>NZ_JBWNLG010000007.1:0-30931 GCF_057568715.1 Anabaena sp. EIM26 | reverse complement strand
CTAGAAGCAGTTATTGGTTTACCGCCCAATTTATTTTATGGTACTGGTATCCCTGCCTGTATTTTGGTGATGCGTTCCCCAGGTGCTAAACCAGAAGAACGACATGGTAAGGTATTATTTATTAATGCTGATGCTGAATATTATGCAGGACGCGCACAGAATTATTTGCGTCCAGAACATATTGAAAAAATTACCTGGGTATTTGAAAATTTCGTTGCCTTACCAGGATATTCTGCTATTGTTACTAAAGAAGAATTAGCCCATCAAGATAACAATTATAATTGCAATATCCGCCGTTATGCTGATAATGCCCCACCACCAGAACCCCATGATGTCCGAGCGCATTTATTAGGAGGTATTCCCAAAGCAGAAGTAGCGGCAAAATCACCTCTGCTTAATGCACATGGTTTTCATGCCACGAACATATTAATAGCTAAAAATGACCCATGATGAGGTTTAATTTTAAAATATACCCTTGTGTGAGGAGTTGTTTCTATAATTTATTTAAGTTTACAGCAGATTGCAGATTAATGAGGTACAGAATCTAAATTGAAACCTATACACAAAGCCAATTTTACTCTTGACTCCTGTACGGTTTTAGCACTGCTAAACCCCTACTGACTACTGCTGTAAAATTTTAAATTTATTTGAGATAAACGATTATATTTGATAGTAAACTTATTCAATCTAATTATTAAATAATAAATGAGCAATTATTTTGATTTTATTCCTACTATTACCGAACGTTCCCAAATTAAAACTTTTATTGAAACTGACCCTGGAGTAAAGCAACAAGAACAGAAATTATATGACACCTTTGCAACTTGGTGGCAATTACATTCACCTAATTTAGCTGCATTACCAAAAACGAAAAAAGTGATGGAACTCCGGGTTGAGTTTATGAGTTCTTTTGTGGAAATGTTAGAACCTGTGGGACTCCTGGACAGGTTTAAAGTTGCGGGTGTAATTGCCAGTTGGGGGGATGAAGTTCAGTATGAATTGAGAATATTATCTGAATCGGATTTTGATGGTTTAGTTGATAGCTGGGTTGATACAATTAAAGATGCCCTGGAACAAGATGATGAAGATAAGAAAAAACAGGAACAATTTGACCCACTCAATCATAAATTAGTTGTTCGGTTGATGCCTAATTATTTACAAGATATAGCTGATGCTGAAGCCCAGATTGCAGATTTAGAACAACAAAAAGCAGCATTTGAACGTGGTGATGAGGCAGAAGGTGAGAATGGTGATGCTGATGAGGAAGAAGCAGAAGCAGTTAATTATGTCAAGCAATTGGAGACGGTGTTAAAAACTCTGAAGAATGCTATTAAAGAACCAAAGAAAGAACTTAAAAATTTGAAAAAAACGCCTTTATTGCATGGTGATAAAATTGCTGAAATTGATGCTTTTATTGCTGAGAATGAAATAGAAATTAATGCTATTGAGTTACAGTTAGAACCTTATAAAGAAATTAATCGGCAATTGCGCGAAGCTAAGACGCAGTTAAGGGATTTAAAAAATAGTTTGGTTGAGCATTTAGAAGCTGCACGGAAAAATTTGACTGATGTTGAATGTCAGGATTTGGTATTAGGAATATTCAAGGATGGGTTAATTAGTGAATTGGAGCGATATGTAACAGCGCACCGACAGGAGGTAATTGCAGCAGTAGAAAATTGGTGGGATAAATATCGAGTGACTTTGCAGGATATTGAGTCTGAACGGGATAGTGCAGCGCAAAAGTTGAGTGAGTTTATGCGGGGGTTGGGTTATGTATGATCTTGTCGTGGAAAATCAGGAGTTGAAAGATTTATCAACGCTGAATATTCCTAAAGATTGGGATGTTGTAAGTCTTAAAGATGAAATTATTTTAGTGCATGGCTATGCTTTTGAAGGTAAATATTTTTCTGATAAACCTCCTGGGGAAGTTCTTTTAGTTCCTGGTAATTTTCATAGAGAAGGTGGTCTTTACTTTGATAATAACAATACCAAGTATTATCAAGGAAACTTTACCAAAAACACTATTTTAACTAATGGTGATCTTCTCATTGTTATGACGGATCTTTCACCAAAAACACTTATTTTAGGGCGTGTTGTTCAACTTCAATTACCCTTTAAAGTATTACATAACCAACGAATAGGTAAAATTATTCCAAAATTTGCCGATACATGGAATAAAAAGTTTTTAATGCTTGTGATGAATAGCGACAGAGTAAGACGCAATATCATAAGCAATGCAACAGGTACAACTGTGCGACATACCTCCCCAGACCGGATTACAGCGAATTTAGTTCCCAAACCTAGTTTTCAAGAACAGCAGCGTATTGCTGAAATATTGGATAAGGTGGATAATGCGATCGCACACACAGCTTCTCTGATTTCCAAACTTAAACAAATCAAAGCCGGACTCCTGCACGACTTACTCACACGCGGGTTAGACGAAAATGGACAACTGAGAAATCCAGAAGCGCACCCTGAACAGTTCCAAGATTCACCACTGGGGATGATTCCGAAAGATTGGGAAGTGTCTCCTCTCTATAAAGAGATTGAGATTGTTCATGGATATGCCTTTAAAGGTGAATATTTCGCTGATAGTCCACCAGGAGAAGTGCTTTTGGTTCCTGGTAATTTCCATAGAGAAGGTGGACTTTATTTTGATGACAACAATACTAAATATTATCGGGGTGAAATTCCTGAAAGCACTGTCTTAGGTAATGGAGAACTTCTTATTGTCATGACTGACCTCTCACCTAAAACGCTCATTTTAGGGCGAGTGGTTCAACTAGAATTACCATTTTATGTATTGCACAATCAACGGATTGGTAAAATTGTTCTTATTTTACCTGATACATGGGATAACCGCTTTTTAATGCAGGTCATGAATAGCGACAGAATACGTCGGAATATTATCAGCAATGCAACAGGTACTACAGTACGACATACTTCACCAGAACGCATTATTAAAATTCTTGCGCCTAAGCCAAAGGTTCAAGAACAAAGCATGATTGTTAAAATCATTAACACCCACGAAACTCGCATTCGTAAAGAAGAAGCATATCTTAATAAACTCAAACTACAAAAACAGGGATTAATGCAGGACTTATTAACAGGAAAAGTACGAGTCAAAAACTAATAATTGCTAACTAGCTTTTTAACCGCACCTTGACATTTATCACTTCTTAACGTACAATTGTACTATAAAATCCCCTAAAAAAACAGATAAAAGCTGCTAAAAGCAGTATCAACCCTGCATTACAGGAACTTTAGATAAAATTCTTCAAACTCTTAAAACACCAGTTACAAGAAGATTTACAATAAAAAAACAGCCATTCACCCCAAAGCTGAAATTACCCATAGTATAATGCTTAATTCAGTGCATTTTACTAGGGGGGTGAGTAGCTCTGTGCGTTTTTATTTCCAGACAAAAAAACTTGAAGCACTTTACACAGAAGAAAAAAATGCTCACAAATACCCAGGAGTGGTTGACGACTTCTTTGAAGTCATGGCAATTATTGACGCTGCTGTAGACGAACGAGACTTGTATGCCCAAAAAGGATTGAGATTTGAAAAACTACAAGGAAAACGTGGCAAGGAGGGACAACGTTCTCTGCGTTTAAATGCTCAGTGGCGTTTAATTGTCACCTTGGCTGAAGATGAACAAGGAAACTACCTGACAATTATTGATATCGAAGACTACCACTAACACCACGCAGCAGGGGAAACAGAAATATGAACCAAAAACTAGCACCAGCAAGAGTACCAACCCCAGGCAGAATTTTAAGTCGAGAATTAGAAGCGCGGGGGTGGACACAGAAAGACCTAGCCGAAATCATGGGTTGGCCTGTGCAAACCATCAACGAAATTATTCGCGGTAATAAGCAAATTACTCCAGAAACAGCCCTGGAACTTTCCCAAGCCATTGGGACATCACCTGAATTTTGGACAAACTTAGAAGCCAAATATCGCTTGCATTTAGCAAGTCAACAAAAAACCGAGCCAGATATAGCCCGTAAAAGCCGTTTATATACCCTTGCTCCCATCCCAGAACTGATTAAAAATAATTGGATTCCCAAAACCAATTCTTTAGATGAATTAGAGCAGCAAGTTTGTAATTTTTTAGGCATATTTTCTTTAAATGAAACCCCCAAATTAGATGTTAACTTTCGTTGCTCACAGCATCTAGAACCAGAAGAAACATCACAAATAGTTTGGGTAAAACGAGTAGAAAACCTAGCCAAACAGCAAACCATCCCCGCTTTTAACCGTTCCCACCTAGAAGCAGCAATACCCACAATTCTCACCCATGCTGCACAAGTAGAAAACATTGTACATATTCCTAAATTACTCACAGATTTAGGCGTACATTTTGTCATTGTCCCCCATCTCAGTAAAACCTATTTAGATGGTGCAGCCTTTTATTTAAACAATAATCCCGTTGTCGCCTTAACATTGAGATATGACAGAATTGACTCATTTTGGTTCACACTCCTGCATGAATTAGCGCACATTGTTCTCGGACATAAAGGAGCTTATTTAGATAATTTAGAAGCATTAGCAGAAAATGAAGAAGAACAAGCAGCTAATCAACAAGCAGCCAATTGGTTAATAGAAACTCAAGCCTTAAATAACTTTGTTAGTAAAACCGGAAAATTCTTTTCACGCCGTGCAGTTGAAGAATTTGCCCAAACACAACATCGACATCCAGGTATTATTTTAGGGCGGTTACATCATGAAGAAATAGTTCCGCAAAAAAATCTGAGAGCATTACTTGTAAAAGTAAGTCCCTGGTTAGAACAATGGATTGATAAATAATTGAGAGATATTTGATGTTTTGATTTTTCGGTAGGCCTTATGTGAGTTAGATGCTGAAACACCGTAGTCTCGTTCACAGAGGTAGAAATTACGATTAACGTAAAAGCCACAACCTTTGATGTTGTTTGCAAATTTTTAATTCACATAAGGCATTGGGTATAAAATATAAAAGGGTCTTGAGGAGCGTTTTTGAAGTGTTGACCCTTAGATAAATTGTACCACAAATGTTTCTTGACAGGCAGAGTTTACATATTTACTGATTTTAGCTAACAAGCTGACAAAGTTAAATCCATTATAAACCTTACAGCTACATGAGGAAAATCAGTTTAACGAAATCTGTCTTCTGGATTTTTGCAATCGTTCTCGTAATCTTTTATATCTTTGTCGCAAACTGCCGGAGTTGACGTTATAACCTTGCCCCCTAAAATGCTCACTAATTTGGTCCCATGTCTTATCATGTTCGAGCCTCAATCTAATGAGTTGTTGTTCAAATGGGGTTAACTGCTCCATTAAAGCAGTAAATTCTAATAACCCAACATTACTACTATCTGCTAATTCCAAGCCAACAGTAGTTTCAGTAAGAGAACTCTCATTAGTCAATGATGATATATTCTCAATTAAGCAATCGGTCAATGGAACTGTTTTATGTTCAATCCGACTTTTTTCTCTAACTACGTTGTAGATTGTTCCTCGACACCATGCTAATGGATATTTAATAGACGTTCCAGATTCTAATGTTTTAACGCCACGAAGAAAGGCATCATGAATTAAATCTATTGGCTCAACAACATTTTGTAAATGAAATTTCTGGATGAGCGAGTCACTCCAGGCAGTTAGATACAACCCTTGAGTATTTCCCGGACTCAGTAATTCCCCCATAACTTTCATGAGATCCTCCACACAGGTAGCAGGTGTGGATAATTCGGAATGAGATTGTGCTTTTTTTCCAACCACTTCTGTAAACTTCAATGGATTAAAAAATTGATTTTTGGGTATCCCCTGGGACATGAAGATCGGAATAAATGCAACTCTTGATGGATGTAATCAATCTAACGTTGGGTTAGGCTGTTGCTACCAAGAATTATAAATGAATCCATTCATCTTCCTCAATAATAAGTGAACTATTGTGACTTAAGAGCGAATTTGAGCCTTGATCATAAATTTAGCAACCAGTAGGGTAAATTGGGCTTTATACCTAAATACCTTGAACGAATCGCACCTTACTTTTCCGCATTTCTCACAAACAATGCGATCGCAATCTATATAATCCTTATAGAGAAACGGTTTCGGGCATTTTTCACCGGGTTGATTTTTGACACAGTGTGAAAACCCAGAATACATATTTTATAAGGGTTTGAGGATTTTGGTGAGAAATCCGGGTTTTGATTTAAGCCTAGACTCACATCTTATGGTGACAAAAAAACTTCTGTTCTGTTCCTCTTGAATCGGTTCGGAAAACCGTACTTTAGCAAAAACATTGATACTAAAAAATGTTGGTTCTTCGGTTCTTTTTATGGAAAATCTGGTTCAAAATCATTGAAAGCCTTATTATGTAGGCATTTCATTGAAAATATGGTTATAATTGTTCATGACCCTTGTCCCGTAAGGGTTTTGTTATAATCAATCCTCAATTACCATAAAAGAGACACAAGAGCCAAAAAGTTCTCCACTAGGAAGAAACAACGTAGTACAGCACGGCGTAAATGGCCATTCTCAATCGCTAAACAGCTTACTCCGTATTACTTTTGACTAGCTCCATTGTATTGATATAACTTTCGTAGTTTATTCTTGCTATATCTTGCTGCTCTCTATAGTAGCGGATAGTATCTTCGGTGAATACCTCATTTTTATGAAATAAAGAAAGATCAGCATCTATGAGTAGAGAGTTTAGTAATTCATCTTCTTGAGCAGCTTCAAGAATTTCTCCAAGACGTACTATTTGTCGTTCTGAAAGTGTTTCACAAGAATATAATTGACGATATTCTTCCGCTAAACGAAAAGGTTCTTTTGGAAGAATATCATAAGAAGATACGTCAATAATATGTGGTGAATCAGTTTCTCCATTGTTAAAATTACTGAGCATTGTATTGTTAGTTTTATGCGACATAGCTAATTCCTATGTTTTACTCTCCTTTAATTTAGTGATGATAAAATTTAGATTGTGACATATTTGATTACCAATTGTTAAGATATTTCAATATTACAGCTAAAAATACCACTGATTTTTTCTTAGTATAAACTTTGACAAAAAATCAAAGAGATTAAAGAAATAATAAAATTCCGAGTAGTGATCCGAAAGTATTGATCTTTTAAACATTGACTATACATAGATTCTAGAGATTCAGGTGGAAACTACACAGCAGTAGTATATCGACCAATTGGACTGCTAAAATCATCAAATCTAGGAAATAATCAGTGTTTCAGACTTCATCTCCCAGCAATCGCCAAAATGAAGCGGCTATAAGAACCCCAATGGTTAATCATTGGGGTTTTGCTTTTAGAAAGTTGTAGAGAGTTCACCTTCAATGTCTTTTGGCACAGAGGGAGCTAACTTGTCACAAGTTCATCCTTAATTTACACAAATAAGTAGAAAGGCTAAAATCCCAAGCCAAGAATTAATCAAATCACGACAGAAAGAAATTTTATTATCTTGCTAACTTTAACACATTTGAGAAAGTATAGCAATTTTTCTGTCGTCTCAATTTTCTGCCTTTCGTTGTTATTTAAAAACTCAATCTTATTGTGAGGATAGAACCAATGAAAAAACAATTTCCCATTTGGCAACTTAGCTTCCCACTCTGTGGAGTTCTCATTTTTAGTATTGGTGCTGTTACCACCATCTATATGATAAACGGGCGTTATCTTTTTAATATGGAAGTGACTCCTCAAACATTAAAAATTACCACAGATGTTGATAAGAGAGAAATCAACTTAGATAAAGAACACAAGAAACAAGAGGAGTCTAAGATAAGCAAGTAAATCACAATAGAAGTAAAACCCTCTCATCTCCAGATGAGAGGATTAATAATGCTATAAGTAACCAACCATTAATAGCGATTACTTACCCTTCTCTCTTAAATACTAGACCACCACTCATACCCTCCTGTATTTCATTAATATATCCTAACTAATAACTTCTATACAGATGAGAGGGTTAACAGTTTCTCCATATCAATATACAAACGACCTTCTGAATCATATTCAGAGCATATAATACTAAGCTCATCATCAATCTTGATTAACTTTTTCAAAATTTGATTAGGTTCTTCTTCTGGATTTAAAGTTAGCAGTTCCACATCTCCCAAATCATAGTATTCACTATTGGGTGATATTTTGGTACTAGCACATAGTACATGATGATTGTTGATTTTTTGAGTAGTTAAATATCTTAACTTATTATCCTCATAAAATTCCTTCAATCTCTTAGTTACTTGGTGACAACGTTGCTTAGGAGTATATGAGGAATTATTAAAGTAATCACTGCTCCATCTAATAAATACCTTATCTCCTTGACTTGTTCGAGCCACAGTTGCATAACTTCCATCCTCTTGGGGACTACAAAAAAATGTTGTGCTTTCTGTAGAAGTTAATAAAGAAGTTGGAGTAAAAAATAGCCCACTAGCTAAAGTAGCTACCACTGTAGTTAGGGTAGTTAGGTTTTGTTTCTTGTTAAATAAACGCTCATTGACAAATCCACAATCCTTGCTTTTATTCAAATAACTTCCATATAAAAATGCTGTATCTGGTGAATCATTACCAATATTTTCAGGGTAATCTAATCCGATAAATTCCTTTAATCTTGCTTTTTGATTTTCCCAATAATCAATATTTTCATCATTGAAAAGATTCATTTCTTCTCCAATCCAATTATCAATCTCGTCCATTAATAAATTTAGAACTTTGTCAGACTCAGCCAGTTCTAAAATTTCTCCCATACGTTCTGCTTCCCATTCAGATAATTCTGCACGAGTTGCTAATTTGGCATATTCTTTGATAATTTTTTGTTGTTCTAATGTAAGCTGTTCAAATTCGTCATTTTTTTCGATTCTTTCCATATTTTTAAATATCCAAAAGGAGAAGATATCGTTATTACCATGTAGATAGTCATTACCATCACCACCACAGATAATGTCATTACCGTCTCCACCATAGATAATATCATTACCATCACTAGTAACTAACTGTACATTCGCATTTGCGCTAGTCCAGTTATCAATCTCATTTATTAATAAAGTTAGAACTTTGTCAGACTCAGCCAGTTCTAAAATTTCTCCCATACGTTCTACCTCCCATTCAGATAATTCTGTATGAGTTGCTAATTTGGCATATTCTTTGATAATTTTTTGTTGTTCTAATGTAAGCTGTTCAAATTCGTCATTCTTTCCGATTCTTTCCATATTTTTAAATTCTATGGGTGTTAATCGTGTTAATTCAGAAATTGCTTGAAGACCACGTTCATAATGGTCAAGAGCAAATTTCTTACAAGAGCCAAAATCAATTAAGAAAATAGAACTACTGTATTTTTGGGTACTTTTATATTGCCACTTATCAATTAGTAATTGATTATTTATTCGCAGTCTTGCAACATCATTTGATTGAGTATAGAAAGTGTAATTTTCATTACCAACTCTTGGATATGATGAACCATGTCCTGAAAAATGAAAAATTTGGCTATCAGTACGAATTACTCGTAAATCGGCAAAATCTCTATTGTTGTAATATCTGCCGATTAAGTCATTACCATCACTACTAAGTAACTGCAATTTCGCATCTGCACTTAAACCTTTTAAAGTTAGATTGAAGTTACTTTGAGTTGGTAAAGAGAAGCGATAGTAGTTGTTAATATCTGCTGAATCTATCCGTTTGCCAACCAAACTATTAATAATACTTGATTTCCCACAACGGTAAGTTCCAACTACACTTATAGTTAGCTTCTCATCATGATATCCATCTCTCGTTTTCTCTATTAGTGTTTTTATGGCTTCTAAATAATCTTTTCTTATTGCTTCTAATTCAATTTGAGTTTCATCGCTAACGCCTATGAGGATTGCTTTTTTCATTTTACTTACCTACCATTAAATTATTTAAAGTTTTTAAATCTTTTATCTAACATTATTTGTTAATTTCACGCAGCAGCTTATGTAAAGCTCTATTACCTCTTTTTCTCACTCTTGTTACTAAATTAGCATCATCATTCTCATGTTTTTCAAAAACTAATTGTATTGCAATATCTTCCCATGATAATTGTTCCACTTCTCTAAGAATTATGATTATAAGTTCCATTTCATTAAGATGCTTATTACATCCGTCAATTAATGTTTTACGTTGCTGTTCTGAAAAATCTTCATTAACTAAGTCTTGTGGATAAGATACTGCCTCAACTATATTTTCTAATCGTTTAATAATTTTTCTTTGACTAATTTCTTTTTTACAAAAATTATTCATAATATTAAGAGCAACTTTTCTAAACCATCCTGCGAAATTATCTATTGTTTTTCCAGATAGAATTGCTTTCGTACCTGCCTCATAAACTAACAAAATTATATCTGCTTCATCATAGATCCGGGTTAAACTAAGCTGAAACAATCTTTTTCCGACAAAACTCCAGAGAGGTTTAGGTTTTTTTGAGTTCACGAGATCAGCGATAAAAAGGTCCCATGATTTTCGCTGCTTCTGTATTGCTAGGCGTTGCTGAATCAAGGTATGAAAATAAAAATCTAATAATCTGAAGTATTGGTCATGTAATAGTTTAGCGATCGCTAATAAATAATCATCCCCGAAATCAGCAACGCCTATTGCTAAATCAGGCTCTAACATAGGCTGAGAAGTTGTTGGAGCTATTTTTTGCGAAACACTTGATTCAAAAGCTGTCATCACTTATCCTCTCTGGCTTTTACAAGGCTGTATTTTAACAAGTCAAAAATGCAACACCATCAAATAATAGTGTCTGTGCCGTATATAATAGTTGAGTTGGTTCAACAAAAAAGTGTGACAAATAAAATATTGGTGTTGAACCGAGATAACAACATAACCGTAGTTTTTCACCAACTTTATGGGAGAAAGCACTTCTTAAAAAGCTTACTCCATCTTAAATTCAGCCTTAGCCTACGATTTTCCCATTTTGGCACAGTGATTCAAATAACAGGGGCAAATACCTTAATATAGGTATATCACGCTTTTTTGCGGTTAATTTCGCCCAAACTGCCCTCTATGCCCCAACAAACGCCTGAGTATATCCACGTAGAAAAACCCACCATTCAACAACTTATGAGTATGGGGTGGCAACATATAGAAGGCAGTTGGGACAAACCAGAAACTACAGAACGCCAAAACTTCAAACAAATACTGCTTTTAGACCGCCTCAAAGCCGCAGTCAAACGTATTAACCCCTGGCTAGATGATTTGCAAATTCAAACCGCAGTCAGTCAACTAGAACGGCTGGGGACAAATAAATTAATGGAAGCCAACCAAGCAACCACCGAATTATTAATCAAAGGCACAACCGTATTAGGACAAGACGGCAACCAGCACACCGTCCATTTTATTGAATTTAATCCAGAACATTTAGACCGCAACGACTTTCTCGCCATCAATCAATTCCGGGTAGACCCCCCTTGGATGACTGGTAACAAAGGCTTCATCATTCCTGATATCATCCTGTTCGTCAACGGTATCCCCCTGGTGGTTATCGAATGCAAAAGCCCCAAACTTGATAACCCCATCACCGCCGCTATCACAGACTTATTAAAATATTCCAACCAACGCGGTAGCAGCCAACCAGAAGGGGCAGAAGTATTATTTCACTACAATCTCCTACTCATAGCCGCTTCCAGAGGACGGGCTGCTGCTGGGACCATCGGCGCAAACTATGAACATTACGTCGAGTGGAAAGACACCGCCCCCCGCCCCATCGCAGATGTTACCGCAGAATTAGGGGTAACAGAACCTACAGATCGCCAAACCCTAATTGCCGGGATGCTGCACCCAGCAAACCTTTTAGATATTCTCCACAACTTCACTCTGTTTACAACCAGTGGCGGCCAAACCATCAAAATTGTCCCCCGTTACCAACAATATCGCGCCGTCTACAAAGCACTGCACCGCCTACAACACAACCAAACCCGCGCCCAACATGGTACAGATGATCAACGCGGGGGTATTATTTGGCATACCCAAGGTTCAGGAAAAAGCCTGACAATGGTTTATTTAATTCGCAAACTGCGTACCATCCCCGCCCTACGCCGCTTTAAAATCGTTGTTGTCACCGACCGCAGAGACTTAGAAAAACAACTAGCAGACACCGCCTCCCTCACCGGAGAACCATTACAAAAAGCCAAAAAAGTCAACACCCTAGAAAAGTATCTGCAAATTCCTGGGGCTGGTTTAGTTTTTGGCATGATTCAAAAATTCAGAAACGGTGAGGACTCAGAAGAAGAAGCTGTAACCGAAAAGATAGCCCAAAATCTCAATCCTTCGGAGAATATCTTAGTTCTCATAGACGAAGCCCACCGTTCCCATACCAGCACCCTACATACCAACTTATTACAAGCGTTACCCAACTGCGCCCGCATTGGTTTTACTGGCACGCCCATTGTCAAAACCGCCCAAAAAACCACCACCCAAATTTTTGGTAGCTATATTGACGAGTACAATATTCTCCAATCGCAAAAAGATAAAGTAACCCTGCCCATTATTTACGAAGGTTTAGAAGCCAGGGGTGCTGTCACCAAAGGTAATGACCTAGATCAACTATTTGCAGTTATTTTTGGAGATAAAACCCCAGAAAAGCGATCGCAAATAAAAGCCAAATATGCCACCAAAACCCAAGTCGCAGAAGCACGGGAATTAATCAAAGCCAAAGCCAAAAATATGCTGCGGCATTATCTAGAACGCATCGCCCCTGGTGGTTTTAAAGCCCAAGTTGTCGCCCCTACCCGCCTTGCTGCTGTTCGTTACCAACGGGCATTTGTCGAAGCGAAAAAAGAACTGGTACAAGAATTAGAAAATCGGGCTGTAATTTTACAAAATCTAGATCCAGAAACTTTAGAAAATTTAGATGCTGACAATCAATTTTATGTTCAAGCTTTCCCTCACTTGGAAATGATTCGTAAATTAGAATTTGCTGCTGTCATTTCTGGCGATAAAGGCGATGATAATAGTTGGAAACAATGGACAGATAAAACTCAACAGGACAAACATATTGAGCAATTCAAAAAACCCTTAGCAGAAGATAGTTTAGCATTTTTAATTGTTAAAAATATGCTGCTAACAGGCTTTAATGCCCCCTTAGAACAAGTTTTATATTTAGACCGCAACCTTAAAGAATATGAATTACTTCAAGCCATTGCCCGTGTCAACCGTGTCTATGACGATAATAAAAAATATGGCTTAGTAGTAGATTATTACGGTGTAGATATTGCTGCTGCCCTAGCTGCTTATGATAACGTAGACACAGAAGCAGCATTATTTGATATCAAATTAGAACTACCAAAACTCCGAGACGCACATCAAAAAGTTATTAATTTATTAACTGAGAATAACTGCACAATTGATGATGTTGATGCTTGTGTAGACTTACTGCGCGATGAACGTCTGCGAGTAGAGTTTAATGATTATCTTAAAGAATTTATTGATATTCTGGACACCATTCTCCCCCGTCCAGAAGCCCGTCACCCCGATAATTTTGTCCGCGATGCCAAAAAACTTGCACTCATTAAAAAATCCGTTGCTGACCTTTACCGCGATGAAAAATTAAATTTAGTCAGTTCCAAAGAAAAAGTCAGAGCATTAATAGATCAATATCTCATAGCCCAAGATATTGACCCCAAAGTACCGCCAGTTGATATTATGTCCTTGGACTTTAAAACCCACGTTCAACGCCATCGTTCCCTCAAAGCCCAAGCCGCAGAAATGGAATTTGCTGCTCGTCATTATATTAGCCTTCATTATGATGAAGATCCTAGTTATTATAAAAATTTAAGTGAAAAACTACAAGATATTTTAGATAATTTAGCGGAAAATCGACAGGCACAAGTTGAAGCTTTGTGGAAATATAGTCAAGAAATGCAAACAGTTCGTACCACAGATGATACAGGACTAGACCCCCAAACTCAATTACCATTTTGGGGAATTTTAAGTGAATATTCCCCAGCAGAACGCAGCCAATTAGTACAAGCTACAGTAGAAATTGTTGAGCATATTCGCCAAGAAGTGCAGCGTGTGAATTGGCAGAATCCCATTGTTCAAGATGATTTAATCAAATGGATAGTAGGTTACTTAGATGATCATGATTTAGTCAGTTACAACCAATTAGAAGAAATTGCTGATAAACTTGTCCAACTCGCTCGGAGAAATCGTGATATTCTCAGAGGATGACAACTATTACCTTTGGCGAACTTGCCTTTGAACTGCGTCACAGTCCTCATCGCCGCACCGTTGGCATCACCGTAGAACGGGACGGAAAATTAATATTAACATCACCGCCCGCCTTACCAATCGAAACCTTAGAAAAAATTGTTAATGATAAACGCTATTGGATTTATAGCAAGCTGTTAAAAAAAGAATCATATTCTCCACCAGAGACAGTTAAAAAATATGTTGGTGGTGAAAAATTTTATTACTTAGGACGCAGTTATTCCCTAAAATTAGTAGATGCAGTCAAACAACAACCGCCCCTGCGACTATACCAAAGCCGCTTTGAGTTGCAACGCCACGTCCAAGCCCAAGGTCATGAATATTTTATTCAGTGGTATAAACAACACCTGTCACCAATTTTAGAACCAAAAATTGCGGCACTGACTAATAGAATTGGTGCTACACCTCGTTCATTCCAAGTCAGAGAATTGGGCTTTCATTGGGGGTCTTGCGGACACCAAGGGGATTTGTATTTTCATTGGCGAGTAGCGATGTTACCCCAGCACTTAATTGAATATGTCATCGTGCATGAAATGGTGCATTTGCTAGAAGCGCATCATAATCATGACTTCTGGGATAGAGTCGAGAGAATTTTACCCGATTACCAGGATAGGAAACTTTATTTAGCAGAACAAGGGGCAAAATACAGTTTGTAGATGTTAAGTGTACAGTCTGCCAGCGTAGCTCTTCTCGCGCAATACTATCACGTTCATTAGTGACAGCAATCATGCGATCGCCTATGGCTTACGCTATCGGCACTGGCGTAGCCAATCGCCACAATGTTGCCCCCAGTTACACCCCAGGCAATTGCCATCAGTTTCCGATATCAAATTTACCCCAAACACGGATAATGTTAGTTATCCGTGTTTGAGGGGTATAGTAGAGGCAGGGGGATGCCTACGGCGGGGCTTTCTAGCAGGGGGATTTTATGAGATCATCATCAAGACAGCAGGGGAGCAGGGAGAATTGAAAATTCATGACATTTAGATATTAGATGTCACATTGAGAGAAGAAGACTGTCGATAAGATGCGGATAGTGCGCCATAGAGTTTTGCCGTTCACAGGCAGATTGCTGTCAATCTTTGTGGATTCTTTCTGTATAAGATAGTAAGTTTAACTGGAAAAACAGCAATGAAGCTATATTATATGCCCACAACTAGGGCAGTACGCTGCCGATGGTTATTAGAAGAAATGGAACTCCCCTATGAACTGGTGCGTGTGAACATGGCGATGACAAAGCAGCCAGAATATAAACAACTGCACCCGCATGGGAAAGTACCAGTGCTGGTAGATGGGGAGGTAACAATTTTTGAATCTGCGGCTATATGTGCTTACCTTGCAGACAAGTATCTAGATAAGGGATTTGCACCAGCACCAGACAGATGGGAACGTGCTTATTACTATCAATGGCTACTTTACTCTACCGCGACCTTAGAACCACCCGTAGAACGTTTTATGTTTAATGTTTTACCAAAATTGCCAGAAAAAGTGCTGCCAGGGTTTGTCAATTCCCAAAGTTCTAAAAAAGAATCCTATGAATGGTTTAACCGAGTAGCTGAACCTTTGAGAGAAGCACTAGGTGGCAAGAATTTCTTAGTGGGGAATAGCTTTACTGCTGCTGATGTTGTCACAGGTGGGGTTTTACTCTGGGCGAAAAAACTGGGAATGTTGCAACTAGATGACCTCCTGACTGAATATATTGACAATTTAATGCAACGACCAGCTTTAATTCGTGCAGATGAAGACTTTTATGCTAAACTCCCTGTTTATTCTGAGTAGCGAATGTGTCTGGAACGCTTTCAGTGGGAATTAGAAATTAGGCTTTTATGAGCCTCTGAGATGGATTTCAGTGTTTAAATAAAGGAATAAACCCTACCATTCATGGGCAGGGTTCTGTACGCATATTTTTGTTAGATCTCTATGTTAACTCGATATCAGCAAGAGGTGGCAACCTCGAAGATGGCTGATGTTGCCAATACTGCCCAACTCGTGGCTCTGTGGTTGGCAACTAAACGCAGTAAAGAGTCGCATCGTGCTTATGAGACGGATGTGCGCTATTTTATTGGTTTTCTGTTGCAGTCAGCACCGGAGACGGTGAGGTTGAATGATGTTGATTTGCAAACTGTGACTATTAATGATGTGCAGGCTTTTGCAGATTTCTTGGAGACGCACCCGACGGCGAAAACAGGTAAACCTTTGTCTCCGGCTAGTCGGGCGAGGAGAATTGCGGCGATTAAAAGTCTGCTCTCTTATGGTTGCAAAATTAAATATCTGCAATTCAATGCTGCTGCTGATACTTTGTTACCGAAGCCCAAGGATACGTTGGCGGAACGCATACTTTCGGAGATGGAGGTGATGACGATGGTGGCGTTAACGTCAAATGTGCGCGATCGCTTGTTGATTCAATTTTTATATTACACTGGGGCTAGGGTGGGGGAAGTGGCACTGTTACGTTGGTCTGATATCCGCCCCAATCGGGATGACCAGGGGCAGGTGACTTTGTTTGGTAAGGGGGATAAGTCGCGGACTGTTTTGATTCCCAAGAAGTTATATTCGGCTTTGTTGGCTTTGCGTGCTGCTGATGATACGGCTAAGTCTGCGGTGTTTAAAAGTAGGAAGGGAGGGGGTCCGTTGCAGCCACGGCATATTTGGGAAATTGTGGGGGAGGCGGGTCAGAAGGCGGGTATTCAGGGTAAGGTGAGTCCCCATTGGTTAAGGCATTCCCATGCGTCGCACAGTCTTGATAGGGGTGCGCCGGTGCAGTTGGTGCAACAGACTTTGGGGCATACTTCTTTGCAGACTACGAGTAGGTATGCCCATGCGAAACCTAGCGATTCTTCAGGTCTTTATTTGCCTGGGTAGGTGTGTGGTGTAGATGTTTTGTCTACACCAGATGGAGAGCGAAAAATTTTGGGGGAGATGGGGTACATAACACGATAAGATGCACAAATGCCCGATTCCTCTGAACCACTCATTTACCAACTAAAAATAGTGCTGCTTGGCATCAGTCCCATGATATGGCGGCGCATAAAAGTCAGCAGCAACAGCACAATAGAAGACTTGCATTACACGCTTCAACTGGCAATGGGGTGGGAAAATATACACCTGCACCATTTCATCATCCACGGTAAGCAGTACGGGATTACCCAACTAGGTGGAACAATATTTGATGACCGCGCCTGCGAAGTAAAACTCTCATCCTTTGGATTTAGGGAAAAAGAAAAATTTTTATACGAATATGACTTCAGTATTTGCCCATTAATGGGTGCATGGCGTTATTGGTGGCGGCATCAAATTCGAGTAGAAGCGATACTTACACCAGACCAAAACCAAATTTACCCAATCTGCACAGACGGCAAAGGTGTTTGTCCCCCAGAAAACTGTGGTGGACCTTGGGGCTTTATGAAAGCAAGGGAAGAATTCTTTATTTGGGATGTATTAGAGCGTTTTGCTTCCATGTTAAGGGAAAAGAAATTTGACATGGATAGAGAAGAAGCTAGTGAACTATTAACGTGGTTATCAATTTATCAAAACCACTTCGACCGTCAAAAAGTTAATCAACATTTAATACAATACGCCACTGGAGATAGAAAATTGATGTTATTTGAGCAGGAGATAGTGTGAAATTTAAAATCCAAGTAATTGTGGAATCAGAGTCAGGAGAAACCCAATTAATTCAAGAAGTTTTAGAAATTGAAAAAGGTAATCTACAACCAGAAAACTTAGGACTTACCCTAGCCCAAGGCAAAGAATTATTGCTTCAGACACAACGCAGCATAGTTGAACAACAGATAGCAGAATATCAAAAACAGCAAGAGTTATGCTCACATTGTGGCAACAAATTATTGCATAAAGATAAACGGACAATCACACATAGAACACCGTTCGGTAAATTAAAACTGCAATGTCATCGCTTATTTCACTGTGCTTGTAGCGAGCAAGCAACTCGTAGCTTTAACCCAGTTGCAACCCTACTAAAAGAACGCACATCACCCGAATTACTCTATTTAGAATCAAAATTTGCCTCTCTCATGTCCTATGGACTGTCCAGTAAATTATTACAAGAATTACTACCAATAGAAGGAGAAATAAACCCTACATCTATACGGAACAATTTACACTCCCTTGGTAAGCGGTTGGAATCAGAATTACCAGCAGAAGCAGGAATATTATTTGAGGGTTGTCAGAGAGATTGGGAGAAGCTACCCAAACCAGATTTACCGTTGGTAGTAGGTATGGATGGAGGATATGTTCGTTCTTACGACAGGAAATCTAAAAAAGCCGGAAATTTTGAAGTTATTGCTGGCAAGAGTATCAAAGCAGACGGCGCGTCTAAATGTTTTGGCATGGTTTATTGTTACGATACCAAACCCCAACGTCGAGTATTTGAGGTGTTAAAATCTCAAGGAATGCAAATGAACCAACAGGTCACATTTTTATCAGATGGTGAAAAAATTATCCGCGACCTACAATATTATCTCAACCCTAATGCCGAACATATACTCGATTGGTTTCACATTACAATGCGGATCACTGTAATGAAACAAATTACCAAAGGTATCAGTAAAGAAGATGTTGAAACTGGTATTTCCAGCGAATCTATCCAAAAAGATTTGACTTCCTTAAAGTGGTATTTGTGGCATGGCAATGTATTTAAAGCATTATCGAAAATCGAAGATTTAATTGATCATGCCTCTGTGTTAGCTTCAGATTATGATGATACTGAGCCAAGCCTTGAGGCAGAAAAACTCTGCTCGCATTTAGAGGAATTTGAAACATACATCTCAAATAACGATCAGTATATTCCCAATTATGGGGAACGCTACCGTAATGGAGAGCGTATTTCCAGCTCGTTTGTAGAATCTACCGTCAATCAAGTTATTAGCAAGCGATTCGTTAAAAAACAACAAATGCGCTGGACTCCAGAAGGAAGTCATCTGCTTCTTCAAGTCCGAACGCAAGTTTTAAATGACGAGTGGATTAGTAAATTTCAGCAATGGTATCCCGGATTTAGAGTTGATAGCAAACAGAATCAGTTAATGCCTCATCCTGCTTAAATACCCAATATAAATGTAGTTTAATCTACTTGCTCAACACAAATTTATGTAGAAAGTTAGTTTGATTTTTATGTCTTGATGTCTACCAACTTTCGTGTTTAAGTTGGTAAAATCAGTTTGTATACCCCAAGCTTTTTAGGAGTTTGGGTTATGAGCAAACAACTTGTCCAATTACCGAAAGTTGGTAAAACAGAAAAACTTGAGCGTCACTCGCCTAACTCTCGCAAATATTCTGAGGTCAGAATTAGGGAACATTTGTTACCAGAAGAAGTTGAGGCGATGCGGTCAGCTATCAAAAAATCTAAGTGTCGCCACGCTCATCGAGACTCAACTCTAATTTTATTGATCTACCGTCATGGATTACGAGTGGCAGAGGTGGCATCTTTACGGTGGGAGCAAATAGACTGGAATGGTGGCACAATTTATGTGAAGCGAGTCAAAAAAGGTACACCCTCGGTTCAACCACTTTACGCTGATGAAATTCGCTCGCTCCGCAAGTTACAACGCGATTATCCTCCTAGTCCCTATGTTTTCCAGTCTTCTCGATGTGGTCCGTTAGCACTGGATACTGTAGGGGGAATTGTGGAACGGGCTGGTGAATTGGCTGGTTTGCCTTTTCCTACTCATGCACATATGCTGAGACATGGAACAGGTTACTATCTAGCTAATCGAGGTACTGATACCCGGACAATTCAAAGTTATCTGGGGCATAAAAATATTCAGCATACAGTGCGCTATACCGAACTTGCATCTACCAAGTTTCAAGGGCTTTGGGATGATTAACCTTATTGTTCCAAATTATCTGACCCATCTCCCCCAAAATTTTTCGCTCTCCCTTGTCACCCGTTAAGCAAAATGACCAGCGATCGCTTTTTTCCCCACCCGACTCGGTGGCACTTCAGATTTGGCATCTTTATTGTGCTGCTGTGGCTGACTGGTCTTAGTATTAACAACCTATCGACAAACTCTCATCAATCATCGAAGGATTGCTCAATCAGGATAACAATCAGCCAAAAGTACCAGTTGCAGATAAGCTGCTCCTGACAATGGCAGAGGCACAGGCATTAACTGGTTTGTCTAGGGAATTTCTCAAAGATGCGATCACCTCCAGTGAGCTAAAAGCCAAAATGATTGGTAAAGGTTGGCGGATAAAGAAAGCGCAGTGACTTAGATCTGGACTTTGGACAGCTATTCTGATTCTCGCCAAATTACGACAGGGTAAACCTCGCCTATAGCATAGAGCAAGCATCAGCATTGAAAATAATGGCAAGATTTGGCGCGATAGCCTCCTCCTCTTGCGCTCTATCCAATCACCTTCATGGGCGGAAACGTCATCACATTAAAAGCTGGTTGTGATCCTCAAGCCTAAAGTCCACACACTGTCCAACTTTTAACTGTGGTTGGGGTGCGATGCTTGGAGGAGGCGTAACCATCGCCTTCTGTACCTCCCCCTGAGAATCGACCTGACTAGTGGTTACATTTGTTACTTCTACGGAAGTTGGAGACACTCTCTCTCCCCCCTCATTTTCAGTAACATGATGACTATCTACTGAAATTTCCATCTGGACAGGGGTTGGCTCAGTCATCATGTCTAATTTTTCAGTAACTTGATGACTGTTGATGACTGATTGATGAGTAACTTGATGACTATCTTCTAAACCTTGTACAGTCAAGTTTTCAGGAGAATAGTCATTAGTTGAAACTATACCTATAGGAGAGGGAGAGTCCCCTCCTATATTCTGAGGTTGATGGCTAAGAGGAAGTGAGTAAATATTTATACGTTTATCCCCACTGGCTGGTTTACAGCTGATCAGCCTTTTATTAACCATTCGGTTCAATTCGTTGTAAATTGCCTTATTCCCCGCCTCTCCCAGAAGTTCCATGATTTGACGGCCAGACAAGCCTTCACAATAGGAATCGCGCTGAAGAATCTTGAAAATCCGTTCTCTGTAGGTTAACTCGGTTGCATCCTCCTCTATACTCAATTGCTCCCATGAATTGTTTTCTGGGTTGAATTCGATTTTTAAAGTTTGCCCTTCAGTATCACGCGCAAAGATGGACAGCACCCTGATAGGGTCTTTGGGATTAATAATGAGTTTTTTCTTATTGTTTGGATCTCGTTGAGGAATATGATCCATCTGCCAAGTTCCCCAAACTGCTCCGGCGATGGCACTGCTACCCCTGAGTTTGTTAACGCCCATAGCCTCATTATTTTTGTTGGCATGGTGTATGAGGATGCCACTAGCAGAATACTTGTTAAACAGTTCTTTCAAGGTGTAGATGTTGTCTGCAAATTCTGCTGAGTTTTCGTTGATTTGTGACCCGTGAGTGATACGCTTCAAACTGTCCACTATCACTACATCAGGTCTAAAATCTTCCAGTTCCTGTTCTAATCGCTCTAGGTCGTCGATTGTCCACTGAGGTAGCACTCTCACAAATTCAGTGTCACTACGTCGAAAACCACGCTTTAATAATTTTGATTTGGTGGACTGCAAGGACTCGTCACAGCTAATCAGTAGTACCTTACCTCGTTCTACCGTCTCACCCAAAAATGAACTTTCACCCGTTGCGATCGCAAAAGCTGCATCTATAGCAAGCAAAGACTTACCTGCTTTGGGACTACCAGCTAAAATAATTGTTTCTCCACGGGGGAGCATTTCCGGAATTACCCAGGTTAGTCCCTCACTTTTGAGGTCAAACATTTCATCTAAACTGTAAACTTTGGTTTTTTGGGTGGTTGTGCGTCGTGCAATGTGTTTGAGCAAGTCCTCTACTTCAGACTTGCTTAACCGGAAGAAGGAGCAAATCTCCGCCCGTTTACGAATTTTTTTAATTGGGTCTAATTCTTGCAGAAGTGCAAGTAAATCTAGTTTCAGTTTTTCATCCAAGTCTTGAGTAGCTGGATTAATTGCTAGATACCGACGCTCTACTTCCTCTTTGAATTCTTCCTCTAATTTTTTCATCAGATTATTCCAATCATAGGAGGTCTGATTGGATCTTACCCGCAGGGTTCCCAATTCGGTGAGTAACTCAGAGCCAGAAAGTCTTTTCCTGGCTACTTTGGCTATGTCCACAGCTTCTTTGAGAGTGAGGGATTCGCTATCCTTGCGTGTTGCCCACTCTGAAAAGGACTGGGAATCAAGTATTTGCATACTTAACTCTTTTGCGGAGACAGCTTCGCTGATTAAATATTCGAGTGGGGTGCTAATCCGATGTACCCTGCAATTTTCTGGGTCTTTCCATCCGATAGACCGAATCACCCACTCTGGTGTTGACGGATCATCTATGAGGTAATTTTGTCCAGGGGGGATTTCGTTGGCTTCCTGGAAGGTGCGAATATTCCAAATGGGAGGAAGATTCAGAGCAGTGAGGATATCAGATACCCACAGGGTGGGTTTTTGTACGTTTGTGAGTGTATTGGCAACCATTATAATCCACCTCCTAAGGCTTGTACGGAGGGGACTACGGCGATTTGGTTTGAAAAATTTAATGCGATACTCTTCCCATTTGTGCGTGGGAAATGATAAATTATTTTCATGGTTATTTGAGTGCCTCCTTGGCACTTGTGTTTAGGTTTAGGTTTTTTTAAGACCTAAGTTTTTCCTCAAAAATCTGTAACTCGAAATGAAACGCAGAACGTCGAAATTACTGCGTGAAAACAAAAGCCCTGGTTGGATTATCTGACTGGGGCTTTTTGATGATCCAAGGAAAAATTCAGGGGGTGAGGCAGTAAAATACTCCAACCAAAATCTTGAATTTTGGCATGGTGAGTTTGTGATCCATCTGACTGAGAGTTAAGTGTCACGGCTACGTTAATAATTTTTTCCTCCTTTGGTTTGTGCATATGAACAAGATACCCGATTTTAGATTGAGGAATGCAACGATTGCAAAATTTTATACAGATTTCATGTTTTTTTAATTTTGCGTACGCAAATATTCAAATATTCAAGTTGTTAACAACGCCATGCTCAGTTCCATCTGGTAGATTAGTGGTATCTACACCAGACTTTTGCGTATGCAAATATCTAAATACTCAAATATTTAAATATCCAGATATTCAAATACTCATTACTAGAATCCTCACCATGATCATCACAGTTGCCTCCTTTAAAGGAGGAGTGGGCAAAACCACAACAGCTATTCATCTAGCTGGCTACTTACAAGCCAAGGACGAGACACTATTAATTGATGGAGATCCTAACCGTTCGGCACTGGCTGGGCTAAACGCGGCTCTCTACCATTTAAAGTGATTGATGAACGGCTTGCTGCTAAATTCGCCAAGAATTACGAACATATTGTCATTGACACCCAAGCCAGGCCAAGCAAGAAGATTTAGAAGCCCTGGTTGAGGGTTGCGATTTACTGATTCTGCCTACTACCCCTGATGCGTTATCATTGGATGCCCTGATGCAGACTGTTGATGTTCTCAAATCTCTGGGGGCTAACCAATATCGAATTCTTATCACTCGCGTTCCTTCCAAGCCCCGACGGGATGGGGAAGAAGCTAGAGAAATGCTCACTGAAGCTGGATTACCTCTATTTAAAGGACATATCCGCGATGCAGTAGCGTTTCAAAAAGCGGCTTTGTCTGGTGTACTGGTTTACCAAGTTGCTGACTCACGGGCAAAAATAGCTGGGCGAGATTATCAACAAATTGCTCAGGAGGTGATGAAATGAGTAAATTCCGTGGCTTGTTAGACTCCACCAGGGGTCGTGAACCAGAACCAGAAAGCCAGTCCCCAGAAGAGGCTGTTACTAAACGGTCTGTTGCCAAAAAGCAGCCTGTCACCAAGCCAGAACCTCAACCGAAAGGAGGCAGACCGAAGGGTAAACGTTCTCACCCTGACTATGAGCAAATAACAGCTTATATTCGTAAAAATACACATACAGCAGTTAAAATTGCGCTGCTGGAGGATAGACGAAAAGGTGAAAAGCATGAGTTTAGTGAACTCATTCAGGAACTGCTGGAGCAATGGTTACAGTCGCGTATCTAACTGACCCATCTCAATGCCATTAAGGCGATCGCAAACTGGATCGCCTGATTTGAATATCTGAATATTTGCGTACGCAAAAGTTTGAATTGCTGAATAGTCAGAGTATGCACAGAATTTTTTGGTTAATGCGCCCTGTAACTATACCTGAGCCGGTTCTTTTGCTTGTTCCAACCACTGTCCATAAGCCGCTTGGTCGCCGCCAAAAGAATCAACAGATACTTGTCGCTCTGGCATTGGCTGGAGTGGAGCATTGATAGGTGCATATTTGCAGTAACAAATTACAATCATGTCAAAACCCATCCCTACCGGAATATCAGGAGTATAGGCTTCTACGCTGGTCACTTCCCAATCACTGAGGCGATAATGAGTCTTAGCTTCTGGATACTGTGGATCAGCGAACTGGTCAACACGGATAAATTCCGGTGGACGATAGCCTGCTTCTGGCAATGGTCGGTCTGAACAATCGTAATGTTCAGCTAAAGTTTTCGTCAGAGAACCTGTGTGAGCATATTTTCTATCTTGCCAACCTGGCTGACGCTTCTCAGCCCGAAAAACAATCCACTTACGCATTATTGTTACTCCTCATCAGTATCATAATAGGACTGTGGAAATTCAGTTTTGCCGTCGAATACACAATCTACAGGTAGGATATCGTTGCCCGTTTTTTCTGTATCAACTAGTTTCCAACCGTATTTTTCAGACATTTCCTCACAACAGTCTTCATCAGCTGCTGCATGACGAGATTTATTTTCTTCCTCGTCGTACCTTGATTTTGGCATATCTTTTTCAATCTTATTGAATTGTCTTAATTGGTGCGATTGCCGTAGGCACTGCGTTTTGCCTCCGGCGGGGCGAAGCCCATTACAAGAAAGCGGGTGTTTCACCTTCGCACTCGTTCTCCAGACAGATCGCCCCCATTGCCTCCATAGTAGTACTACTTTAATCCTTTGTCAACCCAAAGTAGTTATAAGGTAGATGTATATTTAAGGAAAGTAGAACAGTAAAGTGATAGAGCAGCGTTAGTTATGACAGTGGCGACTGATAAAACCAGAGTATCGACATATATAGAGCAAAAACTGAAAGATGTTGCTGAGAAAGTAGCCAAGAACCAGGGTAGATCCTTGAGTAATTACATCGAACAGCTAATTAAACAAGATGTAGCTAGAGCAAAGCAGCAAGGTGAAATCAGCGATTAAAAAATGTTATCGGCGTGGCGGTTGGGGTTAATGTCTACTGAGGAGTGTCGAAAAACACGGAGAGATTTTGCCAAAAATTCTCCCCGTGTCCCGCTTGTGGTTTATCTTAGGATTTGTGTAAAAATAACCTGAACAGTTTTTATATAGAAGCTGGATTCACAATCCTTTTTCGAGAAAAATTGTACAACTTATTTTTACATCATGCCTTAGTGACATTTTCTGTTAGGCTTAAGCTTCTTCGTGCCACCAGTCATCAACAATATCTTCAGATAGCTCGTATTCTGAAGTAATCTGACGAGCATACTCATCACCTATCTCCTTTGAATGTCCAATCAACATTGCAAAAGACTCTGTAATATCTTGTTTGCCAGGTTGGCGAATATGCTTCTCCGCAATGTGGCGCAAGGCATGGGGATTAGTCCATCTTTCTTCCCCAAATAAAGCCTTGGAGGAGATAGCGATCGCCGTAATAACAACCCGCCAAACACTGGTTACATTTTGTGGTATTCCAAAAACTTCTACATTATTCTTTCTATTCTTCCCAAACATGAAGAACAAATGATTGTGGCTTTCAAAGTTAGCTTTAGCTGTTTCCCAGACTACAATTCTTTGTTCTACTGCCTTTAGTTTATTTTCTAAGTAAGTAATATGTTTTTCGGGAGAGTTCACCACAGACTTATCAAAAAAACCCTGTTTAGCTGATTCTAACTTGCTATGAATCTTTTCAATTTTGTCAGAATTGTGTCCCCAAAATTGCATCCACCCGTCTAGAGTTTTGATTGATTCCTCAATTAAAGGTCGCCACTTGTAAACCCACATATCCAGGTCTTGGGTTAAGATAGCAGGTAATCTATAGTGGCGCAATTTACCAGTGACACTAGAATTTTTATGTTCTGTTAACTTAGCTACATAGTAAGGATTTCCCTCTTCATCTTCATATCGGAATAAAGTTTCACCGAATTTGAAGTTTCTAATTTCTTCTTGGCGAACAGGACAGTAGACTAAAATTTTAACAATCAAATAAATCTGCCATGAGCGAGCAACTGCGGAAGTTCTTCTTTTCTGCGAATAAGTAACTTCTCGAATTTCATCTTTCTTACCAATGTGCGTAGCACATAATTGTCGCAAATAATCAACCACTTGCCTAGCTTCTTCATGTGTCAGTTGTTTATGTTCCCATTTCTGTTCTTCCAGTTTTGTTTTTTCCTTAGCATATTCTTCCGCGAATTCATTACGCAAATCTTTTAAATCCAAAATCAACTGAATATCAGACCAATTACGTCTAATGGATTTGTCATAGTTAAGCCACTTAGCGATAGCAATTGCTGTTTTCGCCATATTGACACCAGTTGAATGAGAAACTCCGCGTGTTTCAACTGTCCAATAAGTGTATTCGTCTAAAAGGTTTACGTCAGTCAACAGTTCTAAATGTAGTTCTGATAAGAATTCTTGACGTAAATCAGAAATCAATTGGATTTGCAGTTCAGAAAGAGAAGAATTTTTGCAGTTAGATAAAAAATCTAAAAAAGCAGGAGATAAAAGATAACTATTAACATCAGCCAATAGCTCTAAATGTGATTTAGACAGTAAGTACTTTTCAACATACCAGCCTAAGAAGCGGAGTATTCCTTCTTCATCGTTTTTAAAAGTTGATGGTTTAACTGTATCAATTTTAGGTCTTCTAGCCTCTTCTTCTTGTCTATTTTCTCTATATTCACGCACAGAACGGCGGATATTGTTTCCTCCTGTTAGTCGGAACTCTCTAAATTCCTCAATTTCGTTAATTACAGATACTGGTAAGTCTTCTTTTGCTAAACCATAGAAAGAAGCTTCACCAGCACCAGTTCCTGGTTTAGCAGCAATTTTAACTCGTGTTGGAGCAATTTTAGCAACAGGGTCAGGTAATAAAGAAATCCACCAAGGTTGCTTTTCCAACCACTCTAAAAATCGTTTGAGTGCTGAACGATAATTTTTGGCAGTACCATCAGAAATTTCATGATTTTCAATAGCTCTAGCAATCTGACGCTCAAATATTTGTAGAGAATCTTTAAGTTTTTCAACTGGAAAGACATTAATGTACGCTGCAAATTCATCATTATTAAAATTTTTGGTTTTCGGATCTAATTTTTGGATGATGTATTTTCTGAGCGCAACGGAAAGATACTTCTCAAAATTGCCATCAATATTCTTGCTATCTTGAGAGATACGCCATAGTTTACGAGCTTCGCTAACTGAATATTTTCGCATATTTTAACAACCTTAGTTACAACAATTTAGTACTCAGAAAAAAATGGGTAATACCAATTTAAAATGTAAATTATTTCTATTGGTAAAGCCTCACAATATAGTACATTAATACTGAAAAATTAGCAAGTATGACACCATACGTTTTTTGTATGAGGTCATACTTGCTTAAAAAAGCCATAAAGTCTATCTAGTATAGATTTTAATGAATTTAACTATTTATGCTTTACGGATATTAAGCAGCACAGGATTATGGTTAAAAACAGCTATTTTTATGATACACTTATACTAAATTTTAGAGAAAATACAATGGCAATATATTCGGTTAGTTACGCGCTTAATCTATGGCATAATTCAAAAGATTCCCAAAAAGTTGATGCTAATTTTGAAAAGTATTTGAGTATTGCTTTGAGACAATATGTATTTACTCAGCTTGATAAATCGGCTAAAAACTTAACTGCTAAACAGTTCCATTCTTATTGTCAGCAAGTAACTATTGAGCAACTTAAAAATGCACTATCTATCTTTGATGTCCAAACTAAAATTGCTATTGATAAAGGTCAAATATCTGAAAATACTAGGGATAATTATCGTTCTGCTCTGCGACGTTTTCTAGGGTGGATGGAGAACCAAATCTGGTGGAAGGAGTTATTTATACGTGGAGTAACAGATACAGATGTCGCTCCTTTCCGTGAACCACTTGCTCCCAAACCAACTCGCGGTAAATTACCATCCTATGGATTAACGCTAGATGATTTATCAGAAAACATACTGACAGAAATTGAGGAGTTTAAACAATTTCGTCTAACTGGTGGAAAAAATATTCGACTTTCCTTTCGTGAACGTAGATTGCAGGGAGAAGGAAGAGCTTTTAGACCTAAGATAGATCCAGTTAAAGAAACAACTTTTAAGAAAGAAGAACAGTCTATACTACGTTTTGGAGGTTGGTATACCCAAAATTATCCTGATGATGAATTACATTTAGAGTTACTAACAAATGTTGAATTAATAGATGATTATACTTACTGGGCTACCACAACTAGAAATGTGAGTCATTCTACTGGTGTCGATATGGTGGGTACAGGTATAGCCATTGCCAAGTGGTTAAATTTTAATCAATCAAAACGTCGTAACTGGTCAGATATACCAATCGTTTTAGAACTACAAGATTTGCAGAGTGAGTATGCAGAAATTTATGAGCAAGAAAAGAAGCAGCATCTCGTTGAAAAATGGTCTTCCAAAAAGCTAACTCATGAAGAAGCGAGGCAAGTAGTTCAATTATTACAAGAATTCTGCGCTCCTAATTATGGTAAACATGATCTGGAAACTGGAAAATTTCTAAGTCATGGAAGGCGAGTTAATTCTGCTTTAGCTAGAGCTTGGCAGACTTACTTAATTGTCAAAATTTTAGTTTACTGTCCTGTCCGTCAGGAGGAAATTAGAAACTTTAAAATGGGTGAGACTTTGTTTCGTCAAGAGGATGAACAAGGTAATCCCTACTATGTAGCTAAAATACAAGAACACAAACGTTCTTCTTTAACTGGCAAACCTCGTCATTACAGATTGCCTGCTATTTTAACGGCAGATTTAGATATCTGGGTTTATAAGTGGCGACCTTTAATTGAGGAATCAGTTAAAACTTTGGCAGGATGGATGGATTTTTGGGGCTACGGTGGAGGCAAGATAGAACGGATTGAAGCCAGGCTTGAAGCGGCTAAACAAGGAATCGTTGGAGAAAAAGTCACCAATTCTCTTGATAAATATATTCAGTATGAACAAGAGAGATTACAAGCAGCTAAAAATTGTATAGCAGTTTGGGAGGTTGCTAAAGAGAAGTTAGAAAGCCATAACTACTTATTTTTTATCCTTACTAATGGTGAACCAGAAAGTTTTGGTAAGCCTCATTATGTAGCTAGTATCTGGCGGTTAGTGAATAGAGCTATTGCTAGAGGAACTAAAACACTATTTGGAGAGGAGCGATGGACTAATCCTCATGCCTTGCGGCATATCGCTGAGGCGCATATTCGTCTGTCTGGCAAGGCGCACATTGCTGGTTCTTTTGGTGCTTTGATTGGTCACTCCAAGGAAATGGGGGACGAGTATGCTAAACAGGTGCTTTCTGAATATGATTTAACGAAAAACATTGTTGATGATTGGTGGGAATAGGTTAAGTTTGGTTGGTTTTCAACTCAAAATGGGGTATTACAACGATTCCTAGAAAATTTCACCATTGTGAAATGCATATCCTGAATGCTTTTTACCCCATAAGTAAGTAGTCAGACAAAATTAATTACACAATGTCATTGTGAATGGAACAAAGTGGAATTACGCAATTGCAAGGGCTGAGATTGCTTTTATCGCAATAACTGTAAATATTTTGTCCAATTACTTAAGTGATGGCTACGCCCGCTGAAGGTATCGCTCGATCATTATAGTGGGGCGCAGCCCATCATCGTCTACGGCGTAGCTGTTCGCACCTGCAAGTCCTGCGGGAAAGTTACAATAAATGTCTATTTCTTATGAATGAAACATAGCCTCCGATATGAGTGAGATTGTCGCTCAACACAGGATATACTGGCAAAGCCTTGAATATCGCACAGTAAACATCTGCATCTGCTATGGGCAAACTAACACTGCCACAACTAGAACGTCATTTATTCTCCGCAGCAGATATTCTGCGGGGGAAGATGGATGCTTCCGACTTTAAAGAATACATCTTTGGGATGCTGTTTCTAAAACGTGCCTCTGATGTGTTTGAGAAGCAGTACGAGCAGATATTACAGCAGAACTTACAAAGAGGACGTACAGAAGAAGAAGCGAAACTCAGAGCAGAAAGTCCTAAAAGCTACAAAGAGACTTTTTTTGTCCCAGAAAAAGCACGCTGGGCATATATTCGGGATGAACTGCATAAAAACGTTGGGCAAGGTCTTAATAATGCCCTAAGAGAATTACAGGACAATAATAAAGCTTTAGATGGGGTATTAGGACACATTGACTTCAACCGCAAAGCGGGGCAAAGTTCCATTTCCGATGTCAAATTACGGCAATTAATTCAACATTTCAATAAATATCGCTTGCGGAATGAAGATTTTGTCTTCCCAGATTTATTGGGTGCTGCTTATGAATATTTGATCAAAGAATTTGCAGATTCAGCAGGTAAAAAAGGTGGTGAATTTTATACACCCCGTGCAGTTGTGCAGCTAATGGTACGTCT
>NZ_JBWNLG010000006.1:0-39671 GCF_057568715.1 Anabaena sp. EIM26 | reverse complement strand
GGTAGATTCCTCTTGATACTTGGGTTTTCTCTGTATCAGAGGGGGCTATTCGTGCTGCTCTTACATATTTATGAGATTTGCTGCTGCTTCTTTCTGGGTTGGCTTATTTTTTGGCGAGGAATAAAGAATCTTAGGACTTACACAGGTTGTTTAAAAATCTGGGGTTTGGGCAGATGGGGGAGACAAGAAAGAGATTCATTCAATAATTTCTTCTTGTCCTCTTGCATTCCCCACCCTATCTCTTTTTTCTAGATACCGTAAATAGTAAGGGGTAGGAAGTAGACGAAACTGCTAAAACTCTTACTATACAATACTTCCAGATTTTATCTCTTGTTTTAATCAGTAATGAAAGGTGGGTAAGTCCTGAGTCAGATCATTTATTTTCTAAAATATTCCAGTCGGAAGGCTTGAAATGTTGCAGCAATCTATATAATAGAAAGCAACACGAAATGATCTCAAGAAAGCCAATTGGTGGAGTCGGTCGCCAAACTAACACCCACTTCTTCGGTTTCTTTGAAATTAACCCCGCTCTGATACTATTGAGCAAAGTTAAAACCGGCAATTCTATGATGGGACAAAGCGTGTACTAGTTAGTATCGTTTTGTCCTGTTGCCGTTTTATAGTTGTTATCTCTTCACCTATATCTTCATCTCCATTACTCGCTTCATTTACGTATTAGCCAGATCATACAGAAGTTTTGCACCGATGCACTCTAACATTTGTTAGATTTTTAACTTTTAATGTTGCTACATCTGTTGATAGTGGTTCATGGGGTAATCAAGCCTGCTGGTGAAACCCTTGTGTAAGCTGTGATTATCCATCTATCTGTGGCAAAACTTTTGCTCAAGTAGCACTAGCCGCATCTGCGGCTGGTGTTTTTGCCTTTTTCTCAAAAGTCTGGATATTTGGCTCTAACAGCACAAAACCGTTATCGGTGGCCTCTCCCAACTTGCCAGCAATCGCTCCTACCCATTGTGGGTAGTTAGCTTGGGCATCAGTCAGTTTCTTCCAAACTTTCGGCTTGACTGTAACGCTAATAATCCGACCATCGCAATCAACCTCGAACTGTTGCCAGCCGTTATCGGTGGTCGTGGCTTCTGGCAGTTCATTAATTTTGATTGTTACTTCTAATTTTCCTGTAATCATAATTACCTCAGCACAATTTTTCCACCCCAATGCAGAGATTACCCTATCAGAGCATACTTTGTCCTCACAAGACAAGTTCCAAACGGCTATTTATTGTTTATCCCAAGAGAGCGCACTTTCAACCTCACGTTAGAAATTAGACGCGGGAGCATACCCGCGTCTAAAACTTGGTAATTGAAGGCTAATAGCTAGTTTTTGCTGATTATTTTTGGTTAGACTCATTATCCTTCACCGGGAAGTATCGACGGGTATTAGGGGGTTTCTTCCAGCCCGTCAACTCAAACAAATATTCATCAGGGTCAAGATTAAGCATCGTTGCCCATTGATTAATTGTGCTGCCGTTAATATCTATCTTCTCACACAGGTCAGTTTTGGTAAGCCCAAGTTTTACATCTTCATCAGAATATGAAAACTTAATTTGTCCTCTAGGAATATCTTCTACCTTCTCTTTCAGAGATGATAACCCCGCATTAATAAGGGCTTGTCGTAATTCATCAATTTCTGTTCTGAGTGAGTTGATCTCATCATTAAACTCGCTTTGTTGTTCAGCGACAGTTGCCTCTAGGCTATCTATTTCGGTGGTTTTCACCTTCAGCCGCTTCACCTCTTGTTCGAGGTTTTCTGGCATAACTTCAATGGGAATATTCCCCTCAAGGTAATGCTCAAGTATAATAGTCAGAGCTTGAGATGCTTTTTTGATTTTGTGTTTTTGCATCCACTTTTCTAAACTAGCGTAGAGGCTAAAGTCTAGGTAGGCAGTGACTTTAGCGTGATTGTTCAACCATTCTTTAGTCGCCATGTACTCTGCTTTATCTAGTAGTGGTATGTGAAAGTTAGTTACATTCTAACAAATGCAACTTAAAGTAAGTTACCTGTAATTTAATGGTAGCGTGCTATTTGGGTTTAGTGGATTACTGTGTTGAGTTAATAAAACTAAAGTAAATGACTAAAAATAACAATTATCTTACTTTAGATATATAGACTTTAGTTAGTAACTTACTCAGATTAAATAAGGCAAGCAGTGTCGAGTTATTAAAAATAAAGTAAATTACAGACAGTAAAAGATTTAAGCTAAAGTAAGATACTAAGTATAGTAATTAGTTTGCTTTAAGTTACTTATACTTTACAAGTAAATTAAAGTAGCGGACTTAGTAAGTTACTCTTGTTAAAACCCTGACCGAATAATTACGAATTACTTTGACTAGGAGAGTGTCAACCCAGCGTTAACACACCAGACGATATATCCACCACCAACCGTCTGTTTTTTAACCACTGGCGACCAAGCAAAACTTCAGACAATCCTTGTCCCACGTGGACAGGAATATCAAAATCTTGTCCGTCGATTCGCACTTTTCCTAAATAAATGTCAAACTCCGCATCTCCCTGGGCTGTGAGCATTGTTTGTTGTTCTAGATACATCCAATCCAGTGCTTCTAAATCCTGGTTGTTAATTGCCAGCCACCAAGAAAAACCTGTATCAAAAAGTGCTTCTACTGGTAGTTCTAAACCGTCAGCAGCTATCAACTCTATCTCAAAAAATAATTCATCCTCATCACCAAACTTACCCGAAATCATATCCTGCCACACACCCCAGTTTCATTGATGCGGAAAACGTGCAGCTTGACATTGGGGTATTTTTCATGTGCCTTCTGTGCTGCAAAAAACGCATTTTCATTAAGAAAATATTCGCCACTGTCCGGCTCAACTGCTATGTACCAGTTGTAGTGAGTTTTGATTAATTCTGGTTGTACCTGCTCAAAAATTAGTTTGCAGCGTTGATACAAGGTTTCGCGTTCAGCTTGCCATTGAGCTTTTTGTTCTTGCGTCCACTGAATTTCCGGGAAGATTCTCCCCCGACGAACTGGGCGAGTAGACTTGACTTCAGTCATGGTTGGTTCTGCCTGCATTATCTATATTTTCTAGCATGGACGCTCTCCCATCAATCGCAAATAGCAAATAGATTTGCTCAGATCGTAAATGGGGAAGTTGTTACGAGCGGTAAAGCCTCTTAGCATCCGTTCCCGCCAAATCTCGCCACTGTTTCAAATGCTGATGCCTGCTCTATGCTATTGGCGAGGTTTACATTGTCGCTATTTGGCGAGAATCAGAATAGCTTGTCAATATACTCATCCAGGTCACTGCGCTTAATCCGCCAACCTTTACCAATCATTTTGGCTTTTAGTTCACCAGAAGTAATTGCATCCTTGAGAAATTCCCTAGACAACCCAGTTAACGCCTGTGCTTCTGCCATCGACAGCAGCAGCTTATCAGCAATTGCAACTACTGGTTGATTCTCACTTTTACTCAACAATCCCTCAATGATCGAGGCCAGTCTATCAACTGTGGCAATCTCGCCAAATTCCGTAATCTCGCCTGGTGTTTTGACTGCAATACCTGTCTCCTGCTCTTGGTCTGTCGCTATTTGGCGATATTCACTCTCTGACAATATTTGACGAGATTCATCTGTCGCAGTTTGGCGAGATTCAAAGGCAGGCTTAACAGAGGGCTGGTTCAATTCTTCTCTAAAAGCTTCTAGCTCTGCTTTTTCAAAGTTAGCAGTGGGGCGGGTTTTCCCTTTCTCATACTTAACACTGATCCGCCCCTGCTGCACATAACGTTCCAGCGCCCGGACACTAACACCCAGAAAATCTGCTGCTTCTTGTTTGTTCATAGAAACCTCGCCAATCTCGCCAAATACTAACACACATTGCTGGCGACATTTGGCGAGAATTCAAACCTTCGCCCTCTGAATGGAGAAATATTTGCGAGGATTACACGGTCTACACGAAATTGCACTTTTGCGATGCTCCTTTATGAGCCGCCGTAGGCGATTGCGCTGATGCGCCCCTGGAGTAGGCAATCGCAATTATGAAAAGATTAGCAGGCGACACGGAGACATTCCAATCCAGCTTTTCAAGAATCGGCAATTTGGCAACTAAAATTTTACTGTTAACGGTTTAATAAAAAAATCAACAGGGAAGACGGGATAAAACAGAACTTCAACGATAATTTTCCCACTCCCTCGCCAGTTGCCAATAGAGTGTCATAGCATACCCCCCTAAAAAGCTAATTATCAACACTCTTTCATCGCTTCATTACAACTGGCTAGATTTACAAGACACCAAAATAGGGCAGATACCCAGTTATGCTTGCCAATACTTGCAGTCTGTAATTGGACGACATTTCTACACCGGAGTCTATACAGTAAAGCAGAAAGCCGATGATTAGCTTATTTCAGAGCTTTCTATACTCTCGTCTACACGGACGCAACTTATACCAATTCTGTATGATAGCTTGCGTGGCGTAGCCAGAGATGCGCCGAATTATATAACGAAACGCTTGCTCCTGTCTATGTTTAGTAGATTACTGCATTGAGTTAAGAAAACTAAAGTACCTTACTAAAAACAACAATTATTTTACTTTAGATATATAAACTATATTTAGTATCTTACTCAGCTTGAATAAGGCAAGCAATGGGGAACTATTATCAATTAAGTAAGTTACAGATAAAAGATAATTTAAGTGACAGTAAGATACTTCTTTAAATAAGTAGCTTGCTTTAAATTACTTGTAATTTATAAGTAAATTAAAATAATATACTCAGTAACTTACTATTGCCAAAACCCTGACTAGAGGGAGATAGCAACCCAGAGATGGCTGAGATTTGACATTTTTTGAGTAAGACCAAGTTCTTGAACTGGGAGTAGAGTGTCTGGTTTTATATAGCAGCTAATCTTTCAATTAGAGACAGGAGCAATTGCTCACGACCAGCATTTTTAGCGACAAACGAAAGGTGATAGGGGGCATATTCCCTGAGTGTTTTGAGTTCAGTTGTCAACCATTCTTTGATAAATGTTATTACCACTGCGTCTGCCTGCTGAAGTTCCTCTTCCAAATAAGGACAGCCGTCTAGCAATAACACAATATCTTCTAAATCAGGACTGCCGTAGAAGTCGCGCTTTCCTCGACTATTGAACGCCTCAATCTTTGATGCCAGAAGATAAGATACTGGAAAAATCCATATCTGCTGACTACTAGGAAGGTTATAGGTAATTGCTTGAGTGATTCCTGGTATATACCAGGAATTGGAAAATCCCAGTACAGAAGGGTCAGTCGGCATGATATCTATCATTAGTTCCTGATATTGCCAGCGACAGAGTGGTCCGCCTCCTGTATACTCCTCTAGTCCAATTTCACGCAGTTTGTCTGATAGCCGATAATATTCAGCAGTAGTGGTAATTTCAACAACACAATCAACATCTTTTGTTGGGCGCACATCGGCAGCAGAAACCTCATCAAGGTAGAGTGATATTGTTGCACCGCCTGTAAAAATTATACGCTCATCCAAGGAAGAAAGTAATTTGGCCGCCTTGGACAGCATTTGTATTTGCTCATTCATGGGCTAATCTTTGTTCAAGTTCCTGAGCAGCAAGACGTTGTTCCCGCGCACGACCAACCCGAAGTGCGTCAATCAAACTCAGCAACTCATATAGTTCTGAGTCGTCCTTAGCAGCAGCAGGAACTGATTTATACAAGGGAGTAATAGTTTGCCCCCTCACAGTTCCATCTGGAGCAGGCCATACGTAAGCATCAGCAGGATCGACGACAAGTAAGTTTTTTAAAGGCTCGGCGGAATGTGCAGTTGGCATTCCCCGGCTCAAAGGACCAGGTTGCCCAGGAAATACGTATTTAAGTCCATGAATGAGGAATTCGAGCAAAGCTGGCTTCCTAATCTTTTTAGAAGCACAATCATACAGACCACTGACTTCACATCTTTTGAGTGCAGCATGAACTTCGGATTGACTCATATGCAGGCTATTGGCAAGTCCACTGTAAGTCCACACTTGAGAACGCAAGTTATGCACTTTAAGTGAAACAACAATGTCTTGAGGTTTTAACATGGCAGCATTACTCCTATTCGCGAATAGCGAATCTAATCTGATTCTACATTCGCAAATAGCAAATAGCAAATAGATTTGCTCAGATCGTAAACGGGGAAGCTGTTACGAGCGGTAAAGCCTCCCAGCATCCGTTCTTTCCCGCCAAATCTCTCCACTGTTTTAAATGCTAATTCTTGCTCTATTCTATTGGCGAGGTTTACCTTGTCGCTATTTGGCGAGAATCAGAACATCAACCATTTCCGACAAAAATCGCGCCTTTAGATAAGCAAATATTATACCTTGTATCATTTTTACTGAAGCTAATTTACTTGCTTAACTTTTGTAAAGCAGTGTAAAGTATTGTTACAGACAAAGAAACAAACTTGTCTGATTTATAAAAAACATAACCGCAATTATAAAACCATGACCACAGCCATTCAACAGCGCCAAAGCGCTAACGTCTGGGATAGATTCTGCGAATGGATCACCAGCACTGAAAATCGCATCTACATCGGTTGGTTTGGAGTCTTGATGATTCCCACCCTTCTATCTGCGATCGCTTGCTTCGTAATCGCCTTCATCGCCGCTCCCCCCGTAGACATCGACGGCATCCGCGAACCAGTAGCAGGTTCATTACTATACGGAAACAACATCATCTCCGGTGCAGTAGTTCCTTCCTCCAACGCAATTGGATTACACTTCTACCCAATCTGGGAAGCAGCATCCTTAGATGAGTGGTTGTACAACGGTGGACCTTACCAACTAGTAATATTCCACTTCTTAATCGGCGTAGCTTGCTACCTCGGTCGTGAATGGGAACTATCTTACCGCTTAGGAATGCGTCCTTGGATTTGCGTAGCCTTCTCTGCACCAGTAGCAGCAGCAACCGCAGTCTTCCTCATCTACCCAATCGGTCAAGGTTCATTCTCCGATGGTATGCCTTTAGGTATCTCCGGAACCTTCAACTTCATGATCGTGTTCCAAGCTGAACACAACATCTTGATGCACCCCTTCCATATGCTGGGAGTAGCTGGTGTATTCGGTGGTTCCTTGTTCTCTGCAATGCACGGTTCTTTGGTTACATCTTCCTTGGTTCGGGAAACAACCGAAACCGAATCACAAAACTACGGTTACAAGTTCGGTCAAGAAGAAGAAACCTACAACATCGTTGCAGCACACGGTTACTTCGGTCGCTTGATTTTCCAATACGCTTCTTTCAACAACAGCCGTTCACTTCACTTCTTCTTAGCTGCTTGGCCTGTAATCGGTATCTGGTTTACCGCTTTGGGTGTCAGCACAATGGCTTTCAACTTAAACGGTTTCAACTTCAACCAATCAATCATTGATTCTCAAGGTCGTGTAATCGGTACATGGGCTGACGTAATCAACCGCGCTAACCTCGGTATGGAAGTAATGCACGAGCGCAATGCTCACAACTTCCCCTTAGATTTGGCTGCTGGTGATGTTGCTCCTGTTGCTTTAGCTGCTCCTGCTATCAACGGTTAATCTTTCTAGACATAAGATAATAACTTCTCTGTCAATAAAAGGCGCTCTTCCAAATGGGAGGGCGCTTTTGATTTGGGGGTGAAGTTGCCTTTGCGTCAACTTAAAGTAAGTTACCTATAATTTAATGGTAACTTGCTATTTTTGTTTATTAGGTTACTAAATTGAGTGAAGAAAACTAAAGTAACTGACTAATGTCTGACTTTTGATATATAGACTATAGTTAGTATCTTACTCAGATTGAATAAGGCAAGCCGTATGGAGTTATTACCAATTAAGTAAGTTACAGATAAGAGATAATTTAAGTCAAAGTAAGATACTTGTTTAAATAAGTAGTTTGCTTTAAATTACAAGTAATTTCTAAGAAAATTAAAATAATTGACTCAGTAAGTTACTCTTGCCAAAACCCTGACTGGGTGAGGGCGTTGGCTTTACATTGGTAGGCGCTCGCTACCCACTCGTCCTAGTTAAACCTCTCAAGCAACCAGGAATTGCAATTTTTTGCAGGCTGCACTTAGTTTTCTGGGTAGTGGAGTATTTTTCAGCGTGGCAGCCTGGGAAATTGCAAAGCGCAGCGGTTCCTGGTTGCTACCCCACGAGTAAAAACTCCAGACTAACCACGTTTAATCGGTAAAATACGCACCCTAGATTGGGCTTTGTCAACTGTTACTAAAGCGCCTGACTCCAGTGAAGACTCAAACTGATTCAAGGCTGAAATAACTAGATTTTCAATACTGGTAGGCAAAATATCCTGAGTTCGAACCTGAATTACACTGGGAGTATCTGCCCCTGTGGCAGCTAACAGGGAACCGAAGTCTAAATCGTGGGTAAAGACAATATATGCATTAGTTCTGGCCCACTCCATAATTACCGAATCTTTCTCACGGGGATCGCCAACGGTAGACCAGTGGACAGCGGTAATGTTATACCTCTCAAAAACCGCGACCCAATCAGGGGAAAGGTTCATATCAATCAAAATTTTCATGCACTTATCAGCGGGACTTCAATTTCTTCAGCCCGCCATGCAGCATAGGCAAGTGCTTCATAGATATCGGCTTCTTCTAGGTAGGGATAAGCCTTGAGGATGTCGCTTGAACTGTGTCCAGATGCCATTAAGCCGACAATAGTACCAACGGTGACACGCATTCCCCGGATACAGGGTTTGCCGCCCATTACTTCTGGGTTGCGGGTAATTCTAGTGAGATTTTGCATGGCTGTTGCCTCGCTATAGCTGATTGGATTGGGAAACCAGAAATGGCTGCGTCAATCTTTTCCATTCTGGACTAAAACTTGAGTGTTGAAACTGCTGATTCTAAATCCTCATCTAGTACCTCTAGATATTTTTGCAAAGCAGATAAAGTTCTGTGACCCGAAATTTTCTGGATTACCTTTAGTGGCACCCCAGACCTGTGCATTTGAGTTAAGCAGGTGCGACGGAAGCTGTGAGTACTGGCCCCCTCTATAAGCAGTTCCATGAAAGCAGCCCGCAGAATCTTATCTGCTGAATCTGGGTGGATGTGTCCTCTACCGTGACGACCAGGAAATAGATAGACCTTCGGTGAATGGTAAGCTTCTAGTAATTCCTTTAACTCAGAATTGACTGGCACAGAGCGAGTTTCAATTTTGCCCTTAGTCGTCCCCTTGCGAATTGTTACACGGGGGCGCACACTGCCATCAATGCTGTATACATCTTTAGTATGCAAGGAACAGGCTTCGGCAATCCGAGTGCCTGTGTACAAGCAGACACCAAACAATGCCCGATCGCGTGGAGTTTTTAATCCGATGCTGAACAACCGGGATATTTCATCTGAAGATAAGATTTTGGCTTGGTCATGCCGATCTATTTTCATAAGATTATCTTACACCGACATAGTACAAGATTCCGATGTAGAGGCTCTAAACCTTATTCTAGCGTCAGGGGTGTGGCAGGTCAAACCACAGATAATTTCTGCTTATCAATAGAGCGGCATGGATTTCACGGAATCATCAGGGTTTGGGGCGATGACGATGACTTTTCCTTATATATTCACCAATGGGAGCGCAAAAAGCTATAATGCGCTGCTTTGATTTTTTGGCGCTAGTAGACCCATCTACCAGAAAAAGTCGTTATATATTCTTATAACAACATCTCTACACCTTCATCTAGAGGAAAATGTAAATCTGTCATTTTGTAATAATCTACAAATGTAATAATGTTAATTATTACATTAATCCTCCAACTCCTGTTCAATGAGGGAAATCATTAGTTCCTTGATGCTCATCCCTTTCTTAGTAGCGCAAATTTTAATTGTCTGATGCTGGGTTTCTGTTACCTCAAAGGTAATCCGCTTCATCTTGCTATTGCTGGGTTCTTCCTTGGCAACAGAGGCATCAACACCATTACGACTTTCAACCCATGCTGCTTGCTCGTCTATAACAGGCGTTGTCTTCACTCCTGGCTTTAAGCTAAGTTTTGATGTTCTTTTAGTTTCTGCCATGATTCGTTGGTTCCTTTACAGATGCTAAAATTTCCTCACAAACTGCCCTGACTTCATCCGCAGCCGCACTTTTTGGAGCAGTTTCCAAAACTGTACTGCCGCTATTTAAGCACTCAGCAAAAACTACTCGTTGGCTAATTTGGGCGTTCAATACCGGAAAGGGATACTGCTGTAAGACTTCGGATACTTCCCGCGCAATGCTGCTATTAACAACCTTCCGGTTAACCAAAAATGCAGCTGACAAATCTGGCTTATATATAGTTGCTTCCTGAATAAGCTCGACTACTTCATGCACTGCCCAGATATCTAGGGGTGATGGCTGGATGGGGATTAGCACAAAATCTACTGCCATAATTGCTGAACGGGTGAGGTCAGAAACTCTGGGCGCACCATCAATCAGTACGTATTCATACCCCTGCGCTAATTTGGGCAATTCTTTGTGGATAATCGGGCGATCTAACGCCATGACGCTAAATGGTGCTTCTCCATTACGGGCTGCTGCCCAATCACGGGAGGAGCCTTGGGGGTCAGTGTCTACTAGTAATACTCGATACCCTTTTAATTTTAAAGCATGAGCCAGATGGATACTGTTGTCTTACCACTGCCCCCTTTCTGGTTCAGAATGGCAATTTTCATAAATGTAAGTTTGTTATTTTGTAATTAGTTACATTATTACAAAGCCGAAATACTTGCCATAAAAAGCTTTATGGATATGTACAAATTTGTAATTTAACATATTTACAAATTAACAGATGTAATTGATTACAAATTTACATATAATTCAGTTAGGCTACGGCTTCATATTTTCTAAGTATTACTGCTATTAGAATAGTATATATTTCATCTTGAAAAAGCCCCTACTTATTTCGACTTTTACTTGAGGCTCATAGAGTTTATTTCAAGTGTTGCCCCTGGTGTCCTTGTATATATACAGTTTGCTATCAAAATTACGATATCAAAAACGCTGCTCCCATATCCAGTAAAAATGCTTAAAAAAGCAAATAATCTTGGGAAAGCAATCATTCAACGAAATGGCACTTTTCTGTTAGTTTTCCATAAAAAAGTATTAAAATCATAAAAAAATGGAGAGATGATAAAATGACTACTAAAAGAGATTTAATTCAAAGGTTGAAAGATTTAGAAGAAATTTTAGAGATTTATTATGAAAAATTAGGTGTTTTTCAAAAAGATTTAGCACTCAACTCTAACGAAAATGCTAAGTTTGAATTAAGGCAACGAATTAAAAGGGAAATATTGCCAGATATTAGCAAGTATGAACTTGAGTATGGAGAAGTCCTATCAATAACAGTTCAAGAAGCAAATATAATTTCAGATTTAGAGGCTGAGAGTGCCCTTATTGAGGTATCTCAAGCCGTTGGACAAATTGAAAAATGTCGAAACCAAACTTTTTCTGATGAAATGAGACAGTCACTTAGAGAAATCAAAGAAGCATTAAATGATCCAGGTCAATCTGCGGCAGCCAAGTTAAAAGTCGCGTTACCTGTCATTCCCCTTATAGCATCATATGAATTGGAGATAGATACTGAAGCATTTATGACTAAAGCTTGGCGAAATATAAAATCACTCCTTATAAAAAAATATGAGTAAAAACGACCCTTCAAATATACAAGATGTACTTGATATCCTACATAAAAAACTTCTATTTTTAGAATACAATAAGGCTATAACCTCAGATACGACAAAGAAGTTTGAGTTAGGGGAACAAATCGAGCAATGTAAAAAAGAAATTGAACGATTAGAAAAAGAAATTCAAATAAATAATAAAAAAGGTTTAAATAGTGAAAGATTAAGCGATAGAGAGGGTGTAGGTATCCCTGCTAAAGGCTATCAGGATTGGGGTGAAGCAGTTGATGTTTCTATATTCTATGGACGCACAGAGCAACTGAAAACCTTAAAACATTGGATTATTGATGAAAAATGCCGCGTAATCATGCTTTTTGGTATAGGAGGAATAGGAAAAAGTTCACTATCAATTAAACTAGCTCAACAAGTCCAAGATGATTTTCAATACCTTATTTGGCGAAGTTTACGTGAAGCTCCACCAATAAATAAAATTTTGACAGATTTAATTAATTTTTTTTCTAACCAGCAAGAACTAGAATCAGAGGAATCTACTAGCGAAAAAATAACAAAATTACTTTATTATCTACAATCATTACGGTGCTTAGTAATACTAGATAATATAGAGTCTATATTAGAAAAAGGTGATTCAACAGGTAAATTTCGGAAAGGATATGAAGAATATGGAAATCTTTTACGTAGATTAGGAGAATCATCTCACCAAAACTGTTTAATTCTAACCAGTCGAGAAAAAACAAGAGACATTACAGAACTAGAAGGGGAGAAATTATTTGTTCGTTCTTTGCAGGTTTCTGGATTAGATAATTCAGAAGGAAAAGAAGTTCTTAAAGATAAAGGCATTGGTATATCCCAGAAACGATGCGAAGAGCTAATTAGATTATATAATGGCAATCCACTAGCGTTGAAAATTATTTCAACTCATATTAATGAAGTTTTTTCTGGCAGCATATCTGATTTTTTAGATCAAAAAGATTGTAGCTATATAGGCAGAATTAATGATGTTCTTGATGAACAATTTAATCGCTTATCTGAACTTGAAAAAACATTAATGTACTGGTTGGCTATAGAGCTTGAACCTATCTCACCTGAACAATTACGCCAAGATTTAATCTCTACAGAAAAACCACATAAATTGAGAACTAGATTAAGTGAAGCACTAGGATTTTTAACTCGTAGGTCTTTAGTTGAAAAATCTGCTACGTGTTTTACTTTACAACCAGTAGTTTTGGAATATGTAATTGATCGCTTTATAGAGTCTATTTATATTGAATTGAATACAGAAAACATCGAATTTATTAATAAATATGCCTTTGTTAAAGCGCAAGCTAAAGAATATATTAGAACTTCGCAATGCCGCTTAATTATTCAACCTTTAGTAGAAAGCTTTTGTAGTATTCAAGCTCTTCAAGAGCATCTAAAAAAAATTCTTATAAAATTGAAAGACAACTCTTTAACGCTAAGAAAAGGATATGCAGCGGGCAACATCTTAAATCTACTCTGTTTTCTAGAAATAAATTTATCAGAATATGATTTTTCTGGTTTATATATTCGTCAAGCATATTTACAGAATAAAGTTTTACAGAGAGTAAATCTTGCTTATGCAGAGTTATCTGAATGTACTTTTACAGAAACATTAGGTACTATTCTATCGGTAGCATTTAGTCCAAATGGAGAATTTATAGCGACTGGTGATTCTAATGGTGAAATTCACATATGGAACATAGCAACTGGACAATTATTTTTAACTTGTAAAGGACACAATAGTTGGGTTAGAACAGTCACCTTTAGCCCAAATAATAACTTGTTAGCTACAGCTAGTAGCGACTACTCAGTACGACTATGGGATAGTCGTACTGGTAAATGTCTTAAAGTTTTAAACGAACATACTGACCAGATTTACTCAGTAATTTTTAGCTCTAATGGTGCATTACTGGCTAGCGGTAGTGAAGATAAGACAGTAAAAATATGGCATGTTAGTACTGGAGAATGCTTGAAAACTATCGAGGATCATAGTGACCGAGTAAGAGCAGTTTTATTCAGTCACGATAATAAAATTTTATTTAGCAGTGATACTGCAATTCGATTATGGGATTTATCTACTGGAAATTGCTTTAAGGTCTTGAAGGCTGAACGAGATAGCCAGTCACTTTCTATAAGGTCAATTGCTTATAGCAAAAACCATCAAATCTTAATAAGTGGCGATGATAATGGAGACATTAGGTTTTGGTCTATTGAAAATGGCCAATGCTATAAAACAATTAATGCCCATAGCCAACGTATTTGGTCTCTTGCACTTAGCTCAGATGAGAAATACCTTGCAACTGGAAGTGATGACAAAATTGCAAGGCTTTGGGATTTTGAATCTGGGGAGTGTCTTAGAGTTTTTAAAGGTCATACTAACTCAGTACGAACTATTGCTTTCAGCCCTGATAATAAAATTATTGCTAGTGGTGGCAGTGATCAAACTATTAGATTATGGAAGGTTGAAACTGGTGAAAACCTTCGGACTTTGTTTGGATATACAAACCCTATACGCTCTGTTGCATTTAGTCCAAATGCAAATGGACAAATAATTGCTACGGGGAGTTACGATAAAATTGTTAGACTGTGGAACATTAAAAGTGGTGAATGTTTTTTAGAATTAGAAGGACATGCTGATTGTGTAGAATGTGTTGCTTTTAGCCCTGATGGTTGTTTAGTTGCTAGTGGCAGTGATGATCATATAGTAAGGATTTGGAATGTAAAAACTGGTCAGTGTCTAAAAATTTTGGAAGGGCATGAAAGTTGGGTTTGGTCAATCGCTTTTAGCCACAATGGGCAATTTTTGGCTAGTACAAGCCGCGACCACAAAGTCATTCTATGGAGTTTTTCCGAAGGAAAATATTTTAACTGCTTGGAAGGACACTTAGATGAGGTACACTCAGTAGCCTTCAGTACTGATGATCGCGTTATAGCAACTGGTAGCGATGATCATTCTATCAAACTCTGGAACACTAACACAGGACACTGCTTCAAGACTTTCAATGGTCACACTAACTGTGTCAGATCTGTGTGCTTTAGTCCTGATAACATACTTGCAAGTAGTAGTGACGACCAAACAATTCGAATATGGAATATATATACTGGCAAATGTTTTAGAGTGTTACAAGGACACACTGGTCGAGTCAGAACCGTTAACTTTAATTCAAATGGAAAATTTATTATTAGCAGTAGTGATGACCAAACTGTAAAACTTTGGAATCTCAATAATGGGGAATGTATTCAAACTCTAAAAGAACATACAAAAGAAGTTTGGTCAGTAGTTTTTGATCCGAGTGATTCAATTGCTGTAAGCAGTGGTGAAGATGAAACTATCAGGATTTGGGATATTAAAACAGGAAATTGTTCTAAAACGCTAAGACCTTCCAGACCATATGAAAATTTAGACATCACAGGTGTGAAAGGTCTAACAGAAGCTCAAATAACCACATTAGTTTCTCTAGGAGCAATCCAACAAAAATAATCTTTCGTTGTGGTCCTTATACGTGAGTACAGTTTACTTCCTTGACACAGAACGGAGTATTGTAAATCCTATCAATTTCAAACTCAACAGAAGTTTCTTCTTTTTCCCAAGTAAGTCTACGAACAATTACGTCTGCATGAGCAATCCAGTTTTCGTCCACAAGGAGAATTGGAACATCTACAGGAATAATTCTGTAACCACTCTTTAAAGCTTGATGATGAGACCTGAGCATAAGAATTTTGGGATGACCCTGATTTTCATTCAGCTTCAGAATATTATTTATTTCACAAGGCATTCCCATACCCCAAACTCCTTCCCAAAACGAACTGGTCATGAAAAACAAGAATTACATGTCTAATCCACTTTGTCTAGTACTTGGGGGTAAATGAGCAACCGTACAGAAAGTTACGCTTAGTTTAATGTCTTATTGGACAAGCATTCTGAAAATCACTTTTTTGCACCTCAATCATTGTGTCCAGCGCCCTGTTCAAAGTACCAATTAATCTAAACACTATTTGGCACAGCTTTTTTGTTGACTTTTATGTAATAATCTTTAGAAGAAAATGCTGACAATAATTTTTAATTAAAGTATAGTATTTTACTATAATGATTGAAAAATCATGTTTTGGACAAATGTGGAACCCTTGATGGGACAACATGAGTTTTTAATTCATATCAGGCGTAATTTATTAAAAAATATGAGTAAGAAAAAAATGCAATGGGATAAATTGTTGTGCAGTGACCGTCAAGAACACGAAAGGCATCTTAATGAAGATCCTCATAATCGAAGTCCTTTTGAAAGGGACTTCGATAGAATCATATTTTCAGAGTCGTTTAGGAGATTAAAGGATAAAACACAAGTTTTTCCAATAAATGATAATGACCACATTCATAATAGATTAACTCACAGTCTTGAAGTATCCTGTATAGGACGCTCATTAGGCAGGATTGTCGGTGTACATATACTAAAAAAACATAAAGAAGTTTTACAGCAACTAATTAATGAACAAGGTTTAAATGAAGCAAGCTTTGGTGCTATAGTACAGGCTGCTTGTCTTGCTCATGATATAGGTAATCCCCCATTTGGTCATTCTGGTGAAAATGCCATACAAGCCTGGTTTTACTCAGAAACAGGAAAAAGACATCTAGAACAACTAAATTCCCAAGAAAGAGAAGATTTAGATTTGTTTGAAGGTAACGCTCAAGGATTTAGAATCATTACGAGAGCGGAAAGACAAACTAAACGTAAGGGTATGCAGCTTACATATGCTACTCTAGCTACCTTTAGTAAGTACCCTAGAGAATCTTTGATTAAAATTGAAGATGATAATGAGATTTTGAAACAGGCTCTTCAAAAGAGAACCAGTGCTAAAAAGTACGGATTCTTTCAATCTGAGAAGGAAATCTTTGAAGAAATTGCAGAGAAAGTTGGTTTAATACGAATTGATGAAAACTCAGCATGGTGGTGCAGACACCCATTAGCTTTTCTCGTAGAAGCGGCTGATGATATTTGCTATCGTCTTATGGATTTTGAAGATGGATTTAACATGGGCTATATTGATTATAAAACAACTGAAAATTTGCTGCTCGATATTGCGGGAGAGGAGCATAGAGAAAAATTACAAGAGAGAAATGATAAATCTGGTTGGAGAGAAAATATAAGATATCTGCGAGGGAAAGCAATCAACAAACTGATAGATGTTGCTGTTGAGTCATTTAAAAAACATGAAGATGAATTGCTGGTTGGTAATTTCGATACCCCTTTGTTAGAAGCTGATGACCAAGAAATAAACCAAAAAATAGAAAATATTAAAGCAGAGATTAAAAGTAAAGTATATAATTGTCAGGAAGTTCTTTCCATAGAAGTTGCAGGATATGAAGTTATATCAGGTTTATTAAATGAGTTTATTACTGCTGTAGATGATGGAAAAACCACAATATATTCTAATAAAAAGAATAAAAAAAGTGATAAGATTAGGGATATGCTTCCGGGGCAAATAATATTTGATGGGCAACTTGGTAGTAAAAAATATTTAAATATTTTAAGAGTTACAGATTATATATCAGGAATGACAGACTCATATGCTGTTTCATTATTTAAAAAAATTAAAGGTATTTCTCTAGGTTAAATATTGTAGATAGAGTAATATGTAATCATCAAAAATAGTCATGAAGATGTTTGACTGAAGATTCAAGCGTATGATTCATTTCTATATATTTTTTGATTACTGTAAAAATCCTTAATTATCTTGTTGGTTGACCCACATTAAAATTTCTTTAACAAGCTCTTTTATTGTTCGGGTATTGTCCACAATTAAATCAGCCATTCCTAGTAACACTGTTTGCACTTGTACCTCTGTCGAATGCGTTCCTATATGTTTTAATTCTTCCCCCTTAGTTAACCCTTTTTCAATCAACCTAGCTTCGCGTATTGACTCGTTTACCGCTACAAAAACAAGGAGTAACTCTGAGGGAGCAACAAGCCGACGCAGCATGGAGGCAACTTCAACATGACGGATGCCATCCACAACCAATGGCTGTCCCGATTTCCAGTTAGCTTGTGCCAGGACTGAGCTACAGAAATGTTCCATCCCCTGGTTAATTAGAGATGCACCAACGCACTGCAACACTTCTCGTGATTCCCCTAGCCCTTGATGCTGTGCTACAGTCCGAACATAGTCCCCAAAACTAACACGTTCCCATCTAAGGGATGAAGCTACCTCGATTGAAAGTGTTGATTTGCCGCTGGCGATACTACCAGCAAAACCGAGAACAATTGGTTTCATAAAATTCCTAAATCAAGTTGTAGTTGACCAGAATTTTCGTGCAGGACTACCCAACCTCGGCGATCTCGTTTAGCAAATTTGATTGCTTCTATAGACTTAACGTGTTGAATTCGCATTAAAGTGGCAAATGATGCCGCTTCACGAGCTTTCCAAAAATCGGGGTCTTGAGCGCATAGAACTACTGAAAAATCTTCTCTAATAGTTCGCCATGATTCAGGGTCTAACTGATAAAACCAAACATAATTAACCTGACATAATCCTACAATTGGCCCACTAGATTGCTTCAACAACACAACATCACCTTTATCTACTCGATTGTATGGAGCAAATTTCCGGGTAGAAAACCTCGACTCCACTGTTTTCTTACCATCTAAAATAAACTGGAGATATGGTTCTACCAAAATGGCTAAGTGGAGCTTAAAGGGTGCTGAGTCGGGCGATTTCAACTGCTCTAAATAATTTTCCCAAAAAGAATCGCCCTGTACCGCTGATCTTAGTTGATCAACCAGCGGCTTTAGAGGATTTTGTATTGTTCCGCTGTTCTCCAAAAAATAAATTCTCCTTTTGTTCTGTGCTAACAATATTTATCATCTGATTGGCGGCGTGAGATACAAGCTTAGTTTCAACTAAGTTTAATGATCGCTCTAAAGCAAAAGCTACCGCTTCATCAGGCGATCGCCCTACTGCCAAAGCCTGCAAAATATGCAATAACACTCCCCGCCCCTGACAAGCAAAGATCCGGTTTCCAGAAGTCCACACATCAGCAAACTGGCGGCGCGAATCTCTCCGACTCACTGATTGAAGCACATCTCCTGGGACAATAGATATCAGTGATGGGTCAGCAAAGCCTGATAAAATTGGCTGCCGGACACGCACTCTCACTCCAAGTAGCACTTGCTCAATCCATTCATCTTCTTGTGGCAGAACTGTTGGGCGCGGGATTTCTGTCTGATGGCTATGCAAGAATACTGCTAGATTACCCCGTCGCCATTCACTAGAAACTGTGTGCAGTCCTTCTGCCTGGAGAACATTCAGTTCAAAGGGTGATGTCACATAGGACAGAGCTGCTGGCTCCAAATTAACGAAGGTAAGACCAATCTGTTCTGCCCAATCCAAAGCATTTGCCCATTCTCGCTCAATACCGGGGCGAGTGCCAACGGGAGGCATACTAATAAAAATGTATCCACCGATTTGGCAGAGTTGACAGGCTGCCCAGAGAAAAGCTTGAATATACTCTGGATACCACGGCGGGTCAAGGACAACAGCCGCTGCTAAAAGATTCGGTAGCGGATCTTTAATCAAATCACACCAAAGTATCTGGGTTTTTGGTGCTACTTGAGCAAAGCTATCCGTTATAGTACGACTTGCCTCAAGCAATATCAGTTGCCGTGGGTAGGACTGTTCAATCCCCATCCGCAGTAAACTTGGAGTTCCAAGTAACGCAATAGTTTCACCAGGGCGTGTCAGTTCCGCACATTTACTCAACAATTGCTGGACTGCCGCATCACTAAACCGCCAATCATAATCCAGGGGATGGGGAACAGGCAACGCAATTTGGTGGTGTGAGTAATTTGGCTTCTTCTGGCTCCGTCTAGCTGGAGGAGCGAAATCTGCCATAACCTTAGCAGAGATCCTCTGGGTGCAGGCAAGGCGTTGGAGAGAGTTAAGGGCAACAGACGGATATACTCCCGGCAGTAATGCTAGCATTTGGTCAAATGTGTTTACTCCACGGGCGATCGCCTCCAGTACCCAACCGTCAACATAATCTTCAAAAATCTGTGCTTCAGTTTTAGTGATTGTCATGCCTATCTGCCTCCATGAAGTGGTATATCGGTGATATTGCAAGCTCTTTCTTCACTGGAATACCTGCTCTCTAACTCTTGCAGCCAAGCTTCAATTGCAATTTGCTGATACTGCAACGCTTCATAGGTGTCCTGTTTTAAACGTTGCTTGACTGGGGTAAACTCCTGAATCTGGAGCGGCACTGTCCGCAGTGGCAGGTTCTCATCAAGCATTTGGAGACGGTCAATAAAGCGACGCATATCTTCTGCTATACCAACTGCCGATGGGGAAGTGAATGTGGCATAGGCATATAAGTCGATGCCTAGCGTCAAAAGCCGTCTCATCAACTCAAATTGCTGGTCAAACAGAGCAGGTTCGGCACGAGTGTTAAACGCAAATGATTCAGCGTTGAAACCCTTGAAACAGCAAACGCGACCATAATTGGGGTATGTAGCGATGAGTTCAATGTCTGCGTTAGAGAGAAATTGCCAGAAGTAGTCGTTACTGAGATTGTCGTCAGACCAAAGGTAGACTTGGTGTTCCAGCCCACGATTTTTGAGTTCAGCCATCATCCAAGGCACCCATTCGGGAATGAGATCCGGCTGACCACCTGTAAGGTCTATCATGGGCGGCGGGTCAGGTTGGTCAAGATAGCGCTCAATCAAGGTGACAGGACTTAACCAGTCAGAGTAATCGGGGTTAGCGGAAAGCAAGTCAAAGGGAACATAGCAATACCAACAGCGCCAGTTGCAGGCTGCGTTTTGGAAAACCTGCGCCCGAATTATATCCGTTGATGGCAAACCAAGCACCTTGCAAGCTGGGTCAATGGGTAAAGGGTTTGGCGGCCAGCTAGGGCTTCCAATAGTGCGCCGGAAATGTCGGATACGTCCGACACCACCGCAGTTAGGAGGTTCACTCAAATCCTTCTCCTGCTCCGTGTTCAGGAAATTGGTGATGAGGAGACGCTTGCCATTTAAATCAACTGATGCGGCTCGATAGCGATCTGACAAAGCTTCTGTGTTAATTGCCATTGGTACTCTTACCCCGCTCATCTTCTGTAGACGACTTCTTAGGAGTGTTCTTTCTTACTGGTGGTATTTTTTCTCCGTCTTCTGTGAGGTATGGTAACCGCTCTTCAATGTAGAGCATTACTAAGTCTGTAAAATATCCAACTTCCTGCTCAGTTAACTCCTGACCAAGAGGAATATTGTGCCAATATTCAATGCACTTACGACAGCAGCAGGCTGTAGCATGTTGAGCATAGTGAATGGCATTGGCTTTATCTGAATTTTCTCTTGGAGTCTGGCGACCATCATAAGAAGGCTTTGCTGAACCCACTGATTTGCGAATCCGCTTTTCAACAGTGGGCGGCATTTTCTTCTTCCCTATTTTGCGGGCATGATTAACTGCTTTTTGCCTAATTTCCGCGTGCCACATATGGTGTCGAAAAAGTTCCCTTTTGAGAGCTTCAAAAGTATATTTGGCATCACTAAGGTCGCGTTTGTGAACTCGCTCCCAATCAACCAAGTCTGCCCCACAATCACGACATTGACCTAATTGGTTAGCCGCTTTCATTTTTCGATTTTGCTTAAAACAGTGTAACTCGTTCTTACAATCTGAACTGGTGCATTTAAGCTTGTATGGTTTAAGTTTTTGTTCTGCCTTCAAATCTGTTGACATAAGTTTTAAATTTCATAACTCATCAAACTTGGTCAATATTCAAATATTAGATGCACCAGAATTATCAGATGCGCCCGATACCACCACAGTTCGGAGCTTCACTCAAATCCTTCTCTTGCTCTGTGTTCAGGAAATTGATAATGAAGAGACGGTTGCCATTTAAATCAACTGACGCGGCTCAATAACGATCTGACAAAGCTTCTGTGTTAATTACCATTGATACTCTTACTCGCCCTCATCTTCTGTAGATGAACTTTTTTCGCAGCGTAGAGGTTTTAGCCGTGGTACTTTCTCCCCGTTTTCTGTGAGAATCGGCAACCGCTCTTCGATGTAAAGCATTACTAAGTCTGTGAAATATCCAACTTCTTGCTTAGTTAACTCCCGACCAATAGGAATGTTGTGCCAATATTCAATGCACTTACGACAGCAGCAGGCTGTAGCGTGTTGAGCATAGTAAATAGCATTTCCTGAATTTTCCTTTGGCGTTTGGCGACCCTCAAGGGGATGCTGTGCTGACCCTACTGATTGGCAAATCCGCTTCTCAGCCGCATCACGCATTCCACTTTTACCTTTGCGGCGGGCATGATTAATTGCCTTTTGGTCAATCTCAATGTGCCAAAAATAGTGTCGGATAAGTTCATGCTTGAGAGCCGAAAAAGTATAATTGACATCACTCAAATCACGTTTTTGAACTCGACTCCAATCAACTAGGTCTGCACCGCATGAATGGCATTGACCAAATGGGTCAGCCACCTTTTTTTTTCCGCTCTGTTTGAAACAATGCAATCCGTTTTCACAGTCTGTGCTGCTGCACTTAATCTCTAGTGGCTTGAGCTTTATTGTTTGGCTTTGTGTCATAAATCTCAGTTTTCTATATCAGATAATGCTTGCAGTAGAAGATTTTGATCAACTTCGTTGAGTCGTCCGAATTTAATTTGTTCAATAAGATAGTCACGTGCAATCTGCCAAGGATTCTGATCAATTACTTGGAGATTAGTTGCTGTTCCCCACCAGTTGATGCCCTGACGTGACAAGCGAAATGCCATATAATTGGCAAGTGAATCAACAGAAACGTTCTCTCGGTTAGCGATTTGAGGAACAACTTTCTTCAATCGCTCAACACTTCCTTTAGCAGCTTCTACACACATTTGGGCAAGTTCTTCAGCGCGGCCACCAAGTACAACATTCCCAGCCTCTAGATTTACTTCCAGTTCTTCTTGAGATTCCCGTCGCTCAATAGCCGTCTCTTCGCCTTCAACTACAGTGCGCTCGTCTAAATCTGGCTCACGTGCGGCATGAAAGAGTTCGTGAAGAAGATCGAAAAGCCAACGTGCTGTTGATGATGTTTGCTGTTTGAGAACAATAACATTACGTCCTCCGATACGCCAGAAAGCACCATGAAAAGCGCTTGAATCTTTCAGGGGTAGCACAGGTACTCCCAGACTCCAAACATAGTGCAATGTATTTTTAAATGTCAGGGAGCCGTAAGCTGAAATAATTGCTGAACGAACTTCATTAGCATCTGTGGGAATTCGCTTCTTTGGCAGGTCTGATGTGGCTTCCAGTAAGAGAAGAGCTAGAAAATGTGCATATACCGTGTATGCACTAAGGCGGCGTTCATCTGTCCGCGCAGTTACTTTAAATCGAGCTGTTCCTACTGCTGCTGTATTCAACTGTAATGGGCTGGAGCTAAAGATTTCTGTAGGTGTCAACTTGAAAACTCGCTGTAAAAGTGTAGCTATACGGAAAACTAAGCTACTTTCTTCTTCTTCTGTTAACCTATCTATTTGTATATTCGCCATAGCTGATTGAGGAAGAAGTCTTCCAAGTACAAGGTTGCGGTCGATTCCAACTTGCTTTAAGCGACTAAACACTTTGTTTAGTGAAACCTGAGAACTAGGCAACAAGACATCCTCTCGTACCTTAATACCAAGAACTTGGCTTACCTCTACTAATCGCGCAAAGCTTGCAGAGGTATATTCTGTATCTTCATAGCGTTGTATCTGCTGCTCTTTAAGTCCAAGTTGTTCAGCCAAATCTTTTTGGCTGAGTCCAGCAGCAATGCGTGCTTTGATCAGGGCAAGTGGTAGTTCCTCTAATGATTCAATCTCAAGCACTGCCCGCTGACCTGACTTTAATGCCTCATATTCCTCTATCTGCCTACGCAACTCAGTAAACTGACTCCGTAAGGCATCCGCCTGAGCTTTTTGTAGCATTGGATGTACCTGTTGACTAGGGTCTGAGTGTTCAGCTAGATGCTGTAAAGCACGTACAAACTTATCTATTTGGGCTTTTGTTATGCGGTACTGCCGCTCATTCTTTATCATAGATATGCCCTCCCCAAATCTATGGCAACGATGCCTTTCTGGTTGCCATTGTTTTTATCAACCTGGAAAAACTCTAAAAATGTTTTTCCGGTAATACTTTCTAACGTTTTTGCTGGGAATAGCTCTCCTAAGTACTTAATTTTTTGGGCAGCTTGACCATTGTCGAAATTAAGCAGAATGGGGTCTAGAAGGTACGGGTCAACACCCGTAATATCCCAGCAGCCATTGTAGTCATTAGGATTCTCCTTTTCGGTTACAAAACTGCCGTCAATATAAACGACTAGGCAACCTGCCTTTGACAGTGAATCTATGGCGGAGTTCAGTCCCCTAAGAAGTCGCTGTCGGTGTGGGTTTGTTCCAAATCGTTCCACAAATTCTTGCCACTTAGCCCAATACACTCCTGGAGGCAGATTTTTGTCAGGGTTAAACGCTGGTATCATCTCACACCACAACTTTTTTGTTGTGTTTTTAATATAGCACAACTTTTTTGTTGTGGTATTAAAATTTCATTTCAAAATTCAATTTTTCTTAGTGGGACTTAGGTATTGAGCCGAGATAGAAGTAAAAACCTGCAAGATGGTCTTGAAACTCTTACCCTATATAGGGTACAGCAATTTTCAAGTAAAATTGACAGGAGATTGCTTTTCTGGGGTATGTATCGCTACAAAAACCGAAGTATTTATTAACTTTGTTTACAGTTTTTACAGATGGGATGATGAGCGGCTTTGAAAACTAATTGGCTGAAACTCTTGTAAAAACTGGGTTAGAGACGAAAATACGAGTATTCTACCAAACAGTTTTTATAATTCTCTTGGGTAGGTGAAAAGCAATTAGGGGGTCAAAATGCCAGTGCATTCATGCACAAATTCTATTGAGACAACAAAAAAGCTATAACGTAGATATAGTAGGGGGTTCCAGTCTATCTTGCAGGTTTGAGAGGGTCGAGGGGAACATTACTGTTCCACCCCTCCCGTCCGAAACCGTGCTTGCCAGTTTCCCGGCACACGGCTACTCAATGTGTTTCCATTTTGTCAATATGGGACTTCAAGCTGCCATCATTGGCAGTTTTATCATCGTGGCAATGACGATGTAATAATTGGAGATTTTGCCATTCCTTTTTACCTCCACAAGAAATGGGTTTAATATGGTCAATTTCCAATAAATCGCCTTCTTGAAAATGCAAATTACACCAAGCACATTTACCCTGTTGTTTGAGAAGCTTCGCTTTAGTAGTAGGCATCTCAGGGTGTTTGCTTAGTCTTAAACTCCAGTAAATTAAGTCACCATCAAAAGGACTTTTATCACCGCGAACTTTAACATAATCGTTTACACTAGAGTGAAATTCGATATGTGTTAGTAACCGTAAAGGATTACTTTCTGACCTAGTAGTGAATACCCAATGGTTATCGCCTATGGTGTGCCAGTATTTTTGATGACCTAAATTAATGCTTCCAGTTTGTCTTTTAGCCCATCTTCTCAAACGAAGATAGGTGATTCTATCTAACCGGGAGAAGTCCCCAGTAGTTCCAGCATCTGAGACTCTATAATATGAAGTCCATCCCCTGATAACAGGATTGAGGTCTTTAATTAGCTCTGCTTGAGAACGTGACCTGTTTTTTGTGATGATGCTTTTCATATTCTGTTTATGAGCCTCAATTGCCTTCTTAGAGGGGGTAATGAGGGTGATGAAACCAAGCTTTTTACCTTGACTATTTTTATTGTCTCGGTATTTCCCCACTTTTATCTGTTGAATATGATGTCCCAGAAAATCAAATCCTGGTTGACCATCTTCACTTAAGTGTGGATATAGCGTATGTGCTATTCGCGTCTTTTCTGGTTTCAATTCTAAGCCAATACCTTTGAGCCAATCTTTGATTAATTCCTCACACCTCTTAATGACCGCTAAGGATTCATTTAAAACCACAAAATCGTCCGCGTACCTAATACAAGTTACGCGAGATATTTCGCAGCCAAATTTGCTTTTAGCCCCTCTAATTTTCCCGGCTGAATTGACAGGAAATTCTTGGTTTATCAGGCTTTCTAATCCATGTAAAGCGATGGATGCCAATAATGGCGAAATTACACCGCCTTGTGGTGTTCCAGCCGTAGTAGCTGCAAATTTTCCTGAATCTATCACTCCCGATTTTAACCAGGCTTTGATTTGTCGCCTGACTGAACCGTTCATGTTTAATTTCAGAAGTAATGCTTCCTGATCTATTCGGTCAAAACATTGCGAGATATCTGCATCTAAAACAAATTTAGATTTTGATACTATGCAGTTTTTGATGTGTTTGATAGCATCATGGCATGACCTACCGGGTCGAAAACCGTAGCTTGATGGCTCAAAACGAGCCTCCCATTCTGGTTCAAGGGTAGCTTTCACTACTGCTTGTAAGGCACGGTCAAAAATAGTGGGTATCGAGAGCGGTCTAAGTTCGGTTTTCCCTGGTTTTGGTATCCATATCCTCCGTGTAGGTTTGGATTTACCGTTAATGAATAGACCCTTTACCAAGTCAAGGCGTGCTGCTGGGGATAGTAATTTAATCCCATCCACTCCTGCGGTCTTTTTTCCTTGGTTGTCTTGTGTTACCCTTCTTACTGCTAATGCCCTATTCGACCAAGACCTCATTAGGGTTTTCTGGAGTTTGCGAACTCGTTGAATATCACCACAACGTGAAGCGGCATAGATGCGTTTTTGCAATTTAAAAACATATCGTTCGACTTGTCGCCAGTTGATAGTCTTCCATCCCTCAGTATTCAATGTTGAATCTGATTTAGGCTTATTCATTGCTATTTACACCCCTATATACAGACACATTGCGGGTTACGTCTGCTTATCCCGGATATTACTCCATCCCTTTTCAGGCTTTGACCGTTATTTCGGTCTAGGCTTTTGCTTTTTAACCCATCCCTCCCAAATAAAGCTTTTAGCTTGACTGCTTACCTACATATCGACCACTATAGGAACTATAATTTGGGTTATTTCGTTCCTGATATCCATTGTTTTGAGTCTTTAGAGGGTGTCTATCCACCGGGGGTCTAGGAGGTACGCTGCTTCGGTTGCAAGATCCTAACAGTCCAAACCTCTTGTCGGTTATTTCCAACCCAAGGTGTGTCCGAAACACAAGCTTATATCCCTTGGTGAGATCTGACGATGGCTCAACGACACTTCGTTTACTCTCCCCATAAACTCTTGCTTGCAGTTGGTGCTTTCAGCAATTACCACCATTAACCGCTTTCATCCCCGCTTTACAGATTTGATAGTCAGTCTTCTCCGTAGGGGCTACCATTATTGGTAGTTTATGTGCTTTTAACCCCGCACCAGGGCAGTAAGAATTGGTTCTTTGAGAACCTCACTTACATGGATATCAAGTTGTCATTAGTAGAGGATTAAAGTGCGGACTCAGCCCAATTAGGGTTACTCTACTAAAGCCTGGAATCCCCCCAACATTTGGGTTTCTCCAGAACGAATCGCACTTACTCGTATCTCGGCTTCACGTCACTTAGGCAAAAACACCGTTAAAATAACCTCTAACGTATATCCCAAGGGACTTTGACATCGTTTTGATTGGTTTGTTGGTATAATATTTAGGTTTCAGAGGTTTTTGGGCATTTGGCGTATTTTCCTTACCCCGCAAGGGTTTAAAGCTTATTTCTTCCTCAAAAATGTTTAAGTCCCACTAAAGAGAAAATCCCTTACTTTGCGTTCTTTCCTCCTTCATCTGTTGTTGCAACACCCGCTTTACTTCACTCCAACTGTGAATATCCTCAAGTCGCACTTCACCTATATTCACTGGGGAATATTCTAGATTACCTTCTTGATTGCGACTGACAGCTACACGAAAAACCTCACCCCTTTCATCATGGGTAAACACCAATTCCTGACCCTCTTTAGCTAGGATGGCACGTTTAAATCGCAGGCTATTCTCACCATTTCCTCTGAGTAGACGATGGATTAACTCCACACCTACAGGCACTGCTATCTGTAATAATTCATTGATTAAATCCTGCTTTTCTACAGACTTAAGTTCTATTTGAGGCTGTTCCGACTCCAATTTATCTTGAGCAATGAATACCAGTTCCCTAGCCTCATCTTCAGTCCATCCGACTGGGCTGACTTTCAGGATGCCTGCAACTTCCAGGACTGACTTATCATCTTTCAACGCCCTGACAGCAATTTCCTTATCTCGGTCTGTCAACAATTCCTGTTGCAGTTCTGCACTATATTTTTTGTAAAGCTCTACCGATTGCGACTGGGTTAGTAGCGGTTTAGTTTCTGCATTAGCTTCTACTTTAACTTCTGGCAATTGCGACTGGGTTATTGTTGGTTTAATTTCTGAATTAATTTCTAGTTTAGTTTCAGGTTGATCTTCTGGTTTAGTAGCGATTATTTGGGAATTATCTGTAGATTGTTTAGATAAATTACCGTCTAATACCTGCTGATTAGCTTTAACTATATTAACAGTTTCCAACATCTCATTTAGGCGTTTAATTTCGCTATCGTCTCGTTTAGGGTCATAGCTTACCCCCAATTCTATCTGTAATTTATTAAATGAACACTTATATTTATTGAGATTTCCTCCCTGTTTCCAGAGCAGTTGTGTACCATCTTCATTCACTGCACCTATATCAATACCAAACTTGATACCCCTGACACCACCATGATTGTAATAACTGACGATAGCTTTAACTTGATGCTCTGACCATAATCTCTCAATTAATTGTGGCATTGTGGGTTTATTTGCTGCTATTGCATCTATAGCCCGTCGCATTATTTCTTCACCAGGGAGTCCATCTCGCTCTACCCGTTCTAGTTGATTACGGGTCATGGCTTTGCGTTTACTTTCCCAACTGCTTTGGACTGGAGTAAGGTGAAATTCTCGCTCTAGCAGTCGAGATGAATGTTCTGAGTAAGCGTAGTTATTCCAGGTGCGGATGGATTTACCATCTAGGTTATTGACTCTAGATGCAACGATGTGGGTGTGGTCGTTTTTTTTATCTGAATGTCGGGCTATGAAGAAGTCATAAGCTGGCAGTTCTGTTTCGATAAATTCATCAACTAGTTGGTTTAATTTGGTATCGGCTATCCTTTTATCAGGTTGTTTAACTTGGGATTCTTCACCTTTTAATCTGGATAATACAATGACGTTGGCAAGGTGACGCTGGGAGATGCTAGCTAATTCATCGTCATTGAGGGTTCTATCAGTTTTGGGTACTGACAACATTAGATGGTAACAGGGGTCTTTGAGTTGGGGGTTAAGATGGGCTGATAAGGTGAACTGTTCTACCAGTTCGTTGGTGGTTGAGCCGTACATATTCCCACCAATGATTGTGGCTTTTTCTTTCTCTAGTACGTATTTGGTTGTACCCCGAAATGATTTATTAGCTTTGACTTTGGTAATCATTTCGCTGCCTCTACTCTATTGTTTGGGTGAGTTCTCGGTGAGTTTGTTCTAATAGTTTTGCTAGTTCTTTCAGGGTTTGGAGGTACTCTTTAGTTTCCTTATTTAGTGGTTGATAACCAACTTTGACTGCTTCGTTTATAGCTTTAGTCTGTTGATTAATGTTGTTGCCAATTTTTTTGAGTTCGTAGATACATTGTCTGTTAACTTCTGGGATAATTGACTTAGAACGTGGTAGGGAATAATCGAATAATCTAGCTCTAATATAATCGCTTTGCACTACCCCAATGCACCGTTGTTCTAGTCTAGCTTTCTCGTCATTGCTGACTCTAAATGTAACAGTTATCTCTCGCTTTACTTCCGGCTGTACTGAATGATTACTTAGTACATCTGCTAGTTGATTACTTAATGCTGTACGGGGGTCTGGTTGTGTCATAAACAACTTATTGATTGTACGACAATGGGGGCTTGGGGGACACCCCCAACAAGCAATTCACGCCTCTTTTGCGGTAGCAAAAGCAGCGCGTAGCGCGTTAAGGCGTATTGCTTGCCTCTTTACGGCGGCGGGTGAGGGGGTACAAGTACGGGTATCTGTGGCATGAACAGCACGTAGGGGAAAACCAAAGTGTGTAATGCTTTCACCACTGGGGCTACAGCACTATTTAATTGTTTTTCTCATATTTTCTTGACACTATCTACTCTAGTTTACCTCACAAATTCATCAACTCTTGTTTAATTATCCACCTTGGATCTACAAGCATCTGCACTATCAAACTTATAGGTTCTGGTACAATCAAACTTATGGGTTCTGGCATAATCAAACTAATAAGTTCTAGGGTTGGTTACCCTTGCTGCTTTAGTTGATGATACTGACCTGTAACCCCCTCGTGAATTCTCGCATTTGCATCTACAAACATCTGCACTATCAAATTTATAGGTTCTGGTACAATCAAATTTATGGGTTCTGGTACAGTCAAATCTATGGGTTATGAGGTAGGGTTACACCTGCTGTTTTGGTTGATGAGACTGACCTACAATCCCCTCGTGAATTCTCGCATTTGCATCTAGGGGTTTTTTGTACTATCAAATTTAATGTTTTGGCATAATCAAACTTATAGGTTTTAGTTTTGGTTAGATGCAATTGCTTTAATTGATGAGTTTGGTTGATGAATTTTGTTGATTAAGCATCTACCAATATCTGCACAGCAAAAACTTATAGGTTATAGAGTAAGGGGTCATTTGCTGCTTTGTTGAGGAATTTAATTGATAAATTTGGTTGATGAAATGGCGAGTAATTCTTCTAAAATAAAGAAAATTATCGCTACTTATCACTACTAATTATGTCCCGCAAACCCAAGGCTGTTCCTTTATCTAAACTAGACGATATTCAAGCTAGTCTCAAACAGAAGGCTACTACTCCCAAAACTATTACTGTGGAGGAGTTGGTTAAAAGTTTGGCTAAACCTATCCAGGATATGTTGGATGCTGGCTACTCCTATGAGGATGTCTCTGACGTTTTTAAGGGACATGGTGTAGAATTAGCTGCAAGTGGCATTAAGAGTTTCCACAAAAAAGCTATAACAACAACTACTACTGCTACTGACAACCAAGGTTCTGAATCGTCGGCTGATTCTAACTCTGACTCAAGTGCAACTGTTTCTAATTCAACTGTAACTGGTAATGGTGTTCCTGCTGTAGAGGCAGATACTTCACTACCTGATGCTGTTGAACAATCTGAAAAATCTCAAATATCAACTTCTACAACATCTCCAAAAACAACGTCAAAGAAAGGGGCTGCAAAAACTCATTCTCAGTTCAATGTCACTGATAGGAGTAGCGTCTAGGAGTAATGTATGAAACGGATTGTGATGATTTTAGGGGGCAAGGGAGGGACGGGTAAAACTGCGTTCACTCGCTTGCTTCTTGATGTTCTGCACTCCCAAGGTATCAGCTATCTCGGTTATGATGCTGATACTGAAAATCCTGAGTTGTTTGAGTATTATCAAGATTTTGGCTCTGGTGTTAGGCTACTAAATTTTATTGAGGTGGCTGAGGCAAAGCGGTTTTTTACGGAAATTAAGGCTGCTTCTCCTGATGTTATTGTTGTGGATATGCCGGGGGCTTCTAGTAATAAGACTAGGGAGATTATTAGTAAGTTTGGGCTGTTTAAGATTGCTGGTGATTTGGGTTATCGGGTGTCTCTGGTGACGGTGCTGAATCTGGGTTATTCGGTGATTACTAGCTTGAAGGCTATGGTTGAGTTCTGTGGTAATCAAGCTGATTATGTGGTGGTGAAGAATCTCTGCTGGGATAAGGGTTTGGGTTTTCAGCGGTGGGATAATAGTAAGACTAGAGTTGCTATATCGGAGTTGCAAGGTGTAGAAATTGAGTTGCCTGAGCTTGAGTATTCAACTTTTGATATGTTGATTGAGAAGGGTTTTCCTTTCTCTGCTGCTACTGAGGAAAATGGGTTTCCGTTTGGTGATTATCTGCTGGTGAGTGGGTTTTTAGACCAGGCTAAACCGGAAATGGATAAGGCTGCTGTTTATCTGGGGTTACAGCAATTAGAAACAAATAAATCTGCGGTGAATCAATCATCAGCAGAGGTCAATCAAGCTGTATCTTCGGGTAGGAATGGGAGTGCGAAGACTGCAAATAAATCAGAAGCAACTGAAACTAAAGCTCGTCGGGGGAGAAAAAAAGCCGATGAATAATAATAACAATAATAAACGCACTAGGGGCAATACCAATAGCACCAATAGCGATATCAACAATAGCAATAACGATATCTCTACTCCCTCCAGTTCCCTGTCTTTGGCAACAAGTGAACTGGGTGAAGTGAAGACGGCGTTGGGTAGATTATATAAGGAATTTGAAAGTTTTAAGTTATCACAAAAGACTGAAAGAGAAAAAGATAGGGCGGAGTTGCAAGCATGGGCGCAAACGAATTTAATCCAGAATCAACTCCTGAGTCAAGCTATGGCGACTATCGAGTTGTTGACTCAGGAATTGAAAAATCAGGGAGTCTCTTGGCACGAGTACGAGCGGAGCAATGCCAATTTGAGGCAAGAATTAACTCTCTTGCTGTCGCAGTTTCAGAATACGCCCAAGTCCTCACCGACGTTGGAAAGTTTAGAGTTGAAAGGGCTAAAGAGCGAGATATCAGATTTGAAGGGAAGGTGGACGGAATTGGTCAATCATACGAACAAGTTGACTACGGCTATTCAGAAGTTAGAGAAGTCTCCTCTCAGAACCAAAACGATAGTGAAGGAGGTTTTTCCCTCTGATTATCAGGCTCAAAGTTATGTGCTGATGTTTGGTACTACTTTTTTTACTTTAGCTTTTTTTGTGATAGCTAATCAATTTATTCCCATGAGGATGTCTCCTGAGATAAATAGTTATTTATCGGAGATTTGGGAAAGGACTGGTTGGACTAATACTAAGTTAGAGCGGGTTGAAAAAAAGTTGGGTACTGAACCTAAATAAATCCACCAGGGAGGTACTGCCCCTCCTGTATCTGTGTTATCAGCACAGCGCCTCACTTTTCGGCTTCAGGTGGAAGGCGGAAGATGGAGGAATCGAACCCCTACAGTTGCCTGTACCCCGGTTTTCAAGACCGGTTGCCGACCATTTAGCGGCATCTTCCATTCAGGGTATCTGACGGGACTTGTAGACGCGGAGCGGCTTCTCGTTCGCCGTTAGGCGTTCTCGAAGAGTAGAGTACCCGTTATGACTGGTTCCACAAACCAGCGCCGCGACCGCTTTGGCTAGCTCCTATGGAGCGGCTACGCCAACAGACACCACAGTGGAATCAAGGGGATTTGAACCCCTAACCTTCCGCTTGCAAGGCGGATGCTCTAGCCAGTTGAGCTATGACCCCATACAGCAGGAGTGGTAGGACTTGAACCTACATCGGTCGCTTTAGAAGAGCGATGCCTTATCCATTAGGCGACACTCCCATAAATTGGTAGCCCTGACAGGATTTGTAGCTTGCTTCTGCGAAGCAGTACCTGTAACCCTCTGTTTGTAGGACAGTTGCTCCACCATTGAGCTACAGGGCTAAAAGAGCGGACGACGAGATTTGAACTCGTATCTGGGGCTGGTGACAGGAGTTGAACCTGCAACCGATCGCTTACAAGGCGATCGCTCTGCCGCATTGAGCTACACCAGCATTTGGTAGCGGAGCCGGGATTTGAACCCGGTATGTGAAGGCTTATGAGACCTCAGAGCGCACCATAGCTCAATCTCCGCGATACCCCTGACAGGAGTCGAACCTGCAACAAACCCGGTTTAAGCGGGATACGTCTGCCAATTGCGCCACAGGGGCAAAATTTGGTGGGCGCTACAGGAGTTGAACCTGTTTCAACCTGATTAAAAGTCAGGTGCATAACCGTTCTGCCAAACGCCCAAGTTGGTACTCCCGACAGGATTTGAAAGAGTAAAAATTCCGTCCCTCAAACGGAAGCGTTTACCAATTTCGCCACGGGAGCATCAGTACCCCTGACAGGAGTCGAACCTGCAAAACACTCGGTCTAAACGAGCGACGGTTTCCAATTACGTCACAGGGGTTTGGAACAGCAAATGGTCGGGATGGTAGGATTTGAACCTACGACTCCTTGTCCCCAAAACAAGGCTTCTAGACCACTGAATTACATCCCGATTTTGGTACTCCTGACGGGAGTTGTAGCTTGCTTCTGCGGAGCAGTACCCGTACACAGACTGTTTTTGGGACAGCCGCCCTGACCATTGGGCTACAGGAGTATAAGCTGGGAAGGAAGGAATCGAACCTTCAAACTTCGCATTCAAAGTGCGACGGCTTTGCCTGTTTGCCTACTTCCCAATAAATGGCTGCCCCAGTAGGACTCGAACCTACAACCCCGGCGTTAACAGCGCCTCGCTCTGCCATTGAGCTATGGGGCAATGTGCCAGTCCCCCAGATCCGGATTGAACGGATGACCTCCTGTTCTTCAAACAGGCGCTACTACCAACTGAGCTACCAGGGGATAAGGCGGAGAGAGAGGGAGTCGAACCCACAGTGAAATGTTGAATTTCACGACTGTTTAGCAAACAGCTTGCCCTGCCAATGGCAATCTCTCCATAGTGGGTCGGGCTGGAATTGAACCAGCAACACTCTTTCGCGGCGGTTTTACAGACCGTTACCTACACCAATAGACGAGCCGACCCATAAATTTGGTAGTGCAGACGGGACTTGAACCCGCTAATTACACGCTTGAAAGACGTGCCGCTCGGCCACTTCGCTTCTGCACCATCAACGCACAGACAAGGATTTGAACCATGACCAAAGGTTTTGGAGACCCTTATGCTTCCGTTACACCATCTGTGCATTTGGTCGCAGCGGTGGGAGTTGTTCGCGTAGCGTCTCCGAAGGAGATACCCACATACTCCCGGTTATGAGCCGAGTACCTTACCGTTAGGTGACGCTGCAATGTTTGGAGTCCGAGGTGGGATTTGAACCCACGATGATTAGTTTTGCAGACCAACGCCCTTACCACTTGGCTACTCGGACACATTTGCAAGCCTTGACGGGAGTTGCACCCGCTTCTCTTTGACTGAGAATCAAAGCGACTTATCTATTCGTCCACAAGGCTACACGGGGATGACGAGACTCGAACTCGCGGCTTCCTGTTCGACAGACAGGCACTCTTAACCAACTGAGTTACACCCCCACGTTGGGTGGCAATTATTTAGTTTTCATGGTTCGGAGGTGTTAGCACTTTGCCTTTTGCTGAGGCTCTTTTGCTCCACTACAAATATAGTACATTATATACTACAAATGTGTCAAGGGCATACTACAAATTTTTTTCAGAAATGAGAGGGCGGTGTTATTAAATCGCTGTATTACCCTCTCTGACTGGGTTTAAGGGAGTGAATTACTCCTTTTCAGTTAGGCGTTGTGCGTTCCAAAACTGTTCGGCAAATGCAACTGCTGGGTGAATTGGGGCTTTGGGTTTGGTTTTAAGTACCATTCCAGCTTCATGGGGTAAGCGATCGCTTTTTATTGAATTGCACTTGTCACACGCCGTTACAATGTTGTCCCATGTATGCTGTCCACCTTTGGAACGAGGTATTACATGGTCGAGGGTTAAACGTTTTGTACTACCGCAGTATTGGCAGGTGTGGTTGTCTCGCTTCAAAACCTCCCGACGGTTTACAGGTGGTACTTTCCAATGCCGTTCAGGATTACCAACAGTCAAGCGGATGTGTTCAGGTACTTGTAGTACAACACTGGGAGAACGAATTTCCCATTGCTTTGTAGTACCAAAGTTCAATGATTCTGCTTGACCTGTAACTAACAGCACTATTGCACGCCTAATGTTGATGCGTGATAGTGGTAGGTAGTTTTTAGAGAACACCACAACTGAATTTTGTAGTATGTACGTTTGCTGAAAAGGTGGTTGAGCTTCCATTAGTTAATTCACTCCTAAAAAATAACCCCCGCCTCTGGTGAACAAAAGCGGGGGTCTGTTTGTTGATACGTTTTGCCCTATTTCGGTGCTATGAAACATTTGCACCCCCCGCTTTGAATTAGTTGTTCTGGATTCAGCCAAGAGGCTAACGCGCCAAAAATACCCAAGCTTATAGATTTATCGCCGATGAACAAATACATTCCCTCAAACGCAAACAGTCCATAGACTCTAGCTGTTTCTCGCAACGAAATTGCTCTGCCTGAACCCCGATAGGGTCGGCAATGCACCACGCTACTAATTGTTGAAGAGAAACTGCTGCTCATTGAATTTTTGTAGTATTTGTAATCAAGATTATTTCAATAATACATTTGTAGTATTTATTTGTCTACTACAAATTTTAGAAGTATAAAATTACCCGTTTATTGTTAAGACTCACATCAAGGTACAAAAATAACGTTCGTTTGCTCCCGCGTGCCGTCAGGCATCCCCCTCGAGGCGCAGAGGTCACGGAAAAATGGGAGTTTGAGAGAGATTTTGCGTAAGTCCTGATTTTTGCTAAGGAGACTTCATGTGGAACATAGCGAAATACGTGGAGCTTCAAACAAAGTTGAACTACAAAATGAGGTGATAGTCTTCACCTATTTAAAATTTGGGAAACGTTTGGTGAGTTTGTGTCCTGGTGTCCAGGGTTAATGAGTTCAGGTTTTATGTGTCCAGGGTTCATGTATCCAAGGTTATTGTGTCCTGGTGTCCATAACTCATGTATTTATCTCTTATTATTAGGGGTGGACACAGAATTGGCATTCACCACATTTTCCTGGGTAGACGTACTCGCTACTTCATCCCGGTGTAGCCACCCTTGGAAAATCATCCCACGCTCATCCTGGGGTGGGACAAACTGGTAAACCCGTTCCCGGTGTCCTCTTGCTCCAAACCTGCCAATATAAGACAGCTTCATCCCCAACTTTTTCAGGAACTTCTGGCAGATAGCGATCGCACTATCTTTTTCAGAAATCGAAACCCCCAGGTAGTTTTTAATCACCTGCTTATGTTCCACAGCCAAAGATCGCATTTCCTGCAACTCCACATCAGAACTCCGAAACTCCACATCAGCATTAAACAACTGCGAAATCTTCAATTCCTCCAACAACATCACCGCAGGAAGCAACTGTCCCCGATTAAAATCAGGCTTCCAAACCGCATTATTACCCTTCTCAGCCTGCGCTTTAGCTCTCTTAGTATCACGGACTACCAAAAACTCACGCCCCAGGCTTAAATAATAATGCAGCCGCAACTGTGGATACCAGCCAGCATCATCCTTCCTCACCAGTTCCGGTGTCACATCCACCCCATAACGCTGCGCTAATTCAGCTTTACGTTCTTGTTGACGTTCACTCTTAGTCTTAGCCCGTTTCTCTTGTAATTTATCGAATTCCGCTTTGGTAAGTGTCTGAGATGAAGCCACTTCTTCACACTCAATTGTTTGTAATTCATTAACAGCAGTTTTTACTTCATTCACTATCTGCTCATTTGCAACATAGTTCAACACTTGCTTATTTGCAACTGAGTTCAACACCTGCTTATTTACAACTGAGTTCAACACTTGCTCATTGTCCACCAAATTCAACTCAGAAGCATCAAGAATTGTATAGTCATCAGCCACTAATTCTTGTTTATGACCTGCTGCCAATGATAATGATTCAGAAGCATCAAGAATTGTATAGCCATCATTTGCCAAACCCTGTAGCACAGCATTGCGGTAACACTTCATTTGAGCATTAATCACACAAGCCCGTTTCGCCCAACTTTGGAGAGATTCGGGCTGGAAATTTTCATCTATATAGCTGTAATCAGTATTATCTGCCGCTGACAACAGAGCAATATTCGCCCGTGTCATCGCGTGTTGACTGGCTAACAGTACCCCCATCGAGGTAGAGCCATTACCAATTACTCCTAGACCCCATTCTCGCACCCAGATATGGCGGTCAACCGTTTCTCGCAGTCGTGCCAGCATCTGCCGCACCGAATTCACCGGCTGTACACCCTGGAAAATCCCCCAAACTGCTGAAAAATGGGACTTAATATCAATAGATACCCCAGTTTCTAGGCTAGGAGAAGTGATAACCAAATCATATTCCGTGAGAATTTCGTTGAGGTGAGCAATACACCCATAAGCAGGGTGATTGGGGTCTTTCACTGTTTCACCATCAATTCGTAAAATGCGTAAGTGCGGGAATTTGCTCTGGTAGCGTTTTTCTAAAGCCTGTGTCCCCCATTTGGATGTCATTTTCTGGGCAGAACAGCACAACAAATGATGCCCACCTTGAGCAATAGCCATATCTAGTGCCGCAATTAAATTTCTGGGGTCTTTACCTTGGTAGTTATAGCAGTTGCCAGATTCAAGCTGGTAGTCATTGACAATCACAAAGGGCTTAATATGAATTCCTCCAGCTAAGGAGAGAATATAATTGACATCCACATCACTGATATCCGCAGAGGAGAGGTAGATTTTTCCTTGGGGACTGCTGAGGACGTTTTGAACTAATTGTTTAAGGTTGTCAAGGACAGAGACACGACGTTTAGCTACTTCAGTGTCGGAGTTTAATAAATGCCAGAATACCTGGTCGGCTTCGTCGATGATCACGATATCATTAGACCAGTCGTTGGGATTAAATTTGGCTTGGCTATTGCCATGTAAGGAGTCAATACAAACTCCGTAACCAAGTAAGTCCCCTGTTTCTGAATCGTGAATTTCTGTGACGTAGTTAACGCCAAAACGATTGCACAGGGCTTCACCTAATTGAATGCGGTGGGTGATAACTAGTACCCTCTGCCCTCTTTCGTGTGCCTTGGCGACTTCCAGGGTGAGCGATTCGGTTTTGCCTGTGCCTTTGGGGGCTTTGAGGATGATGAGTTTTTCACTGGCGGGGATGAGAATTTCTCCCAAAAATCTTTGGTTGAGTGCGATCGCTGGAGGGTATGTTAGCAAGGTAGACAGCCGTATCTGCCACATCTCTAGCACTTCAGCAGTATTGTACAAAGCATGGAATGCCTCTTGACCCTTAGCAGCAATGAAGTCGTCTACTCCTTTCAGGCTGAGGGTCTGAGGTGAGGGAAGACGCTCTGGAGTTGATGAAGAGACTGTTGGGATCAAGGTTTGTTGGGTTAAATAAGAAGCTGAGGTAATAGATATCTGCTGAGTTGAAGATAAAAATTCTTCTCCTTCTTCTCCTTCTTCTCCTTCTTCTCCCCTGTACCCCTGTACCCCTGCACCCCCGTTCAGCGTCAGAAATTCCGGCAATGCCGACTTCTTGCGCCCCTGCACCCCTGCACCTCTGCCCCCCTGCGTCCCATCATGTAAATCTATCACTCTCACTTCACAGCCAGCACCAGTGAGTAACCGTCCCATGCGGTTGATGGCGGTTCTTACGTTTTGGCGAGTTTCTGCTTTGCTGTCATTGTCGAAACAAATATTTACCTGTCTACCAGGTGTAGCAAAGTGCTGAATTTCAGGAATCAGGTAGGGCTTACCAAGGGTGTTACCATATTCATCTTTGGAGGTGCGGTAGCCATTGTTGACTCCAGGGATCGCTATGGCAGCATACCTAGCAGTTAATAATGCTCCTGCTTTCTTAACACCTTCACAGATGATTAACGGGACGTTATGCCGCCAAACCCAATACCAGAAGCCACGGGGATCAAGTCTATCTTCTTCTGTAATGGCTATACCGCAGCGGTCTGAGATTTTCGCCCAAATTTTATATGGGACGTACAGGAAGAATGCCCTAGTTGCTTCTTTGTAGGGATGTTCGTATTTAATTATTTTGTGAATTTTTTGTTTGTCACGTCTCTTCTGGTTGGGTTTTAAGCACCCCCATAGCATTTGCTCGTAGTTGTTTAAAGGGTCTACACCGTTACACCACCAACCTCCATGTTCGATGTGGCGATATTTCCTTAAGTCCCCATCCCGTAAGCGTCCGTCGTTGCGACGGGAGATGTTGAGGCTATAGAGCAGGTATTCGTAGGGTGTGGTTCCCCAAAGCGATCTCAAGTTGAGTCCAATGATTTCTGGATCAATGGCGCTTTCTAACCATTCGTCCCAATGGGGTTGAGCGATTTCTGGTGTGGAGATGAAAAGTTGTTGTTCTGTTAACAC
>NZ_JBWNLG010000005.1:0-50334 GCF_057568715.1 Anabaena sp. EIM26 | reverse complement strand
CCTGCGGTTGAGGAGATTCCGAAAACTAAGCTTGAGAATTATATGTCCCGTTTGGGGTGGATTGGTAGTCCTAGTCCTGAGCAACAATTATGGGTGGAGTGGAATGAACGTGTGGTGGTGTTGGGTGATTTTGCCGCTTGTTTTGACCCCCAAGACCGCATTAAGGAACTCAAGTATGAAAATGCTCTATGGAAGGTGTTGGGAGCTATTGGGCTAATTATTGAAATGCACAAGGCTAAGTTTTCCACTAAAAAGCTATTAACAGTAAACCAAAAAGTTTTTCAAAGAGAGCGATCCACTAGGGATGCAGCAGGTATCACGAATAAATACGTATAGCAAGAGAGTATTATGTAATACTCTTTGTATAAAAAATAATTATCATATTTTGCAGTGGGTCAAAATGTGAAATAATCAAAGTAATAAATTGTATTTTATCTAAAAAAATTGACTATTTCATCTCTAAAAAAAGCCAAGGGGAACGAGTTTACAGAAGAACCAATTTTAACAGACTCAGAAACTCTGGATGAGGTTATTGAATGTTTAGTAGAAAATTTTTCGATTGAAACACAAGGGATATGTGACCAAAAAACTTTATTTGAGATCCTCATAAAAGCAGCAAGCAGTGGAGATAGTATTGAGAATACAGCTAAAATATTAAAGAATGTTCCCACAGCTAATGATATTAGATATCATCTCAATAAAATCAACAATTTTGAGGAATTAGAGGCGCAAATAAATCAAGCGTTGAAAAGTCGAATTCCTTTAGGATTAAAAAAAGGGTGCTTAAAAATAGCGATTGATTTAAATTTAATTTGCTATTATGGTAAACCAACGGATGAGGAATTACCTTACATATATCGAAGTCAAGCAAAATCTGGTACTCATTCATTTTACGCCTATGCAACCTTATATGTTATTAGCAAAAATAAGCGTGTAACTCTTGCAGTGAGAGGTGTTCGACGATTAGATACTAGTGTTGCAATAATTACTTATTTATTGGCAGAACTTGACTCTCTTAACATAAATGTTAAAAAACTCTATCTAGATAGGGGATTTTTTAACACTCCTGTAATCCGATGGTTGCAAGCATTAGATATACCATTTATGATGCCTGCTATTAAAACGGGAAAACAAGGAGGAATCAAGCAATTTTTGAAGGGTAAAAAAAGTTATAAAACCACCCATACTATCACAAGAGATAAAGACGATTCAGTTACTTTTGATTTATGGATTATCTGTAAATATAGAAAGGGAAAACATAATAAGCATGGGGTAAAATATTTGGCTTATGTTGTGCATAAAATTAAAACGAATTTAGATTATATCTATCAAGATTATCGAAAAAGATTTGGAATCGAAACTAGCTATCGGTTGAAAAATATCTGTCGTATAAAAACGAATAATAAAAAGCCTGCTTTGAGATTATTATTCGTTGGTATATCCTTTCTTTTAGTTAATATTTGGGTGAATATCCTGTGGTGCAAAATTAGTCGTAAGAGGAAAGGTAGTCGATTAATTTATCGCACGCTTTTCGTACTCAAACAAATGTTAGCCTTTTTATCTCAGGCTGTTGAGCGTAAATATCAAGTAGTCCAAGGCATCTACATTCCATCAGGTTAACATCAAGAAATTATTAATCAATAAATTATAAGTAAAAATTATCTGTACTATGTTTGCTGATTAAAGGATTGTGTATCATTAAGTATTAAAAACCACTATTTTTTTAGCTTTTGCTCTTAGGAAAAAAACTTTTTGGTTTACTGGTAACAGCATTGTCTGTCGAATCTTGGCTGTGACCTCCTCATGAGATACTTGGCATCAGCAGGCGCTTCTAATATTTGTTCTTCCTGTCCTTCATCATTTGTCGGAGTTTTATCAGGGGGTTTTGGTGGGGTTACTGTCGGTGTTTGTCGTGGTTGTGAGTTCTGCTCATTCTTAAGGGAAAGTTTGTCAACTTTTTCTGCCTGTTCCGAGTCAATGTCATCGGCATCAGTTACAGGTGTTGTCGGAGTTGTATGAAATGGCTGTGATGCTCTAATAGTAGACAATTCCCCTACTCGAATCTCTGCGCCTGTCGGAGTTGTCGGAGTTTTGTCAAGGGGTTACTGTCGGGTTTTGTCGTGGTTGGGTATTTTGAGCGATTGCTACTTCCATTCTTAGGGGAAATATTATTAGAAATAATCGTTCATAGCTGCAATCATTTGTTCTTGCTCTTGGATCTTCTGTTGAGCGATCGCCAAACTTTGTTTTTACTATTCCCCCTTTTCGAGGGGACATACAAAAAACCCCAGAATCACCCTAGCCTGTTTTAATTTGAGTTTAGCTTGGGAAATTGCCGCTAATTCTTCACTAAATGTAGATGGTGGTAAATCCCTTAATAATGGCGTGGGTGGTGGTGTAGGTACAATTAAGTTGGCTCTTCATCACCTGTTATGCCAAATTATTAGCAGCAGCCATAAGTTTGAACTACTATTTTACATAAAAAAATCTCAGTTTTGAGCCTGAGAAAACATCTGAATATATGTTCTGTCATACTACAAACTGAGGTTTTGTACTACTTGCCCCTCATAACACTCTCGCTATATCTACCCCATTCTAGTCATGACATCACCTCATTAATATAAGCTTCTAAGTTCACCCGTTGGACACGCCACGATTTACCAATTTTTTTACCTAGTAATTGACCAGAAGCGATCGCACTCCTGATCATTTCCCTTGGGAATCCGGTTAGTTGATGACACTCATCAATAGTCAATACCAGTTTCTCATTAGGCTTTAGTTGGTTGCCATTTAGCAGTAGTTCCACCATTGCAGACAATCTGCTAATATCGTCAACTCCGACAATATCGACAGGTTCATTATCTAATATCGCCATCCCTGACTGGTCTACTGTCGTAGTTTGTCGTGGTTCTGCAATGACTTCAAAGGCTGGCCTGACAGCTTCCCCTTCATCTCTAAACCGTTCTAACTCTGATTGATCAAATACTGCTATAGTACGGGTTTTGCCTTTTTCATATCGGCACGAAATCTTACCAGCCTTTACATATCTTTCTATAGCCCTTTCGCTACACCCCAGAAATTCTGCGGCTTCTTTTTTGTTCATATCGCTATACAATCCCATTACTTACTGCTTCAACTGCGATGCGAAAATTTATGCTTTCACCTTCTTGGAGGTAAATTTTAATAGCTTTTAAAGCTAACTGTTCTGCTTTCTGTTTTTCCAATTCTTGCTCATTCATGCCTTGTTCTGTTTAAACCCCGACACCTATTTTATCATTGTCGTAGTTTATTTGTCGTGGTTCTCTGTCGGAATTTGTCGCTATTCAAATTCAATTGGTTTACCGTTAAAATGCTGGTAAATTCTTGAGGGATGAAGCCAAGAAGGAAGCGATCGCTCTACATCCTCTAAGTTGTTACCCTTTTCATCAACTAAGCCATAGCGAATTACTACCCTATCAAGGGGTGTTTCACCATTGGCGCTGAATTTTTGAATTAAAATCATTCCTGCTTTACGAGTGTCAGATGTACCCGGTGCAAATGATTCGTTGGTGTCATTATGTGTAATGCCAAGTAGGAATGATTTAGCTTTTCTGGTATCTGTTAGAGATAACTTAAAAAATGTATCTGCGATTTCCCCTACCAAGCCTCTCAAATGCGTAAATTCATCAACAACAGTCTGAGTTTTATTAGTTGGCTTCTGTTTAATTCTATTTAACCAATATTCTCCAGCATTCCGCATAGCACTGTATATATCTGCCTCAGTCTCAGCTATGTTTTCAGGGTTTAAAAATTTCCATACATCAGCATTATCACCTGTAGCGTGACGGTCAATTAAATAGTAAATAGGAGCATCTAAACAATATTTTCTAATGAGAGCGATCGCTCCGGCTGTATATGTCTTCCCACTACCTTGATTACCGATTAACCATAGAGGTTTCAAGCTACTAATTATCTTCCATAGATAACCGTCCTCATGACCCTTTAGAGCATCAATCAGAACTGTTTTCAGTTCCTCATTAGCAGAAGTTGGTTTAGTATCACTAACGGGTTTATTTAGTTTGTCCAATTTGCGTTTTATTTCGGCTGTTTCTAATTCGTTTTTAGCTGTTTCTTTGTCTAATTCACTAACCTGTAATTGGTGTGATTTTATAGATAAAGTGCCTTGTAATTGTCCGTTTAGGTGGTCAAACTGTACCTCACCCTCTGACTTCATAGCTTGGATAGTTTCTTGGGTATGACGGGCTATAGCTTGTTTGGTAATTTCGGCTTGGTTTGACTTGCTGAACCCAAATAAATCTATGTGTGTGGACTCTAATAAATCGTTCTCCAGTGCCTTGATTTTAAGTAATTTGAATTGACTATGAATAGCTTTCTCTTGGTTGTCTGTCAGTGCCTTTGAGATACCATAAGCAGTTAATAGTAACAGGGAACTAGTAACACCAAAAACAACTGCTTTATCATCTTCTGGTGGTAAAACCTTCACTACTTTGATGGAATTATCAAATAACTGGTTACGTCGTTCACGGTCAATCAGGTAGCTGATACCACGCTTGATACTGCTGCCTCTACACTCGGTTTTAGTGTTGCAAAATAATGTTTCTGTATGTTTGATAGAATCATTAAACATGGGTACAGCAGCACTAAAACCACAGGTTAATAAAACACCTACTAAGATTGTGCTAGACCGTCGTTGTTTAGTTAGTTGGGTGTTAAAACTTTGTATTTCTTGCATGACTCACTTATTTATAAATTTTACCAATATATATTGATCCATCCCACAAGCACGGGCTTTCTTCTTTGTATTGCCCTGGATATTTGTAAGTGGTACAGATTTCACCAGATATATTTGCATACGGCAAACCAGAATAAATTGCTTGCCCTGGGCAGATAGAAATATGCTCTGCTGCTGACAACGATTGCAAATGATAATTAACGGCGTAGCCTATTTCATGATTATGTTCTTTGGGAATAGCATTTAATTCTTCTTGTATCATTTTAATGACCTCCAAATAATCTGTAAATAAACTCATTAACGCCTGAATTTTGTAGCCAAGTTAGTAATTTATCAATATTAAAAATAATGTCAATAAAACCAGTGATTAAATAATTAATCGCAATAGCACTGACTAGACCGGATAGGAATATCTGAAAACATCCCCAATTACCCCTAATTCTCATTGTCTTGATTCCCGTTATTAGTAGTATTAGAAACTTTTTTAAATAGTCCTAGCAGTGCGATCGCTGATAACCCAATTAACAAACTAAAACCCATATTGGGAAGTTGCCAGCTAAGACCTTCAGATGATCTAATTTCTTGGTAAGTTTGTGCGATCGCTGTTTGGGTGCTAACGACTTCACCAGTAATTTTAGATGTCCCACTGAAGGAAACAGCAGCACCTATGGCTAATTTGACTATTCCTATTAATGGTTTTTGACCTAAGCTAAATTCCCACCGTTCGCTAGATAAAGAGAAGTTGAAACTATCCCCCACATCCACTAATCCAGGTAATAAGCTAACTACTGCTGATGCAACTTGAATAATTGATAATGTGACCTGTAGGTTAAACAGCAACCAACTGAGGCTACAAGATGATATTTGACAAGCTAAAAATAATAAACCGGAGTCAATACGCTTTCGAGTTTGAATATCAGCATAGAGTTTTGATTCAATATGGTTTAAATATCTTGCAGTTTCCTGGTTAATCTGTTGGGAATCATCACTATCTAGAACTGAATCTAGCTCCGGTGGTTGATGAGGTGCTAACATATAACATAGTAATTAAGTGATATTTCGACCTGTGGGTTATCCCCTATCAACTGCTAATTGATGGGGGGATAAATTTAATAGTACCGAGTACCGAGTTTTGAGTACCGAGTGCTGACAAGTTCCGTGGGTTTAAGTCCCCCGGTTCTATAACCGATAAGTTTTGTGTTGGGCTTAAATCCCTATTACAAAACTTAATTACGTATCCCTAGCGGGACTGGAAGCACTATTACGAATTATTTAACCCCATTTATTGATTTCTCTCCACACTCGGTACTCGGTACTCGGTACTCAGCACTGATTTAATTACGGTTTAAAAACCGAGTGCTGCTTTCAGTTCTAATAATTTGGCTTTAAAGCCACCGTTATAATGCTTTTCAGGTATCAAGTCATATCTAGCCTGATCACCACTGCTCAAAGCTTCATTTATTAGCTTGGTTTGGCGTTGTTCATCAGCAGAAAGTTGTTTTACTTCTGGACGATTTGACTGTTCTAATAAAGCTGTTTGTTGGTCTACTGCTGTGAAGTGAGCATCAACATAGCCTTTCATTTGTCCATAATTTAGTTGATATTCATGCCGGACATTTTCAGCATTTTTATCAAACAGGAATTGTTGAGCTAGTTCTTTGCGTTCGTGACCATATTTAGTGTTAGCTAAAGTAACCCTACCAACTGCTTTATCAATAGCTATTCCACTCTTACCAGCTTGGGTTAAGATGTCAGCAATGGCTTGGTTATAGGCTTCAGTCCCCTGCATAATTTCCACATAAGCCTGTGCAAATTTAGGGGCAAATTCGCTGTTAAATCTTCCTTGACGGGCTAACTCTCCAACCTTTTGAGCAGTGGTAATATCACCACTCATTATTTTCTCAAAATCATCTAAGCTGACTCCAAATTTAGTTTTTAAGGCTTGTCCTAAGCGTTTACCCTTTTTGGTTACGTGGTTCTTTAGTTTGGTTGGCTGGTTCATCGTGTTACATCCAGGTATGAGTTAGGGTCAATAAAATATCTATGGCTTGGTTTAACTACCCTGGTGTTAAAGCGTATTGAATCGAAAAGAACTAAACCGGATACTAGGGTAATTAAAACCAAAATAGTAGAGGCAACAGTAACAGGGTTAAACCTGATTTTTAAGGTGTTATCCGGCTTTGATAGCTGGTATTGCAAAGGCTGAAAGTGTTGCTTTGACTTTGCTTTTAAAATCAGTTCGCTGTTGCTGCATTTGTTGATTTATCTGTCTTAGTCCATCGGTGAAATGTTCAGAATTTTGGTTGAACTTGTCAGCAGCAACTTGACTAATTTCTGTTAAGGTATCGTCAATTTTTTGACTGTTAAGACTTGCCTTATAACTGATAAACGAGATAATTGCCCCTTTGATTTCATCCAAACTATCGGTTAAATCTTCACTAGCTGTATTGATGTTTGTGGCTATGGTTTCAACTTCCTGGGTACTCAAAGCTATGCCCAAACCTTGAGCAGTAGAACTGACTAATTCTGATTTGGTGGCAGTGGCTAGGGGTGTAGGTTGATTTGATGATTGGGGTAAAACCTCAGTATCTTGAGCATCTGCAAATAGGTCTAATTCTTGACTATCTATACCTTCTATATTTCGGATAGATGTGGTTTTTAAGTCTTCATTGGTAGTTACATCTTCACTGGTTAATGTTTCCTCTACTTCTGTGGCGATTGGTTCTACATTTTCATTAACTATGGTTAATTTGGTGGCATTATCAACGAAGTGCTGACTCACAGCTAAAATGTCCTGTTCTGTGGTTGCTTTGATGTCAGTAATCATCAGTTCGCATTGGGTTTTGATATCCCCCAATGTAACCTTTAAACCCTGACGTGATAACCTTGATTGAATGCGTTTAGCTATTGTAGTGATCATGATGTTTACGCTACCTTTGATAGTTGGTTGGATTGAACTTTTGACTTATAAATTAGTGCGATCGCTACTATTGGTAAAACAGTTTGTTTGCTGTAAAAACCTTTAGATTTAAAACCTCCACAGGATTTAAACCATCTAGATACTGTTGACTGATTGGGGTTAATTTCTAGTTTGTTAAGCAAACCTAGATACTGTTCCCCTGTTATTCCTTCACCAATAGCGGGTAGCATCTGCTTACCTAATTCTGTTAGCTCATCCTTAATTTCGTGGTACTTAGAGAAGTATCGAGGCGATACGTTCCTAAGATTTATTAACACTTCAAACCCTTGTTTATCCGTTGGTAGCTGACAATCTGCCATGAGCTTTTTAGTTTTCCACCAATGGGTATCACTGCACCTTTTACCTAGCAGGGTTTCATAAATAACTCTTGTTTGCTCCATAAAATGCAGTATCGAGAATTTGCATATATAGCGTGAAAAATATTCGCATCCCGCTTATCAGAAATGTTCATCCTGCATATTTGGGGTGAATTTTTATGCACTATAAGCATTTATGCGTTATCGAGTAGCCTAGATTTATGCTGAAAATTTGCATCAAGTAGCTGTTACAAAGCTTGTGGAGTTGCAAGGAGTTTGCATAATCTATTCACTAATCAAATTAAAGCCCCCTACGAATGAGGAGGCAATGATTAAAATCTATAAGGGTTAAATTTAGAAAGTCATTGGTGGTGGTGGTTCAATCCCTGCTTCTTTTAAAGTTTTCAGCAGCTGCACAACTCTAACAGCTAATTCTCTGGGAGTTGCCTTATTCGTGTTCCACTGGGAAACCACTCTGGGACTAGTCCCCAAAGCGATCGCAGCTTGAGCTTGACTTGGATAGGAGGCGATCGCATTTAAAACGTAATCGCGTTTTTGTTCTTCTGCACTCATAATGGTTGTACCTGCTGTAGTTCTATAGCTATGCCTACGGTGGGTATTCCCTGGTGTGGACGCACCGGGGTATTTTTTTAGGATATACCAAAATTATAGAATAGTGATGTAAATTTATAGAAGATTGAAATACAGGTAGAACAAATGGCGCAACAGTACGCTATCACCTACTACTATGTAACTCCAGAAGATGACGAGAAAATGACAACTTTTGGAGATGTTTCGGGTGATTCATTAAAAACCCTTGTAACGCAATACGTCAGAGGATGGATTGGGCGTAACAGAGATTATTATCTAGACTTGGCTAAACGAGACGCACAAGCTAGAGAATTATCATCTGAGCAATGGGTGGAAATAATGCTTAATCAGGGAGTTGAGGGATTGCCAGATTATCAGCATCTGATAGAAGTCCCAGACAATCCATTGAAAAATATTGTTTTACCTACATCTGGGTTAGTTAAACATCAACTCAATTACATTCTGCTGACAGAGCAAAACTTGGCTTTATTGCGGATAGGAATTTTCTATGACCGTGATAGCGCCATTGGCTTTGTTTCCCGCATTATTAGGGAGCAGTTACAGCGCAACTGGGAAAAACTCTACTTACCTCAAGTAGAAGCAAATCAAACTAAAGTCTGGTTTTAAATAAGGAGAAAAACAATGGTGCAAGCAGTGTCTACAGAATTAACCTTAGAACGAGTTAACCAAGCTGTTACAGCAATTCTTGATGTGTTGGGAACTCCCTCAACTGATCTACACACCAAGGCTTTGACGGCTTTTCAAAGTGGTGATCATCAAACTGTAAAACGGCTGGCATCCACTAATTTATCTGATTATTACGTTAAGTCATTAGGTTACTTGGGTGGGGCGCTGAAGCTAACCCCTAATACCGATACAATTCTGGCTGAGTCTGCACGAGCAGCAGCCGATTTCACTAAGGAAAAGGCATTGAATCAGTTAGGTGATGCTATAGCTCAAGCTCTAAACTGAGTTTCCCTCAAGAATTAAATAAATCGGGTCTACCGATCCCTTTATGCAAAATCTAGTTTAAAATCCTTGAAAGCCTTGCCCTGTAAAGGTTTTATTCGGAATAATGGCACAAAATCCTATAAACCTTGCCCTGTAAAGGTTTCACCATAATCAATGGTTAATTACCATAAGGGGATCGGTAGAACCAATAAATCTTGTTTAAGATAGCGATCGCTTAATTTTCCCTCAAGAATTTACGAATCTGAAATCCCGACAATACCGACAAGTTGATCATGGAGAGCGATTTTTTTCGGGGGAGATGGCACTGGGAATACGGTAAGATAACCCAATGTCAGATTCTAAGCAACAACTTGTCATCTACCAGCTAAAAATTTTTATCCTGGGCATCAGCCCCATGATTTGGCGTAGGGTCAAAATCCGCAGTGACAGCACAATCGCCGATTTGCACTACATTATCCAGATAGCAATGGGGTGGACAGATTCCCACCTACATCGCTTCGCAATCCACGGTAAGCATTACGGGATTGCTCAAATTGGGGGAATGTGGTTTTCTGACGATCCTAGAGTTGTCAAATTATCAGATTTTGGCTGGCGAATACGAGAGCGTTTTTTATATGAATATGACTTCGGTGACAACTGGCAGCATCAAATTCGGGTCGAAGCAATTCTCACTCCAGAATCAAATTGCTTTTATCCAGTATGCATTAGTGGTAAACGTGCTTGTCCTCCAGAAGACTGTGGTGGAGCGTGGGAGTTCATGGCGCAAAAGCAGGAATACTCGGTAAGATATATAGCTTCTCGGTGCAGTGAAATTATGGAAGAAGGTGATATCCCTGGCAATATTGAAGAGATGTACGAACTACGGCAATGGTTAATGGTTGACCTTTTTGACCGCCAAAAAGTCAACCAACGTTTACAGCAATATGCGGTTGGCGATAAAGAGATGTTATTTGAACAGGGAATAGTGTGAAAGTCAAAATTCAAATAGTTGTAGAGTCAGATCATGGAGATTCCCAAGTTGCCCAAGAAATTATGCTCATTGAGCGTGGTGCTTTACAACCAGAAAACTTGGGACTAAAACTAGCAGAAGCCAAAACTTTGCTACAAAATCTCCAACACACCATAGTCGAGCAACAAGTAGCAGAGTATTCTCAACAACAAGAATTATGTTTGCACTGTAACAAGAAACTGTTGCATAAAGACAAGCGTACAATTGTATACCGCACATTATTTGGCAAGTTACATCTCCAATGCCCTCGACTATTTCGCTGCCCGTGTCAGGAGCAACCAACCCGTAGCTTTAACCCAGTGGCCAACTTACTACCAGAACGCACTTCAAGAGAACTAAGTACATGGACAGAATTAATTACACAAATAATTAACATAAAATATTCAGATATAATGAGCGTATTCTAATATTTAATAAAATGATATTTATTCGAGAAATAAACCCTCTATCCGCTAAATTATTAGAGCGGATTTATCGTCAAAGTCGACATCATCAAGTACGTCAAAGAGCGCATTGTCTAATCCTAGCACATCAAGGAGTAAAAATAGAGGAACTGATAAAAATTTTTCAAGTAAGTTACAAAACTATTTATAATTGGTTTGAGAGATGGGAATCAGAAAGCATGGTGGGATTATATAATAAATCAGGGAGGGGAGCTAAATCAAAATTCAATGCTGAACAAGAACAAAAAATTAAAGAATTAGCAAAAGACAATCCAAGGCAATTAAAACAAGTTGTTCAAAAAATCGAAGAAGAATTGGGAATTCAAACCAGTAAAAAAACAGTTAAAAGAATATTAAAAAGATTAAAAATGAGTTGGCATCGAATGCGTAGAGCGGTAGGAGGAAAGCCTGAAACTCAAGTATATCAAGAAAAAAGGGCGCAATTAGAAGAATTAGAACTATTGGATAAAAAGGGAGAAATTGATTTATATTATTTAGATGAATCGGGATTTTGTCTAATTCCTTCTGTCCCTTATGCGTGGCAAGATATCGGGGAACAATTAAATATTTTGAGTTGTCGTAGTCGGCGGTTAAATGTATTAGGAATCATGAATAAACGAAATGAACTTAAATCTTATGTTTCATATCAAACCATTAACTCTGATGTAGTTATTGCTTGTATTGATACTTTTTTTGTTACAGTAAATAAGCCAACATTTATTGTTGTAGATCAAGCATCTATTCATACTAGTGATGCTATTTTTGACAAAATTGAAGAATGGAAAGAGCGCAATATTACTATTTTTGAATTGCCTACTTATTCCCCTCATTTGAATTTAATTGAAATTTTGTGGCGATTTATTAAGTATGAATGGATTCCTATAGATGCTTACAAAGATTGGAAAACTTTTGTTGCATCCGTTGAACAAATTCTGAGAGAATTTGGAGAAAACTATGTAATTAATTTTGTCTAACTACTTATTGTATCTGGAGTCCAAGTATGGGTCTTTGATGTCTTACGGACTATCTGTGAAACTATTGCAGGAAGTATTACCAATAGAAGGTGAAATAAACACTACAGCGATACGGAATAACTTACACACAATTGGTCAACGCTTAGAAGACGAGTTGGGGGAAGAAAAAGGAGGATACATTGAAGGCTGTCCGAGAGATTGGGAAGAATTGCCCCGACCTGATTTACCCTTGGTACTGGGAATGGATGGCGGATATGTTCGTTCATACGACAAAAAATCGCTTTCCAAAGGTAATTTTGAAGTTATCGTTGGTAAGAGTATAAAAGCAGACGGTACATCCAAGCGGTTTGGGGGAGTTTATACTTACGATACCAAACCCCAACGTCGGATCTTTGAGGTGTTGAAATCTCAGGGAATGCAGATGAATCAACAAGTAACTTTCCTGTCAGATGGTGATGAGAAGATACGCGAACTACAGCTTTATCTCAATCCCAACGCAGAATATATCCTGGATTGGTTTCATATCACCATGCGGCTGACAGTGATGAATCAGACGGCAAAAGGACTTAGCAAAAAAGATACTGAACTAGACACAGACATAGCCAAAGAGCTAGAACGGATTAAGTGGTATTTGTGGCATGGAAACCTGTTCAGAGCATTGCAACTGATAAAAGACCTTGTGGACGACCTGGAATTTGTGATTTTTGATGGTAATAGCCGAATAGAGCTAAAAAAACTGTTTAAAATGGTGCGGGAGTTTGAGAGCTATATTTCCAACAATGGGGCTTATATCCCAAACTATGGAGAACGTTGGCGAAATGGTGAAGCTATTGCCACTGGGTTCGTAGAATCAACGGTTAATCAAGTCATTAGCAAGCGGTTTGTCAAGAAACAGCAAATGCGGTGGACTCCTAAAGGTGTTCATCTTCTGCTCCAGGTCAGAATTTTGGTTCTCAATGAAGAGTTAGAAAACAAATTCCAGCAATGGTATCCTGGTTTTAGAGTAGATAGCCAGCCAACCCAAGAAATACCTCATGTTGCTTAAATTCTCAGTAATTAAGGTAAGTTAAATTACTTTTAAGTGATGATTTTCCGTAAAATGCTGGTTTGTTTTTATGTCTATGTGCAAACCCAACTTTGGAGCATAAGTTGGTAAAATCAGATCATATACCCTAAGTTTTTCAGGGGGTTGAGTTATGAGAACACAAACCCTCCAACTACCGAAAGTTGGTAAAACCGAAAAACAAGAACGTCAATCACCTAACTTTCGCAAATATTCCGAGGTCAGAACTAGGGAGCATTTGTTACCAGAAGAAGTTGAGGCGATGCGGTCAGCTATCAAAAAGTCGAAGGGTCGCCATGCTCACCGAGATTCAACCCTAATTCTGTTGATCTACCGTCACGGATTGCGAGTGGCAGAGGTGGCATCGTTGCGCTGGGAGCAAATAGATTGGAATGGTGGGACAATTTACGTAAAGCGAGTCAAAAAAGGGACACCATCGGTTCAACCCCTTTCGGGTTTGGAGATTCGCTCTCTCCGTCATCTGCAACGAGATTATCCTGCTAGTCCCTATATTTTCCAGTCTTCTCGACTTGGCCCGTTGGCACATGATACGATCGCCGGCATTGTTGAGCGGGCTGGTAAATTAGCTGGTTTGCCTTTCCCTGTTCATGCTCATATGCTGCGGCATGGAACAGGTTATTATCTGGCGAATCGAGGCATTGATACCCGAACAATTCAGAGTTATTTGGGGCATAAAAATATTCAGCATACTGTTCGTTACACCGAACTTGCATCTACCAAATTTCAAGGGCTTTGGGATGATTAATTTTTAAACCCCTTGGTTATTTCTTGCCCATCTCCCCCGAAAAAAATCGCTCTCCATCATGGAATATCACCACTGTTTATCAAACTATCGTTGTGGTTTATGGTTGCAGTTTGTTACAGCTAGATGGGATCTTTTAAATCCTTCATATTTTTAGCTTCAGCAAAAATTTTCATAGCATTAGGAGAACCTACAAAACGCCAATGCCAAGATTCATAACTTACTCCTTGAGGATTATTTTCAGGAAATGATAGTTCAAAACCAAATTCTTGAGCGTGTTCAGTTAACCATTTAAAGGCTTGACTATTAGCAAATTCATAAGTTATGTCCTGTATTTTTTGTTTAGCAAAATTGCCGTCTGTTAAGTCAATTGCATAGCCTGTATGATGTTCACTATAACCAGGTGGTGCGCTTAGTTTAGCTGCTGCTTCTGGTGAACCTCGTTTTTCAATTTGTTTTTGAAAAAGCTTTGCTTGGTAATCTTGAGTCCGAAAACCTGATACGGGAACAATCCAAGCTCCATCATCTCTTGCAGCGTAGATAAGTTTCATCAGTGCAAAAGCAGCTTCAGGAGCTAGTTTTTCAAATCTTTGATATTCTTCTCCTATAGCATAGCTGGCAATCGTCATTAATTTTTCAGCATTCCCTTCTGGGTAAGGAAAATGTCCAAACTTAGGTTTGCCTAATGGCGTAGTTGTTGTAATCGGTGGTACATTAACGGATGCAGTAAGATTAGGATTAGTGGTTTGTTGTGGAGAGTTAGTTTGTGTTGGAATGGATATTTTTGGACTAAATAACTTGATTCCAGCATAAACATTTAGCACAATCCCTGTAGTGATAAGGATTATGAGAAGTGTGAAACGCAATTTGTAAAATAGATTTTTAGAAAATGCCATTTTTTTCTTGAATAAATATCAATGTTAAACATTGACAACAAAATTTTTCTTAATCCAGCTTAATGCACTTTCTATTAGATGTTTCACAAGGAATTTCAGAAATTTTCCAAATATTATTTTCTCTAATCAAGGTAAATCTGTAATCTTTAGAATAGGTCTCATCCCTCTCAAAAATATAGTTTTTGTATCGATAAACTTGTTCATATATTTTGACATCAATTTGTACCTGATTATCTACAGCAACAAAATGACTAAGAGGTATAAAACTTTGTTCTCCATATTGATAATAAATGTTATCTTTTTGGTTCGTATCAATTCTACCATTTGGCTTAGTTATATTCCTATAAAATTCGCCAGTTGTTATCTGATCTGCAAGTTTTGAATCGTAATATGGCCCAAAAATTCTTGGTTTAGCTTTTAAATATTCATTTATTGAACTAAGAATTTTTTTCTTAGTAATTTTCTCTCCATTATTGATAATTACATATTCTGGAACTGTTATGGCAGGATTATCATTGACAATAATACTAACTATTTTATCAACTTTAGTCTTACCATCGTCAACAATAATCCTAAGAGAATCTTTGCCAATTTCTTTACTTCTATAAATGACTCCATTAGGAGATGCAAGGGTATTATTTATTAGATTTATATTTCCCTTCAAAGTAACTTTTTGAGTGCCATTATCTGTAATAACTTCCGAAGGTAAACCTTCATTAACATCGGTTTTCACTGTGAGTTTATCTTTTAAAACTTCTAGAATTAGAGTAACATTTTTGTTATTAGGATCACTAACACTAATTCCCGTAATAGATAGGTCAGTATTTTGGTTAATTATTTGAGAATTACTAGGAACAGTAATGACAGAAGGAGGATTGAGAGGTTGAACTGTTATACTGACATTTTTGCTAATAGAAGTAGTATTTTGAGCATTGGGTGGCCAGATTAATCCTTTCGTTTCATTATTGATCTTGGCAGTAATGTTAAGAGAATCGTCACCACTAGAGTTTTGATTACCTTGATAGGTAATACCATTAGAATTAGCTAAAGTCGTATTGATTTTTGCAGTAGTACCTTTAAGTATTACGTTTTTAGTCTGATTATTAGTTATTTCTTGAACAGTTAATCCACCAGGTACATCAGATTTAACTTTAACTGTACCATTATTAACTTGGAGATTAACTGTAATTTTTTGATTTTCAGGAGCATTAATATTAATAGAAGTGATAGCTAACTCTTCATTTTCTTGAACAGTTTGAGCAGTGGGAACAATGATAGAGATATCGTTTTGGGTAGGAATAATATTAATATTGGTGGTAAAAGGTTGACTGATACCACCATCACCATCAGTAAGTTGAAACTCTACTGTGCGAGTGCCAATTATAGGATTTTCAGAGATATTTTTATAAGTAATATTACGGACTACATCCTGTACAATTTCTCGTGTAGATTTATCATTAAAAGTAATTACTAAAGGAGTTCCTTCTGTACCTCCTGTAAAGCTACCAATAACAATTCCATTAATATTAATTTCACCTAATTCTGGATCTTGATTACGAATACTAAGATTGTCAAAAGAAGTAGGATTTGCTGTAAATTTTACTGTTAGCTTACCTGTATCAAAATCAGGAGAAATTTGATCGGTTACATCGGCTAAATCAGCTACAAGAATACAATCTTTTTCTTGTAAACAATCTGGAACTTTTTTTCCTAATGAAATAGATTGTATGACAGTAGTTCCCTGTTGGTTATTTATTAATCCTATCAACCCTGTTCCTGTAATAATTAGTACAAAACCAACTCCAAAGGTAATTAACCAGCCATTTTCAGCTATTTTGATTGCTCGTTTTAATAATTTTGAAATTTGTTTAATCTCTGTATCTGAAGTATTTTGCAACCATCGTTTTACTACGAAATCAAGAGCATCCTGATTTGTTTTATTTTGCTTTAAAGCTTCGGGTAACGCTCCACAAATAATGTTTCGGTAGTATGTTTTCTTGTTTTTTTGATTCCAGGTAACAAGCAAAGCAATCAGTTGATCAGTAATAGAACTTTTCCAGGATTTATTATTACTTTGTTCTGAAATATTCATAAAAAATTCTCTCCTAAATAAATAAAGATTATTCAATTATGTCTATTGCATTAGCAAAAGAAATTAATGCTCTTATTGCTATCTGCTGTGCTGCTGCATTTTCATTTTTTACCCATTCATTCATTATCTTCTCTATAGAGGTTAGAGGTCGTTTATCGGGAGATTTCCAAATTTGATAACTACGTCCTTTAATGTCAATTTTTTCAATTTCAACTTCTCCTGTATTTCCTTTTTGATTAGCTCAATCTCTAAGGTATATTTCCGTTAAGATATTAATTAATTTATTAACATCATTATTGTCAAAATTAGTTACTAATTTTTGTAGTTGAGATTCAACTTTATCGAAATAGCGAAAGGTCAAATTTAAAATTGCTGAGATAGTAGCTTCACGCACAAAAGGATTTTCTTCTTGTTGAAGAATTTCTGCTAGATATTTTAAACCATCATTGACTTTTAATTTTGATTCTTGATTATATTCAAGTAATCCATAGCTTAATACTACAGTTTTTAATAAAGCATCACGTTGAGTAATCTGTTTTTCCAATTTAGATGCTTTGTTAATAGATTCTTTATACCATGAAGATAATAAAGATTGAACCTCGTTACTATTTTTAACATAAGCATGAGCTAAACTTAAAGCAACAGCGTGATGTAAACAATATTCTGGTTTTTGTGCAATTGTTTTTAACAAGTCTTGTGATCTTCTAAAATGCAATGAAACAATATTAAAAAGTGTATAATAACCAAAATAAAGGTGAACTAGAGGAAGTCTGCTTTGGGAGAATTCCTTTATCCAATCATCAAAATTATTAGAAATAGAAGGATACCGATTATAATCGTATATGGCTGCATAACTGACTGTCAGAGCTATTGTTGCTCCTATACAATCTTCGGTAAATTCTTCTGTTGTTTCTTCTCTAACTTGCTCTTTCCATTTCAATAAATTACGCCAAAACCCAATGTCAAACATAATTCTGGATGAAGCATACCGACAATCTGAAAATATTGTTAACTCAAAGATTTCTACTAGGTCAAGTAATTCCATCTTGATATTTCCTATATAGTAATCTTTTTGAGATTTATATTCACTTGTTTCAGTTTCCTCGTTAAAAGATGATTGCGAAAACCAATCTCGTATCTTTTTAAAGAAACGAATAGAATTGTTACTATTTTCTTGCTCTACACTTTCTTTCTCTGAACTTTTATTATCTTTTTTTTTGCTTATCCTGTCAGCTTTTCTCCTTTTCTTGAAGATTTTGTTGCTATTTTCTTGATTAATTTCTATTTGAACTTCTCTGTGTCGAGTTCTGCTATATAAATCTTGTAGTGTTCTGAATAATTTTTCCTCAGAACTGTCATACTCATACCATCTAGCGATCGCTCTTGCTGCGATATCCTGTAATTCAAGTTTTTTTTGTGCAGCTAAAGTTATTAAAGCACCTCTAACTGAAGTCTCTGCACTTGGAGAAATTAAACCAATATCACTAATTGTTTCACTAATAACATTGTGTAATTGCTGAACTCGTATTGCATCTCCATATAATTCCCATTCATTTTGACTATAAAAACTTTTTCTATCTACCGAATTTATTATAATATTGACCAAGACATCCAATGCAGCTATGATTTGTCTTCTTTGTTTTTCCCAAGCAATTTTAAACAATATTATACGATTTTCACGGGATATAATATTAACAGAACGGATGTCAACTTGATACGATTCTTTTTTAACAACTTTAAAATTAACAGACGGAGTTCGATATAAATTATTAGGAAAATACTTAAAATAATTGTCCTGCAATTTTTCTAAATCACCATAGTCTAGCGCTCGTAGAGATGGATCTCGTTTTTGCCAAACCTCTCGTACTACTTGATCTAAAGCAGCAAAGAGTTGATCCTCAAAAAGACCATTAAAAAAGCTTATTCCTATTGCCAAAAGCTGTTCACGAGAACTTAAAATATCATAGTATAACTTTCGAATAAATTCTTCATCCCCTTTGACAGTTTTAATTAGTTCCTTTATGTTAATTAGCTTGAGCGTATCTTGATTCTGTTCTTCTGATAACTGACCAACTCGCTCAACTTCCTTACGAAATAGTTCTATAAACCGTAGTAAATTTCTTGGTGTTTTTAAATTACTAACTAATAACCTTTTCTGTTGTTGATACTGCTCTTGTTTTAAACAAAGTTTTAATTCTCTTTCTAATTCATACCTGTTCAGTTGATTGTCAAACTCAGATATTAAAGCTTCAGTATCATAAATATTTTCTGGTTTTAGCTCAGGGAAAAAATACCTTCCATTTTCTCCTAAATTCCAGCTAGAAAAACTTACATCTGTAGTAGCTATAATGTAATGTTGACCTAATGAGTTACCTTTATTCAATTGATTCAGCCAATTAGAACCAATATCTTGAGGAGTAATATCCGTTAAAATAAATATGGCAGGGGACTCCCTTTTTTGGAGTTCCAGATTAATATCTACAAGACTTTGATTTAAGCTGCGTCTCCACTGTAGAATAGTGATATTTTTATCAATATCTTTAGCGAGAAGTAAAGCTAAATCTAAAGCCAATTCATTTTTGCTAGTCTCTAATTCTCCACCTAAAACTAATAGTCTTTTGTGTTTAAGAAAATCTAATAATCGACTATTTATTATGCTTGTATATTGAAACTGTGACTCTAAATATTTAAGACTTATTTCTTCAAAATTCTGTGTTGTTTGTATATTTAGATTCCCTTCAACATAAGTGGCATTATCTTTAACAGTTGCTTCTCGGTAGTCTCCACTACCCATCTGAATTATGCGTTCACTTTCCATATCTTACCTCAGCTTTTAACAATTGATTATCATAAAGGTTTAAGGTTCTACTGATCCCCTTATGGTAATTAACCATTTATTATGGTGAAACCTTTACAGGGCAAGGTTTATAGGATTTTGTGCCATTATTCCGAATAAAACCCTTACAGGACAAGGCTTGCAAGGATTTTAAACCGGATTTTGCATAAAGGGATCGGTAGACCCAGATTTAAATAGTCTAGAAAAACAACGTTTTTACCATAAGGGGTTGTATAAGTTTTAACAAAAATGTACTAACTTAGTAATGTATTGCTATATCTTACTTTGAGCTATAACTTATACATAATCTTTTTTACAAATCTTTGAAAAAAATCCTCTAGTATCATTTTTATTCTCCAAATGAATATTGCTATAATACCAGTGAGTACATAGATGTGAAATTATGACAAGTGAACGCATAATTCAGATGGGTAGTGGAGACTACCGAGAAGCAACTGTTAAAGATAATGCCACTTATGTTGAAGGTGATTACTATAATAATCCTGAGCAAAAGAAAAATTTAACAGAGATAGCTAAAGAAATAACTGATTTACTGAATTATTTTGAGCAAAATAACCCTTCTATCACTGACGCAAGGCAAGCAGTAAATGCTGCAAAGGAACGTCAACCGCAACTTAATAACTACAAAACCATTGAAGTAGCTATTAAAAATACACCTAGCTTACAACAAAGGTTAGAAGCAGCAGGAAAAGCTGCTTATATTGAAACTGTAAAAGTATTACTTCCACCTGTTGGTATTGCAATTGAGGCAATACAAGCTTGGAATAGTCCAGAATAATAGAGTTAACTTTGAGCGATCGCCATGCCAGTTTTTTCCCTCAAGAATTTAGGAGGAGCGATCGCTGCGCTCGTCGAAGGCATCGCTTCTACCAAATTCTTAAGGGAAAAATAGCGTAGTCAGTCGCAAACGTCGCTAACTTACTCAAATTATTTTCTTGACTTGAACACCTGCTTACTCAGTTGCATCACAATATCTTGGGGTAATGAATCTACTGGGGCATCAGTGGGCAAAGACTTAATAAAAGCTGTGGTTTCTTCACCAGTTTTATATTTTCTTTCGGTCCAAGCATTAGCGATCGCTCTGGCTATCTTATCAGCATCATCTTGGTTATTGTGGGCTGTGATGCACTGGATTGGATGTCATTACCAGTAAAGCTAATCCATGTCTGCCAAAGTTGTGTAACTGGGTGCTGAACGATGCCTGTAAATAGTTCATTATCCTCAACGATGGGTTTTTTCCGCCCAAATCCTTTAAACATGGCTTTCTTTGGTAAATGCTATTTTTATAATTCCCAAAATACGCACGAAACTTTTTCTTAGGGGAAATTTTTTCTACTAAGGGCGATCGCTTACTGCAATTATAAATCCCTAAACCTGCAATCAAGGCATTTACAAACCAGGATTAAATGCAACTATAATTTCTTTTGAACCAGAATTAATTGCAACCAACCTGCAATCATCCGTTTCGACCAGGATTATTTGCAAATAGACTCAACGCTTTGCCAGAACTGAGTCTTCAGTATTGACAGAGGTTTGTTAAAAAACTCATTTGAAAATTTGATAGATTAACTTTGAATTCTTTACCGAGTTTTTTAACTAGAAAACATACGGTTTACCGTTCTTTAAGGCTTATCGGTACGGCAGTAAAGAAAACGTAAATTATGTCAATCTCAAATATCGACAAAGTAGAGGAGTGAAATGAGCATCCATTCCGAAACTTACGCTAAGGATTTGATGACCTGTTTGTAACATCCTCTTTACCTACGAGAAACCTGTACCAATTGAAGTCTCTGAAATTTAGGAGCCTCAAACCACTGCTGTGCCGTATGAAATTGTTGTACCAAATAATCTTTGGGTTAATTGGTTCGTTGAGAATTGGCAAAAATATTGATTGACAGAATGCTTATCCAGTATGGGTTACAGCCTTAGCGTAACTTTTCGTTCGATTGCTCATTTCACCTCTTCTTACACCTTTTTCACTTTCTATCCTCATCAAATCATTGATTTGTCTCGGTTTTATGTTTATTCAGCAAGCCCTAAATAAAAGGTAGAGACAATTTTTACAAAATAAGAGAAAAAAAATAAATTGTTCTAACCAATTGAATATATATGTGTTAGTTTTGATTGTAAAGGATTCTATACTTTTAATTGCATTTAGGGAAGAATTTAAATCGTTTAAATAATAACGTTTTTGCATAACTGTAGATGATTCTGGTGGAATGGGGAAAACTATTAATGATTCAACATTTTTTTCATATTGATTGAGATATGCTAGAGTTTCTTTACTGAATTCATATAAATAGTTGTAAGCAGCACTTTTATAAGCTTGCCATTTTTTTCTTTCATATTCTTCATCTAATCTTTTTCTATTTTCCCCACCATTGAAAATATCACCAATACGTTGACTAACATTCCTTTCTTGACGCTGAGGTAGGGATATATAAGGGCAACTAGGTAATGATAAGTTTATTTTGCTAGGTCTGTCTGCATAAAACTCTTCACAAGAATAATTAGCCCACTCTTCAATTGATCGAATATAACTAATAATAGTTGCTTGAAATTTACTATCTTGCCAATTATTAAACACCCCTGTTTCTAAAGCTTGTGCTGCCCTATCTTGATAACTACCTAAAAGGTTATTTAATGATAACCAATTTCGATAAGCCTCTACTCTCCTATTGAATTCTCCCCTCAGATATGATTCTCTCTGCTTTCCTTTTTCAATAGCAATATTTCTGATATATTCATCATCTGTAAGTTCCTTAATTAAATTATTTGCTTTGTTTTCTAAAATAGGCTTAACTTGACTTGCTATAGCAATCACCCGAACTAATCTAGTTTGATTACTTTTTTTTATTTGAATAGAGATTATAGTGAATAAAACTGATTCAAAGGTTATGATACCACTTGTAATAATTTTCCAAATGTTTCGTTTTTGCTGTGCTTTAATAGCAGGAAGTGCATCAACACGGTACAGTTTTTTTGAACCTTGAGGTAAATCTGATGGGAAACTCTGTACAGTTGAATTAACCTCATTATACACTTCATTTTTATCATTTTTATTTTCTAATTCATTCATCCGATTCAGGACAAAAATAATCATTTTAATCCCTCTATTCAATAACCACTTATCAAGTGTTTCCTTTTCTCCTTTTGTAAAAGGTTGTCTAGCATTTAGTATTTGAATGATTAAATCTACTTGTAACAATTTATCACGTACTAAGCTATCTTGTTCTTCACTATCATTAGTTCCAGGTAAGTCAAAAAGTTCTACTCCATTTTTTAGCAATTCATGGGGATATAAAACTTCTACAGAAATTACATCTTCTCTACGTTTTCCTTTACGATTCAAGACAGCAAATTCTTTAAGAATTTCCGTATCATTACTTCTAATTACTTTACCTGATGTTAAGGTAATAATAGTTGTTAAGCTTGTTCCATATTTAACACTAATCACTGTTCCAGTAGTTCTAATCATTTTGGTTGGCATAATTTCTCTACCTAATAAGGCATTAATTAGAGTAGATTTACCAAAATTAAAGGGAGCAACTACAGCTATTCCAAAGTGAGGATTAACTAATTGTTGGCAGACTAATTCCACGTCTTTTGCCAGTTGCTGATGTTCTTTTTCGTTGAGAAATTGACAGGTGTGTTTGAGGGATTTTGAAATTGTTATAGAGGATTGCATTTTGAACAAAAGTCGGAATACAATAAGATTTTAAATAAAACAAGGAACAAATAAATCTTAGAAACTTAGATTCGATAGCAACTACTTTATAGGTTTCATTTATAATGAAATTATGGGAAAGTGTAGTCCGCTAAAGAATAGATAGTTTAGCAAACTACGCCTAAAAAAGTAAGTACATTAAAATGGTTAACTTCTTTGAGATTGATCTAAAGCTATCTTATTATATCTGTCTTCTATTGTTTTATATTGAGTAGAAATGTTATCTACTAAGGTTTGCAAACGTTTTTTCTCAGCTTCGGTGTCAACTGAAGTTGTTCTTTTCTTTTCTAACAGATTATCAAGAGATTTTTCTAGAGATTCAACGTCTTCTCTCATTAATTTAGCTGAATTTTCACAAGGACTAAATAATTCTCTCACTTGCTCTTTAAGAGTCTCAACCTTATCTTTTTCAAGTAATTGCTTAAATGCTTCTTTGACTTCTGCTTGCATTTTTTCCTGAAACTTTTGAACTTCTCCGCGTCTTTGCCACCAAGCAAAACCTCCTCCTCCGAGAACAACACTAGCACCTAATAAAGCCCATCCTACAGGAGTTAAAGCTAAACCAGCACCAATTAGCCCTATATGTGTGCCGAAGTAAATATTTGATAGCACAACTGTTCCTGCGGCTGCAGTTGCTGTACCGAATGTCCCACCAGTTGCGCTCAAGATCATTTTTACTGTTGCACCTCCTCCAACCGTACTTAATGATAATTTTTCTGATGAACTATTTTGACCAATTGATAACCCTGTCTGGTTCCCAATATTGAAATTTCCTTTATTAAGAATTTCTCTAATCTTATCTCTTTGTTGATTGTAGTCATTAGTTTCTTTGACAAATGAATCTCTTAAAGTATTGGAAGCATCTGAGACTATACCTTTGCTGATTTTATGCCAGTTCTCCAGCTTTTCTTGCCGATATTCTGTTAATTTATTCTCTAAACATTTGGTGTATTCTTCACGCTGGTTATCTTTAAGACCAGAGACTGAAGGCATTTCAAAATCTTTGTCAAAGTTAATGACTAATTCAGAAAAATATCCTTTATATTCTCCTGCTACTTTTTCAATACAATAATCTCTTTTGTTTGTTATATTCTCCTCTAAAATCTGAATATTTTTTTTCATGAGAGCGATACAAGGCTTAGTTTTTTCAATTTTTTCTTCCAAAGTTTTTACATTATCTTCAAGTACAAGTAATCTTTCATAAATTTTTGACGCTACCTCAATTACGACAATTTTTGCGATGTCAACAGTTTGCAATAATTCTGTTATTAATCGCTCATGAATTAAAAAGTCACTAAGTCTTTTTTGAAATTCTTTTAGTCCAGTACCGTCAAGAGATTTTCCTTGCTTTAAATTTTCTAAGGCTGTTTTAGCATAAACATCAAATACTGTATTTCCCCACATTTTTGCTGCTTCATCTTCATTTATATCTAAACAGCCACAGAATTTTTGAACAAATTCTTCATGGATTTCTTCTGTGTCATCTTTTCCAACATTTTCCCATTTATTAATCAAGTAAAAAATTGGTCTGACTTGCTTTATATCTCTGTTTTTTGAGGGTATGCTTTCACTTTGTGTTAATTGTGGTTGGTTTTCACTATCCTCAATCTCTTTCTTGATTCCCAGTAACCTCTTTAGGTAATCTTCTTCTTGCTGAGTAAATGCTTGATCTGCGGCTAAAACAAAAAGAATAGCGTGAGATTGCTGAATGTACGAAAATGTTTTTTGATTTTCTTCTTCTGTATGATTTAATCCTGCTGTATCAATAAATTCTACTCCTCTCAATAAAACTTCAATCGGACAATAAAATTCAGCATAGTCTAGAGGATTTAACCAGCCTCCCACTGACTTAAATACATTCTTGATTTGATTTTTTACCTCTTTTGAGTTCAGCGTGTATTTATTTTTATATTGTTCAAAATTCAATCTTTCTTCTTTCCCATCTTTTTTGTAAACTATTACTTCTTCCTGTTCACCATATTTAATAAAAGTAGGAATTGCAGTAGTAGCAGTTATTCCCATAGGTAGTAAACTTTGTTCAAAAAAAGCATTAAGAATCGTACTCTTCCCACGATTAAAATCTCCAATAATTAAGAAGCGAAATTTACCATTTTTTAATCTTTCAATTTCTTTATCTAAATTTTTTATGAAAGCAGATAATGCTAATTCTCCTGATGCTCCTGTCTTTGTTGCGTTTTGTTCAGATTGAGCAATTATTTCAGCCATTTCCTCAAGTTTTTTAGCAAACCAAGGACGTACTTTTGTTCCTTCTAAGTTAAATGCAGTATTTTGATCATGCATGGTAGTAAACCTCATTATTGATTGATTAATTATTTACTTTCATATTTAGAAAGCATGGACTTTTAATTGTATATAGTACAAAATAGTAAAATAGATTGATAGGAGAAAAAATTTAGAGTCAGTCAAATATATTTACTATTTCATTATATTTAGCCTCAATTATCTCCACTTGAACAGAAATATTATCTTGTAAGGCTTGTAAATGCTTTATCTTTGCTTCATTAGAAACATCAGTGGGTTCATGCAAAATTGATCTATAATTGGATTTTGAAGCAATTTGAGATTTAACGATTTCTGCTATTTGAACAGCTTGTGATAATTTAGTTTTTAATACTTCATTACTCATCAAAAAATCATCAAGTCGTTTTTGCAATTCCTTAACTCCAGTTCCGTCAATTGATTTCCCTTCCTTTAAATTTTCTAAGGCTGTTTTAGCATAAACATCAAATACTGTATCTCCCCACATTTTTTCTGCTTCATCTTCATTTATATTTAAACAATTACAGAATGTTTCGACAAAAGTTTCATGGATTTCTTTTATTTCATCTTTTCCAATATTTTCCCATTTATTAATCAAGTAAAAAATTGGTCTGACTGGCTTTGTACTTATACTTATGTTTTTTGAAAACGTGCTTTCACCTTGTGTTAATTGTGGCTGGTTTTCATTATCCTCAATCTCTTGCCTGATTCCAAGTAAACTTTCTAGGTAATCTTTTTCTTGCTTAGTAAATGCTTTATCTGCCGATAAAACAAAAAGAATAGCATCAGATTGTTGAATGTAGGAAAATGTTTTTTTATTTTCTTCTTCTGTAATATTTAATCCTGCTGTATCAATAAATTCTATTCCTCTTGATAAAACTTCAATCGGACAATAAAGTTCAGCATAGTCTAGAGGATTTAGCCAGCCTCCCACTGACTTAAATACATTCTTGATTTGATTTTTTACTTCTTTTGAGTTGAGCGTGTATTTATTTTTATATTGTTCAAAGTTCAATCGTTCTTCTTTGCTATCTTTTTTGTAAACTATCACCTCTTCCTGTTCACCATATTTAATAAAAGTAGGAATTGCAGTAGTAGCAGTTGCTCCCATAGGTAGTAAACTTTGTTCAAAAAAAGCATTAAGAATCGTACTCTTTCCACTGTTAAAATCTCCAATAATCAAGAATCTAAATTGATTATCTATATCTAGTAGGTTTTTTCTTGATTCTTTTAATGTATCGACAAGAGATTTATAATCAGCGATACATTCCTGCTGTTCAAATTCAATAATGGTTTTAGCTATTTTTTCTAATCGTTCAGCAAACCAACAATAAATTTTAGTTGTTTCTAAATCAACCTTGGAGTTGCGTTCTGAAGCTAATGCTTTATTGCGTTTTATTTCGTGGAGGTCACGTTCTAAAGATATTGTAGACTTTTCAAGTTCGTAATAGTTGACTTTTTTAGGGTTATTTTGAGCTAGAAAATCATAAATTTCACTGACCTGAAGGGATAAAAATTCTAATTCTTGCTCATTTTCTAGGTCAAATTGTTGTAAATTAGGGCGAGTTTCAAAACGATACAAATGATAAAAAGAACTTAACAACCCAATGGCTTTTGCTAAATACTTACTGACAGTATCTTGCAAATTTAGACTGTATTCACCCATTTCCCTAGAAATATTAATATCAAGACTCTTCCCATTTCCGATAGGAAGTTCAAAAGGGAAAAACCTTAAATCTAGGGTTGTATAACTACCCTCTTGATATGGAAATAAATTCCAAGATGTAATATGAGGGTGAATTCTTTGAACGTACTGTTGAGGTGAATGAACCCCTTGAATTGTTCCATGTACTAGGATAGTAGGAATATCAGAAAGTAAACTATAGATATAATTTATATCCCGATCTGTTTGATATAAAGGTCGTTTAAAGTAACCATCCTGCTTAGATGCTAGATTGTCCCAACTATAAGAGCGATTAAAAGCGGTACGAAAATCGACATACCCTCCTGAGTCATTTATGTTTTTAGGTTTAGTATTATCCCAAAAAGGAGATACTAAAATGATTGGCAAATCTGTCTCTTTATGCAACCCATTTAGAACATTGTAAGTTTCTTCTATCCCATCAAAAAAAGGACTATTTGCATCTTCTCTAGCTAAATCGGTAAAAACTTTTTTTGTAGAAATAGAAAAACTTAACTTTAAGTGTTCAAGGATTTGTTGTTCATATATCTTATTGTTAGAATCTATAAAAGATTTAGTTATGTTCTGTTCGTATTGCTGTTTTAGTTCCTCTTTTCGAAGGCGATGTGCTTGGGGTTGTGTGTAATTGTAGTCAATAATTTTTCCTATGACACTACTTACTGCAATACCAACAGGAGACACCAAATATCCTAGTTCCATATGCTTATCAATTTGATTGCTAGAATGTTGCTCCAAGGGAGTTATACAAAATCTGAGTCTCGAATACTACTTCATAGTAGCGAAAAAAACACGATTATCATGGTGTATAATATTAACTATTATTAATAATCTGTATTTTGTAACTGGAGTTTAGAGGATGTTTGAAAAGTTTTGAGGAGACAAAATTTATACCAAGTACATTCTGACTCTCGATAACGATAATCGCCCATGCCGTTGGAGTTAAATTCTTGTACATTCTCGCATACGGTCATGGATACACAACCATTTCCAATCTTTTTTACCTCCAACTGAACCCAGAATTTTTGATATGGAGTCTTTTTACCATGAACGATCCTTATTTAGAGAATTTGGAGAATATAGTTTCTATTTTTGGTCAACCTGATGAATATTCAGATGGAATATTAGGTGAGCCTGACCAGTTATCAGATAATTGCACTGATTTATCTTCACTGATTTCAGGCGATCTCGATCACCCAGAATATGATTTATATACTAGGGAGGATGTTTATGGAGATCAGTCATTGCACTCTCTTAGCGATAACTGGGATGATAGTGTTCAATATGGTGTTGACTTAGATTCGGATAATTATTTCCCTGACTTTACCAATGGTACACAAATAAGCAATGAACAAAGTTGGGACTATAGTGTTCAATATGGTATTTACTTAGATGGATTGATTGAACAGACAAACCAAGTAAATCCTGATCATATTGAGAATGAAGTAGAGAAAATAAATGAGCAATTTGACTTGCAAGGTACATTGATAGAATCGATTGCCGATCCGCAAGATGGTTCAACCTGCGCTCTAGAAGTGTTAGAAAACAAGGTTCAGATGAATCATCCAAATATAGGAAATTCTTTCTCTGATAATCCCATTTTTCAGGAGAAATACCTCAAAGCGTTAAAAGAGAATATGGACGAGAATGGGCAGACGAATTGGCATTATGCTGTCTGTGATGTTCTTAAAGACTTGGATACTCCATCCCAGTGGTATAACTATAAACTTCAGGATATTAAAGAAGCGCTTACTAAGCATCATGAAGTCACGATTGTTGGCGACCCATATTATCTGGATTCACATTTTTATCCTAATCATGGCTTTCACGGTATTAACCTCACTGAGGTTGTAGTTGATGAACATGGAGAAGTGCAATATTTCAAAGGAATTGATCCAAACTTTGGGTATCAGAAACAAGTTTGGACTCCGCAGCAGATAGAAAGTATGTGTATACATACCCCTGATGGTGTAACTTCAAACCTAGTACTTGTATCTGAGAATCCATCAAAATTTCTAAGCAATTTTTCTCCTAATTTCATTAATGATGATGATTCCACTGCTGAGTCGCTCCAATTGTCTCAAAATCCTGTTACGGAGATTTTTAATCCAGGAAAGATACCAGGTGATCAAAGAGTTTTAGTAGATATGGTAGAGCCATATAAGAGTGATCATAGTTTGAATGGAAAGATACCTTTTAGTAGTTTAAGAGATTATCCAGACCAAATAGTTCAGAGAGTTGAAGCTATTTTTGGTGACAAAAGTGCTTTTATTGAGGGATCTCATAGTCAGTATGTAATGGATATTCCTGAAGGTGTTGCTTCATCTGACTTTACTGAAATTAAAGTGACGTATAGTTTTGAGGGAAAATCCTGTGATGTAATAATTCCTATTACTTCTAAGGAAAATGAGCAAGCATTAGATACTTCTTACCAGGTAAAACCTGTAGAAGTTTCCCAACCAATTTCTACTGCGAATCTCGACTGGCTCACAATTCACGATAGATGGCTTATTATTTGCAGCGTGTCCAATTTTGCCGGTGCCTTTGCTGGCTTCCAAAAAAATAATAGAATTGCTAGTTTAGAAAATATGGTAAACACGGCTTTAAAAAATCCTAACGTTCATATAGACGGAATTAATAAAGTGAGCAACGATCGCAATATTAAAGCGGACAGGGATTATCGTGAAACCCACGTCAATGATCAAGGTACTTACGTTGAAGGAGATTGGGACAATAACCCAGAAGATCCAAAAAAATAATAGAATTGCAATTGCTAGTTTAGGAAGTATGGTAAATACGGCTTTAAAAAGTCCTAACGTTCATGTAAACGGAGTTAGTCAAGTGAGCAACGATCGCAATATTAAAGCGGACAGGGATTATCGTGAAACCCACGTCAATGATCAAGGTACTTACGTTGAAGGAGATTACTACAATAACCCAGAACAAAAACAAAACCTTGCCGAAGCTGCCGCAGAGATTCAGGCATTACTTGAGCAGTTAGATAAAACCTATCCTACTGATACGACTACGGGTAAAATGGTATTGGCTACTGAGGCGATCGCACGAATTGAAAACAACCCTAATTTAACAGCACGGATACTCAGTGCGTTGAAGGTAGGTAGTGTTAAAGCATTCGAGCAATTTCTCAGCCACCCTGCTGCTAGTTTTGTCATGGGTGCATTGGAAGATTGGCAAAAAAACAAAGGAAGTGAATCGTAGTGTGGGTAGATCGGGATAGAATTCTTTACCGAGTTTTTTAACTCGAAAACAAACGATTTTAGGTTCTCTAAGTCTTACTAGTGTGGCAGTTAAGAAAACGTTCGTTTCTTTTACTTTTATAGTTGCAGATAATTCTGGCTCAAACCGATGATTGCAGGTTGGTTGCATTTAATCCTGGCTGAAGCAGAATTATAGTTGCATTTAATCCTGGTTTGAAAATCCCTTGATTGCAGGTTTGACTGATTAGGTATCGAGCCGAGATATGAGTAATAACCTGCAAGATGGTCTGAAAACTCCTGTCCTATATAGGTTTCAGCAATTATCAAGTAAAATTGACAGGAGAGTGTAAATCTTGGGTATGTATCGCTACAAAAACCGAAGTATTTATTAAATTTGTTTACAGTTTTTATGGCTGTGACGATGAGCGGCTTTGAAAGCCCATTGGCTGAAACTCTTGTAAACACTGGCTTAGAGACGGCAATATGAGCATTCTACCAAACAGTTGTTGTAATTCTCTTTGGTAGGCGAAAAGCAATTATGGGGTCAAAATGCCAGTGCATTCATGCACAAATTCTATTTAGACAACAAAAAGCCTATAACGTAGATATAGCAATGGTTTCCATTCCAGACCATCTTGCAGGTTTTTACTCGTATCTTGGCTTCACATCATTAGTATTGCAGGTTGCTACATCTAGCCTACAAGATATTAAATTCATCAAAAAACTGTATCATACACTACTACTTTTTAGCGTTCGCTTTGATCTAAACTGAGAGAACCAGATCCATAAGTAAGGACTAGGAGCAGTCCACCGATAATCGACAAGTTTTTGAAAAAATTATTGAATTGACTAGGATCAGCAAAAGGATTATGAAAAACAATGGTAGCGGGAATCAGAAAAATGATGAGTAGAATCGCGCCAATTTCCGCTTTGTAGCCGAGAATAATGGACAATCCACCTAAAATTTGAAATGCAATTGTAAAAACTAGTAGCACTCCTACTATTGGTAGTCCAGCTTTAGCCATAGACTCACTTGTCTGAGAGAAATTCAACACTTTGTTCAAGCCAGTGTAAATAAAAATCACGGCTAAAAATGAACGAGCAACCAAAGGAATGTATTTTTTTAACACGATAGATATTTTCAGATTCAGTTAGTGAGATGGGGTTACGGGTGCAAAATGCCAAGATATTTAAAAGTACTCAGACTATTTTGGAGTGCAGCGATAACTGCTGAAATGGAGTATCGCATAAATTTCCTCATTGTCGGTTTCTGGGGATTTATCTTTGGTTAATCCCACAATCCGCGTTAATTTCCGTGCCTCCTGCTGAGTTTCACCTAATTGCATAAGTTCAATTTCTAAATTAGAATCATAACCCGACGCTGCTAATTGGGCATATTCGGTGTCTGTCATGTTCAGGTTATGAATCATTAGTTTCCCTTAAGAATGGAGAGCGATCGCACAGTGAGATTATAAATGTGGATCAGTCAAAGCGCCCTAACGATTGCGCTAAATTCTTAGGGGAAATTTACCATTCAGTTTACAATATTCGATATCAACTACAGATATCATGACTGCCAACAAGACCCCACCCAGTGAAATGATTCGCGTACCTACTGTACTAATCCCTATAGTACGCAATTTAGCCAAGATTCACCGCAACGGTCACACAACGGCGTTATTACAAGCATTACAGGAATTGATTTCACAGTTTGATAGCAGCATGGAACTGGAAGCAACCACCGAATTACAGCAGGTGGAGGAGAAACTGGGGGAACTGGAAACACACCTTTGTCAACAAGATCAACTGGTGGCTACTAAACTGGAAGTTCTTAGTAAACAGTTAGAGAAAATAGAACGGGCGTTTGCTTCTGGTAAATATAGTGGTGGTAACTCTAGACCCCGGCGTTCAGGATATGCCTATCAGTATCAACAACCACCTGTAGAAATAGAATCATTTGCCCAAGAGAATTTGGCGCAGAGATTGGGGGTTACTGCCCAAAGCTTACTTACAGAACGGGAAACCAAGAGCGAACAGGAATTTATCAGTTGGTCGAGAAATCGTGACCCAAGTGGGTTGGGGTGGAAATTTCAGCCTCAAGACGGATTATATTATCCGGTGAGGCGGTAGGAAGCCCATTTTCCACTAAAGGTTGGGGTATTAAACCCTTTCATTTACTGTCATATCGTTCATTCCGTGAAATCCTTAAATCAGTTAAATCAGTGATAAAAATTGCTGAACTTTGATTTAAAAACCCGCCCATAAAGTGTATAATAAATAGTAAGAAAATCCATTTTAAATAATTACTAAATTGAGTGACGATAACGCTTGTAAATATTTATCATCACAGTATCCAGCCGAATTTAGCCGGTGGTTGTTAGCAATAGAACCGCCTTGAAATTTGAAAAATTAAAATAATGCCCAACTTATACATTATCGGCGGTGCAAACGGTTCTGGTAAAACTACCGCCGCATTACAAATCCTTCCCTACTTCCTAGAAGTATTTGAATACGTCAACGCTGATGAAATAGCCGCCGGACTTTCGCCTTTTAACCCTGAATCCGTAGCAGTTCAAGCCGGACGATTAATGTTAGCAAGATTAAAAACTCTGGTAAATGCTAACGCTGATTTTGCCTTTGAAACAACTTTGGCAGCCCGTAACTTTGCCCGATTCTTGAGAGAATGTCAAGATAAAGGTTATATTATCAACCTAATTTATTTTTGGTTACAAAGTCCTGAATTAGCCATTGCAAGAGTACGCAGACGGGTAGAAAGTGGCGGTCACAACATCCCAGAAGATACTATTCGCCGTCGCTATGAACGAGGTAGAAAGAACTTAATTGAATTATACTTACCTTTATGCCATCGCTGGATTATTTACGATAACTCTCATCCAACTTTGCAGATAATAGCTGAACGCCCTTTAAATCAAGAGTCTATAATTTATCAACCCCAACTATGGAGACAAATTACCACTAATGAATAAGCCAATTTCTGTAAATCAACCAATTCCTGAGAAATTATCTAGCCAAATAGACGCAGGGGTTAAACTTGCTATGAAGAAAGCTATAGAAAGACACCGCCGTTTAGGAGAATCAATAAGCATTTGGCAAGATGGTCAAGTTGTGACATTAACTGCTGAACAAATTCCTCCTCTTAACTCAGATGATTAAAATTTTTTCCATGATTCCCGATAAAATCCGAGATCAACTACATTAATTATCTTCATAGTTCCCTGTAACTAGACTAGAAATGTATGTTGTTTAACTAAATCTCGTTTAAAAGAATATCCCACCTCCTTAGAGGATGTTTGAAAAGTTTTTGGCGAATATAATTCGCTACTACACAAACGAAGTCCACCTCCGTGGACTAACGGAAAATTAGGGCTTTTGAACCCACGAAGGTGGGTTTTGTCTGTGTAGCCGCGATTTCTAATCGCCCACGGGAGTATGAATTTAGACTTTTCAAACACCCTCTTAATTACCAATGCCGTCACAGGTAAAATAGATGTACGCCAAGTCCCCATCCCCTAACCCCAGAAAACCACAATCAAAAAGAGGATAATTAAAATGAATACAGAATATCACGTCAAACTTATTCAAGAAGGAAACACCCAAACCTTAACAATTCCTCAAGAATTAACCCTATCAACAACAGAAGTAATCATCCGACAAGAAGACGGAAAATTGATTATTGAACCCTACAAGAAAAAATCCCTTCTCGAAATCTTTGCCACCTTAGATGACATCGAAGAAGACTTTTCCGACGTGGATGAAGGATTATTACCCTTAGATGATATTGAACTGTAAAAATGTCTTATTCTTACTTACTCGACACCAATATACTCTCTGATTTTATCAAACACCCAACAGGTAAGATTTTTTCTCAAATTCAAGATGTTGGTGAAGAAAAAATTTGTACCAGCATCATTGTAGCTTGTGAATTACGATTTGGCGCTCCAAAAAGCAACTCATTCAGATTAAAACAACGAATTGACCTAGCTTTTAGTATAATTCCTGTCTTGCCCTTAACACCCGATATAGATCATAATTATGCCATAATTCGCACGCACTTGGAACGTCTTGGAACTCCCATTGGTAGTAATGATTTATTAATTGCTGTCCAAGCATACACCCTAAATTTAATTCTTATTACTGCCAATATTCGTGAATTTTCCCGTGTTCCTAATTTAAAAGTAGAAAACTGGCTCAAACCTGATTAAAAAAGCTAACCAATTCCTATTCCCTTTTATATATAGGACTACTATTTGATTTTTGATAGCGTAGCGTGGCGTAAGCCATACAAGCTGTAAACCGTAAACCCCATCTAATCAACGATTGAGTCTCAGTATAATGAACAAGAATCAAACCGGATTCCTATAGTAAAGAGTGATTACAGCTTCACAGTAAAATATTTTACAACTATTTCCGTCTGGGAACACTAATAAACTGCACCGCTTGACGCTTGGTTTCTTCACCCCGGCGGTCATATCTCGATGTTAATTCCGGTGAAGCATGGCCTGCTAACCGTTGCACTGTGACAATATCTACACCAGAGTCTAGAAGGTCAGAAATAAAAGTTCTGCGGAAATCATGAGCCGAGAAATTATCTACACCAGCTTCTTGACCACGCTTTTCTAAAATGAATAATACAGATTGGGGTGTCAGTTGCCTCAAAGAAACCGCCCCGGATTTATTAATATGACATAGCAGCGCCCCAGCTTCCCGCCCTCTAATTTCTAACCAATCTTCTACAATCGGCAAGGCATTATCTGGTAAATAAACAGTCCGGTCTTTGCCACCTTTACCATTGCAGACTTTCATTGCCCCCTCAATAAAATCACTCAAGTTTAAATTCACCGCTTCCCCACGACGTAAACCAGTACCCCGCAAAATAGCAATTAACGCTGCATCTCTATAACCGATGGGAGTAGGGTCAGCAAAACATACTTGCATTAAGGCATTAATTTCACCAGCTGCTAAACAACGCCCCCGCAATTCTTTAGAAAGCTTAATATTAGGGATATCTACCGCCTTAGCAAAGTCTTTAGCATCAATTAATTCCAGGCGCAAAGCTTCTTTCAAGACTCTCCTTAATGCACTCAGCATTTTATTAGCTGTAGCTGGTGCGTACCTTTCCATTAATATACTCCTTAATATTGCTGTGTGCTTATATCTGAGTGCAGCCCAGTCCAAGGTGAGGGCATCGCAAATATTACCCGTTAGAATTTGAGCGATCGCATTTAGAGCTTGCCTCATAGTTGGACGAGAACCGGGGGACAGACTCGAAAGATAGACAGCAGCGGGGTGTTCAGTTAGGGGGACAGGAGCAGTTAAGGCCAGGGAAACAAGAGCATTTATTTCATCGGTGTCGGTAGAGTCACTCATTTACTTATCCGAAGAGTCCTTCTAGATAGCTATATTCTCATAAGTAATACCGTATTTCCCCTAGTCTTAACAATTTCCCTTAAGAAAATTAATTTGGCGTTGATGGGGGCGATACCTAACACGAAATCTAGTTTTTCGTTGACTTATGGGGTGAAAGGTTGCGATCGCTTTGCCTGTCGTAGACATGACTTACTCAAAGTTTCCCCCAAGAAAATATTTATAGTGCAAAGTGACTGCCTAAAACTTTGAAATATCAAACAGCGACAATTGCCCCACAGAAACATTACCTTTACCACCACGATGATAATTAAGGTGGCATCCACTGCAAAGACAAATTAGGTTCTCAGGTCTGTTATCGGAGGGGTCACGATTCCAGTGATGAACCTGTAGATTATATGCACGGGGTTTAATAGTGTTAGTAGGTTTTTCACCAGGACGTAAGCAGACACGACCACATTTATGACAGCACCAATCAGCTTTTTCTTTGATTGATTTAGCTAAATCTTTCCAGTGCTTAGGGTAGCCACTCATGATAATTATTGAAGCTGAACACTAATATTATACTTAATAAATAGGGCTTGCTGAAAAAGTCGTATTTAAGCCAGACCAAGAATCAATTAACAATGCTTGTAAGTGAAAACATAATTCATTATATGAAGTAATTTGAGTAAATATAATATTTTCTAATCATCCAAATCTAAAAATAGGAAAAACATAGTATTTTCTAAAATAGATACAAAAAAAAGTCATAATAATCCGCCGCAGTAATGCGGAAAGATTCATGACTAAAAAAGTTATGGCAATGGCTGTTTCTGAAGTATTAGAAAGTTTAGTCATCATTCGGTCAAGACTATATCTCCTTTTGGCTTCTCCGAATTTACCTTCAATACAATTACGATCTCTTTCGTCTAATTGTGCCTGCTTTTTAGTTTCTTGGCTGACATTTGTTGGTGGTCTTCCTAGTGGTGGTCCACTAATTCTAATCCCTCTTTCTTTGCACCATTTTCTATTATCCTTGGTTCGATAAATTTGATCTACGTGTACTGATTCTGGATAGTATCCTGTTGCAGCTTTAAACGCTTCTACTTGTGCTTTCAAGTCACCCGATTCATTAAAATTATCCCAACTCATCCGGTCTAAAAATACATATCCTTCGTAACAACTAGCTGATAACTTGGCTCCAAATTCCACTGAGGAACCAGCTTTTCCCCTGACAATTGGACGGACATGAGGTTGTGTTAAACTCACAATTCTATCGTCAACACGAGTTAGACTATTTTCATACATGAATAACTGTTGTCGGTATACTTCATTTACCACTAATAGTATTTTATGTTTTTGGCTACTTAGACAGGGAAGCTTGGCTCCCAGTGCTATTAGTCTATCTATATGTTCTAAGTTTCTTTTCAGGTATTGTAGTTGTTTTTTTATGGCTTTTCTTTTTTGTTTTTTCGATGGTCTTCGTTTTTTAGCGACGTTTAGATATTCTTTTCTAGCTGTATTTCTGTAAGTTCTTGGTTTTTTATTTTCGTTTTTATCCAATTCTTCATACAGAATATCTATTATTTCTTCTGTCTGCTCCCTTGCTTGATTTAATAATCCTAAATCTGTCGGATATTTAATATCTGCTGGTACACAAGTTGCATCTAATTTTAATTTCCCCTGATTTTTATCTTCATCTATTTTTTCTTCTCCAGCTTCCACACTAATAACTTTTTTTCTGTTTCTTCCTCATTGATTTTATTTTCATTATTATTAACCATGCTTCTATTCATTCTGCTCACTAATTCTATATCTATTCTTTGTCTAAAATGAACTAACATTGATGCCTCAAATGGTGCTTTATTACTATAGCTATTCAATCCTATAAAGTATTGCAGATATGGGTTTTCTCTTATTTGTTCTACTGTTTCTCTATCACTTAAACCCAATCTTTCTTTGATTATTAAAGATCCTATGGCTATCCGAAAAGACTTTGCTGGTGCGCCCATTTCCATCGTGAATTGTTTCGCATATTCATCTTCAAATTCTGACCACGGAATTAAATTTGCCATTATTACCCATCTATTATCTTCTGCCAATTGTCCCTCAAATGGCAGTTTAAACTTTTCTATGGGGGTAGGTAGAGTTTCAATTTTTTTATACATTTTCTATATTTATGTGAGGATTTTTACCCATTTTACCCGATTGTCTTGCACTTTTTTCCCATTTATAGACTTCAATCACTATTTATACAAGGGTTTCAGCTTTAATCAGCAAGCCCTAAATAGGGGAGTTACTGATTTTGGAAGCGATACCTTTGGTCGGCGCAGCCATCGCTTCTTAATTTCCCACTAGAATTAATCCTAGTAAATTTCTTTGATTCCCGCTTTAATTGTGGAGCTAACCCTTTGTTAGGCGCTCCACAGTGTTACTGATCATCCTTAAGTACCCTAATCGTAAGGGATTACTCAAAAATAATACCTCCTTTTTTATTTTTACACTGAAGAATAAAATCCTTTATTTCATCGACTGGACAATGATTTTCAATCATGATTTTTACCTGTGGAACAATTCGGGCTGGTGTAGGTAAACTGCGATTCTTCCATTCACCATTTACCTTAATTTCGTAGTAATAACCCCAGTTCCAATGCAGATGGTTAAATTTATCCCTTTCCCCTTGAACCCTTGGATAAGTAACAATTGTTCCATCCTTGAGCTTCTTATTTTCAAGATACGGTGCAAGGCTACCCGATGCTATTTTTTTCTTGGGGGAAATCTCAGGTTTAATTGATGGTTCTGCACTTCGACAAAGCTCAGTGACCAAGTTTTCCCTTAAGAATTGATCTACAAGCTTCTGTGGTGCAATGCCTTGGGCGGGTTTAACCAACGCTAACTGACTAATTAACTCATCATCTTGCCCAAAGAAATAGCATTTTAAGTCCTGCTGAGAATATTGAACAGAGAAGTATTCACCAGGGCTATCCTCTATAATTTCCCCAACTCTGCCATTGAGAATATATTCACCAGTTTTAAACTCAGGCTTGGTAATTGGTAACTCAAATTCCCAAAGTCCAGGCATACCCCGCGCTGGTATTGGTTCATTGAGAATTACCACGTTTTCTAACTTCCAGGCATAACGGCCAACTTCCCATAATCCACACCTTAATTCTGTCTCTGACTGCCCGGCAATAAACTCTTCAGTCATTTTGATGCAGTCGGTAAGTTGAGCGATCGCAACTATTGAACCAAATACCAATTCCTCATAAGGTGGCAACAGGTCTGCAAGAGTGCTGTACAAATACCTAGTATCATCATGTTCAATGGCAGCATGAATTAGTATTACTCCCCTGTAATTAGTTGCTTTATCCCTAGTTTCAAAGCCTTTATGAAAACCAAACAATGAAGCATGAGGCTGTCTGACAGTAAGAGCTTTATACAGTTGCTTCTTGCTTGTCGTGGTTGTCGGAGTTAACGCTGGCGATTGTGGCAAGGTATTGGACTCTGGTAACGGCAACTGCTGCGACTCTAGGATCGAGAAGATTTCCTGCTGCCTGTCTCTGTCTTCTAATAACTGAATTGCCGGACTTGATTCCGAGGGGTCTAACCAGTTCTGAGGGAGATTGTACCAATCGCTGAGGATAACCGGGTTTAACACCTCTCCTCTGGCTATCAATCCTAGATTCTTCAATTCGGCTTCTTGCTTGTTCTGTCCAGGTGGCCGTCCTTTGCCAGTCGATGATAAGGCGCTGGGAGACGGCAACCAAAAGTAATCGTTTTCTAAGGAAGGGGGCGCTAAAGTGGCCGCTGGTAACACAAAGCCATTCCGCATCGTACCCGCTTCTGTAAAGTTGTTGCAGGATGTAACTGAAATACAGCCTTGAGTCTTTTGGTTGATAGGGACAGGTGAGCAATCCAGCAACGTTTTCGATGATGGCGAAATTGGGCTGATATCTATCAATGAGTTTGAGGACTGCGGGGAAACAGTCTCTTTCATCTGCTGCCCCAAGTCGCTGACCATTGACTGAGAAGGGGGGACAGGGAGGGGAAGCTGTGATAACGTCGATTTTTCCTCGTTTAAGTCCAAGTCCTCCATGCAAGGCAAGGTCTTTAACGTCTCCGTAGTTATGGACGTAGGAATAACGCTTGTTGAGGATATCGGCACAGTATCCGTCAATTTCTGATGTGCCGGTGAGTTGCCATCCTGCTTGTAAGCCGGCAATGCAGAATCCAGCCCCAACGCCTGAACAGACATCGAATTGTCGCATCGTTCAACTTCCTCAACTTTTGATATTTGCAATTCTTCGATTTGTGAAAATGAGTAAGCACACTTTAACCATCCCTGCCATTCAACAGAAAAGCCAGAACGCCCAATGCTCACAACAACACCACTACGCTGCTCAGTTTTTGAATATATGCAACTGCCTATCTTTAAAATGTGTTCATAGTAATAGATACCTTCATTTTGGTTATCCCAAGAAGCTATTAACCAGCTACTTCTTAAAATCTTGATTGTTCCAGTTCGACCTTCATTTTTTAGATCAACTATGCGATCTTCTATTGCAAAACCTCTATGATTCTTAAGGGAAATTCCCTCACCTACAACTACCTCATTTTCATTCTTAGGGGAAATTCCCTCACCTACAACTACCTCATTTTCATTCTTAAGGGAAATTTCAGCACCTACAACAATCTCATTTTCATTCTTAGGGGAAATTCCCTCACCTACAACTACCTCATTTTCATTCTTAAGGGAAATTCCCGCATCTACAACAACCTCGTTTCCATTCTTAAGGGAAATTTCAGGAAATGCTGATCCATCGTCCCAAGCTGGGTCAGACTTTCCATACCAAACATCAGATTTAGCAGTTTTAGATTTAGTTTTAGCCATGATTACTTACTTCCTCTAATGTGTGAACTACCAAAAACGCAATTATTTTGAATAGGTAAAGTTAAAGTTCTGCCATTGAGTTCAATATATAGCCAGCTTTTGCAGCTTTTTTCAGCCCTTTCAAGTGTTTCGTAGCAACCCCACAACAGGCATTGATTAGATCCCTCTGGAAAAAGTAAAACTAAAAATTTCATCATCAATCCTTCCATTTACTACGAAGTGCAGAAGCAAAGGCCGCATACTTGCAGCGGACATTTTTAGCAGTAGAAAGCCATGTCAAAAAGGTTGCGATCGCTCTTTCGGCTTCTTCCTCCTCCATTCCCTTAAGAATTTCTCGAATACCTTTCATTAAGGGATTAGGGCTAATACCGTTACCTGCATAATTCTTGATTTCTGAATTTTCATCAAAAACATACAGGTGAATGCCGCAGTATCTAAGCTTTTCCTCAAACTTTTTCAAAACACCACAATTCGTGTCTTCTGTAGTGTCTTTTAAGTCTGAATAAGTCTGAATAGTCTGAGAGGGTTTGGAATCCTTGCTAGACAAGCCTTCTGGAGCTTGTTTTTCTGAACTTCCAGAATTTTTTCTGGGATTCCGTAATTTTTTCTGGGATTCCGTAATTTTTTCTGAACTTCCAGAATTTTTTCTGGGATTCCGTAATTTTTTCTGGGATTCCAGAATTTTTTCTGGATTGTCAGAATCATCGTCTTCTTGAGAATCAGTCCATTCGATGGTTAGTTTACCGGACTTGATAGCGATCGCATTACATGACTTAAGCTTTCCAACTGCCTCATAGACGCTACTTTCGGGAATCTGCCATCTCAAAGCAAACTCTTTGGGAATCAATGAAATAGCTCTGTCACAGTAAGGGTTTTCATATCTAAGAGCTAAATGAACAAAAGCTGTATTGTTAATCAACTTGGCTTTACGTAGTGCGATTAACTCTTCTCTTTGAAGTGGGTAAAAATCCCCTACAACATTACCCTGTTGGTTTTTTTTAGGTTTAGGAATCATGATTGACCTCCACCTCTTCAAAAGTTGTAATAACGCCAAAGCTCAAAACAGTTGAGCAAATAACCTCTTTTTTCTGAGGTGTACAGTCACCAAAAAGGTGAATCCGCTTGGTGTGTTCTGGAAAAAATCCTGAGTATGTAAGAATTTGACCTAATGCAGCTTTCCAGTCAGAAACCTGTTTAACCTCAATGATTTCTGTTTCAGTTAAAAGGTCAATTCTGCCAACGGCTGTGACAACTTCGGTTTGACCACCAAGTTGGTTTCTAAGGTTGTCTCTAACTTGGCGTTCTGGATTGGAATATTCAGCTTTCCTGAAAAACATGACAAGCTTTTCACTTAAACAACCAAGTTCTTCTAGCTTGTGGATTGACCGTTTTACGGATTTTTCGCTAAGTCCCACAGTTTCTGCTATTTCTTGAGGATTGGGGATATCTACAAAGCGATCGCCAAATGGGTCAATCATCTGCAAATAACTCCACACGCACCAATCAGCACTGGTTAACTTAGCTTGAATGGCTTTCATGGCCATGTGGTTAGGTGTCTGGTAAAAGCCCGAAGGCTCTACACCATACATAGAAGCATCCGGTACTAATGACAACTTTGTCTGACGTGGCATGACTAAACCTCCACCTCTTCAAAAGTTGCAATAACACCAAAACTCAAAACAGTTGAGCTAATAACCTGTTTTTTCTCAGGTGTGCAGTCACCGTAAGTCCAAAGTCTCCATTCAGCCGCAGTCAGGTTGGCTTTGTAGAGTTTTTCTAAAGTTTCGGCGGTTAAAGGGTAAAAATTATTACTGCTCATTTTCTACCCTTTTAAGCGTAATTCTGTAATGCTGAACGCTTACGTCATGTAGCACTTTCCTTGAATAACTCCAAAGAAGGAACAGATTTTTTGTGATCTGTGTCATAATGAAAAAAGAGATGTTGGTGTGTAACTTTGGCAATTACCCTGGTTGCACGCCACTTTTACAAAAGTGAATACTGCTGTGGTACTGTTGGCAGAAACCCAAAGAATTTGCTATAAAGAAATGATAGCATATATTTCTATATCGCAATATGAATCATAGAGAAATTCTGGTAAGTTCCCTTAAGAAAGCAATAGAGCAAGGCAAACCCGCATCACACATAGCGAAAGAAAGCGGTGTACCTGCTAGTACAATCAGTAAATTAATGAAAGGTCAACAGGATGATTTGATTGCTGGCTTCTATTTCAGTATTCTTGACTGCTTGCCAGAGGATATCAAAAATAATGCCTACTCTAGCTTGGGAATTCGTAAGGTCAAACCTGAGCAAATAACTAAGTACTTGAATGGTAGGGATATTGCAGAAATAATTCCATTCTTGGGGGAAACTGACAAAGAACAGGTAGTTGAAGCGATCGCTAAGTCTGGAGTTAGAGGTGTGTTCGACCCCAAACAGTTGCGGGGTGAGGATATTGCTAAATTAATCCCATTCTTAGGGGATAGAGATACAGGTGAAATACTAGCAGCGATCGCTAAAACTTTACAAAATTCCAGAGAAAAAATCAGTGCATAATTTAGCGTAATATTCAGTAATTATACGCTTTAATGCTTTTATCTATTAGATAATATTTATTGTATCTACCCATACTGCACATATTATTAATTAAAATGTTCTACCATCCTGGACTGCATTTGATGATTCTATGGCATACAAGAAGAATCAATATGCCAAGGCTCAATACCTATATCTACTGATAATTTATTGGCTACCGGTTGACCCACATTCCATACTTGCGCCTTGCTAATTTCTTCGTAAGCTTTTTTAAGAAAACTATGCAAACGCTGCTGACCCAAAACACCCAACTCAGCACTTAAGAAAGCTTGAGAAAAGTTGATCCGCGTTGCATCAAGTAAATCCCGCTCTCGATAACTAAACTTAGGAAAGTTAATTACAGACACTTTTTGAACTTGAATTAACTCTTGTAAATCCTCTCGTTCATCTACGTGTTTCCAATCATCGCATAAACCAAAATTGCGAACAAAGACGTGCTTAATCTTGCCTTCAAAGTGGTTTAAAGATTGAATCAATAACTGAACGCTATCATATCCACCGTTGCCAACAAACCACTTGCAGATATCAACTTTATGCTGAGTTCCCATTTCTAGTATTTGATTGCGCTCAATCCAATCATTCACTGTTTTAGTTACGTGAGCAGGTAAATTGACAATCACAGGAGTTGTCAGTGCTAAGTTAAAGATTGCATCAGCAGCATAAACTTTACGTTCTGATTCACTAAAAATTGCAGTTTGGGTATTTTCAGGGTAAAATACACCCACATCTGGGTTACTTGAGTCAGCTTCTACCAGCACGTATGGCAATTGTTTATCAAGGCAATATTGTACCATGACTCGTGCAAATAATGACTTACCTACTCCACCTTTTTCACCATCAATAAAGTGAATTGTTGCCATTTTTCTAATTCCTTATTGCTAAATACTAATTAGTAATTTACGGATTATGTGAATTAAATACTGAAACTATTGTCATATCAAGTTCGGTAAATCACTCTCTTTCAAAGATGAACCAGGGTCAAAGTTTAATGTGAGGTAAGCCATAACTTGGACAGGGTAAGAGCATCTCAATCAGGCTTGACATAAGGGCTGAGAAGAATCTAATGTAGAGTCAATGAAACAAGAACTGAGAACTTGAATCATGTAATTGTTATCCATAGCAGTGCGTTTCATTTTTTGTCGAAGGCTACGTTTATAAGTTTGTTCACGATTAAGAGCATTGAGAGCAATGCGTCGTAAAAGAGCAAAATTGCGGGGGCTATGGAAAGAGCGAATACGGCAAGAATCTTCAGCAAAAGTACAATCGAGAATCCAAGGAGCCTGGTTTTCAATACCCCAATGTTTGCGGATAGCACGACCTAAGAGTTGAGCATCACTGGGTAAAGAAGAGAGATAAAATTGAATCTCACGAGTAATTTTGTTCCAAAGACGACGCTCCCGAACAACCATGACAACACTTTGTAGTCCAGCCCAGATTTTGGGTTGGTAAATTTCGCCAAGAGCCGAAACTGGAACAGACCAAACTTTACGAATTTCCGTTCGGTGATGTCCTTTTTCAATGCGGTGGTCGTAACTGACATCAATGCCTTGAAAATCCTGTGCAGATGCTGTTTGAAACCATTGTTCAACCTGATGGTAGAGAGTAGGATGATTTGCCTTGAGTGCCAGAACATAATCTGCCTTTTTGTCGATAATCTTTTTGGCAATCTCGGTTTGAGTCCCCATTGCATCAATGGTGATGATAGAGCCTGTGATATCTAATAATTCTAGTAATGCCGGAATAGCTGTAATCTCATTCGATTTGTCTTCCACTTTCATCTGTGCCAAGACCAAATTTTGTTCACTTGCCCAGGCACTAACAACGTGCAGTGCCGATTTCCCTTGATTTCGGTCGTAAGAACCCCTAATTGTCTTTCCGTCTATGGGAATTATTTCTCCTCCCATGTTTGTTACCAAGGTTTCTATCCATCTGCTGAAACAACGATTTAATTCTTCGGGATTAATGAACTCAAATACCCTTCTGAATGTGTCATCGGAGGGAATTCCATTTGGTAATTCCAAAAACTCTTCTAACCACTGTTGCTTGCTGATACCGTAGTTTTCGATGTCTTCCCACCCTTGCGCTCCGGCTATGACTGCTAGAATTGCAATCACTAAGATATCTGTAAGTTGATGTTTCTTTGTTCGCTCTACTCTGGGGTCTTTTATGTCTCCAAAATTCTCCACTAAACTCTGTTGAATAGCTTCTATTGATGCCACCTGTCTTGATGAAGCCTGATGAAGATTGTTTTTCTTGGAAGCACTTGACTTAGTTTCAAATCCTGCTGACATAAATTTCTACTCCTAGAGTTAAAGGGGGAGCTTATGTCCTCATCTCACTGATCTTGCTCCTCTGTCAAATACATTTTTTATCTACTCGTTTATGTTTCTTTTGTCAAGTTCATATTATACCAAAATTAGATGAGCTTACCCTGATAACTTGGAGAGTTGTCAGTTGAGCATACACTCACTTTAATTGCTGGTTTCAGTAGTTACCATCGTCCAATTGGCTATTAAATGGTTGTCCAATTGGCTAATTTCTCGGCTTTGATGTCAAGGGCGAAGATGTAAGGTGATTTCCGTATCAAGACGAAGAGAGGAATTCGGGAGGAGTTTGCCCTCGCCCTCACCGTTGAAACTCTCCTTTCATCAAATGAGATACTTCTGGCTGGGGAATGTCAAGAAGTTGAGGGGGCGACAAAGAAGTCAAAGAGGTTGCTGTATAAGTATCATAGCTCTCAGACCCTGCTGATAAAATGGCTGTTTATTGCGAACGGCAGCCATCATTTCCAAGACCAAATTTTGACATTCATTCATAGAAACTACCCAATTATGCCCATACAAACCAATCCAAAAAGCACTATGTCTTCTTCTGGTTCTTTTATTTTCACAAAGACGACAAACATAAGATTGTTTTCTTTTAAACTGAGTTTTTTGACCTTGTAACCACGCAGAAGTCATTGATAAAGCAATCAATAAAATTAGGCGTATCAATCTATCAGGAGAAGCCTGAGAACCTTCTAAATTATAGCCTCCAGTTTTACAATCTTTAAACATAGCCTCAATCCCAAAACGTTGACTATATATTTTCACCGATGTTGATACATCGAGGAGATTAGTTGATAAATACCAAGGTTCTTTTTCTTGTTTACCACGATATTTTCTTTTCCAATACACTGCTAAATTACAACGACCAAAACCTTGATGCTGTGTGAGATTAACGTTTTCATAAAATCTGCGTCCTCCAGGATAAATTGGAATTGTATGTAGGGGTTGGAATTTTTGTCTTTTCTCTCTAAAAGTAGTGTCTTTTTTTTGTCGGAAGACAAACTTCAAACCTTGATGGTGCAACCAACTGGCCAATTCAATACCATGAAATTCTCTATCTCCAATAACCACTAGTTGATAATGTTTCAATAAGCGGATTACCGGGCGTAATACTTTCTGTTGTTCTTGGAAGTTACTACAACCTTCTTTATCAAGAATACACCAATATATTGGTAATGCTCTTTTGAAGTAAATCACGCTTACCATTAAAATATTATTGTCTTTCCATTGAGTCCTATCCAGAGCAATGATTAATTGTGATTTGGGTTTAAATAAGCGTGCTAAAATTGCTTCAATGATGGGAAACCATAACAGCACTACACTCAACTTTTTTGATATTAAAAATCTTTGTATATGACGACGACGGCTATTTTCTTGTATTGGTAATGGCAGGTTTGCTGCTAATCTTTCTATTCTCACTGCTTTCTGAGTTTGAAGTACCCACACCAGCATTTTGAGGGTGATTAATTGTCTACTACTCAGGTATTTTTCTAGGATTTCTTGATAAAATGAGGGTAGCATTTATTTCTTTGGTCTTGTTATTCTGACGAGACCATTCTTTTCTACCATTAAATTGCACCCTATAGATAGCTGCCTAATAGCTGCATGATATTGTCAATAAGCAGCGTCTTTTTTGAGAGGGTCTGTTACTTGAAACCCTTTACCTGTAATACTTTTATGCTTCTTGTCGCCCCCTCAAGTCAAGAAGTTCACTAATTTCTCGCTGTTTAAGGTGGCGTTGTTTCAAGAGGCGCAGTACCTAAATCCGTTGCTATAACTCAAGTTCAGACTCACGCTGTTGCTTTTGGCGTTGTTGTTGATACTCTTGTTCCGTCTGTTGCCACCGTAGTAGTGCCAACAATTCCTCATGCCAATTCTGCGCTTGTGGTTTAACTCTAGTAGCTTGGGGTAACAATTCACCTATAGCGCCAGCCACCTCATCTCCAGCAGCATTGTTATCATAAGCACAAATAACTTCTTTCGATTCTTGCAACAATTCGACAGGTACACTCCTGGAACTATCCACAGTCATGTACATTGTTCTTTCTTCTGGCACTCCTCCTGGTAGTCCTCGGTGTCTTTCAACTGCCAACATCGCAAAAGAAAGCACATCAATGGGTGACTTCAACAACACCACGTTTTGGATTTCATCAGTAGGTTGTCCTCCCCACTGGAGATAAAACCAACCATGACTGCGTTTAGTACCAATGGCATATCCTGTAAAACCAGTAGCATCTCCTGTAAAAGTATTGTCTTTTTCTAAAGTATTATCTTCTGCTCTTGTCCCTTGCAAAAACGCACCTTTGGTTTCACCATTGAGGTTTTTCAACAAAAAAACTGCATTTTGTTTATCATCAGCATAAACCCACCCCTGCTGATATAGTTCTTGCACCAACTCTGTTGGCAATCCCCGGTTTTTAGTTAAATAGTTGTGTACTAAATGCCAGTTCGATTCGTCCGGTACTGGTGGGACAAACTGTGGTGCAGCCTCATCTTTGAGGATATTTTGCGCTTGTTGCCTAGTATAGTGAGTGACAGCCCTCTGCATCCCATCTTCACCAAATCTATCATTCAACCAAGCGATCGCTTCTCTAAAATTGCAACCATTAATGTGTTTCACTAACGCCACAGCACCAGTAACAGTAATAGGACTAGCACCTGTTTTTTGGGAGTTGGCTGCAACATTACCTATTTTCTGAGATTTGGCTGCACCTGTTTTCTGAGTATTGGCTTGCCTATCACTGGTTTTCTGAGATTTGGCAGTACCATTACCTGTTGTTTGTGTGTTGGGTGCATCCAACCTATTCTGAGTATCGGCTGCAACATCACTTGTTTTTTGAGCAGCACCTGTTTTCTGAGTATCGGCTGCAAGATGACTCCATTGAGAGCCATTTATATAGATAATGTGTTTACCCCCTTTCCAGCAGCGATCGCTGCTATTGTCTTCGTCTAATCCCAAATGCCAAGCCACATCTTCCAGAGGCAAATCGCTTAATTGTTCAGCCTGCTTTTGCAACTTTTCGTTTTCAGCTTCCAGTTCCTTAATTCTTTGTCGCAGAGATTCATTTTCCTTCACCAACCTTTTAGCAGTAGCTCCATAGAACTCTTACTCTGCATCGCCCTATCTCGGTCAGCAGCCTTAGCCCGCATTTGTGTTGGAGTCAGGTCAGAATTAAGGTCTTTTCCTTCCTCAACTATGCGATAAAAATCCTTAATATCCTGATGTTTAGCCACACTACCTTGAATACCACGCTTTAACCCCAGGTGCTGCACAGATGCAAAGTAGCTTTCTTGGAAATCTCGCATCTTCTGCCGACCATCAAAAAAATGATTGCACCGCAGTTGCCCGTTTTCATCTAGTGGCACAAAATAAGCATGAATGTGGGGTGTCACTTCATCCAAGTGCAATTCAGCCCTGATAATGCGATTGCCCACAGCACGGTGAGGAGAGCGATTGCCTTCGGCAGTGTGCAAAGCACAATCGCCATATTCCTTCTCTAACCACTGCTGCGTCGCATCCAACCAATCAGCCAACCTCTCCTCTTGATAATACCCAGCAGCCGTGGGGTCAAGCGGTCGAAAGTAACTAGGAGAAGCAGTCAGCAAAATTTCCACACAGTAGACCGCATCAGTGCGAATTTTCCGCTTCTGCTCATACTGCCCAATCTTCGCTAACACCAAATCTTCTAACTTTTCTTCCCTGTCAACGTTGCCAATAAACCTGATATTTTGTTTAGTCGGATCTGCATTGAGTGTTTCTCGCTGTCTGGAAGTGTGGGCAGCACTCCCAGCAATGTTGGCTCGTTTCAATTTTTTCACTCTGGCGATGGCGTAAGCCATATCAGAAGCCTCCTTTCATCTCAGTTCCTCACCAATTCCACGTAGGCGACAATAGCCATCCGTAAGACACAACGCAGACAATAACAGGACAGGAGCAAAAGCAATGCCTGCGGCGGGCATCGAAGCAGGAGATTTCCAGAATACAAATTACCATTGGATTGTGAGTAAACCGTATGGGTAAATGGTTGTTTGCCTTCCAATTGGTAAGATTATTTTTAGCGATAGCGTATCCCTGACGGGTGTGCCTTGCACGAGGGCGCTCCGTAGGAATCGCTAAAAAAGCCTACCTCTAAACTTACTCACAGGCTTTTTGTGCCAAACACAGCCAGTAATTGCCTACAGAAAAACTTGAATTGCCAAAAACCTAAAAAACCGTAGTAAGTACAACTATTTTAATCTACTCAACTGTATTCTTGTTGCTAACAAGAACTTCGTGCAATTTTGGTGCAAATGCAGCACAGACTTAGTGCAAATCCTGCACAATTTAACTGACCCTCAACATCTATCTCTTGGCAGTAAGTTACATCATTTGTGGTCAAAACAGACAAATTTATGTGCTAGGGAAGAGGTCATCCTGTGCTAATTCATCTCACACTGGAAGGATGAATTTTAGCTGACTAATTGTTATGTCCGACTTTTATCTCAGTGTGGACGTGGGTGGGTCACAAACTAAAATTATTTATCAACTCCCAGCCCTGCCAGAACCCAAATTTTTGGTGCTGCCT
>NZ_JBWNLG010000004.1:0-144869 GCF_057568715.1 Anabaena sp. EIM26 | reverse complement strand
AAGGTAATTTTTTCTGTCGTATTTTAAAATCCGACATGGAAATAGGGAAAATGTACATTTTTATAAAAAAGTGCTGTACAGTCCTGCGGTCATAGCTGCGTTGAGAGCAGAGCGTGAGCAGCAGAGCAATTTAGTTATTGCTGCGAGGCTTTGAGATATCCACATCGGCTATGAAATCACCATCCTTTGATGTCGTATTTTAAAATACTACATCTGTCATGATGAAGAAAACCATTATGATGATTAGAACACAATTTATAGCAAATTGGTGTAAAGCTCTGCGGGCATAACTGTAGTTAGAGCGATTACTAGGTCGCGCTGTACGCGATCGCTTGGCGTTTAGCCCGTAAAAACCTTTGCTTCCAAGCTTTCAGGAATTAATAATGTCCTAATCTCCTTGTCAGTTGCTATAGAAGAAGTTAATAACTAAAACCCATAATTCCTCTCATAACCAAAAAGGCAGGAAACAGGCTTGTTTATAAAGACCAATCACCCTAATTATTTCCAAATTTCATGATCATGAATAACTGGTTTGATGCAGCTAGGCTAGGAATGTTTATTCATTGGGGACATAGTTCCCACCAAGGATGTGAGTTATCTTGGCCGTTAGTGGGGGGTGTCTTCAGTCTTCCTTTTTGCCAAAATATTCCAGTTGAAAAATATCACTGCACAGCTGATACTTTTAATCCGCAGGAATACAAACCTGAAGAATGGGCATATTTAGCCAAAAGTTTAGGGATGCAATATGCCGTATTAACAGCCAAGCATCATGATGGGTTCGCTCTCTTCCATACCCAGGAATCAGAGTTCTCAATTGCATCTGCACCATACAAAAAAGATATTGTTCGGGAATTTATCGACGCTATGCGCTTTGAGGGATTGCGTATTGGACTTTATTTTTCCCTCAGTGATTGGCATCATCCTGACTATCCGGCTTTCACAGAAGCAGATAAACCTTATCGTTTTGACCAACTGCCTCAACCCACACAGCAACAATGGGAGCGATATATCCAGTTTCTGTTCAATCAAATAAAAGAATTACTGACTAACTATGGTCAGATTGACATTATTTGGTTTGATGGTAGTTGGGAAAGGACTCCAGAGCAATGGCAAGCTGAAAAATTGGCAAAAATGATTCGTGATTTACAACCTCATATTCTCATTAATGACCGCTTACCCAATTGTGGAAACTTTGCAACTCCTGAGCAGTTTATTCCTCCCCAACCTCCGGCTCATCTTTGGGAAACCTGTCTGACTATTAACGAGAGTTGGGGATATAACTCAGATGATTGCAAGTTTAAATCCTCCCGTCAATTGATTCATACATTGTGCGAAGTCGCTGCTAAAGGAGGCAAACTCTTACTGAATATCAGTCCAATGGGCAATGGACAATTTCCACCTGAGCAGTTGGAACGTCTCCAAGATATCGCTGAATGGATGTCTCGCAATTCTGAAAGTATCCTCGATACAACACCAGGACTAGAACCGTGGCAATTTTATGGACCTTCAACTCGTCAGGGCAATCACCTTTATTTACACCTGTTAATGAAGCCCTATGAAAAAATATCGGTTAGAGGTGTACCAATTAAACAAATAAAATCGGTATATGTTCTTGCTGACAGTACACCACTGGACTTTACAAGTCGCTGTGCAATTATGGATTCTATTCTCAATCCCAATCCTGTGGGAGAATTAACAATTTATGTTCCTGAATCAGTCATTGATCCCTACGTGACAGTAATTTGTATTGATATTCAATCTTGAGTTATTTACAATAACATCATATTAAATATCTCTTATGCTTTTAATCTTGACGCAGCACGTTTGGTTTTGACAATTTTTGTGTAATTGTATTTTTACCCTTCGATCTATGCTCAGAGTCAGCAAGTTCAGTAAGGGGTTATCAAACATCACACCATTTTATCATTGCTAAAATTGGGAAATATCAAACAACGACAACTGCCCCACAGAAACATTACCTTTACCTCCGCGATGGTAACTAAGGTGACACGCAGAGCATAGAGGTATCAAGTTTTCAGGTCTATTATCAGAAGGGTTCCTATTCCAGTGGTGAACCTGTAAATTATATGCTCGTGGTTTAGTATTGTGAGGTTTCTCACCAGGACGTAAGCAAACACGACCGCATTTTTGACAGCACCAATCAGATTTTTCCTTGATGGTTTTGGCTAGTTCTTTCCAGTGCTTAGGGTAGTCACTCATGATAAATACACGCTACATATTAATATTTTACTTTCCTGTAAAAAAATTGTGTGAGTGTTAAAGTAACAATTCTTTTCTGTGGATTTGGCGCTGACTTTGTTAAATAAACTACTTTAAAAATTCATGAAACTATCAAGAATTAGACATTGAATTTTAACCGCATAGAAGCAGCAAACAGGCTCATTAACACAGCGGATCGATAGTTCGGCGATTCCTACGGAGCGCTGAGTGCAAGGCACACGCTATCGCTCATCTAAATAATTCTTTATAATTCTTTTCCACTGCTTCTACATTTTTGATACTAAAAGGAGTGTTGTTTTGTAGTCAACCAAAACCAACAGCTACCGCTGCATTGAGTGGATCAATGAATGGAATTAATGCAGCGATTATGCTCCAAACTCTTCCTACTTTCCTGACCACAAATTCTTTTCCATTTCAATTTACCCAACAGCAGCAAAAAGCTTTAGATAAAATGTGGACTTTTATACAACCAACTGTCACAGCTGCTTTATTTCTGCTCGTAGGATTTGCTGGAACCGGTAAGTCAACTATAATTTTCCAACTCGTTAAAGTTTTGGTGGCTACAGGTAAACGAGTCGTCTTGACTGCACCTACTAATAAAGCTGTAGGTGTACTGCGACGAATGGCAGCAGAAAACGGTGTAACTGGCGTAGAGTTCTTTACTATTCACCAATTGCTAGGACTAGGAATGGTGACTAGAGGTACAAAGAAAGTACTTGAGCAGACAGGAGCATCTTACATCAATTTATTTGATGTTGTTTTTATTGATGAATGTTCCATGATTGGTAAACAACTCTGGCACTGGATTGAAAATGTGGCTAATCAATCATCCACCTGGACAAAAATCAAAATTATCCTGATGGGCGACCCTGCCCAATTAAATCCAGTTAATGAAAGGAAATCTCTGAGCTTTCAAGTAGCAAATAAAGCAGTATTAACTCAAGTTGTCCGCCAAGGAATTGATAGTCCCTTACTGGAGTTTGTCACGGCTTCTCGTTATGCAGTAACTAAAAGTAAACTACCATTTGCACCATTTTCTAAATATCTACCTGATAAAAGTAACGGGGCGCTGATGGTTAAACGGCAAACTTTACTGCGGTATGCCTACAAAAAGATATCTCAAAAATTTGCTCATAATCCAGATTGTTTCCGTATTTTATCTTGGACTAATGCTCAAGTTGACTTTTATAATCAACAGATTCGCAGATATTTATATGGTGAGAATGCCAACCGATTTATCTCTGGAGAACGATTAATTACTAAAGACCCAATTATGGCTCCTGATGGAAAAACTGCGATTCTTTCCACATCTACAGAATTTACTGTTTTAGATGTCTTGGAAGACCGTTATAAAAACTATGATAGTTGGAGATTGAAAGTAGAAACAGATGAGGGAATTGTGCGTCAAATCTACGTTCTACATGAAGATGAAGAAAAGCGATTTCACCAAGAAACGCAACGCTTGCTCAAAAGTGCCAAGCGTAATCCCTTTCTTTGGAAGCAATACTATAAACATTTAGAACAGTTTGCTAATATCAGAAACTGTTTTGCATTAACTGTTCATAATAGTCAAGGTAGCACTTTCTTGGAAGCGGGTATTGATGGTCAAGATTTGAGTAAGCGGCTGAATCGAGAACGCGGAGATGATAGTAAAGCAGTCCTAGCTAAAATTAAGGAGTTTAATCGGTTGTATTATGTTTCTAGTTCACGGGCTAGACAAAGAATTTTGGTAATCCGGTGATGTCCACAGTTAACGAATAATTGAATTCAAACCATTTCGGTTCTTCGGTTCTTTTTATGGAAAACCCGGTTCAAAATCATTGAAAGCCTTATTGTGTAGGCATTTTATTGAAAATATGGGCATAATTGTTTATAAACCTTGCCCTGTAAGGGTTTTGTTATAATCAATCCTCAATCACCATAAAAAGAACGCAAGAGCCACCATTTCTTGTATTTTGTATTGGCCATCTATTTTTACATTTTGTTTCTTTATAGCCATCTGTTGTAATTATTTTGCAAATTGGTATCATTTGTATCAAAATTACAATTTTGGAATAAGCAATGAATTGACAAGGTTATTAAGCTGTTACGCCTACAAGTTACATTTTAATTTGGGAATTTGAGAGAATTAATCTTCTGTTTGTTCGGGTTTTTGCCCTAAATATTCATTTGAGATATTCATCCATTCCTCATGAGAAATTGCTTCAATCTCTTGCTTACGTTGCTGCACGTTGCGATTATCATTGTCAGCGCGATCGCCACTTCCAGGCATTTGCAGTTTTTTAGCCAGTTGGCGAAAGTTAATTTGTTGCTGTACTGTGTTACGCCAGTTTTCTCGATTGATTAAATCTAGCTTTTGACAAATACTGGGAATAAAGCGAGTATCAAAATTCTCAACTCCTACGTTTTCCCAACGTTTAGATGCGTTGCAATAGCCTGTTTGACAAAGTACCCACTTATCTCGATTTGGGTTGTATTTCGGCATGATTAACTGAACTAAATGGCAAGACACTAAACCAGAATCTTGGCAACAGAAACATCGCCACTGGGGATAAAAAATTTCTCCCTCTTTATTTTCCTCTTCAGGCCGCAAAGGAATTGGTTCAAATTGGGGTAAGTCATCAATCATTGTTGACCCCATATTAAGTGATTAGTATCTGCCCATTTGAAAAATTCTCGTCGTTCTTTTTCTTCTAGACGGTTCTCAGCATAAAAACCAAATTGTCCAAGAGAGCGAATTTTTTCGATCCACTCATGGCGATAGGGGTGATTCTCCCATTTTTGCTGCTGAATTTCAGGAATCTTACCCTGTATTTTCATCCATTCCGCTGATATTTCCTGCCAGTGCGCCTCTACCCACTTGTAGGGAAGCTCTGGGGGATGAGGGAGTCTTTTGGCTTTTTCCAAACCAAACTTTAAAAAACTCTCTCTCTCGCTATCTGAGAGAGAGTCTGTATAGTCTGAAAGAGTCTGTATAGTCTGAGGAGAGTTAGAATCCTTGCTCTGAGAGGGTTTTGGGCGTTGTTTTTCGCATTTTTGAGAATCTTGTCTCATTTCTGAGACAGTTGTCTCATTTTTGAGACTACTTTCGCATTTTTGAGAATCTTCTCTCATTTCTGAGACAGTTGTCTCATTTCTGAGACTGGATACACCTTTGAGATTGCGAATACTGAAGCCTTTATCTTGAAAGTCAAATAATTCAAGCTCTTGGAATTTGGCGATCGCTCTGTAGTATGTAGCTTTGCTGACTTTGCATTCTGTCATTACTCCTAATGTGTCAATATCCTCATAAGCATCACCCCAAGGCTCAATTTCAATGAGGTAGCTCCATATCCTCCATTCGGCAGCAGTTAGTTTTGCTTGGCGGAGAACTTTGGCAACTTCGGGAGTGACAGGATAAAATCTGCCTTTAATATTCATCCTCTACCTCTCAAATGTGAACCAAACAGATAATTCTGGGCAGCTAGATGGAAAGAGCGCCGCTTTTTCTGGTATGCATACACTAAATAAATGAATATACTGGTGATGCTCTGGTACAGACAAGATTGCTTTGGTGGTGTGAGTTCCCAGTAGTCTCTCAACCATTCTTGATAGTGGAGAGGGTAGAACTCACCCTGTAATTTTGAGATTCCCTGTGTCATAATCTATTGGATAAATTTCTATCTATGCTTGCCCCGGTTCAGCTAAATGGGAGCTTGTTTTTGTTTTTTACGTGGTCATTGCTAAGACACAAAAAATGCCTAATGACAACTGATGCTTATTTGTTGATGTTGGTCTACCATTGAATTGGAATTTACTAATCTGTGAATTAGCCTATCGCTGTATAAAGTAACGGTCAATTAGCCAATCAGCTAATTTTAGTAATGAAAGTTAACAATTCTGTCTCGGCTATTTCTTACCCAGTGTCCCCCCTGTCCCAGTCCTTCGATGCGACGATAAAGCAGTATAGGATCAGTGCCAAACGGTTGTCTGGCGAAACCAAGGTCTCAGAAAATCACATTTCCGAGTTTCGGCGAGGAAAATGCGACGTTAGCACTACCACCCTGTCAAAGTTGCTGGATGGGATGGAAGTTTTAGCTCCTGGTTCCAAACAATTCTTTTATCAACTGGTATTAGATCAAGAAAATCAGTCATCTACATCCTTGAAGCGATCGCTCGTTGAAGTAATTCAAACTGCGGATGAGGATGAACTATTAGATGCAATGTCTGAAATTACCAATCGTTTTCGTTCTCTCCGTAGCTTCACAGATGTTTCTTCTGCCCACTCTTTGATAAATGTAAATAATTGCGCTTGATGTCTTGATGCACAGATTTAGATTTACACAGAAAATATTAATCTAGGCATAACAATTAAAATAAAGCTTAAATTTATTGGAAATTTTAATTGTTTAGGCAGACCAAGCCGAGAAAAAAGAAAAAACTTTACCAAAAAGAATCGTGTTAAGATTTGCTGTTTTAAAACTTAAACAGTAAAAATAAATAGCCAAAAAATTTGCTAACCTTATCTGATCCACTACTATCTTTGTACTTGTAATTAGTGGTGGATATTTTTATTTCTGCTATCGCAGTCACCTTGAGGGACTTCCAATTTAAAAAACATCCCACCTCCGGGGTGAAGTGTCTTGCGCCCCTACAAATATACAAATCATTTGAGACAATTTATTTGTTGGAAGTCCCTGATAGTAATGACGCAACCAGAGATAAATAATCATGACTCCAACAGCGCCAAAACAAAAGGTGAAGTCTACAAAGCAGACAAAACAAACAAGTGTTGCTACTCCTGAAATAGACAATGAAGTATCAACAAATATCACAGAAATACCAGGAGTTAACAAGAAAAAATCTACATCTGCAAACGCTGATACACCAACTGAACCCATCCAAAAGAAGGGGAATAAGCGAAAAAAATCCAAATCAAAGTTAAACCCGCCAATACCCAAAGAATTAGGCATGGAGGTAATATGTGAACAAACTAAATTTTACGATGCCCTCTTTTTAGTGAATTGTGCCACTCCAGCTAAACCTAGCCATCCTATTCTTGCCAATGTCCTCATTATTGCAGATGTGGAAACACAACAGATACATCTAACTGTCACAGATATAGCATTAACAATTCAAGCCAGTTTTGCAGCCCAAGTGTTATTAAAGGGTGAAATTACTGTACCAGTGGCAATGCTATTAGAAATAGTCAAGCATTGTCCTAGCGGTAATATATCCTTGAATAGTCAAACTCAGATGACACAGATGACAGATGAGGATAAGCCCACAAAAATCTACTCTCTGTGCTTATCTGATGCCGATGGTAAATATGAAATTAGAGGCATTAGTGCTGAAGAATTTCCGCCTACCAACATAATTGATGCTACTCCTATTTCTCTGCCAACAACAGTTTTCAAAGATGGTTTGAAAGGTGTGCTTTATGCGGTCAGCACGGATGAAAATAAATATATTGTGACTGGAGTTCATATCCAATTTGCACAGGAGAAGTTAAAGTTTATTGGTACTGATGGACATCGAGTGGCTATTACTGAAGTTTCCACTCAAGGAATTGGCAGAAAACTCCGTCAACAAGTTACATCTGAGGAAATGATTAAATTTACTCTTCCTGGTCGTGTGGTCAGAGAAGTAGTGCGTAACTTAGGTGATGATGTAAAATCCATAAATCTGCTGTATGATGCCCAAAGTAATCGCTTGGGTTTTGTTTGGCAAGATGTCATTCTTAGCTGTCAAGTTCTGGAAGGAATTTATCCTGATTGTGAGCAATTATTAGCTAAATTTAGCTTTGAGAAAGAAGTAATTTTAGAAAAAGCACCGCTAGTCAAAGCACTGGAACGGTTAGCTGTGTTAACAGATAAGAAAGAAAAAGGAATTTACTTACAATTTGATGGCAGTTTACAGCAGTTACGGCTATCTATTGAAAGAGAATTTGGCAAAGGTGATCAGGTGATTGTTGCTCATTTACCAACAGAAATGATGTTGAATATCCAGTTTAATCTCAAGTATTTAATCGAAGCTGCTAAAGCTATTCCTAGTTCAAGTATCAAAATGCACTTACAGCAATCAGATCATCCGGCTATGTTAGTTCCTGATGGAGATAGAGCAAATCTAGAAGTGGAAATGTCTATGCTTCATGTCTTACTACCATTGTATATTCCAAAAACATCATGATTGTGAATTTGTGGCTGTAAATCCGGCAAATTAGCTGAGATTTAGAGGGAAAAATAATGATAGCGGTTGCCATGATTTCGCCACCCAAACTATCAATAGTGGTGTTGGTGTAGGCAATCGCACAAAATACCCATTGATGACCAAATTTTAAAGGTTTTATGGGCGTATTTTTGACTAATATTATTAATAAACTCCTGCTGATTAATTTTCGCACCCCCAAAATCTGCCACTAATTCATAACTTTCTCCATTTTTACGAAAACCTAAATCATAACCGTTAGCCTTACGGATAACATATTCAGCATTAGTTGTACTATCCATATAACCACGGACATTGGTATTCTGTTCAACTTGATAACCTAATTATTGCAAAACTTGATGCAGCAGTTTGACAGTTGTAAAATGAAAATAAAAAATTAACTTTTACAACCATCAAATAAAAATCCTGTAAATCCTAGATATCGTGATTCTGACAAAATCATTCAAGAAAAATCCTGTAAATCCCAGAATCCTGGTCATCGTGATTCTGACAATTTAGGTTTATAATTGATATAGAGTGCAATATTACCTATAACCTAGTAAATGACATAGATAATTATGAATGTACAACTTGTTGACTCTCTTGTAGAAATTGTTTCTAAATTAACTCCTGAAGATCAGAAACTTTTTCTATCTAAACTTTCTCATAGAAATATTATTCCAGCAACAGAACAACAAAATTTAACCTCAACAGAAAAAGCCACAAAATTTCAAGAATGGTTATCTCAGTTTCCTCAAAGTAGTATTACCCTACCGGATGAATCACTGCGTCGAGAAAATATTTATGATGATAGAGGAATATGAAAAGCTATTTACTTGATACCAATATTATTCTTAGATTTGCAAATTCCCAATCTCTGGAATATAACCTGATAAGTAATGCTATTTTTCAAATTTTATTACAAGGTAGTCAATGTTTTATTACCTCTCAAGTAATCATTGAATTTTGGGTTGTTGCTACTCGTCCTGTTAATGTCAATGGATTAGGATGGACTGTAGAACAAACAACTCAAGCAGTACAAATGTTAATAAATCAATTTGATTTTCTAGAAGAAACACCAGATGTATTTTCTATTTGGTTGAACTTAGTAACAACATATAATATTTCTGGTAAACGCACTCACGATATACACATATTAGCCGTGATGCTTGCTCATAATATCAGTCATATTTTAACTTTAAACCCAAAAGATTTTCTAGCTGTTCCCGAAATTACGATTATTCATCCTCAAAGTATTAATAGCTAAGAATATTGTGAATGCAATTATCCTGTAAATCCTTTAATCTTGCAAATCGTGATTCTGATAAAATAGCATATTTGGTTAATAATTGGTTTCATGTATCCTGGATGAAGGATAGCATAAATTGTTCACGAACTTAAAATAAAATCTCACCCCCCCTTAACAGGGGCAAGAGCGACGAATTAAGATGAATAAATCCTATGTTTACAGTCGCCCTACATCAAAAATATCGCCCCCAAACTTTAGCAGAATTAGTGGGACAACCTTACATCAAAACTGCTTTAACTAATGCTATCAAACACCTGCAAATTGCCCCAGCTTATTTATTCACAGGTTCTAGAGGTACAGGTAAAACTTCGACTGCACGCATATTTGCCAAATCTCTCAATTGCCTCAACACTAAAAAACCAACTGATAAACCTTGTGGAATTTGTCAATCTTGTCGTTCAATTGAAAGTAGCAATAGTCTAGATGTGAGTGAAATTGATGCTGCTTCAAATAATGGTGTGGATGATGCCCGTGCTTTAATTGAACGCTGTACTTTAGCACCAATAGCAGGACGTTATCGAATTTTTATTCTTGATGAATGTCACTGCTTAACCGGTAATGCCTTCAATGCTTTACTCAAGTGTATTGAAGAACCACCACCTCATGTGGTTTTTATTCTCTGCACCACAGAACAGCACAAGGTTTTACCTACTATTATCAGCCGTTGTCAGGTGTTTAATTTCCGCACTTTATCAATTCAAACAATTGTGCAGCACCTCCGTATTATAGCAGATGCCGAATCTATTGCTGTTGATGATGAGGGATTAAATGCGATCGCTCGACTGAGTGATGGTGGTTTACGGGATGCGCTACAATTACTCGGTCAAGCCAGTCTTTTAGATGTAGATATCACTGCCCATCATGTCATGGAAATCGTTGGTGGTGTCACAGAAGCAGAGCTAATGGCTATTTTACAGGCTATCTCTACCAACAACACTTTTAACTTACTGCAAGTCGCTAGAGTTTTGGTAGACTCTGGGAAAACGCCTAAATTGATTATCTCAAATTTACTGCAAACATATCGAGATTTACTGATTATCAAGTCTGCACCCAAGGAACAAACTTTACTAACTGGTTGTGTCAGCCATACTCAACTCAAAGCTTTTGCCAAACACTGGAATTTTGAGACACTGAATTTATCTTTAGCAGAGTTACAAAAAGCTGAAAATTATCTGCGGTATACTGTCAATGCGGGCGTGTGGCTGGAGGTTTGTTTACTCAATTTGTTGCCCGGTTTATTGCCTGGGGGTGCAATGAAGACGGTAAATATGAAACCAGGGCATGATGGCAAATTGTTACCAACTTATGGCACGTACACCATCAACAAGGTAACTGATAAATCTGTGGATGATCCAGGTAAAGATAGCCTGTTACCAGCAGTTGCAACCAATACCGCTAATACTTCTAATACTGCTAATTTAGCGCAAATTTGGCAGCAGGTGATGGATAAGGCGAAACCCAACCATCAAAAGCTGTTGGCTCATGCAAATCTGGTGAAATTGCAAGGGTCTAAGGCAATTTTAGAGGTGACACCAGCTTATCAGAAAAAGTTTGAGAATAGCAAGGAGGCGATCGCTAAAATGCTGCAACGAGCTACCCAAAGTCCAAAACCTTTGACTGTGTTGATTAAAACTGCCAATCTCAGTAATAATGGGAGGGTCAGAGGATGATTGTCTTGCTCACGGGGGATGATGAATACGCGATTCAGTCACAGCTAAACCAGTACAAGGCAGAGATTGATGCCCAATGGCTGACTCTATGCTATCACCGATTTCCGGCTGTTCAGCTTGACAAAGCTTTGAGTGTGGCTCGGACTCGTTCCCTGACTGGTGGTAAAAAACTGGTAATTGTGGAAAATTGCCACCTCAAGCAGTGGGGTGATACGGAGTTAGAAACTTTGCAACAGTTGGTGCAATTGCCTAATTCGACAATTTTGGTGTTTGTGGCTAATAGTGTGGATAAGCGACTAAAGGTTTACAAGCATTTGGTCAAGTATGGGAAGTTGTTGGAGTTTTCGTTGATACCACCTTGGCGGTATGATTTGATTGAACAGGCAATAGTTTCGCTGGCTGCAAGACTCTACACAAACACCACAGATAATGCTGTGACAGATCAGAAAATTAAACTGCTGTTGTCAGAGGAGGCGGTGACATATTTAGCACAGGCTATTGGTAATGATATGACCCGTACAGCTTCTGAGTTACGCAAATTGTCTATTTATGCTCAGGGTCGAAAGTTGGAGCTTGCAGAGGTACAGGAGTTAGTTCCATGTCAAACTCAGAATAGCCTACAATTGGCTGCGGCTATGCGTGAAGGAAAAAGCCATCAAGTTTTGCAATTGTTGGATGATTTACTGTCTCGTTATCAACCTTTAATAGTGATTGTCAGCACTATTTTAACGCAGTTTAGAACTTGGTTATGGGTGAAGTCTGCGATTGTTTCTGGGGTGAAGAAGGATGGTGAATTAGCTCAACTTTGTAATATCAGTAATCCTCGTCGGGTTTACTATTTGCGTCAGGAGGTAGCGAATACAAATATCAATGCTTTGGCTAGGGCGGTGTCCATGATTTTGGATGTAGAGATGTCTATTAAGCGGGGTGCTGATGGTAGGGATTTATTGGTGGTGATTCTTGGTGTTTGTAGGTTATTTCAGGTAGTTTAATTAGGAGGAAGTTGAGGGATAATTTTGGATTTTGGATTGGATGTTTGATATCGGTCTAAAATCCAAAATTCAGATGATGCTCGCTTTAGCTTACGCTTGCTCGCAATAAAATGATAAGGCGTGTTTTCCCTGAGTTATTGGGATTCATGAATCGGTGTTCTAGCTGTGTAGATTTACTCACCAAATTCGCCTCCATTCTTCCTGACTAGAAAGCCATTGAATAAATGGTTTAGCTTCATCACATTCCTTGGGAAAAATAGTAACTAATTCCAAGTATTGCTGATTCTGTAAAGGATACATCCGATGCCAAAGTCTACCAATCTGGGTTGGATCATTTGATTTATTTTTGTCTTTAACTCTGCCAGTTAAGCAGGTTCGATAAATGAAAGGTGCAGTAATTTGATTATTTGGCTTTGGTGCTTTCTGTAATGCTAAAGATATACTTTGGTTTCGCTGGACACTTGATTTATAAATAGTTTGTTGAGTCTGTTGATTTATCAGTTGTCGGGAAGAATGTAGCAAAGGTATGATCTTAGAATCATTGACATTTTTGGCAATTCTTCCCCACACTTCGACGTTATCACTATGCCATGCTTCTCGCCATTCTGATTCTTTTACTATTTGATTTTGTTTAGGAACTGGTCTGGGTATTGGTCTGTTTAGTTGTAGCTGGTTAGGGTTATTCCGAGTAGGTGCAGGATTAACAATAGGTAATTGAGTAGCACTAGGTGGGGTTTCAATTTTAAAATCTCTTATTTTCATCCATACTTGCGCTGCATTAACTGTTTCTTGAATTATTTTTTTAGCATCCTCTAAATTATTAACTGGATTTTTGTCTTCTTCTAACCAATTCCAATGACAACCAATTAAGTGTTTTTCGTATTTCGGATAAAATATTCTATGATCAGCGCGTCGCCAAGATTTTCCAAATCCTCCTAATAACATCGCAAACTCAGTTAATTTTTCGACTAGGTTTTCTAAATAAGGACGCTCTTCAACATTTTGAATTTGAGTTGATAGTGTCCAAATTAAGTTTCCTGCTACATCATAAGCATCACTTTGATTAACAAAATCCAATTCTAGATGATCTTGCTGAAATGCCATTCCTAGTAATCCTACCTTTTCTTTACCAGGACGAATACCCCCAAATAATTCATCAACAATATCTTCAGCTTGAATTTGATTTAGTCCACCAAATATTCTTAATGCGTGACCTCTGATTGCGGCTCTAAAAATATTGGGTCGGAACTCTTTCCGATCATTAAGAAGTTTAGAAGCTTCTCCTTGTCCCTGGAGTTTTATTTGATAAAGTATCTCACCTGTAGCTGTATCTGATAATCCATATCCGCTACTAACACGACAGCCAATACCGTAACCTAAAGCCTTTTCCCAAATCACCCAAACTTGCTGCCAATTTGTCTCTTCTGGTTTGGTTGTGGAAATACTAAATTTTAGTTCTGGCTGGTATAATGAAATTAGAGTATAGGCACTATGAGAAACATCATTTTTGACTTGGAAATCCTGCTGGGGATGGACGATATCTACTAAGTTTTTTTGCCATTTGTCGTTAATAGGATAGCCTCCATGAAATCGGAGAATGCCAGGTTCAGAATTATCATTATCTGAGTTTGTACCAGATTGACCACAATAGCGATCGCCTGTTCCTTGAGGTAGTCTACCAGCCTTTTCTTCCCGCCGACAAGCCTCTTTGAAAGCTCCTTTCATACTACTACCAGGGTACACAGGCAAACCAAAAGCACCAATTAGGGTGCCCTTACCCTCTTGATCATTTGCAGAATTTTCATCTTCTGTAATAGCTTCATGTCCATACCATTGATTTTCTGCACCTTTTTTGCCTGATCGCATATCTGCACGAAACCGACCCCGGATTGAACTACCTGGTATTATCCCTGTCTGGGTAAATTGATCACGAAAAATCAGGTTTAAGTTACCTGTTTCGTCTCCTGCACTTGCACCGATGTGTAAAGGTGCTAAGGTTTCTATGATGCCGTAAGCTTTTTGATACATTTATAATTCTCCAGATGAATTTTTGACCTTACCCTCTAACTAACTTATCCCCTGCAAGACAGGCAGAAATTAAGCCTATCTGTATGTTGGAAAGAGGCTTCAAAAAGGTTTAATTGCACTCGGTAAAGGTAGGGATAAACCACAACCCCATTTTTTTAATGATGGTCCCTCTTTGGGAAACCAATTTTCAGGCCATTCTTGCCAAGATTTGTTAATTTCTTCTTCTAATACATAAACAGTCCCCGCAGGAACAGCATACCGTCCCCGTGATAATAATTTAGGGGTATTTTGGTTGTTTGCATGATTTTCATGGTTTCCTAAGCGATAACGAAAGGGTTGAGGACGTTCTGTAATGAAAGTTTCTATATTCCAACTTTCTTTATCTTTACTTTCTGAATTTTGTTGTTGATATTTTTCTTGATTACCTTTTTCCAAATTCATAGGTTGTCGTTGAGATAAACGGTTAGAACCCCAAACTCCTGGAGTAATTAAGGCAAAGCTATTTCCTACCGGTTGATTAAATAATGATTGAGTTTGATCTGATAAGGTTTCACAGGCAATATCTACTATATGCCCTTCTCCTCCAAACCGATAGCAACCATCTTCTATAGGAGTATTTGATAAATAAATCAAACAGTTATCAGGATTTAATTGTACAGCATTTTCTAGGAATAAACTACCTTTTTCTAACTCTTGATTAACTGTACGCTCATCTTCTTTCATCCTGGGATGTAAATGGGGTAAAAATTTCCAAGGAGATTTTTCTACCTTTTGGTTTAATAAGATGTTTTGCCAATTATCAATTTCTATCCATGTTCCTTTTTCAAATTTATCAACAATATCTAATGGTTGCCATTGTGGTTTATCCCATTTCAGAAAGTTGACAATTATGTTATCTTCACCGATTTTTTTGACTAAACAATTAAAAGGTGTAGGAACATAAAAGTTTTGGGGGTTGTCATCTTTAGCCCAAAATGGTCCGGCTAGTTGCAAAGGATATAAAACATCTTCTTCCCCTTGATAGTAGGATGCAAATACTCCTGATAATACTGTACTACTAGGAGGAAAGCTACTTCCTGAACGTCCTACTAAATTTTCTGGGGAAAGAAATTTACCTGCACTACCATAGAGAAAACCTAAAGGTGTAATTATGATAATATAGGTAAATTTTGAGGTTTGATTTTGGGAAGATTGATGTTTTATTGTTGTTGACATAGATGAAATCCTATTTTTGCAAGGTTAATGACCCAGTTATTTATGGCTTGGTTGATTTTTTGTTGATCTAAATCACCTGTTACTGTATTATCTATGGTGTAATTAGAGCGATCGCCTAAAATTCCTCCTTCTTGTAATCTGTCATCTTGATTTACTTTATTCCACCAGTTTTTCTGATCTCTTATTATTGCTGCTTGACTAGGAAAATAGATATCAATTAAAGCTAAAGCTATCTCTCTGCTTTCTTTCTTATTTCTACCAAAAGCATGACGAGATTCTAAGGTTGCAACATCATTATATATATGTGTCCAATTTAGAACAGATTTATTATTACTTCTATCTTCATAATTTTGGAGTAAATCTAATAACCACCAAGGACAAACCCATTCTAAATAATTACCATTGTTAAATAAAACCCGCAAAGCAATTCTATCTCTACCGTTGCTTTTAGCAGATTTTTCTGCCTCCCGACAATGTTGTAAAACATCTCTTTGGGGAACACCTGCACCAGTCCACACAAACCCCACACTAGCACAGATATCTTTTTTATTTGGTTTGTCCCAATAATCTGATTTAAACTTAATAAATTCCTGAATACACAAATTAGGCGGTAATTGTTTTCTTGTTTTCATATCATAGAAAATCCCCAAAAAATCATCACCTCCTGCATAAACTACCCGACAACTTTCGGGAGGATGATTTTGAAAATATTTCCCCCATTCTCGCATTTCTTCACTAAATTTATGGGTTTGATCTGGATATCTCTTTAAAAACTTTCCAGCTTCATCACCATCTCCCATAAACCAACCAGTCCAATATTTATTTTCATGTCGGTTTAAATCTTTAAATGTATCAGGATTCAAGTCTTTTGCTAATTGTTCAATATTTTCAAATAATTCTTTAAAATCAATTTCCGTATGCTGAAAATATTGTTTAACTTTCGCAATTAATTGGTTAGAAATTTCCTGATGGGTGATAATTCTTTTGATTAATTCTGGTAAACTTAATTCCTCGCTAGTGTCAATAAATGATTCACCTAATTTATCTTGCAGTTGTTGATAAAATTTGTTAATTAATTCTTTTTGCTTTTGATAATTATACTGGCGAGGATCGGCAATTTTATTCATTTCCGGGTAAGCTACCGCATCAGCACCCGAAAGAGTAGAACTTTCTCCTTGCCAGTTGATACCTGTCCAATCTCGTTGATATTTGCGATTGTTTAATAATTGGCGTGTTTGGGTAATTGTACCATTTTCTTCTTGTACCCAGAAAAATTCCCAAGTATGATGATTCCATAACCGCCAAACTCGATTCCAAGGTCTAAAATCCCATTGTTCTTTTAGTGTTTCCTCTATCCATTCTTTGCAAGTTGAGGTGACACATTCCCAGCCCATATTTAACGCTTCTTTTGCTGCTTCTTCAGGAAAATCACCTTTGATAATAATTTGATTAGGTGTACCTTGAATAACATTAATTAATGCTGGTGAAATGACCTCACAATTATATTTTGGTGTTTCTGCGGTTTTACAGATAATCCAAGCTAGGTAAGAAATTAGGAAAGAACTACCATATAAATCTCGTAACTTCCGGGATTTTTCAATAAAGCCTTGCACCGGAGCAAAACTAATAACTGTGTGTGTTTCTGTAGCTGTATTCAATTAACAAGACTCCCTCTATTTTAATTGTTAATTTCTGAAAAAATGCTAATTTAGGTTTTTTTAAGATTTAACATTTCGTTAAATGAATCAAAACTTCCGCTAGAGCTTGCACCATCGGACGAGTTGATAAATTTTCTCCTCTCTCTAAACGATGAACCTTACCTCTAAGTAATGGTGCTGTTTGCAGTAATTCATTAGTGTTTAACTGCCAATTTTCAGGATGGTATACTTCATCTTCAGTTGCATCTAACTGACTATGAATTTTGGCTACTACTTTTAGCCCCAGGGATTGACAAAAATCTTCCCAGTCGGCAAACTCATCTATGTTCCCTGATAAAATAACTGCGTGGGTTGCTGGCTTCATAATTGTCTTATTTTCTGGTGAAGTTTTACCACCAACATCAATAATATTTATTGCTTGGTTAGCACTTTTCACCCATTGAGAAACCTGTTGAGCAAATTCTGGAGTATGTTCAGATTTCCCCAAGGGTTTTTCACTGATGGCTAATTCCTGATTTTGTTCATAAGTTTTTTGATACCATGATCCTTCTCCGTCGGGACAAGCGGTGATTATATAAGGATAAGGTGCGTTTAAAGTTCCTAAGATTGCTTGTTTTAAACCTTCTCGTAAGCATGATTTCCCCGAATGAGGAGGTCCACACAGCACCACTTTAATAGTATTACGCTCTGATTGCTTTTCTTCTGTTTCAATTACATCCCCCACTTTGTATGATGAACAGTGAGAAATAACAACTATGTAGTTTTTATATCTTAGTGAACCAGTTGGTGTATTGATTTTACGGCCTAGTTTGGGATCGAGTACGGCGACTACTTCGTATAAATGAGCTAGTTTGTGAGAAAGAATATAAGCAACAGGGAGAGATTGAGGTCCGTCAATTAAAATACGATGTCCACCAGTAATTTTCCCAGAATCAATCATTTGATTTAATAATTCTACGGCATCTTTGGCAATGCGATCGCCCTGTGCTGGTAAAGTACGATTAAACCCAACCCGTAAAACCTCACCTTCTAGCTGAATTTGATAGCTATACATTTTCTCTGCACCGTGTTTTTCTAGCAACTTTGTTACTATGACATACCACTGGAAAAGGCATCTTCCATGAGATGCCATTAATGGTAGGTTGGGTTGACGCAAGGAAACCCAACATTTCCCAACCATTTGATGTTCAACTACAAAAGTAACAATCATCTGTCTCTAAATACTCAGTATCGGTTTTTCGCCAATCACTACCAGGAAAGTCATAAATCCAATCAATACCCGCATCTACATTTAAAAACCCGCTTACCATACCATGAATTACACCTACAGCCGTACTAGCACAGATACTATTTAACCAAAATACCGCCGGATCATTCACACCTTCCAAATAACCAGCACCGGCAGCCATTTGATGAATTTCACTAGGTGCAGATTCTAAAGCCGCGCGTTGCAGATTAATAATGTTACCGCACATTAAACACCAACCACCCCCTAAAGGTGGAACAGTAATTCTGCAATACATCCGGGGGGTTTTATCTGGTTTAACATCAATATGAGTACCCAAACAGACAAAGGGACGCATATATTCTAAAGCCAATTCTTGGGCAGTTTTGCGAGAAAGATGGTTATCTGTAGCAACGACTATTAAATCACAACTAGCTATTTCTCGTTTAGCTAATTCACTTTCAATTGAAGTGGGTATGGTTTTGACGGATGAACCTTGAGGGTAAATTTTCTTAATCAGATGCTTGACATAATTCACTTTATACCATTGTTGTTCTACCATTTCTGGTGTTGCACCAGGCATTCGGTTGAGGTTAACGGTTTCTAATTTATCGGGATCAATTAATACCCAGTTTTTTACACCTAATCGCCCTAATAATTCGGCGAAAATTGCCCCAATACCACCACAGCCAATTAATCCTACTTTTAGCTGATTTAGTTGTTGCTGATTGGCATGACCAAAGATTTGCTGACGGGTAAACATTATATCTGTGTTATTTATTTCATCTTGATTGTTAGAAATGGGAAATAATGAATTACAGAAAATCACTTCCTCAAAATTATGTCCTTTTCTATCCCAAATTCGGAATTGATAAGATTGTAAGTTTTGATCAAAGACACCAGAAATTAGGCGGTGTTTTTTAGTAAAGTTAGAGGAGATAAACCGGGCATATTCTGATTCATGACGGTCATCAACATAGGAAAAATCTGGTATACCATGACCTGCATGAGTATGAATGTGAACTATATCTAATCCTGGTTGTAAATGATTTTCTAAGAGATAAGTATGAAAATGCTGTTTTAATACTAATCCACTGGTGGTTTGATATTCGTAACAATCTGCATCAGGGACAACCCAAGCTTTAGGAATGTAGCGAACTTGATGTTTGGAGATTTGTTGACGTTGGCAAAATAAAAAACCAATAACTTCTTCGTTTAAGCTACGAGATTCAAGGAGAGCATCTCGTATTTTTGACCACATTTTTGGCGGGATATGTAGGTAGATTGCAGTAGGTTTATTCATTTTTTTTGGTGTATTGTAGTGAGATGGATAATAGTTTTGATCCCCCCAAATACCCTTAAAAGGGGGGCTATTCGATAAAATTCCCGACTTACTTAATATCAATTGATAATTTATGGAGAAGATAAAAAATAAGTCGGGGATCTAGAGTAATTAAGTAAGTCGGCTCGAAAAAACCGTAGACGCGCAGCAGCTTCTGGAAGAGTGGTATGTGACAAAATATAAAATCTCTGAAAGTCTTTTCCCTCTTACCTCTTACCTTTTGCCTTGCCATAACGACAATTTTCAAAGCAAACTACTTACTATTAATCTTCACTGTTAATAGCGTGGCGGGCGGTGACAAATAATGTGGCAAGATTATGCCCTTTTTCTACGTTATTACTAGGTCGCCAAGAGTTTAACCAAACATCATGATTAAATCCTCCACCTAATCCAACACAGTACCAATACCATCCTTCTTCGCTCAAGAATGGCGCACCATAATAGCTTTGTCTGGTGAAGTGATGATCTCCCTCTTCTACGGTGTTCCAAGGATAGTTAAGATAACAGCCAATGGGGGGAAGTCGTGGGTAATCTTGTGGTAATAAAAACAGGATATCTGTGTTAGAAGCTTTGAATTTTCTAGAAGATAAGGGCATTCCTTTGATCAGGATAGCTGTATATTTAATATCGCCAATTGTTTTGTTACCAACAATGATATTTTTGGCGACTTTTTCTAATAGCTTGAGTTCTTCTATCATTCTCAAGTTTGGTTGAGAACCAAATTTATCATCATTAATGAGAATTGCCATAATTTATTTTGATTTGATTTACTAATACGGCAGTTTATCGGCTGATTAATGCACAGTTTTAGGTGATGGGGAATAGTTAGACTATTCCCTATTCCCTGTTGTAATTTCTATCCTTTGACAATTTTGGGAACTGTCCAAACTTTTGCGCCTTCTTTGAGTGCTTCGTTATTTTTCAAAGGACGAGTACCAGAAAAGCCTTCTTCCATGACATCATCTTGACCAATTTCTGGTAATCTTTTTCTTAAATCTTCTATGGTTGTACCTTCTGGTAAATCTACTAATTTGCCATTAACTATCGCTCTCATTTAATTACCTCGCTTTTTTGTGTAATTAATACTAAATTGAACTAATTTGAAATTTGATGATGTTGGTATTTATTTGGCAACACAGATAAAATGGGGAGCATCCCAATTTTGCAAAAACATTGCAAATTGTCATTCTGAGCGGAACGGAGTGAAGCGTTCGCGTAGCGTTCTGAAGGAAAGAATCCTGCGAGATGCTTCATTGCGCTTCGCTTCATTCAGCATGACACTAAACTTACATATTTGGGATGCTCCCGATAAAATGTTAGTTTCTGCGTGTTTGAAAGAACTATTCCGCCGATGATTTTTTTGATTATTCACGCCAATCATTAGCCACAAACTTACTAAACCAATAATTGTAATAAATTTGAGAATCATTAATCGTTTAGCTTGATTTGACGTTACTAGTTCTAAACTGTTAATTCTTTTCTCCAGTTTTTGTAGGGAGACTTTTATGGTACTAACTTCTCTATTAACCTTCTGCACTGAGGAGCTAATATTACTAATCTCCGTGTAATTTTTTTGCAGGTAGGCATTAATAGTGGTTACATTTTCGCTAACTTGTTGGAAGTATTGGGTATAGTCTTGTTTATTGAGTACAGTGACTTGAGTTTCTAAGTTATCGCAACGTTGAGTTACCTGTTCAGTTACTTCTATTAGTTCTTGTAACTGATTTATTTCTTCACTGATTAATTTGCCATTGATTGTTTTCATGAATAACTCCTATTTTGATTGTATATTCATGAATCAAAAATATTAGTGTTACCAATGCGGTGATAATTTTGGTTAGTATCATGTTGATCAAATTGATCAAATACTTCAGTTAAATCAACTATGCTGTTAGCGGCGTTTTTTAATTCACTGCCTAATGATTGTTCTACTGAAGCTACTTCTACTCTAATCCCTCTTCTTCTGAGTTTTTCTGCTAAATATGCAAAATCAGAGTCTCCTGTGACTAAAACAATGATGTCTGGTTTCACTTCTAACGCTAGTTCAATGGCATCCATTGCCATGACAACATCAATATTATTTTCGTAATCATCTCCTTTGGCTTTACCTTCTCTGGTGACAACTAAAAAGCCGTTACTTTTTGCCCAATAGATAAATCTTTCTTTGCTTTTGCGTTGTTCTTCAAATCTTTCTTTGGCAGGTGGTAATCCTACATAAATGACTATTTCTATTAGTTCTCTCCCTTCTTTGGGATCTGCTAAATAGTCTCGCAATTTGTGCCAGCCAATTTTGCGGTTAAAGCTTTGTGCTGTCATGAAGGTGTTATCACCGTCTGCAAGTATCATTACCCGACGCGGATTTATCATATTGTCTCACCGTTTGTTTGTGGGTTTTGTTTTGTTATTTCCCATTAAACAGGTAGGTGGAAAAGGCATTTTCCGATTGCTTGGGATGGGCTTTACATAAAGAGGATATAGGGGTTTAGCATTGCTAAACCCCTACCTATAGCTTTCCAACTAATCCGATTTGAGTTAATCGGTAAACACTGTGAAGCTTTTTTTTTCCGGCAGAAGTTCAAGAAAGGTTTCCAACTAATCCGATTTGAGTTAATCGGTAAACGAGTCAAACGTTGTTCGTGTTGAAACGGGAGATAACGTTTCCAACTAATCCGATTTGAGTTAATCGGTAAACCTTAATAGATTGCTAACAGCTTCGTTTGTCATTGTCTTGGTTTCCAACTAATCCGATTTGAGTTAATCGGTAAACAAAGTGGTTTTCATTTCCCAGCAGTGCTAGCTCAAGAGTTTCCAACTAATCCGATTTGAGTTAATCGGTAAACTCAGCAAAAATCTCAAATTTTCGACCAGTTGGTAAAGTTTCCAACTAATCCGATTTGAGTTAATCGGTAAACACATTTAATGGCAAATGGAATCCAAAAGTGGCTGAGCATCCTGAAGTTTCCAACTAATCCGATTTGAGTTAATCGGTAAACAAGGCAAGAAGTACTCGATCTCTGTTTTTGAGTTTCCAACTAATCCGATTTGAGTTAATCGGTAAACGTGAGAAAAAGTATTTACAATCAGAGAAGAGGTAGTGTTTCCAACTAATCCGATTTGAGTTAATCGGTAAACCACTTTTGAAAGTTTGTTTTGGGATAGACTTTAGCTAATTGTTTCCAACTAATCCGATTTGAGTTAATCGGTAAACAAAAAAGACATAGTGGGAATAAACGGAGGAAGAGATGTTTCCAACTAATCCGATTTGAGTTAATCGGTAAACTGTTTCAAGTGTCAATGCGAACTCATCATTACCTGGGTTTCCAACTAATCCGATTTGAGTTAATCGGTAAACTAAAAGCTAACATGGGACGCGTCCAAGCTCCCACAGAAGCTGTTTCCAACTAATCCGATTTGAGTTAATCGGTAAACCATGTATGCAGGTTTTTAACATACAATCAGAAGATTCGTTTCCAACTAATCCGATTTGAGTTAATCGGTAAACGAAACTGGCACTGATCCCAACTTCAATGGTTGGGTTTCCAACTAATCCGATTTGAGTTAATCGGTAAACCAAAATGGAAACCCTCAACAAGTTTCCTCTTGGTGTTTCCAACTAATCCGATTTGAGTTAATCGGTAAACCTTTCTAAAATTAAAGGAAAATTCTCAAATGTCTAGTTTCCAACTAATCCGATTTGAGTTAATCGGTAAACGACAACACTCCTGCTGGTCCGGCAGGTTCTAGTTTCCAACTAATCCGATTTGAGTTAATCGGTAAACGTAAATGGTCTAATACCAATTTTAGAACCGGGCAGTTCTAATGTTTCCAACTAATCCGATTTGAGTTAATCGGTAAACTATAGACTAGTTTGTAGAAAAATCAAAGCAACTGATACTGTTTCCAACTAATCCGATTTGAGTTAATCGGTAAACAAGAAATTCTAGGCAAAAGAGAAAATGCAAAATGTTTCCAACTAATCCGATTTGAGTTAATCGGTAAACAGCTATACATTAACCGCCAATGGCATGACACCAGCAAGTTTCCAACTAATCCGATTTGAGTTAATCGGTAAACGTTTAGAAAGGTGGTGTAGATTTGCACTTTCAGCACAACGTTTCCAACTAATCCGATTTGAGTTAATCGGTAAACGTGTTCAACGGTATGATGAAATGTATGGCATAGGAAAGTTTCCAACTAATCCGATTTGAGTTAATCGGTAAACGCGGCAGAAATTGCAACAGTAAACGGGGTAGAAATAGTTTCCAACTAATCCGATTTGAGTTAATCGGTAAACAAGGAGAAAATTGATGGCAGTTACAAGTGGTAAAAGGTTTCCAACTAATCCGATTTGAGTTAATCGGTAAACTAATACATTTTTAGATTTTTGGTTCAATAGTGCCTCGTTTCCAACTAATCCGATTTGAGTTAATCGGTAAACTACAACACAGGCAAGCTAAATCAGCCTAGATTAATCGTTTCCAACTAATCCGATTTGAGTTAATCGGTAAACAAGTCTATATTGACAAACAGTGGCACGATAGCACTGACCAAAAGTTTCCAACTAATCCGATTTGAGTTAATCGGTAAACTGTTCGCCTAGCAGCCTTTACCCAGTAAGGGTTTCAGCCGCCAAATCGACGCACCTCTAAAAAAGATTATACACACAGGCAAAAATCGAGTCAAATACATAGCTGAAACCCTCTCTCAGTAAGCAATCGACGCACCTCAACGAAAAATATAGGGTTTTGAGGATTTGCCGAGGTGCGTCGATGAGATGATACAAAATCCCCATCAAAAACGCTCAAACCTAGATAACATAATACTTTGGCGGTGATTGAGGTGTTTCACTACCAATAACTAACACCCTAGAAACCGCCTCCTCAGAAATCCAATAAAAGCGCACATTATCTTCCGTCGGCTTCACTAACTTTTTCACCTTTTCATGAAGTTCTCGCATTTCATCTAAATTAAGGAAACATTCAAACACAGAAAATTGAACACGGCGGCCATATCCCTCTAAAAATTTAGATAACTTAGTCCGCCTTTTATCATGAGGAATATCATACACAACAAGCACTAACATTTATATTGATCTTAAAAAAGCTTCATAATTAATACCTGATAATAAACATTGTTTATATCTTCTAACCTGTAAATGAATTACATGACGATAAGTTACTGGAGATTGCAAATCTGGGTGCGATGTTTCCTCATTCATCCGAGCTTCAAATTGCTTGAGAAAAATCCTTCTAGCAGATTGATTTAAATACACACCTCCTGTACTAGCAACAATATCAAAATCATGAGGCTTGAACACAGCATTATTAATAATCTTTAAAATCAAACTATCAACAATCGGAGAACGAAACTCCTCCATCAAATCAAAAGCTAAATAAGGTTTTTGTTTTTCCCCATAGTGAAAATTACCCAAATAGGGAGAAAGCCCTTCTGCAATAATGAAACCCAAGACATTATTAAATAACAGAGTATAGCCAAAACTCAACAAAGAATTAATTGGGTCTGTAGGTGGTTGACGATTACGCAAAGCAAACTCAAACTTAGGATTAGTAATCAACTTACCAAAAGCCGGAAAATATCTAGCAGCAGCTACCCCTTCATAACCCCGAAGACTATCTACATTCTCCACCAATTCCAAATAATCAATATCTTGACTAATACCAAAAATCGCCTTTTCCACTTCTGTAATTTTGCGTTTCCGGTTCAAGCGCAACAATAGCTGTTTAGAATTCGTCAACTTACCATAAACAATTGCCTTACAAACATGAAATTGGAAATAATAATCATTACGTTTGGCAACCTGGACTAATTGATGATCTAAATTAGTGGCAGATTCACTCCATAAATGACCATGATATAAACCACTTTGACTCAGAAATACCACCGGAATTTCTTCCTGTAAACAAGCTTGAATTACTGGAGTTGATAATTGAATATTCCCAAAAACTAGAATTTGCTGTACTTCCCGAATTGGTACTTCCATCTTCGGCTTTTCTGCCACATAAATAATAAACCGTTGATAGTCTTTATAGATAGTAGTACCTTGTTCAATCAGATATATAACTGCCATTTCTCGATGCCAAATATTTTTCTGAAAAACACTATTATCCTCCTCATATTCAGGAGGTAAACTTGTTTCAACTTCTGCGATAAAAGGTTGATGGAGAGTAGCAATATCTGCCATACTCTCGTTAATCCCGTTCCCAATCTCCATACTAATTTTGTTAATCTCGTTTCCAGTCTCCAGACTGGGAACGAATTGTGAAAGTCTCTGACTCTCTTGTTGTGGAGGTAGAACCTCCCAGATTTCATTCCCACGCAGAGCATGGGAACGAGAGATAAGAGTATGATGAGGAGAGGTAAGAGTATGGGAAGGAGATGTAGATGAATTTATCTCCAAAATAGAGGCTTCAGGACTTTTTTTTTACGATATCTTTTACCTTGATTTTTATTCTGCTGTTCCTCAATTCCAGATTTTAGCTTACTCTTATTTGCATCTACCGGAAAAATTGCATTATCTAAAAAACCATGACCTAAAAATCTGAACCCTCTTTGAAAATTAGTAATTCGGCTTTTCTCCAAATTCAACATTAACCCCAGAGAATCTAAAAGACTGATAATTTCTGACTTAGCTTGAAATATCCGTTCTTGACTAGATGCTAACACCAAAAAATCATCAGCATAACGCACCAACTTTAAATCAGTAGCAGATACCAACTCATCAAACTCATGCAAATAAATGTTAGCCAAAATCGGAGAAATTACCGCCCCTTGAGGAATACCTTTTTGTGGTAAAATCAAACCTTCTGATGTTGATACTCCCACAGAAATCCAAGATTTAATTAAACATAAAATCCCTGGATGTTCTATATGTACTCTCACAGCTTTTAACAACCGGGAATGATCGATATTATCAAAAAACTTGACTATATCCCCATCCAAAACCCAAACATAACCCATATCTCGCCAATCAGCGATTTTTTCCACTGCATTGATGTAAGATAAATTAGGACGATAGGCAAAACTAGCATCAGAAAATTTATCTTCCAACACAGGATACAGCACATTTAATAAAGCCTGTTGTACAATTCTGTCTTTAACAATTGGGATTTTTAATTCTCTTTGAGTGCCGTTCTTTTTAGGAATAACTACCTGTTTACAAGGAAGTGGTTGATAACTACCATTAGCTACAGCATTGAGCAATTGATAAATATTTACAGTTTGATTACGTGCAAAATTATCAATTGTTTCTCCATCTATCCCTGCACAACCGCGATTTTCAGCTACCTTTTCCCAAGCACATTGGAAATTATTGATATCCAGAAATCTGTTTGTAATATCCATTGTTATTAGTTATTTTTGTCAAAATCAGGATATCCAGGATTTTAGGGTTTACAGGATGTAATTTACTAATTATCAATTACCTATTTTGTCTGAATCAGGATATCCAGGATTTTAGGATTTACAGGATGTATTAATTAGTAATGCGTAATTAATGATTTGATTTTTTACCCATTACCTATTACCCAGATTAATCAATTAAATCACCTAATTGATAGGCTGGATTGTGAGTAATACAGATTACATACTTGCCTAATTTGGGATCAAAACATCCGACGGCACCATAAAGATGAGCTACTTTGTGGGCTAAAACAAAAGCAATTGGGATAGAAGCAGCACCATTAATTTTTAACAGTTGTCCGCCAGTTAATTCTCCTATCTGAGACATTTCTTCTAGTCGTGCAGATGCACCTTTAACAATTTGGTTATTTTGAGCAGGTTTACCAAATGCAACCTGTAGAACGTCGTCTTTTAACTGAATTTTGTAAGTAGCCATAGCTTCTGTTATTAGGGAATAGTTAGATTATATATATCACTGGAAAAAGCGTTTTCTTGATAAGTGTTTCTATGAAAAACTTATATTAATTTACATAAACTATAGCGATTATCGCTAAGATGCAATACAATTGAGGGCGCAGATCCTGCGCCCCAACAGAGTTTGCGATTGGCTGACTGTATCTCACTCAAGTGCATACCGCTATATCTTGTTTATTTATATTAAAAAAGCGGGCTGAATAGCCCGCACAACAACATGAGATTATATTGGGTAAAAACAAACTAAAATCTTAACTAACGCACCCAATAGGTAACATCTCTACGACCATTTACAGAAGTACGGAAGTTAGTAATATTAACGTTGTTACAACCAGCTTCCCTAAATAAATTTCTGCTTCCCTGATTAGCACCTTTTACACTCAGTCTACCTTGTCCATCAATACCATTAATGATACCAACATGACCATAAGTAGTGTTAGCACCAGGGAAAGATGGTTGCATAATGACAACAGCACCGAATTGAGGTTGAGAAATCCGTCTGAAACCATGACGCGGTAGTGAATAAATCATGTCTTTGGCATTACCAACTGATTGATTAATACTAAAAACATTTTTTACATATCCAACACATTGACAAAAAATAGATGCTTGACTAGGTGCAGCTATGGGCAGAGTAGCAGCGAAACTTAAACTAGTCAAACTACCAGCAAGCAGAAGTTTTTCCAAGGAAATGGCTTTGATAACAGACGTTAAACTTGGCATAATGATGGTTTTGAAGTAAATAAGTTGTGAGTAAAAAATCGCCGTCAAATTTGCATCCAAAAGATATAGTTTGAATACTTAAAGCTGAAGTTATTTGGAGAGTGCTAAAATTTCAATTACACCAAAATAGATTTTTTATCTGTTGGTAGTTTGATAGCTTTACATCTCATCCAAAACTTGCTAGTTGTGCAAACTTGCTGATAGAATCAATATCTCATTGTCTGGAAAAAGCTATTTCTTATCGCTGGTAAGTAATTTAATTTTTTAAACTAAAATTTCCAGAATACAACACCTAATCTAGGCAAGTTTTTTCTGTATTATGGACATTTTAATTATCTTTATTAATACAAAAAATCGGGCAAGATGCCCGCACCACAACATGAGATAATATTGACAAGGCTTTGAATAAAATTTGAACATAATGCTACTAACGACAATTAGAGTGAAGTAAGGTTTTGTAATCTAACTTCCAAATTCTAGCTAGTGCTTTAGCATTGAGTTCTGCCCTGATTACATCTTTAGTTTGACAAGCATCGGCAATTATCTTAATGTAATTACTCGTAATTTCACTTTCACTTCTTTGTTGTTGAATATTGACTAATTGACGATTAGTTTGAGCATTGGTTTGATCTGCTGAACTAAAAGAATGAATTACACCAACTACTCCTTCAATCTGATTACTACTTGTACCATTAGTATTATTAACAGGTGTAGTCCGCATGATAGCAAAAGCGCAAGTACCTCCACAGTTGGGATAATTTAATGCTCCTATATTAGAGTTGACATTTGCATAATTATTATTTCCTGTTTGTAGTAATGTGGTAGGGGTAACTGTGACTGATGCAGGGCTTTGTACAGCAGCAGAATTACTAGAAGGATCTGTAATTACTCCCGTGCTTTGTACAGCAGGTGCAGCAGTATTTTCATTCGTTGTAGTCTCTGTTCCATCTCCTCCACCAGATAGGGCTTTTTCTGTGTTGATAAATAAGAAGAAAAAGCAGGTGAGGACAGTAAATAAAATGCGACTTTTGTATTTGTGATTAATAGATATTTGCATACCTGACTCTACTAAAATTATTGAAATCAATTCAGAACTAAATGACAATCAAAAAAAGAAATGAGCGACCAATTATTTTTAAATTGATCACTCATTCACAAAAATAGGTTAATTATCTATTCTTCACCTGCCAGAATGCTTGAAGTGGACTGAATGTTACATCTCGGACAAACTGCTGATTAGGATGAGCGCCCACAGTTTGTTCATACTTGTCTTTATTGTTCTGTACTTCCAAATGCAGATGATTTTGAGAACCAATTGTCCCAACTACTTGTCCGGCTTCAATTCTGCCGCTAGTGCCATTTAAAGTACCAAGATGTCCATAAATCCATAACTTACCATCATCGCTTTTAACAGCCATAAAGTAGTTACCAACCTGATTTTGAATCCGCCAACGAGTACCACCAATTACGGCTCTGACTTGAGTACCATTTGGCGCAGCAATATCAACTCCACTGTGCCATTTCTTAAAGCCTCTAAAGTAACTCTGATCATACAAATAACCAGAATTCATGGGGCGACGAGATCCAAAAATAGTTGCACTCAAATCAGTGTAAATTTGACTGATTGCCGCAGGTGTTTTAGCTCTTTCATCAACGTTTCCATCCCATTGACGATTGGGATCAAATCTTGTGTTGTCACCACTATATTGATCCCACTGATCATTTGATAAAGAACCAAGATCACGATAGTATGAACCACCTTGATTGGTGGGAGGGTTGACAGGAGGATTTACTGTACCTGCACCATTAATCCTAAAACGTTGATTAGCATTACCAACGCATTGCCACAAAGTAGTTATACCACCATTATTACGGGTGGGACTATCTACACAAAATCTCACATTATTTCTAATTTCAGACAGTCTAATTTGTACCTCACCATTTCCCACAGATTCAACATTAAAGTTCTGATCAGCATCGTTAGCATTACAGGGATAAACGTTGATTTCAGCCCCATTCCAGCGACGATAGGCATTTAAGCATTTTCCTGTACGACGATGAACTAAAAGCTCCCCTCCTCTTGCACCTGGTTTGCGATCAAAGTTTTGATCAGGATCATTAAGAATGTGATCCCAAATTGACGCACGTGGATGTCCATCAATTAAACGGAAATTTGCATTTGTATTCAATGCTTTGTTGCCATTAAGAACAAAGGTTTCTGCTGAGGCAGAAGAAGCACTAACAGCTATGGCAATTCCAGCGAACGCAGTACCTACAACTAATCCAGAAATGTTTAGTTTGTTCATGATTGATATTTTTAAATGAATGAAATTTTTGTGTTTTTAGCTCTTTTGAGTTGTGAGCTTTAATGTGAAATCGGACTGACAAAATCAATATCCCATCCTCTAGAAAAAGCTATTTCCGATGAAGTTGAAATACCGACTCCGTGAAAACTTGCTGACAAAATCAATATCTCATCCTCTAGAAAAAGCTATTTCCTATAGCAAAAGGCAAGAGTAAAACCCTTGTTATTCTTAGGTTTCAAAGACTAATCATGTCCTAATTATCCTGGCTAAAGCTATATCACTATTAAGTTAATTAAATAAACTTAAAACCGCATATCCCCAACTTATTGGGCAAGTCGGGAATCTAGAATGTGAGTATTTGATGTCTAATAACCCTAGAATAGCCTATGATGAGATTGATGGAAAACGCCTTTTCCACAGACTTGCTAACTTAGATGAGTCAACAAAAAACCAGGTGATAGGGTGTATGTCAGCAATATTTAATTATCCTCCCAGCATAGATGTTTTAAAATCCTTAACAGCAGGTTCTTTAAAACAAAATCTGCCTAAATCCCTGCGGTTATATATCATTCTTTGCTTTTTTTATGGAGAAGAATCCTATAAAAATGATTTATCCGTAGAAGATGGATTTACATTTATAGAATGGAAAGACAAATTTTTCATAGATGCAGATAAACATCATTTAGGTGAAGAACAACCGGAATTACATCATCCCCATTGTCGTTGTAGTATCACCTTAAAAGACTCGCTGTTTAGCTTTTACCCTGACCCACTTCAGCAAAACAAATGGTGTCAAGCTTTACAAAAAGAATACTCTTTAAAAGACAATAAACTAGACGAGTTATTAGCTTGGGGTATTATTAGTAGTAAAAAAGAAGATGATTCAAAAAATTCTAGTAAATCCAAGCGAGAACCTTTACCGGGTGGTAGATTATTTGCAGTGACAGCTAAAACTTTAAAAAATGATTTTGACACCTTAGTAAAACAAGGATGGTTACAAAAAAAGAAAAATTACCAGCGTGAAAATGTATTTTATAAGGTTGAAAATTTACCAAATCTCACAACAGATTATAATGATAAAAATCAATCAGAACTATATGAGTTCATGAATCCAGATTTAGCAACCACATTAAAAATATTGGCTGATCCTATTAATGGAACGCAAAGATTTTCCATGCACGTTGAGTATGTTATTCCTCAGAGTTCAATTGAATCCACAGAAGATTTAGCAGCATATTTAAAGAGTTTATGGGAAGCAGATAATTTTCCCGTGATGCAATTTACTTATGATAGTGCTAAATATTGGCGAGAAGGTAAATTAATTGTTTACCCTGTGTATATTTTCTACTATCAACGCGCCCTTTACTTGTGTGCTTATGGTCAAACCCCGAAATCAAAAGATGTGATGAAATGGTATAATTACCGATTGGATAGAGTTAAAAAATGGTGTAAGTTAGATTGGGAAAATGATTCGATTCCTGCTGAATTATTAAAATCAAAACAGGAAGGTAAATTACCTAATCCTGAAGAAATACAAATTGCTTTTGAACAAGCTTGGGGATTAGATTTTTATGAAGAATCATCACCTTTGTTATTACGTTTTAAACGAGATTTCAATGACAAGTATATTCAAGATACTTTTAGGCACCAAACTTTTCAATTGATTGAATCTGAAAAAGAGCTAAGGAATTATATTCAGAAAATAGCAACAGATAAAGCTGAAAAAGAAAGAATTTTGGCAAGAGTTAATCAATATCCTGATGACGCTTATTACAAAGCTATTTATCGAGTTAATGATAATAATATTATCATGAGAATACAAGCCTGGAATTCAAGTATTGAAGTTCTGTTTCCAGGAAAATTGCGAGAAAAGATCATTGATGATATTAAAGAAACAGAGAAAATGTATCAAGAGGATAATCTTAGAACTGGAAATTAAACTAAGCGATAAATCGCTCACTACAGGAATTGTTGTAACAGCAATTATTATCTTATCCTAGAAAATTCAACTATCATGATTGTACAAGAAAGAATGCACATAAGATTAACTGAACGCTTTGAAAAAGCTCTTGTTTATGCGACACAATTACATTCTTTGCAGGTTCGTAAACAAACAACAATACCCTATGTTAGTCACTTGTTAAGTGTATCGGCTTTAGTATTAGAAGATGGTGGTAATGAAGATGAAGCCATAGCTGCATTATTACATGATGCAGTAGAAGATCAGGGGGGAATGAAAACCAGAGAAGTGATATTACAGCACTTTGGCGAAAAAGTCACAGCCATAGTTGATGGTTGCACAGAAAGCAGTGTTACACCAAAACCACCCTGGCGCGATCGCAAACTTAGATATCTGCAACAAATTTCTCAAGGTTCGGTTTCCGTGCGTCGCGTTGCTTTAGCAGATAAAGTACATAATGCTCGTTCTATTCTCATCGAAAAAAGAGTGAACGGGGAAGCAGTCTGGGAGAAATTCTCAGGAGGTAAGGAAGGAACACTCTGGTTTTATAGTACATTTCTGGAAATTTACCAGTCAGATAGCTTCAAGTCAGTATTGGTGGCAGAATTAAAGCAAGTGATACACCAGTTAGAAAATTACCTTCCATAGCATACGCAAGAAAGAGCCTTTTTCCCCACCCTTTACACTTGTTTTCAGTGATTACATTTAGTAATTGCACTTAATGATGAGGAAAAAAATCTCATGTCCAAATTATCCCATCTTAAACGATTGTCTGTTATCACTGCATTAAGTACCGCAGTTGCTTTAGGAATGATGACTGCTGCTCAAGCATCAGTTTTACACAATGGTTGGAATTATGCCATTGATTCCTTTAATGACAGTACATACCGCACCTATCCTGGTGGACCCACTGCTGTTGGTGGTGGCATTTTTGAAGGTTACGGTTTAGCTTACAGAGATGATATTGACAACAATACACTTACGTTTGCTATCAATGCCAACTTACCCCAAAATGGTGCAGTTGTTCCCGTTGCCGTAGGATATAGTCATATTGGTTGGGGTGACTTTTTTATCAAAACAACTCAAGGACTTTTGGGAGTTAACTTCACAACTGCACCGGGAATTTATCAAGTTACTAGTACAAAAAGCGTAGCTACAGCCCATGATGGTTGGCCTACCAACACATCATATACTAATGCTGTGATTAACAGTGGCAAAAATCCTACAATGGGAGATTTAGCACAAAATCAAGCCCCTTTTGGAGATTCTACTCACAACGTAATTGCATCTGGCAATTTCTTGGATAATATTCAACCTGCAAACTTGAGTGGTTTAAATTTTAGTCATTTTGGTGCTATTGGTTCTCAGACTTTTGGATTTAGCATCAACCGTACTTTAGTTTCTCCTGGAGATTTTGTAGCTTGGATACTCCAAGAATGTGCTAATGAATGGATGGCTATTTTAGGAAATGTAGCCGAAAAACCACCAATAATTCATGATCCAGAAGATCCAAAAGTTTCAGTTCCAGAACCTTCTTCTTTAACTGGAATATTCACTTTAGGAACTATCAGTGTTTTAGCTTTCAGTAAGCGTAAACAACAGAAAAAAGCTGTGGTTACTGGTTAATTATGGTGGATAAAAATCTGTAATTTTTAGTTGCGGATATTTTCAAATTAATCAACTAAAAACCAATTTAATAAAAATGTGGAGATGTTGTGTACAGCGTCTCCACATTTTCTTATAAATGAGTGAAATAATTACTAACTAATCCGATTTGAGTTAATCGGTAAAGAGAAGTTACATGATTAAACCTAACGGGGTTCAGCGTTTCCAACTAATCCGATTTGAGTTAATCGGTAAAGTTTAAAAGCTCATTCTACAGCTGGTCTTACAATCGTTTCCAACTAATCCGATTTGAGTTAATCGGTAAAGGATGGAAATGCAATTTGCAAGATAACTCAAAAAGTTTCCAACTAATCCGATTTGAGTTAATCGGTAAAGGTTGTTTTTTCATACTCTGTTGGAAATGCCCAGCAGGTTTCCAACTAATCCGATTTGAGTTAATCGGTAAAGGTAAAACTTTAGTACAAGTCCTTGCTTACAATAATGTTTCCAACTAATCCGATTTGAGTTAATCGGTAAAGTCTTTAATTTTAATTAAACAGCTCTAAGGCTTTATTAAGTTTCCAACTAATCCGATTTGAGTTAATCGGTAAAGACTTTAACATTTATAACCGAGCATGGGAGTGTAACGTTTCCAACTAATCCGATTTGAGTTAATCGGTAAAGTCATAGGTATTTTAAGTTTTGATAGAAAACCTCAGGTTTCCAACTAATCCGATTTGAGTTAATCGGTAAAGCAAGGCAGCCCACTTAAATTTATTTTAAGATCCAAAGTTTCCAACTAATCCGATTTGAGTTAATCGGTAAAGGGTTCGTCTAGCAGCCCTTACCCAGTAAGGGTTTCAGCCGCCAAATCGACGCACCTCTAAAAAACATTATACACATTGAGCAAAAAAGAGAAAAACACATACCTCAAACCCTCTCCCAGTAAGGCATCGACGCATCTCAACGAAAAAGATAGGGTTTTGGCGATTTGCCGAGGTGCGTCGATAAAAATCTTAAACATCGCCTCATAAAGCCCCCAAACCTAGACAACATAATACTTTAGCAATTATTCTGAACGTCGAAAAAGTCAATCAAAGGAAAAAGCATTTTCCCGACAAGATCATAATTAATCATAAGTGCAATTACAGAGGCAAGTATCTATGAGTAGTAGTTTTCATCAAATGCAGGTTTTGGTTAAAGAAGATGAAAAAACGCAATTTTTAGGTGACATCCTACCATACCAAAATAGCAAAGATATTAATCATTTGCAACGCCGTAAACAACAAAGAGCCGTCAGCGATGACATGATTAAAATTGCCATTGCTTATGGTGTCAGAAAATTTATTTACGGTGCTGTAACATTCACCTTAACCGATAAAAAATTATCTCATACTCCCTACGCTAAATTTTATGATGTACTGCGAGGACTGCGTGTAGTTTGCAAAGCAGCACCACCGAACCCCATTATTATTACCACCTACTGGCACATCAAAACCAAGCAACGAGTGAGAATATAATCCAATACACCCAATGGAAAAAGGCTTTTCTGGCACAGCATTAATATTTAACACAGATAAATGGAAAACATTTCCAACTCTAAAAACTTTAATTCAGGTATTAATCAGATGCAACTAGTTTTAAAGATGCCAAAATTTATCCAAAAAGCCCTCGTAATTTTCTTAGGAATCTCTGTACTTTTCGCTGCTATGTTCTTTCATCAACCTGTAGATGCAGCAACCCAAGCTTATCGTCAAATGGCTAAATTAGACTTAGTTGATGCTATCATTACACCCCAAGAAATTGGTTTAGATTATCTGGCACAACCACCAATAGAATTAGCCGCTAATAGTGAACTAATGCAAAGCATTCAAAATGTCAATGAAACAGCATCTCGAATGCCAGAAGATTTAGCTATAGCTGTAGATTTTTGTACCAATAGTCCTGTTCGCATAGGAAATGCACCAAAGCAATGTAACTCATCTCAAGGCACAAATTATCAGGCAGTTGGTTATATTAATAGCCAAGGAAAACCGAAAGATATTACCGCAGGAGATGTTGAGGAAATGACGGCAATTGAAGGCAGAAATGGTGGTAATTTAACTGCGGAAAGTGTGCTATCTTCAGCACAAAATATTTTACTAGCGGATGCTAGTGGTTCATTTCTCCAAGCGCGGAGAATTCCCACTTTTAACTTAATTATCCGTCATAAAAGAACAGGAAAACGAGAGATACTTAGACGAGTAAATGCGAATGCTTTTTGTCGTGATGTCCTCAACTCTTTCTTAAACCGTAAAGTGAGAAGAGCTTAAAATAATAAGACTTGAAAAATTGCCTCTCCTTTAAGGAGAGGTAAGATCTGTCAGAAATCTTTAGTAACCAAACATCCTCAAAAATTGCCTATTTTCAGAAAAAAGGTAAAAACATTAATCCACATTAGATAAAATTAGGTTGGTTCACCAATGAATAAAAAAAACTTAATTCAAAAAATATCCATAGGAATAGGAGTAGGTATTGCTTCTGTTTGTTTTGCTCAGTTGTCTGATATTCAGAGTATTGCTAACAGAAATATAGTGGTAATGGGTTCAGTCAATAGTATTATCTCCCAACAACAAGAAAATAACCCAGCAAATAATTCTCAACCACAAACACCCGTAGGTAATGATAGCAAATTAAAAGAAAGTATTGAGCGTGTTTATCAAGCAATAGCAAAAATGCCAGATAATGCTGCTTTAGCAATACCTTTTACATCTACTAATGGACAAGTAGATATCAGTCATTTGGAAGTTGTGGGATTTATTAATGCACAAGGACAACCTAAAAATATCACTCCCCAAGATATATCAGAGATGCTGGATAACAAAGTTAAAAACATGGAAATTTCAGATATTAATGCAGTATTCAATCAGAATAATAATCCTCAGAATTCCAGAGTTCCAGTGTTAACACTAATTATCCATAACCGAAAAATAGGAAAAAAGTATATATTTAAACGAGTGAATGCTGATGCGTTTTTTCGTGATGTTTTTTATGCTTTCTTAAAAGGTACGGTAAGACAGATTTAAGAATGATCATAATTGATAACTGTAGGGATATGTTATAAAATATGACTCTCTTCGGATCTGAGTAATAAATAGGGGCTTCCAATTAAAAAACATCCAATTTGTAGAGTGCATCAGGCTACATAAATCCTGTAAATAAACAGATTTTTAACGTCTGGTACACCCTACAATAGATTTTTAGTCTGCTACTTGCTTAGGTTCTATACATTATCTCTATAGACTTATTATGGTGAATTCATCTTTAGATTTATTAACTAGGAAATTATGGAGATTTACACATCATGAATATTCTGGAAATTGTTAAAAGATTTAATCAGCAAATCCAATATTTAGGAGTATTGTTATTTTTCGTGGCAATTTTAACAGCCAATTCTTTAAATGTTTTAGCATTGAATTCATCTGATACTTCATTTTCGACAATTTTAGAATATGAATTAATGAGAAATATAGGTAATCCTAAAACTTTAGAAGAATTGGAAGTCAATCATTTATCAAATATAGATCAAGTACCATCTCAAAAAAAAATACTAAATTTGAGTATCTATCTAAGGAATTTTGCCCGGAATCTTAGTCCTAATTTACCTGTTAAAAGTCCAATAATTAAAACACCAACGATAATTTACCAAATCACTGATATTAAATTATCTGATGATACTTGGAATACTTTGACTATTGGACACGCGTTAAGATTGATTACTCAAGAAATAGAAATTATGAGAAATTATCAAGCACAACCAAGAATCCAAGTTTTACTTAAAAATGACTTTTCGTCTATCTATCAACCTTTGATTGATTTACCCCTCAATCAATTTTGTAATTTGTTATTAACAGAAATTAAATCCTCATCTAATCCTGGGAGTGATGGAAAATGAAGTCTAATCAAAACTTGATCAAATTAACTATAATTTTTTTGATAATCTGCATAATCAATATTATTAATTGTAATATTGCTAATGCAATTGAATCAAAATCAACAAATGTTTTAAGTAGAGAATTAAAACAATTAATTAAAGTAGCAGTACCCAATAACCAAGGATTAAAATATTTTACACTTCCCGACTCTTCAGAACTTGATAAAATTCCTGCTGACCCCCAAAATCCAATTACACAACAGAAAATTAAACTAGGACAATTCTTATTTCATGAAACCGCTTTAAGCATTAACCCAATTAATAAAAAACACTGGCAACAATCTAGTTGTGCAACTTGTCATCTTGCTCAAGCTGGGTTTCGTCCTAATTTGGCACAAGGTTTGGGAGCAGGTGGTTTGGGATGGAACAAACAGAGACATCGTGACCCGGAAACACCAGCAGCACAAATAGATAAGCAGGATGTTTTAGTTCCTTCGGTTTTGAATGGTGCTTATCAAGAAACAAAAATGTGGGATGGTAGGTTAGGTGTTGCTGGTGCTAATGCTAAAGAAGATTTGATTAAAAGTAATGATGTTAACCGTTATCAATTACATGGTTTAGAAACCCAACCAATTGATGGTTTAGCTTTTCATCGACTGGGTTTAGCAGCGATCGCCCAAATTCCTGAATACCAAAAATTATTTGCTCAAGCTTTTCCAGATCGTCCTTATCTCGATGTTCAAGAAGAAGATAATAAAAGAGCAGCTTTTGCGATCGCAGCTTATGAACGCACATTACTTGCTAACCAAGCACCCTTCCAAAAATGGCTAAAAGGTGATGAAAAAGCCATGTCTGCACAGGAACTCAAAGGTGGAAAGATTTTCTTTAGTTCTACCTGTGTGCAGTGTCATACTGGACCTGCTTTATCTGGTAAAGATTTTCGTGCAGTGGGTTTTGCAGATCACCCCAACGATTTTAGCGGTCTTAATCTTGGTCGCGGTGCTGTTACTAAACGACCAAAAGATGATTTTAACTTCAAAGTCCCGCAACTTTACAATTTAGCTGATAGTTCACCCTACGGTCACGGTGCATCTTTCAAGACAATACGCGAAATTGTGGAATATTTTAACACAGCAGAACCGCAAAAGTTAGAGGCTAAATATGCTGGTAATTTGAGTGTTTGGTTTAAACCATTACATTTTAACCCAGAACAAGTAAGTAATTTAACTGCTTTTTTGGAAACTGGGTTGCGAGATCCTAATCTAACTCGCTATTTACCTAAACGCATTCCCAGCGGTTTATGCTTCCCTAATAATGACCCAGAATCACGAAAACAGCTAGATTGCAATTGATAAGTTGCTATAACCATTCAGAAGCTTTTTTATTCTAATTCAATATCACTCCTCCACTGGGGGATTTAAGTAGTACAACAGAATTAATTACATATTGGTTATTTACCAATTCTTTGCCAGTCAAGGATTTCGGTTCAGATTTTTGTGTAATTGATTTTGTCCAATTACTTATGAGGGCAATGTTCAAAAAACACCATCATAAACATACCCAATTACAGCTTATTACTGCAAAGCCTTTGGATACCACTTACCACACCCTTTACCGAATTTCTAGGTGAAGAATTACTCTGTCAACAAACAATTACCAACACAGATAAATATGTATTAAAATAGAAAGTAATATTTAATTTAAAACCTTAACAATTATTGCATAAATACAATGAATATTGAGCAGACCGTCTTAGAAATTTCAGGAATAGAAATCACCAAATCTATCTTAATAGATTTACAAAAACTCTCCTCTTGCTCTGGAGAACCAATAGCATCTGTCTATGCAGATAACCTATTGCGTACCATGCGTACTATGCGCGATAAATTACCATTTGATCCCTATACAGAAGTGGTAATGGCATTACATGATGCACTCTTCTATTCTAACCGTTGGATTGACTATAGCAATCCGATTTGAGTTGTGAACAAATAGTACAAGTGATTTAGTAAGGTTAGGATACTTAAAACCTTAATCTAGCTAGACTTACATCAATAGTATCTATGCTCTAATCGTTCTATAATCATTTAGGATTGCTATATAATACCAGTCAATACCAGGGAGTTTGTGAATTACTTACATCCCTGGTCAATCAAGAAACAATCAACAACTTATTAGTTGAAAAAGCAATTTTAACTCTAGAAAACTTAGGCTTTGATACCCTACCATTCGGAATAACATCAATTGGATGATAAATCTATTCCTCAACACTTTCTAGATACCTCAGTTTTACGTTCTCTGCTACTTGGTACGCAAGTCTATAAGCAGTATTTTGAATCTCAATTTACTGACCAAACGCTTTATATTTCTAATTACGTGCAGATGGAAATGAGACGCAGTTATCTAATTAATCTTATTTCCTTCTACTTTGTGCTGCGCCTGGAAACTATTAATAATATTGGCGATGCAATTGCACTGTGGAGTAATAGATTTAAAACCAGCAAACTTAAAGCTATTTTACAACTTATTTCCCAACTTTTTAGCACCCACCAACTCAACTTTAGTAGTCCCCAAGATAAAGAAAAAGCTATCTCTATTTTAGGAATTTATATCAAACGTTTTGAACTTCTACTCAGGAAAAAATTTAATAATACCAACACTGATTCTACCACCTGTACCCGCGCCCTTGTACCGCTTACCCTTGACTTACAAAATCTCGCGGCTGGATTAAAACAGTTTGCTGATGAGTTTGGAGATGTAAAAAACTGTCGCAGCAAATGTCAGATTGACCAATTCCTTTTAGTACAATACCGTTCAGAAATTGAGTAACTTATCCAAATTGCTGCTCAACTACCCAAAAACTCAAATACTAGGGGATTTATCAATATTGCCAATAATTTACAGGAAATATTAGCTCAAGGATCAACAGCCTGTGACTGCAAACGTTGTGAAAAGATTGGAGATGCTGTCATTGCTTTAAATGCACCCCGGAATATGCAACTAGAACATACTGATAATTCCTTTGACTATTTATGTTATGTCCAACAATTAATCAACCCCATTACAAACATCCTTCAGAGAGTAAAATCGTTGCGAGATGATAATTTTATAGTAAATTACTATGGCATTTATCAAAAATAACTTTGTAAATTCGGAGTTTACTTCTATCAACTTAATATCTTCCCCCACTGGGGGATTTATAAGGGCAAAGTTCAAAAAACACCACCATGAACACGCCCAATTACAGCTTATTACTACAAAGCCTGTGGACACCACCTACCACACCCATTCCCGAAAATTCCCCCTCAAATCACCATCCTCCAGAACCAACAGAAATCACCGAATTTCTAGGAGAAGAATTACTCTATCAACAAACAATTCCCGCCACCGAACCTAACCTCAAAACCATCCCCAAAGACCTACCAAAACAATTAATCAAAGCCCTACAATCATTAGGAATTACCCAACTTTACTCCCATCAAATCAAAGCCTTACAAGCAATTAGAACAGGTAAAAGTTTCATCCTCACCTCCCCTACAGCCAGTGGTAAAACCCTCAGCACATACCCCGGCATTATCGAAGGTTGCATCAATCAAGAACACCGAGCCTTAGCATTTTATGGACTGCGAGCTTTAGCACTAGACCAATTCCATAAAATCTCACAACTCCTTTCTACCATACCCCCAAAATATCGCCCAGTCTTAGCAATGATCACAGGAGATGTCAAATCAGCAGAAAGAGAACAAATCCTTGCCAGTGAACCCCATATATTAGGTGTCACTCCCGAATTAATTCATTTCCAACTCAAACAAGTTTGGAAATCACCAAATTGGGCAAACTTTTATCAACGATTACGCTACATCTTAATTGATGAAGCACACACCCTTTCCGGTAGCTATGGCGCAAATATGGCTTGGTTAATTCGCCGCATTAAACTAGCAGTAGATCATTACGGTGGTGACTCCCAAAAACTGCAATTTATCTTCCTCAGTGCTACTTGTGGAAATCCTAAACAATTAGCTTTGAAAATCTCCGGTTTAAAACCTACAAAACTCAACCCTAAACCCTTAATTTGGCTTCGTAAAAGTGGCGCAGCTTCACCACCCAGACAAGTAATTGTCACCCAACCAAGTTACAATTTAACTGCTGACACAGCCAGAATAATTCAATTTTTAGTCAATCAAAATAAATCAGGAATCGCCTTTTGTAACTCCCGACGCAGTGTGCGAGAAGTCACAGAACTGTTAAAATCAAATCAAGTCACCGCATTTTATAGTGGCATTACTGCCGAGCGTCGAGCCGAAGTAGTTAATCAACTTCAATCTGGTATAATTAAGTGGATAATTGCCACAGAAGCCTTAGAAGCAGGAATAGATTTACCAGAATTAGAATGTTGTGTATTGCGTGGCTGGCCTGGTTCTAAAATGGCGTATCAGCAACGCAGTGGTAGAGCCGGACGTTCTCAACCAGGACTCACAGTGCTGCTTCCCAATGCTTTCAACCCTATTGATTGTTATGTAGCAGAACATCCAGAAATGCTGGTATCTGGAGAATCTGAAGAAGTGTTTTTTAATGATGAATATCCCATCTTTGCAGCCAAACATTTGATGTGTGCAGCCGCAGAAACAGGCATTCCTACAAACAAAATTAAACACTATTTTGGTGCAGCCGCTTTTGATGTTGCCAAACTGTTATTAGCCCAAGGACATTTACACAAAGGTAAAAATGGTTTATGGGCTAAAGGTTATCCCCATAAAGATGTTAATTTTCGAGGTGGTTTATCGCAAACAACTATCAAATTAGTAGATGCAATTTCTGGGGAAGAATTAGAAGAAATATCTGAAGATATCGCTCATCGAGAAGTGCATCCCCAAGCCATTTATAAACGCCAAGATGCCAAGGGACAAATGCTAACTTATCAGTGTATTTCCTTAGACCTTAACAGTAAACGAGCGATTTTAAAACAAACAACAGATAAGGCAATTTTTACAGTTGCAACTACAGTATCACAAACGAGTAGTTTAACTGTGTTAACTGACCCAGTAAATTTACCATTGCTGTTTTCTTCAGATGGGATAGAAGAAAAGAAACAGGGAGAAGAGGAACAGAAAATAAAGGGGAAAGTTTCCCACAAAACTGACATCGTAGTCATAGGAAAATCTGTGAAGGAGGAACAGAGAATAAAGGAGAAAATTTCGCACCCTGCACCTTTGCTTGAAGTTGAAGACTGTCAGGAATATTTAACCCTAGAACTGAGTTTTGGTGAAGTTAAACACATTACCAGCGGTTACAGTTTAATGACGCAAATTTACGAGCAGACTTGTTTGAATAAACGCTGTCTCAACTATAAAGAACCCTTACCTCAACAACCGCGTTGTCCCCTATGTCGCAAACTCACTCGCAAAGCTGTAATTGTCAAAAACCTGTCAGAAGCGAAGTTTGAGCAGCCTTTCCGCACCCAATTTTCCGCCCCTATGGTGAAAGTAACAATTAACTCAGGTGCGCGAGAATACATCCAACAGTTTGCTAAAGAAACTAGAACCAGTTTAACCCGCAGTCAAGAACCGATACCTTCTGGTTATCAACAGTTGTGGGAATATTCCAGTCCCTTCATTGCTATGCACAGCTTTGGACATCAAATTATGAGAGCATTACAGCTTGTAGCTAGAGTTGACCCCAAACAGGTGAATTTTACTGTGGTGAAGGAATTAGGGGAAAATAACAATTACACTGGTTACTTCTATGATACCAGTGATGGCGGCAATGGTGCGGCTGAAGCTGTGTTTAAACATCTGCCAAAACTTGCTAATGTTGGTAGGGTAATAGCACGAGATTGTAATTGTCATACTGGCTGTGCTAAATGTTTAATTCAACATGGCTGTCCTGATGGGAATACTGCTTTATTGAAGCAACTGGGGTTGGTGTTGTTGGATGCGATCGCTAGACCTGAAACATAGCATTTTATAGTTGTTAAACTTGCAACAATACCTACCCTCAACAGCGTACTCACAGGGTAGGGTTTAATAGGTATCATGCTAGAGGTGTAGCTAAAAAGGTTCACCAAATAATTTTCCAGTTTTGGCAGAGGTACTGATGATAGATACGGCGGTAATATTTGATATGGACGGTTTGCTGATTAACAGCGAGCCTTTTTGGCACAGAGCAGAAGTAGAGGTATTCAATAACTTGGGAGTGCCACTACAAGAGAGTATGTGCAATCAAACAATGGGTTTGCGTTGCGATGAGGTTGTCGGCTATTGGTATGCACGGTTTCCTTGGACAGGTACGAGTCAGTCTAAGGTAGCTGAACGGATTATCAATCGTGTCAGCGAACTTGTAGCAACCCTCGGACAGCCCATGCCCGGTGCAGTTGAAACTATACAATTATGCCAGCAGATGCACTTACCCTTGGGATTGGCTACCTCATCGCCCATCTGTCTCATTGAGGTAGTTCTCAACAAGCTAAATTTGCAAGACACATTCGATGTTGTCAGTTCTGCTCAGACAGAGGAATTTGGCAAACCCCATCCAGCGGTGTATCTGACAACTGCCCATCGCCTCAATGTGCATCCCCAAAAGTGTGTAGCGTTTGAAGACTCTATTCGCGGCATCATCAGTGCTAAAGCAGCTTCCATGCGATGTATTGCCGTCCCAGCATTAGAAGAAAGAGAAGATCCCCGATTTACGATTGCAGATGTCAAACTGGATTCATTAGAACAGATTAATGAGTCGTGGCTGAAGGCGTTTTTCACCTAATCGCGCTTTATACAAACAATGGCTTACGAGTCAATTATTAATATTCGCCAAGTGTCAAAATAATCGCTCAATGATGATTCAAGACCCAGTGATACAAGAACGTATGACACAAATTACTCAAAGATTAATAAGTGGTTATGAACCAGAATTTAAATGAAAAACAAGCTCGTTTTCAACTCAACAATATACCAAATCGCTTAGGACATATAGCGTCTAATTTAGCACGGATTAAGTCATTTTCCCAAGTTGCTTATAAAGAAGCAGTGAAAAGTGTAATTTCCGAAACTAAGTTGTTTATCGAGTGGACAGCAGCAAAAATAGAAACTATTCAAGCTGAAGAATTAGTAAATATTCAAGTTCAACTAGCAATGTGGGAATTAACTTGGGATGACATTTGTGAGGATGAAAAATTGCGTGCTGAAGTTGCAGAACAATCTGGTATTTGGTCTAAACAAGTTTTAGATATGTCAGGCTTGCTATCTGAATCTATAGCATAGTAATGAACTCTAAAAAAAGGTTTTATCTCAATCAAATGCACAACAGCTTAAAATATGAATGAGAACTTACAAAATATCTAAGATGTTATCGCTCATGAATAATCAAATAATAGAAAATTATTGGCAAGATTATTTAGCCACAGTTCCAAATAATTCACAAGCTAACAATAAATATGATATAAGTCAATTTGGTGACAATTCTGATTTAGCAAATCAACTCAGTGATTTAGTTGTCAAAGGAATCAAAACTGCAACTTGTTCAGCTTTATGGGAATGGGAAGCAGAAGGAAGCGCACTTCCTGAAGTAGGATTAAAAGCAATTGTAATTGATGGTAATGAACAAGCAATTTGTATTATTGAAATAACCGAAGTAAGCATTAAACCGTATATTGAGGTTGATACCCAGTTTGCTTATGATGAAGGTGAAGGAGACCGTTCACTGGAATTTTGGAGACAAGAACACTGGAACTATTTTTCCCGTGTCTTACCCAAAATAGGTAAACATCCAACACCAGAAATGCTATTGGTATGTGAGCGGTTTCGTGTGGTATACAAGTAGTACAGCAGAAGGCAGGAGGTTAAACACGGTTACTGCTTGATAGCGCAGTGTAGTATAAGCCATATTTTGGTTTTCAGTTTGTACTTCATTGACTTGCAATCTGCTGTATCTATTCACGAAAATAATTGTCTACCAGAGTTTTATAAACATCTATGAAAATTATCAAAAAAATATTTGCAGGTTCATTCTTAATAATAGGTTTAGCCATACTCTTACTAGGCACTATAGAATTAATTGATTCTAATAAATCCAATGAAGATAAAGAAGGTGCATTAGCAGCAATAGTTGTATTTGGTATACCATCAACAGCTATAGGAACATGGATTATTTGGGGGTTACGCCAGCAGCATCAACAGAAACTTAAACAATTTCAATTAGAAAGAGAGCAACTATTTCTGCGTTTATTACAACAAGAAGAAGGAGAAATTACCATCACAAAATTTGCTTTAGCTGCTCAAATATCTATAGAGGAAGCTAAACAATATCTAGACGAAAAAGCTAAACAACTAAATGCTAATTTTGAAACCAGTGACAAAGAGGGAATTATTTATAAATTCCCTGAATAAATAACTTTTCGCGCCAAATTAGTGATAAATTTAAGCAAGATTAATCAAAATAATTAATTGGCAGCGTTACGCTGCATGGGAGAGATGTAATTTTCTCTCTACCATGCCAATAATTAATCTGGCTGATATTCAACAAATTAATAAAACACAGCAACAACTTCTATTTCCTCACCCAAAGCATCATCACAATCACGCTGCTTTCGACTTTATAATAGCAGATAACTTTCAACTAGTGATGAAACAATTATTTTTACAACTACCTGTAGAACCTTTATTAAATGCCAATCCTCAAATTGCTCAATGGGTTGCTCAAGTACAGGAACTTGCACCAGAAATCTTTCAATCTCGCAAGAAGTTATTAGTTGATAACGCTGTCATTGCACCTCTGACAGTAAATAATGAAAATTACTTTATTCAAGTCACCACAAATATAGCATTTAAACAAGGTATTCCCAGACTTTATGAATGGGCTATGCGTCATCCTCAGTTAAGCTGGCAAGACCGAGTAAAGTTGTGGACTATGACTACTCAATACTCAGTTATTCCTAAGCAAATGCAGCTTGTTATTTTAGCATTAGACCCTGTTAAACCACCCCAAAGATTAGATATACGCTGGAACAAGAAATATCATCGGCAGACTGAACAATGGTTAATTAAACTCCTGAATCAACCTCAAGAGAATGATGCCCAATCAAATCAAATAAATCAGGATATATCGTCACTGGTCAATTTAGATGATATTTCTGAAGTTAGCATTTAAGCTAAACTAGAAGCATATTTAGCAGAGCGAGTAAAGCAAATGCTGAAGTGACAGGGTGTAGGATATAGGTGTAACTCATGTATTTGGAAATTGGTGCAAATATTCGACTATGGCCAAAGACCTATTCCACCAAGCAGTCAAGCAAGCCTTGATCAAAAACGGATGGATAATCACTAGCGATCCATTAATCATTCGCATTGAGCGCGTTAAACTAGAAATTGATCTTGCTGCTGAAAAAGTATTTGCTGCTGAAAAAGATGATCTGAAAATTGCTGTAGAAGTTAAGAGCTTTATCAATACCTCTGCAATTAGTGATTTTCATAATGCTCTCGGTCAATTTCTTAATTATCGCCTTGCCTTGGAAATGACAGAGCCAGAGCGTATCCTCTATTTAGCCGTTCCTATTGATATTTTTAATACTTTTTTTCAGGAGCGTTTTACTCAAGCAGCAATCTCAAAATATGCCTTAAAAATAATAGCATATAAACCAAATACAGAGGAGATAATCGTATGGAAAAACTAGCTAAATATCGCCAAATTGTCCGGGAATTATTAATCTCCCATGCCACCCCAAATGATTCAAATATTGAATGTCAACTCATTTTTGATACAGAACATGATCACTATCAACTTCTAGATGTTGGTTGGCAAGAGTTAAATCGCATTTATGCCTGTTACATTCATTTAGACATTAAAGACAACAAAATCTGGATTCAACAAAATATGACGGAAGCTGATATCGGTCAAGAGTTAGTGGAAAGAGGAGTTCCACCTTCAGATATTGTTTTAGGGCTGCATCCCCCATATAAACGTCCTTATACAAAATACGGTGTTGCTTAAAGTTAATAAAATAGTCACACCATCCTGTAATTTCGTAAAAGTCCTGTAGCTTTGTAAAAGCGACCAGCTTCCTATCCTTGCAATCCCGGAGTTTGATAAACTCGTGATACAAAATTCTCCAAAACATCAGGTTCTTGATGATTACTAGACTCATGGACTGTCGCCACATCTTCCTCTGGTAATGGTAACATCCGTCCTGCTTCCTCAATGCGGTCATACAATGCCTGGGTCAACATTTTAAGATCAGGAATTGTCACCTGACTTTCTAAAGCCAATCTAACTTGTGTGTCCCAAAGACCTTCACTTTCTTTAGCTCGGTTTTCATCGGTTTTCGACACAGGAATAATTAAAGGATAGGGAATAGAAGCTTGTCCCCCGGAACTGTAACCAGGACTGGTAATTACACATTTACCTTGGGGAAACTTGAGAATTTCATCTGCACTGATAACAGGCATTTTTTGTAAATTCTCACTCCAGCTAATTGAACGGCTCATTTGTCCACCCAAAGAACGCCCAGTAGTCCGATTTTTAATCAGCACTTCCTTTTCACCGTAACGCTTTGAGTAATCTTCCGCTGTTTTGTAATTACCAGGATTGAATAACACATGGGTACTGCAAGCTGATGCGATCGCACTTCCCATTTTATCGCCATAAATATCGTAAAGCTGCTCTAAACTTTGGATACCTAAAATAAAACAAGCCCCATTAGAACGATATTCATTAATCCACTGAGGCAGTCGGTCTAACTTAATTGATGGTAATTCATCCAAAGAAATAATCAACGGGTCTTTACGAGGACGGCTCAAATTACCGACAATCATTAAGTGCATTGCTGCTGCCAGTAAAGGACCAACCACACTACGACGTTCATCATCTAGCTTGAACACCACCATTTCTCTACCTGATAGCTGAGTGGGAATATCCGATTGACCGATAAATGCCCGCAGTAAATCAGCTTGAATAAAAGATGAGAAAGTCCCAGCCGCTGTCGTCAAAATCCCGGAAACGGTTTTTTCTGCATCCTTAGCACTCAAAAATTGAATAAACGAAGTAGCTACCCATTCATCTAAGCGTTTGGACTGTACCGCATGATCAAGACGTTGTACCAATTTTGGCAACCGCAACACTGCATACAACATGGCCATATCTGGGTAAGGTGAACCCTTGACTAACTGTAATAGTGCTTTTGCTAACAAGTCGCCAGCTTTAGCAAAGAATTCGTCACTTTTACCCCCACTAGCAGCATTGCGGTTAATGACTTGACCAATTTCCCCAGCCATGACCCCATCACGCGCATCACGCATAAAATCCAAGGGATTGATGACACCGCTAAAAGCTTCACCGGGGGCAAATACTCGCACTTTATAGCCATAACGGGCTGCTAAGGGTGCATGAAGTCGTAGTTGGTCGCCCTTCTTGTCGTAGAGTAAAATCGGGAACCCTTGCTGCATGGCACTTTCTAGCATCCGGTCAATGGTTGAGTAAGTTTTCCCAGAACCAGGCGCACCTATTACCAGTGTTCCCCGTTCGGCATGAGGAAACCAAACTGTAGGTGCAGCACCCAGCATGGTTTGCAGGTTAGCCATTAACCCCCGCCACTTACCTTTTGTCCAGTAACGGGGTGTACCAGACCACAGGGTAACTTTATTGTGTTTGTGTTCTTGAATTTGCTTAAATGCCAGGTTAGTGGCTGCTAGTTTTTCGCTGACACCGCAGACTTTACCAGTGGTGATTTTGCCTTTACCCGTACCACTGATTTGCAGCAGAATTAGGACTACTAACAGTCCACCTATCATTGTCCAGCCTTGGGGGTTGTTGTACTGTTGAAAGAATTTACCGAAGTCAATATTGGCTAGTGTCGGTTGGTAAGATGGTAGTTGAATTAGTGCTGTTTGAGTGGTGAAATGGTGGTTTGGTAAGTTTTGCTGGTAAAGGGTCATGGCAGTTGTGTATGGGTTTACCAGCAATTTTAGTTATCAAGGTAAAGTTAGGGAATTGACCTTATGGATATTTTATTTTCCCCCAAGAATCCCAGATTCCAGTGAGAAGTTATCAATGTTACCCCACAGTAGTTAATGAAAAGTGGGGTTTTTACTTAATCTAAAACTCTGGTTTATTTTGTAACCATTCTTCTAAATCAGTAACAGAGGAGAAATCTAAGAGTGCTTCACCGAGTAATTCTAATTGCTCAATTGATAATGTCCGAATTGTATCAATGAATGATGATTCAATTCCACCAATTCGCCGATTTAATAGTCGGATAATTAGTTGTTGTTCACCGCGTTCCATTGCTAATTCTTCTGTTGGACTAATGAAAGGCATTTGCTTTTCCTCCTCTAAATGTTTGATTTTAGTTACTAATCCTCGTTGCAATTCTTTGGGTAATGTCATCATTTTATCAATGATCTTAAATAGTTTAACAATTTGTTCTCTTGTTAAGCCTCGTTCATAAAGTCCTCTAATTAATACCCATTTCCATTGCTCACGTTCTGATAAATTCCCCGTGGTGGCTTTGGTTTTTAAATGTGCCATTACTATGGTAGCAAAAGGATTAGGATTAGATTCTAATTCAGTCCACCGTGATTCATAATCTAGGAGTTTAGCAATGGGGAACTTCAAACTTAATTCGCAATCTAACATAGCTTGATGATAACTGTTAGGTCGCCAAGTGGAACTTGTGTCTCCTAAAATCGCCAGACCCACCACAAATTTATGATACAGGTCAAAAGCTCGGTAATTATAAGTGTACATCCTTTCTTGGAAGTCAACATCATATTGACTCTGAATCTCAATATGAATTAAAATCCATGCTTGTGTTTTATCCAATAACCAAACTTTGTACAGTTTATCTGCAATCCGTTTTTCAGTTGATGATGAAGCTGTAATTTGTTGCAGTTCTTTGTCTAGTGATTCCGGTGGTTTTGTCCAATCAATTGCTTCGTAAGCCACAGGAAAGAAAAAGGATAAGAAACTATCAAAATATTAGTTTAATGCTTCTTTCCAGGATTCATCGTAATTTGCAGTGATTTCATTTTTGGTCATAAACCCTATGCTAAGAATAGTTATTGCAACCTCAGTTTCTTTACTTTGATTTGTTAATATCTACCTAATATTCTAACATAAAATAATTAATTTGTACTAAATTTAGAGGCTAACGCCTCAGACGTTGGACAATCATATTTATGTAGTCCAATGGTTAAATCAAGAACTACAAACAACTCTAAACGCCCCCATCAATCTACGACAAAAACTACTGCTTCTAAACCTAAAACTACCAAAGCCAGAGCAACTGAACCTGATGATTATGACTTTGAAGGAGAAGAATTTGAAATAGATCCAGAACTCTTCGATGATAATTATAACCAAGTTCGCAAACCGCTTCTTCCCTATGGCATTGTCTTTAACGATAAACCTGCTGGACTATTGATTCCCGAAGACCAGTTAGAAAAAGCTGGTTGGCTAGAAATGCCTGAAGAAGATGATTTAACTACTGTCACTTTAACTGAAGATGTCACCGGATTATTAATTACTGAAGGTCGGTTACTGGTTTTAGCTTTTGCACCAGAATATATTCGCTATAAATCGGATGTTGAAGAAGTGGGTGGTTCGTTTGTTGGGCTTTATGATGATTATAAACAAAGTCTTGATAAAAGAACAATGGATGTCTGTTCAGAACACGCAATCATGTTTCTGGATGACAAGAATCAACCATTACATACTACTCCTGTTGTTGTCCGATTCAAGAATGTAGCCCTCTGGAGTTTTAAATCAGTTCGTGAAGAGTTTTACCGTTCATTAGAGAAAACCTTTGCTGATTATTTCCAAGTAGCATTTAGTGGTAAAAGTGATAAATGGCGGAGTTTAGGGGTGCTAGAAATTGAGTTTAGAGCAATTAAAGAAGGTGAAGGTAAGAATAAACATAACTGTTGCAAAACTGTAGCCTATACTAAACCTACAGTTGAAAATTTCCCCCAACTGTATTTAGGTAAAACCACAGCTAAAAGTTTAATTTGGCAACAGCATGATGCTATCGCTGGTTTCAATGAACCACAATCTCTACCTGCTTTACCAGGAGAATCGACATCTGTAGAAGTGGAAGTTTTACCACCAAACAAGAATAAGAATAAGAGTAAAACTCAAGCTGTCCGTAAATCCAAACCAGCAACTAAGCCACCCAGAAAAATTCAAGTAATTGAAGATGACGAGGATGAAAACGACGATTTAGAAACCGATTTGGACGATGATGATTTTGAATTTGACGATGATGATGAATAGTTTAATACTATCAAATTACTTGTGTTGAACATAAAATCTGCCGTAGTCAAACACTATGGCAGGTTTCTCACTAAAAAAGCTAGACCTTATTTTTATTTACAGCCATTCTCAGGTAAATAGACTACATCTTTAGTAGTCTTTGTTACTGGCTTATCTTAATTTCTGTCTGGAATCCTAGTAGTCTGTCAACATTAATTTTATGTGTCAACGAAGTTTGAAAGTATTACTAACAAACGCTGATAAAATTTGATGACTCACAATTTTAAACTTGACAGACTACTAGTAGCATGATTGTATTTTACAGTCAAATGCCAGTATGGTCACAAAATTTGATGACTTTGGCTGTGAGCATAAGTAATTGAAATTGTTAGCTATTTAGCTAGTGTTAATTAAACCTAACGGGAGCATTAGCCATAAATCATGATGCAGACAATTAATATCATATATAATTAAATAAATCCTATTAATCCTGATGAAAGGAAAAAAGGTACAATTATGCAAATCACTATCGAAATTCCTGAAGATATTGGCAACCAACTACAACAGAACTGGCAAGACTTACCCCAAAAAATCTTAGAAACTTTAGCAATAGAAGCTTATCGAAGTGGTATCATGACTGCTGGACAAATTCAACAGTTACTACAATTTGATTCACTTTCAAAAACTCAAGTGTTTTTAAACCAATCTCAGGTTTCTCTAGATTATACCCAAGAAAATCTAGGACAAGCTAAACAAACAAAGATGTTAGGTGATAATGTTAAGGAAATCCAGCAAATCTGTATTGAAGAAGATTATTCCTTGTAGCCAAAAGTTGACTATCTGCAACTTGATAACGATTACCATTAAAACAAAAGTTCAATTGTCGTAATTGCTGTTTTTCTGTTTGCAATACCTTGATACAAGGTAAGGGCTGATGGCGATTTTCTCCTACTGCTAATAATTGCTTTCCTGGGGGTAATGTAGGATTTAAATAACTCAAAAATACCTGAGTAATTGGTTGATTCTGTTTGAACCAATAACCAGCATACAGACAACCCAAAGCACCACAAACATCTGGAGTATTAAAGTTGAAAATTGTCAGATTCCCGTCTTTTCCTGCCAAATTTACAGCCAATGTATTGTCAACAGATGTTTGAGGATTTAAGTTTGTATTTTCTCCAATTACCTGTTCCACTACAGAACTAGAGACAAGATTAACAGCTTTGTGCCAAGTCACAGTTGCTGCATTCAAACTACATCCTCCTAAACCACAGAGAACAGAAAGCAGCAGAAAGATACTTAAACCAACACGAAACCAATGCACCCAATAACGTATTCTCATAGAAGGTTCTGGTAATTGATATGCTGTTGTTTTCAGTAATTGAGGCTGAGTAGAAGAAACTGAGGAAGAATAAATTTCGTTTTCTTGGGCTGCTTGCTCAAATTGCTTTTTTGAATGCAAGTCAATATCAGAAAAATCCTTTATCTCTGGCTCATAAGATATAGAGTTTGTAGATAAATTATTCATAAAGAACACCTTCATAAATATGGAATTTGCAACTTCTTAGAGCGTAAAAAAGACGATTTAAACGAATTTATTTGTTATGAGAAATTATAACAATAGCCACAATTATTAGGACATTTTTTTGTTACCCGTTCCCTTTCAATTAAAATGCTATATCCTAACCAATATGTCAGTTGCTATATTTCTTCAATTAACAGCAGATTGCAAGTTGCAGGAGGTACAAACTGAAAATCAAAATATGGCTCTAGAGTCATACACCACGCTGCGATATCAAATATTAAGTGGCTTTCACTTCTGACTCCGTTCGGAGTTCGGCGTACCCCTCCGGGGAAGCGAGCTACGTGTAGCGTCCCGCAGGGAAGGCTCACTCGAGCCGCTGACGCGGTAGTTGAGCAGTTCGGCAAGCTCACTGTAAGACTTGTCGAAACTCACGGCGAAGCCTAACTCCTGATAGCGTGGCGTAAGCCATATCCTGCTGTATTTCCTACCTTGAATCATCAGTATTTTGAGCATCGCTAATGTATCTAGAAGTTAAACTAGGAATACAGGTCAACGTTCCATTATCGCTGTTATTATTGCCATAAAAAGCTAAAGCAGTTTGTCCGTAATCTTTCAGACTGAGACGACCAAAAACATCAGAACTACTAGCATCTACTTTGCTATTATCACCACCAAAATGCTTTTGAGCTACTCTTTCAATCAGCCGTTCACCAGTGAATAATTGTTCCGTAATCGGGTCAATTTCTCCTTGAGTTACTTGAATCTTATTGGCTATATCAGTCATAAATGCCCTATCCTGATCAGCAGGAGGAAAAAACTCAAATAATTCAGCCTCAGTAGGTTGATAACCTTGTCTTACCTGATTAAGAAACTCTTCCCCTCCCGGTTTGGCAGCAATTAACCGCACTGCATAGGGGTTGTAACTCATAAACTGATACCGTCCCAGTCCTCGACCACAGTTTAAATTCCCATCAGCGCAGGTATGCACACCAACAGCTTTATAATCCCCACTACCAGCACTTTCAATTTCAGCAATGGCGTTTCCTAGTAATGGCAAATTAACACCGTAAAATGATTGACTGACAATTGAGCGATTAGCACTGGTAAATGTGCAAGAATTAATTTGACTTGTTACTGTATTACTTTGACTGAGATTACCTTTCACCTCTTTATTTGCACCCGTTGATGTAGAAGTAGTATTAACACTCTGCTCATTCCCACTGTCCAAATTACCTACAAACATCAGTGCATTCACCTGATAGCTGAAAAAAGGAATCGGTCCGATAAAATAGGGTGTACAACCCATCCGCCAAGCGCAGAAGCGAAAATATAAAGCCGTATCTACTGTATCTGTGGTTTCATCTGTTTCCATCACCACAACTTTAAAAGCTTTGCCAAAGGGTAAACGTCCCGTTGGTTCTCGTCCGTTGTTAACTGCTTTGAGTAACCCCCAACCTCCCTCAACCTCCTGGTATTTACCGGATATCCATTGCTTACCTTCTAGTTGATTGCGATCGCTCTTACCTACATTTTCCAAATTATCCAATTCTACGTAAGCACAGTCTTTTTGAGTACAGGGTACAGAAAATCCTTGCACGTCTGAACCAGAAATTGTATTGTTACGGCGATTTTCTGCTGTTCCATAAACCGCATCAATTCGCATGACTAAATTACCAATTTCATTGATAGGATTGGGCATTAATCCTAAAGGCACTTGTCCTAGTCCTGGAATGTTTTTGACAAAGCTATTCATCCAATTGCTTAAATCTTGGATGGGTACTGTTTCTAACTTAGGAATTGAAGTTAGCGAAAACTTTGACAAGTCAATTTCTCCCAGCTTCATGTTCCCAAATTCATATTGTGTCAACACCTGAGCTAATGTTAAATTCGATGCTTTAATTCTTTGAGTTTTCAGTAAAGCAGTAACAGGTTGAATATCTTTGACTGGTATTTGAGCTAATTGAGGAACAACTTTAGCTAAATGACTCAATGTTTGTTCTGCAATTAAAGGAAATTCACTCAAAGCAATCTTGTTTAAATCAGTAAATGTTATATCTCCAATGGCTTGCAAAGAGAACTTTTCTGCTTGCAAGGCTTCACTGATATCTCCCAACTTCAAATATTCATCAGGAGTCATTCCCGCAGTCCAAGTTCGACTCAAATCATAACCTAATGTTTGACTGTAGAAACTGCCATCAATTACCCCAGACTGACTGATACCTGGTAGTTGGTCAAGAGAAATGCGATTCCAGTCGGGCAACAAAAGTTTGGTAGTAGGTAATCGAGATTGACCATTAGCAACTTCTACAATTCGAGTTGGTAGATTGCCATTATCGAATGTACTGGTTGCAGCTTGCACAGTTACACTGTAGATAATAAAACTCATGACAATGAGCAAAAATATCCATCTTTTTGAATTGTTCATAATTCAATGTTTTCAAATGACGGCTTCACCCCAATCAGTCAAGTATTTTCTTGAATCAAGGCTGGATTTAATACGAATTGGTTAAGGAAATAAAGTAGACTAAACCCCTTAAGATATCGTTGTCTATAATGCCCAAAAAAGCTTAACCGAATAGTATTGAGACTGTGTTTGTTTTACCTCTGAGTTATATGTATCAGTGAAGATATGATTTATAACTCTAATTCTGGGGATGTTGACTGTTGACTTTTCTTAGACTTATAACCTGAAACAGAGCCATATCCTGGTAATTTAGGATTGGGATTAGCAGATGATTCAGTATAAGGTGTATCGCCAAAGTTAATTTCAAAAATATTCTCTTGATAACCATCTTCAAATCTGTCTGTTGTCCAGGGATTACCATTATCCTCATCACCGGATTCCTCAAGGCTATAACCCGGTGATTGATAACCATTCATAGACTTCACCTGATGATTATTTTCATCGTCAGAGTTTTGATTTAATGCGGGTTCTTGATTCATGGCTATTACCTGAACAACAATACCAATACCAGCATAAGAAGATTGGTTGAGTAACAGCAATAACCTATTGGCTAATTATATATTAGCCTATTGGCTATTTTTGGTGATGCGCTCATATCGAGAAGACAAATGGAACAAATCAACTTGATTCCACCCGAAGTCATGGCAGAAATCAATAATCATAAAAATGCTAAACTGCCAGACAACACCTTGAAAATGCTGCAAGTCCTGGCTAGTTTAAATACTCCTAAAGAATTGTTAGCAACTTTATTAGAAATAGCCGAATTTTCTATCCACCATATTCGTTATCTAGCTGGTCCATTGGTTATTCATGGCAATTCTTGGAGTGATACTATTCCTCAATGGTTGAAGTTTGCCTGTATTCAAGACAGGTTAGAACTAATTTGCAATGAGTATGAACAAAATCAAGTTGGTAAGTATGCCACAGCTACAGAAGTTCTCACTTACATGATGCCTGCAAGTTACGAAGCACCTTTACATCGAGATTACGCTGATCTTTATCTTTGGGTAGGCAATGAAGTTTTAACTAAATACAACAAATTACCAAAAGACTGCCAGAGTTTTTATGAATTTATTAATGGTACTACAAGTGATACTAGCAATAAATCCATCATTCATTTTCAGCAGGTAAAGAATGATTTTCACGATATAAGTCAATCAATTCGCCGCAGCATAGTTAAACACGCAGCACAAGAAGGATGGGGTAAACGTCGTGTTAATGCTAAGTCTAAGATAGACTCAATTGAAAATCCTCCTCCTCCTGAATCTTCTTCCAATTCATCTGTACAAATGGACTTGTTTTAAAGTTACTAAAAATCCTCAGTCTGAAATTTCTGATTTGAAACTGAGGATACATTGGCTTTACCATATTTCATCACTTTTGTATCAATCAATTTACAACGAGACAAGCAGTAAAAATTCAAAATTTCACGAAAGTGTCCGCATTCCATAAATCTGTAAACAGATGTTTTTGTTTCTCACAAGCAGTCCACAAATGACGCACGGCACACCACCCACAATTAATGAAATACTCGAAATCTACAAATATTGTAATTTTCTAAGTTTCATTGAATTGTGTTGATTAAAAGAGGGTGAAATGGAAGCTATTGCTTCGTTGTTTTTGATAATCAAATCTCAATTTAGTCACTATGAATATTCAACAAATTCAAGAAAATTTAAATTATCTCATCCTGGTAATTACAGCATTTTCTACCATTCTTATGCTTGTTGATTTTCTGGTGGGATTAGTGCATTTATGGCATCAAGTCACTCTGAATATCGAATCTTGTACTGCCCACAAAACATCTGAGCAATCAAACATTGAACCTATTGATACCACAAATAGCAATAACAATATTGAACAAGAAAATTATCATCCATCTGCTCACTATAATTATACTTCAAATAGTTCTCTCAATGTTGAAAATGACAATGGCAATCAATCAAATGGTAGCACTTCTGGACAACCAGAACTCAATAATTCGGTTACTCTTAACATAGACAAAATTGATTTACGCACAGCCAGAAAAATTGCCAGTGCCATTAAAAAAGCTTCAAAACCTAAATCTGACTTAATTATCAAACAAACAGTTAACGGTAAAAGCGTTCCTTTAGCTTGGTTGCAAGCACAAATTAAAAATCGCTTAGAAATTGCCCCAGAAATTGTCAAACCAATTATTCAAGAATTAGCTCCTACTGCCATTCATAATTCTCAACAGGATATCCAGCATCATCAAGTTGTACAAACAACTAAACATCAGCGTCAAATTAGTTAATTAAATCAAGTTAAAAAGAGAGGAATATTTCATATAAACCTCTCTTTAACAAAGTTTAGGAGTTTAACTCCCCTGCTTCTAAAGGCAGCAAGTTTTGTATTGTGATCAAAATCCCTGTTGCAAAACTTAATTACGTAGCTTGCGTCTGCGTAGCGGTATTACGAATTAATTTGATTATTCTTATCAAAACAATACCGACTAATACTTATGGCTAAAAAAGCAAATTAATAAACCCTATGATTTACTCTCCAAAATACACTTTAGTCAAAGATATCCTCACTCTTAAAAGCATTATCAAACCTTTGTTTTATGCAGAAATTTTAGCCTTAGATTGTGAAACAACAGGACTCGACCCTTTAACTGACACAATTAGATTAATTCAAATAGCTGCACCTAATTACCCAGTTGTACTAATTGATTTACCAGCTATATCTGTGCGCGATAGCGCAGAACACAATCGTGAAAGTAATCAACTACACTGCACCAGAGGTGGACGCAGTGAAATTTATCGTTTACTGCTCAAAAAACTCTTCTGCAATTCTGCTGTAAAAATTGCTCATAATGCCAAATTTGAATGGCAATTTCTCACTCAAGCCGGACTTCAACCTTTTGGATATTTCTTCGATACTCAACTTGCTTACCAAGTTTTAAATGCGGGCATTAAAACCAGTGCATCTTTAGAAAATATCACTCGTAAGCTGTTAAGTATACAACTAGATAAAACATTACAAACCAGCAATTGGCATCAACATCTGACTCCAGCACAATTACAATATGCTGCTACAGACGCTGCTATTTTACTTTACCTTTACCCGATTTTAGTCAAGAAATTAACACAGGCGAAATTGCTAAAAATTGCCCAACTGGAATTTCATTGTCTGCCTGTTGTCGCCCAAATGGAACTCAATGGAATGTTGTTTGATTTGTCTAGATGGCAAACGCTGGGTGCTTCTTTAGAAGCTGATAAAATAAATGCACTTCAACAGTTGAAACAATTGCGTTTGGCTGGTAAATCTCAACTATCACTGTTACCAGAACTAACGGATACTGTTAATCCGAATTCACCCCCACAAGTATTAGCCTCTCTCCAAGCTATGGGTATTCCAGTACAATCAACTAATCAAAAAGATTTAGTCCCTTTAGCCAATGAATATCCTATTATTAAGGCTCTTTTAGACTATCGCCACCTTGCCAAAATTACTACTACTTTTACTGATAGTTTACCTAAACACATTCACCCCAAAACTGGGAGAATTCACCCCAATTACTATCAACTAGGAGCAAGGTCTGGGAGATTTTCCTGTCGTCACCCACCATTGCAAACCATTCCCCGTCATGCAGCAGCTCGAAATTGTTTTATTGCTGCACCTGGCTACCAAATTTTAGCAGCAGATTATTCGCAAATCGAATTAAGAATAGTAGCTCGTCTCTCTGGTGATGCTAAGATGCGCCAAGCATACCGTCAAGGTGCTGATTTACACAAACTTACGGCTGCTTTGGTAACTGGTAAGCTGATCACGGAGGTAACAGAGGAAGACCGCAGACTGGCTAAAGCAATTAATTTTGGTCTGATTTACGGTATGGGGGCTGCCAAACTTCGTATCTATGCTGAAACTAAGTATGGTGTGACTATGACACTCGATGAAGCTAAGGCTTTTAGAAAGCGGTTTTTTGATGCTTATTCTGGTGTGACTAAGTGGCATGAAACGATTAAGCAAGCATATTTGCGGGGTGTTAAAGAAAGTCGGACTTTAGCTGGGAGAAGACGGAGATGGGCTGATAAACCCAGATTAGCAGAAATGCTTAATCATCCTGTGCAGGGGTTAAATGCAGATATTAATAAGTTGGCGATGGTGAAGCTGGTTAAACCGTTAACTAGGACTAATGCAAGGTTGATTTGTGTTGTTCATGATGAAATTGTCCTGGAATGTCCAGAGAATGACGTTGAGCGAGTGAGAAAAATGCTACACAGATGTATGGTTGCTGCGGCTCTTAAGTTTCTCAACCCTGTGCCTGTGGTAGTAGATATTACAGTAGGTGATTCCTGGTAAGTTGGCGGAACTTAGACAAAAAATGTCTTGACGCTCCTTGCACTATAGCTACAGTGTACACACAAGTACTATCTGCAAGGGTTTTAGGCGTTATAGACCCCTTAAATTGTCATTACGAGCGGAGCGAAGTAATCACATCATCCCGTGGTTTTTGCGATTGCTCCGTCGTTCCTCCTCTCTACGAGACGCTAACGCTAACGCAATGACAGGCTTCCAGAGCGATCACAAAACCTCAAGCTAGATGACGAAACCAAGCACTAGTAGGAATTTTAAGACTTGTGTGTACACCGTAGTTGCACTATAGAGGGACGGGGTATTACGGCAATCTGATAAAATCAACGTAAATTCTGTTAAATTGAACTAAAATTTAATAGCTAAATAGCAGTTTATCCCTGGTAATGAACCTCTACGCTATCCTTAATCAGAACAAATATCAACGTGTAAGTGATGGCATGAGCCGACCCTTGCTAGAAAACTGCGAGACTGCCTCACATATCCTTATCTTAGTTTGGCCACAACTTGGAGATTTTGATAGTCTTGAATATGCGTGGTGGTTGCAGCGTGAAGCTAAAAAGTTGACAGACAAAAAACTCGCTATTCGTGCAGTGGGAATAGGCAATCTCGCCTCTGGCACAAAATTCTGTGAATATACAGGATTTCCGCCGGAAAATTTATTTGTCGAACCGAATGGAGAATTACATCGCCAACTCAATCTCTATTCTGGTCTGAATATTTCTCTCCCTGGGCTTGCTGAGTCTGGGAAAGCTTGGCTAAATCTAATTTTGATGTGTGCAGGAATTGGTAGTCCGGGAACACTGGCTGAAGTTTTTCGGGGATACAAGGGAGACCGCAAAGCCCCTCAACTTATTGGAGATGATGAAATCATTCAAGGTACTCCTCTGCCTGCCTTCCAATGCTCGTTTTTCCAATTAGTCGGCGGCAGTGGCTTTCAACGCCCCTTTGAGTTAGCTACTCTGCGGCTACGGAATATGGTGGAAGTTCTCAGAAATTGGCAGACTTATGTACCGAATTCTGCCTACTTAACTCAGCGCGGTGGCACTTTTTTGTTTGATAGCAAAGGTCAGTTACTTTACGAACATCGAGATCCAGGAATTCTCGGCTTTGCTGCTAATATGAGCCAACCGCTATCATTTTTATCCTTAATTGAAAACTGTGCGTAAACTAAGGAGATGCTGGATAATCGCGTTGGAGCATATATGATAAGCTTTTTCAGGTTTTATTTCAGTGATTGCCCTGATTTCTGCTTAATGCCAAAGATGGTTAATCACCATCGAAATTTTCGCTCGCTCTCCTGAATAGAGATATCATTAATGCTGGCAAAACGCCGCATCATCAGCCCGTTTTCGGCAAATTCCCAGTTTTCATTGCCATAGGCGCGATACCAAGAACCAGAATCATCGTGCCATTCATATTCAAATCGCACCGCAATCCGATTATCCATAAAGCACCAGAGTTCTTTTTTTAAGCGGTAGTCTAGTTCTTTTGCCCATTTGCGTTGAAGAAACTCTTTAATAGCGGTTCGTCCACTAAAAAAATCGGAGCGATTCCGCCACTGAGAATCTTCCGTGTATGCCAGGGCAACCCGCTCTGGATCACGGGTATTCCAAGCATCTTCAGCCGCTTGGACTTTGGCTTGAGCAGTTTCTAAGGTAAACGGAGGCAGAGGGGGTTTAGTTTCCATGAAGCCATGTTCCTGAATCTGTGTGCAGCTTAATAGTTATTTCCTATACTCGATTAATCATTTCTTACCAAGAACCAGTATGAGCGAGAAAGGGTGAGAATTCAGGATTTGACCAACGGAGGGGAAGACTACCTTCCACCCGATATCCCTGCTCAACATAGAAGCGTAACAATCGCTCTGCCCCTCGATATCTGCTAATTTCAGCCCCTTCCCAAATTACTTTGGCAGTGCCTGTGAGGTAAAGCAAATTACCCTGAGAAAAATCTACAAACAGTAATCCTGCACGGGGATTTAACTCCAAATTACCGAAGGTATTAAAGTGACAATTGCCTGAAAAGTCAGGAATAGTCAAACTGCAATCTTCGTCCACCCGCACGAAACCCGCTTTGCCACCTCGATGGGAAACATCTACACCTCCAGCTACACCCGCCGATTCGTCTTGATAGGCAGTGGCAATGAAAAATGTATCAGCCTCCCTAATCATGGCTTGTTCTACTGCTCCCAAGGTTGTTACCTGATGAACTGGTTTGGGCGCTGCGGCCTCATACTCGTCTAGCTCAAACATCCGGGACTGAATGTATTGGGGACAGTTACCAAAGCTTTGCCCCACCTGCACCTCAAAGCCATCTGCATGAGTTTGTATGACTGTCCCATTTAGACGATTCCGGCGACGAGAGTGTAGTTCAATGCCGAGAAAGCCAATGTTAATGCCGGCGGCGAGTGTGGTTGTCAGGGGATCGCCAAAGAGCGGTTTGGACAAAATCTGCACGGTACGACTATCAGAAGTGGAAATAAAGCCTGGTTTTCCCACCAGAATCGAAGCCCAAAGATTATCGGCTGTATCAACTGTTCCAACAATTACTAATGGCAGTTGGGCAAAAAATTGCCGATGCTGATCGGGGAGATAGTCTCGAATCACTCGCCGTCCTTGCTTGTCTATCTGCTCCTGCGCTCCAAATCTAGCCTGAATTGCCAGTTCACCTGCGTGAAAGGGTGATTCGGTACGTGACCAGCCTGGGTTTGCCATCGTGTTTTGCTCCTGAAATTAAAGAAACTTCTACCCCCGCATTTCTCACAAGTCCCGCGAACGCATTCCTCATAATCCTTACCCAAAATATGTTTCGGGCATTTTTGACAGGTTATTTTTTGATGCAGTGTGAAAAACCGGAATCTAGAGTTTATAAGGCTTTGAGAATTGTGGTGAGAAATCCGGGTACCGTAATTCAGATAAGATCACCTTGCTGATCGCTCTTCCAAACTCTAATAAGCTATGTGCCTTTGCTAGATTTGTGATATTCAAGATTATGGCTAACATTTGTCTAGATTCCTAACATGGGAATATAACCAGGGAGTTGTTTAACCCGTTCAATCCAATTCAAAACATGAGGATAGGCATCAAGTTCAATCTTGCCATCTCTTGCTAGAGCAATATAGGGATAGATAGCAACATCAGCGATTGTAGGATGCTCAAATTCTAACCAATTGCGTGTACTTAAATGCTGCTCAAGTTGCTTGAGAATAAATTCGGCTTTTTGCGTTGCCCGTTCAACATTGATGTTAGTTCCAGCCCCAAATAAATAGTAGAGACGAGCATTTTCTGGACCTTGACGCACTTCACCCGCAGCCGTTGACAACCAACGAATTACCTGTGCCATTGGTAGTGCATCCACAGGTAGCCACTGTTCACCGCCATATTGTCGTGCTAGATATACGAGAATTGCTTGTGCATCAGCAAGTGTTGTTTTTCCATCTACTAACAAAGGCACTTGTCCAAAAGGATTGATTGCCAGGTATTCCGGTGACTTATGTTCACCCTTCATCAAATCAACTCTGACCCATTCATATTCAAGATTTAGCAGTGATAACATTAAACGGACTTTGTAGCTGTTACCAGAGATTTCGTGACCATGTAACTTAATCATTGTTTTTCCTTCAGTATGTATTGATTAAATAACGGCTGGAATTGTTGCTAGAGATGGTAGATGAATATTTACCAGAGGCGATTCCTACGGAGCGCTGAGTGCTTTGCACTCCCGTCAGGGATACGCTATCGCCTAGTACACAACGGCGGAAATCAACCAACGGCTCGACTGAGCTTCGCCGAACGTCCATTAAAAATCCCTATAAAGCCTATGTAATCTGCTTTTTTAATTTTTAATTATCAATTTTTAATTCCGAGAAAGCGGTACTAGTGTCTTCTGTGCGGCGAATATCATGCCAGATTTGGGTGGCTGCCAAAGCGCCGTGGCAATTACCAATATTCCAGGTTTTGCCAGGGTAAGCAGTCGGCTGACAATAATTCACGTTCTAAGGGAAATAGCAAAGATAAGAACCAAAGCTGATCCTGACAAACTCGGTTATTTGTCTTGATCTGAGGAATGTTGCCTGGCGTGGGGTTCATATCTGTAACCTCTGGGAAGCTTATTTAGTGTACCGTTCGTTCGGTATGCAATTACTGTACCGTTCGTTCGATATAATTGTCAATAGATAAATTCCTCTTTTTTGCCAATGTCTAAACAAACCTATGTGCCAACTCTGCTCAAACTGTTTCGCCAATATGGTTATGAGGGTGTAACGCTCTCCAAAATTGCCCAAGCAACGGGGCTGGGGAAAGCCAGTCTCTACCATCACTTCCCAGGTGGTAAGGCAGAAATGGCTGCTGCTGCTCTGGCTCAGGTTAATCAGTGGCTAGAGGCGAGTATTTTGCAGATCCTTGATAGTCAGGAAAAACCTATCGACAAATTTCAGTCCATGTGTGAGGAAACGAGTCGCTTTTTCAATGCGGGGCAAAATTCCTGCCTATGGGCAGTTTTGGTGATGGAACAATCGAGTGATGATCTTTTTCACTCACAGATTGGTTGGGCATTTTCTCAATGGATTGAGGCGATCTCTAAAGTCCTTATCACCGCAGGATTGGATGAAACTTTAGCAAAGGAACGCGGAGAAGATGCCATGATCGCCATTCAAGGCGCATTGATTCTTTCCCACGGATTGCGAGATTTTGCTCCATTTCAGCGAATAATTAAACAATTACCGCAACAACTCTGTCGGGATATTCAAAGCTGACAGAATGATTGTTCTTGTGAAGGCATCAAAAAGGGGGTAGTTAGGCGAATTGGGAGAGCGATTTTATCTGATGGGGTGACAAAAGAGGTATTAAAAAACCAGTGCTTGCTACCACGTCTTTTGCTCAATCCTCAATTCTTGTATCGCTTTCTTATTTGCCAAAATTGACAGGAGAAGGATAATTCCACTGCACAGGATCTAGATGATAGTAACGTTGTAGTTGCTGATAAACTGCCGGATAATGAGATAACAATTGGTGTGGTTTTTCAAAGAAAGTCTCAGTCGCTACAGCAAAAAATTCTGCGGGATTTGTTGCACCATAACTATCTATGACATTATTGACTCCTTGGAGAAAATCGTTACAAAGTTGTTGATATGCTTCGCTCATCACTTTAGCCCAAATCGGATAGTCAGAATTGCGTTGTAAAATCGGTACACCTTCAGCTTTTCCATCTTCTTGATCTAACTGATGGGCAAATTCATGGAGGATAACATTATGCCCATCTTGCCAATTAAAAGTATCCTGTTTTATCTGTTCCCAAGACAATATTAACTGGTCTTTTGTCCATGATTCCCCTAGTCTGGCTACACGCTTTTCCTCAACAACATAATTATCAATAGCAGTTGTTTCCTTGACAATATAGGCACTGGGATAAACCAGAATTGAACGCAGTCTGGGGAAATATTCTCCTCGTTCATTGAGTAGAAGTAAACAGGCAACAGTCGAAATTATCAGTTTCATTTCCTCTGTCACTTGTAAACCTCTACAGCCAATAAATTGCTTTTCGGTTAAAAATACTTGAATATGTCCTTGAAGTCGCCTTCTTTCATCTGATGACAGATAGAGATATATAGGAAGATTATTCTCAATAACGGCATTCCAAAGGGGAGGAAAAGGGCGATGTTTGAGACGATTTCTTCTCCTTTTTATGAGGATGGGATTAACTAAAATTAACGTGATGATTAACCCAATAATGACAAAGACAATAATTGTTTCAATCATTGATTGTTGGTCGCATTACTGCCATATTTTATAAAAATTTAAAATCATATATAGGAATCATATTTAATTACTGAAAACCTCAGTACATTTTCCGTATTCACTCTCTACACAGATAATTTCATAAATCAAATGCTAATTATATATTAGCTAAATTGTTGAGGATAAAACCAGCTTATTCAAATAACTCCCGATGCTGATAAGCAAACCGTGAAACATCTTCACTCGACACAGGTTGAGCATAAATAGCCTGATTGCGAATCGCTTGCATCTGTTCTGATTCTCGCTCCATAGCTGGAGTAAAGAGCGATCGCTGTTTCAACAAATCCTCAAACTCAATTCGCCCTGCTCTAGCTTGAGCAAAAGCGTTCTCAGCACAACGACGCACAGCATTACCAATTTCGGCTGGAGTGCAAATCCTATATTCAGTCAATAACCTGCGCCATTGCTCATCACTCCAAGGTGAATCATTACCTGCAAAAGCTGGAAAATACTTAGCTAAATGTAAATTGAAAACTTCGTATCTTGCCCCCTCGTGGGGTAAATCTACAAAAAAGATATCATCGAAACGGCGCACTAATTCCGCAGGTAACATTTCTAGACGGTTGATAGTAGCAATGGTATAAACAGGTTCTTCATGTTCCTGCATCCACGTTAACAATCCCGCAGACAACCGCCGGGCTACACCTCCATCTGCATTCGCGTCCCAACCTGCAAAACCTTTATCAAAATCATCCCAGTAGAGAACGCAGGGAGCAAGGGATGTTACCAAAGCAATAAATTCCTTTAAAGCTCGGTCAGGATGAGGACTACCCAATAGTACACCCCAATTAGCAGCTAACAGTGGCAAGCCCATTTTCTTGGCTGCTAACTTGGCAGATAAACTTTTACCTGTTCCTGGTGGTCCCCATAACAACATTCCCGTGGGAAACTGCAAATTATATGTTTGTGCTTCTGGTTGTAGCAAACAGGTAATAGTTGCTAACCTTTTTGAGAGTAAATCTAACCCCGCAGATGAAGGGATATCCGGTTGGGCAATGTACTCTAAACCCCGTCCTCGTAATTTGTTAACTTTATGCTCAAGAACTAATTGGGCGATGTCCTCAAGTTGATCTGTAAAACCTAAACATTGCTGTAGTAGCAGATTTATCTCACCTCTGGGTAAACCTTGACAGGCACGAATTAGCAATTGCAGTGCTTGGTTGGTTGAAGCTGTGTTTGAGTAAGAATAGCCATTGGCTAAAGTCGAGTACGAACAACAATCAAAAAACTGCTGTACAATCAATTGCACCTGCTCTTGATTTGGCAGTGGATTAGACAACACCGGAATAAAAGGCTGTAATTCTAGAGGCAGCTGAACGTAAGTTTCTAGTAACACCCAATAATTATCTTGCTGATTCCACAAAGCTTGATGATAAGCATTCAATAGTTGATAACTCAGTTTTTGACTAATTTTACTACTGTCATCTTCGTTGAGCATCCCCTCTAATAAATAAATACCTGGTTGATAGTCTGACAAAAGATACTGAAGAATATCCTCATTGTTACCCCTATCTGTTGACTGTAAGATGTACTGACCTTGATGCTGAATTAATTGCTGTAGTTCGCAGTAACCGGGATTCCAGAGAAAAACTGACAAAGACCGTTCCTCACCCCAATAGTAAAATTGCTGTAAAATCTGCATTCTGTCAGGGGTATGATATTCCACAGCCACAATTGCCGTATTTTGGTTAGCTAAGGCAGTCCAATCTGTCAACTTCATTAATCTTGTTTGAACAACATACTTCCTCCTTATAGAGTAAATTGATTACTGATGCCTTAGCCTTATGGACAATTATCAGTATCCAGCAGACTATGTTTTTTATTTGAGCAATAGCGATATCTTCAACGCAACGTAGGGTAGTCAATAATCATATTCACAAAGTCTATCTGATTAGGATTGCTATATGATTAAGTTAATCAAATTAAACAGATAAATAAATGCGTAAACAAGTTATCGAATATACATCTCCACTAGATGCGTTGATTGCCCTTACCAAACAGTTAAATGTTTATGAAATCAAGTACCAAATGAGTTCAGAAGATTTTTTTGCCAAATATAGCCAAGGAAAAACTTCTGATGATGAAGTGTTTGTCGAATGGGCAGGAAATTATCAGCATTATCTAGCTTTACATCAAGAAATAACCAGCAAACTCCAAGATGTCACGTAAACTTATCCAAGCGTATTTAGATGAAATTGAGCAACTTTTACTCAATTGCTCTAATGCATACATTGAGGAATATAGCGCAGTCATTTTAACGACAGAGCGGGATAATCTCCGCATTAGGGTACGTTTTGCGATTAGATATTTACTAGCAGTCAGTGAAGCCTTTGTTGTTGTAGATAATCAGATTAAATATACTGCTTTTAGTGATGGTAAAAAAGCTGAACCGTAGCCCATACAACCGCCACATCAACCTGCCAATATTTATATATCAGCATATTGTCTAATTCATTCATTTTTATTTAATTCCAACTGAGCAATTATCTTACGGACAGGCAGATACTCCACACGATTCACCCGCAATAACTTAACAGTCACCCGCCCAATTGGCGTTAAAGGCTGAATCATACCGCTTTCTACATCAAACAAAAAATGCTCACTCCAATTATCCTTTCTCGGATGATAAAGTCTCACCGTATCACCAGATTCTGGATCAATTGAAGCAATATCACTACCTTTAGCCTGATTACATAGCGAACAGGACAGCGCCAAATTTTCTAACACCGTTGCACCATCATGTTTTTCTGCAATCACATGATCAATCTGATGAGTAGCCAAAACCAACATCTCTGGAATTAAACAATACTCACAACACCCCTGAGCGCGTTCAAATACAATTTGTCGTAAATTGCTAGGAATATAAGTTTTACTCATGCACCTTGTTGTAATCTGAGCAGAGCTTGAGCTTTAGCAAGACGCACTAAATGCTCAATAAACTCATAATGTTGCCACAGACACAAATCCCTTTCATCCAAACCTTGATTACGATTTTTGTCTAAAAGAGATTCAATTTCAGCCTGAACCATAGGCGAAAGACGGAGAGTTAAAATTTCTTGAGGAGATGGTAACTTTGCCAAAAACTCTAAAACTTCAGTTAGTCCAGAAAAACCCGTCGCCGGATTAGCACTAATTTCTCGCAATCCTAAAGCCAAAATTTGGGGTAAATCTTCCTTACGAGATTCTAAATTTCGCGCCATTTCATCAGGTATGTCTAAAGTAATTTGCATAATTTTTTGCTCTCAGTAATATAAATTAGGAGTTACGCATTGACAAAACACACTCACGAATCCGTGGTTTAAGCCCGTTCTTAGTAACAACATCCACCTTTAAGCCAAACAACTGACTTAAATAATCTCTAAATTCCACCAACATTATAAAAGTAGGCACTGTTTCATAATCAACCAAAATATCTATATCACTTGCTTCCGTCTCCTCACCCCTAGCATAAGAACCAAAAATCCCAATTTCTGTAATTTGATAAATTTCACAGAGAGATTGCTTTTGTAGTGATAAAACTTCCCGAACTTCATGAATACTTTTCATCATCTTTTATCGTCAGCCACAGTTAATTTAATCTTAACAAATACAATTATTTCCGCATTGCTTGCAATTTTTCCGTCCCTTCCAAGACTACACCCGACTTTCTGCTTCCATCGGTAAAACCTCTGCTCGTTGACGAATACGAGCAAGCACGTCATCCCTTTGCCCATAACGTTTTGCAACAAATCGCGGACTTCTTGCTCCATAGAAACCCCCTTTTGTGCTGCCAAGCGTTTAATGCGCTCAAGCAACTCATCAGATTATATTGCGAATCGTAATTGTTGCCATACTACCTCCTTTGCTAGTGCTAGTCTACTACTGGCTCATGTTGGCGTTTGGTGATAGTTCTGTAAATCTCTGTCTAGCGACCAAATAAACACTTCACTCATGGGGAAAAGTTTACACGATTTATTAAATTCTTCAATAATGCTGAGATCCCCGAAGCTTGTTCCTTCTTGTTTATCAGGGGCTTTGTTTTTGCCAGCCAAATCCGGGAACTGATCAATCCACATTAATATCTCTGCGGTGTTCGGGAATGTAGTAGTTCGCCAGGGAGCTTCGCCTGTAAATGCTTCCTTAACTGCTTTAACAAAACGGAGGGCTGTTTTTCTTCGCATTGTGCCGTCCCCATTTTGGGCAATATGATTGCCTGTTTCAAGAATGGTCGCCATAGGCAACAGAAAAGTACAGCCAGATTGAGCATAGGTCTGAAAATCTTCGAGAACTGATGCTCTATGTTGATTATAGTTAGGAACGTTGAGTATTTCCAGGAATATGCTGGTATCAATCAGGCAAATACTACTCATTGTCGTACTCCTGCAAACGAGACAGCCATGCCAGAGCTTGCTGTTTTCTGTCTTCAGGTGTGTGCGGTGACTTAACAAACCTATCCACTACCCCAGCAGTTACCAGTTGTCCCAATGGTCCTTGCGATATGAGACTGGGGAAATCGTACATATCCCCAAGCCTGATCAGGCGACTATTTCCTTGATTCCCTTCCTCTGGATCTCGGAAACAAAAGACTACATCGCCTAAAGCAGCATCGGGTAAAGCATCCATTAAGGCTGGGTTGTGTGTGGAAAGCAACACTCGTAATTTACGCCGCTCGGCAATATCTCGGATGCTAGACAGTAGATGCTTGGCACGGTTGGGATGAACACCGTTGTCAATTTCTTCGATAACTACCAAACTTCCTGCGGTTGCCGATAGCATAGCTGCTGCGATCGCTAACACCCGCAAAGTGCCATCTGATAACAATGCGGCTTCACAATAGCGACGGGTATTACCAAAAGTTTCGGCTAGTCGCACCATGACTTCATCCCGTGGACCAATAAGGAAATCTAGCCCATCTATAGCCTGTTCTGGTAAACTCTGGATAAAGTTGAGAATTGCCTGTTGATTTTCGGGTTGGTTCTCCCACAAGCGATAGAGAACGCTGGACAGATTAGTACCATCTTCTTGTAATCGCTTATCAGATTTGAAGCTGTACTCGCGCATTTTGGCGGGAACGGGATCTAGAAACAGGATATTCTGTAAGACTCGTTGATATTCGCGGACTGTCTCCGGAATTATCTTTTGGGAATTTTCATATTTGGCATCAAAACGGGCAGGGCTGTCTAATTGCACAAAGATAGCCATTTGATCACTGCACGTTATTCGTGGCTTGTTCTTTCCTTTGGTAAAATTGTTATACGCGACACTAACATCAGTATTTATCCCTTCAGAAGGCTGACTTAGCTCATATAGCGGAACTGGATTTGTCGAGTCAACAATTCGTTCGCTGCTGATATGCAGTTCTCCATCACGCACATTCAGAGTTATATTGAGTTCGTTCCACTCTGTTGAGTCTAAACGGCAACCGATAGTAAAACTTGATTCTCCCCGATGGCATAAGTCATTGACTCGACCGCGTACAACTCGGTCGGCGCTATTCACTGCATATTGAATACTAGAGAGTTTTTGCCCTTGTGCCAGCCATGACAGAAACCGCAAACCTTCTAGGGCGTTACTTTTACCTGCGGCATTAGCTCCTATTAGGACAGTCAAAGATCCTAGAGGCAATCGGCTCTTTGACAGGTGGGATAGCGAGTCTGTCGAACTGTTTAGAGTTCCGCTTGTACTGTAACTTTTAAAATTGGCGAGGGTAAATTCGGTTAGCATAGCATTCATATCATAATTATCCTCAAAATGCTCGATTTTATAGGGAAGCAAAGAGGAGATTACGCAAATATATTCGTCAGTATTCGCTCTTGTTGCTCCTGTTTAACTTTGCATTTTTTTACTGCTTTATTAAGTATGAATAAGCACATATAGCATTTCCTAGTCTAATGGGGTACAAATTTATCTGTGTTTATCTGCGCTCATCCTTTTCCATCTGCGGTTAATTCTTTTTGCTCATACGTCACTTAAATGGGAATTGCTATAGTAATCCTAAATAAAATGTGAATGCTTTATGTTGCCTGTTTTATGATTCAGTATGGCTACGCCTCGCCAGCTATGATAACTCAAATCGGATTGCTATATCACCAGAATAATCTGCTTGTTTATTTGGACATTTGCAAGTGTAAATAGTATCAGAGCAAAGATAGATTTGAAACCTCAATCAGGAAATTGGAAGTAAATGGAAATGAAAGCCGCGATTGCGGCAAGGAGGTGAAAAATTCACCTTCTTAAAGGAGGAAAGTAAAATGGCAATCGCCAAAACTCGTACTAACGGCAATACTCGCCATACAGCTAACGGTAAAACACCAGCAAAAGCAAATAATACAGCTTCCGCAACTAAATCAAAAGCAGTAAAGGCTTCACCGCAACAGGAAGCATTAGCCTTATTGAAAGAGTTGCGGAATTTAATCTTCAAAGAATATGGGATTAAATTACAGCTACGGGACTCCAGAATTTCTACTAAAGTCGGTCATGCAGCCCGTGAAAAACTCGGACTTGATATTGCCGCTCAAGTCAAAAAGAAAGGCGGTAATAAAAAATTTGATTGGCAGAAATGGAACACTAAATTATTTCCTAGATTATTTGGACAACCAGATACACTCCAATATGCCCCAGAAGTAGTTGCCATCTTCATGAGTATGCTGTACGACACCATCAGCACCGACCCAGAACAAGCAATAGCTGATTTGGTTGAATTCAACCGTGCATCACTAGAACGTCGCAATTCTTTCCAAGAACAAGAAGAACTTGATGATTTGGATGACGAACTTGACGAGGAATTGGATGAAGATTTAGATGAGGATGATGAACTCGATGAAGACTTGGATGAAGATGACGACTTAGATGAGGATGATGATGACGATTAATTGATTCTTAGCAATTGACAGAATTATAACTCAAAATAACCATGTATTGCCAACAATACAGGTTATTTTTTCCTGAATTTGAACAAGAAAATCCTGAAATTGAATGCATCTTATTTCGTAAAAACTTTTAGTAAGTAGTCGGACAAAATTAAATTCACTCGTTCAGAGAGAAAACTCTTAACAGAGAAATCAGTTGTGTAACTAATTCTGTCGCATTACTTAAAATTTGTGAATTTACAGACTGAATCTAGTAAATATAGTCATCGAAAAGGTGATTAAAACATCAACTTTATCCCTTCCGAAAGTAGTAGATTTGGATAAAAATTTAACTCTGTCACTTACCACAAAATATTGAACACAATCAACGAATTGGAATTACAGTGAATTGCATCTTTCGATGCTGTTTCTATGAGAAAAATCGAAAATATCAAGGAGTAATTCTCATGGTTAGCACTCGCAAAACTACCAAATCAGCACGTAAAATTGTCAAACACATTCCAGCTTTAGAGCGAGTAATTACTTATCAAGAGAAAGTCCACTTGATGCTCATTGAAGTATTAAGAGAAGAATCGGGTAGAGAATTAGCAGCTACCGCCAGATTTAATGAACAAGAGTTTGATTGGGAAAAACACAATGCCCAATTTCGTAAGGACTACATAAACACACCATTGAAAGAATTAATCAATTAGGCACGCCTACTTTACGGCTTGAATAATCTGGACGAAATTCGAGATAGACGTGCTGCTCATAAAGCTGCTCGCTCTAAACGCATGGACGGACTTAATGGTTTAAGTAACAACTCTAATGACTGGATAGATGACGATTTTGACCAAGATGAAGATGACGAAGATTTAGAAATTGAAGATTAATTATCATGCCCCAAATTATCTGCATCGGGGCATTTTGGTTTTCCACACATCTAATCCCAAAAGCAGAATTGAAGACAATAATTGCCACTGAATTCCAACCAGCAAAAAGTGAATTTTAATTTGGAAGGCATCTGTCGATGCTATCTCTGCGAGATGCAAGTAATTTGTTAATCCAAGGAAAATTGTATGCAACGTAATCAGCCTCAGGCCAAAGCTTTGAAAAAAGTCATGGAATCTCAGAAACAGGAAAATCCGAGGAAACGGAAACTCCAGCAGCAACAAATCAAAGCTTTAGAAAAGGTCATGGGATATCCAGACAAAGTACGGTTAATGGTACTGGAAGTTTTGCGAGAAGAAAGTGGACGAGAACTCGCTGCCAAAGCACGGTTTAGTCAAGAAGAATTTGATTGGAACGAACACAACACAGAGTTTCGCAAGGACTATGCTGATACTCCTATGAATGAATTATTAGCTTATGCTAAACGTTTCTATGGATTGAAAGATTTGGATGCAGTACGCGAGCGACGTAAGGCTCACAAACAACAACGTACAGCTAGGTTTGCTGAAGCATCTTAAGTATCTGCTGGTGAAACCAGTAGCCAAAGAGGCAAGGGGAAGCAGTTATTTCCTCTTGCCGTTGATCTGACGACCATCCCCTTGCGCCCTTTCCTCGTATTTAAGTGGGATAGCTTTTTTGCCCACTCACCCTTACCCGTAAAAACTCGTTATCTGGCTGAAAAATCACTTTTTTTTCACAGGTATCGGTTTGCAACCAACCCCACCAAACGTGGCAATTGTTGGACTAGAAAACCGACTATTCATTAAACTGAAAATTTCTTGGTTGGACAGTTGAGTTTTGTTCAGTTCAATTGTTGGTTTCTTTCCTGTTTTATTCACATAAATCAGGAGATCCGCCCAATAAAACTGCGGCTGGGAAGGTTGAGAATATTCAGGATAACAGCCTTTAGAGCTAATTGCTAATTTATGATCTACAGCAGACATTGCTGCCAGAGGAATACCTGTCTGAACCAATTTAGCTTCTTCTACTGGGCCCCACAAACGCAGCTTGTGCTTGATACAGCGTTTCCCGTCTTTAACTGGAGCAATGATATTCCCACATACGTTTACCGCAACATCATACATTGGTGGATAATTAGGTACAGAGGGACTCTGTGCTTTGGCTATATTACTTTCACTTTTTCCACTTATATCTACAGTATTAGGGGTACAAGCTGCTAGGATTATTCCTATTACTAATAGCCAAGTTGCACGAAGTTTGTAGCTCATCTTTTGTTTCACTCCTATTTCACAATTAAACAACTAATTTTTTGATTGAGAGACAAACTTGCGTTGATTAGAAGGTTGCACCCAAAGAGTACAAAAACCTGATACAGCTTTTCTGCTGTTTGCTCCCATTTCCAGTGTCACTCCCAAGCGTTTCACTTCCTTAGTACAAGCCAATTGACCAGCATTATCTCGACTCAATAAATCTCGATTCCATTCCATAAAATTGCGAGCAAACTTGCCTTCATTAGTGGTTGCCCATTCCAAGGCATTAGCTTCTTGTTGAGTCAGTTGGCGTGAACCAGTTGGGTCTAAATTGCTAGATTGATACCAAAGCATTCCCCACACACTGAGAACTCCACCCACTCCTGCGGTAATCAATAAGAGTATTCCAGCTACAATTAATGATGGAACTGAATGAATGGCACGCTCAAATTCTGTATGCTTGATTAATGTTGTGACTGCGTGAGCGATCGCTTTCTGCTGTCCTTTGACTGCTGCTTTTTCATAATTTTGCAGATGGTCATAAAGTTGGGTTTGCCACTGATCAAACATTGACTCCATTTCTTGAGGACTGTCTTCTAACAACACTTGTAGTCTGCCAGTCGCAATCATCATTAGAAATGCTGGATCATCGGGATCAAGTCCAGTTTGAACAACTATTTCCCAAACCCTGGCTTTAAAAGTGTCATCTTTACCACGAATTGCTAAATCTAGTAAAGTAGGGTAAGGAATTCGACTTAAACCTCTACCTCTAGCAGCGACTGAATCCAAAAAATCATCATCTAAATCGAGTTCTTCGGTGTGAGAATTCTTCATAGGATAACTGGGTAATTAGGAAACGAGCGAGTCTATGACTAAAGCCAGACTCCGCTATTAGATTGAAGAGTGTTAAATAGGTTATTTCTTGGTAGCGACTTTGCCATTAGTATTAGTATTAGCACTATCAGCTTTTTCTGAGGGTGGAGTAATTGAAGCTGCTGGTAGATGCCAAATTTTAGCTTTTTCAATTTCCTCACAAGCTTTTTTGAGAAAACTGTGCAGTCTCTGCTTACCTAATATTCCTAATTCTCCATAATCTTTAGCCTGAGAAAAATTTATCCGATGGGCATCAAGGAGATCCCGTTCTCGATAACTAAACTTGGGAAAGTCAATGACTGCTACTTTATAAGCCTTAATTAAATCCTGTAAATCTTCACGTCCATCTATGTGTTTCCAATCATCGCATAAACCAAAGTTACGGACAAATATATGTTTAATATTTTTTTCAAATTTTTGAAGAGATTGCATAAATAACTGCACACTATCATATCCTCCACTACAAACAAACCATTTATTTATCTTGACTTTATTTTTGCCAGTAATTTCTAGAATTTGATTACGCTCAATCCAATCAGTTACGGCTGGGTAGACTTGAGCAGGTAAATTGACAATTACAGAATTTGTCAGTGCCAAATTAAAGATTTCATCAGCTTCATAAGCTTTGCGCTCTGATTCACTAAAAATGGCTGTTTTATGATTGTCTGGGTAAAATGCACCTACGTCTGGATTACTTTGGTCAGCTTCCACTAACTCATAAAGTAATTTATTGTCAATGCAGTATTGCACCATGACTCTGGCAAATAAAGACTTGCCAACACCACCTTTTTCACCATCAATGAAGTGAATTGTAGCCATCTTATTCTCTCCTTTGTGATTTGATTAACTGTGCATTTATATAGGAATCTGGTTTGAATTTTGAAAATATACTGAGACTTAAATCTCTATCCAAACAGGGTTTTATCTGAAAAACAGGTCAGAAATTAAATAGAGTCCTATAGATGCTTAAATATCTGTAAACATATCATTATTGTCATCATAAAAAGACCCTTTGCCAGAAATGAAAGAATCAGAATCAATTTGATTCTTTACCTGATTACTATTACCTTGGTCTTGGCTACTACTATCATCATTACTACTGAAATTACCAGCATTTGAACCGAACATAGTAGCCAGTGTCTGAGGATTACTCATCGTACTTATAGGTACAGCTAAAACATCACTTGATTTGTGTGGTAATCCCAATTCCATTCGCAAATAAGCTAAGTGTTGCTCTAGGGCATGACAACAAATCAACCCTATGCGATGCACTTCTTGATCACTAATACCTACACCTGTATTTACTTGGGCTTTGTATGCTAATGGCAACCAGCATATTCTAATTGCTTGTAATACCATTTCTTTACCAGTTTGTGCTTTATTTCCCTGTTGTAAATATGCAATTAGTTTCCCATCTACAGTATTTGCCAGAGGACGATATCGAAAACTAAAATCTTCCTTTTGTCTGTTGTGTTGTCTATTAGGGTCATGATTTTTAGGTAATTTATTATTAGTCATATTTATGCCACTTTCTCCATTTGCGCTCTAAATCGCATAAACAAGCCAAAAGCATCAATTAACCTAAAGGATAAAGCTTCTTGTTCTCGGAAACTATGGTGATAATGATTATTGTCATTCTTGAAAGCTGCTTGCACCTGCTGCTGTAAATCCGTACCCCAATAAGTGGGAATTTCTTGAAAACATTCTTGTAATTCTTGCTCTAAGTACAAAGCTGCACCACCACTCAAAATCACTTCGTTGACCGCAGGTAAAGTTGATTCCAGCCAATCGTAAAGCCTAGACCAATACTCAGATTTAGCAGTCGCAATGGCATTAACAATCATCTGCAACTCATAATCAATGTTTTTTGCGTCTCTGCTTTTAACCAAAGCGCGAATCGCTTGGTTATCTGCTGTAATATCTGAACCGGCTGCATAGATAGCAGCAGTCAAAGTGGTGGCATCTTGTCCAGATGTGCGTTCAATTACCCGTTTTACCATTTGGTGGAAACCCAACCCATTGGTGTAACCCGCTGTCATCTTCCCTCGTTCAAATAAGAGCAGACTGGTATTGCGATGCCCAAACATCAGCACGGCAATGGTTTGGGAGTTAAACCATTCTTTCCCATTCTGGCGTTGACGAATCATGGCTAATCCCGCACCTTCAGGCAGACACTCGAATCGTTCCAGTTTTACCCGCAACCTTTGACCCCGAAATTTAAAATCTTTGAGTGCCACCCGCAACTGTTCTTCAAAGGCTTGACGATTTTGATATTCGCCATAGGGTAATAGTGAGGTAAGCGATAGTGAGAACCTGTTGGGCAGTTTATTGTGTTGAGCGATCGCACCAATTACTGCTAAAGCTTTGTCAATTGAAGTTTCGTACTTGAGTTTATCTAATCTGGCTGATGCTGAAAACTGGCGTGCCAGGAATCCAACTACTGTACATTGTGTATCACCATCTACCGCACAAGACACCCAAGCTTCATCTACTGGTTTAGAAGATTCCAGACCCTTGCGACTTGACATATAAGCGTCAATCGAACTTTGGGGCAACTTCAGCATTTCTGGTTCCATTGTCATTAAACATGGTTGGCCTTCAGTTGCTAGTTCGTAAACAATCTTGGTCAAGGAAGCACCAGGGTCAAAACTGACTATCAGGTTTGACATTGACATTAGCTGTGGTTATACGTAAAAGCTGCTTTTAACTTAAATCCAAATATTGCTTATGAACATCACTCTATTGACTATTTTTTTGCTGCAAATTTTAGCCAGTTGGTTATTTTTTTCACAATCGTTGTTCAATTCTTGGCTTTTCTGTTAATTTGATCCAGTTCTAAAAGTATGGCAATGCAACGCCACTGGTACTCCAGTAAAACTCCACTGGAATTACACTCAACCGCCATTAAAACTCCAGTAAAACTCCATTCAAACGCCATTGTCTGCTGTTTGTATAGTTAGTAACTGTCAATAAAAAAGCTTGTTGATAATAATTTTGGCAGTAAAACTCCACTCCTACTCCATTGGTACTCCACTGAAACTCCACTCATATTTTTGATTTGAGCAGACTAAAAAAACGTTTGGAGCATAGCAAGCCATGTCGCAATGTGCATCTCTAGGATGCAAAAATTTTGTACTTTTCAGGGAAGCAGCGACAGACTTGCCCTCCTTTCACGGTTCCCCTACCTCAGTAGGTTAACCACCGTGACGGAGGGGAGGATGATACGAAAAAAATCAAAACTCACAGGACTTGCCTTCACTCTCAATATACGAAAAAATCAAAACTCATAGGACTTGTATTCGCTTTCAATGCTGGATGTGAAATTCAAATCGAAAATAGCCATTTGGTTAATGACTAATTGACTTACATATTTCAAACTGGAAGTAAAACATAATCTTTGCAATAAATTAAGCCATGCCTCAAAAAGAGCGCACAATTAGATTTCATATCTGCCTCACACCGCAAGAAAAAGCACAGGTGCGACAAATGGCAGCAGAAAATAGCTTGACGATGGCAGAGTTATTCCGTGCTAAGACTATCAAAAATAGATTGCCCAGGCGTGTTACTAAAGTGGCAGGTCAAACTTACTGGGAATTGGGGAAAATAGGCAATAACCTCAATCAAATAGCTAAAGCCATTAATACATCGGTACTCATGGGTGAGCCAGTGGTTGTTGATAGAGGATTGTTGGAACAGATAAGAGATTTAGTGAAACAGGTGCGACGAGAGATTACAGAAGTTGATTTAATCACCGATTTACAAAACGAGGAAAATTGATTGCTAAACAGGTTAAAGGTAAAAGTTTTATCAAATTGCTCAAATACCTTTTTGGCAAGGAAGGAGCAAGACAAATTGGTGGCAATATGGACGAAACAACCCCACGCTCATTAGCTGCTGAGTTGCAATTTTCTACACGCATTAACCCAAAAGTTACTAGAAATGTTTATCATGCCTCTCTCAGCTTGCCCCACAATGAGAGTTTAGACGATGATACTTGGCATGAAATCGCCCAGAAATATCTGCAAGCAATGGGTTTTACTATGAACCAATATATTGTGGTGCGACACACTGACCGGACTCATGATCATGCACATATTGTTGCCAATCGCATTCGCTTAGATGGAACTACAGTTTTCGATAGCTGGGACTATCCCAGAAGTGAAGCAGTAATTCGCAAGTTAGAGAAAGAATATAATTTGCAATCAGTAGAACCAAGTAAGAGAAAGGAGAACCGTAGTCCTACTACTGGGGAACGCAGACAACTCGCTAGAACTGGAGAGGAAAGTGTTAGGGTGAGACTTCAGCGATGCCTACGGCGGGCGTTGCCATCGCTCGATGCAGCAACCCATGACCGCCCAACTATGCCAGAGTTTATCAAGCGATGCCTTCGGCCGGCTTCGCCAACGCAACAACAAGGTATTAATGTCTGCGTTAGTTATACTCGCACAGGCAAAGTCAAAGGCATTAGTTACCAACTTGACGGTGTAGCTTTCAGTGGGACGCATCTTGGTAAAGCATATACTTTTCCCGGTTTACAAAAACATCTAGGTGTCAGCTATATTCCTAAGCGGGATGATCAACTCATCCAAAAACTGATGGAACGAAATATTGAAAATGTTACATCCAATCAACCAAACCAGGACGAGCAAGGCATTCAAGTTCAGGCAAATGTTGAAAATAGCACAATAAAAGTTGCTTCACCACTGGATAAGAAACACATTGAAATCGGGCAACCTGTTGAAAATTCCACACCAACAGTTGCTCAAAAACACAATGACAAACATCTTCAAATCCAACAAACAATTGACCATTCAACATCAAAAGTAAGAATAAAACAAGATGATGAACTCGTCCAAAGACTGACAGTGCAAACAGTTGACCATTCAACATCAACAGTCGGAGCAAAACAAGATGATGAGCGTATCCAACGATTAACAGCACAAACATTTGACCATTCAACACCACCTATCAGGCAACCAAATTCTTTACCTACACCAGAACCCGCAAACTGGGAACAAATACGGCTAAATTTACACCAGCAGTACAATTTACCCAATTCTCTGCTCACAGAACTGTATCAAAAAGGTTGGCTATATCCCAGTAAAACAGGTCAACCAGTATTTGTAGAACGCACACTTGATGATATTCCCACTCAAGCCAAGCAGCTAGAACCAACAGGTGACTTCACTGCTATTCCTCTCAACTCTGAACCTACGAAAAACGGTGGTTTTTGGATTGCTACGGATACCACAGTCAAAAGAGCAGTGCTACTGAGTGACCCTATCGAAGTTCTTTCTGTTATTGCCTTAGAATCAACTGTTGACAAAAGAAAGCGGCAACCAACATTGTATTGGAGTATGGGCATGGAGAGAGAGTACAATGCCACAAGCGAATTGCTTGCAGCAGCGCCGAGCGATCGCTCTCAAATACCTTTAGAATTTTTACGCTCACTTGATACAGTGATCATCGCGGTTAAAGATAATGAGAATGAGGACTTGGTATCTGAGATATTGGCTGAACTACCACAGTCCAAACGAGTTTCTCCTGGTCAAGCGGGTTGGAATAAGCTGTTAACTGATAGTAAAATGCAACCCAAGCATAGCCAAATCCCACAACCTCAAGATTGGGAACTTTGATATTGTTTACCAGTGCATAGCCAAGCAACATAAACCCATGACCAAATACGTCGCTGCAATTGACCAAGGAACGACCAGCACCCGCTTCATCATCTTTGACAAGCAAGGTAAAATTGCTGGCTATGCCCAAAAAGAACATCAGCAGATTTATCCTCAACCTGGTTGGGTAGAACACGACCCCAAGGAAATCTGGTCATCTACTCAAATTGTAATTAAAAATGCTTTAGAGCAAAGTAATATTACTGTTGCTGAGATAACAGCAATTGGCATTACGAATCAGCGGGAAACAGTAGTAGTTTGGGATAAGCAAACAGGCGAACCTTACTACAACGCCATTGTCTGGCAAGATACCAGAACTGACTACATCTGTAATCAACTAGCAGCAGATGGTGGGATAGACCGTTTTCGCGCCATAACAGGTTTACCACTGGCTACCTATTTCAGCGCCCCCAAAATTAAGTGGTTACTGGAAAATATACCAGGATTAAAAGCCGCAGCCGCAAATGGTAACGCTCTTTTTGGCACAATTGACACCTTTTTGATTTGGCATTTAACAGGTGGTACAGAAGGCGGTTTGCATATCACTGATGTTACCAATGCCAGTCGGACTTTGCTGATGAATTTGAATTCTCTGGACTGGGAAGCGGAAATTTTAGAGATTATGGGCATTCCCCGGCAAATGTTGCCAGAAATTCGCCCTTCATCGGCTATTTATGGTCAAGCTACAGGTATTTTGGCAGGAGTTCCCATTGCTGCTGATTTAGGAGATCAACAAGCCGCATTAATTGGACAAACTTGTTTTCAGGTAGGTGAAGCCAAAAATACTTATGGTACTGGTTGCTTTATGCTGCTGAATACAGGCCAGCAAAAGGTGGTTTCCCAACATGGTTTATTGACAACGGTAGCTTACAAGTTGGGTGATGCTCCGGCGGTTTATGCTTTGGAAGGGAGTATAGCTATTGCTGGCGCTTTGGTTCAATGGTTGCGTGACAATTTGGGATTAATTCAAAGCAGTGCAGAGGTAGAAACTTTAGCCAGTACAGTTACAGATAACGGTGGTGTTTATTTTGTCCCGGCTTTTTCTGGGTTATTTGCTCCCTATTGGCGCAATGATGCTAGAGGTGCAATTGTGGGGATGACTCGCTACACAAATAAAGGTCATATTGCCCGTGCGGTGTTGGAAGCTACAGCATGGCAGACTCGTGAAGTTTTAGATGCGATGAGAGAAGACGCGCAGGTAAATTTAACGGCTTTGAAGGTAGATGGGGGGATGGTGTACAACAACCTGTTGATGCAATTTCAAAGTGATGTGTTAGGTGTGCCGGTGATTCGTCCGCAGGTAGCAGAAACTACAGCTTTAGGGGCGGCTTATGCTGCTGGGTTGGCGACTGGTTTCTGGGGGAGTTTGGAGGAGTTGTCTGAGAATTGGCTTTTGGATCAGACTTGGGAAGCGAAGATGGATGCTGTGGAGAGGGAAGGTTGTTATCGGCTTTGGAAGAAGGCTGTTAGTAGGACTTTTGATTGGGTATAATTAATAAAAGTGAAATATACAATACGTAAATTTATACTTTTTACGGGATATGTGTTGATATAATTTGTTTGAGAAACCAATTGAAATTCCATTCAATAAAATTAGATCAAAATGAGTATTAACCTCAACCTACCACCCGAACTAGAAACCGAGCTTCATACCGAAGCATCTCAACTGAATTTACCGTTATCTGAATATATTTTACATATTTTATCTAGCAGAAAATTTGTAGATAATTTACCGAAAACTGGAGCAGAACTTGTTAAATATTGGGAAAATGAAGGTGTAATTAATTCCCGTCCTGATATTACTGATAGTCAAGCTTATGCTCGTGAGTTACGTCATCAAGCTGAAACACGGGAGCGAGGTTAGGTAAATTTCATTATGTACTTGTTAGATACAGATATTTTGATTGATATTCAGCGTGGTCATGCTCCTGCAATCGCTTGGTTTGCAAGCCTTCCAGAAATACCGAGCGTTCCTGGCTTTGTGGTTATGGAACTCATTCAAAATGCTCAAAATAGCCAACGGTTGCGCGATACTCTCAAGCTGGTTGCTCCCCTACCTGTAATTTGGCCTACTGAAATTGATTGTGCTTTTGCTCTATCTAATTTTACTACCTATCATCTATCAGATAATTTAGGGTTACTTGATGCTTTGATTGGTGCTTGTGCTGTGGGTAGAGGTGCTACCCTATGTACTTTTAATGTCAAGCATTACAGGGTAATATCAAATCTTACTACAGCACAACCTTATAAAAGGGGAAATAAAAATTAAAGAATCAGATTTGATGGAACAATTTAGTATGTTGTAACAGAATTATCTCAAAGACTTCAAACATTTATATGAATCCAACTTCTATACAACTCCCCAAAATTCCAGTTCTAGGTCCTTATGAGGCAAAATGCTTTTCCAAATACTTTAAAGGTGTAGACCTACTTTTGGCTAAGAGGTTTTCATGTGGCTTTGTACCGCATGAGGAACATTTAACTTTAATATTATGTGAATTACTTGATGAACGTGCATCAAAATTACATTTACTTCCCTATAGTTTGTCGGATCTGAATAATGATCTTAGAAAAAATGGTGGTCTTTTACAAACGGATGTTTCTATATCAACAACTGACTACAATAAGCATCAAGAGGGTCGCATAACACATTCAGATATTGGGGTTGTTCTTACGTACCAAGATTATATTGAACCAAATAATAATTTTCAAAAGGGTATCTTGCTTCAAGCGAAGAAATTATTTCGGGCTAATGGTCGCTATGATCTAAGTTCAGTTTATCAATCTTTCAATATAGCACAGCATCAGAAACTTGAGAATTTGAATAAGTCTTATGTGGAGAAAGGTTGTGGAAATGAGTGCATAAAATACTTGATGTATAATCCTTGTCTAGAAGAACTCCCAAAGCGTCAACAACAAATGGTATTGCACCAACAGATGAAACTAGATGCAACCTCTATCTTTGACTATACTATTGGTTTGCAAAGATATAGAGAGCTTATTGAGGGAGAGCAATCTTCAATTCTTAATTTGGGATGTCTTTTGACTTCTATTGATAATATACATAAGCTTGCTACAAAACCAGTTATGCTCAGTAAAAAAACAAAGGATACTTTACATAAGTTTACGCTAGAATCACTTATTGAATCTATAAATGTTTACGCAAGTTCGCTGTCTTGGTTTTTTGTATTTGATCTGATGATGGGGGGAGTGGGTTGCTCATGTCAAGACTTTATTCAATTAGTACGTTATGGTGAAAATACAGGTATGGCAAGACTATTAGAAATTACACCACCGAAGTATTGTATAGAACTAAAGATTACTGCTGGCAGTGAGTAATAATTTTCGTATTTTGCATGATTGAACAACTAGAAGTAATCAGCCAGATGAACTATAGAAAAGTTCATAAGAAATTATGTAGGCTGGGATATGCGTAAATTCCCAGAATTATTTAGACGAATTGTGTTGTGATATTCTAGTAATTTCACTATAAATACTCAGAGTGTATTAATAGCATACTATATAAATAATTACATGATTAAAAAACTAATGAGGTTATAAACATGACATACAAATGTTTATGTGGTAAAACAATTAGAAAAGCAGGAGAGATACAATGTTCTGCTTGTAGGAAAAATCAAAATTTAAGCACACAAATGAAAATCCCAAAAGTTTTTAACTATTCTTCTCCAGCTAGAACTTGTTTATGTGGGAAGAAAATTAGGGATAATATGCAGATTTTCTGTTCTGTATGTCGTAAAAAACGAGGTTATTAGTCAGAAGATGCGATCGCTCCTTCTTTTCTCTCTCAATAAGCGATCGCTATCTATAATACAAAAAGTCCCAAATCTTAAACCAGCCCCCACCAATCTTCTTAATAGCACAATTACTACCCCTAAATTATCCTAAAATTATATAAACTAAAGATTAAACCGCAGGAGAAATCATGAATTATCAAGATATTATTACCATTGAACCTGGAAAACGCAGTGGAAAACCTTGCATTCGCGGAATGCGTATTACTGTGTACGACATTTTAGAATATTTAGCAGGTGGAATGACAGAAGCCGAAATTCTGGAAGATTTTTCAGAACTGACATCTGAAGATATTAAAGCTTGTCTTGCTTTTGCTGCTGACCGAGAGAAAAAGTTATTTGTTGCATCTTTATGAAATTGCTATTAGACGAAAATTTATCAGATCGGATTGTTGATAAAATTATTGATCTGTATCCTGATTCTCAACACGTTAAAACTTTAGGACTTATAAATACTGATGATGCCATTATCTGGGAATTCGCCAAAATGAATAGTTTTGTGATTATTTCCAAAGATTCTGACTTTCATCAACGTAGTTTACTTTATGGTCATCCACCAAAATTTATTTATCTGCGTATTGGTAATAGTCCCACATCAAAGATTGTGCAGATTTTGAGAGATAATTTGTCCACAATTACCCAATTTAATAGTAGTGACACGGAAAGTATTTTGGTATTAACTTAATTACACTCCCAGATATTGGAGATTTATATTGTCTGATATACAAATCATGCGTAAAGATATTTTAACCAAATGTCTCTGAAATATATTGTAAATGTTTCTGTACCGGAGCGATCGCATTAGCAACTATCATCCCACTAGCAGCCACAGCCGGCAACCCAATCCCCGGAAAAGTCGAATCTCCACAACACAACAACCCCGATAAAGGTGTATTACCACCAGGAAATAAACCCTTCCCTGCCGCTATAGCTGGTCCATAACTACCATGATGACGACGCAAAAATCGCCCATGAGTAAGGGGAGTACCCACCAAACTAACTTCGCAACGAGAACGAATATCAGGAATAATTCTTTCCAAAGCTTGCCACATCACCTCTGCACGTTCTTGTTTTAACAACGCATATTCTTCGCTATTGCGTTCCTTTCCTTGCCAAATAGCATAAGGTTCATTACCAGGAGTATAAACGTGAATCACGTGCTTACCCACTGGTGCTAAAGACGGGTCAAGAACTGAAGGAATAGATACAACTACCACATTTTGCGGTGCAGTTACGCCTTTGTCCCAGTCGTTAACGACAATGTAGTGAATACCTAGATTCTCAGGTAATCCTGCTGCATCAATACCTAAATGCAAGTGCATAAAACTATCACATTCAGGTATTGCTTGTTGCTTTTCTACATACCGTTTAGGTAAAGCACCTTCAGGAATGAGTTTGAGAGTATCCCACGCAGAAGCATTAGAAACAACAGCTTTACTGGCTCGGATTTCTTGACCACTCCGCAGACGTATCCCGACAGCACGGTTATTTTCTACTAAAACTCGCTCCACATGAGCATTTAAAACTAACTTACCACCATGTTTAGTCAACCCCCGTACCAGTGCATCAACCAATGCACCACTTCCCCCAATCGGATAATCTAACTGCACATCAGGACGATACCAATCTGCAAACATGAAAGCCACTTCTGCGGCTATTGTCCCATCTGCGGGTAGTCCAGATAACAGGAAGCAAAGTAAATCTAACCAGTTGCGAATAAATGGGTCTGTGATTACACCATCAATAATGTTAGAAAAAGACCCAGTTAATTTAATCACGTTAGCGGCCTGTTGCAGTAAAGCCGGGGCAAATTTGCCCATAGTTAACACCGCACCTAAATCGTAGCGCAAGGCAGAGGGTGGGAGAGCGATCGCACTCTTACCCAAAGGTGTCATAATTTCCTGTAGTTTGCGCCATTCTGCTACAGCTTTATCTCCCCGCAGTTGTTGCAATATTTCACAGAACTGGTCAGCACCAACTTGAGCATCAAAGTAGCCTTCTGGTAAATAACAACCCCAGGTATTGTAATTAACACAAGGTAAATCTTCGCCAATAGCATCTAAAACTTGACGTAAGGGATTAGGTGAAGGGGTATAAGATAAACCAGAATATAAAGAGGGTCCAGACTCAAATTTGTAACCGTTGCGTTCAAAAGCATGAGCCGCACCACCGGCAATGGAGTGGCTTTCTACTACTGTGACATCAATTCCATAGCGTGCTAAGAGTGCAGCGCAACTCAATCCGCCAATACCGCTACCAATTACGACTACTTCTGTGTTACTCATGAATAATTGTTGATTACTGGGCTTTTGCAAAAATCATAAATGTTGAGGTCGATAGAAAGAAAACTTAATCCGTTTCCAAACTGACGACAAAGACCAATTAGGGTTATGGAGAATCAAGTAAAAATTGCATTTCCTCGGCATCTTGTATCATCCCCAAATGTTTAAAACTATCCATAGCCTTAGTTGAGAATTGGCGGGCTTTATCCAAATTTCCCCACTTTTTTTCCCAGCGAGCCTGAGAACGTTGATAGCGGGCTAAACGCCGTTTGTTGTTGCTACGTTCGGCTACAGTTAAACCTTTAATTAAAAGCTGTTGAGCGCAATCGCGATCGCCTTGTTCAATGGCAATATCAGCCAGCCAATTTTGAGCAGAATTGATGACTCGATACCAGGAAATTCTTTCTGCACTGTACATCACTTCTTGAAATAGCGTCTTAGCCTCAGTATATTTATGTTCTTGATAAAAGATAATCGCCCGATGATAGAGAATGGGGATATAGTGGCGGATGTGTTTTGATTCCTCTAAATTAGCTTGAGTCACCAATTTTTGTTCTATATCGAGCCATAGACACGCTTCTGTATAGTCATTCTGTCTAATTCGCAACCGAGCAATACTCTCGGCTAAATCTGCCTGAACACATAAGTCTGTATGCTCGCGTAAAATCCATGCCCGCTGCAACATTTTATCTGCTATTTTCAAACTTTGCGGTGAACACACCCGAATCAACAGCCAGGTTTTGCGAATAATGATTTTCACTAAAGATGACCATTCACCTCGTCGTTCTGATTGTTCTATAAGCCATTTTAACCAATCCAGGCGATCGTCCCAATAGGCATAGAGATTTGCGTAGTGGTTCAACAGCAGCCATAAATCTCTAACCTCTTGATAGTAGTCTTGGTCTTTACACCAATAAAGTACAGCCCGGAGATTCCCTTCTTCTTCCTCCAACTTTTTGTAATGTATCCACTTTTCCCAATCTTCTCCGGCATAACTGTGGGCAAAATCCAGATACCATTTCACCCAACGTTGTCTTGCCTCTTTCTCAAAATCTGGATAAGCAGCTAATTCTGCCAAGGCATACTCACGAGTGAGAGAGAGCATTTCATACCGCTTTTTCTCTGAGTTTAAATTCACCAAGGAAAGTTGTTGCAAACGTGCCAAACCATCATTGACAGAAACTGGAGCAGCTGTCAGTCCAGCCACCTCAACTAGGGCGGTTTGAATTGGAGAATCAGGAAAAATCGCCAGTGCCATTAGTAACTTGTGGGATGGCTGTTCCTTCATTCCTTGCACTGATTGCTCAAAACAAAAACGAGCCACATCACCTGTAGCTGAAGTTAACTTCTCCAAAACAGAGTTCAGAGAATAGCCACTAGATACTTGACCGATCGCATAAACAATGGCCAGGGGAATTCCTCCAGTGCGATCGTAAAGTAGCTCAGATTCATCCTTGTTAAGGACTATACCTTTTTCTTCCGCTTGTTGTTGAATCAACTGTAAACCATCATCTGGGGGTAAGTTTCGCAGACTAATTGGTAGCAAAGCAATCCGTTCGCGAGTAGTAATTACTACTTTGACGCAAATCGGCAGATTATATAGAAACTCTATAACCTGATCCCGATCTTCTATAGTCTCCATATTGTCCACAATCAGTAGTGTTCGCTGTTTTGAAAGACTGTGGCGTACACGGTCAAATTGGTCATTGGGAGGAGATTGAATAATGGTTGGGTCGCCCAAAGCATGGGCAATCTCTCGAAAAATATCGCGCAGGTTACGCTGTCCTTGTTGCCGTCGCAAAATACTATCAGGGATAAGTTCCTGTTGTTTGGCAGAAGTGAAAATAATCGCATCAAATTTCGTTAGGACAGCAAGGTTTTCACGACTGGCTTTTAAGCATAAGTAAGCAGCTTCTAATACCAGCGCCGTTTTACCTACACCACCAATGCCATGCACAGTGATCATGTGAGCGCCATGATCTGGTGAAAGGCGTTCCAGTAACTTCTTCATATCTGCCTCGCGGCCAATAAATTCTGTGTAGGTTGGTGATGGCAAATTTTGGGGAATGGAACGGCTTTGGATAGCAGATATAACAGAACCTCTGCGATATCCATGTCTTTCCAGAACGTAAACGAGGTTACTTGACTTGACAGTGTTATTTGGCTCTCCTGTTAAAGTTTCAATATCTCGATATATGTTGCTCAGAACAGTTCTGACGGCAGCGTTACCCTTGTGTAAATCCTTGCAAAGCTTCGTTAAGCTATACCCACACAGTAACCCCAATAACAAGTCTTTCTTAGTATTTTGCCTATATCGCTCTTTAATTTTAGCTTCCAAGTCCGTCAGTAACCGATCTACATCCCAGTCCCTTAAAGCGTTGCGATACCAAGTTTTGGACATATTCCACCCCTCTGACTGACTTGACATAAATATCACCCAATAAGTCTGTCATCAATGTCATATTAGCAACATTTTAACCAACAAGGCTTTAACAAATTATTAACAAATTTTGAACGTTGCTAATTGTTTAGTTGTATTCAATTCAGTAGTTTAATTTTTAAGTCACTTATTTTCAGTATCCACCAGGGTGCAGATATAAGGAACTGCTCAATGCCCTACAAAAATTCTGGTGTTGCTGAATGAAGATATGAATATGTCTCACGCATTTGCCCTTGGCGTTCCCGCAGGGTAGGCGCAAAGAATCAAGGTTGCAAAGGTTAAATTTACCAATTTCATATTTCAATTCAGCAACGCCGATTTCTGGTTTTGACACTTTACTACGTAGGAGCGCCAAATGAATAGACTACTTAAATCCTTCAGTATCTTGCTTCAGATCAAACAACCCCGACTTTATTTCCCAGCAGAAAAACAAGTCTGTGTATTCAATAAACGTCCTATAATTTACCGAGGCTTTACGCCCAGTTCTGTAGAAGATTCAATCATTGAATTGCAAGAACGTTTATATGCTCAGGGTCTTCTGGCAAATGTTAGTGGTAGATTTGACTTAGAAACAGAAGAAGCTGTTAAAGAATTCCAGAAAAAAAATAACCTTCTAGTTGATGGAATAGTTGGTCCATTGAGTTGGGCTTGCCTTCTTTACCCAAAGCTTTATCGCCATCAGAAAAATATATCTCCAGAATTACAAGATGCAGTTAAGGAAGTGCAAAATATCCTTTATGAAGAAGGATTTTCTCAAAAGAAACCTGATGGATGTTTTGATAGAGAAACAGAAAAAGCTGTTAAACGCTTCCAAAATATCTATGGTTTGAAAAACGATGGGATTGTTGGTGCTGCAACTTGGTCTGTATTATTGGGAATGCGACAAAAAATAGACCAAAGCTTCCCCCAATTAATTTATTTGTTATCGCCTCAATCCTGGTTTTTGTGGAATCAATTTTTAATGATATCTTGCATTTTGCTGGGTATTTATTATAGTCCTTTACCTGGTTATGAACCTACATTTAGTAAAGCTTTAGCAACTGCTTATGGACTTACCTGTATAGTACCTTTTTTGTTAGATTGTTTACCATTAAAACAGTCAAAACAGCCAATTTTCCCGGTTTTGCAATATGCTCCATATGTATTAACTGGTATTTTTTGGAAGCCGATTCTCAATTTTGTCGGTACATTGTTTAATTAATCATTTGGAACTGGAATAAATGGTGGGCGTTCGTCTCATGCGGGCGCTCTGCACCATCGCTAATTTTGGCTTATACCAATTCTCTATGAAGATGCGCCAAATTAGATAGGAAACGAACCGCGAAGGCGCGAAGAAAGAAATAAAAGATCAAAAAATTTGGCGCAGGCTCACAAAGAAATGGTATTAGTTCCTCCTGTCTAGACTTTGTGCTATGGCGGTTTTCGATTTGATAAAAATAATAAATTCCGGTTCTTCGGTTCTTTTTATGAAAAACCTGGTTCAAAACCATTGAAAGCCGTATTGTGTGGGCATTTCATTGAAAATATAAGCATAATTGTTTATAACCCCTGCCCCGTAAGGGTTTTGTTATAATCAATCCTCAATCACCATAAAAACAACGCAAGAGCCAAAATTCCTTATCTTAAAAGCATTTAAAACAAGTTTTTGTATCTCATTAAACTGCACACTGCTATAGAGATTGCTTCTAAGAAATAGAAATGTTTAATTTATGCCAAATCAACAAAATATTTTACTTAAAAAGCTTTTTTTGCAGATAAGACTGACGATAATTGTTCTTAGCCATCAGCCTAGCTTCACGCCTTGTCCACCGTTTTTGTAAAGGTACATCAGCCAATCTTTGCAGCAGCATAAACACACTATTATCTCCTGTTAACTTAGCAATTGTTTGAGCAATTACCTTACAACAACTCCAAGGATGACGCACCACCTGAATTTCTGCAAACCTGATTACACCCCAATTCCTTTCCAAGAAAAATCGGTTACGAATTTTATCATCATCAACATCAACACAGTGGTGAGGTTTCCCTGTATTTCCAGTATAAGGTTCATCAATTTCAATATCCAAAGCTAACCCAGATGAGTGATGATAAAAAATAAAATCAGCCGAGTAACGCAGAGGATAACCTGGAATTTCAAACTCAACCGCTTGACAAATCAAATTTATAGGAAAAGCCGCCAGTAAATGCCGAAAAAACTGCTTTTCACTCACACCTTGCTGGGCTGTACTTTTATCATCTGGTAATGCCACACATCCTTGAAACGAAGCTTTCAGATGCTTCTGTCCTTGATTATCACCAGTAACTCGCCTAGCTAACGGTGGATAAAGAATCATTGGATAATACGCATTAGACATAACCAAATAATCACACTTTTTTGTTGGATAATACCCATTAAACAAAACCAAATAACCACACTTTTTGTAAAATTTTAATAATTCAAAAGCAGTGGAATTAAGTAATAGTTAAAAACTATCCAATCTAATATCTTTCCAAATATCAGAAACCTGCCATCCAGTCTTACCAACAGAGTGAACTATGGGATTGTCTCGTAAGGGAATATAATTAGGTTCTTGATATTCTATCCCTAATTTTGCCTGTTTAGCACCTGTTGGTTCTTCTATATTATTTACAAAATCAGGATTATTTGCAAAATCAACTTGCAAATTTTGTTCTTTAGGTTCCTTTTTCGTTTCTTGGAGGAGCTTTTCAGATTTTTTAATGAGTTTCATATCTATTGACAGGTTTAACTTTTGATGTTGACAAAATAACGAACAAATGACACAAAATTAACTTAAAAAAGTGGGATACAAACACAGATAAACCCCGTCCAAGTTGAAACCTATAATTTTTCTATAGCGCCAACTCAAGTTTTCAAGATGGATGGAGTTTAGATGCGCTACCGCGCTCAAATTGATGGTGTTATACAACCAAAACAATGCAACAACTAACAGTAATTGTAACAGAAAGTGTAACTACACTTAAACCTAATTTTACTGCCGTGATTGAGCAAAATAATCAAGTTACACAAAAGGTCATTTCCGATTTATGCCTCGATCCTAATTTAGATGTAGGCACGATAGCTATTCTCAACCAAATTGAAGCTGAACATAACTACTATCAAACTTGTGGCAGGTGGTAATCATGGTTTTATCACTCGCTCAACAATCTTTAGCAGGATCATCTCAAACTGCTGCTCATCTCTGGGAACAGCTAACCAATTGTCAAACTCCTGAAGAGGAAACTGCTATCATCACCGCTATTTGGGAAACTCAAGAAGTACAATCAGAAGCTGTTGATATTCAAGCCGAATTGGCATTGCAATTAGATGCAGAAATAGCAGCCATTAAGCAACGATTAGAACATCTCAAAGCCGTGCATCAATCAGCACTATTAAGACTAGAACGCTGGCGACAGAAATTAGATGAAACCATTTTAGAACAAAATGCCACAGGAATTCTCCCTGAGCAAATAGTTGGTAATTCACTGCGGATCACAATTAAAGAAAACCCACCGAGTTGTGATGTACTTGTAGAGGCAGAAAAATTGCCTTTAAAATACCGCAGAGAAAAGACTGTTTACTCAGCAGACAAGAAAGCAATTATTGCTGCTTGGAAAAAAGGAATTCCTGTGGATGGTACTCATGTTGAACGTAAGCGTCGGGTTGTTTATGCTTTAACAGCAACAGCGATTCAAGACTTGAAAGATTCGCTATTACCTTAGCTGTCTACTCAACTAATTTATCAGCCAACAACAGTTTTTTCCTGTATTGTTGGCTTTTATCTATCTCTAACTTCTTTGGCATTTTATATAACCTTATTGCTAAGGCATTATGTAAAAATAAATTGTACAAATTTAATCTGGAAGAAATTGTGAGCTTAACTTCCCTATCAAAAGTGTTCAAGTTATTTTGGCAAGGCTCCTAACACCAGAACAGGCGATTGTAGAAGCCACGCTGACTGTTACATCTGAAACCCTAAAATCCTATACAGAACAGTTTTTCTGTACGGTAAATTCAATTAAGCAAACCAGCCCGTAAGGCTATAACAGCTGCTTGAGTGCGGTGATTGGCAGAAAGTTTGTTCAAAATCCCTCGCACATATAGTTTTACACTTCCCAAACTGAGATAGAGTTTATTGGCAATCTCCTGATTGGTATAACCTTGAACGATTAACTCCAAGACTTGCATTTCCCGCTTTGTCAGGGGATCTGCTTGAAGAATACTGGCTTGCTTCTGGGTCAATCGCAGAGATGGTCACTGTTTGAGCTGCATTCGATTTCGCCGCCGTCACTGCTGCTGCCAATTGACGAGTATGCTTGAGAACAATTCTAGCGATCGCTGGATCAATCCAAGAATAACCCTCATAAGTCATGTACAGTGCTTCTAACAGCAACTCAAACTTAATAGTCTTGACACAGTAAGAATCTGCTCCAGATGCGAAAGCTGCTAAGACCATCTTCTCATGAGCAAAAGAAGTGAGCATAATGATTTTCGTTTGCGCTGCTGTTTCTGGTGGCATAGATTGTCGAAACCTTTGCACCAGTGCTATCCCATCTATATCTGGTAAGTCAATATCAACAATAGCAATATCCGGTTTAGTATTTTGCAGTAGTTCTAGACCAGCAGCAGCAGTTTCTGTGTCTCCCACAACTTGAATATTCTTTTGCTCGTTTAAACAACTACGGATACCTACCCTAGTCAAATGGTGGTCTTCGATAATTACCGCTCTAATATTTGCCATCATTTACCTCAACAACTAGCTAAATGTACTCTCTCTAGTGCGATCGCTCCTCCGGCTAAAACATAGTATTAATCAACGAGATCAAATCGCTCGTCAGCGATGTGAAGATTTTATGATTAAGCTGACTCACGATTTACGAACTCCTTTGACATCAGCAATTCAACTACTGCAAATGATTCAAAAAGGCAATTTTGGTTATAATTTCTCAGAAATACGGAAACATCTACAATTACTGACTGAAAGTAATCAAACACTACTGTCAATGGTTGAAAATATGCTGGAGGTTTATCAGTATGAAACCGGATGTAAGGATTTGGAATTTTTTCTCGTTGATTTGTGGGAGTTAGCGCAAAAAGTAGTTCGGGAACTCAAACCTTTAGCTGTTGTTAAAAACTTAGCTCTGAATGCTAAATTAAACAACACACAACCATCTGCGGTGAAAGTGCGGGGCGATAGAATAGAACTTTACCGACTGCTAACCAACTTAATTGGCAATGCTATTCGTTTCACTGATGCTGGGTCAGTAGAAATTCGCCTCAGTTCCACTGTTCAAGGAGTAAAAATTGAAGTAGAGGATACAGGTATTGGCATAAGTCGGTCAGAAAAATCATTTTTATTTGAACGCTTTCGACAGGGTAAGCATCAGCGTCGGGGTAGTGGTCTTGGATTATATTTGTCCTGTCAAATTGTTGAAGCCCATCAAGGTAATATCTCCGTTTCATCGACTGTAGGGACAGGCAGTATATTTACAGTGTATTTGCCCAAGTTGCACCAATCATATCAAATCCGGTTAAATGAACATAGTTTAGATTCTGAACAGGGTTTGTAGCTTGTTTTTGGTGTGGTTATTCTAACGGATTTGATACAGAACTTCCCGATTCCAATCAATAATCTATCTGCGTAAGTCCTGATGTACTTAGACAATTAGATCAGTCCACACTCTTCTTCAGCCATCGTCAGAAACTTTTCTTGCAGTGGTGTCAAAAATGGCTGATATCGCTTACCTAAACCAGTCAGTAACCAACCCACAGCATCATCAAGATTCCCGACTTGATGCAACCTGACAAGACGCTGACACAATTGCTGCATATATTCACACTCAGTCTCATCATAATCCAATGACTTGAGGTTTTCTATCTTCACCAAATACTCTCCTTCCCAAGTGGTAATTGTGCAACTATAACTACCGACATGAGTAATAATTCCCCAACAACCGTTTTTGCCTTTGATTTCTGGAATATCTTTAGGTAAGATTTGACACACTTGTCCTAAACGGTAGGGGTTGGGTAAGTTCGTTTTCTCGCGTAATTTGTCCACAATACTTTTAACAATCCGTCCTGATGGTACTTTACCACCTGCCGCCTCTACTGCCTCCTGCCAACAGCTAACTTGTTCCTCGGCTTCCAGTTTTGTCAGTGGTCGTACCTGTCCTTCAGCGGTTGGCAAAATGTCCACAATTTGTGGACATTCTTCCAGGTTGTCCACAACATCGGCCGCGTCGATGAGTTGGTAGGAACGGGAACGGTTATAGCTAAACCTGTCTTTGCAGTATTCCTCAAAAGTTTGATGGGAGTTGCGATATAGCTTTCTGTCTCTCAATTCTCTCAAGGCTTTCCCCGCAGCGGAGAACGCTCTCTCTACTTGACGCTCTAAACGGAAGCGATCGCGCTCTTCTTCTTCAGTTAGTTCTTCAGTAGCAAATATTGCTATTTTACTATTAGCAGTATCACTCTTTGTAGCATCAAGAAGCAAATCGTCACTGATAGCGGTGGTAGTCTTGTCAAGCGGCGCATCAATCATTTCTTTTGCGCTCCTGGTTAGTTATACACAGAATTATAACGTAGTACTACGCAATTAAGGTGTCTGATTCAGAAATATTTGCGCGATGCCAGTTGCGATATAATTTAGATTGTCGTTACAAGGTGGAACTAATGGCGAGACCTGGTGGTAATCCCGATTTTGGAACCAAGTATCGCTTTGACTATGGCAGAGACGAGCCACTTTCAGAACAAGTAAAAGTATTGATGCATCCACAGATGAAGCAGCATCTGAAAAATCTGGCTGATCTAGAAAAATGCACAGTACCTGATTTGATTCGTGAAGCCATCGAGCAATATTTAGTTGCTAAACAAACAACTCAGGTAAGTTAAGTCATCATGTAAAAATAAGTTGTACAAATTTAATCTGGAACAAGTTGTGAGCTTAACTTCTCTATCAAAAGTGTTCAAGTTATGATTGCAAGGCTCCTAATAGAATTATTAGTTCTTCCGCTACTTTATGCTGCGTCATTAAAATCACAGGTTTATAGGGACTCAAAACCTTAAAACCCAAACCTGATAAAGATTACAGCCTATAAGATTGGTTTATTTATTATTCGATTCCATAAAAGCAACGCCAGAGCTACAAAAATTTTTTACCACAGCATTTTATGGATTTATTTGACCAAAATTTGATTCAACTAACAGAAACGGAAGCACCACTAGCAGCACGGATGCGTCCCCGAACTCTGGATGAATTTATTGGTCAAGGCCATATCATCGGACAGGGACGACTCCTGCAACGTGCCATTAGTTTAGATCAATTATCATCACTAATTTTTTACGGGCCACCAGGCACAGGTAAAACTACTCTTGCCCGTGTAATTGCCAACACTACCCGCGCTCATTTCATTGCTATCAATGCCGTATTGTCTGGTGTTAAAGAAATTCGTGCAGCCATTGAAACAGCCCAAGCACAACGCAAATACCACAACCAAAAAACGATTCTTTTTGTAGATGAAGTCCACCGTTTCAATAAATCCCAACAAGATGCCCTACTACCTTGGGTAGAAAATGGTACAGTCATCTTAATTGGAGCAACTACAGAAAATCCTTACTTTGAAGTCAATAAAGCACTCATTAGTCGTTCACGCATTTTTCAACTCAAGCCACTTAACGAGCAAGACTTATATCGTGTAGTTGAACAAACATTAACTGATAAACAGCGTGGTTATGGCAACTTAGCAGTAAAAATAGACCCTGATGCTCTAGCTCATCTTATTAATGTTGCTAACGGTGATGCTCGTTCATTATTAAATGCTTTGGAATTGGCAGTAGGAACAACACCCTTAACTACTGAGGATTCACCGTTCACTGTTAAAAGCCAACCGTCAATATTAGCCAATACCACAGGTGTTATTCATATCACATTAGCAGTTGCAGAAGAATCCATTCAACAGCGAGCCGTTTTATACGATAAAGAAGGCGATGTTCACTTTGATACTATCAGTGCCTTCATTAAAAGTTTGCGTGGTTCAGACCCAGATGCAGCACTATATTGGCTGGCAAAAATGGTTTATGCTGGAGAAGATCCACGCTTTATCTTCCGGCGAATGTTAATTTTAGCCAGCGAAGATGTGGGACTAGCTGACCCCCAGGCTGTGGTAGTTGTCAATGCCTGTGCAGAAGCTTTTGACCGTGTAGGAATGCCAGAAGGACGTTATCATTTAGCCCAAGCAGCCCTTTATTTGGCAACTGCACCTAAGTCCAACAGCATCATGGGCTTCTTCGATGCTTTAGCAGCAGTTGAGCAGGAACGAGAAGCAGAAGTTCCCACCCACCTCAAAGATGCCAATCGCGATCAAAAAGGTTTTGGGCATGGAGCAGGTTATCTCTATCCTCATGCTTACCGTGACCACTGGGTGGCACAACAATATCTACCAGCTAGTCTGCAAGGACAGGTATTTTACCAACCCTCAACCCAAGGTTTTGAGGGAGAAATTAATACACAGGTGGCACGTCGCCGTGAAGCTCAACTTGCGGCTATGATGTCCGGCTTAGGTACTGAGCCACTAGAAATCCTTACCTACGGCAATACTGATGTAGCTTCAGAACGTTGGTTGCAACGCACACTTTCGCAAATAGGTACACAGTTAGCAGCAGTACGCGCTCGCATTTTCACCACCGCGCAATTACAGCGTCATCATGTCGTTTTGGATATCAATGCAGGTACTGGTTTACTGACCTGGGAAGCAGTCCGCCATGTCCCAGAAGGTGGAGTGTATGCTTGTGTTCACAATGAAAGTGATGCCCAAGCTTTACTGGAACAGTCTGCGACACTGGACGAATTAAGGCAACCAATGGTGATAACTGCAAAGATAACTGACTTACCTGCTGTATTAGCCTCCCAAGTACCAAGTGTGCAATTTGACTGTATCATCGGTCGGAATGCGCTATTAAATGAGCCTGATAAAATGGCGGCTGCCCAAGTTTTAGCTCAAATCTTACCCCAGTCAGGAAGGCTTGTACTGGCAGAAACTGTGCCACGGCATACACAAAGACTTTATCGTTTGCTGGAACAGCAAAAGCTTGGTGCTAAGTTGTACGATGGACTACGCCCCAACCTAGGCGAACGCCTAGTAACGGCTGAAGAAGCTATTTATACTAATTCCTCAGACCCAATGCTGAATTGGGATGTAGAGGACTTGCGACAGGCTTTTGAAGTAGCTGGTTTGAAAGTGGCAGCGGTTCTGGAGCAAAATTCCACCCCAATGCACATTACACCAGCCTTTCTCAATCGTTTGTTTGCTACCAATGCAAAACGACCAAGTTATTTAGACCGTTTAGCTCTGACTCTAAAACCACAGGAATTAAAAGCTATAAAGGAGATTTTCACGCAGTATTTGCTTAACCAAATAGTGAACTGGGAAAGTAGTATTATATTTGTACAGGCTTGGCGAAAGTCTGTACAAAATTAACCTAAAAAATTACAGTCAATCTGTCAATATGCTCAAGTTTTTCAGGCTGATTTGTAATAATTTAGTCCTAATACATATATTTTAGTAAAAGCTATGAAACTATCAGATTTATCACCAGAAGCTTTAGAAAAAATCAAACTGGTTCGGTGGGATAGGATTATTGAAAAACATGAAGGACCAGAAGATTGGTCATCTGTTTTGCAATATGAGGAACCGGAATTTATGGAAATTGATGGATATCCAGTATTATTACCTGTGGATAAATCTCATCACCCCAATATTTCCATAATCCGTTCTATTTGGGCTGAAGATAAAAAATCACTCACGCTATTTTTATCGGATACCACCTATGAAGATGATCCCTTCTGTTCTGGCTTTATGACAGTTTGTGACCGCCTAAAAAATGAAAACTTCTTTCTAGCAATTTTGTATCATGAATGGTTCATTATTGAAAGACCAGAAATCTTTGATTAATTGACAATTGTTTCGTTTCATTCAAGGCTGACGCTCACGGTGTCAGCCGAACGGTTTAGAACCTCCCCTTTCAAGCACATTTAATATTATGATGGAAGTTAACAACGACACTACTGGAAGTATTACAATCACAGTATAGCCTCCAGACAATTGACAGTACATTTGCCAGGACAAGTACCGCAAGACAATCCGTTTAGTAAAAATCCTGTCTATATAACTGGGATTCGCAACACTCAGGGGTTTGATTGGCTGGATAAATCGACACTATGGGTGACAGATCACCGACCTAGTGGGGATTTGGGAAGAAGGGGTCACGATGAACTCAGTTTAGCAAAAGCAGGAGACAATCTGGGCTGGCCTACTATCTACCGTTGTGAATCAAAGAAAGGAATGGTTACTCCGTCAATTGTTTGGCGTGAAGCTTTACCTCCTGGTGGCGCAGCAATTTATACTGGAAATTTTATTTCTGAGTGGAAAGGCAGCTTAATAATTACCAGCCTTCGTTCTCAACACTTACAGCGCGTTGTTTTCAACCCCCAATCTCCCCAACAAGTTGAGCGTCATGAGGTATATTTGCAAGGTCAATATGGACGACTGCGAGAAGCAATTATGGGGACAGATGGTGAATTATATGTCACAACCAGTAACTGTGATGGACGGGGAAATTGCCCTCCACAGCGGGATAAAATTCTCCGCATTACTCGTTAAGTTCATGCGATCGCTACAGCTGGAAGGATTAGGATCTTGCGTAGGTTTTGTTTATCGTCCACAAATTGTGGACATTTTTGCGAGAACTAGCACCTAACCCGGTTATGAAAGATTAAGAACTTCTATTTTTATCCACAAATTGTGGACATTTTTTTAAGAAAGAGTAGGTATCTCTATTAGCAATCTGGAAACAATACTAGCTTTAGATGATAGCTTGTCAATAGCTTCATTCCAACTGCTTTTAGGAATAGATTTCAAATGCAGGTGGAATTGGTTTTTTAGTTTTACCTTGATTGAAAATATCAACGTTGATGTCTGAAATACATCCGGGGATAAGGAAGGGAGCAGGGGAATTCCAAATCCCCCCCTGCACAAGAGCCTCTTCACTCAAAAATTAAATGCAAAGGTATTGTCCTTACAGCAAGCCCTAATTTATTTGATCGGGTGGTAGAGTCCATCGTCGCCAAACCGCCAGCCAACTGAACCGGGATCTTTTGACCTGCTCCACCTTTCAAAATCCTGAGAACTCTGATTTTTTTGTTCTCGTTCCAAAGTAGCTGAATCAATACCCAATCGTTTAGCCAGATTTTCTCCCATATAAGCTTCAAGTTTCATCTGTGGTGGGTGGTAATTAAAAGATTGTCTCCTCGAATTAGTTGAAGAACGCTGTGCGAGTAAGGAGATTGCCCCTTCAATTTGTGCCAATCTCAAAGCGATTCCTTCAAGTTTGAGTTCACACTGCGAAAGTCTCTCCTTTAAGTTCTCATCTACACCACTTTCTACACGTGGCTCTATACCAGAGGCGACTTGGGAAAATTGAGTTTCTAGTTCCTGTAGACGAAATTCTAAACTATTGGCTGTACCAGGAACTTGCCCCAAAACGTGATGCAAGCCGAGTATGACTAAATCAGTAGCAGTGGTATTACGTTCTCGTGCAGCGGCGCGGAGTGCATTAGTGAGGGTTTTGGGGAGTTTGAAATTAATCGATTCGCGTTCCACGTTAGTCATGTCTTTCTACACCGGATATATACCCTAGTACAGACAGTTTACCAGATGTGTTGTGGGAGCAGGTGTCGGTGCGCGTCACTCAAACCCCCAGATAAATGATAAAGTAATTATCGAAAAGAGTCATTTTCGATAATTGTATGTTGCCGCCCCAAGAGTCAGATTCACTTGCCAAGGTCAACCCCTTCCAAATTGCCGCTGAACGCGATTTGTTGGCAGAATTGTTGGTGGGCAAGCGCAATAAAAGCACCCGTCATGAATACGCTAAAGATTTAAACAAGTTTTTCCTCTCTGTGTGCGGCCAGTTGCCAACACCAACTTTAGTGGGGCAATTTTTGCAGATGCACAGGTACTCGGCTGTAACTTTGGTTTTGCGGTATAAGGCGGAGTTGGTTGACTTTGGGTTGAAGGAAGCAACTGTTAACCGCCGGTTGGCGGCAATTAAGGCGTTGGTTAACTACGCCTATAAGGTGGGTATGTGTGACTGGACGTTAGCTGATATTAAGAGCGAGAAAATTCAACCTTACCGAGATACGACGGGAATTACTCCCGAAGCATTTAGAAAAATGCTTCAGGTGCCAAACCAGGAAACAATCAAAGGAAAACGGGATTATGCACTGCTGCGGCTGTTGTGGGCTAATGCTCTGCGACGGGAGGAAATTTCTCACTGTAATATTGAAGATTTGGATTTAGAAGTCCGGACTTTGAGTATCTTGGGCAAGGGCAAGGGTACTCAGAAGGAAAATATTGACTTGCATCCCAAGACTTGCAAGGCTCTCCAGGATTGGTTATGGGAGAGGAAGGAATTAGATATTAAGCAACCGTTGTTTATTTCCCTGCGACCTCACTACGGACATCGGCTGACAGGGGATGGAATTCGCAAGATTGTTGTCAAAATTGCTAGTGTGGCGGGGATATCCAAAGTTGTCAGCCCCCATAAAATTAGACACTCATCAGTGACAGCGGCGTTGGATGCTAGTAGTGGGGATGTCAGGAGTGTGCAGAAGTTGAGCCGCCATGCCAATCTGAATACTTTAATGATTTATGATGATAACCGCACTAAAGCCCAGGGGAAAATTACAGCTTTATTGGAGGATTTGGTTTGAATCTTTCGCTCGTATTTTGGTTTTTTGTAACCGTTCAGGGGGGGTAAAACATTCGCCCAAATGCTAATGTCCTTGAGTTGATGCAGGAGCGCAAGCTGATAAAATTATTAGTAATCCTAAATAATTAAATATCCAAAAGAGTTTAAAATTGCTGAATAAATTCATTGTGACTTTTCCCCTAAGAATAAAAATGTGCGATCGCAGAATGCCTGCCTTCGTCAATGTCCCTGATTCTGGATTTCCTCAAAAATTATGTCATTAATTCTGATACTGCATTGCTCTTTTACTAATTACGGGGTGCGGTTTTGTAACTTCTCTGAAGTATGGGAGCGATAATTGCGGTGAGCGATCGCTTTGAGGGTGTCATCTCCCAAAATCATCACTGCACTATCATTTACTTCCAGGGTTTCAAATCACAGATTTCTCGCCAACTTTAATGGTGGGTTTACTAGTGCTGTGTTGTACTAGCTATCGGTTCGCTCGTTTCCCACTTGCCAAGTTATCTTTTGACATCAGTAAATTATCCACTTGGATGATTTCACTGAGTGTAATTCCATGCCAGGATGAATATTAGAATCTCAAGCTTGCTAGATCAGCCATCTAATAGATTACTGGCAATGGATTTAACCACTAAAGTCATAGAAAGTTCTTGTCTGAGTATACCTATCTTTGATGGGTCGTACAACAACGGCAAGGGGAGATATTTATCTGAACCAGAAATCATCAAAAATTCGCTATTAGCACAAATATTTGAACCATCAGAATTGCCATCTCTCCTCCTGGTGAAAATTGACAGTAAAAATCCAGATGCCAACCATTTAAGACAAAGAACATTTACAGATGGCATTAAACGTAAATTAGCCTTTAGTTCAGGCGATAATTATTACTTTGCTGATGATGCACTGCGGAAAAAAATTAGACGGTTATTTGCTACAGAACCCGATACCGCTTGTCGTTATGGTTCATTATTAGTTAGTAATTGCTACAAAGGTTCAGAAACATTTACCAACTTACGAGTCAAAATCGTAGACTTTACAGACCCACAATATGCTGATTACAAAACCGGAGACTGTCACGGCAAGATTTCACCGCGACTAGCCAAACAACTGGGAGGAGAACGCAACTGTCCACTCCAATTTCGATTTGCATGGATGAAATGTTGGGCTGAAAGTGATTACTTGCAATCTCCAAAAACTAGCTTTTTAGCCAAAGGAACTTTTTTACCAGATGCTAAATTAACAGATGCTGAAGGTTACGATATTGTTATGGATTGTTCCTCAATTAAAGGCATCAAAAAATCTCAACTTCAAGATTTAATCCCTTGTGCTGAATATCAACTTCCCCAAGCAGTAATAGGTAATCGAGGTAATGCCAAAGCCACCAGTTATGATAATAGTTGGCAGTTTACCATCTGGTACTCAGAAGCAGCAGTTCAACAAGATTTAAGTCAACCAACTGAGAAAAAAGCTCAGGAATTGGCACAGTTACAAAGTAATCCCTTGACATTGGCAAAATACATCATTCAACAATATGATAAACAGCAATCCCAACAAGAACAAATAGAAGAAACTGTTAACGGAATAGATGATAATACTAACAATCAAGTACAGGAATCTCGCTGGATTTCCCTACTCCGCAGCGATAAATATGGTCAATTAATTGAAACACCCAAATTTCGCAAATTTGCTACTGATTATATAGCCAATCAATGGCGTGACCTAGCGATTAAAAGTGGATACAGCCATAATTCTGGTATGGCCATGCCATGTGACACTTTACCACGAGGGACAATTTGTGTCCCCCATCTACCAGAAGGAGATGTGATTCTCACCCGTTACCCTATTGTCAACTCAGACAATATTCGTCTTTACAATAACGTCCATGATCCAGAATTAAAGAAAACTCGCAACGTAGTTTGGATTCACCCCAAAGACGCTGAGGAATATCACCAAGCTGATTTTGACGGCGACCAATTAATGGTTAGTCCTGCTAATAAACTGCCCAATATTGCCAAAGAAACACTCCGTGCAGGTGAACCCGGACATTTTAAACCAGTTAAACAACGTCCTAAACTAGCATATACAGAAATTACAGATGAAGAAGGCAATTTAAAATACCGTGATTTATCGCAAATTGCCGCTGCCAGCAGTCAAAATAAAGTAGGATTGGTAGCAACAAACATTGGGCGTGTCCAGTCCTCAATGCCCCGTGAAGGTGAAAATAGCGAACGATTTATCAGACGACAAAGGAAGCTGCTAAATCGTCTTTTTCAGGCACTACAAGTAGAAGTAGATTCACCCAAAAGTGCTGAAAGATTGGAGGACATCAAAGAAATTGATGGTGTGAACTTATTAACAGATGCTAAAAAATGGTCAGAATCTCATCCCAGTTACTTTTTTGACTTTAAAAAAGATGAACGGCTTTATCGTTCTTTTGCCATGCCAGCAGATGCCCCAGGAGCCATAAATGTTATTGCTAGAGAAGTAGTAAATCCCTTGTGGGAACCAACACGGATTCGCAGTAGAGATAGACATGAAGTTCGTTATTTGTTTCCCAAAGAAACCTTATCTGTAGATGCCTTAGAATGGGCAGAAGAATTAAAAACTAGGTTTCAACAATCGAGAGATGAAATTAAAGAACTGGTGGGAGATGATAGGGAAGCATTTAATGAAGAGTTGGGCAAACTTTACGATAGTTATCGAGCCGAAATTGATGAATTATTCACCACTTCAGAGGATAGATTTGAGGGTGCAGCAGCACTGTGGCACACCCAACATACCCGTCCAGAATTAGACCGACATCGTAAGGAATGTTTACAGTTTGCAGCACAGATGGAAATTACGTTTTCCTTTGAGTATAATTATGAAATGCCTAGTGCAGCATTACCACAAGATACTTATGTTTTGACTGTTCCGTTTGGGAAAGATGCGATTAAGTGGAAGGAGTCTTTAGAACAAAAGGGAATTGAATTTGATGCTACTATTCATCCGCAATTACCTGTGATTGAATTTGCTTTTAAAGATTTATCACCTAAAGTAGCAGAAAAATTAGCGGCTAAATTTGGTGACAATATTCACGATTTAGATGAATTGAATATCCCCAAAGATTTGCGAATTATCCCTCCCGTAGATCATAGTTGGGCAACATCACGTCAGGATGCGGGTGTAGGGGCTTTGGCATATAATTTATTTACAGAGGAAGTATGTCAGCAGCTTCAGGATTTTCAGTTTGCAGAAATTAAAGTGTTGGGGATTAAATACAATGATTTTGCTGATGAGAATTTTGCCAGTAAGCAATGGAGAAAACGAAGTGTTACTCTAGAAGTAGGAGTTTTTGAATTACCAGAATCACACCCAGACTTTTATCGTTATAACGGGACACCAATATTACAAATTGATGGTCAGAATTTAGGAACTTTTGCACCTGATAGTCCAAAGTTGCCTGTGGGAACTACATTTGTAGCCACGTTAAAACCAGAAGGTTCTAGTATTATCCTCAAGGTTAATTCTGATTCGATAGAGTTGCCAGAGGTGACATTAACAGAATCAGAACCAATGTTAGATACTGCTGGGGAATTGCAAGCTATTCACCGGGAATTTTGGCGGCAGGAAATGTTTGATAATTTGGTAGAAGCAATTGGTATTACCTACGAACAGCGACAAGCCAATCAATCTGAAAGTAAGGAAATTGAGCAATTCAAAATTGGTGGACAGTGGACGGCTTATGTTCAGTCTAGTGGTGATTTTATTGTGCGGAATGAGAATAAGCGAACGATTTGTAGAGGGAATATTCACACGGGTGAGGAGATATTTCCACTTTCAGAAGCAGCCGCAAGTGAGTTAGAGGAGATGATTTTAGAGAGGGAGCGATTATCTGCAAATATATCCTTTGGGAAGTCGCTATACTCAACCCAGCCATCGCTAAATAATAAACAGAAAATATCAAATAATAGAAACCAGAGTCGAAGTCAGAATATAGAATTGAACTGATAAAGTTGGTGAAGGTTGTGCAGAAGCAGTAGTAAATCTTGTCTACTGCACGTAAGGATTCTCAACTATAGTAATTCCCATTCAAGTGAGGTACAAGCAGTAAGAATTGAACGCAGATAATGGAATTACTACAGCACCTTGGAATCGCCAGGATGTCCAACGCCCACCACGATATAAAGGTGTTGGAAGTGTATTTCTGGTATTTGTCCGAACCCGCAGTTTAGAGCTAGGTTATGAAGGTAGGATAGGTTTGCATTCTTTACCAGGAACGGAAAAATTCTACGATAATCAAGGAATGCTAGATTTAGGTCAGGATGAAGATTACGATGATTTAGTTTATTTTGAGTACGGTGTATGGCGCTCTTATAACAAAAGCAGTGAGGGTAAGTAATGAGTCAGCAAGAATCTAATTATATTCCGTTCACCCCTAACCAAGAATTAGCAAACCCGATGGATTTATTGCTGAACGAAGAATGGTTGAGAAAAAGTATCCAAGCTGAGGAAGAGGTAGGGAGTAATATTGGTGCTGGTTTAGATTGGCTTGGTGGTTTTGATCAACTCTTGCTTAATCCCGAATTGTTTTATCGTTTAAAAACTTTGCGGATTTCTTTGAATCGAGAAGTGCGTTTGTTGCTTAAAGATTGGAATTTAGGAACTGCTACTTCTATAGCATCTGCTACCGCCAGAGAGAAGTTGCTGGAAAGATTCAGGCTACCTACATCTACTGTTAAAGAACATATTCAAGCTGTGTTGCAGAGGGATGAACTTTTTGGAGAGGAGTTTATTTCTAATCATCAGGTATTGCGCGAACTGCTTGGGGTAATGTTGACTCAAGAAGATTGGGAAATTATTGCTTCAGTTGCAGCGGATGTGTTAAAGCAGCAAATTATCCAACAGGTTTTGGTTCAGAGAATTTCGGCATAGTGATACAGCAGACGACAAGTTAATGAAGTATAAACTGACAATAAAAACATAGCATACGTCAAGCTGTGATATCAAACTGATTTCACTTTTAAATTAGGCTGTATTAGTTTGACATTATCGCTGAGAATCAAAATAAAAGTGAGGTTTTTTATTCAAGCTAATTTTAGCTAATAATCTGAAGTTTAGCTTCATCAAATACCAAACCACGACGGGCAAAATATTTATGAATATTGATTTGCACAAATAAATCCTTGAGTTCTTCTGCGATTTCAGTTGGCGGATTTCCTGATAAAGCAACTGCAATTAAATGTTCTGCACTGTGAATTTCTCCACAGTCAATTGCTAGGGTTGCGGCACTACGATACAATATGGAACGGGTTGGTTCTGCTGCTAAATCATTTACTATTAATTCTGCTGCTAATCGTTCTTTTTCAAATGCTTGTCGGGATAATTGAGCAGCTAAATCCGAGTTATTTTTAAGTTTAGCAACTTGTGCCATTTCGGCTAAATCCATAGCCTGTTTATGTAACTCTTGAATCTGACTCATTTTTTGACTATGAACGCTAAAGGGTTACTAAATTCAACAACCACAATATAGGCTGGAAGTGTGCCATCTGTGGGGCTGACTTGCTCAAGCTTCTGTTTAATTCTAGCTTTTATTCGGCTGTCGTCGCCTTTACGGATGCCGGAAACTTCCAAGCGCACTGCGTTTTGGAATGGTAGTTCATTGTTATCACCTTTTTTACCTAACCAGTAATCAAATCCTGTTCCTCTGCGAGAACGTTCGATAACTGTATAGTCCGTAAGTTCTTGTATAATTAAGAAAGCGATTCCATAAGCTGCCTGTTCTGTAGTATATTCGCTATCGTTCCAACAGCGCAGCATTTGGTCTGTTACTTCTTGCCAATATAGTTTAAAGACAGCGGTAAACTCTCCTTTGATTGTGAGTTCTATACCCTGAATATAACCTTGATTGTTTAAACAAACAGCACAGGCTTCTGCTAGTGTTGCACCAAAAGCTGGAGTGATAGCAGGTAATCCCTTTTCAAGTTTAGTGATTACCAATTCTTTTGAGTTGGAATTCATTAATTAATATTTTAATCGTAATATCCTAAAGTAAAGTGCGATTGTTTCTTCTTTTAGTTTAGCTGTTTGAGTGGCAATTTTGGCTTTTATTTATGAGGAAAAATCTTTAGTAAGATTGCTAAACTTCTGATGTCCTGTCATATTAAACCCTGCCAACTAATTTCTTGAATATATTCTTCATATCTCTGATTTGTCAATTTTCATAACTCATAAAATTTGGCTCTTCGGTACTTGTTATGCTCCCATTATGAGTTTATTTACCCCACAACTCTTTATTTATAAGGTTTTTATGATTTTTGATGCCAAATTTACGTCAAATCAACCGATGAATTTATCTCAAATCCTTATATGGCAATGGTTTTATGATTTGTCCAAATAATTTAGCATAGTAAGTACGGAAGAACATAAAATTTTTTGCTTATACTGAGGGACTTATTTGACTGGCGTAACAATACCATTTTCTAAAGGCTACAACTACGCATTGACTCAGTGTGATGATAGCCTGTCGCTGAACTAGCAACTGTCAAAATTAGCCAGATGGACAAAAAATAAATAGCCAATAGGACTAGGACATCTTAAACAAAGTCCTGTTAGCTTAAGTGCTAAGGCAATCAGAGTTGAGTACATAATGGCTACCAAAACACTGACCAAACCGAAGCGCAAACAAAGCTCTCAAACTCGCTCTTGGGAAAACCTGACAGACCGCCGTAAACTCCGCCATATAGAAAACACACTCGATAAAGCCATTTCTGAGTCAATTCAGAACGATTCTATCCAGTCCCACGAAGACTTTAAAGACTGTGTAGAAAATTACAGCCAGGAATCAGGGAAAGCCCCCATAACCGTAGAACTCTGCGTAGGAGGAGACAATGACGACGAGATTAGAGGCTATCGCTTCTACCTCACCAGTGACCCTGGACACAGAACCAGTGGTAAATACCTGATTAAAAACTTAGAAGGAATAACCAACAAAGATGAAAACTACTTTACCCCTTCCAACATTGCCGAAATTTGCGGTTTTGCAGAAACAGAACTAGATGATTTAGATGATGAATTAGAAGATGACCTACTCGATTTAGAAGAGGAAAACGAAGAAATAGATGAAATTGACGACGAACTAGACGACCTGTTAAATGACGATTTTAACAATGAACTAGATGACCCAGACGACTTAGATGAAGAAGACGAATTACCTCAGGGTCGTGTTAGTGTAACCTCAAGTAAACCTCAAGCTAAAACTGTAACTAAACCCCAAAGTAAGTCCCAACCCAAAACATCAACTAAAACTCAAGATAAAACCCCAACCAATAAAACTGCTACCAAAAAATCCAAATCCCAAGAACCACTAGACGAAGCTTCACGTTTAAGTGCCACAGCAGCCACCAATGGACGAGAAGTGAACGGGGTAAATTTGGGAGGATTAGCTGGACAATTGGCAACTTTAGGAATTGCTGTCGGACAAGGAGTTTTAGAACAACTAGCAGCCGAAGCTGATGAAAAGCGGCTAGAACGAATTCTCAAACAACTACAAAGACAGAATGACCGAGTTGATAACCTCACCAGTCGCTTACAGGAAATCAAGCCTGACTCATCGGAATTTCAAGATTCTTCAAATTCTCAAACTTCTTCAAATTCTCAAACTTCTTCAAATTCTCAAACTTCTCCAAATTCTCAAACTTCTCCAAATTCTCAAACTTCTTCAAATTCTCAAACTTCTCCAAATTCTCGAACTTCTCCAAATTCTCGAACTTCTTCAAATTCCCCAAATTCTCAAGATTATCAAGTTGTATCTGAAGCATCCACAGCAGATAATCCAGTGGCTGTAGCTGCTATGAAAATCGGCTCCAAAGTAGATAAATTGGGTTCTCAATTAGATCCCAATAATCAGTCGCCACCTTTTGAGTTAGATCAAGATGCCAGCATTACAGAACAACTCCAGCAAATTGAAGATTACTTGCAAATTATATCCAAGCGACTCGACCGTTTAGAAAAGGTAGTTAGCCGCCTAGAGAAGCAGATGGCAGCACAACAAAACAGTTCTGTAATTGCATCAGAAACTGCTGAAGAAACTGTCCAATTTAACTCTACTAACCAACCAGAAAATGACGTTTTAGGACATCTAACAAAACGGCAAGCCCAACAACAACAAATTGCTTGTGCTAATGCTTTAGTGGGATTTGCTAATGTTGCTAGTGAATTATTTGACCAATCTCCTGAAAATATTCCTATTTCCAGTAACAAAACTTTAAAAGTGAAACAACAGGGTAAACAAACCGAGCAAACAGGGATATCTGCGGACGTAGCCATTGCTTTAGAAAATGCCCAAGGGGAAACACTTTTTGCGGGTACTTGCACTCAGGGACAGTGGGCGATAGTCCAAGATAATCTCAACGCTGATGAAAAGACTGGTATCTGCAAACTGCCACAGTCAAAAGAAGAATATGCCTCTCAAAGCCACCACCCAAGCATTAATTCAAAAGTTCCAAGCGCAACTGCCCCACAAATTTAACGGTGATGATAAACCAATATTTACCTGGGCTGAAAAAGGTAAAGCCAAGTACGACTTTGAAGTGGTGCAACTGCCTAATGACAAACAGACACAGCTACTGCAAGGATTTAACCCCAATCGTGACAATGAACTAGTGCTGGATGCCGTTTTAGTACCAGGAGAACCCCCGGAGATTAGGCAATGCAGTATCCCCTTGAGAGAAATGGAAGCATTACTAGACAATCAGCAATCAACTCGTTCTCAACAAGCTGATCAAGATACCGCCAAACAACAGAAGAAGCAAGCTAAAACCAAAGCTAACAAATCAGAAATGCAAGTTTAATTCAGCAGAATACATCCCTCAAAACAGAGGACAAGGGGCAAGGGAAGATAAAACCCCATACATGAATGTAGGTGTTGGAAACAAGGATGCATTATTTCTTGCGCTTCGAGTCTCAAAAGAAAAGTTTTTATTCTGAGCATAAAAGAATTGTTGAATCAGTTAAAGTTTACCGAGAAAAGAAAGATGAATCACCCAAAATCTCCCAATTCTCAGTTTAAATTGCTGCCACCTGCCCAAGTTGCTACTAACTGGAAAAACCAGAAAATCAACCGCACCGACTTAATTTTTATCTTTATAGCTCTGGCGATGGGAATTTATTTGTTGGCGACTAAACCCATATTTATGACTATCTTGGGATGTGCCAGCATTGTTTTCTTGAGTATTGCTTATTTAATCCGCACAGTACCAATTTTAGAACAGTATTTAGGCAGAAAAATTCGCTTTTGGCATCTCGTTACTGCCATTATCGTTGTCACCGCTTTACTCGATACCTTTGCAACTCCAGCCCATGCCATTTTTTTAAGTGGGTTAGAACAGTTTTTTGTCACTTTAGCCCAACAAAGTTCACAAGCAGGAGGTGGTACTAACACATTGGATGCCAACGTTGTTGGTTTAACATTTAACCTAATTAGAGGTGCATTCTTACTGCTGGTAGCCGCTGCTTCTTTATTTGCCTATAACCAAGCACAACAAGGTAATGATTGGCGGCCAATTGTGACTCAAGTTGGTTTAGCTTTTGCAATTGTCATTGCTATAGATGTAATCACTTTTATATTTATTGGCAATGGTACAGGAGGAGGTGTTTAAGGTACAGCAGCTAATTTTAAAAGTAAAAAGGCAGCATAAATTTATCTACAAAACCCTAAGCCAACGCAATTAAACATGATAACAATAGCTGCCTTTCTTAGTTCCACATTTCTCACAAGTCTAGCGAATATATTCTTCATAATCTTTACCTAAAATATCTTTCGGGCATTTTTGACAGGTTATTTTTTGATGTGGCTTGAAAAATAGGATCTATAGGAATCCGGTTTGGTTTCTGTCCGCGTAGCGTGGCGTAAGCCTTGAATGGAACAATTGTCAATTATCAATTATCAATTGATTACACCTGTATCTGTGTTAATTGAAAATTATCATCAGTTATGGAAAACAATCCACGTAACGAATTTATCAAAGTTAACCGAATTTTAGGTAAACAAGCCAGCATCGGACCAATACCAGCAGAACAACTTGTTCCTTGGATTGCCATCATCATAGTTGCTTACATCATTACTAATGGGTTACTCAGCTTAGGCATGGGTTGGTTTTTCGCCACATCATTCTGGCTCATTGTCAGTTGGTGGATTTTAACCGGCAACCAACCTCATCAATTCCTAGATAGATGGCGTAAACCACCCGGAAACGAATGGTATAACGCCAACAATATCTACATCTCACCAATACCAGAAAACCGTCCTCCTTGGGTACGTCATCGCTACAGTGATTCACAAATAAACATCAGATTTAAACCCCTAATAGTGCCAAATCAGTATGGAGGTAAAAGTAGATTTATGCCCTTTCAAAATGAAGTTAATATCTGTTGTATTGCAGAAATCAAAAAGGATGACCGACAAGTTGCCGCCCTATTATTAGAACAAGGAAAATCGCAATATCAACTAGTATTTGGTTTTCATATTGCTGGACTGCACAACATCTTACATGAAAGTGAAGTTAGTGAATTTGCTCATGCCATTGCAGAGGGGATGAAAGATTTACCAATTGGAGAACGCATCACTTTTTGTACAGGCTGCTACAGTGATGATACCCAACGCCAAACCCAACTCAATACATTAGCCGATGATTGTCACCTCAAACCCATATCGGTTCTCATTCGTAATGAACAACTCCGAATAGAAGAATTGAAAAATGCAGGTACACGCCAACAGTGGCAGCAAATAGCCTTTTGTACCTGGACAAGTGATCAACAAGGTAGTTCCCAGCAAAAAGATTTTGTCGGTGCTGTGATTGAAAAATGCCGTAATTTCGGCTCTTGGGTAGTAGAATCAATCACAGGCAATAAACGAATATACCAAGAAACATTCTTCAAAAAGCTATTATTGCAAGGCTTTCAACAAGGATTTATTCAATGGGAAGTGTTACTAAATACTAAAATTGGCTTAGAAGTCACACCTTGTAGCGCAGGTGATTTATGGCAATGGTTGTGGAATAGATTTAACGAAGGTGTTGCACCTGCCATTCCCCAAGTTATCACCCTAGAAGAAACCGCCACAGGACTACAACTCACAGAAACTGTAACCACAGACAAACACATTTGTACCTTACTAATTGAAGGTACACAAGGGCGCTCTGCAAGTCCTGAACATCGCTCAGATCATGATCGAGTTTATCTCACAGGCAAAGGTAAAGTCTGCGGTGTGATGACAATGACAGATCCGCCACTGGGTTGGACAAATACCCAAGAACAACTCAAATGGGTGTGGAAAATACTGTCTTCCAGCTATGTCCATGATACAGAAGCATGGGTGGAAATCAGTCGTGGTAATGACTTTTTCATTCAAGACAATTTAGCCCGTCAAGCAAAGCAATCTAAAGCCGCCCGCACCGTAGCAATAACTAAAGGACAGGGGCGTGATATTGGTGCAGAAATTAAGCAAGAAGAATCGTTTGAAGCACAACGGCGGTTGTACGAAGGTACAAAAGCTCTACATTGTGCGCCAGTCTTTTTAGTGTATCGTCATAGTGCCGAGGAATTAACTCATGCTTGCAATCTACTGGCTAACAGTTTTGAAACCGCCAAGGTACTGAGAGAACGCAATATTGCTTGGGAAATATGGTTACAAACTTTACCTATCACCTGCAAACGCTTATTACATGATGGTAATTTGAGTGAACGCCGATTAACACTTGATACCCAGACAATTGCTGGATTGATGCCTCTGACGATTCCCAAAGATATTGATCAGCAAGGTGTAGAGTTTTTGACTAGTCGTGGTGGTAAACCCATTTACGTAGATTTATTTCATCAACAAATTGGACGGGCTTTAATTACAGGTACTTCTGGTTCAGGAAAGAGTGTTTTAGGGTGGCGATTTGCAGAAGAAGCCTTAGTGAACAATATTCCCGTGGTCGGTATGGATATCTCAGCAGGTGGTAATAGCACTTTTAAAACAACGATTGAATTACTGGGTGAACAGGGTGCATATTATGACATTGCTAGTGGCAGTAGTAATCTGCTAGAACCGCCGGACTTACGTAGGTTTGAGAAACCAGAACGGGAACGACGAATGGAATCTTGGAAGGATTTTATTCGTAAAGCATTAGTGGCTATTGCAATGGGTAAAGTCGAAAATCCCCATTTAGCCCAAAGAGTTGATGCAATGCTAGTCAAGGCTTTGGATGTGTTTCTCAAAGACGCAGATATGATTGCTCGCTATAACCGCGCTTTTGAGATGGGTTGGTTGTCAGCAGAATGGCAAGAAATCCCCACGTTGCCGGATTTTGTGAAGTTCTGCACCAGAGAACGCCTTAATCTGCGTTCATTTGAAGAAATTGACCGACAAGCACTGAACCAAATCCAAAATCAGGTGAGTGCATTACTGGCATCGAGGTTGGGGAAAGCGATCGCACGTCCGAGTACATTTTCTCCTGAACCAGCGATTAAATTCTTTGCCCTGAGTGGATTAACTAACGAACAAGATGCGTATTTGATGGCGATTAATGCTCATACTGCTTGCATCCGTAACGCTTTATCCCATCCCAAAAGTTTGTTTATTGGTGATGAGCTTTCAGTGCTTTTACGTAAAGATGGTTTTGCACAAGTGATAGGAGAAACTTGTGCTACAGGACGCAAGGAAGGTATTGCTGTATTGCTGCTATCTCAAGACCCAGACACCATCTGTGAGTGTTCAACAGGTTCTCAAATCATGCAAAATATGACTTACCGAATCACTGGACGGATTACCAGTACTGGAGTTACTTCTTTTCAACGTTATCTGGGTTATCCTGCCCATATCATTAGCCAGAATGCAACTGAGGCATTTTTGCCCCGGATTAGTGACCTTTATTCTTGCTGGTTGGTAGAAACAGGGGGTAGATTTTGGCGTACTCGTTTTTACCCTGGTGAAATGATGTTGGCTAGTGTTGCTAATAACCAAGATGAACGAGAAGCCAGGTCACGGGTAATGGCACAGTATCCAAATACCCCTAAAAGTAGACTGTTAGGACTTAGAGCCTTTGCGAATGCGTATATTTCAGCTTTAAAGGAAAACAAAGGTTTTCAACATATTGGACAGGATGTAAGTAGGTGGGCATGAATATTTATCGTTAGGGCAAGGCAGGAGGCAGAAGGCAGGAGGGAAGAGGGTTTGGGGCAACTTTATTTTTAGTTACATCAATACTATAGCCAAAGAAAGAGCCTTGACCATTCTTGGCAAAACTGGCAAAAATAAGCATACATAAGCGTTTCGATAAAAAGGTGGTTTGGAATCTGAAACCCTTATCCTGCTTTCAATACATTAAAAAAACCTAGAGGGAAACCTTAAAGGAATTATTAGGACTGATTGTTTTTGCCAAGCCTCAGATAAATGGGAGTTAATGGTTAAAGCGTCATCATCTCACCCTCGTAAATTGGCTACAGTATTGTTACATACTTCGGTTTCTTTACGCCTTTCTACTTATCTACTGTGCAACCTAATCAATTTCATTCTCAATCTAACTCTGATGAACAGGCTGAAAATCGACCTTTAATTGCTAGTTAACAAAGTCGTTTTCCTTCCTTGCCTCAAATTTTCGCTCTCCACAACTTGAGCTTGCTAATTTTAAACTTTGGATTGAGATCGTTGGGTACTTCTACTCCAGAAGTAAGCTTACATGATCAGCAACTTATCATTTTACTTCTGACCTGCTTTTCTCGCAAGTCCCGCGAAGGCATTCCCCATAATTCTTACCCAAAATATGTTTCCGACATTTTTAACACATTATTTTTTTGATGTAGTGTGAAATGCAGAATCTATATTTTATAAGGCTTTGAGAATTGTGGTGATAAATCCCTGATGACTCCTAAATTCTTACGTTTTTACACTATTTGTCCGTAAGTCCTCGATGAGAAAGAAATGTTGTAAATCTGTTGTTTTGAAGATGAAGCAATAAGATTTTGATTCACATCCTTGAAATTTAATTGTAGCTGAAGGAAGTTTGATTATGAAATTCAAATTCTTTTCGATTAAATTCATCAGCATGATGTTATTTTTGAGTATTAGCTCGATCAATAAACCAGCCTTAGCTAATACTCAAGCTAACAATACAGCAAACAGCAATCAAGTTAACGGGAGCAATATTTTTGTAGAGAATACTGAAAATCAAATTAATGATTTTCTAGGAGATGTAAACAACTTTGTCCAACAAGACTTGTTCAATCCCATAACCAATTTGATTAATTCGACAATTGGCGCATTCCAAATTCCCGATATTTCTAAATTGTGGAATCAGATTTTGGGAGGTTCAGCTAGTAAAAGCCCTGGCTCTATATTATCGGAAATCTTGGAAAATAAAACCAATGGTCAAAGTTCTTACGGTATTCGACAGGATATCGGCAAGGATACTACTAGAAATGTTGTAACTGAAATTGCTAATCAAGCAACTTTAGGAGATACAGCCCAAACTCAAATGGCTCAAATTAAGGAAGCTAATCGACAAGACACTCAAGCAATTGTCAATTTAGGAGAAGAGTCCCAAGCCTTGGATGTTACCCAGCAAATTTTACAAAACTTGTCTCAACAAACAGCACTCAATAGTCAAATCAATGAACGAATATTTCAAGAAGCACAGCAAGCAAGAATTGACCGTGCCTTAAACAACGCTTTGATTACTCAAACTGCTAAAGAACTAGCAGCTATTAACACTGCTGACCGACGTAAAAGCATAGCTGCTGGTAATGCCATGACTCAACAAGCTGGATTACTAATGATGCCTGGTGGTGTCACTTTAGGTGACGAAAAGTGAATTTCAATTTCTAAACTGTCATTTACTGTTGCCAAAAGTTTGCGTCATTTTTAGTTTTCAAAGCTGGTAATTAATATGATATACCTAATTGCTCAATCACTTCCAGCTACTGGTGGAGAATCTCAAGCTTTAGATATTGTCTCCAGTGCCTTAGAACTATCTCGTGCCACCGTTGAATCTTGGAATTTAGTTTGGCAAGTTACCCTAGATCCCTCATCTAGTTTATGGTACGGTTTAATTCGTTTGGGTATCACTTTGGGAGCAGCTAGTATCTTATTTGTGGCACTAACAACAGGCAAAGAAATTATTGAAAAACAATCTTGGTCAGAATTAGCAGCTATCTTTGTTTGGCCACTTGTAATTATGATGTTTCTTGGTAGTAATGGTAATTTCCTAGCTAAAACTATTTTTTTTATCCGAGGCTTTGCTTATAGCCAAGTACAAAATATCCTGGAAATTCAAGTTAGTGAATTAACTTTCAAGTCGGCGATTACTAATGTTACTATTAGTAGTATTGCTAGACAACAATTAGAAAATCTTTATAGTGAATGTCAGGGACAAGTTGGAGAAGAGTTAATTGAATGCTGGGATTCAAAACGAGAACAAGCAGAAGCTATTATTACCGCAGCTGAAGAGAAAGCCGAATCTCCACTTCAACCACTCAAAGATTTTGCTCAATTCCTTTGGTCTAGGACATTGCCTGGTCAAATTGGTACTACTATTCAATTTGTCAATGACCCAGGTAGTGTATTTCGAGATACGGCTATTCCCATTATTCGCTTAATTCTCTATGCTCTGCAATGGGGATTTGTCAACATTTTAGAAGCAGCATTATTACTAACTGCTTTATTTGCACCTATTGCTGTTGGTTTATCACTTTTACCATTGCAAGGTCGTCCTATTTGGGCATGGTTAACTGGGTTTATTTCTCTATTTGGTGTCCAACTGGGATACAACATTTTAGTAGGTCTAACAGCCGTTGTCTTGGTCAAATCAGGTGCAGCATTAGCATCTGATGTCGCATTCATGTTTTTCCTAAGTATCTTTGCACCAATTCTAGCCGTGTTAATAGCGGGAGGTGGGGGAACGGCGATTTATAACGGTATTTCTGCCAACGTCAAAGGCTTAGTTGATATCTTTAGTAGTGCTATTGGTACTGCAACTAGCGTTGCTTTGCTCCGCAGGGGGTGATTCTAATGAGTTGAAAACATCCATAATTGAGTTGATTTCAATTTAGGATTTACACAGAATTAACGTATTTTCTTCATGACCGAAAAATTTTAGGTTTTGGATTTTAGATTTTGGATTGGGAATTTTCGGTACAAACCCCGCACACCCTTTCATTAGTCTAGCTATGGAAATCAAACGAATTCAAGCGCCGCTGCTGCCAGAATCGAAAAATTTATTAGCCCTATGTTTTTTATGCTTGACAGCATTTAATGGGCTAATTCTATTATTAACATTGTTCACTGCTTTCAAAATTAATAAAATTGCTGAACGCAAAACAACCTTTGCTCAGTTGGTAAACGGTGAAACAATTTACGTTTCTGAGCAAGAGCGCAACTGGCGCTATGCAGCAGTTATTCAAAAGGTAGTTAATGACTGGACAATTCTAACATTTAACTGGGACGACAAACTCACTGGTACTAATCAATCGGATCAAGGTATTCAAGTTGGTAAAAATGGGCGTATCCCTACTAATACTTGGTTTGCTTCCCTGCTGCTAGAACCAAAATTCGCTCAAGCTTCTTTACCGAAGATTGCTGAATTAGTTCCGACCGGGGTTTTCACAGGACAGCTTCGCAGTACAACTATTATTTCCTATCTTTCAGAACCAAGAGCAGTACGACTAGGGGAATGGGAAATAGACATGGTTGCTACCCGCATTTTAGTTGACCGCACTACTGGCAGAGATGAGCGTATTCCTTTTAACCGCACATTTACTGTCCAAGCAGTGGAAATTCCCCATTCTCCATTAGGAAAAAATGCTCCGCTGGTAGAGCAGAAAATTTATGAAATGCGTTCGTCTGGGTTGCAAATTATCAGAATGGTTGAGTTTAATCCTCAGCAACGACGTTAAGTGATTACTTAAACGTGGGTTCCCTTCTGCCTCCTGAATTGACCTCTTAATCAAGGAAAAAGCTAAAATTATGAACGATACCAATCAAAATCACGAAGTTAATTCCCTCAATGGAAATTCGGCTAATTATTCCTTAGAATCTCATAATAATAACGGTAATCATCGTTCTACCCAAACCGCTGTAGATGAGGAAAATATCAGTCCTGAAGAGGAGCAAATGCTGGCAGGCCATAACCCTACTGCAAATCAACTTATCTCTCAAGAATATCGCTTGAAACAAGATCAAGAAGCAGCAGTAGAGCGACCATTAGCAGAAAAACCTGGTGTCCGTCTAGTATCAGTAGTCACTTTGGTAGGAATAGTTATTGCCTCTGGTTCAACGCTCTGGTTTGGATTTCTGCAACCGAAACCTCCTGCTAAACAAGCGGCGAAAACGAATGATCCTTCTCCCAGCAGTACCCGTAGTGAACCAGTTTTAGATGAGTCTGCTGAACTTAAAAGCCGATTGGCTTTTCAAGACCAACAACAACAACTCAACGTCAAACCAGTTCCTACTATATCTCCCAGTCCAGCATCACCAGCATCACCAGCATCACCAGCATCACCAGCTAAACCACAGCCATCACCACAAGTTCGTGCAGTGCGACAGACTGTTGCACCGCGCACTACTGCTGTTAGAGTTGCTGAACCTGCACCCAGAGTGATGCGGTATTCTTCCCCAGCTTCTGTAAATTCGCCTGTGAGTCATACAGTCCCACGAACAATTCAACAACCAGTACAACAAGCTGAAAATGATGTTGATCCTTTACAGCAATGGAAGCAATTAGCTAGTCTCGGACAGTCACAAATTAGCAACTCAACTCTGTCAACTCAGGAAAAACCGATAGCATCAACAGCAAGTAATCAAACTCTCAAAACTTTAAAACCCACTACACCCCCTCCTCAAGAGACTGAACTGCAAACAGTTTTAGTTGGTTCTAAAAGTGTTGATAGTCAAACTGAATTAACTCCAGGTATGATGGGTATCCTCAATCATACCCCTGTAAATTTAGTTAATCCTAATGTAAGCAGCAATAAGGATGTAGCACTGGGTACATCTGTGCGAGGTCAAGTGATTATGCCAATGATATGGGACGAGGGGGGTAATAATCCTCATGACCGCTTTGCTGTGGAGTTAACCGAATCTCTTAAAGCCACAGATGGTACAGAGGCACTTCCGGCTGGTACTGTTGTTGTTGCTAAAACTATAGCCGTAGGTAAAAAGAATAATTTAGTGTCTGCTAGTGCGATCGCTCTAGTTTATCCTGACTCCCAAGGTACAGTTAAACAGGAAACAATACCAGCTAGTACGCTATTAATTCGTGGTAACAACAAGCGACCATTGATTGCTCAAAAGCTCAATGATGTGGGGTCAGAAATTGCTCAACAAGATTTATTGGTGGGATTACTCAGTAGTTTGGGAAAAGTAGGTAGCATCGTCAATCAACCCCGGACTCAATCTAGCACTGTTGTTTCCAATGGCACGTTTAATCAAAATAGTGTTTCTAGCACCGCTGACCCGCAAATTTGGGCGGCTGCGTTGGAGGGATTTTTTAGTCCAGTCAGCGATCGCCTGTCGAGACGGTCTGACCAAGCAGTGCAGGAATTACTACAACGTCCTAATATTCAATTTTTACCTGAAGGTACGGAAGTCTCAGTTGTTGTCAATAATTTTTTGAAAGTTGCCCGGTAAGTAGTAAGACAAAATTAATTACACAAATTTTGACCTAAAACTTTTATCCAGCCTGAAATCTAATGTGTAAGTATTTCTGTCCGATTACTTCAACTAATTGCACCCACAAAAGTGTGAGTTTCCCGCATACCAGGTAAGTACCTGAGCAAAATTGATTGCAGATTTTTTTAAAACAGAAATCTCTGTATTCTTCTCCTGTTAAGAGTTCCCTCTCCTCAATATGAAATTTATTTTGCACGAGTACTTATTTTTATGAAACAATTTACTACTTTTATCATCACTACTAGCGCATTATTGCTGGGGATTACAGCACCTATTGTCCAGGCACAAACTCCTGCTTATCGCTTCATTGACAGAGATATAGCTGCAAAAACAAGAATTCAGGTTCAAGTTACACCAGGACTGGCTACACCTATCAGCTTTAGTCAAACCAACGAAGCGATCGCCTACATTCTAGTAGCAGATCCTTCACGACTGGTCTACACCACAGATACAGATTTAAAAAGCGGACAAGCTACAACTATCTTTTTAAGAGCAATCCAACCTCTAAAGTTTCCAGGGTCTACCACTACTGCTATCACTAATTTACTTGTTCAAACTGTAGATTCTCAAGGACAAAAGCGACTCTACAATTTTGATATCATTCCCCAGCGCAAAAAACCTGGGTATGTTGGTATTCAAATTGCTAATGCAATTCCTGGACAGCAAAAATTATTAATAGATGAAAATCGTCAAGTTACAGTTGATGATATTGAAACTGGGCTAAAAATTGCCATTAAACGTGGTTACACTCACAGAAATGACCCTATTGTTCCTAAAGTCCGACAACTTTTAGCTTTGTTACGCACTAATAAAGTTACTATTTCCGAAGCAGCTAAATCTGTTGATGTGCCACTAGAAGTAATTTTAGAATTAGGGAAAATGGCAATTAATCAACGCTATTGCCAAAAGCTTATTCCTGGTTGTTAACTTCAATGTAAAATCAATCAAATCTCCCTTGTAGAAATTTATTGCTAAGTTTTAGGTAAGATAGTTGGGTGAAAATTTGGAAGTAGGAGTAAAGTTTTTTGTACTGTAGTAATCCCTATTCCTTCCGTTGATAAAAATTTAGATAAATTACATATACTCTCATCTAGCATTGCTTGCTTAACTCGTTTAATGTATGTTTTACCTAAACCAGTTAATTCTACAATTTCTCTTTCCGATAGTGATGAAAAAGTAATTTTTAGGTTACTAAAGATATCATCAGGTGCATTAGGCTCGTACATATATATCTCGATAGGCAATTCACATTGACTCAAATACTTATTCATAATTTCTAAAGATTCGTTTTGGTGAATTCCTCCGTTTTGTGTACCAAGCAGCGGAAACGCAATGGAAGTTATCTCTTTTTCTCTATAGGTATTAACAAATTTTTGTAAGCCCAATTCTAGAAACTCTAATTTTGATGGTTTCTTCCAGTGATGTTTGGTTGGGAAATTCAAAACCCAACGATGGTCATCTTTATACAGCCACAACTTGCCAATTTCCATCGAGCTTTGCTTACAAATATCCACATAACGTGCATACATTTCTGGATATCTCAAGCGAAACTCTAATGCAATACCTGCACCCATTACCCCGACACAGTTAACGGTGTTTACCAGTGTTTGACAATTTGAGGTAAATAAATTGCCTTTAATAATTTTGAGGCTCATTTGTATAAATTAACCATTCCTGACCGTTTTCTTGAAACCTGACACTCATAGGAGTATTAGGTTTATATTGTAACCGGAGATGACGAGATGAACTAATATTCATAGATTCTCCAAGGTTAATTCTTGAAATGTCTCTGAACGGTGAAATAATTTCTCTATTAAATGGAGGATCTTCTGTAAAACTTAGAATTAATTCCCCATTAATATTTCCATATTTATCGTAGTTATCAATTTGGACATCAATAAAATTTCCCTTATCCTTGATTGATACATAAGGATTATCATGATAAAATAAACTACCCTCACCAACTATTTCCCGTTCTTTAAATACTCGACTAGCATATTGTGAGTTTGTACCGATGAGGTTTAACAAAGTTTCTTTATCCTGAGTTGTTCGACAAATAATACTTATATCTTCTAAATTCAACTCAGTAAAATCGAGGTAATTATGAATGATAAATTCTTGTTGAGATGCTCTCAAAAAAGTCTCTTTACCCACTTCCAGTGTAGAGTAGACATGAGCAAAATCAAAACATTGCTCTAAAAAAGTTGTACTGTTACCATAATGAGAGCCTGAAGCTGCAAGATTGCCACTACTAATACCACATTTGCTGCCCTGTGTTTCTAGAATTCGCTTCAGGTTGAAACAGAAGAAAATGGGGACTGGACAAAGAGCATAAATGTTTCCTCTCCGTTTGCCCAATCCCTCATTGTGCCATTGAGTTGGAGTTTTTGGACGTAGATAGAACCGGGCGAAATTTTTCACATCATCACTGGTGCGAGCTATTAGAGTTGCACCTGCTGAATCATTGAAATTTCGACAAAGATTCCTTGCTAGTAATTTCTCATTTGTGAGAATTGAAACAGCATTTTCAATATGGGTAAAGTGGTATATATATCCTTTCCAAGAGGAATACTGATTATTAAGTCCTGCTTGTAGCTTAAGTGTAAATTCTTCTAATTCTTCTGGCGTTCTATTTAAAGAAAAATCATTTCTTGTACAATTAGTATGGATTTCAAACAAAGGATCATAATCTTTTGTTTCTAGTTCATTTTCAGGAATTTCATTGATATTTATCGGTGGTAAACTTTCTCCTCTTTCAATGATAATTAGTACCATAAGCTCAAGTATGTCTATTATCCGTTGATCATGGGCAAACCAATAAAGCTGCCGATTAGTATATAAACTAGATGCTATTTCTTCTCGTTGCTCTCCTTGCAAGAGGTAGATATATACTGCTTTCCGTTGCTCTTCAGTTGTTGCTTCTAGCGCCCATCTAATAATTTCGTCTTTAGAAATACTATCTCTTCTTGAACGACAAGCATAGAATAAATCTAAAGCAGTATCTTTATACTCAGGGTGAAGAATGCGGCTATCTGGTGCAAAATCAACTAACAATTTTTCTTCAATAACAGGGGAATTACTGATTAATAATTGCTGGCATGGTAAATAACTACCAGATTGAGATATGAAGTGAACTGTCTCTAAAAACCTCTGAAATTCAGTGAGTTCAGAAGCTACGCTAAAGGTATTAAAAAAATCTTTAGAAATGAGACCACCAATATATCTAGCAGAGGATACTCCCACTCTTGGTTGACTATTTCCTATTTCATTTTTTAAGATATCAAGTAATCGTAAGTCACTGATAGTATAACGTTGTTTAATAAAATCTTCCCCTAATAGTTTCTTAACTTCTTCCCATTTCTCACGGGCAATCAGGTTATCCTGATACTTTTCCTGAAAACCAGCCCAGTTAGCAACTTGTAAAAAAGTGTTTTGTTCTGAGAGTTTACCTGTTACTTTGTAGTTAATATTATCAAGTGAGATAAGTTGACGGTGACGACCATATAAACCACTAGGTAAAGATTGACAACGAGTGATGAGATAACCCATAGTGCGATTATCACCTGCTAACATACAACGGATAATATCAATTCCTTCACTGGGGTCTTTTTGCTGCCAACGAACTGCTAACACCTCCCATAAGAAGTTCCAAAACTCATATTTATCAACATTTGTAAAACCAAAAACTTCTATCAACCCCTGCCAATTATCTTCACTAGCACGGAAAAGATGGTCAAGAACTTCTCCTAAATTTTTTCCTATATTTTGTGCTAACTCACGATTACGAACTGAAGATTTTACTAAACTTTCTCGTCCTGTCGTAATGTCAAAGTCAGCATTTAATACAAAATCTAGAAATAGTTTTTCTCTTGTCGGTGCTGTCACCCAAAAAGTTGAAATATTTTTAGGTAAAGCATTATAAAGGCGACCGTTTTGCTCAATAATACCTAAAACCAAAGTAGCCGTTGTTTCGCCGCTGCTTTTTAGGCATAGTAGTGTCGAATCTTGAGTATCATCGGTAGTTTTATATTTACCTGTTTCGACTCCTGAAATATTCAAAACAGCAGCAGGATGCCAAGATAAACTAATTTTTTTATGGTGATGATCAACAAAAGTACAAGTTTTGATGGCTTTGGAAAAAATTAACAGAATATAGGCTACAGATTGAAAGTCCTGAAGTACCTTTTTCCAAGTTACATCCTCTTCAAGAGTTAATTCCACTATTGTGGCATCGGCTAAACCAGTATAGCTTTTGAAATCGCCTCTAAGTTCACTAGCTTTCTGCGGATTTAATCGTGATGGTATAAGTCCACCTTCAACGGTAAAACCTAAATTTTTACTGAGTACGTAAGGTCTTCTAGAAGCAAGGTAGACACTCTTAAATCCTAAACCAAATTTACCTGTTACCCCCTCTCCTTTATCAGAAATATTGAAAGTCAACATCTTCTCTAAGTCACGATCAAATCCTTTATCACGATATTGCTTTTCCGGGTATTCAGGATGTTGAAAGCAACCAATTGGTCTACCTGCATGAATAAATTGAATTTTATTGTCATCAAATTTGATAATAAATTCTTTTCTTCTTTTATCTAACTGTCCTTGTGATGACATTCCTCTCCACTCAATTACTGCATCATCGGCATTTTGAAATAACTCAAAGGGAATACTTTGGCATCGGTAGCCATGTAAATTTATCTTATCTCTCACAGATGCTAATAATTGCTCTCTTACCTGCTCACTTTCTGAAGATTCAGCTTCTAGTAAATTTGAGAGTTGAGAAATAAGATCCTCAATTTTTTGATCAATATTCTCTACAGACCGATTTTCCTGCTTTTGTTTCTGAAGCGGTGTTTAAATCTTTATTTGATAAGAGTACAGACGCGCAACAGTTGTCATTATTAGATTTATTAGATGAGGGAGAATCAGCCGTTGAACAGGTGCATAAACAATGGGATAAGGCTGTAGAACGGGAAAAAACCAGCCGGACTCGCTTTGCACAAAAGGCAATTAAACCAACGGAAGTAGAACAGGAATTGATGGAATCTGATCAAATTCTCGGTAGTGAAGAGGATGTATTCAGGTTTGTGAATAATGCTTGTGCAAAGTTAAATTGTGCCTTGATTGAGAAAAAACAAGGATGGTTATTACCGTCAATTCCTGTTTTTTTACAACCCACTTTAGGGAATGAAAAACGGTTAATTACTTTTACCACACCTGTACCGTTTGGGGTGGAATATGTGGGACGGAATCATCCTTTGGTGGAGGGTTTAGCGCGTCATATTATCGAAGAAGCTTTGGTTAATTCCCCAGAACCTTTGGCGGCTAGGTGCGGGTTTACTACTACGGATACTGTAACTAAACGGACAACTTTATTGTTGTTAAGATTGCGACATTTGTTGACACAAAAAGTTAGTAGTCGGGCTTTAGCTCAAGGTGGGGATACGCTCAAGCGTAATCATGAATTGTTAGGAGAAGAATGTGCGGTAGTGGGGTTTACCGGACCGCCCTCAAATCCGATATGGTTAGCACCAGAAGAAGCAAAAGCATTGTTAGAACAAGCTAACCCGGTGGCTGATGCTCCTGCGGGGCTGAAAAAACAGGAGGTAGAAGAGTTGTTGAATCGTTTAGATGAGTTGCAAACAGATTTAGAACTATTTGCCAAAGAGCGATCGCACTCCTTATCCCAATCCCATCAGCGTGTACGGGCAATTACTCAGGAGGGCAAGGTTCAGGTAATACCACAATTACCGATGGATTTATTGGGTGTGTACATCTTGCAACCGGGGGTAATTCGTAATTCGTAATTCGTAATTCGTAATTTGGAATTTGGAATTTGGAATTTGGAATTTGGAATTTGGAATTTAAGAAAGAAGCAAGGGAGGATGTTAAAGGTGACAAACACAAATGCAAATGTAAATGTCAAAAGCAACAATCATATCACAATTACAGATAGGACAAAACAATTTGCAATTAGGATAATTAAAGCTTGTTGCTTTCTTGATGAAAAACCAGGAATTTATCGGACACTTTCTAAACAGTTATTGCGTTCTGGTACTTCTGTAGGCGCAAATGTTAGAGAAGCTCAATCTGCTCAATCTGATAAAGACTTCATTCATAAATTAGAAATAGCCCTGAAAGAAGCCAGAGAAACTCAATACTGGTTAGAAATTTTGATAGAATCAGAATTAGTAGATAAACCAAAATTTACCTTACTTCTCCAAGAAGCTAACGAAATTGGAAAAATCTTAGTCGCTTCTACCAAAAAACTTAAAGACAAATAATTACGAATTACGAATTAAAACTATGATTGGCGTACAATTTGAAGGCAACTTACTCGCAGCAGATATTACCACCGAACTATTAACCGGTAATATCAAAGGACAAACACCGGCGGATTTTGGCTTACCTAAATCTGATAAATTAGAAGATGAAATTGCGATCGCTTGGGGTGATGCAAAAGCCTATTGGGCATCTTTTCAACGCCAATTAAATAGGCTGGATGCGGAAGATACAGCCACCAGTATCACCCGTGAAATGGCTGTGCTGCTGTTAAAAAGTCTGGGATATAGCCCCGTATATACCGCTAAAGCTGAGGTGGTAGAAGGGCAAACCTACGCCATTTCCCACCGCGCTGTATTACCATCCGACTCTTCAATTACGAATTACGAATTACGAATTACGAATTATCCCCCCATTCATATTATTGGTTGTCGGTTGGATATTGATAAACGTCCTCCCAGTGGTACTCCTCGGTTATCAGCACATGGGTTAGTACAGGAATATCTTAACAAAACAGAGCATCTTTGGGCGATCGCAACTAATGGTTTTCGCTGGCGGTTATTGCGCGACTCTTCCCTAATGACTCGCCTTACTTATATCGAATTTGACTTAGAGCAGATTCTCAACGGTGAGAACTTTGCCGAATTTGGTCTATTTTATCGGCTTTTCCACCGTTCTCGTTTACCAGAAACTGCCGATGATGCGGATAAATGCCTATTGGAATATTACCATCAAGAGAGTATCCAACAAGGGGGAAGAGTACGCGATAGACTGCGCGACGGGGTAGAAAAAGCCTTGATACAGCTAGGAAACGGTTTTTTACAACATCGTGATAGTGAAAATCTCCGCCAAAAATACTCCGATAATTACGAATTAACTTATTATCGTCAATTATTGCGGTTAATTTATCGCCTATTATTTTTAATGGTGGCTGAATCTCGCAACTTATTATTAATTGGAGAAGATACAGAAAAAGCGAGAATTTATCTTGAATATTACAGCATTGAACGCTTGCGAGAATTAGCAGAACGTCCCCGCTATCGTCGGGAAGGATTTCAAGATATTTGGCAAGGTTTACGGGTGACATTTAAGTTATTTGATGAAAATTGGCGCGGACAAATATTAGGATTATCGCCTTTAAATGGTGATTTATTTGGTTCACAAACCTTGACAGATTTAGATGATTGTGGTATTGATAATTATGATTTATTAACTGCCATTCGTTGTTTATCTTTGTATGAAGATAAAGGACAAATCCGCCGGGTAAATTATGCAGCTTTGGATGTGGAAGAATTGGGAAGTGTCTATGAAAGTTTATTAGATTTTCACCCTCAAATTAAACAAAATCAAGGCATATATGAATTTAATTTAGTATTTGGCAGTGATAGAAAAACCACAGGTTCTTATTACACACCTCCCCAACTTGTTCAACAGTTAATTAAAACCGCATTAGAACCAGTTATTGAGGAGAAATTGCGCCAAGCTGAACAAAAAATTGGCAATTCTCGTTCCCATGCTCTGCGTGGGAATGTAGATCCAGAGGCTCTGCCTACTGGTACAATTGAGGTAGAACCTCAGCGTGTGCATTCCCAGCCGGAGTCTGGAAACGAGGGATTAGAACAAGCGTTATTAAGTTTAAAAGTTATAGATCCTGCTTGTGGTTCTGGACATTTTTTATTAGCCGCAGCAAGACGCATAGGAAAGGAATTAGCGAAGGTGAGAACAGGGGAATCTCAACCAGCACCCGAACCTTTACGTCAAGCGGTGCGTGATGTCATTCAAAACTGTATTTATGGGGTAGATTTGAACCCTTTAGCGGTAGATTTGTGTAAGGTGGCTTTATGGATTGAAGGTTTTGCGACTGGTAAACCTTTAAACTTTTTAGATCATCGGATAAAATGCGGTAATTCTCTGGTTGGTGTTTTGGATTTAGATTGTTTAGATGCAGGTATTCCTGATGATGCTTTTAAAGCGGTGACTGGTGATGATAAGAAGTTAGCGACTGATTTTAAGAAGCGGAATAAAAAAGAACGGGAAAACCAAGGACAATTATCTATTTTTGAAACTGCTGCTGATGATAGTTACATCTTTGCGAAATTATGGCAAGAATTAGCGGACTTTTCCGAAAATACACCCCAAGAAGTTAAAGAAAAAGAGAGAAAATATCAAGATAATCTTTTAGATAATCATTGGTGGTTAAAATATGTAGCTTGTAATTTATGGACTTCGGCATTTTTTAGACCATTAACTGAACATAATTTACAGTTATTACCAACAACAGAAACTTTAAATCGGTTAAAACGTGAGTTAGTGCAAAAGGTTCTTAATTCAGATTCTAATTACGTTAGCGAAGCTTTCCCGAAGGGAGCATTACGAGTTACGAATTACGAATTACAAGGGTTAATTGAAGCTGCTAATAAGTTAGCAAAGGAAAAATATTTCTTTCATTGGCCTTTAGAATTTCCTGAAGTTTTTGAAGATGGCGGTTTTAGTTGTATTTTAGGTAATCCTCCTTGGGAGAGAATTAAGTTACAAGAAAAAGAGTTTTTCGCTTCTCGTAATTTGGAAATTGCGAACGCACAAAATAAAGCAGCGCGGGAAAAGTTGATTAAAGAGTTACCCAAGCAAAATCCAGCTTTAGCACAAGCTTTTGAAGATGCTAAACATGATGCGGAAGCACAAAGTAAGTTTATTCGGGAAGGGGGGAGATTTCCTTTAACTGCTGTGGGTGATATTAATACTTATGCTGTGTTTGCGGAAACTACGAGATGTTTAATTAATGATAATGGTAGAGTTGGGGTAATTGTTCCTACTGGTATCGCAACTGACGCGACTACATCTAAATTTTTTAGTGATTTAGTTGAATCATCCAGTCTTCAAGAAATAATAGGTTTTGAAAACGAAAGATTTTTATTTCCTGGAGTTGATCATCGAGTATCTTTCTGTACAGTTTTTATTGGTGGATTAAAATGTAATTTTGTTGAAATGAAATTTTCTTGGTTTGCTTGGAATGTTAAACAAGCTAATGAAATAGCTAGACAAGTAATTCTGACACAATTAGATTTTTTATTAATCAATCCTAATACCTTTACTTGTCCTGTATTTCGCACTCATGCTGATTCAGAATTAACCAAAAAGATATATAAGAATGTACCTGTTCTAGAAAATGAGAAAACAGGAATTAACCATTGGGGTATTTCATTTATGCGTATGTTTGACATGGCTAATGATAGCGGTTTGTTTAAAAATGAATCAAGTAATAACTTAGTTCCACTTTATGAAGCTAAAATGTTTCATCAATTTGATCACCGTTATTCAACTTATGAAAATGCAACACAGGCTGATTTAAATGTTGGTATACTTCCAAAACCATCAGAAGTGTTAAAACAAAATCCTAGTTTTACGGTTCAACCTCGCTATTGGGTAAGTCGGGTTGAAGTTGAAAATAGATTAAGTCAGAATTGGAAAAAAGATTGGTTATTAAGTTTTAGAAGTATTGGACGTTCAACTAATGAACGTACCGCTATTTTTAGCTTATTACCTAAAATTGCTGTAGGACATAAAGCACCTCTTATTTTTATTGATATAAAGTTTATTTCATTAATTAGTTGTCTAATTGCTAATTTCAATTCATTGGTATTTGATTTTGTAACTAGACAAAAGATGGGTGGTACTGATTTTAGTTACTTTATTCTCAAACAACTTCCTGTTATTCCCCCAGAAAAATACACAGAAAAAGACATAGAATATATCACCCCCCGCGTCCTCGAATTAGTGTACACATCCTGGGATATGCAACCCTTCGCGCAAGACATGGGATACAACGGAGAACCCTTTATTTGGAATCCCAATAAACGCGCCTTAATTCGAGCCGAATTAGACGCATATTACGCCAAACTTTACCAACTCACCCGCGATGAACTACGATATATATTAGATCATGCGGATGTCTATGGTGCAGAATTTCCCAGTGAAACATTTAGAGTATTAAAGAACAATGAAATCAAACAATTTGGGGAATATAGAACCCAAAGATTAGTATTAGAAGCGTGGGATAGAATAATTCGTAATTCGTAATTATTTTGTTAGAATCAGGATATCCAGGATTTAAGGATTTACAGGATGTGATTTTGATATTTGTGGTGTGTGTTTGATAATTATTAATTGTCTGAATCAGGATATCCAGGATTTAAGGATGTACAGGATGTTATTTGGAAATTATCAAATATGAAAAAATTAAATTATGTTAAAAATATTATTTAATTAGGCAATTTATTAGTACAATTATTCAATCATCAAAAACTCTACTCTCAAATTACTAAATCAAACAAACCACATCTTGTAAATCCTTAAATCCTGGACATCCTGATTGTGACAAAAAATATTAAACATCTTGTAAATCCTCAAATCCTGGATATCCTGATTGTGACAAAAATGCAAATTATGAACAGAGAATATTTAATCAACTTTCTCAAAAAAAACTTAACCACCATTAAAAGTTATGGTGTAACTTCCTTAGCTTTATTTGGTTCTTATGCAAGAGATGAAGCAAAAACTACTAGCGATATTGACTTATTAGTAGAATTTCAAGGGAAAGTTACCTTTGATAAATATATGGACTTAAAATTTTTCTTAGAAGATAACTTATCTTTATCCGTTGATTTAGTCACTAAAAAAATGTTGAAACCTCAAATTATTGATGCTGTAGAAAAGGACGCTATTTATGTCGCGTAGCTTAAAACTTTATTGTGATGATATTTAAATTAGTTGTGATAAAATTCTTCGTTATACTCAAGGATTAGATGATCAGAGTTTTTTTGCTGATGAATTAAGATTTGATGCGGTAATTATAAATTTACAGGTTATTGGAGAATCAGTTAAACAAATCCCACTAGAAATAAGAAATAAATATCCACATATTGAATGGCGCAAAATTGCCGGATTGAGAGATATTTTAGTTCATGCTTATTTTTCCTTAGAAGATGAGATTATTTGGGATATTATTCAAACTAAAACTAGTCCTTTGAAATCAGCAATTTTAATTATTATTTCTCAAGAATTTTAAGTTATTAATTGTCTAAATAGACAATAAAAAACCCTCATGTATACAGAAGAGCAAATCAAAAATTTATTTGGAGATCCCGCTGTAAAATATATAAAACATAAAAATACAGGTGGTGTTAGTAACAGTAAAGGTAACACTTATGAAAACATTTTTGCTATTTACAAAATATCCTTATTATCTAAATGCGTTTTAGAATGTAACAAAGAAATTTACTTATTAAGCCAATGTCTATCTTTTATTGATGACTTAATTATTGAACTTGTCTCAGAAAACACACTGCAACACTATCAACTTAAAAATAGTTCTGCTGTAACTTGGGGAACAGGAGAAAAATCAATAAATGACGACTTTAAAAAACAGTATGAATTAAATAAATCAATTTCTAAAGCATCAGAACTTGCGCTTGTAGTTTCTTCTTTAGAACTCCGAGATAAATTACAAGCAACCATCCATAATGATATTAAAGATTATAGCCAAGTTATTCACTTCTATTTTGCCGATAGCCTACCTAAAATAATTTCTCAAGAACCTGATTTTAGATGTTCATTAGAGTATTTATGTGCTTTTGAGAACCCAGAGCCAGATAAACTTGAATGCCTGGCTACAGTTTTACTTGGTGCTTGGGTAGCCAGTGATAAATCTAAAGTACCTATTATAGATATTCTCAAAAAAGCTCAACATTTCATCCCTTCATATATTCGTTCCTTTCAAGTAGAACTACAGTTAGATCCACAAGTAAGAGATATTTTTGATAAAATAGACGATTTCACATATAATTTAACCAGAGGCTTTTTAAAATGGGAGTATTTCGACGGACTAAATGAAGGAACATTATCTTACAGTATCGAAACACCAAGGTTTCAAAAATTTGAGGAACTTATTAAAAGAAATCGCCCCACTTCCTTTGAAGAATTGGAGGTGTTCTTGATATGACTAGATTATATACAGATATTTGTAGTAAAGACGTTCGGAAATTACTGGAAACATTAGCCAATAAGGATGTCAATCCAGACCAGTACAAAGTAACTATGACCAAGATAGGTGGTAATCTTGGTAAATTTTTGATATCTAAAATTAATGATAAAAATCCTGATATATACCTGGCTTGTACAGTAGAAGATGCTGATTTTTTAGCTAAAGGCATACTTTCAAAATTAGAAAATTATTATCACAATATTGGTTTTGCTTGTTTTTGGAACAAGCGATTTTCTCCTTTTGAAATTGAAGATTTAAAAGTAGCTCCCATCCTCAAAAAATATCAAGAACCTGCTTATGAGAAGGTTCAGTATTTGATTGTCATTAAATCCATTATTTCTGGTGCTTGTGTAGTCAGAACTAATTTAGTAAACTTGATTCAAAAAATAGAACCAGAGAAGATATTTATAGTTGCGCCTGTCATTTATAAAAATGCAGAGCAAAAACTCAAAGATGAATTTGACGAAAATATCTATAGTAAATTTGAATTCTTTTATTTTGCTAAAGACGATGAACGCACCCAAGAAGGTGAAGTAATACCAGGGATAGGAGGTAATGTCTATTTAAGGTTGGGATTTGAGGGACAAGATCATAAAAATGAATATATCCCCGAAATCGTGAAAATGAGACGTTCTAAATTTATCCGTCAAAAGCAGGAAATTCATCATACTTAATGATAATTTAATGTCTGATAGCGTAGCGTGGCGCAAGCCATATCAGGATTTACAGGATTAAGAAATGAACAGGATTTTTTTACTCATGTTACAATTAATGAGTGATAAATTATACGAAATTTCATACTGTTCGCGTAATGTGAAGTTAGCCATAAATCCTGAAATAAATTCAGAAAATCCTGATCATAATTATGAAAATACCTGTAAGACTACAAGAACTATTACAACAACCAGAAGCAGCAATTTTATCAATTAGTTCCCTCATGGGACAAAAATTAGCATTAGTTGACTGTACAAACGTTGCTGAACTCACCCCAGAACAACTAAACCTAATTTTCACCCATATTCCCCCAACATGGGATTATGAAGAACTAACAGAAATCTTTAATCCTGACACCCTTACAGAAACCTTTGCTATCCAACTTTGTGAATATATAGATCATCGTTTAGGACGCACCCCCCAACCTTCTACAATTACCAATTACCAATCACCAATTCCCGATTCTCTCGATATATTTAACTTCCGTAATGAAATTATCGGCGACTATCGCCGCTATATAGAAAGCTTCTTAAAAATCCGTGATCATAAAGTTAGAGAATTCGTCAATCAAGAACTTGAAAAAGGACAACTGTGGACAAATCCCCTCGTCCAACTTAATCCCAAATATCGCCCTGGTGCAACAGTCACCGAATTAGTAAATAGCAGTATTTTACATCCTGAATGTACTCAATACTTCTCCAAAAACGGTAAACCTTTTCACTTCCACTATCACCAACAACAAGCATTTGAAACCGCTCAAAAACAAGAACCTTATGTATTAACAACAGGTACAGGTTCTGGGAAAAGCATGACTTATGTAGTCCCCATTTTTAACGACTTACTCCGTCATCCAGAAATTCAAGGAGTCAGGGCAATATTAGTATATCCCATGAACGCCCTGATTAACTCCCAAGAAGAAGAAATCAAGAAATTTCTCAATAACGTTTCTAACACCCATATTCGCGTTGCTAAATACACCGGACAAGAAAGTTTAACCAAAAAAACCGAAATTCAAAACAACCCACCCCACATATTATTAACTAACTATGTGATGCTGGAATTAATGCTTTCCCGCACCCATGAAGAAAAACTTGTTGCTTCTCCAGAATTAAAATTTTTAGTATTAGATGAACTCCATACTTATCGCGTTAGACAAGGTGCAGACGTAGCCATTTTAATTAGAAAACTCCGCCAACGTTGTGGACAAAAATTATTATGTATTGGAACAAGTGCTACCATGTCCACAGAAGGAACACGCACAGAACGCCGTCAAGTAGTAGCAGATGTTGCGAGTAAATTATTTGGTGTCGAAATTAAACCCCATAACGTCATAGATGAAACCTTAGAACGTTCTATAAAACTGGCTGAACCGACGATAAAAGAACTGCGAGAAAGCATTGAAAAAGGTTTACCACCAGAGACAGAACAAACATTAGAAAACTTCCAGAACCATCCCCTGAGTTACTGGATAGAAATGACCTTTGGTTTAGAAGATAAACAAGGTCATCTTGTCCGACGTACACCCATAAGTTTAGAATCTGGTGCAGAAATATTGGCTAGTAGTTGCACTTTAACACCAGAAGATGAGAATGCAGTCAAGCAAAACTACGAACAATATCTCAATGTCCTTAAACAAATGTTTCTCTGGGGAAGCACAGCCAAAGGATTAGCATTTCGACTCCATCAATTTATCTCCCAAGGTGGTAGTGTTTACGCCACTATCGAAACTCCAAACAAACGCTTTCTCACCCTAGAAGGACAATATACCACCACAGAAAACCGTTTACTTTATCCCCTTGTCTTTTGTCGAGAATGCGGACAAGATTATTATGTAGCCAACTACAATAATGACAAACAAATAGTCCTTCCCCAACTGCCCACAGCATTAGATATGAGTCCCGAATATGCTGATATTCAAGCAGGTTATTTAACCTTAGATGAACCAGAACTTTGGGACTCTTATAAAGATGAAGAAAGACTTCCTGATTCTTGGTTTACCGAAACTAAAAAGAAAGGAAGAGTTCCTAAAAAAGACTTTGCTAAATTCATTCCCCAAAAATTACAAATTCTCCCCAACGGGAAAATTACAACCTCAATTTTACAGGGAACAACCTGTTGGTTTATCCCTAGACCATTTCGTGTTTGTCTCAACTGTGGAGTTGTCCATGACGGTAACAAAAACGAATTTACCAAACTCTCCCGCTTGAGTAGTGAAGGACGCAGTACCGCTACAACTCTGCTGTGTTTATCCACCGTCAGCCGTCTCAAACAAGTTTTCACAAGCGAAAAAGCCCAAGCCGCCAAAATTCTCAGTTTCACCGATAACCGCCAGGATGCCTCATTACAAGCGGGACATTTTAACGACTTCGTACAAACCAGTTTTTTACGTGCTGCTTTATTAGGTGCATTACAAACTAAAGGACAACTCACCCACAGCGAGTTAGTCAGTGAAGTTATCAAACAAATGGGACTAAAACAAGCAGCTTACGCTAAAGAAGTGGCAGAGTTTGGTAGAGGAAAACAGCGCAATGAAGAGGCATTTCGCAAACTCATAGAATATCGTCTTTATGAAGACTTGCGCCGGGGTTGGCGGATTGTCCAACCTAATTTAGAACAGTGTGGACTGCTGATCATCGAATATGATGGTTTAAAAGATATCTGCGCGGAAACTGCCCTGTGGCAAAAACACCGTCACCCAGTCTTATTACAAGCTACCCCCCAGGAACGGTTTATTGCTACCCAAGCGTTATTAAATCATTTGCGGCGAGAATTAGCCGTTGATGCCAAATTAATCCAATTTGAACAAAAAGACTCCCTCCTTAGAGATGTTTTTCAAGCCATTAAAGAACCTTGGGTATTTGATGAAAATGAACAGTTACATTTTGCAGAATGGGCAATAACAGACAGTAATACCAATAAAAAAGCGAAAGTAAAACTCACCAGCAGAAGTAAAATAGGTAGATTTTTACGTTCTCCCAAAGCTTGGTCACTCAGAAGTGAACTGTTAACAGAAGCAGAGTACAGTAATTTAATTGTTACCTTAATTAATGCCTTATCAGATGCCGGTTATCTATGCCAGGATAAACCCGGAATTCAACTCAGAATTGATTCCCTAGTCTGGAAAGCTACCAAATTAACTGAAATTCCCCCAGACCCCCTGGCATCTAAGCGGTTACAGGGTCAGGAAGACGCAAAAAGACCTGTTAACAGCTTCTTTCAGGAATTTTATCAAAGTAATGCCCACCAAATCCAAACAATGGAAGGGCGAGAACATACAGGACAAGTCCGCACCCAAGCCCGTCAGGAACGGGAAGAAAGGTTTAGAAAGGGAGAATTAGCCAGCTTATTCTGTTCCCCGACAATGGAATTAGGAATTGATATTTCTGACCTCAGCGTTGTCCATTTGCGGAACGTTCCCCCCAGTCCTGCTAACTATGCCCAACGCAGTGGCCGGGCTGGACGCAGTGGACAGGAAGCATTAGTTATTACCTATGCAGCTATTGGTAGTGGACATGATCAATATTTCTTTAAACGTCAAGAACAGATGGTAGCTGGGGCTGTTGCACCACCCAAATTAGAATTAGCCAACCAAGATTTAGTCCAGTCTCACGTATATTCTATCTGGCTGGCACATACGGGAGTTTACTTAGATGACTCCATGAACAAAATTCTCGATTTAGATGTTGATGGTTATCCTCTGAAAGAGAGTATTCGTCAACAATTGATACTTAGTGATACTAAGTTAGCATCATGTTTAAAAGCCACTCAATCAATACTTGCAGATACTTTCTGCCAAGCTGATTTACAAAAAGCCTCTTGGTATTCTGTGAATTGGCTACAATTTACCATAGAGAATGCACTGAATACATTGAATAGAAAATGCGATCGCTGGCGGGAATTATACCGTGAAGCAGTTATCCAATTAGACAAAGCCCGCAACATCATAGACCGTCATGCTAGAGGCTATGTCAGCCAAGAAGAAAATGACATTGCCAAAGCCCAGGAACGAGAAGCATTAAGACAAAGAAGCTTATTAGTCGGACTCAACCAAGGTAAGAGTAATAGCGAATTTGAATTTTATCCCTACCGCTACTTTGCTGCTGAAGGATTTTTACCAGGGTTTAACTTCCCCCGCTTACCTGTGAGGGCATATATTTCCACTAATGACGGTGGTGAATTTATCTCTCGTCCTCGTGTTGTTGCTTTACGGGAATTTGCACCCAGTAATATTATTTACTATGAAGGTAGTAAATTCATGGTATCAAAAACCAAAATCCCTGTCGGCGGAATTGATAGCCAGTACCAACGTGTAAAATGTTGTTTTAACTGCGGTTATTTCCATACAGATAATTTGAGTCGTGATACTTGTGAAAACTGCGGTACACAGTTCAAAGCAGATGCCTATCAAAATCTTTCTGAACTAAGTCGTGTTTTAGCAATGGATACCGCCCTCACTCGCAGAAGAGAACGGATCACCTGCGACGAAGAAGAAAGACTTAAATATGGTTATAACATCACCACCCATTTCCGCTATGCCGCCCAAAAACAAGAATCTGCCACAGTTTTAGCAGCAGATCATACACCACTATTCAAATTAACCTATGGTAGTACAGCCACCTTATGGCGGATTAATCGGGGACTGAAAAAAAACACCGAAGAAAGAGGTTTTAAATTAGATATTAAAACAGGACTTTGGGGAGATTTAAAGACAAATTTATCACCAACAAACTTACCTCCAGAAACTTTACACACTGAAGTTAATTTAATGGTAGATGACACTTGTAATATTCTCGTTATTGAACCCTTGAGTGTTCCCCAAGACAACAAAGAAGCCTTTATTGCTACTCTTCAATACATCCTAGAAACAGCAATTCAAGCAGTTTATAAATTAGAACCAGATGAACTAGATTCAGAACGATTAGGAGAAGGTAAATATCTTTTATTTTGGGAAGCATCAGAAGGTGGTGCAGGAGTTTTATCTCAGCTACTCCAACAACCAAATGCTTTTCAAAAAATTGCAAATGCTGCATTAGATATCTGTCATTTTAAAACACCTAAAGATAGCTGTGTACAAGCTTGCTATGAATGCTTACTTTCCTATAGGAATCAATTTGACCATCCTTTGATTAATCGTCATCTTATTAAACCTTTACTCGATGATCTGCAAGCAAGTACAGTAGAGATATCCGGTGTATTTCGAGATGAACAATATCAAAAACTATTCGCACAAACAGATGCAAACTCTGATTTTGAACGAGAAGTTTTACAAGAGATTTACCAACGGGGTTATAAACTACCTGATACAGCCCAGGAATTAATTGCCGAAGCAAACTGTAAACCAGATTTTATTTATCATCAGGAGGCGATCGCTATTTTCTGCGATGGTTCAGTTCATGATAGTCCTGAACAGAAAAAGCAAGACCAAATTGAGAGAGATAATCTTAGGTACAACGCAGGATATCAGATATTAACTCTGCGCTATGATGAAAATTGGCAGGAGAAATTGGAGGTTTTAGGGAGTTTATGAATTGATAATTGGTAATCCATTTAAATTGGTATAATATCCAATTAATATGGTTCTTCAGTACCTAATATGCAAAATCTAGGCAAAAAAAATCTCAGAAAGCTGAATCTGTATAAGAAATGAGGCATAATTTTTAACATTATTGCAATATTGCGTAACTCTATGGTTTACCTGATCTCGCCAACAAACAAACCGTAGAACCACTTAAGCAACGCTGGCAACTTTACCGCACTGTTGCCTATGGTATCTGTGGCGTAGTTTGAATAATTCTTAGAGGAAACTTTTGAGTGATGTCTGCGGAGATTTCTTTTAGCGCCACTCACTGTATGCGATCGCGTACAGCGCAACCGAGCAACGCGGCGATTTTTATCACAGCCAAAATATCTGGATCATTAATGGTTAGTTGAGTCACACCAAGACATAACAATTACAAATCAAAATCCAGTGTGAATGTTTCGCCATCAGCATCTTTGGGATTTTCCGGTAGTGATGGAGTTGCAGAGGGCTGGTCTTGTTGGCTTTGGTTTGTAACAATCGGGTTGAAAGCCGGGGTATGTGTAACTACTTGTTGCATGGGGAATGCACCCTTTTTGAAAGCAAAATAGCAATCAATGATAAAGTAAAGCGTTTCTAGGTAACTTTTATCTAGTTGCTGTGATTCGGCAAATATGCGTTCTCGGTAGCTATCTTTAATCCGAACTTTTTCCGGTGTCATTGGCTTCGTTCCCATTCAAATTGGTTGATTCAAAATTCGCGCATCATTGCTCAAGCCAGGGGTGGTCAAGAGGGCTACAGATTCTTGTTCATCATGGCTTTTGCCATCTCTAGCAATCCATAGGCATTAGCTTCTACGGGATTGTCCAGAATTTTGAACCCGTTCTTCTCCAATAGCTTCTTAAATCCAGGTAACAAGCAGCCTCCACCAATCGCCCAAATTTCATCCCCCTGGTGATTGGCATCTAGTGTCAGACTTACGGGTTTCTTTAAGAATTTTTCATACCAATCTTTCAAACAACTGGTGTAGATATCTTTAATATCAATGTCACGACTGTATTTGGTATGTCCCTTTTCCAAACAAAATCGAATCTGGGAGGCGTTGCCGATTTTCCCCCCGTTGAGACGTTTCATTTTTTCAGCAATGTCTTCGATGAGAACTTCTACACCTGCTGGGTAAGGGGTGTGAACTTCTCGCTTTCCCTGGTTGTAACGAGAATAAAGCGTAGTTCCATTACCAAAATCTAAAACTGTGAGCTTGGGTGGAAGTTGATGCCCAAACAATGCACCCATTCCTTCTGGCACGACTTTGATTATTTCTAGGGTGACATCTGATTTTTTGCCCGCCAGGATTGGTTGATATTCTCCGTTGAGTGCTTGTTGTAAATTTTCTGCTAGTCCGATGTCATGTAAACTGACGACTAATTTTAAATGCCAAGCTTTACGATGTGGCAGATGTGCTAATCCACCAAATAACATCAACAGTGCATTTTTAATTTTGTTTTCGTTGTGGTCTGTGTTGCGGTCAAAATGATAACCTGTACGAAAGGCAGATTCTCCTACTGTGTAAGCTGCTCCATCGAAGACGATTCTTCCTGGTACATCTTCCATCTCTGCTGTGGAAATATAGCTGGGGATACGAACAACTTCAAATCCATCGACGAAAAGTTTCAGGCTGCCGTAACCGTTATCGAATCCTGCTGGAAAAATTTTTTGTAAGGCATGAATGTTGGGCATGGGGGTCAAGTGGGATACAAAAAATGGGTGGTAAAAAGATACCCTGAGTATCACCTATATATACCCTAGATAGGGGCTAAAATTTCAATTATTTTCTGATTTCTTGTTAGGGTATATATACCACCTATATAGCACCTACCTATACCCCAAATTAATTTAATTCAGCGAAATGCACCCTAAATAACACTTAGGCAGGATATATTTAGGTGTTACTTAGGGGTCAAAAGAAATAAATACAAGTCTCTAATTTCTTTTTGGGGTATACTTAACCCCTATAAAACACCTACTTGCAGCCCACATTAGTTTTAGTTAGTAATTTATAGTGGTTTTGTGAATATTTGCACACTATTTAAAAAGGATTAGAGAACTCCACAAAAAAGATGAACTGCTTGCAGCAGCGCTTCGCTATCCAATTTCACCAAATCAAAGCGACTTTTCTTCCCCCTGCTCCCTGCTCCCTGCCCCCCTGCCGTCACAACGACGGGATATTTTTTTAGTTGGAAGTCTCTTAATGAAATCACTCACCATTCACGGCAATCACTTTCTCAACTTCTGCTAATTTTTGCTGTAATAGAGAGCGCATTTCTTGAAGTTGTTTACTACTAGCTCTGGTAAGCAAATCTTCAGAAATTCCATTAACTTTTTGAAGTATGGTTTTTATTTCCTTTAACTCTTGTTTCTGTGACTTCAAATATTTAGTCTTAATGTTTCTAATGAATTCACGAGTTTCTGCTACTGTCAGATTTTTCTTTAAAACTTCATCTGTGGCCGTCATCCGTTCAGAGGCTGCTTGATTTTCTGATATGTCTAGTGTCTTGGCAGAGAGAGTTGCCAACGCTAAAGCATGAGCGCCTTTTAGACCTTGTTCTCGAATTGCTTGTTTTAAATCTGGAACCAGGTACAGCATCGGCATGAGATTAGCTTTCACCGAACTCGGATTTAATCCTAACTCTAGCAACACTTGTAGTAGATTCTGTTCTCTACCTGTAATCCCCAATAGTTCTAAGCCTTGCTGTTGTTCATCGGCGTTTACAGCTGTTAACTTTGCTAGTTCTTTACTCTTGCCATCTCTCTCTACTCTTTTAATCACCGTGCCTAACATTGTGGCAACTTCATCCATTTCCAAATCAGCCGACTTAATTACTTCTTTAAATACTGCCTCTGCTTTATCTAAAGGATTCAAATCTTCAAAGCCAAGAAAAGTTAGTAATGCCGATTGATCTAAGTCGTTAGGCATTGCCGCTATGACTGCACGAATAGTTGACCAACCCAGCAATTTAGCTGCTTCAGTCCGGAGTTGACCATCTAGTAAGGTGTAACGACCATTCCCCTGTGGTACTAGAATTACTGCTGAAATTTGTCCATGTTTTTTGAGCAGCCGTGCTTTCGCTTGTATTAGTTCTGGTGTAATTGTTTGCCGGGGCTGATCAGGATTAGGATCAATGAGAGCTAAATCAATTTGTGATTCTCCTGATTGGTTTTGCAGCTGTTCTCGGAGTTCTTGCAATTCATTTTCTAAATCTGGAGATTGGGCGGCTCTCAATCTTTCTATCTCGGCTTGCAGTTCAGCAATTTTTTGCTCTTGCTCTGTTTTTTGGATTGCGCCGCTGAATTTGTTAGCAATTTTCGGCAATGCCACGATTATTTGTTCTCCTGAATTAAAGCTGCTAAATCATCTGTAATTTGCTGAAAATCTCTACAGGCAGGATGTTTGGGACGGTATTTTTGTAAAGGTAAGCCGTGAGCGCTGGCATTTTTGAATTCGTTTGAGTTGCGAACTTTAGGATAAAGTTTTAAATGTAAATGTTCGGTAATCTCTGGTAATTGCTCTAAATATTGCCTGTGCATTGCCACTGTATCATCATACATACTTGGCACAAATCCCAAGATTGGTGGGCGAGGTTCTAACTGTAACTCATCACCTGTAGAAATACACCACTCTACCAATTCTGCTGAACCAGAAATGGCTTTCATTTCCAATTGCACGGGAACTAATATATGGGTTGAGGCAGCTAAAGCATTAACGTTTAACATTCCTAAAGTAGCCGGACAATCCAAAATTACTAGATTGTGGGGCAAAGGGTATTTTTTTAAGCGATCGCTTAGTGTGTACTCTCCTCGTTTGCGGATAACTAATTCATTGGCTATTTCTGCTAAAAGTGGATGTCCCTGACAAACTTGAGTTTTTGATTGTTCCCAAACCGAAATTAAATCCCAATCGCCTTGGAAATCTTTTGATAATACCTTAACTAAAGTGGTTGATACTTCAGCCGGAGGCAATCCACAAAATACATCCAAAGAACGTTGTGGATCTAAGTCGATGATTGCGACATCAAAGCCCAGCCGACTCATTTCATAGGCAATGTGTACGCTCAGTGTGGTTTTGCCTACACCACCGGCGTTAGCTATAAGTGAAAGAACTATCTGCTTCAT
>NZ_JBWNLG010000003.1:0-181796 GCF_057568715.1 Anabaena sp. EIM26 | reverse complement strand
TGTTTGAGGAGACCAGGGGTGTTGTTCCCATTGATACCCTAATGGTCTTTTTCCCTGGGTGGGGATGATAGGCCAGTGTGGGGGGAGTAGTTTGAGGGTGTCAATTAGTTTTTGGCTTTGTGGTTTTTTTCAGCATGGGTTTTAATTTTGATTGGGGTTGTAAATGGCTATAGTTTGGGTTTTCGGTTATGTCTGCGTTAGCAGACAATTTAATAACATTACAAAAAATGGCCAATTTCCTAGAAAAATCACGCATTTCAACCTTTCAAATGGGTTCTATTTTTACGTTACACGCCCCTATGCTCCGCTCACTGCGATTTCCAATTGAGGAATAAATTTCCAACCCTTGTTGGAGAGCGATCGCGTACCCCTACGGGGAAGCAAGCTACGCGGAGCGTCCCGGAGGGAACTAGCACTGCTGCAAGCAGTTCGCTTACTATGGAATATAAAGTTTTGTAAAGAATGGAAATTTTTGCGTAAAACTTTCAAACAGGGGAAGATACGAGAATAGATATCTTTACAGGAGAGTGCGGAGTGCGAGATGACAAATGAATTTCCAGGAAGAGACGACGCGCTCAACCAAGAATTACAACAGCTAGTTAATGAAGCCAAGCGATATCCGGCTGACAGTAAAAATCCCACTGACAGAGCAAAAAGACGCATAGCTTTAAATAAGCTGATTAATGCTATTCGCGGTTCTGGGAAATTGAGCAAGCAAGTTCAGTGGTGGGAATCACCAAATTATGAAGACTATTATCATGAAGCATTACAACTCACATTCATAGAAATTTGTCAAAAAATTGAACAATATAATCCTCAATATCCGGTGATGGCATGGGTAAATATGATCTTTTCTAGGCGAATTTCTGATGTGGGTAAAAAAGACCAAAAAAGAGGGATTACTCATATTCCTAAGCATCAAAAAGTTGCTCAAGTGCTGTCTTTAGATGAAATCAACAAAGATTTACCAGTAGACAATGAAATATCTGAGCAACAACAGTTAAAGGAAATTATTGAGAATGATCCAGAGAATGTTTTAGAGAATGACTGTATTAAAGATCATCCTCAAGCTAATTTAAAAGCTATTCTGCTGTTAATTTTAGAAGGGAAACAATGGAAGGAAATTTCTGAGGAATTAAAAGTACCACTTTCAACAGCTTCTAGTTTCTACCAGCGACGGATGCGTAAAATTATTACTTATTTAAAGAAATATATATAGAGGCTGAATTAATTCACTATGAAAATTTTGGAGATTGTCTCATGAATAGCATCACTGAACAACTAACTTTTAGCGTGGCTTTATCTACAGAAGCTCATGGAATTGCTCAAGAATATAGCCAAGGTATTTCTAATCCTAATAAGCGGCAACAGGTTTATCTTAATACTTTGGCTGTATATGCTGTAGATAATTATCTCCAGTGTATGGGATTTGAGACTGATTGGCAAGGAAGTTATAGCTGTGATTTTTTAGTAATTCAATTGATGAATGTGGCTGATTTAGAAGTAAAAAATTTAGGTAAATTAGAATGTCGTCCAGTTTTACCAAAGGCAGAAGTATGTGAAATTCCGCCGGAAGTTTGGGAGGATAGAATAGGTTATGTGGCTGTGGAATTTAACTCTGATTTAAAAGAGGCGAAAATTTTAGGTTTTACACTTCAAGCTGAAGCAGAAGTTCCTCTGAGTCAGTTGCAATCTTTAGAGGATTTTTTACTGTATTTGAGTGAATTAGAAATAGCTAAATATCCACAACATGAAGATTCATCTAGTCTGGTGAAAATTGGAGCATGGTTAGACGGATTTGTAGATGCAAGCTGGCAAACTATTGAGAATTTATTAAATCCGCAACAATTAGGATTAGCTTTTATGAGTGCTGTCAGCATGACGCGGGGACAGAAAATTGATTTGGGAATGCACTTTGAGCAAATTTCTGTGGCATTAGTGATAAAAGTTGCTGCGGGTTCTGAAGGAGAAGTGGATATTTTAACTCAAGTATATCCGGTGGGAAATCATGTTTTACCTGAAGGAGTAAAATTAAATATTATTGATAATTTGGGAGAAAATATTTTAGAGGTTATATCGAGAGATGAAGATAACTGGATTCAATTGGAATTTAGTGCTGAGTTGGGGGAAAAGTTTCAGATTATGGTGGCTTATGCGGAGTCGCAGCAAGCTAAAATATTTGAGGTTTAAGAAAATTCTGACTACTGACTTCTGATAAGTTGTTAATTTATTTCTAATTTTTTACCACTTATTTAGTGAGATTTCATCATGAAAAAAAGCATTATCTTAGCTTCCTCTTTAGTTCTGTTAACTTGCCAATTATTTGCTGGTAAAACTACTGCTAATGCTGAACCTGTGGAAAATCCTTTATGTGTCATCAAAGCAGAGAATGGAGACACCGGAAAATATTCAGAAAAGCAACTGCAAGCGATCGCTAAGAGAATTACTGTGAGAGTAATGGGAGATAATAACGGTGGTTCAGGAACACTACTTGCTCAACGCGGTAATACATATTTAGTTCTGACTAACCATCATGTAATTAGGGGAGTTAACGACATTCGTTTAAAAACATCAGATGGTAAAATACATGATGCAAAAACTGTGACAAATACTAAATTTGAAAATTCTGATTTAGCTTTGTTAGAATTCCAGACTAATGAAAATTATTGTTTAACAGAAGTTGCTAACTTTGTGACTGATACTGATATAGAAGTTATGGCTGCGGGATATTCTTCTGCAAAAGGAGAAATGGTATTTCGCACAGGTACAGTCCAAAAAACAACAGAACAATCACTAAAGCAAGGTTATCAAATAGGTTATAGCAGCGATATTGAACAGGGAATGAGTGGAGGTGCAATAATTAATTCAACGGGACAACTAATAGGGATAAATGGTAGAAGTGCATACCCGATTTTAAATACAGGTTATGTTTATCCTGATGGTTCACGTCCCAGTGAAGAAGAAATCCAGCAAATGCGAAAACTCAGTTGGGGAATACCAATCTCTACTTTTTTAGCACAGGTGAATAATCAGGTATTGATAGCTTATTCTTTGCCTGTACCAGATGGGAAAGATCGTCAAGTACCACAATTGCAATTAACAGGATGGTTAGGAGCAATAGAACAGAAAGCTAAACAGTTTACAGTGAGAATTGATAGTAGTAGTAATGCCAATGGTTCAGGGGTAATTATCGCTAAGGAAGGGGATATTTACACTGTTTTAACTTCTGGTCATGTTTTCTCTACAAGTGAAGATAATGCAAAGAAATGTGAATATTGTACTTATCAAATTCTTGCCCCAGACGGAAAACAATATGCTGTAGAAAAAAGCAGTATTAAACTAGAAGAAGGGGTAGATTTAGCAGTAGTTAAATTTAGAAGTCCGGCAACATATCAAGTTGCGACTTTAGCAAATTATAACCCTAAAGATAATGAATATATCTTAACTGCTGGGTATCCAAGATTAGGAGAAAAGTCACCTTGGCGGTTGACAATGGGAAAGATTTATGGTGAAGAACGAGGACTATTAGAAACTACCCAATCAGATTTTAAAACTAACAATTCTGGTAATTCACAAAGTGTCAGTCAAAGTGCGGTTTCCTTAACAGGAGGATATGAATTAGTTTATAGAAGTATCACCTTTGGGGGAATGAGTGGGGGACCAGTATTAGATACCCAAGGAAGAGTTATAGGTATTCATGGACGTGCTGAGGGAGAAACAGCTATTGATGAAAAAACAGGTGATGCTGGTAGTAATGGAGGGAGAGTACAAATAGGTAATAGTTTGGGTATTCCTATCAGTACCTTTTTGGCCTTAGCAACCCGACTGAATACACAACCGCAAAAGGTAGAAACTAACCCAGCACCAAAATTAAATGAACAAAAAATTGAGTCTATCGAAACAGCAATATTATCAGTAGATGTTTCTAAAGGGAATACAACTGCTAGTCAATGGTTAGAAAGAGGAAATCAACTGTGGCGTTTAGGTCGTTATGAAGAAGCTATACAGGCTTTTGATGAAGCAATTAAGCTGAAGCCAGCTTTTATCCATTTGGCTTATTATGGCAAGGGTTTGGCTTTAGCTAGTTATGGCAAGAAAGAAGCAGTAACTGCATTAGAGCAAGCAGTGAAATATAAAGCTGATTTTGTAGCTGCTTGGTATCAGCTAAGTGGAGTCTATCGAAGATTAAAGCAGCCGAAAGAAGCCTTAATAGCCATCAATAAAGTCATTGAAATTCAGCCAAAAAATCCGAATTTGTATAACGAAAAGTATGGGGTGTTAGCTGATTCAAAAAAATATGCAGAAGCGGAGTTAGCGATAAATAAGGCGATTGATCTTAGTCCTCGTTCGGCTTTTTACAGCAATCGTGGGATTGTTTACTATGAGCAGAAAAAATGGGATTTAGCACTAGCTGATTTCAATAAAGCTATCGCTATTAATCCTGATTTTGCTTTACCTTACAGCAATCGTGGTAATGTTTACTATGAGCAGAAAAAATGGGATTTAGCACTAGCTGATTTCAATAAAGCTATCGCTATTAATCCTAATTTTGCTGAGGCTCACAACGGTCGTGGTAATCTTTACGAAGAGCAGAAAAAATGGCAATTAGCACTAGCTGATTTCAATAAAGCTATCGCTATTAATCCTAATTTTGCTGAGGCTTACAACAATCGTGGTAATCTTTACGAAGAGCAGAAAAAATGGCAATTAGCACTGACTGATTACAACAATGCTATCAGAATTAATCCTGATTATGATAGTGCCTACAACGGTCGTGGTAATGTTTATAAAAAGCAGAAAAAATGGGATTTAGCACTGGCTGATTACAACAAAGCTATTGTTATTAATCCAGATTATGCTTTAGCTTACAACAATCGCGGTACTCTTTACTCCAAGCAGGAAAAATTAGATTTATCACTAGCTGATTTTAACAAATCTATTGCCATTAATCCTGATTTTGCTGAAGTTTACCACAATCGTGGATCGGTTTATCTTAAGCAAAAAAAATGGGATTTAGCATTATCTGATTTTAACAAAGCTATTGACATTAATCCTCGATATGCTAATCCTTACTTCTGGAGAGGATTTATTTATTTCGAGCAGAAAAAATCTGATTTAGCATTATCCAATTTCAACAAATATATCTCTATTAATTCAGATTATGATTTTGCTTACATCATTCGTGGAAATCTTTACTCTGAACAGAAAAAATCTGATTTAGCATTAGCTGATTACAACAAAGCTATCTCTATTAATTCAGATTATGATTTTGCTTACTTCACTCGCGGGAATTTTTACTTTGAACAAAAAAAATGGGAATTAGCATTGGCTGATTACAACAAAGCTATTGTTATTAATCCAGATTATGCAGATGCTTATGCTGGGCGGGGTTTTATTTATCATCAACAAGGAAACTACACAGCCGCAATATCTGATTACAATCAAGCAGTTGCTAAAGATAAAAACAGTTTAGCTGCCATCAGTAATCTAGGCTTTATCAAATATGAGCAAGGTGACAAAGAAACAGCAATTAAACAATGGCAACAAGCCATGAAAATTAATAATCAATTTTCCGAACCCATGTTAGCTTTAGCTGTGGCTTTGTATGGAAAGGGTGAAGAACAACAGGCTTATCAATTAGCAGAAACAGCATTAAAATTAGACAAAAACTTTGCAGATACCAACTTTCTAAAAAAGAATCTTTGGGGTGAGAAAATGATTACTGATACTCAGAAATTGCTATCTACTACCAAGATAAAAACTTTATTATCACAGTTGCGGTAATATCAATCAAAATTTGTAATCATTAACATGAATACCAAAACATTCGTCATTCTTGCACTATTATTGCTACCAGTTTCTACCTTTAGTCTGGAAACTTCGTCTCATTCTGTTTCCTTAGCAGCAGAAAATCCTTTATGTAACATAAAATCAGATAATGCAGATGGAGAATATTCAGAACAACAACTAAAAACCATCGCCAGCCGAATTACAGTCAGAGTCACAGGAGATAATAACAGTGGTTCAGGAACAATAATAGCTCAACAAGGAAATACTTATCTAGTCGTCACTAACTCTCATGTAATTAGAGGAGTTAGTAGTATTAAGTTAAAAACATCAGATGGTAAAATCTATGATGCAAAAATCGTTTCTAACATCAAATTTCAGAAATCAGATTTAGCACTATTACAATTCCAAACTGAGCAAAATTATTGTTTACAACAAGTTCCTAATACTATTCCTAGCACTGAAACAGAAGTCACAGCAGCAGGATATTCTTCAGCAAAAGGAGAGATAGTATTTCGGACAGGTACAGTAAAACAAATATCCCAACAATCATTAAAAGAAGGTTATCAAATAGGTTATAGCAGTGATATTGAACAGGGAATGAGTGGTGGTGCAATTATTAACTCCCGTGGGGAACTAATAGGGATAAATGGTAGAAGTGCATACCCGATTTTAAATACAGGTTATGTTTATCCTGATGGTTCACGTCCCAGCGATGAAGAAATCCAACAAAAGCGAAAACTTAGCTGGGGAATACCAATCACCACCCTTTTAGCACAGGTGAATGATAAGATATTGACAGCTTATTCCTTACCTATACCAAATATTCCAGAAACAGTACCAGAAATAGCATTAACAGGATGGTTAGGAGAAATAGAACAAAAAGCTAAACAGTTTACAGTGAGAATTGATAGTAGTAGTAAAGCCAATGGTTCAGGGGTGATTATCGCTAAAGAAGGGGATACTTACACAGTTTTAACTGCGGCTCATGTTCTTTGTGAAAGAGAAGATGCAACCAAACCATGTGGAGGATTTAATTATTCAATTCTTTCCTCAGATGGTAAACAATATCCTGTAGAAAAAAGCAGTATTAAACTAGAAGAAGGGGTAGATTTAGCTGTTGTTAAATTTAGAAGTCAGGAAAATTATCAAGTTGCGACTTTGGCAAATTATAACCCTAAAGATAATGAATATATCTTAACTGCTGGGTATCCAAGATTAGGAGAAAAATCACCTTGGCGGTTGACAATGGGACAGATTTATAGTAAGGAAACAGGACTATTAAGAACTACCCAATCAGATTTTAAAACTAACAATTCTAGTGGATTACAAAGTATCAGTCAAAGTGCGATTTCCTTAACAGGAGGATATGAATTAGTTTATAGCAGTATCACCTTTGGGGGAATGAGTGGGGGACCGGTGTTAGACTCTCAAGGAAGAGTTATAGGGATTCATGGACGTTCTGAAGGAGAAACAGCTATTGATGAAAAAACAGGTGATGCTGGTAGTAATGGAGGGAGAGTACAAATAGGTAATAGTTTGGGTATTCCTGTAAGTACCTTTTTAGCAATAGCAACTCGACTGAATACACAACCGCAAAAGGTAGAAACCACCCCAGTACCAAAATTAAATGAACAAAAAGTTGAATCTATCAAAGCAGCTATATTATCAGTAGATGTTTCTAAAGATAATACAAAGGCTAGTCAATGGTTAGAAAGAGGAAATCAACTGTGGCGTTTAGGTCGTTATGAAGAAGCTATACAGGCTTTTGATGAAGCAATTAAGCTGAAGCCGGCTTTTATCCATTTGGCTTATTATGGCAAGGGTTTAGCGTTAGGTGGGAAGGGAAAATATCCAGAGGCTATAAATGCATTACAGCAAGCAGTGAAATATAAGCCTGATTTTGTTAGTGCATGGGAACTTCAAAATCTAGTCTATAGGACATCAAAGCAACTAGATAAAGCCTTAGTCGCAATCAATAAAGCGATTGAACTTCAGCCAAATAATCCTAATTTGTATAATGAAAAATGGGGAAATTTAGATGGTTTAAAAAGGTATGGAGAAGCAGAAGCAGCGATAAGTGAGGCGATTAAACTCAGCCCTCGTGCGTCGTTTTTTAGCAATCGAGGTAATTTGTACCATAGACAGAAAAAATGGGCTTTAGCATTAGCTGATTATAACAAAGCTATTGAGATTAATTCTGATTACATTAATGCTTATTTTAGTCGAGGACTTCTTTACTCTGACCAGAAAAAATGGGAATTAGCACTAACTGATTTCAACAAGGTTATTGCTATTAATTCTGATTTTACTCCACTAGCTTACATTAGTCGAGGGATTTTGTACTATGAGCAGAAAAAATGGGAATTAGCATTGGCTGATTTCAACAAGGTTATTGTTAGTAATTCTGATGCTGCTCTGGCTTACAACCAACGAGGATTGGTTTACTCTGAGCAAAAAAAATGGGAATTAGCACTAGCTGATTTCAACAAGGCTATTACTATTAATCCTGATTTTGCTAATGCTTACATTGGTCGAGGATTTCTTTACTATGAGCAGAAAAAATGGGAATTAGCATTAGCTGATTTTAATAAGGCTATTGCTAGTAGTCCTGATAATGCTAATGCTTACATTAGTCGAGGATTTCTTTACTATGAACAGAAAAAATTGGATTTAGCATTAGCTGATTACAACAAAGCTATCGCTATTTATCCTGATTTTGCTCTTGCTTATTACAATCGCGGGAATCTTTACTTTCAGCAGAAAAAATTGGATTTAGCATTGGCTGATTATAACAAAGCTATTGTTATTAATCCAGATTATGCAGATGCTTATGCTGGGCGGGGTTTTATTTATCATCAACAAGGAAATTATACAGCCGCAATATCTGATTATAATCAAGCAGTTGCAAAAAATCCTAATAGTTTAGCTGCTATCAATAATATAGGTTTCATCAAATATGAACAAGGAGACAGAGAAACAGCAATTAAACAATGGCAACAAGCCATGAAAATTAACAATAAATTTTCTGAACCCATGTTAGCTTTAGCTGTGGCTTTGTATGGGAAAGGGGAAGAACAACAGGCTTATCAGTTAGCAGAAACAGCATTAAAATTAGATAAAAACTTTGCTGATCTTAACTTTCTAGAAAAGAATCTTTGGGGTGAGAAAATAATTGCTGATACTCAGAAATTGCTATCTACTCCCCAGATGAAAACTTTATTATCACAGTTGCGGTAATATCAACAGCACCGATCAGATGATATAATACCTGTCTATGTTTGATAACGTCTGTCGCTTTTTAGCCGAGTCATTTTCAGCCGATTTCGCCACTTGGTTAATCGGTGAATCCATTGAACTCACCCAACTCAGTCCATCAGAATTATCTCTCGAACCGATTCGAGCAGATGCGTTAATTCTGTTACAGTCAGATGAAATTGTTCTGCATATAGAATTTCAAACTGAACCAAAAGCGCAAATTCCCTTTAGAATGGCGGATTATCGGTTAAGGGTGTATCGCAAATTTCCCAATAAACGGATGCGTCAGGTTGTGATTTACCTACAACCAACCACATCCGAATTAGTCCAGCAAACAGCCTTTGTTTTAGAAAATACCCGTCATGAATTTGGCGTTATTCGTCTTTGGGAACAACCCAGCGACATATTTTTGAATACTCCTGGTTTGTTACCGTTTGCAACTCTCAGTCAAACTGAGGATAAAACGCTAATATTACAACAGGTTGCAGAAGCTATTGAGCAAATAAACGATACCCGAATTCAAAGTAATGTTGCTGCGTCAACAGCAATATTAGCTGGGTTAGTATTAAACAAGAAACTGATTAAAAGGTTATTACGGAGTGATGCTATGCGCGAGTCTGTAATTTATCAGGATATCCAACAGGAAAAAGCTTTAGCAATTGTGACACGACAATTACGCCATCAAGTCGGAACTGTTCCACCGGCACAATTATTGAAAATAGAAGCTTTGGAATCAACACAGTTAGAAGATTTAGCTGAGGCTTTACTTGATTTTTCGAGTTTAAGTGATTTAGAAGCTTGGTTAGCACAATATCAAGTTTAGCAAGATTAATCAGGGTTTAGCATTGCTAAACCCCTACATCTTCAATAAGAAATTACCTCAAAAATCCCATCAAAAACACAAACAACTACATCCTGCAAATCCTTAAATCCTGGACATTATCTCGACTTCGCTCGATAACCACCTGATTCTGATAATTTCTTCGAGCTTTCACTAACCTCAAATTATGCTCTAATAAAATAAACTTTTGTAACAATCTCCGCCATTCGCATAAAATATTGCCAAGAAAACCGAAATTGTCATAGAGGTTTTGTGCGGAGGTAGGAGTGGTAAAACAATGAACAAATTAGTTATTCTCAAGCTGGATGGTGACTTCCATGAAGGCTTTCGCGTTAGTTTAGAAATTGGTGAAGATGGTGCGCTTCCCGATATTGAGCTAAGTGACAACACATTAAAATTACCTCCCCTTCCCACTCTACCTAATATTTATCAAGATTGGTCTAATAGTTATCGCAGTTTGGACGGATACCGCATTAAACCTAAAAAAGACCAAATTACTAATGTCAGATTTCAATCTCTGAAAACAGAATGTCACACTCATACAGACATTCTCAAACAGCAATTTATTACTTGGTTACAAGCCGAGTCTTTTCGGCGGATTCAAGAACTATGTTTAACACAATTAACGACTGTTGATGAAGTGCGAGTAATTATTCGCACCAATGAAACTCAACTGCGAAAATTACCTTGGCATTTATGGGATTTATTTAATTATTATCCTCATGCAGAAGTAGCTTTTAGTTCCCTTTCTTCCCAAAGGTTTAAAAGAAGCGATCGCTCCCATATCCGCATTTTAATTATCCTGGGTAATAGTGAAGGAATTAATGTTGCTGAAGATGAAAAACTACTTCAACAATATTGCCAAGCAGCGGAAATTATTGTTTTAGTTGAGCCTTCACCTTCAGAACTCAATCAACATCTTTGGGATGATACAGGCTGGGATATGATTTTCTTTTCTGGCCATAGTCGCACAGAGTCAACAAAGGGCAGAATATTTCTCAACCGTACTGATAGTTTAACAATGGATGAGTTGCGGTATGGATTACAAACCGCTGTCAGCAAAGGGTTACAGTTAGCTTTTTTTAACTCTTGTGATGGTTTAGGAATTGCAGCGGAATTAGAAAGTTTGCATATTCCCCAAATAATTGTGATGCGCGAACCTGTACCAGATAAGGTAGCTCATCAATTTTTAAAAGACTTTATTCAACAGTTTACCAGCAGAAATTCTTTCTATCAATCTGTTAATATTGCTCGCAAGAAATTACAAGGTTTAGAAACAGAATATCCTTGTGCTAGTTGGTTGCCTGTAATTGTCCAAAATTTGTTAGCAACGCCTCCGACTTGGCAGAGTATGGGGGCTGTAGCAAGTTGTCCTTATAGGGGTCTATCGGCTTTTCAAGAGCAAGATGCAGCCTATTTTTATGGACGAGAAACTGTTACCCAACAGTTAGTTGCGGCGGTGAAAACAAAGCATTTGGTAGCAGTGGTTGGGGCTTCAGGAAGTGGTAAATCTTCTGTGGTGTTTGCGGGGTTGATTCCCCAATTAAAACGTGATAAAAGTCAACATTGGCAGATTGTGTCTTTTCGTCCGGGGAATAATCCGTTAGAATCATTAGCGATCGCTATATCCGCCGCAGGTATCGCACTTCATCAAGGGTTAGGGACTGGGAAAGATATTTCTCCTAATTCCAGATTGCAAGAATTAGAGTTTGAAGTACAGTTAAAACAAAGCCACAGCACTTTATCTAATTTCCTAGAATCGCTGATTAGCATTTCACCCCAATCACATATTGTATTGATTGCTGACCAATTTGAAGAACTCTACACTCTTTGTCAGGATACCGCAGAACGCCAAATATTTTTAGATCATCTCCTGAATGCAGTTAGTAGTGTTCCTGGTTTTACCTTGGTGTTAACTCTACGAGCAGACTTTTTTGGTGAAGCTTTGTCTTACCGTCCCTTGAGTAATGCCTTGCAGGATGCTCAGGTTAACTTAAGTCCAATGAATGCCCTAGAATTAGAAAGTGCGATCGCTCAACCTACTCTTAGTCTCAATATACAATTAGAACCAGGATTAACTCAACGTCTCGTTGATGTGGTGCTTAATTCTCCTAGCCATTTACCCTTACTGGAATTTACTTTAACTCAGTTGTGGCAACGGCAACAGCAAGGATGGCTAACTCATCAAGCATACACGGAAATTGGCACTATCGAAACTGCACTGGCGAATCATGCTGAGTCAATTTATGCTCAATTGAGTGCAGCCGATAAACAAAAGGTGCAACAAATATTTATTCAGTTAGTGCAGCCAGGAGAATACAACGCAGATATCCGGCGTTTGGCTACTCGTGGGGAAGTGGGGGAAGAAAACTGGAATTTAGTTACACAATTAGCAAATGCCAGATTAGTAGTCACTGACATTAATAAACTGACAAAAATTGAAACTGTAGAAATTATTCATGAGGCATTAATTCGCAATTGGCGCAGATTAAAACAATGGATGCAAACTGATGGAGATTTTCGCCGTTGGCAAGAACAATTAAGAATAGTAATGCGACAATGGGAAAATCATGAACAAGATACGGGAGCATTATTGCGGGGTAAATCTTTAATTGATGCCCAGGAATGGTTAAGACAACGCCAAACTCAAATTAGTGCCACTGAACAGAATTTTATTCTTCAAAGTTTAGAACTACAGAAGAAAGAAAGTCAAGCTAAGAATGCTGCTAGAAACCGTATTATCATAGCTTTAAGTGGTGGTTTATTAGGAGCATTACTATTAGCTGGTGTAGCTTTATGGCAACGGCAACAAGCACAAATTAATGAGCTAAAAGCCTTGAATTTATCTGCACAAGTATTGTTAAAGTCTGGGAATGAGGTTGAAGCTTTTATCCCCACACTGAAAGTTATCAAAAATTTAGAGCAGTTAAATTTCTTAGATTCTCAAACTAAGTTAAGTTTATCTGCGGCTACTTTAGAAAATATCAACCAAATTCGAGAATACAATCGCTTACAAGGTCATAAAGGTGAGATTTCCACTGTTAAATTTAGCCCAGATGGTCAGCTTTTAGCTTCTGGCAGTGAAGATACTACCATCAAAATTTGGCGACGGGATGGGAAGTTACAGCAAACTTTATCAGGTCATAAAAATACGGTTTTTAGTGTTATCTTTAGTCGAGATCATCAAATGCTGATTGCTGCTAGTTTTGATAACACTATTAGTTTTTGGCGTTATGATTCTAGCACAAATTTATTTACAAATCAACCTATTTTTAGGTTAGCAGAACAAGATGGATTATTAGCAATATCTCTTAGTCCAAATGGTGAAATTCTAGCAACTGCTAACAGAAAAGGAGAAGTAAAACTGTGGACTTTAAATGGACAACTCATTAAAACAATTTCCGCTCACAAGCAAAAAGTTTTGGGTGTAAGTTTCAGTCCAGATGGACAAACTATTGCTACTGCAAGTGCTGATAAAACAATCAAACTTTGGAATCTTGAAGGTAAGGAATTAAAAACATTACCAGGTCATAGTGATGAAGTTTTTGCTGTAAAATTTAATCCAGATGGTAATATTTTAGCCTCTGCTAGTAAAGATAAAACTGTGAAACTTTGGGATATAAATGGACAATTATTACATACTTTTGAGGGTCATAGCAATGAAGTTTTAGATGTGAATTTTAGTCCTGATGGCAAAACAATCGTTTCTGCTAGTGCTGATGATACAGTTAAAGTCTGGATGATTCCCAATGATTTTAAATCTAATCCTCAATCTCCAATTTACACCTTTTTAAAACATGGAAGTAAAGCATCAGAAGCCAGTTTTAGTCCAGATGGAAAAACCATAGTTTCTGCTAGTGCTGACAGCACAATTAAATTTTGGCATTTGCAAGGTATTTTACCGAGTTTTTCTGGTAATAGTGTGAGTTTCAGTCCAGATGGAAATACTGTTTCAGTAAGTAATGAACAGGGAATCATCAGTTTACGACAGCGTGATGGAAGTTTGCTAAAAAGTTTTTATGCCCATGAAGGAGAAATTATCAAGGTACTGTTTCATCCCACTGGAAAGAATATTATCACCATTGGGGTTGATAATCACATTAAGTTATGGAATCTTGATGGTAAACTTATCAAGAGTTGGCAAGGACATCTGAAGGATAATAATAGTATGTTTGAGCCAATTCAAGATATAAGTTTTAGTCCTGATGGTAATAAGATTGCAACCATTAGTAGAGTAGATAAACAAGTTAAAATTTGGGACTTACAAGGGAATTTATTAAAAAGCTGGCAGACCAATGATAAGTTAGTGACAAATATCAATTTTAGTCGAGATGGTCAAACTTTAGCAACTGCTGGAGATAAAACAGTAAAACTGTGGAATTTAGAAGGAAATTTATTGCAGACTATTTCTGGACATGAGGCTAATATTACATCTGTAATTTTTAGTCCTGACGGAAAAATCATAGCTACTGCGAGTGCTGACAGAACAGTCAAACTTTGGGATAGGAAGAGTGGTAAGTTATTACATACTTTACAACATAATCAAAGTGTTTATAGTGTAAATTTTAGTCCTGATAGTAAAATTCTGGTTTCAGCTAGTGGGGATAAAATCAGTTTTTGGAATTTGCAGGGGGAATTAATTTATAGTTTGCAAGGAAGTGAAGATAAACTTTTAGAAGTGAATTTTAGTGCAGATGGAAAGATGATAGCTTCTGTGGATAGTAGTAATCATATAACTTTGTGGGATTTGGATATTCATGCTTTACAAAAACGTAGTTGTTATTGGTTAAATGAATATTTAAAAGAAAATGTTAATTTAGTTAAAAATGAGGATAAATTATGTGAAAATAATCATTAAGTTTGTCTGAATCAGGTGGTTATCGAGCGATAGCCTGCGTGGCGTAGCCATAGTCGAGATAATTTCCAGGATTTAAGGATGAACAGGATTAAAACTAGAACTTTATTACCAATTACCAATCCCCTTATGTCTACTTTAAAGCTACCCGTCGCTTGTCTGAGTTTAACAATCAGTTCCCTGATGATTTTTGGAGGTAATTTTTACAAGGTTGAAGCTTCTCCAACTCAATCAATACAAATATCAAATAACTGGCTTTTACAAGGTGAAAAAAAAGCAAATCAACAAGATTACCAAGGAGCTATATTAGACTTTACACAAGCTATTAATCATAATGATAAAAATGCAGAAGCATATTATCAACGAGGTTTAATTTATGCTAAATATGCACAAGGAAAGCCTTTAAATCCTGATGGTAGTGTACCGGGTTGTCGAAAAAAGGATGATTATATAATTATTTGTTCGGTGGAAGTGAAAGATAGAATTAAAGAGTATAAACAGAAAGCTATTGCAGATTTTACTCAAGCAATTACAATTAACCCCCAATATACAACAGCTTATCATCAACGGGGGTTAATACAAGAAGAAACCGGACAAAAAATAGCAGACTTCCAGATAGCAATCATACTGTATTCGCAAAAAAGTTTGGCTTTTTTAAACGAAAGTAAATTTCCAGAAGCAACAGACTTATTAAAGATTATTGATAAATTACATACTGAAATAGAATCACTGAATAAGATAGCGGATTTACAAGACCCAGAATTTAAACTTCCTCTAAATTCTTCAACTATTTCTCCTGATTCCATTGAAGAATTAACTAATCAAGCTAATGCGGCTTTAAATAAAGGAGATGTACAGACAGCACTCCAGAAATTCAGAACTTTAGCTGTCAAACTGCAAGAAAAAAAGGAATATCAACCAAGATATCAGCAAATACAGCAAATTATTGTAGAACTTGAGAAACTGAAATAAGGAAGCTGTCAGAATCAGGATGTCCAGGATTTAAGGATTTATAGGATGTAGTTGTTTGTGTTGTTGATAGATAGGATTTAAATTAATGAGAGAAAATGTTTTTCTATACTCCCATCAGTTTTGAAATTTATTTGATTTAGTGAAATAAATTATTATTATAGTTTTAAATTGTAAAAAATATCAAAAGGTTTTCAACATAATTTTAGATAACAAAATCCTGTAAATGGCATCACCGTGCCAAAACGGGAAAATTGTACGCTAAGGCTGAAACGATGGCAGGACAACGGTTTCAGAAGCAAAATAAATTGATTAACTAATGCCTGTATAATAAGCAACAGGGAGATAGTTTACCCTCATTCTCTTGGTGCAGAGTAGTATGTATTCCCTGCCCCATAAATTTAACCCCAGTCAAAAGTATTGATGATGACTGTAAAATCTGAATTAATTACCAAATTTATTCGCAAAAACTAGGCAGACTATTAAATGCCTGATGTGCTACTTGTTCTGCCCGTTGTGGCGTTACTTTTTGATACCGTAACGTTGTCTGAATACTCTCATGTCCCATCAATGCCCTAAGTTCTTCAATTCCCATCAGTCCCACCCGTTCCGTTGCAAAAGTGTGCCGTAAGTCATGCAGTCTCACCCCCTGAAGTTCGGTTGCATTCCCAATCAAACTTGTCCAGGATTTATGAGCCATCCGGTACGAAAGCCGCGAGACAACCAAAGTTTTGGGCTGTTGAGCAGTAAACAAGGCTGAATGGGTTGGATATCTGTAATACTTTAAGTAATTATTTAGACTCCATTGTGCAACTTCACTGTAAAAACACCAACGTTGCTTATTACCCTTACCAACAACCTGAAATTTTCTGGCTTTGCAATCAATTTGCTCCAAATTTAGAGCCAGTACCTCAGCAATCCTAGCACCACTACTATGTAACAAACGCACCAACGCAGACAACCGCGCATCTTTTTTGATCACATGATACAAAATACCCAATTGGTTAGGCGTAAGATAGCGCACAGTTTCCTCTGTAGCGTGTTCTCCTTGTTCTCTGTTCGGCTTGCGTCTTGTTAGTCCAGCCACCGGATTAGATTTGAGATATCCCATATCCACAGCAAAATTGAACAAAGCCGTAATTACAGCTTGATGTCGGTGGTGGGTAGTATAAGAAACATCAGTTAAACGATTGAGATATTCCCACAAAACTTGTCTATTGATGATTTCTATTGACCATCGGCCGTACTTACAGAGCAAGGGCATTAAGGTAGACTGATATGAACGCAGAGTATTCTGAGCTAATCCGGGACGTTCTAAAAATGCAGTGGCTAAAGCAGCTAAAGTAATCATCACTTTAGATCCTGAATAGAAGCAAGTTTTTGTCTAAAAGTGTAGATGTTAAAATATAATTAATAAATACATTTTTAGATATATTTTTATGGTGGTAGCAGAACAAGATCCGCTTCCTAAAGAGGATGAAGCCCCTCGCTACTATACTTTTAGCAACGATGAACTCAAAGTTATCAAAGAGCGTCGTAGACCACACAATCGTCTGGGTTTTGCCGTGCAGTTTTGTTACCTCCGCTTTCCTGGTCGGGTTTGGAGTTTGTCAGAAATAGTCCCCGAATCTGTTCTTTCTTATATTGCCTCCCAATTAAAAATTGACCCAATAATCATTACAGAATATTCCCAAAGAGATACAACAAGACGTGAACATTTAGTAGAAATTCAAAATATTTTTGGGTTTCATTCTTTTAATATATCTACATATAAACTCCTTTCAAAATGGTTATTACCATTTGCCATCTCCTCAGATCAAGGGATGGCACTTGTGGGAGCATTAATTGATGAAATGCGCTTTCGTAAAATTATTATTCCAGCTATTTCTACTGTAGAACGTTTGGCATGGGAAGTGAGACACCGTGCTCAAAAATTAGTGTGTCTAGAATTAATTCAAAATTTAACAATATTACAAAAAACAGCCCTGGATAAACTATTAGTTTTAGAGCCTGATAAAAAGCTGACTGATTTAATTTGGCTGCGTCAACCACCAAGAATACCTAATCCTAGAAACTTTTTAAAGCTTGTAGAACGCCTAGAATTTATTCGCAATCTTCACCTCGATTCTGGATGCTTGAAACGAGTACATCAAAATCGTCTGTTACAATTCACTAAAATTGGTGCAAAGTCTACACCTGCTCACCTATCTAGGTTAGATGAATTAAGACGCTATGCCATTTTAGTTGCTTTTCTAATTGAATGGAGTGCATCATTAGTCGATTATGCCATAGGGATGCACGATAAAATGATGGGTAAATTGTTTAATAAAAGTCAGCATCAGCATGGCGAAAAGTTTCAACATGATGGAAAAGCGATTAATGAAAAGGTGAGATTATATGCCCAAGTCGGCAAGGCGTTAATTGCTGCTAGAGAGGAAGAGGATGATGCTTATCAAGCGATTGAGTCAGTATTGGATTGGGAGAAGTTTATCAATAGTGTTGTTGAAGCTGAAAAGTTGGCTAGACCCGCAGATTTTGATTATCTTGAACTACTTGATAACCGTTATTCACAGTTGCGAAGATATACACCTAAGTTGTTGGAGACGTTTGAATTTAAAGCAACAACTGCTAGTTTACCAGTTATTGAAGCTTTAGCGGTGATTAAAGAATTAAATATCTCAGGTGGTCGAAAAGTGCCGGAATCTACGGATACTACTTTTGTTAAACCGCGTTGGTTAAAACACGTAATTAAGGGTGATACTATTGATAGGCACTATTATGAGATGTGTGCTTTGGCTGAGTTACGTAGTGGTTTGCGTTCTGGAGATATTTGGGTAGTGGGTTCTCGTCAGTTCCAGGATTTTGAGGATTATTTGTTAACTGATAGTTCATGGCAGTTAATGCGTTCTGCTCAAACAATACCTGTGGCAGTGACAACTGATTTCACTACCTATATTGAACAACGTTCACTGGAATTGAAGTCACAATTAGGGATTGTTTCTGATTTAATGGCAGAGGATAAGTTGATTGATGTCAGAATAGAAGATGAGCGGTTAATTATTACTCCTTTGAGCAATGCTGTTCCGACTGAGGTTGATGAGTTAAGTCGAAAAGTCTCTAGTTTATTACCGAGAATTAAGCTGACTGATTTGTTGGTGGAAGTTGATTCTTGGACGCATTTTACTAAACATTTTACACATTTATATTCAGGAACAGAAGTAGAAGATAAGGTGGTTTTGTTGAGTGCGCTGCTTGCTGATGGGATTAATCTGGGTTTAACGCGCATGGCAGATGCTACTCAAGGAATGTCTTTTGAGCGTTTAGCTTGGGTGGCTGATTGGTATATTCGAGATGAGACTTATTCTCAGGCTTTGGCAGAGGTGGTAAATTTTCAGGCACAAGTTCCTTTTGCTACTTATTGGGGTGATGGGACTACTTCTTCATCTGATGGTCAACGATTTAAAGCTGCTGGACATCGCAGTTTTAACGAAGAGATTAATGCCAAATATGGGAAGGATAGAAGCGTGATTTTTTACACGCATATTTCTGACCAATATGTGCCTTTTCATGTGAAGGTGATTAATGCGACGGTCAGGGATGCTAGTTATGTTTTAGATGGTTTGCTGTATCACGAGAGTGATTTGCAAATTCAGGAGGATTATACGGATACTAGTGGCTATACTGAGCAGGTGTTTGCGATGTGTCATCTGCTGGGGTTTAGATTTGCGCCAAGAATGCGCGATTTACCTGATAAGAAGTTGTATACTTTTGATGCTACTTCCTCTGAAGAGGTTTTATCGCCTCTGTTGGGTGGCAAGATTAATGTGAAGTTGATTGAGGAGTCTTGGGACGAGATTCTCCGGCTTGCTAGTTCAATTCGCACGGGGACGGTCACGGCTTCTTTGATGTTACGGAAATTGGCTTCTTATCCTCGCCAAAATCGTTTGGCTTTAGCTTTGCGGGAGTTGGGAAGAATTGAGAGGACTTTGTTTACTTTGGAATGGTTGCAGAGTCCTGAGTTACGACGACGGGACTAAATAAGGGTGAGGCAAAACATACCCTGAAAAGGGCGGTGTTTTTTAATCGTCTGGGTGAGGTGCGCGATCGCTCTTATGAAGACCAATTTTATCGGGCTAGTGGGTTGAATTTGGTGGTGGCGGCGATTGTTGTATGGAATACGGTGTACATAGAAAAGGCTGTTGAGCATTTGAAACAACAGGGTATGGATATTCCTGAAGAGCATTTGCAACATTTATCACCTTTGGGTTGGGAACATATCAATCTTACGGGTGATTATGTCTGGAATTTAAAGCAGGCAACCAGTTTTGACAAGTTGCGCTCTTTACGAGTAAAAGAAAATAAGTATCGCTCAAATCCTTAATGGTTAAGGGTTTCAGCCTTAGCGTACAATTTTCCCGTTTTGGCACGGTGACCCCTAAATCCTGATTCTGACAATTAAAATTATGGAAATTGTTTACGATGTTTTAGATCCCCAACTTCTTTGAGAAGTCGGGGATCTGATCGGTGCTGTTGATATTATCGCAACTGTGATAATAAAGTTTTCATCTGGGGAGTAGATAGTAGTTTCTGCGTATCAGCAATCATTTTCTCACCCCAAAGATTCTTTTTCAGAAAGTTGACATCAGCAAAGTTTTTATCTAATTTCAAAGCTGTTTTTGCTAACTGGTAAGCCTGTTTTTCTTCCCCTTTGCTATACAAAGCCACAGCTAAAGCTAACATAGTTTCAGCGAATTGATTATTAATTTTCATGGCTTGTTGCCATTGTTTAATTGCTGTTTCTTTGTCTCCTTGTTCATATTTGATCAAGCCTATATTACTTATGGCAGCTAAACTATTGGGATCTTTAGCAACCGCTTGATTATAATCAGATATTGCGGCTGTGTAGTTTCCTTGCTGATGATGAATTTCACCCCTTATAGCATAACCATTTGCATCTGCATAATCTGGATTAATAGCCATACCTTTGCTGAGATCAGCTTCAGCTACATCCCATTTCTTCTGGTTATAGTAGAGAATACCACGAATGATGTAAGCTTCAGCAAAATCAGAATCAATAGCAATAGCTTTGCTGATATCAGCTTCAGCTATATCCCATTTTTTTTGTTCATAGTAAACATACCCACGATTTTTGTAAGCTAGAGCATAATCAGGATCAATAGCAATAGCTTTGTTGTAATCAGCTAATGCTAAATCCCATTTTTTCTGCTCAGAGTAAAGAAAACCGCGACCTTGGTAAGCTTGGGCAAAATCAGGATTAATAGCGATAGCTTTGTTGTAATCAGCTAATGCTAAATCCCATTTTTTCTGCTCAGAGTAAAGAAAACCGCGACCTTGGTAAGCTTGGGCATCATCAAGATTAATAGCGATAGCTTTGTTGTAATCAGCTAATGCTAAATCCCATTTTTTTTGCTCAGAGTAAAGAAAACCGCGATTGATGTAAGCTTGGGCATAATCAGGATTAATGGCAATAGCTTTGTTGTAATCAGCTAATGCTAAATCCCATTTTTTCTGCATAGTGTGAACAATACCACGACCGATGTAAGCTAGAAGATAAGCTAGACGAGAATAATTAGGATCAATTTTGATTTTGATAGCTTGGGTGAAATCAGCTTCAGCTAGATCCCATTTTTTTTGGTAAGAGTAAAGAAAACTGAGACCGAGGTAAGCTGGAGCATAATCAGGATTAATTTTGATAGATTGGGTGTAATCGGCTTCAGCTAAATCCCATTTTTTCTGCTTTTCGTAAAGAAGACCACGATTCTTGTAAGCTCGAAAATGATCAGGATTGATTTTGATAGCTTGGGTAAAATCAGCTTCAGCTAAATCCCATTTTTTCTGCTCAAAGTAAACATTCCCGCGATTGTTGTAAGGTTCAGGTAAATCAGGATTGATTTTGATAGCTTGGGTGTAATCAGCTTCAGCTAAATCCCATTTTTTCTGGTCATCGTAAAGATTACCGCGATTGTAGTAAAATGATGCACGCGGACTAATTTTAATCGCTTTGTTGATGGCTAATTCTGCTTCTTTATACTTTTTTGAATCAGCTAACACATTATACTTTTCGTTATACAAATTAGGATTATTAGGCTGGAGTTCAATTGCTTTATTGATGGCTATTAATGCTTCATCTGTTTGCTTTGATCGTCGATAAACTGAACTTAGTCCAGACCAAGCAGGAACAAAATCAGGCTTATATCTCACTGCTTGCTGTAATGCATTTATACCCTCTAGATATTGTCCATTCTTAATTAATGCTGAACCCTTACCATAATAAGCTAAATGAATAAACTTTGGATTCAGCTTAATTGCTTCATTAAAAGCCTGTATAGCTTCTGAATCACGATCTAAACGCCACAATTGATTTCCTCTTTCTAACCATTGACTAGCAGTTGTATTCCCTTTAGAAACATCTACTGATAATATTGCTGTTTCAATAGACTCAATTTTTTGTTCATTTAATTTTGGTGCTGGGTTAGTTTCTACCTTTTGCGGTTGTGTATTCAGTCGAGTTGCTAAGGCCAAAAAGGTACTGATAGGAATACCCAAACTATTACCTATTTGTACTCTCCCTCCATTACTACCAGCATCACCTGTTTTTTCATCAATAGCTGTTTCTCCCTCAGCACGTCCATGAATACCTATAACTCTTCCTTGGGTATCTAATACTGGTCCCCCACTCATTCCCCCAAAGGTGATACTTCTATAAACTAATTCATATCCTCCTGTTAAGGAAACCGCACTTTGACTGACACTTTGTGAATTACCAGAATTGTTAGTTTTAAAATCTGATTGGGTAGTTGTTAATAGTCCTTGTTCCTTACTATAAATTTGTCCCATTGTCAACCGCCAAGGTGATTTTTCTCCTAATCTTGGATACCCAGCCGTAAACATATATTCACCATTTTTCTGGTTATATTTTGCCAAAGTCGCAATTTGATAATTTTCCTGACTTCTAAATTTAACAACCGCTAAATCTACCCCTTCTTCTAGTTTAATACTGCTTTTTTCTACAGCATATTGTTTTTCATCTGGAGCAAGAATTGAATAATTAAATCCTCCACATGGTTTGGTTGCATCTTCTCTTTCACAAATAACATGAGCCGCAGTTAAAACTGTGTAAGTATCTCCTTCTTTAGCGATAATTACCCCTGAACCATTAGCCTTACTACTACTATCAATTCTGACGGTAATTTGTTTAGCTTTTTGTTCTATTTCTCCTAACCATCCTGTTAATATTCCTTTTGGAATATCAGGGTCAGGGTTTGGTACAGGTAAGGAATAAGCTGTCAATACCTGATTGTTCACCTGTGCTAAAAGGGTGGTGATTGGTATTCCCCAACTGAGTTTTCGCATTTGCTGTATTTCTGCCTCGCTGGGACGTGAACCATTAGGATAAACATAACCTGTATTTAAAATCGGGTATGCACTTCTACCATTTATCCCTATTAGTTCCCCACGGGAGTTAATAATTGCACCACCACTCATTCCCTGTTCAATATCACTGCTATAACCTATTTGATAACCTTCTTTTAATGATTGTTGGGATATTTGTTTTACTGTACCTGTCCGAAATACTATCTCTCCTTTTGCTGAAGAATATCCTGCTGCTGTGACTTCTGTTTCAGTGCTAGGAATAGTATTAGGAACTTGTTGTAAACAATAATTTTGCTCAGTTTGGAATTGTAATAGTGCTAAATCTGATTTCTCAAATTTGATGTTAGGAACGATTTTTGCATCATAGATTTTATCATCTGATGTTTTTAACTTAATACTACTAACTCCTCTAATTACATGAGAGTTAGTGACGACTAGATAAGTATTTCCTTGTTGAGCTATTATTGTTCCTGAACCACCGTTGTTATCTCCTATGACTCTGACTGTAATTCGGCTGGCTATGGTTTTTAGTTGTTGTTCTGAATATTCTCCATCTCCATTATCTGATTTGATGTTACATGAAGAATTTTCTGCTGCTGCTAAGGAAACAAAATTAGACGAAGTTTCAAGACTAAAGCTAGAAACTGGTAACAATAGTAATGAAAGAATGATGAATGTTTTGGTATTCATTTTAATGATTGCAAATTTGTAAATTACAGAAAATGGACGGATTAAGGATTTCTAATCCTTGCTGTTAAATTATCTTTCTTGTTCAATAGTTGGAGCTTTAAGCAATACTTCTGAAATTGATACATACCTTTGTTTACCTGAACTTTGATATAAAGTATCTGTTGCACCCCCTCCTTCTAAAGCATTGACTAACCGATAAATTACTAATTCACTATCGTGTTCATTTTTCAATTGAAATAATTGATTATCACGAGTACATTTATCTCCTTCTGTCGCTACGGCACAAATAACTGGATAACCTTTGACTTTCCCATTGGTTAGATAGTTCAAACTGCTATTTTCATAAAACTTTTGAAACTTCGGTGATACATTTTGACATCTTTGCTCAGGTTTCCAACCTAGAAAAATTTCAGATTTCCAGATCACAATGCGAATATGACCGCGTTTTTCAGGTATCCAGGCTACTGTAGTGGGTAAATTTTGTTGACCGGCTCTATCAAATGTATTTTTACAAAGAAATTGCACTCTTTCAGAAGAATTACTTTGGCTAAAACTTGAAGTTATGCCAAGTATTAAAGTGATTACTATTGCTATAAAGCACAATACACTAAAAGATAAAAACTTGATTTTTTTCATTGCTAAAACCTATATTTGATGTAAGGGTAGCGCCCCCGTGCCTACCCCAATTTTTCTCGTTTTTCTCGTTCCCATACTCTGTATGGGAATGAATTCTAGAAGGCAGAGCTTCTGTCAGAGCATTCCCAGTCTCCGACTGGGAACGAGATATATTTAATTCTCACCAGATGTCTATTTAGTGCGAATCAAGGGAGATTTTTTAAAAAAATTCCGCACAGATATATACAACTGCTCACCTGCACTTTGTAGAAGTATATCTCCACTTTTGCCTTCTGTAATATCCATTAATCTTTGTATTACATCCTCAGATTTACTCCCAGTCTTCAATGTAAATAGTTGATTATCAGCATTGCAAGTCTCTCCTTGATTAGCAAGACCACAGATAATAGGATAGCCTTTACTTTTCCCAGGAGTCAGATAATTTAAACGACCTTGTTCATAAAACTCTTGAAATTTTTGCGTGACTTTTTGACAGCGTTCTAATTGAGTCCAGCCACTTTTATTAAAGTATTCTGATTTCCAGCCAATAAGACGTACATGACCTTCTCTTTCTGGAATCCAAGCAACAGTAGCAGGAATTTGTTGACCACTTGCTGGATCAAATATTGACTGACAAAGAAATGTGACTTTATCAGATTGTAATTCAGCAGCAGTTGATTGGCTAAAAATGGGAGGTAGACTAATAGTTGCTAAAGATGTTACAGCAGCTAGTCCTAGCCCGATGATAAATGATTGTTGTTTCATAATATGGTTATTGAGATTGATGAGTTTAATATGTACACACAATGTTATTGAAATTCCGATTTTTTCTTAAATGTAATTCATGAATTACACTTACTTCCGTCATGTTTTGTGCAAGTCTTGAAGTTAAAAAAATCAGCATTTGAATGCAAGGAGTCACAATATTCGATAAATTGCTAGATTATCAAATAGTGCTTTTTTTTGTAACCGTTAAAAAACTGACTCATATTCACCACAAAAAACTGTTTTAGCTAAATGTACTAACTTTCTAAGGTTTAGCTGTTACCCGTAAACTGTAATTTCCAGTTTCTCCTCGTTCTTGAGAACTGGCAACTATTACATAAACTCCATCTTCTGGTAATGTAATATCTATTTGAGCATTAAAATCACCAGCCCCTCTATCATCGTTTTCGGTTATTTTGTTAACACTTTTACCTTCTGAAGATTCGCTCACTTGATATAAATCTAAAAATGAATTAATCTTCTGACTGGTCATTTCAATTACTACCCGTTGACCTGCTCGACCTTGAAATTGATATAAATTCATAAAGCTACCATTTTCTCGGATGCGATCGCCTTCAGCTAAACTGTTATTAATTATCTGACCGTTAAGCGAAATATTAGCAACAGCAGGTTTTGTGTATAGTTTCTGCCAAGTAGGGACAGAAGAGATATCTTTTTTTCTGACAGCAGTAATAAAAGATTGAATCTGAGAAACAGAAATAGCAAAATTCATGCCACTATTTAATTTTTCTTTTCCTACAAATCCTGCTGTATTTACCCCAATTACTTGACCTTTACTATTAAGCAGTGGACCACCAGAATTACCACCTTGTATCACTGCATCATGTTGAATTTCTCCAGTCCTCGAATCAATACGAGTAATGTGACCTTGGGTAAAAGTGTCTTTGAAAATTGCATCTATAGGAGTCCCAAGAGTGAAAACGGGATCGCCTACTTTCGCAGATCCAGCCGCAGCTAAAGCAAGTGTCCGCAAGTTTTTCTGATTATGGATTTTCAGCACTGCCAAATCTAATCCATCTTTACCAAAACCCAATACATCAGCCGCAACTTTCCTCCCATCAGGAAAAACAACAGTTACTACACTGGGGAAATCTTTTGGATTATAGTTTTCTACTTCTTCTTCATTTCTTGGTGGTGGTTTAATGACATGAGCATTGGTAATAATCCGTCCATCTTGACTGATAATAAAACCACTTCCATGACCGCTACCTGTTTGAACCGTGACCACAGCCGGACTTGATTTTTGATAAACTTGGTTGGCAATCTGTTCCTGAGATGTTTGTGCTAATACACGATTAGAGTACAGTGCTTTTTGCCCACTATTGGGTAGCTGCTGCTCAAAACTATTCACCCCAATAAAAGTACATATAGTACATAGGGTTAAACTTGCAAGAGGTAATAATTTGTTGTTCATCATTGTTTAATATGCAGTTTGTAAGTGGTTAATATTCACTGAGATTAGTCAACTGGTGCTGTCTCAATTAATTCTTTGATGTCTATATAAAGATTGCCTTGTTTATCTGTAGAGAAGTAACTTGGTAGTGCTGACTCTTGATAACTCAACGCAGACACAGCGAAAGAACTATCACCCCGACTTTGCCCCACCAAACTCTTCAGTGCTTCATTGGGATCAGTCCCTGGTTTGAGAGTGATCAGCACCTGATTTTTTTGGCAAGATACTCCTTTTTTGGGCGTAACACAAATCACTGAGTAATCATTGACTATACCGCCTCTCATGTACTGTAAAAGATTCTGGTTATATAGACTCTGAAAGCGATTAGAAACAGTTTGACAGCGTTGTTTTGCTGTCCAACCACTGGCACTAGCCCAGTTCTCATAGCTAACAATCGCCCTATTTCCTTTGCTAGTACGGACTTTAGTAACATAGTTACCATCGTAAGTATCACAAAAAAACGACAACGCCTCTTGCGCCACACTTGGTTTTGCCATGCTGATACTGCAAGTTAAAGCGAAGCCTATAGCAGGAAGCATCAAAGCACATCTACTACCAGCTTTAGTCAATAGACCGTGTTTGATCATTGTTCCATCTCCTCCAGTCAATATGTCAACTACTTGTATGCTTCTGTTTGGTTTTCTTCCACAACTTGTAGTTTTTACGCAGATAACTAAGATTTTTACGAAACTTTAAATTTGCCTGATTTTGCTGACTCTAATTAAGCCAAGTAAACGAATCAATAATTGTTTGAGCAGATTGTCTTTGCAAAGCGTAATTACTCATATTTGCCTCATAAATCAGCGCATATTCACGATTATTTTTGACTGTTGCCACTCTCAGTCGGCGAATTGATCTACTGCGCTCGCGTCCTTGATAAACTAATAAATAAGCTTCTCTTCCACCTAAATAAGCTTTTCTATTTTCTAGAATTTCTGAATTAGCAACCCATTTTTGAATATCTTTGATAGTTTCCTGTTTGACTTCAAGTAAAGAATGAGCAGGATCTACATCTCTGACTTCGATGATAATTTTTTCAAAAGACTTATTTAAGGAACCAAATGATACTAATTCCGCAACTGCCCGAGTAAAATCTTGAGATTTTTTGGGAGATAATACCCAATTTTGGGCATATTTGAGGCTAAAGCCATAGTGGGAATTTTTGTAAACTAAGCTATTTTCATTTACAAATATAGATGAAATATAGTTTTTATATAGATTATTATTAACTACAAAATAAATCAGTGATGGTATCAACAGAAAAATAGCTAAACAAACTCCCCAAGAGAATTTGTGACTTTGCTTATTTCGAGAAATATGCATCGTCTGCAAGGAAGACTTTATTGGTAAAGATGGTTGAGTAATTCCACGAATATGATTATTTGTATTCGTTTGGGGAAGAGTATTAATTTCTGGTAACAAGTCTAACCACGCTTGAATAGTTTGTGGACGATTTGCTGAATTAAAAGCCATACCTTGAACAATAGCTGTATTTACTTGTTCACTAATCTCAGAATTAATTTGCTGGGGAGTTATTAAAGGATCTATCCGATACTCAACCAGATTGTAATATCGCCTTTGAGCATTTGCTGGACTTTCTCCAGTCACAGCAAAATAAAGAGTTGCAGCCAAGGAATAAACATCTGTATAAGCGGCTTGTTTTTCTGTAGGATAGTATTGTTCAATTGGGCTATACCCCTCAGAAATAAAAGTAGTATGTGTAGTTAAAACGCCTTGCTTATACTCACGGGCAATACCAAAATCTATGAGAACTGCTTGAGAGCGATTCCTAGGTCGCGCTTCGCTATCGCTTGTAATAATAATATTTTGGGGTTTAACGTCCCGATGTAAAAAACCTTGTTGGTGAACTGTATCCAAAGCTTCAGCAATTTGACGAATGTAGTATATAGCTTCGGCTTCTGTCATAACATTTTGTTCTACCCAATCTGCTAAATCTTTCCCAGGGATGTATTCCATGACGATACAGGGTAGTGCTTCTTCTTCAAATAATTCGATAATCTGTACAATGTGAGGATGATGGCTACATTTAGCGAGTCGGATAGCTTCGTTAAAAAAATCTTGACGCAATTTCTCAAACCAGGGATGAACCTGTACATCTTGATTAAGAGTTTTGATCACCACTTGCTGAGATTTTTTGTCTTTAACTAAGTAAGTTACACCAAATCCCCCACATCCTAATTTTTGTTCTACAGTATATTTACCTTGGTATAGTCGATGTCCTGCTGGCCAATCACCTTTAACCCCTGACTGCTGTGACATATTCATATTAAAAATTCTCTCAGTAATTATCTTCTACTGAGATTTCGCTTCTAGGAGCTATTTTTTACGCAAACCTGTATTTATACCAAAACCTGTATTGGAACTGGTGAACAAAAATATTTCAGGTAAATGAACCACATTTTCATATCCTACGCCAAGACGCAATTTCCGTCAAAAGATCCCGCAGGATAAGCGTAAGGGAAGAAAAGAAGAGAAAAGTGCTATAAATACATAAAACTTGCTGTATTTACATAGATATTTCTGCACTTCTTGTTGTCTCTATATCTTCTGTTAATATTCTGGTTTTGGAAGTAAATTTATTGGCAACTACTTCCTTACGCCACCTTTCCAAATCATTAGTTATTTCTCTCAAAGGTGACATTTGATTTTGCAAATCATCATACTTTAAATTCTGTAAAACCAACAGTTTAAAATATAATTCTCTCTGTTCCCCTACAGACAGCATCTCCTGAGACTTTTCAAGCTTATCTCGAATACCTACTTTAACCTCTTCTGCATTAATAAGAAAAGAATTAATATGAGAATTATCCCTTTCCACTTGCTGCCATACCTTTTTAAGTGCAGGATGTAGAGGAACTGGTATATCAGCAATATTCTTAACCTCCTTGCTACCATCCCTTGCGTTATCAACTAAACCATACTTCTCCAAATCAAACAAATGAGCATTGCGGGATATAAACTTCAACTGTGTTAAATCCCAATCACTCATATTAAGATAATCTATCTGCTTAACAATACCTTCTGCCGTTTTATGGAGAGTAAAAGATACCATTTCTTGTTGTTCACCCTGATGATTAGTTTTATGTAGCTGCAATTGTGCCACCCCAGCTTCTACATCCCTGGATCTAGAAATCGTGTATTCACCTATAGTTAAAATATCAGTCTTAGCTTGTTGTAAACAGTAAACCAAAAAGTTTTTCAAAGAGAGCGATCCACTAGGGATGCAGCAGGTATCACGAATAAATACGTATAGCAAGAGAGTATTATGTAATACTCTTTGTATAAAAAATAATTATCATATTTTGCAGTGGGTCAAAATGTGAAATAATCAAAGTAATAAATTGTATTTTATCTAAAAAAATTGACTATTTCATCTCTAAAAAAAGCCAAGGGGAACGAGTTTACAGAAGAACCAATTTTAACAGACTCAGAAACTCTGGATGAGGTTATTGAATGTTTAGTAGAAAATTTTTCGATTGAAACACAAGGGATATGTGACCAAAAAACTTTATTTGAGATCCTCATAAAAGCAGCAAGCAGTGGAGATAGTATTGAGAATACAGCTAAAATATTAAAGAATGTTCCCACAGCTAATGATATTAGATATCATCTCAATAAAATCAACAATTTTGAGGAATTAGAGGCGCAAATAAATCAAGCGTTGAAAAGTCGAATTCCTTTAGGATTAAAAAAAGGGTGCTTAAAAATAGCGATTGATTTAAATTTAATTTGCTATTATGGTAAACCAACGGATGAGGAATTACCTTACATATATCGAAGTCAAGCAAAATCTGGTACTCATTCATTTTACGCCTATGCAACCTTATATGTTATTAGCAAAAATAAGCGTGTAACTCTTGCAGTGAGAGGTGTTCGACGATTAGATACTAGTGTTGCAATAATTACTTATTTATTGGCAGAACTTGACTCTCTTAACATAAATGTTAAAAAACTCTATCTAGATAGGGGATTTTTTAACACTCCTGTAATCCGATGGTTGCAAGCATTAGATATACCATTTATGATGCCTGCTATTAAAACGGGAAAACAAGGAGGAATCAAGCAATTTTTGAAGGGTAAAAAAAGTTATAAAACCACCCATACTATCACAAGAGATAAAGACGATTCAGTTACTTTTGATTTATGGATTATCTGTAAATATAGAAAGGGAAAACATAATAAGCATGGGGTAAAATATTTGGCTTATGTTGTGCATAAAATTAAAACGAATTTAGATTATATCTATCAAGATTATCGAAAAAGATTTGGAATCGAAACTAGCTATCGGTTGAAAAATATCTGTCGTATAAAAACGAATAATAAAAAGCCTGCTTTGAGATTATTATTCGTTGGTATATCCTTTCTTTTAGTTAATATTTGGGTGAATATCCTGTGGTGCAAAATTAGTCGTAAGAGGAAAGGTAGTCGATTAATTTATCGCACGCTTTTCGTACTCAAACAAATGTTAGCCTTTTTATCTCAGGCTGTTGAGCGTAAATATCAAGTAGTCCAAGGCATCTACATTCCATCAGGTTAACATCAAGAAATTATTAATCAATAAATTATAAGTAAAAATTATCTGTACTATGTTTGCTGATTAAAGGATTGTGTATCATTAAGTATTAAAAACCACTATTTTTTTAGCTTTTGCTCTTAGGAAAAAAACTTTTTGGTTTACTGGTAAAGCAGAATTGAGTAAACCCAAAACCTCAGTCTTTCTAAAACTTTCTAACGTTGCAAAAGTACCAGCAGGTGCTAAAGAACCTAGTTGGTTAGCAATATTTCTGATATCTGCATTGTGTAACTGTGGTAATTTCTTCTCACCCGAAATCTTCTCAGCTACCATCAAAAACTCTTGTCTTTCTACTGCTAACATTTGTGTAGGAGGAACTTTAACTTTTATATCCTGACGTGAATTGACAGTAAATTCCATCAAAGAATTAGAAAAGTTAGATAATTCATCACGCCGATGGTGGATACTATATCTTTCACCTTCTTTTTTAATTACAAAAGCATCACTTCTGTAAATTCTAGAACCATCTGCTAACGTCTCTCCATAAGCCTTGAGAAGTGCAACTGCTGTTTGAGCAATTTTGGCATTTTCAACTTTGAGATTATGCCGCATTTTTAGCCAATTTAAACCTATAACCTTTTGCCAAATGGGTGCAACATCCTTCTTAATAGGAACTTCCACTTCCCGTATCCACTTCTGATTTTGAGAAGTTACTGTTGGAGATGAAACCACACCATTGTAGTTTGGTGTAAAAGCAACTTTTCGTTTTTGTGTTTCAGTTTCTTCCTCTGTTGTTTCAACAAATCTAGCTGACTTTTCTTCCCTAAAAGCATCAACTTCAGGTGTTGTCTCTACGACTGTTTCTTCAGCTTTTATCTCATTCGTCGAAACTTGCTTATCAGTAAAATCATGCTGATTTTCTTCTTCTGAATATGTCGTTTCAGCCATAGGTATATCCCTGGCATCATCCCATTCTGGTGAATCATCTACTGGTGGTTCTGGTAATGGAGTATTTTCATCCCAAAAGACGAAAGTTTCCTCTTCAAATGGTAAATCTAAAATAGGTGTAAATTCATTTTCTAATTCAATGTTTTCTCTAGAACTTACTGCTGCTGTTGGAGATTCAGATTCTGTAGAATTATCAAAAACTTCACTCTCAATATCTTGAACTCCAAAAAATTGACCGAGCAGTTCATCAACAATTTTTGTTAAATCTTCCTTTGTTTCTGCTGTATTATCCGTGGGATTTTGACTAGGAGGTAAATAACGAATTATGGGTTCATAGACTACAGCGATAATTTCCTCAGTCTCTAAATTTTCTGTCACCCAGTTATGACGACATTTACCTTCAATATCTTGCTGGTAAACAGTTAATTTATCACCTGATTCAATAGTGGCAATGATAGCTAAAGAAGAATTATTATTAGCTAGAACAATATCTGTGATGTCTTGAGAATTATCTGCTGCTGTTAACATTAACCGCTTGGCGATATTCTGCACTTGGACATCGGACATTTCGGCAGATTCCCATTTCCAAGCACCAGGATATTCTTCATCAGGAACAAGCCGATATTTCTCACTTCCTATTTGTACTTCAATTTCAGATAACTTTTCTTGTTCTTGTTTAAGTTTTTCTCTGACTTGATCTATTAAAGCCTGGACTAATTCTGCTAATACTGACGCAGTAATTTGAAGCTCATCAATTATATGGTCAACAGTTTTTTGATAAGCAGTTGCTAATTGCGTTACTCTTTCATCAAACATATTAATATATCCATTTTAGATCAGAATTTAAGAATTAATAGGATTCATTTAAGTAGGTGGGCGTAAATAATTATCGTTAGGATAAGGCAGGGGGCAGGGAGCAGAGGGAATAAGAGTTTGAGCCTTATTTACTTTTCTTCACACAGTTTGGTTTTATTCTGCCCACTTACTTAATAACTTTAGTTGCTGATTCAGCATATAGGAATACCCTCTTGTAACACCTTAGACAGTAAGGGATTAGCCCCCATAGCTCCCGTTTCTACCTGTGCTTCTGTGACTACAAAAGTGGAAATAACCAGATTATGTTTAAAACCTACTTCCCATGCTAAATCACTAATTTTTTCTCGACAATATCTATCTAATTCAGCGACTTTAATAAATACATTTAAATCTGATTCTTCTGTAGCATCACCCCGCGCTCTTGAACCAAATACCCGCAAATCTAAAATGGGAATTATTGCTTCCAGTTGGGAGCGAAACTCTGAAACAATTTTTCGTTCACTATCCTGTATCATTTCTATTCCTCTAGAAAAAAACCTATCTTGGCTAACTGTTTCTTAATCTCCCTATCTAAATTACGTTAACATTGATAATTAGAAAAATCCTTTATAAGCATCAATTGGTAATGGTACAGCACCAGCTTGTACAGGTTGCTGAGGAATAGGAAATAATTTATTTACCTCAGCCACTCGCTTATCTAAATCTTCTTGGGTAGGACGTTGTTGAGTGCTTTTTTCTGTCAACTGAGCAATCAAATTTGTCCACGTAGAGTCATTCTCTTGGTCAATATTAATTAAAACTTTGGGGATTTTAATTGTTTTTAATAAAGGAACAGAAGCTTCATTTTGATTACAATAAGCCGGGTTGATAAATATACACTTCCCCGGTGGCAACTTCAAAAACTGTGCTGGTTCAAACAACTTCCGTGTTTTCTCCTGTTCAGAAATTGAGGTACTACTTTTACCTCCCCCAGTGCTTTTAGATTTCTGCTTATACTTAATTTCTTCATCTCCCAGGTAAGCACTAAATAACCGCGCTGATTCTTCCTCACCCGGATTAAAAATGAACTTCGTACCGCAAGCACCCAGCATGGTTTTAGCAACTTCCTTACCGTAGTATTTCTCTAACTGTCCCATGTTCTGCCATCCCAAAATGCCGCAAAAACCCTCACTGCGAGATTCATTCAGCCATCTAAACAGGTCTGGGAGATATAAAGAAGGCACTTCATCGAGGACAACAACTAATGGGTCTTGCCGTTTTTTAGCAATGGCTCTAGCAACAGTCATGTGCAAAATACTGCACAATAGTGGACCCACAGCATCCCGTCGTTCCCTATCCAACCCGAAGATAATCATCTGCTTACCCTTGATTTCCAGAGGTAGAGTCGTCTTACCAACAAAACACCCCAAAGTATTCTTTTTCATAAACCGGGTAAACATCAAACTGGCAGTACCAGCAATACCAGCAATAGTTTTTTCAGAACCAGCAGAACTAAACAACTGACCAAAAGCAATTTTAATCCAGGGATTGAGGTTAGCAGCCATTAACCGTTCTACCATGCGATCGCTACTCAAAATAGCCGCAGCCGTCATAATATCTGGATACTGAGTTTGTTTAGTCAGCATCAGGATAGCTTCGGTCAACTGGTCACCAGCAGGGCCAAAAAAAGCATCCTCATTACTAGCAGCCATCATTTTGAAGTTTTTGTTGATTACAGTCGCTAACTGTCTTGCCGTTTCCGCGTCCGTAGAATCTCGGAGAAAGTCAAGGGGATTGCACACCTCACTTTCAGGGAAACCAGGGGCGAAGATATGGACTTGATAACCCATCTTTTTCGCATAACTGGCAACTTTAGCTTGCGTTGGGTATTTAAAGTCATATAAAACAATTGGAAAACCTTGGTCAATGGCACTATAAATCATCGGGTTAATAGCAGAAAAAGATTTACCACTACCAGGAGCGCCAATTACTGCCGTTCCTCTTTGTACATCTGGTATGTATAACGGTATGGGACTTCCCTGCTCTTTGTCTTGAGTTTTTCGACCTGTAAATTTGTGTCTACCAACGTAGAGAGTGGCACTATCACATTGAGGATTAGTGATTTGTTTGATAGCTTTCTTTTTCGCTTTAGCTGTTTCCTTGCTGCCGCCAAAATAACTGGTAGCTAACCTGCCTTTTTTATTACTAGATAACATTTGTAGTAATAGAAATCCTACCAATAATCCTGTCAGCATTAACCCATTAGCAGAAAAAAGGTAATGAGTGTATTTACCAATTGGTGCTTGGGGATTTTGAAGTTCGGAAATAAAGTTGTTGGTAGTCATTGTGATTAGATAAATTTCAAAATGATTGATATAGACTTAATATTGGGATATTTTGTATGACAGCCATTTCAAGTAGATAACTACATTTTCTTTATCTCACGCTCCAGACGCGGAGGCGCAGAGAGGAGCGCAAGAGTGTTGTTTGAGAATTTGAAAATTGTTGTAGATGAATATTTTAAAACATATATAGCAGTAAACCAAAAAGTTTTTTTCCTAAGAGCAAAAGCTAAAAAAATAGTGGTTTTTAATACTTAATGATACACAATCCTTTAATCAGCAAACATAGTACAGATAATTTTTACTTATAATTTATTGATTAATAATTTCTTGATGTTAACCTGATGGAATGTAGATGCCTTGGACTACTTGATATTTACGCTCAACAGCCTGAGATAAAAAGGCTAACATTTGTTTGAGTACGAAAAGCGTGCGATAAATTAATCGACTACCTTTCCTCTTACGACTAATTTTGCACCACAGGATATTCACCCAAATATTAACTAAAAGAAAGGATATACCAACGAATAATAATCTCAAAGCAGGCTTTTTATTATTCGTTTTTATACGACAGATATTTTTCAACCGATAGCTAGTTTCGATTCCAAATCTTTTTCGATAATCTTGATAGATATAATCTAAATTCGTTTTAATTTTATGCACAACATAAGCCAAATATTTTACCCCATGCTTATTATGTTTTCCCTTTCTATATTTACAGATAATCCATAAATCAAAAGTAACTGAATCGTCTTTATCTCTTGTGATAGTATGGGTGGTTTTATAACTTTTTTTACCCTTCAAAAATTGCTTGATTCCTCCTTGTTTTCCCGTTTTAATAGCAGGCATCATAAATGGTATATCTAATGCTTGCAACCATCGGATTACAGGAGTGTTAAAAAATCCCCTATCTAGATAGAGTTTTTTAACATTTATGTTAAGAGAGTCAAGTTCTGCCAATAAATAAGTAATTATTGCAACACTAGTATCTAATCGTCGAACACCTCTCACTGCAAGAGTTACACGCTTATTTTTGCTAATAACATATAAGGTTGCATAGGCGTAAAATGAATGAGTACCAGATTTTGCTTGACTTCGATATATGTAAGGTAATTCCTCATCCGTTGGTTTACCATAATAGCAAATTAAATTTAAATCAATCGCTATTTTTAAGCACCCTTTTTTTAATCCTAAAGGAATTCGACTTTTCAACGCTTGATTTATTTGCGCCTCTAATTCCTCAAAATTGTTGATTTTATTGAGATGATATCTAATATCATTAGCTGTGGGAACATTCTTTAATATTTTAGCTGTATTCTCAATACTATCTCCACTGCTTGCTGCTTTTATGAGGATCTCAAATAAAGTTTTTTGGTCACATATCCCTTGTGTTTCAATCGAAAAATTTTCTACTAAACATTCAATAACCTCATCCAGAGTTTCTGAGTCTGTTAAAATTGGTTCTTCTGTAAACTCGTTCCCCTTGGCTTTTTTTAGAGATGAAATAGTCAATTTTTTTAGATAAAATACAATTTATTACTTTGATTATTTCACATTTTGACCCACTGCAAAATATGATAATTATTTTTTATACAAAGAGTATTACATAATACTCTCTTGCTATACGTATTTATTCGTGATACCTGCTGCATCCCTAGTGGATCGCTCTCTTTGAAAAACTTTTTGGTTTACTGTATAGGTATACGATTTGATTGCTGATAGTTTTTTTTAGGCAGGTAAGAGGATTATGGAAAATTAAGGTGTACCCGATTTTTTTAGAAATCAAATAGGAGTGCTATATTAGTCCTATATCAGTCATAAAAAATTATCTTTTGTTTCCATATCTTCTCTGCGTGAAATAAAAAATCTATTTATGCTTTTTCACGCATCCTCTAAAAACACGGATTAGATAGAATTGTAATATCAGCACGATATATAAACTCTCATTACACATAACATCCTATCTCCACTAAAATGTAACTTCAAAAAACATTAAATTCTCTAGGGAACTGTTAAAGGAGTACCAAGAAATATAGGTGATTTTTCTTGATATATGAAAAAAGGAAACGGTCCAATGAAATAAGGTGAACAACCTAAATCAAACCAACCTCCTCGCCGACAAATGCGGAAGAAAATAGCAGTTGTTGCAGTTCCATCACCTTCATTAATATCCCACACAGCTTGTTTAAACCCCTTACCAAAAGGATGCCTTCCTGTTGGTTCTTTTCCACCATTAAGATTGCCTAATATCCCAAAACCACCCTTTACTTGTTGAAATTTACCACTCATCCATTGAGTACCTGTGATTCCACCTGCACCTGATAATTCTATGTGAGCGCAGTTGTTAGTACATGGAATATTAAATCCAACTTGGTCACTACCACTAATCGAACGTTGTCGGTTTGATTCTACTTCCTTTAATGGCAAATCTAATTTACCAACAATACTTCCTTGGGGTACAGGTGCATTGGGAAAATTAGCGAATGTTACCTGATTCAGTCCAGGTATTTTTGATATCCTAGTATTCTGCCAATTACTAAATTGTTTAAGAGCAGTTTTTTCTATTCCAGGAATGGAAGTTAGTTTATATTGAGATAAATCAATTTCTCCTAACTCTATATCTTTTATCTGTGGTAAATCATTGATGATTTCTCCTATTGTTTGTCCATTAATATTCGTACCACCCAATATCTTTTTAATCAAATCTTGAATAGGTGGTACATTTTCTACATATTCATTAACTAGAGTAGGAATGGCTTTAGTTAATTCAGGGACAGTTTGCCATTTAATCGTTTGAAAATCTGATAACTTAGTATTTACCAGAGAAATACCACTCAGTTGACCAATTGTTTGTAAACTAAAATTTTCTAAATTAAATACATTTTCAAAATCTCCCAATTCCATCACTTCATCTAAACTTTGTCCCGCTTGCCAACTTCTGATTGATTTATATCCAGGAAATTCAACATTCGGAAGTTCAACACTACCAGGACTAGAGAAAACAAAAGATTTAAATGTAATACTCTCCCAATCAGGAACTGGTGCATTGTTGATGTATTTGCTAGGGATAGTGTTCACTGTTGGTGTAGGAGATGCCGTTACTGACTGAATTCCTAAAATATAACCAAGTAAATTATGATGGCGAAAGGATATTAAGCCATGTAATAATAAACTTGTACATAAACCCAAAAACATCCAATATTTGATATGGTAATTGAAATTTAATTGATTAGTTTTTGTACTTTCAACAGGTTGTTGATTATTTTGATGATGACGATTTAACAACATATTTACATCCTAATTAATTACTAGAAGAATCGTCTGAAAAATTTTGATTTCTCTGAATTTTAGGTTTAACTTTTTGATTAGGAACTTGATTAGGAAGAGTTGATTCAGACCCTAATTGCAATAAACGCTCAACTAGCTGAGGAGAAACTTTGACACTTTGAGCGGCAGTGGTCAAATTTTTACCTGACTGTAACTCTTGAATTAGTTGTTGAAGTTTCTGCCATAAAGGATTACTGGGAGTTATCCAGCGTTTTTCTGCTGCTACTTGTAATCCTCTGGTAATAGTGGCGACAATGATAGAATCTGCGGGTGGTTTTTCTTTGCGGGTGACATCAGGAGTGATAGAGATGGTACTGTAGCGTGGAGTTCCTTTGCTTGTTAGCACCCGAAAGTTGTAAACTTGGCGCTTTCCTGCTGAAGATTGCGTAATTACCGTCAAGTGTGCGCCGTTTTTAGCTGTAGGCATTCCGGGAATACTAACCGGGTTAATTTGTCGCAGATGAATTAAACCTGCTCCTGGGTTTTGACAATTAGACTTATCAGATAAACCTTGCAAGCAACCATCTACATCCATAAGGATGCGGGAGGGGTCATCTAACCACACTCGTTGAATAACCTCACCAGTCTCGTAAAATGAGATGGATACACCATGTCCCGTCCATACCTCTACAGTTTGCAGTTGTGCTTGAGTTCCAGTGGCCTTACTTTGAGGGATAATACGTACAGAATTCTTGGTATTAGTTGATTGTGTTCTTGGTGTCGGTAGTGCCTGAGATGGAATATTGACCAAGCAAGACGTTGTAACAGCCAGAAATAACCAGAAAAACTTGTCCATTTTCATCCTCCAGGAGACACCTTCACCCAATCTGTACTCAGTAATTTAAAGTCGCAAAGAGCGATTTACTTGAACAGTAATTTGCGTGTTTTGCCGGATAAACCAAATATTAGGTCGCTTCATAATTTCTGCGATCGCTTTTTGATTTCGTTCCTCTACCTGCTTGGAAACTGTACCAAACGCTCCTTGAGCAAAAGCACCCAGTAATGAGCGATTTCCATTGCGACTGGTTTGGATACTGCTAAACCCACCATTAGATTGAGAAATGCTACTTTGAGTATCAGGTTGATTAACCACCTCCCCTATCTTGGCCAGTCCTGACATCAAACCTAATCCTGCATCCAAGCTCAATATCTCTTTACCTTTGTCCTGATACTGATTAGCAATTAAAGGTTCTCCTCCTTTACCTTGTATAACAATTGTTCCTGGTCGTAATGTATATTCAGTGCCATCTTTGAGAATGGCAGTAACAACAGCCGTAACTCTGCCAGATGAATCAACTCCCTGAATTTCTGCACTCAAAAGTGTATTAGCAGGAATCGCTTCTTCCCCAATATTGCTCATTAAAGGTTGGGTGAGTTTCACAACAAACTTAGTTTGAATCTGAGAATTATTAGAATTAATATTTGCTGACCAGACGACAGGTGTTTCTAATACCCCAGTAGCGTATTCTCCTACCCTTAAATACTGTTCTTCTCTGCCCTCAATAATAGCTGCTTCTTCTGGGAAATAATTCTTGCTTTCGCTGAAATTAGTTACCTTATCACTTTTAGTTAAACTTTTTGTACTAACTGGAGTCCACTTGGCTTTTAGTTCTTCAATCACCTCATTGTTATTATCAACAGTGCTATCAAAATCTGATGATGCATTATTAGTAGTAACTGTTTTTAATTGTTCTATTTGAGAATTGCGGTTATAACTTGACCTACGCCTGGGAGTATAATCAGATGTGCTAATATTTTGAGTTTGAGTGCTTGCTACCTCCTGTTTATCATTTGTTGTAATTGCTGCTGCATAATAAATTTGACCACCAGAACCAAGAGAACGTAAATTTGCTAATTCTGCTAATGGATCTGAAGGTTTTATAGGAGCTTTAAAAGTAGTTTGTTGTTTGGGTAATATTGTTGAAGTTGCAACAGTTTTTACTGGGGGTGAATAGCGTGCGATTGGCACATCTCTCACAGGTCTTTCGGTTCTCGCAATTCTTCTAGGTTGTTGTTCTCTGGTGGAAGTTGATGATGTTTCCCTTCTGACAGATTTAGTAGAAATAGGTTTAGTTCTGCGTAAGTTTTCAATTGTCTGCTTATCCGGTTTTGCAACGGGTAATTCTTGCCTAACTCTATTTTGTTCTTTGAATGCTTCCAGTTCTTCTGCTTGTTTTTGTAATGCTAATTTGGCATAAATATCACCATCTTTTTTGGGAACTTCTTCTTCAGGAGGAGAGGTAGTAGAAACTTCTGGTGTTTGTTCTTTCTTAGTTACCTTGCCATTCATCATGGGATTGAGGAACATAAAAATTAGCAGAAATCCTAATCCAAATCCTCCCCCAACTACTATTGTGCGTGACCAGGGAGAATTTACAAGTGAATGTTGTGTTTCTACTAATTCCAATTCATCTGCTAATTGCACATCTGATTCGGTAATAGTATTTTGATTTTCAGTGTTAGTAACGGTATTTTCAACTTCATCTTCTGCAAAAGAGAGCAAATCATCTATCTTATTAGATTCAATTTGGTTCTCTAAATTCGTTTTCATAAATATCCTTATTGTATTTACAGTAAATAACCAGAATTCTCAATTTTTATGTATCAATAAAGTAAATATCTGTGGTTCTTCGGTTCTTTTTATGGAAAACCCGGTTCAAATCATTAAACACCTTATTGTGTCGGCATTTCATTGAAAATATCGACATAATTGTTTATAATGCTTTCCCCGTAAGGCTTTTATGATATGGCATTTCCTAGTCTGCTGAGGTACAAATTTATCTGCGTTTATCTCCGTCCATCCTCTTCTATCTGCGGTTAATTTTTTCTTCTGTGTACCTCACTTGGATAAGAATCGCTATAATCAATTTTCAACCACCATAAAATATCCGAAAGAAACATATCTGTTGTATGAGATTAATTTCTCAATAAGTAAGTTGGCTGGAAAAATTCAAATCATGTAACAGTATATAAAGTTGATTCAATCCGTTATTGTTGTTGAGTTTTAGCCATTTTACCAAATCCAACATATTTGGATTTTATAAAACGAACTTACAGCTTTGTCTCTCCCTGTACTTATCTAAACAGATAATTTACCTTGATTGAACCGTATTTTCTTAGTTCTTTCCTAAATTCAAATCTGTGATTTCAATAATTTCTAAACCTGACCTGCGAACCGAATAAATTTTCTGAGCAATCTCTGTAGTTTCTGGAGGTTTTTGAGGACTTTGTATTACTTGAATGTCACAGTTTTATTAAAAGCTATTCCATTACCAGCATTATCCTCCTTACTAAAAGTCACCAAAGTAGCAATCACATCTACTTGCCATTTTCCTTTACCTATCTTGCGTGGTTCACTAACATATCTTGGTACTAGAGAACTTTGTAAACCACCTTGAAAGACACTTGGTGGTGTAAGTTCTGCTAATCTTTTCAGAAAACTGGCTCGAAAGTCTTGTTCTTCACTTAATGCAAAAGCAGCTTCCCAAGCTTTTGTCGTAACTCTTGCAGTCCCTTTTGTAACTTTGATATTAGTGCCATTATCTGGTTGAGTAATAATTTCTCCATTTTTAGTTGATTTGATTAATCCATCCCAATTGAACATTTTTACCAGCGTATCAACCACAAATTTTTTAATCACTTCTGCTGAACGGTCATCAGGTTCGAGTGCTTTCACATTGATTGTATTCCCATCAGCAATCTGGACTAAAGATGGTGGTTCCTTACGAGCTAAAGTTGAAGTTGCACCATAATTGAGCATTTGTAATAGGAAGGATAAAGAACTACAAATTAGTGAGATGATAGCAACAATAGCAATGGGATTAGATACCGATTGTCCAGAACTTAAAAACTGTAATGTTTCCCTTTTAGGAACTTTGGATTTAGTGTGATTTAGCATAATTTCTCAAAATTGATAAAGTTCTTATTGATAAACTTTTTATTTGCGAATCATGGCTGTAATTCGGGACACACTGGCAGAAAGAGCAATATTACCTGCTGAGATAGCACCACTAGCCAACCATTGAGCGCCATTATTAAGCTGAGTTAGCACTGCTAGACCACCTCCAGCAGCAATTCCTGTAGCTAAAAATGGGGCAACTAAACCAATAAATGCCAGAAAAATCATCGGTTGACTAGCTTTGGCTGTAGCAACTAACTGTCCAGCTAAACCTAAAATAATATTGAAAGAAAGTTTAGCAAGACCAACAGTAAAAAACCCTGTTAACCAACCAAAAATTGCTTTATTACCAATTGGCATTAAAGAACCTCCAACTGCTAAAGGAGCTATCAATGCAGTTAAAAGTAATGCTAGTTCCAACCCCCATTGGTAAGCATTATTTAGTGCTAATAATAAACTGGTAATAAAGGTGGTAACAACTGCACCAATTGCAGCACTAGAAGCCGCAGACAATTTGCTGGTAATAGTTCCCACTAAACCATCACCTTCAGCTTCGGAAGCTGCTTGATTAATTTTGTCCAAACCTTGAGTTACCCAACTACCTGCTGCTCCTAAATAGCTACCACCTTCTGCATCTTTAAAAATGTCAGGAAATTTAGCTTCTAAATCGGCTTTTGCTTGTTTGAGACACTGTATTTCTTCTTCGTTTGATAATTGAGAAGAACGACATTCTTGAATAGCATTACCTACGGCTGTTTCTAATGCCGCTTGTCCTAGTGCTTGTTGGTAAGCGGCTCTCAAATCAGCGTCTGCTGCGGTGTACTCTAATATATAGTTATTGACACTGTTAATATATTCCCTCAATGCCAAAGTGCTATTTGCTAGTAGAGAACCATTATTAGCAAGAAGAACAGTGACAATTAAAGGCCAGATTAATTCACTAAATGCTCTTTGTTCTTCGTCATTAATCATTTGTTTACCCCATTGCACCATGAATAATGCGAGGGTAGCAACTGCAAATAATACTCCAACTTTACACAGCGAAGCATATAATCCACCGGTAAGAGTTTGTTTCCATAGTTCATTAAAACCTTCTGCTACCAAACTGGCACCAGCAGACGCATTTTCGATTAAATCTCCTGCACCGAAGTTATTTGCTGCTAGTATTGTTTGGCCAAGCATAATGTTATTCCTGGTAGAATAGAAGGGAAAAAAGAGTTAATTAACTCCCTATTGAAGAATGTGATTAGTGTTAAAATTTTTAGGGGCAATATATCTTATTTTTTGACATAAGCAGGGTCTAATCTACTCCAACCAGTTAACTCTAAATATTGACTAGTCATACCAGTAGATAAAACTCTTCTAGCTCGATTTTGTTCTGATTGACTTTCAGCAATTTGATTGAGCATGAGATTAGTTTGTTGGGCATCATGTCGTGCTTGTAAACCATCAGTCCGTACCTGTCCTAACATGGAGACAATTTGAGCATTTTGGGCAGCGATTGCTTTGAGAACATCTTGTGAAGCATCCATATTTTGAGCATCTTCAGCTAACTGCTGTGCTTCTCCAACAGTTTTGTTGGTAGCATCAATTTCAGTTTGAGTCCGCTGTTGTCCTGCTTTTCCTAAAACACCAGCTACCGCAGCACGAGTGCTATTTCTTTCTAGTTCTTTTCCAGCTTCCACTGCACCAATAATAGTGCTACTTTCTGCTGCTATTCCTCCTTTATCTTGCAACTTATCAGCTAATTTTTCACTAGCTGCTGTAGGGTCTGGTATTCCCATATTTCCCGTAGATTCTTCAATTGCTGCTTGAGCATCTTTTTGGAGATTCCCCCAACTTTTATCTACTTCTTGTTTTAGCTGACTTGCTACTTCGTCGAAATAGCCGTTTATATATCCAAAGGTTTGATTGAAGAAGTTATCAAGTTGTCCTCCTAAGTCAATTGCAAAGGCATTACTTGGGATAGTTATTGCTGCTAATATAAAACCTGATGTAATAGCAGTTGAGATGATTTTTTTCTTGTTACTGTTCATGAGATATTTCCTGTTTAATAACTAAAGGATAGGTAAACTCAGAAAATAAGATAGCAACAAATAAGTTTGATAGATGTGTCTTTTGTTATTGGATATCTGGTTTATAGAAAAAATTACAGTCTCGCAGAAAGTCTTATTATTCGATTCCAGATTTATAGAGCCTGTTTCATTTAGATAACTCCACAAAAAAGATGGTCTAATTTCACTCCTATCAAAACAACTTTTTCTCCCCCTACTACCCTGCTCTAAAAAAGATGGGATATTTTTTTATTTATATTTACTTTATTATGCCACTATTTTCAATGGTTTATCAGACTTAGATTCTGAATGATGTGCTGACTTTGATTTTAGTTTCACCTCTTCTAAAATTTCATAAGCCTCCTCAGTAAGTTCTTCACCTCTAATCATTTTGATGTACACTTCAGAAAACCTGACTATTCCAGTAATAGGATCATCTTTATATTTCCTGAGATATAAAGTTCTGAGTTCCTGCTTTTGGGGATTATTAGCAACAGCAGCTAAAAGGCAATAAGCAGGATAATAACGGCAGAATGTAAATTTACCATTATCATCTAATAACCATTGTGAATAAATACCTTCCTTTTTGGGAAAGAATGACTCTGTACTATTACGAGAAATAATCTCTGTTGGATATTGAAAATATTTGATAAATGACTCTATCGCACTACTTTGAATCCGACCAATCAGCCGAGTTGTCAGGTTAGCAAAGATTTTAGCAGATGATTTACTTTGATAGATAGTATCTGGCTCTTGTGCTGATAAAATTACACGAATTCCAGCTTTAGCACCATTAGCACATAATCTACCAATTAATTCGGCAATTGCTTCAAATTGAAACAAAATTGGTGCTTCATCTAAAAAGAAAATTGAAGCCTTAGAACTCAGAGCGCGACGCAAAGCCGCAGCATAAGCACTTAATGATAAAATAGCTGCATCTGCTTCAGAAGAAAGAGAACGCAATGCAAATACTAACAATTTAGCATCAGTACGAAAACTGGAGGGTTTGCTAATAGATTGACCAACTCTACTATTGAGCCAAAATTTTAATCGCAACCTAATTTGGTCTAGTGCTTTGAGTTGTTCTTCACTATTACTGGCAATTGAATCTAGTTTAATATAACCAGGAGAGCAATAGTTATAAAAGTCATTAAGTGTAGGCGTATCATTCCATTCTTCCGTACCCAAACCTTTTTCTAATGCCAATTTATAACGTAATTTGATGTCATCATCGGCAAAGAAAGTTTCAATTGCTAAGGTGATGATACTTTCAATATTACTCACCATTGTAGCATCAACACCAACAGGATTAGTACCTATCACCATTGTGATAATTGTAGATTTAAGGAAATCCTTAAAATCTGTTAATCGCTCTTTTCTTAACTCTACTTCTAACCCCCTCAAATCTGGTAATTCAAACAGGTTATTGGTCTCACGACTAATATCAAAATATGCCCCATCTTCCCCCATAAAATTGGTATAATCAGTAAAAGTGCTACTACCATCTGGCTTGGGATAATCAAGGGCAACAACGGGAATATCTTGAGCTAAAGCCGGGGTAAGTAAACCAGCCACCAATACCGATTTACCTGCACGAGTTGTCCCAAATACTGCTAAATTTTTGTGGTGGTTGTATAAATCTAAATGAATAGGAGTACCACCTTCATCAGCAATTAATTCAAACCCTGTTTTATCTCCAGTTGCAGTTTTAATTACTGGCATTAGTCCGGGGACTTCACTGCTAAAATAAGGCAACCGGCGATTAAATGGTTTAGTTAGCAAATTTTGCCAAACAATTGGTAAACATTGTAACCATACTTTCCAGGCATATTCTGTTTCTCGTACTACCACAGCCGGACGAAGAAAGCAGCTAGAAACATAACGGCAAGCTTCGTCTAGTTTTTGACGTGAGGGACGGTGTACCAGGAAGACTACCGCCGTATTAATTGGCACTGCACCTTTATAGATGGTTTCTTGGGCAGCGATCGCTTCTTCCATGTTCAAGTTGGCTTTTACATCCACGCTGTTTTTATCAGCAGACATGGCAGAGGAAACGATAGATTGTTTAGTCAGACGTTGCAGTGCTGTTTTAGCTAACCCCTCGTTAGCTCTGGTCAGTTGACAAATGATTTCTGTGTCAGAAACCTTATCTCTAGCGATTAGCTCCCACAAATACCGTAATTGAGCATATTCATCCACCCAGCCAATCGGTTTTTCTGTGAATGTTAATGCACCAATATAATGGTCTTGTAAATTTACCCAAGCTCTATCCAAAAAAGGAACTGATGCCTCTCGTTCTAAAATTAAGTGACGGATGTGGAAATCGCTGTTTTGTTCTTCCCGCAATCCATCATCATCTAAAGTCAGCAAGTGCGGAATATTTGGAGGGTTGCTGGTATTAAATTGTCCCCAAATTACTCCCCACAGTTCCTGAGAACCCAAGGGTTTAATATTCAACCCCATTTTATTATTCAGGGTTTGTTCCCATAGTTGAAAGCCAGATGTAAAGCTATTTTTGAGAATTGATTCAATGCGTTGATGTCTAACTTCGTGAATTTGTCCAGTAAATTTATGCCAACTTTCTTTAGCTTGAAGAATGAATTTCTCTACAAAGTCCGCTGTTTCACTATTTTCAGCAACAGTATAGGTACAGTAAATTCTCAAAAATTTGTTTTTGCGATCGCCTTGATTTGTTAAATCTCTAATTCGTAACCTTTCTGACCGAATTAACAGCATCAGTTCATTACTGCGACAATTTTCTTCTAATGCTCTTAGTTCCTGTTGACGCTCATGATCATCGGTAAATGAACCCAGATGAAACGTTAAAGATTCACCATAGGGTATTTCTTTAAGTCCGGCTTCTATACCTGCAAAAATTGGTAAAATTTGACTCTCTGGCAGTGATGAATGGATACCTTGGCAGTCAAAGCAGAATTTAATTTGGATATCGTCTTTTCGCTTGAGGATAATTGCACCAACATCTTTTCTGCCGGCCATGGAGATACTAGCGATTGCTGCAATATGAGTTAAGTCCTCAAAAGGAGTGAGGCGTTTAGCAACAGAAATTTCTTGAGCAGAGATATTTTTTCTGCCTACCTTATCTTTGGGTATTTTATCTTTAGCTGAAGAACTTATGGTCATGATTTCTCTACTCAAATAATGTGACATTTCCTAACTTTGACCGACAAAGAAATGAATACAAGCATCTAAATTTATTTATGCCCAAAGCCAAACTATGTGAAGAAAAGTAAATAAGACTCAAACCATTGTTCCCCCTACTCCCCACCTCCCTGCCCCTTTTCCTCTTTCTTAGAATTTCTGGTTGTTGAATCAGGGAGTAAAAGCGTTTATATCCTCTAGTAACTCTGGGTACAGTGAGAAACTTTGATAACCAGGTTTTATTACTGGTAAGAGTCCACCAAGTTCCCCACCCCCAAGCGATAACTAATCCAGTCACTAACCAAGAAGCTTGGAGACTTTGTTTGCAGATTAAGTATGTAATCAGTGCAATAGCTGTCCAAGGAAAAACTTGATCTGCTGGAAATGGTCCAATTCTCGGTTGTTCCCCCAAAACTCGGTTGACTGTTCTAAATTCTTTGCGCTTCATCATCTGAGGTTTTTGAAGGTGTAAATTTAACCTAAACTGCTATTATCAGACTGAGAGAAAAGCTGAAATTTTATTCGTTGTATTGTCGAAAAATAGTGAATTTATCCAAGGGTGATAGAAGTTGTTGAGAAACGAGTACCCGTTATGCACAAAAATTCAAGGATCTGGAGTCAAAATTAAAACTGTCTTATTGTTTGGCTTTTAACTTAGATTCTGTACCTCACTTATCTGGAATCTACTGTAAATCTCTAAAAGCTACTCTTTAAGAAAGAGTTCAATCCCTCTTTTTCTGAGCTATTTAAGCCGCATTACCAGTAATCAAACCTGTGAGAATATCGCCAACTACAATAGTAACGCTGATGATCAGTGGAGTTCTCGCTAAATTCTGCCAATCTTCATCGTTTCTGGCAGCATTGACAATTCTTACCAAAGAAATACCAAGATACAGCAAAAATAATGCTCTAAGGACATTAAAAAATAGTGCAACAGCATCAGCAGGCATTCCTGCAAAAGCTCCTGTCATCCATGTTTGGGCGCTATTAAAAAATTGGGCATTAGCTGGTGTTGTGGTGAAATCAAAAGTGAAAATTATACAGATAATGCCGACTAAAATGGCATAAAGGTTGATTCCCCAACGGCGTTGCAATTTTTCAAATTTAGTCAACAACTTATTTGCTAATTTGGGAAATGCTGCGATGATGGCAGTCAGCAAAATTAATACAGACATCAGCAGATGATTGATCGATGTATTTGCCAACACTAATGCTGTTGCTGCTGCTACCAATAAGAAAATTGAACTTTTTTTATCAACTGGACGACGCTGGGATACCATTGGATAAACTTCAATTGCGTACTGTTGGGGAATTTGGTAATTACTGCAATCAAGATTATTGTGTATTCTCATGTCTCAATCTTTATAAATACTTCCGAATAAGCATCATTTTCTACTATCCTGCTTGCCTCAGTCAGCTATCAAATTGCGTAATTGCAGATATAAGATTGTCTCTTCTTTTTTCAACACTTATTTATAAAATATTGGTATAAAAATTATGACAACATCTATCAATTGATATAATAAATTTAGCGTTGCTGAATTATGCACTCTACATCAGAAATGCGTTAGTGTAGCTCACGGTCTGGTAGAATTTATCCTATTCATTCTATTGAGAATCATCAAACACAGAGGGAAGATTACGACGACCACTTACTACCCGCAAAATTTCAATTCCATCATCCACATCCAAGACTCTATAAAAAATTATATAGCCTTCAAGGAGTAATCCTCGCAAATCAGCATGTATTTCTGAGTAGCTTTTACCACTATTTGGAAAGGAAATTAATTGTTGACATTTACGGTTAAATTCCTGGAAAAATTTTTCACCTGCTTCTAGGTTATTTTGTGAGAAGTATTCAGCAATTTCGCTCAGATCACGACTAGCGAGAATATTAATAACGTAACGATTCATTTTTCTACCTGTCGCTGTTGCTGAAAACGATCTAAAATTTGATTTACAAATGTTTCACCGTCAATAGGTGCTGTGTGTTCTGAAATTGCAATAGCCGCATCAATTTTTTCACGCACTTCCTCAACCCATTCTGTCTCAGAACGATCATACTCATCTAGCAACTTGAGAGCGATTTCTAGAACTTCTTCTACAGAATGGTATTTCCCAGTTTGCAGCTTTGTTTCAATAAAGCGTTCTTGCTTAGGTGTGAGACTAATGCTCATAGTAAATTTTGATTAAGTTGGCTATACATAATAACTATTGTAATATAATTCCAAAAATTTAATTATTCTCAAGGCGTTAGTAGCCAAACGGGAAAATACTTCTTTACCAGAGGGTAATTTACCAAGTTTATGGGTTTTCGCTCCTTCTGCTTCTACTGGTTTACTGGAGAGTTAATGAACTATAAAATACCTATTAGAAATTTATCTCATTTATTGAGAACATTTTTGGAGAAAAGTTTATACAACCCTGAATCCTTCGTGATAATTATTCAGAAGTGGATTTGATCTGCGGAATGTGGGATTTAACTCTAATAAATTCTAGTCAATTCTCCCAATCATTAGTTCTTCCGTACTAAATATATCCGTTTTTTTGGGGTGTGACAGTTGTGGGTGCGGAATCTGGGATTTATCAGTTCGCAGATATTGTCCCACTAACTCCTGTCAAGCAATGGTCAATGAAACAGGCAGCTTTTTTGAAGAAAAAGAACTATCGTCAAGGCTACTTGTCAGCTGAACGGTGATAATAGTACATCAGATGAGTATTTGCAAATGTTTCTAGATCAAAAAATGTGACCCATGGATCACAAAATGCAATTAAACACTTTTTGACTCCTGTGGATGAGCGGTTTTACTCCTACCGTCTGCTGTAAACTGGTTATTAAAACGTAAAATAATGTACTTTATTTAAGTATCAAGCTGAAAATAATTAACTTAAGTCTTATGCAAATTCTACCAATTTCTGAAGCAATAATTCGCCATAACTCTAATTCCTCATCTTACAGTCGTGGTGAAGATTATTATCGTAGAGATGCAGTTGCAGACCTGAAAAAACGAGGTAATCTAATTCAAGCAGCAGTTGAAGGAAGCGAAATCAGACCCTATCAAGTCAGTATCAATTTTGATGCAGCCGGAATTACCTCAGCTTATTGTAACTGTGCTTACGATTACGATGGGTGGTGTAAACATATTGTCGCTACTTTATTATATTGTTTACGTAAATCAGAAACAATTACAGAACGTCCCACATTAGAACAGTTATTAAATCGTCTTGATATTGTCCAAACCCAGCGATTATTACAAGAATTAGGAGAAAATAAACCAGAACTAATTGATGAAATTGATAACTTTGTCAGTTTAATAGATTTACCAAAACCAGCTAAAGAACAACTGTCTACCCAACAACGGAACATTGATGTCAAACCATTTCGCTCTCAGGTCAAGCGGATTTTACGAGATGGATTACAAGAATTAGAATATGGCTCAGAAGATGATCCATTTACAGATGAATTACTAGCTGTAGTTGAGGAAGCACAAGAATTTGCTAAGAATGGAGATGGTAATAATGCCATTTTAATTCTGGAAGCTATCACCACAGCTTACGCCGAAGAATGGAATGAATTATGTGATTATGGTGGAGACTGTTTTTCCATAGCAGAAAATCTTGATATCGCATGGACAGAAGCAATTTTATGTTCAGAATTATCACAACCAGAAAAGGTAGATTTACAAATGTTGTTGTCATCATGGCAGGATGAAATTAATGCAGAGTTTGCCATGAGTTTAGAAGCATTGCGTCAAAGTTGGGATTATGAACCACTGCAACGAATCTTACAAGGAGATGATACTGCACAGCTTTGGGAAGATGAAAGACCAGATTTTGCAAATCATTTAGCGGCTGTTCGGTTAGAAATTTTAGAAATTCAAAATCGTTATCAAGAGTATTTGAATTTAGCTTTAGCAGAAGGAATGACCCAACAATATCTAACTCAATTAGCAGCTTTGGGTCGAATAAAAGAAGCCATATCTGCGGCTAAAGTTCTTATGGATACAGCAGAAGCAGCTTTTGCCTTAGCCAAAATCTTACGGGAAGATGGGTATTTAGTGGAAGCCTTAGAAATATCGGAAGCAGGGATAAAATTACCAGGCAATTGTTTGTATGAATTTGCAAATTGGACAAGCGATTTAGCTCAAGGATTAGAAGAATATACTACAGCTTTTAATGCTAGTATTATCGCCTTTAAAATCAGAGCATCATTTAGACATTATCAAAAAATACGAGACTTAGCAGGAGAGAATTGGCCGACAGTTAAACAAGATTTATTGGCAACACTCCGCAAAGAACCAAATTGGGGAATACAAGAAGCTAAAGTTGATATTTTTCTCTATGAAGGATTAATTGATGATGCAATTAAAACAGTAGAAAGAGATAGTTACTATGATTCAGAATTAGTTCACAAAGTTATGGATGCAGCAATTCCTCATCGTCCTGATTGGGTAATTAATAATTCCCGCAAACGCGCAGAACCAATTATGAATGAAGGAAAAGCTGACCGTTATGAATCTGCGGTGCGTTGGTTAAAGAAAACGAAAGCTGCTTATTATCAAATGGGAAAACAAGCTGAATGGTCTGCTTATCATTCACAATTAGAAGCAGAGCATGGTCGCAAACGTAAATTAATGGGATTATTCAAAGATAAGAATACCTGGTAGGCGATGGCGCAAAGCGCCCGCCGCAGGCATCGCTTTATCCCCATACTGTTTGTAAATCTTGACTGCATAGATAGTAGCCAGCATTCCGCACTTCAAAATGTCACATATTAATGTTTCAAAAAATGTTACCAAATTAGGATAGTTTGATTAAGTAATAATCCTAATTTTTCCTGGTGGTTATGCCTGCGGCGGGCTACGCCGCAGGCATCGCTATCTGACCATTATTAACCCGATATTGGTAATATTGATGTATTACAAAATGAAGTGCGGAATGTGGGTAGAAATAATTTTGTTAATCCATATTTATAGAGCTTATCCATAACTCTGCCTATTTTATCGTCATTTAATTCTGATGCTTTTATTCCATCTCCTATTAAATGCTCTATGGCTTTATCTTTAAAGAAGTCTGGGAATAAATATAATGGTCTTGATACAAAACCTAGTCCATTGAGAATGATGGCTTTGACTACTTCTCCTGTGTTTATTTTCTCTCTTTTATCTATTGAAAATATCTCATTAATTTTTTCTACTATTCCTATCTCATCTATTATTCCTGCTACTATTCCTAAGTGATTTATGTTTTTACTTTCCAACTCTTCTTTTTGGCTATTCATATTTTTTTTGGCATTTTTATTTCATTTAGATTCATTTTCTCATTTTTGTTCCTGAATTTATTATCCATGCCTTATGAATTTCAATCTGTTAGTTATTTGGAAATTAATGTATATATTCTTACTATATTAACTGCGTATTTATTTGAAAATTTATCTGTTACTTATGCTACTTTTATTTGTACTACAAATTGAAGTGCGGAATGTGGGTTAAATGATGAGGAGTTACATCTTCATCATAAAAAGCCAAAAGCTCAAGGTGGTGGTGACAATTACGGCAACCTATTACTCGTACATCTGTACTGTCATCAGCAAATACATTCTGGAACAATCCATAGTTTATGACTTGCTTGAGCCGGATGCGTTGTAAGGCGCAAGTCCGGTTCTGAGGGGGCGGGATTATAGCGATATAGTCCTGCTACCCGACCAGGATGGCAAATGAAAACCTTTATTGGTAATACTTTCAGACTATTTATCGAACCAGTATTGATCAGCTAGAAAAGTTGACGGGTTTTGATTTCCTTTCAGCAGTTTCACAAAATATTCAAACCTACGGCGTACCCCTCCGAACAAACAAGCCAAGCGGAGCGTTTGGTAGAGAAGAGAGCGAAGCGATCGCTTAGAAGTTCAGCATAATCTAAGACTAATAAGAACTTAACCTCTTCTAGCAATGCCATTAGCTATCATCCTGTTGTACATAGTAAATCAAAAACTTTTTACTGAAACTACTGGACAAATACAGGTTAAATCACACCCATGATAGCGAATTTTTGGACAAAAATTTATCGTAATGCTTGGTTGACAGGATTAGTCGTAGTTTTACTAATTACCTTCAACACCCTATTTAGCGCCAAAGGTACAACTATTATCGAGGGGTTTGAATCTGGCTCCAAAGGCAGTTATGCAGCCGCTGATGTCACCCTTAGCACAGGTATTTGGAATTTAGATGATGCCTTAATTGGGAATTTAACAGGTGATGCCAAAAGCGGAACCCAATCTGCAAGAGTTCGCAATAGCGGTGCGATCTCCATGAAATTTGATCGTATTACTGGGGCTGGCACAGTTACCATTAAACACGCCAAATATGGTACAGATGGTAGCAGCACTTGGAATTTACAATGTTCAACAAATAGCGGTAGTTCCTGGACAACAATAGGTTCATCAGTCACTACCAGCTCAACAATACTGTCCACAGCAACCTTCACACCAAATATTTCTGGAACAGTTCGCTGTCAAGTAAAAAAAACAGATGGAACTGCTAACAGAACCAATATTGATGATATTACCCTAACCGATTATGGAACTTCAGGTGGTGGTGGCGGTAGTGGAAGTGTTCATCTAACAATGGGTAATCCCAGCGGTGCTGCAACTGCCAATTTAGATAATTATTTGCTTGATAAAGCTCAGTATGCAGTTGGGTATAATTGCAGTTTAGGTAGATCCAATTGGGTATCTTGGCAGTTAAACTCCTCATGGTTAGGCTCAACACCTAGACAAGATGATTTTCGTGCAGATACTACCCTACCTTCTGGATGTTATCAAGTTCAGGGTACAGATTTCAGTGGTAGCGGATTTGATAGAGGTCACATGACTCCCAGTGCTGATAGAACTAGCACGGTTGCTGTTAACTCTAGCACCTTTTTAATGAGTAATATGATTGCTCAAGCACCCGATAATAATCAGGGGATTTGGGCAAACTTAGAAGACTATTCTAGAACCCTAGTCAGTCAAGGAAAAGAACTCTATATAATTTCCGGTGGATATGGTACTGGTGGGACTGGAAGCAATGGCACATTCAATACTATTGCTGGTGGTAAGGTGACAGTTCCTAATCGCACTTGGAAAATTATAGTTGTTCTCAATACACCTGGTTCTGGAGTTTCTGGTGTCACTACATCTACAAGAGTGATTGCTGTTAATATTCCCAATACCCAAGGGGTTAGAACTGCTGACTGGAGAAATTACAGAGTTTCTGTAGACAGTATTGAATCTTTAACTGGGTATGATTTTCTTTCACAAGTTTCAACATCTATTCAGTCTGTAATTGAAGCACAAGTTGATAATTTGTAAGTTTCGATAATTTCAAAAATGACTAAGCCTGTCTGCATCTGTGGACAGGTTTACAAATTAGCCTCAAGATATTCAACACTACTATTAGACAGGATATGCTCAAGTTAAACAGTGTCAAATTAACGAATTTATTCTTTTTGTTATGTTTTTTGAATAATTGGTTTTTTGCAACTCCATCTCAAGCTCAGGTAATTCAACCAAATCAACTTGATTGTGAAAATGTAGAGTCTAGCGCGATGGTAATGACAACTGAAGGTGTAAAGCCTGTGACTATGTTTTGTGATTTTCAGGAGAAACGTGAACAAAAATTTACTGATGTTAAAAGCCAACAACAGCCAATTGAGTCTATACCCCGCCTTTCTTTGGAAAAACCTTATGAGTTAAATGGAAATGTTTGCAGAAATCAGGGTGCAGATATGATTTGTTTAACGCCTCTAGGTGCTTCTAATCTGAGATGGAATAAATAGATGTTTTGGAACATTAAAATAAAACAAAACTACAAAGCTTACCCTAATCTATGGATACTCCCTTCCCACTCAAGAAATAGGCATAGAGTTAACCCCAGAACAGACTGATTTTTCGCTCAATTAATGTCTAATTTTACGCTGGGAAGGGAGTAGGCTTTGTAGTTTATAGCGATTTATAAATTTACGACTATACTCCATCCATCTTGAAAACTTGAGTTTTCGCCATAGAAAAACTATAGGTTTCAACGTAGACGGGGTTTAGGTTTCCACAACTTTTGTAGAAATTCCTGCTAAATTTTTATCTGAAGTTTTTCCAATGATATAGACATCGATGCTGATAGTACCTATTCGATAAACCTTGATTTCATTTAAGTTATCTTTAAGGGTTTGGAGAAGAATTTGAAATTTCTTAACTTCTTCTTTTTGGATTTCGTTATGCCACTCTTTTTCAAAGGCACAGTTTCTAAAGAAATATTCTAATTCAACTTCTTCTATTGGTGAGTCTTGAGGATGATTTGTTAATTGGAGGATTTTTTGCGTTGTTAAAGGTTCTTTTTCTTCCCATAAAATTACTTCAAACGGATATTCTGACTCGCTCGTCATCAATAAGCTGTCTGTAGCTTTTTTCAACTGGTCAATAATAGTGTTAGTCATTTTTTAGCGTTCACGAAGTGTAGTGTAACTATCTCTTAATAAACCGTAGGTAATCACTGTCTATCTTCCCCCAAGAGTCACATAGTGTCATCTTTCCAAATGTAGTTTTTTAGATAAAATTTAATGATGTCTCAGGTGGGCGTAGCGATTGCCTGCGGCGCAGCGAAGCGATTGGCTACAGCGATCGCTTGACAAACATCACTTTATTGATTTTTAACTCCTAATCAACTTTACCCAGTAAGATATGGATTAATAATAAGTAAGCCCTGAATATGTATAAACAAATCAATAAAATAGTTGTTCTAACGGTTACAACTTTAATAGTGAGTTTATTATTACCACAAGTAAGTATTGCTGCACCGAAAGGGTTTAAGACCCCCAGTGGCAATATTTTTTGTGAACTAATGGAAGGCGATAATACGAATACAAACAGTTTACGCTGTGAAATTGCTAGTTCTCTGAAACCTAAACCTACTCAACCCTACCCTGGATATTGTGAATTTGACTGGGGACGTGGTTTTTTATTACCTGCGACGGGTAAACCGGAAATTCTCTGCATTAGTGATACTATCGCTGACCCTAATAAATCTGTTCTTGCTTACGGTCAAACTTGGAATAATGGCGGGTTTAAGTGCATTTCCCAAAAAACCGGACTGACTTGCACTAACACTAATGATATTGGTTTTTTCCTTAGTCGGGAAAAATGGCGGGCATTGGGTATCTCAAAATGAAGCTGTTTCATCAAGCGGGTGGAGCTATCGCAAAGGTAGTAAACCAAAATCCGAGTCGGGAAACCATTGATAAATTTTAAATTGCCTAAAATGACTGAACAACAACCCATACATCAGAATTGAATATCAACGACAATTGCTCACTTCATAAGGTTTTTTTAGGGGATGTTGCTGAATAATGCTATCGTTTACATTCCCAAGTCTTCAAAATATGCTTGAATCTTTTTCTCCAAATATTGGAATGCAAGTTCTATAGTCCGATAACTACCTTTACCTTCATAAACTGTTCCACCATAATCATAAGCTCTAACAAACGAATTAATATGTTCACTTTGTCCAATTTCTATCCAACCCTGTTCTTCTATAAAACGGTTAATATGGGGATATTGTTCTTCAAAACTATTGGATTTTGGCATCTTGGTAATTACTCACTAACAGCATCAAGAAAGTCCTGTTTACCTTCTTTGAGAGTATCTTTAACTTCAGCTTCTATCTCAGGACTAATTTTCTGGGTTTCCACCATATACAAAAAAAACTTTTTAAAAGAAGTGATGTAAGATTTAGTGCTACTTTCAGATGCCCACATTGCTTTGCGAGGAAAATAATCTATTAGAAATGAAGAAACATCTTGTTCATCTGCTTCATCAAGTTTTTGCAATGGTTCATAACCAACAAGATATTCAGCAAAAAACTCAATATTTAAATAGAAATTGTTTTTAATTCAGATCAGATACTCTTACTATTTTACGTTCGTTTATAGACATTTGTATTCTCTCATAACATTACGTAGCTGTATAAGTAGGTGAACAGAAAAATTTCAAGGTATGTATCGGTATGTAAAGTTGTTTTAATGCGTTATTCTGATTGAGTTTCAGCCATTTTACAAAACGCAGTACCCCGCATTTTTATTTTGTTCACCTACTTACAGCACTTTGCTCAACTATTTGGTACAAAACGAAATCCTATAACCTTTGCGTCATAAACCTTTTGGATATTTAGGTGTGGTTATTTAAAAATAAAAGTGCTGTATAATTTGCTCAATTTATGAAGTCATAGATTTCTCTAACAATACCAACCTTTGTTGTAACCGTGTATATCGTTGCATATCATCTGTAGAACGCACAGCCAAGGATATAGCTTTTTTTGCCCCAATCACAATTGCTAACTTTTTAGCACGAGTTAAACCTGTATAAAACAGATTACGACTAAGCATCATATAATGCTGCATATACAAAGGCAAAATCACCACCGGATATTCAGACCCTTGGGATTTATGTATAGAAACACTCCAAGCTAAAGTAATTTCATTCAGGTCAGCATAATCATAAACTACAGAAGGTTCTCCATACTGCACATTTATTTCTTGTTCAACAGTGTCAATGTCTGCGATGATTCCTAAATCACCATTAAACACTTCTCTTTGATAATCATTAGTCTGCTGAATTACTCTGTCACCTACCCGCAACGTCATCCCACCCCTGGTAATCTCTACCTTATCGGGACTTTTAGGATTAATTAATTCCTGCAATACAGTATTCAGATTGCGAGTACCTACTAAACCCCTTGACATCGGACAAAGCACTTGTACATCAGTAGCGGGGTTAAATCCTAATTTTGGGATTAAATCTGTAATCAATTCACAAATTGTTTGTACCCCATGTTCTGGTTGATATCCCCCTCCATGCCACAAACAGTCAGAGTGCGATTCGTTGTGAGTGAATCACGGTAATCAGCCCGTACATAAGCTAACCAACCCAATCCAATCATGGAAAAAGGTTGAACTCTCGGTCTGATATGGGTGAAAGTCCCATCTACCAGACTCAGGTATGACTCCCTATCTGCCCACACTGACCAGACTCGGTTTTCGGAGGGTGAAGCTGGGAACAGGGCGCAATCAGACATCCGTTGTGGGGTGACACTGGTGCTAACGGGGAGTTCCCACGGTGAAACAGAGCCTAGAAAAGCAACCTAGTTTGAAGCAGGACACAACACCAAAAGCCTGACTTCACTGGAGTTCATTCCCGCCGTAGTTCTGATGCAAACGGTAAGAGTCCAGGGATTCCAGTGGTTGAATTGGCTACACCTAATGGAACTATCAATCAACCGAGGGAACGAATAAAAACGGATTGAGGGTCTAAGGGCGGTCGAACCCTAAGTAGGCTGGACGAGCAGCGGAATCCCTTCAATTCGCGTAGGACAGACCGTAATTGGTCTGAGGTGTTCAGAATACACAGATTGGAGCAGAGCATGATTAGACACAGAGACAACTCTAGTGAATCCTGGAAGACATTACCTTGGAAGCAATTTCGCCGTAACTTATTCCGCCTACAAAGACGCGTGTATAAAGCTGTTCAAGTTGGAGACAAGCGCAAAGCAAAGTCCCTGGGACGCTCGGCACATGATGCCCAGAAAATCTTGTTTACTAGCTTAAACTCCAATGCCAACGGAATAGATAAACGAGTTATAGAACTCGATATCGAAAAATGCTTCGACAGGATAAACCACACCGCCATCATGGATAAACTCATCGCTCCCAAGAGTATAAGACAGGGAATTTTCCGATGTCTCAAAGCCGGAGTTAACCCAGAATTCCCTGAACAAGGAACACCCCAAGGCGGGGTAGTAAGTCCATTATTAGCCAACATCGCCTTAAATGGGATTGAAAGTATTCATAGATACCACACTCATGGCTTTAGAATCACGAGTAAAACCCCAAAGGAAAACACTATTGAACCATCAATCCGCTACGCGGATGACATGGTGATAATACTCCGACCCCAGGACGATGCCACAGAAATACTTGACAAAATCAGTCAGTTCCTAGCAGAGCGGGGAATGAAAGTCAGTGAGAAAAAGACACTCGTTACCGCCGCGACAGATGGATTTGATTTCCTGGGCTGGCATTTCAAAGTCCAGAAAAACGGAAAGTTTAGATGCGTTCCATCAGTGGACAATTACAAATCTTTTCGCAAGAAAGTAAAACACATCGTCAACAACTCGAATTATGGTGCTACCACAAAGGCTGAGAAATTAGCCCCTGTAGTTAGAGGTTGGAGGAACTACCACCGCTTCTGCAAGATGGACGGGTCGCGTATCTCGCTATACCACATTCAACACAGAGCCTTCAAGGTATTCAATAAGGAAACTAAGCAAAATCACTACACTAGCAAGCAATTACTAGATAAGGCGTTTCCCTCAGTCCCTTACTCCGAAAACAGATACATCAATGTCACAGGTGAAAAATCACCCTACGACGGAGATTTAACTTACTGGAGCGAACGCAACAGCAAGTTATATGACAATCACACCTCTAAAGCCCTTAAACGGCAAAACCATAAATGTGGACATTGTGGACTAAAAATGCTTAGTGATGAGAAGGTACATTTACATCATATAGATGGAAACCACCAAAACTGGAAAACTAAAAACCTTCTAGCCATTCACGAAAGCTGCCACGATTACATACACATGAGCAAAAGCGAAAGCTGAGAACATCGGAAGCTGGGTGCGGCGAAAGTCGCACGCCCAGATTGTGCGGTTCGTTGATTGAAACCAAAGCCCCTTTAGGACTTTGGAGGGAAATCGTCTCTACACCGCCTTGAGTAACAACTCAGAAATATAGTAGAGATAACTTTAGTTTAGTGTGAGTGCGTCGAAGTCAAAATCAACAAGTCTCACCCGCTAGGAATGGCGTGATGCCAAAACTGCCCACATGGATGGAGAATAAACTCTAAAAATGAAGCTGGGGACAGAACGAGAATAACAAACCTGAGATGGGGGTAACTCGTATAGGTAAGTAGTCATGGTTAAACACTAGTTGAACTCTCGGAAAAAGCGTCTGAACGTGAACGACCGAACTCAAGGTTGGATAACGACACAAGATAACACATAAAGAAAGTGTGAAAATACCCGCATTATTTTGATCTGAATAAATGCAATTCTGGGAAATCGTAGGCGAAATGAGAGAACCTAAAACTACAAAACAACTAAACTAAGGAACGAATAAAACTGCTCTTTCAACCTCCAGTTTAGAGATTAAATCTCGGAAACTGTGGACTCCTTAAATAAGAGTTAGCGGGTAGAGTTGATAAGATGTACTCGAAAATTTAACAAGTAAGGACTGTTAGACAACTGGGTACGGTTTACATAGTTAATGTTCAAAATGCGTAGAGAATGTTATGACAACGGATTTACATCCAGTTGATAAATGGAAATCGATTCCCTGGCGCAAGCTACGGAAAATCGTATTTCGCCTACAAGTAAGAATATTTAAGGCTCAAAAGAACGGTAACACGCGCCTAGTGCGTAAACTTCAGAAACTTTTATTAAGCTCTAAAGCAGCGAAATTGCTTGCCATCCGGCAAGTGACACAGCTAAATACTGGACGGAAAACCGCAGGGGTGGACGGAAAGAAAGCCCTCGAACCATCTCAAAGATTGGCACTACTTGAAGTGTTAGTTAAGAACTGGAGGCAATGGAAACACCAGCCATTAAAGCGAGTGTTCATCCCTAAAGCCGATGGAACTAAAAGAGGATTAGGTATTCCAACCATTAGCGACAGAGCATATCAATGTCTCATCAAATATGCCTTGGAACCAACAGCGGAAGCTACGTTCAATGCCCACTCATACGGGTTCAGACCTAGTAGAAGCTGTCATGATATTCAAAGACAATTATTCAATAATCTAAACTCTAGTAGTAATGGAGTAGAAAAGAGAATTTTGGAATTGGATATTGAAAAATGTTTCGACAAGATTGACCACAAATTTTTGATGCAATCTGTCCAACTACCAAAGGCAGCAAAACAAGGAGTCTTTCGGGCAATAAAAGCCGGAGTTAGGGGAGAATTTCCTTCGTCAAAATCTGGTACGCCCCAAGGGGGAGTTATTAGCCCATTACTAGCAAATCTAGTCCTTCACGGATTAGAAAATGTAGGTCATGAGGTCAGATTAAAAATCAGAAATGGCGGAAGATATATAGACACTATTAATGGATTTCGTTATGCGGATGACGTTGTGTTTATTCTGAAACCCGGAGATGACTCCAAACTCCTCCGAGAATACATTGATAACTTCTTGGAAACAAGAGGATTAAAAGTCAAAGAAGCCAAAACCAAAGTTGCACATAGTACAGATGGTTTCGACTTCCTTGGGTGGAACTTCGCAGTTAAACCCAATGGTAAATTCATTTCGACACCCAGTCAAAAAGCTACAGATAGCATTAAGACAAAAGTTAAAGAAGTGATGAAAGATAGTCGTTTCACTTTAGAGCATCGCATCAACAAGTGTGGTTCGATGATAAGAGGGTGGAGAAATTACCATCGATTCTGCGATATGAGTCAACATGACCTATGGTCACTGCGCTACTGGTTATGGAAATTCATTCGGAAACAAGGAAGATACAACCGCTATCAAACCAATAAGGTTATAAAAAGAGCAATTCCTTCGGTCAGTTGGTCAGCTTGCAAGTTTGTCATTGTCAAAGGAGATAAATCACCCTATGATGGCGACTTTGTTTATTGGTCTAAACGCGAGAATGCTAACTACGATGGTATAACGGCACGACTTCTCAAGAAACAGAATCACAAATGTACAGACTGTAATCTATCGTTCATTTCAGGTGATATTGCAGAATTACACCACATCGACGGCAATCATAATAATTGGAAACCGATAAATTTGGAAGTCCTGCACCGAGAATGTCACCAGCATCAGACCATTCATGATCTGATGAGAGTCCGAACAGCGGGATAAACCCGACTTATTAGGTGTCAGACTGAGGAGCCGGATGCAGTGAAAGCTGCACGTCCGCGTTCTGAAGGAGAGGTGTCTCCTGGCAACAGGAGCATCGATTCTAATTAACAGAGAGGAGCGCGGGATAATACCCGCCTTCGACTCTACCAACAGGGTTATCATTGATGCGTTCAATTGTCGGATACTGTCCCCTGTTGATTTCGTGGGCTGCGGTAATAATTGCACTTTGTTGGGCTTGGCGAAATACCTGAGTTAGTCGCACTACAGGCACTCTCCCAGAATTTATCAGGTCAGCAAGTACACTACCTGGTCCCACTGATGGCAACTGGTCAATATCTCCTACCAATAAAAGTTGTGCGCCTGCTGAGACTGCTTTGACTAAGGCGTATGCTAAAAATAAATCTAACATACTGGCTTCATCAACAATAATTGCTGTCTGAGGTAACGGATTATCGTTGTCAGATTTAAAACCCCTGGTTCTGGGGTCGAATTCCAATAAACGATGTATGGTTTTTGCTTCTAAACCAGTCATTTCCGCCAAACGTTGGGCAGCCCTTCCAGTTGGTGCGGCTAAAGCAATGGATTTACCCATGGCCTTCCATAAACTGACTATGGTATGGGTAGTGAACGTTTTACCAACACCTGGACCACCTGTAAGAATCATAATTGGGGAATAAGCCGCCATTTCTACAGCTTCCTGTTGCTGTTGGGAAAGTTCAATTTTTTGAGTTTGTGTAAATCTTTCTAGCCAAGCACGAACGCGGGGAATGTCAGTAGTAACAGGCTGACTCAAACGCTGATGTATTAGTTGGGCTAGATTTTGTTCGGTGTGAAAATAGGTAGGCTTGTAGCAAAGTAATGTATCACCATCCTTTTCTCTGATTAACTCATCTTTCAAAGCCATGTCTGTGATAGTTTGAGTTATTGCCTCTTCTGTGGGCTGATGAGATTCAGTAGTCAGCAGTTTGATTACCGACTCAATTAGTTCTGGTTGTGGTAAGTAGCAATGCCCATCTTCTGCGGCTTCACTCAAAGCATGAACAAGTCCAGCACAATATCTAAACTGAGAATCAGGTGCAACTCCTAAATTACGGGCTATTTTATCAGCAGTGAGAAAACCAATACCGTAGATGTCAGTCGCTAATTGGTATGGATTATAATTAACCGTAGCGATCGCCCTATCCCCATAGTGTTTGTAAATTTTGACTGCATAGATAGTAGAAACGCCATGTCCTTGTAAAAACACCATCACTTCTTTGATAGCTTTTTGGGTTTCCCAGGCGTTTTTTATCAACTTGATTCGTTTTTTGGCTATGCCATTCACTTCAATTAAACGGTCAATCTGATTTTCAATGATTTCTAGGGTTTCTACTCCAAAATGGGCAACAATTCGTTTTGCTGTGACTGGACCAACACCTTTTATTAATCCACTGCCCAAATACTTTTCAATCCCTGTAAGTGTAGCTGGTTTAGTTTCTTTATAGTTGATAACTTGAAATTGTGATCCATATTGGGAATGTTCACGCCAGAAACCCGTTAGTTGTAGTGTTTGTCCTGGCTGAATATTAGCAAAACTACCAACAATGGTTGTTAAATCTTTGATACTGGAACGAGTTAATCGTGCCACTGTGTAGCCAGACTCCTCCGAGTAAAAAGTGAGCCGTTCTACTACTCCCGTAATGGTTTCTTGGGGAACAGAAGCATTTATTTGTTGGGAAGTTGGGTTTGGTACAGTGGACATTGTTTACTCAAATTATGCTGAGTGCAGTCACCAGTCATCACAAAGTTGTATTTTAAAGACAATAAGAGTAAAATTATAGTACATATCTACCAAGCGACATCAAGATTTTTAATTACATAGAATCATCAGATACGAGTATTGGGTAGCCCATGAAATACACCCATTATTGGGGTATACACAATGGCGACGGTCTTTACCTTGGGATTTGCGACGATTCGATGATTTTAATTAACTATTTGGGCAGTTGCCGTGACTGCCTAAATTCTTAGAGGAAAACTTTTATAGTACATAAAAACTAAAAAATTCTTAGAGGAAAATCCAAAAGATGCGTTATTCTCTCAAATAATCTATCACTGCTTCCAAGTCTGCCATAGCTTGATTAAATCTACTTAGCATAGCTTCTGCCACTTCTGGTTCAGCATTAATATTTGCTAATTTCTCTCTCACCACACGGTCAAGAGCTTCTACCCACAATGATAAATTGGTATTTTGTACTGCTTTTAATAACCCCATGTTAGTAAGTACGGACAAATGAAATCCAAGCTCGTCTTGTCCACCGTAACCCAGATATCCGTTACTCAGTTCTAGTTTTTCTGGGGTAAATTCAAAATATTGGTCTGAAGTAATTCCACTGGGTTCTAGTTGAGGTTGTGGTAATGGTGTTTGAGTCATATTAAGATTGTTTTACAGGTAATTGTGACATTTGCAAAACACGGTCATTCCAAGTGTCAAGTTCTTGATTAACTTGATTTCTGGCTTCTGTGTCGTTCCAGATTTGCTCCCACTTAAACAACCAGCGTGTGAAAAAGCGCCCTAAGTTAGCTAACTCAAAAGCATGGTCAAATTCTACATCTGGGGCTATCCATTCAATAAAATACATTGTTTCTCTAATCAAATTTTTTACGAATTATTATTACTGTCTTGTAATAAATCCTGAATTTGTTTTAAGTGGTTGTTTAAATTATTTAACCTGATAGAAACGTCATCTTTGATAAATGTTGCTTGTAAAGCCGTGAAATTAGTCATCCTAGAAACTCCATAATAATGTGAGCAACTTGTTATTTTATAATACTTTTGTATTATGAATATTTCTTGCTAGTTGACCTAAGCTTTTCAACACTGACAAAACTGTATACAATTCATTCCCCGGATTGAAAATATAAAACAAGCGAGAAAACCCATACTTTGGTATGTTTTCATTAATCAACTTGACGAAGATGAAACTACCGCCATTAGTAATTAGTCCATATATTGCTTTGTCGGGTTTAGAAATTGCCAACATATAAGCAAGAATCTGGGCTTTACCTACTTCCACAGAAAAAGCTGCTTGTTTGGATTCAATGACTACTACTACTAGCTGTTCAAACAAAACTAAGACATCAATCTGTCCTTTAACCGTTACACCAGCATCTTCAGCAACAATTTCTACAGATTTTTCTGATTTAACATGAAATGGAGATAGGTAAAAGTCTGCTAAATCTAACAGGGGAGACAACACCACCATCTTCACAGTATTTTCAAGTAGAGGTGGGTACTTAAGCAAATTGGCATAGCTGGCTTTAACTCTGTTAAGTTGTTGTTTTTCTAATTGTGTAATTTCTGGCAATTCAACAAACAACTCTGTAAAAAATTGCTCATCTTCAACCAATTGAAGTCGAAATTCTGTCTCTAATTCCAGCAAAGTGATGTCTTTAGCCTGTATTGTTTGAATCATAGCAATTTATTTCCTTATTAATAACTTCAACCACCAAATATATCAACATTACTAATTGCGTACTCTGATGAATCTATGGTCGAAGATGGCAACCCCTGAAGTTCAGCTTTGTTCCTCATACTTTCCACCTTATCTGCTTCTCTAATAGCTAATGGATTGATTTGTTGACGTTCTGCTAACAACGTCGCCACTGAAATCTCCAATGCTGGTAGTTTCCCATTGGTAGGTACAGGCATATCTTCTGGAAACATTTGACAGAAAGTAGTAGCCGCAGCCCTCTCAACAATAGTTTGGATTTCTGCACCTACACAACGATTAGTTTCTTTGAGTATTCGTCGCCATTCCTCTTGACTGTAAGGGTCAATTTTACCAGAAACATCACCACTAAATCTATCATCAAATCTAGCACAGTGAAGCTTAAAAATACTGTGTCTTTCTCCATAATTAGGCAAGTCTACTTTATAAATGTAGTCAAATCTTCCTGCCCTAGTTAATTCTGGTGGTAGCCATTCTAAGCGGTTGACACTAGCAATTACAATTACATCACTGGTACGTTCTTGCATCCAAGTGAGTAACTGTCCTGCTAACCTTTTAGCTATATCATCATCTCCGGCAAATCCCTTATCAAAGTCATCAAAATAAATAACAACTTCATTCAAACAGTCTACTAAATTTAGTAATTGTTTTAGTCTTCTTTGAGCTTCATTACCATAGCTTCTCAAATTACCCCAATCTACTAAAATCAAGGGAACACCTAAAATCTGGGAACATACTTTAGCAGAATGTGATTTACCCGTACCTGGAGGACCTACCAGCATTATACCTTTAGGAACTTTGAGTTTGTAGGCTTTGGCAAGGGGGCTAAATAATCTTTTGAATTTCTTAAAAGCCTCCTGCATCAAATCTAATCCTCCCAAGGGAACTTGGGGAGTAGGAATAAACTCAATTCCATAAAGTCTGTTGAGCAAATTAATTTTATATTGGAGTAGTTGTTTAGCTATTGTTTCTGCACTTTTATCATGAGAATGAATTGATTTTAGCCCTTTAATTAAGTCGGAAATATATAGTCCAATCCCGCTACGGACAATTGTAGTTTTATCCATTTCGCTCAAAGTTGATGGTAAAATTCCCTCTTCTTCCTCATTAAGACTTGTAGTAATTTCTGAGATATTAGGCAATTCTTGAGTAACTACAGGGATTTGAGCAGCAAGTTCTGGGTGTAAGTTAGCTTGAGAACCTAAAAGAATAGCGCATTTGATTTTACCAACAGTAGTTTGGGAGAAGGAAAGATTGAGCAACTTTGATTTCACCCATTCAGATATTAAGAAAAACTGCGTTTCTTGGGCTACATTAGCACTAATCCAAGGGTACAGATTCTCAATAATTAATACTCCTTCTCCCTGAAAACATTCCCAAAATTTCAAAATACTAAATTGGTTTTTTACTTCCTTTATTGGTCTCGGAGTATATTCATCAAAATCTTTAAAAGTTAGATGCACATTATCAAAGCATTCAATTTCCTTAATTATCTCTTGTCCTAAATTCCATAGATAGCACTTAATGCCTATTTTTGAGCAATACTGGCAAAGAGAGCGGAGCATTCGATATCTTTCTTGTACAGGAGATTCACAAATAATCACAGGCTCTCCTGTGGTGATGAAGTTAGTCAGTTTTGCTAAGAATAAGGATACCATATTATTATATCCACAAGCTTTTTATAGGATTAGTACCGCAGTGCGAAAGTCAAAATGAATACGGCATTGAGCTTTTCAGTTATCTGAAGTTCACTTGTGCCGTGCTGTACTAGATTTATACCAATTCTGTATGATTATTGAATCTTTGAAAATCCAGATTAGCCAAAAATTTGGCTGACATTGATGAGAGTTTAAGCATACTTACAGCGTACTTAGGAGGTACAAACTGAGAATCAAAACTCAAGCAGCAACGGTGTTTCACCTCCTGCCTTCTGCTGTAACAAGATTTAAATCTGATTTGTATAGCCAAATTCTAATGATAATTTGAGGTTTTAGCTAGGATTAAACTATGTAATTTCTTTCTATCAAATGATAGATGCAGAATGTAAATAAAAATAGATTAAGTTACAGATTTAGAGTAAGAAGAGTGTCTTTAAAATAGGATTATAATCAATACTTTTCTGATTAGTCCACAATTTACAAAAAGGCAGGAGTTAAGAGGCAGGGGGCAGAAGGTTATGAGTATCAATTAAAACTTTAGTTCTGGGTTTAAAGCCCAGTTTAAAGAAAGAATTATACCGAGGCGCGCAGCGCAAAGGAATTATAACTTTTCCCCCTTAATCAAAAGGTATTGGAAGTGTTGTTACTTATACGCAACAATGGTGACTAAATCAGTTCCAGTTTATCCTATTATTTTAATTCCCATCTTCGCTGATACTAAAAATCTCTCTCCTTGTATTAAACCGAATGGTAGTGGTAGCGTGACTGTGGGTGCTGCTGAAGAACGGTTTGGACAAGTGCTAAAATATTATTTTGGTGATTGGGTGCATTCCCAACAAGAAATGCTACCAAGTGGTCATGATCGTCCTTACACCGCAGATTTTGTAATTGTAGAGCCAACAAGTGAGCTATATCTTGATATTGAAGTGGATGAAAGCCATTGTTTTTCTACAGGAGAACCAACACATTTTATTGGCGATGATGATTATAGGAATAAGTGTTTTGTGGATGCTGGATGGGTAATAATTAGGTTTGCAGAGGAACAAGTAGTTAGTCAGCCACAACGCTGTTGTCGCTTTATTGGTAATGTGGTAGCAAAGTTAAGTGGAAATGAATCATTGAGTTACCAGTTTACAGATGTTCCACAACTGACTCCTGTTAAGCAATGGTCAAAGAGAGAAGCAACTTCGTTGAAAAAGAAGAAGTATCGCCAAGCCTACTTGTCAGCTACACCATAAAAATAGCACCGAAGATCACAATCCCCAAATATTCCTGGATCAACAAATGTGATCCATGGATCACAAAATGCAGTTGAAACCTCCGATAACACCTGCGTTCGATGTAAGAAAATCCTTCAAAAGGGTTAGAGGCTTGTAGGAAGAGAGACTGTATTCTCAATAATTAAGATTTATTGAGAATGACTGGAAAACCGGGCTAGATTAAAGTAAATTTTTATAACAGAATCTAAATTTATATTACGAATACTATTTGAATAAGCCGATTCAACTTCAGGGGGAATTCGTTGATGTCGCGCAGCTTGCTGACGGTGAGCGATCGCACCGCCTCCTATAATTTATTTTGCACGACTACTAGGAAAACTAAAAGATTTTTCCGAAATCAAACGATGCCACAGTTCAGGGCGAGGTTTAGAAAAAAACAACTTTAGCCCTGTATTTAAAATTAATCCTCCCAAGCAAGCAAATACAAAAACTTGCGCTTCTTCTCGGTAACTTCGCCACCAAAGTAATAAGACAGTAATACCTGCAACTATAACCACTGTACTAGGATTACCAAGATTTGTCAGAAACAGCATCAAATTATCTAAATTTGGATTGGCAAACTGATGTAGCCATAACAAAAAAGTAGTATCAAAAGCAAAAGTATCTCCCTCCAAAACCTCTTCAGCCAATTTTGCTAAAACAAAAAGAATGAGCAGACAACTAGCAAGTCCAACAATCCCAATTGTGGCAATTAAGGGAGCTAAACGAGGATGTATATAACGCAACCATAAATTATAAATTTGTCGAAGCATAATTTAATATTATTCATCGTTTATAAAAAATACCTAAGTTTAATAAGGCATCATTATTGTTATCTCTAGTTAATCTTGTCGCTCAATCGGTAGTAACGCTGGTTTTTTCTGTTTAAGGCTTAAGTAAATAACCAAACTCGTAATTATAGATAAAAAAAGCATACTAGTTCCAACTGTACCAAAACCAAAGCCTCCATTTGTATTAGGTTGAGATAGTAAATCGCCCAGAGATGCCCCTAGAGGACGAGTCAAGATGTAAGCTAACCAAAATGCTAAAATTGTATTCAACTGGAAGTAATAATAGGCGATAGCTATGATGGCAATTGCAGCGCCAAATATTAGTGTTGATTGTGTATAACCTAATTTCCAAAACTCTGCTAACAGGTCTCCTGTTGCAGTGCCTAAAGCAAATGTAAACAAAACAGCTACCCAATAGAAAAGCTCTCTTTTCATGGTATTGATGGAGTGCATGGCTAATGTTTTTTCATTTGAATACCAAAGCGCAAAAATTACTAATAAGCAAATGCTAAAAATCACAGTCGTTGTAACTAAACTTACTCCAAACTCATCTACTAATCTATCAGTAATGAGTGTGCCGACAATGCTTATTAAAACAACCACAAACCAAAAACTTGCTGGAACATAGCGTTTAATCTTAAATTGATTCAACAGTGCAATTAGTAAAATCGCACTCATAATATAGGATGTCATTCCTAAACCAAGATTCAAAGTTGCTGATAGAAAATCTGCGGCGGTTTCACCTACGGTGGTTGCTAAAACCTTAATAATCCAGAAGTTAATTGTCACTGCTGGAACTCTATTTAATATCTTTTGCATGATCTTTCTCTTTCTTTATTTGTCTGTAAAAGTGAGATTACATCACATCTTCAAATTAGCTGTATTCTCAAAAACTACTGAGTAATTATACTTTAGACGGTAAAAGTCAAGAAATAGTCAAGATTTGATTGAAACCGGAATTTTTTCTGAAAAAAGCATTTAAAATAGCTAAAATATTTAGTTAAATATCAATACCTTTGCCAATTTTTCAAATATAGGGCTGAAACCCAATAAAATCGTTACGATATCAATAGGGTTTCAGGTTTTTGGCAACGGTATTGAAATATATTTGATATTTAATTTATTAAACTCAACCCAAATCTTGACTATTTCTGAATTTTTATTATCTATTGTGAAAATATAAACCGAGAACTACAGGGATTTAATAAGTATGAAAACTTCAACAAAAATTATTTTAGCAGTAGCTTGTGTAGGTGCTTTAGGATTTGCTGGATTGTCGAGAGTTGTATCTGCGAAACAACCACAATCTTCAGTAGAAATTGCCAGTCAACATCATAATACTATCCAAGTTGCTGAAGCCAGTAATGGTGAAAAAAATGATGATGTACAAGACGCTGCAAAATTGCAACCACTAGCTAAAATTACAGCCAAACAAGCACAGCAAGCTGCTGAAGCTTCTGTGGGAGGTAAAGTAAAAAGTGTCAAACTGGAAAACGAAGATGGTAGTCTAATTTATGCTGTAGAAATTGGTCAGCAAGAAGTTACAGTTGATGCTGGCAATGGTAAAGTTCTTTATACTGAAGATGCCAATCAAAAAGATGAGAAAAATGAAGCTACTCATCCAAAAAGCAGTATTCAAGTTAAAGATAATGACCGCGAAACCAATGATGATGGTAAGTAATTAATAGTCAGGAAGTTGGTAAACGGACAATAAAACAACTACCAACTTCTAATTGACTGGTGACATTAATTAAGCCACCATGATTTTGAGCAATAGCAACAGCTATAGACAGTCCTAAACCAGAACCACCTGACCAATAAGAACGAGACTGATCTGCTCGCCAAAACCGCTCAAAAACCTTATCTATATCCTCTGGTGCAATTCCTACACCTGTATCTTTTACTTTAACGTAAATCTGGGAATTGACACGATTAGCTTGAATTTCTACTGTGCCTCCTAACGGTGTGTAATAGATGGCGTTTTCAACTAAATTAGTAAAGAGTCGCGTTAATTGGACTGAATCACCTATTAACTGAAGATTTCCCACTAATTGAGATGTAAAATTAATTTTTTTAGCTGCAAATTGGGGTTTATATAGTTGGATTAAATTCTCTAATATTGGTGTTATATTAATAATATCTGGATGCTGATTGGGAATTTTATCGGTGCGTGCCAATAATAGTAAATCTTCTGTTAGACGAGTCATTTGGTTAGTTGCACTGACTATCGCTTGAAACTTTTCTGCATCTTTGGGACTTATTTCTTCTGGATATTCTAGCGGTAACTCAGCATTAATTTTAATCGCCATTAATGGACTACGTAGTTCATGGGAAGCATCAGCCGTAAACTGTTTGAGTCTTTGAAAACTATCCTCAATTGGTTGCATTGCTTGACGAGTTAGAAAAATTCCGCTAATACTACTAAGAACTAACGTGATAATAATTCCACCACCCAATCCCCAATCTAGTTTTTCGAGAGTTTCATGAAATTCTTCTAAAGATTGACTCACCCTCACATATCCAACTACTTCACCATGATCATTTTTGATGATTGGTACAGTCACTGCTTGGATGGGAATTTTACCATTCTGAACTTGTATAATCTTGTTAGGTAAAAAAGGTAAGGTTAAGACAGTTTTTCCTTGTTGAGTAATCAAATTTCCTTGACTATCAAACCACTGTAATGCTTGATGATAAGCAATCAAGTCTTGGGGATGAAAGTCACTTTCAACTGCAAGATGACCTTTTTCAAACTCTACATTTGCAACCGCAACTTTGCCTATGGCTGTGAGTTTATCTGTTATTTGTGCAGTCAAACTGCGAGTAAAAGCAACTCGAACTGCGATTGCAAATATTCCTAAAAGAGATGCGAACACCAGCAAGTAAGACAACAATAAACGATATCGAATTTTTTGAAACACATTTTTACGGCTATCAAATTATTAGTTATTAGCTGATAACAATTTTATGTGAGTTTGCACATAAACCCTATCCAAGTTGAGAACTTGAGTTTTTTAAGAGGGAACAGGGAAGAGTATAGGATTTGCGAATCAAACCCGATCAAAAAAACTATGGGTTTCAAAGTAGACGTGGTTTAATTATGAAATCCATTAATTAATCAGTTTTTATCTGCTTTTATTTTCGGTCAATTCTTTTTTAAATCCTCTTCTATGTAACTTCATATTTATTTGGGATGACAGATTGTCTGCTGTACATATAAATCAGTATTCAAATGTTTATTTGAATTTTGATTATTTTACTTATGTCCTAGACGATAACCAATACCATAAACATTTTCAATCAAGTCCTCTGAACTTCCAGAAGCTCTAAGTTTATTCCGCAAATTTGTAATATGAGTTTTTATACTTCCTTCTCCTGAAGATTTGTCAAATTCCCAGAGTTTGTCAAGGATTGTCGAACGAGTCACAATTCGATTTGGATTTCTCAAAAAATATTCTAATATCATGTATTCTTTAGGAGTTAACGATAGCATACTCCCCGCATAAGTAACCTGTTGGGTTGTGGGATCTAGTTGTAAATCACCGTGAATTAAAATTGGTGCGCGAACATCTGGACTTCTTCGGGCTAAAGCCCTGATGCGGGCTGCTAACTCTTTTAATTCAAATGGCTTAACTAAGTAATCATCAGCACCAGCATCAAGTCCAATAATCTTATCGTCTGTTGTATCTCGTGCTGTCAGCATGAATATTATGACATTAGATGCAGCAGCACGTAACCGCTGACACAAAGTGATTCCATCTAATTTAGGCAGCATTAAATCCAATAAAATTAACTCATATAATCCTGACACAGACCATTCCCACCCCTCAATTCCATCGGTTGTTATATCTACAATATGGTGTTGTCGTTTTAAATACTCAGCTAAAGGTTTAGCAATGCGCTCGTCATCTTCAATTATCAAAATTCTCATAGACCCTACGCTTATGCTGCTAGTAGTTTTTACGAAAAATCGTCGTTTCCAACACGGTGATGCCTATTAAGTAGGTGAACAGAAAAATTTAAAGGTATGTAAAGAAAACTCAAACTCTTTCCCCCTGCTCCCATGCCTTATCCCAAGAAGAATTATTTACGTTCACCTACTTACCCAACCAGATTTACCACGCTGCTGTTAACGAAGATCCCTTGCTGGTGGGACATCAACCAAACGAACTTGATTCTCCTTAACTACTACCGTCAGCAGCGGCAAGGAACGCCTAGCCGGACCATGAACGACTTTACCCTGAAAATCGTATTGAGAACCATGACAAGGACAAATAAAGTGATTCTCCTGGGGATGCCACTTCACAGTACATCCTAAATGGGTACAAATCGGACGGATGGCGTACTCAGCAATTTTGGGTCCATCTTTAATGATCAAATAATCAACACTGCCATCTGGCAATCCCTTGACGGGAATGGGAATTCCGGGGGTAGCAGTTGTTAGCAATGTATTAACCTGAATCGCTTTGCCATTGATATCCAGTCCCTCAACTCCAGGAAGGTAATTTTGACAACGGGAATTGTAGGGGAACAATGAGCAAAGGGTTTCTAAGTCTACCTCACGACTTTGGCTGGCTTGGGGAAACAGATATCCAATGACTACTGAGGTGAAGCTACTTCCCACCATATAGAGCAAAAAATTCCGTCGCGTTTTTTTACCAGATGGAATTTTGCCATTACCAGGATTTGTTTCTTCCATAACGAGAGCAACACTATCTTCAATAAACTTTAATGCTACTGCCAAATCTCTCGAGACAACCAAATAATCCCCACCGGAAATTTGCCTCCGCCCCGCTTGCTTTGTCGCCCAAAAACAACAACTAAAGTTTAATAAAGCTATCGTTAACGGTTGACAGTACTCATATCAGGGTAGCGTTCGCCTGCTGCTATACCCTTGGGTGCTACACTTTCTAGGCGATTCAATTCTTCTGGGGTGAGAATAATCTCCACTGCGGCAACGTTTTCTTCTAAATAAGTCCGGCGCTTCGTACCAGGAATAGGAACAATATCTTCTCCTTGAGCCAAAAGCCATGCTAAAGCCAGTTGACTAGGAGTTACACCTTTTTCAGTAGCAATTACCTTCACCTGTTCCACTAATTGCAGATTCTTGTCGAAATTTTCACCTTGAAAGCGGGGAGATTTTCGGCGATAGTCATCAGCCGCAAGGTCATCAGGACTAGTGATTGCACCTGATAAAAAACCACGTCCTAGAGGACTGTAGGGAACAAACCCAATTCCCAACTCCCGCACAGTGGGTAAAATTTTATCCTCTGGGTCACGGTTCCAGAGCGAGTATTCTGTTTGCAATGCTGTAATTGGGTAAACAGCATTTGCACGACGAATTGTGGACGGAGCCGCTTCTGACATCCCAATGTAACGCACCTTACCCTGCTGCACTAATTCTGCCATTGCACCAATGGTGTCTTCAATCGGCACAGTGGGGTCAACCCGATGCTGATAGTAGAGGTCAATCACTTCCACCCCCAGCCGTTTTAAAGAAGCATCACAGCAGGAGTGGACATACTCTGGTTTACCGTTGACACCCAGAAAACTGCCATCTTCACCTCGCATATTGCCAAACTTTGTTGCCAGAATAACCTGCTCTCGGTGGTCTTTGATGGCTTTACCAACTAACTGCTCATTAGTAAATGGTCCATACATATCTGCGGTGTCGAGAAAATTAACCCCAAGTTCCAAAGCGCGGTGCAGGGTAGCTACTGCTTCTTGCTCATCACGTCCGCTATAGAACTCAGACATTCCCATACAACCAAGTCCCAGTGCTGAAACAAGCAATCCTTGTTTACCAAGTTTTCTAGTTTTCATCTTTCTTTCACGATATACTCCCCCCTCAGCGTAGCGGATGTGATGTGCATTTGCGTCGCTTTTAAGGTAGTGAAATACTGAACGAAAAAATGGGATTTTCAATAAGAGGTAAGGGTGTGAGGTGAACTCTAAACATCCGGAGCATAAATGCTATGAGCGCGGGAGTCAACCCACAAAGAAACACATACCGCCAAGATGTAGACGGATTTCCTGCTAACAACACACCCGCAATTTGTGAATTCACAAATGTGGCTAAAAATAAGCCCATCGGTGCGGAAGTATACAGCAATGCTCCAGCTTCAACACGCGATCGCTCTGGCATCACTTCTGCCACCATCGATGCACCAGCTGCCCATTCGCCGCCAATGCCTAAACTAGCAATAACGCGGAAAAACACTAAAACTTCCATATTTGGTGCAAAGGCACAAAAAAATGTCCCTAAGGCATAAAGTAACATTGTGATCAATAAAGTTTTTGTGCGTCCGATGCGATCGCACACATAGCCAAACCGATTAGCAAAATCGAGGTTAATAATCCTGTCCAGTATAGAGTCGCGGCTTTTGCTTCAACAGAGCCAATGGTCAATTTCAATAATGTCGGTACACAGTTCGGTGCTACATATTTAGCCGTTCTCCTGTTGCGTGGAGTGGAGCGGAGCGTCTCGTAGAGAAACCCCTCCAGGACGCTTGTACTCCGCCCCAGTTCAAGCTCCCCCGTAACCGCACGCACCAGATCGTTTTTGGTGCGTTAACCATATTGCACCGCCAAATTTATTCAAAATTCAAATGTCCACAAATTGTGGACATTTTGCCAACGAGCGAACGCCAAGTTAGACATGAAGTTCCCTGCATATCCACGGAAGGGTAGAATAAAATAAAAGCTTCCTGAAAGAGTCCTTCCAGGAAGCTAGATGTTAGTTGTTATGTGATGGTTATTTCTTTCATGGATATCACTAATGTTGAGGTTAGCCCGGTAGAAATTCTCCCTCCCTCCTCCAGTAAAGTTGTATCTCGTGATACTGCTCAACCTGTGACCGCCGAATTAGTAGAGTCGGTAATTCGTCAATATTATTACCGCACACCTGCTGTAGCAAATGATGAGGAGTTGATCTTGGCTTGGGCAGGGTCGCAAAATCGAGAACAAACTAAGCGAAAATACTATCGCTTTGGTCAAAAATTACTCGCTTGGTTGGAAAATCAAGGTGTACGGGATTTGAGATTAGTTCAGCCACCAAAGTTACTGGAATTTATCGCTAGTTGGGGTGAGGTTTCCCCTTATACTAAATCTAACCAGGTGCTAATGTTGCGATCTCTTTGGAGTTATGGGCATGGGGAGAATGTTGGCTATTTTTTACGGAATATCGCCAGTACCATAAATTACGATAATTTCAGTGACTTACCGAAGGCAGAGCGTTATCTCGAAGATTGGGAGATGGCGCAGTTGGCTGATGTTGCCCAGCGATTGGGGGAACAGCACTGGCTAGTTTTTTCTTTGCTTTTTTATAGTGGGATGCGGGTGGGTGAAGTGGGTCGGGTGACGGTTCCTGGTGATAAGCCGGGTCAACCCAAGGAAGATTATCCGGGTTTATATTGGCACAACTTTAAATGGCAGCCCGACCCGATACCGTCAGATAGGTATAGGGGATATTACACAATTAAGTTTCGGGGGAAGGGGGGGAAGTACCGGGAGATTGGTTTGGACCACCAGACTTCGCTGATATTTAAGAAGTACCGAGGGATGGCAGGTGAGAAGATGCCAGTGTTTCCGAATCTGTCACCTGACCCGAAAAAACGGGGTTTGCCATTGAGTGACCGAGCGATTAAAAGGTTAATTCAGGATATATCTTATGTGGCGAAGGTGAAGTTTTCTTGCCACTGGTTACGCCATTCCCACGCGTCGCGGGCGGTGGATAGTAAATCACTGTTTGAGGTGCAAGACCAGTTGGGGCATAGTAAGAGTGATACGACTAAGACCTATGTTCGTTCTAAAAAGGATGCGGGAACGGGGACTGTGTTGCCGAGGTTTTGAGAAGAAATGTGCGCCATGGCGCACAAAGAGGAAAAGGGGCAGGGAGCGGGGAGATGGATTGTTGATTATAGTTACTAGAATGCCTAATACTTGGTTGTAGGTTCTATAAAGTTCTCTACCTGTATCAACTTCTAAATAACCACATTTCACAGCAAAAGTAAGCCAAGTCTGAGTTTCTGCTGCTTCTGCTTCTACATCATTCAACTTAGCAATAAAAGCAGCCTCATAACGACGTTTTCTCCATGCTTCTGCCAGATTTGCACAGACAGACGGTGATGATCTACGAATTTGATCTGTCAATGAATACTTCTCTTCAACAGGAAACTTTTTAGATAATTCAAAAATTTTCATGGCAACATCTAAAGCCATTTTATATACTTCCAAGTCTTCATGACTTTTACTTTTAATAGGCTCTCTTTCCATTCCCCCTGCTCCCTGCCTTGCCATAACGACAATTTTTAACGCCTACCTACTTAAAACCCTTGTAGCAAACGTTGAATAGAAATTAAAATTTCTGGAAATGCTAACGGAGATATTTCACCTAAAGTCAAGGTTAATTCTTGGGAGTAATCACCATTTATTGGCTCTCTAAACACTTTTACTTGTTGATTCTTTAAATCTACTACCCAATATTCAGGAATTGATGCAGCAGCATAGGTTTTGCGTTTTACATCTAAATCTTTATTCAGGGTAGTTTTAGAATATTCGATTAACCAAAATATATTTTCAGGATAAGGATGGCGACTGCGATAAATAGCACGCTGTGGTTCAAAAGAGTGCTAAATCTGGTTCTGGTTCTGAATTACTTTCACCAATAGTAATAGGTTTTGCATCTCTTACCAATGCTTTTGAACCGAGTAATTCCCGCAAATACTCAGCAGAGTCAGTATTAATTTGTGCGTGTTCTGGTCCTTCCGGTGCCATGTTGATAATTTCTCCATTTAGTAGTTCAACCTGACGACTAGCTAAAAAGCCAATTTCAATCATGCGATGATAGTCGTCTAAACTCCATTTAGCAGTAGTAACTGTCATGGTGAGTTTTCCTTGCATCCAGGGTGATGATTTTCATTTTAAGCTCAAAATTCAATACAAAGATGAGATATTCTGACTAAGTAGGTAGGCTCAAATAAACCTAACTATGTAACGAAATGTAAAATGCTCGAAACCGTTGCGATTGCTTCACTTCGCTCCTTTCGCAATGACATAGTTATAAATTTTCCCACCCACCTACTTACTGAATCTTGAATTCTCTTTCTTTGATGAGGAATTTACATCTAATCTTCAGTTTTTCAACTTCTAGCTGAACCTTGATTGCTGAATGCAGAAGCTAAAAATTAAATCACAAAAAAATGTTGTTGTTTATTTTATAATAATATAATATCACAATCCTAAAGTTTAATTTAATCATGGTGTACCAAAAGCACTGGAAAGAATTAGCTAAAAACATTAAAGAAAAAGCTGATTGGTCTTGTCAAAAATGCGGTCGTGTTTGCTTACGTCCTGGTGAAAAACCACCTGACAATATTAAACCCCGTGCCTATAACCTGCAAGTGCATCACCACAATATGAATCCTGCCGATAACAGGGTTGAGAACCTGATCCCGGTCTGTTCTGGATGCCACCTTAATTATCATCGTGGTGGTAAGGGTAATGTTTCTGTTGGTCAATTATCTCTATTTGATCTGTCAAAATTTTAGATTTTATTCATTGGAGATGTAGATATTTTCTTGAAGAGAAATGGAAAAACAAGATACACAATTATTTATCTGTATTTATCTGCATCAAAAATAGTTAAACTAGGAAGAAATCCATAAAATTATTTTGACAGAAGGGTTTAACCTCCTCCTGTCAAAATAATTCTTAATTAGTTGGCAACACTGGTTATTTCTTGTTATTTAATCAGGATTTGTCTGATCAAAATACTCATGAACTCCCCAACATTACCAGTGGGTATAGGTTCACTCCAATCTCCAACATCTGCATAACCAATTACCTGTAAATGATGAATTGTACTGGTAACAGTTCTCTTTGAACCAATTAATAAATGCTTTAATGGTTCTCTGTTACTGGGTTGTTCTTTGACTACTGTGGTGTCATTAGCACTGGCGAGAAAATTTTGGATTTGTGTCATGATTGATTTACCTGTAAGGGTTAAGGCGATTTACCTACCTGTCAAGATTCACAAAGTGCAGCGTAGGTGTCGCCTTATTTTTATTTTATATGTAGATGTGTAAGTGTGTATATGGTGTTGCCCATAAATTTGTAAAGTGTGGAGGTATTGATGTGTGTATAGCCAGTGGTAAGACCAAGAAAAGCTGAGAAAGACAAATATGGTGAACCAAAGCAGAGGTATCAGATCATGCTAACTGAGACTGCTTCCACAGAACTTGATAGGGTATCCGAGAAATTAGGCATTACTAGAAGTGAGTTAGTTGAACAGGTAATTAGACAGGGTTTATTGGAATTAGTAAAAATAGATATAACAGAGGATTAATAGACTGTGAACAATTATTGTTAGCATTTGTTAGTAAAATACTAGCTAGTTACTAACCTCCTACTGCCGAACTGGATAATACAACCCATCTTCTGCCTGAAATTTCCAGCCCAACCCACTAGGATCTCGATTCCTAGACCAGCTGATAAATTCCTGTTCAGTTTTGGTCTCCCGTTCATTAATTAAACTCTGCGGTGTCATCCCCAATCTCTGTGCTAAATTTTCATTGGGGAAGGAGTTGATTTCTACAGCTTGTTGATACTGGTATGGATACGCTGAACTCCGAGGTCTAGAGTTACTGTATCTACCAGAAGCTATAGCCCGTTCAATCTTTTCTAAGTGCTTGGCAATAGTTTCTAGTTTAGTGGACAGCTGTTCGTCTTGCTGGCAAAGGTGTGTTTCCAGTTGCCCCAATTTCTCCTCCACCTCCTGTAACTCGGTGGTTGCTTCCAGTTTAGCACTGCTATCAAACTGCGAAATCAATTCCTGTAACCCTTGCAGTAACGCCGTTGTGTGACCATCACGGTGAATTTTTGAGAGTTTTTGTACTATAGGAATTAGTACATTAGGCACGCGGATCATTTGGCTGGGTGGGGTCTTGTTATTCATGGTGATATCAGTTGTGATATCAAGAATTTTATAATGAAAGTTTCTTTGCTGTGTCGGTTCGCAGACAAAGTGAAAATGTCGCAGACTAAATGAAAATTTGTTGCAGACAAAGTGAAAATGGGAGCTTGTAAAGTTCACTCAATTTTATATAAAGCAAGGAAGACTTTGGCAATCGGGGTAAGAAGGATTACCAGTATTGGATCAAAGAAAGTCATTGGGAAATTCCCTTCAATGAAAATGAACACCATGATCTGGTGGGAATCATAAATCGAACGAGACTATATCTATTTACTGGAGATTGACCCCAACGTCCAGTTCTACAAAGGCCAGCCCTTCAATTGTGGGTTCAGAAGATGTTGAGAATTTTTGAAATTAGCTATAAAACAATTGTATGGACTAAAAATAAGTCTCAAACTAATGAATCGAGATGCACTGGTAGTAGGAATTAATCAGTATCCTTTCTTAAAAGATACTCCAACAAGCAAAGCGAAACATCTTTTTACCCCTGCTAACGATGCCGAAGCGATCGCGCAACGTTTAGAAGAATATGGTGATTTTCGCGTGCGGCGACTGCCAGAAACGATTCAGGGTGAACAGCGTCGAGTCACATCTGATGGTTTGGTCAAATCTGAGACTTTAGAAGATGCGATCGTTCAGTTATTCAACCCAGTGGGCGAAAATATTCCAGAAACAGCGCTGTTATATTTTATTGGTCATGGTTTACGCAAAAATCGCGGCGGGATAACTGAAGGTTTTTTGGCTGCCAGCGATGTCGATCCGCGAAAAAATCAGTGGGGTGTTTCTTTGCGATGGTTGCGAGAACTGTTGCAAAAAAGTCCAGTCAAGCAGCAAATAGTTTGGCTAGATTGCTGTTACAGTGGTGAACTCTTCAATTTTGCCCAAGCAGATTTAGGGACATCACTACAAGAACAAACGCGGTTTTTTATTGCTGCATCGAGAGAATTTGAACTAGCTGAGGAAGATATTGATGGTAAGCATGGGGTATTTTCCAAAGCACTTTGGCAAGGATTAGATCCCAGACAACAGCCAGATGGTTTAGTTAACAATGACAAATTGATTGAGTATATTGCTCAAACCCTGAAAGATATTCCCCAACAGCCGATATGGTATAACCCCAATCAAGAAATTATTCTCACTGGTGAACAGGAAGATGTTCTGATCGATATCCCAGATGGAGTTTGTCCTTACAAAGGGTTACGCTTTTTTGAAGTTGCAGATGCTGATTATTTTTATGGGCGAGAACTATTAACCCAAAAGCTAATTCAAAGTATTCAAGTGGGGAAGGGAAATTTTTTAGCCGTATTGGGGGTATCGGGGAGTGGTAAATCTTCTCTGTTGCGGGCGGGGTTGATTTACCAATTACAGCAACAGCGGCGATTACCGGGAACAGAGGAATGGAAAATTCGGATTTTTACTCCCGGAGAACAACCTTTGATAAGTTTAGCGACGGCTTTTTTGGATGAGTCAGTCACAGATATCCAGCGTGCAGAACAGTTGAAAATAGCCGAAGATGCAATAAATGAAGGAGCAACAGGACTAGCAAGATTAATTAAAGCATCGCGATCGCCCCGCACTCTATTAATTGTCGATCAGTTTGAAGAGATTTTTACAGTGTGTCAAAATCCCAGCGATCGCCAGCAGTTTATCGCTAGTTTATTAGGGGCGCTGGAACATACAGCAGATAAATTCTGCCTCATATTTGCCATGCGTGATGATTTTTTAGGTAAGTGTGCGGCATATCATGAACTGGCTGATTTAATAGAAAGCAATTTAGTCATGGTAACTCCTATGTCTGTGGAAGAGTTACAGCGAGCAATTCGCGAACCAGCCGCAAAATTAGGGCGGAAGATTGAAGAGAATTTAATCAATGCTATTCTCCAAGATTTAGGAATTGCAGTAGAACAACCTACCCAAGAAGCCGAACCGGGAATGCTGCCTTTGTTGTCTTATACTTTAGAGCAGCTTTGGCAACGGCAAACATTAAATTGGTTGAAGCTAGACAGTTATCACCAATTAGGTGGGGTGCGAAAAACCCTAGAGAATTTGGCAGAACAAACTTACAAAAAATTTTCAGTTGAAGAACAAAAAATAGCAGACCTGATTTTTATTAATTTGACTCAGTTAGGGGAAGGGACACCAGATACGCGCAAGCAAGTTCCGCAGCGAGATTTAGTTTTTTTGAATAAATCGGCACAGTTGGTAGAGCAAGTAATTCAAAAACTGGCAGAGGAAAAGTTAATCGTCACGAGCGAACAACGCAGAGGTAAAGAGAAGGTGGCGGTAGTAGATGTGGCTCATGAAGCTTTGATTCGCCATTGGTCAAGGTTGCAAGAGTTGCTGGATAATAATCGAGAGGCGATTAGAACTGAGCGCAGAATTACGGCGGCGGCTGAGGAATGGCGAGATAAAGGGAAGGTTAATGGATATCTGCTTGTAGGGTTGAGGCTAGAGGAAGCTGAGGAGTTTTTGCAAGAGCAAGTTGATATTATACCGCTGTCAGGTTTGAGTTGTGAGTTAATAGAGGCTAGTCAGAAAGAGCGCGATCGCCTTAAAAAAGAAGAGAAAGAACGTATACAGCGAGAGTTAGAACAAGCAAGAAAAGCACGAAAATCTGCTCAGGTTACTATATTTACTGTAGTTGCTGCACTAATTGGTATCCTAATTTCTGGAACATTTGCTTGGCAGGAGCAGCAGCAGTCTTTAAAAACTATTGAAAAGGTTTCAATTAATAGTGATATAACTGCACCAGAGATTCTAATATACTTACCTAAAGTTCTTTTAATTGCAGACAATCGCCAGAATGAAAACATGGTAAATGGAATCCGAAATAAAGAAAAAATATTTGAATCAATCGCCTTATATCGGAAAGTTTTAACAGAAATTAATAAGCTACAAAGGCAGATTATAGAAACTCCGAAAATGTTTATAAATATTCAAAAAGATAAACTAAAAATTATAGAAATTAAAGCGAATGCCGAAAAATCTCTAATAAAAATACTTCATGAAGAACGATTACCCCATATTGAAGCTGACTTCAAAAAATATGGAGTAGGAAAACTCAAAAATAACTCTGAAGTAAGAGATTATGAAAACCAATATACAGAGGGTGCTCTGAGAACAACATATAAAATCATAGTACGTGAAACTGGAGCAGATTTAAATAATACTGGTTTAATAGAAAATCAAGAAGAAGCAGAGTTAATGCCTTGCGAAACTCTCAGAGAAATTGAAGCTTTATGGCGTAAATTAACAAACAATAAGTGTGGTTGGTATGGAGCAGAAAATAAATATGAAGAACCTGCCTGTGATGAACTTCAAAAAAATACTCTAACTTTTTTATTATTTGATTCTCCTGCTGAGATTGCAATTAGTCGTCTTGATGATTGTAAAATAGCTTCAAACCCAACACGTAACAACCCTTAGATTTGTAAAATTGCCTGAGACTTAAATTGGTAAGACAATGCAATGAAGAAAACATATCAACCCTATTGCCTCAACCGTACTGTTACAATAATACTTACTCCATTATGGATTCTGGTAATGGTTATTCAAAGTGGTGATGCCAGAATTCCTGATGCTGCCCTTATTACTAAAGTTGAGGGTAGAACTAATTCTCGAAGAGAATCTTTGCGTTTCAGGCGTGAAAATGAGCGTACACAACCTGTTGTAGCTGGAACAACGCGGCTGGAAAAGTATAGAGATGCACTGATAGTACCATCTGGCGAGCGCTTTGCTACGTTAAGTTTTATGTTTAGTAATAAACAGAAGGTTTTGGAACATGGAGGATTGATAGCAAGAACTGTCCCACAGCCTACTGTGGCTGAATATAAATTGCCATGTAGAGCTATGGGCGGTACTATTACTTTTGGTTGGCGGAAAGCAGATGACCGTTCCAGAGCCTGTGAGCATGGTGTACGAGTTGCAATAAGTAAAAATGCGAAAACCCTATTGCCTTCTTTAAACTTTTTTAGTTCTGTTAAATCATTAAACTTAGCTCAATCTTATCCTGAGTCAGTTTTATATTGTGGTGCTAGATCAAGATATAGTTCGCTGCTAACAGAATCAGGTGTTTTAGATGATAGCTGTCAGGAAGTTGTACAAAAGTGTGCAATATCAAGCCTTGGTGACGACTGCTTTCTTGTAAGTATGGGTGAGTGGAATATTGACGAGCCAGATTTAAATCTGTCTTTCGTCTGTACTCAAGGGCCTTTCAATCGCCAGACTAATGGCTCACTTATGGATACGTTATTGTCTGAGTTGACACAACAGGTTATATCTAAAAACTTAACTGGCTGTGCAGTAAATGTTTACACACCCCTAGAAGAAATCATAATACCAGGTAATGAACAAACCCTGATCCGAACAACTGATTCTGGTAGTGGCGTTATTGTCGATGTTTTACTTGGATCTGTCATTATTAGATCGATCAATGGGTTTCTGGGAATACCCATAAAAGCTGGACAAAGATATTCTTTCCCTAACAATACAACTACTTCCATAGACTCTAGGCAGATTGCGCGATCACAAGATGTTCAAAACTTCTTAGACCCCAAACAAACAATTTCTCCTAACCTTCCTCCGAAAGTTGCTGAAGATATGGCTGCCCAAATAGCTGACCACCGAATTGCCTTGGGTTTGCAACCAATAGCTCCACTATCAAGCTACTATCTACGAGTAATCAGTGGCAGTGGGTCAATTACCAGCAGCAACACTCCTGCCGTTTCTCTAGGAACCAGTGTCAATCGAGTTGTTGGAGGTTATAACCCATCTACTCGTGAACTCATACTAGATATTGCAGGTAGACAGGTAGGGATAGCTTTGGATGCTCTTTTGAATGAAAAAGTACCTATTAAATTCAAAGTCATTGGAGTAAAACCAAGAATAAGACAAGAACCAACTGTCTCACAATTTCCAAAGCTAGTACAAAACATTTTAGAAATATTAGAAGTTAAAGGCGAAGGAACATTAAGAAAGCAAGGCAATCAAATTCGAGGCAATTTTACTGTTCGAGGAAACTCCTTAGCAGGCCAATTTCTTATCAAAGACAACGATTCAGACTTTGAGGAGTCCTCTCCATCTAGGAAAGGGACAGGATTAGCAAGCGGTCAGTTTGTTCTTAATGTACAAATTGGTACTTCCGCTAATATACCTGTGAAACGTTTCTAACGTTCCTTGATAGAATTGGAAAAGATAATTAAAATATACAAACTTACTCTTTCTTCTCATCTCCCATTGGTAAATTACTGAAACTACGACTGGCTACATCTGTACTTAATCCCCAAAGTACCAATCCCAAGTAATCAGAAAAAGGGTCAGCGCCAAAAGTTGCACCCTTTTCTACATACAAAGCGCGAATTCCTACTACTGATAAGCCAAACAACAAAGCGAAAGATAAAAGTGGTCGGACAATCCAGAAAGTTGCTTCTGCTTGTAATTCACTGGATACTCCAGATAGAAAAATGAGCGATCGCCTCAACTGCACTACCCACATTGGCAAAACTGGTACTTTCCCAGCCTCAAATTGGATAGCACGGTTTACCGCAGCTACAGCTTCTCCAGCTTCTTGAGATGTTGCTGTCATCGTAGTATTAGGCTCATTGTCTGCACCCATCATTGTGTTACCCAACTTGATCGTTTCTGACTGTATTTCTTGTAGTAGAGTTTTAGCTTGCTCCAGTCTTTGCCCTTGTTCATCCGGCCACAATGCAATTAGCGATCGCGCTGCACCAATTTTTTGCAGTATCCCCTTCTCCCCCCAACCTTGGGATGCTCTTTTTTCTCTGTCAACTTTTGCTCCATTGTGCGTAAACTTCTCAAGCAGTTAAGACGGCCAGCGATCGCACCTAACTCTGCCTTAACCGTTTCCAAATCCATCTGATAAACTAACTTGCGGACTTGTTGCACCATTGGAGTGAGAATTTTCTCGTCTTCTGGGTCAGTTTCAGCAATCTCTCGTTGCAACTCATTCAATTTACCCAAAGCATCAGATTGGGGAATCCCCTTGGACTGCATATACTTCAGCAATCTGCCTAAAGCAATACCCACCAGTAAAACTAACAGTGGTAGAAAAGGCCCCGTACGCATACTTAAATCAATGGGAATTAACAGCCGTTCTTCCCTCCCCTCCAGAGTCAGATAAACTGCTCCTGTATAATGGTCAGGAGGAATATGCGATCGCTTCCAACTCAAAGGCAAACTGACAATCTTATTGGCAGCTAAGACTTGCGGGTTAGGTGCTACTACTTCTTTAGTAATTTGGTAGCCAGTTTTTTTACCCTCTAAAACTACCTCAGCACTACTAAGAGATACAGGTGCTAGCACTGGATTATCCAAAAGGAGTTGCCGTTGCTCCTGAAAAGCACTAGCTGGAAGTAAAAGATGAGCTAAACCACAATCGATACTGCACTGAACTAACTGAAGTTGTAGTTGTTTAGCACCTCCTAATGGCTCTACAGCTGGTTTAGCTTTTGCTATTACAGTTAAGGGAATGACCAATGCTTGCGATCGCTTTTGACCTGGTAACAGTAATTCAATCTCACCCTCATAGGTTCCAGGCAGTTGAACGCCATTCACCTTGACCTGAAAATCCTTTGGCACCTCAGCAGAAAGTAGAGACTTACTCGTCAACTCAACTTTTTCCCGACTAATTATTTCATCTCCTTCCTTACGTTTCAAATCCGAAGCTAGAAACGTAAAATTTGGGATATCACCATCAGCAGCAGTTAATCGCAGATTTCCAATGAAGTTATTTTCATTACCCAACCAAGCCGTTATTTTTAAAGGTTTATCCTTAGCATCTACTTGAATTCCTACCTTAGTCTGAGCTAAAGCCGAGGTAGGAAAAACCAGCAACATCAACAGAGTAGTAGCAGTAATCCAGCGTTTCATTATCAGTATTAAAATAAATCTATTAATGGGCAACAGCACAAGCTAAAGCAATTTCGTGAGGTGCATACAGAGAATATACTAAACCCAAGGGATTTAAATTATTCCGTAGTATTTCCCTCCGTACTGTTAGCATAGCTTGTCCCAAAGGTTCTCCCTGAAATAATTTTGTCAATAAGGCAAAGGCATAAGGTTCAGCAAACATTTCTGGAACTGGACACTCAGTACCAATCACACCACTAGCACCAGCTGCTCGAAAATCATTGATTAAGCTAATATAACTTTCTGGGTTGTAATCCCCTGTCGCGCAACCATTGAGTAATACTAATGGGTGATGAGGCCAATTTAGCTCGCAAGCATCCAGAAAGAGACTATCAATTTCTTGATTACTGAGTTTAAGATAAGGTCTGTTACTAGATTCATCTACCCCACCATGACAGTAAAAGTAAACCAAATCTAGTTTAGGACTATGTTCTGCCCAAATATACTCAAGCACAGAAGTTTCTTCAGCTATGAGAATTTCCACTTTACCAATCTGTTGAATTTTATCTAAATGGTCTTGCCATAAACTAAAATCACGCCACACATTAAAATTAATAGATAAAGTTTCCTCATTGGAAATTTGCCGTACTAATGTTAGAAATTGTGGTAGTTCATTAGTTGTCCAGGCAGGTAATTGCTCGATAGCATAACGATAACCCCAAAAAGCATGAGGGCAAACAATCTTAGTATCACTTTTTAAAGGACACCCAGTACAATCTAGATCATGCTCTAGAAAATGGTTGCAGATACCACGAACACTGCTAATAGTGGTAAGCTTGCGTTCATATAGCAATGCCCAAGGAATTGTTAAATTTCCTGAAACTGGATTAACTTGGATCACTGTACCAGGTTGCAAAACTGCTCGTAACTTTTCTCCCTGATCTTCTCCTAAAGTCTGACTTTTATTTTCCGGCAGTATGGCACGATAAAGGTTGCGTCCAGCACCTGCTAGTTTAGGCAACCAGGTATTTAGTAGTTCTATATCTCCCTGACTTTTCCACATATACCCCTCATCACTAGAGGCAAGTAACTTTAGTTGTAGACGAACTGCGGCGATCGCTTCCCCTAGTGCAGCAGGTTGTAAGATGGTATCATAGAAAGCAATCTCTTTATTGCCCTGAGTGCGATCGAGAAAGCGGAAATCAACACTACCATCACGCTGATCCCTTTCTACATTTACAGTTAGAACTCTTTCTGGTAATAATGCTAATTGCTGATTTGTGAGTAAGTTAGTAGTCGTAAAATTAATGTGAGCAGTTTGAGGTGGACGCAGAGATTCTGGAATTTCTGACCCAGCAGCAGCGATAATTAGGACTGTGATTTGCTTAGATTGGAGGAGATAGCCGCGATAGCACAACTCCACTTGGATATAACCGCGACCTTCAAGTAAATTAGGTTTGACAGTAAATTTGATGCTATTGGAAGCACCAATACGGGGTAAAGTTAACTGTTTTACGGGAGTATCTATACTGAAATCCTGTTCTTTAGCAGTCACAACTACATCAAGAGATAATGTTTCTTGGTCATGCCAAACTTGAGCTAAAACATCGTCAGGGAAAAGGGTTGAATCTGTATCTATGCCTTTTTTTTCTGGACTGATATCAACTAATAAAGTATAAACCTGTCCGTGAATCAGAGGTTCAATTGGTGGAATGATCGTGCGGTTACTAGGATTACCAAAGTAAGTATTAAAATAACGGTAATTTTGTATATAGTCAGAAAGAGGCTCTAAAACTGAACTTACTTGCTTAACTGTTTGGTCTTGGTTTTTAGTAGTCAGGATAGCACTAGTAAACTCAATAACCTGATTAGTTTGGCTATAAGTTATATTCTTGGGCTGACCATTAAAGGTTACAACTTCTCTGGTCTCTGCTTGAGAAAATTCTGCAACTAAATCATCAGAGCTAGGTAATAACTCTAGTGGTAACACACCTTCTAGGGCATCTAGTTTAGCTTTGTTAGATAGATAAAGATGATGCAACGTAGTATTTGCCTCAATCATCGTCATTAGTTCTTCTTCAGTAGAATCCCAGTAATCGGGGATAGCCAATTGTGCCCCTATACCTTGTAAAAGTTCCTGTTCGTCTCTGTTCAAAGGAACTTTCAGTTCTTTCAGAGCAAGCAACAGAGCTAGTAAAGTTTTAGTAATGGAAGAATTCATTCAGCTAGATATTTTGTATTATTGTATTAATATAGACATATTTTTTATGAAAAGAGAAGCACTGGTGGTAGGTATTAACCAATACCCATTTTTAAAGGATACGCCTAAAAGTAGAGCTAAACACCTGAAAACACCTGCTGCTGATGCAGAAGCAATAGGACAACTTCTAGAGCAATATGGAGAATTTCAGGTACAGAGACTACCTGTAATTAATCAAGCTGACAAGCTGCAAGTTAATCCGCAGGATCTCGTCAAATTAGAAGAATTGAAGCAGGCAATCACTGAATTATTTCACCCGCAAAGCCCTCATATACCCGATACAGCAGTGCTGTTTTTCGCAGGGCATGGTCTGCGGAGAAGTGGCGATGGAGTCACAGAGGGTTTTTTGGCAACAAGCGATACTCTTCCTAGTAGGGATAGGTGGGGTTTATCTCTTCAATGGTTGCGCCAAATATTACATAATAGTCCAGTACGGCAACAAATTGTTTGGCTCGATTGCTGTCACAGTGGTGAATTGCTGAATTTTGCTAAAACGGATTTAGGGGAGTATGAGAAGGGACGGAATAGATGTTTTATTGTTGCCTCAAGGGATTTCCAAGTTGCTTACCAACAAGCAGAAGGAGAGCATGGGGTTCTCAGTGGTGCTTTGCTGCAAGGACTTGACCCTACACTACAACCAGATAAATGGGTAACTAACTATACTCTAGTTGATTTTGTTAAACAGGCTTTAAAAGATGCCCCTCAGCATCCGGTTTGCACGAATTCAGGCGGTCAAATTATCCTGACGGGCGAACAGTCAATTAGTTCTAGTACTTGTCCTTACAAAGGATTAGCTTACTTTGACTTTAACGACGAAGATCCACAATATTTTTATGGTCGTACAGTTCTGACAAACCAGCTCTTAGAGCAAGTGCTGGAGAGTAATTTCCTGGCTGTGTTGGGCGCATCAGGAAGTGGGAAGTCTTCAGTTGTTAGAGCCGGACTACTGCATCAGCTAAAGCTAGGTGAAAAAATACCCGGTAGCGATCGCTGGAAAATCTATCCAGCGTTTACCCCAGGAGAACATCCACTCAAGAGCTTAGAGGAAGTAATTGCGGTAAAAGCTGATCAATTAGAGCCTATCATCAAGGCCGCAGCTGCTGAACGCGTGGTGCTGGTGGTAGATCAGTTTGAGGAAGTGTTTACCGAGTGTCGGGGCAGTAAAGATAAAGAGGATGAACGGCAGAGGTTTTTTGAATACCTGATGAGTGCGGTTAAGAACCTGGGCAATAAACTCTGCCTGGTGGTGGTGATGCGATCAGATTTTTTTGGCAAATGTACTGAACAAGAATATGCAGGATTAGTTCAACAGATCGAGCAGAATTTAGTAACAGTAATGCCAATGAGTAAGGGGGAGTTAAGGGAGGTGATTCTTAAACCTGCTGAAAAAGTGGGTCTGGAAGTTGAGCGTGAGTTAGTCGCTCAAATGGTAGATGATGTTGCAGGTTCTTCTGGCGATTTGCCCTTGTTACAGTACACGCTAACGGAACTATGGCAACACAAAACCCTGAATCGACTAGTGTTGTCAGAATATACCCGCTTGGGTGGGGTGAAGAAAGCACTGGAAAAGCACGCTAATCAGGTTTATCACTCCCTCAAAACTGATGAAGAAAAACTAGCAGTCAAGCGAATATTTCTATCTCTAACCTACCTTGGAGAAGGGGTTGAAGATACTCGTAAGCAAGTTCGTCAACATGACTTGGTAACTTCCCAACAATCCCAAGAGTTAGTAGACCAGGTGGTTAAGCATCTGGCAACAGCTAAGTTAGTCGTTACAACAGAGCAAGAAGTTAACGGAGAAAAAGTTGCAGTTGTTAACATTACCCACGAAGCTCTAATCCGAAATTGGGATTTGTTTAGTTTGTGGTTGAAAGAAAACCGAGAAGCTATGGTAACACAGCAACCAATTCAGGAAGCTGCTAAGGCATGGCGAGATAATAAAAAGCGTGGGGAATCTGCTTATTTACTGCAAGGTGCAAGATTAGTAGCAGCGAATAATTATATCAAGCAATACAGCAATAGTTTTCCTTTGTCGCTACTGGCTCAGGAATTTTTCCAGAAAAGTCTTAAACATAGACGAAATAACCGAATTCGTTTGCTTAGTACTATTACTGGAGTAATTGTGTCTTTATTAGGAGTAACTAGCTGGGCTTTGGTAGAAAGTGAAAAGTTTCAGTTAAGATCTGATATCACATCTTCAGAAATACTTTTGAACTCAGGGAAGGAGCTGGATGCACTAATGCAATCTATCAAAACAGGAAGGCGGCTTAAGCAACCTATTGGAGCAATTGTAACCAATTCTGAAATCCGAAATGAGGTTGCAATAACTCTTCTGAAAGCTATTACTGAAGTTAGAGAACAAAACCGTTTGCAAGGACATCGCGATCACGTAACTAGCGTCAACTTTAGCCCCAATGGAAAGGTAATTATAACAGCAAGTAAGGATGGAACAATAAAACTATGGAACTCTGAAGGAAAACTTGTTAAAAATTTAGAAAATTCTAATCTGTCTGTCCATAGCGTAGCCTTTAGTCCAGATAGCCAACTTATTGCTTCATCTCATACGGGAGATGTTGTGAAACTTTGGACATACGATGGAATTTTAATCAATACCATTGTTGATGAAGATATCCAGAATAGGCTGACCCAAAATGCGTTGTTTAGCCAAGTAAGCTTTAGTCCAAATGGACAAACTATTATACATGGGAAAAGTGACGGAAAAGTAGTTTTCTTGAGCCGAAGTGGTATTCGACTAAAGACGTTACGTGCACATACAAGTGCCATCAACGATATAAAATTTAGTCCGGATGGACAGATAATTGCTACGGCAAGTACAGACCGAACAGTTAAACTTTGGAGTCGTGATGGCAAGCTAATTAAGATAGTAGCATTTAGCGAATCTATTCCTGATATATCCGTCAATGGTGTTAATAGTGTCAGTTTTAGCCCAGATAGCCAGATAATGGTTGCCGCTGTAGGAAGAGCAGTAACCCTGTGGCAACGTGATGGAAAATTTATAAAAACCTTTATCCCTCCAAGCTTTAGCAAAAGTAATGGAGAAGTTCCTGCTAAAGGTGGCTACTTTGTGAGCGATGCAAAATTTAGTCCAGATGGAAAAACTATTGCTACTGCTAGTTGGGATGGTGAAATCAATCTCTGGAGTCGAAATGGTATCTGGATTAGAAACCTTAAAGGACACAGTTTTACTGTTAGCCAGGTCAGCTTCAGTCCTGATGGGAAAACATTAGCTTCTGCTAGTGCTGACACAACAGTGAAACTTTGGAATCTGGGCGAGCGAGGATTTACAACTCTCAAAGGACATACAAGTTCAGTTATTAGCGTAACATTTAGTCCAGATAGAAAGATGATTGCATCGCTTGGTACTGATAAGATTGTGAGACTTTGGAGTTCCGAGGGAAGACCACTCAAAGTTCTATCAATTCCTCAAAAGCCTACAGAGATAGTAGGAATAGGAGGATCTGTAAGGTTTAGCCCAGATGGTCAGACTCTTGCGGCTAGTATGGACAAAACAATAAGGCTTTGGAATCGTAGTGGAAAGTTTCTCAAGACTCTGGAATCTCAACCCACTCAATTTATATCTAATAACAAGATACCTGAGTCCTATAGTGTGAAATTTAATCGAGATGGAACTCTGATTGCCTCGGGAAATGGCTTAGGGCTAGTAGCCCTAAGAAACCAAGATGGTAGAGTTCTTAATTACTTCGCCGTAGGTAATGTTATAGTTAATGACTTAGCTTTTGGTCAAGATGATAAAACTCTAATTACATCTGGATCGCGGTTAGCTCCAGATACTCCGAATACGGTATTTATTGATCCCTATACTCTGAAACCTGCAAACATTGAACGTTTCATTCAAATCCTATCTTTAAATAAACCTTTAATCGAGTGCAATTCAATTTCACAGCAACAGCAGACAGACAAGAATATAAATATTATCTCTGTTTATCCTCTTGAAAAAACATCATCTCAATCGAAATGCTCCATTGCAGTTGCGTCATCGCAAACACATAAAGGTTCAATCTTTGATTTGAGTTTAAGTCCAAATGGTGAGAAAATCGCTTCAGCTAGTTCTGACAAAACTGTAAAAATTTGGAGCAAGAACGGTACGCTTCTTAAAACTCTAACTGACTATAGCGATCCTGTTCTAGGTGTTAGTTTTAGTCCAGATGGGAAAAAAGTTGTTACTGTAAATCCAGATGGAATTAAAATTTGGAATTTGTCAGGGAGATTATTAACTTCATTTGGAGGAAAGGAAAAAATTTCAGGCTTGGGTATTAGGTTAGGGGAAGATAATAAAACGAAAAGTTTGGTAGTTACAAAAATGTTTAAAAATGCACCTGCTTCAAGAGCAGGCGTAAAAAAAGGTGATCTGATTTTAGCAATTGATGGAAAGTCAACTGTAGGAATGAGTTCAGATGAAGGTACTAGTTTTATTCGAGGCGACTCAGGCTCACAAGTTATTTTAAAGGTTTCTCATCAGGGAAAACCTGCTGTTGATATTCCTATAATCCGACAGGAATTTGACAGAGCTATTCCGTACAGAAGTGTAAGTTTTAGCCCAGATTCTCAACTTATTGCTGTAGGTGGTAAAGATATCATTCAGATTTGGACTCCTAATGGAAATCTACTAAAAAGTTTTCAAGGGCATCAAGATTTAGTTACCAGTATAAGTTTTAGCCCAGATGGTCAACTCCTAGCTTCAGCTAGTTTTGATAAAACTGTTAAGCTCTGGAGTCGTGATGGCAAGTTAATCACTACCCTTAAAGGACATAGTAACCAGGTTAACGATGTGGCTTTTAGCCCAGATGGTCAACTCCTCACTTCAGCCAGTTCTGACAAAACCGTTAAACTCTGGAGTCGCGATGGCAAACTCCTTAAAACATTTGATGAAATTTCTTTCTTCCGTCGGTTTGATTTTGTTCCCCCACTGAACGGAGTCAACTTTAGCCCAGATGGTCAAATTATTGCTGCTTCTGGTAGAGATGGAAGTATAAAACTATGGAGCAAAGATGGAACTTTTTTGAAAACTATTCAAGATGGTTCTCTAGAAAATAGAGTAGACACTATAAGTGTAATGGCATATTCATCTGATATGAGTTTTAGTCCTGATGGGACTGTGATAGCTGCTACTGAGCATGACAATACCATAAAGCTTTATACGAAAGATGGTAAACTTCTGGCGAAGCTTCAAGACCATACTGGTCATGTCAACAGTGTAAGCTTCAGTCCCGATGGCCAATTGATTGCTACAGCAAGTACTGACAATACAGTAAAACTTTGGAATATTGATGGTACACTGCTCCAAACCCTTAGAGGACATAATGATGATGTTTATAGTGTAACTTTTAGTCCTAACAGTCAACTAATTGCTACCGCTAGTCGAGACAAAACCATTAAGCTCTGGAGTCGTAATGGTAGAGAAATCAAAACGCTATTGGGACAAGACTTTTTCTTTAATGTTAGTTTCAGTCCTGATGGGAAAAAACTAGCAACAGCTAGTAAGGATCAAACAGTAAAAATATGGACTCTGGATGTAGATATTTTGTTATCACAAGGTTGCTATTTTCTACACGACTACCTGAAGAATAACCCAAACATCAGGGAGAGCGATCGCCGTATATGCGATAGTATAAGCTCTTCTCATTCATAACTGTGGTTGAGAACTTGAGGGGGCGACAAGCAAGGTGAAACCATTATATGGAAAGGGTTTGAGGTGATAAACCCTCTAAAAAAAGTTGGTGCTTATTGACAATGATGTGAGGTTATTAAGCAGCTATCTAGAAGGTGCAGTTTGATGGTAAAAAAGAATGGTCTCGTCAAAATAACAAGACCAAATAAACAAATGTTACCATCATTTTATCAATAAATCCTCGAAAAATACCTGAATAATAGACAGTTAATCACCCTGAAAATGTTGGTGTGGGTGCTTCAAACACAGAAAGAAGTGAGAATAGAAAGATTAGCAGCTAATCTACCGTTACCAATACAAGAAAATAGCCGTCGTCGCCATATACAAAGATTTTTGAACTCTAAACAATTGAGTGTAGTACTGCTATGGTTTCCAATCATTACAGCAATTTTAGCAAGATTATTTAAACCGCTCTCCCAATTGGTAATTGCTATAGACAGAACGCAATGGAAAAACAATAATATTTTGATGGCAAGTGTCATTTATCAAAAAAGAGCGTTACCAATATATTGGTGTCTGCTAGATAAAGAAGGTTGCAGTAACTTCCAAGAACAACAAAAAGTATTACGTCCGGTAATCCGGTTATTGAAAAATTATCAATTAGTCATCATTGGCGATAGAGAATTTCATGGTGGTGAATTAAGGAAATGGTTACAATATCAGGGGTTGAAGTATATCTTCAGACAGAAAAAAGATACGACATTTCGAGAAAAAAGACACTCATTTCAACCTTTAAGTTCAATTCCAAGTTACCCTGGAGGTCGGAGATTTTATGAAAATATTCATCTCACACAGGAGAAAGGTTTTGGCAGTTGTAATTTAGCCGTTTATTGGAAACGAAAATATCGTGGTAAGCCTGAAATTGAACCTTGGTATTTATCAACCAATCTCACTGATATCTCCACGACTATCAAAATATATGGTCAACGTTTTGGGATTGAAGCTATGTTTAAAGACTGTAAAACTGGAGGTTATAATTTAGAAGGTTCTCAAGCTTCTCCCGATAGACTTGTCCGTTTAATTTTATTGATTGCTTTGGCAAGGACTTCTGCATGGTTACAAGGTCAAAAAACTCAATCTCAAAGACAACAATCTTATATTTGTCGGATGAGTGAAAACAAAAGAACCAGAAGAAGACATAGTGCTTTTTGGATAGGGCTATACCCGCATTTCTCACAAACAATGCGATCGCAATCTATCTAACCCTTATAGAGAAACGGTTTCGGGCATTTTTCACGGAGTTGATTTTTGATGCAGTGTGAAAACCCATAATCCATATTTTATAAGGGTTTGAAGATTTTGGTGAGAAAGCAGATACACCAGAAGTTCTCGCGGCTCTTGATGTAATTGAAGAATGTGATGGTAATTTAGAAGATGCAGCAGAAAGTATAGCAATTATAAATGGAATAGAAGTAAACAAAAGTTCTAGAAAAAATTTGTTAGAAATTTCAGCTCAAAAATTACTTAATTTTATCTCTGACGAAGAAATGGAGGAATTATTTACTGGTTTGTCAGCCGCTGGAGTTGCTTCTTTAGCATCTCTGGGTAATATTCCTGCGGCACTAGCAGTTCCAGTTTGTATCTATATTCTTAAAATAGGATTACACACATTTCGCAAGTCTCAAACTGAGCAAGAATATAAGCAACTAGATAAAAATGAAAGTCAAGAAAAATTGTTTTGAATGAGAATTTATCAAATCTATATAAACCCTATATTGCAGTCACAATCTCTGCAATGAGAGGCTGATATTGAGAACTTGAAAAGGGGCAAAAATCATCTGGATTATCAACGCTCATCTTACACAACAAGCGAAATTGCAACGGAGTTGAAGCTTTATTAACACGCTCTACCCGCACATCTAAGTTAGAATTTTGTCGAAGCAACTCAAAAACTTCTGCAAGCAAGTATCGCGGACAATAACCAATAATATAATGGTCTTTGGTATTTAAAATTAAAGCCTGAGAATCGTAGGAATTTTGGAACTCGTGAGCTAACCATAACTTTTCCCCAAATACAAGCTGATTAATCCGCTCAATGGCACTGCTTGGCAAATGTCGCAACCCATGCGAGAAAAAGTAAAGATGGTATTGTCCTTGTTCATCCACTTCTGGACAAGAAAAAACGGCGAGTGTATCTGTTTCTCGTTCGCCACCACTGCGGGCTAAAATTGTAATTGGGTCATTTTCATCATTCGTAATATTGAGCCATTCAATAAAACTTGAATAATCGGGACGCGATCGCGACATTAACCGATTAGCAAATACTGGAAATAACTGAGTTGATGTATAGATTTCATCTAAGCGTGGAAAAGACGACAAAGCTTTAAAAGCAGATTTCTCTTCAGCCTCTTTTACACCTTGGGTATAGACAAATTGATAGATACCTTGGTCAAATGTTAACCGACCAATGGGGAACCAAAAGCGACTAATAGGGTCTTGCCAAGCTAGAAATAATGTTTTCGTTGTCTTCAAGATAGTGTTTCCCTCAAGGTAAGTAGCCTGTGTTTGTTGATTTCCAGAATGGACTGAGCAAAATTACTTGCGTCGGGAGAGATGCGCGAGCGGTTAATGCGATTAAAAATCTCTAAAATATTTGCTTTGGAAATATTTTCAAGTTGCACCAACCACACACAAGCTGCTTCGGGATAGCGATTAGCAACGAGTGAGAACACATCAAAAGTTTTAAGAGTCTTTCTATCCCACATTCCGCAGATGTGACCCAGATAATTGATATTTTTGAAAAACCCCCGACAGAAAAATTTTCTTGACCTCATTTTCTGCTTGAATTTAACTATGAACTATTTCTATTGCTTTCATCTCTGGTTCTATTTCTAATTTATTCTCTCCTGTTTCTTGCTTGGTTTCATCTATTTCTTCGATCTCTTTTTTGTATTCTCCTTCTACACTCATTGAAGTCCCATCTAAATGAATACTATTCATTTCTACTTGGAATTTATGGGCTGCTTTTATCGCTACTGCTGTAAATATTTTTGTTGTTCCTACTTGATGATACTTGTCTAGTTCTCTTCCTAGTTTGTCATCATTTAGATGCTCTGCTAATACTCCTTCTCCTATTAGATGTTCTGTTGCTTTTCCTACAAAATATTCTTCAAATAGATATAATGGGGCGCTTAAAAACCCTAATCCATTCAATATCATTGCTTTCATGACTTGTCCCGGTGTGAGAATTTCTTTTATCCCACATTCCGCACTTCAAAAAGTAGCATAAGTAAACTACATTAAGAGTCAATTAAAACTTATGATTTTTAGAATCAAGTATCAATGAAAAATAAAATTACGAACGCAAGGAATTAAGCTTTTATTGGGTTTAAAAAGCTATTGCAACAACAATATTTAATTTGATGTGTGAATCAATTATCAAAAAATTAACCGATAAAACCGTAAAACCAGAGAAAAAACTAAGATAATAAATAATATTTTTGACAAGCAGTAGGTAGGAATTGCAAGATATGACAATGGGAATCCGTTAAATTAAGAATTCCTTGAACTCCTTGTATCATTAGAAGATGAATACCTTGAAAGCATTGAAATACCCACCTTAATGTGGGAGATTCTGTTGGTTTATTCAGTTGATTTTTAACTGTTGCTTTTTGTGCCTTCAATGACATTCTTAGTTGTCTTTGCCCTAAATTATAAACTAAGAGACATAGTGCCATTAACATCATCATTGTCTCGACTCTTTCGGGATTTTTCACAAACAGACTATCAGCGAAAAACAACGGGTCTTTGATAAATCTAAATCCTCTTTCTGTGGATTGTTGTTCTTTGTATATTTTGAGGATTTCTACTGGTTCTAACTCTTGAGTATCCAAAATATTGGTTGCTAAAATAAATCTGCCACAAGAGTTTTGTTGTTGTGTAATTAAATCCTGATTTTCTCTTAATTTACATCTCACTTTATAGACTACTGTTTTTCCTTTATTTAACGTCTCGGTAATTTCCCAGTCTGACATTTGATGTAAGGATTCAGGTGGTGGGGTATTGACAAGTGTGATATGGGAGGCAGAAGATAGCAATTATGGAAAAAGACCTGCCCCCAAAACTAGACAGTGAGACATTGAGACAGTTGGCAACAGAACAACTGGTAGAGATAATTATTGGGCAGGCAAAAGCGATAGAGCAGTTGAAAGCCAGAGTTATAGAACTAGAACAGGAAATAAAGAAACTCAAGGTCAGTAGAGATTTAGATAGCACAATATCATCAAAACCACCGTCAGGAGACATCCTCAAAAAAACCGAGAACAAACAAGAAGAGAAAGCACAACAGAGGGAGACACCAAAACGGAAACCAGGAGGACAACCAGGGCATCCGGGAAAAACGAGAAAGGGGTTCGGGAGAGTAGATAGGTTTGAGATCCTACGACCACAAGCGTGTGGATGCTGTGGTCAGAGGGAATTGTTTGGTGAACCAATAAAAATCGAAACACAACAAGTAGCACAGTTGGTGGAGAGGCCAATTGAAATAGTAGAATATCGAAGATATAGCTGTATTTGCAGTGAATGTGGGGAAAAACAAACAGCAGACTGGTCTCCAGAGATAGTACCAGGGCAAGATATAGGAATCAGACTGCAAGCTTTTTTAGGATGGCTAAATAATTACGGGCATTTACCATATCAAAAACAACAAGAACTGTTGTGGGAACTGGGTCAAATAGAAATTGGGGTGGGAACATTAGTAGCTACGCATGAACGAATAGATGGTGCAGTGGCTCAAAGTATTGATAGCCTCAAACATTGGATAAAACAAACCCAGCCCAATATCCATGCGGATGAAACACCCTGGGTAGTCAAAGGGGTGAAAGAATGGTTATGGATCTTTGCCAATACTGACTTCGCTCTATTTCATGCAGCTGATACCCGTTCTCGTGCTGAATTAGAATCTATCCTGGGTTCAAGCTATGAGGGTGTACTCAGTTCTGATGATTTTAGTGCCTATAATGGTTATAAGGTCATTGCTCAACAGAAATGTCAAGCACATTTACGCCGTCACTTCAAGAAACTAATCAAGATTCCTGGCTTAAATAACCAAGAAATTGGGACAAAATTCATCGACCTGATAGATGAAGGTTTTAAAAACTACGCTTTATTCCAACAAACCCAAAACCTTGATGAATTCTTGAGTTGGGCATCCGAGTTTAAACCAAAAGTGGAATCTGCTATTCATTCATGGTTTGATAAAGCTGGAGGGGAAGCCGGTAAACTTTTACGCTCCTTGCGGAACAAAGCTCATCAGTGGTGGTATTTTTTAGACCACCCGGACATACCGCCTGATAATAATTTAGCTGAACGAACGTTACGTTTAGCAGTCACAAAACGAAAAGTTAGTGGCGGTTCTCGTTCTATGGAGCGGTTTCAAGATACTGCTAATTTGTTGACGGTTATTCAAACTTGTCGTCGTCAAGGACTTTCTGTGATTGAGTTTTTTGACCAAGCTATTAAAGCAATGGTTAACCCTGTTGTGCCTGCCCCTTCTTTAATTCCTCAAATTTAGACCTGAATCCTTACCATTTGATGATATTTTAATTTGGCTGTTATTTCTGTGATTTTCAATTCAGCTAAAGATTTATCGGCAAATTCCTCCTGTTCTAATTTAGCTACTTGTTTGTTAGCCTTTAAGAACTCTTCTTGGATTTTTTTGGCTAGTTTATTTAAGTCTGCTTTTTTTCTCTCGACACTTTCTACCAATAACCATCTTTGCTCTATTCCTGCATAAGATACTTTTTCTTCAAGATAGCTATATCCTTTGATTTCACTGGCTTTCAGTTCTTTACTTATAAAGGCTTTCACTAAGTTTTTGGCTTTCTTAATGGATAACGGTACTCGACTTATCCATTTCATGTTCAACATTAATTTTAAATTATTTTCGCTATATAATGCACTGTCAGCTACCATGATACTTTCAAAATCTATTTGCTTGGAATATTCTACTAATATGTGAGCGAATACTGCTTTATCTGATTCGTTTCCTGATGCTCCTCTGAAGAATAATGGTATATCTCCATCACTACTTACTATTAAATCTAATATACATTGCTTTAAATCGGGTCTATGGTCACGAGAATATCCTTGTGTGATTATAATCGGATTTTCTCGGTTTATTCCTAGTTCTTGCTCTAGATTATTCAGGCTATTTTTATAATCTCCATGTAAATGTAATGAGGTTGAGTCTAAATGGGAATATCTCGTTCTAATTTCGTATTTCTTTACCACTTCCAAGGCAATTATCAGAAATAATTTTGTTAATCCATATTTATATAGCTTATCCATGACTCTGCCTATTTTATCGTCATTTAAGTCTTCTGCTTTTATTCCTGCTCCTATTAAATTTTCTATGGCTTTATCTTTAAAAAATTCTGGGAATAAATATAATGGTCTTGATACAAATCCTAGTCCATTGAGAATAATTGCTTTGACTATTTCTCCTGTGTTTACTTTTTCTCTACTATCTATTGACAATATCTCATTGATTTTTTCTACTATTCCTATCTCATCTATTATTCCTGCTATTATTCCTAAATGATCTATGTTTTTACTTTCCAACTCTTCTTTTTGGCTATTCATATTATGAAGGCATTTTTATTTAATTCAGCTCCATTTTCTCATTTTTTTTCCTGAATTTATTACCAATGCCTTATGAATTTCAATTTAGTAGCTCAATGGAACTTAATGTCTATATTTTTACTATATTAATTACGTATTTACTACAAAATGTATCCGTTACTTATACTACTTGTATTTGTACTACAAATTGAAGTGCGGAATGTGGGTTTTATTTTTATTCCCACCATTTTATTCACCTCTTCTACCAATTCCATCTCATCTATTATTCCCGCTACTATTCCTAAATGGTCTATATTTAGAGTTTGCATCGCAACTTGAGCCTCTTTCATGGTTTTTAACCTCTCTATTTGACGCTTATTATTTTAACAAATAAAAGCCCGAAATCTTTGCTAGGCAATCTTTTCAGGCTTTTATTTCTCTCAATTTTTAATTCCTAATTTTGCTTTCGTATCTGCGGAATGTGGGTTCTATTATCAACACTGCCATAAAACGCTGAGAAACATTTGTTTGCATAAGCCTCAACTGAGCGTTTCTGTCTTTGAGAGTCAGAGAGGTCGCGTCCTAAACTTGAAGCATGGTCGTAAGTAGGTGCTAGGTGTTCCGTTTCTTCTGAAGTCGATGCTGTTTTCATTCGGACAATCCCCCAGTTTTCGTGATGGCGATCGCCGTTACCAATCCACGCATCTAGCAGAAGATAGCCAACAAACACATCTACTGCTGTTTAGATACCAAAGGGCGGTGTCCAATCAATGGGTAAATTTACAGATTCGCCTGCGATCGCCCTCAGCACTACATCTATTGTATGTTGAGAAACGCCGTAAGTCTCAAATGCCGGGTAGTTCGGCACAATTGAGGAAAGAAGCTCGTTACCATGAACAAGCGTCCCCCCTTGTGTTAAAAAGTTGGGTGAGACTACACCGCGATCGCCTTCCCAAGTTGAAGCCAATTCATAAACAGCATGGGGAAGTCCCAATAGTTCGCATAATTCTGATGCGACTTTTTCTGCCCAGTCTTCCCCCAGGTTTTCTCGGCTTTGCTTATAAAGACAACAACCAAGTTCTTCGTGGTAAAACCAAAACTTATATTTGCTACCTAAAGTTTCATTTGAGGACGCTTCATAAGCTTTTTGTGTAACAAGTAAAATTGGAAATTCCCAGGTCATAAATTGAAGATATCGCAGGCTACCATCTGAAAAAAATAATGCTACATTTTCCTATCTAACCGGGTCAAAGAGTTTTACTTCCGCTTGATACGCAATCCTTAAACCAAATCATTAAGCCTCTGTAAAAACTCTCCCCACCCACAACCAGCAAAATCTGACCTCTCGTAAAACTGACAATAACCTCTCACTGGCGAATAAATCGATAGCCCTTTCACACGTTCAAATCTCACCCCTGAAGTCACATTTGCCAAAATTAACTGCGGCTCAACTTCAACAATCATCAAGTCTATCACTTCATCAATAACCTGGGTTAATTCATCACTATCCCCAGCATATTTATCCCGTAAAACTTTCAAAAAGTCATACAAATCTACAAAGTCACTATCCTTAAAACGCACCGCTTTACGTTGAGCATGATACAGCGCTTTCTCAGTATAAATATCTTCTTCTACCACCAATTGACGTAAAACAGCCGCCAATCTTCCCAAAGCCTCAGCTAGTTTCTCAACCATTCTCAAATTTGTAGCTGATTGAGTAATTTGAGTGACACTGCCCCGCGATTCTCCCTCATAGTAACGCCCGTACTCCTGTACAATTAACTTTGCCAATACTTCCGATGTCATTTCTGGATGGGCGGTTAAATTCTGCAAAATTGCTGTATAGGGATAACCTGTTAGGGGTTCTACCTCTTGGGATGCAACCATATAATTAGCATTTGTTCGCAACTGGTAAGCCACTTCCACCATGCCCATTAAACAGGCATCCATGCCAATTAAGCTAACTTTTTTACCCGTAATCGCTTCTGCTTCCTGAAAAGCCTGCTGAAGTTTGGCATTATCCAGGAAGTCTAAAGACGAATCATCAAAAGCGATCGCCCGCGAATCTTCATCATCTAGTTGCAGCACTTCCGTAATTGAGGAAAGGAAGAAAGCACGAGACAATTGCCGATGATTTCGGGTAAGCGATCGCACTTCATCCTGACTCGCTTGAATTTCCACACCACGCAATCGCGCAAAAGCATAGATGTCATCTTCTTTCCAACCAGTACCGTGATTCCACAAAATCACCGCGTAGTTTTCTGCGGGATAATTTTCAATTCCCCAAACAATAAAATCCCGTAATGCACGAGGATCGCCCGTATTCTGCTCTGGGATATTCTCAATTTGCCTGGGTTCTTCTGAAGGGCGGATATATATACGGTATGTGTGTTCGCGGTCAGATAAAGTATCAAACTGCACCAAAACAGCCACATCTGGAGTAGACCCCACAGCTTCCATCTCTGCAATGTCTTGATAGCCTTGCGCCTCCATCGGAGCCATCAGGCGTTTACCTTGAAGTTGCTCGAAAACCTTGCCGTTGTCTCCGGCCATGTAGACCATCATAGTCCAGCGACGATTATTTTGAGTCATGTTTCAACATTCTGCATTTAGAGTTCTTCTTTTTATACAAATCTCTCGCTGCGATTACCGCAAATTCCACAAACTATTAGTTGATGATTTTGCTTTTGAGTTCGGTAAGTAGTTCCTCTGCTTGGTTAACGTTGCGGCTATTAATAGCGGCTTTCAAGTTGTCTAAAGTTTCTAACAGTGGATTGTCAGATGTTTTATCTTGATTAATCACACGTTGCAGTCGGATTATTTCTTCTTCTAACTGAAAAATCCGATTGGTAACAGCGTCTTCATTTTCATGCACTTTCGCTTCTTCAAGTTTCTGGTCTACCTCTTGTTGAGTCAAGCGATAAAAGCGGTCAAATGTCTTCTCTACAGGTTGTCCATCGGTGGTGATATCTTCCGCCAAAACATGGAGAATGCCATCATGGTCAACTTTGAACATACAATTAACCCGAACTTCCCCAGCCGGACGAGTAGTTGCTAGGTTAAGAACCACTTCACCAATAAATTCATTGTCCCCTGCAACTGGTCGTTCACCTTGATAAATGCGGAAGCGGATACTTTCTTGTCCGTCGCGCTGAGTAGTAAAAGCTGGGAACCCTTGCGCCACTTGGTAACTGGTATCGGTTCATTGGCACAAATAATCGCATCCATCTTGCTGTTAGCTAACTCAATTCCCAAAGACAAGGGTGTTATGTCCCAGAGTTTCACCTCCTCCCGAAGATAACCACATAATCTTGCCCCCTGAACCGCCGCACCTCTAGCTACAGCTTCATCTGGATTTACAGAGTCGTTGATTGTCCAACCGTAGCGATCGCGCAGTGCTTCCTTAATAGCGGGTAATCTGGTTTGTCCACCAACTAACAATACTTGATCGATGTCTGAGGCTTCTAACTTTGCTTCTTTCAAAGTTGCATCGCAGATATCTAAGGTGCGGTTGATAAAAGGTTGCACAAGTTTTTCTAACTCAATACGAGTTAATGTTGCTTCTAGCCCCAAATACTGTTTTTTTACAGCAAAAAGATTTGGAATGCTAATTTGATACTCTGTGGCTTGAGTCAGGGCAATTTTGGCAATTTCTGCTGTTTTTCTGAATTGGGAACGCAAGCTATTATCTTCTGCAATAGGTAAATCTACATCATGCTGCTGCTTGAACGCTTTCTTCATCCAACTCATAATTGCTAAATCTAAATCATCGCCACCTAAATGGGTATCGCCACTGGTAGCCTTTACCCGAAACAAACCATGTTCAATTCTCAGAATTGAGATATCGAATGTACCACCACCCAAGTCATAAACCGCGACTGTTTGGGGTTCTGTACCCAAGCCAAACGCTAAGGCCGCAGCCGTTGGTTCATTAATTATTCGACGAACCCGTAACCCAGCTAATTCTCCGGCTTCTTTCGTAGCCTGACGCTGAGATTCACTAAAATAAGCTGGAACAGTAATGACAGCTTGGGATATTGTTTTACCCAAAGTTGCTTCAGCATCTTCTTTCAGCTTACGCAGTACTTCGGCAGAAATCTGTGGAGGTGTAAAAATTTCTTCACCAATACGAACAGCAACTTTGCTCTGCTGCATTTCTGCAATAGTGTAAGTAACTTGGGTTTGGTCGATGCGTACCCGTTCGTCACGAAAGGTACAGCCCATGAAGCGTTTTACAGAGTAGATGACTTGACTGGGGTGAGTGGTGATGAAACCCAAGGCTGATTTACCAACAATGGGTTGATTTGTTTGGCTATCGAACATCACAACAGAGGGAGTGAGGCGATCGCCTTCTGAGTTGGACAAAACTCTCGCCTGTCCTGTGTCTGGTTCCCAAATTGCGATCGCTGAATTGGTTGTCCCTAAATCAATCCCTAAAATATCTACCTCACTCACCGTCTACTCCCCTTTCAATTTTAGATTTTTTAATATGTGTAGCAACTTAAACCAGAAGGTGTACCTACCCATAATTTAGTCTCTTTATCTTTACCAGTGCTGATGGTAAGTGCTATAACTCGATTTGCCCCTAACCCACTATTATGGATGTTAAATTCGTTGATTTTCCAGCTATTAGCCTGACTTAGCAGACAAAATAATCCTCTATCTGTCCCAACCCATAAACTGCTATTGTTCCTATCCCATACCAAGGCTGTTATGACTCGGTTCTCAAGCTCAGGTATTGGTTCCCAGTTGTCAATATTGCCTATGTATAATCCCTGACTTGTACCCACCCAAACCTGTTCGGACTCATCTTTATTAATTGCTAGTAGCGATCGCACATCTGCACTGCCTAAGTTACCAGTAATTGGAGTCAGTCGTTTTGTATCAGCTTTATATAACAACAATCCTGCCGAAGTACCTAGCCAAACATGGTCTGTGACAGATTGGGCAATTGCTTGCAGCCATCCCCTCACAGGCAGTTCATTGTTAGAAATTAGTTGTACCCAAGCTGAATCTTTGTACTGATAAAGACCATCTAACCCAATTGCCCAGTAGCGATCGCTTCCAGCAGTTAGGGTTAAAATTGGCTCAGAAATATTGGGCGCGGTTCGCAGGTCGTTCTGCTGTTTTAAGCTATGTAAACCACTACTCCAACTCGCAACCCAAACAGTTTCTTGGTCTTGGCTGGTGATGATAGCGCGGATATCTTGACTAGCAAGTTGTCCATAGCGCCGCCAACTTTCGGTAAATAAGTCATAACGAAATAAACCCTGTGCTGTTCCAATCCATAAAATAGAACGGTCTGCAAATTGCTGCACTGACAGTGCTTGCACTAAACTGCTGAAAGTGGGTGGAGATTTTTCGCGGGAAGCTAACCCAATGACATCGGGGGGATTGTCCGTTAAGTGCAAAAGTATTTGTTTGTTCTCTCCACGCAATAGTCCATCATGAGTGCCAATCCATACTTGATTATCACTACCTGCTAGCAAGCTGGTAATATGTGCATTAAATCGATTTCCTGTCAAGGGTTTCCAAGCTGTTTCTGTTGCTAAACCCACCTGTCCGCCACAGGTTGCCCAAACTCCTTGCGGATGGGGAGCTAGGGCAGTAACTTCACCAGGATATGTAGTATCAATTTTGTGCGATTTGTTCGTTGTTAGGTCAATGCGTACCAGTCCGCGAAAAGTTCCCAACCACAGGTTTTCACCTTGACGAGCTAGCGTGAGAACATCCGGTTGCACGCTGTCGCTAGTACGTATCCAACTAGCATTTTTGTAATTATAAACGCCTTGAGCATTGCACAGCCAAATATCATTTTCGTTGGCAATTGCGATCGCTCTTGGAGGAAACCCAGCAGAAGGTAATTCGATAGAGGGTTTGCGGTCTGGAGTGTTGATAGCATAAATACCGCTAGCAGTTCCAGCCCAAAGTTTACCAGTAGAGTCCAAGGTCAAACAACTTACCTTTACCTCGCCCAGGATGCGGTAAGGTCGCCAAGTATCATTTTTTAGATAATAAATTCCAAATTGTTCGTGAGCAGCCCAAACTTGACCCATACCATCTACGGCAACTGCTAATACTGAGTTACCTGGCAAACCATGTTCGCTGGCGTATCTCACAAATCGATTTAATTCCAGCTTCCAGTGCAGTATCCCTCCTCCAGTCGCCAACCATAAATTTTCTTGTGTCAGGTCAAAAGCTAAAGAGCGAACATGGCGCTGACTTGCCAAGTTACTCCATTCTAAAAAGGCTTTATCGCTAGGTTGTTCCTGTTGCGGTGCAGTATCAGCAATGGGGATGGGCAAATCTTCTCCCCCTACTGGCACTGGTAAATCAAGTTGGTAGTCTTTACTACTCATAATTTGTTAAGTAGGTCGGCGCAAATAAACCGTACTGGCTAGGGTCGTCATTTGTCATTTGTCATTTGTCATTTGTCATTTGTAAGGGTTTGGGGCATATTTACGTTTTGTAATATAGTTCTGTTTATTCCTATCGACTTACTTAGTGCTGGTGATGCGTCCCCACTCCTCTTTTAATTTGTCTAACTCAGCTTGTAATTCGTAATTTTGGTCTTGCTGCTGTTCGATACATTGATTGAGAAAATTATGCCAGTGTTCTTGACTTTTTTGCTGTTGCTGCCAAAGTCCGTAACGTGCATCTTTATACAAACGTTCTGTTGCTTGCTTTAAATTTTGTAGCTGTCGGTTTAACGCTCCCTCCCAAATCTTCAGACGTTGGTATTGCTGTGTCAAGTTTTCTTGGGAGTTACGAGTTATCCAAACTACTCCCCAAGGTAATTCTTCTAAAACATCAGCTAAACTGGCAGTAGCGTCACTGCATAAACCTTGGAGATTAGCGAGCAATTCTGCATCCTCAACGTTGACATCAGGATCTAATAATCGAAAAATATGCTCCAGTAGCATATCTTTATCAATCGCTTCTGGATCTTTTTGGCTAACTTCTGTTGTTTGTTCTTCCTGGTAGAGAAAATTATCGGTGGCGACATCTTGCTGTTGGGTGTCGTCTTCATCCTGAGTGAAACGTTGAATTTGGCTGCGAAGAGAGGCAATTTCTGCTTGTAAGCGCATTGACTGGCGACGTAATGTACCAACTACCGCCTGAAATTCGTTGTAAGCTGCTGTGAGATTTGTTTCTAGTGGTGCAATTGTTTCCCGTGCAGTAGTAATTGAGGAGCGCAGTTGTTGCAGTTGCGTCAGTAACCTCTCTAATTCTGCTTGAGTTATTGCTGAGGTTGATGCAGGATTTTTCATTAATTATAAAATACCCTTAAGAGGGTTTTTAGCTTTACGCTCTTTATCTTGCCCGTATAACCATAAACCTGTACAAGTGCCGAATGAAATCAACAAAATCAATAGAGTATATTGCCAAGAGAAGAAACGTAAAAGAAATATAGTTGCAAAACTAACCAAAATAGGAAACCAACAGAATAAAGGTAAAGTGAAAATAGTCAAAAAACGGAAATAATTTTGATTATCTTTCTGTCCGTACCAAGACAATTTTCCAATACTCAACAACACACCTGTGAAAATCCCAAATCTAACCCCAACCATAGCAACAGTACTAGCTCCAGCCACAACTCTAGCCAAAATTAAAGTCCCAATCATAGCCATAGCCATAACCCAAATCCAAGATACACGTCTAAAAAAAGCCCCAACCGCAAGCACAAAGACAGCCACAGATCCAATCAGAGCCACAGTACTAGCCCCAGCGACAGTACCAACCAGAGCACCAGCCTCAGTCATAGCCACAGCCCCAGCCGCCAAAATTAAAGTCCTACCCTGAGTTACCCCCCCAAACAAACCCCCAAACCCAACCCCAAAGACAGGCAAGCTCATAACCATAGCCACAGTAGTAGCCCCAGCAGCCCTAGTTACAATCCCAACCCCAGCCAAAATAAAAATTCCAGTCACAGCCCAAATTGAAGCCATACCAAAACTCACCTTCCCAAGCAAAGCCCCAATCCAAACTGCAAAAACAGGCACGCTCACAACCGTAGCTACAATACCAGTCCCAGATCCAGCCCCAGTTAACAATAAATTTCCAGCTACAATCCCAACCACAGCCTCAGTTGCTATGATGTTATTAAAATTTTTGTCAATATTTGAATTGCTCGGATTACTACTTAATAACTGATAAAGGTCACGTTGAAATGTCAATAATCCAAATAATCCAAACTTGATAAAGTATTTGGGGTTTTGCAATGAAGATACCCAGAACCCAAATAATATATATAATGCCATTCCAATTAATAAATTGATCCAAAAATTATGCTCTTTTAAAATTATTGTATTCATTGCAATGATGCAAAATGAAATGAATAAAAATATCGACGACAGAACTAAAAGATGGTGCCAGCTTGTAATAAACTGATATTTTGAATCTAAAAAATGATAACGCCAGTCATTGCGTTCTAAAGGACGATAACTATTACTTAAACAACGGAGTAAATCACGCTGTAAATTACATTCAAGAGATGAGAAAAGAGTTTTCCAACGCTCACTATTACTAATAGCATTAAGTAAGTTAAAAGGAATTTCAAAATTAATCTGCTCTATTTCTTGTTTAAACTCTTTTAATTTTTCCCAATCCAGCTCATCTTGAAATTCAATCGCACATAGAGGAATGACTATTCTCGGATCAAGTGACTTATGCTCGGCAATCTCATCAGCAGAACATTTGGCAATTAACCAAGCTGTTCTTGCCATATCTTCCCTTTCCTCCACAAGAGGAAAATGAACAGCAATCCAGTCCCAATCACTATAGCGAAATTGCTCATAAGATTTAGGCATAATTCTTAATCAAGAGAATAGGTTTGTTTCTTAGTGAGTTCTGTTAAATATAAAGCTGCTTTTCGTGCGAGCTTAGAATTAGGATGCTTCTGTATCTCTTTCAAAATTTCAGCCGCATAAGGTGTACCAATCTCTACTAAATCTCGCATAGCGGATTCATCGCCTTTTTCTGCTAAAGATTGTAACTGAGATGCAGCTAAATCTCCCATGCGAATTAAGGCTTGACGAGCTTCAGGAAAGTTTTGTTGTTGGTAAGATTGAAACAATATTTCTGCTGCTTGAGGTAAATTTGTCCTTGATAAAGCACTAACAGCAGCCTTTTTCAATTGTGAATTAGAAGAAGTTTTTAATGTTGATTCTAAAAATTCAAACATAGCCCTTCCCCTTTGACGAGAACCTGCTGCTGCTACTGCACCAAAAGCAATGGCTAAATTTTCATCATTATTCACTTTTTCTAATTGTTGTTTAAAGTTATTAATAATCTCATCTGCTAATCTCTGCTCTACTTGTTGAGCATCTGCTATACACTCGAAAGCTGTTACTGAATCTTGTTGATAAACAGCCTGAATTATATTTGTAGCGTCATTAGCTAAACCACTCCAAAGTTTAACTACTTCTCTCCAAGTTACTTGATCTATTTTAAATTTTTTTACTAACTCATCTCCTCTATCTAATAAAGCAGCCGCAGCAAAAAATTCTTGTAGAGTTAAATGAGCAAATTGGTAACGTTCACCGTCATCTATCTTGAGTAATAAATTACTACGTTGTTCAATCTCTTCTAAAATTGCTTGAGCTTCTTCTGAATTTATGTTTAATGAAGGTAGCACTTGTTTAATCTGTGTTAATACTGTTGAATAGTCTAAGCTACGACGATCTCGTGTACTTTGAGTGGCATTATCTTGAATAAACAAGGCTAAAGATTGTAAAATTCGACGCTTACTCGTTCCTCTATATTGATTTTGCTTATTCTTCGCATTATCCCAGAATTCTAATAAAATATCAGTTGATTTTTGATAAAATTCTGCGCGTGAATGGGGTAAAATAAAAGGAGTATCTGTATAAAGATAAGCGATAATCGTTAATAGCAAAGGATTACGAGCCAAAGACATAATCTGAGGACGCTCTCGTAAAGTCTGCATTAGTTGGTCAATAGATTTTTCCGGAGACATTTTATTTTTCCATGCCTCTAAGAAGCGACGTATCTGTTGGTCGCTAAAATCAATAATATCTAATGTTTTATCAATATCTTGTGCAAATTCATTATTATAAACTGCGGTTCGGCAAGTAATAACTACTCGACATTTATTATATTTATCTAATAAATCTTTTATTTCTTTAATTACTTGAGAACGTACATTACTATTAACTTCATCTAAACCGTCTAAAAATAATATCAAGGTTCCATTCTCTAACCCTTGAGCGACAAAACGCTGGGAATTAGGAAAGTTATCTCTCGCAAAAGCCTCAACTAATTGATTTTGTAAATATTCTTGGTTTAAATTGGAATTATTGAGACGATGTAATTCCAGTAGTACAGGTACATTCTTAGATAAATCCTTATCTAATTTTTCATCAGCCCAGGATAAAATTAAATATTTTAACAAGATTGACTTACCCGCCCCAGGAATACCTCTAATTAATAAGCGTTTGTACTCAATAATTGCTTTTTGAGCAATTATTGCATCTTTATCTGATGTTCCACTAACTTTGAGAGGGACAAAAATTTCTCTCAGTTTTAAAGGTTTGTTTGGTCTAAAAGAAATGTTGAGGGTTTGATGCTTGCTAATTAATGCCTGTTTATAGCGTTGAAGTGACCAAGATGAGAAAATAGAAAGCCCAGAAATCTTTTGATAAACAAAATTTACTACTGACTCGATTAAGTTAGTAAAATATTTTTGTAATGTGTCTTTTAAAATAAATGAAATAAAGAGTATAACTGCTGCTCCCCATCCTAACCCCCAAAACATATTACTTTTAATTTTTTCAAATAGATCATTGTCTTTTTTTTCTTTCTGTTTGGTATACTCATCCTCGTAAATTTTGGCAATCTCTGGGGCTGATAATTCGACCGAGTTTTTTCCGTATAGGTTTATAATTAATCCTGTATCCATTGATTTATCATTTTTAACATGACGCTCTGCATAGCCTTTAATATCTTGTATTAAAGTTGCTTTAGCTTTTACATCTTGTGTTTTTACATTTGGTGTTAATGTTGGTGTAGGAGTTTGGCTGAAAACTGAACCAACGAAAGTTAAAACAAAAAAGATAGTAAAAATTAGTAGCTTTAATTTGTAGCGATAAGTTAGATTAAAAGGATTTTTCATACATTAGTTTTGCTTTACCAATATTTAGCATAGTGTTACAATTTGCAATACTATTTATAACTATCTGCCGTTGTTATACGTAATTTACTGAACCAAGCGATAACCTGCCGGACTATAAACCCCATAAGCCAACCCCAACGGATTATTAAACTTCTTCAAAAAATACCACCTCGTCGCCCGTAATGCCTCCCCAATACTCATAATCTTAACCATTTTCTCCCCACTGACTTCATCCTCCACTACCATCCCCCGCAGAAAAAACTCATAAAACACCTTCGCAAACGCCGCCGCAAACATATCCGGTACAGGACAAGCTGTAGCAATCACCGCCGCCGCTCCATGCTGAATAAACACCTTTGGTAAATTGAAAGTCCTGCGTAACTCATCCGCACCCCCAGCCGACTGACAAGCATTAAGAAACACTAACGGCTGACAGAGAAATTTCCCCTGTCGCAACAAAAATTTGTAAGTTTCCAACTCTAGCACCAAGCCATTTTCTGTAATCTCCTCATCTTTAATAAAAGAAATCAGCAGCTTATCACCTAGTTTACTTTCCTTACAATGGCAAGCAAAATGTAACATATTGTGGCTAGCTTTGTAAAGATATTTGAGTAAATCATCACCCAAGGGTTCGCATGATTTCCCATTAGTCAAATTGCAAGCTGTCCCCAGTAAAGTAAAGCGGTCTTTTGCTGTCACTCTCACCAATCTTTCAATTTCTGGTCTTTCTTTTTTATGAGCATGAAGTAATCTGTGATGCAAGCAAAATAACATATCAGAAGGTTGTGCTTGCTCCAAAACATAATCTGCGATATCTTTTTCTGGGTTGAGAATCCGAGCCGGGGTGTAGCGCAGTCCCCAAAACATCTCAGGATTTCCCTGTTCGTAGTCTTCCTCACTACCCTCAAACAAAACCTCCCAAGGAAAGGGCATAACTTCAGAAACAAAGGTGGGAGCTACATTTTCATTTAGGCGACTAGTGAGGATTTTATTTGGTCTATCTTCACCAAAAAATGCTTGATAAGCAGTCCGTCCCCATTCAGCTAATTTGATTAAATATTGATTGCACAAACCCGCGTCTAATGCGAGGCTTTTTTCTTTATTAACAGTTATTCTTAAAGCATCAAAACAATCTAAAATTTCTTCTGTCAGCACTTCCAAAACTTTATTATCAGGTTTAGGAAAGCTCCACCGACCAATTGAGTAGTAATCTTTGTCGATGATAATTTCTAAGCAAGAACTAGCCAAATTTACACCAACTGGACTGCCAATTCCTCTCATTGCGCCTCACCATCCTGCTTAACAATATTCAGTGCAAAACGCAAATTGTGAACAGGTTCTATCCCGTCCTCAAAGTAAACCTGAACTAACACTGACCGACTTTCCATTTCAGCAGGGACAGTAAGCGTAAACCAACCTAAATAATCTCCGGTAGCTGTGCGTGTCATAAGTATTGAATCACCAGGAGTAACCTGCAATCCGGACGTGACGATAAAAACACGTAAATCATCAAAACTTAAATCTTCAGCCACCTCCATTAAACGATTCTCGTACCATACAGGAGGGGTACGGCGCAGGCTAACGCGAAACCTTACTGTGCTTCCTGGGGATACTGGGTCGTCAATTTCTTGACCTATAGGTTCCACAACCGCATAGCCCTGTCCCTGCACAGGTCGGTAAGGACGCGCCATTGGGTCGCCAAATAATACAGAAGCCAGCCAGTCCAAGGATTCCGGTACAACGGTTTTAGCCAATCTACGAGCCGTTTGGAACGCCACACCCAAAGTTTGCCCTGCCCAAATGCTGTTATAAAAAGCACTAACAAAAGCTGTTTCCACATTTGGTTGCACCGCCCAGAGGGAACCAACAAAGGCGCTACAACCTGCTCTGACAAAGGTAGAAGCCCAGGTTTGCTCTAATGCTGTTAATTCCGGTTGTCCTGCATTTAGATAACTCAAAGATACAAGAGGATGATTGCGACGCAGACTCAGCTTGGCTGGTTGCACCTCACGCTCAATATCCTGAATATCGCTACTGCTATTCACCCGCACTGGCGCATCCTGGCGGTTTGTTGTGTCCACAGATTGACCATAGCGAATTAAATGCAAGCCACGTATTGATTCAAACAAAGTAATATCATTCAATATACCAGCTTGCATGGAAATTGGCGGCGGTGCGCCTGATGAGTGCAAAAGCTCAGTCCAAAGTTCAGGTTGTTCCACACTGGCATAATGGGCAACATTTACCGCACCCACAGGAAACTCATAGGGTCGTGCTTTTTCTAACTCCCAAAGCCATCGCCCAATAATAAAGCGATCGCCTAAAAATTTCTGCCCATCATGCAACAGTTCCCAAGGAAACCAACCATCCTGGTCAGCTAATATCAGTAAAGTGAAAGGGTGGTTAAAGCTGGCTATGGTGCGAAAAGTATTTTGCAGTTCTTCTGGAAGTAAGGATTGAAACAGGTACTGACCCAGGGAAACAAGGCGAGAACGGAAATCTTGAGGGAGGCTACTTGCTGCTTCCTCAAGGATAGTTTTTAATAATGAGTGCGATCGCTCGACCCAAGTAGTAGATAAAGACTGTGAATTGTAGTCAACGTCATCCGCAAATAGCAAGCGTGATTGATAGCTATCGATGTGATAATTGAAAGTACACGCGGAGATATCTGCGTTCCAAGTAGTATGCACTTGGAAAATTATATCTGGTTGAGGAGCGGGACGCGATCGGGCAGCAACAAGGGAGCGTAGTTCTGTTTCTTCAAATGCGGTAACTTCTACTTCAGTTTCGAGCGTTGTTTTGTAGGTTTCACCGCAGTAAAGTTCTGCTGTGATTTTGCTTTTACCTGAACGCAGGGCGGTAAGATTGAAAGTTGCAGTTTGGGTTATGTTAATGGTGTCAGAAAGGGGTAAGCTTGTGGTGTTATCACCGTTAAATTGAAAGCCGGGAGCAGTAAGGATAATGTTTAGTTCATTGCCAATTGCTTCGTTACTTGAGATTGTTAGTATATAAGAATTACTGGAGTCGGTAAGAGGTGGATTCAGATAAAAAGTTACTTCAATATCTAAACCAATTGATGCTATTTTTGGAGATACATTGAGCAATAATAAGTAGTGTAAATCTTGAGAAAGAGTCTCTGCTTGTCGCCAAGCCAGATCGTTTAAAGGTGGCAATACATTTGTTTCATATGTTTCATATATTGCTAAGTAAATCCAAGGTAGTTCTAACAAAGAGGGTTGTTTAACGCTGGTGATAAAAAATTGAAGATTTCCTAGTGAGTGGGAATTATATTCGCGGATTAGGTCTTTGACGTTTACAAAATATTTTTGCAGAACATACGAGTTATATTCATGCCAACGAAAATTAGGTATACCTTTGTAATAACTCCACCTTGTACCTTCAACTTGAATGTCACAGAAAGTATCTGCTTTGTGAAGACAAATAGCAATGTGGTTAACTTTATAGCAATTATTTTTTAAAAATTTTAGCCAGTATTGTAACCTATTTCTCCAAACTAGAAAAGAAGGAAAACTATCTATTACAGTTTTGCTTTCTATAAAATTTGGATGCACTAAATCACGATGAGGAGGTATTAACAGAAGAATCGCTTGGCTTTCTCTAATTTGTTGTTCTATTTTCTGCCACTCTGTGGGTAATTGTTGCTTCCGATCACTAATAAAAAACAATTCACTAGGAATGTCTATCCAATGAGTGTTGATTTGTTTTAAACCTATCGGCAATTGAATATTAATTTGCAGTCTTTCTAAGTTCATATTTGCTGTATCTGCTATTTCTCCAAGATTAAAGTCAGAAAGTTTTGCTACAACTTCTGTATCATTAACTGATAGATTCATCGCCGATTTACTAGCCAATGCCATAAGCATACTAGTTTTACCAACACGGCGATCCCCAATGACAACAATACTCATGTAAAACCTCTAATTAGAAAATTTTCTAAAAGTAACAATTAGAATTATTAGTTTTTTGATTACAATTACCTGTATGATTTTGATGACGTAATTTAGAGTAAGCTGCTTATGAGGTATCTAAAACGACCAACGTATACCTTGGCGTGCAATTCTGATAGCGTTTATACCTGGATGCGATCGCTTCTTCATATCTTCCAGATTTAATGTTTGTGTTACCGCGTTCAAAGTACAGTTCAGGGTCATCATCTACTAATTCTTGCCAATCAAGCTCCAATTTTTGACTTTTTTCTAGAAAAACTGAACTTTGAATGGGTTGGCAACTCAAAAATCTTGTCACAGTCGCTAAAGATAGCCCTAACTCTTCAGCAATATCTTCTTGATATGCATATCCACTAGGTCTCAAAGCTAACTTGAGAGTTTCAATCGATTTTTGGCTAACTTTGAGCGATCGCCGCGCCATATTCGCTAAAGGTTGGGTTATTGAGTCGCAATTGAGATTATTCTAATCATTTTCTAATTTCCTGTCTTATTTGCCACTATAAATCTTCAAAATCTTCCTCGGTAACGCCTCTTGCATCGCTAAAATGGGAGTTTAAGCAAACAAGTCTGATACTAAGAAGGTGGACAAAATGATAGCAAGCACTAGAACAACAGGTAAAAATTTAACAATTCCCCAAGTGGGTATGCTTGCTGCCGTCCAAAACCGCCGTGCTTTGGTTGCTAAGGTAAGCTTTACTCAAACCACCCTCTTGGTGCTGTTTATTATCTATTCACAGTGTATACTGAAAAACCTTTTTTAGAACATCCCCGACTTTTCAAACAACCTCTTAACAAATACTAATCTATGTGCTAAATAGGGGATCTCCCACGGACTGTAATTTTAGTATTGGAGTAGAAATTGAACTTAGGAATAATTAATCGAAACAAAATACATCAAAAAGCCTACGATTTTACATCAAATGATAGTTTCTAAATGGGGAAATAACCTGTAAAAATACAACTAACACATTTCATAAACTTGCAAATTTAATTTGCAGGTAGTTAATCATAGTTAAATTTAGATAAAAAGCTTTTTATCTTTTTCATTACTTACCAGAATGTCTTCAATATTGAAGCAAATCATTGCTTAATTTATGACTAGAAAAAGGAAGCACCCCATCGTGAATGAAAATGAACAGATACCAGCAAATGAAGAAACCACAGAAAATCAACAGTTAGAAACAACTGAACAAACAGGAAGAATAGTAATTATCACAGGAGATAAAGGAGGTGTAGGTAAATCCACATTTGCAAGAGGATTACTGCATTTATATATCAACAAACAGTTAAAGTATTTAGCTTATGACTCAGATCATCGCAATGCCCAATTGTATAGACATTACGACTCAGCACAACCTGGAGTGAAGCTACTTGATATTTTTACAAGAGGTGGTGCAGATGACTTACTAATAGACTTAGAAAAAGAACTGCCCCCATTGGTATTAGTAGATTTACCCGCCCAGTCAGGTCTGTTTTTTGAGAATTTTGAGAAAGATTTGGGTGTATTTAATGCTGTCAAAGGCTTAGGATACAGAGTGACTATGGTAAGTGTACTATCTAGGGTAAAAGACTCAGTGAATATATTACGAATTCTTCACAAATACTGTGGAGATCGTGTTGATTATGTAGTTGTAAAAAATCTGTTTCACGGTGAAGCTGATAAGTTTGAACGCTATGACAGTTCTGATACTCGCACTAAACTTTTAGATGCTGGTGCGGTAGAAATCAAAATGCCTGATTTGTTTTTCAAACCCTATGACTATATTGATGAAAAAAACTTAACTTTTAGTGAAGTTCTAGAAGATCAACAAGCCAACATTGTCATTAAATCTCGTGTTTCAGCTTGGTTGAAAGAATTTGAGCAAAGCGTGTTGAATGCTAATGAATTATTGGGGATAAAAGAAAATGCAGTCATCACAGATCAAGCCGCATAGCCAAAATAATCCAGGAATTATCCCCCATCCTAAACGACTAGTAATGACGGTTGGTGATGCTAGAGTAGGTAAGTCAACAACAGCACGTTTGTTGATAGAAATTTATCTAGAATCACAATTAAATCTCAGAGTTTATTACAGTGGTAATCGCAATAAGTTATATGCTTATCAGCTATTATTACCTATTGCTCAATTGCCCTTAACACAAGGTGGTGCAGACCAATTATTAATTGATTTAGAGAGTTTTTCTGATGTGCAAGTAGCTCTGAGTGATTTACCTGGACAAAGTTTTGAAGAATTCCGACAATTTGCACAAGAAGTCATGCTTTGGGATGCGATTGCTCAATTAGGTTATCGTATCACCTTTGTGCATCCAATTTCTTATCGGAGAGATTGTACAGATTATCTACAAGAGATTTTTAATTGTTATGGAAATAAAGCAGACTACATCATTATCAAAAATCTGTATTTTGGTGACGAATTTTCTTACTATGATGGTTCTGATATCCAACAGCGTATCCAAGCAAGTGGAAACAATGAGTTATATTTGGGCAAGTTATGGAAAGATACTTATGAATTATTAGAATCTCTGGATTCACCTTATAACTATGGTATCCAAAATTCTGAAATAGATTCTATGAACCGTTCTCGTGTTTTTAATTGGATGGAAGAATTTAGTGAGCAAATTAAGAATAATAAACATATTGGGGAATTATTAGGTTTATTGAACATTACACCAGCAGTGGATTTACAAAATCAATTAAATAGCGATTTTTAAGCTTTATTATAAATATTCAAAATCAGGAATAAGTGGAAATAAAATTATGCGTAGAAAAATCATAATTTAGAACAATTTTAGGATTTCTAACCAATTAATATGAAGCTGCATATAAGTAATCGGACAAAATTAATTACACAAACATCTGGACTAAAATTTTTGACTGATAGAGAATTGCTAAATAACCAATATGTAATTAATTCTGTCCATTTCAGCACAATAAAAAACTGACATATAGGAATCAGGTTTGATTACTATATCATCTCTATCAAGAAACATAAAAAAAGGCACATAAACTTATGAACACCTCTGTAGAAGCTTCTTTAGATACAACATTAGCAGGACAATCAGATCATTTTAAACAAAAAGTTCTCGATGTAGTGAGACGTTCTGGTATCAATCCTAAAGACCCATTGTTTTTGGTATTAAGTTCCCTAGGTAAATTTGAGGTCTTAATGGAAGACATTCCCGGTAAACTTAATACTGTAGTCGAGGGTTGGACAACAGAAATAGATGACAAACTCGATAAAGCATCAAGTGTAGCCATTGTTCAACAAAAAAGTGCGATCGCCAAGGCAGCATCAACCTTGTTGAGTAAAACCGAGCAAAAAAAATCTAGATCCGTCTTTAGTCCTTTAATAGCCACTGTCCTGGTATTATCTGGTGTGTTTGGTGTTGTTGTGCTGGCTGGTAATCTATTTTCTATTTGGAGAGGTAGAGGGTTAACAGAACCAGTTCGCTTGACTGTAGAAGAACAAGAAACTTTGAATTGGGCTAAGTCAAAAGACGGAGAATTTGCTCGTCAAATTATGAAATGGAACGATTTTGATTTGAGTGTTTGTCGAGCCAAAAAAGCTCAATTAAAAGGCAGATGTATGATTTGGGTTGTGAATAATGACGAGCGACAACGTTATCTAGATCAATTAAATCAAAAATCAAAATCAAGCCGTTAAACTGATTTGATTCGTTTCATCACTATCTATCAGTCCCTCTACAATTGCTTTAGTAGCAGCTTGAGCGCGGTTTTGACAATCGAGTTTAGTTAGAATACGATGGACATGAGACCTCACAGTACCTACACTCAAAAAAAGTTTGTTAGCAATTTGATTGTTTCTATCACCAATAGCAATCATTTGCAAAATCTCTAATTCCCTAGAACTAAGCGAATATTGTCGGCAAACTCGTTTTATTTTCAGACTGGGAGTAACGACTACTGGTTGAGGTTGCAAATTTTGAATTAATATTTTAGCGACCGCAGAATCTAACCAATGTTCTCCTTTGTGTGTCACATAAATAGCTTCTGCTAACTTTTCTTTAGCTATCATCCTCGTACAATATGAATCTGCCCCTGCTGCAAAAGCTTCTTTGACAAAGATTTCCGTAGATTGACCATTGAATATGACTATTTTAGTGATTGGTGATACTTGTTTAATCTGTTTTACAACTTCAAGACCACTATCATCTGGGAGATGCAGATTAACAAGAGCTATGTGTGGAGCATGAGTTTCTATTAGTTTTAGTCCTTCTGATGCTGTTTCAGCTTCCGCACAAATATCAATACTCTCCTCTTCCGAAAGTAACATTCTAATACCATACCGAGTCAGATCATGGTCATCGATAATAACTGTTTTGATCATCTGATTTACCTCCTATTTAGGTTGGATTATCTGATTTTTCAAAATTATTAGTGATGATCTTGAAAAATGGTAACTGATGACGGAGTTCAATTGCATACAATACAGAATCAAAGCAGATGGCACAGAAAGTCTTGTACTGAAATATAAATCTTATTCTATGCCATGCCGCATCATATCTTGCATCCAAATAAGAACTGCTTATTTGCCAGTTTATGAAACGGCAAATTTAATCTTCTAATAATTATTCAATAATTTATTTCTGACTGTGATTCAGATCACAATCGAAACAACTGATTCTTATTTATTGTATATAGATGTTGTAGTTAATTTGTATTAAAATACACAAGGTTCAAAGGTTTAAATATTTAAAAAGCAGCAGAATGAGAATTATATACTACAAACAGCTAATAACTAGACTTTTAAATGAGTATCTATTGTCTATAAACTTTGCTTAATAAGACTTTTAACGATTCTTGGTCCGTATCCTTATCAAAATTAGCTTTGAGCCATTTGATTTTATTTATAGTAATGTATATTACTTAAGTGACAGGGCTTTTGAACACTTTTTATACCATATAACTTCAAGATCATGTTAGAAGATAAATTTTTTTTTACTCAGTTACAAAAACTGATTCACTATTCAAGTGAACGCTAGTATCGAATTTATATATGTTTTTATACCTTTTGATAGGGTTGCAATTAGAAAAGCTAGGTATATTATATTTATTATTCATGCTGTTTTTGCTGCTAAGAAATTGGCACTTTTAGATATTACATCCAAAATATCTGCTGGTTCAAGCAGAGTAATTTGTGCCAAGACTTCCTCCTTAATCTCATCAACAGGACGATTTTTTAAATTTCTCGCATGATTCAATGGGCTATTTTCCCAACATTCACGGTAGCTAGATAGAGATATATGACCATCCAAATACTGTTGCTTAGAAAAGCTAGGTATATTATATTTATTATTCATGCTGTTTTTGCTGCTAAGAAATTGGCACTTTTAGATATTACATCCAAAATATCTGCTGGTTCAAGCAGAGTAATTTGTGCCAAGACTTCCTCCTTAATCTCATCAACAGGACGATTTTTTAAATTTCTCGCATGATTCAATGGGCTATTTTCCCAACATTCACGGTAGCTAGATAGAGATATATGACCATCCAAATACTGTTGCAGCGATTCGCTATCTCCACCACTCACCCTTGCCAGACGAAAGAAGTTTTTAGAGTCAGCTTCAGGAACCACTTTCGCTTTTAACCATCTATACACAGTTGTAGAATCAACACCAATTCTTTCAGCTAATCTTTTTTGAGTCCAGCCTTCCTGTAATAACTGTTCAATTAATTGAGCTAGTCGTTTTTGCCGTTCCTGCATAGTAGAAAACCTGGTTCTACCAGTTATAAAATTTACTTATTATCCCACTTTATATTTATCTGATCACGTTGGCGATTTCAAATAATTGATATGTAGTCCCTAAGTTGGGTTTGAAGTAGCTACTGCATAAGGTTTTTAGATTTATGTAGTACATTCGCCAACAGGTGCTTATCCTGATACAAACGTTTAGCAAGGCTCAAAGTGGATGAGACTTACTAATTTATTTTATTTACTAATTTAAGACTAAACCTCTTTCCTTTACAAGAGTTTGAGGAAAATAATCACAGAAGTGCTTACCACAAACCAATAAAAATTTTGGATCACATTGGCATCCTATTGTTAAGAAATTATAAGTAGCTATGCAAACCTACCCTGCATTGTGCAAATATTTTTATAGCAGGATGCAAAGTCACATAATGTACTTTTAAAAAGCATCCGTCAAAAAACAAGGTGTCATTACTCCAAAAACAAAGTTATGACGTACACGACGGAATCTAGGCAAAATCCTGTGAATGGAGGGGGAAACCAAACCAGGTTATCTTCTGATTCTAGCGTATTTGAGGATACAAGGAATCTTCCCCTTGAAAACAAAAGTGATCCAATGGAGTTAAAGACTGACTCTGAACAAAATCAAGCTGATAGTCAAAACTTATCAAAAATAGAAACTCAGTTAAATGAGGCTGAAGCTTTAGAATTAGGTAGGTTAGAAGGGAGAATTGAAAAGGGTTTAAGAGCTTTTTGGGAAATAGGGGAGTCTTTGGATCTAATTCGAGATCAACGACTTTATCGCCAAAACTATAAAACCTTTGAGGAATATTGCCTTAACCGTTGGGAAATGTCCCGAAGGTCTGCTTATCGCTTGATACAAGCTGCATTGGTTTATGAAAATGTGATCCATAAATCACAAAGTTTTGTAAATGTGACCCATGGATCACAAAATCAAATTCTGCCTACGAACGAACGCCAAATAAGACCCTTAGTAACACTACCCCCAGAAAAACAACGCGAAGCTTGGGCTAAAGCAGTTTCTACAGCCCCTAGTGGAAAAGTTACAGCTGGTCACGTCGCCCAAGTAGCCAGGGAGTACCATCGTGAGAACTCAGCGAATAAATTGGGGAAAAAGCACTCTTTTGAACAACAACACCAATCAACTGATAATTCTGAGCAATCATTAAACCGTAGTTGCTGGAATTGCCGTCATTCTAGTCAAGAGTTGATAAAAGATGATCAGCAAAGTTTTTATTGCGATCGCTTGGGTAAGTTAAGTTTTGTTGAGAAAGATGGCAACGAAAGGGGTGCAGAATGTGAATACTGGACTTATCGCTTTGGAGAATCATCTGAAGTCAGAAATAATTTAGTCCCGTTACGAGAAACTTTCAACCTCACTTTACAACTGCCAGCACACTTACAACCATTAATACAAGATGCTGCTAAAAAGTCAGATTTAGCAGTAATGGAATGGGTAACAAAACTTGTGGAAGAGGCAATTTCCAAAAAAAATGCTCCTCAAAATAGAGATATTCACCAAAATTTTATAGATATTACAGTTTCAGAAGTTGCCTGATATTCAAAAAAATGCTCTTATACAGGGAGACATGAAAAAAGAGCGCAAGGTGGAGAAATTTTTCCTCTTCTGTACACCCCGCCCCTCTAATTCTTCTGTTTAAAATGCCGTGTCAGGCATTAGGATTTGTAAAGGAAGTGCTATTTTCACACCACTAATTTTTAAAGTTGTAATGTTGACCGTGAAAGACCCACCTACCGATTTTCAACTTCCTCCGCACAACGAAGCGGCTTTAGAGGGACTTAGGGAAGCAAAAAACGTTGATTCCGCTGTTGCTCTAGCAGCTAGTGGTTCAGCAATTGCTACAAGCACAATCAACCCCACTGGCTGGTTGCTTTTTGGCTTGGCTTACAAGCCATTGGTCAGGGTGGAAAAGATTGCGCGACTAGAAAAATTAACAACCGTACTGTTGGAGGAGTTTAAAAGCAAAGGAATACAAGTTTTTCCAGTCATTCAGATTGAAGACAAAAACCCTATTGACTTGTTTATCAGGTTTCCACGTAAAACTCACTTGTTTATCTCTATTCGTTCACGGGGAGATAGAGAGGTTGTTTACAACGAAACCAGAGAAGCTTTGCAAATTAGAAGAAAAGATAAGCATGGCCTAAAAGTATGGACACCCTGCCCTCTAGTTGAGTTGGCAGATTATGAAAAGTGGCTTGACAAAAATAGAGCCTTATTTGGGATGTCCTCCCGTGAAGCTCAAAAGACTCCCACAGCCAAAGTTCTTGTTTTATGGACTCCTACCAAAGCAGTGGAAAGTCACAAAGACCATCTTTATACTGAAGTAGGAAATATGAAAATTCTAGCTCTTAGGAGAAAAGGCACTGCGTTTGTGATCCAAAAAGAAGAAGTAACCGAGTTTATTACAGCTTGGTTAGCAAAGTACGAATAGATTAAAATGCGAAAACCTCACGTCCCGGTGGGACAACAAGGTTTTCAAAGTAGATTCCATCATGGAATTGGAGCGGGGTATTGGGTTGACAAGCCTAATTTAAATATCCCTGTTAGTAATCTTATCTCAAAAAAGTTGAGATGTAAAACCAGAAGAACACTGATTTTACAAATAAATAAGATTTACGCAAAAATAGTGTGTATTCATTATTGCTGCCGCCGTCGGTAAGCATAGCCATCACAATATCAAACGGATATTTTTTTATACGTTGTGCGTAAGTCCTAATAAAAAAAACGATTCAGAAAAATTATCTACTTATATTTCTGAATTTCGTCTAAAAGATTACTAACACGGGATAACTCCAATAGCTCCAATTCCTCCAACACAATTACTGGAGGATTGGCTATCATGTCACAGCAAGAATTTAACAACTTATCTACAGCGCAACAATCAACAGAGTCACAGCATTTTGATAACCAAGCTGAACCAAAAAATTTAGCCGATAAACAGAATCAATTTACCGCTGAGATCAAAAAAGAACTAGAACCCCAACAACAAATAGATCAACAGCAACGTCAACAGGCTCAATTTACACCACGGTTACAACCAGAGCCTATCCAAAACGAAAGAATCAAATTCACGTTTAACCCCACTGGTAAAGATAAAAACTGGGACTTTCGGAAACTAGCAGCCAACTTCCAAGACAGAACAGGCACTATTTGGGATGTGATTAGACACGTAGGAGCAGGACACGCCCTATGTGCTGGGTTACTTGGTAGTCAATGGCGGAGTAAAGCCAATATTATTGGTTCTCAATGGTTATTACTAGATATTGACAACTCACAAACATGGACAGATGCAAATGGTAATCCATTAGATGAAAATGGTAGACCAATCAAGATCAATAGAACTTGGGTAGACATTAACGGTAACGTCATTGAAAAATCAGATGGTAGACAAGCCAAGAAAATCTACCAACATCAGCTAAATTTAGACGAAGCAATAGAACACCCATTCATCAAACAATATTGCGCGTTAATCTACACCACAGCCAGCCACCAACCAAACTGGGACAAATTCCGACTGGTATTCGTATTACCCGAATATGTTCAAGATGCAGATACAGTAGAAGTATTGACGCGCTACTTAATGAAGCATTTACCACATGACCCAGCTTGTAAAGATGCTTCACGGGTATTTTATGGCAATACCAAAGCCACATTCCCCTTAATTCAACCTCATGTCACACTACCCCAATCTTGGATAGATGAAGCTGTCACCACCGCTTACCAAGAAAAAATCGAGTACGAGAAACGCATAGCTGAAATTACAGCCCGTCGGATACAGTTTCAAGATCGTGCAAAAGCTAACAACTGGGATATTGATCAGCTAATTCAACAAGCATTAACTTATATTCCCACACGCAGTCCTGGTAGTAACAACTATAAAGAGTGCATAGATGTATTAATGGCACTAAATTCTCATTATGGTGCTGTAGATGCGGAAATTATCGGAGAACAGTGGAGTCCATCAATTAAAGGAACGAGTTGGAATATTCGAGACAAAATTAGGAGCTTTCGCAGTCGTTCTGGTATTTCCATTGGTACGCTATTTTACATCGCTAAACAATATGGGTTTAGATTTCCAAAAGTTGAAGGTACAACTTTCAATAGTAATTACCAGGATGAAGAGTATAACAAATACCAAACAAAAAGATTCAACAATTACCGAAAAGAAGAATTAAACAATTACCAAAGTTCTGTATTCCCAGATTACCAACAAGAAGAGTTAAACAATTATCAAAGGGAGATATTTGAAGATTACCGCAGAAAACACTCCAGTAATAACCTACACCCCACCGTAACAGATCCCACAATCAGCAAACAAGAATGGCAAGCTAAATACGGTATAAAGAGAGACTTTCAAGAGTTTTTGCAAACTTTAATCACTGTTACTAATAAAGCCAAACAGTTTATAGGTAACGTAGTTTACCAACCAAAACCAACCATACTTTTACCAAACAACAACCTAGATGTTGATATCTGGTTTGAACCGAACAATCGCACCCAGACCTACCTAGATGCTGCCAAGTACGGTAAAAAATTCATCTTAGATTTATCACACGCTGGTGCTGGTAAATCTCACACAGTTGGTGAATTTATGCCAGAACAGTTGGGAGTCAATACACTTTTCTACCTCAGCAATGAACACCGTAATCCTACTGTAGCAACTATTGAACAGTGGACAGATCTACCAGTGCGCCACAACGGATTAGTGGCAGATGGTAACAAACTTACACCATTGGGCAACCCACAAATACACTGGCCTCAACTGGGGGAAGAACCGAACATTGAAGGAACTTGTCCTCTCACAGCTTTTTTTAATGCTCTTGCAACTAAAGGATACAAAAAAGAAACATCCGCAGAAGCCAGTCTTAATCCTATCTGCAATGGCTGTAAACTCAGGGCTAATTGTGCGGGTAGAGATGCTGCTGGTAATGTACTTCCGAAAGTCAAGGGTGCTACCTTCCGACGTGATAGAAGGGATACACTAGCATCTAAGCAGATTCGTGCCAATATCAACTCTTTACCCCAAGCTACAGATATTATTAATATGAAGTCAGGTGCTTTTGTTGACGAAGCTTCTAGACAACTACAACCAGTTGATTTTATTAAAGTTAGTTTACGAGATTTTGACTCTTCAATGATGGAGGTGCAAACTAAATTACCGACAGTGTATGACAAAATCAGAGGTTTAGTTCTACCACTGCGGGTACTGCTAACTGGTGAGATCCCCCCTGTTGAGGAAACATATCATGGGTATAATGATGAGCTAATCCGGGCTTTATTAGGGGAAATTCCCACAGACTTACCAGAAATCATTGCTGAACTGGAGACTATTGCTCCAGATATCGAGGAATTGGTACAGCAGGCTGATAGTATTACATTGGATGGGGTTGATAAGAGCGATCGCGAAAATATAAACAGAAAAACCTTAAAGTTTATCCGTAGTCACCTCAATAAACAAGCTGCCCAAGAGACTTACAGGAATATTGACAGTTTACCTGTGAGATGGTTAATTCCCCTTCTAGAAGTGATTGGAGACATCGAACCAGGGGCTTTACGGGTTAAAAACAAACATTTAATTATTGCTACTAAAAACAGCCGTCAAGTTGATGTTCTCAAAGCTTTTGACTTTGTTTTCTTGATGGACGCTACTGCTAACCGTGACAATGTGGCTATGCAGTTGGGGATTAATCCAGAGGAAATACTGGTGATTTCGGAAATTCCACCTGATTACAGTAATCTGACTATTCACCAAATTACGGGCTTTGGATTACTGGGTAAAGAGCGTGGTAACAAATTAAAAGAACGAATTGCGGCATTGCGAAAGGAATTAAATCAGCGTCATGATGGCAATATTGCTTACATAGACCATTTAGCATATAAAAACAAGGGTGATGGACATTGGTTTGCTGATAATCGTGGCAGTAATGCCTATCAAGATAATCAAGCTCTTTGTAGTTTTGGTACTCCCTATCAAGATATTGGCGCGTCTGGTCAAGTTTATATAACTTTAACAGGAGATAGAAGTGTTAGTAAAGAAAATAAGGCTTTTCAAGATGTAATTAACCATTTGGTTCAGACTGAAGTTGTTCAGTGTGCAGGTAGAACTAGAGCTAATCGCAGAATGGAGGAGGTTACTTTTTATGTGGTTAGTGACAAAGATTTATCCTATTTAGCGGACTACTATCCTAATGCTAGGTTTATTAAATCTGATGCTTTTGATATCTGTCCAGAAGCAGGAACGGAAATCCAGCAAACACGCAAGGGCATATTAACAGGTTTCAAGTTGCTGGTAGCAGATGGGGTGACAGATTGGCAGAAAGTTACTCAAGAGGTGCTAGGTAAAGCTGCTGGTATTTCTCAAGAATGGTTAAGTCAGGTTGCTAAGAAGTATTTTGGGGGGTGGAATAGCTTTAGAGAATTATTACTACTCCTATATAACTCTCTATATAGGGTTAGTAATAATTCTCTGGAGGTTTTGACTAAGGAGCAACAGTGGTTTATTGATGAGTATTTACCTCTGTTGCAGCAGGATAGGGCAGCTGGTTATGAATCTGCGGATTTGGTGATTGAACATTTGATTATCTTTAGTGAACATCTTGGTTGGCAAGGGTTTTCTAGGGCTGTGAATGCAGCTACGATGGAAATTAAAGCTTTTTTAGTGGATTGTTTGATCTCTGTTTTGCCTAAGGAGGTTCATGATGAGATTAAGCGCAATTTGGTTTTGTACTTGGCTAAGGTAGAACCTGAATATTGAGTATATACCTAAAAAAGCTGATTTTTTATAGTTGGAGTCAAGCAATTCAATATTGCGATATGGCTTGCTGCTTTTTTTACAAGTAGGAGCAATTTCTTTTTGTTAAGAAAAATACATTGCAGCACGACGGGCTGTTTTAAAAATGCTTTGAAGAAGGAGTCAGGATCAATCAGCCGAGGATTCAGACCTGCGACTGATTAAAGACCACCAAATCTGCGATTTGGTGGGGTCTTAAACCGGGTTATTCATCCGCCACTCGAACAGAATACCCAACTGAATTCTGTTCGATAAAGTGTCTTCCCCAATATACTGATAGTTATAAGCACAGTCTTATTTTGCATCTTTTCAAACAACTGCTTGAATGTAGATTTTAACATTGGTTCAATAATTGTTGTTTTGCGTTAGAATCAAACTAATAAATCTATGCAAACAGTATTAAAATTCAAGTTTAATTTGTATGTTCCAAAATAGTTATTCCGACACTGTTGCTCAATTGTTTAGTTATCAAGAAGGGGCAAAGAAATTATCTCCAGATAAATGGCCTAACTATGAGGAATTAGGTATTACTGCTGAACATATTCCTGAGTTGATCCGTTTAGCAACTGATGAAGATTTCTACACCATACATCATAACGAGCTTTTATATTATGAAAGTGGTTTATTGGAATATGCACCAATTCATGCAATACGTATATTAGGAAAATTCCGAGTAGAAGCAGCAATTGAGCCGTTAATTAGCTTATTATCCAAACTTGATGACTTTGATTTTAATAATGAAGTATTGTTCATTTTGGATGAAGAATTAAAAAATGTTTTGAGTCTGATTGGTTTACCTGTAATTCCGGCACTTTCTACTTATATTGCTGATGATTCTCATGGGGAATTTCCTCGGATTACAGCTATGTTAACTATTAAAACTATTGCCTCTATCTATCCAGAGTCTTACCAGCATTGTGTTACTTCTTTATCTCAATATCTAGAATCTTTTAAAGACAATGATTATGAGTTTAACGGTCATATTATCTGGGTGCTTTCTGACATGAATGCAATAGATTGTTTACCTTTAATAGAACGAGCTTTTCAAGCAGGGTGTGTTGATGAGGATGTGATAGGAAATTATGATGATGTGCTTGTCAAATTTGGTTTAAAGGATATCACAGATATCTCTCCTAAAACCATAAAAACGACAGGTATGGATAACCCCATATCTTTAAATTTTACTACTTCCTCTAAATTTAAACAACTTGAGAAACTGAATAAAGCACAGCAAAAGAGAGAAGCTAGAAGAAAGCGAAATTTAAACTAATTGGGAAAATAAGTGATTTAGATAGCATACGAAGTAAGGTAGAATCGAAAATAATAAGGTAATACAAATGGCTTATAGTGATTTTACATTGAGTAAATTTAAAAAGAACTTCCATATTCATATTGATGAAGAAATGGATTTATTTGCTAATATTGAACCTATCCAAATAAGTGAACAACTTAAAAATAGTTTAGAAGAAACTACTGAATTGGCATTAGCAATTAATACTGAAAAAGCACGTTCTGAAATGATTATTACTCCTATTTTATTAGAGGTAAGACGTAGGGCTAATTCTCAGATTAGTTTATTTTCAGGAAGCGATTTTAATGTTGATGTTGAGAAAGGTTTAAATGGTTATTGTGATTTTTTAATTAGTCGTTCTAAGGAACAGTTAACAATTAACGCACCTGTAATGATTATTGTAGAAGCAAAGAATGAAAATATTAAAGGTGGTTTAGGACAATGTATGGCAGCAATGTTAGCAGCACAGTTGTTTAATGAACAGGAAGGTAATGAAATTAAAACTATTTATGGGGCTGTTACTACCGGAGATATTTGGAAGTTCTTGAAGTTGGAAAGAACTAATGTATTTATTGATTTGAATAATTATTATATTAAGGAATTAAACAAGATTTTGGGCATTTTGTGTCAAGGAATTCAGGGTTAAAATTTGACCTCATTTATCACTGTGTTCCCAGCAATTAATCTAAAATAACGGAAATGTTTTATAATAGGATGAAGACAATAATTTTGTTGAGGTAAAAAATATGACGCAAACTCCATCGGAAAGAATTGTCAGACGTGGGAGAGTGTTTCCTGAAATCCAATGGACCCAAGAACAGAAAGCTCAAGATAGAGCTAGAAGACAGGCATTTTATGAGCGTTGTTGGGTAATTTTTGAACGGTTAAAGCCAGAAATACTAGATAAATACTCTGGTTGGTACATTGCTATTGAACCTGATAGCGGTGATTATTTTATTGATCAGGATCAAGAGGTAGCAAGTAAAATGGCCAGAGAAAAGTATCCTCATGTTATTCATCATATTTTTGGCATTAATGAAACAGGAGTTAGTGGCAGAATATGATTGAGGGAAGATTTGGAGATAAAGGTCAAATTTATTTTGAAATTGATTTAATCGGTGGGGATAATTTCAGTTTTCCTGTAGAAACAATGTTAGATACAGGATTTACTGAATATTTAGCTATGAATAAACAAGATGTACAAAGTCTCGATTGGTCTTTTTTACGGCAGAATAAATTAAGAACTGCTCAAGGAGAAAGTGATTTTGATGTTTATAACGGTAGGGTAATCATAGATGGTCAAGAGTGCGAAGTTCCTGTATTTGCTGGAGATGAAATACAGGAAATTTTACTGGGTTCTCGGTGGCTGAAATTATGTATCTTAGCCGCTAATTATCGTGAAAATAAGGTTAATTTAGAATTAATTTAATTATTTGCTGTATGTTCACTCATTTAAAACCTGCAAGATTTAATTAGGGCTTGCTGAAAGAAAGTAAAAGCGTTGATAGATAAAGGTTTTGCCAAAATTAAATAGGAGTCCTATATGTTAAATTACAATATATTACATTGTTTACCTTCTTCAGCAGAATTACCAGATTCAGACGATACCCCAGTGGATAACGAACTACAAATTTTAATTCCCAACTTATTATTAGCCATCCTAGTCAATATTTGGCAAAAGCGAGATGACTGGTTTTTTGGTATTAATATGGGAGTTTATTATGCAGGAAGTAAACCTGCCATAGTCCCAGATGCTTTTTTAAGTTTGGGAGTGGAACGCTTTGTTGGTGAAAATGGACGTTCTAGTTATGTACTTTGGGAAGAAGACGGTATTCCCCCAATTTTAGCCTTAGAAATTGTTTCTCAAACTTACAATTACGAATATGAGCAAAAGAAATTAGATTATGCAGAATTAGGCATTTTATATTATGTCATTTCTGCCCCTACACGCCTATGTCGGAAACGTCAACGTTTAGAAGTTTACCGCTTAGTTAATGGTGAATATATTCTGCAACCAGGGGATAAAATTTGGATGCCAGAAGTAGGTTTAGGTATTGGTAGGGAACAAGGAACTTATCAAGGTAGAACCAGGGAATGGTTATATTGGTATGACGAAAATGGTAATAGATATTCTACCCAAGAGGAAGAATTGCAAGCTCTTTTAGCTAGGTTACAAGCAAGGGGAATTGATCCAAATACATTGTAAATTCTTAAAACTCTTTATTAATCAAGGTTTTGGATTTATTGATTAAGTCATAAAATCTATTACTCTCCTAACTCTTGTTCTTTTTTAAGTAATTGATTACTTTGATTATACTCCATTATCGCTATCAGTTTAAATTTTTCTATTTCCGCCTCTGTTAATTGATTTGTAGTAACTTGAAAATGAGCATAATTTGTTTTCCTAACAGCATTTAAAGCAACCTCGGTTTCAGAATATAAATGTTGCTTTCTTTTCAGTATTAAAATTTGCTCCTCTGTCGCGGTAATTTGTAGTGAAGCAGTAAATTCATCTGATTGATAAATCCTAATTTCTCCATCTTCACTATCTTCTACTAAACTTCCTTCGCTCATTAACCTTGCCATTATCAGAGGAATAACATATAATATAATGTCTTTGTCATATATTTCTGTTTTGTTTTCTTCTTGTTCATCTTCCAAAACTATAATCGAATCATAATTGATTTGAGTGAAATTATCTTGTCCATATTCCGTTGTTTTATTTCCAGTTAAATCATCTACGAACATTACTGCTGATTCAGGAACAAACTCTGGATTTTCGACCTGTATTTCGTCTGGTTCAAATTCTATTAAAATAGATTCTTCTACTGTTTTTCCAGAATTGAGACTAGCAATAATAGATGCCAGGGTTTTGATAGCATCGTTTTGTTCTTCAATACTTACTATTTCTGTTGATGGAATTGATTCTAATTCATCGTAACCAACATATTCGAGAAGTTGGCTGAACATATAAGCAGTTTTAGCAGGGGAAATATCGGGTGATATTTTGGTTGATTCTTCAGTGAGTATAGTTAAAGGATTAGTTGTCATAAATTTATGCCAATGAATTGAATAAAAACTAATTTGATTAAATATTAAACTTGAAGATACTGATTTTTGACTGATGCCAAAGATTGATTGATGTTATTGTTAATTTCCTCAAATACATCAATAACTTCAGCCGATATTTGACTCTGATTAATTTGTCCTAATTTAATATCCAGTAAAACAGTTCCATCTTTTTTTATAATCGTTAAATCTTTATGAGAGTTATTGATTGAAATTAAGTATTCTTTACCTTGTACTATAACGTTTCCATTATCTTGAGGAATGCCAAATACATCTCCCATTCGTTGAGAAATTTGGGTAAGACGATTGATAGAATGTAATTCTTGGAAGTCATTATTCATTGCTAAGACTGCTTTTTCTGTTAATTCCGCACCTGATTTAAATTCACTACCAACCTCTGCAATTCGCTGAATATATTCTGCTGACTTACCCAACTTTTGTGCAGTCAAATACCAAGTTCTTAATTTTTCTAATGTTGTTTCTTGATCCTGAATAGTTTTATCAGCAACTATCTCTTTTTGAACAATGTTGGATGAGGAAATGGGTGTAGAGTTAGGCAACTTTAGCCCATGAGATGACATCACAGATGATGGCTGTGTAGGTACTGGGGAAGATATTTCTGAAGCTGTTGGTGTAATAGATTCTGGTTTTTGATTGGTAAGCGTAGTATCTTGTTCTAGTTTGAGTGCGCGTGTGTACCCATCATTGACAGCTTCTAGCTTATATCCTTGTGTTTCTAAATATTGTTTTACCAGTTGGTCAGTACCAGCAGCATTACCCACTACAAAAGAACTTTTGGAAGCGATCGCTTGATCAATTAACGGTACATAATGTTTATTGAAAGTTTCCAGAATTTGTTGTTGAGTAACACCCCTCCAAGGACCAGAACCTGAAACCATAATTGTGTCATTAGCTGAGTACACACCTGTATTTGCGCGATCGCTCCAAGCTTGTTGATAATTGCGAGTGCTAGAGGGTGTTTCAGGTGGTGCAGATGACATACCAATGAATTGAGTAGCTACTTCAGCCATTGCCACATCCTTTTGCATATGTGTTGCTACAGCAGTATTCAGGGGTTGGAGATTAGTAAGTGGGTTGGAAGTTTTGGGGGAAGTAGCAATTTCTTGGCCAGAATCTGGTGTAACTAATGACTGTTCAAGTTTTGCATTTGGGAAAGGTAGGATTTTACCGTTGACATAATCTCCCAGCGGTTCCATGTTCAGTCCCCACACTTCCGGTTTATCCCTAAAAGTGGTGAGTTCTCGACTGCTGTGTTTTTCCATTGCTGCCCATTGTTGCTGGTATGCTGTATCTGCAATCATTTCTGGGGTGATGCGGTATTGTTTACCTACTCGAAAGGCAACTTGTTGGGAACTAGATTTAGCGATGGCGCAACGCCCGCCGGAAGCGATTGCGCTTCGCGCACTGCCGGAGGCAATCGCAATATCCCCCTCCTTAAAGCCATAAGCTTTATACGGTTCATAAGTCCTGGTTGTGTGACATCTACCATATCCGCGCATAGCTTCAATAGTAGTGCTGACGGGTAAAGGATTGGTTTCACCGTGCATTTTTAGAGGAAACACCATTTGCACAGGTTTACCCGAAATCACAACATCCTTTTCTTTATGTTTAGATACGATAGTGGCATTAGGTACAGTTTCAGCAATGATTGTTTGTACCGTTTTCCAAGTTTCTTCTTTCTCTTGTTCTGTTTTACCTCCAGCTAATCCCGAACCTAATCGCTCTGGAATATAAATAGCTAGATTGTTATTAGTAGCATACTGATTTACTTGATTAAGTCCTTGTTTTAATGCTTCAAAATTAGTTTGTCTGACACTAGTACCATAATTATACTGACCAGCTACATTTGCTACTATTAGTTCACCTGCTTTTGATGACGACACTTGTACAAACTGCACATCTCCTAATTGCCAATTTTCTTTTTTCAAATATTCTTGTTTAACTATTGGCCACTTTTGGGCATTGCCGCAGCTAGTCCTGCCCCCATTTTCTTCTGACAATTTACTTGCTGTACAATTATTCCTGTTTGTATTTCCAGAATGTCTTGTTTAATAGTATTATTAACAAGTAATACCTGAGCTACTGCGGATATTGGTTGCTGATTTTCAGAAATTAAAATTGTTTCTTCGGGTGTAACTGTAACAGGAATTGTTGTTGTAATTGATTCCTGAAATTTATCTATTTGTTCACCTACTATATATGGTCTATTAGGAAGAGAAATAAGACGTTGATTGTAAGCACTATTTGTCCCATCAGCACTTAATATTTCTCCAAACTTTGCCTTCAAAGCATCGAAATCATCATTATTAATTGTATTGCTAACCAAGTAAAATACAGACATACCTTTTTTAGTCTCTAGCGGTACATCCTGTCGAGGTAAAATATTAAATTCGATATTTTTAGATTGCAACCAATTTTGTACTAATTCTGTTTTATGGTTATCTACCGTCATTCCTATTAAACCAAGTACCTGATCTTCCTTAGCAGAAAATAAGATTGTGCGACGTTCTTTGATTTTATCAAGTAACAAACCACTGTTTTCCAGCATCATCTCTTGTTTCGTTACTGTATTTAATTGGGAATTATCTTGAAAAGCTTGAGATTCCTTTGTCCAAATTTGGGGATATTGTACTGTGCTGGGTTCAATATTAATAAAAGTGTGAGAAAAATTACTTTGTAATGTACAATTTACAGAACCTTTTTGACCATGTTTAAGCACTCCCAAATTTTGCAGTGCTTCCTTATCTTTTTTATAGTGAAGAATTCCTAATAATTCTCCATTTAGAAAAACAGCATCCCTATTTTTACTGGTTGGTACTTCTAAACTAACGCTTTTATATTCTTCTCCCGTAAAAACGTGACCTTTAAAATCATAAACATTAATTTTATTGATTTTTAATAAATTGCCATGAGGTGATTCAGCAATAATAAAACCACCTTCATTTTGACTATCACCAATAGATTTTAATTTAAGTTGTAGCGGATTCCCATTCGCTAAATAATTTATTTTTCTTAATTCTTGAATTGAATCATTATCCAATTCTCCTAATGTTTGACCAGCTAATTTAATTTTAGCTGTGTCAATAGGAACTGGTACATTACCAATAGTGAGTGTGACTTGTTCATTATTGAAAGTCTTACCTGCATGAGAAAATTTACTAATTTCTCTGATAGTAATGTTGATTGGTGGTTGTGATGGTAAATTAATAGTTGCCGTAGCTGTATAAGATTCACCTGGTTTAATATATGCTTGTGCCTGAGTACCAATTGCTAACTTGCCTGTTCTTTGTTCCAAAACAGCAAATTCTTTGTATTTTTCATCATCATCTTTAACAAATACCAATCTAGAATTATGTCTTTCATGTCCTAGAGGATAGCGACTGGCTTGTATTTCTATCGAATATTTTTCTTGAGGATTCCATTCTTTACCAACAAAATTATCTCCTTCCTTACCAATTCCTAATACTTTAAGTTGTGAAAATTGTAATTTATCTAATTGGCTAACTATTTCCTTGCCAAAAGTTGCAAATACAAAGTTAGAAACTTTCTTACGAGAGTTCAAACTTGAATTATCTCCTTGTTCTAATTCATCTTGTCGAGAAGCTGATATATTCCATGTTGCGGCTGCGGCTGGTAATTTTTGGTCTTCAGGAATTAAATTATAGAAATTTTCAGCAACAGCATAAGCTTCTTGAAACAGTAATTTTATTTGACTTTCTCTCAGTTCAGGTTTCAGTTCAACTAATGTTGCTCCCTGAGTTATCATTCCTGGTTTAAGTTTATAGTCAATTACAGATTGTTGACTAACTGTTCCTAGTTTGCAATATTTAGGTTCTCCATTTTCCGTTTCTCCATCAATTTGCGCTATTGCTAACAAAGTATGGGGACGTTGCAAAGACCGATATTTTTCTGGAATTTCTTCTAAACGAATATTGAGTGTAGAACCTTTCCAAATTCCTGGATGTTCGTAGCGAGTGAGATTAGTGATGGTAATTTCTGTACCATTGCTTGTTTTGACAACAGCATAAGGTCCTTGTTCAGTTTCTCGACGTTTATTCAATCTGGTAGCTACATTGAATTTATCATCAAATTCTTGTTTGGTTAATATAGCCTGAAATTTTTGTTGAGGAGTAAATTCTACACCTTTAAATAAATCTTGAAATTGGATAATAGGACGTGATTCTAAATGAGATGCTTCAAAGTATTTATTAACTTGGTTTATTAGTAACTCTACTGGTGAATAGCCAGTAGTAGTAATACCTTCCTTCAAGTAAGCAGATGAAGATTTTTTATCTTTAATATAATTAACATCTCGATAAAGATAGCGTTTATTTTCAGCTATTACTTCCATATCAGGCTTTTTGGCACTTTTAAATAAATCCACCGCAATTTGATTTTGGAAACAAGCTGCTTCAATCATTTGTCGGTACATATTGCGATTAATTGCCATTGCTTGTTCTATCACTTGAGAATTTCTATCTTGAACAGATGCAAGTTTGAGAAATTCCTGCATTTGTTCTCTGTATTCTTCCCTTATGACTTGAGGATGGTTTTGATTATTTTCTAAATTGATTAATTTTTTATAATGACTACCAACTTGGTCTAAATATTCTGTTTGTTGTTGAGAATTTCCATAGGTAATTAAAATTTCTATTTCTGATTCTAAAGCTTCTAATGCTGTTACATGATTATTGATAATACCAACACTGATACCGTCACTGATATGAATAGCGATTTCTTCAAATTCAGGTTGTGTACCATCTTCTCTGTAAAAAGATTGCTTTTTCAATTTGACTGTGGGAGCATAAGCATTTTCACGCAGGTTTCTGTATTCAGCTTCGGCGGTAAAATTAGGATATTTACTGGCTAATTCCACACCAATACAGTCACCATCAAAGTCTCGACCTTGACGTTCTGATTCGGTTTCTATGGGGTCTAATTCTTCGGTTTCAATACCTTGTGCTTTTAGGGATTCAATCCTAGCTTGAATGCGTTTGTGGTCTTCATCATTGACCACGATAATTCCTGCCAAGGGGTTGCCATCTGGTCCTAAGTAATCTTCAATATGTTTGTTGACGGAAACGCATAAACCATTAGCATTGAGGAAGGGGGAGCGAAAGTTGAGAATTTTTTCCCCCTCAGCTATCCAAGGCACAGAAATCTCACCATTTTTAAGTTCTTTGGAGGGAATAATCATTCCCCGGTCAAAGGTGAGGACACGACCAAGGGCAATATCTCGCCATTCATTTTGTACAAACCGACTAAGTTCTTGTTTAACTTTCTCAGTTTCTAATAGTTGGTTATGGCCAAGTAAGTCTGCTTTGATAATTTTGTACATTAACAAGTCATCTTGTTCAGATTTACCATCTTCTTCCGGTAAATCATCTGTATATAAATTTTCATCTATCTTAGGGTCATCAGTAGATAATTCCCCTCTCTTATTTACTAATTGTTCAGTTTTTTGCTGTTCAATAAAAGCTTTACGCTTTTCGTATTTTTCGCAATATAACTGTGCTACTTTTCTAGGGTCTTGTTGAATTTCTGCAAGTTCTTGGGCTTGCTTTTCTAATTCTTCTGCAAAGTCTTTGATACCTTGGGGGAAAGAAGCCAGTAGTTGAGAAATGGCAGTTTTACCTTTTTGGGACTGTGATTTTTCACCTAACCAAATCGTTTGATTGTATAAACCTGGTTTGATTTGGGGTTTTATGGGTGTAGATGGGTTATCTTTATCCGTTCCCTTGAAGCTAGATATGGGGATAATGAGGTCAATATTAGGTTTATTTCTATAATCTGCGTATTCTATTTGAGATAAGTTTTGAGGTCTTAGTGTTCCTTTACCAAAACGAAATTTACTGTCATCTCCATCTCTTTCTCTCCAACCAAAGCGGTGTTGAATGACAGCGTAACTTTGATTCTTTTCTTTATTACTTTTGGTTATTTGGTGGTATAGTTGGGTTGAAATCTGCCCGTAGCAATCTCCAACCAATTTCCAAGCATCTTCATTATCTAGAATTCCTCCGTTTTCTCCAGTGGTATCATCTACCACAAGAATGTTTAGCCTTTCATGTATAGCATTTTGGCAAGAACCTAAAAATATAGAACCGTAAGCACCTCTGTCTTTACGATCTGGACATAATTTTTCAATTACTTCTAAACATTCTTGTGATCCATAAAGTAATCGTGTTTTGGATGACAATAGCAAAATTTGATTATCTGGATGGTTCTTTAGGTCTTCTCCTGTTGTATGTTCATCCATTTGACCAAAGGAGAACTCTTTATCAGGTAAGAAAAACTCCAGTAGGGTGTTATCTAATTTCTCAGTTAGAATTGAGTTTAAATTCTGAGTATCTCCATCAGTGTGTAACCATTGGTTTAATTTTGTGTCAAAGTGTTTGAATATGAGTGTCATATTATAATTTGTTTGTATCTGTGGATGTAAAACGAGGATTTTACTATGTCAAAGCTAAATCGTTGGCTGTATTTGAATAGAAAAAAGGTTAATACAGACGGAAATTTGAACCCAGATTATATAAATGAAAGATTAACCAAAGGTATTAATCAAGAGACAATTGATGATTATGCTTTGACTCTTAAGGCAGAATATGAACGATTGAAATTATTAGATGAAACAGAACCTGAACCTTGGATAAATTACACTGCTTATGACTTTTTCACAGAAGAAGAGAAGCAGCAATTTAATGGTGATGGTTCACTGAAACCGGAGTATGTAAAATATGCTCATAGTATTGGTATTAGCGTTCAATCGCTGGAAGAAATGGAACGTCGTAAAAAAAATGAAGTTGACAATTACAATAAATTGTCTGCTCGATATGCTGAACAGGGCATCAATTTTGGTGAACAGCAGATGCAAGCAAGAATTACTGATAACAAAACCTATTTACAACGCAGGGAGCAGATGGAAATAGATTTGCGTAATTTCGAGGATGTTGATACTCTGCCCTTTGATCAAGACACACGATATTGAAACAAACTGAAATTAGTAACTTAGACATCACAGATAACTACTAATAGTTCCCTCAAATTAGATTCTAAAAGTTACTTCAGTGATGGTGCTAGTGAAAAAAAGTAGAATTGGAGGTAGGTTTTATTTTGTGTTTTATATCATTTGATATAAATCTGAAGCATTGCTGATAAAACCATAAAGTTACTCCAATTCTCCTTTATTTTCTGGTTCTTGCTGCTGCTTGTGATTCAATATCAACTCTTTGAGTCTCTTCAGTATTATTAAATCTTCGGATGTCAAACCTTTGTCTTTGCTTTCAGCACCATCATGGAGGGGAATTTCTGCAATTTCTTCTCCACTTTTGCGTCGCAGTTTGAGAATATCTCTCTCTAGTTCAAGGTCGTAGTATTTTCCTGAATATGTTTCAGGTTGCCCTGCTTGCTGCCAGAACAGGCGGATAATGGGGTTGATGCTGTTAGCGTAGTTTTTTGGTTTAGTACCCTGCTGGTGTGTGATCAGGGATGGTATTACATCACCTACGAGGCTGGAAGTTTGGCTATTTCCGTCTACAGAAATTGTACTTCTAGGCTCACTGTCAAGAGCATTTTTTGAAGACTTTCCTGAAGCGATTGCCTTTGGCAATGCGCTCCGCGCAATCGCTTGATTACCTTCGTTGCTATTTGTATTAACTAACGGTGCAGTAGTATCTTGATGAGCTTTTGTTTGTACGTTGTCTGTTGTGAGTGAAGCGATAGTCTCCGGTATTGCACTACTTTCTGAACCAGTTTCCTGTCCATGCGTAGTTTTATCAGTATTCGCTAATGCTATTTCGGTCTCTGGGGACAATGCTGCCATCATTGTTTCTACAGCAAGTGCTGACATTTCAACCTGTTTTTGACCACGACAGGAATGTATTGCAGGTAAGTCTCGTTCAGGGTTGTAAGATACGCCTCGTTTTTTCTGAAGCCCTGGAAAGCTATATGCTGAACCTAATTTATACCCACCAATTTTGACATCATTCATTTCAAAAGCGATCGCTTCTTTAAACAACCCCCCGGTACTAAACTGAGGATGAACCACAACACCTTGTTGCTGAAGTCTTTGTATCAATTGGGTAACAGTTGGTTGGTCTTTCGTAGCTGCATCAATGATGTCTGCTAACAGTTGGGTAATAGGGGGTTGATTGGAAGAGTGATGTTTCTGTTTTTGGGTTTGAGAATGGCGATCGCTAACCGTTGTTTTAAACCCACTCTCCTTTTGAACTGTTTGAGCTACTCTGTCACTGCTACAAGATACCTCCTCTAAACCGTACTCTTTTTCCAATTGTCGTAATATCACCTCACTGCGGCGATAATCCCAGGAATCTGGTACAACTGAGCCATTCATACGGATACGTGAAGCAATGATATGAATGTGTTCGTGATTGGTGTCATGGTGACGGGCAACAACGTACTGGCTTTGATTTAATTCATCTCCCAAGAATTTCATGGACTTGAGCCAATGCTGGGCAATTTCTGTGTATTGCTTATCCTCTAAATGTTCATGATATTCCCCTTTGTTATGGGATACATCGCGGTGAGGAATAGAAAGAATGACATGAGCGCAAGCACGTTGGAGATTGGGGCGAAATCTTCTGGCTGCACCAAACTCTCTGGTTAGTTGTATGGGTGTAGTCCCACCCATATTGCTGTCAAGCATGGTAGCTTTTTCCTTCCCCAGTACATATTTTAGGGTGGAGCGAAAGCTGTGATTTTTAAACTGTTTGCCAATCAAGGGGGACTCCTCTCAGCAATGTCTACGACGGGTTATGTAGGGGTTAGCTAAATACTTTGTTGGGATAGTGATTTGGGAAAATGTGGTGAATTTTGGAGCGTTCGCTGAAAGTGGGCGTTCCGCTATCACCTCTGGTAGTGCGTGAAGCACAATCATCTCCGTCATGTCTTTGACCAATCAAATAATTTCTTCTGATTCATCAACTTTCACCCCGCATTCCAGCAATTGCATTTGTGTTTCCTTGATGGATGTACGCAGGGATTCTACTAAGTTTTGTAGCTGCTCAACATCAAAAGTTACTGCTTGTCCTGTTTTTGATGCGTTAGTTGCTGCTGTAGCTATCTGGTTAAGATTCACCCCAATAGCATTTAATTCTGTGTACAACTTCCAATTTAACTCAGGGGGAGGGGGCAATTCTACAACACGCCGTCGAAATGCAGCACGTCGAATAAATTCTGTGATACTCACTCTGCCTTCTTTTGCTTTTTGTTTAAGTTGCTCGTACTCATCAGCAGCAAAACGAACTGAAAGCCTAATTGTTCTGATAACTCCATCAGTTCTCTGAGTTTTTTTTGGCATGATGATTATTTCCAAAAAAACTGTTTCATCTCAAAAATGCGGCGAAAATACTATTTTGAGTGGTTGATTCCGAGTATAACGCATGCACAAAACATGGCTTGCGTCTCACCGGGAATTAAGGCAAACACAATTAAGGTATAATTTATAACATATAATTATACCTTTCAAACCTTTCTACTGTAGGTATTTCAAGGTTATTTACTTAGTATGTAAATTAATATACAAATGTATAGTCCTTACTGAAAATTGGCTAGGATTGGCTAGGATTGGTTGCTTTTTTGCCACCTAAAAAGTTTATTTAGTTAATTTGTACTATTAAATTATCCATCAAGTGGCTGGGATTGGCTAGGATTGGCTAGGATTGGTTGGGATTGGCTAGACTTACTAAAATAAGTATTATTACTCGTGATAACAGAAGTACACAATAATACTTTTGTAACCTAATTGTTTTCCATTATGGTCTAAAATTTTTTGTGTTTTAATTTGTTTATTTGTTTTTAAGAGTGTTTGCATAGAAATAGTAATCAAGTTATATCAAAAATTATATCTGTTTTATACTTTTTGTTAGTTTTATATTCATACCTGAATGCTGCAATATAGTTTTTATTATTTATTATATTTTGTGATACCAGATACCTTACCTCTATCAATATTGGATATTAATTAGGGTCTAAAAAACATAAAAGATAAATGGAATGACTATTATGGCAGAGCAAAAATTTATAACCAAGAGACTTAGATTTCAATTTCGAGAAAATACCCTAGACGGAATATTGTTGAATTATTTGGTCAATTATCCCCATAAAAATTTTGATGAATTAGTATGGAAAGCAGCTCGAATATGTTTTTTGCCATTAGCTTATGTCAACGTAAATGGAGTTGATGATAATTTATTGAAGGAAGTAACTTTATCATCATTGTTTGATTGTTTAAATCATTGGAATTATATTCAAATAAAGTTAAATTTTAATTTACCCTTGTCTCAAATAATTCTTCAAAGTATGGACAGTTTTAATAACGCTTTGATTACAAACGATTCTGTAATAAAACAGAATTATGTTAGTTATCAAAACCCAATAGAACAAATAGTTACTAATAACACAACAGTTCCCCAATCTCCAGAAACTGAGCTACACGATGACTTTTGGGATGAAGATGTAGAGGTACAGATGGAATTAACTGATGAACAAAAGGCTGTCAGACAGGATATTCGTTCATTATTTGGATAAGCACTATAACTAAATAATTTAGCTACTTTCTGAATTCATACTTAACAAAATTCAATCACAAAAAATATATTTCAGTTAATTGGTGGAAAAGTGAGTAATAAAATGACTAAAACTACAAATAGTGTAACCCCGGATTTAATGCTGGCTATAGATTTAGGTGGTTCTCAAACTAAAGCAATTGGAAGTGTATCTCATAAAAATGACTTTCCCACTTTGCTGTGTATGGAACCAGAAATAGCAGATGTATCAGTTGCATCAGTAGAAAACTATGAAAAAACTAAATCAGGTGAAACAGATCCAGAGAATACCTGCTGGGTGGGTATTGGTGAGGAATATTATGCTATTGGTTTCCTAGCAAGAAAAAAATATGGCGGTAACTCCTTACTCAAGCAGTTGAAAGAAGAAAATGCAGTACAAAAAATCTGTGGTGTTTTGTGGGTGGTTAGTCAAAAATTGAAACTGATGAACAAATTCACAGTTTCACTTGCTGTTTTATTACCACCTTCAGAATATCAAGATAAGGAGCGTCTTGAATCTAAATTAAAACAGGCACTAAAACGTTTTAATACACCTACTGGTGAAATCAGGATCAAGTTGATAGACTTGAACGTTGTCCCCGAAGGAGTTGGTATTTATCTACATAGACGTACTATTTTGGGAACAAAGATTAGGAATTGTAATCTTGCGGTAGTAATGTTGGGATATCGCAATGCTTCTGTACAGATATCTAATAAAGGTGCAGTAACTCCAGGAGTATCAAATACCTTTGGGATGTCATGGATGTTGGATGATTTTGTTAGACGTTGTAGTGGTTTATCGAAAGATGATCCACATCTGATAGCTGCGGTGGTAGCAGCAGGATCTGAATGTAAGTCGGAAGTTTTAGCTGCTTTATCACGACGTAAAAGTGAAGCTGAGATTTTAGCAGAAGCTCAAGATATGTCTTTTGCTTTCAAACTTAGTCGAGATGAATATTTTCGGGCATTAGTGCGCTGGTTATTACAAGAAATACCCCGTGATATTAATGAGATGATTTTGTGTGGTGGGACTGCGGAATATCTTAAACCAGAATTAGAGGCACATTACAGCAATGTTAAATTGATCTGGAATGGTGGTATAGAGATTCCCCCAGCATTAGATAAAGTAGGAATGGGTATGCGATTAGCAGATGTATGGGCTTTGTATCAAGTATTGTTTGGTAGTGCGAGTTTAACTACTAAAAATAGTAATACTACAACTAATAATTCTGGTTCTACTGTTTCAGGGAACAAGGTTGTTAACCTGCCTTCACCAAAGCCAAAGGGCTTTTTAGAAATGCCAGATAGACTTTAAATTTGTTAATGAAGTCGAGTTTTTGTAGCTGGTAGTTTATTTTGATGATTAAACCTTTAAAAAATCAAGAGAGGGGATTGCCTATGGCAGTGTGCTACGCGCAATCGCCTGAGACAAATCCTCCCTTTTTTCTGCTAGTCCTCTATGGAATTTGGTTTATTTTGTAACCATTGTTCTAGATCAGCTATCGTTGAGAAATCTAAAAGTGCTTCCCCCAGTAATTCTAACTGTTCAACAGATAGTTGATGAATTTGCTCAATTAAGGTAGATGCAATTACACCAAATCGCCGATTAAGTTGTCGTATAACTAATCGTTCTTCACCTATTAGTTCACCGCGTTCCATAGCCAGTTTTTCTGTTGGGCTAACTAAGGGCATTTTTCTTTCCTCCTCCAAACGTTTAATTTTAGTGATTAATCCTTCTTGCAAATGCTTAGGTAAAGTCATCATTGTATCAATGATTTTGAATAGCTTAACGATTTTTTCTTTCGTTAACCCTCGCTCGTAAAGTTCTCGAATTAACTTCCATTTCCATGCTTCCCGTTCAGTAAGATTACTGGTTGTGGCTTTAGTCTTCAAGTGCGCCATCGTGATGATAGCAAAGGGATTGTTACTAGATTCTAGCTCATTCCAACGCGATTCGTAATCAAGGAGTTTAGCAATGGGAAATTTAACGTGAGTTTCACCATTTCCAATAGAATAATGATAACAATCAGGTCGCCAATTTCGTCTATTATCACCTAAAATTGCTAGACTAAGTACCTTGTTGTGGTAAAGATCAAAAGCGCGGTAGTGGTAGATAAACATTCGTTCTGCAAAATCAACCTCATAATGACTTTGAACTTCAACGTGAATCAAAATCCATATCTGTTGTTTGTCTAACAACCAAACTTTATAAAGTTTATCCGCAATCCGTTTTTCTGTTTCCGATGAAGCTGTAATCTCTTGGAGTTCTTTGTCTAGAGGTTGAGGGGATTTTTTCCAATCAATTAATTCATGGATTTGAGGAAAGAAAAAGAATAAGAAGCTTTCAAAATATTCATTTAATGCTTCTTTCCATGATTCATCATAGTTAGCTGTTAATTCAGTCATTTTTTTAGTAGATGAGCATGATTAAAAAAATATTATATACAGATTTTGCTCTGTTTATAATTTTTTTACAATAAATATGATTTAGGAAATGCTTTAACTTTCAAGACTATTGAAGATTGTTCCACAACGCTGGCACATAAAAGAATTATCCCACTTTTTATAAATTTTAGGGTATTTACGTGAGTATAAAATGTTTTTTCTTACTGCCCAGAATAGATAAATTGGGAAAACTACAAACATTAACAATTCAATCATAAATAATGCTTTAAAAACAGTAAATACTATAATACCTATCCAGGTAATAAAAATGGTTTTAAGAATTAATATAATATTTGATTTTGGTTTTTCTGGTGGTGCTGCTATCTTGCCAAGTGATGTAGTATTAGTTTGATTTTTATAAGCAGCAGCAGATTTTGAACCTATAGAACCTCTGATTGTGCTAGTGCTATGAGTGACATTTTCTTGATAAATTAGGGATAATTTACGAGAGTTATCACTTTGGCATTTAGGGCAAATAATTAGCATAGTTATCCAGATGATATTTACACCAGGTTGTATTTTGAACAATTACATTTTCGATGCTGGTTTCCCATCATTGAGTGGTATTAACCAGATTTGATAATGCTATAAATTTATTCAGGTTGTATGATTTTATTCCTGGAGTGACTTTAATTTTTGAATACGCAAATCTAATATTTCTAGTATAGACAGAACAAATATTATTGTCAATGAAAAGAGCTATTCTCCCCTGCTCTATGAGTTTGTAATGATTCAATTATTTAGGGAAAGTTAAAGGTTAATTCTTTATTCTCCTTTTTTCTTTCCCTGTAATAGTAAAACCTGACTAGGATTGATACCTAAACCATCGGTTAAGATTTAAAAATGCCATAATTTAGGTTTTTGGATTTTTGACATATTCTCCAAAGATGATTTAGACAGTGAGTGATCATCTTTGTTTATTCACGCAGCAGCTTTTTGAGGTGATTTGCGTTTGGGTGTAGAAGTAGTTTTTGGAGTAGGAGTAGTATTATTCTTTTTTGGTCTTCCTCTACGTTTTGGTTCTGATTTAATTTCTTTTGCAGGTGGTAAAAGTTTTAGTGTAGGAACAGGAAAAGGAATAGTTTCGCTTTTCATGGTTTCGTCAGATGAAATATCACTTTCTAATTCCATGTTCCAAGGGTCAGGTAATGGTTGAACAATAATTGGTTTATTGACTTTAGGAATTGATATTGATATGTTGTCTGGTGTAACTGATGTTGTAGCTTGTATTAATTGAAAAATCCCAGCAATAAAATCTAGAAACATCGCTACAAAGAAAGTAACACAGATAGCTTCTATCATTAAATTAAGTACAGATTGCATGATTATCTCCTGAAACACAGTGATTTTTAATTTTCATGATTTTCACAAATGTTTCGCGTAGCGATATATCAATATTTTCACTGTATTAAAACAGGATTTATATGTCGTTATTTGGGCTTTTTTGATGTATATGTAAGACTCAATACTGTCCAGTTAATTTTTGTAATTACTGTCTTGAATGTCAAGCCATCACTACACAATTTCATTTTTTGAGATCAACTAATAAATATTGATTTAAAACTAGATTAATATGAAACTGCATAGAATAATTGTAGCTTGCTTCCCGTAGGATACGCGGATGCACGCAGATAAACGCGGATAAAAACAGGTAAATCAACGGATTTCAGAATTATGTGCAACCTCACATAAAATTGATCTAAGACTAGATAAAAGTTGAGGTGAAATATAAAAGAAAAATGTGTAAGTTTATTTTTATTTAACAACGGAAAATTATCCCATACTTGATATAATTGAACCGTAAAGTACACAAAAAAAAGAGAATTTCAGAGAGTTTTGGGTGTGGCTGCATTTATTTTTTCAAAATTGGGATGCTCTCAATTTACCTGAAAATGCTGTATGTAATGTTTTTGAAGTATTCATTATCTAACTTAAAAAATAAAAAATAGGTACTGAGGAAGTAGTTCCCCAGTACCTATTTGTGAATTCATCAAAAACTCTAGCAGTAATCTTAAAACAGAGTTAGTTGCACACCTGCTACCTTCTTTATACTGCTAGGAAAATCATGAATTTTGCTAATTGTGCTAGATGCAGAAGCTTGATAATCAATAGGTTTAATAGTCTTGACTACCTGAGAAATATCACTAATCCATTCGATATCTTCCGTGCTGCGACTAAACAATTTATCTACTATTCCTGGGTGAATATGGCATTCTTGAATACACCTTTCATCATTTAGCCAGAAATCATCATCACTGTCTTCACCATTCTCATCATTAGAAGATAATTCTGATGTATCCAAAGCAGCTTCATCTTCTTGTAAAATAGCATCAATTTCCTGCAATCGTCTGGAGACATCATCAATCCTTTCTGAATGTGCAAAAGATTGTCCTACAAGAGATTCCAATCTTGCTTTTTCACCCTTTGCATTTTCAAATTCTTCCTGCAATCTTGGTAGATATTCCGGTAATGAATCTATCATAGTATCAAGACTGATTAAAGGATGAGAACGTTGAAACTCAAGACTTCCTTTTTTGTTGTCAATAACCCAGGGGAAATAATACTCATTTCCACAACATTTGATGTAAACACCTAACTTACTATTACTAGGACGATAATAAGCATACACATCAAAACCTCGGTAATTAGCAACCTTCCTTGTAGAAGTATATTGATTCTGAAAAATCTCTTTGCACTCCAGCGATATTCGTCTAGAAATTTGCGCTGCTTTTATTTCCTTCAAAACTGGCTTGATTATTTTCAAATCTTCCTGAAGCCAGTCAATCTTGCGTTCTAAATCTTGAATTTTGCGATTCCAGTTATCTATATTCCAACCCAAACTAAAGTGTTGTCTTTGATGACTCCTTTGACGAATGAGTAGAGAATTCAACTCACTACGCAAATTAGACTCCTCAATTAACAAAGAATTTCCGGTAGCCATTGACTTAATTTGAGCATAGGAATAAATTCCCTGATCACAATCTTCAACATTATCCAAATCCTCACCATTGAGGAATTTAGCAGTCATTTCCTGCTTCCATTGCAAAGTTTGCCATCTGAGAGCATCTAGACGTTCAGTAATATACCTAAATATCCACACAAAAGGTAGGGTAAAACCCATAAATTCCCCATTTCCTTGTCTAACACCTCTGCCCTCACGTTGAGTTAGGTCAGAAGGTCGCCAAGGGGCATCTAGGTGGTGTATAGCCCATAATCCGCGACGGTGGACATTGCAACCAGTACCTAATTTCTTTGTGCTTCCCAGTAGAATACGCACCTGACCAGAATCAATTAACTCAAACAATTTAGTCCGTTTAGATTTGTTAAAATCATGGACAAACGCAATTTGTGATTCTGGAATTCCTAATGCTATAAACAGCATTTTTAAATACAAATAGGTGCTGTATTTATCTAGTTTAGGAATACTTGCATCACAGAATATTAATTGAGTTCCCTTGACAGTATTCGTCAGTTTCCAAATTTGCCAACTATTCCAAACACACTCATGCAACTTACTGATATCTGCTTCTTTGGTTTCCCCCAATAAGCGCATAGTTAAAGCAGCTTTTGTGAGATCCGTCGTTACCTTCAGCATATTATCAATGCTGGGTGCAACTTGCCGAGTGTAAATTTTCTCAGACCTTTTGAGAGCTTCCCTAAGAAATTGTAACTGTGCTGGAGATGGGTCTACAACAACATCAATAAACTTAGGTTTTGGACGTTTTAAAACATCACCAATGTTATCATTTGTGCGGAGGTCAACAAACTGATCCATTAGCCCTCGGAGAGCTTGGATATTGCAGAAACTCTTAAACCGAGTTACTACTTTATATTTACCACTAGCAGTAACTTCAGCAGAGGAAGTAGGTTCTGCAAATTGACTAGCCCATTCATCGAAAGTTTCTATTCCCAATTCTCGTAATTTGGGAAGTTGAAACATCCGCATCCAATTAAATAATTCTGCCATAGTATTGGACAGAATTGTGCCAGTTGCACCAATTACCTTTCCTGTGAATTGGGAACAAGTTTCTGTGAGCATATCTCCCAGAATATGTAGAATCTTCATGTAGGTATCACTAGCACGTTGACTCCAATTTTTGGGAATACCTCTAATGTTGTACATCTTGGTAATAATCGAGAGATTCTTAAATTCATGAACCTCATCTATTACCAACATATCTGTCAAATCATCAAAGTCAATGTGATTGTCTTTTCTTGTTGATGTTGTTACCTTGTTGATTTTATATTCTAGGCTTTTTAACGCCTTCTTTAGCTGTTTAGTGGTAATTCTGTCATTTAACTCGTTTCTCAAGAAAGCTTGGAGAATTTCTTTTTCTTGATTGTGAAATGCTAATTGATAATTTTCCGATAACGCTAAACTGAAGAATTGGGAATGAGTAATGATAGTGCAATCAAAATCCCCTGTTTGAATGGCAGCAGTGAAGATTTTTCTCCCTTCGGCATCTAGCTTTTCAGGAACTAATAAGTTTGCCATTGGATAGAGATATCTAAAACTCTCTTCAATTTGCTTTTCAGTGCCATTCAAAACAACTAACATTGGCTTATTAGCTAATCCTAACCTTCGACATTCCATAATAGATCCAATCATCGTATATGTTTTACCAAGTCCTACATCATGGGCTAGAAAAGTGGCATTTTCTTCAAGGATTCTAGAAACACCATCTAATTGCCAATAGTTTAATTGCACATCAGGATTACTACCTGGAAGCTGGAGGTAACTACCATTATATTTTCGGGCAGAGAAAACATTAATTTGTGTGTTGTAATATGTATATAGTTCCACACATCTTTGTTGATTTTCCCAAATCCAATTTCTAAAAGCAAATTTGATTAATTCTAATTTAGCTCTAGCTTCTTCTGTTGCTTCATTAGATGCTAGAGTATTAATGGTATCCTTGCTTTCGTAAATAATGATTCTGGGGTCTTGACGATTTAATCCTTTTTCCAAAAGTTTGGCACTATCTAGGTAACTCGTACCATATTCTGTAATATCGTCAGAATTTCCCCCTATTGTCCAAAAAGATGTACTAGATGAAGTAATGTGAGATATTGTGATTTTGATTTTCAATATCTCTTTCGCAAACTGCTGGTAAATTCCTGGTTTAATCCAGTTTGTACCCAACATTATGTGAATCTTCTTGTTCAAGATTTTATCTTTTTGGGAATCTGTGAGAGAATTCCAATCAATATTTGATGTTTCTAGACAAGCAAGTTTGATATCTTCTGTAGCATCTGGAAGCATTGGTAACGGTTGAACTGCTTTAAGTGCTTCTATGTTTTTTGCTAAATTAGCAGCAATCGCTTCTTGCAGTTTTCTGTAAACGTTACCAGATAAATATTGAGCCGCGAGTTCCCATTTCTTGTTACTTGGATTGTAAAAGATGAGATTATCAGCATCGAGTTCTTGAATAATTTCCTCTTGACTCAGATTGCTAATTTCTGAGATATAATCCAAATCTAAGCAACCTTTGATATTCAGAGAATGTGTCAAGGCATCTTGGGCTGAATTGACTTTTGTGGGAGCAGAATATGAACGACAGACTCGTTTAGAGAAAATATCGGCTAATTTGTAATTACTCTTTTCTAGAGTTCTTACTAAATAATAGTTTGGGTCTTTTCCCAGATGTATTAGGTTGTGCTTGCTATTGATTCTGCCCCATTTGCGAATGAATGAATTATAGGTATTTTTAAGTTCTTGTTGAATTTGTATTAATTCCTCATCATTTACTGTTTGTTGGGCATTGATGACTTTTATTAAACAGCTACGTAACTGCCAAAAATCTTCAATTCGATTTCTTTCTACTGTTTCTACTAAAACTAAATGACTTTTCGCTCTTTGATAAATTTGGTTTTCATGAATACAAAAAGCCATTTCTTTAATATGTTGCAATTCAGGGGGAACTAAGAGTAGTTCTTCAGTTTCTTTTCTAGGAGAGTAGTTAACATTTAGAGGTATTTTACACAGTGCTTCAGATAAATCTCTACCATCATCTAAGAGAGCAAAACCTTCACCGTACAGTTTATTAATGCTTGGTGTGCCTAGTAAGTGATGTACATGAGGATAGATTCTCTGTTGTAAATGTGTGTATTGGGGAGATTTTTGCAGTTGGTCTTGATAATATTTATCAAAACTTCTGCCTTGAAATTCACTCAAGAAATATTCGTTGAGATGAGCTTTAGTTTTTTCACCTTCATTACCCCAATCTTGAGGAACAATTTGCACTTCTTGAGTATTCATCCATTTTGATGTGTTAGAATGGCGAGGATTTTTGACTTTTTGAAAGATTAGCAGAATGGGGCTAACTTGAGTTCTAGCAAGGGTGTTAAATACTCCACTAGGAAGTCTCACAGCCGTGACCAGTTCTAGTTTTTGTCCTAACCAAGTTCGGAAGCTGTGAGAACTGGGAGCATCTAAAGTGTAGGTAGAAGTAATGACTGCAATTAACCCTTCTTCTCTCACTAAGTCAGCAGATTTAGCCAGAAAATAGTTATGGATGCTGACTCCGAGAAAGTTATATTTTGAGTCATTTACTCCATAGTCACCAAAAGGAAAATTCCCACATACCAAATCAAAATATTCTTCTGGGAAGCTGACTTGTTCAAATCCCTGATTATAGATTTGAGCTTCGGGATATAAATGTTTGGCTATGGTAGCGGGTGTTTTATCTAATTCAATTCCAAATAGTTTTGAGTTGCAGCGTATATCTTCTGGCATGAGTCCAAAGAATAAACCAGTACCGCAAGCTGGTTCTAAGATCCTGCCTCCTGTAAATCCTATACGTGATAGCATTTCCCAAATACTACGGATAATTTTTGGTTCTGTATAATGGGCATTTAATATGCTACTGGCAGCGTTATTAAATTCATTTTGTTCCAGTAAAGTTAGCAATTCTTTTTGTGCTTTAGCAACCCATCTGGTTTGTGGATTTAAGCTAAATATTTCAGGTAAACAACCCCATCCGTTGAATTTGGCTAATGTTTGTAGTTGTTCTTGAGTGGGAGTGGTGTTTAAATTTTGCAGGGTAATAATTGCCTGTTTGTTGTTTTCCCATTTTTGTTGGGGTGTGACTTTTAATTCTGATTCTATTGTTGAATTGATTGTAAACATATACCATTGCCAAAAAATAGTTTTGGTAATGGGCGCATAGCGCAAAGTTACAATTTAAATATGTTATAGATATTCGCATTCAAGTGAAGTATGGGCAGTAATAATTAAACGCAGATGGACGCAGATGGACGCAGATAAACGCAGATAATTTTGTACTTCATTAGACTAGAAAATGCTATATGTGCATCTTTAAAATAAAATGATATCAGAGAAAAAATATAGCTTACATTCATTAGTAAGCCATATTATTTATAAATAATTTGTGAATATTTATGGTTGAAAAAATTACATTAACAGGTTGAAAAACTTGAGAATTTGAATGTTGAACAGTATTAAATATGCCTCCAAAAGTTCTTACTAATTGTTTTTAAGCTGACAAGTTTCCTGTTATTACCAGATTCTGCTGTATTTTCACCTTGAAGAGATTCAGTTGCCAACAAAGAGTTCAGTAGTGATAGTTGGTGGTCTACATCTCCTACATGACGGTATATTAAGGAGGGGATTATTTTCATGCCCAAAGGTGTAGGGACAATTTTGAGATATTGGTTTAATGTCTCTAAATAATTGCTATTGGCAAATTGTCTTTCAGCTACATAAGGACGTAATATTTCTAGTAATTGGATAGCTCTTTTGATTTCCGAAGAATCAGAAGTATGATCAATTTGAGGCTGGCTTTCTCGGTAGCCTTTCATTTTCTTTTCAGCAACGAGATTGTGAAATTTAGAAACTGCTTGTTGAAAATTACCACAAGAATGAACTTTCTGCTGACATTTGTATCCTACTCGACCCCACTCAACAGTTAAATTTTCTTGTTCAACTTTGGCACTCCAGAATTTATTACTGTTCTGAGCAGCATCTACGAATACTAAATATATTTCCATAATCAGTACAGCATTTCATGGTAGTAATCCGCTAAAAACTCGAATTAACATTTAGCGGTGTAGTGATATATAATTTACCTGCGATCGCTTCTTTGGATATGCTTACGATGAGTAAAGCAATGAATTACCTACTCACCATAAATGGTTAGTGCAGTGACAAGAGCGATAGCAAATATGACTGTATCCCTTGCCTGTTAATTGGTACGGAATTTAGAAGTACGAAGACTTCTCTTGGAAACCTGCACAGAACTAGAAGCTGGTCGTGCTACCTTTGACCAAGACTGCATCCGCCCAACAGCAGCAGCATCTTGAACAGCTAAAGGTGTAATATTTTGCTGGCAATTTTCTAAGTCAGCTAGTGTTACCTGCTGCGGTCTTTCTTCATCAAAAGCTAGTAGTGCAGCTTCTGATGCCAGAGTTTCTAATTCAGCGCCACTAAACTTGATGGTAGTAGCAGCGATCGCTTCCAGATACTCTTGGGGAACTTTTATACCGTATCTTTCTAGATGAATCTTGAGAATTTGACAACGTTCTGGTTCTGTGGGTAGGTCAACAAAGAAATTCTCATCAAACCGCCCTTTGCGCTTGAACTCAATTGGTAAAGCCGTTGGGTCATTACAGGTTGCTACTACAAACACCCCTGCTGTACATTCAGACATGAAAGTGAGGATATTTCCTAAAATTCTTTGTGAAACCCCAGAAGTATCGCCATTAGCGGAAAGTGCCTTCTCAACTTCATCAATCCAAAGGACACAGGGAGCGATCGCTTCTGCTGTACTGAGTGCGCGGCGGACATTGCCTTCAGATTCTCCCACCAGACTACCTAGCATTGAGGCAATGTCTAGTTGCAACAATGGAAGATTAAGGATAGTTGCAATGTTCTTGGCTACTATTGATTTACCTGTCCCCGGTGGTCCCGCTAGTAGTACCCCTTTAGGTTGGGGTAAATTGAGCGATCGCGCTTCTTGGGAAAACAACCGACGACGGCGTTGCAGCCAATCCCGCAGTAAATCTAAACCGCCAAAAGGTATTTTTGTTGGTTTGCCCAATTCAATACCCATTTGAGCCAATAGCCGGGTTTTGTATTCGACAACCAAGGAAATGACTGTAGCATCAATCACAATGCCTTGAGAAGTTAGGCGTTCTTTCACAGTCAACCTCAGAAAGTCGCTAATTTCTTCCAGTGTCAAGCCTAATGCTGCTCTTGCTAAGGTTTCTTTATCTTCAGTGGTCAGAGAAACTGTGAATTGTACCTCTTGCTCACTGGCAGATTCTTGCAAATACAGCAAATATGATTCTAAGTGGTCTTGAATTTGCTCAATGCTGGGTAAAGGAACTTCGCAGCAAGGAATTAGCCTCAGTAAAGATTCATGCAGTTGAATGTTTTGACCCAGAAGTACAATGCGCTTTTCTGTAGGTTTGAGACGATGATACAAGTTTTTGACTCTGGTGAGAACTTCCCAACTCAATTGCAGTGAGTTTTTACCGACAAAAGGGTGAACATCTCCCAGAATGAAAACCCCATTTCCCTCAAAATTGTTGATGTACTCGAATACATATATCAAAGGGTCTATGTGAGGAGGCTTTTTATAAGTTTCAATTGATTTGAATACCAGTCCACCGTCATCAGCAATTAGACATTGCTCTAAACTGGATACTCCTAAATTCCAGAAATATAGAGGACTGTTAAGTTTTTCCATGACTTCAGTAGTTAGCCACTGAATAATGGTTGCTTCTTCAGGAGATAGAACTTCTAAAGCCACGATGGGTATTTGAGAATCAATGGTGGTAATTAGGTTTGATAGTTTCATGGTTTTTAATTTTGCTCATGCTAAAGATGGGGGAATTTTGTTTTTCCCCCGGTGAAAATTTATTGGTGTATTCGGTGTTGATGGGTATTAGTGCTACGAAGCTGTTGCTGGGATTCGGGCTTGTAAATGCGATCGCCCTGTACCATCCCCAAAGCTTCCTCAAAAGGTTGAGTTGCTTCCAGACAGGACAATCCCTCAAATCCTTCGGCTTCTATTTTTACTTCACCTGTACCAGTGTCAAAATGTATCAATATTGCCCGTTCCATAAATTATCTCCGTACTTGTTGGGTTTGTTGATGTGCTGAGAATGCAAGACGCAAGGTATGTACCTGACCCGTGGTTTCTTCTGTGATGGTGCATTCTCCTAGCCGTTCTTGTAACTCTGCTGCTTTAGCGCGAACCATGTTTTTACCGTAGGCTTCCATGAGGGTATGAGAAAAGAAGTTTTCTCCCAGTCGGGGTACGGTTTCATAGGCATCGTGGATGATTTGATAGAGCCTTGCTTCTTGATCCCACAGAAACCCGATATCTGCGCGGGCATTTAAAGTAGAACCAGGGACAACAATCTCTGCGCTTTTGCCTTCAGAGTCGTCGTAATAACCTTTGAGCAATTGTGGTTTTTCATGAACTTGGACGGTAAGCTGCAAATCTTGTAGAGCATCAACTAAACATTCACGATTAGTTAATTTTGTGGTGACAGTTGAGAAATGTGACATCTTAGTTACTGTGAATTGGGAAATTAATACTGATAAACAGGAAAGCAAACAGTTGCTATTACTTCCGCTCTTAATTGCGTAGCAAGTGTATGAGGTGTATTATTCTCATCTACACCTCACACCTCGTTTTTGCTCAACGATGATATAAATACTTGACTATTTTTTTCAGCGAAGTTTGAGAGACATAGCAGTAGCTTTGCTTAACCCCATGCCTTCATCGCTTGTTAATCGCTGAAGATGACGTTGTTCATCCAGAAGTTTGGAGTAAATTTCATCCATTTTCCCCTGTAATTGAGAACGCCCTTGTGAATCAAGCCTTTTGGCATCTACTGAAGCGTTTTCAAGAATGTCTTCTAGATGAGTCATCATTTGTCCAAGACTGCTTCCTGCCTCAAAACTGGCGTTACCCAAAAGCATTTGGACTTTCTTGAAATGACGTTCCATTTTCTTTTTGAAGTTAACTGGTTTGCGTCCAGGTTCCCAGTTGCTCAAATCTTCGAGTAATTGCGCTGCTAGTTGTTCACCACCGGCGATCGCTGATTCTCTGAGTGTTTGTTCTAGATTTCTGTCATAATGTTCGATAAATCGAGTGATTTGCCCTAAGCATTCAGCTTGTTGTTCTGACAATTGCTCGCTAATAGCAGGAATAATCACAGGACGACCAATTATTACTTGTAAATAGTCTTCTAGTTCCTCTAAACAGGGAAAAGCTTTTACTAAGTTTTGCTTAACTTCTTGTTGTTGTTCTACAGATAACTGCCAAGCATTCAGTGAGAGGAATTTATCAATTCGTTCTTGATAATCTGTATAACCTTCGTCATACTCTTCTCTTAGTTGAGTTCGTAAAGTAGGGGCAATATTATCTCGAATTTCGATTAATTGACTCCACACTATGGGTGCTAGGTCTACAGAACAAATCCAATCACCATTGTCATAATTCATCCATTCTTGGACTGATGCAATTTCTTGTCTAAGTTTGTTTGCAGCTTCATCTAGAGCTTTGAAAACTTTGATACCTTTTAAACCAACTTCTGAAGTTGTAACTTTTACTAAGTCTGATTCTTGCTCATTTTGAGATGATTTAAGAACATCTGCCCATTTTGGAGCATTGCTTTTAGTTGTTTTCTTTAACTGAATCTTGAACCGGATGCGTGTTTTGTTTAGTTTGGAGAAGTTGTATCTTTCAATAACAGCGTTTTGGAGGAAGGTTTCGCTTGAGTTGGGAATGACTGCTTGTAGCATATTGTTTTGGAAGTCATATTATTTGCTCACTTTCAAAAAAGCGTTAGCTTCCAACTGATAGCTACACGAATTTGTTCCCAAAATTGTGATTTCAAGTTTGAAATTGCCGCAACGGCAAGGTGATGGTTGAAATCATATAAAATTGTGATTTCAAGTTTGAGTTTTCTAGTCTCAAGCTGTTTGTCAACTGCTCTCAATTATTATTTTTTCCCTGGATTACTTCTTCAATCTCTGCCAGTTTCTTGCGAAGGACTTCCTGAAACTCCATTAATTGAGACACTTCAACTTTCTTCAGCGCGTCCCCAGACACTTTATACAAAGAGCGTGTTGCCGTAGTCATTGGTTTAACTTGTTTTTCGATTTTTTCAGCGTCGGTACTTTGTAAAGCGATCGCCTCAGTTACTAATTGCCGGGTTTTTTGTACAGATAATTTTTCTGTTAACACCTGTTGGGTAACGTTGATTCTGATTTCTTCTGATTCTGATTCTGGCACTCCTAGATTTTTGGTTGAAAGTTTTTGTAACGCTATGGCATGAACACCTTTAAGACCAGAAGACCTGATTGCTGCTTTCAAGTCTTCAGCTAAAGAAAGCATGGGAAAAATATTGGCATCAATAGAAGCGGGATTGAGTTGTAAATCTAAAAGTACAGTGAAAATTGCCGCTTCGCGTTGATCTAAGTCCAAAACAGCTAAACCTTGTTGTTGTTCTTCCGGTGTTACCGTAATCAGTCCAACAACAGAATTCATTCGTTTTTGTGCATTCAACCGGCGTACTACCGTTGAGAGAATACGGGGAATATCTTGAGGTTCTAAACCAGTATTTATTGCCAACTCCCGCACAATGGCTTCAGCTTTATCTAGAGGATTGAGGTCTTCCCGATGTAAAGAAGTAATTAAAGCTTTACGGTGCAAAGCATCAGGTTCAGGAATAATCACAGCTTGCAGATTTTCCCAACCCAAGTTTTTAGCACTACGCCAACGTCGTTCGCCATCAAAGATAACTAAATGTTCCCGTTGAATTAAAATAATTGGTTCTAGTTGTCCATCTGATACCAGGGAACGAGACATAGACTCAATACTTTCTGATAAAAATGTTTGTCTCGGTTGCTCTGGGTTGGCTTGAATTTTTTCTAAAGAAATAGATTGGATACCTGATTGTGACTGAAGTTGCGCCCTAAGAGTTTGTAGCTGTGTTTCTAACTCACTTGATCCTTGAGAGCGGAGTTCTTCGATTTCGGCTTTGAGACGTTGAATTTCTGCCTCAGCTTCTGATAACTGTTGGGATTGCTTTGCGCCTGAAAAATAGTTGGTGAGGTCAGGAGATTTACGAGTGGTCATAAATTAGCACAGATTTAATTTGCACATTGAAACGATGATTGAGCAGGGGAGAGGATTTAAAACTTGTAGCCAAAATCAAAAAGGTACAACTTTTGGGTGTGACAGATTAGTTAAACTTTCACGCTTTCTTTACTCTTGCTGCCAATCAAAGCGGCTAATTTTGAGGCAATTTCTTTAAAGTCATCTTTTGCTGGATGACTGGGACGGTGAATAGGTAATGGTAATCCTTGTCCACTGGCGTTAACAAATTCAGCACTATCCCGAATTTCTGGAAAAGCATGGATATTCATTTGCTCTAACTGAGATGGCAATGCAGCTAACATTTGTCTATGGGCTGCACGTCGAGCATCATATTGGTTGGGAACAAAGCCGAGAATTTCTGGTGTGGGTTTTAAGCGTAAGTGCTTGCAATGGTAATAATACCATTCCAGTAAATGAGCCGCTCCCTGAATTGATTTGGGTTCTAGCTGGACGGGAATAATTATGTGCGTACTGGCTGTCAGCGCCATTAAAGGTAAGGGACCCAGGGTGGCTGGACAATCAAAGATGATTAAATCATGTTCCAGAGGATAGTCAGTTAGGCGATCGCCTAATAAGTAAGCTCCTCTTTTGTGTAAAACTAATTCATCTGCTGTTTGAGTCAGAACCATACCACCCTGACAAATAACTACTTTATCCGTGTGTTCACTCCAGCATGGTGTCAACGGCCAGTTACCATCAAAATCATCTTTGAGGACAGCAGCTAAAGTATGTTCTGGTTCTGGTTGATTTAATCCACAAAATAGCGTCAGTGACCCTTGCGGATCGAGGTCAAACAGTGCTACGTTATACCTGCGTTTTGCCAGAGCATGAGCTAAATGGACAGAAAGGGTTGTCTTACCACTTCCTCCGGCATTACTTATTACAGCTAATCTAATTTGCATGACTATTTTTTTGATGTTATGTGAGTATCATATATCGGATTTTCTACATCATATATTGATATATGATTTAAGAAAGTATTAGAGTCATTGGGTAATAACCCTTAAAATTCTTTAATTTCTTTCTCGGAAAGCATTTCAGCGATTTTTACCATCTATTTCCTAACAAGTCTAATATTTATTCATTTGCATCATATATCAATATATGAGAATTAACCGAATCTTGGAACAGAAATTTTCTCTGTTGCTGTTACCTGTAGACTATTGCTTAAATTATGGGTTAAAACAATACTGTAGCCAAAAAAGGAGTATAAAAAGAGGGCTGATGTAGTAGAGTTATAGTCTTCCACAACGACAACTCGAAAGCCACATACAGCCCATGTTTGACATACTAGCACTGTTGCAATGCCTACTACCAGAAATAAAAGTGACGACGATGCGGCAGTTAAGCCAGATCATCACGGCCATGTTAGCCATGAGCGGGCGAGTCACAATGTTGGGAATATCGCGTTGGACGCTTAGTGGTGGTAGTTATCGGACGGTAATCAGATTTTTTCGTACAGTCATACCGTGGACAACGGTGTTCTGGGTGTTTTTTCGGCGGCATTTGTTCTGCCCAAATGATGTTTATTTGTTGGCAGGAGACGAAGTAGTAATAAGCAAAGCCGGGAAAAAAACCTATGGATTAGATAGGTTCTTTTCCAGTCTAATAAGTAAACCAATATTGGGACTATCTTTCTTTACATTATCATTAGTAAGTGTTCAACAAAGACACTCATTTCCGATTCAGATAGAACAGGTAATAAAAAGCGATGTAGAAAAAAGTAGTGTCTCGCCAAGTCCAGAAGTAAAACCTCAAGAAAAACGTGGACGGGGACGACCAAAAGGAAGTAAAAACAAAAATAAAAAGGAGGTGACTTTTACACCTGAATTGCTAAGAATTAAGAAGATGATTAATGAGCTATTTAAGTTAATAGCTAACTTTATTCCCCTCACTTACTTGGTCGTAGATGGTCACTTTGGGAACAATAATGCTTTGCAGATGGCTAGGCAGGTAAAGTTACACATAATTTCCAAGTTACGTCACGATTCGGCATTATATATACCTTACCACAATCCTGACCCTAATCATCGTTCCCGTCGTAAATACGGAGAGAAGTTGGACTGGCGTAATATTCCTGGGGCATATTTGCGTCAAAGTAGTCTTGAAGAAGATATTAAAACTGATACTTATCAAGCTACTCTACTGCACAAAGAATTTGGCCAACCACTGAATGTAGTTATTTTGGTGAAAACCAATCTCAAAACTAATGCTCGCAGTCACGTAATTCTGTTTTCTAGTGACTTAACTTTATCATCTGAAAAAATAATTGACTACTATAAGTTGCGCTTCCAAATCGAATTTAATTTCCGAGATGCCAAACAGTTTTGGGGATTGGAAGATTTTATGAACAGAGGTCAAACTGCTGTGACTAATGCTGTTAATCTTTCTTTTTTTATGGTCAATTTGTCTCATTATCTTCTAGCTCAGTTTCGTGAAGATAATCCCGGTGCTGGCATTGTTGATCTTCAGGCTTATTGTCGGGGTTTTCGATATGTTCGGGAAATATTAAAAATGCTTCCGCAACAGCCTGAGCCTATTTTATTATCCCAGATTTTTGCCAAGCTTACCTCTCTTGGTCGTATTCACAATGCTTCTACAGCCGTTGAACCCTCGTAATTTGGCTACAGTATTGTTAAAAAAATAACAGTTCCTACATCTATCATTGAAGTCATAGCCTAGCACTGATAAGTGAAAAAAATTATCTGCCCACAGAAAAAAAATACCTCTGGCAAAGTAGCCAGAAGTAAGATCATTAAAAGGGAATGTGAGAAATATCAGTATTCCGAGAATGTCCGTTTTGAGAAGCTGTAGCTACACCAGCACCAACTAGCTGTTGAGTATTTTCCTGTGGTGTGGGTGGTTGAACTACAGGAGTAACAGTTGGTGTATGAGTGCGATTACCAGCAGTAGTGCAGATGAAGTTGCGAATGACTAAGGTAGTTTTCTTTTCCTTATATCCCTTACCGCTATCTACCACGTTAAGATCCAGATAGCCGATAGCAATACCAGTGGCATTAATTCCAGATTCAGCTATAGAAACTGCTGCTGCTCCCTTGGTTCTGTAAGGAATGGTGTCTTCTACTACTCCATCTTTTGAATAGTACGAGAAAGTACATTCACCATAGACAATCTTGACTCCTTGACTATCAAAAGCTTCATCAATAGTGAGCAGTCGAATGGTTTGGGTTGATTTAATCATGGTTTATCCTTGTGATGAAATTTTTAATGGTTCATAAAAATTGCGCTTTGCGCTTTTTACCCAAAACATCCCACAGACAAAAGAGATGCTGCGGGATGTATTTGACTTGCTAGAAATTGGCGTTAATTATGGAGTCTTCGTCTTCACCAGTTTCATTGGAGTCTTTGCGTTGAGCAGAACTGATGAGTTCTAAATTGTTGACACGAATGATTGGTTTTTGTCTGGGTTCGTTGGTGTTTTTATCTGTCCATCTGTCAAAGACTATTTCACCAGTGATCCCAATAGTCGAACCTTTTTGAACCCAGTCTGCTGCGACTTGAGCGATATTTCCCCAAAGTTCTAAATCAAACCAAAGCGGAGTTTCACTTCTGTAGGGAGGTTTAACAGCAAGGGTCAAGGATGTTTTCATTGCACCTGACTCGAAGTAGCGTATCTCAGGTGTTTGACCAACGCGACCAACTAAATCAACTTTATTGATATACTGCTGAGTCATAATATTTTCCTTGGGTAATCAATTTTTTCACGGTATTAGCGCGATAGCGCATTCTCGGTTATGCAGCCAAATGAATGATTTGATGCTAATTCAGTGCTGGGATTGGATACAGCCCAGTATCAAACTTGATTGCGCCTAGCGCATTGATTACTGGTTGTATTGGGGGAAACCTGCGTAAAGAAAATAACCCCAAATCTGCTAGAGATTTGAGGCTGATGACTATTACACAATTTGTTCTTTGGTGGCTAAACCATTCAGTTTGGTTACTAATTTTTCCTCTTTCATGCGAGAGAAACCAGGGACTTTGTGCAATTTGGCTAACTCTTTTAGTCTTTTTAAAGTTAGGGTTTGTAAATCTTCCAAACTTGCTAATTCTGGAGAATCGGGAATATTTGTTACTTCTGAGGAAGAGTCATCAGGTGTAGGAGAATCAGTTGAATTGGTGATAATTTCTGCTGAGTTTTCAGAAATAATATCTTTACTGTCACCAGTATGACTTTCATCTGGCGGAGAAGTAGATTCATATGATTCTGGTAGAGCGATCGCATCTTTTACTGAGTTATTCTCAATCTCTTCGTTTACGGTAGGTGCTGTATTAGCACCATTTTCACCAGAAGTATCATCTGGTGGTGTAATAGATTCAGGTGATGTTTGAGCGATCGCATCTTTTACTGAGTTATCCTCAATCTCTTCGTTTAGGGTAGGTACTGTATTAGCACCATCTTCACTAGAAGTATCATCTGTTGAGGAAATAGATTCAGATGATGTTGCTGGGGCGATCGCATCTACTACTGAATTATCCTCAATCTCTTCGTTTACAGTAGGTACTGTATTAGCACCATCTTCACTAGGAGTATCATCTAGTGGTGTAATAGATTCAGATGATGTTTGAGCGATCGCATCTACTACTGAGTTATTCTCAATCTCTTCGTTGAGGGTAGGTACTGTATTAGCACTATCTTCACTATGAGTATCATTTGTTGAGGAAGTGCTTTCAGTGGGTGAAGTAATTGCATCATTACTGCTGAGGTGAGGCGTTTCAGTATCCTCGCTTGTGTCACCAAGAATTTGCTCGATACTGGCTACAGTGGGTTCTTTTAAAACAGTGATTCTGTGGAAATTTCCCACTTTCCTAACGGAGATTCTTGCCCCAGCCGTGCGGAGTTTTGTTGTCAAGTCGTTGAGCAGGAGAAATGCTACATCCAATTGACGGTAATTATTGATAATGGCACTCATGGTTTTTTGTTTGATTTAGTTCACCACAAGAGCGCATAGCGCAATCCTTTCATCCAAAAACGTTTTTGGTAACTTTTCTGATGTTTAGACAGATTGCGTTGAAAATGTAGTTTTTGGTATTAGTCAGGAAATAGTAAAACTTCCCATACCAATCGGGGAGAGGCCATTTTTAACAGAGAGTTTTTGGCATTTTCCAGTTTCAACAACCAATTTTCATCACTGAGAAATTCCTTCCAGCAATGTTGCAGGTAATCTATCAGCCACAGTTGTTGATGAAAATCTAATTGCACTTCAATATCTTTGGCAATACTTAACGCTGTTAACAGATTGCTAGGTGGTTGAATTAGTTGTTGCAAAATTGATTGTGGGATAGATTGGAGTTGATCATAATGAGCGATCGCTACCCCTGGAGAACCACCCGCAAACTGTATAACATTTGGGTGATTGAGAATTTCAGAACGTCCCACATTTTCTAAAACTGTGGTCATTTGGGCGTTGTTTAGTCGCTGGAAAGGAATCAGTTGACAACGGCTGGTAATTGTAGCCAGTAACCTTTGGGGTTGGGATGAAATGAGGATAATTGTGCCGGATATTGGCTCTTCCAAAGTTTTCAGCAGCGCATTAGCAGCAGTGGGTGGCATTCTTTCAGCATTTTCTACCACGACAATTTTGTAAGGTGCAATTAGAGGAGAGGTAGCCAGAAATTGGGTAATTTCTCGAATCTGCTCAATTCTAATTTGGGATGGAGATTTTCGCTGTACCCCAGAAGCTGCTATTTCACTTTCACTTAACAACTGTTTTTGGTGTAGATATGTTGGTTCAACCCATAAAATATCAGGACAGTTAGCTAGGTTTTGGATGTTGAAAATTTCAGCGATAAAGCATTTAGCAGCTAAACATTTTCCTACTCCGTCTGCTCCAGCAAATAAATAAGCAGGGACAATTCGCTGCTGTGTAATTGCACCTTTGAGTAAGGAGACTGCTAAATTTTGACCAATGATTTTAGATAATTGCCAGTTTTCTTGAGTTGGGGGTATAGAATCGGAATCTATATTTTGAGAGGGTTCACAAACAGAAAGGTCTTCTGTGATCTGAAGTAGATTAAGTTGGTTCATTTTTTTAAGTTTGGAAATTGTTGATTAGACATCTCCAGAAATTTGATAACCTTCCAACAGCAGCAGGATTTTAGGTTGAATTTCAGAGATGTCTAGGCAAGGGTTATAAAATGTGTTTCTTGAAAGTTTACCTATTTGTGGTAAGTTTCATAAGAAGGTGTTTTTTTTCCACCGTTGCGCCAGTCAGATTGACTCTGTTGCTGAGAATCTAAATGTTGTTCATTTGTAACTGTAACGTTAAGGTTGGAACGTTCATGAGCTTGATTGGTAGGTTGAGTTAAGCAAGAATTGCTTGACTTATCAAGTAGCATCATCGCTAACAAAATTAAACCAAAAAACATTCCACAGATGGTGACATTTGGATTGCCATTTTGAACCCCCTTGAATAAATGCCCCAGTTGCTTAAGGTAACGAAACAAATTATTTTGTGGTGACATGATAAGTGCTTTCCTTTTTAAGAAATAAACATCAGGAAAACTGAGTTAGCTTTAACGATGTTTCCCATATCTTCATGATGCGCTTGCTGTAAGAATTTCTTGGCTCGGACTTTAGCTCAGAATATGGTTCTTTTTACAGTGAGCTAAACGATGAGTTATTATTGAAATAAAGTAACTTTCCAACTGGATATAGAGATGGCAAAAACGCTCAAAGCCTCGGAAGAAGGTCTAAAAAAAATTCACCAAGCAAGGCAAAATAAGGGTTGGAACAAGCAAGAGGATGCGTGGTTTCAATTTGCTAACTCTTCAAAAGCTACTCTAAAGCGGTTTTTGCGGAGGGAACCAATTAGTAGTGATGTATTTGTTGCTTTTTGTAAAACAGTCGGGATAGACAACTGGGAAACTATTGTTGATAACACCCCAACCCTCCAGAAAGATTCCAGACCAGAATTTTTTGTCTATGATGATGCTTGGGTAGGTCGAGAGCAGTTACTTAACAAACTAAGTACAAAGCTTCGCGGGTCGTGTCGTCTTTTGCTAATCCTGGGACTCACGGGCATCGGTAAAACTGCCTTGGCAGAAAAATTGGCAGTAGAAATACAAGACTGGTTCGGTAGTAACTGGAAGAACGGGTTCAAGCGAGCTAATTGTTACTACCCAGAGAAATCTATAGACTTTGCCAGTGTTGCTGCTAGGTGGCTAGAGGAGTGGGGAGAGAAAGTTTCACCAGAGGATAATAAACCAGAAAGATTGTTGCAGAGGTTAGTAAAACACCTGCGTGAAAATCAGGTATTAATTTTGATTGATTCTCTGGAGACACTGCTGACAGGAAATGAAGAAGACGGCTGGGGTGATTTTGTAGACGAGTGGTGGGAAAAATTCTTTTTGAGCTTATTGTCAGCAGAATCTTGCCTAAGTCGGTTAATTGTGACTTCACAAGATTTGCCAATTAAGTTGGTAGACTATCGGTACAAAAATTTCTCGTATCGCCAAGTTTTATATGGGTTGGACGAAGCAGAGCAGGAGGTGTTGTTTGAGATAACAGGGCTAGATGTCAGCCAGGAGTCACCAGATCGTCCTCTACTAATGCGACTTGGGAAAGCTTACAAGGGTCATCCTCTAGTTTTACGAGTGATGATTGGGGAAATTTGTGCGTCTTTTGATAGGAGTGTCCAAGCCTACTGGAATGATATCAGCAGCAATATAGAAGAGGTAGAAAAGGCTTTAGCGGAAGCAGAGGCGGATGCTAGTAAAATTGAGGGAGCAGACGACGATTGGAAATTACACAAGCTGACCACAGCAGTACAATTACAGGTCAACAAGCAACGATTACAAAGTGTCTTTGAGCGTTTGGAAAGTCAGGTGAAGGATGCCTATATCTTGATTTGTGCTGCTTCTGTATATCGTATTCCCGTACAAGAAGAAGGGTGGTTGATGCAGTTAGAAGCTTTATTAAGCTGTGTAGAGAAGTCAGATTGTAGTGAGAATAAGAAAAGACAAAAACAAGCTTTAGAAGATTTATTGAATCGTTTTTTAGCTGAAGAATCAGTTAATCACAATAATAAGCGAGTTTTAGGACAACATAATTTAGTTCGTAGTGTTGCTTTAGAGAGTTATAGAAATTTAATACAAAAGTTAAAAAATGAGGTGCAGTCAGCATGACAAATAATTCTAAAACATCAAGTCAATTATTGTTTGAACAGTTAGATATTAGTTGGGATAAAATTACTATTGAACAGCTAGCTCACTACACGGCAATAAAATATTTTTTAACCGTTGAAGATGAACCAGCATCTAATGCTACTAATTTAGAAAAGGTAAATCGATACCTAGAATCATTTCATCATTTAAGTGATATACAAGATTGGGATAGAGCATTTGAAATTGCAACTTATTCTTTTCATTTTTATCAAGAGAAAAGCTTATCTCAACATCTTTTAAATTGGGGATATTATCAAATAAATATCGATTTATGGATGCGTTTCTTGGATATTTCAAGCTCCATGCCAATAAAATATTCTCCGATAGCTATGTCTAACATAGCTTCAGCTTTAAATTGTATGGGTAGATATTCAGCAGCAATCGAATACTGGCAAAACTATTTTCAATATTGTGAAATAAATAATAAATGGCAAAGCTATTTTAAGAATGTGAGTGACTCTGATGCCAAAATACAGGAAGCTATAGGTTTGTATGGTTTAGGGAACGTATATCAAAATTTATATGACCACTCACAGGCGATTAATTATTATGAAAAAGCTCTGAGTATTGCAAAAGAGTATAAGTATCGCGAGCTAGAAGGTGACTGTTATAACTCATTGGGTATCTCTGAGCATGATTTTGGTAATTTTTCAGAGGCAATTAGTAATCATAAAAAAAGTCTACTAATTAGTCGTGAATTTAACAATCGTGAAAAGGAAGCAGCTTCCTTACTACGTTTAGGTATTACTCATCGATATATGGGTGAATATCATAAGACAATTGAATATTGCCAACAATCCTTAGATATTTCACGTGAAATTAGTTTTCGACGTGGGGAGGGAGAAGCTTCGGGTCATTTAGGCAGAGCTTATGAATGTCTAGGTGAATTACCAAAAGCAATCGAACTTTTTCAAAAAGATTTTGATATTGCCCATGAAATTGGTAATTATCAAGGTGAAATGAGATCTCTACAAAATATGATTAGAGCGTGTGATAGTCAGCGTAATTACTATCGAAGCCAAGAATATGCTCGTCAATGCTTAAAGATTGTCCGTACAACTAACGTACCCGGAGAAGAAGAACCACTCTTAAAATATTTGATTGATGTTCATAAGTTTCTGAATGAACATTCACAGGCGATTGATTGTTATCAACAGCTTTTAAACATTGCTCGTTCAGCTAGTAACAGTGATAAAGAGCAAGAGATACTAATAAATTTGATTGTTTATTGTCAAAAGAATAAAATGTATGAACAGGCAAATGAATATGCTCAACAATTTTGGAGTCTTTTCTCTATAATTAAGACTAATAATGCTTATAATGTCCAGGATTTTGATTTATATAATACTATCGGTAATAACTTTTTTTTAACAGAAAACCATACCCTAGCAGAAAAGTTTTATCAATTAGCACTAACTGTTGCTTACGAGACGAATCATCTCAAGGGAGAAGGAGAGGTTAAGGGAAATCTAGGTAGTATTGCTATAACTCTTGGCAATTATGAGCAAGCGATTAGCTATCATCAAGAAAGTGTAAGAATTGCTCAAAAGATAAGTAATAGTGCTTCGGAAGCTATTGCTTTAAGTAATATTGGAAATTGCTATTTTCGTCTTAAGCAATATACAGAAGCCCTAGATTACCAAAATCAAGCTATAGCTCTTTTTCGCAACACTGAAGATCATATAGGAGAAGGTAATACACTAATAAATATTGCAAATATTCAGAAAGAGTTAAAAAATTATTTAGAAGCATTAGAAACTAGTCAATCCGCTCTTAAAATTTTCAGGAAATTTAAGAATACAGTATCAGAAGTGTCGGAAGTTAAAACTTTACTAACCTTGACAGATATATGTTTGATGTTAGGAAGAGTAAATGAAGCTATTGAGTATAACAATCAAGCATTAGAACTTGCACACACATTGGAAATTGCTTTATTTATTAATATATGTGAAGAGCGACAAGAGGTAATAGAGAGATATAGAAAGAGTATGGATAACTCAGAAGTTTAATGATGCTACTTTTTGAAGTACGGAATGTGGGTTTTAGCTCCTCTAGAGGGAACAAACATCGCTTGAGCAAGGATTTCCAACTCAATTTTGATACCAGTAGGTAAAGCATTTTGCAGCTTTTCAAATATCAGCAGAGGTTCAGAGTGGGAGAAAAACACACCATCAGTATCACTTTCAACCTGGATACCTCCCGCTTTTTCAATCACATCAATCATGAAACGCAGAATCCGTCTACCATAAGCTGTAACCAGTGCAGCAGCTTCCATATCATTAAAACCAACACCAGAAGTCCCATAAAAGCCAAACAACGAGTTGATTAACACTTTGAGAGCAGCTTCAGCTTGTTTAGCAGCTAAATCTCCAGCTTTTCCTAATTCTTTGAGTCTGAGTCGTTCCCTGGTGAGATAATCGAGAATACTTAAACCGAATCGTTGTGTATCCTTGCGCGAGCAAATCCCATATTTAAGCATAATGCTGGGATACAGAGAGCATAAATAAACGGACTAATCTGTAGTTTATGTGAACCAAACCACTCAAAACATGAGTAAACGTTATCTAGGTCATAACACCTTGGGATTCGCTAGTCCCCTGCCATGTTGCTACTTATTAAACAATCCGCAAGGATAGTGTATTTAGCATAACAAGCTCAGATAACAAGGTTGAAGCAAACATTACCCTGAAAAGGTGAAATTTAAATGTCTAATTTTGTTCTAGTTCTTGATACCAACAAGAAACCACTTACTCCAATCCATCCAGGAGATGCACGTTTTTTATTAAATCAACAAAAAGCTGCTGTATTTAGAAGATTTCCATTTACCATAATTTTGAAACAACCTAAATCTGACGTTTCAACTCAACCGATTGAATTAAAAATAGATCCAGGCAGTAAAACTACAGGTTTTGCGTTAGTTCAAAATAATAAAGTCATCTGGGGTATGGAATTACAACACAGAGGTTTAGCTATTAAAGAAAGCCTAGAAACTCGAAAAGGAGTAAGGAGAGGAAGACGTTCTAGACATACTCGTTATCGTCAAGCTAGATTTCTTAACCGTACTAAACCTAAAGGTTGGTTAGCACCTTCTTTAAGCCATAGAGTTTTAACTATTAACACTTGGGTCAAAAGATTATGTAATTTTGCCCCAATAACTGACATAGTTCAAGAGCTTGCTAGGTTTGACCTACAGCAGCTAGAAAACCCGGAGATATCAGGCTTAGAGTATCAACAGGGAGAGTTACAAGGGTATGAAGTCCGTGAATATCTTTTGAATAAATGGAATAGAAAATGTGCATACTGTACGGCTGAAAATGTCCCTTTACAAGTTGAGCATATTAAACCAAAAGCCAAAGGAGGAACTAATAGAATTTCTAATTTGTGTCTAGCTTGTGAGAAATGCAATATCAAAAAAGGTACTCAAGATATTGAGAAGTTTTTAGTGAAAAAGCCTGAGTTGTTGAAGCAAATTTTATCCCAAGCCAAGTCTCCACTAAAAGATGCGTCTGCTGTAAATTCAACGAGATGGGCTTTATTTAATAAGTTAAAAGAAACTGGATTACCTGTAACAACAGGTTCAGGAGGTTTAACTAAGTTTAATAGAACTCGTTTAGGATTGCCTAAAACTCATTGGATTGATGCTGCTTGTGTAGGGAAAGTTGAAACTCTCACAATACTTACAACAAAAATTTTAACAGTAAAAAGCACGGGGCATGGTTGCAGAAGATTCTGTAGGATCAATAAATTTGGTTTTCCTTGCACCGAGCCTAAAAAAATATTCACTCATGTTTCTACAGGAGATTTTGTTAAGGTTACTTTGCACAAAGATCGTAAAAACATAACTTCTGGAAGGTATGTAAGTCGTGTTAAAACTCCCACAAAAAACGGATGTGAGATTGTTATCAATGGTTTTAGAGTTGAATTTTCAACAATGAAAGATATTACTAAGGTTCATTGTAGTGACGGATATAGCTACAGCTACATTTGACTACGGAAAACTACAATTTTATGAGATTAAATGAAGAGACTGGAAACATCAATTTTTGAAAATTGACATTTATTATCTTTTCATCTCCGGGTAAGGCTATTTCCATAAATGAATCTTCAAAAATCAGATCAGATTGCTATACCAATTCATAGAATGTTATCGAGAAGAGGATAACTGTTGTACCGTTTCCACCCAAACAGGAGCTTTCTTTCCATTAACTGGGATTAATAAATTCCAATGTTCTTGCAAAGATTCAACACTCATATTTGGTAACTTATGTTGCGCCCAAATAATAGCATCAGCAGGTGTCTTCCAGTTCATCCAAGGTGGATTTTCAGAAATTGAAACGAATTGATTGGAATTGCTGGAATTAACAGAATTAGCAGCAGGTAGTAAACCCAAAATACCAATCTCTAACCATAACTGTGGTTGAGTAGATAATTTTATCTGCACTTCACATTGTCTTAAGTGTTGCTGCCCTGCTAAAATAGTTGTAGTCTCCCAATCTTTAGTTATTTGACACAATTGTTGCCAAGTATCTTCAGTTAGCATCACCATTTCCTTACTGTCAGGAGATGTTTTAGCAATCAACATATCTCGATAAAAGCTGGTGAGATTTTGCAGAATTACTAAAGGTTCTTTACCCCACTCCAACAAATTGCGAATAATATGAATTACAGAATCACTATCATTTTCAGCAATTCTTTCTATCATTGTTAGCAGTTCATACTCAGGCACATTTCCTACCATTTCCCATACCCAATTTTGGTCAATGGTGATATTTAGTAAACTCAATTGATCCAGTAAACATTGACTATCCCGCAAACAACCAGAAGAAATTTGTGCAATCAAACGTAATGCTTCTGGAGTAATATCAATTAATTCCTCATTCACAATTTGGTTGAGGTGTTGTATCATATCCTCAACACCAATTCTTTTAAAATCGAACCTTTGACAACGAGAAATAATCGTCGCAGGAACTTTGTGAATTTCTGTGGTGCAGAGGATAAACACTACATTCTTTGGTGGTTCTTCCAAAGTTTTGAGTAAAGCTTGAAATCCTTGTGAACTGAGGCTATGCACTTCATCTAAAACAAACACCTTGTAGCGGCTATTGACAGGTACAATGTGGGTGCGGTCAATAATTTGTCTGATATTTTCAACACCAGAGTTACTAGCAGCATCTATTTCTACCACATCCAGGGATAAACCTTTGGAGATGCTGGTACAGGAATTGCACAGTCCGCAGGGTGTGGGAGTAGGAAAATCACCATGTTGACAATTGAGAGATTTAGCAAAAATGCGTGCGCTGGAAGTCTTACCTGTACCTCTGGGACCAGTGAATAGGTACGCCGGGGCAATTCTTTGAGATGTGATAGCATTGGTGAGAGTAGTTGCGATCGCTCTTTGACCAACAAGTTCAGCAAAGGACTGGGGACGATATTTCAGGTGAAATGGTTGGTATGTCATGTTTTTCCAAACTAGATAAGTTGAATTTCCCCAAGCTCATGTATTAGTAATAAACTTGGGGTGTGAGTAATTTTTGGTTTGGTTGTTAAAACAGATTTGAGATAACAAACCACAGAGTAATCAGGGTTGAACAGATATTTTGTGTAACTTTTGACTGACAAATATTGATAGTTGTTTAGCTAAATCTAAACCATTGCAATTTTTATTCAGTCTATCTATGCAGCAGTAACTTTCTTTTTTCTTGTTCTAGGTTTAGGATTAGAATTAGCAGAATTTCGAGAATCAGGTTTGGTTTCTGCTGTGTTTTTCTGTAGAGAAGAATCTGTTTTTATCACATTATTTTTATCCTTGACAGCTTCTTCCGTTCCTCCGGCTTCAGTAGCTATATGTATTTCTTCATTGACCTCAGTTGTTGAGGAAATATTTTCTGTACCGATAACTTCTTCATTATCTGAAGCATCCTCATTCATAGCTGTGTTATTATTACCAACAAGTTGAATTGGCATTACCAGAATTAGTTGATTGAGAATGCCATCCACAGGAGTAATAATTACAGGAGTTATGGATTGATTGATATTAATTAATACCTCATTTGTAGGTAAGAATTTGAGAGCTTGTTCCAGATATTTGATATTAAAACCCATGACTAATTGTTGTTGATAATCATCTTGGGTTTTAATATTTAAAGATTCCACAGCACCACCTACATCTGAAGCTTCTGTAGATAAAGTTGCTTGTTGATATTGGTAGTCACAGGTAATTTTGACAATTTTATTCTTTTGGTCAGCTACAATTCCCACTCGTTTTAAGGCATTATCAAACATTTTTCTGTCAACAGTAAATTGATGTTGGAACTGTTGCGGAATTAGAGATGAATATTTGGGATAATCTCCTTCTAATAATTTGGTGGTAACTTGGATATTTGGTAATGCAAACACCGCAATTCCATTATGAATGCTAATAATACATTCGCTGTTATCTCCTACACTAGCTAAAATCTTTTGTAATTCAGTTAGTGTTGGCTGAGGAATTGTAATTTCTACTGTATTTGACTCAGCTTTACTTTGTGCATTTTCTGTTAATTGTGCATCTGTTTCTATTGTTCCATAAACAACTGCTAACCGATGTCCATCTGTTGCTGCTGCTTCCCAACTACTTTTAGAAAACTGGAAATGAACTCCAGCTAAAACTTGTTTATTTTCATCATGACTAGCAGCAAATAATGTTGCTTCTAATGCTTGTAACAACTTAATTGCTGGTAGTGTAATATTCTTTCCTTCAATTTCCGGTAATGATGGAAATTCTTGAGGACTAATCGTTTGAATTCGACATTTACCAGAGGAGTGAGTAATAATGGCAGCATTATCTACAATTTCTAGAGTAATATCTTGTTTGGGAAGACTAGAAATTACTTGGCTGAATAATTTAGCGGGTAAAGCAACCTTACCTTCTAGTTCTATTCTAGATTTGCATTGAACTCGAATTCCTAAACTCAAATCAAAAGCAGTCACTAAAATTTGTTGTTCGTGCTTATCCGCAACCAACAATATATTGTTGAGAATGGGATGATGAGGTTTGTTAGGTACAGCGTAACTAACCATAGCAAGGGTATCAGTGAGGTGTTTTTGAGAAATTGTAAATTTCATGGTTGTATGTTATTTGATGTCAGAAATAATGAAACAAGAGATGCTTAATTTGCCACTAAATACCTTTATTCATTCTGTAATTTGTATACAGGAAATTTATTTCCTATCATTCATGTTTGGTGAATTACAATCAATCGCTAAACCTCATGAATATAAAGGGTGTTAGCTTTTTATTGCAGATGAAATTTTCAATTGTCTAACTGGTTACGGTTTTTAATTATCTGCTTTGTTTGAAGTGGTAATTGATGACAAATCATTTTGTAAAGCTGAAAAACCCTTAATTAACATAATTAGGGTAGACAGTATGCCTACCCTACAAGCGTTTGAGTTCTATGGAATATGCAAGTTAAATGTTCAACAACTAAATAAACGAAAAATGTTTGTTTATGAACCTACTTCTATTGTGTGAGATTTACCATTATTACTTGGAGAAATTGCTATGAGACTATGAGTATTTAACTGTTCAATCTCATTTGTGATTTGTTGTTGTCGTTGTTGAGAAAGAGACTGATAAATCTGTTGCAGAATTTTGATAGTTTCTCGCACTTGATGAAGACAATCAGTATTAAAATTTATTGTTACTGTTTCTCCATCTGCAAAAAATGAACAGGATTGATTATTACCATTGTTATATGAACTGACATAAGTTTCTTTGGTAATAGTGGCTGTGAATGAATGGGATAGTTTCATGTTTTGATAGAGATTGTGCAATTTTAGCAAAGAAGTATGATGAGATGATTGAAAACGAAGGCGTTTTATGTACACAACCTTTCTGTTGATATCCACCTCTATTAAATTAGAAAAGCCATCTAAAATAGAGATTGCACTTTCTGATTAAAATCATCAAATACTTAGCGCGTAGCGCATAATAAATTAGTTGCTTTTGTTTCAAATGTTTATTATTGGAACTAATTTTATTGATTGTGAAGTTGGGTTTGTTGGTTTATATCAAGTTCAGCTATTTGAACAATTAACTCTGTTGGTACATTCCAACATTTACATTCCCAATTTTGAGTTAATCGTTCTGCTTTTCTGACATAAATATCGGAATTGCTTGTATTTTCAATCAGCCATTGTTTGAATTCAAGTGCTTTTTCTTCAGTTTCAAAACCGAAGTAGGTGACTTTTCTTTGTCCCAAAGGACTGGTGATAGTGGCAACTCTGGGTGAAAGAATATTCATAGTCCATCCACTAGCACTAAGTTGTATTCTAGTAATGTTGAGCATTGATTTTGTTTGTGGTAATTAAAATTCAATTTTTGGAACAGGTTTTAGATATTTGGTAGTAACGTTTTTTAACTTACAAATATTTCTTAATGCCAAATTAATATGAAGCTGCATAGAATTTATTTTGTAAGTGATAAGCTAAAGTGCAGTTACATTTAATAATGCAAAAACGTTAAATTTTTGGAGTCGGAGTATCTTGCTTACTTCTGTTATGTAAATTAATTTTCTCCCTTGAATAAATTCAAGGGAGAAGCGCGTCAGCGAAAATGATTTGATGCTGTATTATTAAACTGACATTAAACGATTTAGTGGAATTATTTATTTATCGGTAAATTTTTGCAGACAATCTACACAGGTGTATAGTGAACGAGAAGAACCTGTAGTATTATGGAAATAGGTTGCAAATTTTCTCAAACCTCCAGTTAATGTTAATGCCAGCAAATACTCTGCTGCAATAACACCTACCTGTTGATTAACAAATAAACTTTGGCGGTTTTGGGCTTGAATTTCAGAACATGATAAAGGTGTTGAATTTAATTCTTCAGGTAATGGTGTTAATAGTTCTGGATGTTGTTGAGAAGGACTGGGGAGATTGATACAGAAGTTGGTTTTTTGAAGATTATCAAAAGCAGCTTCTAAGGTAAATTGGTTAGTAGAACCAAGTACCACCTGTCCAGAACTCGAATTAGCATGATTACCACAATCTAACCACCAAATTTGTGGTGGAGAACCTGAGTAGTTTTGGTCTAAGCAATTGCTAATTTCAGCACGCGCAGCAGCATTATCTACGCAACCGATAATAACTGTTAACTTGCGCCATTTATTTGATATAATCTTTTTGGTGAATGGTTTAGCGATCGCACTAATCTGTACTCCCAATGCTAAACTGTATCTAGCTGCTAGAACTTCCGCTTTGTGTAACCCAATCTCTGAGTGTTGAAAATTCTGTCGGGGAATGTTTTTAGGTTCAATGATATCCGGGTCTACAACTATACAAGAAGCTGTTTTATTGCTGTTTGCTTCAATTTCCAGCATCAGTCTAGCAACCGACGGAATTAAAAAACCCCCTGTCCCACCAGCACCAACAACTATAAACTCGACGTGATTATATGCAAGAAGCATAAGCGGGACAGAATGAGCAAAAGATAGGTCTAATTTCATCATGGTGTAATATCTATATTGGATGTTAAACAGCTTGGTAACTCAAATACCCAATTAGCAGGGATGTGCCAAAAGTGGCTGTATGTACCCAATCGCACGCAGATATGGGGATTAGTGAAAATCTCACCCAAAACAGCGAAAATTCTGAACTTTCCAGCTTCTTCCTCGTCGTCAGTTGCAGAAAATTGTGCGCTCATGCTGTGGTGACTGTGTACCTCAATCATCGCATTTTGATATGATAAGCTGGTTGCCTCTACTGGAGTTACACTGGTAAATGTAGCAATTTGTTCTGGGGTATGCAGATGCCATTTTCCGTCTGTAAAGCAGAGATAGAAGAGTATTTCTTTATGTCCCGCATTTCGGGCTAACTGTAAAATTTCCAATGTTAATCTATCGGAAACTAAGGGATATTGCAGGTGAAAGTACGGTGTGAGATGGGGTAAACCGCGAATACTGCATTGGTTGATAGGAAAGCACGCAGATAGTCCTTGACGTGCAGCACGGACAAACACTCCGTTCCCAGCTACCCAGTATTCCATCATTTTGCCTGTTATCGGTGGTAAGTTGGTGCTAGTGGCAAATTGATAATTGATGAGTGCAGGTATAGTCATGAGATAATCTCTTCAATTGCAGTGGTGATGGTTTTGTTACCCCAAGGAACTAAATCCCGTGTGGTGTATCTTTTAGACTTGTTGTTGTGTAGTTGTTGTAAATGCGATAGCACATCTTCAGGATGTGATTTAGATTTACCTTGCACAAAATCTTGATTGAAAGGACTATGCCAAAATAATTGCCATACCTGCATGATATTTTCAGGGAAACAATGGAGAACAGAATTTTCACCAAAACAGATAGAACCGTTCTCCATCACGTTTGGTAATGGAGCATAAAATAGAGGAGAATTTTGGTGGAATTTCTTAATAGCCCAAATCCAATATTGACGATTACATCCAGCAAATATTAACCCCGGCATAGGTATTTTAAAAGTTGTATTTTCCAAAGAGATGTAATAACGTTGCGGTGGATAAAACTGCACCAACCATTCTCCTTTATGGCATCTTCCCCACCTCACGGTATTTGGTGGTAAATAACCTGAATCAATAGGTTCAGCAGCAAATGCTTCTCTCAATGCAGCAGGAGCAATAAATTTGTAATTTGTTGTTTCTCCTTCTTTGTAAATTAAAAGGTATTGACCTGGCAGAAATAGCAAATGTGCTAGTGTTTCCGCATGAGTAGTTTGGCTAATAATTGAATGTGAAATATCACCGATGTTGAGTTGAGGTAAAATGTTAGTTAATACCGTGCTTTGTTCCATAATTTAATCACCTGTTTTCTATGGTTAATAGAAGATTCAATCCATTCGGAAAACTCCGTCATTTTCTGGCAATACCCTAAGGATAATTGCCATTGTTCGGCTAAATATTTCAGCACTTCCTGTTCCCAATCAAATGAGACATATTCTTCATGGGTTACATTTAACCAAATACATTCTGTACTGTGGTCAATGATGGATATGACATCATAAAGTAGAGACAATGGTGATGTTGTTTGTTGACAAAGTAATGAAAGCTTGTCCCAATTGATTTTATCCACTGTCACCAATTTATGAGGAATGAATCCAAAGCAAGAATTCCAATCTTCTTGAGGATGTCCATAACCTATAAGTGACAAGAGAAATTGTTCTGCAAAGCTGAGTTCTTCTAAACTTATTTCCCACCAATCTGTGTTTTGGGAGTAAACGGGAATTTCTGTGTATCTTTCTGTGCATTCCCGAAAATCTTCGTGGTAATCTATGGGAAATAACCACTCATTTACCAGTTCCAAAAACTCAATTTCTAAGTCACTGTAAACACTGGGATGTGAATGTTGTCTCAAGGGAGTTTTTGAGGATAACCATTCATTAGGGAACAGTTCTTTGTAGAGACTGAGGTAATTAATTTGTTCGCTGAGTTCTTCTAAATACCAAATTCCCTCTTGCACAGTTTGGGGAATCTGGTATTTTTTTAAAGACTCAGCAGCCAATTGATATTGAGACTGCATTAGAAGCCGAGAATTGGTATTTGTGAATGTATAGGAGGAGATTTTTTGAGAATATTTAAACTCTTGTCTAATTCAGTTTGCCATTCTCTCCCAGTGGTAATTGCTGTTTCCAATTCATCTTGTAATAACAGCAGATTTTCGATATTCAGATGACCTTGAATTTCTAACATTTTGATTTGCCAGCTTAATAGTAAAGCCGGGTTCAATTGATGTTCGCTGGTAATTAGGGTTTGGAGGATATCACCTAAACCTTTAGTACCTGCTTTCTTGACCATACGAATTTGGGTAATTCCCTCTTTATCCGTTCGCGTAATTTCTGCATGAGCAATTTCTGGGTAAAATGGTGTCAAGGCATTGCGGAGAGTTTCGTCAGTAGCTGCAATTTCATCAGCTATGGGTATTTCTTGACCTTCAATCATCAAAATGTAAGGCATATTAAAACAGTGTTAATTGATTAGAGGGTTTAGTTTTGTGAGTATTGGTTGGTGGTAAATCAGGAGGATTGACAATTTTGTTATTCTCTGATTGGTTGACAGATATTTTTTGTTTTTGAGCTTCTTTTTGTTGAGATTGTTCTGCTATTTGTGGTAAAATAGCTTTTAGTTTCGTGAGAACTTCAGCTATTACTGGATATTGTTCGATTTCATGCAGTGTACTAACTTGCATGACTGGTGGTTGTTCCTTGATTCCAGCCGTGATTAATACCTGCCGTAAATCGTTTGTAGTAGCTGGTAAAATTTGGATGCCTAAGATGATAGTGTTGCTATCAAAATCAAATCTATCTTCTTTTTCAGATGCCACGTTAACAACATCAGTTTCTGTGAATGAGGTAGTGACATCAGTATCGTTATCATCAGTTTCTACATCTTCATCCACAATTTGTTGAGTTTCAATTTTTGACATAATTAATAGTTAGGAAAGATTAGCTAAACGGTGTAAAATCTGCATATTTATACCCCATTTTCGGAAAGATTGCCATTTGTATTCGCACTCCCCTGGTGTGTATTTAGCTGATAGCTGACTCCATTCTTCCCAAGCACAAAATAGGGTAGGATTGACTGATTTCAAAGCCATTCCCACCTTGATCCAGGAATCATATTTATCTGCAAAGCGAGGATGAATTATTTCTAGTAGTAGCAGTGCTGTTTCTGTATCCGCACCTGTAAATTCTGGATTTGTTGGTAAGGTATTACTGTTTTTGTGGTAGTCTCTTTTTGGTGGTTTCGCACGTTTGGTCATCTGTTCAATTATCCAAGATGGTGCGATCGCAATTTCAACTTGGTCAGGACGACAACCACTCAGCCAACGATAATAACCGGTTAGTGGATGAATACTGGGGGGAAGTATTGATGGTAGTTTAGTACCTCTAAATTCTAAAACTTCACCGGGGGAGGTGGTGATTTTGCGGGATTTGAGTTGAGGATGATTGTTACCTGGCAATTTCAGTAAGTATTGCGCCCTTCCTGGTCGCCCTGATGTAAATGCAACTGTGGTGGGTAGTGGTTGATGTGCGATAATTGCTGCATAGGCGCTGTATCCATCACAGTCTATGGCGATTAAAAATTCCTGGGAGTTTTGACCGCAAAGGAGACCTATACCTGTGGGGGTTACTTTGTAAAAACCGTGACGGCGGTTTCTGACTGGTACTTTTTCATATTGCTGGAGTTGGTTCAGCAA
>NZ_JBWNLG010000002.1:0-208384 GCF_057568715.1 Anabaena sp. EIM26 | reverse complement strand
TGGCTTTCGTTCCTAAAGATAGGATGACTTTAGTGAATCGACTCGTTTTTATTTTCCAGTTTATAAAATATGGTACACGGTCTCAGCTGCTAAACAATCGTTTCCCGCCACTTGCCCTGTTTAAAGACAACTAACAACACAACTGCACGAACAAACCAATCGCCAGTAGAACCCAACAATACATCCACTAATCCTAAATTTAATCCAAACACAAACCAATAAGTCAATACATATGCCAAAATAAGAGCCTTGATAACTTTTGGCAAAACTGGCAAAACTAAACATAAATAAGCGTTTCGATAAAAAGGTAGTTTGTCATCTGAAACTGTGGGAAACCTTAAAGGAATTTTTAGGACTGATTGTTTTTGCCAAGCCGAGCGTCAATCGAGGATAAAGACATGACCTTAACGGGTGACAAGGTAGCTAAACAGCTTGTTTCATAAGGGATAGAGCCTGAAAGCCACGTTGAAAAAAGAGGCGTTTATGAGGCTTGAGCTCGATTAAGTTCAGAGCTAAATCAGCCCATAATTCCATGCCATAAATCCAGAGTTGTCCGTAGAGAGAAAAGCTAAAATGACTCTGGCGTGGGTACTTGTCCAGATGTTGTTGAATACGTCCGGCATAAGTTTCTATACCTAGTTTTTTCATCCGTTGACCGTGCATATAGCAATCCGGAATCATTCATGAGAAAATACGGAGAGAGCTTAAAAGTAACGTTTGAAACCAAGGTGCAGGTGTGGTGATGTGGATACAATTATTAGAAGATTTTATCAAAAATAATAAAGAGCCACGTGAAATCAAGCGAGCTACAGCAGTAAAAATGCTGTTATGTGGATACAAGCATGAAGAGATAATGCCAATATTAGGTGTCTCATCTGGCTTCATTAGTACCTATAAAAAAGCATTTTTTAAACTGGGGCTGGAAGGGTTAAAACTAGGGCATAAAGGAAGTAAAGGTTTTCTAGATGAGCTTCAACGTGCCGAGGTAATGGAATGGTTGCAAACCAAAGACAGATGGACTTTAAATGAATTAGAGTACTATATTGCCTCAGAATATGGAGTAACATTCTCCTCAAAACAAAGTTACTACGATTTATTTGATGCTGCCAGTATTAGTTGGAAGAAAACTCAAGCAAATAATCCAAAATATAACCAAGAATTAGTAGATTCAAAAAAAAAAGAGATTTGTGAGTTGTTGGAGACGTGACGGCCTCAAATAGAGACAGGAGACCTAGTTGTGTTCATGGTAGATGAATGTCATTTACTTTGGGGGGATATAATAGGGTATGTTTGGGGGAAAACTAGTGAACGAGTAACAATACCAGTAGTAAATGCTCGTGATAAACAAACATATTTCGGTGCATTGGATTATAAAACCAAAGAATTTCTCACGTATAAAGCTGAAAAAGGTGACTCTAAAAACACAATTAATTTTTTAGAATATCTTCAAAAACAGCGACCTGGAGCCAAACTTTTAATAATTTGGAATGGTGCAAGTTATCATCGTTCACAAGAAATTCAAGATTATCTAGATTCATTAAATCGTGAACTTGAAAAAGAACAATGGTGGATTACCTGCTTGAGATTTGCCCCGAATGCACCACAACAGAATCCTGTAGAAGATATTTGGCTACAAGCAAAACGATTAATTAGAGAGTTTTATTTTTTCTGTCATTCTTTTACTGTAGTCAAGGCGTTATTTGAGTTATCCATTCATTGTCAAATTTTTGACTTTCCAAAACTTTATGAGTATGGTGTTTTCTCATGAATGATTTAGGATTGCTATATTTTATCAAATATTTATTATTTTTGATAAAATCTTCTAATAATTGCATCCACATCTCCACACCCGCACCTTAGTTCTAAACTTTACTTTTTGCTTGCCTCAGTATTTTCTCATGAACCGTTCAGGATTGCTATAGCAAGAAATATCAATAATACGAGAGTATTATTAATATTTCGCCCAATATGAAGTTTAACTAAAATTTATGGTTCAAATTATTGAGGAAATACTGGGTAATACAATTACTGAATATACTCCTAATGCAATTAAGTTTCGGGATTTATCATTGGAAACGTTGAAACAGATTGTTAAAGATGATTACACTACAACATCTGCAAGTTTTAACGCTGCTCCAACAGTAGGTTTATTTATTGAATTTGGACAGCGTTGCCAAGAAAAAGGATTAATAGCAAATTTAGATGGAGTAGCATTTACTAAGACAAAAAAACCAGATTTAGTTATTGATGCGATTACAGTTATCGGTGTAGAAGACTTAGATTTTGTCGGTGAATTTGTTAAATTTGTCTGGGGATGTGATGAGTTAGAAATAAATTCTCAAAAGTTATATGCTTGCTGGGATTAACCATTGAACATAACTGTGTCAAAGCGTCAGATAAAAGTAAGAAAATCAAAGGATTTCTGTTATAGCATTGGTTGATGTCCTAACTGCCTTGTCCGTTGCTATACTAAGCTATAGTTGCAAGTGAACATCCAGGGTAAGCTCATCTAATTTGGTATATAGCAATCCTAAATCATTCATGAGAAAACACCATACTCATAAAGTTTTGGAAAGTCAAAAATTTGACAATGAATGGATAACTCAAATAACGCCTTGACTACAGTAAAAGAATGACAGAAAAAATAAAACTCTCTAATTAATCGTTTTGCTTGTAGCCAAATATCTTCTACAGGATTCTGTTGTGGTGCATTCGGGGCAAATCTCAAGCAGGTAATCCACCATTGTTCTTTTTCAAGTTCACGATTTAATGAATCTAGATAATCTTGAATTTCTTGTGAACGATGATAACTTGCACCATCCCAAATTATTAAAAGTTTGGCTCCAGGTCGCTGTTTTTGAAGATATTCTAAAAAATTAATTGTGTTTTTAGAGTCACCTTTTTCAGCTTTATACGTGAGAAATTCTTTGGTTTTATAATCCAATGCACCGAAATATGTTTGTTTATCACGAGCATTTACTACTGGTATTGTTACTCGTTCACTAGTTTTCCCCCAAACATACCCTATTATATCCCCCCAAAGTAAATGACATTCATCTACCATGAACACAACTAGGTCTCCTGTCTCTATTTGAGGCAGTCGCGTCTCCAACAACTCACAAATCTCTTTTTTTTTTGAATCTACTAATTCTTGGTTATATTTTGGATTATTTGCTTGAGTTTTCTTCCAACTAATACTGGCAGCATCAAATAAATCGTAGTAACTTTGTTTTGAGGAGAATGTTACTCCATATTCTGAGGCAATATAGTACTCTAATTCATTTAAAGTCCATCTGTCTTTGGTTTGCAACCATTCCATTACCTCGGCACGTTGAAGCTCATCTAGAAAACCTTTACTTCCTTTATGCCCTAGTTTTAACCCTTCCAGCCCCAGTTTAAAAAATGCTTTTTTATAGGTACTAATGAAGCCAGATGAGACACCTAATATTGGCATTATCTCTTCATGCTTGTATCCACATAACAGCATTTTTACTGCTGTAGCTCGCTTGATTTCACGTGGCTCTTTATTATTTTTGATAAAATCTTCTAATAATTGTATCCACATCACCACACCTGCACCTTGGTTTCAAACGTTACTTTTAAGCTCTCTCCGTATTTTCTCATGAATGATTCCGGATTGCTATATGATCTGCGGGAGGAATAATTCGCAAATCTTTGAGAATATTCAATTCATCTAAATCGTGAATATTGTCACCAAATTTAGCTGCTAATTTCTTAACTAATTTGGGAGATAAATCTTTAAAAGCAAATTCAATCACAGGTAATTGCGGATGAATAGTGGCATCAAATTCAATTTTCTTTTGTTCTAAAGATTGCTTCCACTTAATCGCATCTTTCCCAAACGGAACAGTCAAAACATAAGTATCTTGTGGTAATGCTGCACTAGGCATTTCATAATTATACTCAAAGGAAAACGTAATTTCCATCTGTGCTGCAAACTGTAAACATTCCTTACGATGTCGGTCTAATTCTGGACGGGTATGTTGGGTGTGCCACAGTGCTGCTGCACCCTCAAATCTATCCTCTGAAGTGGTGAATAATTCATCAATTTCGGCTCGATAACTATCGTAAAGTTTGCCCAACTCTTCATTAAATGCTTCCCTATCATCTCCCACCAGTTCTTTAATTTCATCTCTCGATTGTTGAAACCTAGTTTTTAATTCTTCTGCCCATTCTAAGGCATCTACAGATAAGGTTTCTTTGGGAAACAAATAACGAACTTCATGTCTATCTCTACTGCGAATCCGTGTTGGTTCCCACAAGGGATTTACTACTTCTCTAGCAATAACATTTATGGCTCCTGGGGCATCTGCTGGCATGGCAAAAGAACGATAAAGCCGTTCATCTTTTTTAAAGTCAAAAAAGTAACTGGGATGAGATTCTGACCATTTTTTAGCATCTGTTAATAAGTTCACACCATCAATTTCTTTGATGTCCTCCAATCTTTCAGCACTTTTGGGTGAATCTACTTCTACTTGTAGTGCCTGAAAAAGACGATTTAGCAGCTTCCTTTGTCGTCTGATAAATCGTTCGCTATTTTCACCTTCACGGGGCATTGAGGACTGGACACGCCCAATGTTTGTTGCTACCAATCCTACTTTATTTTGACTGCTGGCAGCGGCAATTTGCGATAAATCACGGTATTTTAAATTGCCTTCTTCATCTGTAATTTCTGTATATGCTAGTTTAGGACGTTGTTTAACTGGTTTAAAATGTCCGGGTTCACCTGCACGGAGTGTTTCTTTGGCAATATTGGGCAGTTTATTAGCAGGACTAACCATTAATTGGTCGCCGTCAAAATCAGCTTGGTGATATTCCTCAGCGTCTTTGGGGTGAATCCAAACTACGTTGCGAGTTTTCTTTAATTCTGGATCATGGACGTTATTGTAAAGACGAATATTGTCTGAGTTGACAATAGGGTAACGGGTGAGAATCACATCTCCTTCTGGTAGATGGGGGACACAAATTGTCCCTCGTGGTAAAGTGTCACATGGCATGGCCATACCAGAATTATGGCTGTATCCACTTTTAATCGCTAGGTCACGCCATTGATTGGCTATATAATCAGTAGCAAATTTGCGAAATTTGGGTGTTTCAATTAATTGACCGTATTTATCGCTGCGGAGTAGAGAAATCCAGCGAGACTCCTGTACTTGATTGTTAGTATTATCATCTATTCCATTAACAGTTTCTTCTGTTTGTTCTTGTTGTGATTGTTGTTTATCATATTGTTGAATGATGTATTTTGCCAACGTCAAGGGATTACTTTGTAACTGTGCCAATTCCTGAGCTTTTTTCTCAGTTGGTTGACTTAAATCTTGTTGAACTGCTGCTTCTGAGTACCAGATGGTAAACTGCCAACTATTATCATAACTGGTGGCTTTGGCATTACCTCGATTACCTATTACTGCTTGGGGAAGTTGATATTCAGCACAAGGGATTAAATCTTGAAGTTGAGATTTTTTGATGCCTTTAATTGAGGAACAATCCATAACAATATCGTAACCTTCAGCATCTGTTAATTTAGCATCTGGTAAAAAAGTTCCTTTGGCTAAAAAGCTAGTTTTTGGAGATTGCAAGTAATCACTTTCAGCCCAACATTTCATCCATGCAAATCGAAATTGGAGTGGACAGTTGCGTTCTCCTCCCAGTTGTTTGGCTAGTCGCGGTGAAATCTTGCCGTGACAGTCTCCGGTTTTGTAATCAGCATATTGTGGGTCTGTAAAGTCTACGATTTTGACTCGTAAGTTGGTAAATGTTTCTGAACCTTTGTAGCAATTACTAACTAATAATGAACCATAACGACAAGCGGTATCGGGTTCTGTAGCAAATAACCGTCTAATTTTTTTCCGCAGTGCATCATCAGCAAAGTAATAATTATCGCCTGAACTAAAGGCTAATTTACGTTTAATGCCATCTGTAAATGTTCTTTGTCTTAAATGGTTGGCATCTGGATTTTTACTGTCAATTTTCACCAGGAGGAGAGATGGCAATTCTGATGGTTCAAATATTTGTGCTAATAGCGAATTTTTGATGATTTCTGGTTCAGATAGATATCTACCCTTGCCGTTGTTGTACGACCCATCAAAGATAGGTATACTCAGTCCAGAACCTTCTATGACTTTAGTAGTTAAATCCATTGCCAGTAATCTCTTAGATGGCTGATCTAGCAAGCTTGAGATTCTAATATTTATCCTGGCATGGAATTACACCCAGTGAAATCATCCAAGTGGATATTTTACTCACCGGACTGCCCTCAAATCCGATGTGGTTAACACCGGAGGACGCAAAAGCATTGTTAGAACAAGCTAACCCTGTGGGTGATGCTCCTGCGGGGCTGAAAAAACAAGAGGTGGAAGAGTTGCTAAATCGTCTGGATGAGTTAACAGCAGATTTAGAAGTTTTTGCAAAAGAGCGAAGCGATCGCGCTCCCCAGTGGGACTCCTCGGTTATCAGCACATGGGTTAGTACAGGAATATCTTAACAAGACAGAGCATCTTTGGGCGATCGCTACTAATGGTTTTCGCTGGCGGTTATTACGCGACTCTTCCCTGATGACTCGCCTTACTTATATCGAATTTGACTTAGAGCAGATTCTCAACGGTGAGAACTTTGCGGAATTTGGCTTATTTTATCTGCTTTTCCACCGTTCTCGTTTACCAGAAACTTGCCTATTGGAATATTACCATCAAGAGAGTATCCAACAAGGGGGAAGAGTCCGGAAGAGACTGCGCGACGGGGTAGAAAAAGCCTTGATACAGCTAGGAAATGGCTTTATTCAACATCGTGATAGTGAAAGTCTCCGCTAATGGAAGAGTTGGGGTAATTGTTCCTAGCTACTTATTGCAACTGATGATACTTGTAAAAGGTTTTTTGGTGATTTAATTCAAAAGCAGAATAGCGAAAATGTTTCATCAATTTGATCACCGTTGGGCGACTTATACAGATAATGGTGATACTCGTGATTTAACAAATGATGAAAAAAGCGATAGTCGTAATTATTTTGTCAGAATCAGGATTTACAGGATGTGATTTTGATATTTGTGGTGTGGTGTTTGGTAATTGATAATTGTATATAATATAATATTAAAGTTTTGTATATCTAGGAGAGACCAAAATGACATTTAAAGAAGAACTAGTTGCAGAAATTGAAACCATGACAGAAGAACAAATAGCAGAATTGCTAATGATGGTGAAAAACATGAAAACTAAAAAAGCAAAACCTCCTCAACGCCCAGGTTCAGGTAAATCAATTTTACGCCATGCTGGTAAATGGCAGGGTGATGATCTTAAAGATTGTTTACAAGCAGTTTATGATTCCCGTGGAGTAGCAGAATTTTAGTAAAATCAATAATTCAATTAATTAAATAATCTAAATATAGAGTTTTATGTATTTACTTGATACTAACCATTGTAGTGCTTTAATTTTTGGTGATTCTCTCATTATAGATCATGCCAAAAGTGCTGGAGAATCTAATTTAGCTATTTCGGTAGTAACTGAAGGAGAATTACTATATATGGCTGAAAATTCTCAAAAGATAGCAGATAATTTGCGAATTATAGAAGATTTTATAGCAGATATTTCTATTTACGATATAAAGGATAGCGTCAGCCATATTTATGCAAAACTGAAAGCAAAAATTATGGATAAATTTGCACCAAAGGAAAGAAATAAACGCCGGAAAACAAAAATTACTGATTTGGGCATTGGTGAAAATGATTTATGGATTGCTGCTACTGCTATAGAAAATAATTTAATTGTAGTTTCTCGTGATAGCGATTTTCAAAAAATTAAACAAGCATGGGATTTTTCTTTAGAAAATTGGCATATAATTGACACTCTCAGGTCTAAAGACACAGAGATTCTGCGGACAGAGTAGATTTAGGTAGTACCCAAAGTCTAATTCTCGCTACGCTCGTCAAACAGCGTCTACCCAGTAAGCCTAAGTCTATGCGAAGAAAAGCTGGCTACTTTTTTTAGTATATTTGCTGCGCCGTTGAGGTCAGCATTAACAATTGAACCATTTGCGGTTCGGTACAAACCACGTTCAACGCGCTTACCTGATGCTTTCCACCCTTCGGGCTTGTCACCGTACTTGGGTAGGGAGTCTCCATCTAAGTAACTTGCTTTTGAGGTGTAAGATTCTTCAGTTTCTTGATATCTAATACCGTGAAAATCACACAATTGTTTTAATCGGTCTTTAAGCTTGCCTAAAGGCATTTGAACAAACTTTTGATTATTCAATCTGCCCATATTAGCATTAGCTTTAAAACCGTCATTCCAGCCTATTACTAATGTTCCAATGCCGTATCTTAAACAATGGTCAATTATTAGTTTTGCCGCTTTGTTTATCCCATTTCGCTTTTGATGGTTACGTTTACGGGTTACTCGGTCTAACCAGTTGTCCCAATAGGCTTCTGGTTTTCCTTCTTTTCGTGTTGATACTCTCTTATTCCAAAGTTGATTAAATGCTTTCATTGCACGAGCATCAATCAATAAGGAATGACCCAATGTATCAACACAAGCGGCTAAATTATCAGCAGTCCCTAAATCAATAGATAGTGCTTGATTAATGTCTAACTCGTATTTTTGTTTCTCTACTTCGTAAGACATTTCCAGGTAAAATGCACCATTTTTAGGAAGAATAGTAAACTCTTTAACCTGAGAATAGTCAATATTTGTGGGCATTGGTAAGAAAAACTCGCTCAAACCAAACCATCTTTTAACTGTTAAACCTAAAGAGAATCTAAGCTGTCCATTAATTAGTATTGGTTTTTGCCCTCCTGAGTTTGGATAAGCAACTTTGAACAGTTTAGAACCTGTCAAGTAACTGGGTGCTTTTGGTTGAAAATGCAATTGACCTTTAAGGAACAAAGACCGCAATTCTTTAAAAGACTTAAAACCCTCATTAGGCTATGAAAGGGTCTTGGCTTACAAATTATACAATTAAAATGCGCGACAGCTTAGTGTAAAGCTTGCGTTCTCCAAACACCTCACCACCAGCACTAATAGCCAAAATATCTGGATCATTAAGCCCCACACCAAGACATAATAGTTACAAATCAAAATCCAGTGTGAATGTTTCGCCATCAGCATCTTTAGGATTTTCTGGTGATGATGGAGTTGAAGAGGGCTGGTCTTGTTGGCTTGGGTTTGTAGCAATCGGGTTGAAAGCCGGAGTATGTGTAACTTGTGTAACCACTTGTTGCATGGGAAATGCACCCTTTTTGAAAGCAAAATAGCAATCAATGATAAAGTAAAGCGTCTCTAGGTAACTTTTATCTAGTTGCTGTGATTCGGCAAATATACGTTCTCGGTAGCTATCTTTAATCCGAACTTTTTCCGGTGTCATTGGCTTCGTTCTCATTCACATTGGTTGATAAATTCACACATTATTACCGCTCAAGCTCAAGCCAGAGGCGGTAAATCAGGAAGACTACAGATTCTTGTTGATCATGGCTTTTGCCATCTCTAGCAATCCATAGGCATTAGCTTCTACGGGATTGTCCAGAATTTTGAACCCGTTCTTCTCCAATAGCTTCTTAAATCCAGGTAACAAGCAGCCTCCACCAATCGCCCAAATTTCATCCCCCTGGTGTTTGGCATCTAGTGTCAGGCTTACGGGTTTCTTTAAGAATTTTTCATACCAATCTTTCAAACAACTGGTGTAGATATCTTTGATGTCAATGTCACGACTGTATCTGGTATGTCCCCTTTCCAAACAAAATCGAATCTGGGAGGCGTTGCCGATTTTCCCCCCGTTGAGATGTTTCATTTTTTCGGCAATGTCTTCGATGAGAACTTCTACACCTGCGGGATAGGGAGTGTGAACTTCTCGCTTTCCCTGGTTGTAACGAGAATAAAGCGTAGTTCCATTACCAAAATCTAAAACTGTGAGCTTGGGTGGAAGCGGATGCCCAAACAATGCACCCATACCTTCTGGCACGACTTTGATTATTTCTAGGGTGACATCTGATTTTTTGCCTGCCAGGATTGGTTGATATTCTCCGTTGAGTGCTTGTTTTAAATTTTCTGCTAGTCCTATGTCATGTAAGCTGACGACTAATTTTAAATGCCAAGCTTTACGATGTGGCAGATGTGCTAATCCACCAAATAACATCAACAGTGCATTTTTAATTTTGTTTTCGTTGTGATCGGTGTTGCGGTCAAAATGATAACCTGTACGAAAGGCAGATTCTCCCACGGTGTAAGCTGCTCCATCGAAGACGATTCTTCCTGGTACATCTTCCATCTCGGCTGTGGAAATATAGCTGGGGATACGAACGACTTCAAATCCATCGACGAAAAGTTTCAGGCTGCCGTAACCGTTATCGAATCCTGCTGGAAATATTTTTTGCAAGGCGTGAATGTTGGGCATGGGGGTCAAGTGGGGCACAAAAAAAGGGTGGCACAAAAATACCCTAAGTATCACCTATATATACCCTAGATAGGGGCTAAAAGTTTAATTATTTTCTATTTTCTTGTTAGGGTATATATACAACCTATATAACCCCTACCTATACCCCAAATTAATTTAATTCAGTAAAAGATACCCTAAACAACACCCATGAAGGGTGTATTCAGGTGTTACTTAGGTGTCAAAAGAAATAAATACAAGTCTATAGTCTCTTCTTAGGGTATACTTAACCCCCATAAAGCACCTATTTACAGCCAAAATTTATTTTAGATAACAATTTTACGAGCGCATAATGTCAATCTTCTTCTAGTAAATTTTCCATTTGAAATAGCAGTTTTTCTAATTGTTTTTGCTTTTGGGGATTTGATAAAACCTTTGTTTTTTGCACTCGTCCCAAAATGGATGAAATGCGCTGCTTGAGAGGATTTGAGGCATCCTGACTAGGTTTAGTTTCATTAAAACTACGGATACGTTCTTTAATTTGAGTTAGCGATAACCGACTAGCGATCGCTTCTGCTAGTAAACTTTGGCGTAACTGTTCATTCTTAACTCGTGCAATGGCATTGGCCTTGGTGTACTCAATTTTCCCAGAACGCAGCGCCTCTAAAATATCTGTAGGTAGTTTTAGTAAAGGTAGACGATTGCTCACAAAAGACTCCCACTCCATCAGCCCTAAGTCAGTAAATATCGCCTTAATTGCTTCAGATTCTGGTTGACTAATAACGTTATTAGTCAATCGGGAAACATCATTCAACATCCGATAAAGCAAAGCTGTGACTTCATTTTGAGTGGATTCTAATCGAAATGACAGTAGCTGCAAAATGCCTTCGGTTTCTTCTACTGGATTCAGGTCTTCCCGTTGGAGATTTTCTACTAGGGCAATAGTAAAAGCTTCAGAATCAGTTAATGTGCGGATGGTAACAGGAACTTCTAATAATCCCACAGCTTGCGCTGCCCGATAGCGTCTTTCTCCGGCTACTAATTCATACTGCCCTGATTGACTTAAAATTGGTCGAATGAGCAGATTTTCTAAAATGCCATGCTCTTTGACAGATTGAATGAGTTGCTCCATCTTGAGAGGATCAAAATAGCGGCGAGGCTGCTGAGAGGGCAGACTAATAGCAGATAAAGCTACCGTTGCTGTTGGGGATGGTGAATCGTTTGTTGGCTCAGTATTTTCATATAAAAAATCTTTGAGTTCCCGCCTTTTACTTGACATTCAGTACCTCCAAAGCTTCTTGAAAAAGTTCCTCATAATCACTTGCGGCTTCGGTTGCAGCTTTGCCTGACATTTGAAATACGGTATAACCCTGACCAGGGGCATCAGCAATACACTGTTTTTGATAGATAGCAGCTTTCAGTAGACGAGTTCCTGTGGCAATGAGAGCTTCTCTGGCTTCTCTCTCTAATACTGTACCTTTGGTAGCTCGGCTCAAAAATAAAGCAGCTTTTGGATAACCAGAGCGCAATTCAGTCGCGTGTTTGATAAAACGCAAAATTTTATGACTGCTGTGTAAATCTAACCCAGAAGGTTGGCAGGGAACTAAAGCAATATCACAACGAGCCAGTATTGCTTTAGTAGTTTCAGAAAGTGAACCGGGGGCATCAATCACTAAGGCTGAATACTGGATAGCTAAGTCAGGAATTTTCTCAAACAACTCTTCTGGGTCTTGAATGACTTGGTAAACCAGACCTAAAGATTTAGCCCAGACGGAACTACTTTGTTGGGCATCGGCATCAATCATTAGTGTTTTTTGGCGTTGACTAAGCCAATACGCCAGATGAACAGCCGCAGTTGATTTGCCTACGCCACCTTTTTGATTTGTAAAGGCAATAATCATAAAAATACGCGGTAAGTGGGAAACGAGTGCGTCTTTAGACCTGAGAGGGATGGTTCCACATGGCTCATCAGCCACGACACGGGCGGTTTTAACCGCATTGAATCTTTAAAAACTGACGATGATTTAATAATGTTAATACTTCTTGTTATTGCCGCGAGGTCACCAGCATAGCTATTATCCACTAATTGTCCCGCTTCGTTAGTAGTAGTTTGCAAATTCTCTATTGTGTTGTCGCTGCTGACTTTTATGCGCCGCCATATCATCTGGAGTTTAGACTAAACCATGAAAAATGACCCAGCAGGGCTGAGTTAATCAGAGACTTAACAAAACTATGAATAATCTTAGGTAGGGTTTGCTGAAAAAGTCTTTCCGTTAGGGCTAGGAGTCAGAAGTCAGGAGTCAGGAGTCAGGAGGAAGAATTAGAAGAAGAGAAGAATAGTCTTGAATCAGATCCAGTGATAGGTTTTTGGTAGTTTCAATGCTTATTCCTTGCACCTGATTTACCTTTTTAACCTTCCGACTCTTGATATATCTATGTTTTAGCTTTATTCAGCAAGCCCTAGGTATTAAACAGCAACAGAAGGTTCTTTATTAATCCGGGTAGTTCACGAATCTTCTTCAGTCAAACCGGCTTATTTATCGCCTAGCATATGGGATATTAGAATTAAGCAGATGTTACTCTGTTAGTCTCAAATGTCAAAAAAGATTCAAGGTAATTCAGGTAGTGTTGGTGATCACGAAATATTGAGCGTAGCCCATCAGATCCAATCGGCACTAACACAGCAGGAAATTTCACAGCTACTTGATGTGCTGTTTACAGTTTTGTCTGATGATTTATGGGACGCAGTTCTAGCACAACTCGCTCCCAATACTCAAGAAACTATTAAGCAAATCCTCACCCCACCATCAATAGTCGCACAGGTAACAAAAGTTAAATCACCGCCTAAGTCTCAATCTAAATTAGCCGAAATTTGGCTGGAATTGTGGCAAGAATGGAACGAAATTATAGATGAAGCTTCTCAAGAAGAGGGAGAATATATAACGCAAGAAGCTGATTGGGAAGCACCTTACTTTGATGCTGTTTCGCTGTCTGAAAATTTAGAAAAAGTAGCCCAAAAAATGCAGCCATTGATTGAGGTGGCTGTGGAGAATGGATTTAATCCCAATGCCGGTTTTGCTGACGCACTTTTGGATGCTGAAAGTGAAATTTCAACAGGTATACCTGATTGGATGGATATTGATAATGGGATTGAATTACAAGTATCTACAACTGCTTGTTTGTTGCAGTGGGAGTGGTTAACAGTTAAGCTGGCGAGGCAAGATGCTTTTAAGTTTGCTCAACGCATCAGGCAATTGTCAGCAGAATTTGAATATGTGAGTCTAGACGAAGATGGAATTGTGGATTTTTTGATGGAGTTATCCCAGGAGGAACAACAGAATATTTTTGCGGGGTTAAATGCGAATAGAGAGTCTGATTTATGGAAAGAACCTTTGAACTCTATTTATTCACCTTGGCATCAATTTTATATGGAAGCTATCCATCAATTTGCACCACCAGGGATATATTTAGAAACTCTCCGAGCTACTATCCCGCAACAATGGCAAAATGGTTTACCAATCATTGAAGATTTATTAGTTAAACAGAATTATGCGCTTTGTTTAACTGTAATTGCAGAAACTTTGAATTCTTTGCTAGAACTCCGTCAGCAAGATAAATCTTGGCAACCAGAAACTTCGCTGCTGTTTCCGTTAATTAATGGATTTTATAGTAGTCATGGGCAACAAGACCGTGAGAAGAAGCTTCTGCGCTTTTATCAGCAAATCTCTCAAGAATTAGGAGAATTGGAGCGAGTTAAGGCTTTAGAAATTCAGCTAATCACTTTTGATAGCTGTTTTGATTGGTCAACTATGTTTAAAACTTTTGCAGAGGTGGGTGTTTCGGAAACGACTCGTGTATCTCTATTTCAATCTTGGCGCGATTATGTGATTGGGCGTGCTAAACCACGTTCGCGTTTTGAATTGTACACACCTGTTAAAAGGATTGATATTTGGTGGCTGCATTGGCTAATCGACAGTATTGCTACTCCTGAATTGGGAATTGTCTGGTTCCAAGAACAAATCCAGCAATGGTTAGGAGATTTACCTGGAGATAAGGAACTCTTGGGTGAAGATTATGATATTTTGAGGTTGTTGACAAAGGATTTGACTGAGATACATTATAAAATTCAACCCCCCTATCCCAAATTTTATCAATTTGTGATTCAAGCAAGAGGATTGTCAGCGTCTGATGATCCTTCCCGGCTATTATATCTACAACAGTATACACCTGATCATCTTTGGGAAAAGGTGATGGCTTATTGGCAAAAACACTTACATAATTTTGTACCCAAACCAGAACTGTGCAAAAATTCGGATTATACAGAACACGCACAGTGGATGTTTGCACTCCAGGAATTAGCCCCACAATCCTATCATGCCCTACTAGCTCAATGGCGAGTTCAGCATCAGCGCCGGAGTAATTTATGGAAAGCTCTGGGTGTCAGCAAGTCTTGATAAATCTAGTCCTAGTACCCTTGAAGACGTGTAATTATGGAAACTATTTAGTTCAGGATTTTTCTCGACAAAACTGGACAACCTTCCGCGATTGGCTACGCCAGTGCCGAAGGCAATCGCACAAAAGGCATTACTCAATACTGTAGCCAATTTACGAGGGTGACTTCCTGGCTTAGGCATCCAATTAGTATAAATACATGAAAACTGCTGTAATATATACTCTGATTAATTAGAAATTAAGTAGAAATTTAAAATTTAACCGTAGAAATATTAGCTTTGGCAAATCGGTGAACTGTAAAACATAAGGATTTGTTCTTAGCTATTCGTAAAAATTAATACCAAAGTCAACTTTCAGTACATCTTGAATACGTTGTAAAGTTTCGATGGGTAAAGCTTTGGTTTCTTCGGATTCTATTTTGTACCAATTCATAGTTGTCATGGGAATTTGACGGCATATTTCAGCTAAAGAGCGTCTATCAGCTTCTCTAGCTTGTCTAATTCTCTTTCCCAAACCGGGTATTTCTATATCTATCGTTCTTCTAACTTTCATCATTTTTTCAACCATTCAACTACCCTTAAATATAAACTATCAGTTTATTATTGAATATAAATCATAAATTTACAGTTGGCTACAATGTATCAAATAATAGAGATTTTCCTTGGAAACTAGGGGGTAGAAATTATGAGTAAGATATCAAACATCTCTACTGATGGGACATCGCTACCCACCCAGAATGATTCTGCAAGCAACCATACTGAAGTAGTTGTTAGCTCCGAACTGACTACAGACGAGTGGCGCGATCGCATATTTTTAGAGAGACAAGTTGAAAAAGCATTTTACGCAGCTGCTAAAGCATTGAAAGAACTACGAGACAGACGTTTGTACCGTTCAACTCACTCAACCTTTGAAAATTACTGTCGTTCCCGATTTGGCTTTACTCACCGTCATGTGAACTACCTGATAGCTGGTTCATCAGTAGTTGACAATCTGATGGGAACCAATGGTTCCCAAATTAAAATACTAGACGAAATGGGAACCAATGGTTCCCAAATTGAAATACCAGACGAAATGGGAACCAATGGTTCCCAAATCTTACCAACGAGTGAACGCCAAGTTAGACCTTTGGTTCCCTTAGACCCAGAACAGCAACGACTGGTTTGGCAACAGGCAGTAGAGCAAGGTGGTGGTAAAATTCCTTCTGGTCGTCAAGTTCAAGATATTGTGGACAAAATCCGAGAAAGAACCAAAGTACCACTACCGTATCATGTTGGGGAAGTATGTATTCTACTGCCCAAAGACAACCCAAAACTGAAAGGCAAAAGTGGTTGTTGGGGTGTCATTACCCATGTTGGAGACTATAGCTGCACGCTTGAGACTTGGGATGCCGAGTATACAGTGACAATAGAACATCTGAAATCCTTAGAACTTTTAGATGAAGACTGCCAGTTCATGCGACAGCTATGCGTGAGATTGCGAAGACTGCATCAAATTGAAAACCGAGATATTGCCATTGATTGGTCTGTTCAGGATTGGGGAAACAACTCAAACCGTACCTTTCACCTTTGCAGTCAAAATTGTTAGATCATGTCGAACAAGAGTATGGACTGACGGCTTGACGCGTCAACAATCACCGCTCCTTTAGGACAGTGAGTATGTCAAGTTTTCGCATTGCTCCACAAAAACCTAAGACTTGGAAAAAAGTCAATCCAGCCCTAGAGGTGTTAAAGCATGTAAATAAACTGTAAAAATGCTACCTTTTCCCACAGTCGATGAAACGGAGATATTACCTTGATGGGCTTCAACAATTTGACGGGACAAATATAATCCTAGACCGTTACCCCGACGCTGATGCTTACCCTGTCGAAAGCGTTCAAATAAAAGTGATTTTTCTGACTGACTTATGCCAATACCTGTATCCTCTACTTCAATTGTTACCCCTTGAACATTAGAACTGAGGCGAATTTCTACTGACCCAGCATCAGTGAAACGAATAGCGTTACCAACTAAGTTAGTGAGCAGTCGGTAAAGTTCTATTCTATCGCCGCAGACTTTCACAACAGATGGTTGTGTGTCATTTAATTTGGCGTTGAGAGTTAAGTTTTTCACAACAGCTAAAGGTTGTAGTTCCCTAACTATTTTTTGGCTTAACTCCCACAAATCTACAGCAGAAAACTCCAAATCCTTAGATCCAGTTTCATACTGATAAACCTCCAGCATATTTTCAACTATTGACAGTAACATTTGATTACTTTCAGTAATTTGTTGCAGATATTCTTGTATTTCTGACAATTGTTGACCAAAATTTCCTTTTTGTATCATTCCTAGTAGTTGAATTGTTGAGGTCAAAGGAGTTCGTAAATCGTGAGTCAGCTTAATCAGAAAATATTCTCGACTTTGGTGAGCAAATTGCTCACGTTGATGGATACTGTGTTTTAACCGGAGGAGCGAGCGCACTCGTGCTAACAATTCATTTTGCTCTACAGGCTTAATCAAAAAATCGTCAGCACCAGCCTGTAAACCTTGAATGAAAGAGGACTCATCACAATTCGTAACGAGTAACACAGGTATGAAAGGTAAATCGGAATTCTGTTTAATCTGTCTAGTGATTTCATAGCCATCAATATTTGGCATTAAGGTATCTAATAGCACTAAATCAGGGGGAGATTTGGCAATCTTAATTAAGGCTTCACTGCCACTATCTGTGAATGTTACCCTGTATCCTTCTTGCTGGAGAGTAGATTTTAACAAGCAAAAATTTTTGGCTGAGTCATCTATCAAAAGGATACTTTCTGTTGAAGTTTGATTCAAAGAGAAAGGTGTCATACAGATCAAGTAGATTTTGGGAAAACTCAAGTTTGCTCTTTAAGTTTTTATACTTATATGAGTCTTTAGATAGATTTTTTTCAGAAGTTAAAGGTTTTTAATCAATACATAGATAGATGTTAACAATACCTTAGCCAAATTACGAGGGTGAGATGATAATGCTTTAACTATAAACTCCCGTTTCTCGTTAGGCTTGGCAAAAACAATCAGTCCTAAAAATTCCTTGAAGGTTTCCCACAAGGGTTTTTAATGTATTGATTGTAGGATAAGGGTTTTAGATTCTAAATAACCTTTTCCTCGAACGCTTATGTATGCTTATCTTTGTCGTTTTTGCCAAAAATTATCAAGGCTCTTATTTTGGCTAAGGTATTGATGACAACTAAGAAAAATTGACGTGTTGTTTACGAACCAAGAATCGCCTGCTTGGAAGTGTCAAACAGATACATCAATTATTTTCGACATTGGTGAGAGTACATTGAACCAGTCGCTGAGGTAAGTCATGAAAAACATGAGAGTGGCAATTATTGAAGACCACAGTTTGACCAGGGTAGGAATACGCAGTTGTTTGAATGAGCAAAAGAATATTCAAGTTATAGGAGATGCAGAGACAGGTACTGCTGGTCTAGAATTGCTTCAAGATACCAAGCCAGATATTGCCATTGTGGATATCGGTTTACCAGATATGGATGGCATAACAGTGGTGCATCGGTTTCGACAATCTATGCCACCAGGAGCAGCAGCACAAACGAAAATTATGATGCTCACTTCTTTTGCTCAAGAACAGAAGGTCTTGGCAGCGTTTGCTGCTGGGGCAGACTCTTACTGTGTTAAAAACATTAAGTTTGAGTTGCTGTTAGAAGCTCTATACATGACTTATAAAGGCTATTCTTGGATAGATGCAGCGATCGCTCGTATTATTCTCAAGCATACTCGTCAATTGGCATCGGCAATGACGGCAGCGAAATCAAAAGTTGCTCAAACAGTGACCATCTCTGCGATTGACCCAGACCAAGCCAGTCTTCTCAAAGCAGATCCACTGACAAACAAGGAACTGCAAGTCTTGGAGTTGATTGTTCAAGGTTATACAAATCGAGAGATTGCCAAAAGACTCTATCTCAGCGTCGGCAGTGTAAAGATATATGTGCGTGGTGTTTTGAACAAACTTTGTGCCAATGCTGCTTTTGAGGGACGTAACCATCGCACCCAAGCAGCTGTCATAGCCTTGCGGGCTGGTTTATGCAATTGAATTCAGGGATAAGTTTTCCAGAGTAAGGGCATCTCTCAAGAAAAAAGTGGTGCAGCGCGTTCCCCCATGAGCGACTGCACCAATCTAACATCACCTAACCTTTTGGGTTGATACCCCAACCATAAACCCATTTTTTTCGGTAAGTCCTGAACTAGTTGCGTTAATTGCTAAGGTAATAGTGAATCTTTGAAGTCTTGAATCGCTGTTGCTGTTAAAGCATAAACAACCCGCCGCTTACGTTCAACATGAGTACCATCCACAGGAATTCCTTTCTTCCAAGCAGCAATAATTGCTTTCTTATCTGCTGAGTAAACGGTCTTTTCTCTGCGGTATTTTAAAGGCAATTTTTCTGCATCTACAAGTACATCACAACTCGGTGGATTTTCTTTAATTGTGATCCGCAGTGAATTACCAACTATTTGCTCAGGGATAATTCCTGTGGCATTATGTTCTAAAATGGTTTCATCTAATTTCTGTCGCCAGCGTTCTAGTCTTAATAGTGCTGATTGATGCACGGCTTTGAGATGTTCTAATCGTTGCTTAATAGCTGCTATTTCTGCATCTAGTTGCAATGCCAATTCGGCTTGGATATCAACAGCTTCAGATTGTACTTCTTGAGTTTCCCAAATAGCGGTGATGATAGCAGCTTCCTCTTCAGGAATCTGACAATTGCTTAACTGTTCCCAGAGATGAGCAGCAGTTTAGACATCTCCAAAATAGTAATATTCTGTGGTAAAAGAGAGGATAAGAGATTTTTGATACACAAATATGAGTAGTCTACTGAATTATATTGAAGAGAATCAAAAAGAAACACAGAGGTTGATTGGACTGGAGTATGTGGAGCTACAACAGTTAATCGAAAATGCAGAAAACTTACACAATGAGAAACAAGGTTTATTAGAAGCAAGAAAAATTAGAATTATTGCAGGTGGAGGTGGACGTAAACCCAAATTATCTATCCGTGAACAAATAATTTTAACCTTGGTGTATCTGAGGCACATGACAACATTTCAACTGCTGGGGATTCAATTTGGAGTCAGCGAATCTACAGCCAATAGTACATTTAATTACTGGTTGCCACTCCTAAGAGAATTACTGCCATCTAGTTTACTTGAACAAGTAAAAAAAAACGCATCTGACTATGAAATAGTTAAAGAGATACTGACAGACTATGAATTAATTGTAGATAGCTATGAGCAAGTCAGGGAAAGACCTGGAGACAATCAAGAACAAGAAAAATATTACTCTGGCAAGAAGTGTCATCATACATTTAAAACTCAGATGGTTATCTTGCCAGATGCCAGTGACATAGTTGATGTAGTGGCTGGGGAAAAAGGTCCCAAAAGTGATATTACTTTATTCCGAGAACATCGCTCAAAGTTTGACCAAAACCAAAGATTTAAGGGAGATTTAGCCTATCAAGGAGAAGATTTAATTTCTACTCCCATTAAGAAACCAAAAAAGCGAGAATTAACCATTGAACAGAAAGAAGAAAACCAGAAATTCTCAGCCAAACGGGTGTTTGTTGAACACCGTATTCGTTCCGTCAAAATATTTCGAGTTGTCCAGGAACGATTCCGGTTAAATCCTCACAAATATGAACAAGTAATTTTGACAATTTGTGGCTTAGTCAGATTACGAATTGGCTCCCTCATATTACCAACAGAAATAAATCCCTTAACCCCTGGCTAAAATTGACGCATATAACTTCGTATTTTTATCTTGTTACTATCAGTAAATATCTCAAACACCTATTCTATCGTCTACATTAGCTAGTTTGCAATCCTGGCTTTTGCAGTTTGTCAGCTAGTCACAAAGCGGCTTTGATAGTTTTCGGAGATGTCTAATGTTCTTCCTTGGGTGAGGCTTTAGAGAAAATAGCATTGGGAATGAAGATTCAGATTCGGGAGGGTTCAGCAGCTAAAAATTTTGATGCCCTGCACAGTTTAATTGATGTTTACCCAGAACGGTGTATGTTTTGCAGTGATGATAAACACCCTGATGATTTAGTTACTGGACACATTAATCTCTTGGTCAAACGGGCAGTGGCTTTAGGTCATGATGTCATGAATGTGTTGCAAGTTGCCTGTGTAAACCCTGTCAAACACTACAATCTTGATGTGGGACTGCTGCAAGTTGGGGACAGCGCAGATTTGATTTTTGTTGATAATTTACAAGATTTTACGGTGTTGGCTACTTACTGTCAGGGTGAGTTAACAGCAAAGTCCGGGTCAACTTTGTTATCGTTTGTTCCGGTTACACCTATTAATAATTTTATCACTACTGCAAAAACACCGGGGGATTTTGAAATAACTGCCAAGGGTGCAACAGTCAGAGTGATTACCGTTACTGATGGTCAGTTGATGACAGGGGAAAAGTGTGTACCAGCGCAGATGGAAAATGGTAAAGTTACAGTTGATCTAGAGCAAGATATCCTGAAAATTACGGTGGTAAATCGCTATCAGGATACACCGCCGTCGGTGGCATTAGTGCAGAACTTTGGATTGAAGCAAGGGGCGATCGCATCAAGTGTAGCCCATGATTCCCATAACATTGTGGCAGTGGGGACAACGGACTTAGAAATCTGTACTGCGGTAAATGCCATTATTCAACATCAAGGTGGTATTGCGGTAGTCGAAGGTAATAAGGTTGACGTATTACCCTTATCAGTAGCGGGTTTGATGAGTGACGGTGATGGTAATGAAGTTGCCAAAAAATACGCAGAACTCGATGCCAGGGCAAAACGATTAGGTTCAACACTATCTGCACCATTCATGACTCTTTCTTTTATGGCGTTGCTGGTGATACCTGAATTAAAACTTAGTGATCAAGGATTATTTGATGGGAGAAAATTCCAGTTTATACCACTGTTTGTTGATGAATTATAGGCATTCCCAAGAAGCGTGAGGTACAGAGTTTTTTAGTCATACTGCTCGGTTAACGAAATAAATAAGGCTGAAACCCTTGAAATATCGTTATTTGTAATACCCAAAAAAGGCTTAACCGAGTAGTATTGATTGAACTGGCACTTTTCTATTAATTATCCATAAAACAGACGCAAGAACCGCAATTTTTAATTGTTAATTGTCCATTATTGAAATAGCTCCTGTTAAACAGTTGACAGCGAAGTTTTGAGTATGGAGATTTAAACCCCTGTTATGTGCTGATTTTTGATATAATCTTCCCAATGCCAGACAATTTCCAGTTCTGCTTGACTTTTTGCATTTTCACCATGTTCGCCAACGACAAACCGCATAAAAGCAGCAATTGCCAAGGCTTGATGACAATCAAAACCATATACTTTAATCACCTCACTAGGGATACTTTTTCGCAAACTTCCCAACATTTATTCCATAGGACTTCATGCACAAAATATGTTGCATATTTTTACAAAAAATCATCTGTTCCAGTAGCTTTCGGTGTAAACTACGGTAATACCCATAATTTTCGAGACAGTCCCTCCAAAACACACAAAATTAACATACTAGGTTTCTGCTGTTTAAGCTAAAATATCTGCTTTAAATTTATTCATCTTTTTTATGTCTATCCAAATCTACGGGATACCGAACTGCGGAACTTGTAAAAAAGCTTTCAAGTGGCTTCAAGAAAATGGTATTGATTATGAGTTCATTAATACCAAAGAAACTCCTCCAACTCGTGAGATGGTCGAAAACTGGGTTAAGTCTTTAGGTTCTGCGGCTATGCGAAACACCTCCGGTCAATCCTACCGGGCTTTAGGTGATGAAAAGAAAACTTGGACAGACGAGCAATGGATTGAGGCATTCGCTAAGGATGCAATGCTACTCAAACGCCCCCTTTTCCTCAAAGATGGAACGGCTGTGCTGGTAGGTTTTAAAGATAAAGATGAGGTAGTAAGGCAAAAGTTGGGACTTTAACAAAGATCCGCCCTACGTTTTTAAACGTGGGTTTCTCCTGCCTCCTTAATTTACTTAATCCTGAAAACCTGACCTTTAGGAATAAAAGGTAAATACCGACCCACAGGAATTAAAAAAGCGTGTTCTCGACGAATATGTAAATTATCGCAATAGCCATCAGTAATAATTAACAATGGTCCATTTTTGGGGAAATCATCCGCTTTTTCCAGTAAATCAATACCGGGTTGTAAAACAGTACCGCCTCTACCCTTGACTTGAACTCTATCTGCTAGAGATTCTGGTGTTAAATAACCTTGATCATAAGCAAAAGCATCACAGAAAACAACCCGCACCAAAGAAACATCATGAGAAATACTATAACTAGCGATCCCTCCCAATGCCTTTCCCAATAACTCCCGCTCCATTGAACCAGAAGTATCTAAAACAACCCCAAATGTTCGACCCTCTTCATGATTGCTATCAGGTACATAACAAGGACGAGGAATATCAGGAGTTGCTGACTGACGACGACTAGGACGGCTATATGATCTAACTTTAATTAAAGGCGAAAAATAATTATCAAACCACTTAGCTAATTCCACATCCCAAGGAATTGGTGGATAACTCAAAGCGCGAATTTCTTCAATTAAACCTGCGGGTAAAAAACCGCGATTTTGTTCTTGGTGATATGCAAGTCCTTGACTTAAACAACGACGATAAAATTCATCCAGTGCCACACCATCACCATAAGTCCACCAATCTGCTCTTTGTGGTTCTAAAATGTCACATTGTCCAATTCCCCGGAGAGTAGCTAGTTTACGATAAAGGCGTAAATCTTTGACAATTCTGTCATAAATTGACTCAGCAGATAAATTTTTCAAATCAGGATCATACAATGCTCCCACATGAGGTAATTCACCTACCCCCATTTCTATTAACCAAGAATTAATCACATAATCACAAGCAACATTCCACAAATAAGGCTCTCTTCCTTGACGACGGGTATCATGTCTCAGTCCGGCGTGTAATAATTCATGAGCCATTACAAATCGGTATTCTTCATTTGTTAATCCGCCGGCAGGATTAATAAAAATTTGCTTATTTTCTACATCAATAGCGGCTACAGAAATTTCTAACCGTTGACAAATTAATGGATCTTCAATAATTTCAAAATTAGTTGCTAAAGCTCCCAACAAAGGATAACTATTAATAAACCAAGCCTTAGCTTTTTGTGCAGGAGTGTTATTTTTACTTTCCCCTGCTAGAGAAATATCCTGTCCTGCGGCTACAGATACAGCATTAGTAACGGCTTTTGTTAAACCTTCTCCAAACACAGCTTGCCAATCAATTTTAGCATACCAATAATGACTTTTGGGAGTTTCGATAAACATATCAACAAAGTCATTTCCAGGAATACCCCGCTCACAAAATTCTTGATATAAACTGTCTTCATTGCGGTTAGCAAAGTTGAGGGGAAAAAGGTATTCTTCTGGAGCAGTTCCTAATTTTAAATCTGCCAGAAATTTAGCAATAAAATAATTACAAGCGGCATTCCATTCACGGAAATGGGTGCGTTCTTGGAAGTGACCAAAACCCAAATGTAAGAGACAATGAGCCAGTACATAAACCCATTCTTCAGGAGAACCCCGTCGGGTGGGATGTACATAAATTGTACCTAAATTGTTAATGACAGCCCAATGTTTTGGCGGACATTGATTACTCGGTTGACGATTAATGTTAGCATGATAAAGTAAAGATGTAAAAATTGGATGTTGTTGCAAGATGTTATATCCTTGCTGAAATTGTAGTTTAGCAATATCTTTTTGATCCTGTTTACGTGGCATTTTCTTTCTTGACTAAACGTGGTAAGTCTCTAACTATTTCTACCATTAACCAACTAGGTAAAACATCGCCTTTCTCAGTTTCCGAAACCACCATTTGGGCAATTTCAAAGCTGATAGCGGCTAAATCTTTGAGTAGTCCTTTGGCGCGATGGGCTAAGTCTTTGTGATTACCTGTAATTGCTTGGCGTTCTTGGGGTAATTCTTTGATGAGTTGAGCGCGGAATGATTGAGCTAAAAAATAGAGGACATCTCTATCTTCTGGTAGGTGTGGCCAACCAATTTCACCTTTAAGAATTGCTGTTAGTTGGTATTTACTTTTAATTTGTTTAATAAAACCTTTGAATTGGGTAGCATGCTGGGGAGAAAGACACCCCAAAGCGAGAACTTCTAGCCAATGATGGCATCACCGTGCCGATTCGGGAAATTTGTACGCTAAGAAAATTTCAAAAAGTTGAAACCCTTAACTATCAATAGTTTCAGGAAGTGTCATCCGAATGAAATTTTTTGTATTTCAGACCAATGGTCGTTAAAAAATTCCTTGAGAGTTGAACGTTAAAAATCTTTAATGGCAAGGCTTTGGACGATTACTCTGATTTCTTAGCGTACAAAACTCCCAATTTGGCACAGTCTAGCCTCTACGCACGCAGCACTCCAACATTTCTAATACTTGTAGGGTGGAGCGTGCCATGCGACTGACTTCTGAAAAAATTACTACATCTTTTGCTTGCGCTGTTTGAGTCAGTAGTAGTCCTACACCCCGCTCTGACCATTTCTCTCGTCCAGAAACAGTGTCCTCTATAAACTGGATGGGACTTAAAGCATGGGTGTTGGCATATTCTAAAATGCCATGTCGTTGGTTGTGTACGTCTTGTTTGTCGCTGGAGACCCTCAAGTAAGCGTAAATGGCCATAGCCACCTTGGCTGTCCGTTTAAACAGCTTTGAATATTTAATCGAACGGTGTTAGTTCAAATTAAACCACGAAAAATGTACATATGTGTCTAGTGTAAAAGTTGGTTTAATCTGGACAGTTTTGGGCGCTAAATGCTGTAACTCAATTCCCACAAGGCTTACGGCTTATTTGCAGTTATTGTGGTTTCAAACCTCTTGTTTGCGGTTTGAAAATTATGTTTGCAGTTTCATTTGCAAAGAATGTGGTTTTGCAACCCCTCTTATTTGCAGTTATTGTGGTTTCAAAAATGCCTTGTTTGCAGTTTTATCTCTGGATGTTTGCAGTTCGCTACAATTAACAACTGGTCTTCTATGCTCAGTTTCCCCGGTCGTCCTGTTTTCCGCTTTGTTTTTGAATGCCAGCGCACTACCTCCGTCATCTGGCTAAAAGTCTCTGGATGCACTCCACACAAGCGTTTGAATTCTTCTGGTTTCAGGGTTTTTACCTTTTCGTAGCTCATATATTTCAAGAAAGCTCTAAGCTACTTGTCCCACGCTTATGGGACTTTTGCAAGAGGTCTAATATCCACCCCATCAATCAATAGAAACGATATAGACGATAATTACTGGCATAAATTCAGTAATCATCATTTGCATGGTTTGGGTGACACCAAGGGAAGTTTCCGCAATACGATGGGCTAATGCTCCCGCAAAACTACTGCTGAGATAACGATGGGAATGTTGTTGTAAGTAGGCATATAAAGACCGAACAATATGCTGTCTGTGGATAGGATGGAGGATAGTTTGCAACAGTCCAGCAGAACGCCCAAATACCACCTCACCTATACTCAAGGACGTGAACAGGATTAGAGGTTGTCTCAAGGTATCAAAAATGAGTTTGCTGTCTCCTGTGGAGCGGGTCACACTGCGGATCATCTCACCGATCGCATAAGGTAACATAATTCCACAGGTGGCGTGTATGATCTCCAGGGACACCATTAACACATACCACCAGCGGAACTGATTAACGAAATAACAAATAAATTGGAAGGGAGTATCTGGCAAGTTTGGCGCATTGGGAGCGCGTTGAAAAGATTTAGAAAGTCTTACCTTTTTCATCATTTTAGCTGCTGTAACAAATAAAAATAGACGGCTGGATTAACCGTCCGGTGAAGTTTAATAAAATCATCCAAAAGTCACCTAACGCAATGTGAATTCAATGAACCTCTCCCCAACCCCTCTCCGACACGGAGAGGGGCAGAAGTATTACTTGTTTCCACTACAAAAATCAGGCTTTTAAGCCTCTCCCCTAAAAGGAGAGAGGTTTGGAGAGGGGTTTTGTTTAAATCTGTCGAAATCACGTTAACGCACAGCATCTCCCCGGCGATATTCTGCGGTGATGTCGTCTAATTTTTGTTTTAAATTGTCGTCAAGTTTTACTTCCACAGCTTTGAGACTGTCAAAAAGTTGTTCTGGACGACTCACACCAATGATGGGGGCTGTAATAATCGGATTAGCCAAAACCCAAGCCACGGCTAAAGTAGTGAGAGATAATCCTGCTAGATCGGCAACTGTGCGTAATTCCTCCACAGTATTGAATTCGCGATCGCGCCAATATCTTTCTTGATAACGTTCTGCGGCTGTACCCAAGGTAAAACGAGTACCTGCGGTGGGTCCTTCAGCCAGATTATGTTTACCTGTCAGCAGTCCCCCGGCTAAAGGGTTGTAGGGAATTACAGCTAATCCTTCTTCTTGTGCTAATGGTAATAATTCGCGCTCAATTTCTCGGAATAAGAGGTTATAGCGGGGCTGAATGGAGACGAAACGAGTCAAATGACGCACATCTGCACGACCTAAAGCGCGGGCTAGTCGGTAAGCTAAGAAATTAGAAACACCGATATAGCGGACTTTACCAGCCCGAACTATTGTATCTAGTGCTTCTAGAGTTTCATCTAGGGGTGTTGAAGCATCATCAGAATGCAATTGATAGAGGTCAACATAATCAGTTCCCAATCGTCGGAGGGAAGCATCAATGGCATCTAAAATATGTTTGCGTGAAGATCCCTGATCCCAAGGTGCAGCACCAACTTTACCGACGGCTTTTGTCGCCACAATAAAATGTTCTCGTTTGCCTTTTAACCAACGGCCGATAATTTCCTCTGTTCGTCCAGCAGTGGGTAGTCCACCACCAAGAGGATAAACATCGGCTGTATCGAGAAAGTTAATTCCAGCTTCGGTGGCGGTATCGAGGATTTTTATAGATGTTTCTTCGTCGGTTTGTAGTCCAAAGGTCATTGTACCGAGAACGAGTCGGGAAACAGTGAGTCCGGTTTGACCGAGTTTAGTAGTTGGTAAAGTTATAGAATTGCTCATAATCTAGTTTTTGTTATGGGTGTGAAAATTTTGATGCGGAATATTTGGGCGTTTGCTTGGGGTGCTTTGGTTGGAATTTTTGGGGGATTAATTGGTTTAGGTGGTGCAGAATTTCGCCTACCAGTTTTAGTTAGCATTTTTAACTATCGAACTTTACAAGCAATTATTATTAATCTCATTGTGAGTCTCGTTACTGTCACCTTTTCATTCATTTTTCGGAGTGGCTTTATTGGTCTTGAGAATGTTTTTGCAAACCTGACAATAATCATCAACATTCTGGCAGGCTCTCTCATTGGCTCTTATCTTGGGGTTAACTATGTAACCAAGATCAACGAACGAACATTAAATCGAGTTGTTGTCGTTTTTCTATTTTTACTCAGCTTTGTATTAATTGGGCATAATTTTATTTTCAGTCTTCAGAGTTGGCAACTTACAAATTTACTAAGAATCAGTATCGCGTTTGTAGCGGGAATTGTGATTGGGATATTCAGCAGTATGCTTGGTGTAGCAGGTGGTGAATTGATTATCCCGACAATTATTATGGTGTTTGCAATTGACATCAAATTAGCAGGAAGTTTGAGTCTGGCAATCAGCATTCCCACAATTATAATGGGTCTATACAAATATAGAAGTCAGCAAAGACTGAAAGAAGTGAAATCAGAACAAAGATTCATTGTTTCAATGGCTTCTGGTTCAATATTGGGAGCATTTATTGGCAGCAGTCTTTTGAGATATGTAGCAAGTTCTTCCTTATATCTAATTTTGGGTATCATTCTATTGTTGTCGGCATTGAAGTTAGCAAAGCATAAGCCATAGAAAATGGATTTAGAGACGTTATATGTAAATATGTAACGTCTCTATGGGATTTATTTCGCGCAACCTCACAAGGTCATTTACACACCTACCAAGGTCTTATCTACTGGTTGAGATTCGGTCTTAGGTAGTTTGGATTCTACGGCTGTACCTTTGAAGAAATCAGGGTTAGCTTGGGTGTAGAATTTATAGGGATTGCCGAATACATAAGCTTTGAAGTCATCTTCAGAAATTACGCCTTCTCTGACCAAATCCCAGCTTTCGGCTAAAGGTGCGGTGAGATCGGGTACATCCCAGTGACCAACATCGGAGGAATAGATGGCGTTGAGCTTAACTCCCAAGGGGTTTTGGCTTTATCGTTGAATGCCGCAGCAATTGTACGGTCATCAGACTCAGAACCAAAGAAGAAACTATTGACCCAGCGATCGCGTATATCTTCAATAGATTGAATCCCTGCTGCACCAAAATCTTCCAATTCGCTACCCACTGGTGAACGACTATGACGGTTGAAGGAAGCTCCCAATACACTCTTAGTTAATTCTTCTTTGCTGAGAGAATGTCCTTGAGTAATGTCACCACCATACTGTTCAAACAACTCAAACAACTCATCTGGGTTAGCTAAATCTGGGTTGTAGTTTTGCAGTCCTTCTAAACTCCGTTTGGAGAACCGGTCTACTAAATGAATGTAGACGTGAGCGCCCCAATCTGCACCACCTTCGAGCATTCCAACTCGCAATTGTGGGAAGCGTCTGGTTACACCACCAAAGAATAAGGCTTTAGCAAACGCTTGAGAACCATCGGCAAAGTGTCCGATATGGTTGTTCATGTAGTTACTGATGGAGGAGCGTCCAGTCCATCCTTGGCTACCGTAATGAGTGGTGAGAGGTACGCCTAATTCAACGGCTTTAGCCCAGAAGGGATCATAGTCATATTCACTATCTAATCCGAAAAAGTCAATGTAAGAGGCATATTTACCAATTTCAGGGAATTGATCGGCTGGGTATTTATCAGCGATTGCCTTAATTGGTCGTTTTACACCACCAGGAATATTTGCCACCTTCAATCCTAGTGTTTTGACTGCAAATTCTAATTCCTCAATCGCTTCTTGGGGGGTAGTCATGGGGATACCAGCTACCACAGTCAGGCGATCGCTATATTGACGGTAAATATCAGCGTGATAGTGATTAATCGCCCTATGCAATAATTGCCGATTCTCCTTACTTGCACCAGCCGCAGCTAAGGCATTATTGGGGAATAGCACAGAATAGTCTGAGCCTTGCTCCGCTTGACGTTCATAGAGTAATGCAGGGAGAGTGTAGGTAGCCAAATCTAAGGTATTACGAGTAACTCTAGCCCACCAAGGCGATCGCAATGTCCGATTATATTGACGTTCTTCAGGAGTTTGTTGATACCAATCTTTACCTTCACTCTTAGAATTAAGACGAGAAGATTCAGCCTTGCGTAATTCATCTACCAGTTTCACACCGCCATAGTGAGCAATATAATCCTCAAGGGCAGGAGTAAAATCATTAGTGTGAACATCAGTATCAATGACAGGATAATCCAGATTGGCTCTAACTGCGGCGGAGGGAGAGCTTTTCAACTTGCTATATTTAGTCATATTTTCCTTAGAAAAGTTATAAGACAATTTAGATCCCTGACTTCTCAAACAATTGCAGAATCTAAAAGTTATGAATTTTCAAAAAATCGGGGATCTGTGGGAGATTGCGCTATTGATTTTGACTTGAGTTTTAAACGTGAAATTGAAGATTCTTGTCTTTTTGACAAGCATAACTTTCCGATAGTTTGAAACCCCGGTAGGCTTTTAACGTCTGTGCTGACGTTCTCTTGTAGGGTGCGTCAGATACGATAAAGTGGTTATTGTGAACAAATTTTCGACTGACGCACCAAAGTTTTTTATTTACGCCAAAACCAATGTTTTTTCCTGTTGTTGAACAGCAAAACGATTAACTGGACGACGTAAACCAAGGTTTTCACGCAAGGTACTACCCTCGTATTCAGTGCGGAATAATCCACGTTTTTGCAGAACAGGAACAACTAAATTTACAAACTCATCCAACCCTGTAGGTAGGATAGGTGGCATAATGTTGAAACCATCCGCCGCACCATTGATAAACCACTCTTCTAATTGATCAGCAATGGTTTCAGGAGTACCCAAAATAGTACGATGACCCCGTGCAGTCGCCAAAGATAGATATAATTGACGTAGAGTAAGACCACCGCGAGTAGCTAAGTCTGTCACCAGTTTCAACCGACTCTTATTATTGTTAGTATCACTAGGCAATTCCGGTGCTAAATCATCAAAAGAGTATTGTGATAAATCTACACCTTTGTAATAATTTTTGAGGATTCCCCACGCCACTTCAGGATGAATTAAAGATTGCAGAAATTCATATTTTTCCTGAGCTTCTTCTTCAGTCCGGCCGATGATGGGGAAAGCACCAGGCATGATTTTGAGATCATCGGGAGAGCGATCGTATTTTGCCAACCTTCCTTTCACATCTGCATAGAACGCTTGAGCATCAGCTAAAGTTTGATTAGCTGTAAAAATTACCTCAGCAGTACGGGCAGCTAAATCTCTGCCTGGTTCAGAAGCACCAGCTTGAACAATGACTGGATAACCTTGGGGTGGACGAGCAACATTTAAAGGACCCCTAACGGAAAAATGTTTGCCTTTATGATTTAATGTGTGCAGTTTGTCGGCATCAAAATAAACACCAGATTCTCTATCTCTGATAAAAGCATCATCTTCCCAACTATCCCACAATCCTTGCACCACTTCCACGAACTCCTGCGCCCGTTCATAACGTTGGCTATGTTCTGGGTGATGTTCTAGTCCGAAATTAGCCGCCGCATTCTCATTTCCTGTGGTGACTACATTCCACCCCGCACGGCCGTTACTCAAATGGTCGAGGGAAGCAAACTTCCGTGCCAATGTATAGGGATCTTCATAAGTAGTGGAAGCTGTGGAAATAAAGCCGATGTTTTTGGTGACGGAGGATAAAGCAGAAAACAGCGTCACAGGCTCGAAATGAGCTATTTTACCGTTACGAATCTGAGTTTCAGGAGAACCACCCCAAATTCCTGGACTATCTGCTAGAAAAACCGCATCAAATAATCCCCGTTCCGCAGTTTGGGTAATTTCTTTGTAATGCTCAAAATTCAAACCTGCATCTATTTGTGTATTGGGATGTCGCCAAGCAGAAATATGATGTCCAGTAGCTTGAATAAATGCACCTAAACGAAATTTACGTTTTGCGCTCATATATTTTTGTATGGTGTAACTGCAAAGCTGATTCGTGAAAATTGAAAATTCCATTTCTCAAGCTCTTACTCTTTGCGCCTCTGCGTGAGACAAATTTCAGGAATAACGAACCACAGAGGCACAGAGGACGCAGAGGAATGAGGGTTGGAGAGAGATTTTGCGTAAGTTCTAAAATTTATTTAAACTGCTGCTAATACCTTTTGATATTGATTAACTGGACGAGATAAACCGAGATTTTCCCGCAGAGTTGTTCCTTCATACTCAGTGCGGAACAATCCCCGCCGTTGTAGTTCAGGAATTACCAAGTCAACAAAATCATCTAGTCCACCAGGAAGATAAGGAGGCATAATATTGAAGCCGTCAGCAGCATCATTGACAAACCAGCTTTCTAGTTGATCTGCAATTTGCACTGGTGTACCGATAATTGTCCAATGACCACGCGCTCCCGCAATCCATTGATAAAGCTCCCGAATGGTAAAATTGTGTTTGCGAGCAATATCAATTAATAATGCTTGGCGGCTTTTGTTATCGTTGGTTTCGGGTAAATCTGGTAGTGGTCCATCCAGAGGATAGGCGGAAAGATCCGTACCTATGAGTCCTTGTAATAAAGCCAAACCAACCTGGGGATGAATTAAATCTTGTAGTTCTTGATACTTGGCTTTTGCTTCTGTTTCTGTGATACCAACTACGGGAAATACACCGGGCATAACCTTGAGTTGGTCTGGTGTGCGTCCATATTTTGCTAATCTACCTTTAACATCTGCATAGAAGGCTTGAGCATCTTCTAGAGTTTGTTGAGCAGTAAATATAACTTCGGCTGTTTTACCAGCAAGTTCTTTACCATCTTCTGAAGAACCTGCTTGCACGATTACAGGATAACCTTGGGGTGGACGGGCAATGTTCAATGGTCCGCGCACGGAGAAAAATCTGCCTTTATGGTTAAGTTGATGTATTTTGTTGGGGTCGTAGTAAAAAGCTGTTTCTTTATCACGGACAAAAGCATCATCTTCCCAACTATCCCATAAACCTTTGACTACATCAATAAATTCATGGGCGCGGATGTACCGTTCTGCATGAATAGGATGGGCTTCTAAACCGAAATTCCCAGCAGCTTCACTACTACCGGTTGTCACCACATTCCAGCCGGCGCGTCCTCCAGAAATATGATCTAAGGAAGCAAATTTACGTGCCAGAATATACGGGTCTTCATAAGTGGTAGAGGCAGTGGCAATAAAACCAATCTTTTCTGTTACCGCAGACAAGGCTGAAAAGAGGGTAACAGGTTCAAAGTCACCACCAAAAGCTGTCCGTCCTTCTGCACCGGGACGATGTTGTAAGGCTAAACCGTCGGCAAGAAAAAATGCGTCGAATTTACCACGCTCGGCTGTCTGGGCTATTTGTTTATAATGCTCAAAGTTGAGAGCGCCATGACTCTGTGCTTGGGGATGTCGCCAAGCTGCAACGTGCTGACCTGCACCGGGTAAAAATGCACCTAGTCTTAGTTGTTTTTGTTGTTTGCTCATATTAGACTCCAAGTAATATTTTTTACAAATGAATATAGGATGATAATGATTTTCTGGTCTGGCAGTTGTCATATATATCAATGTGACTACCCCATATTTGTTGGGAAAGCTTTTTCAACTCCTTAGCCATAGTTGTAGGCATTAGCGTTAGTGGTGCGTTGCCAATAAAACTACTGTATCTCGACTGGTTTATTGTAGATTAATAGTAGAATCTCATAACTCTCCTAAAAAAGCAAGTACCTTTTAAGAAAAAATTGATTAACTAAATTTGTTAGTGACTAATTGTTAGATATTCAAAGTATTTGATGGCTTTGGAGTGTGCAGAGTAGGCGATCGCCCAATTTGGATACAACATATAGAATAAATGTACTTATATTTGATTACTGAGTGAAACGAAGTAACTTAGAATATAAGTATGCAAGCTCCAGAATACAGGTAGTAAATAAATGAAAATAATTTTGCTAACTTACGAAGACTTAGACTTTTGCTAACCTAGAAATAGGTATAAAAGAAGGAAATATCAAGCTATGACACTTGCTAATTCATCAATTCCTCAACACTATACACTTGATATTGAACCGGAAGGACGTTTAACTTTACCCCCAGAAATCCAACAAAGACTTAATTTAGAATCTGGAGATAGATTAATTTTAACTCTGGAAGATAATGAAAAACTTCAATTGGTCAGTCTCAAACAACAAGTTAAAAAATTAAGAGGTTTATTAAAAGATAAATCACCTGATAGAAACTTGGTAGATGAACTTATTCAGGAACGCAGAGAGGAGTATTTAAGTGAATAAATCTGTATTAGATACTTCTTGACATAAATAGTTTTTACTTCTTTGTCCTTGACAAAATTATAGCTTTGCTGCAAAGGAAAAAATTCTCAACAGATAAAGGCAAAATTGAGCGACTGCAAGAGACTGTAAACTAAGCAAAGATTAGTCCGGTTATTCTGCTGCACTAGTGTTATTTGGCTGCGATGAATTCTGAATAAAACCATGCTTGAATTTCTCAATAATAGAAAAGTGCAGTGCTACATACAAAATTGGTTGTTCACGATAGAACTGTGGAACGTTCATGTTCATTTCTTCAAACGTGATCATTTCAGTCCAACGATTGTCTGACAGAATGGATTCACGAATTTTTGTGATGGCAGTTTCTACTACTAAATTTGGGTTAATATACTGTTCAAAAAGCTCAAAATATAGGCAAAAAAGGAGCGATCCATAAATTTTACAAAACTTGGTGTAGTACAACGGCAAGTGCTTAACTGAAAAGGCAACCTTATCTTCTAAATTTCCCCAACCTAATCTTAATAATGTCTGTGCGCTAAAGTGAACGGTACTTGACGTAAGACTATAAATAAAGTCATACAGCAAATCTAGAACATCCGGTGCCAACTTTTCTGCAAGCTGCCGAGCCGGAGGAATGTCGTTTTTACCGTTGAAATTTGGCCATCCATTTTCACGCCAAATTGTTCGTACTTCATCTTTCAATATCTTAAATGAGGGATCACCATCTTCATTCCATTGAATTACAGGTTGAAACAATCTGTATTTATTAAAAAAAGTCTGTTGTTTTTTAATTCTTCCAACTTGTTCAATTTGCTGAAGACAGAACAAAAGACGTTCACGTGTTTCATACTCCAATTTTGAAATAAATTCCAAAACAATTAAATCTTCAGTAATTCCTCTCAACGTACTAATAGAGAAAAAGTAAGTTTCAGATTCCCTGTTATCGTAAACAAACTGTAAAAACTCATAGGACTTTGCTAGTGATGCACGTAAACAAGATAAGAAAAGCTCTAGTTGTGGTAAAAATCTGCTTTGAGTAAAATCAACCATAAATTCATGAATTTCATTCAAAATATCTCCGATTTCCTCATTTTTCTCAGCCATTTAAGTTACTCCTGTTAAATCTTACTAGTCTAAGCTTAAACCTGTTTGTATCGTTAACCCATTCAAAATGCAATGCACTGAACAGGTTTAAATTTGTTATATTAACTAAATCAAAGGTAGTAATGTAGGAATTTCCTTTGGACAATCAGCAATTAAATCAGCGTTGTGAGTTTCCAACTCTTCCCTGCTTCCATAGCCATAAGTCACACCAATGGAAGCTATATTATTTTTCTTAGCTCCGATGATATCATGAGAGCGTAGGCATCGCACTTTAGTTGAGGATATTACAATTAAAACGCTAATAAACTTATTAATTCGATTTTTTGGATTTATGATATCTACTATAAATTTGCTACAATCCAAGATATAGGCACTAATGATGGCATAATATAAATTTATTGTATAATTAGAATAAGCAAAAAAATCAAACAAAACAATGGAAGTTATAACAGTCAATAAAAATGGAGAAATCACTCTTCCTGAAAATTTAAGAAAACAATTAAGACTAGATGAAGAGTCTAAATTATCCTTAAAAATAGAAGCAGGAAGGCTAATTCTAACACCCCTTACGGAAGATGTCGAACTATTAGAGCAAGACGGTATATTAACTTTTTCTGCTACTTTAACTACTGATGAAGATATTAATACACTGATTGAGAAATTACGATACTAAAAAATTAGATGATAAAAGTATTATTTGATACTTCTGTGATTGTAGCAGGGTTATGGTTAGAACATCCAGATCATCAAAAATGTTTACCTTGGCTACAACAAGTACAAACACAAGCAATTCAAGGAATAATTTGTACTAGAACAAAGGAATAATTTGTACTAGAACATTAGCAGAACTTTATCGAGTTTTAACCAGTCTTCCTATTAAACCTCGTCTATAGCAATCCGGAATCATTCATGAGAAAATACGGAGAGAGCTTAAAAGTAACGTTTGAAACCAAGGTGCAGGTGTGGTGATGTGGATACAATTATTAGAAGATTTTATCAAAAATAATAAAGAGCCACGTGAAATCAAGCGAGCTACAGCAGTAAAAATGCTGTTATGTGGATACAAGCATGAAGAGATAATGCCAATATTAGGTGTCTCATCTGGCTTCATTAGTACCTATAAAAAAGCATTTTTTAAACTGGGGCTGGAAGGGTTAAAACTAGGGCATAAAGGAAGTAAAGGTTTTCTAGATGAGCTTCAACGTGCCGAGGTAATGGAATGGTTGCAAACCAAAGACAGATGGACTTTAAATGAATTAGAGTACTATATTGCCTCAGAATATGGAGTAACATTCTCCTCAAAACAAAGTTACTACGATTTATTTGATGCTGCCAGTATTAGTTGGAAGAAAACTCAAGCAAATAATCCAAAATATAACCAAGAATTAGTAGATTCAAAAAAAAAAGAGATTTGTGAGTTGTTGGAGACGCGACGGTCTCAAATAGAGACAGGAGACCTAGTTGTGTTCATGGTAGATGAATGTCATTTACTTTGGGGGGATATAATAGGGTATGTTTGGGGGAAAACTAGTGAACGAGTAACAATACCAGTAGTAAATGCTCGTGATAAACAAACATATTTCGGTGCATTGGATTATAAAACCAAAGAATTTCTCACGTATAAAGCTGAAAAAGGTGACTCTAAAAACACAATTAATTTTTTAGAATATCTTCAAAAACAGCGACCTGGAGCCAAACTTTTAATAATTTGGGATGGTGCAAGTTATCATCGTTCACAAGAAATTCAAGATTATCTAGATTCATTAAATCGTGAACTTGAAAAAGAACAATGGTGGATTACCTGCTTGAGATTTGCCCCGAATGCACCACAACAGAATCCTGTAGAAGATATTTGGCTACAAGCAAAACGATTAATTAGAGAGTTTTATTTTTTCTGTCATTCTTTTACTGTAGTCAAGGCGTTATTTGAGTTATCCATTCATTGTCAAATTTTTGACTTTCCAAAACTTTATGAGTATGGTGTTTTCTCATGAATGATTTAGGATTGCTATATCTCCTCGAATCACTAAACAACTGATTGATACTAGCTTACAGCATTTTGAAATTATTCCTCTAACTACAGAAGATTATCAACAAGTCGTTGAACAAATGGTGAAGTTAAACATTATGGGTGGTGTAATTTATGATGCTTTAATTGCTCAAATTGCCATTAAACATAATATTGATCAGATAGTTACTTTGAATGCTAAAGACTTTATACGATTGAGTAATCAAATTGCTGAATTAGTAAGAGTTCCTTAATCGTTGTATTGTTTTCATTTCTTGTATTACTAAATAGGTTTAAATTTGCTATCTTAATCAAATCAAAGGCAATAATGTAGGAATTTCCTTTGGACAATCAGCAATTAAATCAGCGTTGTGAGTTTCCAATTCCTCCCTACTTCCATAGCCATAAGTCACACCAATTGCAGCAATATTATTTTTCTTAGCTCCGATGATATCATGAGAGCGATCGCCTACCATAACGACAGCAGATGCTAAAAGGCTTTCCCTCTCTACAATGTAGGAAATTAAATCACTTTTCACACTTCTATTCCCATCCAACTCACTACCATAAACACCATCAAACAAAGGTGCTAAATCAAAATATTCAATAATGCGTGTAGCATAAATTTGAGGTTTAGAAGTCGCTACAAAAGTCTGATAACCAGCAGCACGAATAATTTGTAGGGTTTCAGGAATTTGCGGATAAAGGGAGTTTTCAAATAACCCAATCGTAGAAAAGCGACTACGATAGAGTAAAATTGCCTCCTCCAGCAATGTGTCATCAGAAGTTTGCAATAACTGGGAAAAACTGCTTTTCAGTGGTGGGCCAATACACCAAAGCAATTCATTAGCATCTGGTGGTTTATAACCAAGTTCCGATAAAGCATACTGAATACAGCCAGTAATTCCAGGTTTAGGATCAGTTAGAGTTCCATCCAGGTCAAAAAGGATTGTGTGAGAAAGCATTTTGGTAAGTTTAAATAGTTTTTAACCTTTGTAGGAACTCAATATTTAACCGTAGTTTTTCTCCTAGCCACAGAGAATTATCTGTATGATCTTTGATATCATCTCCCGTTTCTGGGTGAACTAAAACATCTAAACCTTCACGATTAACCATTAACCAAGGCACAACTTCACCAAACTGATGTGGTAAAAATGCTACTTGATACATTGATTTTGGGTGTGGCCCTATAGGCTGTTCATGCCAACGTCCCAATCTTACATCAAATTTAGCACTTAAACCTTCTCTTACACGAGCAGCAGCTTCACGACTGACGGTATCAAAATAAATATGTGCATGAAACCCAGTAATCTCGGTATTTTTATTCATAATTCTTGATTTCACTCTTGCTCTCAAGTATAACTTAACGATTACTTAGTTATGCTAATCATTAGTCAGTCGTAAGTTTAGGTAGGCACATATTTTCTTGTCAAACCACTTGAATTTTCTTTCTGGTCATGTAATACTACTAAAATAATCACCAGTAACTCGGTCAACAAACTGTGGTTTCTATTTTGTCTCAAGCCGTCCATAAATTATTCAAACCCGTCAAGGGTGATGTACAGATAACTGACAATAGTTATGTCTGCGCTGGTTTCGATATTGGAAGTAACTATGGAGTTAAGGGTAGGACTTATGCAAGTGTCACACCAAACATCTATTTTAGATTGTTTTATGGTGCGGTGCGTCAGATACAAATATCCGTTTATTTACAGGATTTATGAAGTCTGACTCACCCTACAAATGCCATCTGCGTAAGTCATGAAGGGGTGAAAGTTAGTGAGCGTAAATCAATTAGCTACTGACTATTTAATAGTTGGGTTTTTGATATAAACAAATTCCCCATACCCAAGCACAAATCCTAATTTACTAAGGAATTTAAATATGGCTGACATTAAGATTTATAGTGCGGTTGTTTGTCCTTATGCTCACCGTACTCGCTTGGTACTTCAAGAAAAGGGTATTGATTTTGATTTGATTGAAATTGATTTGCAGAATAAACCAGAAGGTTTTACAAAAGTTTCTCCCTATGGAAAAGTACCTGCAATTACTCATGGAGAAAATCGAGTTTGGGAATCAGCAGTTATTAATGAATATCTGGATGAAGTATTTCCTAACCCACCCCTTTTACCTAGCAACCCCATTGCAAAAGCTCAGGCTCGGATTTGGATAGATTTTGCTAATACGAGATTAGTTCCTGCTTTTTCTACTCTATTACGCAGTCCAGATTTCCAAAAACAAGAAGAAGCCAAACAAGAACTCTACAAACATCTAGAATTTATTGAAAATGAAGGTTTAGGAAAACTTTCGGGAGATGGTCCCTACTGGTTTAGTGAATCTATCAGTTTAGTTGATTTTACCTTTTTCCCTTGGTTTGAAAGATGGGGCGCTCTTAAAGATTATCGTGGCTTTGGTATCCCTGCTGAATTCTCTCGTTTGAAACAGTGGAAACACGCGCTCAAAGAACGTCCATCTGTTCAGGCGATCGCGCACTCGAAAGAGTTCTATATTGAGCGATATGCTAAATTTGCTGCTCCTGTTCCTGTCGCTGCTTAGTCAAACGCTGCATTTAACTATTACTAAATTGAGAACACAGATTTATGAGTTATCAAAACATAGAAGTCAAACCAATTGCTGGCCGCATCGGTGCAAAAATTAAAGGTGTTAATCTAGCTGAAAACCTCAGTGATGAAATCATCAGCGAAATTAGAAAAGCTCTAGTTGAATATAAAGTCATTTTCTTCCGTGGACAAGAACTAGATGCTGATGGACAAGTAAATTTTGCGCGTCGTTTTGGTGAAATCACTACTGCACATCCCACAGTTCCATCACTTCCTAGACATCCAGAAGTATTGGATTTAGATTACAGCCGCACTGTTGCCCGTGCGAATAACTGGCACACTGATGTTACATTTGTAGATCGTCCGCCCCTTGGCTCGGTCTTGAGAGCATTGGTAATTCCTCCAGCGGGAGGGGATACCATTTGGGCAAATTCGGTGACTGCATACCAGGATTTACCGGAGCATTTGCGTAATTTAGCGGATAAACTTTGGGCTGTACATAGTAATGCTTATGATTATGCGACAGCCTTTGATATACCCGAAGAAGTGAAAACTTACCGAGATGTGTTTACTTCAACGGTGTATGAAACTTTGCATCCAGTGGTGAGAATTCACCCTGAATCTGGGGAAAAAGGTTTGTTTATTGGTGGTTTTGTGCGTCAAATTCGGGGTTTATCTCCAACTGAATCAGGGGAGATTATTCGACTATTGCAATCTTATGTTACACGACCTGAGAATACAGTGCGTTGGCGTTGGCAGGTTGGGGATGTGGCGTTTTGGGATAACCGCGCTACTCAACATTATGCGATCGCAGATTATGGAGATCAAGCCCGTCGGGTACAGCGTGTAACCATTGCTGGTGATCTTCCTTTAGGTATTGACGGTAAGTATAGTCAAGCCATTAAAGGAGATTCTTCCGCATATATTCCCAATCTTGTAGCAGCTTAATCACAGGCTAATTGTAGGGTGTGTTACCGCAAAAGGTAATGCACCACTTTGATCATGAATTTGATAATTTAAGGAGTTGGATTTTATGGTTTTAACACCTTCGACAATGTTACCTTTGGGGACTTTAGCACCTAATTTTTCTCTCCCAGATGTGGTTTCAGGGAAAACGATTTCATTGACAAATTTTGCTGATAAAAAAGCTTTAGTAGTTATCTTTCTGAGTCGTCATTGTCCTTTTGTGCAACATATCAAATTTGAATTAGTAAAATTAGGACAAGATTACAAAAATAGAAATGTGGGTATTTTAGCAATTAGTTCTAATGATATTAATACTCATTCTGATGATGCACCAGAATTACTTAAAGATTTTGCTCAAGAAATAGATTTATCCTATCCTTTACTTTATGATGAAAGTCAAAAAGCGGCTAAAGATTTTTTTGCTGCTTGTACTCCAGACTTTTTTGTATTTGATAGAAACAGAAAGCTGGCTTATCGGGGACAATTAGATGATAGTCGTCCGAAAAATGGTTTACCTGTAACTGGACAAGATTTGCGGAAAGCGATTAATTATGTTTTAGCTGATGAGGTAATTACTTGGGAGCAAAAGCCGAGTATTGGGTGCAATATCAAATGGAAAGTAGGGAATGAGCCGGTTTATTATAAAGTTCCGGTGGCGGTTGGGTAGTTACTCCCTTCCCTCTATAAAGAATCTGGATTAAATGAACCGCAAAGACGCAAAGGACGCGAAGGAAGAAGGAAGAAGATATGTAATCTTACGCTGGGAAGGGATTAGGATTTTTTTGGAGAAGATTGTTAATGTAGAGATGTTTTAGGGAACGTCTCTACAGAATAATCCTATTCATGAAATATACTTGCTTCTACATGAAAAAAGTTTGCCAATTTCTGGGTTAATTCTGGATTTATTTTCTGATTGCCATTTAAAAGATCATCAACCAAAGTTGCTGAACCTAAAACAGTTTGTAAATCGGCTTTAGTTCTATCAGATTGTTCCAAAAGAAATAACAGCATAGATTGAGGATTATTTTGCTGATTAGGCTGATAATATTCTTGTTCAAATTTTTCAATTAAAGTAATTAATAATTGGTAGAGTTCATTTTCTTCTGGACTGCGTTTTCGGTGCATTAAATCTTCGACAATGGCTAAAGCTTGTTCGTTTTCTGCTTCAGTCCTGATAACTTTGGGAAGATAAGCTGTTAATAGTTCTTTGTATTTGTCAGGATTAAAAGTAAGGGTCATTTTTCCAATTGTCCTTATCGTATTCCGCGTGGGTGAGGATATATTTAATATAAATTAATTGACCTTCATAGTCTATACTAACAATTAAACGGTATTTATTACCTTTAATGTTGAAAACTGTAAAATTGCCTACAGCCTCAGCTTTAGGAAAAACCTGCTGTACTGCAACCAAATTTGACCATTTAGCTTTACTAGCGATTTTATACCAGTTGTTCAGTGCTTCCTCACAATCAGCGTGATTTTCTGCATATTCTCTTAATATTTTAAAACTAATAACGTGCATCTTCACTGATTAAAAAAGAGAGGGAATACCTATTATGCAAAATTCAAAAATTTTATAAAAAGCTTTTTGTATTGTTTTTAGATTTGTCCATCTGTACTAGAGCCAGCATAGTGCTTATGACTCTGCTGCGATAGTTCTTAAATCTATATCTAATTCATAATATGTGCCATGCCCAGCATACAGAAAATCTATTGTTTCAATATATAAAATTCTATAAACAAGTAGTTTGATTTGCATTGATAATACCGCGGGACCAAATGGAACTATGTAAACTTTTTTCCAAGGTTTTGATTTAAGTTTTTTTGCTAATCCAATTAATATGCTTTGAAACTCTTTTTCCACATTGTTCTTAGAACTAAAATCAATATTTCCTCTTGAAGCCACATATATTTGACCACGTTCATGAACAGGAGAATTGGGATGAATACCTTCATTAACTATGATAGTTAAAACATCTTCTTCCTCATTTATTAACAATATTCTTTCAATCTCTAGTTTGAATTTTTCATGTCCTAATTTTTTCAAACAAATATTGACTATATTTTCAATTTCGTGATCCATATTTAAGCTCCTCTATATTACTTCCGGTTAACTTTTTTCTCAACAATGATTTCACCAAAAGCATCTCGACTCTTTTCTGTATAATAAAAACCTTTTTGTTCCCTATCAAATTTATCATCATCGTAACTTTTGAGAGATAAACGCGTTACACCGTAGTGTCTGTAAATCTCTCCTTGAGGTGATCTGTATTCAGAGAGATACTCATAGCTTAGATTGAAACAAGAAGGATCAACCATATCGAAAGCTGCCATAAGTGACAAACTTCTAGCATATTGAGTTTCTAATCGGATGCGAATATTAGAATAAGTCTGGTATATTGTAATTGTAGCTGGAACTTGTTGTTGTGGCTGCTTAGAACTGATAATGTAACCGTTCCACTTTCCGCTTAGATTTGGGATTTTAATAAATCCAGTCTTGTAAAACAGATTCCACTTCCATAGGACATTATCAAATAGGAGAAAAAGCAGACCAAATATAGCTAAACCGGATGGTGCTAACAGGTTTAAATCAGTTATATTTGATACTTTCGTAATCAAATTACTTATATAAGGACTTAATAATCCACTTAAAAATGCTAAGGTGTAATACACTTTCTTTCTATCATGACCAATGACCGTATATTCATGCATATTTGCGCCGAAAAAATAAAACTAATATTGTGTGTTTTTTACTATTTTACCCTCTTATTACTTAATAAATACATTAACCTACACCATTATTGATAGCTCCAAAACACCCTAGCCAATAGCATATTCTGTAAACTTCCTCATAAAAGGAGACTGAAACCCCAATACAATATCCTCCTTTGGAACTCCCACAGCAACTAAATTCTCTGCAATATCATCTTCAGTCCCATTCCATTGCAGCCAAATTTTTCCACCTTTAATATCAATATGAATAATACAACTATGTATCCATTCTTGACCTTCCCAACCTACATGAACTATTTGGTAATGGTCACGTTGTGTATCAAAAATTGTCTCAACTTCTATATTCCCGTTAGCAGGTTTTTCTTTGCTATATTCTTGTAAAATTTGCTGTACAAGCTGGCGATATCTAGTTAGTTTATCCATTCTGCAATCACCTCTTGCTCCACATCATAAATAATCATTTTGACTTGATTTTCTTCAATCATATCTCTAGGAAAATCAAGATTAAAAAATGTCTTATAAGTTGTTAAAGGTACAGCTAAATACAAAACACGATCTGGCTGTCGTCTCTTTAATGCACCTCTATAATTAATAAACTGTCCTAATGCTGTATGAAATTCCGAAATTGCAGACGATCTCTCCAAAAAACTTTTGATTTCAACCGCAATTTTTTCTCCTTCTTTTTCTGCCGCAATCAATTTTTCAGCGGCTAAATCAATAGACAGATTTACCCCGCCTACGCTAATTGATAGGGGATCGTGAGTAATCTGCCAACCGTCCTTCTGTAGAGCTTTTTTGACAACTTCATGAAAGACATCTTTAGCCGACATACTGATCCCTAATTATATTTCCTACATAGATATTACGATATTAACGCATTTTTTCCTTTGCGCCTTTGCGTGAGACTATTTCTTTTATAAATCCTCATGCAACGCTCCCAACTTGCGAATCTCCGGCCAAATCGCCGCTGTTGCAACTACCACCAAAATCGTCCCTATTCCTCCACCAACGACAGACAACACTGGCCCAAATAAAGCCGCAGTCAAACCAGATTCAAAACCCCCCAATTCATTAGACGCACTGATAAATACACTATTGATAGCCGCAACTCGACCTCGTAAATGGTCAGGAGTGCGAATTTGCACCAAAGTATGACGAATCACCACGCTAATGCTGTCTAATGCCCCACTTAATGCCAACATCAACAACGACAACCATACCCAACGAGATAACCCAAAAATAATTGTCACAATCCCAAACCCGACAACCGACCAAAGTAATGCTGGCCCGGCTTTGCGGATAGGTGGCAAATATACTAACAATGCTGCCATAATCAATGCACCTATGGATGGGGCTGCTTGTAAATAACCCAATTCCACAGGCCCGACGTGCAGAATATCTTTAGCAAAGACGGGTAATAATGCCACTGCACCACCCAGCAAAACTGCAAATAAATCGAGGGTGATAGCTGCGAGAATGAGTTGATTATTCCAAACAAATTCAGCACCAGCAGCTAGGGTTTTGAGGGATATTGGTTCTTTTTTAAAGTTGGTTTTTTGGGGTTTGATAGCTGCGGTGAGGAAAAAACATGATAGTGCTGCTAAGGCTGCTAATATATATACTCCCGTAGCACTCTTAAAAAGAGCAATACTCAATCCCCCCAAAGCTGGCCCAATTACCGACGCTAATTGAAAGCTACTACTATTCCAAGTTGCTGCATTAGTAAACGCACTCATTGGTATTAACTGCCACATTAGCGCATCACCGGCAGGTTTGAGAAATGCCCTGGCTACACCTGTTAATAATAAGCAAGCATAAATTAGAAAAACTGCACCTTGATAATAGGAAATAGCCGCTAATGTGAGAGAACAAAACATTAATAGCAGCATTGCAAATAAAGTAATCTTTTTGCGATCGCTTTTATCAGCAATATGTCCTGTAATCAAAGTTAGGGCAATCATTGGTAAAACTTGCGCCAGCCCGATTCCACCTAAGGCCATCGGTGAGTTTGTCCGCTCATATAGCTCCCAGCCCAGCGCGACGGTCTGCATTTGTCCTCCTGTGAAGAGGACTACACGCCCAATGGTAAATAGCCGATAATCTCGAAATCTCATGGCTGCCAAAGGATCGTGTTGTGCAGCCTTATCGTTATGGTGAGTTGGTTTCTGTTTGCTCGAAGACATTTTTTAGTAGAGTCAGGCCCGATTCAATATGTGATACTTGCTCTGGTGTCAAACTCTCTAGAATCTCCGCAATTTCCCCGCGAGTTTTTTCCTGGGATTGCTCTAAAAGCAGCTTTCCCTCTCTCGTCAAATTCAGGACTACTCGTCGTCGTTCTTGAGGATTATCTGTCCGTTGCACCAGATTGCGTTGGACTAATTTTTCTATAGTTGTTGATGCTGTAGCACAGGTGACACCTAAATGATCTGCGACCTCAGACAAGGAAGCACCGGGATTGCGATTCAGAAAAGCGAGCGATCGCAATTGTGGTATGGATAAAGAGTCAGAACTGTGCGATCGCATTTCGGCTCGGATAAACCGCATCAATAGGGGAACTGTTTCCATCACCCTAGCAGCACATTCTTCAGAGGGTTTATCCAAACTCATAAGACCGTTTTTCTCCAGATTACATTGCCACCTGTGGATAAAGTCGGCCACAGATGTAGGTTAAACCTATTAATGTTAGCAAGAGAATTGTACAATCTAACCCAAACCCATAAATACTTGAGCCATTTGCCAGCATTGCACCGCGTAAAGCATCCACCTCATAAGTTAAAGGATTCAAGTGAGAAATGACCTTTAACCAACTCGGCATCAATGAAATAGGATAGATGGCATTACTGGCAAAAAACAACGGCATGGTGATTAATTGCCCAATTCCCGTAAACCTTTCCCGCGATTTCACCAAACAACCAATGATGAGTGAAAAAGTGCAAAAACAAGCTGCTCCCAAAAATATGACTAGGACAACTTGTAAGAAAGCCAAAGGATTGAGATTGAGATGTACACCCAACAAAAACGCTAAAAGGTAAATAAACACCACTTGGGAAAAACAACGAATCCCAGCCGCAAAAGCTTTACCTAAAACAATCGCTGCACGAGGTATGGGTGCAACTAAGAATTTCTGCAAAATCCCTAAATCCCGTTCCCAAATTAATGTCATTCCCCCAGCAAAAATAGCAACAAACAGCGCACTCTGAGCCAGAATACCGGGAGTCATAAAATCCAAGTAAGGTAAATTACCTGTGGGAATAGCGCGAGTCCGAGTAAATACTTGCCCAAATATCAGCAGCCATAAAGCCGGTTGCACAGCCCGAATCACTAAATCACTAGGATCATGGCGGAGTTTCCGCACTTCCAACTCAGTAATTACCAGGGTTTTGGTAAATAGTTCTTTGATGCCAGAAAAAATCCCTTTGGAGCGATTATATCTAGGTTCAACCCAACCGTTGAGAGGTACGTCTGGTTCTTGCAGTTTCACTGTAACTGACTCCTGATACTAATTGATTTCCTGCGTAGTGGATGAAGACATCATCTAAAGTTGCGTCTGGGTTGCCGATAGCGGCTTTTAAGTCTGCGGGTGAACCAGTGATAATTTCTTTACCCTGGTTCATAATCACGACTCGATTGCAAAGATTATCCGCTTCTTCTAAAAAGTGGGTAGTTAAAAAGATGGTTGTACCGTACTCTCTACGGAGTTGCTGTACAAGTTGCCATACTTGGGTTCTAGCGACTGGATCTAATCCGACTGTTGGCTCATCTAGAAATAAAATTTGGGGTTGATGTAAGATAGCTTGAGCAATTTCTAGTTTGCGAATCATTCCCCCAGAAAAGGTTCTCACTAAGCGATGTGCTACATCCTCTAAACCCATGAATTCCAGCACTTGGGCGATTTGCTGTTTTCTGCGTCGAGGGGGAATATCATACAATTTAGAGAATATTAACAGATTTTCATAACCTGTCAAACTCCCATCGGCTGATAAAGCCTGGGGTACATAACCTATTACTCTTCTGACTGCATCAGGTTGACGAGTCACATCATAACCGGCTAAGTATGCTTTGCCGCTACTGACTGGTAGCAAGGTTGTTAACATCTTAATTACTGTACTTTTTCCCGCACCGTTGGGACCGAGTAAACCAAAAACTTCTCCAGATGCAACGGAGATATTCAAAGCATCAACGGCTGTAGATTTTTCAAAGCGGCGCGTCAGTTCCAAGGTTTGCAATATTACCGACTTTGGAACTTGTGCAGGTATTTCCGCAGATTCTATTCTTCCCGTAAGTTTCGTCACGAGTAGGACTTACTTCCTTATTCAAATAATTAGAGTATCTAAATATTAGTTTGACATATTTCTGCTAAAAGTCAAGACCAAGGATTAACGATGACAACTCCAGTACCAGCAAAATCTTTTTCGTTACGAGTAAAGAAGGGTCATGGAGTGAATGTATCGCGCGGTAGACTGTTGTGATCTCGGTTCAAGTCGAGTTCTTGACTGAGTTCAGCCAAGGGGGATTGACGGAAAAATTCTGAGATTTTAGTAGGTTGTGCTGAGTTGTTATTGCCTGTAGTTAGGCTTTGGGCAAGGAGTTGAATAATATACAGTTTATCGTCATGCGAAAGCTGAAGGAGTTGTTGTTCGAGTTCGGGGATAACCATGATGGGGTTTCAATGAAGGATAATTTTATTGTACTTTCAACGTATATTCGTTTAAATGGAGCGATCGCTATACTATATATTGTGGATAGATTTTAGCCCTTTAAATTACAGATAAAGGAGTTTGATAATGGATATAGAATCAGAAATAAAGCAGTTAGTAGCTACAAAGCGAGAAGGTCAGTATTGGGATTTCAAAGAAAAATATCATGACAATAAAGCTTCACTACTGCACGATATTCTTTGTCTCGCTAATTCTTTGTATAAGGGAAATAAGTACCTAATCTTTGGAGTGAGCGATCCTCACACTAACTGTGAAATAAAAGGAGTTGATCAAGGAAATAGGAAATCACAGACTGACTTGATCGATTTTCTCCGATCAAAGCCATTTGCTGGTGACATAAGACCAGAAATAGAATTAAGAATCATTAAATTAGAAAAGTATGAAATAGATGTCTTAATAATTTTTGATAGACCGTTAAAACCTTATTATTTAAGGGAAGATTACAGAGATCGCGACAAGCTAATAAAAGCAAATAACATTTATACAAGAAATATTGATACAAATACACCTATAGATAAAGGTGCTGACATCAGAATGATTGAACTGATGTGGAGAGAACGCTTTGGGTTAGATGTTCAACCCAGCGATAGAATTGTTGACCTATTGAGAAAGCCAAAAGAATGGGACAAGGATATAGGAAACAAGGACTATGCTTATCATAAATACAACCCTGAATATCAAATAGATTTTGAAAAAGTAGAAGAATTTAGAGACATATTTAGTTATTTCTACATTAATGAAAGTTCATTTATAGGAAAAGCAAAATTTAAGTACCTAACAACAACATTGTTTACTTTGCATTATATGTACTGCGATGAAATGAGGATTGAATTAGCAGTTCCTAGTAAGGGCTATATTGAAGTATCAGGACGCGAGGTTTATTATATATATTATGTAATTCAAAGTAGGGAAGGAGCATTTTTAAATTTCATGACAGATGGTAATTTTAACTTCCAGAGCCGATACAGTGAAGCTGTATTTATATTATACAAAAATGATACAGAGCAAGAGGAATTTGAAAATTATCTTAAAAATAATTTAGATAAACTAGACAAAATAGATGATTTGGGAATTGGAAGTTTTATTCAAGATAAGATTGATAGAGCTAATGATAGCTTTGTATTTAACCCTGTAGAAATGGTAAAAGTTAAAAACCTATTTGAGTTGTGGAGAATAAATAAAGATATACAGCACTTTTCTTTTTAAAGTACCACACCTCAATATCCAAAAGGTTTATGGGACAAGGGTTATAGGATTTCATTTTGTACCAGATAGTTGAGCAAAGTGCTGTATTATAAAAATTAAGGCTTAATAAACAATAATAGAGGTAATTTTTGATACAATCAAGAGAATATTTAATACAGATTTAAAAAGTTATTTTCATAACTCTTAATCAGGTAAAAAAAGTATGGATATAGACAAAACAACTCTTCTATATGGAGAAAAATTATTGCTTAGTATTGTCAGAAGATAAAGCAGGTTTTAGAATTTGTGAATAATCAATTGCTAAATGCTATATAATAGAAGTTTAAATTATTTCCCAGATTTTACTCAAAATTAAAATTTAATGACTAGGTTTATACATGATAAATTCGCCAAAGACTATCTAGAAGAATTATTAAAAGATTACGGAGAAGTCAAAGCATCAGAAAAAGTCTCAGGAGAAATTAAAGAAATTGATGTTTTATTCACACCTGCTAAACAACAAACTTCTAAATTACAAATACTGGGGTTACTAGGAAGACTTGCCGAAAATCCTGCAATAATAGAACCATACCGCAATCCAGCTTCTAGTGATGAAATCTGCGACTGTATTCTCAAGTTATTAGAAATCAAGGCTTTATTGCGACGAGAAGCCAAAGCCAATAAAATCAAACTTCAGGAGTCAGAAATTCCTAAATTGTGGATTTTAACCCCCACCATATCTGAAACTCGTTTATCTAGCTTTGGAACTATCCAAAAAGAAGATTGGTTATCGGGAGTACATTTTTTAGCAGATGCCTTGCGAACCGCAATTGTGGCGATACACCAACTACCACAAACACCGGATACTTTATGGTTGAGGCTTTTGGGTAGGGGAAGCGTACAATCACAAGCAATTATCGAGTTGCAAGCGTTACCATTAGATCACCCTTACCAAAAAGCCACCCTGGAATTAGTTTACAACCTGCGCGAAAATTTGAGAGTAAATCAAGAACTAGAAACAGATGATAGGGAGTTAATTATGCGACTAGAACCACTTTATCAAAGAAATAGAGAACAAGCTAAAGAAGAAGGAAGACAAGAAGGAGAAAAAGGCTTAATATTGCGTCTACTACATCGCCGGATTGGTGAAATTGATGCGTTATTAATCGAGCGAATTACAGGATTATCAATTGAACAGTTAGAAAACTTAGGAGAGGCGTTATTAGACTTTTCTAGTGTTGCTGATTTAGAAGCTTGGTTAACCCAACACTCAATCTAATTCATTTGGATTATTAGGGAGTTAATTATGCAATTAGAACCATTTTTTAAACAACCTATACTTGTCATAATCTAAAAACATTAAATCAGGTAGGTCGGGGAGCCATCGCCTTGGACGGGTTTCCCGGCTTGTGGCGAATGGCGTTTGACGTTAGGAAACCCAACATTTACGGACGTTTGTTGGGTTGCGCTGTCGCTTAACCCAACCTACAAAAACTCTTAACCAAACAGTATTGTAATCATTAATAAGTTCCACTTGCTAAACTGAAAGGGTGTAATGCAATAAAAAACCTATTTAAAATATCAAATCCTAAAAACATGAACAACTTTAAAACTCTTTGTAAAACTCTAGCTATTAGTACAGGAATCTTTTTATTATCTGTACCTACTACCTACGGGATACCACCAAAACCATTGTTAACTGCCAAAACAACCTATAATCAAACAGGTTCTTGGGACGCAACTTATTATTTCACAATCAAATTACCAGAATCTCTAGCTAATTGGCAACTGCAACAGGTTGTTTTAACACAAATAGAAGGTGTAGAAAATATTAAATTCAATCAGAAAGACAGTTTTGCTTTCATAGAAGCAAGTGGAGAAAAAGAAAAGCTAGGTATTACCCTAACAAAGAGTTCAACTCAACCACAAACTATCATTGCTACTTTTGATAAACCAGTTTCTGCAAATCAAACAATTACTATCGGTTTAAAACCTTTTTATAATCCCAGCAGCGAAGGTATTTATCTATTTCGAGTTCATGTTATTTCCTCTGGTGAGAAAACGAATAATTTAGTTGTGGGAACTGCTCGTTTGCAATTTTACAATGATTTTGATAATTACCTATTTTATCAAAGGTAAAGTGTGTAAGAATTGCTGATTTTTCATGCAAATGCAATATTCATCAATTAGTTAAGAATGCTAGACGACAATTATTCAGCAGCACATTTAATTCCTGTGCAACTTGTAACGGATTTTTACTTAACATTACAGCTTCATGAGGATTTCTCCCTGTTCTTATAACAGCAGAAATTGCATCTTTGTTAGAAAATCCCCGCACACTAACTAACCAAGCCGCTAATATATGTCCAGTCCGGCCAATTCCACCAGCACAATGCACAACTACTTTTTCTTTTTGTTGATTTGCTGTGATTAAAAAAGGCAATATTTTTTGTGTGAGTGTTTCTAAATCAGATAAATGAAAATCCTCAATTGGTGTCCAACAAACTTGTTGATTACCAAATTCTTGCTGATATGTATCTAAAAGATGGGCATAATTAGCTAGTTGTTTTTCACTAAGTAAACAACAAACTCGCTGAATGTTTTGGGATTTCATAAACTCAATCCAATCATACACCTGATGATCAGCATATCCAGGACGAGAAGCACCAAATACTATTGTTTCTTGTTCCCAAGCAGCAGCAAATTTGTACATCTACGGTAAACTTCAAGAATATTTACTCTTATTCACATCATCTAGTTCTTTCCTAAAAGAGACTAGGATTTCATTTAATGCTTCCATATCAATTAAAAAAGCATCATGTCCGTGAGTTGATTTAAGCAACCCCAGTTGAGCATTAGGAATTAAATCTACTAATTCTTGTTGTTCTACTGGAGGATAAAGAACATCAGAATCAATGGAGATAATTAAAGTTGGTTGTTTAATACTTTGCAAAACTGATTGATAATCTTTTCTGTTCCAACTAACATCATGACTATCCATTGCATGAGTTAATGTAATATAAGTATTAGCATCAAAACGTTCTATTAGTTTTTGACCTTGATATTGTAAATAACTGGCTATAGCAAACTGATTAGATTCATCCTGCTGTCTGCCAAAACGATTTGTAAAACTCTCCCAATAACGATAGGTAATCATTGCTATCATTCTTGCTACCGCTAGTCCTTGGACTGGTGGTGCATCACTTGTATAGTTCCCACCTTGCCAATTTGGATCTATATAAATTGTCTGTCTTTGGGCTTCACTCAAGCCAATAGACCATGCTGAATGTCTTCCAGGTGCAGCCATTGGTGCGATCGCTCTCACCTTTTCTGGATATAATAAAGCCCATTCTAAAACCTGCATTCCACCCAGCGAACCACCAATTGCTAACCGTAGAGATTTAACTTCCAGATATTCTAATAGTGCAGCTTGAAGATGAACCATATCCCGAATTGTAATTCTAGGAAAATATGTACCATAAACCTTTCCTGTTTTTGGGTTAATAGAAGTTGCTCCAGTTGTACCGTAACAACTTCCTAAAATGTTGCTGCACACAATAAAATCCTGGTCAGAATCAAAAACTTTCCCTGAACCAAACAAATCTTCCCACCAATCATCAGCGTCAGCAGAACCAGTGAGAGCATGACAAATTAAGACTCCATTATCGCCGTTTGCGTTTAATTTTCCCCAAGTGCGATAAGCAACCTGAACATCAATTAATACTTCACCAGATTCTAATGAAAATGGTACTGATAATTGGTAAAACTGGGTTTTTGATGAAAAGAAGTCTAAATATTTCATAAGAGATGATTTATAAAGTATTCGGCGATTAGAAATCGCGTCTACACAAGCAAAGTCCACCTTCGTGGACTCATGAAAATTAAGGTTTTTAACCCACGAAGGTGGGTTTCGTCTGTGTAGCTGCGATTTCTAATCGCTTTACTTTAGTTTCCAAATGCTTGTTCAAAGTCCTCCTTAATATCGTCAATATGTTCAATTCCCACAGATACCCGCACTAAATCTGGTGTTACACCAGCCGAAATTTGTTCACTATCACTTAGCTGTTGATGAGTTGTGGAAGCAGGATGAATAACAAGGGTTTTTGCATCACCAACATTTGCTAAATGACTAGCTAATTTCACATTACTAATGAAAGCTTTACCTGCTTCTAATCCACCTTTGATGCCAAAATTAAGAACTCCTCCAAAACCATGTCGGAGATATTTTTTAGCTCGTTTATGATATGGATGATTGGGAAGTCCTGGATAATTAACCCATGCTACCTGCTCTTGTTGTTCTAACCATTTAGCCAATTCTAAAGCATTGCTGACATGGCGATCTACACGCAGGGAGAGGGTTTCTAATCCTTGCAATAACAGAAAAGCGTTAAATGGACTTAATGATGCGCCCAAATCTCGTAATCCTTCGACTCTGGCGCGAATAATAAAGGCAATGTTACCAAATTGACTGCCTTTCCCAAATACTTCTTGAAAATTCAATCCATGATAACCGGGGGAAGGCTCAGTAAACAGGGGAAATTTGCCGTTACCCCAGTCAAATTTACCAGAATCAACTATTACGCCGCCAATTGATGTACCATGACCACCAATCCACTTGGTTGCAGATTCAACGACAATATCTGCACCATGTTCAATTGGTCGTGCTAAATATCCACCTGCACCAAAGGTATTATCTACAATTAAAGGTATGCCATTTTCGTGGGCAATGTGGGCTAAAGCAGCAAAATCTGGGATGTTAAATTGGGGATTACCAATAGTTTCAACGTACAGGGCTTTGGTGTTTTCATCAATTGCCTGACGGAAATTTTCTGGATCATCTCCCTCCACAAATTTGACATTTATCCCCAATCGTGGTAGGGAAACTTTGAATTGGTTATAAGTTCCCCCATAGAGGAAACTGGTAGAAACAATATTATCTCCTGCTTGTGCGATCGTACTTATTGCTAAAAATTGCGCTGCTTGACCGCTGGAAGTAGCTAAAGCTGCCACACCCCCTTCTAAAGCCGCAATTCTTTTTTCAAATACATCCGTTGTCGGATTCATGATGCGGGTATAAATGTTACCGAACTCTTGGAGAGCAAACAACCGCGCTCCATGTTCAGCATCATCAAAAACGTAGGAAGTGGTTTGATAAATTGGTACAGCGCGGGCATTAGTTCCCGGAGCAGGTTCCTGTCCAGCATGGACTTGTAGGGTTTCAAAACGATAGTTTTCTGACATGGGTAGTATTTAAATAGGTTGACTATCAAAACATGAAATATTGAAACTCACGTAAAAAACCTGGTAGTTTGGAAGCCCCGCGTCTTTAGACCGGGGAGGAAAAACGCCTCAAGCGACTTTAGTCGCAGTGGATATTTATCAAAATGAGTAACTGTAACCATCTTTTTTGTGAATAGATTTACAATATTTATGTGAGATTCCTTGAATTTTTTCTTTATTGGTCGTAATATTAAAACTCCCAGTCGCTCTAGTTGCTATTCGACCAATGTAAGTACCAACTTTCTTCCCAGTTTTAACAACTGCTTTCACAATGTCGCCAGTTTGAAAACCAAAATGTATTTGTTTATTTGTTCTATGTCTTGTTGGAAAACCAAATTTATCTGTTCCACACATCTGACGAGTACCATGTCCTGTTGCCTTGATTAATAGTGGTTTAGTTATCAACACTTTCAAACTATCAATATCCCCCACACAAGCCGCGTCAATCCAATGAGTTTTAGGAAGTTGAAGCTGAGTTCTATTGAATTTAGTTTTGCCCCCTGAAGCAGTAACAACGGGTAATCCGGTTTCTTTCAGTCGGTGGAACAATGCCCAACGAGTAGAATTAACTGCGGAGGCATCTTTAAGTGAACATTTAGATTGAGATTTAATCTTCTTTAAAACATCTGGTTTTTTAGCTAAAAACTTCTCTATATCTAGTGTTCCTTTCTTTTTATTGCAAGAGTCACAAGCCAAGCATAAATTAGAGATTTTGTTACTTCCGCCCTTCGCTTTAGGATGGATGTGTTCTACTTGTAAAGGAACATCTTTAACGCCACAATATGAGCATTTTCTCTCCCACTTTTCCAGTAAATATTCCCGAACTTCGTAACCTTGCAACTCCCCTTGTTGATATTCAATACCCGATATTTCGGGATTATCTATTTGCTGCAAATCGAACCTGACTAATTCTTGCGATATCCCTGTAATGGGAGCGAATCTAATTAGTTTTTTGACCCAAGTCGATGTTGTCTCAACTCGGTGTTGTAGGCTCGGAGCTAACCAGCCTTCAGCCCTTTTTCTATTGAGGAAACGAGCTTGACGATATCGGGTATGTCGCTTTCGCCTACCCCTACGAATACCTTTTCTTGATTCTAAGGATGCCTTTATGCTTTGTCCTCTATGGGAGATTTCCGCACCAAAAACAACTTTAGCCCCTTGAACTAACGCGATTCCAGTAGTTTTAGCACCAGGGTCAATTTTTAATTGGATTGGTCTAGTTAGTTCCTGGGATTCTGCCTTTAGAATCAGGGTGAATGGATATTTTCTCCACACAGCAGCTTGACCTAGTTTTAGCAATTGTCGCGCTGTTCCAGGATGAACAGGATTGCATGGTTTCTTGTTTGTATCGACGATTAAAACGTAATTGGACATGGTTGAAAAACTCCGTAAAACGGGTGATGTTAGCTTCGATTCTGTTATCTGAGCTTGTTAGGCTTGCAACACTGTTTCAGTGACCTTAAAACTGTTTAATTACCAGCGACAGAGCAGGGAACTAGCTACGCATTCCAGGGTGTCATGACTCAAATAACGGCTACCTATTGCTAGGTAATCTGGTCAGTACGGCTTGCTTGATTTCTCTTACAAGCCCCGTCTCTTCAGAGCGGGGTTACTGACACTCCATACTGTTTAAACCATTTCTGGAGACGTTGCCATCCATCTTTGGCTTCTCTTTCGCGGTAAGAAGGGCGATAATCGGCAAAAAAGGCGTGAGGTGCATCAGGATAAACAATAATCTCCGATTTACTGCTACTGGATTTGAGCTTTTCTTGTATTTGTTCTACTGTGTCCACAGGAATACCTGTATCTTGACCTCCATAGAGTCCCAGCACGGGGACTTTGAGTTCAGAAGCAATATCAATGGGATGTTTAGGCTGTAGTTCGGTAGCATTGCCTACCACTCTCCCGTACCAAGCCACACCTGCTTTGACGTTGGGATTATATGCTGCATAGAGCCAGGTAATTCGACCACCCCAGCAAAAACCTGTAATTGCTAATTTATTAGTGTTACCCTTCGCTGATTTCCCAGCCCAAGTAACAATATCATCTAAATCTGATAACACTTGAGCATCAGGAACTTTGGACACAATGGCGCGAATTTCGTTAATATTACTTAATTTTGAAACATCACCTTGACGGATGAACAGTTCGGGAGCGATCGCTAGATACCCTAACTTAGCAAAGCGTCTAACAACATCCTGTATATGTTCATGTACACCAAAAATTTCCTGAATTACCAATACAATTGGGAAATTTTCCCCCTGATCAGGTTGCGCTGTGTAAGCTGGAATTTCCCCATCCTTGACGGGAATTTTTACTGCTCCAGCAATTAATCCTTTAGTATCTGTAGTAATCACTTTAGCTGAAACAGGTTGTACTGCTAGAGCAAAACCAGTTGTTAAAGCAGCAGTGGCGATAAATTCACGGCGTGTTATTTCTTTGATCATCTTTAATTACTTTGATTTATTTAGTAGCATTGAAATTAACAGAAATCTACAATCAAATTTTCACAAATCAATCCAATAACGATGAATAACTTTGTTATTACTTTCTAGTAATCCCTCACTTGCAAATTTACCATTATTTTTTTGAATCACACGAGCAGAACTATGATTATCTTGATTACAGGTTAAGAGAACGCGATTTAATTCCATCTTTCTAGCTTGTTTAAGAGTCATATTGAGCATTTTTGTACCGTATCCTTTACGCCTTTGGAGAGGACGAATCATATAGCCAATATGTCCTCCCCAATGTTCTAAACTTGGTACTAACCAGTGACGTAATCGGCTTTCCCCCATAATGATTTTACGATTTAGAACCAACCAAAAAGTTGTTGCAGGTACAAAACCAGGTTTTAATCCAATACCTTGTGAGCTATTTTCTAAATATTCAATGTAACCTAGAAAATCACTCTGAATTAATTGCAAAAAATCCTGATCATAAATACGTGCTTCACTAGCCTCGTGATATTCTCTTATCATATCAAGAAATTCTGAATGCAAATCAGCAGTTGGTTTAACTAATTCAACTTCCTGGGAATCTTGAAGCATTTTATGTATACGTTATTTTCATTTCACTGCAACATCATAAACTTCTTGCTGTAAATCAACTGCCACAACATAAGGTTCAATCTGACGTTTAAATAATATCATTTCTCCTAATTCAGTCTTTTTCAAATTCACATGACAAAACCACTCTTCATTATTCTTATTTGGATAATCTAACCGATAATGATATAAACCCCAACGACTTTCCCGACGATATAAAGATGCTCGTGCTGCCATTTCTGCACAATCACGGATAAAATATACTTCCATACATCGCATCAGTTCATGAGGATCACGCGCTCCCATTTGGGCTAATATTTCATGATAACGCACAAAATTATTTAACCCAATTTCCATTTTATTGCCGGATTTTGGAGGCTGTAAATAATCATTTACTATCCGGCGTAATTTATATTCAACTTGAGTATGAGGAATACCATTTGGTTGATTTAATGGTGCATAAATTCTCGCTTTTTCTGTTTCCATAAAATCAGCATCTGGTTCTATATGTTCTAAATTTTCAATATAATCAATGGCATTTTCTCCTGCTAACCGACCAAAGACAAATGCACCAATCATATAATTATGAGGAACGCTGGCCATATCTCCGGCTGCATAAAGTCCGGGTACTGTAGTTTCTGCTTTTTCATTCACCCACACACCAGAAGCACTATGTCCACTACATAAGCCAATTTCTGAGATATTCATTTCTACGCCATGAGTGCGGTAATCTTCCTCTCTGCCCTCATGAAAACGTTCTCTACTCGGTCTTTCATTTGCCCATAAAACGGACTCAATTTCGGAAATTGTATCCTCATCCAAATGAGTCATTTTCATTTGAATTGGTCCTTTACCAGAGTTTAATTCTTTCCAAATCTCTAGCATCATTTGTCCACTCCAATAATCACAATTAATGAAGCGGTTTCCTTCAGCGTTGGCGGTATATGCTCCATAAGGCCCAGCAACATAGGCACAGGCTGGACCATTATAATCTTTAATTAATGGGTTGATTTGGAAACATTCAATATTACTCAATTCTGCTCCTGCATGATAAGCCATTGAATAACCATCTCCGGCATTTGTAGGATTTTCATAAGTTCCATAAAGATAGCCAGATGCAGGTAGTCCTAATCTTCCACAAGCGCCTGTAGAAAGTATGACGGCTTTGGCTTGAATAACTACGAAATCACCACCGCGCACGTCAAACCCAACTGTACCAATGGCTCTACCATTTTTTACTAATACTCTTGTTGCCATAACGCGGTTTGTGACTTTCACTTTATGGCGTTTAACTTGGCGGGTAAGAATAGTTTTTAAGTCTTTACCTTCTGGCATTGGTAATACATATTTTCCTACTCGATGCACTTGTTTAACATCATAATTTCCTTGGGGATCTTTTTGGAATTTAACTCCCCAATTCTCTAATTCTTGAATGGTTTCGTAACCTAATTTACCGGTTGCGTAAACTGCTTTTTGGTGAAGAATGCCATCGTTAGCAATGGTGACTTCGCGGACGTATTGTTCTGGGGTAGAATTGCCAGGAATAACGGCTGTATTAACTCCATCCATTCCCATTGCGATCGCACCACTACGACGAATATTTGCTTTCTCTAAAATTAATACCTCAGCATCAGGATTTGCTTGTTTGGCTTTAATTCCTGCCATTGTCCCCGCAGTCCCACCACCAATTACTAAAACATCGGTTTTTAGCCACTGTGTATTGATGTTTGTTACCATATACCACTCTTTTAAGAATTCAAAATTTTTTTCTCACGCAGAGGCGCAGAGGGCGCAGAGAAAGTCAAGGAAGATTTTTAGAAATAATTGATAATTAGTAATTTTTCTATTACCAATTACCAACTATAAATTATTTATTTTCTTGCCAAACTACTTCTTTAACATTGATTTCTTTAGGAATCAATTTGATTTTATAAAAAGTATCAGCAATTTCTTGTTGTTTGCTAATTACTTCCTCTGTCAGAGGTAGTACACCATAATCGCGCCGCTTTTCTGCTGTTTCTAAAACAGCCGCATCTATACCCAATACAGGTGAGAGTAATTGAGCTACTTCAGTTGGATTATTTTTTGCCCAATCGCTAACTTTATTCACTCCATCCAAAACAGTTTTTAAACTTTCTGGATTTTTCTCTACAAAAGATTTAGCAGCCAGATAATAACCTAAATTGGGAGCTAATCCAGTAGCATCTGTGAGAGTGCGTGCGCCAGTTGCTTTTTCGGCTGCGGCTAAAAATGGGTCCCAAATTGCCCAAGCATCAACATTTTTACCTTCAAATGCTACACGAGCATCTGCTGGAGGTAGAAAAGTTGGTTTGATATCGGTGTATTTTAATCCTGCTTTTTATAATGCTTTTACTACCAGATAATTAGTATTTGAACCTTTGGAAAAAGCTACTTTTTTACCTTTAAGATCAGCCACACTTTTAATAGGTGAATCCTTATGGACAATAATCGCTTCTGCTTTCGGAGTCCAAGGATCATAGGCAACATAAACAAAAGGAGTACCTGCGGCTTGAGCAAAAATTGGCGGCGCTTCCCCGGTGTAACCAAAGTCAATACTGCCAGCATTTAAAGCTTCTAACATCGGCGGACCTGCGGGAAATTCAACCCAAGCAACAGAAGCACCAGAAGTTTGTAAGGCTTTTTCTAATTCTCCTTTTGCTTTCAGTGCATAGAGAATAGTTGCTGCTTTCTGGTAGCCAATACGAATTACTGTATTGTTATTTGTTGCAATGGAATTGGTATTTGGATTAGCTGTCTGAGTTGTTCCTGAGTTTTCGCTGGTGTTGGGAGAACAAGCAGAAATAGCTAAAGTCAAGCTTAATCCAACTGCAAATAGTAAGGAAAAATTGCGAATGTTCGATTTTTTAAGAAAAGTGATTCCAACTTCAAATAATCGGAATAGAGAGAATTTACTCAACATTACCCTGCTTGTAAAGGTCAATAAAATATTTAAACTTTAAGTCAATTCATGATAAAACTACAGTATACCAATCGAGTTACCGTATTTACTCTTAAAATATCACATAGAGGAAATTGAAATGCAAGCTTTTCTTTAAAAAAAGTAATTATCCTGTTAGTTAACCACTTGTTTTGTGATTTTATATACCTAATCATCCTAAAATGCTGAAAAAATTAGATTTGAATAATAGTTCTGTGCAAGCGGAAGTACAAACAGATCCTTTTAATCTCCGACAAAAAGAAGTTATCCAACTCCTGAAACAAGTAATTGAACCCACCCTCAAAAACGATATCGTTAGTTTAGGAATGGTACGAAATCTGCGGATAGTTGATAACTATGTTTATCTGCGTTTGTATATAGGTTCTCATCAGCAGCACTTAGAAGCAGAGATTAAATCAGTATTATCATCATTGGTTTGGTGTAAAAAAACTTATATACAAATTTGTACCATTCCAGGGGTAAAAACGACATTAGCCATATCTAGCGGTAAAGGAGGTGTGGGTAAATCCACAACCGCAGTTAATCTAGCAGCAGCCTTGAGGTTAACAGGAGCAAAAGTTGGGTTATTAGATGCTGATGTCTATGGACCAAATGTTCCCCAGATGTTGGGACTAGGAAAATCGGAAGTTGCAGTGATTGATACTGCTAATGGTCAGAAATTTTTACCCTTAGAAGCTTATGGTATCAAAGTCATATCTGTAGGATTGTTGGCAGAACCGGATCATCCTCTAGCATGGCGTGGTCCTGTATTACACAAAATCATTACTCAATTTATCCATGCAGTTGAGTGGGGAGAACTGGACTATCTGTTAATAGATTTGCCTCCTGGTACTGGTGATGCTCAAATCACGATTGTGCAAGAAAGCCCGATTTGCGGGGTGATATTGGTAACAACACCTCAACAAGTGGCTGTTGCTGATGTGCGTCGCAGTATTTATATGTTTCGCCAAGTGGGTGTTCCTGTTCTCGGTATTATCGAGAATATGAGCTATTTTATCGGCGTAAATGGGGAAGAAATTCCGATTTTTGGCAGTGGTGGCGGTGAAACGTTGTCAAATGAACTCCAAACACCGCTTTTAGGCAAAATTCCCCTCAATCCTCGGATTTGTAATGGTGGTGATACTGGGCAACCGCTTACCCTTGTTGATTCTAGTTTAGCTACAAGTCAGGTATTTATACACATTGCTACGGCATTGGAGGCTACTTTTCTTGCTTTTTCTAGTGATTTGTGAGATGCTTGATCTTAAATTTACGGTAATTTGATAAAGTTATCGTACTTTAAATATATTAATCAATGGGTTCACTATGGTAGGTAAATTAGAAGGGAAAGTGGCTATTATTACCGGGGCTTCTTCGGGAATTGGTAAAGCTACAGCTATTTCATTAGCAGCAGAGGGAGCAAAAGTGGTAATTGCAGCTAGGAGAGTAGAGCGTTTAGAGGCCGTAGCAAAACATATTACTGATAATGACGGACAGGCATTAGCCGTTATTGCAGATATAACTGATGCAAATCAAGCGAACAACTTGGTACAAAAAGCCAATGCAGAATTTGGACGAGTAGATATTTTAGTTAACAACGCAGGTATAGCACTAATAGGCAAAATCGAAGGTGCAAATATCTCGGACTGGCAAAGGATGATTGACATCAATATTTTAGGACTGCTTTATACTACTCACGCTGTCTTACCCATCCTCAAAGCTCAACAATCAGGGCATATCGTCAATATTTCCTCCGTAGCTGGTCGGACAGCACGGGCAGGTATGGGTATATATAATGTCACAAAATGGGGTGTAAATGCCTTCTCAGAATCATTACGCCAAGAAGTATCTAAAGAAAATATCCGCGTCACCATCATTGAACCTGGTATAGTCAACACAGAAATTAACGATTATATTACTGATTCGGCCGCGAAAAAGAACTTTGAAGAACGGCGCAAGGCAATTACACCATTGGAAAGTGAAGACATAGCAGCAGCAATAGTTTATGCCGTTACTCAGCCCCAGCGTGTGAATGTCAATGAAATCTTAATTCGTCCAACCTTGCAAGAACAGTAATAAACTCTATGCGTAAATCTGCTTTCATTCTAGCCATTGCTCCCGTTATATTAACCCTCACTGCTTGTAGTAGTGACTCAGAAAAAACCGCAACCACAGCCAGCAATCCCGAAGCACAAGTTAGCGATCGCTCGAATGTCATTAAAAGCCGTGGCAAACTTATCTGTGGTGTGAGTGGAGAATTGCCAGGATTTAGCTTTGTGGGGACTGATGGTAAATATAGCGGTATTGATGTAGATATTTGTCGAGCGATCGCATTAGCTGTATTTGATAATCCTGAAGCTGTAGGATATCGCAATCTGGGAGCTAAGACAAAGTTTAATTTAGCTCGTGGTCAAAATCAACTTTGGTCAAAAGGTGGTTTGCTTTATTCTCCCCCTTTCAGATAAAGAATAGTAGGGGAAGCAGGAAAAAACAAATGACCAATGTTTTCTCCAATTCTACTCACATTTATAGATAAATATCAACATTAATGTTAAAAAAGAATAGAAGCCCATTAAAAGAAATCACGGAGAAATCATCTTTTTTTGAAATTCCATCAGCACTTAAATCACTCAATTTATCTTGTTTTCTGATTGGGGAAAGCTTATCCTTTTTTGGCTCTTGGATGACACAAATTGCCTTGGTATGGATGGTTTATCAATTAACGAATTCACCCATGTTAGTTGGTATAGCTGGGTTTACAAATCAAGCTATGGGTTTGATTATCACACCAGTAGTAGGAGTATTACTAGATAGATGGAATTTAAGATATATTTTATTAACTACTCAGATAATTTCTATTTTTCTATCTTTGGCACTGACTTTTATAACTGTTAGTAATCAAATTAACTTTACATCTATTATTATCATCGGTATTCTTCAGGGCATAGTAAAAGCTTTTGATTTACCAGCACGTCAAGTAACTATCCCTAAATTAGTAGAAAATAGAAGTGATACTTATAGCGCAATGGCTGTGCATTCATTTTTAATTAATACAGCTAAATTTGTCAGCCCAATGATTGGGGGATTGATAATTGCTAGAAATGGAGCAGCTTTATGTTTTCTAATAGATGCTATTAGCTATTTACCTTTTATATTCGCTATTTTGACTATGCAGATAAAATCAAATCTCCATAATTTATCTATCTCCAAATCTACAAAAATGTGGTATAACCTCAAAGAAGGATTTAATTTTGCATACAACTTTCTACCTATCAAATCTATTTTAATATTGCAAATTACAGTTTGCTTTATGGCAATGACCTATGTCAACCTCCTACCGATATTTGCCAAAGAAGTCCTCAAAGGCAATGCCGAAACTATGGGGTTTCTCATGACTTCTACAGCTTTTGGTTCTTTATTTTCTGGTATTTATCTAATCCAGAGGAAGAAAGTAATAGGACTAGAAAAAATTATGGCAAGTTCTACTCTAGTGCTGGGAATATCATTAATATTATTTTCCCGCTCAACACAGCTAGAAATTTCTTTGGTATTAATATTTATTGTGGGATTAACTAACACCCTGACTCTAGCTTCAATTAGCAATTTTCTACAATTAATTCTGGTGGAAGAAGATAAAAGAGGAAGAGTAACTAGTATATTTATGACTACTTTTTTGGGAATATTACCTTTTGGAAATTTATTTTTTGGAGGATTAGCTAGTCAAATTGGTGTTGCTAATGCCTTATTATTCGGTGGTATTTTTTGTATGATTGGAACCTATTTTTTTGCTATAAAACTACCCAATATTAGAGAAGTCATAAACCCCATATATACTGAAATGGGTTTAATTCCTCAATCAGATCAAGATTAATCAAGGCTGTAATCTGCTATATCTATCCAATGGTAAATTTGAGGTAACAATATGGGCAAAACTGGGTTCAAACTTGTAATCTTTGATTGCGATGGAGTGTTAGTTGATAGCGAACCAATTATAAATCGCATTTTCGCGGAAATGCTTACTGAAGTTGGTTTTCCTATCACCCATGCAGAAGTAACTCAAAAATTTATAGGAAAGTCTTTCAAAACCTGTTTAGAGATTATTGAGCAATCCTACGAGAAACCATTGCCCCAAAATTTTATTGAACTTTGTAAGAAACGAGAATTCGCTGCATTGCAGCAGGAATTACAGGCAGTTTCAGGCATTACCGAACTATTGGAGCAAATTACATTACCAAAATGTGTGGCATCAAATAACAGCCACCGCCATATTCAACTGGCCTTGAAATTAACGGGACTTCTACATCAATTTGAAGGAAAAATATATAGTTGTTATGATGTTCCGCGTCCTAAACCTTTTCCTGATGTGTATCTCTATGCAGCGGAGCAAATGAACACAAATCCAGAACATTGTGTTGTTATTGAAGATTCTGTACCAGGTGTGCAAGCAGGATGTGCGGCAGGCATGACTGTTTTTGGTTATGCCCAACATAGCTATCGCACTGCTCTTACTGCTGCTGGAGCGAAGATAGTTTTTAATGATATGCGGCAACTTTCGCAACTGCTGTAGCTATTGGGCATACCTCAGTTATTTTACTTATTTTTAATTTTCTGTTAAAGTAGCAACAAACTACGTTAAACCTATCAACTTGCCGGAGTTAGATTGACACTGATAACGAGTGGGTAATCTTTCACTTTGCGGGTAAGAGGTGCAAAACTCCGTTCCATCTTACAGAGGAATCAATCCATGAGTGCAATGTTTTTGGCTGCCGATGATTGGGTACATATTTGTCAAAAATCACTATGATTGGCTGGGATTGTGAAAACGAATATTTATTGTGAAAAATCAAATATTTACTAAAATCTCCTTTGAGCATAACTTATAACCCTAGTAATTCTATTTATCAGCGTGGCAGTAAAAATTACGCCCGGAGGCTCAATTCTATCTTTATACAACTAAGTAATACCAAGCCATGAAACTCCTGATTAAAATTGGTGTTTTAGCACATCGAGATATCCAGAACACGCTACAAACTTGGCAAAAAACAGCAGATTATCTTACTTCAGAACTTCCTGAATATCACTTTATTATTGTTCCTCTAAATTTCACTCAAATTGAGGCTGCTATTGAACATAATACAGTGGAGTTTGTGATTACCAGTCCGGGAATATATGTGGAATTTGAAGCCCTTTATGGAGTAAATCGGCTGGCAACTTTAAAGCAACTGCGGATGGGAAAAGCTTACACCATGTTTGGTGGGGTAATTTTTTGTAAGGCTGATTGTGACAATATTCAGAGTCTGACGGATTTGCGGGGTAAAAACTTTGTTGCTGTTGCGGAAAACTCTTTTGGAGGTTGGCGGTCAGCATGGCGAGAAATTGTAGAAGCGGGGATCAATCCTTACCGGGATTTTCAAAGTCTGCATTTCACCAATAGTCATGATGCAGTAATATATGCGATTGGGCAAGGTAAGGCAGATGCAGGAACTATTTCTACAAACGTATTAGAACAGATGGCTTTAGAAGGAAAAGTTGACTTGAAAAATTTCAAAATCATTAATCAGCAGTCACAGTATGGAGAAAAATTTCCCTTTGCTTTGAGTACCCGGTTATATCCCGAATGGCCTTTTGCTGTCACCCAACAAACTTCGAGTAAATTAGCAGAAAGAGTTGCGATCGCATTACTAAAATTACCAAAAGACCATCCCGCAGCGATCGTAGCAAAATCGGAAGGTTGGACAATTCCCCTCAATTATCAATCAATCCATGACTGCTTTCAGGTTTTGCAGGTTCATCCTTATAAAGATTTCGGTAAAATTAGTTCCAGCTTTGAACTTGCAGTCAAGGGATCAAATGATGGTTTGTGGGACTGGAATCTAGAAACAAATGAGGTCTTCTTCTCTACCCGCTGGAAAGAAATGTTAGGATATGCGGAAATGGAGATCCCCAATCACTTTGAGGAATGGAAACAGCGTTTACACCCTGATGATAGCGATCGCGTTTTGACAACTTTTCGGCAATACTTTGAAGGACAAATTCCCACTTACGAACAGGAATATCGCTTGCAACATCGCAACGGTAAATATCTCTGGGTACTTTGCCGAGGAATACTGGTGCGAGATATTGAAAATAAACCATACCGCATAGCAGGTTCTCACACTGATATCACCCGACGCAAACAAGCCGAGGAAGAATTACGACAGTCTGAATTACAGCTAAAAACTCAAACTCAGTATTTGCGACAAGCACTGAAAGAATTGCAACAAACACAAATGCAATTGATTCACAGTGAAAAAATGTCAAGTTTAGGGCAATTGGTAGCAGGAATTGCTCATGAAATTAATAATCCAGTAAATTTTATTTATGGTAATCTCAACTGTTTAGAGGAGTACGTTCAAGGCTTATTGAATACAGTTTATATATACCAGCAATCCTATCCCCAGCCGATAGATTCAGTTCAGATGGCAATGGAAAAATTTGAACTTGATTTTGTTAGTAATGACCTGCCACAATTACTCAATTCTATGCGGTTTGGCAGCGAACGAATTAGAGATATTGTGCATTCTTTAAGAAATTTCTCACGTTTAGATGAAGCAGAAATTAAATCAGTCGATATCCATGAAGGTATTGAAAATACATTATTAATTTTGCAGCATCGGCTGAAGTTAAAGTCCCACAAATCGACGATTACTCTTCATAAAGAATATGGTAATTTACCAGTAGTAGATTGTTCGCCAGGACAACTAAACCAGGTATTTATAAATATTTTGAGTAATGCTATAGATGCTTTAGAAGAGACTATCACTCATCAGCCAAGTAATTTTATTCCTACCATTACTATTCGGACTAATGTGATAGATAATCATTGGGTTTTAATCTACATTGCAGATAATGGATTAGGCATGGGAGAAGAAACGAAGCTACGAGTATTTGATCCCTTCTTTACAACCAAGCCAGTTGGGCAAGGAACAGGATTAGGATTATCAATTAGCTATCAAATAATAGTAGAACGCCATAGTGGCAAACTTGATTTATTCTCAGAACCTGGGAAGGGAACAGAATTTCAGATTCAGCTTCCCCTTTGTCGAGACTTGGTCACTTAACGTGAGTTCGACATAAGATAATTTGTGGAAAACTCGCCACAAGTAGGAGTCTCAAACCCTTATTCTCTCGCCCTTAAAAATCATAACTCCGTTCGCGTAGCGTCTCCATTCGGCGAAGCCGTGCCGTAGGCATAGGAGAAACTCCTAACACCGAACTCACGTTAACTTAAAAATGAACAGCTTTATAACTCTGTGTAAAACCCTATTTATGGGTACAGGAATCTGTTTGCTATCTCGTTAAAACAACCTATAATCGAACTAGTGCTTGGGGAGCAACCTATTATTTCACAATCCAATTACCCGCTTGGACTGCTAATGTACCACTGATACAAGTAGCACTCACACAAATAGAAGGATTGGAAACTATTGACTTCGATGAAAAAAATAGTGTTGCTTTTGTAGAAACAAATGGACAAAAATAAAAGCTAGGTGTCACCCTAGCCAAAAGTGAAAATCAACCGCAAACTCTTATTGTCACCTTTGATAAACCAGTTGTAGCTGGTAAAACAATCACTGTCGGTTTAACACCTTTTCATAATCGCACTTATGAAGGCATTTATCAATTCCGAGTGCAGATTGTCCCCTCTGGTAAAATGACAAATAATTTAGTAAGTTAAAACTTGGTTAATATTTTCCTTCAAACTAATATTTTTTTCTTGGTCGTTTTTAGCTGTTTCCAGAGGACTTGAATTTGTTTATACGCCTCTTCTGAAGAAAGTTTACCACCAGTTTGTAGATTGCAAATATAGTTCACTCGTTGAGAAAAATCTTGGAGTTGAGCATTAAATGCTAGGTATTCCGAGTTAATTTGCCCATAATATGGACTACGAGGATAAAGAAAATCAGATAGTTCCGATAACAAATCAGAGTATTGATTCATAGATACCTTTAATTACTATAAGTTAGTTGTTTGACATCTAACTGGGCATTATTTACAGTCTGTACAAATTCTTTTAAAACTTCTTGTAGGCGTTCTTCCAGTTCTTGATCTAATTGAAGATTGCCATCAGCTTGAATTTGAATTTGCTTATCCACTGCATAAACTGTACTTAAAATATGCCTTGCCCCTAATTCACCTAAAACAGGTTTCAAGGCATATTCTATTGATAATAAATGAGCAATAGTACCTCCAGTAGCTAAGGGAAGTAAAACTTTACCATTCAAAGCTTTCTGGGGTAATAAATCTAAAAAAGATTTGAGTAAGCCAGTGTATGCAGCTTTGTAAATTGGCGTAGCGATAATTACCCCACTTGCTTTTTCTAGGAGTGCTTTTGGTTTTTCTAAAGCTGGACTATTGTAACGTCCATAAACTAAATCTTCAGCAGGTAAATCCCGCACAGAAATGATATCTGTTTCTAACCCTTGCTGGGAAATAAATTGAGTTGCATATTCTAAAAGTCCGTAGGTTCTGGAAGGATGAGAAGGACTACCAGCAATCGCTAAAATATAAGTCATGTTACAAAACCTCTAATTTGAATTATTTTTTCTATCTGTGTCTCTGGGCGATTTTGACCAAAGACTTAATTCTATAGTAGCAACTGCTTTTTCCCTGGGTTGCTGTTTAGGAAATTCCCGATTAGCAACAATTTCCCCAAAAGGACTTAATAATTGCGGTTCTACTGTTGGTAAATTATCTAAAGGTAAACGAGGGAAAAGCAATTCTGCGACCCGATAAGCTTCCTCTAAATGGGGATAACCAGAGAAGATAAAAGTATCAATTCCTAAATCTGCGTACTCTTGCATTCTTCTAGAAATGGTATCTGGATCACCTACCAACGCAGTTCCAGCACCACCGCGAACTAAACCAATTCCTGCCCATAAATTTGGGCTGATTTCCAAAGCTTCACGATTACCGTTATGTAATTCCTTCATCCGCCGTTGTCCGACTGAATCCATCCGGGCATAAGCTTGTTGGGATTTAGCGATCGCATCTTCATCTACATAACGAATCAAATCATTGGCTGCATCCCAAGCTTGACTCTCAGTTTCTCTAACAATCACGTGAAGACGAATCCCAAAACGTAATGTTCTCCCTTCTGCTGCGGCTAATCGTCTTAAATAAGTAATCTTTTCCGCTACCTGTGCAGGTGGTTCACCCCAAGTCAGGTATACATCAACGTGTTTAGCAGCAATTTCTTGGGCAATAGGAGACGAACCACCAAACCACAAAGGTGGATAAGGTTTCTGCACGGGGGGAAAAAGTATTTTACCTTCTTTGATGTTGAGATAATCACCTTCAAAGTTAGCAACCTCACCCGCAGCTATTTCCCGCCAAACTGATAAAAACTCATCTGTCAGTTTATAGCGATCGTCATGACTAAGGTGCAAACCATCTCCCGCCAATTCTACGGGATCACCACCAGTTACCACATTAATTAATAACCGCCCGCCAGAAATCCGATCAAAAGTCGCCGCCATTCTTGCCGCTATCCCCGGTGACATCAACCCTGGACGTATCGCCACCAAAAACCGCATTTTTTTAGTATGAGTTACCAAAGTTGATGCTAACACCCAGGCATCTTCACAAGAACGACCTGTAGGTAATAAAGCACCCGTAAATCCTAATTGATCAACGGCTTGGGCAATCTGTCGCCAATAATCAAAGTTGACCGACCTGCCACCTATAGCAGTTCCTAGATAGCGTCCATCGCCATGAGTGGGAATAAACCAAAGTACTTCCATGATTCTTATTTATACTGGTTGTAAAACTTTTAAATCTCAAACTACGATAAATCTATCGGCAAACCGTATTACATGGATGATGCCTCATATCATTACATATATGGGTTAAGAAAAGCAATACCTTTACCAAATAAATACTGGAAACCTATCGGATATGTGTAGATTTAGTATTAACCCTTCAAATAACTGGGGTTCCACTGCAACCAGTAATTCTCTAGACTTTTAGCCACAACATCAGCCAGCTTACCGAACAGGGCATATAACACAATACTTAGGACTACTACATCAGTTTGCATGAATTCTCTTGCATTCATTGCCATATAGCCAATACCTGAATCAGCAGCAATGGTTTCTGCAACGATGAGTGTCAACCACATAATCCCTAAAGAAAAACGTACACCCACCAAAATCGAAGACATAGCCCCTGGAAGAATAATTCGCCAGAACAACCCCCAAGTACTTAAGCCGTAAATTTTACCCATTTCTATCAAACCATGATCGACACTACGAATACCGTGAAAAGTATTTAAATAAATGGGAAACATTACACCTAAAGATACAAGAAATAATCGCGCCTCATCCCCAATACCAAACCACAAAATCACCAGCGGAATTAATGCTAAGTTAGGAATGTTACGAAGCATTTGCATGGATGTATCTAATAACTTTTCAGCAATGGGAGAAATACCATTAAGTAAACCTAAACTAAAGCCTATACTCCCTCCAAGTAAAAAACCAGATATTGCCCGTAAAGAACTAATACCAATATTCCTAAAAAGTTCACCTGTTTGAGCCAATTTAATAGCAGCAGTGACAACTGCTAAAGGCGCTGGTAATATTCTTGTGGGAATAACACCAATGGCCGACAAAAGTTGCCAGACTATAATGATTGTTATTGGTACAATCCAGGGTATGAATGATTGAAAATAGCGATTTTGGAAAAACTTAAAATGGAACTTACTTTTTTTCATTGAATATTTAGACGAAAAATCAGTAGAATAAATTTTCATGACCATTTTTCATTGATTAAGATTACAGTTATGGGCGGTATTTAGCCGCCGTCAAAATGTGAAAAAATCAACACAAATTATTTCTGACTAATTCTTTGGGGTGTAATAGCTGCATATTGTTGAGAACTGAGAACAGATTCTCTGATGGCAATCTGTTTAGGAATAACTTTTTCTTTATAAAACAAATCAGCAATACGTTGTTGTTCAGCAATCAGAGATGAATTAATAGGTCGTAATCGGAATGTACGTCTACGAACTACCACTCCTAATAGTGACGGATCAAGTTTTAATTCAGGAGCAAGAATTTTTACAACTTCATTAGGATTAGATTCTGCCCATTCTCCTAACTTATCAACTTCTTCTAAAACTATTCGCACAACTTCCGGGTTTTCAACAGCAAAATTACGTCTAGCCATATAAAAACCACCCTGAGTAGCAATTCCTGAAGCATTTCTCAAAACACGAGCATTAGCATTTTTCTGGACGAAGGCAATAGAAGGGTCCCAAGCTACCCAAGCATCAATTTTTTTTTGAATAAAGGCATCACGGGCTTCAGCAGGAGTTAAACTCACGGCTTGAATATCACTAAATTTTAAACCTACTTCACCTAATGCTCGGAGTAGTAAATAATGTGAAGCAGATCCTTTTTGAAAAACAACTTTTTTACCTTTAAGATCCTTAACTGTTTTAATAGGAGAATTTGCCTGGACAACAATAGCACTACCTTCACCTTTACTGGGTTTACGGCCAGCAATATAAACTAATTTTGCACCAGCAGCTTGTGCAAAAATTGGTGGTGTTTCTCCTACAGAACCAATATCAATTCTATTTGCATTCATCGCTTCCATGAGTTGTGGCCCAGCAGGAAATGGAGACCATTCTACCTTGACACCTAAAGGTTTAAGACGCTTATCTACTACTCCTTTGATCTTCACAATATCGCCAGAAGTTTGATAAGCAAGTCGTACTACTTTGGTTTTAATACCTGTTTTATTAGTTGTATTTTGGGCTTCGACAATATTATTAGAAATCGGTACACCCAGAGAAACTAAAGCTAATGCTGATACTGAGTATTGAACGATTTTTTGTAAAACTGTGCGTCGTGGTAAATTGAAGTTCATGATTATGCTTCCTCACTAAATTTGAAATTGTTTGATTTTTGAATGATTAATCTCATTTCCAAGCAGCAATAACTGTAATCGGCAGTTCTTCTATAAACTGTCCTGATGGTTCAACTGCAAGCAGAGATTCTTTTAAATCAGCTTCAAAGTTAGCGCGATTTTCACCTATAAATGAAGGGAGGCAAAAAGCTCTGCCAATGGTGACAAAACGGAATTTACCTACAGCAGGAGAGAGATTTTCGGCTCTATCATGTACCCAACTGATATTTTCTGTACCAACTTCTGCTGCTTGTTCTTGAGCAACTTGGAGCATTTCTGCATCTGGATCAAGACCAATAACTTCCTCAAAACTATGGCGTAAGGGAATGGTAATTAAACCAGTACCACACCCCAGGTCTAGTAGTCTTCCTTTACCATTAAGATGAAATTTATCTATCAATAAATCAAATAACGCAAGTGGATACTTAGGTCTATATTGACCATAATACAACGCAGCACCTTCAAATAAGGTTGGATCGTATGCAGGAATTGTTGTCATTTTAGCAAGTCAATTTATTTTGGATTTACGTTAGCGAAGCGTACACAGCGCAGCGAGTATTTTGGATTAATTCCGCCCTGAAGAGGTGGGGCTTGTACCGAAAATTCCTAATCTAAAATCTAAAATTCAAAATCTGAAATTTTCGGTCACACAATTTTGGATTTTGAATTGGTTATTGAGTAAGTCCTATAGCTAAAACACAGAACCTAAAATGGGCGACTACCTGCTAAACTAATCCGTTTCATCACCCGACGTTGATTAGGATTAAAAGCTTGACGGTAATGCAAAGTAGATTGATTATCCCAGTAGACAATATCACCAACAGACCATTTATGTTGATAATAAAACTGAGGTTGGTAAAGATGTTCTCTCAATTGTTCAATTAATTCTTTACCTTCTTGAGGTTCTAAACCAACAACTTCAACTTCTGTGGCGTAATCTAAATATAAAATCTTTTTGCCACTTTCAGGATGTGTTCTGACTAATGGGTGGGGGAATATAGGACTAATTAGAGGAATATTTTTATCCTCACGATATTTTCTGCGGGGTTCTCCTGGTTTATTTAAAAATGGGTTATAAGTAATCAACCGCAAATCTGCAATTTTTTTCTTTGTGGAATCATCCAAAGTTTCATAAGCTAAATTCAGATTTAACCAAGAGGTATCTCCACCTTCAGATGGAACTTCTAAAGCATAGAGTAGAGAACCATTGGAAGGATAGGGTGTCCATTTGTGATCAGAATGAAAAGCTAATTCACCTGTACCAGTGTAGCCACCATCAACATTAGAAACAGGAATAATTACTGGTGTGACTCCTGGCTGAGAAGCTAGAACTGGAACATCATCTGGTGGTACAAATAATGAGCCAAAGTTAAACACGAAGTTTAAAAATTGCTCATTATTGAGAGTTTGATTTTTGAAGATGAGAATATGATAATCACGTAATGCTTGTTTAATCTGTAAAATTGCTTCAGGTGCAAGAGATTTTTCAGCATCCAATCCAGTGACAACTGCTCCCAATGGTGCATTAATGGGAGTAATTTGAAAGTTAGTTAAAGTGAGTGTTGGCATAATTAAAAATTAATTTCAAGTTCAACAAAAATAATGGCTATTTTTGAGCAAGCACTTCTTTGGGCGTAATTTCTGCATATTGTTCAGGAGTTAAAAAACCATCTCTGACATTTACCTTTTTGGGTATTAATCCTAAACTTAACCATTTATCGGCAACTTCTTGTTGTTTATTGATTACTTCTTCATTAATGGGTACTAAAGCAAAATCGTATTTACTATGCATTTTTTCTAATGTTGGTACATCAAGCTGCGTTGCCGAAGTGAGCAATTGAGCAATTTCTTTAGGATTATTCTTTGCCCAGACTTGAGCTTTTTGTAATTCCTCCAGAAATATTTTAATTACTTCAGGGTTTTCTTGATAGAATTTACGGTTTGTACTATAAAAATTGTTAGTGTCTCGCAATCCACCACTACCATCTATAAGAACACGACCAACTTTATTTTGTACATTTCTAGTCACAAATGGCTCCCAGATAAACCAAGCATCTACTTTCTTTTGACTGAATGCTACATTTGCATCGGGAGGTGCTAGAAACACTGACTCTATATCACCCAGTTTCATCCCTGCTTTTTCTACTGCTCTCACTGTCAGGTAATGACCTATTGATGCTTTTTGAAAAGCAATTTTTTTACCTTTTAAATCTTGGAAGTTTTTAACTGGGGAATTAACAGGAACTAAAAGTGAAATTGCTTGACCATCTGAAGAGTTGGCGGCTAAGTATACAAGAGGTGATCCAGCAGCCTGAGAAAAAACGGGGGGTGATTCTGCGGTAGAAGCAATATCAAGTCCACCTGCATTTAAAGCTTCTAGCTGTTGGGGTCCGGCAGCAAATTCAGGCCATTTGACTTTGTAACCTAGCGATTCTAATCGTTTTGTAAGAGTACCTTTTTGTTCTAAAACTGCTAGGGCTGTCAGTTGTTTTGAGCGGACAATTCGGACTACTTTTTTAGTATTACTATCACTAGCAGCAGTTGTAGTAGTTGTGTTATCTGTAGAAGAATTTGCTTGTTTTTGAGTGTTATTTGGTGAGTTACTGCAACTAAATAGCAGAATAGATAAGACTAAGCTGTGTCCAAGAAAAAATAGTGTGTTACGACGGTTTATACGTCGGACTTTCCATGATTCAAACTTATTTTGCCAATCTTCCATAAATTTATTTACCTCTTTTTAACTTGGCTTCAATTCAAAATTTAATTAATTCTCAAGCACCATAAAATAGATGTTTAGTGTGAAACTTGCGTAAGTTTTACTACAAAAGAGTAGGAATTAGTAACAACGGCAGTAATATCTGGCACATCCCAATAACCAAAATCAGAACCTAAAAAAGCTTTAACGCGATCGCCAAAAGGATGAGATTTTCTATTAAAAATATGGGCAATTTTGGGAATACAGCGATCGCACGCCGCACATGACCAGGAATTTGAATCGCTTTTAATCCGAGTATCTTGACTGCATATTCCCACTCCTCAATTGCTTCTTGGGGACTGTGCATGAGAATCACTGCAATCAGACATCAGGTAAATGCTGTTAAAAGCGGTCTACGATTTCAGTTCCAGCGACCAATTCCAAATAATCTAAGAACGCGGGGGGAAATTCCTGGGTATGAACATCGGTATCTATCACAGGATACCTGGATTTCTCGCGTATCTGTGCAAATTTGCTTTTGTGTGGACATTCTATGGCAATAGCCATAATACTGTCTCCAGGTAGTTTCTAATTTCAGCATTTATGCAGACATTGAACTCAGCAAATAAGGAGATTCGGCTATCAATTCTTTTTGTGGGGATTTTTGTTTACCCATTACTCTGTCTAAGATTCTCTCCACAGTTTTTGCAAACTTTGCATCTCCTCTAGCCCGTGGACGTGGCAGGTCAATTTTCAGATTCATACTAATTTGACCATTTTCAAGCAAAATTACTCGGTCTGCTAGTACAACCGCTTCTTCAACATCATGGGTAATTAACAGTGCTGTAAATCCTTGTTCTTGCCACAAACGTTCTAATAATTGCTGCATTTCAATTCTGGTTAGGGCATCCAACGCCCCCAAGGGTTCATCTAGTAGTAATAAAGAAGGTTTAGTTGCCAATGCCCTAGCTAAAGCTACCCGTTGCTGTTGTCCACCGGAAAGGACGGAAGGCCATTCGAGGACGCGGTCTTCTAACCCCACTGCACGCAGCATGTGTACAGCGGTTTGCTTGGCATAAACTTTGGAGTTAGAACCTAATAAACCTAACTCTACATTTGTTAACACTCGTTGCCAAGGTAAAAGTCGTGCATCTTGAAACATCATGCGGATAGTTGGATTAATGCGCTGCTCATTATATTTACCATTTAACAAAATATCCCCGTCGCTAGGAGCATCTAACCCAGCAACTAAACGCAACATTGTACTTTTACCACAGCCACTTCGTCCCACAATGGCCACAAATTCTCCTGGCTGAATCTCCAAATTAATTCCTTCTAAAACAGTTTTGTTTCCAAAAGATTTTTTCAGCCCTTTTAGATTTAATTGCATTCCTTGTACTTCATTAGTCATATTCAAAACCTCTCATTTTATATTTTTTATTGGCCAGCCTCAGCAAATCTATCAACGAAATAGAGGCTGCGATCGCATAACATTCTTTCCAACCGAAATTTCGATACTGTTTATCTGCTTCAATGTTTCTCAAACAAAAGCTTCAGTACATAAGTATGTGACATTTAGGACTAAAGCTGCGTGTCACACTAAAAATCTGTTGTAGGATGTGGTTCGGCAAGCTCATCAACCACGTCAGATTGCATAAATCTTGCAAATAAACAGATTATCGACATCTGACGCACAATACCAATGTGCCAGTTGCGTAAGTCCTGACATTGATACCAATACGCCTTTTGTTTAACTCTGTCCTAGATATAATCTACAGTAAATCGGTAGGAATATCGTATCTTTATATTAGTCTGGCATAATTAGATAAAAAATGCAAGTATTTTTTAGAATAAATGTACAAAAAATCCCCATAGACAAGTGGGGATTTACAACATTCAAAATTTCGACAATTAACTAATTAATTGCTCACATCAATTCAGAGGGAACAGGGACGGGGCAACTTTTAACCGAAAAAAATTCATGTTTTTCAATATGACATTGAAATAATGACACTATTTTTTGTAGCCTGAGCTTTCAACTCAGAACTAAAGTTTCTTATTTGTTCCCTATTCTCTTTTTTGTAAAATCATCTCTCTTTAATAGTTACAGAATATTGTAGCTAAATAAAGCAGGGTAAGCTCATCTAATTTGGTATAGTATGAACTTGACAAAATGACTAAGATAAGCATAAGCAAAGGGATAAAAAATACACTTGACAGCAGAGCAAAAGACATGGGATGAAAGCAATGCAATCGCTCTGAAAACACCGGGAAAGAAACTTTATGTCGGCAGGATTTGAAACTAAATCAAGTGATTCCAAGAAGAGAAATTGCCGTCAGTCAAAGCCAGTACAGGTGGCATCCATAGAAGCAATTCAAAAGAGTTTAGTCGAGAATTTTGGAGACATCAAAGACCCAAGAGTAGAGCGAACAAAGAAACATCAACTTACAGATATCCTGGTGATTGCAATTCTGGCAGTGATAGGAGGAGCGCAAGGATGGGAAGACATAGAGAACTACGGCATCAGCAAGCAGGAGTGGTTGGAAGAGTTTTTAGAACTACCAAATGGCATCCCCTCAGATGACACATTCCGAAGGGTATTTGAGTTCATTAACCCTGAAGAATTAAATCGTTGTTTCAGCAGATGGATAGAAAGCCTAGTCACAAACATGGGAGGAGAGATAATTCCCATAGATGGGAAGACCATTAGGGGTTCTTACAACCGAAATCAAGGGAAATCAGCACTGCACGTTGTTAGTGCCTGGGCAAGTGAACAGAATTTGGTCTTGGCACAGATGAAAGTGGAAGATAAATCCAATGAGATTACAGCAATTCCGGCATTATTAGAATTATTGGATATGACAGGAGCTATTATCACTATTGATGCAATGGGGACTCAAACTGAGATTGCCAAAAAGATTATTGATAAAAAAGCAGATTATGTTTTAGCACTCAAGGCAAATCATCCAACTCTCTATAATCAGGTAAAACAATGGTTTGAAACATCATCTACACAGGATTTTCAAGGCATTGATGTCAGTTACGATCACCGCATTGAGAAAGGACATCACCGCACGGAAATCCGTCAAGTTTGGTCTGTTCCTATTTCGGCTGTTGGTGAACTTTACCAACCCAAAATCTGGGCTGGACTTCAAACTGTAGTCATGGTTGTTCGGGAGCGTCGTCTTTGGAATAAAACTACTCGTGAAGTTCAATTTTATCTCTCTTCTTTACCCAGTGATGCTCAACTTTTAGGTCGGGCTATCCGTAAACACTGGGGGATTGAAAACCAAGCTCATTGGACTCTTGATTGCACTTTTGCTGAGGATTCCTGCCGTATTCGCTCTTTCCATAGTCCCCGTAATTTTGCTCTTTTACGGCGCATTGCTCTCAATGCTCTCAATCGCGAACAAACTTACAAACGTAGTCTCCGCCAAAAAATGAAACGCACTGGTATGGACAACAATTACATGATTCAAGTTCTCAGTTGTTGTTTTCTTGACTCTACATTAGATTCCTCACATCCCTTATGTCAAGCCTAATTGAGATGCTCTTACCCTGCTAAATAAAGCTGACAGCAAAGCCTGAATTCTACTGTATTTAACGTAGTTCAAAACCCAGATTATTCAAAGCCTCCTGTAACCTGTCCCGACCTGATAAAGACTCAGCAAATGCTACTCTTTTGCTAGAATGTTCCGACCAATCACCAGGAATATTCATTTTCTGCGAAACATAAAAATCTCTCATAATTTGATTGTAAAGAGAAATTCCTTCATTTTGTTTTGCAAGTTGATAAGTTTCCCTATGTAGCACTACCGACTGAGGCAAACGTGGTTTAACAGCTACATTCACAATTGGATCGGCATAACCAACACATAACCCAAACACTGCAACTACGTGAGAAGGCAAATTTAGTAATTGTGCAACTTCTTCTGGTTTGTTTCGTAATGCACCTATATAAACTGTTCCTAAACCAAGAGATTCTGCCGCTACTACTGCATTTTGGGCTGCTAAAGCCGCATCTATAGCCGCCATCAAAAACATTTCTAAATAATCTAAACCCTCATGGGGTATTCCAGCATTTTCGGCAGTATATGTCAGTCTTGCCAAATCTGCTAACCACACTAAAAATAGAGGACTTTGGCGAATATGAACTTGATTATTAGCCAGCTTTGATAACTCTTCTTTACGATTTTCATCTTCTACTGCTACTACACTCCAAGTTTGGAGATTAGAGGAACTAGAAGCAGATTGAGCAGCAGCAATTAAAACTTCTAAAGTTCCTAGGGGTAAAGCATCAGGTAAATAGGCACGAATTGAACGATGGGATAACAGAGTTTCTAATGTGTCACTCCAAGGAATATTTGGATTAAATTTGTCGTTACCATACCGATCATTGAGTAATTCAGTTGGGTTGGTCATAATTCGTAATTCTTGCTGTAAATGATTAACAGGATTAAAGAACTTTGAAGGAGAAATTCTGTAAATCTTTAAATCCTGTAAATTTTGATATGGCTTGCGCCACGCTACGCTATCAGAAGCATTAAAACCTGAAGGTAGTACGCAGCCAACCTACTAAACTAGCAGGGTTGCTGGCATCTGAATCTGGTGCTGTTACCCAAATAAATCCAGGAGTAACTTCAATATTGTCAGTGAGTTTATATTGATACCATCCCTCAATGTGCAGTGAAGTATCTTTATCCGCTTGACCCTTACCCGCTCCCAAATCTACATTTGAACTCAAACGAGTCAGTGTAGGTGCCCGACCCACAAAAATAGCCCCTAAGCTACCTTTCTTTCCTAAATCGGGAAATGTTAGTCCTGTTCCCCAGTTCCAGACTTGACCATCTCCATGTCCCAAATAACGATGGGCTGAATAGCCCACAAAACCATTGACTGCTAACCTTGGATTAACTTTATATAATGCCCCAATGCCATAAAGGTTTCCCACAGTTCCTGCTTCAGCTACGGTACTGTTTGCCAAGTTACTACCAGCAGCAGGTCCAAAATTAGTTCCACTTTGACCAGTTGCACCTGGTGGACTGTAAGTATTAGCGTAACTTAAACCAAGGCGAAAATTTTTCTTGGGGCTAAAGTATGTTACTTGTCCGAAAGCCACATATCTGCCTGTAAATAAGCCATTATTAGGTAGAGGATTATCACCATTAGGCGCACTGTATGATACTCCTAATTGCCACTGGTCACTCAGGTTATGGAGTATGGCAATTCCCGGACCTGTATCTCCATAATTATAGACCATATTTCGCCGGGAAAATCGTGATATTCCATTAGAAGCAGAACCTTCAAATGGGTTAGTAGGACCACTTAAACCGATTTCATTGGATCCATCTGACTGAGCAAAAATGTTAAATTGTGTCTTTTTCCCAATTGGAAACCGATAACGGACACCACCAAGAATAATCTGATTGGGTTCAAAACGAGGGCTGCGATTATCGGCAGTTCTTCCGTCAAAGGTTCCAAAAATTCCTCTTCTAGTAGTCCCTAAAGACTCAATATTTCCGCCTGAGAGTGTTAACCGTAGTTGATCTTCACCAGTAAAACTGGTGTTTAATACTAAACGAGCCTGGTCTTGAAATGTAATGGTACGAGGTGCGGGTTGTTTGGTGATCACGTTATTGCCCGCTAAAACCCCTCCAAGTACGAACTGAACCTGACCACTCAGTGTGGTTGTTGTCGAGAACTGATTGGCTTCTACTTCTGCTGTACGTGCTTCTAAACTATCTAATCTCCCACGTAATTGAGCAAGTTCGGTGTTAAATTCTTCTGTTAGACGCTGTATGGTTTCCAAATCTGTTTTTACAGCCAGATCAGATGTAGATGATGCAATGAGTTTGTTAACTTGATCTAAACAAGCATTTAATCCTGCTGCAAATTCATAGCGACTTAAGGCACGATTACCTTTAAATGTGCCATTTGGATAACCAACTATACAACCATAGCGTTCTACTAAAGATTGCAAAGCTTGAAAAGCCCAGTCAGTCGGTTGTACATCTGAAAGTTGGGATACGGATGTAAGTTGTGATTCATCAATTGAAGAGGAAGGTTCTTTTTGAGCAATTATTTGAGTAACGTTGTCAGATTTAGGAATATTGATGCTGACAGGTGATAAAGCCTCTTTACCTGCTGTTTGATTTTTTCCTCCTAGTTCACTGGCAAGAGTTTTTGTACTAGCTGCTAAAACTAACAGGAATACAGACATTGGCAAAGTAAGCAATAAATTCCAAGCAGTTTTTTTCATTTTGATAACCTTACACACACACAAAATTTAATTCAGCACCAAATCACAAAGGGTTTCGCACTTAAATAAGGAAAAGAAGAGAATTGCTCAGATAGAACTTTCCTGTCATTTAGGTCTATCTAAGTTAGTTTTGTATTTGTAATGACATAAAAGCCTATAGTAGTGAGACAATTACCTCATGTTGCAAAAATATACGGTAACTTGATTGAGTTACTGTAGTTAATGATTGATAAGTAGCAATATTTCATAAACAACCTAAAATTGGAGTATTAGCGGATACATTTTTTGTAGTTCTAAATTAATTGCTACAAAGGGTTGTTTGTCTCAGTTTTGTATGATAATATACGTTTTTAGTCATTAACTCCGGTAAATCGGTAGATTTAGTGTGGTTACATAGAATGGTCATATTTTTAGTTTTTGTAGCAAAAAGTAATTAAGGAGAATTATCCAAATCTTATGAAATACAACCAACTGGGAGAAAGCAACCTCAAGGTTTCAGAAATTTGCTTGGGAACTATGACCTATGGGCATCAAAATACGATTGAGGATGCACATCAACAACTCGACTATGCGATTACCCAAGGAATAAATTTCCTAGATGCTGCGGAGATGTACCCTGTACCTCCTCGTGGTGAAACCCAAGGAAAAACAGAGGCTTATATTGGTGAATGGTTGAAGAAACAGCAACGAGATCAACTGATAGTTGCGACTAAAATTGCAGGTCCTGGTCGTCCTTTTTCCTGGTTGAGGGGCGGAAATAATAAAGTTGACCGTGATAATATTACACAGGCAGTAGATGATAGTTTGCAGAGATTACAAACTGATTACATAGATTTGTATCAAATTCATTGGCCTGATCGTTATGTCCCTACATTTGGACAGACAAGTTATAATCCAGAATTAGAAAGGGAAACGGTGCCTATTGCGGAACAGTTACAGGCGTTTGCTGATGTGATTAAAGCTGGGAAGATTCGCTATTTGGGTTTAAGCAATGAAACGCCTTGGGGGGTAAGTGAGTTTGTTCGCATTGCTAATGATTTGGGATTACCTAAAGTTTTAACAACTCAAAATGCTTACAATTTACTCAATCGTAATTTTGAATCAGGTTTAGCTGAAGTTTCTCGTTATACAGATGTGGGTTTATTGGCTTATAGTCCTCTTGGGTTTGGATTTTTGACTGGTAAGTATATCGAAAATCAACAATTAGAAAATACGAGAATATCTCTATTTCCAGGTTTTGGACAACGTTATTTGAAACCCAATGTGCAGGAAGCTGTAGTTGCTTATGTGGAAGTGGGTAAAAAGTATAATATTACACCTGCTCAATTAGCGATCGCTTTTGTCAAAAGTCGCTGGTTTGTTAAAAGCACAATTATTGGTGCTACAACTTTGACACAATTGCAAGAAAATATAGCTAGTGTAAATGTAGTGCTAGAAAAAGAGATTTTCGCAGAATTAGATGCAATTCATACCCGTTACCCTAATCCAGCACCTTAATCTTTTTTTGTAGAAAATACAAAACGAAATTCTCACCTTACTTAATAGTAATGGTGAGATTGCACTTGTTACTTATCTCAATTGCATCTAGCTAGACATTTGGAATTACTGATATTAATTCGTGAATCCTGCGGGTAATATTGCATTTTCCAAATCAGCCCCTAGCAGGTTTGCACCTTGTATTTTTGCTTTTGTGAGATTTGTTTTTTGTAAATCTGCCTTTTGTAAGTTTGCTCCCTGCAAATCAGTTCCTAGTAGGTTGGCTCCCTCTAAATCTGCATCAAATAAGTTAGCCCCTTGCAAATTTGCCCCTTGTAGATTTGCTTTACTTAAATCTACTCCCTGTAAATTAGCTGCTGTGAGAATTGTTCCTTGTAGATTGGCTCTTTCTAATTCTGCTTCTTGTAGATTTGCACCTGCCAAATTAGCTGCTTGCAGATTTGCATTGTCCAGTTGCGCTCCAACTAAGTTACATCCAACACATTCATTGGTTGTTAATAGACGTTGAACATTTGCAGCTACAGTAACTACTGGAGGGGCAACTGGCTCAGGAGATACTATTGGAGTTGATATGGATTCTGTAGCTACTAATGGTATTTCTGATTGAGCTAAAGCAGAGGATTGATCAAAAAGAGAAAATACCGTTAGAAATACTATAAATACAGCACCTAAAAGCCAAGAATTTACTTTTTCTGAGTTTGGTTTGTACATTCGTTTATTCCTTTTGGATTCGAGATTATTTTTTAATTTGGGTTCAATTCACTTTGACTTTAGATTAATACCAATCCATCCCCAAAATCAAATACTATTATTTTGCATGATGATAAATAAAAGTGATGATTAATTTTCAGTCGGTTATTAAAACTACAAATCTATAATTTGGTTGATGTAGTCATTTATTTATAGCAGTTCTAAATGATTCATGAACACTTCTATTAATTAAATTATGCTTGCAGGTTTTTAAAATAATTGTCACTTTTGTCAACTTCCAGCCGTTCTCGACTTACCCAACGATTAACAAACTCATTTTTCTCTTTTTCTACCTTGACTTGTACTTGCTTAGATCCTAATTTGATAACTTCAACAGGAATTCTTTGGGTGTTTTCAGAGTCAGCACGAGCTTTATAAAGCCAGATAAGTTTTTGTCCTATAAAATAGTCAGAATTTGCACTTAAGTGTGAAGTTCCATCTGCCCAAGAGGGGACAGCAATTACTAAATTGACCAAAAGTATTAAAATCATTAAAGAGATTTTGAGATTTTTCATGTGTGTGATTGAAGCTTTTATCTACGACAGATAATTTATTGAAAAAGCATTGCTAAATTAGGTACAAGTTCATGAGTTCCACTTTTAAACATGATAGATAAACCCAAGTATATTAATACAAAAGGAAAGATTTTACGACCATATCGAGTCATAACAGAAGCCATGATAGGATTGCGAGTCAGGTTATAAGAAAGAAAACACCACAGTCCAATACTTGAATAGCAAACACATAAAATTACTGCCAGACTGGGAACATTGCTGCTGGCAAATAACGGGACATAAATACCAATATTATTTCCGCCATTGGCAATTGTTACCGCAGACACGCGATAAGTTTGGGGATCTTTGAGCGTTGCTAATAATGTTTTTTCATGACGCTTATGTTTGACTGAATGAGCAAAGTTAACTGATACGGCTTGTACAGTATCTTCTTCCTCTTCTCGATTCATAAGATGACTGATACCAATCATGATTGGGAGAATCCCTAGCAATCCAATCCATGCTTCTGGAAGCAATAAACCACCAAAAAAACCAGGAAGACTAGCCATTACTAAGGTAGTAAACCCCATAAATTCGCCAATAATAATATGCTTGGGACGAAACATATGATTTACTTTGCCAAAAAAAGCTGTCAAGTATAAGTTATCATCAAACGTCGTTGCAAAAGCCGCAGATATGCCAATAAGTAATGTCCCAATTAGCCAATTCATAGTTTTTCTCCTCAGTGATTTATCGAAATTATTTCAGAAGCTAGTTGCAGCTATTACCATCAATTGCAGATGTAATTTATTTCTTAAATAGGTAAGCTTAGTAGCTGATAAAATCAATAATATGATCTGGCTAAGATAAGAGCAAATACTCTTTCTTGTTAAAACGATAAAATGAATTTATTAATTTAAACATTAAAAAACCAGTACTAGAAATAGCCTGGTGCAAAACGTTAATATTTAGGTTTTGCTGAAAAGTTTTTGTTTACCCCCTTCTCAATAGCTGCGTGTCACAGTTAATGTTTCATGTAGAGTGTATCAGACTCGATAATTCGGTAACAGGTAACACACTCTACTAATATGCCAATTGTATAATTCCTGATCAATTACAAATTAATTTGACAAATACAATCTAGGAAAATCAATAGAATTTTAGGGTATTATTACTGGGTTTTTGTATTTTTAAATTAACTAAATCATTCCAGTATAAAAGTATTCAGATAATCTAGAGGAACCGTAAACACATAGTATAGTACTCCCATCCCCAGAATAACTACAGCTAGACTCGCCAGAAGTATCCAACGATCTGGTGGTTGATAAGTATCTTCATCAATATCTCGGCGAACAGCGAAATAATGCTGTGTTGAAAGTATTACTGTCAATACCCCTACAATCGCAAATGCTAAACCTAACTTCCAACCATTACCAGGAGGTTGTGGTGCTAATGGAGGTGAAATCATCCGCAACCGCACAATTAAAACACCAAAACCCATGAGGGCAATACCACTCCGCATCCATGCTAGATAAGTACGTTCATTTGCTAAGTGATCCCGAACTCGGTCTGAGCGGTATTTCTTTTTTTCTAAATTCTTTACTTCTAATTTTTGTGTCTCTATTTTCATAAGATTTATGTGCTTAAGTAGCTATTGAATTTTTTAGTATTTAATTATTTTTATTTTATTAAGACTATATCACTAATATATTTGTCCATTAAACGCTATTTATTTTTACTTGATTCAATTTAGTGATGGAATTATGATTTTTAATCAATTGTTTTTATGGAAATTCATAATTAGATTTTAGAACACATTTGTTTTAAGCCGATAGAAATATAAATTAAAATAAATAAAAGAGCCATAAAAATTCTGACTCTTTGGTGTTTATTCAAGATTCTTGTTTAATATATCTATTCAATTAATACCACTTATTTAATCGTCAATTTTTGCAGTGGTAGTTCCGGTAAAGAGAATCTATAATTTTCTAGCCAGTTATTTTTGCCGAGAATTAATAGGTAAGAACCAAGACTTAAACAGGTGATGAGAAGTAAAGCAGGAGTTTCTAAAGTATGACTTTCTATTAAAATAGAAACACCCAATCCCATTAAAATAAAGGGAACTAAAGAATTACCGTAGCGAGTGATTGTTAAAGCGATCGCTTTTACCTGAGTTAAGCAATAAGCTGTATAGCACCACACACCTACCATTACGAAAAATACTATCAAAATCACAAGTAAGCTATCCCATGTATTTGTGGCAAACATTGGCATATAAATACTAATGTTGTCACTGCCATTAGCGATTGTAACTGCTGCTACACTATAGGTTTGAGGTGAAAGAAAATTGCTCCACCAAGCTGACGAAGATTCAGGAGTGTTTACATCTTCTGTTTCATTAGTTTCTTGATTTAGTAAGCGATTAATACCAATGATGATGGGAATAATACCGAGTAACCCAATCCAAGATTCTGGGAGGATGAACTTGCCAAAAAAGCCTGGTAAACTTGCCACCACTAACGCACTAAAACCTAAGTACTGACCGAAGACGATGTGACAACTGCGAAAGCAAGTATTTATTTGTGAAAAAAACAGTGATAGGACGACGATATCATCGAGATTGGTAGCAGCGAAAGCAGTCAGTCCTATAGGAATAGCAGTTAATAATCCGCTCATGGGTACGTCATGTCTCCTTAATGGTAAGTAGTAACTCTCAACCATCTGTAACAGTGACATGAAGGCTTTGAGTGTTGAAAATTCGTAGTTTCAGAAAGTAGTGTAGTTCTGCACTCTTATTAGAGGCATAGTTTCACTCTATGTCCGATCATTAATAAGAGCAAACAGTCTTTTTTGTTAAATCCATAAACTGAATTTATGGTTTCTTCGATATGACTGTCACCACGTCATTAAGAACATTTACGGTTATCTACTATTTTCCGGTAAATTTACCGTATAATGCTTCCAAGGTGTTCAAAATCACTACCATACAAGCTTGCATATAGTCAAAATGACGCTGGAACAGTTGCGAATTTTTTTAGCAGTAGCAGAAATGCTGCACTTTACCCGTGCAGCTGAAGCACTTTATATCACTCAACCCGCAGTCAGTGCTGCTATCCAAAGCCTGGAAACAGGATATGGGGTGAGATTATTTCATCGCATTGGTCGTCATATTGAAATTACAGACGCTGGTAAATTATTACAGGGTGAGGCGCAAAAAATTCTTGATCATGTAGAGTTAACAGAACGTGGCTTGAAGGAATTAAATAATTTACAACGGGGGGAGTTGAAGATTGGTGCTAGTCTCACAGTTGGTAACTATTGGCTACCGGAGAAAATTAGCCAATTTAAGCAGTTATATCCCGGCATTTTTATAAATTGTAAGTTAGGAAATGCTGAGGAAATTTGTGAGGGGACTGCTTTAGGTATGTATGATTTGGGATTGGTAACAGGTGACATGAAAGCATCATTGCAGCAATCTTTAGAAAAAAACCTAGTAGGAAGCGATCGCTTGCAAATTGTTGTCGGTAAATCTCACCCTTGGTATCAGCTGACTGAAATTTATTTAGATGAATTATTTAGTACAAGTTGGGTAATGCGTGAGTCTGGTTCCGGCGCACAGCAAATGTTTGAGCAAGCCTTACAAAGTTGGGGAATTGAACCTAACAAGCTGGATGTTGTACTGAACCTAAACACCAGTGAAATGGTGAAAGCAGTTGTAGAAAGTGGTGTTGGTGCGGCTGCACTTCCAGAATCAATGGTGAAAAAAGAAATACAACTAGGTACTCTACACGCTGTACAAATTACCAACCCACAAAAAAAACCAAGTAAAAGATTAGAAATTCTCCAACCTGTTTGGAAACTTAAACACCGCCAACGCTTTCATACACGAGTAATGATAGCTTTTGAAGCGATACTTGTGCAGCAAGATGTTCAAGTTGCGTAACATAACCTGAAGATAACTTCTTTAGCATATTTTTCACCAAAAGTAAATTTTCAATTATTGAGGACTTGATTTCCTCAGAGTTTCTATGGTAGTCTGTATTTATTATTAATCTACAAAAACTCGATAGATTTACTGTAGTAAAGTGACAGAGTAATCAATTACACACTCTAAAATTCAAGTTTTTAGCAACCAAAAATCTCTTTTTATGCCAAAAGATTGGTTGGAATGGCACGATCTTTACAACACTGAACCCAAATTACAGCAGCGTCTAGAAATCGTGCAGGAATATATTTCCTATAGTTTGGATAACTCCCCCGCAGGGATAATTCGCATAGTCAGTGTATGCGCCGGTGATGGACGAGATTTATTAGGAATATTAGCAAATCACCCTCGTACTGAAGATGTATATGCAAGATTGGTTGAAATCAACCCCCAGCTGGTTGAACGTGGGTGCAAAACCATAGAATCATTAGGTTTAACAAAACAAATTGAGTTTATCAACGGTGATGCAACTGCCTCTGCTAATTATGTAGGTGCAGTACCAGCAGATATTGTGATTGTTTGTGGTATTTTTGGTAATTTAGCCGATGAAAATGAACTCAATCGTTTATTAGAGAATTTAGGTTTTTTGAGTAAAAAAGATGCTTTTATTCTCTGGACTCGCGGACATTCTAACGGTATTGCTTACTCGGAAACTGTGCGTAAATACTTCCGTGAATTCGGATTTGAGGAAGTTAACTTTAAACTCACAGCCACAGGAGATATGGGAGTAGGTATTCATCGTTATTTAGGTGAAAACTTAGCTGTACCCAAAGAACAACAATTATTTGTGTTTTCTGGCGTTCCAAACAAAGCGAGGTAAAAATGTCACTCTTAAATACTATATCTAGTTGGGAAAAACTATTAGAAACTGCTCGACAACATACCCCCGCACGTCGCGCAAAAAGACCAGGGCAAGCTCCTTCTACTGTACCTGTTCCTAGCAGTTTACATAAACTTCCCCCAAATACAAAACCACTAGTATTGTTATATCGTGATAGTAACTCTTGGTGTCCTTTCTGCGAACGGGTTTGGTTTGCTTTAGAAGAAAAAGAAATCCCCTTTGAAACCGAATTTATTGATTTAAGCAATAAGCCTAAATGGTATACCGATTTAGTTCCTACCACCCTCGTTCCCGCAGCATATATTGAAGGTAAGTTAGTTTATGAATCTAAAGACATTCTCTTAGAATTGGAAGATCACTTTGGCGAAACTTTATTACCTGAAAATACCGAAGAAAATGCTGTTGCTAGGCAATGGGTAGAGGATGCTGAAATCAATGGGTTTCGAGATATTGCCTATAAATTCTTGCGCCAACCTCCAGAGGATGCGAATAAATTAGCAAATTTACAGGCAGAATTTGAAGCTAAATTAGATGAAATTGAGCAAATTTTGGGTAAATATCCAGGTGCTTACTTTCTCTCAACATTTAGTTTGGTAGATATTATGTATAGTCCCCATTTAGATAGATTGGCAGCTAATTTACCAGTGTATAAGGGATATCACATTAAGGGAAATCCTCGTTTTCCTCTAATAAATGCTTGGTTTGTAGCACTTAGTCAACGTCCTGCTTACCAAAGAGTTAAGTCAGATAATATTACTAATAATTTACTGCTACGGCGCAGATTTGGCGTACAACCTATAGGTAATCCCTTACCTTTAGATTTAACTGATGCTGAGTTTATTGAATATCGAGCAGAAGCTGCGGAAAGATTAAGTGATAATCGGGAAGTTGCTATTGGCGATATTCTAAAAAATTCTGGAGTGCAATCTTTAGGTGATATTTCAATAATCCAAGAAGCTGTGGATTTTCATCTGCGATTATTAGCTGATTATCTCATTAATGGTAATGGTCAACTATTACCGGGGGGAAGAACTGGTGGTAAGGAAAGTATAGATCCTATTATCGCTGCTACAGGAGCTATTACGCTGGCTTATGTGAGAAATAGGATTTGTGCGCCAAGAGATATGAGTGCTGGGGCTGCAACTGCATTTCGAGCCGCAGCAGATAAGGTTTTGGCATCTATTTATTAATTTTGTCTCACACCAAGAGGAATAAAAATGAGTGACGTAAAAAAGGTTAATGATGATTTGAGTATCGCTGGACAAATTTCTGCTGAGGAATTACGAAAATTAGCAATTGAGGGTTTTAAATCAGTTTTGAATTTACGTGATCCTGATGAAAATGGTTTTTTCCATGATGAAAAGCAACAAGCAGAAATTGTGGGATTGGAATATGTAAATGTTCCATTAAATCCTAAAGAACCAAATCAACAGCTAACAGCAGAGGCAATTCTAGAAATTGATCATTTACCTAAACCAATTTTAATTCACTGTGCTGGTGGTGCAAGAGCCGGGGGAATAGCCTTGATTGCTGATGCAATTCAAGCAGGTTTAACTTATGAGGAAATTGCACAAAAAGCAACGGAACTAGGTATTAATTTAGAGCAGCCCCATCTGAAGCAATTCTTGTTAGAAAAGTTTGCAGCTAGGCAAGGTTAGCTTTTCACATCTATTTTCCCGGATTTCTCACAGTAAAGCCTATTGGGGTGTAATTTGTTATGAGTTTAGAACTAAATCTATCGGGTAAAACTGCTATTGTTACGGGTGGTAGTGCCGGAATTGGGTTGGCTACAGCCAAAGCTTTGTATGGTGAAGGTGTAAATATAGTTATTGCAGCCCGCAATCAAGAAAGATTAGAACAAGCAGTTTTTGATATTCAATCTTTACCCACAACTGGGACTAAAATTATTGGCATTAGTGCTGATTTAACTAAAGCAGAAGATGTTGAGAAAGTTGTCTCTACAACAATTGCAAAATTTGGCAAAATTGATATCTTAATTAATAATGCTGGTTCAGCCCGTGCCGGGTCATTTTTAGAATTGAGTGATGAAGCTTTTTTAGACGCTTGGAATTTAAAACTATTAGGCTATATTCGTTTAGTTAGAGCCGTTGTCCCCTATTTGAAAAATCAGCGGGATGGGCGCATTGTTAATATTATTGGTGGTGCTGGACGGACACCCCGCCCTAACTTCCTACCAGGAGGAACAACAAATGCTGCCTTGCTTAACTTTACACGGGGGATTTCTAAAGAATTAGCCCAAAACAATATTAGAATTAATGCCATTTCTCCAGGTTTAACAGACACAGAAAGAGCCAAAACTTTAGCAGAACAAAATGCTCAAAGCTTGGGTATTAGTGTGGAAGAATACAAAGCACAGGCAGTCGAATCAATACCTTTAGGAAAAGTAGCTAAACCTGAAGAAATTGCTGCCCTAGCTTTATTTTTAGTTTCTGATTTAGCCTCTTCTATCACTGGTGCAGAAATTCTGGTTGATGGTGGAAGTACACCTGGAGTTTAAGTTATAGCAGGTGACAGAATTAAAAGTCAGTTTGTATTGTTAGTTCAGAAAATATCAACTTTACAAAAAAGAGGAATTTCGATGACTCAGAAACAATTATTTTCGCAGGATAGCGATGTTGATCAAACCTTATTAGCTGATGTATTAGTAATTGGTGGTGGACCGGCTGGCACTTGGTCAGCCTGGAGTGCGGCTAATGCTGGTGCAAAGGTGGTTTTGGTAGATAAAGGCTATTGTGGCACTAGTGGTTGTGCTGCGGCTGCGGGTAATGGTGTGTGGTATGTGCCACCAGAACAGGACAGTAGAGAAGCGGCGATGGCTTCTAGAGAAGCTTTAGGGGGTTTCTTATCCAGCCGTGAATGGATGCAACGGGTGCTGGATCAAACTTATGCGAACGTCAATCAACTAGCTGATTGGGGTTATCCTTTTCCTGTAGACGAGGAGGGTAGACCCTATCGGCGCAGTCTGCAAGGCCCAGAATATATGCGGTTGATGCGATCGCAAGTAAAACGGGCAGGGGTGAAAATTTTAGACCACAGTCCGGCTTTACAGCTATTGGTAGATGCAGAAGGGGCTGTAGCTGGGGCGACAGGAGTTAACCGTCAGACTGGGAAAAAGTGGATTGTGCGATCGCATTCAGTGATCATTGCCACCGGAGGCTGTGCTTTCTTGAGTAAAGCCCTGGGATGCAATGTGCTAACAGGGGATGGATACCTGATGGCAGCTGAAGCGGGTGCTGATATGTCGGGAATGGAGTTTTCCAATGCCTATGCGATCGCACCTGCTTTTTCTTCTGTAACCAAAACCTTATTCTATAATTGGGCGACATTCACCTACGAAGATGGGACACCTATTCCCGGTGCTGGTTCACAAAAAGGACGTTCTGTCATTGCTGAAACTTTGCTAACTCAGCCTGTTTACGCAATTATAGATAAAGCATCAGCAGAAATGCGAGTGACAATGCGGTTATCTCAACCCAATTTTTTCCTACCTTTTGATCGTGCAGGTATTGATCCCTTTACTCAACGTTTCCCTGTGACTCTGCGTTTAGAAGGAACTGTTCGTGGTACAGGTGGCATTAGAATTACTGATTATACTTGTACAACTTCTGTACGTGGACTTTATGCCGCTGGTGATGCCGCAACAAGAGAATTAATTTGTGGTGGTTTTACTGGTGGTGGTAGTCATAATGCAGCTTGGGCGCTATCTTCAGGGTATTGGGCAGGACAATCTGCGGCTACATACTCCCGTGATTTAGGTGTGCAAGCCAACCAAAGACCAGTTCAAGCTGTAGGTGGAACAGGATTTATATCTGGTAGTCAGCGTCAAACCAACAGTGAAGAAATAATTAAAGCTACTCAAGCAGAAGTTTTCCCTTATGATCGCAACTATTTCCGTAATGAACAAGGTTTGACCGAATCATTGCAAAGATTGCATTTCCTTTGGCATAAAATTCGCAACAGCGAGGTTGCAGATGATAGCAATATTGTTCGCACCAGAGAAGCAGCCGCAATGGTAGCAACAGCCAGATGGATGTACAGCAGCGCCTTGGAACGCAGGGAAACTCGCGGAATGCACAAACATTTAGATTATCCACAACAGGATGCTAACCAACAACATCATTTAATTAGTGGTGGTTTGGATCAAGTTTGGGTGAAAACTACACCTATTCAGGAAGTAAAACCAAAAGAACTGGTAACTGTGTAAATCGTAGGTTGGGGAGCCATCGCGTTTGACGGAAGGAAACCCAACATTATCAAAACTTTTGTTGGGTTGCGCTGTCGCTTAACCCAACCTACTTTAATATTAATTTTGGTGGTTTTTTATTATGATTGAATTAGTTAGTGAATCACGGTGCATTGAATGTAATATCTGTGTCAAAGTTTGCCCGACAAATGTTTTTGACCAAGTACCAAATGCACCGCCGATAATTGCCAGACAAAGCGACTGTCAAACCTGTTTTATGTGTGAATTGTACTGTCCAGTAGATGCGCTATATGTTGCACCGGATGTAGAACCTTTAGCAGGGATAAACGAACAATCATTAGAAGAAGCTAAACTTTTAGGCAGCTATCGGAAAAATATTGGCTGGGGAAAATCTCTCACAACTACAGCTAAACAAGATTCAACATATCAATTGTTAAAAAAATGAAATAAACTCTCAGAGATTTACTAGCCATGAAACTCATTTTACCAATAGAAATTACTAGCGAAATTGAACCTCATTTACCTGAGACTACTATTGTAGTCCGTGTAGATGGTGATGGCAATTTAGATGATGATGCGACAGATGCTGAAGTTTACTATAGTTGGTTTTATCTCAAACCTACAACTTTACATCGAGTGTTAGATGCTGCTCCTTCATTACATTGGCATCATGCTCCAAATGCAGGTGTAAATCATATTTTGACACCAAAATATTTAGAAAGAGATTTAATTTTAACCAATGGTGCAGGGATTCATGCTATTCCCATTGCCGAATTTGTAATTGCTTATTTACTTTCTTACAGTAAGCAATTACCAACATTATATAAGCTACAAGCTGAACATAATTGGCAAAGAGGCTGGCAATTTCAAGAACTACTAGATAAAACTTTATTAATTATCGGTGCAGGTGGAATTGGTCAAGAAATTGCTGTTCGTGCTAAGGCTTTTGGAATGCGTATTTTTGGTAGTTCTCGTCACCCAAAACCATTACCAAATTTTGACCGCGTGGTAGGTGCTAATGAGTGGAAAGAATTACTTCCAGAAGCCAATTTTATTGTTATTGCTACACCTTTAACGCCAGAAACAAAGGGAATGATTGATGTGGAAACTTTGCGTTTATTTCGCCCCGATGCCTATTTGATTAATATTGCACGAGGACCAATTGTTGATGAATCAGCACTTACCCAGGCTTTACAGGAAGGATGGATTGCTGGGGCAGCTTTAGATACAGTATTTACAGAACCATTACCAGCAGAGAGTCCTTTATGGTTATTACCTAACCTTTTTATCACACCTCACTGTTCTGGTCATTCTCCCAGGGCTAAAGAGCGATCGCTTGCCCTGTTTCTTGATAATCTAACCCGCTATCGTCAAGGGCTACCTTTACGTAATATAGTAGATAAAAATGCAGGTTATTAATCAGCCAATTAATTCGATGTTTAGGAGGATTTTTAGAAAAAAGTGATAAAAAAGCCTATCTCAGAGATTAGATCATGCCATAGGGATGAAAAAACATAACACTTTTAACAATGCTGGTAAACTGACTGCTTTACTATGTTTACTCACCCTCTTACTCACACCTTTTGTAATAGTTAATGCGGGTGAACGCGGTGTATTAATGCAATTTGGTCACGTCCAAGAACAAATATTAGGAGAAGGAATCCATTTAATTATTCCTGTCGTCAATACAGTTAAAAAAATCAGTATCAGAATTCAACAGCAGGAAATATCGGCTGAGGCTGCTTCTAAAGATTTACAGAATGTTTTTATTGATGTAGCTCTTAATTGGCATATTCTTCCAGATAAAGCCAACACTATTTTTCAACAAATTGGTGATACGACTAATGTTATTGAAAGCATTATTAATCCAGCAATTGAAGAGGTATTAAAATCAGTTATCGCCCAATATACGGCTGAAGAAGTAATTACAAAACGTGCCAATGTTAAGATAGAATTGGATCACGCATTAACCGCTAAACTAGGGAGCTACAACATAGCTTTTGATGATATATTTTTAGTTCATATTCGCTTTTCTGACAAATTTAGAGAAGCTGTAGAATCAAAACAAATTGCGGCTCAGGAAGCAAAGCGGGCAGAATTTATTGCCTTAAAAGCAGTAAAAGAAGCAGAAACTAAAGTTAATTTAGCTAAAGGTGAAGCAGAAGCTCAAAGCTTACTCAGAAACATTTTGACACCCCAATTACTACAAAGGCAAGCTATAGAAAAATGGAATGGGAAGCTGCCATTAATTATAGGTAAAGATAATCTGAAGCTTGGAAATATTCAGGAGTTAATTACAGTCGGTGAACATTAAATTTGATGAGATCATAGAAAACAAATTTTAGGAACTACTTAAACAAAATTATTTAGACATTTTTGAATACACATGAAATCGCTGTATTCTTTCGCTGTTGCCCGTTCCTTATTCCCGTACCCAATTAGGCAATTTATTTTGCACGAGTACTAAATTACCCATTAGCAAATAAAACAGGAGTATCAATAATCTTCAATTGAATTAAAAGTACAATCACTAATGTATATACAGTTGAAGAAATTAGACCGTGAAATAAGTCTTTTTTCAGATTACGTTCTTTGTCTTCTTGTTGAAACATATCTACTGAACCAAATTGCATCAACAGAATGCCTATAATATTTGATAACCAGTAGCCAAGAATAGTACAGGGAAAAAGTAATTTGGGCGATAATAAACTACATAAATACCCAAAAAAGTAAGCAATTGGTAAATTGAATAATAAATCATTCCACCAACATAGGGGAGAAAGCAAGTATCCCAGTACTAGCAAGAATCCACCTCTTAGTTTCTTCCAAATATTGATACTGGAATGTGCTGGAGGTATTGTTGCATTTTCACAACTGACACTGACTTCTGGACTTTCTGTTTGGAGGATACTCATAAAAACACACTAATTCTATCGACTTAATGTAGTTTAACTTGGAAAGCGAGAAAATGTCCAGCTTTTAGCAATAGTATAGCGATTGTCATAATAAACCTCATCCAAGTTGAGAACTAGAGTTTTTCAAATTAGTAATATGCTCCAATTAGGCTGTAAGTCAGACTAGCAAGGACTAATAATGTAATGATGACATAGATAAAATTTCGCTGTACAAGAAAAGTGAAGAAAGAAATAAACACACGTAAAATAGGGATAGCAATGAGTAGTAACAGTCCTAGTTGAATAATTCCTCGTCTGCTACCTGCTAAAACCGCATTTACTACACCTGTTGGGGAGCGAAACTCTGATGGTGTGCCTAAAAATACTTGATATTCAGCAGGTTCAGAGCCATGATGGATTAAGTACAATATTCCACCGAATAATACTACAGAACTAGCGATTAAAACTCCATACTTAAGGAGGTTACTGAGTAAATATTCTAATTGTTTTTCACTTGTTGATTTTGTAAGTTTTTGATTACTCACATTTTCATCATGATGACTTATTTGTGCTGCATGATTGAAACGCTGTTCTTTTAACTCTTGAATATCAGAATCTCGCTCCTCTAATTCAAAAGTGAAAGTTCCAACTTTTGTTTCTATCTGTGTTGTGCAAGTCCACCTAAAACCAGAATTTAATTTATACATAATTACAGCCCTCCTATTAGACTGTTATAGACCATTTTTAACGCCATTACTACCAATACAAAACTGAAAATAATTCTGAGAATTTGGGTTTTAGCACCAATTAAGATTCTGGCTCCCAAAAAAGCACCTGGCAACACTCCCAACATGACTGGCATAGATAAACCTGGATCTATGTATCCCTTTGTTAAATAAACACCTGCTGAAGCGGCGGCTGTTACGCCAATCATGAAATTACTGGTGGTAGTAGAAACCTTAAAAGGAAGACGCATGGCTTGATCCATCGCCAATACTTTGAATGCTCCTGAACCAATCCCCAACAGCCCAGAAAGCACTCCTGCTACTAACATAATACTAAACCCAGCAGGTAAAGCATGAACTTGGTAAGGGATTACACCATCAGAAGTAGGGTAAGTACCATTAAGCTGGAGATATTCTGCTAAGGGATCTGGTGAAATAATTTCTGTTTGTTCTGCTCTGGGTCGTTGAGATAGATATGCTGAATAAATTAGTACAATTGCCAGAATCAATGAAAGTATTTTTACAGTTACATGAGTGGCAATTAAAGCACCGATGAGAGCGCCTGTGGTGGTGGCTACTTCTAAAAACATTCCCAAACGCAGATTAGCGTAGCCTTTTTTAATATATGTAGAGGCTGAACCTAAGGATGTGGCAATGACTGATACTAATGATGCACCAACGGCGTAGCGAATATCAACACCAAAGACAGAAGTTAGTAATGGAACTATGACGACTCCACCACCTAACCCTGTTAATGCTCCGACTAAGCCGGCACTAAATGATCCCAGCCAAACTAGTAAAGAAAATGCTAGTATGCTCAATTTAAATTCCTCTTTTTTAATTTATATTTATGATGCCTAAATAATTTTAGTCAGCAGGATGTAAACATAAGCAAAGAGTTTATTTATGAATAAGATTGAGGAGGCTAAAACTATTACTGTCGATGAAAATAAAAGCACCTAATCCTATTAAGATAAAGGGCATGAAACGATTACCATATTTAGTGAAGAGATGAGCAATAGCTTGGTTGTGAGTTAATTTATGTGCTATGTAACACAACACTCCTACCAGGAGAAAGAAAACACCCAAAATTACTAGTAGGCTTTCCCAATTACTGCTGGCAAATATCGGCACATAAATACTAATGTTATCCGTTCCATTGGCAAATGTCACAGCTGCCACACTATAAGTTTGCAAATTGAAAAACTTCGCTAAGTGCGATAGCGAAGCGCTCCGTAGGAATCGCACAGAGTGCAGTGCCGGAGGCAATCGCTCTGAGACTTCTGTATCTGTCTCCACATCCTCGGATTCATCCCCTTCTGGATTAATTAAACTCTTGATCCCAATTATGATTGGGACTAAACCAAATAAGCCAATCCAAGGACGGGGTAAGATTAAACCGCCAAAAAAACCAGGCAAACTAGCCAAAATCAAGGCAGTGAAACCCAGATACTGACCGATAATAATGTGCCAACGGCGAAATTTAGCATTTACCTGAGAGAAAAATAAGGTCAAAATGACTAAATCATCAATGTTCGTGGCACTAAAAGCCATTGTTCCGGTACTAATTGCAGTTACTATACTCATAGCGATTTTAGATTTTATAGTTTGATTTTTTCCAATTACCAATTACCCATTACCACCCCTTAATAGTTATTTCTTTCTGCGAACCGGGCATGAATATCATCAACTCTTTGACGTATTCCTGCTACTAAAAGAGGAGAACGCTGTTTTTTGATGAAAAACCAACTACAAGTAGCAAAAAGATACAACAAGAACAAATAAGGAAAAGTATTATAAGGAGCTTCCGGTACTGGAAACAGATTACTACCAGGAATCCCTACACTCCCTAAAACGGGAATCATCATAAACGCCACAGCTAAAACTGCAAACACCACATCTATCGGTTGGAGTTTTCTAATTTTGTATAAATAGACTGGAGCCGCTACGGAAATTAGAATATAGACAGTTAAAAATCCATAACTGCAAATAGCTCCTAAATAGCCCATACACTCAAATAATTTGATATCAAAGAAGGACATCATCGCTGGAATAAAAAATGTCAATAGTGAACACATTGTTATCGCAACATGAGGTGTTCTATTAGCTGCGTGGGCGTTACCTAAAGAGGCGTGAAACAAACCATGACGAGCCATCAAAAAAGCTACTCTAGCCGCAGGATTAATACTGCCAAGAATGCAAGCAAAAAAACTAAACAACGCCCCTAAAGCCACTAATTCTCCTAAAAAGCCAACTCCTGCTTGTCGGGAAAGGAAACCCAAAGGTTCTTCGGTGTCAGTAATAGAGATTCCAGTACCTTGAAAACCAAGAATTTCTATATAGGTTGTGGAAACGAAAAATAATCCTGCAAGGACGACACTACCCATCACAGCCCTGGGTATGGTGCGTAATGGCTTTTTGGCTTCATCACCTAAGCTAGTAGCACTTTCAAAGCCGGAAAAACCAAACATTACCAATACCAGCCCTGTGGCTACACTACCAGGAGTCACACCAGAAAGGGTGATTTGGGACATATCCACAGCAAAACCTTTGTGCGCCCAAATGATCATGCACAAGATAATTATTAAAACTAAGGAAGCACCTTCTAGCCAAAGCATAGCTACAGCCGAAAGTTGGATATCTTTATAAGCTGCATACCAGGAAATACCAGCACCAATAGCTAAAAGTGTAATGCTAGAAGGATGAATACCCAAATGACCAATCAGCATTCCACTAAAATTAGCAAATCCGCACAGAACAGACATTCCCGTAAATAAATAAGCCAGCACTAAACTCCAACCGCAAATTACTCCTGCTGTTGCTCCTAAACCTTGGGTGATGTAGGAATAGAGGGAACCAGGAGACGCGGAACGACTAGCAAATTGGTTAATGTTAATGCTGACTAACAATAGCCCAACCAACCCAATCACAAAACTTAGCCAAGTACCATTTCCTGAAAGTGCCACAATTAAGCCAATATTAGATGCTGGAATAGTTGTGGGTGCAATTACAGCAAATGATTGCGCTAATACTTCGGAAAAAGAAAGGCAATTTGCCCGTAATCCATGAATACTTTGATGGGAAGATATTTCTTTACTCACTTTCATGTTTCTCTAATTTGAAATGACGCATATATAGATAGATGATGGGGAGATTTTAATGTTTGTCTGATAAATAACTATGGTTAATAGAAATGTAAAATCTTCTTTTTGTGTGGATGCTGTCAAGCCTATTAGACAGCCTTAAATTCTGCATCTCTATTAAGCTATGGATAATTTTAGTGATACATTCTAGGCTCGCCGATTCAATTATTTGTAATTTGTTTGCAAAACTCTCTCTAATAATAAGCTGCAACTGTTATTCATGGATAACCCCCATATCTATTAATTACAGTTACTATCATTAGTTGTATTTTATCGAACAAATCAAATACTACCTGATGTATTTATATTATGCAAGTGTTTAGTATTATTTTTTAGAAATTTTATTGATCATTGATAAATCCTCAAAAGTTCATCGGAGTTTGTGCGAATTGATTTGTATAAAAAAATATTTAGAAATTAATTATTAATAGTCTAAAAAAATACACTACTTCGTTATGAGGATTTTAGATTGATATATGACTAGAACCGTTGAAAAGGCTGGGAATATTGACTCAGTAAATACATAAATCAACTAAAATACTGGGTATTTTAACAATAAGAATGATATTGTTGCAAATCTGAATTAATGATGGTAATTTGAAATTGCTCATTGTTTGGTGAGTAAAAATAATTATGACTTTGTAGTTTTATTTTGGTCAGAAAAATAATTTTTGACGTTCTTTCAAATTGTTTGCTACTTCTGCTCACAGGGATAAGCTTATTATTAAGCCAGGAATTACTGCCATGAAAAGTTTGAAATACATACTGATGATTGCAATATGCTGTATCAGTCTATTATTTTCTGAATCTGCATTAGCAGATCCGCCACGATATAAGAAAAATCCTGATTACATAGCACTAACTCAACAACTGCATCAGTTAGAAACTGCTAAAGCTACACAAACTCCGCCTGAAGGCTATACACCAGAGCAAATTGACCAAGAAATCAGTGAATTAGAGTTTCAAAAAATCGCCTTTGAGTCAGGAATTGATTGGGGACAATGCAGTAATCAAACAGGAAAAACTCTAGCCATATATGGTCCAGAACCAAATTTGGAAGAAGATGATTACTCAAATGGAGCAGCATTATATTTTTTAGGTGATATTCAAACGACAAAAGACAGATGGAATTGCAAAGGAATATATCTACCCGCTGATGTTCAAGCTGTAGCTTTAGCATCAGATGGACAAAACCAAGTATTAACTGGTGGTATTGTCATTAAAGTTCCTAATGGCACTAAATTAGTGTTAAAAACCAATCCAGATACAGGTACAATTGAGTTTAGTCAAGCGGGGACACAAATTCTCAAACCTGATAAAATTAACTGGTTTATTCCTAATGTTTCCCAAGCAATTGTAGATGCAAGAGTTACTAACGCACCTACTAAAAAAGCTTAAAAAGGCAACAGGGAACAGAAGGTATATAGAATTGATACTAGATCCCCTACTTTTTCAAGAAGTAAGGGATCTGGATAGTCTCATTTTAATTTTGACGTGGTTAATTGTTTTTCTTCAGGAAGTAGAGTTGTTTCAGTTTGTATGTTGCTATTAGTAGCGGTGACTTTATACAAATTAGGCTTGATAATGAAACTGACACCAATAGCCCAAGCTAATGCAACCATCCAACCGGCGAGAATATCGCTGGGGAAGTGAACTCCAAGATAAAGACGCGTCCAAGCAATGGCTAAGAGGTACAAACTACCAATAGTTAGAACTAACCAGCGCCAAGGACGATACCAAGTTAAAATGACTAAAATTGCTACCAATGTCATACTTGTCATCGCATGACCACTGGGAAAGGCATAATCAAATTCAGGTGCTTTTGATATCCATAACTGGGGACGCACTCGGTGCATAAATTCTTTGGCTGTGCGGTTGATAAGGAGAGTTCCCAAAGCCGTAGTGAGTAAGTAAGCAAAAGTTCTCCATCTGCGATCGCGTAATAATAGAATAGCGATCGCACTTAACACAGGTAACGCAGTCCAGAATGACCCCCATTTAGTCAACACTACGGCGAAAATATCCAGTTGCGGATTAGCCGTAGAGTGAATTGCCCACAAAATTGGCACATCCCAAGGAAAACCGTCTTCACTTTGCCAAATCTTCACCGCTAGTATTTCTACAACCTGCAAAGGTAAATACACACCCATTAACATCAGCAACAAAGAACGCCAATGAGAAAGCAGGAGGTTTTTCAGAAAATTAAGCGGTGACTTGCGTCTATCCTTAAACATCTTTGGTTTATTTATAACTACAAGCCTAATTTATATTATGTCTGCTTGAATACTTTGATGCAAACCAACAGAGAGTTGTTGGATCATCAATTAGCCAGAAATTATATTAAACCATCAGCCATATCATATTTTTTTTAGTTGACTACTTAATTTAATTTAATCAGCAATACAATCCTACACAACTGTAGTTTGTATTGTTCTAGATTTTTGATCCTATGATTCTCTATCCTCGACAAGAGAATCACAGAAAAGAAGATAAGTTTACAGACATTGACACTGGACTTTTAACAATTTTAATATTAAAATACAGTAAGTCAATCGGAATAACGGACTTTATGCTAAGTTAAAAAAATAACCACCTGTATTTTCATCAAGAGTAAAACTCATCCTTTAGAAAGGATGACAGTTTATTCACCAGATTTATAATCATGCTCAACTTTTACACATCACCGCTAAAAACAACTACCAAATAGGAATATGGACTACTTATTACTACCAGTTTACAGTTTTTTTATTGGCATTGTCGTCGGTTTAACAGGAATAGGCGGTGCATCTCTGATCACTCCCATGTTAATTTTTGTTTTTCAAGTACCACCCTCTATTGCTATCAGTTCAGATGTGGTTGCTGCCACATTAATGAAAGTAGTAGGTGGGGTCAAACACTGGCAACAAAAAACTCTTGATTTAGAAGTAGTCAAATGGCTGGCAATAGGTAGTGTTTCCGGTTCATTGCTAGGTGTAGGAGTTTTACACCAACTCAGACAAAGTGGAGAACATAACATAGATAGCCTCTTGCTGCGGTTACTGGGAGTCATGATTTTGATAGTTACATTAACAGCATTAGTCCAAATGTTGTTAATGACATTTTTTCCTAAAGTCAATTTACCCGAACTGCCAAAATTAAATTTAAAAACTAATCAAGGACGTTTTCTCACCGTACTTATTGGTGCAATTTTAGGTTTTTGTGTGGGTATAACAAGTGTCTCATCAGGGTCTATGTTTGCCTTAACTCTGATAGCATTTTTTCGGTTAGATGCACGCAAATTAGTGGGTACAGATATTACTCAAGCAGCGATTTTATTAATATTTACATCCCTAGGACATTTGACATTAGGAACTGTTGATTGGAGTCTGGTCATACCTATTTGGATAGGTTCTGTTCCAGGAGTTCTCATTGGTGCAAAACTTTGCGAGATCACCCCTCAACGTCCACTAAAATTTATTATTTATAGCATCTTAATGATGGTAAGTTGGAAACTAGTTGCACAAGCATAACTACCTCCGCAGACCTCTGCTTTTTAATTTTTCTTAAAAGTCAATAAATCAAAACTACCTCGTTCGTACATAATAAATAAACCCAAACCAATTAACACAAAAGGAACAATAGCCTTACCATAGCGACTTAAAATATTACTAATAGTAGATTGACGGTTTAATAAATAAGCAATGCTATACCAAATACCTACCATGACAAAAAATACTGCCAAAATTATGCCTAAACCAACAATATTTTGACCTGCAAATAAAGGCATATAAATACTAATATTATCACCGCCATTAGCAAGTGTTATAGCTGCAACTTTATAAGTGTTTGGATGGAGAATACTCAATAAAAAAGAAGATGCAGTTTTAGACTGTGATGACTCGGCAAACTCAATATTGACTGTCTGAACTTCTGTACTTTCTTCTTCCCGATTTATTAATTGCTTGATCCCAATAGCAATTGGTAATAGTCCTAGTAACCCAATCCATTCTCGCTGGATGACTAAACCACCAAAGAAACCTGGTAAGCTGAGGATAATAATAGCTGAAAAGCCAATGTATCGACCGATAAAAATATGTCTACGGCGAAAATTTCTATCTATCTGCGAAAAAAATAGTAACAGAATAATGATATCGTCAATATTAGTGGCAGCAAAGGCAATTATCCCTTCTGTAAAAGCGGTAGCAAGCCTACTCATGGTGAAATTTTATAATCTACAATTTATCAACATACCAAATTTTAATTCTTTAATTGCATATAAAAATATTTTTTAACTGACTATTACACTAAAAGCTCAAAATTCATGTATTCTAAATACTATTCATTTTAAAAAGATTGACATATGGAAGAATATCTGCAATCTAGTAAAATTATTGATTTGCAGCATCCTTTAGTTATGGAACTGGCGCGAAAAATTGGTTCACAATATCAAACTTTGGAGGAAACTGCTCAGGCTTGTTTTGAATGGGTACGGGATGAAATTCGTCATAGCTACGACTATCAAATGAATCCTGTTACCTGTAAAGCTTCAGATGTACTTCAATACAAAACAGGTTATTGCTATGCGAAAAGTCATTTATTAGTAGCACTGCTTAGAGCTAATGGAATTCCATCAGGTTTTTGCTATCAGAGATTGAGCATTAATGATAATGGTGAACCTTATAGCTTGCATGGATTCAATGCAATATATTTACCGAAAATAGGTTGGTATCGTGTTGATGCTAGAGGAAACCGTCAAAGTGTTAATGCTCAATTTATTCCCCCAAAAGAGCAATTAGCTTTTAAAATTCAATTTCCCGAAGAAGCCGACTTTCAAAACATTTTCGCTGAACCGCTTGAACTAGTAGTAGAAGCTTTAGAAGCTTACAATACATGGGATGATCTGCTGATTAATCTTCCTGATATTCCTCTAAAATCTTTTAAAGAATATGGAATGATTGTAAATAAAGCTAGACCTATGGAGTGTTAGCCAAAAGTACGATACCATTCTTATCCAGTATTAATGATGCGTTCATAACGCACTACAAATTTTAGATTTTTAAAATTAGAAGTCCTTGATCTGAAAATGGCTGTAGTAAAATATTTATCTGCAAAATCCAGGGATATGTAAATGAGCAATATTATTACTCCAATACTCACAGGGGTAGTTGCCTTTAGCGCTACTAATATTGATGATATTGTGATTTTATTGGTGTTTTTTTCTCAAGTAAAAGAAAATTTTCGACCTTGGCAAATTGTTATGGGTCAATATTTAGGTTTTACTATTCTCGTCATCTTCAGTTTACCCGGTTTATTAGGTGGACTGATTCTGCCTCAAGCATGGATTGGTTTACTAGGTTTAATTCCTATAGGTATTGGTATTAGTAGCTTAGTGAATAGAGAACCGGAACAATTAGCTGATATTTCAGAAGAGATAAGACCATCTGTTACATTAATAAACAATAATTTTTTAACCCCACAAATTTACACCGTGGCAGCTATAACGGTTGCTAATGGTAGTGATAATATTAGCATTTATATACCGTTATTTTCCAGCATTACCTTAGAGAGTTTTTTAATAATTATCGGTTTATTTTTTATCCTTTTAGCAGTTTTGTGTTATTTAGCATATCAATTAACCCATCAGAAAAAAGTAGCTGATTTTTTTACCAATTATGGTAATTATCTTGTGCCGTTTGTGCTGATGGGTTTAGGGGCTGTGATTGTATGGAAAAGTCAAGCTTTAAGTCCGCTAAAACTCCTTGGTAGTTGTGTTTGCTTGTGGGTTTTGCTGAAAAAAAATGATGGTAACCAAGATGAAAAAGAGGAGGAAGTAATTGTTACTATCACAAATGATTAAAGCTTCAAACTTTAATTAACCATTCATTCTCATCAGCATCTTTAAATAATGAGGTGCTGAGGTAGCGTTCACCAAAGCTAGGTTGCACCATAACTATCAATTTATCTGCATTTTCTGGACGCTTGGCCAGTTCCAGTGCTGCATATAAAGCCGCACCAGCAGAGATTCCTGATAGCAGTCCTTCTTCTTTTGCTAACCGACGACTGTAGATAATTGCTTGATCATCTGAGACTTGAATAATTTCATCAACGAGTTCTGTTCGATAGATAGCGGGAACAAAACCAGGGCCTATCCCCTGAATCTTGTGTGGGCCTGCTTTTCCTCCTGCTAACACTGGACTGGTTACTGGTTCAACTGCTACTGCTTGAAAGCTGGGTTTGCGTTGTTTAATTACTTGGGATACACCCGTAATTGTTCCTCCAGTTCCTACTCCTGACACGAGAATGTCCACTTCCCCATCTGTATCATCCCAAATTTCCTCAGCGGTGGTGCGGGCGTGAATTTCCGGGTTAGCAGGATTGCTGAATTGTTGCAACATATAGGAGTTGGGGGTGATGGCGACGATTTCTGTGGCTCGTGCGATCGCTCCCCGCATTCCCTCAACCCCTGGTGTTAACTCTAATTGCGCCCCATAAGCTTTTAGCATGAGTCTTCTTTCCTGACTCATTGTATCTGGCATTGTTAAAATCAGACGGTAGTTTTTAGCCGCTGCAACCATCGCTAAAGCAATTCCTGTATTTCCAGAAGTTGGCTCAACTAAAGTAGTTTTACCAGGAATAATTAAGCCTTGTTCCTCTGCTGCTTGAATCATACTCACGCCAATTCTGTCCTTAACAGAAGCCGCAGGATTCATACTTTCTAGTTTGACAACAATCTGCGCTAATGCTCCTGAACTTTGAGGAATCTTGTTTAACTGTACTAAAGGCGTTTTACCTACTAACTCGGTGATATTTTTCGCTATTCGCATGGCTTTACCTCTTGATGACTAAATGTAATACATGGGATTATTTTGGGCGCGAGTCTCTGTTTCCTGGCGTAAATCTTGGAGTGTATAGCTACGTAACACCTCAATTGAAGCCGCGTTAGCTTGCTCCCAGATTTCTAGAACCAAAGTCTTTTCTATCGTTGGAGTCTCAGCACTTTCTTTCTCTTTCCGTTCACCTTCTACCAAGGTGACAATTTCTAGCAAAGTAATTTGCCAAGGTTCGCGCATTAACAAAAAACCTCCTTTAGAGCCACGTTGACTCTGTACCAAACCCGCACGCCGCAGTTGAGTGAGAATTTGTTCGAGATAGCGTTCTGGTATGGGTTGCTTGGCCGCAATCTCGTTCATAGTCAGAGGCACTTTTTTATCGTGATGGCTGGCTAGTTCTAACAGTGCTAGGAGCGCGTATTCCACTTTCGCAGAAAGATCCAGAAGAGCGTAGTTTTGACTATTCAAATCTGTATTCAGAATACTACTGTACATTGATAGAGTTATCGGCTTTTAACCGAAATTATTTTGCTTTTAGGTGTCAGATGTGATAGTGCCACACCTACAATCAGTAAAATACCATAACTCTATCGGATTTGTGGTGTTTATGTACAAGATTCTCAAAATTGCTTAATATTTCGTGGGAATTATCCTTATCTATCTGGCAAGAGCAATGCTTTTTAGATCGAGAATCATGTATACTACGGTTAGTATATCGGAAATTTGTAATATATAGGCTGATGTCATTATACACAAGTCTTACTCAATCATCTACTAACAATACTCAAAAGCATTTCACCAGGCGATCGCTATTGCCGATTCAAAAAAATGCTCTGTGGCAAATAGAAAGCGGCTTTGTTATGACATACACTTATCTAGAAGACGGCACTATAGTAGCTTTGGGATTATGGGGTCCAGGGGATGTGGTTGGTGAACTTCTATCGACAATGAAGCCCTATCGGATGGAATGTTTAACCAAAGTAGCCGCGACTGTTTTAGCTGTGGATGATTGCCATCAACTCACACAGACTTTGCTTTATCACATCCAACAAGCGGAAGAATTAATGGTGATTCGCAGCCATAAAAAAGTGGAGGCTATGCTGATTCAACTATTGGCGTGGCTATCAAAAAAGTTTGGCTCAGAAGTAGAGAAAGGGCGTTTAATTGATATGCGTCTGACTCATGAAGATTTAGCAGCACTGATCAGTTCTACCCGTGTGACTATCACTCGTATACTAGGACAATTGGAACAGGAGAGATTAATTGATAGACTTTCTCTGCATCGAATTATCGTACGACAAGAGGATATTTGGTATTACGAAATTTAAGAGACTTCCAATAAAATATCCCATGAATTCCAATACTGCTCCACTAGGGTTTTGGTCTGTTGTTAATGAGAAAATTATCCTTATTAACAAGGACAACCTACTCCCCTGGTAGCAAAATTACCCATATTGTTGAAAGTTTTATTGATTGATTTGTTAAAATCTAAATTACTCCCAAGGCGATAAGGATAATAAATACTGAGTTCTGCTCCTAACTATTTTAACGTCAACTCCTCACGTTTAGCAGAATTAACCATCTTCACCAAAAGCTGATTCAGATAACTTTGAGCAAAAATATACAAACTATCCCAAATTTCTTGATTACGACAGATTTTCGCACCCACCGTATTACCAGCAATTTTCTCGGAAATTAAATACTTCCGAAAATAAGTACCCCACAACTGTTGAAGAAAATCTTCAGCCAAATCCTCAAAAGGCACAATCCAGTTATAATCTTTATCTAGAAATACCCTGTAAGACGCAACTATTGGTAACGCCAAATCTCCAGGCGCACCAAACCCAAAAGAATATTTACTGTCAGCCAGTAGAGTATTTTTCCGCATATCAATAGATGCTAAATCATTGATCCCTTTTCTTTTTGGTTTGCTGATATATTCTTGAATAATTTCATACAGCCTTTGTTCTATCCACATAGCTTTAGTAAGCAGAGGCAGTAGTTTAATTAATCTTTCCCTCTCAGCATCAGAAAGTTGACTAGGAGTATTGCTAACAGCCGGGTGCTTACTTCTCGTATTACCTTCAGGATTGTATCTATTTCTATCCAAGCAGTTTAGTAACTTGAACAAATGGGTAACATTGCAATGGGTATTTTTAGGAACACCGCTTTGGTTCTGGTAATAAGCTACTCTAAATTTTCTACTTTCTTTGAGTTCTAACTGGGCTAAATAACTTTTGATAAAGTCATAATCTCCCCTAGCATTGACCTTAGAGCGAGAATCAACAGGTGATGTAGTATTTGATGCTAAAGCTATATCTTTAGCTTCAGTTTCTTCTAATCCAACGTGGATAGTAATTTTGACCCGTGCTACGCTCAGGTCATACTTGTAATTTTTAGCACTATCAAACGCTAAAACAGTGTGTCCACCATTAATAATACCATCGTTACCACCCTCAGCAGCTTCTAAAACCTCTAGTTCCAGTTGTTTTTTATCCTTACTGGGTTTAACTTTATTGGCACACAGAACTATACCACTGTGACGCTCGAAGAATTTCTGTGGTTCGGTAGTGAGAGAGTCAAAGATTTGCCTGTATGTTGAACTTTTGCGGTTTGGTTCTCTGATGTTTGGTTCTAGAGGTAAGTCTGTAGGGAATGTATCTACATGGGCAGTAGCGATAATGCAATCGGGGTTAGCATAGAAATAATTGTCTACTTTAATAATCCAGTTTTTTGGCATGGTTGATTTTTCTTTTTAGTAATTATAAGGATAACGGGGCGCAACACAAAAAACTTACTATTGCAGGTAAACGAAGTACAAAGCTAGTAGTCTGTCAAGAAGTCAGAGGGAACAGGGAACTCTTAACAGTGAAACCCACCCTTCACCCTTAAAAGGGTGAGATTGAAAACTTGGACGTGTGCTGCGTAGCGTATGACTCCTACGTCGTCATGCAAGCTATAGCCATAGGACTAACTCCTGAATTTTGCTGTATATGCTTTCCTTTGGAGAGCATAAGACGTTGAAAACGAAGGGGAACGGTTGTTAAATTTTTGCACAGATGTGGGAATTATAACCAATTAACCAATCAGAGTGGATGACTTCAAATTTTCATGAATTACGCAGTTGCTATTGACACATTAAAACAAGCAGATCCAATTTTAGCCGAGTTAATAGAACAGGTCGGGGAGTGTAAACTCAATCAAGTCCAGCAAACAGGGGATTTATTATCTTCACTTTGTCGGTCAATAATTTACCAACAATTATCAGGTAAAGCAGCAACAGCTATTCACCAGAGATTTTTACAACTTTACACTGTTTTAACCCCCAGGGATATTCTCAACACCCCAGACGATGTTTTGCGAGAAGTTGGCATTTCTCGTCCTAAGATTTCATATCTGAAAGACTTAGCACAACGATTTGATAAATTACCCACCATAGATGATTTGCTGTTAATGGATGATGAAAATATCATCAAAACCTTAACTGAAGTCAAGGGGATTGGACGTTGGACAGCACAGATGTTGCTGATGTTTAGATTACATCGTTGGGATGTTTTACCTGTAGATGACTTGGGTATTCGTAATGCTATCCATCGCCTTTATAGTCTACCAGAAATTCCTAATAAACCAACTGTAGAAAAATTAGGAGAAAATTGGAAACCCTACCGCACTATCGCTTGTTGGTATCTGTGGTCTAGCTTATCAATCACTAAATCAGAAAAATTATGAAATTAAATGAAGTTGTGCCTTGGGGTAGAACACTACAAGAGTATAAGCTCATGTTTAATCTATCTGAAACAGACCTAAACAAGAAAATTCTTGGCTGTGGTGATGGTCCAGCAAGTTTCAATGCTGAAATGGCAGAACTGGGATATTCAGTTGTTTCCATCAATACTGTAGCCAAATTACGAGGGTTCAACGGCTGTAGAAGCATTGTGAATACGACCAAGAGAGGTAAGCTTGGCAAAAATCTGGGATAATAAAATAGGCTCAGGCTGTTGCGGAAGCATTTTTAATATTTCCCGAACATATCGAAAACCCCGACAATAAGCCTGAAGATCAACAATGCCAGCACCGGGATTATCTTCACGAAACTGAGCTAGAAGATAATGAGACAAATTGACCATAAAAAAAGAAAGATTAACAGCATTAGTCACAGCAGTTTGACCTCTGTTCATAAAATCTTCCAATCCCCAAAACTGTTTGGCATCTCGGAAATTAAATTCGATTTGGAAGCGCAACTTATAGTAGTCAATTATTTTTTCAGATGATAAAGTTAAGTCACTAGAAAACAGAATTACGTGACTGCGAGCATTAGTTTTGAGATTGGTTTTCACCAAAATAACTACATTCAGTGGTTGGCCAAATTCTTTGTGCAGTAGAGTAGCTTGATAAGTATCAGTTTTAATATCTTCTTCAAGACTACTTTGACGCAAATATGCCCCAGGAATATTACGCCAGTCCAACTTCTCTCCGTATTTACGACGGGAACGATGATTAGGGTCAGGATTGTGGTAAGGTATATATAATGCCGAATCGTGACGTAACTTGGAAATTATGTGTAACTTTACCTGCCTAGCCATCTGCAAAGCATTATTGTTCCCAAAGTGACCATCTACGACCAAGTAAGTGAGGGGAATAAAGTTAGCTATTAACTTAAATAGCTCATTAATCATCTTCTTAATTCTTAGCAATTCAGGTGTAAAAGTCACCTCCTTTTTATTTTTGTTTTTACTTCCTTTTGGTCGTCCCCGTCCACGTTTTTCTTGAGGTTTTACTTCTGGACTTGGCGAGACACTACTTTTTTCTACATCGCTTTTTATTACCTGTTCTATCTGAATCGGAAATGAGTGTCTTTGTTGAACACTTACTAATGATAATGTAAAGAAAGATAGTCCCAATATTGGTTTACTTATTAGACTGGAAAAGAACCTATCTAATCCATAGGTTTTTTTCCCGGCTTTGCTTATTACTACTTCGTCTCCTGCCAACAAATAAACATCATTTGGGCAGAACAAATGCCGCCGAAAAAACACCCAGAACACCGTTGTCCACGGTATGACTGTACGAAAAAATCTGATTACCGTCCGATAACTACCACCACTAAGCGTCCAACGCGATATTCCCAACATTGTGACTCGCCCGCTCATGGCTAACATGGCCGTGATGATCTGGCTTAACTGCCGCATCGTCGTCACTTTTATTTCTGGTAGTAGGCATTGCAACAGTGCTAGTATGTCAAACATGGGCTGTATGTGGCTTTCGAGTTGTCGTTGTGGAAGACTATAACTCTACTACATCAGCCCTCTTTTTATACTCTTTTTTTGGCTACAGTATTGTTTGTGTAAACCTTATTCTTTCGTACTAAATGGCGATGCTTGCGGCGGGCGTAGCGATGCTCCAGAGGAGCCGCTATAGGCATCGCTATTTACAGGGAAGTTGCTCCAACGCCTTACCCGTAGTAAAGTTTGCACCTTTTAACTCCAAGAAAGCAGAAATTTTCATTTAGTGCGCGACAACAGGGGCTAGATCCCCTATAACTCCGTTGAAAATTTTTCAATTAGTCTGCGAACCGACAATCTGGAAACGCACCGATACAAAAAACTATATGTTTAAGACCATTTGGGAATAACACCACCTTGCCAACAAGCTTTAGAAGCTGAAAGTAACCCAAACATAGGAGTCCAAAATTTATCCCTTTTTTGGTGAATATCCGTAAGGACATTCCATATTATGTTTAGTTCTGTTAGTAACCCGCTAAAATAGAATCAAGATTTGTAAAACTTTTTGCGGTGCTGCTTAATTTTGTGGTAGCAAGTCCTGTCTATTTTGACAATACCTTCGCCAAAATCTTGAACCCCTATTGATATCGTCACGATTTTATTGACTTTCAGCCCTATATTTTGCAAATTGGCGAAGGTATTGTTTTGAAACCTGGAGTTTTTAAGGAGAGTATATTATTGTTTTGTGGGTTAAGTTCTCAGCTTTGCCCTCATTGGTGAAAAACTATGGCTTTCAACGTAGACGCGGTTCAAAATAATGTTTCATACACTTCTTGAACGGAAATAATTACAGATTCACAGCGATGTCTGCGGCGTTCTGTAGGAAGTATCGCCTTTTTAGGTTACAGTCTTCTAAGTATTCTATAACTATTTCATCTAATGAATAATCAAATCTTAAAGGAAAAATTACAAGCAACAATCAAAAAGATTCAAACTAAAAATGATGGTTCTCCTGTTACTAATTTGAGGCTGAATAAAACTTTAGTTGCAGAAATTGAACAGTTAGCAATAGACTTAGAAAGTTTCAATCCTCATCCGCAACTTCTTCTCAATGCTACTGCTTTATTAGAAGGAGCTTGGCAACTGCAATACTCTACAGCTAGAGAAATCCGTTCTTTAGATTCTCTACCATTGGGTTTACGAATAGGTAAAATTTATCAAGTAATTAATGTTGCTAATAAACTGTTTTTTAATCTGGCTCAAGTTAAGCATCCTCTGAATTTAATATCAGGATATGTGAAAGTAACGGCTAGTTTTGAACCTGCTCTAGATACATCGGGTTTAGCAAACAAACGCATCAATGTTGATTTTGATAAACGTTATTTGGCGATTGAGAAAATTGTAGGTATTGACACGCCTAAACTAAATCCCTTTAAAGTTGTAGCGGCTAATAATCCTCAAGGGAGAATTGCCACTCTTGATATCACTTATTTAGATGAAACTTTAAGAATTAGACGTGGGGGAGACGAAAGTTTATTTATTCTCAATAAAGTCAATGATTTACCTAATTTATCCTAAAAATGGCTAAGAGCTTAATTTTTAAATCATCGCTAAAAGTTTGATAGCGTACCCTACGGGATCTTGTCCAGGAGAGAACTGGCGCTGCTGCAAGCAGATCACATCAAGTATAGCTATTAGCCATTTGCAGTATATCTTCTGAATTGAGATAATTGCAAGATGCTAATATAAGCTCCATTTTTCGATGTTACCCAGATATAACTACAGTGTTTTCTTTCGTGGGGATAAGGACTCCGTTGAAATAAGTTTTTTTGGAATTATCTATAGTGTTAATTTTCTGATTGCTGTATTTATTATCTCCACCTATAGTTTGTTTTTTTGACTTATTATCGTCTAAATAAATATAGGGATAAACCTGCGTAGATTCGCAATAACCCCCTAATAAAGTCTCTGCTTGGGCTGGGGTAATATCTTCAAAAAATAATCTGATATCAATTTGATAAAAATCAAAATCTATGAATTTAGTCATTTTTCTAATTCCAGAATAATTCCAGAAGATAACCTGCTTTGACTCTAACTTGGCAAAATTGTTCATAATTTTCATCTATCTGGTGGATAATATTGAAGTTACTAATTGTCTTTCTAATGGTAGATTGTGCTAACGCATTCTGTAATTTTGGGCATTTTCTTATTTTTCCTGAAAAACGGGAGGAAACAATAGTTTTTGAGTAAATATGTTTTGATTACGGTAGACAACTAAAACTATATATACTGTAAGATAGAAGAAGTCTCAAAAATTGACTAGCACAAGACATTGTTACTATCAACTTTTATACATAGTGGAAATTAATTACTTTATAAAACCAGAGGTGTAAAAAAATGACAATTACCCTTAATCACACTATAGTACCAGCACATGATAAGGAAGCATCTGCACAGTTCTTTGCCCAAATTTTTGGTTTAAAGGTAGAACCTCCCCTTGCTCACTTTGCTGTTGTGCGTGTAAACAATCAATTGGCCTTTGATTTTGATAATAGAGAAAATTTTGAGTCACACCACTATGCTTTTCATGTTACAGATCAAGAATTTGATGCTATCTTTGCACGGGTGAAGGAAATGGGATTGGAATACAGTAGCGACCCTATGCACCAACATCAAGGTGAAATTAATCACAGAAAAGGTGGTCGAGGTTTTTACTTCTATGACCCCAATGGTCATAACTTGGAACTGCTGACCCGTGAATAAGGAACTTCCAAATAAAAAAATACCCCATTGGTTTTAGTGCGGAAAGCTTACCTGATAATCTTTTTGAGTTCTGTCTTGCGTTACTAGCTTCTGAAGCATAAATTGAGCATTAGAGTCAAAGTTACATAAATTTTCGGTACAACACTTTTATTGTCCAGAAAAATATTGTATCCTAGTTTTCCCAATGTAATTTTGGATAACTAAACTTCATCAAAACTTTTTGCGGATTTTTCTGAAGATGATTGAAAGACTACCCTAGTCTAGCTCATAATCTATGTGAAAATTCTCAATCTTTTATATGCTGTTTTCAAAACTTTCAAGGGCTAAATTATGAAACTAATTAAAAAATCTGAAAAGCTAATTCTCAACAAAATCAAAAGTATGGAGTCAGAAGAAGAAAATCTCCCAACTGAGATTATTAATGCTCCAGAACCCTTGCTTGAGGAAACCAGAGTAATCAATGTAGAGAATCAACAACCTAACTATATTCCTTGCCGAGATAATCCCATAGTTTACTCTGTTGGCAAAACAGGATGGCAGGTTTCTGAAATTTGGAAGGAGATGAGATTAGATGATTTTTGTAATAGCTAGTAAGTAGATTGAGCGAAAAATTTCAATTCATGTAACGGTATGTAAAGTTATCTCAATGCGATATTCTGATTGAGTTTGGGGCATTTTACAAAACGCAATACATTTTGCTTTTCTTGTGTATACTTATTTACCGCCATAAAATCAAGAAGTTGATACAGTCGGCTTGGGAGCTAACTCATGATGGCTAAAACCCTGATTATTGCGTCAGTTTCCGAAAATTTGTCATTGAGTGAATATTCTTTGCGGATTGTTTTGTGCGCCATGGCGCACAAATTTCCCAGAGATAAATTTTGTGCGCCAATTTTTTCTGCCCCCCAACTCTGTTGATATGACGCTTTTTAAGTAATTACACAAAAATTGGGGCTGAAATCCTTGACTAGTAAAGAATTGGTCAATAACCAATATGTCATTAATTCTGTCTTGCTACTTATTACATTGTCACAAAATTTACATAATATCTATCAGTTAGAGAGCGAAAGCCTCTTCCTATCAATAAACGATAAGCTTCATGACAGCGGTTAATTAAAGCCTTAACAACCCTGCCTTTTGTAAACGTGAGAGTAAACCAGGACGATTGCTGTAATCTGTTTGCATTTCCTGAACGCGTAACTTAAACTGCTCTAGTTTTCCTTGATGTTCAGCTAAATCGCGTAGATTTCTCAAATGTGCAATTGCATCATCATAGGGTTTAGATTGTTTGAGAGCAATTAATCTAAAAACTTCTTCCCATAATTTGGCTTCCTTGGGAACTAGTGCTAACAATTGACGAATTCCTGCCTCCTTTGCCGCTTTAGCTCTTGTTCTTGGCGAAGTTTGCTACAATCCTCCGCACTAGCTATTAGTTGAAAAAGCAATCGTCTATTACCATTACCTTGAACTAAAGTAAGTTGACTATTAGATAATTCTTTCAATCTTTTTGCTAATTGAACTCCAATTAATGGCTCATTCTTGAGGACTTTAACCAAAAATTCGTTGCGTTCTGCTTCTGGTAAACTTGGAATTAATGCTTCTAAAGATGTAAATTCTGCCTGTGTAGAATTACTAGCTTTTGCTGCTACTGTAATTAAATCATTATCAACCTTAAAAAACTCAACAAAACTTTGCAGCGAGTCCGACAACTTTTGTAAATTGGCAGGTACAGGTGGTTCTAGTACATCTGACTCATCTTCAGATAGCTCATAATCATCGCATACTCTAGTTTTCGCTTTTAACCAAGCCAAATATAAAACCCGGCAATCACCTTGCAATAATTCATTTCTCAGTGATGCTAAATTAGATAGCCAACCCTCACCTTCTATCCAATCTTGATATTCTTCATCATTAATATTGATATCAAGAATTAGATAATTTGAAGTATTAGAAACAGAAATACAATCATCTACATAATATTGCTTAATCAAAGTAGCATCTACCAGTTTTTTCGGCAACCGAAATAAAAGCTGTCGAGTTCCCCAGTTAGCCATGTACAACATGACATCAAAACACTTTTCTAACAAATCTTGGGGATTGCCCCGAAAGTCACCGTAACTATAAGTGAAAGCTGCTTTTGTTGGTGATAATTCCACTCGACTAGAAAGACTTTCAATGTAACTTTGTTCAGTTTTTGTTAATATTCTATCTAAAGCTTGAAATTCATAATACTGGTATTCACTCATAATTATCCTCTTTTATTAAGTGGGTATTGGGTATATCTTAATTGTTCATGTCCTATTCCCAATATTAACAAATAATCTATTCATAAATAAATCCAAAATCCAAAAATTAAATCGAATCGCTATATAGCAATCCCCAAAAAATGTGAACCAAAATCATTCCATAAACTCCATATTTAGCCTTCATGAGTTACTTTATAAATCAAATCAGAACTTTCGTTGTATATTAACTTTGATTTTAGAAAAAATTGTCCCTTGGGATTTGACATATAAATCATTTATTCCAAACAGTCGAAGAGATAATTTTAGCATCTGCATCATCTAAATAAAAATTATAAACAGGTTCACCAGAAACTTCACAACGCAATGGTTCAATAATTTTAGTAAAAGGATTCCAAACTGCTGTGACAATCCGTTTCGCTTTCTTTCTTTGTAAAGAGAATTGAATATGTACCGTAGGTAAATGGATAATCATGGAACTGTGTAACCAAGCCTCCACACTCATTTTATAACGCTCTTGCACATCCAACAATTTTCTCTCTAACTCTTTATTTGTTGCTTCAATCCTTGCTAATTCCTTATCTTTATCGGCATCTATCAAACCTTTAGATTCTATCTTCCTAAGAATTTCGGCACTGATTGTGTTGTAATAATCCTTGAGTCTCTCTTCATCTCTAGTTCTTGCTCTAATTAATTTAGCCTGCCAATTTTCCAAGGTTTGACTAACTAATATTTCGCTGCGGGTTTCAATTAAATTTAATAAATCAGCAATTGGTAGTGATAATTCTAAATCTTGTTCATCAACTGCAATTCTATCAGCTTCCCAGAATAAAGCATCACCAATTTCTACTGGTGTTACTCCCGTTAATTCATTGATAATGAAGGAAACTAAACCAATTCTTTTCTCTTCAGCATTTGCTGTGTAAGCTACATTACATAAAATATAACGGGTGATTTCTGGTTTAGCATCAACAAATTTAATTAAGCCATTTTGAGCCACAAATCTTTCCGTAAGCAGCTTATCAAAATTCGTACTTTTGAGGTATCCATCATATTTAATACCTAATGCACTAACTTGTCCTGTAGTAGATAATAAATCAGATAATTTATTTAATACTTCGGAATGATAAGTAACAAAAACACTTTGAGATACATCAGCTTTTGTTGTAAATGTCACATCTTCTGGTAAGGATAGCAGTGACGCTAAATTTTCAGTTAGCAAAACATTCAAAGTGTGTTCACTAGCTGGTTCTGCGATACCATCATGTAACGCAATAATTTTTTCTAACGTGGAAATAATTGGATCTGATAACATCTGGGGACTGGGGACTGGGGACTGGGGACTGGGGACTGGGGATTGGGGACTGGGGATTGGGGATTTGAGAATAACTTAGTATAAAAGTGGTGGTAAAATACTAATTTCTAATCTTTAGTTACTGGTTCTTGAATATATTGTTTTCCATACTCTTCTCCACCTTGTTTTTGAGAACGAATAAAGCGACAGTACCCATTAAGACCTTTTTCAATCTGTGCTTCAATTTGATTTACCCAAGCTAATTGTTCTGTTGTGCAGAATCCAATCTTTTCAGCGATGATGAAAGCACTTTTAGTTTCTGCTAAAGACCCACGAGCAATATACATAAAACGTAAGCGGTCTAGATAGTGATAACGCCCATAGCCTTCAGCTATATTCAGTAATACACTACAGGATGCTCGGCGCAATTGATCACTGAGATTATAACGTTCATAATCTGGCAAAACATCTGCTAGTCTATAAGCCGCTTTGAGTAATTTTAAACTATCCTGATAAAAATCCAAAGATTCAAAACCTCGATTTTCCATCTGTATAAAAAGTCTGACAAAATTAAATTCACTTGTTAAAAGAGGGAACAGGGAACAGGGAACAGAAAAATCACTTGTGTAATTAATTCTGTCCTATTACTTAAAATCCCCAACCCCCAAGTCCCCAAGTCCCCAAGTCCCCAATCCCCAATCCCCAACCCCCAACCCCCAATCCCCAATCCCCAACCCCCAAGTCCCCAAGTCCCCAATCCCCAAGTCCCCAAGTCCCCAATCCCTACGCCTCAAAATCTTCACCAAAAATCTGTTCATCTAATTCCTGCACTTGTTGATACTGGTCTTTAGCTTTCAACAAATTATCTGCTAATTGGTCAAAAGCTGTATCTAATTCAGGTTTTTTCTGATTTTTAAACCAAATCTCCATGACAATTTCACTAAAATCAAATTCATCATCTACATTCCCTAGAATTGTCTCAATCTCTCCTACCACCAATTCAAACATATTGATTTTGTCATGCAATATTCGCAGAATATATTCTTCAATACTGCCTTTTACAGTAAACCAAAAAGTTTTTTTCCTAAGAGCAAAAGCTAAAAAAATAGTGGTTTTTAATACTTAATGATACACAATCCTTTAATCAGCAAACATAGTACAGATAATTTTTACTTATAATTTATTGATTAATAATTTCTTGATGTTAACCTGATGGAATGTAGATGCCTTGGACTACTTGATATTTACGCTCAACAGCCTGAGATAAAAAGGCTAACATTTGTTTGAGTACGAAAAGCGTGCGATAAATTAATCGACTACCTTTCCTCTTACGACTAATTTTGCACCACAGGATATTCACCCAAATATTAACTAAAAGAAAGGATATACCAACGAATAATAATCTCAAAGCAGGCTTTTTATTATTCGTTTTTATACGACAGATATTTTTCAACCGATAGCTAGTTTCGATTCCAAATCTTTTTCGATAATCTTGATAGATATAATCTAAATTCGTTTTAATTTTATGCACAACATAAGCCAAATATTTTACCCCATGCTTATTATGTTTTCCCTTTCTATATTTACAGATAATCCATAAATCAAAAGTAACTGAATCGTCTTTATCTCTTGTGATAGTATGGGTGGTTTTATAACTTTTTTTACCCTTCAAAAATTGCTTGATTCCTCCTTGTTTTCCCGTTTTAATAGCAGGCATCATAAATGGTATATCTAATGCTTGCAACCATCGGATTACAGGAGTGTTAAAAAATCCCCTATCTAGATAGAGTTTTTTAACATTTATGTTAAGAGAGTCAAGTTCTGCCAATAAATAAGTAATTATTGCAACACTAGTATCTAATCGTCGAACACCTCTCACTGCAAGAGTTACACGCTTATTTTTGCTAATAACATATAAGGTTGCATAGGCGTAAAATGAATGAGTACCAGATTTTGCTTGACTTCGATATATGTAAGGTAATTCCTCATCCGTTGGTTTACCATAATAGCAAATTAAATTTAAATCAATCGCTATTTTTAAGCACCCTTTTTTTAATCCTAAAGGAATTCGACTTTTCAACGCTTGATTTATTTGCGCCTCTAATTCCTCAAAATTGTTGATTTTATTGAGATGATATCTAATATCATTAGCTGTGGGAACATTCTTTAATATTTTAGCTGTATTCTCAATACTATCTCCACTGCTTGCTGCTTTTATGAGGATCTCAAATAAAGTTTTTTGGTCACATATCCCTTGTGTTTCAATCGAAAAATTTTCTACTAAACATTCAATAACCTCATCCAGAGTTTCTGAGTCTGTTAAAATTGGTTCTTCTGTAAACTCGTTCCCCTTGGCTTTTTTTAGAGATGAAATAGTCAATTTTTTTAGATAAAATACAATTTATTACTTTGATTATTTCACATTTTGACCCACTGCAAAATATGATAATTATTTTTTATACAAAGAGTATTACATAATACTCTCTTGCTATACGTATTTATTCGTGATACCTGCTGCATCCCTAGTGGATCGCTCTCTTTGAAAAACTTTTTGGTTTACTGTTTTAAACAAAAGTTAAAAATAAATACATCTTGAGTTTGGCCAATGCGGTGAATACGACCAATGCGCTGTTCTATTTTCATAGGATTCCAAGGCAGATCATAATTCACGATCGCATTTGCAAACTGAATATTCCGCCCTTCTCCACCTGTTTCCGATGCTAACAACACAGAAACACTATCCCGAAAAGCAGCGATTGCTTCATCTTTGGCTTTCAAGGACATCCCCCCTTGAAATTCTGCAAAGGGAATATTTGCTGCTGACAGGGTTTTAGCCAAATATTCACTGGTGGCTTTGTGAGTAGTGAAAACCAATGTTTTCTGACGAGATTTGGACAGCATTTCTACCAATACTCTCGCTTTCTCCACCTGCTTCACCTGTGCAGCACGTTTAGCTAAAGACTTCAATTCTTCATCGTCAGGTATGCGTTTAGTCAATTGTTTGAGAGAGTCAGCCAAAGCACCAGGGGAAGAACCAGCCCGCATTAACAAATTAGTTCGAGAAAGTCTGTCTAACTTATCTTCAGAAGAACGCAAAGTCCAGGTGATCGTATTTACCTGCTTTGAGTGCTTCTAAGGCTGTGGAGGAGTTAAATTTAAATGTATAATTTTGATTCATAATGCACTCAGAGCGAACCCTTTTGACCTGACTAATACCTTTTGTCAGTTTAGGGAGTTTTTACACTAAATTCAATTACGAGATGTTGGTTTTGATAATTTGTAACCAATTTCAACGTCCTCAAACCACGTAAATTGATGAAAATTTTTGTTCCAGGACACTTGTGCCTATTTGGTGATTTGAGGATGAGTCATTAGCTACCAATAAGTAGGCCAGTGTTGAAAATTGTCGTGATAACAAGGCAGAAGGGAAGATCTTTTTGGGCAACTTTACTTTCGGTTACATACTACTCTCCGAGAAGCCGCTCCGCGTCTACGGTTTTTTTTACGCCATTCTACTTAATTTTTGCCTAATCATTAGTATATGATTTTAATGTCAGCCAACAATTTAGCTTGAAAATGCAACTAGAAGAAATTTTATCAGAACTAGAAAATAACACTGGTAAATTCCCCCGTTTGGCTTTAGAGAGAGCCATTCAAGAACAGGAAGCCATTACTCCTTTGTTATTAGCGACTTTAGAAGAAAGCACAAATAATCTAGAAGATTTATTAGAAGAACCAGATTATTTCTTACATATTTATTCCCTGTTTTTACTAGCACAATTTAGAGAATCTAAATCTTATCCTATCATCGTCGATTTTTTTTCAACTCCGGGGGATATCTCCCTAGATGTAACCGGAGATGTAGTAACTGAAGATTTAGGTAGAATTCTTGCTTCTATCAGTCACGGAAATCTTGACCCTATTAAGCAACTGATAGAAAATCCAGCAGTTAATAAATTTGTGAGAGGTGCTGCTCTAAAATCCTTAGTAATATTACTTGTTCAAAAAATTATTTCTAGAGAACAGGTCATCCAATATTTTGAGGAACTTTTTTTAAGCAAGCTGGAAAAAGATAATTACTATATGTGGAATAAATTAGTGATTAATAGTTGTGATATCTGTGCTATTGAACTTAAAGAGCATATAGATAGAGCTTTTGAAGAAGATTTAATGGAAAGGTTTTTTGTAAATGAAAATAATGTCAATAATTCTCTAGAAATGGGTGTGGAAGCAGCCTTACAGAAACTGCATAACAAACAGCATTATACTTTGATTAATGATACAATATTAGAAATGGAGTCTTGGAATTGCTTTCGAGCAGATAAGCCAAATAAAAAAGATAATTCTCCGATTAGTGTAGCAGGGTTTACTCTAACATTAAATAAAAATAAAAGTCAAGTTGATAAAAAGAAAAAAATGCAGAAAGAATCTCGTCGAAAAAATAGATCGAAGAAAGGCTAATTTTCTTGAGCTTGGTTTTTTCAAGATCACAAAAAAAAGGGAACATAAAGTTTCCTATTCCCCTAAAACTTTAGTTCTGATTTTAAATTCCCAACTCCTCAAAAATTTAACCATCGCCAAATTCTTGTTGAAAAATAACCTCAATTTGTTCTTGCAGAAGTGGAACTTTATTCTGCACAATGTCCCAAATCGTTTCATTTTCGAGACTGAAATAAGCATGAGCTAAAATATCTCTTAAACCTGCTATTTTCCGCCACTCTACCGTAGGATAACGATTTCTAATTTCTGTCGGTACTTGCTTAATTGCCTCGCCAATAATTTGCAGATTTCGCAGCACAGCATCAAACCTTAACTCATCTTCAAAAAACTGGTCATAGCTGATACCTTCTGTATAACGCAAAACCTTGTGACAACTGTTCAAAATATCCTCAAAATACAGTCTGAGACTACGAGACATAGATTGCCTCTGTTTCAACAGCATCTCTAATTTGAGGCTTTAACATCTTCTTGCTAACTACATCTACGGGACATCCCAAACTATCCTCCAGAAAAAACTTTAAGTCCATGTAACAGTCAAACGTCACCTTGCCCTCAAACTCCACTAATAAATCAATATCACTTTTAGCTGTGGCTTCATCCCTCGCTACCGAACCAAATAAAGCCAGAGACTTTACACCATAACCACGAATTTCTGCCCCATGAGCTTTTAAAAAAGCGATTAAAGTTTCTCGTTTCATTTTTTTAATCCTCAAACATTTTTCACTCTAATAAATCGGAAATAGTCTTGATAAGTAGTCGGACAAAATTAAATTCACTCGTTGAGAGAGGCAACACTTAAGTAGGTTAGCGTTAAAAATAGTCGTTGGGGCAAGGCAGGGAGCAGGGGAAAAAAGGGTTTATTTACTTTTCTTCACACATTTTGGTTATCTCACGTCCACCTGACTTAAAATAGATTTTCATCCCTCCTGGTGTACGCAGTTCATGATGGCTACTTAACAGGGAACAGAAAAATCACTTGTTGTAATAAATTCTGTCGCATTACTTATTGCATCAAGTTATTCATAGCAATTGACCAGCATATTTTCCTAACCAAACCTGCAAAGTATTTTCGTCAATTTCCCCAGATGCTAAACTCTCCATCACTAATACTATCTCTTGCTCTGGTGCATTGAAACCATAAGCATTCACCCCCAAAAAAACATACATCGCCATAAAAGCTGTACGCTTATTGCCATCCGCAAACAGATGATTTTTACACAAAGCAAAACCATAAGCCGCTGCTAATTCCAGGAGCGAAACTTCCGGCTGATAGGAAAACCGATACCGGGGACGGGCTAAACTTGCTGCTAATAACGGGCTATCTCTCACCCCAGATAACCCACCATACTGAGAAATCAAATCCTTATGGATAGCAAGCACCATCTGTTCAGTTAGCCAGGTCGGTTCATTCACTTAGCGAGTTCCTTCAACGCCTGACGAAACTTCTGGCTACCTTGACGATAAATGGCCATTGCTTTCTCAAACTCAGGATCATAAGGACTAAGCTGGAGTCCATGTTCAGTTTCCGTCACAAATACGGTATCTCCTTCGGAAAGATTGAGTTTTTCTAACAACTCCTTAGAAAAAGTCACCCCTACTGAATTACCAATTTTGCGTAACTTTAAGGTTTGGATCATTAAACTTTCGCCAATGTAATTACGAGTGTAACTACTATTTTAGCCTTAAATTCCCAACTCTGCAACTCCCAATGGCTTACGCCACGCTCTGCTATCGGCAGCTACGGTGTACACACAAGCCTTGCTCCCAAAGCAACTCAAAAATGTGATCCATGGATCACATTCTTCTAAATAACGCAGATCCTAGTACACTGCGGCGTAAGTAAACCAACCATTCTCAATCGCTAAAAAACTTACTCCATATTACTTTTGACTTTTGCCTTGCGGTACTAGTGGGTTGGGGTGGAAATTTCAGGCAGAAGATGAGTTGTATTATCCAGTTCGGCAGTGATACCCCTTCACAGTACCTAATGTCTCATCTTTGTATTGAATTTTGAGCTTAAAATGAAAATCACACCCTAGATACAAGGAAAACTCACCATGACAGTTACTACTGCTAAATGGAGTTTAGACGACTATCATCGCATGATTGAAATTGGCCTTTTAGCTAGTCGTCAGGTTGAACTACTAAATGGAGAAATTATCAACATGGCACCGTCAGGACCAGAACACGCACAAATTAATACTGATTCTGCTGAATATCTGCGGGAATTACTTGGTTCAAAAGCATTGGTAAGAGATGCAAAACCTATTACTATTGGTGAAAGTAATTCAGAACCAGAACCAGATTTAGCACTCTTTTGAACCACGGCGCGCTATTTATCGCAGTCACCATCCTTATCCTGAAAATATATTTTGGTTAATCGAATATTCTAAAACTACCCTGAATAAAGATTTAGATGTAAAACGCAAAACCTATGCTGCTGCATCAATTCCTGAATATTGGGTAGTAGATTTAAAGAATCAACAAGTAAAAGTGTTTAGAGAGCCAATAAATGCTGATTACTCCCAAGAATTAACCTTGACTTTAGGTGAAATATCTCCGTTAGCATTTCCAGAAATTAAAGTTTCTATTCAACGTTTACTAAAAGGGTTTTAATTTAATCATGTCTGTGATATGCATAGCTAAAAGCACATTTATTACGACATTTTGAATATTATTGCTTATTGATAAATGACGAATAACCTTCACTTGTCAGAAATGTATACATCCTGAATAGGGATAATTCTGATGGACTGAGTTGGGTGAGTTCAATAGATTCACCGATTAACCAGGTGGCGAAATCATCTGAAAATGACTCTGCTAAAAAGCGACAGATATTATCAAACATAGACGATTCCTATGTCGCGCTGAACGCTATCGCCTCCATTCCCAAACGCTTCAATACCTGTAATACACTATAAAGCTCATTATCAGGATTTACCAAAGAAAACAGCCGTGAATTAGCATATTCATGTTTCAATACCTTTAAAAATAAAAACTCATTACCATTGGTAATCATACCAAAGGTTGGTAGGACAGTTTCCTCATTACCCAACATATAAGCCAAAGCTTGAGGAATTGCGCGTGTCACCGCAAAATCACTCCGTTTTGATTCAATTACCAACAACCAAAGCCGATTTTTTAACACCAAAACATCAATCCGCCCCCGAATAATCGTTCCCTCATCCTCCATTTCTAAAGCCACACCCGTTTCTGTTTCAATCCTAAATGGCTTATGATAAAAACCAGCTAAATCTAACAAGGGCGCAAGTACCACCATCTTCACCGTATTTTCTAGCATTGGGGGATCATCCATCAATTCTAAAAAATTAGCCTTCACCCGATCTAATAAATGTTGCTCTTCTTTGTTCAAAGCCTCAAGCCCATCCAACCACTCAGGAAAAAAAGTAGCATCTTGAACGATTTGAATGCCAAAATTTTGCTTTAATTCCCGTAGCGTCACATCCTTGGCCGCAATAGACTGAACCATTTTGATATTTCTCCTGACGAAATTTTAGGCTCAAGTGTACAGAAAAAGCTATTAAGCCTGAAACCTTTGCTCCCGTATTTCTCACGAATAATGTAATCGTAATTTGTATAACCCGGATAGAGAATCGGTTTCAGCCATTTTTTACAGGGTTGATTTTTGATGCAGTGTGAAACTCCAGAATCCAGATTTTATAAGGGTTTGAGAATTTTGGTGAGAAATACGGTTACTCTAACTAAATTTTAGCTTTAAAGTAGTATCCCTGCACCTCAATAACCTACAAAACTAATTAGTAAACCATAGTATAAATCAAATCAACTGTTTTCAGTTAAGATTATAGATAGGGTAAATTGGGAAGTTGGATATGACAGTACATCAGAAGTTTAGTAAACTTGCTAAAAATTTACCCCTTAGACAGAACAGCAAAACTTGCCAATCAAATAGCTAAATTAAAAGAAGAAATGAACTAGCTTAATTACGTCAAGCTTTTAAAATATCTCAATCTCAATTAATAGATTTATAGGAGAAAAAATGTCTAATCATTCTGGTAGTTATATGCTAAATGAAATCTTGGAGTTAATGGAACAAGAACAGATTTTTGGTTGGTTAGGCAAAGAGAAAACCCAATCTCTTGTTAGAAATATTACTAACACTGCGTGTCGAAAATATGACTGTAATAGTGGAGAAATTTTAGAGAATTTTACAGATCGCTTTGAGTTATGCTACGGCTGTCTTGCAGATAGCAAAGACCTTGAAAACGGACTTTGTGAAGTGTGTCGAAATGATATGGGATAGATTTAAAAAGAGGCAAGGGAGCCGGCGGATGTTCAGACGGGTATGTCAACAATAAAGTTCATGTGTTGACATTGTGTATACGATTATCTATAATAGGCGTAATGGTAGGGTGTTGATTTTGATGAAATTTACCCGTTTTTAGTTCATGCAAATTTTGTGTCCATGTGAACGCAAAGTCCATTTAACATAGGCTTTTGCTCCAATAGATACCAGAGATTTTGCATGAATTTTTACCCCCTCAAACAGAATCAACACCCTAGCGTAATGGAGTAATTAAAATTCAGAAAACTAAAATGGTAGCTTTCTTTGAAATGGATAATCCTGGACGAAATCAGGTTATTAATATTAGAGTTCAAGAAAAACAGCGTAATTTAATTGATTATGCTGCATCAATTCTTGGTAAAACTCGTTCTGATTTCATGCTAGATGTCGCTTGTAGAGAAGCAGAAAAAGTAATTTGCGCTCAAACTTTTTTTGCTTTAGATGAAAAAAAATATCAAGAATTTCTTGATATTTTAGACGCACCACCTAAAGTAGATGAGGAACTACGTAACTTTTTAGCGGCTAAATCACCTTGGGATAAAGAATGGCAGAAATAAAAATTATAGAAGCTCCTCACCCAATTAATTCTAGCCATGATATATCACAATTCAAATCAAGGTCTGAAACTTTAAATAATTGGTTGAAGGAAAAAGCTTTTAAAAATGAGGGGGATACTGCCAGAACTTATGTAGTAACTTGTGAAAACAAAGTAATCGGTTATTACTGTTTGGCGAGTTCTGGTGTATATCACTCAGTGGCTATTAGAAAAGTCAAGCAAAATGCGCCAGATCCATTGCCTTGTATGCTTATTGGTAGGTTAGCTGTTGATGAACAATGGGAAGGGAAAGGTATAGGATCTGGTTTATTAAGAGATGCAATTTTTCGGATTTTACAAGCATCCAAAATTGTAGGAATACGATGTATTTTAGTTCACGCTAAAGATGAAGAAGCTAAACAATTTTATTTAAAACATAAATTTAAACCCTCACCAATAGAACCTTTAACATTAATGTTGCCTTTACAAGATATTGTTGCAAACCTTTAATAACAGAATATATTTGGCTCTACCGGACTTAGTATGCTAAACTCGGAGGGAACAGGGAACAGAAAGAATGTCAGATATTAATGACTTTAAAGACTTAATAATTTGGCAAAAAGGGATGGATATTGCTCAAAGATGCTATTTCCTCACTAAACTTTTTCCCAAGGATGAGTTATATGGTATGGTTCAACAAGTTAGAAGAAGTGCTGTATCTATTCTAGCTAATATATCTGTTCGCGTAGCGTCCCGTTAGGGAAGGATATGGACGAAGATATAAAAGGAGAATATATAAGATTTTTAAACATAGCTCAAGGGTCAGTTAATGAATTAGAAACTCATCTAATTTTATCTCACCAAGTAGGATTATGTTCAGAAAAAGATGTAGAAATCATTCTTAATTTATTATGCATAAGAAAGCAGAATGATTATTAGTCTTATTAAAAAACTAGAAAATTAAAATTTTTTCCCTGTTCCCTGTTCCCTGTTCCCTTCTCTCAACTTCTCTGTTTAGCATAACAAGTACCGAAGAACCATATATTTTTAGTTGTCGGAGTTTTTTGCTAGTTATACCCAAGAGCGAATGATTTCTATTCATAAAAAAAGAATTAACAAAGCCATGTCCAAAGAAATATTTCCATCAACCTATGAGTGCGACTGTGGGTATCTGTGTTATTTCTTTGAAAATACAATCAACGAAATGAAGCTGATGAGTGAAAAGAAAAAGACTTTTCTTCGAGACTCTGGAGAGCCAGCACATACTATTGTATTTGATAAAGGACAAATGGTGAATATTGTTTGCCCCAAACGAAATCACAAGGGAACTAAGGGAAGTTCAGTTGACACATCAGAAATGTGACCCATGGCGCACAAAATCAACAAGTAGGTTTTTGTTGACTGTAATTAGGGCTTGCTGAAAAAGTCTTTCCGTTAGGGCTAGAAGTCAGGAGTCAGGAGTCAGGAGGAAGAATTAGAAGGACATCAGAATATTCTCAAATCTGGGTAAATGAACGGTTTTTGATGATTTCATCGCTTATTTCTTGCACCTTTTTCTACTTTTTCAGCCTGAAACTGTTGATATATCTAGGTTTTTGGTTTATTAAGCAAGCCCTAATTAAACCCACTAAATGTGACCCATGGCGCACATTTCTTCTCAAAACCTCGGCAACACAGTCCCCGTTCCCGCATCCTTTTTAGAACGAACATAGGTCTTAGTAGTATCACTCTTACTATGCCCCAACTGGTCTTGCACCTCAAACAGTGATTTACTATCCACCGCCCGCGACGCGTGGGAATGGCGCAACCAGTGGCAAGAAAACTTCACCTTCGCCACCTCAGATATATCCTGAATCAACCTTTTAATTGCCCGGTCACTCAATGGCAACCCCCGTTTTTTCGGGTCAGGTGACAGATTCGGAAACACTGGCATCTTCTCACCTGCCATTCCCCGGTACTGCTTAAATATCAGCGAAGTCTGGTGGTCCAAACCTATCTCCCGGTACTTCCCCCCCTTACCCCGAAACTTAATTGTGTAATATCCCCTGTACCTATCTTCGGGTATCGGGTCGGGTTGCCATTTAAAGTTGTGCCAATATAAACCCGGATAATCTTCCTTCGGCTGACCCGGTTTATCACCAGGAACCGTCACCCGACCAACCTCACCTACCCGCATCCCACTATAAAAAAGCAAAGAAAAAACTAGCCAGTGCTGTTCCCCCAATCGCTGGGCAACATCAGCCAACTGCGCCATCTCCCAATCTTCTAAATAACGCTCTGCCTTCGGTAAGTCACTGAAATTATCGTAATTTATAGTACTAGCGATATTCCGTAAAAAATAGCCGACATTCTCCTCATGACCATAACTCCAAAGAGAACGCAACATCAACACCTGGTTAGATTTAGTATAAGGGGAAACCTCACCCCAACTAGCAATAAATTCCAGTAACTTTGGTGGCTGAACTAATCTCAAATCCCGTACACCTTGATTTTCCAACCAAGCGAGCAATTTTTGACCAAAGCGATAGTATTTTCGCTTAGTTTGTTCCCGGTTCTGTGACCCTGCCCAAGCCAAAATTAACTCCTCATCATTTGCTACAGCAGGTGTGCGGTAATAATATTGACGAATCACCTCCTCTACTAATTCGGCGGTAACAGAAGCAGAAGTATCACGAGATACAACCTGACTGGAGGAGGGAGGGAGAATTTCTACGGGGCTAACCTTAACATTAGTAATATCCATCTGGGAAATAACCATCACATGACAACTAACATCTAGCTTCCTGGAAGCGTGGTTTCAGGAAGCTTTTTTTATATTCTATCCTCCCGTGAATGTGCAGATATTAGATATTGGTGAAAAAATCTTTCCTGTGATTAACGGCAGCTAATAGCTATTAGTGGCAATGAAGTTATCAGGTAATTCTTTGAGGGAAAGCGTTAGCGGTAGCTTACCGTATCCCTCACAGGACCGCAGGCATAGGTATCGCTTCTTAATGGGGGAGAAAGTAGAGCGATGGGGGGGGGAGATATAGCGAATCTGACGAACAGCGAAGCTCACAACCGGACATGATATGACTATTGAAGAGAGCTAATTCTGTTTTGTAAATCAATTAAATCAGGGTATTGATTAATATCAAGTTGATTCAACGCCCAATCAAAAAACTTGTCCAGAGCAATGTATTGAGCTTTTTGTCGCTGCATAGCTTTTTGAATATCTTTACCATGAAACCAAATCAAATACTGCTTCTGTGTCCAAAATTCCTCTTGGGCAAATTGCTGTTGATATGCAGCGAAGTTTTGTTCAAATATGTCCGGTGTAACAGTTCCAACGGCTTGTTGGAACTGGTTGATTAATGCTACAGCTTGAATTTTACAGTCTTGAAGAGTCAGTGAAGTTGGGAGTTTACCACTACCACCTGTCCATGTTGTCTTGAGTTGATGCCGAGTTGTACTTGATTGCAACAAGTCAGCTAATGCCCATCTTACTGTTTGATAATCTCGCAAACTTCTTGCAGCTTCTTCAATCCAAGCTGAAATCACCTCAATTCCTGGTGAATCTCCATGTCCCCATTTAGAAATGGGATTTTCTTGTTTTTCTAGATATTTTGTATGCCAATAATTGTGAATTAAATCGGCATTGATTAAATAATTCTCCACACAAGCTCGATGGGTGAGCAACATGGAGTTAAGTGGTATCAACTCAATATTAGCAGTAGGTTTAGCGTCAAAATCACGGTCACGAAAAATGATGTATTGTTGATTTGTTGCTCCCTCTCTAGAAAAGTAACCCTGAACAAAAACCGAAAAGGTAAATTTACTGCCAGCAGGAACAATTGTGGGCTTATTTGTTAAAATATTTTCGACAACTCTGTTAAGTAGTCTAAAATCTAAGCTACTTTGCTTACCTTCACAGAAAATAATTTTGCCACTAACAACACTCACAACTACACCTCTAGCCTGATAATATATGCTTCAGGTACTAATTGCTCTACATAATCAGAGTGAGTTGTAATAATAAACTGATTATTTGTACCTAATTTGGGTAAAGCTCTCAGCAATGCTTGTTGCATTGGGGGATGTAAATGTAACTCAATTTCATCAATCAGAATCACAGAGTTGTGAATATTCCAACTAGCAAAGTCCATTAGCATTGGGAAAATAGCACGTTCACCACCGGACATCTCAGAAATTTCGTACTGGTTTCTACTGTCATATAGATAAAACCAAGGTTCACTCAAGATATCGTCCACGTTCTCTCGTGGAACTGGACCTTCAAAACTGCGTTCTGGAAAGACTGCTTTGTAAGCACGTTCAATTTCGGCGTATAAATCCTTTTGTCCTGGGCGTAGGTTGGGAATTTTACCCGTTTCTACATCTTGATGGAATTGTCGCCATTTAGAAAGGCGATCGCGCAACAGGTCTTCTGTAATTTCTAGTTTGCGGTCTGGGTCTTCTGTGGTCAGGCTAGTTGATGTTCTCTGTTCTGTGTACCAAAGAATTGTACCCACTCGTTCAAATACTGAAAATCCTTCAGCGCGGAGTAGTTGTTTAGCGTATTCTCGTCCTTTAAATTGAAATAATTCCGCAGCACTATCTGCTAGAACACGCCCATTTCGCCATTTAAGGGAAACAATATGCTGTTCAGCAGGAGGTTGCAAATCACGCCCCATCTCGCGTAATTTCTGTTGAAAATCGCGCACAGCTTGGAGTTCACCAGATGAGAACTGCACCTGTACAGTCACATCAGGTTCAAATGCTCCCCAGTTACTCCCCAGTAGTTCATAGTTAAATCCTGCCCATTCTAAATCTGAGGGTTCTTTTAAGCGTCCGGTTGCTGTGCCGAGAGTTGCGGCGATCGCTTGTAAAAGACTTGTTTTTCCAGCACCGTTCATGCCGATGAGAACAATAATATCTCGCGCTAAACCAGTTTCTGGATCTGTGAAATCAAATAATGGAGAAGACCGGAATTTTTTAAAGTATTTTAGCTGTAAGGATTGAATTTTCATGTTTAGATTCTCCAGAAGAGGAGAAACAGAGTTTAAGAAAAAGTATAATTTTTCAACTTGTTAACCACGATTCAATAGACAATGTTTTTACTTGTTTAATACGCTGAAAATCGCTATCGGCTGAGACGATGGTAAGATTATGTTGTAGAGTGAACGCTGCAATCCACAAGTCATTTTCACCAAAACCTAAATCAGTTATTTTAGTTTTTCTCCGCTTGCTTTTTTCTTTGGGTGCAAATTGATTGAATAAATCCGTAATGAATTATATCAACATTTTTTGTAAAATTGATTGAAGTATTAACGTATGACATTTTGAAGTACGGAAAGCTGGTTAGAAGACCTGAATCCTTACAATTCTTCTTTGCCAATCAGCGACTCATGGCAAAAATTTGTTCAGCCGTTAGGGAAATGTTGGGAAACAATCTCGAATCAATTCGATTATTTCCTTGAAACACCTTTGGGGGTAAATACTCACCATCTTCAAGTTGGTAAATTGTAATAGTTGGTTGTTTGGGAGAGCCAATGAAGCGAATACCACCAAAAGCGGCATAGTCCACGATGATGTACTCTAAAACGCCTAAATCCTCATATTCAGCAAGTTTTATTAGGTAGTCATCCTTCCAATTGTTACTAACAACCTCTATGATTCCTGGTGGGGGAATATATGCAGCAGCAGAACTAGAGAGAGTTTTCATCCGCTGCCATTCTTCCCTAGCAAATATGACAATATCAGCTTTTCGGCTTTTTTCTTTTTCTGGTGGTGCTGTTTTTATCCTGCTCTGCTTTGACTGGCGCGATACATACGGCAGGTGATTTTCTTGGCAGTGATTTTCAAGGTAGGCACACAGCCTCTGGACAAGTATTTCAAGCAATATGGCGAATTTTTTCTTGAATCGTTGCTATACCCCGGAGAGAAGCCGTGTGATGTGAAAGCATCACGCACGGTTTTGAAGCCGAGTATGAGGGGTGACTCTCATGCTTAGGTTAACTGAGTGTCAAGCTGTAATTACCAACGCCGACCAACCGCAGGCGGCGATTGCGCGGAGCGCAGTGCCAGAGGCGATCGCTACGAATCACAAAAAATATTTCTAGGCAGCTTTTGGGAGTGCCAATTACCAAGCTAGAGCAACTCTTAAAATCGGCACTCCGAGGTCATAACTTTACGCTTCTTCTAAAAAGGGATAGTCAGTGTAGCCCTGTTCTGTGCCGCCGTAAAAGGTACTGCGATCGTAGGGATTTAACGACGCATTCAGGGCAAAACGTTTCACAAGGTCAGCATTGGAAATATAGATGCGACCATAGGCAATTAGATCAGCTTCGCCCTTGGAGATGATTTGTTCGCCAATTTCACGGTTTAACCCGCCAGCGGCAATAATTTTGCTGTTAAACAGGGGACGGAAAAAACCAGCGGTGAGGTCGCTACTGAGATGTTCTAGGGTATCTTGGTTGGCATTGAGACGGGGTTCGATGAGGTGCAGGTAGGCTAAGTTAAATTTGTTGAGTTCCTGCACGACATAGCTGAAGAGGGTCTTGGGGTCTGAGTCGCCCATGTCGTTAAAACTGCCGGAAGGAGATAATCGCAAACCAACGCGATCGCCACCCCAGACTTCAGTTACAGCTTCCAAAACTTCCATCAAAAAACGCGATCGATTTTCTACTGAGCCGCCATAGGCATCGGTGCGGTGGTTGGTGCAGTCTTGCAAAAATTGATCAATTAGATAACCATTTGCGCCATGTACTTCAACGCCGTCAAAGCCTGCTTCAAGCGCATTTTTCGCACCTTGACGATATTGGTCAATCACGCTGGGGATTTCTGCGAGTTCAAGGGCGCGGGGCGCGACGTAGGGTTTCATGCCTTCGTAGGTTCCGACTTCTCCTGTTGGGGCGATCGCGCTAGGAGCAACAGGTAATTCACCATTTGGCTGAAAATCAGGATGGGAAATGCGCCCAACGTGCCAGAGTTGCAGAAAAATGCGACCACCTTTGTCGTGAACCGCTTGGGTAACTTTTTTCCAGCCAGCAATCTGTTCAGAGGAATGGATGCCGGGGGTAGCGGGATAACCTTGTCCTTGGGGACAGACTTGGCTTGCTTCGGAAATAATCAGTCCAGCGGTTGCTCGTTGTGCATAGTAGGTGGCATGGAGTTCGTAGGGAACGTTGCCAGCCGCAGCACGACAGCGGGTTAAAGGAGCCATCACTAGACGATTCGGTAAGGTGTAAGTACCAAGTTGTATAGGGGTTAATAATTGCAGTGTGTTATCCATTAAGTCTAACTGGAATCGTTTTTAAGTACCTAGGATAATCTATCTTAATGGAGCAAGAGATTGAGGTAAAAATGAGTTTATCTAGTGAATTGTGGACAACAAATCAGGATTTAGCCCTAGCTTGTTTAGAGCATCCTTTTGTCCAAGGTATTGGAGATGGTACACTCAAGCAAGAGAAATTTGCTTACTATGTGGGACAAGATGCTTTTTTCTTAGAAGCTTTTGCCCGTGCTTACAGTATTGCCGCAGCTAAAGCACCAGATTGGCAATGTTTCACCATATTTCATAATTTAGCTAGTGGTGTTTTGGAAGAATTAAAGCTGCATGAAAATTATGCTCATCAATGGGGTGTGAATATCAGTGATGTAGAACCAGGAACAGCCACCCGTCGCTATACTGATTTTTTATTGGCCACTGCTTGGACTGGGGAAGTGGGTTTAACTGCTGCTGCGATGTCTCCCTGTATGCGTTTGTATGCTTTTTTGGGAACAAGTTTAGCAGCGAATGGTATTCCTGAACACCGATATACAAATTGGATTCAGACTTATGGTGGTACAGAATTTCAACCATTAACACAGCAATTAGATAGTTTAGTTGATAATTATGCTGTTAATTCCTCTAAACTTTATTCAACATACCGCTATGCTATGCTATGTGAATATGATTTTTTTGAAGCGGCTTGGATTTTGGATTAGTTGATTAATTACATAATTAGGGCAATCACGAGATGCAGCACAGCTATTACTTAATTGTTGATTTCTCCTAAGAATAATGTTTTATTTTAGTCACTAATTCTTGCCGAGCTATAATAGATATTATTCTATAATTTTTTCCAGCACTTTTGAGTCAAAAAAATAGGCATAATGGGATTCACCATTGATTTGTTTTAACCAAGAAACTCTTAAAGATAGTACTGTAAATTCTGTTTTATTTGTATCTTGAATAGGAGCTTTAGAACAAAACCTGATCTGAATATAAATCACTCCATTTTTCTATAAATTTTTGTTTAAACATTTATTAATTTCTTGCTGTAAACATAAGGATTTATGTGTTAATGATTCTAAAGGACTTCCCAAAGTAATATATTCAACTTTTATGTCATCATCTTGAAAATCTGCGTAAGCATTCAGCCGTCAGCCATCAGCTATTTACCTGAAATATTGAACTACAAAGAATGAAAATAAACAGAAGTACATAACATTTCTAAGATTAAAACGTCTGAATCCTTGCTATTGGCTGATTACTGATTACTGATAGCTGAATACTTACAAATCTACCAAGGTATCCGTCGCTACTAAAGTTCCTAAACTATGAGCAATGACTTTGAATATTCTGAATTATTGATTACTGTTATTCACAGATAATGGTGCTATTTTAAGGTTGTTGTGTGTTAGTAAAATAAATAAAAAATCCCTAAAAATGTCTGTAAATATTATAGTTGCGTATTTACATTATCTTAGTTTCCTATTGTGCTTTGGTGCTTTGACATTAGAAGCATTTACTTTAAAAAAAGAGTTGAATTTGCATGAAGCTTGGAAAATAGTAATTGCCGATGCTGTGTATGGTATATCAGCAGTTGGTATTCTTGTTACAGGTATTTTGCGTGTTCTCTATTTTGGTAAAGGTACAGAATACTATTTAAATAATCCTTTTTTTTACATTAAAGTAACAATATTTCTGCTGGTAGGTTTATTATCTATTTATCCTACGGTTTCGTTTATTAATTGGGTAAAAGATTTACTCCAAAATCAAGCACCTAAACTAGATACAATAAAACTCAATCGTCTACTGTGGTTAATTAGAGTTGAACTGATGGGTTTTATTTTGATTCCGTTGTTGGCAACAATTATGACAAGATATTAATAATTAATAATTGATAATTAAAAATGGATAATTGACAATTATATAGGACTCCTATTTGAGTTATGAACTGTTCTTTTTAACTAACCACAGAGACACAGAGGACACAGAGGTAGAGAAATAAGAGATGTTCACATTTCATTTAGGATAGCTATATATTTTACTAATTATCAATTATCAATTATCAATTATCAATTGTTTAAACTCTGCCACAAATACCAACAAGCAATGGTGCGATAAGGTTGCCATTGTTGGGCGATTTGTTCTAAGGTTTTTTTATTGGGCAAATCATCCAAATTATAAAGATTACGAATAGCAGCACGAATACCCAAGTCATCAACAGGTAAAATATCCCAACGATGTAATCTGAAAATCAATAACATTTGTACAGTCCAGCGTCCTATTCCTTTGACTACAGTTAAGGATTTAATGATTGTTTCATCGTCCATTGTTTGCAGTTCATCTATGTTTGGTAATTCTCCAAACCGTTGTGCTAAATCTTTGATATATGTAATTTTAGGACGGGAAATACCCACTGAACGTAAAATATCATCGGGTGTATTGAGAATATCATTAGCTGTTAATGAATCAAGATAAATTTGTAAAAATCTCTGGTGAATAGCTGCTGCTGCTTTTCCTGAAAGTTGCTGATAAATGATGGCGCGAGATAAACAATAAAATAAATCTCCGGTTTGTTGTACCTGGTTTAGTCTGCATTCTCCTATCTGCAATATTACATCTGCTAAAATAGGATCTTGTTTCAGTGTTTGGATAGCAACAGAGTAATTTATCATTAGACCTCTTGCACAATTGTTCCTGTGCTACAATTAGGAGTTTTAGGTTTTATGTATATTTGGGTATTGTTGCGATAGCTGCCCTCGCCGAAGGCATCGCAAATTTAAAGATAGTCGTTTAATTCTAACTTTTGGCTAAAATTAAGGCAAACCTCTATTTTAACATAAAATGAATTCTGCAAGAGGTCTATTAATTAGCTATTTCCTCAATTTTTCAATGCTGATAGTGAGAAAGGTAATAATTTCATCTAAGAGTAATTTTGGTTCATCAACACGAATTAAATGACCGCTATTTTCAAATATTTTCAAATGGGCGTTAGGAATAGCTTGGGCAATTTCTTCCGAAAATTCTGGGGGACATATCCAGTCATGTCGTCCGGCAATTACCAGTGTTGGTGAGGTAATTTTATGTAATTCGTTGAGGATATTATAGTTTCTTAAAAAGCCACTAAAGGCAATGTTAATAGCATCAACTGAGAGGATAGTTTGGTCTGAGTCTGGGGAATTTGTTTTCCGGTTATTGCTTTGGCAATACATTGGATTCATGATTTTAAAAAATTGCCGTAGCTGTTCTTCGTTTTCAAAATTACCTGCCCAAAGTTTAGCGGCGATCGCTTTTTGTTCTGGGTTTCCGCGTTGTGCTAAAATTTCTTGAGCGCGTTGTAAAAAACGGGAACTGGCGGTTGTGGCAATTACTATTAAATGAGAAACATTTTGCGGATATTTGATAGCATAGGACAGGGCAACCATACCCCCATAGGAAGAACCAATTAAAATGATTTTTTCTAACCCCAAATATTGGCGTAATGCTTCCATGTCCTCAACGTTATTTTCTAGGGTATAGGTTTCTTTTGATCCACGTGCTGACCTTCCCTGACCCCGATGATCAAAATACACCATTTGTAGGTGATGACTGAGGGGAGAAAAGCAGGGTTTATAACTTGTGTGGTCTACTCCAGGTCCACCATGAATGATGAAAGCAACTGGTTTTTCACGTATTCCCTGTTCTTCAACTGCTAAACCACAACCATCTATATCAAAATATATTTCTGTATCTCTTATTTTTGCTTTCATTTTTAATTTTATACTCTTGAAAATCTACAGTTTGCACCAGTAAATTAGTAATATTAGTAGAGGTAGATTGGGGAAACTTCAAAATTTTAATTACCCTTAAAAAAATAGTTGTAGCTTTTCTACTGTTTAAATTGACTTGTTGTTGTGCATTCTAAATGCACAACAGCTTATCATCCCTATTCCCAGATATCTTAACCAGCAAACTGTTCAAATGGTTTAATCCTACCAAATGTAGATGATTTAAACACATTCGGATTTGAGCATATATATATTTAGGCGATTTGTTGTCGTGACTCAGTGTGATTTTGGAATTTTTTAGTGATTTTTTATCACCCAGGATCAATCATTTGAAAGCCATGCACCATCCTTTATTGCTGATTTTCGTTAAAATCACGATTTTTTCTTTGATGTTAGCCATAGGAAGCAATCTCTGTTTTGAGGAAATGCTCTCACTGTGGCGAAAACCTGTTTTACTATTCCGTGCGCTTTTAGCTGTTGTGGTGCTAGTTCCTCTAGTGGATATTCTCCTGCTAAAACTGTTTAACTTACAGCCAGAAGTGATGACAGGATTAGCCTTGTTAGCGGCTTCTCCAGGTGCGCCTCTGACCACAAAAAGAGCGCAAATGGCTGGATGCAGATTCTCCTACTCAGCCAGTCTTCAGCTAACTCTCGCTATACTTGCAGTCTGCGTTACTCCCATCACCTTGGGGATTTTTTTCACCCTATTTCAGCATCTTGCAGAAAAAGTGACAATTTTAGAAGTCGCTCGACAGGTGATTATAGTACAGTTATTACCTGTCAGTCTCGGTTTTTTACTGCAAAAGTTTGTTCCTAAATTTACCGAAAAAATCGCCCAACCCTTAAATTTTATTGCTAATAGTCTTTTTTTGGTGCTGGTTATTTTGGCGTGTATTTTAGGAATTCCTCTGTTTTTCCAAGTTTGGGGATTACCAATGGTTGTGATTACAATTATGGTAATCGCCTCTCTCGCAATAGGACATAGTTTAGGAGGTAACAATGATGATACTCAGTCAGTTGTAGCGATTCCTACGGAGCGCTTCGCTATCGCCTGTATTGCTCGTAATGTCGGTTTAGCTTTGTTTATCGCTATTTTGAATGACGTACAACAAAAGGTAATTCCCACACTCATAGCTTATGTAATTGTAGGAGCAGTTCTAGGTGGTTTTTACTCAATCTGGAATAAACGCAAATTAGAGAAACAACCTGCTTAAAAGCAGTTTTTTAATTCCTCTCTTGCGGCTGGAGCGTGAGAACAAAAATGTATTTCATTGATTTATTTTCTTATTCAAGAACTTGATGAGTCAGCCACCCATAAACCCAGAAACACCTGAACAACTTTCTACCAATGATTTAGCAGCAGATAGGACAGAACTAGCTAAATACCGCAGTCGGGCAGCAGCAGACCGCACCTTAATGGCGTGGATACGCACCTGTCTTTCCTTAATTGGTTTTGGTTTTGGTATTCCCACCATTGTCAGAGCGATTGAAAATACTCGTCTGAGTCATCATCTTAACCCAGTCAGATTTTCGGTAATTGTGGGGTTGTCTTTCATTGTTACGGGAATGTTGGGAATGGTTTTAGGGTTGAGAGAACACCGTCGGTTACTTAAACAAATCCAAAATAATCGCTATACCTACGAAACCTCTCACAGTGCGGAAATTATCGGCGTGGCTTTACTTGTAATTGGCTTAGTTAGTTTTATTGGTGTAGTAATTCGGGCAATGAATTTTTAAAGATTTAAGGTTAGCTCTTTTTTTAAGCTTAGAAATTGTAATTCATCTAATTTTTCAACCCAATCAGGCAAACTTACAATATTATTCTTATGTCTCTCATTAGCCAAACTTTGAGACACTGCCTCAAATCCAAATTTAAGTCTCTGGAATAGTTGTTCAAATGTCATTTGCTCAATGTCATGAACGCCATACTGTTTAGCTCTTTGAAGATTCTCCTTTAGATCACTTATTGTTTTTTTCTTGTTTCTATCTCCAGGATCTTTTTGAAATTTAACTCTTGTAGCAATTCTCAGTGCAAGTTGGGCTGAAGCACCTAAAGCTTTTGCATAAACATCAGCAGATTTATTACATAGATAAAAAAAGGCAAATCCTAAACTTGAAAGGTAAATCATTACACTTTCACCATCAAGGACTGGAATTGTATTATCAGCTAATGCGATCGCACATAACCACACCGAATATAAATAGTTGCCATTTTCTCTTTCTGCAATAGCCCACGGATGATAAAACTTTCTATCTCTTGTACTGAAAGAAGATTCACGAAAGAGTCTGATACTTTGTGGGAATTTATAATTATCAAGATAAAGTCCAGCTAAATGAGTAAAAAGTCTACGATCTCTTTCTATTTGATAATCAGAGTTTAAATACAAAACTTCTGCAATCTGAATTGCTAAATCAATTCTAGGATTGGGTTTACTATTGGCAAAGTGATTAGGAAAGTCATATTGCCAGTTCATTATTTCTTGACCTTTTCTGCTGATAACACCTTTACCCACTAGCTTCTGAGCAGATTTAGCTAATCTAGGATAGACATCATCCTCAAAATTTATAGAATAAGGTGGACGTGATAGAATTTCATACGCTGCCTCTGCTATAACTTGCTGGCGTGTCACAATAGGTTTATTTCCATCATGCAGGATAATTTCATTGCCTAATTCTTCCAAAATATCTGCTCGTATCTGAGTTGGGCTATACTGAATCGCCTCTGCTATGACAGAATATTTTAGAAAATCAAGTCCTTCTTTGTGCATAGCCACAATACAAACATAGGCATCTAGAACATATTTTGCTCTTGGTTTACCTTTAATATCAATTAGTATCCTTTCGACTCTCTCCTTTGCAGTTGTACCTTCACAAATTTGCAACATAGCTGCTAGAAATGCTGCCTTTTCTGATTTTTGTTTTTCTAGTAGTTCTTGTATGGCATTTTCTTCACTTTTATTTTCTAACTTTCCTGCTTTTTGCCAAGCTTTTATAATCTTTCTAGCTTCATCTTCTTTCAGCTTAGGCATAGAAATTTTGGTGCGACGCTGATCCCATGTCAACTCTTCACCATAATTTTGCCAAACAGTATCCCGACAGCAAAATAAAAACTGAATATCTTGTTGACGACGAGGTAGTGGCTCTGAAAAAAGCTCATGTACTGCTTTAATCAGTTGTCTAGAAGGGTTGTCAGCAACTATTAACCATCTCTGGTAAACACTAAGCGGAGGTAACAGCATGAGAATATTTTTCAAATCAGCAATAATCGGATCTTCCCACCAGATAATCCGAAAACTGGGTTCAAACCTAGCTAAATGAGAAATAGTCTGACGCAGTGCAGTTGATTTACCCTCACAACCAGGTCCAACAAATACTGTCAGTCTTAACCCACGTTCTGGAGTTCTTTTCAATGTATCTATCAAATCACCAACGATATTTCTCTGTGGAATTTCTTCACAAAGAGCTTCTTCCCAACCTGGATCACGCACATCAAAATAGCGGACAATTAAATCTGGGGAAATATTTTGAGCTTTTTGTTCAATAATTTCTTTTTCTACCTCAAACCATCCATCAGGAAGTTTTATTTCTTGATCAGTTGGTGATTCGATCAGCTTAGGTGATGCTGGACGTATTGGTGAAGGAATTAATTTAGGTTTTTCACCAGTTTTGCCATTAGGATTTTTAGTTATCCAAACATCTTTATCAGCTTTGCTAATTTCAAAAACTGGACTTTGAGCATACTGGCGATATTTAGAATCTGTAAGTTTATTTTGAATATATGTAACAATTTCATTGACACTAATTAACCCATTATTTGTTGTCTTGCCATCTAAACCTTTTTCAATGCCTTCACATAGTAAATGGGTAAAAACACTATGTGAACCATTATCTAGTTCATAACTTTGCTGACTTTTTTTGGAAGAAGTTATTATAGCTATTCCTTGTGGTATATCATCCTCACTAATAAATACATTTTCATTACTTTTAGTACCAATAGCTGCACCACTATGGCAAGTGTCTAAAATTAGAATTGCACGACCTACTCCATTAACTTCTAACTCAGTAATGAGGTTCTTGAATGGGTAAACGCTTTCCCCAAAACGTAAACAATAGTTATTCTTTATTACTTCTCCATGACCTGAAAAATAAAAGATTAGTTGTGTTGTGGAATCCCAAGATGTTAATATTAATGAAAGGGCTTGTTCAAATTCTGTTTTGCTACCACATTGAGGAATCAATTGAGATAGTTTAGGGTCACAATCCCCAAGGTTTGGTTTGGTTAAAATTTCAAAAACCTTAGCAGCATCTCTTTTCGATGCTCTTAATTCCTCACCAGTTAATGCTGCTGTTACAAAAGCAATCCTTTTTATTTGATTATTCAAATGTGCCATTAATATTATTTTTTAGAGATTTTTATTTCGATATTTTCACTAATATCTGTTGGTAATAAAGAAATTATTTTTAAAATTCTATCCGCTTCTTCTCTATTAGTATTATCTAGGATGTATGTTTCGTCTCCCGAATAAATAAATAATGTATACATGGGATGCTCAGACTTCCAATATTGAACAGCACTAATTGCTGTTTGAACTCCTGTAAGTGCAAGACCAGCAATTGTCAAGGCTATTGTTAAACCACTATCTTTTGCTCCCGACTCAGGTTTGGTCTTCTTTTGTGCAACAGAGACACCGCATTCTTCTGTAATTAAGTCTGCAAGCTCAATTAAATCATTGGATACTTGCAGATATATATCACCTTCATATTTAATATCCACATTCATTTGAGATATCCCCTATTTATATTACGCAGATTTGGCACTCTATATGTCATATTATAACTCCCGGTTCGCCCATTGTAAATGGCTCTACCGCTCCCTTTATGATATTTTACAAATATATCATCTAAACCCTTGCTCTAACTGGATTTGAGGGTTTAATATCTTCAAAAATAAGCGGTCACTTTTAATTTAGACAAAACCCATATACAGTAATGGTTTTGGACATATGAAAGAGATATTTAATCATAAGGGGAACGGTACAACCAAAAACATCTACAAACTGAAAACTTAGCCTTAATTATCAGCAACTGCGAACCAAATCAAGAAATGATCAAATTTTGCAATAAACTAACAGATGTCTTACACATTGCCTTTATCACAGAACAACCTCTAGAACCTGCATTTCTCACAAACAATGTAATCGCAGTCTTTCCAGCCCTTACAAAGAAATGGTTTTATAGATTTTTCATGCGATGATTTTTGTAGCAGTGTGAAAATCCAGAATCTAGATTTTAAAAGTTTTTGAGAATTTTGGTGAGAAATCCGGGTAGAAGCACCATTAAAAGGTTTTCCCAATCAACCAAACTTACTCAATGTTATTCAACATTGGATTAATGAGATATAGTGCCGGAACTATTTTCCCCAGATTCATCGGCCAGACAAAAGCGATTATACTAAACTAATCTTTTTGGGAGTATAAGACACAAATTGTCTCTTGCTTTTCTTTTCTTGTTCTTTTAAATCTTGATAAATTGCCTTTAAATCGTAGTTAAATTGTCGAGAATGTGCTTCCCTCGTTTGACGAATTTCTTCTACAATTGGATCTTCCCACATAAATTTTACCTCTCTATAAGTTCTTCAGAAGTACAAATGATTACAGGTTCGTAGCCTCTAGAACGACAAATACGCTCAATTTCTCTAAGAATTGCTTTCATTGTTAGTTTGCATTCACACAGTTAGTTTTCTCGGTATGGTAATTCAGTCCATGAATTTATAAATTACCCCCTCCTAAAGAGGATATAAAATTTCGGGGCTTTTGTTAAAAATTACATATTCTCAAAAGTTTATATTTATGTCTCTGCGTGAATACAAACCCGGAACTACCTTCCCCGGTGTCATCGGTCGGACAGTTGATAAATCCAGTCCAGCTTGGCCAGAACCTTTACGGGCAAAAGAAGGTACACCAAACGTCCTATTTATCGTCTTTGATGATACAGGCTTTGGGCAATTTGGCAGTTATGGAAGTCCCATCAAAACACCCAACCTAGACGCATTAGCCGCCAATGGCTTACGCTACAACAATTTACATACAACGGCACTGTGTTCCCCCACCCGTTCTTGCCTTCTCACTGGGCGCAATCACCATTCCAACGCCATGTCCTGCATTACAGAAGGGTCTACGGGTTATCCCGGTGGTAATGGGAATATTCCCTTTGAAAATGGGTTTCTCTCAGAGATATTACTACAAAAGGGTTATAACACCTATGCGATCGGCAAATGGCATTTAACCCCCTCAGACCAACTTTCAGCCGCAGGTCCCTATGACCGCTGGCCTCTTGGTCGCGGTTTTGAACGTTTTTATGGCTTTTTGGGCGGAGAAACCCACCAGTATTATCCTGATTTGGTTTATGATAACCACACCGTTAAGCCGGAAAAGACCCCCGCAGAAGGCTACCATTTAACGGAAGATTTAGCAGACAAAGCCATTAGCTTTATCGCTGATGCCAAGCAGGTTGCCCCAAATAAGCCTTTTTTCATGTATTTCTGCCCTGGTGCGATGCACGCTCCCCATCATGTACCCAAAGAATGGGCTGATGCCTACGCTGGACAATTTGATGATGGTTGGGAAGCTTACAGGGAAAAGGTTTTTGCCCGTCAGCAAGAAATGGGGATTGTTCCCGCAGATGCCGAACTTTCTCGCCATGATCCTGATGTCCCGCACTGGGATTCCCTCTCCGCCGCAGAAAAACAGCTTTATGCCCGGATGATGGAAGTATATGCTGGTTTTTTAACCCATACTGACTACCATATCGGTCGTTTACTCGATTTCCTCAAATCTATCGGTGAGTTCGAGAATACTGTAATTATGGTGATTTCGGATAATGGCGCAAGTTCGGAAGGGGGACCAACTGGTTCAGTGAATGAAAACCTCTTTTTTAACAATGTGCCAGAATCCCTAGAGGAAAATCTCAAAGCCTTGGATAAACTAGGCAGTGCAGAAACCTTTAACCATTATGCTTGGGGTTGGACTTGGGCAGGGAATACGCCTTTTAGGCGTTGGAAACGGGAAACCTATCGAGGGGGAATTAGCGACCCTTTAATCGTGCATTGGAGTCAAGGCATTGAGGCCAAAGGGGAAATTCGGACTCAGTACGCTCATGCGATTGACCTTGTGCCGACGGTGCTGGAATTACTGGAAATTGCACCACCAACAACGATTAAGGGTGTGACTCAATCCCCCATTGAAGGTGTCAGTTTTGCCCATACTTTTAATCATAGTACCGCACCTACTAAGCACCTGACCCAGTATTTCGAGATGATGGGACATCGTTCTCTTTACTATGATGGTTGGCGGGCGGTTTGTCCTTGGCCGGGTTCCTCATTTACAGAAGCAGGGCAGTTTTTTGGTGAGGCGATTTCGGCGGAAACTCTGACGGATTTGGATACTCATCATTGGGAACTGTATCACGTCGCCTCAGATTTTGCGGAAAATCACAATATTGCGGCTGATAATCGTCCTAAGTTAATTGAGATGATTGCTACTTGGTATATTGAGGCTGGCAAGTATATTGAACCTTCTAGGAAGATGCGCTCACTTTCTTGGGAAATTTGTTGTAAGTCAGATTTAACGACACTCCCCGTAGGCTGATCTAGCATGGCATCTAGCCAACCAATGACCCCATACTGAAACAATGCTTGCATGGTTTGAGCAGTCATTGTTACATCACGAGTACCAAAGAAGTAATCTCCTTTCATCTGTTCTACAAACAGGTCACGCTTGGACAAGAATTCATTGATGGTTAAAGAAGCAACATGAAGGCGCATCCCGCAGTTAATGTCAGAACCGACAGCCGCAGGGATGACTTGAGCCTCTGTTTCTACTACTGAACCAATGGCAACGCCAGCATCACCGGGGTGAAAGTCTGGTGTGGCACAGGCACGACAAACACATCCACCGGAGGGATGACGAATATTAGCCAGATTTGCTAACTGCTTGAGTGCTTTGGCTTCTACAGGAAAACCTTCAGGTAATAGGATTTCTGCTACAGGGGAATTAGGTAAATGAACGGAATAGGTGTGATTATTATAGGTGACATCTAGACCCTGCCGAGCTAAGGCTCGTAACAGGCGTTTGAGATTTTTTGGCTGCATGAATACCTCTTGGGAAGCCTTGAAAAAGACTCCTTGTGTTGAAGAGTTGGAGGACGTGGGTTCAGCAGCCGCGTCTGGTAGTAGTGTTTAAGGTTATTTTCCCGGAATTATGGGGAAAACAACGGGTAAATTTTTTGCAAACAAACTAAGGTTATTAATTATATTCAAACACAGACTGGGAAGATATGGCAAGCTTTGGGATTTCAATAATGGACAATTAACAATGAACAATTGACAATTACCTCTACCTTAAAGTCAGAGGATTGAGAAAGCGGAATTTTTGGCTTTTTTCCCCTTGAAAGGGGAGGTTTTAAACCTTGAATGAAACAATTATCAATTTATAAACAAAACCTATGCAAAATCCTATTTCTTCTAAGCGATTCTACCCCAATCGTGAGAAAGTAAATAAAAATCTTTGTTTTATAAGCATTTGAGGCTGTTGAACGCTCACGGATCATTTAGGATTGCTATAGGCGATCGCATTCTCAGGTTTTTATCGAGTAATACGCAGAATTTTATCCCTCTGTGGAGGACAATTTCCCCTGCCATCACAATTACTGGTGGTAACATATAATTCACCATCTGTCCCCATAATTGCTTCTCGCAGCCTTCCATATTGACCTTGCAAATACACCTCATGACGTTCAATTTTTTGGGGAGATTGAGGATTGAAAACAACGCGCTGTAAGTGTTGAGAACGAAGAGTGGCAATTATTAAGCTCCCTTTCCATTCAGGAAGAGAATTGCCTATATAAATTACTGCACCACCAGGAGGTAAAGCTTCACGCCAAACAATGGACGGAGTAACCATTCCTTTCTGTGATTCACAACGGTAGATAGTAGGCCAGCCCAGGTTATCTCCTGCTTTTGCTAAACTGAGTTCATCGTGACCTCTTCTTCCCAAATCTCCACTAGGTCCGTGGTCTGTCACCCATAGTGTTGATTTATCCAGCCAATCAAACCCTTGAGTGTTGCGAATCCCAGTGATATAGACAGGATTGTTAGCAAACGGATTATCTGGTGGCACTTGTCCATCAAGAGTGACACGCAAAATTTTACCAGCAAGGCTATTAACATCTTGGGAAATCTGCGGTTCTCTGGCATCACCAGTGCCAATGTAAAGCATTCCATCAGGTCCAAAGCGAATACGACCACCGTTATGAAATTGCGCTACGGGAATATTATCAACAATTACTTTATCCGGTGAAGCAGTAAGTCCATTCGGAGATAGTCGCCATCTTTCTACACGATTAACTTGTGATCCATTTTTATCAGCGGTGTAGTAAATGTAAAAAAATCGGTTTTTGGCAAAGTTGGGATGGGTGGCAATACCCAGTAAACCATCTTCACCGCTTTCTGTGACATTGATAGTAGCTACTGGTTGGGGAATCAGTTGACCATTCCGTACCAGGCGAACTCGTCCCGGTCGTTCGGTAACTAACATATCTTGATTAGGCAGAAAAGCTATTGCCCAGGGAACTTCTAGACCTGTTACGACTTCTTCTACCCGTAGTTTTACCTGTCCTTGTGAACCGAAGCCATTTTCTACTAAGGTACAGGCTTGATTATTAGTAGCTGTTTGTTGGCTGACTTGTTGGGCTGTTTGTGTTTGTTGATGAAGAGTGTTTGCGGACTCAGTTGTTGTTAGGTTGCAAGCAGAAAGTCCTATTAAAACCATGCCAAAAAGTAATTTTGCGGCCAGAGTTTTTGTCTGTTTCATGATTTGTTTTGTCTACAAAATTGCTACCTGCATGGTCTTGGGAATGGCTCAATAATAAATTTACAGCACTTACCGATGTTATGAGGTACAAAAACAAATCATCAAACTCTTGTGGTGCGGGCATCTTGCCCGCCAAAAGTGTACTTCATATCTTCAGAAACTGCTGTATCCCTTTTCTGTCACTTTCCGTGAGGGCAATCTCTGGAAGCCTCTTCACGCAATCAATACAAGTCATCCTATTAGAAAAAAATCGGTGTTGGATTTTTGAATAGCAAAAAATCGGGCGATTGCCTACGGCACTGGCGAAGCCAATCGCCTGGTAGATAAAAGCTCTACGATTCAGAAATGACAAATTTTTTCGGAGAGTGACAGAAGAGGGGTATTTTGCACGACTACTTAATATAGTCAATCAATCCCAAGAGCGAGTTAATGGATCAATGGGTATACTTGGATCAATCTCAATCACCGTGATTTTAGCATTCTCCACCACCGTATTTCCCATAATTGTATTGTGCATTGCCTCAAACTTCGATTCTTCTTCAGCAATGCGTTCGTAGTGCAGAATAACATGATAATGCTTGGCAATTGGTTCTCCAGAGTCTGAACGCTCCACTGTTTCCCAATCTATATTTTGTCTTTCTTCCGCTATTCGGCGATACTCATCAGCTAGTTGTTCTAAGGCAATGGCGATGGCGTGTTCTTTTGTTTGACCATAACATTGCCAATTCTGTCTGGTATCATCTAAAGACGATGACATCTGGCAAATGTACTGTGCATTTTCTTGAGGTTGTACTGTGATTGTAATACTTACAGTAATGTCGTTGTTCACTTCCATCATAATATTAAATGTGCTTGAAATACGAGGTTTTAAATCTTGAATGAAACGAAACAATTGTCAATTAATCGTAAGGATTCAGGATACAGAATACAGGATAGCCTGCGGCACGGCTACGCCTACAGAATTAATGAGAGTTTTTGATTCATTGGTTGTTGACGAAAAAACTTGCTCCTGTAGATTCCTGCTACAAAAAATATTCGGCTCTTCAGTAGTTGCTATGCTAAACTAATAATATAGATGCCAATTAAGTAAACATCTAACTCGGAAATTATCAAAGTTTCTAAACCCATAACTAGAACGTTTGATCAGCTTAAGTTTGTTATTAATTCCTTCTACAGTACCACTAGTTGTTCGGTTATCAAAGTAAGCAATAATTTCATCAAACCAACGAATAATAGTATTGTTACTATTTGGGAAATATTTTTTAGCTTTTGATAGCCACATACCCAGTTTAAAGACTCCCGTATACCAATCACGAGTATTATTAAAAATCGTTCTAATTTTCTCTTTCAGTTCATGCATTACTTTCAATACAGGGGATACATTTTGAACTTGAATAAGTTTGTGTAATTGCTCCTCATTTAAATTCTCTTCATTCTTAAGTAAGGGATATTTACTATTTTTCAGACCTGATAATATTTGTTCATATTTAGATTTTTCTTCTGCTGAATTTGCTTTTTTAATTAACTCTTCTACGCTGCGTTTTTCTTTTTTTCTTTGTGTATCTAGTTCTTTATTTATCTGTGCCATTACATGAAATCTATCTGCTACTACCTGGGCATTTGGCATTAATTCTATGACTAAATTTTTATAGCCTTGCCACAAATCTATACTGACTTCTTCTATTTGTTCTAAAACCTCAAATCCCCATTCCATAAGAGTTTTCTTGATTATTTCTTGCGTACGTCCATTTAATATAGTAATTAGTTGAGATGTATCTAAATCTATTAAGACTGCACAGTAATTACCTTTGCCTTTAATCAGAGCTATTTCATCAAGTCCAAGTCTTTTTAAGTTCAGAGGTTTTAAATTGGGTAATGTTTCGGATGCATCTTTTAGCATCCGTTCTATTTCTTCCGTTGTCACTATACCTTTTGACGCTACACTATGAATATCATTCTCTAAAACTTCTTGTATTGTCTTATGTGCCAGTCGCTTTGTAAAAGTCCTTTTTTTTCTGACAAAATCTAGGTCTTCGCTAAACGGTTTTTTACATACAGCACATTTGAACTGTCGTCTATTAATTTCTAAAAATACTGGCTTTTCTCCAAAAGGTAAGTCTTTAATAATGTGGTGATGGTTTTGATGTAATTTATGGCTTTTTGTGCCACAGTTGGGGCAAGTACCATATGACTTTTTTGATTCGGTTTGTAAAATCATTCCAATCCCACTATGAAGACGATGTGATATGACTTTTACATCATCTAAATCAAGAAGCTCTGTGAGAATTTTAATATCTCTTTTGCCAGTCATAACTCTAACTTTATCTAAAAATACGGTTAATTGTATTTATACTTAACAATATATATTGTTCATATGTCAATACCTGTAAGACTTTTAGTCAGTTTTTAATATGTTTTTTAATAGTATTTTATGCCTACTGCTAATAATTTGGCATAATAGGTAATGAAGAGCCAAATACTGATAGCTTTAACCAACGAGTGCGCGATTTCTTACTGCGGAATGAAGCTTTACATCATGCTATGCTATCTCAGTTTTACACAATCACTCATTCGGCACAAACATTACAGCAATACCCGGAATTAATTACTATTGAATCCAATGGAGAAATTTTAGCCGTAGCAATAAATAATGCAGGAAATCGTGTTTTTATTTCCATGCTGACTCATCTCGATGCAGTGGAGTTATTAGCACAACATTTGCAGAAGTATGGTACTTTATCAATGGTGAATGCTCCACCTAATATCGCTCAACACTTTGCCCAAGTCTGGACTCAACTTACTGGGCAAGTTCATAAATTAGAAATGACACTCTGTGCCTATCGCTTGCAACAACTTCATCCTTTTACCTGGACAAAAGGCCAACTGCGACCAGCCACCACAGCAGATATCTCTCTTGTCAACCAATGGTTTGTTGCTTTTTTTGAAGAAGCTCTCGGTAGCCTTGCACATTATAGTCAGGATTGGATAAATCAGCAGATCCATGAAGGTCATGTTTTTCTGTGGGAAGATGGTGTCCCGGTATCAATGGGATGCAAAATGGGGCAAGCTGCCAATGGATATCGAGTTTCATTTATTTTTACTCCTCCAGAATATCGGCAAAAAGGCTATGGGAAAACCTGCACAGCAGCCGTGACTAAACGGTTATTAGATGATGGTCAGCGTTACTGCTTTTTGTATGCTGATAAAAATAATACTGTAACTCAACGGATGTATGAAGCGATTGGCTATGAATTAATGGGAGAAACACAAAACTACCTGTTTCAGTAAGTAGGTAGGTGTTGAGATAGGGAACAGGGAACAGAAAAATCTGTTTAGCCACTTACGCTAATAGGATAATAGAAAATAATTTATGAGTAATACAGAAGTAATTGTAATTGGTAGCGGTATTGGCGGGTTGAGTTGTGCTGCACTGTTGGCACATTATGGAATTGATGTCACAGTAGTAGAAAGCCACTCCATCGCTGGTGGTGCTGCTCATGCTTTTGAACGCAACGGTTACAAATTTGAGTCTGGACCATCTTTATATTCTGGTTTATCTTATACCCCTTCCCCTAACCCCCTACGTCAAGTTTTAGATGTCATTGGGGAAGATTTACCTTGTGTTAATTACAATACATGGGGTTGTTATTTGCCAGAGGGAAATTTTGATACTCAAGTGGGTGCTGACCAATTTTGTCAGGTGTTACAACAACTGCGGGGAGATAAAGCTGTAAGTGAATGGCGCAAACTTCAGGCAATTATGACACCTTTGGGTAAAAGTGCGATCGCCTTACCTCCTGCTGCTTTACGCTACGATTTAGGAGCAGTGTTAACAGTGGGTAAATTTGCCCCGGCTTTACTCCAACAAGCTGCTAATGTGATTAAATTAACAGGGCCATTTTCTAACATTATTGATAGTGTCATTACAGATCCATTTATTCGTAACTGGTTAGATTTACTTTGTTTTTTGTTATCAGGATTACCCGCAAATGGGACAATAGCCGCAGAAGTGGCGTTTATGTTTGCAGACTGGTATCGTCCTGGTGTGCAGTTAGATTATCCTTTAGGTGGTAGTGGTGCGATCGTTGATGCTTTAGTCAGAGGTTTAACTAAAAATGGTGGTAAGTTAATTTTAAACGCCCATGTGGAGCAGGTTTTAGCAAAAAATAACCGTGCTGTGGGTGTGCGTCTGCGGAATGGTCAAGAAATTAAAGCCAGTAAAGCAGTTGTTTCTAATGCTTCAGTGTGGGATACCCTTAAACTTATTCCCCCTGCTGCTTTACCCAAAAGGTATGTAGAAAAGCAACAAGCAACTCCTGAATGTGATAGTTTTATGCACCTACATTTAGGAATTGATGCCACAGGATTACCAGAAAATTTAGGTATTCATTATATAGTAGTTAATGATTGGGAAAAAGGCGTAAATGCACCGCAAAATGTAGTTGTAATATCTATTCCTTCGGTTTTAGATTCATCCTTAGCACCACCAGGAAAGCACGTGATTCATGTCTATACACCAGGAAATGAACCTTATAAAATTTGGCAAGGAATAGAAAGAAATAGCGAAGAATATAAATTATTAAAACAAGAACGTGCGGAAGTAATGTGGCAAGCTTTAGAAAGAATTATTCCTGATATTCGTTCTCGTTGTGAAGTTACTTTAGTGGGTACTCCCCTCACTCATGGGCGTTTTTTACGTCGTCATCATGGTAGTTATGGACCTGCGATAGTTGCAGGGAAGGGTTTATTTCCTGGTGCAACTACTCCTTTATCGGGGTTGTTGTGTTGTGGAGATTCAACTTTTCCGGGAATAGGTTTACCTGCTGTGGCCGCAAGTGGGATGATGGCTGCAAATACTATTGTTTCGGTGCAGAAACATTTACAATTACTTAATGATATTGGGTAATTGGTAATTGGTAATTGGTAATAGGGAAAAGGCAATTATTAACCAACTATTTACATCGTAAATGATTACCCTGAAACAGGGGTAAAGACAAGATACGCGCAAAATTTAGCACGACGTAAAGTTTTGTAAAGTATTCATGTATTTATGCCTTTCAAACATTGCCTAGTTTGAGTCAATTTAGGCAATGTATGATGAAGGGAGAAACAGATCATAAAGCTTTCAGCCATTCTTACCCAACTACCCCAACTTCCCTTTTCGGCAAAGATGGTTTCTCACCCTCCTCCCCCTGTAAAAGTAGCGTCAAAGCGAGAGCGGGAATATTTGCGTCCAAAAGAAGTAGAAGCAATGATCAAAGCAGCGCATTCATTTGGAAGACACGGAGTTCGAGATGCAGCCATTATTTTACTGATGTTTCGGCATGGGCTACGCACCGCAGAGTTAGTTTCTCTAAAATGGTCACAAATTGATTTGAACGACGGCTACATAGAGATAAGAAGAGTAAAACATGGGCATGATAGCACTCATCCCCTATGCGCCCCTGAATTGAGGTCATTACGTCAGATTAAACGAGATTATCCTGAAACTCAGTATGTGTTCGTCTCCGAGCGCAAAGCCCCCCTGTCCACCCGAACTATCCGTCACATTAGGCTAGACTGTGCCAAATTGGGAGTTTTGTACGCTAAGAAATCAGAGTAATCGTCCAAAGCCTTGCCATTAAAGATTTTTAACGTTCAACTCTCAAGGAATTTTTTAACGACCATTGGTCTGAAATACAAAAAATTTCATTCGGATGACACTTCCTGAAACTATTGATAGTTAAGGGTTTCAACTTTTTGAAATTTTCTTAGCGTACAAATTTCCCGAATCGGCACGGTGATGCCAAGTATCACAAATATTAAACATTAATTTAAATCAGGTGAAAAGGTTAGGCATAGATGAGATTGCTTTGGTGAAAGGTCAAGGAAGTTATTTAGCAGTATTAGTAGATTTAGATACTCGTAAACCAATTGAGTTAGTGAAGTCAAGAAGAATAGAAGAAATACGTGAAGTTATTATGAAATGGGGATCTCAGGTACTTGAACAAATAGTTGAAGTGAGTATCGATCTCTGGTCTCCTTATAAAAGTTTAGTAGAAGAATTAATGCCAAATGCAAATATAACTGCCGATAGATTTCATGTAATGAAACAAGTAAATGAGGAATTAGATGCTATGCGTAAATCTGAGAAAAAAGCCGCCATGTCTTTAGATAATAAATCGGAGCGACACCGAATATTAGCAGGATTAAATAAAAGCAAATATAGCTTCATAAAAAATGAGGATTCTTTAAATGAACAACAAAAAGAAAGATTAAATAATGCTCAAGAAGTTTCCCCTACTCTGGCGAAAATGCACGCCCTAAAAGAAGAATTTCGAGACATATTTGAATCTACTAAGTCTTGGGGTGAAAACATAATGAATTTATTGGATTGGATGCACGATGGACTTTTGTATTTTCCCAAAAGTATAGGAACAATGATTAGATGGTTTGGTGAAGTCGTAGGTTATTTTGACGGTAGAACTACCAGTGGTACTGTGGAAGGAATTAATAATAAACTCAAATTAATCAAAAGACTTGGATATGGATTCCGTAACTTTAGCAATTTCAGATTACGTAGTTTATTAAACTGGCATTTTAGTATTAATTCTCCATAAAAAAGGCGCAAGAGCCGGATGTATAAAATGAAATCCAACATGAACATCAAAAGATAAATCTGAGGTGTTGGGTTTCGTTTCTCAAGCTAACCTACAGTTATTATCAAATTTTTCAAGGATTTTCTTTATAAGTATCATCAATACGTCTACAAAATAAAGAAGCCATAGTTAAGTATTCAAAAGCTTTTTGAGGATCTTCTGGTTGTGCTGGACTATGTGCTAAAACATTTCTTACACCTTTTGTAAATCCTCTTAACATTTCTGCAAAACCTACTTGCTCATTAAGTAAAGTTTCAGTAGATAAATCACTAAATACAAGAACTCGCTTGCTTATATCTTTATCTGATGTAAAAGCTCTGTTAATTAGATCAGCACCATCAGATTTTAAGCCAGTTTTATCTCTAATGTACTGATTAATTGCTTTAATAGCTGCTTCTATTGCTTGATGATAATGACCATCTAAAAATAATTGATTAGAAGCCTCTTTAATTTTAGGATGCAAGAAATCTAAATAATGAAACATTATATCATTTGTTTTATTATCTGTAATGTTGTTATTAATTATAATTTCTTGATCTTGATCCATAGACGATAATTTACCTATAAACAAATTAATTAACGGAATTATTCTTCTTTCAAGACTAGGGTTAAAGAAATTTGATGAGTCAAAGGAAATATACTTTGATAAATTAGATATAGGAACATGACCCTGAATATCACCTAAAGTGTGTAAATAAGGTTCTATGACAGCCAGCATTCTTAATAAAGTTTTTGACTGCTCTTTAGGAGCAAGAATCTTATCTTTTTGTCCAAAAGAAAAAATATTATTTTGAGTTTGTCTACCTTCTAAATCCGATAAACTTTCGTTATACACATGAAGTGCTTTTTCAAATTGATTTAGTTGAAATAACAGGTCTTTAACTTTCATTTCCAGTCAAATGTAAAATAACAGTATAGAAATATTATACTCATATAATTATGATATTTTTTATTTTACATGATTTGTTATCATCCAGAAGCCGATATAAGAAGCCAGAATGCTTATCAGGACGATAACTTCAATCATAGCCGACAATAGTTATCAGTTTTATCCCCGAATAAAAAAGTAAGTAGTCATACTAAAACCAACAACAATTACAAATATCCGCACAAAACGAGGGTCTAATCTCCGAGCATAATGAGCGCACAAATACCCACCAAGAGAACCACCCACAGCCATTAAAATAGCCTGATGCCAAGCAATTAAACCAGCGAACATAAAAGGAAAAATAGCGATACCGTTGATACAACTACCAAGAAAAGATTTAAAAGCATTCATAGTGTGAATATTTTTAATACCTAAAAAACTTAAAGTGGCTAACATTAAAATTCCTAAACCTGCACCAAAGAAACCACCATAGATAGATATTGCTAATTGAGCAATCACGAGAATTAATAAAGGTGGAGATTCTGGTGATGATTTTTTGCTTTGAAATTGTAGCCACATTTTTAGGGGTTCGCTAAATGTAAATATCAGCGTTGCTGAAAGTAACAGATAAGGAAGTAGCTGTTTAAACATATCCGCTGATGTATACAACAAAATAACAGAGCCAATTCCCCCACCAATTAAACTGGTAATACATAGTATCAAAAGCTGTCGTCGCGGGATGTGCAAATTGTGACGATATGCTCCTGCACTGGCCATAGCTGCAATCCATAAAGCAGTATTATTTGTAGCATTGGCGGTAATTGGCGATATACCAGTAAATATTAAGGTGGGGAATGTAATAAAACTACCACCGCCCGCTACAGCATTAAGCGACCCGGCAATGAAAGCGGTACTGAACAGAAGCAAGCTATGAACCAGTGTTAAATTGTTGGGCATTTTGGCTCTATATTTCGAGAAGAATGTTTGCTAAAAGACTTGTTTTTTAGTAAAAACTATGGAATACTCCTAATATAATACGCTAATTCGACCAAGAAACCGTAGTTAAATTTAAGTTCTGGTAGTTTGCCAGTCAAAAAATGTAAATCGTAGGAGTGAAATTGATTCACTTCTATCTTTGGCTGTCATTCAACTTGCGATTTTTGCAATTAACCAAAATTTCAAACAAATCTTAATCAAGGAAAGCACTAAATGAGTACCTTACAACTTTACTTTGCTAAAGCCTCTACTTTTTCCCAAAGAACCCGTGTAGTGTTGCTGGAAAAAGGAATTGATTTTACACCAATTGAAATTGATTTACAGAACAAACCAGAAGCTTTTACCCAAGTTTCTCGCTATGGGAAAGTTCCAGCCATCAAACATGGAGATGTGGAAATATATGAATCTACAATTATCAATGAATATTTAGAAGAAGTTTTTCCCGAACCAGCTTTGTTACCTCATGATCCTGCTAAAAAAGCAGTTGCAAGAATTTGGATTGACTATGCTAATACTCGTTTAGTTCCAGCTTTTAATAAGTTCTTGCGGGGTAAAGACGCACAGGAACAAGAACAAGGACGAAGAGAGTTTTTAGAATCCCTTTTGTATATTGAAGAAGAAGGATTAGGTAAACTTTCTGGTAATATAGCAATCCGGAATCATTCATGAGAAAATACGGAGAGAGCTTAAAAGTAACGTTTGAAACCAAGGTGCAGGTGTGGTGATGTGGATACAATTATTAGAAGATTTTATCAAAAATAATAAAGAGCCACGTGAAATCAAGCGAGCTACAGCAGTAAAAATGCTGTTATGTGGATACAAGCATGAAGAGATAATGCCAATATTAGGTGTCTCATCTGGCTTCATTAGTACCTATAAAAAAGCATTTTTTAAACTGGGGCTGGAAGGGTTAAAACTAGGGCATAAAGGAAGTAAAGGTTTTCTAGATGAGCTTCAACGTGCCGAGGTAATGGAATGGTTGCAAACCAAAGACAGATGGACTTTAAATGAATTAGAGTACTATATTGCCTCAGAATATGGAGTAACATTCTCCTCAAAACAAAGTTACTACGATTTATTTGATGCTGCCAGTATTAGTTGGAAGAAAACTCAAGCAAATAATCCAAAATATAACCAAGAATTAGTAGATTCAAAAAAAAAAGAGATTTGTGAGTTGTTGGAGACGCGACGGCCTCAAATAGAGACAGGAGACCTAGTTGTGTTCATGGTAGATGAATGTCATTTACTTTGGGGGGATATAATAGGGTATGTTTGGGGGAAAACTAGTGAACGAGTAACAATACCAGTAGTAAATGCTCGTGATAAACAAACATATTTCGGTGCATTGGATTATAAAACCAAAGAATTTCTCACGTATAAAGCTGAAAAAGGTGACTCTAAAAACACAATTAATTTTTTAGAATATCTTCAAAAACAGCGACCTGGAGCCAAACTTTTAATAATTTGGGATGGTGCAAGTTATCATCGTTCACAAGAAATTCAAGATTATCTAGATTCATTAAATCGTGAACTTGAAAAAGAACAATGGTGGATTACCTGCTTGAGATTTGCCCCGAATGCACCACAACAGAATCCTGTAGAAGATATTTGGCTACAAGCAAAACGATTAATTAGAGAGTTTTATTTTTTCTGTCATTCTTTTACTGTAGTCAAGGCGTTATTTGAGTTATCCATTCATTGTCAAATTTTTGACTTTCCAAAACTTTATGAGTATGGTGTTTTCTCATGAATGATTTAGGATTGCTATAGTACCATTTTGATACCATATCGAGTTAAATCATGGTCATCGATAATTACTGTTTTGATCATTTGATTTACCTACTATGTGCGGTTTACTCTGATTCGGCAGTATTAATGATGATATTTAGAGATGGTAACGTATCTCTTAAATTAGATAGATGACAAATATCTTAATTTAATCTTTTCTTAATATTTATCCATAGAGTTTACTCTATTGGTTTCTTAGATAATTCTTGAACAAGAAAAATTTAAATAATTTAAGTAGGTTGACCGAAAGAATTCAAGTCATGTAGCAGTATGTAAAGTTGTCTCCATCAAGATTATGGTTGGGTTTCAGCCATTTTACAAAACGCAATACATTTCGTTTTTATTGTGTAAACCCGCTTACATATCAAAATAAAGGTAGAAAAACAATATCCAAAAGATTGATTTTTATTAAATTTATCTAAGTAAAAATAGATTAGCCTTCTCTATCTAAGGTGCTATTTTTTGAATGGCATTTACATAAAGATCAGAGAGAAATTACTTAACAAAAATCAATCTTTGTAGCTTTACCTCTGCTGAAGAACACAAAATCCAGCCAAGTTCTTTTAGGTATTTTTAAATACTGGACAAGCCAATATAAAACCACAACTTAGGAAATGGAACTTGACATCAAATTCTGGTTTATTAGTTTTTTATACCTTTTTTGCATCTTTTGGTAGTAGTACAATTAACAGCACAAGCTATACTACTGATAATTGGCTTCTACTCTTATAGCTGCTTTCCTACTTTCTGCTAAAAATATCACACTCGTGTTGATTATATCAGCAATGTCTACCGGATCTAAAGTATAAATTCGTGCTATAAGCTCCTTTTTGATTTGCTCAACAGGATATTTGCCAGTTGTAACATTATCTGATAAGTTTTTAACCAAATCAAAATTTTGAAGATAAGTAGATAGAGATATATAACCATCTAAGTAGTGTTGCAATGTTTCACTATCACCACCACTCAATTTTGCTAAACGCAAGAAATTTTTAGAATCAGTTTCAGGAATGGCTTTACCTTTCAACCATCTATATACAGTTGAAAAATCAACACCAATTTCTACAGATAAAGTTGTTTGAGTCCAGCCTTCTTTTAATAAATGTTCAATTAACTCAACTAATCGTTTATGACGTTTTTGCATAGTAGAAAACCTGGCTCTACCAGTTATAAAATTTACTTTTGCTTTTTCAACAAGTACAAAATTTACTTTTTATCGCATTTTTTACTTAATTAAGAGGATTGGTGAAGACAAATAATGTTCTACTAAAACAGATATCAGGTAAATCATCATAAGAACACGATCTGTTTCTTTCATTCATAACAGGTGTTGTAAGCAAATAAGCGATAAACAATATCACAAACCTAACTCTCCGGCTCCTTGAAAAGGGAGTGAAAGCCCCTTCCATGACAAGATGAAGGTTTGAAGACAGATTTTTATTAAATTGTGCCTAACTACTTAATTCTAGTTGGGCTGTTCCTAAGAAATACATTTTATCACCCTTATTCGGCAAGAGGTTGAAATTTTGTATCTGTTCAATAATTAGGAAAGGACTACCGTATCGGTAACGATCTTGCGTCTTTTGAAGTTTTTCTTGAGCCATTTACCCGTTAGCTATTCGCTCTCTTCGCCTATCTTCAACAATAAATCAAGGGGTTCGATAATTTTAGAGGGGGAATGAATAACCTATTTTGCCCTAAATTATTGAGCGATTACAAAATTTTCAATACTTTCTGTACTTACTCCCTCTTCAGCCAAAGTAGGGTATAACCTTAATTCTTCGTTGGCTAAAATAACACACTTCGTTAATTTATCCAATAGTGAAACAAGAGAGTTATAGCGGTCTAATTTTGTCTTGCATATAGACAAAACCTCTTGCAATCAAAGCTGGAAGTATATAAACACATTTTATTTAACTGCATATCGGTATACGAAAACTTGAACTCTTGAACTACATCCAGTAGGAACAGTAGTTCCATTTATTTTAGTACAAGGACTAGTGCCGCAGGGCAGAAGTCAAAAATCAAAACGAATACAGCATGAGATTTTCAAACAGTTGGAATGGACGTTCGGCGTACCTCTTCCCTTCGGGACGCTCCGCGAACGGGGAAGCAAGCTACGTGTAGCGTCCCGCAGGGATAGCTCAGTCGAGCCATTGGTTTATTTACGCCAATCTGTACTAGTACGATTTAGTCAATATCAAAATGTTAAGAAATTATAAATTTAGATGCAACTGATATTGCGTTGTGCAAGATTATTAATATTGCAGGGGGCAAGTAACAAAATCTACTTGAGAAAGCATCCGTCAATAAACAAGGTGTCATCGCTCTCAAAGCTAAAGTTATGACGTACACAACGGGCTTAAATCGAGTTTCTATTAATGGAGGAGAGAACCAAGCAAGGTCATCCTCCGACTCTACCACTTTTTTAGATACACAAAATCTTACTGTTGCCGAAGATATCGATCCAATGGGGTTAGAGACGAACTTTGAACAAAACCAGGCTAATAGTCAAAACTTATCAAACAGCGAGGATCATCTGAATGAAGGAGAAACAGTTGAACTAGGTAGATTAGAAGGCAGAATTGAACAGGGTTTAAGAGCTTTTTGGGAAATTGGACAGTCTTTGAGTCAAATTCGAGATAAACGACTTTATCGACAAAGCTACAAAACCTTTGACGAATATTGCCTGAATCGCTGGGAAATGTCCCGGCGTTCTGTTTACCAACTAATTGATGCAGCTTTGGTTTATGAAAATGTGCGCCATGGCGCACAAATTTTGCCAGCCAATGAGCGCCAAGTGAGACCTTTAGCAACCTTACCCCCAGAAAAACAGCGTGACGCTTGGAGTAAAGCAGTTTGTACAGCCCCCAATAGTAAAGTCACAGCTGCTCACGTTGCCCAGGTAGCAAGAGAGTACCACCGAGAGAACTCAGCAAATAAATCCAGGCAAAAGAACTCTTTTGAACATCAACAGCAATCAACAGATAATTCTGAGCAATCATTAAACCGTAGTTGCTGGAATTGCCGTCATTGTAATCAAGAGTTGGTAAAAGATGATCCCCAAAGTTTTTATTGCGATCGCTTAGGTAAATTAAGTTTTCTTGAGAAAGACGGCAACCAACGGGGTGCAGAATGTGAATACTGGACTTACCGCTTTGGAGAATCATCTAAAGTCAGAAATAATTTAGTCCCGTTACGAGAAACTTTTAACCTCACCTTACAACTGCCAGCACACTTACAACCATTAATACAAGATGCTGCTAAAAAGTCAGATTTAGCAGTCATGGAATGGGTAGCAAAACTTGTGGAAGAGGCAATTTCCAAAAAGAATGGTACTCAAAATAGAGATATTCACCAAAATTTTATAGAAATTACAGGTTCAGAAGTTGCCTGATATTAAAAAAAATACTCTTGTGCAGGGGGACATGAAAAAAGAGCGCAAGGTAGAAGAGTAATTTTTCCTCTTCTGTACACCCCGCCCCTCTAATTCTTCTATTCAAAATGCCGAATTAGGCATTAGGATTCGTAAAGAAAGTGCTATTTTCACACCACTAATTTTAAAAGTTGTAATGTTGACAGTGAAAGACCCACCTACCGATTTTCAACTTCCGCCGCACAACGAAGCGGCTTTAGAGGGACTTAGGGAAGCAAAAAACGTTGACTCCACTGTTGCTCTAGCAGCTAGTGGTTCAGCAATTGCCACAGGTACAATCAACCCCGCTGGCTGGTTGCTTTTTGGCTTGGCTTACAAACCATTGGTGAGGGTGGAAAAAATTGCGCGACTGGAAAAGCTAACAACCGTACTGTTAGAAGAGTTTAAAGACAAGGGAATACAAGTTTTTCCAGTGCTTCAAATTGAAGACAAGAACCCTATAGACTTGTTTATCAGGTTTCCGCGCAAAACTCACTTGTTTATCTCTATTCGTTCACGAGGAGATAGAGAGGTTGTCTACAACGAATCCAGAGAAGTTTTACAGATCAAGAGAACAGATAAGCATGGACTAAAAATATGGACACCCTGCCCATTAGTTGAATTGGCAGATTATGAAAAGTGGCTTGACAAAAATAGAGCCTTGTTTGGGATGTCCTCCCGCGAAGCTCAAAAGACACCCACAGCCAAAGTTTTGGTTTTATGGCCTCCTACTAAGGCAGACAAAGATCACAATGAGCATCTTTATACTGAGGTAGGAAATATGAAAATTTTAGCTCTTAGGAGAAAAGGCACGGCGTTTGTTATTCAGTCAGAAGAAGTAACCGAGTTTGTTACAGCTTGGTTAGCAAAGTACGAATAGATTAAAAGGCGAAAACCCCACGTCCCGGTGGGACAACGAGGTTTTCAAAATAGATTCCGTCATGGAATTGGAGCGGGGTATTGGGTTTGAACAGCCTAATTTTTATATCCCTGTTAGTAATCTTATCTCAAAAAGTTGAGATGTAAAACCAGAAGAATACTGATTTTACAAAAAAATTAGGATTTACGCAATTGCGATACCTTCGGTGTACCGCTTTAAGGAAGCAAGCTCAAGCTACGCGGAGCGACTTTTAACGCTAAATCGTTAACATAGTGTGCCGCTAACACACACCGTCTCCAATAGGAGAAGCAAAGAAAGCTTAGATATCGCCGGGAAACAATCTCAAACCCATATTGTTTGTACCTCATGCGTAAATCCTAGTAAAAAAGCAATTCAGGAATTTTATCTTCTTATCTTCCTGAGTATGTGTCTAAAAGATTACTAATACGGGATAGCTCCAATTCCTCCAACAAACTTACTGGAGGATTGGCTATCATGTCACAACAGCAATTTAACAACTCATCAGAATCACAAAACCCAAACACTCAACAACAATTTAATAACCAATCAGAACCACAGCAGCCTGAAAAAAAGAAGCAGGAGGCAAGGGAGCAGGGAGCAGGGAGCAGAGAAGACAGTACCCTGCGGGAAGCTGGCACAACAGATGGGAATTCGACACTTCGACAAAGCTCAATGACCACCCCACCTGGACAAGAACCACTTTGTAAAAGTGGGGGACTCAGACATGAGTTTCGCTCCGCTTTACCGCAGGAGGAAAGATTCATTTCTCCCGTTCGGCTGACGCTCACGGCGGAAGCCTGCCCCCTGCCTCCTGCCCCCTGCCTCTTCGTTGAACAGCCTCAATTTACACCACGGTTAGAACCAGAGCCTATCCAGAACGACAAAATCAAATTCGCGTTTAACGCCACTGGTAAAGATAAAAACTGGGATTTTCGGAAACTAGCAGCCAACTTCCAAGACAGAAAAGGCACAATTTGGGATGTAATTAGACACGTAGGAGCAGGACACGCCTTATGTGCTGGTTTACTTGGAGGTCAATGGCGGAGTAAAGCCAATATTATTGGTTCTCAATGGTTGCTACTAGATATTGACAACACACAAACATGGACAGATGAAAATGGTAATCCATTAGATGAAAATGGTAGACCAATCAAGATCAATAGAGCTTGGGTAGATATTAACGGTAATGTCATTGAAAAATCAGATGGTAGACAAGCCAAGAAAATCTATCAACATCAGCTAAATTTAGACGAAGCAATAGAACACCCATTTATTAAACAATACTGCGCGTTAATCTACACCACAGCCAGCCATCAACCAGATTGGCATAAATTCCGCTTAATCTTCGTATTACCTGAATATGTTCAGGGTGCAGATACAGTAGAAGTGCTGACGCGCTACTTAATGAAGCATTTACCCCATGACCCAGCTTGTAAAGATGCTTCACGGGTGTTTTATGGCAATACTCAAGCCACATTCCCCTTAATTCAACCTCATGTCAGATTACCCCAATCTTGGATAGATGAAGCTGTCACCACCGCTTATCAAGAAAAAATCGAATATGAGCAACGATTAGCAGAAATTACAGCCCGTCGGATACAGTTTCAAGAACGGGCAGAAGCTAACAACTGGGATATTGATCAGCTAATTCAACAAGCATTAACTTATATTCCCTCACGTAGTCCTGGTAGTAACAACTATAAAGAGTGTATAGATGTATTAATGGCGCTAAATTCTCATTATGGTGCTGTAGATGCTGAGATTATAGGAGAACAGTGGAGTCCATCAATCAAAGGAACAACTTGGAATATTAGAGCCAAAATTAAGAGTTTTCGCGGTCGTTCTGGTATTTCCATTGGCACACTATTTCACATTGCTAAACAGTATGGATTTAGATTTCCAAAAGTTGAAGGTACAACTTTCAATAGTAATTACCAGAATGAAGAGTATAACAAATACCAAATAAAGAGATTCAGTGATTACCGAAAAGAAGAATTAAACAATTATCAAAATGCTGTATTCCCAGATTACCGAGAAAAAGAATTAAACAATTACCAAAGTGAGATATTTAACGATTACCGCAGAGAATACTTTGGTAATAACCTACACCCCACCGTCATAGATCCGACAATCAGCAAAGAACAATGGCAAGCTAAATACGGTATAAAGAGAGACTTTGAAGAATTTATCCACACCTTAATCACTGTTACTAATAAAGTCCAACGGTTTATAGGTAACGTTATTTACCAACTAAAACCAACAATACTTTTACCAACCAATAACCTAGACGTTGATATCTGGTTTGAACCGAAGAATCGTACACAGACTTACCTAGATGCAACTCAATCAGGTAAAAAATTCATCTTAGATTTATCACACGCTGGTGCTGGTAAATCTCACACTGTGGGTGAATTTATGCCAGAACAGTTGGGAGTCAATACGCTGTTTTACCTCAGCAATGAACACCGTAATCCCACTGTAGCAACTATTGAACAGTGGACAGACTTACCAGTACACCACAACGGATTAGTAGCAGATGATAACAAACTCACACCACTGGGCAACCCACAAATACACTGGCCTCAACTGGGAGAAGAACCAAACATTGAGGGAACTTGTCCTCTCACAGATTTTTTTAATGCTCTTGCAACCAAAGGATACAAAAAAGAAACATCCGCAGAAGCAAACCTTAATCCTATCTGCAATGGCTGTAAACTCAGAGCTAATTGTGCGGGTAGAGATGCTGCTGGTAATGTCCTCCCGAAAGTCAATGGTGCTACCTTCCGACGTGATAGAAGGGATGCTTTAGCATCTCAGCGGATTCGTGCCAATATCAACTCTTTACCCCAAGCTACAGATATTACTGCTATGAAGTCAGGTGCTTTTGTTGATGAAGCTTCTAGACAATTACAACCAGTTGACTTTATTAAAGTTAGTTTGAGAGATTTTGACTCCTCGATGATGGAGGTACAAACCAAATTACCCACAGTGTATGACAAAATTAGAAGTTTAGTTCTACCACTGCGGGTACTGCTAACTGGTGAAATTCCCCCTGTTGAGGAAACATATCATGGGTACAATGATGAGTTAATCCGGGCTTTATTAGGGGCAATTCCCACAGATATACCGGAAATCATTGCCGAACTGGAAACTATTGCCCCAGATATTGAGAAATTGGTACAGCAGGCTGATAGTATTACATTAGATGGGGTTGATAAATGCGATCGCATTTCTTTCAGCAGAAAAACCTTAAAGTTTATCCGTAGTCACCTCAATAAACAAGCTGCTCAAGAGACTTACAGGAATATCAACGATTTACCTGTGAGATGGTTAATTCCCCTTCTAGAAGTTATCGGAGACATTCAACCAGGGGCTTTACGAGTTAAGAACAAACATTTGATTATTGCTACTAAAAATAGCCGTCAAGTTGATGTTCTCAAAGCTTTTGACTTTGTTTTCTTGATGGACGCTACTGCTAACCGTGACAATGTGGCTATGCAGTTGGGGATTAATCCAGAGGAAATACTGGTGATTTCGGAAATTCCACCTGATTACAGTAATCTGACTATTCACCAAATTACGGGCTTTGGATTACTGGGTAAAGAGCGTGGTAACAAATTAAAAGAACGAATTGCGGCATTGCGAAAGGAATTAAATCAGCGTCATGATGGCAATATTGCTTACATAGACCATTTAGCATATAAAAACAAGGGTGATGGACATTGGTTTGCTGATAATCGTGGCAGTAATGCCTATCAAGATAATCAAGCTCTTTGTAGTTTTGGTACTCCCTATCAAGATATTGGCGCGTCTGGTCAAGTTTATATAACTTTAACAGGAGATAGAAGTGTTAGTAAAGAAAATAAGGCTTTTCAAGATGTAATTAACCATTTGGTTCAGACTGAAGTTGTTCAGTGTGCAGGTAGAACTAGAGCTAATCGCAGAATGGAGGAGGTTACTTTTTATGTGGTTAGTGACAAAGATTTATCCTATTTAGCGGACTACTATCCTAATGCTAGGTTTATTAAATCTGATGCTTTTGATATCTGTCCAGAAGCAGGAACGGAAATCCAGCAAACACGCAAGGGCATATTAACAGGTTTCAAGTTGCTGGTAGCAGATGGGGTGACAGATTGGCAGAAAGTTACTCAAGAGGTGCTAGGTAAAGCTGCTGGTATTTCTCAAGAATGGTTAAGTCAGGTTGCTAAGAAGTATTTTGGGGGGTGGAATAGCTTTAGAGAATTATTACTACTCCTATATAACTCTCTATATAGGGTTAGTAATAATTCTCTGGAGGTTTTGACTAAGGAGCAACAGTGGTTTATTGATGAGTATTTACCTCTGTTGCAGCAGGATAGGGCAGCTGGTTATGAATCTGCGGATTTGGTGATTGAACATTTGATTACGTTTAGTGAACATCTTGGTTGGCAAGGGTTTTCTCAGGCTGTGAATGCAGCTACGATGGAAGTTAAAGCTTTTTTAATGGATTGTTTGATCTCTGTTTTGCCGAAGGAGGTTCATGATCACGTTAAACACAACTTGGTTTTGTACTTGGCTAAAGTAGAACCTGAATATTGAGTCTATACCTAGATTTGCTGATTTTTTCTAGTTGGAGTCAAGCAATACAATATTGCGGTGTAGCTTGCTGCTTTTTTTACGAGTAGGAGTAATTTCTTCTTGTCAACAATATTTGTCTTAGTATATGACTGGTATTCACATGGCGAAAACTTCGTGATACTAACGTGCATAGCCAAGCAACATAAACCCATGACCAAATACGTAGCTGCAATTGATCAAGGAACGACCAGCACCCGCTTCATCATCTTTGACAAGCAAGGTAAAATTGCTGGCTATGCCCAAAAAGAACATCAGCAGATTTATCCTCAACCTGGTTGGGTAGAACACGACCCCAAGGAAATTTGGTCATGTACTCAAACTGTAATTAAAGATGCTTTAGAGCAGAGTAATATTACTGTTGCCGAGATTACAGCGATTGGCATTACCAATCAGCGAGAAACAATCGTAGTTTGGGATCAGAAAACAGGTGAACCTTACTACAACGCCATTGTTTGGCAAGATACCAGAACTGACTATATCTGCAATCAACTAGCAGCAGATGGTGGGATAGACCGTTTTCGCGCCACAACAGGTTTACCACTGGCTACCTATTTCAGCGCACCGAGAATTAAGTTGTTACTGGAAAACATACCAGGATCATTGGTGTCAAGTTAAGAAAAATGGATTTGTGTCAAGAGTGGGAAATAAATGGTAAAAGTCAACACAGGGGTGTTGAAAAGAGCCATGAGTAAACCAAGGAAAAAACAAGGGAATCCAGATTTTCGCCATCAAGTCAGCGTACCTGCTCCAGCTAGTGAAGAGATAGAATCACGGTTGATTGGGCTATTAAGTCCAGGGACATTTGCCAACCTCAAAGGGGTAAAAGATAAAGAGCGAAGCTTGCGCTCAAGAGTATTAACCCTACCAGTAATGGCAGCAATAATACTGAGTCTAGTATATCGACAAGTACAACACTTAACAGATGTATTGCGCTGCCTGGAAATAGAAGGACTAATGTGGGTAGAGGCAACAAAAGTCAGCAAGCAAGCTCTGTCCCAAAGACTCAACAGTTTACCGGCGCATCTATTTGCCAAGATGTTTGAGCAAGTAGTAGAACGTCTAGCAGCAAAAAGGAATGCAAAAGAATTAGCTCCAGCCTGGGCATCAGTGGCGCAGAGATTTTCCGCCATTTGGATTTGTGATGCCTCAACACTCGAAGCCATGAAAAAGCACTTCGGACAATTGCAAGAAAAAACAGGTTCAGTGTTGGCAGGAAAAATGCTGATGGTAGTAGAAGCTTTCACTCATATTCCTGTAGCAGTTTGGTATGATGCTGATGCCAAGCGGAATGAGACTCGTTGGTGGCAAGCATTGTTAGAACTTTTACCTGATGGTGGTTTACTCATAGTAGACATGGGATTTTATGGTTTTGAGTGGTTTGATTCTCTAACTGCTGCCGGTAAGTATGTTCTCACCCGCCAAAAGGAAAAGGTCAGATATAAGGTAGTGCGTGTACTTTCTAGTAGCTCTCACTACAGGGATGAAATTATTCAAATGGGATTGCATCATACCAACCCATGTCGCTATCCCATGCGCCAAGTATCCGTATTATGGGGTAAGACTTGGTATCATTATTTGACTAATGTTCTTGACCCACAACAGCTTTCACCACAGGAGGTTTGTGATTTATACCGCCGACGTTGGCGAATTGAGGACGCATTTTTATTGACTAAGCGTTTATTGGGCTTGTCCTATTTGTGGGTTGGTGGCACTAATGGTGTACAGATGCAAATATATGCTACCTGGATTTTCTACGCTGTCCTCAATGACTTGTGTGCTGATGTGGCTATTGCTTTACAACAACCTTTAGAACGCATTTCTGTGGAAATGGTTTTTCGCAGTTTGTATTTTTTCCACCGCGCACTTTTACTTGCTCCTGATTTACAACTTATTCCTTGGCTTGTCGAACATCATCGTTCTATGGGCTTAATCAAGACCGTCCGTCAACGTCACCGACGAACGGCTGCTCGCTCTCTTGACATTTGGGCTGATGCCTTAACTTGACACCAATGGGGGGTAATACACCTAATATCAAGCATCCAAGAGAACACATAGATAGAATCTCTAAGAAACTGTTAATTGGTACAGCTTTTTACAACGTAGCCATAAGGATTTCAGGCTACAAAAACAAGAGGGGTTCAAATGGTACAGTTTTATCCATGTCAATCAGGATGTTACCAGCAGGTCATCAAGTTCTTATCGTAATTTTCGGAATGGATGCTCATTGCACCATGGGCATTCTGAGGCTGAAACTATTGATATATATAGGTTTCAGCAATGTTTGGGTAAAATTGACACTTTAGCACAAATCTTGGGTATCTATAGCTACAAATAAACCCAGTATGAGCTTTGGTCAAAAAATTGCAGAAAAAGCACGATTGTTCATTTGGCCGCAAAATAAGCGATTGACGGATGATGAAGGGCGGTATGGTTCTTTGCACGTTAATTGTGCGCTCTCAGATGCTAAACACCTATTCATTTCCAGTGCTAACCTAACTGAGTATGCCCTTACGCTCAATATGGAATTAGGATTGTTAGTTCACGGTCAAGAACTAGCTAATCAAGTAGCAATACTGTAGCCAAATTACGAGGGTTCAACGGCTGTAGAAGCATTGTGAATACGACCAAGAGAGGTAAGCTTGGCAAAAATCTGGGATAATAAAATAGGCTCAGGCTGTTGCGGAAGCATTTTTAATATTTCCCGAACATATCGAAAACCCCGACAATAAGCCTGAAGATCAACAATGCCAGCACCGGGATTATCTTCACGAAACTGAGCTAGAAGATAATGAGACAAATTGACCATAAAAAAAGAAAGATTAACAGCATTAGTCACAGCAGTTTGACCTCTGTTCATAAAATCTTCCAATCCCCAAAACTGTTTGGCATCTCGGAAATTAAATTCGATTTGGAAGCGCAACTTATAGTAGTCAATTATTTTTTCAGATGATAAAGTTAAGTCACTAGAAAACAGAATTACGTGACTGCGAGCATTAGTTTTGAGATTGGTTTTCACCAAAATAACTACATTCAGTGGTTGGCCAAATTCTTTGTGCAGTAGAGTAGCTTGATAAGTATCAGTTTTAATATCTTCTTCAAGACTACTTTGACGCAAATATGCCCCAGGAATATTACGCCAGTCCAACTTCTCTCCGTATTTACGACGGGAACGATGATTAGGGTCAGGATTGTGGTAAGGTATATATAATGCCGAATCGTGACGTAACTTGGAAATTATGTGTAACTTTACCTGCCTAGCCATCTGCAAAGCATTATTGTTCCCAAAGTGACCATCTACGACCAAGTAAGTGAGGGGAATAAAGTTAGCTATTAACTTAAATAGCTCATTAATCATCTTCTTAATTCTTAGCAATTCAGGTGTAAAAGTCACCTCCTTTTTATTTTTGTTTTTACTTCCTTTTGGTCGTCCCCGTCCACGTTTTTCTTGAGGTTTTACTTCTGGACTTGGCGAGACACTACTTTTTTCTACATCGCTTTTTATTACCTGTTCTATCTGAATCGGAAATGAGTGTCTTTGTTGAACACTTACTAATGATAATGTAAAGAAAGATAGTCCCAATATTGGTTTACTTATTAGACTGGAAAAGAACCTATCTAATCCATAGGTTTTTTTCCCGGCTTTGCTTATTACTACTTCGTCTCCTGCCAACAAATAAACATCATTTGGGCAGAACAAATGCCGCCGAAAAAACACCCAGAACACCGTTGTCCACGGTATGACTGTACGAAAAAATCTGATTACCGTCCGATAACTACCACCACTAAGCGTCCAACGCGATATTCCCAACATTGTGACTCGCCCGCTCATGGCTAACATGGCCGTGATGATCTGGCTTAACTGCCGCATCGTCGTCACTTTTATTTCTGGTAGTAGGCATTGCAACAGTGCTAGTATGTCAAACATGGGCTGTATGTGGCTTTCGAGTTGTCGTTGTGGAAGACTATAACTCTACTACATCAGCCCTCTTTTTATACTCTTTTTTTGGCTACAGTATTGCAAGTAGTGGAGCATATTGAATGTTTAATTCAGAAAGGAATTTTCATACCTTGGCACTAATACGAATTCTCAAAGATACACTAAATTAAAACAGCAATGGAATAATTGATTATTACCTGTCATCGTCCGTCAGAGTTTACTAATCGTGTTGAATCAACCAAATTTAATCCATATAATAAATCCCTCTCCCTATTCTTGAGGGAAACCGAGTGATATAATGTTTGGCTAATTACTTATAATATATCTAGGTTCACCGCTAATTTATTTTACCAATTACCAGCCAAAACTGTTAACAGTCAAAACATGGAATTTATTTTTGTTTACGTCACTTGTAAAGACCGTGCTGAAGCCCTTAATGTAGGTAAAGCCATAGTAGAAGTCCGTCTTGCTGCCTGTGCCAACATAATTGAGGGTATGGACAGTATTTATTGGTGGAAGGGTGAATTACAAGTAGAAAAAGAAGTTATTTTAATTATGAAATCGCGCCGTGATTTATTTGAGGAACTAACGGAAAAGGTGAAATCAAAACATTCTTATGAAGTACCTTGTGTGGTGGCTTTACCAATTGAACAAGGAAATCAGGATTACCTGAATTGGCTAATGGCAGAAACCAAGGCTACAGATATCAACTTGAATTAACTAGATTGATTCCCATAATTTCGCTCTTGATGTATCAACCCACATTCCGCAGATATTAAAGTAAATTTAGGAATTAAAAATTTAGAAAAAGTAAAGCCTGAAAAGATTGCCTAGCAAAGATTTCAGGCTTTTTTGGTAAAATAATAAGCGTCAAATATAGCAATCCTAAATCATTCATGAGAAAACACCATACTCATAAAGTTTTGGAAAGTCAAAAATTTGACAATGAATGGATAACTCAAATAACGCCTTGACTACAGTAAAAGAATGACAGAAAAAATAAAACTCTCTAATTAATCGTTTTGCTTGTAGCCAAATATCTTCTACAGGATTCTGTTGTGGTGCATTCGGGGCAAATCTCAAGCAGGTAATCCACCATTGTTCTTTTTCAAGTTCACGATTTAATGAATCTAGATAATCTTGAATTTCTTGTGAACGATGATAACTTGCACCATTCCAAATTATTAAAAGTTTGGCTCCAGGTCGCTGTTTTTGAAGATATTCTAAAAAATTAATTGTGTTTTTAGAGTCACCTTTTTCAGCTTTATACGTGAGAAATTCTTTGGTTTTATAATCCAATGCACCGAAATATGTTTGTTTATCACGAGCATTTACTACTGGTATTGTTACTCGTTCACTAGTTTTCCCCCAAACATACCCTATTATATCCCCCCAAAGTAAATGACATTCATCTACCATGAACACAACTAGGTCTCCTGTCTCTATTTGAGGCCGTCGCGTCTCCAACAACTCACAAATCTCTTTTTTTTTTGAATCTACTAATTCTTGGTTATATTTTGGATTATTTGCTTGAGTTTTCTTCCAACTAATACTGGCAGCATCAAATAAATCGTAGTAACTTTGTTTTGAGGAGAATGTTACTCCATATTCTGAGGCAATATAGTACTCTAATTCATTTAAAGTCCATCTGTCTTTGGTTTGCAACCATTCCATTACCTCGGCACGTTGAAGCTCATCTAGAAAACCTTTACTTCCTTTATGCCCTAGTTTTAACCCTTCCAGCCCCAGTTTAAAAAATGCTTTTTTATAGGTACTAATGAAGCCAGATGAGACACCTAATATTGGCATTATCTCTTCATGCTTGTATCCACATAACAGCATTTTTACTGCTGTAGCTCGCTTGATTTCACGTGGCTCTTTATTATTTTTGATAAAATCTTCTAATAATTGTATCCACATCACCACACCTGCACCTTGGTTTCAAACGTTACTTTTAAGCTCTCTCCGTATTTTCTCATGAATGATTCCGGATTGCTATATGTATTGTTAAAAATAATAAAAAATTAAGGAAATATTCGCATATTACAAAATGAAGTGCGGAATATGGGGTTGAAACCTCCGATAAAAATAACCAACTAATACTGTTACAATAGGTCTTAAATGCCTGGTAGATTACGGATATAGCTGCGCTAGAGCAAAACTTAACGCACTATTCCAGGTAAAATCAGAGTTGCAGGTTATTAAATGTTTAATAATCCAAAGTTTGAGAAAATCTAGCAATGTATCTGATAACCTAAAAGGTAATATTCCAGCTAAAAGCTCTACAGCTTTAACACATCTACACCAGATACCTAACAACGGTGTCAATTATTAGTACCATGTCTGATTTTAACCCTAATTCCACCCAACTACAAACACAACTCGCCCAAAAATACTTCAATTTATCCCCTGCTATCCAAAAGATTATCCAATTGTTTTCGGTAATTTATGCACCCATAGACAGGAATTCATTCCTCAGTTGTCTTTCTCAAACTGCTGCCTTAGACGAAAAAAATCAACCTTGGACTACTAAAACTCTCAATTACCAAATTGAGAAATGGGTAATAGCAGGTTTGCTAGTTAAAGAAAGCAAATCAGGTATTGAATGTCATCCATTACTCACAGAAATTGCTACTCGTCATGCTGTAGAAACTGGAAAGTTTGAGATATTAGTTAAAGCAGTAGAGGAAACACTCCCAGTAAGTAATCACTGGCAAAAAGGATATCGGATGTTCCGCAGTCTCCGCCAGTGTATCAGAGAAATCCGCATTGGACTTTACCGCCAAGACCCAGTTTTTATTAAAAAGCAAATTGAAGATTACCGTAACTATAGTTATAACGAAGAAAAAATAGTCATAGAAAATATCTTCGACCAGATATGTAATAACCCATTTGATGAAAATTGGTTCAACACCCTACCAGAAGAATTATATCAAAGTTGTATATCAAGTGTCCTCTTCAATTCAGCATTAAAATTATCTGACTCCGAAGATGCGTTTATGATGCTGGACGAAGAATGTTGTGAATCTAGAAAATATGCTTCAGATTATCTAAATCTGATTTTGACAGAACAATTTTTGTTACAAGGTGATACCGAAGAAGCAAAAGATTGTTTGGAACGGATATCAGAGGAATCTCAAAATAACGCCGCTATTTATTGGGGTTGGTTGAGTTTTGTGCAGGGTGAAAATGACCAAGCCATTAAATATTATACAGATGCCCTCAAAGCTATAAAAAAGTCCACAGGCAAACGCTCAATATATTTTAATACAATGGGCGGCTTATTTTTTATCTTAGCATTGTTAAAAGATGGTTCAGCACAACGTCTTAAAGAAGCGGAAGACTACACTAATATAATGTCCCGTGAATCAGATCATTGGCTCACATTTGTTTATGCCAGACTGAAAATGGTATTGCAAGTCCAGCAAGGTGATATTACTCAAAAAGAATTGATAGTTAATGCCCATATTTCCTCTTTAGAAGAAGAAAATAGTTTACAAACATTGTTTTGTTCTCTGTGCCTTTACTGGATGGATGTTGAGATTGCCAAAAAACGCTTACCTGATTTATTAGAACCATTATATCGGCGATCGCTTACATCCGGTCATCACTGGCTGACAATGGAAACCGCAGAACTCCTATCCCGACTCAAACCCAGTAGTAACTACAAGCAACAAGCAGAGGCATTAAGAGAAGATAGCGGCATCCAAACCATAGTAGACCTCATCCAACCCCAAGAAGCTTGGGAAATGTGCCTCAATGCCCTAGCAAATCTCCAGAAACAACCACAAACTTCGGGCAAACCAGAGTCAGAACTGCGGTTAGCATGGTTCATTACCTTCCATTTCGTTCAATGTAGTTTACAGCCCAAGGAACAAAAAATTAATGCCAAAGGAGAATGGAGTAAAGGTCGTCCCATAGCCCTTAAACGTCTTAGCAGTGGATTAGCTGATTTTGATTACGTCACACCCCAAGATATGCGAGTCTGTGGTTGTATTCAGACATATAGTGAGGGCTATTATGGCAAAGTTGACTATATGTTCAACGAAAAAGCCATCTTGGCGTTAATTGGACACCCAGTAGTTTTTTGGGAAGATACACCTAATATCCGGGTAGAAATCGTCAAAGGAGAACCAGAATTACTGGTGAAAAAAGAAAAACAAGGTCGTCTCACCTTGGAATTTTCGCCCAAATTACCAGACTCACAGAATATTCTGCATATCAAAGAAACTCCAACTCGCATCAAAGTTATTGAAATTAAAGCTGAACATAGGCGCATTGCCGAGATTATTGGTAAAGATAACAAATTAAACGTCCCGGCGATCGCAGAAAAGCAAGTTTTAGCAGCCATTAATGCCGTCTCCGGTATCGTTACCGTCCATTCTGACATCGGTGGTGGACTAGAAAATGCCGAAGAAGTCCCCGCCCAAACGCTACCCCACATTCACCTCTTACCTGCCAATTCGGGCTTGAAAATCACCCTGTTATCCCGTCCCTTTACCCAAGGTGGCCCTTACTTCCGTCCCGGTGCAGGTGGTGAAACAGTCATTGCTGAGATTGAAGGTAAACGTCTGCAAACTAAACGTAACCTCACTGAAGAGAAAGAACTTGCTAAAAATGCGATCGCAGCCTGTCCCACCTTAACGCGAATTGAAGAACAAGATGGTGAATGGGTAATAGAAGACCCAGAGGAATGTTTAGAACTGCTGCTAGAACTGCAAACACTGGGAAACAGCGTTGTTATGGCTTGGCCAGAAGGCGAAAAACTGCGGGTTAGTCACAATGCAGACTTGAAAGACTTTAATTTATCAATTCAACGTCAACAAGATTGGTTTGCGGCCACTGGTGAATTAAAATTAAGTGACGACCTAGTGCTGGATATGCAACAACTTCTCGCACTTTTGGAAAAAACCCCCAGCCGCTTTATTCCCCTGGGTGATGGTCAATTTCTGGCTTTAACCCAAGCATTTCGTAAACGCCTCGACGAATTACGGATGTTTTCGGAAAAACATGGAAAAGGGATGCGTTTTCACCCCTTAGCTACATTGGGGTTAGAAGATTTTGTAGATGAGGTAGGTAAACTAAAAGCAGATAAACACTGGAAGGAACATATCCAGAAACTCAAGGAAGTGCAAGACCTGCAACCAGAACTCCCGTCTACCTTTCAAGCCGAATTACGGGACTATCAAATGGATGGTTTCTGCTGGTTAGCACGTTTAGCACATTGGGGTGTGGGTGCTTGTTTAGCCGACCAAATGGGACTGGGTAAAACCGTGCAAGCATTAGCAGTCATTCTTAGAAATGCCCATAATGGACCAAATTTAATTATTGCCCCCACTTCTGTGTGCATGAATTGGGTAAGTGAAGCGCAGAAATTCGCCCCAACTCTAAATATTCTGCAATTTTCTGGTGCGAACCGCCAAAAATTATTAGATGGTTTACAACCGTTGGATATGTTGGTATGTAGTTATGGTTTATTACAGCAGGAAGAAGTATCTCAAATGCTTGCTCAGGTACAGTGGCAAACGATTGTATTGGATGAAGCCCAATCAATTAAAAATATGGCTACTAAACGTTCCCAAGCAGCTATGAACCTGAAAGCTAATTTCAAACTGTTGACAACAGGAACTCCCATTGAAAATCATTTGGGTGAATTGTGGAATTTGTTCCGGTTTATTAATCCTGGTTTATTGGGTTCCTTTGAAAGCTTTAATCAACGCTTTGCAAATCCCATTGAGAGATATCAAGATAAACAAGCACGTAATAAACTGAAAAAACTAATTCAACCATTTTTATTACGACGCACAAAAAATCAGGTGTTAGAAGAATTACCTTCTCGGACTGAAATTCTGCTTCATGTGGAATTGAGTAAAGAGGAAAAGGCATTTTATGAAGCTTTGCGTCGTCAAGCTATATCTAAATTAACTGAAAGTAATGCAGATGCAGGACAAAAGCATTTGCAAGTGTTAGCGGAGATTATGAAACTGCGTCGCGCTTGCTGTAATCCTAGTTTGGTGATGCCTGATACTGAATTATCTAGTTCTAAGTTACAGCTTTTTGGCGAGGTGCTGGGTGAACTTCTAGAAAATCGCCATAAAGCTTTGGTGTTTAGTCAGTTTGTAGATCATTTACATATCATCCGCGATTATCTGGATAAACAAAGTATTAAATATCAATATTTAGATGGTAGTACCCCAATGGCGGAACGTAAAAGAAGCGTGGATGCTTTTCAAGCTGGGGATGGGGATGTTTTTCTCATTAGTCTCAAAGCCGGGGGTACAGGACTCAATATCACCGCTGCTGATTACGTTATCCATACAGACCCTTGGTGGAATCCGGCTGTGGAAGATCAAGCATCTGACCGCGCTCACCGCATTGGGCAACAACGCCCGGTAACAATTTATCGCTTGGTCGCTAAGGATACTATAGAAGATAAGATTGTGGAATTACATCACCACAAGCGAGATTTGGCGGATAGTTTATTGGAAGGTACGGATATGAGTGGCAAGATATCAACGGAGGCTTTGCTGCAATTGATTCATGAGGGTTGACTCTTATGTTACTAATCCATCAATTTTAGCAACTCCCCTAGAACCTCAATATACGATTATTCGTATTAATAGAATTTACACATTTAACGTCAAAGATTTTATTTGGTGTACAGATATAGAGGTTATTGAACCCAAATAAAATCACTCCCTCTACTCCCCTACATCCCCCACCTCATGTTAAAACAACTAACTATTCATAACTTTAAATCTTGGCAAAATACAGGGCAAATGCCATTAACATCCTTAACAGGATTATTTGGTACTAATAGTTCAGGTAAAACTGGCATTATTCAACTGTTATTAATGCTCAAACAAACTGTAGAATCTCCTGATAGACAACGAGTATTACATACAGGGGATGATAAAACTTATATTGATTTAGGAACAATTATTGATGTCATATATCAGCATCAAATCCCTGGAGAAATTGAATTTTCTTTAACTTGGGATTTACCAGAAACTCTCAATATCATTAATCCAGAGGGTGAATTAGACGATATTATATTTTCGATTTCATCTTTATCATTTAATGCCAAGATTGAAGTTACAGCAGAAAATCTGACCGTACAAAATATGTTCTATAGTTTTGATTATGACAATAAAAAGTATTTATTTGGCATGGAGCGACAAGATAATCAAAATAATAAAGATAAAAGTGAATATAAATTATTATCTCCAAATTACAATGTAAGACGCGTTAAAGGTAGAGTATGGCCACTTCCACAACCAATCAAAAGTTATGGTTTTCCAGATCAGATCAACTCATATTATCAAAATGCCGCTTTTTTAGCAGATTTTGTACTAGCCTTTGAAGGAGTTTTTCAAAATATCTATTATCTTGGTCCCTTGCGAGATTATCCACGTCGTAGCTACACTTATGCTGGATATCAACCCCAGGGTGTAGGCAAAAAAGGAGAACAAGCTGTTGCTGCTTTATTAGCTTCTAGAACTCAAAATCATGAGGAAAACATAGAACAACGGATAGCAGAATGGTTACGGGAATTAGGACTGATACATGATTTTCAGTTAAAACCAATTGCTGAAAATCGTCAAGAATATGAACTGCGTGTACGACGTACTCCTAATTCTTCTGAAGTATTAATTACAGATGTAGGTTTTGGAGTTTCTCAAATCTTACCAGTTTTAGTGCTTTGTTATTATGCCCCTAAAGGTTCAACATTGATTTTTGAACAGCCAGAAATTCATTTACATCCATCAGTACAAGCTGGTTTAGCAGACGTATTTATTGATGTGATTAAAAATAGAAATATGCAAATCATCCTTGAGAGTCATAGCGAGCATTTACTGCGTCGCTTACAAAGACGTATTGCTGAGGAACAACTCCAAGAAAATGATACTGCATTGTATTTTTGTCAATTAAATGAGCAAGGAAACTCAGAATTAATTCCTTTAGAATTAGATGCTTATGGCAACATTAATAATTGGCCTGTAGGATTCTTTGGTGATGAAATGGGAGAATTATTAGCAATGACAGAAGCAGCCATGAAACGTCAAGAAAGGGAGTAGGGGAAGTGTGGGGTGAAATGATTGTTTTCTTGTTGCGTTCAGATAAATACTTTCAATTAAATAGTTTCAATAATATGAGTAGGGAGAATCAATCAGAATAATGTCCTATTTTGTAGTAGATACCAATGTTCCCATAGTAGCTAACGGAAAATCAAATCAAGCCTCACCTGCTTGTGTTTTAAACTGTGCCAAAAAATTGAAAGAAATTCAAGAACAACATATAATCGTATTGGATGATACATGGTTAATTATTAATGAATATAAAAATAAATTATCCCCTACAGGACAACCAGGAGTAGGAGATGCCTTTTTCAAATGGGTATTAACTAATCAAGGAAATCCGCAACGCTGTCAACAAGTAAAAATTACACGCAATGCTGAAAATAGTTTTCAAGAATTCCCAGAAAACGAAAATCTTATAGATTTTGATAAATCAGATCGAAAATTTGTGGCAGTTGCTTTAACTCATCCTGAAAAACCACTAATTTTAAATGCAGTTGATTCTGATTGGAAAAATTTTGAAATAGCCTTAAATAATATTGGTATCACAATTATATTTCTTTGTCCTGAATTAACAACTCGTCCATAGCGCAACACAATTTTAATCAAAACATACCAACTGTTTAGCTTAACCTCCCCTTTCGTGAGTGAAGAATGAACCCAGCAATCACAGTCACCCAAAAACAACTCTCAGAATTTCTGCTGAATGTAGCAGTAGTAAGACCCGTATTTATTTGGGGAGCGCCAGGAATCGGTAAATCATCCTTAGTAGAAGCATTTGCTGCTGAAGTGGGAATACCTTGCGTTTCACTCCTGGGTAGTCAACTAGCACCAGAAGACTTAATTGGAGTACCGCAGATTATAGATGGAACAAGTCGCTTCTGCCCACCCAGAATGATTGCCCGAGAAGAACCCTATTGTCTGTTTTTGGATGAACTTAACGCTTGTTCTCATGAAGTACAGAAAGCATTAGACATCTCCAAAATAGTAATATTCTGTGGTAAAAGAGAGGATAAGAGATTTTTGATACACAAATATGAGTAGTCTACTGAATTATATTGAAGAGAATCAAAAAGAAACACAGAGGTTGATTGGACTGGAGTATGTGGAGCTACAACAGTTAATCGAAAATGCAGAAAACTTACACAATGAGAAACAAGGTTTATTAGAAGCAAGAAAAATTAGAATTATTGCAGGTGGAGGTGGACGTAAACCCAAATTATCTATCCGTGAACAAATAATTTTAACCTTGGTGTATCTGAGGCACATGACAACATTTCAACTGCTGGGGATTCAATTTGGAGTCAGCGAATCTACAGCCAATAGTACATTTAATTACTGGTTGCCACTCCTAAGAGAATTACTGCCATCTAGTTTACTTGAACAAGTAAAAAAAACGCATCTGACTATGAAATAGTTAAAGAGATACTGACAGACTATGAATTAATTGTAGATAGCTATGAGCAAGTCAGGGAAAGACCTGGAGACAATCAAGAACAAGAAAAATATTACTCTGGCAAGAAGTGTCATCATACATTTAAAACTCAGATGGTTATCTTGCCAGATGCCAGTGACATAGTTGATGTAGTGGCTGGGGAAAAAGGTCCCAAAAGTGATATTACTTTATTCCGAGAACATCGCTCAAAGTTTGACCAAAACCAAAGATTTAAGGGAGATTTAGCCTATCAAGGAGAAGATTTAATTTCTACTCCCATTAAGAAACCAAAAAAGCGAGAATTAACCATTGAACAGAAAGAAGAAAACCAGAAATTCTCAGCCAAACGGGTGTTTGTTGAACACCGTATTCGTTCCGTCAAAATATTTCGAGTTGTCCAGGAACGATTCCGGTTAAATCCTCACAAATATGAACAAGTAATTTTGACAATTTGTGGCTTAGTCAGATTACGAATTGGCTCCCTCATATTACCAACAGAAATAAATCCCTTAACCCCTGGCTAAAATTGACGCATATAACTTCGTATTTTTATCTTGTTACTATCAGTAAATATCTCAAACACCTATTCTATCGTCTACATTAGCTAGTTTGCAATCCTGGCTTTTGCAGTTTGTCAGCTAGTCACAAAGCGGCTTTGATAGTTTTCGGAGATGTCTATTTTACAGCCTGATTCATGAACGCAGAATTGGTGAATATCATCTCCCTAAAGATTCAATAGTCATTGGTGCAGGTAATCGCGCTCAAGATAGTGCGATCGTGAAACCCATGTCTTCACCTTTACTCAACCGTATGGTTCATGTGCATTTAAAAGTTTCCCATCGAGACTGGTTAGATTGGGCAAAAAATCATGATATTCATCCTTGGATAATTGAATATATTCAGACTCGTCCAGATCATCTATGGAGTCAACCACCTAAACATGAAGAACCTTTTTCCACTCCCCGTTCTTGGCATATGTTAAGTGATACCCTACATGAATATGGAGATCGCCTCACAGATCACTGGCTAGAAGTTCTCGCTATGGGGTGTCTTTCTCCTCATCATGGGACACAGTTCAAAGGCTTTATTAAACAAATTAAAAGTAAATATCAACTCACAGCTATTCTTAAAGGTGAAATTAGCTGGCCACCTCTCCCAGAAGATAGAGATGTCCTCTATTTTTTAGCTCAATCATTCCGCGCTCAACTCATCAAAGAATTACCCCAAGAACGTCAAGCAATTACAGGTAGTCACAAAGACTTAGCTCATCGCGCCAAAGGACTACTCAAAGATTTAGCCGCTATCAGCTTTGAAATTGCCCAAATGGTTGTTTCGGAACCCAAAAAAGGAGATGCTTTACCTAGTTGGTTAATGGTAGAAATAGTGAGAGACTTGCCACGTTTAGTCAAAAAAGAAAATGGCACGTAAAAAGAAGCAAACAGATATTGCCACATTACAATTTGGGCAGGGATATGACATCCTCAGAGAGCATCCCATTTTTGCACCGTTACTTTACCACGCTAACATTAATCGTCGCTCAGGAAACCATTGTCCACCACAGGGTTGGGCTGTAGTCACTAGCAATGGCGCTATTCACGTACATCCGACGCGACGCGGTTCTCCAGAAGAATGGGTTTATGTACTGGCTCATTGTCTCTTGCATCTGGGTTTTGGTCATTTCCAAAAACGCACACATCCTCGTGAATGGAACGCCGCTTGTAATTATTGGCTAGACTGTGCCAAAACGGGAGAATCGTACGCTAAGGAATTAAACCAAGTGCTGAAAGCAATGTATAACAATACTTTCAGCCATCGTATCCATCATTTTTTGATTCTTAGAGGGTGCAAATTATCAACACTGCTCACCGACTTCAAATTCCAAATATAATCACCAGTCAAATTGATATGCTCCCACCCCATAGGTGATAAATGTTGCAAATATTCGTCCGGGATAACCATCCCCTCGGATTTCAACCAATTTACCGCATTCTCCAAATACACAGTATTCCATAATACAATCGCCGCAATAGTCAAATTTAACCCACTCGCACGCAAAGACTGATCTTCAAAAGAACGGTCACGCACTTCTCCCAAACGGTGAAAGAAAACCGCCCTAGAAAGAGAATTTTTGAGTTCCCCCTTATTAAGTTCATTAGTAGCCTTACGGCGCAAAATTGGACTTTGTAACCAATCGAGAGTAAACAAAGTTCTTTCAACCCTCCCCAATTCCCGTAACGCAGTCGCCAATTTATTTTGACGGGGATAGGAAGCTAACTTACGAACCAAAAGACTCGCCGTAACAGTCCCTTTCGAGATAGAAGTAACCAAGCGTAAAATATCATCCCAACAATCCTCAATCAACTTAACATTAATTTTCTCACCCAATAACACAGACAAAGGAGAATCAGTATCGACACCTGCGAATATATGCAACTTTTTAGAAGCTAAATCCCGCATCCGAGGAGAAAACTGAAACCCTAATAAATGGCAAATAGCAAACACCTGTTCAGTAAAACCATTAGTGTCCGTAAAATGCTCCTCTATTTGTAAATCACTTTCGTGATAGAGCAACCCATCTAAAGCATGAGTAGCATCTCGAATAGTTGCATTAATTACCTTAGTATGAAAAGGCGCATATTGGTCAGAAATATGAGTGTAAAAAGTAACGCTTCTATCATTTCCATATTTAGCATTAATCTCTTCATTAAACGAGTGAGGACCAGCCGCCTTAAATCTTTGTCCATCACTAGAAGAAGTTTTTCCATCACCCCAGTAGGCAGAAAAAGGGACTTTGGTATGGAAATTAATCACATTTGCTAATCCCTTTGAGTAACTTTCATCACGGATATACCAGTCAGAAACCCAAGCCAAACGCTCAAAAGTCAGACCAGGAGACGCTTCTGCCATCTTCACTAAACCCAAATTAATCGCGTCAGCCAGAATAACACTAAATAAAGTAGTTTTATCTGATACCAATTCTCCTGTTTGTTGGTGTGTAAAATATTGAGTAAAGTCAGTCCAAGCATCAACCTCAACAAGTAAATCAGTCAGCTTGATTCTTGGTAACAAACCATAAACACGGTCGCGAAATTGAATAGCACCATTTGGGACATTACTAGTAACAGGACTAATAACTAATTTTTCTTTTTCAATCACAACACCTGGTAATTTATTTTCAGTAATTAGCTGAGAAACATGAGCAAATTTCTCAATTAACAGAGTTGAACGTTGTTGAAAATATGTAGTATAATCAGTGGGAATAGCTACTGGGATTTGATGATGATCACGGATTTCTTGCCATTGTTTAGGTGGTAGTAGATAATCCTCAAAATCCTTGTATTGACGGGAACCACTCACCGAAATATCCCCAGAACGTAAACCATCCCGTAATTCACTCAAAGCGCACATTTCATAATAATGACGGTCAATCTTCCCATCATTAAAAACATATTTTGACCATTTGGGTTTGATAAAATCAATAGGTGCATCATCAGGTACATGACGACGATTAGTATCATTTAGTTCTTTAATAATCTTCAAAGCTTCCACAACAGATGAAGTGGGATTACTAGCCTTAAAATCGAAAAATGAGAGTAATTTAGGTGTATATCTACGTAGTTGGGAATAACGTTTATCAAGTAAATCAAAATAATCAAAATTCGCAGGACGTGCCAACTCTTCGGCTTCTTCCACACTATTGACAAAATTATCCCAACTTAACACTGATTCAATTGCAGTGTAGGCATCTCCTTGACCCTCCCTAGCATCAATCAAAGCCGTGCCAATTTGGGCATAAAGACGCACCTTTTCATTAATCGCTTTTCCATCCTGTTGAAATTTTTGGTTGCGTTGGTTTTCGCTCCGACGAAACAATTTACCCATCATTTTATCATGCATGGTAATTGCCGTATCAATTAACAATGATGCTGTTTCTAATAAAAAAGCGATGATAATTGCAATACTGTAGCCAAATTACGAGGGTTCAACGGCTGTAGAAGCATTGTGAATACGACCAAGAGAGGTAAGCTTGGCAAAAATCTGGGATAATAAAATAGGCTCAGGCTGTTGCGGAAGCATTTTTAATATTTCCCGAACATATCGAAAACCCCGACAATAAGCCTGAAGATCAACAATGCCAGCACCGGGATTATCTTCACGAAACTGAGCTAGAAGATAATGAGACAAATTGACCATAAAAAAAGAAAGATTAACAGCATTAGTCACAGCAGTTTGACCTCTGTTCATAAAATCTTCCAATCCCCAAAACTGTTTGGCATCTCGGAAATTAAATTCGATTTGGAAGCGCAACTTATAGTAGTCAATTATTTTTTCAGATGATAAAGTTAAGTCACTAGAAAACAGAATTACGTGACTGCGAGCATTAGTTTTGAGATTGGTTTTCACCAAAATAACTACATTCAGTGGTTGGCCAAATTCTTTGTGCAGTAGAGTAGCTTGATAAGTATCAGTTTTAATATCTTCTTCAAGACTACTTTGACGCAAATATGCCCCAGGAATATTACGCCAGTCCAACTTCTCTCCGTATTTACGACGGGAACGATGATTAGGGTCAGGATTGTGGTAAGGTATATATAATGCCGAATCGTGACGTAACTTGGAAATTATGTGTAACTTTACCTGCCTAGCCATCTGCAAAGCATTATTGTTCCCAAAGTGACCATCTACGACCAAGTAAGTGAGGGGAATAAAGTTAGCTATTAACTTAAATAGCTCATTAATCATCTTCTTAATTCTTAGCAATTCAGGTGTAAAAGTCACCTCCTTTTTATTTTTGTTTTTACTTCCTTTTGGTCGTCCCCGTCCACGTTTTTCTTGAGGTTTTACTTCTGGACTTGGCGAGACACTACTTTTTTCTACATCGCTTTTTATTACCTGTTCTATCTGAATCGGAAATGAGTGTCTTTGTTGAACACTTACTAATGATAATGTAAAGAAAGATAGTCCCAATATTGGTTTACTTATTAGACTGGAAAAGAACCTATCTAATCCATAGGTTTTTTTCCCGGCTTTGCTTATTACTACTTCGTCTCCTGCCAACAAATAAACATCATTTGGGCAGAACAAATGCCGCCGAAAAAACACCCAGAACACCGTTGTCCACGGTATGACTGTACGAAAAAATCTGATTACCGTCCGATAACTACCACCACTAAGCGTCCAACGCGATATTCCCAACATTGTGACTCGCCCGCTCATGGCTAACATGGCCGTGATGATCTGGCTTAACTGCCGCATCGTCGTCACTTTTATTTCTGGTAGTAGGCATTGCAACAGTGCTAGTATGTCAAACATGGGCTGTATGTGGCTTTCGAGTTGTCGTTGTGGAAGACTATAACTCTACTACATCAGCCCTCTTTTTATACTCTTTTTTTGGCTACAGTATTGTGATAGCCATTAAGTAAATTAGTGTGACCAACTAAAAGTGTCAGATTCTGAATAGATCAAAAGTATGAGTATTACTCTTGATCTGTAAACTGAATCATCCAAACTCCATATTCATCAGATTTTTGGAAAAATTGATTTTTGGCAATGGCTGAAAGCTAACTATCGCAATACTTTCAGCACTTGACTCAATTCCTTAGCGTACGATTCTCCCGTTTTGGCACAGTCTAGCCCAGTGGATGAGGATGAACAGATTCGTTAAGTCCGGCTAATTCTCCGGCTCTGGCTATAATGTGACGGATAGTTCGGGTGGACAGGGGGGCTTTGCGCTCGGAGACGAACACATACTGAGTTTCAGGATAATCTCGTTTAATCTGACGTAATGACCTCAATTCAGGGGCGCGTAGGGGATGAGTGCTATCATGCCCATGTTTTACTCTTCTTATCTCTATGTAGCCGTCGTTCAAATCAATTTGTGACCATTTTAGAGAAACTAACTCTGCGGTGCGTAGCCCATGCCGAAACATCAGTAAAATAATGGCTGCATCTCGAACTCCGTGTCTTCCGAATGAATGCGCTGCTTTGATCATCGCTTCTACTTCTTTTGGACGCAAATATTCCCGCTCTCGCTTTGACGATACTTTGACAGGGGGAGGAGGGTGAGAAACCATCTTTGCCGAAAAGGAAAGTTGGGGTGGTTGGGGTTTGAATGGCTGAAAGCTTTATGATCTGTTTCTCCCTTCATTATACATTGCCTAAATTGAATCAAACTAGGCAATGTTTAAAAGGCATAAATGCATGACTACTTTACAAAACTTTACGTCGTGCTAAATTTTGCGCGTATCTTGTCTTTACCCCGTGTAGGCGCTCTTGACCACAAATGAGCCGCCTGGAAATCACTCCGTATTCCCGCACCTTTTTCTGGGCATGAACTACTGCCATTAGCCGCAGTTTTGTCACCCGCTTGAGTTCCTCAATCCTTGAGTCATCATCAGCACTCAAATCACCAATCAAGCCACTTTCCTGCCCATTATTGGCGCTGTAGAGTGAATCTTCTGCCGTTTCTTCTACCCCCGGCTTCTTCAGTTCAACTACACCCAGTCCGTCATTCCCCACCATTGATAAGTTTTGATTATCGCTTTTTGGCGAGTCGCCGCCAAGGAAAGAAGATAATAAATCCTGATGAGAAGAAGCTTGATTTGATTGAAACCCAATCGTTTGAACTGTTGGCTCTAATTGATTGTTGGATTGAATTAAATCAGTTTCAAGATTATTAGCAAAATTTATGAATTCCTGATTTCCTGACAGCTGAATTAGAAATAATTCGTTGTCACTCCTCTGAGAATCGAGATCACAATCCTGAATTTCCTCCCTTTGTTCATTTACCTGTCCAGCTTCCAGCCCCTGAGGGTCTGTCGCCGCAGGCGGTAAACATAAAACCTTCATATAAGGAAAGTGTGTGTAATCGCTTTCTGGGTAAGGGTTTGCGCTATTTTTTAGCTCTTGGCTGTTTCCTGGGTTGATGTTTCTATTCAGGATGTTATCTGATGGGTTAATGCTGTTTAATTGAATTCGATTTTGTTGGTTATTATTTGCTTTGACGCTTTTATATGCGATGCTGTTTTCTATCCACGGGTCTGGTATGTACCATTGGGGATGCCATAAATGCTTATGTTTGTATAGTGTGTTTTGACTCAGGGTTTTGTTATATTGACGTTTATATTCTGCACTTATCTGTTGGCTTCTTTCGGTTACTCCTTCACTTAATCCTGTTTCTGTTAGTTCTGTTTCTACTTCTGTGTTTAATTCTGTTGGTACTTGTAAGGTTTTCTGAACTAAGGTTTTCTGAACTTCTGTATCTCTGTTTTTCTGTATTCTTTGTTGTATTTCTAATGTTTGTACTATAGATTTAATACGCTTTTGCGTTTGTTCGCTGCGTTGCTGGTTTTGGCTTTTGGGTTTTTCAAAGGGAAGTAGGTTGTTTTGGTTTTGTTGTTTTTTTATTTCCCTAATGTCTGCTATGGCTAGGGCAAATGTGTTGATGTATGTTCCTAATGGGCGTTGGGGATAGCTGGCGTAGGGGGTATACCATTGGTGTCTGATTGTGCATTTTACCCAGTCTCTGACTCTGGTTTCGATTCGTTTTTGGTGTTGACAATACTCTGTGTATCCTGGGGCGTTTCTGGCGGTTTCTGTGGCATATTTAATCAGGTTTTCGTCTTGTAGGTCTAAGAAGACGATGCCGTAGCCGACGATTATTTGCAGGAGGGTGTTTGTTTGTCCAAAGCCTGTCCATCCTGTGGCGATGATTTCTTCCCAGTTGGCTTGCCATTCTTCGATTTTGATGCTGGCTTTTTGGCGATACTGTTCTTTTGTATGCCGCTTTCTGGCTTTTTTACAGGCGTATCTGAGTTTGCTTAGGTCTTGACGACTGGCTGCATGATCGCAATGGTCTAGGAAGGTGGCTACTGAGTGGCTGATTGGTTGCAGGTCTTCATCTAGGAGGTATGCGCCGCTACCTGGCTGCATGGGACAGCGGATGGCGTTGTAGTTGGTGATGCTGTCTTTTCCCCAGGGTTTGGGGTTGGGGAATATTTCTATTTGTCCTGCACGGATGTTGCAGCCTGTATCTTTTAGTGTTTGTTCTAGGGCGCAGGCTAGGTTAAAGGTGGGTATTTTGGCTGTGAAGGGGATGATTAGGTGGTAGCCGCCGCTATAACTTGATTGGATGGGGACTATTTCGACTATGCCGATGTCTTCTAGGGCGGCTTTGATTTCTTTATAAGCTTCTAGGTTATGGTATTCGCTGCCTGTGTCTATGTCTATTGTGGCGTAACGGGTATATGAACTAAAGCGGATGCCTATGAGATGGTCTTTGTCTTGATGATATGCCCACAGTTGGGAGGGCTGGAGGTAATAGTCTTCTGTTCTCCAGGCTGGTTTGCTGAGGAAGTTGTTGGCTGGTGCGATTATCGGACTCCAAGGATGCCAAAAATATTTGACGTACCTTTTCCCTATTTCTGAGGCTGGTTGGTGGGGTTGGCTTTTTGGGCTGGAATGACGACGGGCTGGAGGAGTGAATTTTTCTGCGTTTTCTGGTAGATACATGACTGGCTTTCCTCGATGTTTTCTGTTTTTTCATCGGGTAGCCGCTAGTTGGCATTTAACCTCTGTGGATGTAAAAAGCTGCTGTTGGGCTTGAAAGGGCTGATTTTTCGCTGCTGTTGGCGTTTATTTCCGAAAAAAGCTTTCTTATTAACACTTTGTCGCACTACATAAAATAGTGTTGAATTGTGTTTAGCTTTGTCCAAGTGTTGTACAGCGATTTCAGAACCTATTCGCAGATTTTTACTATCTCGGTTTGATGCCTAAATGCCTAATTGTTGGTAAACAGGAAACTCATGGACTAGAATGAAGATCAAATTTAAAGATAAATTTTTAGTTAGGGTTGATAGCCCTACTAGCGCGGCTGAGACGACTGATAATCGTTTCGCGGTTTTCTTGATTCATTCCTAGATTCCTAGCTGGCTTTCTTTCTGGCTTTAAGGCTGGATTTAAAGCTTTCTGTTAGTTGTCCATGAGGTCCATGAGTCTCTTGTTAACCAAGCACCTAGCGGCTATCCAACTTTTTTTTGTCAGTGGGGATACTCCACTCTCCTGCTGTGACAGTCTTCAGAGGTGGTGATAAGGATTTATCTTCTATTAAAAATTTAGCAGCGGACAAATGCTGCTCTCGGTACTGGGGATTGGGTACTGGGAGTTGAGTATTGGGAGTTGAGTATTGGGGAGAATTTGCAAATTTTGGTGAGGATTTGCACTGCTGCCAAATATTTATTGCTATTTCCCAATAACTAGTCCTGGAGAGATGACTTGCTAGTTCATCCGTACTCCAGTGAATTTGACTGTTGCTAGTTCTGGAGAGATGACTTGTTAGTTCATCTGTACTCCAGTGAGATTTAATTCTGTATTTATCTTGAATTCTGTACATAATTTCCTCCAATTTTGACTATTTTTGAGGCGATTGGAGGAGGATTTCGCATTTTAAAAGGGATATTTAGGTTTATTTACGTCAATCTCGTTAAAAGTCTGATTTTTTGCGATTTTTGAGAATTTCAGAAAATTTGACAAAAATATCTCCACACTGCACACAATTTATAATAAGATTGTGTACAGTAACAAATGCGGATTGTGTCTAACTTCAACTCCAACAGCGAGATCGGTCGGCAAAACTTCACTAGCTGTTAAGGGTAGTTAAACGCAACTCCTCCTTAGAATCTAAAACCGGACAAAATGTACTTCTATCTTCCATTTTGTCCTCCCCATTTCCATAACTTCATAACCTCCATCAACTCCACAAGACTGAAAGTATTTACTTAAGTGTTAATTGTACTCCAAGACGCTGCGATTAGACTCACAGTGCAAAAAGTTCTGGATAAACAAAACCGATGCAACTATCATATATCGCTTACGGGACAAAAAGAAGTTTTAGGTTATCTTTATGAAGTTTTGCAACACAAAACAGCACGGGTAAAGTGCTGGCGCATTTCTAAGAGCGATGCCTGCGGATGTCGCATTTTTATACCAGCTAGGCTCAGTTTCTTGACTCCACGCTCATGGGCTGCGTACATTTCTACCCTTTGTTTGAGCGCCAGTTGGCGTAATCGGGTAAACAGGTAGATATCTGCGTCGATGTTGGTGTCGGCTGCTTGCGGTTGATACCCAGGCTTGATGGTAGTTGTTGTGTTGCTTTTAGGTATTGGTTGGATATCTGCCAATTTTTGTTCTGCTCTCATGTGAGCTATTTCATCCCGTTTGTATCAATCCTCGCTACATTAATCCTTGTAAGTAGATGACCAGCCAAATATTTTACGTAACCGTTGGGAGGGATTGAATTTAAAAACCCAAGTTTTTGGCTCTACTCTAACGTAAAAAGTCCCAAAGTTCCGTAGGGAAACACTTTCTCCTTGTTTTAGTGCTTCATAAATTTCCTCGATGGTGGCATCTATAATTTCTTCCACTGTGCCAGTTTCTTTATTTATCCGTTGGACAACGCGGCGTACCAATTCTTTTTTGTCAATAGACATTTTTAAGTTAATTTTATATTTTTATTGAAACAATTATAATTATTTTTATAGCTAAAAGACGATAAAATATTAGTAATAAATTAAATTTTTGGGATCAACTAAATTGAATGACTCGATTTATTCATGACCAATTTGCCAAGGACTATCTAGAAGAATTACTAAAACCTTATGGAGAAGTACAAGCACCTAGTCGTGTAGCGGGAGAAGTGAGAGAAATTGATGTTTTCTTTTCTCCTTTTACTGCACAAACTGCAAATTTAGAAACATTAGGTTTATTAGGTCAATTTGCAGCCACACCCGCTATCTTTGAGCCTTTTCGCAATGCGGCATCGAAGGAAGAAATTTGTGATTGTCTGTTGAAGTTATTAGAAGTGAGGGGTGCATTACAACGGGAAGCAAAACGCAATAAAACCACGATTCAAGAAGTGGTAATTCCTAAATTATGGATTCTCACACCTACAGCATCATCAACACTGGTATCAGGATTTAATGCTACTCCCAAGGCTGATTCCTTAACGGGGATATACTATTTAGGGGATTATTTGCGGACGGCTATTGTTGCTATTCATCAGTTACCATGTACTCAAGAAACGCTGTGGTTAAGAATGTTGGGACGGGGGACGGTTCAAAAACTGGCAATTGATGAGTTGGAAGCACTAGCAACAAATCATCCATTTCGGAGAGTGACGCTAGAATTGTTGTATAACCTGCGGCAGAACTTGAGAATAAATCAGAGTTCAGAGGAAGATGATAGGGAGTTGATTATGAGATTAGCACCACTTTACCAACAAGACCGGGAACAAGCTATACAGGAAGGAGAACAACGCGGACGACAACAAGGAGAACAACAAGGAGAACAACGGCTAATTATACGTCAACTAAATCGTCGTTTTGGTGAGATTGAGCCATCATTAATTGAGCGAGTTCAAAGATTATCAATTGAACAGTTGGAAGCGTTGGCTGAGGCATTATTAGATTTTTCAGCAGTTGCTGATTTAGAAGCTTGGTTAACCCGACAATAAGAATCAAAAAATCAATCAATTCAAACTTAACTAAGGAACGTTGATTTATTAACTTACTATTCTTTGTAGGTTGGGTGAAGTGACAGCGTAACCCAACATTAGATTACATACATCAGGAGTTGTACTTTATTTAATTCACATTCCTAAGTCAGAGATACATCACCGACATTTTTAATGCATTTTCACCCATTTACCCTCAACTAGTCAAAACTGCGCTCCGCTATAGTAATCTTACTCAGCCGAATTGAGTAGATATTTTATGTCGGTTCGCAGACTAATTGAAAAAATTTCAACGGAATAATCAGGGTTCTAACTTACCTTGTCGCAGACAAAGTGAAAATCTGTCACGGAGTAGATGAAAAATTCCTACCAAAATCGCGGACTAATTGAAATTTTCCGCCAAATAAGGATAAAAGTTCGCAACTCATTACAGTATAGGCTTTGGAGAAACACTTCTATAATTAGCGATAGCGAAGCGCTCCGTAGGAATCGCTCTTAGGGTACGAAAGAATAAGGGTTACACAAGCATATTTTCAATTAGTCCGCAACAAAATTTCATTAGACATCTCCAAAATAGTAATATTCTGTGGTAAAAGAGAGGATAAGAGATTTTTGATACACAAATATGAGTAGTCTACTGAATTATATTGAAGAGAATCAAAAAGAAACACAGAGGTTGATTGGACTGGAGTATGTGGAGCTACAACAGTTAATCGAAAATGCAGAAAACTTACACAATGAGAAACAAGGTTTATTAGAAGCAAGAAAAATTAGAATTATTGCAGGTGGAGGTGGACGTAAACCCAAATTATCTATCCGTGAACAAATAATTTTAACCTTGGTGTATCTGAGGCACATGACAACATTTCAACTGCTGGGGATTCAATTTGGAGTCAGCGAATCTACAGCCAATAGTACATTTAATTACTGGTTGCCACTCCTAAGAGAATTACTGCCATCTAGTTTACTTGAACAAGTAAAAAAAAACGCATCTGACTATGAAATAGTTAAAGAGATACTGACAGACTATGAATTAATTGTAGATAGCTATGAGCAAGTCAGGGAAAGACCTGGAGACAATCAAGAACAAGAAAAATATTACTCTGGCAAGAAGTGTCATCATACATTTAAAACTCAGATGGTTATCTTGCCAGATGCCAGTGACATAGTTGATGTAGTGGCTGGGGAAAAAGGTCCCAAAAGTGATATTACTTTATTCCGAGAACATCGCTCAAAGTTTGACCAAAACCAAAGATTTAAGGGAGATTTAGCCTATCAAGGAGAAGATTTAATTTCTACTCCCATTAAGAAACCAAAAAAGCGAGAATTAACCATTGAACAGAAAGAAGAAAACCAGAAATTCTCAGCCAAACGGGTGTTTGTTGAACACCGTATTCGTTCCGTCAAAATATTTCGAGTTGTCCAGGAACGATTCCGGTTAAATCCTCACAAATATGAACAAGTAATTTTGACAATTTGTGGCTTAGTCAGATTACGAATTGGCTCCCTCATATTACCAACAGAAATAAATCCCTTAACCCCTGGCTAAAATTGACGCATATAACTTCGTATTTTTATCTTGTTACTATCAGTAAATATCTCAAACACCTATTCTATCGTCTACATTAGCTAGTTTGCAATCCTGGCTTTTGCAGTTTGTCAGCTAGTCACAAAGCGGCTTTGATAGTTTTCGGAGATGTCTAATAAACGCTTAGTCAATAAAAATGCGTCCTCAATTCGCCAACGTCGGCGGTATAAATCACAAACCTCCTGTGGTGAAAGCTGTTGTGGGTCAAGAACATTAGTCAAATAATGATACCAAGTCTTACCCCATAATACGGATACTTGGCGCATGGGATAGCGACATGGGTTGGTATGATGCAATCCCATTTGAATAATTTCATCCCTGTAGTGAGAGCCGCTAGAAAGTACACGCACTACCTTATATCTAACCTTTTCCTTTTGGCGCGTGAGAACATACTTGCCGGCAGCAGTTAGAGAATCAAACCACTCAAAACCATAAAATCCCATGTCTACTATGAGTAAACCACCATCAGGTAAAAGTTCTAACAATGCTTGCCACCAACGAGTCTCATTCCGCTTGGCATCAGCATCATACCAAACTGCTACAGGAATATGAGTGAAAGCTTCTACTACCATCAGCATTTTTCCTGCCAACACTGAACCTGTTTTTTCTTGCAATTGTCCGAAGTGCTTTTTCATGGCTTCGAGTGTTGAGGCATCACAAATCCAAATGGCGGAAAATCTCTGCGCCACTGATGCCCAGGCTGGAGCTAATTCTTTTGCATTCCTTTTTGCTGCTAGACGTTCTACTACTTGCTCAAACATCTTGGCAAATAGATGCGCCGGTAAACTGTTGAGTCTTTGGGACAGAGCTTGCTTGCTGACTTTTGTTGCCTCTACCCACATTAATCCTTCTACTTCTAGGCAGCGCAATACATCTGTTAAGTGTTGTACTTGTCGATATACTAGACTCAGTATTATTGCTGCCATTACTGGTAGGGTTAATACTCTTGAGCGCAAGCTTCGCTCTTTGTCTTTTACCCCTTTGAGGTTGGCAAATGTCCCTGGACTTAATAGCCCAATCAACCGTGATTCTATTTCTTCACTAGCTGGAGCAGGTACGCTGACTTGATGGCGAAAATCTGGATTCCCTTGTTTTTTCCTTGGTTTACTCATGGCTCTTTTCAACACCCCTGTGTTGACTTTTACCATTTATTTCCCACTCTTGACACAAATCCATTTTTCTTAACTTGACACCAATGATTAATTGCTCTGCCATTGAAAGAGCTTGCACCTATTATTGGGTAAACAGAAGTTTTAATAACTTACGATCCATTCTACTCCCACACAGCATCCCCAGCACGCCAATTTCATGACATCAGCACGTACAGAAGCCTTATTATTAGAAGTTGTAGAGTAATCATTTCCCAGTTGAACCGCCCTATCCAGCTTTTGAGAGTTCAAGACTCTCTAGTAGTTGATGCCATTATTACTGAGGTGACAGAGAAACATCTAGCAGATACCAAAACACTATGGGAGCCGCTACTAGGTGGTACTAGGCAAGAAGACGAATATTGGGATTGGGTGGCAAAAAGTCGAGGGTCTAAGTTGTTACCTGGTGACGAACTTTACGCGATTGAGTGTGATGGTATCACCCAAGGTTTAATCATGCTCGATGTGTTGAAGAAACGCTGCCAAATTCAGTCTCAACTCAGACGGAGATTGGTTTACATCAGAGCTTTGGCTACTGCTCCCTGGAATAGACTTGCTATTACTAATCCTCCTATATACAAAGGTGTGGGTGGAAATCTCATTGACTTTGCGATTTCTCGCAGTTATGAATTAGGTTATCAAGGCAGAATAGGGTTACACGCCCTAGAAGGTGCGTTAGGATTTTACAGAAAGCTGCGAGTGGGACTGCTAGATTGTGGTCCCGATCCAGAAGAACCTGATCATCTTGTGTATTTTGAAACAATAAGGAGAGAGCCATGACCCAATCAATTCCTTTCTCTGTCGGAGATACTGCACTAACACAATCTGAATCTTCTACAAATGGTGTAATTCAGCACAAACGGTTGATGGAGTTGATAGAGGCAGAGGATGCTGCTAACGGGGAAGTTGGTTGTGGTCGGGATTGGGGAGAGCGGTTTTCAGTTGATCTCAATACGTCTGGTATCAATATCTCGGATGACAATTTCCGAACTTTGCTGAGGGAACACTTAGGGCATTTATTGATGGAGCGGGACTTTGATTCCATTACGACCCAGGTAAGTCGCTTTATTGAGTCAAAGTTGGTACGGACAACCGTTCAGGATCTAGAATATCGAAGAGTGGCAAGAGAGCAAGTTGTCGAATATATCTCTGATGAAGAACTGAGAGGATTTTTCCAAGCAGAGTTGGGTGAGTTGTGTAATGATGCGATACTTGAGCAGATAATCCAGTTTACTCATGACTGTGTTCATAAAGCTGTGCTTCAGCCTCGACATACTTGGTCTAAACCTCTTTGGGTGCTGACAACTGGTGAAAAAATTTACATTGCTCAAGCATCTGATTTGGATGATGCTATAACAAAAGTTAAGGCACAGTATCCTCAAGAAACTGGAACGTTGTCAGTTTTGACTGTTGGTGGGGTGCTAGGACCCTCTCCGGTGATTTGTTTAGAAAGGGCAATCTAGTGGAACTAAGCTATCGTGCGCTGACTAGGGAAATTCTCTGCGGCGAGTGGCTGAAATTCTAGGTATCAGTGATCTTGAATTAGAAGATAGGCTCTACGGAGAAGAGGAAATCAAAGATGAAAGTTAGAGGCATCAAACGTGGTCAAAATATTGAAATTTTAGAAACACTTAATAACATTCCCGATGGGACAGAAATAATAATAGACTTAGGATTTATTGAAAATCAAATTACAAAACCACAACAAGCATTAACAGAAGCAGAGAAACTAGCAAAACTCAATCAATTATTCGGGGCTTGGAAAAACCAACCTGAATTAACCGAAATATTTGCAGAAATCGATCAAGAACGCCATACTTATCAAGGTAGAATCATAGACTCAATTGATAATCAGGATAACGGCTAATGTATCTACCGCTATTTGTTTAGAAAGGGCTAATTTGCAAGTCCCTTAGTATTGTAAAACTTTGCTGATTTTGTAGACAGATGTAGACAAGAATACTCAAGAGTCCTGATTGTAGTTAACCCAGTACGGGTAAAAGCTTTGCATTGCTGGTTGAGTGGATATTTATTTGTCCACGAAATTAGTAACTATGATAGACCTACCGTGTACACACAAGATAGAGGGATGGGGAATTACGGTGTTTTAGTTAATTTGGGAAACTTCTCTGACAGGTTTTGTCCAAAATAATACTGACACCAAAACTCAGCAATTTCTAGCAGCTTTGGGGCAGATTCAGGAATCAAACCTGAGCCATACCGAGGCTCATAAGATTCTGTATACTCTCTAGCTAATTTATAAGCATAGTAGGGGAAATCCTGTTCAACAAAACAGCGAATGGCATAATCTAGTTTGAGCAAATAACCACTACGGACAAAATGTACAGTAGACCAATGAACTTTGCGAAAATCGTCTCCCTGTAATTCATTAATTCGCCTCAATAACTTCCACAAACACTGTTTCCCTTCATGAGTGGAAGTTGCAAGGTAGCGTTCCATCTCAGCAATGGCATCGCTAATTAAAGTTTTGTGAGTCTCCCATTCAGAGGAAATGAGATTACTGGGACAGGAAGCATCTTCAGTTTGTAGTAGAACCTGTTTTGAGAGATAGAGAGCAAAATGTTCGGCTGCCACTTCATTTTGACAAAGGCTTTTGATGCTAGTCAATCGGGTGATAGGTAGGGCAAATACGATATTATCAGTGCTAAGTTGTTTAGCCGTTTCTAGCCACTTTTTAATTTTGGAGGCTATTGCTATTTGAGTATTTTTATGTTGCATGGGCATATATAAATCTACATAGTTTATTGGTGGGTAAAGCTTCCATTATTTTAATAGGAGTTATCATCATGATATAGGACTCCCATTTGATTTCTGATAGCGTAGCGTGGCGTTAGCCATACAAGCTCTAAACCGTAAGCCCCATCTAATCAACGATTGAGTCTCAGTATATTGAGCAAGAATCAAACCGGATTCCTATATTATCATTTTAACAACCGAATTACTATAGGTTTTTCGTGGTAATTCAATCCTTTTTAATTACAAAAATATCCGACTTATTGGTAGTAAAATCATAAATTATTGCAACAGATAAACAAGCTACAATTCCAATTGTTTTTGTTCACTTCTTTGTTTCTTGATACTGGCTTCGTGTTGTTGCAGTGCTGACTTGACATAGGGTAAAACTTGTTTGACAAAATAATTAGTTGTTCCTTGGGAGAGGCAGGAACTTCTCACATCCCAGGATTTAATTTCTCTATTCCAAGCTGCTTCCATGATGGGAAAATCATCTCCAGTTCTGCCCAAAGTTAAACACTCTCCATCCCACTCCGCAATGTAGTTTTCCCAGGTAAAGCGAGTTGTTTTCTTAAGATTTAAAAGAGCAGCCACTATGGGTGCAACAGTTTCTGCTTGTTGTTGTTGTTGTTGATGGCGATTTTCTGATTGTTTGATTAAATCTTCTTTGAGGGCAAGCATAGCATGAACTTCCGAGGGGGTCATTTCGCTTTCGGTGGGTAATGCTTCCCAGTCATCACTATTACGTCTAGCCCGCAGAATTTCGCTTTGGTCTTGTGTGCGACGCAAGGAAATTTCAGTGGCAGATATTCGCTCGGCGGTAAAGTCTTTGTCAAGGCAGCAATTTGTATTTGCTAAGAGTAACTTGTCAATATCTGCTGCAAACATCGCTGTGCATTTAATCTGCTTGGCACTGATGGAAAGAGATTGGGTATTGCTAGATACAGATTGTTTAGAAACAGATGCAGATTTATTATGATTAGAAAGATGTTGGGTACTAGCAGATACAGACTGGGTATGATTCTCCAAGTCTTCTGGTAATAGTTGCATTTGTTCCCCAGCAGCAATCGCTGCTGGTACTGCGGAGCCGATAGCGATACCTGTGGCGGGCGTAGCCATCGCTTTCTGGTGGGTCGGCTCCGCCAATGCGGAGCCTGTCCGCAGGACATACAGTGGGCGTTTCGCCATCGCTCTTAAAAAAGGTAAATCACGGGTGGGGTTATAATCAACTCCCCGGATTGTTTGCAGTTTTTTCCAGCTACAGTTTTTTAACTGCGACCCCCGACACCGAAATCCTTCATACTCAAAGGTTAATCCTTTCATTTCATCACCAATGATGGTAGGGTAAACATCAACTAAGAGGTGCTGAAGTCTACCGATGAAGATTTGGATGTGAGGTTGATTTTCAGCAGCGGCAATGACCATACGTTCCAATCGTTGCTTAGTTGGTTCTGCTGGTGGTGTATTCCGCAATCCGGTGTCATATTCTTCTTGTTCTCGCAACATCCGACGCTTTTGTCCGGTGGTGGGGGCAGAATAATCAATCTCTGCACTCTTAGTCAGTTGATATAGATGCCACCGTTGCTCGATTTCTCGTGTCAGTTCTTCGGCACGGGTTTTGTCTTGCCAGTCGTTGATGCGGGTAAAGTTTTCACATTCAAAGGTGTGAATCATGATATGAACGTGAGGCGGTGCATATGGGTTGTGCTGTAGTTGACTTTCTGTGGGTTTATGCTTAATCATCAGCCACAGGTTGTTGGTGTAGCCTAGTCCGTTGATCATGAAGTTGCCAATTTCTAGCCAGTCGTCAGGAGTGAGGCGGTCTGTGTGGTGGGGACTCATGGTGATATGCTTGGTATCTTTGTCGGTACGAGGATTTTGCCCTGATATGGCACGCCATTCTTGGATGATTTGGGCGTAAGTCTGTCCTGCTATGTTGCCACCATACAACTCGAATTCTTTGTGTTGATCCATGAGATAACGCAGCAGACCACCAGGGTTATTGCCAGTAGGAACAACTTTGGTCAGCATTTACCATTCTCCACTTCAAGGTCTAACGATATCTGCAATAGGAAAGAAGGACAGCAAACTTGTGCATCTAATCCAATCCTAATCCTCCAAAAACTTACTTGCTGCGTTTCCCCTGACCTCCCAGAAGTTTGGAAGCCCATGATGACTTCTACATCTAATTCCAGTCTTCATCGTCAAAGTCATCTGTTGAACTTGCTTCATTTTCGCTGTTGTCATCGACACCGGATAATTGCAGTCTCACTTCGCGCAATTCTGAGCGCACTTCCTCTAACAAATCATCCAAGTTCCTAATCGTGCTAAGTAACTGCTGGTGAGTCACTTTTGATGCAGGTGGATTTTGTTTTAGGAGTGCGATCGCCTCCGGCACTGCGCTCCGCGCAATCGCTGTTTGTAAATCTTTTTCTAAATGTCTTAGTCTCAGGTCAAATTGTCCCATTTGTACACTCGTTTTCACATTGATAGCTGGTACTTTTGGTGGACTAATGGGACGACCTTCTACTCGTCGTCTAATAAATTCAGCTAAGGGTAAAGCATAAAACTCAGCCATTTTATGCCAGCGACTCTTTTCTGCCGGAGTTAAGCGCAGTAAAAATGATGAAGTTTTTTCCTGTTTACGCTCTGGTGGTGAGGTCATAGCAATGAGCTTGGTAGCGACAATTGAGAACGTTTTAGAACAAATAGCAATATGTGATACTAGAGAAGATGTGAGACAATCTGAAAATAATTAGCTGAAGGTTAATGCGGATAGCGATCGCACTCTAAGATTTAGGTTGTTCTCAATTTTTGTATATACGTCCTCCCTGCTTGCTTCCCTAGTAATGGTGCTGTAACTGTGTGTTTCGTGCAAGATGTGAGATAATGCTGATAATGTGTATGTTGTGATTGAATTCCACATTATGGGTGTGGTCATGCAATCAGCATCCATCAAGAGAAGTATTTTCAATCAATTGAATATTTTTATGTAGAAAATACCGTGTTCATAGAGGGTAATGTTTGCAATAGACTTGTCGTGAAAAGAGGGGCTAGGTACTGGTAATTGGGGATGGGACAAATAAGATATTTATGAGTTTTTGGTGTAATTTCATCGCATGGAGTCTCTTGCATGAATCATTTCAAAATAGGTCGATTACCTTGAAGAATTTGGCATATTAAATCCCCTGACAATCAAGGATAATTGTTTCAACAAATTGGACTGTTCGTAGAAAACCTGGCTCTACCGCTACTTTTATGCTACGGCATTAAAATCAAAAGTTTATAGGGAAATATGAAAACATTAAAGCAACGCATCCGATCAATAATTGGGGGTGGACTACCATATTGGCAACGATTTTGCGACATTTGAGGGTTGTCACTGAGCTATTTACCGGATTATTGAGCGATTACAAAGCAACAATTGTCAAAGCAACAATTGTAATTATCGTATTTCTCCAAATTGCTGGATATATTCTACTAATTGTTTGGTATAACCACCTTCAGAAAGTCTGTCTAAATTCCCCACGAGGATAAACAGTTCTCTGGCTCGGCTGACAGCAACATTGAGTAAATTCGGTTTGCGATTAATAAACCAAAGGCTATCAGCGGGTTCTGATTGGCGAGTTGAGAAGATTATCGCAGATTTTTGACCACCTTGGAAGGTGTGAACTGTGCCAATACTATTGACTGAAAAGTCGGAAGAGCGTGATTGTAAACGTTCTTGCAAGGCATTTGCTTGGCGACGATAAGGTGAAATTACGCCTATTGTGTTGTGATTGCTAGTATTTTGATTGTTGGGAGAATTGAAGCTGTAACCTGCCTCTAGCAATTGGGCAATTAACGTTTCTACTACATCAACTTCTGCCCAATTTATATGGTTTTCTGGCTTTCCTTCAATATGGCAAGCAATTAGGTTAGCACCTAAAAGAGAAGGTTTGGGTTCTGTTTTGATGATCATGCCATAATTGCATAGGCGATCGCTAATATCGGCAATCACTGGCACACACCGATAATGATATTTGAGGATAATGCCGTTACCAATGTCTTCTGGTTGTGCTGATGCTCCTGCCGCTCGGTGATAAGCTGTGGTAGCGGTAGGACTGTAGCAGTCATAATCTGCATCTGTAAGTCCCCTTTCCAGGAAGGATTTACCGCGATATTCTTCTTTCTTCTGGTCGCTTAAATTAATGACTGGTTCTAGTTGCAAGGGGTCGCCGACAATCAAGGCATGACGACACCGCACTAAGACTGGAAATACCTGATGCGGGGGAATTTGACCGGCTTCATCTACAATTACTTGGTTGATACAACCGCAATCAGGATAAGGGAACAGACGGCGAATAGAATGCAAGGTACTCAAGAAAACGGGAAACAACAGGCTGATATCACGATAAATATTTCGCCAATGCAAGGACATTTGACGAAAAGCGTCCCATTCGTTATTTAACACCCCAATGTAAGTTTTAATAGCAGCCATGACTTCATCTTTTCTGCGTTGTGCTTCCTGTTGTTGAAATTGCCAAGCACTCTCAAATAACTGTACTTGCAGTGTGTGTAATTCGGTGTAGAAACGACTGGAGAAATCTTGGTTAGGATAAGTGGCAAGTCGATTTTGGATTTGTTGTTGCTGGTGTTTTCGGTCAGCTATTTGACGTTGTAAGTCGGTAAATTGGCGTTGTAATAATTCTAGCTGTTGGTGTCTGTGGTTAAGTTGATTTTGTTGCTGTTGCCAATCAGATACTTCTTTCAGTAGCAGGGAAACACTTTGGTGGGCTGCTAATAAAGATTCAATTGTCAGGGGAATTTGAAAGGGAAAGGGTGTAGCTAAGGTTGCCAATACGGGCATTTCTATTTGTTTGTGCAAGCGTTTGAGAATATGGCGTGGACTGCTTCTGGTGATCTGTTGCCAGAATCGTTTAATCATTTGCCATAGTTTAATTCTCTGCAATAGTTTGATTGTTTGTAATAGTTTAATTGTTTGCAATAATCGAATCAAGCAGTTGTGGTTTTGACCTAAAAATTGCCTGTTACTTTCACGCGGGAAGGAATGATTTGCTGTATTCAGGTGCTGCTCTATCTGCTGGTACGCTTCAAGGGGAAATTTGGAGTAGTCGCGTGATGAGTTTAACGGTGAGGGGGGCTGGGAGTCTGAGTAATGCCGTAATGGAGTTCGTGATGACGATGATGGGAATCCAATATCTAAGTTAGGAGAAACGTTTCTCCTAGATTCTGAAGTAACATCTACAGGGTCTATTAGTGAGCCAGACTGAGAGTAGTTTTGTAATGTGTTAAATGGTGATAGCGAGTGATATTCTGAGTAGTCAAGTGAGGCGTTGGCTGATAATGGGGGTTGTAACTCAAAATCCGAGTTAGGAGAAACGTTTCTCCTAAATTCAGGATTCACTTCTAGAAAGCTATTTATCGCCTCTTGCAGCCGTTGTACATCTCTATCTAGCTGCTCTAATAACTGTTCATCAGCAATCTTCTGTTGTTGGTAATATTCATCTTGCTTGATGTGAAATTGTAGTTGCTGCACAAGAGCTAACAATTGTTGCTTGGCTGACTCCCATGCTGTTGGGTTAAAGGTTTCTCTTGTTAGTGAGTCGAGTGCAGCTTGCAAAGAGGGCAAAACTTGGGTGTCAACTAATTCTTTGGAGCCGCCTGATAAGTAGAAGCAATTTTGCGGAAAGTGGCTCTCTAGCAGTTCTTCAACGTTGTTGACTGCATGGTTATTGGTACTGGTGACTAAAGTTAGGTTACTTTCGTCTTCACCTTTTGTCGCTAATTGTACGGCGCGGTGGACTATTTGTTGTGCTATTTTGTGTAACAGCAATGTGGTTTTACCATTCCCCGGTGGTCCAATTACGGCGGTGAGGGGTTGAGATTGGCAATGTTTGAGAGCCTGGGCTTGATAGTCATCAGGGGGTAAAATCGGGAAAGCACCGAGAAATAGTAGGTTGTGTTGGGGTGCTATTGGTTGTCCAAACAGATATTCGTAAGCGGGATGCCCAGGTACGGCCCAATTCCATTGTCGCTGTTCGCTGATTTTCTGGAAGTCTTTGTTGAGGTTATGGTTGAAGGCTACGTAGCCAAAGTTCAGCAGGTAGGGAAGCAGTTTTGAGCGCACGGGAAAGGGTGGTAATTCAATCAGTACAATCCAGTCTTGTAGGGTTTTAAAGGGACGATTGAAGGTGGTTTCCAGAAAAACTTTGAGTCCTTCTTTGGTGACTAGAGATTCAGCGGTTTCTTCTTCTAGTCCGTACCACTGCATTAAGTTGGGGATGACTGGTTGAAACTCGAAGGTGGTTAAGTCCCAGCCGCTTTGACGATAATTGCTATCAAAGATAGGAGAAATGTCGATGGTAAAGAGGGGGCGAAATTGACGGCGATTTCCTTCGATGAGATAAAGCTGGGGGAAGGCTACGGCGATTGATGGTGGGTTGGCTTGAGGTTTGGCTTGAGGTTTGGTTTTTGAGGTTTTGAAGGGTTGTTTGAGTTGTTTGAATAAGGATTCGTCTAGGAGTAATTTATCGCCTACTAAATTTACACCAGAGTCCCAGATATGGGGTTGATCTTCGTCACCAGCTTCGACTTTGGCATTAGTCAAGTTCTCAATGTGGATGTAATGCAGCCAGGTTTGGAGCAAGTCGCGAATCTGTGACTCTTGTGCCATTGTTCGTCTCCTCCTAGAGTTGCCACTGAAGCACAAACTACGAGAATTTACGAACTATGTCATCTAACAAATGGCTGAATTTTGTCAGGGCTTATACATAAAGGTTGAATAGCGAGTATATTTTCCCATCTAAGCATTGAGCCGAGATAAGAACTAGAATAGATGCAATCTTCGTTACCCGCTCCCTATCCCCACCATATCAGTACATTGAGGGTGGGGAGTGCGATTCGTTAACAGGTAGTCAAACTAGAATAGAGGGTTTGGCTCTGTTGCCTAATCACTAAAATCGCATTTTTGCGATAAAATTAATAGTATGCGTAACCTTGTCCCAGACAATGCCAGAAACGATGAAGTATAATTAGTGTAGGCAAAATAAATAACGCTCATGCCATGAGAACTGCTTACCAATACCGATTACGATTGACCACAGCACAGCAAGCCACGATTGATCAGTGGCTTGAACTTGCGCGTTGCCAATACAACTATCGGTTAGCGGAACGGTTCAATCTGTATGCGTAAGCATCAGAGTCGGGAGTATGTCACTCTAGCTGAATTACTTCAGCTAAAGGTTTTTTCTTTGCCATTGATGATACCTTTTGATGTTTGATGTTTACCTAACTGTGTGAGAATGCCCCCACCAAGCTGGCGCGGTGTAGCGGCAAGAGGATGTCAATTGTTTTTATAGTCTAATAAATTATCACCACCTCGCTCCCTCGTTCAAAAGTGGTGAGCATTGGTTGGGGGTTTCCAGGTAAGTCCTATGATTCATCACCTAGTAAAGCTTCGAGTTTACTCAAGAGGGTTTCTAGTTTCTTTTGCTTGGCAGGTTGTTCCCAGAGTTTACGCTTGCTAATGCTCTGGGTGACGTTTTTGAGACGCTCTGGTATTTGGTTGGGTGATTTTGCGGATGGGGGTTGAGCCGGTTGGGTATTAGCAGCGATTTGTGCTTTGATTTCACTTAAAGACCAGTTGTGTGCGATCGCTTGGTCTAAGAGTTGTGTATAGAGAGCATTATCTTTAACCCGTGCCAAGGCTTGTGCTTTGGTGTATTCCAGTTTGCCCTCTCGCAATGCTGTTAAAATCTCCAGAGGCAGATTGAGTAAGGGTAGGCGCTTGGTGGTGAAGGACAGCCAATTCATCATTCCCAAGCTTTCAAATACCTCTTGTACTTTTTTTACTTTCTCTTCATCTGGGTTAGGAGAAACGTTTCTCCTAGATTCTTTTTCCTCAGTGATGCCGGAGTCAGAAGAAACATTTTGCCTAGCTTCATCCTTTGGTTCTGACTTCTCAGTTAAGGAAACGGAAGTATCCGCATCTTGTGAAACATTGCTCCTAGATTTTTTTTCCTCAGTGATGCTAGAGTCAGGAGCAATATTTTCCCTAGATTCATCCTTTAATTCTGACTCCTCAGTTGAGGAAACGGAAGTATCCGCATCTTGTGAAACATCTTTCCTAGATTTCTTAAGTGTGGTTGTTCCTGAGTTGGGAGAAATGTTTTTCCCAGATGCGGTAGCATCTATTATTTCCGAGTTAGAAGAAACATCGCTATTAGATTCTGTCTCGTTATTTAGAAGAGATTTAGGAGAAACGTTTCTCCTAGATTGCTCCTCAGAGTATTTTAACTGCTTATCACCTTTGCTACTGGCATTTTTCATCCGATACAGCAGGGATTTGACTGCTTCCACATCCGACTCTAACCGAATAGCCAAAAGATGCAAAATGCCTTCTGTTTCTTCAACTGGGTTGAGGTCTTGTCGTTGCAGGTTTTCAATCAAGGCTAACTGAAACGCTTGGTCATCGGATAACTCACGCACAACCACTGGCGCTTCTTCCAGTCCTGCTTCTGTGGCTGCGCGATAACGGCGTTCTCCTGCTACTAATTCGTATTTCCCTCCTGTGAGTGGACGCACCAAGAGGGGTTGGAGGATGCCGTGCTGTTTAACTGATGCAATTAATTCTATTAATGCTTGGGGGTCAAAGTAGCGTCTGGGTTGCTGTGGAGCCAGGTGAATGTCTTGGAGTTTGACTTTGCTTTCAGCAGCGGGTGGAGTGTCAGCTTCCACTGGGGATAACCAAGGGGCTGGGGGTGGGGTGGTAATTTGACCTGCAAAGGGTTTTTCGGTGCGTTTTCGTACCATTATAGGGAATGTGGTTAGATTGGGGACAGAAATTGGAATGCTGCACTAAATTTAGAGAAATATAGGCATCCTATAATAATTGATGAAAATCTTTCGCCGCTCTCTAAAGCCCTCTGCTGTAGTTTAGGCGGAGAAATAACTTGCCTGTTTGAGAAACTATAAGCCTTGATTATTTGGGCTTTCCTTGATTACCAAGGCTTTCAGCGATGAAAACAGGTTTAGGTTTATATAGCGGACTCCAGAGCAGAAGCAATTTCTTTAAGGATAGCAACAGCAGGATGTTTGGGGTCAAATACTGCTAGGGGCGCACGTTCTTCTGTGGCATCGACAAAAGCGGTAGCTCTGGGGATGGGTGGGAAAATCCGACCCCATGCTGAAAGTTGTGATTGGATGGCTGCTAATGCTCGTTTATCGGCTGAGTTTTGTTGAGCATAGCGGGTGGGAACAAAGCCTGCGATTTGTAATTTGCGGTTGGGTTTGTTTTTTACTTGGGTGATGGTTTGCAAAAGTTCGTCTGTTCCCTCGAAGGCTTTGAGATGGGTTTCGATGGGAACGAGGACGTGAGTGGCGGCGACTAGGGAGATATAAGAAAGTAATCCTAAGCTGGGGGGACAGTCAATAAGGATGAAGTCGTAGGCATCTATAACTGGTTCTAGGGATTCTTTGAGGCGCAAGTCGCGCATGGCGGCACTGACTAGCTGCATTTCGGCTCCGCTCAGGAGTCGGTTAGCTGGTGCTATGTCCATGCCATGAATGCCAGTATGAATGGGTAAGGGCTGTTCGTCAATAATGGCATCAGCTACGGTTTTTTGTAATTGAGATGGGACTAAACCCATGAATTTGGTTAAGGAGGCTTGGGGGTCGATGTCGATGAGAAGGACACGATGTTTTTGTTGGGCTAGATGGTAGCCCAGGTTTTGGGTGAGTGTTGATTTGGCAACACCACCTGCTTGGTTAAAGAGGGCTATGATGCGACACTGTTCTTGAGAATTTGACAC
>NZ_CM172472.1:4120000-5986694 GCF_057568715.1 Anabaena sp. EIM26 | reverse complement strand
CATCTACCACCTTTGCTGCTAATCACCACAATAGAAGATATGAGCAAGCAATAATTTGACTTTAAACTGTAATTAATCTGGTATAAACCAGGTAGCCAATATCTTACCACCCAGCGACTAACACGGAGAGAAAAGTACACATGAAGACAAATAATCATAACCTAGCGCAACAAGGAAGAGGGTGGATGCTAATCACTGGTTTAGCAGTCATGGTGCTGAGTGGCTGCTCTAGTCTGAATAGCAGGACTTTAGAGGCTGAACAAAATATTACTCAAGCCCAAAATACAAGTACACCTGCTTCAGTATTTGCACCCCCTCCTATCATTGCTGCCACAGGCGATCCTAATTTTGTAGTTGGAGTAGTACAAAAAGTGGGCGGTGCAGTTGTTCGCATTGATTCTGCCAGAACCATCACATCTCAAGCACCAGATCAATTTTCAGATCCATTTTTTCGCAGGTTTGACAGAGTACCACAGGAAAGACAAAGGGTAGAAAGGGGTAGTGGTTCTGGATTTATTATTAATTCCTCCGGTCAAATTTTGACTAATTCCCACGTAGTAGATGGTGCTGACCAAGTTACAGTTACACTCAAAGACGGTCGGACTTTTGAAGGTAAAGTTTTAGGAGAAGACCCAGTAACAGATGTAGCAGTAATTAAAATTGAAGCCAATAATCTACCAACCCTAGCTTTAGGCAATTCCAATGTATTGCAACCAGGAGAAGCTGTAATTGCCATTGGTAATCCTCTAGGTTTAAATAATACAGTTACATCTGGAATTATCAGTGCTACAGACCGTTCTAGTAGTGCTATTGGTGCTAGTGATAAGCGTGTGGATTATTTACAAACAGATGCAGCAATTAACCCTGGTAACTCTGGCGGACCATTGCTAAATATTCGCGGTGAAGTGATTGGAATGAACACCGCAATTATCCAAGGCGCTCAAGGTTTAGGCTTTGCAATTCCCATTAATACTGTGCAGAAGATTTCCCAAGAATTAATTGCTACAGGTAAAGTAGATCATCCATATTTAGGCGTGGAAATGATAACATTGACACCAGAAATCAAGGAAAGAATTCTTAGTAGATCTCGCGGACGTGTGAATTTAGTTGCCGAGCAAGGAGTTTTATTAGTGAGGATAGTTTCTAACTCGCCAGCTGCAATTGGTGGACTCAGACCAGGGGATGTAATTAAAACCATTAACAACCAACCTGTGAATAAAATAGAGGAAGTCCAAAAGCTTGTAGAAAATACCAAAGTCGGTAATCCGCTCCAAATCCAAGTAGAACGTGATGGAAAAGTAGCTCAATTAATAGTTAAGCCTGCCCCTTTACCAGTGCGTACTGAGAATTAATTTTTTTATTAATCTTGCATTTACCATTACTTAAATAATTTTTTCTTCCATGATGGAAACAGTCCCAATTATTCAATTAGGCAATCCGATATTACGCCAAAAAGCTGTTTGGGTAGAAAATATTCAAAATGAGTATATCCAAAAACTCATTGATGATTTAATAGCTACTGTTTCTCAGGCTAATGGTGTAGGAATTGCTGCACCCCAAACAGGGGAATCTTTACGCTTATTTATTGTCGCTTCCCGTCCTAATTCCAGATATCCTCATGCACCAGAAATGGAACCAACAGCGATGATTAATCCAAAAATTATTGCCCATTCAACTGAAGTTGTGAAAGGTTGGGAAGGTTGTTTAAGTGTTCCTGGAATTAGAGGTTTAGTTCCTAGATATCAGGAAATTGAAGTTGAATATACTGACCGCAATGGTCAGATACAAAAGCAAGAGTTATCAGATTTTGTTGCTCGAATTTTTCAACATGAGTATGATCATCTTGAAGGCAAAGTATTTTTAGATCGGGTAGAATCTACTAATGAATTGATGACTGAGGCTGAATATCAAAAGCAGATATAGGAATCATATTTGATTTTTGAAATATACGTAGGGTGTGGACAATAGCTACGCTTAGAGTGACAGCATAACCCACTATCCAAAATATACTATCCAAAATATATTGGTGCGTTACGCTGTCGCTAACACACCCTACAATACTGAATATAAAAAGCAGATAGTTAACAAATAAGCATTTAGTCAGCGTAGTAAAATAACTCTTCAGAGTGAGACTCAACACCCAAGCTAGAAGTTATATTCAATTTATTATTAACTCCTAGTTGGGTATAGCTATTTTAAGTAAATGACTACTGACAAAAAAGATCCCTTTGCAGAATGGAAATCTCTAGATTTTTGGAAAAAACAGTCTATTGATTTAATTCCCATGATGACAGGGTTAGCTGTCACAGGCAGAATGGGAATACATGGTTTCGCAGCAATTCCTGTTTTCATCCTAGCGGCAGATGTTACGCGCTGGGTGATTAAATATTTAGAACCAGAATTGGTGTCAGCAGAAAAAATTCAACCTATCCCAGATGAGGAAAGTAACACCAAAATTGCTTATACTGTGATGCATACAATTCCGGGTAGGATTAGATTTTCTATCCCACGTATAGCCAGAGACTCTGCTTTTGCCCAGAGGTTAGAAAACTTACTAAAAGCAAATGAGCAAGTTACTAGTATACGTATAAATTATCATGCTGCATCAATAGTTATTTCTTACCAATATTCTGAAGTTAGTACATCCCATTGGATAGAGATAATTGAGTTGGCTTTACAGAAAAATACCTCTATAAATACTACTTCTAACATAGAAACTATAGAGATTAATCATCCTCAGGTTGCCAGTTTTTTAGCCGATTTAAAGCCTCCATCTCTATCTTATTCCTTAGAATTGATGGCGAATTTGCCTGTATTAGATACAAAAGAATAAAATATTTTTCTGCGTCCTGTTGTACACACTTCGATAATGGCTAGTTATAAAGTATAACCTGCATCTCAATACATCTATCAATAGCAAGATGAGATAACTCTTCAAATTAAAGTAAATTAAAAGGCTTATTTGATATTCTCCGACTTACTGGAGGTTGATTTAATTATGGCCAAAATTACTGATTTTGTAGAAGATGCCGGCGCTCCTGGAATTATAGCCGGAATTGGTGCTGTTTTACTGGCTCCTGTGGTAATTCCTGTTGTAGCGGGAATTGGTAAACCGATAGCTAAATCAATAATTAAAAATGGACTTGTTGCTTATGAAAAAAGCAAAGGAGCTTTTGCCGAATTGGGTGAAACTTGGGAGGATATTGTGGCTGAAGCTAGAGCCGAAATAGCAGAGGAACAACACACACATACTTTTGAAGCGGCTGAGGGTGAATCAGGTAATGGTGCATAAAAGAGGAGTTGGAAAATTCAAATGATGTTATAGCCGTTCCTATGCTCGTGAGGTACAAAGTTTTTTCGTTTTAGGGAACTCTTAACAGGTAACAGTGAATAAATTGGTGTGTACTTCTTTAGACTGGGAAATGCTATATATCAAACTTACTTAATTACCAATCAATCTCAAAGAAACCCACGCTGCTTGCGGCGTGGGGAACTGGATTGAATCTCGTTTCTATACTCTGATGAATTCTAACAGACTCTGCTTTTGGTGATATTGGAGGCAGAGCCTCTTGATGGCATTCCCATTCGGAGACTGGGAACGAGATATAAATACTATTTTCAGGTTTTTTTAAGTGAGGTTTTGCTTTTTAGCAAAGATTTTAAATATGCTACAAGTTATGGATAAAACAAGTTTAAATAAACCATTTAATCCTATAACAACAAAAGTTGTTAGTGATACTCCGGGAAGGTTGCGGTTGAGAGTTGCTGCTGAAAATCGTCAGGCAGAAAAAATGCAACATATTGCTAATTTTTTAACGGCGCAACCTCATATTAGTGAAGTGAGGACTAATATCCATCACGGTAGTATTCTCATTAATCATGATGGTAAAAATGGAGCTTTGGCAGAAATTTTAGCTACACTGAAAGATATAGGCGTAATTTTTGCAGATATTACTCACGGTAATACTGAAGCAGCGACAGGTATATCTAATGCAGTTATTGATTTGAACCAACGAGTTGAAAGTGCTACAGATGGTACTGTTGATTTACGTTTTTTGTTCCCGTTTGGATTGAGTATTTTAGCAATAAGACAGTTAATAATTAAAGGTCTGCAATTAGAAGTAATTCCTTGGTATGTTTTAGCTTGGTATGCTTTTGATAGTTTTCTGAAGCTGAATACTGTTAACCAAACTCAAACAACATCTCTGAGAAAATAGAGACGTTTCATGGAATGTCTCTACAAGGGTGGTAAAAAACGCATATTTAATTTTCACTTCTAATATCTAATGGCAATTATCAGAAAAAATGCTGAAATTTGGTGCTGCGAGAGTTTATCCTGAGTTTTAGCACCTTTGCCAACATTAATTATGAAAAAGCTGATTAATCAACCGGAAGACTTTGTGAGGGAAAGTCTAGCAGGAATGGCTGTGGCTCATGCTGATTTAATCAAGGTAAATTATGAGCCGGCTTTTGTTTATCGCGCTGATGTACCCGTACAGGGAAAGGTAGCAATTATTTCTGGTGGTGGTAGTGGCCATGAACCTATGCACGCGGGTTTTGTGGGAAAGGGAATGCTTGATGCTGCTTGTCCGGGGGAAGTTTTTACTTCACCGACTCCTGACCAAATGTTAGCAGCAGCGCAGCAGGTAGATGGTGGCGCGGGTATTATTTATATTGTTAAAAATTACAGTGGTGATTTGATGAATTTTGAAATGGCGACGGAGTTAGCCAGAGGTGAAGGCATCCGCACGCTAAATATTATGATTGATGATGATGTGGCAGTGAAGGATAGTCTGTATACCCAAGGTAGAAGGGGTGTGGGGACAACGGTGTTGGCAGAAAAGATTTGTGGAGCAGCAGCAGAACAGGGTTATGATTTGCAGCAGGTGGCAGATTTGTGTAGAAGGGTAAATCTGCATGGACGTAGTGTGGGAGTGGCGTTGAGTTCTTGTACTGTACCAGCGAGGGGGACACCGACTTTTGCTTTGGGGGATAATGAGATAGAGTTAGGGATTGGGATTCATGGGGAACCGGGGAGAGCAAGGGTTTCTATGAAGTCAGGGGATGAGATTACAGAAATTTTAGTGCGATCGCTCATTGATGATCTTCCCTATAGTCGCACAGTCCGGGAGTGGAATGAAGCCACTGATGGGTGGGTAGATGTGGAACTGTTAAATAAACCCCTGCAAAAAGGCGATCGCATTCTGGCATTTGTTAACAGTATGGGTGGGACTCCTATTTCTGAACTCTATATTGTCTACCGCAAACTGGCAGAAATTTGTGAAATGGCAGGATTGCAAATTGTGCGAAGTCTAATTGGCCCCTACATCACATCTTTAGAAATGCAAGGTTGCTCTATCACTCTGCTGAAGTTAGACGATGAGATGCTCAGACTATGGGATGCACCAGTAAAAACACCGAGTTTACGCTGGGGAGTGTGAGATGGTTAATCAGGTGCAGATTGTCGAATGGTTATATGTATTTGCTTCTGTCATTGAGCATCATAAGGAAGATTTGACAGAGTTAGATGCCGCTATCGGTGATGCTGATCATGGTATCAATATGGATCGTGGTTTTAAAAAGGTCAGCAGTATTTTACCGAGTATTGCCGGGAAAGATATCAGCAGCATTTTCAAAAATGTGAGTATGACTTTAATTTCCAGTATTGGAGGTGCGAGTGGGCCTCTGTATGGAACTTGGTTTTTAAGAGCTAGTTCGGCTACTGCTGGCAAGCAAGAATTAACTCAAGAAGATATGTTGAAATTACTTCAATCTGGTTTGGATGGAGTGATTGAGCGAGGGAAGACGCAGTTGGGAGATAAGACGATGGTGGATGTACTGTCTCCAGCTGTGGTGGCTTTTGAGCAGGCTGTAGGTCAAGGTATGGGAACTGTGGAAGCTTTACAAATGGCAGTTGTTGCGGCTGAACAAGGGTTGAAGGCAACTATACCTATGTTAGCAAAGAAGGGTAGAGCGAGTTATTTAGGCGATCGCAGTATCGGACATCAAGATCCCGGTGGAACTTCTGCTTATTGGATGTTGCGGAGTTTGTTAGAAGTACTCAAAGGCTCTAATACAATTCGTAATTCGTAAATATTTATTGTCTTCTTTGTTTCCCTGTCAACTCCAATAACTTAACACTAGCGTAAAGTGCATCAATATGGGGCGTGGGGGTTTGCGTAAGTTTACCTAGTTCCACCACTGCACCTGCGATCGCTTCTATTTCTGTTGGTCGTCCTGCTTCGATATCTTGTAACATTGATGTTTTATGAGCGCCAACTTTTTCTGCACCGTTAATCCGCTGTTCTAAACTAATGCCAAATTTAATACCTAGCCTTTCAGCTATAGTTTGTGCTTCTAACATCATTTGTTGTGCTAGATCTCGGCTGGGAGGGTATTGGGCAATGGCTTCTAGGGTTGCACCAGTTAAGGCACTAATGGGATTAAATGCGAGATTTCCCCATAATTTCACCCATATTTCTGTTCTAATTTGATTGCGTACAGGGGCTTTAAATCCTGCTTTCTTCAAGGCTTGGGCTAATAATTGGATACGTTCAGTTTTAGAACCGTCGATTTCTCCGAGTGTAAATCTTTCCCCTTCAAGATGCTGAATTACTCCCGGTTCTACTATTTCCGCAGCAGGATAGACAACACAACCAATCACCCTGTCAATATCAATGTTGTTTTCAATAATACCATCTGTATCAAGAGAATTTAGACGTGTTCCTTCATAATCCCCACCATGTTTACGGAAATACCACCAAGGAATACCATTTTGGGCAGTGACTACCATTGTTTGCTCATGATATAGATGGGGAAGAGAGGAAGCAATGGCACTCACACTATTAGATTTTACTGCTAAAATCACTACATCCTGTGGTTCAACTGCTGTAAAATCACTAGTAGCTAAAACCGGAGTAGCAACCTGGCTAGAACCATCAGCTAATATGATTTTTAGTGCATTTTTTTGAATTGCTTCTAAATGGGAACCACGAGCAACTAAAGTTACCTCTTCACCAGTTAAAATTAACTTAGCACCGAGATAACCACCAATTGCACCAGCACCAACAATACAGATTTTCATAACAGCGATAACTAAAATTATGCAAAAAAGTGAAAATATCTGTCTGAATCAGGATTTACAGGATTAAAGGATTTACAAGATGTTTATTTACATTTGTTGTGTGAAAACTAATTGAAAAAATATACTCGAAATGCTTAGGAACTTTACTTTTCATTGATGAAAAAACTAAGTTCTAAGCCTCTCCCCGTTTACGAGATTTGGAGAGGGGTTCCATATTTGGTTAAATTATGAAACATTTGCAGTATAGTCACAATCCTGATTCTGACAGACATTTATGTTATCCAATATCCAACAATTTCGCCATTGCTAAACGTTGTAATTTACCCGTAGCACCACGAGGTAAAGCTTCTAAAATGTGAATTTGTTTAGGTACTTTAAAATCTGCTAATGTATTTGAGCAATATTGCTGAAGTTCTTTTTCACTAACTTCTAATTTTAGAACAACTGCGGCGTGAATTTCTTCACCTAAACTGTTATGAGGTACAGCAAAAGCTAAAGCTTCAGCAACAGCAGGATGACGTAATAAAACATTATCCACTTCTAAAGGTGAAATTTTTTCCCCACCCCGGTTAATTAGTTCTTTAATTCTTCCAGTTAAACGCAGATATCCATCTGCATCTATTATTCCCTGATCTCCGGTACGAAACCAACCGTTGATAAAAGCAGTTGCATTAGCATCTGGGTTATTTTCATAACCATCAATCACATTTGCACCCTTTACTACTACTTCACCCAAACTACCTTGAGTTAACAAATTACCTTCATCATCCATAATTCCCACATCTACATTAAAACCATAACCCACAGTTCCCGGTTTACGAATTTTTGGTGGTAAAGGGTTGGTTGACATTAAGTGGGCTGCTTCTGTCATGCTGTAAGATTCTAAAACGGGAGAATTGAAAGTTTTCTCCATTTCTTCAATGATAACTGGTGCTAAAGATGCACTACTAGAACGAATGAAACGGAAGGGGTTATTTTTAACAATTGATTGATTACGAATTGCCCGTGCTAAAATTGTTTGATGCATGGTAGGGGCAGCGGAATACCAAGTAGGTTTGTAAGTTTCTACAAGTTTCCAAAATTCCAAAGCATTAAAACCATGAGGACAAATTAAAGTCCCTCCTGATGCGAGGGTTGCTAATAGACATCCTACTAATCCATGAATGTGGAAAAGTGGCATTAAACAAAGTGTAATATCAGCAGATGTGAGCGAATAAGCAGCAATTATATTATTAGCAGAAGCGATTAAGTTACGATGACGAATAGGTACACGTTTGGGACGGCTGGTAGTACCACTAGTATGTAAAATCATCGCTATATCATCAGCATTGGGTGGTTCAGAATTTATTCCTGCTGTCGATGTTGGTTTAACTAATTCAAACTTTAAAGTTCCGTTATTATTGATTTTGGCATTAATTAAAATCATATCGGGTGTCACTGCTGCTATTGCTGCTTCTGGAGTTTCCGATAATGTAATTAGGGCTTTAGCTTGAGTATCTTCGTAATAAAAAGCAAATTCATCTTGTTTATATTTAGGATTTAAGGGTGCAGCAGTTCCACATAAAGCAGATGCTAAAAAGGTAATAGCCATTGGGACACCATTAGTCATGGCAATGGCAATACGATCTCCTTTTTTTAACCCAAAGCTATGCAGTTGAGATGTTAAAACAGTTATGTTGTCACGTAACTGCTGATAAGTAATTATAGATCCATTAGGAGTGATTAAAGCTGAATGCTTGTTTTCTCCTGCTAAAAGATTAAATAAATTCATTGGTTATTAGTTGTTCATTATTTAGTCATGGAAAAAAGTCTTTGTTCTGCCCTATCACCTATCTTTTGTCACCTGTTCTCGATATTCTAAAGCTAAAGCAATGGCGATGAACAATACTGTGAAACCTTGAATTGCATAAACTATAGTTACGGGTACGCCGGCGCTGCGTTGCATGATGTTTGCACCACTGCGAAGGGAGGCGAAAAATAGGGAGATGAAGACGACACCCAAAATACTACCACGACTTAAAAAAGCGATCGCGATCGCATCAAATCCATAACCGGGTGAAACCTGCTCAAATAGGCGATATTTCAACCCCATCACCTCGCACGCACCCCCTAAACCAGCTAAACCACCAGCTAAACCCATGACTAGCATAATGGTGTGTTCTACAGAAATTTTGGCATAACGGGCGGCAATAGGGTTAAATCCGACGGCACTAATTTGGTATCCTAAAGGCGATCGCACTAATAATATCCATAAAACCCCTGCTGTAATTAACGCCAATAAAATTCCCGCATGGGCAAGGCTTCCGGGTAAAATAATTGGTAATTGGGCAGTTTTGGCAATTAATGGCGAATAAGGACTAGGTGCTGCTGGTGCTTTTAAAGGATTCTGCACCAAATAACTAATTAAATTAATAGCAATGTAATTTAGTAGCAAAGTTGTAATTACTTCGTTTACCCCTTTGATTGCTTTGAGATAACCAGGAATCAAACCCCAAACAGCACCAAAAATAAACCCTAAAAATAGCGCTAAAGGTATATGAATTAATGCAGGCAATCCTTGAATATATAACCCAATTAAACTACTTCCCAAAGCACCTAAATAAATTTGTCCTTCTCCACCAATATTAAATTGTCCAGCACGTAAAGCCACTAAAACGCCTAAACTTGTAAATAGTAAAGGAGTCATTTTAGTGAGGGTATTACCAAAACCAAAATAGGTAGAAAGGGACTCTTGAAATAAAGCTGTATATGCAACAATAGGATTAGCCCCAGCCAACAATATTAAACCAGCACCAACTATTAAAGCCAAGGCGATAGCTATTAAAGGTGATAAAATTGGCACTAAACTCTTCAGTTTATTATCTGTAACCATTTTTTATTTTATTTCCTGGTTAACTGTTTTTCATCCAGAATTTAATATGTGAATTTTAGCTGGCATTTATCATTGTGCTACCCGTCATTAACAAACCAATCTCTTCAATAGTCGCTGTTTTAGCATCCAAGATATCCACAAACTCGCCTTTATACATTACCGCAATGCGATCGCTCATTGCCATCACTTCCTCTAACTCTGTAGAAATATATAAAATAGCTGCCCCTCGTTCTCTTTCTATTAACAACTTCGTCTGTACTGCTTCCGTTGCACCCACATCTAATCCTCTAGTAGGCTGCATGGCAATAATTAAAGTTGGTTCCCCCGCTAATTCTCTTGCTAATACTACCTTTTGTTGATTTCCCCCTGATAGGTAATTTACTGGCACATCTTCACCATTGATCCGAATATCAAAAGCGTCTATAGCAACTTGGGCATTATTTTTAATTATTTTTTCTTGTAATAAAAATTTATGCAAAAAGGGTACTTTATTAAAAGTTTTCAAAATTAAATTATAGGCAATATTGAATTGTAATACTAACCCCATTTTTTGCCGATCTTCTGGGATATATCCCACGTTTAAACTTTTCCTGCTTACAGAGTGATGATCAATTTTCCCTTTTGTGATAGTTCGCAACCCTGCAATAGCATCTGCTAATTCTCTTTGCCCATTTCCATCGACTCCAGCAATTCCCAAAATTTCACCTTGCCGCAGTTGAAAAGATAAATTGTTAACAGCAATTAAGCCTCTATCGTCTGCAACTTTTAGCCCATGTACTGATAATGCCAATTTTCCTAAGTTTGCTGGCGATTTCTGCAAATTTAAAACTACTTTTCGCCCTACCATTAATTCAGATAAATGCTGAGTTGTAGATGCCTTAGTATTGGTTGTAGCAACAACTTTTCCTCGACGCAATACAGTGACTGTATCACACAAATTCATTACTTCTTCTAATTTATGACTAATAAAAATAATCGTACTACCCCTATCGGCAAGTTGACGCAAGAGAGTAATTAATGAAGTTACTTCTGATGGTGTCAGAACTGCTGTTGGTTCATCAAGAATCAATAGTTTTGCTTGACGGTAGAGAACCTTCAGAATTTCTACCCGTTGCTGTGTTCCCACTGGTAAATCTTCGACTTTAGCCGTTGGGTTAATTTCTAATTGATATGCTTGAGATAAAGCTAAAATTTCTTGTTGTTTTTGGCGTAAATTTAAACGCCATTTTTTTTCAGTTCCTAAGATAATATTTTCTGTAACTGTTAACTCAGGTACAAGCATAAAATGTTGATAAATCATGCCAATACCTAATTTAATTGCTGCGTGAGATGAAGTAATATTTACAGGTTTTTCTTCTAAATATATTTGTCCCGAATCTGGTTGATACAGTCCACTAATTATGTTCATTAAAGTAGTTTTACCTGCACCATTTTCACCTAAAATCGCATGAATTTTACCAGCTTCTACTGTTAAGCTAATATTGTCATTAGCAATAAATGACCCAAAGTTTTTAGTGATATTTTCTAAACGTAGATATATCATTTTGGGAATAAAGTGCAAATGTTATACCCGTATTTCTCACAAACAATGTAATCGCAATTTGTATAACCCGTATAGAGAATCGGTTTCAGGCATTTTTTACGGGGTTGATTTTTGATGCAGTGTGAAACTCCAGAATCCAGATTTTATAAGGGTTTGAGAATTTTGGTGAGAAATCCGGGTTAGGGGTATTTGGGTTGCTGTCTCAGTGATAGGAAGACCCTCAAAAAACAAACTTATTTATTCTGACTACGCAAAAGTCGGAGAATCTCATCTATGCTGGCTTCAAGGTTTCTGATATCTGATTTTATTTGTCGAATATCACCCTTCACTTCTCTCATGTCAGAACCTAAACCAGTTGCTAGGGTCAAGGTTGTTGCTATGGCAACTTGAGAAGTACCTATAGTTCCTGCTTGTATTTTCAGGTTAGCTACATCGTGTGTTAAGTCATTAATTCGTGTATATATGTCGTCAAATCGGATGTCGTTTGTCATGATGTACAGTCGCTAAATTTTCCCTGCTTTTTTTAACTGTTCTTCTACTAATTCGGTAATTCGCTTGCTCATATCTGTTCCTTCTTCAGTACAGAATGCTTTAAATAAGCGTCGATAATCTTCTGGCAAGCTAACCCGTATTTGAACCATATTATTTTTACCTTTCTCCATAAAATTACCTCTATAGCCACTATAGCCAATATTCGTATGAATAGTCATCATTGGCTATATAGCATTTTATTACCATTTAGCCAATATTGTATAACAATTGTCTATCTATTCACTGTAGTCTATACTGGTTGTAGTAGCTGTTGTGGCTATGAAGCCAATTGGTCAAGCATTTGACACCGATAGCTCACTAATTCCTTGTTTTGAAACAACGGGTATCTTTACCAGCTTCCTGACATGATTCAAAAGTGATTTTTTTATCAACAATTTCTTGTTTTATATTCATTACTTTTTGTTTAACTGCTTCTGGTACTATCCCGCCAAATTTACCCAAAGATAATATATCTGGTTTTTCTAATCCAATTGTATATATTTGTCCTTTCAATTGTTTTTGTTGGGCTAATTCTGCTAAATAAGTAATTGCTAAATCTAGACGCTTAACAGCACTGGTTAAAACTGCTTTTGGGGCAACATCTAACTGATCTTTTACATTACCAAAAGCATAAACTCCTTTATCACTAGCTGTTTGTAAAACTGCGGCTGAAGCAGTATCTAACCATTGATAAATTACATCATTCCCAGCCGATATTAGTGCTAGTGTTGCTTCTTTTCCTTTTGATACATCACTCCAATCACCAGTAAATGTAGAAGTTATTTGTATTTTGGGATTAACAGATTTTGCCCCTAATTCAAAACCGCGTAATTCTTGCTGGGTGGCTTCAAATTCCTGCCCAGCTATGTATGCCAATTTGTTAGATTTAGTGACAGAAGCGCCGATAATTCCACATAAATAACTAGCTTGGAGGTTATCTATTCGCAAAGCGGCGATATTATCACCTGTAATAGAACCATTAACAGCAACAAAGGATGTATTTGGAAATTGTGCAGCGACTTGTTCCACAGCCGCATCAAATTGTCCCCCGTGGGCAAATACTACATTGTATCCCTTACGGGCAAAATCTGTTAATACTTCTGTCTGATCTGCTTGGGTGACATTTTCCACATAGGCTATATCTGCACCCAATTTTTGTTTTGCGAGGTTTACACCTTCGTAACCCGATTGATTCCAAGCTTGATCTGTGATAATTCCAGGGAGTGCGATAGCTATTTTAAACTTTTCATCACCACCGGCCGCTGTGGGAGTTGGGTTGGGGTTATTAGCACAGGCTTTTAGCAGTAAACTAGTACCTAATGTTGCTGAACCATACCAGAGAAATTTACGCCGATTTAAGTTAAAAACCATAGAGTCTCCCTCACACACTACTTGAGTTATTTCAATACTTTAAAATTCTGAGTGTTATTTTGGAAGAGGTAGCCTAATTTTTTCTACTTTTGACTAAAGACAGATTCACTCCAAACCAGAATACTGTGATATTAGAAATTAAGTAGAGAAAGAGGTAAAACACATGAGTAATTATAAAGAATTCTTACGTGTCACCCTTGCCATATCTATCATCATAGCGGGAGTTACACACTTTGCTTTTCCTGAACCCTACGTTAAAATTGTACCTCTACAACTTCCTGCGCCTTTAGAATTAGTTTATTTGAGTGGGTTCTATGAAATTATAGGTGGAATTGGTTTATTAGTTCCACCAGTGAGTCAAGCTGCTGCTTGGGGATTGCTTGCCCTGTTTATTGCTGTGTTTCCAGCTAATATTAATATGGCAGTTAATCATATTCAAATTGAATATATACCCGATTCATTTTGGTTTCAAGCTGTGAGACTGCCATTTCAGTTAGTATTAATTGCTTGGGCTTGGTGGTATACTAAACCTACAAATACAGAAAAGCAAGCTTCGATTATTCCTAAGTCATTGATTCCTAACAAATTAGAATAATAAAGTTGTTAGATTTTGTTAAGTTCAGCAGAACAATAGGATTTATTATGAGTGCATCCCAGACATTAAAACAGTTAAATGCAGAATGGATAACACCAGAAAATTTTCAACGTTATGGACAGGTGATATTTCCTAGTGGAGACGGAAAAGCTTTTGATGCTGAGGATGCACTGTTAAATCTGCAAAATGGTATTCCCCGGTTTTATATTATGCGATTGTCCAAAAATGGGCATAAGTTCCACAAAATTACTCGTCATATTCAATGTACTCAATGTTTAGGTTCTTTGGCAGGAAAAGATTGGTTGATGGCGGTTTGTCCACCTGATAATGCAATTAATGAACCTGTGTTAGCAGAACTTGCTGCTTTCCGGATTCCGGGAAATTGTTTTATTAAGTTAGAAGTGGGAACTTGGCACGCGGGGCCATATTTTGAACATGAGTTTGTGGATTTTTATAATTTAGAGTTGAGTGATACAAATGTGGTGGATCATTTCACTCATGATTTTCTCAAAAGTCATCAATTAACGTTTGAAATGATTTACAGCAGAATTCAGGATTCAGGATTCAGGATTCAGGAGTAAAACTGGCTTGGTGTCTAGGTTTCAATTTAGATTTTGTACCTCATTGATCTGCAATCTGCTGTATTAGGAAGAAGATGATAGCAGAAATATATAGATAGCATTTCTCGGTTAAGTTGAGTTACAAGAACCCCAACCCCCTCCCTGCAAGTGTGAGGAAGGGACTATGATGTCTCTCCCTCATTACCTCTTTCACCTTTATTGACAAACTTCGACTAGGGTGTTGGTAAAGTTAGGATAGGAAATAGCAGCAGCTTCGGCACGGTGAATGGTGGTTGTACCGATCGCATTAAGAGCAGCGATCGCTAAACTCATAGCTATACGATGATCTGTATGGCTATCTACGTCAGTTCCCACTAGGGGAGTACCACCAATAATTTCCATCCCATCGGGTAATTCAGTAATTTTAGCGCCCATTTGATTGAGTTGTTGCGCCATCACAGTAATGCGATCGCTCTCTTTGACTCTCAACTCGGCTGCATCCCTAATTATGGTTGTCCCTTCAGCAAAAACCGCAGCTACTGCCAAAATGGGAATTTCATCAATTAATCTCGGTATAATGTCTCCCTCAATGGTGCAGCTTTTTAAGCGACTTGAACGCACCCGCAAATCAGCAACCGGTTCCCCAGCTACTTCGCGCTGATTTTCTAGCTGGATATCTGCTCCCATCATGGCTAAAGCTTCTAAAATCCCCGTGCGTGTTGGGTTCACACCGACATTTTCCACCAGCAAATCCGAACCGGGAACAATAGATCCTGCCACTAACCAAAAGGCTGCTGAACTGATATCACCGGGAACAACAACTTTTTGACCGTATAATTTAGCATTGCCCATCACAGTCACACTGTGGGTTTCCGGGTCTATACTCAATTCTGCCCCAAAAGCCCTTAACATTCGCTCACTGTGATCCCGTGATAAAGCGGGTTCGGTGACGGTAGTTTTACCCTCGGTGTTTAAACCTGCCAGGAGAATACAAGATTTAACTTGAGCCGAAGCAATGGGAGAATGATAGTGAATAGGTTTGAGGGCTTGTCCTTGAATTGCTAAAGGTGCTAAAGAGTTACCTTTGCGTCCCCAGATTTGTGCAGTCATTTGTTGTAAAGGTTTGACAACACGGGACATGGGACGCGATCGCAAGGAATCATCACCTGTAACCGTAAAAAACAGCCCTGGATGGGAAGCTAACAGCCCTAACATCAATCTGATGGTTGTCCCAGAGTTACCCGCATTTAACACATCCACAGGTTCTTGAAAATTGCCCAAACCAATTCCTTTTACCCGGACAAACTCTGTATTTAATTCGGAAATCTCCGCACCTAGCAATCGAAAACAGCTAGCAGTGCTGCGGGGGTCTTCTCCCAACAGGAGTCCTTCAATCTGAGTTTCACCTTCTGCGATCGCACCCAACATCAGAGCGCGGTGGGAAATGGACTTATCCCCAGGAACCCGAATACTACCCTGGAGGGAGAGCATTGAAGGGGAACGCTGAATAATTAACTTATGAGCAGCGTTTTCTTGATTTTCTACGGTTATAACAGCAGCCGACATTAGGATACACTGGCTTTTGAATAGACTAGAAGCTTTTGGGTGACTTGATCTGCTGCCACTTGTAACTTCCTCCCTAGTATCCTATCGCTTTTTGTAGCCATCAACTTATTTAAAGTCAGTATCCGCTCGAATAAGCATCATTTTTCTTTTTTAGCTCCCGCTTCCGCCTTTCTGCATCCTAATTTGTCTAGCTTAACAAATCAGTAGATTCAGTTAATATTGAACAGGCTTGACTCTTTAGTTGCTTAAACTAACCTTCTAGTACGCTACGGCGAAAATAACTATCCAGTGAAAAAAAGTTTATCTTCTCTCCTAGCTCCTGCATAGCTGTCTCCCAGTAGTGTTCATTTGATTTTATTTAATTGCTTCTAGCACTTATCGCTCCCATGCTTACTCATCACCGCAAACCCGTGTGCTTATCAATTATTTCCACTGACTTGCCAGTCTGGTCTGTGGTTGAAACTGCCGGGACATTGTATCAAAAAGATACTGACCGCTTTCATTTACTATTAACTGCACCACCCTTAATTAGCTGTGAAGTAGGAAGTTTTATCAATCCAGAAGAGAACCTTCCTAAAACCATAAACAATCCTGATCTTCCCAGCAGTCCCAGAATTTTGTGGTTGGAAATATCGCCCTATCGCGTCATCATGACTATGCAAGGTAATAGTCAAGTGAGTTACCGTCATTTTTGGGAACAGGGCGTTTATGGCGTTAGTCGTTATTGGTTGCCAGCTGAGTCATTACAACCACACAAGCCACTTCGCTTACGTAATTTTACTAGAAATTTGCACCTCAATGGAAAAACTTTACCAGAGCATTTGCGACTAGAGTACGAATTATGGTCAGAAAAAGTCCAACTGGGAAGCTACATCCTCAATTTGGAAATCCACAACTAATCATTTAGCATATCTCGTTCCTAGTCTCTGACTAGGAATGCTATCACATAGGCTCTGCCTCCTGCCTCCTGCCTCCTTCAATGATAATTAGGTTCATTTCCTGGTTTCCATTTAATATTGCAACCCACACTCGGCTTTTGTTCACTTGTAACTGGTTGATCAGCCAAAACTGCTTCAATAGCTGCTCGTAAATCTGCACCTGTTACCGGTTTATTGTTACTGGGACGACTATCATCTAATTGTCCCCGATAAACTAGTTTATTCTCACTATCAAATAGAAAAAAATCTGGTGTACAAGCTGCTGTATAAGCTTTTGCGGTTGCTTGGGTTTCGTCGTAGCAGAATGGAAACTTAAATCCCAGTTCGGTAGCCATTGCTTTCAATGATTCTGGTGCATCATTGGGATAGTTTTGAGCATCATTGGCACTAATAGCAACAATACCTAAGTTACTGTTGAAGTAATCTTTTCCTAATTGTGCTAACTCTTTTTGTATATGCTTTACAAATGGACAATGCTGACAAATAAATATGACTAGCAATGCTTTTTTGTTGGCAAAATTATTAAGTGAAATTGTTTCCCCAGATACCACTTCGGGTAGATGAAAATCTGGTGCTTTAGTTCCTAGTTGTAACATTGTTGAAGCAGTTAAAACCATAGATCCCCCCTTGCTGAATGTTTACAACATAGCATTAAATTTTTCCAAAAATTCCCAAAATTAAAGACGGAATTTTTCCCGTCTCTCTTCGTTTATAAATTGTTATGTAAGCAAATTTATACTTATTTTTACAGGCTGGACAAAAGACCGAAAACACCATGTCCAGTGAGTGCTTCTAATGCTATCAAAGATATAAAACCAATCATTGCTAACCGACCATTGAGTAGTTCTGAATATTTGGTAAATCCTGTTCTATTGCCCTGCTCGTCTATGTATATCTTTGGTTCAACTGCAAAGTTGTTCATTTTGCCTTGGTCATCTTTAATAGAACCGCTTGTACGCATTAGTTTATTTTCCTGATTTCTTTTATATTAATAAATGTAACATTCAAGTTAATATTTGTAAAGTATTTTCATCTGAGAGAGATAATTTAGATTTTGAGGATGATGCGATCGCGTCCTTGGTTTTTCGCTTCATAAAGTGCCTGATCTGCGGTAATCACGATTTCTTCAGGTCGATTTTCCGCTATGGGAATACAGGTGGCAATGCCAATGCTTAAGGTTACATGATCACATACCCGTGAACGTGGATGAGGAATCTTGACTTGGTGGATGTGTTCCCGAATCGAGTTAGCAATATGAAATGCACCCTCAGCAGTAGTTTCGGGGAGGAGAATTGCAAACTCTTCCCCACCATACCGAGCGACTAAATCATTGGGACGCTGAACATTAATCTTCAGTATCTGGGCAATTTGAATTAAACAAGTATCTCCCATTGGATGTCCATAGGCATCGTTATAAGCTTTAAACTCATCAGCATCACATATAAGTAGAGAAAGTGGCTGTTGAGTGCGAATACATCGTTGCCATTCTTTAAATAATACTTCATCAAAATAACGACGGTTAGCAATTTGTGTTAATCCATCTAAACGTACTTGTTGCTGGAGTTGGAGTTCTAGCTGTTTGCGATCGCTAATTTCCATAACTACAACTCCTACCGCAAAAGGAATATTATCTGCATCCAGGATGGGGAAATATGAAGCTAACCAAGTTCTAAACATACCTGCTTGGTTATGAAATTTAAAACTTATTTCTTGATTTCGCAAAGGTTTTCCCGTGGCGATCACCTGCTGACAAATGTATTCTATCTCTGGAGATAGTTGCGGTAATATTTCTTGAATTTTCTTACCCAGGTGATCAGCAACCGATATCCCGTTAATTTCTGCGATTATTTCATTAACTCGAATATACCTAAGTTCCTGATCCAAAATACACATTCCAATTGAGGCAGATGAAAAAAAGCCATTAAGTTGGGACTCACTGTGTTGCAATGCTGCTGTTCGTTCTTTGATCTTTATTTCTTGTGTAGCTAAGTTCTGCTTCAGAGATAACTCAGCTACTTTTCGTTCATCAATCACAGCTGAAAGCAAAAGTGCAGTGATTGAAAAAACACCTGTAAAGGATTGCAAAAGCATAAACGATTGATATGGTTCATCTTTCACAAATGGGCCATACCCTTGTGAAGTAGCAAAAATAGCGATCGCAGAAACCAAAGTCACAAAAATACTGGAAACAAAATTACCAAAACGAAAAACAGACCATATCAACATAGGGAGCAAAGTGTATTCCAAATGATGTCCGCCCATATATGTGAGCCAGTTTATACATAGAATAATGCTCAATACTACTAGTGTCTCCCCTCTACGGTAATAATATTCTTTTTTATGCAAATAGGTTTTCCATAAAAGTAATGATGGCGTAAATATCAGGTGAGCTAAGGCACTTACCAACCACCATACTAGCCAGCAAATACCATAACTATTCCAAGGAATTGTTCCCATCAAACATGATGCTGTAATTCCCATAGTCGCTGATATAATTGGTGAAGCAACAGCACCCAGAATAAATAAAAAGATGGTATTGACCTGATTAAATATATTTTCATGAGGAGCAAACTTTTTAATTATATAAGTAGCGGCTAAAGGTTGTAGACAATTACCACAAGCACAGATAAGATTCAGTAAAATAAAATTTAAAATTGATAAAGGCGGTGTTAAACTCAATAAATTTTTAGAAAGACCAACTATAGAACCCAAAATAATTCCTGGAAATACCCGATTACCTAATAAAAATACCGCTGCCAAAGTCATTGCTGAAGGAAACCAAACAGATGCAACTTTTCCTGGTAAAGAAGTAAATTCCAAGCTAATTATAACACAAATACTGTAGGCTATTGCTATTAATAAGTTGAGAATAATCAGCTTTTTATCTGTATATTTAAACAACCAATTTGTTCTTTTGATTTGCCACATAGTTTTAATTCATTAAAATTCATGACATTCCCGAAAAAATTGTTCTATTAATATGAATTGAAAATAATTTGTATTAATGCGGATTATAACATAGTCAAATCTTTGTGTATCTGTATAAACAGCTTTATTTTTATCTAAATTCCAGCTTATTTATGGTTTTTTCTGGCAAATTTAAGATTTGTAAAAATTAAAATATATTATCCTGTGATCCTCGCTAGAATAGTAGAATTTGACTTTTAGCGAATCATGAAAGGAACAGGTCAAGTAACTGAATTTCGTTACACAGCACAGCACAAGCCTAATCAGTTAATTTACGGAAATGGGCAAACGGCAGTGATTACAGGGTGGACAGTCAAGCAAGCGATCGCCAAACACCTGCAACCGTCAGATTATGCTGTAATTGGGCAGTTGTATTCGCCCACCAGAGGCATAAACCTGCTAATTCGTAACTTATTATTAAATCCTCATGTTCGTTATTTAGTTATTCTCAACGCTACCAAAGAAGATAAAAATGCAGGTGCATCTCAGTGCTTACTCGATTTTTTCTGCAATGGAGTCGAAGAAAGTTTAAGCGACACTGGACGCAAATCTTGGGTAATTCGTTCTACCATTACTGGATACATTGATATAGATATTGATATAGATGTTTTAGAAAAACTGCGACATTCTATAGAATTTCAAGAAGCTCGATCAATCATAGAAGCAGTTGAGAAAATTAAACATTACTCCCAACAAGAAATAATTGATCCTTGGGGAGTTTCTTTAGAGTTTCCTATGCCTACCGTTGAACCCACAGTTTTACCAGGTTCACGCTATGGACACAGAATAGAAGGTAAAACCATAGCCGAAACTTGGGTAAAAATCATTCATCGCATTAAAACCACAGGCACAATTAGACCAACTGGTTATGATGGTAAATGGCAAGAATTAATAGATTTAATGGCAGTTGTCACCGATGAACCTGCTGATTTTTATTTTCCTGAACCAAATTATTTACCAATAGATAGAAGCTTTTTAGAAGAATACATTTCTCAAATATTAGATGATGCACCGAATCGAGAAGGAGTTAAATACACATATGGTCAACGTTTGCGTTCTTGGTTTGGAAAAGATCAGATTGATCAGGTAATTCAGAAATTAATTGGAGAAATTGATGCTGCTAGTGCAGTCATGACTTTGTGGGATGTGAAGGATCATGAAAAAGGTGGTAGTCCTTGTTTAAATCATATTTGGTTGAGAGTTGTTGATAATGAACTATCGCTAACTGCCACTCTTAGAAGTAATGATATGTTTGCTGCTTGGCCTGCTAATGCAATGGGTTTAAGGGCTTTGCAAAAACATATTCGAGATGAGATTGCTAAACGTTCTGAATATGATTTGAAGATGGGACCACTAATAACTATAAGTCAGTCGGCTCATATATATGATGATACTTGGAGCAATTCTGAACAACTGATTCAAGAACAATATGCTGCAATTTGCAGGAACTTAGATTACTATGATCCAGCAGGTAACTTTTTAATTGAAATTGCAGAAAATAAGATAGTTGTTACACATACAACCCCTGGTAGTGGAGAAATTGTCGGTTGCTATTCTGGTAAAAATCCTTTGAAATTAATCAAAGAAATTTGTGCGGCTTTACCTGCAATACGTCCAGATCATGCAGGATATTTAGGTATAGAATTGCAAAAAGCGGCAAATTGTATTAAAATTGACAAGCCTTATGTTCAAGATCAGTAACCGCTAACAAACAACCATTTTAGAAATGGTTGTAGAAAATTCTAGTGTTTTCCAAAGCTCAGGGAGTATTTCATGTCAGTTTTGAGTTATCAAGATATTATTAGGGAGCTTGGTACAGGTATACTTTTTCATCCTCTTAAACCAGGTAGTATTAAGGCGTGCGATTTATGTCTAACTGCTAGTGAGTATGCTTATTCAACTTTACTTGAGCAACGCTTGACTGTTGAAATAGGGCCAGACAAAGAGAACCCTGCTGAAGAAAAAAAGTTTTTTTATATACCGTCTGGAGATACTGCACTAGTGTGGACTGATGAAGCAGTCGAACTCAGTAATCAATTTCGAGGACCACTTTATTCTGTAGTTAAGTTAGCATCAGAAGGCTTAGGACACATTGGTACAAGAGTAAATCCTAATTGGTCAGGTGTTCTTTGTATAGCACTTCATAATGTTTCAGATAAAGCAGTCCGAATTAATGTAAGAGATGTTGAAAACCCTATCGCTCATTTGGCTATTGAAAAATTAAGTTCCAGGTCTTTAAATGTTGCTCATCGATCAAGTGATGCAAGACTTGATGTACTTATTGGACGGCGTAATGGTCAGGAGATAAACGACTACTTTGCTCAAAAACAAAATACTTGGATGAAACGTGATCGAGATTTACTGAGAAAACTTATGATGGAGTCAGATGAGTATAAAAAACTTAAAAAAAGTGTAAAAGAAACATTACTAGATTTTCTAGGTTTAGATAAACGGGATCGGTGGTCAGCATTGGGAGTTATTATTTCATTAATTGCTTTATTGATTGCAGTGTTCAAACCTTCTTCTTCTTCTTCTTCTTCTAATCTAAATCCAACAATAGATCGTACTCCGCAAGCACAAGTTAACCCAAGTATAACAGTATCTCCAAGCTTAACTAAATAGTACATTTTATTTTCTTTATCAAAAATATTTATATTCAAAATTCATATTTTTGTGAGAAAATTAACCTTTCGTTATTCAATATCGAAAAAAATATAAAAGGTAACTAAATAAAAATGTACAATGTGTATGTGTCTGGTGCTTTGACTGATGTAAAAAAAACAGCAGAAACTAAAGCACTATATGAAAAAATAGGTTTGCTTTGTGAAGAAATTGGTCTTCAATCTTATGTACCACACTTACATACTGATCCAGTAAATAATCCAGATATTACTCCTCGTGAGGTTTTCGATAAAGATAAGCATCAGGTGAGTATATCGGACTTAGTTATTGCTTACCTTGGTTCGCTTTCTTTTGGTGTAGGAATGGAGTTAGCTTATGCAGAGAACAACAAAATTCCTATCATTCTTTTGTATGAAACAGGTAAGCGGATATCAAGATTCCCTCGCGGTATTCCCACTGTGATTGCTGAGATTCAGTTTAATGACTATGAAGATGCTTTAAATCAGTTGAAAAACGTTTTATTAAATTGGAAACAATAGCGGCTAAGATTTTAGTTGCCTGCAAAGTAGTATAGTAAAGTTTAAAATTGAAACATGATGCAAGATATTTGCTTATCTGAGGAATACTATCAAAGACCGACTTGGGATGAATACTTTCTCATGTTGGCTAAACTAGCCGCAACGCGCTCAACTTGTCTTGCGTTTCCAGTGGGTGCTGTAATTGTTAAAAATAAGCAAGTCGTAGCTACAGGTTACAATGGTTCACCATCCGGTTCTGCTCATTGTACAACTCAAGGATATTGCTATCCAGATTTAATTAGTTGTGATGCCAGTAAAACCTTACCATCAAGGGCTGTACACGCGGAAGCAAATGCGATCGCCCAAGCTGCAAAATATGGTATATCTACAGATGGATCTAGTATTTATGTCACATTGGAACCTTGCCTATCTTGTTTAAAGTTAATCATCTCTGCTGGCATCAAAGAAGTGTTTTATGAAACTTCTTTTAATAGTGGAGAAAAAGCCTTGGTGAGAGATTCATTTGTTAACGAAGGCTTAGTTACTATTAATCAGGTTAAACTTTCGGAAGCTATAGCCCAGAAAGCAGCTTTGTTTTTACTAACCTCTACTTCTGTAAGCAATTTGGATATGGTACAAAGTCCTTAAAAAAACTGTGGTAATCCCTGTGATATATAATTACTGGTAGACTTGGGGGCTTATACATACTTAAAACGAGCGCGGCAGGGCTCGAACCTGCGACCGATTGCTTAGAAGGCAATTGCTCTATCCACTGAGCTACGCGCCCAAGAGTAATCTCTGGGTTCTCAAAAAGTCATCATACACCATTATATCTCTTATTCCTAGCAACAAGCAAGATCAAATTGAAAATTTCCCAATCTCAAGACGAAGATCCAAGTCATGAGTCAGTAGATGTAAACTAAAAACTAAACATATGGGATATTCAGGTATATTGTGATGTCAAGGAAGAAATTGACCAATGAGTACTAATGCCTTCTATGGCGTATGCTAGTGAAACATCTGGCAAATGCCTAATTCTCCCATACCATAATATAAATAATTATACTGTCGGCTATGTTGCCCAAGTCCATGACATATTTTTTGTCAAAACAGCCCCTGTGAGGAGTTATTTGCTAGTGCCATGTTTATTCTCAAACGCCAGGATGTTGAAATCTCAACTATTCAGCACCCAACGCGGGATCAGCAGGTGCCGATCCTCCATTATCAGGGGCAAACCTTTCGCCTGATAAGTGTTTTCAAAGCTAGTCAAGAGATTGAAGCCAAAGCGTTGTGGCGTTCTCTTACTGACAATCGAGGTAAAGCCTGTGTCCTACTGGAAGAACCTGAGCGCTTTAGCGTCTGGGGCAAAATCCGCTTAGAACAGCTAGAAAATGATACAGGTAGTCATAGCAATGTTGAAATTTTGACGTTAGCAAGTATTGTGCTGCTGCAAGCTGTTTATCTAGATATCGAAGATTTATTAGGTAATCGGCAAGCAAGTTTATTTGAAAAAGACATAACAGGGATATTACAGCAAAAGCAATTTCCCCAAATATCTTCCTCAGAGGCAGTAAAATCGTTGCTAACTGTTGAGCCTTCACAAATACCTAAACTGCCTTCTTGGCAAGAAACTCATGTGATTATTCTCCTGGAAGAACTGCATCGACTAGGAAAAACTTATTTTGGTGATACCAATTTTGCTCGTCAACTTAAGGATCGGTTACAAGATATGCCTGAAGAAGAGCAATTAGTATTCATCGGTTGGTTAAATCAATCACCACTAGGTAAACTTTGGCAGTAGCATGGATATTATTTGATTACAAACTGTCCATTAGCTCTTGCTTTAGGTGTTAAATGGTGTAACATCCAGTAGATCAACTGCTGTCCACATCATCAAATTGCACCAAAAATACTGCTAGAGTGCATTTACCTAGTTGAGACTTATGAGTAACTCTTACAACAATTCATACCGTTCTAAGTCGATTTTCACTACTCAAAACATCATCTTGGTTGCTACAGGCTGGGCTTTGCTGGCGCTTTTATACTTTTTGTTGTTTAGCGCTAAAATTCCTGGGCCTAATGGCACGGAAAACCGTGGTGATTGGTATGTTTTGGGGACGAATATTTTTGAGGCTTTGGCTTACTTGGGTGCTGGTGTCTTATGCTTAAGAAACTGGCGGAGTACCCAGATTGTCAGTAGTCGAAAGGTTTGGCTATTAATTGGCTTAGGTATGATGGCCTATTTTATTGGAGGGATAATTTTCGGCTATACAGAAGTGGTCTTAAAACAAGACCCGGAAGTATCTTTAGGAGATATATTTTTTGTCCTGAGTTATATATTCCTGGGCGCAGGTATGGCTTTAGCTTTGTTCTCCCGGCGAATTAATCTAGAAAAATGGCAGTGGCTAATTGTAGGCTCAATTGGATTATTAGGCAGTTTTGTCGCCTGGTGGATTTCTCAGACAAATAAAGCGTCTGCTGACGGACTAGATACTCTTATTCAAAAAATAACTTTTGTTTTGAATTGGTTTTATGTAGTTAGTGATGTGCTGCTGTTAATTATTGCGACAATTATGCTGCTGGCCTTTTGGGGAGGAAAAGTTTCTTTATCCTGGCGAATGATTGCAGCGGCGGCATTTTCGCTCTACATTGCAGATATGTGGTTTAAATATGCCACTAATTATGTTCCCGATTACCAAAGTGGAGACATACTAGAAGTGTTCTGGGTATTTAGTGGAGTTTTATTTGGTATGGGCGCTGCTTTAGAATACGAAGCATCAATGAGCCTGAAGCGGCGTACCAGTGGACGCAAACGAAGTTAACAAATTTTGGTGTCTACCGTGAGAAAATTAACAGATTCTGACAAACAAGAGATTCTCAAGCTATATAGAGAAACTGCCGAAACAACCTCGACTTTGGCAGAACGCTATGGTGTGAGTAACTCAACAATTAGCCGATTGCTCAAAAGTACTCTACCAGAAGAAGAGTATGAGTACCTTGTTTCTCTAAAACGTGCTGCTAGAACCCCTGAAGGCAGAGCGCAGGTAAGCTATGAGCAGTTACCTCTGTTGAGTAGTCAATCAGAAGAGATAGAAACAGAACCAGTCAATAGCGATGTCTCTAGCGATCGCAGCGATCGCAGTCGTGTAAAGTTGCCAAAGGTTGAACTACAGCCCCCAGCTATAGAAGAAGAACCTATTTCTGAGCAGTTTCCTCAGCCAATCCCGGCTATTAGAAGGGTGAAAACTCGCTCCTCAGCCACTGAGAAACCGAAACCAGTAGTCAAGGAAATCGAAATTGTCCGACACAAGCCGCCAGAAATCCCCAGCATACCCAGAACCATCCTAGAGGATGAACATCCAGCGGTAAACCTAATTGAGGATATCTTCGACGAAGACTTGCTAGATGAGTCAGATGATTTAGACGATTTAGATGATGATTTGTACGAAGATGAGGAGGACTTTGAGGATGAAGACTACGAAGAACCAACACCTTTAGTCACAAGACGTAAGCCAGGAGAAGCCGCTGTTCAAGTCTTACCCTTTTCGGTGGCTAATTTACCCAAAACTTGCTACTTAGTAATTGACCGTTCTGCGGAATTAATTACCAGACCACTCAAGGATTTTGGCGACTTAGGGACAATCCCCACCATCGAAAACCAACAGAAAACTCTCCCAGTGTTTGATAATCACCGAGTAGCCAAGCGTTTCTCTACTAAGCGCGATCGCGTGATTAAAGTTCCTGACAGTAGAATGCTGCACAAGGCTAGTACCCATCTCCAAGCCAAAGGCATCACCCGACTGTTGATTGATGGTCAAGTCTACTCCCTGTCTTTGGTTTAGTCCTACTAACCCAAAAATTGCAGGTGTAGACAAGCAGAGGAGCAGGTAGAGAGTAGAATTTATCTTCCTGTGAACAAACCCTCCAAGTTTTCTTGACAGACTATGAGAGTTGATGAAAATACTCACTGGCTATAGTATTTTCGTCAGTAGTCAGACCTATCTACAGTGAATTGGCAATTGAGGAAAGAGTTGATCGAACAGAATTCAGGAGTCAGAATTCAGTTGGGGATTCTGTGCGTTTAAGACCCCCCACAAATCTAAGATTTGGTGGTCTTTTTGACAGAAAAAATGGGTTTAAAGCCCCGTTAGCGAGGAAAGAGCATCTTGATTCTGACTCCTGGCTACTGACTCCTGACTCCTTCTTCAATTGCCAATTTCCCCTTCACTATCAACAGCCTTAGCCAAACGATTTGCTAGGTCAATGATGTCCTGTTTACGGGCAATTTGGTCAATCCAGTCTTGAGGAATATTTTCAATACCATAATAAATTCCTGCCAAACCACCAGTCACTGCGGCAGTAGTATCTGTATCTCCGCCTAAATTAACAGCTTTGAGAACTGCTTCGGCATAAGCAGAGGTATTTAACAAACACCACAAAGCTGCCTCTAAAGTATCAATCACATAACCACCAGAGTTAATCTCTTCTATAGGTATTTGAGCAATTTCACCACTAAAAATTCTATCAAAATGGGGTTTTTCTAAAATATATTCACTGCCAGAATAAAAAGACTCAATCTTGCTTAATCCTTGTAAATAAGCTGCTTGGGGTTCAAAACCCGCCAATAGCTCGATCGCAATACTAATATAAATGCCACAGGCCATTTGGGAACGGAGATGACCGTGAGTGATGCAAGAAACTTGATGCACACGCTCTATCAATTCCCTGAAATTTAAGGACTGATAAAAATAAGCCATTGGCAAAATTCGCATTAAAGAACCATTACCATTACTTTTTTCACTAGTACCACCTGCTTTTAAAGGTGACGCTCCCTGTTGCCAATTGAGAATAGCTTGTCTTGTCGTGCCACCAATATCAAAGGCTTCACCGTGAGCAGCCCAGTAACCTTCTTTATACCAACGCCAAAAAGAATTAGCAATTTCTGAGAGAGAAAATCCCTCACAAAGACACTCAGCTAAACACAAAGTTAGTGAACTATCATCTGACCAAGTTCCCGGTGGCTGATTCCACGTACCATAACCCAACATAGTTGTCACCGGAGATATCTTGCGTTCAGCCCTGCTAGTGAACTCCACAGGTACACCCAAGGCATCTCCCACACATACACCCATCAAACCTGATAATATTTTGGCAGGGATCATGATTTCATCTCCAACAACATTCCTCAAACTTTTCAAAACTTAAATTTATCATCTGGAATGCTAAGATATGCCTGTGTAATTATAACTGTCGAAGCAAAACTGGCTGAACTACTAAATCCTAAATATATTGCCTCAATAGCAATCAGGATTTCAGCAAATTAGAAACTTCTCTGGAACTTTTTTATCTGAATATTCGACTTTCAATTTAACAGTAAAACTTCTAAAATTTGGTCAAAATTATGAAACGTTTACTCAAGTCTTTACTCACCATTTCTGCTTTATCTTCTTTAGTAATTGCCCCAGCATTTCTTACCGTTGGTAAAGCATCTGCTGAAACACAAAAGGGTACTGATGCTAGTTATATTGGTGCTGGTGTAGCTGCTGGTGTTACCAATGGCGGTCAAAATAACGATGCTGCTACCTTCGGTGGAAATATTACAGGCCGTGTGAAATTAGGAAATACTCCCTTTTCCGCACGCGGTAATGTTCTCTGGAGTGATGAAACAACTGCTATCATTCCTGAAGTTTCTTTAGATGTACCCATTGCTAATAAAACCAATGCCTTTATTACTGGTGGTTATTCTTTTGTAGAGGCAGATGGTAAACCAACACCTTTGGGTAACAGAGATTCTGTAGTTGTCGGTGCTGGAGTAGAATCTGAAGTTGCTAAAAACTTCCTTGTCTACACCAATGCTAAAGTTGGACTCAAAGCTTATCAAAATAGTGATGCTTCTGCTGTGAGCATCAATGGTGGTCTTGGCTATCGCTTTAGGTAGAAATAAAATTTACTCCAATTGATTGATAAATTTGTCTCAGGGGGGAAATTGCAGGATGAGACTGATACAATACGTTGAGTGAATTGGTGCAATTCAAGGTAATGAAGGCTGTTGGCAAATTCATAAATATGTTTATCTGTCAACAGATAAAAAGTAAGTTATATCGTGTTAAATTACACCTATTTACTAAATGCTGGTTTTATCAAGAGTTAAATCACTGATAAAGCCAGCGTTTTGCCATGTTAAAATTAGATTATTCTTCATAATTCCGACCGAATTTTGGGTGTTCTCATAGCTGAAAAGGTGTTATTAAATTCCTAATTCAGCTTTAACTGATGCATTATTGACAAACATACTACTGTAATGGTTAACTCTGCTCCTTCCCCCGTTAGCAACCGCAAGCCTTCCAAAGTAGAAGGTATCAAAGAAAATAGTAATTTTTTGCGTGAACCTGTAGCTACTGAGATTCTCCAGGACACAACTCACTTTAGTGAAGATGCAATCCAGATTCTCAAGTTTCACGGGTCTTATCAACAAGATAACCGTGATAATCGTGCCAAAGGTCAAGAAAAAGATTATCAGTTTATGCTGCGGACAAAAAATCCTGGTGGGTTAGTACCACCGCAGCTGTATTTGGCTTTGGATCAATTGGCTGATGAATATGGTAATCATACGCTCAGAGCTACGACTCGCCAAGGATTTCAGGTACATGGTATTCTGAAAAAGAATCTGAAGGCAGCGATCGCTACTATTGTCCAAAATTTAGGTTCAACTTTAGGCGCTTGTGGTGACATTAACCGCAACGTCATGGCTCCCCCAGCCCCTTTAAAAAATCGCCCAGAATATGAATATGCTTGGGAATATGCCCAAAATATTGCTGATTTACTCTCTCCCCAAACCGGCGCTTATTATGAAATTTGGTTAGATGGGGAAAAAGCAATTAGTGCAGAAGAACATCCAGATGTCAAAGCTGCAAGACAAAGTAATGGTAACGGTACTATTGTTCATGATTCCGTAGAACCAATCTATGGAACTCACTATATGCCCCGCAAATTTAAAATTTGCGTCACGGTTCCGGGTGATAATTCCGTTGATTTATATTCCCAAGATTTGACTTTGGTTGTCATCACCAATAAAAAAGGCGAATTGCAAGGGTTTGATGTCTTTGCTGGTGGTGGTTTAGGCAGAACGCATAATAAAGAAGAAACCTTTGCCAGAGTTGCCGATCCCATTTGCTATGTAGCCAAGGATGATGTTTATAATCTCGTCAAGGCTATTGTCGCTACTCAGAGAGATTATGGCGATCGCACCGACCGACGACACGCGCGGTTAAAATATCTAATCAATGACTGGGGTGTAGACAAATTCCGCACCCAAGTAGAAGAATATTTTGGTAAAACTGTCGAACCTTTTAAAACCTTACCCAAGTTCAAATATCAGGACTTTTTAGGCTGGAATGAACAAGGCGACGGTAAACTGTTTTTGGGTATTTCTATTGAAAACGGTCGGGTTAAAGATGAAGGTGCATTCCAACTCAAAACCGCTTTACGGGAAATAGTTGAGAAATTCAATCTCCCCATTCGACTGACAGGCAACCAAAATCTGCTATTTTACGAAATTGCCCCAGAAGACAAAGCAGCGATTCAAGAGATTCTTGACCGTTGTGGTATTGTTGCTGACCCCAGCCAAATAGCAGCCCTAACACGCTTTGCTATGGCTTGTCCCGCTTTACCTACCTGCGGATTGGCAATTACCGAATCTGAAAGAGCAATTCCCGGAATTTTAGAAAGAATCCGCGCTTTATTAGATAAATTAGGTTTACAAAAAGACCATTTTGTGGTCAGGATGACCGGTTGCCCTAACGGTTGCGCTCGTCCTTATATGGCTGAATTGGGTTTCGTCGGCAGTGCGCCAGAATCCTATCAAGTTTGGTTAGGTGGTTCACCAGATCAAACGCGTTTGGCTCAACCTATCATTGAGAAACTGCATGACAATGATATTGAAAGCTTCCTAGAACCGATATTTATCTACTTCAAAAAATTCCGCAAAGGAAAAGAGAGTTTTGGTGATTTTTGCGATCGCATGGGTTTTGATGCTATCCGCGAATTTTCAGCCACCTACACACCCGGAGAACCCACCAGCAGCGGTAAATCACGTCATCGGGTCAGTCTGAGAGATGATGTGTATTTACATCTCAAAGAAACAGCCGAAAAGCAAAATCGACCAATGACTGATTTGGTACATGATGCGTTAGATAAGTACTTCCAAAATCTGTAGGCGGATATTCTCACGCAAAAGTTTGCTTTGAAACATAACCCCTCCTCGCACAAAAAGGAGGGGGATTTTAATTTAGCCAACAACTGAGTAGAGTTTTTCGTAAGTACTATGACTAGTGAAAAGTTGATTACATTTCATTTAAATGGAGAGACTCTTATCTTCAAGAAAGTTAATAGTGAATATGGAGGGGAGAGTGTAGCGTTTGGTCTTTTCAAGCAAGACGGAACTTGTCTTGGGAAGAGTTTATGCAGGACTAACAGGTTTAAAGAACGCGTCTGGTATTTATCTGATATAGAAATCTTGCCACAATTTAAGAAACGTGGGTATGGTTCCGAGTTGCTAGAAAAGACTTGTGAAGCTCTGTGGCAAATAGAAAAAATGGATATCCTCTTAGAAAGACCAGGAAACTCTATTGCATCTGATGGTTTTGATAGAAAGGCTTGGTATGAAAAGCATGGTTTTATCCCACATCCAAACCCAGACATAACTTTTATGTGGCGCGAATTGCCATAATTCTTTAAATTCTTGAGTGCTTTATATTCGTCTTGGAAAAACTGTATTACGCATCCATGTATCTATTATCGCTTGAGTTTACCAGGTTGAATAATCTGTGCAGCAGTCAAACTGAATCCTGGGAAATTTGGTGATATTGTTTTGAGGATGAGAAAGAAAGACTTGACATATACCAGTCGCTTATGGTATTCTTGTACTATAGAATAATTCGCTATTATAATTTAATTGCAATTTTATATTAGAGTGTATTATCTAAATGTTAGAGTTTAGTACGACTCATATAGAGCTTATATGAAGTCGAAATGAAATTTTATTATCAACGATAATAGTAGTTTGTTTGAGGAACTAATATGGCTACAGTATTTGATGTTGCTCGTTATATCCTTGAAAAACAGGGTGAAATTACATCAATGAAACTTCAAAAGCTTGTCTACTATAGTCAAGCATGGAATTTAGTATGGGACGAGTCTGAGTTGTTTGAAGAAAGAATTGAGGCTTGGGCTAACGGAGCAGTAGTTCGAGATTTATATAACGTTCATAAAGGTAAGTTTAAGGTCAATACAGAATCTTTTAGTGAAGGAAATAGCGGTGTACTTACAGATAGCGAAAAAGAGAATATAGATAAGGTACTAGATTTTTATGGAGGTTATACAGCACAGCAACTTAGTGACATTAATCATCAAGAAGATCCTTGGAAAAATGCAAGAGGTGATCTAGCACCTATGGCAAGCTGTAACCATGAAATAACTAGAGATGCAATTTTTGAATATCATTCTGGAATTTGGAATGAACCAGAAGAAGATGAGTAAGAGAGAAGATCGAATTAAGCGCGACAATGAGAAAAAATTAAAAGAACAACAAAAAAAAGTTAGACTGCTACAAGATATTGAAGTATCAAGTAAGTTAATTCGGGCTACTGAGAAACCTGACTTAAGAAAAATACCGAGAAGCGGTGACGCTGATGCTTATGATTATAAAAAGCATTATTTTTCATGGTGTGTATCAGAAGCTGATCAGGAAGGGGTATGGAGTTGGGGCGAAGCAAGGAAATGGGAAAAAGAAGAAATTGAGCCTCATCTTAAGTCTTTGCAGAATAATTCATGGCAAGAGGTTGAAACACAAACATATAACGGTGCATCCAATTATAGAAAGAGACTAAATAAGCACCAACCGCTCAACTCTATTTGCGATGAAGCTCAACAACGTTGGAAAGATTTTGAAACAATCTCACAGTTTGAGGAATTGTTTAGGTTGAGATTGGGTACCAGCGAAAGAATCTGGGGAGTTAGAGTACAACATCATTTTTTCACAGTTTGGTACGAGCGATATCACCAAATATGCCCAGTTGATGGTGACTAGTGCAATAGTTTAGTTTTCTTTAGGCATCTCAACTTTCATAGAAATTGATGCGAGAGAATCCAAACTATTCGCGGTGGAATTCAATCCTTCTACCATTGACTGGTTGCACTGGACGAGCATTTACCTGATATAAACTTTGGAAAGCTTCAATTTGCTCTTCTGAAACTTGAATAGGTTCTGCCAGCACATTCCATTTAACGCTTTCGCTGCATGGTGGTGTAGTCAGTGAACCAGTATAGCTGAAATAAGCTTTATTCTTAGGTAATAAATTGGCAGCGTTAATGCTGGAATTTTGAACAGTATTGTTTTTTCCCGCAGCCGGAATATGTGTCCAAATTTGCTCAATCAAGGGATTAGCTGTACCTTTTGTCATCATGATTCCGACAACTGCTAGTTGATCTTTTTCATTTCGATGTACCAAGTGTAGTTCCAGTGCCGATGCTTTGCCACTAATAGTATGTTCACTTGGTGTGTGGAAATGAAACTGAAGGAGTTCATATTTCTCACCGTTTATATTAACAGTGCTACCTGGTTTGTAATTTACTTGCACCGTGTGACCGTTATTAACTACTGATAAAGGTGTCGGTTTATAGTTAAACTCTATATTTATAGGAGTGCCTTGGACAGCATCATCAATATTAATGGGAGATTGATCTCTTCCTAGTTCACAAGTCGCAAAATCAGTACTGAGTTGGCTCCATTGAGTGGGATTAGCTGCACCTCCATAACTCCAGTGTGGCGTTTTCTCATCAGCTAAAACTTGTAGAGAAAATACAGTGGTAAAGAATATCGGAAATATGAAAAAAAGAAAATTTTTTATTTTCACGCGCTTAAATATTGCAAATCTTGATGCAGACAATAAATCAAAAATCATTATCCTGTAAATCCTTAAATCTTGTAAATCCTGATTCAGATAGATTATGTCTCAACTCCAACGCATTACTATTCAACCTTCCCAACTCCAACAAGGACAAATTTCATTTACCCCCCAACAACAACATTATTTATTGCGGGTTCTGCGCTTGCATGCAGGGGATAAATTTATTGCTATGGATGGCATGGGTAAATGGTGGTTAGCACAGGTAGCAGGGGAACAGGGACAGGTCTTAGAAGCATTACAAGTAGAAACAGAGTTACCTGTATCTATAACTTTGATGGTGGCTTTACCGAAAGGAAATGGTTTTGATGATGTTGTCCGGTGTTGTACAGAGTTGGGTGTAGCTTGTATTCTACCGCTTTTGAGCGATCGCACTTTACTCAATCCTAGTCCTCAAAAACTTGAACGCTGGCGACGCATTGCCGCCGAAGCCGCCGAACAATCAGAGCGTTCTTTTGTCCCAACCATCTTAGAACCTATAGCTTTTAGTAAAGCTGTCAATGAATGTGAAGCTAATCAGCGTTTTATTTGTGAAGCCCGTGGTCACTATCTACATTTAGCAAAGGTAATAGATAATAACTTATCTGGAGAAATTGCGATCGCTACAGGCCCAGAAGGAGGATGGACAGATCAAGAAATTGAACTAGCACAACAAGCAGAATTTCAGCCTATTTCCCTTGGTCGTCGCATCCTACGGGCAGTCACCGCACCAATTATTGCCATATCCTTAATTGCCTCTGCTTGTGAAGTATAAAGGATATATCTCACGCAAAACAATAACAATTTTCTTTGCATCTTGGCGCGAGATATCCATTCAGATTTATTAAAAGTCATGCTGGAAGAAGTCACCGCTGCCTTTGAACGCAAAGACTATCAAACCGCAGCCACATTACTCAAACCCCTACTCAAAGAATCCCCAGAAAATCCTTGGGTACAACTTTATCTAGGTCGCTTGCAAGAAGTTTCTGGAAAGCGACAGCAAGCAGAAAAAATTTATCGTCAACTACTACGAGTAACAAGCCATAACAAAATCTTGGTACAAGCACGTCAAGGTTTGCAGCGTCTCGAAGAAATCAAGCAAGAAGAAAAACAAAGAGCTATTTCCCAAGCCACAGCAGAACCAACTAACACCGAACAGGGAATATTAATATTAGAACCCATTAGTAACGAACTCAAAACCATAGCTGCGCCAAAACTAGCCCAGATTATGCATATAGACTCCTACACAGCTAGGTTAATACTACCAAGTCGCAGTTGGAGAGTATACCGCAACGGCAAAGTTGGCGAACTTCAATTTTATGGCACACAGATACAGCAGGCGGGAATTCCCTGTTTCTGGTTGACAATTCCACAAATTCAGCAAATTCAAGTATTTCAAGTTCAATATTTTTCAGAATTGCAACCAAAACCCACAGTGATTTGTCGCAATGCAGAAAATCAACTTGGTTCGTTCAGTTTTGACTGGTCAGAAGTCACAGATAGAGTTATTGGGCTGTTACCAATTTTTGAACAGGTTGTAGATGTGAACGCCCGTCATCAACTAGAACGCAAAACCCAAACTCAAGACTATGCCCAATTCTGTGATTTACATTTACCTAACAGAAATAGCATTTTGCGAATTTATGACCAAGGCTATGAATATCAACAAGGTTTAGAAATTACGCCCCAAGCCAATCAAAACACAATTAGAATCAACTGGAATAGTTTGATCAACTGGGTTGAACATCAACTACCGCAAGCCAAAATCTGGTCAGATTTTAAATCTTTTGGAGAAACAGTATTAGATAAATCAGAAATGCTGAATCAAATTCACTCTCACATTCACTTATTCCGGCGAGAAAAAAGCAATTGGGATTCAGCATTTCACTTATATAGTGGAATCATATTTCTTAAAAAGGCATCAACAAATTCACAGGGCATGGAAATCAAAACAAAATTTTAGATTTTAGATTTTGCATTAAATAATTCAAAATGCTTAATCTTAGCAAGGATTTGAGCCAGCTATGTGCAAGCAAGAAATCAATCTAAAATAGTCAATTTAAAATCCAAACTCAAGTTATTAATGCCCTATCGCCAAACTTATCCAGGAGTTTTCACCTGACGCGCCATATCTAGATAGGTATTCATATTTGCTCCAGGACGGCGACGACCATTAGAAGAAGAAGGAACTAAATACTTGGGTGCAAAGGTAGTCTCAGCTGGAACTGGTACTTTAGCGGGTTCTGCTTTGGCTTTAGTTGCTACTGGTTTAGCTTTGGCTGCTGGTGCTTTAGCAGGTTCTGGTTTGACTGCTGGTGCTACTGGTTTAGCTTCTGTCACTTCTTCCTTCAGTTGTAAGTAGTAACCATTATCTTTCTTCCCAAACAGTCCAGTGATAAAACCCAAAATTCCCGCGATTAAATTTTTGATAAATCCAAACATGACAATTCCTCCTGTGTTTAAATATCTTGCAATATCAACGTAATTATTAATTATTGCCCTAAAATGTTACATTTTGTTGCCATAATTGCTTCCGGTCAGAATCCCTACACATTTCTACTTATCAAATTGTAGTCACACTATAGGACAACTGTTATCACCTCATTACAACTACTGGCAACTTGTAAATACTGCGAACTAATTATTAAATTTTAATGTAACGAGGAGCAAGATTCTGAGACTTTACTTAATAAAAATTTACAATTACTAGTTACCTACAAAAACTGTCATAGCTCTTTTGCAAGTCGATATGCTACTCGGTTATATTTTCTACAGACTTGATGCCAGGAAATCCAATGAACACTGAACAGCAACAGCGCAATCCTGTTTTATTAGTACATGGTATTAATGATACAGGCGCAGTTTTTAATAAAATGGCGTTTTACCTCAGACAAAGAGGTTGGTCAGTTTACACCCTAGATTTGTTGCCTAATAATGGATCTGAGGTTCTGGATAAGTTAGCACAGCAGGTAGCTGATCACATAGCCGCTACTTTTACACCAGAACAACCATTAGATTTACTAGGCTTTAGCATGGGTGGAATTGTCAGTCGCTATTACATCCAACGCTTGGGGGGAATAGATAGAGTAAAGCGTTTTATCACCATATCATCTCCCCATCAAGGAACTATGATGGCTTACGGTTCTTGGCTTCCGGGTTGTGTGCAAATGCGTCCCCAGAGTTCTTTGCTTCAGAATTTAAATTCTGATGTCGAGATGTTAAAACAGTTAAATTTTACATCTATATGGACACCTTATGATTTGATGATTGTACCTGCTAAAAGTTCACAAATCTCATTAGGTAAGGAAGTTATTTTACCAGTTGCATTCCACCCTTGGATGTTAACAGATGATCGAACTCTAGCAATAGTAGCAGAAACATTAACACAACCAATTAATTGCGTATTAGCGTAGCTAATTAATCTTAGCTTCAGTATCACCAATCAGAATATGCTCAGAACTCCCAAAAATCGCCTCTGGATAGCGATAATACTTAAATTCCATTAAATTATAAAAAGGATCTTCTAGAAAAAACGTATTATGCTCTAATGGAGAACCAACAAAGCGGTTTTTGGCCTCTTCTCTAAAAGTTAGTTGTTTGATTTGCGCCCTATCTAGTAATTGCTGCCAATCTTGTTTATCTGTAAAAATTAACCCAAAATGTCGAGGATAAATACCCTTTTGGGGTGTTGATTCTTGAGTGATGTGGGCTACAAGCTGATGACCATAGAGATTGAGAATCAGGGCATGGGGGTTTTCTCTTCCGCTTATACAGCCCAAGCCATCAACATAATAGGCTTTGGTTTGGGTAATATCGGTGACAGGAAAAGCGAGATGAAATAAGGTTTTTTGCATAATGAAGACAGGCTAATAAGCTGAAGAACCAAAAATTTCAACATCTCCACAAGATTTCCACAATCTAGATCTATTGTGAGAGCAGAAACCAACAAATAACAAAGCAATGCAACTCTATCATCCCAACTTTACCCAAGAATCAATGCAATTCCTCTCTGATGCTAATTATTCCAGTCAAGAATCTGAAGAAATTCTCACATTAGAGGATTTGGTGGAAATTTTAGAGAAATTAGACAATTACCTGGCTACTATTTAGTAGTGTTTATCTGCCAGTTTACTATTATTATTTAAGTCTGCACAGGTTATAGATGTCATTTCTTTTGGAGAAGTTGATATTCGATTATATCTCTTCAATCACTATCAATCCACTTCTTTAAGTTCGACAGATACTTCATTACCATCAATTAATCCCGTTGTCAATAATGACAACATCCCTCTCGCCAGCATATTAATTTATCTTTTTTCACTATTCCAAATAATGAAAGCTTGATGTACTGGTAAAAGTACACTACTATTATCCACGCTACAAATAACAAAAAGGGAGCGGTTTTTTCTATTCCCTACAAATCTACATCTGAAACTTCCTGTTCCTTCTTGAAGCTTAGACAGAGAAGAGGTTAATACCAATTATATCTATGCTGGCAGTAAACAGCTATTTGGCAACGCCTTAGAAGCCTTCCGATGATGACTTGCTAACCATCGCATCCTGTTTGCTGCTGATAAAGCCAATTTGGGCTTTATTTTCGTTGAAGTCCCACTAGCATCTGTTACAAAATTTGTACACACCTTATAGGAAGATGAACTCTAATCAGAAAGGGTTTAAATTATCTACATATGGTAAACACCTGGTATATACAAAGGCTTGGCTTTAGTCCACGCCTTTTTTATGCTTAAGATAGTTGCTTATTTTGTTTTGATCAGGTAATTTCCAAAGAGATTAAAAATTGTGAGCAAGTAACGCTGTATCAGTTTTTGGGGTATTTGGATACATCCTTTAGGAAGATGATCTGTAAGCAGACTAGAACTAAATTAATTTAGTACGTTGTTAAGCACAGCAATTATAGAGGTTTGGTAATAAACCAAACCTTTTTTTTAAATGTAACTAGCGCCACAAGAATTTTATCATTCGTCTTTGTACCTCATTTACCTATAATCTGCTGTAAGTTTATTTCATCGAGTTACACTGCTACAATGCAAATATCAACCAAGCAGGTTTTGTCTGCTGATATACATCCAGAAGATAAGTGATGAGTAATCAAATTCAAGACTACAACCCCAGCGGTATAGCTGAAATCAATGGTAATTTCCTGGGCTTACCTTATGATTACGAGTCTGCAAACTTGATTATCTTTGCTGTACCTTGGGAAGTTACTGTTTCCTATGGTGCTGGTACAGCTAACGGGCCACAACGAATTTTAGATGCGTCATTCCAAATAGATTTATTCGATTTTGATGATCCTGATGGTTGGAAGCAGGGAATTTTCATGGTGGAAATCCCCCAAGATATTCTAGATAAAAATCATTACTATCGTCAACAAGCAGCCAAAATTATCGAAAGACAAGCAGAAGGTAAACTGCTAACAAATACACCTGATTTAACACCTGTACTAACAGAAATTAATCTAGCAGGTGAACAGTTGAATCAATGGCTATTTCAACATTGTCAAACAGCGATGAATCAGGGTAAAAAAGTTGCTGTTATTGGTGGTGATCATAGCTCACCATTAGGTTATTTCCAAGCCTTAGCTGCTAAATATGAGAGTTATGGAATTCTGCACATTGATGCACACGCAGACTTGCGCGACGCTTATGAGGAATTTAAATTTTCCCATGCGTCGATTATGTTCAATGCGATGAAAATACGGCAAATTTCTAAGTTAGTGCAAGTAGGTTTGCGGGATATTTGTCAAGATGAAGTTGATATAATAAATGATTCTAATGGGCGGATTGTAGCTTATTATGATCCTGCGATTAAACAAAATTTATATTCTGGAAATACTTGGATTGATATATGTCGAGAAATTATCAATCATTTACCTGAAAATGTTTATATTAGCTTTGATGTGGATGGTTTAGATCCTAAACTTTGTCCAAATACTGGAACTCCGGTTCCTGGGGGATTGGAATTAGAACAAGCTTATTGTCTGTTTAGGGAATTGGTAAATAGCGGTAGAAAAATTATTGGTTTTGATTTGTGTGAAGTCGGTGATGGTGAGTGGGATGGTAATGTGGGCGCGAGGATAGTTTATAAGTTAGCAAATTTATTAAATTTATCCCAGAAAAACAGTACTTAACAGAAATTAAATCTAGTTTACAATACCTTGTCCATTTTTTGTAGGTTGGGTTAAGCGACAGCGCAACCGGAAGCATTTGTTGGGTTATGCCTCCGGCACACTACGTGAACGTCCTATCAGGCTTTAAGAATTGTGGTGAGAAGTCCGGGTTATGAGTTAGACGTAGAGCTTCTTTTGTTTTCAGCTAAAATAGTACCCTAAAGAAAATTCAGAAAAATCGTAATTATGACAACTGCGACACCGGTAAAAACTGAATATGAAGCGATTATAGGTTTAGAAACCCATTGTCAACTCAGCACCAACACCAAAATTTTTTCCAATAGTTCCACCGCATTTGGTGCTGACCCCAATACTAATATCGACCCGGTGTGTATGGGTTTACCGGGTGTGTTGCCAGTACTTAATGCAAAAGTGCTAGAATATGCTGTCAAAACTGGTTTGGCGCTTAATTGTCAAATCGCTAGATATAGCAAATTTGACCGTAAACAGTATTTTTATCCTGACTTACCCAAAAATTACCAAATTTCTCAATATGACTTACCTATAGCCGAACACGGTTGGATAGAAATTGAATTGGTAGATGATGCTGGCAACCCTACTCGCAAACGCATTGGTATTACCCGCTTACACATGGAAGAGGATGCGGGAAAACTTGTACACGCAGGGAGTGAAAGGCTTTCGGGTTCTACCTATTCTCTGGTAGATTACAACAGAGCAGGTGTTCCGTTGGTGGAGATAGTTTCTGAACCTGACTTGCGTTCTGGACAAGAAGCGGCTGAATACGCTCAAGAATTACGCCGGATTGTGCGCTATCTTGGTGTCAGTGATGGCAATATGCAGGAAGGTTCTCTGCGTTGTGATGTGAATATTTCTGTTCGTCCTGTGGGAAGAAAGGAATTTGGGACGAAGGTAGAAATCAAGAATATGAACTCTTTCAGTGCTATCCAAAAGGCGATAGACTATGAGATTGAGCGTCAAATTGCAGCGATTGAAGCTGGGGAAAGAATTATTCAAGAAACTCGCTTGTGGGAAGAAGGTTCCCAACGGACAAGTAGTATGCGGGTTAAGGAAGGTTCTAGTGATTATCGGTATTTCCCAGAACCAGATTTGTCACCAATTCAGTTGAGTGAGCAACAATTAAAAACTTGGTTGAGTGAGTTACCGGAATTACCAGCACAAAAACGCCATCATTATGAAAATGAGTTGGGTCTTTCAGCTTATGATGCACGAGTCTTGACAGAAGATAGTTTAGTGGCTGATTATTTTGAAAGTTCTCTAAAATCTGGTGCAAATCCTAAAGCTGCTGCTAACTGGATTACCCAAGATATTGCTGCTTACCTGAATAAGCAAAAAATCACTATTGCGGAAATTGCTTTAACTCCTGCTAATCTTGCTGATGTGATTACTCGTATTGAAACTGGTAAAATTAGCAACGCTCAAGCAAAGGAAAAACTCTCAGATTTACTGAGTGGTGTTACTCCTGAGCAAGCTTTTGCAGGTCAAGAGTTAATTAGTGATCCTACTGTTTTAGAACCTATCATAGATGAAATTATAGCCGCTAATACTCAACAATTAGAAAAGTATCGTGCTGGTAATACTAACCTCAAAGGTTTCTTTGTCGGACAAGTATTGAAAAAGACTGGTAAACGTGCTGATCCAAAACTGACTAATGAATTGCTGGAAAGGAAACTTAATGCTTAGTTGTGGGTGGGATGAAAGTGATGATAATTCAATTTTTTTCCTGACAATTTCAGACCAGATTTTTGTAAAAAAAACAAAAAATGGGTGATACCCCCCATACCTTAAGTGCTATACTTTGCTAGTTAGATGCACCCTGATGATTTGGAGAGCTACCTAAGTGGCTCTCTTCCTTTCGGAGAATTTACGCAAATATATATTTGAGATCAAGTTCGGATAATTAAAGACACTGAGTTTTCTACTTACCAAGTATTTATATGAATTGGAAAGAAAATCAGGGTTATTAAGTTGCTTTCGTGAAGTATTTAAAATCAGCTTGACACATAATCACTAAAAAGAGTATTGAACACGTCCCAAAATGAAAGTAATTTTCATAACTTTTTTGGGAAAAATCCTGAAAAAGGGGTTTCACCCATCACCCTTAAAATGTTATACTGTGATAAGTAGATGCACCCTGATGATTTGGAGAGCTATTTAATTGGCTCTCTTTTTTAGTTTTTATCTCTCAGTATTAGTAGAACAACATAGTCTCAATAGTTTTTTGGGAGTTAAAAATATCATAGCTCAGTTTTATGCTTAGGTATGCAGCACTGTCACTATAAATACGGTTAAAAACCATTATGATCATACCAAATCAACTGGTGCAAGATTGCTATCTACAGATAAACTCACAATAGACATAGGAGTGAAAAAGATTGTAGAGCCGAGAATCCTGACCTAGGTCACGTCTCTACAAGGTTTTCAAGTCGCGCATATTTAATTCTCACCAGATGTCTAATAATAAGGATCAATACGGGATAGCTAACCTGAGCCGGAAGCGGTAAAAGTCGGAGCAGCAATCTACCAACCTACTGAATATATAGTTTTTGTGAGAAAAATTATGGGAGACTGGCAGGAAATTACTGGTGGGGTGACAGCAGCTAGAGGGTATCGAGCAGCGGGAATTACGGCTGGACTTAAACCCTCAGGATTGCCGGATTTGGCGTTAATATGGTCAGATGTAGATGCGATCGCTGCTGGTGTGTTCACAACTAGTCATGTTAAAGCCGCTTGTGTGGATTATTGCCGTCAACGGTTACAAGCTAAACATAGTGCCAGAGCTATATTATGCAACGCTGGACAGGCTAATGCAGCTACAGGTAGCCAAGGTGTTAAAGATGCTCTGGAAAGTGCTGATTTATTAGCCAAAGAATTGGGTATTTCCCCAGAAGCGATTTTACTAGCTTCTACAGGCGTAATTGGTCAAAGAATTAAAATGGATATACTGCGTGGTGGTATACCCAAGGTGGTAGCAGCGCTTTCAGGAACAGGCTCAGATGCTGCTGCTGGAGCTATTATCACCACCGATTTAGTCACAAAATCAATTGCTCTAGAAACAACTATAGGCGACCGTCCCGTGAGAATTGGCGGCATTGCCAAAGGTTCGGGAATGATACACCCTAACATGGCCACCATGCTGGCATTTGTCACCTGTGATGCGGCTGTTGCACCCACGCTTTGGCAACAAATGCTAACCAGAGCAGCAGATAGAAGTTTTAATTCTATTACAGTTGATGGTGATACCAGCACAAATGATAGCTTAATTGCTTTAGCTAATGGTCAATCTCGCACCCCGGCAATTACAGAAATGGGTGCAGAAGCAGAGAGACTAGAAGCGATGCTAACAGCAGTATGCCAGCATTTAGCAAAAGCGATCGCACGTGACGGAGAAGGTGCAACCTGCTTAGTAGAAGTACAAGTCACCGGCGCACAAGATGAAACAGCCGCACGACAAATCGCCAAAACCATCGCTGGGTCTTCTTTAGTCAAATCTGCAATCTTTGGACGTGACCCCAATTGGGGACGTATCGCCGGCGCTGCTGGACGTGCAGGAGTACCCTTTGAACAAGATAATTTGCAAATTAAATTAGGGGATTTCTTACTTTTTGAAAATGGTCAACCTTTACCTTTTGATAAAGCCGCAGCTAGTGCATATTTAAAACAAGCAGCATCAGGTGCGTATCTGCAAGAAGATACAGTATTAATTTCGGTCAGCGTTGGCAATGGTCACGGCACAGGTCAAGCATGGGGTTGTGATTTGAGTTACGACTATGTGAAAATTAACGCCGAATATACAACTTGAATTGATACTCTTAGGTCTGAAAAACACTGTGGGCAATTGATTTTCAGTTACATTGAGAAGAATTAAAATTAGCCATATTTATTTTCGATTATGGGAATTTTATAGCCATTCTCAGTTGTGTGCATTACACCTCAGAACCTTTTTGATTGATGTAGAGGTAAAGCACAATACTCATAAGTGTCAACTTAAGCCCAAACTTTTACCATATCTTTTTCCTAGTCTCTGACTAGGAATACTATCACAGATGCTCTGCCTCTACTTTCATTGATAGTGAGCGTAGGACTTCTACATAGAAGTCCTATATCTGAATCCCATCTCAACTAAATTATCAACATATATATAGTGAAAAAATCTTACAGCGATTTTTGGGTAAATGAACCACATTTTGCTGTCTCACGCAGAGGCGCAGAGGCACGGAGAGGAATCAAGAGCGTGGTCTAAATACATAATGCTGTAAAACACCAAGTTGCTCTATGCTAATGCAAAAAAGATTTACCACCATTTTAATTATATAGAAATTATGCTCCAGTACATTAAAACATCACGTCTCAATATCGCTTATCACAGCTATGGTGAAAGTGATGCACAACCGATACTTCTTCTGCACGGCTGGCCTGATGATGCGCTGACTTGGAATGCAATTATCCCAGCTTTAGTGAGTGCAAACTATCGTTGTCTCACACCATTTCTGAGAGGTTTTGGTATGACACATTTTCTTGATTCTCAGACTCTGCGTAGTGGACAACTTACCGCCTTGGGACAAGATCTAATTGATTTTATTGAAGCTTTAAAAATCAGTTCTGTACATCTGGTAGGTCATGATTGGGGCGCACGCATTGCCTATAATGTAGCGGCTCTGCGCCCTGACCTTGTACTTAGTCTAACTACATTATCTGTAGGTTACGGAACCAATAATCCTGATCAGATACTATCCTTTGAACAAGTACAACAATATTGGTATCAATGGTTTTTTGCGACAGAGCGTGGACGTGCAACCCTTAAAGCTAATAGACGCAGTTTTACAAGCCAGTTATGGCAATTGTGGTGTCCTTTGTGGCGTTTTAGTGAAACTGAGTTTGAGACGACTGCACAATCATTTGATAACCCAGACTGGATTGATATTACAATTGACTCATATCGCAATCGCTGGGGTATCTCACCCAATGACCCTCACTACGATTCTATTCACCAAAAACTGATGACTGCACCTAAAATTGATGTGCCAACCACAGTACTACATGGTAAATCTGATGGTGCAACATTGCCGGAAACGAGTGCGAATAAAGAACAATTTTTTCTAAGAGACTACAAGCGATTTGTGATACCAGATGTTGGACATTTTATCCAACGAGAAGCACCGCAGACAGTAATTGAAGCTGTACTTGCTCGTGTACAAAGTATAATTTAAAATTAAATAAATCCTATGCCAGCTAAAGACATCTATACATACAGCAGAATTCAGGAGTCGGAAGAGTTGTGAGTACCAAGTACCGAGTACCGAGTGATTGACTCTCCTTCTTACTCATTACTCGTTACTCATCGCTATGTACTGGCTTTGTGTATAGGTTTCAACTTAGATTTTGTACATCCTAACTACGCAAACTGCTGTATTTAATTGAATCAGCTTCTAGTCATAAACTCTTTCTAAACTTGGATGCTACCCAAAACGTAATGGAAGTTTTACACCTAGAATATAACTATTTTAAGTATAAAATATAGCTTGATCTATTTTAGATTCTATTGAAGATAGACAAAAATTAAGCGATCGCAGTTAATATAACAATCCGCTCAATTCTATGATAATGATAATTTATTTCAATAAGCTTTAGCATTTTTTTATATTTCCCTGCCTGCCTTTGCTGACTACAATCCTAACGTTTAAAAGCTTTTACAGTTATATTTTCTTAGGTGATTTTGACCTTGACTAATTGATCAGGTTAGGGGAAACTTACTAATGATAGGAGTGTTCGCTTATTAAAATAATAATTTTTGTAAATATTCTGAGATATTTATTTTGAAAGATGGAACATTAGTTAACAAATGGCAAGTTTGTATCTAAGTTCTACATCTAGATTTTGACCAATTCTGCTTAAGCAGTAAGGTTCAAGCATACTATCGAGGTTGGCTTTCATAGCATGGAAACATTAGAGTTCATAATTTATCCAGACGGTCGGGTACAAGAGATGGTGACTGGTATCGTAGGTAACTCTTGTGCTGAAGTAACAGCAGCGATAGAAGCGCAACTGGGACAAGTACTCAACCAGCAGCCAACCTCAGAATTTTTCGCTAACAATAATGTCCAGGAATCTGCTGTAGTAAATACGCAAACTGCATTTAGCGAATGGTAAGTTTTCAAACTAGTTTATTGTCATAGATTCATAACCACCATGTCACACTTTAGCCAAATCAAGACTCAAATCCGTAACCTAGAATCCTTAAAAGATGCGCTGACTGACTTGGGTATAGACTGGAAGCCTGGCCCCCAAGAAGTACGTGGCTATCGCGGTCAAACTCATCCTGCGGAAGTTTCTATTGAGCAGGAAAATGGCTATGATATCGGTTTTAGATGGAATGGTAAGGAATACGAATTGGTAGCTGATCTACAATATTGGCAGCAAGATTTATCTGTAGATGGATTTTTGCGCCAAGTCACTCAGCGCTATGCTTACCAAGCAGTGGTGAAAGAAACCGCTAAAGTAGGCTTCCAAGTTGCTGAACAACAAAACAATGCAGATGGTTCCATTCGCTTAGTCGTACAACGCTGGAGTTCATAATGACCCAATTGCAGACGTTGCCAGAAGATTTAGAAAACAATCGTTCCGGTTTAGAACCAGAATTAGGTGGTTTTTTACGGGATGAGCCAGAACGTTCTGGTTTGGAGCCGGAATTAGGCGGCGTACTGCGGCAAAAGGGCGTTTATGTAGATGAAATTACTTGCATTGGCTGTAAACATTGCGCCCATGTTGCCCGTAATACTTTTTATATTGAACCAGATTATGGGCGATCGCGCGTAGTTCGCCAAGATGGGGATGCAGAAGAGATAGTTCAAGAAGCTATAGACACCTGTCCTGTTGATTGTATTCACTGGGTTGATTACACTGAGTTAAGAAATCTAGAAGAAGACCGCAGATATCAGGTAATTCCTGTAGTGGGTTATCCTGTTGATCATGCTGTAGCCACTACCGAAAAACGACGAAAAAAACAAAAGTTAAAAAAGAAACAATCTTCAGATTAAAATATCAAGCAATTAATACTTTAAGAGGCTGGTAAATACCAGCCTATATTTTTATTTAAGAATGAGAGGATCATGCTGTGAAAGCAACTTTTCAACTTTTGCTTCGTCAATTCTAGAAGTTAGCCTTCTGGATTCGTGTAAATCTCTGGTAGTTTTTGCCAAGGTAAAAGTTGAACCGACGGAGAAAGCTAAACCCATACCCATAAAGCCTTTTACCCAATTATCCACAGGTAAATTGATAATACCAAAACCCGTCATAAAAATAGACATCATAAAAGCTGCCCAGGTTTGAATAATCCAAGCATTACTGTCTTTTTGTGGGCCAAATGTTTGCATATCCCCCCCTATAAATAAGTACTGTCAGTACAATTTTATAAAGTGGTCAAAATAGTTGCAATAATAACTGACCACTTCCGCAACTGTACTTAAGAATAGGAGCTAAAAATTCATCAAATCGAGTAAATATGGGTGCAAATTTTGTACCAGTTTGGGAAGTGGCATAAAAATTATATAATTCGTAATTATTTAACCACTTTTGGGGGTTTAATTCCCCTGCCTCTACAGGCAGCAAGTTTTGTGTCGAGGTCTAAATCTCCGTTGCAAAACTTAATTACGAATTACGTTCGCGCAGCGTTTCCGATAGCGCAGCGTGGCTTTAGCCATAGGAAATATTACGAATTATTTTAATTTTTTCTTCTGTCTCATTATGGTGTTTCTGGGAATGTTTGCACCTTACCATCTGGACTGAAGACTACTCTGAGTCTGAGATTTTGCCCGGATTTATTAGTAGAAACAAAAGCTTTACCAATTGCGGGTATACCAGTGCTATCAAAGTATTCTCTGGCAGAGCGATTTAATGGCAAAATGCGTTCAATTGAGCCGTCAACACCCAATATCAAACTGTACTCTAGTGTTTGTGAAAATCCAGCAGGTGGTTGCCAATTCTTTTGCAAATATTGTCTGGCTTCTGCTACTTGAGGTATATCAAATAATGTGCTGTCTGAGGTGGCAACCTCTTTAGGTAAAGTTGTTTTTCTTGCTTCTCGCAATTTTGCTACTAAATTCTCATCATTTTCTAAAGAAGCTATTGTGGCTGGAGAATTAGTACTTCTATTTAATTGCGGTGCATTGGTTTGAGGTGCTATTGGCGGAGAAGTTAGAGGTAAAGTAGCACTAGATTCAGGAATTGTGGAGATATTATTGCTATTTCTAGCAGGTAAATTTTGCTGTGGGTTAAGAGTCACACCACTTTGGTTAATTACCCCTTTAGAGTTTTGTTGGCGATTAGGTGTTGTTGGTAATGGAATTTGCAAATTTGCAGGAATGACCGGCCTTCTTGTTTGAGGTATGTTCAGTGGGATGTTGGGCGATGTGTTAGCTGTAGCCGGGACAGTTGAATTGGGGAAAGATAAAGGCTTTGGATCTACAGTAGTATCAGCAAGCGGGGGGGTAGTGTCTAAGTTGGGTAGCTGTATGGGAGCAGTATTGTTTGGGGGTGAAGGTAAATTACCTGGGGAAGCAAGTCCTACTGGAGGAGTAGTAAAGTCAAAGGAGGGTGAGGATTCGAGGGCAACTTTTTCTGATGCTGAAGTTGTTGTTTTAGCAACCTGTTTTTGCTGTTGCTTGATGTTGTTGGCATATTGCCAGGTTAAGGGAGTTAAACCCAAAGCCAATGCTAAAGTTGCAGCGACGGGTGTCCAAGTAGGCAAACGGCGAACAGAACTGGAATTTTCGCTATTTAGATTTGGTAGGGCGATGACATCGGTTGAATATTCTTCTAAGGCAGTTGCTAAATCAAATAGTTGCAATAGAGTGAGTTGAATTACGGGGCCAGATGTGGGATTAGCCAGGGAACCGAGAAATAGTTTATGAGTTAAATTATCGCTTGATTCTAAGTAAATTGTTGCTTCTAAAATCCCCATGTTAAAAGAGTTGACGGTCTTAGGGGAGGATGAAGTGGGGGCAAAATCATCTAATTCTGGTTCATCAGATGTTGGGTTTGATGGGTGCGGTTTTAAGAAAGTCAGACAAAAGCTATCTGCTGATTGTTGGAGGAGATTTTGAACGTAGTTTGTGACTGCATTACACAAAGCTTCTAATTGATCGCGATCGCCCTGAATTGGCACTTGGCGTTCGTCTGGTAGCCCTGGATCATCAAAGTGTAGTTCAAAATGTAGTTGTTTGAGGACTGTTTGCCCCATCCAACGTGATAAAGGTGAGCTTTGCGCCAAGATTTCTAGTGTGCAAGTGGGGGGGGTGTAGCGACGGATCACAGAATTTGAGCGAGGCATAGCAAAAATTGCAATGGGGACAAAGGGGAATTAGGGATTTTGAATTAGTAATTTAAAATCTAAAATTGTTTTGTGGAACGGTCTATGAGTGTTAACCACAAACGACGGTGTCCATGAGGGGCGCTATAAAAAAGTAAATCTACTAGCAGTTTTAGCGCTAAGTTTTTCAGCAACTTTGTACTAATTTTGTCATCTTCTTCCATCCGTTCTTGATAGGTGTTGCAGAAAGCATCAATATAGTCTCCCAGTAAAGCTATCTGATGAGGTTCCTGGTTTTTTGCGGCTATTTGTTCTAATAGACCAACAGCACGACGGATTAATTCTTGCTGCTGTTTGGCGAGGTAGCAGGTAATGAGAACAAGCGATCGCGCTTCTTCTACATCTAGCTTCTTTCGACCTCCTTGACCTTTACGTAAGGGGTTTGATTGGCGTAATCGCCATAAAGCTACGCGGTCCGGTACTTTTGACTCTAAATTGAGATTAATTGCCGCCGCAAGCATAGCCTCAGAACCAATACCAGCTAAAGTTTCTAGGGCTAACAGCACCAAATCTAACTGGGTTTTGATATTGTCCCATTCAACTGTTGTGGGTGTTGGCAGCTGGTTTAAATCCTCCCACTGGGAGTTTGGTGTGACTGAATCGGTTACCGAGTGCATAACTTTTAGCATAGGTGATCAGGCGAATGGAGGCTGTTGCTGTTACCCATTTTGAAACAGACCCTGAAGCATAAAAGTTGGTTTCCCATAGGTAGCTTTGAATCGGTTTAGTAAACAGCGGTTGTCTTTGTTTTACTTTAGTTGAAAATTTCTTTTCTTAATATGAGAAGTTAATGAGGATTGGTAATGGGTAATTGGTAATTGGTAATTGGTAATGGGTAATGGGTAATGGGTAATGGGGAGAGCATTTATCTTTCTTCTGCTCCCTGTTCCCTATTCCCTATTCCCTATTCCCTATTGCCTTTTCCCTATTCCCTATTTGATATGAGCAATAGTAACACCACTACCACCATCTGCTTGTTCTGCTGGTTCATAGTGGCTAATTCTGGGGTGCTGTTGCAAATAGGCGTGAACACCTAGTCGTAGTTTACCAGTACCATGTCCATGAATAATCCAGAGAGGCCCATCAGCTTCAGAAATGGCTTTGTCTAAGATATATTCGCCATCAGATACCCGTTTTCCGCGCAAATCAATCGTATTTTTAGAGGTGCGAATTACTGGGGCTGGGGCTGGTGGTGGGGTGACTACTACTGGGGCTGGTTTGGCTTTGACAATAGGTTCTGGTTTTTGCCCATCTAAAGATTCTACGTCTGGTAATTGCACCGTCATTTTCATGATTCCAAAACGGACAGTTAACTCACCATCTGGATTAGGGGCGGTGATTACTTCTGCTGTTTGTCCTAATTTAGGAATACGAATGCGATCGCCTATTTTGGGCATAAACCCAGGTTTAGGTTTGGGTGGTGGTGCCGGTTCGTATTTCTGGGTAATTTGATTTAACGCACTGGTTGCTTGCTGGGCATCTTGGGCTGTGGGTGTACCTTTTTGCAAACGGCGAATTACTTGGGCAATTTCCTCTTTAGCTTGGGTAATTGCTTGTTGTACTGCTACTTCTTGAGAAGCACGTAAATCTTTTTCTCTTTCTTCTAAAGCGGTGGCTTTTTGAGAAACTTCTTTATATAAACGTTCTGCTTGTCGTAATAATTCTTGGGCTTCAGCGGCTTTAGTTTCTTGACGACGACGTTGGGCTTCTAAACCGGCAATTACTTGATTCACTTCATCGCTGGCTTCTCCCACTTGAGTTTTAGCCTCGGCGACTACTTCCGGTTTTAGCCCTAAGCGCAGGGCAATAGTTAAAGCGTTAGAGCGTCCTGGAATGCCCCACAACAGCCGATAAGTTGGCGAAAGAGTACTTTCGTCAAATTCTACCGAAGCATTCTCAAATCGCTCATCTTCATATTTCAGGGCTTTGAGTTCGCCGAAGTGGGTGGTAGCAATTGTGAGTTGGGCATGATTGGCGAGATATTGCAAAAGAGCGATCGCTAATGCACTCCCCTCAGCCGGATCTGTACCTGCACCAACTTCATCAAGTAAAACGAGGGATTGGTAATTGGTGATTGGTAGTTTTATTCCTTCTTCTTCTTCTTCCTCTTTCTCCTGACTCCTGACTCCTGACTCCTGACTCCTGACTCCTGACTCCGTTCGCGTAGCGTCTCCGTTCGGCGAAGCCGTGCCGTAGGCATAGGAGAAACTCCGAACTCCGAATTCCTGACTCCCCAAAGCATTTAAAATCCGACTAATGCGGCGAATATGCCCTGAGAATGTGGATAAACTTTGTTGTAAAGATTGTTCATCCCCGATATCAGCTAAAACTTTATCAAACCAAGGCATTTCCACTGGTTCGCGGGCAGGAACAAATAAACCCACTTTGGCCATCAAAGCAGCTAATCCCAAGGTTTTCAAAGTTACTGTTTTCCCGCCAGTATTTGGCCCGGTAATTGTGACTACCCGAATATTGGGACTGATCAGCAAATCGACGGGAACGACGGGATTTCCTTGCTCATGCTGCTGTTGCCAAACTAACAACGGGTGACGCAGTTGCCGTAAGGTGATAATTTCCTGTTCATCCCGATTAATGAAGCGGGGAGGATTAGCACCTATCCAGAAGCTGTAACGAGATTTAGTCGTTGCCAAATCTAAGGTTGTGACAATGGCTAACAACCTTTCTAAATCGGGCTTAACTGCGGCTACTTGTTCCGTTAAGGTGCGGAGAATAGCTTCTGCTTCTGTTTGTTCTTTTCTGAGAGTTTGCCGTAGTTGGTTCCCCATAGGGACGACGCTATGAGGTTCGATATATAAAGTTGCGCCACTGGTGGAGGTGTCGTGAACAATACCGGGAATTGCGTCTTTTTGCGGTGCTTTGACGGGGATCACAAAGCGATCGCCCCTTTGAGTAATCAATTGCTCCTGAACTGCCCCCGATTTGGCTTGAATGATGTTTTGCAGTTTTTGGGTAATTTGACTGCGTATCCGCCGCAAATCAATGCGAATCTCTCCCATTTTCTGACTAGCGCGATCAGTAACTTGAGCGCGTTCATCAATACAGCGGTGAATTTCCTGCTCTAATTCTGGGTAAGTTCGCAATTCGGAAACTAACTCAGTCAGGATGGGTAAATTATCCTGGTTATCAATTACACGCCGTAAATTTCTCGTACCAGAGAGGGTAGTTGCGATCGCTAACAGTTCCTCACCTGATAAAATTCCTTGTAATTCGGCTCGTTCTAGAGAATCACCAATATCTTGAATGCCCTCAAAAGACAAACCAGGGGAAAGATGACTTTCCAGTTGGTAGACTTCTTTAGTTTGAGCTAACAACTGCTGGCTTTCTGTCTGGGTTTCCGGGATAGGCAAGTTACGCGCAACTATTGCCCCTAACTTGGTCGCAGCAAAGGTGGAAAGATGATGGCAAAGGCGTTGCCATTCTAATAGTTCTAGGGTTTCAGATTGGATCAAGGCTTCAACGTCTAATCTGAAGTTATCGTAACAATTTTAGCTGCTAGAAGACTAAAATTTTCCAAGATAAAAAATTTTCTAGTGTCAGTGAGGCAAAAAGTTATCTTCATTCCAGTGCTTCCTTAGCTCTTGATTGTCAAAAAAATAGTCACACGGGCTTGATTTTTGTGGATATCCTTCATAATCCAACCCACGGAGGTGATGACTGAGCTTGCCGAAGCGTGGGTTTTGTCTGTGTAGCCAAGCCACTGCTTTGGGCGGGTTCCCCGACTTGTAGCAAGTGGCGTGCGACTTCTAGTCACCAGGGTTAGTATGGATTGAGACTTTTCAAATACCCTCTCAAGAGACGTTGACTAAAACGCCTCTTTTGTTTTCTGATATATCTAATCAACCTTAAATCTAGCTAATAATTCCTCACGGGAAAGATTAAGTAATAACTGGGTTCTTTCTGTGAGAGAAAGTTCCATCATCGAAGTCACAATAGCAGATAACTCCTCATCTAAATTACCAAAACGCACTGCTAACAAACTCTCTACCATCAAACGCTGTCCGTCTTGTCGTCCCTCTTCTCGTCCTTCTTGTCGTCCTTCTTGTCGTCCTTTTTCTATTCCCTCTTGTTTCCATTCTTCACACTGTTTAAGATATGCAGGTGATAAACTCATAATTAACTCCCTTACCTCTTCATCGTTGACATTACTATTCAATTCTAAATTTTTTCGCCAAGACGCGAAAATTCTCACTAGATACTTCCATTTATCATTCTCTTTTGAAAGTTCAACTACTTCGTTGATAGCTGCTGTTTGAGTTCTGCCTTTTCCTAGTACCCTTAACCATAGTGTATCCTCTGTAATGGGTAACTGATTAATAGCCACAATAGCCGCTTTCTGGTACTTTGGCAGAAAATAAACTCCTGTTTCCCATGCCTCTTTTGCTTGCGCTCCAAAACCTTCGAGCATTCTTTCAGAACAAGTTGGTGTTAAAATCCAGAGAAAGGGTAGTTCTTCTTCAGACATAGAACGTTTTTCTCTTTTCGCTTGTCTTAATAATTCACCCTGCAAACTATATAATTTTAACAAACAACTCCTAATTTCTACCTCATTAGGGGCATTACGATAAGGTTCAAAAAGACAGCTTGTAACCGCCATTTTTCCTAATAATCCTAGTTCTGAATTTGCAGATGTGGTTGTGGGAACAAACCAAACATCTATTTCTTGAATTTCGCTTTTGACATCTTTGCTGGTTTTGATATTACCTAGAGGTGCTAATAATTCTTCTAGATATTCCTTGGCTAGTTGATCATGGGGTTGTCGTGTCATGAAATTGAGTAATCTATTGGCATTTATTAATTTTATTGCTTTATATATATTGTACCTTGATTGGGTGGTTAAAAGAGATGAATTTAGATAATTTTATTATTGCTGTCACCCTAGTTATCAAGATATTCAAGCTGAATTATTCATTTTGTTATGATTGTTAATAATCTCTATTAATCTAAAAAAAAATAAATATTTAATCTTGACATTTCTCTCAAGAAGAGAATAAGATGTATGCAAACAAGAATATAAAAATACCTGCTCAATATCTTGCAGGAAAAAATATGCTGTTTAGTCCAGCTAACTTACCTTATTGGATTTTCCTAATCACGGGAATACTGCTTTTTCTATTCATGATTTTTCTAGGAGGGGGAGAATCAGAATTAGATGCTGATGCAGATTTAGATGTGGAAACAGACAGTGATGTGAGCTTTGGAGACTTTCTAGGGTGGGCAGGTATTGGTAAAGCTCCATTGTTGTTATTGTTGGCAACAGATTTAAGTTTGTGGGGTGTGCTTGGCTGGATGTTAAATGTGTGGCTTGGTGGCATTTTTGAAAATCAACAAATTCCTTTTATCAGCGTCATGATTTTGTTAATTTCCCTAATCATTAGTTTATTTCTAGGGAGGTTAATAGCTGAACCAATTAGTAAAATTTTTGCAGAATTTAGTGAAGATGCCAGTAGCGATCGCCTAATTGGGTGTATTGGAACTGTTTCTTCTGTTTATATTCCTAGAGAAAATTTAGGCAAAATTGGACAGGTAGATGTACTGGATGTAAAAGGAAATTTTTTAACAATTAATACGGTTATTCCAGATTGGGCAACTATTGCCCCACAAAGGGGAGAAAAAGTCATAGTAATTGAACTTAAACAGCAAATTTATCTAGTGATTGCCAAAGAAACTGTAGATGAAGAACGTTGGTTAAATAGTTCAGACCGTAAAAATTAACTTTAGTCAAAGGAAAAATATATGCTTTTTTGGTTAACATTTATCCAGGCTTTACCAACTGTTGACATACCGGAATTGCCATCAGTTCAGTTACAGACAAAGCAGCAAAATACCGCCTTACTTAATCATAATTTCCCTCTAACAACTCAACCGAGTTTAGCGCAAATTAATGGGGGTTTAGTATTTCCCGGTATCATTGTTACTTTAGTTTTACTGCTGTTATTAAGCTTATTTGCTTACACGAGAGTTTATGTTGTTACACCCAACAACGAAGCCTTTGTTAGAACGGGGGGATTATTTACTAAAAAGAAATCGGTGATTCTCTATGGTGGTTGCATTGTTTTACCAGGGTTTCATCAATTAACAAGAGTACCTTTACGGGAAATTTCTATTGATGTCGAACGGACTGGAAAAATGGCTGTGCGTACCAAAGATTATCTGAGAGCAGATATCAGAGTTACTTTTTATGTGTGTATTAATGCCTCCGAAGATGATGTTTTAACAGCGGCTGCGAGACTGTCTCAAAATGGTACTAAAATTAATCCTGAGGACATCAAAAATGCTTTAGAAAAAAGAGCAGATGATGCAATTAGAGCCGCAGCTAAAACCAAGGATTTGGCAGAAATTGATTCTGATAAATTGGGGTTCGCTCAGGAAGTGCTGAATTTAGTGGGAACAGATTTAAAGAAAGTGGGATTAACGCTCAATAATATTGCAATTTCGGAAATATTAGAAAGTGTCACTTATGATCCTGATAATTTCTTTGATGCTCAAGGTGTACGCTTGCGAACCGAAATTATTCAACGTTCAGTTCAACAAAAACGGGAAGTTGAGTTATCAGCACAGGTGACAATTGAGCAAAAAGAATTGGATGCTCAAAAAAGATCATTACAAATTGCCCAAGAACAAGAAAGTGCTAAACTATCTCAGAAGCTGCAAGTAGAAGCACTCAAAGCGCAGCGAGAAAGGGAAATTCAAGAGTCTAAAGATAGAGAAGCTGCAACGGTACAACGTACCAAAATTTTGCAGGCAAAATCAGTGGAAGAAGAAGAAATTCGCAAAAAATTATCTCTACAACAAAGCCAAATCGAAGCTGATATTACTTTAGAAGAACGGAATAAGCAGCTAAAAGTAGCACAATCATTACAGAAACAAGAAGCGGAACTAGCAGAGATTATCCGTCAGCAAAGTGTAGAATCTAGTAAGTTACAAGCACAGGTACAGATAGTTGAGTCACAGAGATTAGCAAGAATAGCTCAAGAAGATCTAGCAATTGCGATCGCTAATAAAAAACGTGAAAGCTTTGTTGCACAAGCAGAACAAGCTAAAGCAGAGGAATCTGTCAAAACAGCTAGTGAAGTCGAAAAAGCTGAACGTACCAAACGCTTATCTATTATAGCCGCAGAACGGGAAGCTCAAGAACGCAGTATTAGCGATCGCAACGTTGTAGAAATCGACGCTTTCCGTCGTCGTCGTCAAGCTGAGATTGCTCAAGAAGCCGCAGAATTAGAAGCGGAAGCAATTCGCACTCTTGCAGATGCTAACCGAGATAAAGCCTTAGCGGAAGCGGAGGGTATTCAAGCCAAAATTGCGGCTGAAAACACGATTAGTAACGCTAATCTGAGTGCTAAGATGCTAACGACTATCTGGCCAGAATTAGCGGATAAACTACCAGAAATTGTCTCTGCTTTAGCACCACAACCAGGAGTGTTAGGAGATACTCGTATTTACTCATTCCCTGGGGCAAATGGGACTAGTGGTAGTCAAGATATCAACAAGTTGCTTCTATCTACGAGTGGTTTATCTTTGATTAATACCTTGTTAGATGAAGGTAAATTAGGGGATTTAATTGGCCAAGTCAGTCAAATGGTACGTGGTAATAACTCAGCCATCACACCAACCCTCAACCAACAAGATACAGAAATTAATTGATAATTCGTAATTCGTAATTGAGCTTACGGCTTCCGTAAGGAATACGTAATTGAATAAGAATTATAAATTAGGAATTTTTAAGCAGCAGCCATTTCTTGCACGAGGACGTAAGGTTCAATGATCAGGGCATGAAATCGCTTGCTACGATTGCCATTCCACTCTCCTACCTGATCTACAGAGGGTTTGGCAATCAATTGCTGATCAATCCACTGTTGCACTGAGGGAATGTTATCACCTGCGATCGCAACTGCGACATCTAATAAGTCCAAGCCATCTGTCACCACAATCACTGCATCCCTTTGCACATGGGGGATTAGCCAATCCCATTCTGCTTCATCAAGGTTTTGTTTTAATTCTGCTCTTAAATCCGACATAATTCCCGACTTTGTACTTGTAATCTTGATTTTACATGATTTATCAAATCGAGCAAAATAATTTTGATCCGAATCCTAGAAATCATAAATAAATTATTAAACATTCTAATTAATTGCCAATAGCTAAATTTCTGATTTCATTTCCTCAATTTCCAATAGAGCTACAATTATTCCCGCAATGGGAATAGAAATAAAAATACCAAGTAAACCTGCCACCCTAGCACCAACTAATAAAGAGAAAAACACTATTACAGGGTTTAAATTCATTGTTCCTTGCATAACTCTTGGAGCAATTAAGTTATCTTGAATTTGCTGGAGAATCACACAAGCTATCAATACTTTTAATGCTAACCAAGGATTTTGTGCTAAAACAATTAAAGTAATTGAAGCAACTCCTAATGTTGCCCCTATGCCTGGAATCATATCTAAAATGCCTACTATCAAAGATAGCAATAAAGCAAAAGGGACATTCAAAAATAAAAAAACTATGAAGGTTGAACTTGTCAAAAATAAAGTTAATAGTAATTGACCACGAAAAAAACCTAAAAAACTGCGTCTGATAATATTGGTAAATCTTTGACGACGATTTGGTGGAACTATTTTAATAATAAAATTCCATAGTTTTTGTCCATCAAGTAACATGAAAAAAGCGATAACAGCAATAAAGATAAAAGTGATAAAATTAGTTAGTATACCTTGTAAAATAGCCAAAGTTGTAACCAATGTTGATATAGCTTGATCCCGGAGTTGAGTTTCAATTATACTTAAATCTATCTGTAAATTACGAGTTTGCAGAAATTCTTCTATTCGTTCTATTAAAGGAACTAAAGAAGTTAAAAAACTTGAAATACTATCTATTAATTGTTGTCCTTGAGATAAAACTGTTAAGCCTACAGTAATAATTAGTACTCCAATGATCAGAATACTCGCTAAAAAAACTCCAATGACTGCTACGGTATGAGGTAAAAAACGTCGGAGAAAGTCTACAGGATAGTTGAGTAAAAAAGCCAAAATTGCAGCGAATGAAAAAACCACAATCACTGCTTGAAAATAATCCAAGAGTTGGACAATAGCCCAACCAGAAGCAATTAAAAGTAAAAAGCGAACTAAGACTAAATTATTTAGTCTCTGCCATAAATTTTTGGCTTCAAAGCCACTCATATCAATTTTGGATTTTGGATTTTGGATTTTAGACAGGACTTACGCAACTGACACATTGGTAAACAATACTGTTCGGTTAAGTATTTTCGTAGGTTGGGTTGTAGGTGGCTTTAGAGGATGTTTGAAAAGTTTAGGGACGTATAATTTGTCATTCTGTTCGCGTTCACGTAGTGTGCCGTAGGCATAGCGTGGCGTTAGCCATGTGGAGTCTTACGCAACGAAGAATCTGGAGTTTAGCCCACATACTGAGATGCTACGTTCCTCAGCATGACATGGAAGGAGACTTTTCAAACACCCTCTTAGTCCTATTAGATTATCAAACACTCACAGAATCAGATTTTGCAAGCTTTATCTATGACGATTATTTTTTCAATTTTTCTAACTAACTATAGTGCTGAAGTTAAAACTATATACAATTACAGAATTGTTCGCTACATCCTTAAAGCATATTCCTTAGTGGATACATACTGTCTGCACTATTAAAATTCATAATCCAAAATCTCAAATTGCTATTATCGCCCTAAATCGTGCATTTCATTAATTACAGTCGCACATTTTTGTGTCATCGCTTCTAATTCTTGTTTATTAGTAGAATTAGGCGCATCAATTACTTTACCAATTCTGACAGTAATGGGAACTGCACGAGGAAGAGATGAACCAGGTTGCAAAATCTTGTCAGTACCCCATAAACTCACTGGTAAAAAAGGTACTTTTGCTTTTCCTGCTAATAATGCTGCGCCTTTTTTGGGGTCAGTAATGCGACCATCTGGAGTACGTGTACCTTCTAGAAAAACACCTACAGCCCAGCCATTATCAAGGCACTCTAGAGCCGCACGAATAGCCGCACGGTCAGCACTACCCCGACTCACGGGATAAGCACCATACAATTTAATCGCTTGTGCTAAAACTGGCACTTTGAACAATTCTTCCTTAGCCATGTACGCTACGGGACGACGTACACAATTAGAAACAATTGGTGGGTCAAAGTAACTAGCATGATTGCTAACTACTAGCAACGGCCCAGTTTGGGGGACATTTTCCACGCCATAAATTTTGATACGAAAGTAAGTATGCAGCATGGGACTAACTACAGACCACTTAAAAGCGTAGTAAAGTGCCAGACTGATAAAAGGTTCGCGTTCTCTGGTCACGGAGGATAATTTAAAGGAGACTAAGGTCTAGGATAAGCGATCGCGATCGCTTTTCGTCAGTCAACCGTATCATTTAGGATTACTATTCTCACTCAGAGGATTTGTACCTGTGATGAGACAGTCTACGGACTTGTTTCCAGACCAGTCTGTGAAGGTGGTGTCATCTTTGTAATGGCGGGGTGTTTGGAGCATTAATTGCCATGCTTGACCAGCATTCAACAAATTGAAACGCTCAGGGTAATGTGTTTGTAATAATGCTTGCACTATTGGCGCATAATCTGAATTTATGCCAGGAAAAATGTGATGTTCAGTATGATAAGAAAAGTTGAAATGTAATAAATCAAATAGTTTGGGAACTCGAATAGAGAGACTATTGATCAGAGGATCATTTACACTTGTCATTTGACACAACATATGATTCGTATAGATATAAAATATCAGACCTGCATAGCCTATCCAAATGGGTAAAAAGTAGCTCAGAAGAAGTTTGATGGGATGGAATTCCAGGTAAGTTAAGATGCTTGCATGGATTCCGACGATAATTAATAATTCTAGAGCGATTGCCCGTCGTTCTTTCTCGCTAACTGTAAAAGCCACTACAGGATATTGGGCTTTACCATTGTTAAATAACAAAACTGAGGTCAAGTTACGAAATGTGTGAACTCCCCAAGCATGACCCATACCGATAGTCAATAAAATAGGATTAACTTCAGCGGAGGGTACAAAAGCATTCTGAATCCATTTACCCCAATTTTTGGGTTGGGTGTCTAAATAATTGCGATCTGGATCTTGCAAAGAATTGGTCTTATTGTGATGCTCTCGATTGTGTACTGCCTTCCATAAAGTAGGAGGCATCCATAACATTGTTAATCCCAATAGACTAGTTACTTGTCTCAACCGGGGATTTTTAATGCTGCGACTGTGGAGCAAATCGTGGGTACTAAAAAGGAGAACAATCACACTATTACCCATCACTAATGCTAGTGGCAAATAAAGCCAGAGCAAATACCAATTCCAATCATCAAGGTGATTTGCAATTCCCCAACCAAGCATCAAAATTGCTAAATTAATTAGCAGAATCCAGACTTTATTTGTATCAGGTAAAAATGCCTCTGCTGGAAGTAAAGGACGCAGCTTTTTTACATAGTCTGCTTGCGTCATCCAAATTGTTTGATCAACAGTATTCATGAATGTTGTTAGTTTGGTTTGAAGGGTTATTACGCCATTTTTTGAGCAGTTTTAAGGAAGTGTCAGGTTGATTTTTTGGCGTTATCTGACTGAAACCCTTAACAAATTAATGGAGATAAATTCAAAAAAATTTATCAAGTCAATTTTTAAACAGCAAAAAAAGTAACATAACTTTTGGTTGTCAGACAGCATTTTAATACATACTCATTAATTTTGACTACATATCCAGAATTATTGTAGGTATTTTTAAGCCTTTATTTTCTTTCTGTACTCCAAGAGAGCTAATACTAAAACTCCACTTATTACAGCGAAGCTAGATGTCAATATTATTTTGAATAAATCTGACATATTGCTCCCTATTTGAAGAAACAGTTTCTATGGAGTTTTTAATTGTAAATTAATTAATTCTAAACAGGCAAATCAGCAGCATTACGAACGTTTTCTAAACTTAATCCAGCAGCAGTGCGTTTAATTAAACCTGTTAAAACATTACCTGGACCAATTTCTACAACTCGCTTAATCCCATTTTCTGGTAATTGTAGAGAAATTTCTCTCCACCGAACTGAACCTGTCATTTGTTGAGAAAGGCGTTGTTTGATTATATCAGCATCCACGGTGGGAAGAGGTTCTACATTAGACAAAACTGGGAGAACGGCTGACTGAAAAATTACTGAGTCAAGAATTTCTTGAAATTCTGTGGAAGCTGCTGTCATTAAATGTGAATGAAATGCACCTGAAACTTTTAAAGGAATGGCACGTTTGGCTTTGACTTGCGACATAACAGCCTGTACACCATCTGGAGTCCCAGAAATGACGACTTGAGCCGGACTATTATCATTTGCTAAAACTACATCAGGTGTATTGTTAATAACTTGTTCTAATTGTTCGCGGTCAAAGTTCATCAGTGCGGCCATCATTCCACCGGCAGAGTTATCCATGATTTCTGCCCGACGTTTAACCAAGTGTAAACCCGTAGACCAATCAAAAACGCCAGCAATATAAAGGGCTATGTATTCTCCTAAACTATGACCAGCGACTAAATCTGGTTTTTGTCCCTTTTCTCTTAATAAATCAGCGAGAATACTTTCTATGACGTAAAGAAGAGGTTGGGTATAAAGTGTGCGTGATAGTTTTTCTTCGTCATTTTTACAGATATCTATAACAGACCAGCCCAAAATTTCCTCAGCTTGGGCAAATTTTTCTTGAGCAGATGGTATTTCTAGTAGATCCATTCCCATACCCAAGGTTTGCGAACCTTGTCCGGGAAACACCCATGCAGTTTTAGTCATTGATAAACGGTGATTGGTGATTGGTGTTGGCGGTAGCCTGCCGTTAGGCATATGGTGATTGGTGTTGGCGGTAGCCTGCCGTTAGGCATATGGTAATTGGTGTTGGCGGTAGCCTGCCGTTAGGCATATGGTGATTGGTAATTAGTAATTGCTTATCCCTTCCTTCTCTACTTCTGTCACCTGTTACCTGTCACCTATTGCTATCTTCCCCATTGAAAAATTGCTGCACCCCAGCTTAGACCTGCTCCAAAGCCGGAGGTAGCAATGATATCATTGGATTTAATTTTTCCTTCTCGCACTGCTTCGTCTAATGCTAGGGGAATAGAAGCAGCTGAGGTGTTGCCATAGTTGGCGACGTTACTTATTAATTTATGTGCTGGAATATTTAAACGGTCAGCTACTGCATTAATAATCCGCTGATTTGCTTGATGTAATAAGAGCCAATCTATGTGATCAACGGTGAGATTAGCTGCAAATAAGGCTTTGTCTATAACTTCTGGCACTTTTTGGACAGCGAAGCGGTAGACTTCTTTGCCGTTCATGCTGATGGGTTGATAAGTTCCTTTGGTAACATTGATACCTGGACTCAATTCTTGAGTAGAACCTTCATAAGCAAGGTTGAGGTAATGATTTTGAGTGCCATCACTTTTCAGAGAAAATCCTAATAAGCGATCGCTCTTATTAGCCTGTAACACGACTGCCCCTGCACCATCACCGAACAATATACAAGTGCGTCGGTCTTGCCAATCTACCCAACGAGAGAGGATATCGCCCCCAATCAAGAGTACATTCTGATAGACACCTGTTCTGATATATTGGGCTGCTGTGACTAGTCCAAATACAAAGCCGGAACAGGCTGCTGTTAAATCAAAGGCAACTGCTTTAATTGCACCTAATTCAGCTTGAATTCGGCAAGCACTACCAAATAAATCATCAGGCGTAGAAGTTGCCAGCAAAATTAAATCAATATCCTCTGCTTTAATCCCTGCTGCTGCAATAGCCTGCCTACCGGCAGTGGTAGCAAGTACAGTTAATGACTCTGGTGGCAAAGCTAACCGCCGTTGACTAATTCCTGTTCTTGTAGTAATCCACTCATCTGATGTTTCTACCAGTTGAGTTAGTAATTTATTATCTAAGGTAGTTGCTGGTACTGCCGAGCCACTGCCTGTAATTGCTATACCGTTAAACATTGGCACTCCTAATCTCCCCAGCTATCAGTATTTTTGTCAATTGTCAGTTGTCATAAATCAGTTGTAGTTTTTACCAGCATAAATGACAAATGACTAATGACAAATAACTCTTCAGCTAATCGCTTTCACTCTGTAGAATTTGATATTGGGACTGAAGTCTTTGCAGTACCTGATTATCTACAGCTTCTTTAGCCATGCGAATAGCACTAAAAATTGAAGGCGCTTGAGAACTACCGTGACCGATAAAACAAATTCCGTCTACGCCTAAAAGTAAAGCACCACCATGTTCGGCGTGATCCATGCGCTGTTTAACACGCTTGAGGTTGGGTTTTAAAATTGCCGTCCCGATTTGACCGTGTAATCCTTGGGGTAATTCTTCGCGCAGAATTTGTAGAATTACTCCTCCGACTGCTTCGGCGAATTTTAATACTACATTACCGACAAAGCCATCACAGACAATGACATCAAACTCACCGGATAAAATATCACGCCCTTCAGCATTACCAGTAAAATTAATTTGGGTATTTTCCTTTAACATTTGGTGGGCGCGGAGAACGACTTCATTACCTTTGGTGTCTTCTTCGCCGATATTCAATAAACCTATTTTGGGTTCTTCTGTACCCAAAACATACTGGCTATAAATCGACCCCATGACAGCAAACTGCTCTAAAAACTTAGGACGACAGTCTACATTAGCGCCGACATCAAGTATCAATACTGGCTTACCTGCTTTGATTGTCGGAAATACTGTGCCAATAGCTGGACGGTCAATTCCTGGCAGTCTTCCTAAGCGAAGCAAAGCTGATGCCATTGCTGCCCCAGAGTGACCGGCAGAGAATACAGCATCTGCTTGCTGTTTTTTGACTAAATCCATTGCTACATTGATGGAAGCCTTGCGTTTGCGTCTGACTGCATTTAAAGGTTCCTCATCCATAGCGATCGCTTCCTCAGCAGAAACAATCTCTAAATCCATCATATTTGTTTTTGGCGGCATAGCAGCTTCAATTTGTTGGGGATCACCTACCAACAATATTTTTACACCCAATTCTTCCCGCGCCCGCAGTGCGCCAGCGACGATTTCGTTGGGTGCGTGATCCCCTCCCATAGCGTCAATTGCGATCCTTACACCAGTCGATCCCATTGCTCCAAGCTCAAAGAAACCTTACAAATTTTATCAGATTGCAATACTTAAAAATTCAAAATTATCAAAAAGGCATAAGAAACTGAATTTTTTCTGCAACTAAGGAAATTAGGTAAACATTAGTTTGCTCAAATTCCGCTTGTAAACGACTATCAACCAGTTTTATAGACAATCTTATTTATTAAGTAATTTCACTGATAAAACTTAACAAAAGTTAACCAACTATTCTCAGGGTGAAATGAAAAATGAGATTCCCGAATTTTTTGAGAAATCGGGAATATGAAAAATTCTATCAACTTCTGGGAGTTTGCGCGTCTAACCAAGTAATTAAATCAAATACTTCTGAAAAATCTAAAAATTCTTCTCCCAATATTTCTAATTTATCAGTAGATAATAAGCGACTTCGTTCCATTATTGGTGAATCTATGACACCAAAACGGCGATTTAATTAACGATTCAAGAATCGAAAAGCTTCTTTTTGTTCACCCTTTTGCAAAATATCCTCACTCAATAATTAACGAATTAGATTTTTCTCGAATCGTAAACCTGCTCATGATAGGAAAAGCTGTTCTACGAGATATCAGTTGTATTTTTTTTGAGGAATGTGGCTTAAACTCAACTAAATCTGTTCAAGGACAACAAACATTAGATTTCCCTGAATTTAAATAAAATTAAAACAAACATTTATTGAGATACAGCAGTTTGCATAGTTAGGAGATACAAAATCTAAGTTTAAACCTATACACAAAGCAAGTTTTACTTCTGATTCCTGACTCCTGAATTCCGCTGTAAATGATATCCCATTGTGAGGATATTCTCAGGAAAGCCTTGCGATACCTTCAGTCAGCTATGCGATCGCATTTTTATCTCTTTTTTTAGTCAAGGCGGAGCCTTATATAATTCATTCCCATACAGAGTATGGGAACGAGAAACCGAGAGAACTAACTCAAAACCCAACTAACCAAAGTTCTCACACCAAAACCGGTTGCACCTGCACCGTTATAGCCATTTTCTTTATCAGCCCACACTGGCCCAGCGATATCTAAATGCGCCCAAGGGGTATCCTTAACAAACTGTTTGAGAAATAAAGCCGCAGTAATAGAACCACCATAACGGGGGGTGTTTTTCATATCGGCAATTCCCGATTTCAACCCATCAAAATATTTGTCTTCCATTGGCATCCGCCAAATTTTTTCGCCGCCAGCTTCAGAGGCTATTTGCAGTTGGGAAGCTACAGCGTCATCTGGTGTAAATAAGCCGGCAATATCATCACCTAAAGCCACCACACAAGCACCTGTGAGAGTTGCTAAATCAACGATCGCATCTACTCCCAATTTATCAGCATAAACCAAGGCATCAGCCAAGGTTAAACGCCCTTCTGCATCGGTGTTGTTGACTTCGATTGTTTTGCCATTAGAAGCGGTTAAGATGTCTCCTGGGCGCATAGCGCGACCGCTAATCATGTTTTCCGTAACGGCAGAAATAAAGTGAACTTCCACATCTGGTTTTAACTGACCAATGGCTTTAGCTGCACCGAGAGTAGCTGCTGCACCACCCATATCCATTTTCATGGTTTCAATGCCGCTACCTGCACCTTTAATGTTCAAACCACCAGAATCAAAGGTGACACCTTTACCGATAATTGCTAATTTGCGTTTTGGTGTTCCTGCTGGTTTGTAGGTGAGGTGAATAAATTTTGGTGGTAAATCAGAAGCTTGGGCGACTCCTAAAAATGCACCCATACCTAGTTTTTCACATTCTTCTTTTTCCAAGATTTGGATTTCTAAACCGTAATCTTTAGCGATCGCGATCGCAGTTTCTGCCATAGTAATGGGTGTAACAGCATTAGCCGGGGCTGCTACTAACTGTCTAGCCAAAATTACCCCAGAAACAATTTGCTCGGCACGGGTAATAGCTGCTTCTTGTCCCCCTAATCCCAATAAATCAATAGTTTCGATTTGGGGAGTTTTATCTTCCGGCTCTGATTTAAAGCGTGTATCTTGGTAAAGTGCTAGTTGTGTACCTTCAGCAATTGCTTGAGCCGTAGCAGTGGGATCATTGTTCCACACTGGTAAACTCATTCCCAGAGTTTTGGTTTTTTGCTTTTTAGCAGTTCGCGCCACTGTAGCTGCAACACGGCGTAAAGTTTCTAGCTTCAGCGCCTCTGGTTTACCTAAACCGACCAAAATTACTTTCCGCACTGAATGACCAGCACCTACCCGCATCACAAGAGTGCTATTGAGCTTACCAGTAAATTCTTCTTCCGCAATCAGTTCTTTTAAAATTCCGCCGCATTTCTCATCTAGAGTTGCCAAATCACCTGTTAACTCTACTGCATCTTCAAATAAAGCGATCGCTAAAGTATCACCTGTCCAATCTAATAAAGCTGTATTTGTAGGTTGAATCGTCATTTTTGTAATGTTCTGTAAACTTTCCTTACTTGTACCAGTATTGCTCAAAATTTCCAGGGTGTGGGGACTCCTGTTAAGATAATCCCTATTAGGGATTGAAACTAACCTATCCTGGCAAAATCTTTATTGGAGATTGAAAACCTGTGTTGAACATCACAAACACCAAGTTAAGCTTTTCCAGCAATAATTCTCTTGGTGAAAATGAAGCGATGAGAGAAATTGCTTACAGTATGGACTTATTGATTCCTGGATTATACTTATGGCTACCAGGAACACATATTCGGATTGGTGGTGCTGTTCCTGACGATGAACCTTACAGATATCCAGGCAAGATTCACAGCAGAATAGGCATTGCTTTAGTATTACCAGGTTACAAGATTTTTACATCATATCAGGGAACTTATGACTCATTTGGAGAGGAGTTGAGAAAAGGATAGGTTAGTAAGGTACAAGATATTCATAACGTACCAGCCTACCTATGACTCTCAACAAGCATCAAATACAGGGACTACCAAAGTTAAAATGTCAAACTTTATCAATACCCAAGGGTAGAATCTATTTATAGTCCTGACAAGAAAATAGTTATCACGGCTTACCATGTATAAGTTTTGTCCCTAAAATTCAAAATTTTAATAAATTAATTTCTATAAATTCCTTTACAGTTTTTTTTAATCACCATGACCGAAATCACAGCCAACTATGATGAAACCTGGAAAGAAGTAATAGGAGACTATTTTGAGTCATTTATAACTTTCTTTTATCCAGAACTTCATCAACAAATTGATTGGACGAAGAACCCTGTTTCTCTAGATAAAGAATTAGAACAGATTACCGCATCTGCGGAAACAAAAAATCGCCACGCTGATAAATTATTCCAAGTGTGGTTATTAGATAATCAAGAACTTTGGATATTAATTCATGTAGAAGTACAAAGTCAATATGACAAAGAATTTGCACAAAGGATGTTTATCTACAACTATCGAGCTTTTGATTTATATCAAAAACCAGTTGTTAGTTTAGCAATACTAGGAGATGAGACTAAAAATTGGCGACCCAATTCTTACCAATATGGTTTAGGAAATAGTCAACTGCTTTTTAACTTTTCTATTGTGAAACTCCTAGATTATCAGTGGGAAGACCTGGAGCAAAATAATAATGTTTTTGCTATAGTAGTAATGGCACATTTAAAGACTAAAGCCACTACGAGCAATTTATCAGCCAGAGAGCAGTGGAAATGGAATTTAGCCCGGTTACTTTATGAAAGAGGCTATAACCGTAAAGAAATTGCTGATTTGTATAAAGTCATTGATTTAATGATGGCTTTATCTGAAGAACTACAATCAGGTTTTGAAGAAAGATTAGCTAATTATCAGGAGGAACGAAAAATGCCCTTATTAACTAATATTGAAAGACGAGCGATAGAAAGAACGCAAAAACAAACTCGAAAACAAGATATTATCAAACTTTTGCAAGTCCGGTTTGGTAATATTCCAGAAAATCTAGTTGAAAAAATTAATCAAGTTGATGATACATCTTTGTCAGAACAGCTTCTGATATCAACAATTAGCGTTAATTCTTTGGAAGAGTTTCAACAGCTAATTAACTCTAATTTGCCAGCAACAGAATAAAAGTTTTTAGTTGGTTTGGGGAAAAATTAGAGATTTTCTCTTCCCCTTTATCCCTTAACCAACAAGTATTGCGCCGACTCATATCTTAAATTCTAGTAACATGACTGTGTTTTACAATTTCTACAAATTCATTATCTTTAAGAATTTCATACAGATTTACATTTTCCTCTAACAAGCAAGCATGACCGCTATCGGGTAAGATTACATTTTGAGAATTAGGTAAAATATTATCTAACCGTTCTACCTCACTCACAGAAGGTAACAAGCGATCGCTCCCCCCAGCAATAAGTAAAATCTGTTGCGTTAGCCGTTGTAATCTTTCTTCTTCAACTTGAAACTCACGCAACAACGATAAACGCCAATTTACTGTTTCTGCGGGTAAAGAACGCATAGTCCTGAGTAGTTCATGGCGATCGCTACTAGACATCCGGGATAACGATGCTAAAAATGGTAATAATCCCAATGCACCAACATCATAAAACCATGACGGTACAAAGTCTGTTAGTTGCGATAACGAGTTCAGCCAAGGACGCAGTTGAAACGCTGAAGCTGGATTAATTAAAATAATGCGTTTAAATAAATGTGGTGATTGGATAGCGACTTTCATAGCCAAACAACCGCCAAAAGACTCCCCACATAAGTAAACTGGACGGTGAGAGCTTTTTTCTAATTCCGCGTGAATCAAGTCTAAAACGTTCTTTGTTAACACCTCCCAGGTAGTAAGGTCTTGTCTGGGGATCGCCAAACAACGGACATCAAAGCCAATTTCTAACCCAGCAGTTTGCGATCGCAACAGTTGACCACTTCCATCCATTCCTGGTAAATAGACAAACAGCGGATATTCTGGTTGTATGCGTTTGGGAGTCAGGAAACAAGGTTTAAGTTCAACGTCTGCCATTTTACCAAGGTGTATATCTTTATTTATTGACCTTGTTTAACTCTACACTTTCACTTGCACTGATGGGTAAATGACAAGAAACAAAGTTTAGATTGGACATGAACAAATACAATACAAAATCCTTTCATTCAATAATTTTTGCCTTTTACCTCTAGCATAGCCACCTCAAATCACAAAAATCAACTTTTCTAGACAAAAAATAGCCAACTCTGAAACCATGATTACAGAATTAAGTAAAGTTTCAATGAATTATATAGAAATGAGTGAAAGCACTTCATCGACCCTTCATCAATTCACTCAAGATGAGTAATAGATAATTGGAAATCGCTTACCGTAGCTTTAGCCATTTATCATGAAAACCTGAAGGGTATAATACACTTAATTTCCTGATGAGGAAAGCACCAAGGCTTAACTCTTTCAGGGAAGATATTGCTACTGAAAAACAGCTAAATCATGATAAATTTACCCACAATACAAAATGAGAAAATTACTGCTGAAATATACTTTAACGTGAGTTCGGTGTTTCTCCTAAGGAGACGCTACGCGAACGGAGTTATGATTTTTAAGGGCGAGAGAATAAGGGTTTGATACTCCTACTTGTGGCGAGTTTTCCACAAATTATCTTATGTCGAACTCACGTTACTTTAACAGCGAAATATCTGCATGATTTTTCATGCAACATAGTAACAAAGAATATCTAGGAACTAGTGAGATTGATAGCTAATTAGTTCCTTATTTCAGAAAAAAATCGTAGTTTTTCTTGATGTAATTTTTACATTTCTTTACTATGGCTAACGCCAAGCTGCACTATAAGCTAGAAATGTCTAAATCCTAGAGGTTAGTGTATTTTGAATAACATCTATTCGTAACAATATTTTTGATTTGAATAGAGGTTAATGTATTTTCTATAACATCTATTTGTAACAATCAATGGAAAAAACAGCTTTCACCATGATTATTAGCAACTACTATCCTAAAACTTGCGATAAATTAGCTGATTTTCTAGATATTACAAAAAAATTATGGAGTCGATAAATTTGCTAATATGAAATTGCTGCTGGAAAAAATAGCGGCAATGTTATATAATTGCTTGGTTTTGCGGGATTAACGAAGAAAACTGTATGCAGAAGAAATTCAGAATGCATAAGTGCCACTCCTGTAACTCATGAATTTTTTCTTGTTAATAATTTGTTTTTTTAATTTACATGAATCTAGTGAATAAAACAAAAAATACCTTTGTACTGACAACACCTTTATACTATGTAAACGATGTTCCTCATATTGGCAGTGCTTATACAACAATAGCTGCGGATGTAATAGCCAGGTTTCAACGCTTATTGGGACATCAAGTACTGCTGATTACGGGTACAGATGAACATGGGCAAAAAATTCAGCGTACAGCAGAAAGTTTAGGAAAAGCACCACAAGAATTTTGTGATGAAATAGTACCCAGTTTTCTGAACTTATGGCAAGTTCTGAATATTCAATACGATCGCTTTAGTCGCACTACCACTGCAAATCATCAAGCAATTGTCAAAGAATTCTTTCAGCAAGTTTGGGAAAATGGCGATATTTACCAAGGACAACAAAAAGGTTGGTACTGTGTATCTTGTGAAGAATTTAAAGAAGAACGAGAACTGCTAGATGGCAAACGTTGCCCCATACATACTACCAAGGAAGTAGAGTGGCGAGACGAGCAAAACTACTTTTTCCGTTTATCCAAATATCAAACCAAACTAGAGGAATTCTATCAATCTAGACCAGATTTTATCCAGCCAGCAAGTCGGCGCAATGAAGTCCTCAACTTTGTTAGTCAAGGTTTACAAGACTTTTCGATTTCGCGGGTGAACTTAGATTGGGGTTTTCCAGTACCTGTAGATGCCAAACATACCCTTTATGTGTGGTTTGACGCGCTCTTGGGTTATGTCACCGCATTGTTAGAACCAGATACAGAACCGACTTTAGCCAATGCCTTAAAAACATGGTGGCCAATTAATCTCCACCTGATAGGTAAAGATATATTGCGCTTTCATGCAGTTTACTGGCCAGCAATGCTGATGTCAGCTGATTTACCCTTGCCAGAGCGAGTATTTGGGCATGGATTTTTGACTAAAGATGGTCAAAAAATGGGAAAAACTCTGGGTAATACCCTTGATCCGATCGCATTAGTCCAAAGCTATGGTAGTGATGCCGTTCGTTATTACTTCCTTAAGGAAATCGAATTTGGCAAAGATGGAGATTTTAATGAAATTAGGTTCATTAATGTTCTGAATGCAGATTTGGCAAATGATTTAGGTAATTTGTTAAATCGTACCTTGAACATGGTGAAAAAATACTGCGCTGGTAAAGTACCTTCAATTGCTTCAGAAGTTATTCCGATTGATAATCCTTTGAAAGCGATTGGTTTACGTCTAGGGGAGCAGGTGAAACAAGCCTATGAGACACCAGCGTTCAGTGAAGCTTGTCTAGCTGTTCTTTCACTAGTACAAGCCAGCAACAAGTTTATTGATGAACAAGCTCCTTGGTCATTATATAAGCAAGGAAAACAGGAAGAAGTAGAAGCAGTGCTGTACACAGTTCTCGAATCTGTGAGACTAGCAGCTTATCTCCTATCTCCAATTATTCCTAATATCAGCAGTGATATTTATCAGCAACTAGGATGGGGCATAAACTTTAACAATCAACCAGAAAGTTCAATTGCTGCTCCTTTCACAAACCATGCAAAATGGGGCTTACTTTCAGATAAACAACAGTTGGGTACACCCCAACCAATTTTTAAACGTATAGAACCACTAAAAAACGATTAGTACTGCCAATTTTTGATTCACTTTAAAGACTGAATCGGGGCTTAACTTAATTTAGCCCCGGAAAATTATCATAAGCCAATCTAACAAGTATGTAAAAGTTATACCAAGAAAGAAAAATGGGATGTACATAACCTAGATGCACAAAGCGATTCCCAATCCATTCGGGTGATCAGCGCAGCTCCACAAAGTAGCACAGCAATCCCTACCGGAAAGCAAGCTACATGGGGTAAACCCCCAAAATTGCGCTGCTTCACCAAAATCCAAAAAGGTATTAGTGATTTCTATCAAAAATAACAGGGATAAAAACTGAGGTATGAGAACAATGTTGAATAATTTGGAAAACGACTCAATATTTACACCAGAACAAGTTTTAGAAAATCGTGGTCGTGTAGCCATATTTATAGATGGCTCAAATTTATTTTATGCGGCTTTGCAATTAGGAATTGAAATTGATTACACTAAGCTTTTATGTCGATTAACTGGAGGATCAAGGCTGTTGCGGGCTTTTTTCTATACTGGTGTTGACCGAACAAATGAGAAACAACAGGGATTTTTGCTCTGGATGCGTCGCAATGGTTACAGAGTCATTGCTAAGGATTTGGTACAACTGCCAGATGGCTCAAAAAAAGCTAACTTGGATGTAGAAATAGCTGTTGATATGATGGCTCTTGTTGATTCCTATGATACCGCAGTTTTAGTTAGCGGTGACGGCGATTTGGCTTATGCTGTAAATTCGGTCAGCTATCGGGGTGTGCGGGTAGAAGTGGTGAGTTTGCGATCGATGACTAGTGATAGCTTAATTAATGTGAGCGATCGCTATATTGATTTAGAAGCCATCAAAGAAGATATCCAAAAAACACCCCGTCAAAGCTATCCATATCGACCTTTATCTAGTATGGGTTTTTTGGATGAGCATCGAGATAGTGAAGGACATCTAGAAATTCCTGAATAATGCAACATCAAAAAGGCAGGACGAATGGAAGCAGAAATTTACAACTTCAGGGGGGAAGTAAAACCAACTACCCCCACTTCTATTCATGGTCATGGAAAAAATTATGGGAAAATTTTAAATTGCCACAAAATTGGTCTTACCTGCCTTTGACCTTATTTTTGGTCATCGGTTTATTTTCCTGTGGAACTCCATCTTCTACTAAACCAGATCCAGGGGATGCATCTAACCAAAATAGAGATAGTAAGTTGACTTTCTTTGGTGTAGCTTTAGAACAATTTGATGAAGTAGGCAGACCAATTTGGAAAGTTAAAGCTATTAGAGCCAAATATACCAAAGAAAAAGAAATTGGTGAGGCTGAAAATCCTGATGGCGAACTTTATCAAGATGGCAAAGTAGTTTACACGATTAAAGCAGAAAAAGCCGACATTCAGCAAGACGGTAAACAACTGTTGCTCAGAGGTAAAATTCTGGCTACAGATCCTGTCAATGGTGTAGTCTTGCAAGGAAATGAATTAGAATGGCGACCCAAAGAAGATTTATTAATTGTTCGTAATCAGTTAAATGGTAATCATAAACAATTAAAAGCTACTGCCCAGGAAGCAAGAGTAAAAACCCGTGAACAACGGGTAGAATTTTCTGGAAAAGTAGTTGCAACTGCTAATGATCCACAATTGCAAATGCGAACTGAGCATTTAATTTGGCAAGTCAAAGAAGAGAAATTAATTGGTGATCGTCCTATTCAAATTGACCGCTATAAAGATAATAAAATAACTGATCGTGGTCGAGGAAATGCAGCAGAAATTAATTTAAAAACAAAAGTTGCTACTATTCAACCAAAAGCCCAATTAGAGTTACTAGACCCATCTATGCAGATAACTAGTAACTCTATGACCTGGAACATTAACCAAGAAATTGTGAAAACAAATGCCCCTGTGCGTGTTTTTCACAAGACTGAAAATGTAACTGTAACGGGAAATCAAGGGGAGATGAGAATACCACAAAAAACAGTTTATTTAACAGGCAATGTCAATGCAGTAGGGCAACGTCGTCAGTCTTTAAAATCAAATAAACTCACTTGGTATTTAGACAGAAAACTATTAGAAGCCCAAGGAAATATAGTTTATCGCCAAGTTGACCCGCAATTAAATTTCACAGGTGAAACAGCTATTGGGAATTTGCAAACAGAAAATATTGTTGTCAAAGGTGGCAGTTCTAAAGGGCGAGTGCTAACAGAAATTATTCCCCAGGATGGTAGTTATTAGGGTGATGGTATGTTGGGAAGTAGAATCACCCAATTACTATCACGGATTTAGGGCTAACGCCACGCTTTGCAAACTGCTGTAATCACCAATCACCAATTACCAATTCCTAACTTCTATATAAAATTTCGTTTCTCTGAACTGAACCTAATTTTGGTAATGACTGTGTAGCCGAGTGAGGAGTAAGGACAGTAGGAACACCAGCGGACACTTGCAATTGTTTTACCAGATGTTGCAAAAGTTTATCTTGTTCGGCACGGAAACTTGACACATTGTTACCACGATTGATGATCGCAAACCAGACTAAACCGCGATCGCGTGTAGGAACAACTCCGGCTAAAGCACTCACATCGCTGAGAGTTCCAGTTTTCATGATAGTCGCAGCGGGCATATGTCTAGAGTGCATTGTCCCCCGGTGATCTAACCCAGACATAGGAAACAAATCACCTAAAGTCAGATTATAGGTAGAAGCTGCATTTTGTAGCGCCATGAACATGGCACATACTGCTCTAGGGGAAATACGATTTTCTCGTCCCAATCCAGAACCATTAATTAATTGAATTTCTGACTGGGGAACCCTAGCCAGGTTAGCAGCAGTAGCTTTAACTACATTTGCACCTCCCACCGACTCAGCTAACATTTCTGCCATGTCGTTATTACTGTAAATATTCATCTCCTTAATTAGTTCCTTTAAGGGTAAAGAAAGATGACGTACCAGTAAGGTTTGTTGAGGGTTAGGTTGTGGTGCGACTTTAACCTTACCAGCAATGACAATTTGGGGTTTGGGCGTTCCCTTGGGCATGATTGAGTATTGGTAAATCACAGAACGATTCCACGTTTTATGATCTAGGGCTTGTTTGAGTAATTGACCAGCTAAGAGGGGATTGCGTTGAAAATTCATGGCGAAATTGCCAGTAATTACCAAATTACCCTTTACCTGCTTGATGCCAATTTTGTTGAGAGCATTAGCAAGAGCGATCGCTTCCTCACCCACAAACATCGGATCACCACTACCAGTAATCACCAAATCACCCTGAACGACCCCATTGACAATTGAGCCTGTAGTACTAACCAAAGTCTCGAATTGATGGTCTGGCCCCCAAGTTTTAAAAGCCGCTAGTGAAGTCGCTACCTTAGTTAAAGATGCTGCGGGTAGAGGCATTGTCCCTTGGTGATTAGCCATGAGCATTGGCCCAGACTGTAACCAAATTCCCTGGTGCTTGATCAGATCCTGGGTTACTACCTTGGAGGTAATCAGGTCTTTGAGATATTCTTGTACAGTCATAGCCCCCGCTGGGTTGGGATCAGGGGCAATGACAAAGCCCGGACTACTTTGCCAAGCCAATGCATCTAAAGCATCTAAAGGCTTGATCTTGACCCCAGCCATATCGAGCCAAAGTGAAACCAAACCTGAACCTAATAATTCCAGCATATTTAATTCCTCTATCTTTGTTCAGATGTCTGATATTGTTTTTTTAGTGTGCAGGGAGATTTCTCAGTCGATCTGTAGCTTGTTTTCCTTAGGTTATGCGATCGCGCTTTAAAACCGCATTTTTTATCGTTTGGATGCTTGCCATCAGGAAAGCTCAATCATCGACAGCTTAACTATACAAGCTTCATCTACCCTCGTCAGCATTGAGTCATAATAACTAGTGTTCTGAATATTTGGAAGTAGGATGTATTACATTGTTTAGATAATTACTCCATCTAAAATTAGAGTTAAATTAACCAAATATTTCCAGGTTTATTTTTTTAAATCCTTTGATTACATGGATAAATTAAATCTCAAATTATTGCTCTTTACCTGTTGGAAAATAATTTTTCTTGTAGACGATGAAGATTATTCTTAGTATTATCAACACGGTCTAACTTGAAAATTAAAAGTATTGAAAATCTTACCCTAGTGCAGCACAGCAGAAATAAATATCTAGTGTAAAAAGGTTCACTTATAGCCGTTCCCATGCTCGTGAGGTACAAAGTTTTTTCGTTTTCGGGAACTCTTAACAGTGAATAAATTGGTGTGTACTTCATTAGACTGGGAAATGCTATATCCTAGATCAAACCAGCTTTTTTCCCCAAAAGCATTCGTAATAGAGCCTATTTCCTTTCTGGATGTGCAGCTTCATCAGGAGAAGGAATACACATTTCATTAATGACCGCAATCATTTGATATAAACGTCCCAAATCCCGCTGATTGAAGTATAAAACTAAACGGGGTAGCTCAGATGTGTCATCTTGACCCTCTTGAGGTAATATCTGACTTTTTTGAATTCTGCCTTTGACAAGAATATCACTGAAATTCTCATTCAGTTGTTCTAATTTGTGATCTGATAAATCTTGTTTGAGACGAATTACTAACTGATCACCTACATAACGACTAGAGTGATAAACCTGGTAAAAACGAGTAATAGCATTGCAAGCAACTTCCAAATTATCTGTAATCGTGTACAGACTAGGATCATCTGGACTAACAAGACCTTTTGCCACCAATTGATGATTGATATATTCACTCCAAGAGCGCCAATAATCACCACCAGGAGGATCAATTAAAACTACAGGAACTGGGCCAAATTTACCTGTTTGGCTTAATGTGATACATTCAAAAGCTTCATCTTGAGTACCAAAACCACCAGGAAACAGAGCTACCGCATCACTTTCTTTGAGTAAAAACAGTTTGCGAGTAAAGAAATACTTAAAGTGAATCAGTTTAGGATCACCATCAATAAAATGGTTGGCCTGCTGCTCAAAAGGCAACTGAATATTTAAGCCAAAAGAATTTTCTCTTCCTGCACCTTCTTGACCAGCTTGCATAATACCACCACCACCCCCTGTCATCACCATAAAGCCCAATTGAGAAACAGCACGAGCAAATTCAACTGCCATCTGGTATTCAGGTGTTTCTGGCGCTAAACGAGCAGAACCAAAAATAGTAACTTTGCGAACGTGTCGATAACCATAAAAGAGTTGAAAACCTCCTTCCATATCTGCTAAAGCAGCAGATAATATTTTCCAATCAAGACGATCAATGTCATCATCAGCTAGACGCACTATGGTAGCAAGTGCCTGCTGGATAAATTGCCGATGCTTTAAAGTTGGTAAACGATCTATTAATTCAACAATATCGGCTTGGAGAGATTCTAATATTTCAAACGATGCAGATGAATTCATGAGAACTGCCATAACAATGGCATTATATTTTATCTAAATTTTGTCTTTCATTTATCAATGCCTTAATACTCTCCCACCTGAGTTCGACATAAGATAATTTCTGGAAAACTCCCCCCAGTAAGAGTCTCAAACCCTTATTCTCTCGCCCTTAAAAATCATAACTCCGTTCGCGTAGCGTCTCCGTTCGGCGAAGCCGTGCCGTAGGCATAGGAGAAACTCCGTTCGCGTAGCGTCTCCTAAGGAGAAACTCCGAACTCAGGTTCTCCCGTGTATATTCTTAAAAAGCAAAAACAAAATAGGGATGTATCCTCTGGAAAAGATACATCCTTGGTAGCTGTTCAACATTCCACTTTTGTGGAAAAAGTTTTTCAGAGACGCAAAGTTTGCGCCTCTTAACTTAAATAGTTGACAAATATTCACCTAAAACTAGAGTCAATGGATAACTCAAGAGAATTTTGTAACTTGATTGATGTCAAAGATACTTTTCTAGAGTTGTAGATAATGTAGTTTTAGGCACAGCACCTACAACCATATCCACTTTTTGTCCGCCTTTAAAAATCATTAATGTGGGAATGCTGCGGATACCATACCGACCGGCAACTTGGGGATTTTCATCCGTGTTGACTTTCACCACTTTTAGTTGACCTTCATACTGAGCGGCGATTTCCTCAACAACAGGAGCTACCATGCGGCAAGGTCCGCACCAAGGGGCCCAAAAGTCTACTAAAACGGGTACATCACTTTGAAGTACGTTTTGATCAAAATTCTCATCCGTAACACTATCGGCTGCTGACATTCCTAAAAACCTTTGACTATTATATTTCTGAGTTTCGTGAAAATTCTACCATAGCAAAAACATCTGCTTGGGAGTAAAGAATGTACATTTGCAAAGAAGCTTGATAAGGAACCGCCCGAACAGTAGTCCGGGCGGAGTGTGGTGTGAGGAGTGAACGGAAACATGCGTCTCCGCTATCTCTATTGTAGGCGACAGATGAGATTTTTCCCGTGATTGTTTAGGGTACTGGAAAAATTTCTTGGAGGCAGGGGGCAGGGGGCAGAGGAGAGGCTGACAGGTGTAGGTTTTTTACATTCTCGTGAGGGCAAGACTTGGGCGACAAGGTGGACAAGGTGACAAGGGAGGAAAAAACTACAGGATGATGTTTTTTGGTAACAACAACACACCGTTAAAAGACTATTTTGCGGAGAAAATCTTCCTTGTCTACTTTCCCTCCAAGTCTTCCCAGTCCAGCCTTCATAGACAATGTTAAAAACCTACCCTTGTGAGTGTTTTCCTCCTGCTCCCTTTCCTCTTCCCAGTACTCAGTAGCTTTCTTTATTTGCCCATGCCCAATTGTTGAGCTTTTTGGTAAACTTTTCCTTCAGTTAGTAGAGAAGGAGCAATGACAACTTCAACTTGTTGCATTTCTTGAATATTTTTGGCTCCTAATGTACCCATGCTAGTTTTTAAGGCTCCTAAAAGATTATGAGTACCGTCATCTAATCCAGCCGGGCCTGTAAGTATTTGCTCTAGAGTACCAGTAGTACCAACGCGAATGCGAGTACCACGGGGCAATACTGGGCTAGGAGTTGCCATACCCCAGTGATAACCCCGTCCAGGGGCTTCAGCGGCTCTAGCAAAGGGAGAACCAATCATGACACCATCAGCACCGCAGGCGATACACTTACAAATGTCTCCACCTGTAATTAAACCGCCGTCGGCAATGACTGGGATATAGTTACCAGTTTCCCGATAATAATCATCTCGTGCTGCCGCACAATCTGCGATCGCTGTTGCTTGAGGTACACCCACACCCAACACCCCACGCGAAGTACAAGCAGCACCAGGCCCAATTCCTACCAATACCGCAGCGGCTCCAGCTTTCATCAAATCCAAAGTCACTTCATAGGTGACACAATTGCCCAGCGCCACAGGAATGGGCATAGAACGGCAAAATTCTGCCAAATCAAGCGGTATAACAGACTCCGGTGACAAATGGTCTGTAGAAACGACTGTAGCTTGGATAAAAAATAAATCAGCCCCAGCTTTGGCCACCACCTCACCAAATTTACTAGCACCTGCTGGAGTAGCACTCACTGCCGCAATGCCACCTTGTTGTTTAATTTCCTGAATACGTTTTTCAATTAATTCCGGCTTTATTGGTTCGGCATAGAGTTCTTGCATGAGGGCAACAAATTCATCTTTCCCCACAGACGCAATCCGATCTAGAATCGGTTCGGGATCTGCATAGCGAGTTTGGACACCCTCTAAATTAATTACGCCCAAAGCCCCTAGCTGGGACAAACGCACAGCCATCTCTACATCGACAACACCATCCATTGCACTGGCAATAATAGGGATTTCTCGCTCAATATTGCCAATACGCCAGCTAGTATCTGCCAAACTCGGATCGAGTGTTTTGTTCCCAGGGACTAGAGCAATTTCATCAATTCCGTATGCTCTACGAGCTATTTTTCCCCGCCCAAGTTGAATTTCCACGCTTTCACTTTTCTCAAATCTGTTTAAGCTAGGGTATCAAATTGTGGGGATATTGGCAGGGATTTTTTTCTATGAGACTGGGGATTGGGAGGACTAGGCACTGTGGCTGGGGATAAATTTTATCTTTCTCCTGCTCCCTATCCCCTACATCGTCAAAAATTATTGTCTATTTTTTACCTTGTTCAGCACCTGTGTAACCAGTTGCTACCCACAAGATGGCTCTAACTCCATCACGGATAGATTTTTCAATAGGTTCCGGCGATGTTTCCGAGGGAACTGATATAGATTTGAACTCAATTCCCCGACTCCCCAAAACAATCTCACCGATGACACAAGCACGACGCATATGAAAATCGGAAGTAATTAAATAAACGCTTTTAATGCCACGAGCTTGCAATTCATCTACCAACGTAGTAAAATTAGTAACTGTATCTACAGCTTCATAATCCAAGTGCAAACGCCGGGGATCAACGCCTGCTTTAGTAAATACTTGTTTTGTATATCTAGGTGGACTACCTCCAGTAATCCATATTGGTATATTTGGGTGATCCTTTGCAAAATCCGCTGTGAATTTCTCCCTTTCTAAACGTCTAGTAGAACCGCCCAAAACTAACATGGCTTGTGGATGTACAATCCGGTTTTGTACTTCCTTGTATCCCCACCACACCACAATTGGCAAGATAAAAGATATAAGCCGTAAAGACTGACCCGTAAACAGTAGCTTATTCAAGACTCTCTAGGTGTGTCTGCAAAGACCAGAATTTTTTCTAAAAATTATGTAGGATAAAAGACTTAGGTAAAATTTACCCAAATCAGGGTTGGGAGTATTTTTATGTTGAGAAGGATTAAATCACGATATAGTCCTGATTACTCTCTTCGATGAATTATCCTAACCTAGATCGGACAAATCATCATAGGGGTTAAAACCCATTTATTTATTAAATTGTTTGTAAGAATTCAGGAGTCAGGAGTTCGGTGTTCGGTGTTCGGTGTTCGGTGTTCGGTGTCAGGAGTTCGGAGTCAGGAGTTCAGGAGTTCAGGAAGATGTGCCTGAAAACCTTATTATCACGTAGGGGTAATTCATAAATTACCCCTAATTTCGTTCTATTTTGCGTAAGTCCTGAGGAAGAAGGAGTCAGAACGCTGATGAAATCAGGAATAGAAAGAACTAATACTCGCTCAAAATCATCAAATGTGACTCACAAAGCCTTGATTTTCCTGACTTGGAGTATTCTCTAGCCTGAATACTTACAATCGTTTTTAGACAATGAGATCAAACAGGATCATGATTCTCGTTTTCTGTGATGTAACTTCTTTTGTCACATTTAGGTTTATTCGTTATGGTTCTATACTCAAAACGGCTTAATTATTTGATTCTATAGGTAGGGGTAATTCATGAATTACCCCTACACATCTAGGGTTTTCCCAGTTTTAGAAAAGTCCAAGACCTAACCGTGTTTAGTATAACTATTATACATACGGGACTGGTGCGACTTGAACGCACGACCTGACGCTTAGGAGGCGTCCGCTCTATCCAACTGAGCTACAACCCCAACTGTGAAGCATTTACAATTATAGCAGTAGTTTTACAAAGATTGCCAAATATTCTCCCAACCGTCTCCACCTATTTCTAAACCACAAAGATGACTTTGTGCCTTCAGAATAATTTTAGATTTGCCTCCAGTGAGTTCACGCAATTCTAAATCTAATTTTCCTTGCATGGTATCTCGACAACAGAATGCTAAACCATCTGTTGTGGGTGCGCGTAGGGCTGTACCTGGTAAATCAGTAATACCTGTCAATTCAACCTCATAGTTAGAGTTTTTGGCTCGCATTTGCCATTTTCCCCAAGGCTGAATTTCCCAGTTTACTTGTGAGTTCCAAGGAACGAATTCATAAAACTTGCCTTGGTAGTGGATACCAATCATGGCTACAGATTCCATCCACCACAATACACCACGTTTTCCGCCACCGGCTGTTAGTGCTAAATCAGGTTCATTGTCAAAATAATTACAATTGAGCCAAAACCATTTTTGTGGAAAAGCACCACCCCAATTTTTCTCACCGTAAGCTGGCGCGTTGGTAAATTCGTAAATTTTGCCATTCCAGTTTATCGAACCAGTGGCTAAACCATGAGCCATTAAAATTTGCCATCCTGGTTCAAATATCTGCGAAAATGATAGCCAACCGGCGGTTGATTGCTGAATGCTATTTTGATTACCCCAAGCATATATGGGCTTAATTTCATATTGCCATCGGCAATAATTACCTGTGGCAGGATCGGTAATTATGCCTTGGTTTAAGGTAGCGGTGGCTTGATAGCCTTCTTGAATATGATGCTCAAATTCTGTGGGGAGGAGATATAAGGGAGAAACCTGAACATTTGTTTTTCCCCAATGTCCTAAAGCTAAGACATCCCGACTCGCCCAAAATTTGTTGACATCAGGAAAGGTACGACAGAGGTATTCATCATTTATGCCCAGGATTTGGGCTGCACCGCCACTGTAAGGCTTCCCACCAGTTGGATCTTCGATGGAGTACATGAAGGCGAATGTTTGCCGAATTTCGGGCAATGTGACGCGATAATACCAGCCTTCAAAGAAGCGGCGGTTTGTACCGTCCCAATGGTAGCCGCTGTGGGGTGTTTGAGTTGAGTTGAGGAAGTTTTTGGGAATACTAAGCATAGATGCTGTTATTTGGCCTATTTTTCAGGATATGCGATCGCAATAATCTTAAGGAAGATTCCATAATTGTTGCGATAGATTAATGAATTTCAAGTTTAGTAAATATACTCCACAGATAAAAAAACTCATGATAGATTAAGAGCAGGGTACAGAAAGGTTAAAAGTTCAAACCAACCCGGCTGACTTAGAGCCTGTGCCTTCTGCTCTAATGTCCTCGCAATCTCTTTTAGGTTGTTGCTTCCTGTGAATGTGTTTTCGCCTTAATCCCATCAAGTTGTTATTGGAGGTTTTTGAACGCACAACCAGAAATGCCTGCCTAGTTGGAATAAAGGATGCACAATTCTGATTAGTAGATTGCGAATGTTGTCCACCTTAGTTGATGTAGTTAATTCGGATTTTCCCATTTTATTGAATTATCTTCCTACAAAGAAACCGCTGTAAGTTGCTGACTTCTATCTGTCGTGACTAGCAGTGGTTTCTGTTTTGAGTGGGTAAGAGTAAGCCACAAAATAAATGATCCTGTTTTGTCATGCTGAGTGTAGCGAAACGTTCGCGTTAACGTGCCGGATTGCTATAGCATCTCAAGAGATTCTTTCCTTCAGAATGCTACGCGAACACTACACTTCGTTTCGTGGGGATTTGAGAGGTGTTGATCTCAGTGGTGCCGATTTGCACGCTACCGATTTGATGAGTATTGACTTGACTGGAGCTAACTTGAGCAACGCTATTTTGGAGCGTACTTATATCAAAGATGCTAACTTGACTGGGGTTAATTTGGAAGGTGCCAAGCTGGAGGGAGTTACTTTCATTAATACCATCATGCCAGATGGTACTATTCGGAATGAAACCCCAAGAAGATAGCGTAGTGCGATAGCGCAAGCGCTGACTTGTCAGTTCGCTGATCTTGTAGGTTGGGTTGTGGAACGTAAACGTTCGCGGAGCAATAGAACGTTCACGAAGTGTGCCAGAGGCATAAACCAACATTAATCAACTATAATTAACCATAAAAATATTTCCACATCATCAATATCCAAGGCTATTTGATTCTCAACAACCGCCTCAGAATCAATTTTAAGCCTAATAGCAAAATTCGTCTAAAGACTACCAAAATAAACTCTCAGCGCCATGACTGCTGCGAGAGTAGCGATCGCACTCAAAAAAAATGAATGCAGTAATGAAAACGGGAAATGGGCAGTACCAGACTCGAACTGATGACATCCTGCTTGTAAGGCAGGCGCTCTACCAACTGAGCTAACCGCCCGTTTTTGTCACTTATTTAATATAGCACAGGGTTTGAAAATTTTGCAAGTATTTTGAAAATTTTTTTGTCTATGCACTATACTGACTCAGTACGGGCTAAATGCCGAGCTAACCGCACTCTATCTTAAAAGATGCCCTCTGGTCAGACGCACGATCGCATTACTATCTGGTCTTTGCCATTTGTGGCTGGTGTGACTTTGGTTTCGACTCACAGCAGTAATATGACTTTGTTGGTAGCGGGTGGATTTATGTTTGGGGGGCTGATGTTTGGCCCTGACTTAGATATTTATTCCCGTCAATTTCAGCGTTGGGGGTTTTTGCGTTGGATTTGGCTACCTTATCAAAAAAGTCTGCGTCATCGATCTTTTTTGTCACATGGGCCAATTATTGGCACAACTTTGCGGGTGGTGTATCTGACGAGTTTTTTGGCTGTTGTCGGAATTTTGGTGTTGGTAGTTTTCGATAAATTGGCTAATGTGGCGTTGAATTGGGGGGATGTTTGGAGGGGAGTGGGGCGATCGCTCTTTCTCTATTATGGGGAATTTTTTGCTTTGTTTGTGGGGTTTGAGTTGGGGGCTATGAGTCACTCTCTCAGCGATTGGAGTAATTCGGCTTATAAGCGGTTTCAAAAGCAGGGGATGCAAGGGTTACTTCCTAGTGGCAAAATGAAGAGGCGGAAGGGAGTAAAGACGGTTAAAAAACGCAGAGGGACGCTGAGGTAAGCGCAAAGGTTCGCGGAGGTTTTATGGCAGGTAATGAGATTTTGGTGGCTTTGCAGGAGTTGATTGATGTGGTGGCGAAATTGCGATCGCCTGGAGGTTGTCCTTGGGATTTGGCACAAACTCCCGAAAGCCTTACGCCTTATGTGATTGAGGAGGCTTATGAAGTGGTTGATGCGATTCAAACTGGGGATAAAAGAGCGATCGTAGAAGAGTTAGGTGATTTATTATTACAGGTGGTATTACAAGCTCAAATTGCTAGTGAAGTCGGTGATTTTTCTCTACAAGAGGTGGCTGAGGGTATTTCTCAAAAGTTGATTCGTCGTCATCCTCATGTTTTTGGTGATGTGACTGTACAAAATATTGATGAGGTACGTCAAAATTGGGAAACTATCAAAGCAGCAGAAAAGGGAGAAACACCAGAAGCACAAAAACTCAGTGATAAACTTAGTCGTTATCGGCGTAGTCTTCCCCCTTTAAATGCGGCCATGAAGATTTCTCAAAAGGCTGCTAATGTTGGTTTTGAATGGAATAATGTGGATGAAGTTTGGGGTAAATTTCACGAAGAGTTAGGGGAATTTCAACAAGCTTTAGCTGAAGAAACCAAAGAAAGACAAGAATCAGAATTAGGTGATTTACTATTTGCAATTATTCAAGTTGCTAGATGGCATAATCTTGATCCTAGTACAGGTTTGCAAGGTACAAGTCAGCGATTTATTCAACGGTTGCAAAAAATGGAGGACGTTATTGATCGTCCTCTGACAGATTATAGTTTGGAAGAGTTAGATGCACTTTGGCAACAAGCAAAGGCTAAACTTGCTCAGGGGTAATTACTTTGGTCTAGCCTGCCGGAGGCATTATTACAAATCTACTCTAAGAGGATGTTTGAAAAGTCTAATTTATTACTAGCCCTGGCGACTAGAAGTCGCGGCTATACAGACAAAACCCGCCTGCGCGGGTTAAAAACCTTAATTTTTCATTAGTCCACGCAGGTGGACTTCGTTTGTGTAGTAGCGAATTATATTCGCCCAAAACTTTTCAAACACCCTCTATGATTTGTTTGTATCAAACCACTTTTCATACAAGGCTTGATAAGTTCCATCTTCTCGTAAATTGAGTAAAGCTCTGTTGATTTTTTTCCTATAGGGACTTCCGTTAGGTAGAACTATACCGTAGTTTTCTTCCCGGAAAATACTACCAACAACTTCTACCTTACCTTTGCCTTCATTGGCTGCATAAAATAGGAGTACAGGAGCATCAAATACAATAGCAGCTACTTTTTTGTTTAGTAGTGCATCATAAGCTTGTTCAATTTTAGGAAATTCTGAAACGGTAATTTTTTTTTCTCGCAGGTATGCTGCTGCCGTACTCCCAGAGGTTGTTGCTACTACTTTACCTGGAAGATCGTTGATACTTCTAATATCACCTTGAAGTTGCTGTACTGTTAACTCTGTCGTAGCACTAGCTGTAAAGTAAGCGACGAAAATAATAGCGATAAACATCCAGATAATAGCTAAAATTCTGCCGATAGGACCTTTGGGCATTTCGTCAACTTGCGCCCCTAATGTGGCAGCTGCCCACCAACAAGCTTTGAAAATACCAGGAAAGTATGATTTGGGAATCATCCCATCTGGGTGATGACGTTCAGATAACCAAATTATATGGGCTGCAATTATCACCAGTACTAAGGCTACACCAATCACTTGCAACAAGCCCGCAGAGAAAAATAATTGCCAAATATTGGATAAAGAATTACCGCTTGTTACTTGCTTGGGTACTAAAATCTGAAGTCCTGAAGCAAGCATGGGTAAGGAAAAATCAAAATTTTCCTGACGTTGGGCTGTAATGGAAATGGCGGAAATTCCTAAGTCGGCTTTACTATCTTTAACGGCAGTTAATAAGTCTGCTACAGTTGGATATTCAACAAATTTAGATTCTACATTCATCTGCTTGGCGATGCTGTCCCAAAGATCAATACTAAATCCTGATAACTTACCTTGATCAGAAAATACAAAGGGTGGTATTTCTCTTGTAGCTACTAATAAAGGTTGTGGCGATTCTGGGTTTTGGGCAAGTCCGGGAGCAGATATCAGTAATAATACTAACATTCCGCCTATTAATCCTAGGGAGATATAATGCTTTCTGGCAAGGTAAGTAATGATTTGGCGAAATCGAGTAGAAAGGGCTTGTACCATAGAAATTTGCTTTGAGTCAAACAAAATAAAACATAGTATTTATTTATCATGCTTACCCAAGCGCAAATATTATATTTTTGATACACAGCTTGTTACCAAGGATTACCAATAACTGTAAAAGCAGACCAATAATAAGGGTGGGAAAAAGTTTCATTTCCCAATTCTGCTAACTCTGGTGGAAGTTGTAAATCCTGACTAGATCCTTGTAACTTACCCATTCGCAAACTTACTTTCCCTGTTAGCATGGCAACTTGCGCTTGTCGGAGTGCTTCTGCTTTTAGTGGTGTCTTCTGTAAATGTTGATAAAATTCTGTCATTAAAGCTAAGGTTCCCATATCGCTAACATTCCAAAGACTTGCTAACACTGATCTCACTCCTGACTTCACTGTTAACCCCGCAAAACCTAATTCTGCTTCTTGATCTCCCAATGCGGTTCTACAAGCACTCAGAACTAATAAATCTACCGGTGGTTGACCTAATTTCAATTTTTCAATCTCATCTAACCCTATTCTTTCATTACCCCAGAACTGAATATAAGATTGATGAGGTTTTCCTGGTTTAAACTCTGCATGGGTAGCTAAATGAATAATTCCAAAAGGCTGTTTTTTTCTCTGTTCTTGTAAATTCTTGACTGTAAACTGTTGATTGACAAATTGTTTACCTAACCACAATTCTTGAGTAATTCTTTCCAATTCTACTGGTACGGCTGGTAAAGATTCCAGTTGAGAAAATTCGGACGCACCCATAGCCAAAACTTGTGCATTTTTAATTTTATTGTAGTCAGTTTTGATCAGGTTAAAAGCAGGAATCCGAGCAATACTATACTTTTCTACTAAAAAACTTTCTCCGTCATGCAATGCTGCTAAGGGTAAAGTCCGTAAACCAGCACCTAAACAAAAGAGTAATGTATCTATTTTCTCGGCTTTGAGAGTAGGTTCTAATGGTCTGACCATCCATTCATATAGTTTTTGGGCTGGCTTTAAATATGATTTAGTCCTACGTCTACTGGGACTAGTGATTTCTGCCTTTAGTTTTTTGACAAGATTAATTAAAGTTTCATTATCTGCATTTTTGATACTATAAACTTCTGGCTTTTTGCCGGGAGTAATTATTACTAGTTGTAGTTGTTTGTCTCGCGGCCATATCCAGATTACCGCAGGTTTTGTGGCAGTTTGTTGAGATAGATTAGAAAGAGTTTTTGCTATATCTTCAGCCCTGAGTGAAAATTCGCCAAGATTTTGGTTAAAATACTCTTCATAATCTCTTTCCCAGTGTTTTTCAACTTCATTGACTGCTGTAGTAAAGTCTTTGGTTTTGAGAAATCTATCCCAGTCTTGTTCTTTAACAGCGATCGCAGGTTGATGTTGAATAATTAGGCTCAAGGTAATTGTACTCAAAAATACTACTATTAGTAATAGAGGAAAGATAATCCATTTTTTTAATCTAGTTGGAAACATTACTTGACTCCAAAGGTTTTAGCTATTTGTTTGATGAAAAATAATGATTCAATGAACCGCATTCGCGAAGAGAAGAAAGAAGGAAATATTAATAAAATTCCCCACGGTAGTTGTGGGGAATAGTAAAAAATACAGCTTGGATAAATCAGAAAGGCTTTGACAGCAAATTAGTTGCTGCTAAAAAGCACAATCAACGCCAGTCCTAGGATAATTGATCCGCCACTAAGTATAAATGACCAGAAGCGATGGTAACTGTTGACAATTGTACCGTTTTCGCCTTCTAGTTGGATTAAATCCATCCAAGGCATAACTCCCCGACGGAACCAACCAATAGTTCCCACTTGTTGACCAATTAAGGTTTCTACCCGCTTCATCCCAAAGAGGAAGTTACCAATGGGGCCAAAACGTGAGGCGTAATGTAAATAAAGCATTCCGCTGGGGTCTTGGAGTTTCAAGTCAGAACCAAATTTATAACCAGCGTCACCACGACCAATTAATTCCCCTTGTAATTTGGCAGGTTGTCCACGCAAAGGACTTGCATAGGGGTCTGACATTAAGGTGAGAATATCTGTGGGTATGGCTTTGCTGTAGTCGGGAAACATGACGAAAGCTTTGATTAATATGCCGATTCCTAAACCAATAAATGGCGCACCCAGCATTAAACCTGGGTTGGAGGTGGTTGAAACTGAGAACATCAACACACCGATAAATAAGCCAAGGAATAAACCGATCGCTTCTGCACCATATAAGACAACATCTAAGAAGAAGTTGCCGTAAAGCTTACTCTTATTCAGGTTTTTACCTTCACCCATGACTTTTCCCATGTCAAACTCTGTGGGTAAACCCAGTTGTTCTGCATAGGTGCTAAGGGCGCGGACTCGTTTACCTGTGAGGGGATGAGTTGAGTTTAATTCCATCCACCAACCCCAAGGGTTAAACATATCCCACAAAAAGATGCGACCAATTTTTTGCGGGTCGGAGGAGATGCGGTAAGCGGTACCGGTTGTGGTTGCGGCTTTGTGGTCATAAATGCCTAAAGCGCGAGTTCCTTCGATTAAACGGCTGGGTTCTTGGGCGCGTGAACCTTCTTCGACGATGCCATAGGCGATTTTGACTAAGGCGCGGGAGAGTCCGTTGGGGTTCCCTGTGGTTTCGGCTGCAAAGTGGTCTGCAAAATATTCTCTGGTGCGAGAAAGATATAACAGCAGGTAAGTACCAATAATATAAAAGATGTAAGCAACAAAACCAGCAGTTTCTAAAGCGTCTTTGATTTTGTTATCGCCACCACCACGGGTAAATCTTCTGGCTGTGCTGTAAACCAGGTAGCAAATCTGGACTAAGGTGGAAGCTACTGTCATGACGGCAAAGTCCCAGTGGACTATATGCCCTAGTTCGTGGGCGTAGACGGTAGCAACTTCATCATCGTCTAAGTAGGTGAAAAGTCCTTGGCTGACGACTAACCGGGCGCTGTTAGGTAAGGAACCGTAGGTAAAAGCGGTGGGGTTTTGGTCGTCGATGATTCCCAGTCGGGGGGTGGTGATGTTTTTTTGCTGACAGACTTGGCGAATAATTTTTCCTGTTTCTGGGCTGAGGTTTTCGATTTCTGCTAAGTTTACCCAACGGGTCTTGTAAAGCCAGTTTTGGCTTAAGTCCATGAGGAAGGGAGAAAAGAAAAAGGCTGCTAGATTGAATATTAAGGTAATAGCGATCGCGATCGCTAGTCCAGTTACAGGATCACTACTGCTGGCAATCAATACTAGGCTTAAACCTAAAACAAACACCATCCCAAATAACAAGGCTATGGTGATACCAGATGCTAGGGCTAAACTCCCACCTACTCCTCCCATTGCCAAGTTCACTCCCACGGCTGCTGCACGTCCCGCTTTTTGGAAGCTAGGCTGATTGGCTGAGGAGAAAAATGGTCGGTCTTGTTCTGCCCATTCTCGTACCTGTGGGTTCTCGCTGTTGATTAACTTTTGCCACAGAATTGTCGCTTGTTCTGTATCGCCTGTTTTTTGATAAGCTTTCATCAGCCACATTTGGGCTGTCAGGTAATCTGGAGAGTTGAGTTCTAGGGAGTTTTGGGAAAATTCCTCTAGGAGATAAACTGCTTCTTGATATTGCCCTTGTTGAAAGGCATCTAACCCTGATTGCAATGACATTTTATGATATCCCAGATCAAAAGGGTGCTATTTTATTCCATGAATACTCAATAGATCCCGTATTCGTCATCTGAATGTCGCAAAAGTTAAAGAAGTAGTAGTCAGATTTTTTTGGATATCCCACCCTTTATTGCTTTGCCTACCTATAAAGTAAAGTAGAACGTTTTTGAGTATCAGGAGCAACTATGTACGTGCTAATTGGTGGAGCGGGCTTAGTAGGGCTATCTTTGGCTCAAAAATTAGTAGAACTAGGGCATACTGTAGCCATCATTGATATTGACTCTACCGCTTGCCGCTACGCCCGTGAACAAGTAGGAGCAATGGCTTTTGAAGGCAGTGCTGTGAGTACAGAAGTATTGTTAGAAGCAGGAATTCGTAAAGCCGATTCCTTAGCAGCTGTCCTCAGAAGTGATGCATTGAACTTAGCGCTGGTAACTCTGGCCAAACACTACGGTGTTCCCCATATTTTGAGTCGAATGCGTCACCCCGATTTTGCTGAACCACTTCGTTTAGTAGGAGCCAACCATATTATCAGTACTGTGGAATTAGCAGTTTCAACAATGGTGAATGCCATTGAGTATCCGCAAGTGGAATCAATGATGCATTTTGACCAGGGGCAAATTGAGGTTTTAAAACTTTCTATTCCCACAAATTGTTATGTAGTCAATCGTAGCGTTGCTGAAATTGCCCAAGATTCTCGGTTTCCTACTGGCTCGCTAATTATTGGCTACCAACCCCTTCCTCATCAGGATTTAATGATTCCTAATGGTAGTACAGTGCTAGAACCGGGTTCAACCATACTGATTGTCACCAAGCCAGGGTGTGTCCACCAAGTTATTGATTTTGTCGAAGGGTGTGAGAATAGGTAATGGGTAATGGGTAATTGGTAATAAAGCGGTAAAATATCTATATAAATTGTTGAAAACTCTAATAGGATTCCTTTATTTTTAATGAAGTTTTATCTACATATTTATTTAGTGGTTGTAGTAATTTTGCTTGCGTCTTGTAAAGCAACAGAAATTTCATCTAAGTCACAATCTCATACTACTCAGACAATCTCATCTCAAAAGATAGTGACTTTAGATAAAAACTTCAAGATAGCAATGGGTCAAACAATTTATGTGCCTGTCTATTCTCACATTTATCATCACAATCGACAGGAAATTTTTAATTTAGCGGCTACGCTCAGTATTCGCAATACAGATTTGGCAAATCCGCTGATCATTACTTCTGTGCGCTACTATGATTCAGATGGTAAATTAGTTAAGAACTATTTAGAGCAACCAATTCAACTTGATGCACTGGCTTCAACAGATTTTTTTATTAATAGAAATAATACCAGTGGCGGTTTAGGCGCAAACTTTATTGTCGAATGGGTAGCCTCAACAGAAATATCTGAACCGATAGTAGAAGCGGTGATGATTGGTACTGACTTTCAGCAAGGAATTTCTTTTACCAGTTCTGGTAAGGTCATTAAAAATCAAAATAGCGACAAAGATTCATTAGCAAAATAATGGTCTTAAATTGCTATTAATTAATCATCATCAAGTTGGAGTAACTGTTCATCAATAGTTTGTATCTGCCCCCGCGCAATATCTTCGGCAAGAATTCGCTTTCGTATTGCTTCGTTGAGCGCTCCTTTTTCTGCAAGTAGTAAACGACGGCGAATAGCTTCTAATTTACAGCTATCATCTCTTTTCGCTCCTAACTCGTCTGGACGGCGATTATAAAATTCCCGCAATGCCTTTTCTGCTCCAGCGATTCGCACCTGATAAGCTGAACGCATCTCTTCATAGAGGGATTTTGGTAATACTCCTGACTTTAACAAGCTATCTAATTCATCTTGTGCTGCTTTACCTGTCATCAGTTGAGCTTGCATTTCTTCAACTTGGTGCTGTGCCTCTGAAAATTTAGATAATTTTAAGCGTTTTACTAGCCCAGGCAAACTTAAACCCTGTCCGACTAATGACACCAACACGCAACCAAAGACTAAAGTAATCAGAAATTCTCGACCTGGCAGGGTACTGGGTAAACTCAATACCAGAGCCATCGAAAGTGAACCCTTGATGTTGCCTAAAAAGAGTAAATGTTGCCAGCGCAGAGGAATTGGGCGGTCAAACCAATGAATTGCTGTTAGTAATGGATAGACTGTGAGAATTCTTCCAGCTTGATAAGCTAAAACAGCTAGTAGAATAGCAGGTAAAGTTCTCCAGAGTGTGACTAGGTTTATTTCTACACCAATTAGGAGAAAAATAAAGGTGTTGACAGTAAAACTGGCATATTCCCAAAAACTAAACAAGGTAATGCGATTGGAAGCAGAAGTATTGCGAGACAGTCCAACATTGCCGAAAATTAATCCAGCTACAACTACAGCAACAGCACCTGATACACCGAGAGATTGACCAACTTGAAAGGTTCCTAATGCAACTGCCACTGTTAGTAATAGACTGCCAAGGGGATCATCTAAACGGGAAAATATAGGTATGCTTAAGTAGCCTAAGACTAAACCTACGAGGCAACCTCCTACAGAGATAAATAGTACTTGTTGAATTCCTTCTAGTAAGGTCAGTGAACCTGTGGAATAGACTTGCAAAATCAGGTTAAATGAAACTAGGGCAGCGGCATCGTTAAATAGGGTTTCTCCTTCAACGATCGCAGAAAGCCGAGAAGGTACTTGTATTTCTTTAAATACGGCAATCATGGAAACTGTATCAGTGTTTGCCAGAATTACTCCTACAAATAGAGCAGGTATCCAAGTCAGTCCCAGTCCAAATTTCAACAGCATGGCAATGATTGCACTGGAAAGCACAGCCCCTGGAACGGCTAATATGGCAATGGGTTTAAAGGTGCTGCGTAACCGGCTGATATCGGTATTGATACCAGCGTCAAAGATGAGAATCGGTAGGAAAAGATTCAAAACCAGGGCAGGATCTAACCCGATGGGACGAGATAATAGTTCAGTAATTGGTAAACCTGCTAAAACTAAACCTGTGACGTAGGGGACTCGCAACCGACGAGATACTAAAGCTACACCTGTGGCAACAAGGAGGAGAATAATTGAAATCTTGACTAATTCGGTAATATTCATTTAAATACTGAGAATTTATTTAAATTTTGTAGATAGATGTTGCTAAAGCGGTGATTAGCACTAAATCTCATGTCCGACAAATTAGCTATGATGACCACATCTGTGCCAAAATTGGTTAATATTTGGTTATTATAATTAGCTTTATTTTTGTTATGACTACTGTGCAGAGTACTTTTTCCTTAATTCAGATTGCCCAAGAAACCCGTTTAGCTGCTAGTAAGCTGGGATTGCTTTCAACTGAGGACAAAAATCAAGCTATTGATGCGATCGCTCTGGCTTTAGAATCAGCTAGGGAGGAAATACTCTTAGCTAATGTGGCTGATTGTCAAGCTGCTGTAGCCGCAGGAATCGCTAAACCCCTTTATAAACGGTTGCAGCTGGATGAACATAAGTTACGAGATGCGATCGCAGGTGTGCGAGATGTTGGTAAATTGGAAGATCCTGTAGGTAAGGTGCAAATTCACCGCGAAATTGATTCTGGGTTAATTCTCAAACGCATTACTTGTCCTTTGGGTGTGTTAGGAATCATTTTTGAAGCCCGTCCCGAAGCAGCAATTCAAATTGTCTCTTTAGCCATTAAATCAGGTAACGGTGTAATTCTCAAAGGTGGCAAAGAAGCATTGCGTTCTTGTGAAGCCATCGTTAAAGCTATTAAACAAGGTTTATCTCACACTGCTGTTAATCCCGATGCCGTGCAATTGCTAACAACTAGAGAAGAAATATTAGAACTTTTAAAATTAGATAAATATGTAGATTTAATTATTCCCAGAGGTTCTAATTCTTTCGTTAGATTTGTCCAAGAAAACACTCGCATTCCTGTACTTGGTCATGCAGATGGAATTTGTCATCTTTATGTAGATAAAGCCGCTGATATTAATAAAGCAATTAGTATTACTGTAGATTCTAAAACTCAATATCCTGCGGCTTGTAATGCCATTGAAACTTTATTAGTTCACAGCAGTATTGCTTCAGAATTTCTACCTCTTGTGGCATCAGCTTTAGAAGCACAAAATGTAGAATTAAGAGGTGATCAAAGAACTTTGGCAATTTTACCTCAAATTTCTCTGGCTACAACCACAGATTGGGAAACAGAATACAGCGATTTGATTTTATCAATTAAAATTGTTGATTCTTTAGAAGATGCCATAACTCATATTGATAATTATGGTTCTCGGCACACAGAAGCAATTATTACCGAAGATATAACAACAGCAGAAACATTCCAAGCCTTAGTAAATGCAGCGGGAGTTTATCACAATTGTTCTACTCGTTTTGCTGATGGTTTCCGTTATGGTTTTGGTGCAGAAGTGGGAATTAGCACTCAACAAATGCCACCTCGCGGCCCAGTTGGTTTAGAAGGGTTGATAACTTATAAATATAAAATGTCTGGTGATGGTCATATTGTGGATAGTTACACCGGGGCAAATGCTAAATCATTTACTCATCGTGATTTGGAATAAAATTTAAGAAAATAGCGACGATAAATTTCTAATCCAGCTTTTATCTGTTTAGCCATTACTTATCATCGCTATTAAGGTGTTATTATAAAAAACACCCATTTTATCTGATTAATTATACCTTGGTTTACGATAATAGTTGCAAGTATCTCGCCGAAAAGTATCCTGGTGAATTTGCTAGATGGTTACTATCATCAGAAAGTTCAGATATCCAGGTACTGAAAACAGAACTCAATCTCGATCCCATTCGTGCTGATTCTGTGACATTTTTACAAATTTCTCAGGAAATTCTCCATTTAGAATTTCAAACTACACCAAAATCCAAACCACCACTAGACTTTAGGATGTTGGATTACTATACCAGATTGAAACGTCAATACTGGTGTCCAATTGAGCAGGTAATTATTTTTCTGCAACCTAGCGATTCAGAAATTGTCTTTACTACAGAGTATGTAGATAGGAGAACCAGACACGAGTATCGAGTGATTCGGTTGTGGGAAGAAGATCCTGCACCACTTTTGAGAAATTCTGGTCTTTTACCATTAGCGACATTAGCAAAAACCGATTCACCAAATACTTTGTTAAAGCAAGTCGCAGACCAGTTAGATATGATTGAAGAAAACCAGGAACGAGTAAATATCTCAACCTGTGTCCAGCTTCTAGCTGGTTTGCGGTTTGAAAAGGACGTAATTCGACAACTATTTCGAGAGGAAATTATGCAGGAATCTGTAATTTATCAAGATATTCTCCAAAAAGGAAAGCTGGAAGGTATTAATATCGGTAAACAGGAAGGAAAACAGGAAGGAAAACAGGAAGGAGAGGTGTTGTTAATTCTCCGTTTATTGTCCCGTCGATTTGGTGCGGTTGATGCTGAGACTGAAGAGAGAATTAATCAGTTGTCTACAACTCAATTAGAAAGTTTAGCAGAAGCAATTTTAGATTTTTCTAGTCAAGCTGATGTAATTCGCTGGTTAGAGGATGTCTGAGAAGGGCGATTATAAATCACGGCTACACAAACGAAGTCCACCTGCGTGGACTAAGAAACAATACTGGTTTTCAACCCACGAAGGTGGGTTTTGCCTGTGTAGTTGCGGTTTCTAACCGCCGATTTAATCTTAAATAGGACTTGTGTGTACACCGTAGGGGACTAAGGGGGGTAAGAATGTGATGAAAATTACCGAATACCACTTTTCAAACATCCTCTTAAACTAATGCTTTAAGTAATGCTTGCAGTTTAAGCTGTACCTCAGCAAATTCTTTATCAGGATCAGAACCGGCAACAATACCAGCACCAGCATATAGTCTAGCGTAATTACCATCAATTAATGCCGAACGAATTCCCACAATAAACTCACAATTACCTGAAGCATCTACCCAACCCAAAGGTGCTGCATATAAACCTCTTTCAAAATTTTCGTAATTGCGAATTTCTGCACAAGCAATATCTCTGTCTGCACCTGCAACCGCTGGTGTAGGATGTAATTGTCCGACAATTTTTAAAGGGTGGACGTTAGCAGGAACTACCGCACTAATTGGTGTCCATAAATGCTGAATATTAGATAATTGTCGCAGACGTGGGGAGAGAATTTGCGGAAACAAACCTAGTTGTGATAGACGTTGAGTAATGAAGTCAAGTACTAGTTTATGTTCATGTTTTTCTTTAGTACTATTAATTAATCTATCCGCATTTTCTGCATCTTCTCTAGGAGTTTTACCTCTGGGTGCAGAACCTGCTAAAGCATCAGTAATTAATTGTTGATTTTGAATACTAATTAAGCGTTCTGGACTTGCACCAATAAAATTTTGACCTTTACCATTACTGGTTGAAAAAACATAACAATTAGGATGTAACTGTCGGAGATTATTTAAAGATTTAAATAAATTAAAAGGATTATATGATTTAACATCTAAGGCATCTGCTAAAACAATTTTGATTAAATGATTAGATTTAATTTTTTCTAACGCTGACAATACAGAATATTTAAAATTGTCTGAATTTATAATCTTTTCTTTAATAAATTTAGCTGGAATAATTTCAATATTGGGTTTTGTTAAAGATTGGAGAGATTGAATTTTATTTTTTAATTCCTGTAAGATTGTTTGAATATTAACATCAGCACTAATTACACTGTTCATTACTAAAACACAAGATTCATTTTTGACAGCGACTTGTAATTTAGGTAGAAAAATAGTAGCAGATGGAAAGGGATAATCTACTTGATTATGCTGATCAAAAAAACTGAAGGAACAAAAAAAGTGAGAACCTGCAAAACCTTGAAGAATATTCCCAAAACTAATAATATTTTTCCGACAATTTTTGATAAAATTCTCGGCTTGATCAAATCTTTCTGCACCAGAAATATTTAATTTGGTTATAGAATCAATAGCTGCAATTGCTTCTCCTTTACTTTTATTTTCAAAATAAAAATTTAATGTATTTGCTTGGGCAAATTTATCTAATACAACCAAAGGATCAATTAAGTCAATCTCCAGAGAAATACTCACAATTTGCTGGGTATGATTTTCGCAGCACTTTTCTTGAACTGCTAACAGCAATTGATGTAAATCTTTATAATCTACAAAAAAACGGTTACGACATGGTGAAATTGTCATGGATGTGTAAGTTAATTTTTTTTAAGTTATCTTCCTAAAGTGCAATAAATCATGGTCGTATTTCTATAGGTAACATATTCAGTGACCATTAACCAGCGCCATTTTAGGTTGTTTCTGGGGTTTTCCAGAACTTATCCTGTTTATGACTGCGAAATTGAAAACCAAGTTTTATGACAGTGAGGTAAACCAGTGATCACAAAATTAGCATTTTTTGGGAATTCACCAGCGTTAAATATCTCACAAAACTATAAAATCTAACTTATACAGCGTATAGCAGTTAAAAGGAGGCAAAAATTCAGGAGTCAGGAGAATTGTCAAATCAGGAATTAACAGATTCGAGATGTTAACAAAAATATCAAGCATAATACTCAAAGTGTGATTTTTTTTTCAATTCTTTATTCTGTGTCCTGAATCCTTACAAATAAAGTACAAGATTTAGCTATAACGGTAAATACAAAGCTGGGTTATTGCTGTTCCCTATTTCCTGTTCCCTGCTATAAGTCAATTTCTAGTAATTTAACGCATGAAGATTGATGACTCAAAATCAAATTTCAATTCCCAAAAATAAATTATGGCTGGCGGCGATTAAACCGCCAATGTATAGTGTTGCTATTATGCCTATATGGGTAGGTTCAGCGGTAGCATTTGCAGAAACTAAAGTTTTTAATGGAGTAATATTTGCGGTTTTTATGACTGCGGCGATTTTAATTCTGGCTTGGGAAAATATCAGTAATGATGTTTTTGATGCAGAAACAGGGATTGATCAAAATAAACATCACTCGCTGGTAAATTTGACTGGTAATAAGCGGTTAATGTTTTGGTTAGGAAATTTGTGTTTAGGTTCTGGTTTGTTGGGGATTATTGCGATCGCACTTTTACAACAAGATCCGACTGTAATTGGTATCATTCTGCTATGCTGTGCGTTGGGCTATATGTACCAAGGGCCTCCCTTTCGTCTAGGATACCAGGGTTTAGGCGAAATTCTCTGCTTTTTTGCTTTTGGCCCCTTGGGAATGACAGCAGCATACTACAGTCAAACTCAAACTTGGTCAATTACCAATTTAGCAGCTTCAGTAATTGTCGGTATTGCCACCAGCTTAGTTCTATTTTGTTCACACTTTCACCAAGTTAAGGATGACATAGCCGCCGGCAAAAAATCTCCTATTGTGCGCTTAGGTACAGAAACAGGTGCAAAAGTATTAGTTTGGTTCACTGCTAGTATTTATCCCTTTACTTTGCTGTTTGTGATCTTGAATATTTTCCCTATTTGGACATTACTAAGTTTACTAAGTTTACCATACGCTTACAAATTATGTCGTCACGTCTTAGAGAATCACAACCAACCAGATAAAGTAAATAATTGTAAATTCATCGCTGTCAAAGTTCATTTTCTAAGTTGCTTGTTTTTGGGTATAGGATTTGTAATTAGTTAATGAATTACCAATTTTCTTTTCGTTCCCTTAACCAAAAATTCACTCGTCCTGTAATTACCAATCATGGGATTTGGGAAATCCGCAAAAGCATTATTCTCCGTCTTATTGATATTACAGGTAGGGTGAGTTGGGGGGAAATTTCCCCCATACATTGGTTTGGTTCTGAAACCATAAAACAAGCCTTAGATTTTTGTAGCCAACTACCAAAACAAATAACACGAGAAATAATTTTTTCTATTCCCAATGACTTACCAGCTTGTCAATTTGGTTTTGAATCAGCACTAGAAAATTTAGAGAATACAAAGGAATTTACAACTTACCACAATCTCACCTATAGCGGCTTATTACCAGCAGGGGTAGCAGCTTTAAATCAATGGCAGAATTTATGGGAACAGGGATATAAAACATTTAAATGGAAAATTGGCGTTGATGAAATAGCTACAGAATTAAATATTTTTAATTCACTAATTCAAAGCTTACCTAATTCAGCCAAACTGCGTCTAGATGCTAATGGTGGACTCAGTTATAAAGAAGCTAAATTATGGTTAGAAAATTGCGAAAATCTGCAAACTGAAATTGAATTTATCGAACAACCATTACCTATAAATCAATTTATAGAAATGTTAGAATTAAGTAATTTATATTTTACTAAAATTGCTTTAGATGAATCCGTAGCCACTTTACAACAATTAGAAGATTGTTATAAACAAAGTTGGCGAGGTATTTTTGTGATTAAACCAGGTATAATTGGTTCACCATCACAGTTAAGAAAATTCTGTCAAGAACATGAAATTGATCTAGTTTTTTCATCTGTCTTTGAAACTGAAATTGGTAGACAAGCTGCATTGCAATTAGCAGCAGAATTATCTAGCAATAATCGCGCAGTAGGTTTTGGAATCAACCACTTTTTTACACAACAACCAGAAAACTGGCTTCAAAATCTATGGAACAACCTTTAGACTATTTACAGAAAATTAAAAGTCACGATTGGCTAATTGGTTATGATAGCCAAGAATTTTATCAAATATCAACAGAATTATATTCAGAATTAACTCAATTATCAACAAAAGAAACACTACCCAAAATTATTCTAGCTGAACGTGAACCAGTGCGATTTTTAGCCAGTTTTATCGCTGCTTGTGCTGCTAAATGTCCAGTTTTTCTATGTAACCCTGACTGGAAAAAAAAAGAATGGGAAGAAGTTTTTAATTTAGTCCAACCAGATATAGTTTGGGGACTAGATAATATTAATTTACAACCACCAATTACCAATTACCAATTACCAATTACCAATACTATTATGATTCCTACTGGTGGTTCATCAGGAAAGATTAAATTTGCTATTCATACCTGGGAAACATTAACGGCATCTGTACAAGGATTTACAGAATATTTTCAGTTAAAAACAGTTAATTCTTTTTGTGTATTACCACTATATCATGTTAGTGGTTTAATGCAATTTATGCGAAGTTTTACCACAAGTGGTAAATTGGTTATTACTCCCTTTAAAGAAGTTGAATTTTTTCAAATACCGAATATTAACCCAGCAGAGTTTTTTATATCATTAGTCCCCACTCAGTTACAACGTTTGTTGCAAAATCCCCAATTAACTCAGTGGCTAACTCAATGTCATACAGTACTTTTAGGAGGTGCGCCAGCGTGGGATGAACTTTTAGAGAAAGCGAGGTTTCATCATATTAGATTAGCACCTACTTATGGAATGACAGAAACAGCTTCTCAAATTGCCACACTTAAGCCTGATGATTTTCTAAATGGGAAAGTTAACAATGGAAAAATCCTCCCCCATGCCAAAATAACAATTTGTAATCAAACAGGAAATATCAATATTCAAGCTAAATCTTTAGCTTTAGGTTACTATCCAGAACTTTGGGAAAATCCAGATAATTTGTTAGTAGATGATATTGGTTTTTTAGATTCCCAAGGCTATTTATATATTATCGGACGTAGTAGCGACAAAATAATTACAGGTGGCGAGAATATTTATCCAGCAGAAATTGAATCAGCGATTAGAAAAACCAACTTAGTTATTGATGTTTGTGTAATTGGTATACCTGATAAACATTGGGGACAAGTATTAACAGCTGTTTATATTCCTAAAAACCCGAATACCTCTATTTTAGAAATCCAAACCCAACTCAAAAATCAACTTAGTAAATTCAAAATTCCTAAACATTGGATTTCCCTACCAAACTTACCTAGAAATGGACAAGGGAAAATTAACCGCGAACAACTTAAACAAATTGCTGAGGATTTTCTGGCAACTAATAATTTGGTTTTACCTAGTTTGTAGTATAGCTTTTCAAGCTAAAATGCTTGGTAATTATTCATTTATAGAACTCCTTCATATCCAAAACCACGACTTCTGTAATCCATTTATCATTTATGGACGCAATAAATAAAAGAAGTCGATAGGGATTATTTGAAATTTCAACCCGGTCAACTCAATAAATTATTTAAATTGTTGAGTTGTTTCAATCCCTAATAGGGATTATTTGAAATTTCAACTTGACCCGTTCACTTGTGAAATAGTAGGCATAGGTTTAAGTGTTTCAATCCCTAATAGGGATTATTTGAAATTTCAACAATCGAGTTTTAATCGAACTTGAAAACATGGAGGATGTTTCAATCCCTAATAGGGATTATTTGAAATTTCAACCAGGGATGTTTGTATCTGTAATCGCATAATAATAGTTTCAATCCCTAATAGGGATTATTTGAAATTTCAACTATGACATTCAACAATAAACTCGTCGTGTACCGTTGTTTCAATCCCTAATAGGGATTATTTGAAATTTCAACTACCTTTTTTATAAGTTGGCAGTGGTGGTTGTTTTGGTTTCAATCCCTAATAGGGATTATTTGAAATTTCAACTCCATCCCCATCAAAATCCCCTCCGGGAGAGAAAAAGTTTCAATCCCTAATAGGGATTATTTGAAATTTCAACTCCATCCCCATCAAAATCCCCTCCGGGAGAGAAAAAGTTTCAATCCCTAATAGGGATTATTTGAAATTTCAACGTAAACTAAATAAAAGTTAAAAGGCGATTAAAAATGAACGGTTTCAATCCCTAATAGGGATTATTTGAAATTTCAACATTCTCTCATTTTTTCCCACCTAGGAGAAGTAGAAGAGTTTCAATCCCTAATAGGGATTATTTGAAATTTCAACTCCATCTTTACCATCGCGTCCTGGATTTCCATCTTGTTTCAATCCCTAATAGGGATTATTTGAAATTTCAACATCATTACAAGACGCGTGCGGTTCCGGGGCGACTCAGGTTTCAATCCCTAATAGGGATTATTTGAAATTTCAACTGGGTATTTGGCCGAGACTTCATTTAAGTACTCAACGTTTCAATCCCTAATAGGGATTATTTGAAATTTCAACTTCTCGCGGATGGTTTTTGGAACTGGTGGCAAGTAGTTTCAATCCCTAATAGGGATTATTTGAAATTTCAACTTCAGGGAGAAAAAACGGAAGTTGTTAAAGACTTAACTTTTGTTTCAATCCCTAATAGGGATTATTTGAAATTTCAACGCGAAGTGGAAAAGCCGCAATCTTAACTGAGAATGTTTCAATCCCTAATAGGGATTATTTGAAATTTCAACTCTATTATTTCCTTTAAATCCATAGAGCATCCCTGGTTTCAATCCCTAATAGGGATTATTTGAAATTTCAACCTCTATTCTATTATCGGTAGCATTTTACTGAATAGTTTCAATCCCTAATAGGGATTATTTGAAATTTCAACGATGGTTAAGTTTGCCACGATTTCTGGATTAAAGTTTCAATCCCTAATAGGGATTATTTGAAATTTCAACCAGGAATTTATAAATATTCTCTATTATTGCAACGTTTCAATCCCTAATAGGGATTATTTGAAATTTCAACGGCGACAAACTAATAGCACCTATAATTGAGGGTGGTTTCAATCCCTAATAGGGATTATTTGAAATTTCAACAGTAAGCGTTACTGGGTATTTCGTTTATATACCTTGTTTCAATCCCTAATAGGGATTATTTGAAATTTCAACCGATGATGATATCATGGCTATCATGAAGTCTAAAAGTTTCAATCCCTAATAGGGATTATTTGAAATTTCAACAAACCAAGGCTGGAATGCTCCTGCAAGTACAAATATATGTTTCAATCCCTAATAGGGATTATTTGAAATTTCAACAAACTCAATAGCTGAATCATCGTCGGGTTCAGCAAGGCTGTTTCAATCCCTAATAGGGATTATTTGAAATTTCAACAAACTTTTGCTTCAGGCGGTGTAAGTGCTGGAAGTAGTGTTTCAATCCCTAATAGGGATTATTTGAAATTTCAACAAACCTTGGATGACAATCAGGAAATTATTCTCACTAAGCAACAATCCCTAATAGGGATTATTTGAAATTTCAACAAACCGACTTCGCCTCCTAATCTTGAGCCTTGACCTTGCCAATCCCTAATAGGGATTATTTGAAATTTCAACAAACTAAAACATCAAACCTTGGAGAGATGGCAGCCTTCAGACCAACCCAATCCCTAATAGGGATTATTTGAAATTTCAACAAACGAAGACGAAGTAAGGCTGGTCATGGCGCTACAATTTACAGACCAACCCAATCCCTAATAGGGATTATTTGAAATTTCAACAAACAGTGGGCGGCTGAAAACCTATATATATGTAGTTTTCAAGGTGCGGTTGCGCGAGCCGTTTCATCATAGTCCATTTCAGAAATTCTGTCAAGGATGGAAATAGCTGAAAGCCTTGCTGTGTAAGGTGCGCGGATGAGTGAACCAGATAAAAGTCTGGAAAACCTTGTCTAGACGAGATTTCAGCCATTTTCTGCTGACTGAGATTTTTTACACCCACCCGTCCGCGCATGAGGCGAAGAAAACAGCAAGCGCCAAGGAAGTAAAAGGAGATGATTAAATTATCTCTTCCCGTGACTTTCTTCTCTCTGCGCCCTCTGCGTCTCTGCGGTTCGTTTCCAACCAAGACATCATCTCATTTGGTAATTCTTGCTTAGTTCTACTACTTGCATTAATACAAACGTGCCTAGTAATTGCCTTAGCAACTATTACTTCATCTACCGTAATTTCATAGGTAATGTCAAATTTGTCCGTACTTATTTTTTGTGGTATTAAACTAATTATTAACTTATCACCGCAATACACTGGGCGCAAAAAATCTACATTTGCATGAACAATAGGAAAAGCTACAGAAGGATGAGTAAAAAAAGTTTTGATATTTATACCAAAGCTTCCTAGAGATTCCTCGTAAGCCTCATGACAGATACTTAAGGTATTAGCAAAATACACCACTCCCGCAGCGTCAGTATCTTGAAATCTGACAGTTCTTTGATAGGTGAAAATCATCTTGTTAAAATTTCTAAATTAAATACAAAAAACAGGTAAGGGACTTCCCGATAAAAAATGTACAAAAAATTTTTGTGATGCGGGACGAAAAGCCCGCAAATTATCAAAGACGAGCAGGATGCCTATCCTACAAGATTGAATAATTTATTTTCTGGTGTTGCCTAAAATATCTGCTCTATGAAATCATTTTAATACACTAAGCAGTATTAAGGTAAGTTGATAGTTAGGGAATCGGGAACAATTACCCGCCATAACTAGTAGGACTTACGCAAGATTAAACTCAAAACCTGATTCTTGCCTAGGGGTAATTCATGAATTACCCCTACTTCCGTTCTGTTTTGCGTAAGTCCTGACTAGATAATTCGCAATTGACTGGGGTTACTAACAATTTAAGGGGATATAGATATCTTCAGAACTGGGGTTAAGATAAGGACGCTGGACATCAATTAGATGCTGGGCAAAATGTTGATCAATTATCCGCATTCTTTCCTCAATGGCATTTTTACCCTTATCCCAGGCTTCTAATAAAGCATTAGCAACGATTTGACAACGATTCATGCCAAAGCTCTCCTGTGCGGCAAATTTTTGGCTTGGTTCTTCTGCTAAACTGAGTCCTGGGGCTAAAAACTTGGTAAATAAGGGAATTTCTGGCTGAAAATAACATTGATGCTGTTTGTAAACAGGCTGAAGAATTTTATGAATTGCTGGATAATCTTGCCTTTGAAAGTGAAGTATACCAGCATCATAGCGCCCATAAGCTGAAGGGTTATAAAGAACTTCAAAACTAAAAGGGATGTTAGCGGTGTTTAGTTGTTGGGTGAGGCTATCCATGAGAGCGATCGCACCCGATGGGGTAAAATTAAAATAAATTCGCCCTACTTCCACATTAGTCTTTGGTGTATCCTGGTGTTCCTGTCCTAGATTACTAACTGCCACATAACAGCCATTTTGCAAGCGATTTTTAGGCATCCAAATAGCAATTAACTCACCTGGTTTGACTGACTTTTTACTAGATTGAAGATAGCATTCTGGCTCAACATACAATGTTAAACCATTTTTAGTTACTGCCATACTGCTATCAGGTTCTAGTCGCAAAACTTCCCAATTAGGATCATAATGACCATGACCATGATTTTTTTCGTGTAATTGCTCGTAAAAGTCCCAATCAATTCCGACACTAGAGCTTTGATCTAAAGTTTTTTGGGGTGAGTAATTCCCATTCTCACTATTTACTGCTAAAACAGTTTGAAGCGAACCATTATAATAAATACCATGCAGAAAGTTACGTAGTAGTAGAGACAGGTATTTATGTTGTAAATCTTGTGAATTTTGTTGAAATCTGTTTGCTACTGTAGCTGGTAAAGCGAAAGGTTGATAATCAGGATGTTGAATACAAAAATTCGGCTCAATTTGGATATTGGTGGCAATATCAAATAAAGAATTCAAGATTTGATTGGTAGAATTATCTAACATTAATAAATTTGCACCTCCATATTTAAAATACTAACTAAAATACTAACTAAAATACTAACTAAAATACTAACAACCTTGTAGGCGGGTTTTTTCGTAATAAATCCGTAGTAGTTGCTTTTCTTTTTCAGGTTTGGCTATGTCGTTTAATCCGCTGACAGACTGGAGAATCTCTGTTTCTGAACTTCCAAAAATAGTTAACACAGCTTGCTCAGGCATAGTTAAAAGACTTTTAGCTACTTCGAGCATACAAAGGTGACTATTATCAAAGTATTTATGGCACGAAATTATGTTTTGAATTTGATGAGTTAGTGCCAAACCGGTAAACTGAATGACGCGGATTACAAAGTCTCGACGGTATTCCAAAATCATTGGAAACGCATGGAGATAAGCGCGGAGTAAAGCCGAGATTGAAGGTTGAATAACCTCTAATGGTATCATTGCTAAATTTAGAGATTCTTCTAATTCTAAACTGGGATCTACTACCAAACTAGAAAGCCAAATGTTGACATAACTGGCTAATACAGTTCCCAAATCAAAAGCTGGATCTCCCCAAGCACAAGCTTCCCAATCAATGAATTTTACTAAGCAATTATCTAGTTGTTGCCAACGGGAATGAACCAAAATATTGTTTAACTGTAAATCATTGTGAGTTAAGCAACAAGGTTTCCATTCATAGGACAAATCAGCAATTGCTGATTCTAAACTTTCGTAGCGCTGATAGAGAGTGTGAAATTTTAGTGCTTCAGTGGGTATATTGCCAAAAATATCTTGATTAATTGAACCTATTCCTTGAGCAGGGTTGTAAAAGTTATAGCGAAACTGTCCTTGGGGAGCAGTATCCATGAAATCACGATATTCTCGTCGTTGGCAAGTGGAACTGTGTAAACTCGCTAATGTATTACCAATAGCGGTGGCAATTTCTGTAGTAAAAATACTGTTATTTTTGTAAAATTTACCCAGTTCCATATATTCACTTAGGTAACTACGGACAAGGATAGAATTATCTTCATCAAAATGTAGCAATGATGATGATATTGCCGCAATATTGCCAAGAACTGGAAACTGCTGAAGTAGTTGGTGAAACAACCATTCATTAAAAAAATCATGGGGGCTGCTACCACAATTCTGGCGATTTTCTTGTTTAACCAGTAATTTACGATTATCTGCTAAACTCACCAGTAAATTCCGATTATTGCTGCCACTTTCTGGTAACTCAGATTCATATAATATGCCATCTCCTGAGCTACACAGACCTGCATTTTGCAGATACTGGATAACATTTTGAGAAGACAGTGATAATATCATGTATTCTTTTCCTAGTTTCTTAAATTGCTGAGATAATTACTGAGGTCAAGGTTGATTTAGCCTTAGCAGTATTCGGTAGATAGCAACAAGAGTGCAAACATTAATAACGATTGCTACTATATAGTGATATCTTATTTATGTTAGTAAAACCTGCCAAAATGGCAAAATACGCTTTATTTTTCCTTTAAAGTATACTGAGAACTCCATACAATCTTTACATTATTGAGAATAATAACTCTAGTATATATAGAGTTATGTAGTTAAAGCTTGTTGATAGCAAAAATTACTAGCTAATCAATAATTGCTAGATGATGTTGTTTGCACTCAATAAGTTATTTATCGTATCGGCTCAATATGTTATAAAAATAACGTGGTTGATTTATGATATAAATGTACTAATGAAATCACTGGTTTCAAGAAGGTGGATATGCTTACTTAAGCACTCATACAGTTATCAACCAAAAATTTGATTCACCATTACTGCTAATGCCAGCATACCAAAAATAATCATCAATCCCGCAGGCATAAATTTACGTGTTTTTGCAAATCTAAAAGCAAATAATAATACTAGAACAGCGGTAATTGCAGTTGCTAAAGTTAAACCCCAGGTTTGCCCCTGAAGCTGGTAATAACCAGCAAAAATCAGCAATAAACCGCTAATACTACCACTGAGTAAAGAAATCTTGCTCTTAACTTGAATATAGCCAATGATTCCACCTACTAGTGCTAAAACGCCATAACCAAAAGTGGCAACTATACCTAAATTCATTGTTACAACCTATGTAGATTTGGATTTTACTTTCCTGATCAGCAGACAATTACAGTTGATTAATGGATAATCAAGCGATGTCTACGCCAAATACTTCGTCCTATACCCAAGTTCAATTCCTGCAACGCCAAGCTGCGTCTCTTTTACTGTACCAATCTGTCTTGAAAGGCGAAGTAGCGATCGCATTTCTTGATCTGTTGCAAGCTATAAGATACACTGATGCCGACGGGCGCGACTGTCTCCAAGCTTACGGTAATTATTTTCAAGCTTTGGCTGCCAGCAAACAAACCTGGGAAGAATACTTAATTAGTCAAATTCTAATCGCTGACAATCCTTTTACCAGACTAGCTCAACAACGAGATTTTACTGATTTACCACCGGCTTTAGTCGCAGCAGCCCGTCACGATTTACAAATATTACAAAATTTACATGAATGTAACAGCGCTATTTTAAGCGAATGGGTACAAGTTGTTGCTCATTTACCAGTTTCCCCGGTGGTGTGGTATCAAGAACCAGAAAAAGTAAAAATTGATACTGATTTAGTTACCTCTATTTCACAGTTGGACGTTTGGGCTGATGCTATAGAAGATTTAGCAGCTTATTATCAACAACATGGAACTGGTCTATTTGCAGAATATCGGGCTTTTAGCTGGCAAAACGGACATTTTGTGGCTATCCCTTATCCTGACCCCGTGCAGCTAAATACACTGGTAGGTTATGAGTGGCAAAAAGATACTCTGTTAAAAAATACAAAATTTTTATTGTCAGGGCAACCAGCACTGCACGTATTACTTTACGGTAGTCGTGGTTCTGGCAAGTCTTCTTTAGTCAAATCCCTTTTAAATGAATATAGTCATCACAACCTGCGCTTAATAGAAGTGGCAAAGTCAGAATTGCAAGATTTACCAAAAATTGTCGAACAATTACGGGGAGTCCCGCAGAAATTTATTATTTTTGTAGATGATCTTTCCTTTGAAGAAGAAGATGATGCCTTTAAATCGCTAAAAGTAGTTTTAGAAGGTAGTTTAACCGCTAGACCCCAAAATATCGTTGTTTATGCTACCTCAAACCGTCGTCACCTCATTCGTGAGTATTTTAGTGATAGACCGACTCCCAAGGATAACGAGGAAGTCCATGCTTGGGATACAATGCAGGAAAAGCTGTCCTTTAGCGATCGCTTTGGTTTAACATTAACCTTTGAAGCAGCAGATCAAAAAACATATTTAAACATTGTCAACCATTTAGCAGTACAAGTTGGTATTAATCTTAATCAAGAAGACTTAGAATATAAAGCTTTACAATGGGCAACTCGCCATAATGGTCGTTCTGGCAGAACAGCACAACAGTTTATTGACTTCTTGAAAGCAGACTTAGCTTTGCTTAATGAAAATAATAACAGACTATAATTAACTTACCTCATAACTTTTTTATCCCTTAATAGAATCACAGTCTTATATTCAAAACATTGTGAACAATAATGACATTAATAACTACTAACTCCAACAACTTTAATACGCCCAAAACAAGCAAAATGCACTCAGCAATAATCAGCAATAGATTGATTTTGGGCATATCTGCCTTTAGTGTAAGTTTTGGCTTAAGTCTCGTCCCCAATTGGGATTTTAACAAAGCTTTTTTTACAGCTTTAATCACCGTCTTAGCTACCTATTCAGCCGCACTATTTGTTGATAAACGTCGTAGAAATCATGAAATGTTAATTTTAAGTTCTCTCCATAAACGAATCAGAGAACTTGAAGGACTAAAGTATCGAATTGTCAGAGAAATAAAACAAATAGATGAACATCGTAACATTCTCTACACAGAATCACAGCATCTACAAAATCAAATAGCAGAAAGCCGCAATCAAAGAGATATAATCCATAGAGAACTAGGTAATTTTGCTGGACAAAAAAAACAATTAGAATCAGAAATTAATATTCTCCAAAATGAAATTCATCATCTACAAAGTAGCACGGAAGAACTTAATCAAACCTGCTCCCATCTCGCAGCCGAAAAACGTCGTTTAGAACTAAACTCTAATGTATCGCGTTCAGAACTTACCCAACTGCAAACTCAAATTGAAGCCTACAAACAAGAAAAACAGGAAATAGAAAGTAATTTAACCCTCGTAAATAGACTTAAACCCCAACTAGAAGAAAAGTTATATGAACTGCGAACAGAAATTCAAGAATTAGAACTTAAAATAGCCCAGCGAAATAACTTACTCATAGATACAACAACTGCCAGAGAAATAGTAGCCAATAATCTGGCTGATTTACAAACACAAACTCAAACACAACAGGCAGAAATCAATCAATTACAAAATCAAATTGCATTATTGCAAGATGAGCGAGACTTGTTGCAAAACCAAGTTTGGGAATTGCTTCAAAACATGGAAACACTCAATCCAGAAACATTATCTGAAAATACTCAAGAAGATGAAATTGAATTATTTCCTTTTGATGAATTACTAGAAACCATAGATTCTCAAACACAAACTTCAAATTTACCACCAGAATGGAGTCATTTTTTAGAAAATCTACCAACCTATGAAATCCAAGTATTAAAAGCCATAGTCGAAGAAGATAATCCGAAAGCCATTATTAAAAAAATTGCCGAAGAACATATCACAATGCCCAATCTATTAATTGATTCCATAAATGAAATCGCCAATAACACCCTGGGTGAACTAATTATCGAAACAGGTGAAGAAATTCCCGAAATTTATCAAGAACATCAGTTAAACGTCAAAAAAATGATAGCAATATATGAACAATTAATCACCAAATCAATATCACCTAATTAAATAACCTTCTTCATAAAAATCAACTACATGACAAAGCTTAAAATCTCTAAAAAAATATCTACTGCTTTAATTAATTCTCTAGAGTCGCAGTAGTCCCCAGAGTAGGAATTGAGCATATAGCAGTAGGCCGAGAAAAAGAACTCAATAGCCTATTACAAAATCTCAACGATATTGCCGAAGGTGTAGCCGCATTTCGATTTATAATTGGTAACTACGGTGCCGGTAAAAGTTTCATGCTACAGATGATTCGTAACCGCGCCATGGAGCAAGGATTTGTAGTTGCTGATGCTGATTTATCCTCTGAACGTAGACTAGCAGGAAGTCACAATGAAGGTTTAGCAACCTATCGAGAATTGATGAGTCGTCTAGCTACAAAAACCCGTCCTGATGGTGGTGCATTAGTTTCTATTTTGGAAGGATGGATTAATAAAATTCAGCAAGAAGTAGCTAAAGAAACGGGAATGCGTCCCAATGATGAAGGATTTGACGAGCAAGTAGAAACAAAAATTCGGGAAGTAGTTCACTACATTGAAGACTTAGTTCACGGCTTTGATTTTGGCAGCGTAATTGTTGCTTATTGGCGTAGTTATCGTTTAGATGATGATGATTTAAAAAATGCCTCTCTGCGCTGGTTACGGGGGGAATTTAACACCAAAACCGAAGCTAAAGCAGCTTTAGGAGTGCGCGTCATTATTGATGATGATAATTGGTTTGATTATATTAAATTATTAGCTAAATTTGTAGCTGAAATAGGTTATAAAGGACTTTTTATTTTAGTAGATGAAGCTGTCAACTTATATCAAATCTCCACTACAGTTACTCGTGAGAAAAACTATAACAGACTTTTAGCCATGTTTAACGATACCATGCAATGTAAAGCTGAAAATCTTGGTATTATCATCGGTGGAACAACCAAATTTTTAGAAGACCCAAATCGAGGACTATTTGCAGACCAAGCTTGGCGCAGACGCACAAAAGAAAGTCGATTTGTTACCCAAGCTAATGTACAAGAATATTTAGGGCCAGTTATTCGTCTCAATCCTTTAACTGAAACAGAAATACTCACCCTTTTACAACGCTTAACAGAAATTCATGCTCTTAATTTTGGATATGAAAAAAACTTGACAAATCGTGAATTAAAAGAATTTATCCAAGAAATTATCACTCGCTTAGGTGCAGAAGCATTATTGACACCAGGAGAAATTATTAGAGATTTTATTAGTGTGTTAAATGTTCTCTATCAAAACCCAGAAGTTAAGTTTACTGAATTGATTCATGGCTCTAATTTTAAACCCACTGCTGCTGGTAAAGATAGTAATTTAAATGATGATGCAGCCGAATTCAGTTTGTAACTACTTACGTTTTTTTTCATTGAACCGCAGAGACGCAGAGAACGCGGAGGAAGAGAAAGATGAGAATCTATTCTAGGACTTACACATTGATAAAATCTATCAAAAATAGATTATGGATTTTCTCTCTTGTAGGGTGTGGTTCGGCAAGCTCACCAACCACGTCAGACCCGATAATTTAGCATACAACAGGTTTTCTCTATCTGACGCACCGCACTAATATGCGATTCCAAAAGCCTGAAACTAGGCAATTTCGTGCATACGTATCATGTGAAGTTTTTACAGTGTGTATTTTGCAGGTGCATCAGATATCATCAATATGTTGATAATAACCAATTTATATATCTGACGCACCCTACAAAGCTTACTCTTTAGTTATTGGTAAGCCTAGCCAATCACTAAGTTCTTGGGCTAACCAATCAAGCTCTAAAGTACTAACAGAAAAAATATTATTTTCACCAGTTTGAATTTTATATTTCCGCATTCCTGCCCAAATAATTAAACAAGGTTGAGGTTTATCTTTATAAAAAGTATTAGTTTTTTCTATACGCACTATATATTTTTTGAGGCTGGGAAGTGGATAATAACGCTCAATACCAAATAATTCGTAACATGAATAAATTTGCTTTCTATTGATATAAAGTTTTTTAGTTCCAAAAAAACAGATAAACACAATCAGAAATAATATTAATAGACTAAGCGGAATCAGCAAAGGCGACATAGCTCTAAATATAGGCATAATCATTAAAAAAGAAAGTGATACAACTATCCCAAAATACCAAGAAAGTATCACCATAATTTTGGAAAATCCACCGACTGGAGGGATAGTGATTTCGATGAAATCAGCATTTTTATGCAAAGTAATTTTACTCCTAAAAGGCTGTTCCAAAACTGAATTAGATGCCTTTACTGGAGTTAGAGCTTTAACTCTAGGTATTTCTAAAATTTGTAAAGCCTGTTCAGCAGAAGCTAAACGTCTACTCGTCATAGGTTGGGTCATCTTCCGCAACCAACTACTAAAACCAGGACTAATATTGGCTGCTCCTTCAAATTTAATTACTAAGTCTTGTTGGGGTAAATCTGCTGGATGTTGACCTGTGATTAAATAAATTAAAGTTGCACCTAAAGCATAAAGGTCAGAAGCAGGAGTAGCTTTACCACTAAATTGCTCAGGTGGCATATATCCATAACTACCAACAACAGTCATAGTACTATTGCTTCTCACAATAGTCTGTACTGAACCAAAGTCAACTAAATAAACATCACCGACGCTATTCCCAGAACGATTTGTTAATAGTATGTTACTGGGTTTAATGTCACGATGAATTACTGGCGGTTGACGACCATGTAAATATTTCAGAATATCTAGTATCGCTTTTGCTATTTGCTTGACTTCTTCTTCACTGAAACTACGTCCTGCTTTGAGTTGTGTTTCTAAAGATTCAGCAGGAATATAGCTTTGTACAAGTGCAAATCCTTTGTAGTCGGGTGTATTTAACTCAAAGTAATCTAGGTAACTGGGAATTGCTGGGTGAGAAATGGCTTTCAGGGTTTCCGCTTCCCGTTCAAACAGCTTCAAGTCGTGCCATTGAAACTCATCATCAAAGGTCAGTAGTTTAACTACTACCAGTTCTTGGGTTTGCAAGTCACGAGTCAGCAGCGTCCTGCGTCCTGCTTTTTTACCCAATTGCTGCTGAACTTCGTAACGTTCCAATAGCGTCTCTTTGGCAAAATCACCTAAATCTTGATTTGTCATTTTGCTAATTTCACAACTTCGTTACTTTTATAACTTGACTCCCTGTTACTACAGTACTGTAAGCTTACTTAAACCAGCAACTAACATGAAACAGATTATTCTGTAGTTATTCAATTGATCTATGAGCAATAGCATATTTTCTAGACTCGCACCCTTCATTCAAGAATATATTTATCTTCACAACTGGACAGAATTGCGACCAGTACAAATGGCTGCTTGTGAAGTTATATTTAAAACTGATGCTCATTTGCTGGTTGCGGCTGCTACTGCTGCGGGAAAAACTGAAGCAGCATTTTTACCAATTTTAACTTTATTACATGAAAACCCAGCTACTACCATAGGTGTATTGTATATTAGTCCCATCAAAGCTTTAATTAATGATCAATTTGAACGCCTCAATGATTTATTAAAAACCGCAGATATATCTGTATGTTCTTGGCATGGTGATGTTGCTCAAAGTCGCAAAAATAAACTTTTAAATAATCCCCAAGGTATTCTGCAAATTACACCAGAATCCTTGGAAAGCCTGTTAATTAACAAAAACAATGAACTAATTAGATTATTTGCTGATTTACGTTTTATCATCATTGACGAAATTCACGCTTTTATGGGTTCAGAACGCGGGTTTCAAATTATTTGTCAATTACAGCGGTTAGGAAAAATCACTAAAAAAGAACCCCGTCGTATTGGTTTATCAGCAACGCTTGGCGATTACTCTATGGCTGAAGAATGGTTACAATTAGGAACACGTCATCCAGTCATAACTCCAAATATTGAAGCAGGTAAACGCCAAATCAAATTAGCTGTAGAACACTTTTTTAGTGAGAAAGAATCTGAGGAAGAATCAGCATATGAACAATATATTTTTAATCTCACTAAATCTCATAAATGTCTAATATTTGCTAACAACCGTACCCAAACAGAATCTATTATTTCTTCTTTGCGTCAAATAGCTAAAAAAGAAGCATTTCCAGATATATATCATGTTCATCATGGCAGTATTTCCGCCAGCTTAAGACAATCTGCTGAAAATGCCATGCGTGAACCAAATACTCCGGCTGTGACTGCTGCAACTTTGACTCTAGAACTAGGTATAGATATTGGTTATTTGGAAAGAGTGATCCAGTTAGAATCACCGTTGTCTGTTGCTAGTTTTTTGCAACGATTAGGAAGAAGTGGCAGAAGGGGAGAGTCTGCGGATATGCGTTTTGTTTGTGCAGAAGAAAAACCATTAGCAGAAGCTACATTACCAGAACAAATTCCTTGGCAACTTTTACAGTGTATTGCTATTATTCAACTTTATTTAGAAGAACGTTGGCTAGAACCAATTCAGCAGATTAAATATCCTTTAAGTTTACTTTATCACCAAACAATGAGCATTTTAGTAGCAACGGGAGAACTTTCCCCCGCAGCTTTGGCTCAACAAGTTTTTAATTTACCACCATTTACGCACATTTCTGAAACTGATTATAAGTTATTGCTACGTTATTTAATTGATATTAATCATATTCAAAAAACAGAACAGGGTAAATTAATTATCGGTTTAGCCGGAGAAAAGATAGTTAATAGATTTCAGTTTTATGCTGTGTTTCCTGATAACCAAGAATATATAGTAAAACAAGGTAAAACAGAAATCGGCAGTATTGTTATACCTCCTGCTGTTGGTAATCAATTTGCTTTAGCTGGCAGAAGTTGGGAAGTTATAGAAGTTGATTTTAAGAAAAAGGCTATTTTTGTGAAACCATCTGAAGGGAAAGCTACTATTTATTGGCGTGGTGGTAGCGGCAATATTCATACTAAAATTTTGCAAAGAATGCGTCAAGTTTTGCTAGAAGATGTAGAATATGGTTATCTACAAAAGAATGCACTACGACGTTTGCAGGAAGTTCGTAAACTGACGCGAAAGGCTGGATTAGATCAAAAAAATATTTTTTTATTAGAAAAAAATAAATGCTGTATTTTTCCTTGGATGGGTACTGTTGCTTACCGCACTTTAGAGAGATTGCTTAATTCTTGTTGTCGGGAATCGCTAGAAATTACTAGTATTGGGGGAATAAATCCCTATTATTTGACTTTGAAATTAGGCAAGGATAAATTCTCTGCTGTTTATCCAGAAATTGTTTCTTTGTGTGAGCAACGAATGACAACAGAAGATTTAGTTAGTCATGCGGAAGCACCAGAAATCAACAAGTATGACAAATTTATTCCGCACATACTTTTAAGAAAAGCTTTTGCTAATGATCATTTAGATATGGAAGAACTGAGGAAGCAAGTTTCTTTTTGGTAGAGGCTTACTCAATTACGTAATTTCTAGAAAAATTACCGTTTTGTTTTTTCACTGTTTCCACTCGACTTGAACAGGTTTAATTTCCTGTTTATTATATGCGGTGAGTTGAACTGATACATTCTCATTCGACCAGCGTATACCTTTAAGATGATACTTGTAGTTCTGACCGTATTGTGCGCGGGCTATTTCTACTGCTTTAGCTCCATCTGCACTATTTATTGTAAAGTGTCTAATCCCCGCCATGAGTACTACAAGTCCTATCCCCAATATGAATGCAGATTTAGGAATAGATGCAGAATGACCCGATCTCACACTTGCGGACACTACAGGTGCAGCACGCAGTTGTGTGTAGACCCAGACACAAAGGGCGATCGCTCCCATTGAAACTAGATACGGTACAAAAAGACCGACTGGATCAAGGTGAAATTCAGTTGTCCAGAGTTCTGCTGGCTTTGAAAAGGGAAGCAATATCAATATGTGGCTAATGTAGTTGGAACTTATGTAAGCAGCGCACCATGTAACGATAGTAACGGTATGCAGATCGCCCTTGAGGAGAAACACACCTGCCACTACAGATGGGATATGCAAGCTGGGTGAATAGCTTTTTGATTGTGATTCACAATAGAACACATAAGCAATATCCAGAACTCCAGCTAAGATCAGCACAATACCCACCCGGTTTAAAATAGCGCGATATTGGTACGTTTGTTTCAGTTTCATGGTTCACTGGTATTTCTATTTAGCGATCGCTCCAAATATGGCAATTCCCAAGCTCATGAAATACACCCCACCCGCGTTGTCGCCCTTTGGTAAGGGGAGGGTTGGGGAGGGGTAATTTTGTATCTAACTAGAGTGGGAAAAGCTATATCAATCCCAAAAAAGTAATTTTCGATTCAATCTTAACACTCATTCGTTTTATTACATCATAGTTGTGACAAGACCTTACGTGTTTTGTCAATGTCTCTATTGCAGTTTTCTATGTTCTTTCTCACAAACTATCCCAGATAAGCAAACCTTATCTATATCATCTAATATTTTTTGTCAAGTTCTATTGACACTTTGTAACAATCTTGTTAAATTAGTTTACATAAAGTAACAAACGAAGGAAAAAATATATTATGTATACCACCACCAATGAAGAAGGCATCCTTAATAACTACTCCAACGAGCCTAATCTTTACTACGCTGAATATCCTACAAAAGAGCAACAAAACCGCTACGCCTTCCAAGGTGCAGTAGCAATTTTATTTGTAACATCTATAGTTTTGATTGCATTGGGGGTTAGCTACTAAGATTTTTAGTTTCGGTATTGGTATCTAATCGTCATTTGGATTTCTCCTATCAGCCCCGGCAAGTTTCACCGGGGTTTTTTTTGTGGCTGAATTTGCGAACAACTGCAAGTTTTTTGATACTATGAATAATCCGACTCCTTTAATCGAGATTGGTATATGAGCAGAGGAACCCTGTTTGACAAAGTTTGGGACTTACACACCGTTGGTACACTTCCTTCAGGGCTGACGCAACTATTTATCGGGCTACACCTTATTCATGAAGTGACCAGTCCTCAAGCCTTTGCGATGCTGCGGGAGCGGGGTTTAAAAGTATTATTCCCAGAACGGACTATAGCGACAGTTGATCATATAGTCCCCACAGAAAATCAAGCCCGTCCCTTTGTGGATAGCTTGGCCGAAGAAATGATTCAAGCATTAGAAAAGAGTTGTCAAGAGAATGACATCACTTTTTACAATATTGGTTCAGGGAATCAAGGTATAGTTCACGTCATTGCGCCTGAATTAGGACTGACTCAACCGGGAATGACGATCGCTTGCGGAGACAGTCATACTTCTAGTCATGGAGCCTTTGGAGCGATCGCATTTGGGATCGGAACCAGCCAAGTGCGGGATGTTCTAGCTTCCCAAACCCTAGCCTTATCTAAATTAAAAGTCCGCAAAATAGAAGTTAACGGCAACCTCAAACCAGGTGTTTACGCCAAAGACGTAATTCTGCACATCATCCGCACCTTGGGAGTCAAAGGTGGTGTTGGCTACGCTTACGAATTTGCCGGCACAACCTTTGCACAAATGAACATGGAAGAACGGATGACCGTTTGCAACATGGCCATAGAAGGCGGTGCTAGATGTGGTTACGTCAATCCTGACCAAATTACCTACAATTATCTCCAAACTAGAGACTTTGCACCTACAGGTGCAGATTGGGATCAAGCCGTTACTTGGTGGGAATCTCTGCGTAGTGATACAGATTCTGAATATGATGATGTAGTAGTCTTCGATGCTGGGGAAATTTCCCCTACCGTTACCTGGGGAATTACTCCTGGTCAAGGTATCGGCGTAAATCAGAAAGTACCAACACCCGAAGAACTCCTAGAAGAAGATCGGTTTATCGCCGAAGAAGCTTATCGCTACATGGACTTATACCCCGGTCAACCTATCCAAGGGACAAAAATTGATGTTTGTTTTATTGGTAGTTGCACCAACGGCCGCATTAGCGACTTAAGAGAAGCAGCCAAAATAGCCCAAGGTCGCAAAGTAGCAGAAGGAGTAAAAGCCTTTGTTGTCCCCGGTTCTGAAAGAGTCAAAAAAGAAGCCGAAGCCGAAGGACTAGATAAAATCTTCCAAGCAGCCGGCTTTGAATGGCGAGAACCAGGATGTTCCATGTGCCTAGCCATGAACCCCGACAAACTCCAAGGAAGACAAATCAGCGCCTCCTCCTCCAACCGCAACTTCAAAGGCAGACAAGGTTCATCCTCCGGGCGCACCTTACTCATGAGTCCCGCAATGGTAGCCACAGCCGCTATTAAAGGCGAAATCGCCGACGTGCGCGACTTGTTGTAAAAACCTATCTTGTGGAATGAGGACAGGCTAGAAGCCCGTCCCACAAAAAACCTCTCAAAAACTTCATCCTCTGTGTCCTCCGCGTCTGAAGCGGTATGCCTTACGGCACGCTACGCGAACGTTTCTTCTTAAACTTATGGTAAGTGAAGTAAAACAAATATCTGGTAACGCTGTCCCCCTCATCGGTAACGACATTGATACAGACCGAATCATCCCCGCCCGCTACTTAAAAGCTGTCACATTTGACGGTTTAGGTACAGGCGTATTCATTGATGACCGGAAAGCCTTAAACGGTCAACACCCCTTTGACCAAACCCAGTACCAAGGGGCAAAAATACTAATAGTTAACCGGAATTTCGGCTGTGGTTCTTCACGGGAACACGCGCCCCAAGCCTTAGCTAAATGGGGAATAAAAGCCCTGATTGGCGAAAGCTTTGCGGAAATCTTCTTTGGTAATTGTGTCGCTATGGGCATACCTTGCGTTACGGCTGATGCAGCAACAGTTAAACAACTGCAAGATTTAGTAACAGCAAATTCTCAAACATCTGTTACCATAGATTTAGAAAATTTGCAAGTCAAAATTGGTGATTTTACGTCCCCAGTTGTAATGAATGAAGGGACGAGAAGCACCTTTGTTTCTGGTACTTGGGATGCTTGCGGTCAATTGGTAGAAAATGTTGAAAAAGTGCGGGCAACTGCGGCGAAATTGCCGTACATTGGTTGGCGTAAGTTAGCAGTAAAGTAAGTTATACTAAAAACGGTTTAAAATTGTCAGGACTTACGCAAAGTATCTCTCAAACCCTCTTTCCTTAGTTCCTTCGTGGTTCGTTTATTCCGTAAATCGTGCGTAAGTCCTAATTGTCATTCTGAACGAAGTGAAGAATCTCTGAGATACTTCCCTGCACTACGTTACGCTCAGTCTGACATAAGTTTAGGTTTAACCTGTTTGCAGTATAGTCAATTTAGTTTTTTCCCAATTCAAAGAGAATTTTTGTATGCTTAATGGCCCTTTGCATGAACAACCTCGTAACCAACGAGCTACCGTAATTCGTACAAGTCATGAATTTATTCTTCTGGAATGGCTGAAGTCTACTGGACGGTTAATACCTCGTGAACCAGCAGAAACAGGGAATCTTCGTGAGGTAGAAGAAATTTCTGAAATCATCGACCTTGATGATCTTCCCTATGATAATGATGATGATGACTCAGATGTAGAGTTAGAAGATTAGTGCAGAAAGGCAGATATCTGCCTTCTATCTTAGCAAATTAAAGGGTAGGCAGATGCCCACCCTAATGAATTATTCTCGTAAAATTGTTTTTGAGACGATTCTGGTTTTTTTGCGATCGCTCTCCGAGAGTTCTTCACCAGCTTGCAGACGTGTGGCGTTTGATTGCAACACGGTGGCTGCACCTGTATCTCCGATTTGCAAGGCAGTTTTAGCGGCTGTTTGCAGCATTGTCACCGCACCAGCGCGATCGCCTTGTTCCAATTTTGTCTCTGCTACCTGAGTTTGGCGATATTTAGCTAATACCAAAATCGACTGGATCACCTGGGGATTCACAGCAGGTTGATAAGCCTTAGTCACATTGGCATAGACAGGTAACAGAGGGGAAAGTAAACCTTCTTTATTTTCTGCTGGGTTATCGTAGCGAATTTGGATATGTCCAATCACTTGTTTGCCTTCTGGCAACTGTCCTAAATAAATATTCGTCAAAACTACCCGTTCTACATCTTTCATTAAATCTCCCAAGCGGACAATAAAACTACCATTAGCTTCGTTTTCCACTGATAACTCAATGGTTTCGGGGGCAACTTGGGCGATGGGTTTGAGTTCTGCGAGTCGGACACTAGGGACGAGGGACAGCAACAAATGGGCATTGGTTAATCCCACAGATTGAATTCGTTTAAACAAGCTGCCAAATTGGGCTACAGCTTGTTCTGGACGCTCAATATAAGCCAGACTACCACCACCTGCATCGGCAATCTTTTCGAGCAAATCCTGGTTCCATTCATTGCCAAATCCAAATGTGTTGATTGTCAGGTTGACTTTAGTTGCTTTTTGGGCAAGTTCCAAACAACGCTTGTGGTCATTGGGGCCAATTTCCCACTTCCAGATTTTTAGACCACCATCACCATGGCCATCTGTGAGCAGAAATGCTTGGGAAACAGCGCCTTTTGTGCCTTTGAGTAATTCGGTGATTCCCAAAGACAAGGCTTCAGCAATGACTGTACCTCCAGAAGCCTTGAGCTTATTCTTTAACTTAGCTTTGATGCTGTCGATATCTGAGACAATTTGGTTGGGGATAATGACCTCAGAAGTACCCGCAAAAGCGACAATAGAGATGCGATCGCCTGGCTTGAGTTGAGCTAACAATTGTTCCACTGCCTGAATTACCGTATCAATGGCTTCTCCATGCATAGAACCACTTTTATCCAAAATCAGGCATAAATTCAGCGGTAAACTTTGGTCAAGTTGATCAGCAATAGCCGAAATAGAAATGGCTAGTTGACGCTGGTTACTCAATAGAGCCGCATCAACATTAGTATCATTTAGTGCCGACAGTAATTGAACTTTCATTTAGGAGGAGCATCCTGCAACACAGTTTTTGAGACAATTCTGGTTTTTTTGCGATCGCTTTCTGATAACTCTTCCCCTGCTTGCAAGCGTGTGGCGTTGGTTTGCAATACCGTTGCACCACTGGCATCTCCCATTTGCAAAGCCGTTTTGGCAGCCGTTTGTAGCATTGTCGCTGCCCCAGCGCGATCACCCTGTTGTAATTTCGCTTCGGCCAACTGGGTTTGGCGATACTTGGCTAAAGCCAAAATAGACTGTTGCACTTCGGGATTGGCAGATGGTTGGTAAATTCGCTCTACATTTGCATATACTGGCATATTCAGAGAAAATAATCCGGTTTGGTTCTGGGCGGGGTCATCGTAGCGGACTTGCACATTAGCGATCGCCTGTTTACCTTCGGGCAACTGTCCCAAATAAATATTAGCCAAAATCACCCGTTCCACATCCTTCATTAAATCTCCCAAACGCACCAAAAAACGTCCATCAGCATCTGGTTGCACTGGTAATTCAATGGTATCCGGGGCAACTTGGGCAATGGGTTTAAGTTCCGCTAATCGCACATTTGGCATCAGTGAAAAGAGCAGATAAGCGTTAGTCAATCCCACTGTTTGCATCCGGGTGAACAAGCGACTGAACTTATCCATAGCTTGATCTGGTTGTTCAATATGTGACAAATTCCCCAGACCAGCATCAGCTATTTTTTCTAAAATATCCTGATTCCAATTGTCACCAAAACCCAATGTATTCAAAGTCAAATTATAGCTGGCTGCCAATTGGGCAAATTTCAAACAGCGATCGTTATCACCATGTTCATTTTCGCCATCAGTTAGCAAAAAGGCGTGGGAAACGGTTTCTTTTTTGCCTTTGGCTAATTCCTCAATCCCCAACCGCAAACCCTCATCAATCGCCGTCCCACCATCGGCAGACAAGCGATTAATTTGCTGTTTGATCTGTGTTCGATCTGTAATTACCTGATTAGGGACTAAAACTTTAGCACGGTGATCAAAAGCAACAATACTCAGACGATCATCAGCACTGAGTCGATCAACCAGCAAAGAAGCTGCTTTTTTGACAGTTTCGAGCGATGGACCCCGCATTGAACCACTATGATCGAGAATTAAGCATAAATTCAATGGCACACTGCGATCTAGAGTTTCGCCAATAGCAGAAATCGAAACCGCCAACTGACGTTGACTGCTGGCTTGATTCGCGTCTAAATTAGCATCATTTAGAGTAGGCTGCAAATTAACTTTCATAACCTAATTTTCCTATAGAGGACATATATCCATTTATAAATAACTTCAAAACAAAGCTTCTGCGCTACGGAAAACTACTTTTGAGGATTGACAAGGATCAGGGGGAAGCAAGGGGGAAATTTTATCTTTCTGTTCCCCATTACCCATTACCCAATTCAGAATATCCTAGAAATCTATCACTCTTAACCATTAGAGAGAAATCCACACCCTAATCGAGTTAGCATCACGCTAGGATGTATTACAGTTAACGGCATAGTTTCAGGCGATTCAGTTGCTATGGACATTTCCCCCATCAAGGCTGTGCAAGCCCCTTATTACGGCGATAATTTCTACCGGACACCACCGCCAGATTTACCTTCCCTGCTATTGAAGGAGCGAATTGTCTATCTGGGAATGCCACTGGTTCCTGCTGTCACGGAATTGATTGTTGCCGAATTGCTTTATTTACAATCCGACGATCCCGAAAAACCAATTAAAATCTACATCAACTCAACCGGCACCTCTGGTTACAGTGGCGAACCTATCGGTTTTGAAACCGAAGCCTTCGCTATCTATGACACCATGAAATACATCAAGCCCCCCATCCACACCATCTGCATCGGTTCGGCAATGGGCATGGCTGCAATGCTGTTGAGTGCTGGTACAAAAGGTTGTCGTGCTAGTTTGCCCAACTCCAATATTATCCTGCATCAGCCTAAGAGCTACGCCCAAGGCCAAGCAACGGATATTCAAATTCGAGCTAAGGAAGTTTTGGCAAACAAAGCATCAATGCTGGATATTCTCTCCCATACTACCGGACAGGCAGTAGCAAAAATCTCCAAGGACATGGATCGTCTTTTCTACATGACTCCTTACCAAGCGAAGGAGTACGGTTTGATTGACCGCGTGTTTGAGAAAGAAGAACTCGCCAATCCCCCACTCCCTGCAAGTGTGCTTTAAGAAGGTGACAGGTTACAGGTGACAGGTTACAGAAAGAAGGCAAAAGGCAAGAGTCAAGAGGCAAAAGTTTATTTTCCCTATTTCCTATTTCCTATTTCCTATTCCCTATTCCCTATTCCCTATTCCCTTAACTAATTACAAACGGAGTAACGAAAATGCCTATAGGCGTTCCTAAGGTTCCTTACCGGATGCCCGGAGGACAGTATACAGACTGGATTAGTATTTACGATCGCCTTTCCAGGGAGAGAATCATTTTTCTGGGAAGAGATGTTGATGACGAAATCGCTAACCAAATTATTGCCATCATGCTTTATTTGGATTCAGATGATCCAGGTAAGGATATTTTCTTATACATCAATTCCCCAGGTGGCATGGTAACATCTGGTTTGGCAATTTATGATACCATGCAACACATTAAATCTGATGTTGTCACTATTTGCGTTGGGTTAGCTGCTTCAATGGGTTCTTTCCTGTTAGCTGCTGGAACTAAGGGCAAACGCATGGCTCTACCTCACTCCCGGATTATGATTCACCAACCTTCCGGTGGTACTCGTGGTCAAGCATCTGATATCGAAATTGAAGCTAGAGAAATTATCCGCATTCGTCACCAGTTAAATCAAATTTATGTTGATAACACTGGTCAAACTTTAGCCAAAATTGAAAAGGACATGGATCGTGATTTTTTCATGTCTGCTCAAGAAGCTAAGGAATACGGCTTAATTGACCGTGTGATTGAAGAACGCCCGTAGAGGGAAGCAGGGGGCAGAGGAGAAAGTTTTCCCCCCTGCGCCCTGCTCCTTGTCCTCTTCCCAGTCCCCAATCCCCAAAAACTGTCAGTTTTGAACTTTAAACTATAAATTTAGTTTTTATTATTTAGATTTAGGCTTTAATGCTAATAACTAAAATAAATTATTTGCTCACTGATAGCTCAAGATGGACCTTGGAGATTGCTACCGTTTATTGGGACTAAGGTCGGGAGCCTCTTTTGCTGAAATTAAGTCGTCTTACCGCCGACTGGTGCAGCAATATCACCCCGATACTAACCCAGATGATGAAAAGTCTAAAGATAAATTTATTGCTTTGACGGAGGCTTATAGATTCCTGCAAACGGTAATACCACCAGAGGAAATAGCCTCAAAATCCAGTAGTTCATCAACTTCTGTACGTAGTTATGTTGAGGTGGAATCCCAGGAGTCAGCAGCAGCAACAACTGTGATGCCCCACCCACCTACTTTAGAGGATATAGAACAACGCTTAAAGTGGAAAACTTATGAGCAGTTGCAGCGGTTTTTGCAAGCAAGACGTTTTCCTCAAGCGATCGCTCTTGTGGAAGCTCTAGCTGCTAGATTACCACTAGATATAGAAGTGCGCCAATGGCAAGCGATCGCTTATCAAATCTGGGGAAGGGCTTTAATTTCCGAAAAACAACTTCCGAAAGCGAGAATTTATCTAAAAAAGGCTTTAAAGACAGATCCTCACAATAAAGCTCTGTTAAGTGAAGTCCAGCAAGATTTTCAGCGTTTGGGGATTAAATTTTAATCCTTGTTTTGGCAAAATAAGGGAGATGATTGGGGTTTTACAATTTATTTATTTGGTGAGAGGGGATACCAATGCTGAAAAAAGTTGAACTCAGCTTGCATTTAAGGTTCTTCAGTACCTAATATGCAAAATCTAGGCAAAAAATCCCAGAAACCTTAATTTGTATAAGAAATGATGCAGAATTTTTAACATTATTGCAAAATATTGTCTCTTTCCCCTTGTTTAGACCCTGTTAAGAGTTCCCTCTTATCGACTGGTAATTTAGCATAACAAGTACCTTAGAGCCGCATTTAATTTCTTCTAATAAATAATGAAATGAATTAGGGTGTAGAAAAATTGTATGTCGAAATCTGCAATTACCGTAACCGTTAAGTTGTTCGCTGCCTATCAAGAAGCTTATGGTGTGAGTGAACTAGTTCTAGATTTTCCTAATGGTACGCCAGTAAAGGCGGTGTGCGATCGCTTTATTACTGAACACCCAGAACTCTCACAATGGCGTGATGTTACCCGATTTGGGATTAATTTAATCTTTGTGGAACCAGACACCCTGCTAGAAGATAGTGATGAAGTTGTCCTCATTCCTCCCGTTAGCGGTGGCTGAAACAATTTTAGATTTTGGATTTTGGATTGTAGAACCTGTCTCCGTCTCCAGCGGTGGCCTTCTTGACGAGCATAAATCGATTTGTTGTTTTACCCTTTATCAAACTATATCCGACAAAAATAGTCGGGTATGTTTGACGTGTATTTTAGGGCGTGCTAGAGTAATCCAAAGTTGACGGATATACGGGGACAGGTAGTTTATGACTCAGGCAATTGCAAACCTAAACCAAGCAAACACATCTATACTGCAAGCCTTGAAGTGTAAGGAATGCGGAGCAGAATATGAACTCAAAGCTAGTCATGTTTGTGAATTGTGCTTTGGTCCGCTAGAAGTCAAATACGACTACGATGCTTTACGTCTTTCCGTCAGCCGAGAAAAAATCCAAGCTGGGCCAAATTCAATTTGGCGCTACCGTCAATTTTTGCCTGTCGCTACTGATAATGTTATAGATGTGGGAACGGGGATGACTCCCTTAGTGCGATCGCACCGTCTTGCCCGTCGCCTGGGTTTAAATAAACTTTATATTAAAAATGATGCCGTCAATATGCCCACCCTAAGCTTCAAAGATCGGGTGGTGTCAGTTGCACTTAGCAGAGCTAGAGAATTAGGTTTTACTACAGTTTCTTGTGCCAGTACAGGCAACTTAGCAAATTCCACAGCAGCGATCGCAGCCCATGCCGGTTTAGACTGTTGTGTATTCATCCCTTCCGACTTAGAAGCAGGTAAAATCCTCGGTAGCTTAATTTACAGCCCAACCCTCATGGCTGTAAAAGGTAATTACGATCAAGTAAATCGTCTCTGCTCAGAAGTTGCTAACACACACGGTTGGGGTTTTGTGAATATTAATTTACGCCCTTATTATTCCGAAGGTTCCAAAACATTAGGCTTTGAAGTAGCAGAACAACTAGGCTGGGAACTACCAGATCATATAGTTGCTCCCCTAGCCTCTGGTTCTCTATTCACCAAGATTTACAAAGGTTTCAAAGAATTTACAGAAGTCGGCTTAGTAGAAGGTAAAAACGTCCGTTTCAGCGGCGCTCAAGCAGAAGGTTGCTCCCCCATTGCTAAAGCCTTCAAAGAAGGACGCGACTTTATCCAGCCAGTCAAACCAAACACAATTGCTAAATCAATTGCTATTGGTAATCCAGCTGATGGAGTTTATGCTGTAGAAATAGCTCAAAAAACAGGCGGTAACATTGAATCAGTCAATGATGCAGAAATAATCGAAGGCATGAAGCTACTGGCAGAAACAGAAGGTATCTTCACCGAAACAGCCGGTGGTACAACCGTTGCAGTACTAAAAAAATTAGTAGAAGCTGGCAAAATTGATCCAGATGAAACTACAGTTGTTTACATCACCGGCAATGGCTTGAAAACCCAAGAAGCAATTCAAGGCTATGTTGGTGAACCTTTAACCATTGATGCCAAACTTGATAGTTTTGAACGGGCTTTAGAAAGATCCCGGACACTTGATCGCTTAGAATGGCAACAAGTCCTCGTTTAATCATTGGTCATTAAAGTTGCAAAAAATGACGATTGATCAATCATAGTAGGGGTTTACCAATTTTAAACCCCTAAACACTAACCACTGAAAATTAAAGTTGAAATTATGGCTGTAACTGTTTTAGTTCCTACTGCTCTGCAAAAATTTACAAATAATCAAGCTACCCTAGAATGCAAAGGCAGCAACATCACCGAATTATTTGAGTCCTTAGAAGAAAGCTGTCCTGGTATCAAATCACGTTTGTGCGACGAAACTGGTAAGCCAAGACGGTTCTTGAATTTGTACGTCAACAGCGAAGACATCCGCTTTTTAGAAGGTACAGAAACATCTTTAAAAGATGGTGATGAAGTCAGCATCGTTCCCGCTGTTGCAGGTGGTTGAGCTATCTGTAAATCAAACCTCCCCCAGTTTGTGGGGAGTGTATAATTTGATTATCCTCAGTTGTCGCTGCCATTGACAACAATCAATTTTTTAACCAGTTTTTATTCAAATACTTATCATAAATACAATCAAGCATAGCGATACTCACAGCGAGTAAAAGCATACCTGTTGAGAGTGTAGCCATCGCACCTTATTTAATCAAAATTAGTTCAGACTATCCGAGCGTGAAATGTAAATAGTTGTAGCCATGCTCTAGTATGTCAAAATGGAAATAACTGACTATTCCAAGGTGAGCGATCGCTTGTGACAGTAAGCTCCATGCGATCGCTCTAAAAGCTAGACTAAAGGATTAACCTGAGCAATGGCAGAAGAAACCAATCAAAATCAAGCGGGAGAGGTAGCTTCCAATGCTGCTGCAACCCCACCAGAAAAACCCCCAGCAGCAGCTAAAGCTCCCAAAAAGGAAAAACCACCTGCTGTAGAAGACAAACCTTTTGAGGAGTTTATCCAGCAAGAATACTTACCAGCTTTGCAAAAGGCAATTGTTGCAGAAGGAGTCCCAGATGTAGAGCTAAGTTTTGCCAAGCAGAAATATCCCATCACTGGCTTTAACTCAGCCGAAGAATGCTGGCAAATTATCGGCAGTTGGCAAGAAGGACAGCGCCAATTTAACGTCTACTTCCCCGATGCAGATATTCAAGGTAAAAAAGGCTTTTCCTGTAACGAAGGGAAAAAACCTAGTACCCTTGAATCATTCTTAATTGATGAGCGCAAAATTACCCTGGATTTATTGGTATCCCGCTTAGTCTACCGTTTAAATGGTCAAAAATGGCTAGGTAGAAATTAATCATTGGTCATTGGTCATTGGTTTTGGATAATTGACCAATTATTCCTTGATGGTACAAGTCCCCGGATTTATCTGTGGAATCAATCCAAAATCCAAAATCCAAAATCGAATGACTGTTCCCTATTAACTTGACAATTCATAGAAATGGTAAGTAACGGCTCCAGTAATGGGGTCGTTGTCTATTCTTACATAACCTGATTGCAGCATTTCTGTGAGAACCTTTTCCACTTCAGCAAAGCTGGCTCCCGTTGCCTTCACCCCTTGAGTCACAGTTAAATTACCACCCTTGATTTCTGCGGCCTCAAGCAGTTGAACCATCAGTTGATTACCAGTGGGGCGGTAAACTTGGGAATTAACTACTGCTTGATTGAGTGGTAAACCCAAAGGTGATAAACCTGCTTGGAGCCTGAGTTTTTGTTCATATTCGTCAACCATTCCCGGAATCAGCACTAGATCCACTAACTGGCCTACATAAAAAAAACCAAACGTTAATAGCCACAAAACACCAGTAGCTATTTTGCCATTATACAAACGGTGTAATCCTGCTATTCCTAAAAACCCACCTGCACACAAGGCATAAGAGATTAGAAGACGGTCTTTGTTCCGAGGTTCTTGTGCATTCATCTTGTTCTCAATCCCGTGAATTAGCTCTTGTTGTTTGAGCTTTTTAGTTCCTGCTTACACACACACTGGGCATTCTGCCAAAGCCTAAATACTTTAGCTGACTACCAGTTTTCAACCCCTCATTCCGTAACAACTAAAGTTTTGTTGCAACTCTTAATGTTTTATTTGCCATTTTCCCGGCTACACCTTGGTAAACTGAATTTTATACATAATGTAATTATTGTCCTTAGCTGCACCTTCTTGTGAGAGCATAAGCTTTGGCTTTCTGGTGTACTCAAACATAAGAAAAACATTCATGGCAGTCAAAACATGGTAGATTCTCTAAAAAAACCAGGCTTTGAGGAAATGCGTCCTGGGGTTAAAGTCCCCTCAAAAGAAAGCCTCTTAACACCCCGCTTTTACACAACAGATTTTGATGAAATGGCGCGGATGGACATTTCCGTCAACGAAGACGAGTTAAGAGCCATCCTAGAAGAATTTCGCATTGATTACAACCGCCATCACTTTGTCAGAGATGGGGAGTTTGAGCAATCCTGGGATCACATTGATGGGGAAACTCGCCAATTGTTCGTGGAATTTCTCGAACGCTCCTGTACAGCAGAGTTTTCCGGCTTTTTGCTCTACAAAGAACTCGGTCGTCGCTTGAAGGATAAAAGCCCTCTATTAGCTGAGTGCTTTAACTTGATGTCACGGGATGAAGCGCGTCATGCTGGTTTTCTAAACAAAGCTATGTCAGACTTTAATCTGTCCCTAGATTTAGGTTTTCTGACTAAGAGTCGCAGTTATACCTTCTTTAAACCCAAATTCATCTTCTACGCTACTTATCTTTCTGAGAAGATTGGTTATTGGCGCTATATCACCATTTATCGCCATTTAGAACAACATCCTGAAGACCGGATTTACCCAATTTTCCGCTTCTTTGAAAATTGGTGTCAGGATGAAAATCGCCACGGCGATTTCTTTGATGCCGTTATGAGAGCGCAGCCACAAATGCTGAATGACTGGAGAGCCAAGCTATGGAGTCGGTTCTTCCTGTTGTCAGTGTTTGCGACAATGTATCTTAATGACATCCAACGCAAAGATTTTTATGCTTCTCTGGGCTTAGATGCCAGAGAATATGACATCCATGTGATCAAGAAGACCAATGAAACGGCAGGTAGAGTCTTCCCACTCATGCTAGATGTAGACAATCCAGAGTTTTATCAGCGTTTGGATGTTTGTGTCAAAAATAACGAAAAATTGACAGCAATTGCCAACTCTAATACACCCAAATTCTTGCAATTCTTCCAAAAAGCGCCAATTTACCTTTCTCATGGTTGGCAGTTATTAAACCTATACCTGATGAAACCCATTGATGCGGTTTCTGCTCACGGTCAAGCTCGCTAATTTAGCTTAGGTTTAGAAAAATTTTGGTGGTTCTGTTATCTACAGAGCCACTTTTTTTGTTTTAATCAATATATTTAGGGAGTGTATAAACTAATGCTCAATTCAATATATGCCTATGGATACTCCAGTCTTGCTTATATACTCTATAATTCTGGCGACTATCAAGGAGCTATTGAAAATTATAGTCAGGCAATTTTACTAAATTCAGAGGATTTGACATCATATATTAGTCGTGGTGTGGCTCGTTCACTGACAAAGGATTACCAAAATGCAATTGAAGACTTTAATGAAACAATCCGGCTGAGTCCTCAATATGCTCAAGCTTATGCTGAACGTGGTGTTGCTCGTGCAGCAATAGGTGACAATGAAACTGCAATTGAAGATTGTCATCGTGCAATTCAATTAAATCCGCAATATGTACGAGCCTATTTTGGACGAGGTGCAGCGCGTTTTTACTCTGGTAACTTTCAAGGTGCGCTAGAAGACTTCAGTTTGATAGCCAGCATGGAACGTTCTGCTATTTCTTACTACAATTTGGGCATTCTGCAATATTCTCAGGGTATTAATAGCCAAGCCATTAAGCACTTAACCAAGGCTCTTGATGTAGATCCTAATTTAACGGCTGCTTACTATGTGCGGGGTAATGCGTGTTATGACTTAGGAGATGAGCAAGGTGCATTTGCAGATTTTGCTGAAGCAAAGCACATTGAATCAGTGGGTGCAGGTGAAAGATATTCTGAGGATGAATTTGCTTTCTACGCAAGAGGTTTGGCTCACCATCGCTTAGGAAATCGAGAGGAAGCGATCGCTGATCTCCAAGAATCAACCCAAATTGCGTTAAAGCATCAAAACACAATATTTCACCAAAAGGTGATCAACTTCATGAACGAAATTCAGTCTTAAGTAAGCTAATTTATGTATAATTTTATGCACAAAACTTTTAAGAGTAAATTGCCACTTCTGTTGACTTTTTGCCTATTTAATAGCTTTTTACCTGCCTCGGCTTCAGTTTTATGTCCAGTAAACTCCTCTGAACAAGAATATAAAATAGCTAACCGCTATGACAGAGATGAAGAGAGAGGCAGCAATGGCCGCTCTGGTCGAGATGGTCGCAGTGGTGAAAATCAAACTATTTCTGCTAATGGTTCCCCTATAAATCTTGATCTGTCTGGTAAAGATGGTGAAGATGGGGAAGACGGAGAACGTGGTTCTCGACCCCGCTGTAGAGACCAACGTGAAAACGTTGACAACTCAGTCAATGCACCAGATGGGGGTAATGGTGGTGCTGGAGGAAAAGGTGGAGATGGTGGCCAAGGTGGTTCCCTCACGGTCTATTACACCAATTTGGCAGACTTACAGAAAATTTTTGTTCGCGCTGTTGGAGGGGAAGGTGGACGCGGTGGACAAGGTGGCAGAGGTACAGCAGGTTGTAATTGTAACCGTAGGAGTTGGGAAGTAAAAACCTGCAAAGGTACTCCCGGTAGTCCTGATTATAAATGTACTAGTAAAGTTTATCGGTGTTCCAACGGTAGTGATGGACGTGATGGTAGTTATGGTAAGGACGGTCAGTCAGGACGCTTAGGAACTTTAACTATAATTAACAGCAATAAACCTTTGGCAGATGATGCACCAACTTTAAAATTAGCACTTTCTGAATTAGCAACTAAAGAGTTTAACCTCTCCAAAAATAAATGGCAGCAGCGTCAAGGAGCAATTTCTCTATTAGCTGCTGGTTCGGTTATTGCTGATGAATATCGAGAATTTGAACGGCGACTAGAAGGGACTTTTAAATTAATTTGGCAAGATAAACAACCCATTACCAGCTTTGCTAATCAAGGTGTAACACTGAGTTTAAATGACAGTGAAAAGGTAGAAATTGCCTTTTCTGATGATATGTGGGTTGATGGTGGTGCCAATATGCAAGGTAAATTGACAGAGTTTACTGTTAATTATGCAATTCCTAAAAAAGATGTGACGCGTTTAGCAGTCGCAGATTTTGCTGATGTGGGACAAAACCTTAATTTAAAAATAGTTGATTTAGCAGCAAGATCAGATTTAATTAATACTCAATTTAGAGTGAAATATCGAGCAAGAGACAATTTTTCTGGATCTTCTAATTACCAAACTTTTTACGAAGGGGAAATTCCTAACGAACTAGTTACTCGTAACTATAATCGTTTTACCCTCGATTTAGGTAAGTTGAAAATTCCCAGTGATGCTCTTAAATCTGGTGTGAATGTTGATATTGAAGTAGTAGCAATCCGTTCTTTGGGGGGACGTTCTGCACAGCAAACTCTCAACTGGCAAGGTGCAATTCGCAAAGTTAGATGATGATTCAGAAGGCATAAGTGGCTTCCAAATAAAAAATATCTAATAATCCAAAATTAAAACTCAAAACTGCTTGGCAAGGCAATTTTGAGTTTTTACTTGGAGATTTGAAGAGGTTATGCAAATTTTGTTTGTACTTTCTTCTGAAGTAAGTTGATAATTGCAGCTTTTTCTAAAATTCCAACTAGGAAACCATTTTCACGAATTACAGCCAATGCTGATAACTTTTGTGTTTCGAGTAACTGTACTACTTCTAGCAATGGTTGATCCGATTGTACAGTGCTGGACTGCTCGATTGGTTTCATTACTTGGAAGACTTGAGTTTCTGCCCATAGTGTATTGGGGATGGTTCGCAAGTCATCAATTGATATTGCTCCCAGCAATTGTCCTTCCTCATCTGTCACCAAGAAACGACGGTATTCTTGAGCATTTAAGAGTTGTTGATCTGCAAACTCTCTTAAATTCAAATTCGCTTTGACAATCGGGCTATCGTTGTTTACAGCATCTGCTGCTGTTAAACCTGTGAGTTTTTCTTGTACTCTAGCGAATTGGACAGCTTTTCCAGCATTTTGTAGCAAGAATAAGCCAATTAACAAGTTCCAGACGTTAACAAAGCTACCAAATAATAGTACGGGAATGAGACCAGATGCGATCGCAATCCAACCAAAAATTTGTCCAATTCGGCTGGCAACAACCACTCCTTTATAGGATTTACCAGTAATTTTCCAGACTATTGCTTTCAGTATATTTCCTCCATCCAAAGGTAAGCCAGGAATGAGGTTAAATAGAGCTAAGGTCAAATTAACAGAAGCTAGTAGACCCAGGATAGCTGCCAATGGCCCAGATGCAGCAGTCGCAAAACCAACTGTTGTCGCTGTAGCGAACAGCAAGAAACTAACTAATGGTCCGGCAATAGCTACCCAAAAAGCTTCCCCCGGAGTCTGTGATTCTTTTTCTAAGCTTGCCAGTCCACCAAATATAAACAGTGTAATTGATTTAACATCAATTCCTTGGCGAATAGCGACAAAGCTGTGTCCTAATTCATGGGCAACAACTGAGCCAAATAGCAACAGTGCCGTCATTAATCCTAGTACCAAAGGTAATCCCCCACCCAATTGGGGAAATTGTGCCGCTAGTCCGCTGCTATAGCTCCAAGTTACCAAACCTAAAACTAAAAACCAAGACGGATGTATATAAAAAGGTATTCCAAAAAGGTTGCCAACCCGAATTGTACTATTCATGGCGTTTACCTGTGACATGAGCATTGAGAGGTTTGTTGTTTCTCTCAATGACCTTATCGTAACGAAATATTAAGTAATTTTAATCTTTGTAACAGTAGTGGTGTCCGTCCATTCAGGTGTGGTTATGCGAATTTAGCCTGTGAAATCTCTATTTTAGGGGTGAGAGTGGGCGAAAAATTACCATATTTACCATATTTTTCTGTTTCACGCTTCAGACACAGAGAAAAATCACGGCTGTTGTCTAAATACATGAGAACTGCTGTTCTCACTAGCAAGAACTTAATCAGGACTTACGCAACTGGCTTGATTTGTAGGGTGTGTCAGGACGTTATTATCAACAAATTTATGATATCTGACGCACCGGCAAAAGATATTAAATGTAACACGCAGCTTTTAGTCCTGTTAATCTGTTCTCTACTTTTTTGTAATTAAGTTTTGGAAGATTTCCCTTTATCTGAAACCATTTGAGAGAGAATATATCCAGTTAAATCTAGTAATTGATCCAAAAAAACACCGATAATAGCAATGTAGAGTATGGAGTCAACTATATATTTAGGATTGCCAGCTTTATAACCATTCCATGCCAGAAAGCCAAGTCCTTTGGAACCTGCCAGCATTTCTGTAGCAATAACTGTAAACCAGGCTATCCAAAGACCAATTCTCAAAGCTTTAAAAATATGATGGATAGCTACGCGGGAATTATTATCATATTTACGAAATTGTTGAATACCTGTAGCTGTTTCTATAATAACTGCCCAGAGTACACCAATGAACACCACAAAAATAGCTGCGGTTTCGTTCTCTTTAAAGAGAATGAGTGCAATCGGTAAAAATACTATAGAAGGAATGCTATTTGGGATTTGGAATAATCGTGTAAATAGCTGATAAACTATACCATTGATACCAATTACAAAACCGATGAATATACCTAAAACTGAGGCGGGAATATAACCCACAAATAAGCGTTGTAGGGTAGCCAAAACGTCTAACAAGATACTATTTTCCATTCCTCAGTTATTATTTTAAGCGTCTGGGGAATACTAAAGCAATAATACTCAATAGCGGTGGAAAGGAAAAGTCAAAAGCAGATGTAAAAACCCAACTTCATCAAGTTTATAGGCAAACACATTTCTAACCAAAAAAATAAATAATATTTCAATAATTGAATTTAGCGGAAATTAAAAGAGGAGTTACGCAAGTGTCACACTAAACATCTATTTTATGGTGCATCAGATATCAAATATCTGCTTATTTGCAGGATTTATAAAGTCTGACGCACCCTACTGATATGCCAATTGCGTAAGTCCTGTAAAAAAATAAATTTGTGGTTCTTTGAATAAAAATTAGGGGCGTATTTTTATACGCCTCTACTGTATATAAATTATCAGAGATGAAAAGGTATTATTGAGATTTCATCCTTGCGGCTTGCTGAATTATTTACCCATATTTCGCTTCATTTGTTCCAACTCATCTTGAGTTTCCCAACGACGAAACTTGTCTTCTAAGTCGTCCAAGCTACTAGCTGGTGTTTGCCAAGCATTGGTTTCTAAACGCTGCGGAGTTGAAACTTTTGCGCGTTCTGTTTGTCGCGCTGTCTGTGCTGCGGTGGCTTTAGCTTGTACTTCTTGACGACGCTGCTGAATTTTGCGTAATAGTTCTTGAGATTGGGTAATGCGGTCTTTTAAACCCTGCATTTGTCCCCAACGCTGATTTCCCTCGCGGAGGAGTGCGTCTTCTCTGTTTTGCGCTGCTGCGGCTAAATCCTCTCTACCTGCGGCTTTGGCTTTTTGTACGCGAATGTGCCAGCGTTGGATTTCTTGCGCGGTGGAGAGAATATCATCTTGCGATCGCTTCTCTTGTAATTGTAACTCTGCAATCAGCTTTAAGGTATCCTCTTCTTGCTCCCGCAGCTGTTCTAACAGCATCTCCAATTCCAAATGGGGATTGTTACGCAAGAATTCTTCTAAACGTTCTTCTAAAAACCGACTTAAATCATCAAATAAGCCCACTGTCAGAACTCCAAACATCGGGTTTGTAACTATTTTATCCTAATCTACCAAAAATAACCTATTCCTTTTGATGATAAAAACGAGATTACTCTCTAATTAATACTTAGATTGACAATTAGCAGATAGTAATGATAGTAAAAATCATTTATCCACTAATACAAATAGGAAAATAATCATATTAAATTACTTGAATTTGTATAATGATTTGATAAATTCCATCAAATTTAATTTTTCCAGCTATAGTTAGCAAGGATATGAGATTATGCAGTATCAAACGCTCCTTTTTTATCTTAATTATTAATATAGAATTAAAGATAATAGCGGTGATTGAGATATGCGATATCAAGTCAAGTTAAATAAAATAGATAAAGTCTATGCTATCTGGTGTCCTGCCTTACCTGGATGTTGGACAGTTGGAGAAACGGAACAAGAGGCTTTAGACAAGATGAAATATGCCATTCAAGCTTACTTAGAAACTATGGATGAAGTTGGTAAAGATGCTGAATTTTATTATGTAGAAGTGCGATAATTTAGCATTCAATCAAGTAATAGTCCATTTTAAGATTACCTAAATGGGTGTAACCCAATAAGTAATACCTCTGATAGTTTTAGCCCTTAATCCAAACTTAGGTAAATCCTCTTCACTCCAACTAAGATAAGTCCAATGGGGTATATCATTTGTAACAGTCTGAAACCAACCATTTTGATTTAAAGCTTGTCTCTGTGCTGGACTAGATACCCGTAAATCAATCGCTAATCCCCACAGATGTTGTGAAGTTCCTGGGGGTGCAACTGTATCGAGAATTTTTGTTTCTTTACCTTGTTTTACTTGTTCTAAAGTTCTACTATTCGCGTATTTTTGCCAAAATCTGAAATTGGTGGCAAAACTGCGAGTACAATCACCAGAATATCCAGATTTTAGGGGAATATTTACCAAAATCCTGGCTTTATTAAAAGCATCAGCAGCGGATTTTTGTAAATAACATTCTCTAGTTCCTTCAACTAATGCTACTCGCATATTACCCTGAAAATCTTGGGTTTCTCGTTCATCGTCTAAGATAACTTTTCGCGGTAGTTTAATTTCTGATTCTTGATTGATAAATACTGCACCGTAAGCACGTAGTAAAGTATATTCATAACTATTAACTTGGGGAATATTTGCTAATTGATGGACAATTGTAGCTAAAAAACGCTCTTGTTCATTTAGTTGCTGACTGGGAATAAATGTTGTAGATGTAGATGGTGTTATATTGACATTATTTGTTAGAGCAGTATTTTCTAATGATTGATAGTTGTTAGTATCACTACTGGCAATCAAGGTAAAAAATATGAATATAATGATACCAATAAAAGTTATTTTTCTTAACCGGCGTTTTATTCTTGAATGACGTTTCATTAAAAAAATTGATTAACTTGACAACTTGGATTTAATTATATTACAGAATTCTATAAAAGCTTGGAAAGTCGGCAAATGCTCAGTTTCATCTTTAACCCTGATTCTTAATTGTTCTAAATATTCTTCCTTTATTACTTCATTAGTAATTTTATAATGTTTAAGATTGTGCCTCTCCTAAACTAACCATGAAAAATTAATACTTAATATTAGCTAAAATCATTAGAGAGGAAGGGATTCAATAAAGTCAAAATTTATTTTTATTAACTCTGTTGTTGAATATTGATGGAATCTTCTTATATAAATGGTTTTAGCCATTTTTTATTAAAGTATCATACCTAGTAGTCTGTCAAGAACTAATTGAAGGGTAAATAATTCTTCCTTCTTCCTTCTTCCTTCGCGCTCTTTGCGTCCTTCGCGGTTCGTTTCTTCTTTATCCGTCAAAATGTATTTGACAGACTACTAGTCTGGAAGAGCCAGAAAAATTAATATTTTCAAACTTCCATTTTTGATTAGATTCATAATAGCTTAGTTGATTAAATTTCATGATTTCAGTAGATTGTACATATAAAAAATATTATCTAATGTTATCGGATTTTATATTAACATTCCAGAACTACATCCTGTAAATCCTTAAATCCTGGAAATCCTGATTCAGACAGTTAATTCCTACAACCTCTGAAATATACGCTAAAATACTTAATGTAACTAGTTTTTATTTTTAAATCTTTTATTCTTAACTGCTTATGACCATGCACAATTCCCCAGAATTCCAAGACGCATTTGATGTGATTGTCGTCGGTGCAGGTCACTCCGGTTGCGAAGCAGCTTTAGCTACTGCCCGCCTCGGTTGTCGGACTCTGCTTTTAACCCTTAATCTAGATAGAATCGCTTGGCAACCTTGTAACCCTGCTGTAGGTGGCCCGGCCAAATCTCAATTAACCCATGAAGTTGATGCTTTGGGTGGAGAAATTGGCAAAGTTGCAGACCGCACCTATCTACAAAAACGTGTCCTCAACTCTTCACGAGGTCCTGCGGTGTGGGCATTACGGGCGCAAACCGATAAGCGGGAATATGCAACAGTCATGAAGACCATTGTCGAAAATCAAGACAATTTGACTATCCGTGAAGGTATGGCCACCGACTTGGTGCTGGGTGCTAACGATGAAATTATCGGTGTGCAAACTTACTTTGGCATGGCGTTTCAATGTAAAGCCTTGATTATCACCACCGGCACATTCTTGGGTGGTAAGATTTGGGTGGGCAACAAGTCAATGGCTGCCGGACGTGCGGGAGAGTTTGCGGCTGAAGGATTGACAGAAACTCTGAATCGCTTAGGATTTGAAACGGGAAGATTAAAAACGGGAACACCTGCGCGGGTAGATAGACGCTCGGCAGATTACAGTAAAATGGAAATCCAGCCGGGGGATAAAGAAGTCCGCTGGTTTAGCTTTGACCCCCAAGCGTGGGTAGAACGGGAACAAATGGCTTGTTATATGACCCGGACTACTGCGGAAACTCATCGTTTGATTCGGGAAAATTTACATCTATCACCGGTTTATGGTGGTTGGGTGGAAGCTAAGGGACCCCGTTATTGTCCGAGTATTGAAGATAAAATTGTCCGCTTTGCAGATAAAGAAAGCCACCAGATTTTTATTGAACCAGAAGGACGGGATATTCCCGAATTATACATCCAAGGGTTTTCTACAGGTTTACCAGAAAATCTGCAATTGTTGATGTTGCGGAGTCTTCCCGGTTTGGAAAACTGCGTGATGCTGCGTCCTGCCTATGCAGTGGAATATGATTATATACCTGCAACTCAGTGTTATCCGACATTGATGACGAAGAAGGTAGAAGGACTATTTTGCGCGGGACAAATTAATGGGACAACGGGTTATGAAGAAGCTGCTGCACAGGGTTTGGTAGCGGGAATTAATGCAGCGCGATTTGTCCGGGGTGAGGAAATGATTATTTTCCCTCGTGAGCAAAGTTACATTGGCACTTTAGTTGATGACTTGTGTACGAAGGATTTACGGGAACCTTACCGAATGCTGACGAGTAGGTCTGAGTACCGCTTATTACTGCGTTCTGATAATGCTGACCAACGGTTGACACCTTTGGGAAGAGAAATTGGTTTAATTGATGATAGACGTTGGGATTTGTTTTCTAGCAAACAAGAACAGATTACGGCGGAGAAAGAACGCTTGCATTCTACCAGAATTAAAGAACTTGAGGAAGTGGGGAGAGCGATCGCACTCGATACCCAACAAACAATTAAAGGCTCAATTACCCTCGCTGACTTATTACGTCGTCCAGGAATACATTATGTTGATTTAGAAAGGTACGGACTAGGTAACACCAACCTTAACCAAGCCGAAAAAGAAGGTGCAGAAATAGACATTAAATATTCTGGTTATCTAGCCAGACAACAAAACCAAATCGAGCAAACCGCCCGTCAAGCCAACCGCCAATTACCTGCAAATTTAGACTACACAACAATTGATACTCTTTCTAAAGAAGCTAGAGAAAAGCTCAACAAGGTCAAACCCCTCACAATTGGTCAAGCATCTCGCATTGGCGGAGTTAATCCAGCTGATATCAACGCCTTACTAATTTATTTGGAAATAGGTAGAACCAAGTCCCAGAAACAGTTATCGGTGTTAGCAGACACATAAATTTAGAAATGACAAGTATAGTATAATGTGGGGGATCAGTATGATAGATGACATATACTTTTGTTGTGACATCATCAACTTGTTCTAAATCAGAGTAGAATTTAATACCATTGCTCAATCAACTTGTCTCCTCTGGGACAAGTAATTTAGCTATTTATTTTTTAACTTTATTTCCAGGTAATCGGGCTATCGTTTCCCCTTTCTACCAGCTACAACAGAGGATGTCTATGATCACAGAAGCCAGCACCCATTTAATTATTTCCGAAGCAGCAGAGGACTTAATCCCCAATGAATCCCTGTCCATAGAAACTTACGCTGAAGGATTAATGGATGATCTCTTCAACGATATCGACAGCATTCTGGATGGTCGGAGGAAACGTCCAGCCAAAACTGTGAGGACAGAATATGTACCTATACAAACAGTGACTCTGAAAACACCAGAAGTGTTTTTACCACAGAGAGTACACGGAACAGTTAAGGCGATGTCGCCAATCAAAAAGCAACAAACAAGTACATTAGTCTTTAATCATCCCTCTGTTACAGCTATTAGTACAAGAACTCAACAAAATAGCGGTAGTTTAGGCAACCTGCTAATTATGGGGGCTACCTTAAGCTTGGCAATGGTGGGTACACTCTACCTAACAGATTCGAGATTGCTAACTAATCTCACAGCTAAATTGATTCCCCAGAGTTTACAAACAAGTCAGCCACAATCGCCTGTAGTCATCAAACCAGATCCTCAAGCAGAGTTGGTTAATTATATGCTGGAAGCCTTAGCAGTCATAGAACAGCAAGGAACAAGCACTAATCAGACATCAGCTAGATCTGGATTTCCAGCAGTAAATCTCAACCAAACTAACTCTTTGGCTTTGCCGAGTACCCAACCAATAGGGACTCTACCACCACCAATATCTGCTAATAATGTAGCACCTGCTCCTAGTCGGGTAACAAATGTTGTTGAGCGCATATATATCCCTGTTTATCAAGCACCTCAACCCCTAAGCCCATTACCACAGGTGCTGCCAATTCCGGCGCAGGTATCCGCACCTGAAACAGTGAAAAATCTCCCCAACGCAGCGCAACCAGCAAGCAAACCAATACCAGCAAAAGTGTTAACAGCAACGGTGAAGCCGGCAGTTAAACCTCAGCTACCCGCTATAGCACCGCCAAAACTGCCAACAGCACCAACAACTATTCAGCAACAAGTCTATTTACCACCTAGTTATTCCGCCGAATTAGAAGGATTACTAGAGTTAGGAAACAAATCTGCTGCTTTGTTTAAAATTGATGGTGTGACTCGCCGTATTAACCTGGGAGAGGGCATTGGCTCTAGTGGTTGGACACTAGTAGAAGTGAGTAATGGTGAGGCGATTATCCGCCGTAATGGTGAGGTGCGCTCAATTTATGCGGGTCAAAAGTTGTGAGAATTGGTTGATACTCCCCGTCAATTGATGGCGGGGATTTTTAACAGTATTTAGTTTAATCTCCGAACTTTGATTAGCTTCTCAATGGAGCGTTAATTTCAAAGTGAATATGACTACTGTGACCACTCAGAGGAGTACAAAGACCCTCTTTGATTAGCTGCTGATCATTGAAAAAAACTGCTCCTGTTCTGACTAGCTGTTGTTTGCGAATAGATTTTAGCAAGGCTCGTGTAGCATCTTGATCGTATTCAGAACTTGTCCAGACAATACCGCCAAAATTACCGTTTTTCTTGGGCAAGAAAACATCGCACATCATCCCAGTTTCATGACCGTGATGATCAGGGGTATCTCCTCCATGAGGTAGGCTAACATCATTAATCGCAAATGGGGCAGCCTGGGGGCGAGTACTACGATAACTATTTTGATAATCTTGAGCGATCGCTTTAATGACATCAGCTAACCAGTGTGTGCCAAAATCATGATTATCATGAACTTCTGCCAGTTCGCCATTCACAAAACCATTGTCAGGGTCACTTGCAGGCATTAATACCCACTGCGGTGCGTTAGCTGCTTGCAACCATCTATGAGTCATTTCACCAACATCAACTCTACCATCACCACTAACAGTACTGCGACCAATAATAATTGACTGAAATAGTTTAATCGCGTCAAATAATCCTCTATCTCGGTCTGCACTGTTAGGATCACCTACCCATTTGTAGCCTAACTCATACAATCTGGCTTTAACTGCTTTCACATCATCAGCTTTATTGACTCCGCCAATTCCCACACTACCACTAAGTTCAATTATCTTTGCTGCTAATACACTAGATGTCGAAATTTGTTGAGTTTTTTGATTGCTAGGAACAACTACTTTAATGTTGAACTTGATGATTTGGTCATTGATAGTAATTACCATTTGGCGATCGCCATCTTGGTTAAAGACAAAATTGAATTGCCATTTACCATCCTGACTAATTGGTACACTTGGGGCTGGAAATTTATCATCAATTATCACTGATAAAATCTTGCCACTATCAGCTAATTTTGCTAACCCTTCGACTCTAAAACCTTGCCCTATTTCTACTTCCTTAGGCGCACGAATTAGTTGCAGTTGTTCTGATATTGAAGAAATGATAACCTCCCCTCTATTAGTCAGTAATTCCTGCGCTTCAGGCAGTAGTTTAATAATTTTACTGACGTAGTTAAGATCAGATGAATATCCCTTACTTTTGAGAAATCCAATAAAGTTTTCTGGAGTATTAGTATGATCTTCTAAGCCTTTATAGGGAGAACGAGTTAAAAATTTCCAATAACCAATAATAAAGGCATTAATATCTGGGAATTTACAAAACTCAACTTCTCCTAGTTCAGAAGAAATTTTTATTTTCACTGGCTCTGCAAAACCTTTCATATCAGGACTTCGCCATTTTAATCCGGCAAAATTATTAGCATTAATGGCAAGTTCACTTGTGGCTCTACCAGATTCTAACAACCATTGAGCTAGGCTAACTTCTTTCAGAATTTGCCTATTGATATTGCTAATCTTAGCAGTTTCAAGACCAACGGTTTTAAATATGACTTCTAAATCACTATTTAGATAATTTTTGACTAAATCGTTGAGTAATGTCATAGTTTTGCCTTCACAAAAAGAATATAGTTATTGAAATCTGTAAATTGAGATATTGTTTCTCTAATATCTGTATCCGTGTTGTCTTCAGTATGATATTATACAGCAATATTGCATTAGTTAAGTCAATCAAGAAAGCAGACCGAGGGCTTACTTGCTGTAGAAAAACCGCTTTTACTACAGTAACCATGAAAAATCTGTTAGAAATTATAGATAAAGCATATTTATTTCTTTTCTAGTAATTGTCAAAGTTCCTTAATAGAACCATAGGTATCACAAAACTAATATACCAAGAGGCTTTCAAGCTTTTGAGAGTTTCTGAAAAGATCAAAAAAGCAGTTCATATTTTACAAATTATTAATTTAATATAAAGATGGGATGATACACATTCACAACAGCAGAAATATACGGTTATAGTAAAATATACTTTTAAAATAAATGGATCAAAATCATGACGTAAAGCTTGATTTATAAGAAGTCTAACTGAAATTCAGGATAAAATCAATTTTTTACAGTTATGTCAAATTTACGACCATCCTTAAATTCAGCAAATTCCCATTCTCAACAAACTGCATTTACAAAAGATTCTCGCAATGTAATGGAAATGCTGGTTGTAGAGGAAGTGGAGAAACAAATCAAATCCTTGCCTGTAAAAACTGCTTACTACATCAAAGCATCAGAAGTTGTTGCTTATGCTTTAAACCGTTTACCTTGCCTGTATGCTACTAGTAGAAGAGGGTGGCAGCGACAATGGCATCATGGAAAAACAGAGTTATATCAGAAAATTACCACAGCTGTGCGTCAAGGAATTATAGCTGTACAAAGAGATCCTTTGCGTGTTAATGATCCTCTCAATTTTACAGCAGACCAAGCAGCCTTAGAGGCTTTGGAAAAACTGAAAATTATATTGCAACGCCAAGACCTGTCATGGGATAACTTAAGTGATGTAGTGGAGCAAACATTGCTCAATGAGTCAAAAGGTAGGACTACCTGGCGTAAATATGGTTGTTTAGAAAAGGATGCATTTGACTGGGAAAAGCATCGGCTATAAATTAAATTTTGATTTGTCAGTTCATTTATATTGATTTAGGAGTGTTTGAGAGAAAAATAGCTAAAGGTAGGTAAGGTAAAAAGTTAAGCCATTCTATGGCCATATTCTTGGCAAATTAAGCATTATTAAAAGGTGATAAGGAAACGCTCCAAATCACATTTATCTGAATAGCGTGACAAGATTTTGATGAACTATGGCTGACGTAGCTATTGCTTTTTAACACTAGCCTCCAGGGTTTTTACTTGAGTTTGCAATTGTTCTACCATTTGTAGGTGCGATCGCTCTAACAAATAACCTGCCCAAACAAAGCTACCACCTAACACAGCAATTACAGCCACTAAAAGGCTAGTCAGCATTTTTACTTGAGAACGAAGTTGTTTGACTTCATAAATTTGATATTGATTCTTGTCCAGAGATACGATATCAGTACCTGGATCTGCTGTGACGATCTCTACTTTAGTGTTGTCTACTATTTTGAACTCAATCTTGCTTCTTAGCCAATCAGCAATCAACTTAGGACAATTACTCTTAAACCATTGCCAAGCAATCATCCTGAATGCCGGTTTGGATAATTTAGAAATCTCCTTCAGGGTTTTATTGAGAGTCCGAGACTGAAACTTTTGGTTGATCAAATTAGTTGACCCAGCATCATAGAGGCAATTTATAATCAACTTAACTGTAATTTCTTCCCTGTAAATCAAATTTACCAACAAGAGAAGAACATCTTGCATCAGTTTTTCTTCTTGTTCTGCTTCTGTCTGCAATTGTGTCAATTCAGTTGATGATTGTAATTGTTTAGGCATAGTTTTTGTATAAATTCCTAGTTTCCATTCAGTGCTTCCTTTTAAGTATACCGATATCAGAAAGCATTTGCTAATTCCTCAATTTGTTAGCGTCAAGCGACTAACCCATTAGCGGGAATAGAGATGATCTACCTACAGTGCTGATGAATAACAATCTCATTCAAAAACAACCGTTTTATTTCTATACAAACACCTGATTTTATCAATTTAACCCTACCACCCTATCCTAGCGAACTAACCCTGTGGAAGATAGATTAAATTATTCCCAAACAACCTCAACCTTACCAAGCACCAATCAGCCCTAGAGCAAAACTGAAGAGAGTATAAATTTGATGATAACTTTTTAGGGTTGTTGGCAATCCTTAAAAAAGTAGATTTGAAAGAAAATAGGACTTACGGACTATACAAACTTACCATGATCTGAATGAACGAAATTGCGTCGCTTTAGGCTTTGGGAATAACTTATTGAGTCAGGTGCGTCAGATAGAGGAAATCTGTTTATTTGCCAAATTATCGAGTCTGACTCACCCTACAAGCGATAAAATCTACACCTCTTATTTGGGAAACTTTATCAATACGTAAGTTCTATAAAATTTGGTTTTATATATTGCTAAATAGGTATGGACAAGTTTAGAAATGCTAGTAAATATATGAAAACATTAAAACAAATTACCTATTACAAAATCACTCAAAAACTACTGTCCTATTCCCATATACCAAGACGCGATTTTGTAAATGTAATCTTACTGACCTAGCTAAAACAACTCGCTCTAAATCCTTGCCCTTTCTCACCAAATCATCCACCTCATCTCGGTGACTTACCCGCACCACATCTTGCTCAATAATTGGGCCTGCATCTAAATCCGCAGTCGCATAATGTGCCGTTGCCCCAATAATTTTGACACCTCTTTCAAATGCTCGATGATAGGGATTAGCGCCAATAAAAGCTGGTAAAAATGAGTGATGAATATTAATAATTTGCGGAAATTGCCGAATAAAATCGGCACTAACAATTTGCATATATTTTGCCAATACAACTAAATCTATTTTGTACTGTTGCAGTAATTCTAATTGTTTAATTTCCTGTTCTTTTTTATTTTCTTTAGTAATCGGAATATAGTGATAGTCAATGCCAAATTTTTCTGCTACATCTTGTAGATGTGGGTGATTACTAATAATTAGAGGAATTTCAGCATGAAACTCTTTTGAACGTTGTCGCCAAATCAAATCAAATAAACAATGGTCTTGACGACTAACCCAAATTGCTAGACGTGGAACAGTATCAGAAAAGTGTAATTCCCATTTAGCATTTAAAGGTTGAGCAATTGCATTAAATGCCTTGGCAATCAAGTCTCGTGGTAAATTAAACCCATCTAACTGCCATTCTAGGCGTGTAAGAAATAAACCAGCTGCAAAATCTGTATGCTGGTCGGCATGGATAATATTTCCACCATTGGAATATATAAAATTGGCGATTTTTGCTACTAGTCCCCGTTGATCAGGACAAGAAATAAGTAAAGTTGCTGTCGGCTTAGTCATAAAAAATTATGTAATAATTCAGGATTCAGGATTCAGGAGTCAGGAGTTAGGAGTCAGGAGTTAGGAGTCAGGAGTCAGGAGGAAGAAGAATAAGAATTCCCTGCTATATGAAACATTCTGTATCCTGAGTCCTTACAAAATTACTTAAAATTTGCTTATTTACTATTTGTTAGGAATTGATTCAGGAAGACCGGGTAAAGGCTGTGATTCACTGCTATTTTCTACCTGTTTCCACTCGGATACTTCTCGATTTACTGCATTTAAAAAATCTTTAGATACTAGCAATATATTGATATTATCATTTGTTTGATTAGTGGGATCAACTTGAGCATACAAAAAACTATTGTTAAAATTAGGTTTACCAATAATTAACTTATGACTTTGCTGATTTTTGAGTTTAACCTCGATAGCTATTTGAGATTGTTCTAAACCAAATTCACTTAGTTGATTAGTGGGAATGGATAAAGTTTGCTCACTTTTGCCTTTGATTAATAAATCCAGTAAATAAGCAACAATCGCATCATTAGCAGATTCTGATATTGGTGATTTAATTAGCCATTTTGGTGCTTCGGATTTATTGTTACGTTCTAGATTTAATGTTATGTCTTTTGTTTTGACTGTTAAAGACTGGACATCCTCAGCAGTGAAAGTAAAAATCTGCTGCTTATTTTCATGAACTTCTTCGCGCTGAATTGCACCTTTTATTTCATAAATGTAAACAAAACTACCCAAACCCAGGGCTAAAAGTATCAAAATTAATGTTGTGCGTTTCATTTATTAATTGGTCATTGGTAATTATACTAAAAAGGTTAGAAATTTGATTTTTAAAAGCAGAGGTTCGCTGAGGTAAACGCAAAGTGACGCAGAGTTTTTACTGAGGTTTTTGCTTTGAATTTTGTCATCCTATAAAGTCTATATATTAGCCATTTTTAGTATAGAGGTAAAATAAGTAAAGATAAATACTCTCCCTCATCTCCCTAGTTACAAATGTCTATCTTCGTTTCCACCAAATAATAGATCCTGTTGCTAAACCGATAAAAGGTAAAAGTAATAAAGAAGATATTGTTAATAGATTTGCTTGGATAGTTGACATGGTGATACGGCGATTTGTCGGTTCTTTGGGACGAATGGAAAGTGGTTGTTGATCCTGTTGACTCAGCCAAGCTACTGAGTTGAGGAATACATCTCCATTTAATTGCTGTTGAAATAAGCCATCTGTGGCAAAATCTGAGTTTCCCAATACTACTAAACGTGATTCTTTGGTTGAAGTTGTTGGACTTGAGGAAGTTGTTGGTGTTGGTGAAGTTGTTGGAATTGGTGAAGCTGTTGGTGTTGGTGAAGTTGTTGGTGTTGGGATAACTTGGGCTGGGAAATTTCTTTTTAGTGCTACGCCTAAAGTTAGAGGGCCTTTGAGGTCTTTACCTTCATTAAACTCTAAATTTTCGCTTTGCTGATCGCTTTCAGCCCAACTGCTGGGATAGGGTTTTGTTCTTAATAGAGGAGTAGACTCGATACCTGGAACTGGGGTAACTTCTACGGAACGAACTAGGGGATAGAAAGAAATACCGTTACCAAAATCTTTAGTGATGGGATGTTCTCCATATTCTGTGACTAGCGGTGCAGCAGGCCCAAGTCCTAAACTTTGTCCCGAATTATCTATAGCTAAACGATTATCTAGTTTTACACCCCAATCTTGCAGCAAACTGTCAATTTTTGGGTCAGTATTGGGGTCAATCATCAGCAACAAGTTACCGCCACGATTAAGATAGTCTTGTAAAGCTTTGACTTCACCTGCCAATAATTCTCGTTTTGGGCCAGCAACGATAACAACAGTAGCATCTTCAGGTACTTGAGGATTTTCTGCTAGATTCAGCGGTGAGGCGGTGAAATTTTTGTCGGTTAAGCCCTGAATTGCTTCTGATACGGCACCTTTACCTGCTGCAAGTTGGTGTTCACCATGACCTTGGAGAAAGTAAACTTTAGCGGTGCTGTTGGTGGTGATTTGTTGCAGGCGATTTGTTAACCTAACTTCTGATAGGCGTTCATTTTCATTTATTGTCTGTACTAATTGGCGTTTGTCTGCAAATTCTAGATAAACTTCGCCAAAATCTTTGACTCCAAATTTTTCTGCTAGTCCTGGTCTAGCTTGGGGATCAATATATTCAAATTTAAAATTGTTACTTTGGCGACTATAGTTTTCTAGTAATTCTTGGTCTTGATAATTTTGTTCTCTGGTAAATACCCAGACTTTAGCTGTTTGCGGTAGGGTACGCACTAATTCTTTAGATTGGGGGGCGAGGGTAAATAACTGAGTTTCTGTTAAGTCTGCCCGGATATGGTAGCGAGTGCTTAAAAAGTTAATTAGTCCTAGTATTGTTAATACTGCGAAAGTGGCAATAATGGCGTTTGTGCCTGCTTGGGTAGAACGCTGCTGCCACCATTTACTCTGTCGGTTTTGTACTACTATCCAGATACCGCAGATAACAATACCAGATATTAGTAATATTAAAAGTAATAATTCCCATTTTTCTGATAAAAGTGCCATTGCTAAACCAGCTGCAATCAGGAATGGGCCTATTAAAAATATAAGTTTCCAAGGTTTCTTTTTAATCATTTGGTAATTGGTAATTGGTGATTGGTAATTGATAATTGGTAATTGGTGATTGATATTTGATATTTCTCCCCCTGCTTCTTCTACCGACGTTGGAAGCGGAGTGCGTCGATTGATTGGGCTGTGAGAAAGATGCCTAAGATGATGTAACTGGCAAATACTATCAAGCTGCTGGTGTCGAAAATGCCTTGAATTAAGGTGTTGTAATGTTTTAGTAAGGATATATGACCTAAAGCTACACCTACGGAACCGGGTATAGTTTTGGCGATTACATCAATAAATAACAGTAATATAATGACTCCGAAACTGAGGACTGCGGATAGAAGTGTGCTGTCTGTGAGTGAGGAAATAAACATTCCTATTGATAAAATTGCTGCGGCTAGTAAGATTAGTCCTAAATGACCGAGTAGGGGAATGATGGGTGACATAGGGGGATTTGAACTGCTAAGTGCGATCGCTTCAAATCCGAGTAAAGGTAAAATCAAAGTTGTGAAAAACGTTAACACTCCTAATAATTTACCCACGGCTACAGCCCAATTAGTGACTGGTGATGTCGCTAATAATTCTAATGTTCCCCGCTTGCGTTCTTCGGCATATAATCCCATTGACAAAATTGGCAGAATAAACAGCAATAACCAGCCCATGCGGTCTAAAAATGCCCGCACAAATTCGTAAGGAACATCTATTGGTGGTACTGGTACGCCTATTTGTTGTCCTTGGATGTCATAAGCGGCGACTGTGGGTAAAATTCCACCAGGCCCTAATAAAATCATCACGAAGAATAAGCCAGCAATAAACCAAAAAATGCCAGCAATACCATAGGCCAAAGGGGATACAAAATAACTTTGTAACTCCCGGCGATAAATGGCAATAATATTAGCCAGAACAATACCCATCTATGCGGCTTCTCCTTCTGTGGCTGCTGAGTCGGCTTCAGGTAGCAAATTTTTTTCCTCTGTAGTCAGTTGCAAAAACACATCTTCTAAGGTAGCGCTGACTCGCCGCATTTCATATAAACCGAATCCGCCCCGAATCAAAGCCGCCGCGATATTCTGCCCTGGTTCCGTCCCTGGTTGCGATATCACCCGCAGGTGGGCGCGGTTTTGGGTTTTATAACTAGTCGGCATTGATTCTACCAAAATCACATTTGAGATATTTTGCAATACCTGTTTTGCTAGACTTACTTCTCCTGAAATTTCTAATTCATATCCAGAACCATCCGTCAACTGTGTCATCAGATTTTCTGGTGTATTAGTAGCTACGACTCTACCGCCATTGATAATAGCGACGCGGTTACAGGTCATGCTCACTTCTGGAAGAATATGGGTTGAGAGAATAATTGTGTGCGTTCCGGCCAGGCTTTTGATTAAATTCCGAACTTCAATGATTTGTCGGGGGTCAAGTCCGACGGTAGGTTCATCAAGAATAATGGCTGGGGGGTCGTGAACTATAGCTTGGGCAATACCAACTCTTTGACGATAACCTTTGGAAAGTTTGCGAATTATGACTTGGCGTTTTTCCTGTAAATTGCAGCGTTGCATAGCGGCTTGGACTTTTTGAGAGCGATCGCCTGACGATACTCCCTTAATTCGAGCTACAAAGTGCAGAAATCCTTCAACAGTCATTTCGGGGTATAACGGCGGTGTTTCCGGTAAATAGCCAATTCTTTGCCGGACTGCGAGGGAATTTTCTTGGACATCATAACCGGCAATTTTAGCTGTACCTCTGGTTGCGGGTAAATAGCCGGCTAAAATTCGCATGGTTGTAGTTTTACCAGCGCCATTTGGCCCTAATAAACCTAAGATTTCCCCTGGTTCGACGCTAAAGGAGACATCTGTGATGGCTGAGGTGGAACCGTATATTTTACTGAGATGTTCAACTTCTATCACGGATTAAACAGATTTAAGGATTACACAGTCTGGATTATGATACGGAAGGAAGGATGCTAGGAATAGAGTTATTAACTGATGACAAGGATATGATAAACTACTTGCCTCTGAATCACTGATTATAAGAATTTAAAGATGACACGGTAGGGAGGATGTTATTAATGAAGTGATTAACTGATGACAAGAACATAATAAACTACTTCCGTGAAATCCCTAAATCCTTACCAATCCGTGATTTAGACGAAAAAGATATGGTGATAGAGAAACTAAAATATTCAGATATTACGGTGAAGATTATTGATGCTGCCTTTGAGGTGCATAAGTTTTTGGGTAATGGCTGCCAAGAAGTAATTTATCAAAGAGCGAGCGCCTATGAAATGAGTAAAGCCGGGTTAACTTTTGCCCGCGAGATAGAACAGCACATCTTTTGCTGATTAATTTTGGTAGCAAGAATTTGACATTTAAACACCTAGTATTATGATTCAGGAAATACATCTATTCATCCCATACTCCAATTAGCTTCATCCGTATTTTTTAATCCTTATTCTTTAATCCATATTTGCGTGTAATCCTTAAATCCACTTAATCCGTGATTATAGATTATGGTGGTGATTATATTTAATCATCTCATCCAAATTTCCGTGTAATCCTTAAATCTGTTTAATCCGTGATGGTTGTTGTTACATTCCATGTAAATCCCGTGACGGGAAATGATACTAATTCAGGTTCCCGTTCAAATCCGTTTAAAAGTATTACCCGTGCATTAAAAGTTACTAAATCACCCGGAATTATTCAACTAGGACTTGGAATTTACACTACTGCTAGTGGTGAGGTATTTCCTCTCATCATTCCTGCGGGGATGTTGGTGGTGGGTAACGAAGCTAATAAAGGTGAAAAAATTATCATTTCTGGAAGTGGGGAATATCAAAGTCCTAGCTTTGGTATGCAAAATATCACACTCTTATTGCTGGGTGATGCCAGTTTGTTGGGTGTGACTGTGACTAATTCCATTGCTAAAGGTACTGGTATTTGGATTGAATCAACAGCACCAACATTGGCTAATAATACTTTCAGCAAATGTGGACGGGAAGGGATATTTACAACCAGTAATGCCAAACCGGCAATTTTAGATAATCTGTTTGTAGAAAATGCTGCCAGTGGGTTAATGATGGCGCGGAATAGCAAAGGCGAAGTGTTGCGGAATGTGTTTCAAAAAAACCCGCTGGGCATAGCCATTAGTGACTTTGCAGCCCCCTTGGTGGCAAATAATCAATTGTCAGAAAACCGAATGGCGATCGCTCTTTCTCGTGATGCTAGACCTGTGCTGCGACGCAATCTGATTACTAAAAATACCCAAGGCGGTCTGTTAATTAATGGTAATGCAGTTCCTGATTTAGGCAGCACACAAGATCCGGCTGATAATATTTTTCGAGATCAGGGTGAATTTGATGTCCAGAATTTATCATCACAAAAGTTGATTTCTGTAGGTAATCAGTTAAATTCTACCCAGGTGAAGGGTTTGATAGAATTTATCGCTGCCACAGCCGATACTCCTAGTCAAGTAGGAATTAGTACTAGTTTTACTGATTTAGATGGGCATTGGGCAGCAGCTTTCGTACAAGCTTTGGTAAACAAAGGTTTTATTAGTGGCTTTCCCGATGGCACTTTTCAACCATCCACACCAATTACCCGCGCTCAATATGCTGCCCTCATCACCAAAACTTTTCAACTACCTGCTAGTAATCAACTCGATAGATTTAAAGATGTCAAAACCGACTTTTGGGCAGCCGCAGTTATAGCCAGTGCAGCAGATAAAGGGTTTTTGAGTGGCTTTCCCGATGGGTCATTTCGACCAGGGCAAAATTTAACTAAAGTTCAGGCTATAGTTTCCATTGTCAATGGGTTGAAATTTAGCGGTGGTAATCCAAATGGATTAACGGTGTATAGCGATCGCGCTCAAATTCCCAGTTATGCTATTAATGCTGTGACGATGGCTACTCAAAAACTTTTAGTAGTCAATTATCCCCAACCAGAATTACTAGAACCATTACGAGAAATTACCCGTGCTGAGGTAGCGGCATTAATTTATCAAGCATTAGTTGCTAGAGGTGAGATTGAAGCCATACCTTCTCCCTACATTGTGCAACCAGAAACCGAGATTCCTTCCTTTTCTGACTTAGTGGGACATTGGGCAGAACCATTTATCCGGGCTTTGGTGAGTATGAACATCACCCAAGGTTTTGCTGATGGCAGCTACCAACCAGATAAACCCATGACTCGCGCCCAATATACAGCTTTAATAGCGGCTGCTTTTAACCCTACACCCAAACGCTCGGCAACAGAATTTACTGATGTACCTGCCAGTTTTTGGGCGGCCAGCGCCATTCAAAAAGCAGCTAGTGGTGGTTTCGTGGGTGGATTTAGCGATCGCACTTTTCGTCCTGATCAAAATGTCCAACGACTACAGGTGATGGTGTCTTTGGTGAATGGATTGGGACTGCCAGCGGCTGATAGTAGTATTTTAATCACCTACACAGACAAAAAATCTATTCCCGAATATGCCCAAACTGCGATCGCTACTGCCACAACACAGAAAATTGTGGTCAATTATCCAGACCCCAAATTGCTTGCACCCACACGAGATGCCACACGCGCCGAAGTTGCAGCTATGATTTATCAGGCACTAGTTGCCCTCCAGCGTACCAAACCCATTAATTCACCCTATATAGTAATCAAAAATTAGGGACTGGGAAGAGGGAAGGGAGCAGGGAGATGAAGGAGAGTAGTTATTTTTCTTCTGTCACCTGTCACCTGTCACCTTCTTCTTACTGAGTACATATAATGTTAAATTTGTCTAGAACTGGAGTTCTACTTTATTATTTTGCATAATAGCGATTGACAAGTAGAATGAAAAACACTGCCTATTAAATTTGCGGCTGATGAAAAAACTTTCATGTAGCTAAAAAGACGTTAGGCTAGATGCGATGGGTGAGAAATTTATACCTATTGCCTGGAACTAAAAGCCCCATGCTAACAACAGCCCCAGACACCTCTGCTGAATTGTCCGTGAACTTATTAGTTCACTATAGTTTTGACCTCAATGGGTACAGTGCCAGTGAGTTAATTGACCGTTGGCGATCTGATTACCCGGTTGATTGGCTACATATGGCAGTAATTGAAGCTCTGTATCAAGGACGTTATAAAGCGATCTCAGTACAACAAATTTTAAACTTCTGGCTGCGACGAGGTCAGGTAATTTATCATTTCAATATGGAATTTGAGCGCTTGATTTGCAGCAAATTCCCCGAAAAATTAACTAAAATATCTCCACCCGTATTACCACCGATCCCATCGCCTGTACCAATTGAGCCAGTCAAAAAACATCATTTATTACCTGCTCATAGAAATTATTACCAAGAGAGTCACACCGCATCCGGATACCTAGCAAATAGTGAGGAGGAAGGACGTGTGTTAACATCTCCCTCATTTAAAGTGTCTACCGATACGAGTAAGAGACATTTAGCAGCATCTGTTAGCCAAAGGCTGATAGCTCAAGGAAGTTTGATCCCCAAACAACTGCCAAAACTGCTGCCAGGAAATGCCAATCATCCACCGATTGGACAGTTTACCCCGCAAAGGAGCGATCGCTCGGAATCATTCACATCCAAGCTCAGAGCGATGACCGATGAAGAACCTGAATTTGCAGTATGAGTAGTGAGTACCGAGTACCGAGTATCTCGTTCCCAGTCTCTGACTGGGAATGCTATTAAAGAGGCTCCGCCTTCATTTGTTAGTAAAGGCAGAGCCTTGAGAATTCATTCCCATACTCTGTATGGGAACGAGATAAAATGCAGTAGGGGCGGGGTTTTCCTGCCCAATTAATTACGAATTACGAATTAATTCAAAGGCTCCATGAAAGCTCTCAAACCTTTACTACTGAAGATTTGAATCATTTCACTGGCATTATCTTGACTGTCAAAAATGCCTACTTGCATCATCTTACGACCTTGCCAGACTTTAGAAAAAGCATCAGGGACAACGGAACGGACTACTTGCCGCTGTGAATCATTAGCGACTGCAACTAGTACACGGTAACGTAAACCCTTGGCAGCATTAGTATAACGATTGGGTGATGATATTTTGACTGAATTACTAGGAAGCGACGCTTGAGGTGCCGTAAACTCAATCACTCCCGGCTCAATTCTGACATAATTTAATTGTGGTGTATCTGGTTGTATTGGCAAAGTGCTGGGCTGGGAATTATTTCTGCCATGAGATAAAACCACAGTAGACTGGTTAAAACTTCGTGGGATAGTGGGAGCAGCAAACACTATTTCTGAATTTGTGGGTATTTTCTGTGCAGATAGAGAATTTGGTACAGGATTTCTGACTATTGGTGCAGTTCTAGTAATAAAGTCTACATTACCGATCATGCGACTTCTAGCCAGGTTATTGCCAGGAGCAGAAATTACTTGCTTGGCAGCTTTGGCGTTAATATCAGAGCGACCATTATTGCGAAATTGGTTTCCACCTGGTTCTTGAGCGTTACCTAAATCCGGTGTAGCTTGGGCAATTACGACCAAACCATCTTCTTTACTGCCTTGAATAATATTATTCCGCAAAATTGGGCTGCTATTGGCTTGGACTATAATTCCGGATCTGTTGTCTTGAATTTGATTGCCTACAATTACCGGGGCAGCATTTTGAGCAATGTTAATGCCAAAACCAGTGTTTTGAAAGAAATTTTCCCGAATTTCGGGACGGGAATCACCAGAAACTGTGATTCCATTAGCACCATTGCCATGAAAATAATTTTTGCTAATAGTGGCAGTAGCACTACCGGCGATGGAAATTCCATCTTGGGTATTGCCAGTAAATGTATTTTCCTGAATTAGGGGATTGCTAGATTCAATCCATAAACCATAACCACGGATATTGGTATTAGTGACTGTGACTCCACTTAAACCTGCTTGGTTGACACCGACTATGGCGACGTTTTTACTGCCAAAGCTACGACTAAGGTATTCACCACCACCAATAATTTTCACACTTCTGCCTTGATTACGAGTGTCTCCTTGAATAGCTACACCCTGTTTCATGGTTATGGGAAATACTTCTCCGGTTTCGGGGCTATATGTACCAGGAGAGAGCATAATGATAGTATTTGCTGGTGCGGTTCGTAAGGCTTGAGTAATAGTCTTCAGAGGAGCATTTTCACTACCATCACCACCTTGGTCATTGCCAATAGTAGGGTTAACAAACAGCAGGTTAGCCTGAGAAATTATTCTCTCATTTTGAAGTTTCTGTTCTGATCTGATGGTAATCTGAGCAGTAGCACTGTTAAAATTTGCGTCTAAGAGTGCTATGCTGACGACTCCTAAAGCAAAGCTGACACTTAATATTGATTGAGAAACTGAAGGTCTGGCTTTAGGGTAAATCAGTTTTGTAACCAGTCTATTTACTTTACGGTGATGGCAAGATTCAATGTGAAGCATTAACTTTGTATAACTCCTGTGAAACACAAAAGGAATTTTTATACTTTGCAGATAGTAATATGACGATAATATTACTCATAAGTTTACCAAGTGGCTATATTTCATACAAATTAATTAATTAGTAAATATTTAAAGATGCAAATATTTAATAACCAGGCTGGAGGTTTTATGATTAGACTGACAACGGAGTTGTTGTAATGGTCGAAGCCCACAGCCAAACACAGCAGACAAAAGAAGTGGTTTATCGGATTTTAGATGCCAACTTAGACCGCGCTCGTGAAGGATTGCGAATCATTGAAGAATGGTGTCGTTTTGGTTTAAATGATGCCCATTTAGCTGGGGAATGCAAACGCTTACGTCAAGAGGTAGGTAACTGGCATACGGCGCAAATGAGGGCGGCACGAGATACACCTGGTGATCCTGGTACTGATTTAACCCATCCCCAAGAAGAACAAAGAAGCTCGATTACATCTTTGTTACAAGCTAATTTTTGTCGTGTTCAAGAAGCGCTAAGGGTGCTGGAGGAATATGGCAAACTGTATGATCCGAATATGGGGAGTACTTTTAAGCAGATGCGCTATCAGGTTTATACCCTGGAAAGTACTTTGATGGGTTATCAACGCCATCAGTTATTATGGCGATCGCATTTATATTTGGTCACATCTCCGGTAGATGGTTTGTTGGAGGTTGTGGAAGCGGCTCTCAAAGGTGGTTTAACGCTGGTACAGTATCGAGAAAAAACTGCTGATGATGTGATTCGTCTAGAACAAGCGACGCAATTAAGGCAGTTATGTCACAATTATGGTGCTTTGTTCATCATCAATGACCGGGTAGATTTGGCTTTAGCAGTAAATGCCGATGGTGTACATTTGGGACAACAAGATCTACCCATTGCCATGGCCCGCCAATTACTAGGAACGCAGCGCATAATCGGCCGTTCTACTACAAATGCTCAAGAAATGCAAAAAGCGATCGCTGAAGGTGCAGATTATATTGGTGTAGGGCCAGTATATGAAACGCCTACAAAGGTAGGTAAGGCCGCTGCTGGTTTAGAATATGTGAGTTATGCGGCTAAAAATTGTGCAATTCCCTGGTTTGCAATTGGGGGAATAGATGCGGGTAATATTAATGATGTGATTGATGCCGGAGCGCAACGGGTAGCTGTAGTGCGATCGCTCATCCAATCTGAACAACCTACTTTAGTTACACAATATTTTATTTCTCAACTCAATCGGAAGTAGAAAAGAAGGTGACAGGTAACAGGTGACAGGTGACAGTGCTGTAGGGGTGGGGTTTCCCTCACAAGGGTAGGTATTTTACATTGTCGTGAGGGCAAGACAAGGATGACAAGGAAGGACAGTGGACAAGGGAGGAAAACCGTACAAAATCAGATTCTCTTGGTAACAAGAACAGTCCGTCAAAATACCATTGTGCGTATCAAATCTTCCTTGTCTACCTTCCCTCCTTGTCTTCCTAATCCTGCCTTTACAGTTAAGATTAAAAACCTACCCCTGTGAGGTGGGGTTTCCCCGCCCAATTACGAATTACGTTAGCGCAGCGGGGCGTAGCCCATTACGAATTATAAATTATGAATTATCAAATTAGTCTACAAGTCAATGGGGAAACACAGAGTTGTGTATCCGAAACGTCGTTACCTGAATTACTTCAACAGTTGGGTTTTAATCCTCGGTTGGTAGCAGTGGAATATAATGGCGAAATCTTGCACCGTCAGTTTTGGTCAGAAACTAAAATCCAAAATAGCGATCGCTTGGAAGTAGTTACAATCGTTGGTGGGGGTTAGAAAGAAGGCAGGAAGCAAGTCAGTACAGAGGGATGAGTAACGAGTAATGAGAATGAGTAGGAATGAGAGTCAATCACTCAGTACTCGGTACTCAGTACTCAGCAATCACCATTTAATTATTCAACAAACAGGAATAACGAGACTCAGGTGCATATAACCAGCGGTGATATGTTTTGCGTTTGGCTAATTCTTGTCCTTTGCGTCCGAGTTTTTCCCGTAGCTGCTTGTCTTGACACAAACGTTTAAAGGCTTGCAAAACTTCATAACCAGAATCGGGATTTACCAATAGGCCATTTTCTTCATGGTGGACTGCATCTAAAATACTCCCTAAGCGGGAGGCAATCACAGGTTTACCAAAGTATTCTGCTTCTAAGTAAACAATACCAAAGTTATCTATGCTTTTAGCCTCGTCTTCCCACAAGGTCAGCATAGCGAAAATGTCGCAAGCTGCATAATAACTGGCTAATTCTCGTTCAGGTACAGATCCAGCAAAATGCACCCGTTTATCTACCCGTAAACGTTGAGCTTGGGATTTTAGCTGTTGTTCACAGGAGCCTTCACCACAAATTATGTAATGGACATCTACACCAACAGTTAATAGTAAAGGAATATTATCTATCACTCGGTCGAAGCTTTTATGTTTAACTAACCTGCCCACAGAAAGAATCACAATAGCTGTTTCAGGAATATTATAAGTCTGACGTAAGCGAACACGTAAATCATGCAGATGACTTGGACTAGTGGGATTACCAAATTTTTCTGGTCTCACAACTGGGTTGATTACATGAGTAGGTGTATCTAGGCGAAAAGTAGTTCTTAAAGCATCTCTAACATAGGAACTATTACAAACAATTCCTTCGGCTCGTTTGAGGGTAATTTTAAATAGCAACCGCCACAATGGATTACGAGAAATGCTAATTAAATCATTACCGTGGAGGTAGATAAAAAAGCGAATGGGTAAGATATAACTGAGTATTAACAAAGCTATGAAATCGTAACCATGACACCATTCAATGTAGCGGTAATGATAACGAAAATATAGTTTAATAGCTAGTAATATTGAGCAAATAATATTAAAAACAGGCTTAAAGATGCTGCTCAATAAATTACCACCCCAGAAACTAAAATAAAGCCAGCGATAAACTGGAAATTGTTGCTCTTGGTCAAAAATCTTATCTCCTGAGCAACCAGCAGCCAGTACAATCACTCTATCTGGATCTTGTAAACAACGATTATAGACATATTCTCCAATTACAGCCTGTTGTGGCTGGAATATACGGGAGATAACTAGGATGTCTGGGTAATCTGTTTTCTCCCGGAAGTGTGTCCCTAGTTGTGAAATATGTTCCATGATTCAGGTTGATAAATAAACTTCAAATCCTTAAATTTAATTTCTTGATTTTTTGTGTTTGAATGCCAATCAGCAATGGAGAAAATAATGGCTGAATGGGACAACTAGTTTTGATCTGAAAGATCAAATTTTTATCAGGATTCAAATAGCGTGTAATCAAGCTATAAGGTCAATTTTCATCCCGAAGAGATATTGATTGTAAAATTGGCTTATACCTAAGTTTGGATTAATAAGCTGTTCCCGGAATTTCAAACAATACTAACTATTCCAAATTGATTTGAATTTTATGCTTGCCTACCAATTACCGACAAAAGGAATATTTTTACATGATGAACTTTTGCTAGATTTTATTACTAATATGCACCAGCAAATGTTCAAAGAATGCTGGGTAAAATACTAAATCTAGCTGCTACTAATAGCCTAGCTTGAATATTGCCAGAATTCATGCCAAATTGCCAGAAAATATCTGATAATTTGCTACTCTAGATAATATATTCTCTATGTTCCAATAATATTTTTATCTTTCCATAATTACCTAAATAGAATTAATTACACATCTTTTTTCTGTTTTTTATTATCTAGCTAGTTCAACAAATTTAATCGTGTCTAACTATTTACTAATTACTACTGCTTTAGAAACTATTTGTTCTATTATTCATCATAAAAAATCATCATGCTGTATAATTTTCTCCTTGTACTGATAGTAGTATTAAACATCCATTCTCTGGAGAGGTAATTGTATTGATTGTTGTTAATAGCAGCAATGATTATTCAAACCCCCTTGCCAATATGTGCTGAATATTCTTTACCTATCCGGAAAAAAAATAGTCGTCATCCTAAAAAAATTAAATAGCAACATTTAACTATATTTGCGTAAGCATACAGTTAAAATTATTGCCAATAAATATTATGGTGCTTAAAAAAAGTAATAATTAATTGATGCCAAAGTTCTGCGATGCCTATGCCGTTCTGTAGATTACAAAGAAGATTCATGGTACGGTTATCAACGCGAGAAATCCCCCCTATGTTCACTGCCAAGCCAGGATAATAGGCGTTAGATTAGGTATATAGCTGACAAAGACAGACTTGTTTGCCTGTAGCTATTATCACCTCACAATTGTCAAACTTCTGGCAGCGAGGGGAGAAATCTTAAAAATAGTGTTTTTCACCTGATTGATTATGCGTAAAAAATTACAACAAACCCTCAAACCACTGTTAAAAATTGCCTTTGTTCTCGGTCTGGTAATGACTTTAGCACTCGGTAACGCTGATGGTGCATTAGCTGCACGCAGTGGTGGACGTATCGGGGGAGGTTCCTTTAGAATGCCTTCTAGCCGGACTTACACTCCACGCACTTACGCACCTGGAGGAGGAGGATACTATCCCGGTGGTGGTTTTGGTGGTGGTTTTGGATTTCCGTTCCTGCTTCCTTTGTGGGGTATTGGGGGAGGTTTTGGTGGGTTGTTCGGGATTTTAATCTTTTTTGCGATCGCTAATTTCTTAGTCCAAAGTTTCCGCCGTGTCAGCACAGGAGAAGGTGAAGAAGTCGGCTATAGCAGCAATCCCAGCGTTTCTGTCACTCGTCTACAAGTTGGTTTATTAGCACAAGCTAGAGGCTTACAAACCGAACTTAACCAAATTGCAGAAAAAGCTGATACCAATACCCCAGAAGGAAAAGCAGAAATTTTGCAAGAAGCGAGTTTAGCTTTACTGCGTCATCCTGAATATTGGGTATATGCCGGTGGTGGTAGCCAACAAGTGAAATTAAATGCTGCTGAATCACAATTTAACCGCTTGTCATTGGCTGAACGCAGCAAATTTAGTGAAGAAACCCTTTCTAACGTCAACAATCAGCTAAAATCCGTTTTGGCTAAAGAGTTACCCGGTGAAGTAGATAATCCCACTCGTTTAATCAGTGAAGGGCCTGGAGAATATCTCATCGTCACCTTATTAGCTGCAACTTTGGGTAAATTTGAAATTCCCCAAATTAATAGTGCTGATGATTTAAGTCGGGCTTTGCGACAAATCGGTAGTCTTCCTGGTGAGCAACTTTTAGCACTTGAAGTATTGTGGACTCCCCAAGCAGAAGGAGATACTTTGACTTCTGATGATTTGTTTGCTGAGTACCCTGATTTGAAGTTGGTGTAATTAACCTAAGCTGAGTTAGGAGTTAGGAGTCAGGAGGAAGAAGAATATTTTTCTTTTCTTTTCCCTGCTATATCAAACATTCTGTATCCTGAATCCTTAACCACAAATAAAAATGTAGGGGTTTTGCATTGTGCTTTACCCTTTTTTTATTATCTGATGATCAAAGCTATTCACCAAAGGATTTTTAGCCTTGTTACCTTATCAATATTATTGTGAAAATCTCGCTAATAATTCCTGACGAGATAATTGTAGAAGTAAGGGAGTAAATTCTTCCCTAGTCATAGTAATTAATTGATCGATAATTGTTGCTAAATCTGAATCAACTTCCCCAAAACGTACTTGCAATATACTCTCAATCATCGCGCGTCGTTCTCTTTCTATACCTTCTTGTTGTCCTTCTTGTCGTCCTTCTTGTCTTTCTTGTTTTTTAATCTCTTCTAATTGTTGTTGATAAATTTCCGATAATTTCATAATCAACTCCTGATCATCTTGATCAATATCTTGTTCTTGTCGTTGACGTGCAGATAATACAGCAATTAGGTCATGTACTAATTTTATGATATCCTCAAGCAATGGATTATTATCAGCTAGTGCTTCTAATTCTTCAACTGCTTGTCTTTGAACTTTCCCTTTGCCTAATACTCTCAAAAACAAAGTTTCTGGTGTATTGGGTAGTTGATGAATGACAATGATTGCGGTTTTAAATCCTGTTCCTAAAAAATAAATCCCTTTTCCCCAGTTTTCTTCATCCAAAGTAGCTTTAAAACTGTCTAGGATTTCTAGTGATGCTGTAGGGGTAAAAATCCATAATTGGGGTAATTCTGTTTCATTTATTCGTGTATTATTGCGGTTCGATTGGCGTTCTAGGTCTGCATGAACGTCGAATAATTTACCCATACAACTGCGAATTTCACTTTTGCTGACGGCATTACGAAATGGCTCAAATATGGCATAATTTGTGGCCATTCTTCCTAGCATTCCTAATTTTTCTAGATTTTGTGTAGGTTGGGATGAAGGAATAAATAACACGTCGATTTGTCTGACTTCTGCGGTGATATCTTTGCTGGTTTCTACTTCTCCATAAGGTGTTAATAGCTCTGTAAAATATTGTTTGGCGAATTGATCATGTATAAAGCGAGTCATTTAATTAATAACTGAAATATAAAAATAACACTCTTTGGCGATCGCTATTTTATGAACAAATCGAAGTAAAACCTATTACTCGATCTTCACTAATTAGGGCTTGCTGTAAAGCCCTAATTAAGATATTTATTTACGAATATTTCTTCCTTATCAAGCCTAGCATAACAAATTTAAAATCTGTTGTCAACCCCCAATACTCTATCTTTTTGCGTTTATTCCAAAAGTTAAAAAAGCCGTTTTCAAATATTTAGGACTTATGCAAAATGTGCTTGAAAATCTTATTCTTTCGTAGGGGTAATTCATGAATTATCCCTACCTTGGTTCTTTTTTATGTAAATCCTGATTCAGACATTTATTCCTCAACTGAAAACACCACCCGAAAACCCGACATTCTCAAACCATCATCTGCTTCATTCCAAGTCCGACTCGCACTGCGACAAAGTTCTGCACTAAAATTCCAAGCACCACCGCGCAAAACCCGACGATGTTCATCACCACCAATATTCCACACACTACCATCTATAGGTGCGCCATCATAATTCTTATGCCAAGGATCAGCACACCATTCCCAAACTAACCCGTGCATATCATACAACCCAAAAGCATTAGCTATCTTAAAACTGCCTACATTTGTGATTTCTTTGCGGAAATGGCTTCTTGGTTCCACTGCATAAAAATCACCACCATTACAGTTAATTAAATCAGAAGTAATCCTTTCCCCAAAATGAAAAGCAGTTGTAGTTCCTGCACGACAAGCATATTCCCATTCTGCTTCACTGGGTAAACGATAATTGCGTCCAGTTTTCACCGACAACCGCAAACAAAATTCAACAGCTTCATACCAAGAAACGTTTTCTATAGGGAAATTTGCACCTTTATATTTTGATCGGTTAGAGTCTAAAGATTGTTGGATTTTTGGTAAAGCTGCTATTGCTTTCCATTGTGCTTGAGTAATAGGATATTTCCCCATGAAAAAATTTTCAACTCTAACTTGATGTTGAGGATATTCATCAGCATCAACTTCAAATTCTGGTGAACCCATCCAAAAACTACCACTAGGAATGGATACCATTTCTAAAGTTACATTTTTATTCAATTCTTCTGCAAAGAATTGAGCGCTACCTTTCTCACATTTAATTTCTCTCCCTGCGGTATCTACAGTAATAATATCAAAATCAAAATTTTCTAAAGGTGGTAAGGGAACGATAACTTTAACTTTTGCTGGTGGTGTTTCGATAATCGGAGTCGGAGTAATATGTAATACCGCTGGTGGAGAAGGTTCGGCTTTTAAATCATTTAAAACTTCTGTTGCTGACTGATATCTATCACTGGGGAAATGTTGGAGTAATTTATCTAATATATTTTTTAATTCATCACTAATCGTAATACCTTTTTCCTCTAAACGTTCTTTCCATAACCATTTAGCATTCATGGGATTATAAAGAGGATCTTTAAGTCCATAGGTATCTTGCATAGGTAAATCTTGAGTTAATAACCTCACACAAGTTACACCCAAAGCATATAAATCACTCGCATGACACGCAAAACCTGCCATTTGTTCTGTTGGTGCATAACCTAAGGTATAAATGGCTGTGGCTTGTCTGGCTATACTGGTATGAGTAACTTGTTTTGCACCACCAAAGTCAATTAATACAGGTTTTTTATCTATATCTTGACGAATAATATTCTCAGGTTTGATATCCCGATGAATTACATTTTTTTGGTGAACAAAATCAAGTACTGGTAATAAATCAGCTAAAAGTTGGCGAATTTCTGTTTCGCTATAAGCCTGTTCTTGAACTTCTTCTAGGAGTGTTTTACCAATAATAAATTCCTGTACTAAATACAAACTAGCACCTTGTTCAAAGTAAGCTAATAAACGAGGAATTTGGGAATGATTTTCGCCAAGTTCATATAATCTAAAGGCTTCTTCTTTGAAGAATTCGGCTGCTTTTGCGCGTTGTCCTGTTCCCTGAACTTGAGGAAAAAATTGCTTAATGACACATGGTGCATTTAGTCTGTCTACGTCTTCTGCTGCGTAGGTTTTGCTAAACCCACCTTCACCTAATAACCGCAAAACACGGTAACGGTTTCTGAGTAGTTTTCCAAATGTACCATGTCCGCAAACGATGCAAAATTTACTGTAGTCAGGGTTGAAGGGGTTTGAACAATTGGGATTTTGGCAAATTTGCATAGTGGAGGGGAAGATAGCATCTTTTCCAAAGTCGTCCCCAATATTATCTGATTGAAAAAAGATATTTAGGTCAGCAAACAAGGATATCTATCTATGTCCTGACATTAGCTGATTACGGTAATAAAAGTGAAGAGAATATGTTGATTTATCTATTTTGTTGGGGAGGTTATAAATCTGTATATATATGGGCGCACAGATTTCCATTATATAATTAAGAATAAAAGATTTTGGGAACTTTGTCAAGTGTTTAGTTGAAAATTTTCTGGCAGAGGCATAGAGAGAATTCAGAGAGATTTTGAGGATAGATAAATATGATGTGTTAGGAAGATTTAACACACTCACTAATTACTCAGTTTCAGTTTCAGCTTTTTTCTGGTTGGTTACGGGGTGGTATAAGTCGCCCTTGATAGAATTGTTTTTCTAGGTTGTTAAGTTTCCACCATGCTAACCCTAATGCTAGAGGTGTTACTGTCTCAATGACGACTGTTAAAACTGATGTTGTGTGTAATAAAAATGCTAAAATTGGACTACTTGCTAAAGCTAATAATGCTATACTTCCACACCATAATTTTAATAGCTGAATATTAGCGAGGGCTTTTTTACAACTGGCACATTTTTCGGTATGGGAATGATATCTTTCTAGCAGTGCATCTTTTGGTAATGGTGGGGGGAATGGTTCTCCGGGAAATGGTTCGGCGCTGTATTGGTTCACCCACTGACGCAGTTCAAATACAAAAGTATCGGCTTTGGTAGCTAGGTAAAATGCTTTAGTAAAATTAGGACTACCACCTTTTGCTTCTAGATAACGTTCTTGGTAATGTAGAAAAATTTGATCATCTTCTAAAACGCCATTTTGTCCCAGGTGGTAGTACCAACGGGGTCTAAGTTTAATAAATATACCCGGAATTTGGGAGGAAAATTTGAAGGGAAACCGGGCGATTAAACGACATTCACCTTTGCGAATTGGTGTAGCATAAACAACGGTTAAAATTCTGGCTTTTGGGGAGTTGATATCATGCCACATCAAAGAAGGGGCGATGAAAGTTGTGGATAATTTTCCTGATTGTGATGGTTTTAAACCTTGTTTCCATATACCTTGAAAACCGTGTTTTCCTGAGTTAATTACTTCTAGTTCTAAAGGTGCGGCATTGGCGCGATTTCCAACTGTGCGATGATGGGTAAAGGCGACGTGGCTAGGGTCGAGAATGTTTTCTAATAGTGTCAAAGCATCATAAGGAACATCTCTAAATGTGTTGATCATCACCCATCCTTGTGGTGATTCTTCTATTGGTTCTATAACTGGAACTTTGGTTTTATCGGCGTTTTCTGGGTTGCCGGCATAAACAAATAATAGTCCTTGTTTGGCGGTTGTGGGTAAGGTTGATACACAGGCGCGTTGAGATGTTTCGGCTTTACTACCTGCTGCTTGTTGGGGAATAATTTGACAAGTTCCGTCTCCTGAAAATGCCCAACCGTGATAAGGACATTCTAAGAGTCCATTTTGATTGATTCTACCTTCGGAAAGCCTGGCTAAACGATGGGGACATTGATCTATAAATGTTTGCCAAGATTGGGTTTGTTTGTCCCACCAAATAACGATATCTTTGCCTAAGAGGGTAAAGGGTGTGGGTTGGGTTTTATCTAAGTCTTGAAGGTAGTGAATTGGATACCAGGCTTCTTGACATTGGAAATGATCGGGGTGATTGCCACCTGGTAATATATCTTCTTGAAGATTATTTATAGTTGGGTTGGTTTCTAGCATTTTTTAAGGTAATTATGAATTACAAAATGTAAGGATTCACTATAGCGGTTCTCGGTTGAGTGAGATATGAGAACCCCACCCCCAACCCCCTCCCCGCAAGCGAGGAGGGGGCTTATGATGTATCTCATTCAAGTGCATACCGCTATATCTAAAAATCGAGAATGGAGAAGAAATAAAATTTTGAATATTATGATTGATATTTTTGTTAGGATATCGAATCTGTTAATTCTTGATTCCTAAATTATGACTTAAAAATTATAAATTATTTTGCTTGTCTCCAGAAATGCGAATTAATTCAGCTATGACAGCGACGGTGGCAGTTACGGAAATTAACATGACGCTAAGGGCGTTAATATCAGGTTTGACTCCGGTTCTGATACGGCTAAATATTTCCATTGGTAGGGTGTTAGAACCACTACCTGCGGTGAAGCTGGAGATGAGAAAGTCGTCTAAACTGAGGACAAAGGCGAGTAGACAACCGGAGATAATTCCAGGCATTAATTGAGGTAGGACGACTTTGATGAAGGCTTGAATGGGTGTTGCGCCTAAATCTAATGCGGCTTCTTCGAGGTGGGGGTCTAGATTATTGAGTCTAGCAGAAACGACTAGGGCGATGTAGGAGAGACAGAAAACTATATGGGCGGCTACAATTGTCCAGATGCTGAGGGGAATGGCAAAGGCGGCTAAACAGACGAGAGTTGCAACTGCGATCGCAATATCGGGTATTAATAATGGTAGATAAGATATACCGCGATACAATTTTTTCCCAGGAAACTCATACCGCGCTAACCCTACAGCCATTAAGGTTCCTAAGACGGCAGCAACTGTGACTGCGCTCAAGGCAACGAATAAACTGTTATTTAAAGCTGATAAAATGCGATCGTCGTTAAACAGTTTTTGATACCATTTCAGGGTGAATCCTTGCCAAGTTGCACTGTAGGGTGACTTGTTGAAGCTATAAAAGCTTAGTACCAAGATAGGTAGGTACATGAACACAAATATAAGTAGGGAGAAAACTGCCAGCCATTCGATAGGCTTTTTGTCATTTGAGTTAAAAATATTCATGTTTATATTTAACTTTATATTTATTGTATTATATTATACGCTTTTTCTGGCAATAGTCAAGATTTTAACGGTGATACTACAGAATTAATAGGTAATTTAGCAGAGTGAGAATTATATAGCGATCCTATTTGAGTTGAGAACTGATTGGTATGGGCAGGTAATAGGGAACAGGGAAAAGAAAGCGTTCATAAATTATTTAGGATTGCTATATAAGAGTCAGCAGATTAGATATGCTAAAGAGATGTATATGCAACATAAAGCAGAATTCAGAAGTCATAATTCAGAAGTAAAACTGGCTCTGTGTATAGGTTTCAATTTAGATTTTGTACCTCCTAACTACACAAACTGCTGTATCGACATTGGGATGTAGTTCTGGATGCTGATTAATTAAATAAAAAATGAGTAATTATGATTCAGGTTACAAATATTTTAACATCTACTCAGGCTTAAATCCACAAAAATCTCCCTACATCTTGAAAGATAATAAATCACATATTTTGGGATAATATGAGTTTTTTTGTTAGTTAATTGTCATTTTCAGGGATACTAATTTTGATTGTTAAATCTGATTTTATGTCTTTTGATGAAACTGAAATCATTACCTAAGATAGACAAAAAATATCAAAATAACAGCATAAAATTTTGAGGAAATTATCTATATAGTTGGTGTTTTAAGTGATTTACTGTCATAGTTAATCGCTAGGTATTAATTCCAAATTAAATAATAAACACCACTAATTATAATTCTACTTTTTAGGAGAATGACATGAAAATTGCTCAAATTGCTCCATTGTGGGAAAGAGTACCACCTCCAGCTTACGGCGGTATAGAATTAGTAGTGGGATTATTGACTGATGAATTAGTCCGAAAAGGTCATGAAGTAACGTTATTTGCATCAGGTGATTCTCTTACTTTGGCAAAGTTAATCTCAGTTCATCCTCGTGCTTTAAGACTTGATAAAACCGTCAAGGATTGCAGTATTTATGAATCGCTACAACTAGCTTCAGTATATGAACGAGCAGCGGAGTTTGATATCATTCACTCCCATATGGGACATAGCCCCCTAGCGTATGCGAATCTGGTACAAACTCCGACAGTTCACACCTTACATGGAATTTTTACACCCGATAATGAAAAAATATTTAGATATGCCAAAAAGCAGCCTTATATTAGTATTTCCGATGCCCAAAGAGAACCCAGTTTACATTTAAATTACGTAGCCACAGTTTACAATGGAATTGATGTTAGTAGTTATGAATTTTATGCTCAACCAACAGATCCACCTTATTTAGCATTTGTAGGTAGAATATCTCCAGAAAAGGGTACACATTTAGCTATTGAGATTGCGAAAAAATCTGGTTGGCAGTTGAAAATAGCCGGTAAGGTAGATTTCGTAGATGTAGAGTATTTTGAAACGCAAATTAAACCGCAGATTGACGGAAAGCAAATTCAATATTTAGGTGAAGCCAATCATGTGCAGAAAAATGCGATTATGGGTGGTGCAGTAGCCACTTTATTTCCTATTACTTGGCGAGAACCTTTTGGGTTAGTAATGGTAGAGTCAATGGCTGCGGGTACTCCAGTAATTGCGATGCGAATGGGTTCGACTCCAGAAGTAATTTCTGATGGTGAGACTGGATTCCTTTGTGATAATACACAAGAATGTATTAATGCTATTGACAAGATAAATAGATTAAACCGTTATGCTTGTCGGCATTATGCAGCAGAAAGGTTTAGTTTACAGCAAATGACTAATGGCTATGAAGCACTTTACCAGCAAATTATCTGCGAAAAAATTGCTCAACAAAATGGATATTTACGCCCTGCTTTCGTTTAGTTAAATTTAGATCGAATATTCTCAATGCGTTGGCGATTTACTCCTAAATCACCATAACCTAAACGGGAAGCTGAACGTACATGGATGATGTTAGAGTTACGGTCGAGATAAAATTCTACATCATCTACAAATCCCATCAAACCACTTTTAAATTCTGCATATAAATAATCTTCCGTTTCAGTAATTAACTTGGTTCTAGGTAAAGATTGAATAATATCTTTGAGTTTAGATAATGCTTGTTCTGGGTTTGATGTGAAACTCAGAGGTGCAATTTGATGGAGTGGATCTGATGCTTGACTGGAAACACAGTTAGGGCTGGGGGGACAGGGTGCTAACTTACCATCTCGAATGCCTAAATTGTTTGGTCGTTTACCTGTGAATATCATGGGGTTAAGTAGGGGTAAAAGAATAAGCAGGACACTAAAAAAGATAAAAGCTAAAAAGCCTCTTTTTGTTTGTTTAATCGACACAAAAAATATTAATCTCTGGTATTAAATTGGTAATTCCATCATAAATTATGGTGGTTAAATTTTAATTAAAAAATAGATTATTGGTGTCTATAATGGGCTAGTAGCCAAAGAGCATAACGCTCTAATCCTACCAAAATAACTGTGATACCCACTGCCCAAGCAAATAATCCTAGATTACTGATGTTACCAGCTTTTAAAGCAAAACTGATAGAGGTAGCAACGGCTGGGGGGTGTATGGCATCTAGTAAAATCATGAGAAAAATAGCGATTACCATGGCCAGTCCACCGGAAATATAGCCACCACCAAAACATAAATAGGTGATAAATCCAATACTAGCAGCCATTATTTGGGCAAGTATCAAAGTAGCGATCGCCTGAACAGGTCTTAACAGTTTGTTACATCCACTTTAAGACTTTGGGGATATAGCTTCTTCCTGCCAATGGTAGACAATCATGAAACTGATAAAAACATCGGTGATGCGATCGTTTTATCATGCGATTAATTACCATTTAGCCTCGAAATAAATTATGACATCCACAATTTCCATCAACGATAATTACTTGTTAAAACTGTCACCCATAGAAGTCCCCAACCGCTTATTACTTGGCCCTGGCCCTTCTAACGCCCATCCAGCCGTATTACAGGCTATGAACACCACACCATTAGGGCATCTAGACCCCGCATTTTTAGCCCTAATGGACGAAATTCAATCTTTATTACGCTACGTATGGCAAACGGAAAACCCCCATACTATCGCCGTTAGCGGTACTGGTACAGCCGCAATGGAAGCCACCCTAGCTAACACCGTAGAACCGGGAGACGTTGTATTAATTGGTGTAGCTGGTTATTTTGGCAATCGCTTAGTAGATATGGCAGGAAGATATGGCGCAGATGTGCGAACCATTACCAAACCCTGGGGACAAGTTTTCAATTTAGATGAAATCAGTACGGCAGTAGAAACCCATAAACCCGCGATTTTAGCCTTAGTTCATGCGGAAACCTCCACCGGCGCACGTCAACCTTTAGAAGACGTGGGTGAGTTGTGCCGCAAACATGGCACATTGCTATTAGTGGATACTGTAACTAGCTTAGGTGGTGTTCCCATTTTCTTAGATGAGTGGGGTGTTGATTTAGCTTATAGTTGCAGTCAAAAAGGTTTAGGTTGTTCTCCTGGTGCTTCTCCCTTTACGATGAGTACACGGGCTATGGAAAAATTGCAGAAGCGAGAGACTAAGGTTGCAAACTGGTATTTGGATATGTTGTTGTTGGGGAAATATTGGGGAAGCGATCGCACATATCACCACACTGCCCCAATTAATTTATATTATGGTTTACGGGAAGCATTGCGTTTGGTGGCAGAAGAAGGTTTAGCAAATTGCTGGCAACGTCATCAAAAGAATGTGGAGTATCTTTGGGAAAGCTTGGAAGAAATCGGTTTAAAAATGCACGTTGAGAAGGAATTTCGGCTACCAACTTTAACTACTGTTTGCATTCCTGAAGGGGTTGATGGAAAAGCTGTGGCACGGCAGTTATTACTTGAGCATAACATTGAAGTTGGTGGCGGTTTGGGAGAATTAGCGGGTAAGGTTTGGCGTGTAGGTTTGATGGGTTTTAATAGTCGTCCTGAAAGTGTGGATAAGTTAGTTGAGGCTTTGAAAGAGGTTTTGGGTAAGTAAGGTTTTTGTTTGGTGGGCAAAATGCTCACCAATATAAGAATTTTCTCACGCAGAGGCGCAGAGACACAGAGAGGAGGAGGATAAGAGGGTGTGTTTTTTGCACAAATTTTTGAACTTGTTAATATTCAATATCTGGAACTGCACAAGATAATTTTATATACAAAATCCTGTTCATCCTTTAATCCTGAGTATCCTGATTCAGACAAAGAATGTTTGTATTTAAACAAACCAATTCTCAAGCTGAATTTCTTGAAAATCAATAAAATCTGAAATATTATTTGTTACCAAAATTAAATTATTTACCTTCGATATCGCTGCAATTTGTCCATCTGGATATGCAGAAGTTTTTCCTAATGCTACCAGTCGTGCTCTTTCTTCAGCAAACCATTCAGCAGCTAAATTATCATAGTATAAAATCGGAATTTTTGGTTGAATGGTATCTTTTAGATACTTCTCAATTTTATTTCTTTTGTTAGAAGCTGGTAAACGATAACAACCAAATAAAAGCTCATGCCATGTTACAGATGCCATAGCAACTTTAAATTCATGTTCTTTTAATTTTTGAATCACTCCTGGTTTGGGTTGTAACCGTACAGGCTCAGATATAATGTTAGTATCTAATAAAAACTGAATCACCAAATTACCTCACGTCCTGGAAAATAATCACGGATATTTCCCCAAACTTCATCAGGGTTAATTTCTATTTCTTCATCTATTAATTCTTGCCGAAATTGTGCTATGGATTCCGAAAGACTTGGTTTTGTATCCATTGGTTGTGCGAGTTCTTCCAACAACTTGCTTTTACCATCGCTTAGAGTACCTATAATCATCAAAAATTGGTTTTTAGTTTGCAATCCTTCCAGATATTCTCGAAGATGTTCTACAACTTTGTCTTGTACATCTTCAGATAAAGATTCCATCATTTGAATTACTGTGGTAATTGCTGGAGATGACATAAAAAATTTCCTTTTCAACTATATCAGTCTATTTTACTAAAAAACTCAATTGTAAATCCTGATTCTGACATTTAAGGAATTCCAGCTTGTTGGAAAATTTGTTGAGGTGTAATTTCCAATCCTGGAAAAAGAGTATCTTCTAAACTATCTGTACCTCTTTTTGTTTGCGGACGAGCATCAGGATAAAAAATAGTGACGGTTTTAGCCTTTGCATCTACAACCCAAACTCTCATGACACCAGCATCAAGATAATCTGTAGCTTTTGCATTCATTTCTCCAAAAGATTGGTCTGGTGATATAATTTCAATCACCAAGTCCGGGGGAATAGGACAAGCTTCATTCTCAATTACATCACTCGAAAAACGAGCATAAGAGATATAAAGTAAGTCTGGAACAGGAACCCAATCTCGACCATTACGTTTTAACGTCACTGCCCATTCTACCCCAATTTCACCTTGATTTTGCGCCCATTGGGTAAGCAGTAGACACAGCGCAATAGTTAATCGTGAGTGAAATCTTTTTGGTGACATTTTGGGTTTGGCTTGGCCGTTCACTAATTCGTAGGTAATATCCTCTTCTGGAAGGGCAAGGAATTCTTGTAGTGTAAGTTGATGTTTAACAGAAACCATAGCTAGATTTATCCCTTCGCAATGATTCTATTTTATAGCTGAAGGCATCTCTAGTTTATTGTCCTAAAAAACCAGCCAGCAGCAGGGGTATGAGTATCAAAGCAGAAGCAATCAAAACTAGGGTAGCTGGATCAATTTTAATATGGTTCTTCTGTGGATCTCGCATTGGCCACAATTCCCAAAAATAGGTACTTAAACTCATTTTAAATTATTCATAACTCTTTTATGCAATTCCATGAGTTGAGAAATGTGAAGCAGTTATCAGTTATTTTTTCCTAGGTAGTTTAGTACCCATTTCCGTTAAAGCAGAGAAGATGAGATAGGCAATCAGTAAACCCACACCTGCTAAAAAAGCCAGTAAATCGTTATTCATTACCCTCAATTAAATTGAACCTTACACACAGCTAGTATACAGCAGTAATACACAAATGTTTGAGAAGTTGGTCAATTTCCTGTGAACTATCTTAACGAAGAATTTATACAATTTATTTATATTTTCCTCAGTAATCCTCACAAGATCCTCAAACTTTCTGTTTAGGGTTGGAGGTGTTAGAAAGAAGCTAAAAATTTGAGCAATACCTCATAAATTGATATTTAATGGAGATTGACAATGATTAAGTTACTTGTGGGGATACTTGTTTTTGTTATTAATACGGTTTATCGCGATCGCCCTTATCCTCGCTTCTATGTCCTGGAAACCGTTGCACGAGTCCCTTATTTTTCCTATCTCTCAGTTCTGCACCTCTATGAAACACTGGGATTTTGGCGGAAAGCCGATTGGCTAAAGGTGCATTTTGCCGAATCCTGGAATGAGTTGCATCACCTGTTGATCATGGAATCTCTAGGAGGTTCAAAATTTTGGGGCGATCGCATATTAGCAAGAACAACCGCACTAATTTATTACTGGATTATAGTTGTCCTCTATATCGTTTCTTCTAGTTCTGCTTATAATTTCATGGAATTGGTAGAAAATCATGCTTATAACAGTTACCAAAAATTCTTGACAGAACACGAAGCAGAATTGAAATTACAACCAGCACCAGCAGTAGCAATTAGCTACTATCGTGATGGTGATTTGTATATGTTTGATGAGTTTCAAACTGCTAACTCACCAGCAACACGCCGTCCAAAAGTTGACAATCTTTATGATGTCTTTGTAGCCATTCGTGACGATGAAATGGAACACGTCAAAACAATGGTTGTTTGTCAACAAACAAATGCTCAACTCTCATTTAAGAGTCCTCACGCTCTTCCCACATCTGACATTAAGGATAGTGAAGTTTTATCTACTCATTAATCTAGAATAACAATATAATCAATAATAACTCCGATTTTTTCTAGAAGTCGGAGTTATTATTTATAATTCTATTTTATCTCTATAAACTTATTACTCATTGCATATTTTTTTATTATAAAAACCAATTTTTGAAGAAGAATTCAGTAGAAGCTACGCAGACCCTTAAGGACAAAGCGAGTTTTATTACATAATAAACAAACAAATTGCATTTAAACGTGATTAGCAAGCTACCAAAATTTACATCTGGTAACGAGAGAGCAAACCCTAGTGATATTACTTTGATTAAAAGTGGATATCGTAGATAATTTCCCGGATAATGCTCTTGTTTTATGACAATAGGTAATTGTAAGCATAAATAAATCTATGCTCTGAAACAAGCACGCATTGATGCTCCAGCAGATATTGTCGCAGTTTCAGGTAAAAAACCATAGGATATATGGCGTTTTCTCATCACTTGCGGGGAGAGAGTTAGGGGTGGGGTTTTGTATCGCACTTAACCGATAACCGCTATATCCTTCTAGAGGATATGAACTATGAACCAATTAGGGAGTTGCAAGCAAAATTAGATGAAACAACTAATAAATAGCTCTACCAAATTGAACTTAAGTTCAATAATTAGTATGAGAATTTGGCAACGATTTTTGGGATCTTCAATAATATTTGCTGGGCTAATCTGTTTAACAGGTAGTGGTGCATATTATTTATATCAAGCCGAAATAGCTGCGGAAAAAACTCATAAAAAAACTGCACAGGCACTTACTCTTACTAATAATCTGGAAAAGTCCCTCAAAGATCAAACTATAATACTCAAAGATTTTGTAGTTTTAGAACATAACCCTACAAGCATGATGGAATATCAGCAAATTAGATCTAATTTTATAATTGATCTTGATAGATTAGAACTATTAATCAACAAAACATCAGAGTTATTGGTTGTACGTCGTCGTCATGATTTTTTGACTCGTTTAGTAAATGAGCTTGATGGTAATATAAATACTTTAGTAATATCTCAGGAGGATGTGCAAGCGATTAAATCATATATACAAGATATTAATTTTTATTTAAATATCATTTCTCAAAATGCTCAAAAACAGGATGAGATAGCAAGTAAAAAAGTTAGAAAAATCAGGACGATGAATGCAAATTTTATATTTGCAGGTATTTTGGGTATATTATTGATATTTTTAGCCCAATTTATTATTATTGTTATTCCACTTATTCGCTCACTTCATCAACTGCAAATTGGAGTAGCAAAAATTAGTGCAGGAAATTTGAGTTATCATTTAGATATTAAAACTAATGATGAGATTGAACAATTAGCAAATGATTTTAATCAAATGACCTTGAAATTAAGTAATTTTTATCAGTCTTTAGAATCTAGAGTTACCGAAAGAACATCTGAGCTTTTCCAAGTCAATCAAGATTTAGAAAATGAAATTCTTGATAGACGTAATACAGAAATTGAGCTAAAAAAATCTCAAATACAATTAACACAAAAAGCTGAAGAACTTGAGCAAACACTAAAAAAACTCCAGCAAACTCAAATTCAATTAATTCAAACTGAGAAAATGTCAAGTTTAGGACAGCTAGTAGCTGGTGTAGCTCATGAAATTAATAATCCTATAAACTTTATACATGGAAATATTCAGCCATTTCATGAATATTTGCAAAATTTAATTGAATTAATATATTTATATCAAAAATATTATCCTCAGCCAACTGATGAAATTCAATACTACATTGATGATATAGATTTATGCTTTATTCTTAAAGATTCTACTAAACTAATTTCTTCTCTAGAAATAGGAACTAAAAGAATTCGTGAAATTGTTGTATCTTTGAGGAATTTTTCTCGGCTAGATGAAGCTGAAATGAAAGAAGTAAATATCCATGAAGGTATTGATAATACTCTATTAATTCTCAGACACAGAACTAAAGCAACACCCGAATCTGCTGAAATTGAAATTATTAAAGACTATAGTGATTTGCCATTGATTGAATGTTATGCAGGTCAACTAAATCAGGTATTTATGAATATTCTAAGTAATGCAATTGATGCGCTAGAAGAGTATAATAATCCACATTATAATCAAGAACTAAATAATGGACATAAACAAATTCATATTCAAACAAAAATGATCAAAAAGGATCGCATTGCTATTCATATCACAGACAATGGTATGGGAATTCCCGAAGCTAGTCGTAATCGGATATTCGATCCTTTCTTCACCACAAAAGCAGTCGGTAAAGGAACAGGACTTGGTTTATCAATCAGCTATCAAATTGTGACTGCAAAGCATAAAGGTAATTTGCGATGTATTACTAAATCTGGTAAGGGAACAGAATTTATTATTGAGTTGCCAATTCAGCAGAATCATTAATTGCTATAGATGGGAATTATACCTGAGTTCGACATAAGATAATTTGTGGAAAACTCGCCCCCAGTAAGAGTCTCAAACCCTTATTCTCTCGCTCTTAAAAATCATAACTCCGTTCGCGTAGCGTCTCCGAACACCGAACACCGAACTCCTAACTCAGGTGAATTATAATTTATTTATGATATTTTTATGGTCTAAAAATAAAGCTGAAAGTTTCTATGAAATTGATCCACACCTTGTCAGAATTTATTAACTCTAATTCCATAATTCTCCCCACACCTCCCAGCTATTATTACGAAGGGAAATGTCCTCAAACTGGGGAACTGCTGAGACTACCTCGCACCCCTTTAGCTGAAGCTATAGCTGAGGGTTTAATGCAGCAACTTCAGCAAAATCACCTTTATTTCTGTGAAGGTAAAATGTATGGGATTTTACTAGTTGAATTATCTAATGGTGAACAAGGGGTAATTAAAGCCTTTTCCGGTTTATTACATGGTTGTAGTGTGCATGAGAGTTGGGTTCCACCTATTCCGGGACGTGAAGAAATTGCATTAGCAGAAGCGCATACTTTAGCTGAGTTGGAAGCAATTAAACAAGAAATCATTCATCTGAAACAAATTCCAGAACGTGAAAAATATGAAACATTATTGACTGAGTTTCAACAGCAGTTACAAATAATGAGGTGCCAACATAGCCAAAGTAAAAAACAACGACAGGAAAAACGTCAGCAATTCGGTGATAAGTTAACAATAGAAGTTCTTGAAGAACTGGAAGCAGAAAGTCGTCAACAGGGTATTGAGCGCAAATATTTCAAACGTCATCAAAATGAAGTTTTACAACCACTTCGACAGATTATAAATGGTGCAGATGACAGAATTAGGGAACTAAAACAACAACGCAAAGAACTATCTCGGCAATTACAAACACAGATGCACGCTGTTTATAGCTTAACTAATTTTTCAGGAAAATCTCTATCTTTACAGCAATTACTACCAGGAGGAACACCCACAGGTACAGGGGATTGTTGCGCTCCTAAGTTGTTACATTATGCTGCAACTCACGGACTAAAACCCCTAGCAATGGCTGAATTTTGGTGGGGTAAATCTTCAATACAAGACAAAATACAGGGACATTTTTATGGTGCTTGTGCAGAAAGATGTCAGCCATTAATGGGGTTTTTATTATCAGGAAAATCTAACCCTATTAGCCCAGCTTTAATCAATAAAGAGGAAATTATTAGTCCTATTAGTGAATGGGTTATTTATGAAGATCAATGGTTAATTGCTGTGAATAAACCACCAGGATTGTTGTCTGTACCTGGACGTTATTCTTATAACCAAGATAGTGTTTTAAGCCGATTGAGAAATTTGTATGATATGGAATTGATGACGGTACATCGTTTAGATCAAGATACTTCTGGTATTTTGTTATTAGCTAAGAATTTATTTACCTATTCTCAATTAAGCCAACAATTTGAAAAACGGCAAATTCATAAAGTTTATGAAGCTATACTTGCAGGTTCCCTAGCTATAGCAGCAGGTGTTATTGATTTACCATTGTGGAAAAATCCTGAACAGAGTCTTTATCAAAAAGTGGATTTAGAACGGGGTAAACCCAGCTTGACGCGCTTCCGGGTTATGGGAAAAGCAGGTGACTACACCCGTGTAGAATTTATCCCCCTGACAGGACGCACCCATCAGTTAAGGGTTCATGCTGCTGATGTGCGAGGATTGGGTATAGCTATTTTGGGCGATCGCTTGTATGGTTGTAATATTGATGACTGTAGACTATATCTGCACGCGAGAGAACTGAGTTTCCAGCATCCCCATTTAGAGGAAACTATTCATCTCCAGACAGCAACACCATTTTAAAAATTGATATTATATTTGTTGGTAATTGGGAAGATAAATTATCCGAAGTTGTTTATATAATCTATTCGTTTTGGAGTACAGGTAATAGAAAAAAATAATTTAAAAAATATTAACTTTATCCACCTGTTCCCAAGGTAATTCTATATCACTTCTACCCACATGACCGTAAGCAGCAAGCTTACTATAAAAACCACCTTTTGTTAATGAAGGTAAGAATCTCAAATCAAATTGCTTAATAATTCCTGCTAGACGAAAATCAAAATTTGTTTTTAAAATCGCTGTAATTTCTTCATCAGGAATTTTGCCAGTTCCAAAAGTTTCTACCTGCACACTCACAGGATGAGAAAATCCGATAGAATAACTTAATTGTACTTCACACTCATCAGCAATTTTGGCTGCCACTACATTTTTAGCTGCATAACGGGCAGCATAAGCCCCAATTCTATCTATTCTAATTGGATCTTTGCCACTTAAAGCTGAACCACTATGTTTAGAATATTCACCATAAGTATCAATGGCATTTTTTCGACCTGTTAAACCTGCATGAGTTGTAGGGCCACCAGTGATAAATCGTCCATCAGGATTGATAAATATTCTAGTTTTTGCATCTGGCTTAATATCTTCATTTGCAAACACAGGATAAATTACACTTTCTCGAATATCCTCTTGTAATTGCTGTAAATTAGGCATTGTCGGTTGATTTTGGCTGGCAATAACTGTAATACTATGAATTCTGTAGGGACGACGATTTTTATATTCAACACCTACCTGAGTTTTTCCATCTGGTGTCAGATAGGGGAGAATTTTTTGCTTTCTTACTTCACTAATTTGTCTGGCTAGTTTATGTGCTAACCAAATAGGTAAAGGCATTAAAGTATCAGTTTGATTACAAGCAAATCCGAAAACGTTAGCTTGATTAGTGACAGTAATTTTCTCTATTTCAGCATCAGAAATAATTTTTTCATCAAATAAATGATGTTCTTCAGATGGTAATTCTGTCAAGCTGGTTAAAATGCTACAATTTTTACCATTAAATTCCGTTTGTTTATAGCCAACTTGTTCAATTATCCGTCTAGCTATATTTGTAAAATCTACATTTGTACTTGCTTCAAATCTAGCTGCAATAAAAACAATACCTGTAGATACTGCACATTCTGTAATAATTCTTGCGTAGGGATCTTGTTGCAAAAATCGGTCTACAATGGCATCACTAATTTGATCACAAAGCTTATCAGGATGCCCTTCTGTTACCGATTCTGATGTAAACATGAAATCTTTTTTCATAAAAAAACTTCTCTTCTCTCTGTGTCTCTGCGGTTCGTAATCTTTATTAATTTAATTATTTTTTAGTGCCTTCATTTACCAATAGCGGCAACAAAGCACCACTAGTAATCACAGCAGTATCCACCATATTCAATGGTGCAATCTTTAATAAACTCCGTAACTGTGGCACGGTTAAAGCTAGTAATTGAATACCGAAAGAACCAATAACCGCAGTATTTAAATAAGGATTAGGTGGTAATTTTTCTTGACTAAAAATACTATGTTTTTCGGAACGGCTACTTATAGTATGTAGTAATTGCCCAGAAGTAAGAGTCATAAAGGCAAGTGTACTGGCTTTAGGGCTAATCCCATATTTAAAAATACCGTAACCATACGCTGCTAAAGTACTAATTGATATGGCAGCAGACTCAAAGACAATTCTACCAAAGTCGGTATTTTTAATAATCGGTTCATTGGGGTTGCGGGGTGGTTGATTTAATACGTCTGGTTCTGGTGCTTCCATAGCTAAAGAAAGTCCAGGGAAAATGTCTGTTACTAAGTTCAACCATAGGAGTTGAATTGCATTTAAAGGTTCACCGATACCTACTGCGGTAGCGGTTGTCATCACCATGATTTCGCTGAGATTTGTCGCTAAGAGAAAATGCACAGATTTTCTGATGTTGTTATAAATTGTTCTGCCGCGACTGACAGCAATCATCATTGTTTCTAATTTGTCATCTTCTAACACGATGTCTGCAACTTCACGGGCCACATCAGTTCCCTCTTTACCCATTGCTACACCAACTTGGGCAGCTTTTAATGCTGGTGCGTCGTTAATGCCATCACCGGTCATGGAGACAACTTTACCGGATGTCTGCAATGCTTGAACTATTTGCAGCTTATTACTAGGACTGATGCGGGCAAAAACGTCTACTTTGTCGCTGAGTGCTGCTAATGCTTGCGGAGTGAGATTATCGAGGTTGTTGGAGTCGAGAATTTCTAGTTGAGGATGTCTGTTTAATTCTAACTCTTTAGCGATCGCATAAGCTGTCGGACTTTGATCACCAGTAATCATTACGGTATCTATTCCCGCTTGGTGAAAGTCTGCAATTAATTCCTTTGCACCTTTTCTAATCGGATCTGCCATTCCCACCAAACCCAACCAAATCAAGTCTGATTCGTGATTATCGCTATTATTGCCTTCCTCAATATAACTATAAGCTAATCCCAGCACCCTGAGCGCCTTTCCTGCCATGCGATCGTTTTCGATTTCCATCTTCTGTCGATCTTCTGCTGTTAAAGGTACTATTTGCCCAGTTTTTATCCACCTATGACAAATTTGCAAAACTTCGGCAGGGTTTCCTTTAACTGCAACCATCTGGTGACAATTATGAGTTTTATGAATTGTACTCATGAGGTTGCGATTTTCTGAACGTAAATTAGTTTGCAATAAGGGATATTTTTCTTTCAAGGCAATGACATCTATTCCCGCACTTATTGCTGCATAAATTAAGGCATTTTCTGTCGCTGAACCTGTAACTACATACTCATCATTTTGTTTACTTACTTCGCTTTCATTACAAAGAACTGCAACATGAATTAATTTTAATAATTCATTGTAGATATAAGGATTAATATTTTCTTCCCCAGCAATAAAGTTCCCGTTATTTACTTGAATATGTTTAGTGTCTGTGACAATTTCCACAACTGACATTTTATTTTCAGTAAGTGTTCCAGTTTTATCCAAGCAAATAGTCTGCACCGAACCTAATGCTTCCACCGCATTTAAACTGCGAACCAGAACGTGATTCTTTCGCATATCACGAATGCCTAAAGCTAGGGTAGTAGTAGCAATCGTGGGTAAACCTTCGGGAACTGCTGCAACTGCTAAAGATATAGATGATTGCAACATTGGTAATAAACCATATCCTCGTAACATTCCCAAACCAAAAACTAACCCACATAATCCCATACCAATTAAAACTATTTGACTACCGACTTGATTTAATTGTTTAGCAAGAGGAGTTTGGGTTGTTGTGGCTTCACCAACTAATTGCTGAATTTTGCCCATTTCGGTAAAATTGCCTGTAGCAACTACCGCAGCTAATCCTTGTCCATTAATAACTAATGTCCCTTTATAAATCATATTTAAACGATCTGCTAAAGGGACATCCTCACCATTTAAAGATGTAGTTGTTTTAGTTATGGGTAGACTTTCTCCTGTCAAAGCAGACTCGTCAATATTTAAATTTTCTGCTTCAATAATGCGGGCATCTGCGGCAACATAAATACCAGCTTTAAGAACTAAAATATCTCCTATAACTACATTTTCTGTAGGAATTTCTATTTGATTGCTATCTCTAATTACCCAAGTTAGTTTTTCTGCCCGATTTTTCAGGGAATTAATAATGCGTTCTGACTGACTTTCGGTAGTGTAACCAATTACAGCATTTAATCCTACCACACCCAAAATTACGACAGCATCAATAATTCCTCCAGTAAAAATAGAAATGCCTGCTGCTACACCTAATAATGCAACTGGCAATGATTTAAATTGCTCAATTAACATCCTCAGTTCAGAACGTGTTACCGTAGCTGATAATACATTTTTACCGTATTTATTGAGGTTGTGATTAGCAGTTTTACTGGATAATCCTGAAAAATTTGAAGTATTTAATAATTCCCCAACTTTTTCTACTGCCATCAAATGCCAATTTTCAGTTTTTTGCTGGTGCTTGACAACAGTTAGTTGATCTTTTTTGGGAATCCGTCTTAATTTCTTGCTGTGAGTAAAATCAGGCTTATCTTTATAATCAAATAAGACCTTTTGAATTAAATATGCTATTTCTTTATAGCTAATATCCTGATTAAATATAACCAAAATATTACACGTTAATTCATTAGCAGAAACATATGTTATTTCTGAAAACTTGACAAGTGACTGCTCTAAATAATCTTTTAAAGCCGGTGAACGATAAAGATTCTTAATTTTAAATCTAGCTCTCCCTTTGATACTGGTGTGTATTGCTTGAATCACTACTTCGTTGCTCCTGAAATTCCATCGAAACAGTATTAATTGATAAGTTGCTTAACTGAGGTTCATCCTCATAATTCAGTCTTGTAAAAATATCGAAAGCATACCAAGCCAAAATATACCAAGGAAGCTCTTCTAGTTCTAGTCCTTTTCTGAGCAGTTGTCTGATAGCAAGTAAACCAATTCCTAGAGGTAATATCACCCGTAAATCAGCAACACCACTTGTCATTCTCCCCACATCAGCATTTATATCAGATATCATATTGATGAAATCTTTAGCTACTTCTGATTTACCATTTGTCACCTGATTTGGGTAAGTTCTAGAGCTAAAACTTTCTGGTTTCTCTTTTCTAGCATCTGCTGTAGTTTTTTCCAATACTTCAGATATTTCAGCAACTGCATCCTTCAACCTATCAGACAAAAGAATACTATCTTTAATAGTATTTTGAACTACAGGTTGTTTTACTGCTGATGCAATAGGTAGAATTAGTGGTGAAAAAACTATTGCTGTTAAGCCTTCAAAAACTGTGTCTAATGTAGATGCCATTCTGAATCTCCATTATTGTCACAAGATTTAATCCATATATAAGTTTAATTAAAGAATACGATCTTGCCACCAGCCTCAAGTTAGAGAATTATTTAGCCACCAATAATCAAAATGAATTATATAATCAGAAATATATTTCTGTGGTTATATACCATCTAGCTTATTTGTAGAGGAATTATATCTTTAGATTCATGCAACACCAACCTAAAAATAATCATACTAAAAAAGATCGGTAACAACCAATAAATCTGGTTTTTCTCCTCAACTTTAATTACTTAAAATAGTTAAATGACAAACTCAAAAGACATTAATGAACAAATTCATCAGTTACGTACACTGATTAAAGACATCGACCATGCAATGTTAACTACAGTCGATGATGATGGGAGCTTGCATAGTCGTCCCATGTCTATCTTTAGTGACATTGATACTGATGGCATACTCTGGTTTTTTACCTCTGCTGATTCTCATAAAGTATTTGAAATTGAACGTTGTCAACAGGTAAACGTGAGCTTTTCTTCACCTGATCAACAGCGATATGTTTCCATTTTAGGTACAGCAGAACTGGTAAAAGATAGGAATAAATTACAAGAGAAATGGCAACCAAAATTACAAACTTGGTTTCCCCAAGGACTAAATGAACCTAATCTTGCTTTGCTGAAAGTAAATATCAATAAAGCAGATTATTGGGATAGTCCATCTAGTTCTAGATCACAAACGATTAGTTTGTTAGAACTCTCACACCGCTAATGCAAATATTGGGAATTTATGCCTTACTAAAAAATTACCGAATTCCTCTATTTATAGTGAAAAAATCCTTGATTTTTCTTGTCATAGCTTGTAGTCAGTACTTCAGTGCTAACTACAAACTTTTATTTATTTATTTTTATTAAACATTACTTCCTCTTCACTTTGGGAATGAGCTTTTTCGATATTCTGAATTAAGCTTTCTGCCATTTTTACAGCCAAAATAATTAACTGCTGTTCCATAGATCCATCTACACCTGTATCACTAATTTGGGGATAAATATGGGGATTTGACAGCATAGCAGCTAGTAATTGAGATGCAGTTTTTTTCAATTCCTCAATTTGTGCATTCATGTACTTATTCTTGCCAATCTAAGGGCGGTTCAATCAATGTTTTTGATGATTTACCAGCACGAACACCAGGTTTATCAACTATTTTTACGGTGCTTGCTTGGGGGCCTTCTTCACCTTGTTCTAGGGAAAAATGTACACCAGTACCAATTTCTAAACGGTCAAAATCATGATGTAAAACGCTATTGTGGTGGAAATAAATTTCCTGACCATCTAAAGTTTTGAGGAAGCCATAACCATCTTGTCGAAATAATTTAGTCACAAAAGCTATACTTTCTTGTGCTTCTTCGCTTCTATGAGATTGTTCATTTGCGCGTTGACGCTGGGTAAGTTTAGCTAACTGATGACGCATGGCATCAAAGGTTTCTCTAATTACTGCATCTAGAGGTTGATATTGGATACCTTCTCCAGGATTTTTTTCTGCTACTAATTCATGACCAGGAGGAACTGTCAGATCAATTCGCACGCGATAAGGAGAACCACTACGAGGTCGTTCATGTATTTTTTCAATAGCAATTTGACAGCTATTAATGTAATTGCAAATATGCTCTAATTTGGCAATTTTTTCCTGAATTAAGCTATCAATTGCATCTGATTTTTCTAGATTGCGATAGGTAATTGCTGGTGTAATTTTCATGCTGTTCTTATCCAGATAGGCAGTATTAAAATATCTAATTGTGTTTACATATTTTTATATGTGGGTTTGCCATTTATAGATTTTAGATAAATCCTAGAATTTTTACTCTGACTAAAGGGAAGATATTTAAAATCTATATATATATCTGGGTAAGGATATGTGTACTCAGTAGCCTTAAAAAGGGGGACTATGAGATTCCTTTATTAACTTACTCAAGCACTTCAAAAGAATGAACCTCTAAAAGAGAACCAATCATTGCTGTTGTCATGACATCTTCGCGGACATTTCCTGTGATTTTGGCTGTTTGTCCTGATTTGAGTAAGTTTTTGTCGGTACTTTTGGGAATTTCATAAGTAATACCTTCGTCTGTAACAAATGCCCAAGCGCCAAGTCCAATATTACGACGTTCGATTTTGCCTGTAACTGTAATAGTCATAATTAGAAAGAGGGAATAGGGAATGGGGAATAGGGAAGAATTTTTGATTTCTTAATTCTTTTTTACCTATATCCCCATTACACAGTTATTTAAGCTGTTTGTTTCTCGTCTTTTAATGCTAAACGCACGAGTCCGTAACACAGTAAAGCATTGACGATGAGGAAAATACGGGCTATGTTACCATCTCCTAATCCCCAAACTGCGGGATCATAAATGGCGCTGATTGTTAAACAGGCTGCTACTCCCAAGCTAGAACCAATGGCAAACCATTTCCAATTGGGATGTCCTAATAGTAATGCTATCAAAACAAGGGGAATTAGGACGCTGGCAAAGAGAGGATTTAAAGCGCCTGTTCCTTGTAAGCTGTTACCTAGTTCGGGAATGGAACTACCCAAAACCCGGAAAGGCCATTGGGGAAGGTCGAAGATATACAATCCTTTGAGGAAGAATAAGCCAGAACTACCAAATATTAAGCCACTGGATAAAGACCAACTCCAAGCAAAGGGGAAGTAAACCCGTAGAAACCAAGCAAGGAGATAGGAACCTACTACCATTAATATTTTAGGTAATAGGGCGATCGCACCACCATCTATCCAAAAACCAGGATTGATATAGCCGTTATCCCGCAACCACCGGAAGAAATCGGGAAAACTAATTTGTCCTTCGCTGGCTAGTTTAACCGCTGCTTCGGCGTTGAGTTGTCCAGCACCATAATAGTTCAAACCATCATCTTGAATAACTCTGGCTGACTGTTGTAGAACTTTTAAAATTTGTTCAGGTTCTGTAACTCCCTCGGCTTTAATTAATGCGGCTACACCAGCAACGTGGGGAGAGGCCATACTTGTTCCTTGCAGTCCCAAAAATACGCCTTCACCGTTTTCGTCGATGGTTTCTTGGAGAATTGCACCGGTTTCACTACCACCAGGGGCAGATATATCTACACCAGCACCATAGTTAGAGTAGGATGCTTTTTCTCCGTCTGGGCCAAAGGCAGAAACACCAATGACATGGGGATAACGGGCTGGATAACTAGCGCCATCAGTACTTTCGTTGCCAGCGGCAGCAATAATAACTACACCTTTTTTATAGGCGTATTCAATAGCATCTTGCATGAGTTGGCTTTCACCACCACCACCCAAACTCATGTTAATCACATCTGCGCCTTTATCGGCGGCAAATTTGATGGCTTCGGCGATGTCTGCAACTGTTCCACTCCCGGACTCACTTAACACTTTTAAGGGCATGAGACTGGCTTCGTAGGCAACTCCCGCTACACCATAACTGTTATTGGTAGATTGGGCGACTGTACCGGCGACATGGGTTCCATGTCCGTTATCATCATTGGCTTGTTCTTTGTCATTTACAAAGTCGTAACCTTTGACAAATTTAGTGTCAGCTAAGTCGCGTACCTGAGTGATACCAGTGTCAATGACGGCTACTGTAATCCCGCTACCCTTGGTGCGAGTCCAAGCACCTTCGACACCGATTTTGTGCAGGTTCCATTGCTTGCTGTAATATTGGTCATTGGGGCCAACTAATGAAGGATTGGTATTTTGATTGTTTTCGGCTGGGAGTTCTGCTAAACCAGTATTTTTCCCTAAGGGGACGGTTCTGTAAATGTAATTTGGCTCGATGAATTCTGTAACTTTAGCATAAGGAGATTTTCTTAATTCTTGGAGCCTGGTGCGATCGCCTCTGATAATATACACATTGTCGGCCGCTGAATATTTATTATCCAGTTGGGGTGTAACATTGTATTGTTGTGCGATCGCTTGCAAATCTTTCTGAATGACAGTTTCTGCAATATCTTCCCGAAAATCCAGCAAAATTGTCTCGAAGTCACCTTTAGCTGCTAGTCCCTGAAAATTCAGAAACCCAAACACAGCAGCAGTCAGACCGATGACAAACAAGCACAATAATATAAATTTTTTCATCACCGCTTCTTGTCAGTTTGCTCACTACGATAACTCATCTCATGGTATTTTTGGGAAAATAGAGACTGGAAAAAATTAAGAATTACGAATTATGGAACGTGGTCTTTTATGGTTGCCTTTATTAGTGGCATTTTTCTGGTTAGCGTGGCAAGGTTCACAGGAATTTAAAAAACTTGAAGCGTATCGAATTTGGGCAGAACAATTTGAACGAGCTAAATATGATATCTATGCAGTATTAGCTCAAAAAGGTAATGATATCACTTGGGGAAAACCTACAACTAAAGGACCCATTGAATTAGAAACTTTTTCTTTATTGGATGTTCAAGAAATCCGCTTTTTGGTAAATAGTAATTCGGTAGATATAGAAAATCCACCCCAAAAAGGTCGAAAAATTGAATTAGAGTTTTTATTGACTACTGATAAATCAATTCGTGTGCCGTTTACAGAAGTTCCTTTAGCAGCAAAATGGGGTAAATTTTTACAGAAGGCATTGAGGAATTTGCAATCAGAAAATAGTGATTAAAATTGAAAAAAGATGGATTGGTTAGAGCGCGTCGCAGAAATTCGCAAAACTTGTAACGTGCCAGCACCAGCCCGAAATGTTGCTATTGCTACAATATGGATAGATGAAACTTTTTCAGAGCTATTTGCTTTTAGTGATACACTCCTGCGAGAGGAAGCGGTTGGTTTACCTAATAAACCGATGTTTCAAACCTTTGCCGTTCGTGGACGACGAAGAGACTTAGATTCAGAGTACAAAATATTAGAGAAAATAGCCGAAAAATATACAAATAATAGAGAAGTAAAGGGTAAGATTGATTTATTCACAGAGAGACCGCCATGTAATTCGTGTGAGTATGTCATTAAGCAGTTTAGGCAAACTTTCCCGAACATTCAGCTAAATGTACATCACGGAAATATTGCATAAAGGAGTCGGTAGAAATGTCAATTTGCAATTTACCTGAACCACTTCAGCTTATTTTTAACGAAAATCAGTGTGTCTCATGTTCGGATTTGGAAATAATTCAACTTGAACGACAACAAGGTATTACTCTGCCCAGCACATACAAAGACTTTCTCAAGATGATGGGTCATGGAGCAGGTAAGTTTCTGCGTGGTTCAGATTGTTTCTACCAGCATTTACCCCAAATTCAAGAATGGGCTAAACAACTTTTGTTAGAAAATGATTTTCCTCAAGCTTTACCAGAGGATGCTTTTGTATTTTTCATGCACCAAGGTTATCAGTTTAGCTTTTTCAGGCTTTCAGAAGGTGATAACTCACCAATTTATTCATATTGCGAAGGGCAGGAAGAGCCTTATTTTGTTAAAAGCCATGATAAATTTAGTGACTTTCTAGCTGGGGAAATCGAGCTTTATTTGGAGTATTCGATGCTTCTTGCGAGTTAGGGACTTCCATAAGACTTACGCACTGTAATAGGACTTACGCAAGATTAAACTCAAAACCTGATTCTTGCGTAGGGGTAATTCATGAATTACCCCTACTTCCGTTCTGTTTTGCGTAAGTCCTGTGTAAAAACGGCACATGATATGTATGAAGTAAATCGCCTAGTTTCAGGCTTTTGGAATCGCATATGAGTGCAGTGCGTCAGATCAAGAAAATCTGTTTAAATTGAAGATTTAGACTGGGTTTGACGAATAGGAATTTCAATCACAAATTCTGCTCCTTTTCCAGGGGAAGAAATACATTTTAACGAACCGTTATGTTGTTCATTAATAATTTGATAGCTAGTATATAAACCTAATCCTGTACCTTTACCCACTGGTTTTGTCGTGTAGAAAGGATCAAATACTCTTTGTTGTATTTCTGCTGACATTCCCAAACCATTATCAGCAATGCAGATAGTGATATAATCAGAATTAGATACGTGAGTAGAAATGTGAATTTTGGGTTCAAGAATGGATAATCTAGAGTTTTGAATTCCTATTCCTTCTAAAGCATCTATAGAATTAATTAAGATATTCATAAATACTTGATTGAGTTGTCCTGCAAAACACTCAATTAATGGTAAATCACTATATTCTTTAATAATTTTAATTCTAGAAATATGTGGCTGATTATTGAAACGGTGTTTTAAAAGCATCAACGCACTATTAATACCATCATGAATATTAGTAGGTTTTAACTTAGCTTGATCAAGATGGGAAAATGTCCGTAAAGAATCAACGATTTGCTGAATACGTTCTGCACCAATCGTCATAGAAGAGATAAGATTTGGTAAGTCTTCTTTCAAAAAATCCAGTTCCATAAGTTTGGCTTGTTCATGGATTTCATCAACTGGATGGGGATAATTAATTTGATAAAGTTCTAATAATTTTAGTAAATCTTGACTATATTTATCCGCATGGGCAAGGTTGCCAAAAATAAAGTTAACAGGATTATTAATTTCATGGGCAACTCCTGCGACTAATTGACCTAAAGAGGACATTTTTTCACTTTGAATTAGTTGAGATTGAGTGCATTGTAGTTTTTGTAAAGTAGCTTCTAATTCTAATGTTCGCTGTCTAAGTTGAGTTTCTGATTTTCGTAATTCTTCCTCAGCTCGATAACGAGCCGTAACATCACGACTGACACCCAGCATAGCAAAAATTTCTCCTTTAGTATTACGTAAAGGAATTTTGCGTGTATCTAAAATATATAAATTACCATCATGATCAGGTGCAGGATCATAAGGATTATGTATTGTTTTACCTGATAAAACTAGTTGATCATCTGTGCGAAACCCACGAATTTTTTTATCAGGATTACCAAATACTATTTCTGGGGAAGTACCTATCTCTATATCATCTTTACCCAGCATATCTTCAATGGTTTTACCAAGTGAATTAGCTACGGTCTTATTAACTAGAAGATAACGATAATTTTTATCTTTGACAAATACCCAATCAAGGGTTGCCTCAAAGATCATTTTAAATAGGGAAGATTGCTCTTCCATATCTTGTAAATCTTTTTCTAATACTGTCTTTGCCTGTTTACATTCTTCTAGCTCTTGTTGTAATTGATGTTGATATTCTAATACTTTTTCAAGTTCAGCAACACGTTGACGCAAAAATGCAATTTCTTCATCTGGAGATTGATTGGACATAAAACAGTAATATATATTTAGGGTTTGCTGTTCGCGGAACGTGCCGTTAGGCATATAAATCAAAAACCTAGATATATCAATAGTTTCAGGCTGAAAAAGTTGGATAAGGTGCAAGAAATAAGCGATAAAAGTATCAAAAATAGTTCATTTACCCAGATTTGAGAATATTCTGATCTCCTTCTAATTCTTCTGCCTGACTTCTGACTCCTAGCCCTCACGGAAAGACTTTTATGGCTTACGCCACGCTACGCTATCAGCAAGCCCTATGTATTTTAATATTTAGAATCTATCATAATGACAACAAGCAAGACTTTAATACCTGTTGCTTTAACTATTGCCGGTTCGGATAGTGGTGGGGGTGCGGGAATTCAAAGCGATTTAAAAACTTTCGCCTTCCATTGTGTTCACGGAACAAGTTCTATTACTTGTATTACAGCCCAAAATACTCTCGGTGTGTTACGGGTTGATGCAATGCCTTCAGAGGCGGTGGTGGCGCAAATTCAGGCGGTGGTTGAAGATATCGGTGTCCAAGCTGCGAAAACGGGAATGTTGCTAAACCAGGACATTATTTTGGCTGTAGCCCAGCAAGTAGCAGCTTTTAAAATTAATAACTTAGTAGTTGATCCGGTGATGGTATCACGCACAGGGGCGCAGTTGATTGATGATAATGCAGTGCAAACTCTCAGTCATGAACTGATTCCCCAAGCGGTTATAATTACTCCAAATCGTTATGAAGCACAGATTTTAAGCGGGTTACAGATTGATTCTCTAGAAGATATGCAAGCCGCAGCCCAAATTATCCATCAAAAATTAGGAAATAAGGCTGTTTTGGTTAAAGGTGGGGGAATGTCTGGAAATTTGCGAGGGGTGGATATTTGGTTTGACGGGGAAAAGTTGGAGACTTTAATGACGCAACTGGTAGAGACAAAAAACACTCATGGAACTGGTTGTACTCTCTCAGCTGCGATCGCTGCTAATCTAGCTTTAGGCAAAGATCTATGGACAGCAGTCCAACACGCAAAACAATATGTAACAACTGCACTCACCTACTCTCTTGATATTGGCAAAGGACAAGGGCCTGTAGGACACTTTTTCCCATTGTTGCAAAAAAGCGACGTTTAGAAATGGACTCAAAGCTAAATAATTGCCCTCAGAGAGTTTTTGAATTATAGTCTCCGGGATACCTTTACGCTGATAGTATATTTTGTTAATCTAAAGTCCTTATTTTTATACAATATTTCCAATGCGAACAACTACAGGTCATGTTCACCGTCAACCACCTACTCCCAGCTATTCTCCCTCTGTACCCCTTCATGTGTACCGGGAATTAGCAACAGAGTTACAGGCAATACAATCAAAGTTAGATGTAGTTACTACCCATAATCAAAAGTTAGCCCAGGAAAATCAACTCCTGCGTCAAGAAATTACTAAAGTTATTCAGGCTTTTAATCACCTGCAAAATTTAGTTGAATCTTCTAATATACCTATTTCTGAACCAAAACCACGTATTAATACTGAGCTAAAACAGGTAAGTCAGCCCCCAGTTACAGCCGTACCTCCACGTCAACAGGCTTCTCGTCCCCGTCCACCCGCAGCTACAAAAGTTCCACCTAGCAAAAGCCGACGAGAGGAGTTTTCTGTACCTATTATGGATATTTTCCCGGTATCAGAAACGGTATTTGTCGAAGAACAGGAGGTACGCTATTATCCCACTCCAGAGTCAGAGTTGAAGGGGCTAAATGGTTGGTGGTTAATAATTACGATTGTATTAATGATGATCACTGGTTTTGGTGCTGGGTATTTGATTGTGCGTCCTTTGTTGCAAAACCAGAATAATTCCTAATTACCCAGCACTCGGTACTCATAACTCGGTACTCGGTACTCAGTACTACCTACTGACCTTCAACCGTTTAAACATCGCTTCTCTTCCTTGCATTGCCAAGGTATCATCTAAAGGTGAAAGTTGGATTTCTTGCTGATACTTTAACCGCAAAGCTGTTTGAATTAACCAGTCGGCAACAAAGGGATTCTTTGGTAGTAATGGCCCGTGAGAATATGTAGCGATCGCATTTTGATAAAACGCACCTTCTGTGCCATCTTCACCATTATTACCTAAACCGTAAACCACACGCCCCAAAGCTTCCACTTTCCCTAATTTGGTGCGTCCACCGTGATTTTCAAAACCGACTAGATAAGGTTTTATCCCTGTCATTGCTTCGAGTTCTTGGGCTAGGCGTGATGCTGTAACTTCTATGACTAAATTACCGATGCAACGTTTAGTATTTTCACCAGGATGAATCGAAACTAAATCGAGTATTCCTAAACCTTCAATTCTTTTCCCAAAGGCTGGTTCATAATAATTTCCCAGCAGTTGGGGAGAACCACAGGTAAAAACTCCCGGTGTGCCATTTTCGATTTTTTCCCGCATTGCGTCAGCTTTTGCACCTTGCAAGTCGCGCATAACAATCTCTTGCTGACGGTCTTGTGCGCCTCCACCGACGATCACATCTACTGATTTGATGTCATTTGCAGTGGAGTTTTGGTCAAGGGGTAAAACGGTCACATCATAGTCCCGCCATTGGGCGCGGCGTTCTATAGTTATAACATTTCCGCGATCGCCATAGGTACTCATCAACTTAGGATATAGCCAACCAATAATAATTTCCATCTGTGCAGAACTCATAAATCCTCACTTTAACAATTCCAATTAATTTGCGTTCAATGTTAGCTTATTTTTGGTGTTGCTGATTTAAGGTATGAATTAGCCTCACGCAGAGGCACAGAGAGTAAGAGTTTGAGAGATGGAATTTTTGATTTTCATATAAGGAAAGGATTCAGGATACAGAATGTTTGATATGGCAGGGAACAGACAAGAAAAATATTCTTCTTCCTGACTCCTGAATTCTTACATTTTTATATTCCTATTCAGCTAGGACTTACGCAAGATTGAACTCAAAACCTGATTCTTGCGTAGGGGTAATTCATGAATTACCCCTACTTCCGTTCTGTTTTGCGTAAGTCCTGTCAGCAATACTTTATTTTTTATATTTACCATAATTTCTAGATATTTTGTATTTTATGTAACAGTTTTATTATCACCTTGTGCAGATAATTTCTAAGGAGCTAGGCGAAAAATTTTACTGCCTCTGTTGAGATTACAGAGGGAATCGGGTTTATTTCCCAACCAAATACATTAATATATGGATTGTAAAACTGCAACTTTGGTCTACCAAACTGAAAATCATCTAGAAAAAATCCAGGAGATTTTTCCAGAAGCTTGGAAGTTTTTAGAAGAACAAGCTTTTGCTTATGTTCAAGGTAAAGCACACAAATTTGATTCTGCAATTAAAAATCTAGTTGGAGAAACCAAGTTTAAGTTTAGAATGGTTCACCGAGATGATCAAGACCAATTAACAAAAGATTTAGGTGAATTATTAGGTGATATCACCTCCCGATTATTGCTAGAAAAGCACTTTTCAGAAGTTGTGGGCAAGCCTATTTTCTTTAGTACAATTTGTTGCAGTAGTCATCTTACCACTGACCATGAATTGAGTTTAGAAGAAGTTTTACCTTTACAACGTGCTGCGGTGAAACTGCAATAACTCAACCCCAACCTCAGAACATATCTATAGCGTTTCCTCATCATATGAGGTACATTATAGCCCCCCTCATACCTTGCCTAGGGTGTACACACAAATCGTTGTAAAGTATAAAGGGAAGGGGATGATGAGTTGACACTCCCCGGTCTAAAGATGCGGGGATTCTACATTCATCGTCAAAACTTGCTCAACTTTAAGGATCTGTGTACACCGTAGCTTTGAAAAAGGGGGGTTGGGGAGATCATCTATAATCCTGACTTTGAATACTCCGCAATTTCGCCGCATCACGCATACCATAATCATCACGAGTGAAGCGATTTAACTGCATTTCAAAAAACTCACGATTTGCCTGTAGATGCTTAGGATTTGTATCATCTAGGGGATATAAAAGCGCAGTTCTTAAAGCTTGAATGACCGCAGACGTAACATTATACATTGAACGTTGGAAAGTCACACCCAACTGAATCAACATATCATCTTCACCCCGACAATGTTGTTTATAATAATCAACAAGATATTCAGGAAGAAAATGCAACATATCCTGCATTAATAATGTGGGAGGAATACCCGCAGTTCCTACAGGGAAAACGTCAGCATAGAGAATGCCATAATGAAAGTCTTTTTGGTCTGCTGGAACTTGTCCTGCTTGAGCATTATATGATTTTGTACCCCTAAATGGTGCAGTGCGGTAAAACACAGCTTCTACATAGGGTAAAGCGGCTTCATATAACCAAGTAAAGCCTTTGGATTTGGGGATGATTTCATAGCATTCACCGTCAACATAAAGATGATGATAAATAGGACGACCGGCAATGGCAAAGATACCATTAATTAAGAAATTCATCGCATCGGGAACACCTTTAAAACCGCCTTCATCATAAATATCCGACATTTCAAAAAATACTGGTGCCATCACTTCCCAAAAAAGTCCTAAGTTAGAGTAATAGGACATCATGCGGCACTGTTCCAAAAACATATCGGGAAACAGTTTATAAAGTCCCAACATGGCCGGATTTTTTTTGAAGTAAGCTTTAATTGCTTTATCAGCGTTGGCTTTATATTCGTCTGAATCTAAATAGGCATCGAATTGGTTAACTGGGGCGTACATTTTGCGATGCCATAACATTGCTTGCATACAAGCTTCGGCAAATTCCATGTTAATTCTGTCATGGAATAAATGATGTAATATTTTTGGCATTTTGCGAGTTTCGCCTTTTTCCATAAATGCCAAAAGTTCAGGATGTGCGGTAGCGACACCACGCCAAATTCTTAAATCTGCATCATCACCTGCATAATGGTTATGTAAGTCTAAATATTCTTGTGGTAAGAAGTATTTAAAGGCTGGAAGAGGATTTAAAAATACTCTTTCGGCAATATAAAGTAAGTCGCGCCAATAAAAATCCATCGGTACAGCATAAGCTTTATAAATACCGATGATTTGCATTAAGTTTTCCGGTGTATCTGGCAGCATTGAACCACCAGCTTCTAGACGGTGAATTACTTCTGCAAATTCGTGCTTTGATGGAGGTAGTTTGGTGATTGGTTTATCAGGAGTTTGTACCATTTTGATTAAGTTAGAAAGTAGGACTATTTTGTAAATTTTGTTGTAAATTTTGGCGAATCTTTAAGGCGTGAAAGATGCTTAAAACGTCATGAGTCCACACTGGTAAAATTAGAGTCATGGCGATTTCTTCAATTGTGTGGCAGAAACCAGCTATACAAGTTAGCCATAGGGCGATTCCGGCATAGTTAAAACCAAATAAGGAAACGATAGCGATAAATAAAGTAATGCCCCAAAATTTTGCTGAATATGTATGATAACTGGCGGGTTTTTTATATTTGATTAGGTTAACTATCCACCAAATTGATTGGGCAAAAACAACGGTGAGTAAGGGTAGATGATATGCCGTTAATACTTCTGGATGTACTAGCCAAGCACTGATAAATACGCAGCTAAATAAACAAACGTCTGCCCAACTATCGGCTTGCCTTAATTCGGCTGTACTTACTCCTAACTTTCTGGCGATGATGCCATCAAAAATATCACCAATAAAGGCAGTTATAAAACCAATTAAAAACCAAATTGTCGTTGTTCCGTCAAGGGCATCCCACAGGAGAAATGGGGCAACTGCAAACCGATAGATAACTAACAGTGCGGGTATGTATTTAAAGTTCATTCTTCCTCCTGGTTTTAATCTCTGAAAGAAGGAGTGAGTTGTCAGAATAAAGGGAATTGCCAGAACATTAATAAGCAAGCCAAAATCCTATGTGAAAAGTTATTTTTCTTTGCTTATTTGTAGTAATGACTTGAGGTATTTATTTGATCCTGAAATCCTGTATTCTGTTAGCGTCAGCTCCTCGCGGACGAGGCACTCCTTCTTCCATTACTTCAATGCCACTTGTGAGATTACGGTTTTTTCAGGAGTAGGAATAGCCGCTACCATTGCGGTGGTTGTGGTTTCACTCCAACGTACTAACCAGGTGGGTTGTACTCCTAAGAAAATAATGAGGGATGCCAAAATTAGGGCTGGTATTTTTTCAGCCCAGATAACTCTAGGATAATAGGCTAAGTCGTTATTGAGTCTGCCAAAACAGGTACGATTGAGGAGGATGACAAAGTAAACTGCTGTTAAACCGGAAGAGGCTACACACAATAATGTGGGTATGGGGAAGGTGCTAAAACTACCTTGGAAAACGATAAATTCAGCGATAAAGCCTGTTAAACCTGGAATACCGGCGCTGGCCATGCCACCAAGAACCAGTAAGGCACTAACGATGGGTAAGCCGCGGATAGGACTCATTAAGCCACTGAGTTTGTCGAGTTCTCTTGTTCCAACTTTTGCTTCTACAATTCCTACGAGGTGGAACAAGATGGCCAAGATAATACCGTGACTGAACATTTGCGCTACTGCACCAACTAAGGCGAGATTGGTACTGGAGGCGGCGGCTAGGAGAATATAGCCCATGTGTCCAATGGAACTATATGCTACCATGCGTTTGATGTCTTTTTGGGCGATCGCTATTACTGACCCATAAATTGCAGTGATAGCACCCCAAATGGCTAATGTTGGTGCAACTATATTCCACGCTTGGGGAAATAAACCAAACCCAAACCGTAATAATCCATAGGTTCCTAATTTTGCTAATACTCCACCTAATAAAATGGCGATAGGTGCAGAAGCTTCAACGTAAGCATCAGGTAGCCAGGTATGGAAAGGAATTAAGGGAATTTTGATGCCAAAACCTAAAATTATTCCTATTAATAATAACAGTTGCATTCCAGCAGAAATGTTTTGGGTAGAAACTGCATCTAAGGCAAAACTATGAGAACCACTTAACCATACTATACCCAAAAATGTTGCCAGAATTAACGCCCCAGAAACTGCTGTATAAATCAGAAATTTCATCCCTGCATAGGCTCGTTTTTCTCCTCCCCAAATAGAAATTAATAAATAAAAGGGGATTAATTCGAGTTCATAAAACAGGAAGAAAAGCAGTAAGTTTTGAGCTAAGAATGCACCTGCAACACCACCACTGACTAATAAAACCATTGAGTAAAAAAGTCGAGGGCGTTCGGTATCTTGACTACTGCTGTAAATAGATATCCAAGTTAATAAGCTATTTAATACCAACATCAGTATTGATAGTCCATCAACTCCTAAGTGATAACTTAAACCCAAAGTTTCATTCCAAGGTAAATATTCTTGAAACTGCATTCCTGGATTGTTGATATCAAACTTCAGCAGGATAAGAACATTCCACAATAAAACTAAAAATGATAGAGTTAAAGATACCAGTCTAACTCTGGTTTTAGGAATAACTCTATCTGGTGAAAATCCGATAATTGCCGCGCCAACAATTGGCAACCAGATTAAAACACTTAGCATAATGGGTGATTGGTGATTGGTAATTGGTAATTGGTAAGAGGTGATTGTTTTATATGAAAAAATCTCTTACTAATTGATTGCAGGAACTTAACTAACTAAGCTGACTTTACCAGTGTCTAAGTCGTAATAACCACCAACTATTTTGAGTTTATTGACTTTGATTAATTCAGATAGCACTGGGGATGATTTCAAATTTTCGATTTGCACCAAAATATTAGCTTTACAGGCGTTCTCTAATTTATCTCCTGGTTGTCCTTTAGATTTTTCTACTCCGGGTTTAATTGCTTCTATTAATTTACCAATTTGTCCTGGTACTTCTTCACCTTTAAGAGTGGCATCTACAGCACCACATCTTTCATGTCCCAGTACAAAAATTACTTTTGCACCTAATACTAAACTACCATATTCTAAACTACCAATTTCTTCTGGAGCAGCGATATTACCAGCAACACGACAAACAAATAAATCACCCAATCCCTGGTCAAAAACTATTTCTGATGGCACTCTGGAATCTGCACAACCAAGAATAGAAGCGAAGGGTTTTTGACCTTTAGCAACTTCTAGTAAGCGTGAATAACTCTGGTGTCCATAGTGGCGTTTTCTGTTGGCAAATCTATTATTACCATCCAGTAATGCTTTGATTGCTTCGTCAGGGTTAGTAATATTTTGGGCGGTGGCTACTTCAGGTGTAACTAAGTTGGAAGCTACGCTTAAAGCAACTCCAGCACCAATTGCACCTGTACCTAATTGGAGTAAATTTCTGCGCGAAAGATAGTTCTTTGGATGTTTGCTGCTCACTTATTTATTCTCAAAATTGTCAAAAGTTGTTTTCTTATTTTAGATGTTTATAAACACCTAAATTATAGATGTTCAAAAAATTAAATCTATGAACTGAATACCCCAGAAAGGCCATGTCATCCATGCACCTAAAATGCCGACCCCTAATAAAATTGTGAAGGCATAAAATTGAGTTTGTCCATTAGTGCTGTATTTTAAACTTTCCCCACCCAACAGGGAAAATAAACCCACCAAATTGACGATACCATCAACGACGAAGCGATCAAGCATATCAGCAAATTGTGAAAGTTGAGCAACTCCAAAAATTATAGTGACTTTGTAAAGTTTGGGGGTGTAAAAGTCGTAAGCTAGTAAATCTTGCAAACCTTGCCAAGGCAAGCGTATTGGTTTAGCAATGTTACCTAAATAAATGACACCACTAATACTGCAACCAAAGATACTAGACCAAATTAAAAGCAGTACTACATCTTTATTCAAAATTGCCCAATCAGGTAATAAAGATAAACTTTGCAACACCAACGGCAGATGTAAAACAAAGCCGAATAAAACCATCATTGGTAAAACCATCAACCAAATAACTTCGGGGGAACGTTCACTCATTTGTTTGGCTTTACCACCAAATATTAAAGCGAATTCTCTGGTTAAACTAAAAGCAGTTAAGCCATTGACAGCAATAATAATTCCCACTAACCAAGGTTGAGTTTCCCATAACCCATCAGCTAATTTTACTAATGCCCAAAAACTGCCTAAAGGGGGGAACCCAATTAACCCCAATGTACCCACAATAAATGCTAAACCGGAAATGGGACGACGTGACCATAAACCACCGAGTTGGGTAACATCTTGGGTGATGTTGTTTAAGATGATGCTGCCAGTACTCATGACTAAAAGTGCAGCAGATAAAGCATGGGTGAGGACTAATAATAATGCTGCATCGTCTTGTTGTGTGCCTACGGCGATAAATACTAATCCCATGTAAGCACTGACAGAATAAGATAAACAGCGTTTAATGTCAATTTGAGCGATCGCTATTAATGAACCCCCAATAGCTGTCACCGCACCAATACCTACCATTACAGAAGAAGCCACAGGGGATAAACTAAACACAGGTTGCAATTTAATCAGCACCCATGCACCACTCGCTACTACCACCGAGTTCCGCAAAATGGTACTAGGAATAGGCCCTTCCATTGCTTCATCTAGCCACAAATGCAAAGGAAACTGAGCGCATTTACCCATTGGCCCAGCAATTAAAGCCAAACAAACTAAAGTAATAGTTGTCTGGTCTACTTTTGCCGTTTGCGCCCATATTGCTAAGTCTTGATAGTCCCAAGTTCCGGCTAAAGTCCATAGTCCCAAAACTCCCATTAGCAAGAATAAGTCACCAACCCGTTTGGTTAAAAATGCATCTCGCGCACCAGTCACAACCAGAGGTTGACTGAACCATAAACCCACTAATAGATAAGTTCCCAGGGTAAGAATTTCTAGAATTACATAACTGAAAAACAGGTTATTACATAAAGCTAATGCACACAAACCAGCTTCAAATAATCCCAATAAAGAATAAAACCGTCCCCAACCCCAGTCCCTTTCCATGTAGCCCACAGCATATACTTGGGCAAGAAAATTTAAACCGGTAATGATAATTAATGCACCAACACTAATAGAAGACAGTTCTAAATTAATAGTTAGATTTAATCCAACTGTGGATAACCAAGGTATCAACACTTCTTTTGCTGGATGATTCCAGGTAGCGGTAAATGCCAAGACTGAATGCAAAAGAGAGAAGAACGTCATTACTAAATTGACGTAACCTGCTGGTCTTGATCCGGTACGACGAATAATTCCCGGTGACCAAGGTAAAGCTAAAATACCACCTAATAAAGCATAGCAAGGGACCAGCCAAACGGTCTCTAGCAGTGACTCAAACATGAATTTACCTCTATATTTGTATGAAAAAATACTGACAGAGTATCATTTATCATTGATCCCTGTAATTTTCTGTGATGAAATCAAGGCAATTTATCTTTGCTTAATATTATTAGGTTATAGCTTACCGTTATTTTCACCAAAAATGAATCAGTTAATTACACAAATTAACGATATGTCCTCTAATTTATTCTTATATTTCTATGGATTGGATTATCTAATCAAGAGTATTGATTTAACTCTATGACAATCCGGTAAAGTTTAGATCTACAACTTTAAACCCTTGTAGAGACGTTCCATGGAACGTCTCTACAATCTTTTTCACCAGATGTCTAAGAGGATGTTTGAAAAGTGGTTGCTGATGTATTAAAAACTTTAGATCCTCCTAAATTCTCCTTTTGAAGGAGGACTTTGACTCTAGTTCCCCCCTTGTTAAGGATCACTGAGTGTCTAAAATCACCACTCGGAACTTTTCAAACACCCTCTAATACACATTTGTAGTGTGAAAAGTCATAGGAATGAGTGACTTCTAGGGAATATCAGAACAAGACTGTTTCCAAGTGAGCTTTTTCTCCACAGTTTGCTTTTCGCCAGGTGGAACTGTACGCTCATCCATAAAGTAAATATCAAATTTCTCTAGTTTTTCACTGCCCTTGTGTTGATTATTCCACGCGTGACAGAGATATTTTCCATAAAGAGGATAAAGCTTTTTACCAACTGCTCGATTGAGATTAATAAAGTAAGTGCGCCATTGCATATTGTGATAAATAGCACTTCTGACACCCAAGCTAGGTTTATCCCAATTCACAGCACTTCCACCTCGGAAAATATCCACCTCGCTGCCATTTTTCAGATTACCAGGAATTATATGCCATCCATCATCTCTAGGGGGCGCAGGTGCAAAAATGCTCCAAGATTGATCAAGTCGTGTAACTCGGCCAAGAACTTCTGTATTTTGCCATATTTTTCGCTTGAATAAATCAGGAGCATAACTACTGATATTCCAGATAAAAGCGTAGATTAACAGTACCACAGCCAAAATATTCAAAAAGCGGGATTTACGAACTTCCAGAGGACGGAATTTCAAAGGTTTGGTGAAATTACCAGCGAATTTACGGTTAGATGCGATCGTTTCATAAAACTTTGTACCCCCCGCCATTACAGGTTTCCAAGTCAACACCGGTACTAAAAATTTAAATATCGGCGACAAGCTCACCACATAAGCAATGCCTTTAAATTTAAAATATCGCTTTCCTTGCCAATCTTCAATTACCCAAGAATTATGCGCTTCCATATCAGCATAGATATCCGGGTATTCCTGTGCCATTAATAACGGTGTTCCTGGCAAAATCAACAGCGTTCTTAATATATGCACTACTTTTTTACAAAAACCACAATCACGATCAAAATAAATTGTTAAACCCTGACGTGCTGGTGTTTGTAATCGCTTTTCTAAATTATTCCAAAAAGAACTGGGGAGAAATGCTAACCAACTAAAAATACTCAAAAATGGAAAAATGCCGATATTTAAAGTTAAGGCAAATCCGGCATGAAGTCCGATAAAAGTTAGAACTGCACCCAAGCGAAACCAGCTATTCCGAAAAGGAATGAATATCACCAATGGTCCAATCCATTCCAGCACCAAAGTAATTTTAGTGAAGATATTTAAAATTGGCTGAAAATTGAGGAGAAAATGACCAAAAGGAGTAACATATTGGTCAAAACTCAAAGCATAATAAACGGCGCTACCATCAACCCAAATGGGACTTTTAGTTTTAATTGCAGCTGAGAAGATATAGATAAAGCACTGCTGACACATGAGCGCGAATGTAGCACCAGATAACACTCTTTCCGGTAACTGACGTTGTGAAGTATTCAGCGCACTATCAAGAGAATAACAAGCTCCTAAAGGCAGGAACATAGCCCAAAACATGAGAGCGCGAAGGACATCATCCGCAGCGAAAATGAGGGCTGGATTGCGATTGTGGAGGGAAATGAGCAATATCCAGGAAGCAATGACAGCAACTCTAGTGCGATAACCGACTAACATCAAAAGCGCCATCAAAGTTGCGATCGCAAATAATAGTACCTGAAAAATCGGTTCACCACTAATGGCGTGTAAAGACCAATGTCCAGTTTTAGCGATTTCTTTGAGTAAAGTACGAGGAAGTACGCCGATATCAGTATAGTGGGCGGTAATATCTCTAAAGCGAGTCAATAAGTCTGTGAGGATGATTAAGGCGATACCGATGCGAAAAACCGCAAGCGATCGTAAATCTAGTCCTAAAATAGTTTCTAGATTTTTTTCCCAGGATGTTTTTGATGTTTGTTTGTGAATGGGCATAAAGTTTTTTAATAAACCACGAAGGAAGAAATATAAGTATTTTTTTAGTTAGGAAGATAGGATGGATGATTTTTATCACGCAGAGGCGCAGAGACACAGAGAGGATAAAGAGTTTGAGATTTCATCCTGATTCAGCAACACCTATTTTCTTTTTAGTAGTTTTTTCATACTTCCTACTATCCACCTTTTAGCTACTTGAAGTTTATGTTTTAGGGTTGGTAAACGTTGAATATACACTCCTCTGCGAATGATGCGAGCTAGATTACCATCTAAGGTGATACCAAAGCTATAAACTACAGCATTCTTAATACCTAAAGTTAGCATTTCTCCCAGGTGTAAGTAACTAAATGGTTTTAATTTACGTCCTGTGATTTTTGCCCAGATATTACGAGCCGCACAGGGAGCTTGTTGAAAGGCTGCTTGGGCTGTAGCGGGAGATTCTTTACCTTGAATATCTCGAATTTCTGCCAGGTCTCCTAAGACAAATACATTTGGATATTCTGCTAGTTGCAAAGTTGGTGTAGCAATTAATTGTCCTTGTTGATTATGTTGACAATTTAGGTTTTTTATCAATTCAATTGATTGATTTCCTCCTGTCCACAAAACTAAATCTGTCTGGAATTTATGAGTTTTACCTTGATGATTAACAATAATTGCATCAGGTTTGATAGTTTCTATATTGGTGTCTAATTCTATTCTCACACCCCGTTTAACTAAAGCTCTATATGATGCAGTACGACTACCTTTAGAGAAAGTTTTAAGTATTTCATTTCCTCGGTCAATTAAGCGAATTTCTCCGCGTTTTTTGAGTCTATCTGCCAATTTACAAGCTATTTCTACACCATTAGGGCCTGCTCCAGCGATAGCTATCCGAATTAATGGTATATCCGATGCTTCCAAAAACTGCAATCGGTTTTTTAAATATTCAGCATCAGCCAAAGTACGAAAGGTGCGAGCATATTCTGTTGCACCTGGGACTACATCTAATCTTGTTTCTTTGCCAACAGCTAATACTAAATAGTCATAAGTTAGTATTTCTCCATTTTGTAAATTTACCAATTGGTTTTCTAAATCAACACCTTTAATTTCTGCCTGATAAAATTGAGCTTGACTATCTGAAAGCAATTTTTTATAAGCTGGGGCGATTTCGCCATTATGTAATTCTCCTGTTACGACTTCATAGAGTAAAGGAGTAAATAAGAAATGCGCTCGTTTTTCAATCAAAATGATCTCATAATTAGGCTGACGAATTTGAGCAAATTTTCCTAATTCCAAAGCCGTATATAGCCCACCAAACCCACCACCTAAAATACAAATCCGCAACGGATATGGTTGTTTTAGTTTACGTTTTTGAGGGATTTTGTCTTTTATTTCATACATGAGTTATAATTTTGCCTTTTTTTATTGCACGCAGAGACGCAGAGGCGCAGAGAGATGAAAATAGAAATCTTTTATTTGAATTTTACTTAATTACGAACTATATTTACAGCTTTCAACTGTTCTACAAGTTCAATGGTTCGAGTCCGGCGACCATCAGGATTAAGATGATAATGAGTATCAGCAAATAAGCTAGAATCAGTCTGAATATTTAAGGTTTCTTTGTTATAAAGTACAGGGGCAATTTCCCCCAAATCTTCTGCTGTCTTGCGGATATTATTGAGGGTTTTAGTATCAGTGCTGCCATAAATCCAAGAAAGCCCTAATACCAAAGTTGCTCCTTTGGCTTCAATTTCTTGTTTAAATTGCTGAATCCGTTTTAGAGAATGAGGAGAAACGCTATCATTGATTTTCAATTCCCACCATTCGCTTTTAGTCCGTTTTTTCATAACTGTTGGATCACCTTTGGCTGTAACTGGGTCAGAATAATAGCCTGTGAAATGACCTTTTTCTACTAAATCTAAAGATGATTTAGTGGCAGCGCGTAGGGAGGGTATACCTAATAACATCAAGTCTTGGGCTAGTTGTTTGGGGGGTACATTTCCTAAACCGGGTTTACCAATAGCAACACCAAATTGACCAGAGCGATCGCCCCATCCATCTTTATCTAGCAACAATAAATATTCGGGAATAAGAATGACAATATCGCCTTTTCTGATGACATCAGAGGTACTAGGCAAAATTACATCTAAACCGATGGGTCCATCTGTGGCTATGTTGAGGGTGGGGATTCCCAATTTTTGTTGTATTAGACCTGCATCTACTGTGTAGTGAGCGCCAGATCCACCGACGATGAGAATTCGCTGGTATGCTTGTACTTCCTTAGCTATAGCCATTTTTTGTTCATACATCATCCGCAACCAGCTAAGTTCACCACCATAACGAGCATTGTAGAAATAACCAACACCCCAAGTTAAAGTAGCGATCGCAAACCAACTAGAAAATCTGAGAAACTTTTTCATAACAGGTGACAGGTGACAGTTAAGAGTTTTAACTGATAACTGAATCTAGAACTCAAAGTAAATAAACGGTGAAGGTGTATTAGCCGCAAATAAAATAGTTAGCACTAACAAAATCCTTGACATCCAAGGAGAAATTAATAAATCATATTCAGTTTCTCCTTGTCGCCAAACTCCAATTTGTTCCATTAACAATAGTCCTATAGACAGCACTAAAGTTAATACTAAAGCTGCTGCTCCATTCCCATTAAAGAATGTCAAAGCTTCACCCAAGTTAGATAAAGAATAATTCCCAGGAATTACCAAAACTTTCAGCTTTTCCACTAACCGCAAAGTATTGGTTTCCATAAAAAACAGACATCCTAAAATGATAGATCCAAAGGTCAAAGCCCAGGAAATGAACTGAGGCATGAGGAACTTTTGCTGTCCTAAAAATTTATAAAAAGGTCTTCCTGCATAACGCAGTACTAACAGCAGTAGTCCGTGATAAGCTCCCCAAAGAATGAAGTTCCAGGCTGCTCCATGCCAAAAACCAGATAGGGTAAATGTAATAAATAGATAGAATGGGGCTAACTTCATGTTTTTACCCATTAAAGGCAGAAAAACATAGTCCCGAAACCAAGTGCTGAGGGTAACGTGCCACCTGCGCCAAAACTCGTTAATACTCTGGGAAGTATAGGGAGCAAGGAAGTTCAGGGTTAAATTAATACCTAGAAATTTTGCTAAACCCAGGGCTATAAAACTATATCCACCAAAATCAAAATAAATTTGCAGCGTAAATAAAAAGGCAAAAAACCAGACTAGCCAAGGATTATCAACTTGATCTACTTTGATGTAAGGTGAAATATTGTCAGCTAGAACAAACTTCATAAATAGTCCTAGAGATAGCCAACGAAAACCAGCTTCAAAGTTATCAAATGTGAATTTAAACTGAAATTTTTCAATCTGGGGAAACAGATCAGATTGACGTTCAATTGGCCCTGCTACGACTTGGGGGAAAAAGGAAACAAAGTTGATGTAATCTAAAGCTGCAATGGGTTGTTTTTTGGCGCTCTTGTAGGAGTCAACCACAAACGCCACCATTTGGAAAGTATAAAACGACAATCCAGGAGGGATGGAACCCATACCAGGAATAGACTTTGATTGCCAATTTGCTGTCAATCCTGGTATGACTAAGCCCAAAACATCTTCAACAAAGAAGTTCAGGTATTTGAAATAGGCGAGGATAGCAACATCTATCACTACTACAATGGTAGCGATCGCTTTAGCTTGCCATTTTTCTTGCCTCAACATCAACCACACCATCACGTAGTTGAAAATAATTTCGCAGATAAAGATGACAAAACTAGACTTGGAAGCATTGAGAAACAAGAACAACGACATTGATACCAAGCCAACCGTGTCGAAAATACCTCTCCACAGGTTCAAAGACTTGGCAACATAACGGACTGTAAAATAAGGGATGCTAAATAGCAGTAGCACCCACCAGAAGGAAAACTCCGAGAAATTCAACTCACCCTGCCTCCAGTCTAAGAAATGCGTGAAATATATAAACTACTCAACTAATGGGTAAATTAGTTACAACATTTTTCAGGTATTTAGACCACACTCTTAATCTCTCTCTGTGCCTCTGCGTGAGACAAAAAATGAGTTCATCTACCCGAAAATTGCTATAATTTCCTCTCCCCATTTCCCCCAACATCAACTACCACTGATTTTGTTCCAAAGTCCACCCCAGCCTTTACCTTGGGTAATTGCTTCTTCTTTTGGTTTGCTGGCAACAGCAGCTGTTTTGGTAACACTGGTTGCGGCAGGTAATACACTCAGTTCATTGACTAAATATTGAGCAGCTTTTTCAATAGTTGGATAGTCCCAAAGTAAAGTGGAAGGCAGTTCTGCATCTAACCAATCTTCCATATCACCAACAATAGTTACAGAGTCAATGGAGTCTAAACCATAGCGAGTCAAAGGTTCAGTAACTTTGATAGTTTGAGCATTGATACCCAGTTGTGTGGCAATCTGATTAACTAACCATTCTTGGATAGTATCAACAGCATTCATAGTATTAAGCTTGGAGTTGGAGTTTTGGACTTGCATAATTGGTAGTTTCCTGTTTTGTAGAATTTGCTAGTTGGAAGGGAACAATGGAAAACATCTTGTCTTGGTTGTACAAGCGGATTAACTCTTGGGTAACAGCCCCGTCATCAATCCTTCCAGGCAATGCTTTGGCAGGGCGAAATGCCAGCATCAGCTTCCGCAAGCTAAGTGCCAGCCACTCTCCGTTAGCAAAGAATTCTCCTAGATGATGGCGGTTATGAAGCCACGTATGCACACAAGCCGCCGCTACGTGCATGACGCAGTATTGTTTCGCCATATCAAACACCTCTGGCGATTGCTCATGCCCAAACTGGAAGGTAGAAGCTGTAATTTGCTCATCAAGCGTGTTTAACTCTTCCTGAACTATGTTGGTCAGGGTGATGATTTGGTACAGAATGTCTGGGTCAAGATTTGAGTCTGCCTTGAGATGTTTTAGGGATGTCAAGGCTAAATCTAGTCCTTGGAGTACATCGTCACCTCCACGGTTGACCAATTCCAGTTTTTTGCCGTTGAAAGGGGGCAAAGGCTGTGTGAAGTCAAAAGTGGTAGCTAGGCGTGTTTGTAGTTTGTCTAGGTTAACTCCAGTATTTCTAACGCGAGATTTAGCTAACTGCCGCAGTTGCAAAAGTAGGGCATGAAGATTAACGACGGTGCTGCCATCAAACATACTGATGATCGCGTTATCCCGCAAAACTTTTTGGAAAATGCCCCAGTCATGTGCTTCCCGCATATAGAAGCGTGAACCTAAAACGACGGAGACATTCTGCACCGTTGTTTCCAAGGTAGTAGTAACGAAGTATTTGACTACTGCTGACCAAACGCTAATTTGCTCTGGCATGGTGTTAAATCCCCGCGCCACCCCGATGGTGGCACAGTCACAAATGAGGATATCCAAAAACCCATCTGTAAGAGTGCGTTTGGGTTGGGGCATATCAAAGACTGTCTTGCCATATAGTTTGCGTTCTATGGCAAATTTGAGGGTGGTACGCAGGGCTGTATCTGCGGCTCCTTGGGAAAAGGCTGCACATAAGGCTCTGGTAATTTGGAAGCCTTTGAGGGCTAGTTCTAGTCCTGCGCCTTCTGCTCCTAACCTCATGGATTCTGGGATGTAGCAGTTCTCGAAGCGAATACCACTCATATCAGAACCACGTACTCCGTGAGTGAGAATTTTAGGGAGGTGGCTATAGTTGTCTTGGTCAATTTTGCTCTTTTCTACCATGAACAGGGAAAGGCTCCTGGCTCCTCCTTCGTCGTCGGTTCTGGCGAGTACGAAAGCGATTCCAGAGATGGTGGCGCGGTTAATTGGCCATTTCTCTCCATTGAGGATGTAGCCTCCAGGAACTTTTTTGGCTTGCATATCGCCGCCCAGGAGGTCGCTACCATGTGCTTTTTCTGAATAGGCTAGGCACATAGCACCGTTAGCATCTTTCATGAAGCTGGACAGAGTGTGTTTTTGCTCGTCTGTTCCTGCCATCCAGACCAAATATGACCAAAACATGGTGGTAAATGCGATCGCAGCGGTTTGATCTCGCCGTGAAAGCACCCGCACAAAGGAGATAAACTCGTCAAAGCCGGTAAACTCACCACCGCATTCTGTGGGGATGTAATAGTGTTGGAGTTTCCAGTTGTATAGCCAGTTAATGATTTCGTGAGGAAATTCTTCCTTTTCATCCAGGTCTATCACCTGTTTGAAGGACATCATATTATCTGGGTTGCCAGGGTCGCCTAAATCTCGTTCTAGTGCTTCGGCGACCCAAAATTGTTGGAGTAGCTGCATGGTTTTCTCCTTAATGGGTAACTTGCACTTGATCCAGCAAGGAATTGACTTCCTGTGATAGTTGTTGGTAGCTGGCACAAAATTTAGGGTTTTCGCTCCAGTCTGCTAACACGCCCAATTCACCTGCGAGGAAACTGGCTTTACAAGCACGACGCTGAATCTTGCCACTGGATGTTTTGAGGACGTTACCCGGCTTGGCTAAGACGATCGCATAAACTTGCAGTTCATGAATTTCGGCGATCGCTTGTCGGATACTGTTAATTACCTCATCGGCTACAAACTCTTCCGGATTGCGTTTGACTTCCTGCACGATCACTAGTCGCTCAACTGCATCCACAACTATGGAAAAGGCTGCACCGTAGTCTGGACGCAGGGCAGGATGAATTTGCTGCACTGTCCACTCTAAATCTTGGGGATAGTGGTTAGTACCCCTGATAATGATCAAGTCTTTGATACGTCCCGTGATGAACAACTCACCACCTTTGATAAAACCTAAATCACCTGTCCGCAGGAATGGCCCTTCATTAGTATCGACAGTGTAGGCGCGGAAGGTACTCTCACTTTCTTCCGGGCGATTCCAGTAACCCCCAGCCACACTAGGATCAGATACCCAAACCTCACCCACCTCATCGGCTGAACAACGAGTTAAGGTATCGGGATTTGCGATCGCTACTTTGGTATCACATACCAACTGACCACATCCAGGAATCGCCCGCACACCATCACCCCAGCTACTGGCTTCGACAATTTTGTTTTTCTCAATTTCCGATGTTTTTACCAGACAAAGTACAGGTGGTTTATCTCTAGGACTAGTTGACACCAGCAATGTATCTTCTGCCAATCCATAAGCCGGTGCAAAGCTTTCCCAACGGAATCCACAAGGCGCAAACTTCTCAAAGAACTCTTCCAACACCCTAGGATTAATGGGTTCTGCCGCATTACCCGCTGCTACCCAACTGCTGAGATCAAGACTTTCCATCTGTAAATCAGTAACACGTCCGACACACTGCTCATAAGCAAAGTTAGGAGCCTGACTATGAGTACCTCTATAGCGCGAAATAGCCTGGAGCCAACGAATCGGCTGTTTAATGAAAGCTAGAGGAGACATGACGTAGCAAGGATGACCATTGTAGAGTGGTTCAGTCAATCCCTCCACCAGTCCGTAATCATGGAAGTAAGGCATCCAAGTGATAGAAACACTCTCTGCATCATAGCCACAGGCTTTTTGCAAATAGCCACAGTGGTGCATGATGTTGTGGTGGCTGATCATCACCCCTTTCGGTGTGGAGGTCGAACCCGATGTATATTGCAGATATGCCAGGGTATCTGGACTAACTTGAGGATCTTGCCACTGTTCTGCCATTGTCAGATCAATATCTTCAGTAGCTATCCATTGCATCTGCTCAAACTCTGGAAAATCTAATTCTGCCTCTTGCAAAATGGTGAGAAAGCGTTCAGTGGTTAAGGCAAAGGCCGCATTCGCATCTTTTACTATCGCCCTCAACCGAGGCAAAGCCCGCTTCAGCCTGCCCGCATCTGGCGGTGGTACTGGTATAGCTATCACCCCACCATAGAGACTACCCAAGAAAGCCGCTATGACATCCAATCCTTGAGGGTAAAGCAATAATGCTCGCTGGCCTTTTCCGTTATATTTTTGCAACAGTGCGCCAATCGCACGGGCATGAAGGTCAAGTTCACCATAGGTTAACTTGCTTCCCTCTTTTTTTCCATCAATCAGGAACGTATAGGCGAGTTTGTCCACTTCATGGGTAGCACGCCAGCGCAGTAATTCTATCAAGGTAGAGGCGTTTGTCATTGGCAAATTTTGGGTAGCGGGGCATTGATTCATTTGGCGACTCCGTACAGAGTAGGGTTATCTGAATCTATGGCTCTACACATATCTCATCTGTAAGGAGTACATCTGTATAGCTATGTGTTTGACTGGATTTTTCTATCTCTAAACTTAATCGTGACACATACAAACAATTTAGTGAAATATCCATCCGTATTTTCACTAAATCAATAAACTTAACCTTTATTAACAACCGTTAATTCACTAGTCTCAAATTGGCAAAAGTATTGTTTTTGAAGAGTTTTGCCTTTTAGATCAGTGTAAATACGAGATAATAACAATGATTTTCTCTATGAATTTTCTATGAATTTTTTTTTGAGTGGAAAATTGTTATGGTTGTTATGCTTAGGACTTACGCAAGATTGAACTAAAAATCTGATTCTTGCGTAGGGGTAATTCATGAATTAGCCCTATCTCGGTTTTGTTGTGCTTAAGTCTGTATGTTGTGCTGCGCGACAACACACCTTACATAGCTGAAAATATTAGCACCGACGTGTCAATTCAGGGTTTCTAATCTGCTAAAAAACCATTGTTTAGAACCCATCATAAAAATTGGGTTGCCGACCAGAGCGTTAATTGTGGAAAAATTATTAAGAACCCTAGTTATATATCACGGCAATCATTCTGAAGTCATAGCTTCGTCCCAAAATGGAGTGAAAGCGATTTAGGAACGGGGTGTTGCTTTTGGCAAACAACAGGTTAAACTGGGACTTTATAGCCAGTTGTAATTAGGCTAAAATATTGCAATAGCCCTAGCCTGTTAGCAAATGGTGATATGAAGCTTGTCTTTGCCAATAAAAAACCCCCAGTAGCTATTAGCCAGCTAGGGGAGATTAGTTATCAGGGTGCATCTACCAATTTAATTTTCTCAGGTGCTTCACTATCCTCCGGATAAATTTCTCCTCCATTTGTTTTTGTTTCTGAATCAAAAACTCTCAGTGGGCGTTAGTCAACTAGGGGAGGTTAGTTATCAGTGTGAATATAGCAAGTAAATGTTATTTTTTAATCTACTGGCTACGGATAAATTTTTCAGAGATAGGGTAGTATGATAGTTGCTAACTACAAAAAACCCCCAGCGGGTGTTAACCTACCAGGGGAAATTAGTTATCAGGGTGCATCTACCAGTTAAATGTTCTCAGACTTCATACCGTACTCCGGATAAATTTCTGAGAATCAGGGTTGTATTAAAAAACTTTGTTGATTTATAGTCAGACATGGGCTATTTTAGGCATAAATAAACATCTTTAAGCCTTCCTAGTCGCTGATCTAAATCAATGTCTTGATGAAATTTCGTCCATAAGAAGTAAGCCCTGATATATTTGTCCATAGTTTTATGAACTATGATGGTTACTAACTACAAAAAACCCCCAGTGGTGTTAGCCAGCTAGGGGAAGTTAGTTATCAGGGTGCATCTACTAATTAAATGTTCTCAAGTTTAATGCTATCTCCGGATCAATTGAGGTGCATGATCGTTTTTAGTTTATGACTAAAAAAAACCCCTAGTGGGTGTTAGCCGACTAGGGGAAGTTAGTTATCAGGGTGCATCTACTAATTAAATGTTCTCAGGTTTAATGTTATCTCCGGAAAAATTTGGTGGCGTTGCAATTTATTGATATTGCCAACCACATAAAAAACCCCCAGTGGTGTTAACCAACTAGGGGAAATTAATTATCAGGGTGCATCTACTAATTAAATGTTCTCAGGTTTAATGTTATCTCCGGAAAAATTTGGTGGCGTTGCAATTTATTGATATTGCCAACCACATAAAAAACCCCCAGTGGTGTTAACCAACTAGGGGAAATTAATTATCAGGGTGCATCTACCATTTAAACGTTCCTGGTTATCTGACTATGCTCCGGATAAATTTCACCAAATTTGGCTATTGCTTACGGAAAAAACTCCTAATGCTAGTAGTTGGTTAGGGAAGTTATTTATCAGAATTTGATCTACTGATAGTTTGAGAAGAAATTCTTGGGTCAAAGATTGCTTTTTTTGCCAAAATTAAAAAGAAAACCCCCGGTGGGTGTTAGCCTACCAGGGGAGTTGAAGATCAAGGTGCATCTACCATTAAAGTGTTCTAGTCTGAAGTAATCCAATCCGGATAAAGTTGTTCGAGCAAAAAAAGGCGAAACAACACAAAATCAGAAACATTCCTTAGTAATATGCTTCTAAAGTATCAGCTAGAGGGAGCAGGGACTAGAAATTTTTACGGTTCAAACCGGATTTAGGAGGCAAACAGGAGAAGTTGTGACCCAGGAATTTCACATTTCCGTAACCCCAGTAGGGCAGAATGACTACTTGGTGCGGACGGAACAAGTCGCACCTGGGGTGCCATTGGCAGAGGAACTGGTAACTTGGCCTGTGGCTGAGTGGTTAGTGGCAGCAGGACATTTAATGAATGACCCTTTACAGTTGGTGCTACAGGGGGATGCTGCGTCGCAGTCTGCGGCAGGCATCGCTAGAAACTCTGTAAACTTGGTGGCACTGGGTCAACAATTATATAATGCACTGTTTCAAGGCACTCTTAGAGATAGTTGGATTACTGCCCAAGGTATTGCCCAGAATCAGCAGCAGGTATTGCGTTTGCGTTTGGGACTTAAAGATAATAAGTTGGCGCGTTTGCCTTGGGAAGTTATGCACGCAGGCGATCGCCCTCTCGCTACTGGGCCATATATCGCTTTTTCTCGTTACCAAAGTGGAATTCCTGCAACATCAAGACTAGCAACTCGCAATATCCCCACGCCACAGGAAGACAGTGGGGTAAAGGTGTTGATGGTTATTTCTTCCCCCACTGATCAAGTGCGTCTTGATTTGCTCAAACAAGAAGCGATTAACTTGCAAGCCGAATTACATCGCCAGAATCCCCGAAGCACTGAAAATGGCAATTACTTTCCAGAAATTGAACTAACTCTTCTTGATCAACCAGGAAGGGAAGAGTTAACCCAAGCTCTAGAACAGGGAAGATATCACGTTCTACATTACTCCGGTCATAGTAACTTGGGGACTAATGGAGGCGAAATTTATCTAGTCAGTAGAAGAACTGGCTTAACAGAAACCCTCAGCGGTGATGATTTAGCAGGGTTGCTGGTGAATAATAATATTCAAATGGCAGTATTTAACTCTTGTTTGGGAGCATACAGAGCTAAGGCTGATACATCTGGGGAGACAGGGGAACGTAACCTAACTGAAAGTTTGGTGAAAAGGGGTTTGAGAAGCGTTTTGGCGATGTCAGAACGGATTCCCGATGAAGTGGCGCTGACGTTAACGCAATTGTTTTACCGTAACTTAAGTCAGGGCTATCCCCTAGATTTGTGTGTGAGTCGGGTACGTCAAGGCTTAATTTCTGCCTATGGTTCTCACCAGATGTACTGGGCGTTACCAATGCTGTATCTACAGCGGGAATTTGAAGGTTTTCTATCTCCGCAAATTGGTTTGTCTGCAAATGCGGAATTGTTCAATGAATATCACTCGCCTGTGGGAACATCAGTTAATTCGATGTATGCTGCTGTGACAGATGATGCCCAGATGGCTTTAAATTTTGAGGATATGATGCCCTCAGGTTTAGCACGGGATGCATCTGAGCTTGATTGGCTAGGGGATGATACTTGGGGAGATCTTTTAGATGAGATTGAGTATGATCAACCTGGTTATGATGAAGATTCGGCAATTGTTTCCGATTTGTTTCGTCAGTTGGGTAATCCACAAGTCTCTACTGAAGAAACTTCCATGAAGGCGGAACTAGAGCTGCCAGTACAGGAAAATGATCACCAGGAAAAGCTGTCTTCAGAGGTAGAAGAAAATTTAGATTTATGGGGAGATAGTGTAGCCGAAACAGCGTCAACTACGCCCATTGTTGAAGCTAATCAGGAAAACTTTCAACAACCTCCATTACCTCCAATTCGTCCACCACGTCGCCGTCGTCGGTTATGGCCAATTTTTGGGCTTGTGGGTGCAGGACTGGCAATTCTTGTGGGTGTGATGTGGTGGCAGCATCGACCGTCAGTGGTGGGCAAAATCCCGCCGATTCCTACGGATAATTTTGCTAACCGCAAATTAGAACCGATTAATCTACAGACATCAGCTACAGGAATTGTCACTGCTACGGCTACAGAACAATTGAGTCAAGGTAATTTAAAGGCAGGGTTAGAGGCTGTAGATGAATTACTGAATCGTGGTGCTTTGAAATCAGCAGAAACTGCTTTAGCTCTGATTCCTACTAAGCAAACTGAAGATCCATCTGTCAACTTTTTACGGGGACGCTTGGCTTGGCAATTTGCTCAAACTAGAGATAACAAATACAGTTTTGATGATGCCCGTCGTTACTGGGAAATTGCGGTGCGGGATCGACCGGATTCTGTGTTGTATAATAACGCTTTGGGATTTGCTTACTATGCAGAGGGAAATTTAAATCGCGCTAATGATGCTTGGTTCAAGGCTTTGAACTTGTCACTCAATCCCCAGAATACAACTTTGACAGAAGCCGAATCTCCCAATCCGATTATGCCACCAGCGGCTTTAACTTCTTATGCGGGGTTAGCTTTGGGTTTATATAAATCTGTAAATAATCAACCTGTTGCTAGACAAGGGCAATATCTTAAAGAAGCAATTAAACTGCGTCAAACAGTGATTGAGAATGAACCTGCGAAGTTTACGGTGGAGAAATTGGCTCAAAATTGGCTGTGGACAGAAAAAGCGATCGCAGATTGGCGATCGCTCCTTCAGGAACAAAGCCAGTAAGTAAGGTCTAGACACCTGAGCAGTGGTGAAATACAATACATCAAACTCAAGTTAAACAGTAGCTCTATAGTTACAGCTTTAGACAACTAATCTGGTTAGATATATAAACGATGCTCTTAGAAGTCAGGAATTGCAAAAAATGAGAAAAGTAGAAGCTATTATCCGTCCATTTAAGCTGGATGAGGTAAAAATTGCCTTGGTGAATGCGGGAATTGTGGGCATGACAATTTCTGAAGTCCGAGGTTTTGGACGACAAAAAGGTCAAACTGAACGCTATCGGGGTTCGGAATACACGGTTGAGTTTCTACAAAAACTCAAGGTGGAAATCGTGGTTGAAGATTCCCAGGTGGATATGGTGGTTGATAAAATTATCTCAGCCGCCCGAACTGGAGAAATTGGTGATGGTAAGATTTTTATCTCTCCTGTAGAGCAAGTTATCCGTATTCGTACCGGGGAAAAGAACACAGAAGCCGTTTAAGCGCTGAATTTTGAGTCTTAAAATATTGGGCGTTGTGGAATTAAGGGATGAGGTATTATCAAGATTTTTCTTCATCTCTAACATCAGCAGCGCCTTTTGTAGTTTGATTGTGCTATACTAAAAAAGTTATAGGTTACGTAACGCATAACATCTACCATTTTTTATAAGATATGTCTCCGTCAAAGGAATATCGAAAATATCGAGATAGAAGGACGGAGCAATTCGCTTTAGGTGAGAGGGTAAAAGAGTTTCAAGCTTTTACTAGACAAGCATACAGACGGCTTGAGATATTAGAGGCGGCTACTAGTAAAAAGGATTTAATGTTATTACCAAGTAATAACTTTGAGTCCTTAGAAGGTGATAGAGACGGCCAATACAGCATCCGCATTAATGAAAAATGGCGAATTTGTTTCAATTGGCCAGATGATGAACTAAAACCTTTCAACATAGAAATTACAAATTATCACTAAAGGAGAATTATATGGCACGTCCACCTATTCATCCTGGGGAAATTTTAGCTGATGAACTGCATGAATTAGGAATAAGTGCAAGTGAATTAGCTAGGTTGCTTCATGTCCCAAAAAATAGAATTACCGAAATAATTAATGGTCAAAGGTCAATTACTGCTGACACTGCATTACGTCTAGGACAATGGTTTGGTACTAGTGCTGAATTTTGGATGAATTTGCAGAAAAATTATGAACTCAGACTGGCTGAACAAAAGATTGGTAAAGAAATTAAAGCAACCATTTCTCCTTGGATATCAACTGGGAATATGCAAGTTACAATCGAAACCTAGACTAAATAGAAGTTGAAAATTAAGTTTTCATATGAAAGTAAAAAAACTCATTGAAGAATTAAAAGAATTTCAGAAATATGTAGATGACCATTATTATACTTGGGAAAGAGCAATAAACAATTCAAGAGATGGCATAGATTATGATACTTTTATAGAGATGAATCCAGTTCTTGTAGGACAGGCACGAAGTCTTTCAGCACGATTTGATAAATTGAAGCATTACATTTTTTTATTTCGCGATAAATGGCGGTTTTCTTATCCATCCAATCCAATGTATTTGTATTTATGGATACTAGATGAGGTATTTAAACTTCAATCAACTCCCCAAATAAAGAAATTATGTGTAGAGAAATTTATTGAAGGTATAGAAGAAATTATAGATAAGCTAGAAACATTTCCAAGAGATTGTGATATTTCTCCTATTTTAAATAGAACTATCAATGCTGAAAAAGGCGTTGATTTTTTTATGCTTTGTAATCTTGAGTTCTTACACCCGTTTATAAATAAAGGATGTTCCAAATTATTTTTAGATGGACATTATTCTCAAGCTGTAGAGGCATCAGTTAAAGCCGTGATGCAATATATCAAAGATAAAACTCTTTTAACGGAAGATGGAGATAAATTAATAACTAAAGTATTTGGCGGAGACAAGCCTATTCTTACATTTAGTCATTTATCTACAGAGAGTTTACGTAACGAGCAGCTTGGTTTTATGATGATGCTACAGGGATTTGTAAAAGGAGTCCGTAACGTACTCGCACATACTCATGGAAAGCAAGAAGAAGCCAGAAAAGCTTATGAATATTTATTTATGGCATCTCTTTTTTGCCGACGCATTGATGAGACTACCAAAACAAAACCATAAAATAGCAAACCTCTTCTTCTCTTCCTTCGCGCCCTTTGCTTCGCAACGCTACCGCGAACGTGGTTCGTTAAAATTATCCTCAATAGAAAACGAATAACCCCAAAAAACCCTCACCCCAACACCTTCAACAACTGGGGAACTAAACTTTTCAAAGCATTACCACGATGACTAATTGACTTTTTCAAATCTGGTGACATTTGGGCAAAAGTTAATTGCTTTTCTGGGACATAAAAAATGGGATCATAACCAAAACCACCATCACCACGGGTTGAATAAAGAATTTCACCGCGACAAATACCCTCAGATTGCAAAACTATCTTTCCTTCAGGATTTGCAACTGCTACTGCACAAATAAACTGGGCTTGACGATTTTCTGTATCGCCTAACTCTCGTAATAACCGAGAAATACGTTCTGCGTCGGTATTGCCATAACGGGCAGAATATACACCAGGTGAACCATTGAGGGCATCTACAGCTAAACCGGAATCATCTGCGATCGCCCAATTTCCGGTAGCTATAGCAACCTCAGAGGCTTTGATACAAGCATTTGCAGCAAAAGTTTCCCCTGTTTCTTCCACGTCTAAATCATCTGGTTTGAGAGTTAATTCCCAACCAGAATCAGCTAAATAAGCTTGCATTTCCCTCAATTTACCGGGATTTCCTGTAGCTACAACGAGTGTTTTTGTCATGAAGAATAGGTGACAGTTGACAGTTGACAGTAAGCAGGAAATAGGGAATAGATAGAAATTTATTCTCCTCTTCTTCCCCATCTCTTCTAATTCGATTCTGCCCAGGTTTTTGCCCAAGCTAGAGTTTGATGAACTTGTTCTAGTGTGGGTGCTTCGCAGTAAAGACGTAAAACTGGTTCAGTGCCACTAAAGCGAATCATTAACCAACTTTGATCAGCGAGACGGAATTTATAACCGTCGATGGTTTTACAATCAATGACCTTTTTTCCGGCAATTTCTGTTAAAGGTTGGGTTTGCAATTGTTGCAATAACCGTCCTCGCACATCCATATTTGCTAAAGGTAAATCTATGCGATCATAGGCTGAACTGAAATTGGTTTGTTGTTGCAATTGGCGATAATACTCACCTAAATCTAAGCCTGATTCTACAACTGCTTCTAAGACATACAATGCTGAAAGTAGGGCATCTCGTTCGGGAATATGACTACCATAACCAATGCCACCGGATTCTTCACCACCAAGTAATACCTCTGTATCTAACATCCTGTCGGCGATGTATTTATAACCGACTGCGGTTTCAAATACAGGTAAATTAAGTGATTTAGCAACAAGGGGAATGATGTCAGAACCGCTGACTGTTTTGACGATTTCGCCTGTAAAGTTACGCCTGCGGGTGAGGTGATCTATTAATATGGGGATTAAGATTTGGGAACTAAGGAAATTAGCGTCTTTGTCAACTGCGGCAATGCGATCGCAATCTCCATCAAATACTAAACCTACAGTTAAACCTGAATTGTTGCTTTTCCCATGAGTTTTAATGACTTTAAATAGCTGGGAAAGGTATTTTGGCAAAGGTTCGGGCGCACCACCTGCAAACAGGGGATCACGGTTGGTATTGATTTCTTGGACTTGTTCGCCTAACAGTCTACCCAATCCACTAGCCGCTGCACCATGCATAACATCAACAAATAATGTTAATTTGTCGGATGCGATCGCTTGCCTAATTTTGCCAATATCAACTTTAGCTGCTAATGCTTGACAATAACTAGGCCAGGGATCAAACTTCTCTTCTTTCCCCGTCGTGGCTGCGGGTGGTACATCCACGGTTAACAAACTTTCTATTTCGTTGGTAACTTCTGGCGGTACGGAACCTCCAAAAGCGCTTTTGACTTTTAAGCCTAAGTATTTGCCAGGATTATGACTAGCTGTAACGACTAGCGCCCCTAACGCATTGAGTTCTTTAGCTGCCCAACTAAAAGCCGGTGTAGGGGCAAAAGTTTCGCTAAATAGGACATCAAAGCCCACAGCAGTCACAGCATTAGCGACAACACGGGCAAATTCTTCAGCCATAAATCGGCGATCGTAACCGATAATAATTGTGCGATTACCTACCGTAGGAAAATAAGTACTATATAAAACTTTGGCGGCAACGGTTGCTACTAAGGCTAGGCGTTCAAAAGTGAATTCCTCGCCAATTACACCCCGCCAGCCATCCGTACCAAACTTGATTGGGCTAGTTAAAACTGGCATAAATATATCCTAAATTTCTAACTGAGGATTGTAGCATTTATAGGGAATGGGTAATGGGTAATTGGTAATGGGTAATTGGAAAGATACAACGTAATAAAGCAATTTTTACCCCTGAATCCTGAATCCTGACTCCGAACTCCTAACTCCTAACTCCTAACTCCTGACTCCTAACTCCTAACTCCTAACTCCGAACTCCGAACTCCGAACTCCGAACTCCGAACTCCGAACTCCGAACTCCTGACTCCTGTATTCTGCTATGAGAGGCTAGAGAAGCGATCGCTAATGGTAAAATTAGGTGTTCCTGTAACTGAATTCTAGCGTGTAGTGTTTCCGCCGTATCATCCGGTAATACTGGTACTGCCGCTTGCATCAAAATTGGGCCACTGTCCATTTCTAAACGGAGGAGATGCACAGTACAACCTGTTATTTTCACTCCTGCGGCTAAAGCTTGTTCTACAGCCCTAACACCCTTAAAACTAGGCAATAAGCTAGGATGGATATTAATAATTTTGTCAGGAAAAGCGTCAATTAATTCTTGTGTCACCAGACGCATCCAACCTGCCATGATCACCAATTCCACATCATACTGCTGCAAAGTCTTAACAATTTCTCTGTCCAAATCTTCTCGGCTTTTATAGTCGCGGTGATTTAATAGAATAGCTTCTACACCGTGATTTGCTGCCCTTGTAGCTGCCTTAGCTGAGGGATTATTGTAAATTAAAACTTGAATTTTAGCGTTTAATGTGCCTTCTTGGATAGCTTTCGCAACTACTTCAAAATTACTCCCATTTCCAGAAGCCATAACTCCTAATTTCAAGGGAGTATCTGATGTGAATTTTGTACTAGAAATATCAGGAGAAACTAGGCTAGATGCACCCTCAATCGGGTAATATTGACTCATAGAATTATGAATATCGTATGACTGAATAAGATTATCATGAAACCATCCCGATTTTCGTCCATGCAACTGCTGGATAATGATACAGTTGCTGCTTGGATTTTTCTCACACCCGCATTGATTTTGTTAGGCTTATTTATTATTTGGCCTATTATCTATTTGTTTTATCTCAGTTTCACCGCAGGTAGTTTTACTTCAACTGGGACTTATTTAGTAGGCTTTAAAAATTACTGGCGTTTGCTACTCAATTCTGATTTTTGGCAAGTTATTTTTAATACTGTTTATTTTACCCTTGGTAGTCTCTTTCCTAGTTTAGTCATCCCCTTGGGACTAGCAGTATTATTAGATCGTTCCATTGCTTTGAGAGGGATTTTAAGAAGTGCCTATTTTCTGCCTTCAATTGTCTCTCTTGTTGCTGCTGGTTTAGGATTTCGCTGGTTGTTTCAAAATACTGGGCCAGTCAATGGACTTTTGAATTTTTTTGCTATTCAGCCAATATCTTGGTTAGGAGATACTTTTTGGGCAATGCCAGTCATAATTTTATTTAGTATTTGGAAACAACTAGGTTTCAATATGGTGGTTTTTTTAGCTGGATTACAAGCAATTCCTACTAGTCGTTATGAAGCAGCAGAATTGGATGGTGCTAATGATTGGCAAAAATTTTGGCATATTACTTTACCAGGATTGCGACCTACTTTAATATTCGCTACGGTCACTACTGCTATTTTTACATTGCGGAGTTTTGAACCTGTTTATGTGATTACAGGTGGTGGCCCTTTAAATTCTACTAATTTGTTGGTTTATTACACTTATCAAGAAGCTTTTGGTCAATTTGATTTTGGTTATGCAGCAGCAGTAGCAACTATCTTGTTAGCTGTGACTTTGCTATTAGTTTATTTGCAGTTACGAACTTGGGGAGAAGATTGAAGGTAAGAATTTCTGACTCCGAACTCCTGACTCCTGACTTCTGACTCCTGACTCCGAACTCCGAACCCTGACGTTAAAACTCTCTGCGTAAGAAGATAAAAATAGCAACTGCTAACAGCATGAAGCTATAAAGTAAACCATAGCCTGCATTAGTAATCAGCGTGATTATATCAGGCATTGCTTGTAAACCATAAACGGCATCATTTTTCAAATCTAAGCGAGATAAATCTGGCAGTATCAGATATAAAGCTTGGGTAATGCGTTCTACACCTGTATTTTGACTAAGACGACCAAGTGCAACTAAATCTTGTGTAATATTTCCCATTAAATAAATTGCAAATGTTAAGGCTGTGGCTATGAGAGAACTGGTAAAAACTCCTAAAGTGATGGCTACAGCGGTAACTAAGGTTAATTGTAAAAATAAGAAAAATGATGCAATGAGAATGCTTTCTGTCGGATAGGACATTTTGCTAAATTGCAAAAATCCTAAATAAATAGCTGTCATTGCGGCTATAAGTACTGCCAATACACCAGATAAACCTAAATATTTACTAGTAATAAATTCACTACGACTGATAGGTTTAGCAATTAGCATAAGAATAGTACGTTTTTCTATTTCTTTGTTAACTAGTCCTGTACCTATAAAGATGGCAATAATTAAACCAATGACGTTCATTACTGACAGTCCGACATCTAAAAAGATTTTGTCTTGACTTGTAGCACTAAATTCAAAAATGGTACGGTTAGCAACAGCCAGGATGAGTGCATAAAAACCGATGATATACAGGATGCGATCGCGTATCACTTCCTGAAACACATTTTTTGACATCACGAAGGTTCTAGCTATGTTCATAGTGATTGGGGATTGGTGATTGGTAATTGGTAATTGGGGATTGGGGATTGGGGATTGGGGATTGGGGATTGGTTAACTTCTTCTTGTCCCAGTTCCCATCTTCACTATCTCTGCAAACCCTTACTGCTGTGGTGGTGGGGAACCAATGTAAAATCTGTTAATGCGATCGCATTCAATTCCAGCAACTGCGTTTTTATTTTCTGGTTGATTGACGGATGCAATTGGTTGGATGCGACAAGATTTCTGGATATAAAAACCGCGTGAATTTGAGCTTGGGCCTTTCCAAATGCTGAGGATATCTAATCTGTATCCTGATTCGATGTTGACTACACGGGGTTCAACACTCCATAGTTTTTGTTCTTTATATTTAACCAGATTTTTATCAATCATTCTGTTTCCTAAATTCCCAACTTCCTTATTAGCTTCTAACAACCATCTCTCTACTTCTGCCCAAGGTTTGGTAACTATTTCTTCTTCTATGAGTGGTTGAATTTTATTTAAGATAGTCTCACCATTTTTTGGCTTTTCAGTTTTTGGTTCTAGTCTAATTACAAAAGTGCTGCGCTGAAAATTATCTACAGATAAACTTGGATATTCTTTTAGCCATTTATCTATGACAAAATAAAATTGAATCCAACAACTTATCAACATAGACCAAGCAATCAATACAATTATTTTTTGACGTGTTTCTAGTTTGGGAATAGCAGCTTTTGCTTGTGTTCCTGTGCCTGCAAAAAATTCTGGTATTGCGGTAATGATAGCAGCGAGTGTTGGCCAGAGAACGATGGTTCTAGGTGTAACTACATTCACCTGATGTCCAAATGCAAAAACACTGACTAATAAACCAGTTATTAATGCTCCAACTGGCATAAAAGTACCAGGAACTCTTAAAGGATCGTCGGTGGTATACCAAGCTGTACCAGCTATTAAAAATAACCAACCTGTTAATGCAATTATGTCTTTTATAAAATCTAGGGCAAAATATGAAGCTCCCCAAGAAAATACACTTAAATAAATTAATGTTTGCCAGGAAAAAGCTTTGGGAGGCATTAAAAGTTTTTGAACTCCCAAAAATAAATCTTGAACAAATTTAAAGATCTGCGTTATTTCCTTAAACAATAATGAATTCATTTCTTTTACGTTAATAAGGTTAATCTTTGTTGTTGCAATTTTGCAAAATAACAAACTTCAATTCATTGGCGAAAATAGTCAACAGTAGAGTGGTCAATAATAAAAAATGTGTATATTTTTTGAGGCAGTTATTTTATACCTGTAGATAAATTGCGAATTATTAATACTACAGTTATGGCTGTATAGCTCATTGAATTGGCTATTAATGTAGTGGTAACTAAATTTGTATTTTGTAATTTAAATTTTTCATTAATCATAATTTTTTCTCTCTGAGTAGTCTGTATTTCTTCTTTTTTGCCAATTTCATCTAATGTAATCATTAATGTTTTTAGCAGCAAGAATTTTATCACAAAAGTGGCAAAAAACATGATAAAACAGATAAAAATTATATAACTCTGCGTACTGGCATTTGTGAATTTGTTAAAAAATACATAGCTCATTAATTCTGATTTTGCTTGTAAAGGTAATAATGGCTCAATGATAAAAAATAGATTCCAGCCAATAACTGTGGAAAAAACATTCATAGCTATGGCATAAAAGATGCTAGTTTTTTTATCGAATTTTAACCATCTATGCAAAACATAACCTTCTATGGCAATGGCAATCAATAAAAATAAAGTTTGAAACAAAATTGCACCAACGGGCAAAATTCTGGGAAGTGATAATTCTTCTGGCATAAAGGGTGAATAGTAAGGGTTGACTCCACAGTATAACTGAGATAATACGGATGATGGGGGCAATTATCTCATTCTTCTTGTCATTTGCGATCTGGGTGTGATGGTAGATTTCGATTAAGATTATTAATACATAGACTTCACTAGTATACTGAGGTGTCATCTATGGGGCAGATTTTAGAGGAAATCTTCCTACCTAATTAAACCAGGGTTCGGTAAAATAAGGGATTGCCACGTTACAGCTTTTCCAAAGATGACAAGAAATGGCATCGGTATTCGCACAGCACAAGTACGTTCTGAACGGCTCACGGGTCAAATTCACGTCTATGATGGACTTGGAAAAGGAAAGTCCCAAGCTGCTTTAGGGGTGGTTTTGCGCTCGATTGGTTTGGGAATAAATACACCGAGTGATTCTAATCGCGTCTTACTGCTGAGGTTTTTGAAAGGGCCAGAACGTGATTATGATGAGGATGGTGCGATCGCAGCTTTACAGCGTGGTTTTCCCCATTTGATTGATCAGGTTCGCACAGGGAGGGCGGAATTTTTTGGACATGATGAGATTACCCCCTTTGATAGAACCGAAGCTGCACGAGGCTGGGATGTGGCCAAGGGTTCGATCGCATCAGGGTTATACTCGGTTGTGGTTTTAGATGAAATTAACCCGGTTTTGGATTTGGGTTTGCTATCAGTAGATGAGGTGGTAAAAACATTAAAATCTAAACCCCAAGAATTAGAAATCATCGCTACCGGACGCGCTGCACCACAACAGTTATTAGATATTGCAGATTTGCACTCAGAAATGAAACCCCATCACCACCCAACAGCAGCAGCGCTGTTTATTGAGGGTATAGAAATTTATACTGGTGCAGGTAAGGGTAAATCAACTAGTGCTTTGGGTAAGGCTTTACAAGCAATTGGTAGGGGTATCAATCATCCCGGTTCTACCCGTGTATTAATTATGCAGTGGTTGAAAGGTGGTAGTGGTTATACTGAGGATGCAGCGATCTCAGCTTTACAGCAATCTTATCCTGAAGTAGTGGATCATCTCCGCTGTGGTAGAGATGCCATTGTGTGGCGTAATTCACGGCAAGAATTAGACTATGTGGAAGCTGAGAGGGGTTGGGAAATTGCCAAAACTGCGATCGCATCTGGAATCTATAAAACCATCATTCTTGATGAACTCAACCCCACTGTTGATTTAGAATTGCTGCCTGTTGACCCAATTGTGCAAGCTTTGCTGCGTAAACCAAGAGACACGGAAGTTATTATTACTGGTCGCTGTCAAAATCAACCTGCATATTTTGATTTAGCCAGTATTCATTCTGAGGTTTATTGTCATAAACACTATGCTAATCAAGGAGTAGAATTAAAGCGCGGAGTAGATTTTTAACCGTAGAGGCGCAGACCCTGCGCCCTCCTGAGAGGGTGTTTGAAAAGTCTCCTTCCATGTCATGCTGAGGAACGAAGCATCTCAGTATGTGGGCTAAACTCCAGATTCTTCGTTGCGTAAGACTCCACTCAGAATGACAAATTATACGTCCCTAAACTTTTCAAACATGCTCTGAGTTCGGAGTTTCTCCTCCGGAGACGCTACGCGAACGGAGTTATGATTTTTAAGAGCGAGAGAATAAGGGTTTTAGAATCCTAGTGGGGGCGAGTTTTCCACAAATTATCTTATGTCGAACTCAGGTAAGCGCGGGTGAAAAATGGACTTTATTCAAATTAAAGATACAAAGGAAACAGAAAACAGTTTAATCTTTATTCAACAATCTCTAAATCAGCAACAATGCCAAAATGATCGGAAGGATAAAGATAAAGGTTATTCGCTGCTGGTTTATTGAGAATTATTCGACAATCTCTGACTTGTAAATGCTGATTAATAAAAATATAATCTAAAGTTCCCTTCCACGGTTTCCAACTTCTATTAAAAATTAACGTTCTCCACAATTGTCTGATTCGTTTTTTCCAACTAATTTGATCTAAAGGTGTGGGACAAGTATATTCTGGTTCTTGACCATGATAAACTTGATATGCTGATTGATATTTTTCCTTAACTAATGTAATTCCTGATGTATCGGGAGTACCATTAAAATCTCCCACTGATATAATTGGCATTGTCTCAGAAAATTCTGATAACCAATTTAACATCATTTGTATTTGTTTATTGCGTTTTTTGTGAGAACCAGGATGCCAAAAATAATGCCCATTACAAATTACTATTGATTTATTATCATCTAATTTAATTTGTGCATATTGGGCTATTCTTCCCTGATGTTCTAAATTTAGTGCTGCTGTTTTTTCAATTGGATAACGACTGAGAATAGCTAAACCAAAGGGTAAATCACTATTACATACCTCTTTGGGTATAGCTTTATAAATATAGGGAATATGTAATTGTTCTGCTATCCAAGCAGCTGTATCTTCTGATAAACTGACTTCTTGTAAAGCAATGATATCAGGATTTTCGGCTTTGAGTCCATCTATTAATAATTGTCTGCGTTGTGTCCAATAATTCAGTTTAAAAAGAATATTAATTGTGATTATTTTCATATTTTTATTGTCATGTTTTTACAAAAACTCGACACCTCCTACCATATCATCAGGTGTCATCACTTCATAAATCAAAACTAAGGCTTCAATAATTTCTCCAATTGAATGCGAGTACCAGCAATTCTGGGTTTCCCACTTCGCACATCAGCAGCAATTTCGATATACTCCTGGCTGACTAACTGCATTAATAAATCTTTCACCTACATTTCATAATTTAATCATACACACTTACAAATTTATCAATGCAAATGCCCAACATACTGTACATTTCTGCCATTGTTGAGTTAAAAAAGAAACTATGAAAATCACCAAAAACGTCACCAATTGGCTAGAAATCCACGCCTCATCTCCTACCTACGGCGGTTGGGTATTAACCGGCATTGCTATTTGTTATTTAGGCGCTGCTATCAATACGATGGCAGGCTGGTTATATGTAATTAGTGGGGTCTGTCTTGCCCTTGTGGGTGTATCCGCTTTTTTAGCACCGCGATCGCTTAAAAATCTCATTGTTAAACGCTCTCCTATCCAGCCAGTCAGCGTTGGCGACGAAATCACCATTGAAATAGAAGTCCATAACCCCACCCAAAGACCTGTCACCTTATTGCAAGTTGCAGATATACTTCCCTTCATTTTAGGCAAACCAGTCAAACAACCAATTGACACCATTGACGCAAAAGACTCTCACCATTGGACATATTACCACCCCACCGAGCGTCGAGGATTGTACCGATGGCAAACAGTAGAATTAGCCACAGGTGCGCCGTGGGGTTTATTTTGGTGTCGTCGGCAGCGAGAATGCAAAGCCAGAGCAATAGTTTATCCCACCGTTTTACCCCTCACCAGCTGCCCCTTAGTAGATGAAATAGGACAAGATGAACACCAAAAAAATGATCTTCGGGGAAAACCATTACAATTAGCGACAACAGGATTAGTGCGATCGCTTCGTCCTTATCGCATCGGTGATCCCACCCGTCTCATTCATTGGCGTACCAGCGCTCGTTATGGAGAATTACGAGTCAGAGAATTAGAAGTGATCACAGGTGGACAAGAAATCATCATTGCCCTTGATAGTGCAGCTAATTGGCAACAAGAACAATTTGAACAAGCAGTCATCGCCGCCGCTTCATTATATTTCTATGCCCATAGACAACAATTGCAAGTAGAACTGTGGACAGCAGCCACAGGTTTAATCAAAGGCGATATTCCCGTTCTCGAAACCTTAGCAGCAACCAACCCCTTAGAAGAAGCCAACACACCACCAGAAAACTACCCCCTCATTTGGCTCACCCAAAACCCCTTAACCCTATCTGAGTTACCTGTAGGCAGTCGCTGGGTTTTATGGGAGAATATAAATCCATCCTCAGAACAAGTCATAGTCAATCGAGACTATCCTGGCATCATCCTTCAAAATGAACAAGAACTACAACTTCAGTTGCAAAAACCATTAAGTTCATTCTAGGGAACACAAATTCATTAAAAAATCACAAATAACAAATAAAAAACTTCTGCCTTCTGCCTTCTGCCTCCTGCCTCCTGCCTGTTGTACAATGCAAAGAAATATTTAATTTATGAACGACGATCCAATGATTAAATCAGAAGTTAACACAAAATCCAGCGAAAAAAGCCTAGAGGCAATGCGGCATTTTTCCGAACAATACGCCAAGCGGACTGGAACCTACTTCTGTTCAGAACCTTCCGTTACAGCAGTCGTAATTGAAGGTTTAGCCAAACATAAAGACGAACTCGGTGCGCCTTTGTGTCCCTGTCGCCACTATGAAGACAAAGAAGCGGAAGTCAGCGCCGCCTATTGGAACTGTCCTTGTGTCCCCATGCGAGAACGTAAAGAGTGCCACTGTATGCTCTTTCTCACCACTGATAACGATTTTGTTGGCGAAAGACAAGACATTTCCCTGGAAACCATCAAAGAAGTGCGGGATAGCATGGGATGAGTGAAGACCTACCCCAAGAGTTTTGGCAAGGAGTGGAACAGTTCAACTCTGGACAGTTCTACGCTTGTCATGACACCTTAGAAGCTCTATGGATTGAAGCAACCGAGCCAGAAAAAAGTTTATATCAAGGTATTCTGCAAATTGCAGTAGCCCTGTATCATCTGGGTAATCGTAACTTGCGAGGAGCAATGATTTTATTGGGGGAAGGTAGCAATCGCTTACGCCGTTATCCCGCTAGTGATTGCGCCATCAATGTGGAAGAATTTTTCACTCAAAGTGTGAAATTGTTGAAGGAACTCCAACAAACAGATCCAGAAAAAATTCTTAGTGTAGATTTGGGTAAAAATGCAGCCTTGCCTTTACCTAGAATTTCTATAATTAAAGATTAGCAATAACGAAACCTTCAGGTGTCCTCAAGCGTCAACAATCTCAAGTTGTAGTCACATACAGCAGAATTCAGGAGTCAGAAGAGTTGTGAATACCAAGTACCGAGTACTTGACTCTCCTTCTTACTCGTTACTCATCGCTCTGTACTGGCTTTGTGTATAGGTTTCAATTTAGATTTTGTACCTCCTAACTACGCAAACTGCTGTATCCAGGATTTATCACTGATTTAACGGATTGAAGGATTGCACGGAATGGAGGATTTTTTTGAATTTTATCGGCGACTATTCCCGATTGTAAATTATATTTCTGGATAAAGTGGTTGAGTTGACACTTCATCACCTCTACTAAAATATTGAGGCTGTTTTTTTTCAACTTTAATTTTGGTGATTCTGCACTGAGTACGATTTTTTAAATCAGAATACAAACAGAGATAATCCTTATCCACTATGATCCCTCACTATCAATTGCCAAAATCACAGATGCGTCATCTTGGATTGGCGTTAATGCTACCCGTTGCGCTATTGGGTGCAATTGCTTTTCCCAGCCAAGCACCAACCGCTACAGCCCAATCATCTGGGGGAAATCGCCCACTCACGATTCGCTCTGATGTGCAAGAATATGATGCCAAAAGTCAAGTAATTACTGCTCGTGGTAATGTACAAATGTTGTATCCTGCTCGTCAGTTGCAAGCAACAGCAGCCCAAGCACAATACTTTAGTCAAGAAAGACGTATTGATTTCAGTGGTAATGTCTATATTTTGCAACAGGGTAATAATAGTATTAGGGCAGAGAAAGTCACTTATTTGATTGATGAAGGTCGATTTATCGCCTTACCCCAGTCTAATCGTCAGGTAGAATCTGTGTATATGGTAGAAGACTCTAATCTCAATGGACAAACTGCCAAACCTGCCCCAAAGACACCATCTCTCAAGCGTTCTAATTAGAATCTGTTACCACAAAAAACGCGAATAGTGAAAATAGTTTTAGAAAATATTCACAAATCTTACGGCAAGCGACTAATTGTCAATCGCGTTAACCTTTCTGTAGCTCAAGGTGAAGTTGTTGGCTTACTCGGCCCCAATGGGGCTGGTAAAACGACGACATTTTATATCGCTACAGGCTTAGAAAAACCCAATCAAGGCCGGGTGTGGTTGGATAACTTGGATATTACGGGAATGCCCATGCACAAAAGAGCTAGATTGGGAATTGGCTATTTAGCTCAAGAAGCAAGTGTGTTTCGTCAGCTCTCCGTTCAAGATAATATCCTGCTAGTATTCGAGCAAACTAGTGTGCCACGCAGGGAGTGGTCGAGACGGTTGCATGATTTAATCGGGGAGTTCCGCTTGGAAAAAGTTGCCAATAGCAAAGGAATTCAACTTTCTGGTGGTGAAAGACGACGGACAGAGTTAGCAAGGGCTTTGGCAGCAGGAAGACAAGGGCCAAAATTCCTATTTTTAGATGAACCATTTGCGGGAGTAGACCCGATAGCAGTTGCAGAAATTCAAGAAATTGTGGGACAATTGCGCGATCGCGGCATGGGCATTCTCATCACAGATCACAATGTCCGCGAAACCCTGGCCATTACTGATCGTGGTTATATCATGAGGGAAGGACAAATTCTCGCTTTTGGCATTGCCGATGAACTTTACAATAACCCACTCGTGCGCCAATACTATTTAGGCGATAACTTTTCCACTTAGAATTGATTATTGTTAATAATAAAAAATAATTTAAATCCCATAAATTAGCCATTTCAATCACAATTATCAACACATTTTCACACTGCTAATACATCTAGGTTGCCAAAATTTAACTTTTAAACTTATTGTAAGTATTGAGGATGGAGAATACTTAAATCATAAAAATAAAGGCTTTTTAAGTCAATTTTGATGATTTCGATAAAATTGTACTTCTCTCCCTTCCTGATTTCATAAGCATTCTAACTCCTGACTCCGAACTCCGAACTCCGAACTCCGAACTCCGAACTCCGAACTCCGAACTTATGATATCCAAGCAGATTAAATCTTTCTACTCGCTCAATTCACTGCTGCCTTTTTCCATTATGGATCGCTATTTGGCAATGCAGTTGCTACCGCTATTTCTATTCGGAGTTGGAGCATTTACTTCTGTAGTCTTAGCAATTGACAGCTTATTTGAATTATTACGAAAAGTAGTAGAATCTGGACTACCAATCACCACAGCCCTGAAGGTTTTCGCCTTAAAACTGCCTTATGTCATGGTTTATTCCTTCCCCATGTCCACCTTATTAGCTACTTTAATGACCTACAGTCGTTTGTCTAGTGAGAGTGAACTAATAGCCCTTCGTGGTTGTGGAGTCAGCGTCTATCGCATGGTACTAACTGCTGTTTTATTAAGTACTTTAGTCACAGGCATGACTTATGTTTTTAATGAACAGATTGCACCAGCAGCCAATTATGAAGCAACACGGACACTAGAACAGGCACTAAAATCAGATACGCCCTCATTTAAACAACAAAATATCTACTATCCTGAATATCGAGAAATTAAACAACCAGATGGTAGTACTAATAAAATACTTTCACGCTTATTTTATGCCGATCAATTTGATGGCAAAAAAATGCAAGGTTTAACAATTATAGATAGATCTACACAAGGACTCAATCAAATACTCGTCTCAGAATCTGCCCAGTGGAATGCATCAGAACAAGTTTGGGATTTTTACAATGGTACTATTTATTTAGTCGCTCCCGACCGTTCCTATCGAAATATTTTGCGATTTGAAAAACAACAATTGCAACTACCCCGCACACCTTTAAACTTAGCAGAAAATAGCCGAGATTATGGCGAAATGAACATTTCTCAAGCTCTGGAACAACTAGAAATAGAACGGTTAGCTGGCAACCCCCAAAAAATTAGAAAATTAGAAGTGCGGATTCAACAAAAAATTGCCTTTCCCTTTGTATCTATAATTTTTGGTTTAGTAGGTTCGGCAATGGGCAGCATACCTCAACGTACAGGTAGAGGAACGAGTTTTGGGATCAGTGTCATAGTTATTTTCAGTTACTACTTATTATTATCAGTTTCTGGTGCTTTAGCACAGGCAGATATTCTGTCTCCCTTGATAGGTGCTTGGTTGCCTAACTTATTTGGTTTAGTAACAGGTCTATTTCTATTGTCGCGAGTTGCACAAAGATAAATAATTCGTAAGTAGGGATTCAGGATACAGAATCAATAATAATTAGGTAAGAAGTCAGGAGTCAGGAGTCAGGAGTCAGAAAGAAGGAAGAATATTTTTCTCTTCTGTTCCCTATTACCTATTCCTTGCCATATCAAACATTCTATATCCTGAATCCTTACATAATTAGGGTTTGCTGAATAAACCAAAAACCTAGATATATCAACAGTTTTAGGCTGAAAAAAGTAGGAGAAGGTGCAAGAAATAAGCGATGAAATCATCAAAAACCGTTCATTTACCCAGATTTGAGAATATTCTGATCTCCTTCTAATTCTTCCTCCTGACTCCTGACTCCTAGCCCTAACAGAAAGACTTTTTCAGCAAGCCCTAATTAGAGCATCATGCTTAATATTGTTGAGAAAATCTTGAATCAGTGAATGACTGATTTGACAATTATTATTCTGACTCCTGACTCCCAACTCCTGAATTTTTACAGTAAAAGTTTTATTGAGGATTCCGACATTCTGGTGCAGCTGGATTTTCTCGACAGTATTCTTCAAAAGAAACTTTAGCTGACACCATAACTTCAGCTTTCTGGTGTGCAGCTTCTGCTTGCAGTTCCTCTACCTCATCCCAAGCCGCAGCACAAGCTTTAGAATAAGCACCTTGTTCAGTACAAGTAGCACGGGCTTCTGCGATCGCTTTTTGAATTCTCTCCTCTAATAGTAACGTTTTAGGAGCTTCCACAAAATCACTTTTGGTGAGAATATCCGTAATTGAGATAATTCCCAACATCTGACCTTGAATTACAGGGGCCCTGCGAATACCAGTATTAGCAAACAATCGTGCTACGTATTCTACACTCAGATTAGGATCAACAATAATACAAGGCTTACTCATAATTTCATAAACCCTTAATTGTCTAGGGTCTTTGCCGTAAGCTGTCACCTTATAGACAATATCTGTTTCCGTGACAATGCCATAGGCATCATCATCATAGCGACGATCCACAACCAGCGCACGTAATCCTTTTTCTTTCATTAGTCCGACTGCTTCTGCAACAGTCGCTGTACCACGAATAGTAACTACTTCCTTGGTCATGATATCTTCGGCTTTCATGATTAAGTCTCCTGGTGAATGGTACAGTAGTAACTAGGAAGGGGAAAGTTTAACAATTGTTTGGCTATACCAATAAAATTAGTCCAGCTTTCCACTCCAGATGATATCCAAAGTGACCGATATCTGAAAACTAAGCATAAATTGACTAAAAGTTATAAAAAATGTCAAAGAACTGCAAGGTTTAACACTAACTTTACATTTGGGATTGACAATACTTCTACTTATAATGGTTCTTGGCCAGATGTAATAAATACAATCGAGGTTGCGGAACTCCCGTCCCCACAAGCTTGGCAATTGAAAACTGCACATCACTAATCTGAAAACTGCTATAGAATTTCTTATAAATTTATTAAATTTACATTTCGTATGAAAGTAAATTTTTGATTAATTAAACTGTATTACATATGAATTATGATTTTTGAGAAGCTAGGATGAAATTATAATTCTTTTACTATTGATATAGTTCAACTCAAGAGAAGCATCTAAAATCTTTCCTAATTTATAAAAATCATTCAATTAATGTTATGCCAGCACGCAACTATCCCCCTGCTTATTTACGCTATCTCAAAGCCAGATTATCTAATTTCTTGCGACCTAGTTTTTGGGGAACAGGCATTTTCTTAATCGTTGTAGCCCTAGTAATTCGGGAATATTGGAAAAATCCAGCACTTTTTACTGAAAAACCCAATAAAGACGCAGTTGTTGCAGAGAATGTTGAAGAAGCTTCACTTTCTAATGAAGATAAAGCAGTTACAGCAGATATTGATAATATGCCATCGTTGTTAAGCGATTTTGACAGAGAGAATTTATCTGCCATTATCACTACATCTTCAAAAAATACTCAGTTAGAGAATGCGATTAATAAACAAAATGCTGATGTTAATCCTGCTAAATCAAATCTGGACTTAGGGATAATTAATCAAGTTTCTCCAGATAGTGTAAAAAATCCTTTTATGGTGCAAGCAGAAAAATTATTGCAGCCTGTTAAAGCTAATAGTAGTGATCAATTTTTAGGTGTAACTAATCTAGTTGTTCCTAGTGCAAAAGAAGTTACAGCCGTTTCTAATTTAAGTTTTCAATTAAATAATCAAACTACAAACAATCAAAATCCTGTGTTGCTAAATCCTTTAGCAACAGCCATCAATAAATCTATTAACACAAGCCAAATAAAGTCTTTTAGTAATAATGTACCTATTAACAGCTTACCTAATCAGGGTTTACCCTCTAGTTCCAGTATGGGTTATATTCAGCCAAGATTAGTGAACCAGTCACAAAATCCCTATAGTACTTTTAATAATGTTCAAACAATACCCAATCAAGAAACACCAACAACAGAGTTGACTCCCATACCTAATAATCCTTATGCTGCCAATTCTCCAAGTCGAGATGTTGTCAACTCAACTGCTGCTGTAGGATATGGAAATTACGGTAATTATAATTTACAGCAGCCCAGTCAATTACCGCAATCTAATTTATCTTATCCTGGACAGGTGCAGCAGTATCCCAGGTAATTTTTTCTACTTAGGGCTTGCTTAATAAAGCTAAAATTTAGATATATCAAGAGTTTCTAAGAGCATGTTTGAAAAGTTTAGGGACGTATAATTTGTCATTCTGAGTGGAGTCTTACGCAACGAAGAATCTGGAGTTTAGCCCACATACTGAGATGCTACGTTCCTCAGCATGACATGGAAGGAGACTTTTCAAACACCCTCTAAGGTTAAAAAGGTGAATCAGGTGCAAGGAATAAGCGTTGAAACTGTTCATTTACCTATCACTTGACCAGATTCAAGATGATTCTTCTCTTCTTCTAATTCTTCCTCCTGACTCCTGACTCCTGAATTCTGACTCCTAGCCCTCACGGAAAGACTTTTATGGCTTACGCCACGCTACGCTATCAGCCAGCCCTACTTATGATTTATCTTCGGCACAACTAATACTTTATCAACACGGTTGCCATCCATATCCATGACTTCAAAACGCATACCATCCCATTCAAAATGATCTGCGGCTGCGGGAATACGCCCTAAATGGGTGATGACAAAACCACCTAATGTTTGATAATTTCCTCTTTCCTCTGTACCTAATTCTTCTAAATCGAATAGTTCTAAAAATTCTTCTATACCTAACATTCCATCTACAAGCCAGGAACCATCTTCTCGTTGTACAGCTTGGGGTTCTTCCTGTCCAGGTTCTGCGGGAACATCACCGACAATTTCACTCATGATGTCATTCAGGGTAACTAATCCTTGAATTACACCGTATTCATCGACTACTAAGGCCATGTGAGTGACAGTTTGCTTGAATAACTCTAATACTTTTAAACCACGGGTGCTTTCAGGTACAAATACAGGCTGACGTAATCCCAGAGTTAGATCTAAGGGTTCGTTGCGTAAACTCCTGGCTAATAAATCTGTGACGGGAATAATACCTAGGACGTTATCAAGTCCTTCTTGACAAACTGGATACCGAGAATAGGCGCTTTCGACCATTTTATGGCGATTTTCTTCAGAAGAGTCGTCTAAGTCTAACCAAACAATATCAGGACGGGGTGTCATTAAGTAAGTGACTGGGCGATCGCCTAAACGAAACACCCTTTCCACCATATCTTGTTCTGCTTCTTCAAATGTTCCCGCTTCTGTACCTTGTTCTATTAAAATTTTAATTTCTTCTTCTGTAACTTGAGGTTCAGTAGATGGTGTAATTCCCAATAATCGCAGGACGGCATCTGTAGAGGCACTTAATAAATACACTACTGGAGAAGCTAATGTAGCTAAAGCACGCATGGGAATGGCAACACTGGAAGCGACTCCTTCGGGGTTGTTTAAAGCCAAACGCTTCGGTACTAGTTCACCAACAATTAACGAAAGATAGGTGATCACCAAAACCACTACTCCAAAGGCAATGGGTTGGCTATAAGCGGCTAAAAATGGTACTAGTTGGACATACTTCTCTAGCCTTTGGGCAATGGTAGCACCACCAAAGACACCATTGAGGATATTAATGAGTGTAATGCCTACCTGAACAATGGATAAAAAATGATTGGGAGACTCTGCTAGTTGTAATGCAGCTTGGGCATTGAGGTTGCCTTGATTGGCTAGTTGCTGTAATCTGACTTTCCGGGCTGAGACTATGGCCATCTCAGACATGGAAAATACGCCGTTGGCAAAGATTAGCACCAAAATTGTTAAAATTTCAAAAGAGAGGGAAGACATTTTAAAAATTACCGCTATAGAGAAAAAAGATAGCTTAACCCTTAGTATCCAGTATTTAAGGTGATTTTATAAATGCTTTGACTATACAGAAAGTAGTAGTTATGTTTCTTCTGTCTATTAGTAGTTAAGACTTATCATCAAAGTGCTGTTTACACTTTATAAAATGGTTGAAAAGGACTGCATCTAGATTTTCTCATCCCTAACGACTTCTAATTTAAGTATAAAACTTATGGCTTTTTCTTCTATTGTGCGTGCTTTGGCGCGATCGCCTCTGACCGCAGAACTGACTCTCAAACTCAATAAACAGCAGGAGTTGCGGTTAAATGGTATTTCCCGTTTACCCAAGACTTTGATCGCTTCAGCTTTAGCTAACTATGAGGGTAAGGATTTATGTGTGGTGTGTGCCACTCTGGAGGAAGCTGGACGGGTTTACGCCCAAATGGAAGCAATGGGATGGAAAACTGTCCATTTTTACCCCACTTCCGAAGCTTCACCCTATGAACCCTTTGATCCTGAAACTGAGTTAAGTTGGGGACAAATGCAGGTTTTAGCTGATTTGGCAAGTAGGGAAGGGGTTTCCCCACCCACAAATGGTCAGTTACCTAAAAAAAATACTGCGGTAATTGTCACTGTGGGGGCGTTACAGCCACATTTACCACCACCGGATGCGTTTAAATCTTTTTGTGTCACTTTAAAAAAGGGGATGGAATACGATTTAGATGCTTTTAGTGAAAAAATCACGATTTTGGGATATGAACGGGTTCCTTTGGTGGAAATGGAAGGACAATGGAGTCGGCGCGGGGATATTGTCGATATTTTTCCGGTGTCTTCTGAGTTGCCAGTGCGCTTGGAATGGTTTGGAGATGAAATTGAACAAATTCGGGAATTTGACCCCACTACTCAGCGTTCTGCCCTGGATAAGGTTAACGAAATAACTCTGACCCCAACTAGTTTTACACCCATTATTTTAGATGCACTTAAAGATCATCTTCATTTCCCAGAAAATGTAGAGACGTTCCATGGAACGTCTCTACAGGAGTCAGAATTAGGACTCTTAGAAGGTAGTCGGCGTTTTTTGGGTTTAGCTTTTGCAAAACCTGCATCTCTGCTGGATTATTTAGCCGAAAATGCGCTGGTGGCTATTGATGAGCCAGAACAATGTTATGCTCATAGCGATCGCTGGGTGGAGAATGCACAGGAACAGTGGGAAGAGGTAGGGGGTAGGGGGGAAAATTACCAATTACCTAAAATTCATCGGTCGTTGGATGAGTGTTTAGTGGAAATTGGGAAATTTAAAAAGTTATATTTATCGGAATTGGCTGAAGAAAATACTGGTCTAAATTTAGCGAGTAGACCTTTACCTGTCACACCTCACCAATTTGCCAAGTTAGCTGAGACAATCAGACAAGAGCGCGATCGCAAGTTTGCTGTTTGGGTACTTTCGGCTCAACCTTCCCGTTCTGTCTCTTTACTCCAAGAACACGACTGTCCAGCCCAGTTTATTCCTAATCCCCGTGACTATCAAGCGATCGATAAGCTGCAAATCAATCATACTCCCATCGCTCTCAAATATTCCGGTTTAGCAGAATTAGAAGGTTGTATTTTACCTTCCTTTCGTCTGGTTATCGTCACCGACCGCGAATTTTACGGACAACATTCTTTAGCTAATTTTGGCTATATCCGCAAACGTCGCAAAGCTGCTTCTAAACAAGTTGACCCTAATAAACTGCGTCCAGGGGATTTTGTCGTTCATCGTAGTCATGGCATTGGTAAATTTGTCAAGTTGGAAAGTTTGACAATTAACCACGAAACCCGTGATTATTTAGTGGTGCAGTATGCGGACGGTTTGCTGAGGGTTGCTGCTGACCAAGTTGGTTCTCTATCTCGGTTTAGAACTAATGGAGATAAAGCCCCCGAATTACATAAAATGACGGGTAAAGCTTGGGAAAATACGAAAAATAAAGTCCGCAAAGCGATTAAAAAACTAGCGGTAGACCTGTTAAAGTTATATGCAGCGCGATCGCAACAAGAAGGTTTTTCCTATCCCGCAGATATGCCTTGGCAGGAAGAAATGGAAGATTCTTTCCCTTACCAACCTACCACCGATCAACTAAAAGCGGTGCAAGATGTGAAACGGGATATGGAAAGCGAAAGACCAATGGATCGGTTAGTCTGTGGTGATGTGGGTTTTGGCAAAACAGAAGTTGCAATTAGGGCGATTTTTAAAGCCGTCACCGCAGGTAAACAAGTTGCACTTTTAGCGCCAACTACGATTTTAACTCAACAACATTATCACACAATTAAAGAACGTTTTGCACCCTATCCTGTCAATGTGGGTTTACTTAATCGTTTTCGCAGTGCGGAAGAAAAACGCAATATTCAAAAGCGTTTGGCTACTGGAGAATTAGATATAGTTGTGGGGACACATCAGCTATTAGGTAAAGGAGTGCAGTTTCGAGATTTAGGACTTTTGGTAATTGACGAAGAACAAAGATTTGGTGTGAATCAAAAGGAAAAAATCAAAAGCCTGAAAACTCAAGTTGATGTTTTAACTCTTTCTGCGACTCCCATTCCCAGAACCTTATATATGTCTTTGTCTGGAATTCGGGAAATGAGTTTAATTACCACACCACCCCCAACCAGAAGACCAATTCAAACCCATTTAGCACCTTTAAAACCAGAAATAGTTAGAAGTGCAATTCGTCAAGAATTAGATCGGGGTGGACAGGTATTTTATGTAGTCCCCCGTGTAGAAGGCATTGAAGAGACAACAGCAAACCTGCGGGAGATGATTCCAGGGGGAAGATTTGCGATCGCACACGGTCAAATGGACGAAAGCGAGTTAGAATCAACCATGCTCACATTTGGCAATAATGACGCTGATATCCTCGTTTGTACTACAATTATTGAATCTGGTTTAGATATTCCGCGAGTCAACACCATTTTAATAGAAGATGCTCACCGTTTCGGTTTAGCTCAATTATATCAATTGCGCGGACGTGTCGGACGCGCAGGAATCCAAGCTCACGCATGGTTATTTTACCCCAAACAGCGGGAATTATCCGATGCCGCCAGACAAAGATTAAGAGCAATTCAAGAATTTACCCAACTCGGTTCTGGATATCAATTAGCAATGCGCGATATGGAAATTCGCGGTGTCGGTAACTTGCTAGGTGCAGAACAATCTGGTCAATTGGATGCAATTGGCTTTGACTTGTACATGGAAATGCTAGAAGAAGCAATTCGAGAAATTAGAGGACAAGAAATACCCAAAGTTGATGATACCCAAATTGACCTTAATCTCACAGCCTTTATTCCTTCAACTTACATCACCGATATTGACCAAAAAATGAGCGCATATCGTGCTGTAGCAACTGCAAAATCTAAAGAAGAATTAACATCAATTGCAGCCGAATGGACTGATAGATATGGGACTATTCCTGTTTCTGCTAATCAACTTTTACGGGTAATGGAATTAAAACAAATCGCCAAAAACTTAGGATTTAGCCGCATTAAACCAGAGAATAAACAGCATATTGTTTTAGAAACTCCCATGGAAGAACCAGCTTGGAATTTGTTAGCACAGAATTTAAAAGAAAGTATGCGTTCTCGTTTTATTTATTCTCCAGGTAAGGTGACAGCCAGAGGTTTAGGTGTATTTAAAGCCGAACAACAATTGCAGACTTTGATTGATACTTTAAGCAAAATGCAAGGTGCAATTCCTGAAGCAGCTTTAGTGTGATTATTTTATTGTAATAATTCAGGAGTCAGGAGTTCGGAGTTTCTCCTATGCCTACGGCACGGCTTCGCCGAACGGAGACGCTACGCGAACGGAGTTCGGAGTCAGAAGGAAGAAGGAAGAAGGAAGAAGGAAGAAGGAAGAAGGAAGAAGGAAGAAGAATATTTTTCTCTTCTGTTCCCTGCTATATCAAATATTCTGTATCCTTACATTTTATTGATGGCTATGGCAATGACTTCTCCACGGTTACAAGGACAAAAAACTCAATTTTCTAGATAACAATTGTATATTTGTTGTCCCAGTGATCTGAAAAGAACCAGAAAAAGACATAGTGCTTTTTGATAGATTTATATCGACCTAGCTTTGATCCGTATTATGGTTAGGTGACTGGCTTAATTTTTTACTCCCTCACACTTTTCAAACATCCTTTCAAGATAAACGGCAACAATCGCTACTAAATTAGCGTCTCTCTTTAAGATACTCAAATATTGATGCATTGAAGATTGTATTTGATTATTCAAATTTGCATCTTCATATTGTGTATTAAATGGTTATTAATTTGTATTTTTACAAGAATAACCAACTTTTTTAATAAATCACCTCATGGGAATTTTTTTCATGCTGAATATTAAAACTTTGTCCAACCTAAATACCAACATTAATCACAGGCTAATTACCAGTCCTTTAATGTTAACTGCATTGTTAACGATAAGCAGTGGAATCACTCTTATGAATAGTGCAGTTGCTGTCCCAAATCCCATTAATATGCAGCAAAGAGAGATAAAAAATAATAAAATACAACCTATCCCAATTCCTACTAATGAGTTACCACCACCTTTAGATAGAGGTATGGTATTTCGGGAAATTTCTAGTGGTGGAATAACTGGTAGAACTTACCAAACTATTTTACTAAACGATGGGCTGTTGACGCGTGTGCGAATTGGTGATGCTAATGATTCAGAACGTAGTGTACGCCGTGTTTCTTTGCAACAGGTAAAACAGTTTGAAAAATTACTAAATCAAAATAACATTACTAAGTTTAAAAATCTCAGTTATCCTGCACCTAGCGGTGCTGCTGACTATATCACTTACACTCTCACCAGCCAAAAAGGTACATTTCAGTACAACGATATTTCTCAAAATGGACTGCAAAATAAATTACAGTCTGTTGTCTCCGCTTGGAATCAACTAAAAAATAAAGCTCAATAATACAGCGGTTTCATTTAAATGAGATACAAAATTGAATAATGAAACTCTTGTGGTGCGGGCATCTTGCCCGCTAGATATGTACCTCCTGACAGCGAAATCCGCTCTTATTAATGTGGTGATTCTAGAAGTTACGCATTGACAAAAAATATCAAATATATATATCCGTGAAAATCACATTTATCTTAGGGGTTTAGCAGTGTTCATGCGTGTCAACTTAACGTGAAAGCCTTGTAAAATATCAGTTTCACCCTTTCTCGTTCCCATACTCTGTATGGGAATGAATTCTAGAAGGCTCTGCCTTCTATGAAAACCGAGGCAGAGCCTCTGTAATAGCATTCCCAGTCGGAGACTGGGAACGAGATATCATCAGGATTTGAGCTTAAGTTGACACCAATGAACTTTTGCTTTACCCCTACCCCACGATTGATTTATCGGTAAAAATAGAATTAGTTTCAGCCTGAAATAAAGTATTTTGGTGAACGCATATCATGATTGATTTGTACAGTGTGTAAGTCCTAAATCCATAATCTATATTTTATAGATTTCGTGAATGCTTAAATCCTAAAAAATTGATTTTTTACAACTGATTGAGGACTGCTATATCTAATCTAATTCTCGCCGACCTTCTAAAGCTCTAGCCAGTGTCACCTCATCAGCATACTCTAAATCACCACCCACCGGTAGACCAAAGGCAATACGAGTGACTTTGGTAAATGGTTTGAGTAGTTGACCTATATATAATGTTGTTGTTTCCCCTTCCACACTGGGACTAATAGCCATAATCACTTCTTGCGGCTTTTGTTGACTGACTCTCCGCACTAAAGGTTGGACTGTCAACTGTTCCGGGCCAATACCGTCCATTGGGGAAATTACCCCACCTAAAACGTGATACTTGCCTTTAAACTCACGGGTTTTTTCTAGTGCAATCACATCACGGGAATCTGCAACTACACAGATAATTTTATTATCTCGGTTGGGGTTGCGACAAATTTCACATACAGGTTCAGATGAGAGGTGATAGCAGACTTGACACAAACCTATCTGTTTTTTTGCGTCAACCATTGCCTGTGCTAAAGCCTCAACTTCTGCTTCTGGACGCTTCAAAATATGCAACGCTAGACGCTGGGCAGATTTGGGGCCAACTCCGGGAAGGCGTTGCAGTTGTTCAATTAACCTGGCTAAAGGGCGTGCGTAAACCGTGGCTTTGTCTCCAGTGCGTTTTTACCTTTACTATGATGACATTTTTGGGGAGTTTTGGAGAAACTGTCTGAATCAGGATGTCCAGGATTAAAGGATTAACAGGATGAAAAAAGCGATTTTATCCGCAATTAGGATTGGGTTTCCATCCTCTTGCGGGAAAGTGAGTTTGTAAAATAATGGTGTGCGATCGCAACCTAAACCGTCACCATTTCTGGCTGTTTTTGAGACAGATTACCAAAAAAGTCGTAATAATCCAAGGCTTCCAAAATGCCCCAGGCATAATTACCTTCAGCAAAGTAAATTTGTGGATAACCGCGCAGCTTTTCAATTTCTTGGCTGTAATTCCCCACCACAACTCCTAAAGTGTTACCACCAAGCATGGTTTCATCATTACCGGATGCCCCTGCCACCAAGAATCGTTGCACAGGTAAACCCCATTTTAAAGCCACATAGCGAATTGCATCACCCTTAGAAGCCCGGAAAGGTACTAAATCCAGATACATATTGTGGCTGTAAATCCCTTTTACAGGCAGTTGATGACGACGCAAATGGCGGATAATTTCTCGGAAGTTAGGCGCTTTAGCTTCATCCACAAAATAGCTGACCTTAAACTGGCGTTGAGCTTCTTCTGGTTGCAATTCCACACCGGGGATGTTCTTCATTGCTGCCCGAATTGCTTCAGCTTGCCATTGATAACCAATGTGTTTTTGCCAACTTGTATCTGTGACTATCTGCGGCCCATAGTAGATTTCACTACCTGCTGATGTAATTAACAAGTCAGGCATCGGGAATCGCCATTCTTCCAACATACTCAAAGTGCTTTCTAGGGTACGACCCGTGGCGATTGCAACCCCGGTGGTATGTCCTTCGTTACGAATGCGCTGAATCAATTTTTCTAGGGCTTCTTTGTCACCCAACAGCGTGTTATCAATTTCACTAACGAGGAAACGATCAGCGGTTGGTAGACGGTTGGTATCTGGCACATTCCACTCTGGATGATCAGCGGCGGGAGATGCTGGTAGAGGACTGAGTAGAGATTGAATTCGTCGTTGGGGAAATAGGCGTATTTTATCTAGATATTTCTCCACATGACTATTCCAGGAGAAATATTGGCGGACATTAACTAAACCATTGCTAGACCAGAGTTGCCATTGTTCCTTATCTGTCAAAGCTTTGCGGAGGGCATTTTGTATTTCTGGAATATTGAGGGGATCAATCAGCAATCCATTCTCACAAGCTGCCAGAATATCTCGTGGTCCACCGTCAGCAGTGGCAATAATGGGTACACCACAAGCACTCGCTTCTATCAATGTGAGTCCAAATGGTTCTGTCAAGGCAGGATTAATGAATACCCCTTGTGTTCTAGCTGTCAGCCGATATAAATCTGGAACATCGTCAGCATTATGGTGTTTAGGATAAGCAATATGACCGTAAAGGTCGTAGCGATCTATTAATTGCAATATCTCTATAAATACCTGACGTGGCCCCGATTCCATCGTCATGATGTCGTCCCGGTTTCCCAGGACTATGACTAGGTTTGCCAGTTTCCGCAACTCAGGATCTTCACCATAAGCCTTAATCAGACTACTGACGTTTTTACGAATAGCAGGCCGGGAAATCGCCATGATGATTGGCTTTTGCGGATCTTTGAGAAATCGATCCAATTCTTTTTGAATCGGTGGATTGTGCCAATCATCTCCAGGTAGGTAAAATCGATCCAAGTCCACACCAGGAGGAATCACCACCATTCTTTCTGGTTGATAGCGATCGTATACACTATACTGCTGTTCAACTTCTTGATTAGTACTGGCTATAACTAGAGCTGCACCACCAAGGGTAATTTCTTCAGCTTCAATTCTTGTACTAATGTGAAAATGATCTTCAATTACTTCCTGTTTAGTTCCCTGTTCCAATAATTTTTGCTGTTTAACCCGTCCCAGGGAGTGGCCAGTATGTACAAGAGGAGTTCCTAACCAACCTGCAACCCGACTGCCAACATATCCTGCATCAGCGTAGTGTGTATGAATTACATTCGGTATTCTGCCCACTTTACGAATGTGTCTGAGCAATTCATCTGCAAAGGTATCTAAATGCTGCCAGAGAACTTCTTTGCGGAGATAGCGACGTGGCCCGCAAGCGAGACGAATGATCTGAGCTTTATCTGAGAGAATTTCTATTGGTTGAGCATAGTCAGGACTAACTTTTGGATCATTCACCAACCGAGTAACTAAATCAACTCTTTCTACTTGGGGATTTTTGGCTAATGTGGTGGCAAGTTCGACTGCATATTTTGTTTGTCCACCGGTGTCGGCATCTCTTCCTAATTCTAGATTATGACCTCTGATTAAACCGTGAACACTAACCAGCAAAATGTACAACCCTTGGCTGTTTGACATCTTGTCTTCCTCCATAATTGACTGTATAGCAGGCTATATCTAGCCTTTTTATACCTAATGGACTTGACTGTTATAGGCGAAACGTCCATCATCCAGATAGGTTGAGCAGTTTTACACCCTTGTGAAGCATGAATTAAAATGAGTAAATCTTAGGGTTTTAAACTCGTAACTAATCATGGCTCAACCTTGATAGCTACATTAGTATATTAACACGCTTGGTATAATTTTTAAATAAATAGGCAGTGCAACTGCGGAAAAAGTATTTGAGATTATAGTCTTAATCAAAATTACATCACAAACAAAAAACACCCCCCTGAAGGAGAGTGTTTTTCGTTTAAATAAAACTTAGTTATTAACCGTTGATTGCAGGTGCAGTTAAAGCAACAGGAGCAACATCACCAGCAGCCAAGTCTAGAGGGAAGTTGTGAGCATTACGTTCGTGCATTACTTCCATACCCAAGTTAGCGCGGTTGATTACGTCAGCCCATGTACCAATTACACGACCTTGAGAATCAATGATGGATTGGTTGAAGTTGAAACCGTTCAAGTTGAAAGCCATTGTGCTAACACCCAAAGCGGTAAACCAGATACCGATTACAGGCCATGCAGCGAGGAAGAAGTGAAGTGAACGGCTGTTGTTGAAAGAAGCGTATTGGAAAATCAGGCGACCGAAGTAACCGTGTGCTGCAACGATGTTGTAGGTTTCTTCTTCTTGACCGAACTTGTAACCGTAGTTTTGTGATTCGGTTTCGGTTGTTTCCCGAACCAAGGAAGATGTAACCAAAGAACCGTGCATTGCAGAGAACAAGGAACCACCGAATACACCAGCTACTCCCAACATATGGAAGGGGTGCATTAAGATGTTGTGTTCAGCTTGGAACACGATCATGAAATTGAAGGTTCCGGAGATACCTAAAGGCATACCATCGGAGAATGAACCTTGACCGATGGGGTAGATCAAGAATACTGCGGTAGCAGATGCCAAAGGTGCAGAGTAAGCTACACAGATCCAAGGACGCATACCCAAGCGGTAAGACAATTCCCACTGACGACCTAAGTAGCAAGCGCAACCGATCAAGAAGTGGAAAATTACCAATTGGTAAGGACCGCCGTTGTACAACCACTCATCTAAGGAAGCTGCTTCCCAGATTGGGTAGAAGTGCAAACCAATAGCGTTGGAAGAAGGAACAACTGCACCGGAGATGATGTTGTTTCCGTAGATCAAAGAACCTGCTACTGGCTCACGGATACCGTCGATGTCAACGGGAGGCGCAGCGATGAATGCGATGATGAAGCAGGTGGTAGCAGATAACAGGGTAGGAATCATCAATACGCCGAACCAACCGATGTAGATACGGTTTTCGGTGCTGGTGATCCACTCGCAAAAGCGATCCCAGACGTTAGCGGTTGAACGCTGTTGAATGGTTGTGGTCATTTTATAAGTGCTTTATTTTTTTATGATGTTGATAGGTTTTTTTGCCTACCTACATTCAACATTAAATCCTTAGTTGCGTTTTGTAAAGATAATTAAAATTAGTATTCGTTATATCAGTTATATGTTTTACTAATGTATTCGGATTTACAGAATGATTTGTGCAGGCAGGATGCCTACACCACAGAAGTTAGAGATGATTTCAGATGTGCAAATCAACCAGGAGGCCAGGACATAGGACGACGGCCTAGTATATGTATATGTAGGTGATAGACTGTTTGACCGCCATCAACGCCATTATTCATAACTACGCGATAACCGTTTTCTAGTCCAGCTTGTGCTGCAACTTTCTGGACTGTTAATAAAAGATGTCCTAATAAAACTTGATCTTCTGGTTCGGCTGTAGCGAGGTTAACTATGGGTTTTTTGGGGATGACGAGGATGTGAACTGGTGCTTGGGGGTTAACGTCTGTGAAGGCTAAAGCTAAGTCATCCTCATAAACGATATTTGCGGGAATTTCTTTACGGATAATTTTACTGAAAATGGTGTCTGTGGTATTACTCATGAGGTTTGGTCTGATTCATCTGCTAGAAATTTTAGGCGATCGCATGGTGTTATTTGTTAATTGAATGTTAACTTGGAGTGCGATCGCTTCTCTAAGTAAATCTTTCAAAGCCTTGTTAAATAAAGGGTATATCTAAGGACACGTTACAGTTATCAGGTTTTGTGTTGCTGAAGATGACTAAAAGAACGAAAGATGGGATACAGCAGATTTCGCTGTTAGGAAGTACATATCTAGCGGGCAAGATGCCATTGGTGTCAAGTTAAGAAAAATGGATTTGTGTCAAGAGTGGGAAATAAATGGTAAAAGTCAACACAGGGGTGTTGAAAAGAGCCATGAGTAAACCAAGGAAAAAACAAGGGAATCCAGACTTTCGCCATCAAGTTAGCGTACCTGCTCCAGCTAGTGAAGAAATAGAATCACGGTTGATTGGGCTATTAAGTCCAGGGACATTTGCCAACCTCAAAGGGGTAAAAGACAAAGAGCGAAGCTTGCGCTCAAGAGTATTAACCCTACCAGTAATGGCAGCAATAATACTGAGTCTAGTATATCGACAAGTACAACACTTAACAGATGTATTGCGCTGCCTAGAAGTAGAAGGATTAATGTGGGTAGAGGCAACAAAAGTCAGCAAGCAAGCTCTGTCCCAAAGACTCAACAGTTTACCGGCGCATCTATTTGCCAAGATGTTTGAGCAAGTAGTAGAACGTCTAGCAGCAAAAAGGAATGCAAAAGAATTAGCTCCAGCCTGGGCATCAGTGGCGCAGAGATTTTCCGCCATTTGGATTTGTGATGCCTCAACACTCGAAGCCATGAAAAAGCACTTCGGACAATTGCAAGAAAAAACAGGTTCAGTGTTGGCAGGAAAAATGCTGATGGTAGTAGAAGCTTTCACTCATATTCCTGTAGCAGTTTGGTATGATGCTGATGCCAAGCGGAATGAGACTCGTTGGTGGCAAGCATTGTTAGAACTTTTACCTGATGGTGGTTTACTCATAGTAGACATGGGATTTTATGGTTTTGAGTGGTTTGATTCTCTAACTGCTGCCGGCAAGTATGTTCTCACGCGCCAAAAGGAAAAGGTTAGATATAAGGTAGTGCGTGTACTTTCTAGCGGCTCTCACTACAGGGATGAAATTATTCAAATGGGATTGCATCATACCAACCCATGTCGCTATCCCATGCGCCAAGTATCCGTATTATGGGGTAAGACTTGGTATCATTATTTGACTAATGTTCTTGACCCACAACAGCTTTCACCACAGGAGGTTTGTGATTTATACCGCCGACGTTGGCGAATTGAGGACGCATTTTTATTGACTAAGCGTTTATTGGGCTTGTCCTATTTGTGGGTTGGTGGCACTAATGGTGTACAGATGCAAATATATGCTACCTGGATTTTCTACGCTGTCCTCAATGACTTGTGTGCTGATGTCGCTATTGCTTTACAACAACCTTTAGAACGCATTTCTGTGGAAATGGTTTTTCGCAGTTTATATTTTTTCCACCGCGCACTTTTACTCGCTCCTGATTTGCAACTTATTCCTTGGCTTGTCGAACATCATCGTTCTATGGGTTTAGTCAAGGCCGTCCGTCAACGTCACCGACGAACGGCTGCTCGCTCTCTTGACATTTGGGCTGATGCCTTAACTTGACACCAATGGCAAGATGCCCACACCACAAGAGTTCTATTGTTCAAGTTTGTTTCTCATTTAAATGAAATCCGGGTGTATATATTTCTGTTTGATATTTCCAAAATAATGCCCCAGTTTTCTATTCAGGTCAAATTGCCAAAATAAAAAGACATAAATGTATTAGTTATGTCCAAAAAGTTGATTAAATTAATTTCCGAATTTCTCACCAAGAAATAAAAATGTGTTAACAACTGTTAATATCTATTCAAATTCTAATTTGTCTTAATTTTAATTTTCATGTCTTACCTAAATATCCAATATTAAAAAAATATTTTTTTTATGTAATAGATGCCTTCATATCTACAAACAAGGCGGATATTTATTTATTAACTGTACACGCCCGAAAATTTTATTTATAAATAAAATGTCCGCACGAGCGGACATAACTTAGGGCTTCTGTCACTTTTGTCGGCTACAATCATGTGTGGAACATGATGCTTTTATTGTTGATGATAAAAAACAAAAAATCAAGTATTTATAAGCATTTCAATAGACATAACTACTTGAATTATATCTTTTTACTAAATATTTAAGCTGAAGGAAAGAGAGTTGTATATGAGATATTCATAGTGATAATAACTAAAAAATATTTATATTTGGAAGATAAAACAAATTTGTGGATTAGGATAGCACAAGTTACACAAATCCTTTATTTATTTTTTAGACATAAATCCAATAATTATGTCTTCGAGTCCTCGAAAGTTCTGGTATGTTTAAATTACAAAGGTAAAGGTGGTCAGGTATGACAGCCCTAAGAATAAATTATTATTCTTGGGGCTTTATTTATGAATTAATGGAGATATCAGGTTTGGTAGCGGCGCGGCGTATAAACCCAATTGGTATGATTGCTATGCATCTGCCGAGTTTGAGAAGAACCAACAATAATCAGGGTTCGCATATCAGCATCTGTGGGTTCTAAGTGTTCAAGGGTAATAACTTTCACTGCTTGTCCAGGTCTGCCCACATTTCGCCCTAATACTACCGGGGTATCTGGCTTTCTGTACTGCAATAAGATATTTTTAGCTGCGGCTAATTGCCAAATCCGTTCTTTAGAAACAGGATTATAAAAGGCGACGACAAAATCACCTTGGGCTGCTGCGGTGATGCGTTGGGTGATAATTGCCCAAGGTTTCAAAATGTCAGATAAAGAAATAGCGCAGAAGTCATGGCCTAATGGTGCGCCAATAGCTGCTGCGGTGGCTTGCATGGCTGAGATTCCAGGGGCAACTTGAATATCAATATTTTGCCATTCTGGTTTGTTGTAGCGGTCTAGAACTTCAAATACTGCTGTGGCCATTGCAAAAATACCAGGGTCGCCGGAAGAAACCACTACTACATATCTTCCTTCTGCGGCCAAGTCTAGCGCCATTTTTGCCCGTGCTTCTTCTTCCCGATTGTCGGACTCATGGATATGTTTACCATCTGCTAAAGAACCGATTAAATTTATGTAGGTTTTATAACCGACTAAATCAGTAGCAGCATTGAGGATTTCTGCAACTTCGGGAGACATCCATTTTGATGCACCGGGGCCAGTACCAATTATGGCTAATTTTCCGCGTTGTTTTTCATTGGTTTCGGAGTCAATCGCCGCAATTTTTTCCAGGTGATAAACTAAACAGTTGGGTTGAGGAGTCCCCAAATCTTCAGTTATCTGAATTGTTAACTCTCCATTGGGGTCAATTGGTAGTTGACTTTCACTCAACCAAGGGGCTGTTCCTTCTAATTTAACTTTTGCCCCTGCGAGTAAATCAGCAATAAATTTTTTGGCATCTTCTGGGTTAGCTAAATGATATCCAGGAGGAGGTGATAACAAAGCTGTGCGAAAACGTAAATCTCCTGTGGTTGTAATTGCTGCTTGTATATCTAACTTTGCTGCAATTCGACGTGCTAAATCATTTACCCCACTGAGTCCACCTAAAAGCGGGACTACAGCACTACCATCTTCAGCTACGGCTAATACTGGCGGTTCTTGTCCTTTATTTGTTAGCAGAGGTGCAAGAGTTCTGATCAGAATACCAGCTGCACAAATTCCAATTAAAGGTGTCCCAGCAGCGAATAATTCCCGTAAGGTTTCGCCAAAATTGGTAAAACTCACATCAACATCTGAGGTGCGACTGGCTAAACCGTATAATTTAGCCCTTGGTAAAACACTGATGATTTGCCGTCCTAATGCCACACTATTTTGACTTAGTACCACGACGGCAGGTGCAACCCTTGTTTTCATAATTTCTGTTTTGTCGGGATGACAATCATTGAGAAATAAGGTACTTCCTCTGGGTTAACTTCATCTAGGGGGACAATTCGCTGCTGGGCTGTTGTTGCCCGTTCAATATATTTTGCCCGTGATGCCATGCCTAATTGATGAAGAAGATCGCGTACTTTTGTGAAATGGCGACCCAGTTTCATAATTGCCGCCGCATCTGTTGTTAATAGATGTGAGGTGAGCATTTCTGTAGGCAGTGTTGCGGGCAGAACAGTGAGGACATCATTGTAGTAGGTAAAGGGAACGCCCAAAGACACTGGACAGGCCATGAGTGAAGATATACCAGGAACAACTTCCGTTTGGTACTGCTCAGATAAACGAGTGAAGATATACATGAATGAACCGTAAAAAAACGGATCGCCTTCACACAATACAACTACATCACGACCTGCTGCCAGATGTGCGGCAATGGGTTCAACTTCTTGGTCGTAAATGGATTTGGCTTTTTCTGGTTCTAAGGCACGGGGGAGATGATACAATACCTCGATTTGATTGCCGGGTAAATATGGCGACACTATTTTTCTGGCGATACTTTCTTTGTCTATTGCTGATTGATAGGCAATAACAGGGGCAGACTGTAATAATCGCAGGGCTTTTAGTGTCAATAGTTCTGGATCTCCTGGGCCGACACCAATTCCATATAGACGACCTCCACTGTTCATTGTTATTCTTCCTCTGTTGCTAAGGCATTAATGGCAGCAGCTGCGATCGCACTTCCGCCCCTCCTTCCATGTAAAGTTAAAAATGGAACATTGCGACTATTCGCTGCCAACGCTGCTTTTGATTCTGCTGCACCAACAAAACCCACAGGAAAGCCCAATATCAATGCTGGACGTGGCACACGTTCATCCAGCATTTCCAATATCCTAAATAAGGCTGTAGGTGCATTACCAATTGCGACTATTGCCCCATCTAAATGGAAACGCCATAATTCTAAAGCTGCTGCTGACCGTGTATTTCGCAACCGTTTTGCTATTTCTGGAACTTCAGGATCATTTAGGGTGCAGATAATTTGATTATTGGTAGGTAATCTTTTTCTCGTCACACCTTCGGCCACCATCCGACAATCGCACAAAATCGGTGCGCCTGCTGCTAAAGCTTTTCTACCTGACTCCACTGCCCTTGGTGAATATCCCAAGTCTGTGACAATATCCGTCATTCCACAGGCATGAATCATTCGTACTGCAACTTTTGCTACATCAGGTGGCAGGATATCTAAGTTTGCTTCTGCCCGGATAATTGCAAAAGAATTGCGGTATATTTCGTCAGCATCGCGTATATAGTTAGACATTGGATTTGAGATTTGGGATTGATTTAACTGTGAATAATCGTTGTAGTTGGGATGTGTCATAACGGTAAACAAATTCCCTAAAGGACTCATTAAGGTTTAATCGTTGATTTTTATACACACACAACATTTTGGCAATGATGTTTGGTAATTCGGCAAAAGTTACATACTCATAGAGTTGATAACCAAATTTTTGTAAATTACCATCACCAATATAGAGTTGATAACCCTCCATAGTTTCATTTTCTGACTGAATGCGAACTCCTAACAAGGTAATATCAGCTTGTTGGTGTTGAGCGCAAGATTTGACACAACCACTAAAGTGAATATTGATTGGATGATCTAGAGTAATATGTTCTAGATAGTCTGCTAATGCTAAAGCGTGGTCTTTGGTTTCGGTAGCCGAAGCAGCACAACCGCGTTTACCAGAACAAGCGACTAACGAAGTTTTGATGTTAGTTGGTGAGATATTTAATCCTAAGCGGGTAATCTCTGTCTCAACTTCAGCAACTTGTTTTTTGGGTATATCAGTGACAAGTAAATTTTGCCAAGGAGTTAGCCTGAGATTACCATTACCATATTTTGCTGCCAAATCAGCTAAATGCCTCATTTGCCAGGCTTCTAACCTTCCTAGTGGTAATACTACACCGATATAAAATAATCCTGCTTGTTTTTGGGGATGAATACCAATTGAGTCTGCCGGAACAGTTATCATATCTGTTTGGGCTGGTAATTGGGAAAAGTAATTAGGAACTAGGGGTTGGAAAGCTAAACGCAGATAATTTTCTACACCTAAATCATTGATAACTTCTCGCAAACGTCGCTTGCGTTGACTCGTTACACCTATGTTATCTAGGTAAACATCAGCTAAAACGGCTAAAACTGGTAAACATTCATCTGGTTTTAATAAAATTCCCGTATTCTTCGGTAGTTGTCCTTTTTCACCAAAACTCAGAAAAAGCTGGAAGTAAACATTTCCATTTTCCAAGACAGCCGCAAAGGTGATATCGTTAACGCAATTCTGTACTGAAACTTTACCACCACCATCAAAACCAACGCTAAATTTGGCAGATAGTCCTGCAAGATGGGGATGTGATGTAATATAATCATCCCAAGTTTTAACGAAGGGTCGAGTATCTATTAATTCTTGAGGATCAATACCCGCAGTGGGACTAGTCATGATGTTGCGAATATGGTCTACAGCGGAGTTGGCAGAACCTAAACCCAATTTTTGTAAACGCTGGAGAATTTCAATATTTATCCCAGTTTTAATTTCCCGAATTTGCAAATTAGCACGATTGGTAACGTCAACATAGCCGCCACCACAATTATCAGCTATGTTTGCAATAAATTGACACTGTTCACTATCAAGAATCCCACCGGGTATTCTCACACGAGACAAGATTCCATCTTGGGCTGATATATTGTAAAACAACCCTGGACAAGCAGTAGACGCGGTTAACAAAACGAGAACTCCTTCCCCGTGCGACGCAGAGACAGAGTAGGGGTGGGTGTTTCCCTCCCTTACATCCAATAACATTCATAGAGTTAGCATTCTGACTTGGAAAATAAAAAGTCAAAGGAAGAATTTCATTCTTTTGCTTTTTGCCTTTTCTTTACAGCTGCGGCACAGTCCCGGAATTTAACCGAAGTTTCCCAACTCTAAGATTTAGCAGTTTAGCATAGGGAGGTATTTATGCGATCGCTTTGAATCAATAGCAGCGAAAAAGATAAATTTGAAACTTATCCTTCAGACTTTCTTTGCGCGAGGGATATTTCGTGCTATTGTCTGACTTGTTTTTATAGGAAATTTCATATAAAAAGGAATTAAAACTCCACAGGCTGATGTTGACCTGATTAAACAACGCTATAAGGATGCGATAGCAAGGGAGAAACAACAATGACACAGGAACCAATTTTTGAAGAAAGCAGTGGCAACGTATTTGCTGACCTCGGTTTGTTGAATGCAGATGAACTTTTGACGCGGGGTAAGATAGGGCTTCAGGTACTCCGTCTCCTGAAACAACGCAACCTCAAACAGCGTGAAATCAGTGAACTGCTTTGCATTCCTCAGCCAGAAGTGTCTCATTTAATGAAAGGAGAGTTTCAACGTTTCAGCGAGGGTAAACTCCTGATTTTCCTCAAGCGTCTCGATACAGAAATCACTTTACATCTTCGTCCTCGTCATACGCTAAACCAGTCTGCTGAAACTGTGATATTGCTATAGGGCGTGTAGCGATATTACAAATGATATTTTATGAATAAATGGCTATCAATAGTCGGTATAGGCGAAGATGGTTTAGAGGGATTAAGTGCGATTCCTAGGTCGCGCTTCTCTACGAGACGCTACGCGAACGCGATCGCTCTTTCTCTTCTCGATCAAGCTACAATTATCGTTGGTGGGGAACGTCATCTGGCTATGTTACCCCCAAACGACAACCGCGAAAAAATTCTCTGGAAATCTCCCTTTCAGGCTTCTATCACAGAAATTATTCAACGGCGTGGTCAGGCAATTTGCGTGTTAGCTAGTGGCGACCCGATGTGTTACGGTGTGGGTGCAACTCTGATAAAGCATATTCCTATTTCTGAAATTACGATTATTCCTGCACCTTCGGCTTTTAGTCTCGCTTGTTCTCGATTAGGATGGTCTTTACCGGAAGTAGAAACTTTGAGTTTATGCGGTCGTCCTGCGTCTCTGCTGCAATCTTATATCTATCCATGTGCGAAGTTATTGATTTTAAGTGCAGGGAAGGATACACCAGGAATTGTTGCCGAACTATTGACAAATTGCGGTTATGGTGGTAGTAAGATTACCGTTTTGGAAAGAATGGGCGGTATTCATGAACGCATTTTAGAAGGTATTGCGGCATCTTGGCAAGAAACAGAAATAGAGGCTTTAAATACTGTTGCAGTTGATTGTATAGCAGATGCGGGGGTAATGCCTTTATCGAGATTTCCCGGTTTAGCTGATAGCGCTTTTTACCATGATGGACAATTAACCAAACGGGAAGTTAGGGCAATTACTTTATCAACTTTAGCACCTTTACCGGGGGAGTTGCTTTGGGATGTGGGTGCGGGTTGTGGCTCAATTTCGATAGAATGGATGCGGAGTAATTTTCGATGTTGTGCGATCGCTCTTGAGCAAAACGAAACTAGAATAAATTATATAGCTGATAATGCTATCGCTTTAGGTACTCCTAATTTACAAATCATCACCGGGAAAGCACCGGAAGTTATTCAAAACTTACCCACACCAGACGCGATTTTTATTGGTGGTGGTGTCACCACACCAGGACTTTTTGACATTTGTTGGAATGCATTGCGTCCTGGAGGGAGAATAGTTGCTAATGTTGTCACTTTAGAAGGTGAACAAACTTTATTTGAATGGTATGAAAAAGTGGGAGGAAATTTCACGCGCATTTCTATTCAACGTGCAGAACCTATTGGTAAATTTTTAGGTTGGAAAGGAATGTCTCAAGTTACGCAATGGGTAGGATATAAGTTATGAAAATCATCATTCATTAAACGCAGGTGAACGCAAATGAAATCAACCAATGGGATAATTACCAGGTTTGACCGCATGAATAAATTCACTACCTGAATGTGGTCTTCCGCGTTTATAAGCAGCTTCTTCTGGTTGACCCCAACCCATTTGTAAAATTACTTCTAAAAAGTTCGTATTTTCCCATTTTAACAAACTTGCCCATTCTGTTCTTTGAGCAATTCTTTCTACATCTAATATATTAATTTTTTCGTGTAGTTTCCCATTACTCACACTCAAATATAACTCCATTTGTGCTGTAACTACATCCCAAAATTCCAGAATAGAATTTTTTGCAGTTTTCAATATTTCTAAATCCTGATCTAATGCAATTAACTGCGCGTCAACTTCTGGATAATTTAGGGTTTTTCCTTTGATTGTCAAATCTTTCCAAACAATCCCAGAAACTTGATTTTCCCGTTGATATTCATGAATAGAAGCTTTAAAATCTTGATAGGCCGTAAACTTTTGTAGCCCTTCAGTTGTGATAAACTGGTCTAGAACAGGATTGCCAGAAGCTGTCACCTCCAACTTGAGACGCTCTCCTTTTAGACAAGCTTGGCGTTCATTTGCTAAAATTTGGATGAGTTCCTGGGTGGTATAAACTTTTGACATCGGAACAACCCTAATTAGTTATTGGTAATTGGTGATTGGTGAGGCATTATTCAACTATTATCTCTTGACAGCAATGAAAATGCAGTATCAGGTAAAACTAAAAATTTCCCACTCAATTTGAGTAGGACTTACACAAAAAACTCTCTTTCCTCTTATTCTTCCCTGTCTTCTCTCGTATCAACCATAATCTTTACCCAGAATATGTTTTGGGCATTTTGGATGGGTTATTTTTTGATGCAGTGTGAAAAACCGGAATCTAAATTTTATAACCCACGTCTACTTTGAAACCAATAGTTTTTTCCTAATCGGGTTTTGTTCCTAAATCCTATACTCTTCTCTCTTCCCCGTTCCCTGTTAAGAGTTCCCTTTTGAAAAACTCCAGTTCTCAACTTGGACGACCTGAGTTCGGTGTTAGGAGTTTGTCCTATGCCTACGGCACGGTTTCACCGAACGGAGACGCTACGCGAACGGAGTTATGATTTTTAAGAGCGAGAGAATAAGGGTTTGAAACTCTTACTGGGGGAGATTTTTCCACAAATTATCTTATATCGAACTCAGGTGATGAATGAATTTTAGGATTCTGTGCAGCCTCATATAAAAATGGTATAACCCTACAAATGATGTTTTCAATTATATTTTTTGCCAGTTGATTGATTAAATAAACTTAAAATGACGCAAACCTTCTAAAATACCTTCAGCATAGAATGATTTTGCTAAATAGCGATAGTCGGTTTTGTTTGCTGTATACCATTCACGTAATTCAGAAAGAGCATTTCCTACAATAATACCTCTTTCTTCTCCTCTGCTGAATAAGGCAATATCATTACCTGAATCACCACAAACAACTGTTTCGTGAGCAGAATGTCCCCATTCGTTTTGTAAATACTTCATTGCTAAACCTTTATCGGTATCAAAAGGCAAAATATCCAGGTTTTTGCTTTCCAGGTTTTCGCTGCCGCTAAAGTTGCCACTGTAGATTAAATTAAATTTAATATTTTCTTTTTTTAGTAAATCATCGAGTTGGGGTATAACTTTTTTTGCAGCTTCTTCCTTGATAAGATAACTAACTTTAAAAGGAAGTTGTTCAGATGCTTTTTGAAGAACTAAATCTTCAAACTTCGCGGCTATTTTCTCTACCAAATCACGATTCCAGCCAATTGATAACTTACTAGACCATTTTAAATCGGGAGTTTTGTAATTAGAGTTGAAGTATATTTCAGTTCCTACAGCAGTGATTAAAGCATCGGGTTCTAAAAGTTTTTGTGTCTTGATCAATTGCTGGTATAAAGTTAGCGATCGCCCTGTGGCATAAACAATCTTAGTTCCATATGTTTTGCGATGATTTATTAATTTTTCGTTCAATTGCTCTAAAAAGTCTAAAGATTTTTTATCACCCACTAGAGTGTCATCTAAATCAGTAACGAAGAGGAATGCTTTCATAATTACAGTTTTTTACTATACGGTAAGAAAGGTTAAAACGTAAATTTTTATACTAAATTGAGATGTACACTTAATTGACAGTTAATATTATATCTGAAATCGCAACCAGACTGCCAAAGGCTTACTGCTATAGTCCAAAATTTACCAGATTTTGCAAATCTGTGCGATCGCTCTATTAGACCTACCACTGAGCATCAACTGAGCAGAAAAGTGAGCATATCTTCCTGAAAAACCCACCTACGCTAAAGAGATAGAAAAACAAGCGTCAGGTAAAAAATATGATTAGCACATTAGAACAGCAACCCAGTGGTTTATACATTTACACCCCCAACCAAGAACCCATAGCTTTTCCCCTCAAACACACCGAAGTCAAAGCCCAAGTTGTCGGTAATATTTCACGGGTGGAAGTGACTCAAAGCTTTGAAAACCCTTTTACTACTACCTTAGAAGCTATCTATATTTTCCCCCTGCCCGATGAAGCCGCAGTTGATGATATGCTGATTCGGATTGGCGACAAAATTATTAAAGGTAGTATTAAAAAACGCCAAGAAGCACAGCAAATTTACGAGCAAGCGAAACAACAAGGACGCACAGCGGGACTTCTTGAACAAGAACGAGACAATATTTTTACCCAATCCCTAGCTAACATTCGACCCGGTGAACAGATTGATGTGATTATTCGCTACACCGAAAGTCTGAAATTTGAGGGTGGAAATTATGAGTTTGTCTTCCCAATGGTTGTTGGACCCCGTTATATTCCAGGCATAAGTATTGAAGACAATACAGCCGGGAGAGGTTCTGCACCTGCACCCATGTCTCTCAATCAAGATACCGATTTAGTCCCAGATGCTTCTCGCTTGAATGCTCCCATCCTCCCAGCAGGTACACGTTCTCGCCATGATATTAATGTCACTGTGGAAATTAACGCTGGAGTAGAAATACGTAATATTAGCTCACCCTCTCATCATATCCAAATTACCCGTGACGGACAGGTAGCACAAATAAAACTAGGAGGTGGAGACACTATTCCTAATCAAGACCTAATTCTGCGTTACCAAGTAGGAGGGGAAAATACACAAGCCAGCGTACTCACCCAAGCTGATGACAGAGGTGGACACTTTGCAGTTTACCTAATTCCTGCCCTCCAGTACCAGCCAGATCAGTTTGTCCCCAAAGATATGGTGTTTCTGATTGACAGATCCGGTTCTCAAAGTGGCGCACCGTTGATGCAATGTCAGGAATTAATGCGCCGATTTATCGGTGGACTCAATCCCCATGACACCTTTAGCATTATTGATTTTTGCGATACCACACAGCAACTCTCACCTGTTCCTCTCCCTAATACTCCTGAAAATCGCTTACGGGCAATTAATTATATCAATCGCTTAAATGCAGGAGGAGGAACGCAGATGTTAAGGGGGATTCAGACTGTGTTAAATTTCCCAGTCACAGACCCTGGACGTTTACGAAATATTGTCCTACTCACTGATGGCTATATCGGTAATGAGAACCAGATTATTGCTGAAGTGCAAAGCCGTCTCCAACCAGGAACGAGACTGCATAGCTTTGGTGCTGGTAGTTCTGTAAATCGGTTCTTGCTAAATCGAGTTGCTGAAATAGGCAGGGGTATTGCTCGCATTATCCGCCATGATGAGCCGGTGAATGAGGTCGTAGAAAAATTCTTCCATCAAATCAATCATCCCGTTTTTGCTAATATCCAATTGCACTGGGAAGGTTATGGTGAATTTCCCATTATGTATCCTTCCACACCACCGGATTTATTTGCAGAACAGCCGTTAGTTTTATTTGGACGTAAATCTGATGGTTGTGCTGGCAAGTTATACGTTACAGGTATGAGTGGGGATGGTAGACGCTCTCAATACGTCTTTAATATCAATTTTCAGTTAATGGGTAATCCTGCTATTGCTCAACTTTGGGGACGTTCCCGCATCAAGGATTTGATGAATCAGATGATCAGTGGTGATACAAAGGTCGGTGTGGAAGCGGTGACAAATACGGCATTAAGCTATCAATTGCTATCTCAATATACTGCCTTTGTTGCTGTCAGTGATGAGGTCAGAGTTCATCCTTTCCCAACTTCTGTATCTATGCAAGTACCTGTAGAAATGCCGCAAGGTGTCAGCCAACAGGGTATTTTTGGTAATGCTGCTGCCAAAAAAGTTGCTCAACCAGTAATTCAATCTGATGCACCGGAGTTGAGGAAGAGGGCTATGAGTATAGAAGATGTAAAAATGCGTCCACAAATGCCTTCTATACCTGCACCTGAAAGGGAATATGCTCAACCGTTACGCTTTGTTCCAGGAGCGAGGAATGAACCTGTAGAGATGGATTCTTTAGAAGAGTCTATTGATGAAGGGTTTACTAATCTTGAAGCCATGTTATCTAGTAATGATGAATCCTATGGCTTGGGTTTGATTAATCGCTCAATGATGGCTGCTTCACCTGCTGCTGGTTCTATAGATGCAGAATTGGCAGAATCAGAAACCTATTATTGGGAAGGAAATGCTGCTGTCCCTCCTCTGAAAATCAAGGTAACAGGATTAAATCAACAGATGGTTTCGCTGCTTTTTCAACACTTGCAATCAATTCCATTACCTACAGGGTTAAGAGGTGATTTAGTGTTTGAGTTTGAGATGAATAAGGGGAGAATCAGACAGTTAGTTCTGGATGAGCAAGCTTCTTCTCTTCAGGATCAAACAGTGATTAATGCCATCAAGCGATCGCTCCTCACTTGGCGACCTTCCCAAATTATCAGTAGTTCTGTCGTTTTGACAATCCGAATTCAATCCTAATAGTCAATTAAGCGCAATGCAACCGGGAACTATCCCGGTTTTTTAATAACTCCCGAATTTGAAAATCCTTCACACCATTGCTAAATGCGCTGGTTCATCTGCTTCTGGTTCATAACCAGCTGCCAGTTTTTCCATTGATCTATCAATTAAATCCAAACCTTGCTGCACGGTTTCCACTAAACTTAACTGACCACGCAATTCAGCCGCACCCATAAAGCCTTTAGCATACCAAGTCATATGTTTACGGGCTTGACGCACACCTCTATCACCTTTATATTCCCATAAAGCATATAAATGTTCTCTGGCACATTCCAAACGTTGAATCGCATTTGGTGCTGGTAATAATTCCCCGGTTTTCAGAAAGTGATCAACTTCACCTACCAAAAACGGATAACCTAAAGTTCCACGAGAACACATCACCCCATCTGCACCAGTTTCTTCTAGACATTTTACCGCCGCTTCCACAGAGAAAATATCCCCATTCCCAATGACTGGAATTGATAATATTTCCTTCACCCGTGCAATCCATTCCCAACGGGCATTACCATTGTAACCTTGAGCGCGGGTACGTCCATGCACTGTAATCATTTTTGCCCCGGCATCTTCCATGCGTTTGGCAAAATCAAGAATAGTAATTTCCTGATCATTCCAACCAATTCGGGTTTTTACTGTCACGGGAACCTCAACAGCTTTGACAACTTCCCGCACAATTGCCTCTGCGATTTCCGGTTGTCGCAACAAGGAAGAACCACCACCATTTTTGGTGATTTTATTAACTGGACAACCCATATTAATATCAACTGTATCCGCACCTTCAGCAACGGCTTTGATTGCTGCTTCGGCAAGGAAATCAGGACGACAATCAAACAACTGAATGCTAATTGGGCGTTCGTTGGGATCTACCTCCATGATTTTGGGTAACTGCGTGACGTAATGTAATCCCGTCGCATTTACCATTTCGGTGTACATCATTGATTCTGGCGCATAACGACGGACTAAGCGCCGAAATACCAAATCTGTCACCCCCGATAATGGGGACTGCAAAACACGGCTTTTAACCTCAAATGAGCCAATTTTTAGAGGTTGGGAGAGTCTAGCTTGGAGAGTGGGGGAGAGGGAAAGCATACAATTTTTGAATTTAGCTTGGGGATACCATATGTTGATGATATTGATGTTCCATAAGGATTTTAGTACCTGCTGGTGTCAACGAAAAGCGATCGCGTGGTGATCCTGGTTATATGTGTCTTTCCAGCAAACCTAAATAAATCAAAATAATAATTAACTTTAATTAACTTCTATACCATAGATAAGATTTTATGGTAAGAAAATTTACTAAAAAGTTTAACTGACAGCTTAATGACATTCTAATTTTAAAGCTGCCTCTACTTGTTTATATTCTGTCATAGCTTGGGATAGTAATAATGTCGCATCTGCTAAAATAGCATCCCGTCCCAAATCTTCTAATCTTTTGCAAATTTGAGCTAAATTTTTAGCACCAACAATAGCACTGCTAGACTTGAGAGCATGAGCTTCTAATTGTAGTGTTTTTGCATTTTCTTGAAAAATGGCATCATCAATCGCCTGTAATCTTTGGGGTGTATCTTCCAGATAACATTCTATTAATTGGATAAATTCTTCTACATTATTACTGCAAACAATATCTTTGAGTTCTTCTAAAACTTTTAGATCAATCACATCATTAGTCATAGGTTCAACAATTTTATTATTAATATTATTTATAGTTATACCTTGGTTTTGACAATTACTTAAAGCCTTAGTTAATTCCTCTATGCGAATGGGCTTTGTCGTGTAATCATTCATCCCGGCTGCTAAACATTTTTCCCGGTCTCCCTGCATAGCATTAGCCGTCATGGCAATAATCCAAGGACGTTTAGATGCGGGCCATTCCTGATAGATTTGACGAGTTGCAGTTAAACCATCCATTTCTGGCATTTGTAAATCCATTAATATCACATCATAAGATTGTCTACGCAAAGCCACTAATACTTCTAAACCATTTGCTGCTACATCAGCACGATATCCCAGACGTTGTAAAATATTAATAGCTACTTTCTGATTCACTACATTATCTTCAGCCACAAGAATTTTTAGGGGAATTTTTTCTGCCATATGAGAATCAAATTTTGATTGCGCGTCCTGATAATTATTCTCTTTAGGCATGACAACATTATTTTTAGAAATATTAATCAAAATATTTAAAAGATTAGCCTTCTTGATAGGCTTGGTCAGATAAGCTACAAGCTCAAGATTTAAGTTCTGGTAATTTGTATTGCTCTGCCCATTACCAATAGATGTTAACATCACTAAAGGTAATCGCTCACAATTATTCAGCTTACGAATTTCTGCTGCCAGAGTCAAACCATCCATTTCTGGCATCTGCATATCTAATATAGCAATATCAAATTGTTGTTCCTGAAGATACTTGAGTGCTTCTTTTCCCGATGCAGCGGGTACAGCAACCATACCAAAAGACTGAGATTGTAGAATCAGTACTTGACGATTCGTAATATTATCATCAACTATCAATAAGCGTTTATTATAAATTGAGTGGTGATGATTATCATCATATTTAATATCTGACTTTCCAACAAAAGGACTAACAATAGTAAATACAAAATTAGAGCCTTGACCAACCGTACTTTCAACCCACATTTTACCCCCCATTAATTCAGTCAGTCGCTTACTAATTACCAATCCTAGACCTGTACCACCATAATGACGAGTGGTGGAAGCATCAACTTGACTGAATGGTTTGAAGAGCCTGTGCATTTTATCTTCAGGAATACCGATTCCTGTATCTTTAACAGTAAATTTAATTTCGTATAACTGAGAGTTTCGTTGAGAAATAAATTCAGAATCTGACTGATCTTTGATCTGGCTAGTGACAGAGATGATCACTTCACCAGAATTAGTAAACTTAATTGCATTACTGAGCAGGTTTACTAAAATTTGCCTTAAACGGGTAACATCTCCACTAATTACTTCATATGTTTCTGGATACATTAGATAAGCAAGCTCTAATCCTTTTTCACTAGCTTTGGGAGCTACTAAATCTAACGATTCTTCAAGACAAGTTCTCAAGTTGAAAATTTGTTCTTCTATCTCTAACTTACCAGACTCAATTTTAGAGAAATCAAGAATATCATTAATCAACGTCAACATAGCATCACCACTATTGCGAATAATTTCTGCAAACTCTAATTGTTGTGGTGTAAGTTGTGTGTCTAATAGCAGTCCAGTCATACCAATTACTGCATTCATTGGTGTACGAATTTCATGACTCATAGTTGCTAGGAACTCGCTCTTAGTCAGGTTCGCAATTTCCGCTTCTTCTTTCGCTGATTTGAGTTGTTCCTCAGCTATTTTTTTATCTGTAATATCTGTAATTATGCCTACAAAGCGATAAGGTTGGCTTTGTTCATCACGAATACACTTTCCTTTTGCAGCTATCCAAATATAATTTCCATTGCGATGTTTCATGCGATAGCTACATTGATAAATATCTGTTTTCCCCTCCAAGTGGTCATTTATATGCTGCATTGCTTGTTCCAGTTCATCAGCATGAACATTATCTGACCAGGTAGACAATAAATGAGGTAATAGTTCTTTCTCGTAACCCAAAATTCTCATCCAAGCAGGTGAGTAATAAACCTCCCCAGTGAGCAAATTCCAATCCCAAATCCCATCATTAGTGCCAGAAATTGCTAGTTCGTAACGTTCTTCTCTTTCCCTTAAAATTTCTTCTATTTTTTGTCTACGGTGTACTTCAGATGCTAGTTCATCATTAATAATAGATAATTCCTGAGTGCGAGTTTCTACACGTTCTTCAAGTGTTTCATTGGTATTTATAATGTTTTGAAACATTTGATTTAGTGCCAATATCATAGATTGAAAATTGCGAGTCAGAGAATCTATTTCGGCAATATTACTATTTGTTAAAATAATTTCTTCTTGTGCCAGTATTTTTTGTGGTAAATCCGTAGTAATCTGAGTTAATCTCAACATAGGCTGGACTAATTTGTTACTAAGAATAATAGCTGCTACCAGAGCTATGACAGCAGTGAATAACATGATTGATAAATTTTTTATATATATTTTACGAATATAATCTATTTGGGGTTTAGTGGGTACTTGAACAAGTAATTCTGCTGAAAAAATATTATCTAAAGAACTGATTTGCGAATACAAGGATCTTTCCCACCTCCATATAGCGGGTATATTGGATAAGTTTGGTAGCAAATGAACAACATTGTGATTCAGCTTGGTGATTTTTTTATTTTGGTAAGGATTAAAAGTTTCTAGGATCTTTATTTTTTCTAAATTAGTGGAAAGTACACGGCTTTTTTTATCTAAAATGGTGACATAAAAATTTTGTTCTAGGTTTTTTTTATAACTTATTGTACTTAATTCTTCTAGATTTATTTCACCAAAAACAGCACCCATGAATTTATGATCTTGAATAATTGGCACACCTAAGTTTAAAAAATCACGTTTTCTGCCTTCTATAGATATAGATAATATATCAGTTGTGACTGAGGACTGATATTTTTTTAATTTCTGGAAATCAGCCCTTTGACTAACATTGATATCCGATTTTATGTTCATTGGAGATGATTTAATAATTTCTCCTAAGCTATTAACTATATAAATTTCCTGAAATTGAGGAAATAGCGGTTGAATATTTTTAATAATTGATTCATCAAATTTAATAGCGGTATTTTTATTAACCTGAAAAAAAGAGTTGGCAATTGTGCTTAAACTTGTTATATTGTTATTTTGCCAGTTTTTTATATCATTTATTAACTCTACTGAAAATGAATTTATATCTTTAATAATGTTATTTTCAAGATCTTCAACTGCGCGTATGGCATTATTCATATTAATAGCCATGACGGGGAAAAATACAAAAGCTACCAATAAAGTAAATAGGGATTGTTGCCAAGAAATTGTATGTTTAGTCTTTTTGCATTTTAACCATTGCTCGATAGATAAATAATTAAGTATTAAACTAGAGATTATGGCATTAAAAAAACCATTGATAGCTTGCTTAACTATAATTAACCACATTCCTAGTTCAGCAACATTTAATACTCCACCATAAAATATAGAAACCAATGGCATACCTATTAAAATCCAGTAAATGCCATCTAATAAAAGTAAATTTTGACTTTTTTTACGTAATAATAATCCGACAAAAAGCGCTTCACAAGTAAAGATGATAATTGCATAAGGATGTGACCATAATACGTAGGTATAACTGCTACTAATAATGGCGGCAATTGTTCCCCAAAAGCATCCATAAATAGCTACCACAAGTAAAACAGCTATACTCCCAAATAAAAAGTCCACACCAAAAAAAAGTGTTACTTTAAAATAGTTACCAAGATAACCTAAAATAATTAATACTATAAGTAGAAAAATTTGTTTTTGTTTAAAAGATAATTTTGGTAAAGTTAATAAATTAGGTAGTAATTTCATATTATTTTATTATCATGAGATTAATATTTGTACTTATGATTTTTTAGATGAAATTTTGCTGTTATAAATTTAGATTATACTGCAAACGGTTGAAAATTGGACTTATGTCATACTGAGCGTAACGTAGTGCAGCGAAGTATCTCGGAGATTCTTCACTTCGTTCAGAATGACACTTTTAACCAGTTTTTAGTATATTTGAAAAAAGCGCTTTTCTACAACTGAGAGTAGAAATATGAAGGTAAACTTATTCCATTACCGCAGAGCCAAAACGATAGCCTTTGCCATAAACTGTATGAATGAGTGCAGATTCATTATTTACTTCAATTTTACGCCGCAATAAGCGAATTAATGCAGCGATGACATTACTTCCCGGTTGTTCATTATCTTGCCATAAATGTTGCATAATCTGCCCGTGAGTCAGCAATTGTCCGGCGTGTTCCATAAAATATTGTAGTAGCTGGCTTTCTTTTTGGGATAGCTCAATAATTCTCCCTTGACGATAGGATATTTGGTTTTCTACATCTAGTTCTAAATCAGCTACTACTAAGCGTACTGATGAAGTGCTGTGCAACTCAACACCTGATCGGCGCAACAAAGCACGGACTCTTGCTAGTAACTCCCGCAGTTCAAAAGGTTTTACTAAATAATCATCTGCACCAGCATCTAAACCTTGCACACGGTCGTCTAAAGTATCTTTGGCTGTGAGAAATAGAACAGGGGTAGTTTTAGCTTGTTGGCGTAATTCCTGACAAATTTCCAACCCTGTTTTTCCTGGCAACATCCAATCTAAAATTAGTAAGTCATAAGTTCTTGCTTGTGCCAGTTGGCTGCCGCTTGTTCCATGATAGGCAGTATCTACAATATAACCTTCACGAGTTAAGATGCGGCTTAAGGGATCTGTGAGTTCAACTTCATCATCAACTAATAAAATTCTCATGCTGCTTGTAGTAAGCATATAATTAACCGCAAAGATAAAGACACCAAGAAAAAGAATGCTGACTGTTGCACTACCAAAAGGGGAATTACTTAAAAATAGCATCCGGCTGTTGCAATCGGTAGGATTAGATTTTAGTGCTTTTTTAGATTCTGGAAACCGCCAACTGCAAATTTCTGATGCTAGTGGACAAGCGAAAGGTCTGTTAGTACGGGCGCAAGATGTACCTGTTTATGTAGAATATGGTCAGGCGCAACTGGGTATTGTTGGTTACGATGTACTACAAGAAAAAAAACCGCAAGTTGCACAATTAGTGGATTTGCAATTTGGTTATTGTAGAATGTGTGTGGCGGTAAAAGCTTCTAGTTCTTACAAGTTGCCTGTAGATTTACCTGCTCATGGTCGAGTTGCTTCTAAATATGTCAATTGTGCGCGGGAATATTTTCAAAGTCTGGATTTGCCTATAGAAATAGTTCCTTTGTATGGTTCAGTAGAACTGGGACCAATTACAGGGATGTCTGAAGCGATCGTGGATATCGTTTCTACGGGTAAGACTTTGCGCGAAAATGGTTTGGTGGAAATTGCAACTTTGTATGAAAGTACGGCCAGGCTAATTGTTCATCCTTTGAGTTATCGTCTGAATACGGGTGATTTGCATCAAGTGGTGGAAAAGCTAAGAAAAGAAGTTTAACAGCAGGAGTTCGGAGGCAGGAGGCAGGAGGCAGGATGTAATAGAATAGAGGGCGGGTAAACCCCGCCTGAATATAAAAATAGCGATAATAATTTTTATAAAATATCATCTTCTAGTGCATTTTTGGCTATATGAGCAACGTACAATGAAACCGCAACTGTGGCTATTAAACCTGCAATTCTAACTACCCAATCTAAAGTAGGATTACCTGGTTGAGCGTCAGTCCCAATTAGTGCTAAGTTTCCAGCTAGGGAACCAATGTAGACATACATAATTGTTCCGGGTATCATCCCTATAGAACCGATAAAATAATCTTTGAGAGAAACGCCGGTAATTCCCAAAGCGTAGTTTAATAAGTTGAAAGGAAATATTGGCGAAAGTCGCATTAATAAAACGATTTTTAATCCTTCTCTACCTACAGCTTGATCAATAGCTGCAAATTTTTTGTTATCGGCAATTTTCTGAGAAACCCAGCCTCTAGCTAGATAACGTCCTACTATAAATGCTGCTGTTGCACCTATAGTTGCACCAATAAAAACATATATAGATCCCCAAATTACGCCAAAGACTATCCCAGAACCTAAGGTGAGAATTGAACCGGGTAAAAATGCAACTGTGGCAATAATATAAATGCCAATAAAGGCTATTGCCCCCACTGTACCCAAATTATCAATCCACTGTAAGGCATTGCGTAAAATTTCTTGAGGATTAAAGGAAGATGAATTAATAGATTCTTGCGCTAAGGCTAAGTCTGTATGTAATAAGCCAGCTATGCTAAATGCGAATAAGGTAAAAGTACACAGCTTTGCTAATTTTTGGAAGTTTTTGTTAATGATTAAGGCAGTACTGCTGCAAGTGTCACATTTAATATTTTTTGCAGGTGAGTCAGATATCGTAAGTCTGTTGATAATAAAAAAATTATAGGTCTGACGCACCCTACTAATATGTGATTTGCATAAGTCCTGAAAGGTTTTTGTGGAAATGGGATTACTCATAATTTAAAAGTTCTGGGAGATGTAGATTATTTTTATTTAGATATTTGATTGGTCATTCAGGGAGTGTAAATTTTCGACTACCGACACAGTTTGATTGAGAGCTTTTTGAGCAATTTTCGTTAGATAATAAGTCATGCTGATTGTAGCGGTTAAACCAATCACTTGCATTATCCATTGCCAAGTTTGCGTTTCTGGATTGGTTGCTTGATTTGGTGTGTTAATCATGGCAATGTTACCAGCTATTGAGCCTATGTAAACGTACATTACTGTACCAGGAACTATGCCAAGTGAACCGAATATATAGTCTTTGAGGGAGACTTTTGTGACTCCAAAAGCATAATTTAATAAATTGAAGGGAAAGATGGGAGAAAGCCGAGTTAGTAAGACGATTTTCCATCCTTCTTTAGCAACTGCTAAATCAATGGCTTTAAATTTAGGATATTTTTCAAGCTGCCGGCAAATATAGTCTTGTGATAGATAACGTCCAATTGCAAAAGCTAAAATAGATCCGATCAGTGCGGCTATTAATACATATACAGAACCCCAAAATAGACCAAATAAGTAACCACCTTTGAGGGTTAGTAGGGAACCAGGAATAAACAGCAAGGTTGCCAAATTGTAGATAATAATAAATGCAATTGGCCCAAAAATGCCTAAATTTTGTACCCAAGTTACTAAAATTTGTAAAGGTTCCTGAAAATTAATAAATTTAGTGGCAATAATCAGGGTGGCAATTAAAAAACTTAATAATAATAGTTGTAGTTTGCTATTTAATCTGGATTTATGCTTTGGCATTATGGGGTTAATCCGATTTTTACCAATTATCATCTCCTAAAATACGCTCTTTAAATGAGAAAGAGATTAAATTCTCCTAAATTTTTCCCAACGATACAATTTACGGATGCGTTCTGGTGAAATACCGATTAGATAGGCAAAGATGATGATTTGATTAAGGAAGGTGGTGATGAAAATTCCTTTTTTTAACCATCTGCGGGAGGATGTAATTACAGGTATGGAAATAAGAGAGATTTTGCCCTGATTTTTTAACCTGCGGATGAGTTCAAAGTCTTCCATTATTGGCAGTTCAGGAAAGTTACCAATTTTTGCAAATGCTATTTGAGTTAAAAAAATTGCTTGATCACCATAGGGCATTTGCCAAAAGCGCGATCGCACTTCCACTCCCCATTCTACCAGTCGCAAACCCCAATGCGGTGCATCTATCCGCAATGCAAAAGCACTAGCTATAATCCCCGGTTGTTGTAAGGTGGTGCGAATCATGTCATCAAATCCAGGTGGTAAACGGGTATCAGCATGGAGAAAGAGGAGAATTTCACCAGTAGCGACTGCTGCACCAGCATTCATTTGTACTGCACGTCCAGGTTGAGAGGAGATGACAGTTGCACCTAATGAATGTGCGATCGCTGTTGTACTATCTTGAGAACCACCATCAACGATAATTATTTCTATATTTGTACTGGGTTGGGTACTTGCGATCGCATTTTTGATATTTTCCGCTTCATTCAGAGTCGGAATGATGATAGAAATTCTCGCATGATCAAAATTTTGAATCATAGTTGATGTGATTTTGGGTTTTTATGATTTGGTTTACATATCCGTAAGATACATATTTTCACCACTGTTGTCGTCATGATCATGACTTCTGTATCCATTACAGGATCGATTTATCATGCTTTCAGCCGTTTACATACATAAGTAAATGGGAATAGATTAACTATCATCTCTGCTATATGGATAAAATATACGTAATTTCCCGTAATTTGTCTTCATAGAAATTGACTACTATCTATTTTGATGGAGTTTTTAAGCTACCCCCATACTGCACAAAATCCTACATTTATAAATTTCGGCTGAGTTGGGAAGAGCTTGTTGGACAAGGCTTAATGGTGGTTGTCAAGCATTTTTTCTACACGGTCAAGCATTGTCAATCACCCTAGCGCAACTTTATCTTACCTTCAAACAAGCTTTACTTATATAAAAGTATGGCAAAAATAATACCTTTGCTGTTTGACATCTCAAAAAATGATCGTAAGATAGAATACATCGGCAATAACAAACGAAAACTTACACAAATAACTAAGGGAACCAAGTTAGATGAAATCTAAATTCTCCACTTTACTAGCTTCTGCATTATTAGCAACTGGAATTGTTTATACTTCAATCGCTGCGCCAGCATATGCTGAGAAAGGTGGTGCCGATAACGCTAAAGCCGCTAAAGACGCTAAAGACGCTAAAGACGCTAAAGACGCTGAAGCTGCTAAAGCCGCTAAAGACGCTGAAGCTGCTAAAGCTGCTGAAGCTGCTAAAGACGCTGAAGCCGCTAAAGCTGCTAAAGACGCTAAAGACGCTAAAGACGCTAAAGACGCTGAAGCCGCTAAAGCTGAAACCGATAAAGTTGTTAGCAGCAGCATTGCTGACGGTGGCCTAACTGGTCTTGCTTGTAATAATTCAGATGTTAAGTTTGGCGCATTCAGTGCTACAGCTTGTGAGGGTGCATTTGAAGGTAATGATACAGGCGAAAAAGGCACTTTACTAAGTAAATTAAATAATAATTTGTTTAGTAGCGAAATTGGTACTGGCGTGCAATGGACTTTGGCTGGCAAATCAGATAGTGGTGATTTTACCGCAGATAACACTGCTGATGGTGATTTGACATTGGCAGGAAACTTGACAAGCTTTTTAGGCAAGACATTTGTAGTGAGTCTGAAAGCTAGTACTAGTTATAGTGCCTATCTCTTTGAAAATTTCCAAGGTAAAACTTTGCAGGCAGTATATAACACCATTGGTGTTTCCACAAATAAACAAGGAACCGCTCAAGGTTTATCTCATGCTTCATTGTTTCTCTCTAATATCAAGTCTCAAGAGCCTCCTAAGAACAAAGTTCCCGAACCAGCTTCTTTAGTAGGTTTAGGTTTAGTTGCTACTGGAATGGTAATGGCTCGTCGTCGTCGCACCCTTCCTAATTAATATTCCATAAAATTTGATGGCTGACATTCAAGGTTAATAAAACTTGGATGTGGCCTAAAATTCCCAAGTCGTCTCAGGATAAGACCTGTAGCGGCTTATTCTATTTGGTGATAAAAATCTTCTTTCTATAATGAACTACGTTTAGGCAGCGTCTCGAAGAAAAGAAGGTTTCAGAGAGTTTTTGCATAAGTCCTGGAATTATTTACAGTAAGCTATTTTAGTGCGTTTCTTCAAAATCTAGAATGGCTACTATTAACGACAACTACTTGAAACTCAAGGCTGGCTACCTGTTCCCAGAAATTGCCCGCCGTGTAAATGCCTTCGCCCAAGCTAACCCAGATGCTAAAATCATCAGATTGGGAATTGGTGATGTAACTGAACCCTTGCCAGAAGCTTGCCGGACTGCAATGATTAAAGCAGTGGAAGAAATGAGCGATCGCTCTACCTTCAAAGGATATGGCCCAGAACAAGGTTATGCTTGGTTAAGGGAAAAAATCGCTATCCAAGACTTCCAAGCACGAGGTGCAGCCATAGAAGCTGATGAAATCTTCATTTCTGACGGTTCCAAGTGCGACTCAGGCAACATTTTAGAGATTTTTGGCAAAAATAACGTTATCGCCGTTACTGACCCTGTATATCCCGTTTACGTAGATACCAACGTCATGGCGGGTAACACTGGAGACGCTAATGAAAAAGGCGAATTTGAAGGTTTAGTTTATTTACCTGTCACCGCAGATAACAACTTCACCGCAGAAATACCTTCCCAAAAAGTTGATTTAATTTATCTCTGCTTTCCCAACAACCCCACCGGTGCAACTGCTACCAAAGAACATTTACAAGCGTGGGTAAACTACGCCAAAGCCAACGGTTCGATTATTTTCTTTGATGCTGCTTACGAAGCCTACATTACCGATCCTACCCTGCCCCATTCTATCTATGAAATTGAAGGTGCTAGAGATTGTGCAATTGAGTTTCGTTCTTTCTCCAAAAATGCAGGTTTCACCGGCACACGTTGCGCTTTAACCGTTGTTCCCAAAAACCTCACCGCTAAAGCCGCAGATGGTTCTGACGTAGAATTATGGAAACTCTGGAACCGTCGTCAATCTACCAAATTTAACGGTGTTTCTTACATTGTCCAAAGAGGTGCAGAAGCAGTTTATTCAGAAGCAGGACAAGCGCAAATCAAAGCTTTGGTAAGTTTCTATTTAGAAAACGCTAAAATTATCCGTGAACAACTCACCAACGCAGGTTTATCAGTTTATGGTGGTGTGAATGCACCTTATGTGTGGGTGAAGACTCCTAATGGTTTATCCAGTTGGGAATTTTTTGATAAGCTATTGCAAACCGTTAACGTTGTAGGAACACCAGGTTCAGGTTTTGGTGCTGCGGGTGAAGGTTACTTCCGCATTTCTGCATTTAATAGTCGGGAGAATGTAGAAGAAGCAATGAAGAGAATCACTGAGAAGTTTAAGGTTTAGTCAATTTTGGTGGGCATTGCCCACCCTAGTTTTTGTTAGACTTGATCTATCAAGAATAATAAATGCTATGAGTGTAGCTATTCCCATTTTCAAACCCGTAAGCCAAATGCAACTGACACCTGGTAGTACAGTTACCATTCCAGATGTTACCTGGGAAGAATTTGAATCTATTTTACAAGAACTGGGAGAAAAACGAGCTTCACGAATTGCCTACAACCAGGGTGATTTAGAAATTATGGTTCCTTTACCTGAACATGAAATTTCCAAAGATTTGATTTCTGATCTTGTCAAAATATTGCTGAAACATAAGGGAATTAAATATCAACCCTTTGGTTCAACAACTTTTAAAAAACAAGGTACAGCAGGAGTTGAACCGGATGCTTGTTTTTATATTCAAAATTATCAAAGAATGATTGGACGTAGACGTTTACAACCAGATGATCCACCACCAGATTTAGCTATAGAAACTGACCTCACATCAAAAACAACTCTTGATGCTTATGAAGCAATTTGTGTTCCAGAATTATGGATATTTGATAGTGGGAAGCTTGCTATTTATTTGTTGGAAAATGGGAAATATATCAAGTCAGAAAAAAGTCCCTATTTTGAGGATTTAGATATTACTCAGATTATCCCTAATACTATTGAACGTAGTTGGCAGGTAGGGAGTTTTCAGGCTTTGGAAGAATTTGCAGTGATGATTGAACAGTAAATTATCATCAAATTATCCAATCTGCAAAGGTATAAAGTATTAATTTTTATCAGTTAAGCATTATCGAATAAATTTATTTAGTGCTTCAACTAACAGATGTACTGTAGTTGAAGGATTATCACTTTCTGGATTTTGAGGAGCATATTGATTAAGAAGATTTTTAGCGTGTTTGATTGCTGTAGATTGAAAAATCTCTAACTCCTCATAAATTATATCACTATTCTTTTTATATTTATGTTTTAGCCATTTTTCTAACTTAGTAATATAATCTTTTCTAGGAAGTCCACTATGTAAAAATTCAAAGTGCAATACATACCATAATTCAAACGCTTCATTAGAGTAAGCAATTTGAAATCCTTCTCTTTTAGCATTGGCAATAGCATTATTAAAATCCTGTTTAGTCCAATCATCTCTATCAAATACACACCAAATCTGATCATAATCTCCTTGACTTTTTAATTCTTTTGCTTTTTCTACTAACTTACTGGGATTATATCCAAAACCTCTGACATCAATTACATCTTTAGGAACACGAAAACACCTAAAGTAATTTGGTTCAGTTTTGTCACCTTCACAAATAATTAAAAATCTTTCTATGATATCTCTAGTTGCAACTTTTCTATCAGAATAACCACGAGATGATGATGCAATCGAACTTTTTTTAGGCATTAGATTCACCCATAATTTGATTTAAATTACCAATAAAAGGAATAGCGCCATATCTACCTTTAATGTAGTCACTTTCAAAAGAAGCATCATTTCTAATTTTATATTCAGCTAAGGAATATAAATCTGTAGCACCATATTTGTTTTTTTCGGTAAACCAAATCTGATCTCTCCGAAAAAGTTTATTACTCAGCAAGTTGGTATCGTGAGTCATAAATACTAGTTGTGCATTATTAAAATTTGTTTCCTTTGAGTTAAATAATTCAACAATTGCTTTACTGATTAAAGGGTGAAGTCTCGCGTCAAATTCATCAAAGATCAAAGTATTACCATTTTTAAGAGTATCTATTAATAACCCAGCAATAGCAAATATTTTTTGAGTTCCTTCAGATTCTTGATTATCTAAGTCAAACAATTCCATAGAAATAGAATTACCTTGCTCATCAAATTTTTGATGTACAGTATTAATAGGAGGTGCTTTTTGCAATATAGATTTAATCGTATAATCTATGAATTTATTTTGCATTTCTTGAGAAGAATTGGCATGGCTAGGAAGTTCCGAAGCTTTAAAATACTTTATTTCTGGTTCATTTATTCTTATTTCTCTAATACCTAAATCTAATTTTTTAATTAATTGAATAATTTCTTCTCTAAAATCATTATTCTCTGTCAGACAGCGAAATGTATAATCGAAATAATCTCTATTATCTAAGCCGGAAATAATTTGTAGTTTAATTGTGAGCCAATTTAGTATTTTATCAGCTATTTCCACGTTAAATTGAGCAGCCACTGAAAGAAAAAGCGCATTTCGTCTAGTTTTTGGGTGAATACCTTCACCTTTAAATGTTTTAGATAGATATTCCATTTTATCAGTTTTTCCATCATAAACCCGTTCAAAGAGCCGAGTTTCTCTTGTCTTGGGAACATAAAATAGCCATTCTGAAACTATGCTTTCTTGAGTAGCTTCAAAACCATATCTATATTTTTTACCATCCAATATAAACACGATTTCAAAAAAAGATGGTTGATTTTCTGTTTCCGTACTTAACCCAAATGGTTCAACTCCTATTTTTTCCGTACTTTGCGTTTCTTTAGAGGAGTTAATCATAAACCATTTCATAAATTTGAGTGCTTTTGCTAGATTGCTTTTACCACTAGCATTAGCACCATAAATTGCAGCACTTTTGAGTAATTTAAGCTCATCATCTACTGCAAAAACATTATTTTCATCGAGTTCTTTTTCTTTAGCGACGATATTAGCCGCTACCATACTAAAAGTGACTTTATCTTTGAATGATCTGTAATTACCAATACTAAACTCTATGAGCATAGTCATCTCCTATACTTAAACAGCATATTTGTGAAAATTTCACAGATATATCATCTAAGCATAGCGGTTATTGAATTATATGAATTAATTAAATGCGATAATTTACATTTAGAGAACTCCATAGAATGATTGATCCTGTTTTAATATCATTCCCCTAAAGCTTGTCCCCCGCGAAAGTAGGGGTAATTCATGAATTACCCCTACTTTATTGGATCATGTTTTTTATGGAGTTCTCTTAATTGCATTAGTTCTGGAATATATTTGTATAAATGGCATTATTGCAAATAGCGGAAACCGCTGTAACCAACAGGTATTGCAATGCGTCAAACCTCTAAATTGGTTATTATCAACAGATTTTTGATATCTGACGCACCTACAAAAAATATTCAATGTGACACTTGCGTAATCCCTAATTAAGGGTGACACGCTTTAGTTTTACTTCTTAGTTTTTCGGTGCTTCGGTTGGAGTTTCGGTTGGAGTTGCTGTTGGGGTTTCGGTTGGGTTTGCTGTCGGAGTTTCGGTTGGGGTTTCAGTTGGTTCTGGTGGTGTTGGAGTTTCTGCTGTCAGAGTCAGTTGATAATCTAATGGTTTCGTGGCTGTGGAAACAACTACAAATTCATAAAATCCTGTTTCTGGTAATTTTTTAGAAACAGTACGTTGTTGAGAATCTTCTAAAAATGTCACTTTCCCAGAAGGAGAATAAATTGATAGCAAAATTTGGGAATTTGCTTCTAGTTCAACTTCCATATTTTGTTCTTTGGCCAGTCCAGCGATAAATACTTTACCCCTACCAGGTTGCAGAGTGCCGCTAACTGTTTTACTAATACCACCTTCAGGAAAAACTATTCTTTGAAATGCGCTGTTTGAGAGGATAGCATTTAGTTGATCATTGACAAAACCATACCAAACTTGGCCAATGGGTTGTTTGAGAAAATCTTTACCTTTCTGTTCGGGAAATTTATTTAAAAAAGCGGCATCACCTAAATCATATAAAGAACGACTACCAACGTTAACTTTATTAACTTCGACCTTCCAGCGATCGCGTTCTGAAGGAGTGTAAGTTCCTAGCTGACGACGAGTGTTAGAACTGAGTCCTGAGAGCTTTTCTAGGACTTCTGAGGCGGTCTTATCCCATTCCGACCTCAAACTTTCATCTTCTGGACTATCGCTTAGGGTACGCCCTTCTAAGCTAGGGTTCTTTTCCCAAAAAACTTGATTAATTAAACTCACATAAAAGCCATTACTGATATCTAACTGTTCCCGGAGATTATTTAATTTTTGTTTGCGTGCTTTTTCTGCTGGGGAATAATTATCTGAAGGTTCTGGGGTTGGGGTTTCGCTAGGGGTAGGACTAGATGTAATTAAAGGGTCACTTCCTCCTATATTCCTTGTGCGGTTATTGCTTCCCCACCACAGTAGACCGATACTAGCTGATAAAGCTAAGGTGACAATGAAAATGTTTGTTGGTGTCCAAATGCTTGGGGGTTGGGGAATGGGTGCATTGACAGGTTGAGGTATTGGGGTTTTGGGGGTTGAGGGAGAAGATACAGCAACAGTTGCAGATGTGGGAACGTAAGCAGGTACTGGTGGGTTGGTATGATGAGGTAGTTCTGTGGGGGGATAGGTTGCTGGTTGGGGGTTGAGTGCATCTAAAACTTGACGGGCTGTTTGATAGCGATCGCTTACAGCTGGCGATAACATTTTATCTATTATCTGTCCTAGCATGGGACTGAGGCTTATTTCTCGTCGCCATTGCCAAGTAAAATCATAATTATCAATAAGTTCTTGGGGTTGTTTACCTGTCAGTAAAACTAATACTGTGACAGCTAAAGCATATAAGTCACTGTGGGGAGACACCACACCGGTTTGCATTTGTTCTGGGGGTGCAAATCCTATTTTGCCTAATAAGGTTGCCGCAGGGGGGGATGTCATAGCACCGCTTTGGTAATATTGAGAAGCGACTGTTGCGGCTACTTGTTTGACACCACCAAAATCAATTAATACGGGTAATTGATCAACCGTGCGAAGCATTAAGTTATCAGGAGAAATATCACGATGAATGACACCGACAGAGTGGATGTATTCCAGTACTGGTAAAATTTGCTGTAATAACTGACGTACTTCTGTTTCTGTAAATCGTAAACCTTGCTGTTTGCGGTTATTTAGTAAAGTATTATAAGTGTCGCCATCTACATGATCTTGCACCAAAAATAGGTATTCTTTCCCTACTAGGTTGATGCGTAACAGTTCCCGGAACCGGGGAATTTGGGGATGCTGTAGGTTATAAAGAACACTTGCTTCTCTCTGAAAGAGTTCTGCTGCTTTTTGGACAACGTAGGGAGTTTGAACTTGGGGAGAGAATTCTTTTAAAACGCAAGGTTCCCGAAAGCGGTTGATATCTTCAGCTAAATAAGTACGTCCAAACCCTCCTTGTCCGAGTTGACGTACAATAACATAGCGATCGCCTAAAGTTTGTCCTGCTTGAATACCATTGCTACCAGAAGTTGTAGGGATATCCGACATTTTCTCCCCACATTGGAGACAAAACTTACTACCCGACGGATTTTGATGACCTTGAGAACAATAAAGATTAGTCATTGGGAATAGGGAACAGGGAACAGGGAACAGGAAACAGAGAAATTAGCTGATTTTTAAGGTTTAATGTTTAATTTTTCATTGCTTTATCACCAATTACCGTTCGGCTGACGCTCACGGCGGAAGCCAATCACCAATTACCAATCACCTACCACTTACTTTATCAGATGCGATCGCATACCAAATTTGTAAAAAGGTTTGCTGATTTAGTTTCCCACGCACTTGACCAGGAAACAACGGGTCAAATTTTTGATATGTGTCTGCTTTCAGTTGTTCAATAGTTTTATATTTACCCAATTTACCTGACTGTGCTAGTTTCCCCCAAGTTTCATAATCTTGTCTAGTATAACTTCCCAGTTTCCTACGGGCTGAAACACTGAGCTTTGCACGTTCTATTTTATTCAACAATTCCTCCGCAACACCATACCATTGTTCCCGTAATGCTGCATCTTCTGGGTTTCCAGTGAGGGTACGTCCTCTTAACTCTGGCTTACTAGTATAAAATATCTCATCTACAGTTCGTGTAAAAAATCCTGAAGGAATTTCTAGCTGTTGACGACGATTAGAAATTTTTTCCAGACTGCGAGCTGTTTTTTTATCATTAACGGGTTGAGTGTTTGGTTCTCCTCCTAAGGGTATTTGTGGAAGTGAAATTGTCGGGACTGTAATAGATGTGACTGAACGATAGACAAAATTTCCTGCTGCAAAAACCCCCGCACCAGTTAAAACAATGGCACTAGTTCCCAAAAAGCTGACAGCAAAAGGACGCAACCATATTGGCATTGGTATCTGTTGAACAGCAAGTTGAGTCCGACTATGGAATTTACTGCTGATAGCTTTAACACTCTTTATACCTGGTGCAGCTACCATTGTTTTCAACTTAGTCATGTAGACATTTTGGCTATTAACAGTGGGTGGAATGGTATTTGCTGTTTGGATAAAAGATGATGCAGGTAAGTCTTTGAGAACTTGTTCAGCTTTTTGATAGCGATCGCTCGGCTTATATGCCAACATCTTTTTTAAGACAGCTTCTAATTTCGGACTTACCTTAATTTCCTTTCCCCAATCCCAATTCCCGTTATAGCTGTCATAGAGTGATTGCAGTTCCTTCCCAGTCACTAACACCAAAGCCGTCACCGCTAAAGAGTATAAATCACTACTCTTAAACACCTTCCCTTGGATTAACTGTTCTTCAGGTGCGTAACCTTTTTTACCTAATAAAGTCCCATTACCTCCCAACTGAGTCCGCCAAAAACCCTGAGAAGCTGGTAATTGTTTCACCCCACCAAAATCAATCAATACAGGTAAATTATCACTTTGGCGTAAAATTAAATTATCCGGTGATATATCCCGGTGAACAATATCTAGAGAATGAATATAAGTCAGCACAGGGAGAATATTGTGCATGAGGTTAACAACTTCCTCCTCACTAAAAGATTTTCCCTGACCTCGACGATTTTCAAATAATTGGTAATAATTTGCACCCTCAACATAATCTTGGACTAAAAAGAAAAAATCTTTAGTGCCAATTTTTGCTGCAAAGGAAGCGTGAAAACGCGGAATTTGGGGATGCTGAATTTTTTTAAGGACACTTGCTTCCCGTTCAAATAGTTCTTTGGCTTTTTGTAAATCCTGCGGTTTGACAATTTGGGGCGCAAATTCCTTTAAAACACAGGTTTGGCGCGATTTTTGCCTATCAATCGCCAAATAGCTCCGACCAAAACCACCTTGTCCCAATATACGCGCAATTTCATAACGATTATCGATCACCTGTCCTACAGTCAAAGGTAATGCTTCCCCACAGTTAGTACAAAAACTGTGACTATCATTATTTGCGTGTTTTTTACTGCAATATACCAGCATGGTACGGGGGGATGAATTAACCAATTTTAGATTTTGGATTTTAGATTGTATCACTTGGAAACAATATGACATAGAGCAGGTTGAAATTTCTACCTTTGCTCTTTCCCAGAAAGTCAATATTTCCAGATATTATTAATGGCTACAACAGGTACAAAGCAATTTACGCAGATTTGTGGGAAAAATATTCAAAGCCGTTTAAACACTTAGAGAATTACACAAAAACTCTTGGAAAATCTTGTTTCCTAGAAAGCCAGTCCATTAAAGATTGACAAACATTAAATTATGTGTAGTTCAGTGAAAATACTGTTTTACGGATATATACTGAGAGCTAGTTTTGTGCAAATGCCTAGGACAGGGGGTATGCGATCATAATTTTAATACACAACATTCTAATAAGCGTAGTACTGTAGTAAATTGATGATGAACCTCTCTAAATACAAGCTTTAAAGACTTTTTTTATTTGAAAGTCCCTAATATTCAGTACTGTACGCAATAACCTTGTCATAAGCAAAAGTGAAATTATTGAAAGTTAAGTTTTATATCTTAAACTTTTGCAATAATTGAAAATATTTATTAGGTGATTTATGGAACCTTTAACTACAGCAACGATCGCTTCAACTGTGATATTCAAGGTTTTTGAGAAGAGTGGGGAAAAACTAGGGGAGGCTGTAATCAACAAAATTGGTCAGTTGATAAATGTGATCCGAGAAAAATTTAGGGCTAAAGGGGTCGAAGGAATCTTAACGCAAGCTGAGGAGAGTCCTACAGAAGCGAATAAGAAAATGTTTCAGACAATTCTGGAAATGCAGGTTTCACAGGATGAAGTCTTTGCAAATATGTTGAAAGCTCTAGTAGATGAACTAAAGTCAGACAGCGAAGTAAATCAGGTATTTCTGAAAGGGGTTGATGTTTCAGGGAGTGCCGGAATTAGTGATGTAAGCCAAATTGCTAAATCTGCTAGATCAGTAAATCAGGAAGCTGCTACTGATTTAAAGATTGGTGGTGATCTTAAAATTGGCAATGTTAAACAGCAAAGCTGAGTTCTTAAGATTTCTCATTATTTTATTAACTGTATCTAAATCTATGATGCTAAGGAAATTATCATGAGTAATAAAGAAAATTTTTCTAGCTGGCAGTCAGCAGTTAGTGGTATTCAAGCAGAAAATGTTTCCATAGGCGATATTAACCAAAGCATCATTAAGTCATCTAATCCTCGCTACAATCACATAGGGGTAATAATTAGTGAATACAATAGAAGTGTAGCCAGATCGGAAAGATCCTTTAAAGATAGGAGTCGAGCTAATCAAAAAAATATGCAGAAGGAGTTACAAAATTGTCTCCGAGACCTGCATCGAAAAACCAAATACTATCAACAATATATTGAAGATCATGAAAAAAGTACAAAGGAGATAGAAAAATGGGGTGGTTTACTCATTGACTTCCACAAAGCAAAAACGGGCGGTCTCTTGAATAAGGATAGTCTTTATGAAAACGCTGAAGACGCTGCCATGCTAGGTGTTGGCTCTTACCTGAGCTACCAGGCAAATAAGACAAAGAAAGAAACAGAGGCTGAACTCGAAGAAACGAAACAAAACATCAGTGAACTGAATTACTTAATTGCTCAAGTAGAACGTTTTCTACAGTCTAGTTCTCTTGAAGAACTAGACATTGATGAAATTGTTGATGATAAATCTCTCGAAAGCCTAAGTTCTGATGTAAAAGAGAGTATCGAATCAATAAAAGATAGTTTCAGAAGCCAGCACGAGAATTTAAAAGATTCGCGTGATGAGGAACTAAAAAAATATAAAATAGAGAGAAATATCAGAATTTATAAAGAAGAACTACAATATTGCATTGAAGAAGATGGTTATCCTTTAAGTAGCTCGAAAATGGGATATCTGGAATCTCGCCTGAGAGATTTTAATCTTGACCAGGAAGATGTTGAAAGTATTGCTGAGGAAATAATTAAACCTCTTTCTGTAAAGAATCTCAAGGCTTATGAAGCAGCCTATCAAGAGAAACTACATCAAGAAGGATATCCTCTAAGATATGACAGTGTTAAAACCTTGCAAAAACTTGAAGAAACTTTGGGGCTAAATACCTTCAGATTTTTACAATCAGATACCATATCAATCGAAAAAAGCTTAGTCGAACCATTTTATCAAACTAATTTTCAAGAGTATCAGAAAAGCTATAGAACAAAACTCGAAGAAAAAGGGCTTACTTTAGGAACTGAAGATTTTACTCAGCTAGATGAGCTTCAAGTATGTTTGGGACTTAAAAATTTTGTTTTTGAAGACTTTGATATTAAGAATGCAGAGCAAGAATTAATTAAGCTCGTCTATCAACAAAACATTCAAAAATATGAGCAAGAATGTCAAAGAAAACTTTCTCAGGAAGGTTTTCCCCTTAGTCTTAACACCATCCGCGAGTTAAGTTGTCTCGAAGAGGCTCTTGGCTTGGGACATTTTCAATTTCCAGATTGCTCAGATCCAGTATCAATTAAAAGAGAATTAGTTGAACCTCTATATCAGGCTAATTTGCAGTCTTATAGCGAAGAGTATAAGCGGAAGCTCTATCAATTTGGAATTAATTTTTCTCAGAAAAATACTTCCGATCTAGACAATCTGAGAAGAAGCTTTGGTCTTGATAGTTATTACTTAGAAAATTTAGGTTTGCAAACTCTATTCAATCTAGAAGAGATTAATAAAATTGAGACGGATCTAGTAGAACTTGTTTATCGTGAGAATCTTCAAAGATATGAGCAAGAGTACAAACAGAAACTTGAAAAAGAAGGCTTTTTATTGAGTTATTCAACTATCAGTGAATTGACTCATCTTGAAGATAGTTTAGGGTTGGAGAGTTTTAAAATCCAGGATTACTCAGACTTAAAATCAATCAAAGCACAGTGGGTTAGACCATTTTATCAAGTAAATTTGCAAAATTATAGTAAAGAATATAAACGGAAAATTTATCAAATTGGGTTGGATTTTGCTGAAAATCACAAGCTCGAATTAGAAAAATTGAGGAGCGATTTTGGTCTTACTTCTACTCACTTAAAAAACTTAAATCTTCAAGGTCAGTTTTTTCTTCTAGGATCTGATCTATTCACTTTAGAAAAGATTGCAAGAGAGAAATTCTATATAGAAAATCTTCAGTACTACGCGCAGGAAATTAAGAGAAAGTTAGAAAGTAATGATTATTCTTCAGGCGACAGCAGCTTGAGTGAATCTTTACAAGCGTTAGGAATTAGAAATGAAGATATTAAGATCGTTGAAGGACTAACCAGGAATAATTGGGAAATTGATCACCTTTTCTATGAACGCGGTGCTGATGCGAGTTACTGGAGATTGATCAACTCTTTAGAGCAGCGTGAATGGGAAAGAGCAGATGCTCTAACTAGAGAGCTACTGCTTAAGTTTGCTGATAGGAGCAGTAAGGGTTTTCTGGATAAGGAAGCCATCGAAAAAACTGCTGCAAGAGATGTATATCCGCTCGATCTACTTTGGGTTGAGTACAGTAAAGGACATTTTGGTTTTAGTGTTCAGAAGAAAATCTATGAACAAGTTGACCGAAAAAAACAGCTATTTGCTGAGGCCGTTGGGTGGAGTAATCAAGCTGGCATATTCCAAGGTATTTTTGCTTGGAAATCCTACAATAAGTTAGATTTCACGATCAATGCTCCGAAAGGGCATCTACCTGTCTGGAGAGTTAAAGGTAAGGAAATTTCAGTAGATGATTTTTCTCACCTCAAAATCTGGCATTTCAAGGACAATGAACCAAAACTAGACAGCTTGGTGGATGTAGATGGCTCTAAGCCAGATTCATCTACAACTAATATCCTGTCACAGAGTTTTCAGAAAATATTCGAGAGTATCAACCAATTTGAGATTAAGCAGAAAGTTGACAAAATGGGGATTGATGGATTCATCAATCAGTGTGCGATTCTAGCTGCCACGACAGGTGCAGCTAGTGGTTTTGGCGGTTTTACTACAATGATCGTTGGAGTTCCATTTGATGTTCTAAACAATGTTCTCCAGCAATTCCGAGTAACTCTAGGAGTCATATATTACAAGAAAGGGGTGTATAAAGTTTCGTTCGCTGAACTAATAACGATTGTAGGAGTATCAATAGGTGTAGAAGTTGGTGCAACCTTGACAAAATCAGTCATGATCAACATTGCTAATAAAATTCTTTTTCAATTGTCTGCTTCAACCGCAGGGAAGGCAGTTCCTTTTTTGGGTGCAGCGATTGGTGGTTCGGTAAACTATGGATTTGTTAGAGCCATAGGTACAACAGTTAAACGTATCGACATGAGTACCTATAAATTTCAATCAGAAGGATCAGGAGGTGAAATCAAAGGACAGTAGTTTTGGAAACGTTTCTCAGAAGATTCCCTGATGGCATAAGGGTTTCCAGTGTTAAGAACTATTTTGAGTGCGATCGCTCGCCGTAGGGTGCGTTAATGAAATGTAACGCACCTTGTTTTTAATTGAGACTGACTTACACATAATTGTAATCTTTCAGTTAAGATTAGAATAGATTCTTACGCTCACTCAACTGAGCGATGATTTCCAATCTAGGAGCAGCCATGCTAGACACAGAAACTATTGAAAAACGCTTGACGACTCTTGAACAAGTAGTTTTTGATCTCCAGCATAAATTTGGTGGTAAACCTAGCTCTGATAGCTGGCTAGAGAGTCTCATAGGTTCAATCTCTGATGATGCCGCTTTTCTTGAAGCTTTGGAATATGGACGCGCTTTTCGGCAGTCCGACAAACCTATTGATGAGGCTGGCAAATAAACGTGAAGTATTTGCTCGATACCGACCACATCAGTTTCCTCCAGCGCCGCTCCAGTTTAGAGTTTAGTCAATTAACTTTTCGGATAGCTCAACATCCAATCTCTGGTTTTGCATTATCGGTTATCAGTTTCCACGAGCAAGTAATTGGCGCTCATAGTTTCATCAATCGCGCCCAGAACAATACAGATATAGCTCGCGGATATGCACTGTTGTTAGAAACTCTTAACAGTTTTGCAAAGGCTCCTGTTTTACCCTTTGATTCCAAAGCAATCACAATATTTGATGAAATGCGGACACAGAAAGTTCGTGTGGCTACAATGGATTTAAGAATTGCAGCGATCGCCATTTCTAACAAATTGGTGTTACTTACCCGAAATATTGGCGACTTCAGTAAAGTTCCGAGCTTAATAATCGAAGATCGGACAGCGTAGCGTAGAGGGACTAACACTGCGTTGTAGCTTAGGTGCGATCGCAGTAGTCAAGTTCGCCAGCAGCATGAAACAGTGCGATATCGAGTAAGCTGTAGGTATGGATTTTTTCCAAGAGGTACACGATATGACGCTCGCTGAAGTGCTTCCTGCTGCGCGACGGCTCTCTCCATCAGAAAAACTCAAACTGATTCGGATTCTAGCTGAGGATTTGGATATGACTGAGGATATCTCACCATTAGAACCTTTCAAAACTTATGACTTACCCACTCCATATGATTGTTTTGGAGCAGGTGCTGTTTTAATGGAAGCCTTTAAGCAGTCCGATGCCAGCCAGCAGTAATGTATGCGATTCCAGTATTCAACCACTAGCCCAGCCCAAAACGAGTTTGATAGTTTACCAAGACTTCCATTGCTGCTGCGTCGAGAAAATCAAGAAATTGAAGCGGTTGGTTTAGTAGATAGTGGGGCTACAGTTAATGTCTTACCACACGAATTTGGTTTGGAGTTGGGAGGGATTTGGGACGATCGCAAAGCTATCATTCAATTAGCGGGTAATCTCAGCAATCAGCCAGCGATGCCATTCTCTGCGATCGCTCACATCGGAGAATTTCCGCCCACTGAATTACTCTTCGCATGGGTGAAGCGCCCAAACACACCATTGATTCTAGGACAGACGAACTTCTTTCTTGAATTTGATGTTTGCTTCTACCGTTCCAAGATGGAGTTTGAAGTCAAGCCGAAATCCCCATAGCCAGCTAACAAGTCGATGAATCATCGTAAAGATAAATAATAGTGCGATCGCTCGCCGTAGGTTAGGTTGAAGTATGAAACCCAACAGCTTCTCATTTTTTCACCTTTACTGATAATTTATCTCGTTCCCAGTCTCTGACTGGGAATGCAAACAAGAGGCTCTGCCTCTACTTTACATAGAAGACATAGCCTTCTAAAATCCATTCCCATATAAAGTATGGAAACGAGATAAAACGAGAGAAAATTGACTAACCAATAACTCTCTCACCTACTACTATGAAGCCTATTGAAGCTTTCTATGGCTCACCAAGGAAGTCTTTTTTGCCAACTTCTACGCCACAGTGTCGGAGAATGTTATAGGTTGTTGTAACATGGAAATAAAGGTTTGGTAAAATAAAATACAGGAGATATGGCATTCCTTGAAAAGATAGAGTGTTACCACCCACCTCTAAAGTGATTTCTTTCTCCTCTAAACCGTCGATTTGCTCAGGTTTAAAAGTATTTAAATGAGTGATAGTTTTCTGAACACGGTCAATAAGTTGAGGGAATGTAGTTTCATTATCCTCAAATTTAGGTGCTTCTGTTCCTGCTAGTCTGGCCAGACCTCTGTTTAATATATCGGTGGCAATTTGTACTTGTCTTGATAATGGAAACATATCTGGATATAGACGACTATTAATCAAAACAGCAGGATCTATTTTTTTTGTTTCTGCATATTTAGCACCTTTCTCAAGAATACCTATCAGATTATTCAGTGAGTGAATAGATACGGGTATTGAAGCTTTGTACATGGAAATGGTCATTGATATTTCTCCAAAAAGAGTGCAAACAAGTTTGATATGTCCCATCTAATCTTAAAGTATTAATTAAGAGTAGGTAAAAAGCTAATATTTATTATGGGAGTTGCCAAATTCTAATTGTCCCATCCTCGCTACTACTGGCTAGAATTTTTTGATCAGGACTGATTGCGATCGCTTCCACCGGAGTTGAATCACCTCTGATAGTGGAAATTAGTTCCCCAGTTCGCCAATTCCAGAATTTGATTTTGCCATTAAAGTTGCCGGTGATTATGGTTTTTCCATCTGGAGTCAGGATAATTGAATTAATTGAATCTGTGTTCTGACTAAAATCTCGCAGCAATTTACCTGTATTTAATTCCCAGAGCTTGATAGTATTGATGGCACTATCTTTATCCACAAGCTGACCAAAACTGCCACTAATTAAAGTTTTGTTATCCAAACTGATAGCCAATGCACCAATACCTGGTGGATGATTCATACTGTGCAAGAGTTTTCCAGTATGCAGATTCCACAGTTTAATCTCTTCTTTGCCTGCTCCACCACTGCCACTAACCAGGATTTGACCATTGGGACTAATGGCAACACGACTAATATAATCTGAATGTCCTACAAGAGTATGGAGTAATCTGCCGGTCTGTAAATTCCAAACCTGGATTTGACGGTCATCACTACCACTGACGAGTGTTTTGCCATCAGCACTGATAGCGACTGTTTCTACTGGCAGTGAATGTCCCCCGATAGTTAAAAGTAGTTTCCCAGTAGATAGATTCCAAACCTTAACGGTACTATCAATATCTCCACTGACGAGAATCTGACCGTTTGCCGCACCCATAGCAATAGAGGTAATTCCTTCTGATTTCTCTGTCAGAGTATTCAGGAGTTTACCAGTTTGCAAGTTCCAAATTTTGATGCTTCCTGACCGACTACCACCAATTAATTTTTTGCCATCAGAGCTAATCATAATTGCTGGAACCCTTTCCTGCTCTTTTAATGTAAAAATTGGTTGACTACTTTGGCTTAGGTGAGTTGTTGAATGAGGAGTCGTAGGCATCAATGAATTGGAGGGAAGGCAAGGAATAACAACGCTTAAAGCAGTTGCTGTCAAAATTCTCCAGGAGATTAGATTCATAGGTGAATAGCACGCTAAAAAATTGCATTTATAGATAAAATACTGAGAAAGAGCGACCAGATTTTTTCCACATACAAGCCTTATGAAACCCCAAACACCATCGGCAAGGGTAATTCTGGGATTAGAAAGTTTTATATCGACTCCCTTAGCAGAGAAACTAGAACAGCATCTTAGCATTGACTCTCAAGAAATAGCTTTAAAACTATTTCAAGATGTTGCTGCCAGTGTACCCGCTTACCAGGCTTTTTTAACAGAACAAGGCATCAACCCTAGAGATATTCAAACATTAGAAGATTTCCAGAAATTACCAAAAATTAATAAAGAAAATTATATTTCCCGTTATCCTTTACCCCAATTGTGTAATAATGGAAAAATAGGAAGTTGTGATATGATTGCAGCTTCCTCTGGCTCAACAGGTAAACCCACATTTTGGCCGCGCTTCCTTACCGATGAACTAGAAATAGCCACAAGATTTGAACAGATATTTCACGATAGTTTTCATGCAGATACTAAACAGACATTAGCTGTAATTTGCTTCACCTTGGGAACATGGGTGGGGGGAATGTTCACCACCCATTGCTGCCGATATCTTGCTTGTAAAGGTTATCCTATCACAGTCATTACACCAGGCAATAACAAAACCGAAATCTTGCGAATTGTGCAGGAACTTGGTAATAACTTTGAGCAAGTCGTCTTATTAGGATATCCACCATTTCTTAAAGATGTGATTGACACAGGTATTGCCAATAATGTGCAGTGGGGGCAATATCAAATTAAACTAGTGATGGCAGGAGAAGTATTTAGTGAAGAATGGCGTAACCTAGTAGCTGAAAGAGTAAATTCTCAAAATCTCTGTTATGATTTTGCTTCCATGTATGGAACAGCAGACGCAGGAGTTTTAGGAAATGAAACACCTTTAAGTATTTGCATTCGGCGATTTTTAGCAGCAAATCCTCAAGCAGCTAAAGCATTATTTGGTGAATCTCGTTTACCGACATTAGTACAATATGATCCTTGTAGTCGCTTCTTTGAAGTTGAAAATGGAAATTTGCTATTTTCCGGTAAAAATGGTGTTCCTTTAATTAGATATGACATCTTAGATCAAGGTGGTTTAATTAGTTATGAAGAGATGCTGAAATTTTTAGCGGAATGGGATTTTAACCCCCTTGCAGAATTACAGCAAAATCGAGGAATCCATCAACTACCGTTTGTTTACGTTTTTGGACGTTCTAATTTTACAGTTTCTTATTTTGGTGCAAATATTTACCCAGAAAATGTGACAGTCGGTTTAGAACAACCAATAATTAGAGAATGGGTAACAGGTAAATTTGTTTTACAGGTAAAAGAAGACTCAGACAAAAATCTCTTTTTATCTGTAGTTGTGGAATTAGCACCGGGTGTAGAAAGTAGTGCAGAAAAAAAGGAATCTATAACTGTTTCTATTCTTTCCCAATTGTTTCGTTTAAATAGCGAGTTTGCAAATTATGTTCCTTTAGAATATCAAACACCACAAGTAGAATTAAAACCTACTGGTGATATTGAGTATTTCCCTGCGGGTGTCAAACATAGATATACACGAAAATAAGATGTAGTAAATATTAGAAATGGTGTAATAAGTCAGGAGTCAGGATTTAAAAAGAAAGAAGGATGAAGAATATTTTTTCTTCTGTTCCCTGTTTCCTATAATTCTGACCAAATGGTACTTTAGGAACTTCTAAAAAATTAATTTAATGTTGGGTTTCGTTCCTCAACCCAACCTACATAATTTCTATCTTAGGACTTACGCACTGTACAAACTTCATCTGATATGTATGCACGAAATTACCTAGTTTCAGGCTTTTGGAATCCCATATTAGTGCGGTGCGTCAGATAGAGAAAATCTGTATGTGTTCTAAATTATCGGGTCTGACGCACCCTACAAGAGATAACATCTATATTTCAGGACTTACGCAAAACAGAACGGAAGTAGGGGTAATTCATGAATTACCCCTACGTAATAATAATGTTTTCAGCCACATCTTGCGTAAGTCCTATATTTGATAGATTTTGTCAATGAGTAAGTCCTAAATCTTTATAAATTGTAGACCTTAATTTCCGTTAATTTTATTTTTCTCAATAAAATGTCCGACAGAACCGAAATTTCTTTATTTATCAAAAGGATATACAGCAGAATTCAGGAGTCAGGAGTAAAACTGGCTTTGTGTATAGGTTTCAATTTAGATTTTGTACCTCCTAACTACGCAAACTGCTGTAACTGGTTCAGTAGAAGTAAACCTAACAATAACTATGTAACCACAAGTAAAGACAATTAAACCCTTGTGTCAAGATGCTTTCAGCAACAAATTTGTAGTTTGTAGGTTGGGTTAAGCGACAGCGCAACCCAACAAGTTAAATGTCGGTTTTTTTAGTGTCAACCCAACCTACAAAATTGCTAATCAATGATGTCTTCTATTACGTCTATAGTAACGACATCTGTAATACCTGCCATGATAATATCTATAACGATTTCTGCCAGTACAAGTCCGATAACGTCTGACTTGGGTAGTCGTATGACGACGACGATAAGTATTCTGTGCAGAAGCATCTTCCACAATACCCAACACTGACATAGACGCTATCAAAGTAGCGAGAACAACAGATGCAATACGTTTCATAGGTATATTTTGAAGAGTCGGTAATTATTTCTACAAGCGCAGGAAGTTAACGAAGCGGAGATTCCAATCAAGCTTTAAATAGATATTATCACCAAAAATTATTCGTGAATAAAAAGATTTTTATCATAAAATCTCCTCATTCTGATCGGAGTTGTAAATTTCTGCTAGATGCCTTGGTTGTGCTGGCAAAAAGCTGAAAATTATAAACATTATTTATGAGGGTTTGATAATAAAGTTGAAAGCCTTGATTCCAGATTTAACAATTATTCTAATGTGTAAATTCTTAGGATTATCTTAATCTTGTGTTTTACCTAACTTAGGATTATCTTAATCTTTTCATGAAATTATTGCTGGTGAGGTGAGGATTTTACCATACTCATTTCGAGCAAATTGAATTAAAAATTTCATTTCTATAAACTCCTCTGGTTGGACTGAGGGGTGTATTTGATTGGAGTGATTCAAAAGAAATTCAATATTGCCTGAAAAGCGAAAATCAAAAAGTAGAGATACTAAATATATGGTTTCCCAAGTTGAGTTGATAGGTTTTGCTTCTCTCCCTGCTGATACCTTTGCTGAAGGGCCAGCGTCAGGAAATGGTATTTCTGGGAATGGTAGAACTGGACCTTTTCCAGGTCAACCAATACAAGGTTTTAGTGGTGTACAATTTGCGGATGATAATAACTTCTATTTTTTGTCAGATAATGGTTACGGTGCAAAAAATAATAGTGCAGATTATTTGCTGCGTATCCATCGGGTAGACCCAAATTTTAAGGGAGTAGAAAATGGTGATGGTACTGTTAATACTTTAGATTTCATTCAACTTGCTGATCCTGATAACAAGATTCCTTTCACAATTGTCAATGAAGGAACTAGCACCCGATTATTAACTGGTGCAGATTTTGACATTGAATCATTTGTAATTGCTAAAGATGGTTCAATCTGGATTGGTGAAGAATTTGGGCCTTATCTGTTACATTTTGATGCTAATGGCAAATTGTTAGATGCACCTATTCCTACACCTAATACAGTTACACTAAATACCTTAAATGGGGAAGCACCAATTGTAATTGGACATCGGGGTGCAAGTGGTGAATTACCAGAACATACTCTGGGATCTTATAAGTTAGCAATTGAACGAGGTGCAGATTTCATTGAACCAGATTTGGTTTCTACTAAGGATGGTGTGCTAATTGCGCGTCACGAACCGATGCTAGATGATACTACCAACGTAGCAGAAGTTTTTGGTGCAGATCGCAAATCTACGAAAATTTTGGATGGTGTAGAAGTTACGGCATACTTTGCTTCTGATTTTACTTTGGCAGAAATCAAAACCCTCAAGGCAAAAATGCCCCAAGGTTTCCGTCCTCAAGTGTTTAATAATTTGTATGAAATTCCTACTTTTGCGGAAATCATCGAATTAGTTAAACAGGTAGAATTAGATACGGGTCGCAAAATTGGTATTTATCCAGAAACGAAACATCCAACTTTTCACGATGATTTAGGATTGTCTCTAGAAGAACCGCTGTTAGCAACTCTAGAAGCAGCCGATTTCACTGATCCTAGTCGGATATTTATCCAATCTTTTGAAGTTGCTAACCTCAAAGAACTAAATGGAATGACTGATATTCCTTTGGTTCAGTTGTTGGATGCTTATGATGTGAATCTTGATGGTTCTCTGCAAGAGGTTCAACCTTATGATTTTGTTGTGAGTGGTGATACTCGTACCTATGCAGATTTGCGAACAGTTGCTGGTTTACAGGAAATTTCTACCTATGCGGATGGTATTGGCCCCTGGAAACGAATGATTGTTTCTGTAAAAGGTGTGGATGCCAATAATGATGGTGCAGCGGATGATGTGAATGGTGATGGTGCAGTTAACGATGCGGATAAAACTTTAACTGATCCTACTAGTTTAGTCCAAGATGCCCATGATGCAGGTTTGGTGGTACATCCCTACACTTTCCGCAATGAAGGACGTTATTTAGCCTCAGATTATAATGGCGACCCAGCGGCAGAATTTAAACAGTTTATCAATTTGGGTGTTGATGGCTATTTTACCGATTTTCCTGGCACTGGTGACTTAGTAAGAGATCGCATTATTGCAGAATTTGTGCGATCGCCCCAAAATCCCGATGTGCTTGCTCAAACTGAGTTTAACACCTTAGATGGTAATGCACCTTTAGTAATTGGTCACAGAGGTGCAAGTGGTTCTCGTCCCGAACATACCTTAGCAGCTTACAAATTAGCGATCGCAGATGGGGCTGATTTTATTGAACCTGATTTGGTAGCTACCAAAGATGGAATTTTAGTAGCACGTCACGAAAACGCCCTCGCAATACTCAATGCTGATGGTACAATCAACCGCACAGATACCAGCACAGATATTGCCACCCGTTCAGAATTTGCAGACCGTAAAACCACTAAAGTTGTTGATGGTCGCACCATTACAGGTTGGTTTACTGAAGACCTGACCCTAGCAGAAATTAAAACCCTCAAAGCGATCGAACGTTTACCAGACCTGCGGGGAACAGAATATGATAACGACAACTTAGAAGTTCCCACTCTCCAAGAAATCATTGATTTAGTCAAACAGGTAGAAACCGAAACAGGTCGCAAAATCGGCATCTATCCAGAAACAAAACACCCCACCTACTTTGCAACTGAAGGTACACTCCTCGATGGGACTACCAAAATCAACACCAGTTTAGGACAGTTGCTAGTTGACACCTTAGTTGCTAATAACTTCACCGATCCAAAACGGGTATTTATTCAATCATTTGAAGTAGGCAATCTTCAAGAACTCCATGATGTGATCATGCCTGCTAAGAATATTGATATTCCACTAATTCAATTATATGGGGGAGCCACACAAAAGCCCTATGATTTTGTAGTTAGTGGAGATTCTCGCACCTACGGCGATCTGACCACACCAGCAGAACTGGCTAAAATCGTCGAATATGCCTCTGGTATTGGCCCTAATAAACGTTTAATTATCCCTGCTAACACCGTAGATAACAATGGTGATGGTCAACCAGATGACCTAAATGGTGATGGCACAATTAACGAAGCTGATAGAGTTCTTGGTACTCCCACAACCCTAGTTCAAGATGCCCATGAAGCAGGTTTGCTTGTACATCCCTACACTTTCCGTAATGAAGGACTGTTTCTGGCATCAGACTACAATGGTGATCCGAAAGCTGAATTTGCACAGTTCATCGAATTGGGAATTGATGGTTATTTTACCGACTTCCCCAGTACAGGAGACTTGGTACGGGATCAATTTGTAGGTGAAGTTGTTGTTTCTAATCTTAACCGTTCTCAAGGTTTTGAAGGTATGGCTATTAGTCCCGACCAAAAAACCTTATATCCTTTACTAGAAGGAACTGTTTTTGGTGATCCTGTCGGTTCACTGCGAATCTATAAATTTGATGTCGCTTCTCAACAATATCAAGGATTACAAGGCTTCTACAAGTTAGAAAACTCTAGCCATGCCATTGGTGATTTCACAGTCATTAATAACAATGAGTACCTGATAGTTGAGAGAGATAATGGTCAAGGTGACTCTGCGGAATTCAAGAAAGTCTACAAAGTTGATTTGTCTAAAAAAGATGCCAACGGCTTTGTTGAAAAAGTAGAAGTAGTGGATCTTCTGAATATCCAAGACCCCAACGACCTGAATGGAGATGGCCAAACTACATTTGACTTCCCATTTGTCACCATTGAAAATGTGTTAGTTATTGACGCAAATACCATTTTGGTTGCTAATGATAACAACTATCCCTTCTCAGTCGGTCGTGGCCCAGATATCGACAACAACGAAATCATCATTCTCAAATTAGATCAAACCCTCAACCTAGCTGCGGGTGTAGGTCAACCTCCACAAGACCTGGTGATGGGTTCACCAAATGCAGATTTGTTAATAGCCGGGATTGACTTTGATGGTATCAGCGATATAGTTTTTACTGGTGCTGGTAACGATGAAGTAGATGTTCCCTTGGGTGGTAATCTAACTGGTGACAACCGCGTCTTTACAGGCAGTGGTACTGATACTATTTATGTGGCTGATGGAGATAGATCTTTTGGTGGTAGTGGCAATGATGAAATCGACGCTACAGAAGCCACTGGCTACCGTCTTTCCGGTGGTGCTGGCAATGATATCTTCTACCTAGGTGCAGATGGTCGTGCTTTAGGTGGTGACGGTGACGATCAATTCTATGTCCAAGATGGTGGTGGTAACTTGCTTTCTGGTGGTGCTGGTGCTGACCAATTCTGGATTCTGACCGGCGATTTACCCAGTGCGGCTAACACCGTTCTCGACTTTGAAATAGGTACTGATGTTTTAGGTATTGGTGGTCAAGGTACAGGTTTTGATTTTACAGACTTGACTTTATCTGGTGACAGTATTGCCGTAGGTACTAAAACCATTGCAGTTCTCAATGCAATTAATACTACTAGTTTGACTGCTGCTAATTTCGCTTTTGTTTAGTCAATTAGTTTAGGCAATTGGGAGAGGAATATTTTCTTACCTTTCCCTTTTTTTATCTCTCTAGATAATGCAATTAATGACATCTTTTATCTGAACAAAAAAGTAATTTTTATTTACTTAAACCATTTTTAATTAAGAAGTAGCCAGATCATAATTTTTTCTTAATATAGAACTGAAATTTTATAAAACAGGATCAAAATACTAATTTTTTGTGTATGTGGAAGAATGATCACCAAAGGATCTTTCCTCAACACTACAAGATGGGATGGATTCTTTTAAGAAGTAATTGACATCTTTTCAATCTATATCAACAAAGTTCCATTCTTTGTGACATTTTATTTAAGGAAAATCAACCGTTATGGCTAAGAATACAATCATCATGATCGGCGACGGCATGGGCTGGGAAATGGCTCGTGCGGCTGCTATTTACAAACAAATTCGAGAAGGTAAAACGGGTGCTACTCTCAGTGATTATTATAAGTACATGGACAGAATTAATTACACAAATAATTAACATAAAATATTCAGATATAATGAGCGTATTCTAATATTTAATAAAATGATATTTATTCGAGAAATAAACCCTCTATCCGCTAAATTATTAGAGCGGATTTATCGTCAAAGTCGACATCATCAAGTACGTCAAAGAGCGCATTGTCTAATCCTAGCACATCAAGGAGTAAAAATAGAGGAACTGATAAAAATTTTTCAAGTAAGTTACAAAACTATTTATAATTGGTTTGAGAGATGGGAATCAGAAAGCATGGTGGGATTATATAATAAATCAGGGAGGGGAGCTAAATCAAAATTCAATGCTGAACAAGAACAAAAAATTAAAGAATTAGCAAAAGACAATCCAAGGCAATTAAAACAAGTTGTTCAAAAAATCGAAGAAGAATTGGGAATTCAAACCAGTAAAAAAACAGTTAAAAGAATATTAAAAAGATTAAAAATGAGTTGGCATCGAATGCGTAGAGCGGTAGGAGGAAAGCCTGAAACTCAAGTATATCAAGAAAAAAGGGCGCAATTAGAAGAATTAGAACTATTGGATAAAAAGGGAGAAATTGATTTATATTATTTAGATGAATCGGGATTTTGTCTAATTCCTTCTGTCCCTTATGCGTGGCAAGATATCGGGGAACAATTAAATATTTTGAGTTGTCGTAGTCGGCGGTTAAATGTATTAGGAATCATGAATAAACGAAATGAACTTAAATCTTATGTTTCATATCAAACCATTAACTCTGATGTAGTTATTGCTTGTATTGATACTTTTTTTGTTACAGTAAATAAGCCAACATTTATTGTTGTAGATCAAGCATCTATTCATACTAGTGATGCTATTTTTGACAAAATTGAAGAATGGAAAGAGCGCAATATTACTATTTTTGAATTGCCTACTTATTCCCCTCATTTGAATTTAATTGAAATTTTGTGGCGATTTATTAAGTATGAATGGATTCCTATAGATGCTTACAAAGATTGGAAAACTTTTGTTGCATCCGTTGAACAAATTCTGAGAGAATTTGGAGAAAACTATGTAATTAATTTTGTCTAACTACTTACGGAAGGCAAGGGAGAAGGACTTAACTTTCAAAAGCTGGAAAACTACGGTTTAGTAACTACCTACGGAACAACTATTGCTGGCAGCAATGGAGTTTATAACACTGGTAATGGAGCATTAGACGGAACAAATCCTGTCACCGGAGAAAGTCAAGTTCTGCCTGGTTTCCAATTTGATCCAACTTTTAATCCTGGTACTACTGCCAGCGGTGGGGCAAAAGTTAGCGATGGTGTTGTTGGCAACCTTGTAGGCTACGATCCCGTCCGTGGTGGTGTTAATCCTTGGACTCCTGGGAATGACCCTGAGTACATCAAGCACAGCTATCCTGACTCTGCGAATACTGCGACTACTTTGTACACCGGAGTTAAGAGCTACAACAACGCGATCGGCGTTGATATATTTGAGAATTCCTTAGAGGGTGTTCTTGCAAAGGCTGCGGATCAAGGTAAGTCAACGGGTCTAGTTACATCTGTACCTATTGACCATGCAACACCTGCTGCTGCTGCTGCAAATGTTAACCGTCGTAACAAATATGACGATGACTATCCAGCACTGGATAACATCCTCCAACAGGAACTCCGCAAATATCAACCGACAGTGTTACTAGGTGGTGGTCATCCCCTATCTACTCCCGGAAATCCACTGCCAGAGGGAGTTGAGCCGAATACTGATAATACTTACATCAAAGCATCTACTTACACCGAACTTAGCACCAAACCAACCAGTAACATTTACGATTACACATTTTTGGAGCGTGGTGAGAATGCTGCTCAAGTTTTAGCTAATACTGCTGCTCAACTTGATCCTGAAAAGGGCGATCGCCTTCTAGGCTTATATGGCGCACGTGGTCAAAACGGTAACTTGCCTGTAAGTTCTGCTGACGGTGACTACAGCACCACCGGTTTGGATATGTTCAGCAATTTTGCTACTCAAGGGCTAAATCCAGATACCCTCAGACCCTTGAATTTTGGAGAAACAGACGCAGAATTCATTGCCACAGAACGCAACGAGAACCCAACCCTCGACCAATTGACGACCGCAGCATTAGAAGTATTGGGTAAAGATCCTGATGGTTTTTGGTTGATGGTTGAGGGTGGTGATATTGACTGGGCTGCTCATGATGACAATATTGACAACCTGATCGGTGCTACCTTGGACTTTGACAAGGCTGTAGGCTCGGTTATGGCCTGGATTGAGCAGAATGGTGGTTGGGAAGATAATCAACTGATTGTTACTGCTGACCATGACCATTATTTAACTCTCAACGGTGACTTCCCCACTCTGTTGCAAACTAAGGGCGCTGAAGCCTTAACCGCTTTGGATACACCTGCTGAATCTGGCAATTTCTGGGGATCTGACTCCAATGTCAAGTATGGATGGGGTAGCCATTCCAATCGTCCTGTACCTGTTTATTACCAAGGTGCTGATTCGGAAGTGCTTAAAGATTTGGTTGGTAAAGGATATGAAGCTTATGGTTTTGATGTTCCTGGAATTGCGGGTTTAAATGATCAAACCCATATCGCTCAAACTATGTTTGCTGCGGTGACTGAAGTTAATCAAGAAGACTTGGTTTTGGGAACATCTGATAGTGATACCTTGATTGCATTGAGTAATATAGATGGTGTTCAAGACACTATATTTACTGGTGCAGGTAATGATGAGATAGATTTGGCATTCAATAATAATGCTCGTAACAACCGCGTCTTTGGTGGTAGTGGCGAGGATATGATTAATGTCAGTCGGCGCGATCGCGTTTTTGGCAGCAGTGGGAATGATGAATTCTATGCTGTTGATGGACAAGGTGAAAACCGGATGTCCGGTGGTGCTGGTAATGATACCTTCTACCTGGGTGCAGATGGACGCGCTTTAGGTGGTGAAGGTAATGACATTTTCTATGTTGTTGAAGGTGGTGGTAACTTGCTCTCTGGTGGTGCTGGTGCTGACCAATTCTGGATTCTGACCGGCGATTTACCCAGTGCGGCTAACACCGTCCTTGATTTTGAAATCGGTACTGATGTTTTAGGTATTGGTGGTCAAGGTGCAGGTTTTGACTTTAGTGATCTAACTCTCAGTGGTAATAGCATTGCTGTGGGTAGTACAACTATTGCAGTTCTCAATGGAATTAATACTACTAGCTTAACTGCTGCTAATTTCGCCTTCTTGTAAAAAGTTTAAAGGGAGAGAGAAAGGTTTTCTTTCCTCTCCTCTGTTTTTATTCGCTGGTGTTTGAGATTTGTCAAGAGGATAATCTCACGCAAAGGCGTAAAGAGAAACAACGTATTTTGGATCGAAGGCGCAAAAATTTTGGGAATTAATTGTACGCTTACCCTCAAGTTTCATCTGTTTGACCCTTGAAATTTTAACCATTTTAGGCAACCTCACTTCTTAACCTTCTGTTATTTAGTTCTTAATTTTATTGAGATAGCTTTTTCTTTGTAGTTAAGGTTTTAACCTTTTCTTGAAAATTTCCAAAAGACTAAAATCCTGACTACAAACTAACTAATGCTCATCTTTTAATTACAGATATTTACCATGACAAATACAATTCAACTTAATCAAATAGGCACAATTCAATTAGACGGTGCAGAAATTTCTGATTTTGATGCCAAATCTCAACGCCTTTTCGTGATTGGGGAATCTGAAGGCAATCCAGTTATTCAAGTAGTAGATGTTTCTAACCCAGGCAACCCCACTAAGATTACTAACATTGATTTTTCTAGCTTAGGTGGCGGAATTCAAAGTGTCGCCGTCAAAAAAGGTACAGGAACAGAAAATAGCATTTTTGCTGTGGCAGTTTCTGCTAACAATAGTACCGATGCTGGTAAAGTTGCTTTTTATGATGCGGTTACTCTCACTAAACTTTCAGAAGTGACAGTTGGCGCTTTACCCGATATGATCACTTTCACTCCCGATGGTAGCAAATTACTTGTTGCTAACGAAGGAGAACCAAATGAAGATTATACAATTGATCCAGAAGGTTCAGTTAGCATTATTGATGTTTCTGGCAATATTGCCAGTTTAGATAATAGTAAAGTTACAACTGCTGATTTTACCGCATTTAATGGACAAGAAGCAACTTTAAAAGCAGCAGGAGTAAGACTGTTTGGGCTTAATGCTTCAGTAGCTGAAGATTTTGAACCAGAGTATATTGCAGTTTCACCTGATAATCAAACTGCTTTTATCACGCTACAAGAAAATAATGCTGTAGCTGTTCTTGATATAGCCAGCGGGACTATTACCGATGTTTTACCTCTGGGTTTCAAAGACCATAGTTTAGCTGGAAATGGTCTTGATGCTAGTGATAGAGATGATGGTATAAATATCCAAAATTGGCCTGTTTTGGGGATGTACCAACCGGATGCTATTAGCTCTTTTCAAGTTGGTGGCAACACTTACTACATCACTGCAAATGAAGGAGATGCTCGCATTCGTCCCACTGGTGATGATATTTTACCTGCACCTAATGATGGAGAAGGCGATATTTTTAATGAAGAAATAAGGGTTAAGAATGTCATACTTGATCCAACAGCTTTTCCTAATGCGGCTGAATTACAAAAAGATGAAAATTTGGGTCGTCTGATCATTACCAATACTCTGGGAGATACAGACGGAGATGGAGATTTTGATCAACTTTATGCTTACGGTACTCGTTCTTTCTCCATTTGGAATTCTCAAGGTCAATTAGTATACGATAGTGGCGACCAGATTGAACAAATTCTGGCACAACAAACACCTGCACTTTTTAATGCAAACAACGGAGATCCTGACGATTTTGACACGCGTTCAGATAATAAAGGCCCTGAACCAGAAGGTGTAGTAGTTGGTGTTATTGATGGCAAAACTTATGGATTTGTGGGCTTAGAACGTGCTGGTGGTGGGGTAATGGTTTATAACCTCAGCGACCCAACTGCACCTGAGTTTGTCCAGTATATTAGAACCGAAGGTGATGTTAGTCCTGAAGGTTTAAAATTTATTTCTGCTGAAGATAGTCCTAATGGTAAACCAATGCTGACAGTTGCTAATGAAGTTAGTAATACTGTTAGCTTTTATGAAATACTTCCCAGTGCTGCACCTACAGTTGAAACCACTCCTGACTTATTTGATGATGAAGACCCAGGACAGGCTACAGTAGATCAAAATGCAGATGCGGATGACCCAGCTATCTACGTCAATGCAGAAGATTCTGCAAATAGCTTAGTATTAACTGCGGTCAAAAATGCCGGACTGCGGGTTTATGACTTGTCTGGGAATTTGTTGCAAACAGTAAATCCTGGGGAGATTCGTTATAACAACATTGACTTGCAATATGGGTTTAAACTGGGTGGAGAGTCCATTGATATTGCCGTAGCAAGCGATCGCAATAATGATAAGCTAGTAATCTTCAAAATCAACCCCAACTCTACCAACGGCAACTATTTAGAAGATATCACCGACAGCAATATTGGTACAATTTTCCAAGCTGCACCCTTTGACCCTCCCTACGAACCATCTTCTCGCAGTTCCTACGGACTCACAATATATCGCAGTCCTTTTACCAATGATTACTATGTCTTCACAGGACGCAGAGAAACTGGAGATATAGCCCAGTTAAAATTAATTGACATCGGCAACGGTAAAATTGGTGCAGAACTAGTCCGAGAATTTACTGTACCTACAATTAATGGCATTGACCCCCAAACAGAGGGAATGGTTGTAGACCAAGAAACAGGCTTCCTCTATATTGGTCAAGAAAATGTTGGTATTTGGAAATTTGATGCAGAACCCAACGGTAGCAACACAGGTAAACTGATTGATGTAGTCAAAGATTTGGGTGGTAGCAATCTCGTAGATGACGTAGAAGGACTAACTATATACTACGGTGCTAACGGTACAGGTTACTTACTCGCATCTAGTCAAGGAGATAACACCTTTGCAGCATATACCCGTGAAGGCAACAACGAATTTTTAGGGCGTTTTGGTATCGGTAACAACGGTGCAATTGATAGCGTCCAAGAATCAGACGGTGCAGATGTCGTCAACGTCCCTCTTGGTGCAAATTTCCCCTATGGTCTATTTGTTACCCAAGATGGTAACAACGACCCAGCCAAACTAGTTGAGGATGATGGGGAAATAGAAAACGTCAACAGCAACTTTAAATTTGTTCCTTGGGAAAACATTGCAAATACCCTTCCCGATATCTTCAAAATTGACACCACCAGTTACGACCCCCGTAACCCCGTACTTCAACCCAGATTAACTAATTACGAATTTGACAACCTGCCCAAATTAGGAACAACTTCCGCAGGTCAAGATATCTTCTTAGGTGGCTTCTCTGGGTTGTATTTCCAAGGAGTGGCAGCTAATGGTAACTGGAAATTTGTTACCCACACAGACCGGGGGCCAAATGGAGAACCCACAGGTCAAAATAGACCATTTCTATTACCCGATTTCCAACCAGAAATAGTCAGCTTTGAACTTAATCAAACTACTGGTGAAATCAGCATTACCAAGAGAACTGGGTTATTTGCATCAGATGGTACTACTCCTTTAACTGGACTTCCCAACCTGCAAGCTGGTGCTAGTGGTACAGCTTACACCGATGAAATTGGTGTAGATTTGAATGGTCAAGTCATACCCAATGATCCTTTTGGTGCAGACTTAGAGGGTATTGTTATTGCTGAAAACGGCGACTATTGGATGGTTGATGAATACCGTCCGGCGATTTACCATTTTAATGTTAACGGTAAATTACTTGACCGTTTTATTCCCCAAGGAACAGCCACAGCACCCAACCCAGACCAAGCCGCAGGAACTTTTGGGACTGAGGTATTACCAGCAGTATACTCCCAAAGACGCGCTAATCGGGGATTTGAAGCGATCGCATTAGAGGGTAATAAGCTTTATGCTTTTATTCAGAGTCCCATTGATAATCCTGATAATGGTAGTGATACAACATCTAGAAATTCTCGAAATTTACGAATTCTAGAATTTGACATCATTTCTAAACAGGTAACAGGCGAATATCTCTATCTTCTCGACGATATTACAGGTAGTGGTACTGCGAAAACAGATAAAATCGGTGATGCTGTTTCTTTAGGTAATGGAAAATTTGCCGTTGTCGAAAGAGATGATAGAAGTGATAACACTTCTAATAAACTCATCTACCAAATTGATTTAGCAACAGCTACTAATATCAATAATTCTGCTAACTTTAATTTACCATCTGGTAAAACTATTGAACAACTGACACCATCTGAGTTAGTAACTGCTGGAATTACTGCCGTTAGTAAGAGTTTGATTGCTAATGCTGCCCAATTGGGTTACACAGGAGTTGAGAAATTAGAAGGTTTAGCATTAGTTGCACCCAATACTCTAGCTTTAATTAACGATAATGATTTCAACGTTGCCGGAACTACAACTCCTGAGAAGTTGGGTATTTTGGAATTACCCTATAACCTTGTAGAAGTTCCAGAACTTGTTTTTGGTAGTCCCAATGCAGATACTTTAATTGCAGGTGCTTCGGTCAATGGAGTTGTCCAGTTAGACGGTATTCAAGACATTGTATTTACTGGTTCCGGCAATGATGAAGTAGATATCCCTATTGGTGGGAGTTTAGTTGGTGACAACCGCGTCTTTACAGGTAGTGGTCAGGATACCATTTTTGTTGCTGATGGAGATAGATCTTTTGGTGGTAGTGGCAATGATGAAATCGACGCTACAGAAGCCACTGGCTACCGTCTTTCCGGTGGTACAGGTAATGATATTTTCTACTTAGGTGCAGATGGACGCGCTTTAGGTGGTGACGGTGATGATCAATTCTATGTCCAAGATGGTGGTGGTAACTTGCTTTCTGGTGGTGCTGGTGCTGACCAATTCTGGATTCTAAGCGGCGATTTACCCGGTACTGCTAACACCGTCCTTGATTTTGAAATCGGTACTGATGTTTTAGGTATTGGTGGTCAAGGTGCAGGTTTTGACTTTAGTGATCTAACTCTCAGTGGTAATAGCATTGCTGTGGGTAGTACAACTATTGCAGTTCTCAATGGAATTAATACTACTAGCTTAACTGCTGCTAATTTCGCCTTCGCGTAGTAAGAGAACTCCACAAAAAAGATGATCCAATCTTGTGGGATGGGCATCTTGCCCGTCCTTTTATTATTAGCGGGCAAGATGCCCGCACCACAAGAAATTTTGGGATATTTTTTTAATGGGAGAACTCTAAATCAGTTTAGGGAAATTGGGTGAGTAGAAGTATCAAAATCTGATTTCTCATTAGCACTCGTGGGAGACTAATGCAGATTTGTGAAATTCAACAATCTCAATTGATTAAAATTCGTGGATTGTTCGTTCTTGTGCGGGGAAGTAATACTTCCTCGCTTTTTTGTGCTGCCAATATCTCTGCTAAATTGTGGCAACATCCTATAATTAGATATGACAATTCCTATTTATGTGAAGTACAAGCAGTAATAATTAAACGCAGATGGACGCAGATCAACGCAAATAAAAAATGCAGACAATCTTCACAAAACATCGCCTACTCTGGGCAATTTTACTTCTCAGTAGCGCCTTGGTAATCACGCTGTTACTGTCTCTTTCTCAAGGTGCGGTTTCTATCAATTTTTCGGAATTGTATCAAGCATTAATGCGCCAAGGCGACCCAACTAAACAAACTATTCTTTGGGATTTACGGCTACCTCGCATTGTCGCGGCATTGATTGTGGGTGCAGCTTTGGGAATGTCTGGCGCATTGTTACAAGGGATGTTACGTAATAGTTTAGCTGACCCTTTTATATTGGGAATTTCTGCTGGTGCAGGACTAATTGTAATTATTATGATTGTTTTGCAAGTCTTCCCGATAGCGATTCCTTTAGCGGCTTGGTTGGGGGCAATTTTGACCTCTGGGATAGTCATTTTTCTCGGTCGGACTGGTTCGGGTATTTCGGTGGAAAGGTTGATTTTAGGTGGGGTAGCGGTGAGTGCGTTATTTGGTTCTGTGCAGAGTACGTTGTTATTAATGGCAGAAGATGGACAGGTGCAAATCGCGCTTAGTTGGTTAGTTGGTAGTTTAAATGGTCGGGGTTGGCAAGAAATTTATACAGCGGGGCCTTATATTATTGTAGCTTTGCTGGTGGGGTGTTTGTTAGGGCGATCGCTCAATGTCTTGGCTTTGGGTGATGATATGACTGTAGGATTAGGGGTTTCGTTACTGCGATCGCGTTTATTAATTGGTGGTATTGCCACTTTATTAGCCGCAGGTGCTGTTAGTATCGGTGGTTTAATCGGTTTTGTCGGTTTAGTTGTTCCTCATGGTGTGCGTTTAATTGTCGGCACAGATAACCGTTTTGTTTTACCACTTTCAGCCCTTGCAGGTGCGTGGTTATTAATGTTTGCAGATTTACTTTCTCGATTAGGTGCTGTAGAACTTCCTGTAGGTTCGGTGACTGCTTTATTAGGTTCACCATTATTTATTTGGTTGCTTTATCGTCGTTCTGGTAATTGGTGATTGCTAAAGGCAATTATAAAAAAATGATTTAGGATTACTATAAATAGGAAATTACGCAGAGAATTTGATGATCAGAAATTAGCTACAGATAATCACACACTCTAATTTCAGCATTAGTTGTTGTCTGAATCATTTGTGTTGTCTGAATCATTCCTATTGTATGCATCGTTTCTATTGTATGAATCATTCCTATTGTATGAATCATTTCTATTGTAGGAACTGTTTCTGGGATTTCTACGGTATTGTCTTAATTTGGCTTGTTGCTCCGGTGTCAAAATTGCCTGAATTTCTTGTTGTTGCTCACGTGTAATTTCGCGCACTTCTTGCCTTTGCTCTGCTGTCAGATTTAGCGATCGCAGTTTTCTCATAGACAATTGATTCCGACCATTACTACTAGATTGTAATCTTTGTCGCTGTTGAGGAGATAATAGTGCCAAAATTTTCTCTTCACTTTCCTCTCTAATTCGTCTCACTTGTGCTTTTTGAGTGTTAGTCAAATTAAGTTCTGACATCCTTTCTGAAGCTAGATTTAGGTCTGTTGACGATGTAGAGCTTCTTTCATTCTCAGTAGAGTTATTGGGAAAAGATGTAGAATTTCTGCCATTATTGTTCTCATTAGAATTATTAGGAAAAGATGTAGAAATTCTCTCGTTATCAGTAGAATCATTAGGCAAAGATAATCCACCATTAGGAGATAATTGACATCCTAAAGTGAGAATAGCAATTGCAGCAGTACCCAACATCAGCCTATAGTTCATAAATTGATACTCCATCAGTACATTTCATTTCCAATAAGAGGCTGTTTGAAAAGTCATGATTGATGTATCTATCAAATATTTTTACCCCTCCCTAACCCTCCCTTTATCAAGGGGAGGGAACTGGATTTTCTGGTTTCCCCCTTATCAAGAGGGGAATAAAGGGGGTAAAAATGTGATGAAAATTACCGAATACCACTTTTCAAACATCCTCTAACTAGACTAGTTGTATATCATTTATCATGATATATCTCAAAAATCTATTTACTGTCTACAACTTAAAAATACCATCTATATCTTCTTAAAGAAAGTAGATATAAGATGGTAGTTAAAAAACTAGCAGTAACACTCAGCCGAATCTTTCATCTTAATATCTTCTTCCTCTATTATCATCACGTCTGTAGTTATCATCACGTCTGTAATTATCATCGCGTCTGTAATTATCATCGCGTCTGTAATTATCATCGCGTCTGTAGTTATCATCACGTCTGTAATTATCATCGCGTCTGTAATTATCGTCACGTCTGTGATTATTATCTCGTCTGTGATTATCATCTCGTCTGTGATGATTGTTTCGTCTGTGATGATTGTTTCGTCTGTGATTATTATCTCGTCTGTAACGAGTTTCTTGGTGCTGATTTCTAGAATTATTTGGATGATCGGCTAAGGCTGGAGATATTCCCACACTACCTAGTGTAACCAAACCAAGTGTACCAATTAAGATGAGAGCTTTCTGCAAATTCATAATGAGTATTCTTGAAAATGAAATTACTTTTGGGGTTGTTTTATTCAACCTATTTAAAGCATAAAATTATAGTTGCATAGACATATAGGTAAAAAGTCACTAATCTAATCATGACTAAAGTCATGTTTTCCTGATATTAAGAAAAAGTAATGACGTTGCAAAAACTCATCTAGTCTGTTAGAAATAAAGTAGCAGATATATTGTTTTTAAAAGTGATTATATTAATCATATGCCTCTCGAATTAAAAAATCTTACGGGTGGTTATACTGTTTCGCCAATTATCCATGATATTAACCTTGCTTTGCAAACTGGAGAATGGTTAAGTTTGGTTGGTGCTAATGGTTCAGGTAAATCTACTTTATTAAAATTAATTAGTCGAATTCTTGCCCCACAACAAGGAGTAATTTTACTCGATGGGAAAGCGATTCACTCGCAACCTGCAAATTTAGTAGCTCAAAAATTAGCACTTTTACCACAACAGCAAACAGTTCCTGCCGGTTTAACGGTGAGTCAATTAGTCAGTCTAGGTAGGACACCCTATCAACCTTGGTGGCAATGGGAATTAAGTGCTAAAGATAGACAAAAGGTTGAGGGGGCAATTAAAAAAACACAATTAGAAGATTTTAGCGATCGCTTGGTTGAAGAACTATCTGGTGGTGAAAGACAACGGGCTTTTTTAGCCTTAGCTTTAGCTCAAGAACCAAAGGTATTATTACTAGATGAACCGACAACGTATTTAGATATAAATTATCAATTACAATTATTAGAGTTACTGAAAAATCTCAATCAGCAGCAAAATTTAACTATAGTCACCGTTTTACACGAATTAAATTTAGCTGCCCGTTATAGTTCCCGCATGGCTTTATTAAAACAAGGAAATCTTTGGGAAGTTGGTACACCCGAAACTGTGCTGACATCTCATAATATTGCTCATGTTTTTGGTGTGGAATCTGTGATTATTCACACTCCTGTAGGCTTGCAAGTTTGTGCCATCTCTCCAATATAAAAATCGCTCACTAACTCATTACTCATTTTCTCGTTCCCATACTCTGTATTTCTCGTTCCCATACTCTGTATGGGAATGAATTCTAGAAGGCTCTGCCTTGAGTAATATTAGAGGCAGAGCCTCTGTGATGACATTCCCAGTCGGAGACTGGGAACGAGACAACTCATTACTCATTACTCAGCACTCCTGATGCTGCCATAAACTATCAACAGTTACAAATTCATAGCCTTGTTGTAATAATTTTGGAATCAGGATTTGGATAATTTCTGCCACATCTTGTCCACCACAAACACCATCATGCAAGACAATTATTGAGCCACTTTTTACCTGTTGAAGTATTCGTTGAACAACTACAGATACACCAGGACGCACCCAATCTTCTGGGACAACACTCCACATGACTGGTCTGTAGTTCCATTGTTGAAATAATTTTAAAGTTGTAGGTGTAAAAAAACCGTTAGGGGGACGAACATCGCGCACTTGTTCGGGTTGTAGATTGCAAGCATTGTAGATAGCGGCTTGGGTTTTTTCTAAACTCTGCTTGAGGTCAGTTGAGGAAAGCATGGGAAAAGAGTGATGTTCATAACCATGCAAACCTACCCAGTGTCCTGCATCTGTGACAGCTTTGGCAATATGCGGTGAACGGTTGACACAAACACCCAACCAGAAAAAACTAGCTGTAATTTTGTAACGATCTAAAACGGCTAATACTTGCGGTGTGTATAGAGGATGGGGTCCATCATCAAAAGTGAGTGCGATGCCTACTGCGGGTGAAGCGATCGCTTGACTATGAAGATTACCATGCCAAAGACAATTAGGAAAACTCGGCTGAAGAACACGGTAAATCAGCGGGAAAAGAGGTGCAAAGTGCATAGGAATTATTAGTTATGGGGGGTAGAAGTGCTAGATTTGTATCAAAATCCTGTAACAAATTTTGTAACGAGAATATGATTTCCCCTAACTCTGGTCTAAATTGATGAGAAAGTTAGGGGTAATACCCGCATACAGGGGTAATGTTTAAAGATATTCGAGATTATCAAATTCTATTTTTGAGCTTATTCCTAATTTTAGGGATTGGCACAAGAGACTGGACACTGCGACCTATATTAATTTTAATAGCGATCGCAACCTGTATCACAACTCAACTGATATTTTCCTTAGCCATCAGTCATTGGTCATTCTTCATTAGCCCAGAAGCAACTGATCATCAACCCATAATCAATATCCGCAGTCCCTTAATTACCTCTCTCGGACTCAGTTTATTGTTACGGGCTGACCATTGGACAACAATGGTTTTAGCCGCAGTCACTGCCATAGGTAGCAAATTTATCTTCCAAACTGGTGAGAAGCATTTCTTCAACCCTGCCAACTTCGGCATCATTACCGTCTTAGCACTCACCTCTGATGCCTGGGTTTCCCCCGGACAGTGGGGTGAAGAATGGTGGTATGGGCTGCTATTCGCTGGCACAGGAGGCATGATTTTACAACGGGTTGGTCGTTGGGACACCACAGCAGCCTTTTTAGGTGCTTACTCCCTACTAGAAGCCGTGCGTAATCTTTGGCTAGGTTGGACTTGGGATGTTTACTTGCATCGCTTGACAAGTGGTTCTTTAATCCTATTTGCCTTATTTATGGTGACAGATCCCCGGTCAATTCCCAACGCCCGCACAGGGAGGATAATTTGGGCTGTAACTATTGCCATGATTACCTTTATTTTGCGGAATTATTTTTTTCTCTCTACCGCAGTTTTTTGGGCATTATTTGCGATCGCACCATTAACTATTCTCATAGATACCCTCTGGTTCTCCCCTAGATTTTCTTGGTTGAAGGAAGCAGATGGGGCAGGGGAAGAATCACCAATCACCAATTAACAATTACCAATCACCAATTACCAAAACAATGAAAAAATTTAAATTATTTATCCCTTTACTAATAGCCCTTATTGCTATCCTATCTTTTTCACCAACAGCATTAGCTTTTTGTGGTTTTTATGTTGCCAAAGCTGATACTAAACTCTACAACAAAGCTTCTCAAGTAGTTATTGCACGGCAGGATAATAAAACAGTATTAACAATGGCTAACGACTTTCAAGGCGAAGTTAAAGACTTTGCAATGGTCGTACCAGTACCAACCGTCATCAAAAAAGAACAAGTCCGCGTTGCTGAACCGAGAATTATTGAACGATTGGATGCTTTTAGCGCTCCTAGATTAGTAGAATATTTTGACGAAGATCCCTGCGCCCCGCTTGACAAAATGAGCGCTGTCCCAGCACCAATGTCAGCAGCCAGAGGTGCAGCGGAAAGCAGGAGACAAGATAACAGTTTAGGTGTCACCGTTGAGGCACAATTCAACGTTGGTGAATACGACATTGTTGTTCTCAGTGCAAAAGAATCTGGTGGTTTAGAAACTTGGCTTAATCGCAATGGTTACAAAATGCCCAGAGGATCAAATCAATTACTCAAACCCTATATTCGTTCTTCAATGAAGTTCTTTGTTGCTAAAATCAACCTAGATAAATTTGAAGAATCTGGCTACCAATCACTCCGACCTCTACAAATTTCTTACGAATCACCTAAGTTTATGTTGCCCATTCGCTTGGGTATGATTAACGCTACAACTGAGCAAGATTTAATAGTCTACATTCTTTCACCCCAAGGACAAGCCGAAGTTACCAATTACCGCACAGTCAAAGTTCCCTCTAACCTCAATATTCCCGTTTTTGTTAAAAGTGAATTTGGCGATTTCTATAAATCAATGTTTCAAACTTCTTACACCAAAGAAGATAAAAAAGTAGCTTTTCTAGAATATGCTTGGAATATGAGTAATTGTGATCCTTGTTCTGCTGATCCACTCAACTCAGAAGAACTCAAGCAAGCTGGTGTATTTTGGTTAGACAATAATGTCGATAACAATGGCATAACATCTCCTCAATTTCGTCGTCCCTTCCCCACAGGTAATGTTTTTATTACCCGTTTGCACGTCCGCTATACCCGCAATAAGTTCCCTGAAGATTTGATGTTTCAAACAACTTCCAATCAAGAATCTTTCCAAGGACGTTATGTTTTACAACATCCCTTTACAGGAAGCTTGCAGTGTTCTGCTGGTAGGGAATACAAACGGTCTTTGTCTGGACGTTTTGAACAAGAAGCCCAAACTCTAGCCAAATTAACGAACTGGAAAATTCAAGACATTCGCCAAAAAATGAAATTTAATATCGGAATTACAACAGGTTCTTGGTGGGAAAATTTATTAACCTGGTTAGGGTTGTGAAACGGTCAAAAGGGGAATAGTGTTGTAGGGTGCGTCAGACCCAATAATTTAGCACATAACAGATTGTTTTTATCTGACGCACCGCACTAATATTCAAGTCCAAAAGTCTGAAACTAGGCAATTTCTTTTATACATATCATGTGAAGAATGATTATGGATTTACGAAATTTTTTTCAAGTAACTAACTCTCATAAAACTATTGCAGCCGGAATTGGTTTAGCTGTGCTGGCTTTGACAGCAAATTGTCAAGTACAGGGACTGACAAAACCAAAACAACCCGCTGATCCGATTCTTGCAGATAGCTTTGTTAAAACGGTGTCAGCACAAACAAATCTCTCCCCAACACTGAGAACCAGTGAGGCTGATAATTCTGCATTCAAAGTAGGAGGAAAATTCAAACAAACTCAAGGGGTAAGAACAAATCATCAAATTATGATCACCGCAGATGCACAGCGACCAGAGCAGAGAACTTTGACAGGACACAGTGATTTTGTTATCAGTGTAGCGGTGAGTGCAGATAGCAAAACTCTCGCTTCTAGTAGTGCAGACGGTACGATCAAACTCTGGGATATAACGACGGGTAAATTAATCAAAACCCTAAATCATCGCTATCAGGTATATGGTGTAGCTTGGAATAGTGAGAACAAAACTCTTGCTTCTATAAGTGGGAACGAAATTATTATCTGGAATGTAACCACTGGAAAACGACTCAAAACCCTGACTGGTAGCCACGGTTTCTGGAGTGTAACTTGGAGTCCGGACGGCAAAAAACTCGCTTTGGGAGGTTGGGATAAAACCGTTCGAGTCTGGGATGCAAACACAGGTAAATTAATCAAAACCCTCCGTGGACATACATTAGAGGTTTACAATGTTGCTTGGAGTCCGGACGGTAAAACCCTCGCTTCTGGGAGTGGGGATGGAACTATCAAACTCTGGGATGCAAATACAGGTGAATTAATCAAAACCCTTGGACATAGAGGAACGGTTTATGGTTTGGCTTGGAGTCGGGACAGCAAAACCCTCGCTTCTTCTAGTACAGAGCGAACTATCCAACTCTGGTATACAAGCACAGATAAATTAATCAAAACCCTAACTGGGCATAGCGATGCGGTTAGTAGCCTGGCTTGGAGTCCAGATGGTAAAACCCTCGCCTCTAGTAGTGCAGACAGTACTATCAAACTCTGGGATACAGGCATAGGCAAATTGATTAAAACCTTGAATGGACATAAAGATATTATCTTGACTGTAGCTTGGAGTGCAGATGGTAAAACTATTGCTTCTGCAAGTAGAGACAAAACAATTAAACTCTGGAATGTCGATTTTGATCAGGACTTACGCAAAAAAGAATGGAAGTAGGGGTAATTCATGAATTACCCCTACCCAAGAATCAGGTTTTGAGTCCAATCTTGCGTAAGTCCTATTGATAAAAAGCTTTAGATACCTCGCCCATATTGAAAACTTGAGTTTAATGAAAGTTATTGGAAATAAAGGTCATCGCTCTAGTTACCATAACGTTATCGTAACTGACCAAACCCACGCTTTTAGATGGTGTGGGCTTTGATCTATGCCACTTGAGCGAGGCGATCGCAACTCGGTGTTTTTGGGATAAACCCTCGAAAAGGGGGATTGTGAAAAGTGAGTTTTGATGCTATCATTCCGTAACTCTTGCCAGATAAGATTCTTAGCTAAACCCCGTCTCAGAAAGGATACAATTTGAGACAAGTCTGAATTATGTCTCTTTACGTGTCTCAAAATACCATTTTTAGATCGTCTAAAAAATAGTGATAATCTTCACTCTGACTAGCTTTCACCGATCGCGTACTCATCAAAAGAGTGAAGTACCATTCAACAACAAATTCTAGAATTCCTCTTTTCGAGGGTTAATGCAAAAAAAATTCTACATTGACTAAGAGATATGAATCATCCATCAAATTTGCAGGTCAAATATAAAAAAATCTTGCCTATTTTTATGTTAATTTGTAGTATTTTTATACTTTGTGTATCATTAGTAACCGGATTTTCGATAAGTACAATTACAGGTTTAATACTTTTACTGCTCAGTTTTTTAATGTTGACACGCACTATAGCTGTGATTACTCCAAATGAGATTCAGATTATGGATCTATTAAGAATTACAGTTAAAACATATTCTTACACTCCCGACCAAATTGTAATTGCAAATAATAGCGTTTATGTTAATGATAAAAAAGTTCTTTCAGCTTTGTGGGTAGATATCAATATTAAAGAGTTAAGAGAATTTTTTTTACAAATACAAGAAGAACAATAAATTTAGAGTTCCTCAAGAGACATCGCATCCTATCACCTCCAGATTTTTTGAATAATAGAAAATACCAAAGCGTTTAAAACTGATCGTGTCGCTTATATCTCAGGGCTAAAGCCGCTGAGTTTTACGCTTATCGCAAGGTCTTATAATTTAGAAGAACTAAGAGAACTCTATAAAAAACATGATCCAATAAAGTAGGGGTAATTCATGAATTACCCCTACTTTCGCGGGGGACAAGCTTTAGGGGAATGATATTAAAACAGGATCAATCATTCTATGGAGTTCTCTAATCTTTTTTGACTCTTGGATGCTGGGGACGACAGGGACTTCCCCAACAAACTTGATTTGATGGCATATTAGTAAATACACTGCTACGCGCACCTATGACGGCATTAGCGCCAATTTCCACTCCTGGGGCTACAAAACAATCTGCTGCTACCCATGCACCATTACCGATGGTTATAGTTGCGGTTTTCAAACCAAAGGCAGGATCTTGGATATCGTGACTACCTGTACACAGATAACTTTTTTGGGAAACTATGCAGTGTTCACCAATGAAAATTTGATCAAGGCTGTAGAAAACTACATCATCACCAATCCAACTGTAATCACCTATGGTAACTTTCCAAGGGTAGGTGAAACGGGCTGTGGGTCTGATTAATACGCTTTTGCCAATTTTAGCTCCAAATAGCCGCAGTAGCTGACGACGTAATGCATTTAGCGGTTGGGGAGTGAGCGGAAATGCGATCGCTTGCACCAACCACCAAAACAAAACATACCAACCTGGACGACCTCTGTCAAACCAAGATTGGTTATAGTTACGTAAATCTACAAAAGGTTTTTCATTGGTCATGGGAGGCAGGAGTCAGGAGTCAGGAGAAAAATACCAATTACCTATTACCAATTACCCAACTTCTTGAGACAAAGTTGAGGAGGTAGATTCAGAGATGTTTGCAGTATTTAATTGTCCTCCACAACTGCTTAATTCGTAGAGTTTGACCCCAATTTGATATTCATATTGACTCAGTAAGCGTCCATATATATAACCGGCTTTGCCATCTAAAAAGCCGCGTTGAATAATATAGAACAAGATAAACCTTAATAATGGTTTAAATGGCAAGCGTACCCAAACGGTTTTTAAGAAGCGCTTCCGTTGTACTGCATCACCAAATAGATTTGCACCAATAGTATTAGCGTTATCTTTACCTGAGAGCAAATTAAAATAAACACGGGCTTCCCAATTAGAATAGCGGTTATGTCTTTCTAACCAATGATAAAGGTCGCGGAAGTCTTCGTGGAGCATATCATGTTTGAGATACCCAACTTGACCTTGCAAAATGACGTGTTCATGAACTTCGTTATCGCCTGTATTACGTATATCTTCGGTGTTGAGGTTTTCGTAGCGGCCTTTTTGATGTTTAAATAACCGCAGATTCCAATCAGGATATTTACCTCCGTGACGAATCCATTTTCCTAGGAAGAATACTCGACGATTGATATAATAACCATTACATTCATCGTTTTTAATTACTTCGGCAATTTCTGCCCAGGATTCTGGTGTGATTCGCTCATCACAATCAACAATTAGTACCCATTCATTTCTAAAAGGTAGATTTTCTAATGACCAATTTTTCTTTTTTGGCCAACTGCCATTGAAGTTAAATTGTACAACTTTAGCTCCGTAACTTTCCGCAATTTCGATGCTTTTATCACTGCTTTGAGAATCGACAACAAAGATTTCATCGGCTACTGCCAGACTAGTGAGACAAGCAGGTAAGTTTGCTTCTTCATTTTTGGCAGGAATGAGTACGGAAACTGGGATTTTAGCTGGCATAATAATTTTACTTTAATTTTTATTAGCGGTATTCATTTGAATGAGATACAAAATTTACGGCAAAAACCATACAGAAAAAGACTTTTACTCCTGACTCCTGACTTCTTCTATATTTTTTTGTTGGTTTTAGACATAAGTCCGTGAATTGCAGCATTTAAGTAACCAATCTGACCATAAGCATAGACTAGTTTATCAAATCTTTCGGCTGGATCAGTAATATATTGTAATGATTTATATAAGCCACGTACAAACTTTTCGCTACCTCGTTGTAGTTGTCCAAGACCGGCTTTACCTGCAAGTTGTTCCCGATAGCACTCACTGATACCTTGCCACCAACCCCGGTTTAAAAACCAGGAGGGTTTGAGGCGTTCTGGGGCAACGTTGTGAGCAACTAGGGCTTGGGGAAGGTAAATGACTTGCCAACCACTCTGGAGGGCAAATTCGGTCATTTGTAGTTCTTCGTTAGATAATAGGTTTTTGCCGACTCGCCCCAGTTGGGGGTCAAAACCGCCGATGTTGTCTAGAAAACTGCGCCGGATGGAGTAATTTAAGCCTCTGGGGGTGTCTCCTGGCTGTTCAATGTGGAGGATGCTGTCTCCCAAATCATAGGCTCCTAGGTTGCCAGCTAGTCCGGGAGATATCCATTTTGGTGGTTCAATGCCTGATGGCCAGATGAGGGTAACTTTGCCACCTGCGATCGCTATTTTGGGGTTATTCTCATATGCAGAATACAAAACTTGCAACCATTGGGGACTGGCTACGGCATCATCATCCAAATAAGCAAGAATCTCAGCGCTGGCAGCTTTAGCACCTGTGTTGCGAGCGACAGATAAACCTAGGGTGGGTTCAAAGATATACTTGAGGTGGGGATGATGGGATCTTTGTTCTACTACTTCACGAGTGCGATCGCTAGATCCATTATCCACTACCACAATTTCAAAGTTAGCCGTAAACTCCTGCGTCAATAGGCTGTCGATTGCTGCACCCAAGTACATATCTCGATTGTGAGTACAAATGATGGCAGAGATTTGGATATCTGGCATGGCCTTGTTTGGTATTTGAAGATTTGGATTTTTAGATAAAATCCGATTCAACGGTTGCTTACTGGTTGTTAATGTACCTTATAATCACCGATCTACCAACCGAAATTTTGCGGTCACTATTGTATACAAACAATCTTCATGAAAAATCATTAAAAACTTCATCAAGAGTTTAAACCTGATGAATATGGCTGTGTAAAGCCACAAGAGTTTCGGCTAATTGACTGAGACGAGTTTCTAGATACTGCTTGCGTCCAAACAGTTGACGTAACTTTTGATAACGAGCAATAGCCATACTGACATTAGGAACTTGATCAACTGGACATGAACGTGACCAGACTTTACCTACAGCATCGACTCCACAAAGGCGATAGTCAGTACGTGATGATTGATAAGATACCTTATTATCAGTGGGTTCACAAATTTCTTCCACGTAATCCATGAGTCGCTCAACTTCTGCATGACGCAGTGTTGCAGTTCCTCCTGGTTCTGCTTCTTGGGGATTAGATTCTAACCAGCCATTAATAACTGGCCCTTCTAGATAAATATCCTGAATTTGCTGAAGAATTCCCTGCAATTCTGTTTGCCAACTACTAACAGTTTCCTGAATATCTTGCAAGATATTCATTGCAAATGCTGGATTTGCACCATGACGATGATTACTGAAGCTTGGTGTTTTAAACTTAGGTAAACTGGGGGTTTTACCCTCATTTTCTTGGGTCGGAAAAGTTTTTACGGAGTTATGTTTGGGAAATAAATTTGGCTGCGAGTCTGAATTATTTACAGTATTTGCACTTGTATCAACTGTATTAAACTCTTCCGCTGTAGTTTCTTTATTTTCTGTAGATTTGTGAGCGCCGATGCTGATTCTAAAGGAGAACGGGCGTTTTATCCCTTCACCAGCTTCTGATTCTATGTCAGTATTGCGTATACCCAAATCATGTAGCGTTGCCTCAATGCGTTTTAAGCCTGCTTTCATAAAGAGATCCTGAAGCTTGTTTTGGTGGTATTGAATGATTTCTATGGAGAGTTTGTTAAGAGTGCAAATTATTGAGAAACTTCTTTTTATTGTAATAGGGGATGATAGTAGTTTATTGAGAAAAGTTAGACTCTTTTGAGCAGATATCTGGTAATATAATTATGAGTAGAGTTATTTTAGTAACAGGACCAGCACGTTCAGGTAAAAGTGAATGGGCAGAGAATTTAGCTATTCAGTCGGGAAAACCAGTTATTTATATAGCTACAGCTACCGAAAATACCCATGATTTAGAGTGGCAGCAACGTATTGAAAAACACCAAAAACGCCGTCCACAAAATTGGGTAACACTCCATGCACCGATGGAACTTGCAGCCAGTCTAACTAATGCCAAGCCTAATACCTGTATTTTGATTGATTCTTTGGGAACTTGGGTAGCTAATTTTCTGGAACAAGATGATTTGAGTTGGGAAAAAACCTTGACGGAATTGCTAGAAACAGTGTCTTTAGTAGAGGCTGATCTGCTATTTGTAGGAGAAGAAACAGGTTGGGGTGTAGTTCCTGCTTATCCTTTGGGGAGAACATTTCGCGATCGCTTGGGTGCTTTAGTTCGTCAATTAGGTGTTATTTGCGAGACAGTTTACTTAGTTACAGGTGGTCATGTTTTGAATCTTAGTATTCTGGGTGTACCCTTACCACCAGCAAAGTCTTAATTTAAAATTAAAGCTTCACCAGGTAAAATCCCGAAATTAAATCTATAATCAAGATTATGGCAAACAAACAAGAAGTTAAAAAGTATCTTGCTCACTGGTTTCAATTAGGGAAGAAAGTGGTAGTAGGTCATAGCGACCAAAGCTTCTTACCTAGTACAGTCCTAAATGGCGATCGCTATAGCCAAGAATTTGAAGACTGCTGGGAGCAAATTATCTCCCTAGAAATGTGTGACTGTTATTTAGAAGGTACTCATGAAACCATCGCTCAACTGCTAACACCAGCTTGGGAAATGCTTGCTTGTGGGCGCTGTGATATGCCAGTACCAGTACGTACTCTGGGTATGCCAGCCTTATTTTGTCCCTGTAATAGTTTACCCACATGGCCGAATACAGAACTACCAGCACCTCGCAGTCCAATCAATAGCCAAGAACAACTGACAGAAATTTGTGATGCTTGCGGTAAAAGAAGCGATCGCTTTGCAGATAACATTCCTTCCCAAATCCACTAACTCGCGGAATAGATAATTTATTTAGATATGCCTCTACCGCACTTGTTATCCTAAATCACCAGTCGGTAAGAGTGAACAGCTTAAAGAGGTGATATTTTGCCATAATATCAAAAATTATGCCTCATTTCTTATACATAAGACTTACGCATTGATGAAATCTATCAAATATGAATTATGTATTGTATCTCTTGTAGGGTGTGTCAGACCCGATAATTTAACACAAAACAGATTTTCTCTATCTGACACACCGCACTAATATGCAATTCCAAAAGCCTGAAACTAGGCAATTTCGTTCACACATATCATGTGAAGTTTATACAGTGAATAATTCCCTAATTTATTATATTTGCACTACATTAAATTAGCGCGTGTATTTTTCGGAAATAGCCTTGACGTAAATGTGAAATATATACTTCTAAATCTGGTAATTAAGTTTGCATAAATAGAGCATGACTTCCAGCGTTACTCCTCGATATTCTATTAACAAGCGAGGGGTTGAGCAGCACGCAAAACTAAATCAACTCCAAGCAGTAAACTCAGATCAAGGAGATTTCTATCATGTCTAACTTATTTACCGCAGTATCCATTGAAGAACAAGAAATCGTAGCCGGTGGTTATGGTAAAGACAATGGTACTGGCAGCGGTCTTGTGGATAAAATCTACACCGAATACGCTTTCAAAAACGCTGTCTTGAATGCTGACGTTTTCTCCGGTCCTGGTGGTAGCAGAGTATTACAGAACTTTGAACTTGTGGATCTATACACAGAAGCATCCAAGAAATTTAAAGCTTTCCAGTACTAATTAAGTAATCATTAGGCAATTAACTAATATACAAAATTAATTGCCTAAGTTATTCTATCACTCTCCAATAAATTGAAGATTTTTCGCTGAATATAGTCAACGTAAATTCTATATTTAATTTAGAAGTGATGGAAGATATCTATCTATAGGAATCCTATTTGATTTTTGATAGCTTGCGTGGCGTAGCCATACAGAACTCCGTACATACTGAAAGTCTTCTTTCCTGTTCCCTGCCTCCACGAAAAATTCATGAATCAAATCGGATCACTATATTTGATTTGAATCTTGGTGAGATAATTGTGCAGTTTTATATAGTATTACAGCCATTATTTCATTAAATCAAATTAATCAGGCATCCAAAAAATAATGGGATTTAATTAGTTTAACTGGAACTAAAGTTTTTATTTTGTATTTATACCTTTATGAGAGGAACATAAGCAGATGTTCAACCAAATCAACGACCAACTATTCCAGCAATTATCTGAACAAGAACAAGAAATTGCATCTGGCGGATGTTATCAATATTCACCATCTGGTATGTTTGTGTATCAAGAAAAAAATGTACTGAGTTACGCAAACAATAAAACAAAAATTTCAGACGGTGTTAGTGAACTTTATAATGAGCAAACATCTTTTTATAATTTAACAGAAAAGATACTTTTTTGGTTGCCATTTAATGGAGGTGGTAGACACAATAAGAATGGATTAAACAGTAATATGAATTGGCTTATATCCTTATTTTTTTAGAATAAGCTAGATAATCAATTCAGTTCTTCAGTACCTATGCAAAATCAAGCCAAAAATTAATCATCGCCTCAATAACAATAAACAAATAAACTAACAGCACCTCCAATTTATTTTTGCAACTATCTAGGGTGCTTTGCTTATGAAACTCCAATTTGTTAAACAGCACAGTGTAGAAGACTGTGGTGCAGCTTGCTTGGCTGCAATTGCTAAATATTACGGTCATACATTTACCCTCAACCGCATTCGTGAAGCAGTCGGAACTGGACAATCTGGAACCACATTATTAGGCTTAAGAAGAGGTGCAGAAGCACTTGGTTTTAAAGCTAATCCAGTCAAAACATCAGCAGAAGTTCTTGACCGAATAAATGAAGCTCCCTTACCAGCAATTATTCACTGGAAGGGTAATCATTGGGTTGTTTTATACGGTAAAAAAGGCAAAAATTATCTCATTGCAGATCCCGCAGTCGGGGTTCGTCATCTTTCTAAAAAAGATTTAATTGACGGTTGGAAAGATTGGTTAATCCTCTTATTAGAACCAGACCCCATCCGCTTTTTTGAACAAGAAAGTGATAAAGTTGGAGGTTTTTGGCGTTTTTTCAAACGTGTTTGGATTTATCGCGCCATTTTAGTCCAAGCTTTACCTCTAAATTTAGTCTTGGGTTTGCTATCTTTGGCTTCCCCTTTCCTACTGCAAATTCTCACCGATGATGTATTAGTTAGAGGTGACACAAAATTACTTACTACTGTCGCTATTTCTGTAGTAGTAATGAACTTTATTTCTAACAGCCTTTCATTTGTACAATCTAACCTAATTGCTCACTTCGCTCAACGGCTACAATTAGGACTAGTTTTAGATTTTGGTCGGCAGATTTTACGTCTACCTCTTAGTTATTACGAAGCGCGACGCAGTGGTGAAATAGTTAGCCGCTTGCAAGATATTCAGCAAATTAATCAATTAGTTACTCAATTAGTTGTCAGTCTACCAAGCCGATTTTTTATTGCGCTGATTTCTCTGGGATTCATGCTTTTTTATAGCTGGAAGCTAACGATAATAGCTTTAATAATTTCTGTCGTCATGACATTATCTACTATTGCTTTCCAGCCGACTTTACAACAAAAAACTCGTGAGCTTTTAGTTCAAGATGCAGAAAATCAAGGCGTTTTAGTTGAAACCTTTAAAGGAGCATTAACCCTCAAAACAACTACAGCAGCACCACAATTTTGGGATGAATTAGAAAGCCGTTTTGGTCGTCTAGCTACTCTCACATATCGCACGATTCAAATTAGCATCATTAATAATACCTTTTCTGGTTTTGTTTCCGCTATGGGAGGAGTTATTTTGCTATGGTTTGGTGGCTATTTAGTAATTGAGCCAGCAGAAAATCTCAGCATTGGAAAGCTACTTGCATTCAACTCCATGAATGGTAACTATCTAGGGTTAATTGGCACTGTTATCAGCTTTGTTGAAGAATTTACTCGTGCAAAGACTTCTGTACAACGCCTGACAGAAGTTATTGATGCTACTCCAGAAAATGAAAATGATGGGAAAAAGCCTTTTGCTAAAATTTCAGATAATTCTGATATCATTTGTACCAATATTAACTTTCATTATGCAGGTAGAATTGACCTTTTAGAAGACTTTTCTCTCATAATTCCTGGTGGTCAAGTTATTGCTTTAATTGGTAAATCTGGATGTGGTAAAAGTAGCCTTGCTAAATTAATAGCTGGATTATATCCTCTCCAATCTGGAAATATCCGCATCGGACTTTATAACCTCCAAGACCTTTCCTTAGAATGTCTACGTCAGCAGGTGGTACTTGTTCCTCAAGATGCTCATTTTTGGAGTCGTTCTATTGTCGAAAATTTCCGTTTAGGAGCGCCCTACATTACATTTGAGCAAATTGTTAGAGCTTGCCAAATTTCTGGTGCTGATGAATTTATCAGTAAACTACCTGAAAAATACCAAACTATATTAGGTGAATTTGGCGCTAATATTTCTGGTGGTCAACGTCAAAGATTAGCTATAGCTAGAGCCATTGTTTCAGAACCACCAATTTTAATTTTAGACGAATCTACAGGTGGACTTGACCCTGTAAGTGAAGAACAAGTTTTAGATCAACTATTTAAACATCGTCAGGGTCAAACCACAATTTTAATTAGTCACCGTCCTAAGGTAATTAATCGTGCTGATTGGATTGTTTTGCTAAATCAGGGAAGGTTAAAAATACAAGGTTCTTTGGAAGAATTAAAAACTAAAGCAGGGGAACATTTAGATTTTATAAATCCCTAATTCATCATAAATTATCAGGTAATTATGCTCTACACTCATAATCAAAAACTTATCCCTTCAATAGAAAATAATGAATTTCTTCCTCCTATTAGCCCTTGGACATCATTAGCAGGAATGTTCATGGTGATAACTGTTGCTGTTGGTATTACCCTATCTTCATGGGTTAAATATAATGTCACCGTTAAAGCTGGTGCCACTGTCCGTCCTACAGGAGAAATTCGTGTGGTACAACCAGAAATGGATGGAACTATTAAAAGTATTTTAGTTAAAGAAAATCAGGTTGTGAAAAGAGGTGATGTAATTGCTCATCTTGATACTGAGCAATTGCTGCTCAAAAAGACCCAGATGCAAGGTAATATACAACAAAGTAATTTACAAGTAATTCAAATTGATGCCCAAATTCGTATTTTAAATAGTCAGATTTTATCTGAGAAAGAAGTTATTGCAAGAAATATTGCTTCTGCAAAAGCTGACCTATTACGTAACCAAAGGGAATATCAAGAACGGCAAATTAATACTCAAAATGAATTCCTCTCAACTGAAGCAGGTTTGCAAAAAGCCAAGACCGATTTACAAAAAGCTCAAGCTGATTTAGAATTTGCACAACTGGATCGTGATCGCTATGAACAGTTATCGCAAATTGGTGCCATTGGCAGAAGAGAATTTGAACAGAAACAATTAGTTGTTCAGCAGACACAATTAACACTACAAGCGCAACAAAAATCTTTTGAAATAGCAAAAATTAAAGTAAAATCAGCTAAAGCTGCGATGAATCCAACTATAGCAATGGTAATAATAGCACAAGAACGTATTGCCCAAGAAACTGCTAAAGGTCAAGGCAACATGGCTAGTTTAAACAAAGAAAAACAAGCATTAATTGAGCGTCGAGTACAATTACAAACTCAGATTCAGCAATTTCAAAAAGAACTACAACAAATCGAAAATCAACTAAAAAAAAGTATTCTTAGTGCTACTAATAATGGTATTATCCTCAAACTCAATTTACGTAACCCAGGACAAGTAGTGCGTGCTAGTGAATCTATTGCTGAGATTGTTCCTAATAATGCTTCTCTAGTGATTAAAGCTATGATTCCTACAGATGAAATTAAAAAAGTTGCTGTTGGACAAACAGTACAGCTACGTGTTAATTCTTGTCCATATCCTGATTATGGCACGCTTAAAGGTGTTGTCGAAAATATTTCTCCAGACATCATTACAAGTCAAAGTAATAACCCAGGTATAACACCATCTAGTGGTCATTTTGAAGCAACAATTCAGCCTGAAAAGCTTGAATTTGGTAATACTAATCATCAATGTCATATCCAGTCAGGAATGGAAGTCAAAGCTGACATTATTTCCAGAGAAGAAACAGCACTAAAGTTTATGTTGAGAAAGGCAAGATTGATTACTGATTTATAAAAAAATACAGTTAATCAGGACTGATGCAACTGACTTACTTTGTAGGGTATGTCAGACCTATAAATTTGTTATTATCAACAGATTTACGATATCTGACGCACCTGCAAAATATATTAAATGTGATACTTGTGTAAGTCCTCTTAATTTAACCAAGACTTACTTAACTAGCATTTTGGAGGGTCTGTCAGGCTTAATTATTCAGTAATAATCAACAAACTTTTGGGATCTGAAGTACTCTATAATCTTCCACTAAGTCTAGCACTTGTATAAGTTATATTTACATTCAAAAATGTAAATTTATTCCCCAAATAGGATAATTAACATTTCTTACATGATTCTCTCATGGGAGAATTTACATAAAGATTCCTTACTTAAAAGTCATAAAAATTGTCAAATTTATGACCTATGAACAGAGAATTCAACAAGCATTACAATGGTGGTCTTATAGACAATTTGTAAAACTCTTCCTGGAAGCAGAAAAAATTCGGGATGGATTATTACAAGAATCTTTCACAATCCGTCGCAGCTTAGATGCATTAGAAATAGGTGATCTAAATTTATCAATTAATAAAATTTCAGAATACATCAAAAAAATTGATAATTTTCATCACTCTTTAGTACAATTGAGCGATCGCTTGTGTCCGGTGTATATTCAAGATAGCTTACCCTTCTCCATTCAGTGCTTACTAGACCCCTGGTTAGCATCTAATCCCCATCTATATTTTCATATTGATCTGCCAATATGCTGGCGACAAGAACCGATAGAATATAGTGCCATAATTTTAAGAACCTTAGAGGAATTACTGTCAATAACTATACCAAGTATTTCGATTCATGTTTCAGTTTATATCAGCTTAAAACTCAAAAAAGACACAGGGGAATTAACAGTAAAAATCACCTATCCTGATATATCTACTCTAATTTATTATGCTAGTTTACCTGAACTAAAATATCTCAGTGATAGCTTTCAATTTTTATTATCCGGTAAATGCTTTTACAATAGTAGTAACCTAAAAATAGCTTGTTATTTTTGTTGGTAAGTATTATTTATTAGCATATTTTTACCCTAAACAAGAAAGGATTTTGATGATAAATGTACGGATGAAGGGTGGCATACCTCATAGCGAATCAACCATCAGAAATACAATTTATTATAAGTTAATTAATTCTATTAGTTTGAAACAGAAATTGCATAATTATTTCCTTATTCATAGTTAAATATGGAACAAATTTTATTGGAAAATAAATTGTTGAAAATTTTAGTAATTGATGATCACGAATCAGTTCTCAGCGGAACAGTTGACATTCTCAAAAAAAACTATCCTAGTGCTGAATTCATGATTGCCATTAATGCTGATAATACTCTTGAACAAGTTAGTAGTGTGCAGCCTGATTTGATAGTTATGGATCTTTCTATTCCAGAAAAAATAGGAATTACTGCGCGGCCTGATAATGGTATTCAACTTCTGAAAATTTTGATGAAAAAATATCCCAATTTAAATATTGTTGTTCAAAGCGCCCATGTAAGAACATTGATACGTATTCGTTTAGATATTGATAATCATAAAGGAGGCTTTACTATTGCTGATAAAAGTCTTTCTAGCCAGGAGATGTTAACAAGAGTTCATTGGGCATTGCAAGGATTAACTCATACAAAAGATATCAAAGGAATCCACTCAGGATTAGAGGTCAAACCAGAATGGCTTAAAGTATTGCATCTTGCATTTGAACAAGGACTACAAGATAAAACTATCGCTGAACAGATGTGTATATCTGAACGCATGATACGTCATTATTGGAGTAAACTGCAAGATGCTTTAAATGTTTATCCTGAAGACGGTAAAAATATTCGTATTCAAACAGAAATGCGAGCCAGATATGAAGGCTTAATTGATTAATTTTAAACATAAATTTAAAATTTTGAATAACTCGGTATCCAGACTGGAACCAAAGCTTATGCAGTCTAATTTTTGGATGAAAATTAAAGCGGCATGGAGATACATCTGGATGTTAAAAACATATCCAGTAACAAACATTATAATTCTTGGTATTTCTATTTCCAACCTAGTGAGTATTAGTTATGTCTTGTTAACTTGGAGTTACTTAGTTCAGAAATTTCCAGCGATTCTAGTTTTAGGTTTAAATGCTACAGCACTAATAGCTTTATATCACTATAACCAATTTATTAAATCTGGAATTAAAGCTAGGCAAGCTATTATTGAAATTACATTTGAAACAATTCATAATGGACCATTACAAAGCCTAGATAGAGTTTTGAGAATGGTGAGAGGAGAAAATTTATCAATAAAAAAATTGCTTCCTGAACTGGAAGCAGAACTTGAAAAATTAAACCAAGAGCTACGGGGAATTTATGAGTTTTGGCAGCAGGAAACCCTAAACCAGGAAACAAGCCTTTACTTAGGAAACGGTATAATCATCAACTTACAAGATCCTCTGCATGAAATTCTTTATCAAGTTTATAACCACACATTGGAACGAGATTTTCCTTGCTTTAGAACCATAAAAGTGAAGATTCGCACTTTTGAACCCATAGATGAACAAAGTTTAACTCTTGAAAATAAACGAGGAATTTGCCGTTTTCTGGAAGAAGCTTTGTGTAATGTTGGTAAATATGCTACGGGATTAACCTGTCTTGAAGTTACTTGTTCTTCATCTGTAGGTTGGTACACGCTGAGTATTATAGATGATGGCTTAGGCGTTAAATCATCCAGAGAAGGACGGGGAACAAAACAGTTTAAAAATGTAGCACAACAAATTAAAGGTAAATTTCGACGGGTTCCTCTTGCTTCCAGAGGAACTATTTGTGAGTTATCTTGGCCTGGATGCCTAGTAAGTTATGATATGTAAATCCTCAAATTTTGGCATTTTGCTCAACAATCATGTAACTATAAAAAGTAAATCTTCATACTGAGCAAGAAGAAGGCTAAAAAACGCTGTGCAAATAACATTTTTAGGGACGAGTTCCGGTGTACCTACAAGATCACGTAATGTTTCCAGTATCGCACTGAGATTGCCACAACGAGCAGAACTGTGGTTATTTGACTGTGGTGAAGGTACACAGCATCAAATTTTGCGGAGTGACCTCAAAGTTAGCCAACTTTCCCGAATTTTTATCACCCATTTACACGGGGATCATATTTTTGGCTTAATGGGACTTCTTGCTAGTTGTGGTTTAGCCGGTAATGTAGAACGAGTTGATATTTATGGGCCATCTGGATTAAATGAATATCTGCAAGCTGCTTCACGTTACTCTCATACCCACTTTTCTTATCCCATCAAGGTACATACTGTCCAACCAGGGATAATTTATGAAGATGATGAGTTTACCGTTACCTGCGGTTTACTGCATCACAGGATTACAGCATTTGGCTATCGTGTTGCAGAAAAAGACCGAGCTGGACGCTTTGATGTAGAAAAAGCAAAAGCTTTACAAATTCCTTCCGGCCCAATTTATGGTCAACTCAAGCGTGGTGAAACAGTTACCCTAGAAGATGGTAGTGTAATTGATGGTAGCCAATTGTGTGGGCCTACGGAAATTGGCCGCAAGTTTGTCTATTGTACAGATACAGTTTATTGTGACGGTGCGGTGCAATTAGCACAAGATGCAGATGTGTTAATTCATGAAGCCACCTTTGCTCATCAAGATGCAGATATGGCTTTTCAAAGATTACATTCTACAACCACGATGGCAGCACAAACAGCTTATCTAGCCGGGGTCAATAGACTAATTATGACTCATTTTAGTCCCCGCTATGCTCCAGGAAATGCCATTGAGTTAAAAGATTTACTTCGGGAAGCCCGTGCTATTTTCCCAAATACCATCATGGCCCATGATTTCATGGTTTATGACGTACCTAGACGGCGTGAAGTTGTTCTCAATTAGTGTGTAGTAAGTATGATTGATGGTGTTAAAAATTCAGCCAAACAGAAACCCTAGATGTAGGGGATTTAGCTTTGCTAAACCTCCTATATATCACATCAATACTTATTATTGCTTCTAAGGTGCAGCACTAATCTCACTAAAATTATATATTATAGTATATAATCCTAATAATAATAGAATCCTAGCTGAAAGGGGGTTAAAAATTCTAATTTATTAATTGCGTTCGTGTAGTGTTCCTAAAAAGCTGATGATTTAGGATTGCTATATATCAAGCTTTATATATTCCATTTTTATCCTTTATTAAATATTTAAAAATCTGATCAAGAAATTTACTATCATAGTGCTGACCAGGCATATATCTGGATGAATTGATTATGGAATAGCTGCTTAAAGATAGGTTCCATCAAGTAGTTATATCCTCCTGGAAAAATAAATACTAGTGTTTTAAGAGAGAAATTAGTGTATAAATTATCTCAAAAGACTTTTTTATCATTATTTTCCAGATATATTGTTTCGATAGTAGAGGGCTTTTATAGTGACTACAACTGGTCTAAATCGCAAACAACTTCTTAAAACTTCTAAACAAAGGGTATTTAATATTAGACAAATATCTAACATTCTGTTGCATCGACGCTTTTTGATTTTAGGGTTTTCTTGTGCAGTAATGTCAGTTACAAGCCTGATTGCTGTCATTACTAAACCCATGTATCAGAGTTCTATGCAGATCATGGTGAGTTCTGATGATGATCAAGGATTTCGTTCTAGTAATATTCATAAGAGTACAAAAAATGAGCTAACTAACGTTAATAATTCATCTGCTGAATATAGTAATCAGATGAAATTAATGCTGAGTTCTAAACTCCTACAAAAAGCTGTTAATTTGCTGCTTTCTGATTATCCTAATATTACCATAGAAGATTTCAAAGGTAAAATTAATACTGCTAATCAAGTATCTTTGCAAGTAGAACCCACGGATGGAAAACCAGCTTTTAATCAAATATTTGTAGTTTCTTTTAAAGACCCAAATCCTGTAAAAACTAAACGAGTATTACAAGCTCTACAGAAAGTTTACCAGGACTACAATATTGAACAAAGGCAGGAGCGTGTCAATCAAGGACTAGCTTTTGTTAATAATAGATTACCTAAGTTGCAACAAGAGGTGTTAACGGCGGATAAAAAATTAGAATTTTTCCGCAAAAAACATAATTTAATTGATCCAGGAGTACAGAGTAAGATTCTATTAGAATCTCTTGCTGATATTCAAAAACAACGAAAAATAATTCGCTCACAGCTTGAAGATATACAGATTCGTTACAGTAATCTAGAGAGTAAATTAGTATCTTCAAGTCAAAATGCACAGTTAGCTGCTAGTTTGAGTCGTTCGAGTAGCTATCAAGCTTTGGTGGATGAGATTAGAAACACAGAAATGACTTTGGCTCAAGAACGTTTGCGCTACACTGAAAATTCTCCAGTTGTAGTCAGACTGATGCAGAAGCGCAAAATTCAGATGGCGTTATTAGAAAAAGAGTTGCAAGAACAAGCTATCAGTTCTAATAGTAAGTCTCAAAATTTATTAGGAGTTGATTCTAATTTAGTTAATGAGCTAAAGAAGTTACAGAAAACAGGAATTGAGCTAATTGCTAAGGAAAATAATCTAGCGAAATTTGAACAAAATATTCGTTCAGAGCTAAATATATATCCTGGGATTATATCTGAATATAATCGGTTATTATCAGATGTAACAATTCAACGTAAAACACTTGAGAAATTGCTGCAATTACAACAGACTCTAGGAATGAGAATTGCTCAGGGAGGATTTGATTGGCAAGTGTTGGAAGAACCAGATTTGGGGATTTATATCGGTAACCGTAAATGGTTATTGATAATTGGCGGAATTTTAATTGGCCCGATTTTAGGTATGATATTTGCTTTGATTTGGGAGATGTTTCATAAGGCAATTTTCTCTCCCCAGGATTTACAGAATTTGACGAATCTTCGTTTACTGGGATCTGTTCCTAAATTGGGTAAATCTAATGTTAAAAACAAGTTTCAGCAGATATTTGGATCTAAAGGGCAAAGCTCGTCACCGACAATAACAGAAAGCAATACAAAATTATCCAGTCATGAAACGCTGGATATGATTTACCAAAATATTCAAATATTCAAGCAGTCTTTGCCTTTTAAGTCTTTGATGTTAACTTCTGCATTACCTGGAGAGGGTAAAACAACTTTAACTTTGGGACTTGGAGCTAGTGCGGCACATATGCATCAGAGGGTACTAGTTATTGATGCTAATCTGCGATCGCCTAGTTTACACAAAATCCTCAAGATTTCCAATGATTGGGGCTTATCTCTGTTATTGCTGGATGATGTTAAAACTCAAGTTCATAATTATATCCAGCCTATTCACCCTTCTATTGATATTTTGACGGCTGGCCCAACACCAGAGGATGTGGTAAATCTGCTCAGTTCAGAAAAGCTGAAAGAATTGATCGAGTCCTGTGAGCAAATGTATGACTTGGTGCTGATAGATGCTTCTTCTGTTTTAGATAGCGTTGATGCCAGAATTATTGCTTCTGCCTGTAATGGAATTGTGATAGTAGGTCGTATTGGTCAGTTAACTCCTCAGGAACTGATGCAAGCAACGGAAATTTTGAGCCAGTTGAATTTAATTGGCATTGTTGCTAATGAAGCGCACAAGTCTTCTAAAGTAAAAAAATCCTCAGAACGTGCTGACACAGTTAAATTTGCTGATTAAGTCAAAATGATGGCCGACTAATTTCTGGTTGAGAGCCTAAGCAAACTGCATAATAGGTAGAAGTGGCAACCTCCTATCTGGGAGAACGTCTTATTGAACTTGTAGAGGCTTGTGATTAGACAATCAGCATGAAAATCCAACTTTATTTAGGTGCTTTATTTTCCCAAATTAAAGGACGACATTGGTGGGTAGGTATCCTCTTATGGTTTGTTTTGGTTGCGCCTGCTCAAGCATCTGTCATCCTGCGCGTAGCAATTGAAAGGGGTGTAAATCAAGTCAAAGTTGGTGCTTCCACGACGGCTATAGTTAAAGATAGTACTGGCCGTACTCTCGGACAGTTACCAGGAATGAGCGCTTATGCGGCTCAATCAGTTCCTGGGGGAGTGGCTTTGGATAAATGGCAATCGGGGTTGTTTTGGATTGAACCAACAGGTAAGGGATTTGTTTATATAGGCGATCGCTGGTTTAGAGGCAGAACCCTTGTTATTCCTACCGAAAAAGGCTTAACAGCAGTTAATTGGGTCGATTTAGAAGAATATCTCTACAGCGTTATCGGTGGTGAAATGGATTCTAGTTGGCCACCAGAAGCACTCAAAGCCCAAGCGATCGCAGCCCGCACCTATGCCCTCTATGAACGAGAAAAACAGCGCAACAACCCCGTCTATGATTTAGGAGACAGTCCAGATCGTTGGCAAATTTACAAAGGTGTCAGCAGCGAATCCCGTAACACTTACTCCGCAGTAGACAACACCGCAGGGAAAGTCCTCACCCATAGCAACAAAATTATTCTCTCCGTTTTTCATGCCTGTTCTGGTGGACACACCGAAAATGTAGAAGATGTTTGGGGAAATACCCTGCCTTACCTACGCGCTGTGCAAGATTTTGATCAAAATGTCAAAGAGTGCAATTGGGTAAAAACCTTTTCACCCGCAGAAATTAGCGCCAGAATTTCCGGTATAGGCAACATCAAAGAGATGATTGCTGAATCCTTATCCCCTTTCCGCAGCGTTAAAACTTTAAAAATCGTTGGTGATCAAGGGACTAAAGTACTTAAAGGTGAAGAAGTTCGCACCGCACTCAGACTTAAAAGTACCCGGTTTACAGTCAGCAAAGGAGAAAATGGCAGTTTTGTCCTCCAAGGACTAGGCTTCGGTCATGGCTTAGGAATGAGCCAATGGGGAGCATACAATTTGGCTCAACGCGGAGCCAGTTACCTGCAAATTTTGGGGCATTATTACAAAGATGTCGCCCTAACGCCGATTCAAGCCAAGTAAGCTAGAAATTGGGAAATAGGGGAAGCAAGAGAAAAATATTTATCTTCTTCCTTCTTCCTTCTTCCTTCTTCCTTTGCTACGCAACGCTAACGCGAACGCGTTCTTTGCGTCTTTGCGGTTCATTAAATCCATATTCTTTTAACCGCAAGGGAAAGAAGTATTACCCGTTACTCATCTAACCGATTCTGTTTTTTCACCTGCTCAAACTCCTGTTCCAGCAAATCTGTATCACTGGAATAAACCAAATCTTCCTTACCAATGACTTTTTCCGTAGCAAACTGACCAGCAAAAGCAATCTTTTTCTGTAAAGAATCATCTGCATTTGTTAATAATCTAGCTCTTTGCAAGCGATCGCTATTACGAGCCGCAATTTTGCCATTACGCCATTGAATCCAGAAATAACGCACCAAAGGTATCCCCAAGAAACCCGCACCATAAGCCAACAGCAGCCAATAAATCCCTTGCACAAAACCTACCAATCCTCCTATTTGTGCTGCCGCTGTTCCATCTCGCAACAAACTCCCCAGTATTAAAGCCGCAACAAAATTGAGTACACCCAAACCAGCACTCAGCATAACTTGTCCTGAACCAGCCGCACTAAAACGCCAAGGAAATTCCTCCAAATATGGCGCTATAGACTGAAGCTGCTTTTTACTAGCTTTCACCTGCAACTCTGGGAAATAATAGACAATTTGCCCATCAGGACTTACCTGCGGTTGCCCATTAAATCGCAGCATCACAGGCAACATATAATCTTCGTATTCTTGTTGATACTTCTCACCCAGATGATCCATATAGGGAGTAATTTGTTCTGCCACTACTGCCCCTTTATTATTCCGAATCACAGTACCAATTTCTTGCCAGCGACGCTCTTCCAAGTTTTCATTAGGATTACCATCACCAAATAAAAACGAAAACACAGCCTCAAAGAAATTGAGATTACTGCTTTCTCCCCTTTCTCGTCGTCGTTCCTGGGAGCGACTTCTATAATCGGGGCTAAAATACCAGAATAAATCTGGGAAAAAGAAAAAATTGAACCCACGAGAACCGCTACCTCGATTGTCGTTGTCTCGATCTGAGTTAGCAGCAGTAATGATAATAATGATAGTGACAGTAATCAGAGCAATAGAAAGAATTAAGAAAACGCCAAAAGAAATGCGAATTAGGTAAAAAAGTACTCCCCAAACTTTTTTCCACCATTCCTGCAAACGCAATTGCAAGTATTTATTCCTTAACATTGTTCTGAAATTCTTGGGAAACTGGTAAACAATGTCACCTGTTTCTGCCACCTGTAAATGTCCACCAGCATCAGACGCTAGAGCTAATAATCCTTGATTTGCTTCAGCTACATTTAATCCAGCCTGAGCCGCTATATCACCAGTAGTGACTCGATAGCCCAATTGTTCTACAGATCGCATGATAGCGGGATTGGGAGTCATTGCTCTCCTTTCCTCTTGTATTTCAGTTTACCTATAATCTAGTATAAGTTTGATTTCCGGCGACGACACACAACACAAACTCTTGAGTAAGTGATATGGTCATTATGGCGCTGGACAATTCATGTGTTTAGTTGCTTCCCAGCTTGGTAAACCAGTAATTTTCTGCCCACTATGGTTCAATATACTCTCGCTCAAAGCCCAGAAATTATTATCTCTGTTCCTGGCAAAGATTCAGCTAAAGCCCGTGAAAAAGCAATGGATCAGTTGATGGAACTAATGGAGGCTGATCAACTAACCACCGAACTAGAAGAAGGATTTGGCCCTCAACAATTAATTGAAATTAAAGAACCAACCACTGATACAGCAAGTGGTGAAGATGCAATTACCCAAGCTGTACAAATTCTCAACAACCTAGCCACACTCAAGCTGAAAGTGCAAGAATCACGGGCTGAAGCCTTGGAAATTCGCAAAGCGGTTGATGTTCTATTCTCAGATAATTTAGTAACTGAAGAAGAAATTACCCGTCTCAAGGAAGGTTTTAAGGTTCTCAAAAACTTTGCCCAAGCTAATATCCGCTATCAAGAAGCAAAAACTAAAGCAGAACAGGCTAGACAAGTTTTAGATCAGGCACTCAAATCACCTGAAAAGTGATTTTATAGCAGGAGTCAGGAGTCAGGAGTAAAACCCTGTTGTGGAGGGAGTTTCATCAATACCTACGGTCAGCTACTGTATTGGCATTAGCACTACGCTTGATTTCTTAAACTCCTTGCCCGCTACTATACACAAAATTTGCCTTTTAATACCCTTAATTCTACTAAAAATGGGTTAAAAGTGTCATTCTGATAGCGTAGCGTGGTGTAAGCCATACGAAGTGAAGAATTTCCGAGATACTAGAAACTACGGCACGTTAAGCGTTCACAAAGTGTCCCGAAGGTATACGCTGCACTATGTTACGTATGGCTACGCTCCCGTTAGGGATACAGTAGGACATAAGTCCAATTTTTAACCGTTTTCAGTATCTATAGTCCTATCTATAGTCCACCTATTCAAACAAGGTGGGGAAACTCAATTGTTAAAACTAATAAAAAAGGGCAGGCTTTAAAACCTACCCTTTAGTAAAATGCTGGGGCGCTAGGATTCGAACCTAGGGATGGCGGGACCAAAACCCGCTGCCGTACCACTTGGCTACGCCCCAATGGAACAAGTCAACTTTTGATAATATAGCAGTTAACTAGAGATTATGTCAAGTACTTTTGAGAAATTATTTTTATTCTTATTATTTTTTAGGACTTACGCAAATGGCTTGCTTTGTAGAGTGCGTCAGACTGCGTAAATACCGTCAATCAAAAGATTTTTGATATCTGACGCACCTACCAGAGATATTTAATGTGATACTTGCGTAAGTTCTGATTTTTGTTTGAGTAAAGCCCAAAAAAAGAGGGAAGGTTAAAATTCCTTCCCTCTTTTGCTGGTTGTTTTGATTTTTTTCGGCTTTTTGAGCCTCCTTGAGTTTGTTTCTCAGCATCTGTCTTTGTTTTTTTAGTTGTCTCTTTCTAGCGGAGCCGCCTCGGCCTTTATCATTTCTCCCTTCTTTGCGGGGAGATTCCCATCTTTTTAAACGCATGGAATTTATCATAAAAACATTGCTTTCATAATAACTCAGAATTATACATAAAGTCAAATTTTATGAGTGCTTTTTTCCAACTTATCATTGATTGTATTGCATTTGACCGAAAACCCCTGTAATTATCTCGTTTATCTCGTTCCTAGTCAGAGACTAGGAATGCTATCACAGAGACTCTACCTCTACTCTCATTGAGAGCGCAGCGTAGGCAGAGTCTTCCAGAATTCAGTCCCATACAAAGGGACTTCCAAATAAAAAAATGTACAAAAAATTCTTGTGGTGCAGGCCGAAAAGCCCGCAAATTATCAAGGACGGGTAGGATGCCATTGGTGTCAAGTTAAGAAAAATGGATTTGTGTCAAGAGTGGGAAATAAATGGTAAAAGTCAACACAGGGGTGTTGAAAAGAGCCATGAGTAAACCAAGGAAAAAACAAGGGAATCCAGACTTTCGCCATCAAGTTAGCGTACCTGCTCCAGCTAGTGAAGAAATAGAATCACGGTTGATTGGGCTATTAAGTCCAGGGACATTTGCCAACCTCAAAGGGGTAAAAGACAAAGAGCGAAGCTTGCGCTCAAGAGTATTAACCCTACCAGTAATGGCAGCAATAATACTGAGTCTAGTATATCGACAAGTACAACACTTAACAGATGTATTGCGCTGCCTAGAAGTAGAAGGATTAATGTGGGTAGAGGCAACAAAAGTCAGCAAGCAAGCTCTGTCCCAAAGACTCAACAGTTTACCGGCGCATCTATTTGCCAAGATGTTTGAGCAAGTAGTAGAACGTCTAGCAGCAAAAAGGAATGCAAAAGAATTAGCTCCAGCCTGGGCATCAGTGGCGCAGAGATTTTCCGCCATTTGGATTTGTGATGCCTCAACACTCGAAGCCATGAAAAAGCACTTCGGACAATTGCAAGAAAAAACAGGTTCAGTGTTGGCAGGAAAAATGCTGATGGTAGTAGAAGCTTTCACTCATATTCCTGTAGCAGTTTGGTATGATGCTGATGCCAAGCGGAATGAGACTCGTTGGTGGCAAGCATTGTTAGAACTTTTACCTGATGGTGGTTTACTCATAGTAGACATGGGATTTTATGGTTTTGAGTGGTTTGATTCTCTAACTGCTGCCGGCAAGTATGTTCTCACGCGCCAAAAGGAAAAGGTTAGATATAAGGTAGTGCGTGTACTTTCTAGCGGCTCTCACTACAGGGATGAAATTATTCAAATGGGATTGCATCATACCAACCCATGTCGCTATCCCATGCGCCAAGTATCCGTATTATGGGGTAAGACTTGGTATCATTATTTGACTAATGTTCTTGACCCACAACAGCTTTCACCACAGGAGGTTTGTGATTTATACCGCCGACGTTGGCGAATTGAGGACGCATTTTTATTGACTAAGCGTTTATTGGGCTTGTCCTATTTGTGGGTTGGTGGCACTAATGGTGTACAGATGCAAATATATGCTACCTGGATTTTCTACGCTGTCCTCAATGACTTGTGTGCTGATGTCGCTATTGCTTTACAACAACCTTTAGAACGCATTTCTGTGGAAATGGTTTTTCGCAGTTTATATTTTTTCCACCGCGCACTTTTACTCGCTCCTGATTTGCAACTTATTCCTTGGCTTGTCGAACATCATCGTTCTATGGGTTTAGTCAAGGCCGTCCGTCAACGTCACCGACGAACGGCTGCTGCTCTCTTGACATTTGGGCTGATGCCTTAACTTGACACCAATGGTAGGATGCCCATCCCACAAGATTGAATAATTTATTTTCTGGTGTTCCCAAAGGATGGGAATGAGAAGGATGAAACCCAGTTTTTACAAGGTCTTTACGTTAATTTGACACCAATAATCTATATTTGATGGATTTTATCAACGCATAAGTCCTATTATTATTATTAACTTGTAACATTTCTTTATAATATGCAGACAACTCCAATATCTGGACAATACTGGCAATGGCGCGGACACAAAGTTTACTACGTACAAGCAGGAGAACAAAAATCCCAGCGTCCCTCCTTGCTTTTAGTACATGGCTTTGGTGCTTCCACAGACCATTGGAGAAAGAACATTATCGGACTCTCTGTAGATTTTCAAGTATTTGCTATTGACCTTTTAGGATTTGGACGTTCAGCAAAACCTAAATTACAGTACAGTGGTGATCTATGGCGCGACCAACTGCGAGATTTTATTAGTGAAGTCATTGGTGAAAAAGCAGTATTAGCAGGTAACTCCCTTGGTGGTTATGCTTGTTTATGTGTTGCGTCTCAATTTCCTGATAGTGTTGCTGGTGTAGTTTTACTCAATAGTGCAGGCCCTTTTTCTCAACCAGAAGCACTACAAAGCCAAATTCAGCCTGCTAAAAACCCTGTACAGCAACTATTCGGTAAAACTGTCAAATGGGCTTTTAAACAACGTTTATTCCAGTCTTTATTATTTCAGTATGTGCGACAACGTTGGGTAATTCGACGCACCTTAGAAAAAGTTTATTTAGACAAAACTGCAATTACAAATCAATTAGTAGAAGAAATTCAGCGTCCTGCTTATGATACAGGTGCTTTAGATGTATTTGTTTCAGTTTTTAGCACTCCCCAAGGAGAAAAAGTTGATATTTTACTCAAGCAATTAAATTGTCCTTTATTGTTATTATGGGGAGAAGCAGATCCTTGGATGAAAGCACGAGAACGTTCTCAAAAATTCCATCAATATTATCCCCAGTTAACAGAATATTTCCTAAATGCTGGTCATTGTCCCCATGATGAAGCACCTGATCAAGTAAATCCACTGCTACGTAATTGGGCTTTATCTCTGACTAAATAAGAGCAAATCTGTTGTGATCAAATATCAGGATTTAGGGATATTTTTCCTGAAAATAAATAATTATTTTATTTGAGAACATAACTTTTAATATCTTTCTCTATTTGTTCACTAATAATCTCTGTGCCGATATCAGGTTGGTCAAGATTAACTCTGACAAAGTTTGTTTGATCTACTTCTGTAAATTGTTTATCTTGATTGCTATCTTTGATAATTTTTAGAAAAATTGCATTTTGACTAGCAAGCGCTATCCAATTAACGATTTTGGTATTATTGGGAGTGATTTGCTGCAATTTTTTACCTGATAAATCCGAAATATAGCCAACAATGGCATCTTGATTGTTGATTTGGTCATCGTTATTTGTATCTTGGTCAATAATTTGATACAACCAAAATCTTGTTGTTGGTTTTCCTGTTAATTTGATTTCTAATAAATCGAAGGAATTAATAACCGCTTTTTTATTTAATAAAAGATGATTTTCACCAGTTTTTTCTGATAAAAAATTATATTATATAACTTGTTTTCCCTTTGATAAGAACGAGAAAGATTTAAATCAATTTCCTTATCATTATCCTGGTCAATGAGTTTAACTGGAATCATGATATAATCTGAAGTCTCATTAATAATAAAATCGCCGTAAATAAGATTGGTTTTGGGGTAAAGTTTTTCAGCAGCTTTTGCTGGTAGAGTTTTTCTATCAATTTTTTCCTCACAGGAAAAAGAAAATGTAGCTAGAATTATAGCTATTGTCATCTTCCACAAAAAACTAGATTTTTCCATTTAAAGCTCCAGTATGGTATTAACTTGGATATATTCCAACAGCAAATAAAATCAGATATAAAAAATACTATAAAAATCTAAAAACCTGGTCAGGGTTGACCAGGTTCTAGCGAATTCAAAAGTTTCAAATTGTTAAAGTTAAGTAATTGATTGTTAATAACTAAGGTGGACAAAGGAGCAAGTCCAGCACTTTTCTGTTTTTCCGCTTAGGGATTTGGCTCGACCTTGAAAACGGTCGTTTTGCCACTTTAGTTCCTATATGCTAAAACTTGCTTGGGCTGCTGACAGGGGACACTAAGTCATTGCCCATTGGGTTGGTTGTAACTTGCTTTGTGTCCTGATGAATCTAATCTAGCACCGGGTAGTTGAGATGCAATTATTTGTTTACTAAAGTTGATATTTCGTTTAATTTAGCAATAGAAGAAATAGGTGACAGGGAATAGGGAACATGAGAAGTTTACCAATTACCAATCACCTCTTAGCAATTACCAATTCCACATAACTGATTGATCATCCAGATTGTCAGTAACAATGCGCCCAATACTGTCTATTGCTGCAACTTCTTCGGCAGAAAGTTTAATTTCTATGGCTTGAGCGTTGGCTATAGCTTGTTCAGGATAACGCGCACCAACGATCGCATTTGTTTGGGGTTGGGCGATTAACCATGCTAGTGCTAACTGAGCCAGACTGCAATTATGGTCTTCGGCTATGAGGCTAAGTTCATTTAAGGCTTGTTGAGCGTGTTCAAAGTTTTCGCCTTGAAATAACTTATTTTTAGCTCGGTTATCGGCTAGGTCAAATTTATGCCCTGGGAGGAATTTACCAGTTAACAATCCTTGTGCTAAGGACGAATAAGCCAGAATAGAAATGTTGTTTTCAATGCAATAGGGCATAGCGTCTTTTTCTACCTGCCGCCAAAATAGAGAATAGGCTGGCTGTAAACTATCAATACGTCCATACTGGGAGGCTTCTGCGATTTGGTCACGGGAAAAATTGGAAACGCCAATGGCTCGAATTTTCCATTGGTCTTTGAGGTAATTTAAGGCGCTCATGGTTTCTGCAATTGGCACAATTTCACTATTGAAAGCACCAGATGGCCAATGAATTTGATAAAGGTCGATGTAGTCTGTTTTCAGGTTTGTTAAGGAACGCTCACAAGCTTCAATTACTTGTTGATATTTGAGATGATTTGCAAAAACTTTTGTGGCATACTCTACATTATCCCGCACGTCAGATAAAGCTTTAGCTACAATCTGTTCAGAATGTCCTTCACCATAAACTTCTGCGGTATCTATTGTGGTAATTCCGGCTTCATAGGCAGCACGGATGGTTTTAATTGAGTCATCATCTTCAATTCCTACCCACATTTTTTTTCCAGCTTGCCAAGTTCCCATGAGGATAGGCGAGATTTCTACGGTTGATGTACCCAGTGTGCGTTTTTTCATGGTTTTTCTCAAATTTATTTCCCTGACTAGTTTTATACTTTAACCGTCTTAGACTGAAATTAAATCAGAGTCAAAGTAGATGCTCATGGAATTGACTACCACTTTTCATGCTCTTAAGGAATGGGCTGTGGCCGTAAATGCGTTGGCAGACGGCCAAACGATTATGCTGCTTCGTAAAGGCGGTATCCATGAACGGGAGGGACGCTTTCAAGTTGCCCATGAGCAGGTTTTGCTATACCCTACTTACGAGCATCAACAATCTTTTATGCTTAAGGCTGAGTATGCGGATCTGGTCTATCCAGTAACTTCAGGTTGGCATCCAGAAACAATACGCATTGGTAGTTGGGCAGAAATTACGGATATTTTGCCAGTTGTTGATGAGTCTATTGTGGGGGATTTACTTCCCTTTCATATTTGGAATGAGTATTTTATTAGCGATCGCTTAAAATGGAAACCACGTCAGCCGCTATATATCCTTTTGCTACGTACTTACAAGCTACCCCAAGCCCAGGATATTCCTTATCTAGATGAATATGGTGGTTGTAAATCATGGATTGATTTAGATCAACAGGTGCGTTTGCAAGGCTCTCAACCAGTTTTATCTGATGCTGTCTACACTCAACTAGTTGAGACTATTCGCGGCATTATCGGTGATAAATTGTACGCAGCATCTTTTTGAGCAGGTATTAGCGTCTCGTAGAGAAGAGTAGGCGCAAACAGAGGTTTTATGTTTTATCTGTGTCAAAATGCGCTTGCTTTGGTGAGCGTAGCGATCACACCAACCGATAAAATGGGTATACCCTCAGTCCTCACAAATTTGAATTAAATATAAATTATCAATAAATTTATCATCTGGCAGGTAATTTGGACAATTATCCGCTTCTTTTGCATGAAATCTTTGTTTAAAAATTTGACAGTATATAGGTATATCTTTTCCTTTGTAAACAATTATTCTATGATGGCGACAGAAAAAACAATTTTTATATAAAAGCAATAATAGAGAAGTATTACTATCAATATTTTTATGAGAGTTTACTTTACTTTTTAACCCATGAATACATATACCCTGACAGAAATCTTTTGTCTGTTTCCTCTTAAAATTCCAGAAATCTATCTTATCATTTTCTGATAAAAACTGATCATTAATCGGCTTAATATCAAGTTCATTGTTGATATTTAATTCAATAATACGCTGTTCTGATTGCCTTTTTTCCAGCGTAGACTTATGAGTTACTACTATTTCTATAAAAATCTTCTCTCCCTTTTCACTAGTAAGTAGCAAATCAGGAATAAAGGAACCATCTTTGGCTTCTAACTTAATGTCTTGAAAGTATTGAGTTAAATCAAATTTATGTTTACCCTTACTGAAAATGCAGGGAACTAAAAATTCTTCCTTGTAAAAGCTACAGTATTTAGTAAAGTTAATTTCTATCCAAAAAGGTTTATTTTCTTGCAAACAAGTATTATAAATTTCGTGAAATTTGAGCTTTGCCAATTTGTGCAAGTAAGTTTCAGGAGAACATTCAATATCTACTTTATGGCGAAAATGCTTTCTATTTTTTTTTCCCAAGATAGGAATTAGGATATTACTGCATGATATACACTTGAATTCTTTACCTCTCACTTCTGGACTAGCAATTAAGCTATCAACATTTATAGTTTTACCAGTTGAGTTAATAGCGTATTGGTATTTTATAGTTTCCATATCAACCAATAAGATTTATAACATCACTTTTTGTAGATTAAAATTATACTAACACTAACCTCGAAGGTTGCTTAATAGACCTCTTGCAGAATTCATTTTATGTTAGAGTAGAGGTTTGCCTTAATTTTAGCCAAAAGTTAGAATTAAACGCCTATCTTTAAATTTGCGCTCGCAACAACACCCAAATATACATAAAACCTAAAACATTCAATTTTACCACAGAAACAATTGTGCAAGAGGTCTAATGAGTTATAGTGCGATCGCTAATCTTGTAGGTTAGCTTAAGGAACGCAACCCAACATTAACATTATGGCTGTTGTTGATAAATTTGTTGGGTTTCATTTTATTCAACCCAACCTACAGTGTTTGTAAAATTTAAACAGCAAAAAATTCTACTATTCTTATGAATGAAAAACCCCAGAGCGAACAAGACAAGCTACAGCCAATTAATAGTATAAAAAATAAAGAAACAGAAAACGAAGAAATTCTCTGTTCTCATTGTCAACGCACTGCTACGAACGGTATTAAATGTAAAGGTATTTGTGTGGCTGATAATGACTATTAGGGTGTGAATTTTATTTTTATAATTTGCTGCAAACTCCCACCTAAATTTTTTTGAGAAAAAGCAAAAGGGTAAAGGTTTACCCCTTACCCCAAAAAAAATTATTTTTGAGATGGTATTTAGATTTAACCAGCGTTAACTAACAGTAAGTAACTCGCGTGTTTCTGTTTTTCTCACTATCACTTGACCATCATCATCAATATCAACTATAGCTGTGTCTCCCTCGCCAATTTGACCAGAAAGGAGTGCTTCAGCCAGAGAATCTTCTAACAGGCGCATAATTGCCCTACGTAAGGGTCTAGCGCCATAGCTGGGGTCGTAGCCTTCAGTTACTACCCGGTCTTTGAAGCTTTCGGTAACTTCGAGTTTAATTTTTCTTTCTGTCAAGCGACTAGCAACATCGACGAGCATGATGTCAGCAATTTGCTTGACTTCTGCTTTATTGAGTTGAGTGAAGACGATAATATCATCAAGACGGTTGAGGAATTCTGGACGGAAGTAAGCTTTTAGTTCTTCGTTTACCAAGTTACGAATACGGTGATAACTAGCGTCGGCTTGATTATCAAATTCAAAGCCTAAACTCATACCGCCTTTTTCAATTACCTTAGAACCAATATTGGAAGTTAAGATAATTAATGTATTCTTGAAGTCCACTTTCCGACCTTTTGCATCGGTGAGGTGTCCGTCGTCCAAGAGTTGCAGCAGCATATTGAATACATCAGGGTGTGCTTTTTCGATTTCGTCGAATAGCACCACTGTGTATGGTTTGCGCCGCACGGCTTCGGTTAGTTGTCCACCTTCGTCGTAGCCAACGTAACCTGGAGGAGAACCAATCAACTTAGAAACGTTGTGGCTTTCCATGTACTCGGACATATCCAAGCGAATCATGGCTTCTTCAGCACCAAAGAAGTAAGCGGCTAAGGCTTTGGCTAATTCGGTTTTACCAACACCAGTAGGCCCAGAGAATATAAAACTAGCTATGGGTCGGTTAGGATTTTTTAAGCCGACACGGGCGCGACGGATAGCGCGAGAAACAGATGTAACGGCTTGCTCTTGACCGATAAGCCTTTTATGCAGAGTGTCTTCTAGGTGTAACAGTAACTCTGATTCTGATTCTGTCAGTTTGTTAACTGGTACGCCAGTCCAAGAAGCGACGATTTGAGCAATGTCTTCTTCGTCAACTATTGGGGCTTTAGCGTTTTGTTCAGTTTCTTCGGTGTAGAGTTTGGTCTGTATTTCTACCTCTTGGTCACGCAGTTTACCAGCTTTTTTAAAGTCTTGGAGTCTGACTGCTTCTTCTTTTGATTTGGTGACACCAACTAATTCGCGTTTGAGTTCCTTGTCGGTGGAGGTGCGAGAGTTACGCAAGCGCACGCGGGAACCAGCTTCGTCAATTAAGTCTATGGCTTTATCAGGTAAAAAGCGATCGCTAATATAACGATCTGACAACTCAGCCGCAGCTACTACCGCAGCATCAGAAATATGTACTTTATGGTGTTGTTCATAAGCACCGCGCAAACCGTAGAGAATTTGGATGGTTTCTTCTACCGTTGGTTCCCCGACCAAAATTGGTTGAAAACGACGCTCCAAAGCTGCATCTCGCTCGATATGCTTACGGTATTCATCTAAGGTGGTTGCACCAATACATTGGAGTTCACCTCTGGCTAAAGCTGGTTTGAGGATGTTTGCTGCATCTAAACCGCCTTCTGTACCACCCGCACCAACTAAGGTATGAATTTCGTCAATGACGAGGATGATATTGCCTTCGGTGCGAACTTCCTCCATGATTTTTTTGAGGCGTTCCTCAAAATCTCCACGGAAACGAGTTCCAGCAACCACAGACCCCATATCAAGACTGATGACTTGCTTGTTGAGTAGAACTTCAGGGACATCTTGATTGATGATACGTTGAGCTAGACCTTCTGCGATCGCAGTTTTACCAACTCCTGGTTCCCCAATCAAGACGGGGTTATTTTTTGTCCGGCGACCCAAAATTTGGACAGTGCGCTCAATTTCTTTCTGGCGACCAACTACAGGGTCAAGCTTACCTTCTTGAGCTAGTTTGGTGAGATTTCTGCCAAACTCTTCTATACTTAGGTTCTTGCTGCGTTTGGGGCTACTACCACCTGCGAGAACAGCGACATCATCACCCAAACGACTAATCACAGCCGAACGGACAGCGTGCAAATCTACTCCCAGATTTTGTAACACTTTGGCAGCGACACCTTCGCCAGCCTCCGTTAAACCTAACAATAAATGTTCAGTGTTTATGTAGTTGTGTCCAAGACTATGAGCTTCTCTAAAGGATTGCTCAAATAGACTTTTTACTTTGGGTGTAAAAGGAATTTCCGGTGGAACAAAACCAGAACCCCGTCCAATAATTTTTTCTACTTCCCGACGCGCATCTTTGAGGGTAACGCCCAACTCAGCCAGCACTTTAGCCGCAACGCCAGTTCCTTCTCCCATCAAACCCAGGAGAATTTGTTCCGTTCCTACGAAATTGTGTCCCAGGCGGCGTGCCTCCTCCTGAGCTAACATAATTACCCTAATGGCTTCGGACGTGAAGTGTTCAAACATAGCGGGTTCTTGCTCCCTTGCTGCTTGGGCTGTGGGTGATATAAAGTTCACCCTCATCTAAAGTTTCTTGTATTTTCTTAAAGACAATGTATCTTTATTTAAAGTTGAATGGCAGTGGTGAGAGCCGTATGAGCTAGGGTGTAGTTGCCGTCATTAGCCAACTATGGCTATTTTCGGGGACTCTTCAGCCTCAAATCTTGATCAATCCCAAATCCTAATAAGTTGTAAGAATTATGACAGAATTTTCAGGAAGTAAAGACCAACAACATCCCCTTTACAACCGCGATCGCCCCTTTATTGATATTTTACTCTCTCAAGAGCCAACGGACTACAATTTGGCCGAATTGGCTAGGCTGAAAATTCGTTATCAGGGCTTTCCAGGCGCACGGGACATCCAAAAAGACTTAGATAAAGTTTTGCAACACTGGGGTTTAACGGAAATTGAACTTTTAGAAAAAACTCGCCAACTCCATGATGTGGGCGGCATTTATAAAAGTCGTGGCAAAAAAGAAGAACAAGATTGGAATTAGTGGAAGAAGGCAGGAGTCAGGAGTCAGGAGCCAGGAAGAAGGTGAAAGATAAATATTCCCCTCATCTCTCCGTCTCCCCTGCTTCCTGTTTTCTGTGTTCCCGCAACTGTTGCAATAGCTGTTTTTCGGATGGCTTGGGGGTGACTGAAATAGGATTTTGGGGGTTGTTTTCTACACTCTCAATAGGATTTTCGACACTAGCAGGTAAGGTTTCAAGTTTACTTACTGCTTTTTCCTGGGGTGGTGTAGAAATTTCTAAATCTGTCTGAAGTACAAATTCTTTCAAAGTTGGGGTGGGGATGACAACTTTGGATTTAGCTACGGATTTATCTACAAATGCTTTCTGGGTTGGAGTTGGAGGTATAACTGGGGATTTATCTACAGATGCTTTCTGGATTGGGGTGATAACTTTTGTTTGATTCAAAGATGTTTTGAGAGAGTCTAAGGTAACAGCTACCTTTGCTTGCTGCTGTACATCTTGTGTCGAAGATACCAACTTGCTAAGACCATTTACTAGTTGCAAGAGATTTTGCCGGAACTTAGGATCACCTGTTAATTCATCTAAATCTGATGTAATTTTTTGTGTATTTTCAAATGTCACCCTAGCTGAATCTAGAGTCTGTTGTAGTAGCACGACATTTTTAGGATCATTTAAATTTTTAGAAGCATCCTTCAAATTAGCTGAAGCTTCGGCGGCGTTAGCAGAAAGAAGTTCTAAATTTTTTAATAATTCTCCTTCTGTCAGGCGATTAACCGCAGGTGATAAACTGGTGACTGTCTGACGTAGTTGGTTGCTGGTTTGGGTGATATTGTTTAAAGCACCGACTAGAGAAGAACGGTTTGTAGTTAATAAGTCATCTAAGTTACTGAGCAACCGACTTGCTTGTTTAGCAGTCACACTAAAATTGCTTGCTGTTGCACCTAATTGATTGGCAGTTTTTGTACTAGTCGCTGTCAGTTCATTGGTGGCTCTTTGGACTGTAACAGCCGTACCAGAAAATATACCTAATTGTCCTTTAAAGGTTTTGCTGACACTCTGGAGTTCTCGACTAAGGTTAGCGACACTAGAAGCCGCATCAGCAGAAGTTTCTAAAGCTCGATTAATATTTTGATAAAATTTTTCGTTACTGTATTGATTAGCAAAATTAGCTGATTGACGAATCAAATCATCGACACTGATACCAATCTGACCTTTTAAGGTACTAGTGTTATTGCAAATAATCAGGCTGGGATTACAATCTTTGTCTAGAGGTTTAGAAATATCCGTCCCAGTGGGCAAGGTGGCTTTGGGTACGATATCAATAATACTTTCGCTAATTAATCCACTCTGATTTGCTTCAATAACCGAATCAGAAGGAATCAGTAAGTTAGGATTGTTAATTTCAATTTCCACTTCAACGGCATTTGCTCCCGTTGCTATCTTGGAAATACTACCGACTTTAACACCACGATAACGAACTGGTGAACCTTTTTGCATTCCGCCGGCGTTAGCAAATTCCACTACTGCTTTATATGAATTGCGTCCGGGGCTAATTCGATTCAACCACAAGAGAATGGCACCAAATGCGCCTAAACCCAGTAGGAATAACAATCCCACAGAGCCTTCTCTCAATGTTCGTGTAGACGTGAATTTGCTAATTAAACCTCGCATTTTTTTCCACCCAAAAACTAGTCATGATTTGTGAGTTTCAATATGTTGACAGTCACCCAACATTGATCTAGCCGACTACCTGAATCGGCCCATGTATACTCCCGCTCATAAATTGTCTGATCAAAGGATGCTCAGTGTGATCTATTTCACTTACTTTACCTTGCCATTGCACTTTACCTTGATAAAGAAATACCAATTTGTCAGCGGTACGCCGAATGGTGCTTTCTTGGTGGGTAACAATACAGTATGTACTACAAACACCTTGGGTACATTGTAAACTGCGAATTAAATCCTCAATCACCGTTGAGGCTATGGGATCTAGTCCGGCTGTGGGTTCATCGTACAATAAAACTTCTGGACTGTCTGCGGGGCTATCGGGGTTGGACATAATTGCACGGGCAAAACTGACCCGTTTTCGCATTCCTCCAGAGAGTTCTGAGGGATAAAGATGACCGATTCCTGGTAAACCCACCACATTTAATTTATCGTTGACTAGTTGGCGAATGCGCGATCGCTCTAACTTTGAGTTTTGATACAATAAAAATCCAACATTTTCTTCTACTGTCAACGAGTCAAATAAGGCTGCTTGCTGAAATACCATTCCAATTCCCACAGGATCAGTTCCATCCTCAATCAACCCATTTCGTTTTACCCCTTGAATATAAATCTCCCCTTCGTCGGGCTGTAATAACCCCGCAATTATTCTTAAAATCGTCGATTTACCAGTTCCTGAAGGGCCAATAATTGCCAGTGCTTCCCCTCGATAAATTGTCAAATCGACATCATCTAAAACCTTATTTTTACCAAATGTTTTAGAAATACCTTTCAGTACAATTAACGGTTCGATCATTGGTGATTGGCTTCCGTCTTTAGCCTCAGCCGAATGGTCATTAGTCATGGTAATGAGTAATTGGTAATGAATTGTGTCCCAAAGTCATAGTAATCCTGGTGGTCTACAGTTCACAACCGTTATCTTTACACCAAAGAGTAATGACATGAGACAATAAACATTGTTGCTGGAGTCAAGGCTAGAAAAGTTGATTTACTTATGATTAGCGGCAAAACTAAACTTTTAGGAGTAATTGGGCATCCTGTTGAGCATTCTCTATCCCCGGTGATGCACAATGCGGCCTTGGCGAAATTGGGGTTAGATTATGTGTATTTGCCTTTTCCTATTGCACCAGAAAATTTAGAAATTGCGATTGCTGGTTTTACTGCTATTGGTGTTGTCGGGTTTAGCGTCACAATTCCCCACAAACAGGCTATATTACCTTTTTTAACAGAAATTTCTCCTATTGCTCAAGCGATCGGTGCAGTCAATACTGTGACTCGTCAAGGGAACGGCTGGGTGGGTACAAACACAGATGTAGAAGGGTTTATTGCTCCTTTACAAACCACATATAACCAAGATTGGAGTCAAAAAACAGCAGTAATTTTAGGTAATGGTGGTGCAGCGAGAGCAGTTGTTGCAGGTTGTATTCAGCTAGGTTTGGCTGAAATTCATGTGGTGGGGCGAAATTTGCAAAAGTTAACAGAATTTCGGCAAAGTTGGCAAAATTCACCCTTTGCAGATAAATTTCAAGTGCATGATTGGCAAAAATTACCCCAGTTAATTCCTCAAGCAAATCTGTTAGTGAATACAACTCCTGTAGGGATGTATCCCCACGTCAATGAGTCACCTTTAAGTATAGAGGAGATGGTAGATTTACCTTCAGATGCGATCGCTTATGATTTGATCTACATACCTAAACCAACTCAGTTTCTTAAACTAGCAGAAAAACAAGGTGCTATTCCCATTGATGGCTTAGAAATGCTAGTTCAACAAGGTGCAGCAGCATTAAAAATCTGGTTACAACAGGAAAATGTACCTGTAACCGAAATGCGTCAAGCACTAAAAAATCATCTTGGGTTATAGATTAAGTCAGGAGTTCGGAGTTCGGAGTTCGGAGTTCGGAGTTCGGAGTTCGGAGTCAGGAGTCAGGAGTCAGGAGTTCGGAGTCAGGAGTTCGGAGTCAGGAGTTCGGAGTTCGGAGTTCGGAGTCAGGAGTCAGGAGTCAGGAGTCAGGAGTCAGGAGTCAGGAGTCAGGAGGAAGAAGGATATTTTTCTCTTCTGTTAAGAGTTCCCTGCCATATCAAACATTCTGTATCCTGAATCCTTACATAGATAACATTAGGACTTATGCAAAAATTCTCCCTTTCCTCTTTCTTCTTTCTTCTTTCTGACTCCTGACTCCTTAGATTACAACCTGAATTTCATCAAGTTGATTAATCACCACATCTGCACCCTTAACATTACCGGAATTACCAATCCAAGTAATACCTATACAACCTGCTGCTTGAGCATTACGCGCCATTTGCATATCGCCAACGGAATCACCTACCATTAAAGTAGCTCCCGGTTCTACCCCTAAAGCTTGACACGCTTGCAAAAATAAGATTGGATCTGGTTTACTCGGCCCCTCATCAACTCCCATTTCTAGTTGGAGATAATCCCCTAACTGGTGAGTGCTGACAAATTTCTGCACATCTTCGGTTGTAGCTGCTGAGAGGATACCCAGTTTTAACCCTGCTGCTGATAGGGACTTTAAAACCTCCAAGCTACCTGCAAACAAAGGTGAGGGAGTTTTGTCAATATATTGATCAGCTTCTGCTAAAGCTTGACGGGCGATTTTTAAAGATTCAAACCAGCCTCTACCAGTTTCTGCTATGTAAGCGGCAGCGGCAACTTCTGTTTCTCGACGACTGGCTACGGCTATTAAACCGGCAGGATCTAATTTATCGCTATTAATCCCAAAAGCCATTAATAAGGGTTCCCCAATACCGGGAACTTGAGCATCTATCATCCGCGCTCCTCTTTGTCCGAGCGATCGCAAATAACTTTCTGAGTCTTCTAAAGTACCATTTTTATCAAATAAAATTGCTTGAATATTAGAAAACTTGATGTTTTTACATTGAATAGTCGCCATAATAAAAAAATTGTAATAGTGCTTCCAATAGTCTGCACCCTAAGCGCAGTTATGCCCGCAAGGACTTTACGTAATTCGTAATTAAGTTTTACAATGGGGATTAACGTGAGTTCGGTGTTAGGAGTTTCTCCTTCGGAGACGCTACGCGAACGGAGTTTCTCCTATGCCTACGGCACGGCTTCGCCGAACGGAGACGCTACGCGAACGGAGTTATGATTTTTTCAACGAGAGAATGAGGGTTTGAGACTCCTACTTGTGGCGAGTTTTCCACAAATTATCTTATGTCGAACTCACGTGGGATTAAAAATCGCAAAGAAAACTTAGCGCGTGTAAAGGTCTGTCATTTACGAAAGATCCTTCATTCCGTGAAATACTTAAATCCGTTAAATCAGTGATAAAAAAAAGAGGGAAAATCCCTCTTAATCAAACACTTTGATAATCGTTAGTTGCAAGCAATTACAACTAGGAATTTATTAATCTTCAGTAGCTGCGGGAATTTCTGCTTCAGCTAAAACTTCTGCGGGAGTTTCCGCTTCAGCTACAATTTCTGCTGGAGTTACTGCTTCAACTTCTTCAGTTGCTGAGGGAATTTCTGCTTCTGCTTCAGCATCTACAGCTGCTTCCACAGGTGCAGCAGTGATACCTTGCTGTTTAGCTAACATCTGTTCCCTATACTTAGCTGCCATTTCTTCAGCCTTATCATAGACCAAATCACGGTTCTTAATCATGTCACCGGGTTCTGGTTCCAACTGCTTGGTAGATAGAGAAATTCTTCCTCTTTCTGCATCCAAGTCAATGATCATCACTTTCACTTCATCATTGACATTGAACACGCTGTGAGGTGTGTCAATATGCTCATGGGAAATTTCAGAAATGTGGAGCAGTCCGCTAACACCACCGATGTCGATGAATGCACCGTAGGGCTTAATACCGCGAACAGTACCAATTACTACTTCACCAACTTCCAAGCGGTTCATCTTCCGCTCAACCAACGCGCGACGATGAGAGAGAACTAAGCGGTTACGTTCTTCATCTACTTCTAGGAATTTTAAGGGTAATTCTTCCCCTACCAATTCTTCTTTAGGTTTGCGGGTACTGATGTGGGAGCCGGGGATAAAGCCGCGTAGTCCCTCAATGCGTACCAATGCACCACCACGGTTAGTAGCAAACACACCAGAACGGACAGTAGCATCTTCTGCTTGTAACTGCCGTACTCTTTCCCATGCTCTCATGTATTCAATACGACGGATGGAAAGGGTTAGCTGACCATCTTCGTTTTCATCAGTGAGGATGAAAAATTCCCGTGTTTCGTTTGATTGTAAGACTTCTTCCGGGCTATCCACCCGGTTAATAGACATTTCCTGTATAGGTATGTATGCTGCTGTTTTAGCACCGATGTCAATCAGAGCGCCGCGCGGCTCTATACTGAAAACTGTACCTGGTACAACATCACCAGGGCTGAAGTGATAATCGTACTTATCGAGTAGAGCAGCGAAATCTTCGTGAGTAAATCCAATTTCTGGAGCGGTTAAGTTCTGATTGACCATGCTGATTTGTTCCTGGTTCTGTTCTCCGTCAAGTTTTTGCCACAATTAACAATGTGTATGCAAGGGCTTTTTTAAAAGAAGTTTACACTTACACCTTTGTTCATACTAGCTCAGAAGAGCTAGGTTCACACATATCAACTTCCAGATAGGAAATTATATCACATATCAAAAAGTTTTTCACCAGTTGACAATTGTAGCCTGATAAGTTTAGCAAAAGATATTCGCAAGATTATCCGTTGCCGCCTATTCTAGGTTGCAACGGATAGAATCTTTAGATTACCTGACTTCTCAGGTAAATGGTAATAGGAATCTATTTTTCTTTTTTCTCAAAGCGGGGTGGTTCGCGGAATGCGATCGCAAAAAAGAGAACGCCTATTGCCAAAGTCAAAATCAAGATGTATGCAACACTTTCCATATTACGAGTTCCTGTTTATCCAGCCGGTAATATTAGTGTACCAAGGACAGGGATTAGGTGTGGGATATGAGGAAGTATATTTTCCCTAATTCCCAGTCCCAATCCCCAATTCCCTAAGAGTTAGAGAGCTTCTTTCCGACGGGTTGATTTGTCACCCAATTTCTGGAATAGACCCCACTCAACTTGCTCTTCTAGATCTGCTTCTACACCAGCAAACACGTCTCGGTAGATTGTCCGAGAACCATGCCAGAGGTGTCCAAAGAAGAATAGGAGGGCAAATACAGCGTGACCAAAGGTAAACCAGCCTCTGGGAGATGTACGGAATACACCATCAGATTTTAAAGTTTCCCGGTCAAATTCAAAGATTTCTCCACCTTGAGCCTTACGGGCATACTTCTTGACATCAGCAGGATCTGTAAAGGTTTGACCATTCAGATTACCACCGTAGAAGCTAACAGTAACGCCTGTTTGCTCAAAGCTATACTTGGATTCTGCCCGACGGAAGGGGATATCAGCGCGGATAACACCATCTGCGTCAGTCAAAATCACTGGGAAGGTTTCAAAGAAGTTAGGTAGACGACGTACAGTCAACTCTCGACCTTCACCATCTTTAAATACTGCGTGTCCTTGCCAAGACTGAGCAATACCATCACCGTTAACCATTGCACCTGTACGGAACAAACCACCTTTAGCGGGGCTGTTGCCTACGTAATCGTAGAAAGCCAGTTTTTCGGGAATTTTTGCCCAAGCTTCAGCGAGGGTAGCACCTTGGGCAACATCTGTTTGCACACGGCGCTCAATTTCTTCATGGAAGTAGCCTTGATCCCATTGGTAACGGGTTGGGCCAAACAGTTCAATGGGGGTGGTAGCGTTACCGTACCACATTGTTCCAGCAACAATGAAAGCGGCGAAGAATACCGCTGCAATACTGCTAGAAAGTACTGTTTCAATATTACCCATCCGTAGGGCTTTGTAGAGCCTTTCTGGTGGACGAACTGTGAGGTGGAATAAACCAGCAATAATACCGACAACACCAGCAGCTATGTGGTGAGCGACAACGCCACCAGGGTTAAACGGGTTAAACCCGGCTGGTCCCCATTCTGGTGCTACTGCTTGGATGCTACCAGTGACACCGTAGGCATCAGAAACCCACATTCCAGGGCCAAATAGTCCGGTGAGGTGGAATGCACCAAAACCGAAACAAAGTAACCCAGACAAGAACAAGTGGATGCCAAACATTTTTGGCAAGTCTAAAGCAGGTTCGCCTGTGCGAGGATCTCTAAATAATTCCAAATCCCAGTAAACCCAGTGCCAAACGGCAGCGAGGAATAACAAACCGGAAAGAACGATGTGAGCAGCTGCAACGCCTTCAAATGACCAGAAGCCAGGATCGACTGCTGCGCCACTAGTAACGCTCCAACCACCCCAAGATTCGGTAACACCTAGACGTGACATGAAGGGTAGTACGAACATCCCTTGCCGCCACATGGGGTTGAGAACTGGATCACTGGGATCGTAAATAGCCAGTTCATACAATGCCATTGAACCAGCCCAGCCAGCGACTAGGGCTGTGTGCATTAAGTGTACAGAAATCAGCCGACCTGGATCGTTCAGAACAACTGTATGTACTCGGTACCAGGGTAGTCCCATTGACTACAATCCTCCTAGATGAGTTAGTTTACAAAGCAATTTTCTTACTGAGGTTCTCAGAAACGATAGTCGTTTCTTGGAGAACTCTCTGAGTTTTTTGTTATTGCCAGTCTTGAGTTTTACCACAGATAAGTCCGTGGTTTAGCAATAGCTGATCCGCTGTCATAGTTAAATTTCCTTGGAGTTGCGAACTTTTGGGAAGTACCTATTTGAGCGGCTATGCGATCGCCAAGCAAAAATGAGAATATTTTAAAAAGTGTAACTATTGATGGGACTCTTTGCAAGCGTCTCAATAAATGCAATTACCTAGTTTGTGGCTCAAATATCGCTACCAATCCCCAAAATACTGCTGTTTATCATGTGAATCACAGGGATTTGCTGAAGTTATTTTAAGTCCATAATATCATCGCATAAGAATAAACAGGGGGTTTACTGAGCGATCGCTTGTCGAGAAATTACAAGTTTTATTTTAGGCTGAGGTGACGAATAGAAATTCTGGCAATCGGCGAAGAGTAGATTGAAAAGACTGTATTTGCTTACTGTATGGATAGTATCGTATTATCACGTCGTTTGGAATGTATGCGTATATGCTATAAATTTACAAAGGCTTTAGGATAAATAGGAACACTCTCACTATGGAATTATCTGTACTAGCTTTACAATCAGTAAATATTGCGCTTTGGGCGATTGATAAGGCTTCGGGTGGAGCGTTGGAGAAGGCTGGAGGAGATGTTTTAGAATTTTTGACAAAAAGATTTCAAGGCAAACTTCAAATTAGAGAGTCTGAGCCAAAGCTTTTGGAAGCTGCGATCTTAAGTGAAGCTGAGTGGGATAAGAAATTCCAGGAAGACCTAGAAAGGCTGGTAAATCAGTATCGGCAGATACAAAATACTTCTGTTTCACAAAATACTGATTCAGGTGTAAACTTCAATGTTACTAGCAATTCTGGCACAGTAATTGGGCAGCAAATAGGTCAGCAATTTTTTCGTTAACCAACTTTTCTTTGATCTTAATAACTCAGATTTAGAATCGAACAGGAATTTTTTTAGAAGGTTTTTTAACTACATTAAAGTAGTGATTTTCTTGTTATGCGCGTTATTCTTCTGGTGTCTTTTTGGTGGTTTAGCTGACTACTCTTTTCCCTTTGGTCAGGCTCTAGAGCTAATGCTTGCTTGTTTCAAGGGTACGATTTCAGCAAAGGTTAATAGTTTACAAAAACAGCTACAAAGGACAGATATAATTCCTCAGTTAAACAATAAACAGCAAGTTCAAAAACTAAATAAATTAGAATCTCAAGCATGGTTATATGAGGGAATATTAGGTCGTCTTGGTGCAGATCCTTCTGCAAATCATGAAAAAATTGCAAGAACAATTGAGGCTTTGGAGTATAAAAGAAGTGAAATTCTACAGGAACTAGAGCCTCGGAGACCTCGTAGTTATAAAACTCTAGCAGGATTACAAGATTCTGTTCGCACTTTTTTGGCTAGTCAAGCTGAGAAAGACTACGAACAACTTCAGAAAATTGTAACTAACTTGGTTTTTTTCGCGAGAAGTAGGCAACCTTCACAAATTGTTATTTCAGAAGTTATCAATAAATTAGCTGCGGAAATAGCACAAAATACCAATCAAATTAGCCCTTACCGCCTTCGTCTTGCTTATAGAATTGATGAATTAATGAGGATTATATCAACAAAGTTAGTCTTAGAGTCTAATGGCTCTATAATTGATAGCAATTACCAGTCAATTGTTAACGAGTTGCGCTCTCGTCTAACTCTTGTTTCTCAAGAGTTTAATAATTTGCTTAGAACAAAACAAGAGGGTAAAAATGAGCTAGACAGGCGTATAAAGGAAATTTATAATCTTTCAAAAAATATTTCCGATTTGCATAGAGAAATATCTAATCGTGATGCAGATATAGTTACTTTACAAGAAAATATTCAAAATCTGACAAGAACAGTTCAAGATAAACAGGTTCAGATAAATGGTCTACAAAATTTAATATCTGACTTAAGAAGAGGTTTTCAAAATGCAACTCATCTTGATCAAGAAAAAGAAAATTACATAAATAATCTACAGACTCAGCTATCTCAATTGAATCAGCAAAAATCAGACCTACAGAATAAGGTGCAGGATATCTCTGCTTACGCTCAAATAAAAATATCTGAGCTTGAAAAATTACAAAATGAAAAGTATCAGCTAAATACTCAAAAATCTGAGATAGAACAACAATATCGAACTTTATATAAAAGCTATCAACAACAAAATAACGAAATAGCTAACTTGAAAACACAACTTGCTCAAGCTAAACGCTCACCACCTTATGCCTATAGTTCTCCACAACAGCCACAACAAAATAATATACCAATAGCAACAGAAAGGAAAATTTCAGTAGAAGAATATAAAAAAATTGCTAATCAAAGTGATTATGAATACGTCAACCCTTATTCTCGGAAAGATGGAACCCCTGTAAGCGGATATTACAGAAGACGACGAAGTAAATGAGCATCAGGATATAGGAAAGGGTGAAAATTCCTTCTTTAATTCAATCAGCAAAAGCAGGTGAGGTTGTTGAGAGAGACTTAATTGAAGAATTAGAGATCAAAAAACTAAGCGATAATTAAGGTAAGCTAACCCACGGGAGAAAAGACAATGACAGTGGTAATTGCTAACAAGATGACCTTTGAGGAATTTCTCAACTTTGACGATGGTACGGAAACTTTATATGAATTGGAAAATGGAGAATTAATTCCCATACCTTCGGAAAGTGATATCAATCAAAGGATAGAGATGTTTATATTGTCCTATTTTTCTCAATTAGGAATCCCATCTTCTCGATTACGGATGAAGGCTGAGGTGGCTGTGAATAGCGGAAGGGTGGGCGTGCGTGTACCTGATCTGGTAGTATTTTCTGAAGAGTTAGCGATTGCTATGAAAGAGGCTAGTCGATCGCTTGTGTATATGGATATGCCACCGCCGTTATTGGTGGTTGAGGTAGTAAGTCCTAATCAGGCTAATCGTGATTATCGCTACAAGAGATCCGAGTATGCAGCACGGGGTATTGCTGAATATTGGATTGTTGATCCCATTGCCGAAAAGGTGACGGTGTTGGAATGGGTGGAGGGTTTTTATGACGAGCAGGTATATAAAAATGATAATGTGATTGTTTCCACCGTATTTCCTGATCTCAAGTTGACCGCTGCTCAAGTTTTACAAAAATAAGATGCTTTTGTTGTAAAAACAATCTGATTATATGTAATTAGCTAAACATATACCCTACAATAATTGACTGCTGATTAAAAAAAATTAATGGTAATAACTTGGTTTTCCCGGTCTATGAGACATTGGGGTAGGATGGCAAAATTCCTATCTTTGTTCTCTCTATGTTTATTTTTAGCTGTAAGCTGTACCCCTCGACCACAGACAACTACACCTGATTCTGGTGCTGTGAATACTCCTGCTGGTGATGGTAGGATTACTGTAGGTACAACTCAAAAGCCGCGTACCCTTGATCCTGCTGATGGTTATGAATTGGCATCTTTGGGTTTAGTGTTTAATATGAGCGATCGCTTGTACACCTACGAACCAGGCAGCACGGAAATCAAACCCCAACTGGCCACGGCATTACCTAAAGTTAGTGCAGATGGTTTAACTTACACTATCCCCATCCGTGAAGGAGTGGTTTTTCATGATGACACTCCCTTCAACGCCAAAGCAATGGAATTTAGTATCCAGCGCTTTATAGAAAACAAGGGTAAACCCTCCTTCTTATTAGCTGATACTATAGACTCTGTAAAAGCCACAGGGGACTATGAACTAACAATTAAGTTGAAAAAGCCTTTTGCGGCGTTTCCTTCCTTGTTGGCGTTTTCTGGGGTGTGTCCAGTTTCCCCCAAAGCTTATGAAATTGGTGCTGGGAAATTTAAACCGAATATCTTTGTTAGTACTGGCCCTTACAAATTAGCCCAGTATGGAACTGATTCTCTGCGCTTTGATGTATTTGATAAATATTGGGGTGAAAAACCCGCCAATAACGGTATTAATGTCCAAATTCAAACCAGTCCAGTCAATTTGTTTAATGCTTTTCGGACTGGTGCGGTAGATGTAGCTTACTTATCTTTACAACCAGACCAAATTCGTAGCTTGGAAGAAGGTGCGAAAAAAGGAGATTGGCAAGCTATAACAGCCCAAGGTAGCGTGGTTAGTTATATGGTGTTGAATCGGAATCAGAAGCCTTTAGATAAAATCGAGGTGAGAAGTGCGATCGCATCACTAATTAATCGTCCATTATTAAATGAGCGTGTTTTGTTTAGTCAAGCAGATCCGCTTTACAGCATGATTCCTACTACCTTCAACGTTTCCCAGCCATTATTTAAAGATAAGTATGGTGATGGCAACTTTGAACAAGCTCAAAAATCATTAATTGCGGCTGGTTTTTCCAAACAGAATCCTGCTAAAGTCCAAATTTGGTATCCTTCCAGTTCACCCACTCGCAGTTTAGCAGCACAGACACTAAAATCTCTCGCTGATACTAAAATGGATGGCATATTGCAACTGGAAGTCAACACTGTAGAAGGTGCTACCTTCTTTAAAAAGATTTCCGAAGGTTTATATCCAGCAGCATTACTTGATTGGTATCCAGACTTTTTAGATCCAGATAACTACGTACAACCATTTTTAGCCTGTGAAAAAGGTTCAGTTGCTAAAGGATGTGAAAATGGAGGCAGTCAAACTCAGGGTTCATTCTATTACAGTGAAGCCATGAATAAGCTGATAGATCAGCAACGCAAAGAACAAAATCCTGAAGCCAGGAAAAAAATATTTGCAGACATTCAAAATCAAGTTTTAACTGATGTTCCCTACGTACCTTTATGGCAAAACAAAGATTATGTATTTGCCCAAAAAGGTGTAAGTAACGTTAACCTTGACCCCACCCAAAACCTGATTTATAAAACGATTAAAAAGTAAGTTTTAATCATTGCTTATTGGTCATTAGTAACTAATCCTCACTCCTGATTTCTGTGAAAGTTTTCCTCGTTCCCAGTCTCTGACTGGGAATGCTATCACAGAGGCTCTGCCTCTACTTTAATCGAAGGCAGAGCCTTCTAGAATTCATTCCCATACTCTGTATGGAAACGAGATAATATATAATTCCTGAACTCCTGAACTCCTGAACTCCTATTTAAAATATGTCACGTTCTAAAGCTTTACAATATTACATAGTTTCCCGATTGCTATTTGCACCACTACAATTATTAACTATTATCACCATAGTTTTTCTTTTATTAAGAGCCACACCAGGAGATCCAGCAGATGCAATTCTGGGTGGACGTGCGCCAGAAAGTGCTAAAGAAGAATTAAGAAAACAACTAGGTTTAGACTTACCTATTTGGCTACAATATCTAAATTATTTAGGACATATCCTGCGTTTTGATTTAGGAACTTCCTTAACAAGTCGAGGACAGCAAGTATGGGAAATAATTGGTCAACATTTCCCCGCAACTGTGGAATTAGCAGTTTCAAGTATGGCTGTGGCGCTAATTGTTGGCGTTTTAGTGGGTACTTTTTCCGCTTCTCGTCCGGGGACATCTTTTGATGTTGGTGGGCGTTTATTTGGAATAATTACTTATGCACTCCCCATGTTTTGGGCAGGTATGTTGTTACAACTAATTTTCTCGGTTCAACTGGGTTGGTTTCCCAATTCTAACCGCTTTCCTCCAAATCTCCCTGCACCTTCATCTATCACCGGTTTATATACAGTTGATAGTTTATTAACTGGTAATTTCAGTCAGTTGTTCACCGCTTTACATCATTTGGCTTTACCAAGTCTTACCTTGGGAATTTTGCTGAGTGGAATTTTTGAGCGTATTGTCAGAGTTAATTTAAAACAAACCTTAAAAGCTGATTATGTAGAAGCAGCTAGGGCGCGGGGAATTTCTGAAAATAAGATTTTAGTCTCCCATGCTTTGAAAAATGCCTTAATTCCTGTAATTACGGTTTTGGGGTTAACGTTTGCTTCCCTATTAGGTGGGGCAATTTTGACTGAAGTCACATTTTCCTGGCCTGGGTTAGCAAATCGACTATATCAAGCTATTTCTGACCGCGATTATCCCACGGTGCAGGGGGTTCTAGTGTTCTTTGGTGCGATCGTGGTGAGCGCAAGTATTTTGATTGATATTCTCAATGCCTATGTAGATCCAAGAATTAGATATTAATACAATTAGGAAATATATTAGGACTTATGCACTATATAAGCTGGATATGATATGCCAAAATTTCCTAGTTTCGGGCTTTTGGAATCGCATATTACTGCGGTGCGTCAGATAGAGAAAATCTGTTAGATGCTCAATTATCGGGTCTGACGCACCCTACAAGAGATAAAATCTATATTTTTTATTAGTTTTAGTTTTCACACTTGCAATTTAGGCTGTTAATTACTATGGCTTTACATCCTAAGGTTTCTAAATCATTTAAAATTTTCATAGTATCTTTCTTTTTACAACGCTTTGACCCTCTATTTTTCGACATAATATTTTCGCATAATTTGCAAGCGGCATTTATGTCAATGGAAGCATTAAAATGTAGCTTTTGGGAATGTAAACAAGCTCCTTCTATTACTAATTCAAACTTTATACCAATCTCTTGTAATTCTTCTTCAGTTATCCAGATAAAATCAAAATTCTGATCTTTAGGAGTTCTATTAACACTGATAGCAACTATCGTTGCATACAAATCTTCATTCGAGTTGACTAAATAAAGACTATTAAGACCATCATCAAATATATTTACAGCAGCTTTTCGAGCGCGTTCCTGTTCACTATTACAATCCTCTGGATTCCAATGTGTGAGCTTATTTATTTTTCTGATATATGCAGGAGTTTGTACACCAAAATCTTCAAGAGTTGGAATCATTGTTTAAAGTTCTCAACTCCTACATATCTTCTAAAGCTTCTTTGGCATATTCTTTTACATATTCATCATGTTCACAATCTGACAAAAAATATTCTAATTGACTTTTGATAGCTTGAATATCTACCTCATCTTCCATGATTAGCAAAGCATCTATAATTGCAGTTTTTACTGAGCGTCTGTTGCTATCTGGGATTAATTTAACGATTGCATTAAATCTTTTTTGAACAGGGATATTAGAGGTACAAGCAATACTAGTAATTAGAATTTCCCATTTTTCTTCTAAAACTAATAAATCTTTATTATCTAAGTCGGGTTTGTGCAGGTGATTGAGAGTAGAGATTATTACATTTCCACATTCTGCTAACAGCATAACTGTAGCATCAAAACCTTCACGAATTTTTCTGGAAGTACCCAATTCTAATACTTCCAATACTAACTTAACAGATGTTATATGTTTAGCAACGTTTTGAGCTAATGCTTTTCTATTATTGGGATGAGATTGGAAATAATCTTTGATTAGGATTGAACCGAGAAATTCAGTGTTAGAGAAAATACTTTGTGGTCTCCGAGTATCATTCTTTATTTGACGTGAACTATCATGATTTATTTCTGTGAAATAATACATAGAATTAGCTATATCAACATCTTGCTTATAGCTACTAGACTGAGAATTACTTTTGTTAACTTTTATGCCAGTATTTTCGGTAATTCTGGAAGACGGAAATACAATAATATTGTCTTGATCTTTACTTTTCTTAGATAATCGTGACTCTTCAAGCCTAGAAACACTAGTACATTTAGTATTCATAACGCCCCCATAATTTTTGAGCATCTTCTTTTGTCAGTTCCAAAAAAGCTTTTACTATGTAATCATGGGCAGATCTAAACCAGTTTGTTGTTGAAATGCTAGTATCGGTACTTTGTGCAAGTAGTTTAAAAAATAAAAAATCTTCTGCTTTTACTTCTTCCTCATCATCGTCATCATTTGATATAGATAATTGATCTAGTCTAACAGATAGTTTTCCAAAATCATTAGGCAACAAGAAATTAATTTGAATGTCTAATGAATCTGGAATATTCATAAAATCAGACCATTTTGTTTCTATAAAATTAAATACTTTGGCATGATCTTTAGCATTATACCAACCAGAATTCTCGTCAATCGCATTAAAGTAAGTCAATTCATATTTTTGAACTTCTATTCGATCTTCTTCGATATTTAACCACCACTCTTGTATATGATTCCAATGACTAAGAAATTCTTTAAATATATCTTCAAAATGAGGATATACATCCTCTTGCTGAGTATAATTCCAATTGAACATAAATAAATTTTCTTGAAGTTGAATTACTTTTTTCCTATCATTTGATATAAAGCCTACTCTACGTAAAGGAGGTTTAGAATTATCATATTCTTCTAAAATAATTGGTTGGCTATCTTGCTGTAATGGAAACTCTGACCGAATTGACTCCCAATAAAGTCCTAAATGAACAGAAGAGAAACCTGGAGCAACAAATCAGGGTAAGCTCATCTAATTTGGTATAGTATGAACTTGACAAAATGACTAAGATAAGCATAAGCAAAGGGATAAAAAATACACTTGACAGCAGAGCAAAAGACATGGGATGAAAGCAATGCAATCGCTCTGAAAACACCGGGAAAGAAACTTTATGTCGGCAGGATTTGAAACTAAATCAAGTGATTCCAAGAAGAGAAATTGCCGTCAGTCAAAGCCAGTACAGGTGGCATCCATAGAAGCAATTCAAAAGAGTTTAGTCGAGAATTTTGGAGACATCAAAGACCCAAGAGTAGAGCGAACAAAGAAACATCAACTTACAGATATCCTGGTGATTGCAATTCTGGCAGTGATAGGAGGAGCGCAAGGATGGGAAGACATAGAGAACTACGGCATCAGCAAGCAGGAGTGGTTGGAAGAGTTTTTAGAACTACCAAATGGCATCCCCTCAGATGACACATTCCGAAGGGTATTTGAGTTCATTAACCCTGAAGAATTAAATCGTTGTTTCAGCAGATGGATAGAAAGCCTAGTCACAAACATGGGAGGAGAGATAATTCCCATAGATGGGAAGACCATTAGGGGTTCTTACAACCGAAATCAAGGGAAATCAGCACTGCACGTTGTTAGTGCCTGGGCAAGTGAACAGAATTTGGTCTTGGCACAGATGAAAGTGGAAGATAAATCCAATGAGATTACAGCAATTCCGGCATTATTAGAATTATTGGATATGACAGGAGCTATTATCACTATTGATGCAATGGGGACTCAAACTGAGATTGCCAAAAAGATTATTGATAAAAAAGCAGATTATGTTTTAGCACTCAAGGCAAATCATCCAACTCTCTATAATCAGGTAAAACAATGGTTTGAAACATCATCTACACAGGATTTTCAAGGCATTGATGTCAGTTACGATCACCGCATTGAGAAAGGACATCACCGCACGGAAATCCGTCAAGTTTGGTCTGTTCCTATTTCGGCTGTTGGTGAACTTTACCAACCCAAAATCTGGGCTGGACTTCAAACTGTAGTCATGGTTGTTCGGGAGCGTCGTCTTTGGAATAAAACTACTCGTGAAGTTCAATTTTATCTCTCTTCTTTACCCAGTGATGCTCAACTTTTAGGTCGGGCTATCCGTAAACACTGGGGGATTGAAAACCAAGCTCATTGGACTCTTGATTGCACTTTTGCTGAGGATTCCTGCCGTATTCGCTCTTTCCATAGTCCCCGTAATTTTGCTCTTTTACGGCGCATTGCTCTCAATGCTCTCAATCGCGAACAAACTTACAAACGTAGTCTCCGCCAAAAAATGAAACGCACTGGTATGGACAACAATTACATGATTCAAGTTCTCAGTTGTTGTTTTCTTGACTCTACATTAGATTCCTCACATCCCTTATGTCAAGCCTAATTGAGATGCTCTTACCCTGAGCAACAAATTCTACAGAAAAAGCAATTTCAACTAGAGGGGGCTGTGTAAATCTTACTGAAGCCATTAGTCTGTGTGATGATTATACTAATCATTTAGCAATTTACAACAATATTAGCATTCATATAGATAGCAAAGCTAGACACAATTCATAGACTGGAAAAGCTGAGTTTTAGTATAGCTTGTGATTTCCATAACAAGTTTCGTGTAAATCAATGTTCATGGTCTGTTAATTTTTACCAAATTATTGAGTCTGATGCACACACACAATAGCCAAAAAAATTCCCACCCAGGTAAACACCTGAATGGGTAATAAGCAAGGGAGTTTAATCACCCCCTAGAGAATAGAATTATTTGCTTTCAGTGAAATCAGCATCAATCACATCATCACCACCGCCAGAAGGGGGAGTAGCACCACCATCTTGAGGAGGTTCAGCACCAGTAGCTTCACCTGCACCAGCTTGTTGATAGATGTTGCTACCAACAGCAAACAGAGCTTGTTGCAATTCTGGTGTCAGCTTCTGGATTTGCTCATCATCTTCCTTAGCCACTGCTTCCCGCAGTTCTTTCACCAAACCTTCAATTTTGGTTTTATCAGCTTCAGGAACTTTATCACCTAATTCTTGCAACTGCTTTTCAGCTTGATATGCTAAAGAGTCGGCTTGGTTCTTGCGTTCAATCTTCTCACGGCGTTCTTTGTCACTAGAAGCGTTTTGTTCAGCTTCACGTACCATGCGGTCAACATCGTTTTTATCCAAGGTGGAAGCGCCGGTAATGCTGATAGATTGTTCCTTACCAGTGCCTTTATCCTTAGCGGTGACGTTGAGGATACCGTTTGCATCAATGTCAAAGGTAACTTCAATTTGAGGTACACCACGAGGTGCGGGAGGAATACCATCTAAACGGAAGGTTCCCAAACTCTTGTTATCGTTAGAAAATTCCCGTTCTCCTTGGAGGACATGAATTTCTACGTTGGTTTGACCGTCTACAGCAGTTGAGAAGACTTCTGATTTTTTGGTAGGAATTGTGGTGTTGCGAGGAATAATCTTGGTCATTACACCACCCAAGGTTTCTACACCCAAGGATAGTGGTGAAACGTCTAACAGTAAGATACCTGTAACGTCACCAGCCAACACACCCGCTTGAATAGCTGCACCAACTGCTACTACTTCATCAGGGTTAACAGTTTGGTTTGGGTCTTTACCTAGTACCCGCTTGACTACATCTTGGACTGCGGGAATCCGGGTGGAACCACCAACTAGTACGACTTCATCAATGTTGCTCTTATTTAATTTGGCATCTCTGAGAGCATTTTCTACAGGGATGCGGCAACGGTCAATTAAGTCAGAGCAGAGTTCTTCAAATGTGCCACGAGTTAGAGTTGTATCCAGGTGCTTGGGGCCGTCCTGGGTAGCTGTAATAAATGGCAGGTTGATTTCGGCTTGGGTAACGCTAGAAAGCTCAATTTTGGCTTTTTCTGCGGCTTCAGTTAAACGTTGTAAGGCTTGTTTGTCTTTCCGTAGATCAATGCCTTCGTCTTTTTTGAATTTTTCAGCTAAAAAGTCAACTATTTTTTTATCGAAGTCGTCACCACCAAGGTGGGTATCTCCAGATGTAGCTAGAACTTCAAATACGCCATCACCAACTTCTAGTACGGATACGTCGAAGGTACCACCACCAAGGTCAAAGACGAGGATAGTTTCGTTGCTCTTTTTATCAAAACCGTAAGCTAGAGAGGCGGCTGTGGGTTCGTTGATAATCCGGAGAACTTCAATCCCAGCGATTTTACCAGCGTCTTTGGTTGCTTGACGTTGGGAGTCGTTGAAGTATGCGGGAACGGTGATGACTGCTTGGGTAACGGTTTCACCCAGATATTTACTAGCGTCTTCTACTAGTTTGCGGAGGACTTGAGCAGAAATTTCTTCGGGAGAAAATTGTTTGCCTGCACCAGGGGAGTCTAGTTTAACGTTACCGCCACTACCTAGCACTTTGTAAGATACTTCAGTGGTTTCCTTGGTAACTTCGTCATAACGACGACCGATGAAACGCTTAACCGAATAAAAGGTATTTTCGGGGTTCATGACCGCTTGACGTTTGGCAATTTGACCAACTAAGCGATCGCCATTTTTAGCGAATGCCACCACTGATGGCGTTGTCCGAAATCCTTCTGCATTAGCAATTACGGTGGGTTTACCACCTTCCATCACTGCTACGCAGGAGTTAGTCGTACCTAAGTCAATTCCAACTACTTTTGCCATTTTATGTTGTGGCTCCGTATAACTACAAATAAAGGACTAAATTTTGAACCAACTGAATCTAAAAAAACAGTCAGTGCAGCATGGTTTAGCTGGTCTGAGGTTGAAACCGCAAGTTATGCTGATATATATACTGAACTTGTGTAGTCAGTCCATGAAGGGTGGTTTCCCGAACCTTGGGTAGGACGGTTAATTTTAAAGGTTGTTTTTAATTGGTTCATGGATTGAACTGTTGTCACTCTGACTAATGTATGAGAATTAATACGTTCATGAATTGGGGTGAACCGTAATCTCTAAGTCGTATTTGCCGTCAAAATGAAGCTTTAGGCAACTTGAATCCATGCTTTATTATCCAGTGACCTGATAAAATGGCGTTTTCAACTGTGGAAAACACTGGAGTAGTTAACGAAAAGGAAAAATAGCGAGAGTGCCAATTTTAGCAATTTATCCAGCGTGAAAACTGATAGCATATTCTATCGCTTTTTTCAAGAGTTTTCCAGCATATTTTTTGAATTAATTGGCAAGCAAGCCCAAATAGCAGCAGTCGATCAGTTCTCTTCTATCGAAATCAAGCAAACTACATTACGGATAGATGGAGTTTTTATACCAACACAGGATGAACAAAACACCATCTATTCTGTGAAAGTCCAGTTTTCAGCCGATACGGAAATTTATTTCCGTCTATTCCAAATCAGATTTCCATATTTAACCCAGAGAGGCAATTAATAGAATAACTCTTTCCTTCACCTCATCTCGCACACGACGAAAAGTATCAATATCATGACCTTCAGGATCATCAAGTTGCCAATCTGCAAAAACTTCTCTTAATATCCATGCTTCGGGTAAATTCACTCCACAACCGCATAAAGAAATCACCACATCAAAATCTTCAGGGCTAAAATCACTGAAAGGTTTAGAAGTTTGATTATTAATATCAATACCTATTTCTGCCATTACTTGCACGGTGATGGGATCTACTTCACTAGACGCTAAACCAGAACTAGAAACAGCGATTTTCCCGGCTCCTAAAATTTTAGCAAAACCTTCTGCCATTTGGGAACGACGAGAATTATGTTTACAAATAAACATTACTTTTTTCATGATGTTATTTATTATTAATAAATTGCACAATTAAATCTAAGCTATGTAAATAAAAATTCATAAATTTATGGTGGGACATTGCCCACCCCATATCATCCACAACAAGATTTTTTCAAAGGTTGTACTACCTGTTCAGAATCTATAGTAGCACCCACATTCTCTTCTGGTTTTGTGTCTGCCACCTTCACCACAAATACTTCCCAGCGATTTCCATCAGGATCTGTCACCCACACCTTATCTTGTAAAGCATAGCAACATTCTGTATTTTCCTCTGTAAACAATGCTAGTCCAGCGTCTGTAAATCTTTTTATAGAAGCTTGTACTTCTTGTGTACTTTCAACCTGTACACCTAAATGAGATAATGCTCCCCCAGTCTGTATGCTAGAAGTTAGATTCAATGTCAGGTTTAAAGCTGGGTTGGGAATATCAAACTTAGCATAATCAGTCTTATATTTCACAGGTTCTACACCAAACATTGCTTGATAAAATGTTACGGATTTCTCAATGTTAGTGACATTCAATGCGACATGAGTTTTTAGAACTGACATAAATTTTGCTCCTTGTAGGAATTATTTGATATTGATAATAATCAATATTAATAGGAATGATGAATACAGCGAGGATCTCTCAAAGTTGCTTTTTCTGGTTCTCTGGGAAACCACGCTGCTGTGCGTTTACAAAATTCAACCAGCATTAACATTACTGGAACTTCAATTAAAACTCCTACGACTGTTGCTAATGCCGCACCAGAATTTAAACCAAATAACATTACTGCTGTGGCAATAGCAACTTCAAAATGATTACTAGCACCAATTAAAGCCGCAGGGGCTGCATCTTCATAAGAGATATTCAACTTTAATGCGGCTACATAACTAATCAGAAAAATGAAATTAGTTTGAATGAACAGCGGTACAGCAATTAATAAAATGTGCAAAGGATTGTTAATAATTAATTCACCCTTAAAGGCAAATAGCAAAACTAAAGTAATCAATAAAGCACTAATAGCAATGGGAGAAAGATATTTCAGAAATTCTCTTTCAAACCATTCTCTACCTTTATATTTAAAAATCCAGTACCGACTATACATTCCTGCTACTAATGGCAACCCAACATATATTAATACTGATAAAACTATTGTTTGCCAAGGAACTGTTAAATCATTTGCCGCTAGTAACCACCTACCCAATGGTGCATATAAAAACAGCATTGCTAGAGAATTAACTGCCACCATTACTAAGGTATGACCTTGATTTCCATAGGCAAGATATCCCCACATTAAAACCATTGCTGTACAGGGGGCGATTCCTAATAGAATTGCCCCGGCAATGTAAGAATTGGCTAAACTAACTTCATTACCACGAATTAATTCTGTACCTGTAATCAATGGTTTAAATAACCAACCTAAAAAGAATTGGGCAAATACTACCATTGTAAATGGTTTAATCAACCAATTCATTACTAAAGTCAGAATTACAGGTTTTGGTGTACGGAGTGCATTTGCAGCTTGGGTAAAGTCGATTTTTACCATGATGGGGTACATCATGAAAAATAAACATATAGCAATGGGAATTGAGACTTGATAAATGCTAATAGCGTCTAGTGTAACAGCAATTCCTGGAAATAATTTCCCCAATGCAATTCCTACTAAAATGCATATGAATACCCAAACAGTGAGATATTTTTCAAAAAAGCTGAGATTGCTTTGAACTTTGACTGGGGTTATATTTTCCTGCCGATTTATATTCATGCCTATCTCCTAATAATCAACAGATGTAATCGTAATTGGGAAAAACTAGAAATTACTGATTAGGTAATTTTGAATTTTTTAATCACCGTCACCGGCTTTCCATGCGATATCTTTACTAGGTTGAGGATTTGGTAACTTCAGAGAAACTAAAGCTGCTGCTAAAACAAAAAACATTGATGTCCACAGACAACCGACTAAACCGGATAACTGATAAACTAAACCTGATAATACAGTACCTGCGAGACGACCACCGGAGTTAGCCATGTAATAGAAGCCAACGTTTAAGGCTACTTTGTCGTCATCGGTAAAAGCTAACACTAGATAGGAATGTACCGCGGAATTGAAGGCAAACACCACGCCAAAAATGAGCAGTCCAGCGATGATAACTAGATTAGCAGGTAAACCGATTTGCAGAGCAAGTGCGATCGCACCAGGAACAGCAGTTAACGTAAAAGTCCAAAATTGAATAGTCTGAGATTGTGGTGGACGGCCAGAACCAAACCGTTGTATCAAAGTTGGTGCTAAAAATTGAATAATTCCGTAACCGATTACCCAACAAGCTAAAAACCCTCCCACCTGATAAAAAGACCAACCCAAAGTTTCACGTAAAAACACTGGTAAAGCCACCACAAACCACACATCTCTCGAACCAAAAAGAAAAAATCTAGCCGCAGACAAAATATTAATTTCTTTGCTTTTAGAAAACAGTTGACCAAACTTAACCTTCTTCTTAATTTTGCCCATTCCCTTCGGCAACATCAACCCAGTGAACATAATCAAAAATAGTCCACCAGCCATTATCAACAGGGAATTGACAAACCCAAATAAAGATAAAATTGCACTACCAACAAAAAAACCAACACCTTTTAGAGCATTTTTAGAACCCGTTAAAACTGCTACCCATTTAAACAAAGAAGATTGGGCATTTTGAGGAAATACCAACCGAATAGCACTTTTAGTACTCATCTTCGTTAAATCTTTCGCAATTCCTGAAAAAGCCTGTGCAATCATCACATAAAGAACTGCAAACCACTGTACCCAATTAGGATTTAACCAAGACAACATCACCAGAGAAAAAATCTGTAAACCAATACCCGTATAAAGAGTAACCTTCAATCCAAATTGTGAACCAATCCAACCACCTAAAAAATTTGTAACAATACCAAAAACCTCATAAAACAGAAACAGAGATGCAATTTGCAGAGGTGTATAACCAATTTTATTAAAATAAAGCAACACCAACATCCGCAAAGCACCATCAGTAATAGTGAAACCCCAATAAGCCAAAGTAACTAAAGCGTAGTTCTTTAAATTACCACTAGAACTTGTAGTAGCAGTCATAATTAATAATTCAAAATTGTATATACAAACCGATAAATCTAAAAACTCTCTCCGTGCCTCTGCTACGGCAGTCACTCATGCGGGAAACCCCCAAGACCGCGCTGCCTCGTCTCTGCGTGAAAAAAATCCATCTGGGGTAGGACGAAAACCCAACCCCTTTTAAAACCATTATTTCTGCAAACTTAAAGCCACTTTTCGCGCTAGTTCCACCATGCGGTTAGCATAACCCCATTCATTGTCATACCAAGCCAGAATTTTTACTTGAGTTTCATCTACAACCATTGTCGAAAGGGCATCAATAATCGCAGAACGAGGATCATCTTTATAATCAATTGACACTAAAGGACGTTCTTCATAACCCAAAATGCCTTTTAATGGTTCTTGTTCAGAAGCTGCCTTCAACAAACCATTAATTTCGTCTACAGTTGTCGGACGAACAACTTCAAATACACAATCTGTTAAAGAAGCATTTAACAAAGGTACACGCACTGCCAAACCATTCAATTTACCATTTAATTCTGGATAAATTAAACCAATAGCTGTTGCTGAACCAGTGCTAGTAGGAATTAATGACATACTTGTAGCCCTAGCGCGACGCAAATCTTTATGAGGTGCATCGACAATAGTTTGAGTATTAGTATTATCATGAATAGTGGTGATTATGCCATGTTTAATTCCTAAGCCTTCATGAATTACTTTTACTACTGGGGCTAAACAGTTAGTAGTGCAAGAAGCAGCAGTTAATAAATGATGTTGATTAGATTCATAAAGGTGATCATTTACCCCCATGACGATATTTAATGCCCCTTCCTTTACAGGTGCAGCAACAACTACTTTCTGCACACCTCTTTTAAAATAAGGATCAAGGGTAGCTGTGGTTCTAAACTTACCAGAACATTCCAATACAATATCAACACCAAAGTCTTCCCAAGGAACTTCACCGGGTTGGGAATATTCACTAAAAGTGAGGGATTTACCATCAATTACGACTCTGTTTTCTACCGCTTCAACTTCTGGTGTCCAGCGTCCATGTACAGAATCAAATTTGAGTAAATGTGCTGCTGCTACAGCACCACCTTTAGTTTCATTGATATGTACAAATTCTATTTCTGGCCAACCCCATGCAGCGCGGAGTGCTAAACGTCCCATGCGGCCAAAGCCATTAATTCCTACACGCACTGTCATATTAAAATTCCTTTTGTTTACGCAATAATTGCTCAATTGTTAAGTCTAATTCTGCTTTTCCAGCAAAAACTGTTCCCGCTTTTCCGTTATGCAATTGGACATAATTAATTTTGTAAGCTTCCTCTGGTAAAGGTACATAACCGACAGAGTTAGCAACTGTTGATGCTTTTTGCAGATAGAAATCTACAAACTTATAAACGTCACCTCTGTTTTGGCTAGACCAAAGATTGACATAGATAAATAAAGGTCGAGAAAGTGGTTGATATTGAGATTTCTCTACTGTTTCTGGTGATGGTAAAACTGCACCTTTTCCGTTATTAACAGCTACTACTTTTAACTTATCTTTGTTTTTTTCATAGTAAGCGTAACCAAAATATCCTAAAGCGTTAGGATCTTTATTGACATCTTCAACTAAGACATCATCATCTTCGCTACCTATGTAATCGTTACGGCTGGATTTGGCTTTACCAACTAGTGCCTCTGTGAAGTAGTCAAAAGTACCAGATTGTTTACCAGCACCGTATAAATTCAGAGGACGATCTGGCCAAGAACTACGTACTTGATTCCAACGGGTGATTTTTCCTTCAGCAGCAGGTTCCCACATCTTTTTTAATTCTGCTACTGTGATGTCTTTTGCCCAGTCGTTTTGGGGATGCACTGCAATAGTTAAGGCATCAAAGGCAATAGGTAATTCTATGTATCTCACATCATTTTTATTACAATCTGCCATCTCTGCTTTAGAAATTGGTCGAGAGGCGTTATTGATATCTGTTTTACCAGCGCAGAATTTTTCAAAACCCCCACCAGTACCAGAAATGCTGATTTGCACTGGGGTGTTATTTTTGGTTGTGGTGGGAAACTCTTTGGCTATGGCTTGTGTAATCGGGTGTACGGTACTAGAACCATCAATTTTGATAGCTTTTATAGTTGTTGAATCAGTGACCTGTGTTGTATTTGGTGTCTGCTGAGTTTGAATTGATGAGTTGGGTGCTGTTGTGCAACTAGTTGCTAATGTCAACATACCCACTGCTAAGACCAATTTATTCCTCGTTGTTTTCACTGACATCACCATCTCTATTGCTGATATGGAAAGTATGTATCTATCATTTCAAAAAAAATTGATATGTCAAGCAATAGAATAACACTAGATACAAATATTAATCAAGAAAAATTGATGGATTGGGTACAGGAGTTAAAGCAAAGCGGTGAGTCATGAGTATAAACTCGGTTACTTCAAGGTTTTGAGTAATTAACACTGTCTTAATTTATGTGATTACACTCAAATAACTTTAATACTATCCATCTTGATTAATCGCAGCAGGAACGAGGTACTGACATGATATGATTGAGACGAAAATCTGCTAAATATTGTTCTAAAACCTGAAATTGGGGCAGATTTAAGCTGTAATAAATCCAGCGTCCTTCCTGACGTGAGTTAACTAAACCAGCTTCTTTAAGATTTTTCAGGTGAAAGGATAATTTTGACTGACTTATTTCTAAAGCATCACATAAGTCACATACGCACAATTCACGCTGTCGTAGCAGTTCTAATACGCTGATTCTGATGGGGTCAGAAAGGGCATGAAAGCCTGCTACGACGACATTGTTAGGAAAAGTAGTGGGAGTTGGCATCAATTAATTACGTGGTATAAACTAAACTATCTCTATTCTGACGCAGAAACTACGGCTTCCATTTGATAGTGAATTCCCGCTTCTTTGAATCTTTGTAAAGCTTCACCCAAGCGATCAGCAATAAGTGGATTGAAATTGGTGTATACTAAAAATGGAGTATGGCTATACTTTTGCCTAGGTAAAAATCTTTTTATATCAATACTCTTAACGATTTCAAGAGTAAATAGGACTTACGCAAGATTAAACTCAAAACCTGATTCTTGCGTAGGGGTAATTCATGAATTACCCCTACTTCCGTTCTATTTTGCGTAAGTCCTGGTAAAGCTGCAACCCGTTTTTAGTATAGCAATTTACTATTTCTGAGGGATTAATTTAATTAAACTCCTTAAAGTAGAATTAACGGATTCTGAATCAGGAAAATATTGTTTCACGTCAGGATCGAGAACAATTATATCATTTTGTTTAGGGAAATTTTCTACTGTTGTTGTCCCATCTTCATTATGAATAGTAACACTATATCCTTCTTGATATTGTTGATAATATTTACCCCGAATAGGATTTTTTAGTTGACTTAAATCATATTCTTCTTTTAAGTCATCTTCTAATTCATATTGTATTTTCTCGTTCATAATATCTCCTTTCTTTAGGTGTAACTAATCTTGCACTAATTAACCGGATTTTATCATTACGATCTGCATGGGAAACAAATAAATATCTGCCTTGATTGGATAATCCTATTATAATATAGCGATTCTCTCCTAATGAATGTTCAGGATCGTCAAAGTTGATAGATAAAGGATCATTAAATATCGAAACGGCTTCCTCAAAAGAAATACCATGTTTTTTCTGATTTAATTTAGCTTTATCTTCATCCCATTCAAATTTTAGTTCCAACTCAATTTTAACCTTTTGTATTAAAATTTATTACGCAGAAACTACGGCTTCCATTTGATAGCGAATTCCTGCTTCTTTGAATCTTTGTAAAGCTTCACCCAAGCGATCGCACTCTGCTATTAAACTAATTCTCACATAGCCCTCTCCACCAACGCCAAAGGCATTACCAGGAGTGAGAACAACCCCTGTTTGCTGTAGAACGTGCAAAGCAAAGTCTGTGGAATTCATCCCCTCAGGACATTTTATCCACAAATACATGGTTGCTTCAGTTTTGGGAATCTTCCAACCTAACTGGCCTAAACCATCAATGAGAAAATCTCGACGGGTGCGGTAACGTTGTTGAACCTCGTGCAAATACGTATCAGGAAGTTGTAAAGCTGTCTCTGCCGCAGTTTGTAAAGCGGAGAAAATGCCATAATCCAAGTTAGTTTTTAAAGTCCGCAAACCTTGGATCACATGACGATTTCCTACCACAAAACCTACACGCCAACCTGCCATGTTATAGGTTTTAGATAGGGTATGAAATTCTACACCGATATCTTTTGCACCAGGAATTTCTAGCAAACTAGTTGGTTGATAACCATCAAAAGCTAACTCTGCGTAACATAAATCATGAACTAAGAGGATTTCATATTTCCGTGCAAAAGCCACAATTTCTTCAAAAAATTCACGGGGGGCGGTGGCTGCGGTGGGATTACTGGGATAATTGAAATAGAGAATTTTAGCTTTTCTGGCTACTTCGTCAGGAATAGCAGCTAAATCAATTAACCAGTTATTTTCTGCTTTGAGAATTAGATTGTGAATCACTCCACCGGCAATTATAGGGCCGCGAAAGTGAACGGGGTAGGAGGGTGAAGGTACTAAAACAGTATCACCGGGATTAATGTAAGCGATCGCTAAATGTGCCAAACCTTCCTTAGAACCCAATAGAGGTAAAGCCTCGCTATCAGGATCAAGTACCACACCATAACGGCGATTGTACCATTGGGTAATTGCCTTGCGGAAACTAGCAGTCCCTTCAAATGGGGGATAACCGTGATTAGCGGGATTTTGCAAAGCTGCCATTGCTGCTTCTACCACCGGTTGAGGTGTGGGTCCATCGGGGTTTCCCATCCCCAAATCAATCAAATCTAGCCCTTGTTCCCTAGCCTTGGCTTTCAATTCATCAAGACGGGCAAACACATAAGGAGGCAACTTTTGTACACGTTCTGCGGGGGTAATCCAACTCAAATTCATCTAAAAACCTCGAATATAAACTGGGGACTGGGGACTGGGGACTGGGGACTGGGGACTGGGGATTGGGAATTGGTGATTGGTGATTGGTGATTGGAAAAAACTCTTACCTATTACCCATGACCCATTACCTATTACCTATTACCCATTACCTGTTGTTACCCGTTCACCCTTTTTGTCAATACGATTACTATCTATTGGTGCAGTGGTAGAAACCATTGCGGCCATTAATTGTTCCAATGCCACTTTAAAAGGTAAGCGATGGATATCGGAATGAGGATCTAAAGCAATTTCTGCTGCTGTTTGTAACTCACCCAGGGTGATATTACCTAAACCCAAATCACCTAATTTTTGCGGTAGTCCAATCTCTGCATAGAATTTCAACAATTGTTGTCGCGCTGCTGCTGCTAGTTGATTTCCTGGAATCATTTCTTCCAACCGCAGTTGTACCAAGATGCCATAGGCGACTTTTTCCCCATGAATGCTGCCATGTCCAGAAATATGCGTTAAACCATTATGCACAGCATGGGCTGCTACGGTGCGACATTGCGCCCCACCAAGTCCACCGATGACTCCAGCGAGTAAAACTGTTGCGTCTACAACTTCTTGCCAAGTTTCACTACCTGGTTCTTTGAGGGCAATGTCGGACTTTTGTAATAAAATATCTCGTAAAACCCGCGCTTGTTGAACTGCGGCAATAATTAGAGTTTGTTGTAAGTGTCCACTACTAACTGATGCTTCATACCATTTTGCGATCGCATCTCCAATCCCTGCAACTAAAGTCCGTTGTGGTGCAGTTTGAATCAAATCATAATCAAGAATCAGCAAATCAGGACAGCGAGACAAAGCCACATCATACAAAAACGCCCCTGATTCTGAATAGACATTTGATAAAGCTGTCCAAGCTGCACAGGTAGCCGCAGAAGTAGGAATTGTGACAACTGGTAACTGTAATTGATGGGCGACTAACTTAGCTGTATCCAGGGCTTTACCACCACCAACACCGATAATAACATCAGCTTGATGTTCCTTTGCTGTTTTGCGTAAGGCATTCAGACTGGCTTCACAACAATCTGTACCATAGGAAACTGCAACTGTGTGTAAATTTTCGGCTTGAAAAATGGGTTGTAAACTTTCTTGGCTAATCTTGAGAGTGCTATTTCCGGCCACAATTAAAGGACGAGTTCCCAAACGGGCAATTTCTCCTGCGGCTGAGATTAACACACCAGCACCCCGGATAACTTTAGCTGGAGAAACTGTGAGTGCAACTAACGAACTAGAGGTTTGGGTAGATAAAGCTTGAGTAGAAGATTGATTAGGCATAATAAGTAGTATGTCAAAACTTGATATTTCTTAATCAAATTAGATTAACAATATACAGCAGGAAACAGGTAATAGGAAACAGGGATAAAAGTCCCTTAGCGTCAGGCTTAGTTCTGAAGGAACACCAGAAAATAAATTATCCAATCTTGTGGGATAGGCATACTTCGACTACCAAATAGAGATTAAGCGCAATCCTCTTACCATTGCCTATAACCAGCAAAGTGATACATTTTCCCCAATAGTGAAATTTCTGAAGTTTTAATATCTTAATCTAAAAATAATATTTATTGTATAGTAAATCACAAAAAAATTCTGTTATTTGGGGAATGGGGACTGGGAATTAGGTAATACTTGCTATTTCCCTATCTCCCCACACTCCCAAATCTCTGTTAAGCTGTGGGTTTTGGTAATTGAGCGAATTTATCTAGGTAAACTTGCACTGCCATTTCTGAATCTTCACGACTAGCCAAAGTTCGTTTTACTTCGCCTAAATATAGTGGTACTGTAATTCCCTCTTCAGGGTGGATAATAGTACGGGCGCGAATGGTCAATTGGTTGTTTCCTCTGCTACCCAAACGACCAAAAGAATACAGATTACTAGCTGCTTGACGCAAAGTTGCTTCTAACTCCGTAGGGGTAATCTGGGGTGAAGTCGCAATTACCGCTTCGCTAGAACCATTGTCATAAACTAAGGTGTATTTGACTGCACCGGGGATAACTGTGCGACTCAGAGGGACTAAAGACAGTGAAAATAACCCAGCAGTCAGCACGATCATAAAGCCAGTTGCACCCACCAGCCGAAAGCGAAAGCCCCATTTGACGATAAAAGCGAGAATTGTGAAGACTGCAAAGGCTATCGTCGCAATACCTGACCATTGGGTATATTGCAGGAAATCAGATGTGGTGAACATAGGGTTTTAATTACGGACATACCCATTTTACTGGTTGGTGCGATCGCTGCGTTGACTCATGCGATCGTACTTCCACCACTGAGTCTATCGTCATAGACTAGGCAAAGCCGCTTATCACCCTAAATTTATCACTACCCTCAACTCTGCCATAATTTTAAGTTAGAGACATCTATCTTGTACAAGCCAGCTAGTCAATGAAGGTAGTGATAATAAACAATCTGCTTAATAAATTACAATGTTGCTGAGGAAGGATAACGCTTAATATAATTGTTTATAATCAAATAGGAACTGTCAAAACATAGGGGGAAAAATTGATGATGCAAAGTATGAAACTAAAATCTCATATTGGTAATGATGGAATTTTACACATATCTTTACCCGAAATCAAAGATTCTGATGTAGAAGTGATCATCGTTTATCAACAAGTACAGAAAACACAAAAGCGAGAGTGGTCTTCAGATTTTCTGAGTACATTTGGATCTTGGCAAGGTGAACAATTAGAAAGAGCGCCTCAAGAAGAACAGTCTGAGAGAGAGCCTTTTTTATGATTTATTTGCTAGATACAAACACTTGTATTGGTTATATTAATCGCCGCAATATATCTATATATCAGCGCATTATTTCTTTATCTCCAGAAGATGTATATATTTGTGACATTGTAAAATTTGAGCTTTATTATGGGGCATATAATAGCTCTCGTTCAAAAGAAAATTTAGAAACCATAGAAAAGTTTTTTGCAGATTTTGTAAGTTTGCCTTTTGATGGTAAAGCATCTGCTATTATTGCTTTAGCTAATAATTTGATATTAGTTACGCACAATACTAGGGAGTTTTCACGTATTCCTGAACTTCAATTAGAAGACTGGGAAATTGTCTGATATCAGGATTTTCAGGATGAGAAAAATATGATACAATTGGTGATTATTCATCAATGAACAAATTAGTATTTTTAGAATTTGATGCAGTTTGAGTAGGACGAAGCGAAGAATCTAGAAAACATCCGTAAACATCAAATTGACTTCGCAGACGTTCCTGAAATGTTTGATAGTCCAATGCTAATTGAAGAAGATGAACGTTTTGATTACGGTGAAGAACGCTGGTGAGGGATTGGTTTTTTGGGAAATGGAGTGGCTATTGTTGTTTGGACTGAAAGACAGGGTGATGTGATTAGAATTATTTCAGCACGAAGGGCAAATCGTTATGAACGAAAAAGATTTGAACAATATCTCACGTACTAATTGGCAAGCTTTAGATTCAATGTCGGATGAAGATATTGACTATTCTGATATTCCTCCATTGGCTGATGAGTTTTTTGAAAAAGCAACTTTGCTAATTCCCGCAGCGCAAGCAAAAAATGTTATTCAATTAGAACCAGATGTAATAGATTGGTTTAAAGCTCAAAATACAGATTATCAAACAGCTATTAACGAGATTTTAAGTAGGTTAACAGAAAAATTTAAAGGTATGTAACGGTATGTAAATTTGCCTCAATGCGATATTCTGATTGAGTTTCAGCCATTTTACAAAACGCAATACCCCTTGTTTTTATTTTGTTCACCTACTTACGTCGTCATATTAAAAATAGTGGTAATAAACAAACTGCTTAATACTAAATTAAGTCAACATAAAATTGAAACAGGACAAAGAAAAATAAGTTTATTCACCAGAAAATAAACTTCCGTCAATATGAAAAAACTTCCCTAACATCTCAGCTTGTTCTCTTGTTACTTTTACCTCACTATTAAGAACCTGAGAAACCAACTCACTCAAACCCAAAATAGGAACTAAATCACCTATTTCTAAATCCCGTGCTTCCAATAAATGCAATACCTGCATAATGTACAGTTTATCTGCACGGCTGAGGGTGTGTAGGGTGTTGAGCAGTTCTGCTGAAACCATTTAAAAAACTCCAGGATTTCAAAGAGGGATATAAAATTTATCCTATTCTTGTCAAATTAGCTGCCTGTTCAAAATAAGATTTTAACATTAAACCCAACTCTTGAACAATCAGAGAATTTGTATTGTTGTCTAATTCTTGTAAAATTAACTCTTTAAAAGATGGCTCACCTAAGTTTTCTATTGAAAGATGTTTAATAGCTTTTGTACGTAAATGCTCTAGTGCTTCCTTACCTCTAAAAAATATTTTAACTTGTTGAAAATCAAGTTTACTAGGATCATTAATATATGATTGCCAGATGTTCTCTTTCACAATATCTAGAAACATAGATTTTAAACTAAATATATTGATTCTAGATTCTTTAGCTTTACTAACTATTTGATTTTTAAACCAAATTTCTATATCTACCAAAGATAATAACTTGGACTCGGGTTTATCTAAATTTAATCTCTGTAAATTTGCTGTTTCTCGAAAACGAAATTTTAAACATTCAAATAATTCTTCAATAATTGAGTTTTGAAAATATTGTATTAGCCATTCATCTAGTTGTATTTTGGTTAAATTATTTGTGGTGTTGCGTCTAAATGGCTTAGATTTTAATGATTTACTAGGTATCTGATTTAATAGATTAGCTATTATTTCAGTTTCTTCCAGTAAAAAATTTTCCCATTCATGTCTTCCCCAATAAATTATTCTGGCAGATTTGTTATTGATAGACTGATTATCCTGTTTAGCAAGTTCTCTATCAATCCTATCTTGGGTTCTAAAATCTCTATCGGAAATCCCAATCACAGGTATCCTTTGATGAACTTTACTTTTTTGGTAAATTAATTTAGCTATAGAATTAAAATTGCCACTACCACCTATCTCAACTACTCTATAGTTTATATTAGATAACAATCCTTGATTTATTAGGTTGCCAATAACTCTATCAATAACTGCCACTTCAGGACTTTCCGGCTCTCCTTCTATTAAAATATATAAAAAGTTATCGAGTATTTGCATTTTTGTCTCCCAGATCACCCAATTTTATAATTTCCGAATCATAAAACATTTCTGCCACAGTTGGGGAATGGGTTGTAAAAATATATTGATTATTGGAGTCATCTTCCCGCAAAACTTGGATTAATCTTTTTTGCCAAGCAGGATGCAAATGTAGTTCAACTTCATCAATAAGAACAATAGAGTTTTTTGCCGTATCTGCTGCTAAACCAACTAAAATTCTTAAAATTTGATGTTCGCCTGAACTCATTTGTAGTAAATCATATTCCATACCGTTTCTTTTTAAGATTAAAGTATGAGAGGATGGACCTGACTCTAAACCTATTAATTCTGAAGGGAAACAAATCTTATTAAATAATCTTTTAATTCTTTTCCAATATGATTCTCCAAATTTCTTTTCATTCCATGTTGAGTCTTTAAAAGAATACTCACTCAACCAATATAAAATATTATCATGCTCGCTAGTTTCTTCACTTATTTTAAAATTAATATTTTCAAAAAGTTTAACATTTCGTCTTTGATCTATGTAACATACCCCGCCAATTCTCTCAAATATTCCAGGATCTAGAATATATAATCCTACGGACTGAGATGCACATCCTCGTGCGCCTAAAACTTTGATGGAATTTTCAGGTATATATTTTGCAGTTTTAAGAGATTTATCCGTATTGGGAAACTCCCAGATAACTTTTGTCGGGTTATTTAGGGGTGGTATATCTCCCTGAGAAAAATCGAATAATTGGTCTAATTCAGGGGTAGAATATAATTGGGAAGAATATGCTTCGTTAATTGCTTCTGCTTCATCTTTTTCAATAGAATACTCAAATATAATTTGAGCTATATTCCCTCTGCCTCTAACTAATTGATGAACGCTGTATTGTAATCCATCTCTGAATGATCGGTTAGTTGAATTTTCAAAGATTTCAAAGACTTTAACTACAACATGAATTGCATCTAAAATTGAAGTTTTGCCAGAACCATTAGGACCGACAATTAAATTGATAGGTCGAGGACGACCAAGTAAATCTGTAAAATCTAAAGAGATATCTTCAATAGCACGAAAGTTTTTTATTTCTAAGGAATGTAATTTCATTTACTTTGTAAAGTTTGTATTTTATTTAACCTAAACTAGACAGTAAATTTATCATAGTTTCTAAAAATATCCAATCATGATTATAGCGTGTTTTCGTGCTAATAGAGGTGCAAAACCATTTTCCAAAACCCATCCCCCAATTACCCAACAAGCGGTAAAATTAACATCCAACCCCAATTGCACCCCTTGATATGTATTGCGACTACCTGGTACAAATCCTCACTGCCCGCGTCTATGATGTAGCCCAGGAAACACCACTGGAATATGCTCCTAATCTCTCAAACCGCATCAATAACAAACTGCTGTTGAAAAGGGAAGATATGCAATCAGTCTTCTCCTTCAAGCTGCGGGGGGCATATAACAAAATGGTCAACCTACCCACAGATTTACTTAAACAAGGTGTCATTGCGGCTTCTGCCGGCAACCATGCCCAAGGTGTAGCCTTAGCTGCCAGTCGCTTGGGAACAACAGCAATAATTGTTATGCCTGTAATAACCCCCCAGGTAAAGATAGACGCAGTAAAAGCGCGGGGGGGAGAGGTGGTTTTATATGGCAATAACTATGATGATGCTTACGCCCACGCCCGACAATTGGAAGCGGAAAAAGGGTTAACATTTATACACCCTTTTGATGATCCTGATGTCATCGCTGGCCAGGGAACTATTGGTATGGAAATACTGCGACAATATCAGCAACCTATCCATGCAATCTTTGTGGCTATTGGTGGTGGGGGTTTAATTTCCGGGATTGCGGCTTATGTGAAACGGTTGCGTCCAGAAATCAAAATTATCGGTGTCGAACCTGTAGACGCTGATGCTATGTCTCAATCTCTCAAAGCTGGTCATCGGGTACGGTTGTCTCAGGTGGGGTTATTTGCTGATGGGGTAGCGGTGCGGGAAGTGGGGGAAGAAACTTTCCGGTTGTGTCAGCAATATGTGGATGAAATCATTTTGGTGGATACGGATGCTACCTGTGCGGCGATTAAAGATGTGTTTGAGGATACACGCTCTATTTTAGAACCTGCGGGGGCATTAGCGATCGCAGCTGCTAAAGCCTACGCGGAACGAGAACAAATTCAAAATCAAACCCTCATCGCTGTTGCTTGCGGTGCTAACATGAACTTTGACCGCCTCCGTTTTGTAGCCGAAAGAGCGGAATTTGGGGAACGTCGAGAAGCCATTTTTGCTGTCACAATACCTGAAAAACCGGGAAGTCTGCGCCAGTTTTGTGAATGTATTGGTAACAGGAATCTAACAGAATTTAATTATCGCATTGCTGGCAACCAAGAAGCACATATTTTTGTCGGTGTGCAGATTCAAAACCGCGCTGACGCTGCCAAAATAGTTGATAAATTTGAAATTCATGGCTTAAAAACCATTGATTTAACAGATGACGAATTAACAAAATTGCATTTACGGCACATGGTAGGAGGACATTCTAGCCTCGCCCACAATGAATTATTATACCGTTTTGAATTTCTCGAACGCCCCGGTGCATTAATGAAATTTGTGGGTTCTATGTCCCCTAATTGGAATATTAGCTTATTTCACTATCGCAACAATGGAGCAGATTATGGACGCATTGTGGTCGGAATGCAAGTACCACCCCACGAAATGGCAGAATGGCAAATATTCCTTGATTCCTTGGGTTATCGCTATTGGGATGAAAGTCAAAATCCTGCATATAAGCTATTTTTGGGTTAATCTCTAACCAAGATTGTAGAGACATTCTTTGGAACATCTCTACAAGGTTTCCAAACAACACATATTTAGGGTTTATAGCTGTATCGTTACAGAATTTGCCTCCCAGTGAGAACTTCCCGCACTTCTAACATGGCTGAATAAGTAGGGAGAATATGCAAGGTTTCATTTGCTGGTGTATGTTCCAAAGCTGTAGTTATGGCTCTTCGCAAATCTTCCTCTACAATCAAATTCAGGTTACTGTGGGCAGATTTTTGACTATAACGCAACCTTAACGCCATATCATACACGCGATCGCCACTCACCACCAAAGTCCCACCCCGTTCTACCAGTTTTTCAGTATCTACATCCCAAATCCAGGATACATCAGTACCATCAGGAGTGCGGTCATTCAAAATCAATAAAGTAGTTTTATCTGTACTTTCAGTCACAACACGAATAGTTTCATTTGTCCCCACAGGATTTTTTGATAACAAAATCCTCACCTTTTTACCGTCAATTACCAAATCTTCTGCACGACCAAAAGCAGCTTGAAAAGTGTTGACTGTTTCTCTAATTGTTACTTCATCAACTCCCAACTCCTTGGCTGCTGTGGCTGCGGCTAAAGTATTATATTTATTGTACAAACCCACTAAAATCTGTGACCATTCACCACTTTCTAAAGTTGGTTTACTTTTTGTAAAACCACAACTGGGACAAGTGAAATCTCCTAAATGAGATAGATAAACACCTTCATAATCTAGAGAATGTCCACATCTTGGACAAAAGATAGAATCAACAGCATGAGGAATTGCTTCTAAATAATGTTTTGGTTCATTCAAACCAAAGAACAACACCTTTTGATTTAACTGTTGACCCAAATATGATAAAGTTGGATCATCAGCATTGGGAATAACTACTGTTTCAGTTGGTAAACTAGAAATAACCTTTGTCCATTTTTTACTAATAGTGTCAACTTCCCCATATCTATCGAGTTGATCACGGAACAAATTTAAACAGAGAATAATTCGTGGTTGCAGAGGTTTTAATACCTTGGGAACAATATTTTCATCAACTTCCAAAATTGCATAATCTACATTTAGAGAACCTAATAAGTTAGCATTGTCTATCAAAGCTGTCGCTAAACCATTTTCGAGATTTGCACCAGTAGAATTATGGGCAATTTTGTAACCTTTGTGTTCTAAAATGGTACATAACAACAAGGCTGTTGTCGTTTTTCCATTGGTTCCCGCAATCAGAATAATCCCGTTTTTAACTTGCTGACTCAGTAATTGTAAAATTTGGGGTTCAATGCGTCGCGCAATAGATCCTGGTAAAACACTGGCAGCACCGAGACGCAGAGAGCGTACTAAAAATGTTACACTTTTAGCAATTGATACGGCTAAACCCAGTCGGACTCTATCTATAAGTTGTATTTTCTTTCCCACAGCAGTTTTTAACTAATAGTCTTTAATTACAAAATTAATCTTGCAAGTGTAGCGAATCTTGGCACAAAATGCCACACATTAACAATTCAAAATTTATGAATCATTGCGAATAGGGACTCGGATATGCAGAAAACTCTTACCAATTACCAATTAGCTATTACTAATTACCCATTACAGGTTATCTTAAAAAATGGTGCGTAGATGTAATTATATATCTAGCCTAGTCGGCTGAATTCAGCACAAACTTAGAAAAAATAGTAGCTTAAAAGGTTCCTGTTGATGAGTAGCATAAAGTGGCTTTTTTTACAAACTAAAATAATTGCTAACTGGAAACAGTTGGTGTTTAAATGCGTATTGCTGATAATTTGCGTATTTATTACCAGTATGCAACCAGCTTTTGCAGGTATGAAAGATGATCGATACGAAGGGAATATCTTCGTGGTTTTTGCTGGTAATGGTTCCTTAGTCCCTCCCAGACAAACTCTAGCTCAAACTTTAGCACAACATAAACCGGCAATTCTGGCATTTTATGTGGATGACAGCAAAGATTGCAAACAGTATGCCGTCTATATTTCCCAAACTCAAGCATTCTATGGTAAGGGTGCGGAGATTATCCCTATCAGTGTTGATACTATCCCCAGCAAGGAAACCTACGAACCGACAGAACCAGGATACTACTATTCAGGAGTTGTACCCCAAGTTGTCCTCTTTGACCAGTCGGGTAAAGTCATTATGAATAAAACAGGTCAAGTCCCTTTTGAAGAAATAGACGACAAATTTCGAGAAGTGTTTGATTTATTACCCCGTGACCAGTCCATTGAATTCAAGCAACGTTCATTTAATGAATATAGCAGTGAGTTAAGCAAGTAAAAATTTCCGTACACGATACTTAAATTTATCCAGAGTACGAACTAGCGTATTTATGAGGTTTGGTAGATTGGGTTAACCTGAGTTCGACATAAGATAATTTGTGGAAAACTCCCCCCTGTAAGAGTCTCAAACCCTTATTCTCTCGCTCTTAAAAATCATAACTCCGTTCGCGTAGCGTCTCCGTTCGGCGAAGCCGTGCCGTAGGCATAGGAGAAACTCCTAACACCGAACTCAGGTTGGGTTAGGCTATCGCTTAACCCACCGATGAGTATGGGAACGCAAATTAATCCATTAGCTATTTGAGAAGCAGATAAAGTGGAAAGTATGAGGAATAAAGCTGAAATTCAAGGTTTACTATCTGCGATCGTAGATGCCTCAGAGTATGCAATTGGTAATGATATATTATTTGGAGGTTAAAGTTATTAATTTTGACGAAATGTAGCGGAAATATGAACTCTGCTCCTGAAACTCCTTAAGAATTTTGATGTATTTAATTGTATAATATTGAAACTTAAGAGAGTAGTTGGAGCCGCCCTTAAGCATGGGGGTGAAAATCAAAAAAAACTATAGGAAGAAAGCCCGGTGGCTAAACATCAGTCCAAACAAAGCTCACAACCACAGAACTCTAGCACAGAGACAAAAAGTGCTGAAAACTCTTTCCAGATGCAACTGCAAGAATTGTTGAACCAGAAAAAATATCGGCAAGCATTGGAAGAAATCAAGAAAAATCAGAGAACGTATCCTAATATTGAATTAACTCCCAAAGAATCAGAGATTTGGTTGCTACGGGGTCAGCAAGAATTCCAAAAACAAGATTTTAAACAGGCAGAAAAGTCCTTTGGCCGCGCTCTAGAATCTGGTTTGGTGGGAGAAGTTCACTACTGGCAAGCTAGATGTTTGCTGGAGTTGAAGCAATTAGACGCGGCGCTAAAATTGCTCAGAAATGCTTTTGAGGCAGCTACTCTACCGAAAGAGTACAGCATCTGTTACCTAAAACTCTTGTTACTCAAAGGAGATACCGCTACAGTTGAGCAGTTAATTCAAGAACAATCTAAACGCTTTAGTGCTAACCAACTCCACTGGGTACGAGGTGTTCTGGCGCTAAAAAATGGGCAACCAGAAGCAGCTTTGACATCTTTTGTGAAAATTAAACGAGCCGTCACCGATGGAGACTTGCCCATAGCTTGGATTGTTTACACTCAACAAGTTAGCGGTAATTGGGATGCTGCGGCTAATCTTTTGGGGTTGAAATCATCTGCATATAGTCAGCCAAAGTATTTCGAGCATCCAATTTTAGAAAGATTGGCAATTTTTCAACGAGGAAAAACAGGACAAGAACTCCTAAAATTGAGAACCTCGCAAAAAATACTAGATAAAAGTACCCAAGAGGTATTAACGGTGTTGCCAATGCTGCAACTGATTGACCAAGGTGATCACCATGAGGCTGCACATCTGTTGTTGAGGATGGAGCGACGTTCCCCACGTTTTCCAGAAGTAGAAAGTCTCCGTCCACTGCTATTGACCCTAGCTGGACAACAAGCACTGAATCAAGGAGAACCAAGCTGTGCTGAACTATTCTGGCAGCCTTTGTTGACAGAGCAACCCTTTAACCCCCAACTGGCAATCAATCTCTTAGAAGTTTTCGATGCTAATGATAACGATCAAGAACGCCCACGTCTTGTGACCCGTTTCTTGAAGTGGTTAGAGCAGGAAGCGAAACAAAAACCTCAAGAATGGCCTGCACAACGATTGAAAGCGACCCAAGCACACCTCCATTGCTGGATGGCAGATGCTTACATGGCACTGGATCGTGAGCGTGCAGCTTTGGGATCTGTGCAACAAGCCGAACGCATCTGTCCGACATCCCCAGAATTACTGGGGCGCAAGGGATTAATTGAGGCAGGGGGAGAAAATTATACTGAAGCGATCGCCCTGCTGACCCAAGCACTAGAAAATGGATGTCGCTATGAAGAAGTTTATGGGATGTTGCTGCACTGTTGGAAGAAACTAGATAACAAACAAGCATTCAATGAAGCTCGTCGTAAATTTGGCAAGCACTTTGGCGACCTGAATATTGAACCTGAAATAGAAACATCACCTTGGATAGATGCTCTATCTACCTTAAGTTATCCCTTATTTAGCCGGATGGTAGAGACAGAAAATCCAAGAGATCCGGCTATCCGTGCTTGTCAGATATTCGTGAGTGCAGTCCAAAGTCCTCCCAATTCCGGTGGTCGAGTTTCATTAGACCAAAAAGCAGCAGCCCAAGTATGGGACACTCTCCTACAAAGATTAGCCGGTCAAGAACAAATTGCTGTCTTGCAAGCGATCGCTCTTTCTATCAACCTCTTCGCCAAACGGGAAAAAGGGATCGCTGCTTTAATAAGTCAGTATCAACAAAAATTGACTACCCTATCAATAGAACATCCAGAAGCCAGGGTTGCCAATTTAGTGATCTTAGCTGTGAAAGAAAGTAGCCCCAAAAAACTAGAGATTCCCCTACGTTTCTACCTCGACACCATGCCACAGCCAGGAAATGCTCTGGCAAATATTCAACTCCAAGCACGCCGTTTTGGCGAAATTACAACTCTTGTCCCGTTCCTAGATGAAGCACTACGTCGGGAACCACAAAACCCCTTATTGCTATTAGCTAGAGCTACTACTTATGACGTTGATCATCCAAATTATGAACAATTAAAGCAACAGGGATTTGAATTAGCCCGTCGCCTACAAGATGCCAAAGCCTTACAAGCATTTCGGGAAGAACAAGCATTTCTCAATAATAGAGAAACTCAGAGCGTCATGCCAGATCCAGAGCAATTTGACAATCTCAATATGTCAAATATTGATGATTTATTAGAAGGGATGCTTAAAAAATTATTTGGCAGTAAAATGTCTAAAGCCGAGTTTGAAAGGATGCTTCCAGAACTCAAGCAAATGATGTTAAATAGTATGCCTGATTTCTCAGATGATGATGATGAAGACGAAGATGATGATGATGATGAAATAGATTTAGATTTTTTCTTTAGAAATGCATCATCTACATCTAAAAAACGCAAGGGTAGAAGAAAAGCAGGTTTTCAGGAATTGTTGTAAAAGTTCAGATATCAAGAATAATTGAACACAGATAAACGCAGATAAACACAGATAAAGACTGACAATTGAATTAATGTCATTTTAATTGGGAATTATTTATGGCTGACAATTACGAACGTTTAGGTATTTCACCAGGAGCAACAAGCGCCCAAATTAAAGCGGCGTATCATGCCAAGCTACGGGAATTTCCTGCTCATACTTATCCAGAAGAGTTTAAGGCCATTCGAGGAGCTTATGAGGCACTTCGTAAAGGAGAAACAGGTCAACATGAGGATTTTTTGAAAGTTCGTCCCCTGGAAGCAGAACTGAATCCAGAGATATTAAAACAGATGCGAGAAAAAGCCCTAGCTCAATTAGAAATTAGCTTAGATGATTTAATTCGTGCCACATTTTAAATAATTCATATAACAGGGAACAGGGAACAGGGAAGAAGAGATATTTTTACCAATTACCAATTACCAATTACCAATCACCAATTACCAATCACCAATCACCAATTACCAATTACCAATCACCAATGACAACTGACAAAGAAGCTTTATTTGCTAAATTGCTGGATTATTTACACTCAGAACAACTATCCCCTGAATATTTAGGTGAACCACCATCATCTGCTAATTCCTTTGACCCCTATCAAATGGTGGCAGAATGGACTGCTCTCCGCCATGAAGTTAAACAACAGGGTAAATTATTGCGTTCTACTCAAGATGCTTTGGTGCAAGCATTGGAAGTAACTCGTGCAGATCAAGAACAGCTGCAAATACGTCTGGAAGAAAGTCAAAAACAGGCATGGGGAAAATTTGAACAGCAGCAGGAGAAACTCCTCAAAGATTTACTGGGTATTGTGGATGCTTTAGATCAGGCTTGTACTTACTGGCAAGAGCAACTAGAAGTATTATCTGCTCCCTCAAACTCAGAACCAGTAACACAAAAAAGTTTTTGGGAAAAGCTAGGAGATTGGATTAATGGCAATTCTACTCAATCTATTGAGCCAGAAAAATTACCAATATCAGAATCATTAACTGAAATTTTCACCAGCAATCAACAGGGAGTGGAGTTAATTAGGCGATCGCTTTTAGAAATCCTCAAACAACACCGTGTTGTTCCCATTCTCGCCCAGGGTAAACCTTTTGATTCCCAAACAATGTATGCTGTGGGACGTGAATCAAGGGCAGATGTCACAGAAAATACCGTGATTCAGGAAGTAGTCAGGGGTTATTTATGGGGCGATAAAGTCTTGAGAGAAGCCCAGGTAATTGTAGCGACACAAAAATAAATAGAATAATTATTAAGCGATCGCCTAGAAATCACGACTCACAGGAATAGCGATCGCCTTGAGGAGATTGATTGTTGATGTGATCGCTCAAACAAATCAGTTTATCTAGCTTATGGGGCATATTTTTGTAAGAATTCGCTTGGAGTGAAACATTCAAATTCTTCAGTTTGCCCGACAAGTGCGCGAATTAGTTTGTAATTTCTGGATACAAAACATTTTGCTTTTCCTTGCTTGGCAGTTAGATAAACACCTGCATCTTCACGGGGAATTATGCCAGCATCAGCGATCGCTTGAATATCTTGGTCTTCTACAAATATGAAATCTACTCGCAATTGCTGCCAAAGTCTTGTTAACAAACCGCTTGACCAGTCTTTGTTTTACAAGCGTTTACCAACTCGTAAAATTTGATCTATAAGTTCTTGAGAGAAGATAACTCTAGTTTGCTCATCGCTATTTTCATCACTCACTAGCAAGGATAAAATTTTGCTTTCATCGCTGTTTAAATCAAGCGATCCCAGAATGTAGATATTTGTGTCGAGAAATACCGATTTGGGTAAACTAGAACTTGATTTCACTGTCATTTAGCCTTTGCGCTCTCTCTGTGGATATTTCTTGTTTTACATCCTGAATGAGTTCCATAATTTTGTCAGTTGAGGCATATCCAGATTTGGTAAAAAGTTGCCGCGACATAGTTGCAAATCCATCGTTTGATAGCTGTTCTCGGCAATCGCTAATTCCTATCAAATGTTGAAACATTTCTAAACTTAACAGCACTGCTTTCTGTTGCCCTTCTTGAACTAAGGCGATCGCTTCTCTCTTAGAGTTGGCTTGTTGGATTAGCCCAGAAAGCTCCTTGTTGTCATGTACATTTGCTTCTAGCATATAGTTTGCTGTTTTGAAGTCAGTTATAATTTTATTCTATGTTAGCCGATCGCCTAAAAATCACAACTCACAGGAATAGCGATTCCTCGGTCGCGCTAGTTCCCTCCGGGACGCAATGCGTTCGCTATCGCCCTATGAGGAAACTATTTGAGAACTACTTAACTTTGAATTTTTTGAGCTATAGTACTGTCATACAGAGTTATGACAAGTAAAAATATGAGAGTTAATGTAAGGCTCGATAGCGATCGCGCTAGTAAGTTTAATTACATTCGCCAGCGGACAAATCAAGGTGTGTCTGACATTATGAAAGTGGCGATCGATCTTTATTATGAAAAATTACATCAAGAATCCCCTGTAAAACCTTTGCAACTCCTTAGAGAATCAGGGCTGATTGGTTGTGCTGAAGGGGACTCTGATTTGTCGGTTAATTACAAGCAATATCTCACTGAAAGTCTTAACGAAAAATATGGTCATCGTTGATTCTGGCTTTTGGATAGCACTAATCAATCGCCGTGATGATTATCATGTTCTCGCTCAAGAAGTTCTAGATACGATTGATGAGCCTCTGGTTACAACATGGTGTGTGATTACGGAAGCTTGTCATATTCTCTTGAAACGTACAGGTACAAATGCTCAACAGACGTTTATTCATAGCTTAGAAATTGGTGCTTTTGAGGTTTTTGATCTCAACATTCAAGATGGGAAAAGAATCAGTGAATTGATGAATCAATATAGTTCTCTGCCAATGGATTTAGCGGACGCTTCATTGATTATCCTTGCCGAACATTTGGGGCATGGGCGGATTCTATCTGTTGATTTTCGGGACTTTAATACTTACCGCTGGAAAAATCGTCATCCTTTTGAGAATTTGATGTCTATTAACTGAAGCGATCTATTGATAAATTTATGAATGAACGTGATCTTAACATCCAAGATATAAGGAATTCTGCCTCCCAACAAACATATGAGCTACGTGAGATGGCTCGAACTCTTTCATTTTGGATGGATGGTGTACATTGTCCATCAGAAGGACAAAATTTAGAGTATGCAGTTCGATCTTACCTTCGTCGAAGAATTCCTCGACGTTTTGAAATATCTACTGGATTTATATCTACACTTGAAATTAATAGGCAAGTTGATAAAGAAGCAAAAGTTACTAGAAAAGTATCTCGACAGTTTGACATCATAATTTGGGATGCAAGTACTTTCCCACCCCTATTTCGTGCCGATGATTTTGTGATTGTCGTCCCAGAGTCTGTAAAAGTCATCATCGAAATAACTAAGACTTTAGATTATGACAAGTTGTGGGGAGACTTAGAAAAATTTGAAGATTTATATGAATTATATAACAATCCTGAACGTCAGTTTTTTAGACCATACACAGCTATATTATCTTTTTCTTCTAAACTTAAGTCGGAATCTAAGACTCAGATGAAATATTTTTTACAATATTTAGAAAGGTTCTATCTCTTCAAATCAACAGTACCTGTATTATTTAGATATGGAATTTTCAGAAATCAACATCTTCGAGTTTGTCCAGTTGCACTATCTAGTTTTCTTGATTCAATTTGTATACTGGATCAGGGGCTAATTAAAGGCAAAATAGAATTTGTGGATAGTAAAAGTGTTGTTAGGTATATTGCTTATGCAAACGAGCCTAATATTGAAACCTCATTTGGTGTTTTTGAAAGAGATATAGTCTTACATCTTTCCCAATCTGCTGCTGAAGCTGCTGGACACAGAGAGTCATCTATTGACGTGTATCGAGAGTTTGTAAATATAGCCGCGCAAGAGGTTTGTGGCTCACTTATTATTGAAGATTGGGAGTCAATTCTACCAAGCCTCAATTTAATGGATAAGTTTAGTCCAATTACACATCAGTGTCCTAGAGGTATTCCGAATTTCTCAAGCTTTGTTGGTGCAGATTTCGCCGATGATCATCCCCGACCAGCAATGTATATAGAAGAGTATTCTAAGTCGAATATTTGGGCATTTGAGCGGCATTCTAAAAATATTTTTGCTTGTGGTCAGTATTCTAAGGGTTATCGTGTGAAGTTATGGCGCTTATTTGTATTCAATGAAAATCGAAACAAAAGTTTTACCCATTGCTACGAAATAGGAACAAAGAGTTTTGTGGAAGCTATTGAAGATATCAAAGCTAATGCATGGAAAGATAATCAGAAAACTCCTAAGTAAAGCAATGATTAACCCTACTAAGTTTGTTAATAGAGTTGTAAACACATAACGGTAAAGAAAAACCGGTAGAATTAGTGCGATCGCCGATCTTGTAGGTTGGGTTGACGTAAGGAAACCCAACATTTCCACACAAACAATATTCCCTTCCACAATTAATTAACATCGTTCTCGCTTAACTGGTTGGGTTGCGTTCCTTAACTCAACCTACAGTGTGATCTCCCTGCAAGCAGTTTGCCTTTCATAATGGAGAATTTAATGTTATATTTTTCATAATTATAAGGTCGTTTCTTTTGTAGGAATAACTAGTATGTCTGCCTTATCTAAACAAATTTTACAAACGGTAGAGGTATTACCGACGGAAGATCAGTATCAGGTGTTAACTTTTGTAGAATCTCTTTTGAAAAAACGTCAGGAAGCAATCACTACGTCTCTAGAAACAAATTCCCTCTCGTTTTTTGAGGTAGCTCAAGCTTCGATTGGGGCAGGGGAGGGACCAGGCGATCTTTCAACAAATCCCGATTATATGCAGGGCTATGGACAGTGATGCACTATCAGGTAATTGTTGACACAGGGATTTTACTGGCTTTAATTGACCGCAATGATGTCCACCATACTTGGGTAACAGAACAATTAAAGGAAATTGCTCCCCCATTACTAACTTGTGAAGCGGTGATTTCAGAAAGTTGGTTTTTGTTACAACGAGTAAAGAGGGGGCGAGAAATTTTGCTGCAATTGTTAGCTCAGAAACAGATCATTATTCAGTTTGATTTGGATGCGGAGTTGGTGACAGTAATGACATTATTAAGTCGCTATCAATCAGTACCAGTTTCTTTAGCAGATGCGGAATTAGTCCGAATGTCGGAGCTATACCCTAGCAGTCTGATTTTTACGCTTGATAGCGATTTTCTCGTTTACAGAAAGAACCGCGATCGTCCAATTCCTTTGCTTATGCCTATATTAGATACTTAAATATGATTCCAGATATTGTAAAGTGGGTTACTTAACGCGCCTTTTTACTTTTAATTATGATGAATTGGTAATTATTATGCGTTACGCTACGCTAACATATCCTAATGTTACTGATTTACATATTCCATCCGCCCAAAAGTTAAAATTTTAAAGGTACTTTTCAGTAAACATCATCCCTAACAAAATCCGACGGACTTAAAATTGGTAATATTCCCCGATAAGGATGAAGAATCAATAAATCTTGATCACCTGTAATTAAGACATTTGCCGAACCATTAATTGCTACATCTAAATATTTGTTATCCTTTGTATCTCGACAATCATTAATTAACTCAAGAATCTAGACTAACTCGGCGGCTGTCCTAAATTCCGCTAAAAATTTTTGACGACGTGCTACAGAAATGTAACGATCAAACTTGGAACGAAATATCACACTTTCGCACTCCGCAAAAGTCTCAACTGAAATCAATAAGATGCCAGTGTCAAGAGCTTTTTGGTAAGCTAGATTAGCAGTAGAACCAGGAGATAAAACAGCACTGACTAAAACATTAGCATCCAAAACATAGCGATTAAGCATCACTGTTAAGTATCTCGTTTAACAGTTCTAAGGTTAGTCCATTTGCCTGAGCTTCTGCCCCTAAATCCGCAGATATATTTTTTAAACGAAGATTTTTAATCTTTACCAAATCCTCATAATCATTCATCGAAATAATAGCCACATAATTGCGGTCATGTTCCTTAACAAGAATGGGTTCTTGTTGGGCGCTATCCATAATGTAAGCAAAATCTTTCTTTACTTCTGAAACTGAAACTTGTCGCATTGCATTTTGTTTGAGAAATAACTTTAGTCATTGTAACATACCCTGTAGCGCGATCGCCCTCAATTAAAACAGCGATCGCTCCGTTAAGGTTAATTCATTTCCAGTTCAATTACTTGAAGATTGTGACTATCTTGTTAAGATTACAAAGGTAATTGGCAATTTTCTCCGCAACGCAAGCGATCGCGCAAGTGCTGACCTCTAAGTTATAATTAGTGGGCATATAAGTCTGCTGTTAGTATGTGGAGTACCCGATGAACAACCGCCTAGAAGTTGAATCAGCAATCAAGCAATTACCAGAAGATGAAGTTCGTAATCTGGCAAGATGGCTTCAAGAATATCTAGATGAGATGTGGGATCGGCAAATCGAAGCGGACTTGGCATCAGGAAAATTAGATCGTCTCATTGCTCAAGCAGAAGAGGACATTGCAGCAAACAAGGTGAGGGATCTGGATGAAGTCCTTTGCGACGGCTGATTTTTGGAAAGCGTATGCCGAATTGTCACCTGAGATGCAAGAGCAAGCGCGGAAAGCTTATCAACTTTGGCAAGAAAATTCACTTCATCCCTCATTGCATTTCAAAAAAATTGGTAAAAATCTTTGGTCTGCCCGTGTCAGTGGTGGGTATCGAGCATTAGCTTTGAAAAAGGGCGACGATTATTATTGGATTTGGATCGGTGATCACAATGAATATGAGAGTTTTTTGAATTAGCTCGTTGCGACAAGCCAGCTAACAACACAGTGCGATCGCATCACCAACTCAGAATTATGAATTATTTAGTCAATATATTGTAATCTTATCTCTATTGGTAAAGCTGTCATGCTGCCAAAATACGGTATTTTGTAATTACATTATGGTGTGAGCTTGCGCGATCGCACCTGGGGCAAATAACTTTTAAATTAGAAATTATGAGAGCAGTCGGTATTGATTTAGGGACAACAAATTCAGAAGTGGCGATTGTCGAAAACGGACAGGTGCGGGTATTACCAGGAGAAGACGGCGACCTGATTTTACCTTCCTGCGTGGGGTTTAGCGATACGGGTAAAGTGCTGGTGGGACGAGAAGCACTCCGTCAATATGCGGCGGCTCCTGAACGCACCGTCAAGTCAATTAAGCGTTGGATGGGAACTGACCACAAGACAACTTTAGGAGATAAAGAATACCTACCTCATGAAATTTCCGCTATTATTCTCCGCGCCCTGAAACAACGGGCTGAGAATGCTTTAGGAGAAACAATTACCCAAGCTGTGATTACAGTTCCAGCTTACTTTACAGATGCTCAACGGCAAGCAACTAAAACGGCTGGGGAGATTGCTGGTTTGGAAGTATTGCAAATTATCAACGAACCAACGGCGGCCGCTTTAGCTTATGATTTGCGCTCCGAAGAGACAGAAAAGGTTGTGGTTTATGACTTGGGCGGTGGTACTTTTGACGTTTCGGTAGTGGAAATTACAGGCGAAGTCACAGAAGTTTTAGCCACTCATGGTAATAACCGCTTGGGTGGAGACGATTTCGACAGGCTGTTGCAACTTCATCTAGCGGATTTATTTCGTAAACAGCATGGTGTGGATGTCCCAGATGATACAGCTACCCAGGCGCGTCTCCTGCGAGCCGCAGAGCAGTTAAAAATTGACTTGAGTTCTCATGCCTTTGCCACAGTTCGGGAAGCCTTTTTAGGTAGTAAAGGCAAAACTGCACTACATCTAGAAACAGAAGTAGCGCGAGCAGATTTGGAAAAATTGATTCGTCCTCTATTAACAGAAACCTTAGAGGCAATTGACCGCGCCCTCACAGATGCAGACCTCGCACCCGACGATATTGACCGGATTATCTTAGTTGGTGGCTCTACGCGCATTCCTCTAGTGCAACAGATGATCTCAGAACATTTGGGACAAACTCCCAGCGATGGCATTCAACCAGACCTTTGTGTGGCGTTAGGAGCAGCTTTACAAGCTGGGGTGTTGGTCGGTGAATCGGTAGATGCCATTCTTGTCGATGTGATTCCTCATTCCTTGGGTATTGCTACGGCTGTGCATACACCAATGGGGATTATGTCCGGTTACTTCAGTGTGATTATTCCCCGCAATAGCGTTGTCCCTGTTTCTCGTTCTGATGTTTATTCCACCGTATCTGATCAACAAGAAGCGGTAGAAATTGAAGTTTTTCAGGGAGAAAATGCGATCGCTCACGAAAATGTTCCTCTCGGTTCTTTTAGAATTGAGGACTTACCACCCAAACCAGCAGGAGCTATTGATGTTGAGGTTCACTTCGACTTTGATGTGAATGGCATTCTCACTGTCACCACCACGGAGAAGGGTAAAGGGCAACAAGGAACGCTAGTAGTTAATAATGCAGGTATCCAGAAGCTTTCTAGCCATGAATTGAAACAAGCCAGGGCAAATTTAGATGCCTTGTTTGAAAGTGATGAAACAATTGAAATCTCAGCCGAAGATACAATCTCAGCAGTAGAAATTGATCCCGAATTAGCAGCACTTTTAAACCGCGCTCAACAAACACTTCCTACACTAGATTCTGAACAAGCAGAGGAATTACAAGACTTGTTAGACCAGATTGAAAATGCGATCGCAAACAAGAGTGCAGAATTACCCCAGTTACAGGAAGAACTCTCAGATTTTCTTTACTATGCCAGTACCAATGAGTCGGAGTAAGAAATCATGAAATGTCCTGTGTGTGGTGCAGTTTATCGTCCGACAAAGGGAGCAGGGGCGCAAGGGGGAGAAAATCACAGCCAGACTTCTCCCTTGGGTCTCCAATCGCCAACTTGTAGGCGCTGCAAAGCCGATTTATCTGACTTGCTGAGTCTGCACGACCAAGCTATATGGTGTCACAAACAAGCACTGTATTTTTTGTCAAAAGGGCGTTATCCAGAAGCAGCAACGCACAACAATCAAGGTCTAGCTTTGTATTATAGTAATGCAGACTTCCATGCCTTAGCGGGGAAATTATCGGCATTGCAAGGAGAATGGAGAGAAGCGATCGCATCTTGGCAACAAGCACTTAAGTTTGACCCACAAAATGCGATCGCTTGTGATTGTCTACAAATGATCAAGCTCATGGCAAAAAATTATTTGTAATTTGTAATGATTTTTATATATAGGAATCCACCTAAGTTCGACATAAGATAATTTGTGGAAAACTCGCCCCCGCTAGGAGTCTCAAAACCTTATTCTCTCGCTCTTAAAAATCATAACTCCGTTCGCGTAGCGTCTCCGTTCGGCGAAGCCGTGCCGTAGGCATAGGAGAAACTCCGAACTCAGGTGATATCAATTTGAGATTGACAGACATTAACTAAAAAGGTCTATATTCTACAGAGAAATAAAGACCATTTTCTTGTAAAGAATTTCCGGTTTTATCGACTTTAACTAAGGGAATACCCCAATCAAATCTGGCATTAAAATTTTCACCTACTAGCAAGCGCAAACCAACACCCACCGAAGATATAGTTTGCTGTTTCAGTTCTACATCTGAGCTAGAGTGATTCCAAACAGTACCCAAATCGAAAAAGGGTGCTAATTGTAAATTAGTTTGCCATTTAGGAATGCGAAGAATTGAAGACCGAACTTCAGCAGAAGCAAATAAGCCATTATCAGCTAATAAATTATCTTGACGATAACCGCGCACACTCTGCTGGCCACCTGCGCTAAACTGTTCTTGAGCGACTAAAGGGCGATCGCTCAATTGGATATCTGACCTCAATAATAACGTTGTCTCTGGTGTCAACAAGCGTAGATACTGCGTTTGTCCGCGCCATGTCACAAATTGACTATCAGGGGCTGTATCATTAATTGTGGCATTTAAAGCATCAAGACCAAAGCTAAATTGCGATCGCATCGCAAAAACTTGTAAATTATTGCGTCGAGTATATTCCTGAAAAAATCGTAGTGCAGAAATTTTCGTTTCCCCTCGATCATTTGCACCAGGAGACAAAGGATAAGGCTCATTTAAAAGTGAGGTTTCTGATTCTTGTCTAGACGCAGTTAATCCCAAGGTAAATTCTGTATTTGGGGTTTGGTAAAGAGGTTGACGGTAAGTAAGTTGATAATTACGAGATGCTGATTGAATATCTAAGACGTTAAAAGGTTCTTCCACAATATTGGTGCGGGTACGGCTATAGCTAAAATCAATAGTCCCATTGTGAGGATTAATGGGAAAAGCGTAGCTCAGATTATCAAGGGAGTTACTACCATCGGTGTTAATATAGCCGACTTGAAAGCGATCGCCAAATCCTAAAAGATTATTGTGAGCAATTTGCAATTGACGACGCACACTTCCCACACTAGGCGATCTTTGGTTATCAATACTTAACTGTGTAGAAAAAGCATCAGCCTCTCGCACAGTAATGTCTAGCACACTCACACCAGGACGAGAACCGGCGGCTAATTCTGCTGATAAATTAGCAATTAGCGGATTAAGTTGCAGCATTTGTAAAGCCTGGAGCAAGCGATTTTGATCCAAAGGAGTTTTCGTTGCTAAAGCCAATCTACTGCGAACATAACCAGGACGCAATCGCCTTAACCCTTCTATATTAATTGATTCCACTTCCCCTTCAATTATTGCAATTTTTACAACCCCATTTTGTAATTCTTGAGGAGGAATAAAAGACCCAGAAGTGATATATCCATGTTGAAAATATAATTGATTAATAGCTTCTTGAGCTTGCAATAATTCAGCAAAAGAAATAGGATTTTTAGTAAAAGGTGCGAGTACATTAGTGAATTCTTCTTGGCTAAAAACAGTACTACCAACAACTTCAAATTGTGTAACTGTAATTGTTCTAGGAATTTGCTCTAGTGATGGTTGGAGAATTGATGGACTTTTTTCTGGTTTGGGAAGTAATTCTTCTAAAGGTGGTAAAGGAGTTTCTGGTAGAGGTTGAACATTAGGTAAGACGGATGGTTGTTTTTCTGTTCCCCTTAACTGTTCAGGTGTTACAGTTTGGGTAATTATTTGACCCTTGACTGATAATAGAAGACTAGAAAGAAAAAAGTCTAAAGTCAAAATAGAAAAATAAAAGATGCTTTTGTTTAATTCTTGATTTTTGCTTACCTTGGGTTTGTTGTTCACGTTTCCTCACACACCTTAATTTAAATCTGAGTCAAACAAACTGGCATAACTTTTTATACCATGTTTTTATCAGACTTAATTATTTACAGATGTCGTAAACCTTGTCAAGCCTTAGTTGCAGATAAAGACACATTTTACTGATGGTGTCTTTGTGGTTATAATTTCAACCGAATATTCTCTCATTACCAATCAACTTTAACTTCATACTGGTTTAGCGAAAATAGTCAACAAAACAGGCCCTAATAAATAGTAGTGACCTAAACACAAAAGTCCAGCATCAGAACCTATTTTTTCACGCTGTTCTTGACTGTAGAATTTAATTCCAGCCGGAGAATTAGCCATTAATTGAAGTGCTGAATTATTCTTGGCTGTTATATCAACTAAATAAAAACGTCCACCTGGAGAAAGTACCCGTGTAATTTCACTTAAAACAAGTTCTGGTTGCGGATAATGCAAGAAACTGATAGTGTTAAAAACAGCATCAAATTGACCTTCAGCAAAAGGTAGTGATTCTGCATTACCTTCCAGATAAATTAATCGGGGACGATGACGATTATTTTGTCTAGCTATCCGCAACATTTGGGGAGATAAATCTAAACCTGTCCCCCGTAATTCAGGAAATTGATTTGCTAATCTATCTAGTAATCTTCCAGTTCCACAACCTAAATCAAGTACATTTGCATTTGCGGATAATTCTATTTTTGAAAGCAATCTTTTATGAATAGCTTGATAAATAAAAGATGGAAAAGTCCAATCGTAACTTGATGCCCAACGGTCAAAAAGTTGTTTTTTGTTAGTTATAATCTTATTCATGGTTTCTAATTTATTAGTCTTTATTTCATTATAACCTGATACAAAAAAGCAAAGGCACAAAGCTTTGTTTGCACCTTTGCGCGAAATAGAACTTAGAATCTACAACCAATCTCGATAAGCTGAAATTTCATTGATAGCGATTTCAAAGGGTTTACCCTTACCAAAGGGTGGATAAACTCGAATTTTCGCATCCTTGGTAAACCGTTCTAGCCGATTACCCAATTGGGGAATGTTGCTGACTATATGCCAGTAAGATACTATATCTGGGCAATCAATGATCAGCATGAGGGTGGTGGTATTAGTTGTCATATACCACTGACAGTTAGATAATAGAACTTGGGTAATGCGATCGCACGCGTGATAGAAGCACCTCCCAATAGATTGTTCAAATTCTAAATGTAGCATTCCATCCTGTTTAGTCACCTCCAGAGGAGGTAAATCATCAGGAGGAAGCAGGGGAAGTTTAGACATAATTTCGCACCTCTTGATTGTAGCGCTGCATACTCTCTCGATTTTTTTGCAGAGACAATGATGAGGGTTTGAGCGCTAGTGTGCCGAGATTTAATTCGTCCTGAAATTTCTTAATTCGGTCGCGACAGGTTTCGACATCGCCAATAATCGAATTTTCGAGCAAATAATCTTCCTCAAAACAGATATTTGTCCGATCAAATGGTTTCTGTGGCTGGGGACTATTCTGCATTACTTGAGTGGAATTAGCTGTCATTTTTTGGCTAAATTTGCGGATGAAAGGTAAGGCTTCACTCACTGCTTCATCGGTTGTTTTAGCAACAAAAAAGAACCGTGCTAACAGAAATTTATCTGCACCACTGGAATTTAATTGCCGATATTTGCTGACTGTATTCTTCAATCTTGTCAGGGAAAAGGGCGGCCCCTCCCATTAAACCGAAGGAATTTTGGGCAGCATATTCAATCGTATCGTCATCACCACTGGCAATATAGACGGGAATTGGTTTCTGTAGCGGCTGGGGATAGACCGTCAAGCGATCGCACTGATAGAATTGTCCATTAAATGATACGTCAGTTTCATATAATAGCTTTTGAATAAGTGCGATCGCTTCCACCATCCTCACACGGGATTCCGACATCAACACCCCAAAATGCTTATTCTGTTCAGGGAAAGGGCCACCTTTAGCCACTCCAAAAGCCAATCTACCACTACAAAGATTATCCAAAGTAGCAATATCCTCAGCCACCCTAATAGGGTCATGAAACGGCAATAATACTGCCCCCGTCCCTAAACGAATAGTTGACGTAACACCCGCCAAATGTGCCATTAACAGCAAAAGTGACGGGCTGAGATTCGATTCATTAAAATGATGTTCACTCACCCAGGCTTCTTCAAAACCCAAATTTTCCGCCTGTTTCACCAGTAAAACTTGCTCAAAGATGGCGCGACGGGCATCTTGGTGATGATTTTCGTAATTGCAGAAAAGTCCTGTTTTCATTTTTGACGATATTCTAAGCAGCCACTAAATGCAACTCCAACCATAAACGCGGTTCAGATTGTTTAAGTTTTGACATGGGGTCGCGCAGTAATCGCTTGGCATTCATGCAAACCACCTGAATTAGTCCCATATTGCCTGCTATTTCTCTGAGTATTTCTTTTTGCGCTTTTACATAGGGCATCAGGTCTTCAGAACAATAAATCCCTACATATTGAAAGCGTTTAGCAGGTCGTCCCCAGAAGCAGGTAATCACTTTTACATGACACCTTTCCAGTAGTTCCCCAGTATTAGGGTAATAATGGTTAACGACTCTTGTGAATTCTTTAGCTAGGATATCTTCAGCAATCATTTGACTGATATTTCTGTAGCGTCCATCACTACCATTTAGCATAACATAAATTTGTCAATTAAGCATGACAAAACACCAATTTAAATTGATTTTTTGGAATATTTCCCAAAAAAAAGAGGGATACTTTTATAAAAGTACCACCTCTATATAATGACCATATATAATGAATTCAAAATTTTGAAATAGCAAAAATAAATTTTGAACTTTACCTAGCGAGAATTGCGTTCAGCAACTAAAACATCAGCTATAATATCTGGAATATTTTTTAAATCCAGATATCCCTCAGAACCAGAGATCGGAGAACTAAATGTATAATTAGGGTCACAAGTTCCTGTATCATAAACTTGGATAAACCACTTATCAGGAAAACCTTCAACACCCAATTCCACAATATACCAAAACTCACCTGTTAACCGCGAGTTAAAGATAGTAAACCAATCTCGGTAATTTTCTGAGATGTTCCAATCTGCCAAAATGAACTCTAGCGCTATTTGTCCAGCATCAGTTGAAGTCAATAACATTGTCACTCCTGATGTGCAACCTCATTGGAAACTTCAGGATATAAACCCAATTGTTTAGCTAACTCCCGTGCTACAAAAAACAAAAATTGAGCGCCATCTTGATTTCCTTCATGGGCAAACATAGTAGCTACTTGTAGCATTGAATGTACTAACCCAGAATCAACCAATTCTGGCTGAGATTCTAAAATTTCTGGTTCCTGACCATTAGGACATTGCAACAGTTCATCAATCAAATTAAAATACTGTGTTTGGCGTTCGTCTGTCATGATAATTTAGTTTATGGTGGATGAGAAAACTGAAAATTATTGCTCAATACTCTGTTGCCAAAGTCTTTCTAACATTTCGACTTGTGCTTTTAAAACAGCAGTACGATAGACAAGATACCTGTCATAAACAATAATGCCTAAGCCAATGCAAATAGGTGTAACTAAAACCAACCATTGCAAAATTGTAGCGATTTTATACTGTTCCACTAAAATTTGCAGTTGCACAAAAAAATTATGTTTGGATAACTTTTTGTTAGCTGGAGAGTGGGGAGTATTTATGCTCTCTGGCTGGAGAAATGCAGGTTCAGAACCTTTATTAATATTGGTGACTTGACAGGATAAATTCTGTGTCTTAACTAACTCTATATGTCGTCCCCAAATTACATTAAAGACGATGATCCCTGGAGAAAGCACAGCTAAAGTAACCAAACCTACTGTTAGCACATTTAAAATTTTAAATTTCATCTTTACTCTCCCTTGCTAGGTAGCTATTCACCCAGTAAGAAAATATAGTTTATGGTTTATTGCAGCACCTTCCTTTTGCCAATTCTCAAACAAGCATCAAGTTTTAGATTCTAAATATACATTTAGTAGTAAGAATTCAGGAGTCAGGAGTCAGAATTCAGGAGAAAGAAGGAAGAAGAAAGAAGAAAAATTTTCCCTCTGACTGTTTCTTTTTCCTTGCTCTATCAAATATTCTGTATCCTCAATCCTTACGTTTAGTAGATGACACCCAATTATTTAAAACCATCTCAAATAATTTAAAAAATTATCTGTGAATCTAAAACTTAAAATCTAAACTTGGCAGATTTATGAATCACCACTATTTGTGCAAAATACTCATAAATTATTACTAAGCAAGTGAAAATTTAAAAATTCCAAATATACTCCTTTTAGTATTGACGAATACTGACAGGATTTAACCGTTTTTGAATAGAGATTACTATCAAACTAGGGTTAAGAAGTCCCCCCTAGTTCTCTAGACTTTCATCTAGGAATTTCGGGGGGTAGAGGGGAATCTCTGCGTAAATCCTACTAACGTTTATAGCAGTCACCTCTCTTCAACACAGTTTACCCCAGCCGAATTAAGATTATTAAAATCATTAACATAGTACTCAAAGCTGATAAAACTGATCTAGTAAGACTTTAAAAAATTTTTTGGGGTAGAGGTGCTAGTATTTTCAGGAGGAGGTACTAGCATTTATTCGCTGGGGGACGGGGATTTTTGTACTCAACTTAATGCTTTATTGGCTGATGTTTGAGGATATTTAATGGTGATAAGTGTCCCTCAAAACTTGTACTCAAATGACAATATCTCATGACAAAGTAGACCTGAATTAAAAATAAACTAAACAACTCAAAAAAACAATTAAATTTCATGAATTATATAATTTTATCTTGACATCACTAGATTTTTATGACTTATATAACCTGGATAATTAGACCTGAATTCAGAATAATTGATACAAGTTTAGTAGCAAATTATCAGTTTTCTAGGGCTGTGTACCATTATGCTATTTACCAAAAACCCAGTTATCATCAATATTTTCGGCAAAAACAATATCTAATTAACTAACTGTTACCTAACTACAGATTAAATAAGTAAAAACCTATTACTATAAGTAAGGACAGAGAAGTAATATTTAGAATATTAGGAGTTAATAAATGCGAATTGCTAAAGACGTAACAGAACTTATTGGCAAAACCCCCTTAATTCAGCTGAACAAAATTCCCCAAGCGGAGGGGGTAGTTGCCAGAATAGTTGTCAAACTAGAAAGCATGAACCCAGCGGCTTCAGTCAAAGACCGTATTGGGTTGAGTATGGTACTTTCAGCCGAAGCAGATGGTTTAATTACTCCAGGAAAAACTGTTTTAGTTGAACCGACTTCAGGGAATACAGGAATAGCTTTAGCAATGGTAGCTGCGGCTCGTGGTTACAAATTGATTTTAACAATGCCAGAAACCATGAGCCAAGAAAGACGCTCAATGTTGCGTGCTTATGGTGCAACTTTGGAGTTGACACCAGGCCCCCAAGGAATGCGGGGGGCAATTAGCAAAGCCGAGGAAATTGTGGCTAATACTCCCAATACCTTTATGCTGCAACAATTTTGCAATCCAGCTAACCCCAAAGTTCACCGAGAAACGACAGCTGAGGAAATTTGGGCGGATACTGATGGGGAAGCGGATATATTAATTGCTGGGGTAGGAACTGGGGGAACGATTACTGGTATTGCAGAGATACTTAAACAGCGCAAACCAAGTTTTCAAGTGATTGCGGTTGAACCTAGCAATAGTCCAGTTCTTTCTGGAGGTGAACCTGGCCCCCATAAAATTCAAGGGATTGGTGCGGGATTTGTTCCAGATGTATTGCGTCAAGAATTGATTGATGAGGTGATTCGGGTCAGTGATGACCAAGCGATGTCTTATGGTAGAAGATTAGCTAAAGAAGAAGGTTTATTATCAGGGATATCATCTGGTGCGGCTTTGTGTGCGGCTATTCAAGCAGGTAAACGCTCAGAAAATGCAGGTAAGTTAATTGTCATGATTCAGCCTTCTTTTGGTGAACGCTATCTGAGTACGGCGATGTTTCAAGAATTAAAAAATTAAATATGCGTGGCTTGAATGCCCTGTAGAGACGTTCCATGGAACGTCTCTACAATATTGCACCTGCTAAGAAACTGCTGTCCCAAAAGCTATCCTCAGTCCCCAAAATACGATTAAAATTGCGATCGCTAACCAGTCACCTATTTTCAATCTTAATTCTTGCCATTTGACTCTATGTTCATTTGGACTGGTAAAACCCCTGACCATCATTGCATTTGCCATTTGATCAGCACGCAAAAGCAGATTTTCTAAAAGTCGCTCAATCACAATTAACCAAACTTTAGCCCCTCCTTTTAATCCTAGCTTTTTCCAATTAATGGCTCTCGTCATCACAGAACGAATGAGATTTTGGACTTCTTCTAAAACTAAAGGAATAAACCGCAAAGATAATGTGAGGGTTAACATCAGTTCTGTAACTGGGATTTTAAACCTCCGCAAAGGTTGCATTAAGCTTTCCATTCCCGAAGTGATTTCTTCTGGTGCGGTTGTCAATAAATATAAATTAGTGCTGTAAATTAAGGTAAAAACTATTGTACTCAGGCTAATTGCTAAATTTAAGGAACGACGATTTACTTTAATTGGGCCTTTGTGAAATAATACATAGCTATATTCTTTATTATCTTTGGCTTGCTCTAGATTCGCTTTGTTATTTTTAGTAGTTGCTGGCTGAGTTAAAACTTGTTCATTAGCTGGTAAGCGTGGTTGATAATTTACAGCTAGTCCATCAGGGCTGATAGCACCTAGCACCAATACCATAAATGATAATACCAATAGCCAGCCCATTTGTTGCCGCCATACTCGCAGCGGAATTTTGGCAAATAAGGTAAAAATAATTAATAATGCCACCAACAATACCCGCCAATAGTTGTTAGCTACAACATAGCTGGTGAGAAAGCTTAACAACCAAACTAACTTGACTCGCGGATCTAGTCTATGTAGCCAAGTTTCTGGTTGTTCTAAGTATAGTCCAAGGGGGAGCGATCGCAGTAAATCCATTTTTTGAGTTATGAGTGCTGAGTAACTTAATAAATCATATCCTTAGCAATGATTTTGACATTTTGCCAAGCAATCAAATCTTCAAATCACTCAACTTTACTCCTCACCACTCAAACCTCAAAATTAATTATAACTCGTTACTTAGTACTCGTTACTCAGTACTATTTGACGCGAGTTGCTCGATTGAGATTGCCAATTTCCGCATCTCGAACTTTCTTACTCCGCCAAAATACACGAATTGGCGTACCATCAAATCCTAATTGTTTGCGGAACTGTCTTTCAATGTAACGGCGATAATTATCATTAAAGCGTTGAGCATCATTGACAAATAAAGCAAAAGTTGGTGGTTGGCTACTTACTTGCGTACCATAATATATTTTACCTTGACGACCGCCCCGTGAAGTTGGTGGAGAATGCCAGCTGATTGCATCTGTGAGGACTTCATTAACTACGGAGGTGGTGACACGGCGTTTGTGTGCTTCTGCTGCCTTATTCACCAATTCTAAAATCTTTTCTACCCGTTGTCCGGTTGTGGCACTGACAAAAATTATGTCTGCCCATTCGGTAAAATGTAACCGTGTTTCTAGGGTTTTTTCGTAGTCGTAGATGGTGTAAGAGTCTTTTTCGACTGCATCCCACTTGTTAACTACGATAATGCAAGCCCGACCTTCTTCCAGAATTCGTCCTGCTAATTTTTGGTCTTGTTCAGTGGCTCCATCTTCAGCATCTAAAACTAATAAAACCACATCGGCGCGGCGAATTGCTTTAAAAGCACGGTTAATGCTAAAAAATTCCGTACCGTATTCTATATGTTTCTTTTTGCGAATGCCGGCGGTGTCAATTAAACGATAGGTTTGCCCATTGCGTTCAATTTCAGTATCAATTGTATCACGAGTTGTGCCGGAGATGGGGCTAACGATCGCTCTTTCTTCCCCCACAAAAGCATTCAATAAGCTGGATTTGCCCACATTGGGACGACCGATAATGGCGACTTTAATCACATTATCTTCGGGGACATCCTTCACATCGGGGACGTGCTTAATTAATTCATCTAGGATTTCCCCAGTACCGCTACCATGAATTGCTGAAATTGGGAAAGGTTCACCTAAACCCAGTTCCCAAAATTCACTCGCTTGAATTACGCCTTGGTCTGGTGATTCACATTTGTTGACAGCCAGGAAAATTGGTACAGGTTGTTGACGTAACCAATCAGCAATTTCTTGATCTGCGGGCATTGGGCCTGTTTGCCCATCTACTACAAAAATCGCTGCACAGGCTTCTGAGAGCGCCATTAATGCCTGTTGGCGAATTAAGGGGAGAAATTCGGTGTCATCGTTAAAGACTAAACCGCCTGTGTCTACTACTGAAAATTCGCGATCGCTCCAAAATGCTGGACGATAAGTGCGATCGCGTGTCACACCCGATTCATCGTGGACAATCGCTGCTTGATCACCAGCGAGACGATTAACCAGGGTGGATTTGCCCACATTTGGGCGGCCGATAATTGCAACAATTGGCAGTGCCATAAACTAGAGTTCTTCGTGCTGAGTGTTGTAGATGTGCTGAGTTTTATCTCTACGTTCTTCACCCAGCACGTTTTTAGAGAACTACTAATCATATCACATTTTTTGATTATAACAACTCTAATTATCCATAACTCTTTATAAATACGTTTATAAATACTTAATTGCAATATTACAAATTAAATCATTAACAATAGTGGTTAATTATAGTTAAGCGAGATTATTAACATCCCGTAAATATTTTTTATTTCCAGGACTTACGTAAAACAGAACAAAAGTAGGGGTAATTCATGAATTACCCCTACGCAATAATTAAGTTTTGAGTTCTATCTTGCGTAAGTCCTAATTTCTTGATATTCAAAACCATAAACATAAATTAAGTGGCTTTAATGTGTGTGTCTATACTCAATCCAAGTAAAAATAATTGTCAAATACGCTTTTATGCAACAGTCATATTTTCTAGTATTAAATTGTGGTTACAATAGCTTCAAAACTATTTGCTACAGTCAATGTCTGGTACATAAAAAAACAACAATTATGAATAACAAACTGTTCACCAGCTTATCTATTGAAAAGCAAGAAAATGTTTCCGGTGGTGTAACATTAGACTCTCTAATAGCCCCTTTAAATGCACTATCAATACCGACACCATCAATACCAACATTTGATATACCAATACTATCAATACCAATACTTGATACATTCCTAGCACCAAGCGGAATATAAGCAATTAATTTACGGCATAATAGACTTAAATAGAGATTAGAAAACCGCTAGAAATATAAAAATCTAGCGGCTTTTATAATTATTAAAATGTGAGTGTAAGATTAAAAACAAAGATAATACTGTGCCATGAGTAACGAGTAATGAGTAATGAGTAAGAAGGAGAGTCAAGCACTCGGTACTTGGTACTCACAACTCTTCTGACTCCTGAATTCTGCTGTATTACCTACACAAAGTTAACTTATCATTCTTTTATACATAGTCGGCTTTCTGATATTTTTTTGGACAGATTTCACATATTTAAGTACTGAAGAACTGACAATTTTCCCTTCCCAACAATTATGCTGTCTGTTCCGTTTCTGTCTCAACCTTCTGTCCAATTTTTGGTTCAGTACCTGCCAGCAATCTTTCAATATTACTGCGGTGACGGACAATTACATATAAACCCCCAGCGATACCAAGTAAAATATAGGGTAAAGGTTGATGGAAAATTACCATCAGAATAGAAACAGCAACAGCACCAGCAATAGAACTCAAAGACACAATTCTGGATATCGCTACAACAACAGCAAAAACTCCTATCGTGGATAATCCCACCTGCCAACTTAAGGCTAACAAAATCCCTACACCAGTAGCTACAGATTTACCACCAGTAAAACCTAAAAAAACTGATTTACTATGACCTAAAATGGCAGCTAGTCCTGCTAAAGTTCCTAACCAAGGTTGCCATATTTCTACATTTAATGTTGATGGAATTAAATTTTGACTGGGAGCAAGATTGAATAACAAATAAACTATATTTATTGCTAAAACTCCCTTCAAGCAATCAATTAATAACACAAAAGCCCCTGGAACTTTCCCTAAAGTTCTCAGTACATTTGTTGCACCAGTTGAACCAGATCCAACTTCCCGAATATCAATACCTTTTAACAGCTTCCCGGCAATGTAGCCAGTAGGGAAAGAACCCAACAGGTAAGCTAATAAAACAACAGCCCCACACAAAGTTAACCAAATAGACATAATAATTCAAAAAGTAAAATTATCAATAATTCGTAATTATTTAGTCACTAGTCTAGATTAAAACATCTAGACCAATGAGCAATCACCAATGAGCAATCACCAAATTAAAATTCATCATCAAAATCACGATCTCTCATGGTTTTGGGGTCAGGTGCAAAAGCTAACCACAAAGGGAATTGTAACAATCCTAAGCTAATTTGCTCCTCTGAATCATCAATGATAATTAAAGGTAATTGATTGGCTTTAACCAATCGGTCTGCTTTTTGGGCTAAAGCTGTAGGTGCTTCAAACAAAACTACACCTTTATCAGGGCCAAAATCAGGACGGCCAATTCCCAAACAGTCTTGTAAACCGCGTCGCCATTCACCTAAACGTTCCGGTGTATTGGCTAAAATTAGAGTACGCACGCGATCGCCATGTAACTTGTATAATATGGAAATCGCTGCCGACGCAATCAAGATATTCTGCAAACGGCTACCCATTGTCCGTAAAGCACCCCGTCCCCCCAAGGTAAAAAACCAATTAGAAACTCGTTCTGCATGAATTGGTTCAAAGGTGCGTCGCAACTGCCACACAGCGCCATAATAATCGGGTTGGTTGCGGTATTGGTCGATTAAACGGCGAATTTGTTTAGTTGTATCTTGAAACTGTTGTTGGGCAAGTTGCAATGTAGGTGGCTGTTGTTCAACAGGTTTAGACTCTTTCACCGCTGGTTTTTCGCGTTCCCTCACAGCCGGAACCAGTTGTAATTGCTCTGCTGCTAATGCTAAATCTTGTAAACTACCTGTGAGATAGTCTTTAAAACCCTGTACCCGAATTGCCAAATCTTGAGATGTTCCCGCAAAGGTAGTTCGCATCTCATTACGAATACGTTCCTGTCGTCGTTCTAGTTGTTCTACAGAAATTTGCAATGCTTGTTTGCGTTGTTCTAACAGCACCAAGGACTCTTGCACCATTTTCGAGAGTGCCGTTTGGGTGTCACTTACTTGTCCTTGAAGGGTTTTGTAAGTAGTTTGCAATGCCGATATTTCTGCTTTTAGTGCAGCTTCTGTTGCTTGTAAATCGGCTACTCGTTGCCCTATTTGTGCATATAGTGAATTAAGCTCTGGTTCTGACTCCAGCACCCCAGTTTCTACTGCTAATTGTGGTACTAACTCGCTTTTAGATTCTGCTGTAGGTTCTACTGTGAAATCTTCGGGTTCTGTACTAGCAATGGATGATGTAAAAGATACATCATCTGTTTGTGCTTCATCTGCTGAAGTTGGCGCTTCTGTTTCCTGTACTGACTCAGAAGATATGATTTCTAGGTTTTCACCTGTAGGATTTTGTTCTGGCGTTTCTTCCCACCATTCATCAATTGGTTTTGGGGTTTGAGATTCCTCTGGGTTCATAAACAATAGTAAATTCCTATGATGCGAATAAATAGCTTTGAGAAATATATAACAGGGAACGGGGAACAGGCAAAAGGTTTGAAAGTTTCTTTGTGTCTGTAGCGTAGCTTGGTATAAGTCATATTTTATGAACAGTGTATGTTCTGACTATTTAGCAACTGCTATACAATTTTAAAGCATTCAATCCTAACTACTGAGCGCTAAATACGTGGACAACGCTGTTCTAAACAAGATTTTAGGGCGTTGGGGTCAAATAAAATCGGCAGAAAGTGAATGCTATTAATTTCTTTAAAGTAAAACAAGATGGGAACTCTATTCCAGAAAATTCGCCAGTTTTGCCATTCTTGATAAGGAAAACGCCGAATTAACTTTTCCCCTCGGTAAATATCAAAGTCGGTGGCTGTAAATTGACAACGCAGTGTTACAGCCTGCAACATCAGAAATAAACCCATTACTGTAAACACTCCTCCTACCCAAGGTTGTACTAGTAGGAGGGGAATGGCTGCAAGCACCAAGATGACAGGGATATTGTAACTTGGCTTGAGTTCCACGGTCGAGGTAGAATTAGGCGCTAATGAACTGGTCACAATTTTTTCTCCTGTTTTGTCAGTAGATATTAATCTTTTATTTTAGTCATTAGTCGTTAGCGAAACAGAGGCAGTGAGTTTTTTAAGTTTTAGATTGTTCAATCCAAAATCTAAAATCTAAAATCTAAAATTCATCTGTCTCCTTTAAATACCTTGCGATAATCCACTGCCAGGCCCTTGAAACATTAACCAAGAAAGAAAGAAGTTGCTAATAAAGATAATCAGCAAGGCGGTAACAACAGCTGTTGTGGTTGATTGTCCCACACCTTTAGCTCCTCCTGTTGTGGTTAAACCCCAACTGCAACCAATAATGGCTATTAAAACGCCAAAGCAACCGGCTTTAATCATTGCACTACAAATATCCCAGATACCCAGAAAGTTACGGGCTGAGTCTAAAAATACTGTATCTGAGAGATTGTAAATGTTGGTGGCAATGATCAATCCCCCAAACATCCCGGTGATTAAAGATAACAGGGTTAAGATGGGCAGCATTAATAAACAAGCTAGGAGTCGGGGAATAACGAGGTAATCAATGGGGTCTGTTTTTAACATTAACAGGGCATCAATTTGCTCTGTAACTCGCATTGTCCCAATTTCCGCTGCAAAGGCAGAACCAACCCGTCCCGCCAAAATCACTGCTGTTAGCACTGGTGTGAGTTCCCTTGTCAAGGCTACTGCCAAAACTCCACCAACTAGGTTTCCTGCGCCAAAGTTGATAAATTCCCGCGCTACTTGAATGGTAAATACTGCACCCACGAAAATGGCTGTGATTAAGGCGATAAATAGGGAATCTGGCCCAACTGCGGCTAATTGCTCTAGGGTATTGCGTCGATGGATTTTGCCCTTGAGGAGGTGAATGATGATTTGTCCACCCAAAAAAATCGCTGCCAGCAATCGCTGACTCCATGCTCCTAAACTGAATTTGGATATAGTCTGGCTCAATGTTCTTTAGCTAACTCGGTAACTGCTTTAAGAATAGCGAAAGTCATAGCTCATTGTTCATGAATTTTTTTGTCTCTCTTTATTTTCAGGATTTTCAGGTCAAACGTTAACTTACTTTAAATACTTTCTCATAAAATTAAGCTATTATTAAGCGTGATGCAATACATTTAGATTCGATTTTGGAAGATAAAAGTTCGATAAATCAAGGGTTTTGGAGTTTAAAAACTCTTTAATTAGGGACAGCATTTTATGAAACTGATTTGGTTCTCTTTTAATGAAAACTTAAGATTTTTGACATATTGAATGTTCAGGAGCGATCGCACTTATTGTAGAAGATGACGTGCAGTTGTTCAGCCATCGTCTACATTAATCCCGGAGCTTGCCTGATCATGAGCATATTTGCCAACTTTCTCCGATCTCTAGTACTCACCACCCTTTTCAGTTTTATCGCTCCTATCTTCTTCGTCGGCGGTACACTGGTCTTTTTATGCCTTTCTGGTTACATTCCTGGTTTACAAGGCATAACTGAGAATATCCCCTCTCAGATTTTGCATTTTCTCGCCACCTTTGGTACTGGCAGTCCCCTTAATGGTCTATTTGTAATCAGTCTGACTTGCGGTTTTGTGGGTGGACTGTTTGACATCTATGCTTATTACCGTTGTCAAATTCTTCGCATTGATTCTTAAATGTTAAGCACTTTTTCTGCGGTCTTTGATAACTTACAGTCTTATTAATTCTTGCAAAGGCATATTAACTAATCGTTCGTAACTGAAGTTCTTTTGATAGAATTAAGTATTTATACCAAAATTAAAGCTGTCATTAGTCACAATTTACTAAAGACAAAGCTTTGCTATGAATAATGCAATTATTTTTGTTTACGGCTTTAAGTTGTGACTTCGTTCAATCACGACCAAAACTAAGTTGAAGAAATAGGTATTTAAATACATATCCCTTTATGAAGAAATATAGCAAATAAAACTACACACGAAATCTAAAAATTTCCTTAAGATTTTAAATAGTTCTATCGCTGCTCACCTTTCTTAACAGAGTTAAAGAGGTCGTCTGACCGCTGGGCATCTTATATTAGTTTCATTAATAGGTGATTGATAACTCATGGTTTGGCCTTTTAAGCCCAGATTTCGTAAACAAATTGCTCGGATTGAAATTACTGGTGCGATCGCCAGTGCTACCCGCAAACGGGTATTAGAAGCTCTGAAAACCGTAGAAGAAAAGAAGTTTCCAGCTTTACTGTTACGCATAGATAGTCCTGGCGGTACAGTAGGAGACTCCCAAGAAATCTACAGCGCTCTGAGGCGGTTGCAGAAAAAAACTAAAATTGTCGCCAGCTTTGGCAATATTTCGGCTTCTGGCGGCGTTTACATTGGTATGGGAGCCGAACACATTGTGGCTAACCCAGGCACAATTACAGGCAGTATAGGCGTGATTCTGCGGGGAAATAACCTAGAACGCCTCCTAGAAAAAGTTGGTGTTTCCTTTAAGGTGATTAAGTCTGGCCCCTACAAAGATATTTTGTCTTTTGATCGGGAATTGACAGAACCAGAAGAAACTATTCTGCAACAATTGATAGATGTCAGTTATCAGCAATTTGTGCAAACCGTAGCCGAAGGACGTTCTTTAGCGGTAGAAACTGTAAAAACGTTCGCTGATGGCCGCATCTTCACCGGAGAGCAAGCCTTAGAATTGGGTGTTGTAGACCGTTTAGGAACAGAAGAAGATGCACGTCGCTGGACAGCCGAATTAGTCGGACTTGATCCAGAAAAAACTCCTTGCTATACGCTAGAAGAACGTAAACCATTGTTGAGTCGAGTTCTACCTGGGAGTCGTCTGAAGAAATCAGGAATTGCGGCTGGAATTGATTGGCTCGAATTTGAAATGTCTACAAGTGGTTTACCCTTGTGGTTGTATAGACCGTAAATTAATTGTCAATAGTCACTAGTTGATAGTCTTTGCGCTAATGACTAATGACTAATGACCAATGACTAAAATATAGGAGGATTTTGGAAGTGGAATGGCAAATGCGAGCGATTCGTGGCGCAACAACCGTTGCAGATAATAGCGTGGAAGCAATCCGAGAAGCGGTGACAGAACTACTAGATGAACTGGAACAACGGAACGAACTCCAACCAACAGAAATGATTAGTGTTACTTTTTCTGTTACGCGAGATTTAGATGCTATTTTTCCAGCCGCGATCGCTCGCAGTCGTCCTTTATGGGATAGTGTGGCTATGTTAGATGTCCAGCAAATGCACGTTGAAGGCAGTTTACCGCGTTGCATTCGGTTTTTAATTCACGCCTATTTACCAACTTCCTCCTCAATTCACCACATTTATTTACGTCAAGCAGCTAAATTGCGCCCAGACTGGGGTTTATCGCAAACGTTACAAACCTCACAGCCAATAATTAAAACAAAAGCTTAAAATCAGCAGGTCAATAATATTATGTAAAATTAGCGCCAAATGAGCTATTACAGTGGTGACGCGGCTGCTCAACCTGCTGCTATTGGTGGGAGTATTTTCACTCATCGAGGAACTGGTGTTTGTGTGAAGTTAGAGGATTTTTTGAATATTCTCTCGAAGGGTGAAGAGCCGCTTGTCATTGTCACCAGTGAAGGTTATTTTACGAAGATATATAAATATGTGACTGCGTATAAGGGTTTTGTGTTTTTCACAGAATCCTTAGATAAATTGGAATTTGGGAGCAATATTGAGGTGATTTACGCCCAGAGTTTAGGGACAGATATTTGATAAAATCAATCAATTATTTGCATCTTCCCACTTTCCCGATGTATTCCATAATTTGTTAAAGGTTTTATTCTCAGCAGCAGTTAGGCAAGGTGGCATAATAAAATCTTTAATTTCGTTAATTAATTCACTAAATGAATTCGGTGTATCTACTATTTTTAATTTATTTTTAAACGCTTGCCACTGTTTTTGCTTATCTAAATCATTAGCAAACTCTTCAGTTAAAGCTAAAGGTTCTTTGACTGGTATTTTTGTTTTCCGTCTCTGAAAAGTGTTGATCAATGCTTGACTAAGTAAGTCTCCTTGAAATTCAAAATTCTGACAAAGAAACCAAATATCATAAAAATCTTTTATCCGACTATTTCTTATCCCCAGAGAAACCATTGCTTGAAACTTTTCAGCAACTACTGTTTCACGAGGATATATTCTTAAACGTGCTTTTGGCGAATCTAAAATAGTTTCTATTTCTACTTCTTTAGCATCTGGCGTAACAGCATCACCAAATCCTATATCTACTTGAATAGTAATTTCAATTTTAACTAATTTCCCTTTTAATTTAATTCTGACTCCTTCATACTCTTGATCTTCTTTGATTAATTCTCCTGTAACTGACTCTGGTAAAAATATAATTCCATCTTCTTCACAGTGAATTGCACAAATTTCTTTATAAACATTTACTAAATATTCAATTTCATTGTTGCCAAAACAGAGTAAATCTAAATCTTTTGTTGCTCTGTGAGGTTCACCATTCCACACCTTGAAGAGAGTAGCACCTTTCAAAATATACTGTTTTTGATATGAAGATTGACTGAGCCTGTATAGTAGCCTTTCTCCAAAGTAGCGCGTCAATAAATAATTATAATCTTCACCTCTTTTTTTAGCTAGAGTCAATAATTTAGCTTGGATAGATGCTGCGATATTAACAGGCTTTTTCGATGTCATGTGAGCGATTCTAGATAAGGACGCATTACATTATTTACTCGGCAAATTTTGGCATAATGCCATATTTCGTCCATTGAGCATTTTCTTTTTTGCAAACATTCGCGCAATGCGTCCAAAGCAATATCAAGACCAATTTTGTTGCGAAATTTAAAACAATCAGCAACTGTTTTTGGCAAAGAATATATACTAACTGGTACGCCTTCTATGATATGTTCTTCAATTCCCTCTTCTAGAGATTTACCAGACATATAAATGATTCTTAGTGGTAGAAGATTATCTTTAGGAGGACGAGATTTTTGAGGAATTGCCAGCCAAACTTCAAAAGGTGCTTGTGTAGTTAGCTGATAAAAACTGAGTGCAGATAGAAGACAAACTACTCCATTAGGAACTCTTTTAGCTACTTCTACTAGAGTGTGATTTGCTGTAATTTCTGCATCTGCCAAAGTGTAAATACCACGAGCAGAACGTACAAGTAGTCCTTGGTTTTCCAGGCGTTTCAAATATTCTCTGTGAATACCTTTAGCTGCGATATCTTTTGCTCTAATTACACCTGTTTGAGCAGCGTAACTCAGTATTTTATCTGTTTTCGACATAATTACATAGTTTATTTACCTGTGATGTAACTTTTTTAGTTTTGTGGCAAAGTGTCGATAGTTGTTAATCTCTACCTACATTTTATCACAAAAACTTGTTCAATCTGTGAGCAAGTGTTGTATTCTTGTAGAATATAAATGTCCTATTTTTGCAAAGTTTTCTAACTCAAGGACACGATGAAAAAGCGTAAAACTGTGCAAGACAGGATTGCTTGCCGTATAGCCAACAGTAAACGTGAAGTATTTGTACGTAAGGACTTTGAAGATATCGCCGATTATAACCAAGTTGGCCGTAGTCTCCGTATGTTAGAGGCTAAAGGTAAAATTATCAAAATCGGCTATGGTCTTTATGCTAAAGCAGCTATTTCACCCTTATCAAATCGCATCATACCTCGTAAGGGTTTGCGCGATCTAGCAATTGAAGCGTTAAAAAAACTCAATGTGGAAGTAGTTCCCTCAAGTTATGACCAGGCTTACAATGAGGGACGGACAACCCAAATTCCAACAGGGCGTGTAGTTGGCGTAAAAGGGCGTGTGACACGCAAAATTGGCTATGCAGGAAAATATGTAACCTTTGAATACGCAACTTAATCTAAAGACTGTAGAACTTATTGCCGCTGATCTCGGTCTTGATCTTGATTATTGACATAAAAATAACTGTAAATTTAAGGTAATATGAATATGTTAAATATGCCTCTCATGACAGTATATAGTGAATTAGAAAATATTTTTAGATAACAAATATTAGATAGTTATCCATCCGATTGGCACGAAGATTACATTACTAGAAAAATATTTTTTGAATATAGAAAACTTCATGCTGTAGTTGTTCCTGTTGATATAGTAGAATCAATTGTTAGACAAATAGATCCTAATCATCATGACAATGATAAAAAAATTCCGATAGATACGACAAGTCTATATAAGTTCTCCGTGCCTTTAGCCTATCAAATACTATTCAGGTACTTTAGAGGGCTAGATTTAGAGTTTGATCAAAGTTTAATCACAATTATAAAAGGTTATAAGGATGAAGAGTTTTTGCTATTGCGTAATTTAAGAGAAGTACGATTACCTCAATATCTTTTGCTAATTCATGTTAATTATGGCAATTCTGAAATAAATATGGATTTTGATGTTAATACAGAAATTTTTCAAGAAATAACATCTTCTGAAGAACAGGAATTAGATTTTTAAGGAAATTAAAAAATAAGGTAAGTCTTACAGATAAATCATTTAGTTAAATTACAACCTCATGTAAATAGATAATAATTGCAAGCTTTGGTTTGTTGTCAAATGTACAAACAATAGTTTGGTACTAAATTCCTAATTATTTTTTAGAACCAAACACAAATTACTTAATTTTTCAATATCTTCAAACTACAAAAAAGATGTAATTCTATGTACTACCCTAATAAGGGGAGACAAGCTAGTATACATATACTACTTGGTGTAAACAATTTATGAATAAAAAGAAAAACAAAAATTTAGGTGATGATTTTAGCTTTCCAAAGTTTAGAGGTGCAAATGGTATCAAAAGCACCAAGGATGAACTTCTTCAAAAACTACCAGCACCACTACCCGACATTACAATACCAGAACCATCACAGCAAAATCTCAAGATTAGTAAGAACAATAATAGGGGGGTAAACAACAAGATTAATCAACTCAAGTACCAAATGATTATCCAATGGTCTGAGGAAGATAATTGCTTCTTAGTAGGATTCCCTGATTTTCCAGGACAAAAATGGCGTACTCATGGGGATACTTACGAGTTAGCAGTAGCAAATGGAATTGAAGCCTTAGACTCTCTCATTATTGCTTACGAAGCTGCGGGTGATCCGCTTCCAGAACCAACAGTTCGTCAAGCAGCATAGGCAAGAATTGAAGTAAAATAACCCAATAACGCTGGTTGGGTTTTCTGACCTGGTTTTTGGGTTGATTAAATCATTCTGTTGCGTATAATTACTGTATGTTACTAAGCCCATAGTTTGTATATTATAGTCACAGCGTTTGTCTGAAATACAAAATCGGGCGATCGCACTTGGTAATAAAGTTTAGTGAGGGCATTATATGACAGATGTTTACCTTCCTTTGCCTTTTAAATTAAAAGGGTCAAATAAAGGCTTTCATACTGAAGTTGTTGGGCAACTTTCAATGATGGATAACCCACATTTTATTGAAAAGGGTCAACCAATTCAAGTACTTGGTTTCAATATTATTAATTCTCTCTTTCTAAATTATTCAGGAAATTTAGGTTTTGATACATTAACCATCATATTGGTAAACCCCTATGCCAGATTTACTTGAAAGAATTACAATCAACCCAAAGCAATGTGGTGGTCGTCCCTGTATCAGGGGTATGCGAATTCGTGTATCAGACGTGCTGGATTTGTTTGTAGCTGGACTAACTGCTGAACAGATTCTCGAAGAAATGCCCGATTTGGAAATGGATGATCTCAAAGCAGCACTTATGTACGCTTCACGTAAACTCAATCATCCGGTTCTGGTAGCATGATAATCTGGGTAGATGCACATCTATCACCTGCTATTGCTGTCTGGATTACCAAGACATTCAGTATCACAGCATTAGCCTTACGCGATGTTGGATTGAGGGATGCTGAAGATCCTGAGATTTTTGAAGCAGCAAAAGCGAGAGGAGTTATCTTAATGACTAAAGATAGCGACTTTGTTGATTTAGTTCAGCGTCTTGGTTCACCACCGCAAATTATTTGGTTAACTTGTGGTAATACATCAAATGTTCATTTGCAAGCAATCCTAAATAAAACACTGCCGCAGGCACTAGAACTTTTAAAAGCAGGTGAGACTTTAGTAGAAATCAGCGGTAATTAATACCGCTTACGTTTTATTCGTGATGCTGATTAAAGCGAATTCCTAGAAAAACATCATACAAGAACTCAAAAAAGTCCTTCTTCTGCAATAACCCTGAAGTTTGCGGACTACCCTTTTCATCTAGCAACGGCTTCATCATATAATAAGCTGGTTGGTAATTATACCAAGGAATCGAAGGCCATAGATGATGAATGAGGTGATAATTCTGCCCCAAAATCAGGATATTGAGAACCTTACCAGGATAGACGCGGGCATTTTTCCAGCGACTTCTTTCTACAAAGGGACGATGGGGTAAATAATCAAAAAATAACCCCAATGCTATCCCCACCAAAAACGCTGGAATAAACCAAAAATTGAGAATATAGCCCAAAAAATGATATTGGACAGAAATATAAACAATAGTAATGATAATTAAACGGCTAATAAACCATTCCAGTAACTCATATTTCCGCCACAATTGCCGTTGAAAGAAAAATACCTCATGGTATAAAAATCTGACTGCAATCAACCACAATGGCCCGCCTGTAGAGACATAATGATCTGGGTCATCTTTAGGGTGATTGACATTACCATGATGCTGCAAATGTACCCTTGTAAACACTGGAAATGCAAAAGCTAAAATTAAGGCGCTACCATGTCCTAACATGGCATTAATCACCCGGTTGCGATGGGCTGACTGGTGACAAGCATCATGAATAACCGTCCCCGAACAATGCAAGGACAGAGTGTTAATGCTAAAGCATAGCCAATGTGGCCATTCCCAAACCCAATAACCAAAGTTAGATAACACCAACATTGTCACCACCACACAAAACAGCAGTAGTGTGGGATTAAAATCGCCAGGAGGTGCTAAAAGTTCCTTGGTTGGGATTGTCAGTGGCTTTTGTGCCTCCGACGTGAGCATTACTAACTCCTTCTTCATTAAATATTACGAATATACGATAAATCTTAGTAAAGAGTAAAGTTATATAAAGTTTTATATGACAAGATTTATCTGCTGTCATTGCTGATTAGCAGATGAATGGCGCTATGATTCCAGACTAGACCTATATATTTGCTACGGGTAAAGTTTGACCAGTGCTAATGGTTTAATGGCAAAAATCTCCCTTCAGGAGGATGCAGATAAGATTGGTGTACTATATCTAATCTGTCTCGCTGATTTCTTCTCTAACTGCTGACATCATTGATATAGCAGTGACTGAAAAGGAGATGCCCCTTACTATACGATTACTTCCCAGATAGATTATTTTGAAATCAGTCCCTATGCAATTAAGAGATTCTCTGCGCCGAACCAAAATTGTTGCTACTATTGGGCCTGCTACCAGCAGTCCAGAAATGCTGAAGGCAATTATTGAAGCGGGTGCAACAACACTGCGGCTAAACTTTTCCCACGGAACTCATGCTGACCATCAGCGTAGTATTCGCCTAATTCGGCAAACTGCTTTTGAACTCAATAGACCGGTAGCAATTCTCCAAGATTTGCAAGGGCCAAAAATTCGCTTGGGTAAGTTTGAAAATGGTTCTATAATTTTGGCGAAGGGCGATCGCTTCACTTTAACAAATCGTCCAGTTGTAGGAACTCAAGAAATCAGTTGCGTTACCTACGATTATTTAGCTGATGAAGTCCCCGTTGGTGCCAAAATCCTCCTCGATGATGGACGAGTGGAAATGGTCGTGGAAGACATTAACCAAGACAAAGGCGATTTGCATTGTCGCGTTACCGTTCCTGGTAAACTTTCTAACAACAAAGGTGTAAACTTTCCGGGAGTTTACTTATCAATTAAAGCCATGACCGACAAAGACCGCGAGGATCTAATGTTTGGTCTAGATCAAGGTGTAGACTGGGTAGCACTTTCCTTTGTCCGTAACCCCCAGGACATCATCGAAATCAAAGAGTTAATTTCCAGCACCGGCAAAAATGTTCCTGTAGTTGCCAAAATCGAAAAGCACGAAGCCATTGAACAAATGGAAGCGGTTCTGTCTTTGTGTGATGGTGTAATGGTTGCTAGAGGTGACTTAGGTGTAGAATTGCCAGCGGAAGATGTACCTGTGCTACAAAAACGCTTGATTGCTACAGCCAACCGCTTGGGTATTCCCATCATTACCGCTACCCAAATGCTAGATAGCATGGTCAGCAACCCTCGTCCTACCCGTGCGGAAGTCTCCGATGTGGCCAACGCGATTTTAGACGGTACAGATGCAGTAATGCTTTCCAATGAAACCGCTGTTGGTAGTTTCCCAGTGGAAGCTGTAGCGACAATGGCCAGAATAGCAGAACGCATTGAACAGGAAGAAACCCTCAACGCTAACTCCCGTCAGTCAAGAGATAATCGGCGTTCTATTCCCAATGCTATCAGTCAAGCAGTTGGTCAAATTGCTGAGAATTTGGGCGCAGCAGCAATTATGACTTTGACACAAACCGGTGCTACAGCCCGCAACGTTTCTAAATTTCGTCCCAAAACGCCAATTTTAGCCATCACACCTCATGTAAATGTAGCGCGACAGTTGCAGATGGTCTGGGGAGTAAGACCGCTGTTGGTGCTAGAACTACCTTCCACTGGTCAGACATTCCAAGCCGCTATAAATGTTGCTCAGGAGAAAAATCTTTTGAGTGAGGGTGATTTAGTGGTAATGACTGCTGGTACACTTCAGGGAGTTTCTGGTTCAACAGACTTAATTAAAGTGGAAGTGGTGACTGCTGTACTGGGTCAGGGGATTGGTCTAGGTCAAGGTTCAGTCAGTGGACGCGCTAGGGTAGTTCATACTGCTATGGATGCAAGTAATTTTAACCCTGGAGATATTTTGGTCGCATCCCGCACTGGTGTAGATTTTGTGGAAGCGATTCGCAAAGCTGGGGGAATTATTACTGAAGAAGAAAGTCTCTCAAGTCATGCAGCTGTGATTGGTTTACGTCTCGGTGTACCAGTAATTGTGGGTGTGAAGGAAGCAACAAAAGTCATTAAAGATGGGGCTATTTTGACTTTAGATATGCAACGAGGTTTAGTTTACTCTGGGGCTGTAGGAACACCTTAAAGAGAATGAAGGATGAAGTCTTTTTTCATCCTTTACCCCAAAATTATAAATAACGGGATAATACTTCTACTGTTGCTTGTCCTGTTTTTTCCCAACTAAATTGATTTGCTCTGGTGATACCTTTTTGAGAAAGTTGTTTTCTCATTTCTGAATCGTTGATTATTGCTTGCATTGCTGCTGTGATTTCCCCTGCGTGATGGGGATTAATGAGAATAGCAGCATCTCCAGCTACTTCAGGAAGTGAGGAAACATTGGAGGTAATGACGGGGGTACCACAGGCCATTGCTTCCAGGACAGGAAAACCAAAGCCTTCCCACAAACTGGGAAAAACGAGTGCGATCGCTTGATTTATAATTTTTGGTAGTTCACCATAAGGTACGTAGTTGAGGAATTTGACGCGACTAGTTATACCCAGTTCTTCAACTTGCCCTTGTAATAATGGGGTGTAACGTTTATCGGTGGGTCCTGCTAACCATAGTTCATAGTCCCCCTTGTTAGGTAGTGCAGCAAAGGAAGTGATGAGTCTCTGCAAGTTTTTGTAAGGGTCTTGACGACCGATATATAGGAAATAATTACTGGTGGGTAGATTAAGATAACGGAAGTGAGTGCGATCGTGTGCTAGGGGAATAGGTGTTATTTTGTTGGGGGAAATTTGGTAAAAGTCGGTAATGTCTTTAGCTGTTGCTTGGGAATTACAAATTATGTGTTGTGCTTGCTGGAAAACTTGGGGAGTGTAGTAACGATGGTACGGTGTTAACGGTGAGAAGGGTTTGGGAAAGCGCAATGGTATCATGTCGTGAGACATGATTATAAAACGACAGTTGCTGTAGAGGGGTGCTTCTGGTATTGGAGAGAATAAAAGTTGAGACTTAAGGTTTTTATAGATTTTTGGTAGTTGAAATTGTGTCCACATTAGACGGCGTAAATGTCCTTGAATACCGTCAGCAGGCGTAAGATTATTTGCTACTGGATAGCAGTTGAATTCAGGATATTTTTCGGCTGTTAATAGAGTAGGTTGAAGAGATTTTAAATAAGGAAATAAATTTAGCGCATAGTTGCTGATGCCTGTTGGTTGAGAAAAAAGAATGGATAAATTTATGATTAATTGATTAGAGAGTGAATTGTTTATTGTATTCATTTAGTAATACCAAATCCGGTTCTGAAAAATAACTTTTATCAATTTGAATCAAAACCCCTTGCATCTTAGCTTTCAGATTTTTTATATCTTGATTTTTCGGGGGGTATGGCAACCGGATTTAGTATAATACACATTTTTTATCAATTTTTCTGTATAGACAGTAGGGAAAGCAATTGTTTAGCTGATTCTTCCCATGAAAATGGAATATACTCATTTCTAATACGAGTTACTAACTCATTGTAGAAAGTCTTTGAATGCACCAATTTTTCTAAAGCTTGATAAAGTTCTATTGGTTCATTAGGATTGAAGTATATACAAAAATCTCCACCTATTTCTGGCAGAGAACCACCATTACTTGAGATTACAGGTTTACCATGTTGTAGTGCTTCCACAACTGGTAATCCAAAGCCTTCATAAAAAGACGCTTGTACTAAACAGTAACAGTTTTGGTAGAGAAGATTTAGCTCAAAGTCAGTTACTGAGCCTAGGATATGTATGATATTGTTGTGCATTCTATGAGATTCAATTAAATGATCAGTTTTTAAATCCCATCCTTTGTTACCGGCAAACAGTAAATATATTTGTTCATGCGTAGAATCTACTAACAAATCAAAAGCTTCTATAACGGATTTAAGATTTTTATGAGGCACTAAACTACCAACTACCAAAATATATTTTTTTGTTAATAATCTTTTGATATTATCATTACAATTTTTATCATTCAGATGGCTTCTCGATATCTTGCTTGAGTAGTCACACCCTAAACGAAAACTTTGCACAATCAAGTTAGGGTTATTATTAGAAACTATTCCCTCAGACCACGCATTTTTATAGTCATCAGCACTATTTTTAGATATACATAAAACTTGATCAAATAGATTTGAGTAATTTTTATAAAAATTATTGAAATCTTTAGCCGATTTTTGAGAACAAAACTCTGGAAATTTCATTGGTATAAGATCATAACATATTAAAGCAACGATAACATCATGCTTTTTCAAAATTTGTAAAAATTTATAATATGTTTTAGGTAAATCCCAGTTTGCATCAGCTATAACGTAAATATCTCCAGGCAATATTTTATGACCCTCAAATTCAAGAAGGCTAAATTTATTGTTTGAATTTAAATCAAACCAGTAAGCCCAAAACAATATGCCTGAAAAATAATTTAGAATTTTATTGTTTACCTTATTCAAAAAAATCTGGAATTTTTTATTTTTCATCCAGTTGAATAAGCTATTTTTATGGTGGTGAATGTAGTTTTGGTGATGCAGATTCGTAACTCTTGTTATAAATTTGCCATCGAACATAACATCAATTACTTCTATATCCTGATAATTCTGACTAATATTGGCTAACTCAGTTGTTAGTTCACGTACTACTCGATGTATTCCTGTGTTTTTATAATTGTGCTTGGCCGTATGAGTACAATCTATAAATATTCTCATTGATTATCCTAAGTTAAGCATTTTTTTAGGTTTATGACTATAGAAACTGTAAATTCGTTCAAGGAATATAGCCTTTCCCACTCTAGTTATACCAAATCCGATTGCCAAAACCCACTTATAATAAAGACGGAACATTATCATCACGGTTTAAATTACGGTATTTTTTTAGGGGGGTATGAGAACCGGATTTAGTATTAGATACAAAATTACCCCTTACCAAGGAGAGGGTGCGCGACAGCACGGGTGGGGTGTATTTCACGAGCTTGGGAATTGCTATATATATTTCCACTTTAAGAGCATTTTAATCTTGATTTTCAACTATTTGAAGCATTAGTCTAAAAAATCGGCAAAAAGCATTTTTATATCACGATGAAAATGATAAATATAATCAAGGTTACTGGAACTTGAGCGACGAACTAAAGTCAGAAATCTATAGCCTTTACCCAGAAAAATTTCCCCAAGATTGAGAAATATCTTGTTCAGCTACTGCTGTAATGAGAGCTTTTGGTGTTGTCATATTTTTTCGGTTACTCAATAATTTTATCCACTAAAAAATTTATTACCCGATCCAGATATGTATTGAGTTTTTAATTTTTAGCCTGCTTTATAGATATTTACTAATTTATTGATTACCAATAATTTTAGCAAAATTAGTCAGCATAGTTTCAGAAGCATTGGCTTCAATCTTAGCTAATTCCCTGCCAACGTAATCAGTAAGAAGTTTTTGCTTGGATTGGGGTGAACATAAAACTTGCTGAATAAACTCAGAATATAACCGAGCGCATCTTTCTGGAGAATGTTCTCTATAAATATACTCGGATGAATTTTTGCTTAATAAATGTCTATATTCCAGTTTTTCAGTCAAGAAAATTAAAGCTTTAAGTATTTCATCAATTTCATTACTTTGATGAGGCTGAGGAATTTTGAATACCACATCATCAGGAAAATCAGAGAATGAACCTATATCTGTAACGATTGTGGGCTTACCAACAGATAATATGCGTAGAAGTGAACCTGAACTTTCACCGTTAAATGGATATCTTAAATTAAGGCAAATATCTGATATTTCTATATACCTGTAAAAGTCTGCCATATTTACATATCCAGTAATTTTTACTTGATTCTTTAAACCTAGTTTATTAATTTCGTATTCTATATCAATTGAGCCAAGGTAATCTGTACCACCTACAAAAATTAGATAGGCATTGGGTTGCTCGACTAAATACTTTTTAAAAGCACGCATAATTTGCAGAGGACGTTTAGTTAAACTAATAAATCCAAATGCAGCAATTATGACACTATCGCTGGGAATTCGTAGTGATTGACGTTCTTCTAGCAGTGATTTCTCTTTAAAAGTAACTTTGGGAACTAAATGTGGTATGTGAACAATATGATTATTATCATTACTAAAGTCTCTGACTGCACATTTATAAGCCCATTTGCTATGTAAAACTACGCCTAAAGACCTGGTAAAAATTCTCCTATTTAAATAAATTTTTTCTTCAGGTAGTTTTTCCTGTATATTCAATTTTCCCTGTTGAATTAAGTTTGATATTTCTATAGCTCTATCTTTTCCATAACTGTGTTCTAGTTCCTTGTGTAAGGTTATTCCAATTTCTGGAGTATGAATCTCCATATAATTAATGAGTCCTCCCAAGTAATAGTCATGTAACACAGCTATACCGGGATACCGCATTAATTTTGAGTACATATGACAATGGTAACTACTATTACCTATCTGATAAATAATCCCTTCGTAGTTTTGCGAATCTAACCTCTCTTCAAATTTTGTATGAGGGAATAAATTATTCGCTATATCAGCCTCTAGTAAATAACTATCATCATACAAATCAAGACTAAAATATTGTTGCAATGATGGTAGAAGGTCTTGACTGTAATCTGAAATACCAGATTTAGCGGGCGGAAAAGGACTGAAAAAAGCTATTTGAGGCTTGTTACTAGGTGTCTTAACTCTACTGAATGCAATAGTTATCTTATTTAATGGCTGATGTTCATGAAAAACACCAATCATTTTTTCTGCCACTGATTTCCAAGAAAATTTTGCCGCTTGTTGAAAAGCGTTTTCTGTATTTTTTATTCTAAATTCTTCATTAGAGAGAACTGTTTGCATAATCCTAGCAATATCATGAGATGAATGTGGATCAAACAGTAGCTCCGGAGAGCCTAAAATCTCTGGCAAAGATGAGTTATTACTTGCAATAGCTGGTGCGCCACAAGAAATAGCTTCCAGCAATGGTAAACCAAAACCTTCATAAAAAGAAGGAAAGACAAATAAAGAGCAAGTTGAATACAAAGCTCTTAGTTCTTCATCTGTAATATAATTTGTTAAGACCAGGGATTTACCTACTCCTAATTTTATTCCTAAAGTGCTAATTTCTTGAGAAAAGAAATCAGATACTTTACAAGCAATCACTAATTGGTAATTTTCTTGAAAATTTTCAGGTAATTTAGCGAAAGCATGAATTAATCCTTCAATATTCTTACGCCAGTCCTCACCACCTGTATAGAGAATAAATTTCTTGTGAATGCCAAATTTATCAGCAAAAGTTTTCAGCCAAGAGTAATGCTCATTAATTTGGATTGGGGTAAAGAACGGAGAAACCCCACCAGAAACATTTAAAATTTTGTTAGGAGGTATGTTGAGATATTTAATTAAATCTTGGCGAGTAGATTCAGAAATTGCAAATATAAAATCAGCATTCTGTACATTTTTTAATTTCCTCATATAAAGAGATTGAATATTTTCGTCGCTTAGATATCTATCAGAAAATATAAGTGGAATTAAATCATAGCAAATCACAAAAATCTTTTTGGTAAAATCAGTATAATCAGGTATTGTAGAATCTAAACCCTCCATAGGACTGGGGACAAATATCATGTCAGCATCAGCTGATATTAAGGTTGTTTTTAGCAATAGATCATTAGTTGCACAACTACCAATATATGGGTAATGTATAGGTTTATATGAAAATAAACTCTTATTCAAAAACGGTTCTGGTAGCGTAGCATTGGCATATAGCTCAAAGTTAGGAGCATCTTTCTGATTGAATAGAGCTTCTATGACTGATTGTGTATAACGCCCAATCCCTCTATTTCTAGAATTATTTGTTTGTAAGGCTTGAATATCAATTGCAACTTTCATTACTGTATCAATTCCAATTTTTCAAATTTATTTTTTTAAAGTAAGATTTTTTTACATACCAACATAGCTACTGCACCAGGAAGGTAGTTATCGGGGTTATGTTCTTGGATTGAGGCTTCTAACTCATTTTCAGTGATAGTCCATGTGCAGCTATCCTTGCGTATTCCATAGGATATTTGCATCACTGTAAAATCTTGAGTTAATTTTTGGAGTGATTCTTGATCGTAAATTCGATGTACTGGTGTTACAGCTTTTCTCCCATAGGGAACTGTGAGTATAAATATGCCTTCTGGCTTTAAAAGTAAATTGATTTGTTTAACAGCTTCAAGATCATAACTATTTACTTTTTCATCCCCATACCATCCCAAACCGAGATGTTCAAGAGTAGATAAAGCAATTACACAATCGAAGCTAGCTGGTGAGAATACAGCCTGACAAATATCACTTTTAACAAATTTTAAATTAGGATGAGATAAAGCTATAGGACGAATATCTATTGCTGTAACTGAGTAATTAAAACTTGCCAATTCATATGATAAAAGACTTTCGGCTGCTCCTACATCTAGAATTTCTATTTTCTTAGAATTACAAAAATGAGCAAGGGAATGTATCACAAATGTTCTTTCTACAATTCTTTCATTAGTTACAGCCCAATAAGCTTCACCATCACCGCTATAGCCAATAATTATCGGTTCATTAAACCATAAGCCACTTCTCATCTTCGCTGTTTCAGAAGCCACAAAGCTATTTGTGTTACTATTATCAGTTTGTATTTCAGTAGATAGCTTTTCTATTCTTTGTTCAAGTTGAGTAATTTTTTCATTTACCTCTCTAGCTTTTACTGAATCTTCATATTGTATTTCAGTAAATAGCTTTTCTATTTTCTGTTCAAGTTGAGTAATTTTTTCATTTACCTCTCTAGCTTTCACTGAATCTTCATAGCTTTTTTGTACTAGATTATATAAAAGCTGTCTGATGGCAGAATTGAAATAAATCTGTCTTTTTAAAATGGGCCATGCTACTTTCTTCAGTATGTTCTTGATAAATTTGCTAAACTTACTGGTGTATATATCGTTAAAAAATAATAAGCAATTACCATCTATTTCTATAAAGTGACTGTTTCTATTATGTATAAATTGATTACTGTCACTAGATGATTGAGATTGTAAGTCTGTTTGCATATTTTGTCCATGATTTTCAATGCTGACAGATTGTTGATATATATCTTTCATCCGTTCTAGTATTTTTTCGGAATCCATTTTATTTCTCACATTCACTAATTAGTAACTATTTCGGTTTGTTTAACACTTTCTAAATAATACTTCACTACTTCTTGTGATTCGCCTTGAAATTTAATATTTCCTTGATTTAAATAAATTGCTTTTTTGCACGATGTACTAATAAACTGTAAATCATGAGAAACAACTAAAACCGTCGTTTCTCCATCCCAAAACTGATCTATCCTCTCTTTACATTTATTTTTAAAATTCTCATCTCCCACTGACAATACTTCATCCAAAATCAAGATATCAGGCTGTACATCCGTAGCAATTGAAAACCCTAACCGTGCCACCATACCTGAAGATAAACCCTTTACTGGAACTAAAGCATAATCCTCCAATTCGGCAAATTCCAAAATAGACTGCGCTCTTTTTTTCATTTCAGACCTAGAAAATCCTAGTAGTACACCATAAAGTAGAATGTTGTCCATCACAGATATTTCTGCATCGAAACCTGCGCCTAATTCAATTAAAGGTGCTACTTGACCACGTACTCTTACAGTTCCAGCAGTAGGTTGTAAAATTCCAGAAATTATCTTTAAAAGCGTGGATTTACCAGATCCATTCGCACCTATTATCCCAATTTTCTCACCTTTGTCAACTACTAGATCAACATTATCTAGTACTAATTTCTTTGCAGGTTGGCGATATTTACCTTCTAAAATAGACAGCAATGTTTTCTTCAAATCATAAGAAAACTCTTCTTGCGTCCGTCGCCACAGCGAAACATTATCCAGGCGAATTACTTCCATTTACAGTAAATCCATAAACTGATGTCGCCAAACATGAAAACAAGTCCATCCCAGGGACAAAATAATGATGCCACTCAGTAAAGCGCCCCAAATTAAACCTAAATCTGGCGAAGAACCCGATAATGTAATTTGACGCAGACTTTCAATAATTGGTGATAAGGGGTTTAAACCTAAAAAGGGCTGTACCTGCTTTGGTACAATATCTGCTGGATAAAATACAGGACTACTTAGCCAAATTACAAATACCACTAACTCATAAAAATAAGGAAAATCTCTAAAAAATACGTACAAAGCACTTACTAAAAATCCAATTCCTGTGGAAACTAAGATTAGAGCTATAAATGGAAATACCAACGCGAGGACATTGACTAGACTTTTGGAATTAATCAAAGTCATAATCGCCAGTAACGGCAATGCTCCCACTGAAAACTGAAATACGTTGGCTGCAATCATTGACACAGGAAAAACGCTAACTGGTAGACGAATTTTGTTCAATAATGCGCCATTACCTACGACACTTGTCAAAGCTTGAGATGTGGAAGCTGAGAAAAAATTGATGACTACCAGCCCTGTAAATGCTGCTAATACGTAATTCAGGATCGAGTTACCATAATAAGATGCGAAAGTAGCTCCAAAAATTGCAGTGTACAGCCCTGTCATAATTAGTGGGTTCAACAACGACCAATAAACCCCCAGGAATGATCCCCGATAACGTACCTTGAGAGTACGCACTACCAAGACGTGCAGTAGTTCCCAGTAACGCTGCACTTGTAACCCAGTTAAATTGTCTCTGATAGAAATGGTCATCCTTAAGCACCACCACAGGCCATAGCCAAGTTATTACGGCATTTTATACTATTTTCAGTATTAATTTAACCTGAACTATCAGGCTCGACTCCTGCGGTGAATTTAAATCCCTGTAGGCATTACTGTGCTTACTTTATAGCATCTTGTTAGCGTAGCCTCTACGACACTTTTGACGAACATAAACTAGAGAAGCTGCCAAAATAAAGGTTGAGAAAGCTTATTATTTCATAGTATGGGCATTTCCCATCCTGCTTTTATTGAGAATGTAAAAGACATCTCGCAGTTTTTCAGCTTTCTCCCTTTCTGCTGCTAACTCTCGTTTTGCCTCAATCAGCTTTATGACTAGAGCTAGTTACTCTACTAATATTTTGATGATTACTTTGATGCCAAACCATGCCAGCGCTCCAACCAGCATAAACACCCTTCATAGCTTCTTGGACATATTGCCATAAAATTTGATTGTCAAGGCTATGAGTAAATTTAAGCCGAATGATCCTCAGTAAACATCGGTAAATCAGAAGCAGAACCAGACGTATGAGCAAAATTCCCAAAGGAAGTTTTTTATAAGCGTGTTTTAAAGCAAAGTAAGTGGTATTTTTAGCTAGAGAATACCAACAAGTAAGATGCTTTTGATCATAACGATTATGACTAGGTTGAGGATAGTGATCCACTACAGTATCACAATAGTGAATTTCATAACCTGCTTGAATTAAGCGCAGACATATATCTGTTTCATCTAAAAAATATTCAAAAAATTCATCATAGCCATTAATCTCTTCCAGAAATTCTTTACGGTAAGATGAATTTGTTCCCATCAAACCATTGTACCAAAAACCCTGTTCTTGGTTATAGTTAATAGCATCGCCAGGACGAATTGCAATTGTATTACTAATACAATTCGTAATACCTTGATGATATTGTAAAGGATATCCCGGAGTTGTCATATCTCGTACAGTGCCACCAACGCCAGCACATTTATATCCATATAAAGAATATGTTGATATTAATTTATCTAACCAGTCAGTGGGCGGAATTGCATCATCATCTATAAAGGCAATTATTTTACCCGATGATTTTTGTATACCTATATTTCTAGAAATACTAAGATTTTTATAGCTTGATATAAATATTTCAATGCTGAAATTTAAGTCTTGTTTGATAAAATTAAGCATTTCCAATGTATTATCATTGGCTGAAGAATCTACAATAATGACTTCAAAAGGGTTATAATTAAGGTGGTTTAAAGATTGAACAGTTTTTTGTAGAGAAGCCGATCTATCTGCTGTACAAATAACTATAGATATCAATAGATTTGTGTTTGACATAATAGGAACCATTAATAATATTGTTAACAAAAGAGATTATATTACACCTGCTGATTTATTTATTAAAATGCTCATCTGCCAATATATTTTCATCATCCGATAACATACTTGGAAAATGTTGAGTAGTACATTCATGAAACTTATATTTACTTGTATGTAACCTGCATCAGTGAAAAAATAGACTTTTTTCGCTAAATTTAAGTAAAACAGTTCCGGTTGATAGCAGCTAACTATTGCCAAATCTACAGGCTTAAAAAAATAAGATATGATCCAGATATAAATCTGATGTAATGAGTTTTTGGGTGGATGCCAAAGAGTAATTTTTTTATTTAGTTCTAATTCCTGCCAAGTATTAACTTGAGAATTGTTGTAATAAATCGTAGATGAAACTACAACTTTCAAGTTATCAGTAATAATTTCAGGTAGAGTATATTCTCGATATGGAAGCTTATCTACTATTTTACCTTTAACTCCTTTGAGAAAATCTTCCAATCCTAATAAATACATTTCTACCCAAAAAAAACGTCCAGTAAATGAATAATAAATTAACTTTGGTAAAAGTAATCGCAGACGTTTTAATAAAAGTTTTGGGTGATATTTTTGCCAACAATAGCACAAATTCCGTTCATCATAATAACTAACCCAAGGACGATGTTTAAAATCCGGGGAACAATGCCAGACAATAGATGCAGGATGAGCGGCAACAACCCAACCAGCTTGTTTTGCTCTTAAACACCATTCAACATCATCAAAGTGCAGAAAATAGTTTTCAAATACTCCAATTTGATGAATTATTTCACGTCTAAATAATAATGATGCCGCAGCACAAATATCTACTTGTAGATAAGATTTATCTGCTAATATTTCTTCTGTAGATTTGATAGGAGAGTTACCTAAATATGTTTTCAAATGTGCTTTTTTGTGATGGAGATAGCCTCCTATTTCTTGAATAATTTCTGGCTGTTCTGATTTTCTAATTTGAGAACCTACCAAGCCTACTTCAGAATATTTTTGCAAAGTTTCTACTAAAGGAAACAAAGATTGATTATCTAAACGTACATCATTATCCAGTAACCAAATGTAGTCATAATTAAGTTGTTTTAAAAATTTCATTCCATAAGAAAAGCCACCAGAACCACCTATATTTGCACCTGTTTGGAGAACTTTAACTTGGGGATAATGTTCTTGAATATAAGCTTGTGTACCATCACTTGAAGCATTATCAACAACAAAAATATCTAGATATATCCCATACAAATCTAGCTTGTTAGTATCTTCAATTAGTGAACATATATCTTTAATTTTATTCCACGTGACAATTATAGCTGCGACTTTGGCAATTTTCATAAATCATTTATTAAAATCAATAATACCAATACCCATCCATTCTTCTGCAATATGACTAATTTCCAAAATTGAAGCTGACTGACAGTATGATAATTTGAGTTCATTCCAACATCTTCTAGTACCACCATCTAAGTGGTCATATTCAGCTGCATTAATATCATGGAAGGCGCAAACTTTTCCATAACGTCCTACATTTAAAAAATCTCGTTTCATCCCATGATATGAATGATCAGCATCAATATAAACAACATCAAATTCTGAACCTAAAAAATCAGCAGATGTAGCAGGAATAGCTTTTTGCAGCGGCAAAATAGATGAAAAATATTCCCAATCTCTAAAGTTATCTTCTATGTCAACACAGGTATACTTAAAATCGTTGTTAAATTTAGATAAAACAGCACAACATAGCGCAGAAAATCCTCCGTACATCACTCCAATTTCTAGAAATGATAGTGGTTTTTGATGAATACAATAAATTAAAAAATCCACTAGTTCTGTAGGAATTTGGATTGACCCATAATCAGAAGCATTGACATATTGTTGATAAGGAGAATAAAGGCTCCACCCCTGATAAGGACAGCCATAATCTTTAATTTTTTCTAACAAAAACTCCCTATTTTTTAATTCTTCTTTTGAAGAAGACAAAATTGATTCAATGACAATTCTACCCTTTAATACATCATATTCCAGTGCTTTTTTATTCATCATATCTGGAATATTTTCGACTTTCTTTTCAGAAGATAATTTTTGATTTGTTGGCTCAAAGTTTTGATAAAAAAGTTTTAAATTTTCATGTTCTAGCTTTAAATTCTCATAAGAAATGATTAATTTTTGAAAAGCTGTATCTCGATCACGTAGAAAAGCACGAAGAGATTTTGGTACTATTTGTGTAAATGAGGTATAAAACAAAGTATTTCTCCTCTGATAACTGCTTCTAATGATTGTTGGTAAACTAATAAATTTGACTAATCCTATTTTCAAATACCGCGAGAGCGGCAGCAATAACCTGATCCATGTTGTAATATTGGTATTGTGCCAATCTACCTACAAATGTTACTGTTTCCAGCTTATCTGCTTCACTTTTGTACTGCTGAAATAACTCACGATTTTCTGGACGCGGAACGGGGTAATAAGGATCTCCTTCCGCTTGTGGGTATTCGTAGTAAATAGTAGTTTTAGGATGTTTTTGTCCAGTCAGATGTTTAGATTCAACTACCCGTGTAAAATCATAATCGTTGGGATAATTGACAACAGCAACTGGTTGAAAATATTCAATATCATGAGTTTCAAACTCAAAGCGCAATGAGCGATATGGAAGTTTACCAAATTTATAATCAAAAAATTGATCGATGGGTCCAGTATAAATTAAATGGTCAAATTTTAGCCATTTTTCTACTTCTTGAAAGCTGGTATTGAGCATAACTTTAATGTTGGGATGTGCCAACATTTTTTCAAACATTTTCGTATAACCATGTAGCGGCATAAGTTGATATTTATCACCAAAATAGCGATTATCTTTATTAGTTCTCACGGGAATACGAGCGCAAACTGAAGCATCTAGCTCATGCGGCCACAGGTTCCACTGTTTGTAAGTGTAGTTTTTAAAGAATTTCTCGTATAAATCAGTTCCTACTTTACCAATTACGGCTTGTTCTGAGTTTTCAATTCTGTCATATCTTTCTTTAACTTGCTCATAAAAATCTTGAATTTGTTGGCTATTAAGATTTAGTCCATACAGTTTGTTAATAGTATTTAGGTTGATGGGAATTGGGTATAAATCACCATCTACTTTAGCTAAAACTTCATGCTGATAAACTCGCCATTGAGTAAACGGTGAAAGGTAATCAATAATTTTTTTACTATTAGTATGGAAAATGTGCGCTCCATATTTATGAACCAATACCCCAGCATTGTCATAAAAGTCGAAAGCATTACCACCAATATGATTGCGGGTATCAATAACTAAAACTTTGCGATCTAGGTGCGTAGCTATACAATTTGCTAGGGTACAACCTGCAAATCCTGCTCCAACAATGAGAAAATCAAACATTGTATTGTACATATTTTTTATTATGCTTATTATAATTATTTGGGTTCTATTTCTAGATACTTTTCCCAGAAAGATTGACTAGTCAGATCAGGTAATGAAGTGATATATAGCTTTTTTAATTCTGGTAATTTTATTAACATTATCAAGGCTAACCAAAATCCATGTATCAAAACTTTAAAAAATCTGATTCTGGAAAATTTGACTATAAATCCTTCTTGAGTTTGCAAGTTGTAATATAAAACTTTTTTGGATCGAAAAACGTTGAGAGGTCTACCATTCCAAGCTGGAACAATACTATATCCCTTATCGGTAAATGTATCATCTTTAAAGAAAAATCCATTTGGTAAAAGATGACCATTAAGAGTTATGAGTCTGAGAAGCCTATGTAACTTGTTTTCACTTTTTTCTAAACTGGTTATATATTTGCTATATATGAATGGTAATTCTGAATTTTTAGCTGTTTTTTCCGTAACTTTAGAAACTTGTTTGTGTTTGTCTTCTGGTTTATTAGCAACTAGAGCATCAGGACCTTGCAGAAAATCAATTATTGCTTTGAGAATGCTCTCGGCGGTTTCATATCTATAACAAAATAGTTCTTTTAATAAGGGTTTTAAAAACCATTTAATAGCTTTAAGATTACTAAAATTCTCATGAAAATACAGGCAATTGAAAATCATACTATTTCTGAAATAGTAGTATTCAATTAACGGGCTTTTTTTATTTTCAAATGGTTCATGCCAAACACATATACCATTTAAGATTATAATTTTATGCTTTATTCTTTTGCAAAATTCTACATCGTCCATTCTAATAAAGAAAGGATATGGTAAGCCATGATCTTTGATGGCATTGACTGGAAAGCAAAACAACCACCAAGCGCTGTAATCAATATGTTCATCTATTTCATTGAATAAAGTAGCTGTTAGTTTTCTCAAATCTATATTAGGTTTGACAGCGACAAAACCTTTATCTCTATTCCAATAAGCTCCTCTTTCATGTTGTATGTATTTTTTATCTAATCTCAACATACTGCTACCAAGGCAGATATCTTTCTGATTAGCTACGCTTAAGAAATTCCAGATTCTCTCCAATATTGCTGGCTCAAAGAGAATATCATCATCCATCAGAATAATATGTGAGAATTCATTTTTCTGCTGTAGAACTTCCATCATTCCTCTAGCAAAACCGCCACTTCCTCCTGCATTTTTATTAGGTATTAAATGAATTATATGGTTATCAAATTGCTTTAAAGTATTACCATTATCAATAATAAATACTTCTAATTTATCTTCACCTCCATTTTGTTCTAACAAATATCTTTTTAATAATTCCATGTTTTTATAAACATAGCTTTCTCTTTTATACGTACATATAACAACTGCTAGTTTGATGTTTGGATCTGATTCTGTAACAGTAGAAAAATACCCTGCACTAATTTGGCACATATTTTCTAATGCTTCGATTTCCAGGTAGATCATTCCTGTATATGCAGATATATCGAAGTTATCTAAAACTGTTATTTCTTCGAGTTTTTTGTTATTAATGATTTTTTGTGATAATAAGGTTTTAGTCTCATCTAATTTATCTATATTGTAAATATTAATTTTGAATGATCCTTTTAATTTGAGAGTAACTTCTATACTTCTAACTTTGGTATATTCTTTCCAGGTATCTACAGAAAAAGCATTAAAATAGGTATCAAAGCTAACTATTCCGCTTTTCTCTAGCTCTAATATATTATTTTCATAGTTAAATAAAACTTGAAAATTATTTCTAAAAAATAGTTCTTCAACAGTGCAAATATCAGTTTTAGGAAAAATAATATTTTGAATATGAGTCGATCTCTCTTTTTGATTGATTTGAAAAATGGGTGATAATTCTAGTTGGTTAACCATAGTTTGTTTTACTCAATTTTTATTTTATTTTGTCTTAAACTGTTCTTCAGTAACTGTTATGCCAAACCATCAGTTAAATTGCCAACAGAATAAACACTTAATTCATAACTAATTATTCTGTAGTAATAGTACCTTTTGATGCTATAAGACAGATTATAATTTCAGTCATTATAGATGTATGATTTAGCTTTCTTTGTTTTGATAAAGCAGCCAATTTCCTCAAATATCAAATTTCAATTTAATGTTTTATGGCATTTTTTATACCTAAATAACTTTTTATTTATGTCTAGATATACTGGCTTAATAGTTAACAGTAAAAATTAATGAATCTGATGTTTTATTTGATTCTTAATTTTTTGGTGCTTCTAAATGTAATCTTATACATTGGCTTTCCTTCTAATGATGTCATGTTACTGAGTAGCGATGCTAAAAAATGAGTTCATGGTGGAGAAACTAAACTGCATTAACTTTGATGTTCTGTGGGTGTAAAATGCCTACTATGTCTTCAAAATGCTTTGAGGATACAGCACATTTTCAGCTTAAAAGAAAGCTTCTAAAACCGTATTGAAATTCTTCCCAGTAGCACCTGAAACTCGAATTGGGATGAAGTTTTTTATTTACGTAGGACTTAGAGCATGTTTGAAAAGTTTAGGAACATATAATTTGTCATTCTGAGTGGAGTCTTACGCAACGAAGAATCTGGAATTTAGCCCACATACTGAGATGCTACGTTCCTCAGCATGACATGGAAGGAGACTTTTCAAACAACCTCTTACATACTAACCCTGAAAATCGAGATAATTTTTATTGATTTAACAAGCTGGGATATGCCTAAAGCCTGGTTTTTCAGAGGGTTTGAGGATCTGCTGAGTGTGTAAGTTCTATTAATACAACTAAAGGGATATAAAAGAGGTAGGAGTTTATTAAGGAACTTGTATCAATTCCTCCTATTCTCGTTACATCTTATAGTTATAAATCCTTTAGGATTTATACTGTGTCAGCATAGATATTGAATCTAGAAACAAAACTTTACAAATCTAAATATACGGACTATTTTATCTCGACTTGTATTTATTCTGGGATAACTTGACCTGCAAGATAAGATTGTACTGCACGCTCTGCTGTTCCTATGAAATTGATTTTTCCCTTCTCTAACCAAATTATTTGTTTGCAAGACTGTTTCATAAAACCCAAATCATGGGATACTACCAAAACTGTTGCTTCTGCATTCCAAAATTTATCAATTCGTTGTTTGCATTTATTCTTGAAACTCTCATCACCTACTGATAAAACTTCATCCAGAATCAAAATATCAGGTTGTACGTCTGTAGCGATCGCAAAACCCAACCGTGCTACCATGCCGGAAGATAAACTTTTGACTGGAACTAACGCATAATCCTGTAATTCTGCAAACTCTAAAATTGAATGCACTCTTGATCGCATTTCTATCCTGGAAAAACCCAGTAGTACACCATAAAGCAGGATATTGTCTATTACAGAAATTTCTGGATCAAAGCCTGCGCCTAGTTCAATTAAAGGAGCAATTTTACCCTTGACGCGTACTGTGCCGATGCTTGGTTGTAATATCCCACAAATAATTTTTAAAAGTGTGGATTTACCAGATCCATTGGCACCAATAATACCTATTTTTTCACCTTTGTCAACAGCTAATGCAACGCGATCTAGTACTAGTTTTTTTGCGGGTTGGCGATATTTACCTTCTACAATAGAAAGCACGGTTTTTTTGAGGTCATAAGAAAACTCTTCTTGTGTCCGTCGCCACAGCGAAATATTATCTAGGCGGATTACTTCCATTTACAGTAAATCCATAAACTGATGTCGCCAAACATGAAAACAAGTCCATCCCAGGGACAAAATAATGATGCCACTCAGTAAAGCGCCCCAAATTAAATCTAAATCTGGTGGAGATCCTGATAATGTAATTTGACGCAGACTTTCAATTATTGGTGATAGGGGATTTAAGCCCAAAAAGGGCTGTACCTGCTTTGGTACGATCGCTGCTGGATAAAATATGGGGCTACTAATCCACATCACAAAGGTGACTAACTCATAAAAGTAAGGTAAATCCCTAAAAAATACATACAAGGCACTGACTAAAAATCCAATTCCTGTGGAAACTAATACTAATGCCAAAAATGGAAATACCAAGGCCAGGACATTAACTAGACTTTTGGAATTGATTAAAGTCATCACTGACAGCAATGGAAATGCTCCTACTGAAAACTGAAACACGTTTGCCGTAATCATTGATACAGGAAAAACGCTAACTGGTAGACGAATTTTGTTCAATAATGCGCCATTACCTACGACACTTGTCAAAGCTTGAGATGTGGAAGCTGAGAAAAAATTGATGACTACCAGCCCTGTGAATGCTGCTAATACGTAATTCAGGATTGAGTTGCCATAATAGGATGAGAAGGTGGTTCCGAAGATTGCGGTGTATAACCCTGTCATTATTAATGGGTTCAACAGCGACCAATAAACACCCAGGAAGGAACCCCGATAACGCACTTTGAGAGTCCGCGCTACCAAAACTTGCAGCAGTTCCCAATAACGCTCTACTTGCAACTTAGTGAAATTGTCTTTGATAGATAGGGTCATCCACAAGTACCATTGCACACCACAGCCAAGTTATTCGCGTATTTTATATGGTTGTCAGCATTAATTTAAGCCAAACTGTCAGGATTTATTCCAAGCGATCGCAATTTTTCTGCTAGTTTATTAGCCCGCTGACGCTCACTGTCAGCCTTTTCTGCCAAAGTTGGCAACCAACCATCAGCATTATACCAACGCAGCCATAAACCCTCTGTATTTTGATAACTTCCCTGCCATAAACCTAAACCCATTTCTATTTCTTCTAACCAAAAACGGTTTTCTGGCAACAATACGGATTCATAACGAGTGCCATTAATTTTAAAGACACGGAAATTATTTTCATAGCGGTCATAGACAACATAGTAGGGAACACGCAGAATGTGTTCATATACTTCCCACTTAGTTGGGGGTTTGTTGACTTCCCTCAAAGTTTGTCCTAAGTCTTCTTGTTCTGTTCCTGGTGATAGTAATTCAACTACTAAGTATGGAGCAATACCTTCTTGCCAGACTACATAACTTAAACGTAAATTTTCCTGCTGGTTAGAATTAGTAACTCCTAACACCATATACCAATCAGGACGCTTATACCAACCAGGATGACGAGGGTCATAATAAAGGTTTAAATCACTGGCAAGTAACATTTCTGCTGGTGTATAATTTGCGGATTGGCAAGTTTCACTCAGTAAATCTGCTTGTATACAATGAAATTCGTCCGGCAATCCTGATTCCCCTATTAACTCACTAGGTAAATCATACATTGTCGGCATGGTTTCTTTTGGTGACAAAGGTGGGTTATTTTGATACATATTTTTTTACCTCAAACTGTCAGGATCTATTCCGAGCGATAGCGTTCGCGAAGCGTGTGCTTTGCACTCAGCGCTCCGAAGGAATCGCAATTTTTCTGCCAAAATTTGTACTTTCTCTCTTTCACTTGCTAACTGATGTTCAGCTTCCAGAGCTTGATTTTGTGCTGCTTGAGCTTCTTGTTGTATTTTTGTAGCGGCTTCTTCTGGTGTTGGTACTAACTTACCTTCAGATGTAAAATAGCGAAGTTTAGCATTTTCTACACCTAAATATAAATTTAGGACTTCACTCCAAAGCCATTTCTGCTCATTGGGGGTAATTTCCTGATATTGTTTTCCTACCAGTTTAAAACCCATAAATTCTAAAGTTTCGGGACTAAACCAAAAATATTCTGGGGTATGAAATCGACTTTCATAGAGAGTTTTTTTGAGGTTGCGGTCAACTTTAGCGGTACTATCTGACAATAATTCAATAATTAAATCTGGGTAACGTCCATCTTCTTCCCAGACAACCCAAGAAGTCCGGGGACGTTTTTCTGTATCTTTGACTAAAAAGAAATCTGGACCTCTAAATTCTAGATTTTTTAATTGCTGACGACTAAAATAAATAGTGAGATTAGCACCAATAAAGAAATCGTTTTGATTACGCCACAACCACTCTAAACTAGTTACTAACAATAGTAACTGCATATAATGTAAAGAACTGTCCATTTCCGGCTCATCACTTAACAAACGAGTCGCATCGGGCATTTGTTGTTCTAGCTGTTGGGCTGTAACAAACATACGAGTATACCTGCTTACTGATTTAATTTTAAGCCATGACCAATGAAAACTGAGTCACAGATTCCGCTACACTGAGATTTGGTTTATTGGATTGTAACTAGATCATGGAAATTGGACAAAAGGTAAAGGTGTTTCGGTTGCGCGATCGCGTATCTGCTGTAATTGCTCAAAAACTAGGAAAAATAGGCATCATCGAAGGCTACAAAGTCACTGATGGTGCGGGAATCGGCGTAGTAGTCAAGTTTGATGACAACTCCTCTACTTGGTTTTTTGAAGATGAAATCAAACTAGTATAGGGGTAAAAAGCCGTTCACCTCGGCTGAGAGTATTGGTTCAGTGCTAAGTTGGAGTTGACAAGACAGGCGGTAATTGGAAATCAAGTAATGGCCTTGATACTGACATTTTTAGGCAAAAGCGGCATCGCTCGTAGCAAAATAGCGATCGCAGCAGCCAAGTTATTGGCAAACCAAGGCAAACGGGTACTCCTAGCAGGACTTGCAGAGCCAACATTGCCAATTCTCTTAGATACTTCTCTCACTCCTGACCCCCAGGAAATCGCTCCCAACTTGCAAGCAGTACAGTTTCAATCATCTGTACTGCTAGAACGTAACTGGGAAGAAGCAAAAAAGCTTGAGGCGCAATACCTCCGCACGCCTATTTTTAAAGAGGTTTATGGTCAAGAACTGGTAGTATTACCGGGCATGGATAACGCCTTGGCTCTCAATGCTATTCGTGAATATGATGCCAGTGGCAAATATGATGCGATTATCTACGATGGCACAGGCGATGCTTCCACCTTGCGGATGTTGGGAATGCCAGAATCCATGAGTTGGTATGTCCGGCGATTTCGGCAATTGTTTGTCAATTCTGACTTGGGCAAAACAATTACAGAATCACCCTTGATTCAACCGCTAATTACCAGCTTTTTTAATGTTAACTGGACGGCAGATAACTTTGCCCAACCCACTAACCAAGTTAATAATTTTCTTGAACAAGGTAAAGATGCGATCGCAGATCCCCATCGCGTCGCCGCCTTTTTGGTGACAACCCCAGACCCAATTGATATTGCAAATTCCCGCTTTCTTTGGGGGACTGCTCAACAAGTTGGTCTAACTATTGGTGGCGCTATTTTAGTGTCTGCGGAGGAAAACACCAACCTATCAGCAGAATTTACACCCCTCCCTGTGAGCATCGTTCCTGATGTCTCCAACGGTGAATGGCAACCTTTGATAGATGCTTTACCCAACTTTGTGGCGCAAGCATTACAAGCTCCCAAACCAATTGAAATCGACGTTCATAATCGTCAAGTACGCTTATTTTTGCCTGGGTTTGACAAAAAGCAAGTCAAACTCACCCAGTACGGGCCAGAAGTCACTGTAGAAGCCGGAGATCAACGGCGCAATATCTTTCTACCCCCTGCCTTAAGTGGTAGACCCATCACTGGCGCTAAGTTTCAGAATAATTATTTGATAATTTCTTTTTAGGTAATGGGTAATGGGTAATGGGTAATGGGTATAAAGTCTTTCCAATTACCAATTACCAATTACCAATCACCAATGCCCCATAGATTAAGTACACCTTATGTCCGAATCTACACCTATTAACCCAAATCCTCAACCTACTGAGGTTGTAGAATCTACCAGTCAGGAAGTGACAACCACAGAAGCCCGGAATGCCAAAACTCGGCAATTGCTGGGAATGAAAGGTGCATCACCGGGGGAAACTTCCATTTGGAAAATCCGCTTGCAATTGATGAAGCCTATTACCTGGATTCCCCTCATTTGGGGCGTAGTTTGCGGTGCAGCTTCTTCTGGTAACTACACCTGGACTCTAGAAAATGTCTTGAAGTCCGCACTTTGTATGTTGCTATCTGGGCCTTTGTTGACAGGTTATACCCAAACCATCAATGACTACTATGACCGAGAAATTGACGCTATTAATGAACCTTACCGCCCTATTCCTTCCGGGGCAATTTCAGAAAAGCAAGTAATTAGCCAAATTATTGTTTTACTCTTACTAGGATATGGGGTAGCCTACACCTTAGATTTATGGGCAGGTCATCCAGTTCCTAATGTCCTATTGTTGTCGATTTTTGGGACATTTATTGCCTACATCTATTCTGCACCACCATTGAAATTGAAGCAAAATGGCTGGTTAGGGAATTATGCTTTGGGTGCAAGTTACATTGCTTTACCTTGGTGGGCTGGTCATGCTTTGTTTGGTGAACTCAATTGGCGGATTGTAGTTCTGACCCTATTTTACAGCTTGGCTGGCTTAGGAATCGCTATTGTCAACGACTTCAAGAGTGTTGAGGGCGATCGCCAATTAGGATTACAATCACTACCAGTCATGTTTGGTGTACAAAAGGCCGCCTTGATTTGTGTAGTCATGATTGACCTATTCCAAGGCTTAGTTGCTGCCTATCTCGTCAGTATTGATGAGAACTTGTATGCTGCCATCTTGGTGTTATTAATCATTCCCCAAATCACCTTCCAGGATATGTATTTCCTCCGTGACCCCATAGCCAATGATGTCAAATATCAAGCAAGCGCCCAACCCTTTTTGGTATTGGGAATGCTGGTGACAGGTATTGCTTTAGGTCATGCCGGCGTTTAATTTAATATATCTTTAGCTAGAAGTGATCAATGAGGAGTTAGGAGTTATATTAATTTCTAACTCCTCACTTGTATTAGAACTTGCTATGTTAAATTTTATATTTTTCCTAATGCATGGGATACAACCATTATTGATTCCAATTTGCTTTTTAATTGCTTGGACGATGATTATTTTGGTGTTTCTAAATTTATGGACAGCAACAAAAGATACTGTGAAAACTGCTCAAAAAATGCACCAAATTCCCTGTCATAATTGCCAGTTTTTTACTAATAATTATCGTCTCAAATGTACGGTAAATCCATATATTGCGAATACTGAGGAAGCAATTGGTTGTAAAGATTATCAATCTAAGTAGGGCTTTACAGCAAGCCCTAAGTAATTATCACTTATCCCAGATTTCTCTTTGTTGTAGATTATTTCGGTTCTTTGGTTCTTTTTATGGAAAACCCGGTTCAAAACCATTGAAAGCCTTATTGTGTGGGCATTTAATTGAAAATATGGGCATAATTGTTTATAACCCTTGCCCCGTAAGGGTTTTGTTATAATAAATCCTCAATCACCATAAAAACAACGCAAGAGCCATTATTTGTAAGGGTTTCGCATTAGAGGACGAAGCAAGTTTAAAATCAGCCGTAGAACAAGATTATACAAGATAAGGATTTAGATAACGAGATATAGTAAGGATTTGAACTTCAGTAGCTTGGTTACAGGTAGCTGTAGTAAATATTGCCATCCTCACAAGTTCCTCAACTTTTACTACTAAATTCAAGGAAGATTAAATTTGGTTCTCAAAAGCCAATTTTAATCTTAACTGTGGAGACATCTGCTAAAGTCTGTCAGCCCACACAGTTAGTCTTAACCTTGAATTTATTTAAAAAATAGGGATTACTTGCGGCTATGGATACTCTCGCTTTTATGAACAAGCTGGAAAATCGTTTTGGGTTCACCCCTGAAGATAAATCTATTCTCAAATCAAATGCAGATTGGGGGCTAGAAATTGCATCAGAAATGGCAGATCATTTCTATACTTATCTAGGACGTGATCAGGAAATGAATGCGATTTTAAATGCAACCGAGGGAAGAATTCATCGTCTCCGAGAAACATTTATTCATTGGTTTCATGAAATGTTTACAGGCATAGATGATTGGGGTATTAGCTATTCTAAAAGTCGTTGGCAAATTGGTATCGTTCATGTCAAGATAGGAATCCAACCCCAGCATCTAGTTCCTGCTATGGCTACTGTAGTTCATGAAGTAGGTAAAAAACTCAAGCTAGAAGGAAAATCAGAGGAATTAAAAGAGGCTTTAGGGAAAATTTGCATGATTGATTTAGCTTTTATTGAACAGTCTTATGTGGAAGTTTCTACATCTGCTGTTCTCAGAGAAACTGGTTGGTCAGCAGTTTTATTTAAACGTCTAGTTACTCATGGTGCAGAATCTATGTAATTTGATTTTTTGATTTGCTAATTTATTTCTAACAGTACCTTTAAAACTCCTTTAGTTTGCGCTTTTTGAATAGCAGCTAAACCTTCACTCAGGGGATAATAAGCATTAATTAGTGGTTCTACATCCACCTGTTTTGTTGCTAATAACTCTAATGCTGGGGTAAAGGGTCCACAACGAGAACCTATGAGGGTAATTTCATCTACCACTAATGAAGAAGCATCTAAACTGAGATTGCCTGCATAGGTACTTTTTAGTACTAGTGTGCCACGAGGACGTAAAGCCCGACGAGCGATCGCAAATCCTTCTGGGTTTCCTGTACAATCAATGGAGATATCAAAAGCTCTATCTGTCACAGCATCTACTAAACTAGTTTTTATCCCCCGTGCTTCTAAATTAACCAATTTCTCTCTGTGTCGTCCCACTACTAACAAATTGCAACCTGTTAGCGCTAGTGTCTGGGCTACTAATTGCCCTAATTTACCATCTCCCACGACTAACACTCGGTCATCTCCACATAATTGCACTTGCTGTTGAATTTCCAAAGCTGCGGCTATGGGTTCAGTGAAAGTTGCAGCTTCGGTTGAGACATTTTCCGGGACTGGATGCAAGTTTTTAACAGGTAAACTAAGGTACTCAGCAAAAGCACCATTACGGTTAACAATACCCAAAACTGTGCGATTTTCACAATGTGTGGGTTGTCCCCGACGACAAAACCGACAATAACCACAAACAGCATTGATTTCACCGACAACTCTTTGATTAATTAAGTCGTCTGCGCCTTGTTCTACAACACCGACAAATTCATGGCCGATAATGCCAGTATAGGGATAATAACCTCTAAGTAATTCTAAGTCTGTGTTACAAATTCCTGCACATAAAACGCGCACTAAAGCCTCTCCCTCTGGTGGTTTAGGGATAGGAATATCTGTTCTGAATTGCAACTGGTTATTTTCTAGCCACAGTCCTTTCATTTTTGTCTTGAACTAGTCCTATATATAGTTTTTTATAGAGAATTCCCCGCTAACCCTGATAGATATAGCGGTGGAAATTGGTTAAAATTTTACACCTTGGAGAAATGGTGTAAATACTGGTGCTAACTCTGAACTGCTTAGAACTAGACTAGGAAAAGAGCGATCGCTATAATCTGTTCCAGGCGATAATGGAAATGACTCAGAATTGAGTGATATCCAACTACCACCAGCAGCTTGAACTATTACCCAAGCACCTGCAATATCCCAAACCTTTGGTGTCGCTTCCAGTCCTCCCAAAACTGCACCAGTTGCTACCGTTAAGAAGTTGTAACTAGCGACTCCTAACATCCGAATTTTACAAGGAAACCCTGGTTGTATTATTGCCGTACTGCGGGAACAAAGGTTAAAAAAATGGTTTTTACTGGGAGCATCTTGACTAGTATGAATAGGGTGATGATTAAGAAATGCTCCCGTTGGTGTCGTTAAACCCGATTTACCAGGCCAAAAACCGTGGAAAGCTTGATTTAATGGTGGTGCGTAAACGTAACCAAAAATAGGTATGCCTTGATAGAGTAAGCCTAAAGAAATCGACCAAATAGGAATTCCTCTTGTAAAGTTGGTTGTACCATCTAAAGGATCAATTACCCAACACCATTCTCTATCAGGAAAAGTTTGGTCACTTTCTTCGCTCAAAATGCCGTAACCTGAAAAGGTAGAAACAATGGCATCTCTAATTTCTTGATCTGCCCATTTATCTGATTGTGTTACTAAACTACCATCAGCTTTTTGTGAAGCTTGGACTTTGCCAAAATCCTGCATTAATTGTTTTCCCACTCTGGTAGTGGTGGTTTCAGCAAATTCTAAAATTGTATTCCAAAAATCGTTCATTTATTACACCATTTTTTTATGAATTAGTATCAAATTAATTTTTGCAGCTTGGCTCGCGTGTATGCAGCAATTGTAAAAGAATCTGTAATTTCGTTTTCACAGATCATCCTTTCTAATTCTGATACATCTATGGGTAGCAATTTAGAAATTCCTTCTTTAATATCAAATTCACCAAAAGATTTAAGTTCTGCAAAAAATAGCTCAACACATTCGGAAGTCATGCCTGTATTGAGGTGCATTTTACCAATTGAAACTAAAGCATGAATTTCAGCACTAATTTCTTCCATTAATTCTCGCCGAGCATTTTCTGCACTAGATAAACCTTTTTCGCCAAATCCACGCGGTATTTCTAAATGCCAAGAGCGCGTTGCATGGCGAAAGTGACGGACAAGCAATACTTGTTGTTGATAAATTGGCATAATCGCCACACCAGGAGAGCTATTTGGCTGATCAACAATACGTATGTAAGTACCAAACTGTCCACCAGGAAAACGTACTGCATCCCTGAGAATTAATAAATATTGGTCTTGATAAACTATGCCAATTTTAGCCCATTCAATGGGTAATCCCTTTTTTTCTAGTCTCTGTGCGACGAGAGATTCCACTTGAATAATTTCTTCTTCTTGTAAAATTATTTGTAATCCATCGCCTTCTAAATTAGCAAACATTGCTGGATAATTGGTGGCGAGAGATAAGTATTGTTTTAAAGTATTCAAGCAGTTTCTTCTCCTGAAAGATTGAATGTAGCATCATTTCCTACTAATATAGGCTCTGGTCTAAAACCAGGAATTTCTCTAATTTTGCGCTTCATCGCTTCCCATTGTTCTCTAGGGGAGCGTGTAGTACCTTTCTTCAACTCGATGGTCATATTTAAATCAGCTTGATTAGCTTCAGAACCTGCAATTCTGAATTTTTCAACATAGGGTACTGTATCATCTTCATCCAAAGAAGAAACTTTACCATTGAATACGTATGTAGTTCCCTTATCAGACCATTTTACTAACAGTTGTACCCCTGATATCTCTAAAATATACTCAATACTAGGTGTCCAAAGTTCTACTTTCTCTTGCGATCGTTTGAGTTTAACTAAATTTGTCATCTGTCTATTCAAATCTATATAGCTTTGATACACAGGTTCTGCCATTTCTTCAAACTTGTCAGGATTTCTGAGTAAATCATCCATACTTTGCATATAAATTTGCCACTCTTGTGTAGACCTAACTTCTAGAACTTCTTGCAGGTTTAAAGATGCCAAAGAATCTAGATAACCATCTTGAAGCAAAGATTCTAAATAAAGTCCCTTCTGTAAACGCTCAAATGCAGAATCTTTCAAGAGCTTTAGCCAATCATCAGCATTTTTTTCTGGCTCACTGCGATTTTTTCGGGCTGATTCCAATTCCTGTAATGCTGACCGTGGCAGAGAATCAAAAGGTGTTAATGCTATTCCTTCTAAGGCATCTGGAAGATTAACATTATATTTCAAATCAATTAATTGTTTAATTTCTGCTGCAAATGGCTTGTGAAAATCATACTTTTTGTCAACGGGGTTACTTCCTTCCGCAGTAACAAAATGTTTATATATTTCTTCACGAGTAATGAATTTTCTGTCTTGACGATAAGCTGTTACGCAGTGTTGTTCTAAGTCAAATAACCTGTCTATAAAAGATTCTTTCGCTTCTTCTGGTAAATTCAAATCCCTGATATATTGATTAATGTTTCCCGAAGAAATACCTTTGCAAAATTCATGAAATCGACGACTAAGTTTTAGATCAATCAATTCCTTGTTTGTTTTATCATTCCATGAAAGTCGTAAGCATTTGAGGCGAACTTCTTGACAGAGTTGTGTCCAAGCTTCAAAGGTACTGGTAGTAAATTTAGGCGGCTGCATAGGACTTTCTTCAGCAAATAAAAAAGGTACTATAGTCCCGCTGTTCAAAAAAGCTTTAAAAGCTTCACGCTCCTCTCCAGGGTTTTCATAACACTCAAAAACTGTTTTTTCGTTGTAAATAGCAGCACGATTGATAACTAGTTGTCGGGAATTGATTAAAGCCCGACGGAACTCCATCTTTTTATCTTGTTCAACCTGATTTTGAACATCGCTAAAACTCAAATTACGTTCTTTCATCTGATTGAGTAAATAGCTGGGTATCCACTGGTTATCAAGAGATTGAGGCATTAAATGGTTTGTTTCTAAATCTCTTTTTTCATAACGTTCAAATTCGTAATTTCCGATTGCAGTAATCATAGGTATTTGGGTTTCAGGAGATATTGCATTGTTGACGTTCGGTTGAATTTTTTCATTTACTGAAATAAGTATTATTTTTTTACTTTTATCTTTCAGCATATCTTCCCAATTATTAGGAAAGTCTTGTTTTAATTGTTCATGCCATAATTGAGATAATTCTTCTTTTTTTTGTTGATACCATGCAGGTAAAAATTCTGGTGTGTCTGCTTGTAAGCTCTGACCACAAATAATTAACTCTTTACGAATCTTGGCAATATTATTAGTAACTTCTGCTAATGACAGCCTTAAAAAATAATTATCTTTAGAAAAGTTTTCATCTTCTAAAATGTTACTAAAAAACTCTTTCTCTTTTTCAAATTCATATAAAATAATTTTCAATTCTGTAAATGCAAAAATTTTATATTTTCTTGGATCAAACTCATTTAAAGATAGACGCGATGGATCTTGATAATACTTAAAATCTACGTCATTATTATAATGAATAAAATCAACATCTCTATTTAAAAAAACTTGCTCAATTTCGGATGTTTTATGATTAAAGTATGCAGCACATAGGTTGTCTTTTTTATCGCGTAAAATCGGTACTACTGATGATGGGTAGTAAGCTAGAGGACAATCATGTCCTATTAGTTTAAATTCTTCTTCCATTAGCTTCATAATTATTTCATCAAATATTTTTCATGTGTTATCAAATTGGCAATAGTTTTTAATGATAGCGTTTTTTGCTCCTTCCTCCAACTTGGCTGCAATTTCTTTAGGGTCAAAATTCTTATGAGGATTGTAAAAGTATGGCTGAGGAACTTGTACTGGTTTGTCTTCTGTAATGGAATTAAGCCACATTTTCTTAAATTCATCCCAACGTTCTTGTGGCAAACCTACCCATAATAAATACTGAGTTAAAGGAACTACAGTTTCAGTCTGACACTCAATTGAGCATTGTCGTTGATCAATTCCTTGGGAGGTTAAATCCAGGCTGAGAAAGTCACGAATTTTTTGCAAAGAACTAGGTAGAGAATGAGTAATTTTTTGAATATTTCCCTCTAAATATTGACGATTATTTCCATAAATGTATCTTACAAGCTTTCGGGGTGTGTTGAAGTCGCCTTTAAGACAATACTTAGGAAAATTAATTAGTTCACTACTCCAAGTTTCACCATATTTCCCTGACTCTGCTGCTCCAGTATCATAAGGATAATAATAACTAATATGCTGTAACAGTTCTGGACTAAACATAAAAGCTATAGGAAACTCTCTGAGTTGTCCAGGTGAAGGACGATGAAATATTCCACCGTAGGAAAAGTAAAGTAAATCTTTTTCAAAGACTTTACAATATTGAGGTTTTAAAGTCATTTTTGCTTCTGCAATCTGATTTAACCATTTAACAGAAGTAAGATGGGCTATTGGTAAGGCTAATGGTAATTGATCATTATCCTCTAAGTTTTTTATTGCATCTTGAAGGCACATATAGTTTCGATGACCTTTATTGGTATTACAAGAATTTATGTTATCAGTCCTAGAAAAACAGACCGATTATTAAAACTATTCAGAAATTCAATGCACCCATGTTTCAAGTTTGATGGCATTAGTCAACTATTACCTGTTGACTTTTGTTCTTTACGAAGTTCTGTCCAATTTTTATTTGTTTCTTCAAAAATAATTTGATATTGTTGATATAACTTATCTAGCTTTTCTTTATCAATGTTTTCCATCTCATCGGTGCATAAATATTCTAGGTTGTCTCGTAACTCATATAATTCGTTCAGAGTAGCAGTATATCTAATCCATAATCCTCTATGATTTAAAAATGTATCCCAAACAGTTAAAAAAGTTGTCATGGCACTAAGACTAAAAGCTATGTTTTGAAAAATTAACTTGTTTGAGGTATTTAATCCATTAATTCCTAATAAAATGGTTGTTAAAGATGCTATGGCTAATGAAATAAATTTAATTCTAATCGCTTTTTCCCTATTGTGAATACGTCTTTCTTTAAATGAATCTATTCTCTTATTTATTTTTTCTTCAAGAAATTTAATTTTTCTAGAAATTTCTTCATCTTTTTCTATGGCGGTAATTTTTAATTTGAGTTTTTGTGTACAATGGGCGATGAATGGTATAAGTTTTTTTGAGTTAGTGAATGTCAGTGTTATTATTAATTCTTCCGCACCATCAAAAGCTAGTTCCTGAAGAGTGCCATCATAATCAGCTACTAAATCTGAAATTTCACTGCTTATATCATCAGCATTCTGCATTGAATAACTAATTTGCACGTTAAACTTTTGCAATTTTTCTTGCATAATCTTAATAATCAACTGAATTGTTAATTTATACTGTGACGAGCTAGTAAATGGAAATTTATTTGTAAGAACTATAACTGTTGTTTGATAAAGCTTTTAGCCATACGCTTACACAGCAAGCCCTAAGTATAAAAATATTATACCTATTCTTAGCTGTGAAAGACAACGTCGAGCTTTAATGTATCAAAATTAACTTGACCATATTTTGTGTAAACTCGACATTTTACTTTTTCATAACTGTTGCAAAGGTTTTTTGCAAAAGGTCTAATCTAAATCGCTTTCTAAAACAGAAGCAAAAGCTTTTTTGGTATTAGTTTGAAATTCTGTCACGTTGACTCGATTCAAAAACCAAATTGATACTAGCATTCCTACTGCTTCTAAAGCAAAAACTAATCCATAAGCTAATACTAAGTTTTCGGGTAGGAGTTTGCGCCCTATATCTAAAACAGTCCCACCGATAACGACAGCTATTCCCCTAGATATAGATTGTGCTAGTCCCCAAGCACCAATAAAAGTACCTGCGGCTTCTGCAACTGTTAAATCTAACATTAAACTAACTGCTGCTGTAGTTAAGAAACCCGTAGATAAACCAAAGATAACTAAACCAAATTTCAGGAAGTTAGGATTAGCAGAAAATCCCGAAGAACCGAGTAATAAAGCCGAAAATGCTACTAAAATACAGCCTAATTTTATAGTCCTACGTTTACCCAAACGTGGCACAATGAAAAAGCCTGTGACACCATAAGCAATTAAAATTCCTGTACCATAAAAAACATTGAGTTTAGTGCTTTCAGCTAAAGGCATATTAAACACTTCACCCGCATAAGGTTCTAAAATTGGATCTTGCATAAACAAGCTGATAGTCATCACCAATAAAAAAGTGAAAAATATCCCTGTTTGTGGACTAGCTGTTAATATTGTCCAAGCTTTACCTATGCTAATATTATCTTCCCTGTTTCCTGGGGTGGAACGGTTGGAGAAACGAGAATATTTTTTTTCTACACCCAAAGTAGCGACAATTGCTAAACAAAAGACTATTCCCGGCACAATCAAAAATAATCTATTAATTGCGGCTTGCAAAGTTTCTAAAGATGCACCTGCTGTTAATTGATTCAGCAAGCTAGAACTGATAATTGCCCCAACTATAATACCTACCATCAGCATTGACCAAACAATACCAACGACTTGAGACCGGTTATCTTCTTCTGAAATATCCACCAACAAAGCGGCAAATGTCGTACCACTGACACAAATCGCTAAACCATAGACAGCAAAAACTAGACCTAAAACTGCTGTCCAACTGACTGTTTGGGTTGTCCATACCCATGTAGCTGCACTACTAGCAGCATTTAACTGCCACATTACTTGTACTGCTAAAAAGGCTGCGATCGCAAATATTCCTGCTCCCACCCACACATAAGCTGTGCGATGATATCCCCATAATGGTTTGACATCGGACATTTGTCCAAACCAAATCCGCGTCGGAGAAACAAAAGCTGGCATTGCTAACACCAGAGATACCAACGTTGCAGGAATTGCTATTTCCTTAATCATGACTCGGTTGAGTACCCCCAGAGTCAAGATAGACATCATACTCAACCCCATTTGAAACAACCCTAGCCGAAACATGGTCAAAATATTGACCTTTGGTACAGCTAGAGAGTCTTTGGGGGTATCAAATGTATTACCTGCCATAGCTACTTTTTTGTATTGTTTACAGAATTTAATCTCAAATCACGGATTAAAAGGATTGAAGGAATTTCACGGAAATAGTTCTCAAAAACTAAGTCTCAAAAACGTAAGTTTTGACGAAGTAAGTTTATTATTTCTATAATCCCCATCTCAATTCTGTGAAATCTCTAAATCCGTTGAATCCGTGATATAGAAATGTAAATATAATCTATTTTACCAAAATGAACTCCATTACATTAGGTCAAAATGGCGTAATCTTAATGCCCGTCTCAATTCCGTAAAATCCCTAAATCCGTTGAATCCGTGATATAGAAATGTAAATATAATCTATTTTACCAACATGGAACCCATCTCAATTCCATGAAATCCTCGAATCCGTTGAATCAGTGATATAGAAATGTAAATATAATTTATTTTACCAAAATCGAACCCATCACATACAGCAGTTTGCATAGTTAGGAGGTACAAAATCTAACTTGAAACCTATACATAAAGCCAGTTTTACTCCTGACTCCTGACTCCTGACTCCTGAATCCTGCCGTAATTCCGTGAAATCCCTAAATCCGTTTAATCCGTGATTTAAGATGGTTTAAATAAAATTGCCCCAGTTTTATCTTTACTACGAAAAATAGGTGAAAAATATGGTCGTACCCCCGCCCAAGTAGCCTTCAACTGGTTAATTGCTCAGGGGAATGTGATTCCCATTGCTGGTGTTAAAAACACCGAACAGGTAAAACAAAATGTTGGCGCTTTAGGTTGGAAAATTACAAATGATAAGTTAGGCGAGTTAGATCAAATTACCCGCCTTTGAACCAATTTTAGATTTTAGATTGGCGATTTTAGATTAGGAAAAACCATCACTTGAGAATTGTATCAATTGAACCAATTTTAGATTTTAGATTGGCGATTTTAGATTAGGAAAAACCATCACTTGAGAATTGCATCAATTCTTTTATTCTCAATCCAAAATCTAAAATCCAAAATCCAAAATTGAATTGAGAAGTCTATTCTCTTCCTGTATGTGAACCTAGTTTATGATTACTGGGTGCGGGGGAAGATTCGCGACGAGCTGTGCGTAACTTAGGTTTAGAAGATCCTTGTCCTTCATCACCACCGTTATCTTTAGCCCAAGAAACACGATTACGATCGCCACCATCACGACGCTTGTTGAGTTTGGGTTTGGAAGATGGTTCTTCTGGAACATCTACACCTGATTGTAACCATGCGGGACGGGTTTGATCATAAGCAATTTGCAAAGCCGCAGCTGCGATCGCTTGAGCATCATATTTCTCAATCAATTCGCTAATGATTGGTAAAAATGAAGCTAGACGTTCACCTGTTAAAGCTTCTCCTACCTGTTCTTGCAATTTTTGAATGTGTCTGGCTTCAATTTGCGCTCTTGTAGGAATCGTCAACACTTGCCAATTTTGGCGATTATGACGTTCAAATGCTTGTTGCTTACGGCGTTCAAAAGGTTGTACTAAAGAAATCGCTGTTCCTTCTTTCCCAGCGCGACCAGTCCGACCAATTCGGTGAACGTAGGTTTCAGCACTGTCGGGTAAATCAAAGTTGATGACATGAGAAAGTAGATCAACATCTAAACCTCGTGCCGCAATATCGGTAGCTACTACCCAGCGGACTTGACGATTGCGGAAACGAATTAACAATCTTTCTCGTGCTTGTTGAGACAAATCACCATGATATTCATCAACACTGTGACCAGCAGCTTGTAATTGATTCGTCAATTCTGCGGCTGTACGTCTGGTGCGAACAAAGATTAAAGCTGTTTCTGGATCTTCCATTTCCAGAATTGGCTGTAAAGCTTTAGCTTTTGTCCAGTGACGGGGAATGAGGTAAGCTACTTGATTGATTTTGTTGGGTGCAGCTTTTGGTTGCTCAACGGTGACAGTTGCCGGAGAGTTCAAAAACTTGTTGACCAAGGAGCGAATTGAAGGTGGCATTGTTGCCGAAAATAAAGCTGTTTGGCGCTCTTTGGGAGCCTGAGAGAGGATTTTAATGACATCATCAATAAAACCCATGCTCAACATTTCGTCAGCTTCGTCTAAAACAAACCACTTTACTTGGTCAAGTTTGAGACAGCCGCGATCTAACAAGTCGATCACCCGTCCGGGAGTACCGACAACCATGTGAACACCACGTTTGAGTTGTGACATTTGGCGGTCGATTGATTGACCACCATAAATTGCCATGACTCGTAAGCCATCATCACCCATGAATTGGGAAATGGCATCATGAACTTGCATCGCTAATTCACGGGTAGGTGTTAACACTAAAGCTTGTACAGCCCGTTTGTTAACATCTAGTTGTTCTAAAATCGGCAGCGAAAAGGCCGCTGTTTTACCGGTTCCTGTTTGTGATTGACCAACGACATCACGACCTGCTAACAGTTGAGGAATAGCTTGGGCTTGAATATTCGTGGGTGTAGTAAAACCCATTTTTTCTAGAATTGCTACACGTTCTTGGGAAATACCTAGTTCTTGAAAGGAAAGATTCATTAATTCTCCTAGATTTTATTGTGAGTTGTGGACTTGTAAACCGATACTTAGTTTGTAAATTAGGGCATGGGACATAGGTCATGGCAACATCACCAATGACTAATGACTATTAACTATTAACAATTTGACCATAGAGGTCATAGGCATCGGCATTGTGGATCTTTACTGGCACGATGGTTCCTAGCCTAGACTCGCCTTTAACATAGACTTGGCCATCGACTTCTGGGGAAAATCTGCCGGAACGGCCGATTAATTCTCCACTTTCTGGGTTTTCTTGCTCAATCAGGACATCAACTATTTTGCCTACTTCCTGTTGATTTTTGTGGAAGGAAATGGGCTGCTGGAGTTCCATGAGTTGATCACGGCGCTCTGCCATTACTTCTGCGGGAACTTGATTAGGCAATTTATAGGCTGGGGTTCCCTCTTCTGCTGAAAAGGTGAAGACACCAACGTGATCAAATTCGTGTCGCTCAGTAAACTCTAGTAGATGGTCAAATTGCTCTTGTGTTTCTCCAGGGAAACCAACAATAAAGGTTGTTCGCAGTACTGAAGATGGTAACGCTGTTTTGATGCGATCAATAATGCCATCATTTACCCGTCCTTGCCAAGGACGGTTCATAGAGCGAAGCATCTCTGGATGAGAATGTTGCAAGGGCAAATCTAAATAAGGCAGAACATTAGGTGTTTCTTGAATTGCCGCTATTACGTCTGGGGTAAGTCCGGTGGGATAGGCATAGTGCATTCTGATCCACGGTACATCTACTTTCCCTAAAGCGCGGAGTAATTCCGCTAACTTTGGCTGGCCGTAAATATCCAAACCATAATTGGTGGTGATTTGGGATATCAGAATTATTTCTTTGACCCCTTGGTTAGCCAATTGCTTGGCTTCGGCGACTATGGATTCAATAGTACGCGATCGCTGGTTCCCTCTTAAATAAGGAATAATACAAAATGCACAACGATAATCGCATCCTTCGGCAACTCTCAGGTAAGCTACTCCTTCAGTTGTCGTTCGGTAGCGGGGTGTCGTTTCATCAGCTATGTAGGTGGGTTCGGCGCTAATTAGTTTAACCCGTTCCCCTTGTTCTACCCGTTCTATGACATTGACAATTTTTTGATAATCACCTGTGCCAACCACGGCTACTGCTTCTGGCAACTCTTCCAATAATTGTTCTTGAAAGTGTTGCGCCATGCAACCAGTAATAACGACTTTTTTATTTGCTTCCGCCAGTTCTACTAAAGTTCTTACTGACTCTTCTCTGGCAGCTTCAATAAAACTACAGGTATTGACAATAACATAATCAGCTAACTCTTCATTTGTATCTACACTATAGCCTGCTTCTACCAGCAGCCCTAGCATATGTTCTGTATCAATTCGGTTTTTCTCACATCCCAGGTGAGAAATAGCAATTGTCGGCTTGTCACCCATATTTTGAAAAAATCTTCACTTTTTTTTCTCGTTCAATCACAACATTAAAAACAGTAGTTAGGTGCTTTTTCCCGCACCCTGATCAGGACATAGCAGTAACAAATTGCCGCTGCTAATAAATACCCGTGGACGTTTGACCCTAATCATTATTGATATAGAGGCCATGCTATGATATTTTTATTAATCTGTTCCCCAGGGTAAATTGAAGTGTCTTTGGGTACTTATGACACTCTTAATCTTTTTTAACGATTCGCTTATTGGTATTTTACACTACCCCAGCGTGTGCGTTGTTAGTTTACCCATCGGGAAGCCGCCCAAAGGGCTGTTTTTGAGAAGTCGCTACCCTCAGGGAAATCGCACTTGCGACTACGCCTATCAAGCAGTAATGCTACCCCATACTTCAGACAGGGCCGGCGACGTGCGCGGGCAGTATGCCTAAACCATCGGGAAGCTGCCTTGTGTCTTGTGAGTGGCAAACTCCTCTTATAGCCAGATTTTATCTTAACATATCTTATGGAAGGTTCAACGCCGATTTCCATCTTCAGAAGGACGCAATAAAGCATGGATAATCAAACAACTTGACTAGTTTAGTTAAAAGTCAAGAGTTCGCTCAAGAATGAAACATAAAGGCGGAAATGCCCTCAATCATCAGAGGATAGGGTGATAAAATCGCCAAAAACCAATTAAAAACAGACTAGGGACGTGGTAGATCCAAAAATTATTCTTGTCTTTTCATCCTTCTTAAACAAAAAATTCTCAATTCTGGACAATGCCCTAGCAAATTAAAGACGTGGACTTATATCAGCTATTCAAAACTCGTACACCAATTATTGGCGTGGTTCACCTGCTACCGCTGCCTACTTCACCACGTTGGGGAGGTAGTCTCAAAGCGGTAATTGATCGCGCAGAACAAGAAGCAACAGCCCTGGCTAGTGGCGGGGTAGACAGTATTATTGTAGAAAATTTCTTCGATGCACCGTTTACTAAAAATCAAGTTGATCCAGCAGTTGTTAGTGCAATGACTGTGGTGGTACAGCGCATACAGAATTTAGTAACTTTGCCTATAGGTTTAAATGTTTTGCGAAATGATGGCAAAAGTGCAATGGCGATCGCTAGTTGTGTCAAAGCCCAATTTATCAGAGTCAATGTCCTGACCGGAGTTATGGCTACTGACCAAGGATTAATTGAAGGTGAAGCCCATCAATTATTGCGCTATCGACGAGAACTAGGCTCGGATGTGAAAATTCTGGCTGATGTCTTGGTCAAACACGCCCGTCCTTTGAGTTCACCTAATCTCACAGTTGCTGTCAAAGACACAATCGAAAGAGGATTGGCAGATGGGGTAATTTTATCAGGCTGGGCAACTGGTAGCCCTCCTAATCTAGAAGATTTGGAACTTGCTTGTGGTGCGGCGGCTGGTACACCAGTGTTCATTGGGAGCGGAGCTAATTGGGAAAATATTGATACCCTGATGCAAGCAGCAAATGGTGTGATTGTTTCTAGTTCTCTCAAACGCCACGGTCAAATTTCGCAACCCATTGACCCAATTCGCGTCAGTCAATTTGTGGAAGCTGCTCACCGCAGTTGGAACTCCAAAGGTGAAAGTAAATCCATTCCTTCTGTGAAATTACATTCTTAGGTGACAGGTGACAGTTGACAGGTGACAGTGAAGAGGGAATAAGGCAAAAGTTGATTATTTTTCCCCTGACTCCTGAACTTCTGAACTCCTGAACTCCTGAACTCCGAACTCCGAACTCCGAACTCCTGACTAAATACTTATGATTCGCCGTCGTTCTACTCCTTGGATTCATAAATGGTCGCGTCCATTAATTGGGGCGATCGCTGGCTGTGGTGTCCTCATCACAGGTTATCTCACCTTTGAAAAGCTGACTGGCAGAAGTGCTGCTTGCGTAGCCGAAGCTGGTACTAAGGGCTGTAATGATGTCCTTTCTAGCCCTTGGGCAACAGTTTTTGGTCAACCATTAGCTTTGTTTGGGCTTTTAGCCTACATCAGTATGCTGATATTTGCTCTTGCTCCCTTAGCATTAAACTCAGGGGAAAACAACAAAAGCAGTAAACAACTGGAAAATCTGACTTGGTGGTTGCTATTAGTGGGAGCGATCGCTATGTCAGTGTTTAGTGGTTACTTAATGTACATACTGGCATCCCAAATCAAAGCCGTATGTCCTTACTGTATCGGCTCGGCTTTATTTTCCCTGAGTATGTTAGTAATAACCATCATTGGTCGTGACTGGGAAGATATTGGGCAAATATTTTTCACTGCCATTATTATCGGGATGGTGACGCTAATTGGCACTTTAGGCATTTATGCTGGAGTGAATAAATCTGGTAACATCGCTGAATCCGCTTCTGGTCAACCTCAGGAAATTACTTTCACTCCCACAGAAGAGCCTAATCCCGAATTCGGCTGGAAAATTACTACCACATCTGGAGAGTCAGAAATTGCCTTAGCAGAGCATCTTGTTAAAGTTGGGGCTAAAGAATACAGTGCTTATTGGTGTCCCCACTGTCATGAACAGAAGTTACTTTTTGGCCAAGAAGCTGAAAAAATTATCGACGATAATATTAAGGTAGAGTGTGCTAATGACAGTCCCAAAGCAAAGCCAGACCTGTGTCAAGCTGCGAAAATTCAAAGTTTCCCCACTTGGATCATCAATGGTAAAACCTACAGTGGTGTGCAGAACCTAGACGAACTGGCAAAGATTACTGGTTATACGGGTTCTCGAAACTTCAAGTATTTTAGATAAATTACTTATACCCAGTTCTTAACTATTACAGGAGCATCCTACCGCAAATAAATGACACTATCCCTGGCTTGGTTCATAGATTAAGCTAGGGATTTAACATATACTCTATATTCCACACTCAGCCTTATACCATTTCACAAAAAGCCTAATACAAATCATTGGTGTTTGATTCTTCCCCCTGCTCCCTTTCAACTACGCTCAAGGCAAGCCTATTTGTATCAACTTTAAAGTGAAACAGTATTAGTCCGGCTGCTAATTCTAGCGTTCCACAATCCCACGAGGTTTTTATGAATCAGCAGTTAAGCAGTCATCTTGTCAGACTTGTATTTAAAGTTAAACAAGTTCTTAGTCAAGGACGCAGAGAATTGATGATTGCTTCGTGGATTGCCATTTGTGTCATAATTTTGCGTTCTGTAGGTTTATTACAGTCTTTAGAATTGGAAACTTTAGATAAATTTTTTCGCTTACGTCCCTATGAATTGCCAGATGAACGCATCACTATAGTAGCAATTGATGAAACTTCTGTACGTCAAGCAGGTTCTTGGCCGATTCCCGATGAGATCATTGCCCAGGTTTTGTTTAAGTTAAAAGATTACAAACCCCGTGCAATTGGCTTAGATATTTATAGAGATTTACCTGTAAAGTCTGGTTACAAAAAACTAGAGAATGCTTATAAAAGCATACCAAATCTGATTGGTATTCAACTACTAGCAAATAACAAAAAAGAAAGTGTTTTACCTCCACCAATACTGAATGAGCGCAACCAAGTAGGGTTTAATAATATACTCTATGATCCTGATGGTAAAGTTCGCCGGAGCTTGTTATATTTGCACGTTAATAATCAAGCCTATGAAAGTTTTGCTCTCAAGTTGGCTCTATTATATTTAAAGTCAGAGGGAATAACACCTCAAACAGCCAAAGGTAATCATCAATATTTACAGTTAGGTAAGGCTATTTTTCCTCGGTTTGAGAGTAACAATGGTGGTTATGTGGGGGCTGATGCTAGGGGCTACCAAATTTTATCTAATTTTCCTAAACCCCGTTGTCATAATGTATCTGTTGGACTTTGTAATTATCGTTATGTATCTTTGGCAGATGTATTAGCTGATAGAGTTCCAGCGCATTGGATTCGTGATCGCATGATCTTGATTGGTTCTACTGCACCAAGTCTCCATGATTTTGTGTTTATTCCGTACTCTGGCCGTCTCATGGATACAAGTGCTGCACAACCGATAGCTGGTGTCCAACTGCAAGCTTATTTTATCAATGAGTTAATTTCTGCTGCTCTGCAAGGAAGACCATTACTCAAAGTCTGTCCTGATTATATAGAAAATTTGTGGATTTTTGTTTGGTCTTTGATCGGAATGGTTATTATCTGGCAAATCCGCCAACCCCAAAATAGTATATTCATATTTTTACTGTTTGGGTTTGCTTTAAATCTAACTGTTTATCTGGCTTTTTTAAGCGGGTGGTGGATACCTATTATTCCCGCATGGTTGACTTTTATCAGTTCAGCTATTGCTATGATTTTTTACATTAATTATATACAACAAGAATTAAAACGTTCTAAAGAGTTTTTACATCAAATTATCAATGCAATTCCTGATCCCATTTTTGTAAAAAATCAACAACATCAGTTGATTGTTTTAAATGAAGCCTATTGTCGATTTATTGGTTATTCATATAATTTATTAATAGAAAAATCAGATTATAACTTTTTTCCTCAACATGAAGCTGATATATTTCGCCAGCAAGATGATATTCTGTTTCAGACTCAGCAACCCCAGGAACATGAAGAAGAATTTACTGATGCGAATGGCAAGACTTACTTGATTGCTACTAAACGATCCCTGCATAAAGACGCTGCTGGTAATTTCTTTTTAGTTGGGATCATTAGAGATATCACTCAAAGTAAAAAAATTGAAGAAGAACTTAAACGCACTGCCGCCGATTTATCTCATTCCAATTATGCTTTAAAACTTCAAGAAAATCATCTGCGTCAATTAGCTTATCATGACTCTCTAACTGGTCTATCTAATCGTAAATTTTTTCTGGAACAACTTGATGAATCGCTAAATTGGTCACAAACTAATCATCTTATGTTGGGATTGCTGTTTATTGATTTAGATGGCTTTAAGGATGTAAATGATACATTAGGTCATGAGATGGGCGATCGCTTGTTGGTAATTATCGCCCAACGTTTGAATAATTCATTACGCACCAGTGATACAGTTTCTCGTTTGGGTGGTGATGAATTTACTGTGATTTTACGCGCTATTTCTAATTTCCAAATAGCTGCGAAGGTGGCTGAAAAACTTTTAAATGTGATAACTGAGCCAATTGTTCTAGGTGGGCATACTACCACAGTTTCTGCCAGTATTGGCATTAGTATCTACCCCACTCACAGCCAAAATAGTGAAGATTTGATTAAGCAAGCAGATGCAGCAATGTACCAGGCCAAACATCTTGGTAGAAATCGCTACGAGTTTACTAAAACAGTTATGAGTGCTGAGTAAAAAATTAGAATTTATTGCACTTAGCAAAGTGCTTTACCATTCATAATTCCTATATATATCAATAAGTATATACTGACAGTTTTTTATCAATTCATATATTTTTATCAAGATTTGTTTAAAAAAATAGCATTTATGATGTGACTTTACCTTAATATTTGTTTATATAAACTTAAATTAGTGTTTTATACTCGTAAATTAATAATTTAAGTTACAACTAATAATTTTTTCTAAATTCTTGTAAGTTTTGATGGAGTGGTTTGGGTGTTTACACAGAAAAAAGTTAAGCTTTGGTTAAAAATAAGTCAAATAGTTAATTTATGCCTAAATAATATGATGAATATCCATCTCTGGAGCGATGATTCAAAAATCATACAAGGAATATTTCTTAATTTAAGAGTATGTTATTCAACAACAATATTTTCAAAGCTGAGGAGAAAGCTAATTTTCAGTTCAGTCGTTAATTGCTAACAACAATAACTAACTATAAAAAGGTTTGATTTTGTCCGAATAATCCACTCAGTCTACAGTAGACACCGAAAAGAGGCAGAAATGCATTTATATGCTAGTCAGTAAGAGAAGATGCTTTGATACTAATGCAAAAATCACAAGTATTGTGGTCTTATGTATAGTCAGTGCTGTCATACTAATACCCAATATGACAGAGGTGACAAAAATCTTTCATAGCTTTATTGTTCATAATTTTAGTGATACAGAAAGCCCGAACGCCAGAACTCAAGAAACGAATACGTTTGCTCTAGATATCTATAGTCCACCAAACTATGGCGCACCGGACAGTCAACATGGTAGCGGAACGCGTTAATATGGGTTAAATTTTAACCTTGTAGAAAAAAAAGAGTAGATAAAATTTAGATGATGTTTAGTGAGATTTCCACCAACTATGATTCTGCACAATTGTGTGAACTTGCCAATTTGGATTTGGTTGGGGATAATCTAGGCGGTAGTGTCCACCCCTGCTTTCAGTTCTAAAAGCAGCACTTTTAAGAATTAGGTAAGCTACATCTAACAAATTGCGCGTTTCTGCCCAAAGTCGCAATTGCTGATCAATATTGGGGAGATTGAAACGGGCTGATTCTGTGGGACGTAAACTTTGCAAGAATTGACTCAAAGGTAAGTTAGTGAAATCTTGTTGCCAAGATTCAATTGTAGCGATCGCACTTTCTAAACCAGATTCTTCTCGACAAATGCCAGCACTTTCCCAGACTAGACGGGGTAATTTTTCTCTGATTGCTTCTATTTGTGCTTGTTGAGTTTGCCACTCGCTGGCAGAAAAGATGCAAGATAAAGGATTTAATATAGATTCCGAGACTTGAAGTTTACTGTTGCTTAATTCATTTTCAATATCAGCCATTTGCGCCCCAAAGACGATACATTCCAATAGAGAATTACTAGCGAGGCGATTGGCTCCATGCACTCCAGTACTAGCAGTTTCGCCTACAGCATACAAACCAGGAATATTGGTACGATTCATCAAATCTGTCAAAATACCACCCATCCAGTAATGAGCAGCAGGGGCAACCGGAACAGGTTCATTAAAGACATCAATACCCGAATGCTGACAAACTTGAATAATATTGGGAAAGCGATGGCGAATTTTCTCAGGGGGAATGGAGCGCATATCTAACCAAACATGGGCAGTGGCTAGATCAACGGCTGTATTTTGCAAATGGCTGAAAATAGCTCTACTCACCACATCTCGCGGTGCAAGTTCTCCGGCTGGATGGTAGTCAAAAGCAAAACGTCGCCCTTCATCATCTATCAGATGCGCTCCTTCACCGCGAACAGCTTCGCTGATTAAAAAGCGTCCTGGTTTAGTAAGCGCAGTGGGATGAAATTGGACAAATTCTAAATCTCTCAGGATAGCACCAGACCGCCAAGCGATCGCTACACCATCCCCTGTACTAACGGCTGGGTTAGTGGTTTGGGCAAACACTTGACCACCCCCACCTGTGGCTAAGACTACAGCACCAGCCCTGACCCATGTAACTTGCCCTTGATAAAACAGACTAATTCCCTGACAGCGACCTGTTTCTGCTTCTATCCATAAGCTCAGAGCTAAGGCTTGTTGGATAATTTGGATATTGTGGCGGTGTAGTACTTGGGCTGCAAGAGTAGTAGTTACTTCTCTACCTGTAGTATCTGCGGCATGAAGAACACGAGGACGAGAATGGGCTGCTTCTAGGGTGAAAGCTAAGGAACTACCGTGACGGTCAAAGGCTACACCCAAGTTAACTAATGATTCAATACAGCTAGGAGCATTTTCAGCTAAAAATTCTACAGCTTCGACATCACATAAACCCGCCCCTGCTTTTAATGTGTCTTCAATGTGCAGTTTGGGAGAATCTTCTGGGGATACGGCTGCGGCAATGCCACCTTGGGCCCAATCACTGGCTGATAAAGTCACTGTTTCTTTAGTAATCAAGCCGACTCGTAAGGATTCTGGTAGACACAATGCTGTGTATAGTCCAGCAGCACCTGCACCGACTACTAAAACATCAAATTGGCTAGGAATATCTATTTGAGACATTAGGTAATGGGTAGTGGGTAGTGGGTAGTGGGTAGTGGGTAATGGGTAGTGAGTAGTGAATAATGGTAATGGAAAAAAGTATCTAAATAATTTTTCCCAGTCTCCAGTCGCCAGTCCCCAGTTCCCAGTCCCCAATTCCCAGTCCCCAGTCCCATTTAGTTATCTATAAATACCGTTGTTAATGCGATCGTCTCCTTCATTGAAGTTAGGCTCGTATTCGGTGACGGTAAAGTTGTCAAAATTGGCTTGCAGTCTGGATTTTTGACTCTCGCTCAATCCGGGTAGATTCAATACATCCTCTACTTTTTGGTAGGGAGCATTGCTGATAATTTTCTTGGCTAGAGTGGGATATAACCCTGGATATTGTTGGAAAGCGGCAATGTTGGTATTATTCAAATCAATTTTTTTACCAAATTCCGTTCCTAGCTTGGCATCTGCCCGATTTTGACGTGAAATTGCCAAAACTGGGACTTGAAACAAAGTAACGTTGCTAAAACTTGCCGCTTGGGCGATTTGAGTAGTTCCCAATAATCCCCAACTGCCTAGCAACAGACTAAACACTGTTAATAAACGTACTAATCCTTTCACAATTTTCTACCTCTTTCCATCAAACATAAATCAACGCTTTTAGCTAGAAGCCGTCAACTGTGGGCTAAAGTGCAGAGGTATGGAGTACAAATTCAACCCCGCTAGTGACTCTGGAGGCTGATCGGGTACTTATTTGTTCTGACCTCATCCTTTGGTTGATAGCTGATAGCTAAATCAACACACAGCAGTCATCAGAAACTAATATACAGCTTAGTGAAGTACCCATCGCTGATTCGGAATACTAACCTGCGGATATAGTGGGTAACTTCTGTTCAAATTTAGTTAATATCTACAAATTTACGGCTCTGGGGTGTGAATTTTACAAATTTATCTGCAATTTTTATGTTGTTCCTTGCTCAAGTCTGTTTGATAGATTTAGGCAAAAACCGCTGCTAATAAAAACAGACTATCTACTAAGATTGTACTCAAAACTGCTCCACTAAAGGCGTACCAGTGCCATTGTGTTTTACCCAAAGAGAAAATTCCGACTGTTAATAACGCTAGGGCGAGAATGATTGCCCAGGTTTCTCCCCAAGGGGTTAGGACTTGCGCTAAAGCATTTTTTAAGATTTGTGAAGCCCCATCGGCATCTGTTCTCATAATTTGTCGCCAATAGGGCATTAAATCCACTAAATAAAAATACACGTCGGTTAAAACTGTGCCGAATAGAGAACCTAAATAAAACCAGTTCCCGACTTTGCCCCAATTTCGCCATAAACACCAGATCGCAAAGGGTAGTCCAATAGATTCTATGGGTAAGTGCCATAGAGGTTCCCACCGTAACCAGCCCCAGTAAATTGCTCCTGTTAACCAACTCCAGCTAAATCCTAGGAGTAAATCCCCCCAAATGTAGGTTTGTGGACGTGACATTAATGTCAAACTCAGCCAAACCCAAAATCCTGTCATTACTAGACTAACGCTGGGGAGCGATCGCACTAACGGCGCTTCTATAAATACTGGTACTGTTACCAAAAACATCGCTGCTGCAAACACTAGCCAGGTTTGCCTCCTAGAGATGACAGCAGGAAAAGAAGCCGATAACGATAGAGTAGACTCTAACTCCTTGATTCCCCCGTATCCGGTATCAGTGGTGTGCAAATCAGTATTAGTAGTGGTGTAAGAGGACAATGTATTATTAATCAAAATTTTTAATATTTGTTACTAAACTTTACTTATCATAAAGTATCATACTCTAAAATCCCCCCAGGGGGCATCTTGATTATACTTTAAATTTGTTCATCTCTAAGGATGTTGCCCGGAATAAATGACGAGAAGCAGGTAAAGTTGGATAATTTTCTCAAGTTATTTATTCATTTTGGGAGCGTGGTAAATGGCGATAATCTTAGCAACAGGCAGTATCGACTTGCTATTGCCTGTATGGGGGCAGATTTTGCAGGTAGGAGTACCTAGCGAAGCGACAACTAATGGAGTCAACCTTGTTCAAGGACTAATGCAAGCATTTATTCTCGGTATTGTGCAAGGTATTACCGAGTTTTTACCGATTAGTAGCACCGCACATCTGTTAATTGTCACTAAGGTATTTGCTTGGAAAGAACTAGGTTCTAAAGATTTCGTCGATGCTATTCAATTTGGTAGTGTTCTAGCAATTTTATGGTATTTTTGGACGCTAATTTCTAGTATTCTTAAAGGTGCAATCAAAACACTCAAGGATAAAGACTGGGAACGAGAAGAATGGAAAATTACTGTAGGTATTGCAGTCGGAACAATACCTGCATTAACTATTGGCTTTCTTTTAAAAGACGTTTTACCTGATAGTGCATTAATTATTGCTATAATGTCAATCGTCATGGCAATTTTACTAGGTTTAGCCGAAAAAATTGGCACTCGCAAGCGAGGATTTGATTCATTACAAATTAGAGATGGTATTTTAGTAGGATTAGGACAAACTCTAGCTTTAATTCCCGGCGTTTCTCGTTCTGGTTCTACATTGACAACTGCCTTATTTTTAGGCTTAGAGCGAGAAACAGCAGCTAAATTCTCCTTTTTGTTAGGGTTTCCCACTCTGACTATTGCCACCCTTTATAAAAGTCTGAAAATATTTAAGCTATTTCAAGCCCAAGAGTTGCCAAATAACATTGTTTTACTGTTAATTGTCGGAATTATTTCAACCTTTATCTTTTCCTACCTATCAATTGCATTTCTAATCCGGTATTTACAAACCAAAAACACAATGGTTTTCGTATGGTACAGATTAGCCTTCGGTATTTCTATCTTATTAGCGATCGCATTTGGCTGGCAAGGATAGGAGACAGGAGGCAGGGAGCAAGTTTAGTACAAAGCGATGAGTAGCGAGTAATGAGTAGAAACGAGAGTCAACCACTCGGTACTCGGTACTCACCAATCACCCATTACCAATCACCCATTACCACTTTTCCATGACTACCATTCATCCTGCCAAAATTACCAAGGTGCTTCCCGAATCAATAGCGGCTGAAATTGGCTTTGAAGCGGGTGATGCGATTGTTGCTATTAATGGGACACAACCCCGTGACTTAATTGATTATCAGTTTTTGTGTGCTGATGAAGTTTTAGAACTAGAAGTTTTAGATACTGCTGGCAAAACCCATCATATTGAAATTGAAAAAGATTATGATGATGACTTAGGATTAGAATTTGAAACCGCTTTATTTGATGGTTTAATTCAGTGTAATAACCGTTGTCCCTTTTGCTTTATTGATCAACAACCACCAGGGAAACGTTCTAGTTTGTACTTCAAAGACGATGATTATCGGCTGAGTTTTTTGTATGGTTCTTATCTAACTCTGACCAATTTATCAGAAAAAGAATGGCAGCGTATCGAACAAATGCGTTTATCCCCTTTATATGTTTCTGTTCATGCCACAGAACCAGAAATTAGAACTAGGCTGTTAAAAAATAATCGTGCAGGGCAGATTTTAAAACAACTCAAATGGTTTCAAGAAAGACGATTACAAATTCATGCTCAAGTAGTGGTTTGTCCGGGGATCAATGATGGTGAACATCTAGAGCAAACATTGAGAGATTTAACATCTTTTCATACCGGAGAAATACCTGCGGTAGCATCAATAGCAATTGTTCCCGTCGGTTTAACCAGATTTCGTCCCCAAGAAGATGAACTTGTACCCGTGACGCGAGAAAAAGCGCAGGAAGTAATTTCTCAAGTTAAATCACTCTCTCACAAATTTCGGGAACAATTTGGTTCTAGTGTGGCTTGGTTAGCAGATGAATGGTTTTTGATTGCTGGTGAAGAATTGCCCAGTGAAGCTGAATATGAGGAATATCCTCAAATTGATAATGGTGTTGGTTCTATTCGGTTGTTTATCAAGCAATTTACCCAAGCTGCTCACGAATTACTACCATTAAAAGTATCCCCCCAAAAAAAATTAACTTGGGTTGTTGGTAACGCTGTGGAACAGGCATTTAAACCTATCGTCAAACAATTAAATGCTGTGGAAGGCTTAGAAATAAATATGCAGGCATTATGCAGCGATTACTGGGGGCAGAGTATCAGTGTTACGGGATTATTAACCGGACATGATTTACTTTTGAACTTAAAAGGGCAAGATTTAGGTGAGGGTATTTTGCTGCCTAGCGTTATGCTCAAACATGGTGAATTAATATTTTTAGATGATGCCAGTATCGAAGATGTAGCACGTCAACTAAATACCCAAATATTCCCAGTAGCGGGAGTTGAGGATTTAATCAATACTTGTATTTCCTAAAAACTAAGAGACTTCCAATTTAAAAAATATCGAATTTGTAGGGTGCGTTAGGCTTCCGTAACGCACCAATAATCACAGAAACGGTGTGTTAGAAAGCGGTAACATACCCTACGAACTGAATTAATGTGTGAGGAATATCTGGTGCATAATCATATAAAAATTAAAATTGCGAGCTTGTTTATTGTAAATATTAATTTTTTGGTTTTTAATTTATTGGCAATATTGCCAACAAAAGCGGCAACAGAAGTAAATGTATTGGGCGTAATTAAAAGCCAAGAGAATAGCAATCAATGGAAAGGAATCACTACCCGCTTACAGGCTGTAGGTGCAAAATATTGTGTAATTCCTCTAGATAGTGTGAAAAATGTGGCTGATTTAGGTAAGCAACAGGTATTGTTATTGCCAAATGTAGAGGTTTTAACGCCAGTACAAGCGATCGCACTAGAAGAATGGATGAGTCGGGGAGGACGCTTAATTGCCAGTGGCCCTGTAGGTAGCTTATCAACCCCAGGAGTGCGTCAGTTATTGCGAACTTTGCTAGGGGGTTATTGGGCATTTAGCCTCAGTCAAGCTCAAGAGTTGCAACCAGCAAAAACAAATTCCCCAGAATGGGCAAACCGAAAAGAACTCTTTGGTAAAGTTGTCGGTGCTGTGATGATTTCTGATCATCCTAGTACTCAGGTTGCTGCTGTTTGGAACTCCCAAGATCAGCAATCAGCAGTACTGACAACCGAGCGTTCCACTTTGTTAGGTTGGCGCTTGGGAATAGATACTGCTGCAACAGCCGATTTAGATACCGCTTGGTTAAAAGCTGCACTCAGTCGTTATTTAAAATGGCCAAATACAAAAATTGTGGGAGAGGCTGCCAATTGTTCTCCTGCTTCGGAAAATGTGCCAACTACTACACAAAGCCCTACACTCAGCAACATCAATCCAACTCAGACTAGAACTAAGCCTAGACGAGTTATTTCTGATAAAAAGCCCAATTTTCCCAAGACTAGAACCCAACTGAGGCGGGTCATTTCTCAAAAAAAGCCTAATTTGCCCAAAACTAGAATCCAGCCTAGACAGGTGACTTCTCGGAACCCTAACACCCAACCAAAACCTGTTTCTCAAAATTTACAGGAGGCAATTGATCAACTCGAAACAGCAGTTCGTTTGGATGTTTTACCCAATTCTAATCAGCCTATTGATAGTAAAGATGCAGTAGCACTTCAAAAAGAATTAGAGAATCTGATTGGTCGAGTGGAAAGCGCCCATTTAGCAGCTTCAGTTCATGGTTATAGTAACGTCAGTAAACTCCAAACCTTAAAATTAGACAGTGACAAATTAGCATCCACTGGATTAGAAACTACAGACCTCAGTTTAGAGCAAAACTTAGCCCAAGCTAGGGAAGTTGCCAAAAATATTCCTGTATTAATTGCCCAAAAAAAATATGCTTTGGCTCGTCAGGAATGGTTAAAGACCAAGACTAATTTATGGCAGCAGTTTCCTATTAATCAACGCATAGCTCAACCAGAAATTCGTGCAGTTTGGTTAGATAGAGGAACAATAGTTAAAGCTGAAAATGAAGCGGGATTAGTACAGATTTTTGATCGTTTGTCCCAAGCTGGAATTAACACCATATTTTTTGAAACTGTCAACGCCGGTTATACAATTTATCCCAGTCAGGTTGCACCAGAGCAAAACCCCTTAATTAAAGATTGGGACCCCTTAGCAGTGGCTGTGAAATTAGCCCATGCACGAAGAATGGAATTACACGCTTGGGTTTGGACTTTTGCTGCTGGTAATCGCCCTCACAATGAAATTATCAATGTCCGCCCTGATTATCCAGGCCCTGTGTTAGCTGCTAATCCTAATTGGGCAAACTATGATCAACGTGGACAAATGATCCCCAGTGGTCAAACCAAGCCTTTTTTAGACCCAGCTAATCCTGAAGTACGTCAATATTTATTAAAACTGTACGAAGAAATCTTGACTCGCTATCAGGTAGATGGTCTACATTTAGATTACATTCGTTATCCTTTTCAAGACCCTTTTGTAGGTCGAATTTATGGTTATGGTAAAGCAGCAAGAGAGCAATTTCAACAACAAACTGGTGTAGATCCTGTGAATGTTACTCCTACGCAGAGAGATTTGTGGCAAAAATGGACGACATTTCGCACTGAACAAGTTGATAGCTTTGTTGCTGAAGTATCACAGATGTTACGCCAAAAACGAGCAAATTTAATTTTATCTGTGGCTGTATTTCCGTTACCAGAATATGAAAGGGTGCAAAAGATTCAACAGCGTTGGGAAGTTTGGGCTAGACGAGGAGATATAGATTTAGTTGTGCCAATGACTTATGCTTTGGATACTCCTCGTTTTCAACGACTGGCGCAACCTTGGATTAGTTCTACTAAGTTAGGTTCTACTTTGTTGGTTCCGGGAATTCGTCTGCTCTCGTTGCCTACAGTGGGGGCTTTTGATCAACTGCAAATGTTGAGAGATTTACCTGTCAGTGGTTATGCTCTATTTGCAGCAGATAATTTTAATAACGAGTTAGACGAAATATTTAGTAATACCCAGGGTAATGTGCAAAATTACAAAAATGATCCGATTCCTCAACGTCAGCCATTTCGTACTGCGGCTTTACGCTACATGGCTCTTGAAAAAGAATGGCAATTTGTGCGAGAAAAGGGTCAATCACAAATGTCTGCAAATACAATTTCTACTTTTAAGAACCAGTCTCAAGAATTACAAAATATTTTAAATCAACTTGCAGTTTCACCTTCTCCTCGTAATTTAATTAGTGCCAGAGCATTACTCAATCGCTTCCAGTCTAAATTTAGAATTTGGATGATTGTGACAGCTAAGGAAAATCCTTATCAAGTTAAAGTCTGGGAAAATCGACTTTTAATAATAGAAAGGCTATTGCGTTACGGTGAGCGGAGGGTAATAAATAAATAGCATCGTCAGGAGTTCGGAGTTCGGAGTTCGGAGTTCGGAGTCAGGAGTCAGGAGTTAGGTGTTCGGAGTTCGGAGTCAGGAGTTCGGAGTCAGGAGTCAGGAGGAAGAAGGAAGAAGGAAGAAGGAAGAAGGAAGAAGAATATTTTTCTTTTCTGTTAAGGGTTTCTTGCTATATTAAACATTCTGTATCCTGAATTCTTATCATATAGCAATCCTAAATGATTTATGAACGCTTTCTTTTCCCTGTTCCCTATTCCCTACTACCCATACCAATCAGTGTTTAACTCAAATAGGATCGCTATAGATAAAATTAGGACTTGTGCAAAGACTCTTCCTTTCCTCTTTCTTTATTCTTTCTAACTCCTGAATTCTTACATAGCATCTGCAAGTTTTTAACAGGATGACGACTAAAATTTGAAATCTTCAATTAAATGCCGTCCATATTTAAACCTGAAGTTTTTAATAAAAGTATATTATTGAGTAGTGGGTTAATTTCTGAGCTTGATCCGGATTTTAAAAAACTATAGCTTTCACAGTAAATGCAGTTTATATTAATTAATTGGATAGTTAAAATCTTCTTGCTTGTAGATTATGTATCTAAGCAAGTGAAGCAAGACTATAGTATTTTTTGACCAAGAAGTTTACCGTATTTTTACTCATTATATTAATATTAATTTCGGGTCACAATTATTTAGTGCAAGCTGGGGAAATTAACTAGCTAGTCAAGAAAGCTTATAAAGCTCATAAAATTTGCGTTCTTGCCTTCTGGGACTAGATCTGACCTCAATATATCAGCTGTTTGAGATAATTATTTTTTGCTAGTGGCTATTTAAATCAAATATGCAAGTATCACCTAACTATTTCGTCCTCAAAAGCTTAGAGTCGGTAATTTACTGTTCGGCGTTGACGGCTACGCCAGAAACATATGTCTTGGATGCGATCGCAGCGATGCCTATAAGTCCTACGGATAGATTACATCAAAACGGTGCGATCGCACCAAAAGTTATCTCGCCAATAGCTCTACAATATCCATGTGTTTTGATTAAATCAGCTTCAGAGGTAGTGGGATGCTTGACACCGCAAGACATAGTGCAGCTTGTCGCTTCTGAGGCTGACTTAAAAAATGTCCAAATTGCTGAAGTGATGCAGACCTCAGTCATAAAACTGAATATGCATTCATTTAATACTTTAATAACAGTAATTTCATCATTATCCCAGTCTAAATTGCAGTTATTTGCAGTTGTAGATGAGCAAGATCGACTTATCAGTATCATCACCCCGGAAGGTATTTGTTTAGTTCTAGAAGCAGTAGGAGAAGAAATTAGTGATCTGCCTTTAACAGCAGCATTGTGCGATCGCATTCATGGAACGTATGCCTTGCACTCAGCGCACAGTAAGAATGGCCAGATAGTAGAAAATCAACTTTTGCAATCTCAGCAAATGTTGCAGTTAATTATAGATACTATTCCCCATAATATTTTCTGGAAAGACATAAATTCCGTCTTTTTGGGCTGTAATCGCAACTTTGCCAAAATGGTTGGTTTAGAAAATCCCCAAGATATTGTTGGCAAGACAGACTATGATTTAGTTGCCAATTGGGAGCAAGCAGACTTCTACCGTTCCTGTGATGCCCAAGTGATGAAGACTAATCAACCTCAGTATCAAACTATTACACCTCATCAGCAAGCAGATGGCGATCAGCTTTGGCTAGAGACAAACAAAGTCCCTCTGTACAATAAGGGAGGGAATGTAGTAGGTATTTTAGGCACATTAGAAAATATCACCGAGCGAAAACAGGCTTTAGATGCTTTAGAAAAAAGTGAAGAGCGCTTTCGCTTCTTAGCTGAATCCATCCCCCAGCAAGTATGGATTGCGCTTCCAGATGGCAGTCTCGAATACATCAACCAACGCACCCTAGATTACTTTTCCTGCACCTCAGAGCAAATTTTAAATTGGAAATGGCAGGAATGGGTACATCCCGATGATTTACCAAATAGTCTTGCAGCTTGGCATATATCTCTAGCCACAGGTGCAAATTATGAAGTAGAATTTCGTCTCCTCCAGCAATCATCAGGAACGTATCGGTGGCATTTGGGACGAGCCTTAGCATTGCGTAACCAACAAGGGCAAATTATCAATTGGTTCGGCACAAATACAGATATTCACGACCGCGTCACCGCAGAAGTTGCACTCCGGGACAGTGAACGGAGATATCACACGATCGCCAAAGTTTCTCCTGTGGGTTTATTCTGCACCGATGCAGTGGGACATTTTCACTACGCTAATGACCGTTGGTGCGAAATTGCTGGTAGAGTCCCAGATGAGATAGGTGGTATGACCTGGATAAGTACTATTCATCCAGAAGACCAAGAGCGGATTCAAGCAGAATGGCATCAAACTGTAACCCAAAACCTATCATTTTGTTCCGAATATCGGTTTCAACATCCGAATGGAGAAATCAGGTGGGTGGTTGGTCAGATAGTTGCCGAATGTTCAAAAACTGGAGAAGAAATTACTTACATCGGTACAGTTACTGATATTAGCGAAAAACAAGCTGTGTTGCGCGATCGCCAACGAGTAGAAGCAGCACTGGTAGAACGAGTGCGGTTAGCAGATTTTCGCTCGGAAGTAGATGCTATTCTGACTCAGACAGAAACTTTAGAAAATATGATGCGTGGTTGCACTGATGCTTTGGTTAAACATCTTCATGCTGCTTTTGCTCGCATCTGGATACTGAATACAGAAGAGCAAGTATTAGAATTACAAGCCAGTTCAGGGACATATACTGATATTGATGAAAATCACAGACTGGTGGCAGTTGGTCAATTTAAGATTGGTTTGATTGCCCAAGAAGGTAAACCCCACTTGACTAACTCTGTTCAGGATGATCCGCACATTAGTAATCAAGAGTGGGCAAAGCAAAAAGGAATAGTGGCCTTCGCAGGTTATCCCTTAATTGTGGAAGGAGAAACAATAGGTGTAATTGCTATGTTTTCCTTTCAGTCCCTCACAGAAACTACTTTTAGCTCAATGGGAATTGTTGCTGATGAAATCGCCCTTGGCATCAAGCGCAAACAAACTGAAGCTGCGCTGCGAGAAAGCGAAGAACGTTTCCGCAACTTAGTTGAAGCGACTACTGATTGGGTGTGGGAAGTTGATGAAAACTGCATTTATACTTATGTCAGTCCCAAAGTCCGCGATATTTTAGGTTATGAACCCCAAGAAGTATTAGGAAAAAGCCCCTTTGAATTGATGCCACCAGCAGAAGCAGAGCGTGTTATCAAGATTTTCTTGCCACTTTTTGCGGACAGACAATCATTTAAATGCGTGGAGAACATTCAATATCATCGAGATGGACACTTGGTAGTTATGGAAACCAACGGAGTTCCAATTTTTGATGTCGATGGCAACTTTGGTGGTTATCGTGGTATTGATCGAGATATCACTATTCGCAAGCAGGAAGCAGCAAAGTTATGGGAAATGCAACAGCAACTACAAGCGATTTTGGATAATTTCCCAGCGGTAATGTATCTACTCGATCCTGAAAATAAATATCTGCTAGTGAACCACCAATATGAAAAGCTATTTAATATTACTCAAGCGCAGATAGTCGGTAAAAGTGTGTATGATGTTTGGCCTCATGATGTTGCTCAAGCATTCGCGGTCAGCAATTCTCAAGTCATGGCTGGTGGTATTCCTCTAGAAATAGAAGAAGTTGCTCCCCACCCAGATGGTTTACACACTTACTTATCTGTGAAGTTTCCTTTAAAGGATGTTAATGATACTCCTTATGCTGTATGTAGTATTTCCACAGATATTACCAGCCGTAAACGCGATCAAGAAGAACTGCGTCAAAGCGAAGAATATTTTCGTTTATTAGTAGAAGGTGTTAAAGACTATGCAATTTATATGCTTGATCCTGAAGGCAGGGTGATGAGTTGGAATTCTGGTGCAGAATGTATTACTGGGTATCAGGCATCAGAAATAATTGGGCATGATTTCTCTTGCTTCTTCCGACCAGAAGATGTTTTAAGCAATATCCCAAAGCAACAATTAAAAATAGCAGCAATTAACGGTCGATGTGAATGTGAGAGTGTTTTTCTTCGCAAAGATGGCTCTCACTTTTGGGCAAATTGTATTTTAACGCCATTGCATGATGAAACAGGAAAGCAACGTGGTTTCTCTAAAGTTACCCGCGACATCACAGAACGCAAATTAGCAGAAAAGTCTTTATTAAGGTTACATAAGGCAATAGAAAGCACAAGTGATGCTATTAGTATTACAGATATTACTGGCAAGGCTATTTATGTCAATCCTGCTTTCGTGGAAGTATTTGATTATACTTTTTCTCAATTGAATAGTTGTGGTGGATTATCAGCTAATTTTACTAAAAAAGAAATATTTAACCAAGTATTTAAGACTGTCCAGAGAGGTGAGCCTTGGCGTGGTGAAATAACTATGCAAACTCGTGGTCATCAAAATGTCCAAATTGATTTACGTATAGATGCCATTAAAGATAGCACTAATAAAATAGTTTCATTTGTTAGTATTTATACAGATATAACTCAGCGGAAATTAATTGAGGAAGGTTTAAGACTGCGCGATCGCGCGATCGCTGCTAGTAGTAACGGTATTGTCATAGCTGATGTTACCAGCCCTGATAGTTCAATTATTTATGTTAATCCAGCTTTTGAACGGATGACTGGCTACTCAGCAGCAGAAGTCATGGGGCAGAATTTTCGTTTGCTTCAAGGTGTTGATATTCATCAACCAGGATTACAAGAACTTAGCACTGCCATGCAGGCAGGACAAGACTGTACCGTGATTTTACGTAACTACCGTCAAGATGGCAGCCTATTCTGGCAAGAGTTAAATATTTCTCCTGTTTATGACACTGATGGTTATTTAACTCACTACATTGGTATTCAAACTGATATTACCAATCGTAAGCAATTAGAGCAAGAATTGAGAGTAGCACTAGAGAAAGAAAAAGAACTCAACGAACTCAAATCTCGCTTTATCTCTATGACTTCTCACGAATTCCGTACCCCATTAAGCACTATTCTTTCTTCCTCAGAGTTGCTAGAACATTACCGCCATAAATGGACACAAGAAAAACAACTAACTCATCTGCATCGCATTCAAAGCGCAGTCCAGAGAATCACGGAAATGTTAAATGATATTTTGATGATCGGCAAGGCAGAAGCAGGAAAATTGGAATATAAGCCATTATTGTTTGATTTAGTCGAATACTGCCGTCACTTAGTAGAAGAATTACAGTTGAATCTGAAAAATCAACATTTGCTATCTTTTAGTAGTGAATATGAATCCATATCCTGTTATATGGATGATAAATTAGTAGGGCATATTCTCAGTAATTTACTCTCCAATGCCCTCAAATATTCTCCAGATGGTACTCTGGTTAAGTTTACCCTCAGTTGTGAAAATAAACAGGCAGTATTTGAAATACAAGATCAGGGAATTGGTATTCCGGAAGAAGATCTACCTCGATTATTTGAATCTTTTCATCGGGCTAAAAATGTCGGTAATATTTTAGGGACTGGTTTAGGATTAGCTATTGTCAAAAAATGTGTAGATATTCACCAAGGTTCAATTCATGTCATCAGTCAGGTAGGCTGGGGTACAAAGTTTACTGTTAAACTACCAATGAAAAATATAATATGAGGTAAATTATGCATAAAATTTTAATCATTGAAGATGAAGAATCAGTTCGAGAAAATATTTTAGATTTACTAACAGCAGAAGATTTTGAAGCAATCACTGCTGCTAATGGCAGAACTGGCTTAAATTTGGCGATATCGGAAATACCAGATTTGATTTTGTGCGACATGATGATGCCAGAACTTAATGGCTATGAGGTATTAACAGCATTAAAAAAAGAACCAATAACTGCAACAATTCCCTTTATTTTTTTGACTGCTAAAGCTGCTAAATCTGATTTCCGCCAAGGGATGGATATGGGAGCAGATGATTATCTAACTAAACCATTTACTCGTTCTGAATTATTGAGTGCCGTCCTCAATAAATTGGAAAAATATGCAAATTTAAGAAAATATTTATCATATCAAACTGCGATTAATAAACTTACTCCTAGAATGCAGCTATTGGATAAAAAATTACATCGAGCGATTATAGATAATCATTTTGAGGAATTTGAGATTTATTATCAACCAATCATAGATATCTATAGTGGCAAAATAATTGGAGCAGAAAGTTTACTGCGTTGGCAAAGTCCTGAACTAGGAGTAATATCACCAACTGAGTTTATTCCTATAGCAGAATCTAATGGTTTGATTATGACCATTGGTAAATGGGTATTAAAAAAAGTTTGTCAACAAATTAAAATCTGGCGTGATGCCGGGATTAATTCTTTGACTATCTCTGTCAATCTGTCAGCTATTGAATTTAATCAACTAGATTTAATTGTCCAAATTATAGACTTGATTAAGTCGAATGATTTGGAAATGCCAGGGCTAGAAATTGAATTGACAGAAAGCATGATTATGCAAGATGTTAATAGTGCGATCGCTACTATGAATCAATTACGTTCGTTGGGTATCAAAATTGCAGTAGATGATTTTGGTACTGGCTATTCTTCATTAAGTTATTTAAAATATTTTCCCATTAATACACTTAAGATTGATCGTTGTTTTATTCAAAATATCACCCAAGATTATCAAAAATCGGCAATTACAAAAGCCTTGATTCAAATGGGTCATAGTTTAAATCTTAAAATAGTTGCTGAAGGAGTAGAAACAGAATCAGAATTATCATTTTTGCGGCAACAAAAATGCGATGCTATTCAAGGATTTTTATTTAGTTGTGCATTACCAGTCCTAGAATTTGAGCAATTTGTTTTATCTAATAAATCCTTCTTTAGCTAAGAAGTATTTATGTATAATATGATTGTGTACACAAATGAATGATTTTTACCTCTTGTTAATTATTGATTTACGATATTTAAGGTAGGAAAATTAGTTATGAATCAGCATGAGAATGAGCTTCAGTCTAATCTAGATAACTCTTCTTCCCATTCCGGTGAACGTTACTGGGGTAATGTGGAAGTTTTAGAAGAGGGTGAAAATTATAGAATTAGTCGCGTGGAAATTAAGCCTAGACACGGCATTAAAGCACAAATTCATTATCATCGACATGAACATTGGGTGGTAGTGTCTGGTGTGGCTAAGGTAACTTGTGGTGATGAGGAAATATTGCTCAATTGTAATCAGTCAACCTATGTACCCGCAGCAACTCTGCATAAGGTTGAAAATCCAGGATCTATTACTCTAGTGATTCTAGAAATTCAAAATGGTGAGTATTTGGGTGAAGATGATATAGAACGTCCTTTGGAATTTAAGTCTGGACAATGAAAAATCTCCAACTTCCTGATTCTTGGCAACCAGTTCTAGCTGAAGAATTGGCAAAACCATACTTTGCTAAACTCCAAGATTTTTTGATCAAGGAACAGCTATCTCATACTATTTATCCACCTGAGAAAGATGTTTTTTCTGCTTTTGAATTGACACCTTATGAACAAGTGAATGTGTTGTTGTTGGGACAAGATCCCTATCACAATGAAAACCAAGCACATGGATTATGCTTTTCTGTCAAACCAGGGATTAAACCACCACCATCACTGGTAAATATTTTCAGAGAACTCAGAGCCGATGCAGGTTGTGATATTCCCAAGCATGGCTATTTGGTGCAGTGGGCTAAACAGGGTATGTTGATGCTGAATGCGGTTTTGACTGTAAGAGCGCACACACCAAATTCTCATAAAAATCAAGGTTGGGAAACTTTTACGGATGCAGTTATTAATAGGGTTAATGAAAAAAGTGATCCGGTGGTGTTTGTGCTGTGGGGTGGATATGCACAAAAGAAGCTGAAATTGATTGATACAACTCGACATCCGGTTATACAATCTGCCCATCCTTCACCTCTTTCTGCACGAAATGGCTTTTTTGGTAGTAAACCTTTTTCCGCTATTAATTCAGCCTTAACTGCTTGTGGTAAGCCGGAAATTGACTGGCAATTGCCAGAGTTGTGAGGGTGTTATAGTCAAAAGAAACTGATTTGAGGGGGACGACAAGCAAGTTGAAAGCAAGATAGGTAAAGCGTTTGAGGTGAAACAGTATTCTTGTTATTTTTGTCCCCAATCCTGACTACGATGACTCTCTATATGAGAGTAGATGATACAGGCTTGACATAGATAATAAGTGTATATACACTTAATGAAGATGGAAAAGAAAATGCTTCAAGCCAACTTAGCTCAACTCAACCAAGTTAGTGTTTTGTGTACTTGCTTCAACTTGCGTAAAGCTTCACGAGTGGTGACACAATTCTTTGATCAAGAATTGAAGCCTAGTGGTTTATTGGCGACGCAGTTTACGATTTTAGTGGGGATTTCGCTTTTGAATTCTGGAACCATAAATGGATTGGCTCAGAGCTTGGCAATGGATCGTACTACGTTGACACGCAACCTGAAGCCTCTGGAACGAGAGGGATTGATCCAAATTGAACCGGGGCAAGATCAGCGAACACGAGTAGTCAGCTTGACGGATGCAGGACAGGCAAGTTTAGCCAAAGCCTTACCCCTATGGGAGCAAGCGCAAGCTTGCATCGTGCAAAAACTGGGTCAGGAGCGTTGGTCTACTTTGCTTTCGCATTTAAACGTAACAACAACTCTAGTCAGCCAATTTTAATTTTTTTGTCAAAAAGGTGTATATACACGTATTTGCTCTAGAGACTACTTTTTTGCTGTGGACATGATGTTTTAAAGGATAATTGTATGTCTAAATTTGATGAACACCCAACAGTCAAACACTGGCGTAAACAGGAAGCATCTGAAGTAAAAATTATACCATCCACTCAGATTGATGCCCAATGGCTGCGCCACCTCTGTATAGAAGCTGGGGCTGATGATGTTGGTTTTGTTGAGATTGACCGACCTGAGATTGCTGATCAACGTCAAGACATTCTGACCACCTTTCCACCAACCAAAACTTTAATCAGTTTTGTGTGCCGTATGAATCGAGAAAACGTCCGGAGTCCAGCTAGGTCAGTTGCTAATCTCGAATTTCATAGTACTGGCGATGAGGTTAATCATATTGCACGTCAAATTGTGGCGGAGCTTGAACGGCATGGGATTCGGGGCTGTAATCCAGCAATGGGGTTTCCGATGGAAATGAATAAATTCCCTGGAAAGGTCTGGAGTGTGTCCCACAAACCAGTAGCCGTGGCAGCAGGTTTAGGACAAATGGGAATTCATCGCCTTGTTATCCACCCCAAATTCGGCAACTTCATTTTACTAGGAACGATTTTGATTGATGTCAACGTGACAACATATCACCAACCCATTGACTATAACCCTTGCTTAGAGTGTAAACTCTGTGTTTCTGCCTGCCCCGTTGGTGCAATTAGTGCTGATGGACATTTTAACTTTTCTGCTTGCTATACCCACAACTATCGGGAGTTTATGGGAGGTTTCACGGATTGGGTAGAAACTATTGTTGAAAGTAAAGATAGGCATGAATATCACCAACACGTCAGTGCTGCCGAATCTGCTTCTGTGTGGCAGAGCTTATCTTATGGAGCCAATTACAAAGCGGCATATTGTATGGCGGTTTGTCCTGCGGGTGAGGATGTGATTGCTCCCTTTTTGACACGGCGCAAAGAATTTATTCAAGAAGTCGTTAAACCTTTGCAGACGAAAGAAGAAACTATTTATGTAATACCAAACTCAGATGCTGAAGCCTATGTTGCCCGTAGATTTCCTCATAAGCAGGTTAAACAGGTCAGGAATAGTCTAATACCAACATCAATTCGCGGATTCTTGGGCGGTATGCCTTCAACATTTCAACGCGAACACTCCAAAGGACTAGATGCGATTTACCATTTTACGTTTATAGGTGCAGAGTCATGCAAAGCAACGGTTGTCATCCGTCATCAGACTCTTGAAATTCAAGATGGACATTTAGGAACCGCAAATTTAGCAATCACTGCTGACAGCAAAATCTGGTTAAAGTTTTTAGCAAAAAAACAAAATATTGTTTGGGCAATTTTGCGACGGCAGATCCGCTTTCAAGGTCAGATGCGGTTATTACTCGCTTTTGGTAAGTGCTTTCCTTGAGGGGGCGACAAAGAAGCTAAAGAGGTTGCTGGACAAGCATCACAGCCCTCATATCATGTCCGGTTGAATACTTATCATTAAGGCGGCAGGGAGCGGGGGGAAAGAAAATTTTCGGATTTCTGCACACACAAGTTATATCGCAAGTGATTATGCGGACATGAGATCATACCCTGTTGATAAAATGGCATCTTATTGGGAACTAAAGCCATCATCTCCAAGACCAATTCTCGACACTCATTCATAGAAACTATCTAACTAGAACCATACAAACCTATCCAAAAAGCACTATGTCTTCTTCTAGTTCTTTGATTTTCATAAGAACGACAAACATAAGATTGTTGTTTAGATAAACCAAAGGATTGAGGTGAAAAATAGAAAAACGAGATGCAAGGATTTTCAAAAGAGGAGTGGCAAAATTGAGGATTGTGGGGGTGAAATAGGGAAAAATGAGTTACCAACACATAGGCCAAACTCTTGCCTCTTGCCTCTTGCCTTTTGCCTGTCTCGACGAGAAGACTTTCTCAGCAAGCCCTAACTATTAAAACCAGCCTTCTTGTTCTAGGGTTTCAATTAATTGCAACCCACGAGGGTCTCCTACTCCCAGGAGTGATGCTTTGGCATCTTCTCTTACTCCTAAGTCTTTGTCTTCAGCAAAGGCTTGAATTAAGGCATCTATGGCTGTGGCATAAACTACGTTGGAAGGTAGTTCTTTACAAAGTTGACCAATAGACCAAGCGGAGTTGCTGCGAACTGCGGCTATGGGGTCTTGAACTAGAGATTCAATTAATGGGGGTATTGCTCCCACTACGGCTTCATAACCTACTCCTGCCATCTGGGCAAGTCCGCTGGCTGCCCAAAGACGGACTGCGGAGATGTCGGTTCTTAAAGATTCTGCTAGGGGTGCTAAGGAACGGCGATCGCGACAGTTGCCTAAAGCCCAAACTATGCCTTTTCTTACATAGCCATTCCAATCTCGATGGAGTTGAGTAATTAATGGCTCGACTGCATCTTGACTGGGATTTCGTCCCAGGGCGTAGGCTGCACTAACTCGAACTAAGGGACAGTTATCGGTTAAGAGGTTAATGAGATGGGGAATTGCTTTTTCATATTCGATATCACAGAAAGCCCGCGCCGCTAACATTCTTTGTTGGGACTGAGGATTTGTTAGGAGTGCCAGCATTAATTCAGGATCGGGTTTTGCCACTTCTGATTCAGCAGTAAGTGGTTCTATGCGGTCTAGGGGGCTTTCTAGCTCCACTTCGGCATCAAGCAGGCTTAGGTCATCTTCATCGTACATAATTATTCCGGTTTAATCGCCGCGAGGGATCAATTCATTACCCCCTATACCAACAAGAAAAACCCTGATAGATATTAGTTAAATAATTGTACAGGCTAATGGAGTGGTTTTACCATCCATAGGGATTGTGTTTGATAACCTTGGTGATGATAAAGCTGTAATGCGGGTGTGTTGGATTGAAAGACTTGCAGAGCGATTTGGCGATCGCCTTTTTGTTTTGCCCAATTTTCTACATGATTCATCAAGGCTGTACCAATTCCTCGACGGCGATGTTCTGGGGCAACGTAGAGGAGAAAAATGTGAGTATGGCGATCGCCCTTTATTTGATCTATAGCATTGCCTACCCATAGACAAGCTATGGGAGATGGTGATTGATGATTGGTAATTGGTAACAGGTAATTGGTGATAGGTGGTTCTTCCCTTGCACCCTGCTTCTCTGCTTCTTCATCTACCCACCATAAAGGGGTTTCAGTAGAGAAATATTGCTCAACTGTTAGAGCTAGATGTGAAAAATCTTGATGAGAGAACATTTCCTGGTAAGTTTGTTGCATGAACTTGACCAGAATTGCCCTATCTACAGTTGAGCCTCGACGAATGTGGTAGCCGGGTAGTAAGAGAGTCAAAATTTGGGAAATGGGGAGGATGAGGGAGATGGTAAGGTTAATAACCCAATTTACGTTAGCGCAGCGGGGCGTAGCCCATTACGAATTACCATACCAATTGGTGCAGGTGCTGCCATATCGGAAGGTAGAAAAATGCGAGCGCTGACTGCGACTAAGGCGAAGGTAAATATCAGCACAGCAATTAAAGGGGCAATGTATTGACGAAAAATAGCCATCATAAGTATGGGTTTTAGTTAGCTAGAGATTTTCTAAAAAATTTAGTTGAGAAAAACACTCTGTACTCTGTACTCGGTACTCAGTACTTAATACTTACCGCTGTTCACGATCCAAATCATCTAGTACCCTCTCACAATACCAATTTTCAGGCATACCAGGATAATTTTGCTTGGCTTGCTCAATTAATCTCTCCGCAGCGGCAACATCGCCAGATAAGCGGGCTATGAGTCGGTTTTTTAGGTAGTTACCAGTGACTTCTTCGTCTACTTGTTTGGGTATGCCGTTTTTGAAGGGCTGTGAAGGTTCTCGCCGTAACTGCCAAAATAAAACGTAATAGAGTGTACCAAAGATTAAAATCAAGCTGATTGTGCCTAGGAGAGTGAGGAGGTTAAACCCCAGAAATCCTAAAACTAACTGGGAAAGTACGTAACCCAGTAGTAACCCTGTGACGATGAGGACGAATGTACCGACAAGAATAACTACTTGGTTCCCCATATATCCTCTTCTTCTGGCTCAATTCCTGGTCTGGTGACTGCCTCTGGCTTTGGATTCCAGGGGGCGAAAAATGGTAACAGGATTAATCCCGGTACAGCAGCAATGATACTAATGACGAAAAATAAAGGCCAACCTGTATTTTTTGCTAAGGAACCTGCTGGCGCAACTAGAATATCACGACTTACGGCCATAAAACTAGAAAGTAAAGCATACTGAGTGGCTGAATAACGCTGATTACACATATTCATTAAGAAGGCGACAAAGGCTGCTGTTCCTAATCCTGCACAAAAATTCTCGATGTTAATTGTTAGTAGGAGAACTTGGTAGTTTTTACCAACTTGTGCAAGTACAAGATAAGCTAAGTTGCTGACTGCTTGCAATGCTCCAAATACCCAAAGTGAGCGATTCAGACCAATTTTACTCAAAAATGCTCCACCTGCCAGTGTGCCAACAATGGTGGCTATCAATCCCATGCCGCCTTGAATTGCTCCTATGTCGGTTTGGGTAAAGCCTGTTTGTAGTAGAAAAGGCGTGGACATATTGTTGACAAAGGAGTCGCCGAGTTTATAGAGGACGATAAACAGCAGGGTTAGTAAGGCTTGGAGGATACCCTGGCGCTGGATAAATTCCCCAAAGGGTAAGATGACGGCTGCAGTTAAGGATTCTGGGGGACTGACTTCTTTGGGTTCTGGTGCAAATAAGGTGGCAATGATCCCTATTCCCATGCCTGCTGACAACAGTAAATATACTGATGACCAGGGGATGTTATCGGCAAGGATCAGGGCTAAAGAGCCTGTGAGTAAGAGGGCGATGCGATAACCTAAGACGAATACTGCTGCACCTGCACCCATTTCTAGTTGTTCGAGAACGTCGGTGCGGTAAGCGTCAGCGGCGATGTCTTGGGTTGCACTTAAAAATGCGATCGCTACGGCGTTGATGGCTAACAGTTGGAGGGCTTGTTTGGGCTGTTGCAATGCCATGCAAGCGATCGCTATTAATAACCCAATTTGAATTGTAATTAACCAACCCCGTCGTCTGCCTAAAAACGGCAACGTAAACCAGTCTAACAGAGGCGACCAGAGAAATTTTAATGAATATGGCACACCTACCAGGCTAAATAAGCCGATGGCGGTTAAATCTACGTTTTCAACGGTCATCCAAGCTTGTAGAGTCTTGCTGGTTAAAAACAAGGGCAAACCAGATGAAAACCCTAGTAATATCAGAGCAGCCATTTTCCGGCTACCGAAAACTTGCAGTAGCGATTGAACTGGATTCATTAGTTTAAATTGCCTTCTCGCCTGAGAGAGTTGCAGCTATCTTGCCATATTGGCTATGTCTTTGCTTGCCTACACGCCAATTAACATTGCAAAATCAGGATCTTACTTTCTTTGTAGCTAGTTGAATTAAATCTTCAATTTTCTTGATATTCTGATCACCTGCTAAATAACCAATTCCCCGATGTAAATGTAAGCGAAATTGCGTAATTAGGGTTTCTCTATCTGTATCTAATCCGTCGTTATAGCAGCGTTGTTTCAGGGCTAAAAGCAGAATATCAGATATTTCTCCACCGAAAACGCGCCAAGTCAATTCTACGTTGCTATCTTGGGGTATAGGTACGGGTGATGGTGCGGTTGTTTCTGCAAGGGAACGACAAAACGCCCATCGACATAATATGTTCCATTGGTCGATTTTTGTGCTGCGTTTGAGTTTGAGAAGTTGTTCTTTGGCTGTTTGGGAAAGTTTAATTCTTTCTATTGGTGATTCCATGATTTTGGTGATTGATGATTAGTAATAAAGGAATACATTTAAGTCTCACGCAAAGGCGCAAAGACGCAAAGGAAGAAATAAATCAAAAGTTTTAAATTTGCTAATTTTATATAGTTTGGTCGTTTGCATTTTTGGCTAGATTACGAACTATACGATTTAGAAAACTGAGATAATCATCTATTTCTTCATAACTATCTAATTCTTGTTCTACTTCAGGTGTAAGTTGAGAATCTTGTTGTTGCAAGAGTAATGTTTCAATGCGATTCTGTACACTACTAGAAGCACGAAAGATAGGTGTTCCTTCTTGTAACTCGATTCTGATAGCACCTTCTAAGGGTAAGGTAGCAGGTAAATTATGTAAGGTTGGTAGTAAAGGAGTTGTCATATTTAAATCTGTGGAATACTAGATGATATTTTACCAAAAATAACCGGGTTTAATTGTTGTTTCTCTTTTACCGGAGTTGTATTGAAGTAGGTATTCGCGGGCTATGGCTTCGGTTTCTTGGAGGTTTTGATATTCTTTTTTGCCGATTTCGGTGTCGGTGGAAAGGAGGATGACTTGATGGCTGGCTGAGGGAAAGTATCTTTCTACTAGGTTGTTGCGGTGCGAGGAGTCGAGTCTTCCCAAGGGTGTATCAATGGCGACTGGTAAGCGTCTTCCTGATACTTTGGCTAATCCCCACAAAAATGCGATCGCTAATAGTTGTTTTTCTCCTGCTGAAAGTCGATGTTTGGGAACTGGTTTACCGTTTAAATCATATAAAGATAATCCAAATGTTTTACTATCAATAGCAATACGATGTACTAAATCTGATTTATGCAATAAATACAAAAAACAGTTTTTTACTTCTTCTTCTAATTTATTCAATTTTCTCAAAGTTAATCTTTCTCGAAACATCTTTAATGTTGCTTGTACTTTTGCAGCCGAATTAATAATATGTTCACTATCTTTATATTTCAGATTTTCTACAGTATATTCGTTTAGTTCTTGTCTTAATTTTTTGATTTCTGCCTCTAATTCTATCAATTCCCGACTCATTGATTCAGCCTGAGATTGCATCTTATTAAATTCAGTTTGCGCCTGTTTGACTGCTTTTTGTAACTTTGTATATTCTTCCGGTGCAGCCGCAGTTTGTACCTGTCTTTCTAAAGTGAGTATTTCTTCCTCATAATTATTTAACTCATCTAACTGCTTTTGGGCTGTACTTTCGGCAACCTGCAAACGATAAGTTATATTGTCAAGTAAACTTAAACTTTCTTCATCTCCATTTAACCAAGTATTTTCTGTTGAGACATTATTTGTGTATAGATTATTGATATCTTCAGCCAAAAAAGATTGAATATTAGTAACTTTATTAGATTCCAGATTTAAATTTTGCAGCCAATTAAGTAATCTTTGATCTCTAGCAATTAATACATCCTTAGCTAATTGAATTTGTTGAGTTTTAAGTTCTTTTTCTCCTTGGTGTTGGACTTGAGATAATAAAGAACTAATTAACGCCAAAGGTAAAACATCAGATGCTAATTCACATAAAGATTCACGGATATTATTACCAGATTTGATTTTATCTTCCTTTTCTCTTTCTAATTGGCTACGTTCAGCAGCAATTTTACCACCTTCATTCACAAATCTATCTAAAGCTTCTTCATGAATCTTTTCTAATTCTGTAACTTCAATATTCAGATTTGCTAGTTTTTTCTGATTATTTTCGTATTCTTCCTGTTTTTCATTGAGTCGGGTTTCAATTTCTTCTAATTTAGCCAAATCTTTATTATCTGCAAATTCTCGTTTTTTGCGATTTACTAAAATTTCTAAATCAATTGCTAACTTATCTGCTAACTCTAAACCCAAAAGTCCATTAATAGCATCAACAACAATTGGCGGAGGTATTTCCTGTTCTGCAAGTTCCTTAACTTGTTCACCGTCAAAGAGAAATAAATTAGAAATCCCTAAAGGTAAAATATTTTCTATATATTCATCCCAGATATTCACCAATGAATCAATCGGCCAAGTTTCATCATCACCTAAAATCCCTAAATGGTCTTTACCATCTTTAGGATTTTTTTCCCAAGTCCGAACAACACGATATCTAACAGGTTTATCTTCTTCAATATGTTCAAAAACCAACTCAATACGAGTTTTTTCTATAGGATCAGCCTTACTATTTACACATTGATTTAAAAAATCACTATAACTAAGATTACCGCGAGTTGAACATTGGGCGCGTTGTCCATATAAAGCCAGACGAATAGCATCCATAAGGGTAGTTTTTCCCCCACCATTCATTCCTCCGAAAAGGATAATTGGGCGTACATTATCCTCATCAATTTTCGGGTTTAGATTGATGACTTGCTTACCGGAGTATGGACCGAAATTTTGTAATACTAATTCGAGGAATATCATTATGCAATTTTGGATTTTAGATTAATTTCGTTCCCTGGCTCTGACAGGGAATGCTTTCAAGAGGCTCTGCCCCTGCTATAATTAAATGAGGTAGAACCTCATAATTGACATTTCTAGCCTCTTGCTAGGAACGAGGATAGAGAGGATATTCTATGCTTCTGGATTATCATTTACATTCTTTTTGGAAAACTTAAAACTAGCCCAAGTTTGTGGTTTAGTCTCTTCCTTATCAGGTGCATCTCCTAAAGTTAACTGCTTCACTTTTTCCCTAACTGTTGCCACATCACCGTCTAAAGCTGCTTGTCGTAAATCCCGTTTTAAATGGGCATTTTTAATCGCTGCTTCTGGAGAACGGGAACTTGTATTAAAACATTTTTCTAGGCTTTCGTAGATTCCCACACGACGAGTTTTTTTCTTAAACTGCCGTTCTGTATCTAATAATTTCGCCATCAATTCCAAATGCATTCCGTCACTATCACAGATTTCTTCTAATATTTCCCATTCATCAATACCGAGTATGCTTTGATCTGCACCAGGACGGGGATCTTTAAATATTTCTCCCGTGACTTCTTCATATATACGGGGTAAACTATCATCAAATTCGTGTTTGTCTTCTAACCATATCCTGCGAATGGCACTTAATTCTTCTAGAGTAATTAGAGTAATATCACCCATATTTTTCGGCGCTGTTTCACGGATTTGTGTTTGCGCTGTTAATACTCGTCTTAGCCAATATTCTCTCCAATATTTTGTATATGGTCCATGAATTGGTTCAATAGATGTTGCACCATCTATATTACGTTCAAATAATTGAACCTCTCCCCAGATACGACGAAAATCCCTTTTACTTCTATCATCTTTAATATCTAATTCATTACGAATATCTAATAGAGGCTGCATCCATTCTTTTTCTTCATCATTTTGGATCATTGCCTCCATTGATTTATCTTTACTAACAATTGTGCATACCCAGCAACCAAATCGAGAATCGCCACAGCTAGGTGTAGAAGTATCAACTACTAGGGGACATTCATTATCTGCTGTTGCACCTCGATACATTACGAATAAATCTTTATTGCTATATCCCCAAGGATTTTGAAGCTGATTTAGATAAATCCAAACTTCATCAGTACGCCAATCTTCAATAGGAAGATAAATCATAGAATTGGGTCTATTTGGATTCAAATTCATATGATCGCGTATCCGCCATTCTCGGTGTTTAGCCATTGTGATAGAACGTTTGACACTTTCCGATTTACGAGTACCCAATACAAGAATTACTTCACCGTTAGTTTGAATTACTTCTCGAATAAAGCTGTCAGTGGGTTTAATTTTTAATCTGTCCGTACACCAACGCATACGATTACGTGGTGCTGGATAGCCTTTACCTATTAAGTTCACCCAAAAAGTGTCTTTAATTGCAGGATAAAGCAGATGGGCTTGAATTGGCATTTCTTGTTCTTCAGCGGCAACTCTCATCCGTTCTAAAGAGTTGCGTACCCAAACAGAGACTACAGGGTTTTCTACTAAGGTATCTGTTGTAATTACATGAATTGGCTTAGTTTTCTTTTCCGGTGGAAGTTCAGAAATTGCATTCCAAATAAGCTGTAAAGTAGCAGTACTGTCTTTTCCACCTGAATAGCCTACTACCCAAGGTATTTGATCTAAACAATACAATTCTTGAATTTCTGTCGTCAAAGCTTGGATATACTCCACTAACTCTGCTACAGTACGATTCGGCTGATTTTTATTTTCTGGCTGTTGTGCTGTAGTCATTTTTCCCTACCTGTGGATACATGGATATAAATTCAAGACTTCCCTACGTGGGAATAGAATCATTTAGTATATAAATAAACCTAGTTATAAGTGCAAATCATTTTTAAAAATTGCCTTACTAGTATCTATTTTTTTGGACAATAAAGCAAGAGTCAGTTACTAAGTTTTTAAAAATTAACATGAATGATAGTACAGAAGCACTAAATAATCAACTCGCTAACGAGTATTTAGAACGGGAAAATAAGGATAAACAGGTATTAGCTTTACTGCTAGAGAGGTTTTTAGAGAAGAAAGACCAAATTCTTGTTCAAAAAACCGAAATGGGTGGTACTGAGGCTTATATAGGTTCTGTGACATTGGAATGGTTCGCGGGAAGGGTACATTTTGCGTCTGGTTTACCCCTGCTGCAAAAAAAATACAACCCAGAGACAGAGAATATTGAAATTGATGCTGATAGTATTGATGAAATTCAACAACGTCCCATTGACTGGTCACGTCAAGCACCATTAGTACAGTATTTAGCAGCGAGAAAAAATCATAAATTTCCCGCTGTGTTGGTGGTAATTAATCAACCTTGGGTAGATAACCCCAAAGCAGCGGAGTGGGATAGTCAAGGACGGGCTAAAAAAGCAACTACGGATTTTATACCCTTAGATAAAGATGGAAAAGTTGGTTTACTGAATATTTCTGAAGAAAATGTGACAATTTATGCCTTAGATGGTCAGCATAGATTAATGGGTGTACAGGGTTTAATGGAGTTAATTAAATCTGGTAAACTCCAACGTTATAAAAAAGATAAAACTGCTGATGATAGTTTTATTACTTTGTCTGATTTGATTGATAAATATCAAGTAGAACCTACTTATTTACAAAGTTTATCTAAAGAAAAAATTGGGATTGAATTTATTTGTGCGGTGAATACTGGAGAAACTCACACGGAAGCAAAACGACGGGTAAGATCAATTTTTGTTCATGTAAATTTAATGGCCGCACCTTTAACTAAAGGTCAGTTAGCACAATTAAATGAAGATGATGGTTTTGCTATTGTAGCGCGAAAAATTGCAGTGACACATCCACTATTAGAACAAAAACCAAATCGAAATCCGCGTGTGAATTGGAATAGTGCAACAGTAGCTGCTAATTCTACCGTTTTGACGACCCTGCAAGCTTTACAAGATATGTCGGAAAGATATTTGGGTCAAAAGTTCCCCCACTGGAAACCGTTGGAAAAAGGTTTAATTCCTATGCGTCCCGAAAATGAAGAAATTCAGGAAGGAATTCAAGATTTTAAACTACTTTTCGATAATTTAGCTAATCTTCCCAGTTATAAAGTATTGGAACACGAAGATACAACTGTTTTGCGTCGGTTCAATTTTGAGAAAGACGGAGGTGAGGGAAATATGTTATTCCGTCCGGTTTCTCAAGTTGCTTTAGCACAAGCTTTGGGAACTTTGGTGTTTAAAAAAGGTTTTGCTTTGACGGATATTTTTAAGAAGTTGGAGAAATTTGACCGTCAAGGTGGTTTTAGTGGTATGGAATATCCTCAATCTTTATGGTATGGGGTTCTCTATGACCCAAATAAGAAACGGGTACAGGTAGCAGGAAAAGATTTAGCGGTGAAGTTATTAATTTATATTTTGGGGGGAATGAGTGAAAAAATGGAAGTTACTGCTTTACGTAAAGCTTTAGCTAATGCTAGGACTATCGAAGAACAAACCATAGGTTTTGATGGTAAGTTAGTAAAACCGCAAGACGTAGGACTGCCAGTTATTTTATAATTATGGCTGAAATATATGATGTCTGTGCCATTGTAAAGCTTCAATATCTGGAAAATATTTATCTACTTTAGGTAGTATGAGTACTTCCCCATGAAATTCTGTTATTGTTTTAGCGTGGGGGGATACTTCTTCTAATTCTTTACTAACGATAATTTTGTACTTTTCATCAACAGCAAACCAACCTCTATCAAAAGCCCAATGATGATTTTTACAAAGTGCTATTCCGTTATGTATTCTGCTGTCATAAAAAGCAGAAAATGGTTTTATATGTGCGCCGTCAACAATATTTTGATTACCAGTTTTAGTAACTTTTAATCCACAAAAAGCGCATTGACAATTATATACAGAAACAACAGCTTTTCTAAAAAAAGCATTTCTAATCAGTGTTTTTTTTAACTTCCATTTAGGAATAGTTTCTAATGTATCTGTTAATTCGTTTATAGTTTCTTGTTCTAAGGATTCATTTTGAAAATTTTCATTAATTTTTAAAATTTCTCCTATCTCATTTTCATCAGATGAAAGCCAACTTGATATAAGTGCATCAATTAATTCTTTTCTGGTACTTTCATCTTGTATTAAAGTAAAAAGTTCATCATCCAGAAAAGCATAGTTAACATCATCTCTAATTTTAGGAATTGATTGAGGACGGCCACCCTCATATTCAGAACTATACTTGAGATGCCAAAATTTACATTTATCGTTTTTCAAGTGAAAAAAAGGAAGGGCAAAATCACTACCTTTAAAAGGGCTAGATGCGATTACCTGCCAATACTTTTTAAATGTCTCAATTAAGTCATCAGAAATATAAATATTTTTATCTGTTATTACATTTTGTGTAATTAAATCAATTACGGACAAAAGTAATATTGGCTTATTTAGTGCATCACCTTTTTCCTGAGTTTTATATACTTTAAGATTAGAAAAACATTCACAATAATAAGCTAAATTTTTCTGATTGTATGATTGTTCTACTTTACTCATTTTTACTTATTACCTATTACTACGATGATATAAATCTTCTTAAATCATAATCTTCACCTTCAAATTTTTCATTAAACCTTTCAGAATTGAGAAATAATAAAATGCGATCTGAATAATCTATTGCACCTCGAATTTCTACTTCTAATATTTCCAAACCACCATTAGCATACTCTTCAAATATATGATTACGCTTTTCATTATTATTCCCATCATTAAAAGATAAAATTCCTATATCTTCAGTTTCAATGAGTCCTAACAGATTTATTATCGTATCATAGCCTCTAACAATAAATTGTTCTTGAGGAATTGGTGATGGTTCACGTTTAGAAATTTCCCCCAAAGAAACACGCTTTTTAGACTTTACACCCAAAGCAGCAGCAAAAACAATCACATCAGCAAAAGTCTGAAAAGGACCAGTTCCCCCATTTGAAGAAGTTAAACTTTTCACCAAATCAGCCTTATCTTTAGCAACTCTGATTCTACCAGTTTCTGCCATAATTATAAAATATACACCCTAAATATCTCAAACCTAATTTATTAATACCATACTCTTGCTTTCCTCTACGTTTCTGCGTAAAAAAATGAGAAAACATCCTCATAAACCAGAGACAGAGGAAACGTAAAATCAACACTTGTGAAATGAACCTCCTCCCCCTCAACAAAAGGATGTAATTCCCATAAACCCTTCTCGTTTAAGCGAAAACAATCTAAACCGATTTTATCAGCACTAATTAAAACATATTCTTGTAAAGTTTCAATCCTTCTATATTGTTGAAACTTACCCCCCCTATCATAAGCTTCCGTACTCGGAGAAAGCACTTCAACCATTAAACAAGGATATTGAATAAACTTAATTGCTTGTTTATCCCGTTGATCACAACTTACCATGACATCAGGATAATGAAAGGGACCATTTTCTGATATACCCACTTTAGCATCTGCCATAAAAGGACGACATTTACTCCTACGCAAATGATTTTTTAACGCAGAAGCCAAATTTAAAGCAATAGTAGTATGGGGAATGGTTTCCCCAGTCGTAGCAAAAACTTCACCGTTGATATATTCATATTTAATATCTTGCTGTTCCTCCCACTCCAAATACTCCAAAGGACTCTTATGACTTCTATCTGAACTAGCAACCATAACTTTTCACCTCCTTACCTCCTTACTTTGCGTGAAATAAATTAATAATTTTGCGTTTCCTTGCGTCAACCCAACCTACTGTACTTATAAATTTAACCCTCACTTTTCACTGTCAAAACTTGGGGAGGAGTAGAATCAGGAGGATACAAAAAATCTACCTGAACTTGTCTTTTTTCACCTGGTGCTAAATTCAACTTTACCAAAGCTTCCCCAGGTTGTCCCCGACGCTGTACTAAATGGACATAGCGGGTTTTTTCTCCTCCATTATCATCGGTATAACGCACTCGCACAGTCCCCCGGAAAAATATTTGTTCTACCTGTGGTTTCAAAAATAACAATCTATCTGTTCCACCTTCATCTTTAAGAGGTGTTTGAATTGATACGGCTACAGTTTGATTTTGACTGCTGGAATTGTATAAAGGTAAGGTCAAATTATATTCTACACCGTAGTTGCTATGGGCAAAATAAGCCGTATCATTATAGCGTTTTAACATTTCCGCACTCTGTATTTGTCCTGTGCTGAGTGTAATTAAATGAACTGTTCCTAAAGGATAGGAAAAAGACTTTCCTGGTTGAGGTAAACTCAAATTAGCTGCGTTTGGATTATCTGTAATATTTGCTTCCCATTTTGTCCCTTGGGATACACCAGCAACACGACTAAATACTGTTGGTTCTCTGGGAGGGTCTAAAGGAGTGGGGATAGGGTCACGCTTTCTTGCTAAATTGCCTGTATCTAAAAGCTGTAGCCATTGTGTTAGGGTGGGGGGAGTTTGGCTTCTCATAGCTAAGTTTGCCATAAAGATGGGGTGATCGCTACTCAACCGCATCATCACCGTGCGACCATTGGAAGAAGGTGCTTGAACCCCAATCGGTAAATTAGCTAAAATTTGACTTTCCCCTGGTTTTATCACCAATTTTTCAGGAAATATCTTTTGCTTAACCCCTCGTAACACATCATTCATAGTCCGACTACCAGGGCCGGCATAAACCGTACTTTGGGCATTATCCACCATATCCGGCAGATTAATAAACGGTGCTTCCTGTGAAAGGTAACTAGCAGCTTGTAAAACTTGCAATGTTACTGCTTCTTTTCCTGGATTATGAACAATTAGACCCTGAAAAACAATACGATTTTGAGATGTAGTTTCTGCTCTCACAATATGATGAGAAAATACATCAAATCTCCCTTGAAAGGGATAATTTAAATGCGCTTCTTGGCTTTTTTTCCCTGCTGGTGAAAAAGTTGAAAGTAAAATTCCATCAGTATCAACAAGTTCAGGACTATTACTATTAAAAGTAGGAACAGAATCAAGTTTTCCTGGTAAAGCGCGTACCTCTTGCGGTTGAACTTCCACACCAGCAATATATTGAGGAGGGACAGCGTAAATATTTAACGCTCGACACATTAAAGCAGCAACTTCACCTCTAGTAGCAGTATCTTGAGGTTTTAACTTTTTGACATCAGGATAATTGACAACAATACTATTAATAGTCCCCGCAGCTATAGAATTTTGAGCATAATTAGGAATTAAATTAGCATCTTCAAAATAACGTTGTAATATCTGCGCTGAATTAGATACAGAACTATAATTTTTACCACCAGCGACAACACCAATAATTTGCGCTCTAGGAATTGCTTGATTAGGTTGAAAAATATTACCGGGATAACCAGAGAAAAACCCTTTTTGATAAGCAGTATTAATTGCTTTATATCCCCAATAATTGCTAGATACATCCTTAAATATTACAGAATCCTGTTTTATGGCTGCATTCGGAAAAGCATTTAACATTAAAACCGCTGCTTCTGCGCGAGTAACAGTTGAATTAGGACGAAAACTACCATCAGGATAACCCGTTAGTAACTTTCTTTCTCCTAATTGTTGAATACAATCTTTACCCCAATAGTTTTGAGTATCAGAAAAAGCCAAAACGGGAGAAGGTAAAAAACATAAGCTAACAACCAATAAAAAATTTCTCAATAACATTCTTTCTTTGCGTGAGACATATAGGAATCCGGTTTGATTATTGGAAATATCCGTAGGGTGTGTTAGCGACAGCGTAACGCACCAAACCCTTGAAAACGGTGCGTTACGGATTTCATCCTAACGCACCCTACAATACCTAATCCTGTTCAAAAATCAAATAGTAATCCTATATCAACTAAAAATTCCCAATAACCAACGACTAAATTCACGATCATCTTGAGTGAGACTACGTTGAATAGCTTCTTGAACAGTAGCTATTTGTAACCCTGGTAAAACCTTTGACTCCTCAATTCTCCTACTTCCACCATCAGATATTTCAAAAGCAATAATATCATTATTATTAGCATCCATTACCCAATATTCCTTTACACCCAATCTTTCATAAAGTAACCGCTTGAAACCCAAGTCATCATTAATAGAAGAAGCAGCAATTTCTACAACCAAAGTTGGTGCTGCTAACTCATTAATATTGACAGGAGAATTATTCAAAGGTGGAAAATTCACATTATCACCAATATAAAAAGCCAAGTCAGGTTGACATTCCCCTAAACCTGTTCTACGAAAACTTGTATTTACCCATCCTTTACTTTTAATGTTTTTCAATGTCGCATAAAAATTCACAACATTTGCAACAACATTATTAGTATTTCCATGAATTGAACCAACTGGTGACATTTCAATCCTCATGTAATTCTGATCATAATAAAATTTCCCTTGTTGATAATCAGGATGTTCAACAAGTTCCATAAATTCATCCCCATTTACGTTGAACCAGGTATCTGTGACGATATTCGGTAAATTAGCAATAACCATAAAATTTACCTCTCTCTTTCCACTTCCATAATTTCAGTATATTCAAAACCATTCAAACTCTGTCTTACCAAAGAATACCTTTCTCTACCCAACTGAATATCATCTTGCTGACAATTAGGTTTAGAAGAATAATAAACCAACACATATTCTTTACCAATTTTATCAGCAATTTCCTCCTCAACTTCTACCCTCCATTGGGTTTGAGTCACCAAGACAATTAACTGATTTGCTAACTTAGGAATAGTTTGAGCAATATGACGACGGGAATTAGCATCTAAACTCCCAAAAGGAGAATCCATGACAATAGGAAAAGTGCTACTTTCAGGAAGCATAATCATTTTTCGCTTCTCACTCCAGTCACGCACTTTATCAATAATACTAGCGATAAAAGATAAACTGAGAATTTGATTCTCTCCTGTGGAAGCTGCGACGGATGCTTCTATTCCTGTGGTATTTTCAACTAAACTCAATTCATACTTTTCGCTAATTTTGGGAATATAGGGAGTAAAAGACATATCCGAAAAAATTTCCTGTACTCGCTGTTCTAATTGCAAACGAAACTGGTTTTCTTGACGGTTTTTAACTTCTGATAAACGTTCAATTGCATCTTGGGTAGCGTTAATGCGACGCTGTGCTAACGATTGCTTTTCTTCATTTTGTTTTTGCTTAGATATTTGTTTGATTAAAGTATCAATATTTGTCTTGATGTGAGAAATTTCCTGTTGATTAGCACCTTGTTCTCGATTTAATTCATCAATTGTGGCTTCAATTACATCTAAACGCTTTTGTAAACTACTAATTTCTTCATGGGGATTTTTTCGCAGTTGTTCTTGAATACCATCTAATTCCAGTTCAACTTGATTTAAATTTTCCCTGAATTGTTGAATTCTTGCTTGTTCCCTATCTGCTTCTTCCCAAAATGCAAGTGCTTGTTTGTCAATTTCGTCAACTTGTGCGCTCATTCTAATTGCAGTTTCTTCCACAGTCGAAGAACCTGATCTTCTCATTAAATTCTTAACATGAAAATGAGTATGAGTTCCTTCCCTTAAATCTGCACCACAAATACAACGTCCACTATTGAGTAAATCATTGACAAATTCTCGTGAAATCCCTGCTGTTAATTCACCTTTTTGTTTTAAATCTGTGAATATTTCCCGAAACTTAGCGGTGGTCTCTGATAAAAGAACAGTATAACCTCGTGCAGAAATAGCTTTTCTCAAAGTTTCCCGCGCTTTTTTCAATTCATCCCGTAAACTATCTCTTTGAGATTCTAAGTTTTGCTTTCTTTCCTGCAATTCTTTAACAGCACTTAGTTCTCGTAATTTATTACTGACTTCTTTTTTAAATGTCTGTTGACATTCCAACTCTTGATTAATTTCGTTTTGACGTTTGTTAATGGTTTCAATTTCTAATTCTAGCTTTTCTTTTTGAGTCAAAAACTGTTTAGTTTCTGCGTCACCAATGTGTTTTAACTCAGTTTCTAAGGATTTTTTAGCATCTTTGAGATGTCTAATAGAAAGTTCAATCACTTCCACACCTAAAAACGTTCTAATTGCTTCTGCAATTTCCGCTTTATTATCAGAACGCACGATTTCTTCAATGCGTTCACCGTCAAAGAAAAAGTATTGATGCAAACTGGCTGGTAAAATCTGAGTAATGATTTCCTCTGGTAATTGATTGGGAATCTTCCATTGACCATCATCTCCAGCTAACCACATGGTTAACTGAGTTTTACCAGCTTCAATAAAATCACTTTGATTTTTATAAACCCGACAACCACGTTTAGCACGGTAACGGTTACTTTCGTGTTCCCAACCAACTTCTACTGAACATTCTACAGGATCTCCTGGTTGAGATTCTGCGATCGCTCTTTTATTGACTAACTGTTCTGTGGAAGCAAACGCAGCACTGAATTTTTCATATAAAACCCAGGTAAACGCATTCAAGAAACTAGTTTTACCTGCTCCGTTACTCCCATAAATCATGGTAGTATTGCGAACATCTCCACCAGCTAAAGTGATTTCTGGTGTTTTTCCATAAAAGGAACGAAAATTACATAGTTTAATGGAAGTTAGCTTCATTGCACTGCTTCCTTGACAATTATTAAAATATCATCGTTAATATGTCCTTTGCTTTTTCTATCTAATCTGCTTTTCTCTAATCTCCATACTTTTTCAATTATTTGTTTTACTTCTGGTGGTGCGCTGTTAATTGGTTCTTGGACATCTTCAATATTTGATTCTGGTATCATCTCAATACGGCAATAGATTTTTATCCTATTTTAACCAGTTCTGATACTATGAATACAACTGTAAATTTACGTCGAATTTGAAAAAAAATCTTTTTTTGGGGTTAAACGGGGTTGACTTGCGGCGCTAGGTGTGATATTTTTATAATGAGAATGCGTGCCTCAATAAAAATTTAACTTACATCCCATTATATTAATATACCCCAAGCGACAGCTTTTAGCAACACTGGTTCAGAATTTTTTGCGCCGCCAATAAAACATCTACGGTTATTTGCGGTTCAAATATCCAACAACCCATACCTTTTTTGCAAAGCCAATAACTTCATCCTAGCTTCCCCAGAATTATCAGCTAAATCAGCAAATTCAACAAAACGCCGTAATTCCTTCTTTAACAAATTTCGCTCCACCTCAATAGTTTCCCTATCCAAATCTGGAGGTAAAACAATCATATCAAAAATTGTCGCTCTTTCCTTACCAGGATGAGGACGTAAAACTCTGCCGCGACGTTGGATAAATTGACGAGGATTGCCCGAACTTGATAAAATCACCGCAGTTTGAATAGCAGGAATATCCACACCTTCATCTAAACAACGAATCGCAACTAAACCTTGTAATTCTCCACTTTCAAATTGACAACGTAACTTTTCTCGTTCTTGTAAAGAAGTATGTGCCGTGTAGGTGCTGACTTTATAACCCAAATCTACACCCAAAATTTTCGCCACCGCTTTGAGTTGACGCAGAGATGAATGATGTCCAGTTTCTGGAGAACCATCACTACAATAAAATAGAGTATGGCTTGTATCCCTGCGAGTTGCCATTAATTCTCGCAAAGCTGTTAATTTATTTTCTGCTGCACCAATTAGCCTAGCACGTTGCATTAATAAAGATTTGATATCTTCGTTGTCTTCAAAATCTCCAACATCACCATTTTCCCGTTCTCGATACTGAAGCGATCGCCCAATTTTTTTTGTTAACTTAAGGTAGGCAAGACTTTCTGCCTCAGTCAACTCCACCAAAACCGGATAATAAAGATAGTGTACCAAAGCTCCTTGTGCGATCGCATCCTGCAAATTAAACTCAGGCTGTAAAACAACTCCGAAATAATCAAATAAAGATTGTGTCCCACCATCATCAAAATACCGTTCCGGTGTCGCCGATAAAGCTAGACGCAAACCCACCTTCCGGGGTAAACTTTCCTCTAACTTGGGTGAACCTAAATTATGTGCTTCATCACCAATAATTAAAGTCTTCGGTGGAAAATATTTAACTTGCGACTGGAAACCATCACCAATTAAAGTCGAGTTAGTAGTAATCACCGTCACAAAACCTTGAGAACCAGAACGCAAATTATAAATTTGTGTTGATAATTGACTTTGCCAACTACGTAAATTATCGAAAGCTAAAATCGGAATTAAGTTGAATTTCTCACATTCTCTTGCCCATTGAGTCACAAGATGACGATAGGGACATACCACCACCAAGACTTGTAACCCAATCTGCTGATATAACTCACAAACAATAGACAATGCAGTAATCGTCTTACCACTACCAGTAGCCATTTTTAGCGTCCCTCTGCCATTATTAGCAAACCAGCTAGTAATAGCTTGACGTTGATATCCCCGCAATTGCAGAGATAACGGCATTTTTGGGCATCCTGGTAAAGGTTGCTTAACTTGATAAATGCCTTTCTTCTCCCCCACAAAAGGTAACTTGAGAGAGAAAAAAGGCAATTTCTGCACTGGTTTTCGCGTTATATACATAAATTGGTGATTGGTAATTGGTTAGGACTTATACAAAAACTCTCCCAAGATTTTATTTCGACCTGTTCTCTGCGTCCTCTGTAGTTGGTTATTCCGTGAATCGTGCATAAGTCCTATTGGTGATTGGTAATTGGAAAAACTCTTACCCATTACCCATCACCCATCACCATTTTTCAGTTATAATTTCGCCAAATACCAATCAGAGAACCTTGCACTTGTACTTGTATTGCAGGTATTTCCATCGGTTTATACTTAGAATTTGCTGGTTTGAGCGTCACAAGATCATCATGACGATAAAAACGTTTTAGAGTTGTACCGTGTCCTTCAACTCTGGCAGCCACAATAGTGCCATTTTTCAACTGATTTGGTTCAGCTACCGGACGCAAAAACACCACATCTCCATCAGCAATTAAATCATCAATCATGCTATCCCCAGTCACCCGCAACGCATAACTTTGGGGAGGTAAAGATAAATTAGCCAAATCTAAATGCTCTACAGCATCCGTAAAAGGTTCAATTAAACCACCAGCAGCAATAGTTCCTAAAATCGGCACACCTAGCTTCACAGGACGCAAAACCCGAATTGTTCGTGCCTTCCCTTCCTTCCACTCGATATATCCCTTATTGCGTAAATGCTCTAAACGGCTTTGAATCGGTGCAGGTGATTTCAAGTTCATTCCTTGCATCATTTGACGAATAGAAGGCGAATGCTCATTCATTCTGATATATTCTGTCAACCATTCGTATAATTCTTGTTGAGCTTCTGTTAGTCTTTCCATAATTTTTGTGGGGAAGTAATTATAAATGTCCCTAGAACATTAGTACTACAAAAATCTTCCCTTAACAAGATAAAACTTAAAAATTTAAAAGGCAAAAGAGAAATAACTGACTTTGCTTTTGCCTATTTACTTGCAATTTTTTAGCTTTTACCTGTCATTTAGCCCCTAAAATACTTGCCAGTAGAGCTTTTTGAGCGTGCAATCTATTTTCGGCTTGATCCCAAACCTTTGATTGGGAACCTTCGATTACTTCTTCGGTAATTTCTTCACCGCGATGTGCTGGTAAACAGTGTAGAACAATTGCGTCTGGATCTGCAAGACTCAATAATTGTTGAGAAATTTGATAAGGCTGGAAAATAGGAAGCCGATTATCAGCTTCTGCCTCTTGTCCCATACTTGCCCAAACATCAGTATAGAGAATGTGTGCGCCTTCTGCGGCTGCTTTGGGGTCATGGGTGAGAACAACTTCTGTTTTATTATTAGCGTTCACGGAGCGTGCGCTTTGCGCAATCGCCCTAGCTTTTTCTACAATTTTTGCATCTGGAGCATATCCCGAAGGAAAAGCCACCCGCACATTCATTCCCACCAAAGCACAACCCAGCATGAGGGAATTAGCAACATTATTCCCATCACCCACATAAGTCAAAGTTAGACCAGATAAATCACCAAAACATTCTTGAATAGTCAATAAATCGGCTAAAATCTGGCAAGGATGTTCTAAATCTGTCAGTGCATTAATTACAGGACTTTCGGCATAGCTGGCAAAAGTTTCCAAATCTTCCTGGGCAAAAGTACGAATTGCAAAAATATCCAGATAACGATCTAACACCCTTGCAGTATCCTGAAGAGGCTCCCCACGACTCACCTGAGTTACATTGGGATTAAGATCAATTACCTGTCCACCCAGTTGGTACATAGCCACCGTAAAACTAACTCGTGTGCGAGTTGAAGCTTTGGAGAATAATAACCCCAGCACTTTATTACACTGCAACTGTAGCTTTTGTGACTTGAGTTGAGTTGCTAATTGCAGAAGCTCTTGCAGTTCTGTGGAATTAAGGTCTGCCAGACCTAATAAATCTCGTCCGATCAATTCTGCCATGCTGATGATTTGTAAATAATAATGTTTTTCTGTATTTTTACTCAGCCGCGTCAACAGGAATACAGACTTAACACTGTACCAAATATTTTTACCTTGATCTACGGGACTATAGTCACCCTAGTGATAATATTTTGATTAGAACTTACCCATCAGGTATGGGGCATTGAGAATTTTTTCCATAACCCCTAGACAAATTATTTATTTATGCTACGATTATTAATCGTTGAGTGTTTTAAGCCATTCAGCAATACGCCAGCATAGCACAGTGGTAGTGCATCCGACTTGTAATCGGAAGGTCGCGAGTTCAAATCCCGCTGCTGGCTTTATGTTTAATTCCTTCGATATCCGAATTTTGGATTGATTTCAGTGATAAGCTGTTGTGCATTTAATTTGTATAAGTCTGGCGGGCAAGATGCCCACCCCACAGGATTTAAGCATTTTAGGATTATCTAATTTAGATGCGTAACAGCTTAAATCCGGTATCTTGTACCATTAAGGTTTGCCAATATATCCCCATTTACCATCCACATTAACTAATGCCAAGCCTTCCGAAAAAGGTTTTGCAGAATCGAAATTCGGGGGAATTATAAACTCACCAAATTGATTAATATATCCCCATTTACCTGTGATTTTAGCAGGTGCTAATTCTTCTGCAAAAATATCAACTTCATCAAATTTTGGCTGAATTAAAAAATTGCCGGACTTATCAATATATCCCCATTGATTACCAACTTTAACTGCTGCAAACCCTTGGGAAAAACTTCCAGCATCATCGAATCGAAATGGAGTTATAGCTTGACCTAATTTATCAACATATCCCCATTTATCAACTGTTTTAATAGCTGCTAAGTCCTCAGAAAATGATTTAGCATCTTCAAAGATAAATGTAGGAGAAATAATACTAGGAATAATGAATTTACCTGTTGCTTCGATATATCCCCATTGATTACCTGTTTTAACTGCTGCCATACCTTGGGAAAAGGATAAAGCATCATCAAATTTTAAGTCAGTGATGCGTTTGCCAGTTTTATCAATATAGCCATATTTGTTATTAATTTTGACTATAGCTAATCCTTCTGTAAAAGGTGCAGCACTATCATACTCAACACGACTAATAAGTTCACCTGTTTTATCAATGTAACCCCATTTATAACCAATCTTAACGGCTGCTATATCTTCGGACAATGGCTCAATCCAATCAAATAAATGCAATGGAATTTGGGGGTTATTTTCTGGTGTTTGAGATATATTTAGATAGGTGTAATTATTTTTTCGTCTCTGGGTAAAAGTATTCTTTTTAATTTCTTTAGGGTCAAATTTACCAGGACGTTCTGAATAAACACTTGATTTAAGAATATCAGCTAAAGTAATGTTATTATTATTTGGATCTTTTTCTCGTAAACCTTCATAGAAAAAGAGGACTTCTCCTTGAATACCCACCTCACGATTATATTTGATCACTTCGATCAAATCTTGTGGTTTAATTAAATATGTGCCTTTTTTATTAAGCAGTACACCAGGAATCAGTTGAGATAATTGTTGTTGATTAAATTGAGTTGTTTTGATTCTATTGATCTCATTTTTATAATCTTCAATTTTTTCTCTGTATACTTGTGGATGAATTAAATCGACAAACCCCAAATCAACCCAAGTTTGGGAATCTTGCAGATAGTTTTCATAACCCCAAGGATAAATACTGGGAGACAAAGAAATAATTAATTCGGGATTGACTTGAATTATTTTTCGGTAGAAGCTGTTTAAAAAATGGGAAAGAATATCAGCCCTCCACCTTACCCATTGTTTCCATTGCGGATTTTGCCATTGTGGATCTGGAGGAATTATTCTTTCTGGCGGTTTTGGTGGTAGTTCATTAAACACATCCTGATAGCGTTTAATAGTTTTGTCATCATAACTTCCTTCTATTGGTAAAGCTAGAAAGTTATCATCTCCTTGAATACCAGCAATTCCATCACCATATTTGTTGATGATTTCTAAGAATAAACTTAATAGAAAGTCTTGCACTTCGCTATCAAGAGAATTTAACCAATAAAAACCATTTATAACCAGGAAATTACGGTCAAAATCCAGGGCTGCCCATTCTGGTTTCTTTTCCAGAATTTTACCCCCTTTTTGTCCAAAAGAACTCTTAAAGCCATATTCAAGCCAAGGGATAACAGCAATATCAAATTTTTTGGCTTCTTCGATTAATTCTCTTAAAGGATCTCTGTCTTTAAATTCTTTCAGGTCTTTTATTTCTATGCCAAATTTTTCTTTCATCACTTGGCTAGGATAGTTGGTTGTGCCGTTATTCCAGACAACAGGAAATACAACATTAAATCCAGTATCGGACAGGAATTTCATCGCCTCGGCAATATTTTTTCTTTCGTTTAAGACTGTGCTATTTGTGGTGGTGATCCAAACGCCGCGAATTTCCATAATTTAGATTCTATAGGATTCTTATTTGATTTTTGATAGCTTGTATGGCGTAGTTATATAAACTCAATGAACTTTATATTTCTTCTTTTCTGTTCCCTGTTCCCTGTCCTAACTATAAAATTTATTTTGCACGACTACTTATTTTCTCTGACTATTGCTAATCCTGCTGATAAAGAATGTGCTTCATCAAATTTTGGTGGAATTATAAATTTTCCGGTTTTGTCGATATAACCCCATTTGTTATCTTTTTTTACTCGTGCTAGTTCTGATCCAAAAGGATCGGCTGCATCAAATTGTGGCGGAATTACGAATAATTCTAAACCAGGAATATATTGAGAAGAAATGGTAGGAATTTTCAGAACTCGACAAATAAGTGCTGCTATTTCGCCTCTGGTGGCGTTTGTGTTGGGTTGTAAGCGTCTGATGTCGGGGTAGTTAACAACTATACTTTGTTGCGTTGCGGCGGCGATCGCATTCATAGCATAACTGGGAATTTGCCCAAAGTCAGTATAATATTTTTTTAAAGTCGCGATCGCATCTCCTTTCACCCTATAACCTAACCCTGAAGCTAAAGCCGTTAAAGCTTGGACACGGGGAATTGGTTGACTGGGTTTGAAAGCACGATTGGGATAGCCAGAGAGATAATTTGTTTGATATGCTGAAGCGATCGCTTTAGCTGCCCAATGATTAGCCGGTACATCTATGAAATTAATCCCAGGACGAGATGATGATTGTTTTGGTAAAGCTGTGTAAATAATCGCCGCAAATTCTGCACGAGTCACAGGTGCATCAGGACGAAAAGAACCATCTGGATAGCCTTTGAGTATATTACGCTCCCCAGCCGCAAGAATAGATGTTTTTGCCCAATGGTTCTTAATATCTGCAAAAATGGACTCGTTTAACATATCAGACTTGATGCTACGTAAACTTGATATTTATAGTTAATAGCAGAAAATTTGAGCTTTTTTTTGGTAAAAGACGTATATTTCCAACATCCAATCCTAATTATTATGATAGATAACAACAACATCTTATTACGTAATCTTTGGTACTATGCACTACCTAGTTATCTCCTGAAACCAGGTAAGATGATGGCGAAGATTTTCTTGGGAGAACCCATACTGCTAATTAGAAGCCAAGATGGTCAAGTTTCTGCTGTGCGGGATATTTGTCCTCATCGCGCTGTACCCTTAAGTTGTGGTCGATTTGATGGACAAGAAGTAGAATGCTGTTACCACGGTTGGCGTTTTAATCCTGCTGGAAGTTGTGTAGCGATTCCATCTTTATTGCCAGAACAAGACACGGATTTGAGTCGCTTCGATGTGCAATCATATCCAATTCATGAAACTCAAGGCAATATTTGGATATACATGACAGATGGGGATAAATCTCAACCCAAAGCTTCAGAAAAGGATGTTCCAGTAGTTCCAGGTTTTCCTGAACAACTCCCTCAACTAGTTGAAGTCATGAGTTTTCCTTGTTTTATTGATCATGCGGTGACAGGTTTAATGGACCCTGCTCATTCTCCTTATGTACATCGGGTATGGTGGTGGAGAAGCGGAGAACTGCATGAAGAAGTTAAACAATTTGATCCTTCACCTTATGGGTTTACAGTCCGACGACATAAGTTGTCAGATAATATGGAAAATATGAGCCGATTATATTGGTTAGTCGGTGGTGGTATTCCTGAAGTAGAAATTTCTTTTCGTTTACCAGGTGTGAGAATAGAAGAGATAACTTTTGGTAAACATCGACTTTGTAATTTGACAGCAGTTACACCAATTTCTGAGACAGAAACAGAGGTAACTTTTGTTCTTTATGGAATGCCTACTTGGTTAACTGTATTCAAACCTTTGATTCATGTATTAGCACGAAAATTTCTCGACCAAGACCGAACAGTAGTAGAAAAACAGCAAATTGGACTCAAATATGATCCAGTTCTACGATTAATTAAAGATTCAGATATGCAAGCGCAATGGTACTACCAGTTAAAACGGGAATTTGCTCGTGCTACATCTGAAAAACGGGAGTTTGTCAATCCTGTTAAGAGTCTGTTACTGCGATGGCGTGCTTAATAGTGTCTGAATCAAGATATCCAGGATTAAAGGATGAACAGGATGAAAATAGGGAATTGATCACCCAGAAAATCTGGGTGAAAAAAGCTAAATTATTTCTTGGTGCTGAAGATAGTAGTGAACATCATCAACATCCCACCTACCAAAATAGCGATCGCTAATCCCCCAGCCACCAAATCCAAAACACTGCTATTATCCATAGCTTATCCCCTATCTCAATGATTATTCTTGCACCCAGACCGAAACTGAGCCACCTTGACAATGGAACTCAGCCCAACCCCATTCATTAGTATAAACTGGCTGTTTAATATGTTCTGTCAGGTCGTAAAACTTGGCGTTAGGTTTACCAACTTCCATCCATTTACTACCACCAGATCCATCACTCATAATTACAGCCAAAGCTTTGGGATGTTCTCTATCTCCCAGTCTTGTCCACCCAATCACATTCGGGTGATCAAAGTAGTCATACTGTGAACCATAGGCAAAATTCTGACGGGCATGGAGGAATTTGTCAATTAACCAACGATGAGAAGGCAGAAAAATCTTGTATCGGTTGCCGTCTTTTCCCTTATCTTCATATTCTGCACCATAATAGTCACCATAGAATACGCAAGGATAGCCTTCAGCACGGAGAAGAATTAGCGCATAAGCCAAGGGTTTAAACCAAGGTTCAACAGGTGCTTCTAAAGCTTGCAATGGTTGGGAATCGTGGTTTTCGACAAAAGTAACAGCATGGGTTGGTCGTTGCTGCATTAATGTCCCATCAAGAATACGCCGCATATCATAGTTACCACCTGATTTACTGGCATAGTGAAAATTGTAGTGTAGGGGAACATCAAACAAGGACATTTTGCCCCCAACAGCATTCAGATACCAGTGCAATGTGTTGATATCGTTATACCAATATTCACCCACCATAAATAAATCTTTGCCCGCATATTGCTTGAGGTGATCTAACCATTGGGGAAAGAACCAAGCAGAAATATGTTTTACGGCATCAATACGGAAACCATTCACTCCCGTAGTATCAAGATACCATTCACCCCAATTAGTTACCTCATCTCTGACTTCCTGGTTTTGAAAGTCCAGATCACATCCCATCAGGTAAGCAAAGTTACCTTTTTCTAAAGCTACATAATCATCAAATCTTTTACCATCTAACAAATAGATAGTATTTTGCTCTTTACTATAATCATCGTAATCTACAGCATCAAAGTGCCACCAATGCCATTGAAAATCAGAATGTTTACCTTGACGACCGGAAAAGTTGAAATGGGTGTAAGCGTTGATATCCCGTTGCCAACCTTTGGGATTAAGGCGATCATCTTGAGAGAATGGTGTAGCTTTAACTACTTCTTTGCCATCTCCTCCCATTCTGTGATTGAGGACTGTATCTGCATAGACTTGTAAACCATGCTGTTGGACTGCTTGAATAGCATCTAGGTATTGTTTGCGATCGCCATATTTGGTGCGAGTAGTTCCTTTTTGATTAAATTCGCCCAAGTCGTACATATCATATACGCCATACCCCACATCATAACCGCCCGACATTCCTTTATAAGCTGGTGGTAGCCACAATGCTGTAAAACCTGCATTAGCTAATTCTTGAGCTTTATTTTTGACATCATTCCACAGGATTAAATCGGGGTCGATATACCAGTGGAAATATTGCATTATTGTGCCGTTGATTTGAGACATTTTGCTGATTTCCTCACATAGTTCACAAAATAATGGCGAAATATAGAAAGCTCATCCATTCAGTGTTTTGGATAGCCTGAGCTTTTTTATTCCTCCAATAGTTACTTGCTGTTTTACGGGAAATCACTGTGTTTTTCAGGAAATTTGCGGATTGTACCAATTCCATAAAACAATCTAAAATATGCGTAGCGATCGCTACAGCTAACTGGCTTTTGTAATATCTTGTAGTACAATTGGTATCGGTTACATATTCTTGTTGCTGTTGACTTATGATTCGACTGACCATACCCGATGACACCAATGCCCTAATTACCATAGCCCAAGCTATCGGCTTTGAGCCAAAAGAACTTGAGTATTTGAGTAAAACGCTAGAGGATTACTTTAGTAGCAACAGCAATACTGGTAATTTCTGGATTACCGACGACGATAATGGTCCGGTTGGGGTTGGCTACTGTGAACCGGAACGGATGACTAATCAAACGTGGAACTTGCTATTAATTGCCATCCGACCTGAACTTCAGGGACAAGGACGTGGTGGGAAACTGCTGCGCTATGTTGAACAAACTTTGACGACACGCGGTGGCCGTATGCTATTGGTGGAAACTTCAGGACTCCCAGAATTTGAGCGCACAAGGGCATTTTACAGCAAATGTGGCTATCAGGAGGAAGCACGCATTCGCGATTTCTACGCAACAGGCGATGATAAGATCGTGTTTCGCAAACTGCTGTAAATACAGAATAGGGCGATCGCTAATCTGGAATTTATGCACATGACAGAATAACTAACCACAGAGGCACAGAGAACACGCGTTGATTCCTGAATTGTTAAATTAATTCATTCCTGTTTTTGTCTTGTTTGCCAAGAGACATAGAAAAACAAAATAGCCAGCAAAATATAGCCCACAGCCCAACTACTACCTGTTCCCCAACCCAAATTCACAACCGTATCTGCGATCGTCCATTGATAACTGTGCATTAAACCTACCCAAGATAATGCAGCACCACCCAAAGACCAATAGGCAGCTTGCCGAAAATCTCGTTCAATAATAAAAACAGTGATAGCCGCTAAAATCATCGCCGAAAAAATAAACCCCTGTTCTAAAGCAAAAGCGCCATCAATATAGGTATCACTCAATTTAAACTGCTCAATTAAAGCTGGTGTAAATGGCTTGTCTGGAGTACCCATACCCGCAGCCCGCAAGGCATTTTTAGCCATTAACGCTCCCCACCCGGCAATTCCAGGTAACAAGCCCACAACCACTGCCGGCGCATGGTGAGAGGGCGTAGCGGTGAAGCTTTGGGCAACTATGACAATCCCAATCCAGAGGACAATTGCCATACCTGCCTCAATGGGGACAAAATAGGCAAATAGGGCGATCGTGCCACTTAAACATAAAATGCCCATAATTACACCATTAGCGATCGAATAACCCACCCTTGCCCCCAAAGCCTTCCATCCAGGATGACCGATATAGATAGTTGTGGGGAAACAAGAACCGAAAACCGCAGCCACAATAGTACCAATACCGTTAGCAGCTAAAGATGGTATAGCCGGAAAAACATCTCCCGCAGCTTCCGCACTTTCTAAGTTTTGAATACTTCCAACGAGGTTAAATAATCCCATTGGTAAAATGATGCTGAGGTATTCTACTAAGACTGTGCGACTTTCCCAAAGTTGTCCTATGTATAAACTGGGGAAATAAAAACCAATAGGTGCAAAAGCCTCAGTAAATTTAACATTATCCCAACTAACTAAACCTGTTCCCCAAGCTAAAGCAATTCCTAATAATACGGATAATAAACCCCCAGGTATGGGAAAACGCACTTTCCCAAAGTAGGTAACGAGGATCACACCAAAGGGAACTAAACCGACGACTGGGTTAGCAAAGGTGCGAAATAAAAAGCCAATAGCAATAAAGGTAATAGCGATACCACTAAGGGTAGAAAGCATAGCCGCACGGGGTGCAATGCGACGCAATGGGTTAACAATAAAAGCGCCTAAAAGTTCAATTAAACCTGAACCTAAACAAGCTACAATACCTGCTTGCCAAGCTAGTTCGGATGCTTGTTCAGGAGATACACCTTTAGCTAGTGCTGCTAACCTCACAGGTAACATGACTAAGAAAATATAGGCAAATAAACTAATGGTGTTGATACCATAGGGAAGGGCAGTAATATCATCCCGTTGTTCTTTTGTACCTTGTTCTTTTGCTAACCAAGCATAATAAAAGTTACCAACAATTAAACTAAAAGCCACACCTGGTAAAATGCGTCCATAGACTAGGGAAGGTGGGAAACCTAATACACCTTGGCATAAACTGACAATTAATAATATTTGAATAAAGTTATCAAGTACAAGTCCAAATAAACCATCTATATCTCTGCGAACAAACCAACGCGGGGTTTTCGGTGTTGGGGTTTCCATGTTTTGTGAATTTTGCTTTTTCTGGGTTTACAGCGATTTTCAGGTAAATGAACTACATTTTTAAATCTCACGCAAAGACGCAAAGGCGCAAAGTAAGAGAAAAACAAGAGTGTGGTACGAATACATGAAAACTGCTGTAAGGATATCAGGAAATGGTTTACACTACCTAGTAAATAAACCTTCCTCTTTCAATACCCTATTAATTCTGGCACAATAGAAATAAAGACATATTGCACCGACAATAAAGTATATTTTCCAGGAATAGTAAGATGTATCAAACAGATCCGCCCCGTTCACCACAAGAAGTATTACCAACGATGTATGATCTCAAAAGTGAAGATCCAGAGGAGAAAGGTTTGCCTGATCAATTTCATTTATTACAACCAAGGTTATTAGACGAAACTTTTAATTCTCCTACCTATCCTAGCAACAAAATCTTTACGGCTAGTGATATGAATTTATATTATGACCCCAATCATTCAACATGCTACAAAAGACCAGATTGGTTTGTATCTGTGGGAGTTTCTCCTCTTTATAAAAATGGTGATTTGCGTTTAAGCTATGTAATTTGGCAGGAGGGAATTACGCCTTTTGTGATAGTTGAATTACTATCACCAGAAACAGAAAAGGAAGATTTAGGACAGACTTTAAGAGATGTGGAAAAACCGCCGACAAAGTGGGAGGTTTATGAACAGATTTTAAGGATTCCTTATTATGCTATTTTTGACCGTTATACATATACATTTAGAATGTTTAAATTAGATGGTGGACGTTATGCCGAAATCAATTTATCAGATGCTCGTTTTTGGATACCGGAAATAGAATTAGGTTTGGGAGTTTGGGAGGGGACATATAATAATATTCAGCAGCCTTGGTTACGGTGGTATGATGTTTCTGGTAATTGGGTTTTAACTCCGACGGAACAGGAAAGAAGACAGAAGGAAAGATTGATAGAACAGTTAAGGGCGCTGGGTGTAGAACCTGATATTTAATTTGTCTGATAGCGAAGCGTGGCGCAAGCCATATCAGGATGTCCAGGATTTAAGGATTTTCAGGATTTTTGTCTTATTTAGACAATTGGTAGCATTTCAGCTACTACAATTTCTAAATCAGGAAAATCTAAAGGAGATATTTTTTGTTGTTCTGTGATAATTTCTTGATTTTGATAACCTTCTGTTGTGGGATTTCTAAATACAATTAATTCGCGTTTCACTACATCTAACACCCAATAATCTTTAATTCCTGCTTGAGAATAAGCCTTAGCTTTGATTTCTGTATCTAGTTTTAAACTACTATCTGCAACTTCAATAATGAAATAAATTTCATCTGGTGTAGGATGATGATCTGCATAGTCTAGCGGATCTATTATCACTACAGCAATATCTGGTTCTGGTTCAGACCTTTCATTTAATTTTACAGGGTCTTGAACAGTTATCCAAGCCTGATTTCCTAAACGATTTTGTAATAATTTATTTGTTCTTCCTACTGCTGAACTGTGGGCTGTTCCTTTAGCAACCATCCAAATTATTTTCCCCTCTAATAATTCTACTCGTTCACTTGGCTCAAATATTCCTACTTCAGCCATTCTGTGGTATTCATCAACAGTCCACAGCCGCAATTGTAAGGGTGACTCTGTGGTTTGCATAGTTAATTAAGGTAAATATTTATCCTCTATTATATGATGTTTTATTAAGGATTAACTGAATAGAATCTATATTTTATAAGGCTTTAATAATTTTGGCGAAAAATACGAGTACAGACTGTTCAAAGTCGCGCATCTGTGGCAATAATAGTTATGTAGACCAAATAAACACAGGTGAACAATGAGGGAAATTGGTTTTGTAAAGTGGTTTGGTGGATATGACTCCACAAGAGGAAGAGAAAATGATTTTGGATATATTCAATGTGAAGATGGATCACAAATAAAAGTCTATAGAAAGCAAGTTCGTTGTGAAGCAACTTGTTTGAAGAAGGGAATATTAGTCACTTTTAATATAGAAATAAATCCGCAAACGAATAAAGCAATAGCTAAAAACTTAAATTTATTTAAGGAAGTTGGCAAACTGAAAAATTTTGGTAACTCTACTCATCCCAGTAATTATTGGTTTATAGATTCTGATTATCAAGATAATATATTAGTACATAAAAAAGAAATTAATTGTTCTGAATTAGATTTACAATCTGGAAGGCTTGTGAAATTTGAATTGCAACGAGATGGAAATGAATGTAGAGCAATAAATGTACACTTGCTTAATAAAGAAAAAACTGATTCAGATATTGTTGAACTTTGTCTGAGCCACAAAGATCCTAGATTTTGTGCTTTTGGACTTTGGGGTTATCTCAATAATCATTCTCTAGATGAAGCTGTATTTTTAGCATCTCAAAAATTAAACAGATACGCATTATGGGAAAAACGACGTTTTTTACGTGATCTACCAGAACCTATATCGCTTTACTTTGAAGTTGAAAGTCTTACACCAGTATTACCTGATAAAGATCAACGTCAACTATTCTTACAAATTTTAATGGATGATTTCACTAAAGAAGTAGATGATAGTTTACGAGAAGACATATTTAATATAATAAACAAGTCTCAAAATCTTAATTCAAATTTATGCAATAAAGTTATAAGTAAGTTGTATGAATTATATTTAGATGCTCCAGAACATCGTAAAAATCTGAATGAAGAACTACAGATACAATGCTTAATTGAACTTATAAGTCATGTGCAAAATGATTCTCATATTAAAGAAACACTATTAAATGATTTGCAAGATATTTTAGAAGTTTCAGAATCAATTTCTCTGTGGGGCGTAATACCTAATTATATTATTCTAGAAAAACAGATTTGGACTATAGCACCGCGAGATAGACGTATTGGAATACTTGTCAGTCAAATTAGTAATCAAAAAGATTTAAGTCATCAAGATAAATTTTTAGAAATTGCTGAAATACTTGAAGAATCTGTACTAAAAGAAATTCCCTTACTAATTTCCATATTTCAAGATAAATATTGGATTAAAAGTCACGATGCTATTTTAAGATTTTTACCACATATTGAACAAATTACTATCCTTGTAGACAAATTTAAGAATAATGTTAATGATCATGAATTTATCATAGCTAGAATTTCACAATTACTAACTGAAAATTTAAACAATAACCTTCCGAAACTGTTGTCTTTAATACCAGAGAGTGTAAAAAAATACGATGAAATATTAGAGTTTTTACCAGCACAGGAAAAAGTTAATATACTTTTATCCAAACTCAAAAAAGAAGAGGCAGGAGAGAATAAAGATATTATCCTAAAAATAGGAAATATTCTCAAAACTTTTTCTATTAAAGAACAGATTGAATTAATAGAAAGACTACCCAAATGGTTAAAATATCAAGAACCCATACTTCAATATTTTTCTTTCTTACCTCCAGATGAGCAAGTTAATTTAATATGGTCATTAATAGAATCTGATGACTTATCCTTTTGGCATTATTTATCGAGAAAAGCAAAAATAATGTGTGTTTATCGGTTGGAGAAAGAAAGTAAAAATACATCTAACTTTTTAAAGGCATTGGATAAAATCATAGAAAATTATCGAGAAAATGACTCTTTGGTTAGATGCGTACTCAAAATTATATGGGTGAAAGAAAATCGAAATTATGCTAATCAAGTTTTTCAACAAGTACATGACCTGTTAACAAATTATGTAATACAACAAGCAACCACTTCTTTTGAGGCTATAGATATAGACCCATTACTTCCCTTATGTAAACCTAAAAAAGTTAAATATTGTGTCGCAAAACCTTGGGCAACAGATGAAGATAAGCAGTTAAAAACTAACCGATTCTCTCGTGCTTACTGCCCAAGACTAAGAACAGCTTGTGATTTATTCGATTCTAAGAAAACCGATAATTCCAGTTCTGGATTATCTTATGGTGCGCGGCTTTATGCTGATTGTTCACAAGGTTGGAGAGATTGGTCTTTACTAGAGCTTTTTGAAATAGCAGATATTGTACCAAAAATTAAAGACATGAAAGAACCTGAAGATTACGTGCCAAAGTTATCAGGTTGGGTTAATCGCATCAATGAAATTCGGTTAAGATTAAAATGTTCCGTGTGTGAAGATATGATGCCACATCTTATCAAATATGCTAAGTTTCAGGCTAAATTCAGTGTAACAGTTTTCTCTTGTAAACATGGAATTGGTCATGACCGTAATATTTACTTAAATGACTGCTGGGGATGTGAAGCAATAATTGATAGTCGAGAAAGTAAATATAAATCACCAGAAAAAAAATATTATATCTGTATTCACTGTGGAAGTGGAGCGCAATACAGTAATATTTATACTCAAGGAGATATTTGCCCAAAATGTGGCACACCAGCAATGACAGTCAGCAAAGGAAATAATCGCTACCGTCAATGTCGTTCCTGTAATCACCAAATCAAGCTACCTAAAGATAAGAAGATAACTGGACCCCAATGCCCTCAATGTGGAACAAGAGGAATGATGCTGACAGTTAACGAAAAAAATCAGCAAGTTCGTGTTTGTCGCTCATGTGGACATACAAATTAATTATCTTATCTCTTCCGTGAAACTAGAAGAGCCAAAATAATTTTCTAATTTTCAAATCCATTAACAACCCTATGAGTTTTGACAACGTTTGTAAACTACTAGCAGAAAAATATCCCTTTGATTTTGCTAAATGGTTACTTCCCCAAGAACCAAAAACAATCAAAGTCTTAAAAACCGAATTGAGTATAGAACCAATTCGTGCTGATTTTGTCACCTTCTTACAAACAGAAAATCGGATTTTACATATTGAATTTCAAACCAAACCACAATCTAAACCTCCCATTCCTTTTAGAGAGTTAGACTATTCAGTGAGATTAATCCGTACATATCAAGTTCCGGTTACTCAAGTCGTGATTTTCTTACAAGAAACAGATGATCCAATTGTTTTTACTGAAGAATATGTTAACGAAACAACAAGACACCGTTACCGTGTAATCAGAATGTGGGAACAAGAACCAGAATTATTTTTGCATAATCTGGCTTTATTACCATTAGCTCCATTAACCCGGACAAATTCACCCCAAGCTTTATTATCTCAAATTGCCAATAATGTTGCTAAAATTGCAGATAGGGAGACTAAACAGGATATTGCAGCTTACACAGAGATTTTAGCAGGTTTGCGGTTTGAAAAAGATTTTATTCGTCAATTATTGAGTGAGGATCTTATGCAAGAATCAGTAATTTATCAGGACATTTTGCAGAAGGGAGAAGGAAAAGAAGCAGTTAAATTTTGTCTAATGTTACTTAATCAAAGGTTTGGAAAACTTGATTCTGAAATAGTGGAAAAAGTTAAAATCCTACCTGTGGAACAGTTAGAAAATTTAGGTGCAGCGTTGTTTAATATCTCTGAAGTTGCGGATTTAGTAAATTGGTTAAACCAAGAAGAACATTATTAATAGTGATTTTACAAGTAGGGGTTTAGCACTGCTAAACCCCTACATATCTAGGTTTTTTGTAATTTTACGAAAGTCCATTTTCCACCCGTGCTTAGTAGAAATACAATGGAAGGCGCAGACCCTGCGCCCCTACGGTTAAAAATCTACTCCTCGTTTCAATTCCACACCTTGATTAGCATAGTGTTTATGACAGTAAACCTCAGAGTGAATACTGGCTAAATCAAAATATGCAGGTTGATTTTGACAACGACCGGTAATAATAACTTCTGTGTCTCTTGGTTTACGCAATAACGCTTGCACAATGGGATCAACAGGAAGTAATTCTAAATCAACTGTAGGATTGAGTTCATCGAGAATGATAGTTTTATAGATTCCAGATGCGATGCTGGATTTCTGATAGGAAGCTTTGCAACTTAGCTAATTGTATTCCTTGCGGGACAGCAGGAAATGTATCGCAGTTTTGGCAATTTTCAAACCTCTCTCCGCTAAACCTGTTTACAGCAAATGTTATTTTATTAATGTCAAATAAATACCATCAATCCTTAATCCAAAATCATGACGACTATTAAAGAAAAATTCCTAGCTGCAATTGAAGCAGTTCATGAAATCAATACTAGAAGAAACCCTGGACTATCTCGAATATCTCAAAACCAGAAAAATTAAACCAGTAGATATTTCTCACAAAGACGAAGAACCAATATTACGCGGTTCTAAAGCTAAAGATTTGCTAAAATTTGCTGGTACTTAGCAAGGTGATGATTTTGAAGAATGTCTTCAACTTGTTGATGACACTCGTTCTCAGGCTGAATTTTTCAATTAAAACTCTTTGTCCTGGTGGTACATGAATGCGCTTTAATTCCAATAACATCATTTCCACTCTGATTTAGCCAGAGTGCGTCCTGTTGTTCTGGAAAACATGAATGCGCTTTAATTCCAATAACATCATTTCCACTCTTTGGAATATATCAAATATTCTAAAACTAGTATAAATCTCTATTTTTTCCCTCTGCGTCTCTGCGTGAGAAAAATCTTTTAAAACCCCATATCAATGCCTTGGGATTTTAACTAAAAATACCATAAAAAATATCTCATGTCAATATCAATGGCTGAAAAAACCAAACTTCGTCAAATAATTGAGAATAGAATCAATAATATTGAAAATATAGGTTGCTTATTGCGAAAATAGTTAAGTCTACAAACTTTCTAAAAATTGATATAAGGAAAATTGATTAACCGCCAATGAAAGAGGGTGGGGTTTACCCACCCCTACGGATTACCGTTTTACCAATTTCTTCGACATCTTGCGGAGACGAATAGATTGTGGTGTAACTTCCACCAATTCATCTTGAGCGATGTACTCTAACGCCCGTTCCAAACTCATATCTATGGGTGTTTGTAACTGTACAAGTTCATCACCACCAGCCGCACGGTGGTTAGTCAATTGCTTGGTTTTACAAACATTCAATTCCAAGTCTTGGGGACGATTATGTTCACCAATAATCATGCCTCTGTAAACCTTAGTTCCGGGACTGATAAAGAATGCGCCTCTATCTTCAGAGTTTTTCATGGCGTAGAAGGTAGAAACACCTTCTTCAAAGGAGATTAAAACGCCTTTATTCCGAGCTTCAATATCCCCAGAAAGTTGACGGTAATCAAGGAAGCTGTGGTTCATGATGCCTTCACCACGAGTCATCCGCATGAATTCACCACGGAAACCAATCAAACCACGAGCGGGAACGATAAACTCTAGTTGAGTGCGATCGCCTCCACCAGGCTGCATATCTTGCATTTCCGCTTTCCGTTGTCCCAACCGTTCAATACAGCTACCAACTGCATCAGCAGGAACGTCTAAAGCTAGAAGTTCAAAAGGTTCGCAAGGATGACCGTTAACTGTGCGGTAAATTACTTGAGGCTGAGATACTTGAAACTCAAAACCTTCACGACGCATGGTTTCGATTAAGATGCCCAAGTGTAATTCACCCCGACCAGAAACCAGGAATTTATCTGGTGAGTCGGTTTCTTCTACACGCAACGCCACGTTGGTTTCTAACTCACGGAATAAGCGATCGCGAATTTGCCGAGAAGTTACCAATTTACCTTCTTGACCTGCAAAAGGTGAATCATTCACCCAGAAGGTCATTTGTAAAGTTGGTTCATCTACCTTAATTAAAGGTAAAGCTAGGGGTTCATTAGGATCTGTAATAGTTTCACCAATGTAAGCATCAGCAAAACCAGCCACAGCCACAATATAACCAGCGGTAGCTTCTTCCATGTCTACCCGCTTCAAGCCTTCAAATCCCATCAACTTAGTGATTTTGCCCTTCACAATGCTGCCATCTTCTACCACTAAAGCAGCTTGTTGTCCGGAACGGATAGTACCATTATGGATTTTACCAATGATAATCCGCCCTAGATATTCAGAATAATCTAGGGTAGTAACTTGCAATTGCAGAGGTTTGTTAGGATCTCCTACTGGTGCAGGGACGTGGCGAAGAATTGCATCAAAGAGGGGCTGCATATCTACCCCTTCTGCTTCCAAAGTTTCTTTAGCGAAACCAGCCATACCGGAAGCAAACAGATACTTAAAGTCGCACTGGTCTTCGTCTGCGCCTAATTCCAAGAACAGATCCAATACTTTATCAACAGCAACGTGAGGGTCAGCTTGTCCACGGTCGATTTTGTTAATAACGACGATAGGACGCAGACCTTTTTCCAACGCTTTTTTCAACACAAAGCGGGTTTGGGGCATGGGGCCTTCATTGGCATCGACAATGAGCAGACAACCGTCAACCATGCCGAGTACCCGTTCAACTTCACCACCAAAGTCAGCGTGTCCAGGGGTATCAACAATATTGATCAGGGTTTCTTTGTAGCGAACCGCTGTATTTTTAGAAAGAATTGTAATCCCTCTTTCTCTCTCCAACGCGTTGGAGTCCATGACGCAATCCGGAACGTCTTCACCTTCACGGAAAATGCCGGACTGTTTGAGGAGAGCATCAACCAAGGTGGTTTTACCGTGGTCAACGTGAGCGATGATGGCGACGTTACGAATTGGGAGCGTCATAGAGAGTTTATGTGAACTTTAGTGTTTTTAGATTAAGAAGCTAAATGTTTGGCTGTTGTAACAGAATTGGGGATGATTTGCCGATTCTGTAACGAACCTTTAATAATTCTAGCGTAATTGTCACAAATATTGTTGTTTTGAGAATAACTAGCAAGAGAATTTCTTGGGTTTAGGGGTGGTTGTTAGGACTTTCCACAAGCAAACCTTCACTAGCAGCGGCTGTATTTAATTCTTTATCTGCAGATATAAAAGTCAATAAAGGTAAATTATTTGCTATGCAAAGAGTATTGATGGCTTTACCAGCAGCTAATTGAACTGCGTCTTAGCGGCGTTCCTAAATGATAGTTTGAGAAATAGGCTTACCCTGTACCTGAATGAGTTTTCTTTCTTGTTCTTGACTGTCAGCAGGGTACTTAATTTGTTGTAGAGGTTCAGGGGTTCGCATAGAAGAAGCGCGATTTACCCCACGTGCAGTCAGAGTTTTAGAGCTATCGTGGGAAGAATCTGTCCGAATGATGAATAAGCAAATTGATACTGAGCATCTGTTGTTAGCTTTACTTGCAGAGGGTGAAGGCGTAGCAATAAGAGTGTTGGATAATTTGGGAGTTGAATTATCAAACTTAGAAAACTTTATATTAGAAATAATAGCGCCCTGATGTTAACTGAGAGAGTATATTTATTTTACTTTTTTACTCTCTTCTCTTCTTCTTCTCCTCTTCCTTCGTGTTCTTTGCTTCGCAACGCTACCGCGAACGTGTCTTCGTGGTTCATTCCTTCTAAACTCCAACACCAAACCGAAAATACCCATTTAAAAAATGCTATCAGAAAGATTCACCCAAGCCCTAACCTACGCGCACCAACTCCATGCAACGCAGATCCGAAAAGGTTCAGGAGTTCCTTATATTAGCCATTTATTAGGAGTAGCCAGCATAGCATTAGAATATGGTGCAAACGAAGATGAAGCGATCGCAGCCTTATTACATGATGCCATAGAAGATCAAGGAGGTGCAGCCACCAGAGAAGAAATTCGTCGTCGTTTTGGGGACAATGTAACCGCCATTGTTAATGGTTGTACAGACGCAGACAGCACACCTAAACCCCCTTGGCGAGAACGTAAAGAAAAATACATTGCCCATATTCACAACGCTTCCCCTTCAGTGCTGCTAGTATCTGCCTCTGATAAACTACATAATGCCAGATCAATTGTCCAAGATTACCGCTTGATTGGTGATGCCGTGTGGGAACGTTTTCAAGGTCGCAAAGAAGGTACACTTTGGTATTATCGAGCCTTAGCAGATGCCTTTGGAAAAAATCAAATCATGCCCTTAGTCGCAGAATTAGAAAGAGTCGTGACAGAATTGGAAACTTTAGCCACAAAGAAGAAATGAAGGACGAAGATGAAAACAATCATCCTTCAAATTTCATAATTCATCCTTTGGGATGAGAGTCTTTTTTTGACTAACGGAATAAACTACTGAGTGAACTATCTTCGTGAATACGCCAAATCGCTTCCCCCAGCAAATTAGCCACTGAAAGCGTCACCAATTGGGGAAACTGATTACTTTCAGGAATGGGAATGGTGTTAGTAACTATAACTTCTTCAAACAAGCCACTTGATAAGCGTTCAATCGCAGGTGGTGAAAAGACTGCATGGGTAGCACAGGCATATACCTGACTTGCACCTTCTTGACGCAGCAATTTAGCACCTTCAGCAATTGTGCCGCCGGTATCAATCATGTCATCTACTAACACAGCCGTTTTACCTTTAACATCACCGATGACATTTAAAACCTCGGCGACATTGTGCGCCTGACGGCGTTTGTCAATAATTGCCAATGGTGCATCATTGAGCTTTTTCGCAAATGCCCTGGCTCGTGCGACACCACCAACATCCGGGGAGACAACTACAATGTCTTGCAATTGTTTACTTACCAAATAATCTAATAAAACTGGTGAACCGTAAACATGATCAAAGGGGATATCGAAATATCCCTGAATTTGCGCGGCGTGCAAATCCATTGCTAGAATACGGTTAGCACCTGCTTGTGTGATCAGGTTGGCAACCAACTTAGCCGTGATTGATTCTCTGCCGGCGGTTTTGCGGTCAGCACGAGCGTAACCATAATATGGAAGTACTGCTGTTACCTGCCGTGCGGAAGCCCGACGACAGGCATCAATCATAATCAGCAATTCCATTAAGTGGTCATTAACAGGTTGACAGGTGGGCTGAATTAAATAAACGTCACAACCCCGAATTGATTCTTGGATTTGAACATAAAGTTCTCCGTCCGCAAATCTTTTGCGAATCATTGGTCCCAAGTCCATTCCCAAATAACGAGATACTTCTTGGGATAGTTGTAAATTAGCAGAGCCAGAAAAAAGCCGCAGGCGATGATTTTCTGTCATTCCTGTTGCTGCTGGTTGCACTTTTAAAGTCGCAGAACTAAGCACAGCAGATCCTCGATGTGCATTCATGGCAATATTATCATTTAGAGAATTAGAAGATTTTACTGACATAGACTAAATAAAAAATCTATAAGTTTTGTTGAAGATTTTATACAAAGAAAGAAATATTTCTCCATAAAATTACATTTGCTAATTTTCTAGTGCTTGAGTGAAAAAACCAATGAGGATCTTACTGACTTCTATTTTCTCAAATAGTTTCATCATTTCCAGTGTAAGTGTTGAAGTAAACCACGCAAATATTCAAGAAGTTAGTAAGTAGATTATTTATTGTACCCGTTTCTTTTATAACTGATAACAAAAGATTTACACATAAAGTGATAATTAAATTATTTCTCAAGTACTAGAACAATTATGCTTCATAGAGGTTTTCCGTAGGATGAGAACATACCGTTATCATAAAATATGGCTTAGTCCACGCTACTCTACAGACATCTGAGAACTTTTAAACCTGTTCGCTGTTTTGCGTTATCTGCTATAAGCATCTAAGGTGCAGCTAAATTATTTTACGATACTAGCGCTAAATTCAGAGATTAGTGCAGAAAGACAGAAGGTCAGAGGTGTTTTTTTTATGTCTATGCGCTACTAAAACGTTAAAGCTGTCAAGTGTAGAGTATGTATTTAGTTCCCGGCAGTTCTGGTGTCGTGCTTGTACACGGCTCACCTCAAAGTTTGCAATATACAGCAGAATTTAGACTTTGCAGTGAGTCTCAGTTGAACGGAAGGAGTAAAAGTCGTTTATGGCACAGCTTTGTGATCAAACTTTATCCCTTATCTACCTGCTATTTGCTGTATTAAAAAATGTGGCTAAAATAAAATGCCAAACTTGACTAGCATAGTGACGTACCATTTTTTTGCAAAAGATGCGTTAGACATTTTGCGATCGCAGCTATAACTATCGGTACAGCCAGGTCATATTGTCTATAATTAGTCCTTTAAGCTTTATCTTCTAACTCTGTTGCTATTACACTTAATCAATTGATTATGCAACCACCCATTACAGTTAGTACTGTCCTGCAAAATCGTTACCATATAATTCACGTTCTTGGACAGGGGGGATTTGGTAGAACCTATCTTGCAGAAGACCAGAGGCGCTTTAACGAACTTTGTGCGATTAAGGAATTAACGATCGCAGTTAAGGGAGCTTCTAGTGAAAAAAAGGCAAAAGAGTTGTTTGAGCGAGAAGCTGCGACTTTATATCAAATTGAGCATCCACAAATACCGAAATTTCGGGAAAAATTTGAACAAGATCAACGCTTGTTTTTGGTACAGGATTACGTTGCTGGGAAGACTTACCAGACTTTGTTAGCTGAACGTCAAGCTGTTGGTCAATCTTTTTCAGAGACAGAGGTTTTAGAGTTGCTCAACTCTTTATTGCCAGTTTTAGAATACATTCACGGCTGCGGAATTATTCATCGTGATATATCGCCGGATAATTTGATTTTACGAGACAGTGACAAAAAACCTGTATTAATTGATTTTGGGGTAGTCAAAGAACTAGCTACGCGATTATATGCGCCAAATCAACAACAGGTAACTACTGTGGGAAAAATGGGCTATTCTCCCAGTGAGCAAATTCAATCAGGCAGGGCTTATCCCAATAGTGACTTGTATGCACTGGCAGTCACGGCCATAGTTTTGTTGACTCTCAAAGAACCGACAGAATTATTTGATGAAACTAAACTGATTTGGAATTGGCAGCAGTGGGTAACGATTAATCCGCGTTTTGCTGAAGTCTTACAGCGAATGTTAAGCTATGTTCCGAGCGATCGCTTTCAAAGTGCGGCACAAGTGCAATTAGCCTTGCAATCTCTAGATCAACCCCATGTTCCTCAAACCAATATATCCTATGTACAAACTTTAGCTGTTGGTAATCGCCCGCAACCACGATCACCTCAAAAACCTCGTCCTGCAATTTATCCTCAACAAACTAGTCCAAACCAAACTAGTTCAATCCTCGATAAACCGTTAGCGATTGGGGCTATTGGCAGTGCTGTAGTTATTTTAGCGGGATTTGGTTCTTGGGCAATAGTCAAATCTCTTCGCAATCCATCCCAACAATCATCAGCAGGAACATCTGTACCCCAAAATTTTCCCTCACCAGTAATTCCTGATACTACATTTACACTGTCACCTACACCTACACCTACTAATACCCAATCTGTTGTATATCAAAAACGCCTGAAATTAGGCAGATTTAATACTGCCACAGTCGAAGATACTCTTAAAGTAAATGACATCATTCAATATAGTTTTGCGGCTCAAACTGGGCAAAAATTAACGGTTTCTGTTGACCAAGGATCTGGAATTTCGCTAACAGTGCTAACTCCTAATGGTCAACCAATTGATGGACAGTCTCAAGCAGTTACATCATTTGAGGGCATTTTACTAGATAGTGGTAAATACATTATTCAATTAAGTCTGTCAGAAGGAGTGGCTGAAAGTTATTACAGTCTCAATGTTGCTTTATCAACACCAACTCCTACACCTACAGAGACACCAACACCAACACCAACTCCTACACCTACAGAGACACCAACACCAACACCAACTCCTACACCTACAGAGATACCAACATCAACACCAACCCCTACACCTACAGAGACACCAACACCAACACCAACCCCTACTACAGATGCAGAAAACAATGATCAATTACCTGAAACAACATCAACACCAGGATTTGATCAACAAAATTAACGCTAAATTATCAGTAGTCCCTGCAACCTTCTTGCAGGGGTAGAATTTGAAGTAAACAAAAGTAATTCTTGGTAAATAAATTGTTAAACACATTACTAATTGCAGGGACTGATACGGACGCTGGTAAAACTTTTTTGACCACAGCCTTAGCAGCTTATCGGCAGAAATATTACCCTCAAAGCAGCTTGGGGATTATGAAACCGATTCAATCTGGTGTCGGTGATAGTGAACTTTATCAGACTCTTTTTACACTAAATCAGTCGCCAGAAGAGATTACACCTTTGTATTTTCAAGCACCTCTAGCTCCACCAATTGCAGCAGCGAAGGAAAATCGGACTATAGATTTAGCTTTGGTTTGGCAGACTCTACTCAAGTTACAAAAGGAACGTGATTTTTTGTTGGTGGAGTCTTTGGGAGGATTGGGTTCACCGGTTACTGATGAATTGACAGTAGCTGATTTAGCAGGTGAGTGGCGTTTACCAACAGTTTTGGTTGTACCAGTAAGATTAGGTGCGATCGCACAAGCCGTGGCTAATGTAGCATTAGCTAGACAAACTAAAATCAATCTGCGTGGGATTATTCTCAACTGTACCCAACCCCGCACAGAAGCAGAAATAGCTGATTTAACACCACCGGAGTTAATTCAATCATTTACTCACATCCCTGTTTTAGGTTGTTTACCTTATTTAGAAAATCCCACTGATTTAGATAAACTCGCTGAAATTGGATCTAATTTAGATTGGGAAATATTAACGTAATCTGAGTTCGGAGTTTGGAGTTCGGTGTTTGGAGTTTGGAGTTTGGAGTTTGGAGTTTGGAGTTCGGTGTTTCGGTGTTTCTCCTTTGGAGACGCTACGCGAACGGTGTTCGGAGACGCTACGCGAACGGAGTTATGATTTTTAAGATCGAGAGAATAAGGGTTTGAGAGATTTTTTATTTGGAAGTCCCTGACTTGAGAACATTTGATGGGTTAGAGAACTTATGTGGGTAACATAGAAAATGACACCTGAAGCCTAAATTTATCTAAGTATATAAAGTTTTGTTAATTAAACATTTTCGGGAAAATAGGTTATTCAGGATCTAATTTTGTTCTCCTGTTATTTAAACCCTATGCAAAGTGTCATTAATACTCCATCTCCTTGGCAACAACTAAAAAAGGGAGAAATTAACTGCCAACAAGCAATCAGTCTGTTGGTAAATGAGGCAGGAAAACTTCACCTGGAATTATTAGATATAGAAGTTAGTTATCGGTTTTTTAAATTATTTCCCAATCCCCAAGAAATGCCTCCAGTCGTTCCCCTCATACTGTGGCGTAACTGTTACTATTTGGGGAGTCCAGTGACACTGATACCAGATATAATCCAAAAATTGTGCGATCGCACTTTCACAGAAATCAAAATTATTCCCATTAGCGAAAAAAGCTATAAATCTTGGTTTCTGACCCAAAAACTCGACCTCAATAAAATTAGTGCAGATTCATTAATCAACCCCCTCACCAAAGAATCGGAAATAGAAAACATTTCTGAAGTTGCAGAACTCTATCTCTCCAAAGCATCAGACCAAATCGAAAGAGTCAAAACCCTTTTTAGTAGTGCCTTACGCAACCGTGCTAGTGACATCCACCTAGAACCAATGTCAGAAGGTTTAAGAGTCCGCTATCGCATTGATGGTGTACTGCGGAATATTACCACTCTCCCACTAGAAGTCAGTCGGAGAATAGTTGTAGCCACCAAAGTCATGTCTGAACTAGATATTGGTGAAAGCCGTCGCCCTCAAGATGGACGCATCAGCCAAAAGTATGCAGTCGGAGATTCATTAGAAGTGGGATTAGATATGCGAGTTAGCACCCTTCCCTGTGTCGGTGGAGAGAAGGTAGTCATTCGCTTGCTACCCCAGCGTAATCCCTTCTCTGATATCACCAAACTCGGCTTTTCCGCATCTGCATTGGAGACTTATAAAAGCTGGTTAAGCCAACCCCAGGGGATGATTATCCTCACAGGGCCAACTGGTTCAGGTAAAACCAGCACCCTATACACAAGTTTGCAAGCAGTCGCCACCGAATCAGTTAATGTAGTGACAGTAGAAGACCCGGTTGAATATGTCTTATCAGGTATCACCCAAACCCAAGTTAACGAAGCCGCAGGTATGACATTTGCAGCGGGTTTACGAGCGATTCTCCGCCAAGATCCTGATGTGATTATGTTAGGAGAAGTTAGAGATCATGAAACAGCGGAAACAGCCGTTAGAGCCGCTTTAACCGGACATTTGGTATTTACCACACTCCACACCAATGATGCTGTAGGCACAATTCCCCGTTTAAAAGATATTGGCCCAGATCCAGGTTTAATCAGCGATGCCCTCTTAGGTATTGTTGCCCAACGTTTAGTGCGTCGAGTTTGCCCCCACTGTACAGAACCCTACACCCCCACAACAGCAGATTTGCAAAAACTGGGACTGGAAGCAACACCAGCTACAACCCAAGGCTGGCGACGAGGGAAAGGTTGTCCTAGATGCTTTGATTCTGGCTATTTAGGAAGAGAAGCAATTGTGGAATTACTAAATGTAGATGATAGGGTGAGAGAGTTGATTTATGAAGGAACAATAACTCAGCTACATTCTTATCTCAAGGAGATTAAGTTTACTTCCTTTAGTGTCTCTGCCGCCCAAAAGGTAACAACTGGGGTGACAACATTAGAAGAAGTGCTAAGGGTTTTGCCTCATAGTGCTTTATCTCGCAAATATTCTGTCTGAAGAATTAGGGTTTGCTGAAAAAGTTATCTGTGAGGGCTAGGAGTCAGGAGTCAGGAGTCAGGAGTCAGGAGAAAGAAGGAAAAAGGAAGAAGGAAGAATATTTTTCTTTTCTGTTCTCTGCTATATCAAACATTATGTATCCTGAATTCTTACGAAATCCTCTGTTAACTCATGTTTTGAGACTATAGACAGATGGAATATGTCTTATGGAGTAAGATAAGCTAAAGTGATAAGTATTCAGGATAGAGAATAAAGGCTGTTTAAGTCAACTTTGATGATTTTGATAAAATTTCACTTCTCTCTATTATTCATTTCATAAGCATTCTGAACCAAAGGTCTTCTTTCTTTCTCCGAACTCCGAACTCCGAACTCCGTTCGCGTAGCGTCTCCGTTCGGCGAAGCCGTGCCGTAGGCATAGGAGAAACTCCTGACTCCTGACTCCTGACTTCTGACTCCTAGCCCTCACGAAAAGACTTTTAGCCTAACAGCAAATCCCTATTTAGTTGTGTTCACAATGATTTCTACAATCCCAAATTCTTCTACTGAAAATCTTGCTAATGTGCGGTTACAAATTCGCTCATTACAACCGCAATTAATAGAATGGAGACGACGCATACATCAAAAACCAGAGTTAGGTTTTCAAGAAAAATTAACGGCTGAATTTATTTTCCAAAAGTTACAAGAATGGGGAATTGAACATCAAACAGGTATAGCTAAAACAGGCATTGTTGCTATTATCAAAGGTGAAAAATCTCAGCATGGTAAAGTTTTAGCTATTCGTGCTGATATGGATGCTTTACCAATTCAAGAAGAGAATGAAGTGAGTTATTGCTCACAGCATAATGGAGTGATGCACGCCTGCGGACATGATGGTCATACAGCGATCGCACTGGGAACAGCATACTATCTCCATCACCATCGTCACAACTTTGCGGGAACGGTGAAAATTATCTTCCAACCCGCAGAAGAAGGGCCAGGAGGTGCAAAACCCATGATAGAAGCAGGGGTACTCAAAAACCCAGATGTTGATGCCATTATCGGTTTACACCTATGGAATGATCTGCCTGTTGGTACAGTAGGAGTCCGTTCTGGCGGTTTTATGGCTGCTGTAGACTTCTTTAACTGCACCATTTTAGGTAAAGGTGGACATGGAGCATTACCCCATCAAACCATTGATTCAGTCGTCGTTGCTGCCCAAATTGTTAATGCCTTACAAACCATTGTTGCTCGGAACGTCAACCCCTTAGATTCAGCCGTGGTGACAATAGGTGAACTCCACGCCGGCACAAGAATGAATGTGATTGCTGATACTGCTAGAATGAGTGGTTCAGTTAGATATTTTAATACTGATTTAGCTGGCTTTTTTAAACAGCGTATTGAGCAAATCATTGCCGGAGTTTGCCAAAGTCATAGTGCAAATTATGATTTGGAATATATCAATCTTTACCCTCCAGTAATTAATGATGCTGGGATAGCAGAGTTAGTGCGAAATGTAGCAGCAGAAGTGGTAGAAACCCCTTTAGGTATCATCCCAGAATGCCAAATTATGGGCAGTGAAGATATGTCATTTTTCTTGCAAGAAGTTCCTGGCTGTTATTTCTTTTTAGGTTCAGCTAATACAGAGAAAAAGTTAAATTATCCCCATCATCATCCTCGATTTGACTTTGATGAAACTGCTTTAGTCATGGGTGTAGAAATGTTTGTCAGGTGTGTGGAAAAATTTTTAGCTGAACAATAAAAATATAGGAATTTAGGAGTATGGCTTACGCCACACTCCTTCCAGGAACAGAAGTTTGACGATCTAAAATAGGTTGACGAGTTTTCAAATCAAATTTGTGACCATGGGGTAAAATATGCAGCTTCACACCACAAACAGCCAAGGGTTCATCTTTCAAGATTTGATCCATGTTGTTATATGTACCTTCTGATTCATCAACAATTGTGACTGAACCCTCACCAAAAACTTCTATCTGCCCATCGGATACTACCATAGCCGTATTTTCATCAATACCAAAGCCTAAAACTACAGGTTCTTGTACCAAAGCCGTAATTAAACGTCCCAAACGTCCGCGTTCAGAAAAATGCTGATCAATAACGACACCAGGGAGAAAACCAAGACCAGGCCCCATTTCCACAATTTCTAATCGGGCGCTGGTTTGGGAGTCACCTTCCACAATCATTTTATCTGGCATGACAGCTGCACCTGCACTAGTTCCAGCGACAACAGCACCTTCAGAATACCTTTTGTGAATGGCTGCATCAATTTCAGTGTCTTTGAGAATACTGGTAATCCGCGCTTGGTCTCCCCCAGTAAAAAAGATCCCTGTTGCTCTATGAATTGCTTCTAATGCTGTAGATGAGGATGCATCTTCACGGGTTTCTGTATCAATAATCCGAACTGCTGAAGCTCCTAAACGTTCAAATACTTCAATATATTTTTCTCCTACTTCTCTTGGTAATTCGGTCGCGGCTGTCATAATCACAATATGTGCTTTTACACCTCCAGCACGGCGGACAAACTCCCGTAAAATCGGTGCATCTCCGTTTTTTTCTTCAGCACCACCAATAATCACTAATTGTCCTTTGTTTTGATTCTCAGACATAAAGCCTCCTAGTTAGAGTTATCTAATTTCAATAGAACATGAGGGGAAGACAATAAAATCTTTCTTTTGGTAGATAACAAGGACTAGGGAACAGGAAACAGGGAAGAAATAAATTATTTTTATTTCTCTTACTCTTCAGAACTCCTGAATTTTGCTGTAATGTGGCTGAATTATGGAAGGCTCTGCCTTCCTTTTGTGACAGATATAGGCAGAGCCTTGTGATGGTATTCCTAGTCGGAGACTGGGAACGAGATATGGTAAAGATTTGGGTTTAAGAGCATGTTTGAAAAGTTTAGGGACGTATAATTTGTCATTCTGTTCGCGTTCACGTAGTGTGCCGTAGGCATAGCGTGGCGTTAGCCATGTGGAGTCTTACGCAACGAAGAATCTGGAGTTTAGCCCACATACTGAGATGCTACGTTCCTCAGCATGACATGGAAGGAGACTTTTCAAACACCCTCTAAGTTGAGACTCATCAGCATTGTGCTTTATGCCTACTGAATTCTGCGGTGATGTGGTTGAAATTATGCCCTGAGATAGCTGAAATTATCATTCTGTATAACTAAAATTTAGCCATATAAATGCAAAAAAAGTCAGAACTTAAATTTCAGGGTGTTTAGAGAAAGGTTTATTATCAATGATTCAAGCGCAAAGCAGCGATGTCATCCGCATCAATGCCAGAAAAACTGATGTATTCGATATTTTTAACTTAAAATATTACATTGGGCCAAATCCCTATTTAGATAGAGGTGCATTAGTTTTTGATTTTGCTTTAACTGGATTTGGAGAGCCACTAAAGATAGAAGAATATGTTGCTGATATTAGCAAAATATATTCTCACTTAGGCAAGCAGAGATATAATTCCTACGCTGATTTGTTTGCTCGGGTTGTTTCCGAAGTGGGAAAACTAGATATGGGTTTGCACCTCAATCACTGGAGTATCAAACCTGAGCAGGATTTTGTTAGGATTAGCATCCAATCACTACATGAACTCACAAGTAGAGCAGTAGTTTATTTTGTTTGGGATTGGTGGGAAACTATTACTCAACATGAGGAATTTTTGTTTGAAGAAGGGTTGATAAAACTGCAAAATAGATTCCGTTTATCTGCTTATGGTGGCCCTACAGTTTATGCTTTATTCCAAACGGCTTATAACCAAGGTATTCCCGCTTTTTATTTATGGGAAGAGGGATTAATACAATATGGTTTTGGTAGAAAACTAGTGCGGGGAGTGGCAACTACTTTTGATAGTGATAGTCATATAGATTCCGAATTCACCACTCGCAAGGATGACTGTAAGGATTTTTTACACAAATTAAGTTTTCCCATTCCAGAGGGCGAAATTGTTGTTTCTGAACAGGAAGCTGTGGAAGTAGCAAAAGATATTGGCTACCCAGTTGCTGTGAAGCCTGTTGTAGGTCATAAAGGAATTGGTGTAACTCCTGATGTGCAGAATGTGAGAGAGTTGGAATCAGCTTATAGTAGAGCGTTGATAGCGATTCCTGAAGAACAACCAACGCGAATTATTGTAGAGAAAAGCATCCGAGGAAAAGATTTTCGTTTACTGTGTGTTAATGGTAGATTTATTGCTGCTACTGAACGCTGTCCAGCATCAGTTACGGGTGATGGCTCCGCAACTCTTAAAGAATTAATTAGACGAGAAAATCGCAAACCGGAACGTTGGGATACACCAACTTCACCGATGAGTAGGATTGAGATTGATGAGGCGCTCGAAAGGTATATAGATGAACAGGGTTTGAGATTAGATAGTATCATTGAGAGCGATCGCACTGTTTATTTGCGTAAAGTTGCTAATCTTTCTGCCGGTGGCACAAGTATTGATGCTACAAAAATAATTCACCATGATAATATTATCTTGGCTCAAGATATAGCCCAATATTTTCGCCTCACTTGTTTGGGAATTGATATCATTGCTGAAGATATTTCTGAATCTTGGAAAACTGGTAACTTTGCTATCTTAGAAATTAACTCTGCACCGGGAATTTTAATGCATCTTAACCCGGCAATGGGTGAAAGTGTTGATGTTCCTGCTCAGATTTTATCAACCTTTTTTCAATCTGCTAGAGATTCCAGAATTCCCATTATTACTTTTAATCAAATCTCTATCAATGAATTACAAGAAACAATTGATCACATTCTTTCACAACATCCCGAATGGACAATTGGTGCTGTTTGTCGTCAAGGAATTTTCGTCAATCGTTCCAAAAAGGTATTAAAAAAAGATTACAACAGCAATGTCCAAATTTTGTTGCGTAATCCCAAACTTGATTTACTCATTGTTGAATACTCAGAAGATATTCTGGAAGAAGATGGGATGTTTTACCAGGGAAGCAATATTGTTGTTTTGGATAATCCCAGTGAAACTGAGATGATGTTAGTCAGAGATATTTTTGATGATTCAATTGAGGTGATTAAGAAAGAACAGGAGGTTTCTATTCGCCGTCAAGGATTAATTGAAGATTACGCTTTGGGTGATGATGAACCTTTTACAAGGGTTTATTTGAAGGAGATTAGCTCGATTTTGTGACCAAAAATTAAAGAAGGAGTCAGTAGGGGTAAAGCGCAATGCAATACTTTTCGGTTAAGGAGTGTAGAGACGTTCCATGGAACGTCTCTACAAGGGTTTTCGGTTTACGAATTTGCCTAACCGAACAGTACTGAAGCGCAATGCTCATTGTTATGAACTTAACGTGAAAACGTTGTCATGACGTTATATTAAACTTACTCAATTCTCGTTCCCATAATCTGTATGGGAATGAATTCTAAAGGCTCTGCCTTCTATGACTAATATGACGCTGTGCTATCAGTTACATCAGAGGCAGAGCCTCTCTGATGGCATTCCTAGTCAGAGACTAGGAACGAGATATTTTGTAACCAAAAAGTAATAAAAAATATTCACTTAACTCTGGTGGGTTATGCATCTTGCCTGCCCTTTAATCATAATCATAATCTGATTCATATATCTCAACTTCTGTTGAAGGTGTAGCATCAGATAAATCGAAAGTATCATCTGTGAGGCGGATAATTTCCCCAGAGAAAAAATTTGCCAGACTTTTAGCCGCATTTGCCACTTCGTCATTATCCCAAGTTGGCACAGGTGCTTGGCTTGGCGGGGGTGGTGGAAGGGTTTGGACGGGGGCTGTGTTAGCTGCTACAGGCTCAGTTCTGGTTGGTGTCGGTGGTGGTTGTTGGGTTGGTTGTGGTAGGGGCGCTGGTGCTGGTGTTAGAGGTTGAATTTGCTGGTTGTAGCTGGGTGTCGTAGCTGGCTGTTGAACGCGAGTAGAATCCTGTGGTGGAGGATTTTTTCTGGCTGAGGTAGAACTTGATGAAGTTGCTAGTTCTAGATTTACTTGGATTTCACGCTGAAAAGTCTTCTGAAACGCTGCCTTCATCATTGGCAGGTCAGATTTAAGTGTTTCGTACCATTTTAATCCTTTGACAGCAACACGCGCTTCAGTACCATTAAATTCTATTAGTTGGCACATTTGCCCTAATAAAGCTTGTCGTGAAGGCATGGGAAAATTAGCACGCACTTGTTGCCAAACTTGAGTTAAGTCATACTCTGATCCTGCCGCGACTTCCTGCAAAGGTGCGGTTTGATGTGTCACTGTTGGAGGAATAGCATATACAGGTTCTGGTGATGGAGTAGCTGCTGCTGATTGATGGTTTGGTTGAGTATAAATGGCTGGTGGTGGAGTAGCTGCTGGTGAATGATGGTTTGGCTGGGTATAAGTGGCTGGTGGTGGAGTAGCTGGTTGGTAAGAAGTTGGAGATACCGCAGGTGTATTTATTTGCTGAGGAATACTGGGCGTTGGTGGCTGAATATTTGCACTGGGTAATAAGCCGAGTAATGTGACTTCTAACCACAAACGGGGCTGGGTGGTGTTTTTCAGTTGGACTTCTGCGGTTCTGAGGTGTTGTTGTCCGCGCAAAATGGTGGTTATGTCTAACCTTTGGGCAAAGTTAATTAGTGCTGTCCAGGTTTGTTGAGTACAAGCAACTAAATCTTGACGATTTGGGGCGGTTTTGGCGATGAGTAAATCTCGATAGAAGGCGGCAAAATTTTGGAGAATTATGATGGGTTCTCTGCCGCGATCTAGGATTTGTCTGGTAGAGTCGAGGACGATTTCGGAATTATCTTGAGCGATCGCATCTAATAAACCCAATAAATCTTTTTCACTGACGGAACCCACTAGATCCCACACTTGATCGGGTGTAACTTCCCCAGCAATTAACGCTAATTGATCCAATAAACTTTCCGCATCTCGCAAGCCACCCTGAGCAAGTTGCCCTACTAAGGTGATAGCATCAGCAGAAATATTAATATTTTCTTGGGAAGCAATATGGCTTAAATGCTTCACCATCGCATCTAATTGAATGCGTCTAAAATCAAATCTTTGACAGCGAGAAATAATTGTTGGTAATACGCGCTGGGGGTCGGTTGTCGCTAAAACGAAAACAATATGCTTAGGGGGTTCTTCTAGTGTTTTCAATAACGCATTGAATGCTGCGGTACTTAACATATGACAGTTATGGACTAGAAGCCCGTTAGCTACAAAGTTATGATTATCCTCAACTTCAATATCATAGACTTGCTCCACTCCAGCGAGGTGAACAGATTCGACCTTCTCCAAATTTGTAGTCCATTGTAAGGAAATATCCACATTCACAGGGGATAGTATCTTCACACCTTCTTTTACGTCTCTTGCTGGTATCCATCCCTGCTCTGTTCTGATTAAATGATTACCTGTACATCTGATTTCGCGGTTAGTGGTTTTGATGACTAAGGTTTGCTTTTCTCCTTGGTCTAACCAACGAACAATTTTTTTGAATTCCCATTTGCCAGATGAATCATTGTAACTAAGGACTTTCTTGCCTTTAATACTGGGGTTATCAATGCGAACAAGCCCTTGATCGGTTAAAACCAATGAGTTTCCGGTCAGGCATTCATCAATCACATACACCTTGTACCGACACTGCACAGGGGCAAACTGTGCCTTTTCAATTAATTCTCTGATATTATCGACACCAGTGTTACTAGCAGCGTCGATTTCTATGACATCGAGGGAATAGCTTTTAGCAATGCCTTGACAACTATCACAAACTCCACAGGGTTCAGCAGTTGGTTTGTCACTTTTAAGACAATTTAAAGATTTTGCCAAAATTCGGGCGCTAGAAGTTTTCCCCGTACCTCTGGGGCCAGTGAATAAATAGGCAGGGGCAATTTTAGATGAGCCAATCGCATTGGTGAGGGTAGTAGCGATCGCTTCTTGTCCCACCAATTCAGCAAAACTTTTCGGGCGATACTTGTGGTGTAGGGGTTCGTAAGACATGGAGAGAAATTTCAATGCCCTTGATAGTTAATTCGTCGCACCCAGTCTAGTTAGGGGTTTAACTATTTTAACAACTCATGGCGATTTCCCCTTGAGAAAAATTTATACTCGTGAATTTACTTAGTAGAAATAAATTAATGTAATTTTTATGATTTATAGTTCCTAGTCTCCAGTTGAGAATGGATAGCGGCTTGTCCCCCACATCGCTAAAATTTTAGAAGCAACACTCAATGGTGCAGCAGATGCTCAAGCGGCTAATTCAGTGGCTGAAAAAATTTTTTCAGTCGTTCTTTCCTAACAAACAAAATTTCATTCCAGTCACAAAAGATGTGCAGAAAGAAGCAGCACCACCGCTAAGTGATACGGATTTAGAATTTCTGTTTACAGAACTTTTGGCAGGAGTTCATCAAGCTAGAGGCCAGGCTTGGGCGCAAAACTGGTTACATAAAATTGAGCATCGCGTCACAACTCAACGCTGGCTAGACTGGCTAAAACAGTTTGGCGAAAAATTATTAACATCTCGTACACCCAATAATGAATTAGCAGCGCGGTTAGTACAGCTAGGTGAGTTAGACATTGGTGAAATTGGCGACCTTGCCTATGATATTGGAATGCAGTTGTTGACACGCAATCAAGGTGAACCGATTTGGGAATATGACGGGCCAGATACTATCAGCCAAACTACTTCAGCGTCATCAATCACCTATGTAGTATCAACAGAAGCAGATGATGGGAATTTTCTAGAGGAAGACTACCAAACTTTGACCTGGGATGAATTGTTTGTGATGTTGCAGGAGGATCAAAGCCTTCGTCAGCAAATTGCCCAAGATCTGGAAATTGAAACTGATGATCCAGAAATTATTATCCAGACACTCTTGAATCAATCCCAGACATCTGTTGAGTAGTACCGAGTAATGAGTATTGAGTACTGGGTATTGAGTGCTGAATAGTAGGAGTAAGTTCTGTTTACTGATAAAGTTTTGTATAGTTTTTATTGCTATATCAACCCAGTCTAGGTTACTTGCCAGGTCTGTTAGGTGATTCATGATTTTTTTGACACAACGATGGCTACAATCTAGGAGAAAGAAAATCCAAGAATGTGGCAAATGCTCAGGTGGCTATTGCAGTGGCTTAACAGTTTTTTGAAGTACCCTTTTGACGGTCGTCGGACTCATGATGCCGACGCTGATAAGGGATATAGGGTGGTAAACTCTCCACCCGAATTAACTAATGCGGATCTGGAAGTTTTGTTTAACCAGCTGCTGGAAGGTGTGCATCAAGCACGAGGACAACAATGGGCGCTGAAGTATTTGCAGCGGATGGAACCTCGGATTACTGTTGAGCGCTGGATAGATTGGCTGCTGATATTTGGTGAAAAATTGTTATCTTCACCGGCACCAAATAATCAGATAGCAACGCGGATGGTGCAACTAGGTGAACTAAATGTCGGCAGAGTTGGTGAACTTGCGGCTGAAATTGGTATCCAATTATTGAGGCGTGATTTCTTAAATCAAGAGTATGTATCAAATTCTGAACCAGTAGAGGTGACAGCCGCAGCAGTAGCAAAACCATTGGTAGAAGATACTCCTGGGCAACGATTGCTGCGAGATTTGGGTGAACAGTTGTGGGAACATGATCAAGATGAAACTGTTAATACCTCAGCTGCATCCCCAATATTGGAGCAGATATGGGTTAACTCAGAAGAATTGAGTGATGAAGATGCCCAAGCAGATTTATCTGAGGCTGTGGTTTTTGAATATTTTGGGGAAGAAACTTCAACTGTTGAGGAATTAGAAGAAGTTGCATCTTCTTCTTTGACAGAGAATTGGGATCGATCGCTTGTGAATTTAGAGCCGCAGGTTGCACAGACTCTAGATGAGTTGGTGGTGCGGCTGGAGCAAAGCACTAATTTAGTTCAACAACTGGCTTCGGAACTAGCAATCCGTGAAAGCCAAGCCATTATTGAGCGACCATCGTTTCAATTGACTGTGACGAACCAGGCTCAAGCGTGGTTTTACCAAGGTTTGCAGCAAGCTAAATCCGGGGATTTATTGGGAGCGTTAGCTTTTTATAACCAAGCTACTAAAATGCAACCAGAAGATCATGAATATTGGTTTAACCAAGGGTTGACACTATTTCATTTACAACGCCTTGAGGAGGCGATCGCAGCTTATGACCAAGCTCTGAGTCTAAAACCTGATTTCCACAAAGCCTGGTACAACAGGGGGGGTATTCTAGGGGAGTTTGGAGACTTTGATAATGCGATCGCTTCTTTTGATCAAGCTATCCAATTTAAGCCCGATTACCAAGAAGCTTGGTCTAGTCGCGGTTTAGCACTTCTCAAGTTAGGACTAATTTGGGAAGCTATTTCTAGCTATGATCAAGCCCTGAATTTACAACCCCATGACCAGGAAACCTGGTATTACCGGGGAGTAGCCCTAGCAGTGGGTGAACAATACGAAGATGCGATCGCATCCTATGACCGAGCCATAGATATCCAACCCGACTATCACGAAGTCTGGATTGACCGGGGTGTAGTGTTATTTAGCTTAAAACGCTGGTCAGAAGCTATTGAATCTTGGGATCAAGCCCTGTCAATTCAACCTGATGTTTACCTAGCTTGCTATAACCGAGGCATAGCCTTAGAAAACTTAGGAAGACGTGAAGAAGCCATCACTTCCTATCAACAAGCCATAGCCATCAAACCTGACTTTCATCTAGCCTGGTACAACCAAGCCGTAGCCCTATTTTACTTAGACAGATTTCCTGAAGCGATCGCTTGCTATGATAGCGCCTTAGAAATCAAACTAGACTACTGGGAAGCTTGGCTAGGTCGCGCTGGAGCCGTTGCTAATTTAGTTAATGACAAATTATCCCTGAATATACCCAGTAGCATCGCCGCATCCAACCCAGCCCTCAATCAACGTGGCTATGAAGGTAAATTAGCCACATATCAAGAAGGATTAAAATATCTGCGTCCCGATACCCACCCCGAAGGTTGGGGAAGATTGCATCTAGCAATGGGCAATACACACTACGAACAAGGTAAAAAACAACCCATACCCCGCTATTTTTGGCAAAAAGCAGTATCTGAATACCAACAAGCACTGTTAACTCTCACAGCAGAAGATTTCTCAGAATTGCATCTAGATATTTTGCAATCTCTAACCAAAGTACTCGTAGGTTTAGGACAAACAGCATCAGCCCAAGACATACAACAACAAGGACTAGATTTATTACAACAATTACTCAATCAAACAACTCGTCCTCAACAAAGTAAACAACAACTCGCTCTCAAATTTGCAGGACTCAAGCAATTGGCTGTTGATCTAGCAGTAAATGTTGGTGATTTAGTAGAAGCTTGGGAAATTGCCGAACAAGGTAAAAACACCTGTTTAAAATTACTGCTTTCTGGTTGGAATGAAGAAATTTATTTCCCCAACTATGACGCAATTCAACAACTACTTAATCCCACAACAGCAATAATTTACTGGCATCTTAGCCCAGCAGCTTTACACACATTTATTATTAAAGACCAAGCCCCATCACCTATCCTTTTATTAACGCCAATACAAGATGTAGAAGCCATACCTGAAGCAGTAAAACGTTTAGTTGAATTTGAAACCTGGTTAGAAGATTGGCAAAAAGAATCTCTAGCAAATGATCACAATCATTGCGGAAATTTGGAGATGGAGCAGAGGTTATTAAAACTGCAAAATATTCTGAATATTTCCACAATTATTCAGGAACTTGAAGGTATCACTAACCTGATTTTAATTCCCCATCGTGATTTATATAAATTGCCACTGCAAGCACTATTTCCTCTTCATCAGCCAGATTTACCAAATTACACCATTAATTATTTACCCAGCATTCAAATAGGGCTTAATCTAAAAACAAATTCATTATCAAATTGGCAACAACAAAAATTTCTGAGTGTAGAAAATCCTGCAAACACAGATAATAGCGAGCATTCTGAATTTGCATCTGTCATTGTGAGACAGATGTTTGATTATGCCCAACATATCAAAGGTACACAAGTCACCAGAGATAATTTAGAAAATGCTTTAGTGGCAGATTACAACATCTTTCATTTTACTGGACACGCTATTAACAATTTGAGTGAAGTCCAAAACTCTGCTTTGGTATTAGCCAATGAAGACAAGCTAACTTTAGAACAAATTAACCAACATACTTTCACAAATTACAATCTTTTTACCCTCACAAATTCTGAAAATGTGAGTAATAAAAGTCAGAATGTTAGCGGTGAGTATGTAGGTTTAGCCACTGGTTTATTAAATGCAGGTGTTCCCTATGTAGTGAGTACAATTTGGACTGTAGAATCATTGGTGACGAATTTAGTAATTATAGAGTTTTACCGCAGATTACTTACCCATAATTCACCAGTTATATCCTTAGCTGAAGCAACAACTTGGTTGAGAAATATAACTGTTGTAGAACTAATCGCATGGTATGAAGATTTATTGCATAATTTGCATCCAGAAGAATTCCAACTCAGAAACTATGTAGCCACACAAATTTATCAAAATAGCAAATTAGCATCTCATAAACAGCCTTACAATAATCCTTATTATTGGGCAGCATTTATCATTACAGGATGTTATTGAACAAGGAAAGATTGAATTGGTAACAAAATCACCCTGATGCCATTAACAAAATGAAAAATGAATTTGTCTTGCACAACAATCCTTTTAGTGGAATATTTTTTTCTGGGTTAATCACCATAGGTCTTACAGTTTCTGGACTGGCTATTACTTATTCAACTTTACCGAGAAATTTTGTATTTTCTTGTAACAGAATTGCTGTAAATAATCCTAGTTGTCATTTTAAAGAAAACGAATTATGGCTAGGGATAAAACAAGAAACTTTTTTAGAGGGAATAAATGCAGCAATTGTGGCTACCCTATCTGGAGAAAGTAATGATGATCAATATTTTGTAACATTAAAAACTGACTATGATAATTTTACTCTGATTGGCTATGACTCAGAAGATCAAGCCCAGACTATAGCATCTCAAATTAATGGGTTTATTACCAATAAAAAACAAAAGAGTTTTCAACTTGAGTTTTCTACACAACTAAAAATAGGACTACTATTGCTAGGATTATTATTTTTCAGTCTCGGCATGGGACTTTTAATACTTATAATTGTCATTCCTTATTACAGTAATATAACTTTTGATAAAATTACTAATAAAATCGTAATTCAGCACAAAGGCTTTCTGAAAAACAAGTTAATTGAACACAAACTTAGTGAAGTGGTAGAGGTGATAAAGGAAGACAGAATTGATAAAAGTGATGATACTACAACTTCCTATCTTTTATTAATGTCTGGAGGTGAACGCATATCTTTATCTTCATTTTATGGTCAAAATTGGAAAAGTGAATTAGAAATGGTAGAAAATTTAGCTGCTTTCCTAAATCTTAAAATTACACATCAGCAAATTAAGGTGTAAAAAGGACGGGCAAGATTCCCATCTCACAAAGTTGGAGAATCTATTTTTTGGTAATCCCTTAATTAACTTACAAAAATTATTAACCGAACAGTATTGGTTTTACTCCGAACTCCTAACTCCGAACTCCTAACTCCTAACTCCGAACTCCGAACTCCGAACTCCGAACTCCTACTGATTGATATGTCACTCCGCAGAGGGCAGCTAGGAATACCCAAAATAGGGTACTTAAGCGGATGTCAAAAGTTGTGACATCGACAGTATTAAATAATATCCAGCCGATAAAGGTGATGATATAACTAAAGAAAATTAATCTGTTTTCTAGTTGTATATATTTTGAATTCCACAAAAGTTGAATGGCTGCAATTAAAATCCAAGCGAGTAAACTACAAAATAATAAAGTAGTAATCAAACCTGTTTCCGCAGATAACATGAGAAATAAGTTATGGGGATGATTGATATCAATTTGCATTTCTGCTTTGTAGAGTCCGCTAAAACTGCGTAAACCGGAACCAGTCAAAGGATGTTGTTGAGTTAAATTCCAGGCAAATTCCCACTGGGTTTTTCGCATCATGGCTACTGGTCTGTCGGGATACATATCATCATTGATACGGGCCCAGATAAAATAGGGGACGAAACGACGGAAAAATTGTGCGATCGCTAAAGGTGCAAAAGCTGCTAAAAGAATACTAGTGGCCATGCTCAAGAAACCAGCCACGAGAAGTCGCCAACCTTGATAGCAAGCATAAGCTACACAGGCAAAAACCGCTATTACCCACCCATTCCGCGAGTTAGTTAAAACTAAAGCCATAAAATTGGCAAATACAGCCACAGTTAAGAAGATAATCGGACGATAAGAGACTTTTGAGTGCGGATTTTTGACTTTGATTTTTTGATAGTTTTCTAGCCATAACCCTAAACCCAAAATGAAGATAGTCACCAAATAAGCGGCTAAGGTGTTAGCGTGCATTAGCACAGAAGACATCCGTCCTAATGGTACTCCACCAGGGGAAATTGTGATATCTAAGAGAACCCACAAAAACTGTAAATTGAAAGTCCAGCCCAGAAATAATTGCCCAAAACCAATCATTACCACAGGTAAAGAACCAAATACCATAATCCAAGCGATTTGCCGTAATTGGGCAGATGTTTGAATCAGGGCAGTTAATCCCGCAAACACGAAAAAATAAGGTAATAAGTTGAATAAACCCAGGAAAGCTTCCATTCGGTGAGAAGCAAACCCGGTAGTTATCAACAACAATAAACTTAAAACTGCAAATCCTCGGTGCAGGGGACGACGGCTAATTATGCGGTATTGTTTAGCCCAGGTTATTAATGCGGCTAAAGATATAGTTACAGCCCCCAAAAAGGGATTGAGAGGAAAGACAAGCAACCCAAATTGAAGGCATTTCCAAGCGGGTTGCAAACTAGAGTTGGGATGGTAAAAAGCCTTGTTCAAGCTGGCTCCCAACATTCTGTACGGGTGAGACGAATTTGCGCTAGGGTGAAGATAGTCGGAATAATGCGACCATAATTAGTAGCGATCGCTCTCCAACCCAAATCCGCTAAAAACCAACCCCACATCATCGGTCCGATCAAAGCAAACATACTACGAACCGCACCATAACGGGCAGCACTCATCGTCATACCTCGTTGCGCCATTTTTACAGTTACATAGCTTTGGAACTGTTTGCTTGCCACCTGTGTGCCTGTAATTGCTGCTTCTTTAGCAACTTGATAGGTAGCAAAGTGGGTAGCAAATTGACGGGCAATCTGTTTAAGCACAAATGGTTGCAGAACTGAAGTTACAGCCAAGGCACTACCACCTTTGAAAATTAATCCTAAAGGATCTTTTTGTAAATATAGGGGCAATGGTTGTTTAATATCGGATTTCAGCAAATGGCTTTGTAATCTTTCGGTCAATTTTTGTTTCTCTTGTTCTGGCAGCTTTTTCCACACCTTTCCTAAAAGATGCAAAAATACCTCTGCTTCTAAATCAACAGTTGCTAAATTGTGATAATAAGAAATTTTCAAATACTTACATACGTGAATTAATACTTGTCGATATGTAACCTGACAAGTGTGTCCACGTAATACAGTCATCCCATCAGCCCCTAGAAAGCGAAAACGATCTTCTAGTGCATTTAGCCAAGCTTGACGATCTTGGCTTTGGACTTTGATCGGTTCAGGCGTGTGAACATAATCTAGGGGATTAAACTTGCGACTAAACAGAATAGCTGTTAAGTCTTGCAGTTCTTCCTCGGTAGCTAACTCCAGTACAGTCCTTAGTTCATCCAAGTTCCCATTCTCCGATACAAAAATGCTAACAATTGCTGACAATCGACTGCCTTACACTTAAATGCTAACATGGGCAGGGTTGAGTGAAATATAGCCATTATATTCAGAACTTACACAATTGCTATATTAGTATGGCGCATTCAGATGTCGAAAATCTAAAACTGGGAAGCTAGAAAAAGTATTTAAGTTTTAAGGATATCAAGGCTTAATTTTTGCGTAACGATAATTCATGAATTACTGCTACTTGCGTGAGTTTTTGCGTAATTTCTGGCTCAATTAAAATCTGCTGTATCAATTAGTTAAGCCAGAAAATGTGAATGAATTATGGCCAAATTAAATCTAGACGTGTTTGAGCCTGTTGGAGTGCTTTTTCTGGAGATTCTCCCAGCAAAGTTGCTTCTATAGCTCTACCTAAACTATCAGAGATACGACTATATCCAGCGATGGCAGGTGAAGAACGTGCTACGGGTAATTGGTCAAAAAATACTTTTAATAATGGTTTATTAGCAATAAATTGCTGATAAGTTTGACTGCGAGCAGCCGTGAATGTTACTGGTAGAAAACCTGTTTTGATACTCCATTCTGTTTGAAATTCATCACTTAACACATACTCCAAAAATTTGAGTGCAGCTTTTTCTCTAGCTGGCGATGACTTCATCGCAAACAAACTTGCAGTACCTGTTACCGTTGCAGGTATCACTCCTGTTGGTACAGGAAAAACTTGATGATCAACTTCAGACTTCATGATTAATGTCCAAGGTCCAGTAATCTGCATTGCCACACGACCATTCAGAAAAGCCTCTTCTTCATAACCTCGTTCTGGAGCGGAAAGCATGACTGACCCATCTTTGATGAGGTCTTGCCAAAATTGTAAAGCTGCGATCGCTCCAGGATGAGTTAAATTCGGTCTATTATTAGTAATAATCTCTCCCTCAGCACCAAACAAAAAGGGCAACCAACTAAAAACAGTCCATCCGCCTTTTCCTAAAGGCAACAATATTCCATACTGTTCTGGTCGCTTATCTCCGTCTTTATCTATAGTTAATTTCTTAGCAACTGCTCTCAATTCTTCCCAAGTTTTAGGTATTTCTGTAATTCCTGCCGCTTGAAAAAGCTGAGGTCGGTAAAAAATTCCAATATTACTAGTGTGCATAGGAACAGACCAAATATGACCATTTATCTCCATGCCTTTGAATAGATTTGGTCTAATATCTGACTTTATTTCTAACTTTTCTACCCAATCATCTAAAGGTCTAATAGCTCCTAAATCAACAAATTGCCCAGTATATTCTGGATAGAATAAAAGCATATCTGGCAGCACATTACCAGCAAATGCAGTTAATATTTTTGGTAATTGAGGTTCAGGTTCAAAGATAGCTTCAACCTGAATATCTTGATGATTTTTATTAAATTTATCTACTAATTTATAGAAATAATCACGATTTTCTGGGGGATTTATAGACTGCCATAGTGTCAGATGAATTACTTGATCATTGTGCTGTGATATTCGCTGACAACTAGATAAAGATATTAGACATAAACTCAGCATAATTCCTAAAATGATCATCTGCCGAGTAGAATTAAATAATTGACGGACAAAATTTCTAATAGAAGATAAGAATAAGTTCATTTTCATGTCTGGCAGTTATCCAAAAGATAAATTAATTTCACAAAATATACTGAAGTCATAAAAATCATTTATTTAAGTTACGACTAAAGCTGCGTGTCACACCAGAAATCTATTGTAGGGTGCGTAAGTCCTGTAAGTAATCATATTCATTGACAGACCAGTTGTTCTATCAATTTTTCTAACTTCTTCGCACAGCTAGTTTCACTAAAAAATTGTGCAATTTCTTCAGAGCGATTAATCTTCTCTTGAGGAATTTTTGCATGATCAATAATAGCAATTGCTAAAGCATCTACATCATTAGGTGGTACTAGAGTTCCACATTTCAATACTTCAGAAATTTCCCGTGGACCGACTGGACAATCACTAGCAATAAAAGTTACTCCACTAGCTACAGCTTCTACAAGTACCATACCAAATCCTTCATAATGAGAAGCAAGTATCACTGCTCTAGATAATGAAAAGTAAGCTCTAGGATTAATAACAGTCCCTGCAAAAAGAACAATATCACTAATTTTTAAAGAACTTGCCAATTCTTGCATTTCTGTTTCTAAATTACCATCTCCTAGTAAAATTAACCGTATATTGGAATGATGCTGACTAGCTTGAGCAAATGCTTTGAGTAAAGTCTGATGATCTTTTTGAGGATGAAATCTGGCAGCAGATACAAAAGTAATTAACTCAGGGTTTTTTAACCATGACTCAGCCGTAGAATTTAGCGGCTGATTATTTGTATCAGGTATAGCGGGATTATAGCATATTGCCATGCAAGTAGGATTTAAGCCAATTTTTAAGAATCTTTCATATAAACTCTTGCAAACAAATACCAGTCCACTGGCTTGGTGAAGACTACGCAAACTAATCAAATTATCAATATTTATAGATAAGTTTTGAAATAGTGCTATCAACCAATTGGCTTTGCTTTTGCTTTCGGCTTGTAACTCAGAAATAAAATCAGTATGAATATAGCTAATATATGGAACTGATAAACTACCAGGAATACGTTGAGAAAGATAAAAAAGTTTGGTTATAAATGCAGTATGGCAAACAATAATATCTGGTTTTAAGCCAGAAATTATTTTACTTAATTGGATAGCTATCCATATTTGGTGTATCGCCCCACCAATGTAAAATGAACTACCTGCAACTTTCATAATTATTAGTTTTTCAGCAGATTCAAAATTTACTAGCCATCGTGAATCTAAATCAGTAAATACTACGGTAGAGACTTTATGACCTGCTTTTGACTGCGACGAAATTAAAGAATTAGCAGTCTTTGGCGCTCCCCCAATATTACTCAAAACTAGATGACAAATATTCATACTTGAATGTAAAAATTATAAGTTCTTCATTACCTAAATATGTGAAATTTAGCCAAGGGACTTCCAGGAAATAAATTAACGTGAGTTCGACATAAGATAATTTGTGGAAAACTCGCCACAAGTAGGAGTCTCAAACCCTTATTCTCTCGTTGAAAAAATCATAACTCCTAACTCCTAACTCCTAACTCCTAACACCGAACTCACGTTAAATTATCCAATCTTGTGGTATGGGTTCCTAGCCCATCCAGGTTTAAGGGCAGGTTTTTCGGTCTACCCCACAAGAATTAATTGAATACTTTTTTATTTGGAAGTCCCCAAAAATATCTCAGGAAGCCGACCCTGTATAGAAAATGAGAAATAATTTTGAACTGAACATAATTACCAAAAATTTAGTTAGATGAGGACATTTCTTCTAAAAAACTTTTAGTAACACTACTTTCTGCTCTTGTGTAAAGATAAGTTTCTGGTTCAGTAAGTTTTTCTGTTTTAAATATTTTTTCTGCTCTACACCAAAACTCTGTATCTTCTACGTAAGGAATATCATTAAATCCTTGCAATTCAAAAAATACACTCCTTTTACCAAAAAAGGTTGGTCCTACAACACATTCTTTCAGATTAATAGTTTTATCGCGTTGAAAATAATCAACAACCCAAATATCTCCTTCGGTAGCGAATCCTCCTTCTATTAAATCCAACTCTGGATGAGATTTCATATATTTGATTCTCGATTCTAGATGATTCTCTAAATATGAGTCATCGCTATCAATGAATGTTATGTATTCTCCAAATGATGCTTGAATGCCCGCATTTCTTGCATAACCAGGCTTTCTATTTTTATGCTTAAAATAACGAATACAATTAAATTCTTGAACATACAAATTGACAATATCAAAAGTATTATCTTGGCTGCCATCATCAACTACAATCAATTCCCAATTCTGAAAAGTTTGATGAATTATACTATCAATACACCTATTTAAGTATTTTGCCCTGTTGTAGGTAGGTAGGATGATTGAGATTTCTGGAATCGGTGCAAACATTACACTGTTCATAATCATAAATTATTGTAATTACAGTTTCAAAAAAAGTTACTCTGGTAAATTAACCTTATTTTTCAATGCCGCTACGAGTTTAAAAATTATTTTTTGATTAAAACCTGTTAGCCGGCAGGAAAATCTTTAGGATACTCTGATACTTTCCCGTTCCCATAAAGCTAGATGTCTGATAGGATAACCTTCGATCCAGTCTTCTATGAATGCGATGGGTGGAGCAAAGTTAAATGGCTCTTTCTGTAAATTAAGCAGCCGAAATGATCCAGTTAGGATATCTTCATTCTCGGAGTTAGAATGAGTTGATGTGAGTAAGTATTTAATATCGCTTCTTAAAAAGTTCTCAATCACTGATAAAATGTCATTATTAGATAAGTGAAAAAGGCAGTCTCGGCAAAGCCACATATCAGCCTTTGGTAGAGCTTCCTGAGTTATATCTAAATAGGTAAAGTTTTGATTTTGATTACCATAAAGTATTTGATTACGATTTATTAATGGTTCTACAATATCAGCACCGATGTATATAATTGGGTTTTTCCAAGAGATCATTCTGAACCAGTTAAAATCTCCACAGGGGGCATCTAAAATTACTTTGATACCTAATTTATTGACTAATTCAGGAATTTCTTTACGAATATTCTCCGTATATTCGATTGTTGATCCTGGTCCAGAAACGCTTTCTTCATTGCCCCATAGGTTATCTGTGTAATGATGCTGAAATATTTCTTTTGTATTAGTCACGATGGAAATATTTTCAATTTTCTGTTGCATGATTTTTTAAACTCAAGATTTTGAAAAAAGATAGCGATGATCAATTAATTTATTATCGGGATTTACAAGTATTTTTCACTCTAGGCTAGATGTTATGATAATATTATACAGGTTTATATAAAAATACAAACAGTTATTAAATGTAATTTAAAAAAATTGGGATGATCTTTGATATCATCTAAAAATCCAATTTACTTATGATTGAGATATCAATTTTATGGATAGATTTCTACTCCCATCTTTCTTAAGCGATTATTCACAAACTTCATTTAATTTAAAGCAGCATTTACAAGAGTTTTTGCATTTAGATTCAGAAACACTAGATCAAAAATTAGCTACAGGTAAGGAAAAATTAGCTGAGTTAGGCCACAAAGATTTTGATTGGGAAGCCGCAAGTAATTTTTATCGTGACAAAGTTGGAGAGATTTATTTATTTGAGTTGGGAGCATGGCATCTAGAAAGCCCTGAAAATATTGAAAATACCTTATTTTTGATTGTAGATCATGCCAAAGGTCGGGTGTTAGATTTTGGTGGTGGTATTGGAACTCATACAATTTGTGCTGCTCGTTGTCCTCAAGTTGAACAAGTAATATATTGTGATATCAATCCTTTAAATCGTGATTTTGTTCGTCATCGAAGCGAACAGTTGGGGCTAAGTCAAAAAATAGTTTTTTGTTCAGAAATGCCTCTAAAAGATAGTTTTGATACAATTATATCTTTTGACGTTTTAGAACATTTACCAGATCCCTGTCAGCAATTGCATTTATTCCATCAAGCCCTGAAACCGGAAGGTAGAACTATTCTGAACTGGCATTTCTTTAAAGGCTTTAATCAAGAGTATCCTTTTCATTTGGATGATCCACAAGTCATAGAAACCTTTTTTAAAATCGTGCAGAGTGAATTCGTGGAAATTTTTCATCCTTACCATACTACGGCTCGTTGCTATCGTAAATGGTGATAATCTCAGTGCATCTCTAATATACCTTGATCTGCGTCTAATGTTGCCATTACTCCCACAGGTAAAGCAGCATTAGGGCTATCATGACCAAAAGGTAAATCGGAAACTATGGGAATTCCTAAATCACCTAACCGTTCCCTCAAAACTTCTTCTATACTCAAACTAGGTATATGAGGTGGTGCTTCACACTTGGTGAACCCTCCTAAAGCAATACCACGAACTTTAGATAAGGTACCACTTAATCGCCATTGAGTTAACATCCTATCAATCCGATAGGGTGCTTCTGTCACATCTTCAAATGCCAATATCACACCATCAAGATTAGGTAAAAGCGGTGTCCCTAAAAGATGGGTAGCAACTGTCAGATTACCAGGAAGTAACACACCTGTCACTGTCGCACCACCCCAACCTTTACCCTTTAAAGGTGCGATCGCACGACCTGCTACTATGTCAAATAGCCTCTGTATTGACCATTCTGGCTCGTTGACGAGGGTAGTCATGACGGCACCATGAATACTAGAAATCCGGGCGTTATAGAGACTCCAGAGCAGGGCTGTGATATCAGAAAAGCCTATCAACCATTTAGGATCTGCTATATTTTGTTGCCAGTTCCAATCTTCTAAAATGCGGGTGCTACCAAACCCACCTCTAGCGCAGACAATACCGCGACATTCGGGATCATTCCATGCTGCTGCTAATTGTTGACGACGGTGGGCATCTGTACCGGCAAGATAACCATGTCTATTATCTATGTTAGGGCTGATTTCGACTCGGTAGCCATGCGATCGCCAAATTTCCACACTTTTATTAAAAGCCTCAAATTCTCGCAATGCACCACTAGGGGCAATTACACGTAATAAATCACCAGGTTTCAGGAGTTGAGGTAAGATAGCAGATTTGCACTCTTGGATGTTGGACATTGAGATGGGGGAGATGGGGAAAGGAAAAAATTTGACCAATTACCAATTATCAATTATCAATTTTGTTCTTCTGTATTCACATCCGTGAAAATTTGTGATTCGGGAATGTTGCCCACACGGTTAATTTTCGTAAAAGCATATCGTGCTGTTGCTTGTACTTCTGGATCTGGATCTTCCAATGCGTGGCATAAAACCTGACTCATTTGCCCCATCATGTCATAAATACGGAGTAAATCACGTATAGCATTTTTCCTAACTTGAGGACTTTCATTTTGCAGAGATATGACTAAAGCACGGTTTAAAGGTTTGAGAGTGCGACTACCAATTTCTGCCAAAGCTGATAAAATTAGACCATGTTGTTGAGAATCAGCATCAATCATCAAGTCCACTAGTGGCTTAATAGCCCGCGAATCTCCTTGTTGACCTAAATTCCAAATAGCCTTACGTCTTTGGGTAGGATCATCAACCCGCAACTCTTTAATCAATTCATCAAAAATATTAAGTTTAGCAACCATTGCACTTGCGTTTGGTTGTAATAATTCTATGGAACTTGATACGGCAGGTGTTTGTGCTGGGCTTAAAAAGAATTTAGGATGATCCTGAATGGATGGACTGAGAAGTTTTTGATCTTGTGATATTGCTGAATATTGGATTTTATCAACCCTTTTGATTAAGTAGACAAATGCACCAACACTTCCTAAAATTCCTAAACCAAGTAGTGACCACCAGATCAAATTTATTTGGCTGGGTGGGGACGTAGTATTAACTTGAGGAATAGGAGTAGAAACAGGAGTAGTTGTGCATTTAGTTTGACCTAATAAAGCTGTTTTTAGACTATTTTGAGTGGTTAAATCAGCAATACCATCTTTTCTTTTAAGCACTCCTGCTTTCTGAAATTTAGCTACTGCATTTTGTGTACTAAGTCCGTACTGTCCGTCAATCCAGTCATTGTAGTATCCTAATGCCTTCAACTGGACTTGCAACACCTGCACCTCAGAACCTGTCATCCCTGGATTGAGAATAGTCGGTTGGAAAGGTACTAAGTTAGGTCTAGTTGCCATAGATTGATTTGGGTATAAACCTAGGCAGAAACAAGAAGTAAAAACCAAGATGAAATGGGGAATGGGGAACTGGAGACATTTGTTTTCCCGTGTTTCCTGCTTGCTGCTGACCTGATTTTCCTGTCTCTTGATCTTCCGCATATTCCTCATCTCCGAGTAACTTGTTAGGGTGAAGCTTCTGGTTCAGATTCTCTTACAGATGAGGTGAGAGTGGTCAACCTCTTAGTAGTGGATGCTTCTAAAACTAGTTGCTGCTGTGGTATTGCTTTTTCACTGATAGTAACTTTGTTATTTTGACCTGCTAGGGTTTCGCGTTGGTTAATTAAATAAATACTGATTAAAGTTATGAAGACTCCTAACCATTGAATGGTAGTGAGAACTTCCGAGAGGAAAATATGACCAAATATCAACGCAAAAACAGGTGTGAGAAAAGTGAGAGAACTTAAACTAGTCAGATTACCACTTTGAGCAAAGTAGAAAAATAAACCATAAGCGATCGCACTCCCAAATATAGTTGCATAACTTAAAGCTAACCAATCAGATGGTACAAGATTTTGCCACTGTTCAACTTCCACGGTTGCAGAAATTCCCCACAACGGCAAACCTGCTAAAATCATATGCCACCCTGTAGCCGTGATCGGATCAGCATACTTACACACATACCGAATCAACACGGTTCCCACAGCCATAGACAAAGCTGCCAATAACATCAACCACTCACCACTAGCAAACAATTGTTGCCAGTTGTCGGTTGTAATCTTTACCCCTGAGTCCAGAATCTGAAAAATCCACTCTTCCGGCAAGCCAATTAAACTAATACCAGTAACTCCCAATCCTAACCCTAACCATCCCCAAAGGCCAATATGTTCTTTAAATAGCCACAGAGACAACAAAGCCACTGCTAAAGGTTGAGAATCAATCATTACAGAACCTAACCCCGCACTGGTTCTGACTAACCCCTCTGCCAAAAAGCCTTGAAACAGCGTACCATCAACAAGGGCAAATATAGCAATCCACAGCCATGCTAACCATCCTTTGGGTTGGGGTCTACCCATAAATGCCGCAGCAATCAGAATTAACACCCCCGCAGGTAATAACCTTAGTCCTGCCATAAACAAAGGTGTTGTATGAGGTATCACCCCTTTCATGGCTACCATTGCCGTACCCCAGAGGAAAAAGGGAGCAATTAACAGTAAGGAAGCTACGAGAGATTTAGATTCTCTAAGTTGCAGTTGCATGGGTTAGCTGTGGTGTTTAGTAAATTAGGTGGAAACATTACTTTACCTAATTTTACATAAACATTGCTTTTTATGTTCATGTAGCATCTGGGAAAACAGGAATTAATACTCAAAGGTAACAAAACTTACAATGGCTTATTTTGAAGACTGAAAGCTGAATTGTGTTTAATCAGCATAAATATAGTATTAAAAATGTGATATGGAACTGAATTTCAAACCTTACTATACAACAAAATTAGGTGCTGCTTACTTGGGCAACAGCCTAGAATTAATGGCAAATATTCCTGATGAAAGCATTGATTTAATTTGCACATCTCCACCTTTTGCATTGGTGAGAAAAAAAGAATATGGTAATGTTGATGCGGACAAATATATTGAATGGTTTCAAGATTTTGCAGCACACTTTCACCGGATTCTGAAACCAACAGGTTCATTAGTTATAGATATTGGTGGCAGTTGGATTAAAGGAATGCCAGTTCGTTCCCTTTATCATTTTGAACTGGTTGTTTCTCTATGTAAATCAAAAGAAAAAGGTGGATTAGGATTTTATTTAGCACAGGAATTATATTGGTATAATCCAGCCAAACTCCCCACCCCAGCAGAGTGGGTAACAATTCGCAGAGAACGAGTTAAAGATGCGGTAAATACCATATGGTGGTTGTCAAAAGAACCCCATCCCAAAGCTAATAACAGAAGGGTTTTAAAACCCTATAGCAAGTCGATGAAAAACCTGCTCAAAAATGGTTATCAACCAAAAATCAGACCATCAGGGCATGATATATCTAATAAATTTGGCAATGATAGAGGAGGTGCTATTCCTCCCAATATTATTGATGGCAGAGGAAATATAAATCAGGAAGAAATAGGACAACCCACACTTATACAAGAAATATATTCAGAAGATTTAATCCATTCAGTAAATGTTATCTCTGCCTCAAATACGGCTTCCAATGATTATTATCAAAGACGCTGTAAAGAAGCTAATATTAAACCACATCCAGCAAGATTCCCCCACGCATTACCAGAATTTGTGATTAACCTTTGTACAGAACCGGGTGATATTGTTTTAGATCCTTTTGCTGGTTCTAATATGACAGGTCGAGTTGCAGAAACTTTACAAAGGAGTTGGTTAGCTTTTGAAATTGATGAAGACTATATCAAAAGTTCAAAATTGCGATTTGAAGAAAATGATTTATTTGGCTATTGAGTAGCAAATATAGCAAATTAATTATTAATATTAATAATCTAAATATAGTCTGAATCAGGATGTACAGGATTTGAAGATTTACAGGATTTCATCTCTTGTAGGGTGCGTCATACCTGATAATTTAAGACACAACAGATTTTCTCTAGCTGACGCACCGCACTAAGAGGGTGTTTGAAAAGTCTCCTTCCATGTCATGCTGAGGAACGTAGCATCTCAGTATGTGGGCTAAACTCCAGATTCTTCGTTGCGTAAGACTCCACATGGCTAACGCCACGCTATGCCTACGGCACACTACGTGAACGCGAACAGAATGACAAATTATACGTCCCTAAACTTTTCAAACATGCTCTAATAGGCGATTCCCAAAGCCTGGAACCAGGCAATTTGCCTCACACATATAGGAATAATATTTGATATCTAAAATTATTTGCGTAGTCAAGTAAAACGCAAAAGGTAAGATGCAAAAGGGTTTCAGAGAATCTAGCCATACGGAGTTTTTTTCAAAAATCAAATATGAGTCCTAAATATTAGGTAAAATTTGTATAGTGCGTAAGTCCTAATCTAATCAAATCGAGCCAATAGTCAAACCATTTTTATCAAGCTGTTATGGGTATTGATCCCGTACAAGTACTCGTGTTAAAATATATAGTAACTAATATAATCTAAATTATATATTTTGCGTCCCATTTTGATTAATCAGGAGCATCAAAAATGCCGATAGGACTACCTGAATTTGTGGAAAACCCAGAAAATCGTTGTCCTGTGATTCTTCTACTTGATACTTCTGGTTCAATGTCAGGGCAACCTATTCAGGAGTTAAATCGAGGTTTGGCAGCTTTTAAAGAAGATGTTTTAAAAGATGCTCAAGCTTCTCTCAGTGTAGAAGTTGCTATTGTCACTTTTGCCCCTGTGCGACTGATGCAAGATTTTGTGACTATTGATAACTTTACAACCCCCAAGCTAGAAGCAGAAGGTGTTACACCAATGGGTGAAGCAATAGAATATGCTTTGGATTTGTTGGAAACTCGCAAACAGACTTATAAAGATAACGGCATACTCTACTATCGTCCTTGGGTATTTTTAATTACTGATGGTGCGCCTACAGATTATTGGCAAAGTGCAGCGCAAAGAGTGAGAGAAGCAGAAGAACAACGCCGAATGTTATTTTTTACTGTTGGTGTCCAGGGTGCGGATATGAACAAACTCAGAGAAATTGCACCTCCTGAACGTCCTCCAGTGATGCTAAATGGCTTGGATTTTCGCTCTTTATTTGTTTGGCTTTCCACTTCCATGAAACGGGTTTCTAGTGGCAAAGTAGGGGCAGCTGTTGCATTACCGCCAGTGGGATGGGGTCAAATTACCAGCTAGTACCGCTTTGCGGAAGTCAAAAGTCAAAAGTCAAAAATAATATGGAGTAAGCTTTTTAGCGATTGAGAATGGTTGCTTTATTTACGCCATGCTGTACTAGATTTAGAGGATTTATTTATTGTGGGTTGGAAAGCAATTGTTCGTTCTGCAACAGGAACGAGTCATCAAGAACAAAAAATACCTTGTCAAGACTACGGAGATTATCGCATTTTTAATGATGTGATTGTGGGCGCGGTTGCTGATGGTGCTGGAAGTGCTAAATATTCTCAAATTGGTTCTAAATTAGCCGTAGAAACTGTTATTAAATGCTTTGACGATATTAATGAATATCCTCATAGGTTAGGGTTTTCTCAACCACTATCTCAACCAGAAGCTAAAGATTTTTTTGCTAAGATTGCCAATCAAGTTATTGCCAAATTACACAATCAAGCAGATACAGAAACTTACGCTGTTAATGATTTATCTTGTACACTTTTGGTTTTCATAGCGACTCCTGAATGGGTTGCAACTATGCAAATTGGGGACGGATTTATTGTGGTGCGTTCCCAAAATTCAGAATATCAATTGTTGTTTGAACCTGACAAGGGCGAATTTTTCAACGAAACGACTTTTCTCACTTCAGCTAATGCACTAGATGAAATGCAGGTAAAGGTTATTTCAGGACAGCAAGAGTTTATTTGTGCTTCTACTGATGGACTAGAAAAAGTTGCAATTCGCTTGAGTGATTGGCAACCTTTTCCGCCATTCTTTAAACCTTTTGAAGAATATTTGCGAGAAATAAATAATCCAGAGGATGATGATCATTATATTATTGATTTTCTCAATTCGGAACGACTAAATTCTCGCACTGATGATGATAAAACTTTGCTTTTGTGCCTCTTTGAATAGAATACAATTGATTTTAAAAAAACTGTAGGTTGGGTTGTTCGCTTTCTTTATCGCGAAGCAAGAAAATGAAACCTAACATTTTCGAGATTTATTAGATCTTGTTGGGTTTCCCAAAGCCTCGACCCAACCTACACATTTTAGGATTTTAGGAATATATTTCAGCAAGCCCTAATTAAACCTAATTAAAATTATATGACAGTTCTCACCTGTGCCAGTACGGGAAAATCAATTACTCTGTTAGGTGAATCTATAGATAGTGGTGAAGCGAAAGTTTGGCAAACTAATCTAAATGGTTATTTAGCTAAAATTTATCATTTACCAACACCTGAACGGTTGCAAAAACTAGCGGTAATGATATCATATCCACCAACTGATCCAAATTCCCACCTGAATCATATTTCTTTTGCTTGGCCTAAGTCATTGCTGAAAGATGCTAATGGTAATTATGTGGGTTTTTTGATGCCAGAAGTGAAGAATGCCAGACAACTTATTGATATTTATAATCCACAGCGTTGTCAGAAGTTAAAACTTGCTATTAATTGGCGTTTTCTGCACGTAACAGCATTAAATATTGCCTCATTTATTGCGGCAATTCATGATTCTGGATATGTGTTGGGAGATATTAAACCACAAAATATTTTAGTTAATAATCGCGCGTTACCTTCAATTATTGATACAGATTCTTTTCAGGTTAAAAATCCTCAAAATGGAAAGGTTTATCGTTGTTTAGTTGGTTCAGATGGTTATACCCCACCAGAGTTAATTGATGCAGATATTGCTAGTATTGAACAAACAGAAATACATGATAGATTTCGGTTAGCAGTAATTATCTATCAATTATTATTTGGTGGTAATAGTCCTTTTCAGGGAAAGTGGATAGGTGCGGGGGAAACTCCAGAAGTTAATGAACTTATCCGGCAGGGTTTATGGTTATATAGTCCAAATAGTTTGATTCAATCTGTAGAGAGAACAATTCCTCTTGATATTGTTCATCCAGAGGTAAAAAAATATTTTTTAAAATGCTTTAATGATGGTTATGAAAATCCTAATTTACGTCCTACCGCTAAGGAATGGATGGCAGCTTTAAAGGTTGCTAGTAATGAGCTAAATGTCTGCGAAGTGGTAGATAGTCATTATTATAGCCGGACTTATGGTAAATGTTATTGGTGCGATCGCTCTACAAAACTCGGTGTTGATATATTTGGGGTTAATAAACCTAAAGAACTACCTGCTATTCATGCCACTACGGTAGCAGGAATCCTGACTATCACTGGACATTCCAACTCTATCAACTCTATAGTATACAGTCCAGATGGCAATACTCTTGCTAGTGCTGGTCGTGATCAAGCGATCAAATTGTGGAATACTTCTACAGGAGGGTTAATCAAAATTCTGACTGGCCATTCTGACTGGATTAATTCCCTAGCATACAGCCCAGATGGTAAAATCCTGACTAGTGGTAGTCGTGATAAAACTATCAAAGTGTGGAATGTGTCTACAGGTAGAGAAATACGCGTTCTCGCTGGACATAACAACTCGGTTTGTTTCCTCAGCTATAGTCCAGATGGTAATACTCTTGCTAGTGGTAGTGCTGACAAGACTATCAAACTATGGAATGTGTCCACTGGTAAGGTCATAATTACTCTTAAAGGACATTCTGACTCGGTGCTTTCCTTAGCCTATAGTGCAGATGGTAATACTCTTGCTAGTGGTAGTGCTGACAACACTATCAAACTGTGGAATGTGTCCACTGGTAAGGTAATTTTCACATTGATAGGACACGATAATTGGGTTCGTTCTTTAGCTTATAGTCCAGATGGTAAAATTCTTGCTAGTGGGAGTTCTGACAACACTATCAAACTGTGGAATATCTCCACTGGTAAAGTTATATTCACACTTACAGGACATTCGGATTCTGTTCCTTCCTTAGCTTATAGTCCAGATGGTAAAATTCTGGCTAGTGCTAGTGGTGATAAAACTATCAAATTTTGGAATGCATCTACCGGATGGGAAATAAACACTCTTAAAGGACATTCTAACTCAGTTCGTTCTTTAGCCTATAGTCCAGATGGTAAAATTCTTGCTAGTGGAAGTGCTGATAATAGCATTAAAATTTGGCCGCTACTATCACAAACCATTTACTCACGAAAATCTACTCCCAAATCAAAACCAGTTTATTCAAGAACATCTACTCCCAAATCAAAACCAGTTCGTTCACGAAAATCTACTCCCAAATCAAAAGCATTTTTCAAACCTAGTATACTAGTCAGGAATAAGCAACGCAATCAAGGATTCTGGGGGATTATTTTTTTGTTTTGCTTACTGGGTTTTTCATATTTTCTTACTGTTGCAAATAATAAGAATAATCAAACACCGAATTTTCCTATTGAAGAAATACCAGGAGGTAGTATTTTATAATGTTGATAGCATTTGATCGGACGTGATATAATCCAATGTTTTATCAATGGAAACCATAATAATTTTACGCAGAGTTTACCTATCAAATTATCAATAATTGAGGCGGATATTGATATTATAGAAATATTTTTACAGTTAATTATAGTTGATTAATGTTGGTTTATGCCTCCGGCACACTTCGTGAACGTTCCATTGCTCCGCAACGCTGACGCGAACAATCCAACCTACGAGAAATTGCGATTCTACTGATACGAAAGCAGAAATTTTTTCAACCATAAAACCATTCGGGACCAACTACAATCTCGCCATTAGACCAAACGGTATTGTGCAAGAAAGTCCCGTTAGCCTGACCGAAAACACCAATAGCTCCCCTCAGATTGGTATTTTCCAAATTGGCTCCAGCAATACAAGTGTTAATAATATTAGCAGCCTCCAAGTTAGCCCCAGTCAAATTAGCTCCTTGCAAATCAGTATCGCTCAGATTAGCCCCACAGAGAATGGCTCCGCTCAAATTAGCACACCGCAATCTGGCATGACTAAAGTCGATTCCAGCCAAGTTAGCTCCGCTCAAGTCTGCGTAATCCAAACAAACAATACTAAAATCTCTCTCCCCAGCAGCATAACGTTGCAGCAGTTCTTCAACGGTAATTTCCTTCCTTTCCATAACCCAGATGCCACATCTATTTACATTATTAACTCTACTATGAATAGATAAAAAAGGTAGTATTACCAGGGTAATATCAAGTTAAAAAATATTAATAATCATCCTCATTTTACCCAGATATTTGTATAGGTGCATTAACTGAATTTTAACGTAAGGATTCAGGATATAGAATGTTTGATATAGCAGGGAACACTTCGGCAAGCTCAGTGCGTAGCAGGTAACGGAAGAGAGAAATATTCTTATTCCTTCTTTCTCCTGACTCCTGACTCCTGACTCCTGACTCCTGAATTCTTACATTTTAACGCACCATAAAAGCTAAGAAAAATTAACGCTGCAAGTATTGACTAAACTTGCTACCAATTTTAGCCCGAATTCTTCTTCAAACACTCCTTTTTTATAATCTAAATTCCACAGTTCTAAGGCGCAATCGTCACCTAGACTAGAAGGAAAAATCAACATTTTAAATTCATGTACATTGGGAAAATATTCACATTCCACGCGAGAAACTGCCCCAATTTGTCTTCTATCTAAAGCTACTGCTAATCTTAAAATTGCACTCAATTGACATACCATTTGCCGATGTTCTTTATGTAATAAATTACGGTAGTTTTCGTGCTTTTTCTTCGGTGCAGATTTACGGTGATAACGGGCTAAATTAGCTATGATTTCGATCTCGGTTTCGTTGTAACCAAGTAATTCACCATTTCTAATTAAATAGTATGAATGTTTGTGGTGTGAGGAATGACTGATGTAGTGTCCGCAATTGTGTAAAATGGCAGCAGCCCAGAGTAATTGTCTTTCATCTTTATCCCAATTATGTAGTTTGCCTTGAGTTTGATCAAATAAACTGAGTGCAAATGCAGCAACGCGTTGGCTATGCCCGCCGCAGGCATCGCTATGCTCTAGGTTAATTTGGTATTTTTTGGCAATTTTCAGCACATTACGCTGTCTAATCGAACCTTGATAGCGCAATCTGTTGTCAATTAAACCATGTGTCAGCATCCAATCTACAATCACTCCTTCCCGCAAGGATCGCTCACAGAGTGTGACTGTATCCACGTCTAACAGGGTCATTGCTTCCTGTAATATTATTGCCCCAGCTAGGATCACTTCTGACCGCTTATCTGGCATTCCTGCAATTGCTGCGCGTTCTACATTCGTCATCCGTCGCAAACGAGTTACCCATGTCCGCAGGTCTTGAAGACTAAATTGATAACCGTTGAGAGTAGAAGGGACAACACCCATTTTTTCTTTAGCATGAATTGTTGCTAAAGTTTCAATTGTGCCAGATGTTCCTACTAACTGCGGAGATTCCCCAGGTTGGAGTTTAGAAAGTACATCTTCTACAGAACGTTCTAACATCCCTCTTGCATAAGCCTGCAAGTATTTAAACTGAATATCGCTGATGGGGTCTGTGGTGATTAATTCCCCAGTCAACCGCACTGCACCTACTTTGGTACTGGTGAGGCTACGGGGTTCTTGGGAGTCACCTAAAATTAATTCTGTAGAACCACCACCAATATCAACAATGATATGCGGTTGGTGATTAAATTCCATCCCCGATAACACGCCTAAATAGATGCGTCGTGCTTCTTCTTGACCAGAAATCAAGTCAATGGTTAAGCCTATTTCTGTTTCTACTCTATGTAAAAAATCTTGACCGTTGGGGGCTTCACGGACGGCGCTGGTTGCTACGGCGATAATGCTTTCTGCTTCTAGGCTTTTAGCAAGTTCTTGGAAACGTCTTAAACAAGCGATCGCTTTTTTGATCACTTCTGGTTTCAGTTCTCCAGTCTCCAAATTGCGATCGCCTAATCTAACCGTTTCTTTTTCTTTGGCGATCATCGTAAAAGCTGGTAAGGTCGGTTCAATCCTCACTATCACCATGTGTAAGGAATTAGTACCGATATCAATGGCCGCAATAATGGGGTTTTGCTTAACTGGTTGAGTAGGTGTACTCTCCCAATTAGCTGAAACTAAATTCAGCATTTAAATTTCTCTCTCTTAACAACAGATGGTCAAACTTTGTGTCGGTTTAATCCGCACTCGATACTTATTACTGGCAATCTACAGACTTGTCAGGTTAATTGTTTGGGAACATTACCCACAATTAAAATAGAAATTTGTATGCAAAGCTGCAACTTCACTTTATGTGTTTGTGGTGTTCAAATAACGATATTCTATAGATGTAGATGTGAAGATATGTGAATCGATCAAATATGCTCAAAACACCAGAAAGCGACCAAAAACCATTATGGCTTGTAATTATCCAGCTATTACGGTGGCATAAACCAGAAGGCAGATTGATTTTGATGATCCCTGCACTGTGGGCTGTGTTTTTGGCAGCTGCTGGTAAACCACCTTTACCCTTAGTGGGGGTAATTATATTAGGTACTTTAGCCACAAGTGCCGCAGGTTGTGTGGTCAACGATTTATGGGATCGAGATATTGATCCACAAGTAGAGAGAACACGCGATCGCCCTCTTGCTTCTCGTTCTCTTTCTGTAAAAGTTGGTATAGGAGTTGGTATCGTTGCCCTAGCCTGTGCAGCAGTCCTCGCTTTCTATCTTAACCCATTGAGTTTTTGGTTATCTGTAGCAGCAGTACCCGTAATATTACTTTATCCAGGGGCAAAACGGGTGTTTCCTGTACCGCAATTAGTGCTTTCCATCGCTTGGGGTTTTGCGGTTTTAATTAGCTGGAGTGCAGTCACACAAAACATTTCCGCACCCACTTGGTTGCTGTGGGGGGCAACGGTTCTGTGGACATTGGGATTTGATACAATTTATGCAATGAGCGATCGCGAAGATGATCAACGTATTGGCATCAATTCTAGCGCCCTCTTCTTTGGTAAATACTCCCCCAGCGCTATTGGCATTTTCTTCGTCGGTACTGTCATTCTCCTAGGTGGTGTCGGTGTTTTAGTTCATCTCAATACAGCTTTCTGGATTAGCTTACTAATTGCTACTCTTGGTTGGTTTTGGCAATCTCTGCAATTAAGAAACCCAGAACTACCCAATCCTGTTTATGGTGAAATGTTCCGTCAAAATGTATGGATTGGTTTTTTAATCCTAGCAGGCATGATTATTGGTTCTTTTTAAACCACGTCTACTTTGAAAACAACAGTTTTTTCTTAATCGGGTTTTGTTCCTAAATCACCTGAGTTCGACATAAGATAATTTGTGGAAAACTCCCCCCCAGTAAGAGTCTCAAACCCTTATTCTCTCGCTCTTAAAAATCATAACTCCGTTCGCGTAGCGTCTCCGAACTCAGGTTAAATCATATACTCTTCCCTATTGCCTTTTGAAAAACTCCAGTTTTCAACTTGGACGAGGTTTAAATACCCATATGTTTGATCGGCAAAGTAATTGCAAATTCTGTCCCTTGGTTAACAGCCGAAACAACTTCTATTTTACCCTTATGTTTTTCAATTATCTGATAACAAATACTCAATCCTAAGCCAGTACCTTTACCCACTGGCTTAGTAGTGAAAAAAGGATCAAATAGCTTATTGATAATTTCTGGTGGAATTCCTAATCCATTATCTCTAATTTTTACTTGGATATAATTATCATCTACCTTTGATGTACTTATCAATATTTGTTTATTAGTTTGCTCTTTATAATCAATTAACGCATCTATCGCATTACTCAGAATATTCATAAACACCTGATTAAGCTGGGCTGGATAACAATCAATTAAGGGAAAAGTACCATAATTTTTAATAACTACAACTTCTCTATTCAGTCGATGATTTAAAATTAATAAAGTATTATTAATCCCTTCATGAATATCTACATCCTTGATTTCAGATTCATCTAATCGAGAAAAATTACGCAATGATAAAACAATTTCCCGAATGCGTTGAGCGCCTATTTTGATAGAAGAAAGCATTTTCGACAAATCTGCATTGAGGAATTCTAAATCAATTTCGGCAATTTTTTCCTCAATTATCAAATTTTTATGCGGATATTGTTGCTGATATAAATTTATTAAATCAACTAAATCTTGCAGATAATCTTCAGTATATTGAATATTGCCGTAAATAAAGTTAACAGGATTATTAATTTCATGAGCTATCCCCGCTACCATTTCCCCCAGAGAAGACATTTTTTCCGTTTGAATTAATTGTCCTTGAGTATCTTTTAATTCTTGCAGTGCTTGTTGGAGTTCCTGGGTTCTTTCTTCTACCCTTTGTTCTAAAGTTCGCTGTGCTTGTTGGAGTTCCTGGGTTCTTTCTTCTACCCTTTGTTCTAAAATTTTACGAGCTAACTCCAGTTGTTGGGTATATTCTCCCACCCATTCCACTAATCTATTTAAAGATTTTGCTAATGTACCTACTTCATCATTACTGCTAACATTAGCCCTGAGTTGAAAATTTGACTCTTCCGTGATTTTTCTAGCAGTTTGAGTAACTGCTTTTAGAGGGTGGGTAATTAACTTAGTAGTAAAAAATGCCAGTATTGCTGCCATTATTGAGGAAAGCAATATACTGCCTAAAATAATTTGTATTCGTAGTTTTTCAGCATTTTTAAAACTAACATTTGCTTGTTCTCTTTGAATATCAGCACGTTGGATAACGAGGATTAAATTATCTGACAATTTCTCAAAGTTAATATTAAGATCACGATATTCTTTGTTATTTAATAATAAAATTAGCTTCCTCTCGGAAGAATTAGCCATTTCCAAGGATAAATTATTTGATCCTATTTGTAGCCAAAAACTTTCAACTATTTGAGTGTAGAAATTTGTATTTATTTTATATTTTTCTACTAAAAGATTTAAATTCTGATTATTTATTGCCAAGCTATGAGGATTGGCTTGAATAAAAGTTTTTAGCTCAGATAATTGCTGATTAACCAGATAAATATCATTTATAAATCTGTTTTTTTCAAATTCCAACCAAATAGAATTATCTAATACAGTAGCTAATCTTTGTGGATGCAATCTTACTGTTATTACTGCATTTTTTAAATTTTGTAAAAGTGATTGTTGCTGATAAGATAAAAATAACTGATTTTGAGCAGTTCTCTCATAATGATTTGCAATCACCAAACCACTAAATGTCCCAATCGCAGCAATGCCAATTGTGACAGTGTAACCATAACTAATTTTTTCAGCTATGTTCCAGTTCTTGCTTAAGTAACTGAACCACAAAAACACAGATTTAACTTTTTGCTTGGCAACATCTATCATTCATTGAGCGATTATTGTAAAAAATTTCCCTGTCCGAGTTTTTGATAAACCTCACGAATCATATTATATTCCGAATCTTCTGCTGTAACTAGCTGTCCTCCTTTATATTTCTGGTTAGCTGGAGCAACTAACAGACTCTGAATCAGTTTATCCTGATTTGCCATCATCCGCGATCGCACGGTTTCTACAAAATCAGCTGCCATCTGGTTACTAACCACAAATAAATCATTAGGCAACAGAGGCCCTTTAACAATTATAGAAAAATCCTGCTCAGATAAGCCTTCACTTGCTAAAATGTTTGCATATCTATCCGATGCAGTTGCCAAAGCATCAACCTCACCTTTCTTTAAAGCTACTATACCCTTATCGCCTAACATCACGATTTTTAAATCTGTATTTGGATCTAAGCCCGCATCCATCAGCAACTTTGTTGGAGAAAGATGGCCAGAAGTTGAACCAATTTTTCGCATAGCAATTGTTTTACCTTTCAATTGATTTACTGATTTAATGGGGCTATTGGCACGCACCAGAATAATTGAATGGTAATTGATACGCTTAATTGCGATTACAGGAACAGCTTTTGCTCTAGCATTTAAAACCAAGTATTCAGAAGGGCCAGCAAATACCATGTCTACCTGTCCCGATAGCAAAGCAGGTGCGGCCGCCGTAGAATTATCCACAGGAAAAAATTCAATAGGTATACCTAATACTTCTGCTAAAGTCGTGCGAAATGCGCCAAAATCACGCTGCAAATCTTCAAGCCCAGTCACATCTGTAACTGCAAATCGTAATTTTTTAGGGGCTGTAATAGCTAACTGATCTGGCGTATCATTAGCAGTATTAATCCCAGATGCACAACCGACAGTAAACAGCAAAGAATACCATATCAACTTACGGCGTTTCATAGATTAAATCTAATTATGGTTATAACGGGTAATTTTTTCAGGTCTATTTCGCCAGTCTCTAAGAGAACTCCACAAAAAAGATGATCCAATCTTGTGGGATGGGCATCTTGCCCGTCCTTGTATTATTAGCGGGCAAGATGCCCGCACCACAAGAAATTTTGGGATATTTTTGTAATTGGAGAACTCTAATTGAAAAGATTCATGGATTTATTAAAATTTGGTATTAATTTGTTACTTAAATCACTATAGTATACCTCACTGTAGCAGCTTGTAAGGTTAAGGCAAGGTTATTAGTATATTACTTGATTCATTAATCATCAAAAATAGTCTTCTGACAAGAAGAAACTTAGATATCATGAGGACTAAAGCTGCGTGTCACATCAGAAATCTATTGTAGGGTGTGGTTCGGCAAGCTCACCAACCACGTCAGAAATCAACAAATTGCTTACCAATGTGCCAGTTGCATAAGTTTTTTAATCACACATAATGATATAAAAGTCAGGATTTTTGTCAATAGACATAGGAGTGAGAATTAAATGTGCGTGACTTGAAACCCTTGTAGAGAAGTGACTTGGGTAGCGATTCTCGTCTCTACAATCTTTTTCGCTCCTATGTCTAATATATTGGCAGACAGATTCAAAATTATCAGGACTATAGTTTTAATAGTTGGGATATTAATCTACAAGCTAGATTCACCCAATTAAATGAAGAAATCTCTTCTTGTAAAAATCGCCACAATAGTTTTATTCTCTTTTGGTAGCTTGAGTGTAATTGCTGGCAGTTTTCTCCTCACTAAAGCTGCTAACAAAACTGAAACAGCACAAATAATTACTGATGCATCACGCTATCATGAAATTCGTAATCAAAACTGGTCTGATATTGAGCCAATAAAACACTTTCCCCTAACAATACCAGCTGATGCTAAAGCTGTACGAATGGCTTACTCTCCAGGTTTGATGCAAGGAAGTAGTTTTTTACAAATTCGTTTTCAACAGTCTCCTGAACAAATTCAAAAATTATTTTCTAAATACAGTAAAATTGCTTTGCATAAGTATCGAGGAGGTGATACAAACGACCATAGCCAACAACCAAATGGTGTGCCTACTACATTTTTTTACACTGGTAAATCTGGGACTGAAGCCTTTCCCAATACTTATGAAATATTAGTATTAAAGGCACAGGCTCAAGGACAACCTGGTTTCAAATGGAATCATGGTAATAGTTATGGAGTAGCTATTGATAGTTCAGCTTCAGAAATTGTCTATTGGCTAGAAAAGTGGTAATTTACAAAAATAGGGAACAGGGAACAGATAAGAAACTTTAGTGCTGAGTTTAAAGCTCAGTCAAAAAACAGTGTCATTATTTCAATCTCATATTTTTAAACATGAGTTTTTTCTGTTAAGAGTTGCCCGATCCCTGTTCCCTCTGAAAGCAAAATTCACAAGTAGGGGCGTATTGCAATATGTCCTTAATATTTTATAGCGCAGCATGGCAGTAGCTTTAAATAATGGCCTAGTGTAAATAACCATTACACTTCATTGCAAATTAACAAGCTAGACGCAACAACATGATAAGTTTTGATCATGTTATAAATTTGTACAAAATTTATCAAGGGGAATCAAAGTGGCAATGGAATCCAACTTACTAACGGGCGCAGTTGTAGAAAACCAAGATATCAGCGAATACGTAGCTCATCTACAGATGCACATGACGCTTCAAGCTCGCAACCTGGTTCCAACCCTCAAACAGACAATAGAAGATAGTCGCCAGCAACTACTTCATCAAACCCAAGCTAACTTTGAGAAGCTAGTTTCTCGGCAAGGTTTATAGAAGCCGTCGCCATTAGACAATAGGAGTGGAAAAGCCTGAGGGACAATTCAGGTAGCCATTTCTCGAAGGGTATTTTCCCTACAAAGGGTTTCGAGCAAAGCAGGATTATTTTTCACTCCTGTATCTATTACACAGAATTTCAACCGGAATTCCCATAAAATAGAAGCAGATATTGTTGTCTCTACACCAATGGTGTACTCACAATCTCTGCTTTTTATGCTTTTTTTGGTATTAAGTTACAAAAATCACTCTTTTGGAGCAATAGCTAGGAGCAGAAAGCCGTTAAGATGATTGCAGCAGTACCTCACCAATCGCAATTAGTAAAGGCTAAATGGCGGCTTGAATCAAAATGAATTCACTACTTCCTCGAAACCTCAGCGTTATAATTCGACCAGTCCAATACCGAGATTTGGACGGTATTGAACGCCTAACTCAAGATTCATTCGCAGCCCTCTCTCCTAAGAGAGCTTCTTGCACGATGGAATGGCTGCGCCATTGGTTTGGGTTACTCAAGTTTTTGAGTTGGTTCCCCAACCCATTACAATATCGCTTCTGTGGTTATGTTGCAGAACAAGGGCGGATGCTTTTGGGGATGATTCAAGTGTCACCATTTAACCGCACCCGCAGCACTTGGCGAATTGATAGGGTGATGTTAGACCAGACTGCTGACAAGCAAGGTGTCGGCTCTCAACTTCTGCGCCATTGCTTTGAATCAATTTTAGAAGCTCGCACCTGGCTATTAGAAGTTAATATCAATGATATTGAAGCATTAGCGCTGTATCGGCAAAATGGATTTCAGCGGTTAGCAGAAATGACATACTGGGAAATTAGCCCAGAATTGTTGGTTGAATTAGCACTAGCAGAACCAGACTTACCCAATCTCTTACCAGTAAGTAATGCTGATGCTCCATTGCTATATCAATTAGATACAGCATCAATGCCACCTTTGGTACGTCAGGTGTTTGACCGACACACTCATGACTTTAAAACCAGTTTATTCGGCGTTCTTTCTGATGCTGTCAAACAGTGGATGACTAAAACTGAAGTCGTTAGTGGCTATGTTTTTGAACCCCAACGCAAAGCCGCAATTGGTCATTTTCAAGTGCAACTTGACCGTAAGGGCGAAAATCCTCATGTAGCAACTTTGACGGTTCACCCAGCTTATACTTGGTTGTATCCAGAAATGTTGTCTCAATTAGCCCGCATTGCTCAAGATTTTCCTCAACAAGGTTTGCAACTGGCTTCTTCCGATTATCAACCAGAACGTGAAGAATATTTAGAGAGAATCGGAGCCAAGCGGATAGAACATACCCTGATTATGTCGCGCTCGGTTTGGCATAAAATTCGGGAATCAAAATTAGTCTCTTTGGAAGGGATTCAGTGGCCGGAAGTACTCCAAGGACTACAACCAGCACGTAAGCCGATACCAGGTGGAATGTCATGGGTTCCCAAACAACAGCAGCCCAAGTCAGATAGACCAATACCAGTCAAGTCAGAAATTGTTCCTTTTGGCAGCCCTAACTTTAATATGGATGCATCTAGCCAAGCTGAACAAGTTGAACCAGTACAGGAGAACAATTAGGGTGATGCCTCAGCAGCAATCAAAGTCTTTTATATCAGCCTTGGGATTAGATGTCGGTAGCAAACGCATTGGTCTAGCAGGGTGTGATGGTACTGGTTTGATTGCTACAGGTATTATGACGATTGAGCGCAGATCCTTTAAAGAGGACGTTGAGCAAATACAACAAATAGTTAATGAGCGCCAAGTGCAACTTTTAGTTGTTGGGCTACCATATTCAATGGATGGCTCTTTAGGTTTTCAGGCTCGTCATGTGCAGAAATTTGCTAAAAGACTGGCTGACTCGCTCCAATTGCCTATGGAATATATGGATGAGCGATTAACTTCTTATCAAGCAGAACAACTGATTATTGCTGAAAATCGTTCTCCGTCACGGAATAAGGGACTGATTGACCGCAAGGCTGCTGCTTTGATTTTGCAACAATGGTTAGATGCTAGACGCAGTAGCACCAACAGATCAGTAGCATTTGTTGAGGATTGATACCTTTTAACATGGTATTCTGAAAACTATTACTCAGCTGCATATCCAGATTTTTGGTTGACATTGACTGCCATATCACAGTTCAATAAAATGCCATAGTTAGGGATATTGATAAATTTACATAATGTGACTATGTATTCCTCTGAATTTTCTGAAGAAAATGATCACGCTAATTCTGGTTCTATCACTTTGACAGATGACAAAGAGCGATCGCTCGAATGTTATATTGAGCATTCGCTTTCGGTAGATGAACAAGAATATGTTTTGCTTCTGCCAGTAGACTCACCTATCGAAATCTTTGCTTGGCAAGATGAGGGTGAAGAGGAAGAAGCTATTTTGGTGGAAGATGATGCCACAATTGACAAAATTTTTAGCACCGCCCAAGCTGTCCTCTCTGAGCAAAACCTGATCATTAAAAATACTGCCTATGCTTTGACAGTGGCAGGTGAGTTACCTCCGGTAGAAGAATCAGAACTCTTCACTTTAGAAATCGAAGATGATGAGGCCGATTTAGAACCAGAACAACTTCAGTTACTCGCCAGCTTCTATCATGAAAACCAGGAGTATGCGATTTATACTCCTCTTGATCCGCTGTTGTTTTTTGCCCGGATCACTAATACTGGCAAGCCTGAATTGCTCTCTCCTGAAGAGTTTCGCAAAGTTCAACCGCTGTTAGAAGAACATCTATTTAATGAGGTTGAATAATCAGAGTTGAAATTTATACCCTAAGAATTAAAAAGAGCAATTTTTAATTAAGGAAGTTTCAATTTTTAATTTTTCCATTGCTAATCTGACTGCTCACTTTATGTGAATTGCTTGGTTAGTAGTGGAATTTTATTCATAAAATGTCGCGGTTATTAGGGGGTGTTTGAAAAGTTTTGAGTGGTGATTTTAGACACTTACTGATAGCTTGTGAAGCCATTACCCTCTAAATCGCCTTAACAAAGAGGATTTAGGAGGATCTAAAGTTTTTAATACATCAGCAACCTCTTTTCAAACATTCTTTTAGGGTAAGTCTTTCCAATTCAAAATCTAAAATCCAAAATCCAAAATCTAAAATTATTATGACTTGGAACAATGTCTTACAGCCTGACTTGATTTTAGAGGGTTCAGTATTGAACTTGACTCCAGATATGATCCAAAAATATGGGCTAAAAGGGCTGGTTTTGGATGTGGATGAAACTTTAGTACCAATTACAGTCAGGGAGGCTTCCTCGGAACTGCGAGATTGGGTAGAAGAAATCCGCGCTTGTGCTGCACTGTGTTTAGTCAGCAATAACCTGAGTGAATCCCGAATTGGGAGTATTGCCCGTTCTCTTAACTTACCTTATTATCTGGGTGCTGCTAAACCTTCACGACGCAAAATCCGATCTGCGCTTCAAGGAATGAATTTACCTGTAAATCAGGTGGGTATGGTAGGCGATCGCTTATTTACTGATGTGATCGCAGGTAATCGTCTGGGTATGTTTACTATTTTAGTTGAACCAATTGTCCATGCTGATGCTGCTCTCCGTTCTCATCCTATCCGTAACTTTGAAGTCTGGATATCGGAGATATTAGGCGCATCTATTATTCCCAAGCAAGAAAAGGTTCACAAAGATTAGCAATTATCAGGAAACTAAATCTAAAGAAATTATTAAGAAATCTTAAGGTTTCCTGAAAATCAGAGAATATATATATTGATAACATCAGGGTCAGCTAACAAAGACCCTAGCCGATAACAGATAAATATAAACCCGTACAGCGTCAGCCTTCACTATAGAGGGATTGGCGCTGTACAATTTTTAGTTGTGAGTACCGAGTACTGAGTACCGAGTACCGAGTACCGAGTATTGAGTATTGAGTAAAGGGTGTAGGAGAAGAATAGCCTCTTGCCCAATGCCCCATGCCCCATGTCCCATGCCCGATGCCCCATGCCCAAAACAATAGTTGTAAAAATCGGCACTTCTAGCCTCACTCAACCAGAAACAGGACAATTAGCCCTTTCTACCATTGCTACTTTGACGGAAACTCTGTGCTATTTGAGGCATCAAGGTCATAATGTGATTTTGGTTTCCTCTGGTGCTGTGGGTGTGGGTTGTGCGCGTCTGGGTTTAACAGAACGTCCAAAAGCGATCGCTCTCAAACAAGCTGTAGCAGCAGTTGGGCAAGGTCGGCTCATGCGTATTTATGATGATTTATTTAGTACTTTAGAGCAACCTATGGCTCAAGTATTATTAACGAGAGCAGATTTAGTACAACGTAGTCGCTATCTCAATGCCTATAATACTTTTAAGGAATTATTAGGACTGGGAGTAATTCCGGTTGTGAATGAAAATGATACAGTAGCAGTAGAAGAATTAAAATTTGGTGATAACGACACCCTTTCCGCTTTAGTTGCCAGTTTAGTGGAAGCAGATTGGTTATTTTTGCTGACAGATGTGGATAGATTGTATTCAGCCGATCCTCGGACTGTGCCAGATGCTCGTCCTATTTCGTTAATTAGTAATATGAAAGAATTGGCAGAATTACAAATCCAAACCGGGGGACAAGGTTCACAGTGGGGTACTGGGGGGATGGTGACAAAAATTTCGGCGGCGAGAATTGCGATCGCAGCTGGTGTGAGAACTGTAATCACTCAAGGACGTTTTCCACGCAATATTGAAAAAATTATTCAAGGGGAAGCTATAGGAACGCATTTTGAACCCCAACCAGAACCAACTTCAGCGAGGAAACGCTGGATAGCTTATGGTTTGGTTCCTACAGGTAAATTATATTTAGATGATGGGGCAATAAATGCCATTTTGCAAGCGGGAAAATCTTTGTTAGCTGCGGGAATTAAGGCTGTAGAAGGGGATTTTGAGAGTCAGGAAGCAGTGCAGTTGTGCGATCGTCATGGCAACGAAATTGCCAGAGGATTAGTTAACTATAACAGCGAAGATTTACAAAAAATTTGTGGTTGTCATTCGCGGGATATTGCGGGAATTTTAGGTTATGCAGGTGCAGAAACTGTGATTCATCGGGATAATTTGGTTTTGATTTAGGATTGTTTTCAACACAGAGGTTCGCAGAGTTTTTCTAGAGGAGAAGTTATGCTTCCAGCTTGAAGTGTTCTTTACAATTACTAAGAACCAGGAGATACCCTATTCAAATCTTCCTAGTCGCCAATCCCTAATTAGGGCTTGCTGAAAAAGTCTTTCCGTTAGGGCTAGAAGTCAGGAGTCAGGAGTCAGGAGTCAGGAGGAAGAATTAGAAGGAGATCAGAATATTCTCAAATCTGGGTAAATGAACGGTTTTTGATGATTTCATCGCTTATTTCTTGCACCTTCTTCTACTTTTTTAGCCTGGAACTATTGATATATCTAGGTTTTTGGTTTATTCAGCAAGCCCTAATTAAAAAATATTTCTAAAGATAGATTAAAAATGTTGCTAAAGATATAGTGATAATTTTATTTAGCGCAGTTTTTTGAATTTGACGCTTATAAACCCAAATTACTTTGATTTAGAGAAAAATATGGCATTTTCCCTGTATCCTAACCTGGGTAAGATGAATGTAACTAGGATATACACAACAAAGCTTCATTTAGCGGCTTTTAATCTCTCTAATCAACTGGCTTTGACAACTGCTTTCATTGGTTTAGTGGTTTTAATAGGATGGATTTTTAATCTGGAGTTCCTCAAAACTTTGGAGCCACGATTGATCACAATGAAGGTAAACACTGCACTGGGTTTTCTTTTCAGTGGAATATCTTTATGGTTGTGGCATCAAAATCACCAGCAGAAGCAATCATCTCGCGTGCAATTACTCTCTGAGATTTTTGCGGGGCTTGTCGTACTGATTGGTTTGCTAACCCTAATTCAGTATGGCTTCAATATCAATTTAGGAATTGATCAATTGCTCATTAAAGAAGATATTAATGCTGTTGCTACTTACTACTATCCAGGAAGGATGGCACCAAATACAGCCCTGTGCTTTTTTTGGCTGGGTTCCGCTCTAATTCTGCTCCAATACAGGCTGATGAGCGTCGCTCAAAGTTTGGCTGTAGGCAGTTTTTTCATTGCTTTATTCGGGCTGATTGGCTATGTATTTGGAATTAGCACTTTTTATCGCCTACCGCCTTTTACTGGTATGGCAGTGCATACCAGCGTCACATTTTTGTTGTTAGGGTTTGGTATTATATTAAGTAGTCCGGAAAAGGGCTGGATGCAGACAGTAATGAGTCCATACCTTGGTGGAGTAATCGCCCGTCGCTTGTTACCTCTGATTATCGGTGTCCCTATTTTAAGTTCAGGATTATTTTTGTCAGCTTATCGGAATAATTTTATCCCTGGCGAGACTGGATTTTTACTGCGAGCTATTATTAATATTTTCGTTCTTGGTGTAGTAGTTTGGTGGAATGCTAAATATCTGAATACGAGTGATCATAAATATCAAAATTCTCAACAAGAACTCCAAGAAGCTTATGAAAATTTAGAAACAAAAATCCAGGAGCGCACGGCTCAATTAGAGGCGGCAAATCAAGCTTTGAGAGATGGTCGTCGCCAGTTATCGAATCTAATTAATACTTTACCGGGAATTGTTTTTTCTCGCAGTATTGATGATGATTGCTTAATTCACAGTTTAAGTGATGGTTATTTGTCTATTATCGGTTGCAGCAGAACAGATATATGTAGTTATAGTGAATGCACATTCCAAGATTTGATTGTGCCAGAAGATGTCCCCAAAATTGTCGCCGCCATCCAAACAGCCATAGAGCAAAACAGTTCTTACGAAATAGAGTATCGCATTCGGACTCAATGCGGTGAAGAAAAATGGTTATGGGAAAAAGGCATAGAAACATCAATTGATGGACAAATACCAACCATTCAAGGATTTATCACAGAGATTACCTCTCTCAAACACACACAAGAAGCCCTAGGGGAAAGTGAAGCTAAGTTTCGGGAATTAGCCGAAAATATTCACGAGGTTTTTCATATCAGCTCTGCTGATTTGAGCCAGGTTTTATATATCAGTCCTGGCTATGAACAGATATGGGGACAGAGTTGTCAAAGCCTCTACCAAAACCCGAATTCTTGGAGTGAGTCTATACATCCAGATGATAGCGATCGCGTCTTAGCAGCTTGTGAACGTCTGATTCAAGGAGAACCGCTACATGAAGAATATCGCATCACTCGCCCCCAGGGGGAAATACGTTGGATTCTTGCTCGTGTTTTCCCTATTTATAGCCAATGGGGAACAATATTGCGTCATGCAGGAATTGCGGCGGATATTACCGAACACAAACTGGCAGAAATTGCTGTCCAACAAAGTGAAGAACGCTACCGTTCTTTGGTAGAAGCAACCGCCCAAGTTATTTGGATTACTGACCCTCAAGGGGAATTCATTAGTCCCCAAGAAAGTTGGGAGGCTTTTACTGGTCAATCTTTTGCAGAACATAAAGGATGGAACTGGCAATATGCTATTCATCCTGAGGACAGAGAACGCACAAAACAAGTTTGGTTGAAGGCTCTGGAAAATAGTGAGTTATATGAAAATGAATGTCGCATTCAGTCTAAAAATGGTGAATATCGCTATTTTTGGGTGCGGGCTGTACCTGTTCTGGAGACTGACGGCTCTAACCGCGAATGGGTAGGAACTTGCACCGACATCACAAATCGCAAACAAACTGAAATAGAGATCCAGGAATTAAATGAACAACTAGAGACGCGAGTGCAACAACGCACAGTCCAACTCACCGCAGCCAACAAAGAACTAGAAGCATTTTCTTACTCCGTTTCTCATGATCTTCGCGCCCCATTACGCGGTTTAGATGGCTTTAGTAAAGCATTGCTAGACCGTTATCAGGATCAACTAGATGATAAGGGTAAGCATTATCTAACTCGCATTCGGGCTGGAACACAGCGAATGGGGGAATTAATTGATGATTTGCTGCAACTTTCAAAAGTCACCCGTGCTGAGATGCGACATACTCAACTTGACCTGAGTGCGATCGCTCAAGAAATTGCTCAAGAACTCAGCGAAAGCAATCCTGAGCGACAGGTAGAATGGCTAATTTCCCCTCATCTTACCGTCATGGGTGATCCCCGACTGTTGAGAATAGTCATGGAAAATCTTCTCAACAATGCATGGAAGTTTACATCCGTTAAAATACAGTCACAAATCGAATTCAGTTGTACAGCTTCACATAACGAAAATAAATCTGATATAACGTATTTTGTGCGGGATAACGGAGTTGGTTTTAATGAAGTTTATACAAACAAACTTTTTAAACCGTTTCAACGTCTTCATACTATCGAAGAATTTCCAGGTACAGGCATTGGTTTAGCAACTGTGCAAAGAGTCATTTACCGTCATGGTGGTCATATCTGGGCAAATGGAGTGGTTGGAGAAGGAGCCATCTTTCACTTTACATTACAAGGTTAAGAAAAGATTAAGTTTAAACATTGATCAACTTATTTTGATCTCCTACTGAGAGATGATTTGTGAAATCATGCCCTCATTTTTAGAGTTTGATATTGCTATAACTTTAGGGAATCTTCAATATAAGCTCAGTAAAACTTCCTTGGTAAAAAAAAAATAGCCATCTTAAGATTATTGTGGAACATACGATATACTCCAAGATAATATGACCACAAAAAATACACTACTCATTATTGAGGATAATCCTGATGATATAGAACTAACACTGCTTGCATTTGAACAAACGGGACTACAAGAAAACGTCGTAATAGCTAGAGACGGCGTTGAAGCCATTAATTATCTATTTGCAGAAAACAATACCTCAGAATCTCTGCCTGACTTAATTCTGTTAGATTTACAGCTACCCCGTATCAACGGATTAGAAGTTCTTCGGCAAATTCGTGCTAATTCTCGGACAAGATTGTTACCTATTGTGATTTTGACGACCTCTAATGAAGAGAGTGATCGTCTTCAAGGCTACGGTTTGGGCTGCAACAGCTATATCCGCAAACCAGTCGATTACGACCAGTTTGTGAGTGTTATGCAACAGCTAGGAATGTACTGGTTGGTTCTCAACAGTCCTCCGCCCCTAACCCAATAACGAATTTTTATGACTGAGCAAATTAAAATTCTCATCGTTGAAGATAATTTAGACGATGCAGAATTAATGATCTTAGAATTGGAAGCGGCAAATTACAAAGTAGTTTATCAACGGGTTGACACGACTGAGGCAATGATAGCTGCTCTTGAATCCCAAGAATGGGATGTAATTTTAACAGACTATTCCATGCCTCAATTTAGTGCTGTGGCTGCACTCAGTTTGATCAAACTGCGGAAATTAGATACTCCATTTATCGTTGTCTCCGGTTCAATAGGGGAAGAAATAGCTGTTAAATTAATGAGAGATGGCGCTCATGATTATTTGCTCAAGCATAACTTAACAAGGCTTGCTCCAGCTATTGAAAGAGAATTACGAGAAGCTAAGGTACGATGTGAACGCAAACAAGCATTAGAGAAAGTCCAATTTTTAGCATTTTATGATGAATTAACAGGCTTACCTAATCGCAACGCTTTTTTAAAAACTCTCCGAGTACAAATTCTCAATAACCATAGATTTGCAGTTTTATTTATAGATATTGACCAATATCGCAAAATTAAATATGGCTTTGGACATATTAAAAGTGAACAATTGCTAATTGAAGTCGCAAAACGTTTGCAAGTTAGCTTACGTCCTGGTGACTACTTAGCAAAAATGGGCAAGGACGAATTTATATTAATACTAGGAAATATCAGTCATGTAGGTGAAGCAGAAATCCACGCAATAGAAATGCATCGAGTTATAGATCCTCCCTTCGTGCTAGAAGGTTTTGTAATTTATGCCTCTATTACTATTGGTGTCGTAGACTCCAGTCTTGGCTTTGATGAACCAGAAGAGTTTTTGCGGGCAGCAGAAACCGCTAACTACACGGCTAAAGAACAGGGATTACAATATCCCACGGTTGTATACAATCGCACTATGCAAACTAGAGCTTTAGAGCGATTGCACATGGAAACTGAACTGAGGCAAGCAATCAACAAGCAACAGTTACAACTTTTTTATCAACCAATCATTTCTCTTCATCCTTACAAAGTAGTGGGATTTGAAGCTTTGATTCGCTGGAACCACCCAGAACGAGGATGGATTTCACCAATTCAGTTCATTCCTTTAGCAGAACAAACAGGGCTAATTATTCCCCTTGGTGACTGGATTTTAGAAACTGCCTGCAGTCAGTTAAGTATTTGGCAAAATCAGTTTTTAGATGATTTACCTCTGAGTTTATCAATAAATCTATCAGGGGTACAATTGAATGAAATAGGTGTAGTTCCCAATATTATTCATCGCTATCAATCCCTAAATTTGCAGGAAATCACACTCAAGCTGGAAATTACAGAGAGTACGCTGATGAACAACACACAAACAGTTATCGCTAGTTTAGAGAAGTTTCGTGCAGCAGGTATCCAAATTAGCATTGATGATTTTGGTACTGGTTATTCTTCTCTGTCTTATTTACGCGATTTGCCTGTTGATACTCTCAAAATTGATCGCTCTTTTGTATCCCGAATAGATAGAGATGAGCAAAACTTGGGAATTGTGCAAGCAATAATTACTTTAGCCCACACTCTAGGCTTAGATGTGATTGCTGAAGGTGTAGAAACAGTCGCACAGATGAAGCGTTTGCGATCGCTTGGCTGTAAATATGGACAAGGCTATCTATTTTCTAAGCCAATGCCATCCTCTCTCCTCGATAAATGGCTGCAAAAAACAAAAAAAGAACTCAGCTTTGCTATTGATCTATGGATCAAGAGTAATTGCTAATTGGTAAAGGAAACCCTGCCCCCTTAGTGGTGCAGAAAACTTTTGGAAGTCTCAAGAAGAGAAGACGGTGACACGGGAGAACTCAATTTGCTGCTCTATCTGCGTTCGTTTTTTGAGTGAAGCAGAGGCTGGTGGGGGACTCTTTCGAGGTAAGGTAGCTAATCGGGGAATTGGCAAACGTTGATAACACAAGCGTTCGATTTCGCGTAGTCCTAATTGTAAAAAACTTAATCCCCTTTGGCTATGCCAGTCGAGAATTTTGCGACGACCTTCATGCACGACAACCAGCGCGACGGCAATGGCAATTAGGGTGGCAGCAGCCAGCAACATCAATAAACAATTGAGGGCTTGAGTATCCCGCAAGTGCGAACGGATAAGCTCAAAGGCTGCCGATTTGTAATCCTTAAAATGTGGTTCTATCCCTCCAAATCGCTGACCATAGAGTTCAAAAGTCTGTAATGATGGAGGAACATCTGAGAGGACAGCCCAAGGCTGACTAGCCAAGGCTAAATTAGCGGTGGACAGATGACACTGAATATCTTGTAAAACCGTAACTTCTCGAAAGAGATAGGCTTCTCCCTCTGGCGGCAGAAGATCAGCAACCGCAGCAGTTATACCATTAGAACGCGTAATGTTCAGGTCTGATTTGGCACGAATAGCCCACGACCATTCGTGGTCTCTTAACCATCGAATTAATGCACCGTGTTCAAACCCGCGGTCTGCTAGTAATGTCACTGAACATCCCGATGGTAGCAGTTGTAAAGTAGTTTCTAGTACGGGGCAGTAATCCTCAAAACCAACGGTGGCACTGCCGTGTGACAACACCGTTTGCCCCAAGGGAATTGAGCGTCCTCCCCAAACTAAGCAGACCTCAATTAGACAATACTCATCCCATAACACGCTGGTATCGAGTGTTAGCGTCATCGGCATTCCCTCCCATGCTGTCAGAAACTGCTTTAACAAGGGGAAATAAAAGGTTTCGGTGTTGATTTTGGGATTATGGATGAAGTAGTTTAATCGCTCCATATGGCTGCGAGCTTTACAGTCTCTATGACTCAGATACGGCAACCAGTGGCAAAGACTTGCACTTTGAGCTTGTAAAATTGCCGCCACATTCTCACAAAACACCTGGAGATGTCTTTGGTCTTGGGGATGAATCCATTGACTTACTTGCGCTTGCAGTTGACGATAAAGATGGGGGACTGACATAGGGTAGTTTTTTGTGTGGAAACTTGAGCATCCCATGTCTTCCCCCTCTTTGTCATTCTCGTCTCTGTAAAATCCCCCATATTTCCATCGTTCAGGACTTTTCTGCACCACTTAGCCCTGCCCCTACAGGTTTTACGATTTTAAGAGTTCCCTGTTCTCTCTCTCAACGAGTGAATTTAATTTTGTCCGACTAGTTAAGATGTTTTATGGAACTTCCAATAAATACAAACTGGCAAATATTGAAAAATAATATTCACTCTTTCAGCCAAACAGCACAGCAAGTTGGTAAGTCTTTCAAAGAAACAGCAGATTACAAAACTGATCAGGCAATTAATATAATTACAACAACTTTAGATCAAGCTCAAGGTTCTTTAGAAGATAGCTGGCAAACTGCTACACAAATTAAAAATACCACATCAGAAGCAATTGAAAATGCAATTACTAATTCTGCAAAAGATTTAGCAACGCAACACCCAACATTTTTACGGCTTTTCCAAATACTCAGTTGGGCAAGTAATCACCCCATTATTAGTTTAGTAATTCTCCTGTTTATAATCGCTTTTGCTTTGAGCATATTTAAAGGAATCATCCATTTAATTGAAACCGCCAGTTGGTCTATTTTAAAAATTCCTTTTCAATTGATTCAAGCTTTATTTAAAACTATTTTTTTGTCATTAAATAAATTTGGTAATTTTCAGTTAGCAAAAACTCCAGATACTGACGAAAATAATTATATTTCCACAGTAACGTCTGATGGAATAATTTACAAAAATAAACAACAAAGATTAGCAGAAATTTCTCGTCGTTTAGAATCAATTCAAACAGAACAGCAGCAGCTTTTACAAGAAGCAGCCAACCTCATTGGCTCAGAAACAACAGATATAGAAGGAGTCAGAATTGAGGAGTCAGGAGTCAGGAGGGAAAGTTAAATACTAATTAGGGCTTGCTGAATAAACCAAAAACCTATATATATCAACAGTTTCAGGCTGAAAAAGTAAAAGAAGGTGCAAGAAATAAGCGATGAAATCATCAAAAACCGTTCATTTACCCAGATTTGAGAATATTCTGATCTCCTTCTAATTCTTCCTCCTGACTCCTGACTCCTGACTCCTGACTCCTTCTTCATAGTAATTCCGTAATTGGAAATTGGCGTTGTTTGTCTAATTCTTGTATCCGCATTTTCTCTGCATATATGGCATCTACATAAGATTTATATTTATCTGGTTCTGCTTGCATATCAATTTTTTCCCACAGTTCCATAAAGTGACGATAACGTTTTTCTCTCAAGACTATTTCCATACAAGCAAGGGTTGCTTGAACTACTTGGGGAGTACGCAGTATTTCTTTGTTAGTTTTTTCATTCAAATGAAATAAATGCGAAATCAATCCCAATTCTTCAGATAATTCTAAATACCTGTTTTGTAAATTGGAAATTAAGTCAGCTTCATCTGTTAGTTCTGAAATCTGAAGCCATAAAAAACGGTGATGAGAAAGGCTTAATTCTAAATTTCTTTCTTCTAATTCATTAATTATTAACTGACGCTGTTCTGGACAATGGAGATAAATTTGTAATAATAACGCCTCGGCTTGTTCTAATAAACTACGTTCGGTATTTACTAGAGAGAGCTTTGGCGTTTTAGACTCCTGTTTGCGGAACCGTGATGGTGGAGTTTGCACACTAGCGGGTGCAATTTGAGTTAGTAGATTCTCAACTCGTAGGGGGATAATTCTAGAGTCCCCTAAGCTGAGTATTTCTGCACAGTAGGAAATGTAGTAATTAAGAGTATCACTATTAACTATATTTTGCAAGAGTTTAACTATTTGTTGCGTGACTTGTTGAAAGTCAGTAGCTTGTCTTAAATCTCTATTTTGAATAATTTGGTCAATTTGCCAATTTAGCCATAGTGGGGCGTTTGCTAATAGTTGCTGATAATCTGTTGATGTATGACTTTGTAAATATTCGTCAGCATCTTTACCATTGGGTAAGTTAAGAATTTTTAACTGCACTTCGCCTTTGTAAGCTAATGTAGCGATTTCACCGATCGCTCTTTCGGCGGCGTTAGTTCCCGCTTTATCAGCATCAAAGTTGAGTATTAGTTGTTTGGAATCGGTGTAACGCAATAGCAGCCGGACTTGTTCTATGCTTAATGCTGTACCTAGAGAAGCGACGGCGTTGTTAATTCCCGCAGCATGGAGAGCGATCGCATCAAAATATCCCTCAACTACCACTGCTTGATCTAGTTTAGCAATTCCATCTTTGGCTTGATCTAGCCCAAATAAGGTTTTACCTTTACTGAAAAGTTCTGTTTCCGGAGAATTTAAATATTTTGGTTGTTCTTCTGTCAGCGTTCTCCCACCAAAAGCAATTACTCGTCCTTGTACGTCGCGGATAGGAATCATCAGCCTATCCCGAAATACATCATAATATCCACCCCCTTCTTTCCTCGGTTTAATCAAACCCGCTTTTTCCACCAGTTGTACTGGGTAATGTTTATCTTCCACCAAATACCGATGCAGGGTTTCCCAACCTGCGGGAGCATAACCTAAACCAAATTGTTGAATTGTTTCTTCTCTGAGTTGGCGATTTTCACGCAAATACTGCATCACCTTTTGTTGCTGGGTATGTCTAAGGGCGTGTTGATAAAACTGGGCAGTAGAAGCTAAAACTTCATACAACTGCTCACGCAAAGACAACTGACGCTGTAATTCTTGTTTTTGCTCAGGTTCTAAGGTTTGTACAGGTACTTGATAACGCCGTGCTAAGTCTAGTACTACTTCCGTAAAGTGTCTTTTCCCCAAATCCATGACAAACTTAATGGCGTTACCTCCAGCTTGACAACCGAAGCAATAAAACATTTGCTTGCTGGGGCTAACGGTGAAACTGGGGCTTTTTTCATCATGGAAAGGACATAAACCGACAAAATCTTTCCCTCGCTTCCGCAATACCACATACTCCGAGACAACATCGACAATATCAGCCCGGAGTTTAACTTCTTCAATTGTGTCTGGATGTAAGCGAGGTATTTCCATTTTTAAGGAACTGGGGATTGGTGATTGGTGATTGGTGATTGGTGATTGATGATTGATGATTAATTCTTTCTTTCTTCTCCTGAACTCCGAACTCCGAACTCCGAACTCCTGACTCCTGCCTCCTGCCTCCTGCCTCCTGCCTCCGAACTCCTGCCTCCGAACTCCGAACTCCTTCCTCCCGCCTTCAAAGACTATTATAATTCTTGTTTTCAGCCGGGAATACTCGCTAAAATTGCATACGCTGGAGCTTAACAACGGGAAGAATCAAAATGGGACGTATTTTTATTTCGGCGGCGCATGGAGGAAGGGAAGCCGGGGGAATTGATCCTGGTGCGATCGCAGGTGGTACAACTGAAGCGAAAGAAATGATTCTGTTACGTGATTTAATTGTGACAGAACTCCGAGCGCGTAGTATTGAAGTTTTATCGGTTCCTGATGATTTAAGTGCTGCCCAAACTATTACCTGGATTAATGCTCGCGCTCGTTCTACTGATGTAGCGCTAGAAATTGCAGCTGATGCTGCTAGTAGTCCTACGGTGAGAGGGGCTAGTGCTTACTACATTGCTAACAATAATCAACGCAAGCAAAATGCAGAAATGTTGCTGATGGGATTGTTGCGCCGTGTGCCTCAATTACCTAATCGTGGCGTTAAGCCCGATACAGATAGTGGCTTAGGTAGTTTGCAATTTTGTCGCCAAACAACTGTCCCTGCGATGTTAATACAAGTCGGCTTTCTCAGCAGTCCAGACGATCGTAATTTGTTACAAACTCGTCGCCGTGATTTTGCCTTGGGTATTGTTGACGGATTAATAGCTTGGAGTCGCGCAATTGACCCAACGCCAGGAACACCTCCCGAACCAAATTATCCACCCATTAATATTAATATAAATGGTCAAAATTATCCAGAGCAAGGAGTGTTAATTAATGGCAACTCTTATATACCCATTGATTTAGTAGATCGCTTGCGAATTGATTTGTCAAAATCACCTAATGTGATTCGTACTACTTATCGGCGTATAGTTTATATTAAAGCCATAGAACTCCGAGACTTTAACATTTCTGTTGGCTGGGAGGCTGCAACTAGTACTCTTAATTTGCGCTCTATTCTCACTGTTTGTACTGGTCAAATAAACCAGATTATCTCTAATGGTAATACCACAGAAGTACAGCTACAAATCTTTCTGAAAAACAACAATGAAAACGCCATTGTCCAATTTCCTGATATACCAAAACTATATCGAGAGGAAGCCAATATTGAGGGAGTAAATTATGATATTGCTTTTTGCCAGATGTGTCTAGAAACAGGATTTTTACGTTTTGGCAGCGATATCAAACCTCAGCAAAATAACTTTGCAGGTTTAGGTGCAATAGGTGGTGGAACAGAAGCAGCATCTTTTCCTAGTGCCAGAATTGGGGTGAGAGCGCATATTCAACATTTGAAAGCTTACGCCAGTTTAGAACCTTTAGTCCAGCAAGAAGTAGATCCTCGGTTTAGATTTGTAACCAGAGGTATTTCTCCATCTGTTGATCAATTATCAGGAAGATGGTCAGCAGATTTAGATTATGGTACAAAAATTAAAGCGATGTTTAAAAGACTCTATGAATCGGCGAAATTAATTTGAGTAATGAGCGGACATACTCTTCTCAAAAAACTAATATTGTATGACTTTGAATATGTAAAATCATGAGATAATGCATCCCATACGCAACAATAGAAAATGTGTAGAAAATTCTTGCTTCGTCTCTTTACTATTGGGGTAATTTTGTTATTTGAGTATAGAGATAGATTCAACATCATCCAAATGATGTCATAAAAGGATAACCTTGAGAAAGTTCTGCAACTTTTGCATCTCAAGCTCGTCTTATAGTCAAGGGACTTCCAGATAAAAAAATGTACAAAAATTTCTTGTGGTGCAGGCCGAAAAGCCCGCAAATTATCAAGGACGGGTAGGATGCCCATCCCACAAGATTGAATAATTTATTTTCTGGTGTTCCCCAATATCAGCAATAACAACTATTAATTACGAAAGATGGAGACTTTTATGCGCTTACCTATTGCTATTGGTGCAGGATTACTAATTTCTTTGGGATTGTATACACCATTAATTGCTCAACCGCCTATTCAAATTGTACAAGCACGACCCACCGATTCCAATTTGGGACAATTAAGAAAAAATAGGCAATTATGGAAACAGCAAAAGATATCTAAATATCGTTATCAATTGACACGGAGTTGCTTCTGTACAGCAGAAGCTAGAGGCCCTGTGATTGTTGAAGTTAGCAACGGTGTGACAACTTCTGTGATTTCTGTAGCCACTGGTAAGCCTGTTGATAAAGAATTATTTAAACAATATGATACTGTCCCTAAGCTGTTTAGTGTAATTCAAGATGCGATAGCTCGCAAGGCAGATAGTCTAACGGTGAAATACGACCCCAAACTTGGCTACCCGACCCAAATCAACGTTGACTATAGCCAACAGATGGCAGATGAAGAATTATATTTGACAATTGAAAATTTTCAAGTATTGCAATAACGCATCTATTCTCTGTCACAATAATAGAACTTTCTCAAAATGTGACTAAAAACTTTGTAGATTATGACATTAGTCAGTAACCCACCCTACATTTAGGGGATCATACTGGGTTATGCTGCGTAACCCATCCTCCAAATTGGGGATTTTTTTATGTGCAAGTCCCTCAGACAGCCACAACTGAAACGTCAACGGTGCATTATTAATTTAATGGTAGCAATTTTCCTGATGTCAGCCGAGTAATGCTGAAACAGCAAATAAAGAACTTAAGAGTTTTTTATGAAAAAAAATACTATTTCTCGGTTCTGTAGTTATACCTTAATTGGCATCATATCTTTCACATCTATTTTGGGTACAACTTCATCTGCGTTTCCTCAAATAGTCAAAGCTTCCCTCGTTCAGCCAACTTCTTCAATAGAGGCTACTTTAATCTGGCCTACTCATGGAATTGTTTCTCAAGGTTTCCGTAAATATCAACATGAAGGAATTGATATTGCTGGAGCAATTGGTACTCCTATTTTCGCTGCTGCATCTGGTACAGTTGTTAAAGCTGGTTGGGATGATTGGGGTTTAGGTAATTTTATAGAAATTAAGCATCCTGATCATAGTGTGACAGTCTATGGACACAATCGTCGTTTGTTGGTTAGTAAGGGTCAACAAGTTAATCAAGGCCAAATAATTGCAGAAATGGGATCTACAGGTAATAGTACAGCCCCTCATTTACACTTTGAATTTCATCCAGACAGTCGTATATCAGTTGATCCTTTGCACCTATTACCATCTTCAACTACAGCAAAAATACCATTAAAGAAACCAGTTTCACCTTCACAACCAATTCTTACACCTGTGAGTACTGATAATAAATGCAGTGGCGTAACAGTTATAGCAGGTGAGACAGAAAAAATTCGTGTTCAAGTTTGTGAAGAAAAGGGTCAATTATTTTACATTGGTCAATCAAAGCAAGATGCAAGTAAACCTGTAAAGGTAGTAGCTTGGAATGTTGGCGAAAATAGATATCGAGCAGATAATGGTTCTTTTTCGTACTTAGTTAGCCCAGAAAAGGTTGAAGTATGGCGGTATGGAAGTCCGATTAGATCTGATAATTTTAACACTTCAGATGGTGAGGGTAATTGAAGCTACTGTTGAGTTGAGTAAGTCATGATTTCGTAAAAAAATACCCTTTGTGACAGTTGAAAGGGCGTAATACGGAGTGAGAATTTCTGCTAATTAAAGAGTATAAAATACATCTAGATTAATTAAATCTAGACAAACGCAAATTAAATCTGTGTAATAGCCAACCATTAACATCAAGGAGCAGGAAATCATGGAATATATGGCTTATTCATATATGTATATGGCGAATGAAGAGGAACCTGTAAATATTGAATTGAATCTTCCCGAATTTTCAGTTAATTGGCAAAAATTGCTGAAATCCTCTGCTTGGTTAACTTTAGCCGGTATAACTGTTCTGCTTGCGGCTGTATCCCAAGTTCAAGAAGCTTCAGCAGAATATGTGAGAACTAATGGCAATTGTTTATATATTCGTAGAGGGCCTAGTAGTGGCAACTCATCTGTAGCTTGTGTACCTAATGGCACAAATATTGGAGATACGGGAAATGTTAGAAATGGTTTTGCTCAAATCACTTCAGGACGCTACCAAGGATATTATGTTTCTGAAAGATGGATTAGTATGAATCGGGGGACATCTCCTAATCGTCCTGGTCTTGGTGTGGGTGGTCGGGTTTTGTTAAGACGCGGCTCTAGAGGGGAAGCGGTGAGATCAGTTCAAAGAGCTTTAGGGATAAGAGTAGATGGTGTCTATGGCCCAAATACTGCTCAACAAGTCCGCAATTTTCAAAGGAGAAATGGTCTGCGTGTAGATGGTGTGGTTGGCCCCGCAACTCGCGGTGCTTTGGGTATTAGTTAGTATTCTCGAAGAATTTCACCCCGTCAAAAGATCCTTTTGAAACCCCTCCCTGCAAGCTAGGAGGGGTTTTGAGTTTTTATAAGAAAATAGGCTGAAAACCCCGAAGAGAAGCCCTAATCCTAAAAATAGGATTAAGTACCGTAGGGCATACGGGAACTTACGCTACAGGAGATTTGCCCTCTTGGGCGATTGGTGTAAACCTGTTGTCTAACGGCGAGTCTATGAATGTAGAATCCCCGCGTCTTTAGACCGGGGAGTGTCAATTTTACCCCAAATAATTCTGCGCTATTGCCAAAATGCGTTCTGCTGCATGACCATCACCAAAGGGGTTAATTGCATTAGCCATTGCTATGTATGCTTCAGGGTTACTGAGTAACTCACTTGCCGCAGCAACAATATTGTCTGTTTCGGTTCCCACTAATTTGGCTGTACCTGCGGTGACAGCTTCTGGTCTTTCTGTGGTGTCTCTGAGAACCAAAACGGGTTTACCTAAACTGGGTGCTTCTTCTTGTAAACCACCGGAGTCTGTGAGTAAAAGGTGCGATCGCACTATTGCCCCTACTAATTCACCATAATCTAAAGGTTCTGTCAAGAATATACGCGGATGATTACCTAACAGTTGCTGTAATGGTTCCCTAACTGTAGGATTCCTGTGTAAAGGCAATAATAAGGCTGTGTCAGGAAATTTTTCGAGAATCTGTAAAAAACTTTGTGCGATCGCTTGCAGTGGTTCTCCCCAATTTTCCCGTCGATGCACTGTCGCCAGTATAGTCCTATATTTATCCCAATTTAAACCCGGTATATCACAAGCAGGTTTAGTTGCAGCCACATTCAACAACGCATCAATTACCGTGTTACCCGTCAGATGAATTTTCCCCAACACCCCAGAAGCTTGCAAATTTTCCACCGCTAAAGAAGTCGGAGCAAAATGTAACTGCGTGATCTGCGAAATCAACCTTCTATTAGCTTCTTCTGGGTAAGGATTAAATAAATCATCAGTTCTTAACCCCGCTTCTACATGACCCACAGGGATTTTTTGATAAAAAGCTGCCAAAGCTGCCGCAAAAGCTGTTGTCGTGTCTCCCTGGACTATAACTAAATCTAGCTTTTGTTCTCTAAATAAAGCTTCTAAACCTTGCAAACTCCGACAGGTAATATCATTTAGAGATTGTTGTGGCTGCATAATCTCTAAGTTATGATCTGCCTTTAAGTTGAACAACTGCATCACCTGTGCAACCATTTCCCGATGTTGTCCAGTCAGAATTACCTGTACTGCCAAATCTGGACAACCTTGGAAAACCTGAATTACTGGTGCTAGTTTAATCGCTTCAGGACGAGTACCTAAAATAATGCCAACTTTTTTAGCCATTAGTCATTAGTCATTAGTTATTAGTCAACTGATAACTGATAACTGACAAAAAACCAACATGAAAAAACCCGGCTTAACCGGGCAGATGCACTGTTTGTCGAGTTTAACAATGTGTTAACTATTTGAGTTCACAAGTTAAAGGACAAGCTGCAAAAACAGTAGTCTGCGCCTTGTCTTCCTCACCATGTAGCCAGCTTAACCATCTGACTTCTTTGGGATGAATACCTTTTGCAGTCAGCACACCGGCCATGATCAACACTGCCATAACATTGAACATTATTAAACCACCTGCCACCAACAAAACGGCACTAACAGGCATTACAGATTGCAACACAATCGACAACAGGCATCCGACCGTAGCCATTACCACAACTAATGGAAAACCAACAACCAGCAAGCACACTGCCAATGTGAAAGTCCATATCAAAAAGCTTTTCATCATTAACAAGGAGTAGGTCTTTCCTTGATTAGAGCTTTGAGCCAAAACCATGACTTTTCCTCCCAAAATTACACAGCTAAAGTTTAAAGTTTGACTTCAGTTACTTCTCGCTGTTTGCGAGCTAACTGAAATTGTTTCAGTGAAATCCAGTATATAGAAACCTGATGGGAAGATGAGCATTTCTTTACTAAAGTTTACAGTTAATCTTTTGTAATTATGAATGTAAAGTCCAATTTACGTTTTAGCAGTCAGACCAGCTCCGCTATATGCCTTCAGGAATAGACCCTCATGGGTACAAAAGTAATATATTGATCCCCAAATCCTGATGACGATTGAGCTTAACATTTCTTATAAAAACTAGGATTGATTCTCATAATTCTCAGACAGGGCTGAAAAAATTATCTGCTGCTGATTTTGTTACTCAATTGGGTGGAAAAAGGTCAGAAATTTCTCATATAACCCCGTGAAATATTTGTAATTCGCAATTTGAGTTTTATTAAACACAGTACATTAATCAAGTATTTGCGCGATAGTACTGAAGATTAACTGGTGTAAAACCAGGTTATATTGGTAAAAGAATTTGTATATAACCGATAACTCCGGAAATTAGCAGCAAAAAAAACACAGATGGAGGTGAATAGCCTAAAACTGAGTGTTGTGCCTAATTTCCTCTCATCTTCCTATCTGCCTCAAGTGTGGAAACAGATGTAAGTATTTCTTACTTTTGTTGAGATGGGTTAATGAACAGATAGAAAATTGAAATTTTTTTGTATAAAACCCGAAAACATTCTTCGCCCCAAAAACCCCCAAAGATTTATATGATAGAACCGCAATCCCGCAATCTACCACCACCACCGCCACTACATCATGAGCCGACACAAACAATGCAGGTGTCAACACAGAGGAAGAGTAATTCCTCTGTTAGTCCACTACCAGCTGCGGCTCAACGTCCAGTGACACCACCACCATCAATGTCACCTGCTCCAGCTACTCCTAAACAGCCTGTGGGATTAAGCTTGGCGCAGTTGATTCAGGAAGCTTTTGATCAGGGATTTTCTGATGTTCACCTAGGTGTAGGTGAAATACCCCGTTTCCGTAACAAAGGAGAAATTCAAACAACGAATTATCCAGAAGTTGATAAACCTACTTTTATCGGTTGGTTGCGGGAGATCATGAGTGATGCAGAAATCCAAAAATTTCAAGACAATCTGGAATTTGACGGTGCAACTCAGTACGAATTTGCCAGGGTACGGATTAACGTTTTTGACTCCCTGCGAGGATATGCAATGGTGCTGCGGTTAATTCCGCTAAAAATATTGTCTATGGATCAGTTGAGATTACCGCCAGTTTTTCGGGATATTTGCCACTATCACAAAGGTTTGATTTTGGTGACTGGGCGTACTGGTTCTGGTAAATCTACGACAATGGCAGCAATGGTTGATTACATCAACAGAGAGATGCCGAAGCACATTATCACTATTGAAGATCCAATTGAATTTGTCCACCAAAGCCGTAAGTCATTAATTAAGCAGCGGGAAGTGGGAATGCACACCCGCAAATTTGACAACGCCTTGAAAGCAGCTTTGCGGGAAGATCCAGATTTGATTCTAGTGGGGGAAATGCGGGATAAAGAAACTGTTAATACTGCCTTGAAAGCTGCTCAAACTGGTCACTTGGTGATGGGAACATTGCACACCAATAGTGCGGTGAAAACCATTGAACGGATTCTCAATTTGTATGCTGGTGAAGAGCAGGATGCAATGCGGGTAGCGGTTTCAGAGTCTCTAGTAGCAATTATTGCCCAAGGTTTGTGTCGCACGACTGATGGCAAGCGGGCTGCTTTCCACGATATTCTGATTAACACTGAGGCTGTAAAAGAGTGGATTAAAGATGCTAAGTATGATGAAATTGGTGAATTGATGAAGCAAGCTAGTTTTGATGGCATGATTACCATGAATCAGGCTTTATTCAATCTCTACCAAGAAGGTCGTATTACTGAAGAAACTGCCATAGAAATGTCACCAACTCCAAATGAAATGATGCAATTCCTCCGAGGACGTGTTTAATAAGGATGGGTCATTGGTGATTGGTTATTGGTAAGATTTTTTCCCAATCCCCAGTCTCTAATCCCCAGTCCCTAGTCCCCAGATACCTGTGACCAAGTTGACGACAGATAAACAATCTACACCCCAGTTGTTTAAAGGTATTGCGCTGTTTACACCTGGGGGAGATTTAATTTATTGTATTGACCCTGGTAAGCAGGGTCGATGGCATTTGCATTTGTGCGCGGCTTTGCAAGAAATCCTGGATTTATCAGAGCCACCGCATTTTTTAGTTCCTTGCTATACAGCAACTATCGATCATTGGTTAAATCCACGCACGCAACAAGTGCAAACTTTTGCCGAAGCGTATCCGGCTGTGATGCGTCATCAATCGGTGCTGAAAGCTATTTTTGGTACGGGGGATATAGTATGGCAAACAGCCCCTTGGCAGGAAGGATTGTGCGATCGCATGGTATTAACAACTTATCGCTCTGCATTTCCCCAACTGTGGGAGGATCATGACTTAATTGTTCGCTTAGACCGTGCTGATATGGAACAACGATACCAGCAAACGATTTTGAACCCAAAACAGGCAATAATCAACACTCCAGGCTATGTTTTGCGTCTGTTTGTGGCTGGTCATAGCGTTGCTACAGAACGCAGTTTAGAAAGTTTACACGAATTATTAGAGCGATCGCTTGGTTATCCTTATACCCTCAAAGTAATTGATGTTCTCACCCACCCAGAACAAGCAGAAATCGATCAAGTTTCTGCAACTCCCACCCTAGTCAAGGTTTGGCCTCACCCAATTCGGCGCATAGTTGGTGAATTAGATAATGTTGATAAACTCTTACAAATGTTAGGTGCAAAAGAAAATTCTTAATTGGAAGCAGAAGGCAATTAATTCTCCCCACTTTCCCAGTCAAGAGTCCCTATTTTGCAAACACAACTCATAATAAAAACAGGCATTACTGAATAATAACTTCACATATATGTACTTCACTTGGTTAGACAGCAACAGTTGGTTGATAGAAATTGGTGAACAGCGGATACTAATAGATCCTTGGTTAGTTGACTCTTTAACCTTCAACAATTTGGATTGGTTATTTAAAGGTTATCGGACTCAAGAAAGATCAATACCAAAAAATATTAATTTGATTTTGTTATCCCAGGGTTTGGAAGATCATGCTCATCCACCAACGCTCAAACAGATTGACAAAAATATTCAGGTTGTAGCTTCTCCTAATGCAGCCAAAGTAGTAACTCAGTTGGGTTATACCCAAGTGATAACTCTCAATCATGGTGAAACATTCACCTTGAATAATCAAGTGGAAATTAAATCTCTTCCCGGTTCTCCAATTGGCCCAACTATTTTAGAAAATGCTTATTTTCTCAAGGAATTAGCAAGTGGATTAAAGCTCTATTACGAACCACATGGATATCATTCTCCACAACTTAAAGAGCTTGCACCAATTGATGTGGTGATTACGCCAATGATGAATTTGAGTCTGCCTATACTAGGACCAATTATTAAAGGCATGAATAGCTCCTTAGAAGTTGCCAAATGGTTAAAACCTCAAATAATGCTACCTACAGCAGCAGGAGGAGATGTTATATTTGAGGGATTGTTAAACAAATTTATTCAAACTCAGGGAAGTGTGCAAGAATTTCAGGCATTATTAGATAAAAACAATTTATCAACACGAGTAATTGCACCTAACCCTGGGGAACAGGTCGCTTTTTAAGGAGATACCAAAACTGTAGTGGCGTATTTCAATATGCCACTACTATATTTACTCAAACCAGATTTTTGATTAAAATAAGTCAATTAAAAAACCGCAGAAATATGATAAATGGATTGGATTACCTTACTGCGATCACTACAATCTGACTTTTTGCAAAGATTAAAATCTGGTTGTCTACTTCATTGTCAAACAGAAGGTCAACATAGTGAAATAACTATCATCTCTGGTGAGAGATTAAAAGCACTACGGGAATTTTGCTGGTTAATGGCAGAAAAATATAAACGTACTTCCCCCGTTCGTGATGTTTTTATTAATAATCTCAAAGGTAAATTAGGTGAAGAAGTCGTCAAAGAACGTTTAGCTGATTTTATTACTGAAGTCGATTATGAAAAACGTTTTGGTGGTGACGGCAAAAGTGATTTTACTCTCACTTCTCACCCCACCATTGGTGTAGAAGTTAAATCTCGTCATGGTACTATTGATAAAGTTAGATGGACAGTTAGTTGTGAAGAAGTTGAAAAAAATACGGTTATTGTTTGTATTTTAATTCAAGAAGAAGTTAATGAAGCTCAATCTGAATATCATCTTTTTTTAGCTGGGTTTCTTCCTACCAAAATGATTAAGTTGAAAACTGGTAAAATTACTTTTGGGATAAATCAGTTATTATATGGTGGTGGATTATTGTGCTATCTAGAACAGTCACAAAATTCCGCCAATAATTCAGATCAACAACAATCGCCAATTAATAAACTTAGAACATCTAAAAATAAATTAATTAAATCTCATGTTTATTCAGATTTAGATAAATACCCAGCACCAAACTCAACTCTTATTTATGAAAAATTAGGTGATGAATATTTTCAGAAAGGTGATTATACAGCAGCAATTAATAACTACAATCAAGTACTACAAGATAAACATCAGGATGCTGATATTTATTATAAATTGGGTTTAGTTTATCATCAATTAAATGATTACAAAAAAGCAATTATAAATTATAATCAGACAATTAATATTAACATTAATTATGGTCAAGCTTATAATAAAAGGGGTTTAGCACATCATCAATTAGGAAATTATCAGACCGCAATTGAAGATTATAATCAAGCAATTAGAATTAATCCTGATGTTGCAGCTAATTACAGAAATCGTGCTGAAGCTCGTTCTCGTATTGGAGATCATCAAGGAGCAATTGAAGATTACAATCAGGCAATTAAAATTAATCCTCATGATGCTATTACTCAGAACAATAGAGAAATTACTCATTATCTGCTAGATGATAAACAGAAATTAATCCCAGAAATAAAGATTAATCCTAATGACGCAGTTGCTTATAAAAACAGAGGTAATACTCGTTTGGAATTTGGAAATTTAGAAGGAGCTATTGAAGATTATAATCAAGCTATTAAAATAAATTCTAATTATGCCGATGCTTATTATAATCGAGGTAATGCTCATTCAGATTTAGGAAACTACGAAGCGGCAATAGATGATTTTAGTAAAGTAATTAAAATGAAATCTAATTATACAGATGCTTATTATAATCGGGGTAATGTTCGGTTAATTATAGGAGATAAACAGGGAGCAATTGAGGATTTTCAGAAAGCAGCAGATTTATATTGGCAAGATGGAAAACTAGAAGAACATAAAGAAACACAAGCTAGAATTTTAGATTTAGAAATAGAAAAATCATTAGATATTTTAAATTTCTAATAAATATAGGACTTACGTAAGATATAGCTGAAAACCTAATTGTTCCGTAGCGGTAATTCATGAATTACCGCTACTTTCATTCTGTTTTGCGTAAGTCCTGAATCCTTACAATTGTATTTGATAAATAGTAAAATGTATTTTATTTGGTTTTTTGATATGATTCTCACAACAAGAAATAACAGTGTTTTATCTGCCTTATTTTTGCTTGTTAGTAGCAGTATTTATCCTAATTTTGCTCTAGTCTCTGTCGCAAATCAACCCCAGATATCAGTAACACAGCAGATTAGTAGCAAAACTTCTCAACCACACCCAGTTTTTAAGTCGATTCTGCCGAAATTAAAGAAAAATATTCAAATTAACATTTTATTACCTAAGTATATTCCTGAATCAGATGGAGAAAATCCTCTTTACGCAATTATCGAAACTGCGACAAAAAATAAATACGAAATTTTACTGGGTTTTAGTCCAGATTGTAATGGAGGTACAGCTTGCCGTCTTGGTATTATTACTGGTGAGGCTGTAACTCGCAAAACGCCTAAATTGACTGGTAAGGCTATATCTTTAGCTAAAGGTATATCGGGCTATTTTGTAGACTTTCAATGTGGCGCTAATTGCTCTGACGCTACTTTAACTTGGCGAAAAAAAGCTGTGCAGTATAGGATTGGATTAAAAGCGGGTAAGCAGGCTGATTTGGTCAAAATGGCAAGGTCAGTAATTACACAGTAGTACAAAAGCTAAACTTCATACAAACTATATATGGCAATATAGACAATGAAATTGTAGTCCAATGTATAAAGCAATGATTTCTAGCCGCCAAGTAACAAAGTATCTGCAATTTCCAGCTTTATCAGCCATATTAGCTGCTAATTTAGGAATTACAGCAATAGATGCTCCAGCTTTAGCCGTAACTCCAGTTTCATCTGTCGGTAATAGTGTTACCTTTACTTGCAATGACACTGAAGCAACCATCAAGGCTAAAAATGGGCCAAAAGTAACGGTTGGTAAAAACACAATCTACATTGGTTATCAGCAAGTATCATCTACTAACAAAGACCCCCGGATTATCCGTTTTGACAATGGTGTGAAGAAATGGTGTCGCAGCGACTACGAAACAACTGGTGATGATGGTAGTGGTTATGGACTACTTTGGGATGGAGGAAGTACTTTATACGGTGTTTTTTCCTCTACTGGCTCCCAAACTGGTGATGATTTTCGGCGCTTTGCTATTGGACGTTGGCTATCCAGCTATGGTAGTGGTGGGGGTGCAAAAGTAGCAATCATAGCTCGAATTGACCCTGCCAATGGCAACGTTAATTACGCTACATTTTTATCTGCCAGAAAGACAAGTGATGGGAAAAGTAATACTTTAGTTGTTACGGGACTGTCATTGAGTGGCACGAATTTAACTGTACAGTCAGATTCCTGGTGGAGTCCCCGTCGTCCTGATAAAAGTTCTATGGCTTGTTCTGGTTCATCACCTTTTAAATACACAGCTGTATTTGCTGGAGACTTAAAAACTGTTAGTTCGGCTTCAGCCGTTGGTTGTACTTAATTAGAGGTTTAATCAATCGCAGTTATGCACTAGTACAGCTTAGAGCAAGTAAACCTAACACTAAATTTGGTAAAAAATCAGTGATTTGGAAACCTTGCAACAGGTAGATGCATTTACGCCGTGCTGTACTAGTGTTATCTGGTGGGCATTAGCCCCCTTATACTGGTGTAGTAGGGTTAATAACCTTCTTCTTCGTATTCGGGCTGTCTTTCTTTCACCTTTTTGGGAATATTGACTGGTTTTGGTGCATCTTCCCAAGCGTCACCCTCTACATCGTCATAATCATCGTAGTCGTCCGCGTATGATTTGTTAGAGGGTTGGGGGGCGTATCTTGGTGGTGTCTGATACCTATCTGTACCCGTTGCCTCACTCCAGTTATCTTCTTCGTCTTCTTCATATTGAATGGATTCATAAGAACGCGCTTGCATAACGCGACGTTGGGGACGTTCTTCTTCAATATAATCCTCACTCCATTCTTCCTCCCGCGCTATAGGTTCAGGAGTACGAACTTTTGGTCTGGGTGGCTGTAATGGTACTCCGCTAGGTAATTGATTAGCTGGAGAAACTGTACGGGGAGCAGAATAGCCATATTCTTCTTCTGCATCTCTTTCCCAAGGTGCTTTACCAATACCGAGCCGTTCTAGTACCCCGACTGTCAACTGGTTAACTCGTTCTTCAGCACCTTCAAAAACAATCAAGCGACTGGGGCCAGTGCTGACTATTTCATCCATTGAGATTTCATAGGTACTTAAAAATTGGTCAGGTATTTGGGGTACTCCCAAGGAAGCGATGACTATGGAGTAAATTTTGCCTGTTTCTCCATTGAACTTAAATCCCCTCACCTTACCCAATACTTCCCCAGTTTCGGTGATGACTTCCCAGTTCATCAAGTTGCTGAGGGTTTCTACTTCAATATCTTCAATCACATCTTCGTTATCAACTAAGATGACATCACCAATTTGGTTGATGCTATTGAGATACATATATCGTGGCAGACCAGAAATAGAGATCAGGCTGTCTCGTAAACCAAGAGCCACAACCTCTCGCTGATCAATATCAACCCAGACTTGACTGATGATGCCTAGCCGCTTACCGTTGTCGCGGGTAATCACCTGGGTGTTTAATATGTCGGAACGCCTAATTACTTGTTCAGAGGTCATTCTATACCGAGTCCTGATCTCGAATCCGGTTTATGTATACACTATTTTTAACAGAAACTCAAGCTTTTATATTAACTCAAGTTGCTAATTACCTATTTTAGGCTGATTATGGGTAATTGGTAATGGGTGATTGGTGGTAGCCTGCCGTTAGGCATATGGTGATTGGTAAAAATCATCTTCCCCTACACCCCTGCTTTTTTCTGTCACCTGTTCCCTATTCCCTAATTGGAAGATTATTGTAACTTAATACCCAAAACTTGAGTGTACGCTCCCCGTGCTTGAGTTACACCTATTGTGCGTTCGGCTGATTCTATCATCGGACGACGCAAGCTCACAACAATCAACTGTGCTTGTTGTGCCTGTTGTTTAATCATTCTAGCTAATCGTTTGACATTTGCTCCATCTAAAAACATATCTACTTCGTCAAAGGCGTAGAATGGTGATGGGTGATAGCGTTGCAGGGATAAAACAAAACTTAATATAAAATCTAATGTTGTTAGGGTAGAAATGACAAATTTGCCAAGAGCGCTATCAATTTCTGTCATTATTCCAGTTTATAACGGTGGTGATAGTTTTCGTCAGTGTTTGTCAGGTATTAGTATATCTATGCTAAAGCCCACAGAAGTGATTGTGGTGGCTGATGGGGATACAGATAGTTCTTGGCAGGTAGCAACAAACTGGGGAGCAAAAGTCATTAAACTTAAGGAGAAAAATGGGCCAGCACAAGCGAGAAATTTAGGTGCTGCGGTAGCTGGAGGAGAAATTCTGTTTTTTGTAGATGCTGATGTGGCGATCGCTCCAGATACCATTAATCAAGTCAGATTAGCTTTTGCAGAAGATACCAGTCTAGCAGCTTTGATTGGATCTTATGATGATGCTCCCGGAGCAAGTAATTTTCTATCCCAATACAAAAATCTTTTTCATCACTATACCCATCAAAACGGCAATGAGGATGCTTTCACATTTTGGGGGGCTTGCGGTGCGATTCGCCGTGATATCTTTTTGGCTATGGGGGGTTTTGATGAAACTTATCGTCGTCCTTGTGTGGAAGATATTGAGTTAGGTTATCGACTCAAAGCCGCCGGTTACAAAATTCGACTGGTTAAGACTCTGCAAGTAAAACATTTGAAACGGTGGGGAATAGTATCTCTGATTAAAGCAGATGTGTGCGATCGCGCTTTACCTTGGACTCAATTAATACTCCGTCAAGGAGAAATGCGTTCTGATTTGAATCTTGCTTGGTCTAGTCGGGTAAGTGTTATTTTAGTTTACTCTTTATTACTCAGTTTATTTGCTAGTTTGTGGCTACATCCGCTACTGATTTTCAGTATGATAATGAGTTTATTACTGATAAATATTAACTTGTCAATGTATCGCTTTTTTCTCCACAAGCGAGGCATGATATTTACTTTCAAGGTTTTACCTTGGCACTGGTTTTACTATTTTTACAGCGGGTTAGCTTTTATCATTGGCATGATTTATGTAAAATTTTGATGAGTATTGTTTCTGTTTGTATATCTTAATCAGTAATTATTCTGAGATTTTGATGAGTATTGCTCTTTGTCGTATATTTTTATCATTAATTCTTGTAAAATCTTGATGAAGATAGCTCTTTACTCTATTTTTTGATAAATAATTCTATGGTATCTTGATATCTATCCATCAATTCAATAGGTAAAATTTCTGTCAACAACCAAATAACCAACAGCAAATAAAAATACTGGATCTTCATTACATAATTATGCTAAATTGCGTTCACAAAAACTATGAAACACTAACTTTTACGTGTCTTTCATAGGATATGGCTTTTTGCTTTTATTTTTAAACGCATTTTTGATGTTTAATTAATAGTTAAGCATCCTATGTGCTGAAAACCAAAATACTTAACTATCTTGCTGCACAACAGCTTACCAACACGATTTGGTAACTGGTGTAGTGATTATTCTTAACGGATTTTCTACCTTACAGGTTGTCTTAAACAACAACCTCTAGATAGTTAAAACGTAATTTTTTCATGCTTACTCAGGGCTGACAATCTAATCAGAATAAATTGATCAGTTAGGAGGATGAGGCTGTGATTTATTATTGAAAAAACAAAAAAATAATGAAACGCAATAAGATTAATAATCTTGAGCATAACAATCGTAATTTCCCCTTGACTGTAATCATTGGTGGAGGACCGGCTGGATTAACGGCTGCTTATCAGTTGGCTAAACATGGCTTACATTCTGTAGTGTTGGAAAAAAGCGATCGCGTCGGAGGAATTTCTCGTACTGAAACCTACAAAGGCTATCACTTCGATATTGGAGGACATCGCTTTTTTACCAAAGTTCCCCAAGTCCAACATCTATGGAACGAAGTTTTAGGAAATGAATTTATTAAAGTTAAGCGTTTATCTCGCATTTACTATAATGGTAAATTTTTCAATTATCCCTTAGAACTATGTAACGCTGTCAGTAACTTAGGAGTTTTGCAGAGTTTATTAATTATTTTTAGTTATTTAAAAATCAAAATCAGCCCTTTACTAGTAGAAGATAATTTTGAACAATGGGTAACGAACCGTTTTGGTAGACGCTTGTATCAACTTTTCTTCAAAACCTATACAGAAAAAATTTGGGGAATTAGCTGTACAGAAATTCAAGCAGATTGGGCTGCACAACGAATTAAGGGATTATGTTTGAAAAAAGCAGTCATTAACGCTTTATTTCGTAGTAATAATACCAAAACATTAATTAAAGAATTTGACTATCCCATTTTAGGCCCAGGAATGATGTGGGAACGGTTTCAAGAAAAATTGAATGAACAAGGCTCTCCAGTATTATTAAATACGGAAGTAATCAGAGTAGAACGACAACAAAAACGTATTACCCGGATCATTGCCAAAAAAGGTAATCAAACCTTTGAAATCACCGGAGATAAGTTCATTAATACCATGCCTATTACGGCATTAATGCACCGTTTAGATCCCTTACCTCCTGACAATATTCTCAAAGCCTCCCGTAGGCTAAAATATCGGGATTTTTTGATTATTCCCATTGTGATTAACCAAGAACACCTTTTTCCAGACAATTGGATTTATATTCACAGTCCAAAATTTAAGGTCGGACGCATTCAGAATTTTAAAAATTGGAGTCCACAGATGGTGCCAAATACCCGTAAAACTTGCTTAGGAATGGAATATTTCTGTAGTGAGGGAGATGATTTATGGGAAATGGAAGATCAAGATTTAATTCGATTAGCCAGTGAAGAAATTGTCAATTTAGGCTTATTAGATGACATTGAAAAAGTTGAAGATGGGACTGTAATACGCGAAAAGAAAGCTTATCCTGTTTACGATGGTGAATACCAACAAAATTTAAAAATTATTCAAGACTATGTAGATAGTTTTGAGAACTTACAATCTGTGGGACGTAATGGGATGCACCGTTATAACAATCAAGATCATTCCATGTTGTCTGCATTACTAGCAGTACAGAATATTATGGGGGCAAATCATAATCTTTGGACAGTTAATACAGAGCGATCCTACCATGAAGAATTTATGGTTACACCCAAAAAAGAGCCTGTACTTTCTAGATAATTATTACTAATTTTTCATAATCCTCATTTGTATATGTACAAATTTTCAATTATCATTCCTACCTACAATCGTCCTGAAAGATTACAAAATTGTTTAGATTCCCTAACTCGCCTCAATTACCCAAGAGAGCATTTTGAAGTTATTGTTGTTGATGATGGCAGCAATTATCCTCTTAATATCCTAGTTAGTGCCTATGATAACGAGTTTAATATTAGTTTAATCCAACAAACTAACTCCGGCCCTGCTAAAGCGAGAAATGCAGGTGCTAACGTGGCAAAAGGGCAATATTTAGCATTTACTGATGATGACTGTACCCTCGATCCAAATTGGTTTTCAGCCCTCGAAAATGCCTTTTATAATCAACCAAATGCTCTGTTGGGAGGAAAAACCATCAACGGGTTGCCAAAAAATCCCTACTCCACAGCTAGTCAATTACTCATTGATTACATCTACAACTATTACAATATAAATTTTTCTCAAGCTCAATTTTTCGCGTCTAATAATTTTGCTGTTTCTAGGGAATTATTTAACCAAGTAGGACAATTTAATATTAATTTTCCCTTAGCTGCGGCAGAGGATCGGGAGTTTTGCGATCGCTGGCTATTTCATGGATATTATTTATATTATGTTCCCCAGGCAATCATATACCATTCCCATGAACTCAATTTAATGAAATTTTGGCGGCAACATTTTAATTATGGTTGTGGTGCATTTTACTTTCATCAGATTCGCTCTCAGCGTAATCAAACATCCCTGAAAGTTGAACCATTACGCTTTTACTTGCAGCTACTAACTTACCCATTTACGACAAAATACAAAATTATATCCAAAGTTTTAATTTCTGGATTATTATTTATTTCGCAATTAGCTAATATTGGGGGTTTTTTGAGAACAAAATTACCAAATTTTTAGTTGACAACAACTTAGAAAATAGCCATGAAAATTCTGTTAATTACTGACTATGCTACCCCTACAGGAGGGGCTGAAATACTAACTATTGCACTTAGAGATGGATTGCGATCGCGCGGTCATGATGCCCGTCTATTTGCCAGTTCTGCCCGTCCTATGAATGCCCAAAGCCAAGCAGATTATCATTGTTTTGGCACTACATCTAGTTTTCGGACATTACTCCAAACAGCTAACTTTTGGGCTTTTGGAAAATTAAAACAAATTCTAGCAGAATTTCAACCTGATGTAGTTCACGTAACACTTTTTTTAACTCAACTTTCACCTTTAATACTACCTCTGCTCAAAAATATCCCAAGTCTTTACTATGCCGTTTGGTATCGGTCTATTTGTCCCACCGGGACTAAAATCCTACCTAACGGAACAGCTTGCCAAGTAAAAATGGGTATGCCTTGTTATCAGAATCATTGCTTGCCTTTATGGGATTGGTTGCCATTAATGATACAAATGAAATTATGGCAACGTTGGAGCAATGCCTTCAACTTATTTGTAGCCCCTAGTCAAGCCGTAAAACAACAATTAATGGGGGCAGGTATGAATTCCGTCGAAATAGTTTGGCATGGTACATCAATTCAACCCCAACGTCCTCCTCTGACATCACCGCCAACAGTCGTATTTGCCGGAAGACTAGTAAAAGAAAAGGGCGCACAGGTGTTATTAAAAGCTTTTGCTTTAGTAGTGAATCAAATACCAGAAGCAAAGTTATTGTTGCTGGGAGATGGAGCAGAAAGAGAATCTTTACAACAGCAAATCATTGACTTAAATCTTACTGCTAAAGTTGTTATGCCTGGATTAATGTCACGAGCGGAAATGGAAAAATTATGCTCTGTCGCTTGGGTACAGGTAGTTCCCTCTATTTGGCCAGAACCGTTTGGTACGGTGGTGATTGAAGCGATGATGAGAGGAACCGCAGTTATAGTCAGTGCATCTGGTGGTCTGCCTGAGATTGTTCAAAATAATGAAACAGGCTTAGTAGTATCACCTGGAAATGCTCAAGCCTTAGCTGCTGCCTTGTTGCGGATCTTAGAAAATCGGGAATTAGCAGAACAGATGGGGGCAAGAGGAAGAGAAGTAGCTCAAAGTCAGTATACTCAGGACATATATATAGACAGATTTCTAGAATTATATCAAAAGCAAAGCTGTGTTAAATTTTAAACTAGGTTTTTTTATATTTCTTAAGCAAATTGACATTAATTTTTCCGACTCTTGCTATCAATTGCATTATATACTAAATTTCTTGAGTTATATCTAACCATGTCTTGTCTACAGATGAAAATTACCATACCCTATGGATAAATGTGTCATTTTTATCTATAATTCTCCATTGTCAATTTTTAATAAGGTAATCAATGTTAAAATCTCTGACTACAGATCATATAGTTATCAGACAGCCTAATAAGTCCTTAACATTCGTTTTTATTAGCTCTTGCTATGAATACTGGGGTGGGAGTGAGGAACTATGGTCAGAATCAGCTAGACATTTAAAGAAACAAGGCTTCAGAGTCTATGCTTTTAAGAATCGTGTTAAAAACAATAACCGGATTCAAGAATTAAAAGCAGATGGAATCGAAGTTAAAAATATTCAAAACTTAGTTGTATTACTTCGTAAATTAAGCTTTTTTATAAAAATTCAATCTTTTTTAACAAAAATAAAATGGTTCAAATATAGAAATCACAATCGGCTATTAGAAAAGCTCCAACCATCTTTAGTCATAATTTCTCAGGGGGAAAATTATGATGGTGTAGAAATAGCTAAAGCTTGCTTAGAACTTAATTTACCTTATGTAATTATCAGTCAAAAAGCATCTGATGCTGTTTGGCCACATGGTAGGAAACGCCAAATTATGCAAGCTGTGTATCAAAAAGCTAAGACTTCCTTCTTTGTTTCCCAACACAATTTATCCTTAACAGAAGCTCAAATAGGCTATAGTTTGAGCAATGCTGAAGTTGTCAAAAATCCCTATCGGTCTAGAATTACGGAAGCTTTACCATATCCCCAGCCAGAAAATGATTGCTTTAAAATTGCTTGTGTTGCTCGGTTGTGGATTTTAGATAAAGGACAAGATATTTTATTAAGAGTTCTGGCTCAAGAAAAGTGGCAACATCGTCATTTATATATCTCTTTTTTCGGAGAGGGAGTTGATCGAGATGGACTGATAGATATGGCCAAACTTTTGGGATTGAAAAATGTTAGTTTCCCTGGGTTTGTCAACAATATTGTGGATATTTGGCATCATCATCACGCACTGATTATGCCTTCCCGTGCGGAAGGTTTACCCATAGCTTTAGTGGAAGCAATGATGTGTGGTAGGCTGGGCATCGTCACAGATGTCGGTGGGGTTTCTGAGGTTGTAGAGGATGATATGACTGGCTTTATAGCTACAGGGGCATCTTTTCAGGAAATTGACAAAGTGTTAGAACGAGCTTGGCAACGTCGCTATGAGTGGGAAAATATTGGCAAGGAAGCATCTAAATCCATTCGCAAGCTAATTCCACCCCATCCAGAACAGGTATTTGCAGATAAGTTGGTGCAATTATCTTCTTTGGAAGTTAATTCTGCACTTATAGGAGACAGAACATGAATTTTCGTCCTTCTGAGTCTGAAGAAAGCAGTAGTTATTTGTCTAGTTATGTGAAGATTAACAGTGCTAGGAGTCAGTTATTTTCAATCAGAGCATTTCTGATAGGTGCATGGCTGGATTTACGCTCATCATTAGGATTTGCTAAACGGCTGTTTTTGCAAAATATAGCCCAACGTTATCGTTATTCATCTCTGGGATTATTTTGGGCATTTGTGCCTTCAGCTTTAATAGGTATTTTACTGACATTGGGACAGCGCCAGGTCGAAACACCAACCTTCGGCGATCGCATTCCTGCATTAATTGGTGGGGCAGTTCCACCTCAAGTTTATGGTATATTTGGTCTAGTTATGGCACAAACGTTTCTGGAAGCATTAAATATTCAGCGCGTTTCTCTTAGCCAATACATTCACTTATTGGTCAGACAAAAAATTCCGGTAGAAGGATTAATGATAGCTGGTTTAGCAGAGTCTACCTTTGGTTTTTTGATGCGTCTTCCGGTGTTGATTGCTATTCTGTTAGTTTTTAATATCACTCCTGCTTTAACATTCCCTCTCGCTTTCTTGGGCATCGCCTCGATTATTAGTTTCGGATCAGGATTGGGTTTATTATTAGCTCCTTGGAATGCTTTAAGTAAGGATTTAGAAAATGTCATGCAATTTTTCCCTTGGTTTTTATTTCTTGTGACTCCTGTATTTGTGGTTATACAACCAGGGAATTGGCTTTATTATGTACAGCTATTTAATCCACTTACTTATATATTTGAAGGGACAAGATTTCTAGCTTATGGTTTGGGTACAATTAATATTTTATCTTTATTAATATTACTACCTGTAAGTGTAATATTACTTTTAGTAAGCTGGTTATTCTGTCGTTTATGCTTACCTTATACAATTGAGCGATCGCTGAATTAAATTATGACAAAAATATTATTGGAAACCCAGCATTTATCAAAACGATTTTGTCGTGATCCCAAGTTAGCATTACGTTATACAATCAAAGATATTTTTTGGGAATTTCGCCGCAAAGCAGAAGGAGAGAATCGTCTCCGTCCAGGGGAATTTTGGTCTGTTTATGATGTCAATTTACAACTGAGAGCAGGTGAAGTTCTAGGATTAATTGGACATAATGGCGCTGGCAAAAGCACATTAATTAATTTAATCACGGGAATTTTACGACCTACACTAGGTCAGGTTATATGGCATACTAATCACGTGGTAATGATGGATAACCAATCTGGATTAAATGCTGTGCAAACAGGGCGAGAAAACATCTACAATAAACTATCAATATATGGAGTCAGTGAACACCAAATTAAGCAAAATATCAATGAAGTTATTGACTATTCAGGCCTTCAAAGCTTTATTGATGCTCCTGTCGGTACATATAGTACAGGAATGCGGCTGAGATTAGCATTTTCTATTTATACACAATTACAACCAGATGTTTTTATTATAGATGAAGCTTTAGGGGGAGGAGATATTCGCTTTCAGCAGAAGTTTCAAGCTTATCTGAGAGACTATATTAAAAAAGGTGGCGCTATATTACTCGTTTCCCATGAAATGTTTCAAATTCAATCACTTTGTCACCGGGCTATGATTTTGAATCAGGGACAAGCACATAACACTGGTAAACCTGATGAAATAATTCACGCTTACAATGAATTGATGGAGATAAAAGAAAATCCTTCAAATCCAGTTTCACTAATGATTGAAACAGAGCAATCTTTAGAATCAACAAATGAAAATTTTCTGCCAGAGGAAAAATTTAGCTCTGTTGAAATTGAGCAAGTGGAAGTAATTTCTTTAGTTGGGGAAGAAATCACTCCAGGGAGTAAAGTTCAATTTCGGATAATTTGTAATTCTCAGATTGATAACTGTCCAATTTTAATCGGTTGTTCTTTGGGACAGGGGGAATTATTTCCAATGGCGATTATGTCTGGAAAGCATGGGGAAAACTATTATCAATTAAAAAGGGGACAAAATGAGTTTTGTTTCTTAGTTCATCAGCTACCACTCTTACCAGGAAAATATCAAATAAGAGTAGCAATTGTAGAAAAAAGCAGTTATGATATTATCGGCAGAAAAGGATATGAAGAAACTCCATATTCTTTTGAAGTTAAAGGATATAATGACACAGAGCTAAATTTTGCTAGGGCTTATAAGTGCTTATTTCATATACCTGTGGAATGGGATTAAAAACTTTAATTATTATTTTTAGGCAGTTGTCATGAAACATAAACTTCCCTCAATTTACTTTCTGCATATTCCTAAATCCGAATTATGATACGAAAAGTCGTAAAAAAAACTTTAACCTATTTAGGCTTTTTAAATAAATTTAAACAGCTTCGAGAGAAAAAATATAGCATTGATACACCAACAACTGAAGAGATAGCCAAGTATTATGACCGAGAAACAGATGCCTATTTAGGTAGTTATGGCCCGATAATACAGGCATCAAAACCTACCTCCGATAGTGAATTTATCATCTATCTTTCTCAGCAAATTGGCTTGAAAGCAGGTATGCGTTTGCTTGATGCGGGTTGCGGTATTGGTGGAGTGGCTGTTGCCTTGGCTCAAAAAAATGAAGTTACTATCGAAGGTATTACAATAAGCCCTGTACAAGCTGAAAAAGGTCGTAATTTTATTGCCGACAATAGTATAAGTGATAAAGTGAACATTACCCTTGGAGACTTTGCTGCAATTGATAAATTGTATCCAGCTAATAGTTTTGATGTGGTGTACTTTTTGGAATCATTCGGGTATGCAATGAATCAGAAAGATTTATTGGAATCAGCTATTCATGTTTTGAAACCTGGTGGTTTCATATATATAAAAGACTTTTTTATTACTGCTGTAACCAATCCTTACCACAAAAAAGTGCAGCTTGAATATACAGCTAGAGTGCGTAAAGAATACCTTTATAAAGTATTAGTTATTCATGAACTTATTAAAATGGCTCATAGTCTTGGTCTTTATATTGAGTTTGTTGTACCGATTGCTTTACGTGAAGACTTTTCTGCTCCTAGTGCCTTTGAGAGTCTTAACAATCATCATGGTGTGTATAGTGATTGTATTCGACTTCCTTTTCAGATATTTGAGGTACTTGAGGTTAAATTCCGCAAGCTATAGATTATTTTTCTAATTGATCGAAATACTTAGGAATCTCCCATCTTAGTAGACCATGAATATCTCTAAGCCACCACCATAAATGATTTGGATAAAGCAGCAGATGAATTGCTAAAAAGATTAGATTAAGTGGATTCTGCCAGGTTGCTAACACTAAAAAAGCTATCGGATAAAATAAGGTGTAGTATTCTTCTAGGATTATGCTATCTGAGGAAACAGGGGCAACAATGATACTATTAATTTGCCAAAACTGGTATCTTAACCATTGTGTCACCAGGTAAATTAGCAGAAAAATAACAAGTAAGTAGTTGGCACAAATAATCATCATGCCAGTGAAAGCTATAACTTCTAGTGGAAAAACAACCCACTTACCTAAGCCTTTTAAGGTTTCGATAGATGTTTGAACAGCAAAAGTATTAACTCCAGTTAAACGATCATTCTCTATATCTTTTATCTGATGCCAGAGAATTCCTCGTAACCCAGTCGCCAGTGACCAAATGCCTACTAGAATTATCCATTGTAATGGAATCTTTTGCTCTGACAGATGAGCTATCCAGACTACTGCAAATAAATTTGGCAGCAAATGCGCCCCAGTTGCATCAGCTAAAACCCCTAAAATGCCTCTTTCTTTTAAACGGATAGGCGGGATTGAGTAAGCCATGAAAATCAGCCAATTGCTGATATAAATAGCAAGAGCTAAAGGTAATTTAATTAAAACTCCTATTGCCAACATTCCTGGGAATAGACACAATATTATCGCTATGCTCTTGAAAGATTTTGAACGACCGACTAGACTATTAGATTTACCCGCTATTAAATCTTCATCTTGATCTGAGAGATCATTTAACAGATAAGCATAAATTGCGACTACTGTTAAAGATATCAAGAGAAATATGAGTGCATTCCATAGCAAAAAAACTGGAATATTGAGAATTGAGGCTGTAGCATAGGCTGTAGCTAGTACAGGTGATCCCTTAAATGCCCACCACTCATTAGCTCGGATAAGAGTAGCTAACTTTTGTAATTGAATAATGAATTTATTAAGAATTCCCAAAGTTTTCATAAATATACTCTGAAAAATATTGAATAAATTGAGTTTTATGCTTGAAAAGCATTTATTTTTCTACCTGTATCCTTACCGAAAAACTACCAATCTGTAGCATCAATTTAAAAATATATTATATGTTTTTCCATGAATAATCAACTCGTAGTTTTCTTAAAAAAGTTCACTCCTGCAACAATTATCTTTTATCTTTCCCTCATTTTGAGTTTCCTGTGTTTCTCATATTTGATCAGAGGGTTTTATTATTTAATAATAGATGAAATTGGTGCAGGAGATTTATATGGACGCTGGAAAGAACAACAATATATATATCGAGGTTTATATCCTTATGATATTACCAAAGGTTCGCTTTTTATAGATCCCCAACTAGGTGCTGTAACATCTGGGGGATATCCACCTTGGGCTTTTTTCACAGGGTTCATATTTTTCCCACCCATTTCTTGGGAATTAACGCGCTGGTATCATGCTTTATTGAATACTATATCCTTAGTTATATTAGCTATTTTTGCTTATCAAATCGGCAAACCTTATGGTAAATTAAAAAGCTGGTTTACAGTAGTTGCTTGTTTATCAATTAGCAGTCATTCTACTACTCTAAGTCTTGGTCAATATGGCATTATTATTAATGCTCTATTAATTGGGATGTTTTGGCTATTGAATAAAAATCATAATTTATCAGCAGGTTTGTTTTTAGGACTAGCTTTAGTTAAACCTAGTATTTCGGCACTGTATTTTTTCATTGTAATTATTCGTAAGAATTTTGATGCAGCCTTGGCTTGCTGTCTTTATATTGTTATTACTAGTTATATCATTGGAATCGTTACCCAAGTTTCTCCTGTTTATATGATTGAGAACATGGTTAAAATTTCTCAATATTATGTTAGTAAAGGATATTCGGCAATTAATGTTTTCACCAATTTTGGTATTAACCCACTTATAGCAACAATATTATTAGCTGTACTTGCTACTGCTATTATTTTAGGCATATTTTATTTATTTAAGGATAATTCTTTACTGTTTTTCTTTGCTATTGCTGCTGTTATGGGTAGATTATGTACTTATCATTTAATTTATGATAATGTGATGTTAGTTTTTCTATTATTAGCAATAGTTAATTTAGCTTTTTATAAGCCAAATAAATCAAATATTTTGATGTTAATTTTGATTTTATTGAGTTTATTACTTCCTGGTAAAGCTATGGATTTACCATTTGCCAAAATCCTGCAAAGTATAATTTGGATTGCTGCTTTCTTTTACCTTTTAATTAACCAAAAACAATTTCATAAAGCTAAAGGTATTTGATACTCTCCTTATCTGAAATTGGGTGGGTGTTCGGAAAGGTTCATATTTGTACAAAGAATAAATATATTCAATTAATTTCATGTCAAGTGGTTGGGTTTCCTTTGGTTAGCCCTTTCAAGGTGGTGAAATTTGGAACGAAGATTGGTTTTTTCAACCTTCAAAAACCCAAAATATGGGCGGAGGATTTAAGATGATCTCAGGGAAATGGCGTATTTCCGTTAGTCACCTTGAAAGGGCTAGGTTTCTTTTGGTCAACCTAACCTACAAGCGATTCCTAGGTCGCGCTTCACTATCGCACTATCACACTCTTTACCTCCCAAGAGCGTTATCTCCTTAATCGTTGCAACAATTCCTGTATTGATAGCACAGGTATAGAAGAACTCAAAAAACCTTTAGCATCGCGTGTCAGAATAGCGTCTAATCCTTGCTCGACCGCACAAAAAATTTGCACGGCATCTTCAAAATCAGCCAAACCAGATTTGAACGCTGATTCTAAAACGGCTCGGTTAACGGGACAAATAACCATAACAGTCAAAGTTTCTGATACTGCTTGCCGTGCTTGCTCAATGCTGAGAGTATGTTTGCGAGAAATATAGAAAATATCTGTTAGTGTTGTTGCTGTCACATAGCCAACAACTTGACCACTATCGATCGCTTGAAACAGCAGTTCTGCATCTTGGGAAAATGGCTCTCGTTGCAACAGAAAATCTAGGACAATATTGGTATCAACTAAAACTCTCACTAAAGATACTTCTCCACTCGCCGCTCTTCTAACATTGCAGCTACCTTCTCATCAGTTGGTGCAGGTTGGTCTGTTTTCAATAAGCCCCGCATCCGTTGAATTGCCCCAGAGCGGTCAACCTCGAAAGTTGGCTGATTTTGCAATGACTCAATTATGGCACTGACTAAGGCAAGGCGATCGCTAGATGGTAGTTTAAATATCTGTTCTTTAAGTTCTTGTAACAACATAGATAGCTCCTATGGTTGAATGGTTGTCTAATATATGTTGTCTGTTCAGTATATTATAAGCGATCGCACTTAAACCCAATAGGTGATCGCACTTTATCAAATTCTCACGCTGCTTTCGCTAGTGGCATGAATATTTCAACGGCTTCAAACGGTACAGATATTTTGTCTTCTTCTGTCCGTTCAATTAATCCGAGTTCTTCCAGGCGATTTACGTCTGTGTGTACGTTTGAATAGTTTCTTTCGGCTGTTTTTGCCAGCGCGTAAATACTGCATGGCTCTATTTTGCTTAAAGTATCAAGCAAATCAAGTCGAGCAGGCGTTAGCTCGCTAAAAAGTGATTTTGCAGATTCAAATGAAATTCTAAAATTTACTGGCTTTCCAATTTCGGAGTCTTTAATTTGTTGACGAGCGGCTCGGATTGCGGAACCACCTTTGGATACTTCAATAATTGCTTTCATGATTCACTCCAGGTTTCAATGTCTTTTTCAAAATCGTCAAGCAATTTATCAATGCTTATGAATTTGTAATCTATTTCGTGTGAATTTATATGCTTATGATCTCCTTTTCCGCGTTCGTTGTCATATCGAATTCTACATTTTCCATTCTGCCCGTAAAATAATCTGTATTTGTATTTATGTGTGCTTGGTGGTATTGGTTCTGGTAATTCCCATATAACAACCTCGACGATTGATCCGTCGTCATGAACTTCTTTTGCTTTGGCGATTAGAGTGGCCTTCATATATTGCATTGTAGCAATATATTTAACTTCTGTCGAGTAGCAATATTATGATCCGAACGGCACAGTTGAGCGATTCCTACGGAGCGCTTCGCTATCGCACTTTATCAATCTAACCTACGAGCGATCGCACTGATGTGATTTTGACTTTCTCTTGAGAAGTTACTCGGAAAAAATCGCTTCTGTTCAATTAAAAATAAGGTGCGTTACATTTCATTAACGCACCCTTGTATATTAGAAGAAGTAGTAGATCGGCGATCGCAATTAGTCAAGGTGTAAATGGCGCACTAAAATATCACAATATGTTTCGCTCTCATGCTTTATTATACAACGGTCGGATATATGACTTTACTGAATCCATTTTGAATAATTTTCCAGTTACCACCCTCTTCTCCACGAATTAATGGAGTATTTTCATGGTTATGATATACAACTCTTATCCAGAGTTCTTCAAGCTGAGGCTCACCTTGTTTTGAAAATTTCAAATAAACCTGAACACGAGAAGCTGAAGCGGCTTCATCCTCAACAGCTTTTATTTCATATGACAACAAATTAATATGACCAAAGTCTTGTTTTACTTGACCTGCTTTCTTCCCCAAAGGGGTACTTACAAAATCTACTAAGACTTCTGCCATCTTGCCGTATCTTTTATTGATCCAGTTTTCGATAAACTCAATAACTACCTTTTCTGGGCTGTCTTCTGGTAAATGCATTGATAAACTGGAACATGGCAAATGATCAAGCTGTTCTAGCGTTCGTGGCTGCCATTGTTCAAGAAGTTGCTTTGTTCTTGCATTCTCGGTAAGTTGTTTCAGTAATTCAGATAATGTAACCTGCTCTTTAGGTTTCGGGTATTTTTTGCCATTTGCAATTGAACCTGCCCAATCTCTAACAGCAAAGAGTGTAGACCAGCACTTAGCAGCAACTATCTTGTTATCGAAGGCGAGTTCCCGTCCATGAAGAATGCCATGCCGAAATGGAATTGTTATCTCTTCTTCATTGGTCTTCTTTCTGCCTTTTCCCAAAAGTTTTGCTAGAGATTGAAGACCAGTTTCATGAGCGGCAATGGAATCCCAAGCTGTCACGTCAGTATTTTCAGCAAACAAACCAACATGGTTAGAAACATCATTGACCAAACCATCTGTAAGACTAATAAGTAGGGGTATACAGGCGTGATATCTCTCAGCAAGATAGTCCTCTTTAGCCAGTTCAATTAGTCGTAGACGTTTTCGGAAATCCGGATGACCACTAAAGCGGAGTATTCCCCATTTCAATGTTTCTTCATTGTAATGATTTGCAAGGAATTTTTCGGCATCCGCAACCCCTGCTGTCTCAGAAATTTCGATTGCCTGCTTCATTGCATTGAGGTTAAGAGACTCATAAGCAATCCAACCTAATGACGAGAAAGTTTCATTGAACCGATCCGGCAAGAGGATCACTTCTAGTTGAAGCTTGATCTCAGAAAAATTGGAAAATATTTCACTAAGTTTTGGACATAGACGACTTGCCCACGGAACGAGCCTATACAAGCTTTCTAAGCTTTCCATAGCACGAATCTGATTCAGCAATTCCTTAATTGAATGATTATCAACAATTTTCAATTCACTTTCCTAAACTCGACTTCTTCAAAAGTAGCTCAATGCTGATAATGGTGTAATTGAGCGGCAAGCGATAACTTTGGTCAATGCTTGCGCGATTCCTACGGAGTGCTTCACGATTATATATCTTAAGCAATTCTGCGGACTGGTTCAATGATCAGATGATTTCAATTTAATACCCAAAACTTGAGTATACGCGCTTCTAGCTTGAGTTACGCCGATTGTGCGCTGTGCTGACTCTATCATCGGGCGACGCAAGCTCACTACTATAAACCATGCCTGTTAGCTCATGATTTTAGTGCAAGATGTGAGCTTTGGTCACGTCTATGTTAAGCTAGGTGCTTATAATAAGTTTAAATGCACAAATTGTGGACATTTTATTCTTAGAGATAGAAACGGCACACTACATCTGAGCATATCCACATATATTCAAGTTTCACGTATCTGAAGATAATTCTTAAATCACAATATCTTCAATCAGCGACGCTAAGGCAAGGAGCTAATCAATCATGTATCAAATAGATCCACCATTATCTCCTCAAGAAGTATTGCCAACTATGTATGATTTACCTAGTGAAAATCAGGAGGAACCAGGATTGCCAGATGAATTTCACCTATTACAACCAGAATTACTACGCAGTACCTTTCGTCCGCCCACCTATACTGAAGATAATGTATTTATAGGTAGTGATTTAAACTTATATTATGATTCCCGTCATACCCAATGGTATAAACGCCCAGATTGGTTTGCAGTATTGGGGGTATCTCGATTTTATCAAGAAACAGAACTCCGATTAAGTTACGTTACTTGGCAGGAGGGGGTAAATCCTTTTGTTGCTATAGAATTAATATCACCAGGTACAGAAGCGGAAGATTTAGGCAGAAGTTTAAGGGAAGTTAATCAACCTCCTAATAAATGGTCTGTTTATGAACAAATCCTGAGAATCCCTTATTATTTTGTTTATAACCGTTATACAGATGAGTTTAATTGTTTTGGGTTGGTAATGAGTCGTTATCAACTTTTGCCAATAAATGGACTAGGAGTATGGTTAGAAGAAGCAGAATTGGGTTTAGGATTATGGCATGGAGAATATCAAGGATTAACCAGATTGTGGCTACGTTGGTATGATCGAGATAATAACTGGTTGCCTACACCAGTAGAACAGGAAAAACAACGTGCAGATTTAGCAGAAGCAAAATTAGCTAAATTAAGACAGTTACTAGCAGAACAAGGGGTTAATTTATAGCATTTTCAGCCATATCATTTGTCACTTAACTTAATCCCCAAAACTTGAGTATATGCGCCTCTAGCTTGAGTTACACCGATTGTGCGTTGGGCTGATTCTATCATCGGACGGCGCAAACTCACAACAATGAATTGGGCTTGTTCTGCTTGTTGTTTAATCATTTTGGCTAATCGTTCGACGTTGGCACCATCTAAAAACATATCTACTTCATCAAAGGCGTAAAATGGAGATGGACGATAGCGTTGTAGGGAAAAGATAAAACTTAATGCTGTTAAAGATTTTTCACCCCCTGACATAGAAGCCAATCTTTGTACAGGTTTACCTTTGGGGTGTGCGACTAGGTTTAAACCACTGTTAAAGGGATCTTCAGTATTATCAAGTTGTAGATAGCCGTCACCGTCGGAAAGGGTAGCAAAAATAGTTTGGAAGTTTTCGTTTACTGCGTCGAAGGCTTCTTTGAAGGCGATTTGGCGTAAGGTGGTAAAGTTTTCGATTCGCAAAAGTAATTCTGTGCGTTCTGCTTCTAATGTTTGCAGTTTATCTGTAAGTTCTTGGAGACGACTTTGGACTTTTTCATGGTCTTCTAACGCTAACATATTCACAGGTTCCATTGCCTGTAAGCGTTTGGATAGACTTCGCAATTCTTTTTGCAGTTCTTCTAAATCGACTTGATTAGGAACTTCTGGGAGGGGACTTGGTAATTCTGCACCTAATTCTCGCAATTGGGTTTGCAGTGCTGTTAATTCTTCCCGGCGTTTTTCTTGGGTTTCTTGGAGTTTTTCAATTTCCCATTGTAGTTGTTGTTGACGCAATAAGAGCGATCGCACTTCGGTTTCTGTAATATCCCTTTTCTTTTTCTCTTCTCCTAAATTTGACTCCATTTGCTTCAAACTAACTTGAATTTCAGTAATTTGGTTATTCAGTTCTACTAGTTGACTGTTGACTGTTGACTGTTGACTGTTGACTGTTGACTGTTCCTGTTGATATTCGCTGATTCGTTGTTCTGCTTCTTGGATTTTTTCTTGTAACCGCTGTTGTTGATTTTCGAGATTTTTTAATTGTTGTTGTGAATCCCTTAAAGCAGTTTCTTTTTGTTGCAATTGTTGCTCTTGGGTTTTAATGATTACTTGGATCTGTTGCCATTCGCTAGGGGTTTGGGAAGATTCCAACTCAGATAAAGTATGTCTTAATTCTTGCAGTTGCGATTCTTGTCCTGGTAATTCCCGATCTAAAACTTGCAAACGAGATTGTGCAGTGGTGAATTTTTCGGTATTTTGGGAAAGTTGAGTGCGTGTGGCTTCTAATTGCCCTGTTAAACCCTTGACATCTTTTTGCAACTGTTCCAACTTTAGCTGCTGTTCTCGTCTTCCTTGACGTGTTTCCGTGAGTTCTAGGGTGAGAGTTTTAGTCCGACTGGCTAAATTAGCGATCGCTTCTGCACAACGTTCTAAAACACGCTCAATATCTACCAATCGAGTTCTTAAATTTACTACTTCTTCAGATTCAGAAGGTTCTCCCGTACCAAAACGCAAAGCTGAACGCTGGGTATTACTCCCCCCAGTCATTGCCCCGCTAGTTTCTAACAATTCCCCTTGTAAAGTGACGATACGATATAGACCTAATTGCTTTCGGGCTTGTGCAAGACTGGCAAAAACCACAGTATTCCCAAAAACATAGTTAAAAACATCTCGATAACGGCGATCGCACTCCACCAAATCAGCCGCATAATTAACAAAGCCATCAGCATAACGCAAAGTTGCATCTTGAATAGCTTTCGATGTTTTAATTTTATTCAAAGGTAAAAAAGTTGCTCTACCGGCGCGTTTTTGTTTGAGGAGTTCAATACCAGCAGAAGCGATGCTGTCATCTTCCACCACAATATGTCCCAAACGTCCACCAGCAGAGATTTCTAACGCCAACTGATAACGAGGTTCTACCGTTCCCAACTGCACAACCAAACCACATAAACCAGGCATTCCTGACTGTAAAATTACCTTGCTCGCCTGTGTTCCTTGTACCTCTTGTTGTGCTTGGGTTTGTGCTTCCAACTTATCTAACTGACGTTGTTTTTCCCGCTGTTCTTGCAAAAGACGCTTTTGAGTTTCTTGTTGAATTTGTAACTCTTGTTCAGTCGCAGCTAGGTTTTCAGCTAATTTTTGAATAGGTTCACTAGAACGATTAAATTCTGTTTCAACTTGCGTACATTCAGCTTGTTTTTGAGCCAATTCAGGTTCTAAAGTCGCAATTAGCTGGGATTGTTCCTCAATAAGTTGCTGTAGCTGAGTATTGCGTTCTTGAAGTTGTGCTTGTTCAGTGCGTTGGGGTTCAAGAGTTTGCAACAAAGTCTCAATTTGCCGATTTAAAGCCGTTTGTTGTTGTACCCAAGCTTCCGAAGCCGAGGCAATTTCCGCAGCTGCTTGACGAGAAAAATCTAACGCTTGTTGTGCGTCATTTCGTTCTTGTTGTAAATTCGTTACCTGCAAGGTTTCAACATTTTGTTGTTGTACAGCTTGAGTGAGAGACAACTGATATTGCTGAATTTCTTGCTGAGTTTGAATTAAACGCCTTGCAGATTCTTGTAAAGCTGTTTCTAAATCCCGTTGTTGACGTTGGAGTTGTTTACGTTCAGCCTCTTGAGTAGCGAGGTGAGACTGCACAGATAAAAGTTCATCTTCTCCCAAAGCTTTAACGCGGATATTGAGTTCATCAAGTTCAGCCGTTTTTTGAATAATTTCCGAGTTAGTCGTTGTTAATTGGGTCGTGAAATCGGTAAAATTGCGATCGCCTGTTTGAATTTGCGCCGTTAACTTTTCTTGCTGTGCTTGCAGAGAACGCCAAGATAGAACCGCCTCCCAAGACTGCTTCTGTACAAACTCTATTTTCAGTTTTTGATATCTTTCTGCCTTAGCTTTATCTTGAGCCAAGCGATCGCGTTGTACAGTTAATTCAGTCTCAATAATCCGACAACTATCTTCCTTTTCCTTCACCTCATCCAAAGTTGACCTAGCTTGGATAATCTTCCTGTCATACGCAGCCACCCCAGCCAACTCATCAATAATTTCCCGACGTTCCCGTGCATTCATCGAGATAATGCTAGTCACATCACCTTGCAACACCACATTATATCCCTCAGGATAAACCCGCAAATCCTGTAATTGCTCATGCAACTCCGTCAGAGTACAACCAACACCATTTATATAATAATTCGACGTATAAGTACCTTGAGGAGTCACTCGCAACCGTCGAGTAACACTCCATTCATTCGATTTTGGATTTTGGATTTTGGATTTTGGATTTTCTTCACCAACTTCCTCATCTCCGCTGCCCGCTGCCCCCTGCCCCTCTGCCTCCTCACTCTGCGCGACGGACACTTTGCTCAAGTCGGGAGACCCGCCCACGCAAGTGTCCTCCTCTGCGCCTCTGCGTGAGACATCATCCCCCAAATCAAAAGTCACCGTCACACTAGCTTCCAGCGACGAACGTCCTTTATGCTTTTGAGCATTATTTACCAAATCCGGCAAACGTTCAGCCCGCATTCCCTTAGAACTAGCAAGCCCCAAACAAAACAGCAAAGCATCGAGAATATTTGATTTACCCGAACCATTAGGCCCAGATATGACAGTACACCCCGGCAGCAAAGGGACAGAAGTAGTACCGCCGAAGGATTTAAAATTGGTAAGTTCAACGCGCTTGACGTACACCATAGAGGCGCTGCCCAACTTGTAACTAGGCTAAAAGAACAAGTGTATCAATTATTTGCAGATTCGCAACTCTTGAAAAGAGAGAATTTTGATTTCATAGTATCCTATAATTATAAATTATGTATTCAAACTGTATATTTTATGGCTATTATTTTACTTGTAATTAAGTATTATTATATAAGATATAAGTTTTGGATAATTACTTGATAATAAACTTATTCTAGCTAATCTGCTAGTTATTTTCCCAATTACCGATTACCAATTACCGATTACCAGCCTCAACAGATTATGAAACAATATTACCAAGATTTTGTAATTCGTAATTGGGAACCCAAAGACCGCACAAAAGCCGCAGAGGTTATTCGTTTTGTACTATCAGAATATGGTTTAGGTTGGGAACCTAACGGTGCGGATAGAGATGTATTGCAAATAGAAGAATGTTATTTAGCTACCGGAGGCGAATTTTGGGTAATTGAACACCAAAATAAAATAGTAGGTACAGGGGCATATTATCCTATTAAACGGGGTGAAAAAGCCGTAGAAATCCGCAAAATGTATCTTTTACCTAATGTACGCGGTTTAGGTTTAGGGAAACATTTGTTACAAGCGATAGAAACAGCGATCATATCTCGTGGATTTCAGCAAATTTGGATAGAAACCGCCAGTTTCTTAACAGAAGCCGTCATTCTGTATGAAACTAATGGTTACATCCCCACCACAGGAGTAGAAACACAAAGGTGCGATCGCATTTATGTTAAATACCTCCAACAAAGAACATAGAGACGTTGTCTGCAACAGTTCTGGAAGATGCATATTTGTCTATTAAATACTTCTTTGACTAATGACCATTTTTAAAGGCCTACTAAATCTCTTTCTGCAAGCCCATTGCCCCTTATGTCAACGCAGCACAAAAGTGGAAATATGTCAATATTGTACCAAACAACTGCAAAGCTGCCATCTCAAAAATCCTCACTATTTATGGCAACAACCATTACCAGTATTTAGCTTGGGTAGTTATGGAGGTGCTTTAAAAAGAGCGATCGCAGCCATGAAATATGACAACCAACCCCAAATTGCCCGACTTTTAGGTAATTATTTAGGCGAAGCATGGTTATTGCATACCCCATTAGCAAATCAAAAGCCTGTAATTGTACCCATACCACTCCACGCCAAAAGATTCAAAGAAAGAGGTTATAACCAAGCTGCACTAATAGCCCAAGGGTTCTGTCAAACAACAGGTTTAAAGTTACAATTAAATGGGCTAGAAAGAATCAAAGATACTAAAGCACAATTTGCAGTATCCGGTTTCGAGCGAGAAAACAACCTTGCAGATGCTTTTTCAATAGGATCAGATTTTCGTCGTCACCCAAATGCACCAGTGCTGCTAGTAGATGATATTTATACAACAGGTGCAACTGCCAAATCTGCTGTATCTGCGCTCAATCAAAATGGCATATCTGTCCTGGGGTTAGCTGCTGTTGCCATTACCACCAAAGATAGATCAACCTAGAGTTGATGGGCAAATCGTGTCTGAGAAATCTATAATTAGCAAAATTACACTGTATTTTTGGCAACAATATTTTAATTTATGAGTATAGTTTTTGCAGCGGCTTTACAAAAAATTATTATCCTTCCTGCTTCCATACTAGCTATAGGCATCAGCATCAATACAGCTTTTGCTCAAAAAAATAATTTATATAGTCCCATTCCTTTAAATAGCAATATAGAACTTACTGATACTTTATCAATCAATGATATTCCCACAGGTCAAGGTGGATTTGCTCGTGATTACACAGTGAAGTTAAATAAAGGTGATAATCTAGCAATTGATTTATCATCGGAAAACTTTGACAGCATTATTACACTCTTAGCACCTGATGGTTCAACAGTCTCAGAAAATGATGATGGACCAGATGGTAGTAGCAATTCTCTCTTATTTGCTCGCATCAACGAAACAGGAACCTACATCGTTCGCGTCCGTTCTTTTGGGGAAACTGGAGTGGGTACATATAAACTTAAAGTGACAAAACTACAACCAGTGAAATAAAAAAGGCTTCTAAATTCCCTTATTCCTTGCTAATGAAAGGAATTAGCTTTGTTTTAGATAAAATTACATCTGACTACGTTTTGTGTAGTAGCCAACTAACTCAGTCATAAAATTAAATAACATTCTATAATGGTAGTTAGTTACATAAGTGTCTGATACTTTGCATTCTGTTTGAAAAGAATATTAGGTAAGCTACACCCTAATTTCTTAACAGCAGAATGTAGAGGCTTTGACAGATTAACTTACTGGGAGAAGACTTATGTCTAAGGAAAAAAAAGGTAATAAAGAAGCTAAGAAGCCTAAAAAAGACCCCAAAGACAAAAAGGAGAAAAAAGATCCCAATAGATATGATGGTTTAACTAAATAACTATAGCAAAAACTAACTCTTGCATTGTCTAAACAAGCAGGAGTTTTTGTTTGCTTTATATGGTGAGGACTGCTAAATTAAGATGGAGTAAAAGCGTAAAATTAAGCCAAAATACGAGTGTAAACAATTGCGAGAAAATTTATTCGCGTAGTAAAGCACGAAAACCCATTTGTTGAAAATGTTTATCTGTGGTTAAAACATCCGTGATACCGCATCTTTGCATCACAATACAAGAAAGGCAATCTACTAAACCCCACTCTTTATCAGGACGAGACTGAAATAATCTAAAAGCAAGGATAAAGAGTTCATTTGTGAAAGGGATAATTTCAACAGTTGGATCAGCGATAAGTGACTCTATCAGTATTCCTGCTTTTTCACGATACTTCTGTTTAGATAAGGCATTACCAATTTCTAGTAATACTGCTTGCGTAGTTACAATAGGAATCCCCTCAAATTCAATTTGCTTCGCTAACTTTTGGGCTTGATAATGGAATTCATCTCCTGAAGAAGACAGAGCAATAGCAAAAGAAGTATCAAGAAAAACTGTATTAATCATTTCAACTAAACTTCAGCATTGGTCATGTTTTTTGTCTCTGTTCCGTAAAGATAGTAATCTATATTAACAGACCAATCGGCAGGACCATCTAATTGAAGTGAGCTTGCGGTTTGAAGAAATGACGGACGTTGGTTTGCAGATCTCAATTTCTCCATCATTTCTTCATTGACAATTCCATTAACTTCTAATCCGTTATCTCTTTGAAATGCTATTACTGCATATTTCGTTTCTTCGTCAAATACACCACTAGGAAGAGTTGGCAAATAGTAACCTTTACTGGCTAAATCCATTTGAATCTGGGTAATCCAAGCATCTCCAATTGAGTAAGCTGTTAAAGCTTCGTATTCTTCATTAGATAAAATTCTTCCACCATAACTTTGAATTTCTTCTTGAATTTCCTGGGAATCAGTCTCGACTGAAACAAGATATTCTCCAGTTTTAGGCTTTCTCGCTGTTACGGTAAGTCTTGATATACCTTGCTTCCCCCAAAGCTCTTGATGCAAGCTATTAGCATCATCTTTCCTTTTAAATCCTATGTGTAATTTTCCCATCATTCTAATCCTCTGTTATCTGCATTTTTCTAATTATATCCTCTGCAAGCCTATCAACTAACTGTTGTCTTTGCTCATCATTAATCTGCTCACCATCAGGGGAACCCAAAACTTCACCAATAATTCATCTTATATTCTCTTTTTCTGCTCGTTCTTGGTACTTTTGGAGAATATTAGAAAAGCGTGCATTATAAACAGACCATACAATTTCATTCGGTAGCTCAACACCATCCTCAAATTGTGGCAGCAACAACTTATCAAAATCAGGGTTTCGCTTCTCAGCCTGTTGAGAATCACGAAAAGGATTGACAAGATAAGAGTAGCAAAAATCAGCACCATCGTAAGTTTCTGTTAGACGAACAGAGTGGGCAATCTCTCCATAAAATTGAGCAAATCCATCAATTTTATGATTGTTTGAGAATACACAAATGAAATGGTCAAACTCTCCAATTTTTGGTATGAGAGGTGTATCATAACAGGTAAGCCATCTTACATAATTGGTAAAGTCACCTTCACCAGAGAGAATAAATTTCCGTACTCCATCAAAAGTTGGCATCAAAGCTACCTCACAATCCATTTCTCCTAAAAGATTGAAGATAGATTTTAGCATTCCTCTAAAGTAGTCTTTTCCACCAATTGACGAATTCATTGGAAGCGTCTCTTCAATGTAGCCACGCCCTTTTTTTACTTTTCCCCTAATATCGTCTATGTTAAATTCCTCATTAGGAAATTTTTTCCTTATTTCTGCAAAAAGCCACCCAGACTCATTATGGTTGCTAATAGAGAAGTTAGTGATTTGATTTTTTCCGTCCGAAGTCGCTTCAGTTTTTACTATAGGCCTTGCAATATAAGGAATGCCTCCAGGTTTAAGATGATAGGTGTTTCCGGCAGAACCCTCTATATTTTTGATGACAGGAGCATCTTCATTACGTCCACTCTTTGTCCCAAGAATAGTCCTAATCTCTTGCAGTCCATTTGCTAGAGCCACGTCAATAGTCTTTCCAAACTCTACTTGAACGGCATTTGACGAAATTCGAGTTGATTTCCATCTAGCTCCGAGAGCGTTTTGCAATATATGTTCACCTGTTGCAGAGTCAAACTCTTTTTTTGTGTAAATACATTTTTCCATTTTTCTAAGTACCTAGAGTTCCTAGTAATTAAATTACTTAACTGTTTTCCTTGTTCACAAATTATATCCTAAGCACAATACAATTGAATTTCATAAGAAACTTGTAATTACACACAAAAATAAGGCTTCAGTCCATTCAACAACTGCACCATAAGTATCTCCTGTATGTCCGCCTAATTTATGATTAAACCAAGCTGCTGTTAAAATAGATATTGTCATTCCAGCAATCATCATTCCAATAGCAAAAACTAGATTCTGGGAATTAATTAACCAAACTAAACCACTCAAACTAATTAGCAAAAACCAGCTTGGTAATAAATCTTTGTAAGACTGAATCGCTTGTTTATGAAATGCACCTTTACCTGTGGGTTTTAAATAAGGATAAAAAGCGATCGCAAATTTTTGTCCCCAGCGTCCCCACCCACAAGCCGCAATCAACGCTAAATAGCGGTTTTCCGCCAAATCACTCAATGCTGTGGTTTTCAATAGCAAGATAGCGATCGCAGCCATCGCTCCAAATGCACCTGTGGCACTATCCACCATCACCTGCAAACGCCTTTCTGGATCAGTCACCGCTAAACCATCAGCAGTATCCATTGCTCCATCTAAATGTAGCCCACCTGTAATTCCTACCCAAAGTATTACTACTAAAGCACTACGAGTTAATACTGGGATACCCAAATAATCAATTGTTCTATCCAATAAACCTAAAATTGTGCCAATCATCAACCCGACAACAGGAGCAAAATAGGCTACCCGCTCAAATTCTAAGTTTTTGATATGGGGTAAAGGAATAGCGGTATAAAATATTATGGTTGCAACAAACTGTAATAGTTGTTTTCTCCACCACTGCAATATTTGATTCATCTTATTTAAAAGTATAATTACTAGTCAATATATATAGCAATCCGGAATCATTCATGAGAAAATACGGAGAGAGCTTAAAAGTAACGTTTGAAACCAAGGTGCAGGTGTGGTGATGTGGATACAATTATTAGAAGATTTTATCAAAAATAATAAAGAGCCACGTGAAATCAAGCGAGCTACAGCAGTAAAAATGCTGTTATGTGGATACAAGCATGAAGAGATAATGCCAATATTAGGTGTCTCATCTGGCTTCATTAGTACCTATAAAAAAGCATTTTTTAAACTGGGGCTGGAAGGGTTAAAACTAGGGCATAAAGGAAGTAAAGGTTTTCTAGATGAGCTTCAACGTGCCGAGGTAATGGAATGGTTGCAAACCAAAGACAGATGGACTTTAAATGAATTAGAGTACTATATTGCCTCAGAATATGGAGTAACATTCTCCTCAAAACAAAGTTACTACGATTTATTTGATGCTGCCAGTATTAGTTGGAAGAAAACTCAAGCAAATAATCCAAAATATAACCAAGAATTAGTAGATTCAAAAAAAAAAGAGATTTGTGAGTTGTTGGAGACGCGACGGCCTCAAATAGAGACAGGAGACCTAGTTGTGTTCATGGTAGATGAATGTCATTTACTTTGGGGGGATATAATAGGGTATGTTTGGGGGAAAACTAGTGAACGAGTAACAATACCAGTAGTAAATGCTCGTGATAAACAAACATATTTCGGTGCATTGGATTATAAAACCAAAGAATTTCTCACGTATAAAGCTGAAAAAGGTGACTCTAAAAACACAATTAATTTTTTAGAATATCTTCAAAAACAGCGACCTGGAGCCAAACTTTTAATAATTTGGGATGGTGCAAGTTATCATCGTTCACAAGAAATTCAAGATTATCTAGATTCATTAAATCGTGAACTTGAAAAAGAACAATGGTGGATTACCTGCTTGAGATTTGCCCCGAATGCACCACAACAGAATCCTGTAGAAGATATTTGGCTACAAGCAAAACGATTAATTAGAGAGTTTTATTTTTTCTGTCATTCTTTTACTGTAGTCAAGGCGTTATTTGAGTTATCCATTCATTGTCAAATTTTTGACTTTCCAAAACTTTATGAGTATGGTGTTTTCTCATGAATGATTTAGGATTGCTATATTTAGGACACAACACTTGTAGCAAGATGTAGTGGATATTCAAGCTTGATTAGTAACTAGAGACTGATGCCAAAAAGTTTGTTATGCTAACGTCATTAGTAATCAAAAGTTCCAGTAACAGATAATATAAGCGCATTCAATGACGAAAAAAACCACAAAATTATCAGGGACGGTTGGCTTTTCGATTCTTTAATGGACGATCGCCCTACAAAATTGATATTTTGGAAATGTAGGGTTTTTTCCAGTCCAAAAGCTAGGCAATTGACTTTTTAGCTGTGTTGTCACTCACCTTCCCTCAATAGCTATTTCTCTATGAGTCACCATCTACCCGACACTAGGATACCAGCACCGTGCATTGTTAATACTGGCATTATTGTCAATAAACTCGATATCAGACGCTTACTGGCTGATTTAGGTCGAGTTCGCTACATCTACACCCAAGAAGACAAGCTACTCAGCGAAGGTGAGGGTGATGTGATGGAAGTATTTACAAGCCCACAAAGATCTACCATAGTCGCCAACAAGGCACTATATCTGAACATTTATAGTTTTGACTACCTGGAACTCAAACAATCACCGCAACAAGAACCCTACTTTGATTTAATCCAAGAAGATATCTGTTTGCGTTTGATTCCTCTGTCCATACCTTTGCAAGAACGGTGCGATCGCCATTTTAACGTCGTCGCTATGGAAGCAATGATGGAGCAAGTACTATCAGCAAGATGGGATGCAGAAATTGACGATGACTGTTCCGATTGCTTTTAGTCTTAGAATAATATACCCAATTAGGCAGTATATAATGCAGGGTTTCACCCCTAAATATTGGGGAGATGGGGAGATGGGAAAATAACCTTCTGCCTTCTGCCTCCTGTCTCCAATGACTAATTACCAATGACCAATTTTTCCTTTGAATGTCTAGCTAGTTGTAGTCACACAAAAGCCAGAGCCGGAGTATTTTTCACCCCTCATGGTGCTGTAGAAACTCCCAGATTTATGCCTGTGGGTACACTGGCAAATGTGAAAACCATTACCCCTGCTCAACTCAAAGATACTGGGGCGCAGATGGTTTTATCAAATACCTATCATTTACATCTCCAACCAGGAGAAGCAATTGTTGCCGGTGGTGGTGGACTACATAAGTTCATGGGCTGGAACGGGCCTATGCTCACAGATTCTGGTGGTTTCCAGGTCTTTAGTTTGAGTGAAATGCGAAAAATTACAGAAGAAGGTGTAACCTTTCGCTCGCCCCGTGACGGTCAGATTATTAAATTAACGCCAGAACGCTCCATTGAAATTCAGAATATTTTAGGGGCGGATGTGATCATGGCTTTTGATGAATGTCCCCCCTATCCAGCCACTCGTGAAGAGGTAGAAGCAGCCACAGATCGGACTTATCGCTGGCTAGAACGTTGTATAGTTGCCCATCAACGCACTGATCAAGCCTTGTTTCCCATCGTGCAGGGAGGGGTATATTTGGACTTACGCGCCCGTGCTGCCAATGCTTTGGCTGAGTTGGATATGCCAGGATATGCCATTGGTGGGGTGAGTGTGGGGGAACCGACGGAATTGATGGCGCAAATTGTCAAAACTACAGCGCCGTTATTACCTGTTAATAAGCCCCGTTATTTGATGGGTGTGGGAACTTATCGAGAAATGGCGATCGCGATCGCTTCGGGGATAGATTTATTTGATTGCGTGATTCCCACCAGATGGGCGCGTCATGGAACTGCGATCGTCTCCGGTGAACGTTGGAATTTAAAAAATGCTAAGTTTCGTGAAGATTTTGCACCCTTAGATGAAACTTGCCCTTGTTATGCTTGCCAAAACTTTAGTCGTGCATATATATCTCATTTAGTGCGATCGCAGGAAATATTAGCCTACACATTATTGAGTATTCACAATATCACCGAACTAATTCGCTTTACCCAAAAGATTCGGGAATCAATTTTGAGCGATCGCTTCCTCACCGACTTTGGACACTGGCTTACAGAAGAAGGTGACAGGTGACAGGTGACAGGTGACAGGTGACAGGTGACAGGTGACAGGGAACAGGTGACAGGTGACAGGTGACAGGGAACAGGTGACAGGTGACAGGTGACAGGGAACAGGTGACAGGTGACAGGGGGAAAGAATTATTCCCATCACCAATCACCAATCACCCATTACCAATTACCAGTCCCCAAACCATGTTAATATACAACTCAAATATGAAAGCTATGTTGGATTAGTTGGATATAAACAAACATGGAAGTTGCACTGTTATTAGCAAAATTGCCTGAAGCCTACCAAATCTTTGACCCCTTGGTAGATGTTCTCCCAATCATTCCTGTTTTCTTCCTGTTGCTTGCTTTTGTTTGGCAAGCTGCCGTAGGTTTCAGGTAAATCAATGTATTGTTAATTCCGTGGACAGGAAACAAACACCTGTCCTAATTTTTTTGTAATCGTCTTATTAAAAATTGATATTTATTAATATTTTGCAACAAATAACCATAATTAAGTGGGATAATGTATCAAGCTTGGTTCACACAAAACCAATAGCCACATTTACACTCAGCGAGGAATTAGTTATGGGAAATATTAAATTTGTTAAAGAGAATAAAGAAATAGTGACCGCAGATGGTGCAAATCTCCGGCTCAAAGCAATGGAAAATAACATTGATATATATACTTTGATTGGCAAAATGACCAATTGCGGCGGTGCAGGTCAATGCGGTACTTGTATAGTTCAGGTAGTAGAAGGATTAGAAAACCTCTCACCACGCACTGATTTTGAAAACCGGAAATTTAAAAAAAAGCCTGATAACTACCGTCTGGCCTGTCAAACCCTAGTTAATGGCCCTGTTAGTGTCGTTACAAAACCTTAACTTTTGGTTATTTACTCGTGACTAGTGTTGGCAAAAGCAGAAAATTTGGAAAAACTCAGTCATAGATGATGCTATTCTAAAGTTGTTGACTGGAAATCAAAGAGAGGCTATCTTGCCATGCAAGTTAATGACCTGGGGTTCGTAGCAAGCATTTTGTTCGTGCTAGTGCCTGCCGTTTTTTTAATTATGCTTTACATTCAAACTGCCAGCCGAGAAGGTTAATTCGTTGAAAAGATAGTTAATACTTTGGCTATAAAATAAAAAACCCTTACACTCATTCAGTGCAGGGGTTTTTATTTATCAATCGCTCAAACCAATATTTGATGATGGATTGGTAATTAGAGAAACTATTACTAAAAATGCATTTAAGCAGAAGTTCGTGCCAACAGCACTGGACAAGTCGCATTAACTCGAACGTAATCAGACAAAGAAGCGCCTATCAATCGGTCTAGATCAACAAAACTCTTAGCAATAGATGGACGACGATCTGGGGAACCTAATACTAACAAGTCTACATTCAGTTCTTCAGCTAAACGGCAAATTTCTTCCCCAGGTTTGCCACTACTAGTAACACAACGAACGGCTACACCTTGTCTCTCTGCTTCTGCTACCGCAAGTCCTAAAACTGAATTTTTTTCTGGCTTGATATCAGTAATTCCCGATAATTTGCCACCTAAATCTGTATTAATATTAGCCAAAATTAACTGGCCACCTGTGACACCACGCAGCATGAACAGAGCTAAATTCAAACAACTGGTTGCTGCTTCAGATTGATCTATAGCCACCATAGCCCGCTTGATTCTTTTGACATAAATGTCATCTTTAACCAGCAACATGGGACGAGAAGATAATTGAAAAACATACTGGCTAACAGAATTCCCTAAAATTGATTGCAGTCGCTTGAGTCCCCGTGAACCCATGACAATCAAGTCAGCATCCATTTCTTCAGCTACTTGACAAACTACATCTTTAGGATCTCCTTGCCGCAAAATCGAAGAAACTTGGCTAGGGTCTAAGTCCAAAGATTGAATCGCATTAGCCAGAATTTTACCACCTTCTTCCCATTTCTCCGTCATTACAGCCGCAGTGCTTTGTGGGGATACAACGTGCAGAACCGTAACTTTTGCAGATTGGATTGAGGGCATTTCTTTCAATGTCTTCATCATTTCTTCTGCGTGTCCCAGTCCAGAGACAGCCAGCAAAATTTTTTCTATCATCTTCCGTAATTGTTCTTAAGGGTTCTTTGGGTTTCGCTGCTAGTACTGAGCATCAGAACTGATGTTCTCCACTTTGCTCAACAACCTAGTCAGTAAATAGGCACAAATTAACTTCAGTTATTAGTTATTTAGTTATTAGTTAGTACTAGTAACACTAACCAATGAGTAGAAAACTAATAATTTTTTAAGTTTCTTTGCGCTTAGTTACTTAAAATTGCAACTAGGCTTTCGATAGATTAAGCATACTCTCAATTTACCCTAACAAACTTTACGAAATATGATGTTAGTTATTATTTTTAATCTATATTTAGGGCTTGCTGAAAAAGTCTTTCCGTTAGGGCTAGAAGTCAGGAGTCAGGAGTCAGGAGTCAGGAGTCAGGAGTCAGGAGTCAGGAGGAAGAATTAGAAGGAGATCAGAATATTCTCAAATCTGGGTAAATGAACGGTTTTTGATGATTTCATCGCTTATTTCTTGCACCTTCTTTTACTTTTTCAGCCTGAAACTGTTGATATATATAGATTTTTGGTTTATATGCCTAACGGCACGCTTCGCGAACAGCAAGCCCTATTTATCTTGAGGATTTACGCACAACACAACGAAATTAGCGGTAATTCATGAATTACCGCTACGGAATAATCAGGTTTTCGGGTACATTTTGCGTAAGTCCTGATCTTTTTTAAACTGGTAATTGGGGTTTGCTGTAAAGCCCTAATTGGTAATTGCTCAAAGCCTTGAAGCAACTGGGTTTATATTCAGGACAGGCTAAAGAGTCTGCAACTTATCTAAGCGCAGCCCTGCTGGCAGGACTTGACAAAACTCAGCAATTACTCAGCGCTTTGCTACATCTGCAAACTAATTTACCAAGGATTGCCAACCATTGTGAATGCTGCCCAATAATAAGGGTGGGAGAGGGATTCATTCGGTTGTTCAAAACTTTCAGTAGGTAAAGGTAGGCTACCAACTTGTTCTAAACCTTGTAACTGTCCATTTTTTAAATAAATCTTCCCTGTTGCCATAGCTACTTGAGCTTCTCGGAGGGCTTCTGCACGAATGGGAGAAGTTTTCAAACTCTCATAAAATTTTGCCATCAATGCGGCTGTCCCAGCGTCGTTAACAGCCCAAAGACTGGCAACACTAGTTTTTACACCTGCCAATACTGCTAAACCTGCAAACCCAATTTCTGCTTCTTTATTTCCCAAGGCACTTCTACAAGCACTCAGTACCAGCATTTCCACTGGGGGGTTATTAAAACCTAATTGCCTGATTTCGTTCAAACGTAATTTGTTTTCCCATAGTTGAATATAGGAATTATCCACAGCACCACCAATAAAATCAGCATGGGTAGCCATGTGAATAATGCCAAAAGGTTGATAGCGACGGATAGATTTCAGATTATCTAATGTGGCTTGTTGGTTCAACAATAACTTGCCAGGCCAGAGTTTATTTACTAATGTTGATAACTCTATAGGTACTGCGGGTAAAGGTTCTTGCCCTTGGGTACTCTGAGAAATTCCCATTGCTAAGATTTGGGATTGTTTGATGTCTGTATAGAGGGTATTGGTTAAGCTGAGGCTAGGCATTAAACCGATACTATAATTTTCGACCAAAAATTTTTGTCCATCATGAAGAGCAACCATTGGGGTTGAACGTAAGCCGACATCTGGTAAAAAAACTAGGTTTTTGATGCCTTGAGTTTGTAAATCTGCCTGTATTGGAGCAATTATCCAACGATAAAGTTGTTGAGCCGGTTGCAAGTAAGTTTTGCGGGTGCGGAACTGCGGACTAGCGATTTGGTCACGAAATTCCTTAGCAACTTTGAGAACTTCAGCTTTTGTGACATTTGAAATCCGTTTACGTATGGGGTTTCCAGTTCCGGTTACTACTATAACTTCTAGTTGGTCACTATCCTGGTCAGTTATGATTTTCAACTGTTTATCAGAAGCTTTCTTTGAAGATGAATCTGGTGAAATTTCTACCGGGACAAAACTGAGATAGATAAATGCAGGTTTAACACCAGTTGCTTTCTCAATTTGGCGAGCAATATCACTGGCTTCATCTGTGCTTTTGACTTTAGGAGTGGATATACCTAATTGACTAGTAAAGCTGTTTGTAAATTTATCTTCAGGAGTAGGATCAGAATCAAGAATTGGTTTATCAGAATTAGGAGGGGTTTTTGGTGGGTTTTCGGGTGGTTTTTCACACTGGAAATTACAAGGTGGTGGTGTTGGGTTATCTGCTGGGGGGTTGATGTTAATTGTGACTGTAGCAGGTGTGGAGAATGAAACGCGATCGCTCGATTTAACTGTAAACGCATTAATAGAGCCAGTTGTATCAGTTGGTGGTGTGTAGATTAGCGTCTCACCGGAAGATATGATATCTCCGGCAACTAACACCGTATTACCTCTTCTCAGAGTCCCAGCCAGAATAGAATTGATCTCTATAGTTGTGTTATCAGCATTGACATCACCTGTAACCGCATTAAATGTAAAACTTACCGACTGATTTGCTTTGACATTAAATGATATTGGTGAGGTTGCCGTTATCGTGGGAGGTGTGTTGACTGAGGTGATTGTAATATTTGTTGGAGTTCCAGCTGCATCACCACCATTAGCTAAAACAGGAAAGCTGCCTAAAGATATGTTTGCATCACCCGTATTCAGCGACCCTACTGTGCCATTAACACCAGCAGAACCAACAGTAAAGGGTTCGTTGTCTGGGCCACCGTCATGTTGAATTTTAATCGTCCCACCTGCATTGGCAATTGGTACGGTGTTAAGAATATTACCATTCTGAGATAGGGTAGCCAGATTTCCAGCTGTTGCGATAGTGTTACTAGAAGTACCGACAGTTCCTGTTCCTAAAATCAAGCCATTGGTAAGGACTTCTACGTTTCCACCTTGGACTGAGTTACCAACAGGTTCTAAGGTATCTGTTGTAGACTGGGTATTAATACTACTAAATTGAATAATGCTACCAAAAGAATTAGTAGTATTCAAGCTCACATTTCCACTATTAATAACAGTTGTACCGTCTACAAGAGTGGCAATTGTTGAAGTATCAATTGCACCATTAACAGTGATGTTATCTCTGGCATTTAAAGTGACTGCACCCCCCTCTCCCGTAAAATTTCCTCCGCTGATTCTTGTCATGGAGGAATTAATACTATCAGTGGTAACGCTGCCTGTTGTACTTGTAATGTCAACACTACCACTGGTAGCGGTACTAGTTGTAGGATCTGTGACGCTAGTATTGATAGCTCCTACATCAACTGCACCATTAGCAGATAAAGTGACATTGCCCCCTAGAGAATTATTATTATTAGAAAAACCCTGGTTACTAAGATAAGTATCGAGATTGCCTAGTTGAATACTGCCATTGGTACTATTAACTTGAATATTACCAGCTTGAGCAACGTAACCCTGCCCAAAGGCAACAATGTCACCTGCAATAATATTCCCCACCGCAGATAAAGTGACATTACCACTACTTCCGAAGCTTCCTGAGTTTAAAGTTGTGTCAAGATTTCCCAGATTTAGGCTTGCACCGGAAATACTAATATCTCCCCCAATAGTCCTGATTGTATTGGTGAGATTAGCAAAGTTTACCGCACCACTACTAGAAGTCAGGCTGAAGCTGCCGCTGTTACCTAAGTTTAATGTAGCTACACCAGCAGCGGTGGTTACTCCAGGTGTATTACCTGTAATGGCATTAATGGTGATATCCCCTGTAGCTTGTAAATTAATATTTGCACCCGCACCTAAATTTGCTAAAGCACCCCAAGAAATGGTGTTAGCTCCATTATCTGCATCTCCAGAAGCGATCGCTCCAGTAAATGTAGTATCAAATGTCCCTGAATTTAACGGAGCATCAATAATGGTTAAGGTTGTGGGATCTAATAATAAGTTACCCATGCTACCATTAACTGCTGTAGTATTTACCTGTCCATTGAAGGTGAGATAATTTTGACCTGATACTTCTACAAAACCACCATTGCCAGAATTTGCTCCACCACGAGCAGTAATATTACCAAAGAATTTTGTACTATTATCAGCCCAAATAATTACTCTTCCCCCGTCACCATTTAGATTGCTATCGGCTGAAATAACTGAATTTGCATCAACATAAGTTTGCGTAGCATTGGGTACTGTTCCCTTACCTTGAAAATCTCCCCCAACTAGTACCTTACCACCGCCATTATTACCAGATGCGTTGATGTTGGCATTTACTAAACCTATTTTATCACCCAGGATATTTACTGTACCCCCAGTTTCACCAGATACATCAATATTTCCAGAAACGATCGCTGTACCAGCAGTAGAGGGAAGTTTAACATCAGAACCCATAACTTGAACTGTACCATCTGGGTTAGCGGTTAAACCTGTGTTCCCAACTGTGAGTAATTCGGGTAGAGATGCAATTGATAAAGGTGGGCTATTCGGTTGATTTTGTCCAGAAAATGGTTGAATTTCCAAACTTAATAAATTTCCTGGCTGACTCAAACGCACCCAATTTTGTCCAGGTACAGATGTAATGGAAATCTGTCCTCCTGGTGCTGTGAGTTGTCCGGTATTGGCAACTGTACCACCCAATAAGTTTAAACTTTGTCCTGTACCTACTGCCAAATTACCAGCGTTGATAATTGATCCTTGCTGACTCATGGTAAAGGCGAAGCCGTTGGGGTTTCCTACCAAAGTGCTGTAGTCATTATTACCAAAAGCATTAAACCAATTATTACCAAAACCGATGCCGTTGGCTGTTGTGGCTGTGAAAGCTCCAGGAACATTTAAACTAGCGCTATTACCAAAAACAAAACCGGCAGGATTCATTAAATAGAGGTTAGGGCTACCTCCTGTTACCTGTATTAAACCGTTGATAATAGAAGCATTGCCGCCTGTAATTCTACCCAGGATATTTTGCAGATTGGGGTTAGCTAGAAAGTTGGCTATTTGTCCCTGTGATAAGCCAAATTCTTGAAAGCTATGGAAGAGATTAGCACCAGATGTTGTCCCACCATTGATATTGATTGTGTTGCCGTTGGGGGTGACAATTGTTCCTGTATCTGCGTTGGGGACTATTTGGGCGTTGGCTAATCCTGTACTCATGGCTCCCACTAAAGGGATGATATAAGGAGTTAAACGCCAACATAAAGCTTTGATTGTTTGAGTGGCACTGTTGACAAAATCTTGCCAGGGTTGTTTGCGTCGGAGTATAAAGCGACTTGTGGATAGTTCGAGATCAATTTGATATTTATCACTGATTCCCCGACGTTCGAGGGCTTGGGATATTGCTTTTTGGGAAGATAGGAGAGTTTGTTGTCGGCATACTTGGGAGGTATTATTTGAGTGTTGCCGATAGTAGTAAAGTGGTTTTTGTACACGCGCTACTTGGGTAATTTCCGAGAGTCGCAAGCAGAGATCGTAGTCGTCAGCGTAATTTGCGAAACCTTTGATGCTGTTAACTTGTTGATAAACTGAACGACGAATGAGGCGAAATTGAAAGGTCATGAAGTCTACTAACAAACGCTGTGGAGAGTAGGGAATGTGGCAGCGATGACCATAGTTGAGATATTTTCCGTCTTTGTCTATGTCTATGTAGTCGGTGTAAACAAAGCCGATTTTGGGGTTGCGGTTGAGGATAGATGCGGTTTCAGCTAGGGCTGTGGGGGCGAGGATGTCGTCACTATCTACGTAACCAAGGTAGAGTCCGGTAGTTTGGGATATTGCTCTTTGTCGAGCCATTGCTATTCCCAAATGAGGTGCAGCTATTACTCGCACTCGACTATCCTTTTGGGCATATTCACGAGCGATATCCACTGAACTATCTGTAGAACCATCATCCCATACCAGTAATTCTAAGTCTTGCCATGTTTGTTCTAGGACACTAGCGATCGCACTCCCAAGGTAAGACTCCCGGTTGTAATTGACGATGACAATAGATATCAGTTGTGACATCGAAGTACTCCGCAATTTTTGCTCTGTTCAGAATATAATGCTGGAAATATAACTTAGGTACAATCGTAAGTTATATATTTTTTGTTTACAAATTTTATTAATCTTTGAATGTCATAGTAATAACAAATGTATGATATTCATGCGGTGAACAGTCAACATTGTACCGTAAAGATGGTAATAACTGATAACTGTGAACTAATAACTGCTAAATAAGGCATCCCAAGGAAGTGAAATGAGAAAAGAAACAAAAACTGGTGTGAAAAACGCAGCTAAAAAACAGCCAGGCATTGTATATTTTTTTCATCAATTGGTTGTTCTGCGGAGTTATCAAAGCATCCAGTTTCAATGCGCTTTGCTAATTCTGAATATAATCTCGATTGTAGCCATTAATGGTATGAAGGCTACGGCTAGTGATGGTCAGGTTTTTAACCCAGATTCCTATTTGGATCTTGATCATTCCCCATCTGTAATAGTACAGACACCAGATGCTCTACCTCCTGAATCAGCACCACCAGCAGCCCCTGAGCGTATTTATATACGGCAAATTAAGGTTATCGGTAGCACGGTTTTCAATGAAAATGAATTGAATGCAGTTGTAAAGCCATTTACTGACAAAGAATTAACACAAGAAGATATCAGAAAAGCAGCAGATGCTGTTACCCAACTTTACTTAAATAAAAATTATCTTAATTCCAGAGCTATTCCAGTTACCCAGCAACCCAATATAACAGATGGTATTGCGGTAATTCAAATAATTGAAGGACGTTTAGCAGATATTGAAATTACAGGAACAAAGCGGTTAAATCCTGCTTATATTCGGAATCGAATACAACTGGGTGCTGGTGTTCCTTTGAATGCTATTAAATTAGAAGAACAATTAAGATTACTCCGACTTGATCCACTCTTTGATAATGTGGAAGCTAGTCTACGTCCATCTGGTCAAGTTGGTCAAAGTCTGCTTTTAGTCAGAATCCAAGAGGCTAAATCTTTTGAGTTTGGGTTGAGTGCAGATAACTATTCACCTCCTAGTGTTGGTTCAGAAAGATTGGGAATTCAACTACGAGAGCGAAATTTAACTGGGATAGGAGATGAATTAGCTGGTTCTTATTATCGCTCAGTTACAGGTGGTGTTGATAGCTTTGATTTTAGTTATCAAATCCCTGTTAATGCCATGAATGGGAAAGTACAATTGAGAGTTGCCCCCAGCAGTAGCAAAATTACAGAACCACCATTTAAAGATTTAGGAATTAGAGCCGAACAAGATGTATATGAAATCAATTATCGTCAACCTTTAGTCAGAACTCCCAGAGAAGAGTTGGCTTTGTCTTTAGGATTTACCTATCAAGATGGTCAGACTTTTCTGTTTGATCAACTCCCCACACCTTTTGGTATTGGCCCTGATGAAAATGGGGTAAGTCGTACCAGTGTAATTAAATTTGCCCAAGATTATACAAGAAGAGATCCGCAAGGTGCTTGGTCAGTGCGATCGCAATTTAATTTTGGCACAGGCTTATTTGATGCTACCACAAACGATTCTCCCACTCCTGATGGTCGCTTTTTCAGTTGGTTAGGTCAACTAGAAAGAGTGCAGCGACTCAGCGAAAATCACTTATTAATTGTCCAAGCAGACTTACAACTCACACCAGATAGCCTGTTACCTTCCCAACAATTTGTGATTGGTGGTGGTCAATCTGTACGCGGATATCGACAAAATGCTCGTTCTGGAGATAATGGATTTCGGGTAGCAATTGAAGACAGAATCACAGTACAACGTGACGCTGCGGGATTACCCATAATCCAGGTGATTCCCTTTACTAATTTGGGTGCAGTTTGGAATAAATCTGATAACCCCAACAATCTACCCAATCAAACATTTTTAGCCAGTGCAGGTTTAGGATTATTGTGGAATCAAGCTTTAGGAATTGAAAATTTGATCATGCGACTTGATTATGGTATACCCTTCATTAATTTAGATGACCGGGGTAATAATGCTCAAGATGATGGTTTTTATTTTAGTGTCCGTTATCAACCATAATCGGAGTTCGGAGTTCGGAGTTCGGAGTTCGGAGTTCGGAGTCAGGAGTTCGGAGTCAGGAGTTCGGAGTTCGGAGTTCGGAGTTCGGAGTTCGGAGTTCGGAGTTCGGAGTTCGGAGTTCGGAGTCAGGAGTTCGGAGTCAGGAGTTCGGAGTTCGGAGTCAGGAGTTCGGAGTCAGGAGTTCGGAGTTAGGAGTTCGGAGTCAGGAGTCAGGAGTCAGGAGTTCGGAGTTAGAAAGAAGAAAGGAAGAAGAGTATTTTTTCTTCTGTTCCCTGCTATATCAAATTACCAATCACCAATTACCAATATGATGCAATTTCGTTTAATTGCTGTAACTGCTTTTATTACTTTAAGTTCGCCATGTTTCATTTTTTATCCGTTAGAAACATCTTTTGCACAAGCACCCGCACCAACTTCTGAGGAAGCTATTATTGAGGCAATTAATCTCAATAATAATGGTGAAGGTTTAGTTTATAAAGACTTAGTAGGTTTAGGTGAATTGAACGCTGGCTTAGAAATGTTCCAGCAAGCGTTAACCATTTTCAAAAAATATAAAGCTACAGCAGGAGAAGCTAATAGTCTGGTTAATATTGGCTATGTTTATCTGCAAAAAGGAGAATATCAAAAAGCATTGGAATTTTTCCAACCAGCTTTAGAGATTCGCAAAAACAACAAAGATAGAGAAAATGAATGGATACCCCTGTCTTACATGGGAGAAGTTTATCTCAATCTTGGTAATTACCAAAAATCGCTGGAGTCTTATCAATCTAGTTTAGCTATTCTCAAAGAACTCAAAGCTGCTAAACCCAAAGAATCCAGTTATTCTACCAGTGAAGCAATTATTTTAACTGATATTGGTGCAGTTAATTTTAGATTGGGACAGTATGAAAAAGCACTAGAATCTTATCAACAAAGTTTAGTAGTTCAGAAAACGGAGAGCGATCGCATCGGTAGCGTGCAAACTTTGAATAATATAGGAGTAGTGTATGTTAATTTGGGTAACTATGCTCAGGCACTGGAAGCTTATCAACAAGCAGCAAATACTCTCCAAGACTGCTGCTCTATTTATTATGGTACACAAGCCGCAATCCTCAATAACTTTGCAGGTGCTTATTTTAGTTTAGGTCAATATCAAAAATCCTTAGAATTTGCTGAAAAATCAGAAAATATCTACAAAAAATTGCGGACTGGTGAGTACAAAGGCACAACTAAAAAAGAGATCGAGTTACTTTACAATGCTTTAGGTGATAATCCTCAAGCTTTGCAACAACTTACTAATCGTGCTAATGTTGGTGATGCCTTTGGCAAAGATTTTTTTCAATTTCAAGGTGAATCACTGAATCTCAATAATATTGGACAAATATATCTTGGTTTAGGTAAATATGACCAAGCATTAAATTTATATCAACAGGCTTTAAATATATACAAAGAAAATAATTATAAATCAGGGATTGCTGTTACTCTCAATAACATGGGACGTATTTATCAAAATCAAGATAAATATGATCAAGCTATAGAATTAAATCAACAGGCTTTAGTTAATTATAGAGAAGTTGGTGATAGAACTGGTGAAGGAGTAACAATTAGTAACTTAGGACAAATTTACCAGAAACAAAATCAGAATGCAAAGGCTTTAGAATTCTATCAGCAAGCTTTAGCAATACATCGAGAAGTTAGCGATAAAATTAGTGAATCTGCAACTCTGAAATTTGCCGGAGATGTGCTATCTGCTCAAAAACAACCACAATTAGCGATCGCATTTTATAAACAATCGGTAAACCTCACAGAAAGCATTCGTCAAAATTTGCGCGTTATCCCCACAAATATTCAAAAATCATATACAGAAACAGTTTCTGAGAGATACCGCAGACTCGCAGACTTATTACTTCAGCAAAATCGTCCAGCAGAAGCGCAGGAAGTTTTGGATTTATTGAAAATCCAAGAAGTAACTGATTTTCTTGGTGACAGTCAAAGAAGTCCTCAAAAAACTAATAATATATCTAATAATAACCAAAGAAATCCCGAAAAAATAACCACCGTTTCCCCAAATAAATTACCCCTAAAACCCCAAGAACAAGAAATTACTCAAAAATATAGTGCCATTCAAGATAAAGCTATATCCTTGGGTAAAGAACTTACAGAACTGCGAAAAGTTCCCCAAAAATCTCGCACAGCTACCCAAGAAAAACGCATTGCTGAATTAGTGAAATCAGAACAAATAATTACAGCCGAATTTAATAAATTTATTAAAAATCCATCTGTAGTTTCATTAGTACAGCAATTATCTGTAACGACAGGACAAGAAAACATCAACCTCCGTCAACTTAACTCAATTCGGGATAATTTAAGACAATTAAATCAAAAAGCAGTATTACTTTATCCCTTAGTTTTAGATGATAGATTAGAATTAGTCATAGTTAGTGCAGATTCTCCACCTATTCATCGGACAGTACCAATTAAAAAAGATGAATTAAATCAACTGATTACCCAATTTAGACAAGAATTAACTAATACCCGAAAAGATGTAAAAGCAACAGCTAATAAATTATATACTTATCTCATTCAACCCATCGAAAATGACCTCAAACAAGCTGATGCAAAAGCCATTATTTATGCACCCGATGATAGATTAAGATATATTCCTTTAGCAGCATTATATGATGGCAAAAATTGGTTAACACAGAGATATATTATTAATAATATCACGGCTGCGAGTTTGACAAAATTAGATAACAAGCCTCAAAAAAATCTCCAAACATTAGCAGCAGCTTTTACAAAAGGAAAATATACAGTTAGCTTGGGAACTGAACGTCAAGCAGAATTTAGCGGTTTAGAATTTGCTAAAGTCGAAGTGGAAAACCTAGCTAAAACAATTCCGGGGACAAAAATATTATTAGATAATGAATTTACACCTAAAATTACAATTCCCCAAATGAATGATTATAAAATCGTCCATTTGGCTACACATGGACTACTTGTAAGTGGTGAACCAGAAAATTCATTTATTATCTTTGGAGATGGAGAAAAAGCCACACTGCGAGATATTGAAAATTGGTCTTTACCAAATGTAGATTTAGTAGTTTTGAGTGCTTGTCAAACAGGTTTAGGTGAAAAATTGGGCAATGGACAAGAAATTTTGGGTTTAGGTTATCAGATTCAACTCACAGGTGCAAAAGCTTCGATAGCTTCTTTATGGAGTGTTTCTGATGGGGGAACACAAGCTTTAATGAATGAATTTTATACAGTCTTGAAAGTAGGAAATATGACAAAAGCAGAAGCATTGCAAAAAGCACAACTGGCTTTATTAAATAATAGTAATAAAACTGAGTTTAATCATCCTTATTATTGGGCTGCATTTATTTTAATTGGTAATGGGTTGTAATCAGAATTTTTAAGCAACGATCTTCTCTCTCTGTGCCTCTGCGTCTCTGCGTGAGAAATTAATTAGATTGGGGCGGTAATACCGCCCACAGCAGCTTTAAATCACAGCCAATAAACCATTATGTTTTAGCAGTGCAGTCGTACTGGGTTCCCTACCTCGGAAGGCTTGAAAAACTTCCATTGGGTGCTTGCTACCACCTAGTGCTAACACTGTATCCCGGTAGCGTCTACCAGTATCGTGTATTGCTTCTTCATCTTCAAGTCCAGCTTCTTCAAAAGCGGCAAAAGCATCAGCACTGAGGACTTCTGCCCATTTGTAACTGTAGTAACCTGCTGCATAACCACCTTCAAAAATGTGACCGAATGCACATAAAAATCCATCTCCGGGTAATGGTGGTAAAACGGTGGTAGTTTTAGCAATGCGATGACGTACATCTACGGGGGTTTCTTTACCACCAGGACGATAGCGGTAGTGTAGTTCTAAATCAACACTGCTGAGGTGAATTTGCCGCAACATCGCTGAACCACTCATGTAATTACGTGCTGCTAACAGCTTTTGGTAATAATGCTCTGGTAGTGGTTCACCTGTTTCGTAGTGTTTAGCCATACCAAATAAAGTGGGGCGATCATAACACCAGTTTTCCATGAATTGGCTAGGTAATTCTACAGCATCCCATTCGACATTATTAATACCTGCTGCTCCAGTATAATCAACCTTGGTGAGCATATGATGCAAACCATGTCCAAATTCGTGGAATAATGTTTCGACTTCATCAAAAGTCATTAAACTGGGCTTGTCATCAACTGGGGGAGTTTGGTTGCAAATCAAATAAGCTACAGGTAAACGAATGCTGGTGATACCATTTTCTTTAATTTTGCGGCGATGAATACAAGCATCCATCCAAGCACCACCGCGTTTTTCGGCGGGACGACTGTATGGGTCTAGATAAAAATAAGCGATCGCATTACCATGTTTATCAGATATCTGGAAATAACGTACATCCTCATGCCATACAGGGGCTTGACCATCAGCGGGAGTCACCGTGACACCAAATAACCGTTTCACCAGCCCAAATAACCCATCTAGCACCTGTGGTAGGGGAAAATAGGGATGCAATTCTTCTGCTGTAAAGGCAAATTTCTCTTCTTGTTGACGTTCTGCCCAAAAGCTGATGTCCCAATGTTGCAAATTATCAGCTTCTGCTGCTCCCTTAGCTTTAGCAAAGGCTTTTAGTGCTTCTAAATCTTTAACAGCAGCATCATAACTCGCTTGACGTAGTTCTTCTAACAGCTTTTCTACCGCTTGAACATTCTTCGCCATCTTACTGGCTAAACTCAGTTCAGCAAAATTCTGAAAGCCAATTAACTGAGCCAGTTCTTGCCGCAACTCTAAAATAATATCAATTAAAGGGTTGTTATCCAATTCCCCAACGGTGGCACGGGTAATATATGCCTTGTAAAGCCTTTCCCGCAAATCCCGACGGGTGCTGTGTTGCATAAAAGGGAAATAGCTGGGAAAATCCAAAGTGATGTGCCAAGGGCCATTTTCTGGAGTAGCGTTTTCTTCTCCTGCCGCACGGGCAGCTTGAGCAGCGAGACTGAGTAAACTACTTGGTAAACCCTCTATTTCCGCTTTGGTTGTTAAGCTTAAACTAAAAGCTGTAGTTGCATCCAAAAGATTATTAGAAAACTTAGTAGCCAGTTCTGCTAACTGCATCTGAATAGTGTTGAAACGCTCTCTAGCTTCTCCTTCTAGTCCCACACCAGATAATTTTGCATCCCGAATTGCGGCTTCAACAATGCGCTGCTGGGCTGATTCTAACGTTACCCAAGTACGACTAGCGCGAAGGGCTTTAAAAGCATTATAGATAGGCTTACTTTGACCAAGAGTGTTCATAAACTGCACTACTTGCGGCTGAACCTTTTCATAGGCTATGCGTAATTCTGGGCTATTTTTGACAGCCATTAAATGGTTCAGTATCCCCCAACTCCAATGTAGCCTTTCTGTCAACCGCTCTAGAGGTTCTACCAAACCGCTCCAGGTAGGTTCTACATTAGCTTCTAAAATATCTAGCTGTTGCTTCAGGTCTGCTAACAGATGCCTGAAGGCTGGTTCTACTTGCTCCGGTGTAATCTCTGCAAACGGAGGTAAACCACAGCCTTGAACAAGGGGACTTTGAGAAATAGTAGCAGTTGCACTCATGGTTTTTTTTGTTAGTAGCCGATAAATAGGGGAAACAATGATTTTTATTTATATAACTAATAATGTACCTTCACTACACAATTTAGGCTTGCTAGAATGGCACTCTTCTAAATTTATGAAAATCTGCCGGAAAGCAGAAGCCAGATTTTTGCAGTAACCAGTATGATGCGGCTGTTGTTTTTGGAGATTTTGTGGGGATAATTAAGCATGATGAGTGTTTTAGTATTTACAGCTTCATGAAAATTCTTCTTTCTATTTTTTTTACACCGGTGGTGATGTTGTTGACTCCTGGGAATGTGTTAGCAGCAATTAGAACCAAAACTATTGAGTACAAGCAAGGAAATACAATTTTAGCAGGCTACTTAGCTTATGATGACGCAATTAAAAGCAAACGTCCTGGTGTTTTAGTAGTTCACGACTGGACAGGCTTACAATCGTTTGCAAAACAACGGACTGAGCAATTAGCGAAAATGGGTTATGTTGCTTTTGCGGCTGATATCTATGGCAAGGGTATAAGACCAAAAAATGCCGAAGAGTCAGGAGCGCAAGCGAAATTGTATCGTGATGATAGACAATTATTGCGCGATCGCGCAACTGCTGGTCTACAAGTTTTACAAAAAAATCAATTCACTGACCCCAAACGCATTGCTGCCATCGGTTACTGCTTCGGTGGTGGTACAGTCCTAGAATTAGCCCGTAGTGGCGCAAATATCAAAGGTGTAGTTAGTTTTCACGGCAACCTCGACACCCCTAACCCCGAAGATGCCAAAAACATCAAATCCAAAGTATTGGTACTGCACGGAGCAGATGACCCCCTAGTACCAGAACAACAAGTAAACGGCTTTGCCAGAGAAATGCGGCTGGCTAATATAGACTGGCAATTAATTTCTTACGGTGGAGCCGTTCATTCCTTTACCAACCCAGCAGCCAAAGATAAACTCAAAGGCTCAGTTTATAACCCCATTGCCGAGCAGCGTTCTTGGCAAGCCATGCAGCAATTTTTTGCAGAAATCTTTCGTACACCAAGTTCAAATAGCAAATCCAGTAATTAGACATAACTTCAATCGTTGTTACTAATTGTACTGTATCCGTCTCAGTGCAACTACAGAACTTCAAATCTCCGTAACCCTTCCGGTTGTTCATACTCAACTACAACGTTCTTCACCACCGCTGCTGGTGGCCCAATGTGACACCAGCGCACCATCTCTTCTACAACCTCCTCAACCCCCTCAAACACAGCTTCCACCCGATGATCAGGAAGATTCCTCACCCAACCCGTTAACCCCAACTGGCTTGCTGTATCTACAGTGGCATAGCGATAGCCCACCCCTTGAACTTGACCAGCAATCAAGACATGGGCCCGGATTAGTTTTGGTAGCAGTATCGAATTGTGCATAAACTGGTAAAAAACGCAGGAGGTAGAAAGCAGAAACTCAAAAACCCTGTTTGATATTAGATATTGACTATTTCCAGTTTACCTAGTTTATGAACACAGGTACTATAGAAATCCGGTCTGAATATTGAAAATATACCGACACTTAAATCAATATGCAACAAGGCTTTTATCTTAAAACCCATTCATAAATCAAATAGGAATCCTATATCAAGAAGGTGTAAACAGTTACAATTATTTCTATGGAAGTAGCAAAGCCATAACAGTTCATTAAGTCTTTAACCTAAACATAACAAAAAAATCTAAGTAGAACTTATAAAAGGATCAATATCATGCACCAACCTTTATCTCATTGTGAACAAGCATTACTTAACAATTTAGAAATTCGGCAGTATTTGCTCAAAATGTCGGAAATTGTCAAAAAGTATTTTCCAGAAAATAATACTGAAGCAGAAATATGGTATGGAAGAATGTTTGAAGGATTTAAAATTTTCATACCTGAAGTACAAGACTCAATTAATGGAATAATAAATGTATGTTTTTGGCAACAATCATCTGAAGACGGTACTTTTAGCTTGAGCGCCCCTTACAAATTAGATCATATAGAATTTCATTCCATTTGGGACAAAGCTAACAAAATAGATGCCTATTACAGCTTTTGTGGAGATTGGGTTTACAGCGGATGGATTACAAATGATCAAATAGCTAATGATCAAGTTACCGCCGTTTGCGTAGAGCTTTTTAATTTGTTTAAAGACGTAAAAATAAATCCATAGCTAACAAAACACCATGTGAAAATAGTGTCAAGATCCTTTTTTAGCAAATTCATCTCTAGGTTGTATCCCATAAATCTTTTCATCAACTTCCAAAAAGATAAAATTATTTCTGTCTTCATAAATCTATCCAGATAGTGAAAATAATTTATTATGACAACTGGATAGTATTTATTCTGTACATGACAACAGACCCATTTTAATTGCTTATGTCTAACCTACCACCACTTAACACAGAAACAATTTGGGCAATCATCAACGATACAATTGATGACGATACAGTTAACCAATTAGTTTGGTATTACTTAGGTTATCATTACAACTCCACAAATAAACAATGGGATACTAGTAAAGCAGCCGCAGAATGGCGAGATGAATATCCACAACCTATAAATTTTCTTGATTCTCGTCCTGCAACCATGAAATTGACTCGTTCTATTCCTCAAGAAAACAAACAATTACTCAAAGAGAAACTAGGTTTTAAAGGTTATAAAATCGGTGATTTTGGACCTCGACAAACTCGCCGAGCAACAGCAGCAAATTGGTTGTTAAGTCATATGGTACTCACCACTGGAAAAATAGAATAAATTTCCATATTATACTCAAAAAGGCTAAGAATTTGATTTTTTGATAATACAAAGAGCAAGTTCAAAACCTATCCCTGTTTACCTAGAGGATACATATAGGACTAATATTTGATTTTGAAAGATACGTAAGGTGTGTAAAGCCCTAGCGGGCATGGCTACGCTTAGAGTGGAGCGCACCTGCCTTGAAGCCTTTGGTGCGTTACGGCTAGATTTTTTCAGAAATCAAATATGATTCCTATATAATTAGGACTTACGTAATCATCACATTGAATATCTTTTGTAGGGTGCGTCAGATGCGATTATTGAGTAATAATGAACAGACTTTCTAAATCTGACGCACCTGCTAATATGCCAGTTGCGTAAGTCCTGATAATTTGTCATTCTGACCGGAACGCAGTGGAGGGTTCGCGAAGTTCCGTAGGAAAGAATCTTGATTTTTCGTGAAGTTGTGAGATACTTCATTCCGCTATTTCTACATACCCTATGGGAAGCAAGCTACAATTATTATTGATATTTTATTCTATGCAGATTCATATTAATTTTCTCTAAGCTTAGTTATATCGAACATTAAATATTACTAGAGTAACAAAAAAATAAATTTCCAATATATCCCCTGAGTTAGATTACATACATATTTAAATATTCCTCAAGACTGATTGTATTATAAAGTGTAACATCAGATAATATATCAGAATTATATACTATCAAAAGCTTTATTTTATGGCAAAGTCAATTGAATTTAAATTATTTGCTCCTTATAACAAAGGAGTAGCCTTAATGGGGTCTTTTTCTAATTGGCAAGAAATACCAATGGAAAAAGGGGAAGATGGATATTTTCGGACAAACATACACTTAGCCGACGGAAGTTATAACTATAAATTTCGAGTTCAATCAAACTCCTGGTTTTTTGAACCAGAACAGTGGGTTGATGTCACAGATCCTTATGCCACAAACATTGATGAAATGGGTGGAAAAGATAACGGTATTGTGAGAGTGAAAGATGGGGAGATTATTACTGATACCTATGTTTGGAGACATGATGACAAAAACCTATCACCAGATCATGAATTAGTAATTTATGAAATGCACGTTGGGGACTTTTCTGGTGGAGAAGATGACCCCTTTGCCAGAGGGAAATATAAACACGTAGTTGAAAAATTAGATTACCTATCTGAATTAGGAATCAATGCTATTGAGTTGATGCCTATAAAAGAATATCCTGGTAGTTATAGTTGGGGTTATAATCCCCGTCACTTCTTTGCCACAGAATCTAGTTATGGTTCTACAGAAGATTTAAAAAATATGATTGACGAGTGTCATGCCAGAGGCATTCGTGTGATTATGGACGGAATTTACAACCACTCAGAAGCATCCAGTCCCCTCACCCAAATAGACCATGACTATTGGTATCATAACTCTCCCCGTGATCCCGAAAATAATTGGGGGCCTGAATTTAATTACGAACATTATGACGAAAATTTAGGTACTTATCCGGCTAGGAAATTTATTGGTGATACAATTCGATTTTGGATTGAACAATATCATATAGACGGTATTCGTTATGATGCCGCTAGACAAATCGCCAACTACGATTTCATGCATTGGATTGTTCAGGAAACTCAAAATGCTGCTGGTGTCAAGCCTTTTTATAACATCGCAGAACATATTCCAGAAACTCCCAGTATTACTAATCAAGATGGTCCAATGGATGGTTGCTGGCATGATAGTTTCCGGCACACAATTACAGTACATATTTGTGGTGATGTCTTTGAATTAGAAAATCTCAAAGATGTCATTGACTGTAAACGCCAAGGCTTCATGGGGACAACCAATGTTGTTAATTACTTAACTAATCATGACCATGATCATATAATGGTTGAGTTGGCTAATCGTGATATTTTTGACGAGGAAGCTGTAAAGCGAGCTAAATTAGGAGCAGCTATTCTCATGACAGCCGTTGGTGTACCTTTAATTTGGATGGGTGAAGAATTTGGTGAATATAAACCTAAACAATCTTCTGCATCAAAAATTGATTGGAATTTGCTAGGTAATGACCTAAATCGCAGTTTGTTGGATTACTATAAAGGCTTGATTAATCTACGTCAAACTAATCATGCACTTTACACAGAAAACATTGATTTTATCCACGAAAACCCAGAAACAAAAGTTCTCGCTTATAGTCGATGGAATGATGAAGGTTCTCGTGTAGTAGTAGTGGCCAATTTCTCTGATAACTTCTTAGCTGGCTACGAAATTACTAATTTTCCCTCTAGTGGTACATGGCATGAGTGGACGGGTAATTATGATATAGAAGCAGGCGAAAATAGTATTATGACTGACTTAGGCTCTTACGAAGCCAAAGTATTTGTCTGGCAGAAATGAAATATACTGTAACTGAAACAGCATTGTAGTCATATTGAAGAGGGGGTTATTTACCCCCTTTGATAGCGATTAAAACTACAAGATTTAACAACAGCAAATATTTTTTATATCAAAGGTCATATGAATAATTAACTAAATTAAATAAAAAATAACTAAAAAATTCAATTAATAATATTATTTAATTTCCATGAAAGAAACTTGTATTTTTTCTTGAAAATGTGTATAGTAATCGTTTACACATTAAATAGCTTTAGAGCAATCAAGCGATTGTCGTCATGATCAACAAATTAATTAACACTAACATTAAGAGTTCCCACGTCTTATTAACTCCCAATGAAGTTAAAGCCAAATTACCTTTAACTAAATCTGTAGAACAGAGAATTTTGCAGTTCAGACAAGAAATAGAACATATTCTTGATTTTCAAAATAATAGAAAATTTATTGTAGTTGGGCCTTGTTCAATTCATGATCCTAAAGCAGCTATAGAGTATGCAGAGAAATTAAAACTTTTAGCAGATAAAGTTGAAGATAAACTGCTGCTAATTATGCGGGTTTATTTTGAAAAACCCAGAACAACTGTAGGTTGGAAAGGATTAATTAATGATCCAGATATGGATGATTCTTTTCATGTAGAACGCGGGATTTTAATTGCTCGTAATTTGTTATTGAAATTAACAGAACTAGGATTACCCACTGCCACAGAAGCACTTGATCCCATCATTCCCCAATATATCAGTGAATTGGTGGCTTGGTCAGCAATTGGAGCGAGAACAACTGAATCACAAACTCACCGAGAAATGGCTAGTGGACTTTCTATGCCAGTCGGTTTTAAAAATGGTACAGATGGTAATATTAATGTGGCTTTGAATGCTCTAAAATCAGCGAAAGAACCACATAATTTTTTAGGAATTAATCAAAAGGGACAGGTGAGCGTATTTCAAACTAGAGGTAACGCTTATGGTCATGTAATTTTGCGTGGAGGGAGTCAACCTAACTTTGATATAGATAATGTCAAATTAGTGGAAGAACAATTAAAAGCAGCAAATTTACCACCGAGAATAGTAATTGATTGTAGTCATGGTAATACCAATAAAGACTATAGAAAACAACCTTTCGTCTTAGAAAATGTGATTCAGCAAATAGTTGATGGTAATACTTCAATCGTAGGGATGATGCTAGAATCAAATTTATATGAAGGTAGTCAACCCATTACTGGAAAACGAGAAGAATTGCAATATGGTGTTTCAGTAACGGATAAATGTATTGGTTGGGAAGAAACTGAAAAGATTATTTTAGCTGCTCACGCTAAACTTAAATAAATCAAATCTTGCAGAGACGCAGGTTAATTTTTCTGCGTTTCTCTGCATTGAAGAATTAGAAAATTGAGCTAATGATCTGCAAATAAAAACTAAAAAAATCTTCTTCTCTCTCTAAAGTATAATTTTCAATTAACCCCTTATGGTGAATAGAAACATTATTTTCCTTTTTAATCAACGCCATTGCACCGTCTATTGCATCTCTGAGTAAGATCATTTCCATTTCACTGGGATTATCCAAAACAACAATATTACTACCTTGATAAAGCATTCCTTCGGCTTCGAGAATATCTTCTGGATATTCAGCAATTAGTAAGTCTAGTTGAGGATGACGCAACAAAGTTTGCACGTTGTAGTTGTAATCTTGATGCAAAATCTTTTCTGACCGATTGATAAATATTCCCTCATTACACACAGCACCAATTATCAAGTCGGGATATTTTAATAAAATATGATCAATTGTTGCTTGTAATTCGGTAAGACTAATTTTATTAAAAGTGATAATTGGGATTTTGGCATCTTGAGCAGACTTAAAAAAGGTTGATAAAATATGAAAAGGAACATCTATAATTTCACCTTTAACTGGGTTAAGGTGCATAAAAATACCAGGTGCAGCATTAATTTTTAAAATAGTAAAATTACCAGATTTCCAAGATTTAGAGATATTTTTAGCAATGATATCAATACCCAAACAAGTAAGGCGAAAGTTTTGGGCGATGTCTTGGGCTAAGATAATATTGTCCGGGTGAATTGTATTTGTGGCATTGATGCTAATACCCCCAGATGATATATTTGCACCTTTGCTAAGATAAATAGTGCGATCGCTCTTCACTATACTATCCAAGCCTAATCTCTGTTCATTTAGATACAATTCCATCCCTTCATTAATCAAAATCTTACTCATGGGTGAGGTGGGTGTATCTCTTCGTTTCGGGTTGCGATTCTCTCGCTTGATTAATTCTCTAATAGTTGAATACCCATCACCTACAACCGACGCGGGAATAAGTTCTGTAGCAGCGATAAATTTACGGTTCACACACAGTAACCGAAAATTCTTTCCCGAAATACTTTTTTCAACAATTATCCGCTGTGATTCCTCTTTGGGAATTGCTAGTATCACCTTATTATAGGCAGATTTTAACTCTCTAGCATTCTGTACATCAGGAGTTACACCAATTCCTTTATGACCCACCACAGGTTTAATTGCAACTGGGTAGCCAATTTCTCGCGCTACAGCTAAAGCTGCTTTTTCAGAAATAACAATATCACCATTGGGAACTGGGAAACCCAATCTTTGTAGAAATTCCTTACAGTCATCTTTACGGGTTGTGAATTCTGAATCTAGATGGCTATCAATATCAAAAGTTGTTCCTACCCCACGTACCTGTTTTTTCCCATAGCCATATTGCATTAATCCTTCTTCCCATAAATAGAAAGCAGGAATACCCTGTTGATATGCAGCTTGCAATAAAGCATAAACGGTAGATCCACCATAAACAGATTCTCGGAATCTATTTTGTAATTCTATTAACCGTTTTTCAAAGGGAAAATCTTCATTTTGAGAAATACTTTCAAACCAATCCCAAACTAAGTAAACCACTCCTCTAATTGTTTGTTCATGAAGTGCTTGAATACCAATTCTTACATAAGAAGGATATGGCTTAATAGTCCAATTATTAAGATGTAACCCCATATCTAATTTGCCCACTTCTGAGATCACATGAGCAAATAAATCAGCATATAGTTGATATTTTTTACCTGCTAAGTGAGGATAAAAATCACTAATAATGGCAACATACTCTTTAATCGGTAGTGGATCTTGATGTTCAGTCAAAGCAAAATCAAATACTAATGCCCCTGTATCTAAATAAGGGTTTGAGCCAATATAATACTTGAAGTTGAAAATATCAAAAACATCAGTTCTTCTCGCATTGATGCGAATTCTATCAGTGCTTTGGTCTTGAACCATTAATTGTTAACCTTTGGCTAGACAACTCAAAATTTTAATTCTGAGTTAAATTACTCAGAGTCTTTGAATTTCAATCGACTTACACTGGTTTAGACTATTTTTGCGATTCCAACTTACTTCTATTATGCAAAAAATCAGCTATCTTAGGGCATAATTTAAACTTGATTAAAGTTTTTTAAATCAGTATCTAGACAGGAATGATAAAAATATCACTTGGGAAAGATGTAAGAAGTTGGCCGATTTGATATAAATAAAGTTAGTAATTAAGGAGACAGCAAAGTTATGAATAATACACAAGCTGCTCTGAGAAATGAAGTTAGAGAACTTGCAGAAGAAGCATTTCACCGGAAGCTGATTTCTGGCTATGGAGATGGGCCAGAGATGGATGAATATCAAATTGTTTATCAAGGAAAACCCAGACATATATCACTAGAACAAGCTCGTCTGTTTTTGATAGACTTACTTTATAGACACGAAATTTATTAATTTGTCATTGGTGATTGAAAAGACTAATTATCAATTAGACTAAATTATGTGAACTGGACTTTAAAGCAAATTATGATTGCCAAAATTGGAAAATTACATCACTATTAGCCACAACAATTGCCGCTGCAAAATTATCTGCTGGCACTAATTCCTTTAAAACCCAATCTCCCGATACAAGCAATTGAGCCGATTCTGTGGGTGTTAAATAAATTTCAATTTCCTCTAACTGAACTAAACCATCACCAGTTGCTTTTAAATAAGCTTCTTTGCAAGTCCAGTAACGAAAAAATACCTGTTGTTGTTGTTCAGGGGAGAGTAATTTAATCACTTCATATTCTTTAGGTAAAAAGAAGCGTTTAGCAAGACTTTCTAAATCCGACATGGGGCGGACATATTCTAAATCAACCCCAATTAATCGCTGATAGCTGACTCCACATAAACCTAAATCTTGAGAATGTGACAAGTTAAAAAATACCCCACTATCAGCAAATTTAGCGGCTAAAATAGGCTTTCCACGTTGTTGATAATCAAATTCTACTTGTGAGGGGTTTACACTTAAATACTGTCCTAAAATAGCGCGGAGACTACCACGACCAACAATAAACCGCTGACGATGTTCAGGAAAATAAAACCGTTCAGCGCGAGCAATTTCTTCACTAGATAGAGTTTCTCGGAAAGATTGTATCTGTGATTCTGGTTGCTGCAAATTTATTTTCCAGATATGCACATGATCTGGTGACAAAGTTAAATTTTGAGAAGCAGGTAGCCAAATATGATTAAACGTAGTCATTCGTGATTGTATTTATTCTCTGCTTACTTACTATCTCATTACTATGTCTATCTCCTATCCACTGTAAAATGCGATTCCAAGCCCACCATTGGTCAGAGTCCTGAGATTGACGTTGACATTTTTTACTACTTATATAGCCTACGTGACCACCGTATGAGGTAAGTAACAAATCTATGGCAGGGTTTTTAGCACTAGCAGCTTTTAGATCGGGAACAATGTCAGGATCAAATAATGGATCATCAGCCGCATAAAGAATTAAAGTTGGTTTTGATAGCTTAGGCAATAGATGTAAACCGCTGCTGGCTTCATAATATGCTTCTACAGAGTCAAAACCCAAACGTGCGATTACCAGTTCTTGATCAAATCCCCAAATGCTGTTGGCGCGGTTAATAGCATCTGCGTCAAAGTAGCCAGGATGAGTATTATGCAGTTTCCAAGCGAGGTTTTTTAATTCTCTAGCAATGCGTGGTTCTACGTACTTACCAAAGGGTGTAGTAACTAGATAAGTGAGCGATCGCAATGAATCCAAACTTGGACAAATTACCGCCCCCCCAGCAATATCACTTTCTTTAATTCCTAAATCCCCGCTTCTAGTCAAATCTACAGCCGCTTTCAGCCCCCACAACGCCAATTGCCCCCCTAAGGAATATCCTGTAAACCAAAACTTTTTAGGACAGCCCATAGCCGCAGCAGCAGCCGCAATGTGAACAAAATCTTCTCCTTCATACAACCCATCAGAAGTCAGCGTTGGAGATAATTCCGCTGTTTTCCCATGCGCCCGCCAATCAAATAACACGACAGCGTATCCTTGAGCGTAGGCTTTTCGTCCCAACAGGCGCAAAAACCATTGCTGATCCAACTCTCCTGTAATGCCATACGTGCCAACAATTGTGCTATGAGCATTTTTGGGGATAGCGACCCAACCAAAAATTGGCACACCCTGCCCACCTGTGAAGATTACTTTCTGATAAAGTGGCTCTGGATGTAGAGTAGTACTTTGCCAATTACGTCCTCCCCATAAGGCGGTGTAAGCGGTCATAGCCACACCATTTCGCAAGAAATGAGGCGGATTGTAGGTAGAGTCACACATCATAGATAAAATTTCGTGTAAATTGATCTTGATTTCGTAGTCCTTTAATCTTAATATTTATGTTAGATTTCAAATCTTTTAATAATCAAAATAATAATCTTTGCATATAACAAAGGTTCTTATTTATCCTTAAATAAGTAGTCATAATTTTTTAAGAATGCCGAGGATTCTTGTCATAGACGATGACCCAGCGATCTCAGAACTCGTTGCTGTCAACTTAGAAATGGCTGGCTATGATGTTAGTCAAGCTGAAGACGGCATTAAAGGTCAGGCGCTGGCCCTCCAGCTGCAACCCGACTTGATCATGCTCGATCTCATGTTACCCAGAGTAGATGGATTTACCATTTGCCAACGCTTACGTCGAGATGAGCGCACGGCTGAAATTCCTGTCTTGATGTTGACGGCGTTAAGCCAAACTCAATATAAAGTTGAAGGTTTCAATGCTGGCGCAGATGACTACTTGACCAAGCCTTTTGAAGTAGAAGAAATGTTAGCGCGAGTGCGGGCTTTGTTGCGTCGGACTGACCGCATTCCCCAAGCAGCCAAGCACAGTGAGATTCTCAACTATGGGCCTCTTACCCTCGTTCCAGAAAGATTTGAGGCCATTTGGTTCAATGACACTGTGAAATTGACTCATTTGGAATTTGAGCTACTTCATTGCTTGCTTCAGCGCCACGGTCAGACAGTTTCCCCTAGCGAAATCCTCAGAGAAGTTTGGGGTTACGATCCTGATGATGACATTGAAACAATTCGGGTGCATATTCGCCACTTAAGGACTAAGCTCGAACCAGATCCTCGTCATCCTCGCTATATTAAGACGGTATATGGTGCGGGATACTGTCTGGAGTTACCCAGTCTACCACCGTCTCATGAGGGAACTGCCGCTACAGTAGTTGAGTAACATTTAACGAAATCTACCTCATCATTGTAGGGGCGTGAAAGTCGCGCCCCTGCTTTGTGATGATTAGCAAGTGATTAAATTCCCAAGATGAAGTTGAATAATCGCTCTTTACTCTACACCAGCAATGCGTTAGCGAAGCTTACCAAAGCGATCGCTCATAACTCTCCATAAAAATTATTTTGTGAGAAGTATTCAGCAATTTCATTTAGATCACGACTAGCGAGAATATTAATAACGTAATGATTCATTTTGGTGCCTGTCGTTGTTGCTGAAAATGGTCTAAAATTTGATTTACAAATGTTTCACCGTCAATAGGTGCTGTATGTTCTGAAATTGCGATCGCAGCATCAATTTCTTTGCACACTTCTTTAACCCATTCTGTCTCAGAACGATCATACTCATCTAGTAACTGAAGAGCAATTTCTATAACTTCTTCTACAGAGTGGTATTTTCCAGTTTGCAGTTTTGTTTGAATAAAGTGTTCTTGCTTAGGTGTGAGACTGATACTCATAATAAATTTTGGTTAAGTTGGCTGTAGATAATAAATATTGTAATATTAATAGTTAGAAGTATACAGAATTATTATGGATGCTTTAATTGAAGAACTAAATACAAAGTTAAGTTACTGGCAACCTGCTGTAGCAGAACAAGTTCGCCATTGTATTCTAGAAATAATCGAAATGGTAGATCAGGATGTTTTAGACATTCTCAGAACCCGTACAGTAGAGCAGGAAGTTTTGGATTTGTTGGATGAACCCTTAACTTGGTGAAATTTGGCTTGCTGATTTGGGTATAGCAGCAAAAACACGCCCAATTGTGATTGTATCCCGTAATGACCCAGATCCACCACGAGCTTTGGTGATTTATGTACCACTAACTACCCAAAATCGGGGAAGTTTTTATGAGGTTGCACTACCTCGACTACAATTTCTTGAACGGGATTCTACCGCAAATGTTCAAGGTATTGGATCTATTCCAACGGTAAGACTAGAGCGAAAATTGGGCAAGTTACCAGAGGAGGTTATGCTAGAAATTCAGCAAGCGATTAAATTCGCATTTGATTTACAGGATGTTGCTGAATAATCGTTCTCACTCTACATCAATAATGAATGCGATTCCTACAGAGTGCTTCGCTATCGCTCTCATGTTAAATTAGAAACACGCTATACACTCTACAATAAGCATCTCAATTTACTACTTACACTGTCACTGTTGATTTTTCTAAATCAGGAGATTTTGGCTCAAAATGCAAAACCATAATTTGCTCTAAAGTTAAAGCAGCAAATTCATAGGCTTGTCCATTACTATCGCTAAATTCCACTTCAAATACATTACCATCTGCTAGTAATTCCACTATTGTACCAACTTGACCACGTAACAGGTTATATTCAGGTAAATCAACTGTGATTGCTACTACATCTAGTAACTTTGGTTCAAGTTTACTCATTTTTTACAACCTTCAAATATTACAATTTAATATAGCAACTTGTTAATCTTGGAAAATCAGAACAAGGCTCGATAATCCAACAACTACGAATGGTTGCACTTCTATTGTGCCTGTTCAAAGTAAAATCTACATAGTAACGTTGTCCATGTTGATCACTTTTATTTAAGCAAGCTTCTTGAATTTTAACTTTTTCCAAAATAATCTGGCGTAATTCCTCAGCATTTTCAGCAGTCATGCCTAAAATTGATGAAAACAGACGAGCTTTATCCTTTCCTGTGGGATGATCTCGATTAAGGGAGTAGTCACGTAGTTTACGAATGTCAATAACTGCATTTTCTGCATTTGGGATTATATTTGTTGAATTATAGTCTTCCATATACTTGTAGATACGTAGATGAAGCCAGCCGTAGGTATCGCTCTCACTCTACATCAGATAATGCGTTAGCAAAGCTTACCGAAGGTATCGCTCTCAACACTACACCCATAAATGCGATATTACCCGATAATTAAAGCTGTGAATTTAACCACCCTAAAAAATCTCCCGTCTTGACAAAATATCTTATACCTCTTTCCTGCAATATTCCTTTAATCTCTTTTGTACCAAAGTCGTCAGAATTTCCACTTAAAAAAACTTTTTGATTATTTAAAGATGTTTTGGCATGATCAAGAATACAATGTAAAATTAAATTGTCTGTAGGATCATTAATAAGTAAATTTTCTAGACTTTTACTGAGTATATCTGTTTTTAATTGTATTAATTCCACAGAATTTTTAGCCCATTCTAAAACATCAAAAAGACGAGTATTGATCTCATTTATTCTCTCATTATTTTTAATAATTGCTTGTTCTAAATATCGTTTAATTTCTCTAGAGTATTGAGAGTTAACATCTCCTTTGAGTTTTCTTACTTCATCCTGTAAATTATCACTAAACCAATTACTTCTGTTTCGCTCTTTTTTTAATACACAAAGAGATTCCATACAACAAATTGCAGGAGTTACTATTTTAATTCTTGTTGTTACTTCAGGATATTGGAAATTTACTAAATTCTCAGTATCTTGATCTTGGTTTTTCGCAAAATCAATAAAAAAATTAGTTTCTATGTAAAGCGTAATCATTAAATTTACTAACTTTTAGTGTGTTGCATCATAAATTTTCTTTACAAAACCTATTTGGGTTAGTTCTTCTGATTTTGGAGGATTATCTGTTTTCCAGTTATCAGCCAAATCTCTTAACCATCCTTCAACTAATGTTTCTAAATAATATTCAAAAATCCTCTTTTTATGACTAAATTCTGGATCATATTCAGACAAAACTTCATGAGTTGGGAAAGTGTAGACATCTTCTAACTTTTCCCCATCCCATCGAAAAAATTTAATTTCTTCACGGGTAGCTGTCATAGCATAAGGAATTATCACTCTATTGTGTTCATGTTCAAACTTGAGAATATCTTCAACCTTTCCGGTAATATCTTCTACAATATCTCTAGCTCTAACTTTTGATACTAACAGTTTCTGTCCATTTTTATCCCAAGCTGTAATATCAGATACTTCTATTGTTTTGTCACTAAGTTTTGTAACGTCCATTTTTCTAATCCTCGTGACATTGACTATTGCAATATATTCATTATAAATGATAAGCGTAGGCATAGCCCATCGTAGATATCGCTCTTCACTCTACCTCAGAAATGCGATCGCTCTCTACTCTAAATCAGATAATGCGATCGCTCTTAACTCTACATCAGATAATGCGATCGTTCTTAACTCTACATCAATAAATGCGATTGTTTTAGACATTCTTGTTTTCATGACTCATACAGTAGAACAGAAGGTTTTATATTGGTTAAATAAAACCGGAAGGCTTTGAACTTTTGAAAAACTGTATGTTTTGACAGACGTTACAAGAAATAGCCTCGAAACCAGACCAGTTATTGGAAATTTGTAGATAATCAGAACGGAACGATTCATAAGTACCTTCACCACAAAAACGACATCGTGAACCAACTTTATTAGGATAGAAATGTTCATAGATTAAGCGTCTAACTGTTTCGGCAAATTCTTTCAACTCAGATACTGAACTACGCGCACTGGGCTGCTCAACAACTGATTTAGCTAATATTTTTTTTGTTACATAATCGAGTTGAGGATTTTTACATACAGTAGATAGATCGTTAGAGTCATTGTAGTTTTCCCTAGCAAATATTTTTCCAGTCAGCAAAAAATACAAGATTTTGCCTAATGCGTATGAATCAACAGCATCAGTTACTTGATCAGTGCGTCCATTTTCTAATTCAGGTGCAATATAATATCGAGAGCCGACTTGCTCCATAGTCTCCGTGAAACGGTTATTTTCATCTCTAAAGTAGCAAATACCAAAGTCAAGAATTATAGGATTATCATCTTGATCAAGAATTATATTATCGGGTTTTAAGTCACGATGTACTATACCATTTTCATGTGCATACGCTACTGGTTCACATATTTTTATAAAAACTGTTAGTGCTTTGAGTGGCTCTAATAGTCCATCATTAGTTACAACATTAGTTAATGTATGACCTTGGTAGTATTTAGTTACAAAATAATAAGGTTGAGTTTGTAGATTTTTATCTAAAATTGGGGGAATCTGAGGATGATTCAATTCTATTCCTGCCCTAACTTCCTGCTCAAATCTGTCAAGTCGTTTAGTATTTTTCAATCTTTTTAGAATACAATCTTCAGTAAATTCTCCTGCTAAATCTTTGACACGATACACCCAAGACTGACCACCTTCACCATATGACTCAATAATTTCCCATCTATCACCAAAATTCGTTGGTTTTGCCATATTTTTAGATTACCTAAACTTTATCTTTACTTGTAGCATAATCAAAACAATTCCACCACCATAACCATCAAAACGCTGAGGTATTTCCAAGTATTTACAAAATTTAAGAAACAGCAAATTCCGTATATTTCCTAACTTCAGGAGCTTTAAACCCTAAAATAATATGTGCTTTTGGTATTCCCGCAGCAACCAAATCATTAGCAATACCCTCCTCAGTCCCATCATGTTGAATCCAAACCTTAGCATCAATTAAATCAAGATGTAATAAAGTTCCATATATCCGATAACCATTTTTCCAACCAGTTTCTACTAATAAATAACGATCATTTTTTTCATCTAACACCAGTTCAACTTTAACTTGTTCATCATTGCCAATAAAATCAGCATATCCTTCGAGAATTTGTTGAATAATTTGACGATATTGATTAGTTAAGGAATCCATTTGACAATTACCTCCTGTTCAGAATCGAAACTAAATAAACGAATCACACCATCTTCAATTAAAGTTTGACCTGCTTCTTCTTCAAAAACTGTTTTACAAGTGCTTTCACTCACAGCCAGAAATAACTTATATTCAGGATAATAACGTGCTAATAAATGATCATATAAAACAAATTGACCAACAGCATCTTCCAAGTCTTTTATATCCGAAGGTCTTGTAAAACTTTTCACCTCAACAGCTATTTTTTCGGTTTCTCGTTCTGCTGCTAATAATCTCTCAGCGCCTAAATCAACAAATAGGTTTTTACCTCTCGCTAAACGAATCCGCAAAGGATCATGGATAATTTTCCAACCATCTTTGATGAGTGCATTTTTTACAGTATTGTGATAGATGTCTTTAGCTGGCATAGGATTTATTTTATTAAAACTGAATTCAGTGCTAGGTGATGCTGAACATCAGAAGGATTACAGAAGCGCATCACAACATTAGTATCAAGAATATATCTCGTCATTCTTCGTAAATACTATCTCGGCTAAAAGCTTCATTAGGTAAACTTAGACCAGTTTCAGGAAATTGAGAAACCCATTCACGAAACTCTTTAGCCCTTGCTTCTGGAGGATAAGATTTAGGAATAACTGAGCTATACTGACGATTTAGGGAAGCAGCAACTAATTCTGCTACTGAAAGTCCCACTGCTGTAGCTTGTTGCTGCAAAGCTGTATAAACGTCATCGTTCAGTTCCAGGGTTAATAGTTGGCTCACGATTTTTAAGCTATCTTAAATAACGTTGAGGCAATTATAGCTTTTTTCTAGTTGATAACCCATAAAAATCAAGCATAATTAAACCTGTAAAGCCTCTTGCCAATAGGATAAAGTAAGGTTAGTAATTTCACCCTTTTCTAAAATATAGATTTCCTGCAAACACTTAAAAAAAGCTTGCGCGTATATATCCAATCCCACCAAACGGAGACATTTCAAAATTCTAGTTATTCTCATATAATTATGATTCCCCCAGTGAACCCATATTTGCTTACGTTGAGAAAATGAAGCCGATAGAATAATCTCAACTTGATTATTTTCCTTTTCAACTAATGACAATCCATAAAAATCAAGCATCAAATTCAGAGACTTGCTTAAATTCTCTCGCAAAGTTTCACTATTCCTAAAAACTAGAATATCTGACTCCGTTAAAATTGGGGCTTGAGCATGAAAACGACTCCCCTCAATTAGTGGAAATAACCACTGAATATAATCATGGGTCTTTTCTAACCATACATGATCTTGCTGCCATATCTGCTCTATCATGCGATTTCGTGTATCTGGCGCATTTCCCGAATAAAATTGCAAAATGGGAGAGTCGAAATTCATATATAATAAGAGTTTTGTAAATAAAATAGTTGAAGCTGGTTAAGGCTAGTAATAGGTAATGCCTATTTTCATCCTGATCATCCTTTAATCCTGGATATCCTGATATGGCTTGCACCACGCTACGCTATCAGACTGTTTCCCTAACTAACAACTTACGTTATTATACGTAAAATTTAAGGTTTATACGCCCCACTAAATTAACTATGAACACACAACCAACAAACCAACCTATCCGCGTCGGAGTCCTGGGTTTTGGTGGACTCGGCCAAGCAGCCGCCAAACTCCTTTCCAGCAAACGGGAAATGATATTAGTCGCAGCCGCAGACCAAAAAGGTTATGCTTACTCCACCGAAGGCTTAAACACTGATGCTTGCATTACCACTTACCAAAATCAAGGTACAGTGGGTTATTTAGAACCTGTTGGGACATTAAGCAATAACAGCATTCAGGATTTAATTCAAGCCACAGGTGACGCTGTAGATGGTTATTTCCTGGCTTTACCTAACCTCCCCAACGACTTTATCCCCAACGTCGCTAAAGAGTTTATCCAAGCCGGTTGGAAAGGTGTGCTGGTGGATGCTATTAAACGCACCAGTGCAGTAGAACAACTTCTAGCCATGAAAGACGAACTGCAAGCTGCGGGAATTACTTATATGACTGGCTGTGGTGCTACCCCTGGACTGTTAACCGCCGCCGCCGCATTAGCCGCCCAAAGTTACGCGGAAATTCACAATGTGGTAATTACCTTTGGTGTGGGAATTGGTAACTGGGAAGCTTACCGTGCTACTGTTCGGGAAGATATTGGACATATGCCCGGTTATAGTGTAGAAGCAGCTAGGGCGATGACTGACGCAGAGGTAGAAGCATTACTAGATAAAACCAACGGCGTATTAACTTTGGAAAATATGGAACACGCCGATGATGTGATGTTAGAAATAGCGGGAATTTGTTCACGGGATAGAGTCACAGTTGGTGGTGTAGTGGATACCCGCAATCCCAAAAAACCCCTCAGTACCAATGTGAAAATCACCGGACGCACCTTTGAAGGCAAAATTTCTACCCACACTTTTACTTTAGGCGATGAAACCAGTATGGCTGCTAATGTATGCGGTCCTGCTTTTGGTTATCTCAAAGCTGGTCAAGAATTACATCAACGGGGCATTTCTGGCTTATTCACCGCAGCGGAAATTATGCCGAAGTTTGTAAAATAGGGGATTGGGGACTCTCACAAGGGTAGGTGTTTAATATTAACTGTGAAGGCAGGACTAGGAAGACAAGGAGGTATTGGTAGACAAGGAAGATTTTATACGGATAATAGTCTGTTGACGGGCTATTCTTGTTGCTAATCATACAGAGTTTCTCAAGTTTTCCTCCCTTGTCACCTTGTCAGCCTTGTCCCCCAAGTCTTGCCCTCACGACAATGTAAAAAACCTACACCTGTGAGGACTGGGGACTGGATGAAAAAATTATATTAATCCTGACAATCCTTAAATCCTGCAAATCCTGATTCAGACTTTTACCTATCGCCTCTTCTAAGTTGGTGGAAGTTCGGAAGAAGAAAAAGACTCCACGCCCTCTTCTTCAATCACAACTGGTGGTGCTTGAATTACAAAAGGCAGTTCAGCACCTACCAAACCCCTCTGAATGCGTTCTGATGTCTCATTAAAAATTACAAACAGAGGATAAATTGTATTAGCTCCATCACTTAAAATATGACTGTGACGAGGGTGCATTAACCATTCATAGTCTTTGTCTAACCAGACTTGAGATTGTCGCCAACGTCTCAATAAGTCGGAAAAGTCTTCGTGAGGACGATGAATAAAGAGCAATATTTCCGCGCCGGTTTTGATTTTCCATTCTGGGTCACACATCAAAATGGCGATATCACAGGGTAAACATAAAGTCTGTGAGGTTTTAGCCTCAATATCACGGAGACGGACTATGGGTAAAGGGATAGTGATGACACTTTCAGCAGGACGACGCAGACTCGGAATCATCTCCAAATAGGGACGATGTTGTTTGAGGAGTGCGATCGCAGCTATATGATTACTATACTCCGCCAAACTACCTTCATAAAAAGATTTTTGTACAGACATAATTTTTTAGTTATTATTCAGTTATCAATTATTCAGTTATCAGTTTGTTTACTGTTCACTGATAACTGATTTTTTAGCCCAGGGTTTCAAATACCTTAAACATAGGCAGATACATTGCTAACAAAATTGTACCAACCATACCCCCAAGAACTACAATCATTAGAGGCTCCAAAACGCTGGTTAGTGCTTTAACTGCTTGTTCTACTTCATCTTCATAGAAATCAGCAACTTTCATCAACATAGCATCTAATTCCCCAGTTTCTTCTCCGATGCTCATCATCTGAATTGCCATAGCGGGAAAAACTGCATCTTTTTGCAAGGCAGTACTAATCATACCTCCTTGTTGAACATCTAAACGGGCTGCATCTATGGCATTAGCAACTACTTGATTTCCTGATGTATCCCGCACGATTTCCAAGCAAGTTAGAATTGGTACTCCTGAACGAGTTAGAGAACCAAAAGTCCGACTAAAACGAGCTACTGACGATTTTTGAATCAAGTCACCAAACAAAGGTACTTTTAAAGAAAGACGGTCAATATTTTCCTTGCCAACACGGGTTTTGTAATACTGTTTATAAACAAACGATAATGCCATAAAAGCACCAATGATCGCTAAAGACCACCAACTTCGCAGTATTCTACTACAGGTCATCAAAAATTGTGTTAATGGAGGTAATTCCACTCCTATATCTTCAAAAATGTTGGCAAAAATAGGAATCAAAAAAACTGTCATACCCACAAAAATAGCGGTGGCTAAAAAACCTACTACTACAGGATAAGATAGTGCTGATTTAATTTGGTTTTGTAATCGAGCTACATCTTCTAATAATTTTGCTAGGCGATTTAATACTTCATCAAGTACACCACCTATTTCTCCTGCTTGAACCATACTGACATACAAACCATCAAAACAGTCAGGATGTTTACGCATGGAATCTGAAAGATTAACTCCAGTTTGAACATCGGCACAAATCTCAATCAGAGCTTGTTTAAGTTTAGGATTACTACACTGTTCAGAAAGTACTCCTAATCCTCTGACAATTGCTACACCTGCATTTACCAAAGCAGCAAATTGACGGGAAAAAACGGCTTTATCTTTAACAGAAACTTTCACCAAAGAATTCTGAAATTTTTTGAAATCAAGGATTGAAGCCAAGCTTTGAGATTCTTTTAATTCTTGGACAACAAAACCTTTATTTCTGAGATCAGTTCGAGCATCTGTTAAGGAATCAGCAACAAATTTCTCTGTGCGAGATTTTCCTTCAGAATCGCGAATACGGGCAAGATAAGTTGGCATAAATTTGGTAATTGGTAATTGGTAATTGGCAATTGGTAATTGGTGATTGGTAAACTTTCTTCTGCTGTCTGTTTCCAGTTCCCAATCCCCAGTCACCAATTTTAACGAGTTCTAGCAGCAGTACCAGGTTTTGCACCAGCAGCAGCAGGTGCTGTTGTCCCAATTAGACGTTGAACTTCATCGGGTTTAGAAGTTTTAGACATAGCTGCTTCAAAGGAGATAGCTCCAGTTTTGTATAAATCAGCTAAGACTTTTTCGAGAGTTTGCATTCCCAATTTACCGCCAGTTTGGATAGCTGAATAAATTTGGGCTGTTTTACCTTCACGAATTAGGTTGGAAATAGCAGGAGTAATAATCATAATTTCTTGAGCCATGATTCGACCATATTCACCTGGCTTAGGATTTTTCTTGGGTACTAAAGTTTGGCTAAAGACTGCTACTAAAGAGTTGGATAACTGTACCCGAACTTGGGTTTGTCTTTCATGAGGGAAAACGTCAATCATCCGGTCAACAGTTTGTGCAGCTGAACTGGTGTGCAGTGTTCCAAATACCAAGTGTCCGGTTTCCGCTGCGGAAATTGCCAAAGAAATTGTTTCCAAATCTCGCATTTCTCCTACCAGAATAATATCTGGATCTTCCCGCAAAGCAGCTTTTAAGGCGTTAGCAAAGCTTTTAGTATCTTCACCTAGTTGACGTTGGTGAACTAAACTTTTAACTGGTTCGTAAACAAATTCTACGGGGTCTTCTACTGTTAATATATGTTCTGCTCTAGTGCGGTTAATGAGGTCAATCATTGCGGCTAGAGTAGTAGTCTTTCCGGAACCTGTAGGCCCGGTGACGAGAATTAATCCTCTGGGCTTTTCAGACATTTCCCGGACGACATCTGGTAGACCTAATTTTTCAAAGTTAGGAATTTTAGAACTTAATGCTCGTAAACAAGCTGCATAAGCACCACGTTCTTTGTAGACATTCACCCGAAAGCGAGCTAATCCTTTGACACCATAGGAACAATCTAATTCCCAGGTTTGTTCTAAGGTTTTGCGCTGGGTGTTGTTGAGCATACTAAAAATCAGTCTTTGGCATTCATCTGCGGTTAGTATGTGATCTCCAATGGGAGTCAGATGACCACTGACGCGGAAGTAGGGAGGCAAACCTGCTGATAAGTGCAGATCTGAACCACCCATATCAATTAGCTGCTCCATCAAGTCTTCAATCATCATTTCCATAGTTGTTCTCCAATTTAAAATTCAAAATTCACAATTAAAAGACTAAGTAAATTAATTCCAAGAAATCAAAGGTTTTGAAACTATATCTTTCCTCCTGACTCCTGACACTAATCTTGAAAACGAGGTGTCATACAGTAAGGACAATCTAGCCATTCTTGTTGTAATGTGGCATCACAAGTTTTGCAGGTTAGACCGCTCTTGCGTTTTGCTTTCAATTCAGCTTCCAAACCTGTATCAGTAAATGTGACTCGATCAACTTCTTCTAGTGTGGTGGCACCTTGACGGACTAAATCGAGACTGTAAGCGAGTAAGGTTTTCATCCCTTCTTCTACTGCTACTTCTTTAATGCGTTCTGTGGGTGCGTCTTCGTTGATGAGAGTTTGGAGGGTTTCGGTGATTCGCATGACTTCATAAACACCAACACGTCCCTTATAGCCAACACCATTACATTTTTGGCAAAGCTGATTTTTGGTTTGAGCTTCTGCGATCGCTTCTGGAAGTAGTGAGTTAGCTTTATAGAAGGTTATACCCACATCTGTAGAAGCTGATAACCCATAACGAGCAAGTTCTTCGGTAGTGGGAGTATAGGGAATCCGACACTCTGAACAGACACGACGTACTAAACGTTGTGCTAAAACACCAATTAGGGAACTGGAAACCATGAATGGTTCAATTTCCATTTCTCCCAAACGAGCGATCGCACCAGGAGCATCATTTGTGTGTAAGGTAGTTAAAACCAAGTGACCTGTCAAAGCCGCCTCAATCGCCGTTTTCGCCGTTTCCTTATCCCGTGTTTCACCCACCAATAACACATCAGGATCTTGTCGTAAGAAGGCTCTTAACGCTGTCGAAAAATCCAGTCCTTTTTCTCGTATTACCTGTACCTGAGTAATCCCTGGCAAACTGTACTCAATCGGGTCTTCTACAGTACTGATATTAATCCCCGGATCATTCTTTTCTGCCAATGCCGAATACAACGAAGTCGTTTTACCAGAACCAGTCGGACCTGTCACCAAAATCAACCCGAAAGGCCTACTGACCATATCCTGGACAATATGCAGAGTCTCTGCATCAGTAATTAACTTATCCAATCCCAGTTGAGTTGATGAATTATCCAAAATCCGTAGTACCACTTTTTCCCCATAGCGACTGGGTAAGGTATTGACACGGAAATCTACTTTCCTCCCTTCAAACAATCTGCGAATGCGTCCATCTTGGGGTAAGCGTCTCTCAGCGATATCTAAATTAGCAATGATTTTAAATCGGGCTGTCACCGCCAAAATAATTTTTTTGGGCATAGCGGGAAAAGCTTCACGCAGCACCCCATCTTTGCGGAACCGAATTCTTAAGTTTTCCTCTTGTGGTTCGATGTGAATATCCGAAACACCTTCATGCAAAGCTTTGAACAGGATTCTGTTGACAAGTTTGATGATAGGTGCATCTTCAGCATCCTTAATAGATGCATTTATGTCCGCATCCTTATCTTCAGCAACTTCTTCATCATTCAGATTTTCGATATCTACTAAATCTTGACCAACATCTGTAAACTTTTCTTGTTCGAGTTGCTTTTGTTTAACAGCAAACTCATCTAAGTATTGATTAATCAGTTGTTGGTAATCTTCCTGAGTAATTACCATCCTCTGTAAGGACAAATTTTGGTTACGCAAAATCCGGTTGAGGTCATCAGATGCCTCTAGATTATCCGGATCAACCATTGCCACTAACACATAAGGCGGGGTTTTGTCATCGTGTCTTGACAGAGGTACTAGACGATGACGACGACAGATATCCACTGGAATCAGGGTTTCAATCAATTGACTTACCATCAGGTCGCCAATTTGATTAACTTCAGGATCTAGGAATTCAACGCCGTATAGTATTTTGAGTTCAAATAAATGTTGTTTTTTGTATTCCCTGAGAAATTCAGGTGATAGTTGTTGCCCAGTGATTGACTCTAGTACATCTGTCAACATTTTGCCAGACTTGCGGCTTTCAATCAGCGCCTGCTTCATCTGTTCACTGTTGATATAGCCAGATTGTACCAGCTTGTTGCCGAAGGGCGAAAACTCTGTTCTTGTCGTTAGAGCGGTGCTACGCCGTTGTGGTGACGAGTAAGTCATAAGCAATCTCGCAAGGAAATCTCTTATTTAAGTATTCCCACACTGTAGTCAATTATTCTCATAGTGGCTGTATTAAATTACAGTTTAAAATTTTTCTTCTTAAAATTTTTTATTTTTAGCACGATTCTAGGTACTGGTGCGCCTTTTTTTACGTAACGACTTAAGATTCATACGCCACACTCCCTGAACAGTATGAAATAAGTACAAATTTTGCCCGTTTGCAGTATAGTATCAACAGATTTTGGACATCTGACGTACTTACTTGTATGCCAGTTGCATAAGTCCTGGCAGCTTTTAGATTACCATGCTTGTAATTAGTTAAAAAACTGACTTATGATCAGGGACGCAGGCGATTAATTACCGCTCATTTGTTCCCCATTTGCCACAATAAGATAATAGTGACATCACTTCTAGGAAAATTCGGTGGTTAAATTAGCCGCTGTTGTCAGTCCTAAACAGTAACTGTTGCAAGATGTGTCCCTCAGACTTTAGATTAAAAAGACAAAATCTAAAAGCTATTACAGCGCAACGGCAGTTTCAACTATGGAATAAAACCAAAACCAAAAATCCTGAAATCAAAAACCAAATCTATGTCTTTAGATAGAGACTAAATCTGGAATCCCGATCCGCAATCCACAATTGCTTGACGCTCTGCCGTAAAAAGCATCTGGGATGAGTAGACAATGATAGAAGAAAATAAACAAGTAAACGATACAAACCAGCAATTGGGTCAACCAATAGAGGTAAAGCAAGCAATGAAGAGCGACTCCCCAACCGACAATAACCATAATGAATCTGGCAGCGACGTAACTGAGCAAATGGCAACCCAAAATAATATACCGGGAGAACCTACACTCGTCGAAGAAAATAACGTCGCTGCGGCAGAAAAAATAGAAGTGGATACGCCAGCTTTAGCAGAATTGGCTCAACAACTTGAGTCCGTGAAAACGCAACTAGAAGATCGTAGTAATCAATATATGCGGATTGCCGCAGATTTTGAAAATTACCGCAAACGCACCTCCAAAGAAAAAGAAGACATGGAGATGCAGATGAAGAGAAATACAATTATGGAATTGTTGCCTGTTGTTGATAATTTTGAGCGGGCGCGATCGCACCTCAAGCCACAATCAGAAGGTGAGATGACAATTCACAAAAGTTATCAAGGAGTTTATAAACAATTAGTGGATTGTCTCAAACGCTTAGGTGTTTCACCAATGCGGCCTGAAGGTGAAGAATTTGATCCTAATCTGCACGAAGCAGTAATGCGGGAACCTACGAATGAACATCCAGAAGGTACAGTATTAGAGGAGTTAGTACGCGGATATTATTTGGGAGAACGTGTACTGCGCCATGCAATGGTGAAAGTGGCAGCTCCTACAGAAGATACACCTACAGAGCCAGAAAATGAATCGAATCAAGAAAATAGTTAAACTGTATTCGCTCGTCGTGCTGACTAAAAAGTTCTAGATTCTCACAAGAGTCAGAATCGCGTTTCTGGAGAAAAGGCGGGCTGTTGACCTTGTATAGGTTGATCAGCCCCCTCCGGCAGTGTTTCTCATCAAAGACTCGGTAGCAGACTTCGATATAATTCTATGTATCACTACTATAGTAGTAGCTAAAATTTACACAGAAATTTCCTGGGCTTCCAGCCCTGAGTAAAAACGATAGTCGGCGAAAAATCACGGTAAAAGCACTCAATCAAGAATACTGTCAGTATGGGAAAAGTTATTGGGATTGACTTAGGCACTACTAATAGTTGCGTTGCTATTGTCGAAGGTGGCCAACCGATAGTGATTGCTAATTCCGAAGGGGGACGCACTACTCCTAGTATTGTCGGATTTGGCAAGAGTGGCGATCTTTTAGTTGGTCAGCTGGCTAAACGACAATCTATCACTAATGCTGAAAATACAATTTATAGTATCAAAAGGTTTATTGGTCGCCGTTGGGATGATACTGAATTAGAACGCGATCGCGTACCCTATAACTGTGTCAAAGGTCGAGACGATACCGTTGACGTGCAGATTCGCGGACGCAATTACACACCCCAAGAAATATCTGCCATGATCCTGCAAAAACTCAAACAGGAGGCAGAAAACTTTTTAGGTGAAGAAGTCACTCAAGCAGTGATTACAGTACCAGCATATTTTACAGATGCCCAAAGACAAGCAACTAAAGACGCTGGAACAATTGCTGGCTTAGAAGTTTTACGGATCATCAATGAGCCAACCGCCGCAGCTTTAGCCTTTGGTTTAGACAAGCAAGACCAAGAACAACTGATTTTAGTATTCGACTTGGGAGGTGGAACTTTTGATGTCTCTATCCTGCAACTAGGAGATGGAGTTTTTGAAGTTAAAGCCACTAGTGGCAACAATCAACTAGGTGGAGACGACTTTGACAATTGTCTTGTCCTCTGGATGGTAGAGCAATTTAAAGAACAAGAGAAGATCGACATTGCTAAAGATAAAATGGCGCTGCAACGTTTGCGGGAGGCAGCAGAAAAAGCAAAAATTGAACTTTCCAGCATGGTAAATACCTCCATTAACTTGCCATTTATCACTGCTGATGAAACAGGGCCTAAGCATCTGGAGATGGAACTGAGTCGTTCTAAATTTGAAGAACTCACAGCACATTTAATTGCAGCTACCATCGAACCAATGATCCAAGCTCTCAAAGATGCAGACCTCAAACCACAAGATATCGATCGCATTATCTTAGTGGGTGGTTCTACTCGCGTCCCCGCAGTTCTCAATGCTGTGATCAAGTTCTACAATGGCAAAACGCCTGATCGCTCTGTTAACCCGGATGAAGCTGTAGCACTAGGCGCAGCCGTTCAAGCGGGAGTTCTCGGTGGAGAAGTCGATACCCTGTTACTTTTAGATGTCACTCCCCTATCTTTAGGACTAGAAACCCTTGGGGAAGTATTCACTAAAATCATTGAACGTAATACCACCATTCCCACCAGTAAATCCCAAGTCTTTTCTACAGCAGTTGATGGTCAAAATTCCGTGGAAATACACGTTCTTCAAGGAGAACGAGCAATGGCACGAGATAACAAAACTCTTGGTAAGTTTCTCTTAGCCGGTATTCCCCCTGCTCCTCGTGGTGTACCACAAATTGAGGTAGCTTTTGACATAGATGTTAACGGCATTCTCAAAGTTGCTGCTCAAGATAAGGGTACAGGTAGGGAACAAAGTATTCGCATTACTAATACAGGTGGTTTAAGTCAAACCGAAGTCGAAAGAATGCGGCAACAAGCTGAATTATTTGCCGAAGAAGATAAAAAACGCAAAGAACTGATTGAACTAAAAAACCAAGCCGATAACCTGTTGGCAAGTTACACGTCTACTTTAAAGGAGAATAGTGACTTAATTGGTGAAAAAGTTAAAGCTTCGGCACAGGAGAAATTTACCAAACTCCAAGCGGCCATGAGTGACCCTGCGATCACCGCAGTTACCTTTAGTCCCATATTAGAGGAATTTAAACAAACTCTGTTTGCGATCGGTGCAGATGTTTATAAACGAGCTAGTAGCTCAACAGACACAACCCCGGAATTACAGGAAGAGGAAAAAGAACGTACTGATATTTCCGTAACTTTAATAGAAGAAAATGCTATGACTGAAACAGCAATACCACAATTCAATTTTGATTTTGATGAGGATAATACGGCTTCGGCTGATTATGAAGCGATAGACTAGTGAATGGGTAAACGGTAAGGATAAGAGTTTTTTCTATTACCAATTACCAGTTCCCAAAATTTTTAATATCTAAGCAACATGGTTTTATATCTCCAAGGTTTGCTAAATTGTAGAAGCGAATTGTAGGGGAATAAAATTCCTCATATTACAGATGCGACTAAAAGTATATGGTGGTTTTCCACACTAAATAGTACGGCTAGTTCCTCTGTCTGCTGAGACTAGTTTGACCAATCTAAATAGCACAATTGTAAAAGAGACAGCTTTATGCATTGAAAATTGTGTGGCTTTATTAACAAAAATTAAGTATTGTCTCTAATTCCTTAACCTGATTCCTTTAAGTACTTCTGCTTTCTTACTTCTAACTTTTACCCTTGCTTTATGGCCCGCGACTATTATGAAATTTTGGGTGTCTCTCGTGACGCCGACAAAGAAGAAATTAAACAGGCTTATCGCCGCCAAGCCCGGAAGTATCACCCAGATGTGAACAAAGAACCTGGTGCTGAAGAACGGTTCAAGGAAATCAACCGCGCTTATGAAGTGCTGTCTGAGCCAGAAACCCGCGAGCGTTATAACCGTTTTGGTGAAGCTGGTGTATCTGGTGCTGCTGCTGGCGCTGGCTTCCAAGATATGGGGGATATGGGCGGTTTTGCTGATATCTTTGAAAGCATATTCAGTGGCTTTGCTGGCGGCATGGGTAGTCCAACCCAGCAGCAAAGACGACGTAGTGGTCCTGTGCGGGGTGATGATCTACGCCTAGACCTGAAGTTAGATTTTCGGGAAGCGGTATTTGGTGGCGAAAAAGAAATTCGGATTTCTCATCTAGAAACTTGTGAAGTTTGTAGCGGTTCTGGTGCTAAACCAGGAACTCGTCCCCGAACTTGTGCAACTTGTGCTGGTTCTGGTCAAGTCAGACGTGTGACGAGAACGCCTTTTGGCAGCTTTACCCAAGTCTCTACTTGTCCCACTTGTAATGGAACGGGAACAGTAGTTGAAGATAAATGTGATGCTTGCGACGGTAAAGGCGCAAATCAGGTCACGAAAAAATTGAAAATTACTATTCCGGCTGGGGTAGATAATGGCACTCGTTTGCGAATCTCCCAAGAAGGTGATGCTGGTCAACGCGGAGGCCCACCTGGAGATTTGTATGTCTATTTGTTTGTGAATGAAGATGAGGAATTCCAGCGCGATGGAATTAATGTTATTTCGGAAATTAAACTCAGCTACCTGCAAGCAATTTTAGGCTGCCGTTTGGAGGTGAATACTGTAGATGGACTTGTGGAGTTAATGATTCCCCCAGGAACTCAGCCCAATACGGTGATGAAGCTGGAAAATCGCGGTGTTCCTCGGTTGGGAAATCCTGTGAGTCGGGGAGACCATATGCTCACAGTGTTAATTGATATTCCCAATAAGATTACCCCAGAGGAAAGGGAACTACTGGAGAAACTAGCTAAAATTAAGGGAGATAGGACTGGTAAAGGTGGTCAAGGTTTTTTGGGAAATCTATTTAAGTAATGAGTGTATCTTCCCTGTTAACTCCTGATGCTCAACTGGATTTGCGCGGTACTCCTTGTCCGATTAATTTTGTGCGGACAAAACTCCGTTTGGAGCAAATGCCAGATGGTGGTTTGTTGGAAGTCTGGTTAGATGCTGGAGAACCTATTGAACAAGTTCCTGATAGCCTGACAATGGCAGGTTTTCAAGTAGAAACTATTACGGATTGTTCTGGCTATTTTTCTCTGTTAGTACGCCGTCCTGTAGTTGCCGAATGAAAGGTGAAACTGTTACTAATGGACCTTTATGGGGTACGGTCTTAGCTGTACAGGCTAATTTTTATCGGGTACAGATGGATTTAGAAAGGAGTCAGGAGTCAGGAGGAGGCAGTGCGTTGGGCGGGTTTCCCGACTTGAAGCAACTGCCGTTCAGGAGTCAGGAGGAAGAAATCATAGATAGTTCCTCTTCACTGTCACCTGTTCCCTGTTCCCTGTCACCTTCTTCCCCAATTCTCCTCTGTACACGCAGAACACGCCTGAAAAAAATTGGTCAAAATGTGATGGTGGGCGATCGCGTTATTGTAGAAGAACCTGATTGGTACGGGGGACGGGGAGCTATTGGTGATGTTCTCCCCCGACAAAGTGAGTTAGACCGACCAGCGATCGCTAATGTTAACCAAATTCTACTGGTATTTGCGGTAGCTGATCCGCCTTTAGAACCTGTCCAATTGAGCAGATTTTTAATTAAAGCTGAGTCTACAGGCGTTGATGTGCTGTTGTGTTTGAATAAATGTGATCTAATTTCCCCTCTTGAAAAACAGCAAATTAGCGATCGCTTACTAGCTTGGGGTTATCAACCACTTTTTATCAGTGTTCAAAACCAAATTAATATTGACCACATAGCAAACTATTTAAACAATAAAATTACTGTGATTGCCGGGCCTTCCGGTGTGGGAAAATCAAGCCTGATTAACGGACTAATTCCCGATATCAACCTGCGCGTGGGAGAAGTTTCTGGTAAATTAGCCCGTGGTCGCCATACCACCCGTCATGTAGAATTATTTGAAATGCCCAGTGGTGGTTTGCTGGCTGATACTCCTGGTTTTAATCAACCTGATTTGGATTGTAGCCCAGAAGAATTAATTTACTATTTCCCAGAAGCCAGAAAACAACTAGAAGTTGCCAGCTGTCGGTTTAGTGATTGTACCCATCGAGATGAGCCAGATTGTGCTGTGGGTAAAGACTGGGAACGATATGAACATTATTTGGAATTTTTAGGGGATGCGATCGCTCGTCAAACCCATCTTAAACAGCAAGCTGACCCCGAATCTAGTCTGAAGTTAAAATCTAAAGGCAAAGGTCAGAGTCAGTACGAGCCGAAATTAGAAAGTAAAAAATATCGCCGCATTTCCCGCAAAACTCAATTACAGGACTTACAGGAGTTATATCGAGAGAGTGAGGAATAGGTGAAAGGAGTCAGGAGTCAGGAGTCAGGAGTCAGAAGGAAGTCAGAATCATATAGAACCTGAACCCTGTTTTCGGTGATTGGAAAAAATGCACTCCGATTTTCTATTCCCTTAACTCCTGCAAAAATGATCGCAATAAAGTCTTAAAATATTGTTAATTTCAGCCAAATCTCCCGACCTTCAATTTACAGAAACACACACAATTATTATGGCTATAGGCTACGTCGCACTCGTACTTCATGCACACTTACCCTTCGTTCGTCACCCAGAAAGTGACTACGTGCTGGAAGAAGAATGGCTCTATGAAGCCATCACCGAAACATATATCCCCTTATTGAAAGTATTTGAAGGCTTAAAACGAGACGGGATCGACTTTAAAATCACCATGAGTATGACACCTCCTCTCGTGTCAATGCTGCGTGATCCTCTGCTACAAGAACGTTACGACGCACATTTGTCTCAATTAGAAGAATTAATAGAACTAGAAGCCGAGCGCAATGTTCAAAACGGCCATCTTCGTTATTTGGCGGAACATTATGCGACTGAGTTCAACGAAGCGCGTGAATTATGGGAACGCTATAACGGTGATTTAGTCACAGCTTTTAAAGGGTTTCAAGATACTAATAACCTAGAAATTATCACTTGCGGTGCTACTCACGGGTATTTACCGCTGATGAAAATGTATCCCCAAGCTGTATGGGCGCAAATTCAAGTAGCTTGTGAACATTACGAAGAAACTTTTGGCAAAGCACCCAGAGGAATTTGGTTGCCAGAATGTGCCTACTATGAAGGTTTAGACCGAATGTTGGCAGACGCAGGTTTGCGTTATTTCCTTACTGATGGACATGGTATTTTATACGCTCGTCCCCGTCCTCGCTTCGGTACTTATGCGCCAATTTTCACCGAACCTGGTGTAGCAGCCTTTGGTCGAGATCATGAATCATCCCAACAGGTATGGTCTTCTGAAGTCGGCTATCCTGGTGCAGCCGAATATCGGGAATTTTACAAAGATTTGGGCTGGGAAGCTGAATATGAGTATATTAAGCCTTACATCATGCCCAATGGTCAGAGGAAAAATACAGGTATTAAGTATCATAAAATTACAGGTCGTGGCTTAGGACTCTCTGATAAAGCGCTCTATGATCCTTATTGGGCAAAGGAAAAAGCCGCAGATCACGCCGCTAATTTTATGTATAACCGTGAACGGCAATCCGAGCATTTACACGGAATCATGGGTCGCCCACCAATTATTGTTTCACCTTATGATGCAGAGTTATTTGGTCATTGGTGGTATGAAGGCCCTTGGTTTATTGATTACCTGTTCCGTAAGTCTTGGTATGACCAAGGAACTTATGAAATGACCCATTTAGCTGATTATTTGCGGGCTAATCCCACTCAACAAGTTTGTCGTCCTGCTCAGTCTAGTTGGGGTTATAAAGGGTTTCATGAGTATTGGTTAAATGAGACAAATGCCTGGGTTTACCCACATTTACACAAAGCTGCGGAACGGATGATTGAGATATCCACCTTGGAACCAGAGGATGAGTTGCAGTGGAAAGCTTTAAACCAAGCAGCACGGGAGTTATTATTAGCACAATCTTCAGACTGGGCGTTTATTATGCGAACGGGAACAATGGTTCCTTATGCAGTGAGAAGAACGCGATCGCACTTAATGCGGTTTAATAAACTGTATGAAGATGTGAAAATCGGCAAAGTTGATAGCGGTTGGTTGGAAAAAGTAGAGTTAATGGATAATATTTTCCCCAATATTAACTATCGCTCCTATCGTCCAATGTAGTTAACGCAGTTTAATGCAGCGCAGCTAAGAAATAAGTAATTTTAAATACTAACAGCAAAACCCCCAGCACCGTGACTGGGGGTTAATTTTATAGACATTTTATGACAGTTGCCTTTACTACTATTGAGGTAAAGTGCGGCTTGCATAAGCATCCATTACATAAGCAGGAGTGCGATGACCATAGTCTATTTCCACACCAGTAATAGACTGCGCTAACCGCTCGAAAGACTCAGAACGCCAGTTACGCTCATGAATTGGCTTAGTTTGCTCACCCATAAAATAAGCCAGGGAACCTACAACTGAAGCAGCTAACCAACCTACAACGATTAGAGCAATTAATATAGTCATTCTGGAACCTCTTGTTTTAACTTATGTTGCTTTATGTAAATAAATATAACAAATGTAAACAAAATTTGCAAACTATCCATAAGGTGTGCTAACCGATAAGGTGGGTGTGGAATACCTCACCTTCATCACTTCAAGACGTGAAATAATCTGCTAAAAACAAAAAATACGCTTTATAAAACGGTGGTAGAAGTTAAAACTGTTAATCCACTACAAATAGGCTTAGTCTTGGATCGCACTAGTATAAAAGGACATAGCTAATCTATAGATTCAAACCTGGATCTGTTTTCGCTTTAGAAACAATAAGTAAATTCTGTGACAGAATTAGTATAAGATTTCCCAACCTTATCTTTTTTTCTTTAGTTATCATCTTCCCAATCAAGCAAACCCAAAACTAGCCCCTCCTCCCTTGTAGAAATAGGTTAACTCACAAATATTGTTCAATAAGACATAAATGAAACTTTGGCAGCCCAATCAACATCTAAATAATGGTAGATTTATTATCCAAAGAGTGATGCGTAGCGGTGGCTTTGGAGTCACTTATAGTATTAGAGAAAAGGCTACATCTAAATTATTTGTTCTCAAATCTCTCAATTATATTCAACAAAATAGAGTAGATTTTAAACAGCTACAGGTAAAGTTTGTCAATGAAGCCGTTCGGTTAGCAAGATGTTCTCATCCTCATATTGTCAAAGTCTATGAAGTGATTCAGGAAGATGGACTTTGGTGCATGATCATGGAATATATAGATGGAGAAGATTTAGCAGAATATATTAATGATAATGGAGTGTTAGCAGAAGAAGAAGCACTACTATATATTGACCAAATTGCACAAGCTTTAGAATATATTCATCACCAGGGATTTTTACATCGAGATATCAAACCTAGTAATATCTTATTACGTCGGGGAAAATTAGAAGTAGTGTTAATAGATTTTGGGTTAGCAAGAGAGTATAGCAACGATCAAATCAAAAGTATGACTAATGAGAGAACCGATGGTTATGCACCTATTGAACAATATCAAAAAAGAGGCAATTTTGGTGCTTTTACCGATGTTTATGCCTTAGCTGCTACCCTCTATACTTTACTAACTAAAAAAGTACCTATACCTGCTGAATATAGAAATAAAAATAATACTTTACCACCACCAAAGCAATTTAATCCACAAATTAGCGATAGAGTAAATGATGCGATTCTTCAGGGAATGGCTTTGGAACCAGAAAATCGTCCTCAGTCGGTATTTGAATTTAGAGAACTACTAGGTCTAGCTAGTATGTTACCCTCTCAAGAGATAGAGGAAAAACTAATTTCAGTAGTGGGAATGGACTACACTCGACTGCGGGAATTACTTGCATCTGGGAAGTGGAAAGAAGCAGATGAAGAAACAACACGAGTGATGTTAGCCGTAGCAGGAAGAGAAAATGACGGTTGGTTAAGTGAAAAAGATATTTATAATTTCCCTTGTCAAGATATACGTACTCTTGACCAATTATGGGTAAAATATAGTAATGGCAGATTTGGTTTTTCTGTACAAAGGCGTATTTATCAAAGTCTGCGAGGAACTAGAAAATTTCATCGAGAAGTTTGGGATGCTATTGGTGATAAAGTTGGTTGGAAGAAAGATAAAAAGTGGATGTATTATGATGATTTGACCTTTGATATTACAGCACCAGAAGCCCATTTACCGAGTGGAATTTTTTGGTTTGATTCCTGGTGGGGGCGTTATGGGTGGTTTTTATTAGATGGAGTAGAAAGGCGATTTTATTATTTAGTAGCGCGAGTGATTAAGTGCAATATATAGCAATTCTATTGGATTTATGAACGGAATTCGTGGCGTATGACTCCTACGTCGTCACGCAAGCTATAGCTATACCGCAGAGATGCAGAGAATGCAGAGGAAGATAAAAAAGGGTGTTAACATCTTATTCAGAATGGCTATATAATCTAAATTTAATTGATAAATCAAGGATTCTGTGCCGTAATTTATGATTAATCAACAATAGTTTCTTTGGGATGAGAAATATTGATAGATTGCAACATTCTTTCTCGTTTTTTACGGGCAATTTCTTGTAAATCAACAGTTTTATCAGTCTCATCTACTATTTCACCAGTTATTACCTCTAGTACATCCTCTAAAGTAATAACACCAGCTACACACCCATATTCATCAACAACTACTGCAAGATGTTCACGGGCTTCTATAAAGTTTTTCAGAAGTTTATCAGCCCGGATTATTTCAGGAACAAAGCGAACATTTCGACATAAATCTGCAATTTTTTGATCATTACTACCTTCAATCATTGCTGTTAGTAAGCTTTGTTTGAGAGCAAATCCAATAACTTGATCAATAGATTCATCAATAACAATAATTCGCGTATGTTGGGAAGCAATAATATCTGATTTAGATTCAGCAAGAGTTAAATTACCACGTATATATGTCAGCATAATTTGGGGTGTCATCAAATCTGAAGCTGTCACATCATTTAATCTAAATACCCTCTGAATCATTTCTGCTTCTTCACTTTGAATAATTCCTTCTTGCTGACCAATTTTTGCTAACAGTTTTATTTCAGCTTCATTTGTTGTCGGTCTTTTTCTCCCTTGAGAAAAGGGTGCAGTGACATTTTCTAGAATCCAAACTAAAGGTGTAAAAGCAATAGAAAGTCCAGTGATAGGTATAGCTGTAAGTATGGCTATTTGTTCAGAATATCTCTCTCCAATTGTCTTAGGGATAATTTCTCCAAAGATGATAATCAAAAATGTTAATATTCCTGAGAATAGACCAAGCCAATTATCTCCTAATACTTGAGTTGCAATATTACCTGTAAGAATACTACCAATAATGTTGAAAGTATTATTGAGAATAACAATAGTAGCAATAGGTCTATTCATGTTTTCACGAATCGTCAGCAGCGCAACTGCGGCTGGATTTTTTGATTGAGCTAATTGTCTAACTTTCAACGTTGAAACAGAAAACAGCGCTGTTTCTATACTAGAACAAAGTGCTGAACCTGCAATAATAATGAATACAGTAATTATAAGTTTTAACATATAGTTTCCCAAGTATGGGAAGATGGATTTGGATGAGCTAATAACCTGGTTAAGTTAATTTATGCCTTTAATGATTATAGCGTGATTTCCAACGTTCCCAGTATAAAAATTTCCTGGTGTGACAATTTTATAATTACTGTATGTTCTCACTTATCTAGCAAAGGCTATATCCTATTGTGAAGCAAGGGTTTTATCCACAATGCTTAATTAGGGTTTGCTGAAAAAGTTATCTGTGTTCGCGCAGCGTGACGTAAGTCATGGGCTAGGAGTCAGAATTCAGGAGGAAGAATTAGAAGAAGAGAAGAATCGTCTTGAATCTCTTCAAGTGATAGGTAAATGAACAGTTTCAACGCTTATTCCTTGCACCTGATTCACCTTTTTAACCTTCAAACTCTTGATATATCTAAGTTTTAGCTTTATTAAGCAAGCCCTAATTATCTAATATTTAGTAGAGTAAGTTAAATACTGATCTGGCATGAAACTACACCCTGTGATTCCAAGACTGCTGCAATTTGTAAAATCAGAACTTCATTATAAGGTGCTGCTATTAATTGTACACCTAAAGGCAGAGAATTTGGGCTGTGAATGGGTACTGATAAAACTGGTAATCCAATAAAAGATAATGGTTGGGTGAATAATCCTAAATGAGGACGGACAAGAATTTCTTCACTATCTAAAATCATAGTTTGCTGACCAATTAACGGGGATGTAATCGGTGTAGTGGGGGCAATTATTATATCTAAATTTTGAAATATTTCTCGGATTTGATCTCGATACCATCTTCTAAAACGCTGTGCTTGAATATACCAAGAGCCGGGAATTAATGCACCAGCTAAAAAGCGATCGCGTGTGGCAAAATCAAAATCTTGCGGACGGGACTTCAATTTCTCTAAATGCAGATTTGCACCTTCACAAGCTGTAATTACAAAGGCCGCAGCACGAGCAATGTCTGCTTCTGGTATTTTTACATATTGGGTGATATTCAACGCTTCAGCCACCTTTTGTACTGCTGCTAAAGCTGCCGATGTAGAATTTTGAGTAAAATAATCATCTGCGATCGCAATTCTCAGGTGAGAAATATCATGATTTATTTGTGATAAACTCTCTTCAACAGGGCGTTTTGTACAAATTGGATCTTTGTCATCCTCACCTTGCAGAACGTCGAATATTGTCGCAATATCTCTAACTGAAGTTGCAAAATGACCAATATGGTCTAAACTGCTAGAGAATAATTTTACACCCGCACGAGATAACCTACCATACGTCGGTTTAAAACCAAACACACCACACAAAGCCGCAGGAACACGAATAGAACCATTCGTATCCGAACCCAATGTCAAAGGAACCAACCCTCCAGCAACCGCAGCAGCAGAACCACCAGAAGAACCCCCAGCAACCCGTTGTAAATCATGAGGATTGTGAGTAGCACCATAATGGGCATTTTCTGTCACAAACCCATAAGCATATTCATCCATATTTAACGCACCCACCAACACTGCACCAGCTTTTTTTAACCTAATAATAGCGGTTGCATCTTCAGTAGCTGGAGAATTTTCAGCGTTAATTTTTGAACCGGATAACGTTGTTAAACCAGCAATATCAAATAAATTTTTAACCGCAAAAGGTACACCACATAAAACACCAATATTTTTACCTTCAGCAATATTTTTATCAATATGTGCTGCATCTTCTAAAGCTGTTTTGGCGGTAATAGCTGTAAAACAATTTAATTCATTATTCCTAGCAATAATTTTTGCTAATGCTGTTTGAGTAACTTCTAACGCGCTAATTTTACCTGATAAAACATTTTCAGCTATAGATACAGCATCATTCATAGTTCATTTATGGTTCAAACATGGGTGCAATTTCAATTTCTTCTCCCAAAGGAAAATTATTGACAATTTCTGCTATTGATTTGATTCTTTCAAAATTCACTACCACCTCATCCCGATATTCATCTTTTATCTGCAAATTCAGTAACAACGACATTTGCTCAACATACTCATTTATATCAATTTTCTGATTTCCCATTTTATTTTTACGTCTTTGCTTGTTGCTATTTTTGCCGTTTGGCGATGTGAAGGATGGTTGTTATGCTGCATTAGTGCCAATTAATATGACTTACTCCAAGTCATATTTTGAGAAATGTGTGGCAAATTTTCTAATGTTAATGGTTCATCCAATTCATTAGAATAAAATTCTATGTATACTTCATCTGCTTGTTTACCTAAAGGTGATATAGATATCTGAACCTTCAGTTTTCCTATCTGCCAGTTTTTATTACCCCTAATTAGTAACTGACAATCTTTAAAAAACTGAAATTGAATGTTATTTATATCTATAACTTCTTCACCCACTTGAACAGTTTTAAATAATTGTATAATTGATCCCTGAGACTGTTGTTCAGAATTACAAGTTTGTAGCATTAAATTTCCTCTAATTTCTCTGATAACTAACTCCTTAAATCTACTTATTTTAAATATATCTTTTCCTAAAGAGAGGATGTCATCACCACAATTCAAAGGAATGTATTTGCTATTCATGTTGATTTTGATCATGTAGATTGATTTTTTTTGCAAAAAAATTACATCTATTAAGCGCTCTTAGAGAATATTTGTCAAGTTTCAATATCAACCTAAATTACCGTTTTAAAGAGGATTGTAACTCCAGTTTCCCTCTTTATTAGAGACTAGGGTAATCTAAATATTTTTGATACATCGCAACAACTTTTAAAACATTCTCTTAAATCCATATATTTTTTGTAATCATAGCCCGGTTTACATACTCCCTTTCTACCGTAAGATTACTTATATTCTTTTTTTATTTGCCTTCTGCCCTGCGGGAAGCTACTTCGATTTTATCAATCTTTCCTTACGGAACGCTTTGCGGTAAGCGAAGCTATGCCGAAGGCTTTATGCGGTTTATTTAATCTGTATTTTTCTACTAACACGGCAGTGTTTGTTAATTTGGCGTTGCAAATCAATCTTTCAGAATGCAGATATATGAGAAGACAGACATAGGCTAGGCGCACACAAACCAGGAAAATCTAATGTTTGCACGGTTAGCGTTTTTAAATTGACACGGCGGATGGCATGATTATTCGTGTCACTTATATATAGATATGAATCTATGCCACTGAGTCCTGAAGGTTCTGAAAACCGAGTATTCTTACCTTGTCCGTCTTGAAACCCAGGTAAACCGTCTCCTAAGACAGTTTGACAATTCCCCGTCGTGGTATCTACCAATTTAATTTTGTGGTTGTAAGTATCTGCTACCCATAAATAATTTTGGAAATATTCTACACCTAAACAGTGTTGCAACCTAACATCTAGCTTTTCTCCATCCATATCACCAAAGCCAAATAACATAGCACTGCCACAAATAGTCCGCACTTTACCCTGTTCGTCGAGTTCCACTCCTCGAATTGAGCTAACCTCACTGTCAGCAATAAATAATTCCTGACCATTGGTGGTAATGCCGCTAGGTTGAGCAAAGGCACATTCCATCAATGTGCTATCGAAACAACCTTCTGCACCTGTACCAGCAAAGGTTTGAATAGTACCTAGTTCTAAATCCATTTTCCAAATTTGATGTGATCCTGCCATTGCAATCAACAATTTATTGCCTACTTTTTGTAAATCCCAAGGGGAATTCAAGGCTGTTTCGAGTGCAACACCTCCGTGAGGACTAATAATATGGTTTTGCTGGCCAGTTCCTGCAATAGTTTCTACCACTTGCTGCCGTAAGTCAATTTGTCTTAAGGCATAATTTTCTGTATCAGCAACGTAAAGAATTTGACTTTCATCATCAAATGTCATGCCCTGGGGTGTAGAAAACTGTGCTTGATTAAAAGCACCATCAGTTAGTCCAGATTTTCCTGTACCAATCACATCAAGAATTTCACCATTAAATCGAGTCATGACGATTCGATGATGTCCAGAGTCAGCAATAAACAAACCTGCTCGTGTAGCTAAGACTTTACCTGGAAATGCTAGGGGTGTAGTTAATGGTTGATGCTGTTTTTCTAAAGTGAATTGGAATTGTTGAAAATTGATGTGATCTTGATTTTTCTGTTGAAGTTGAATAATTATGTTTTCAATGGCTTGAAGATGCCCTTCTCCAGCAAATTGCCCAATAACGTATCCTTGTGGGTCAATAATAATTAAAGTTGGCCAGGCTCTGACAGTATAATTTTCCCAAACACGAAAATCATTATCAACTAAAACTGGGTGTTCAATTTCATAACGCAGAATAGCTTGACGGATGCTTTCAATTTCTTTTTCGTTGTCGAATTTCCCAGAGTGAACGCCAATAATAGTTAGGCTATCTTGATATTTGCGCTCTAAATATTTCAAGTCTGGTAGTATGTGCAGACAGTTAATACAACAGTATGTCCAAAAGTCTAAAATGACAATTCTACCTTTGAGCGATTTTAGAGATAAGGGTTTAACTGTATTTAACCAGGGGTAATTTTGCGGTAGTTCTGGTGATCTTACACGGGGAATCATAGTACGTTGAGATTGTAGATTTTAGATTGACGGTTTTGATAAAACTCGCAAAAATCAATATAAATAATTTATCTCTTTGGGTACAGGAAGCGAAAACCCAAGCAAAACAGGGAAGTGTGATTGAACGTATTCCCCTTTTAGCTGTAGCTGATCCTAATTGGTTTGCGGTTCACATCTGCTGTCAGTCAGGGGAAAATTATAGTTTGGGGGATACAGCTTGTGTATTTCCTTTGATGAGTGTAATTAAGGTATTTTCTCTATTGTATTCGCTAAAACTGTTTGAAGCCCAAAATGTATTTCAATGGGTTGGAATTCAACCTTCACCAGCGCCTTTTAATTCTTTTCAACAATTAGTTGCTGATAATGGACATCCCCGCAACCCGATGATTAATAGTGGTGCTATTACCTTATCTGATAAATTGCCTGGACAGGATGCAAGTAATCGCGCATATTTATTTTGTGAATGGCTGAATAAAGCAGCAGGTTGTCAATTATATGTAGATTTGGAAATGTTGGCTTCAGTTCGTGTTAATCGTTCACCTGCAAATATAGCGATCGCACATCATCTGATTCAAAATGGATATATTGAAAATATTGAAACTGCTCTTGACACTTATGAACAAATATGCTGTATCTCTGGACGAGTGCAGGATTTAGCTTTATTGGGAAAATTATTAGCTTGTGAAAACAGTTGGATAAATTCAGAAAACCGCCGCATCGTTAACGCCGTGATGTTAACTTGCGGATTATATGAAGCTTCTGCGGAGTATACCGTCAAAATTGGTTTACCGATGAAATCGGGTATTGGCGGGGGGTTATTAGCGATCGCACCAAATCAAGGAGCGATCGCTTGCTACAGTCCTGCTCTGGATCATATAGGCAATCCTGTAGCAGGGCTGGCATTCATCGAAGCTTTATCCCAAAATTTACAACTGAGTATTTTTATTTAGATTTTCAGGTGTAGATAGGGTTTTACGCTCAAAATAACTACCTAATCGGCTTAATCCCGTTTTTTCCGAAGTTGATTTTTCTTTTTCTGGTAATTCCGCCGGAGTGGGTGTCGCTTTCGGCTGTGGTTGCAGAACTTCAATTTCTGGAACAGGCGTTTTTTCTACTTGTGGTTGAGGAACTTCAGGAACTTCAATTTCTGGAACAGGTGTTTTCTCTACTTGTGGTTGAGAAACTTCAGGAACTTCAATTTCTGGAACAGGCGTTTTTTCTACCTTGGTTTGAGGAACTTCAGGAACTTCAATTTCTGGAACAGGCGTTTTTTCTACCTTGGTTTGAGGAACTTCAGGAACTTCAATTTCTGGAACAGGTGTTTTTTCTACCTTGGTTTGAGGAACTTCAGGAACTTCAATTTCTGGAACAGGCGTTTTCTCTACCTTGGTTTGAGGAACTTCAAGAACTTCAATTTCTGGAACAGGTGTTTTTTCTACCTTGGTTTGAGGAACGTCAGGAACCTTAATTTCTGGAACAGGTGTTTTTTCTACCTTGGGCGTTACGGTAGGAGTAGGTTCAGTAACGGGAATCTTAACTGTATAATTTGGGTCTACAATACCGCGTACTTCATCAGCAGTAATTTCCCCTCTAACCATTCTCGAAAGCGTATCTTTACCATTAGATTGGTAATCAAATAGCCTAATTGTGCTATTAAAGACATTTTTTACAGGATTGCCCTGGTTATCGAGAAATTCCAGTTTTACCCAGTTTTTACCAGGTTTGAAGCCTTTGAGGTAAACTGATTGCCAGCGATCGAGAATAAAGCTTTCATCATTAATTGTGCAGCGAATACGCCAATCGCTCATTGAGTCTTCAAGATTATCCTCAGAAACAATATGTAAAGGCGCGTTAGTCAGGTAAAAATCCAACATGATGGGTTCTGCACCATAACTACCATTAGGACGACTGTAGGTGAGAAGGGGTAGATTAGGGTCAGGATTGTTATCGTCGGTTTTAGTAAAAAGGTGAAATGTTGTTTGGGCATAAGCGCCCTCATTTTTAAAGCTTTCATGCCAAGGACGAGATGCAAATACGCGTAAAGTATGAGTACCTGCCGATAAGTTGGGCAAAATAAGAGGCTGACTGAGATCGTAAACCGCTATATAAGGTTGGTTATCGAGAATTACGTGCAGATGGGGGCCTAGTTGCCATTGTGGATCTTTAAATATCGGTAGATCCTTCACCTGCAACCGTACTGTAACCGTATTCTCTTTGAGAACTTCATTTGTTTGGGGAGTCAGGATCTTTACCTGTGGCTGATAAACTTCCAAGCTAGAACGTAGTTCTTGGATAATAGCGGGAGGGGCTGTTTCTGAAAATTGCCGAGAAACTTTATATACCTGTGATGATTTGTCTTGTTGCTTAACCGATACTTCTTGGCTTCCTGCTTTTTCGACACAGCTGCTTAAAGTCAAGACTAGCAGTAATGCCATTACCCATTTGAAGATCGGGAAACTCTTCTCTAAGAGTTTCTCTAAAGCTTTCTTTTGCCTAGAGGTCATGCATTCCACCCTATGATCGTCTTCAACAACTGACAAATCATTGTGACGCAAATTGCGCCTAGTGAAATATAGACCAAAAGATTTAGGTTTGTGGCAAGATGCTCAATATTTTTGAATCCCTATCATAAAATATGCAGAAATAGTAATATTTGTGACAGAATTTTTCAATTAAATTAGAGAAACAACGAAAATATAGAGTCAGAACAGTAAGTTTTACGCCTTTATTCACGATTACCCATAAGTTTTAAGAATTGTTATAGTTTGTAAATTAAATAGAAAAACTATTGACTTTTTTACAAAAAGTTTGAATATAAAAGGCAGATATGACAATAAAATTGGCAAGTTTGAATTATTGTTAAAATGTCTCTAACAATGTGCCAGTACAGACTCTATAATTCAACAGAAACAACTATTCCACACGGCTCCAGAAAAACCCTGGAAACGATGAGTAAAATTCACTCTGTGGTATTCATGATTCCTCATTCCTTATTGACAGAGGAGGTCGAATGACGATTAGTCCTCCACAGCGAGAGGAGAAAAAGGCAAGAGTTATCGTAGATAAAGATCCTGTACCCACTTCCTTCGAGAAATGGGCGCTACCTGGTCACTTCGATAGATCTTTAGCTAAAGGTCCAAAAACCACAACCTGGATTTGGAACCTTCATGCCCTCGCCCATGACTTCGATACACATACAAGCGACCTAGAAGACATTTCCCGCAAGATCTTCGCCGCGCACTTTGGCCACCTGGCTGTAGTGACAATCTGGTTAAGCGGAATGATCTTCCACGGCGCTAAGTTCTCCAACTACGAAGCTTGGCTGGCTGATCCATTAGGAGTTAAGCCCAGCGCACAGACTGTTTGGCCCATTGTGGGACAAGACATTTTAAACGGTGATGTTGGCGGTGGTTTCCACGGCATTCAAATCACCTCTGGCTTGTTTCAAGTATGGCGTGGCTGGGGTATCACCAACTCCTTCCAACTCTACTGCACCGCGATTGGCGGCTTGGTACTAGCAGGCTTATTCCTATTTGCTGGTTGGTTCCATTACCACAAACGCGCTCCTAAACTGGAATGGTTCCAGAATGTGGAGTCAATGCTAAACCACCACTTGCAAGTATTGCTAGGTTGTGGTTCCTTGGGATGGGCAGGTCACTTAATCCATGTGTCTGCACCAATCAACAAGCTATTAGATGCAGGTGTTGCGGTTAAGGACATCCCCTTGCCCCACGAGTTCATTTTGAACAAGGATCTGTTGATAGAGTTGTATCCCAGCTTTGCCAGCGGTTTAACACCTTTCTTCACTTTGAACTGGGGAACTTATGCTGACATTCTGACCTTTAAAGGTGGTTTGAACCCCGTTACAGGCGGCCTGTGGATGACTGATATTTCTCATCACCACCTAGCGATCGCTGTACTGTTCATCATCGCTGGTCATATGTACCGTACCAACTGGGGTATCGGTCACAGCATCAAAGACATATTAGAAAACCATAAAGGCCCCTTCACTGGTGAAGGTCACAAAGGTCTTTATGAAAACATGACCACCTCTTGGCACGCTCAGTTGGCTACTAACCTAGCTTTCTTAGGTTCCTTGACAATCATCATCGCGCATCATATGTACGCGATGCCTCCCTATCCATACTTGGCAACTGATTACGCTACACAGTTGTGCATTTTCACTCACCATATTTGGATCGGTGGTTTCTTGATTGTTGGTGGTGCTGCTCACGCAGCAATCTTCATGGTGCGAGATTATGATCCAGTTGTGAACCAAAACAACGTCCTGGATCGGGTGATTCGTCATCGTGATGCTATCATCTCTCACCTAAACTGGGTTTGTATTTTCCTAGGCTTCCACAGCTTTGGTTTATACATTCACAACGACACGATGCGTGCCTTGGGTCGTCCCCAAGATATGTTCTCTGACGCAGCAATTCAGTTACAACCTGTGTTTGCTCAGTGGGTACAAAACCTGCACACACTGGCTCCAGGTGGTACAGCACCCAATGCTATAGAACCAGTTAGCTACGCATTTGGCGGCGGTATTTTGGCTGTAGGCGGAAAAGTAGCGATGATGCCCATTGCATTGGGTACAGCCGACTTCTTGATTCACCACATTCACGCCTTCACCATTCACGTTACCGTCCTCATTCTGCTAAAAGGTGTACTTTACGCCCGCAGTTCTCGTTTGATTCCAGACAAGGCAAACTTAGGTTTCCGCTTCCCTTGCGACGGGCCAGGTCGTGGCGGTACTTGTCAAGTGTCCGGTTGGGATCATGTGTTCCTAGGACTATTCTGGATGTATAACTCCTTGTCAATCGTAATTTTCCACTTCAGTTGGAAAATGCAATCTGACGTTTGGGGAACTGTAGACGCAGCAGGTAATGTGTCTCATATCACTGGCGGCAACTTTGCCGAAAGCGCCATCACCATCAATGGTTGGTTGCGTGACTTCCTGTGGGCGCAAGCTACACAGGTCATCAACTCCTACGGAAGTGAATTGTCTGCTTATGGACTCATGTTCCTAGGCGCTCACTTTGTTTGGGCATTCAGCTTAATGTTCCTGTTTAGTGGTCGTGGCTACTGGCAAGAACTAATTGAGTCCATTGTATGGGCGCACAATAAACTGAAAGTAGCACCAACCATTCAGCCTCGTGCTTTGAGCATCACTCAAGGTCGTGCTGTAGGTGTAGCTCACTATCTATTAGGAGGAATTGCCACCACCTGGGCATTCTTCCACGCACACATCCTTTCAGTAGGGTAGCAATCAGTTGAATTTTGGATTTTGGATTTTAGATTTCAGATTTAATCCAAAATCCAAAATCTAGAATCTAAAATTTTACTGATACCTGATGGCTAAAGGTCAGAGGACATATCAAAACCTATGGCAACAAAATTTCCAAAATTTAGCCAGGATCTCGCACAGGACCCGACTACCCGTCGGATTTGGTATGCGATCGCTACAGGCAACGATTTTGAAAGCCACGATGGCATGACGGAAGAAAATCTTTACCAAAAGATTTTCGCTACGCATTTCGGTCACTTGGCAATCATCTTCCTGTGGGCATCCAGCCTCCTGTTTCACGTAGCCTGGCAAGGTAACTTTGAACAGTGGATTAAAGATCCCCTTCATGTCCGTCCTATCGCCCATGCGATTTGGGACCCTCACTTCGGTCAGCCTGCGGTTGAAGCTTTCACTCAAGGTGGAGCAAGCAACCCCGTAAACATTGCTTACTCCGGTGTTTACCACTGGTGGTACACCATCGGGATGCGGACAAATACTGAACTGTACACCGGTTCATTAGGTCTGCTTCTGTTGGCAGCAGTGTTCCTATTTGCTGGTTGGTTACATTTACAACCCAAGTTCCGTCCTAGTCTTTCTTGGTTCAAGAGTGCTGAACCACGTCTAAATCACCACTTGGCTGGTTTGTTCGGTGTTAGCTCCTTGGCTTGGACAGGTCACTTGGTTCACGTTGCTATTCCTGAATCTCGTGGTATTCACGTAGGCTGGGATAACTTCTTAACCGCCGCACCTCACCCAGCAGGGTTGACTCCCTTCTTCACAGGTAACTGGGGCGTTTACGCTCAGAACCCTGACACTGCGGGTCATCTGTTTGGTACTTCCACTGGTGCTGGTACAGCGATTCTCACCTTCTTGGGCGGTTTCCACCCCCAAACAGAATCTTTGTGGTTGACCGACATGGCTCATCACCACTTAGCGATCGCTGTTATCTTCATCATCGCCGGTCATATGTACCGCACTAACTTCGGAATTGGTCACAGCATCAAAGAAATGCTGAACTCCAAATCCGGTTTAGTTCCCGGTAGCAAGAGTGAAGGTCAGTTCAACCTGCCTCACCAAGGTCTGTACGACACCATCAATAACTCCCTGCACTTCCAACTGTCTTTGGCATTGGCTGCACTGGGAACTATTACCTCCTTGGTGGCACAGCATATGTACGCCCTGCCTCCTTACGCGTTCATCGCTAAGGACTACACAACACAGGCAGCACTGTACACCCACCACCAGTACATCGCTGGTTTCTTGATGGTTGGTGCATTCGCCCACGCCGCTATCTTCTGGGTACGTGATTACGACCCAGAACAAAACAAGGGCAACGTATTAGACCGGATTTTGCAGCACAAAGAAGCGATCATCTCCCACCTCAGCTGGGTATCTCTCTTCTTAGGCTTCCACACTTTGGGCTTGTACGTTCACAACGACGTAGTAGTTGCTTTCGGTACTCCTGAAAAGCAAATCTTGATTGAGCCAGTATTTGCTCAGTTCATTCAAGCTGCTCACGGTAAAGTACTCTACGGTTTAGACACCTTGCTGTCTAACCCCGATAGCGTTGCTTACACAGCCTACCCCAACTACGGTAACGTTTGGTTGTCTGGCTGGTTAGATGCCATTAACTCTGGTACTAACTCACTCTTCTTAACAATTGGCCCTGGCGACTTCTTGGTTCACCACGCATTCGCTTTGGCTATCCACACCACCACCCTAGTACTTGTTAAAGGTGCTTTGGATGCGCGTGGTTCTAAGCTGATGCCCGATAAAAAGGACTTCGGCTATGCTTTCCCCTGCGACGGTCCAGGCCGTGGCGGTACTTGCGACATCTCCGCATGGGACTCTTTCTACCTAGCAATGTTCTGGATGTTGAACACCATTGGTTGGGTAACCTTCTACTGGCACTGGAAACATCTGGGTATTTGGCAAGGTAACGTTGCTCAGTTCAACGAAAACTCTACCTACCTGATGGGCTGGTTCCGTGACTACCTCTGGGCTAACTCTGCTCAGTTGATTAACGGTTACAACGCCTACGGCATGAATAACTTGTCTGTTTGGGCTTGGATGTTCCTCTTTGGACACTTAGTTTGGGCAACTGGTTTCATGTTCCTCATCTCTTGGAGAGGATATTGGCAAGAGTTGATTGAAACCTTGGTTTGGGCGCACGAGCGTACTCCTCTAGCTAACTTGGTTCGCTGGAAAGACAAGCCTGTTGCTCTCTCCATTGTTCAAGCTCGTGTTGTTGGTCTAGCTCACTTCACTGTTGGCTACATCGTCACCTACGCAGCGTTCCTCATTGCCTCTACTGCTGGCAAGTTCGGTTGATCCTGACTGCTGGTTTTAGGTAAGTAACAAAAAATCCCCTGCCGCAAGGTGGGGGATTTTTTTATAGGCGGGCAGGATGCCATTGGTGTCAAGTTAAGGAAAAAGGATTTGTGTCAAGGGTGGGAAATAAATGGTAAAAGTCAACACAGGGGTGTTGAAAAGAGCCATGAGTAAACCAAGGAAAAAACAAGGGAATCCAGATTTTCGCCATCAAGTCAGCGTACCTGCTCCAGCTAGTGAAGAAATAGAATCACGGTTGATTGGGCTATTAAGTCCAGGGACATTTGCCAACCTCAAAGGGGTAAAAGACAAAGAGCGAAGCTTGCGCTTAAGAGTATTAACCCTACCAGTAATGGCAGCAATAATACTGAGTCTAGTATATCGACAAGTACAACACTTAACAGATGTATTGCGCTGCCTAGAAGTAGAAGGATTAATGTGGGTAGAGGCAACAAAAGTCAGCAAGCAAGCTCTGTCCCAAAGACTCAACAGTTTACCGGCGCATCTATTTGCCAAGATGTTTGAGCAAGTAGTAGAACGTCTAGCAGCAAAAAGGAATGCAAAAGAATTAGCTCCAGCCTGGGCATCAGTGGCGCAGAGATTTTCCGCCATTTGGATTTGTGATGCCTCAACACTCGAAGCCATGAAAAAGCACTTCGGACAATTGCAAGAAAAAACAGGTTCAGTGTTGGCAGGAAAAATGCTGATGGTAGTAGAAGCTTTCACTCATATTCCTGTAGCAGTTTGGTATGATGCTGATGCCAAGCGGAATGAGACTCGTTGGTGGCAAGCATTGTTAGAACTTTTACCTGATGGTGGTTTACTCATAGTAGACATGGGATTTTATGGTTTTGAGTGGTTTGATTCTCTAACTGCTGCCGGCAAGTATGTTCTCACGCGCCAAAAGGAAAAGGTTAGATATAAGGTAGTGCGTGTACTTTCTAGCGGCTCTCACTACAGGGATGAAATTATTCAAATGGGATTGCATCATACCAACCCATGTCGCTATCCCATGCGCCAAGTATCCGTATTATGGGGTAAGACTTGGTATCATTATTTGACTAATGTTCTTGACCCACAACAGCTTTCACCACAGGAGGTTTGTGATTTATACCGCCGACGTTGGCGAATTGAGGACGCATTTTTATTGACTAAGCGTTTATTGGGCTTGTCCTATTTGTGGGTTGGTGGCACTAATGGTGTACAGATGCAAATATATGCTACCTGGATTTTCTACGCTGTCCTCAATGACTTGTGTGCTGATGTGGCTATTGCTTTACAAAAACCTTTAGAACGCATTTCTGTGGAAATGGTTTTTCGCAGTTTGTATTTTTTCCACCGCGCACTTTTACTCGCTCCTGATTTACAACTTATTCCTTGGCTTGTCGAACATCATCGTTCTATGGGCTTAATCAAGACCGTCCGTCAACGTCACCGACGAACGGCTGCTCGCTCTCTTGACATTTGGGCTGATGCCTTAACTTGACACCAATGGCATCTTGCCCGCCCTTTGCAATAGATAGCAAAACTAGGCTAATTTAAGTATTAGCACAATTTATACTGTAATAATTGGAAGTGAGAGGCGTTTATGACTGAAAGCACAAATCAAGCAAATGCTGGAGTTAATAGAGAAGAAGCAAAAAGTATTCTCAAGAGATTTTTTGATAAGGAAAATAAAAATTATGAAAATTATAGGGTTTTAACTATTAACGGAAAATGGGGTATTGGAAAAACTACTTTAGTAAATGATTTTTTATCTGAACATAAAAAAGAATATTATTATGCTTCAGTTTTTGGTTTATCTTCCATTGAGCAGCTAAAAAGTCAAATTTTATCAAATTTTAAAAGAGTATCTATAGATAGTCAAAATACGTTGACTGAACCTGAAACTCGTTTTGGTAGCATTAGAAAACGTTTGCAGAATCTTGTGAATTGGAAAAATGTTGATTTAGAAAAAATAAATAAAACTAATCTGGGAAACATCAAACTGGATGATTTAACTCTTTCTTTATCAGGAACAGGTATATCATTAGCAGTTGAAGTATTACGCAATATCAGATTTAATCAAATTAAAGGATCAATAGTAAGTATTGACGATCTGGAGAGAAAATCTAAACTATCACTGGAAGAGATACTTGGGTTTGTTGAGTATTTAGTCCAGGAGTTAAAATGCAAAATTATTCTCATTTATAATGAAGATAATTTAACAGAATTAGATAAAAAAGCATTACAGGATTATCAAGAGAAAGTAATTGATAGAGAATTTAAACTTGATCCAACAGTAGAAGAAAATTTAGTTGTAGGACTGGAAGACATTCATAATTTAGAAAATGGTGATTTAGAAGTATTTAACGAAGTATTTATAAAGGCTGGTACAAATAATATTCGGGTTATCAAAAAAACTGGATGGCTTATTGATGAACTTCTTCCCTTAATGAATAATTGGGAGGTTAGTTTACGTCATCAAATTATTAGAAATAGTGTTGTCATTAATTTATCGAAGCTTGATACTGAATTTTGTAAAAAATTCCCTAATATTAAAGATATTAAATCTACTTTGTCAATAGATCCATTGGAATATATGGGAACAGATCAAAAGGCTAATGATATCGCAAAATTTCAACTGGCACAAGACAAAATTAAAGCTTTACAAAGACAACAATTATTAAATCTATATTTTGGTTATTCTGATTTAGAAGAAGTAGATGAACTTATAATTCAGTTAGTTGAGACATCTTTATCTAAATCTACTGAGTTGAAATTTCTTGAAAAAGGTGATATTCTCAATGAAAGAGAGAAAAGAAGTCAAATTATTAGGAATTTGAATGAACTTTCAAATAATCTTTATAAATTTAAATATTGGAACTCATTTGCAGATAATGAACAAGATATTATTAATGGAATTATTACTTTTCTTGAACAGAATCATCTTAATTTGAGTATTTCACAATTTGAAGATATTGAAAGATTTGCATCCATTTTGGAACTTGATATTTATAAATATGAAAAACCTCTATTAGAAACAATATTAACGAAAATTTTTGAACAGAGTTCTTATGATAATTTAGGTGGCTTTACAAATAAACTGAGTAAATATCCTGATTTGGAAGCATCTTTCAAGGAGAAAATCAAGGAATATCACCAAACATTAGATATTACTCTAGCAGTGAAAAATATAATGAATGCTGTTTCCTCTTCAAGATCACCTAGACTAGAACAAGATATTGAATTTTTAAGGAATCTTACTGTTGATGAATATTGTCAATGGCTTAAAAAAGATGATCCTGATTTATATAAAATGGTTAGATGGGTTCTTCATTCTGGGTATCAACCTGCATCCGAAAATTTAGAACAAGCTATTCGGATATTAGCTGAATGTAGCAAGATAAATAAAATTAGAGCCAATTATATTTACAAAATAGATATAGATGATCCTACTAATAATCATGCTCGAAATTAATTGTTGAAAAATCTATTTATTCAACCTGTATAATTAGGGCGGGCAGGATGCCCACCCCACAAGAGTTTTGTGAAATTAGGATTTGCAGATTAGATATTAAGTGGCTTACTAAGCGGTTATTATACTCATCAAAAGAGCGATCGCACTTCTAGATCACTTCTTTGTACCTCTAGGGTATTCTGAAATAGGATTACTATACATCTACAGGATGCTGCCCATAATAGGGTAAAGCCTCTGACCAATCAGGATGTTTACCTTGTTGCCAATCTAAATAAGCTAATTCTAAAATACTCGTAACAGTTGCAGCTAAACCAGATGTGGCTTTAATCAGTTGATATTCAGTATGCCAATTTGCTAAGGTTTCCTGCCATGCTTCAGGTGTGAATACTGTATCTGCTAATAAAGCAGTAATTCCCAAATCAGCAGCAGGTTGATAAATAGCCCCGAAAACTTGCCCCCGTTGTGCTGGCATTTCCACCGCAATAACATCTTGTGATTGTTGATTTTTTTTTAATTCTGTCCAAGCTACTGCGGCTAAAGTGGAAACTGCAAATACAGGAATTTCTAACTGTTGTCCTAAAGTGCGAGCAGTAACAACTCCAATACGACTGCCTGTAAAACCACCAGGGCCTTTAGCAACGGCAATAAAAGCCAAATCTGTCCAGGTTTGGGGTTTAATGAGGTCAATTAAATATTGATGTATCAAACTGGATACATCACGTCCTAAATTCCAAACATTGGCGCGGGTATCGTCAGCAAAGTTACTAATTACCAAACCTAATTCGGGCGTAGTTGTATGCAGTGCTAAAGCGTATTTTGTGGTTGGGAGATGTGCTAATTTAGTTGTCAAAGTAAATATAGATTTTGAGAATATGAAAAAGTTAATTTTGGCGAAATTAACAATTTACAATTTTACCACTTTAAAATACATAAAATACAAAACGAAACTTCAAATATATTATGGAGACGTTACCATGAGGGAAGTTTCCGCTGCATGAAACGCCTCTACAAAGTTGCCAACTGCCCAAATCCAAAATCTAAAATTCACGTCGGTACTAATTCACCGGGACGCAATTTAGCCCATTTACCCATTTCTTTTTTAAAACTGAGACAACCGACAACATCCCATTCCATTTCAATGATTTCGTCTTTTGTGCGAATATTGACATTGATGGAAGGTTCATTGGGATCAAAATCTGGGGTTTCGGTCAAGTGAGGCTGTTGGTGCTGTGCTTCTACGGCATTGTAGGTTAGACAGCGGTCTACATAGTGGCAATTCACGCAAATACACATAATAGAACCAACTCCAGGAAGCTTTATAGTTAATGTAGCCTACGCGGAAATGTTAAGCATTAGTTGCGGGGTTGATCTTTATCACTGATTTAATGGATTTAAGGATTTCATGGAATGAAGGATCTTTGATTTAACGGATTTAAGGATTTCACTGAATGAATACAATGGATGATTTAGCCGTTTCTCTCCTAGCTGCCGAAAATTGGCCTTTTAGTCTGGAATTTTTGCCACAAGATGCTTACATGGTCGGTGGTGCTGTGAGAGATGCGATTTTAGGCAAAAGTCGGGAATATTTAGATTTAGACTTTATTATCCCAGATGATGCGGTGAAAGTTGCCAGTGATATCGCTCGTCATTATCAAGCTGGTTTTGTTCTCTTAGACGCAGAAAGAAAAATTGCTCGTGTGGTGTTTCCCCACGCTACAGTCGATTTTGCCCAACAGGAGGGAGATAGTTTAATCACAGATTTGCATAGAAGAGATTTTACAATTAATGCGATCGCCTATCATCCCCATACCCAAGAAATAATTGATCCTCTCCAAGGTTGTGCAGACATAACAGCAGGTATCTTACGCATGATATCACCCAAAAATCTTCAAGACGATCCTTTGCGGTTAATGCGGGCATATCGTCAAGCAGCCCAACTTGGGTTTACAATCGAACCAGCTACCCAAACTACTATTCGCACCTTAGCAGCAGATATCAATAAAGTTGCAGCCGAACGAGTCCGGGTAGAAATAAGTTATTTGTTAGCAAATCCTCAAGGTACACCTTGGCTAACTAGTGCGTGGGAGGATGGTTTACTAGCTATATTCTTTAGAAATACCACCCGTGAAAGCTTCTTAAAATTAGCCGCAGTTGACAAAGCAGCAGCTTTAATTTCCCAAAATTGGCAACAATTAGGAGAAGAATTACAAAATTGTGTGCGCGATACAGTCAAAACTACTTGGTTAGGTATTGCTAAACTAGCCTGTCTTGTCCACCCAAATCCGGAAATCGCAGAAACAGAACTACAGGAACTAACCTATAGCCGTGCAGAAATTCGCGCTATAATAACCGCCCTGAGACTGTTCCCAAAGTTCAAAGTAGTTAATCTGTCCCTACGAGAACAGTATTTTTTGTTTCAGGACGTGGGAGTTGCATTTAGTAGTACAACCGCCTTAGCCTTAGCAGATGATATTTTAGTAGAGGCGATATCCGGCGATAATCCGCTATGGGTCTATGCACCCTTAATCAACCATTACCTGAACCCTGATGATTTGGTAGCTCACCCCTCACCGTTAGTGAGTGGCAAAGAAGTGATTATAGCACTAAATATTCCAGCTTCACCACTTATAGGAAAAATCTTGAGTGAAATTGCTATAGCCCAAGCTGAGGGTAAAGTTTCCACCGTAGAACAAGCGATAAAATTTGCAAAGCAGTTGGTTGAGAATTAATTTATGATTAGGAATAATTTAAGTCAATGGACGTGAAGAGGCAGGAGGGAAGAAGGTTGAAACCGCGTTAATTTTTTTACATCGTTAGGTTTAATTCTGCCAACTTAATTTCCCTGTGGTAACTAAGATTTTGCAATCAAAAGAAAAAATAAATTTCTATTAACTATGATAGTAATATAGCAGTGCGCCCAAAATCTATTACCTATCACCTACATCATAATATGATCAAGAAAATATTGCGTGTATTCCCCTATTTAAATTTTCTTTGATGCCAATTTTTAGTTAAATTCAGAATAAATTGGTATGACTAAAAAAAACTCTCAAACTCTCTCTTATTTTGACAAATGATTCCTTGATGGTAAAAGCCCCCGGATTGATCCGTGGAATTAACCGAAAATCGTCTGACCTGTTATTTGCGTCCTCTATACTTATTTTTTTAGTTCCTTGTTCGCAAGTAATACAAGTATAAGTAATTTATGGAAAAATTATCTATATAAACCACGTCTACTTTGAAACCAATAGTTTTTTCTTAATCGGGTTTTGTTCCTAAATCCTATACTCTTCCCCGTTCCCTGTTCCCTTTTGAAAAACTCCAGTTCTCAACTTGCACGAGGTTTATATCAAAAAATATTTAAAACATTAAAAATACCAATGTCAAACATAAATAATTTCCAGGAACAAGCTGCTGTCGAATTAACAGTATTACCCCAACAACAATGGGAAATTAATTCCACTGAAGAGGGTATGATTTTTCAACTTGCTGATACCACTATACAGGCGTGTAATGCTGCTGCTGAGATAATACTTGGATATACAAATGAGCAAATGCTGGGAACCACTCCCTTTAAACCTCCTTGGCAAACTGTTCATGAAGATGGGTCAATTTTTAAAGCCGAAAATTATCCATGCCTACTTGCTTTACAAACAGGTAAACCATGTAAAAACATTGTCATGGGACTTTATCAGCCAACTGGTAATCTAGTTTGGTTATTACTCAACTCCCAACCTTTATTTCAAGCTAATAAAACTTCTCCATATGCAGTTGTTACTACATTTAAAGATATTACAGAAATCAAACTCCGGAAATCTAGAAGTAATAATGATATTACAATCAATAAAAAACTATTAACAACCGGAAACCAAAATCCAACTAATCAACAAAAGTTAGAACAGCCAGTTATAGAAACTACCTCAGACAATCGCACCAAAGCATTCCTATCCATGCAAAATCATATTTTGGAACTGATTGCTACTGGTACTTCTCTTGCCGAGGTGTTAAAAACCTTAGCTGAGTCAATAGAGGCACAGTTAGCTCAAGTTGTTTGTTCCATTATGTTATTAGATGATTCAGGAACAAAGTTGTATCCTACCGTAACTTCTAGCCTACCAGAAAAATACACTCAAGGATTAATGAATGGTGTTCCCGTGGGTGCAGCAGTAGGTAGTTGTGGTACATCTGCCTATACCAAACAAACAGTAATTGTCTCAGACATTGCCAACGATGAGAAATGGGTAGAATACCGCGATTTGGCACTGGCTAATGATCTGAAAGCTTGTTGGTCTACACCCATCTTGGATAGTCGAGGCGAGGTATTGGGAACCTTTGCACTATACTATCCCACACTTCGCACTCCTGACGAATCAGAGCAGCAACTGATTGAGAGAGCATCTCACCTGGCAGGTGTAGCAATTGAGCGTCAGCGATCGCATCTGGCATTGCAAAAAAATGAAGATCAATTACGGTTAATAACAGAAACTATTCCCCAACAGGTATGGACAGCCCTACCTAATGGTCAGGTTGATTATTATAACCAGCGGTGGTGCGATTTCACAGGCAAAACGGTAGAACAACTTAAAACTGAGAGTTGGGAGCAAATTATTCACCCAGAAGACTTACCAAAGGTAAAAGAAGTATGGACTCAAGCCGTGCAAACCAGCAGTGAATATGAAGTAGAGACGCGGATGCTCTCTGGAAGTGGGGAGTACCGTTGGATTTTGGGACAAGCACGTCCTTTGCGAAATCAACAGGGACAGATAATTAAATGGTACGGTACTAATACTGACATTACAGACCATATCCAAGCCAGGAAAACTTTGCAGAATGTTCTGCAACAACAGCAAGCAGCTTGTGAAGCAGCTGAAAAAGCAAATCGCATTAAAGATGAATTTCTGGCAGTCCTCTCCCATGAACTGCGTACCCCACTCAATCCCATCTTGGGTTGGGCTAGACTTTTGAAAAGTGGCAAACTTGACAAAGCCAAGACTGATGAAGCCTTGAACAGTATTGAACGTAATGCCAAATTGCAAGTTAACCTAATTGACGACTTGCTGGATGTGTCCCGCATTCTCCGAGGTAAACTTACTCTGAATGTTTCTCCAGTTAATCTAGCAACTGTAATTTCCGCTGCATTAGATACAGTGAGTTTAGCCGCTTCTGCTAAAGAAATTACTATTCATACCCTACTTGAACCGAATGTAGGCAAAGTTACAGGTGATTCGGCACGCTTGCAACAAATTTTCTGGAATCTTTTATCCAATGCTGTTAAGTTTACACCTCAGGGGGGGCAAGTGGAAGTCCGACTGGAGCAATTTGGGTCAATGGCTCAAATCACAGTTAGTGATATAGGTAAAGGTATTAGTCCAGATTTTTTACCATATATATTTGAGCATTTCCGTCAAGAAGATAGCTCAATCACCAGAAAATTTGGTGGACTAGGATTGGGATTAGCAATTGTCCGGCAGTTAGTAGAGTTACACGGTGGAACTATTGAGGCTAATAGTCCAGGTGAAGGACAGGGAGCAACCTTTATTGTCAGAGTCCCCTTAATATCTTCTCAGTCAGAGAAGATCACAGAGAAAAAAGCACAAAATGTATCTTGTGATTTAAGTGGAATTAAAATTTTAGTCGTGGATGATGATGCTGATTCACGGGATTTTATTACCTTTGTGTTGGAACTGTATGGGGCTGAAGTTAGCACAGTTGCATCAGGATTTGAAGCGCTGGAAGTTTTTATTCAATCTCAACCAGATGTGTTGGTTAGTGATATTGGGATGCCGAAAATGGATGGCTATGAATTATTAAAAAAAATTAGAACTTGGTCGTCAGATACAAATGGACAAATTCCCCCAGTCAGGGAATCTATGTCACCAAAAGCGATCGCACTAACAGCATATGCCGGAGAATTTGACCAACAACAGGCAATTGCCGCAGGTTTTCAAATGCACATATCAAAACCAGTAGAACCAGACGCTTTAGCAACGGCTGTTGCCCAACTGGTGACAATAAATGTTTAGTCTAGTACAAGATGGCAAAAGTTTTTAGACATTATCAACTTAAGTATCAAAATTTTCCCTACACTCTCGTATATCTACTATTGCATCATTCTTTAATAGCAGCATACTATGTAGCGCAATAACTTTTCATTATCTAATCTATTATGAAATCTATTCTACAAACCTACGTAGAGCAAGAAATATGGTTACTAATACGAGATAAGTGGTATTTTACAAAAATTATTAGCGTATGTGATGATTTGTTGTGGTTTAAACACAGAACTCATAACAAGGAGACAGAAGAAGATACTTTATGGGAAATGGTCGTAAAAATTAGCGAAGTAGTCGCTATTGATAAAGTTGTATCTGTTATTAGCAGAAAACCAGATGTGTTTATGTCACGGTTATTGGAAGCAGATAATACCATCAATCATCAACAAGAACACGAAAAATAAACTGCAATATAGGGCTACATCTACCCTACAATTAAACTGTCATAAGAACAGTGCTTTACAGCACTCAGCATTTCGGAATGCTGCAATTCTTCATCAGTCATGAACTGCCAAAAATCCAAAGTTTGGCGATACAGTGACTGATGTTTTTTAATCAGCCTGAGTAGATAATTATAGTGATTATGGCTCTTGCGTCTCTTTTATGGTGATTGGGGATTGATGATAACAAAACCCTTACCCCGTAAGGGTTATAAACAATCATGCCCATATTTTCAATGAAATGCCCACACAATATAGCGGTATGCATTTGAATGAAATACATCATAGCCCCCTCATCGCTTGCGGGGAGGGGGTTGGGGGTGGGGTTCTTGTATCTCACTCAACCGAGAACCGCTATAAGGCTTTAAATGTTTTTGAACCAGGTTTTCCATACAAAGAACCGAAGAACCGTTATTATTAACTAATTCGATGACCAACCCCCGTCAAGTAGCTTTTATCGCCTTAAAAGAGGTTCATAAAGGTGCTTATGCTGATGTTGCTTTAGACCGAGCGCTACAAAAGTTTAAGTTACCGGATAGCGATAACGAAACACTCCGTAGAGATCGCCGTTTAACAACAGAATTAGTCTATGGCTGTGTCAGAAGACAACGCACCCTAGATACTCTCATTGACCAAATCGCCACAAAAAAAGCCCAGCAACAACCACCAGACCTCCGCACAATCTTACATCTCGGTTTTTATCAACTGCGTTATCAAGAAAAAATCCCCCCTTCTGCTGCTGTCAATACCACCGTTGAGTTAGCAAAAGAAAACGGTTTAACTGGTTTAACTGGTTTTATTAATGGTCTTTTACGCCAGTATTTGCGGCTTGGAGAAAAATCATTAGAACCGTTAAAATTACCCGAAAATCCAGTGGAAAGATTGGGTATTTTATACAGTTTTCCTGATTGGATCATTGAAGTCTGGTTAGCACAATTGGGTTTTGCGGAAACAGAAAAACTCTGTAAATGGATGAATCAAACTCCAACTATTGATTTGCGTGTAAACATTCTTCGCAGTTCCTTAGAAGAAGTGGAATCAGCTTTTCAATCTGCTGGTGTTCTAGTCAAACGTATTTCCCATTTACCCCAAGCTTTACGATTAATTGGCAGTAATGGCCCAATTCAAAATTTACCTGGATTCCGTGAAGGTTGGTGGACTATTCAAGATAGTAGCGCCCAATTAGTTGGTCATTTGCTAGATCCTAAACCGGGTGAAGTGGTGATTGATGCTTGTGCTGCACCAGGAGGGAAAACAACCCATATTGCTGAATTAATGGGAGATAATGGCAAAATTTGGGCGTGTGACAAGACTGCATCCCGTCTTCGTAAACTCCAAGACAATGCTCGACGGTTGAATTTACAATCTATTGAAATCTACACTGGTGATAGTTGCAATTTACCCCAATTTTACAATCAAGCTGACCGTGTATTATTAGATGCCCCATGCTCCGGTTTGGGAACTATGCACCGTCATGCTGATGCGCGTTGGCGACAAACACCAGAATCTATCCAGCAACTTTCCCTGCTGCAAACAAAATTGCTATCACACACTTCAAATTTTGTCAAGGATAATGGGGTATTAGTTTATGCAACTTGTACATTACATCCCGCTGAGAATGAAGAAGTAATTTCCCGGTTTTTAGCTGATCATCCTCATTGGCAAATTGAGCTTCCCCGTCAGGATTTAACTGCTACCTATAGTACACCGCCAGGCTTGCTAAAAGTTTGGCCTCATCAACAGGACATGGATGGCTTTTTCATGGTGCGCTTAAGAAAAACCAATAATTCCGAGTGAATACTGCTAACGATTGTACGATTTGGTGAAGGTCCGAATCTACTAGAGGAGGCAGTAATGGTTAATAATTCTCATGTCAAAAACTTAGTTAAAATTCTGATTGGAGCAGCTTGGATTGATGGCAGAATCCAACCAGAAGAACGGCAATATCTGCGCGAAATAGCTCAGGCTAAAGGCTTGGCTAATGATCCAGAGATTAAGCCTTGGCTGTATGAATTAGTTTCCGTACAGCCCAAAGAGTGCTACCAGTGGGTAAGTGAGTATTTAGGCGATCGCCCTAGCTTGGAAGATTGCGAAAATTTGATTGAAGCCATTAGTGGCTTGATTTACAGCGACGGTGAAGTAGCAATTGAAGAAGCCAAGCTACTAACTACATTGCAGGAACTAAGCAAGTCGCATGAATCCACGCAACCAGCTTACACCCCACTGCTTAAACAAATTCAAAAGCTTTACCGTCGTTGGGTTGATGTTCAAAATTAGGAGATTGGGGAAATGGGGAGAACTTTATTTTTATGTCTGTTCCCTGCCTCCTGCCTCCTGTTATTCTTTATCAACTTTGGGTACAAAATCAGGACGATCTTTGCTTTCCCAACCGGCGGGACGTTTGGAGTTGTACCAAGCAATTGAACCGATGGTGACAGCAGCAATAAAACCTACTACATACACCAATGTAAAAGCTAATGGAAAGTGTTGTCCTGCTGCGGCTGGCGCTGCTGTTTGAAGCAATAAATTCATGAGTAAATTCTCCTAGTGTAAGTTGCGCTTCTTAACAAAGTATAAAACGAGCGTATCACCTACATCCCCCAGTAGGTTGAAACGCTTGAGATTTGAGAGATAAAAAACAATATGGTTCGGGAGAAAAATAAATACATTTCTCTCCCGCCAGACCAATCTTTTTTGCTCATTATTCAGCCGATGAATTGGGTTTGAGCCTCTCCCGCCAAGAACCTTTAGGTGAGGAAGATTCAGAGGAACCACGGCTTGCAGGAGTAGAGGAACGGGAAGAACCTGACTCTGAGCCGCTATTTCGACGTTGTGAGCGAGATGATCCTGATGAAGAATTACCACTTGATTCTTGAGAGCGCTGCTTTCTCGATGTGGTATCTTCTTGTTGTTTGGAACGTCTTCTACGTCTTGGGGTATAGTTTGATTGTTGCTCTTCTACTTGGTTATTCCTGTTTCTGCGTTTACTTGATGAATCATCGTTTCTGTCTGATTTTTCATCATGATCAGAGATTGAGCGATTGATAATTTTTTTCGGTTTTATGGGCTGGGCTTTAATCGTCGCTTTGCGTCCTTCTAATTTAGGTCGTTCAGGGAATTTTTCTACTGGCATCCCCTCTACCGCCTTTTCCATAAATTCATGCCAGGTATAAGCAGCGCTACTACTGCTACCATAGGTAGGGCGGTTATTATCGTTACCAAGCCAAACCCCTGTGACTATTTGGGGAATGTAGCCAATAAACCACAAATCACGAGATTCGTCAGAGGTACCAGTTTTGCCAGCTACCTGTCTATCATTTAATTGGGCAGCACCACCAGTACCGTTTCTGACTACGTTGCGTAGCATCCAGGTCATAATGGCAGCGCTATCTGTATCTAATGACTGTTTGGGTTGGAAATCAGCAGACCAGATGACTTCACCTTGTCGGTTAAGGATGCGACGAATACCATGCACATCTGTATGTAATCCTTGGGTAGCAAAGGAACCGTAAGCACTTGTTAATTCGAGAAGATTAACTTCATTGGAGCCAAGAGCCAAGGAGTAAGTAGGTTTAAGTTCTGATTTAATGCCCATGTCCTGGGCAAGTTTAATCGTTGGCTCATATCCCACGTCTATTAATACTTTGACTGCGATTGTGTTGATAGAGCGAGTGAGGGCATCTCTAAGATTTATCCAGCCGTAGAATTTTTCACTGTAGTTTTTTGGTTCATAACCATCCACTACTAAAGGTGCATCTAGGTAACTATCATAGGGGTTTTTGCCTGTAGCGATCGCAGCAGCGTAGACAAATCCCTTAAATGTCGATCCTGGTTGACGCTGTGCCTGAGTTACACGATTAAACTGGTTGTTACTAAAATCCTTACCACCCACCATGGCCTGGATTTCTCCATTACGGGGATCTATGGCTACTAAAGCTGCTTCTTTAAAGTTTTCCCAGCGACCTTGATTTTTTAAAGTTTTGGCAACTGCCGCTTCTGCTGCTTTTTGCCAGGTTGGGTTTAAACTAGTTTCTACTACTAACCCTCCTGCTGCTAATAGATCGGCTGAAATATACTTGGGTAATTCCTGCTGAACGTAGATTGTAAAGTAGGGGAACTCGACTTGGAAGCGCTTGGGTAAATTACTGTTAACTGTAAGTGGTTCTTGCAGTGCAGTTTGTTGCTGGGCTGAGGTAATTACTTGATCTTCCTGCATCCGCTGCAACACCTGATTTCGCCGTTCTATTGCTGCTTTGGGATTCTTATCTGGGGCGTAAATGTTGGGAGCAGGAGCAAGTCCGGCGATGGTTGCCATTTCTGACAAGGTAAGTTGATCTACGGTTTTACTAAAGTACACCCAGGCAGCATCTCCTACACCGTAGGCTCCAGAACCCAAATAAACCAAATTTAGGTAACGCTCTAAAATCTCATTTTTGGTTAATTCTCGCTCCATTTTTTGAGCTAGTCGGACTTCTTTGAGTTTGCGCCAGATTGTCCGTTCTTGGGTGAGGAAGAGAATTCGTGCTACCTGTTGGGTGATGGTACTACCACCTTCTACCACATTTTGCGATCGCACATTATTCACAACTGCTCTGAGAATACCTTGAGTATCTACCCCTTGATGCTGCTCAAATCTTCTGTCTTCTGAAGCGATGAAAGCTTTCTTTAAGTTATCTGGTATTTGTTCTAGCTTTAACTGTTCCCTAGTCGCTTCTCCTTGTTGTTGGAGAATAGTCCCATCTCCGGCTTTAATAGTCAGTGTTTGCTCTCGCAGTACCGCGTTTAGTTTGGCTTTATCTGGCAAAGAACTATCTATTGTTCTCAAACCGTAATTGAAGGCAACAATCCCTCCACCGACACCCAAACCTACCCAAAACCACAAACGACGATAAAAAGGTTTATCGCTCTTACCAATTCTGGCAATCATCACAGATGATCGGCTTGTCATCTGGTTCAGTAACTGCTTCGCCTTTACCAGCATGGTTTTTGGTAAGTTGTCATATGTGGACTTCTCGTTTTTGTGATGATTCCCAAGCGGCAAGAGCAGTTTCTCCTTGTCAGAGCTACTTAGATTTGTTAATTTTCATCCAGTAATTGCCACCTAACTACCATGAAAGGATTTGAGGTTGGCACACTACTTTGATTGTTAGTATAATATCTCATAAATAATTAATTTAATTCAGTGTAAAATATTGTTCTTTCCAAAATTGTTGACTCAATTAATCTCTTGAAAACCAAGACAGTATTTTCTAATAATCTGGCAGAGCATCAAAACCATTGAAAACTTCAGAGACATAGAGATTTAAATCGAGTCCCAGCTATCTAGAGAGAGTTTTACAGCAAATGAGTACGGGCAAAAAATGGCTGCGATCGCCTAACATCTCCAGGAGAAGTGCGATCCCTGCGGCGAGTGTTGCGATCGCCCTGGGTAGTAACATGGGTGATCCCCAAAAAATTTTAGACGCTGCTCTAGAAACTTTAGCTCAAACCCCAGGTATAATCATACAAGCAAAATCCAGTTGGTATAGAACCAAAGCTATAGGGCCACCTCAACCAGATTACCTGAATGGTTGTGCCATTTTACAAGTAAGTATGCTACCCCAAAAGTTATTAGCAACTTTGTTAGCAATTGAACAAAAATTTGGGCGTGTGCGTCAACAACATTGGGGTCCACGAACCTTAGATTTAGATTTGTTGTTGTATGATAATTTGATATTAAACCAGCCAAATCTCCAAATTCCCCACCCTGGAATGCCTAAACGAGCTTTTGTATTAGTGCCACTGGCAGAAATTGCCCCCAATTGGATAGAACCAGTCTCAGGGCGTGTAATTCAAGATTTACTCAAGGATGTTGACACTTATGATGTACATTTATGTGATGAGGGGAAATTAAAATTACCATCGTTCAAGGCGGAAGAACCCTGATTTAACTTAATCGCCCCCGTATATATTCTGTGTATCTACAGACCAAATTATTTAACTATGCCACTAGGTAGAGAATTACCACAGCTACTCAAGCAGCGTTTGTTCCACAAAGGCCGCAAGTTTGATTTTGAAGTTAACCGCTTGCGTTTACCCAACAAATCTGAAGGGGAATGGGAGTGTATTCGTCATCCAGGTGGCGCTCTAGCTTTACCCGTTACCTCAGATGGTAGGCTGATTCTTGTGCGTCAATATCGTTTTGCCGTTCAGGGAAGATTGTTAGAATTTCCAGCCGGTACTCTCGAACCAAATGAAGATCCCTTAGAGACGGTACAGAGAGAAATTGAGGAAGAAACAGGATACCGCGCTCACAAATGGGATAAACTAGGAGAATTTTTCCTAGCTCCCGGCTATTCCGATGAAATTATCCATGCTTTCTTGGCTAGAGATTTAGAAAAGCTGGAAACACCTCCCCCACCAGAAGAAGATGAAGATATTGAAATAGTATTTTTCACCCCAGAAGAACTAGAAAAAGCAATTCTTGAGGGACAACCTGTAGACGCTAAATCCATAGCCAGCTTTTTCCTAGCGCGTTCATTTTTGTTTTGATAGCAAAATGCTGCTAGAAGCGTCAATTAGCAATACCTTCAGCACAGACTTTTCAGCTAATCAGATCATCCTAGCCAAATATCGGAGTCGATACAACATTCCTGTTATTGACTCCCAGAGTTCTCCAATTAAAAAAATATCCCAAAATTTCTTGTGGTGCGGGCATCTTGCCCGCTAACAATACAAGGACGGGCAAGATGCCCATCCCACAAGATTGGATCATCTTTTTTGTGGAGTTCTCCCATATGATGCTATCCAGCATCAGGCTTTAGCCATATAAATCTAAAACTTAGATAAGTACCTGGGCAAAATTAATTTAACATTTTTGGAACAAACAAAAATCTCTGTATTCCTTATCTGTTACCTGTTCACTCTCCCAAATATAAAATTTATTTTGCACGACTACTTGTATCAAGAGTTTGAAGGTTAAAAAGGTGAATTAAGCTCAAGGAATAAGCGTTGAAACTCCCAAAAACCTATCACTTGAACTGACTCAAGACTATTCTTCTCTTCTTCTAATTCTGACTTCTTGCCCTAAATATAGTTCAACGGAAACGCGCAGAAACGTAACGGCGACTACGGTAATCACTGATGTTAGTGACAAGTTTCTTTGTCGGGGCAAATTCTAGTAATTGTCCAACATGATTTTCGTTGTAGTGAAATAAAGCTGTGAAATCTGATAAACGAGCAATTTGTTGGATGTTATGAGAGACAAAGACAATTGTTAATTCAGAACGCAAACATTCGATGAGTTCTTCAATTTTTATGGTAGACATCGGATCTAGTCCAGCACACAGTTCATCTATGAGCAGAATTTGCGGCTTGACTGCTAAAGCACGGGCAATACACAACCTTTGTTGTTGTCCAAAAGATAATTCTAAAGCAGATTTATAGAGTTTATTTTTAACTTCTTCCCAGAGATTAGCAGATTTAAGCGCTAACTCGACAATCTCATCTAATTCTACTTTGGGATGCCATCCAATTACTTTCACCCCATAAGCAACATTATCGTAAATGCTCATGGGAAAAAGATTTGCTCTAGCATAGATAATACTAATTTGACGACGTAGCCGAGTTAAGTTGACACGACGACCATAAATATTTTGCCCAAAAAATTCTACTTTCCCTTCAACTCGTACTTCTCCTTCTAACTCACTCATGCGATTGAGAGATTTCAAAAAAGTAGATTTTCCACAGCCGCTAGGCCCCATAATGGCTATGATTTTATTTTGGGGAAGATCCATAGACACATCTTCAATGATTTTTTGAGTGTCATAATAACAGCTGAAGTTTTGAACACTGAGGGCAGGAATTATTTTACTCATGCTGATAAAATGCGTGAAACAACAATTGACTTAGAAATATAGTTAAGAATCACTGCTACCGTTTCATTATCTTGTTGTACTCAGGGGATAATGAATAGAATATAGACAAACAGCAAATATCTGGTTATTTAAGTGTTTGCTAAAGTCTCATGTTGTAATTTTAGCTGTTGTAAAATGCTAATTAGTAATATTGACTATAGTACTTTAGTTTGGGGACATGAAAAATCACACAATAAAGAATTGATAAAGATAACTTAAAATCCCATGAGAAAGTTTAATGAACTTTGAGGATAATTATTAATATGGGATGCGTCAAATATGTTAGTAATGCGAAATCTCTAGATATCTTCCAGCAGGATAGAAAATTTGCTTATGTTATTGCGTTTAAGTTTTATTGTTACCACTATGATTTTCTGGCATCTGTGCAGTTATGCAACATTAGCAGAAAGTAAGCAGCCAGAACAATTAGATAAGTTTCTCCCTGGGCCATTAGAGATTACCACACCTGATCCACTGATTCGAGATTCCCTAGAAAAACAGCCATTAACCCTAGAGGAACGACAAAAATTGGAGATGGCTTTAGATGGGTTAAATCAAGAAGCTGCGACGGCACTGCAAGGAGGGGATAAGGTAACAGCGTTTGATATTTGGAACCGAGAATTAAGACTGCGACGCTTTTTAGGTTCATTAGCTGAGGTGGAAGCATTATCAAGGGTAGGTGCGATAGCGAAGCGCTCCGTAGGAATCGCTTGGCAAGAGAATGAGCGTCAGCAGATCAAGTATATTACTGAACGGTTGCAGGTCATTGAAAAACAGATGCTGACTCAGAAAAGCACTGATTTAGAATTATGGCGATCCCTAGGTGAAGCTTACCAAAATATTCGTGTACCCAAGTTAGCGGTAGGAGCTTATCAGCAGATTTTAACATTAGTGCGCTCGCAAAATAACACTACCGCTGAACTAGAAACCCTGAACACCATTGGGGAATTGCATTTAAGTTGGTTTAATTATCCCCAAGCTGCAACAACTTACCAAGAACTATTAAATTTGGCAAAAAGACAGAGTGATAGGCTCAATGAAGTAGGGTATTTACAACAACTAGTTTATATTTATAAGCAAAGTAAACAGCCTCAACAAGCTATTACTGCACTAAATCAATTAGCAGAAATTTACACCAGCGAAAATAATCTTACCCAAATTCCTGCTTTAAAAATAGCAATAGCTGAAAATTACCAATCTTTAACGCCGGAAAATCCCAATTTACTACAAGAAGCCTTTAACAAATATCAAGAAGCTTATGTTACTGCTTGGCAATTACAACAATACGTTACTGCTAGTGAAGCCTTGCAAAAATTAATCACCTTTTACCGTTCCCAAAACCAAATTGATGATGCTTTGCAAACTAGTCAGATTCTTGTAGAAACAGAAACCCTAGCTACCAATTTTTATGGTTTGATGCAAGCTTATGATCAAATAGGACAATTGCATTTAGAAAAAAAAGAAAATGCAAAAGCATTAGCAGCTTTTCAAAAAGGATTGGAAATAGCACAACAACTCAAATATCAAGAAACATACTTTACTCAAAAAATTGACATCTTATTAAAGAGTAATTCGTAATTAAGAGAATGTTGGGAAAATCATAAATATTACTCTAAATCCTCCTACAGCGAAATCCGCTGTATATAGCCTTTCCCACTCTAGTTAGATACAAAATTACCCCTCCCCAACCCTCCCCTTGGTTTGGTAAGGGGAGGGTGCGCGACAGCGCGGGTGGGGTGTATTTCACGAGCTTGGGAATTGCTATATCATCAGGGTGCTGTTCAAGAAATTCCATAGCGTTAATCATAGGCAATTAAGTCAAATAAGCTGCTAACTCTCAGTGAGATTACATATTTTTGATACCCTCATAACAACTTTGTTGGAGGTCTAATAATAGGACTTACGCAAGATTGAACTCAAAACCTGATTCTTACGTAGGGGTAATTCATGAATTACCCCTGCTTCCGTTCTGTTTTGAGTAAGTCCTGAATAAAAAATTTATCATCGTATAACCTGACAAGCTAAAGTAAGTATGTAGAGATAAATAAACCCATAAGGTGTAACAAAATGTAAAATACTCAAGACTTTTGCAATCAAGGAGTATCACTGCTTTAGTCTTATGCTTTACTCCCTTCGCAATCGCATATTTATAAATTTTGTCATTTACCTAGTTATGAATGTAAAACTTGTTTGCCAATAAAGTTGAATTCCTGTATACAAATATTTTATTTTATAAAGGAAAAAATGCGTTTATTTTATAAGCTTAAATTTACCCCTGCTCAAATAGTAAGTGTTTCTGTATTGCTGACTTTACTATTGTTTATTCCTCAAGTTTTACTCAACTGGCAAGCATTTTATAACTTTAACAATATGACCAAACAGGAATTTAACCTACAAAGACTAAGTGATGAAATTACTTATTTTGATGAAGTATTAACCATGTCTGCCCGCATGAATGCTGCTACAGGTAATAATATTTGGGAAAAACGATATCGCCAATTTGAACCTAAACTTGATTTTGCGATTAAAGAAGCTATTAAACTAGCTCCTGAAGCATATAAAGATCAGAATGCCCAAAAAATTGATATTGCTAATCAGAAGCTAGTGGCAATGGAATATCTCTCTTTTGATTTAGTTAATAAAAATCAAAAACAGGATGCACAGCAACTATTATCCAGCCGCAAATATGAAATTCAGAAACAGATTTATGCTGATGGTATTGCTAAGAGAAATCAGAATATATCACTGGGATTACAGCTAAAAGTTGTGCAGTATCGCCAAAGAATGATTTTGGCTATTTTTAGCTCGATTATAAGTTTAATAATACTTATGCCAGTATGGCTGTTAGTATTACGTTTATTGCAAGAATACGTAAAAGCTAAAAAAATTACTCAAGCTACCTTAGAAGAAACTAATTATATTTTAGAAAAGCAAGTTGCAGCCAGAACAGAAAATTTAAAACAGAAAAATATTCAATTACAACAGACGCTAAAAGAACTTCAGGAGACTCAAGTACAACTGATTCAAACTGAAAAAATGTCTTCACTAGGTCAGTTAGTAGCTGGTGTTGCTCATGAGATTAATAATCCTGTTAATTTTATTTATGGCAACTTGATACACCTTAGGGAATACACCCAAAAATTATTAACTTTGATTAACCGATATCAGCAAGAATATTCTATTTATAATCCAGAAATAAATAATTTGATTGAAGAGATAGAGTTAGATTATCTTATTGATGATTTGCCCAAAATAATATCTTCAATGGCAGTTGGCACTGAACGTATCCGTGAAATTGTTTTAAGTTTAAAGAATTTTTCGCGTCTTGATGAAGCTGAAATGAAGCCAGTGAATATTCATGAAGGGATTGATAGTACACTGTTAATTTTGCAGGATCTTTTTAAAGGTCAGCAGAAACAGCAAGAAATTATAATTGTTAAAAACTATGGAAATTTGCCTCTTGTTGAATGTTATGCAGGAGGATTAAATCAGGTATTTATGAATATTCTTGTTAACGCTATTGATGCTTTACGCCAACAGGAAATAGATGCGTATAAAGATATTAAACAACACTCCAGTTCAATTATTATTCATACTCAAGTCAAAAATGAAGATAACGTCATGATTAGTATTAAAGATAATGGCACAGGAATAAGAGAAAAAGTTAAAAATAAATTGTTTGAACCGTTCTTTACTACTAAACCTGTAGGTAAAGGTACTGGGCTAGGATTATCTATTAGTTACCAGATTATAGTAGATAAGCATAAGGGAAAGATCGAGTATGTTTCTGAACCTGGAAAGGGAACAGAATTTTTGATTGAGATTCCTATTCGGCAGATAAAGCTAGTAAATACATAACAGACTGGCATCGAAGCAGAGAGGAGTTGTAATACTTTTAAACTACATTTTTATGCGCTCTAATTGCTTCCACTTTAACGATTTCCCCATTCACCAATTTATAAATTCCATCATCAGGGCGCTATTCAAGAAATTCTATAAAGTTCAATTTTTTTAATGCAATACTAATCATATCAGCCTCCTTTGCCATTCTGAAAAATCATCTACTGCAAAAGTTATTATTGCTTATTTTATTAAGTCCGTCATAGAAAACCCCATATTAGACATCTCCGGTAATTAAATGTGCGTGGATTGAAACCCTTGTAGAGACGTTCCATGGAACGTCTCTACAATCATTCTCACCAGATGTCTATTGTAATTATATGTATGCAAATAAACCAAGATATATTGTAATGATAGAATACGTTGTGTAACAGGTAATACCTATTTGCAAACTGTACTGGAGTGTAGGTAATGGCGACACTGTGGGAGTTGTTGACAAGAAATATTTATCTTCGGGATTTGAACTTGGGACAAGGGGTAGAAGTAGTAAAAACTGGTTCTGAAGCCGCTAAAGCAGTGTTTGACCTGGCAAAAGCCGTAAATGAGCAAAAATCGAAGCTATCCGACCTCAAGCCCTATGCAGAACAAATATCCTCGCTTTTAGATGTCCTCAATAGTCCACTCGGTCAGGTTGCAGGTGCCGTCATTCCCTTTGCACCTATTGCACTGACTATGATTAAGTTAATTATTGATCAGACTAACAAAGAGTTAAATTTAGAACAGTGTGTAGCATTGGTAAGCCAAGCTGCTTATTTAGAAAGCTTTCAGGTACTTATCAAGGAACAGCCAGAATTAATAGAGAAATTAAATTTAAATAAATCTCCTGCTTCTGATGCAGTTGCACAAAAGATTAAAAAATTGGGTGAACAGGAATTAGATGAACGGGAAGCGAAAAAAGCCATAGTTTATTTCCATGAATCCAAATTAGCAGCATCATTCAACGAAGTTTTGCAACAACGTTTACAAGAAGCAGGTTTAGAAACAGCAAAAGCAGAAATTTTAACTGAACAAGTAGCACGGAAAACCAATGAATATCTGTTCTCAAAACTGGTAAAAACTGGGGATAAAGTTAAGCAGTTAGTAGAATGGTATAGCGTCGGTGGAAAAGAACAGCTAGAGAAATATTTGAGTATTGAAGATTATTTATATCAGCAAATTAAACCCAAACCAGAAGAAAAGATTTTTGATGAAAAAGAAATTACTTTCCGGGATTTGTATGTTCCTCTGCAAGTGCGTCCAGTAGATGACAAGGGTGAATATATTGGGGATGAAAAGCTGCAAATAGAGGAATGGGTAATAAAAATGCTCACTGACTCGGATAAAAATCAAAAAGTTTTGTTTATTCAAGGAGAAGCCGGCAGAGGAAAGAGTGTTTTTAGTCGGATGTTTGCTGATAGGGTGCGGCAAGAATTACACCCCAGTTTTACCCCGATTTTAATTCGCTTGCGGGATTTACGAGTGTTAGCAAATAGCCTAACTGATACTTTAAAGAGTCAACTAGAAACCTTTGATTTTGTTAGTAGTGATTCTGGTTGGTTGACAGATAAAAATACTCGATTTTTATTTTTATTGGATGGGTTTGATGAACTTTTGCTAGAAGGACGAGCCAGCGGAGGACTACAAGAATTTTTACAGCAATTAGAGAGTTTTCAAACTAATAGCCATCATCGGTTTTTAGTCACAGGTCGCCCTTTAGCATTGCAAGGAATTGAGCGTTTGATTACACAAACTAAATGCTTAACAAGAGTTGAACTTCAGCCAATGGATGATGCTATTAGGGAAAAATGGCTGAATAAATGGAAGGCTAAAGTTGGTCAGGAAGAAACAACTAAATTTAACGAATTTATACAAGCTTGCCCTGAAGAAATTAAAAATAAACTAGGGCGAGAACCCTTACTACTTTATCTGTTAGCAATAATGCACCGGGAACAACATTTTAATGCTCAGATGTTTGCAGATGCAGAAGGAATTAAAGCCAAAATTCGTATTTATGATGAGTCAATTAAATGGGTTTTAGAAAAACAGCGTCAAGATGAAAACCTGCGTTTGGCTGGTTTAGAAAGCGAAGATTTGCGAGAGTTTTTAACTGAAGTGGCTTTGTGTGTGGTGCAGTCTGGTAATGAATCTGCCAATATCAAAATGTTAGAGGCAAGAATTAAAGATAATCAACCTATTGCCGATTTACTTCAGCAAGCGAGAGAGGGGATACCCCAAGAAAATCTGAAAGAAGAGAAAGCATTAAATAACCTAGTGACAGCTTTTTACATTAAACCTGCTTCTGGTAAACAAGGCGGTTCAATGGAGTTTGTTCACAAAAGTTTTGGCGAGTTTTTATTTGCAGAACGTTTGGTAGCAAGTTTCCACAACTGGACAAAGACAATACTCAATGGTAGGCGTGAGAAAGATTTAGTTTCAACGGAGGTAATGGATAAGGAAATTTATGATTTATTGGGTTATGGGAATTTAACGCCGGAAATTGTCGAATATTTGATGGGTTTGTTAGCGGAAAAATCAGAATTTCATGCTAAATGCTATGTAAAACTGTTCCAAAGATTGGAGGATTTTTACCTGCGTTGGAGCGATGGAGAATTTATTGATGCACCTCCAGAAACAGAAATCTTGCCTCTGTTTAAAAAAGAGCAGTTGAAGAAACTATTACCAGAGCGAGAAAAACATTTGGGACTGCGACAGGTAGATGTGTACACAGGACTGAATGTGTTGATTTTGCTGTTGGAGTTGCATCGTTACGCTAAATCAAAGGACGACTTGAAAGACGACATCAACTTTCATCCCTGTGGTCAGCCTAATACAGAGGGGTTTGACAGAGACCGCTTACTCCGCATTATTGGTTATAGCCAATGCTTAGGTGCTTATACGTATAACCAAATCCTGGGATTTTTCCTCAACGATGCCAACTTCAGCGGTGCTAACCTCAGCAGTATCGACCTCAGCAGTACCAACCTTAGCGGTGCTGACCTCAGCGATGCCAACCTCGACAGTATCGACCTTAGCGGTGCCGACCTCAGCGATGCCAAACTCAATGGTGCTGAACTCAACCTTGCATTCCTCAGCGATGCCGATCTCAGCAATGCCAAACTCAATGGTGCTGAACTCAACCTTGCATTCCTCAGCGATGCCGATCTCAGCGATGCTGACCTCAGTAATGCCCAACTCAGTGGTGCAAACCTCAGCAGTACCAACCTTAGCAGTACAAAACTCAGCGGTACAAAACTCAGCGGTACAAATCTTAGCTATGCCGATTGCAGCTATGCTGATTTCAGCGATGCCAACCTCAGCGATGCCAACCTCAGCGATGCCAACCTCAGCGATGCCAACCTCAGCGATTCATACTTCAGTGATGCTAACCTAAGCAATGCCAATTTCAGTGATGCTGACCTCAGTAATGCCACACTCAACAATGCCAATCTGCAAGAAATTAAATGGAATAATAATACAAATTGGGTAAATGCTAGAGGTTTACATCAAGCATTTAATATTCCTTCAGAGTTGGCACAAAAACCATTGTTTGCTGCTGCGGTGGTGTTAAGTAAGGGGATGAGTTTGGTGAGAGAAGGTAAGGTTACAGAAGCTATTCAAGCTTTTAATCAGGCTTTAAGCATAGACCCTAATTTACCGATTTCTGCCGAATCTTGGAATATTCTCGGTTGGTTTGGTAGTCTACATGGTTCTGCTGATGTTCTTTACGCCTGTGAAAATGCTGTCACTCTAGAGTCTGATAATCAAGAGTATCAACAAAGTCGGGGACTGGCTAGGGCATTAACAGGTGATTTTGCTGGGGCATTAGCAGACTTTCAGGAATTTGTAGAAAGCGATATATTCAATTACTTTTCAAAAGCTATAAAACAGCGCCAACTTCGTTGGATAGAAGCACTCAAAGCCGGGGAAAATCCTTTTACTCCAGAGGAATTGGAGGAACTACGAAAGACTGAGAGGATGTTTTAAACTTACGTCAGTTCGATGAACCTCACCCCAACCCCTCTACGACACGGAGAGGGGCATTTTAACCCCTCATCGGCAACATTAAATTAAGTTTTTTAGCCTCTCCCCGTTGCGGGGATGAGGTTTGGAGAGGGGTTATTCCGTAAACTTTATGACTTTTCAAACATCCTCTTAGGGGTTAAATTGATAACTGGAAGTTGCAATTATAGAAAATAATTTGAGTCAATGAATTTACTCAAATACTGGCGACCAAATTTCAGAAATTGCTACTTCCCAACCAGGTAATAATTCAGGAAGAGTTAAAATATCACCATCTTTTAATATTATTGTTTCCCCAGAACCATAAATTTCCAAAGTTCGAGTTTTTGGGTTAATCAAAATCCCAACTTGAGAACCAAGGTTGATAAATTCTTGAATCTTTTGGCGGAGTTTTTCTAAGGAATCTGTTTTTGATTTCACTTCCACCACTAAATCAGGAACTAATTCGGCATAATCTTCCGTTGAACGTTTTAGCCTGTCAGCCCGGACAAAAGAAACATCAGGCGCTCGTAAATCTGTATTCGGTAATCTAAAACCTGCTCTTGAACCAACTACACGCCCTAGTTTGCGCGGCCTCACCCAGTTCCTCAGCAATGCTGCAAATTCGGTTCCTACTTCTTCAGACTCATAACCTGACGGACTCATGACAACTATGCTCCCATCGACTAATTCCATGCGATAGTCGGGATAGGCTACCTGCATTTGCTCTAAGTCTTTCACGGTCAGAGACATAAGGCTTGCTCCTCAAGTATCTAAATCTATTTTGGCATCTTTGGTAATTTTCATAGATGTTGATCTTGTTTGTAACTATCCACGGCAGCGCGGAGATTACCTTGATGTGCAGTTAAAAGTTGTTCACCGGCAACTTTATCTAAACCAGTCCACTGCATTAATAATGCTAGTTTAACCTTTGTGCCACTGCGTTCTAGTAAAAAACCGGCTGCTTCTCGACTTAAACCGGTGAGGTCTTGTAAAATTCTTAAAGCGCGATCGCGTAATTTTTGATTTGTAACCGCTACATCCACCATGCGATTGCCATACACTTTACCCAATTTCACCATCACCCCGGTAGAAAGCATATTTAAAGCCAGTTTAGTAGCAGTCCCAGCTTTCAAACGAGTTGAACCGGCTAAGATTTCCGGGCCTGTTAACAAGCGAATATCAATATCAGCATCAAAATAAACTTGTTCAGCAGGAACACAGGCAATAAAAACAGTCATAGCCCCCCGTTGTCGGGCAGCTTTTAAAGCACCTTGAACATAGGGAGTCGTTCCTCCAGCAGTGATACCAACGACTACATCTAATTGAGTAATTTGACGTTGAGCGATCGCACTTTCACCATCTTCAGCCAGGTCTTCTAAACCCTCAGAGCTACGCAACAACGCCCCCGCACCACCAGCAATAATGCCCTGTACCAACTCTGGAGGTGTGCAGAAAGTTGGAGGACACTCAGCCGCATCCAACACCCCTAATCGCCCACTAGTACCCGCTCCAATGTAAAATAAACGTCCACCCTGATGCAAACGCTCCGCCGTGCGTTCAATCGCCTCTGCCAACTCAACCTTAGCCGCAGCAACTGCTTCTAGAGCTTTTTGGTCTTCGTTATTAAATAATTCCACCAATTCCAGAGCATTGAGTTGGTCTAAATTCAGACTATTGGGATTTACCTGTTCCGTCAGAAGATGCCCACGTTCCTGCAAGTTTGTCATTTTTTGTATGTCAGTTGTAATTGGTCATTGGGAATAGGCAAAAAAAAGATAAATTGTCTTCCCTATTCCCTATTCCCTGTTCTCTATATCCCTGTTCGCAATGATTAATTAAGTAATGGGACAGAATTAATTACACAACTGATTTTTCTGTTCCCTGTTCCCTGTTCCCTCCCTCAACGAGTGAATTTAATTTTGTCCGACTACTTACAATAACCCTTCGAGTTTGCGACGAATCCTCTCTAGCTCAGAATCAGGTATTTCCTGTTCTGTTTCAGCTACTGCACCCGGACGAAAGGAATCATCAGTATCCTGTGTTTCGTCTTCGAGTTGCCAATCAGTTTCTTCCACATTTAACTCTGGGGGCATGATTAAATCGCCGTTTTCTGGAACAACTTCCCAGTCAAACCCAGCACCTTCACAGAACTCCTTAATATCCTCAGCATCCATAACTTCAATTGTCGGTGTGGGGAAATCTTGAGCTTCTAACATTAAAGCAAAACGAGTGGCATCATCTTCAGACTCGAACATCATAATTTTGTTACGATTACCAACCCGAATCGAGTGAATTCCTTCATTATCAGTGCCAGAGTTAAAAATTAGTACAAAAACACGCATCATCCATCCTTTGAGTTAAGTTCTAAATATATTTCTATTAAATCAGTGAACAGGTTATAGAGAATAGGTTACAAGTAACTGGGGACACTGATAACTAATCGTTGTAATATCAAGTTGGGATAATTACTTATAATAAACCAAGTGTATTTGATCAATACCTTAGCCAATTACCCATTACCAGCCTAAACAGATATGATAAGTATTTTAACGAATATGATACGAGTGGCATATTTATAAAGCAAGCCAGTTGCACAAGTCCTGATTTAACCTGATTTAAATATTGTGCTACTTATAAATAGGATTGTGCCAACTACATCCGGCAGTTAAAGACTCAAAACCAATGTCTAACTCTTCTAATCAAGATTTTCATACCCTAAGCAAGAGCCGTAAACGTCTATGGCTGATGATATTGAGTCGTGGTGGCATTGCGGTAGGAGCATTTTTGCTACTCTTAATTGTCGGCGGTGTTTGGCGGCTGCGGGATTTTATCCAAAAAGAGTTAGCGCCATTGGCCGAAAAGAATCTTACCACTACTCTCAACCGTCCAGTCAAATTGGGACAAGTAAAAGAATTTTCCCTAACAGGAGTACGGTTTGACGCTTCAGCTATCCCTGCAACACCGACGGATTCAGATCAGGCAACTATAGAAGCAGTAGATGTGGGTTTTGATCCCTGGCAGTTGGTTGTTAACCGCAATTTGAAACTAGATGTTACCTTAATTAACCCAGAAGTTTACATTCAACAGGATAGCCAAGAACGCTGGATTAGCACTACCATAGCCCCCGCAGGTAAAGAGGGGTTGATTAAAACAGATTTAGATAAACTCCGGTTTCGCAATGCCAAGTTAGTTTTAGTAGGACAGGAGAGAGCAGGAAACAGGCGCAGCAGGAGGAATAGGAGGCAGGGGGCAGGGAGCAGGGGGCAGGGAGCAGGGGGCAGGCTTGCCGTGAGTTTCGACAAGCTCAACTACCGCAGAGCCGAACGGGAGCAGGGGAGAAATATCAATTTACCAATCCCCAGTTCTCAATCCCCTCAATCCCCAATCCGCAAGCGCCGTCCCCCAGTTCCTGTGGTATTTTCAGGGTTAAATGGAACTGCCCAACTTGTAGAGAATAACAAACTAATTAAGTTTGAGTTGGCAGGAAAGGCAGAGAGTGGGGGAAATATTTACCTTCAGGGGGATCTCCGCGCCCAAGCAACTTTAGAAGGTAAATTAAAGCTCAAAGCGCAAGATTTACTAGCCGCAGATATTACTCGGTTAATTAATTTACCACTGAGTTTACGAGCAGGTCGGGTAAATGGTGATTTGCAAATTCAGTTGATACCAGAGCAAGAAACTTTGTTATATGGAAGTGCTGCTTTGCAAGGAGTGACGCTGGCAATACCAAGCGTACCGCAACTATTGAGCAATAGTCAGGGAAATCTCAAGTTCCAAGGATTGGCAATAGAGCTAGATAATGTAGTTAGCAACTATGGCAAAATTCCTGTCATGGCCACAGGTGTGGTTGATAGGGAAAAAGGCTTTAAGTTGACAGGGCGTGTCAATGCGGTGAGTGTATCCAATGCCCTAGAAACTCTTGATGTGAAGTCACCTTTGCCTGTGAGTGGGATAGTTAAGGCAGATTTACAGATATTGGGAGATATATCTGAGCCGGTGCTTTCTGGTACTGTTAGCAATATTAAAACTGCCCAAATTGATAAAGTTGATTTTAAGAAAATTAGTAGTAAATTTGAGCTTTCTACTCGTGATTCGCTCATTACTTTTAAGGATATTCAAGGGGAAACCACATTAGGGGGTGAAGTTACGGGTGGAGGAACAATCCAACTGGGTACGGAACCACAACTAAATATTAATTTTACTGCGAAGAATGTGCCAGGGAATGCGATCGCTAAACTTTATGATCTCAAAACAAATTTATCCATCGGCACTGTCTCCGCTACAGCTAACCTCAGCGGTGCTACAAATAATGTCCAAACTCTAGTTAAATGGCAAGCACCCCAAGCTACCTATGCCGCTACTGGTGAAACTATTATCAACCCCGACCGCACTATTTCTTTCCGTGATGTCGCTGTCAATATTAACGGTAACGTCGTCCGTGGTTATGGTAATTATAATAGTCAAAGTTGGCAAGCTGTAGCTGAAGCCTCTGGCGTGAAGTTAACACCATTTCTGAACAAAGAACAATTGGAAAACATTTCTTTGGGGGAAGCAAAATTTAACGGTCGTTTAATGCTATCGGGAACTTCCGCGCCATTTAAACTTACTAACATTCGTCCAGAAGGTGCAGGTGTTGACATTGCTGGGGGAAGAATTGCTGTTTCTCGTCTGCAACTGCAAGACCAAAACTTCATTGCCGAATTAATAGCTCAAAACGTGCGTTTAGGGCAAATATTAAAACAATCTCCTCCAGTTTTAAATAACCCCTTGACAGCTAAATTTACCATCGCAGGTAATACCGAAAATTTCAATCTCAAGACCATTGGTGGTGTTGGTGAAGGTAGCTTGGCTGTTGGTAATGGCACAATTACCGCCAAGAATATTCAAGTTAGTAATGGTCGCTATAAGGCACAAGTTCAAGCTCAAAATGTGTCTTTGCAGAAATTAGCCGCAGTTCCACCAGAGTTACAAGGTACTTTAGCCGGTCAGTTGAATGTTGCCGGATCTGTTGAATCTTTCCAACCTCAAACTATTCAAGCTGTTGGTCAAGGACAATTAAATCTGGCTGGGGGAAAAGTTACAGCTAAAAATATTCAAGTAACTAATGGTAATTATCAAGCTTTAGTAGCTGGTTCTGGTGTGCAATTAAATCGCCTCAATAAACAATTACAAGGTCAACTTGCTGGTGAATTACAAGTTACTGGTATTTTGGGATCTGCTAAATTAGCTGATGTACGTGCTGCCGGCTCGATGCAGTTTAGTAAAGGTATTGGGGCGATTAATTCACCTCTCAACGCAGCTTTTGCTTGGAATGGTCAACAACTGACTATCCCCCAAGCGAGAACACAAAATTTAAATGCCAGTGGTTATATTTTAGCCAATGGCAAAGAACCAGGCATACCAGAAATTACCCAGTTAAATCTGAATGTGCAAGCTCAGAATTTCGACTTGCAACAGTTACCTTTTAAATTGCCTAATGCTGTAGATGTGTCCGGAAAATTAGATTTTAAGGGACAAATAACTGGGAAACTTAACTCACCAAATGTAGTCGGTGCGCTGGGTTTGCGAAATTTAAAAGTTCAAGAATTTGCCTTTGAGCCGCTGTTAACTGGTAACATCAATATGGTGCAGGGAGGCGGTTTAAGTTTAGATATTGCAGGTCAACGGGATAGACTAGCCGCTAAATTAAACGCCAATAATCAACCTAATGCCTTTTCGGTGCAATGGCAGCAAGCATCAGCCACAGGTCAAGTTAAAGATGATAATTGGCAAGTTAAAGTCAATAATTTCCCCTTAAAAGTCTTAAATTTCACCTTACCTGGGAATAATATTTTGGGTAATGGTGCATTAGCTGGTTTGTTAACTGGAGACTTGCAAGTTAATCAAAAAACATATGCTGCTAGAGGAAATATAGCGATCGCACAACCGCAAATTGGTAGAATCAGAGGCGATGCCTTCAGCACTCAGTTTAGCTACAACAATGACACAGCCAGCCTCACAAGTAGCAAATTTACCAAAGGCCAAAGCAGCTACATCTTCGATGCTGCCGTTAAACAAACCACAAAAGGCCCCCAACTGCAAGCCAAAATTAACATCAACCAAGGCAATATTCAAGATATTCTCACAGTCGCACAGGTCTTTGAACTCCAAGACCTCCAACGAGGTTTAGCAGCACCAACCTACGGCACATCTGCGGATTTACAAACCAACCCCCAAGGATTATCCAATCAACCCTTATTCAATCAAATTCAGCGTCTATCGGAAATTAATGCACTTGTAGCAGCACAAGAACAACAACGCCTAGATTCCAACCCCATACCCGATTTAACAGACTTTAAAGGTATTTTTGACGGAGAAATTGCCATCAATACCGCCACAGCCAACGGACTCGCAGTAGACTTTAACTTACGAGGTGAAAACTTTACTTGGGGTAGAGAAACCGAACCAAATCGTTTTTATAGTGCCGAAAAAGTAATTGCTGAAGGTAGTTTCGAAAAAGGTGTTTTGCGCTTACAACCTTTACGCATCATCATTTCTCAAAAAAGGCTGATTGCTTTCACCGGAAATATAGGTGGTGAAGAACAATCTGGTCAATTGCGAGTCAGAAATTTTCCAATCCAGGTATTAAATAACTTTGTCAAGCTACCAGTAGGAATAACAGGAAACCTCAACGCAACAGCAGCTTTAGCTGGTAGTGTAGCCAACCCTCAAGCTAGAGGAGAATTAAACGTTTCAGAAGGAACTCTAAATCAGAAACAAGTCGAATCAGCCACCGCAAGTTTCAGTTATGCTAATGGTCGCTTAAACTTTGGTAGTCTGGTATCAGCAGCCGGGCCAGAACCCGTTAATATTAGTGGTAGTATTCCCTATAAATTACCCTTTGCATCTGTAGAACCAGACAACAATCAAATTAATTTAGATATTAAAGTCAAAGATGAAGGTTTGGCACTGTTAAACTTGTTTACTAACCAAATCGCTTTCGAGAACGGTGAAGGAGAAATAGACCTCTCCATACGTGGAACAAGGCAACAGCCATTAGTTAAAGGCATCGCTGCTCTTAATAATGCCAGTTTTGTTGCTCAAGCATTACCAGGTAAACTAACAAATGTTTCGGGAAAAGCAGAATTTGATTTTGACAAAGTATTAGTACAAAACCTGCAAGGTCAGTTTAGTAAAGGTAAAGTAGAAGCCGCTGGACAAATTCCTATTTTCAACAGTCAAGATATCAAAATAGATAATCCCCTCACCGTTAACCTGGAAAAATTAGCCTTAAATCTCAAAGGATTATATCAAGGTGGTGCTAGTGGCAATTTACAGATTACTGGCTCTGTTTTACAACCAGCCATTGGTGGTAATATAGAATTATTTGATGGTCTAGTTTTATTAGCAGAATCTAAAACCGCTACATCCAACAGCCTTGCTAATTCATCAAATCCCACCGTCAACAATCAACTCAAAACAGATGCTGATGGGATAACAAGATTAAATGATTTAGAAATTAAACTTGGTAAAAATATTCAAATTGCTAGTCCACCTCTTTTCAACTTCCAAGCATCTGGTAACTTAAATGTTAGTGGCTTTTTAAATGATCCTATACCTGAAGGAGCTATCAGATTAAACAAAGGTGGGGTCAATTTGTTTACTACCCAATTTAACTTGACTCGTGGCTACAAACATACTGCAACTTTTAGGAAATCTCAACCCCGTGACCCTGACCTAGATATTAAACTCTTAGCCAAGATATTAGATGGAACTCAAACCAATGACCTGAGTAGACAAACTGCTTCCGGTTTAGCAGCTTTAGAAACTGTACGAGTCGAAGCCAATGTCAAAGGTCCCGCTAGTCAACTGAATGATAGTTTGGAACTAAAAAGCAGTCCCTCTCGTTCAGAAACAGAAATTGTCGCTCTCCTAGGAGGTGGGTTTGTGGACACCCAAGGACGCGGTGACAGTACATTAGGTTTAATTAATATCGCTGGTTCGGCTGTTTTTAATAACTTTCAAGGTACATTTAACCAGATTGGTAGTGCTTTTGGTTTAAGTGAACTGCGACTATTTCCAACAGTTATTTCTGACAGACCCGAAGCAGGTAAAAGCAACTCTTCTTTAGAATTAGCATTAGAAGCGGGAGTTGATATTTCTACCAAAATTTCCGTTTCTAGCATCAAAATTTTAACAGCTAGTGACCCCTTCCAATGGGGTATTAATTATCGGATAAATGATGAGTTTCGTGTTCGTGCTTCTACGAATCTCACTGATGATAGTCGTGCAGTTATTGAGTTTGAAAGAAGATTTTAAAATAATTCGTAATTCGTAATTAAAGACAATTGACTGCTTATAGCTGCTGTGTTAACGTGAGTTCGACATAAGATAATTTGTGGAAAACTCGCCACAAGTAGGAGTCTCAAACCCTTATTCTCTCGCCCTTAAAAATCATAACTCCGTTCGGTGAAGCCGTGCCGTAGGCATAGGAGAAACTCCTAACACCGAACTCACGTTGTGTTATTTCTGATTAGCACAACCTTCTAAGACTTTATTACCCAAAATAAAAACAGCAGAATATAGATAATTTATATCTGACATACCATCACTACAGCTACTCACTTTTTTCAGAATTAATATATTGTTTTCCCTACCTCTAAGCCTGTAAACTCTAACTACATCTGTTGGCCTTCCTTCAGCTTTTAATGGCTTTGTATAGGGGAAAATTTGCTGTTTCGTTTCTGGAGAAGCATAAATAATTCCGCGTTTACTAACAGTCACACTCCAAAATGGTTCTGTACCTCTAGCAATAAATTCTTCAGTTTTAGACGATTGAGCAATACTCGGATCATATACTAAGAAATTAGCACCAATTCCCAATATAGTAATGGCAGAAGTTAAGAATTTCATGATTAGTAATTTACATCCTAAAAACTAGATTTTTCCAAAAATAAAATAGAATTTCTATATTATAGCTGCAAAAATCAAAGATATTTATTCCATCCTTCCAGTTAATTTAGTACAACCCCGATAGGAAGAAAAATTTCAAAGCGTGTTTCCCCTGGTTGGGAGTGAAGTTGGATTTTACCATGATGTCTATCAACTATAAGATTATGAACAATATCTAAACCTAAACCACTACCTTGACCAACTCCTTTTGTCGTAAAAAATGGTTCAAAAATGCGGGCTTGAATTTCTGGAGGAATACCAGATCCATTATCAGCAATTTCTACTATTAAATAGTCTTGATCTTGGAAAGTACGTATGCAAATTTTACCTTTTCCTTCTAGAGCATCAATAGCATTATCAATTAAATTTGTCCACACTTGATTAAGTTCACTACCATAGGTGCTGATAAATGGTAAATTTTGTCCATATTCTCGTTTTATATCAATACCACCTTTTAACTTATGACGGAGCATGGTAAGAGTATTTTCAATTCCTTCATGGACATCAACTTGCTGAATATCAACTTGAATTTGATTGATGTGAGCATAGGATTTAACAGATTTTACTAGTTCAGAAATACGAGCGCTACTTTGTTCAATTTCCTTAATTAGTGTTGCAGTTGTTAAATTAGCTGCTAACCAATGAATGACATCATTAATAGCATTTTCAGGTATTTTTAAGATAATAAGTTCTAGTTTGTGGCTATCCAACCCAGCATCTACTAAAACTGAAGTAATTTCCCAACTTTTACTTACTTTATGTGCTTCTAACCAGTCGGTAATTTCATCTTCAATATCGCTCTGCTTAAGCAAATCAAGTTTAGTTGAAACCATACCAGCTTGAACCTGATGTTGGAAGTCAGATAAAAAATCTAATTGTGCATTAGTAAATGAATATTGATTCAGTCGTAAAGCTAAAGTTTGTGCTTCCTGAAAACGAGTTTGTAATTCTTCTGCTACTCTTGCTGCTGCTGCTGCTGGATTTTTCAACTCATGAGCAATTCCTGCTGATAATTTACCCAGAGATGCCAGTTTTTCCTGCTGTTGTAGTTGTTTTTCAACTGTTTTTGTTCGTGCGGCTAAAGTCGAGATGACAATATCAGCTAAAGGTGGAAAAGTAGCAATAATTTGTTTAAAAGTTTTGAGTTCTAGCTTGAGTATCCGACTAGCTACAGTTGCATATCCACTAACAACCGAATTAGCCGCTGTGAGAATAGAAAGTTCACCAATAAACTCGCCCCGTTGATGTTTAGCAAGTATCTTTTCTTGACCACCTAATTGCTTTGTAACCTGAATTTCTCCCTCTAAAACAACGTGAAAGTCATAACTGCGATCGCCTTCTTTAAATAAATACTCACCTCCATTCAAATCTATCTCAATTCCATATTCTTTCAGATGCTGTAAAACTTCATCTGACAACCGGGGGAAAAGAGTAGCAGAATTGTTGGATTCTTGCAGCATGAAAACTCCTCATTAAAGAAAGCGGAACATTTCTACATCGTGATGATGATTTCCTAAAACTTTCTGTAGAGACGTTGTAATTGAAAAAGGAGTCAGAATCAAGACGCTCGTTCCTCGCTAACGCTACGCTATCAGTCGGAGATTTAGACCTGCAACTGATTGTTCACCCTTGGCATTCCCGAAGGGTAGACCACCAAATCGTAGATTTGGTGGGGGTCTTAAAACCCGGTCATTCATCAACCATTTGCACAGCATTCATTCTGTTAGCGGTGGCGGTTAGCCCATTCTGACTCCTGACTCCTGACTCCTGAATTCTGTTCGATAAAGTCTCTACAGGTTTTCACTGCATCGCTGATGCTTGTAAAGCTTAGTAAACTAGGTTGCCGCTACCACGTAGTTGTCGTAAAGAATTGACACAAAATGGACAGTCGCATTTAAAGATCCTAATTGCAGCATCACTTTCTTCCTCTGTAAAATCCAGTTCTGCAATGTTGCTATCAGATGGCTGCATCGAGAGTACCATTGATTTAGGTGCAGGAGGAGCCTTTGGATCTCTCTCAGTATCTCGGATACACACAAAATCTTTCATCCCGTGGGGATTAGTGATACAGGTACGACCATCATTAGTGTGTATTAATTGCTGATTAAGATTAACACCAGCATGGGCAGGATTGATTATCCCCAGTGTAGACATTAAGGATGTAAATATTGAGGAACTAGCAAACAAATTAAGTATAAGCTTTTTGTTCATAAATTTCCTAAAAGAAGATAGCTGAAAGTCTAGGTTATGCGATTTACGATCAAAGATCCAGTGAATTTTATAACTAATTTAATGTGTCAGTAGCAAATTAAGAATGAGGAGACAAGAAGTAGAAAGCAGAAGCAAGATAAGTATTACCTGCTTGTATCTGTTATATCACTCATCACATGATTTAATCTCAACGGGTAGACGAATTTGAAAGCAGGTGTTACCGGAACAGGAGGTAAATTTGATATCACCTTGATGTTTGCCAACTACAGTCCGATAAACTATATCCAAACCTAATCCTTTACCTTGTCCAACACTCTTGGTAGTGAAAAAAGGTTCAAAAATGCGGGATTGAATCTCTGGTGATATACCGTGTCCAGTATCTACAATTTCTATTAAAATTTGTTCATTTTCGCATTTAGTCCGGATGTAAATTTGACCTTCACAACCAATAGCATCTAAGGCATTATCAATCAGATTTGTCCATACTTGATTTAACTCACTAGCGTAGGCGCTAATTCTGGGTAAATTACCGTATTCTCTAGTTATGACTACGCCATCTTTGAATTTGTGGTGCATCATTTTCAAAGTACTTTCTATGCCTTCATGAACATTGACCTCTTGCAGAGGGGCGCTATCCATGTAGGAATAATCCTGAAGTGCCTTCACAAGCTCTGATACACGGGCTGAACCTGTTTCTAGTTCAGAAAGCAATCCTAGTCCTGTTAACGTGGCTTCTAGCCAGGCTAAGATGGCTCCTAAAAACTCAGATGGTACTTGCTGGGTAATTTTGTCGATGTCTTCACAGTTGAGTCCGATCGCAACTAAGGTAGGAGCTAATTTCCAACTATCCTTAACTCCATGATTTTCTAGCCAGTCGATTAATTCATCTTCGCGATCGCACTGAGACAAGGGAGATAATTGGGAAAACTTTTGCTGTCGCTCAATTACATCTTTTTGCAAAACAGCTAAATATTTGACTTGTTCCTGATTCAGTTGCTGCTGACTCAGTTGGAGAACCAGAGATGGTAAATCCTGAAATAGCTGTTGCAGTTCCCCAATACCACGTTTGACCGCAGCCATGGGATTATTCATCTCATGAGAAAGTCCAGCGGCCATCGTTCCTAAAGCAGCTAATTTTTCCCGCTGCTGGGACATAGATTGTAATTCCTGTAACCGCTGTGCTGTTGTTTGCAAAATAGACGTAGTCACAGCCGGCATTGTAGCCAGCATTTGCCAAAATATATCTTTGTTTAATTCCAGAATATGGCAAGGCTGCACAGCTTTACCAGTACCGGGTAATCGGGTTTCTCCCGTTAACATTAGCAACTCACCAAACAAGGTTTTTGAGCCATAGTTGACCAAAATAATCTTTTGATTACCTACTTGTTGAGTAATTTGCACCTCACCATCAATCAAGATAAAGACTTGATCCGCAGGATCTCCCGCAGCACGATGGATATCACCAGGTTCCAGCCAAACTTCTTTTCCTTGTTCGCACAACCACTGCAACTGTTCATCAGTTAAGTCTGCAAACAGTTTCACTTCGCGTAAAGCTTCTATTTCCAGCATTGCAATTAAACATCCAAATAGGGAATGGGTTATTGGTCATTGGGCATTGGGCATTGGGCATTGGTCAAGATGTATCTTTCTTATATACTAAACACGGTTAGGTCTTGGACTTTTCTAAACCTGGGAAAACCCTAGATGTGTAGGGGTAATTCATGAATTACCCCTACCTATAGAATCAAATGATTAAGCCGTTTTGAGTATAACTCCGAACTCCGAACTCCGTTCGCGTAGCGTCTCCGTTCGGCGAAGCCGTGCCGTAGGCATAGGAGAAACTCCGAACTCTTACAAAACCTTAGCTAGATACTGATGGATAAAGCTCACACAAATAGAACCTTCACCGACTCCTGAAGCAACGCGTTTCACAGAACCATGATGCACATCACCGACAGCAAAAATACCGGGTATGCTGGTTTCTAGGAGGTAAGGATCTCTATCTGCGTACCATCCCTTGGGACGTTTCCCATCTTTAAACAAATCTGGGCCAGTGAGGATAAAACCGCGCTCATCTCGCTCTACAATTCCTTCTAACCAGTCGGTATGAGGAACTGCACCGATAAAAATAAATAGTGAGTTTGCCGGGACTGTTTCCTGTTCATCGGTGACATTGTTGAGGATAGTCAAAGCTTCTAAACTATCTTCTCCTTTCGCTTCAATGACGCTGGAATTGAGTTGAACGATGATATTTTCTGTAGCGCCAATTTGGTCAACGAGATACTGTGACATTCCCTTACCGAGATTGTCTGCACGAACTAACATATGCACTTGTTTGGCAAATTTACTAAAGTGCATGGCTGCTTGTCCGGCGGAGTTGGCTCCCCCAATAATGTAGACTTGTTCGTTACTACATTCCATTGCTTCAGTCATAGCTGCGCCATAATAGACACCGCGACCTGTGAGTTTTTCAATTCCGGGTACGTTTAAACGTCGCCAAGATACTCCCATTGCCAACATTAGGGCATGACAAGCAATTTCTGAGCCGTCTTTCAGGATGGCGTAACGATAGGAGTCGTTGATGCGAATACCAATAACTTCTTGGGGTGTGAGAATTTCTACACCAAAGCGTTTGGCTTGGGTAACTCCTCTTCTGGCTAAATCTGCACCGCTCAGACCGACAGGAAAGCCAAGATAGTTCTCAATTCTAGAGCTTGTCCCGGCTTGTCCTCCGGGGGCTTCTCGTTCGATCATGACTGTTCTTAACCCTTCGGATGCGCCATAGACTGCGGCAGCTAAACCAGCAGGGCCACCACCAATAATGGCTAGGTCATAAAATGGTTGTTTGGCTTGGGTTTGCAGTCCTACTTTTTCGGCGATTTGAATATTACTAGGTTTGACTAAACGTTCTCCGTTTCCCAGGATGACGAGGGGGAGGCTGAGTTTGTTTTCACCACTGTAGTTGAGTAAATCTTGTGCTTCTTGGTCGCGTTCAATGTCTAACCATTGATAGGGAACATGATTGCGGGCGAGGAAATCTTTGATGTTATGGGAGTCAGGAGACCAACGATTACCAACAACGCGAATGCCTTCAAAGGGTGGATGGTAGGAGGCTAACCAGTCATCGAGTAAGTCGTTGAGTATGGGATATAAACGCTCTTCTGGTGGGTCCCAAGGTTTGGTGAGGTAGTAGTTGATATTGGTTTTATTGATGGCTGCGATCGCAGCGTCGGTATCAGCGTAGGCTGTGAGTAATGCTCTTTTGGCTTCGGGAAAGATGGTGATTGCCTCTTGGAGAAATTCGATCCCGGTCATTTGTGGCATTCGCTGATCTGCCAGAAATAAGGCTACTGTTTCATTGCGTAATTTTAATTCTTTAATGGCTTCTAGTGCCTGTGCGCCTGAGTCTGCACGCAAGATGCGGAAGCGATCGCCATATTCTCGCCGTAGATCACGAGCGATCGCTTGTAACACCTGTGGGTCATCATCCACCGTCAGAATCATCGGTTTATTCATAATTTTTTTCTTTGTTTTTTCCAATTCTGATTATTTTGCAAAATAGATAGCCATCCAAAAAAGGCTTTTACTCCTGATTCCTGACTCCTGGATTCTGCTATATTACTTCAGATCACATACCTAAATTATTACTATCTTGTTGATTTATGACCAAGCGCAAAACTGATAAAAACAAAATTATTAGAAATAACACCAAACCAATTGTACAAGCATAGCTAATTTCTAAATTACTAAATGCTTGCTCATACAAATAGTAAACAATTGTTTTGGAGCTATTGAGAGGGCCTCCTCCAGTCATTATGTAAACTTCTTCAAATACTTTAGTAGCTGAAATCGCAGAAATTACCGCTACCAAAGCTAAATAAGGCTGCATTAAAGGAATGGTTATATCCCAATGTTTACGAATACTATCCGAACCATCAATTGCTGCCGCTTCATAGATATCAACAGGAATAGATTGCAATCCAGCCAAATAAATTACCATATAGTAACCTAAACCCTTCCATATAGTCACAGCCATGACACTGGCCAGAGAAATCGGTACAATTCCTAATATTTTTACTGGGCTAGTTAGCCAAGGAATTCCTTCAGGAAATATACCTAAAGTTTTGATAAATTGATTTAGTAATCCGTTTTCAGCATATAACCATTTCCAAGCTATCCCCGCAACTACCATTGAGATTACCACAGGGGTGTAATATGCAGTTCTAAACCAATTCATTCCCCGCAGTTTTTGATTGACTAAAATCGCCAAAATTAAGGGAGCAATTACCAAGATTGGCACAACACCAACAAGATAGAGAAAGGTATTTTCTAAGGTTTTCCAAAAAACAACATCTTTCCACAAACGGAGAAAGTTGTCAAAACCTACCAATTTAGGTGCTTCCCCAATATCTTGATAACTAGTAAAGCTGAGGTAAAAGGCTTGCAGGGCTGGCCAAAAAACAGTTAAGCTTAAGATAACTAAAGCAGGTAATAAAAATAAATAAGGCGTTAGTTTCTGTTGAATAAAAATCCAATTTTTAGACATGAATTGATTTATCATAGTTACGCTTAAACTTTTAACAATGTATATTCAACATCATATAAAAATATATATTACCAGGCCTTACGCAAGATGTGATCGAAAACCTGATTCTCCCGTAGCGGTAATTCATGAATTACCGCTACTTCCGTCGTGTTGTACGTAAGTCCTAATTACATTAAATGCAGTTGATTTAGTTATCATCAAGACTTACGGACAAGCAATGAAACAACTAACACAGAACACATAGGAAAAACGAAGAAATGAGAGGCAAGAGAGTTTTTTGTGTAATAGACATCTGGTAAAAAAAGATCGTAGAGGCATTCCATATAACGTCTCTACAAGGGTTTCAAGTCACGCGCATTTAATTTTTGGAGATGTCTATTGAATTATCCGTCTTTATCTGTGTTTATCTGCGGTCAATTATTCTTGATAAGTACCTGAAAAAATTGGTAAGTATTAATACAGGGAATGTGGATATCAATCAGTTGAATGCTGCTATTAGTTCCTACAACCAGATTTTTCGTGAAAGTAATTTTGAGACTCTTAAGAAACTTGTGCAAGATGAAAATTTTCAAGAAGCTGGTCGGGTACTGAGAGAATCTTCAATAGGCTGGACTTAGTATATACCTCATACAATAAGTTATTAAAAATTACCATGTCTTTCTCAAAAAGCATGGTAATTTTCTTATTACACTTCCTTTCACCTTATAGTTTGGATAAAACCTCTAGCATTAAAAACAATTTTCATATTGGTATGAATAGCTGCTAATGCATTAACTGAGATAAAAATAAAAGTCAGTGCAAAGTTTAGATAAAGTAGAGACTGTATTATGAACTATTTCTAATGTAACGTGCATAATAAAGCATCAGTAGTAAGCAATGATCTTATTAGCAACTTGATATCAAGTTTTTCGCCATTTATAAAGGAATATAAAAGTAATCTAAGGAAAACTTTTTTAAAAATGCCAAGCTTTTTGAATAAATGTCTTACCAGATTCAAAGTGAATTCGGTTACAGTCTCAAAAATTTAACCTCAATTTTGTTAGTGAAAACAGCAGCATTAGAGTACAGAGCTAATTTACTGGTAGTTGATGATCATCCAGACAACTTGCGTACATTATCTGTAATCCTTAGCAAGGAGGGGTACAAAGTTAGAAAAGCAATCAGTGGAGAAGTTGCCTTAGATACAGTTAAAGTTGACGCACCAGATCTGATTCTGTTGGATATCAAGATGCCAAACCTTGATGGCTATACCGTCTGCTCAATGCTGAAAAAAAACCATGAAACTCGTCATATTCCCATCATTTTCTTAAGCGCCTTGAATACTGCTGCTGATAAAGTGAAAGGGTTTGAAATGGGAGGTGTTGACTACATTACCAAACCTTTTCAAGCAGAAGAAGTATTAATTAGAGTTCATCATCAACTCACTATTGTTAGACAAGGACAAGAACTTTATCAACATAATCAGGTTTTAGTCAAAGAAATTCAGGAGCGCAGGCAAATTGAAGCCAAACTTAAATTGTTACTAACAACAATTAATTTAGTCAGTCAAGCCCCCGATTTACATCATGCTCTAGAGGATGTTTTGCGTGAAGTTTGTCGAATGATTGATTGGGACTATGGTGAGGCTTGGATTACAAATTTGGATGGTACATTATTGCAACTCAGTCAAGCTCACTACAATTGTTCTGATCAAGCTTTAAGACAGTTTCATCAAGCAAGTTTAAATTACTCTTTTACCTATGGAGTAAAACTTATAGGCCGAGTTTGGGCAACGCAGCAACTGGAATGGATTGAAGATATTTTACAAGTGGGGGAAGATATATTTTTAAGGATTGAACTAGTACAGGGGTCAGGATTAAAAACTGCATTTGCTGTACCCATTGCCATAGAAGGAAAGGTACTGGTGGTAATGTGTTTTTTCAAGCGATCGCACGTAGACTATAATTCAGAACTTGTAGAATTAGTAAATGCCGTTGCTCTAGAATTGGGTGGATTTATTGCCCGCAAAAAGGCTGAGGAAGCTCTTAAACAGGCAAATAAAGAATTACTCCGGTTAGCAAATTTAGATGGATTAACACAAATTGCCAATCGTAGATGTTTTGATGAGTCACTCAGTCATGAGTGGCTACGACTAAAAAGAGAAAGATTACCCTTGGCTCTGCTCCTGGGCGATATAGATTATTTTAAGTATTATAACGATTACTATGGACACCAGGCAGGCGATGAATGTCTGCGGCAAGTAGCACAGGCAATGGTACAAAGCTGCAATCGCCCTGCTGATTTAGTCGCTCGCTATGGTGGAGAAGAGTTTGTAATCTTACTACCTAATACTGATTTAGAAGGAGCAATTTATATCACCAAAAAGATCCAACAAGAAATAGCCAGGATAGCCATCCCTCACCAATGTTCTTTAGCAAGTCAGCTAGTAACATTGAGTATTGGTATTGCCAGTATGATGCCTACAGATGAGACTGCACAAGAAGATATGATTGCCGCAGCAGACCAAGCACTTTACAGGGCAAAAGCGCAAGGACGCAATACTTACTGTGTATATTATGGAGGTTAATTAGGATGTGCGGAAAAAGTTATCTGTGTTCGCGCAGCGTGACGTAAGTCATGGGCTAGGAGTCAGAATTCAGGAGTCAGGAGTCAGGAGGAAGAATTAGAAGAAGAGAAGAATCGTCTTGAATCTGTTCAAGTGTGCTTTCTTCTTGTCTGCCTCTTGGTATTAGATATTTGCCATTAACAAGAGTAATTACCAATATATGTTAGCAAATATCACTTAATCATTCCTAATAACTTAATATGGATATTCTCAACTGTTTATGAACAAGTTTGTTCTATTTTATCTACATTACTCAATAAATTTATCAGGATTTACGAAAAACAGAACGAAAGTAGGGGTAATTCATGAATTACCCCTACACAAGAATAAGGCTTTCAATCATATCTTGCGTAAGTCCTATTTATTTATCAATAAGGCACAGTACAGATATTTTATTGACATATAAAAACCAGACTTAATTGTTAAGAACTAATAAGTTAATTATTAACATTAACTTATTGGACTATCATTCCAATAGAAACTAGTGCGCCACTGAAACTGTTAGAAAAACTCGTATTTTTTCTGGCAGCAAAATATTAGTGGTACTGAAGACAGAATCGCCAAAAAATTCTTAATATTTCAGATAATGGAATTTTAATAAAATTGGCTAATCTTTCTGTCTTCTAAACTTTAGTTGATAAAACGTACACAACTGATGGAATCTCAGCGCCAGATTTTAATCCGCTTTCACTGGCGCTTTTTCATAGTTATGTGTCTTAGAGGGTGTTTGAAAAGTCTCCTTCCATGTCATGCTGAGGAACGTAGCATCTCAGTATGTGGGCTAAACTCCAGATTCTTCGTTGCGTAAGACTCCACATGGCTAACGCCACGCTATGCCTACGGCACACTACGTGAACGCGAACAGAATGACAAATTATACGTCCCTAAACTTTTCAAACATGCTCTTACATATCCCAATTAAAAAATCACCTCCAGCAAAGTTCAGTTACTGGAGGATAGAATCAAAGACATTGGAATGTGGACTAGTCTTGATACCAATTTATCCTGCTCACCAAGCAATTCACTCTATCGAAAGGAAAGGTTTATTAGTTATCTTCAATACGTCAAATGATGGATTTTTGTAATTTTTCCTGGTAGCTCAAAATTCTCTTGAATTAAGGAATTAGGACTTTATACCGAACCCTCTATACCAAAAATAGGGCATCAATATAGATGCGCTACCAAAGCCGCTTAGGGACTACCTCAAGCGGTTTTGTAGTAAGTTTCTTGGCTGGTTTAGATACCGAATGATTAAAATTAGCCAAATCTTGGTGCTTTTTAGGCAAATAAATCATCAGGCATATTAGTCAGGTGCGTCAGATACAGAAAATTTGTTAATTTCTACCGAATTTTGGAGTCTGACGCACCCTACAATCTTACATGGAGTGTGGCACGCAGTTTTAGTCCTAAAAAAAGACCCCCGGTTATAGACCGAGGGATTCTGCAAGTCGGAATTATCGCACAAAGACATTCGCGAATCTAGGATAACAATGCAACAAACAGAAAATCTGCCAAAATGCCAAATACAAAAAGCTTTAGTATCGAAGTAATCAATAAATCAATAAAATAGTATTACTTTTATTAAAATTGACAAAATGCGAGAACTATATCCACTTATCCAACCTTACCGAGAAGGTAATTTACAGGTTTCTAACTTGCACACGATTCATTTTGAAGAATCAGGTAATTCCCAAGGTCAGCCAATTGTTTTATTACATGGTGGTCCTGGTGGTGGATGTCCATCATTTTATCGGCAATATTTCCACCCAGAAAAATGGCGTTTGGTAATGTTTGATCAACGTGGTTGTGGTCAAAGTCTTCCTCATGCTGAATTACGGGAAAATACTACTTGGGATTTAGTCAGCGATATTGAAAAATTACGTGAACATTTAGGTATAGAAAAATGGGTGGTATTTGGTGGGAGTTGGGGGAGTACTTTGTCTTTGGCCTACAGTCAAACCCATCCTTCTCGTTGCCAAGGATTAATTCTGCGTGGTATTTTCATGCTCAGACCAAAAGAATTGCGTTGGTTTTATCAAGAAGGTGCTAGCTATATTTTTCCTGATGCTTGGGAAGAATACCTTAAACCTATTCCCATTGCTGAACAAGGGGATATGATTACGGCTTATTATCAACGCTTGACTAGTCCAGATTTACAAATTCAATTAGAAGCTGCGCGTGCTTGGTCAATCTGGGAAGCGAGTACAAGTAAATTGTTATTAGATCCGTCGTTGATACAGCAGTTTGGTGATGATGAATTTGCAGCAGCTTTTGCGCGGATTGAATGTCATTATTTTATGAATCGCGGATTTTTTGAACCTGATAATCAATTGTTATTAAATGTTGACTGTATCCGTCATATTCCAGGGGTAATTGTGCAAGGACGTTATGATGTGGTTTGTCCAATGGTATCGGCTTGGGAATTACATCAAGCTTGGCCAGAAGCGGAATTTATTGTTGTTCCTGATGCGGGACATTCGATGAGTGAACCGGGTATTCGTAGTGCTTTGATTGAGGCGACAGATAAGTTTGCAGATTTGTAACCTAATCTTCTGCTTGATTTTCTACAGATGTTTTTTGTATCACGCAGAGGCACAGAGTGGGAGAGTGCAAAGGGGATGGAGATTAAACTAGTTGATAAGGGATTTTCAGTGGTAGTTACAGCATATTTCAGGTAAATGAAGTACAAATTAAACCAAAGATTAAGGATCAAGCAGGTTTTGCTCCTGACTCCTGACTCCTGCTGTATATTACCACTGACTAAATTAATTACTTTTTCACTACTTTTAAACGCTGGGTGATCATGGTCATGCCATCATTACGGAGAATGACGGCAGAAATCCATTGGTGTCCGGGGGTAGATGGTGCGAGTCCGGTTTTAAATAGTCCTCCAGCGGTGAGTAATTCTAGGTTTACTGCTGTGGGGTTAAGATATTTGTTTGGTTGGATGGTTTCTTCTAGCGCACTTCCCAGGAGGAAATCATTTCCTAATGGTTCTTGAACGATCGCATCAAAGTTATATTTCTGACCTACTTTTACCTGTTCTGGCAATTTCATTTCTATTTGCGGTGGTTTGCGCCCAGAGGTAAGTTGGGTGCGTTCTGATAAAATGTCTTGACGCAGGATTTTTGTACCTGAAAGACGCTGACGGGATGTAATTGTAGAATTGAGAGCTAGGTTCTGACTGTTAGTAGAAGGTAGACCAGTGATGGTGGTGACTGTTTCTGCAATGATGTTCTTGCCTTCAGTTTTCCAAGATTGTAGGCGTGTGCTGTATCGTAGTTGGGGATAACGCTTCCAAAAAGACTTCAATGATTGTTCCATTGTTTGGCGGTTTAATCCATCGCCATGAGTGAAATTGGGGCTGTAAAATTGCATCACACCTTTAACATCACCTTTGCTGGAAGCTATATCAATTTGAGTTAGCAGGGTTTTAAGTGCTGCGGGTGCTGTGTCTGGTGTATTAGCTTGAGCAATTTGCCGATTACTACTGAAACCAAGTGTCAGTAAGAACGAAGCTAGGGAAATACCCACAGGAAAGGTTTTGTTGCGTTTCATTAATAAGGCAATAATGTTAGTCATTAGTAAGAGTTTACTGATTTGATAAGAGAAAGTAAGGAATTTGTTTTATCTTAGTTAAGCTAGGCGCTAAATGGTATAGCTTTGATGGCAAACGCACCAATACGATTACTGATAGCTGCTAGTGGGACTGGTGGACATTTGTTTCCAGCGATCGCACTGGCGCAAAAACTGCCAAACTATGAAATTGAATGGCTCGGTGTCCCCAACCGGCTAGAAACGCAGCTTGTTCCAAGTCAATATCCTCTGAATACGATTGCAGTTGAAGGCTTTCAGCAAGGTTTCGGTCTTTCTTCTCTCCGAATTTTGTTGAAGCTGATGGGTTCAATTTTAGAGGTGAGACGCATTCTTAAACAGGGTAATTTCCAGGGATTATTTACTACGGGGGGTTATATTGCAGGGCCTGCGGTGATTGCGGCTCGTTCTTTGGGTTTACCTGTGGTTTTTCATGAATCTAACGCTTTACCCGGTAAAGTTACCCGCTTTTTTGGCCCTTGGTGTAGTGCAGTGGCGGTGGGATTTGAAGTTGCTGCAAAATATTTACCCCGTTCCAAAAATGTGTGTGTGGGTACTCCGGTGCGATCGCAATTCCTAGATGCAGGAGTTGATATTACTCTAGACTTACCAATTCCTGACGGTGTTCCCTTAATTGTCGTTTTTGGCGGTAGTCAAGGCGCAGTGGCGGTTAATCAACTAGTTCGTCAGTCTGCTCAAGCTTGGTTTGACGCTGGCGCTTATATAGTACATTTAACAGGCGATCAAGATCCAGAGGTGGATAGTCTGCAACATCCGCAGTATATATCTTTGCCTTTTTATGACAATATGGCAGCTTTGTTGCGACGGGCAAATTTAGCTATTAGTCGTTCTGGGGCTGGAAGTTTAACAGAATTGGCGGTATGTGGTACACCAGCAATTTTGATACCTTATCCCTTTGCGGCTGAAGATCATCAATCTTATAATGCAGCAGTTTTTACTAATGCTGGTGCAGCGTTGACTTTTAAACAGTCGGAGTTGAAACCAGAGATATTACAAAAGCGCGTTTTGGAGTTATTACAGTCACCCACAGAGTTAGCGAAAATGGGAGAGAGGGCAAAAGCGATCGCATCACCCGATAGTGCTGATAAGTTAGCAGCTTTGGTGCGGGAACTTGTAGAACAGTAGAAAGCGTTTGCGTAGCGCATACTACAAACACACAGAGGATGCAGAAGGTGAGAATTGCTGATTTCAAATCTTCGTGTTCTGCTTTGCGCCTCTGCTGCCCATCTCTTAAAATGTAAAAGTAGTCCGAAGTACACCTACGGTTGTAGTCTCATTTTTACTATTACCTTCTGGGTTAAACAGAACAAATGCACCAGGAGTGATGCTGATATTATCGCTAACTCGAACGCGGTAATAGGCTTCTAGATGGTAAGGAGTCGCTCGATTTTCACCTGTGGGTGTAAGTTGAGCCGAACCACTGACATCACTACGGTAAAGCGGCTGACCAAAAATAATCCCCGCATTGTTCCCTGACTTAAATAAATCTTTGAAGTGAACTCCTAGCATCCAACTAGTAAAGGTAGTAGAAGCATTCACAGTATTAGAAGAAGCCTCAGTCAACAGAGCTGCACCGTAGCCAGATAAGGCTATTTTGGGAGAAAATCGCCATGTTAGCGTACCCCCAAAGGAGTTGAGTTTAACGGGTGTCCCAGTCTCAACACCAGCTAAAGCATTAATATCACCATTAATTAATCCCGTACCCAAAATATTAATTTCGTGATAACTATTGGCATAGTTTAGACCAATATCTAGATCACGACTGGGCTTGAAGGTTAACTGTGCAGCAATAACACCACTCCCACTAAATAAACCTCCCCCCAACGGTGTTGTAGAAACTCCTGGGATTACCTCATTAGGAGATTTTTGGGTTAAATTGGCATTGACACTACCGTATAAAGCTCGTAAATCTAAATTCGGGGAAATAGTATAAATAAATCCCGCCGCCGATGCTAAACCAGTACCTGAAGTCCCACCAGAAACCCGTAACACAGGATTCAAGCCGGCAAAACGAGAAATTGACTCTTGTCCTTCACCATAAAAAGGCGTAATTGCTGGGAAAGCATCTGATGTTTCCGCAGCACTTCCCGCAAACAATGTTAATTTATCAGCGACGGGAAAGATATACAGCAACTTGTAAAGCTGAACACTGTTTGCACCGACACTCGACAAAGTATTGACATTTATTCCTGGAAATTGTGGCTCAAAACTGGTACGAGCGCTACTAGCACTTAAAAGAGGTGCAGCTAATCCTAAACTTTGTTGCAGGCTACCTTGTCCATCGGCTCCACCCAGAAAGTTATAAGCTTGCAATCCAGTAATTAATAAATCTTTACCAGTGAAACTAGTGGTGAGATTTAACCGTAGTCTATTGACTAGGATGATATTAGAGCCGCTCTGATTAGGAGCGCCGCCAGTAGCACCAATAGCCGAAATAATTGCCTCTCCATTCAATTTAGTAGTCGTAGAAAACTGATTTGCTTCTAGTTCTGCTGTGCGAGCTTCTACAGCATCTACTCGACCCCGCAATGTTGCCAACTCTGCCGCAAATTCTTCTTGCAGTTTCTGCAACGTGGTTAAATCTTCTTTCTTGACCAAATCAGTAGTTGCAGTGGCAATTAATTCGTTGATTCGGTCTAAACAAGCATTTAAGCCAGCAGAAAATTCATAGCGAGTCATTGCCCGATTACCGCGATAGGTTTGATTGGGATAACCTGCGATACATCCATAGCGCTCAACTAAAGATTGGAGTGCCTGAAAAGCCCAATCGGTCGGCTGTACATCAGACAATTGGGATACGGATGTTATTTGTGCAAGTTTATCATCATCTGTAGATATATCTAAAGATGGTGATTTGACTGGCTGCAAAGAGTGAACAGCAGAATCTACTTCTAAATTTTGACTATTTTTAACTAAATCGCTTTGATAAGAATCATTTTTTTTATAGCTACCATCATCTTGATTAACAGCTAAGTTTTGATCCGCTATTTCTAAATTTGGAATGGCTTGTACAGGTGATAACACAGAAAATAAGCACAAAAACCCCATTCCACTAGCAGAAACTAGCAAATATTTTGCCATGATAACTCCTAATATCTATAAATTCGGGACAAATTTAATTGCGATTTTCAAATATCATTGATAAGTAAATTTAAGGTAGATTTAGCAAAAGAATATTGTGAACCCTAAAATTTTGGATAACAACATTTTTACTGAATCACCTTATCTCGCAAGTATTAAATTATAGTAAATACTATTTATGGCAATAATTCACAACAGATGATATTGATAGTTCTTATAATTATTATTAACAAAATAATATTAAATGAGTTTGATTTTGTGATAACGAATATAGAACCCCTGTATTCGCTGCATTCCTTGTGTAATCAGAAAGTGAACCCCAATCAACACCCGAAAAGGTTGAGTTATGCCTTGACAATAGGTTTTTCTTTATTCAGCAAGCCCTCAACTAGTAATAGTCAGATCGCCTACCTAATGAAGATGAAACTTGAATAAATGATTTTTCCAATGCTATTTTTATGCCCAATTTCGTATTTTCTTAGCTACTGCTGACGATACAGGTATTACTGATAAACGATTTCCTGGTCTTACTAAAAGTAGTTCATCAGCAGTAAATTTTTCTTTGAGTGTTGATAGTGTAATAGGATTAGAAAAATTCTCAACAAATTCCACTCCTACTGTTTGCCAGCGTGGGGATTCAGGAGTTGATTTAGGGTCATAATATTTACTTGTTGGCTCAAACTGTGTTGGATCAGCAATACCTATTTTAACCACACGCATTAACCCCACAATCCCAGGGGGATTAGTATTAGAATGATAAAAAAAAGCTAAGTCTCCTAGCTGCATTTGGCGGAGAAAATTGCGAGCTTGATAATTGCGGACACCATCCCAAATAGTCTCATGCTGTTGTTGGAGGTCAGCAATACTATAAACTTCTGGTTCTGATTTCATTAGCCAATAATTTATTGAATCCATATTTTTAAGATTTTTAATAATACTTATTTGTGTGAATTACCGCACACTATTCCTTGTAAGTACAGTGTGGGCTTCTAAATTTATCAAATGTTGAGGTCACGTAAAGCCAGACGAATTTGCTCTACACGTCTGCGATTGACTCCAAGATCAGAATCTCCTACACGAGAGGCTGAACGTATATGAATTACTGGCTCATTGGCAGGTAAATAAAATTCTACATCATCAATAAATTTGAAAATCCGACTTTTAGAAAGAGCATGAATGTAATTATCTGTTTGTTCTATTACTTCTGTCCTGGGTACAACTGATAGAACTTTTAGTAATGTTTCTCTAGCTTGATCATGGTCTAGATGATAGGGAATTGCTTCAATGGTGTGTTCAGCATCAGCATTATTTTGACTGACAACACAATTAGGGGAAGCTGGACAAGAGGTGAGATGACCTGACTCAATTCCTAAAGCCCACGTAATGTCAGGAAATATTAAAATATTTATGGTTAAAAGTATTGCGAAAATAACACCCTGTAATTTCTGTGAAAACATATTTTTTCTGATGGCTACAATTACAATATCAAGTTTATTACATTAACCTAATAATTAGGCTTTTACTTTCTGATTATCTAGAAAGCCAAGAAACAATATTAACATATATCGCTCCTAAATGAGATATTTATCTCTGAGAGCCGTAGGCATAACATCTATTTGTTCTCTGCCTCTGTGTCCCCTAAGTTTCCGTGCTATGCGCTGTGTGAACGTTGAAATATTTTGTTCACAACTGAGAAAGAATTGCTATATCAAAGGTTAAATAAGCGATCGCGTCCCGTTGTTTCTGCATTGCCAGTCTTGGGTGTAATATGAAGTGGGGATCGCTATTGTCTATCCCCAATTCAAACCACCTACAGCAACATCTACACTTTTGTCAAGACTAGACATAAGGGGTCTAACCCCTGGTATCTTAGTTATACGGGGATCAAAATTACATGATTATGGAGGTGCATCATTATGCTTAGGGGTAACACCAAGAAACAATTCACTCATTACCCTCTAATGGCGTTATTAGTTACAGGAGTGCTAGGTGCATATTCAACCATTGAAAACATTGGTTATGGAAAGGAAATCCATACTGACCGAAAATTAGCTTACTTAACATCTCCAGCTAAATCTAATAAAGCCACTGCGGTAAAAACTTCTAACCCTATCAAAACCCTAGACGAAAAAAAAGCTTTCAATTTAGTCTGGAATTTGCCACAAGTGCAACGCAAAGCACGAGAAATTGCCAGCCTTTCTAGAGGGAGTATAAAACTTGCAGCGCTTGTTGAAAGTTCTCCTACTACAGATACACCCTTTTATGTAGTTAGCGTGTTTGAAAATCATTCAGACAAAACTACTAGTCCAGTTTATTGGTTTCGTGTGTCCAGTTCTAGCGGTGTGATTGAACCTTTAGATGTGGTGCAGAACGAATATATAGCATTAGAAAAATGGAACCCTGATGGACGATGATAATAGTTATCAGGTTGTAGTGGACTAACTTACTACTACAAATCGTTTCCCCGTTATTCCGACTCCTTGCATTTTGCTTTTTTTGATAAAAAACTCTTTTTAGTAATAAAAATGTCTGAACAAAAGCTTATAAACCCTTGGAATTATAAACCTTGGTGGTGTCAACCTTGGTCAATAATACTGACAGGTATAACTTTAATTAGCGGTAGCTGGTTAATATTTAAAATCATCTGGTTAACAATTCTCGTTGCGATACCTCTATTAATTTGGATGGGATTTTTTGTATTAATCTGGCCAAAACTCATGATTCAAAGTGGTTTTAGAGAACAGGTAACAGGGAACAGGGAATAGGGAATAGGAGAGAAAAATATTCTTCCTCCTGACTCCTGACTCCTGACTCCTGACTCCTGACTCCTGACTCCGAACTCCGAACTCCTGACTCCTGACTCCGAACTCCGAACTCCGAACTCCTGACTCCGAACTCCGAACTCCGAACTCCTGACTCCTGACTCCTGACTCCTGACTCCTGACTCCGAACTCCGAACTCCGAACTCCGTTCGCGTAGCGTCTCCGAAGGAGAAACTCCGAACTCCGAACTCCGAACTCCTTACCAATTAATTAACAACTTGGCTACCATGACTACGAGGATCATCTTGATTACCATCAGCTGATATTGGGGCTGAAAATTTGGAAGTCTGTCCGCTGGCTTGGGCATAAGGAAGGGCAGAACCACTGATTAAGGCTTCCAAATTGCTGGACATGATGGAACGGGGTATATCGCCAATTGCTTCAGCTACACCTTCTCCTTGCTTGCCCAAAAACACAAAATGAGGAATGCCATCTACGCGATATTTGAGCATTTCTGGCAGCCATTTAGTATTATCTACGTTCAACATGACAAAATTGAGCTTGTCTGCATACTGCTGTTTTAACAAGGCCATATCAGGAGCCATTTTTTGGCAGACGGTACACCAATCAGCATAGAATTCTACTAAAGAGGGTTGATTATTGGTGAGAGCAACTTCTAAGGGTATGGAGTCTTGATCTAATTGGGTGAGGGAAACTGAGTCTGTCTGGGTTCGGAGTCCTAAAAATAGCGCTAAACTTAATGCGATCGCTACAATGACAATGAGGAAATTTCTCACACGTCTGCCCAAGGTAGATTCAGGCTTGATGGGAGAATTCACAGGTGCATCTGTACTCATAATTTATTTATTAAAACTTATTAAGCATTTTCATTTTACCTATTTATGAAAAAACGAGTTACCCTCACCTTTCCTAAACGTGCCATTCAAATGCCTGTGACTTACCGACTAGCAAAAGATTTCAACGTTGCAGCGAATATTATCCGCGCTCAAGTTGCCCCCAATCAAATTGGTAAATTGGTGGTGGAACTATCCGGGGATATTGATCAGTTGGATGCAGCGATTGAGTGGATGCGATCGCAACACATCAGTGTTTCCCATAATTTAGGGGAAATAGTGATTGATGAAGATGTATGCGTTGACTGTGGTTTGTGTACTGGAGTTTGTCCGACTGAAGCCCTCTCCCTCAATCCAGAGACATATAAACTCACATTCACGCGATCGCGTTGCATTGTCTGTGAACAGTGTATTCCTACTTGTCCAGTACAGGCTATCTCAACCAATCTCTAAAACTTCTCAGTCCACCTGATGTTACTTCACTTAATTTTTGTTTATTTAAATTTCAATGCACAAGTGATAGTTACCTGAGTTCGGAGTTAGGAGTTAGGAGTTCGGAGTTATGATTTTTTCAACGAGAGAATAAGGGTTTGAGACTCTTAGTGGAGGTATTTTTCCACAAATTATCTTATGTTGAACTCAGGTGATAGTTAGCAAATTATGCACATCTATTTTAAATTATCAAGTATCTCAAGATACAAAATACCAAATGTTGTTAAGTATCAATAGTTGTTAAAAAAATATATAAAAGGATAGAGGTTAATTTTTGACTAGTGCTATCATGCAAAAACCTGCTAAATAGTTAATTATTATCAATATGAATTTAGTCACAACCACAACAATTAAAACTCTAGGAGACTGTGCATATCAAGCAATTGAAAAACACTTTAAGAAAACTATAAAATGGGAAAAATCAGTCAAAAAAGATGAAGATCCAGAAGCAGTACACCAAATGCGTGTAGGAATGCGTCGTCTACGCACAGCCGTTAGTAGATTTGAGAGATATTTAAATTTACCAAAATCAGTCAGTGATAAAAATATCGGTAAACTTGCCCGAATTTTAGGTAGTCTTAGAGATTTAGATGTACTCAAAGAAATTCTGGAAAATAATTACAAACCCCATTTAGTTGAAAAAGAACAAGAATTTCTACAAACAGCACTTACTACATTATATAAACAACGGGAAACTGCATTTTCTCATGTTCAAAAAACCTTTAAAGATGAAGCTTATAAATCTTTTAAAAATCAATGTGAAACTTGGTTAAAAAATCCCAGCTATCAAACTTTCTCATCTGTACCTATTCATCACGTATTACCAGATTTACTATCGCCAGAAGTTAGTGAATTTTGCTTACATCCAGGATGGCTAATTGGTACTAAAATTGTTAAATCAGAAATATTAGTGCAAAAAAAATGGACACCAAGCCAATTAGAAGAACATCTCAAAATAGAAGGTGAAACCCTGCATAGTTTGCGAAAACAAGCCAAACGTCTACGTTACCAAATGGAGTTATTTACTGAATTATATGATGAGTCTTTTGCCGCACAGATTAATGATGTCAAAAATATCCAAGAAATCTTGGGAATGATCCAAGATAATATGGTTTTACATGAGTGGTTAGAGAATATCTTCAAATCAGAACTTGACACTCAATTGCGAGGGCTAACGACGTTATTAGCCGCAAATCGTTATCAATTATGGCAAGAATGGCAACCGCTACAACAACGTTATTTGCAAGCGGATACTAGATATAATTTACATTTAGCGGTACTACAACCTACAGTTTCGGGTAATGAGGAAAAGGAAACAAAAGATTAATTTAAGTAATTCAACTTTGTATAAAGAATGCAGATGATAAGCTGTTGTGCATTTAATTTGTATTAAGTATGGCGGGCAAGATGCCCACCCCACAGGATTTAACCATTTGAGGATTATCCAATCTAGGTGCGTAACAGCTTATCAGTATTATCGCTGTCAATATCCACAATTAAATATTTATTTGAGAATATTTTGATACTTTAAACTAAGGAGTATTATGATAATATTTTTCATTTATTAGCTGCTATATTTCCAGGATATCTTTATTTTAATGAAAAGTATTATCAAGTATTTATTAGAACCTAGTAAGAATATTTTATCAATACTGGGAGCAAAATTACTTAAAAAATAATTATCGAATGAAATCTAAACACTACTCTGTGCAGAGATTTTTTGCGACTAACAACTGTAATTGGTTGGTAAGGGAAATGTGGTTTAGAAATCCAACTGCTCTAAGTAAGCAGCAAGTATAAGTCATTTATGAGACTATATTCCTTGCCGTGCTATCCTGATTACTTGAAGTAATTATTTTTATTTAGTAAGGGAGAATAAAATCTGAGATTTTTGAGAATTCTTCTTGATTCATTGTCCAAATGCATGGTATTGATTGAGACTGTAAGTTTATTGATAAAACTTCCTGATTAAGTGACTTGGAGGCTAGAACATTGAAAAATTCGACATTGATAAAAGCTTCAGCGGCAACTTTAGCTTTTATGCTGAGTTCGGGAATAGGACTGAGTGTGAACGCACAAACCAAAACCCTGACTATCTATTCTGGGAGAGGGGAAAAACTAATTAAGCCATTGCTCGAACAGGCAGAAAAAGATTTAAAGTTGAATATTCAAGTGCGTTATGGTGATACAGCTGAGTTAGCGATCGCACTTTTGGAAGAAGGCAAAAATAGCCGTGCAGATATATTCTTTGCTCAAGATGCCGGTGCATTAGGGACTTTAGAAAGACAAAAGCGCACACAAACCATTCCTCCCAACTTACTCAACCAAGTAGATTCTCGCTTCCGCTCACCCAAAGGACATTGGATGGGTATTTCTGGACGCGCTCGTGTCCTTAACTACAACACTAAGCTAGTCAAAAAGAACCAACTACCAAATTCCATCTGGGATTTAACCAAACCCCAATGGCGTGGTAAAGTAGCATGGGCTCCAACTAATGGCTCCTATCAGTCATTTGTCACAGCGATGCGGGTACTAGAGGGAGAGCCAAAAACTCTACAATGGCTGCGAGCAATGAAAGCCAACGGTGTCAAAGATTACCGCAATAACACAGCAATTGTGGAAGCACTAGGACGAGGTGAAACTCAAATTGGTTTAGTAAACAACTACTACCTAGCTAACTTCAAAAAAACTAACCCTAATGTTCCTGTGGCTACTCACTACACCAAAAAAGACGCAGGATCGATGATTAACATCGCTGGGGTGGCAATTATGGACTCCACCAAGCAAAAAGCCGAAGCAGAAAGATTTATTGCCTATCTACTCAAACCGAGTTCACAAACATATTTTGCTAAAGAAACTAACGAATATCCCTTGGTTAAAGGAGTACAAGGCCCAGCCAACCAAGTACCACTCAGCCAGATTAGCCGCCCAAATATCAATCTGACTAACTTGAATGATTTGCCAGGAACTTTGGAATTATTACAGGAAGCGGGAGTTTTGTAGAAATTGAAATCGGTTCGTCCTCCATTATTTCTCACATTAGCGGCTGGAGTAGTGGCAATATCCATTGCTCTACCGCTAGTTTACTTAGTCATCCGCACCATAGGTATTGGTGGGGATGAGTTATGGAAATTGATATCTCGTCCTCGCAATATCTCAGTATTCTTTAATAGTGCGGCAATGGCAGCAACAGTGACTATATTTTCTGCACTGATTGCCGTGCCGTTAGCATTTTTAACTGTGCGGACAGACTTACCAGGCAGGAGGTTTTGGCTAATAGCGACAACATTACCTCTGGCAGTTCCCAGCTATGTAGGTAGTTTTGCTTTGATTGCAACTTTAGCACCCAGAGGTAGCTTTTTGCAGTTGTTATTAGCACCTTTAGGGGTGGAAGAATTACCTTCTATTTATGGTTTTCCGGGGACGGTGTTAGCCATTACTTTATTTACCTTTCCATATCTGCTATTAAGTGTCCGTTCTGGATTGCAAGGGATAGATCCTTCCTTAGAAGAAGCTGCCCAGAGTTTGGGTTATAGCAATCGAGAAACCTTCTTTAAGGTGGTTTTACCTCAGTTGAAACCATCCCTGATTGCCGGGGGGTTATTGGTAGCTTTGTATGCTTTGCGGGACTTTGGGACACCTTCTTTGATGCGGTTTGATACCTTTACAAGGGTAATTTTTCTGCAATATAAAGCTAGTTTTAACCGGAATTCAGCAGCGGCTTTATCATTAATGTTGGTGATATTGGTGCTGTTGATTTTATGGTTAGAGTATCGAGTGCGATCGCGTGCAGCTTATTATAGTCGTGGTTCAGCTTCCCTACGTCCACCCAAAATTAGCAAATTAGGCATTTGGAAATGGCCAGCATTTGCATTTTGTCTACTCATTACTAGCTTAGGCGTAGTATTACCAGTAGGTATCACCTTATTTTGGTTAAGCAGGGGATTCAACAGCGGCTACAACTTTCCTAACTTACTACCATCTGCCCTGCACTCAATTTTGGCTGCGGCACTAGCAGCTTTAGCTATCATCATCTTTGCCCTACCAGTGGCAATTTTATCAGTTCGCTTCCCCAGTAAAATTACAGCCATGATTGAACGCTGTTCTTACTTAGGATTTGGTGTACCGGGAATTGTCGTCGCCTTATCTCTAGTATTTTTTGGGGCTAACTATCTACCATTTTTATACCAAACCCTACCAATGCTAGTGTTTGCCTATTTAGTGTTATTTTTACCGCAAACAGTAGGAACAGTCCGCACCTCCCTTTTACAAGTCAATCCCCAACTAGAAGAATCAGCCCGAAGTTTAGGAAGAACAGCTTGGCAAAGTTTAAAAGATGTCACCTTACCACTAGTGCAACCGGGGATATTAAGTGGTGCAGTCTTGGTGTTTTTGACAGCTATTAAAGAACTTCCCGCAACCATGTTATTAGCACCCATCGGTTTTAATACCTTAGCCGTGCAAATTTGGCAAGCTACAGAAAATGTAGACTTTGCTGATGCCGCTGCTGGTTCATTAGCGATGTTATTAGTTTCTACAGTTGCAACTTTATTAGTGTTATCTCAAGAAAATATCAAAAAAGAGAAAATTAATATCAAACCAGAAATCCAAACCAAGTTCTAATTTCCTGTTCTCTGTATTTCCTTTGTAATTCAGCCATGCAACAAGCAATTCTTAATTTACAGAATGTCACTAAGCAATTTTCCCAAAGTGTTTTTCCCGCAGTTAATAATGTATCTTTAACATTGCAACAAGGAGACATACTGGCATTACTTGGCCCATCTGGTTGTGGTAAAACTACACTGTTGCGATTAATTGCTGGCTTTGAACGTCTGCAAGTAGGAACAATCGAAATTGCTGGACAGGTAGTTAGTAATAATTCAATTAGCATACCACCCGAACAGCGTGATATCGGCGTTGTCTTTCAAGACTATGCCCTATTTCCCCATCTCAATATTTCAGAAAATGTTGCTTTTGGCTTAAAACAATTTAGTAAAGAGCAAAAACAAAAGCGAGTCGCTGAAGTTATAGAATTAGTTAGACTCCAAGGTTTAGAAAAACGCTACCCCTATGAACTCTCTGGAGGACAACAGCAACGAGTCGCTTTAGCTAGGGCTTTAGCACCAAAACCCCAGATTATGCTTTTAGATGAACCATTAAGTAATCTGGATATTCAAGTTAGATTAAGATTGCGGGAAGAAATTCGAGATATTCTTAAAGCCGCAGGGACTTCAGCTATTTTCGTTACCCATGATCAAGAAGAAGCACTAGCTATATCTGATGTGGTTGGAGTCATGCAGCAAGGAAATTTAGAACAACTAGGCACACCAGAAGAAATTTATACCCATCCATCATCCCGGTTTGTAGCTGAATTTGTCACTCAAGCTAACTTTATTTCTGCTCGTCGTCAAGGTAATTTATGGGAAACCGAAGTTGGTAGTTTTAGCATCCCAACTGATTTTAACTGCGATACTGGCGAAATCATGATCCGCCAAGAAGACTTGCTTTTAAAACCAGCTACGGATGCACCTGTTGTTATTACTACCCGCCGCTTTTTAGGACGGGAATATCAATACTGTTTAAAAACTCTTTCGGGAAAAGAGATTCATGCGCGACTCATGGCGACTAAAGCCATACCTGTAGGTACAAAGGTAGAGTTATCCATAACAGGTAATGGTGTACACATTTTTCCTGCAAAAAGTTAGGGTGGCTAAAAGTACGGGTGTTTTCAGGTATTCGGGCGAGTTAACCACATTTTTTTATTGCACGCAGAGACGCTGAGGCGCAAAGAGGAATTAAGAGTGTGGTCTAATTACATGAAAACTGCTGTCATTTCTGGAGATGTCTATTAGTTGTCAAATCCTCTTTTTCATCCTGTTCATCCTTAAATCCTGGACATCCTGATTCTGACAATTAAATTAAATCAGCACGGGGTTTAAAGGTTTCAATTTCCCGCAATTTTTCGTAAAGTTGTCTTTCTTCATCTGTAATATTTTTGGGTGTGACGATTTGAATTTCTACTAATTGATCGCCGCGTTTACCGTTGTCACCAGGATAGCCTTTATTGGCAAGACGAAATCTTTGACCGGATCTCACTGCGGGAGGAATGGTCATTTTTACTGGCCCGTCTAGGGTTGGTGCTTCTACTTGTCCTCCTAAGACTGCTTCACTGGGAGTTACAGGAATTTGACAGAAGATATTTGCACCTTCTAGTTTAAATAATGGATGGGGGTCTACGGTAATTTTTAAGTATAAATCGCCGCCACCAATGCCTTGATTTCGCAGACGGATGGTTTGACCTGTTACCATTGCTGGAGGCATAGTTACTTCAAGCGATCGCCCATCTTCTAAACGAATGCGTTCGTTACCACCTTGATAAGCCTTTTCTAGGGGTAAGGTTAATCGAGCTCTATATCCCTGCGGGTGGTGCGGGGTGGGGTGTTAACTGTATATGAAACTTTGGTTCTGGGAGTCCGAAACGGGTCGCTAGGAGTGGTATTAGCTGCGGTATTTTTATTATCTTGGCGGCTGCTGACACCAATTACCGTATTAATAAAACTTTCAAAATCAGGAAACTCGCTGGGGTCTACTTCCTGATTAGTGCGACCGTTGGCACGATTATCTCCCCAAGCTTTGGGTTTTTGTGTTTGTTTAGCACCAGCAAAGCCTTTTTGTTTCCAGTAGCGGCTAAACTGGTCGTATTGCGATCGCCTACTCGGATCGGAAAGGATTTCATAAGCCTCACCAACAGTCTTAAATTTTTCTTCTGCTTCCTTGTTACCTGGATTAAGATCAGGGTGATATTGCCTTGCTAACCTGCGATAAACTTTTTTTATTTCTTCGCTAGAGGCTTCTTTCGTTACTCCCAAAATCTCGTAATAATCCCGAAAATTCTGCAAATTTTGCATAATAAGTTATTAGTTATCAGTTATTAGTGGGAACAGGGAACAGGGAACAGGGAACAGGGAACTGCTAATATTTATCTTTCTTCTGCCTTCTGCCTTCTGCCTCCTGCCTCCTGAATCTAAAATCCAAAATCTAAAATTACTTTAGAGCCAATCATCGTCATCATCCCAATTATCCTGATAGCTGGGACGGCTTCTGCGTGGGGGAGGACTATCATAAGAGGAAGAACGATTTTCTCGACCATAGTCTTTGCCATAGTTGTTGGTATTATCTCTGCCATAGTCCCGGCTGTAAGAATCCCGTTCTCGATAGGTTTCTCTGGGATAATCCCGTTCTCGTTCTTTTTCTTTATCGCCAGTAAAGATGTCACGGATAGCGCCAAACAAGTCTTCGTCTTCATCATCAGCATAATACTCTCGCACCTCCCTATTTAGCTCATACAGAGCATCTTGCAGGTCAGCGTAGGCTTGGTCAATACCGCGATCGTCATCATCTTTTAAACTTTCACGCAGTTCTCGGCAAATATTGTCAATGCGTTGGCGACGGTTACGGGCAAATTGCATCCCCATTTCTAAGGCTACTTCCCTCAATTGCCGTTCCGCTTGCAAAATTAAGGCTTCGGAACGAGTGCGTTTTTCTACCCGTTCTTTCCTTTCCCGGTCGATGTCGGCGTATTTTTCAGCATCTTGAATCATCCGATTCACTTCTGATTCACTTAAAGTAGAAGCGCCTTGAATTGTGATACTTTGCTCTCTACCAGTAGTCCGATCTAAAGCCGTTACCTGTAAAATACCGTTGGCATCAATATCAAATGATACTTGAACTTGGGGTATACCTCTGGGCGCTGGTGGGATGCCATACAGCTTAAACCGTCCTAAAGACTTATTATCTGTTGCCATTTCTCTTTCACCTTGGACAACGTGGATTTCTACGCTGTTTTGGTTATTTTCAGAGGTGGAAAAAATGTCAGAGCGTCGTACTGGTATAGTTGTGTTGCGGGGAATCAGTTTTTTCATCACGCCACCAATGGTTTCTAATCCCATAGATAGGGGTGTGACATCTAACAGCAACACATCTTTGAGTTCACCTGCGAGAATGCCTGCTTGAATAGCAGCACCAACGGCCACAACTTCATCAGGGTTGACGTTTTCGTTGGGTTCGATGCCAATTAAATCCCGAACTAGCTGTTTTACCATCGGTATCCTTGTGGAACCGCCTACTAGTACAACTTCTTCAATATCTCTAGATGAAAGTCCGGCATCTTTTAGCGCCCGTTTAACAGGGGTTCGCACTCTGCTGATTAAGTCAGTACAAAGTCCTTCAAATTGCGATCGCGTCAGGCGAGTTTCTAAATGCTTGGGGCCATCTTCTGTGGCAGTGATGAAGGGTAAGTTAATATCCGTGACGCTAACGGCAGAAAGTTCTATTTTCGCTTTTTCTGCTGCTTCCATTAATCTTTGCAAAGCTTGGCGATCGCGTCTTAAGTCTACACCTTCTACTTCTAAAAATTGCTCTGCCAACCAATCAACTATTTTTCTATCAAAATCATTACCACCTAACTGGGTATCTCCACTAGTGGCTTTAACTTCAAATATGCCATCTCCTACTTCCAAAATCGACACATCAAAAGTTCCACCACCCAAATCAAAAACCAAGATAGTTTCCGTTTCACCCCGATCTAATCCGTAAGCCAAAGAAGCCGCAGTTGGTTCATTGAGAATTCGCAGCACATCTAAACCAGCTATTCTGCCCGCGTCACGAGTAGCTTGGCGTTGGGAATCATTAAAATAAGCAGGAACAGTAATCACAGCCCCAGTCACAGCTTCTCCCAAATAACGACTAGCATCATCTGCCAATTTCTTCAGCACCATAGCTGAAATTTCCTCTGGGGCAAATTCCTTATTTAGTCGTGGACAAGCAACTTTAATATTGCCTATGTCATCTTTGCGGATAGTATATGGCACACGCTTGGAATCTGGGTTCAGTTCACCATATTTCCGCCCAATAAAGCGTTTCACCGCAAAAAAGGTATTTTGGGGATTCAGAACCGTTTGCCGTCTTGCCATTTGCCCAACCACCCTTTCCCCTTCTTTGCTGAAGCCAACGACTGAGGGGGTTGTTCGCATTCCTTCTGCATTGGCAATCACCACCGGCTTGCCACCCTCCATCACGGCGACTACTGAGTTGGTTGTACCCAAGTCGATGCCGACTACCTTGCCCATGCGTTACTCTTCTCCTAAGCGTTTCTTATACATTTATTATGATTAGGCGAGACTTCCTCTTGCTTGGCGCTCAATGATGAAAACCGCCCAATGGTATAATTATCACCATTAAATCAAGAATTGGAAAAATTTTAGCTTGAGGCGCTACTTGCTTGCACTAGGATAGCATTTGCAGTGAGGCAACAGGGAATCAGGAATAGGAAACAGAAAATAGGTCAGAATTTTAATAACCACCAATTACCAATCTTTAACTTGACATTAAAACAGCGATTAAAAAATCATTTACAAGAGATAGCACGAGAACGCGATCCCTATATGGCAACTGCGGGACATTTTTTTGTTCAAGAATACATTCGCCAACAATTTTCCCAATGGGGAAGTGTGGAAATCCACACCTTTCAAGTAGGGACTAAAAGCTGCAAAAACTTGATTTTAAATTTACCCGCTTCAGCAAAAAAGCAAAAGTTAGATTTACCACCCATTTTAATCGGCGCTCATTATGATGGCGTACCTGGTACAGTAGCTGCTGATGATAATGCTACAGGTGTGGCTGTTTTATTAGAATTTGCTAGAAATTTTGCCGCTGAACCAATTAAATATCCGTTGCGTCTAGTGGCTTTTGATATGGAAGAATATGGATTACTGGGAAGTGCTGATTATGCAACTTTGTTGCGCGAACAAGGGCAAAAGCTACGCTTGATGATGTCTTTGGAAATGTTAGGGTATCGAGATTCTAACCCTGGTTCCCAAAGTTACCCTTCTCCTTTAGGGCTGATTTACCCAAATCGTGGTGATTTTATTGGGTTAATTGGTAATTGGCGGACTTTGGGCGATTTAATGAGTTTAAGTCGCAGTATTCGCCAAGCTGGTGTACCGAGTAAATGGCTACCAGCACCGAATCGCGGTTTAATAGTTCCCCAAACTCGACTCAGTGATCATGCTCCTTTTTGGGATCAAGGTTATCCAGCAATGATGGTGACAGATACTGCTTTTATGCGAAATCCGCATTATCACAAACCAAGCGATACTATTGCTACTTTGGATTTAGATTTTCTCACAGGTGTCTGTGAGGGTTTGGAAATTGGTATTAGGCGGTTGTGAAAAATTACCAATCAAATATGTAAGAATTCAGGAGTCAGGAGTCAGGAGTCAGAAGTCAGGAAGAAGAATTAGAAGGAGATCTGAATATTCTCAAATCTGGTTAAACGAACGGTTTTTGATGCTTTCATCGCTTATTTTTTGCACATTCTCCAACTTTTTTCAGCCTGAAACTGTTGATATATCTATGTTCTTGGTTTATGCCTAACGGCACACTCTGCGGTAAGCGAAGCTATGCCCGCAGGGCTTTACAGCAAACCCTACATAAATAACTGGCGTTCAGATCATATATCTTCTTTGTATGAATGGACGCTAGGAGTCAAACTAATTAAGTCATCAATATTCCGTTTCATTGTGTTACAAATATTATCTAAAGGTAAATCATTGGCATCATAGCCAAATGGATTTTCTATTTCTAAACCAATGGCTTCAATACCCAATAAGGTAAAGCTAACTAAAGCCGAAATAAATCCTGTCCACCAACCAAGATTTTCGACGATTTGAAATGGTAATAACAGGCAATATAATAATAATAATTGCTTGAGATGAATGGCATAGGCTAGGGGAATAGGCGTTTTTAAGATGCGTTCACAAGAGCCTAAATTATCAACCAAAATATTTAATAATTGTTGTAGAGAGTTTAATTGGTAGCTGTTTAAGCAATTGCGGTTGTATTGTTGTTGTAAGTAATCACTAATCCAGAAAGCTATTTCTAGAGGAGGATTATTCATTTGTTTGAGCTTGATATACCGAGAAGTTGGCATTAATTCTTCTAATTCACTATTTATAGCTTCGCTTCGTAAATGCAATTTTGTCGCTACTGCAAAAGCTACTAATAAATTTAAAGTATCAATTTTATGGTCTTTATCTTCTATCGAAATTTCATCAACAGATACCCAAATTTGCCGTGATAAATTTCGGACTGTGTTAACTATAGAACCCCAGATTTTTCTGCCTTCCCAAAACCTTTCATAAGCTGTATTTGTGCGAAAAACTAGTAATAAACCTAAAACAATGCTAGGAATTACAGTTCCTAAAATAGGTTGAGAAACTGGTACTTTAAAATAGTAAAGTACTGAAACTAAAATGCCAAATATTCCACAGCCAATAACTCGTAGATAAATGGCTGTAATTACGGAACCTTTAATCTGTAGAGCAATTTTAAACCATTGCAACCTTTTGTTTGCCATGTAGTTTTTCTCAATCAACTTAGATGTTTGGTAAATCTACAATTAAAAATAAATCCGCATAAATAATAATTGCATTCAATTTTGTATATTTAAGTGCCGCTGAGATAAGCAACTCGTTCTTACAAACAAATATATTAGCGAAATTGCTAATACAAGCGTGTTGTTACACGTAAATTAGCAATGTAATATAATTTTATGTATATTTGCTTAGTAAAAATTTAATAATTATGAGTTTAAGTAATTATTAGCACAATCAAGAACATATATTATTAATTTCTAAAAAGCAAGCTTTCATGGAGCTTGAATGTTTACGTGAATTTCCTAGAACACCAATTTTTACAATACCTGACTACCATATTATTTGCAAATAATTCTTTGATTAGCATTGCACAAGTTAACCATGCGTCTATATTATCAGATAAAATGAATTATTTGTCCGTTGGCACACTCGGCTGTTATATATGTCCAAAACTTACACCGTAGAAATTAACCACCAAGGCAAAATTCATGCTTTGCAAGTTCCTGAAAATGAAACTATCCTCTCAGTTGCTCAAAATTCTGGTTTAGATTTGCCAACTTCTTGTGGTGCTGGTGTTTGCACGACTTGCGCGGGTCAAATTACTGAAGGTGAGGTAGACCAAGCTGATGGTATGGGGGTGAGTCTAGAATTGCAAAAACAAGGCTATGTGTTGCTTTGTGTGGCTAAACCTCTTTCTGATTTAAAAATTGACACAGAAAAAGAAGACATAGTTTATCAAAAGCAATTTGGTAAAGACTAATAAACTGGGTAATCGGTGATTGGTAAGGGGTAATAAAATTTTACAAATTACCAATTACCCATTACAAATTAACAAAAAATGGCTGTATTCTAGAAATTACCATTATATAGGTTTGGCTGTCATGACTACTCATTTTATTAGTGCCGAAATCGCCCTCCAAGAAACTCCTACAGAATTGCAAAAAGTTATTGAAGCCGAATTGAAAAAACAAGGTGAACCCTTGCGTTGGGCTATTACTTCTGTAGACGAAGAACGGCAAAAGGCTACTGTGGAAGCCGTTGTAACTACGGCTAGTAATAAGTAGTAAATAAATTAGATGATTGTGGCGATTTATCATCGCCTTATCTAATAATTATGCAACGTCCATATACAGCGATTTTAATTATTCCTACTGGCATTGGGGCAGCAATTGGCGGTTATGCTGGTGACGCATTGCCTGTGGCTAAAGTTATATCACAGGTGTGCGATCGCTTGATAACTCATCCCAATGTCATGAATGGCGCTAGTTTGTATTGGCATATTCCCAACACTCTGTATGTTGAAGGTTATGGACTAGATAAATTTGCTGCTGGGGAATGGGGTTTGCGTCCTGTTCACCGTAACCGAGTAGGTTTACTTTTAGACCAGGGCATTGAACCTGAATTAATGCTCAGACACCTGCAAGCCGCAGATGCAGCTAGAGCCACCTTGGGTTTAACCATTGCAAATCATGTAATTACAGATGCCCCGTTAAACGTAGAATTGCGTACTTCTGATTCTGGTGCAAGCTGGGGAACAATTGGCAACCCAGACAGCTTACTGCGAGGGGCTGAGATATTGATTCAAAAAGAACGAGTAGATGCGATCGCAGTTGTTGCTCGTTTTCCCGATAACATAGATGAAGAAGCAGCCCAAAACTACCGTCATGGTCATGGTGTAGACCCCCTAGCAGGCGCAGAAGCAGTAATTAGCCATCTATTAGTCCGCACCTTTCAAATTCCTTGCGCCCATGCTCCCGCCCTTGCACCAGCCTTTCCAGATCCCAATTTATCCCCCCGTTCGGCTGCTGAAGAATTAGGTTATACCTTTCTACCTTGCGTCCTTGTCGGCTTAAGTAGCGCTCCCCAATTTATCGTCAAAAGAGAAATTATTAATTCTTTACCAGCAGATATTTGGGCAGATCAAGTTGATGCTGTTATAGTACCTGCAAATGCTTGTGGTGGCAGTGCCTTACTAAGTTTAAGCCAGAAGCAATGCCAAATAATTACAGTTGCAGAAAATAAAACTTTAATACAAGTTCCTGCCCCAGCATTAGGGATCAACTCTATACAGGTAAACTCATATTTAGAAGCAGTAGGTGTATTAGTAGCTCACAAAGCTGGTATAAGTCATTCATCATTAGTCATTGGTCACTCGATTTTGGATTTACGTTAGCGAAGCGTACGCAGCGCAGCGAGTATTTTAGATTTTGGATTGACTCCACCCTAAAATGTAGAGCTTGAAAATTTTGGATTTGGGATTTACGTTAGCGAAGCTTACGCAGCGCGTATTTTTCCGTCCTTCAGGACGGGGCTTATACCAAATTTTTTTAATCTAAAATCTAAAATCTAAAATCTAAAATTCCCGGTCATTAGAAAAAATTTTCCCAGTCCCCTATTACCCTAAATACCTGTGGTTGAACAAAAAAACCAAGAGCCAGAAATTCCCTATCTCACACGTACCCAAGTACTTGTGGCTATGGGCGCGACTGCCATTATTTTGTGGATAGTGGCCAAGCTGTGGTTGCGCTTTGGTAACATTCCCCTATTTAAGTTGTACTGGCATCCAAAAGATTTATTTTTAGGAGTGGGGTTGAGTGTAATTATAACTGTTTTAAGTAGTTTAGCTTATCGCTTTTCTCCTCCCTATCGTAAAAGTGCAGATTATTATCTGAAACTCGTACTCAAGCCTTTAGCTTTACCAGATTTGATCTGGCTAGGGTTATTACCAGGTTTAAGTGAAGAATTATTATTTCGCGGTGTCATGCTACCAGCTTTAGGTGCTAATCATGTAGCCGTCATCGTTTCCAGTCTTTGTTTTGGAGTTTTACATCTCAGCGGTTCCGAACAATGGCCTTATGTAATTTGGGCAACAATTATCGGGATTATTTTGGGGTATAGCGCTCTGTTCAGCGGTAACTTGTTAGTACCAATTGTGGCGCATATACTGACAAATCTGCTATCTAGCTATATGTGGAAAATGCGTAATTTATAGGTAATGCTAAGGGACTTCCCAATAAAAAAGTACCCAATCACTCTTAGGGCAGAGGGAAAAAGGGTTTTAGCCTTGTTTGCTTTTCTTTACACAGTTTGATTTTATTCTGCCCACCTGTTTACTAACAAAAAAAATTAAACCCAGAACTTGTTTTCAGGTTCTGGATTTAACTAATAAATTGCTCACACTTCCCGATCTAGCTTGTAAAACGCTTATAAACTTGCTTTTTCTTAGAAATCATCAAGATACTGGCTCAAGCGACTAATCACAGGGTCAACCTCTTGGGGAGTGGTATCGGGAGTAGAACCAGAATTGTTAACTACTTCTACCATCGGTACTGATGAAGTTGGAGGTTGAGTAGATGCTCCTTGACTCAGCATAATAGCCAGTTGTGCAACTTGTTGAGTAAGTTGTAATATCTGGCTTTCCATCGCCTCCAAACGATTGGACTCCTTAGCAAAAAAACGTTCCTCAAGGCCAGCTAATTGACGTTGCAACTCACCGATTTTTTGTTCCATCGGCAATGCTGCTGTATTCGGAGAAGGTCGTACAGATTCCGGTACACATAAAGCTTGCCATAGAGCTTCCTTACAGAGGTCGCTGAAAGTTTTTTCGGGCTGTGCCTCCAAGTAACTTTCCACCTGTGCTAACAAGCTCTCATCAGCAATTTCTGGGTTGAATGTTACCGATTTAACTACCTTTTTTGACCATTGGAACATCAGTTTTATTACCTAGCAGCGCGAACAGCAGATAACTGCGCTTCCCCATAAATAAATTGCCCTAAAGCGTTAGCTTGGCGAGAGGGTGCTGCCAAATGGGCGCTAATTTTGGCTTCTTTGAGCAGACGTTGTACATCTTCCCAGAAGAACTCACCACCACCACCGGTGATAATTACATCAGTTACACGCTCTGGCAACCAGGCTAACACGCGAGAGCAAATTTCCCGTGAAAACTGCTCTGTGAGGTTAGGGAGAAAATCGTCTAAGTTGGTAGGTTTGCTGGCACCTTTGGGACGGTAAAAGCGATCGCCTTTGGGCTTATTCACAGCAGAAATTAGTGCTAAGGATTGACTATCAGCCCCTTCTATTTCCTTAGCCACCATTTCATAGAACTTGCTCATTCCAAAGTCTTCACTCTTAGAAGCACCTCTAGCAAAGCGGAAGTTATCCACCATCAGCAAATCAATAGTTTGATGTCCAATATCAACTATCCCCACTGATACCTTTGTCAAATCAGGAATCGAGGTTCCTTTATTTGGTTGGCCTTCAGACCACAGCAGGCTACCATAACCTTCTGGCATCACCCAAACTTTAGTGACGTTCAGCTGAACAGTTTCCCCACGGAAATTCATGATATGGGGGCCGCTAATCAAACTCGTTAATTGAGCTTTTTCCCGTTCAAATTGCTCTAGAGAAAGGAAAGGCAAACCAACAATTACAGAAATATCGTCTTTAAGCTTAAAGTAACCAGCAGCAGCCAGAACCTTAGCCATTGCATCTTCTACCTTAGATTGTCCAACTCCTAAATTGGCTCCAAAGTCTGCTGCTATTTGACCAACAGCATATCCATTACCTTGATATTCCAGCCATAAATCCATCAAAGGATCTGTTGCTTTAGACTCAAATACCCCACCTCGTATTTGTTCTATTGACATCTGCTTGACATTGGCGGGAATAAAGGCCACATTTTCTGGTTCGCGGCTCACACAAGTTTTGGTAGAGGTTCTACCTAAATCAACACTGAGAATGTTTTTCCCCGAAATACTGATTGGCTTATTAGTATTATTTATAGGGGTTGCCGCTACTCTATTCATTGGTATAGCAGCGGCATTCATCGGGTTAGCTACTGGAGGTTGGTCTGTCATGAAAGCTCCTATGTGGTGACTTAACTGTAAAAAGTTATCATGCCCATCTTACAAAACGGCGAAGTCGGAAAAAATTCCTACTTGGGTCAAGTGTAGCTAGAAATACGTCACAATAATTGTACGTGATACCTGTGGTGGGCTTTACTAGGTCACGCTACGCGAACGCCAATGCGAATTTAGCATTATTTTGGCATTATAGTGTAAGAGAAATTTGCACATTTTTAACTTCTACTTTCACCCCAATACTTACACAGGTTTATCTTCTAATACTTTTGCTCTTGCGCTTGAATATCCAAAGGAAGAATACCAGCACCAGACCGCCTAAAACAATTTTAGATACAGGCGCAAGATATTCGTCCACAAGTTCATATTGACTACCTAACAAGTATCCTGAATATGTGAGCAAGCCTACCCAGGCAGCACTACCCAGAGTTGTGTAAAATAAAAAGGCAGGCAAGGGCATATTGCTCATACCTGCGGGAACGGAAATTAAGGTACGGATTCCCGGCACAAGACGACCTATTAATACTGCTTTATTACCTTGTTGGTTGAACCAGCTTTTAGCCTTATCAATATCTTCACCAGATATAGCCAGCCATTTACCGTACTTGTTAGCTAAAGTTTTCAAGCGTCGTTCTCCCAAAAACTTACCTGGATAATACCAGATCAGTGCGCCAAGTACAGAACCCAAAAGCCCTGATAAAAATACGCCTAATATATTTATTTTTGCCCCTCCTGGTTGATATGGACTGGCTGTAAATCCTGCCAATGGCATAATCAATTCAGAAGGTATGGGCGGAAAAAGGTTCTCTAGGAACATCAGCAAAGCAATTCCCAAATATCCCAGGGAGTTGATCGTGTTAGTGATCCATTCGAGCATAGATAATGGGTAGTCAGTAATAGGTAATGGGTGATAGGTCATGGGGCAGTTATTCCCCTAGTCCCTATCACCGGCTCTCTCATTTTCTAGGCAGTTGGGGTTAATGATTGTACTCTTGATTCTGATTGCCAGTCTAATGGGTTCCAAACCCGTTCTTCTAGAGCCATCTGCTCGATTAAACTGGCTAATCTTAAAGCTTTTAGAGCCTGTTCACCACCCACTGAAGGTTGATTCCCACCATGCACACAGTTGACAAAATGTTCTAACTCTGCACTTAGAGGTTGAATGTTACTGGTATAGACTTTTTCTATTAAACCATCTTGCTTGTAAAGTACTTGCCGATGGTCGGTGAGAGGGTTGATATTAGTTTGACGATGAATCAAAATTTCGTTCTTGAGGAAATCTGCTTCGGTAAATGAGTTTTTGCAATGGGCAACTATGCGGCGAATTTTGCGGTGAGTAACTTTACTAGCTGTCAGAGTAGCGACGACACCATTAGCAAAACCCAAGGTAGCAGTCACATAATCTAAATAACCAGAATCTAAAGAGCGAGTACCATTGGCTGTCAATTTCACTACGGGAGAACCAGCTAATTCTAAAAGCAGGTCAATGTCATGAATCATTAAATCCAGTACTACTGACACATCACTTGCTCTAGCTGAATAAGGACTCATCCGGTGAGCTTCTAACGCTAGTACTTCCTCAGTTTTCAAAACTTGGCTGAGTTCTCTAAACGCTGGATTGAAACGCTCAATGTGACCTACTTGCAAAATACATTGAGACTCAGCAGCAGCGTTGACGAGAGATTCTGCTTCAGAAATACTTGCAGCGATTGGTTTCTCAATCAAAACATGAATTCCAGCTAACAGGCAGTTGATGCCAACCGCATAATGTAAGCGAGTAGGTACAGCAATACAAACTGCATCTATATGAGGTAGCAAATCGCAATAATCTTCAAAAAAACGGACTTTGTATTTGCTGGCGGTTTCTAAGCCTCGCTCAACATTAATATCGGAAACGCCTATCAGTTCAACATCTTTCATTGAACTCAGTACGCGGGTGTGATGTTGTCCCATGTTACCCACTCCAATCACGCCTATGCGGATTGCTCGTGGCTGGTTGCGCTGTGAATATAGATTTGGTTCTGCCACTGACATGCTATTTTGCACTATTATTTTCTCCTCAACCACCAAATTTAAAGACGCTACGGTCGTTGGCCTTTATACTTAAGCGCCAGGTGCGATCCGTCTAAAACCATCCAGATGGTAACATAGTGGTTCTATTTATGAAGAATTTCAAAGTTTATGATCAGTTCCCACTATTTGGCTACCTTTTGGATAGATAGTTATTAATTGCGCCATTCTTTTAGAATAGACACAAAAAACTATGTGTTGTTTTGTTGACTTTACAAGCTCCGTCAGACCTACGTAAAAATTCACAGGTGACGGTTCGGCAATCAATTACTGGAATAAGTACTTATTTTTCCGTAGTAAATTAATCACGCGTGTTACTAGTAAAATTACAAACAATTAAATGACTAACGCTGCAAGTATAATCTTCAGCAAGGTTGTTGCGTCAGACTAAGGGAAATTAATTTTTTTTCATATTTATTTTTTTAGGTTTGTTGCATTTTGTTGATTGTCTCACCTTTTGGAAGAAATTGGTGTTAGTGATTTTCTGAGTTCGTTGATTGGTGGCATCTGCTTTGGATGTAATGAAAGCAAACGATGGGTAAACCTAAATTATCAAGTGAGATGAAAGCTGTAATTTTGTTGTCTGGGGGATTAGATTCTTCTACAGTTCTCTACCAAGCAAGGGCTGATGGTTGTGAATGTTATGTTATTTCCTTTGATTACCAGCAAAGACACCAACGAGAGCTAGAGTCGGCCTTACTGATTGCCCAAGCGGTTGGGGTTGTGAAACATCAGGTGGTGAATTTTGATTTAAGGCAATGGGGTGGTTCGGCGTTAACGGATAATGCGATCGCTCTCCCTCAAGAACGTTCTCTAGATGAGATGTCACAAAATATCCCTGTAACCTACGTCCCTGCCCGTAATACCATCTTTTTAAGTTTTGCTTTGGCCTATGCTGAAACCATCGCCGCGCAACGGGTATACATTGGCGTAAATGCTTTAGATTACTCTGGCTATCCTGATTGCCGTCCTGATTATATCCAAGCTATGCAAGAAGTCTTCCGCTTGGGAACCAAACAAGGACTCGAAGGACAACCAATTAATATTGTTGCACCATTAATTAATTTGAAAAAAACCGAAATTATCCAACTAGGCAACCAGTTGGGAGTTCCTTGGGAGCTAACCTGGTCTTGCTATGCTGGTGGTGAAGTGGCTTGTGGTGTTTGTGACTCCTGCCGTTTGCGTTTAGCAGCTTTCGCTGAATTGGGTTTAAAAGATTTAGTTCCCTATGCTGGGTGATTGGTAATTGGTAATTGGTGATTGGTGATTGGTGATTGGTGATTGGTAATTGGTAATTGGTGATTGGTAATTCTTCTCCTGACTCCTGACTCCTGACTCCTGACTCCGAACTCCGAACTCCGAACTCCTACTCCCTATCCTGCTAAAAGTTTGATTTGAATTTGGTTGAGGCGTGGCCCCATAACTGACATAACGGTGAATTCGAGGTTTTCATAAAAGAGGATTTCGCCTTTATCTGGGATTTTTTGCAGTTGATAGAGCAGAAAACCGCCCAGGGTTTGATATTCTCGCGTTAAGGGTAAATTGAGATGTAAGACTTCGTTAAGTTCTTCTAAGTTGATCTGGGCTTGCACTAAAAATGTCTGCGGGTCTAACATTTGGACTAACAGGTAATCGTTACTTTCCGGTTCACCTGCATTACCAATAATTTCCGCAATGACATCTTGAATTGTTACCAGTCCTACAGTACCGCCAAATTCATTGACAACAATCACCATAGCTGGTTTTTCTTGCTGCATCATGGGCAGTAGTTCGCTCAACAAAGTTTGTTCTGGGACAAAGCGGGGCGATCGCATCCAAGGTAGGATTTGTGTATCTAAAGCCAGCTTTCCAGTAGCTAATGGTTTTGCTAAATCTTGAAAATAAACAATACCGCGAACGTCATCTAGAGATTCGCCAATAATGGGAAAGCGGCAATGACCACTAGATATCATTTCCTGGAGTAGGGTGTGAAAAGTTGCGTCTTCTGGCAAGGCTATAACGTTGGTACGGGGAATCATTACATCTTCCGCTGTGATTTCTCCAAACTCAAAAACATTATTGAGCAGTTCTCGCTCTGATAACTCTAAACCAGTTGATTCTCGTTCTGTTGATATAATTAATTGCAATTCTTCAGGAGTAACTGGCGGTCTCCAGCTTTGTCCTGTATATTGAATGCCGAATAATCGCAACAGATAGCGGGTTGATTGGTTGAGAATCCAAATTACAGGGCTGAAAAAACGTACTATCGCTTTGACTGAAGACCCTAAAAACCTGGCCAGCTGTTCTGAATACAGCATAGCCACCGATTTTGGAAATAATTCCCCGAAAACAATTTGTAAATAGGCAATCAAAAAGAAAGTAATTGGAACTGATAAAGAATGAGCCAGGACGTTACTCAAACTGATGGGTAAAGGCCAAGATTTCAACCATGCCTCCATCAATACAACAATCGTACTTTCTCCAATCCAACCTAGCGCCAAACTAGAGAGGGTAATACCTAACTGAGCCGTAGATAAAAGCCTGTCAATACTACGTTGTAGCATTTCGACAGCGATCGCTGGAATGTCCCCAGCCTGAACTAATTGGTGAATACGTGTGCGCCGTACAGTCACCATCGAAAATTCCGCCATGACAAAAAAAGCATTAATTGCTATCAGCAGTAGCACTGACAACAACCTCAACCCTACATCTGTCCAAATTAACTGAGGAAAACCACTCACCGTTAAAGCTCGTGTAAAACTTACGCCGATACCAAAACGCTAACAATAGCATTTCTATTTTTCCACAGGAATATCTGACACTTGTAATTTTAGTTTTTGAGCAGGATAATCTGTCAGTGCCAGCGAGATTTTGCTCACATCATCCAGCAAAGCTGTGGGAATACTAATTGTACCTGTAAATGTTGGCCCCTTAGTAGGCAACTCTGCGGGCAATCCTTCTGTAATAGCGCTTAGTGTTCTGCCTTTATCATCAGTGACATCTAAAAAACTATACAGAAACCTTACAGAATCAGCACCTTGGTTCTGCATTTTTACTTTTAGTAATAAATCACCACCAGAGTAGCGAGCCGATTGTACAGACAACGTGACACCCTCACTTTCCGCAACAACTGGAAATCCTGGTTGCAGTTTTTCTTCCGTCACTTCTGGAGGCGTTTCCTGGACTTCAGGTTTCTTGGTTTTTGTCTCTTCTTCATCTTCATCTAGCTTTTTTGCTTTGCTCGCACTCGTATTCCCTTGAATCCGTGATTGAACACTTTTCAGAATCTCATCCTCTTTTAAAAGGCTTATTCCCACCTGTTGAGCATTATTGGTCTTACTGCTGGCAAATTTAGTTACAGGACGACCATCTGGTGTAGTCACACCTTTAAGAGCAGAACTTCCCATCGTAAAGCCCAAAAATGCACTCACAGAACCTGCACCCAACATTAGGGTTAACAAAATCAACGTCAAAACTACAGTGGAATTTATTTTCATCGCTGACAAGCTAGTTAGAAGGAATTTAATTTATTTACAAGTGTTAAAGCGTTAAAGCTAAACCATATATCATTAACTTCATTAATTATTCTCGTAAAAAGTCTAAAATCGCCATTTTTCTATAAACTTGTGATTAGGTGATGTTTTGTCTTCAGACTCTCAAACCTGAGGAAATTTTTAAAATTTGGCAAAGGTTGTAAAATCATGCTATACTTATAGACGTGCGTTTGTCTAAAAGTCAATAATTGACTCAAGCTCAAATAATAACAGAGAGTTAGCATTAAAGCTTAAGTAGACAAAACTAAAATCTAACACAACGAGCGCCCTTGGCCGATTGGGGAGGCAACGAACTCATAATTCGTCCTCAGGCTGGTTCGATTCCAGCAGGGCGCATTTAAAGCTCAGAAATTAAATAGGTTAGGATTTACGCATTAACAAAATCTATCAAATATGAATTATGGATTTTATCTCTTGTAGGGTGCGTCAGATCCGATAATTAAGCATCTAACAGATTTTCTCTATCTGACGCACCGCACTCATATGTGATTCCAAAAGCCTGAAACTAGGCAATTGCGTTCATACATATCATGTGCAGTTTTGACAGTGCGTAAGTCCTAATTTTTTAGCACATCACTCCGCTGAAAAATGCTAAATAATTATTACATGAACTAAGGTCAAGTCATGAAACCAACATCCATAATAGGTGCAACATTCATCACCACTGGAAGTTTAACTGGTGCGTGTCTATCATCTACCGTTGGCGGAATTGGGATAGCAGGTAGCTTTGGTGCTGTAGGAATAGGTGCAACTTCTGTTAGCGCTGCGGGTGCAATTGCAGGTGTTGCTATATATGGCGTATTTAAAGGCATCACAGAGGGAGATACAGTAGTTTTTGGAGCAATGGGAATAGGTGCTGTCGGTGGTGTTGGTTTTTCTAGTGTCGTTGGTGGGATAGGAATCGTTGCACCAAAAATTGGTTTAGCTTTCGGTATAGGTAGTATGCCAGTGGCAGGAATAGGTGCTGTAGTTGGACTAGCTGCTTATGGTGTCGCGCAATTGTTAGATAATTCTGAATTTAAAGAAACTCCCATGCAAGTTTTTGAACGCATGGAAGAAAAAGTTCTACAAATGGATGATTACACCGCCGCATTAAGAGAGTTATCTGGTGATGATATTAGTCAGAAATTTGCAGCTTTAGAAATTGAGGATGAGTTAGAAAATCTCAAGAATACACAAAATGTTAACTCCCTCAAAGTTGAAGTAAAAACTGTATCAGTTAATAACAAATTACCTCAAACTTGGCAATGTCTAAAAACGCTCAAGGGACATTCTGGGGCTGTAAATGCAGTAGCTATTCATCCCGATAGAAAAACTATGATTAGTGGTAGCGATGACAGACAAGTTAATCTGTGGAATTTGAAAACTGGAAAATTTTTATATACATTTTCTGGACAAGCTGAAGCAGTTTTATCTGTGGCTATCAGTCCAGATGGTAAGCAAATTATTAGCGGTAGTGTAGATCGAAAAATTAGCAGTTGGCAATTGGAAACAAAACAATATAATCGCGCATTTTCTTATTTAAATTCTCCCTATAGCCACAACAGTTTTGTTAATGCAGTAGTTTATAGTCCAGATGACAGAATTATTATTAGCGGCAGTACAGATAAAACTATTAGAATTTGGGGACGTTATACAGGAAACATCAAACGCACTTTAAATGGACACACGGATGCAGTTTTAGCAATTGCTGTTAGCCCTGATAGTACAACTTTAGTTAGTGGTGGTGCAGATAAAACTATCAGAATCTGGAATTTACAAACTGGTCAACAACGTTGTATTCTTACTCAACATTTAGCCGGAGTGAATACGCTGGCTATCACTCCAAATAATCAAATTTTTGTGAGCGGAAGTACAGACACCACTGTTAAACTTTGGAATATGAAAACAGGTGAATTAATCCGCACCTTGACAGGACACTTAAAGGCGATTTTATCTGTTGCTATCCATCCAAATGGTAATACTCTCGCTAGTAGCAGTAAAGATGGAATTATCAAACTTTGGAATCTACAAACTGGGGAATTATTAGCAACTTTTTCTGGTTTTAGTCCTTTAGCTTTTAGTTCAGATGGTGAAATTTTGATTAGTGGTGGTAAAAGTGGCACAATCAAAATTTGGAGGCAAGTCCAAAGCACTGAAAAATTATCTATAGTTGGGGAATGGTGGGAAATATTAGGTGTAAATACAAACACCCATCCTGACGATGTGAAACTTGCCTACCGTCGATTAGCAAGATTGTATCATCCTGATATTAATAATTCAGAAAGTGCTAAAGCTGCAATGCAAGCTGTAAATCAGGCTTATCATAACTTTCAGATGCTTGTGAATGTTGAAAAATAAACCCGATTTTAATACATAAATTTGTGTAATAGGTTACAGAAACTTTCTCCTGTAGAGACGTTTTATAAAACGTCCTTAAAGGGTGTTGATATAGCGGGAATTAGTGAAATTACAAAAATAAGTTTATTTTGGCTTTTATAGCCTCTAGTAAGCTGTGAGAGCGGTAAAAAAAGCTGTTATATATCCTTACTCATGTATACGTGGTTTTGTTGGGATTCTCTACCATAAGCTATTGATTGGATAAATTCTTGGTCATTAGGATACAATGAACAATCCTTGATCAAAATTGATATCCTAAATTTTTACGCATCCATATTGCATATTGCGAAAAAACGTTATAAATTGTTAACTTATAGGGGAATAATTTAATTTGCAGTTTCAAACAGTCAATTCTAGCCAGGTAAATATACTGCAAGGGGTTTAAACTTCACATAAACCTTAAACAGCAATAGGGATATATTTTTGTTTAGTAAAGCGAAGTCCTGAACTTTAAAATAGGGCGATGCAGAATCTAAAAATGTATCTTTCTATAATTGTTTTGAGGATAATTTTTATTGATTGATGTGGATAAACCGATTAGTAAAATTCACCGAAAGATTTTTAATAAAAAGCAAATTAACAATCAATTGATTTGCTAATATTCAGCAGTTGTAACTGTTCTCGTTGGAGTATTGCTTGATATGATTTACATTTGCTCTTCAAAAAATCAGTTGTGTGATGAGGAGAATAGCAAATATAAATAATAAATAAAGGTGCATCTACTACAAAATTACTATCTAAATGGAGTTATTCTGGCGATGCAAGTAAATGAATTAAGTGCAACTGACAATATAGAAAATGAGGCATGGCAAGCTTTAGAGAATTCAATTCTCTATTATCAAGGTCGTCCTATTGGAACTTTAGCTGCTTATGATCCGTCTGTTGAGGCATTAAATTATGACCAGTGCTTTGTTAGAGATTTTGTTTCTTCCGCTTTAATTTTTTTGATTAAAGGTAGAACAGATATTGTCAGAAATTTCCTAGAAGAAACCTTAAAGTTACAGCCTAAAGAAAGAGCATTAGACGCATATAAACCTGGTCGGGGTTTGATACCAGCGAGCTTCAAAGTTATTTCTATCAATGGAGAAGAACATTTAGAAGCTGATTTTGGAGAACACGCGATCGCTAGAGTCACACCTGTAGATTCTTGTTTGTGGTGGCTAATTTTACTGCGTGCTTACGTAGTTGCAACAAATGACTATGCTCTGGCTTATCAACCTGAATTCCAAACAGGTATCAAGCTAATCATGGAAATCTGTTTGGCTAATCGTTTTGATATGTATCCAACGCTATTAGTTCCAGACGGAGCTTGCATGATTGACCGACGCATGGGTATCTATGGTCATCCGCTAGAAATTCAAGTGCTATTTTTTGCTGCATTGCGTGTAGCTCGTGAGCTACTAATTTGTAAAGGTAATCAAGATATCGTCGCTGCAATTGATAACCGCTTACCTTTGCTATGTGGTCATATTCGTCAGCATTATTGGATAGATATTAATCGTCTCAATGCAATTTATCGCTTCAAAAGTGAAGAATATGGCAAAGCAGCGGTGAATCTATTTAACATTTATGTAGATTCTCTACCTTATTATGAATTAGACAAATGGCTACCTAAAAAAGGTGGTTATTTTTCTGGTAATGTTGGCCCTTCCCAGTTAGATACTCGCTTCTTTACACTGGGAAATTTGATGGCGATTATTTGTGATCTTTCAACTGAAGAACAATCTCAATCAATTATGACTCTGATTGAAAAAAGATGGGATGATTTAGTGGGAGATATGCCCATGAAAATCTGTTTCCCGGCTTTAGAACATGACGAGTATAGAGTTGTGACAGGATGTGATCCTAAAAATATACCTTGGTCTTATCATAATGCCGGAAGTTGGCCAGTTTTAATGTGGATGTTAGCCGCAGCATCAATGAAAACCAATAAAACTGGTATGGCTAGAAAAGCCATGGAAATTGCCAAAGCGCGTTTGAGTGAAGATGAATGGCCAGAATATTATGATGGTAAGAAAGGACGATTAATTGGTAAACAAGCCCGCAAATATCAAACTTGGACAATTGCAGGGTATTTATTGGCTAAAGAACTAATGGATAATCCTCAGTTTTTACCATTAGTTAGTTTTGATAAATTACCTCCAGAATCAATTTCCAGAGCCTGTGAATTTGAAGTTAGCAATATTGACCCTTATCTGTCTATGTAATAAGATAACTGTCCAAAATGAACAATATTTTTCAAGCCCCTATGTCATTATATGGGGCTTTTTTCTCTTTTATGAATTGCTAAAGAAGCACGGAGATATCAAACTTTTACAATTAGTGGCTTTTTATTAGCCAATGAATTAATGCGAAATCCTGTATATTTAGAATTAATTAGTTTTGAGGAGTTTGATGCTGGAAATACTTCTCAGGTTTGTGATTTATAGCGAAGGTTTTTTGATCTGGGGATTTTGCTGAATCAGGACTTATGCAACTGTCTTATTAGTAAGGTGCGTCAGATGTCAAAAATCTGTTGAGAATAATCAATTTATCGGTCTGACGCACCCTACAAGAGATATTGAGTACTACAATACGTAAAACAGAGAAACTTTGGAATAGATACACACGAAAGTCTAAGAGGGTGTAAAATAAGGTAATACCAAACTAATATGAAGCTGCATAGAATAAAATATCAAGAATCAATAATTAATTGAACGCAGATGGACGCAGATGTAGCTTGCTTCCCGCAGGGTACACAGATAAAGATGGATTAATCAAGGGATTTCATGATTATGTGCAGCCTCACTTAGAATTGGTATAAGAACCTTAAAATTAACAAAGTGGTGATTATTATGTCTTTTTTACTAAAAGATATGATGTTAATAGAAATTACTGAAAATGAAATTAAGGAACAAGAGGAAAATATTCAAGCAATTAAAAAGCAGCTAGAAGAAATTTTTACAACTGAAAATGCTACTATTCCGAAAGAAGACTTTAGGAAATTGTTTTTTAAAATAGAAATAGCATTTAGAAAAATAGAAGATGCACAAGAAAATCAACTAAAACTAAATTCAAAGGCTAGGGCTAAAATATATGAAGGAATTTACAAAAATGTAAAGAATTTAAGAAATAAACATAGTGATTTTCTTGCGAATAAATTAATAGCTAATTTTGTGGAATTAGAAATGTTTTTTGGCTGGCAAAAAGAACTAAATAAAGCATCATCAATAATGGAAGAAATTGAAAATCAAGAATTGGATAAACAAAAAGAGAGAGAAATAAATTTTAATGATGTTAAAAAAAAATTTGTAAAATTCTATAAAGCAATTTCTTGTATGCTTGAAGCACTAGAAAAATATAGTGCTGGTGCTGAACAAGAGGAAATTGAGAGAATTAAATATTTATCAGAAGGTGTAATTGTAAAAATTAAACCATCAAATAGTATTTCAATTACTAGAAAAATAGTAAGCACAGCTAAAGCCATTTTATGGGAAATTGAAAGACAAAAAAATCAGCACAAAAATACTGTAGAATCGTTGTTAGATTTCCTTAAAACATCTCCAGAATGGGCAGGAAATGATTTTGAGGAATGTTTAGAATATGTCAATGAAGTGCGGAGAGAGTGAGGTTAGGGTGTATCTGCTAGACACGAATCATTGTAGTTTTATTATTATCCAAAAAGACTTAACCTGCATAAAAAAGTTAACCTCACTACCAAAAGGAACTGAAATATTTATTAATGCCATTATATATGGTGAATTGATATTAATGGCGGAGAAGTCAAACAAAAGAGAAGAAAATTTAGAAATAGTTAATCGGTTTACTCAAAGCTTAACCAAGATATATCCCATAGATGAAGAAACATCTAGAGTTTATGGTCAGTTCCATGCAGAAATAATTAACACATTTGCACCTAAAGAGAAAGAAAAAAGAAGAAAATTTAAAATCAAAGATGCGGGAATACATCCCAATGATTTATGGATAGCTTGTACAGCAATACAACACGATTTAACTATTATTTCTCAAGATAGTGATTTTCAGCAGATGAGTAAAGTAAGACCTCTAAAGTTAGAATGTTGGAAATCTCAAATAGCTTCAGAAGTAAAAACTGAAATTATTTAGCAGATGTTTTTTTGCTTCTTCGGAAAATTTTACTTTAGATGTGGTGGGTTAGCAACAGCGTAACCCACCTTACGATTAAACTGTGACTCCTTCCAATTGTTCATCAGTCAAATCATACAATTTCCGCAGTTTATCTAACTTATCTTGATCAGCTTGCCACAAACTGCGTCCTGATGCTTCTAACATTCTCCCCACTATATTTCTAAAAGCTTCAGGATTTGCTTTGCGTAATTTTTCTGCCATTTCTGCATCTAAAGCATAGGTTTCTGCGGCTTGGTCATAAACCCAATCATCTCGAAAATCAGCAGTACCACCCCAACCGATTAAAGCTGTCATGCGTTGAGAGATTTCAAAAGCACCACCAGAACCTTGATTAGCCATTGCGTCGGCCCATTTGGGGTTTAGTAGCTTGGTTCTGTATTCCATTCGCAACAAATCATCTAAATTGCGGGGTGTGGTGTCTTTAGAGAAACTTTCTACAAAACTAGCAGTTACTGTTTTCCCGCTTTGTTTTTCTGCGGCTTTTTTCAAACCGCCTGTATTCGCATAATATTCCTGAATATCAGTTAAACCATATTCTACCGAATCTATTTCTTGAATAATGCGATCGCTTGTTTTTAATAAAGTCTGCAATACTTCCGGCCTCGCTTGTCCCTTATCCTGTCTCCCATAACTAAACACATTGCGGCTTTCCCAAGTATCCCCCAACTCTTCCCCAGACTCCCAATTACCATCGACAACTCTATCATTAACCAGCGAACCAAAATCACCAGATGGATTAGAAAACAACCTCGCAGAAGAATTTTCCACACCTTGCGCTTTTAAAGCCAAAGCGTGTTTTCTAATAAAATTCATTTCCTCCGGTTCATCAGCATCAGCAGCACGTTGAAATAAATCATCCAACAACTCAATAATATTCACAAAACTATCTCGAAAAATACCCGATAAATTTGCTAACACATCAATACGTGGATGACCAACTTGATCAAGAGGTTTCAAATCATATCTAACAATTCTTCCCGTTCCTTCCTTCACAGGTTCAGCACCCACCAATTCCAACAAAATTCCTAAAGATTCACCCTTCGTCTTAATTGCATCCAAACCCCATAACAAAACTGCCACAGTTTCAGGATAATTCTGATTATCATTTGAATGTTGAGAAATAATTTTCTTAGCAATTTCTCTACCCCGTTCAAAAGCTGCTGGAGAGGGCATACGATAAGGATCTAAAGCGTGAATATTCCTACCCGTAGGTAACACACCAGCACCATCTCTTAACAAATCACCACCAGGTGCAGGGGGAATAAACTCACCATTCAAACCACGTAATAAATTGGTTAACTCATCAGTAGACTGATTTAACAACTCTGTAATCTCCTTTTCTTCCTCCTCTCTGCGTCTCTGCGGTATGCGTTGCACGCACGCTTCGCGAACGTTCTCTTCCCCAAAATAAGCATCCAAATAACCAGCCAACTCCTCCTGATTTGGTGCTTCACCTAGAGTATGTAACCCAGAAGAAAAAAGACGATTTTCGAGAACTTGCAAATACTCATACAACTTCACCAAATAATGGTCAAATGCATGATTACTAAACATCCTCACATTTTCCGGTGTAAACGGAATACCCAACTTTTTCGCATCATCAAAAGGACAATCTACCTCCAAACCAGTATCAACAATCTTCTTACAAATTCCTTCTTTTAACAGATAATTTTTTTCTTTATCTTCCCGATATTCAGCAATTAAATCTCGTAAATTTACTAATTCCTTATATAAACCAGCGCGTCCGTAAGGTGGGACATTATGAGAAATTAACACCCCATAACCACGACGTTTAGCTAAAATTGACTCTGAAGGATTATTAGCAGCATAGATATATAGATTTGGCAGATTTCCTAAGAGAATATCAGACCAAGAATAACCCGTATTTCCTAAAGGAGAACCGGGCAACCATTCTACAGTTCCATGCATTCCAAAATGAACAACTGCGTCAGCTTGAAATTCATTTTGTAACCATTTATAATAAGCTGTATATTGGGGATGAGGCGTTAAATCTCTTTCAAACATTAACCGCATTGGGTCGCCTTGAATTCCTAACGGTGGTTGTACACCTATCCACACATTTCCTAATTGTACACCACCAATATTAAACTCATCTCCATAGGTTTTAATGCCGCTACCTGTGAGATATTTCCATTGTTTTTCAATGCGAGATGTAAAAAGATATCCTAACCATTTTTCTAATGTTCTAGCATTGACAGTAGAACCCCCACTAACCCCTCCGTAAACGAGGGGAGATATACCTTGCTCCCTGTTTAAAATAGGATTGATTTCATCTGCTTCTTTAATTTGGCGGATTAATTCTTCCCCATCATCAGGAATATCACCAACTGTATAACCTTGTTCTTGAAGTGCATGAAGTAATTTAATTAAACTGCGAGGAACATTTAATAATGCAGCAGTTCCCACTGCACCATAACCGGGAGGGAAGCCATATAAAATAATCGCTATTTTGCGTTCTGAAACTGGTTTCTGTCGCAGTGAAACCCAGCTTTTAACTCTATTAATTAAACGCTGAACTCGTTCGGGAACTAAATAAATTTGTTCACCTACTAAACCACCCAGTGGAATAGTATCAATTGCCCCATCTAATTCTGGTAAAGCATATAAAACCACACTTTGTAAACCACCAATCCCTTGACGTACCCAAGAATAAATATCTTGAATTAATAAAGGTGCAGCGACAATATAAGGAACATTTTTAGCTGTGAGAATGCGTTTAGCAACTTCTACCTGTCTTCCGGCTTCCATTGAACCAGCGGGGCCACCAACTAGGGGAAATCCGATAGTAGAAACTACAGCATCTATTTTCACGGCTTCTAAGGAAAGGGAAGGGGTTTCAATGTTACCGAGTTGACGTTGTTGGGTTTCGTAGTCGGTTGTCATCCAATCACGGACGGCTACGTGTCCTTCTACACCGTTGATAAAGATGGGTAAAGGTGTTAAACCCGCTTCTTCAAATTTACGAATGAGTTGGGGAATATAGGGTAATTTGGTAATAACGTGCTTTCTGTAAAGAAGAATTCCAATGATTGGGGACTGGGTAATTTTATTCCTTTCTTTCTCCTGACTCCTTCTTTGATACCATTCTAAGTATGCTTTGGGTGATGTAAAAAACCCTTGATAGTCGGGATGTAATAACCCCATATTGGGGGTTTCGATGGGTGGGGGGATGTCACCGACTCTTAAATCTAAGTATCTTTCCGCGAGTGTAAAAAATAGAGAAGCAACGTTTTCTGAACCACCTGCATTCCAGTAACCGTAGATAATTAACCAGTTACGTAAGTCTTGGACTTTTTGGACGGGAACAAATTTGAGGAGTTTGGGTCCGATTTTGAGGAAGCTGATATAACCGGCAAGTTTGTCTTCTTCTTTACCATTGCTGAATTTGTCAAGGATGAATTTAACGGGTTTTGGCATTCCTTTAGGTTGATCACCGATCGCAAATGCTCCTATTTTTGTTAAACTCATTAACTCTAGTGCAGATTCAAAAATAAGCCGGATCGGGATGTTAGCGATCTGTTCCCGTAACCATAAAACTTCGTCATAATCAAATATTAAGCTGCCGAAAAACACATCTGCACCTTGGAGTGCGGCTTTTACTGCGTCGCGCTTAGTGGTAATATCGCGATCGCTAAACACCCGAATATCCAACTCTTTCACCCGCGAATTCGCCAAAAAAGCTGCATCCCGGTACAAGTCAGCGTTAAATGATTCAAACCCTGCAATCAAGACGATGCGTTTCATGCCTGAAGTTATTAAATTCTTTGCTTTTATCTTAAACATTCTTGCAGGTTCATGGTGAGAATATCTACCTATGATGGTTAGATTTCAGCCTTTTTGCTGATAGCCATTAGCTGACGGAACTGATGCTGACATCTCAGTTATATGATCATTGCCTAAATCTCTAGTTAATACTAATTTGGTTAAATTATGATGGGGCAGATTGTAGGTAAATGAAGTATGAAATTTAAACCAGAAACCAAGCATCAAAAGGGTTTTACTCCTGACTCCTGATTCCTGACTTCTGACTCCTGCTGTATGTGATATCATAAACCTGTGTTTTTTGACTACAAAAAATCCCAAACAAGCAAATTTTCTTCTTCAGATATTTTGAGAGTAAGCAGAGGATACATCCATGAAATTTGGCATTGATATGGGGCATAATTGCCCTCCAGATACTGGAGCTAGAGGCATTAAAGTTGAAGATAATTTAACTATAGAGGTCGGTACTAAAGTTATAGCTAAGTTAAAAAGTCTAGGTCATGAAGCAATATCTTGTAAACCAGATAGTGCTAGTTCAGTAAGTCAATCTCTTGGCAGACGTTGTGATACAGCTAATAGAAACAAAGTAGATATTTTTGTTTCTATTCATTTTAATGCCTTTAATGGACAAGCTAATGGCACAGAAGTATTTGCCCAAAGTGATGCTGGCAGAAAAATTGCCAAACCAGTATTAGATGAAATCATCAAGTTAGGCTTTTTTAATCGCGGTGTTAAGAATGGTTCTCATTTGTATGTGATTAGAAATACAAATATGCCAGGAATTCTCATTGAATGTTGCTTTATTGATTCAGCAAAAGATATGCAACTATATGATGGCGAAGCAATGGCTAGTGCGATCGTTAAAGGCTTAACTGGTAAAGTTGCATCTGCCCCTGTCAATGCCATCCCAGATGAAGTAGAGAACAAAGATACTAGTATTCTGCGGTTACAAAAAACCTTAAATCAACTCAAAATCACCGATAGAAATGGTAAAACTTTAGATGAAGATGGCTTCACGGGGCCAGCAACAACTTCTGCTGTTGAAAAGTTCCAGAGACTTGTAGGAATTCTCCCAACGGGAATGGCAGCAAGTGGTACTACTTGGACGGCATTAAACGAGATATTAGCCAAGCGAGTTGTCCAAGGAACCCATACTAGTGGTGTGGTCATCAGATACTTACAATTTCGTGTAGGTGCTACTCCTGATGGCATCTACGGCCCACAAACAGAGGGGGCAATTAAGAAATTTCAACAGCAGAATGGTTTAACTGCTGATGGAATTGTCGGGGCTATGACTTGGCAAAAATTGATTGGTTAGTATCAATTTTTCCCCTAAAAGCAGGGTGCATTAGGCTTCTTCTTTAACACACCAATCATTAATTGGCAAAAAATTGGTGTGTTTAAACCCCCAATTTCTTAAATCAGATTTTTAGTTCATCTTTAGGGTTGCGGACTATGGTGAAGCGATCGCACTTAATGCTAACTTGATATGAAGTTATCAGGACTTACGCAACTGGCTTGCTTTGTTAGGGTGCGTCAGACTTCATAAATCCTGCAAATAAACAGATATTTGATATCTAACATGGTTGGTGAGCTTGCCGAACCACACCATAAAATAGATGTTTGGTGTGACAATTGCGTAAGTCCTATTGAATATGCTGAAATATTCCTAAACTAAATTAGAAGCTGACTTCTTCAAATCCAACCTTAGGTTTACAAGTGTAAATCAGGGTGTGTAAAGGATCTCCACAGGTTGTACAACCACCAGAAATAGAGGACATATCTTCATCATTAAGTTCAACTAAACCAGCGGGGTTTGCTGGTAGCTGTTCTTGTTGTTCAGCACTTAAGCTATTGCGATATTCCTCGTTTTTCCAAGCACGAATGATATCTAGATTAGACATATTTTACCTCATTAAAAAACTCTACGTTTCAACTAGGAAATAGCGAAATATTCCCCAGAAATCGCAGTTGTAAAAGTATTATTGATGACATTTACATCAACCATAGAATAATAATCATTCTCATGGCAAATGTCAAGTAATCTATCCGTAAATCCTGATACCTGCACCCCTTGTTTGAGATTGAGTAATAGACATCTCCGAAAAAGATTGTAGAGACGAGAATCCTTACCCAGTCCACGTCTCTACAAGGGTTTCAAGTCACGCACATTTAATTCTCACTCCTATGTCTAATGTTGTTCCTAATTGTCCTGTTCCAGAGGTTTCACGTACAGGGGTAATTGTGAATAACTGTCCATAATATTTGGATATGGTTGCAAAACAAGCTGACCCACAATCTTCTTCATTATGTTGTAAAATTATTGGGTATTTCATTTTGATCATGCAGAGGCGCAGAGGCGCAAAAATTTAGATGATGGTTTGGGTGGTTCTAGCAGGAGAATAGATGGGATTTCTTGGGGTTGAAAAAGGCGTAAAAGTCCGTAACCAATACCAGCTAAACCTGTCATTAATCCGGGGGTTTCTATTCCTAATGGGACACCACAACGCCAGTTATTTTTTTGGAGATCATCTAAAATTTGGGAAGCGATTTTTTCGATTTCTCTAGCAATTTCTGGGTAATCTAATTTTGCATTTGCTATTAATAATAAGTCAATGTTGCCTAAGTCTCCATGACAGAGACAATGGTTATCGCCAAATCCCTGTTTGATAGTGGTTTGGATTGCAGTTTTAATTTCTTTATACATAAGTTCATTTAGTGTATTCTCTGGAATACCCAAACGTCCTAAACCAATACCGGGCGCACCATTACACCATGCTGTCATGAAACTATTTTTTACTTCTTTTTGCCGTAAATCCAACCAGTTACCTTTACTGGGGTGAAAATGGCTACGTTCGTAGTTAATTGCTGCTATAGCTGCGGCTTGAAATTCTTGTTTTCCGGTGATTATGGCTAATTTCCACAGCGCCCAAGCAAAGCCAGCCGCACCGTGAGCAAATCCTGTTAGGGGTTGATTTTCACTAGCTGGAGATTTCCAACCGATACCCGTATTTGTAGCTTGGGCGTGGGTGAGGAGGTGTTCCCCACATTGTAAAGCGACATCGAGAATAGTTTGATTTGGAAAAATTTGATAGAAACTCAGTAAGCTACCAATGCAACCAGCCGCACCAGTAATTATATCTAATTGTTGATCTTGCTCAATTAAGGGCGGGAGTTGTTCAACTAGAATAAAAGCATCTGTGATTAAATCTGGTTCTCGCCATAATATTCCTAAATGGGTGCATGTGTAAATTATGCCACTCCAACCACTAAAGCCGCCGATGAATTTAATTAATTCTCTATCTCTTTTAAGCCTTTGTTTGAGGGTGTTTATGGCTGATTTGGCTAGGTTTGTATAGGTAGGATTTTGCGTAATTTTTCCCAGATAGGCTAAAAATAAGGCTACTCCGGGTATACCTGCGTATAGGTCTGTACCTAAGGGTGATAATGTCCATTGTTGATTAGTGGTAACGCTTACACCCATCCAGTTAACAAATTCGCCTTTATTATATGCTAGGAGTTGTAAACGATCGCCAATTTTACAGGCTGTTTGTAAGAAGATGTTTTTGGCAGTTGGGGTGATAATGCTGATGTTGCTGGCTTTTTTCCTTAATCTAATTTGATGATTATCCTCAGTTTTGCCCATTTCTAGGGTAGCTAATGCCGCTTTAATAACCCATGTTTGTCGTTCTAAATCTTTTTCGTTGAGTTGATTGAGGCGATAATGTACCAATTCAATTCCTGATTGGTTGAAAAAGTTAGAGATGTGTAAACCTGTATCTTGATGATATAAATCGCGGGAATGGGGAGATGTTGTAAATAGGGGAATGTCGTTTTTCCACAGTGCTTCTTGTTCTGCGGTGATGATTTGACTCAGTTGGGGACGGTTTTTGACATCTATCCAAAGTTTATCAAACAAGCTATCGCGCTCTAAACCATCTCGCCAAAAATCAGGATGATAACTTTCCCGCAATAACAAAGCATAGGTTCGACTCGCACGCATCACCACCCGTACTTTATCTTCTGCAAAATCCGTTAAAATCTCAGTTAATTCTTGGCGATGTTGTAATAAAATCTCATAAATATTTTTAAATCCATTAATTATATCTTTTGTATATTCCCAAACATTGACTTCCTGTTGATTTAATTGGGGACGATTTTGACTACCTGCAATCACAGCCTGTTGACGTTCAACCCTCATGCTATCTGTCCCTACCTGCACTAGTTTCGGAACTTTCTCCGGTGTCAACTGTCCCCCAGCACCTCCTAAACCACTCATATCAATTCCCGCAGCTTCCGTATTTCCCCAGGCTATCTGTGGTAACAAACCAACTCGCAATACAGAATCTGCAACCATCTCTTTATCTAAAGTATCTGCTGCTGTGGTTGTTATCTCACTACGAGGATGAAATAAAGATTCTAAATCAATTAAGATGGGATACTCTCCCGCTGCAATCAAGTTTTCAAAGTGAAAGTCTGTGGCTTCTAAGGCATACAACAATCCTAAATAACCACCTTGACGCTGATAAAATCTTTCTAATTCATCTGCTGAATGACATTCTTTAAAGTTAACAAATTCTACCCAACCGTAATTATCACGATTTAAAATCTTTAAAGTGGGAAAATTTGGTTTAAAGCCTTTTGCATTTAACCACAACAGCAATTCTTGAAAATGGACATCTACTGCTAAGGATCTCGGTTTATAAACTAACTGCCAACCGCTAGAAAACTCAAGTATAATAACTGACTTACCATTATTATGGCTGTCACCTTCTCCCCGTTTAACTTTGATTAATTTTCCTGGTTTAGCTGGTGGCTGAAATTGGTAACAAATATTTACCCAATCATGACAAAGATGCTGAATAAATTCTAAGCTATTTTCTACCCAGCGATCAATTGTTTCTAATACTTGTCTGGCTAAAACCGGGTATTCTTGCCACAATGCTAATTGCACTGCGGGATTTTTTAACCGTTGTATAAAGCTATAAAATCTTTCTTGAGCATTATCGCCTGTTAACAAACCTTGTAATCTGGCTACATTCAGTTCTAATACTAAGGTTGTATTGAGAAGAAACAGCAGTTGTTCTGGCAATCCTGCTAATAAAATATCATTAATATCACTTAAATTTTCAGGAATATTTTGTATATTATTTAATCCAGTTTCTAATTTAATTATACCTTGAGCAAGCACAGGAGCGATCGCATTCAAAAACCCAAAACAAGGATGTGCAGATAAACTAGAACCAGATAACAGCGTTGTCATCTCTTTATCGCCTACATTTTCATAAGCTTGCTGAATCTTTTTTACCCATGTTAAAGGTAAAGACTCTACAGTTTGTCCTAAAATACGGCAAAAATCCGCTTCGGTAATTCCCTCTATTGCCAATTTTTGAGCAAATAAATCCGCATCTGCAAAGCTAGATTCCGATTTCCAGCGTTGAATCCTTTTTAATCCCAACTCGAAATCAGACACTAAATCTTCTGAACTAGCTGCGATACGTTCCTTTAATGACATAGCGCAAAACCATGCAGAATCTTGACAGTTGACTTTTTTCATTTCTATCTCGGTGTTTACACCATTGCTTAATTATGATAATAATTATCATTATTTGATTGCCAGTGTAAAGCATATCAGAAGAGGGTGTATCAGTGAGGATGTGATGTTAAAAGTTTTATTAGGTTTAGTCTTAACAACCCCAATAGTTTTGATTTCTCCCGTCGCAGGGGCGGGTGAAATAGGAGAAAATGATGATTTAGCACAAGTAAATTCCGTATCTCAGTTGTCTGATGTACAACCAACAGATTGGGCTTTTGGTGCTTTACAATCTTTAGTAGAAAGGTATGGCTGTGTAGCAGGTTATCCCAACGGAACATTTCAGGGAAACCGCGCCATGACTAGGTATGAATTTGCTGCGGGTTTAAATGCTTGTTTAGATAGAGTGAATGAGCTAATAGCCACATCAACTACCGATTTAGTTAAAAAAGAAGATTTACTTCATATCCAACGGCTAAAAGAGGAATTTACCCCAGAATTAGCAACTTTACGCGGACGGGTGGATACTGTAGAAAATCAAACAGCAATTTTAGAAAGTCAGCAATTTTCCACAACTACAAAGCTTTCTGGTGAAGCTATTTTTGCAATTACTGATGTTTTGAGTGGGGATAGTGATCCCTTTGGAGTTGGTGTACCTCGCAATAGCACGATCTTTGCAAACAGAGTCAGGCTTAACTTAACCAGTAGTTTTACAGGGCAAGACGAGCTAAAAATTAGACTCCAAGCAGGTAGCACTCCACACCCCCAAAGGGCTGGCGGTTTTCGCTATGGTGCAGATCCCTTTATCGCTTCATTAGGAGGTAGACAAACCACACCGGAAGGAGGACAAACCTTTAACCAAGAATTTCCTGATGATGCAGGTAATGTAGAAATAGGAACTATCAGTTATAAGTTTCCCATAGGTAATAAATTACGCGCCGCCGTGTTTGCGAACCGGGGTGAACACGTAGACTATTTACCGAATGTGTTTAGTACAGTTGGTGATGAAGATGGGGGTTCTGGATCACTTTCCACCTTTGCTCAATATAGTCCTATCTACCGCATTATTTCCCAAGGTGCGGGTTTAGGGTTGAATTATGAATTGAGTCCTGCTATTAACTTGAGTTTAGGATATTTAGCCCCAAACGCTAGTAGTCCAGAAGATTTAACACCCAGTAGTAGTAATGGGACAACGGCTGGAGGTTTATTTGATGGTCGCTATTCAGCTTTAGCACAATTAACCATCCAACCCAGCAGAAATTTAGCTTTTGGCTTAACTTACGTCAACGGTTATACCGCAGGAACACCGACCTTCCTGAATGATGTGGGGACAATTTCTGCAAATTCACCAAGTTTAATTTCCGATAATTCCCGACGAGAAATTAACGCTTATGGTGTAGCGGGGTTGTGGCGGGTTTCTCCTAAATTTGCCATCAATAGTTGGTTTATGTATACCAATCAACAAGGTAAATCAGCAGGAAGTGATAATGAGAGTGCAGATGTTTACAGTTATGCGATCGCACTCGCCTTTCCTGATTTGGGTAAAAACGGTAATCTGGGAGGTATTATCGTCGGTGTTCCCCCCTATGCGACTCGTTCCGGTGTTGTTCCCTTATATAGACCATTTTTAGGTGGTGCAACTGACGTAGTTAGTACCATTCCTAATCGTTCCACACCGTTGCATCTGGAAGCTTTCTATAAATATAAATTGAATGATAACATTTCTATTACACCTGGTGTAATTTGGCTAGTTGCTCCCAACCAAACCAGTAATAATCCTGATGTCGTCATTGGTACGGTAAGAACTACCTTCACATTTTAATGGATCAAGGTAGCGATATTAGGACTTACGCACGAAGTAATCAAAAACCTGATTCTTTCGTAGAAGTAATTCATGTAGCTTGCTTGCCCGTTGCGGTATTAACCCTACTTTCGTGATGTTTTGCGTAAGTCCTGTTAATCTAAAAATAGATCCCCACCAACTTGCAGCTATGACCGTTACCCAAGATATTGAACCCGGTTTAGATGTATTATTTCCTCCCAGTAATATAGAAAGTGACGAACCCCCCTTGGAATCATCTTTACACCTACAGCAACTGCTACTACTAATTAAATGCCTAGATTGGTGGTGGCACGATATAAATAAATTTAATAACTATTTTGCTGCTGGGAATATGAGTGTTTACTACAGTCCTCAGCAAATTAAAACTAAAGACTTTCGAGGTCCAGATTTTTTCGTGGTAATGGATACAGAAAATCATCCTCGTGATAGTTGGGTAGTCTGGGAAGAGGGAGGTAAATATCCTAATTTAATTATCGAATTGCTTTCTCCCTCCACTGCAACCACAGACAGAGGTTTGAAAAAACAAATTTATCAAGATATTTTCCGCACTCCTGAATATTTCTGGTTTGATCCTAAAACCTCAGAATTTGCTGGTTTTATTTTGCTTGGTGGTAAGTATCAACCTATAGAACCGAATCCCCAAGGTTTATTATGGAGTCAGCAACTAAGTTTATACTTGGGTGTCCATGAAGGTAAATTGCGTTATTTTGTACCAGAAGGACAGTTAATGCTGACACCAGAAGAATATGGAGTAGAAGAAAAACAAAACGCTGAACGAGAAAGACAAAGGGCTGAACGTTTAGCAGCCAAACTTAGAGAATTGAATATTGATCCTGAAAGTTTGTAATTTTGGCATTTCATACTCTGATTCAGCAACGTTAAGATTACATCAGATGCTAGACCTGTTGTCTATTCTTCCTTATTCCTTGATTCTTGACTCCTGACTCCTGAATTCTGTTCGATAAAAGATTTAAAATATAAAAAAACATTTTTGAGCAAAGTGAATCGAAGCCGTGAGTCAAAACGGGACAAATTTACAAAGCGGCAAAACTACATATTACTCCCTGCTAGGACTGCATCCTTCCGCGTCAGTGATTAATATCCGTCGCGCCTATAGGGAATTGAGTAAACAGTATCATCCAGATACCACAGAATTGCCTGCTACAGTTGCTACTGCCAAATTCCAACAAATTAACGAAGCTTACGCCACCCTCAGTCATCCAGAACGGCGTTTAAGTTATGATTTGAAGATTGGCTATTCTCGCTTTGGGGTAATTCAAGCACCAACGGATTTAAACCATTCCGTACATAAGCCTTATGATTTCTCAAAATCAATGTATCTGGATGCAAGCGATCGCCCTCTATCATCTGGAGAAATATTTGTATTATTTGTTTTAGGATTAACTATTGTGGGTTGTTTGCTACTAGCGATCGCTATTGGTGTCATTCGTGGTGAAGCTAGTTTACTTTCCCCAAGTCTCAACCCCAACACACAACAGCAAATCACCTACATCTATCCACTAAATACCCCTGCAAGTAAAAATTCAAAACTCATCATTTCTTAATCCAAAATCTAAACTTGTTATGCCTATTCCCCCCTCCAGCACACCTTTATATAGCCATCCTTTACCACAAATTGAACAATGGTTAAAAGACCAAGGTTGTCAACAAGATGAAAACGAACTACACTGCTGGCGATTGCAAAGACCTAGTTGGGAAGCGGAACTCTGGCTAGATATCGAACAAATTACAGTGCGATATATCCAAGCTGGAGAAAACAACAAAGATATCCAACGTTCCTTTAAATATTCTCTGAGTCGGGAAGATATAGAACAAGCCGTTTTTTCTGGCCCCTAAATTTCGTCGTCAGAATCAGGATTTACCAAATTGAAGGATTGGCGAGATTTAATTATTTATATATTTTCTGGATTTTTTCATCCTGTTAATCCAGAGTATCCTGATTTTAGACATTTATCTTCAATGTATTTCTTTTTATTTTGTGTAAGTATTCAGGATAGATCCAAGTCAGGAAAATAAAGACTTTTCAAGTCACATTTAATGATTTTGATAAAATCTTGCTTCTCTCTATTCTTCATTTCATAAGTATTCTGACTCCGAACTCCGAACTCCGAACTCCGAACTCCGAACTCCGAACTCCTGACTCCTGACTCCTGACTCCTGACTCCTGACTCCTGACTCTGATATTTTCGTCTAAACTTTCCCAAACCGTCTTTCTCTTTGTTGATAGGCAGATAAAGCCCGGTGAAACTCTTTTCTGTCAAAATCTGGCCAGAGAGTATCAGTGATATAAATTTCTCCATAGGCCATTTGCCAAAGGAGAAAATTAGAAAGTCGCATTTCCCCACTGGTACGAATTAATAAATCTGGATCTGCTATTCCTGCTGTGTAGAGATGAGCTTCAAATACTTGTTCAGAAATTTCTTCCGGCTTGAGTAAACCTTCTTTGACCTTTTGAGCGATCGCACGACAAGCCTGTAAAATCTCCTGTCTGCCCCCATAATTTGTGGCTACCGTAAACCGGATACTGCGATTATCCTTAGTTTCTGCCATTGAGCGAGAAATTTCCTCTTGGAGTGCGTTTGGCAAAGCTTGCAAATTGCCCACAAACTGAATCTGCACATTCTCCTCTACCATTTCCCGCAGTTCTTGCCGCAAAACACGCTGGAACAGAGTCATCAAAAACTCCACCTCTTCCTGTGGCCTTTTCCAGTTCTCCGTCGAAAAAGCGTAAGCCGTCAGCGCCTTAATTCCCCAATCCCTACAACAGCGCAGCAAATCTTTGATAGCATCAACACCAGCTTTATGCCCCATAATTCGGGGTAGACCTTGACGTTTGGCCCATCGACCATTGCCATCCATAATCACCGCAACGTGCTGGGGAAGTAATTCTTTTTTTAAATCTAAAGGTAAATATTGCAGTTCAGTATGTTGTGTTGTCATTTTTCGGTCTTATTTTTTTGGCGAGAAGCAGTCGTGTCCTTGGGGGGAAGCAAACTACGTGTAGCGCGTCCTTGGCATAGCCTTTCGTAAAGAAGAAATGGTAATCCAACTAAACGTGAAGCCAGCGCTAGTATCTGACCACCAATTTGATTAACCAAACTTAAAAGACCAGGTGCTACGGCTTCCCGATCCACAGTTGGCGAAAATCGAGCCTCTAGAGACTCTTTTAGCTTTTTAATCGTCAGTGGTCTATATAGGGTTCCCCGTTCTGCTAAGGAAATAGAACCCGTTTCTTCTGATACAACGACACAAATGCAATTTTCGACCCGCTCAGTAATTCCCATCGCTGCCCGATGGCGTGTACCCAACTGACGGGAGGCTGTACGTCCCGAAAGTGGTAGAATTATACCCGATGACACAATCCGCGAACCACGGATCAAAGTTGCTCCATCATGTAACAAAGTTTTTGGCTGAAAAATTGTTTGTATCAGTTCTTTAGAAACCTCTGCATTTAACTTTACTCCAGGTACAGAAAAATCTCGTTCATCAATTGGCCCTGAAGTTTCCAAAATCAACAAAGCACCAATCCGATTTTTTGACAGTTCTTTGACAGCATCAACAATTTCATCAATTACGCTATCAGATTTAGGAACTGCCAAGCGGTTGGGTTGAAATAGCTGCCGGAACTCACCCCTTCCCAATTGTTCTAAAAATCGACGAAACTCTGACTGGAGTGCTACCGCCATTGCTACAGCACAACCAATTACTAGCTTTTCTAGAACAAAATTGAGTAGAGGTAGACCTAAAGTACCGCTGAATGCTGAGGCGAGCATTAAAACAATAAATCCGCGCACCATCCACAGCGTCCGGCGTTCACTAATAATCACCAGGATCATGTATGTCAGCGCCAGCACCAACACAATATCCAGAGTCCCAAACAGCAAGGACTGTGACCATCCCAGGTTTATCAGCCATTGCTTCCACCAATCTCTCATGACATCTGGATTCTAATAGTCATTAGTCACTAGTCATTAGCCATTAGTCATTGGTTCTTAGCTAATGACCAATGACCAAGGACTAATGACTATTTCAGTCTTTCTGGTAGGCAATCTTGTCGAATTATGTCTTGATAGGTTTCGCGCTGCAAAATTAAATTTGCTTCGCCATTCGCCACTAAAACAGCTGCCGGTCGGGGCAGACGGTTGTAGTTAGATGCCATACTGTAATTGTATGCACCAGTTCCCATAACTACGAGAATATCGCCTGGTTCAGTTTTTGGCAGTTGAGCATTTTTAATCAGAATATCTCCTGATTCGCAATGTTTACCCGCCAATGTGACTGTTTGGGTGAAAGCAGCAGACATTTTATTAGCAACTACTGCTCGATAAACTGATTGATATGTGATAGGACGGGGATTGTCAGACATTCCCCCATCAATCGTTACATAAGTACGAATATCGGGAATGACTTTAGCTGAACCAATAGTGTAGGCGGTAACGCAAGCTGTCGCAATCAGCGATCGCCCTGGTTCACATAATAATTTAGGTAAGGGCAGATTTTCAGCAGCACAAGCTTGTTGAACTACTTCACAAATTGCCTTTGACCATTCTTCAATGCTAGGGGGATCATCTGACTCTGTGTACCTAATCCCTAAGCCACCACCAACATTCAATTCTGTCAATTCTAAATTATATTTGGCCGCATCCCGCAACCACTGTACCATTACAGCGCCCAAATCTCGATGGGGTTGACGTTCAAAAATTTGCGAACCAATATGAGCGTGTAATCCTACACAGTTTAAACCAGGTTGTTTGCTAACAAAGGCAAATACCTGATCTAAATCATTGGGATCAAAACCAAATTTACTATCTAAATGTCCAGTGCGAATATATTCATGGGTATGGCATTCGATCCCCGGAGTCAACCGCAACATAATACGGATAGTTTGGAGAGACGTTCCAGAGAAAGTTTCTGCAATGTTTACTAAGGTATGTAACTCGTGCCAGTTATCCGCAACAATGGTACAACCTGACTCAATGGCTAAAACTAATTCATCACGAGATTTATTATTGCCGTGCAGGTAGATTTTATCTGGACTAACACCGGCTTTTAAAGCAGTGTAAAGTTCACCACCGGAAACTACATCTATTCCTAAACCTTCTGAGGCGGCGATCGCACAAACTGCTAGACAATTCCAGGCCTTAGAAGCGTACAATACTTGAGATTCACCTTTGTAGTATTGTTTGAATGTATCCCGGTATTGCTGACAAGCTGTCCGCAGAGTTGCTTCATCCAAAATATATAAAGGTGAACCAAACTGCTCAACCAGCTTTGTGACATCACACCCACCGATTTCTAGGGAATCATGATCATTCACTCTAGCACTCAGAGGTAAAAGTTCTTGGTTAGGTGAAAGTGTTGTGTGGCTAAGATTTTGAGGTAAATATTGATTGCCAGAAGGTTGAACCACGACGGGTTGAGTCGATACCATAAGTAATTAAGAGTTTTCGTTAAATAAAATTACGGGCATAATCAAGTTTCCCGACTTCCAGTTTACAACCTGACTGGTCACTGGTTATTTCCTCTTTGATTAGGAATCAACAGGGAGAAAGCCGCACAAGAATCCTTTTCCCTTTTTCCTTAACCATTGGCCTGACTATTAAACAATCACCAGTCCCCATCCATCTACTTAAAACTACAGCGATCGCTATCTTAAAACAAAGGAAGCTTTATGGAACTGCTGCATGAGTCAGGCTACATTATCGCTGAACGTTATCGCATCATTGAGACTTTAGGACAAGGTGGAATTGGGACAACATACCAAGCAGAGGATTTACAAAATAGCCAGCGAGTGGCACTAAAAGCCTTATCTCTCAAGGGTATGTCTGACTGGAAAATGACAGAGTTATTTGAACGGGAAGCCCGTGTATTGTCTGTTCTCCATCATCCAGGCATTCCTAAATATATAGATTATTTTCAGGTAGACACAGAAAGCAATCGCGGTTTTTACATAGCCCAACAACTTGCTCCTGGAAAGTCTCTAGCTGTGTTGGTAGAAGCAGGTTGGCACGCTAATGAAGCCGAAGTTCGACAGATAGCTATTCAGATTTTAGAAATCTTAGTCTATCTACACAAACAAACACCACCTGTTATTCACCGAGATATCAAGCCACAAAATATCATCCGTGATGAAAAGGGGCAAATCTTCTTAGTTGATTTTGGTGCAGTACAGGATACCTATCAGAGTACATTTGCCCGCAGCAGTACAGTAGTAGGAACCTTTGGCTATATGGCTCCTGAACAGTTTCGGGGACAAGCTGTTCCCATAACCGATCTTTATGGATTGGGTGCCACCTTACTATTTCTACTCACACACCGTTCTCCTGCTGACTTACCTCAAGATCGACTCAAGATTGATTTTCGCTCACGAGTTCAAATTTCTGGAGATTTTGCTGACTTCTTAGAAAAGCTACTTGAACCGGATGTAGAAGATAGATTTGTTTCAGCAAAAGAAGCCTTAGATGTACTCCGTGGTAAGCGAAATTTAGCCGGTAAATCAGGTGTAGGTTTATCTTGGAAAACTTTATTAGGAGTGGGAGTTGCTGGAATTGTTGGGTTTCTTGTACTCAATTCCTTCAAATATACCATCTTGAAATCTATAGGCATTAAACCAGAAATGTGTGAGCCAATCAGAAATAGCCAAACCGATTTTGTCAGGAGTTATCTCAACCAAGGTGGTGATGCCAACAATATTGATCCTCATTTTAATAATTCTTTGTTGAATTGCGCTTTACAATACAATAAAAAAGACATAGTAGAAATACTGATTGCTAAGGGCGCTGATGTTAACGCTAAAACCAATTGGGGTCAAACTCCTTTACACCATGTACATAGTAGGGAGATGGCTGAACTACTGATTGCTAAGGGCGCTGATGTTAATGCCAAAACCAATTGGGGTCAAACTCCTTTACACAATGTAGATAGTAGGGAGATTGCTGAACTACTGATTGCTAAGGGTGCTGATGTTAATGCTCAGGATAATCAAGGTCAAACTCCTTTACACAATGTACATAGTAGGGAGATTGCTGAACTACTGATTGCTAAGGGCGCTGATGTTAACACTAAGAATAATCAAGGTCAAACCCCCCTACACTTGTGGCTACAATACACCTCAAACAACTCAAACAACACAAAAGAGATTGCTGAACTACTGATTGCCAAAGGTGCTGATGTTAACACTAAGAATAATCAAGGTCAAACACCCCTACACTTGTGGCTACAACAATACAACTCAAACAATAAAAAAGAGATTGCTGAATTACTGATTGCTAAAGGTGCTGATGTTAATGCTAAGGATAATCAAGGTCAAACCCCCCTATACTTGTGGTTACAACAATACAACTCAAACAACAAAAAAGAAATTGCTGAATTACTGATTGCTAAAGGTGCTGATATTAATGCTAAAACCAATGGGAGTCAAACTCTTGTACAAAAAGCTTTTGAGAATCAAAACTTTAGCGCAGTTGTATATTTGATTGAGAAAGGAGCGCAGTTAAGCAATGAGGAAATAAAAGCCAAGAACAACCAAGGTTATACACTGCTACACTGGGCTGCATACTATGGCAGCAAGAAAGTAGTAGAGTTACTGCTGGGTAAGGGGGCAGATGTTAATGCTAAAGATGAACGGGATGCTACACCGTTACACTGGGCTGCATGGTATGGCAGAAAGGAAGTAGTAGAGTTACTTCTGGGTAAGGGGGCAGATGTTAATGCTAAAGACAACCAAGGTTCGACTGCATTGGAAAGAGCAATCTCTTTGAAGGAAACTAAGCGTTACAACAATGAGTACAAACAAACAATAAAGCTGCTAATTGCTAAGGGGGCAGAGATAAATATTAAGGATATATTGGGCTATGAAAGAACACCGTTACATTTAGCTGCAATAGCCAACTGGCCGGATGTAGCAGAGATGCTCATCTCTAAAGGAGCAAAAATTAATGTTAAGAATGTCTATGGTAGAACTCCTTTACATAATGCAACCAGTAATAGCAGCAAAGATGTAGTAGAAGTACTGCTTGCCAAAGGCAAAGGTTTAGAGGTTAATTCTAGAGATAATAATGGGTTTACTCCTTTAGGATTGGCTGAGGCAAATAATCGCTCAGATATAGTCAAATTGCTCAAAAGCCACGGAGGAATCGAATAAAAACCTGATTTCTCCAATTTAAATTTTGAATTTCTTAAAAAGAGAGGCTTCTGCATGGAAATGCTACATCAGCCAGGGGAAATAATCGCTGAACGTTATCAAATTATCAATATTTTAGGTCAAGGTGGTATTGGCATTACCTATCAAGCAGAAGATATCCAAAAGCATCAGCAAGTCGCACTTAAAGCTTTAGCACTTCGTCGCATGACAGAATGGAAAGTTCTAGAATTATTTGAACGAGAAGCTAAAATTCTGGCTCAACTTAATCATCCTGCTATTCCTCAATATATAGATTACTTTCAGGTAGATGCAGAAAACGATCGCGGTTTCTATATTGCCCAACAACTTGCTCCCGGAAAATCCCTTGCTGTTTTAGTAGAAAATGGCTGGAAACCTAATGAAATTGAAGTTAAAGGTTTAGCTATTCAAATCTTAGAAATTCTTGTTTATCTCCACAACTTAACACCACCTGTTATTCATCGGGATATCAAACCGCAAAATATCATCTTACAAGAGAATGGGCAAATTTTTTTAGTGGATTTTGGTGCAGTTCAAGATACCTATCAAAATACCGTTACTGGAGGTAGTACAGTAGTGGGAACTTATGGTTATATGGCTCCAGAACAATTTCGGGGACAAGCAGTATTATCTACTGACTTATATGGTTTAGGAACAACACTTCTTTTCCTGTTAATGCAAAAATCTCCTGCTGATTTACCACAACGAAAGCTGAAAATAGATTTTCGTTCCCATGTCCGTATTTCTCAAGATTTTGCCGACTGGTTGGAAAAGATGATAGAACCAGTGATAGAAGACCGATTTCCTGGAAGTAATGAAGCTTTAGCCGTTTTGCGGGGTGAACAAGCGATTACCAATTACTTTTCACAAAAGCACCGCAGACCAAAAAATACTATCATTAGCTTGACTGAAACTGACCAAAATCTAGTAATAGAAATTCCCCCTGTATGGTTAACTACACCTCACAGCCGATTATTTGCTCTTATACCCATAATGTGGAACGGTTTTTTATTACTACTACTATGGATAGTTGCTGCTTCTAATTTATCACTCAGTTTCTCTGGTATTTTATTCCTAATAGTATTTGGAAGTATTGGGATATCAATACTAGGCATTTTCTTATTTAGCGCAGCATTTCGCACACGAATAGAGATTAATCAACAGCATTTCCAACTAAAGCGATGGTTTCTATCTATTTGTTATCAGCAAGTACAGGCGAATACATTAGATATCACAGAAATCAAGCTTAATCCTATTGGTTTGAAAATGAATAAACAGCCAATTACAGTTTGTTTGTTAAGAATAAAGTTATTTAAACATCGTTTTGGCACTTTTTTAATGCAGCCGGAAAAAGAATGGCTGATGGGAGAGATCAGCCATTTTATTTCACATTCCGCAGGTTAAGCTAGATATAGCCTGTTGTAGACATTGCTTGAAGCAAGTACTGTTGGTATTTTTGTCATTTTTCGATCCTTTTAAACGTGATTTTATTAGATTTAAAAATTAAATCCTTGACACCTGAGCATTTAAGTGAATTGCTTGCACTCGATCATGCTTGTTTTGATGGTTTATGGACAATGGATGGCTACCGCAGAGAGTTAGAAAGTCCTAATAGTCATTTTTTGGGTTTATTTTCCCCATTTTCTCATTCTGAACTGCTGGGAATGGGTTGTTTTTGGTCAATTTTAGAAGAAGCACATATTACAATTTTGGCAATTCATCCTCAATATCACCGTCAAGGGTTAGGACAGGCTTTATTATATTCTTTACTCAAAACAGCAAGCGATCGCGGTTTGGAGCGAGCTACCCTCGAAGTTAGAGCTTCCAATGAGGGTGCGATCGCTTTATATCAAAAATTTGGCTTCAAAACCGCTGGCAGAAGACCGCGCTATTACAAAGATAATGATGAAGATGCGCTGATTCTTTGGCTTTCTGACCTACAACAGCCAAAATTTCTCAAAATGTTGGCAGATTGGCATACTATAGTTAGCGATCGCCTCAGCCAATCTGATTGGTAATTGGAGGCAGCGGAGCATGAGAGATGACTTTTACCCTTGTTACCGGTTCCTTTTTCTCTTCCCAATCCCCCTAATGAGAAAAAATACAATTTTTATGCAACTAATTTTAATCAGAATTTTAAACTAAATTTAGTCTTTTGATAACCTAATCTTATAGATTAGGTTATTTTCTTGACAATATGACACTATATATGATATTTATTTTTGTTTGGGATTGGATCAACAAAATCCCAATATTAGCGGTTTATTGTTAGCCATTAGTGCCGAAAACGCCGAAAAATTCAACCTCCTCAGTACACTAGCTACACAAAAAGTAATAAAAAGTTAACGATTAACTCATCACCATGTCCAATGGCAGTTGGATGTCTAAAATCTTTATACAGACATCCAAACTTTTAGCCTGTGCTAAAATCAGCGTACCGGCACGACGCAGGTGATGGGAAAAATGCTATGTTTGAACGCTTCACAGAAAAAGCCATTAAGGTAATCATGCTGGCCCAAGAAGAGGCCCGCCGTTTAGGTCACAATTTTGTTGGAACCGAACAAATCCTCCTGGGTTTGATTGGTGAAGGCACAGGAGTGGCCGCCAAGGTGCTGAAATCGATGGGAGTTAATCTCAAAGATGCCCGAATTGAAGTTGAAAAAATTATAGGTCGGGGATCTGGCTTTGTGGCCGTGGAAATTCCGTTTACGCCACGGGCAAAGCGAGTTCTAGAACTATCCTTGGAAGAAGCACGCCAACTGGGGCATAACTACATAGGCACCGAGCATCTGCTGTTGGGCCTCATCCGCGAAGGGGAAGGTGTAGCAGCCAGGGTGTTAGAAAACCTCGGTGTAGATTTATCTAAGGTGAGAACTCAGGTAATCCGAATGCTGGGAGAAACTGCCGAAGTTTCACCAGGAGGAGGCCCATCTGGTCGCACAAAAACCCCGACTTTGGATGAATTTGGCTCCAACCTGACCCAAATGGCCACGGACAATAAACTTGATCCTGTGGTGGGACGTGCTAAAGAAATTGAGCGCGTGATTCAAATTTTGGGTCGCCGGACTAAAAATAATCCAGTGCTGATTGGTGAACCAGGGGTTGGTAAGACAGCGATCGCTGAAGGTTTAGCAAGTCGCATTGCTAACAAAGATGTCCCCGACATCCTGGAAGATAAGCGTGTAGTCACTCTCGATATTGGTTTGCTCGTAGCAGGAACCAAGTACCGGGGGGAATTTGAAGAACGCCTAAAAAAAATCATGGATGAAATCCGCTCTGCGGGTAATGTCATCCTCGTAATTGACGAAGTTCACACCTTGATTGGTGCGGGTGCGGCTGAAGGGGCGATTGATGCGGCAAATATCCTCAAACCAGCTTTGGCTAGAGGTGAATTGCAATGTATCGGCGCAACAACTTTAGATGAATACCGCAAGCACATTGAACGGGATGCGGCGTTAGAAAGACGCTTCCAACCTGTGATGGTGGGTGAGCCGTCAGTTGCAGAAACCATTGAAATCTTATTTGGACTGCGGGAACGCTACGAGCAACACCATAAGCTGAAGATATCCGATGAGGCATTGGAAGCAGCAGCGAAGTTGTCTGACCGTTATATTAGCGATCGCTACCTGCCAGATAAAGCCATCGACTTGGTTGATGAAGCCGGGTCACGGGTGCGCTTGATCAACTCCCAACTGCCACCAGCAGCGAAGGAATTAGACAAGGAATTGCGGCAAATCTTAAAAGAAAAAGATGATGCAGTGCGTTCTCAGGACTTTGACCGAGCCGGGGAATTGCGCGATCGGGAAATGGAGATTAAAGCCGAAATTCGAGCGATCGCTCAAAGCAAAACCAACGCTACCAGTGGAGATGGTCTAGAACCTGTAGTAACAGAAGAAGACATCGCCCACATCGTCGCTTCCTGGACAGGAGTACCGGTGAACAAACTCACCGAATCTGAGTCCGAGAAACTGCTGCACATGGAAGACACCTTACATCAGCGCCTCATCGGTCAAGATGACGCTGTGAAGGCTGTTTCCCGCGCTATTCGTCGCGCTCGTGTCGGTTTGAAAAATCCAAATCGACCGATCGCTAGTTTTGTCTTCTCCGGGCCAACCGGGGTAGGTAAAACTGAATTAGCAAAATCCTTAGCTTCATACTTCTTCGGCTCAGAAGAAGCAATGATCCGCTTGGATATGTCCGAATACATGGAGCGTCACACCGTCAGCAAACTGATTGGTTCACCTCCTGGTTATGTCGGCTACAACGAAGGTGGTCAGCTAACAGAAGCTGTACGTCGTCGTCCTTACACCGTGGTGCTGTTTGACGAAATCGAAAAAGCACACCCCGATGTGTTCAATATGCTATTGCAAATTTTGGAAGATGGTCGGTTAACCGACGCAAAAGGACGCACCGTGGACTTTAAGAACACCTTGCTAATTTTGACTTCCAACATTGGTTCTAAGGTAATTGAAAAAGGTGGTAGCGGTATCGGCTTTGAATTCTCTGAAGATGCAACTGAGACACAATACAACAGAATTCGCTCTTTGGTGAATGAAGAACTGAAGCAATACTTCCGTCCTGAGTTCCTGAACCGGTTAGATGAAATCATCGTCTTCCGTCAGTTGAACAAGATAGAAGTTACCCAAATCGCCGAAATCATGCTTAAAGAAGTGTTCGGTCGGTTGACAGAAAAAGGCATTGTCTTAGAAGTCACAGACCGCTTCAAGGATCGCTTGATAACTGAGGGTTACAGCCCCAGCTACGGTGCAAGGCCATTACGTCGAGCAATTATGCGCTTGTTAGAAGATAGTTTAGCGGAAGAAATTCTGTCTGGACGCATCAAAGACGGCGATACTGCTCTTGTTGACGTTGATGAAAATGGCGTTGTTCAAGTTAGTTCTCAAAAAACACGGGAGTTATTACCCCAAGGTGTTGAGTTGTAATTAGGATTATTTAATTGTTAATTGAACGGTGGAGAATTTCGGTTCTCTACCGTTTTTTTTGTTTTTGTCTCACGCAGAGGCGCAGAGTCACAGAGAGGAGAAGGAGTTATATATTCGTTATCATGAGTGTTATTGAGGAGTACGGGTCATTCCTACATCGGAGCCAAAAACGCAGTTATTTATTCTGTGTTGTTGGTTAACTAAGCTATATTTACCAATAAACTTGGTTCGAGTTGATAAACGGACAGGTAATGTGTTTATCCTCGCGGGTGAAGAGAATATGATAGAAATATATCCTAATGTAAAATGGAGGTATGTGGTATGAGTCAGCCTAACTTCCAAGGTATGAGTACAAAGGAATTACGTGCTTATGTTTTATCTCATCGAGATGACCAAGAGGCATTCTACATTTATGTTGATAAATTGAATGCTGAGGCAAATTGGGTGGAAATGCCTCCATCAGAATCTGTTGATGATTTGATGAATTATCCTGAGTTTTTGCAGCGTTTTAGTAATGGTAAAAGATTAATTGAAAGTGAAGAATAATGTTTCAGTAACCAGGCACTTGTGGATGGATATGATATATTTAGTTACATAAAAATGTAAAATTATAGAATCCTCAAGTTCTAAATTTAATTAATGAAAAGTATAAGGAAGAATAAATATGATCACAAATACTCACTTAATTTCAGGTGAAACATTTATTGATAAAAATGGCTTGGATAGTAGTCCAGTCTGTCGTTCCGACGATGAAATTAACGAAAAATACAATAAAGGAGAGATAAGAATTGTAACAGAACAGGCTCGTTATCCAATTGATAGTATAGAAACTATGCTTGACAGCAAAAGGTATATCCTAAATCCTGAATACCAGCGCCGGAAAAGATGGAACAATACTCAAAAATCTCGTTTAATAGAATCATTAATAATGAATGTGCCAATTTCACCTATATTTCTGTATGAAATAGATTATTCTACTTATGAAGTAATAGATGGAGAACAAAGACTAACGGCTATATATGATTTTTATAAAGGAAAATTTAACCTAGAAGGATTAGAATATTGGCAGGAACTTAATGGGCGAAATTATCAAAATTTGCCTGGGCAAGTTAGAAGAGGAATAGATAGACGCTATTTATCATCTATTGTCTTATTACAAGAAACAGCTAAAAATCAAAAAGAAGCTGAATATGTCAAACATATAGTTTTTGAAAGATTGAATAGTGGAGGAGATAAATTAACTCCACAAGAAACGAGAAATGCCTTACACAATGGTAAATTTAACCAAATATGTATAAAACTTGCTCAAAATGACTATTTCCGTAAAATGTGGAAACTACCTTTAGAAAGTGAAGGAGAAGAAAAATTACTTAAAAGTGAATCTTATCGCAAAATGGAAGATGTAGAATTAGTTTTGCGATTCTTTGCTTATCGTCATATAGATAATTTAAAATCTCCTGTGGATAAATTTTTAGATGAATACTTAAAACAAGCAAATAATTATTCAGATGAAACGATTGAAAATCTTGAAAATCTTTTCAAAGAAACTATTCAGTTGATTTATTCTATATTAGGAGATTCAGCTTTCATACCTCCAAAAGGAGACCGTGAGAGAACAAAGCCATTAAAAATTATATATGATCCAATAATGCAGGTATTTGCAAATAATATTACTTATAAGGAAAATCTACTCAGAAATAAAAATGCTATTAAAAATAATTTATATTCAGATCCAGAATTACTCAACATCAAAGAAGAAAATAATAGATTACTGTTTGATGGTAGATACAATAACAGAAAAGATGTGGAAGCACGCATCAACTATTTTCATAATTTCCTACAAAACTATATTTAATTATTGGTAGAAATTTATGAATATAGAATCATTAGAAAGCTTCACAAGAGAAGTCAATCAAATCAGAGAATATTTAAAACATATTCAATATGTAAATGATGTAGCTGCTTATTCTGTTCTAGAAACCGATAATCAACAAATTATAAAATTACTGAATACTCTGAAAGAGCATGATAGAAGTTTTAGAACAGATAAACGAATATTTGAATATAAAGCATCTATTATCTCACTTTATGGACTACTGGAAAAATATGTAGAAATATGGATCAAAGAGTATCTTGATTTTTTATCAAGTGTAGTACCTGAGTACACACAAATAGATGAAAAGATTAGAGATAATCACTTTGAACTTTCTTTAAAATTGATAAATACTATTACCAGTAGAGAAAGTGCTAAATATCAGCATCTTACAAAAGAGGAAGTCATAAATAAACTTAATGATTGCATAGTCAGTCCTAGCAAATATCAAATTAATACAGATGCTTTTGTTCTTTTGTCAGGTAATTTAAAACATAATAAAATTGTAGAGTTATTCAACAAGCTAAATTTGGATTTGAATAATGAATTATTAAAAAATGAAAAACTTAACAATGAAATTGGTTTAACACCAGAAAAAATTTCCAATACAGCAAAAGATATTTTGTATAATAAAATAAATGATTTGGTTGAAAGGAGAAACCAAATTGCTCACGGTTCAGAAGAAGTAGATGATATCCTCAGCATATCTGAATTAGAACCTTATATTCAATTTTTAGAGAAATATTGTCAAGCTATTTTTCAAACATTATTTGAACAAGTTGTCAAAGAGGAATCAATACATACTTTTCAGCAAGTAGAAGATGTAATTAAAATTTTTGGTAATAAGGTATTAGCATTTGAACTTGAAAACTATACTATAAAAGTTGGAGATAAGCTAATTATCCAAACGAAAGAAGGTAGATTTTATAAAAAACCTATTTTAACAATTCAATTAGATAATACAGAATATCCTGAACTTATAGTTACACAAAAAACAAAGATTGCTGTCAGTGTAGATCATAAAATAAAAGATAATCACACATTTTACATAGTGAAGAAATAATTAAATTGCTCTTTGTTAATGTGGATGTAATGCGTCGCTTTTACTCTTGAAAAATATTATTTAACTCAGCAGGTAAAATCACTGGAATTTTTGAACCTAAAAATCCAGACACATCACGAGTTACAATAGCAGCAATAAACCCTATAATCTCACCTGCATCAATTTTTGCAAATAGCTTAACTTCATCTTCTACAAAAGGTTCTCTTTCTAGTAAAAAATCTAAAACCACATTCGTATCAATAGCAATTCGCTTCATTTGTATTTTTCAGTTAGATAAGTGACATAATCTCCATTAATATTCTCATCAATAGAGATATTTACACCTTTAGCAATACCACGCAGTCGAGATAAATTACCTTTCTTGAAACTAATTGAGTTTCTTGTTGTAGAAACTTGGGTTAAATAATACTTGCAACATTAACTATATCTATATCAATCGCTAAAATCTCACTGCTATTGGCAAGAATTTCAACTGCATAAAACGATGTGAGCAAATTTTACTCTGCTACTTAGGCTTACTAGTACTTTGTTATACTTGATGTGGCATCTTCAAAAACTACACATTCTTTGGCGAAAAGTCCTAACTGCTAGGCTGCGAATAGAAATTAATCTGGTTTGGGTTTACTCAGGATATGAATCAAGTTAAAAGTGGGTAGTCTAAACACAGCACTAAATCAAGCCATCCTTTTATGAATCATAAAAATTTGTAAATATGATGAAATTTTCCAAATCTGAACTTTTAAATATTCCTGCTGGGAAAAGTGGAGTCCTCTGTTGTAATCATTCAGCAGTCGTTATCCATCAAACCAAGCTATAGAGATATTCTTTAGCTGTTTTTTATCGCCAATATCATAAAAATGCAGCATTGTACAGTTATGAAACCAGAAGAATTTAACAGAATTCTCGGCTACTTCGTTGAAGAATCACAAGAATACCTCAATACAATCTACAACGGTTTATCCAATTTACAAAATACAATTGATGACCGAAATGAATTAGAAGTGATGTTCCGGGATACTTTTTGCCTCAAAGGTACAGCAGGAATGCTAGGATTTACCAGCATGATGAAAATTCTATCTCGTTTAGAAGATTGTCTAAAATTACTGCGTTATCCGATTATTGCTGATGAACCTCTACAATTAATATTTTTAAATATTTACCATGCCCTCAAACGTTTAGTTTTAGAAATTAAAACTTATGAAGGTTTAACAGCGGCAAAAGTAGCTGATATTACTTTTAATATTGATGCTATGTTTACAGTTCTCAATTCCCATTTGTTTTTTTTGATTGATAAATCTAATTATAAAACTAAAATTAATAATATAGATACCTGTCACAAATGGGGTTATGAAATGCCATTAAAACTAATTTTATTAGATACAAAAACATTTTTATGCAGAACTTTTGCTGATTATTTTGAAGGTTTACCTAATATAGAAATAGTCAATGGCACTTTTGAGGATTTGCCTTTTTTTGATTGCATAGTTACGGCAGCTAGTGCTTTACCTTCTGCGAATAGTATTGATCGTGCGATTCTGAGATTTTTTGGAGAAGATGTCGAAAAATTTTTACAACACCGCATTCAAGAAGAGTATTTGGGAGATCAACCCATAGGTACGTCTTTAATTGTGGAAACCAATCATCCTTTACACCCTTTTATTGCTCATACTCCTACTTTGAGAATGCAGGTATCTATGGCTGGTAATGATCATGTTTATCAAGGTTTGTGGGCAACTTTGTTAGCTATTCGCCAACATAATAGATTGTACTGCAATTGTTTACAAAAACAAATTACTACAGTTGCCATTCCTGGTTTGGGTACTAGTCCTGGTAGTGTTCCTGTTGATGAAGTGGCTAGACAAATGTCTATGGCTTATCAAAATTTTCTGTTTAGTCTTCCACCCTTCCAGAATTCCTACCAGAGAGAATTTCAGAGTTTGCTGACAATTACTTAAAATCTGTAAAAGTAAAATTTTCTTAACTTCCGCAATGACCACCAAGACAATTCCAAAATACTGGTTTAATCTTTAAATATAAAGGTATTACTAGTTGACATTTATTAAATGCAATGCCAGCTACTGCCGAAGCTATTTTATAATATTTTGCTCCTCCTATGGCTCCCAAACACACAAAAATTCAATTTCCTCTTTGGCAGTATTTGAATCAGCCCTTATTCAATCATGAAACTAAAGTAATATGGAGTCCACACCGCTTCGCTTTACTTTGGAGAATTGAACTTTTAGAACGTTGCTTGGCTAAACATTCTGATGCCAAGGGACCACAACAGCATTAGGTAACAGATAATTGGTGATAACTGATTTTAAGCCTCGTTTATAGAACGGGGCTTTTTGCTATCAAGTAGAGTATTAGCTTTTGTAAGCGTAGAAGCCTGATGTTGCAGGGTATGTTTAAATGAAACTCTGCTAGGATGGGCTTTTTAGCAGTTCAAAGTGAAAATTCTGAGAACAATTTTAGATAAAAACTGTTAGTCTATAAATCTCCTGTGTGGGTGGAGTTAATCGCAAATTTCAACCCTGGTTGACTTGTATTGGAGGTGCTTATGTCTTTTGTTCCTTTGCATATTCATAGTGATTACAGTTTGTTGGATGGGGCCAGTCAGCTACCAGAGTTGGTGGATCAAGCGATCGCACTGGGGATGAAAGCGATCGCACTCACAGATCATGGTGTCATGTATGGTGCAGTAGAATTAATTAAAATCTGCCGCAATAAAAACGTTAAGCCAATTATTGGCAACGAAATGTATATTATTAATGGTGATATTGAAAAACAAGAACGCCGTCCTAAATATCATCAAGTTGTTTTAGCTAAAAATACAAAAGGCTATAAAAACTTAGTTAAATTAACCACAATTTCTCACCTTCAAGGTGTGCAAGGTAAAGGTATTTTTTCCCGTCCTTGCATTAACAAAGATTTACTCAAACAATATCATGAAGGCTTAATAGTCACCAGCGCTTGTTTAGGTGGAGAAATTCCCCAAGCAATTCTTAGTAATCGACCAGATGCAGCCAGGAAAGTTGCTAAATGGTATAAAGAAGTTTTTGGTGAAGACTTTTATTTAGAAATTCAAGACCACGGTTCCCAAGAAGACAGAATTGTTAATGTCGAAATTGTCAAAATTGCACGGGAATTAGGAATTAAATTTATTGCTACTAATGATTCCCATTACATTTCTTGTTTTGACGTAGAAGCACACGATGCCTTGCTATGTATTCAAACAGGACAGCTAATTAGCGAAGATAAAAGAATGCGATATAGCGGCACAGAATACCTCAAATCTGCCGCAGAAATGCAACAGTTATTTCGTGACCATTTACCAGATGATGTGATTGCCGAAGCTATAGCCACAACGGTCGAAGTAGCGGATAAAGTCGAGCCTTACCATATCATGGATGACCCGAAAATTCCTACTCCTCCTATTCCTTCTGGTCACACTCCTGACACTTATGCAGAAGAGATTGCTTGGCAAGGATTGTTAGAAAGATTAAATCGTAAATCCCGCAGCGAAGTAGATCAAGTTTATAAAGAAAGATTAGAATATGAATTAAAAATGTTGCAAAAAATGGGCTTCTCTACCTACTTTTTAGTAGTGTGGGATTACATCAAATTTGCACGAGATAATAATATTCCTGTGGGTCCAGGTCGGGGTTCAGCAGCTGGTTCTTTAGTTGCTTACGCAATGCGAATTACTAACATTGACCCTGTGCATCATGGTTTATTATTTGAAAGATTTCTGAATCCCGAACGTAAGTCAATGCCTGATATTGATACGGATTTCTGCATTGAACAACGGGATAAAGTGATTGAATATGTAACTGATAAATATGGTGCTGATAGAGTTGCCCAAATTATCACATTTAACCGTTTAACATCGAAAGCAGTTTTAAAAGATGTCGCTAGAGTGTTAAATATTCCCTATGGTGACGCTGATAAAATGGCGAAATTAATTCCCGTAGTGCGGGGAAAACCAACTAAACTCAAAGTCATGGTTTCTAATGAAACACCAGCACAAGAGTTTAAAGATAAATATGATAATGACCCAAATGTTCGTCATTGGCTAGATATGGCCATGCGAATTGAAGGTACTAATAAAACCTTTGGTGTTCATGCTGCGGGTGTAGTGATTTCTGCTGATCCTCTTGATGAAATTGTTCCCTTACAACGCAATAATGATGGTTCTGTAATTACCCAATATTTCATGGAAGATTTGGAATCATTGGGTTTGTTAAAAATGGATTTCTTGGGTTTACGGAACCTCACTTTAATTCAAAAAACTATTGATTTGATTGCAGAAACTAAAGGTTATAAAATTGACCCCGATGAAATTACAGGTCAAGAAAGAAAAGCCCAAAAAATATTAGCAAAAGGTGGACATAGTACTTTACCAAAAGATGTAGAAAAAGCTTATGAATTATTAGAATCAGGTAAATTAGAAGGAATATTTCAACTAGAATCTTCAGGAATGAAGGAAATAGTTAAAGACTTGAAACCTTCTAATATTGAAGATATTTCTTCTATTTTGGCACTTTATCGACCAGGCCCATTAGATGCGGGATTAATTCCTAAGTTTATTAATCGTAAACATGGACGCGAACAGATTGAATATGAAACAGGTATTTTAGAACCAATTTTAAATGAAACCTATGGAATTATGGTCTATCAAGAGCAAATTATGAAAATTGCTCAGGATATGGCTGGTTATTCTTTAGGACAAGCTGACTTGCTGCGTCGGGCTATGGGTAAAAAGAAAGTTTCTGAAATGGAGAAACAAAAGCAAAATTTTATTGATGGTTCCGCAAAAAACGGTGTAAAACCCCAAGTCGCTGAACATCTATTTGGGGATATGTTAAAGTTTGCAGAATATTGTTTGAGTTATGATACGGAAATTTTAACTGTGGAATATGGTTTTATTCCTATTGGAGAAATTGTAGAAAAGAGAATTGAGTGTAGTATTTTTAGTGTTGATAAAAATGGAAATGTTTACACTCAACCCATTGCCCAATGGCATCATCGAGGAATGCAAGAAGTATATGAATATTGTTTAGATGATGGTTCAAAAATTCGAGCAACTAAAGACCATAAATTTATGACTACTGCGGGAGAAATGTTACCGATTGATGAGATTTTTGAGCGGGATTTGGATTTGTTAAAGGTGGAGGGTTTACCAGAGTAATTAAGAGAGTAATTAAGAGGGTGTTTGAAAAGTTCTTCATGTATAAATAAACCTCTTTCCATAGACACGAAGCAGCTTCTCAAAGAGTACCTCTCCCCGACGCGCTTGTGTGTACACCGTAGCCCTTGGTAAGGGGAGGGTTGAGGAGGGGTAATTTTGTATCTAACTAGAGTGGGAAGGCTATAATACTTTTCAAATATCCTCTAAGAGAATTCCATAGAATGATTGATCCTGTTTTAACGTGAGTTCGACATAAGATAATCTGTGGAAAACTCGCCACAAGTAGGAGTCTCAAACCCTTATTCTCTCGTTGAAAAAATCATAACTCCGTTCGCGTAGCGTCTCCGGAGGAGAAACTCCGAACTCCTAACACCGAACTCACGTTGTTTTAATATCATTCCCCTAAAGCTTGTCCCCGTAAAAGTAAGGGTAATTCATGAATTACCCCTACTCCATTGGATCATGTTTTTTATGGAGTTCTCTAAGAGAATAGAGAACTTTTAACGGGTAAAATTGAGAAATATAGTGATTTCATCCGTACTTAAAAATATCTAAATAATTTCATCTAAGTATTTGTCTAATAAAGAATAGCATCAAAAGTTATAGAGATTATTTAGTGAATTTACATAATATTCCTCAACCATGAAAGGTTGCTATTAATTTACTGCTAGACATATTCAAAATGTAGATATAGCAGGTATTACCAGTATATCTGCTCAATACAAATGGCAAAATTCTCTCAAAAATAAAGTATTTTCTGGATAATTGCTTGATAACTAGAATTTACGCAAAAAGCTCTCACAATTTAGGTTTCTCCGTGTCTTTTGCGTTTTATACGGTTAATTGTTCCGTAATTCGTGCGTAAGTCCTGATAAAAAAAAGGCGTATTTATACAGTTATTTTTTTGACTTAATAAAAGTTATAAAAAAAAAGACTTAGATGTTAGTAAAAAAAGACACGAAGAAGATGACGACAATTTCTAACTTGAATAATGGCATCTTTACAGTTAATGCAACTGGAAAAGTTAGCGTTGATTTTCTATATGATGGAGGCTTGAATAAAGGAGAACTAGCGATCTTTAGCCTTCAAGGTATGGAAGGACTGACGGTAGGTTCGACAGAATTCATGCTGGAAGCAAGCAGACGCGCTCTCAGCAATTCTAATTTAGGTTATGTAGCTGTGCGGGATGAAAGCGATCGCGCTCGGTTCAGCAACCTAAATAATGAATTGTCCTGGGAAAAAGATTTCAACAGTGGTGTTTACAAGGGTCCCCAACTGTTTGAGATGACAGCAGGAAGCACCTTTGCCATGATGTTAGTTACCGATACTACAGTAGCTAAGATTGCTCAAAGTACCTCCATTAGTACAGATAAAGTTCTGTTTTCTTTTGGTGCAGTAAATCAAACAACAGGCACAGTTTCACCCCAAATCGCAGATATCACTGGCAAGGGAAATACCTTTGGTTGGGAAGATATTAATACCTTAAAATCCAACGATCGCGATTTCAACGATATGGTAGTTCAATTGTCTGGTGCAACAGCCAAGGCACCGACGCTACAAGATTCTGTTTACACTAACCGGAATTGGTTAAACACCTCATTCGGACAGGAATTAGTGCAGTATGCTAACCGTCCTCGGTTTGAATCAGGTACTTTTATCGTCGATGGTACTGGTCAAGTTCAATTTGATTATCTCTATGATGGCGGTTGGTATCAAGGAGAAGTAGCGGTTTTTAGCCTCAAAGGGATGGAAAACTACCAACCAGGTTCCTTAGAGTTTATCCGAGAAGCAACTCGTCGGGCTTTAAGCAACTCCACAGAAGGTCGCCTTCTCATGAGCGATCGCACAGACGGAGCGCGTTTGAGCGGTACTACCAGTTGGGAACCTAACTTTAATGCTGGTAATTACCAAGGAATTAAGTCCGTTCAGATGAATGCTGGGGACGAAGTAGCATTGATGCTAGTGCAGAATACTACCATTGACGAGATTTATCGCCAACCCTACGCTACCGCCCAAGTTGGCAAACAAGTTATTTTCTCTACCGACAAAAATCAGATAGTTGCTGTAGACAAAAATGGCACACTAGCATTTGAAGATATCAGCGTTAGTTCTGGTGGTGCCGATAAAGATTTTAATGACATAGTTTTCCAAGTTAAAGGACTAACAAGCAACAATATCGCTGACATGAACGCAGAGGTTAATCCCAATAGGGATTGGCGAACTACTGCTATCGGACAAGACTTACTCAAATATGCTGACCGATCTACATATAGCGAGGGAGTATTTGAAGTTGGCGAAACTGGCCAGGTAAATTTTGACTTTCTTTACGATGGCGGTTGGTATCAAGGAGAGTTCGCCGTCTTTAGTCTCGAAGGCATGGAAAACTACCAACCTGGTTCGGAAGCTTTTATTAAACAAGCCACTAATCGCGCTCTCAGCAACTCTAAATTAGGCTATGTCTTGGCTAAAGACCCCAGCGAAGGAGCGCGTTTTACTGAAAAAATGCCTTGGGAACCAAATTTCAATGCTGGAAATTATCTAGGAGTGAAAAGCTTCGAGATGAATCCAGGTGACAAATTTGCCTTTATGTTCGTACCCAATACAAGTGTTGAAGAAATCAACAAAACGAAGGGAATCAGTAAAGCAAGTCAGATGTGGCAATATGGTAAATTGCCTCTATTCTCCATCCCCGAAGCTAATCCTAGTATGGCAGTTGGACAGATGGTAGATGTAGATGGTAACGGAACTTTTGCTTTTGAAGATATTCCTACCGCCTCTTCTACTTCTGATCGGGATTACAATGATTTTGTTTTCCAAGTTAAAGGAGCTAAGGGGACTACTCAGTCAATAGATAATTTCTCTAACTCTGAGCGTAACTGGCGCACTACAAATGTAGGAAAACAACTACTCGAATATTCTAATCGGGCAATTTTCGATGAAGGCGTTTTCGTTGCTAATCAAACTGGCCAAGTAAAAATCGACTTCCTCTACGATGGTGGTCAGTATGAACAGGGAGAAGTGGGAATCTTTAGCCTCAAAGGCATGGATATGTACGAAGCTGGCTCAAACGCATTTATCCAAGAAGCGCTTCGCCGCGCCACCAGCAATTCTACAGATGGCTATGTTGTAGTCAAAGATGCTGAAGAGGGTGGTCTTTACAGCGACAATAGTAACATTCTCTATTGGGAACCAAACTTTAACGATGAAGCGTATCAAGGAGAGCAAATTTATAATCTCAAAGCTGGAGATGCGTTTGGTTTTGTACTCATGTCCAATGGAACTCTTCAAGATGCTTTAACTGGGCAGAGTTTTACAAATAGCAATAGACCTGTATTCTCTATGTCGGCAGCTAACTTAAACGATACTGTACAAGTAGCACAAGTGCTGACAGGATCTAATAAAGTGATGATTGGTTTTGAAGATGTTGCACTTAATGCTACTTCTGATCGAGACTACAACGATTTTGTCCTTACCGTTAAAGGAGTTCAGAGTATTGGTATCACCGATATCACAGATGTCATGCTTCACTATCATAATTGGGTAGATACACAAATAGGCAGTGATCTGACCAACTACTTTAATACTGGCAATTTACCACCCCAACTCTCATAATATCTCGTGGTAACTGGGAAACTCAAAGTCTTTAGATCGGAGAGTTTCAAAATCGGTTGTTACAGTTTTGTATGTCTGAAGTCAGCTATTAAATATAGCTCACACATTTGGCGATGAATTAGTTAACAGGGCGCTCTACCTCCATTATTAAACCAATTTGAAGTGTTAAAAATCTAAATAATATTAATATGGGACTTAGCGGATTGAAAATTCATGTTGTAACCTACTTCCTTTAGATTACATGGTGTAGCATATTATTTCACTTTGCTCTACTTGGCATTAATCCTATAAAAGTTATTCCAATCACAATCCCAATTTATTCTTCTGTAATTTTAACTCCACAATGCCAATCTATAGGGCGTGATAATGCCAAATGGCACAATGCAGAAGAATCGAAAAGTGGATACAAAAACTCTCATTTCTCCCCAAGAACTCTTTTGTTTATTATCAGAAAAATCCCCACAAATTGTCATCATAGATACGCGCAGTCCAGAAGAATATGCTGTTTCTCATCTTCCTGGTGCAATCAATATTCGTGAATTTTTTACATATCTTTTAGATGACTCCTCAGCAGCAGGATTAAAAAAATTACAAGAATATTTTGCTGAGATTATGAGCAAAGTTGGAATATCGGGAACAGAAAGATTAATTGTGTATGAAGATGCTTTAAATAAAGGCTATGGTCAATGTTGTCGAGCGGCTTTTTTACTTAATTATTTGGGTTGTGGTACGGTATCTATTCTGCACGGGGGATATCAAGCATGGCTTGCTGCGGAATTACCAACTACCAATGAAGTCACTAAAACCGAAAGCAGCATATTTAGATTGCATCCCAATGCGGATATCATGGTGACAAAAGATCAAATGTTACAAGCAATTGATAATCCTGCCATTATCAAATTAGATGTGCGCGATCGCATAGAATGGCAAGGATTGAGTTCTTCTCCCTACAGTCCAGATTTCTGTCCCCGCAAAGGAAGAATCCCTAACTCTATATGGCTAGAATGGCATCTGTTGATGAATTCTGAAGCTCAAATTCCCATGTTTCGCTCACCAGCAGAAATTCTCCAAATCTGTGAGTCTGTGGGTATCACCTCAGATTCTATCGTCTATATTTACTGCTTTAAAGGATCTAGGGCTGCTAATACACTGATTGCGCTGCAACAGATAGGAATTCAAGCCAAAAATTATTTTGGTTCTTGGAATGAATGGTCTCGTGATCTCTCATTACCCATTGATAGTCAAGTCCTCTAAGTCAGTGGACTAAAAGCAGATATTTTTCAACCTGCGTAGTATATTCGCGTAGCGATCGCACTGACCAAACCTCAGAAATACTAAGATAGTATGGACTTATTTAGTATTGCCCCATGCTCAAAATCTTTCAAAACCTGCGTATCTGGACAATTACCAGCTTACTCTGCTTCAGCCTTAGCTGGTCACTTCCTGCACAAGCTGATACAAAAATCGATCCCCAACTAGAACAGCAAGTATTACAAATTATTCGCAAAAATCCACAAGTAATTATCGAAACTGTTCAAGCATATCAGCAAGAACAACAGCAAAAAGTACAGCAAGTCAGACAAGAATTTTTACAGAATTTGAGAACCAATACCAAAGCTGTAATTGCTGATTCTCCTACCACAGGTTCGACTCAATTAAACACTGTGCTGTTAGAATTCTCTGACTTTGAATGTCCATATTGTGCCGAAGCACATAAAACTCTCAAAGACTTGTTAGCAAAATACCCAAATCAATTTACCTTAGTTTATAAACATTTTCCCTTAGTTCAAATTCATGACCAAGCATTACCATCAGCAAAAGCATCTTGGGCAGCATATCAACAAGGTAAATTTTGGGAATATCATGATGCCCTATTTACCAATCAAAAACAACTGGGTGAAACCTTATATTTAGATATTGCTAAAAACCTCAAATTAGATTTGGCGAAATTTAACACCGACCGCAATTTAGCCGATAAAGCAATTAAGCAAGACCTGCAAATGGCTTATAAACTGGGGCTTTCTGGCACACCTTCTTTGATAATCAATAGCAAAAATGTTTCTGGGCCAATTCAGCTTTCAGAAGTTGAAAGTATTTTACAGGGTGGAAAATAGATAAAAAAGTAGAGGCGTTTCATGAAACGTCTCTACCATTTTTTTGGATAATTCATATTTTAATGTCGATGTTTATTTACTAACTACAGAAATTTGTCAAAATAAAAATTTGAGGTCATGAATGAATATTTTTAAACTTTGGATATTGCTCCCTATTACTTTAGTGATTAACTTTTCATATCAATTACTACAATCTCAACAACCAATCGCACAAGTGAAAACAGATATGATTGAAAATGATGATTTTATTTTGTTAGCAAAAGCTAGTTACTTGTCAGCTTTAGAACAAAAAGTAATTGATGAAACTAACAAAGTGCGGACAAATCCGCGTTCATACTTACCCATGTTAGAAAGCTATCGTCAGCGTTTTGAAGGTAAAAAAATTAAAGTTGCTGATAACACCTATCTAATTACCCAAGAAGGGGTAAAACCTGTTGATGAAGCGATTCCTACGGAGCGCTTCGCTATCGCATTTCTCAAGTCAGTTCGTGCTGTAGGTGCATTAAGCGCATCTAAGGGAATGTCCTTAGGTGCTAGGGATCATGTCAAAGACCAAAGTGCAACAGGAGCGTTAGGTCATGATGGTAGTGATGGTAGCAGTCCTTTTACACGCATTAATCGTCATGGGAAATGGCAAATCACAGCAGCAGAAAACATCAGCTATGGTGTAGACAACGCCCAAGAAATCGTCATGCAGTTAATTATTGATGATGGAGTCCCATCACGGGGTCATCGCACCAATATTTTTAACCCTGATTTTAAAGTGACTGGTGTGGCTTTTGGTACTCACAAATCCTATAGAAATATGTGCGTCATTACCTACGCTGGGGGTTATAGAGAAAAGTAGACTGGGGACTGGGTAGTAATTACGAATTACGAATTATATGAATGCTTTACCTCTTCATGTCTACATTCAAGGTCAAGGATTTCCTATTCTGGGTTTACATGGTCATCCTGGTACTGGCCGTAATCTCGCTGTTTTTACAAATCACTTATCAAAACGCTACCAAACTATTGCCCCAGATTTGCGCGGATATGGCAAAAGTCGCTGCAATAGCAATTTCGCTATGCAAGACCATTTAGATGACTTAGAAGCTCTCCTAGACCGTTTTCAGATTGAAAAATGTCTGGTATTAGGATGGTCACTAGGTGGTATTTTGGCGATGGAATTGGCACTGCGTTTACCACAGCGAGTCACTGGGCTGATTTTGGTCGCAACCTCAGCTAGACCTTGGGGAGATCATCCGCCTATCTCTTGGCAAGATAATGTTTATACTGGCGTTGCGGCACTATTAAATTATCTAAAACCGAGTTGGGATTGGAATATTGAAACATTTGGCAAGCGATCGCTCTTTCGGCACCTAATCCAACAACATACACCCACTGCTTACGGTTACATCGCCAATTCAGCCGTACCAGCTTATTTACAAACTTCTCCCTATGCAACTCGCGCCCTCTACAGCGCCATTCGTGCCGGGTACAATCGACTCCCAGACCTACAAAAAATAGAATGCCCTAGTTTAGTACTCGCCGGTTCCCAAGACCGCCATATTACTGCTGATTCCAGCTTAGAAACAGCACGACATCTTAAAAACTCTCAGTGGCAATGTTACCCAAATACAGCCCATCTTTTCCCCTGGGAAATTCCCCAACAGTTGCTATCTGATATTGACCATTGGCTAGAAGCACACCCACAGATAGCACAACTTTAGATATGGAATTAGTGGCAGATAAAGTTAAAGTCAACCAGAAAAATTAGGTAAATAAAATTTTTCTGGCTGGGATTTTTCAAAAATATCAATAATCTAATTCACATCTGCGGAATGTGGGATAAAAGGTAAACTTCCTACTCTGGTTGATAATCTGCAAACCAGTTAAACAAATCATCAATAGCTGTAAAATCTAACAACGCTTCACCAAGTGATTCCAACTGATTTAAAGAAAGAGTTTGAATTCGCGTTCTAATTTCTTCTGGTAACTCTCCCACCCGTTTTTGTAGTTGTCGTACCACAAGATTTTGCTCACCTTCTTGTTTACCTTCTGCTATTCCTCGCTCATAGCCAATGCGCTCACCTGTAGTAATGTAGGTCATAGTTCGCTCCTGCTCAAATTGTTTAAACTCTTCCCAAAATTCCGCTTCTAATGCTTTTGGTAACATCATAACCCAGTCTATAAAGCGGTAAAGGTTACGAATATCCTTTTCTTGCAAACCTTGTTCATACAATCGGCGAATTAAGCTAAATTTCCATATTTTGCGTTCTTGAGGTTTTTTACTGGTTTGTTGTGTCTTTAAATGTGCCATTACCACCGTTGCAAAAGGATTTTTACTAGCTTCTAATTCTTCCCAACGGTTTTGGTAATCGAGCAGTTTGACCGTGCCAAATTCAAATTTAAGCTTAGTATCAGGATAATTATAACTGTATTGGTGTGGTCGCCATTTTGGATCTGCATCGCATAAAATAGCGACACTAATGACAGGTTTACCGAAACGGTCAAAAATCCGCAGGTTGTAGGAGAACATCCTTTGAGGAAAGATTTCTTCTGGTTTTCCTTGAATTTCTATATGTATCAGCAGCCAAATTTCTTCTCCTTGGTGTTGCCAAGCTTTGACTAATTTATCTGCATATCTTCTTCCTTGTTCAGCGTCGCGGGCTATTTGTTGAAATTCTTTATCTAGAAATTCATGGGGACGTTCCCAATCAATTAATGCGGCTGTTTCGGGGAAGAAAAATTGCATTGCTTGGGGAAAGTATGCTTCTAATATTTCTTTCCACGGGCTGTCTTGGTCAGATCTTTCTCGTTTTTCGGTCATTTTATGTTTTGTTTTGCCTTCTCCAGTGACTCAAATAGAGAATCAACATCAATCTTTAGCTCATGGTGTAGCTCGTATAGAGTTTCTTCATTCTCTAAATTACGATTAACTGTATTCATCAACTTATTAACCATATCAAGTAATTCTTTTATATCTTCCAGAGAAATACCTGAGTAGGGAGATAATGGTGTTAACGCAAGAGTTAAATCTTGATGGGCTATGCTTTTATCGCGACTTTTTCGGCAGTTTTGACATTTCTCTCTAAGAGCGATTCTTTGTATTTTAAGTTCCTCTAAAAGTTCTGGTTTTGCCGTTATATCAGAATGTTCTAATAATTGTTCTAAAACAAGGTTTTCATATTTACCATTCTTCTTAGGGTCTGTAAGTCTGGTTAAGTAAAGGATAATATCATTAAACAAGGCAATTTGAATCACCCCAAACATATGTGGAGCAGTTTCTTCAAGAATACGAATTTTTTCTTCAGTTTCGTTAAACAAGTAATTGTACATATTCCATCGCATATTTAACGAAATAACCTGCGTGTTTAGATGTTCACGTAACTCATGTATGCTATAAGACATAGTTTAACTTCCACTGATTAACTACTAAATTATAGATCGCGTTACACTACCTAGTGCGATCGCTGATCTTGTAGGTTGGGTTGAGGAACGAAACCCAACATTAATCAACCCCAAACATGAATCAAATATAAATTAACCGTACAAATATTTCTACATCATCAATATCCGCTGCGATTATTGATAATTTGATAAAATTTAAACCAACACAATATTTTGATATTTTTCACTCACGTCCCACATTGTCTGCAAATTCTAACTTAATATTCAGTCGTAGTTGGTGATTTGGGCTTCGGCTAGTTGTCCGACAGAGAGGTCGGTGATTTGAAAGGTTAGGTTGAAGTTGGGATCAAATAACGATTGCCAGAGGTTTAGTGAGTTATCTTTAAATGTGTTAGTTAGTGGAGAAGTATAATTATGGATGCTAAAGAGTTGCTCAGAAGATACGCTGCTGGGGAGCGGGATTTCACTGGAGTGAAACTGCCAAAAGTTCGTCTTACCGATGAGAATCTTCGAGGGATTATTTTCAGAGAAGCCGATCTCAGTAACGCTAGTCTGGACTGGAGTAACCTCAGTGATGCCGACTTGAGTTATGCCAACTTGAGGGGAGCGCGTCTCGGTGAAGCTGCTTTGAAAGGAGCTAATTTGGAGAGCGCTGACTTGAGTGGAGTTGTTTGCGGTCAAACTGGTTTCTTTGATGCTAATCTCAGCCATGCCAACTTGAGTGACGCTATTTTGACTGAAACTTCTTTCTACGATGCCAACCTGAGTTATGCCAACTTCAGAGGATCTAGCCATTTTGAGATTGCCAGATGCAAAGGTGCTATCTTCCAAGAAACTATCATGCCTGATGGAAGCATCCGAAGTGATAATAGCTGAGGAAGTGGAATCGCAATTCCTCGTAGGTTGGACTGAGGAACGTTCATGTAGTGTGCCGGAGGCATAACCCAACATTAATCAACTATAAATTAACCATACAAATATTTCTACATCATCAATATCCCCTGCGATCGCATCTACAGTAAATGAATGCTGCTGGATAACTTAATATCTACAGGAAAATATTTTCTGGATCACACAGAAGACAGTTGAGGTCTCAAGAAGATTTTCATCCTGACTCCTGACTCCTGACTCCTGACTCCTGAATTCTGCTGTATTTGCCATCGTTCTCAGGATTTCACCCCCAGAACGATGACGGCCTATTGATTGAGATTATACTTGACCGCTAAAGGCAGGCTTTACTTTACGGTCAATCCTTTCCCCCAAGTCTTCAGCAATTGTTAGATCATCAGGTTTACAACGCTTAACATTGACGACAATACCCTGCGCTCCTTCAATTTCCAAATCTTCTACATAGCCTTTGCTGGCGAATGTGGCATCCACCGAACTGAAAAAAGGCCCAAAGTAGTAAGTACAACGGGGATTCTGGGTGACTATCTCTACCCACCAAGCAAATCCAAAACTGTTAGATATACTAATCAGCTGTTCCTTGAGGTTATGCCAAATAGTTTTCATGGTTTTCACCAATTTATAAACGGGTTACAGGGTGTTAAACAATATGTTAGATTTATTCTTTTTTACATTTCTTTATACACTTTTAGGCTATTTTTTCAAAGAAACTGTGCGTAATTTATCAAGATAGAGGGTATTTAAGGAACGTTGACGATAAATTTCGTAAAGCGCCATACCCGCAGCTACTGATGCATTCAGGCTGGGAGTCTTACCCTGTAAGGGAATTGACACTAAAACATCACAAGAACGTTGTGTCAACATACTCAGACCTTCGCCTTCTCCACCAATGACCAAAACGATAGGGCCGCTGAAATTAACTGTATGCAGAGGTTCGCTACCAGTGGCCGCAGTTCCGTAAATCCAAAAACCAGCTTCTTTGAGTTGTTCTAAAGCACGGCTGAGGTTAACGACTCTAGCTACAGAAAAGTTTTCTAAAGCACCTGCTGCTACTTTTACCACAGTTGAAGTGATCCCCGAAGCCCGTCTTTGAGGAATAACTAAACCTTGAGCGCCTATTGCTTCGGCTGTGCGAATAATTGCCCCTAAGTTGTGAGGATCAGTAATACCATCAGCCACGACAATTACAGCATCGGTGACGGATTTTGCTTCTGTAATTAAATCTTCTATTTCTGTATAGGCATAAGGAGCAATTTGTGCTGCTATGCCTTGGTGATTAGCACCGTCGGTGATTTGGTCTAAACGTTTGGGTTCAACTTCATCAATGACTGTGCCATTTTCTTTAGCTTGGAGGATCAAATGATGAAAGCGATGATCGTAACGGAGACGGGTTGTAATCCAGAGGCGGTTAAGATTGCGGTGACTTTCTAAGGCGCTTAAAACTGGATGACGACCATAAATTAGGTCATTATCTTCTGTTGAATTGCTATCGTCTATTGATTTGATTGTTGGGGCTGGTAGAGAAATTCGGTGAGATGGGCGTTGTCTCCCTGAGAAGGATTTTCCCTCTGCTTTACCTTGATGACGAGTAGGATTAGGAATTGGGTCACTATGTTCTGTTGATTTGATTGTCGGGGCTGGTAGGGCAGATTGATGAGATGGGCGTTGTCTACCTGAGAGGGATTTTCCTTCTGCTTTGCCTTGATGACGAGTAGGATTAGCTATAACTCGTTTGCCCTTGATTTTAATGGGTTGCATACGTTTTGGTTCGCTAGTAGTATTGATTTTTCTTGGTTGATTAGTCATGGGAGTATTGGTTGTAGCAGATAAGTGGACATCCTAATTAACTCAATTTAATGAACCTTTACGATTGATTTTCCTATCAGGAGATTGAGCTATTCACTATTTCTCTAGATGGAGTTTTTGTAAAAGTTCCATTAACCGGGGGTAATCAGTGAGATATAAATAGCCAACTAAAGTTTCTAGACTAGTTGCCTGTTGATAAATTTCAGGATTAAGTCGCTTGGGGCGGCTTGTGGCAGCATTGCGACCTCGGCGGACAATTTCTAATTCGTTACTCCTTAGTTCGGGAGTCAGCGATCGCAAATGTAGCGCTTGTGTTTCCGCTCTGACCTGCGCCACTACCAAACGATGGTAAATTTCTGGCCGTTGCTGTGGCAACAGAAAGAACATTCTAACATAAAGTTCGTAAATTGAATCCCCCAAGTAAGCTAAGGCAGAAGGAGAAAGTTGTCGTACTTGTGCCTGGGATATGATTGTTTGGGGTAATTGCGTCGTGTTTACCAACAATGGGGGGATTTCAGATGAATCTTGCAGAGCAGTTTCATCTCCTTCATTTTTAGCTTCTTCCTCCTGGGGCTTCACAAGTTAATAATTCCTTGACCTACTAAACATTGGGGGAGATTGTCTTCGTAAACGTTTATTTTTTGTGCAGTAAGCCATCATAGCATACTGAGAATATTCAACACTAACAAAAATTACTGAAGCTATGGCAAAGTCCTGATTCCTGAATTCTGAAGATAAACCTAGTTTATTCAAGGCTTTCAGGAATGAATACTGTCCTAAAATTAGTGACTACAGCCTATTTAATTTTTGTAATTTAACGTGAGTTCGACATAAGATAATTTGTGGAAAACTCACCCCCAGTAAGAGTCTCAAACCCTTATTCTTTCGCCCTTAAAAATCATAACTCCGTTCGCGTAGCGTCTCCGAACTCCTGACTCCGAACTCCGAACTCAGGTGAACTCGGTACTCGTTACTTGGTACTCGGTACTCAAAAGCCTCTCCCACAAGGAGAGAGGTTACTTTGTAGAAATTGTAAAAATTAAGCTATCCAATATTGTGCATTTGGATAGCCAAATTGATTTTCTCTGGTTAAGCAATCAAGGTGACTCGATGTTTGCTAGAGCCGCTTCGACATCAGTTTGCAGAGAGAGAAACTTTTCCAAGCGGACAAGCTTAACCGTTTGAGTTACACGGGCATTAGTGACAATTTGCAAAGTGCCAGCGGAGTTTGCTTGTTTGGCTAATTGGACCAGCGCACCCAAACCAGAACTATCCACAAAGTCAATTTGCGAGAGATCTAGAATTATGTGCTTTGGGCCTTCGTCAATCTTACTGCCTAATACCTTGCGAAATGTCGGCTCAGAAAAAGCGTCTAACAAACCTGTGAGGCGGAATAGCTGACAGTTATCCCGGACTTCGCGAGTGCCTCTCAGGCTTACGGTTAGATTTAGTGGTTCAGCAATAATTCCCTCCTCGTCCTTTTAACTGAAAGTAAACGCTCAAGTATAGATGGTTTTTGAGCAAGTTGTCTAGGTTGGTAATTGGTGATTGGTGTTGGCGGTAGCCTGCCGTTAGGCATATGGTGATTGGTAAAGACTCTTACCCATTACCCATTACCCATTACCCATTACCCATTACCAATCTTGCCATTTTTCTATTTTTACTTCATTTAAGCGATCGCAGCTTGTCTTGCTGTTTGCATTTCTAACACAAATTGCTCAAACAAGTAATCTGCATCGTGGGGGCCTGGACTAGCCTCTGGGTGGTACTGTACAGAAAATACAGGTAGAGATTTGTGACGTACTCCAGCAACAGTGCGATCGTTTAAGTTCAGATGACTAACCTCTACCACTGCTGATGGTAATGAATCCGGATCAATAGCAAAACTGTGGTTTTGGCTAGTAATTTCTACCCTTTGTTGTAAACCCGCCGGCTGATTTAAACCACGATGCCCAAATTTAAGTTTAAAGGTTTCTGCTCCCAAAGCATGACCTAAAATTTGGTGTCCCATGCAAATACCAAACATGGGTTTTTGGCTTTCTAGCAGTGCTTTGGTGGTGGTAATGCCCTCTGTGACTGCGGCTGGATCACCGGGGCCATTGGAGAGAAAAATTCCATCTGGATTGTATTTAAGAATTTCTTCTGGTTGTGTATTGGCTGGAACAACTATCACCCGACAACCATAACTAGCCAAACGCCGGAGAATATTACGTTTGACACCAAAGTCAAGTGCAACAACGGTGAAGGTTTCGCTAATTTTGGCTACATTTTCTGGGTTGAATTCCCAAGCAGCGGTGGTGGTCTCAGACCATTCATAAACTGCTGGGGTAGTGACTTCTTGCACCAGATTTAATCCTGCCATGTTGGGAGCAGCTTGCACTAGTTCTAATAGTTCTGCTTCATCGAGGATAGATGTAGAAATACCTCCATTCATGGCCCCAAACATCCGAATTTTGCGAGTGAGGGCGCGGGTATCAATGCCAAAGATACCTGGGACTTGGTGTTGTTTGAGGTAGTCTGGTAAGGATTGTGTAGAGCGCCAGTTACTGGGTTTGTGACAGATGTTGCGAGCGATCGCACCACGGACGTGAGGTTTGGCTGATTCTTCGTCTTCAAGATTAACGCCAGTGTTCCCTAATTCAGGATAGGTAAAAATAACAATTTGACCGCTATAACTAGGGTCGGTCAAAACTTCTTGGTATCCAGTCATGCCAGTGTTAAACACCACTTCGCCAATTGCGGTTCCCATCGCACCAAAAGACCAACCGCGATATGTGGTGCCATCTGCTAAGACAAGTAAAGCTGGTATTGCATCAGATAAAGACATAAATAATTCGTAATTTGTAATTCGTAATTGGAGATTTAGTAATGGGTAATTGGTAGGGTTATTAACCGCCCCATCTCCCCATCTCCGACTGCTTATTATCCCATGAGTTCCGATGATTACACTCTGACAGCAATTATTAAATTAATTTAATTTGGTACAGGAGAGCGCCTGCTGCTAAACCTGCTAGTGAAAAAATCGACGTGAACCAGAAAGATTGTCTTTCTTTGAATCCAGCTGCCTGAAAGTCTATTTTGACTAAAATAGTTGCTGAAAGGATGAGTAAAGTATCAAGAAACACTCGAAACCAGGCCAGCATCATAAAAAACAGGAAAGCTGCTAAAACGGTAATACCAAAAGTTCTGACATTGGATCTAAAAAATATGCTGTAATACTCTGACAGTTTTGACCAAGAAGTCGTCAAGCTAATTAGCAACAACAAGATAGTAACGATAACAATTAACCACACGAACCAAGGCGCTTTTGTTTCAGATATCACCCAGCCTAAAGTACTATAACTCAGTAGTACTAGTGTTAGAGAAAACCAAGGAATTCTTTTTAAAACTGACATAGATTGACCTGAGTTCGGTGTTAGGAGTTCGGTGTTAGGAGTTAAAATTTAAGAGCAAAGGATACGCATAATTGTCACTTATATATACAAATATACATATAATTATCATCCCTTCTCCATTTTCATAAATATGTAATCAATTAATAAGCATTTATACTGTTCCAGAGCAAGATCACTAATGGACTTTCAATTTTCCCGGATTATTTTGTAAAAATTAGTTAAATTATGATCTTAAACATTTGTAAACTGTTAGCAGTCGAATGGTCGCATATCACATTTTATTAAGGTTAAGGACTGGTTCATGAGAAAACTTGTTATTGTTGAGCGCGTATGCCTGATTGGTCATATCGTGTCTATGGTATTTGGACTAGTAGGGATATTACTAGTTATTCCTAATGCCGAAGTAATTTTGAGCTTATCTGAGGTTGGGCAAACTGTCATGCAGTGGAGCATGGCTGGTGGTGGTGTGGCTTATATGATTTTCGGTGCGGTCGGTGTTTTCTTGTATGCTAACCGGACTTTGGGTTTAGGTCGCACTTTAGGGTTTTTAGCGCCTTCAATATTAATTTCTTTGACTAGTGAATTGCTGGGAACTAGTACAGGGTTTCCTTTTGGTCACTACAGCTACCTGAGTGGCTTAGGTTATAAAATTGCGGGTTTAGTACCGTTTACAATCCCCTTGTCCTGGTTTTATGTAGGATGCGTTTCTTACCTATTGGCACGGGTAGGTTTAGAAGTAGACAAAAAACCCAGCTTATTGCGTCATGTAAGTGCGATCGCACTTGGTGCTTTATTGCTGACATCTTGGGATTTTGTCCTAGATCCGGCCATGAGTCAAACTACTCTTCCCTTCTGGTATTGGCAACAACCAGGGGCTTTCTTTGGAATGCCTTATCAAAACTTTGCTGGTTGGATGGGTACTGGTGCGCTATTTATGACAGTAGCGGCGCTGTTGTGGAGAAACAACCCGATCAAATTAGAGCGATCGCAGCTTAATATCCCTTTAGTAGTTTATTTGGCTAACTTTGGTTTTGCTACAGTCATGAGCTTGGCTGCTGGATTCTCCATTCCTGTATTGCTAGGATTGGGACTTGGTGTTGCACCAGCCGTAGCACTGTGGTTAAGAGGCCCAGACGCATCCGCGACTGTTGAACCAGCAACAAAAGAAGTTTCTGTCGCCAGTGTTAAAGTTGCGTTCAAGTAAGCTAACCAGTGCATTGAGAACCCTGGTTCAAGGTTTGGCGTTTCGTCTCCCGTCCCCATCCCTCGACGAGTAACAGTCGTTATTAGTCGGGGGCTGGACTGTTGACCGAGAAAGCTATTCATCCCCCATTTGCCTACGGCACGCTACGCGAACGTCTTCAAGAACGGCTTCGCTCGCCTAAGAGGTTGTAATTCTGTTAATTTAAAGCTCAATAGGTCTTGCTGATAGCGTAAGCGTGGCGTAAGCCATATGCAGAATTCAGGAGTCAGCACTTCGACAAGCTCAGTGACCAGTCAGAAGTAAAACTGGCTTTGTGTATAGGTTTCAATTTAGATTTTGTACTTCCTAACTACGCAAACTGCTGTAAACTGAAAACTTGGATAAATATTAGGAATACCTAAATTCGTAATTCGTAATTAAAAGAAAGTCCAACTTCATCTATTGTGGACTCATTGAACCAAAAAACCTTGCACCTTTAGGTCAGGTATTGTCAAAGTTATAAATTGCAACTACTAAGTAACTTGATCATAGAAAGCGTTATTTCCCTCTTATTACTACTACTTCAAGTACCCGCAACGGCGATTTTACTTTCACGCCTGTTGAAAGGGCCAATACGACATCCCCCGCTTCAACCAGAACAACCAACACTAGATTTATTAGGGAGTGTGAGCGTTGTTGTTCCTACACTAAACGAGGCACTGCGAATTAGTCCGCTGTTAGCTGGATTAAGTCAACAAAGCTACGAAGTCCGAGAAATTATTGTGGTTGATAGCAATTCCCAGGATGGTACTCCCGAATTGGTTAAAGCTAAACAGCAACAAGATCCTCGGTTTCGCCTGATCACAGATGATCCTTTACCCCCTGCTTGGGTGGGTCGTCCTTGGGCGTTACATAACGGCTTTTTGTTTAGCTCTGAGGCCAGTGAATGGTTTTTGGGAATGGATGCTGATACCCAGCCTGACCCCGGTTTGGTAGCCAGTTTGGTGAAAACAGCCCAAGCTGAGGGCTATGATTTAGTTTCTCTTTCCCCTCAGTTTATTCTCAAATCTCCGGGAGAGTGTTGGTTACAACCAGCTTTATTGATGACCTTGTTGTATAGATTTGACCCTGCTGGTATTCACACTCAGCAACCAGAAAGAGTGATGGCAAATGGACAATGTTTTTTGTGTCGTCGCTCAGTTTTAGCATCTGTAAATGGTTATAGCAGTGCTAAGAGTTCGTTTTGTGATGATGTGACTTTGGCACGACATATTGCGGCTCAAGGCTTTAAAGTGGGGTTTTTGGATGGAGCAAAAGTGCTGAAAGTAAGGATGTATGAAGGGGCAATGGAAACTTGGAAGGAATGGGGGCGCAGCCTTGATTTAAAAGACGCTGCTTCCCGCACTCAGATTTGGGGTGATTTATGGCTATTATTATCAGTTCAAGGTTTACCTATATTGATTTTATTCGGTTTTCTCCCCCTGCTCCCACTGCCTCTCCTGCTCCCGCTGCGCCTTTTATTGGGACTGAATATATTTTTAGTAATAATTCGTGTTGCTTTATTATTAGCGATCGCTCCTTCCTATGATCTTCAAAATGCCAAAGGAGGTTGGTTATTCTGGTTTTCCCCCTTGGCTGATCCTGTGGCGGTGTTACGAATCTTTTTATCTGCATTCCACGTTCCCCAAGAGTGGCGAGGCAGAAAGTACACCAGTTAATCTAGTTGGGGAAAAAGTGAAAGGGAGAAGAGGTAAAAAGGGTTTTATTCTGCCTACCTACTTAACAACTTGTCTAAAATACTAAGTATTCGATTTTTGCACGACATAATTCTGAAGAATTTGCAATTTTCTAGCTAGTAGCTGATTTTCCAATGTATAAAATGATTCTTGGCAGTCACAAAACCCTTTTGGTAGTGATCTCATTTATCATTACCGTGATAACTTTTTATACAGCCTTAAAGTTAACGCAGAGAGTTACTCTGAAATCATTGCTGTGGATCTTCATTGGTTCTGTAGCAATAGGTGCTGGTATTTGGTCAATCAGTGAGCAATCATCAAATTATGGGTTGGGAATTCAAATTAGTATTGCCATCCTATTTATACCAGTTGTGACTTTAGTTAGTTCAATATTATATCGACAATATACATATCAATTAATCCCACAACAACCATTACAAGAAAGCGAAAAACTCTTTCGATCACTAATTCGGGAAATGCCTGTAGGTGTATTGCTTTTGGATGCAGAGGGTAAAATAATTTTGAGCAACCACGTTGCTAGGGAACTGCTGTTACTAACAGAGGCAGATTTACAAAATAAAAGTATTTTTGCACTCAATTGGCAAATGCTAGACGAAGATGGTAAACCATTAACCTCTAAAACCTTACCTATAAGAGAAGCCCTTACCAATCAACAACCTATACGTAATTATGTAATTGGTTTATATCACAATTCTGCAACCAATATACTTTGGTTATTATTAAATATTGATCCACAAATATCTGAACAGCAAAAGTTAGAGCGTTTAGTTTGCACTTTCAGCAATATCACCCCAGAAAAACAAGCTCAAGAAGCATTGCGAGAGAGTGAAGCACGATTCACTTTAGCTGTAGAAGGAACTGCTGTTGGCATTTGGGATTGGGATTTACTAACAGGAAAAGTCTATCTGTCGCCTAGTTGGAAAAGCATTTTGGGATATGCAAATCAAGAATTGCCTAATACTATGGAAACATGGCAACAATGCATTCATCCAGATGATAGTCAACAGGTAATGTCGATTTTACGCGACTATCTAGAGAATAAAATCCCTACCTATGAAGTGGAGTTTCGTACCCGACATAAAGATGGTTCTTATCGTTGGGTTTCAGTACGGGGCGCAGCACTAAGAAACGAATCAGGACTACCTTATCGCCTCAGTGGTTCCCATACAGATATTACTGAACGAAAACAAACAGAAGTAGCATTGCAAAAAAGTGCAGAACGAGAAAAAGCATTAGCAATAGCAATTCGGAGAATGCGACAAACATTAGATATCAAAACCATTTTTGCCGCTACCACCTCAGAATTAAGGCAAGTTATCCATTGCGATCGAGTTGTTGTTTATGGTTTTAATTCTGACTGGAGTGGAGAATTCGTTGCTGAATCTGTAGGTATGGGCTGGATTTCTTTATGGGAAGAACAAAATAGTAATCCCCAACTACAGAAAAATTTACTATCAAATGAAAGGTGTATAGTTAGAGATTTTAATAGTAAAAATGAAGATAATGATGCTAATAAAAATTCAGTATTAGTCCAAGATACTTATCTCCAACAAACCCAAGGTGGTATTTATAGCGAAGGAACGAGTTACCGAATTGTAGAAGATATTTATCAAGCAGGATTTGATGATTGTTATATCCAACTCTTAGAGCAATTTCAAGCTAGAGCTTATATTATTGTGCCGATTTTCTCTAGCAACAAACTTTGGGGTTTATTGGCAATTTATCAAAATTCTGTTCCCCGACAATGGCAGGAATCCGAGGTTAATATAGTCGTACAAATTGGTAATCAATTGGGAGTTGCACTGCAACAAGCTGAATTACTAGAACGGACTCAAAAACAATCAATAGCACTGCAACAAGCTCTGTTAGATGCTGATGCTGCAAACCTCGCTAAATCAGAATTTTTGGCGAATATGAGCCATGAATTGAGAACTCCACTGAATGCTATTCTTGGTTTTACACATATCTTGAGCAATGACAATTCTTTATCTACAGAACATCAAGAAGAGATAGGAATTATTAATCGGGCTGGCGAACATTTGCTGACACTAATTAATGACATTCTCGAAATGTCTAAAATTGAGGCAGGTAGAACCATACTCAACGAAAACAGCTTTAATTTAATAGTATTTCTAGAAAATTTACAAAAAATGTTGCACTTAAAAGCTGAATCTAAAGGGTTGCAACTCATTTTTAATTATGATCAATCTCTACCGCTCTATGTGCGTACTGATGAAGGTAAATTGCGGCAAATTTTGCTCAATTTATTAGGAAATGCCATTAAATTTACAGCTAAGGGTAGTGTTGAGTTGAGAGTCAAAGCTAGATTTTTGCAGCAAAAAGAAAATCTCGAAAGTGAAAGATTTGCTAACTCTTACAAAATTAGTTTTGAAGTAGAAGATACTGGACATGGTATTGCAACCGAAGAAATTAACTTAATATTTGAACCTTTTAAACAAACAGTAAAAGGTATCCAATATCAACAAGGTACGGGATTAGGTTTAGCTATTAGTCGCAAATATGTACAGCTAATGGGAGGAGATATTCAAGTTAGCAGTCGTCCAGGTTTGGGCAGTTTATTTCTGTTTGAAATTCCAATTGACGAAGCTGGTGCTAACGAAATTCCCATCCACAAGCTAAATTGTAAACCTATCTCTTTAGCACCTAATCAACCAGAGTACCGCATTTTAATTGCTGATGATGTCAAAGATAGCCGTTTATTATTAGCTAAGTTGTTAAGAGGAGTAGGTTTTAGTATTCGTGAATGTGAAAATGGACAAGAGGCAGTTAATGATTGGCAGAATTGGCAACCGCATCTAATTTTTATGGATATGCGAATGCCTGTGATGGATGGTTTTTTAGCTACACAACAAATTAAAGCTACACCACAAGGTCAAGCTACTAAAATTGTGGCTTTAACTGCCAGTGCTTTTGAAGAAAATCGCCAAACTATTTTAGCTTCTGGTTGTGATGATTTTGTGGCTAAACCTTTCCGAGAGGAAATTTTATTAGAGAAGATTAGCCAGCACATAGGAGTGCAATATATATATGCAAATGATGACGGTGTTGACTCTCGTCATCAAGAAAAAGTTTCAGAAGCACAAGTAGTTTTACTTTTATTAAAAATGTCGAGTGAATGGCGGCAGCATTTAAATCTTGCTGCTTCTCAATGTAGTGATGAAAGTGTTTTAGAATTAATTACACAAATAACTCCAGAAAATCAGGTTTTAGCTACTACTCTGAGGGAATTAGCACTAAATTTTCAATTCAAAAAAATCATGCAATTAACTCAGATTAATAATGAGTAAAATATCTGCAATTAGCTTTCTTCAAAAAGATATTGTCATAGTTGAAGAAACACCGGATAATTTACGGTTTTTATCCAAAATTCTCATTGAGAAAGGTTATTATGTTCGCAAAGCATTAGATGGACAAATAGCAATAGCAGCTAAATCAGTTTTGGATTTACTTGCTTCTGCATCAAAGTGGTGATTAATTACAGTAGATTGCAGATAAATCAGTTGCAGAATCTAAATTCTAAGCCAGAGATCAAGGCAGTTTCACTTCTGACTCCTAACTCCGGCTATATCTTCAGTCAGCTTCATTTTCTACTTGATCACCTCGTTCTAATTCCCAAAGAATTTGATTACCTTCACGTCTTACCCGTGAAACTATCCAATTGCGCCAACGCCACTGGTCTCCTCGACTGGTGACGGCACTGGCGTGGACATCCATCAGGTCTGCTAGTTCTGAACTGGTGATTAAGTAGCCTTTTTCAGAAATTTCGTCAGCAATCCGCAGAGTTTCAACCAAGTTGCGAAGTTGTAAAACTCTCATTTCAGAAGGTTTTTCATCGGTTGTAGTTGCAGCTGATGCTGTAGATGGTTCCATAGTGGTTGTGTCTGATGGAAAAGTACTGCTTTCGGGAATGTTTTTGTTAATTTTTGTAGAGTTTATTGCAGAATCAGATCCTTTTATTACATTTAGTTCCTTCGTATTGGGTAAAGTTTGGTAAACATTTTCAGAGGATAATTGTTGAAGAGATGGGATTTTGCCGCTGGCAAAGGAGCGAGCAATCACATCACAACGTTCGTTACCTATGTTACCAGAATGTCCGCGCACGTGTTGCCATTTTACGAGTCGGCTGTTGAGTTGGTCGAGGGTTTCTAAAAGGTCTTGGTTTTGGACTGGGTTTCCATCTGACTTTTTCCAGCCTTTCTTTTTCCAGCCTGGCATCCATTTGGTAACGGAGTTGATCAGATATTCGCTATCGGTGTAGAGGGTGATGGGTTGAGTTTGTCCAGATGTTTCCAGAAATTCCAAGGCTGCGATCGCAGCTTGCATTTCCATTTTATTATTGGTGGTATGGCTTGATGCATCTCCCATTTCGTGAATTGAGCCATCTTGGAAGTAGACAACCACACCCCAACCTCCGGGTCCAGGGTTGCCGGTGCAAGCACCATCTGTATATATGCTTTGAATTATGGGTTGAGTAGACATGGTAATAGTATGGAATCGCAGAGAAGATAAAGGATTTAGTCAATAATATCCAGGCTATTATACTGACAATCACTCCAGTTAGAATGCTGATGTCAAAGGTGGGGGTGATAATATGGCGGTTCTCGGTTGAGTGAGACACCTGCGATCGCATACAGCGCTTAGTAGGAACCCAATACTTGTCGATTAAGATCAAAAAATGAAACTAAGTAGCCTGGGTTGTTCGCTTTCTTCGTTGCGAAGTCATGGAACAAAACCCAACATTTACAGGCATTTGTTGTGTTTCACTATCGTTCAATCCAACCTACAAAAATTGATGATCGTAGTTTGATTGTTAAGTTTACAAATAATGAAATCAGAAAATTTAATATTAGTACTAGCCCTTTCAAGGTGACTAACGAATATAAGTTGTTTCATTGGTTCGATCTTGAATCTTCCTATCAGATTTTGGTTTTTCTAAAGGTTGGAACTACCAATCTTCGCAGGGTTAGCGCATCTCAAACCCTATTGACAGAGGAATTACAGTAGAATGGCGTACTCCTAGTAGAATCTTTGTTAATTTCATGAGTGATCTTTTCCATGAAAAAGTACCTTTAAACTTTATTCAAAAGGTATTTAAAGTGATTCATGCTACGCCTCATAATATATATCAGATATTAACAAAAAGACCTGAAAGATTAGTTAAATTAGCATCACATTTAGAATTTCATAAAAATATCTGGTTAGGTGTATCAGTGGAAAATCAAAGTTATGTTTATCGTATTGATTTACTTCGTCAAGTTCCTACAAATGTGCGTTTTCTTTCCTGTGAACCATTGTTAGGTTCATTAAATCTTGACCTCACAAATATTGATTGGGTCATTGTTGGTGGAGAATCTGGTCAAAAACATCGTCCAATGAATATTGAATGGGCTGAAGACATTCGTGACCAATGTCAAAAAGCAGAAGTTGCATTTTTCTTTAAGCAAATTGGTGGTAGAACTTCTAAAGCTGGTGGTAAGTTATTAGATGGTAGAATATGGGATGAAATGCCAGAAGCTTGGCAAGAGCATCAAAAAAAATGGGGTCAATCTCCACGAAAATTAGCATTAAAAAAAGAAGATTTGCAACTTACTGCTTAGGTAGAAATGTAACTTTAACAGAATCTGCAAAGGTATTTTTTCTTCGTTCATTAATAGGTGGTTCTGTAGTACAAAACACAATTTTATTTAAAATAAATTTACAGTTAATAAAAAATAAAGTTTTCTTATGAAAGATAAAATATTTGTGATAAAATTAATCTAGTTTTATCAACTTACCAAATTTTTTGATAATGGCGACAAAAAACTATGACTAATCTCTTACAACAAGCTTATGCTGTCGTCTCACGGCTACCTGAAGATGAACAGAATGAAATTGCTCAAATGATTTTCCAGCAATTATCACAGCGTCAACAACTACTGCATTCAAAGAATATAGATTTTATGCAATTTGCTGGTATTGCGAATGCTGAAGAAACTCTACTTTTACAAAACCTCGAACATGAGACTGAAGAACAAAGATTACTAGGAGTAGGTTGGGTTGAATGAAATGAAACCCAACATTAAATTTAAAATACCAATGGTTGATGTTGGGTTTCGTTCCTCAACCCAACCTACATTTGCTACATTTACCAGAATATGATATGGTAATTTGCATTCTTTAAATATGCAGTTTATGTTAGATAATATTGTTGAACTGAGATTAGGAATTAAACCCAACTTAAATGAAAGTAGAAATACTAGCAATGGAAGTACCAGAAATATTATTTGTACATTTAAAGGAGCAGGTGGCAGTATTTCTACATTTGAAAATCGAGTAGGAGATACTACTTACAGTGGGATTATTCCTTTTCAGAAAATTATTGATAATGAATATATCGATAAATCAATAACTCATAATCTATTAGCTTTACAAAATGGTAATGTCTTAGATTTAGGTTGGACGCAAGTTTATAATCATCAAACATATTTGCCTAATAAAATTAGATATAAAATTGATGATAATTATTTGCAATGGGATGATTTAGCATCAGAACTAGAAAGCATAGATGAACAATTAACGCTGAGTTTATATTTTGATATATCCAGAATTAATATCAGTAATTACCAACTTATTCAAATCAGGGAAGAATCGTATTTAAATATAGTTATTAATCCGATTTCATTTGAAATAAAAGAAGAAGTTTATTGGCTTCCAGAAGCAGGAAAAGCTTTACAATTTCCAAGATATGAAGATCCAGAAAGTAATTTTGGTTTTTATGGAAATGATCAACTTTATCCCATACCCAAAAGAATATTAGATGTTGTTTGTAAAGACTATAGTGCTAATACTTTATATTCTACAGATACACCTGAATATGAAATTGGTGATGCTTCAGTTAAAAGAGTTATGTTAGCTTTAGAAAAACTAGAAAATATCACAGCTTATCCCACAGGTGAAAATAGTATTGCTGATATTAAATTCAAATGGGATTTAATTGTGAAAGTCCATGACAAAAATTATCCATTACAAATTAAATCTAGTAAATCTCAAGCTCAAGAAGATTGGCAAATATACAAGGAATTATGGTCAGATAGACAAATTCCATTTCTTCCCGCTATTGTCTGGACAAATTTCGCTTCATCAATAAATGCAATAGCAAAACAATTTGCTCAATTATTTGATGTGGAGTTTAAAAAAGAATTACCCATAGTTAATACTATCAATAGTCAAATAGTTAAAAATAAAAATCAGATACCTGAACATATTGATGAAGTTGGGACTGGAAAAAAAGCACATAAATATTTATTGAAAGCATTGTTTGAAGCTGCTGAAAAAGGAACTTGGAATAAAGCAGTTGAAGATTTATTACAGGAAATTGTTGATAGAGAAAAAAATCCAGCCTATCAGTTAATTAATCATTGTCGCACAATTGTAAAAGCGCGAACTCTTCAAGCTGAATCACTGGAAAATCAGGAACAGAATCAACAAGATTAAAAATTGTGGTTAACTTATGTTTTAGATATTAGATTGGGTTTAGGAAAGAAACCCAACCCACAATTACTTACGCTGTAACCATTTCTGGCACTAAATTAGGGGATGCTGGCTCAAAATGTAACACCATAATTTGCTCTGGACGCAACCCAACAGATTCATAGGTTTGTCCATTACTATCACTAAATTCTACTTCAAACGCAGCACCATCAGCTAATAATTCGACTATTGTACCAACTTGACCACGCAGCAAGTTATATTCAGGTAAATCAACTGTGAGTGCTACTACATCTAGTAGAACGGGTGCAAGAATTTTGCTCATTTTTTATAATCTCCAGGTATTTTTATAATAAAGGATAGCAGGATGTTAATCTTGGAATATCAGAACCAGATTTAATAATCCAACCAGTGCGAATAGTTGCACTTCTATTTTGCCATTCCAGAGTAAAGTCTAGTGTGTAGCGTTGTCCATATTCATCATACCTATTCAAGCTAACTTCTTGAGTTTTGACTTTTTGCAAAATAATCTGGCGCAATTCTTCAGCATTTTCAGCAGTTATACCCAAAATTGATGAAAAGAGACGGGCTTTATCCTTTCCTGTAGAATGATCTCGATTTAGGGAGTAGTCACGCAATTTACGAATGTCAACAACTGCTTTGTCAGCATTGGGCAATAGATTTGAGTTTAATCTGATAATTTCTTCCAAATTGATGCCTCTTTCTTCAAAAATCTGCCTTGACTCAGGGTCTTGCATAAACACAGAGGCAAAAGCCTTGTATAATCTATTGGGATCGAATTTTACTTCTTTCCACAATTCCTCATTTTTTTCAGTTCCAAGAATATCTGCTAACCCCTGATAAAATTCCAATTCATCAATCTCTTTCTGTTTGGCAACGGCAAGATTACCGTCTTTGATATCCTGTTTCATTGCCATGCGTGTTTTTTCAATCTCTTCCTGGAGATGCTGTTTTTCATCTGCTTCGGTAGCTTTATTCAAGCTCTCAAGAGATTGATTAAGATAAAGCATTTTTTGTAAAAGTGCTTTCAGTTTTTCCTCTGGATTTATCATAGTTGTTAACATTTTCATGTATTAGCGGGTTAACTTTATCATAGATTAAGGCTGCATTGCTTAGATATCCCTTTCAATATGAGCAAAAGAGAGAATTTTGGTTTTCATGCCTATCTCTTATAATTGATCAAATAACTGCAAACATATCTTAGGCTTGAAACTGTGACTGAACCCGGACAATACAAAGATACCGTCAACTTACCCAAGACTAACTTCGATATGCGGGCAAACGCCATTAAGCGGGAACCCGAAATCCAAAAATTCTGGGCAGAAAACAACATTTATTCTCGCCTGTCTGAAGAAAACCCCGGCGAATTATTTATACTGCACGATGGGCCTCCCTATGCTAACGGTCAGTTGCATATTGGTCATGCCTTAAATAAGATTCTCAAAGATATTATTAACCGCTACCAATTGCTAAAAGGTCGTAAAATTCGCTACGTTCCTGGCTGGGATTGTCACGGATTACCGATTGAGTTGAAAGTTCTGCAAAATATGAAACAGGCAGAACGGCAAAATCTCACTCCTTTGCAATTGCGACAAAAAGCGAAAGAGTTCGCATTGAAGACGGTTGATGAACAACGAGAAAGCTTTAAACGGTATGGGATTTGGGGTGATTGGGATAATCCTTATTTGACTTTAAAGCCTGAATATGAAGCCGCGCAAATTGGCGTTTTTGGGGAGATGTTCCTCAAGGGTTATATCTATCGCGGTTTAAAGCCTGTACATTGGAGTCCTAGTTCTAAAACGGCTTTAGCAGAAGCAGAGTTAGAATATCCAGAAGGTCACGTTTCTAGGAGTATTTACGCTGCTTTCCCGGTGGTGAAGGTTGCGGAAAAACTAAAATCGGTTTTAGATCCATTCCTGCCGTATTTGGGCGTGGCTGTGTGGACAACTACGCCTTGGACAATTCCCGGTAATTTGGCTGTGGCTGTGAATGGGGCGTTGGAATATGCGGTGGTGGAAGTAAAACCCAAAGACGCAGAGACACAGAGAGGATGCAAGTATCTGATCGTGGCGGCTGAGTTGGTGGAAAGATTGGCTGTGGTTTTGGATGCTGAGTTGACGGTGAAGGTGCGTTTCTCTGGTAAGGATTTGGAAGGGACTATTTACCGTCATCCTTTGTTTGACCGTGAAAGTCCGGTGGTGGTTGGTGGTGATTATATCACTACTGAGTCGGGGACTGGGTTGGTACATACTGCGCCTGGTCATGGTCAGGAGGACTACATTGTTGGTCAGCGTTACGGTTTGCCGATTCTTGCCCCTGTTGATGATAGTGGTAATTTCACTGATGAGGCTGGTAAGTTTGCTGGCTTAAATGTTTTGGGTGAGGGTAATCAAGCGATTATTGATGCTTTGACGGAAGCGGGTTCTCTGTTGAAGGAGGAAGCTTATCCTCACAAGTATCCTTATGATTGGAGAACGAAGAAACCGACGATTTTCCGCGCTACGGAACAATGGTTTGCTTCTGTGGCTGGTTTTCGAGAAGATGCTTTAAAAGCGATCGCATCTGTGCGTTGGATTCCCGCTCAAGGTGAAAACCGCATCACCCCTATGATAGCGGAAAGATCCGATTGGTGTATCTCTCGTCAGCGTTCTTGGGGTGTTCCTATTCCGGTGTTTTATGATGAAGCAACTGGGGAAGTTTTGCTGAATGCGGACACTATTAACCACGTTCAATCTATCATTGCTGAGAAAGGTTCTGACGCTTGGTGGGAGTTGTCGGTTGAGGAGTTGTTACCAGAACAATACCTCAATAATGGCAAGACTTACCGCAGAGGTACTGACACGATGGATGTCTGGTTTGATTCTGGTTCTTCTTGGGCAGCAGTGGCGAAGCAAAGACCAGAGTTATGCTATCCTGTAGATATGTATTTGGAAGGTTCTGACCAACACCGGGGATGGTTTCAATCTTCTCTTTTAACCAGTGTCGCGGTTAATGGCATTGCACCTTACAAAACTGTTCTCACTCATGGTTTCGTCTTGGATGAAAATGGACGGAAAATGAGTAAGTCGGTGGGTAATGTGGTTGATCCTCAGTTGATGATTCAAGGTGGTAGTAATCAAAAACAACAACCTGCTTATGGTGCGGATGTTTTGCGGTTGTGGGTTTCTTCGGTTGATTATTCTGGTGATGTGCGGTTGGGTAATAACATCATCAAGCAATTAGCTGATGTAAGAAATAAGATTCGTAATACGGCACGGTTTTTGTTGGGTAGTTTGCATGATTTTGATCCTCAAAAGGATGCTGTAGCTTTTGATGATTTACCCGATTTGGATAAGTATATGTTACACCGCATTCGTGAGGTGTTTAATGAGGTGACGGAAGCTTTTGATAGTTTCCAGTTTTTCCGCTTTTTCCAAACGGTGCAGAATTTCTGTGTTGTGGATTTGTCGAATTTCTATTTAGATGTTGCCAAGGATAGATTGTATATCAGTTCTGCTGATGCTTTCCGTCGTCGCAGTTGTCAAACGGTGTTACAGATTGCTTTGGAGAATTTAGCCAGAGCGATCGCACCCGTTTTATGTCATACTGCTGAAGATATCTGGCAATTTATACCCTACAAAACAGCTTATAAGTCAGTGTTTGAGGCTGGTTGGGTGCAGGTAAATGAGGAATGGGAAAATGAAGATTTAGCCGAATTTTGGGATACTTTGCGTACACTCCGCAACGATGTTAACAAGGTTTTAGAACAAGCGCGGATAGAAAAATTAATCGGTTCTTCCCTAGAAGCGAAAGCTGTGATTCATATCCCTCACGAACAGTTAAACGATGCTATCAAAGCCTTTAACCCTGTTAGCGGTAACGGTATTGATGAACTGCGGTATTTATTGCTGACTTCCCAAGTGGAAATTTTAGACTCTGCTGAGGGACTCCAAGGATTGAAATATACCGCACAGACAGAAGACTGGACTATAGGCATAGTAAATGCAGATGGTCAGAAATGCGATCGCTGTTGGAACTATTCTACCCATGTTGGCGAATCTGCGGAACACCCCCTATTGTGTGAACGTTGTGTTCCCGCATTAGCTGGGGAATTTTAATATCATGTAGGGGTAGGGGTTTAGCAGTGCTAAACCCTTACCAAAGAGTCAGTTTTTCTGATTATACATACTACAAAAATCAAAACTATGAATACACAAACACCCGTAGTTACAGAAATCTTACCAATGGTGCTGAAAATGCAACCAAATATCATCATGACTGATGATCAATTTTTTGATTTCTGTCAATTAAATCGTGATTTTAGAATTGAACGTAACCATCTTAGAGATTTATTGATTATGTCCCCTACAGGTTCAGAAACAGAAGAACGCAATTTCAATTTAATTGTTCAGCTAGGTATTTGGACAAAGCAAGATAGTACAGGAGTAGGTTTTGGTTCTAGTGGTGGTTTTACCTTACCGAATGGTGCAGTGCGTTCTCCTGATGCAGCATGGATAAAAAAAGCCAGATGGGAAGCGGTACCAGTAGAACAAAGAAAGAAATTTGCACCTATTTGTCCTGATTTTGTTGTTGAATTGCGTTCAGAAACAGATAGTTTAAAAACATTACAAGAAAAGATGCAAGAGTATATTGAAAATGGTGTTAAATTAGGTTGGTTACTTGATAGAAAACAACGGAAAGTATTTATTTATCGTCCTGATCAACTTGTGGAAGAATTAGATAATCCAAAAACATTAAATGGTGAAGATATTTTACCGGGATTTGTTTTAGATTTAAGAGAAATTTGGTGATAAATTATAGCATTTCCTACTCTAATGAAGTACAAAATTATCTGCATACCTCTGCGTTTAATTCTTGATATAGCGTTTCTTCATCATATGAAGGTACATCATAGCCCCCTCATCGCTTGCGGGGAGGGGGTTGGGGGTGGGGTTCTTGTATCTCACTCAACCGAGAAACGCTATATCATATCTTCAATCTTAACAGAGATATTTAATCAAACGTCTCTTTAATTTTAACCTTACAACTTCTGCAACAATTCCTGAGTTAACTGCATAAAAGCCTTAGAACCAGCAGTATTTGGACTCAGCAAAGAAACAGGCATAAAACTATCAACAGCCTTAGCCACATTCACATCAACCGGAATTTGTGCTTTACAGATTTTCTCAACACCAAAATCTTCGACAACCCGGTGCATTACCTGTTTATAATATCTACCATTCAGTAAATTAGAACTGTACATACTAAAGACAATTCCCAACATTTTGATATCTATCTTTGTTTCATGTTCATGACTATCTTTTAATTGGGCAATACGTCTTTCTAACAATTGAATTCCCACCACAGACAACGGTTCTGGTTTAGCTGGGAGAATATAAAAATCACTTGTAGCTAAAGCACTACGAGTCATGAGATTATAACCAGGGGCGCAATCTAAGAGAATAAAATCATATTCATCACGCACAGGTTTGAGAATATCTCTAATTAAAACTCTTTCAAAGCGATTCCAAATAGTTTCAAAGTCATTTTCACCCAAAGCTACAGATTGATTATGTAGCATTTCCGAAACAACAAATTCATCATATAAGTCAATATCACCCGGTAACATATCCAACCCTGGGAGATTACAAACTTGGGGATAAACAATATCATGAATCGTCAATTTAGCATTAGGATCAGGGTTAATAATTTCATCTATTAAATACCTAAAAGTTTTTCTTTGTTTGCGACGTTTAGCAAACTCTACAGGTGACATAACACTGAGTGTGGCACTAATTTGACTATCTAAATCTAAAATAAGTACCTTTTTTCCGTGATTTTTGGCTAAACAAGTAGCGATATTGACCGTAAGCGTAGTTTTACCCACACCACCTTTCATATTTGCAGTTGCAATTACATATCCCATTGGTTAATTCCTCTGCTGACGCTTTCTCATTGAGGTAGCGTACATATTATCTAATAGATTTCAACTTTTGCTAATTTTAGTCTTTTGGAAGATGTGAAAAAGTTATTTTAGCAATATCTGGTCGCTAAAACCTTGGTAGAGAAGTTGTCTGCAACGTCTCTACATTCTTTCTTAGAGATGTTCTATCTAAACTGAAGGTATCCTAATTGTCTGCGCTAACAAGCTTTGTAAACGATGGGATTGAGCGCCGGCTAGGTAAATTAAATCACCTTTACCTAGCAAATAAGCCGCTGTTGTTTGCTTTCCTCCTAACACAATGCTGGAATCTGCTTCGCTGGAGGTACGCAAAGCGATTCTTCCGGGTAAATTTGCGCGAATAATTGGGGTGACAATACCTGCTTCTGGACGTTGGGTGGCAATAATGAGATGTATTCCTGCTGCTCTTGCCATTGCGCCTAAACGTTTGATACTTTGTTCTAATGTTGTGCGAATGTCTTTTTCTGCCATAAAGTCGGCATATTCATCAAAAATGCAGACTATTCGAGGTAAAGGTGAGGAAGAACGCTGATTATAGGTTGTTAAGTCTGCACATTTAGCTTTTTCAAATTTTTGGTAGCGAGATTCCATTTCTATAACTAATTCTTCCATTAGTTCTATCGCGCGATCGCTATCCTTGACAATCGGTGCATATAACCACGACATTTGTTCAAACTCTGGAAATGTCACCCGTTTGGGGTCAACTAGGGCAATTTTGAGATGTTGGGGAGAATGGCGATAGAGTAGACTGAGGAGGAGCGATCGCAAAAACTCACTTTTACCGCTTCCTGTTGTTCCACCCACCAAAAAGTGGCAAGTATTAGGATCAGATAAATCAGCTTCTAACAAATTACCATCAATACCTATTCCCACAGCAATTTTTACAGGTGCGGTTGCTGGTAAAAACTGTTTTTGAATATAATCTTCAAATTTTGCAATTTGCCTATCTTGACGGGGTAAATCAACACTCACATAACCAGCTTGGGGAGCAATAAAAGGTGGATATTCTAACCCCAAATGCACTTGTAAATCAGCCGATAATCTCAGAATTGAACTAACTTTTACACCCAAATTAGGCTTAAGTTTTACACGAATAAAAGCTGGACTAACAGCAGCACCATGATAATCTACACCAACACCAAAAGATTGCAGAGTTGCAACTAAAGTTTCCCCTATTACATCAGCATTAACATTTGGTAAACTCTCCCCTCTTTTTAAGGGGGGTTGGGGGGGATCTGATTCCACATCTGTAACTAAAGATTCCCCTGTTTCATCAGCATTAATAGTTGACGTAGTTATCAACTGATCACATATATCTATCATTGTCTCTATACATTGACTGAGAGTAGCACCAGGATTAAAAAATGTCTGACACTTTTGTTGTTGAGGGCAAATTTCACATAAATAAGGTTGAGTTGTAGCTGGTGGTGGGTTAGGATTTGGAGATTCCCAACTCAACCATTGTTGCATTTGTAATAATTTATGGGGAATTAATTGATGAACCGTATTTTCTAATTGTTCCCAAGAATATTTATATTCTTTAAATTCTGGTAAAACACAATAAACAGCAGTATCAACAGGTGTTTTTTTCTTCTCCCATAACATATAACTATAGAGAGAAACTTGAGCTAATTGTGCTGATGGATCTACAGGTTGATAGGTTTTAAATTCCACCATACAAAGGCGTTTGAGTTCAAAATTAAAAACTAAACAATCAAATTCACCTCTTACTAATTGTTTTGTGCTATCAGGTAAATTAAAATAATGTTCTAAATTGCGTTCTTCATTAATAAAAGTATTTCTAATAACTGTATCAGCACTACAATAGCGGCGATTAATTACCAGTAATTCCGTTAATTGTTTAATAAGTCCTCGTATTCCTTGCCAAACTTGCAATAAAGCAGGTGCTTTATTAGAATCTTGACTGATAGTATCTTGTAAATAAGGGAAAAATTTAACTTGGTAGAATATTTGTTGAATTTCTGAGGCTATTTCATCTACATTTATCCTGCTTGCATCTGGGTTGAATAAAGATTTAATTTTTGGCTCAATCAGAAGTAATTTTATAAAATCATCTGCTAATTTATGAAAAGCGTTACCAACTCCTGATACTACATTTTTAGGAAAGAATATTGCTTTATCACCAAATTTATGGTTAAGGTAAAATAAACGGGGACACTCAAAAGCAACTCTGATTTTAGTAGGAGTTAAAGAAGAGTTTTCAGATTTATGATTTACCATATTAAATATATTACTGATAGCATCAGGGTTAGATATTTCAAGTAAGCGACGATGAACAGCAGCTAGATAAACTGTATCCATTGCTGCATAGTTTAGTTGTTTTTGAGTCAGAGGACGTTTTCCCCAGTCGCTTGTTCCTTCTTCTGCATCTACATTAGAAAAGTGGCAGAGTTCAGCAGCTAAGGTTTTTAGTTTTAAATTGGTAGTTTGTAAAACTTTACGTTTGATTTTTTGGGCTAATTTTAAAGTACAGGTAACATTTTGGGCTTGAGTTTTTCCCAGATATTTTAAATCAAAACCTGCACTATGAAATACTTTTTCAATTTGCGGATTAACCATGATTTGGTTAATAAAATATTCTGTTAAATCAGGTTTATCTAACACATCAAAAAGGTAAGCAAATTCACCTGTGGAATCTGTAGGATCAGCCAATGCCTGAATTAGTGCTAATTTGGGATTATGAGTTTTCCAATCAGCAATTTCTGTATCTAGCCATAGGGTTTTAGATAAGGCTAGTTGAGATATTTGATTGTAGATTTCAGTAGCTTCTGTCAAGTAGTGCATTGGCTGATAATTTCATAAAAGACAAGTAGATTTAAGCAACTAAACAAATTAATTGATCTGGCACTTTAGCTTTTGGGTTAATCAGCTTCACTTTCCTTTCCTGACACAATAGATCAATTAAATGTTGAATATCAGTTTCTTTTGTATCAGAAAACTGATTAGAAGCCTGTGAAATCAAAGTAGGTACTCCCATATAACCTTGGGTTGTAACTAGATTTAATAAAAACTCTTTAACAGGTCTTAAATCTTTCCTGCCATTTCCAGTTGTACTTGGTGGTTTATCTGGTTTAGAAACAATACCTAAATCCTGTAATAAATTACATTTATGCAAAATCTCAGATTCACGCATTAAAGTTTCTAGTCTTTGTAAATTAATCGTTTTACCACTAATTACTAATTCTTGAGACTTGGCAGAATTTACTAAACTTTGGTATGTTGCCAAGTAGTGAATAGAAGACAGACTTGGTTTAATATGAACGTGATTAGTATTTGTGAATATCTGTCTATAAAGTTGATTTCCTGCCAGGTTTGGTTTTCCTAAATCCCCACCACGAATTAAGTACATAGTTTGACAAAGATTTTTTTTAATTACTGTTTGGCAAGCATTCATTATATGAAAAAAGCTATTCATACTTGAATCTTCTGTCCATACTATTCCTACTCTTTCTTGTTTACCAGAATGCTGATAACTCAAGGAATAAGTAGAATGAATTCCGCTTAAAAGTTTAGGTTTAACTCCCTGCATTTGTAAGGCAGATAGAGATTGTTGTAACATCAGAATTAAATCAGATGATGACAACAAAGATATTTTGGTAATTTTTTCCTGAGTTTTGTTATGTTCTTTCAGCCATAGTAATTGAAATTCTGCTTGAGTATCTGGAGGTGGAGAAATAGGAATTATAGGTTTTGGTTTATTGACTATGGGCTTTGGCTTTTCAGTTAATAGCGAAATTTTATATTGCTGATATTCTTCACGACCTAAAACTAATGTGTTTCTAGGCATGGTTTTACCACTCGGAAAGTTTGTGTCTAGAATTTGCTTATTTAAAGGAAAAATATCAGACTCAGGTCTAGGATTGGCTAGTTGATGTAATGGCTTAAGTTGATAAGCCCAAAGAGCTTCTGCTTGTTCTATGTTAATACGTTTTAACTGAATTGTTTTATGTATTCCTGCTTTATCGGCTGGAAGAATCCGGTCAAAATGCCGTTTCAATGTATCTGTAATAACGCTGATAATCACTAAGAAATTTTTGAGATTATCCCCGTGAATTGTTGTGTTGACATTGAAAAAAGGTTGTATATCCAAGAAACCTTCTGGTAACTGGGGCATAGTATCTAAATTATCAAAACATAAAACTATTGGTTGTGTTTGTGTAGATATTCTGCCAAAGTTAGCCAAAATATTTTTCGCTGCATCTTCTGTATCAATACAGTTTTTTACCTTGATTGCTTTCATTGACTCTTCACTTAAGTCATCTCCGCGCAGCCATTCGCAAGCCAAATCATATAATTCTGGATTTGCGAGATCGTGCAGAACTCCAAAAAAGATATCAGGATTATAAATACCTGCTTTTTTATAAGTATCCTTGAGATGTTTAATAAATTTTTGACGATTGCTTTGTAGTGCTTCCCAAAAATTATCATTAAATATTCTTTGTTTTATATCACTTCTTGTAAATGCCGATAAACTTTTGAGCCACAACATTAACTGTGATTCTTGTTCACCTTCGGGAACTTGAATTAAACTATCAAGGGTATGCCGCAAAATATGCCGCCATATATTACTACTATCAGCCCAGTTGCAGAGAATATAGGCGAAAAAGGCTTTGGGGTTAAGAGTACGCTTGAGACGGCCTAGTAAATAACTTTTACCCGAACCAGAATCACCAGCTAATAAAACTGTACGACTACGATGATCTTTACCTACTAAGTCAAGTACGTTTTCAATATCTATTATTGCCTCTTTGTGAATTGACTCAACCATTAGTGTCGAATTTTGCTCGTCAGCCCAAAAATTAGTAGGCTTTAAATTGATAACGTCAAAAGGGTTGACCTCACGTTTAATGATGTTGTTAATGTCTATCATAGATAATACTGAATGAAAGGGCGAACTAATGGGAGGAATAGAAATAGCTGTAATATTCTTAATTGACAGTGAGAAAGAACAATTGACCACCTATATTTTGAGGAATTCCCGCGTCAATTTGTTCTGGTGTGTAAGCACTAACTTCTTGCAATGAACTCAAATCAATTTTGTCAATTCTTTGTAACCGATACAAAGCCTGATCTAATTCATCCCGTGACATGGGAGGTTGTAACTTTTGCCGTAAATGGAAAATTGGTAAATAATTTTCTGTACCCAGTTCCCTATCTAATTTCTCAATAATTTGTAAAATTTCTTCATCACTGGGATTGATAATAGTGTCTAAACCTAACTGTTCACTGGTAGGTAGTGGAGCAGAAACTTGTTCTGGCTTAACCCGCAAATTCTTCCGCAAAAAGCGCAGATAATTACCAAGCAACTCCAAACTAATAACAGGGTTAGCACCTTGATTGGGAATATATTCATCCCGCAAAAACTCAATCCCTCTTTCCGTCAGCCAAACCTCAGCTTTGATTCTTTGAATTTTGATTTCTGCTGATATTAAACCCCGTTCACTCAAGCTTTTCAATATCTCGGCGCGTTCCGCAGCTTTCAGAGAAGTGATTTCACTGGGGGCGATTTTAGCAGTGGCTTTACTGAGTTTATCCAACACCTTACGCTCTTTGTCGGTGATAGGTAACTCGGCTGGGTCTAGTTTCAATAGAGCCTGACCAGGAGGTAAAATTTTAACTGTAGCAATCTCACGTGAATAGTCTACCAGTTCGCGATCGCCTAAATCTCTACAAATTTTGTCTTTTCCCTTAAAAGAGCTAAAAGTGCTAGTCAAGCCAGCACGATAGTTGGGACATCCCAACAGCTTTAAAATGAACTTTAACTCATTTGTATCCATAGGAGTAATCTAGCTGTATATTAACCATGACTACTCTAGCGTGAATGCAAAAAAATTGATACACATCTATGATAGTAACTACAATTAGTAGTATTGCTTATTAGATACCACTCTAACTATCATAGAACTTACGCAAAACAGAACGGAAGTAGGGGTAATTCATGAATTACCCTTACTCAATAATCAGGTTTTGAACTCAATCTTGCGTAAATCCTCGTAAGTCCTAATAGTTTAAAATCTGAATCTACCCCCGCAATTGGCGCACAAAATTAAACCCCCAACCTCTTAACCCAAGAGGTAAAATAGATAAACCTAAACCAGTCCAAGCCTTAGCAGCAGAACAAGACTTACCAGCCAAAACTAACTCTCTTCCCTTTTGCGTTTCACCCTTTTCAATCAAACGCAAACCTAAAAACAACTGAGATTCGGCTAAACGATTTTTCCTAATTTTCTCTAATTTCTCAAATTCAAACTTATAACTTTCTAAATAGCGGATTTTATCATACAAATAAGGAATAGCCCGATTAATACCTTGCTGTTCTGCATGAACCCGATATTCCATTAATAACTCTGGTAAATAATAACCCTTCTTCCCAGCTACAGCTAACCGTACAAATAAATCATTATCTTCACAATTTTGCCAATTAGGCATCATAAAACCTAATTCTTGCAAAGTTTGACGGCGAAACAAAGTCGCCCCAATTTGAAAACTTTGGCGTACAAATACAACTTCCAATAAATTATCTACCATACCTGCTGGTAAATTCTTCCTACCCCAACGGTGAGAATTTTCTTGAGTTGCTTCCTCATCTCGAATGTTATTAATATCAATTATCCAATGGTCTGTACCCACAAAATCTACACTAGAATCTTTTTCTAAAATTGCCGAAGTTCGTGATAAAAATTCAGGTGTTAAACGATCATCATCATCAAATTTAATAAAATATGTACCACTGGCCGCATCAAAGCCAGAACGCATATTATTACTTTTGCCAATATTTTGCGGATGACGAATATATTTAATACGGTTATCTGTGTATTTTGACATTAATTCTGGTGTGTCATCACTAGAACCGTCATCACAAATAATTAACTCAAAATCTTGCTCAGATTGATTGAGGACACTTTCAATTGCGTAAGGTAGGAGTTGAACGCGATTAAAAGTAGGGATACAAACAGTAATTTTAGCCATAAATTTTAAAAATAGATTTTTTTACTTTATTAATTAATAGTTTTTTGTAACAATTGGCTTGGATCAGATTATTAGGAGTGAGAACTTGGGGTTTGACAACATTATTAGCAAAAATGTAAATACCGCAAGATTGCGTGTCACAAATCCTTTGTTTGAGCAAAATGACATCAAGTCTCAATTCAAAGCTATTGTAGTATATTATGTTATTGCTTTACTCAGTAAAATACTAAACTTCACGTCACGTTTATGAAAATCCTTATGCTATCTTCAACCTTTCCCTATCCAGCAACACGGGGGGGAACGCAGGTAAGAACCTTTAATTTACTGAAGTACCTTAGTCAACGCCATCATATTACTTTAGTAACTCAGCGTGAGTCTGATGTCACAGATTCAGAAATAGCAGATTTACGAAATTGCGTAGATAACCTAGTCATTTTTGAACGTCCCCCAGATAGGGGAACAACAGCAGGATTAGTAGAAAAAATCCAGAGGTTGGGTACGTTTTTGCTAAAAGGAACACCCCCAAGTGTCCTCAATCGTTACTCAGTCGAGATGCAAGAGTGGGTTGATAACTTTGTTGAGGCTGGTAAATGTGATGTCATTACCTGTGAACATAGCGTCAATGAAATTTATATTCGTCCCCATTTTCAAAAGTATATAAAAACCCTTGTTAATGTTCATAGTTCGGTTTATGGGACTTGTTTAAATCAATTGGCGACTGGTACATCTGAAAATAAATTTAGAGATAAAATTAATCTGCCTTTATTGCGCCGTTATGAGCAAAGTTATTGTGCAAAATTCTCGAATATTGTAGTTACTACAGCAGAAGATAAGCAACAACTGCAACAGTTTAACTCTAACGCTGGAATAGCTGTTATTCCCAATGGTGTAGACTTAGTTACCTTTCCTAATCGTCCCTCTGATCCAGGAGGAAATCGAATAATTTTCATCGGGGCAATGGATAATCTAGCTAATATTGATTCTGTCTGTTTTTTCAGCAATGAAGTATTACCAGAAATCCAAAAAAAATATCCAGCTACAACATTTGATATTGTCGGTTCTCGTCCTGTAACAGAAGTTTTAGCACTTAAAGAAAAACCAGGTATTAATGTGGTTGGACGTGTACCTTCAATGGCAGAATATTTGCATAAATCGACAATTTGTGTTGTCCCTATGCGGACAGGATTTGGTATAAAAAATAAAACTCTAGAAGCGATGGCTGCGGGTATACCGATAGTTGGGAGCGATCGCGGTTTAGAAGGACTAACTGTAGATGCTCAAACAACCCCACTACGCGCATTACGCGCCAATCAACCCGCAGAATACATAGCTGCTATTTCTCAACTTTTTGAACAACCAGAACTCCGATTTCAACTCTCTGTTAACGCTAGACAACTAGTAGAAACAGAATTCACTTGGGAAATTGCCGGTCAACACTATGAACAAATCTGCCAGGGATAATTTTTAAGTATTATTACGCAGATATAACTTCAATTTTTAAAATTCAGCCGAGAATCTTTGAATCTTGTTTACTCATATGTGTAAGAGAACTCCACAACCGTCCTTGTATTATTATCGGGCAAGATGCCCGCACCACAAGAAATTTTGGGATATTTTTGTAATTGGAGAACTCTAAGGGGTCTGGCTCATCCATATTTAAATTCGGTCGATGCCTATTCTCATACCACTGCATGGAAGTAAGCTATGTAATTAATTTTTGTATGCTATCTTTCCTTTCGGCATTATTTCTTCAGTTTACTTATGATAAATTTACACTTATTGGAGGCAGTACACGGGTAATTTTTTATTAAAATTAACCTAAGTTTCATTAGATGTAGATAAAAATCCCTAACTATAGAACTTCTCTATCAAGGTTTCGGATAACGCATATTTAATTTTCACCGCTATGTCTATAGCTTCTCCCATTCTAGGAAAGAGATTTTATCTCTAACTTAGATTCACATACTTAATCAATTTCCGCAAATGTGACCACTTTGGCTACTTAGAGTATTTGATTAAACCTCTGTCAGCACCAAGTAGGAATGTAAGATCAGGTGAATATACAAAAATTTGTCCAACGCGCAGAAATATTAAACAACCGTTTAGCAGATTTGTACCAGACCGCTAGTGTATTGCCTTTTATTCCCTCTGATCTGCTACCAGAAGCGTTTAAAGACCTATACAGCACCTCAAAAATGGTACAGCTAGCAGTTGAGGAACTTTATCAACAAAATGAAGAACTCATCGAAACACGCAACTTGTTGGAAACAGAACGCCAACACTACCAAGATTTGTTTGAATTTGCACCAGATGCCTATTTAGTCACTAATCCAAAAGGTATCATCAAACAAGCCAACACAGCGGCAGCGCACTTATTCAATATTTCTTCCAATTTTCTAGTTGGTAAACCAATAATTAGTTTCATCAACCGAGAACAACACCTGTACTTTTATGATGAACTGCTCCAAATATCCAAATCCTCAAAAGTCCGAAAATTATTATTACCTTTCAAACCACGAGATGGTGATAATTTTAATGCTTCTGTAACAGTGAAAGCCCTCTCCAATAAGCATAAAAAACTTACTACTTATTACTGGTTAATACGTAAAACTTATGAGCATCAGCAAGAACAATCAACAACTCTTGATAATCACATTGACTTAATTGAAAATCGTCCTGTACATAAATATTCTCAAGGAGACGCTATTCCCCTCTACTCAGAATTAATTTGGTATGTGCGTCAGGGTTTAGTAAAGCTCAATACATTTTGTGAAACAGGTAAAGAAGTGCTGACGGGTTTAGCAACGGCAGGAATGGTTTTTGGCTCTACTATGACATCTCTATCCATTTACCAAGCTACAGCCCTGAAAGATGTGGAATTAGTCTCAATCCACATATTAGAAATCAACGTTTTGCCCAACCTAAGTCACATCCTGCTACCCAAGATTCAACAGCGATTACAACAAACAGAATCTTTTTTATTCATTGCTGGCAGAGGACGAGTACAGGACAGATTACAGCATTTATTAGAACTTTTAAAAGATCAACTTGGGGAACCAGTACCAGAAGGAACCCGGATCACTTTTCGCTTCACTCATGAAGAGATTGCTAGTGCTTGCTGCACCACTAGAGTCACAATTACAAGACTACTCAGTCAATTACAAAAACAAGGGTTTATTAGTTTTGATACTAAAAAACATATTATTGTCAAAAATTCGCCTTAATTAATTTGGTAAGTAGGTGAGCAGAATCAGTAACCCAAACTAAAACCCTTTTTCACCTGAGTTCGACAGAGAACTCCATAAAAAACATGATCCAATAAAGTAGGGGTAATTCATGAATTACCCCTACTTTCGCGGGGGACAAGCTTTAGGGGAATGATATTAAAACAGGATCAATCATTCTATGGAATTCTCACATAAGATAATTTGTGGAAAACTCGCCCCCAGTAAGAGTCTCAAACCCTTATTCTTTCGCTCTTAAAAATCATAACTCCGTTCGCGTAGCGTCTCCGAACTCTGAAATCCGTTCGCGTAGCGTCTCCAAAGGAGAAACTCCGAACTCCGAACTCAGGTTTTTCCCCCTGCTTCCTGTCTCCTGTAAAGAAATTGGGGCGCTCCTCAACGCCCCATCTATGCAATCAAATCTAGTGTTAGCCAATCATCCGAGGTTTTGGCAATTTGGCAGACAAAATTTTTCCGTTACCGTTTTAATGGAAATATCAACAAAGAGAATGAAACAGTTAAGGATAATTCAGAGGGAAAGATTGCCGTCTGCCCTCAGAACTTACACTTAGTCGCCAGTTGTTGATGAAGCACTGTACAACACCCCTAATGTTGCAGCAGTTCATTGATAACGCTTTGCCGTCGCTTCACCACAACTGGCTAAAAATCCCACAGGAAACATATAAATATTTAAGCAGTTCATCCAATGGATACCTCGATTTTTTGAGTAAAGAACTGAATGGTATTGATGACCATTTTTTTGCTTGGCATTGTTTGATTTTGCAAAAAAACTGAAAAACACTTGATATTCATCATTTCTTAATCGCGCAGCATTTGGGATATGATCCTATCCGCTTGTAATCGCTGATAAGTTAAACGGATAATGTTTGCCGCATCAAATAAACCACGGACATAGCAAGCAAAACCCAAGGCATCCAACAACATTAAGGTAGTTACACCTTCTCTTGCTAGGGATGAAATAAATTCTGTAACTCCTGGAGCGCTTGTATCTATTGGCATGGTTGCCAACAAGAAACGTATACAATCAGCTGAGACAATAGTTCCTTCTAATTCTTTGCTATCCGTCGCTAGACGAACAATACCCACCATAATTTGATTTGGTGTCATGCCTTCTTCCATGAGAAGGACAAATAAAGATGCCAGATTATCTGGGGTGTGTTTGTCGAGTTTGATATTCATCATGCTTACATATTTACGTGTAACAATAAACGTAAATTTTTTTGCATATCCGGAAAAATTAGGCAAATTTTTTACTGTCTAGAAGTGAAACGGCTTAGTAATCGGTTTGACAACAATTACTGAGTCAAGGAAAGAAACGGACGTAACTACTAATACTGAAGATATGTTTTTGCTCAAATTAAACTATCAGTGTATTTAAGTAGTCGGACAAAATTAAATTCACTCGTTGAGAGAGGTAATAGGGAATAGGGAACAGGGAATATAAAAATCAGTTGAGTAAGTTCTGTAAGTTTGTACTTTTTACCATATATACTGCAAACGGTTGAAAATTGGACTTATGTCATACTGAGCATAACGTAGTGCAGCGAAGTATCTCGGAGATTCTTCACTTCGTTCAGAATGACACTTTTAACCCGTTTTTAGTATCAGGCAACTTCTTAGCAGTTATGCCAGTCTGTAACTAGAGCTTTTTAGTGTGCTTGTAGGCAATGAGTGAAAATTTTCTCAGGTGGAATGTGCGACAACGGATAAAATCAGGGTTGTTTGCGGCTATGGTTGTGCTGAGTATGGTAGTTGTGGTGATGCTATCTTTACCCTTGAAAGCTCAGACGGCTATTCCCCAGCGGACAACATCAGAATTAAGGGGAGTATGGTTAACCAATATTGATAGTGATGTTTTATTTGAGAGCCAACGCTTGCAGAAATCTCTACAACGCTTAGATGATCTTAACTTTAATACAGTTTATCCCGCTGTTTGGAATTGGGGTTATACACTTTATCCTAGCAAAGTTGCAGCTAAAGTAACTGGTAAATCCGTTGATCCCACACCGGGTTTACAAAAGCGGGATATGCTCAAAGAGATTGTCAGCGAGGGACATAAACAAGGCTTAACGGTTATTCCCTGGTTTGAATTTGGCTTTATGGCTCCTGCTGATTCTTTGTTAGCTAAAAATCGTCCCCAATGGCTCACTAACCGCAGTGACGGTACTAAAATTGTTAAAGAAGGTACGCATGAGCGTGTTTGGCTCAGTCCCTTTCGTCCAGATGTCCAAAGTTTTATTCAAGACTTAATTGTAGAAATAGTCAAAAATTATGATATTGACGGTATTCAATTTGATGACCATTTCGGTTTACCATCAGAATTAGGATATGATGCCTACACTATAGGATTATACAAAAAAGAACATGGTGGGAAAGCGCCCTCCAAAAACCCCAAAGATCCAGAATGGGTAAGGTGGAGAGCTAATAAAATCACCGATTTTATGAAGCGGGTATTTATAGCAATTAAAGCTAATAAAAAAGATTGTTTAGTTTCCGTTGCGCCTAATCCCCAACGTTTCTCTTATGAATACTTTTTAGCAGATTGGCAGAAATGGGAAAGAATGGGATTAGTTGAAGATCTAGTTTTGCAGATATATCGCAATGATTTAAATGTGTTTATCAGCGAATTAGAATACCCAGAAGTGAAAGCTGCAAAAAGCCATATTCCTGTCAGCATTGGCATATTGAGCGGCTTGAAAAATAGATCAGTTCCCATGCAACAGATTAAAACACAAGTAGAGAAAGTGCGCGATCGCAATTTTGCCGGAGTTTCCTTCTTCTTCTATGAAACCCTCTGGAACCTCAGCCAAGAAACAGCCTCAGAACGTCAAGCTGGTTTCCGGCAAATCTTCCCCAAACCCGCAGGTTATCCTAACTTGCTAACAGGCTGGAAACCATAGGGATTTGGGAGATAGGGAGATGGGATAATATTTATCTTTCTCCTGACTCCTGAATCCTAACTCCTGACTCCTGACTCCTGACTCCTGACTCCTGAACTCCTTCTTCTATCCTATTCCCAAACGTCCAGCTAAAGAGGGCGTTAAAGGTAAAAGAGTGCTAATCATCAAGAATAGAGCTAAAAGACCTAAAGCGGCTCTAGCATCATCCGGTTCAGTAACTTCATTTAAACTGGGGCGTTCTGCATCCCTTTGTAAAAAGAAAATGACGATCGCCCAGTACATCGCTAGAGTATTACCCAGAGACACCAATGCCAGCAAAGCTAAAGTCGCAAACGTAGCCCTTCCTGCGGTTTTGCGTCCATAAATTGCCTGCACAATGCGCCCCCCATCTAATTGTCCAGCAGGCATTAAGTTTAAAGCCGTAATCACCAACCCCAACCAACCAATGATCACTAGAGGATGGACATTTACTAAAGGCGCTTTTACAGCCGCACCTAGCACAACCCGCGCCAAGCTACCCACCAAAATCGAGCCTTGGAAAAACTGATTTGGCAACTGAAATAAACTACCTGGGTGGGAAAGCAACAAGCCTGTCACCAACATCAGCAAAGAAACAATACCGCCAAAAGCTGGCCCTGCTACAGCAATATCAAATAACGCCTTGCGATTAGGTAAAAGAGATTCAAATCTGGTAATTGCCCCAAAAGAGCCAATTTGTACAGCGGGTAGAAAAAACGGTAAACTCAAACGGACTTGGTGACGTTTTGCTAATAACCAATGACCAATTTCATGGGCTATTAAAATTGTACATATGCCCAAACCAATAGGTAAAGCTTCAGGAAAACGTGATGGGCTGGAGAATAAATCAAAATTCAGTAATAAACCTGATGCTTCTAGACTGGTAGCAATAGTTGCCACTAACAAAATCACTGCAAATACCTTTTGGGGTAACTGCATGGGACGTGGATCATTGCGACTAGGCAAAACAATCATCACAGGTTTACCGTCTGTGTTTTCAACTAAAAATAGGCGATATTTATCACCCAAACGTCCCTGTAAACTTTTAGTGAGACGGTTGTGAACTTCTTCTGGTTCTCCCCGTAAATTACCTTTGAAAATTGCTCCTTCTTGATAAGGAATAGTTTCGGTAGCAAAAAATGTGTCAATACCAAAAATACCTTTAATTGTATGCAAATCTTCCTCTGGTATTGTCATTTCCTCTGGTTTCAGTTCTGCAACTACTGCTGAATTGTTGCCATTTTTTGTGGAATTTGCTGCTTGGGAGGTTTCAGCCGCTAGTCTTTCTGTGGCTCGTTGCTTGATAATGGCATCTTGACCAGCATCGCGTAACTGTTTACCCAAGAAAATATACACCCCAGTTGAAGCTACCAGCAACAACAATACACCCGCTATATTGATGTAAATACCAGCGGCAAAGCAGCCAAAGAACAGCAGCCAAGGAGCCATCAATACTACCGACTGTAACCAGGCTAAGATTCCCAGCTTACCGAAGGGTTTGGCACGATAAAAGCCCCAACCCAAAATGCCGAAAGCGACTAGCACAACTGCCGCAATTATAGGAGTTTCTGATGAAGTAAACATCTTTAAACCTTTGTTATTGAGACCGAAGCTCGTACAAGTCCGGTTTTGTAAATACGATTAATCACTAATATCTTACGCAGGTTGTAGTTTACCAAAATAATGCTGTTATTTGCAGCCAATCACAATAAATTGACAAATTTAGCGTTTTATGGTTAAGATTTTGCCACATTGGGCAATTGTCACCCAAATAGGTGTCATGTTAATTATATATAAAAATTATGGAAAATTTCACCAAAAAGTATCTTATTTGTGTGTTGGTATTTGGTCAGGATTCAGGATACAGAATGTTTGATATAACAGGGAACAGAAGAGAAAAATATTCTTCTGATTCCTGACTCCTGAATTTTTACGCTATTTGAGTCATAGGAATTTCAATCACAAATTCTGCTCCTTTGCCAAGGGTGGAATAACAATATAAATTACCTTGATGTTTATCTACTATAATTTGGTAACTAATAGAAAGTCCCAAACCTGTACCTTTACCTACATCCTTTGTCGTAAAAAATGGGTCAAATAATTTGGGAATAATTTCCGCAGGAATTCCTAGACCATTATCAAATATCCTGATAGCTAATCGGTGATTATTAATTTGTTCAGTAACAATATGAATTTTTCTGTTTTTATTAACTAGGTCTGCATTTTCTAAAGCATCAATAGCATTACTCAAAATGTTCATAAAGACCTGATTGAGTTGACCTGGATAACATTGAATTAATGGCAAATCGCCGTAATTTTTAATTATCTCTATTTCCGAATAATTGGGTTTGGATTTTAGGCGATTTTGCAGAATCATCAAAGTACTATCAATGCCTTCATGAATATTTACTTCCTTAATTTCTGATTCATCTAAACGAGAAAAATTACGCAATGAAAGGACAATTTCTCGAATGCGATCAGTGCCTACACTCATGGAATTGAGAATTTTGATAACGTCTAATTTGATAAAATCTAATTCTATATTTTCGATTTTTTCTTGAATTTCTTCTGGTGCTTCAGGGAAGTATTTTTGATATAATTCGACCAATTTTAATAAGTCTTTAACATATTCATTTGCTGGTGAAAGATTGCCATGAATAAAATTAACTGGATTGTTTATTTCATGAGCAATACCAGCAACCATATTTCCCAGTGATGACATTTTTTCACTATGAATAAGTTTAATTTGTGTTTGTTTGAGATCCAGTAGAGTTTTTTCTAAATTTTGGGTCTGCTGTTGTAACATTATTTCTGCTTTTTTTCGTTCTGTAATATTTGTAGCTACTCCTAAAATTTGCTTAACTTGACCATTGCTTTGACGATAGAAAATGGTATCTCGACTATATAACCAGCACCATTCACTATTTACATTTTTCATGCGATATTCAATTTCTAAAATTTCTCCATCTTGAGCATTAATAAACCTTTGCCAATGTTCTATAACTTTTTCCCTATCTTCTGGATGGATAATGGAAGACATGAAATCTGCATCAATTTTTTCCATTTCTTGATTAGAGTAACCAAGGAAATCACTAATTGCTTGATTGGTATAAACGTTACGTTGTTCTTCTAAGTCGAAAATATAGAGAAGATTGGGAGAAGAATCGGTAATACGTTGAATGAAATGCTGACTTGCTTGGAGTGCTTCTTCAGCTTGCTTGCGTTCTGTAATATTCAGAGTTGTCCCCACTAGTCTATAAATTCTACCATCACTGTCTTTCAAAGGATTGAGCGTAGTCATCCACCATGTCTGCTCATTTTTAATAGTGAGTAATTCTTCATAGCTGATGCTTGTACCAGATTCTATACAATTTTGGTAGCGTTGACGTACTATTACAGCTTCTACTTCTCCATGTAGATATTCTGGCTTTTTGCCCATAATATCTGCTTGACTTATTCCTGATAATTTTTCTCCTGTAGAATTCCAACCTGCAAAGCAAAAATCATCATTATCTAGAACATCAACGACAAATATAACTTGTGAAATACCTTCATAAATATTGCGGAGGAATTCTTCCTTTTCTTGTAATTGTGCCTCTGCTTGTTTGAGTTCGGTGATGTCAAATAGACAGCCATACCAGAGGATTCCATTATCGGTTTGACGTTCTGGTTTAGCTATTGCCTTTACCCATTTTTTCTGCTTGTTAGGGGTTGTGATACGCCACTCAGTCTGATAGTTTTCTAGGGTTTGAGCAGACTGAAACATTACTGCTTTAATGTTATTAATATCATCAGGATGAGTAGAATTAAATATCAGTGATTCATCTTTCTGAATCTGTTCTGGTTCTAATCCTAAGAGTTCTCGACATCCTGAAGACACATAGGGAAAAGACATTTCGCCATCGGGTGATAAACGAAATTCATACATCATTCCTGGTACATTATCTGCCAATCTCTGTAACCGAGCTTCACTCTGACGCAAAGCGGTTGTACGTTCATTTATTTTAGCTTCTAATTCTTCATAACGTCTTTCACTATCTGCTAAGGCTATTTCTGCTTGTTTGCGAGTGGTAATTACCTCTGTAAACATGATAATGCCACCGATTTCATTGGCTGTTTGATACCAAGGATGTATTTCCCATTTCACCCATTCAATTGTGCCATCAGCACGGGAAAAACTATCCTCTTCACATTTTTCAAATGTACCTGCTAAACAGCGTTGGTGAATTTCTTGCCAATACTGGGGAAGATTGGGTAAAATTTCATAGTGACTGCGGCCGATAATTTCTTCATCGCCTAAGCCATAGTCTTCTCGCCAGCGCCGACTTGCTAATACATAATGCATTTGACAGTCAAAGATAGCGATCGCAGCTGGTGTATATTCCATGAATAAGTCTATCTGTTCATAGTTATACTTCACAGGAGTTGAGAATTGAGTCTGAGTCAAATTTGCAACTCTTTTACGTAGTTCTACTACTTCTTGTTGCAGAGAGTCATACGTACTTTTATCTACAGTGATAAAATCGCTAGTCATTGTCGTTTCGCTTGCCTATCCAGGGTCTGAAATTGACTTTATAGCAGGAGTCAGGAGTCAGAATTCAGGACTAAAACCCTTTTTTAGCAAGATTTTCATCATTTGGTTGATGTCCTAACCACCCTATCCGTTTCTATAATTCTATAGTTCCCAATCATTACCAGCAAAAAGCATGATTGGCATCATCTTTATATCTGATCTCTTTTAAACTTGTTAGTGCGGTGCGTGAGATAGAGAAAATCTCTTGTGTGCTAAATTATCTGGTTTGATGCACCCTACAAGAGCTAAAATCCATAATTTATATTTGATAGATTTTCTCAATGGGTAAGTCCTATAATTAACCTTCCGGTAGATTGTAAAAAATTATAAATCTTGTATATTGAGATGAGCTAACACATAAATTTTTTTAGTACCTCATGCTAAATGAGGAATTTCAAAATCAATATAATACAGTTCCAGATAGAGTTTTAAATATTCCCTCCTTCAACTTTCTATCAGCTATGACATCTCCTGAGCCTCAAACTGATTTTGAAGATATTCCTCAGCCATCATTTGAGCCACCGCCACAATCAAGACGGTGGCTACGCTTATTGTTAGCTCTAGTCTTAGTAATTGGGGGTGGAACGGCTATAGCTTGGAAGTTGCTAACTCCTAACCAAAATCCAGCCGCAGCTAATGCTCAACCCCCAGCAGTAAAAGTCAAACTATCGACAGTGCAAACAGGCACAGTTGAAGATACGACAGAATATATTGCCAGTCTAGAATCTAGACGCTCAGTCAATCTCCAACCCAGAATTCAGGGTCAAGTTGCCCAAATATTTGTCAGATCAGGAGATCCTGTCGTAGCTGGTGCAGCCATTATGCAAATAGATGCCAGACAGCAACAAGCCGCAGTGAATAGTTTGTCTGCTGCTGGTCAAGCTTCTCAGGCACAACTAGAAAATGCTCGCGCTACCCTCAAATCTCTGCAAGCAGAACGTCTCGCTAATGTTGCTGATGTGCGCTTAAATCAGCAGGATTACGATCGCTACTCTGAATTAGCCGCACAAGGAGCAGTGTCTCGTCAAACTAAAGATCAATATGCCAATAGACTGGCTACAGCAAAAGCCCAACTAGGGGCGATAGATTCTCGAATTCAAGCCCAGCAAGCTACCATATCTCAGGCAGAAAAATCCTTACTCCAAGCTGATGCCAATGTTAGACAACAACAAGTAGAACTTCAGTATTACAAAATTACTGCTCCCTTTAATGGTACTGTCGGCGATGTCCCTGTTAAAGTAGGTGATTTTGTCAGTAATTCCACACCATTAGCTACCATTACTCAAAATCGACCTTTAGAAGTTAAAATCCCTGTTCCCTTAGAAAGAGGTTCCCAATTACGTCAGGGATTACCAGTAGAATTAATTAACGCCCAAGGTCAAACCCTGGGTACTACCGAAGTATTTTTTATCTCTCCCAGTATCAATAATAATTCCCAATCAATACTCGTTAAAGCACTTTATAACAATTCCGCAGGTCAACTACGGGCAGATCAATTAATTCGAGCCAGAGTGATTTGGGATCAACGTTCTGGAGTTTTGATTCCCACAACAGCCGTATCTCGGATAGCCGGAGAAAACTTTGTGTTTGTAGCCCAAACAGAAAAATCTCCTGAAGGTGCTTCCCAATTAATAGCCAAGCAAAAGCGAGTGAAGCTAGGCAATATCAAAGGTAATGATTACCAAGTAATTGAAGGGCTAAAAGCAGATGAAAAACTAATCGTCTCCGGAATCCAAAACCTCAGAGATGGACTACCGATAATGCCTGAGTGATTGATTGGGAAGATTAGAAAGATACTCTCTTCACTACTGAACTCCTGACTACTGACTACTCGCTTTCAATTACGAATTAATTATGGTTGATTTCTTTATTAAGCGACCTGTTTTTACCAGTGTCTGCGCTATTATCATTTTGCTGTTAGGTGCAATCAGTATTCCGACTTTGCCCACAGCACAGTATCCAGAGATTAGTCCGACGCAGATTATTGTCAATTCTAATTATGTTGGTGCTAGTGCAGAAATTGTGGAAAGCACGGTTACAACTGTCTTAGAACGTCAGATTAATGGTGTCGAAGGCATTAAATACATGACTTCGAGTAGTAGTAATGATGGCAGTAGCAACATTACTGTCACATTTGATGCTTCGCGGGATAAAGATATTGCCGCCGTTGAGGTACAAAACCGCGTTTCTTTGGCTGAACCGCAGTTACCAGAGTCTGTAAAGCAAACAGGAGTTACTGTCAGTAAGCAGTCGAACAATATCCTGTTGGCGATGGGTTTATATAGTGATAATCAAGAATTTGATACTGTATTTTTAAGTAATTACGCTGATTTGTATTTAGCAGATGCTCTAAAACGCATCAAAGGTGTAAGTGAGGCGCGGATTTTTGGTGAACGCCTCTATGCAATGCGTCTGTGGCTTGATCCTAATAAACTTGCTAGTCGCAACTTAACTACTCAAGATGTTGTTGATGCCATCAATGAACAAAACTTACAGGTGGGTGCGGGGCAAATTGGACAGCAGCCAGCACCAGATGGGCAGATGTATCAAATTGACTTGAGGGCGGTTAGTAGACTGACAGAACCGGAGGAGTTTAACAATTTAGTGATTAAAACTGCTGCTGATGGTAGTTTGATCAAGTTGAAAGATGTAGGTAGAGCAGAACTTGGCGCTCAAAACTATAGCTCATTTCTCCGATTTAAGGCTAATGAAGGTGTAGGGATAGGGATTTTTCCGACACCGGGAAGTAATGTCTTGGACGTTGCTAGGTCAGTGAAAAAGGAAATGGTGAGACTTTCTCAAAGCTTTCCACCAGGGATGAAGTATCAAGTGGCATTTGACACCACTACGATTGTAGAAGAGTCCTTAGCGGAAGTGGTGAAGACGCTATTAGAAGCGATCGCTCTTGTTATTCTTGTTATCTTTATTTTCTTACAAGATTGGCGCATTACTTTAATTCCTGTCATCACTATTCCCCTGGCTTTAATTGGTACTTTCGCCTTCGTTAAAGCCTTTGGCTTTTCTATCAACACCTTAACCATGTTCGGTTTAACCCTAGCAACAGGGATGGTAGTTGATGACGCGATTATCGTAGTTGAAGATATCTCCCGCTTAATTCAAGAAAAGGGAGTATCACCCCGAAAAGCCGCATCCGCAGCTATGCATGAACTGACTGGAGCGGTAATTGCTACCTCTTTGGTACTGATGGCTGTGTTTGTACCTGTAGCATTTTTCCCAGGTTCCACTGGACAAATTTATCAACAATTTGCCCTCACAATTGCCTTTTCTATTGTCATCTCCACCTTTTTAGCTTTAACTCTCACACCTTCTCTGGCGGCGTTGCTGTTGCGTCCTCGACCCCAACCCAGAGGCATTTTCGGCTGGGTATTTGGTCGAATCAACTGGTTTTTAGATGCCATGCAGCGGGGATATGCGCGATCTGTCAGATTTTTGACCAAAATAAAAGCGATTGTTGCGATCGCATTTATTGGTTTATTAGGTATTACGGCTTGGCTGTACATGACCGTACCATCATCATTTCTACCTGACGAAGACCAAGGTTATTTCATCACCATCATTCAAGGGCCAGAAGGTTCTTCACTTGAATACACCAGCAACGTCATGAGTAAGGTAGAAGCCGAAATCCTGAAATTGCCAGAAATTACAGGTACTTTTGCCATTGGTGGCTTTAGTTTTAGTGGGAATACTGCTAATAGCGGCGTAATTTTCTCTACTCTCAAATCCTGGGACGAACGCACCAAACCAAATCAAACGGTACAAGCCCTAATTGGTCAATTAGCACAAACATTCTCAGGAATTACCGAAGCCAGCGTTTTTCCAGTTAATCCCCCCGCAATTCGCGGTTTAGGCAGTTTTAGTGGTTTTCAGTTTCAGTTACAAGACATATCCGGCACTAACAGCTTAAATTCTATGCTGGGAACTGTCGGTCAATTTATGATGCGCGGTAATCAGACTCCAGGATTACAAGCTGTATTTAGCACCTTTAAAGCCAATACACCCCAAATTTTAATTGAGGTAGACCGGAATAAAGCTAAATCTCTGCAAGTTTCCATTGAAGATATCTTCACAACCCTACAAAGTTACTTGGGTTCCAGATATGTCAACGACTTTAATTTTCTATCTCGCACATATCGGGTATATATCCAAGCAGATGCTCAGTTTCGCTCAAACCCAAATGATATCAATTCATTATATGTGCGTTCTGACAATGATCAGATGATTCCTCTCAGTAGTTTAGTCAAATTGACTCCTACAACCGGAGCGCAAACAATCAATCACTACAACTTATTACGCTCAATTGAAATTAACGGTTCTCCGGCTCCTGGTTTTAGTTCTGGACAAGCAACTAAAGCTATGGAACAACTAGCAAAAGAGATTTTACCCACGAGTATGGGATATGAATGGTCGGGTATTGTCGCCGAGGAAAAAGAATCAGGTGGACAAGCACCTCTCATTTTTGCTTTGGGCTTAGTTTTTGTCTTTTTAGTATTAGCGGCACAGTATGAAAACTATGTAGATCCTTTGATTATTTTGCTTGCAGTTCCTCTAGCTATTATGGGAGCTTTAGCATCGCAATCACTACGGGGTTTAAGTAATGATGTATTTTGCCAAGTAGGGTTAGTAATGTTAATTGGTTTAGCAAGTAAAAACGCAATTCTAATTGTAGAATTTGCCAATCAATTACGAGAACAACAAGGTTTATCAATTACTAAAGCCGCAGTAGAAGCAGCACAAGGGCGTTTACGTCCAATTTTGATGACTGCCTTTTCAACTCTTTTGGGTATTTTCCCTTTGGTAACTGCAACAGGTGCAGGTGCAGCAAGTCGTCAATCTCTAGGTACTGCTGTGTTTGGAGGTATGTTTGTTGCGACTTTTTTAAGTTTGTTTATTGTGCCAATTTTGTATATTATCATTGGGACAATTCGCCAGCGTTTGCAACCTGCTCATAAGTATCCACTTTTAGAAGTGCGTGAAGATGGGAAAGTTTCATCAAGATAGCATTCATTCCCAGTCTATGACTGGGAATTAGAGAATAAGAGATTACATCTAATCTAAATCAGGTTCAACACCAAGCGATCGTAATTGGGCAATTAATCTTTCTGTTTTCTGCCTTTCTTGTTCAGCTTTCTGCCTTTCTTGTTCAGCTTTCTGCCTTTCTTGTTCAGCTTTCTGCCTTTCTTGTTCAGCTTTCTGCCTTTCCTGTTCAGCTTTTTGTCTTTCTCTTTCTGTACTGGTTAATATCCAATTACCATCTTGATCATACCAACGTAACCAAGGCATTTCCACATTTTTATAAGTGCCTTGCCACACCCCTAAACCTAATTCTATTTCTGAAATCCAAACCCGATCATCTGATAAATTTATTTCAGCATAACGAGCGCCCTTTAACTGAAACATTCTAAATTCAGATTTATAACGGTCAAAGATGGCGTAGTAGGGTATTCTTAAAATTTGTTCATAAACTTCCCATTTACCGGGAGGTTTTTCAACATCCCTTAATGATTGCCCTAAGTCTTCTTTTTCTGTTCCAGGTGAGAGTAATTCAACTATAATATGAGGGCTTACTCCTTCTTGCCACACCACATAACTTAATCTTAAATCTCTATTTTCGTACAGATATGGTACACCTAAAACTCCAAACCAATCTGGGCGTTTATACCATGAAGGATGACGCAAATCATAGTAAAGATTCAGATCACTGCCTGTAAATATCTCTTGAGTGGGATAATTTGGTGGACGGAATGTTTCTGCTAACAATTGTGGTTGCAATAAATGAAATTGATCTGGCAAGCCTGGTTCCTCCGGGTCTTCGCTAGGAAGATCATACATTGTTGGTAATGTTTCTTTAGGGGAAAGTGGCGGATCTGTTTGATACATTCTTGACAATCCTAAAGATAGAATTTCTATCCTCATTATATTATGTATACTAAAAACGGTTTGAAAATCAATACTATTGCCAATTTTCCTAAATAGGTCTTGAACCCAATGAAATCGTGACGATATCAATAGGGTTTCAGGGTTTTGGCAATAGTATTGAAAATGTCATTCTGAACGAAGTGAAGAATCTCCGAGATACTTCTCTGCACTACGTTACGCTCAGTATGACATAAGTTCAGTTTTCACCCGTTTGCAGTATAGAAATATGATTCGTTTAGAAAATGGTAGCGATTGTTTTTGATGTTAGATATTGCTGGGGAGAAAGTCTTATTTATTGAGAATGTATAAGAATCAAATTTTTTCAATTATGAATTGACCGATCAGCTATCATAGCTCCTGTAAGGGAAAAATTCGTACTTCGCTCTAAAAAATGGGCAAAAATTACCTTATTAACGCAATTTATCAGGCTGATATTGGTATAATAATGAGCAAATTTGAAATAACAGCCTGGTAGTATGTCGGACACATCCAATTTTAAAATTACCATTGCCTTCACTGATTCAGACTTAGACAACGAGGAAAAAAATCAGGAAGTGCAGAAGCTACTGAGTCAAATGCAGAAGCTAGATGAAGTAGAAGAAGTTAACCGCGTTATTGACCCCAACCCACCAGAAGGAAACAAAGCTGGAGGGGGTTTTTTACCTGGACTGCTAACGACACAAGTAAACCCTGCTAATTTTTTGAAATTGTTCGGATTTTTGGCAGAACGTTTGGGTAACAAACCGATTAAACTCAATGTTAAAGCCCCAGATGGTCGGGAAATCAATGTCGAAGCCAGTAGTAAAGAAGAATTTGATTTTGCTTGGCAAAAAGCACAAGATTTTATTAACAACAAATAAGGCTGGATAATGGCGAGAATTGCACTACTGATAGGGGTAAGTGAATATCAACCAGGCTTAAATAACTTGGCTGGGGCTGTAAAAGATGTGGAAGCAATGCAGCGAGTTTTACAGCATCCAGAAATGGGTGGTTTTGCTGAGGGTGAAATTATAGTCATGCAAAATCCCCAAAGACAGGATATGGAAAATGCTATTGAAAAGCTTTTTGCTAACCGTCAAAAAGATGATTTATTGCTGCTTTATTTCTCTGGTCATGGAATTACAGATGATAGTGGTAATTTATATTTAACTAATAGCGAAACTCGCAAATATGGTAATGGTGATTTAGTCATAACTAGTGCTACTGCTGCCAGTTCAATACATAAATTCATGGACAGAAGCCGTTCTCAGCGACAGGTAATTATTCTGGATGCTTGCTTTAGTGGTGCTTTTGCCGAAGGGATGAAAGCAAAAGATGATAGTAGTGTTAACATTAATCAGCAATTGGGAGGAAAAGGTAGGGCAGTTTTGACTTCTTCCTCTTCTAGCGAATATTCCTTTGAACAAACAGGAGAAGAATTATCAGTTTATACCCGTTACATTGTTAATGGTATTGAAACTGGAGCGGCTGACACTGATAATGATGGCGTGATTTCTGTTGATGAATTGCATGAATTTGCACGAAAAAAAGTGCAGGAAGCAGCACCAGCGATGAGTCCCAAGATTTATGCTGTGGAAGAAGGATTCAAAATTAAGGTAGCAAAAGCACCTATTGGCAATCCAAAATTGAAGTATCGCAAAGAAGTAGAAAAATATTTAGGTGATGGTAAAATTTCAACTATTGGTAATCGAATTTTAAAACGTCATCAAAATGAATTAGGTTTATCAGATGATGAAGTTAAACAAATACAGGATGAAGTTCTAAAACCTTATCGTATATACCAAGCTAATTTGAAAGAGTATGAAGAAGCTTTGCAAGAGGCTGTACAGCATGAAGTAAATCTCACCCAAGTTAGATTAGATGAGTTAAAACATTTCCAGCAACTTTTAAAACTCAGAGATGAGGATGTAAAACCAATTCAGGATAGGTTAATTTCGTCTCCAAATAATACCTCAGAGGAAAAGAAAACTTCTAGCAGTGAAGATGACCTTAGCTCAGAAAAAGGCATAGACTATACTAAACTGCGTGACTTACTCAAAGCAGGTAACTGGAAAGATGCAGACTATGAAACATATCTGGTAATGTTAAAGGCTGTAGGCCGTGAGAAAGGCGACTGGATTAGGAACGAAGAACTTTTAAACTTTCCTTGTACTGATCTTCGCACAATTGACAAACTATGGGTAAAATATAGCAATGGTCAATTTGGCTTCAGCATCCAAAAGGAAATTTACTTGAGCGTCGGTGGCATAGCTGACGGCAAGTATTATGAAGAAGCCTGGATAAAATTTAAAGAAAAGGTGGGATGGACAGTGGAAGGAAAGTGGGTGGATAAAGTTTATACAATGAAGTCACCCAAAGGACACATACCTACCTTAGGTCTACCTACCTACAATATAAGGTATACCTTCCTTGTACAACCTTTTGAATGTTTTGAATGATACCTTCCATCCTTTTGTTAGACTTCTCTCGCATCGAGACTTGTAAACTGTAACATCTAAGGCTTTCCGAGATTCGTAAATATTTATTACAGCCCCCTTTCCCACGCTAGAATCAGCATTTGCGAATTTCGTTACCTGGCACGGCAGAGAAAAAGCTATTTGCGTGGATAAATTTTTCTGCTACCTCCTGCACCTCCGTACTTTCCGTTACCTTTTGCTTATCCCAAGGTAAACTCATCTGTCCTGGAGACTTCTTGCTTTTACCGCTTTTCTTCATTGACGGCAAAAACCGACTTCCCCAGTGGTTTCTTTTTTCTGGTTTGGCCTTTGGTTTATACTTCTTGCAAAACTGCCGATATTTAGCTGCACATTCTTCCAGAGTTCTCCCCAATTGCAAAAATGCCGGATGCCATTGAGTGATACCATCATTACTCAAGCGGTCATGAGTGCCGTAATTGCTAAAGTCATAAAAAAATCCTTGCTGTATTCCTGCTGCTTTCGGGTTAGCGTGAATATAGCGCAAAGTATTTAAGGCACGACGATAATCTGTATTTTCAAAACCTGTACTGTGATATCGCTTTTCCCAAAAATGACCTGTACGGTTCAGCATTCGATTAAAACACATAGCAGTGTACCAGTTTAACCAGTGCATAACTTTTGGTAATTCTTCTGGTTGTTTTGGTTCTAGGAGATAATGAACATGATTACTCATAATGCACAGTGCATAGAGTTTAAAACCATACTTTTGTTGTGCTTTTTTAATCGCATAAAGAAACACTTCCCGACATTCTAACCGTGTAAGTCGAAATTCACGGTTATTGCAACGGGTAGTAATGTGATAACAGAAACCTGGTTGTAAATTGCGTTTTGGACGAGACATTGAAAAATGCTATTTTTTTAAATAAACAAAACAAATGTATCAAAAAATATGAAAATAATTATAGATAACCTAGAACCCAACTTAGTCGAAAAACTCAAATATCAAGCAGAACAAAATGGACGCACTCTAGAAACTGAGTTAAAACTTATTTTAACACAAGCTGCTGCACAAATTCAGCAAGAATATTTTCATCAACAAACATTACTTCCCCTAGAAAAATTAGCAGCGCAGGTAAAGGAGTCCTTAGATAATACAGGATATGATTCCCATGAGAAAATTATTGATTTAATTCAAGATGTGAAAAGAGAAATGGCTGAGGAACATTTATTAAAAGCACAGCATCAAAATGAGTCATGATATCCCGCAACGTTTATTTTTAGACACTAATATTTATATTATTGGCATTGCGAATCAGAATAGTTTATGACTTACGCAAGTGTCACACTTAACATCTATTTTATGGTGCGTCAGATATCAAATATCTGTTTATTTGCAGGATTTATAAAGTTTGACGCACCCTACTGAATATGCCAATTCGTAAGTCCTGTAATTATGAAATAAAAATATTAGAATCAGTTGGTTTCCTACAACCTTTATCTGTAGAAATTATCATTTCAGAAGAGTTATTGGATCAGATTTTACGAGTATCTAAACGTTATAAGTATTTGGAATAAATTTTTATTTCTCACTCATAAACTCAATGAATTGAGATACAGCATCATATTGATCAGGAATTGCTAAAAACCGTAACAATGACTCCTTATCCAAATCTGGTAAAAAGCGACTGCGGTTAACTTCTTCATATTCAAAAACAGCATTTAAACTAAAAATTTGGATTTTATTATTTCTCCAAAACCAAACTTCTGGAACTCGCTTAGGTTTATATAATTCAGTTCTCTTAATTGTGCCACTACTAACTATAATTTCAATTACAATGTCAGGAACTTCTTTATTAGTGCCAATACAATAAGACTCATCCGGTGTTCCCGAAGCATAACCAGATTCTTCTAAAGTAAAACCACCCCTACCATAAAACCGAATCCCCTTATGTCTCATGTACGCTTCTAATAAATAAGAAAGCGTTTTTTTTACATATTCATGTTTATCACCAATAGGAGACATAATTTCCAGCACCCCTGCTAAATATGCCAATTTCACGGCATGATTTTCTTGTAACTGCACCTCAATAGTCTTAAACTGTTGCCAAGAAACACCAGGTACAGTTACCAGTTTTTCCTCTTCCTGTTCTAAAAGTGGAATTTTCATAGAAAAAATTGCCAAACTTTTTATTACTTAATTATACTCTATTGTAGTAGGTTAGTTTAAATCAAGATACACCAAATTAATTTTTTTGATAATGTTAAGGTAAAGAAAAACTATGTAAAAATATGAGTAACCAAATCACAATTACTGGGAGCATCCCAAATGTGTAAGTTTACTGTCATGCTGAATGAAGCGAAGCGCAATGAAGCATCTCGCGAGATTCTAAAGCCTACGGCACGCTGCGCGAACGCTTCACTCCGTTCCGTATGGCTAACGCCACACTATGCCTACGGCACACTACGTGAACGTGAACAGAATGACAATTTGTAATGTTTTTGCAAAATTGGGATGCTCCCCAATTACTCTACCAGATGACGTTTATTGGAACACTTAGCACGTTTAGCAAACCGTGATTTAGCAAGCATCTTAGTTGATACTATCCAATTTTCTATTCCACCTATTAGCTTGGAAGCAGCAACCCTTTAAACCGTATCAACACTTTCTGATGAGCAAGTTTTAGCTTTGACAGAATTGCAAATGAAACCTGAAGAAGATAGCCGTTTGAGTGAGTTGCTAGACAGACAACAAGCTGGTATTTTCACAGAGTTAGAACATTCTGAATTACAAGCACTAATGAAAATTTATCAAGAAGGGCTATTGCGGAAATCTACTGCATTGAGCGAAGCTGTAAAACGTGGGTGGGTTAATTAAAGAGTTAGGTGCGTGATTTCCAGGAGAGAAATAATGAGCTTTTCAATTGAGCGTGTTTTAAGTGAAATTGATCAGTTGACTCTAGTAGAACAGATGCAGGTATTAGAGCATTTGGTGAAGCAGATGAAGCAATCTGTAGAAGCTGTTGCGGTAACTCCAAAAACTAAGTATAAGGTAACTGATTTTTATGGCATAGCTCCCAATTTACTAGCGGGAATGGATGCCCAAGAATGGGTAAATCAGTTGCGGAATGAGTGGGAAGAACGCGAAATACAGCCATTGCTGCTGGTTGTGAGGCGTTTTTGACGAATGATGTGGCTTTAAAACGGGTAAAGGAGTTGAGAGTTTTGACTATGGTTGAGTTGGAAGTTTAAAAAATGATGAGCAAATCTAAGTCCTTGATTAATATTCCCGTTACTCTAAATATTCAACACATCCGCTGTACCAAAACTCAAAAATATTGGAAAATCCGCTAAAATTGCACAGTGTGATGAAAAACCCATTATCAAAATATAACTATAATTTTACCCAGTCATCCTCATTCTGAACAATAACGCATCGGCTGAAATGTTGCCACAGAGGGGATATACAGTTAAAACAAGTAGGCTAAAAAAACGGGGAGACTAACGTGAGTTCTGAATTTGATTACGATTTAGTGATTATCGGCGCGGGTGTAGGTGGACATGGCGCAGCCCTACACGCTGTTAACTACGGTCTGAAAACAGCGATTATCGAAGCAGCAGATATGGGTGGAACCTGTGTCAACCGGGGCTGTATTCCCTCTAAGGCGCTGCTGGCGGCTTCTGGAAGAGTGCGGGAGTTACGCAACGCCCACCACCTGAAATCTTTGGGAATTCAAATTGGTAATGTAGAATTTGATCGGCAAGCGATCGCTAATCATGCCGATAATCTTGTTTCTAAAATTCAAGGTGATTTAACCAACAGCCTCAAACGCTTGGGAGTCGATATCATTCGCGGTTGGGGAAAAATCGCCGGGACGCAAAAAGTCACCGTCACTACAGACAAAGGTGAAAAAACCATCACCGCCCAAGATATCATTCTTTCCCCCGGTTCTGTTCCCTTCGTTCCCCCCGGAATTGAAGTAGACGGTAAAACAGTTTTTACCAGCGACCAAGGGGTAAAATTAGAATCCCTACCCAAGTGGATAGCAATTATTGGTAGTGGTTACATCGGCTTAGAATTTTCTGATATCTACACCGCTTTGGGCTGTGAAGTCACCATGATTGAAGCCCTAGATGTATTAATGCCAGGATTTGACCGCGACATTGCTAAACTGGCAGAACGGGTTTTAATTACTCCCCGCGATATTGAAACCAAAGTAGGAATCTACGCGAAAAAGATTATTCCTGGTTCTCCAGTCGTGATTGAGTTAGCAAACTTCCAAACTAAAGAAGATTTAGAAGTTTTAGAAGTAGATGCTTGCTTAGTAGCTACAGGACGCATTCCCGCTACCAAAAATCTCGGTTTAGATGCTGTGGGTGTGGAACTGGATAAACGGAATTTCATCCCTGTTAACGACAGTATGGCGGTACTATCAGCAGGTGAAGTTGTCCCCCACCTCTGGGCTATTGGTGACGCAAATGGGAAGATGATGCTGGCACACGCGGCTTCTGGTCAAGGTATCATTGCTGTCGAAAATATCCTTGGTAGAGACAAAAAAGTAGACTATCGCAGCATTCCCGCAGCCGCTTTCACTCACCCAGAAGTTAGTTATGTGGGTTTAACAGAAACAGCAGCCCAAGAATTGGGTTTAACTGAAGGATTTGAAATTGCTACCAGTAAGAGTTATTTCAAAGGTAATTCTAAAGCTTTAGCAGAAAACGAAGCTGATGGTATCGCTAAAGTGATTTATCGTAAAGATACAGGTGAAGTCTTAGGTGTGCATATTTTCGGATTACACGCATCAGATTTAATTCACGAAGCCTCAGCCGCAGTTGCTAACCGGCAAACTGTGCAGAACCTCGCCTACTTAGTCCACGCCCATCCTACACTATCAGAAGTACTGGATGAAGCTTATAAAAGAGCGATCGCAAGTTAGAAGAAGGTGACAGGGAACAGGTGACAGGTGACAGCAGAAAGAAGTAAGAAAGATAAATATTTCTCCCCCTGCACCCTGCGCCCTGCGCCCTGCGCCCTGCCCCCTGTTCCCTATTCCCTGTTCAAAAATGCAAATTCGTCGTCGTTCACCTAGTCAGGCTATTGATATTTCTATATTGCGCTATCAGATAGCTATGCCAGATTCCACACCAAATAATATTTTAGAGGAAATTGTTTGGCAAAAAGAAATAGAAGTTGAGCAAATGCGGGAAAAGCAGCCTTTGGCAGAACTGCATAAAAAAATCCTTTCTGCACCTCCAACCCGTGATTTTATCGCCGCACTTCGTCAAGGTAAAACCAAACCTGCATTAATTGCTGAAGTTAAAAAAGCTTCTCCTAGTAAGGGCGTTTTATGTGCAGATTTTGATCCCGTAGAAATAGCCAAATCCTATCAAGCAGGTGGTGCTAGTTGTCTTTCTGTCCTCACAGATAAGAAGTTTTTTCAAGGTAGTTTTGAAAACTTATGTTTGGTTCGTGCTGCCGTAGATTTGCCAATACTATGTAAGGAATTTATCATTTATCCTTATCAAATGTATTTGGCACGAATTAATGGCGCAGATGCAGTTTTATTAATTGCGGCAATTCTCAGCGATCAAGATTTACAATACTTTGTCAAAATTGCTAACAAGCTAAAAATGGTACCTTTGATAGAAGTCCATAGTTTAGAAGAACTTGACCGAGTTTTAGCCTTAGATGGTGTTTCTTTAGTCGGTATCAATAATCGCAATCTAGAAGATTTTTCTGTTGACTTACAAACCACCTGTCAACTACTGAAAGAAAGAGGTAGTCAATTGCAGGAAAAAAATATTCTCGTAGTCAGTGAATCAGGACTTCATCACCCAGAGGATATAAGTGTAGTAGAAACAGCAGGTGCATCAGCTGTACTCATTGGTGAATCTTTGGTAAAACAACCAGATCCAAAATTGGCGATTACTAATCTTTTTGGTAAATAACAGGGGGCAGGAGTCAGGAGTTCGGAGTTTCTCCTATGCCTACGGCACGGCTTCGCCGAACGGAGACGCTACGCGAACGGAGTTCGGAGTTCGGAGTCAGGAGTCAGGAGTCAGGAGTCAGGAGTCAGGAGTCAGGAGTCAGGAGTCAGGAGTCAGGAGTCAGGAGTCAGGAGGAAGAAGGAAGAAGGAAGAAGGAAGAAGGAAGAAGGAAGAAAAATAAAATATTCCCAATGACCAATGACCAATGACCAATGACTAATCACCCATTACCAATTACCAAAATTTGTTTCCTGTGTAACAATTTATTTAGAAGAGATCAACTCTGAATTAGACAAAATCTAAGATTTTAAATTAACTTCATGGAGCAACTTCCTTTACCTGCACCTATCCATTACGAACTTATACTTCAACTTTTAGAAAAGCAAACCATGAATGCAGTGAGTCAGAACTCAGATTTACGGCATCAGGTCAGTCAGCTAATTGTTACCCTGCGGAAAGCTGCATCACAACAAAAGCGACTGGAAGAAAATTGTCAAGCCTCTGCTGTTACGGTTGACCACCGTTGGTCACTTAATCATCATGGCGAAAAAGTCATCACTCCAGATTAATACCTACTGAATATGTCACTCTCTCAGCTACCATAAATTGATGACAGGTTTGGTTTCAAACCCACTCAGGTGGCCTTTGCTTCTTCGGTAAGACGTGTAGCGTCTTGCCTGTGTAGCTTTGATTAATCATCGCTGGGAGCAAGATGTGAGTAGATGAATATCTAATAATTTGCCATCAGATTTAACCATTCTCACACAATTTTGACTTTTATTTGAGTTTTAGGATAGAGATAATGGACGACAAGTTGATGTTGATGATTCCTGGCCCCACTCCGGTTCCAGAAGCGGCTTTACTGGCATTAGCCAAGCATCCTATTGGACACCGCACCAGTGAATTCAGCAACATGATGGGTGAGGTGACTCAAAACCTCAAATGGCTACATCAGACTGAAAGTGATGTGCTAATGCTGAATGTTAGCGGTACTGGTGCGGTGGAAGCGGGAATGATTAATTTTCTTTCTCCAGGCGATCGCATTTTAGTTGGTTCTAATGGTAAATTTGGTGAACGTTGGGTAGAAGTTGGTCAAGCTTTTGGGCTAAATGTCGAAGCTATCACCGCAGAATGGGGACAACCCTTAGACCCAGATAAGTTTGCTGAAAAGTTGCAAGCAGACACCAACAAGGAAATCAAAGCTGTCATTATTACCCACAGCGAAACTTCCACAGGTGTAATTAATGATTTGGCAACTATCAACAGCCATGTGAAAGCACATGGAGAAGCCTTAATTATTGTTGATGCTGTCACCAGCTTGGGTGCTTACAATGTACCTGTTGATGCTTTAGGTTTAGATGTAGTCGCTTCCGGTTCCCAAAAAGGCTACATGATACCCCCCGGTTTAGGATTTGTGTCTGTTAGTCCCAAAGCGTGGGAAGCTTACAAAACTGCGAAATTGCCAAAATACTATTTAGATTTAGGTAAATATCGCAAAGCTACTGCTAAAAATACAACTCCTTTTACTCCCCCAGTTAACTTAATGGTGGCACTACACACCACTTTGGGGATGATGAAAAAAGAAGGCTTGGAATCAATCTTTACTCGTCACGAACGGCAAAAAAATGCTACTCGTGCAGCAATGAAGGCTTTAAATCTACCATTGTTTGCAGCGGATGAATGTGCCAGTCCAGCAATTACAGCCGTAGCAACCCCAGGAATAGAAGCGGATAAAATTCGGTCATTGATGAAAAAGCGCTTTGATATTGCTTTAGCTGGTGGTCAAGACCATCTGAGTAATAAGATTTTCCGAATTGGTCACTTGGGTTTTGTGAGCGATCGCGATATCCTCAGCTGTATAGCCTCACTAGAAGTAGTTCTCTTAGAACTCGGCCATGAAAACTTCAATTCTGGTGCAGGTGTAGCCGCAGCAGCAAGAGTTTTTGGACAATAGTCATTGGGCATTGGGCATTGGGCATTGGGCATTGGGCATTGGGAAGATTTTATTTTTCTTCCTTCTTCCTTCTGACTCCTGACTCCTGACTCCGAACTCCTGACTCCTGACTCCGAACTCCTGACTCCTGACTCCTAACAACAAAAGGGCGAGTTGTTTGATTAACTCGCCCTTTTATTTTGAATGTCAATAAGTAAAAACGCTCAAAGTAAATTTCTCCATCTATCAAACTTTGCACAAGGCAGAGTCGATTTGACATACCTCAATTCTCCTGAAGTAGCTCAACCGTTCCACATTTAATTTGCATACAGTCATACCATTTTAGATTTTGGATTTTAGATTTTGGATTGGAATTCCTTTTTATATCTGAATTCTGTAGATCCATCTGTCGCCATTATTCTTCTTTTTTGGTATTACTAGCAATGGATTTTTAAATTTTGAATTCCTTACTTATGCCGTTTCTAGCCAATCATAAATTTGTTCTAACTGCTCTAGAGTAATCAACCCATACTGCCAAAGAATCATAGTTAAAGAACCTGGGTCTTGCTCACGGTGACGCAGCGCTACAGCGAGGGAAGCAGCGGAAATTGCCAAATCTTCTTGGAGAAAATTAATCAAACGAGAATATCTTGATGGTGCCATTTTTATCTCACCTCCTTGGGTAGAGTGTATTATCATATATCGTTTCCTCTTTTCTTAGCGATCTAAAGCCAGTATTTTATGTGTCACTATGCTGTGACTTGATAAATAATTCAGCACAGTTTGTTTATTATTCCTCTCAGAGCAAATTAGATTAATGGTTCTGAGAGTTTTTGCAAAAAAGTAACTTTCATCCGGCTTGTTTAACTAAATCTGAAAGTAGCGCTAACTCCTAGTCAAATTTGCTTCATCCTGTTTACTTCGTTGTGCTTGATGTAATTACACATCGAGTAAAAAAGATTCCATGCCCTATACTCCTCTATTGATGACTATTTACACTTATGTCAAAGGGAGGATTTTTCCAACTAAACTCTGAAGCCGGGATTTTAGTTGGAAAGTAAGCAAGGTTGATGTTATTAGCACTACAGCTAAATATTAACCTCTTAACTATTATTGTTACTATTCTACGGAATAGTTTTTTTACAAAAAATCTTCATCAAAACTTGATGAATTTTTCATAAAGTAAACAGATTATGAGGATAACAGATAACTAATTACTCAGAAGCACCAGACTTTAAGAATTTAATTTTGACCTGATCGTTTATCTGTAAGCCTAATTCGGTAGCTCGTCCTGCCCTAAGTTCAATTACTTGGTCTATTGGTACATTAGGCCCATAGGTGGGGCAAGGCTGACTATTACAAGGAGGTGCAGCAGTTTGAATATACTTTATTACCCCATTATGGAGAAAGACCATATCCAAAGATACAGGTACATTCATCATCCAGAATTTGACTGGTTGTGCTGAAGGAAAAACAAACAACATCCCTCGGTCATCTGGTAAAGCTGGTCGATACATCAACCCCATCATCTGCTGTTCGGGTGTTTCTGCTACTTCTAACTTTATTTTTGTCCCCTTGGGAAGAGTCGCTTCAGCAGAAATTGGCAAATTTTGACCTTTAGGTGTTGATGTTTGAATTTGGGAACCTGATGTCACAGTAGGAGGTTTAGCTGTGGTTGCTGGAGAACAACCCATCAGTAAGACACTCAGCAATATAGGAAACAAACTTAGCCGACGCAACATAAGTAATTCAAATTTTACTCAATGGTTCAAGCGATTTCCTGTAAATTCAAGACACATTGTTTGAATAATTACGATTTTTGTGATTTAGATTTTGATTTTACAGAAATTTCAGGAAAATAGCCCGCTATTTTAAATTATTTTTTGTAGTAAAATTCCCTAGAAAAAATCCCACCCCTGTTGAGGATGGGAAGTTTAACAGGATTCTAAGCAAAAAGGTGGTGAAATCCTTGATTTACCGTAGGGGCAATTCATGAATTGCCCCTACAGGGTTTCCCCAGCCTCGACTCGACTGTATGACATCACTAAATATCACAATGTAAGTCATCAGCTTTTTGAGTAAAGCGACGGTTCTCTCGATAATCTACGCGACAATCGATCACAGCAGGTACATCTTGAATTAGAGCTTCTTTAAGCACAGGAATTAAATCAGTTGCAGATTCAACTCGATAGCCTTTTAATCCCATACTTTCTGCGAATTTAACAAAATCAGGATTGCCAAAATGCACAAAAGCCGAGTTACCTTTACCAAATTGATTTTCCTGTTTCCACTCAATTAAACCATAGCCACCATCATTAAAAATTAAAGTGACAAAGGGTGTACCTACACGCAAAGCTGTTTCTAATTCTTGGCAATTCATCATAAATCCACCATCACCGGTTGCAGCGACAACTTTACGATTAGGATTGACAAGTTTTGCGGCTAAAGCTCCAGGAATTGCGATTCCCATAGCAGCAAATCCATTAGAAATAATGCAAGTATTAGGACTATGGCAATGATAATGTCTTGCCATCCACATTTTATGTGCGCCAACATCGGAAATAACAATATCATCTGGTCCCATTACTTGTCGCAAATCATAAATTAGTTTTTGCGGTTTAATCGGGAAGCCTTCATCATGGGCGTATTCTTCGTAATCAGCGCGAATATTAGAACGTAAGCTAATGGCGTAAGGGTTTGGTTTACCTTGTCTGTCTGCTAATTTTAAGATTTCATTGAGGGAATCAGAAATATCCCCGACAATTTCTACTTTGGGAATATAACTACTATCAATTTCTGCGGAAGTTGCAGCTATATGTATAATGGGAATTTTGCCTTCAGGATTCCATTTTTTGGGAGAAAATTCGATTAAATCGTAGCCAATTGCGATGACTAAATCTGTATTATCAAAGCCGCAGGTAATAAAATCTCGTTGTTGTAATCCCACTGACCACAATGCTAAGGGATGGGTGTAGGGAATTACGCCTTTGCCCATGAAAGTATTGACAACGGGAATATTCATCTGGGTGGCAAATTGCGTGACGGCATCACTAGATTGGGCGCGAATTGCGCCATTGCCTACTAAGATGATGGGGTTCACGGCTTGAGAAATTGCGGCGGCGGCGGCACGAATGCTGGCAAAAGAGGCATAGGTTTTTTCGCTATTATCTTTATGCAGAGGTTTGCCTTCGACGGGCATAGCGGCAATATTTTCTGGTAAGTCGATGTGAACTGCACCGGGTTTTTCGGTTTGCGATCGCTTGAATGCCTTTCTCACGACTTCTGGTGTGATACTTGGTCTGACAATCTGCTTGTTCCATTTGGTGACTGGTGCAAACATCGCTACCAAATCCAAGTATTGATGGGATTCGATGTGCATTCTATCTGTTCCCACCTGTCCTGTAATTGCCACTAAAGGCGCACCATCTAGGTTAGCGTCTGCTACACCTGTCATTAAATTAGTTGCCCCAGGGCCAAGAGTGGAAAGACAAACTCCCGCTTTTCCTGTTAAACGTCCATAAACATCTGCCATGAATGCTGCACCCTGTTCATGACGAGTTGTAATAAATTTAATGGATGAATTTTTTAAGGCTTCTAAAACATGGAGATTTTCTTCACCTGGAAGTCCAAAAACATATTGCACTCCTTCATTTTCTAAGCACTGTACTAATAATTCTGCCGTATTCATTTGATTTCCTCAAAAATAATAAATAAGTCTTGGAACTGGGGAAGATGAGGAAGAATATTTATCTTTACTTCTTTCTGTCACCTGTCACCTGTTCCCTGTCACCTGTTACTTCACCCAAACAGTCTTGATATTCACAAATTCGTGTATGCCTTGAATGCTCAATTCTCGTCCGTATCCAGAACGCTTAATACCACCGAAAGGTAGGCGGGGGTCGGATTTGACCATGCTGTTAATAAATACTGCACCTGCTTCAATTTCTTGAATCAAGCGATCGCTTTCTTGTTGGTTGTTTGTCCAGGCACTTGCACCTAAACCAAAGGGACTATCATTAGCTAATTTAATGGCAGCGTCGATATCAGGAACCCGGAATAACAACGCTACTGGGCCAAAAAATTCTTCTTGAGCGATCGCTGTATCTACTGGGATATCTATGATAATAGTTGGCGGATAAAAGTTGCCAGGAGAATCTGCTACGCGATTTCCACCGATGAGGACTTTACCACCGCTTTTCACAGCAGTTTTGACTTGTTTGTCTAAATCCTCCAGAATATCGACAGTTGCCAATGGGCCTAAATCGGTATCTGGTAGCATGGGATCGCCAACTTTTAGCGCCTGAAATTTTTCTAACAGTAGTTTTTCAAATTTATCAGCTACTGCTTCGGCGACAATAAAGCGTTTAGCGGCAATACAAGATTGCCCACTATTTAACATTCTGGCTGTGACTGCGGTGGTAACTGCTGTTTCTAAATCTGCACTTTCTAAAACGATAAAGGGATCGCTTCCCCCCAATTCCAAGACGGTTTTTTTGATTTGTTTGCCACAGGCCGCAGCTAGAGATGCACCTGCTGGTTCACTTCCCGTCAAAGTAGCAGCTTTTACGCGGTCATCAGCCATTAAATCGGCAACTTGAGCAGCACCGATTAACAGAGTTTGAAATGCACCTGCTGGAAAACCTGCACGGTGGAGAATATCTGCTATTGCCAAGGCACACTGGGGGACATTGGAAGCGTGTTTGAGTAAGCCGACATTGCCTGCCATTAGTGCTGGTGCAGCAAAACGGAAAACTTGCCAAAAGGGGAAGTTCCAAGGCATGACAGCCAAAATTATCCCTAATGGTTGATAGCGGATGAAACTATGACTAGCATCGGTTTTGACTGTGACATCAGCCATAAAACCAGGTGCATTTTCGGCATAATAGCGACAGACAAAGGCGCATTTTTCCACTTCTGCGATCGCAGCTTTCAATGGTTTACCCATTTCCAGGGTCATTAATTTACCAAAATCTGCCTTTTCTTGTTCTAAAATTATTGCTGCTTGTTGCAACCAGTGCGATCGCTCAGTAAAACTCGTTTTTTGATACTTTTCAAAAGCCTGCTGTGCCAAATCTAGTTTAGCGGTGATTTCTCCATCACTCAGCGGCTCAAAGGTTTTGAGAGTTTCCCCGGTAGCGGGATTAATGGTGGCTATAGCCATGACCTGACCTCCCGTTTAAAAATAGCTTGAGGTAGCTTCCTAGTGTTACACAGATTAATCACCAAAGCTATATCAAAATTTTAACCCTATTGTGTAATTCCCCATGTCTCTATAGCCTGGCGATGTATACGAATTACGAATTAATTTAATTCATTTTTGTCTGATAAACCTTAATGAAACGATTAATACCTTTAAAACGATAATCTCCCATTTCCTGAAACTCCGAGCATTGTGAAAGCATATTATAAGTAACTTCACTAATCACACATTCACCAGTAGGACAGATTGGTTCCATTCTGGCTGCTACATTTATTGTCGTTCCTAATGCTGTATAGTCTACCCTTTGAGAACTACCAACATCACCCACAACAGCTTTACCACTATTAATAGCAATGCGTAATTGTAGAGGTTCATCCCAAAAATTATTAGCATTGAGATTTTGCAAACGATTCAGCATTCCCTTAGCCGCTGCAACAGCAAGATCGGCATGATCTGGTTGTGGTTCTGGAGCGCCGAAAAATGCCATAATGCAATCCCCAATATACTTATCTAAAGTACCACCATAAGCAAATACTTCTTGTAGCATTTCCTCAAATAAATTGTTTAATAATTCAGCAATCTCTGTGGGTGTAAGTCGTTCAGAAATAGCAGTAAATCCCACCAAATCAGCAAACAAAATACTGATTTCACTTTCAGCAGGAGCCAACCGTCCATTCTTCATACCTCTAACTGATATCAACTGCTTTACCACTGCTGGAGAATGATACCGTTCTAGACGGTGACGAATCACCTCTTCAGTTCTGAGTTTATCTACCAATAACCAACGTTGAACACTAGAAGCAACAATATTTGCTAAAGCTGAAAAAAAGCTCAGTTCTTCCTCCCCTTCTTCTTCCCAGCGGGAAGAATAAAGTTTACCGTCGGCATAGAGAACACCAACCACCTTATTTTCATCCCATAAAGGTACTGCCATGACACTCATAATACCTTTAAATAAAATACTAGATTCACCAGAAAAGCGTTCATCGCTTTGAGTATCAGCACTTTGAATAGCCACTTTATCAGTAAACACTCTTTGGCAAATACTGCGACTAATCCAGTTGCCATTAGATAGTAAAGTTTGCTGTTGAGAAATATCCTTAGTTGCCGAATTTATTAAATCTAAATAACCAGAACCATCAACATCAATTAATAATGCCAATCGTTCTATACCATCTATATAACGAAAAACCACCTCTTGAACTTGAAAAAAAATCTCTTCAATAGATGCTGCTGCACAGAGATTTTTAGCTATATCTACCAAATCTTTCAGGCGGGCAATAACTTTATCTTTATTATTGTTAATATCATGAATATCACTAGCTTTTATCCATTGTTGTTGGAGTTCTTCAACATTCCTCAAAATAGTTATTTGCTGACTATTAGGTTCTGTAATTGGTACATATTGAACGGGTAAAAGTGAATCAGCTAATGAAAACATAACTGTCAATCTGACATTACCCAACCAAATAACATCTCCGTCACTCAACTCTTGGACTGAGGTAACAGGTGTTAGATTTACTTGTGTCCCATTTTTACTACCCATATCCTCGATAACCCACTTATCATCAATAGTTTTGGTTATGCGGGCGTGTTTACGGGAAACTCCCCCAAAAGGTAAAAACAAGTCGCATTCTGGCAAACGACCGATAATAAATACATCTTGATTTACTGAAACCGAAGTCTCAGTATTACCCTCTGTTAGGAGTAGTATGAGTTCTGTCATGGGTGTAATACATTTATACGGGCAGTTAGGAACACAAGTATTAAATCTAACTTTTTTTTCAGAACTTTTACACATCAGATATCAGACATAGGGATTAACCAGGCTGATTGGTGTAAGTTATAACATTACCTTGTCTTTATGACACTGTTAACGGCATTGCGACAAGTATCGCCGTATTAAATATTACAATACTACAAAAGTAATAATTTTATAGCGTGGGTATTACCTAGGAGCAAATCAGCAGGGGATAACCTACTCTCAGCCAGCTACAACCCTTTATCTCTGTAGACGTAGCAGGAAGCAGCTTTTTTCCAGCAAGACAGTCCTTTTTTTGCCTTGGTTGAAAAAAAATGGAGTAACTATTGTTAGTTAGTTGACCATGTTATTACATAAATCAATAATATAAAAAAGTTGTGACAATTAATTATAGTTAAATAAAACTTCCAGTATTTATTACCAGCTTATAGCCAGTATTTTTTGTAATTAAAACTACAAAAATGATTTTTTTTGAATGTAGTTTAATTCAAAGATGCTGGCATTGGATAATATGTAAGAATTCAGGATACAGAATGTTTGATCTAGCAGGGAACTCATAAAGGAAGAGAAAAATTTTATTCTTTCTTTTTTTTCCTGACTCCTGAATTCTTACGATAATATTTATTTATCATAGAGGTTCACGACCACTTTATCTACCTGAAAAACACTGCACAACAACTTATATTTGCAGTCAGTCAATTAAAATGTGTTACTTATGACAATACTTTTATCAAAATACATTCACTCTATAATGATGGGGCTATACAAACAAGGACTACCTCTCCAGACTCTCAATATTTAAACCCACACAAGTGGACTTAGTTTGTATGGTTCTAGAATTTTATTCTGTGAAGCTGTTTAGAAATTGGTGAAGATATTATTATGGCTCAAGATGAAAATCAAAAACATTTCTGGTCAAAATTATATCTAGTGAATTTGCTGCTTGTATTATTTAGTATTTTGGTAGTATCTGTAGCTACACTTTACCCCTTTAATTTTTCATTACCTCAGAGTTTTTCTACATCTGAATTTTTTGCTAGTTTTAACAATGCCAGTTCTTTCCAAGATCAGGTAAATAATGTTTTATTATTTATGCCTTTGGGTTTTTGTTGTGCCAATTTTCTACAGAAATTGAAAATCAAACCAGGATTAAAAATTTTCATTGTTTTCTTGCTGAGTTCTGGTTTATCTTCAACGGTTGAAGTTTTACAAATATTTATTTCTTCAAGAACTCCAACCCCAGCAGATATTATCAATAATACGATTGGAGGATGTTTGGGTTTTGCAGTTTTTTATATCTGGAATTATCAAAGTCTAAGTAAAAGATTCTCACAAATTCAAGCTGGTAGTTCGAGACAATTAAATCAACGAATCACGGGCTTAATTGCAGCTTATGTATTTTTTATTTTACTGATTTCATTTATCTGGCAAAGTACAACAAATTTAAGTAATTGGGATTTAAATTATCCGTTGATACTTGGTAATGAAAGGACAGGAGATAGACCTTGGCAAGGATATATTTTGGAACTTTATATTACTGATAGAGCAATATCAAATCATGAAGTAGAAAAAGGCTTAAATAATGCTAATTACTTTCAAAATATTAGTGATTCTCTTTTAGCTAGTTATCAATTAAATGGTCAATGTTGTGGTCAAGAGAAACAAGGAAATTCACCAAAACTATTATGGAAAGGAAAACCTACAAATATACGAGAAGGTAAAGGCATTTTTTTGAGTTCTAGCCAGTGGTTACAAACAGCCAAGCCTGTAAAAAATATCAGTAAAAATATCAGTAAAAAGTCTGAATTTACTCTGAGTACTACTCTTGCAACTGACAATATTCAACAAACGGGTTCAGGACGGATAATTTCTATTTCTAATAATTCTTTGCGGCGTAATTTGACAATTTTACAACAGCATGATTCTCTAGAATTAAGGTTAAGAACACCAATTACTGGGGAAAATGGTACAGATTTACAATTGATAGTTCCCAATGTTTTTACAGACAAGGAATTTCACCAAATTCTCATCACATATTCTAAAGGAACCATTCAAGTCTATATCGACAATAAACAACGTTCTTACTCTTTCAATTTACTAGAGTTGATTCCCTTCCATCAAAAAGTATTTTATTACGCTCTGACTTTTATTCCGTTAGGTGCAGTTTTAGCTTTGCTGAGTCTTTTTGCCAAAAATAGGGTGATATTATCTCAGATATTAGTTCCTAGTGGCATTTTATTACCCTCAGTCATTTTGGAAGTTATTTTGATAAATGAAAGTGATAAAAGCCTCAGTTGGAAAAACATTTTCTTAGGAATATTATTTACATCAGGAACAATGCTAATTTTGAAAATGCGAGCAAGTAGCTTAAAAGTTAGGAGTTCGGAGTTCGGAGTTCGGAGTTCGGAGTGAAAGTTACTTAATAATCTATTGTCATTATTGAGGTGGCACTTCTAAGGGTATACTGCCTAACAGTCCTTTGCGAAAATCGGTGATGAGAGTTCTTGCAGCACGTTCTACATCTCCTTTGTAGCGATGTTCTGCTAAGACTTGCAAATATTCTTCACCTGTATGGATAATGGAGTCAACTTCGTAGCGTGAAAGTAAGGGGTGTGCTGGTAATAAATGAGGGTGGGTTTCTTGAAGTTGGTTGACGATATCTACAAATGCTGCGGCTATGAGTTGATTATCGTAAGAGGCTTCACCAATATCATCACAAATGGCTAATTTAACGGCTGCGTCTTGATTTTCCATTCTGGAGGGAATGACACCGGGAGCATCTAGTAGTTGTAATTGATCGGAAATTCTTACCCAACGCAGTTGACGAGTGACTCCAGGACGCGCTTCACTAGCAACTACTCGCTTTCCTAAGAGACGGTTGATTAATGCTGATTTACCAACGTTGGGAAAACCTATGACGACAGCACGGACTGCGCGGGGTAACATTCCTCGATCTTTTCTGCGTTGATTAAGTGCTATTCCTGCGGCTTGTGCGGCTTTGGTGATAGCTGTGATACCTTGACCGTGTTGAGCGTTGGTAAAGTAGGGGATTTGTTCTTGGTTTTTAAACCAGTCTGTCCAGTGCGATCGCACTTGTGGCAATATCATATCTAATCGGTTAATCACCAATATCCTTGACTTATCCCCCACCCATTCATTCATTTGCGGATGGTTTGTAGCTAAGGGAATACGAGCATCTCTCACTTCTAAAATCACATCTACCCGTTTTAGCTGTTCTTTGAGATTTTTTTCAGCTTTGGCAATGTGACCGGGATACCATTGAATCAGATTTAATTTGTAGTTTTGAGTTATTGACATTGAGGAATTGGGGAATAATTATTTGTCAGTTACCGATGATGAGATTGATGTAAAATTAAGCGGTTGCCGTCGGGGTCATAGGCATAAACTTCTTGACCGTGGGAAGCGCTGGAAATGTCTCCTGGAGGGGGATAGCCTAAAGATTTTAGGTGAGTTATGGCATTTTCTAAATTACTCACTTCTAAACACAAACTGAGCGGACTTTTAGTATTTACTGCAAATTCTACTTCATTATCTTTTTTGGGTTTAAAAATACCTAAGCTGAAGTTTGAAATTTGAAACTCAGCATAAACATTGGGAATGAGATTTTTTGGTTCTTGTTCTAGTAGCTGAATATAAAAATTCACCAAATTATCAAAATTAATCGTGGCAATAGTGATGGATATATCATTATATTGCATATTTATTTTTAGGGACATCCAAAATTCAGGAGTCAGGAGTTCGGAGTTCGGAGTCAGGAGTTAGAAAGAAGAAGGAGTTAGGAGGGAGAGTGAGAAAGGATCTAAAAGGATCTAAATTGTATCTGGGTCAATTCCTAATTCTCGCAGTTTTGCTGCTAAACGTTCCGATTTTTGTTTTTCTTGTTCAGCAAATTCTTCAGGAGTGAGGATGATTAATCCTTCATTTGTAAAATAGCGCAATTTATTTTCATGAATACCTAAATATAAACTTAACTGCTGACTCCACAACCAACCTTGATTGTTAGATTCTAGAGGTTGATAAGTACCACCAACCAAAATAAAACCAGCCAATTCTAAATTATTGGGATCAAACCAAAAATATTCGGGGGTGCGAAAAATATCTTGATAAATTTGTTTTTTTAACCCTTTATCAATTGATACGCTTGCATCTGAAATTAATTCAATAATTATATTAGGATATTTACCATCTTCTTGCCAAACAACCCAACTTTTACGAGGATGGCGTTCTGCATTTTTGACTACAAAAAAATCTGGGCCACGAAAGTCTTCTGATTTAGGCTGACGGGAACTATAATAAACTGTTAAATTACCAGAAGCATAAAAATCATTACGGTTTCCCCACCACAATTCTAAACATTGTAAAAGCAGAATTATCTGGCGTAAATGTGAATCACTTTCTAATGGTGGTTCATTACTTTCTAAATCCTTGGTCGGAAAAATTACATCTCTTGGGAGTTCAAAATCTAATGGTGGTTCATCACTATATAAGTCTCCAGTTGGAACAATTAAATCTTGTGGGAGTTCAAAATCTTGGGAGATAGACATAGCGGTAAATTGGAAGATAATCTAATTTTAGAGTAGCACGGAGAATTTACAAATTTTAAAATCCGTACTTATCAGTATACCCTATGCGTAATATTGAGACATAAATTTATCAGTAATAGTCCAGAGATGATCATCTAATTTAGTGAAAATCCATTCTGCAATATCTTCTGGAACACCACTATAAAATGGTTCGGCAATACTACCTGTAATACAAGCAATAGTCCCACTGTCTCCACCTATAGAAATAGCGTTACGAATTGCATCTTCAAAATCAGTTGATTCTAAAAAAGCAATAATTGCTTGAGGAACAGAACCTTGACAAGACATATCATATTCATAATCAGGTCTAATTTCGTCTAAGGTTTGTTCTAAGTTATAACCAAAAGTCTTTTGGATATAGGATTTGATGGTAGTTTTATCATGGCCAGTACGGGCTAAAAAGATAGATGCGGCTGTTGCTTGTGCGCCTTTAATACCTTCAGGATGGTCATGAGTGACTTCGGCACAATGTTTTGCTTCTTCTAATACGATATCTAGGTTATCAAATGCAGATGCTATTGGACTAACCCGCATAGCTGAACCGTTACCCCAACTGTTGTACGGTTCGGTACTACCGGAATCTGCCCATTTCATAAAGTGATTACCATAATTAGCATGGGGATATTCGCCGTAATAAGATTTAAATTGCTGAATATATTGGAATTTATCAATATACTTAGTTTTGTCAGGGAATTCGTCTGCGTTGAGAATAACTTCTGCCACTGCCAGGGTTAATACTGTATCATCTGTGAAATGACATCTATCATCGAAAAGGGGAAAGTCCTTGGTTTTGATATTGTTAAACTCATAGATTGAGCCAATAATATCACCTGCGATCGCACCCAGCATACTTAATCTCCAAGCTGTAATAATATTTAAGTTAGTTTTTCCAGATTGATATACTGCAAACGGTTGAAAATTGAACTTATGTCATACTGAGCGTAACGTAGTGTAGCGAAGTATCTCGGAGATTCTTCACTTCGATCAGAATGACACTTTTAACCCGTTTTTAGTATAACAGCGTCTCTGGTTCTCTTTTCCCAGAATGCTGACTCTTAACTAGTAAAACATTACCTCCGGACTAATGCACCTGCAAATTCCCTGACTGAATAGGTGCAATATACACTAAATACTTCTCACTCAGGATTTGCTTCATCAACACGTTTAACCGGAATTTCTGCACTAAAAATTACTCCGGCTTGCGTATTTTCTCTTGTGCTTCTCCTGGTATTTTATAACGAGTCGTAGCAGGTAAGAATACCATAATATCTGTTTGTTTTACAAGCATTTGACTAGCAAGTAAAATATTAAAATATACCTTTGGAGGTATTTCTTTAAGAGTATGTTTGAAAAGTTTAGGGACGTATAATTTGTCATTCTGAGTGGAGTCTTACGCAACGAAGAATCTGGAGTTTAGCCGACATACTGAGATGCTACGTTCCTCAGCATGACATGGAAGGAGACTTTTCAAACACCCTCTAACGGTTTGGGTAAAAATTCCAGAAAATTGCTGCTTTTTTCCTATTCAAAGAATATGGATTAAATATAGATGCAGAGGGGCTTCCCGCAGGTTACTGCAAAGATGTAAAGGAAGCAGGAAGAATTATATATGTCTATAGATAGTAGGCAAAATTATAATTCAATATACCAAATAGTATTAGTGTCTAAAGAATAAATTTTCCTGCTGTACAGGTTAAAAAATAGACCTTGACACCATCAAAAATCACTTAAATTCCATGACTACAACTCTTTTAGAAGCTAATTCCATTGAGTCATTGCTGGGCAAGGAAGCTGAAGAACTACTGACATATAAAGCCAAGGTTTCCTCAGATTTGCTACATTTGCCCGGTGCGGATTTTATAGATAGAGTTTGGCTAAATAGCGATCGCACTCCGCGTGTCTTGAAAAACCTACAACAAATCTATTCTACAGGAAGATTGGCCAATACAGGCTATCTCTCTATTCTCCCTGTAGACCAAGGAATTGAACACTCAGCCGGGGCTTCATTTGCACCTAATCCTATTTATTTTGACCCGGAAAACATTATCAAGTTAGCAATAGAAGCAGGTTGTAATGCTGTCGCTACCACCGTGGGGGTATTAGGCAATGTTGCCCGCAAATATGCCCACAAAATTCCTTTTATTGCCAAAATCAATCACAATGAATTGTTGACTTATCCCAACCAATCTAACCAAATTATGTTTGCTGATGTTTGGCAAGCTTGGCATTTGGGTGCAACAGCAGTAGGGGCAACAATTTATTTTGGTTCAGAAGAATCTAGCCGCCAAATTCAGGAAGTCGGTCATGCTTTTAAAAATGCCCATGAATTGGGTATGGCAACAGTACTTTGGTGTTATCTGAGAAATAACAATTTTAAACAAGACCAAGATTATCATTTAGCTGCTGATTTAACTGGACAAGCTAATCATTTGGGTGTAAGTCTTGAAGCTGATATCATTAAACAAAAATTACCAGAATGCAATAATGGTTATGGGGCAATTGCGAAAGCGACTGGTAACAGTTATGGTAAAACTGATGAGCGAGTTTACACAGAATTAACAACAAATAACCCTATAGATTTAACTCGTTATCAAGTATTAAATTGCTACGCTGGACGAGTAGGATTAATTAATTCTGGTGGTGCTTCTGGTAAAAATGATTTTGCGGAAGCTGTACGAACTGCTGTAATTAATAAACGTGCTGGAGGTACAGGTTTAATTTCTGGAAGGAAGACTTTTCAGCGTCCATTTGCGGAAGGAGTCAAGCTGTTTCACGCTATTCAAGATGTTTATTTATCTCCTGATGTGACTATAGCTTAAGGGAACAAAAAAAATAAATTACCCAAAAATTGTAGGGTGGGTTAGCGACAGCGTAACCCACCATTAAATAGGTTGGCGTTAAAAATTGTCGTTGGGATAAGGCAGGGGGCAGGGGAGAAATATCAATTACCAATCACCAATTACCAATCACCCAGTTAATTATTTTTGGGGAAATTGTCTATTTTCATTGAATTAGCAGCACCACCAGGTTGAGAAACCATTAAATTTGTTCCCAGTATAGCTAAAATACCCATAGCAGCTAATCCTAATATAATTATATTTTTTCTCTGATGTATTGCGGCAAATAAATTATCTAGTTTTTTACCAGAAGCAAGCACCTGAATTGGTTTTAGTGCTTCTAAAGCATCCGCAGCATTAGGATAACGACGCTTGGAATTAGGTTCTACCATTTTCTTTAACCATAGTCCAAAACTCAGACTAATATGGGGAATTAATTTCTGAAAATTAATGCGATATTTATCATCAATTAATTTTCCGATATCCGCAGCACTAGTATTAGTGAGTAAACAAATTAATGTTGCACCTAAACTATATAAATCTGAAGCTTGGGTTAACACATAACCAAGTTGTTCTTCTGGTGGCATAAAGCCAGGACTACCTGCGACCAAAGTACTTAACTCTGTTTTTCCATCTTGTAAACGTGCTAAACCAAAATCAACTAGATAAACATTTAATTGCTGATCTACCAAAATATTTTCTGGTTTGATATCTCGATGAATTATACCAGGACACTGCTGTTGTAAATAAACTAAAATTTCTAAAATAGACAAAGCAATTTGCTTGATTTCTTCAGGGTGAAAGCAGCGTTTTAATCCTAATGATGGAGCATTTTTATATTCTTGTACTAGGTAAAAAAATCCTGGTTTTACAAAAGAATCTATATAATGAGGGATGCCGGGATGATTCAATTGTTGCAAAAGTTCAATTTCTTGTTCATAAGCTTTTACTCCAGACCAATCAGCAGTCATATTTGCAAAACAGAATTCTTTAATAACTACTTTTTGTTGAGATTTTAGATGATTGGCTAAATAAGTAATGCGTCCTCCTTCTGGGTTACGTCCTAATTCTCGAATTACTTGATACCCAACTTTAGAAAAATCGGCATCATGATTTACATCAAACTCCATCATAGAACACACATAATGTGGATTTTGTCAAGATGCAATTGAAAGAAAGTACCCTATCCTAGCTGAGTAGGAATTAGGTAATCGGTAATCTTTGACTCTAATTACTAAATACCAATTACCAATTACCAATCCCAGACTTTTTAGCTGTGTTTTACCCTTTTTCTGGCTGTGAGTGCGAAATTATCCCTTTTGCGCTAACCAATCGACAATTTGAGTATTGACAACATCTGGAATTTCATCATGGGGACGATGACCGGCTCCAGGAATAGGTACAATTTTAATATCTTGGCCATTTTCTCGCGCCTCTTCGTAAATTTTAGCCCCGGTGATGGGTGTCCAAGGATCATCAGCACCCCAAATTACTAGTAAAGGCAATTTTACCTTCGGCAATAATTCATCGGGCGTAGGCCCAGGTGGTGCTGTGAGGATGGAAGCGAAAACTTGTTGTGCGCCTGGATCACAGGATGGTGTATAAAGTAAATCGACTAGTTCATCTGTGACTGCATTGCGATCGCTATATACTTGATATAATGTCCGGCGAATTTGCGATTTTTGGCGAATGCGGTTGAAGACGAATTTACCAGTCATTTGGTTAGCGACTAACTTATTAAAAGTCCCCATGACAATTCTGAGAACTGGGTTCAATTCGTGGGGACGGTGACTCAATCCACCCGCAGAGTTGATTAACACACCCCCAGAGGCAATTTCAGGATATTCTGCCAGCACAATTAAACTCAAAAGTGCGCCAATGGAATTGCCGATAAATACAGCAGGTTCTTGGATATGTGCAGTCCAGAAATCTTTTAATAGTTCTACCCACACGTCCATGCTATATTCAATAGCTGCTTTATCAGAACCACCAAACCCCAATAAATCCACAGCAAATACCCGATAACCAGCATCAACTAAAACAGGGATATTTTTGCGCCAGTGACCAATAGAAGCGCCAAAGCCGTGAATTAGTACCAAAGGCTGACCGCTACCCATCACAGTATATTGAATTTTGTAATCTCGCCAAGTCCAAAGCTGTTTTTCTAATGTTGGTGACTGCTGGATTGATATCGTCATTAGTAAAGATTCCTAAAGTATTATTTCTTTATGGTAATACTCCTAGCATTCTCGACAAAACATTATGGAAAAAGCTATATATGGCGTACACTATCACCTGTAAGTTTCACCTAGATCAAAAAATTAATCAGTTAAGTAAGCTGATTGCTCACTTAACATTCTAGGTGAATAGATACGGTGTAATACAAATACCATGATTCTAAGTAAATTAACTCATTTTAGGAAAGTAGCTATTGCCGCAGTCTCTATCATAGCGTTGTCGCCAACACATTCTACTTTGGCAGCATCAGATTTATCTGCTACAGTCCCATCAGAGTTTAGTAATTATAATCAGCAGCTTTTAACACAAAAAACTATTGGTGAGGAAGTAGATACAGATAGTACAACAAATATTCCCAAGGAAACTGTAACTACTACTACTTCTGTCAAAAGGGAAAAGTCAGGTTTTACTTTGGCTATTTGGCAACCCGGTGGGACAATTTCCGAAGTAATTGCCCGCGTTTCTATTCAGGGTAAGCATGGCAATAAATATTACAAAGAAAGATTTTTAGGTGACTATAAATATAAAATCAAACAAAAGGCCAAGTTTATAAATGGGTTTAAATTAGGCGATCGCATCATCGTTAGATTGTATGATAACAGCAACCGCTTTATTGGCTACACACAATTTGCGTGTTTACCCGGTCACACGGCAATAAACTTGATTTTATCTGCCAACCCGCAAGAATATCAAGTAGTTCGTGTTTTTTATGGTGTTGATGACAATGAAGATAGCATTGTTGACACCAATACCACCAGCTACGATTACTTCACCCAAGTTAGTAACCAAAAAGCTACTTTCCTCAAAAGTTCAGAAAATATCAATATTACCCAGTACCAAGCCGCAGGATTTGCCAAAGTTGCCACAACTGGCGTTTATCCTATATCGTTTACCGAAGGTGAATTTGCTTTAGCTGGTAAATCCATTAACATCGTTGATTCTAACTTAGCCAAAGCCTTAACCGCTGTTCCTGGTAGTTTGGTGCAGTTAACTCAACTCAGCAACAACTCCACATATCAACTCAGTAAATTGTTGAGTAAATATCGTCAAGTAGGTGTTGCTAAAGATATCCAAGTATCATTTTCTGATATTTCCAAAGATTACTGGGCTAAAGATTATATCGCCGAATTGGCCGCAATGGAAATTATCGACGGTTTCCCTGATGGTACATTCCGCCCTAACGCACCAGTGACACGCGCCCAATTAGCAGCCCTATTGCAAAAAATCTTTATTAAAAGTAAAGTCAGAAATGCGATCGCATTTAGAGATATACCCAAAGGATATTGGGCTGAAAATGCCATCCGCGAAACCTATGAAATGGGCTTTTTCACCACCCTCGGCAGCAAAAACTTCAACCCCACACAAAAGCTCACCCGTCTAGATATTTTGATAACCTTAGCCAAGGGATTAAATTATCAATTCACCGGTTCTACAAAAGATATCTTATCAATTTATAGCGATGCCTCTAGCATCCAAAGCGAACACCGTAATTTAATAGCCGCAATAACACAAAATGGTGTAGTCGTCAACTATCCCAACAAAAAATTGCTGAATGGTAAAAAAGTTGCCACCAGAGCAGAAGTCTGTGCATTACTATATAGAGCTATGGTTAGTGCTGGAGAAGTAGCAGATTTTGCCTCAAAATACACAATCAAACCAATAGTCAAAGACGAAAATCGGTAAAGTGATGAAGATAGCCATTTACACAAAAGCTAACAAGTACAGAAATTAAAAATCTGAATTGTATTTACCGAATAACTTGCGTATTAGTTAATTTAACTATTGTGCATATAAACATCTCTGACAGGAAAAGGAATTTGAATTCCTTCTAGCTGATAGCGCTTATGCAACTTCTTCACAAACAGATGTTTACCAATTCTCTGGTCAAAAAACTCACTTACACGCATATAAAGAGTAAAATCAATACTAAAATCATTAAAAGTGTGAAATCTCACATATGGTTCATTCTCCATTAAATTCGGTGCAATTTCTTGCATCACTTCCTTAGCAACTTCCACAGTCACACTTTCCACTAATTCCAAATCACTATCGTAACTAACACCCACATTGATGGTTAAAGTAATTTCTTTAGCGGGAAGATGATAATTCGTAAAAATAGCCGAAGCCAACTTAGAATTAGGGACAATAATCACATTATTTGAAATTTCCTTAATCGTCGTATTTCGCCATGTAATATCCGTAATATAACCTTGATTACCATCATCTAATTTCACATAATCACCAGTTCTTACTTGGTTAGAAATAATTAAGTAAAAACCAGAAAATAAATTTGCCAATGTGTCTTGTAGTGCTAAACCTACCGCTAAACCTCCAATTCCTAATGTCGTTATTATAGGTGTAATTTGAATACCTACGGTTTGTAAAAGGATTAATGTCCCTAAAATTAAAACCGAAATTTTAGCGAGATTAGACAGTAGTGATGCCGGAACTCCTTCCGTTTTGCGAATCGCTAAACTCACAAAACCAGATGTTAATCTAGCTAAGACTAAAGTCACTGAATACAGCAAAATTATGGTGAGTATTTTTTGCAGAACATTAGCAATATCTGGCTTGAGAGGAGAACTGAGAATAGCCCAAAAAAAGCCTGCAATTACAAACCATATAAACGTCATTCTGTGCAGCGATTGAAATATAATTTCACTGCCAGGAATTTGTCTATTAGCAACAAACATTTTTAGTTTTTTGAAAAAAACTTTTTCACCAATTAATCCAGCAAGTAATCCAGCTAGAATCAATCCAAGGGGTATAATCCATTCGATCATAATTGATTGAGAATTGAGAACTTAAAATTAAGATAACAGCAATAGTATAATTATGTTCGCCAAATTTTACCTTCCTACTTTCCAGAAAATCTATGAATATGCTGTTTCAGCAAAGTAATTTATATTTCCAAGACTTACGCATTGACAAAATCTATCAAATATGGATTATGAATTTTATCTTTTATAGGGTGTGGTTCAGCAAGCTCACCAACCACGTCAGACCTGATAATTGAGCATCTAACAGATTGTCTCTATCTGACGCACCGCACTAATATGCGATTCCAAAAGCCTGAAATTAGGCAATTTCCTTTAAATTACTGTATGGTAGTAGACTATTGAAAAAAAGATATGGTACATTATTCTTCGGTAAAAAACTTACATAAAAAGCTATTTTTGTAATTTTTAAGATCAATAAATTATTTTTATATTAATAACAATCTACCCTCAGACTGATATTTTCCACTTATATTGACTAAATTGTTTACCTAAAAATATATCGGTGTAACTCACCTTAGTAATGGATTTACCAATAGTTTACCATCTAGATTATATCGCTCCTTTACCCCCAGGGCATCGTTTCCCGATGTCTAAATTTCGGCAACTACATGAATTGCTGTTAGCTGACAGAGTAGCACATCCAGAACAGTTTCACATTCCTGAACGTCCACAAACAGAATTAATTGAATTAGTTCACACCCCCAACTATGTGCAAGCTTACTGTCAAGGAACCTTAGAACCCAAAGCACAGCGACGCATTGGTTTACCTTGGAGTCCAGCTTTGGTAAATCGTACCTGCGTGGCTTTAGGTGGGACAATACTAACGGCTCAATTAGCAATAAATCATGGTTTAGCTTGTAATACTGCTGGTGGAACTCATCATGCTTTTCCTAATTATGGATCTGGGTTTTGTATTTTCAACGACTTAGCAGTTGCTTCCCGCGTTATCCAAAAATTAGGGCTTGCTAAAAACATTTTAATTGTCGATTTAGATGTACATCAAGGAGATGGAACAGCCTTTATTTTTCAAAATGACAACAGCGTTTTTACCTTTTCTATGCACTGTGAAGACAACTTCCCTGGGACAAAACAAAAAAGTGATTTAGATATTCCCTTACCATTAGGAATGGAAGATGACGCTTATTTACAAACATTAGCGAATTATCTACCAGACCTATTATCACAAATAAAACCAGATTTAGTATTTTATGATGCAGGAGTTGATACCCACATAGAAGATAAACTAGGTAAACTATCCCTAACAGACACAGGTATTTTTCGGCGCGAAATGCAAGTTTTAAGTACCTGTATCAGTGCTGGTTATCCCGTCGCTTGCGTTATTGGTGGTGGTTATGCAGATGATATGAGATCTCTAGTTTGGAGACACTCCCTATTACATCGAGCCGCCAGTCAAACCTATCACCAATTTCATCTTTAACCCCAAAAAAACAAACTCCTCTCTGCGCTACGCCAGTTGCTTTAAGTCGGCAGAGCCGCCCAACACACTGGCTCCTCTGCATGAAAAAAAAATCCAGGAGCATTCATGCCAACTTTACCAAACAATCAAAAATCAGAAACCTGGGGATACACCTTATTAAATTCGACAATTGATAGTTTAATTCGCAACTTTGAAGGTCAATCAACAGTAGAATTATACCCCGAATTTCGTGAACGGCGAGAACGCGCCCATGAATTAATATTTGAATGTGTGGGTAAAAAACCTTGCTTGTTTTATATTCGTCGTCAGGGTTCTGGAAAAGATCCAGGAGAAGAAATTTGGGACTTAACAATAGCTACAGATGAAAATGAATTTGAATTACCAAAAAGACTTAAAGAACTTAGAAAAACTTTAGGATTTAGAGCAGCAGTTCAAAAAAATGGAACTGGCGGTTTAAAGATTCTTTCAGCTTATTTACTACAACCTTCACGAGGGCAAGGTGATGGCTATGCGCTACCTTTACGCTTACAATTAGTTCCTAATCATCATCATCCCTCCGCTATTCCACCAAAGGTATTAGCAAAAATAGCAACTATGCCAGTTTGTGGTCATCATGTACCCACAGAAGAACAACTACAAGCATGGAAAGCATTTTTAAAAGTTGAAGAGCGCATCGCTAAAGCACGTCAATTTTGTGTAGTTTTTATTAATTATCAATACAGTGCTAATAAAAAACAAATCGCTTTTGAAATAAATTTGAACTCAGCGACTCTTGATGGTTCCGAAGAAAATTATTTAGATGTAGAAAATTTTTGGGAACGAGTAAAACAGGCAAAAAATCAAGATATCAAATTTTCTGACACCGTTCCTAGCGAAAGAAATCGTCGCAGTAGTCGTCAATTAGGAACCATTGAAAAAATTGATCAAAAATATAATATTATTCACATTAGATTAGAACGCGACTTGGTTGAATATATAGCAGCAGGTAATTATCAACTTCCTGGAAATGGATATTTATTCTTTGATGCTGCTGGTGATATAAAACAAATTGAACGCAAAGAAAAAGCCTTAGAACAATTAAGACAAGGACGCACTCAAAATCCCTATTTAGGTAACTTCTTATTTGATGCTTCTCAAGCCAGATCTATTAAAAAAACCGTCAAACTTAAAGCCCAAGATTTGTTATTGTCTGCTGCAAATCCAGGTCAAAAAGCATCTGTAGAGAAGGTATTAGCCGCAGATGATTTAGTTTTGATTCAAGGGCCACCAGGTACAGGTAAAACTACAGTAATTGCTGAAATTTGCTATCAAGTAGCCCTGCGGGGTGGACGCACATTAATTACTTCTCAAGCTAATTTAGCAGTCGATAACGCTTTAAGCAGATTAGTTCATAACCCTGTAATTCGGGCTGTACGCAAGGGAAGAGCCGAAAAAGTTGGAGAAGAAGGACAGCCTTTTTTAGAAGATCAAGTAATTGGCAGATGGTTAGAAAATACCGCTACTGACTGTGAAAATAATCTCGCTCAACGTCAGGAAAATATAAAAATATTTACTCAATTATTAGCATCATCAGAGCGTTTCACAGCTTATATTAAATTCGAGGAAGAATTTAATCAAAAACAAAATGAATCAAGAGCAGAAAAAGAAAATTTACAGGAAATCTGTCAAACTCAAGAAATAGCTTATAATGAAATATTAGCAAATCAAAATACAATTGAATCCCTAAAAATTGGATTAAAAAATCTACTAAAAAATGTACCAATAAACTGGGATTCAGCAGAAGTTAAAGATTTTTTACCCTGTCTGCAACCATATACAAAAGATCATACTCAAGTAGAAAGTTTCCGTGAAAATGTTTGTCAAGCTATTAAGTATGTAGATGAACTTGGCTTTGTTCGTCCTGCGCGTGGTGCATTTGGGTTAGCTGCTTGGTTACGTGAAACAGTAGCAACTGAGATTGATGAATTTAAAAAAGCATTCAGTGATGCTAATGATGTGATTATAGCTATGTCAGAATTAACTACATTAGTAGAAGCTTTCAAAAAAGATTCCATATATTTGCATCAATTACAAACAGAGTATCAGCAATTTCTAAATAAGGATAAAAGTCTACAACCAACAATTCAACTATGGGAAAATCGCAAGCGAGAAATTGATTATATTATCGAAGCAGTTATCGAATGGAAATCTACAGCTTATAAAAATCTATATCAAGTTGTGAAAAATTGTCAGCAATCAGATTTACCATTAACAGATAACATGGTAGATTTACCACTAGGTTTATTAATGTTTGCTAATAATTTAAAATTACCACTTGTCCCCAAAAATTATAAAATTAGCTTACCAGATTGGAAATTATTGACAAAAGCAATATCGTATGAAATTCAAGGTAACTTCACAGATAGACGAGGTAAACAGCATAGTTTTAGTTATTTCTTACAGGAAAATTTTAGTCAAATTCCTTTAGTTTTATCAAAAAGTGATCGCACTCAATGGCAGGTAACATATCAAGAATTAAATGATTATCAACTCCTTACCTCTAAACAGCGTAAATCTTTGGTTGAAAATACCCAATCTTTTTTAACTAAACTGCAAAGAACATATGGTGCAGCTTATGAATTAGATAATATCCACTCTACTCTTACCCAAATTACACAAGAACTACTAGATATAATTCTAGCAAATTCTCGTCAATGTGTTGCAAAAATTAAAACAGAAGCTGAACAACAGCTAAATATTTTACAAAAACAGCAAGAAAAATTAAATGAACTGCCAAATAATGGCATTACCCAAGAACAAATATTTGCGACTCAATCTCAAGTAGAAAAAGCTAGTCAAGATGCTAATTTACAACTTGCCAGAGTTGTGATTATGTTGGAAGAACTTAACAAAAATCCAAATACACCTGCTAAATTGCGTAATCTAACCGAAAAATATCTCGCTAAACAATCAAATATTTGGGAACAACATCAAGAATTTTCCAAACAACTCAAAATTTGGGAGAGTAATGTAATTCAACTTGAAACATTGATTTCATCATTAGAACCAATTGCGATTTTAGAGATGATTCAAAATTTATTACATGAGGAATTAATTAAACTCAAAAAAGACACGAAAACGGCTCAAAAGAAACTTGATAAATCACAAACTAAGCTCAATGAACTAGAACAGCAATTGCAACTACATATACCAGATTATTTAATTATAGAGCGAAATTGGTGGCAAATAGTATGGCAAGAAATACCTGACAAATTTAAGGGTAAAAATACTGAAAGTGATTTATTCAATCTAGAATTTTTAAACTTAATCAAAGACAAGTTTGATATTTGGCAACAACAATTAAAAAATGAAGAAAATTATTTGCAAAGATATCAAAATTTTGTCCAAGATTGGATTACAAAACTACGTCAACCATCAGAACGCGATAGTAACGATTTGAGACGAATTTATTTAGATAATGCTAACGTCGTTGGTATCACCTGTGTTCAAGCTGCAAATTATAATTTTTCTGAAGAATTTCAATCTTTTGATGTTGTTATTATTGATGAAGTTAGTAAATGCACTCCCCCAGAGTTATTAATTCCCGCTTTGAAGGGTAAAAAATTAGTCATGGTTGGAGATCATCGACAATTACCACCCATGCTTGATACTAGCACCGTTGAAGAAGTTGCCCAAAAAATTGGCAATACCAGAGAAGAATTACAATTTTTAGAAGAATCATTATTTAAAAGTCAGTTTGAAACTGCTGATAATAGCATCAAACAAATGCTAAATACCCAATATAGAATGCACCCCAATATCATGGGAGCAATAAATCAATTTTATGATGGTAAATTAGAATGTGGGATTTTAGAACCTGACAGCAAACGCGCTCATAATCTAGCAGGGGAAATAATTAAACCAGAACATCATTTAATTTGGGTGAAAATGCCTAGAGAAAATGAATTTCAAGAAGAACGTCTGGGAACTTCATTTTTTAATATCCGAGAAATTGATGTCATAGAAAATATCTGTCAGCAGTTTGAAAATGTGTGGAGTTATAAAGTTGCTAATGGTGAACCCAAAAAAGAAATAGCCGTAATTACATTTTATGGTTCTCAACTCAGAAAAATTGATGAACGTTTACAATCTGAGCTTTTCCCTTCACTGCAAATTAGAACAGGTACAGTTGACAGATTTCAAGGAATGGAAAGACCAGTTGTAATTGTGAGTATGGTGCGTAATAATCATCAAGGAGATGTGGGATTTGCTAAAAAACCAGAACGAGTGAATGTAGCTTTTTCCCGCGCTCAAGAATTATTGGTAATTGTTGGTTGTCATGATTTATTTACCAGTAAATCAGGGACAGTTGGTGGTATGTATTCGGAAGTGGCTAATATTGTCAGTCGTCATGGAGGTTTTATTGATGTTTCTCACGTATGCGGCTAAACCTATTGATGACAATCTCAGAAATTTGGTAGAAAAAATTGAAGCGCAAAGTGCTAATCTATCAGTTTTAGCTGCGCGTCAATTACGCTATAGTCTGCGTCAAAATACTGTGGAATTAACCATCAAAGAACCACGACAATTTAATGTACTTGAAGAATTTATAATCCGCGCTGGTATTGAGTTTGATCCTGCACCAACAGCAGATGAATTAGCATCTGTACTTGGGCTTGATGCTGTATTTGTCAAAAGTACAATTTCCACTCTTCAATCATTACAAACTTTAGCCGTAACATCACCAATTACAGTTACAACAGAAGGACGGTTATTTTATGAAAAAGGAACTGTACCTCAACCACCATATGCTGTCCAGATTTATGCTATTACTGACTTTTTAGGTGGGAATATTACCTTTCAGTCTGAATCTTTAAGTGATGTCACTATAAAATTACCTGATTTAGCAACTTTTGTAAATATTGAAAATAAAATCAACAATATTTCTTCTTTAGCACTTGAACAAATACAGCAAATTCTTCAAGATTCAAATTTGGCGTTTCATTTACCAGAAGAGGGTAAAATAGTTACTGCTTTTAAGGTGATACCACCAACTCAAATTTTTTGGAAGACTGTATCCTTATTTGTTATTTTTGATGCTTTAGAAGATAAATTGAGTATTCAACTCAGAAGAGGAAAGCAAATTTTAGAAGCGGCATCAAATTGGCTAGAATTGCTACTAAATCAAGGTAAAATATCTTTGCCAGCATTATGTGAAGTATCAGACCAAACCATCAATTTTGAGCGTCAAGCAACTCTGAATCAGAAAAATAAAGAAATAGAATCTAGACTAGAAAAGATTCGCCAAGAGACGCTAGAAACCTCACATAAAGCAGGTACAGCGGTGCAGTTAAGAGATGGAGAAATTACTCAAACTTTTTTAGAGGTTTTGAATTCTGCAAAAAATCAAATTCTCTTTTATTATCCTTTTATAAGTCAGGCTGTTGTCGATGATAAATTTTTAACTCTGCTTCAAAAATTAGTTAATGGTGGTGTTGGGATTTTAATCGGTTATGGAATTGCACGACGAGAAGAAGATGAAGAAAGGCAAATACCACCCGAATTTAAAGCGAAATTACAAGCAATAAAAACTCTGGAAGGTTTACCAGGTGTACAGGTTTTTTGGTTAGGAAATTCTCATATAAAAGAGGTTATAGTTGATCAAAAAATTCATCTTTGCGGTTGTTATCATCAGCTTTTTTATCGTGGTGGTTATTTACCAACAGGTGAGTCAGTTTATAAAGTCACAATTCCTGAACTTGTTCAAGAAGCATATCAATTTTTTGATCATCGCTATCAAAATCATGCCCAACAACTATGGAAAAATGCTTTACAAAATCGTGATGTCGAATTAGCTATAGAAGTCCTCTGCATTTGGGGTGCGCTGGGTATGGAAGATATGGGAATTACAGAAATAGAAGCAAATAACTGGCTGGAACTTGTACCGATTTGGTTAAATGTGGTAATTCAGAGACTAAGGACAAAAATTTTACCTGCTGGGTTACAAACTGCATTGGTGTTGTTAAATAAGTTTTCTGGTGAAGAAATATTTATTGATTTATTGGTTCAGGGATGGCGTAGAGTGATTAGTAATATTGCTAGTCAAAATCCTCAAACTGCTGTTGACTTATTCAGCAATGGTGTATGGGAACAGTTTTTGCGTCTCCAAATAGTCCAACCAAAGGAGTCGCTAGATACCTTTCTATTGTCCCAAAATGAAACTCAAAAGCCAGCTAAAAAGAAAATTGCCAAGAAGCTGGAACGGGGTTAATTCTGCGGTTTGTAACACTTGACAACTCTACCAGCACCGCGCAATTGTTTATAATAAGCCTGACTAACTTGATCTCCTTGTTCCGACAGTTGATCAATACCAATGCCATTCCGTCCTTGTTCTTTTCCTGAACTATGAATATAACAACTATCACCCAAATATAGACCTACGTGGGTTGCTTTTTGGGGAGTTCCAAAAAATATTAAATCCCCTGGTTGTAATTCAGTCAAATCAATTGGTTGAGTAAAATCTTCTTGCTGATAAGCATCTCTCGGTAGCCAAATACCTACAGATTTAAATGCTGCTTGCATTAAACCAGAACAGTCATAATTGGGTGCAACTGTACCACCCCAAAGGTAATAATTATCTTCTTCCTTTGCTGCTTGAGTAAAAGTGATAACTGCGGGTATGCGTTGTTGAATTTCTGCCGCTGAGATGAATTGGGGTTGATATATTGTTTCTGTTGGTTGGATAAATTGCAAATCTTGAACAGATAACCATCCGGGATAGTCGTCTTCACGCAAACAAACTGCAACTGCTGTATCTTGATGGTTTGATGTTAATCGTAAATGTCTTCCTGTTGCGGCTTGAGTTGCCAAGCGTTTGCATTCAGGAGAATCATATATATTTAGGTCAATATTGCAGTAATATTCTTCTGTTGGGGAATGGGGAATTAGTAAGTTTAAAGACATAGGTAAATATGGTTTAGATAAAAAAGAATATTGTCTGAATCAGGATTTCCATGATTTAAGGATTTACAGGATCATGCAATAATCATTCTGTTTAATTCCTAAAGCTTTATTTTGTCTGAATCAGGATTTTCCGAATTTAAGGATTTACAGGATCATGCAATAAGCATTTTGTTTAATTCCTCAATCTTTATTTTGTCTGAATCAGGATTTTCCGAATTTAAGGATTTACAGGATAATACAATAAGCATTCTGTTTAATTCCTCAATCTTTATTTTGTCTGAATCAGGATTTTCCGAATTTAAGGATTTACAGGATCATGCAATAAGCCTTCTGTTTAATTCCTCAATCTTTATTTTGTCTGAATCAGGATTTTCCGAATTTAAGGATTTACAGGATAATACAATAAGCATTCTGTTTAATTCCTCAATCCTCATTCCGAACAACATATTGTTAATCTTTAAATCCTGTAAATCCTGATTTATCCTAATTATAGTTACTATCTCGGTAATTATACAGGTAATGATAGGATTGAGCGAGAAACTAGACTCCTGATAGCATAAGGACATTATTTACAAATGGTTTTTTTTAATAAAGACGAACAACTAGAAAATCTCGGTAATGAAATTTTAGAGGCAACTTGGTCTAATTTTGCAAGTTTAGCTCGAAACCAAATTGCTTTAACTTGGGTTGTCTATGATCCTCCTGTACTTGTAAATACAGGTGGTGCTTTAACTCCTGATGCTTTTTGGAATCATCCGGTGCGAGGATTTAGTTATCGTGGTGTAGAACGTATCTATCCTGCTAGTGTGGTGAAGTTGTTTTATTTAGTAGCGGTTCATGAATGGCTAGGAAAGGGAATGACTCAGACTTCCAAGGAATTGGAGCGAGCTTTGCGGGATATGATTGTTGATTCTAGTAATGATGCTACTAGTTTAATTGTCGATATTCTCAGCGGGACTACTTCTGGAGCAGAGTTACCCGCTGGACCTTTTGAAACGTGGAAATATCAACGCAATATTATTAATCGCTATTACCAGTCTTTGGGGTGGGAGGAAATGGGGACGATTAATGTCTGTCAAAAAACTTGGGGAGATGGTCCCTATGGACGGGAAAGGGCATTTTATGGGGAGATGTTTGAAAATAGGAATATGCTGACTGCCAATGCTGCGGCGAGGTTATTGCATAGTATCGTGGGTGGGGTAGCTGTGTCGAGTGTGCGATCGCAATCCATGATGTCTTTACTCAAACGCAGTATTAAGGCTGATGAGTTACCCCAAGATGTCGAAGAAGACCAAGTTACAGGCTTTATAGGCGGTGGATTACCGGAAAATAGTCAAATCTGGTCAAAAGCTGGCTGGACAAGTTCAGTGCGACACGATGCAGCTTATATTGAATTACCAGATCAGCATCCTTATCTATTAGTGGTATTTACAGAAGGGAAAGCACAAGCCAAAAGCCGAGAAATTTTACCGTTTGTTTCTAGGAAAATTGCGGAAGCGGTTAGCAATTTATAAACATGATACGAGTTGTGCGTTAACAGAGTTTAACGCACTCTACCAGATCAGCAATTTCATCAAAAATACTTTAATCCTTAACACCTGCTAACCAAGCCTGTAAATCAGCCAAACTCTTAAAATCTAACAATGCTTCGCTCAAATCTTCCATAACAGGTAATGGTAAAGCAGAAATTGAAGCTCTTATTTCGACCGATAATTCACCAAACCGCTTAGTCAAGAGTCGGTTAACTAGATTAACTGTTGCTTGTTCTACTCCTTCTTCCCGTCCTTCTTCTCGTCCTTCTTCCCGTCCTTCTTCTCGTCCTTCTTCCCGTCCTTCTTCTTTGATTTCCCGATAAACTCGCGTTTCTTTGAGTGTAATTCCTAACATAGATTCTACCTCCCTGCGGCTGAGTTGTTCAAACTTGTATACCATGATCGTCGTGATCATCAGTATACGAGTTATGTGTTAACTGAGTACAACTTTTGTTAGCATATTTACACTTTAATAGTATTATTTACTTGTATGTACAGACAACAACAATAAATGCCCAAAAGCGTAGTTTCCGTATTTTTACTGTTTGTACAATCCTTTGCGTCAAGGGAAAATCTACTGTAGTGGATTTAATCAGGTGCGGAGTACAAGCCGATGGATTCTCAAACGCTGAAGCCGAATGTCCAAGATTTGCAAAGTGATGTTATTGACCTATTAGAGCAAATCAGTTTGCTGATGAATCGTGCTAGTACAGCATTGAATTCTGATGTTTCTAGTCAGAAATATGCAGACTTTGAGCAGCAAGTAAAGCAGGAAGTTGAAAAAGTCAAGAATCTTGAGTTAAGAATGGCAATTGTAGCACCGATGAAAGCGGGTAAGTCAACTATCACAAACGCCATTATCGGACAGGATATTTTACCAAGTCGCAATTCTGCCATGACGACGCTTCCCACAGAAATTAGTTTTGATGCTGGGTTGCAAGAACCAATTTTAACCCTACATAAAGAAATAGTAGACGTTTTTCAAGAGACTTTATTGGCTTTGCAGAAGCAAATTAATGAGATGGGAATTGAAAAAGCACAAGAAAAGCTGGCTCAATATCCTCATTTACAAGAAATGCCAAAATTGATTCAAAATGCTTTAGTAGAATCAGTTCCTCACAAATCGGAAGGACGCAAAAATATTGCTCTCACCTTAACAAGTTTAAATGATATTGTCCGGTTGTGCAGTATTATTTGTCCCAGTGTAGATCCACTTCAATCTTTAACAGAAGTTCCCCGGATTCATACTCCTTTTCGGCTTTCTCAAACAAATCAGCAATCAGAAACTTTAGGTAAATTAGTAATTGTAGATACTCCTGGACCAAATGAAGCAGGGGAAAATCTGCGACTTCAAGCTGTAGTTACTGAACAACTTCGCAAAAGTTCAATGGTGTTGATAGTTTTGGATTTCACACAATTGAAAAATGAAGCCGCAGAGAAAGTGAGAGAAGATGTTGAGAGGGTAATAAAACTAAGAGGTAAAGAAAGTTTATATGTCTTAATTAATAAAGTGGATCAGCGTCGAGATGGTGACATGAAACCGGATGAGGTACAAAAGTTTGTTGCTGCTGAATTTGGTATTGGTGACGTTGGTAATATAAATAGAGTATTTGAAATATCAGCTAGACGTGCTTTTACTTCTGCTAATTTTTTAATGGAATTACAACAAAATCCAGATGTTAAAGTTAGTGAATTGAAAACATCACGTTCTCTTGCTCAAGAAGTATTTGGTATTGATTGGGAAGAAGAATTAGAGGAAACAACAGTAGAAGAGTTAAAAAATAAAGCTGAAAGATTATGGAAAAAGTCAGGATTTGATCCTTTTTTAAATGGTGCTATTAATGCTTTGATGGCGGAAGCTGCACCACGTTGTATAGTATCTGCACTCAAAATTTCTGTTGCTCGACTGGCAGAACTACAAGATGATGTACAACTTCGCAAAAGTGCTATGGCACAAGATGAAGAGAAAGTTAAATTTGAAGTTACAGCACTAGAAACAGATTTGCAATCACTAGAAGATTGTCGTCAACGATTACAGGAAGTAGATAATATTAAAACTAACCTCTATCAACAACTTAATAAAATATTGGAAACTCTAAAGCAAAAGGCTACTGTTAGTCTTGAAGGTTCTTTTATTGAAGAAGAATATCAACGGGCAGATTTAGTAAAAAAAGGGGGTATGGTAGCAACCAATTTTTTTAATTTGATTTCTAAACGATTCAATTCTCAGATCAAGCCAACAGTTAGTGGTGTAATTGAATTTAATAGTTTGAGAGAAGCGGAAGATTTTGCAGAACAAGCTATAGCTTATCCTAAACAAAAAATAGATATGCTACTAGATGATGTGCGTGAACAAGTAAGAAAGATAACTGAAAAATCTCGACTTAAATTAACAAATTTTTTGATACAAGAAACTCAGCCTATTATTGACCGAGCGCGTCAACGATTAAATGAAGCTTTTGAGATAAATTTATCATTACCAACATTAACTATTGATTCTGAGGATATTGATTTTGGTAAAGTACGAGTTAAAAGTGATAGTAGATTAATAGATCAGGGATATGAAACTAAGGTAGTTGAAAAAAGAAAATTTACACATTGGTTTTTTTTAGTTCCCAAAAAAGAAACAATTAGAGTTAAACGTCCTGATAAAAAGGAGGATTATTATACTGTTTCCCTCCCAGAGATAATTGATAAAGCTAATGAATCCATTGAGCAAAGCGTCAAAAATATCAAACATGGCATTAATCAATATTTAGATGAGGATTTTAAACAGCGAGTTTCTATATTTTTTAATGATCTTGATATTTACTTGAGTAACTACCGTGAAAGTTTGATCCAATCACAGCAGGATCAAAAATTACAAGTTGAGGAAAAAGAGAAATTAGTTACTGAACTTGATTATTTATTTTCAGAAGCAAAGGAAAAAGCTAAAAAAACAGATGCTCGTTTAGAATATGCAGGTGATTTAATAAGGAATAAGCAATGAGTAATCTTTTCTATCCTCATGACTCAAACAGGTTGAAACAAAATACAGGTTTTACAAATCCATCAACTCAAACACTAGAACAACTCCAAAAACGAGTTCCTTGTGTGGGAGATAAAGCCATAATTGACCTAATAAATGGCATCAAAATTAATAAAGATATCGTCCGCTATCGCAAAAATAGAGGCTGGTTTGGAAAACTAATTTCTCAACTAGATGGAAGTGATCATAAACGCCAAATTTTGTTAGATGGTAACTTAATAGCAGGACAAGAAGCACTATCTAACTGGGTTTTAGAACTTACAGACTCCTTAAAAATTAGTCAAATTGCGCTCGAAATTACTCAAAACTCATTATTAGAAGCTCGTGATGCTATTCGTAATCAAAAACAAAGATTGCAAACACAAGAAAACGCAATCATTCAACTGAGTGAACAATTTAATCAATTAGCTCAACAAGTCGGTACAAGACTGAATAATCTTGAATCACGAGTGCGTAAATTAGAAGTACGAGTTGCTGCTAATGAAGATTTAGATCATATAGTCACCGCTTGGGCTGCTGGACAAACTTATACAAAACTACCTTGGGCTGTACAAATTGCATTATTAGCGCGAGAAGTATTCAGCAGTTCTGTAATTATGTATGAATTAGAAACAGGAGATAAAGACCGTTTTCGGCAATTATTAGTAAATAAAATTCTCGCTCATCATAAACAATTACCTAGCAGTTTTTTCGGACTTGGCGATTTATTAGATCAATCTTGGGCTACAATGACAAATGATGATAGAGAATTAACTGCTGGTTTATTAGAAATTCGTTCAATTCCCCAAGAAAGATTAACAAATATACCCCATTTATTTGTTATTGGCACAACTTTGGAACTAGCAACACTTCCCGAAGAAGTTAGACCAAATAAACCTGCTCAAAGTGCTATTCATCTCTGTCGTCATCAAATTGATAGTATTTCCCGCACCACCGACGCACGGGAATTTATCACCACTATTGTTGAAGAAACAGCAAATGATTGTTTAGCAATAATTAGTAATATCTCTAATCAATAATATGAAAACCGCTAACCCTACATTTGGACTTGTACTCACTGGTGGAGGTGCAAAAGGAGCATATCAAGCCGGTGCATTAAAATATATTGCTGAAATTGGTTTAGTTCCCCACATTATTGCAGGAACAAGCATAGGCGCTCTTAATGGTGCTGTTTTATCATCCTATCGCCCCTTTCCTCAAGCAGTACAGCACCTAAATCAATTTTGGGAAGAATTAGCTGGCGCGAAGATTTTACGCCCCAACACGGGTACAATTCTCCGCACATTGAGTTACACTGCTCAAACTTTTATTCCCACATTTCGGGAATGGATGCTTCATTTTGTGCTAGAACAAGGATTATTACAAGATTCTAGCGCCATTTTTGACCCTGCACCTATTGAGCAACTATTAAGAGAAACAATCAATCCCAGCAACCTGATAAATGGAATTGAATTATGGGTGACAGTATTTCCATCTTTGAAAATTCCCGGTTTAGGTTACGATTGGTTAATTGATTTTGTCCGCGCCCGCACAGGAACAGATGCTCACTGGCTTTGTGTACAAGATTTTAGAGATGATGAAACCTTATACAATTTACTTTTAGCTAGTGCTGCACTTCCTTTAGCATTTCCTAGTCGAGAAGTAAATGGAAAATCTTATGTTGATGGTGGTTTAGCTGATAACGTCCCTTTAAGAGCTTTAGTTGCGCGTGGTTGTACTCATGCAATTATTATTCATCTTAATAATGGAGTAACTTGGAATCGTCATGATTTTGCAGAACAAACCATCATTGAAATTAAACCAGAACAGCCAATTAATAAATCAGAAATGCCAATTATCGGCTTAATTGATAGTTGGTTAGATTTCAGTTATGAACGTATAACAGAACTGAAACAGCGTGGATATGAAGATGCAAAACGTTGTTTAACTCCCATTATTCAAACTTTTACCACGGTAAAAGAACAGCGTCAATCTCATAATAGATTAGTTAAATCAACAGAACGGTTATTCAACGACCTTCCCCTGTAAAAAATACCTATTTTTTTGAAAATACGCTACTTATCTGGGATGAAATGAGTTGTTGTCAAATTGCTTGGAGCAATAATCATACAATTCCTACGGAGCGCTGTGCGATGCCTTCGGCGAGCGCAGCTATCGCATCTCCTAAAACAATATAGACTTGAAACTATTATGACCTACAGCAGCAGCGACCATTTTAAACGGCTTGAACATCTACACAAGGTTCCCCGTGGCAATGATTAACTTCCACAGATACATGAGCTAGAGAGGGAATATCTTTAAGTAAGTTTTTATAATATTCTGGTGTTTGCGGGTAATGAGTAACCAGGGAAATTGTAGCTGCCAAATGATGCTGACTCACATACCAAATATGCAAATCTGTAACCCGATTATCAGCGTCTTCTTCAATAGCATTGACAATAGCTAACTTTGTTGGTTTATCAATTGCTCCATCTAGCAAAATTGCACCAGTGTCACGCACCAAACCATAAGACCATTTTCCAATCACAGCTGCCCCAACAAATCCCATTACTGCATCCATCCAAACCCAACCCAGAAACTTACCAGCGAATAAAGCAATAATGGCAAAAACAGAAGTTAGTGCATCTGCTAAAACATGAATATAAGCAGCACGAAGATTATGATCATGGTGGTCATGATGATCGTAATCATGTTCATGGTGATGATCATCTTGCAACAAAAAAGCACTGGCTATATTAACAACTAACCCAATGATAGCAACACCAATTGCTTCATTAAACTGAATAGTTTGAGGCTGAAAAAAACGTCCCAGCGATTCAAGTCCCATCACAAAAGCGATGACAGCCAGTGCAACTGCACTTGTAAAACCTCCAAGCACACTGACCTTTCCGGTTCCAAAAGTATATTTAGGGTTGTTTGCGTGACTCCGCGCATATTGATAGGCAAAAATCGTAATTCCAAAGGCAGCAACATGGGTTGACATATGCCAACCATCAGCAAGCAAAGCCATTGAACCAAACATAGTTCCAGCTAAAATCTCAGCCGCCATCGTTAATGCTGTCAGCAGCATCACTATTTTGGTGTTTCTCTCTGCATGATTTTGGTCAACAGAAAAATCGTGAGAATGCTGCCATTCTTCAAGGGTATGGATGTGCATAGAAATTTTTACACTCCTTTCGTGAATATATAAAGCTTACAGCGATTTTTTGGGAATTTTTGTTTCCATCTCATGTCAATACTGTACTGTGAAATACGGTGATTAGCACCCTGATTCAGCTAAATAAACCCACATTTAAATTGATTAATCTTCTTCCAAACTTGGTAAATCTAAAGCAATCACTAAAGCCTGTGCCAAATGTGCCATTACCACTGGAGAAAGTACCCCTCTGAGACGTAAAAAACGGGTTTTAGACAACACTCGCACCTGATCTGCCATAGCGATTGAATCTTTCCTCAATCCGCCATCAGGTGCTAAGATTAAAACTTGAGTAGGGTAAACTCTCTTGCCGTCTTGATAAGTGGTACATGGTACAGCTAAAACCACTGGGCTAGATAGATTAATCACGTCACGACTGACTATAATTACGGGGCGAGTTCCTCCCTGTTCTGAACCTTCTGTCATTTCTAGACGCGCATCATACACTTCACCCCTTCTCATCTTGGCGATTCCCCTAGCTGCAACGCCTCCCATTGCGCTGGTGCAAATTCTATCTCCATTTTTAAGACTTCTGCTTGATAATCAGGGTCTTTCGCCATTTCTGCCAAAGCAGCATCAATTTCCGCTCTTTTCTGTGCTGCTAATTCCCGCTTCAAAGCCTGCACCACAAAATCATTCCTACTTTTGGCTTTTCCCTCCAGCACTGCTTTATCTGTAGCTTCTAGCAGTTCTTTTGGGATTGTTAACGTCGTGCGAATGGTTTCTGCTTTCATGGCGCGTTCTAGACTGTGATGTCTGAAGTGATGCTTTATATGATATCGTGTTGAGCATCAATTAGTAAGTGTAAGTTGGTCAGAAATAATTTCTACATTTAGACATCAGAGTTCAGCAATCAACAGGGGCTTAGTTACTTCAATATCAATACTATTTTTTTCTCATGCCATCTGAATCATACCCATCCTTTCCCTGAGCATTTTAGAGGGTGTTTGAAAAGTCTCCTTCCATGTCATGCTGAGGAACGTAGCATCTCAGTATGTGGGCTAAACTCCATATTCTTCGTTGCGTAAGACTTCACATGGCTAACGCCACGCTATGCCTACGGCACACTACGCGAACGCGAACAGAATGACAAATTATACGTCCCTAAACTTTTCAAACATGCTCTTAGACTAAAGTTTTTTAATTAATTAAACTGCTTTATTTTGTATTTTTTCTATCAATGACTTTCCAATATTTATCCCTCTCTTTTCGATGAGATTTTCTGTGATTACGGCAATTTTATACGTTAAAATAGTTGTGATTATAAAACACATAATCAATAATAGATTTGCTGGTAAAAAAGACTTGAAATAACCATAAATTATTCTGGAGAAATCCCATGCAAATAAGAAATGGAATATATATACAGAAAAGGATACTTTGCCTAAATTCATCAAAGCTGGATAATTGAGAAAATTCTTTTTTGAAGACAAAGCATATAAAAAAATAAAAGATAAGCCCGATATAAATGGTATGATAGCGCCCTCAAAAGGGATACTTAGTTGAAACATTAACATCATGGAAATAGCAGTAAATAAAATAAAAAGAATAATATCAATCTGCCAAGTTAAATGTTTTAGTAATTGATTTTTATCTATAAAAAATAAAGTGATACCTAAAAAGAAAACTGGCAATTGATTAATAAGATTATTATAAAAAAATGAATCATTATCAGACGAAAATCCAGTGCTTTTTTGAAACATCAATTGAAATATAATATTTATGAACAGCATGATGAATGGGAATATTAAATATAAAACATTTTTTCTGATAGTGATTTTATTAAATACGGTAAATATCAAGGGGAAAATGAGATAAAATGACATTTCCGTACCGATAGACCAACCCCCAGGAACTATATTGTTATTGGCTGGCAGATAAAATCCATGTAAAAATAAGAAATTGGTAAAAAGATTCATGAAATTATATTTACTGTCAATTGTTAAAGCTCCTGAATCAATATACAGTTTCATGCTACTCCAAAGCATATAAAAAAATATTGCTGTGTAATACAGAGGTGCTATTCTAAAAAATCTACGAATAACAAACTTGAGCAACTTCAAGTATTCCCCTTTATGTCTTGCCATTGAAAGACACAAGGTATAGGCAGAAATAATAAAAAACAATTGCACACCCATTGGTCCATATTTTGAAAAATATAGTAATGGTAATGATATTCCTTGAATGCTTTGGCTAGTGTGAACCAAAATAACTAATAGGACAGCAATTCCTTTTAAAGCATCAATATGTTTGAGTTTCATTAGATTTAATAATTTACTATCACAGTAGGAAGATATTTAATATAAGTCGTAATTAAGTTTTATAAAGGTGATTGAGAAAGAGCCACAAAACTTGCCGTTTGTTAGTTGCTCTCTACTTAAACTCCCAGCATTAGTTAAATTTAAGATTTCATTAGAATCCCCAATAGCTTTTGTATCACATCTAACATATGAGATTGATTGCAAATGATCTAATTTATCAGAAAATGCTATGTATCTTCCAAATTGTGATTAAAATTGGGGTAGAAATAGTTTTTTGGTACTGAATTAAGTAGGAAAATTCCCTACTATCTCATATTTAGTAAAAATAGGACTCTTAGTAGCTAGTGTTAATCTTGCTACTATTGGAAAAAGCCCTTCCGTATCGAATTACATCATTTACCTCGCTTTGACAAGGTTGAATTTCCCAAACAATTCCCAAGCAACTTATGAAAACATCCACAGCATTGCAAACTCGTCTCGATCTATACTACCAGCAAATTAAGACGATTATTCTTGCTCGTCAAAATCCCATTACAGGTTTACTTCCTGCGAGTACGGCAATTACCGCTCATGGTGATTATACTGATGCTTGGGTAAGAGATAATGTCTACAGCATTTTAGCTGTTTGGGGTTTAGCACTGGCATATCGTAAACTAGACAACGATGATGGACGCACCTACGAACTCCAGCACAGTGTTGTCAAGTTGATGCGTGGTTTGCTGTTTGCGATGATGCGACAAGCACATAAAGTAGAAACATTTAAACATACCCAATCTCTACTAGATGGACTGCACGCCAAGTACAACACTACTACTGGTGATATTGTAGTTGGTGATGATGAATGGGGACATTTGCAACTTGATGCTACATCAATATTTTTACTGATGTTGGCGCAAATGACCGCTGGGGGATTATCAATTATTTATACACTTGATGAAGTTAATTTTGTCCAGAATTTAGTTTATTATATTGGTCGAGCTTACCGCACTCCAGACTTTGGCATTTGGGAAAGAGGAAATAAAATTAATCATGGTAGTGCGGAATTAAATGCTAGTTCTGTAGGCATGGCTAAAGCAGCTTTAGAAGCTATCAATGGACTAAATTTATTTGGTATACATGGAAGTCAAACTTCAGTAATCCATGTATTACCAGATGAAATTGCTAGAGCCAGAATTACCTTAGAGTCTTTATTACCGAGAGAATCAGGTTCTAAAGAAGTTGATGCAGCGCTGTTGAGTATTATAAGTTATCCTGCTTTTGCTGTGGAAGATGTGCAATTGTATGAACGAACTTTTAATAAAATTATTACCAAACTGGCAGGTAAATACGGCTGTAAACGTTTTCTCCGTGATGGACATCAAACTGTTTTAGAAGATACCCAACGCTTACATTACGAACCTGGGGAATTAAAGCAATTTGAAAACATTGAATGTGAATGGCCTTTGTTTTTTACTTATTTAGTTCTTGATGGATTATTTCGAGGTGAACAAGAACAAGTTAAAAAATATCAAGCATTATTAGAATCATTACTTATAGAAAGTGATGAAATGTGGCTATTACCAGAACTTTATTATGTTCCTGCTGAAAACGTCGAAGCAGAAAAATTAAACCCACAAACTCAACCCCGTTTACCTAATGAAAATGTCCCCTTAGTGTGGGCGCAAAGTTTATATTTTCTCGGTCAAATGTTGAGTGAAGGATTAATAGCTGTAGGAGAACTAGATCCTTTAGGTAGACATTTATGTATAAATAAAAAACGTGAAGCGTTAATTCAAATTGCCTTATTAGCAGAAGATGAAGAATTACAAGCAAAGCTAGAAGTGCATGGAATAGAAACCCAAACTCCTACCCAAGTTGAACCAATTCAAGTTAGAAAAGCTGGGGATCTTTCCCACATTTTTACGCAAATTGGTCGTAATGATAAACTTGGTTTAACTGGTCGCCCGGTCAGACGTTTGCGGAGTTTAACCACATCAAGAATTTTTAGAATTTGTGGAGAAACAGTTGTATTTTTACCGTCTTTTTTAGATTCTCAGCAATTTTATTTAACACTTGATTACCATTTTTTGGTAGATCAACTTAAAAGTGAATTAGCTTATATTCAGAAATATTGGAGTGACTTAGGTCGTCCGACTCTGACTTTGATGTTAACTCATACTATGTTAGAAATTGGTTCTGAAGCATTATTAGAACTAATGCAAGAACTTAAAGATGGTGTTTGTAACGGTGTCCAAGTAAAATTAGGTCGAATAAATCAATTGATGCTCACAGCAGGTATCCAAACAATTGATTTTATTCCAGATGAGGAATTTTCCCAATCAGTGGTTAAAAATGCTAGTATCCGCTGCTATTATCTAGCTCATCATCCTGGAAAAAATTGGCGCTTAGGACATACTCAAGAATTCCAAATGGAATGTGAAACTAACTTGAGATCATTGTTAGTGCATTTGCGTTCGTCAGAAAATATTTATGAACAAATTGAGTTATTGCAAACTTTAAAACGGTTACAGGGTTTAGAATTTGACACGGGATATGGTGGCCCTGGACGACCGGTAAAGGTGGGAGATTTGTTGGATGAGATTTACACTAAAGCCGGTGATTTAGGTCTGTGGGCAGTGGTGCGACGGGCTGCGGGTTTACGCCAAATGGTGGATATTGGCTTATCTGATGCGGTAACAAGTATAGTGGTACGAGGTAAGCAAATTGCTGTGGGTAGGGCTTATAGTGAGGCTTCCTTAATGGTTGTACCCATGTCTCACCATGAAATTGCGGAAAAAATTAATAACTTCTGTCGTGAGGATATCCGCGATCGCGTTTTAACGCAAGAGATTTTGATTTATCTGGGTGTATTAATTAAATCAGAACCAGAATTATTTCAAGGACTGCTCACCCTCAGAGTCGGTTATCTCATTCTCTTAATTACCAGCGAAATAGCTCAGGAATTGCGTGTTACTCAAGATGAAGCTTATGATTACTTAATGCAACTTTCACCTTTTGAAGTAAAAATTCGCCTGCATAAAGTACTAACCGGATATACTGGTGTGAGTGGTTTATTGCGTCAACAAGAATCATTACACGTCAAGCAAAAAGAAAGTGATATCGCTTGGGTAGTGTTACCAGCAATTAGCGAAGAAATCGCAGTTTCTCCAGAAAATTGGCGCAGATTTCGCCAAGCAGAAGGCGCAATCAACCGTGTTCCTAAAGACTTTTTTAAACAAGTCTGGCTATTAATGCAACATTGCAAAGGTTTAGTCATTGGCGATAAATTAGAACGGCGTAATCGCTTAGATAGTGAAGTGATGTTGTCTGAAATGACAGCAGGAGAAAGAAATTTTGCTTTGCTAGTTGAACATTTACTCAATAAAATTGAAGCTCCAGAATATCGCCAAGTTAATGCAGAAGCCTTGATGGAATTAGCGGCAATAGTCGCTAATAATCCCAGCTTGCAAATTGAAGAATATATAGTTTTAGATGTATTAATCGGTCACGCAGTGCGGTTAGCGTGGTTGGAAAATCATCCCCATCGGAGTCATCATTATGATGAAGATAAAGGTTTGGCATGGCCACATTTTTACAACACTTCTCCTCAAGATTGCGCTAATTATATTTTGAAGGCGTTTAGGTTCTTGATAGAGTTTGGAGAAGATGTTTAAACGCAGAGGAACACAGAGGTAAGCGCAAAGGAACGCGGAGAATGCAAGAGAATGAGTTGAGTGGGTTGATTATTGGTTGTGCGATGAGGGTACATACTGCGTTGGGGCCTGGGTTGTTAGAGTCAGCTTATGAGCAATGTTTAGACTATGAACTCAAAAAAGCCAATCTCAATATTGGTAGACAAATTCCTGTCCCGTTGATTTACGAAAATGTCAAATTAGATTGTGCTTATCGGTTAGATTTGCTAGTCGAAAACAAAATCATCGTCGAAGTTAAAGCAGTAGAATCCTTAAACCCAATTCACTCTGTTCAACTTCTCACATATCTCAAACTAGCCAAATGCAAACTAGGACTCCTCATCAACTTTAACGTCCTCCACCTCAAAGATGGCATCAAACGCGTAGCTAACAACCTCTAACTCCGCGTCCCTCTGCGTTAACCTCCGCGTTCCTCTGCGTTAAAAACTTACTTCACAGAAACAGCATCAACATCAACGGTGTTGTCTGTAGATGTTGACTCGTTGGTGCTAGTTTCTACATTGCCTTTTTTGGCTTTCCAACCGTCAATTACTAATCCAGAAACTTCCGAAACTAGTAATGTTAAAAGCAAGACATCATCAATTTGTCCAATAACGGGTATAAAGTCGGGAGCAATATCAATAGGGCTAATCAGATAAGCTATCGTGCCGAAAATCACCCACCAACGATATTTAGGATTACGAAGTGTGTTCCGATACCAGCTATAAAGCGATTGAATTGAGAAGTTCATATTTTTAACCTCCGGTTATTTTTATTTTGGCAAATTCTGCTTTAAACTCCCGGTGGGAATAACCGTCCTAGTGTGTATAGAAGATGGTACTACTAAGAAGTCGTTAAACTACTTACCTAGCGATAGAGTAGATGAGTGGTGTGGCAATGGTGCATTAGTCTCTAAAATTAAAATGCTTCGGCATTGTTGCTCTAGTAATGGAGGGAGGAAACCTACACAGTGGATATTTTAGATCTTTTTGATAAGGGCGGCCCAGCAATGTGGCCTTTGCTGGTGCTGTCAGTTCTATCTGTAAGTGTCATTTTCGAGCGCCTATGGTTCTGGTTGCGGATTTTGATGCAGGAAAAGGAAATCGTTGAGCGCGTCCTTGATGCTGCGACTGAGAATTGGGAAATAGCTACGGAAATTGCCGAAAGAGCTACTGATCAGCCGATTGGACGTTTTCTCTATGCACCGCTACGTTTACAAAGAGGTGATGCAGAAACCTTTCGACTGGCTTTGGAATCAACTGCGGCTGAAGAAGTAGCCGGGATGCGACGAGGCGAAAAACTTTTAGAATCTGTGATTGCTCTCTCTCCGCTGTTAGGATTGTTGGGTACGGTTTTAGGTTTGATTCAGTCTTTGCGCTCAATTCGCATTGGTGATTTGGGTACTGAATCGACCGCTGGGGTAACTACTGGGATTGGGGAATCTCTGATTAGTACCGCCGCCGGCTTAATAGTTGCGATCGCAACTTTGGTATTTTATCGCCTGTTTCAGAGTTTTGTTGTCAACCAAGTCAAGGTTTTTAACAAAGCCGGCAATGATTTAGAGTTACTTTATCGCCAGTCTCCTCCTGATCCTCACAAAAGTACATCAGGAATAGCACGGGATACTGGCAGAGAAAGCTTTAATTCACCCCGCAAGCGCGGGAAAAGCAAGTTTACCGCTCCTGAATCCCCAACAGAGAATACGGCTCAGAATCCCAACCCTAACTCGGCACAAGAGCTAGAAAATGAAAGTTAACTTACATACACCCATTGAAGAAGTCCAAATTCAAATCATCCCGTTAATTGATGTCGTTTTTTGTATCCTGACTTTTTTTCTGTTAGCAGCGTTGCAATTTACTAGGCAACAAGCAATTAATGTTGATTTACCCAAAGCCAGCACAGGTTCAACTTCTGCTGCTAGTTCACAGAGCAAAAGTGACATTTTACCTGTAACTATTGATGCTGTTGGTCAAACTTACATCGAAAAAGATCCTGTTAGAAAAGATGAATTAGAGTCACGTTTAAGGCAGTATGTCGCAGCAAATCCTAATGGTATTTTAGTGCTGAATGCATCACGCACAGCCACTTATAATGATGTTATTCAAACATTAGATTTGCTCAGACAAGTCGGAGGAAATCGTGTCTCTTTGGGAATTATTCCCGGACCATCTCAATCATTCACGAATTCACCAATTCCATCTTTTGTGCCAAGCATACCTAATACGGTGCCAATTCCAGGTACTGATACACAAGGTAATTTTACCCCTTCCTTGCCCTCAGCCCCTCCATTTCCTAGCAATGGAGAAGGAATAAATCCTGGTATTTCGCCCACAGTTCCCAACAATAGTGTACCCCAAATGCCTGAAGCACCGGGAGTCAGCAATTCTACACCTAAAAGGTAAAACTAATTCTGTAAAAGTTTTAGCTTTAAAATCCCCCAAACCCTCTTCAATAATATGGGCTTGGGGGATTTTGAGTTTTTATTAATATCAGGAAAAACAGGATAAACCTAAAGACATCTAAAATAAATTCCCGTCAGAGAAAGAATCTCTGCTAATTTATAAATAATTGGTTAAGCTACAAAGATTTTACTATCAATAGACTAAGTAATTTATCGCCAATTGCCATCTTACGTTTCAAGGGTTGCGGCAATGAATATTGTGACACTGTTAATTGTTTGGATAGTCACTTCTATCAGCTTGTGGATTATTAGTAAATTGCCTTTAGGAGTTGAAATTGATACTCCTGGAAAAGCCGTCTTTTCCGCAGCAATTCTGGGTATTATCACAGCATTAGTTAGACCAGTTTTAAGTTTTGTATTTACGATACCAAATTTAGTCACCTTTGACTTATTATCTGGTATCTTTACTTTCATGATTGCCGTTGCTTGCTTTAGTATTGCTGCCTGGTTAGTGGAAGGTTTTCGCTTACGTTATGGCATTTGGAGTGCGGTACTAGGAGCTTTTACACTCACTATTATCAACAATCTACTCTACAAATTACTGGGTGTTTAAATAATTCGTAATTCGTAATTGTTAATTACGAATTACGAATTAACAATTACGAATTATTCATTGGTACTAGGAGGAGTTACTGGAGTGCTGGCTTGTTGTTGACGCTGATCGCGTTTTTTCCGATCAGCTGAGAGTATATCTGCCATTACTATCAGTGCTTGCGCCATCTTATCTAGATTAGAACGGTATAGATCTAAATCCTTACTAAGTTTATCTTCCGATAAATGCAATCCTTGAGCGATCGCTTTTAGTGCCTCATTGCGTTGTTTTTCATCTTTGACAAGTTCTGGATCTGCCAGTTCCAATAATGAGAACAGACCAATGGCAAACAAGCGACTATATTTAAAGTTAGGATTATGTGCGATCGCTTGCAGTTGAGCTTGCAAATCAGCATCTTTATCTAGGTGAGTAGTTTGGCTAACCCAATCAATTAAATCCTTCACTGGCAAACTTTGAGCTATAGCTTGCAATCTAGTCGCATCTTGTCGATAGCGTTGCTGATCCTGCTCTACAGACTGACATAAGGCATTGAAAATAGATTCTTGATCTCGTTCCGGTAGATAGCCTTGCATGAAGCGGTCAAAGGTTGTGACAACGCCCAAGGCATAAATTGGATTGTAACTATAATCAACATTGACTGACAGCAGATGCATTTCCACCATCAACTCTTCTACTACCCGACGGTAAATAGTATTGATTGGACGGGTATGAAGATTATAGAAAGTTCGCTTTGTATCAGAGACTGTACGGACGTTATTCACAAAGAAAATGTTAAGGGCGACGTATTCTTATTTTGTCGTTTAAAGGCTACTTTGCCAAGTTATAAAAAAAGTCTGAACACCAGTAAAGCCCAGCATGACCTAAGCCATCGTGAAAATAGCAGATCAGAATCTGATTGGGTAAACGCAGAGGAAAAGAATAATTCCTAATACGCCATGCCCTAATTTATAATTAGCTTTGATAATACGCCCTATTTTATGAGCTTATCACCACCGTTAATAGCTTTAGGTCATTATCTAGCTGGGGAATTCAACAATCAGGAACAGGCTATGGCTGAGTCTGTTTGGTATGTTCACCTGCGTCTATGGCAACGACCAGTTAATCTTTTCCCTGAAGACAGTATCACCTTATTTGCCGAACAAGCAAATGTTGTCAATCTCAATCAACCTTACCGCCAAAGAATCATGAGATTGCAGCAGAGATCTGAGTCTTTGCAAGTGCAGTACTATATGCCTAAAGATCCCGCCGCTTTGAAAGGGGCGGGAAATAATCCCACTTTACTGAATTCATTAACATCCGATCAGCTAGATTTGTTACCAGGCTGTATTCTTTCTGTTACTCAAGAAACACTAGCTCCCCACATCTATCGGTTTAGAGCTTCTCCATCTCCAGGAAATATCTGTAGTTTTGCTTATCTTGGTAACAAGATACAAGTTTCCTTGGGTTTTGAGGCTACTGAAACAGCATTTCTCAGTTACGACAAAGGAATTGATTCAGAAAGTGGGAAAGCCACATGGGGCGCAGTTGTTGGGCCTTATCGTTACACCAAGGTAGAAGCGTATAATCTAGCATGAGCCGACCATTATGCATTCATTAATTAGAGATAAGGCCAAAAAGATCATTAAGCAGATTGCGGATTTAAACCAGAAGGATTGTTGGGTTCTTCATTGCTTTCATGCTCATGGTTTAAACTCTGATTTTCGTTTTTGACTGGTGAATTGGGTAATATGGTTTCTAAAGCTTCTTCTTCAGTTTCAAAAATTTCAAATACCGTATCCATCATTGTCACTTCAAAAACCAGCTTGGCATCTGGGTGGACATTACAAATGCGGAAACTGCCTTTAACCTTATCAGCATCGCGCATCCCAGCAACCAAAGATGTGAGACCAGAACTATCAATAAAATCTACTTGTCCCAGGTTCACAACTACATGACGACTTAATTTAGAAATACACTCCTGTAACTTTAGACGAAATTGCCAAGCGCTAGTGATGTCTAGACGATCTGTTGGTTTCAAGACAATCACAGTATTACCATCTTGGGTTTTGTAGATTTTTTGATCTATATTCACTGTACCTATCCGTTATATTGCTGTTAATTAACTTTTGTTTACTTCATGTTTCAGTGGGTGAAGTAGGACTAAGAAATCTCCACGTCGAAATTATCTATATTGCTATTTTTTCAACCCATAAGTAATAATTTTGCCGGGTAGACAGTACTTAATGCTTCAAAGCGAGTGCTGAGTAAATTAATAGGACAAGAGAATATACATATATGTAAAATCTCACAATACCAAAGTCCTAATATACTTCACTATGGATTAATATTGGGAAATTTACTCAGCCCACAGCGATCGCTAAAGTTGATTTAGTTTCCAGTTTATCCAATCTTGAGGCTTGAGGAAAGTTTCATACAGTTCAGCTTCAGGAGAATTGGGTTCTGGTTGATAGCCATATTCCCAGCGGACTAGCGGTGGTAGGGACATAAGAATAGATTCAGTGCGGCCATTGGTTTGTAGTCCAAAAATTGTCCCCCGATCATAAACCAAGTTAAATTCTACATACCTGCCCCGACGATATAGTTGAAAATTGCGTTGGCGATCGCCATATTCCATCCCATGTCGCCGTTCTACAATCGGTACATAAGCTGGCAAAAAGGCTCCACCACAGTCTTGCACAAAAGCAAACAATTCTTCCCAACTGCGTGGCTCTGGTGTACCTACTTTATCACTGTATGCTGCTGCTTGCCCATGGTGATTAGTGCCACCATATAACTGACTCTGACTATGTTGATAATCAAAGAATAGACCGCCAACACCCCTTGTCTCATTCCGATGCTTGAGGTAAAAATATTCATCACACCAGCGTTTGAACACTTCATAATACTCTGGATTGTGTTGATCACAAGCCTGTTTGAGTGTTTTATGCAAATGAACCGCATCTTCGGCAAAAGGGTAATAAGGTGTCAAATCAACACCACCACCAAACCACCAGACTGGCCCTGCTTCAAAATAGCGATAATTCAGATGGACTGTAGGTACATAGGGATTACGTGGATGTAACACCATTGAAGTGCCAGTTACATAAAAGCTGTGTCCTTCTGCATCAGGACGTTGAGCTAAAATGGAAGGAGGCAGGCTATCCCCCCAAACTTCAGAAAAACCCACACCTGCTTGTTCAAATATTGCACCATCACGTAAAATCCGTGATCTTCCCCCACCACCTTCTGGGCGTTCCCAGCCATCTTCCTTAAATTTACCGACACCATCCAGCTTTTCCAGCCCTTGACTGATTTTGTCTTGTAACTGTTGCATAAACTGACGAACCCTAACCTTACCGTCAGTTGGTGGTAAAAATGCGGATGATTCTGCTGCTACGTCTGGGGTTTGTGATTTGGTCAACATAGATTCCCGAACCTAAAATTACAATTTTCAAAAAGCTACAAATTTTTAACCTAAAAATTTGCCAGCCATGATAGCCAAAACTGCTTTTCTTTACTTTTCAAGCCATGATAGAGCAATTGACTAAAGTTATTGTCCCTCAAATGAGTATAGGCTTGTATATTCATTAAGTTTATTTGCAATTTTAACTGGAAAAATTCTGGTACAGACACCAGATCATAAACAATTTAGTCTACAAAGCAACTACTTTGCTGTATGGTATCTGTGGTAAATAGAGAGTTTGACTACAATTTTCCCTGATGCCAGAGTATAGCTAGGAGGATTAGGACAGTGCAAGGTTGGTTATCCCAATTCATCCACCGCAAACGTCGTCGGGTTTGTGCTTCTCTGGTACGGACATATCGGGAGCTTAGTTACGCTTCTGTAGATGAACTGTGGCAAAAGGTGGTTGACTTAACAGATGTCTCTTGGCATCCATTACTCAAAAGTACAAATGTTCCCTATGGACTAGTCCCCAAACCAGGCTTGATTTTTCAAGCAATGACAAGGTTTTGGCCAATTCCCATTATGATTTTTGTAGAAAAAGTTAATCCTAAGCAAATGCTCAGTATCCGCGTTTTAGCATTTCCTGGAATTGAAGAAAGGGTGACATACCAAGTAGAATCGACTGTCTGTGGATCTTATTTATCTTATTCTGTAATTTTACGAGGCTGGTTATCTCCACTCATTTGGTTCTTATCTCGTCCTTATGTAGACAGAGTAGCGCGTTCTCTAATAGAAGCAGTAGAAGCAGTAAAAACTCCACCTTTACAACGTAAGCTCGAAGGGTGGGATTGGCTTTAAAAGTTATACAATTTTAGATTTTAGATTTGGGATTTTGAACACTGATGTCCTAAGAAAGTTAAGATTCAAGTAGAAGTCAATGAAAATTTTTTAAGCTTTATATAAAGCGGCAACGGTAAACACGCTATGTATGATGTCCTAGATTCCCAGTCAGTCCTAGATATATTGCGACCGGTCGAAGATCCAGAGCTTCGCAAAAGTCTGGTAGAACTGAATATGATTCGCAATGTGAAAATTGACAGTGGTAAGGTTAGCTTTACTTTGGTGTTGACTACTCCCGCTTGTCCTTTGAGAGAATTTATTGTCGAAGATTGTAAAAAGGCTGTTAAACAACTACCAGGCGTTACAGATATCAGCGTAGAAGTGACAGCAGAAACACCCCAGCAAAAAAGCTTACCTGACCGCACTGGGGTTCCGGGGGTGAAAAATATTATTGCTGTTTCTAGCGGCAAAGGTGGTGTTGGTAAAAGTACAGTGGCTGTAAATGTAGCAGTGGCGCTGGCACAAACAGGGGCAAAAGTTGGCTTACTGGATGCTGACATTTACGGGCCTAATGACCCCACAATGCTAGGTTTGGCTGATGCTCAAATTGCTGTGCGCTCTACAGAAACCGGGGAAGTTTTAGAACCCTTGTTTAATCATGGGGTTAAGTTGGTTTCAATGGGCTTTTTGATTGACCGAGATCAGCCAGTGATTTGGCGTGGTCCCATGTTGAACGGCATAATTCGTCAGTTTCTTTATCAGGTGCAGTGGGGAGAACTGGATTATTTAATTGTGGATATGCCTCCAGGAACTGGAGATGCCCAGTTAACTCTCACCCAATCTGTACCAATGTCAGGCGCAGTGATTGTCACGACTCCGCAAACTGTAGCACTTTTAGATTCACGCAAGGGTTTGCGGATGTTCCAACAGTTGGGTGTTCCAGTATTGGGAATCGTGGAAAATATGAGCTATTTTATTCCCCCAGACCAACCGGATAAGAAATATGACATTTTTGGTTCCGGTGGAGGTTCAAAAACTGCGTCAGAGTTAGGAGTACCACTGTTGGGATGTGTACCTCTAGAAATTTCTACAAGAGTTGGTGGAGATAATGGTGTACCAATAGTGGTTGCCGACCCCGATTCAGCTGCTGCTAAAGCTCTCAAAGCGATCGCTAGAGTGATCGCTGGTAAAGTTTCAGTTGCTGCACTGACATAAGCATTGGTAATTGGTAAAAACTATTACCCATTACCCAATCCCCAATCCACGTTTAACGCTCAAGTTGCTCCTTGCACAATGTTATTAAAACCTTCGCTTCCCAAAATTCGCTGGCAATATTGGATTAAGCCCTGGCAGCAAGTAGATTGGCTATTATTTTTTTTACCTGTTGCTGCCAGTCTTTTTGGCGGTCTGATGATCCTCAGTACAGAACTCAAGCAGCCAGTAACTGACTGGTGGTGGCACTGGTTAGTAGCTGCTATTGGCACACTCATCGCTTTATTTTTGGCTCGTTGCCGCTACGAAAATCTGATTCAGTGGCATTGGATAACTTACGCGCTGACTAATTTCAGTTTAGTGATTGTGATGGTTGCTGGAACTAGTGCCAAAGGCGCACAGCGATGGATTAGCATTGGTGGCTTCAATGTTCAACCTTCAGAATTTGCCAAAATAGGCGTGATCATCACCTTAGCAGCTTTATTACACAGGCGTACAGCTTCTACTCTTGAGAGTGTGTTCCGGATCTTGGCAATCACTGCGGTTCCTTGGGGATTAATATTTTTACAACCAGATTTGGCTACATCTTTAGTATTTGGGTCTATAGTCTTAGGAATGCTTTATTGGGCAAATGCCAATCCTGGTTGGTTGATTCTGATGATTTCCCCCGTGGTGTCGGCAATTTTATTCAGCATATCTTGGCCTTTGTCAGAACCCATAGTGTTGATTAAAGAAATATCTTTTAGTCCCTTGGGTTTAGTTTGGGCAGGTGCTATGGGGATATTAGGTTGGCAAACTCTACCTTGGAAGCGATTTAATATTAGTGCGATCGCTTCCTTTAGCCTCAATATGTTAGGTGGCGAATTAGGGATTTTCGCTTGGAATCATGTACTAAAAGAATATCAAAAAGACAGATTGAGCGTATTTATCAACCCTGAACATGATCCCCTTGGTGCTGGTTATCACCTGATTCAATCGCGTATTGCCATCGGTGCAGGTGAAGTTTGGGGATGGGGTTTGTTTAAAGGGCCAATGACGCAACTAAATTTTGTGCCTGAGCAGCATACAGACTTTATTTTCTCTGCGGTTGGTGAAGAGTTCGGTTTTGTCGGTTGTTTAATAGTACTTTTTGTCTTCTGCTTGATTTGCTTCCGCATACTACACGTAGCTCAAAGCGCCAAAGATAATTTTGGTTCACTGCTGGCTATAGGTGTTTTATCAATGATTGTGTTTCAACTAATTGTGAATGTAGGTATGACTGTCGGTTTAGCACCTGTGGCAGGAATTCCCCTACCTTGGATGAGTTATGGTCGTTCTGCTATGCTGACCAATTTCATTGCTTTAGGAATAGTAGAATCTGTAGCCAACTACCGCCAAAGACAAAAGTATTATTAAATCACTGAATAGGAAATAAATTGACAACTGAACCATCAACTAATATTAAGCTAATAACAGGAACTAAACGAGGGTAAAAACATGATTCTGCCTGGAGCAACTGTTCGCGTCAAAAATCCCGCCGATACATATTATCGGTTTGAAGGACTTGTGCAACGTGTTAGTGATGGCAAAGTAGCTGTATTGTTTGAAGGTGGTAATTGGGATAAAATAATTACTTTCCGCTTGCCAGAATTAGAACCTGTAGACACCACAGCCAAGAAAAAAGGAAAATAGGTGATTGGTGATGGGTAATAGGTGATTGCTAATCAGATGATAATTCTCCACTGTTAACTCAGCACTCGGTACTCAGCACTCCTATGCGTCTACCTTTACCACAGTTTGCAACGGGCGATCGCCATCCTCACCATATCGGGGAGGTGATCGAAACCACAACTACCGAATTTTTGGCACAGTGTTTAGAACCGGAAGATTTGAGTTTTCCACCTATGCCACCTTTTGGTAGTTGGGTTTGTGCTACGGATGAAGAATCTGGCAATCAAGTCTATGCAGTTGTATATCATGCCACAACCATGCCTATTGATTCTGTACACAGGGCTAGGGCATTGGGGTTGTCTTTACAAACCTTGCGTGAGGAACAACCCCAGATATTTGCTATGCTCAGAACTGAATTTCGGGCAGCGATTGTGGGATTTGAGCAGCAGTCACAAAATCTGAGTTATAACCAAGGGGTATATCAATATCTTCCACCCCGTCCGCCCCAAATTCATCAGGCTGTTTATCGGTGTCAACCAGAAGCGATCATTAAATTCACTGAAAAACTAGATTTTTTGCGGACAATACTGTTAATTAATGGTGCGCCAGTAGAATCTTTGGCAGCATCGGCTATTCGTGAAGTTTATCAGTTACGCAAAGCTGACCGAGAATGGCTGATTAAAGCAGGGCGACACTTGAGTATATTGCTGAAAGACGATTATGATCGCTTGCGCTTTATTTTAAGTCAAATCCACCCCTAGCTATCAGTAAACAGTGAACCATTATTAGTGCCTGATCTGTGGTGATTTGAAAGCAAACCATAACAGTAGAGCAATAATTTAGCAATTAATAACTACGCATACAGCGGATTTCTCTGTCAAAAGGTACATATCTAGCGGGCAAGATGCCTACACCACAAGAGTTTTATTATTCAAATTTGTATCTCATTGAAATGAAATCCGCTGTAAATATTTAATTTACTTAATTTAGCCCTTTTTCTACATGATTGAAATCACCGTATTCTTGAACTGTTAAGATTCGCTTTTCCTAACTAGATAGGGCTTGCTTAATAAAGCTAAAACTTAGATATATCAAGAGTTTGAAGGTTAAAAAGGTGAATCAGGTGCAAGGAATAAGCGTTGAAACTGTTCATTTACCTATCGCTTGACCAGATTCAAGACGATTCTTCTCTTCTTCTAATTCTTCCTCCTGACTCCTGAATTCTGACTCCTAGCCCATGACTTACGTCACGCTGCGCGAACATGGATAACTTTTATGCCTAACGGCACGCTACGCGGTAAGCGAAGCTATGCCCGCAGGGCTTTACAGCAAACCCTAGGTAATGAATTTATTTTACAAGCAGATTGCACAGCGATGAATTTGATAACTAATGACTGTTTTACTTATGCCACTAGTGTCACAATTTCTGATTTTGGAAGCATCCTTCCCAGTTTTTGATCAGGGACTAATTGTCCCTTTTTCTATTTTATTAATAGTTATTCTCGTTGTACCTATCTTGTTTGAGCGGCTACGATTACCAACTTTGGTAGGTTTAATTTGCTCTGGAGTAGTACTGGGTCATTCTGGTTGGAGTTTATTCAAGTCTGAATCACCAATTATCAGTTTGCTATCAGATATTGGGTTATTTTATTTAATCTTTATAGGCGGATTTGAATTTAATATCCAACTTTTTCGTCAACAGCAAAGTCGTTCCTTAGTATTTGGTATTTTGAGTTTCAGTTTGCCCCTGATGGTAGGAACATTAGTGGGGAAATTTTTGGGATTTGGTGGGCATACTCCCATTTTAATAGGTTGCTTACTGGGCTCTCACTCCCTTTTGGCATATCCGATTATTAGTCGTTTAGGAGTGGTGAATAACAAGGCTATTATCATGACCATGGGGGCGACAATTTTTACTGATGTTGGCACACTGCTGACATTAGCTGTTTGTGCAGCCAGTTTTCATGGTGGAGCATTCGTATCGGCGCAATTAATGACTGTGTTAGGTTTAGTAATAATTTATGCAAGTGTGGTGCTAGTAGGTTTTGATTGGGCAAGCAGAGAATTTTTCCGGCGGTCTGGAGATGATGAGGTTAACAAGTTTTTATGTGTGTTAATGTCTGTATTTCTCGCTGTGACGATCGCTCAATTAATGGGTTTAGAAAAAATTATTGGCTTTTTCTTCGCAGGTTTGGCGGTAAACGAAGCTGTAGGTGAAGGGCCAGTTAAAGAGAAATTGGCGTTTATTGGCAGTGTGATATTCATTCCCATTTTCTTCGTGATTCTGGGCTTAAAGATTGATTTATCTGCTTTTTTGGGATACAGCACAATTAAATTATTATTTTTAATGTTCGGCGGTTTGATTGTCAGCAAATTTATGGCAGCTTTGTTGGCAAAAGTGATTTACCGCTATAACTGGCAGGAAACTCTGACAATTTGGTCGCTATCAATTCCCCTTGTGGGTACAACATTAGCCGTAGCTTTAGGAGGATATGAATCTGGGTTACTACCATCAGAAGTATTAAATAGTGTGATTGTCTTGGTAGTGATGTCAGCAATTTTGGGGCCTTGGCTGACGAGTCTAGTCGCTGGAGGTGCTGCTGATTTAACTGGCTTATTGGCGGAAGACGCGCAACCAATTAATATGTCTGAGTTGCAAAAACAATCAGTAGAAGGTAATTTTACTATAGTCGTGCCAGTACATAATCCCCAAACGCAAAAACATTTAATTGAGATGGCAGCATTATTGGCTCGTCAGTCTCAGGGAAAAATATTACCATTAGCGATCGCTCATGCTACTGCTCAAATGGATGCACCTCAACTAGAAGCAGCTTGGCAACGAAATGAAAAGTTATTAGCAAAAGCCACAGCACAAAGTCAATTATTAGGAGCAACAGTAGAACCATTACTCAGAATTGATGATGCTTACGCGCCAGGCATCTGTAGAACAGCTCGTGAACAAAAGGCGAATTTAATTATCATGGGTTGGGGAAACCGTACTGGCTTAAGAGCGCGTTTATTGGGGAATATTATTGATAACGTTCTTTGGTCTGCCCATTGTCCAGTAGCGGTGGCACGCTTAGTAGAGTCACCAAAAAGAATTCAGCGTATTCTCGTACCTATAGAAAACTTCATTAATCCCACACTAACAACTTTAAAATTTGCTCAAACCTTAGCAGATGCCAATCAGAGCCAAGTTACTTTGTTGAATGTGTGTGTTAACTTACCTTTTTGGGGTAGCTTGCACGGTTTGTCCCGTAATTACAGCGATAAAAGTACGCCAGGACAAAACATTCCCAAGGAGAAGCAAACTGATTCGAGCGATCGCCACACTAGTTACACGCAAATTGCAGCCAGGCGATCGCACCTCACCCAATTGGTATCTCAATTAGCTGTGCAAAATCCACCAGAAATTCAAATTATCACCCATGAAAATGTTACCCAAGCAATTTTGCAAGCTGCAAGATTGTATGATTTAGTCGTATTACCTTGTATCCGTAATCGTACTAGTCCTGGAGGATTAGCGATGAATGATTTTACAAACCAATTAGCTAGACAACTCACCTGCTCAATCATCATCCTCGGAGAACCACAACACAACCACAAATTATTTTTATCAAATACTTCAGTAACTCAAACAGCTAGTGTTTAAAAATACCACATTAAGTTTGTATTTATTGTCATAAACAATTATATTTGTCAACAACTTTACAAATTATTGAAGATTTGATAAAACATGACTCAAAAGCGCACAATTATTAGAGAATATTTATTAATTTTAAAAAATATCTGTAGGAAAATTACTCAACCAACAAACACACTGTCCAGAAACCTTCATTAGTTATCTATATTTTGTACCAAAGTGAATAATCTAATACATAGGCATCATAGACTCTGGCAGTATCTGTAAAATAACTGAGAAACTATAATAGGCAGGGCGGTTAAAACCGCAGGATTCGTGGCTGGTGAGCTACGTTGAATCACATCCTTCAGGTCTAAAGACACTGAATTTTCCACTTACTGAGTATTTCTATGAGAATTTTGGTGACAGGCGGTGCTGGGTTTATTGGTTCCCATCTGATCGACAGACTAATGGCTGATAGTCATGAGGTTATATGTTTAGATAATTTCTATACAGGGCATAAACGCAATATTCTCAAATGGTTAAACAATCCTCATTTTGAGATGATCCGTCACGACATCACTGAGGGAATTCGGTTAGAAGTGGATCAAATCTATCATTTGGCTTGTCCAGCATCGCCAGTGCATTACCAGTACAACCCCATTAAAACCGTTAAAACTAACGTGATGGGAACACTGAATATGTTGGGATTAGCCAAACGTGTCAAAGCTAGATTTTTGTTAGCTTCTACCAGTGAGGTCTACGGAGATCCAGAAGTTCATCCCCAAACCGAAGATTATCGAGGCAGCGTCAATCCCATTGGTATCCGTTCCTGCTACGACGAAGGCAAAAGAATTGCTGAAACTTTAGCATTTGACTACTACCGAGAAAATAAAGTTGATATTCGGGTAGCCAGAATATTTAACACCTATGGACCCCGAATGTTAGAAAACGATGGTCGGGTAGTAAGCAACTTTATAGTTCAAGCCTTACGAGGTAATCCTTTGACCGTATATGGAGAAGGTACACAAACTCGTAGCTTCTGCTATGTCTCAGACTTAGTTGAAGGACTAATTAAGTTGATGAATGGTGACTACATTGGGCCAGTCAATTTGGGTAATCCCGATGAATACACAATTTTAGAATTGGCGCAAGCTGTGCAGAACTTGGTTAACCCAGATGCACAAATTAAGTTTGAACCCCTACCTTCAGATGATCCCCGTCGTCGTCGTCCCGATATTACCAGAGCCAAGACCTGGTTAAATTGGGAACCTACCATTCCTCTGCAAGATGGTTTAAAACTGGCTGTAGAAGATTTTCGTCAGCGGATGACAAGTAATAATTAGTTAGTAGCCAGTAGTTATTTTTGGAACTATAACTACTGGCTAGTGACCAATGATTAATGAAAAAAAGCAAGGAGCTAAAAAATGCGTGTTTGTGTAATCGGTACGGGTTATGTTGGATTGGTGACAGGCGCTTGTTTGGCTCATATTGGCCATGATGTTGTTTGCATAGATAACAACGAAGAAAAAGTAAAATTAATGAAGTCTGGGCAGTCGCCTATTTTCGAGCCGGGACTCTCGGAAATTATGCAGTCTGCTATTAATAGTGGAAATATTCAATTTTCCTCCGATTTGGCAGCAGGAGTTGCTCACGGTGAAATTCTATTTATTGCGGTGGGAACACCTCCTTTACCTACTGGTGAAAGTGATACCCGCTATGTAGAAGCTGTAGCGCGTGGTATAGGGGCAAATCTCAACGGTGGTTATAAGGTAATTGTTAATAAGTCTACTGTGCCTATCGGTTCTGGTGACTGGGTAAGGATGATTGTTTTAGATGGCATTGCTGAACGCCAAAAAATATTGATACCAGCAGGTGGAACAGCCGTTGAGGAAAAATTACCTGAGATTTCAGCTCAGTTTGATGTTGTTAGTAATCCAGAGTTTCTGCGGGAAGGTTCAGCAGTTTACGATACCTTTAACCCTGACCGGATTGTCTTAGGAAGCAATAGCCAAGAAGCTGTGGGACTGATGAAAGAGCTTTATGCCCCGATTGTGGAACGCAAGTTTGCTGCTGATCAGTCTTTACCTCCTGTACCAGTACTGGTTACAGACCTGAGTTCGGCAGAAATGATTAAGTATGCTGCGAATGCTTTTTTGGCTACTAAGATTAGTTTTATCAACGAAGTTGCTAACATATGCGATCGCGTTGGAGCTGATGTTACCCAAGTGGCAAAAGGTATCGGTTTAGATTCCCGCATTGGAAACAAGTTCTTACAAGCTGGTATTGGTTGGGGTGGTTCTTGTTTCCCCAAAGATGTCTCCGCACTCATTCATACAGCTGATGATTATGGCTATGAAGCACAACTCATGAAAGCTGCGGTGAGTGTGAATGAACGCCAACGTTTGATTGCTTTGGAAAAGCTCCAACAGGCTCTCAAAATTCTCAAAGGTAAAACTGTCGGACTTCTTGGTTTGACCTTCAAACCAGATACTGATGATTTGCGCGATGCTCCAGCACTAAACTTGATTGAACAACTCAACCGACTGGGAGCTAAAGTCAAAGCTTACGACCCCATTATTTCTCAAACAGGTATGCGTCATGGTCTTTCTGGAGTATTGGTAGAAACTGATGCTGAAAGACTAGCTGATGGCTGTGATGCTTTGGTACTCGTTACAGAATGGCAGCAGTTCAACACTTTGGACTATGCAAAAATGGCCAAATTGATGAACCACGCCGTTATGATTGATGGTCGTAACTTCTTAGACCCCGAAGCAATGGTAAGGGCTGGCTTCCAATATGTAGGTGTAGGGCGATGAACTACCCACACTATAGTTGAAGATCCAGAGTTAAATTTGCAATTTCATATCAAAGCGCCGTCTAGAGTCTTGTAGGCGGCGTTTAATTGTTCATTTTAATAACTTAATTTTGAATTTTTATGAACTGCTGGGAATACGTTCTATTTCCGCATAACCACTAAAAATCAATCTTTGTCCTTCAGTTTCTAAACGGTTGAGTCGCATTTTCACTCCGTCGAGGTCAAAGCGGTCTAAATCAACCATGTTGTCCAAAATTTCTACAAGGGCGAGGCTTAAAGTCTGGGAAATTTTTTGTTGTGCTTCTGGAACTTGCTCAAGTTCAATTTTTGGGTCTTTGAAAGAAACCCGCCTTCTTCTTTCAATACTTATACCAAGGGTCATACTCAGGGGTATGAGTTCGCCGTTGTTTAAATCAGCTTGAGCTACAAGGTGCAAACGATTTTCTGGTAATAGCTGTATTTTTACTTCAGTAAAGGAAACTGGTTCTCCACCAGATATTGCCGTCAAAGTTGGTTCCGAAAGGTTCAGTAAGCGCTTTTTAACCAGTTCTGCTTTGAAAGCATCATTGATACCTGCTTCTGATAAAATCACCTGTGCTACCGCTTGAGTGGGTTGCTTGAGGCTAAGTTTGCCACTCAAAACCGAACCGAAGTCAATAGCGACTGCATCGGTTTCAAAAGACATTTCCTCAACTGCGAAGTCTCTACGAATTACTAACCCACGTCCGCTCATTTTAAAGCTATCAATGCTGCCTTGCAACAGTTTGCTGGAGGGATAGCAGCGCACAAAGACTTCTACTGACTCGCTCATGCTAAACAGGTGGCGAATCGTTTGGCTGGCGACTGTGTTGAGCATCCGCTCTCCCCAATCCGTGCCTTTAGGATCTGTTAAACCAGTAAGTCCGCCTAACATCAGATTTTGGGTCTCTAGAAGTTCTTTATATTTTTGTAACAAATTGTGAACAATAGTGCAAGCGATCCCCAGATTTATTGTTCTGATGACTGTGTGCAGGATAACTGATGGATGATAGCTAAATGTGTTGAATGTTACAAAAATAGGGAATAGGGAACAGATAAGAAACTAAAGTTTCAGAGTTTACAAACTCAGTCAAAAAAAAAGATGTTTTTTGGAGGAGAGTTGCACGAAAAAAACAGTGTCATTATTTTAATCTCATGTTTTTATGAGTTTTTCCTATTCCCCGTTCCCTGTTCCCTCTGAATTGTTGTGATGATGAAGAGCAAATGATCAAAGCGATCGCACAAGTTGCAAAGTCAGAATCATATCTTCTCCACTCCGCAAAAATGCGATCGCTACAACAACTCCATAAGCTAAAATTAGGTACGTCTAGCTTCCCTACCAGCGCTGTAATAGTAATTATAACTAGTCAATTTTTTCTTATCTCCATTAGCAACCACGCCTAAGACATTGATAGGAGAATTTCTCAGACTATCCTGAAGCTGCATTAACGCCGACTTATCTGTTTTATCTATCCTCACCACCAACAGCATTCCATCAGTTTGTGGGGCTAGGAGTCTAGCATCAACTAACCCTAACATTGGCGGCACATCATAAATCACCAAATCGAAATTTTGATTAAAGTATTCCATTAATTGCTTCATTTTATCTGATGAGAGCAATCTAGCAGGATCTGGTGGTACAGGTCCTGCTGTAATCACAGATAATGAATTCATTGCAGGTAATTGCTGAATCACCTGTTCAACAGGCATATTAGAAGCTATGACATTACTTAATCCCGATAGATTATGTAAATTTGATAATCTGTGAACCTGAGCGCGGCGTAGATCAGCATCCACAAGTAATACTCGTTTCCCTAATGCAGCAGCTATTTGAGCTAAATGAAAGGAGACTGTAGTTTTTCCATCTCCAGGCATAGTGGAAGAAACAGTTAAAGAGCGAATCGGTTGATCGGAATTAAGTAGCTGAATATTAGCATAAAGAACTTGTAAAGATTCAAAAAATAGTCCTTGTCCGTAGTAATTATCCCCTGTAATTTCCCGACGAAAAAGATTAGAGAACCAATCATTTTTAGTGGAAACATTCCCTAATTGAATTTCTGTTTCTACCCCTTTAATCTTGAGATGAGGAGATTGATAACCTGAGATACTTTTGTCGGTGGGAAGAGTTCCTAAAAAAGGTAGTTTTATCTTCTCCTTCAAGCTTTCGATAGTATGATAGGTATTGTCCATTTTTTCTAGGAGAAAGCCAATACCAATCCCTACAGCTAAACTACTAATCAATCCCATCAACAAATTCCGGGGAATATTTGGAGATAAAGGCAAAACAGATTGATGTGGGGGTTGTATTAATTCCCAGGGAAGTTCTGTTTGAGCTACTTGAATTACGAGATTTTCACGGGTAGCTAAAAAGCGATTGAGACTTTCATTAGCAAGTTGTAAACTACGCTGAATTTCACTATATTGTCTGGCTAAAATTGGTAATTGCTCAAACTTACGCTTTGTTTGCTGTTCTACTCTGGACAATTCTTGACTCTGTACATCTAGTTTCTGAATTAGAGCAGTTACTTCAGCCAATTTGAGACCTACATACCGCTCTTGCTCATCTTCTATCAGGGGTAAGAGGTTTCGCCTTTTTTCTTGTAATGACTCTATGGCTGGGTTATCAGGTTGAAAACGAACTAATTCTCCAGATAGCTGAGATTCTAATTGGCGTAGTTGTGATATTAATTGACTATATATGGGTGCTTCATTTAGTGTTGCCTGCTGTCCTTCTGGTGTTGATAAGCTAATATAACTAGCACGAGCTGTAGCTAATTGTTGATCAATTTCCAGTCTTTGTTCTTCCAACTTTTGAATTTGTGATTCAACTCCACTTGACTGGGTTTCTGGATCAATAAAATTGTATCTTTGCCGAAATATTTGTAGTTTTTGTTGCAATTGATCGACCCGATTTTTGATCGCAGGTAGTTGTTTTTCAACAAATTCAACACCTTGATTTAACTTGGTTTTACGCTTTTCTAAGCTGTAGTCCAAATAAAATGTAGAAATTGTTTTTAATACGAGATCAATTTGTTTGCGATCTTGGCTTTTATAACTTATATCTAGAATTTTAGTCGCACCTAAACGGCGAATAGTTAAATTTCCCACTAGTGAATTATAAGTGATATCAGGATAAGCAAATTGTAATTTTTTTACAACTTCTTTCATTATTTCCTGACTTTTGAGAACCTGAATTTGACTGTCGTAATCTAGATTGGATTTAGAGATACTAGATTCTGGAAGGGGTATTTGTCCTAAGCTGCTATCATTACTAACCGGTTCGACTAAAAGCTGAAAATTGCCTTGATAGATAGTTTCTTCGTTCAGCGTTGAATAAATAACAGTAGCCATAATCACAGAGACAACCCCTGTGATAATTAATGCTCTCCGCTGGAGGACACCCAAGAAGTCTTTTAGACTCCCATCATCATCCTCTGTTTCAAAAGGTGAATAGTTGTGAGATGGCAAGATTTCTGGTGTAATAATTGTCCTACCATTCTCGTTAAAAGTCGGAATTCTACTAGAATTTTGATTGTTCATGGATTTGGATTAGATAATTATTTAGTTAAATATTTTTGGTTTTTACGTTTAGCATTATGTCAAAATAGACATAATTTTTATGAGGATTGTAAACTCTCAAACATCTGCTTACTTAATACTTATTTTTTGTTCAACATGAGATAATTTATTCGACTGCTTTCGTTATGATATTTTTATCAAAATCTAGTAAATGGGAATTTCATCATCTAAATTCTATGCTGTAAGCGTTAGAAGGGTATGAAAATCTGGAATGCGATGACGATAAATAGCGAAGATTGCTTTGTATCCTTCGATGCCAGAAAGATTATGTTCATATTCTACACTCTGGCTGTTCAGTTATCTATACTTAATGAGAAAATATATTTCAAGTCAAAGCGTAATAGCTTATTTGTATATACTATTTATTCTTGTACAGAACTAGGAAAAAAATCTTCTGCTTGTCCTATTCGCCGTTTTTTAACAGGTTGCGCGGGATTACCTGCATAAATAATCATCGGCTCTAAAGATTTTCCAGTCACGCTACCAAGAGCTAAAATTGCTCCCCTTCCCACAGTGACTCCTGGTCCAACCACTGATTTAGCGGCTATCCAACTACTCTCTTCAATATGAATAGGCGCAATCATCAGTTTAAACTCAGGTTGATTCCAGTCATGATTGCCAGTACAAAGATAAACGCCTTGGGATAAACAAACATGATTTTCGATGACTACAGGTGCGAGGTTATCAATCCAAGCATCTTCCCCAATCCAAACATAATTACCAATTATTAAACGCCAAGGAAATTTGACTCGCACCCCCGGCTTTATACGCACACCGTTACCAATGCTGGCTCCAAAAAGTCTCAGTATCCCTACTTTTACGGATGAAATTGGCAACCAATGACTTTTAACTAAAGGTGAACCAAGGAAGTACCACAAAAGTTGCTGAAGGTAGGATGCACCGGGACTATAACTGCCAAGGATGTATTTATCTAGACGCATACAATGGAGAATGAAAACGGGGGTTTAAACTTGCTCCGGTACGACCTGACACAATCCACAATAAAGAGCGTCCACTATCACGAAGAATGTGAAAAATAGATTCTCTGGGTCGTTCAGAGGGAATAGAAATGGGGCTAAAGGTGATGCCTTGACTACCTAACACTAGAGTGGCTATAGTTTTAGCTCTGGGAAGGTGAAAATCCGAGGTAATTAGATAAATATGTTTAATATGGCGGTTGTGGAAATCGTGGACGAGGGTAGTAAAGTTAGTAACTGTATCAACAGCACGGTAGTCAAGGTGAATACGCTCTGTACTAATACCCATTTCTTCAAAAATAGCAAAGGCTTGGGCTGGAAGTATCCCGCTAGAAATCCAGATGTCTAAATTAGGATAATTTTGAGCAAATTGGGCTGTAAATTTTTCTCGTTCTGGTCCTCCACCAAGGGTAAGGGTAGCTTGGGGATGGGGTGCTTGATAAGAGGCGATCGCAATTCTGATAGGGATAATACTCAGAAAAACTATGATAAAACTGGCTAAACTGAGAATCCAATATTTTTTCAGTTGGTAATACAATTGGCTCATGGATAGAATCAATGTGTTTCCAAATCGGTGATGTGATTGGCATTATACTATCACAGCAGATTTTCTTGATTCAGAACATCTAGGTAAGCAGAGGCTAATTGTTTAGCAACTGTTTGCCATGAATAGCGTTGCAGAGACAGTAGACGACCATTTTGACCCATTTGTTCCCGCAATTGGGGATTATTTAAAAGATGAGCGATCGCACTTTTTAAAGATTCTATTTCTCCTTCTACAATTATTCCAGCTTCAGCTGCTGCAATTTCTGGAGCGATTTGTACACCTGGAGTTGTAATAATTGGTAAACCGGACACCATCGCTTCTGCTAAAGCAATACCAAAATTTTCCGAATAAGTTGGCAGTACAAACAAATCAGCACCTTGTAACAACAAATCTTTTTCATACCCACTCACAAACCCGACAAATGTAGTTTGGTTTGTGATATTGACAGATGCGACCATTTTCTGCAAGGATTGAACATAAGTATCTTCTCCAGAACCAGCAATCAGCAAATGGAAGTTCTGTTCTTGTTTCCTTAACTCACCTAATGTTTGAATTAACAGTTCAGGACGTTTTTTGTAGTGTAGACGGGAGAGAAAAAGAATAATCGGAACTTCTTCAGCAATATTATACCGATATTGCAATTGAGATTTAGCGTCACCAATTAATGTTGGCGGCTTTACTCCCAGCGGTAAAACAATTTTTGGCGGCTTTACTCCAAAAGCGATCGCGTCCTCCATTTCACCTACAGACGTACAGTGAATGGCCGCAGCATTATTTAAATTACGTTTTTCAATTAAATAACTGTAAACTTGCTTTTTTAACTGACTTTGTGCCAATGCCCAAGGTGTTAATTGTCCCATAATTCTCACTGTGTATGGAACTTGTTGCCACTGGGCAAAAACAGCAGCACAGCTAGGAAGATAGGAAAATAAATAGTGATTATCTAAAACATCATAATTTTTGATATTTTTCCATAGCCATTGTGTGAATGCAGGAGAAGGTAAAAATGCCTTAATCCGAGCCGCAGGTGGAAAAAACCAAACAGGTAATCCTTGGTATTCTACACATTCAGATAATGGCACATCTAGCAACAGTCCATCATCATCATTAGTAGTAGCAATTTCTACATCAATTCCTTCTGCTCTTAAAGCCCTGACTAAATTCAAGACTACCTGAGTTGGACCACCCAGTTTAGGACTGATTGAAGGAATGATATGTAAAACTTTCATTTTAGAGGATACTCACAATAGTTATTTTCTCTGGTACTGATGATGTAAGCGTTTAATACCCAACAATCCAGGAAAAGTTTTAGCAATAAAAATTAGCCCCACAATTGGTAACATTGATGTAGTGAATACAATCAGACTCCGCATAGAAATCGCTGCTGTAAAAAAGCCCAGTGCATTAACGACTATACCGTAACCAGAAGTGTGGAAAGCTGCTGTACGCGACCACCAATTAGCTAAAATTCCTAAACAAAGGGATGCTAATATCACTGCAAATATACCGCCCATCATGTAGGTTTCGCCAACATAAGTTGCAGAAACTGTCCAACCATCTGCACCTACAACTTCTTCAATTGATGTGCTTAAACCTTCTGGTTTATCAGGCCATAAAACTCTAGGTATCGGTTTGGTTAAAAATACAAACAAAAGTTCAAACCCTAAAAAATCATGTTTATTGGGAAAGGCATCTACTAATAAACCTAGGCTAAATAGGTTGTAGTCAACTGACAGGGTTTCCTGCACTTTTTCACTTGCATAAGCTCCTGTTGATAGATAATTAATGATACCCATCTGTCTAAACCCAAGCATATGACGGGTAGCAAATACCATGACATACCCCATAATAGCTGAAGGAATAGCTACTTTAAACAAAGTTGGACGTTGTAAAGTTAGGAAATATCCAGCCATGAATGTGGCAATATAGGCAGCTAAAACATTGCGAGTTCCTCCCGCGAATCCATAAAACAGAGTAAAGGCAAATATGAAAACAACTAATAACATCTGCCAAAAGCGCAAAGACTGCCGACGGTTAAAAATAATACCTGCCAGGGGTGGTATAACATAGGTGAACAACTTCAACTCAGACAAAAATACTCGCCAGTCACCTAACTTTCCGCGTCCCCAAGGCACAGCAAAGCGCGGACCCAATAGAGATTCAATTAGCTGTACTGGATTAAAATCGACAGATAATAATATATATATGTAAGCTAAAAAAGTTGATAGTAAGAAGATACGAAACAACGTTTTATCAGGGATATTAGCAAAATCAAGCCATTCTGGTGGTGCGGGCTTAAAAAAGTTGATATGACGACCAATTGCTAAACCGCCAAACCCTATCAATAAGACTTCGATAGCTTGGATAGTTTGCTCAGATGTCAAACGCTGATCGAATTTGGGTTGTGGGTATAAAAACTCTATCAGAGTCAAGAAGTAAAGAGCTAATATACAAAGTATATCGGCTCGAAACAAATTGTTCCAACCTCGTCTACTATCAAATAAGATGCTAAGAGCGATCGCCACTCCTACTACAACAGCTACTTGGCTAGCCATGAAACTAGGAGTCATATCTACACTTAAGCGTATAAATGCTAGAGCCAAACCAAAAAGTAATGTGAATGTTCCTGTCCATGTCGCTTTGGCAATGCGTTTTTTGGGATTGGATGGATTTGGTTTTGGATAGTATGGATGGGTGGATATATTCATGAGTAGGAATGATAATCCTATTTGATGGGTAAAAATTGCAAGCGTCAGATTTTCAACTTATTCATGACTTACGCAACTGGCAGATTAGTAGGATGCGTCAGATATATAAATTGGTTATTTTATAATCAACAGATTTTTGACCTTTGACTCACTGTACACGAAACATGAAGTGTGACAATAGCATAAATCCTAATTCTTGAATTACAAAGAGAGATTACTATTTATTTTGACTTAATAATTGCGTTTTACTATAAACTTGGCTGTAGGTATCTACCATCTTTTCTAGAGAAAACTGCTGTTGTATTAATTGATAACCAGCAGTTGCCACAAAATTACGCTCTTGATAATTGATAAAATTATCGAATTCCTTAAATTCACCTTTTTCCGAAATAACAAAACAAACTCCTTGGGGAAACTTTAACTCCTCCGCAAGAGATGATGTGATCACACAGGGTAAAGACCAAGCCATTGCTTCTAATAGTGCAAATGGTAAACCTTCAAAAGCCGCAGGATGAAAAAACCCGTCTGCTGCTGCTAAATATGGTGTTACGTCATTTTGCCAACCCAAACGTTGAATATAATCTTGGGCATTATTCTCTATAATCCATTGATCCCACATAGAAGTTAAGCGACCATCTCCCACCCATAAAAAACGAACAGATGGTATTTTGCGTTTCAGGTGAATAGCCCATTGTAAAAATAGCAGCGGTTGTTTTTGTGCTTCCATTCTTCCCACTGCTACTATCAATAATTCATCTGAATTAATTTTTAGTTGTAACCGAGATTCTTGACGTTTGGCTAAACGTTCTATTTTAGTAGGTACATTAACGCCATTATTAATAACTACTATTTTGGGTAAATCAGAAGTAATTGGAGAAAGAAAAGAAATTAGTTCCTGTCCTCTATTTTCAGAAATTGCTATTAATATACCTCGATATTTTCTTAAAGCTATTTTAGCTATTAGATCCCGCCATTTTCCTAATACTGATCCCAATTTATCCTGAGTTTGAGTAATATGAATAGTTGTCAAAGAAGCAATGGATAAATAATTACACCAAGTGAGTAAATCTAAACCATCTTCTAAATTTTGCTTGTTCAGATGGAGTATATCTGGTTTAAATGCTTGCCACTGAGATATACACTCTTGATTGATTTTAGGAAATAAATGGGTAAAGGATCTTAATTTACGATTGTATGTGTTGATATATGGCGATCGCAACACCTGTCCAAATTCTGCAAATGAGTCAGCTAGTTCATCCATAATCGGATTATCAGAACACCATAACCCCACAACATAGCCTCTTTTAGCCAGTTCTTGTCCCAGATAAATTAAATATAATTCTCCTCCTCCCCGTGAACCTGAACTGCTACTGATAAAAAGAATTCGCATGAAATTAAGCTTAATTGTTTATTGTTAAATTTAGTTAAAAAATACGTTTTTTTAGTATAGGAATCCTATTTAATTATTGAAGGCTGAATCTCCTTACCAGTTAGTTAATTTATGAAAAACCTCAACCCACTGTTGAGCGCCCATAGCTGGGGATATTTCTGCTGCTTTCTTGAGTGATGTTAAACTAGCAGATTTAATTTTATCAGGTTGTTGTAAATAACTCATCAATACTTCTGCTAAAGCCACAACATTGCCATTAGGAAATAAATCTCCGTTTTCTCCTGGTTTAATCAAATCATGTCCAGCACCTACCCCATCAGAACATATTACTGGCAAACCAGAACCAATCGCTTGATTAACTACTACACCCCAACCATCGTAACGACTTGGTAATACAAATAAGTCGGCTGTACGAAAAAAAGCAGGTAAATTTTCAGGAGATTGAAAACCTGCATATTCAATGTTATGCAGAGTTTTTTCAGGTAAATTTTCTAGTAATTGAGGAAGTTCGGCTTCTCTTCCTACCAGCTGTAAACGAACATTTAGACCTGATTCAATGAGATGATTAAATGCTTGCAGCAAAATATCAACTCCTTTCCGCGCTATCATTTGACCACAGAACAAAATAGTCACTGGATTTCCAGGTCTTTGGGGCAAATTTTGACTAAAAGCAGCTAGATCACAATAGTAAGGAATGTTAAAGATCGGTTTATCAGGAAAGCGTTTCTGGTAGTCTTGTTGTGCCTTAGTGCCAATAGCTGCGATCGCACAACAATATTTTAAACTATCGGCTAAGTATTTTTGCAATTTCCCCTTAATCCCTTCTGAACTACCAACCATTTTTTCACCCCAGAAAATACAAGGCACTTTTTTTGCTTGTAGTCTGAGCAAAAGTTGAGTAGGTAGTCTGAGCAAAAGTTGAGTAGTAAGATTCATATAACCATTAAGCACAACCACATCAGCCTCTGTAGAGGATGGAAAATGCCAGTTAAGATGAAATCGGGATAAACCCCAAGCTAAATGGAATCCTGGTAAGATATGTTCATAAGGTTGCAAGGGCTTTTCCGGCCAAGGAGAATCAGCACAAGCAGGTTCTAAATAATAAACTGTTAAATCTATTTCTGCACGGCGAGAAAGTTCAAAAAACAAGTCTCGTTGGTAAGGAGATGGGAGAATAGAATAAAAAACCACCTTGCATTTCAATCTCATGAATTTTATTTAAACTTATTTATTTGTAACAATTGAAACAAATTGGAAATGCTAAAATTTAATGATGAAATTGAATTATTCAACAACCTTTTTAACTGTGAAGGCTGTTGTAAAATAAAGTTTATTAAATTAAAAATTTCTTCACTACTCACCTTCTCCAAAATCCAACCATTCTCACCAGCTATAACCACTTCACCACAGCAACGGGAAGCAATAATAGGTAATTTCCATGCTTGTGCTTCCAGTTGGGTTAATCCAAATCCATCAGAAAGAGTCGGGAACAGAAACACATCTGCCATCTGATAATATTGTGCTGTTTCACTTCTATTAACATGGCCTACCCAACGAATTTGTGGGTGGGTTTGCAAATGTGGTGGAATCTCTATTTGTTGAGAACCAACAATCCAAAATTCAACAGGATATCCTTCAAGTAACTGCACTGCATCCAATACAGGCGCAATTCCTTTTCGCAAAATCACCTGTCCTAAAAATAATACCCTTAAAGGGCGCTCTTGAGAAAATGATTCTGGATAAGTGCGGACAAAGTTACTAGCGCCTCCTGGTGGAGTGTGTACCAAGGGAATAATATGAATCTTTTCAGAATCAACACCTGTTTTTTCCAAAAGTTGACGTGACCAATCAGAATTTACAACAATAGCATCAGCGATATTCAATTCTTCTCGCCAATTTTGCCAATATTCTACAGGTGCAGGTTGCCAATTACCACGATATTGGGGATATTGGTCATACTGTTGAGAGACAATAATTTCCTCTTGAATTCCTGGATCAATTTGTCCTAGAACAATGTACCATCCCTGTTGTTTGGCAAATTTAAATAATTCTAATGCTGCATAGCTGTAGGAAAATAGGATAGGAGGATTTGTAAATTTGTCAGTTAGTGAAGTTAAAGTCTTGACTGCTTGCTGTTGAAACCATTGATTTCTAGCAATAACTCTTTCCCACCCTGTCTTTTTTTGCAGACGTTGAGCTAGTTCAAACTGAATTAGAGAACTATTGAAAGCATGAACAGATGCGTGTTCTAAATCTGATTGGTATCTTTCCCGTAAATTAGCTAAGATATTTTTAGGTAAAAAATTCAGTGCAGACTGAGGTGATACCCAAGCATCTGTAATTAAGTGAGCAAGCTGTCCTTCTTGGTGTAAAGCTCTGGGTATAGAGTAGTTTTCTCGCGCTCCGATTTGACAAGATATCCAACGATAAGGTGCTTTAGGCATTGATCAGCAATTTATTTATAAAATTAAATCCCTGACTTCTGCCAGAAGCCAGGGATCTAAGTAAGTGAATATCAACGTTTTGTTTTGAAAGATGATTACCTGTAGATAAGCAGTGACAATTAAACGATAGTAAAGTCTGCTGCTGTTAAAACGGGGTTTCCATTCAAGGTTGCAAAGAAACCACCAGCACCAGCACCAGCAGTACTGCCATTTTCATTGTAATACAACGCACCAGTATCCAAGTTATAAACAATGCGTTCGCTTCTAGCACCCATGCCAGAATTACTTGCACCAAAATTACCTGCGAAGAAATCAGTAGCAATAGTTCCTATTGAGCCGAAAGAATTTGTCTTATCAAGTTGAATCTTATCTGTTCCTGCGGTAAAGTCGGTAATTGTATCTTGTCTAATAGAAGTAGACGTAGATCCTGTTGCACTTAAACCAACGCCACCAAAGGCAAAAGTGTCAGCACCAGCGCCACCTGTGAGACTATCAATGCCAGCACCTCCGTTCAGAGTGTCAGCACCGATGCCACCTACGAGTGAATTGCTAGCAGCATTTCCAGTAACAACAGTACCAACAGTGTTAGTTAGGGTGATGTTGGTAGCATTAGTTCCAGTGATATTAATGAATTCAACTTCTGCACTAGTAGCCCAAGTACCACTAACGTTAACTGTATCACTGCCTTCTCCAGCGAGTTCTACTACTGTGTCATTGGAGTCGATAAAGTAAGTATCATCACCAACGCCACCTGTCAAGGTATCTGTGCCGGTACCAGCAATTAAAGTATCGTTTCCATCTTCACCAAATAAGCTATCATTACCAGTTCCGCCGTCAATAGTATCGTCGCCTATGGAAGCATAAATGGTATCGTCACCAGCCAATCCATTGAGGGTATTATTTTGGCGGTTGCCAATAATGACATTATTAAGACCATTACCTTCACCAAAAATCGGACCAGCTACCAAATTGGAAGCAGCTCCGGGCGCAGCAAGAGTCAAGTTCTCAATCTGAGTGCCACCTGAAAAGGTTACTCCAGCTTGAGTGGTCAAAGAAAAGTCTACTGTAGTGAAAACAGTATCTGTTCCACTAGCACCGTCGCTGAATTCATCAATAAATAAGCTGCCACTGGTAGAACTCACCACATAGGTGTCATCTCCAGCACCACCTATCAACCTGCCATTACCTGAACTACCAGTAATTTCTAAATAGTCATTACCTGCGCCCCCCCTGACTATTGAACCATCTCCGCCTTTCAATACATCAGCGCCATTACCAGCTATTATGATGGTATTATCCGCAGAACTGACTATTACATCGTCTCCTGATGAGCCGGTTCCGGTAATACCATTAGCCTGTAGATTTAGTGTTAAATCTGTTGCTCCTCCACCGACATTAGACAAATTAAAACTAATCGAGGTATTGATGACTGCTTTATCTGGATCAATAACTACGTCACCTGGGTTATCAACAACATAAAAATCGTTACCAGTACCACCACTCATGGTGTCTGCACCAGTACCACCATCAAGTTGTTCGTTACCAGTTGTACCATTGAGAGTATCATTACCAGCTAAACCCCTTAGTATATCGCCAGGATTTAACGCATTTAACGTATCATTACCTGAAGTGCCTGTGATGACTGCCATAGTTACCTACTCCTCGTGTATTTATCATTCGTATATAACTTAACTCAACTTTTGTCATTTGAGATCAGGCTATAAAAAAATCCTTACCCAAGCGTTAAATTTTGAGCTAATATTGCCTGATTATAATTGACATTTTCGCACGGTGAGAAAAAAGATGTAACGGTTTTATCACAAACTTAATACCCATGCAATTTCCTTAACCATAAATTTATTATTTATGCAGACAAACTATTATTTTTATAAAAACTAATTTCATCAGGCAAAATTTAGGTTGCATAATAAATGCCTGATGATAGTTTTAACTATAAATTAACTTAAAACGTAATCTGTAATGGAATTTGTTTGCTATGTCTTAATATATGATGAAAACTCTTTCCAAATCAGAAAAGTCAATTTAGCCAATTTTAAGATTTATTAGTATCTGGATAAATTTTTATATCTTGCCTCAAGGCAAAACAGTTGCATTCATTAAAGGAAAAGCTGTATTTCTACGTAATTTAAGGTAGGATATTAAGGATTTAGCCGAAACTACTTGTCGTTCTTGATGATGATTTTTAATCAATTCAGGAATAATAAATATACCTTCTTTAATTCCATTTGTTCTGCCATGCCTGAATAACCAAAAAATCCGATTGATACACTTTCCAATTCCTAACCACCAAAAGATGATAGGATACCTCAAATAAGCTAGGAGAATCTGATTGGCGATGCTTGCAGCTGTAATGCGTGGGTTGGTATGGTGTTCTAATTTAGTGTTATGAAAGACTCTGAGCCATGAAGTTTCCAGAATACTCCAACCCATGTGATGAAGGCGTAAGGACAAATCAACTTCTTCCATGCCATAGGCTACTGGTAAATTAACATAACCACTGGTTTGTTGAAAAACTTCTTTCCGATAAGCACACCCACAGCCAATAAAATTGGATACCCATGTTGCCGCTAATTGATCAGATTCAATGATTTCATTAATGTGATATATCTTGGCTGCTATAACAGCGGCTTGAGGAAAATTATTGAAGAGTAGTTGTAAGCGTTCAAAGTAGTCTGTATCTATAGGATAGGAATCATCATCGAAACTGGCAACGATGGGGTTTATTGCCTGGTTAATCGCTATATTTCTCCCACCACCTGGGCCTACTTGAAGAGGGTTTTTAATAATTTTAATATCTTGAAAATTGCTGTTTATAAGTCCTTGTTCCGTTGTAGAATCGTTGCCATCAATATGAACAATGATTTCATTTGGTTGGGGATTGCATTGTGATATTTTTTCCAGTGTTTCTAAAAGTTGACTTAATCGGTTATACGTTGGGATAACCGCAGTAATGTTGCAAGTATTCATTTCTTAAAATTTTCTAGTACCACCGTGAAGTCAATAGTCAACAAGTTTATTTTTATGGTTAAATTCGCTCTTTAATTACTTTAGCAGGTACTCCCACAGCGATCGCACCAGAGGGAATATCTTTTGTCACCACACTTCCCGCACCTATAATAGCGCGATCGCCTATTGTGACACCTTTTAAAATTGTAACATTAGCTCCAATCCATACATATTCTCCAATTCTAGTAGGTTTAGAAATCATGGGTTGTCCTAACGGTGGTAAACTCGGATCGCATCCATGATCATGATCCGTAATGTAGCAACCTGGTCCAATAGCGCAATCTTTACCAATAATTATGGATTCGGTTGCATCAATAAAGGTGTGACGATTAATATAAGAATTTGCACCGATAATGATTTTAGCATGAGGAAGAGATTCACCACTGCACACAAGAGTAACTCCCCTGTCAAGCGCACAATTAGCTTCAATTTTTATATCGCTATGGTTGCGTGGAATATCAACTTCCTTCATCCAGACATAACCGTGCAGTTTGACTCCTAAAGTACGATAATAAAAATTACGCCAACGACTTTCTAATCCATCAATTAACCACTTACCTTTGAGGAAACAAAATTGTATGATATTCATTTTTAAACTTTATTTATTAATATTATTAATAATTTGTTAAAAAAAATCGTTCAAAAAGCTTTATGTCTCAATAAAAAGCATTAAAATATATGCGTTGAGAAGAGTGTACTTTTATAAAAATTAGGCTGATACTATTTTGGTAACTGCCCGTATCTTTCCTGTCAATACCTTTGGTAAATCAATCCAACCCTGCAATTTTGTTAGTGAAGCTATCAGTCCAAATAATTGCAGTACAGCTAACTTTATATAATACTGCCATTGCTTTCGACCAAGGATTTGAGTCATCACATAATGACGGTTCACTAAATCCATTTCTGCTAAAACACCAGGATCATTTTTATGATCACCCGGTTGGCTATCATGAAAAATGCGAGATGTACGAGCATTGACTAACTTCCAAAGCTTACCAACCGTCAAGGATAAGGTAACATCTTCCATCAGAGAATAGCCTGTAAAAATCTCTGGAAATAAGGGATGTGGTAATGCTTCTCGACGATAAAGGACACAAGTTGTATTCAACCATTCTACAGAAACTATTTCTGGTAAATCCTCCCGATCTTCTGGTAAGAGATTCATTGCAGGCCCAATACATTTACCTGCATAACTACTTTCATAACGACCGTGTAGGAATTGAAACAGCAATCTGCTAATAAGTCCAGGAGGTAAATATTTTTGATTGGTAATCATTGAATTAACCCCCCCAATGTGCGGATCACTTTGTAAAGCAGTCCACAATCTAGCTACACATTCCGGTTCAAATAAAATATCATCATCTAGTAGCCAAATAGTGTTTTGAGTTGCATAATCCATCGCTTGATTGCGTTGAATAGCAGCGCCTAATTTTATTGCTCGATAATAGTGAATTTTGGCGATTAATCCTGGAATAAAACTTGTACAAATTTCTTTGGTGCTATCATCATCTGAACCATCCACGACAATTATTTCTACAGGTTGTGCCGATTGTTGAGCTAGACTTGCAAGTGTCCTGCTTAAAGGCTCTGAACGATTTCGTGTTGGAATTAAAGCACTAACAGGCAGTTCTATTTTCATCTATCATGTATATAGTATTGAACCATTATTAATTTTGCATGAATTATGGAATTAGTTTTGTTATAAGCCACCTAATTATAACCATGCTAAAATTTTTTTAATTGTTTCAACATAAAATGTCTAGCTAAATTGTAGGTACGTCCAAAAGGTTGATACAACTGATTTATGAGTTTTTGCCTTTCTAAATTTTGGTAAAAATCATTTTTTGATTCAGCAATTTTGTGTTCAAACTGTTGTTGAGCATAGTCATATAATGCCAAATCTAAAGAATTTTTATCTTTAATTATGTCTATGATATTGTTATCAATATTATTTTGAATATGTTGATGTTGAGGAGTTATATTTTGTTGTATATACAGCGGAATTCGCCAGTTAAACGTTTTTTTGAGCAGAACCAGGGTTTCATCAAATCGCTCAACTAACCCGACTACAGAAAAGTGAGTTTCCAAGTTTTGCTTAACGGTTGTGAGTGTTTCTTCATCACTATATGTAGGAACATTGCTAAGACCAAATAACATTTTTGTTTGGAGGTTATTATTACTCAAGTCACTGAGTATATAATCCTTAAGACTCATTTTTTTAACTTTTTCATGATTAGGTAAACTGGAACTACGACAAAGATAGTTATAGTGAGAAATTGTTCGACTCACTGGATTTCTGAGGAGAGTAAAATACTTAGCTGAACAAGATAAAAACTCATGTAAACCAAAAGCAAAATGTCCACGAATTAGTTTTAATTTACTACGTTGATATTGTTCTAATTCAGCCAATTTATAGCGATTTTCAATCCCGTCAAATCGAAAAGTACAATCGTTTCTGTATTGCTGGTTTATAATTCCATTAATTGTTGTGCCTCCAGCCTTAGGAATATGGAGAAATATTATTATTTGTTCATCATGACTACGTTGTCCTAGATCGATAATTTCTGAGTTACTCAAGGAGAAAGAAGCAGGTGTTTCCATTATTTTCAGTAGCCTATAATTTTCATAATTAATCTGACAATTGTTTTAGGTCAAGCCAATCCCAAGGATTTATAAATACCAATCTGAGAATTTCAACCCAGTCAATGCTCGTAATTGAGTAATATCCTCAGATAATACTGATTTAAGATACATTAAAATCTGCTCATCAACAACTGGGTATTGAACCTTTTCTTCAAAGAAAGAAGGAAAAAGATTACACAAACGTAGTCCAGATGGTAACTTAGAAATGGTATGACCTAAGTTTGTTAATCTTCGCTTTTCTGAAGAAAGATGATAATTTTGTAAAAATGCTGGATGTTCAAAGGAGGAGTCAACACCCAAAAAATCAAATACTTTTTGGAGTGTTTGATTACGATTTTTTTCTAACTCTTCCAGAGTTAAAATAAGGATTTGATCAAGTTTGTAAATAGATAAAAAATCTTTTAATTGCCAGTAATATCTACTACTATTAATATAGTTGTTGTTATTAGCTTGCACAGCATCAATCAGTGAACGCATTTCTTGACGATCTACAAATTGATGAAAATAGTGAGATAAAATTCTTTTAATTGGATCTCGAAGAATATAAATTAGTTTAGCATCTGGTAGCACAGAAGCCATGCGTTGCGGAACATCAGCAAAAATATGACTTTTTGTATAGTTAGGTGAGGATTCACCAAATATTTTAGCTTCTTTATTCATAGGAAATTGATTACTATACCAATCTAAACCTTGATTCCAGTTTTTTTCTAGAATAAAGAAATCCAATTCCTTCAAACTTGACATTTGAATCTCTGGATGCAAATTAAGATAGTTATGTAAACTGCTTGTACCACTTTTCATGGCACCAATAATAATTAAATTCGGTAAAATGTTATTCATACTTCTTATTGGTTTATTTATTTAAAGTAAGTAATTGTCTTTTGAATTTTGCCGTGATTTCAGCAGCTTCAAATCCTAAAGAATGATATATTATTTGATAAAATAAAGGCGCTGTAGAGATTGGTGGTTTAAAACCATGATCTGAATCATATATTTTTCTGATGATACTTTTAGCCCAACTCGTATTAAACAACCAAATCATCCTAGCACAATCAAACCTGGATTTATTGATAGCATAAAGACGCTCATTGTTGAGTTCATTAATTAACTTCAGATGTGATTCTAGTTTGTCTAGAATTTCCAAACGATGTTGATAGGTTAATGTTTTATCTTTTTTGCAAACTGTTGATTCACTCCATTGTCTATAAACTGAACCAGAGTCATGACAATACTCAAATCTTTTCCCGGCTTTCAGAAGTCGTAAATATAATTCATGTTCTTGACAGCAAGGTTGATCAGCTTTCCAACCTCCTACATCTAAAAGAGCCTGTTTTTTCCAAAGCGGACTTCCTGTTTGTGGTAAGTACCAAAGAGCTAATAAAATCCAGGGATCATGAGGTTCAGTAATAGCCAAAATTTCTTGTTTCACATTTTCTGCTTGCCAATACTCAAATATGCTAGGACTGTAGATTATATCAGCACTAGAAGTCTGAGCTAGAAAATTGATTTGGTTTTCAATTTTGGTAGGTAGTAAATAATCATCTGCATCTAAGTATTGTAACCAATTACCTGTACTTATTTCTAGTAACCGATTCCGTGCAACATTACCACCACGATTTTTACCTGTTTCCCAACGAATAGAATCACCAAAACTTTTAATTACTTCTAAACTTCCATCTGTAGAACCATCATCGACAACAATGACTTCTTTGTTAGGGTAGGTTTGATTTAAGGCACTTTCTATAGATTTTGCAATCCATTGTTCTGAGTTATAGCAGGGTATAAGAATGCTGACTTTTGGATCCATACTTAAGTTTATAAAAAGGAAATTTTGACCTATCTTTTTTTGCTATCAATAGTCTACATTCTTTACACCGTCTCATTCTCAGCTTTGTTTTTCGCCCCGTGTCAGAATTACAACGTCATTAATTCTTACTATGGCGATAGTAGATTAGATGTAGTGTTACAAAAATGGAAATATTACAGGACTTACGCATTGACAGGATAAACCAGATATGGTGTATGGGTTTCGGGGATTTAAATGTGATTTTTTGCTTAGTTTTGAGCGATCGCTATGTATCGAAACTTAATCGCCAAAAGCATGAAACAACGGAATTTCGTCCCTACACTATAGTGGAAAATTTGTACAGTGTGTGAGTCCTATATTATATTTTCCTCAAAAAATCTTGCGTATAAGAATAACAACAGAGTATATGGTTTTCAGTAGATTAAACTACCTTTAATATACCAAACTTGGACAAATAAATGCTTTTATATCTTGCCCAACATCATAATTTCAGCAAGCATATCAAAACTAATTTTTGGCCGCCATGCAAGTGACATAATAGTTTTGGGATCTGAAACTAATCGTGAATAGTCAGAACTCAAACTAGGATCAAACTTAACATAAGGATTCCAATCTTTACCAATTAACCTGAAGCATAAATCTAACCAGTCACGGATTGAATAAGCAAGCCCAGAGCCAATTACAGCTTCATATACAACATCTTGATTAACTAAGGTTAAGATTGCTTCGCTTACATCTTTAGCAAATAACCACTCCTTTTGAATATCAATATTGCCCAACTCTATGATTCTTTCCTCACCTGCTCCAATCGCTTTAGCTGCTTGAACAATTTTTTGACTCACATAGTAAGGCTTACGAAGAGAGCTTTCATGATGAAATAAGTAACCAACGTAAGCTTTCAATCCAATCGAGCGAAAATATCGAGCGGCATATACAGACTGAATACGTGCCATACTGTACGCAGTATTACACCTAAAATTTGCTGTTTCTGATATGGGGATATTTTCATTCTCAAATTGAAGTCCACTACCTGCAATGAATACTCTACAATCGTTATTCAACTTATATGCTGCTTCTAAAATAGCGACTGAACCACCAGAAATCGTTAAATAATTTTCAATCAAGTGGTCATGTATTGTGCTGGAATTTGCTGCAAGGTGGAAAATATAATTTGGACAATATGCACTAATGAGTTCTGAAGTCTTTGAACTGTCACGCACATCACCTTTAACCCAGTTTTCGGTTATTCCTTGGGAACGAGAAACTGAAATAAAATCAATACCATCCTTCGCTAAAAGTTGAGAAAGATAATAACCATCCTGACCAGAAGCTCCAAAAATTATCGCCTTCATACCAATCATCTAAATAATATTTATTATCTAATTAATGGGTATTTGAGAGTTTGATCCTACTATCTCAATATTTGGCAAAGGAAAGATAAATTTAACTCCTTGTTCCAGGATTTTCTTCTCACGAGTCATAAATTCGGACTTGAAGTGCCACGGCAACACAAGATAGAAGTCTGGATTCATTGCTCTAGACTCTTCTTCACTTATGATTGGAATTTCCGTACCTAGCGTATATGCCCCATACTTATCAGGATTTCTTTCCGCTGCATAATCAATAATCCGATTGTCTATCCCACACCACTGTAAAATTGTGTTACCTTTGGTTGAAGCCCCATAAATATGGATCTTTTTGTTTTCCTTTTTTAATCTTTTTAATAATGAAATAAGATTATTTTTATGGACATTAATCCTGTCTTGAAAATCTTTGTATGGTCTGTCAGTATCAAGTCCCATCTCAAACTCTTTCATTCTAAGTTGTCTTATATTTTTGCTGTAAGTTTCAGACTTATAGTCAAAATTGTTATTGTGTGTAGCGTAACATCTGATGCTCCCCCCATTAATATCATTGAGTACTACATTGAATATTTTCATATCAGCAGTTCTGAGAATGTATTCAATTACTGAAAGACTATAATACTCTAAGTGTTCATGGCAAATCGTATCGTAGGAATTCATTTCCAACATACTAGGCATATATGACATTTCAAATACCCATATTCCATGAGGAGCAAGAATTTTTTTAACTTCTTGCACGAATTTGACTGGGTCTTCCAGATCATAAAACATAGCTATCGAGGTTATAGCATCACATTTTTTTCCTCCCAGTCTAGATGCTAATTCGGCAGAGGGAAAAATATCTTGGACAATACAAATATTTTCTTCTAGTTCATCTTTCTGTATGTGTGTTGCAACATCAGAAGGATCAACACCATATTTATAGAAAGAATCAGGATACGACCTTAACAAGGTGCCATCATTACAACCAATATCAAGAACTGTACAGTCTTGAGTATTAGGTAGAATGCAGGATATTTCTTCAGCAATTTCTTTTAAATGATTTAACATAGTATTATTCGTACCAGAACGATACCAGTACACTGAATACAATATTTCTGGTGGTACACTATGTTCCATTTGCAATAACCCACAAGCTTTTTCATCCTTTGTGGGGTTGCATCTAACTAATGATGTAGGAATTTTACGTAAAGGAGGATCGTCTCTATCAGACTTTATAAACGAACCTTGTAAATATTGCTCTCCCAAATTAATTACAGGTGTGAGTGATGAAGATCCACAGACTCTGCAAGTCTTTCTATGAATTAAGTGCATACTAGTACCTTCCTTTTAGCTTAAAATGGTAGATAAATATAATTCTTTTGTGCTTCTAGCGGTTTGAAGCCACGACAGTTTAGCACAACTTTTATCAATTTGCAAACTTAGATCAACCAAGTCCACTGTTGCAGATAGATTTAGAGAATTCATAAGTCCATTAGGGTCAGTATGATCATACAGTAGTGATGATGCTGTTTCTCCAAGTAACTCCTGAATGGCTCCTATTTTAGGAGCTATTACAGGTACTGAAAATGACATAGCTAGAATCAGACTACTTGGAGATGTTATTTGAGTAAAGGGCAAGACAACAACATCAGCAGCACTATAGTAATATGCGATAAGATGATCCGGAATAAACTCAGGAATGAAAATTATGCTTGTTGTTAGATCAATATCTTTTTTCAGTTTCTCGGCATAGTCATCATTTAAAGGCTTTCCAACAATAATAAGAATACTATCCTCAGCACTTTTTTCCCATTGCCTCCAAGTAGTAATAAGTTGCTCTGTACCCTTATAGGGTCTTAAGTTCCCTTGGTGGAGAAATACCCGTTTAAATTTGTCAATTTGTAGATAATTACGTGACACATCTTTGCTGATTTTAGAATCATAGATTTCTTGAAAATTTCCATAGCCAATGATTGAAAATTTTTCCTCTGACATCTTTAAATCGGCAGCAATTTCGGAAAGGTAAGACTTATTATGGATAATCATCCTGTGAACTATTCTTGATAGTGCTTGTCTCACCCATACTTCAATCTTGATAAACTTGGATTCATGAGACACTCTATTATGAATTGTCCAAATAATTTTCACTCCCAACATTCTTGCAATTAGTATATCAAGCAAAAACTTTAATGAATAAACACTAAATACAAAAAGATTTTCCCCCTTTAGGTAAGGGTTGATCCAATGTATGTGCAGAATATTTATTTTTATGCTTTGACTTAATATTGAGCGAGAAATTGGCAGTACGCGTCTATATCCTTTGGGGAAATGAACCATCACTTGTTCATCTTCCAACGCTCGCTTTAAAAGAGCCTGATAAGGATTATCCTTTGAATAATCCGGCATCATTAATACATGAATTTCAGTAGGTTCATTAGACATCATTTTATTAACCCGCTCTGTTTTACCAACTGTCTAATTCCTTCTAAGTACATTAAGTGACGAATTTTTCCTACATAGTGTCTACTAGGACATTCTTTTATTCCCCTATCTAAACGAACATCATATTCTAGTGGTAATAGCTCCACACCAAATCTTGAACTACATAATGCAAAGAGAGTTTGCTCAATTCGCCAAAAATGACCAATAATATTGGGCAAACCCAAGAACTCTTCCATCCAATCTAGATTGAGAGAGTCTTTGTGAATTAGCCCCAACCCGGAATTAAAGCGTTCAATGGGAGTAAAACCACAATGTTTTTCTACAACCGCTGTATCAACTGTGTAGGCACTAGCAACATCTCTATTAACCGTATTCAGAGTATAGGCGGGGTCTTCAATCCTTTGGAGCAAAACACTGGGTTCTTGAAAGAAAAGCACATCGCTGTCGAGCAACAACATGCGATCGCTCTCTAAATATAAAGCAAAGTCAAATACTTTCGGTGACAAGTGATTTGTCTTACGAAACTCCAAACAACGAGGATAGGATGACAGCAATGATAAAACCTTTTCATCAGCTTGTGTTCTGTCAATAATCCGTGCGTCTGGAAAATGATATTGTAAAGTTGCGATATTTTCTTGAGTTAGAGTTCCATCATCATGAATACATAAAGCATATTGACGCTGAGAAAAATGATAAAAAGATTTTAACGTCCAAACTAAATTTAGCCAGTCATTTGCAGAAGTCAGTACGTGAATTTCACAATCTTTGCTATTCGTATCTTTGATAGGTAAGGAACTAAGAATTTTATTTCTAACCACATCACGATAATAAGCAGTTCTCAGACCATGCTGATAATTTTGTCTGAGTTTGAGGATTAAAGAACCAATAGACATAATTAGTTAATGTTTTGTATTTTTTAAAGTTTCTGTTAAATTTTGGAATAAAGAATCTTTGTCAAACATATAATAGATTAGGATCTACACAAAAAAAATGTCTAATTGAGTTAAAAAATAGATTCCGGTATTTTAAATTACTGAAAAATTTGATTTCATTCAATTAAATTATCTAAAACCCATGAATAAAGGTCATTTTCATTAAGTAACCTGGTTTTTAATTCAGTTTCTATAAGTTCATCCTGAAAAAGTAATTTAAGCAACTTAGCTTCATCTTGATAAGATCTATTATCAATTTTATTCATGTGTTCAACATGAAATTGCCTTTGCAAATGAGCAGATAGTTTATTAGTAAATAGATTTATGTGTTTAACTACACCCACAACATCAAAACTCTCTAAAGTGGATTTAGCTTCTTGATAACTACCTCTACCAAACATATTGGCATAAAGACTTAGTTGAAAACGACCTTCTTTGGAATCATAAAATTTAAGAAGTTCCTTTCTTTGATGAATAATAAACTTTTCTTCTCCCTGATTCTCCAAATTTGGAGCAGTTTCATATTTCAACATCCAAAGCCGAACTTTACGATAGATGTAATTGCTTTGAAGACGAGAATATGGTTCTCGCAGAAGGGTAATACAAAAGAATGGATTGAGGCTCTTGAGATATTTAAGAGCATTCTCATTTATAGGAAAATGTCCACTTAAGTAAGTTGAACCTTGTTGAGCAGCGTAAAGTAATAAAAGAGTTGCAGATTCTCCAAAATCCGCAATACTACCTTGACCTGTAAGGGCTATATTAGCGCGACGCAACATTTCAAAATCAGGTCGAGTCCCTCGAATACGAAAATTATCACGAAAAGCTTTATCAATTGATGTACCTGCACATTTAGGTACGTGCGTAAAAAGAATTGGAACAGGAAGAGTTGGCTTTAGATACTCTACTTGTTTTCTGTAAAAAGTCTGTATAGTGCGTTGAATCATATTGCATGAACGTAATTAAATTAAAATCATAAATTAGGACTGACTGAATCAAACGATAAACATATTTTTTATGTTTAAATTTGGATTGCTATAGCTTTGAAATAATTTATGAATTTAATCGGTTGAACCAGTTCTTGAATCTTGCTTGGAAGGATGAAACTAGCAATATTTTGGGATATTGTGCAATTAATGTGAAAGTTTTAACCCAACGTATTAATTTCCCTTCGCTATTGCTAACAGACTTTTCAATCATATCTAAAAATTTGACTTGATATAACCATTTCCCCTGAAGAATTAGCCGCTGCTTGAAAGAAATATTTAAATTTTTATCCCAAAGAATAGGACGTACTAAATCTAGTAACTCATGAGCTACTTTTTGACTTTGATTCGACTTTTGATCAGCAGTCAATCGAAAGCAAGATAATTCAGAATCAATTCTTTTGACAATACCACCTGCTCGGATTATTCTACACCAATAATCATAATCCATTACAAAGTAAAGCTCTTCTTTGAAAAGACCAATTTTTTCTGTAATACGTCTTGTCCAAAACACTTCTGGCTGAACAAATTGACGTTTTTTCCACCATATATCCCATAAATCTAAAATTTCTTCTAACTTTTGGATATTGCCAAATTGCTCACCAATTTTTTCACCTTCTTGATTTATATAACGACACCTTCCATGCAACAAGTCAGTATCAGGAAATTGGCGAAAATGATCAGCGACTTTAAATAGTGTTCCTGGTAAATAATAGTCATCACTATTGAGATAAGCGATAATATCACCTGTCGCTTTAGCTAGACCCTTATTAATAGCATGAGTTTGACCACGATCTGCTTCACTTACCCAATATGAGATCCAAGGTTCATATCGCTTGATAATTTCAACAGTATTATCAGTGCTACCACCATCAATAATTATATATTCTAGATTCGGATAGCCTTGGAGTAATATTGAACGGATAGTTTCTTCAATAAAATGCCCTTGATTGTAGCTGGGTGTAATAATACTAATTTTAGGAAATTCTGATCCATCCTGAGTAGATTCTGCAAATTGAATTTCTTTGTTCCCTAAGCTATTATTTAGCTCTGTTTCTGGTTGATGCAAAGATGTTAAAGGATAAACCGATTGATCATTTTTCATCATTATTTAACTTTTGCAGGAATTTCCCAATAATGTTCTACAGCTATAGGCGTTCTATTCTGATCAGGAGATACAAGAGAATTATAGACATCTTTTTCTTTCACCTCTAACGTGGCTATACCTTCTTCCCAACACAACCACTTACTCCTGGGGATAGATAACCCTACACTCAGTCTATAATTACCAGATGCTAGTGGAAGACAAGGTATGATGCAATCAGTGTATGAATCTCCTTCTGGGAGCGACATATCTAACCCGCTTAATGGTTTAGTTGAATAATGAATTAGCTTATTTCCAGAAAATGTATGAATACATAAATCTACGCCACCTTGAGGGATATGTTCAGGACAAAAAAAACGAATTCTGATCCGCAAGTAATCCCATGTTCTGACGACTGCTTTACTACATTCTTTTTCATCTAAAAGAGTAATTTTTAGGATAGAAAATTTATTTGAATTCTCTCTATTTTCTAATTTAAAAATTGTGCCAGGTTGGTAAACAGCACTATTCTCTAAGCTTTGCCAATAGGAGTTTAAACAATTTTCTATTTTTCCGTTGCAGTTAATCTGCCCTGATTTTAGATAAATTCCTCTATTACATAGTTTTTCAATCGTTCCCATATTATGACTTACAAACAAAACGGTTCTTCCTTCTTGTCCTACTTCTTCCATTTTTCCTAAACATTTTTGCTGGAAAGCGGAATCCCCTACAGCTAGAACTTCATCTACAATTAAAATCTCTGGTTCTAAATGTGCGGCTACGGCAAAGGCAAGCCTTACATACATTCCAGATGAATAACGCTTTACTGGTGTATCTAAAAATTTCTCTACTTCTGAAAAGTCCACAATTTCATCAAACTTGCGTTTAATTTCTGCCTTGCTCATCCCTAAAATTGCACCATTCAGAAATATATTTTCTCTCCCAGTTAATTCACCATGAAAGCCAGTCCCAACCTCCAATAAACTAGCAACTCTTCCTTTAATTTTAATGCACCCCTTGGTTGGTTCAGTAATTCTACTTAAAATCTTCAATAGGGTTGATTTTCCCGCACCATTACGGCCAATAATCCCAACCCTATCCCCCTGCTTAATTTCAAAAGATATATCCTTTAAAGCCCAAAATTCTTCAAAGGCAGGATTTTCAGTTTTAGCTTTGGGATTGATTAAACTACCAAGAGATTTAATTTGATTAGTTATTACATCGCGCAGCGCAGTATACCGTTCCTGTTTTTGGTGTCCAATAATATATTTCTTACTGAGGTTTTCAATGCGAATAACTGTGTCTGACATAGGTACAAATTTTGTAGAGACAAACATTAACTATGAGCAAAGTTAATGGTTCTCATATTATTACAGATAATTTAAATGAGAGAATTATAAACAAGCAGAAGAAGTAGAGATATTACTACATAAGATATCGTATTTCTCTATTACTTTGGCCACGCTTTGTCCAATATCTTCTTGTTCTGTCAAACACTCAACTTCTGGGTTTAAAGGTGGTTCATAGGGGTCATCAATACCGGTGAAAAACTTTATTTCCCCTTGACGGGCTCGTTTATACAAACCTTTAACGTCACGATCTTCGCAAGTTTTCAAGGATGCATTGACATAAACTTCAATAAAGTTATTGCCAATTTTCTGGCGTACCTCTTGCCGCACATCACGATATGGTGAAATAGCAGAAATCAATACTACTACACCATTTCTAGTTAATAAATCAGCAACAAAACCAATTCGTCTAATATTTTCGTCTCGATCTGCTCTGCTAAATCCTAAATCTTTGGTGAGATTTTGTCGAACTATATCACCATCTAAAACTTCAACTTTGATTCCACGATTTCTTAATTGCTTTGCAACTTCACTGCTAATAGTGGTTTTGCCAGCACCACTCAATCCTGTAAACCAAATTGTGGCTCCAATATCTTTCATTTCTAACTCCTTGGTATCATTGGTATATCGAAGTTTATATTTGCAACTTTTCTGCGGGTTTAACTTCAATTGTTAGTTAGTTTTGGATGCAGAAATGCTGAATGGCGTAACAAGACTTTATATGGTGACATATAAGTGTCATTTTTATCATAGTTTATATGTCGCTGAGTCCCAATAATATGATTAATATTGTTTCTGAAAGTGAGTGTATCTAAATCACGTCTGCAAATTTCCTTTCCATCTTGCGAAAATACCAAATCCCACTAAACAATAGTGAAAATACGAGGAGCAAAGACAGAATAAAACCTGGTAAATATAAATTTGATTCACCACCTAAAATTGCCCAACGAAAACCATCAATTACTCCTACCATTGGGTTTAATGAGTATATAAACCGCCACTGCTCAGGAACAATGCTGCTACTGAATCCTACTGGTGATATGTACAGACCAAACTGCACAATAAAAGGTACTATATAACGGAAATCCCGATATTGAACATTTAATGAAGCAAACCATAATCCTGCTCCCATTGAAGCAGCAAAGGCTATACTAATGAATAAGGGTAGGGTCAAAATCCTCCAACTGGGTACAAAGTTGTACCATGCCATTAATGCTAATAAAATCATTCCCGAAATCATGAAATCTACAAAGCTCACTACTACAGCACTTGTAGGTACTACTAATCTGGGAAAATAGACTTTGGAAATTAGGTTAGAATTGGTAGTTAGACTGGTGCTGCATTCTGAGAGTGAATTGGCGAAAAACTGCCAAGGCAACATTGCAGAAAAAACAAGGATGGGATAAGGCACACCCTGAGATGGCAATTTTGCTAATCGCCCAAACACGACTGTAAACACTACCATTGTTAAAAAAGGACGAATTAAAGCCCAAGCGATACCAATGCTTGTTTGCTTGTATCGAACTAAAATATCTCGCCATGCCAGGAAATAAAATAATTCCCGATAGCGCCAGAGGTCTTTCCAGTATTGTCCTTCGCTTCTTCCGGCTTCAATTATTAATTCTGGCTGGGAAATTGTGTCTTTCATATCAGAAATTTTCTTGCTGCCAAGCTCAATACAATGGTGTAAATTATCATAATTTTTAGTTAATCACCCAAAAATCTTTTATGGTGTTACCACCAATAATCTGTGATTGCCTGAAGGTAAATTCGCCTACGGAGGGATTTCTATGGGGATTAATAACTCCTGTTGCTTGCTGCCAAAGTTCGGCTGGTGCTAATGACAAGTGATATACAGATTCACGTTTACGGATGTGATACCATTTAGTTGCTTGGCAATGTTCACACCAAAATGCTTCTAACCACTCCCCTTCTAGAGAAACTGTAGTTTTTGCAGCTACTAACATTAGAGCCTCTTTTCGTCTCATTCCTCTCTGCTGTAGTTGTCCTGCGTGTTCAGCAAACAAGCCGTATTTTTGACTTACACTATCCATGTAACAGCTATGCACCGGACAATAAATGGCTCGACGTTTTGAACGATTCCGATTTCGGTCACACCTTCTCTGCACTTCGGCCTCCTCTTGATAAAGATAGATCACAAGAAGGTTGCGTTGGCAGGACTGAGATCAAAAAGACCATCAAAGCCCAACTCCTAATTTTAAAGTTTAGTTATTCGGTTTTTGAACCTAAGTTTTGTAAACCCGTTGGATATGTTAGCAGGTTTGTGATCATTGGTATAGTGCAACCAATATACTACAAATGGGACTTTTGCAGAACTCTAAGATATTGTTCAGCTATGATTTGCGGCGTAAAATTTGACTGCAAATACTGGCGAGAGGCTTTGCCCATAAGTTCTGCTAATTTGCGATCGCTATTCAGCAGACGAATAAATTCAGCTAAAGCAGTACTGTCTCCATTCTCCACACTCACTCCACACTTGCCATCAGTGATTAACTGTCGTAAATAAGAATACTTTGAGCAAATCACTGCTACTGGTCGTCCGGTGGCTAAGGCTGGGTAAAGCTTACTAGGAGCAACAAGACTTTCCATACCAGCTTCTACACTTACTAGAGACAGATCACAAGCTGTCAATGAGTAAGGAAGTACTTGCTTATCTTGGTAAGGGAGAAATAGAAAATTGGTTAATCCTAGTTTATTCACTGCCTCAATAAAACGCTCTCTTTTTGCTCCACTGCCAATGCAAACAAACTGAATAGGCTCATCTTGTAGTTGTTTGGCAGTTTCTAAAATAGTTTCTATATCATGGCACCTGCCCATATTACCAGAATAGAGGACAGTGAATTTATTAACTAAATTATGTTTTTTTGCAAACCAATTATTTTCTTTGGTAATTGGCACAATCAAGTTAGGGTCTCCCCAACTATGAATTACTGATACCTTATCGGCTATCTCTGGACAGATGGCGATGATTCTCTTTTTCATATCAGGACTAAGCACTACTAGTCCTTGAGACCTCCGCCAAATCATTTTGTTCAGTTCTCGCCACAACCCTGACAGCCAATGATTTTTGGAGACTACTCCTAGTGCGATCGCAATATCTGGATAAAGGTCATAGATTAAGCAAACGTAAGAGACTCGAAAACACAGATGCGCTAAATATGCTGCTATGGGCAAAAAAGGAGGAGCAGAAGTTACCAAAAATACATTGTGACGACGGAAATTTCTGATAATATGTAGAAAGGCACGCAATGTAAATAGGACACCATTTACGGCTTTACCTCGAATCCGTCCTGACCAAGCTTGAGTAGAGCGCGATCGCTGAATACGAATACCACCTAATTGTTCAACGGCTGGTGCATTTGCGGTTGAGTATGCGTATGCTGGCTGTCCTGTAAATACTTCAATATTTACTCCTTGTTTCTCCAAGTGTTTTACCAGTTCTTCAATCAACTGTCCTGTAGCAGCATAGTCTGGTGGGAAAAATTCCGTGAGTATAGATACTTTTAATAAGTTCTCATACAAATTATCATTGGCTTGAAAAGTATCCGCTAAGTCTATGGAAGATAGTGCTGGTGTGGTAAAATTTGTATTTTTATAAAATGGCTTACTCTCCGTACTTGATTGATTCGATATATTCAGTACGTCTGTATTTTTTTTAAAATCCTGATTCTGAAATGCTGTTGGATTAGAAGTGGTTGACTTTTTCGGCCAGAATGCCATGAGTATAGTTCCCTGTAGAAAAATTTGAGGATTACAGGCAAGATACATAGCGATTATGCGGTAAATATTTTTCTTAATCGCTAGTTGTTCTTGATTTAGTTGGTAGTAAGTGTTGTCAGATGTTCATACTTTACAAGACAACAGAGTTAATACCAGTTCCGGAAAAAAAAAATTGGCTATTAAAAACTAAGCAAAATCACTATCTTAAATTAAAGCGCAAATTTTTAAGCACAATGGAATAGGATACCTTAAAAGTGGTTATTTGGTGCATTTATTTTAGTAGGCAAGATAAAAAACATGATCAAAAAATATCCTGTGTAATCGAAATAACATAGTAAACCACCTCATTCAATTTTCATGATTTCATAAATTTGTTATCCATATATAACAGAACTAATGCTGTTTGTGAAAGTTCCCGTGTGATTTTTGTAGAGTATTGGATGTTAATGCGAAATAACTCGTAATTTTCTTGCTACTTGTCAGTACAAATAGATAAAGTAACCCTTTAAACAAATAGCATTGCCATAAATCACAATTAATTCAAAACTAACGCATTAATAAACTGCGCCGCAAATTATCTAAAGCCGTGCATATACTCAGATGACGAATAAAAGATCGATCCCGTATCGTCCCAAATTTACACTCATAACTTTTTACCTCATCTCCTGGTCCGGCTAATCCAATATATACTAACCCTACTGGTTTTGTATCAGTTCCTCCAGAGGGACCGGCAATCCCTGTCACGCTTAATCCCCAAGTAGTTGCCAGACGAGTTTTCACACCAAAAGCCATTTGTTCGGCTACAGTAGCACTCACAGCCCCACATTGATTTAAATCTTCTGGGTTAACCCCTAACAATCCGATTTTTACCGAATTGTCATAAGAAATTATTCCGCCCCAAAAATAACTAGAACTGCCAGCAATTTCTGTCAACATTTGCCCCAGTCCACCACCTGTACAAGATTCGGCAACTGAAAGCGTTTCTCCTGAAAACTGCAATAACTTACCAACAACAGAAGCTAAAGTATCATCATTAGCACCGTAATAATCTAAACCAGCAATTTCCCTCAGTTGTTTTTCAATAGGTGCAATTAAATCCTCTGCTGCTGTTGCATTAAATGCTTTAGCAGAAATTCGTAGCCGGACTTCTCCCTTGCCAGCGTATGGTGCTACTGTCGGGTTAGGTAAATTCAAATAAGCAGATATTTTTTCTGCTAAAGCAGATTCACCAATACCCCAAAATTTTAAACTCCGACTGTAAATAATTTCCTTGCCCCAACCTTGACTTTTGAGAAAAGGTACTGCTGTTTCTGACCACATTCGGTGCATTTCGCTAGGAACACCTGGAAAAGTAAAAATTGTTAACCCAGGACGGGGTTGCCAAATAATACCTGGTGCTGTTCCTGTAGGGTTAGGTAAAATTTCGGCCCCTTGGGGAATCAAGGCTTGTTTGCGGTTGCTGGGAGACATCACCCGACCGCGTTGGGCCAACTTCTGAGTGATGTCTTCAATAATATCGGCACTTTCTACCAAGGGAACGTCAAAAAAATCAGCAATGGTTTCACAGGTGAGGTCATCTGGTGTGGGACCAAGCCCACCAGTGAAAATGAGAATTTGCACTCTGGAAGCAGCAATTTCTATAACTTGCTTCAGTCTTTCTGGATTATCTCCCACGACAGTTTGATAGTAATGGGGAATGCCTAGCTGCGCTAACTGCTGGGCTAAAAATTGAGCGTTGCTATTGAGGATATCTCCTAGTAGCAATTCAGTACCAACACAAATAATTTCTGCACTCATGAAGTTTTAGATTTTAGATTTGAGATTGCATCCAGAATCCTTAAGATTGCCGAGAAAGTTTCCAAACTCGCCAAATAGCATAACTCAATAAAGATGTAGATGCACAGGCATAAGTCATCCCACTAGGAATACCAACAATAGCTAAGGCTAAACTACCCACCCATAGAGTTAAAGAATAAATGAACAAAACTGTTAATCTGTGGGATAAACCAGCATTTAATAGACGGTGATGTAAATGGCGTTTATCGGCTAAAAAAGGTGATTTACCGTGTCGTAGTCGCGCTAAAATTACTGCTGACATATCAACTATTGGTACTGCCAAAATCAAATAAGGCAATAATACAGCGGTAAAAACGGGAATTTTTACTAACCCGATGACACCAACGGCTGCTATGGTGAATCCCATAAAATAAGATCCACCATCACCCATAAATATTTGCGCTGGGTTGAAGTTATAACGAAGAAATCCCAATGCGGCACCAGCTAAGGCTGCGGCTATTAAGGCTGCTGCTGGTTGGTGCATAAATAGAGATACTAACAGCATGACTACGGCAGCAATTCCTGTGACACCAGCAGCTAGTCCGTCTAAACCATCAATCCAGTTAATTGCATTTACCATTCCTACCAACCAAATAACTGTAATTGGAAAACTTAACCAATCTAGATTAACTATGCCAATTGTGGGAATGGTAATGAAATCTATACTGACACCAACTTTCCATGCAGCAGCAGCGACTATTATTTGTATTAACAGGCGTACTAAAGGGGATAGGTTGAATAAATCGTCTGCTAAACCGATGAGAAAAAAGCCTAGACCGCCTAAAGTGACACCCCAAATTTGCCATTCTTTTTCCGGTGGTAGATTTGCAAATCCGCCTAACCACCAGACAATTAATAGGGAGATAATAGTACCTGCGAAGATAGAAACTCCTCCCAGGCGTACCATAGGATGTTGATGAATTTTTCGACTACCTGGTTTATCTAAGCGTCCACTTTTGATGCCAATATTTTTGACATCTGGTGTAGTCCAGAGAACGACTACTGCGGCGATTAGAAAGGCAATCAGATGATAAATCTGAGCAGGCATCAGTATTTTTTAAGAAGTGGTTGGGATGACCAAAATTGTGTGAGGGTTTTGTCCGCAATTTTCACTATGCTTGGGGGATTGATTAAATATGAGATTTTAGATTTGAGTAGGTGATCCCAAATCTAAAATCTAGAATCCCTTAGGCTAGAACTGGCAAGGGAATTTCTAGGTGAGGATATAAGGGGAAGCGATCGCACAATGCTGCTACTCGTCGCAGACAATCTGCGGCTACTGTCTCAGAATCTGGAGAAAGTAAGCGATCGCTAATAATATCAGCAATTTCCGTAAATTCTGCCACACCCAAGCCCCTTGTGGTCATTGCTGGCGAACCCAATCTCAAACCACTAGTAACAAAAGGTGATTCTGGATCAAATGGTACTGTATTCTTATTAGCAGTAATATTTACGCCACTAACAAGCTGATCGCCTTTCTTCCCTGTCATGCCAATGGAACGTAAATCTACTAGCATTAAATGATTATCTGTACCATTTGAGACTAATTTCAATCCCCGTTTTTGCAATTGGGTAGCTAAAGCACGAGCATTTTCAATCACTTGAGCAGAATAAGTAGCAAATTCTGGCTTCAGTGCTTCACCAAAAGCCACAGCCTTACCAGCAATTACGTGTTCTAGAGGGCCACCTTGAGTCCCAGGGAACACTGATTTATCTAGCTTTTTACCAAGTTCAGCATTGCGGGTTAAAATCAAGCCACCTCTTGGTCCGCGTAAGGTTTTATGCGTTGTTGTCGTCACCACATCACAATAAGGAAGCGGATTGGGATGATGGCCAGTAGCGACTAACCCAGCGATGTGAGCAATATCCGCCAATAAGTAAGCACCAATTTCATCAGCAATGCTGCGGAACTTTTCAAAATCAATTATCCGGGGATAAGCGGAATAACCACAAATCAGCAGTTTAGGACGTTCTTTCAAAGCCAACTCGCGGATTTGGTCATAGTCAAGTTGTTCTGTTTCTTTACTTACACCATAGTGACGCACTTGGAACCACTTACCCGACACATTCACTGGTGAACCGTGGGTGAGGTGTCCTCCGTGAGACAAATCCATCCCCATAATTGTGTCCCCTGGTTCTAATAGGGTCAGGAACACTGCAAAATTAGCTTGTGCGCCTGAATGGGGTTGAACGTTCGCATGGGCAGCACCAAATAACTGTTTGGCGCGGTCAATCGCTATTTGCTCGATTTTGTCAACAAACTCACAACCGCCATAGTAGCGTTTACCTGGTAATCCTTCCGCATATTTATTAGTCAGTACGGAACCTTGAGCCGCCAATACAGACGCAGAAGTAAAGTTTTCACTCGCAATTAACTCTAAGTGATCACGTTGACGCTGTAATTCTTGGTTAATTAACTCGCTAATAGCAGGATCGGCAGATTTAAGCAAGTCTGAGTTAGTCTTATTCACGTTTACTATCCTTTTGAAAATTGGTAGAATCTAAGCTTTTGTTTTCAGTACAGCACAGTATTAATAGTGTTATAGCTGTTCATTTAATATGTTTTGAGTGTTGACTTCTTTATTATTCAATGTCCAGACAATAAATGCTTTCGCATATTAGCTTTGATCTACTGCCTGTAATTCACTAACCATGAAAATATATGTATTATTTTTTACTTATAAAAATAAATCTCTAAAATATATAACATACAATGAATTAAGGCGCAGTTACCAAAAATTTGTTATTTTCTGAATTTATGCCTTGATGCCAAAAGGAGCGATGGAGGTATTTGTGATGTTAGTCATTTTAACGGATGATCAAATCTTTGCCCCTGAACAGGTTTGCCAATCTTGTTGGCTTGCTAATAGTAGCGGACAACCACGCTGGGGTGGGGGTAAACTTGGCTGTGGTCAAGCACTTCGCGCATTTACTGAGCAGCAGCCTGAACAGTATGAGTGCGTGATGGGCTTTCGCATTGTCCATATAAAATAATCTAATTTTCTAGCAATATCAAGCAACTGCGTTATCCTAAGCTCAAATAGCTCTTAAAATTTCATTCACAGGAGAACGCAATATGTCTTTGCGCGGGTCTACGACGGTTCCCGACCGAATTTTCGCTTCTTTACCTTATTTGCTGCCTTTGATTGAGGTATTTGCCTTTGGTCAGTTTTTGCTGAATGATTTTCCATTTTTAGGAATTATCTTTTTACCTCTACTGCCGTTATTAAGGATTTACTATGGTGTCCGCTATGCCGGGCTGATTATTTTCTTTGCTTTATGGTTGTTAGTAGTGAGAAATGACAAAATTAGCCATTTTATTCGTTTCAACACTATGCAAGCAATCATTTTGGATATTGTTATATTTTTATGCAGCATCTTGACTGATATTGTGAAATTAGTTCCTGGTAGTGGATTTGCTATGCAAACACTGTATACAACTATTTTTATGGGAATAGTTGCCACAGTTGTTTATTCTGTTGTCCAGTCTTTGATGGGTCGCTATGCAGAAATACCAGCAATTTCGGATGCTGTTTATATGCAAGTGCGCTAGGCATAATAGCGACTTGGGTTTTTTGCTCAACAGTTTTGACAATAAGCGATCGCTCAAGATTTAAAAGATAGTAACTATTCCCATCTGGTGCTAACGGGCGATAACGGTATTTTCAAGGCGACCAATACCTTCAATTTCTATGCGGATGCGATCGCCTAAATTTAAGCTACCTACCCCCATAGGTGTACCTGTTAGCACTATATCCCCAGGTAAAAGTGTCATCACTTGACTAATGTAAGACACCAAAAAATCCGGGGGAAAGACCATCTGATCAATACAAGCAGATTGGACTGGGTGGGGATCATCATTCAAAAAGGTCTGCAATCTCGCCCCTGGATTCAATTCTCGGACAATCCAAGGGCCTAAAGGGCAGAATGTATCAAAGCCTTTGGCTCGTGTCCATTGAGCATCTTTTTTTTGTAAATCCCTAGCAGTGACATCATTGGCAATGGTATAACCCCAAATTTTGCTTTGGGCTTGTTCTGGGGTACAGTCACAGGTGCGATCGCCTATCACTAATGCCAATTCGCCTTCATAGTCTACCCGCTTTGACTGTGGAGGATACTTAATTTGTCTTTCCGAAGCGATTACAGATGTAGACGGTTTAAAGAAAATCAGCGGTTCATCTGGTACGGGAGTTCCCATTTCTGCGGCATGATCCGCATAATTTTTACCTACAGCTACAATTTTAGAAGGAGAACAAGGAGCCAAAATTTCGTATTTGTCTGATTCCAAAATTAAATCGGTGGGTTGTCCATCTAACCAAGGTGGAGCATCCAAAACCTCTACATTGAGGGATAGTTGCAGCAACCCATAGTAAATTTGTCCTTCTTGACTTTTAACTCGCACATAGCGTTGCGCCATAACCTTGATTAATATCCTTAGAGATCCAAATTTCGGCAGATTTGGCTAATGATTTATAGCAGTCAGCAGCCATCTGGTGAGAACGCTTGTATTATCAGGAGTCGAGAATTTGGGCTTTTCCTCATTACCCTGATCAATGCTATAAATTGAAAACTGGTAAGATTATAGGATAAATGCTGAAAATGCCGTGACTTTGCTCCGGAAATTACCACCAGCATCAAAGCTGATCTTGCTCTATGTTGTGTTATTATTGGGATTCCTTGTTGCTTCAGATGTTGATTTGTATCAGCAACGTTGAAATTTACTAGTATAAATTAACAGCAGCAGCCGATTTGTCCATAAGGTAACTAAAGATAAATGACCACAGTTTACGAGACAATGTACATCCTGCGTCCTGACTTGGGAGATGAGCAGGTAGAGCAAGCCGTTGCCAAATATCAGAATTTGTTCATTGAACAAGGTGCTGAGAATATCGAAATTCAAAATCGTGGTAAGCGCCGTCTTGCTTATGAAATCAATAGGCATCGTGATGGCATCTACATTCAATTAAACTACACAGCACCTCCAACTGCGATCGCACCAGTAGAACGCGCCATGAGATTGAGTGAAGAAGTGATTCGCTACATGACCATTAAGCAGCAGATCCGTAAAGAAAAACCAGAACCAGAGGCTGTAACTGCCTAAAAACATGACTCATTGAGGAATTTTCCAGGAATTCCTCCAAAAGATTCCTAGTAATATTTTCTGTAAGGCAAGCTATATGCTTAACCTACAGAAAATTTTTTTATTGAATTACTTATGAAATCAGAACTTTTAGATAAAATTGCGTATTTTAACAGTTGCAAAATTCTCTTAAATGCGATATGTTTTTCATGAAATCATGCCACACCTTTTTTCCATAACATAATTAAGGTATAGGAAAAACATAATAGGCAAGAATGCCGTCTTTTTTTAAACATGACTTCAAGGATGGTGAAAAATAAAATTTTATCCAAAAAAGCTTAAACACCTAGTTTTATCGTATTAAAATCGCACTTCCCATCAAACAAGGCTATAAAAAGAGGCATACAAACTCTCAAATATATCCTTTGTGATTTGTATTTTTCCTCGACATAAGATAACAACATTCAGTATGTGATTACTTCCCCAAGTACTTACCAAAGGTAGTATCATCGCAGTTATACCTAAGAGATGTAAGCCACTGTGAGCCAATCAGACACCCCCGACATCCAAACTCTTTCTACTGAAGTATCGCAGTTGCATCAAGAATTGCAACTTCGAGATCAATTAGTGCAACAGCTATCACAAGAACTGTTCCGGCTTGTCAAGGGTAATACTAGTTTTATCCCTCAACGGTCTGAACCTGAGTGCGATTTAAGTCAATTAGAGGCTTTAAGAGAACAACTTCAAGCTGTCGAACAGCAAGTAACGTTCTACCAAGAGCAAATTACATCTCGTGATCAAGAAATCCACCAATTGCGACAATCAGTCCAAGAACTTACTGATCGTAGTCGGATGTTAGAGCAGGTAGTACAAGAATTGCCCCAAATTTATCGTCGTAAATTTGAGGAAAGAATGACTCCTGTCAGAGATAAGGTCGCAATGCTACAACGAGAAAATCGCCAATTACAAGCAGAGCTACAAAGTGTAAGTTATCGGTTAGCACTAAAAACTCGCCACGCAAGTCATAGCGGTATTGATTTACCAAATTTTTCTAGTCCCATATCTGGACAAAGTAATATATCCACTCCTCAAAATGCCTAATATTTATTATTAAGCTATGACTTGGAAGGGATCTATGAAAGAGGGGCAATAACACTTAGAAAAAGATATTGACAGTTTGTAATTTTATAGACAAATTTGCAAAGGTGTCAACCTGAATGAGATGGCTACTAACCCCTCTATCCCCTCATTTTGCTATTTTTCCCCTGAGCAAAATCGAGATTTAGGCTGCTGTCGCTAGATTTTTTTCATTGACACTAGAAAATATATCTTCGTAATTATTAACTATTTCAAACACTGAATCCAACTTAGTAAGTTCCAAAATTAACCTTACAGGCGCTTTTACGTTGCAAAGAACCAAGCGACAACCACTCTGACGTACAGCTTTCAGACCTTGTACTAGAGGGACTAAACCAGAACTATCCATAAAGTCAACTTCTGCTAGATCGATAACCCAGAGTTGTTCAGGTAAGGGAGTTACTCCAGCCATCTGTTCGCTCAAGTCAGTACCAACCTCTAAGTCTATGCTTCCTTGGGGTTTGAACAAAATTACTTGGCGTTCTTGTGTAAGAGTCATGAATTTAACCGGGTAGTTGAACTGGGCATTTGAAACTTTGATAATGCGGTTTTTATATCAAAAGGGATTAATTCTCAACAGTGGAATTACTGTTTTTAACCGATTTTTCGAGACTTATATACAATTATAGCTCATAAGAGTTGGTACAGTAACAAGATAGTATAATTTTTGATACGTGAATCTAGTATAAGCATAAATGCTTGAGATTTCCGTAGCGAACTTAACAGTTACAAAATTCTTATAAGCTGTATGTACTTTTATAACTTTTTGATAATTAAATATAAATTTAAGTAAATATTAATCATTTATACAGAAAGCGATTGATTTCTGGTCGCGTCTTGATTGACACCCTCACTAAAAACAAGCCAAGATATATTAAAGGTAAAAATTTGTAAAGTCGGCGGTGCTGGATGTCTCTTGAGCTAATTTCACTAGAAAACATCCAAGAATTTGCTCAATCTTACGGTTATTGGGCAATTTTTTTAGGAATTTTGCTAGAGAATTTGGGTCTTCCTCTTCCCGGTGAAACCGTAACTCTAGTAGGTGGTTTCTTAGCTGGCAGTGATGAGCTAAATTACTGGCTAGTTCTGGGTGATGCAGTTGCAGGTGCTGTCATTGGCGGTAATTGTGGCTATTGGATTGGTAGGGTTGGTGGTTGGCCGTTCCTGCTACAAGTGGGCAAGATATTCCGCATATCTGAAGTGCGATTGCTAAGTATTAAAGAGCAATTTAGTGAAAATGCGGCTAAAGCTGTGTTTTTTGGTCGCTTTTTCGCCTTATTGAGAATTTTTGCTGCGCCACTTGCTGGTATTGCCGAAATGCCTTTTGGTAAATTCTTGGTATACAACTTGGCTGGGGCAACTGCCTGGGCTAGTGCAATGGTGACTTTAGCTTTTTTTGCAGGCAAAATTGTTTCCCTAGAGCAATTAGTCGCTTGGGTAAGTCAGTTTGCAATTTTGGCATTACTGATTTTAGTGGCTGTGATTGTTGTGCCTATTTGGTGGGAATCTCGTCAAGTTAAACATCAGACTGGGGATTAGGTAATGGGTAATGGGTAATTACGTTTTATTACCTATTACCTATCACCCATAACCTGCGTTATCTGTTGTTCTGCGCCCAAATGCGAGTTGGGAGTCCCCAGACATAGATAAACCCTTCTGCTGCTTTATGATCAAACTTGTCATCAGCACCGTAGGTTGCTAAGTCTGGAGTGTAGAGAGAGTTATCACTCCAACGACCAACTATAGTGGCATTACCTTTGAACAGTTTTAACCGCACAACACCAGAAACTCGTTCTTGTGTTTGTTGAATAAAAGCATCTAATGCGGCTTTAAGTGGGCTGTACCACAAGCCGTTGTATACCAATTTGGTGTAGGTTTCTTCAATACCCCGTTTGTATTGACTAACATCGGCTGTTAAAGTGAGGCTTTCTAAATCACGATGGGCGTTAATTAAAACTATCATCGCTGGTGATTCATATATTTCCCGCGATTTGATGCCTACTAAGCGGTTTTCGATCATATCAATCCGCCCAATACCGTGATTTCCTACTATCTGATTGAGTTGTTCGATTAACTCAACTGGGTTTTTAGATGTGCCGTTGATTGTGGTAGGAAGCCCTTTTTGGAAACCAATTTCTAGATATTCTGGCTCGTTAGGAGTGTCTACTATGGCTTTGGTCATTTCATAGATTTCTTCTGGTGGTTCAACGGTTGGATCTTCCAACGTACCAGCTTCAATACTGCGACCCAGCAAATTTTTGTCAATACTGTAGGGAGAAGATTTTTTTACTGGTGTAGGAATGCCAAATTGCTCACCATAGGCGATGGTTTGCTCACGGCTCATTCCCCATTCTCTCGCTGGTGCGAGTATCTTTAAATTGGGATTTAGGGCTGTACAGGAGACATCAAAACGTACTTGGTCGTTACCTTTGCCAGTACAACCATGAGCGATCGCATCAGCACCATATTTTGCAGCCGCTTCTACTAAGATTTTAGCAATCAGTGGACGAGCGAGGGCTGTTCCCAGAGGATAGCGATTTTCATAGAGGGCGTTGGCTTGAATAGCGGGAAATGCGTACTCTTTCACGAAGCTATCTTTGACATCCGCTACAAGGGATTCACTTGCACCCGATTTCAGCGCTTTTTCTCGAACTGGCTCTAATTCATCTCCCTGGCCTAAATCTGCTGCTAGGGTAATTACCTCTTCCACTCCCCACTCTTGCTTCAGGTAGGGAATGCAAACAGAAGTATCTACTCCACCAGAATATGCCAGAACAACCTTTTTAGCGCGACCCATTAGTTTCTCCATTTAGGAAAACAAACAATGAGTCATTATTATAAGATATGTAGGTTAAAAACCCTCTTTAAAAATTACTCCTCAAAAACACGGTAAATATATTCTCATTTATTTTCAATTCATTACCAGTCAGATCTCTGCCATAGTCATACTCATTATTTCTCCAGGATAGGTTGAGTGTAGGACTATTCTGATTTGTACCAAGTCTCAATCGCGCTCCAGCACCATAGACAGAACGAGCAGCATTTTCATTTACAGGATTATAATATGCAGATAATGAAAAATTATTACTAAATTGAATACCAGCACTTGTTACCAAAGTATTTTTAAGTGAATCGGGCAAAACATCCCCAAAATAGTTAGTTAAACCAAACCAAACATTACCTAAATTCACCCTAGCTCTAACTGTAATTGAATTTACAAAGTCATTGGGGCGAGTTTCTCTATCAAAAGCATAATTAACTCCAGTGGATAGAACTAAATTACTATTCCGACTGAAGGCTATACGTTTACCAACACTACTTGTTACTTGACTGTAGTAATCAACATCCGGATTAATATAACCAATCACACCCCCAGAAAAATTCCATCCATTTGCAGTATTTTTAGTAAAATCCACTCCACCATAAGCCTTAATTTCGTCTTCTGCACCTATTACACCTGTATAATATCTCAACGCTTCCTGTGACCCTGTGATATTTCCTGTGAAACTCAGATGTGGAGCATATTTTGTTTCTTCTCTATATCTGTTAGATGTGACATTATTAACTTCTTGATTGAGAACTGTGACATAAACTTGAGTATGGAAATCTTGTAAGTCGAGTGTAGAAAAAACTTGATTGTTAATATTAGAAACAAAACTCGCATTAGAACCATATCCCCCTTCTCCACCACCAGAAGCTAAAACTGTCTGAGTTCCAGTTTGTTCAAGACGAGTAAAAATATCAGATCTGCGTTTGATAATAGGTGATGCACCTAACCAAATACCATTGAAGGTAGCAGCAGGTACTTGCCTCAAATTTGCCGCTTTTGGCGGTACACTCTGCGCTCTAGCCATTCCTCCGTGATAAGCAGTCAAACTATTAGCAGGAATCCTGACATTATTAGCAGCTAAAAACAAATTATTATTGACATTGGAATTGACTCGATTTTCTGAACCGTCAATATCAGGAACAATATCAGGCAACAAACTATATCCCAATTGCAAAGCTGTATTCAATAACGTATTATCATCATTTAAAATGAAGCTAAAACCTCTTACTGTCCGACCCATTACAGCTTCACGGTCATTAACTTTCACAATCTGTCTAACTCTAGAATAAATTGCTACAGGTGTATTATCTATTTCTTCTTTTCTAGTGATAGAAAGCTGATTTCCAGTGCTATTACCAATCAATGAACCTGTATTTGGTAAAAATAAATCTATGCCAATTTCTTGACCATTAGCACCAGATTGAAAACCTGGTTGGCGAATAGCCGCTATTGTTTCTGCTTTGACGATATCACCTACTTTTGAAGTTTGAAAAATTCTCCTGGGTGTCAGGCTTTCAGGATTAATATCAGCAGATTTCAATCCAGGAATATATGTGCATATTTGATTTGGATTACCACCAGGTAATATGCATGAACCTATCATACTGAATTGAAGATGTGTACCCAATACTGTCTGAGGTTCTCGGAAATTAACAGTAACTTCTCTGGTTTTTCTTACAGTTTGCAGTTGTAAATATTCTCCTATTTGGTCTACAGTCAAAATATTATTTTTTGTCACATTTTCTTGTATTTGTCCGTTAATTTTAACAAGTCCATTGACATCAAAAGTAGTATTTTGATTATTGCCAAAGCTAGAACCTAGATTTAGTTGGCTATCAGTTAAATGATTAATCAATTCCCCATTTAGTGGAATAGTAGTTGTCCGGGGATGAATTTTTTGCTCATTTGCAACTCTGGGGTAAATAATATATTCTTGTTCAGTTTGGGGTATTTTTTCTGTTGGTAATTTTTGTTCAATATCCAATTCATCAACTGTAGGTTGTGGATCTACCGGAGGATCTAGTAGATCTAATTGCTTGTTTCTAGATTCTACTTGACTAATTTTATTAGAAGTACAGGAATTAACTTGATAATTATTTTTGGCTAAATCCGTAACTGCGGTAAATTTTGTTGGTTCAGTATTATTAGACAAACAAAATGGAACTTGGGAATTAGTGCTTATTAAATCTGTTACTTTTGTCTGCTGACTAAAATTAGATAAAGATGCTTGTAATTGATTTTCTGAATTTGACACAATTGTCAAAGCTTCCAAATTAGCAATTAAGGCGGAAGTATTTTCAGATTCAGAGATTTCTGATAATTCTAATTTGTTATTATTATTGATACTTTCTATTTCTAGTGTATTTGTGGATATATCAGCACGAACTGTTTTAGGAAAGGATATTGTTATTGTACTAAATAATAATGCCAGGACAAGATTTAAGTTTACGCGCCACAAATTTATCATATACATGGTTAATATACCTGCAATAAACACCCGGTGTTATTAGATTTTTTTAACGGTTACGCCAAAAATTACTATTTGATAATCTATGGTTTTATCAGACTTACAATGATGGCGATTTTATTTATTGACAGGGTAAGCTAGAGACACGGATAAATCATGTCTCTAACAGATTAAGGAAGTGGTTAAATTCTAGATGAACGCACTAAACATTACTTAAATTAAGTGAGAGATCATATTCTCTATTAAGTAAATGATTTAGGAGTTGAAAAAACTAAAAACCAGTTTCAACAGATCCGATGGGAGTTTCGGTGAAGGTAGCAATAGAGTTAGCTTGGCTAGTTTCTAAAGCAGTATCTGCGCTACCTTTAAGAGTGACGTTGTTGTAAACTTCTTGTTCAGCATTTACACCATCGTCAAAGGAATAAAATCCACTATCGCTAATTAATTCGATTACGCCAGCACTTCCCAAAGCAGCCGCTGAGACAACACCAAAGTTACTGGTGGCTGTAGCAGCTGCATCATTTTTACCAACAGATCCAGCAGCAGCCATTCCAGTTACTAAACCATTAGCGTCAAGTGTAGCTGCTACCGCTCCAGCAGCACCACCTTCACCAGCAGAAGCTACAGAACCAAAGCCAAATAAACTAGTGGAAACTGTAACTAATGCGATCGCTACTTTTTTGTTCAATTTCATCGGCTTCTATTCCTTTTATTGAAAGTTTAATTTAGTCGCAATCTACGCATCTTACATCTGTGCTGTGGGAAATTTCACTATTTAAATTACTGTTAAAGCAAGCGATTTTATCAACATAAACTGTTGAATTTAAGGTGTGATTACTGTTCAGCATCTAAGGTGAAAAACATTATATTTCAACACAATTTAAGTTAAATTTTGATTAACCTTTGCAGTGCGTAGATCTTGCAACAGAGTTATATTACTTTTAAGTAATTATTTAGTCAAGCCGTAAAAAAATATTTTAATTAATTATTGATAGCAATAAAATAACCGAACAAAACTTTATTTATTTTTTCAAAACATTAGATTAAATCAAGGCTAAGAAAAGATAAAACTTGAGTTTTATTTTCATAACATTCCTATTTTCGATGCAGCAAATTTCACGAATAAATAAATCAGGGTACATTTTTATAAATGCACCCTCATCAAGTAACTTATTTTACGGTGATTTTCGGGTAAATGAACCACATTTTTATATCTCACTCAAAGGCGCAAAAATGCAAAGAAAGAAATAGAAAAATTAGTGTGTGGTACAAATACATGAAACCCGCTGTAAGCTCTGTTCTTTAATTGAGTCTCAATTACTAATTAGTCAATCAAAACATCTAGGTGAAGCTCGTAATAGGTAATTCATATAGCGTTTCCCACTAAGCGTGATATACAAAATTACCCCTCCCCAACCCTCGCCTTACCAAGGGGAGGGTGCGCGATAGCGCGGCTGGGGTGTATTTCATGAGCTTGGGAATTGCTATAGTACAGTTCCTATTTTTATCCTGTTCATCCTTTAATCGGTGGATATCCTGATTCTGACCAAGAATTAAGTACCAATGATGCCACCGTCATTTTTTGTGATTACCACTGTCGCAGAACGGGGACGACCTTGTGGTCCATAACCTTGACTGTTTGGCCAATTGCTATGAGTTGTAGGATTAGCAACAGTTCCGCTATCGCCTGGGTGCTGAATATTAATGAACATAGTTCTGTGATCAGGTGTAGTAGTTATACCAGTCACTTCACAATCTGTAGGAGCAGTTAAGAATCGTTTAATCTCTCTTGGGTTATTAGGGTTGGCACAAACCATCGAGTTACCACCGATGTTAGTATAAGCACCTGTCCCATCACCTGCTTGATCAGTTTGAATCCACAGACGACCGTAGGAATCGAACCAAAGACCATCTGGTGAGCCAAAGTCGTCACCATTAATGTTACCTTGACGAATTGGATCGGGGTCTTTTTTGTCGCCAGCCAAAACGTAAATATCCCAATTGAACGTGGTAGCGGTAACACTACGTCCAGATTCGCGCCAACGGATAACATGACCGTAAGAGTTATTAGGACGCGGGTTAGCGGTATCAACAGGGGGGCGTGCAGTACCTCCTGGGGTTGTGCCGTCTGGGTTGTTTACGGAGACAGGTTCTGTTCCGCGACGAGAGTTGTTGGTCAAAGTACAGTAAATTTCAACTTCATTGAATCCACGAATGCGGGGGCGGACACCAACCCACTCTGGACGATCCATCATGGTCGCGCCAACTCTATCCGCAGCCTGTCTGGTTTTAACCAATACTTCAGCTTGGCTGTCAAATCCATTTGCTGGTGTCAAACCACCTTGACCCCATACCAAAGGTAACCATTGACCGGTACCGTTGTCATTGAACTTAGCAACGTAAAGAGTACCGTAGTCAAGTAAATCACGGTTAGCAGTCCGAACCTTGGGATTGTATGGTCTAGAGCAAACGAACTTGTAGATATACTCATTAACGTTGTCATCACCCATGTAGAAAGCCAGAATATTGTTGTCATCAACAACATATTGGGCGCTCTCATGTCTAAAACGACCCATAGATGTGCGTTTAACTGGTTTGCTTTCGGGATCGTAAGGATCAATTTCGACCATCCAACCAAACAAATGAGGTTCGAGGGGATTGTTGTAAGCATCAAAACGTGGATCAACCACAGGCCAACGATAACTAGACGCGGAAGGAATACCGTGCCTTCTTTGTCCGTTGAGAATATCAGCCTTTTTACTGGTTAGACCGACAGTTGCTAGTGCATCGTTATTGACATCGGCAGTTTGTCCAGAAGCAAATGTCTGGTTAGCAAAATAGCCTTGGAAGTTTTCTTCCGCAGTCAGGTAAGTACCCCAGGGAGTTACACCGTTAGCGCAGTTGTTGACTGTACCATAAGCGGTGTAGCCATCGTTGATGCCAATTTCAAATGATCCATTAGGTTGAATGGAAAATTTCTTGGATTTCATCAAGGCATCACCCGCAGCAGGCCCAGAAACTCGCATCTCTGTGTTACCTGTAATGCGGCGACCATAACGGGAATTGCGGTCAACACTCCAGTTATTACCAAATCTGTTTTTGGATATTTCTACAACAGATACACCATGAGCAGCTTGAGACTTTCTTGCTTTCTCAATGGTCATGGTTTCGTTGCTTGCATTACCACCGACATGAAGGAATTGCTCTTGGGTATATTCGTGGTTAACGCACAGTAACCCGCTGTTATTGTAAGCATTACCTTCAACAGCTACTGGCAAACCTGCTGTCCGGTTGAGAAAGCTTCGTCCGGGTAAGGGGAAAAAGTGCATACCATCATGGTTTTCCCCCATTTGCTTTTCCTGTGCCGCAGCATTTTGGGAAGCATCTGGTAACCAGTTTGGCGCACCGGGCATAATGGGATCACCCCATGCAACTAAAACTTTGGCTGTGTAACCTTTAGGAACAGTGACGAGATCCTTTTCTAATAGTCCTGTTGCTGGGTTGCGGAGATTTGGCTTGATGCTCTCGAAGCCAATACCAGCAAATCCAAGTCCCGCAGGAATTGTGGCTGCTTCTACGGTTTGGAGAAAACCACCAAGGGTCATATCACCTAGTACAGTCATTACTGAAGCACCTACAGCCGTTGTGATAAATCGTCTGCGTTTTATGCTGACACGATCAATTACGTCCAGGATTGACTCGTTACCGGATGGGTTGATGGTTATATCGTTCTTAGGATGAAATTGACCTTTCATTCTTGGTTCTCTACTTTAATGTTTACAAGGTTGCGATCGCAATCCAAATCGAAACGTGAGAAAATACGGTGATAAAAAGTGTGTATTTACAAGACTTTCAGCCATTTTCTTGCTCACAAATGATTGAGGATTGCTATGATTTAGCTCATTTCTCACTAGCAGGATTCAGTCTAGTAAAGAAAAACCTACAGATTTACAGAAAATTTGCTGATATTTTTTTGACTTTTAACAGCCATGAACCTTTAGTTAATAACAGGTTAAAACTGAGAGTGAGCTTTAGTTAATAACAGGTTAAAATTGATTTTTGCTGCTCATACACGCAAGACTTATCAAGTCCATCTCAAATTTAAGTAGCAAGCATTAATATCAGGTTATATATTGATTAATTCTAATTTATCAATCAGTATTTTTTCAGTTAAAATACCGTTTATCGTTCAACATATTATTTCTACTACACTTATATTTTGCTATATAACGATTAGACAAAATCTCTCTAACACAACTTTAGAGAATGTTTGAACACTTTGTTGTGTGGGTTCTCAATCAATTCTGATACTTTTCAAACATCCTCCTATTAATATTCTCAGTCTGAATCTTTCTACTTAAGACTTATTAGCAATAAAAATAATTTTCAATAATAAGGTTGTTCAATAATTCTTAAATTCTTAGAAGATTGTATATAGGAGTCCTATTTGATTTTTGAACACACTCAGTACACCTTGTTGTAGCAACTGACGCGATAGGTATAAATAGGTATTTGAGCAGTTTTTCACGTAAGTCCTAATTCCAGTTACATTTCAAACCAGAGTATTTCATACTATTTTGTTACAAATCCCCCTGCTCCCTATCACCAAATTTAGATCAGGAACAGTGAAAAGTACTCTGTTGTCCTATCCTGGAAATGGATAATTTTGTTGTGGGTGAAACTGTGTTTTTCAGCGTTATTATACCGACTTACAATCGTCTCCCTATTTTAGAAAAGTGCCTCCGCGCTTTGGAGGTGCAAGATTTGAGTACATCAAGTTCTGTTACGGATTATGAAATTGTCTTAGTAGATGATGGTTCTACTGACGGCACTTTAGAATGGTTAGCAGCACACGAAGAAGAATTTCCTCATGTACAATGTTTTCAACAAAACCACGCTGGGCCTGCTGCTGCTCGTAATTTGGGGGTAGAGAAAGCGCTGGGAGATACAATTATCTTTATTGATAGTGATTTGGTAGTGCTGAAGAATTTCCTACCAGCTCATGCAGATGCCTTAGTGCAGGGAAGGGAGAAATTAGGAAACGACAGCTTTTTTACTTACGGTGCTGTAATTAACACTTGCAACTTTGAGAACCCTACCGCAGAACCTTATAAAATTACAGATTTTTCTGCTGCTTTTTTCGCTACGGGTAATGTCGCTATTCCTAAACATTGGTTAGAAAAAGCTGGTTTATTTGATACTGGCTTTCAACTTTATGGGTGGGAAGATTTAGAGTTAGGGGTAAGGTTGAAAAATTTAGGTTTACAATTAATTAAATGTCCTGAAGCCGTTGGTTATCATTGGCATCCACCTTTTAGTTTAAAGCAAATTCCTAAATTAATTGATCAGGAAATTCAACGCGGACGCATGGGAGTTTTATTTTATCAAAAACATCCTACATGGGAAGTAAAAATGATGATTCAAATGACTTGGTTTCATCGTTTGTTGTGGGGAATACTTTCTTTAAATGGGGCATTAAATGAAAGAACGATGGCTCCATTTTTGCAATGGTTGATTGATTTGGGTAAACCGCAGTTGGCTTTGGAAATTGCGCGGATTTTCTTGAATTGGTATAATGTGAAGGGGGTTTATGCTGCTTACAAGGAGAGTAAAAAAGCAGGATAAAGATTTATTTCACGCAGAGACGCTGAGGCGCGGAGAGAGAAATGCAAGAGAATATAATGAGAATGTTGAGATGATCAACTAAAATTATGAGGGTGAAATTATGAATCAGTCTAATTCTAAGAATGGTAATGAAAAGGAAAGTTTAAAAGGAATTACCAGAATTTCTGTCAATGGCTATAAGTCGCTTTATGATGAGTGCAGTATTGAAGTACGTCCGTTAACAATTTTGGCTGGTGCTAATAGTTCGGGAAAGTCAAGCATCATGCAGCCTTTATTGTTGATGAAACAAACTCTAGAAGCAACTTATGATCCTGGTGCTTTATTACTTAATGGATCTCATGTTCAGTTTACTTTGGCGGCACAGTTATTTTCTACTGTGCCTACTAGAAAAGTTAATAATCAATTTTCAATTAAGGTTGAAATAGAAAATAATCAATCTATTACTAATCTATTTAAAAAACATCCAAGTAAAGCAATAGAATTAATTAAAATGATATATGATGACGGTATAAATGAATTTATTCTTTCCCATGATATGTCGTCAGAAGATATCGTAAAAATTTTACCTCAAGCATATATAGATATATCTAAAGCACTTCAAAAAAGAGTAAATAAAATTAATAATGAGAATAATTTCATATGGAGCGTTAGCCGTCAACGTTGTTTTTTTGGAGTTGGTTTTAAAGGGGCAAAAAAAATAATGTTCCCATTTCTGGATGTTTTTACTCCGGGTCTTTCTAATTTATGGGAAAAACATATTAGCCAAATAATACACTTACCTGGACTACGAGGCAATCCTGAACGTAACTACAAAACCACAGCTATAGGTAGTGAATTTACTGGTACATTTGATAATTATGTTGCTAGTGTTATTAATCACTGGCAGAACACTAGAAATAATAAACGTCTTCAAGACTTAGGTAATGCACTGGAAACTCTTGGTCTAACTTGTAAAGTTCAGGCTAAACAAGTTAATGATACACAAGTCGAGCTTCGAGTTGGTCGTCTACCACGAAACTCTGATGCTAAAGATGATATGGTCAATATTGCTGATGTTGGTTTTGGTGTTTCCCAAACTTTACCAGTTTTAGTTGCTTTGCTAGTCGCTGAACCAGGACAATTAGTTTACATTGAACAACCGGAAATTCACCTTCACCCCCGCGCTCAAGTTGCTATGGCGGAAATATTAGCAAATGCTGCAAAAAGGGGTGTAAAAGTAGTTGTCGAAACTCATAGTGATAGATTAATTTTAGCAATTCAGTCTTTAGTTGCTGAAGGTAATTTATCGCCAGATTTAGTGAAACTTCATTGGTTCACACGCCAAGAAGATGGTACAACAAGAGTCAATAGTGCTGATTTAGATGAAACTGGGGCTTTTGGAGATTGGCCAGAGGATTTTGGTGATATATCTCTACAACTAGAAAACCGTTATTTAAGTGCTGCGGAAGCTCGTTTAATGCAAGGGATACATGGGGGATAAAGTAGATTTTAAGCGTTTGGTAATTGATGCTTCTGTTGCACGTTCATGTGGTACTAATGAAGCAACTTATCCAACTTCAGTAAACTGCCGTAATTTTCTGATGGCAGTTTTGCAAATTTGTCACCAAATTGTGATGACACCAGATATTAAAAAAGAGTGGGATAAACATCAATCACCATTTGCTCGAAAATGGCTTACTCAAATGGTGGCTAAGAAAAAATTTAAATATTTAGATATTTCGATTGATAGTGATTTATGGACTCAAGTAGAAAGTCTTGCTGCCAATGTGAGTAATAAAAGAATTGGGGAAATGACAAAAGATTTATGTTTAATAGAAGCAGCACTGGCAACAGATAAAATTGTTATATCATTAGATGATAATACTGCTAGAAAGTTTTTTAGTGAAGCTTCTATAAAAATAGAGGAACTAAAGGATATTGTTTGGGTAAATCCAGATAAAATAGAAGCAGAACAGCCGATTGAATGGCTAAGAAATGGGGCTGAAGCAGAAAGCTATCGCTTACTAATCAACTATAACCACGATTAGTAAGGTGCGTCAGTTGTGTAGATTATGATAGCAAAATCGAGGCATCCCTTCAACATAGGCAACGATTGTGCTACCCTAGTAAGTAGGTTGATTTGAGGTAACGTTCGCGGAGCGTGGCGTTAGCCATAACCCAACATTTTATATCATTGGCTTTTCTTATTCATCTCTATAAAATTCGTCTAAAATAGAATTAATATCATGATCAGTAATATCTTGTTGTTCAGATTTACTGTAAATTGTTAACAATAAAATGCTGGTTTCAGATTCCAGTAAATAAATTACCCGATAACCAGCACTTTTACCTTTTTGAATATTACTATTTTTGACTCTAGCTTTATAAATATAAACATCTTCATCAAAACCAGTTAACCTATCTCCTAATAAATTGCCTTTTTGCAATTCTGTAATGAAAGACTGAGTATCAGAACGAATATTCCGGTATTTTTTAGCTAAAGATTTTAAATTTCTCTGATATTCAGGAGTTAAATCAATCTTAATTAAGAAAGAATCATTCTGCATCAATTCCTTCCCACATTTTTTCTAAAGGTATTCTTTTTCCTGCTTTTGCTTCTTGTAATGCTGTTTTTAAACTTGCTTTAATTTCCACAATGGGAGTATCATCAGGATCAAATTCAGTTTCATCTGATACAAGGATAATTACTCTGACTTGACTAGATGTATGAATTTCTAAAGGTTTATCTAATAATAATTGACCTTTTTCATCAACTTTTCCCATGACTTCAAAAGCTTTCATTACTTGACCTCAAATAGGTGTGGTAAAATTATAGCAAGATAAATAAATATTAAAAACCTTAATTAAATTGCTGCTTTTTTCATTTCCATTTACTGTTAATTGTGTAGATTATGATATAAAAATCGAGGCATCCCTTCACATACGCCACGATTGTGCTACCCTAGTAAAGTTAATTAAAAATTCCGCACATCCGGGGATTCGGGTGTTTCCGTTATGGAAATGCGCCTGGGTGGAGGTTTAACCCGAATAGGAGTTACAAAAATGCCTGTTGTTTCATTGGCTCAAATGATGGAGTCAGGGGTTCACTTTGGACACCAAACCCGACGTTGGAACCCAAAGATGTCTCCCTACATCTACACTTCTCGCAATGGTGTACATATCATTGACTTGGTACAAACTGCCCAGTTGATGGATAATGCCTACAACTATATGCGATCGCAGTCTGAGCAAGGGAAGAAATTTCTGTTTGTGGGTACAAAGCGCCAAGCAGCAGGAATTATTGCTCAAGAAGCTGCTCGTTGCGGTTCTCACTACATTAACCAACGTTGGTTAGGTGGAATGCTCACCAACTGGGCGACAATCAAAACCAGAGCAGATAGGCTCAAAGATTTAGAACGTCGAGAAGAAAATGGCGCACTAGATTTATTACCCAAGAAAGAAGCTTCAATGCTGCGTCGGGAAATGACTAAGCTGCAAAAGTACTTGGGTGGTATTAAAAATATGCGGAAAGTACCCGATGTTGTGATCATTGTTGACCAACGACGGGAGTATAACGCAGTTCAAGAATGTGAAAAATTGGGTATTCCTATTGTGTCCATGTTGGATACAAACTGTGACCCAGATGTAGTAGACATTCCTATCCCCGCTAATGATGACGCGATTAGATCAATTAAGTTGATTGTCGGTAAATTAGCAGATGCTATCTATGAAGGTCGTCACGGTCAGCTAGAAGCGGAAGGTGATTATGACGATTATGAAGGTGCTGAGGGAGATTACGACTATGACGAAAGCGATTACGCTGACGCAGTAATTCCCGACGAAGAAGAGGAAGAATAAGCTAATGAAGGATGAAAACTAAAAATAGGAATTGAGGCAACATGGCGGAAATATCTGCAAAACTCGTCCAAGAGCTACGCCAAAAAACCGGCGCTGGCATGATGGACTGCAAAAAAGCTTTGAAAGAAACTGAAGGCAATATAGAAGAAGCCGTAGACTGGCTGCGTAAAAAAGGTATTGCGTCAGCGGGTAAAAAAAGCGATCGCATTGCTGCTGAAGGTCTAGTAGACACCTATATTCAGTCCGGTGGTCAGGTTGGTGTACTTATAGAAGTCAACTGCCAAACAGACTTTGTTGCCCGTAACGATGCTTTTAAATCTTTAGTTAAGAACCTGGCACAACAAGCAGCAACTGCTGATAGTGTGGAGTCCTTGCTGGCTCAACCCTATCTGGAAAAATCCAGCGTTAGCGTTGACGAATTCATTAAAGAAACAATGGCTACCTTGGGTGAAAATATCCAAGTACGGCGCTTTGTCAATTTTGCCCTACCAGCAGGCACGCCAGGGGTAGTAGACAGCTACATTCACACTGGAGGCCGAGTTGGGGTGTTGCTGGAACTGAACGCCCAAACTGAGTCAGGAGCTGGTAATGAAGATTTCCAAGACTTGGCTAGGAATGCGGCAATGCAAGTTGCGGCTTGTCCTAATGTCGAGTATGTCACCATAGACCAAATCCCTGCCGAATTTGTCCAAAAAGAAAAAGACATCGAAATGGGCAAAGATGATTTGGGGAACAAACCAGAGAACATCAAAGAAAAGATTGTTCAAGGACGGATTGACAAACGCCTAAAAGAAATCACTTTGCTAGATCAACCTTACATCCGAGACCAAAGTATCTCGGTGGAAGAATTGGTGAAGCAAGTTAAATCTAAAGTAGGTGAAGACATTAAAATCAATCGCTTTGTCCGCTATGTTCTAGGTGAAGGTATCGACAAGCAAGAAATGAGCTTTGCTGACGAAGTAGCGGCTCAAATGGGCGCTAAGTAACTTAGTCATTAGTTAGTTGTTTAGTTGCCTAATAACTACTGAAAATACAGGTCTAGCAAGCTTTGCTGGCCTGTATTTTATTGGAATTCAGTACACTAGAGGTAGTAGAAAATTTCAAATCCTGTGTTTGTGAATTTTTTAGAAAATGGAAAGTAACGAGAAGATATGGCCAGAGCAATTGAGCGAATAGAACAAGATATAACAATGCTAAAAGAGGCGATTAGAGCGATCGCTACAGAACTCCATAGCAGTTATGTTAGCTATTTAACTATTTTGGGGGCAGCTTTACAAAAACAGTTAATTTTGGCTGTTTATCACCTTTGCACCCAGGGATATTCTGACAACTTTCTCCAATTGTCCCTAAATCAGCGGCAACAATTGCAACAAGGCATCCGCAAATTGGGTCAAAAAGCAGCTGTGCAGCTACTAGATTATCTTAAAGCTGAAGAAGTTGAAGAATCTGAAGAAGTTGAGGAAGTTGAGGAAGTTGAGGAAGTTGACGACAATCGAAAATCCGAACTCGAAAATCCAAAATATTTAGACCCTTCTAACCCGATAGAACTAGTTCAATGGCATGAGGATATAGAGGAAGCGATTCAGGATACACTGAAAAAAGTCTCTCATGATGCTAACTTTTTGATTCAGAAAGCTGGGATCTTACCCAAAAAACTACCAGAACCGATTTTAGCTGCCGCTGCGGCAGCGTCAGAAGCATCTGCTGAAGTTATACCTGGGCCACCCAACCTCTTAAATTTAGTAATTGAAATAGGTAATGAGGAAGAACCAGATGATTCTAGTGTGACGCAGCTGATAACTATTAACTTGCGACTAGGAGAAATTGAATTTGCGGATACCACACTGTTGTCAGGGCGCAAACAAATTCGTAATATTTTAGTACAGCTAAATAAGGCGGGGCGAGAGTATCAAAAAAAGCAACGGGAACTCAAAATTTCTGAAGCTGAAGCTGCATGGCGTGCTAGTTGGTTTGAATAGAGTACCGAGTAATGAGTACCGAGTAATGAGTCATGAGTGTAGATAGAAATCAATTAATTTCAATGCCCAATGCCCAATGCCCCATGCCCCATGCCCAATCCCCAATGACCAATGACTAATGACATACCCGATTGGATAAGATTGCATAAAGCCTTGGCAGTAGAGGCCGAACATGGTTTCACGGATTTGGTGGGTAAGCAATACCGCTTCAGTGAATTTCTCAGTTTGACTTTTGGGAAATTTCCCCAGGCTTTACCACCAAAAGAGCGATCGCGCTGGCATCAAATAGCCATGCAATTTGCTGAATATCCAACTTGGGGTGTACAAGTCAGACAGCATTTAGTCGCAGAAGTTAGAAGATACCTCTACCAATTACAGCAAGAACTGGAAGAGGGGGAGCAGGGGAAAATATATCCAAACAAAACCCTCAATCCTACAACCCCAATTGTGGCCGAAGTCAGTCGGGGATTAGCACCAAAAATTGACCAAAAACTCAGCGAATTGCCAGAAATTGGCTTGAGAAAAGCTGAAAATTTGGCGCGTTTAGATTTGTATACTGTGCGTGATTTGCTGTTTTATTATCCCCGTGATCATATTGATTATGCACGGCAAGTCAATATTCAAGAATTGCAAGGTGGTGAAACTGTAACGATAATAGCGACTGTGAAGCGTTGTAATTGTTTTACTAGCCCTAAAAATAAGAAATTATCAATTTTAGAATTGCTGCTCAAAGATAATACAGGGCAAATTAAAGTTGGGCGCTTTTATGCTGGGGCGCGTTTTAGTAGTCGTGCTTGGCAGGAAACTTTAAAACGCCGTTATGCTGTAGGTAGTGTGCTGGCAGCTTGTGGGTTGGTAAAAGCTGGTAAATATGGTGTAACGCTGGATAACCCAGAACTGGAAGTTTTAGCAAATCCCGGAGATGCGATTGATTCGCTGACTATTGGCAGGGTTGTTCCTATTTATGCTTTGACTGAGGGAGTGGTAGCGAATACGGTACGTCAAGCGGTAATTACGGCCTTACCTGCGACGGTGAATTTGAAAGACCCCTTACCTAGTGGTTTGCGGCAAAAATATGGTTTGATGGAATTGAAAGATGCGATCGCAAATATTCATTTCCCTGAAGATAGCGATACTTTAAAAATAGCCCGTCGCCGTCTAGTATTTGATGAATTTTTCTATCTCCAATTAGGCTTACTGCAACGTCAGAAAAAAGCCAAAGAAATTCAAACTAGCGCCATTCTTGCACCCAAAGGACAACTATTAGAAAATTTCCACAAAATTCTCCCTTTTCAACTCACCGGCGCACAGCAAAGAGTTATTAACGATATTCTCAACGACTTGCAAAAATCTACACCCATGAATCGGTTAGTTCAGGGTGATGTCGGTTCAGGTAAAACAGTTGTTGCCGTTGTGGCTATTGTGGCAGCAATTCAATCAGGTTATCAAGCGGCTTTGATGGCTCCCACTGAAGTATTAGCAGAACAACATTATCGCAAATTAGTTAGTTGGTTTAACTTGCTACATTTGCCAGTTGAATTATTAACAGGTTCGACAAAAACAGCCAAAAGACGAGAAATTCACTCTCAATTAGAAACAGGTGAATTACCTTTGTTAGTTGGAACTCATGCCTTAATTCAAGATAAAGTCAATTTTCAACGTTTGGGTTTAGTTGTAATTGATGAACAGCATCGTTTTGGGGTAGAACAACGAGCGAGATTACAGCAAAAAGGCGAACAACCTCATGTTTTAACCATGACAGCGACTCCCATTCCCCGGACTTTGGCGTTAACAGTACATGGTGATTTAGATGTTAGTCAAATTGACGAATTACCACCAGGAAGACAACAAATTAAAACCACAATGTTAAGTGGTCAACAACGACAACAAGCTTATGATTTGATGCGTCGAGAAGTTGCCCAAGGTAGGCAAATATATGTAGTTTTACCTTTGGTGGAAGAATCAGAAAAATTAGATTTGCGTTCAGCAGTTGATGAACATAAAAAGTTACAAGAAAGCATTTTTCCTGATTTTCAAGTTGGCTTATTGCATGGTCGCATGACTTCAGCAGAAAAAGACGAAGCTATTACCAAATTCCGCGATAATGAAACGCAAATTTTAGTTTCTACTACTGTAGTTGAAGTCGGTGTAGACTTGCCAAACGCAACTGTGATGCTCATTGAACACGCGGAAAGATTTGGTTTATCGCAACTACACCAATTACGAGGACGTGTGGGACGAGGTGCAGCGCAATCTTATTGTTTATTAATGAGCAGTTCAAGAAGTCCTGATGCTCAACAACGGTTGAAGGTATTGGAACAGTCACAGGATGGGTTTTTTATCTCGGAAATGGATATGCGTTTTCGAGGCCCTGGGGAAGTGATGGGAACTCGTCAATCAGGTGTAGCAGATTTTACTTTAGCTAGTTTGGTGGAAGATGAGGAAGTTTTGCTGTTAGCGCGACAAGCAGCAGAGAAAGTAATTGATATGGATGTGGATTTAGAGCGTTGGCCGTTAATGAAGGATGAGTTGAAGTATAGGTATGCGCGGTTAATGGGTGGAGCGATTTTGACGTAAAATAACTGAGTAAAATCTTATTTACCTGGAATAATAATAGCTTAATGGCAATACCTTTCACAGACAGAGAAATGGAAAGAGCATGGCGTGGAAATTTTTCTGCTTATCAAAAAACACTCCCACCCTGTACTAATGCCCATAGGTTACTATTATTTTATGCTGTTGAATGTGGACTTAAGGCAATGTTCATGAAGCAAAAAAAGCGTAAACGCACTGATTTATGCCCAGAAATTGCTGAATGCCAACATAATATAAATAAATTGCTAGATTGTCTAAATGCAGAAGGGAATTTAAGACTACCTGAAGTACGTATGGAGGATATCCCAGATAGGAGAAATAATAAAAAGAATAAACAAGAGAAGAGGAAATTAGATAGTGGACAGATTAACCAAATGTGGAGATATGGAGGAAACGTCATTTATACCATTACTAAAAAAAATGAAAAACAAGCAAGCGATGAAGATATAGAGAATAAACTGTTAGTAATAGCAAAATGGATTGCAGGAGAAATCGAAAAAATATGAATGGACTCAAATTATTCACTTGGCTAGATGTTAGAAGAATTATTTGGGACAAAACTAACTATGGTACTAATCTACCAAAAGGAGTGTTAAAAATTCGCTCTTACTCAGATAGTTTAGAAATATATCTTCTTAATGAAGAAAATCGAGACAATGCTGTTATTGCTTTAAAGGAATGGTTTAAAGATTGGTATCAGCAAGAAGATTCTGTTATTCAATTTGACCTTGGTGATGCTACATTACCAGTAGAATTTATCATTGGAGAAGAAACTTATATAACTGATATTGTGGTACGTCCATTTTGGGAGGAAATTGCTTATCTACAGAGTGATTTAGGAACAGAAGAAGTAAGAAGAAATAAAGTTAAGCTTCCAGAACCATATACTGAAAAACCTGGTTTAATAGCTTTTTATTCTTTTAAAGGTGGTGTAGGTAGAACATTAAATTTAGCAGCCCATCTTTTCGCTTTGCTAGATAGAGCTAAAGAGTTAAATGAATCCATAACTATCTTGGTGATTGATGCTGATTTAGAAGCTCCTGGTCTTACTTATTGGAATGCTTTTGAAAAACAACAGCCTGAAGTTTCTTTTATTGATTTCTTAGAAGTTTACCACTATCCAACTATTGAAAGAGAAGAAGCACTTTCATTATTTGCAGGTGAAGTGAAAAAATCAGCTAAAAATGGCGATAAATCAACAATTTATTTCTTACCCGCTTGTCTTAAGGATGAACAGCTACTAGATACACCTATCCTACCTGAACATTTGGTTAGAAGTCCAGATGGAACTTGGGAATATGGCAATGCTATCTATAAATTAGGTCAAGTTGTTAATGCAGATTATGTTTTTATTGATTTGAGAGCAGGCTTAAGTGAAATATCCAGTCCAATAATTTTTGATCCAAGAGTTCAGCGGTTTCTAGTTACAACAATCAATGATCAATCTATTAAAGGCACAAGTCTTGTTTTGAAACAAATTGGTAAAGTAGCACCGTTGGAAGCAAGCGTAAAAGATAAAACATACTATGATCCATCAATATTGATTAGTATGTTAAAAGAAGAATTTAAAAAATTACCAGCATTTGATGATGCCTTAGTAGAATTGATATCTGCTTATGTCCAATCACAAGAAGATACGTTAAATGAGCCAAGATTGGAGATAAAAGAAGCTTATTTTGCGGAAGAATTACTTTATGTAAATAACTGGGAAGATGCACGCTCAAAATTAAATTCAACTTCAGTAATGAGAATTGCTAGAGAGTGGGCTAAGGGACAGTTAATACATACGTCCAGTGAAGAATCAAGGTTAAGTTATACAGAAGAAGCGGATATACTAGCAGAAGTTCGCCAACTTAGGAATGTGAGTCAGCTTTATGAATATGCTGAAAATGGAGAAGGGGAAGATTTATTAGTAACAGAACCATTGAAAAACTTAGCGACTAATTACAAAGAGCAATTACCTTGTGTAGTATCGATTGGAGCTAAAGGAGCAGGCAAAACTTTTAATTATGTTCAGTTGTCACGTTTTAAATATTGGGAATCATTTTTGAATAAAATTGACACTACATCGACAAAATCAGAATTAAAAACATATATATTTCCTCTGCTTCAATCAGGCAACCTTCTCCCTAAAGCTCAGAATATAACTAATGCAGCTAGAAGCAATGTTAGAGCAGCTTTAAGCGAAAATGTACCTGAATTTTCACCTGATGGCTTCAAAACTAAAATTCAAAAAGCTTTATCGAATACAGACTGGGCAGAACCAGAATGGACAGAATTTTGGATTAGTCAAATATCAATAGCTATAGGTATTAACAGTGACGAGGGAAGCGTTAATAATCTGAGCAGAATAAATCGTGAATTAAAAAATCAAGATTTACGAATAATCTTTCTTTTTGATGGACTAGAAAACATTTTATCTGAGATTTCTTCTAAACCAGAACAAAGAAAAGCTTTAAGAGCTTTGATTCAGAATGTACCAGAGCAGTTATCTGAAATACGGCAATCTAATCTTGGTTTAATCATATTTCTCCGCCGTGATTTTCTGCGTTATACAATTAATCAAGACTTGAAACAGTTTGAAAACCGTTACCGTCCTTACGATTTATCCTGGGATCAAGAATCTTTTTTGAGGCTAGTTTATTGGATCTGTAGTAAAGCAAATGTAATAAATGCAAACAAAAATATTGACAGTTTAAGCAAAAGCAAGCTTACAGAAGAATTACAGAAATTATGGGGCAAAAAACTCGGTACAGATAAATCTAATGAAGCCTACACTGATTCTTGGATATTTGCGGCGTTGACAGATTTTAATAACAGACTTCAAGCCAGAGATGTTGTACGTCTTTTATATCATGCGGCTGCTATAACGGTAGAGAGTCCTCAGGAATTAAAATTTGTAAAGTGGTCTTCTGAAAACCGACTCTTACCTCCTCAAGCTATCCGTCGAGCAATTGAGCCGTGTAGTAGGAAGAAAGTAGACGAAGCAAAAGAGGAATATCCAATATTTAGAACATGGGTTAATGAAACTCTTCGTACCTTTACTCCTGAACAAAAGAAAATTCCTTTTGCTGTCGAAGAGTTAGGTATGGATCAGCAAACTGTGAGAATGTTAGAAGAGATGGGGGTCATTTACGAAGATAAAGAAAAGGAAGATACAGCGCGTTTTTATATGCCAGAAATCTTCCGTGAAGGTCTAGGATTTTCATTAGCTAGTAGAGCGCGTCCTCGTGTACTAGTACTAAAACGGAAGGCATTAGGAAAAGTAATTTTGTAATTATTTTTTATTATTAGGAGGTGCGATCGCATGGTTATTGCTCAAACCAACCTGCCAAATTCCCCAGAAGCGACAATAACTCATTTTACTCCAGATGAGTATAGAGCAATGGAGGAAGCCGCCACAGAGCGACACGAATACCGCAATGGAGAGATTATTGCTATCCCTGGAGGTTCAGAAGTTCATAGTGCGATAGCTAGTAATATATTAATTTACTTGGGATTTTTACTCAGAGATACTGATTTTCGCTTTTACAACAGTGATTTGCGGGTTTGGATTCCTGATTTTCATCATGGAACTTATGCAGATGTTCTAGTGATTAATGGTGAACCGGAATTTAACGGTAATCGCACCGATGAAATTCTCAATCCTTTATTGATTATTGAAGTTCTTTCACCTTCTACAGAAGGTTATGATAGAGGAGATAAATTCAGAAAATACCGCTCTCTTTCTAGCTTTTGTGAATATGTGCTTGTTAGTCAAACTGAACCTTATATTGAGCATTATTATAAACAGGAAGAGCAAAATAATAATCTTTGGCAATTGCAAGCTTATGATCAGATTGAAAAGTCAGTTTTTCTGCACAGTTTAAATGTAGAACTTCCGATGAATGAAATTTATCGCCGGATTAAATTTTAAGACAATCTTCTTACAATTGCTCGTTTGAATAATGAACATCTGTATAATAGCTAGGCATAGACTTTAATATAGAAAAATTCTGCATAAATAATATTCTTGACCATGCTGCAACGATTAATTATCAACGGTTTCAAGTCCATTAAAACAATGGATATTGAATTGCGTCCTTTAAACATCTTGATTGGAGCTAACGGAGCAGGTAAAAGTAATCTTATTTCGTTTTTTAAGATGTTAAATGAGATGATGGCCGGAAGATTGCAACAATATATTGGCATATCCGGTTACGCTCAATCTCTGTTACATTTTGGAGCTAAAATAACACCGCAAATAAAAGCACAATTAGAATTCAAAGTTGACAATGGAAGCCTTGATATCATATATACCATGCTTCTAGTTCATGCAGCGGGGGATAAGCTGATATTCGAGGAAGAAAAATTAACGCGAAACGGCTTAAACCTATCCCAAGCTTCAAACACTTACTCGTTAGGTGCAGGATATCAGGAGACAAAAATTAACGAAGCATCGGTTCAAGGTACACCAACAATAGCCAACACTATCAAAAACTTGCTCAACCAATGCCGTGTTTACCATTTTCATGATACATCTTCTACAGCCGCAGTTCATCAATCCTGTTATGTTGGTGATAATCGCTGGTTAATGCCTGATGCGGGAAATTTAGCTGCATTACTTCTGAGATTCCGCGAAGATCATAGTACAGCCTATCAGCGTATTATTAAAACCATCCGTTTAATTGCCCCATTTTTTGATGATTTTGTGCTTGAACCTAGAGGTAATAATGTTATTTTGAATTGGCGGGAAAAAGGATCAGATCAAGTTTTTGGATCACACCAATTTTCTGACGGCACTTTGCGTGCTATTTGTTTAATTACTTTGCTTTTGCAACCAGAAGATGAACTTCCAGCATTAATTATTGTTGATGAACCGGAATTGGGTTTGCATCCTTATGCTTTGAATATTGTAGCGGCTATTTTTGGTAAAGCTTCCTATTATACACAAATTCTGATTAGTACTCAATCTACTTCTTTTTTAGATAACTTTAATCCTGAAGATGTAATTACAGTAGATAGAGTGGGTAAGGAGTCGCAATTTAAGCGATTAAATCCTGAAGAATTAGAAACTTGGTTAGAAGAATATAGTTTGGGAGAAATTTGGGAGAAAAATATCATTGGTGGAGGTCCACACTAATGATAAGACTCTATTTATTTGCAGAAGGGCAAACTGAACAGACATTTGCTGATAATATTCTGCAACCACACCTTGCTCAATACGATATTTTTCTAGACAAGATTATACTGATAGCTCATGCAAGAAATAAGGGTAAGGTTCATCGTGGTGGCGGTCGAAAATACGAGCCAATGAAGGACGACATTTTGCGTTTTCTCAAACAAGAAAAAGGCTCTAATGTGTTCTTTACAACGATGATTGATTTATATGCAATCGCTCCTGAATTTCCGGGATTAAATGAGTCTGAAAAATTTCGCCAAAATCCTGCACAACGGGTAGATTTTTTAGAAAAAAGCTTCGTCAAGGACATTGGTGATCGGCGATTTATACCCTACATTCAATTGCACGAATACGAAGCTTACCTGTTTTCTAATCCAACTTGTTTTGAGTTTATTTATGATAACTGTTTAGATCAGGTTGCGATTCTCAAGGCCATTGCTGATGGCTATGAAACACCTGAGTTAATTAATGACGGGATGGAAACAGCCCCTAGTAAACGTATTATTGCCCAGTTTCCTGCTTATGAAAGGGCAAAAGTCGCTGATGGTTCACAATTAGCTGAATTGATTGGATTGGAAACAATTAGGAGTAAGTGTCCTCACTTTAATTCATGGCTATCACGACTCGAATTATTAAACGAAGAAGTAAGAATAGTTAATTGATTAAAATTATTGTTTTAATATTCCTATAACCAATCACCAATCACCAATGATTAATCACCAATCACCAATTACCAATCATCAATTACCAATCACTAATTACCAATCACCAATTATAGATGTATCCATAGTTGTACCAATTAAAGATGAAGTCGAAAGTTTACCTTTGTTACTAGAGGCGATCGCATCAACTCTGGAGAAAAGTGAGGTGAGTTATGAAATCATCTGTGTGGATGATGGTTCCACTGATGGTTCGGCGGAATTTCTCAAGGAACAAGCCCAATTACGCCCGGATTTAAAAGCGGTAATTTTGCGGCGTAACTACGGACAAACTGCGGCTATGGCGGCTGGCTTTAATTATGCCACAGGGAAAGCGATTGTCACTTTAGATGCTGATTTGCAAAATGACCCGGCTGATATACCAATGTTATTGGCCAAGTTGGATGAAGGTTATGATTTGGTGAGCGGTTGGCGAAAAAATCGCCAAGATGGGGCGGTAAATCGGTTGCTGCCTTCTAAAATTGCTAATTGGTTAATTCGCCGTAGTACTAGCGTGTATATTCACGACTATGGTTGTTCTCTGAAAGCCTATCGTAGCGAATTAGTTGCAGATATGAACCTTTATGGGGAACTACACCGGTTTTTACCTGCTTTGGCTTACATTGAAGGGGCGAGAATTACAGAATTGCCTGTGCGTCATCATGCACGACGCTTTGGTCAAAGTAAGTATGGTATTTCCCGGACTTTTCGGGTGTTGATGGATTTGTTGACTATTTTGTTTATGAAAAAATTCCTCACCAGGCCAATGCACGTTTTTGGGCTGTTGGGTTTAATTTCCATAGTTTCTGGGATGGGAATCGGCATTTACCTGACTTTCGTTAAATTGGCTTTTCATACGGATATCGGTAATCGTCCTTTGCTAATTTTGGCGGTTTTATTGTTAGTAGCAGGAGTGCAGTTATTCTGCTTCGGCCTTTTGGCAGAGTTATTAATGCGTACCTATCATGAATCTCAAGGAAGACCGATATATCGGGTGCGGGAAGTAGTGGCAAAAAATGTTAAGTAACGTAACAATAGAAAGACAAAATACTCAGCATTAAATTGCATCTATTGTGAAAGCTTTTGATACTTTTGACCCTGGTCTGCGGCGAAACTTGCTGATATTATTTGCGGCTGGTTTATTTTTCTGGTCAAGTCTAGCTTCGTTGTTGCCGACTTTACCTTTGTATATTGAGTCTATTGGGGCTACAAAACAAGAAATTGGGATTGTGATGGGTAGCTTTGCGATTGGGATGTTGGTATTTCGTCCTCAAGTGGGAGTACTAGCAGATCGTCGGGGCAGAAAGATTGTGTTGCTGATTGGGATGGCAGTGGCTGCGATCGCACCTTTGGGTTATTTGGTAGTAAAATCACTCCTGCCCTTAATGCTCATTCGTGCCTTTCATGGCATCAGTATTGCCGCCTTTGCCACAGGTTACATCGCCTTAGTTGGAGACTTAGCACCAGAACACCGTCGTGGTGAAGTCATCGGTTATATGAGTTTGGTTAATCCTATAGGTGTGGCACTTGGCCCTGCTTTGGGTGGATATTTACAAGCAACAGCAGGTTATACACCATTATTTATTTCCTCTGCTGTTTTAGGATTTTTGGGTTTACTTTGTATCTTGCCTATTGTTAATCCACCTATTTTTGCACAACCTCCAAAAACTAATGATGATCGATTTTGGCAATTGCTAATTAGTCCTCGTGTGCGTGTACCTGCGATCGTACTTTTACTCGTTGGTTTGGCTTTAGGTACTGTACATACATTTATAGCTTTGTACATCAAATCAACGGGAGTCGATTTAAATGCCGGATTATTTTTTACAGCCGCTGCTATATCCAGTTTTACTATTAGATTAGTCTCAGGTCGGGCTTCTGATAAATATGGACGCGGTTTATTTGTAACTTTCAGCTTGGTTGCATACACTCTGGCAATGATATTTATTTGGCAAGCCAACAGTGCCTTAACTTTCTTATTAGGAGCATTTATTGAAGGTGCTGCTTCTGGTACTGCTATTCCCATGATTTCTGCCATGATGACAGATAGAGCCTTACCCCATGAACGGGGGCGCATATTTGGCGTATCTTTAATGGGATTTGATGTTGGTCTAGTTATAGCAGGCCCAGTTGTGGGTTTTGTTGCTGGACAAATCGGCTACCGCAGTACATTTGGTTTTGCTACTGGTTTAACTGTCCTTGCTATCTTGATTTTCATCACCCAGTCCAGTCGTAACTTACCAAACTCTTTGCGCTTTGCCCTTGGTCAAGGTGAAGATTTTTATGCCCTGAAAAAATAAATTGCACAAACCCCATGATGACAGTCTGTGCAATTATTTTTATTTAACGGGCGAGGAGGGATTCGAACCCCCGACACCGTGGTCCGTAGCCACGTGCTCTAGTCCACTGAGCTACACGCCCTTAACCAACGAATCTGATATTAACATGAACTTTGCCAATCATGCAAGATAATTTTTTAAATTCTTCTCAACTCACCCATCTTAACCCCCAGGGAGAAGCTCAAATGGTTGATGTATCGGGAAAAATTGCCACTGTGAGGGAAGCTATCGCTAGGGGTCAGGTGCGGATGCTGCCAGCCACGTTTGCAGCCATTGAAGCAGGAAACACTCCCAAAGGTGATGTTTTGGCAACTGCCAAATTAGCGGGGATTATGGCTGCTAAACAGACATCAAATTTAATTCCCCTCTGTCACCCCTTACCTTTGCAAAAAATTACTGTTGAAGTCACACCAGATACCGAACTACCTGGTTATCAAATTTATGCCACAGTCAAAACTAAAGCTGAGACTGGTGTAGAGATGGAAGCTTTAACTGCCGTTTCTATTGCGGCACTAACTTTGTACGATATGGCAAAAGCCTTAGAAAAGTCGATTCAAATTGAATCAATTAGTTTGGTCAGTAAGACTGGTGGAAAATCAGGAGATTATACTAATTTGGAATTTTAGATTTTAGTTTGGGTAATTGGTGATTAGAAAATCCATTACCCATTACCCATTACCTAAGCTACTGAACCTCACCTATAGCTTTGTTCAGTTCTGTGGGACTTTCATACTCCTCATCTTCTGGCAATTGTTCCAGTAATGAGAGGATTTTTTTATCGGCTCCTTGCTCTCTAGCGTGTTCAATCAATTCATCTTTACCAGCAGGATAATCAACGCCTTTCAAATGTTTTTGGAGTTCAACTGGATTTGCTTTAGCCATTTTTATCCACCACTTCAGGTTTTTTACATCTTCACAAGTGAATTGATTAACTCCCTCTATCAAAAAGATGAATAAATGTTAATAGAAAAAATAAAAATTCATCCAGTGGATTCATCCACTTGGTTGATGTAAAAATTGGTAGATAAAACTCAAATTTCATCTATTTAAATTTGATTTCTAGGCGGTATGTTTAAAAATATCACTCATCAACTAGAATTGTCATAGATGTGAAGGCATGAAGCAAATAATTGAGAATACTTTATAATATAAGAACTAAAAAATAACAAAATTTACTCACCAAGAGTATTTGTCTTGACAGAGTGTAGGGCTTGGTGAAAAGATTGGGAAGAGCTAAAAGGAGGTTTGAAAAGTGGTGGCTAATATATTAAAAACTTTTACTTTATTTATCTTCACATACACACAATTGCCTACACCCTACCAAAACCATTGATTTTTGCTCTCTGTAAGTTCTAAGTAATATTTTTCAAATCAATGATGTGAAAGCTATGTCCCATAAGGGAAATAATGCGGTAGAAGCAGGACATATATATACAGCAACGGGCAGAATTTGTGCTGAGATGTTGCGTTCGGAAATCTATCGAGCTTGGGAAAGATCGCATTTGCAAGGGGCTAATAACCATGCTCTTCAAGCAGAGAAACTATCCAGCTTAGAGACTGAACGTTTAGTATCGCAACATAGTGATCTAATTAATTTAGCTGCTCCCTACTTCCGAACCCTATCACAGGCAGCTGGTAGAGATCATCATGCGGTAATGTTAAGCGATCGCCAAGGTATTCTACTAAATGTAGCCGGTGACAAGGAAACTATACAAGGTTCTGAATCATTTCCTCGTCAAGGTTCCCTGCTGTCCGAAGCGGTAGCTGGTGCTAATGGTATTGGTACTCCCTTGGCTGAAGAAAATTATGTAGAAATCGTGGCCGCAGAGCATTTTATTCAGGGATTTCATCCTTTTACTTGTCAAGGAATTCCGCTGCGGGACGAAAACCGAGAAATTCTTGGTGTATTAAGTATCTCCGTCCGTCGTCCTGATGCTGGACAAAGGTTAAAAGAGATCTTAATATGTGCATCTCACGGTATTGAAGCAGAATTATTGATAGGAAATTTAGAAAAACAGATTCACCGTGTGTTGGCATCGAATCCTGATGATTATCAGCCATTAGAAGAATTGCGTCAAGATATCATCCAAGGGCATCAAGCAGCACGATTAAAACTGGAAATTGGCTCTCGGATGGTAGCTGTTAACCGCTTAGATTATGCTATAAAATTATTGCAACAGGCAGAAAAATCAATCCAAATATTTCGTCATCGTGCTGCAATTTGGCGTAATCTAGCATCATTAGAGATCGGAGTAATTCAACATTTATCACTTACTGATATTTTGCAAGATTTGGTAGACATTTTAGCAACTGAGGCTGCGATCCGCAAGGTAGAAATTTTTACTGCCTGGACAGAGCAAATTATAGTAATGGCAGATATAATCATGCTGTCACGAAAATTACTGCGCTGTTTTTTAAACTCTTTTGAGAGAGCAGGTAAAAATGGCGCAGTAAAAGTTATAGTTGAGAAAATGCCATATTCTGAACTTGCACAAGTAAGTTTCACTTCTATTCCTGGGTTGAATACTTCTAAATTAGAACCAATAACTGAGATTTTTTCTCTACCCATAACTAAGCGAAATTGATGAATACTGAAAATTTTAAAAAGCGCAAAGTGCTGATTGCAGATGATGACAAAGATTGTCGAGAGATGCTTTCTTTTTTACTGGATGAAGAAGGCTGGGATGTATCAGAAGCAAAGGATGGTCAAGAAGCTTTAGAAAAAGTAGTTCAGTGTCAACCAGATTTATTAATCTTAGATAATAGAATGCCAGAACTCACAGGAATTGAGGTTTATCAACACCTTCAGATTCAGGGTATTAATTTAGCTATTGTATTCGCTACGGCTTATGGTTATCCAGAGGAATTAGTTTCAACTTTGGGTGTTTCCTATTGGGTAACTAAACCCTATGATATTCCCAAGTTACTGGACACTATAGAGTCAGCTTACAAAAACTCAATTACTTTAATGTAGGTACAGCAGATTGCAGATCAATAAGGTACAGAATCAAAATTTAAACCTAGACACCAAGCCAGTTTTACTCCTGACTCCTGACTCCTGACTCCTGACTCCTGACTCCTGAATTCTGCTGTATGTGAGCCAATGACACCTAAAACCCTTAAAATAGGTAAAGTGTATTAACTTCTGTAACAAATTCACAAACATTTATTATTTATGCCTCCTCGTTGGCCTCGCAAACCTGATCGCAAAGACCCCGATTTTCGCAAATTAGATGACCGGATGAATTTTGCTTTTCATGTAGCTGTTGCGGCTACAGTCAATTCTGGGTTGTGGTTTTTCCATATCTTGAAAGCCACATCCTGGGAGTGGTTAACACCTTTAACACTAGGCTGGGTAGGGGTAGTGCTGGTGCATCTAATTTATATTAGTGCGATCGCTAATTACAATCCAACACCACCCAAATCAACCTGAAGAGTTACTGCCCATGCTGGGGCAATTGTAACCTGTGGTAGTAGATATAGCCTAGCTAATTGCGCGATAATGGCAAATAAGCCGAGAGTTCGCGCTCTTTTTCCATCACGAGGTTATATTTATGGCTCCAACCAACACCACAGAACTACTAGAAGCCCTAGCATCAGAAATTGGTGAAAACGTCTACTTAGATATTGCTAAATGGCATCTTTATCTATCTAATGCCAAAATGCATACCATTCTTGCCGAACAATTGTATCCCTTAATCACTTCAAAAACCGTCAACGAAGACCGAGTTCTGCAACTATTAGCATCCATACCCGTAAAAATTGGCGGTGGTAGAAAAGAAGTACCATTAATTGATTTATTACCGCTGCAATGTCAAGTAACCCTAGTAGATATTCTCGAAAAATATCAGAGAGAAATCTAAACTCCCTCTTTACCTCTTCCTCTGTTTACCTCTGCGCTAACCTCCGCGTACCTCTGCGTTTAAAATTCACACATAATAATTAATGGAGAGTTTTGTATATGTTTTTACAACTCAAAAATAGCAGCGATTTAGTGAAAATAATGGATCTTCAAGAATTGATAGATCCCAATATTGACATTATTCATGCCAAAGACCAAGAAGGTGAAGAAGAACAAGAAACTGACACATATAAAAAGGAAAATTTAGTTTTTCCATCTGGTGAAGACCTACCACGTTGTTGGTTAGATGCCAACTTTAGAGTAGCCCACGCTGCATAATTGAATTAACTATAATCCTAAATATTGTAGGGGTTTAGCATTGCTAAACCCTGTTTTTGTGGAGTCTAGATTCCTCTCGTTCCCATAGAGAGTATGGGAATTGATTCTAGAAGGCTCTGCCTTCCATTAAAGTCGAGGCAGAACCTATGTGATAGAATTCCCAGTCAGAGACTAGGAACGAGATATAGTAACGATTTGAGTTTAATTTGACACTCATGAGCATTGCGCTTTACCCTTAAGGGATACTTAATGGTGAATTTAATTCACAGCAGCTTTTTCTTCTACTTTTACACCCTCAGAACCTTTATAAAAAGCTTTAGTAATCCAATAGGTGACAATATGAGAAAGCACACCTAAAGGGCCAGCAAATAAACACAAAGCCAAAGAGTGAATTGTCCAAATTCCAGTTTTTTGTCCTTCCCAATAAATCCATCTACCAACAAATAAATCCATTACTAAAAAGTGAATCCATCCTGTAGCAGCGGCTGTTTCACTACCGAAAAACTTAGCTATATCTGCTAATTGAGGATTTGATAAAGCTGCGGCGTTTTCTGGAGTAATGCTGACGACAAATAAATAGGAATATGTAGTAGCTAATACCACAAAAGGTAAATAAGATTCCATTACCTTGCGGGTGACATTCAAGTTGGGTAAAAGAATCATCAAAGCCCAAAAAGGCAAAACAAACAAATTGGCAACATTAAATAAATCAGTGATATTCATATTACAAAGCTACTAATTGAGATTCTATTTCTGAAGATTGTAAATTACGACCGATAAAAACTAAACTGGTTTGTTTAGCTTCTTCTAGTTTCCAAGGACGATCATAAAATTTATCAAATCTATTTCCTACACCTTGCATAACTAACCGCATGGGTTTATTAGCAACAGCCACAAAACCTTTAATGCGGTAAATTTCTTGTTCTTGTACCAGTTTTTCTAATCTTGCTTGTAGCTTTTCTGGGTCAAAAGTCCGGTCTAAAATGACGTGAGTTGAATTTATTTCATCATCATGATCATGATCTTCTTCTGTGTCATGATGACTAGGACGAGAATCTAAATTATCTTCTACTGCGGCTTCAAATCCTAATAATATAGATGGGTCTAATTTACCATAATCACTAAAGACAATTTTCACAACTCTAGGTAATTCATTTTTGACTAATTCTATTACTTGTGATTTTTGCTGATCATCAACTAAATCAGTTTTATTCAAAATTACTAAATCAGCACAAGCAAGTTGATCTTCAAACAATTCTTGCAATGGTGTTTCATGTTCTAGACTATCATCTTCTTGTCTTTGGGCGGCTATGGCTTCTAAATCACTAGCAAATGTTCCCGCAGCCACCGCAGCACAATCTACTACTGTAATTACTGCATCTACTGTAGCAGCGTTGCGGATTTCTTGCCAACGAAAGGCTTTAACTAAGGGTTTTGGTAATGCTAAACCAGAGGTTTCAATGATAATACAATCAATACTATCACGGCGTTTAATTAACTCCTGCATTGTGGGGTAAAATTCCTCTTGCACAGTGCAGCATAAACAGCCGTTTGTCAGTTCAAATATATTAGTTTCTGGATTTGCTTCTGTTTCATCTTCGGGGCAAATTTGGCAGGATTTTAATAATTCTCCATCTATCCCCAGTTCGCCAAATTCGTTGACTAATACTGCTATGCGTCGTCCTTGGTTGTTTTGCAGTAGGTGACGGATGAGGCTGGTTTTACCGCTTCCTAAAAAGCCGGTGATGACTGTAACGGGGATTTTTGTGGCCATGTTTTGTGTATTGTTTTGTTATTTGATTTTACACTATTTCTGTTATGATGGAAGAATTTCGATTAAATGAACTACGAAGAAGCGAAGTACACGAAGGAAGAAAGGAAGAAAAATTGATTTCAGAAGTCGGGGATCTTATGCCTTCCTCTAAAATATTACGCTTTTGGTCAAGTGTGAGAAATAAAGTGTACCCAGTTTAAAGATGATTTAACACTATTATATAAACGTTTATCTGCGGTGTAAAATTTCGCGTTTAATAACTGTGATAATGCTAAATAATGAGCATCATAAGCAGCAGATAATTTGAGAGTTTTGGCTAGAGTTAGTGCCATTTCGTGAAGTTGGGAAAATTGAGAACTTCCATAAAGAACTATTCCTAAATTTAACGCATCTTCCAAAGCCTTTTCTGTTTCTTCAATAGTTAATAAATTTGCTTTATTCATGCGATGTAAAGCATTAGTGATTTCATAATAAAATAATGTAGGAGCAATAATAGTAGCAAAATTTTGTTGCCAATTTTCCCATAGTTTGATAAATGATGAATCCATAGATTTACTATTAATTAAATTAATGGTAAAGCTGGCATCTACACAAATTAGATAATTATTCATGGATTTTGAATATATTGATTAATTCCTCACTTCTTTCTTCTCTCATTTCTGAGATCATGTTAGTGATTGTATCTTGTAAAGATTGATTGTTAAGTCTTTGATTAAGTATTTCTCCTCTTTGAAGGATGCTTTTTTTGATAATATTCCAGTCAGGTTTAATTTGTAATTCTGTTTCTAATAATTGTTTTTCTTCGGGGGATAAACAATGAATAATTTCAACTAATTTTTTGACTAATTCCCTGTTCATAGTTGTGGTTATTGGTAAGGAATGATTATTGATATTTATTTGATTATAACGTAAGTTGCTTTATTTATCCTACGTTACCCATAAAAGTTAGGGATATTAATGTTGATTGATTTTAAGAATATGGAGTAAATGAACCACGAAGCAGCGAAGTACACGAAGGAAGAAAGGAAGAAGTATTAAGAATATCCAATTTCTATCATTTTGAAAAATTCCTGCACTACTTCATCAGGATTGATATAACATCTTTCAGCATCAAATCTTTCTACTACTTTGATACCGTTTTTCTTGAAACTCTGGTCTCTTTCTTCGTCCTCAACTATATGTTCTGGGGTGTCGTGATGCGGTCCATCAACTTCCAAAATTCCCCATTGACCATTATAACAAATAAGAAAATCAGGTTCTTTATTTCCTCTTTTACCACTGAATGTATTAAGTCGGGCTAAACAATTGGGGAAAAATAAAACTCCACTCCGGTCTAATGCTTGAGCAATTTTAATTTCTGTTTTTGATTTGAATTTTAATCCTTGCCAATTGTAAATATTTTGGTTGAAAAATTGAACTCCTTGATTATTGATAGTATTATCGCCTTGGGGAATATTATATAAAATCGAATCATTTTGTTGGTATAATTTGGAAAACTCTCCAGGTTCAAAATCACGATTTTTAGGTATGCGCTTTTTAATTTTATCGTCATTAATAATATATATGTATTCACAAATTACTTTATCAATATCTATTAAACTTGGAAATTTCCAATCTTCTTGTATGCAAACACCTGTGAAATTTGCCTTATAACAACTGAAATAGATGTTTCGAATCAACATAAAACCGCGTGATAAATTAACCGATTCAAGGTTAGCACCACTCAGCGTTGTTCCTTCCAGTCCAGCCCATTCAAGGTTAGCACCACTTAGATTAGCACCACTTAGGTTAGCCGCTAGCAGTTCAGCGTAACGGAGGTTAGCCTCACTCAGGTTAGCGTTACTGAGGTTAGCAAATCTAAGGTCAGCGTCAAAGAGGTTAGCCTCACTCAGGTCAGCTTTACTGAGGTTAGCAAATCTAAGGTCAGCTTTACTCAGGTCAGCTTTACTGAGGTTAGCAAATCTAAGGTCAGCGTCACTCAGGTCAGCAAAGCCCAAATAAGCACCGCTCAGATCAGGTATTACCTCTGGATTTTCATTTCTCCACTTTTCCCAAGCGTATTTGTGTTCCCTCAGCATTGCCAAATGCTTATCATTTGCCATAATCTAGTTTTTATCCCTAAAATTGCCAATATTCGGATTTTAACCTAATTTCATTAATATCAAACTAAGCTCGTTAAAATTTACCGCCAAAAAATCAATTTCTGGCAAGCAATAGCTAAATATAGCTTTAACTGAATGTGGATTATATTATAATTGAAGGTAGTACCAATAATTTTAGTTTACTCCTATGAGTACCATTGCAAATCTTCGACAAGTAGTATTAGAAGAAATCAATCAAATTCCTGATGAACAACTTAGTCAGGTATTACAGTTTCTTCATGTTCTGATATCTAATTCTCAGACAAAGAAGGATGAAGACTTTATTAATGATCCACTAGCTGAGTTTATTGGTGCAGTTGAACATGGGAGTTTAGCGCAAAATATAGATCAAGAATTATATGAATAGTCAATTATTTATTGATACTTGGGGTTGGTTGACGCTTTATGATCGTCGAGAAACTTATCATCAAGAAGCAGTTGACTGTTATCAAAATATAATCAGTCAGCAAGGTTTTATTTATACAACTGATTATGTTCTGACCGAAACCTTTACTTTATTGTTTAAGCGATTAAATGTTTATCAAGCTAAGAAAGCAATGGAGTTATTATTAAAAAGTTTCGAGAATGAGCATTTTAAATTAATTTGGATGACTCCTGAAAGATTTACAGCAACCCAAAATCTGCGCTTAAAATATTTGGATAAGCCTTTAATTTCATTTACAGATTTATCATCAATGGCTGTAATGAAAGAATTAAAAATTAGTTTAATTCTAACTGGTGATGACCATTTTAATCAGGTTGGGATGGGATTTATTAAAGTTCCTAGTTTTTATACTTAAAATTACCAATATTCGGATTTTAACCTAATTTTATTATATTGTGTCTTTAGTGAGTGCTAAATAAAATTATGACTAAAGTAAACCTAGACTTACCCCCAGAAGTATTTTCTGCTCGTCGTCTTTCCCCAGATGATTTTGTCCGTGATATGCGCCTAGCAGCAGCTATATTTTGGTATCAAAAAAATGAAATTTCCCAGGAAAAAGCTGCACAAATAGCCGGGTTAAACCGACGTGATTTTATTGCTGCCCTTTCCCGTGAACAAATAGATGTGTTTTCTGTAGACTTTGATGATTTACAACAAGAGTTAAATCGTGTCTAACAAGTTACTAAATGAAGCTATTAAACCAGCAATAAATACCTCACCGTTGATATTTTTGTCAAAAGGCGGTTTCCTCAACTTGTTGCAAATAATCAGCCCTGAAATTATTGTTCCTCAAGCAGTGTCCAGTGAAATTCAAGCCTATGGAGAAACGGACATCACCGCCAACGCACTAGCTAACACCTCCTGGCTGGTAGTCACGGAAATACCACCTGTACCTGCAATTATTCAAAATTGGGATTTAGGCGCTGGAGAATCTGCGGTTTTGACGTGGGGTTATGTAAATTATGGTACTGAGGTAATTATTGATGATTTAGCAGGTCGTCGGTGTGCAGAGGCTTTGGGTATTCCTGTGAGGGGAACTTTGGGTATAGTTCTTACTGCTAAACAACGTGGCGTAATTCCATCTGCACGACCAATTTTAGAACAATTACGGCTCTCTGGAATGTATCTATCTCAAAAAGTTATCAATCAAGCACTGGCATTGGTAGGAGAATAAATAACAATATTATCTGTATGTCTGAGTTCAAGAAAGTTGGCGAACTTCTCGCACAATTTCACAAATTTCTTTTGTTGTTAAAGGATGAGTATCACTTAATTCTTCTCTTCTTTTCCTTAATTCCTACCAATCAAATTTAGGAGATTTTTTCTTGTTTGATAGCATCTGTAACGGTGTGGGTGGAAATAGTAAATTCTGCTTTAGTCATAAAATTATAATTCTTTGTAATTTTTCATTCTCAAAAAGCTTAATACTATTATAGGGCAGCGACTGTAGTTAATCACTGCCCCATAAATGTGTTCTCTATCTAAAGGCTTGCTTACGCAGGAATCAAGACTGTATCAATGACATGAATAACGCCGTTATCAGCAGCAACATCTGGTGTTGCAACATTAGCATCGTTTATTTTGACACCATGAGAAGCGTCAATTCTTACATCTGAACCCTCTACAGTAGTAGCTGACTTGAGTTTAACTACATCTGCTGCTAGAACCTTACCGGAAACAACATGATAAGTCAGGATTTTCTTGAGCTTGGGAATATCATTCAGTAAAGCATCTACCGTACCTGCTGGAAGTTTAGCAAATGCCTCATCAGTAGGTGCAAAAACTGTAAATGGTCCTGGACCTTTGAGAGTATCAACTAACCCAGCAGCTTGAACCGCAGTAACTAAGGTGTTAAAAGATCCAGCATTTGCAGCGGTATCAACAATGTCAGCCATGTTGTTTCACTAATTTCTTTACATTTCCAGACAAATCTAAACTTTTTTATAATGGATTGTATCTATCCTTAGATATGTGCCTAAACTCAATTTGTTGATGACTATACTAAGTTGATAAAATGTAACTTTTTATTCACCAAATAGTTGAGCTAAAAACTCAAAAAATAGTCTGTATCTGCTTTAGGAACACTTTAAATTCTAGCCGATGCGAAATTAACTAGGAGTTACGCAAGTGTCACGCTAAACATCTATTTTATGGTGCGTCAGTTATCAAATATCTGTTTATTTGCAGGCTTTATAAAGTCTGACGCACCCTACTGATATGCCAATTGCGTAAGTCCTGTTAACAATAAAAATGCATGAGAATATGTGATACTAAATACTTAGTAAAAATACTAAACATAGGACTCCTGCTAGTATCTTACAGTCAGAGTTTGGGATTTATTGAGAATAGATATAGCTTTTAGCTATGGTTAATAAAATCTATATGAGCAGCTACAAGCATCTGCGCTTGTCTTAAAACATTGCTAAATAAATAAGTGGGAATTTGCCAAGCTGCGACTGTTCTTTCTTTAGTAATATCCTGTACGCTAATTGCTATTAATTCATACTCTGATGGATCTTCTTCAACTGTACTAGACCAAGTAAAAGCTAATAAAAAATCGTCGTATCCAGGTAAGGACGCAACCAAGCACTCTTCTGGGGCTGCTTGACAATTAATCCCGTGTTCATTTGCAAGTGTTACTAATTCCTGGAACTTCTTTGAATTCATCATTTATTTTGTGCGTTGTATCAACAGCAGCTATAACAATCCAAATTCAGAGATGAGAAAATACGGAAGTTAAAAGTACTCATTTATAAGTGTTTCGCGTGTCTTCTCTCTTAAGAAGGATTTAAGATAAGCTATATTATCAAATTTTCTTGCGGAGTGTGCAAGAATTTCGTCTGCTGAATGACAAAATTTAGGGGTAACTTCCCTCCAGTTGCTTTCATGCACAGAAAACAATCACAGGGAAATTACCCCTATATAATTCGACAGTTTTTAATTAAAGCTGTGACAATGAAAGGCTTTTTATACTGTCACCTGTCACCTCATTACTCAGCAGTCACCAATTCAGTGCTACCTTTTGTGCGTTTGCGGGTTAAGGTGTTATAAACCATGATCCCGATCGCTTTAATTAAGTTACCTTCTAATTCCTGGAACATCTTCATGTTCACGCCAAAAGCGGCATTTGCTTCTTCTACAATGCGATCGCCTGTGGCATCATCAATAGGCATAGCATCCAAATTTTGACGATACTCAGCCTTAAATGCTTTTTCATCGGTAATATCTGCAAATTCATAAAAGGCAGTACCCTCGCCTTCACCCAACTTCATCGCTGTTTGGGCAATACCTTTGAGAATTTGTCCACCCGATAAATCACCTAAATAACGGGTATAAGAATGAGCAATTAATAACTCTGGTTCGGTAGCAGAAATTTCCCGAATCCGGTTTACATAAGCCTCACCTGCGGAGGATAATTTGATTTGCTCTCGCCAGTTGTAACCGTAGTAGTAAGTTAAGTCTTGCTCTAAAGTATGTTTGCGGTTGAGTTGGGGAAAATAAATTTTGCCGACAATGGGGTGATTGCGGTGCTTTTCCATCTCCTCTTCCATTGCCGAGTAGATGAAGTAAAAGTTAGCAACTAATTTGCGGTAGGAATTTTTCTCTACCACTCCTTTCAAAAAGCACTTGACAAAACCCACGTTTTCTGCCATTGTGTGGGCTTTTTTTGTACCTATACGTAATTTGCTGGCTAAATTGCTGCTCATACTAAAATTTATTAACCTTAATAAAGTCAACTGGCGAAGTTCTGATTTATCAATGGCTAAAAAATGCCATTAAAAGGTTACATTAAAACTATTTGATGAGAATTTACATTAAAATTCTTTAAGCTAGAAATATTTTGTGCTAAATAATACAGATATTCTTCGCATTCATAAACTTACAGCAGATTGCAGATTAATGAGGTACAGAATCAAAATTGAAACCTAGACACCAAGCTAGTTTTACTCCTGACTCCTGAATTCTGCTGTCAGCAACTATGATTTACGAAAGATTCATCATTAAACATCATAGCTTTATGTAAAATTACGCATAAAGAGAGTGTTATAATTAATTGTCATTAAGAAAACAATTACAGGCGTACTGTTTAAAAGCTATTTCGTCAGAATTGTTGAACAAAGTCTAACGTGTTATTCTCCGGTGTGATTGTGTGGAGTGTTTAAAAATATGGTTTCGTCTATAACTCGAACTCAAGGCTGGATTTCTGAGGGTTCTAATTCCAAATCAGAAGGATTAAGAACAGAAATTGAACAGAGTTGTGCGCTTAATTTAATTCCCCTACCTGCAAGTCCCCTATTTGGTACAGATGGTATTCGTGGCAAAGTTGGAGAATTACTAAATGGGCCTTTAGCGTTGCAAGTGGGTTTTTGGGCGGGTATTGTCTTGCATAATCATGCGGCTGAAGTTGGCCCTGTGATTGTGGGACAGGATTCTAGAAACTCTAGCGATATGTTAGCTATGGCTTTGAGTGCAGGTTTAACAGCAGCAGGGCTAGAAGTTTGGTATTTAGGGTTATGTCCTACTCCCTGTGTGGCCTATCTAGCCAGTATGAGTGATGCTATCGGTGGGATTATGATTTCTGCCAGCCACAACCCACCAGAAGATAATGGCATTAAAATTTTTGGTGCAAATGGTGCGAAGTTGTCTCCCAAATTACAGGCGGAAATTGAAAAAGGATTACGGGGGAAAATACCATCTGGGACGGTTGTGGATAAATGCGGACAGCATCATTCACGGAAAGAGTTAATAGGACAATATCGTCAGGCGTTGCAACAGCCTTTACAACCGACGATGAATCTTCAGGGGATGAAGATTGTTTTAGATTTGGCTTGGGGTGCGGCTGTTGGATTAGCACCATCTGTATTTGCGGAAATGGGTGCAGAGGTGATTTGTCTGCATAATGAAGCTGATGGCGATCGCATTAATGTTAATTGTGGCTCAACTCATTTAGATATTCTCCAAGCAACGGTTAAAGAACATCACGCCGATATAGGTTTTGCCTTTGATGGTGATGCAGACAGGGTTTTAGCTGTAGATAATACTGGTCGAGAAATTAATGGCGATTACATTCTCTATCTTTGGGGTCGCCACCTACAACAAAAGCAACAGTTACCAGATAATCTGATTATTTCTACTGTTATGGCTAACTTAGGCTTTGAAAAAGCTTGGCAGCAATTAGGTGGTAACTTAATTCGCACAGCCGTAGGTGATCAATATGTACAAGCCGAAATGCTGAAAACTGGGGGAATGCTAGGTGGTGAACAATCAGGCCACATTCTCTGTCGTCATTATGGTATTACTGGTGATGGCTTGTTAACAGCTTTGCATATAGCTGCTGTCGTCAAAGAAGCAGGTATTTCTCTGAGTGAAATGGTGGATCAAAGTTTTCAGACCTACCCCCAATTATTACGGAATGTGCGAGTATTAGATCGTGAGCGTCGTTTAGGATGGCAAGATTGTCAACCCGTACAAAATGCGATCGCTCAAGCCGAAGCCGCAATGGGTGATGATGGCAGAATTTTAGTCCGCGCATCCGGTACAGAACCAGTGATCCGCGTCATGGTTGAAGCAGCCAACGCTGAACTTGCCAACTATTGGACAAGTGAATTAGTCTCACAAGTCCAACAACATTTAGGATAAAGAGTACTGAGTGCGAAAGTACTGGGTACTCTCCTCGTTACTCGGTACTAAGTACTCGGTACTCGGTACTCAAATCTTATGGCAAAAACCAAAAAATCCCGCAAAGCAAAAAAGCAGTCGTCAGTTGACAAACCCCCTCTCAGTCTTAAAGAACAATTAGCCCAGAAACGACAAGCTACCCTAGCACGCAAAGAATTTATCAGCTTACTAACTACTGCTGGGGGTACTGGCTTATTCTTAGGATTAATGATTTTTTTTGTTGGGGGAATTAAACTAGCAATTCCCGCTGTATTAGGTATTTTAATACTGTCATTTTCTTATAAATACCCGCGTCACGCTCTATACGCCTTTATCATTTACTTACCTTTTGCAGGGACAATTATTTACTACATTGGCAATAATCCCGTCATGCAACTAGCTAAAGATGCTTTTTATGTTCCCGCTGCGATCGCACTTTGGCAAACTTGCCGCCGGAAAAAGCAACCCTTTATTGTTCCCCAAGCCATTAAAACCCCATTATGGATTCTTTTTGGCTGCTCTATGCTAACCCTGATATTCATCAATGGAGGAGAGCAGTTCAACCCACCTATCAGCAGTGGAGTTCTAAGCGCACCTTCTAGTGACATACCCCTAGGAGTGGGAATTCTCGGCTTAAAAGTATTTTTGGGCTATTTACCCTTAATTAGTTGTTCCTACTATTTAATTCGCGATCAAAAAGATTTTTTGCTGTTATCGCGGACTCAGATTGTGTTGATTCTAGTGTGCTGTCTCTTAGGAATCATGCAATATTTCCTACTCACAATAGGAGTATGCAAAGGGACTGTAGGGGTTGAAGGAGATGCCTTATTTAAAGCCACACTCGACGCTCGTTGTTATGTGGGTGGAGCATTATTATATACCCCTGAACAAGGGGTAATCCGATTACCAGGAACATTTGTAGCTCCTTGGCAGTGGGCATGGTTCTTAATTTCTAGTACATTTTTTACCTTTGCTACTAGTTTTAGCGATCGCTCTATTATTTGGCGGATCATTGGTTTAGTGACTCTCGCATTCGTCTTTATAAATGCGGTTGTTTCAGGGCAGAGAATTGCCTTAGCTTTAGTACCAGTCTGCTTCGTGCTTCTGTTATTCTTGACTGGTCAAATTGGCAACCTCAAACGATTTATCCCGATAGGAGGAGCGATCGTTTTAATTTTGGGAATTGCGATGGCAGCTAACCCCGTTATCGTCCAAGATAGAATAGACAGTTTTGTGGGGCGCTGGAATGCATCACCACCGCAGGCATTTATTGTAGATCAATTTGACGAGAATTGGAAAAGTGTCAAAACCCCTATTGGTTCTGGTTTAGGAAGAGCAACCAACTCTGCTCGCGCTTTGGGTTCAACCAAGTTGGTGGAAACTTACTACCCTAAAGTGTTGTATGAAGTGGGAATTGTGGGAGTACTAGCTTTTCTCGGTCTTGTTACCAGCATAACAATTGCTAGTTTTAAAACATATCGCTCAATAAAAGACCGTAACTTACGTACTTATGGTGCTAGTATGTGGGTATTTGTACTACTTATTAGCTATAATACTTATTACTATCCTCTAGATGTTGATCCAGTATGTGTTTATTATTGGTTGTGTGCGGGAATAGTATTCAAATTACCAGCACTCGATAAACAAGAAAGCCCAAACAATATGCTAGTTAATCAAAAAGGTCAGAAAAAACGCCCTTTTAAAAATAATCTGAATGGTCAACCATCTATCTAATCTAATATGAATACTCCAAATCAAACACAAAAAAATAGATTTCATTGGATTGATAGAACAAAAGGATTAGCAATATTAGGAATTATTTTATTCCATTTTTTTCAAAACTATCCAAAAGATATTCAAATTATTAATATTTTAGATAGAAATTTTGCCAGAGTGGGATATGCTGCTGTAGATATATTTTTTTTAATGGCAGGTTTCAACACTAGCTATGCCTTGATATCTCGGTCAATTACAGCAGGGAGCGATAAAATTGAAGTTAGATGGAAATCATGGTTAGGAACAAGATTATTTAGACTCTATCCGTCTTATTGGTTAGCTGTAATATTAACTTGTTTACTGTATTATTTTGCTGGAAAGTTTCAAATTGAATCTCTTCCAAACTTTATTTTATCAGTATTAGGTTTAGCAGGTGTACATCTACAGGTAATTAATCCAGGATTTTGGTTTTTCAAGGTGATTCTCGAAGTTTATATTTTGACACCTATAATATTTATACTTTGCAAAAATCGACCTAATAAGATTTTATGGTTAGGACTTATAGTAGCTGTTATTACCAAAATAGTTGCTTTTTATTTTTCATTAGAACATGATAGGTCTAACTACTTATTTTTTCTGCAAAATAATTTTTTTGGTAGTTATATATTTCAGTTTTGTTTAGGACTGTACTGGGGATTTATTTATGCTGAACATCAAAACTTTCGGAAAATAGATTTTCTCATATCCACTATTATTTTTACTCTAGGATTAGTTTTTTATGGACTGCTAGTATTGAAACGCATAAATATTGTATATATGCTAGGTTTTGATATCCTATTTACTCCTTTCTTCTTTTTAGCTATCAAAGCATTATTATTGCGATTAGAAAAAATGGTAATATTTAAATCGTTTCTCAGTTTTCTTTCAATCTTAGGAATTTATTCTTACCAAATTTATCTGATTCATCAACCTTTATACTTTGTAATCTTATCTCCGTTAACTAAAAATATCTCACTAAATATTAATTTAACAATATTGCTCTCTTTATTTATATCTCTGAGTTTATTAACGATATATGTTTTCATCTTTACTAAATTAGAAAAAATTGTTATAAAAAGATTAGAAAGTGTTTGGCAGTAATAATCAATTCTAATAAAAATTCTAATTTAGGATATGAAAAGGCTAAAAATATTCATAATAGGTCAATAAAACATCAGTACTCACAACTTACCCCGTAATTCTCGACATACTCTAATTTAGCCACAAACTTGGCAACCTTTACAATTTCAATAATCAAAACTTATGGATAATTACCCTTTAATTTCAGTTGTTATCCCTACCTATAGAAGGGAAAAACTTTTGCAAGACAGCATCGTTGATGTCTTAAGACAAGACTATCCGCATTTTGAAGTTTTAGTAGTAGACCAGACCCAAACTCACGAACCAGAAACGCAAGCTTTTTTGGAAGAAATGTCAGCAGCAGGTAAAATTAAATTGTTGCGTTTGGATTGGGCAAGTTTACCAGGGGCGCGAAATTATGCAGTCAGAAGATCACAGGGTGAAATCATCTTATTTATTGATGATGATGTAGAGTTAGAACCTGGATTTTTAAGCGCCCATGTCAAAAATTATGTGCAAAATCCAGAAATAGGGGCTGTTGCAGGGCGAGTATTTGACAGAATGAAATTAGGTGACTCTGGGGGAAAACTGGAGATTGAATATCTACCCCCAGAAGCAATGGACCCTGGAATTGCTTGGTATCACATTGATTTAGTTCATACTACTAAACCCCAACAGGTACTCACAGCACGGGGTTGTAATATGTCTTTTCGCAGCGAAATTTTTACTAAGTATGGGCTGAAGTTTGATGAAAGGTTTCGCGGTAGTGCGGTGCGGGAAGAGTCAGATTTCTGTTTGCGGGTGAGAAAGACTGGGTATAAAATTTGGTATGACCCGGAGGCGCATTTGGTGCATTTAGGAGAAGAGACGGGAGGCTGTCATGATATTAGTATGCGATCGCTCAATTATCAAGTCACTTTCTATCACAACCATTTTTTACTGGGTCTGAAAAACCTCACTTTTACCCAAGCTTTACGTCTCTACGGACGTTTGTTTGATTGTCACGTTCTGGGGAATCCACCTTGTTATAAAAGCGGTTCTCCGATTAAGGTTGCAACTCGCGGGGTTTTCTATGTTTTGGGTTTTCTGAAAGCTGTGGGTAGTATGATTCAATCAATCTGGAATGATGGGCAAGTTTACAGTCGTTTAGATCAACAAATTTAGATTTTTTATTCTGCAATTAGAATATCATTTTTTTGGGTGGGCATCTTGCCCGCCAGAAGAATATGGATTAAATGAACCGCAAAGGCGCGTTCGCGTAGCGTTCCGAAGGAAAGTGCGCGAAGGAAGAAAGGAAGAGGATGATGATGGGTTTTTATTAAGTTCAACAATGTAAATTATGTTCAGACATTATCATGAAAATCTTAGTTGCTAGTCATACCTATATTGTAGATTTGAATTGTGAGAAGTTACGCGCTTTATCAAAATTACAACCGGAAATTGAAGTTACTGTTGTAGTTCCTAAACTTTGGAAACCAGGAGGGGTACAAAATAAAATTATTGAATCTGAATATCGTGATGAAGGTGCATTTAAAATAGTACCCGTATCTAATTTTAGTCAAAATCATCAAGGGCTGCTGACTTTTGGTGCTGATTTAATAACTTTGTTGCGAAAATTCCGCCCCCAAATTATTCATGTAGAACAAGGTTCTAGGGGTTTGGCTTATACACAAATGATAATTTTAAATCAACTATTAGGACTTAAAGCTAAGAATATATTTTTCACTTGGTGGAATTTGCCTTATGAATTGAAGTTACCAATTGCTTTATTAGAAAAATTTAATCTGAATAATAGTGACGGAATTATTTCTGGTAATCAAGATGGTGCAGAAATTTTGCGCCAAAGAGGATATAACGGGAAAATTAAAGTTATGCCGCAATTAGGTGTAGATGAAACTCTTTTTACTCCTCAAATACAACCAGAATTAGCTGCTAAATTAGGCATTAATGAGGGCGATTTTGTTGTTGGTTTTGTCGGTCGATTTGTACCAGAAAAGGGATTATTAACTCTATTGCAAGCATTGATAACTTTGAAAAATAAATCTTGGAAATTATTACTATTAGGACGAGGAGAGTTAAAAGATGAATTAATTAAAATATCAGCAGAAAATAATATTCAAGATAGGCTAATTATGGTTGAAAGTGTTCCCCATGATGAAGTCGCTAAATATATCAATTTAATGAGTACTTTAGTTTTACCTTCCGAAACAACTTACAAGTTTAAAACCCTGACTGCTGTAGGTTGGAAGGAACAATTTGGCCATGTTTTAATTGAAGCTATGGCTTGCAAAGTTCCTGTAATTGGTTCTGACTCTGGAGAAATTCCTTATGTAATCGGTGATGCTGGTTTAATTTTTCCTGAAGGTGATATTCAAGCTTTAGCTAATTGTTTGTTGCAATTAATGGAAAAACCTGATTTAGCTGAAAATTTGGGTGAATTGGGTTATGAAAAAGCAATGTTTCAATATACAAATAAGGCTTTAGCACAGCAACAATTTAAATTTTATCAAGAATTAGTTAGATCTTAGTAAAAGATATTTTTTTCAAATGTAAGATTAGATATCTTCTTTCTTCTTTTCCTTCCTTCGCGCACTTTCCTTCGGAACGCTACGCGAACGCGTCTTCGCGGTTCATTTAATTGATAATATTTGATTTCAACTAACCACAGAGAAATAGAGGACGCAGAGAGAAGAAAAAAAGATTTGCACAAATAACTAGTATAGTGCGGCAGAAAATGAAAATATTACATATTGTTCCCTCGATTTCTTTAATTTATGGTGGCCCTAGTCAAATGGTATTGGGGTTAGCCCCAGCGTTAGTAAAGGCAGGTGAAGAGGTTACAATCATTACCACAGATAGTAATGGCGATTTTGGTCAAAAACCTCTTGATGTGCCTTTAAATTGTCCTATAAAGCAAGATGGTTATGAAATCATTTACTTTCGTTGTGCGCCATTTCGCAGATATAAGTTTTCTCTAGATTTATTAAAATGGTTAAAAACTCATTCTAAAGAGTTTGATATTGCCCATATTCATGCTTTATTTTCTCCTGTTAGTAGTGCCTCAGCATTAATTTGTCGGCAACAAAATTTACCTTATATTTTACGTCCTTTAGGAACTTTAGATCCGGCTGATTTACGGAAGAAGAAACTATTAAAACAGCTTTATGTAAAAATTTTAGAAGGTGGCAATTTAGCAGGTGCAGCAGCTATTCATTTTACTAGCGAACAAGAAGCGAAAATATCAGCAAGATTTGGCGTAAAAACAAAAGATTTAGTGATTCCTTTGGGTGTAATTCCCCCTGTGGAAGATGGAAAAAATTCAGTTATTAACCAATGGGGTATTCCTAGTGATAAACCTGTCGTTTTATTTATGTCCCGCATTGACCCTAAAAAGGGTTTAGATTTACTAATTCCCGCATTAGAAAAATTATTAAATGATGGTTTTAATTTTCACTTTATTTTAGCGGGAACAAATCCCCAAGATCCAGATTATGAACAAAAAATTAAATCTGAAATTGAAAATTCATCATTAAAATCTCACACAACAATTACTGGCTTTGTCACGGGTGAAGCGAAACGAAGTTTATTAAAAGCTGCTGATTTATTTGTGTTACCTTCTTATTACGAAAATTTTGGCATTGCGGTGGCTGAAGCAATGGTTGCAGGAAAACCAGTGGTTATTTCTGACCAAGTGCATATATATCAGCAGGTTGTAGATAGTGAGTCTGGTTGGGTGGGGAAAACTGATGTAAAATCACTGGTGGATTTATTAAAAGAGGCTTTGTCAAATCCCCAAGAATGCCAGCGACGGGGAGTAAATGCCGAAAAATATGCCTTAGAGAATTTTAGCTGGGATGCGATCGCACAACAAGTAATTCAAGCTTATCAGGAAATTGTGGCAGACCAAAAAGTTTAGAAATTTAAAATTTTGTTGCAACCTGTGGAATGTTGATGGGATAATTTACCGTTCTGTGTCATGATAACACAGTAAAAATATGCTTTCTTAATTACAGGGAATCTCGCATGACTCTCCGTCTTGGTGATACAGTACCCAACTTTACTCAAGCCTCAACACACGGTGATATTGATTTTTACGCATGGGCCGGTGATAGCTGGGTAGTGCTATTCTCCCACCCTGCTGACTTTACACCAGTTTGCACAACCGAATTAGGTACAGTAGCTAAACTGAAACCAGAATTTGATAAACGCAACGTAAAAGCGATCGCACTCAGCGTCGATGATGTAGACTCCCATAATGGCTGGGTCGGAGATATTGAAGAAACCCAAGGAACCGCCCTCAACTATCCCATTCTCGCAGACGCAGACAAAAAGGTTTCCGACCTTTATGACATGATTCACCCCAACGCAGCTGCAAACATCACAGTGCGTTCCGTCTTCGTTATCGACCCCAACAAAAAACTGCGTCTTAGCTTTACCTACCCCCCCAGCACAGGACGCAACTTTGATGAACTATTGCGAGTCATTGACTCTCTGCAATTAACTGATCATTACAGCGTTGCTACCCCCGCTGACTGGAAAGATGGAGAAGATTGCGTAATTGTTCCATCATTAAAAGATCCCGAAGTTCTCAAAGAGAAATTCCCCAAAGGTTACAAAGAAATCAAACCTTATTTACGCATGACACCCCAACCTAACAAGTAATTTCCAGTAACATAAATATTCTTCGTAGGGTGGGTTAGCGACAGCGTAACCCACCTTTTTTATATCTAATTGCAACCCTTTAATAGCGATATAATAAAATCATTTCGGTAGGCAAATATGGAGGAAATCACCATGCTATCATCCCCCTTAATGTTGCAAATGCCATCTTCAATGCCAATGACAGACGATCAATTTTTTGAATTCTGTCAGGTGAACCGTGATTTACGCATTGAAAGAAATAGATTTGGAGAAATATCAATCATATCCCCCGCAGGTTCAGAAACAGGAAATCGTAATTTCAACTTAGCTGTACAGCTAGGAGTTTGGACTGAAAAAGATGGTACAGGAATTGGTTTTGATTCCAGCACAGGTTTTAAACTTTCCACAGGTGCAGACCGTTCTCCTGATGCTTCCTGGATAAAATTAGAAAGATGGAACACCCTCACACCAGAACAACAGAAAAAATTCGCACCCATATGTCCTGATTTTGTTATCGAATTAAGGTCAGCTTCTGATAACCTGCAACCATTAAAAGACAAAATGACCGAATATATGCAGGAACCAGGCATACAATTAGGCTTATTAATTGACCGCAAAAATCGCCAAGTTTATATTTATCTTCCTGGAAAACCAGAAGAATGTTTAGAAAACCCTGATACTGTTAGCTGTGATCCTGTTTTACCTGGATTTGTTTTGAATATGAGTAAAATTTGGTAAGAGTAAGCCACAAAATAAATGATCCTGTTTTGTCATGCTGAGTGTAGCAAAGCGAAACGAAGCATCTCGGAGGATTCTTCACTACATTTCGTTCCGTATGGCTAACGTCACACTATGCCTACGGCACACTACGTGAACGTGAACAGAATGACATCGGGCATTTCTTTTTGTGGAGTTCTCTAAACAAAATAACTACAAGGAAATCACCATGCTTTCATCTCCCTTAATGTTACAAATGCCGTCATCAATGACAGACGATCAATTTTTTGAATTCTGTCAACTAAACCGTGACTTACGCATTGAAAGAAATAAATTTGGAGAAATATCAATTATGCCACCTACAGGTTCAGAAACAGGAAACCGAGAAGGTAATATATTTGGATAATTGTGGGTATGGTCGGAAAAAGATGGTACAGGTATCACATTTACTTCCAGCACAGGCTTTAAACTCTCCACAGGTGCAGACTGTTCTCCTGATGCTGCTTGGATAAAATTAGAAAGATGGAATACACTCACACTAGAACAACAGAAAAAATTTGCACCCATATGTCCTGATTTTGTCATCGAATTAAGGTCAGCTTCTGATAACCTGCAACCTTTAAAAGACAAAATGCAGGAATATATGCAAGAACCAGGAATACAATTAGGTTTATTAATTGACCGCAAAAATCGTCAAGTTTATATTTATCGTCCTGGACAAATAGAAGAATGTTTAGAAAATCCTAATACTGTTAATTGTGAACCTGTTTTACCGGGGTTTGTTTTGAATATGGAGAAAATTTGGTAGTTATAAACAGGAATATGCACGTTATTAGTTTTAAACTAATAAGAGAATATGCAGAAAATCATGCAGATTGTTAGGGAGCATCCCAAATGTGTAAGTTTACTGTCATGCTGAATGAAGCGAAGCGCAATGAAGCATCTCGCGAGATTCTAAAGCCTACGGCACGCTGCGCGAACGCTTCACTCCGTTCCGTATGGCTAACGCCACACTATGCCTACGGCACACTACGTGAACGTGAACAGAATGACAATTTGCAATGTTTTTGCAAAATTGGGATGCTCCCGATTGTTAGGAATCACTGAACAACTGGTATAAGATTTTTAGTAAAGCTAAATGGTCAAACTTCGTCGAAGTGCAGCAGGTTTTTCCGAAAGCTGAAGCTGTGGGGAATTTTACAGTTTTCAATATTAAGAGTAAGCCACAAAATAAATGATCCTGTCTTGTCATGCTGAGTGCAGCAAAGCGGAATGAAGCATCTCGGAGGATTCTTCACTACACACTTCGTGAACAGAATGACATTGGGCATTTCTTTCTGTGGAGTTCTCTAAAGGCAATAAATACCAATTAATTGTTAGCATAGATTACGAAGGTCAATTAATTTATATTAAATATATCCTCACTCACGCAGAATACGATAAGGATAATTGGAAAAATGACCCTTATTTTTAATCCAGAGAAATACAAGGAATTATTAACAGCTTATCTCCCCAAAATTATTAAAACTGAAGCAGAAAACGAACAAGCTTTAGCCATTGTGGAAGATTTAATGCACCGGGAACGCAGTCCTGAAGAAAATGAACTTTATCAATTGCTAATTACTTTAATAGAAAAATTTGAACAAGAACATTATCAGATTAATCAACAAAATAATCCTCAATCTATGTTATTATTCCTTTTGGATGAATCTGGTAAAAATAAAGTTGATTTACAAGTTTTTTTGGGTTCAGAAAGCTTGGTTGATGACATTTTAAATGGAACGCAGAAAATAACTTTAGAATTAGCAGAAAAGTTGGGAGATTTTTTTCATGTAGAAGCTAGTTTATTTCATGAGTAAAATTTATTCGTCCTGAATATCGGCAGTTTACAGATTTTTATGTAGCTTAACTTTGGATCTTCGCATTTTCAACTTTCTCAACTTGCTTGGGTGCTTCCATTTCGCTGAACAGTCGGATAGCTTCATCAAAATGGATGTGGCTTTTCTCGGTTTTACCCATTTTTTGATATGTTAGTGCAAGGTTATAAGCAGTATTAGCATGATAAAACTTAGCACCAATACTTTTATTTAATTGTATTGACGCATGATATAAACTAATAGCTTTTTCAAAATTATCATTTGTTTTAACAAGAAAGATTGCTTTAGTATTTAGTAATATTGTTTCTAGTTGAGGATCTAGAAACTTAACTTGCTTTGAAATTTTTTCAGCAGATTCTAAAGTTTCCCTTGCAAGATTATTCTTTCCGATGTACAAATAAAACTCGCAAAGCCAGCATCTGGCTATACATTCACTGATATAATCTTGAACTTCCTGGAATATTCTAACTGATTCATTGCAAAAATATATCGCTTCTTTATATTCACCAATCCCAGATTTACAGTAAGCTATATAAGCTAAAGCATCTCCTTTATGTCGTTTATAGAATGAATCTGAAAAATTAGATGCTTTTATAACATTTTCATGATTTTGTATAGCAATTTTATATTCTCCCAAATCAATATATATTGAGCCTATAGTATTTAATGTCATATATTTACATCCATCTTCTTCTCCATTCAAATTAATTAACTTTTCGCTGGTTGCTAATGCTTTTTTACAATAATCAATTGCTAAATCAAGTTTACCTAATTCTTGATGACTTTTTGCCAGCCACACCTGTGCATAACTACGATAATAATTTGAAATATTTTCATATAATTTCTCACATTTTTGAAGATATTTGATTGCTTTTTCATATTGGCTCATATAGTAAAAAGATACACCTATAGCTCCGACTCTTTGTCCTTCATCAGCAGGATTTAATAGTTTACCTTTTAGTTGATTTAAACTATCTATTAAATAGTGAGAGCAGCCATATCTACGGATTTGCTCTCTTAGTTTTACCCTACTTCCGCCTATATTTACTTGCTTCTCAAGAATTTTAAAGGCTTGATCCCAATCAAAAATACTACAGTAGTGATAAAAAGATTCAAAAGTTATAATGCAATTTTTAAATAAATCAATTTTTAATTTAGCTTCTAATTCATTTTTTATCCAAAATTCAGCAACTTTACGATTTACTTCTTCCCATTCTCCACTTGCTTTCAACTTTTCTATCCCCTGTTCCCTAATAATGGGATGTAACCAATATTCTCCTTTTTCAAACTCCACTAAACATCGATTTCGCAAAGACTTAATTACATCTCTCTGCTTATCTTCAGGAACATCCCACAGTAAAGCCAATAGTGCATCACAAGAAACTCTGGGTACATCTTGATAACGAAAACAACCCAACCGAAAAAGCAGTTTATAAACTTCAGTATCTAATGTTTGTAACCGATTAAATTGACTTTCAACTAAATTCTTTAATTCCGTTTCCACTAAAGTACAATTTTCTTGCCAATAAGCGGACATATCCCCATCATAATCTTCTCTCATTACCCCAAAGAGGATATCCATTGCTTTAGCATTACCCCCATAAATTTTGTACATTGCTTCCAGAGAGGGAGTATCAATCTTAATTTTGCGAGATGTAAAAAATTCTGCCCATGCGGTTACATCTAACACAGATAAAGGGTAATGAGAAATACCATTAACACGCTCATCACATAAACGTTCTCTACTGGTAATTAGGGTGACAGACTGCACATTTGAATCAGCTAAAATCCTCAACAATTCTACATAACAGCCATGTTTTTCAATAAACCTACCTTGTTTATCTAGTGCAGGTTCTAAGTTATCAATTAATATTCCTACTTTACGGGTTTGTAGTTGTCGTTGTAATCTTGTGAGGGTAATTCCAAATTCTCTTCCTGGTTCTTCTTGAAAGTATTGTTTCAGCCATTCTTCAACTACACTTTCAATAGCGGTGATGTTCTCTTTTTCCTTAGCCATTTCTAGCTGTAGCACCAACTCAAATCCTTGAGTTTTTAGATATTGCTTGGCTAAAGTTGACTTACCAACTCCCCCTGCTGCTTGAATAACAATGATTTTGTTAAGTTGACTAACGAGGGTTTTGATATCAGTAATGGCTGTGTCACGTCCGACAAAATTAGACTCGGATGAATAGCATAAAACATTCTCTACAGAAGATTCCGAAAGTTGTGGTGTCTGATTCTTTTCTCCCTCCGTCTCGTCAACCTTTGCTGTTACGGTGTCTGAAACTTTAGCTAATTCACGTTTTTGTAGTCTCTCTAGAACTACCTGTAGGTTTTTCACACCAACCTTTTTCTCTCCTGTTATTCTCTCCAATAACCTCCACAACTTGGGAGCATATTCACGCTGAATAGAACTATTTGCATAGCCTACAATTTCAATATCCTTCAGCTTCTTACCTTCCAATGTCTGTTGAATTATGGCCTTGTGGATATCTGAAAGGTTTTCTATTGTCTTCTCAGAAACCCAATTATCAACAAGTTCCAGCAGTTTCAATGCTTCTTCCGTAGTCATCTGTGAGTTAGGTATTAGTAATTACAGTTGCACCCAGAAATTTGATAATACTTGAATTTTATGAATTTTTAGGATATTTTCCTGAATTTTATGAAAAATTCATATTTATATCAACTTTTTTTTGTAAGTAAAAACACTGAATTTTATGAATTGCTATTAATTTGGATATGGATAAGAATTTATTTAGTTCAACTTTCAAAAGTTAGAGATTTATATAGGATGATTACTCATGAAAAACATAGTCAGCAAAATAACCTCAATTCTCTTCATAATAATTGGCTGCTTAATTACTAATAGTCAATCAGCTAAAGCATTAAATATCTATGGAACTGGACAGTATTTTGATGATTCACCTAATGATAGTCTTGATGGTAATGGAGGATCAACGAATGAGTTATATGGTATATATAGTATGGAGGATGCAAACTTCCTTTATATAGCATTTAATAGTCAATTTCCTTTAAATGGTCTTCCTAGCAATGGTGCTGCTGATGGTAATATTAATTATGGAGATATTTTTCTCAACTTTTCACCTGGGTTGAGCTTGAATGAAGCAGTTAATCAAGGTAGTGTGTATGGTATTCAATTTGCACCTGGAAATAATTCTGGTGTGTCTTCAGGTGTATGGGGTGATATAACTCTAGCCAGTGTAGCTGCACAAAATGATGGTTATTATCTGCAAGGTTACTATAATACCTTGAATAGTACACCTGGTAGAGATAAGGATGGAAGCCATATGTTTGGCTATATGTCCAAAGATGAATTTTCTAGTTATATGTCCTATGAACCTAAACCAGCAGGACAATATCAACCTACTCCCAATGTCATTGGTTCATCTAATAACAAGATAGCTGACGTTACTACTCTAAACAAACAGGAATTATTGGATCTTGGAGTTGATTTAAGTAAGTTTGCTGTGGTAGGTTCTGATCTAGTTGGTGTGAAGTTTGATAAAACAAAATTACCAATAGGTGATCTAATTATTAGCCTGTTACTAAACTGCAATAATGATGGAACCACAACTTATCACCAACGTTCTTATGAGCCTGTTGTAGAGGTTCCTGAACCTAGTACAATTTTAGGTTTGGTAGTTCTAATGGGTGCTGTATACTCTACGAAAAAAGGATCAAAAGTTAGTGTTAAAAGCCAAATAAGTTGAGGTATACAGAAAACATAATTAGTTCTTAGTCACGACTTAAATTATCAATAAAAATTGAATATTTACTTATAGCGATCGCCCTCTAGTCTCTAGCCACGTTGACTTCAAAAGAGCGATCGCTTTTCTTATTCATGGTATTTAGCGATTACTAGGTCGCGCTTCGCGATCGCTCTCTAGCATCTAGCCACGTTGATTATAATCTCTGAGATAGTTTGGATAGAAACTTTATATTACATTTTATCATATTTCCTGGAATTATTTTTACTGTATCATGTTATAATCAGATTAAAATTATATTCAAGTCCATTATTATGTCTTCCATAGAAATTACACAGGCAATTAACCAAATATCAGAATTATTTCACTTAGCATTAAATGGAGAAGAAATTATTATTACTGAAAACCAGCAACCTTTATTAAAATTAACAGCACTCAAATCTAAATCTAAACGTCCTCCTTTATTTGGTACAGATAAAGATATCATTTCTATTGCTGATAATTTTGATGACCCATTAGAAGAATTTGAAGATTAACCATGCAAGTTTTATTAGATACTCATACACTTTTGTGGTTTTTCTCAGGCAATGAAAATATTAGTATAACTGCTAGAGAATTAATTGAAGATACCAATAATATCAAATATATAAGTCTTGCTAGTATTTGGGAAATGGCAATTAAGCAAAGTAAAGGTAGGCTAAATTTATCTGTACCTATAGATGATTATATTCAGCAAAAAATCCAATTGGCTGATTTTAAAATCTTAGATATTCAACTGAGTCATTTACAAACAGTTTCCAGCTTACCTTTTCATCATAATGACCCCTTTGATAGATTATTAATAGCACAATCTATGGTCAAAAATATCCCTATTGTTAGTCGAGATTCTATGTTTGATTTATACAAAGTTGATCTTATATGGTGATCTCAATTATTAATGCGATCGCCCTCTAGCCACCTTCACATCAAAAGAGCGATACCTGCGGTAAGCTAATGCTAACGCTTTCCTGTATCTATGGAAAATAAAGGGCAATTACAGTATAATATAAATAGCTTTACACCTAATTTCTATGAAATTAACAGAAATTTTACCCTCACTGCAAAAATTATCTCATCAGGAAAAAATCAAAGCCATTCAATTTTTAGCTACAGAATTAGCTCAAGAAGAGCAAGATTTAGGAGCAGAATCACTTGATTATGGTCAAATAGATACAGAATTAAATTTTCAGTCTCTTAGTGAAAAAGACATGATTGAGCAAAGCAAATCTGCTTTAGAAAGCTACCTTAGTACAGGTTCAGGAGTCAAACATGAACAAGTTCAGAAATGGGCAAATAGTTTAATAGTTCAACAATAATAATGTCTGAGATAGTTTGGACAGAAACTGCTATTAGTGACTTAAATCGTCATTATTATTTTATAGCACTTAGTAATGCTGACGCAGCAGCCCGTGCAATACAAGCAATTGTTGCTTCTGGTGGAAGTCTACAACAAAATCCGCGTCGTGGTGCAATTCTAGATGAAATAGCAGGATTACGAAAACTTGTAGTTTCTTTTGGCAAGTATGGTTTTATAATTCACTACGTTATTATTGAGGATGATGTGATTATTTTACGTATATATTATGGACGAGAAAATAGACCTATTTAATAAGTAGCAAAATTGAAAGCGATTTTTATTTTAAAATCAAATTTATGTATTATAATTCTGCTAAAATATTATAAGCTTCATTTACCAACCGAATCTTTTCTTGTACCTGTTTTTGCATTTGTGGTTGATTCACAAATAAATCAGGATGCCATTTTTTCACCAATGACTTATAAGCTTGTTTCACTTCAGCAAAAGAAGCAGTAGGTTGTAAACCTAAAATTTTATAAGCGCGATCAATTTTCTCTTTCTCAGCTTGTGTTTTTGGTGGATTTTGTGATGTTTGATTTGCATTTGTTTGTTGCTGTTTCCTTGAAGATTTCATATTAGCTTTCATTTGCGCTATTTCTTGATCAAGTTCCCAAGCACGGAATTTCGCTTCTGTTTCTGCGGGATTTGGTGGAGGTGTATAAACCTGCTGACGTGGTGTTTCCACTTTGACTTGAGGAGTATTTGGTTCAGGTGGAGTATAAACCTGTTGAGGGGGTGGTTCTACTTTCTTTTCTGTGTATGTATACTTGGTACTATTTCCTTGAGGTGGTGTTTGAGTATTTACAGGTTTAGGAGTTTCTTTATAAGGTTGATATTTAGTTTGAATATTTACTTTCTCTAATTCTGTCAATAACTGATTAAATCCATTTTGTAATTGTTTTATCTCTTCACGTTTTTGACTAATTTCACGCGGTTCTTGACTAACTTGAAAGTTAATGACTTTCACAGCTTTTCGTTCATATTCAGCTAAAATAGATAAACCCTGACTACTAAAACTAGATAAATAATTTTCAGCCGCAGCTATACAAATTGTTGCTACCTGTTGATGATAAGATTCTTTAGCTGATTGTTCTTCAGCATTTTGAATATTTTGATTTAATAAATAAGAAATACTCCCAACCACCGCAGCACCTACAGGGCCACCTAATAGCCAACCAATACCACCACCTACAGCAATAGAACCAGGATCTGTTATATCATTGGTATTATTTTGTTTTGCAGGTAAGGTTATTTGGGGTGTATTGGGAAATGGTATTTTTAAATCTTCTGGTCTTTCTGATTTGAAGAATTCATAAGCTTGATATAGCCATTTTATCACCGCTAACTGCAATTCGGTTAAGTCTTTTTTTAAAGTTCCTGTTTGCCAAGATTGTAAATTGTTTTCTGCTAATGCAACAGCAATATCACTTTGGTATTTAGCCAATAAATTTGGTAAAGATAACCAATTACGTAATTCATAAACGCTAGCATTAAAACCTTGTTCAATTAGGTCTTTAGCTTTTTGTTTAATATCATTTTTAGCATTTTCTTTATCATCAAATGATTGAAGTTCACTAGCAATTTTATCAATTTTATCTGCTAATAAAGGTTGAATTTGCGAGGTAATACCCTCAATTCTTGGTAAACGTACACCACCAGTATTTTGCTGTAAAATTCCGACTATATTTTGTAAGGCTGTTTCAAAAGCTGCTAAACCACTACTATTCGCAAGCACAACATCACCTTTTAATCTAGCCCGTAAAGCTGGTAAAGCATCAACTCGATATAAATTACTAAAACCGGTAGGTAATTCGGAACGAAAACTTTCTGCTACAAATAACAAGCGATTTTGGACTTGTTTTTGTTCTTCTGGTTCTAGTAAATTAAGGAAATTAGCCACAAAAATAACTGTTTTAATTCCTCTATCTAATAACCAATCACGTAGGTTTTCTCTTTCACCCAAAGTCATTAGTTTACGCGCATCTAATAATTGTATAACTAAATCTGTACCTAATAACCTATCTCGGACTAAATCATCTTGCGCTTCTCTGTCATTTGTCCCCGGTAAATCAACAAATTCTACACCAGTTTCTAAGAAGGGATGAGGACAAAAAACTTCTACAGATGCAACATCTTTTCGCATCTGTCTATTACCATCAAGAATTGCAAATTTTTGTAAAATATCTGTACCACTGCGGTAGATTTCTGTACCATCTACTAACATTATCCGAGTTCTAACATCACTACCATATTTAACAGTAATTGCTGCACCTGTAGTCGGAATTAAATCAATTGGTAAAGTCCGATTTCCCAACATTGCATTTAACAAAGTTGATTTACCATGATTAAAGGGGCCAAATACCGCAATCTGAAAATTAGGATTAGCAAGATGATTGGAAATTGCAATGACATCTTGATAAAGTTTAGATTGATGATCTAAATTGATTAATTTACAGGTAGATTTAAGAGAATTTGTTATTTCTTGGTAACGTTCATATTGTTTTTGCATATTTGTCTAAAATAGTTCAATTCGCTTGGTGTGAAAATGAAAAATCTTTAGTTTTTGTGTAGGTTGGGTTAAGAGCATGTTTGAAAAGTTTAGGGACGTATAATTTGTCATTCTGAGTGGAGTCTTACGCAACGAAGAATCTGGAGTTTAGCCCACATACTGAGATGCTACGTTCCTCAGCATGACATGGAAGGAGACTTTTCAAATACCCTCTCAGCAACAGCGCAACAAAGTTTTAATCATGTTGGGTTTCCTTGCGTCAACCCAACCTACAATTGTCTATTTACTAGCTATAATAAGCTAACAAATTGCTGTATGCAGCTTCGATTTTTTGCAGTTGTTCTATGACACCTTCTTGTAGATTTTTCAGACGGTTGAACTCACTTTCACGGTTAATTTCTCGCGTTTCTTTTTGTTTGAGTAAATTATCTAATTCGGATTTGCGAGAAGTGATATCATCATTAATGCGTTGATTTACTTCTTTTTCGTAAGCATCAAAACACTCTTTAACTGCATCATAAACCAGTGGTGCTTGTTCTTGTGCTACTTGTGGTAAATATTTAACTAACTCTTTTTTGGCAGTTTTAACTAATTCTTTGCGTGCTTGATCTGCTTGTAAAATGCCTACTCCCAAACCTAATAATGCAAAGCCAATTGGCCCCAGAAAAATACCTGTGACTGCGGTAATTATTCCACCAACACCAATAACAGTGAAGTAGTTTAAAAGGATATTTTTCCAATCAAACCCTGCACCAGCTAAAGCTACACCAGCTAAGTTACCTCTCGATAAAGATAACAAACCCATTGCCCATTTTGCCCATCCAGGAGAGTTATCATCTTCTGTGGTACTATTGGGGTTTACTTTAACTGGTTGTCCTGTTAGTTTTTCAGTGATTTGATTGGTGACTTGACTGTAAGAAGCACCGTATTGAGCAGCAGAACGAGATAATTCTTTAAAGGCTGAATTCATGTCTTTTTCAGCAGTTAAAGTCCAAGCTGAAAACTTATCTGTGATGTATTGTTCAAATGCTTTTTGTAATGCGGTGTTGAAAGCATCTCGTTTACCACTACTCAAGAAATCAAACAAGTTTAATTCTGGTTGATAGCGCAGGAAATCATTTTCAAAGCTGTTACCTAAGTTTAAAACATAGCTACGAAATGACTCAGATACTGTTCTTGCTTGATTGTCTCTGGTGTTGATAATTTCTTTTTGAAATTGATCGCGGATATTGGTAAGTTTATTAAATTCAGGTTCAACTGAATCAATGCGGTTTTTCAATTCATCAACGTCTTTATCAAGTAAAGGAATACGTCGATCAATCGCTTCACGGGTATGGTTTACAGCTTGTCTAGCTAAGGTTCTGACTTGACGTAATTCTGCGATCGCTCTTTCTCTAGTCAAAAAGGTGTTCAACGCCCCCATGAACTCAGGAAAGCCAGTCTGACTTAAATCTGCTTGGGGGTTCTTTAACCTGCGTCTCAGTGCTTGAATGGATGAAATCTCAAACACCCTTTCATCATAGATATCCTGTCCATCTACAGAACAATATTCTGCTAAATTGGCCTTAAAAACCTGTCTGAGTCTATCTTCTGCTGATGTTAACTCTTCCACATCATCAGGATCAATTAATGATTCTTTCACCTGATCCCAAGCATTAACTAAGAAGAAAACCGATAAACCTCTACCTTTGATATAATTCTCTAAATAACGTCTTTCACCTAAAGTACAAGGCTGAGAAGCACGCATCACAAACAAGATCGCATGACAGTTATTTACATAGCCTAAAGATAACTCATTTCGTGCTTCCGTATCATTTAACCCTGGACTATCAACAATTTCAATACCTTTTTCTAACAAAGTTAAAGGATACTCAACAACAGCATAATCAACATCAGGAAAAGCTTGTTTTTGCTCCTGTTCTAACTTCTTTGCTTCAGCCGGATCAATAGTATATTTATATTTAAAACTTTGAAAATCTAGCTGTTGGGGACTTTTGCCATTATTAAAATGAATGGTAACTTTTTTTTCTGCCCCATAGCGTAGTATTGTTAATACTGCCGTACAAGGATTTACATCACTTGGTAATAGATTCTCACCAATTAAGGCATTAAGAAACGTGCTTTTTCCCCGTTTCATATCACCTAAAACTAAAAGCCGAAATACACCTTTATTGAGATTTTTACTAGCTACAGTAATATCTTCAATATCTCGTGATAAACTAAGTTTACCTGATGAACTATCTCCAGCTAATTCGGCTTGATTAATTGTATCGGCAATTTTGTTTAAACAAATAGCAATCTCTGAACGTACTTGAGCAACACGCTCTAAATCATTGATAAATTTGTCAGTTCCAACTTGATAATTCATGGTGATGACACCTTATTTAGAGTTTTTAATTTTGGATTCCAAAAAAAGCTTGTAAGTGAGAAAAGCCAAAGCACCAAACATAACAATTCCCGCCAAAGCAGAAGCAACTCGCACTGCAACCAAGGCTGCAACAGCAAATCCAAAAAGCTTTGCACCGAGAATTACTTTTCTCATCCAAGGCTTTTGAGAATTTTCGGGTTGATGTTTAACGGTTTGATAAACAGGTGCTTCATTAGGATTAATTTGATTGTCTATTTCCCGCAGTCGCATTTCAACTTTGCGTTGAAGTTCTCGATTATGTTCATCTTGAGATGCCATCTGTATCCACCTCTTTTAGTCAATTACCCTGTATTTTAGCTTACGCTCATAATTGCAACCAACTGTAAAATCACCGTGTCAGCTTCAATGACTTGAACAGACGACGCTGAAAGGTTTAAGAGTGCTGGGGAAATATCTCTTTTAGGGTGCATCTGACGCACTCTACTAAATATTACGAGTTATCTCATGAACTGAGATTCAATATTTTTTAGTGTCTTTTCGGAAATTGTGGGTAAATTTCTCACCTAAAGCATTATAAGGCATTGAGAATAGATTCACTTATGCGCCAAAATTTTGATAGAAAAGAATTCAAGTAAATTCAACATGGATATCAAACAAGGATTTGTCGGCACTATTGGTAACACACCACTGATTCGCTTAAATAGCTTCAGTGAAGAAACAGGCTGCGAAATCCTCGCCAAAGCTGAATTTCTCAATCCTGGTGGTTCCGTCAAAGACCGCGCTGCACTTTACATTATCGAAGACGCGGAAAAAAAAGGTCTACTCAAACCTGGTGGAACAGTAGTGGAAGGAACGGCAGGTAATACTGGCATTGGACTCGCGCATATTTGCAATGCCAAAGGTTACAAATGTCTAATTATTATTCCCAATACCCAATCCCAAGAAAAGATAGATGCAATGACCACCTTGGGTGCAGAAGTCCGTCCTGTTCCTGCTGTACCTTACAAAGACCCTAATAATTACGTCAAGCTATCTGGTAGAATTGCGGCGGAAATGGAAAACGCCATTTGGGCAAATCAGTTTGATAATTTAGCTAATCGTCTCGCCCATTATGAAACCACAGGCCGGGAAATTTGGGAACAGACAGACGGTAAAGTAGATGGTTGGGTAGCGGCAACTGGTACTGGTGGCACTTATGCTGGTGTGGCGATGTATCTGAAAGAAAAAAATTCAGCAGTAAAATGTGTTGTCGCCGATCCTTTAGGTAGTGGGTTATACAGTTATATCAAAACTGGCGAAATCAAGATGGAAGGCAATTCTATCACCGAAGGTATTGGGAATAGTCGCATTACAGGCAATATGGAAGGCGCACCTATTGATGATGCTATCCAAATTGACGATACAGAAGCGTTACGTGTTGTTTATCAATTACTACGTCAAGATGGGCTGTTAATGGGTGGTTCCACTGGGATTAATGTTGGTGCGGCTGTTGCTTTAGCGAAACAGTTGGGGCCAGGACATACTATTGTGACTATTTTATGTGACAGTGGTTCTCGCTATCAGTCCAGGATATTTAACCGTGAATGGTTAGCAAGTAAAGGGTTGGTTATTAGTTAGAAGTTTTCTTCTACTTGTCGCCCCTATTTATACTCAAAATGGCTTAATCGTGTGATTCTATAGATAGGGGTTTAGCAGTGCTAAACTCCTACACATATCGGTTTTTTCGTAATCTTACAAAAGTTAAAATCTCAGCCGTTTTGATTATGATAGGGTGGCGATGATAAAATTTAATTTTAATTGAGTTTGTCTGTAAGAAAAAATCAAAGATAAAATTATTCCTACCAAATTGATAAACGTCTCTTAGCTTAAAAAAATCATGGAGTTTGAATTTGATCCTCACAAAAGTGCAATTAATCAAACCAAGCATGGTATTGATTTTATTGAAGCACAAAAACTTTGGACAGATGTAAATCGTATTGAAATTCCAGCACGCACAGAAGATGAGGCTCGTTTTTTAGTCATCGCCAAGATTGCCGATAAATATTGGTCAGGAGTCATTACTTATCGTAATGATTGGGATATTTTCAGCGAATTAATATCAAAAAAATGTCAAACTTCCCAACTCAGAATCAATCTGACACTTCTAAGTGTGTGCAGGTGTGCCAAAACCGCACTTGTAGAAAACAAGGTGCAGCAGAAGTTTTAGCTGCTTTTCGGGCTTTACCAGTTTCTGATGTGACAGTTACAGCTAGTGGCTGTTTAGGACAATGTGGCAATGGACCGATGGTGCTAGTTTTACCAGATATGGTCTGGTATGGCAGAGTTCAACCTCGCGAAGTTACTCGAATAGTGGAACAACATTTGTTAGGTGGTCAAAAAGTTAAACATATGCTTTATTATCGTTTTCATTCCCAGGGATAAAACTAACTAAGCTGTTGTGCATTTAATTTGTATAAGTCTGGCGGGCAAGATGCCATTGGTGTCAAGTTAAGAAAAATGGATTTGTGTCAAGAGTGGGAAATAAATGGTAAAAGTCAACACAGGGGTGTTGAAAAGAGCCATGAGTAAACCAAGGAAAAAACAAGGGAATCCAGACTTTCGCCATCAAGTTAGCGTACCTGCTCCAGCTAGTGAAGAAATAGAATCACGGTTGATTGGGCTATTAAGTCCAGGGACATTTGCCAACCTCAAAGGGGTAAAAGACAAAGAGCGAAGCTTGCGCTCAAGAGTATTAACCCTACCAGTAATGGCAGCAATAATACTGAGTCTAGTATATCGACAAGTACAACACTTAACAGATGTATTGCGCTGCCTAGAAGTAGAAGGATTAATGTGGGTAGAGGCAACAAAAGTCAGCAAGCAAGCTCTGTCCCAAAGACTCAACAGTTTACCGGCGCATCTATTTGCCAAGATGTTTGAGCAAGTAGTAGAACGTCTAGCAGCAAAAAGGAATGCAAAAGAATTAGCTCCAGCCTGGGCATCAGTGGCGCAGAGATTTTCCGCCATTTGGATTTGTGATGCCTCAACACTCGAAGCCATGAAAAAGCACTTCGGACAATTGCAAGAAAAAACAGGTTCAGTGTTGGCAGGAAAAATGCTGATGGTAGTAGAAGCTTTCACTCATATTCCTGTAGCAGTTTGGTATGATGCTGATGCCAAGCGGAATGAGACTCGTTGGTGGCAAGCATTGTTAGAACTTTTACCTGATGGTGGTTTACTCATAGTAGACATGGGATTTTATGGTTTTGAGTGGTTTGATTCTCTAACTGCTGCCGGTAAGTATGTTCTCACCCGCCAAAAGGAAAAGGTCAGATATAAGGTAGTGCGTGTACTTTCTAGTAGCTCTCACTACAGGGATGAAATTATTCAAATGGGATTGCATCATACCAACCCATGTCGCTATCCCATGCGCCAAGTATCCGTATTATGGGGTAAGACTTGGTATCATTATTTGACTAATGTTCTTGACCCACAACAGCTTTCACCACAGGAGGTTTGTGATTTATACCGCCGACGTTGGCGAATTGAGGACGCATTTTTATTGACTAAGCGTTTATTGGGCTTGTCCTATTTGTGGGTTGGTGGCACTAATGGTGTACAGATGCAAATATATGCTACCTGGATTTTCTACGCTGTCCTCAATGACTTGTGTGCTGATGTGGCTATTGCTTTACAAAAACCTTTAGAACGCATTTCTGTGGAAATGGTTTTTCGCAGTTTGTATTTTTTCCACCGCGCACTTTTACTTGCTCCTGATTTACAACTTATTCCTTGGCTTGTCGAACATCATCGTTCTATGGGCTTAATCAAGACCGTCCGTCAACGTCACCGACGAACGGCTGCTCGCTCTCTTGACATTTGGGCTGATGCCTTAACTTGACACCAATGGCAAGATGCCCACCCCACAGGATTTAAGCATTTTAGGATTATCTAATTTAGATGCGTAACAGCTTAAAACTAATTAAAACTATACTAATTCTGCACTCTTTTCACTGATGTGAGGAAACTAATGGACATTCAGCAGCTACGTCAATCTTTAAAAATGAAGTGGCTAAATTACTGTGAGGAAAATCGTGCTTGGCTGGTTAAAATGCGAGTTTGGCACTCTTATGATGGTGTCAGACGACCTTCTTCTGGTTATATGTTGGCCACTCTGTCTGTTTTGGAACCTGAGTTAAACAAAATACTCCCTTTTATTCTGGATTTAAATAATGATCCTGATCAAATAGTTGCGGCTTTAGGTCTTCATTTTAATCCTGATGAGGAGTTGGGTTTATTAAAATCAGAGGGTTCTGTGGCTAAAAATGAGATTGTCAGTAAGCCTGCTGTGAAAACGCAGGTTGCAGATACACAAAAATCAAAGGAACACAAACAGGTGTTATTGAGAATTACTTCATCTGCTGAAGAAAAGCGCCAACCTGTTTCGGTGGGTGTAGTGGCTACGCAACTTAATCACCATTCGCCACCAAAAATGCCTTCGGAAATGAGACGGGAACAAACAGTTAAGCGATCGCTTACCATAACTACCGCAGTTCCTACTCAAACTAAAGCTGTGTCTTCTTTGTCCAGAGTTACCACACCCAATCACAATGCTAAATTTATCAGCATTCCAGTGAAACAAGTTTCCAGTATTTCATTTTCACCTCAGACTAATGCCCGTAGTTTACCTTCTTGGATAGATGAATCTTGTCAGGGTGTAAAATGGCAACAGGATGAAACAATTAACCGCAAATTGTAAATCGAGATTGTTTACTCAATTCCACTGAAAGGAACTCCAAAAAATAAATTATAACAACTTTCCTCACCCTGCACCCCTTCCCCCTACCTCTTACGGATATTCGTGAGAGACAAAGGGAATAGCAACTATTTCTCCTTCTGTTTCCCCAACTTGCACTTTTAAACCGACTCCACCGACTTTACTGCGAATATAACCTAGTCCAAAGTGACCATCAGGGGTTTCTGTATAGCTGGTGAGTTTACCGACTTTTTCATCTCCAATTGTCATCACAGTTCCTGGTTCAGCAGCAGCATTCAGGCGAATTCCCCACAGGTATTGTTTTACACCCTTATAAGTATTTAATCTGGCAATGGTTTCTTGGCCGATGTAACAACCTTTGTTAAAAGAAACTGTTTGCCATAACCCTACTTCTAGGGGATTATAATCTTCGGTTAGTTCTAAATCTGGTGCTGGACGACCTTGTAAGATTCGTAAAGTTTCCCAAGCGCGATCGCTCAATTCTACCGCACCTAATTCTAAAATTCGCTCCCACCACTTTTGTTTTTCAGCGATCGGTAAAATCAAGGTATATCCAGGTGCAGCCAAACCACTACCCACAGCAAATATCGCGCCATCAACTGAGATGTGGTTTCCATGAGGTTGACCAATCAGCGCCCCAGCACCAAGCTGTTCAATAATGTCGTTACTTTGAGTCCCAACTAAGCTCAGAATAGCTGTTTCTGCGGTGACATCGGTTAATACTACCTTGTCAGCAAAGAAGATATAACGATCTAACCATTGCATCAAAAACTCACGACGGTTAGCTGAAACTAGTAATAAAACAGCATCATCCAAAATGTAACCAGTCACCAAATCAATTGTGCGGGCTGTGGATGTTAAAAATACCGTATCACAGCCTTCTCCTGGTTTAAGGCGTTGGAAATCATTAGTACTTTGTCCGTGTAAAAAGCGGAGACGATCAGCGTCAGAAATACGGATGATTCCCAAATGAGAGCGATCGCATACAGCAACTCCTTCCTTCGCTGCGTGGATAGCGGCTGCGTCTTTACCGTCAATTGCAGATGTTGGCATAGCGATGAAAACTTGGCCTATTCTAATGTTTTTGCCTGAAAAATCTTAGCAAATAAGGGTTTGTTGCTTCAACTTATTTTGAGATAGTCATTTATTCACCGAAAAAATACAGAAAACACAAATTTATATACATTACATAATTTTTGTCATCTGTCAAATTTAAGATATACCATTTAAAGGTTTGTTGTGAAATCCCCAGGAAATAGGTCAAATTAAAGATGTAAAAATCGCTTTTTTGGTGTTAAATGTTGGGTATTGGTCAAATTTCTGGAATTAAATCAACAGAAATCATAATTCTGTTGTCGTCATGATTCGTGTAGGAGTGAATGTGAATACTATGTTTATGCGTAAAAATCTTTTTTGCTTACCAGGTTTAACTGCGATCGTAGTTTTAGGTAGTAGCCTATCCGCAACTGCTCAAACAACTCAACCATCTGCAACTGTAACCTCTGACACTCAGGTGAGCGCCGAATTCCAACCACAAACAAACTTTTCTACAGAGGTAATACCCACTACCGAAACTGGAGAAAACGTAATTTCTGACATCCAGTTGAGCGAAGTACAACAATTTCCCAACGCCACTACAGATAAAACAGCTAATCGGACAATCATCCCTGTTCCCGGAACAGTAGCCACCTCATCAATCATGTTGACGGCTGAAGAAACAGAACCTACTTCCGAACCATCTACGGCTCAAGTCGCACAGCCCAATCAAATAGCACAATCGGATATTGATGTAGGAAGACCTACCCGTGGTGGTAGCAGTTATATTGGACTTGCTGGAAACATTGGCTTAAGTGGAGGTACTTCATCCTTAGCCGATGGTAATTTCACCGTGATCAGCAAAATCGGTTTTACACGGTCTTTATCTGTCAGACCAGCAGTGATATTAGGGGATAACACCACATTTCTCATTCCCATCACTTACGATTTCTCATTCCAGCAAGTAGGAGATCCCTTCACCGAACGCCTACCCATTGCTCCTTATCTAGGAGTCGGTGCAGCCATTCAAACTGGAGATAACTCTGAAACGGCTGTCCTAGTAACTGGTGGTATTGATGTACCTCTAACTAATAGATTTACCGCCACAGCTGCTGTCAATGCAGGATTTTTCGATCAAACCGATATCGGCCTCTTGGTAGGAGTCGGTTACAACTTTGGTGGGTTTTAAATAGCAGGAGTCAGGAGTCAGGAGTCAGGAGGAATATCAATAAATCCTCCTCATCTCCCCCAAATTACTTGGGACTAACTTTGTCAATCACTTTGATTTTGCCATCATCTCCCACTGTCCAAACATCGTAGACTCCAACGACATCGCCATTAGCATCAACATCTACGTTGCCACTAGCTCCTTGATAGTTAATTTTTTTACCCTCTTTTAGTAACTTCAAACCTTCACAGACATCTGTTACTTCTGTACCTTCTCCAGCAGCTACTTCGCGGATTTTGCCAGCAATCCCAACACCTGTATTTTCTTTAGCCGCTTGTGCTGCCAATGTTAACAAAGCCGCAGCATCCCAAGCTTGAGGTGCGTATTCTCCTGGGGAACCGCCTTTTTTCTCTTGCCAAAGTTTTTTGAAAGCTGCTAACGCTTTACCATCAGAACCAGGGACTGTACCGATCGCACTGGATAGAAGATATTTTCCATCAGGACTTTTACCTACTTGCTCAGGAAAACTATCTGACTTCACTCCATCTGTCAGCATAATTTGTACTCCTTTGGCTAAACCTTGTTGATAGGCAGCTTTGAGGAATAAACTACCTGTTTCAGCATACATCACAGCCAATACTGCATCTGGTTTACCAGCAAAAGTAGCACCTGCTTCGGTATCAAATGTTTGGGCTTTGGGATCGTAGCGGACAGGTTTATCTTTATTAACTACGGTTCCACCTAATTTTTCAAAGGTTTGGACAAATGCTTTTTCAAAACCTACGCCATAATCGTTGTTGATAACGACTGTAGAAACTCTTTTAAAACCTTTTTTCTTCGCAAGTTGGGCTAAAGCCAGTGCTTGGTAGGTATCTGGGGGAGCAGTCCGCGCCCAATATCCTTTAAAGTCACCTTTTTGGGCTTTGTCTGTAAATACGGGGCTGGTGCTGCCAGGAGAAACCAGCATAACTTTATTAGGAGTGGCAACGGAAATAGCCGCAGTAGAAACGCTACTAGCAAAGGAACCAACTACACCAGCTACTTTATCCACAGTTGCTAATTTAGTCATACCGGCAGCACCGGCTTTGGGGTCGGTTTGGTCGTCTACTTCTACTAAGGTGACTTTTTCGCCATTGACTCCACCGCAAGCGTTGACTGTATCAACAAGCAAGGGAACGGAACCAACCATTTGCTGGCCTATGGAAGCTAAGTCACCAGTTGTGGGTAACAAGCTGCCAATTTTCAGCCCTTTGCTGCTGCCAGATGTGCTGGTTGAGTTAACTGCTGGGGTCGCGCTAGTTTCGTTGGGGGTGGGGTTGGTGGTGGTGGTATTTTCACAACCAGCCATGAAAAAGCCGCTGGCTATAGTAACTACACTTAAGGTCAGGGCAACACTAATTTTAGACATATATCACTTTCAATGTTAGTTATGTTTGGTGGAGATGTTCGGCGATTCGTCACCCACCCCATCACTCATCTGATTACAATCAAATATTGTTCAGAGGTAGCACTCTTCTCTTCCCTCACCTTTGGGTGAGTTAAAAGCTTGTTTTGGATCAAGCTAAATAATAACACCCCTCTGAAGGAGTATAATTGCCTAAAAAATATTAATATTTGTAAACTCACAAATAACTTGATCTGTGTTACTTAAAAACGGAGAGGGAGGGATTCGAACCCTCGGATGGACCTTACGATTCCATCAACAGATTAGCAATCTGCCGCTTTCGACCACTCAGCCACCTCTCCTGGTCATGGATACTAATAGTAGCAGATGTTTTGAGTCAAGTCAATATATTTTTTAGCATTAGGCAAAAACATATTTGCTCCTGTCCCGACTAGTAATTAACCATTGTACGGACGGAGTTACCGCCCGTATCAAGTGTTAAAGTACTTGCGATCGCATCCAAGCCGCTGGTAAAGTGCGGAATTTTTGCCATTGGGGGACGTAGGCACGCTGACTGAAAACTTCATAATCATTGCGCTCAATCACATCTAGAATTTGCCCATATAGCATAGATGCTGCCCAAACTGGCCAACGGGCATCGGGTGCTAGGTAAGAAATTCCCCTATCTGCCTGAATATAAAATTCACGGGCGCGAGCAATTTCAAAGCGCATGAGGGAACGCCAACGGTCATCTACGACACCTTTAAAAAAGTCTTCTTCGGTGTAGTTGAATTTGGCCAAGTCTTCTAGGGGGATGTAGATTCGCCCCCGTTTTGCGTCCTCACCGACATCCCGAAGAATATTAGTGAGTTGATTGGCAATTCCTAGAGCGATCGCTTCTGCTGTGGGCAGATACGGCTGTTGGTTTTGATGCCACGGTGCTGTATAGACACTTTGATCTATACCCATAATTGCCGTTGACATTAAGCCGACAGTACCAGCAACCCGGTAGCAATAGAGGTATAAATCCTCAAAGGTTTCATAACGACTACGATATAAATCCATGCGCTGACCAGCAATCATATCCCGGAAAGGTTGAATGTCTATGGCAAAGCGTTGGAGAGTATCCACTAAAGCTACATCGTAGTTATCCAAGGGGCAGCCCGCAAAAATCGAGTCCAGCTGCTTTTCCCATAGTTCTAGGGTTTCTGGGGTGGTAAGAGCAGATGCGGGCCCATCTACTAATTCATCTGTACGGCGACACCAAGCGTATATTGCCCAAACAGATTGACGCTTTGCCGGACTCATCAACAATGTACCCAGATAAAATGTCTTGGCGTACTTGGCAGTGAGTTCCTGACAAAGTTTATAGGAATCGTCTACAGAGACCAGCGTTTTCATGCGCGGGGGGGAATCAGGCAGTTGCAGCATTCGTTGCAGGCGGTCGAGTTAGCGTTTGCAGGTTTGAAGTATTTGCCTCTGGCAGCGATTCGCAAATCGCCTGCGCTGTTAGCTTACCAGAAAGTACGGCACCTTCCATACTGCCTAAATAGCGTTGCATGGTATAACTCCCACTTAGAAAGAAATTAGCAATGGGAGTTATTTGGGGCGGACGGTACTGTTGACGACCAGGGGTCGCTTTGTAAACTGAACGCGGCGTTTTTACCACGTGATATTTCAGCAATTTTGCCGGATTGTCTCCTTTCAAATCGTCGGGAAAGAGTTTTTCCAATTCGATCATCGTAGCAGAGACAATTTCCTCTTCGGTTTTGCTAATCCAGTCTTTGGCAGGTGCGAGAACTAATTCCAGCATTGAGCGGTCAGGGTTAGCATATTCACGGCAAGTGTTGCTCATATCAGCATAAACGCTGAGGAGGGGCGATCGTGAAAATAACAGGTGATCAATATCTGTTAATTTCCGATCAAACCATAAATGAAGGTTAATTACTGGCACGCCTTCCAAACCTTCTAGCTTCTGGAAAAACTCCATTTGCTGCCAAGGTTCTGGCAACATGACTTTCAATGGGTCAACCGACATGGCTGATACGTAAAAGTCTGCTGTAATAACTTCATCCGGTTCTCCATTTAACCCGCGTAGCAAGAACCCTTTTACTGTACCATCCGGGTTGAGCAAAATCTCTTTTAAGGGCGCATTGAGCCGGACTTCTCCGCCGCGTTCGGTGATGTAATCGACGATGGGTTGGCACAGCCGTTCTGTGGGAGAACCATCCAAAAACGCTATTTTGGAGCCATATCGCTCTTGCAAAAAGCGATTCAGGGCAGTTAATAAAATTGTTGCCGAGACTTCATCGGGATTGATAAAGGTCAGTGCCTTACAAGCAGCTATGAAAACGTCACTTGTGACCCGCTCATCAACACCCTGCCTTTTCAACCACTCTAAGAAGCTATACTGATCCATCTCCTCAACATACTTCTGTCCCCTCACTACGGCTGGAAGCAGTCCAATGGCGAAACGAATCTTCTGCTCCCATGTCAACATATCGTTATTGCGAAGAATTGCCGCAATGACGTTAAAAGGAGATGGAATATCGGGAACATCAAAACGTGAAAGTGTTCCGGGTTGATCGGGTTGATTAAAAATCAGTGTATGCTCTTTCCACTGAAGTCGGTCTTCAATACCCAATTCCTTGAACAATTGCAGCATATTGGGGTATGCCCCAAAGAAGGCGTGTAATCCGGTTTCGTACCAGTCGCCGTCAGAGTCTTTCCACGCTGCCACAAGGCCACCCAATACGTCTCGGCGTTCCAAGACAATGGGAGTATGGCCTAAATCTGTGAGATATTTGGCGCAGGAAAGTCCTGCTAAACCAGCACCCGCGATAGCTACGCTGCACTTCGTGTTCGCTACTCGCATTTAAACCTACTGCTTTTCAATATTTCTTAACTGTTTTCTCGTTCTCATTATATGTTGCAATCCGTTACATTTGGCATCACTTCCTGAAAAGGCTGAGGAATTAAAGACCAAAAGATAGAGTAGAGAGGATTTAATTTTCTTTTGGTCAGCCGATTATGCACACATCTCAGCAGTTGCACAGCTTTGGTAATCACTTGATTCTCGGTATTTCTGGTACAACCCTCAGCGATGATGATAAACGGGCGCTCAATGAGCTAAAACCAGTGGGAGTGATTTTTTTCGCCAAAAATTTTCTTGATGGTGTACCTTATCCGGTTTGGTTAGAAAGCTTCCGGCAGTTAATTGCCCAAGTGCGCCAATATACTGAACGTGACTTGATGTTTACTACATTAGACCATGAAGGCGGACGGGTTGTGCGGACACCTTTACCTATTACCCGTTTTCCTCATGCTTATTTATTACAAAAACACGCCCATAAAGTAGCAAAAGCCACAGCCATAGAACTTAAATCACTGGGAATTAATCTTTCTTGGTCTCCTGTTGCAGATATTTTCTCCAATCCTCACAACCCGATTATTGGATCTCGTGCTTTTGGGACTACTCCCGAAACTGCTAGTCAAGGTGCGCGGGAATATTACCGAGGACTGCGGGAAGAGGGCATTTTAGGTTCTGCTAAACACTTTCCTGGACATGGAGACACTAGTACAGATTCTCATCTAGAGTTACCCATATTAAATTTAAGTTTAGAAGATTTACAAAATCGGGAACTGATACCTTTTCAAACATTGATTCAGGAACAGATTCCGTTAATTATGACAGCCCATATTTTGTTTCCTCAGATAGATGCTGATGTGCCGGCAACATTATCCAAGACTATCTTAAATAATATTTTGCGGGATGAACTCGGCTTTCAAGGTGTGATTGTTTCTGATGATTTAGATATGAAGGCAGTTTCTGAGATGTTTATGCAGTCGGGAACCATAGCGCGTGCATTTAATGCTGGTTGTGATTTATTTATAGTTTCTCGAAATATTAATTCCTCCTCCTTAGCAAGAACATATAAAATAGCTGAAGATTTTACTAATTCGTTGTGTAATGGTAGCTTAGATGCAAAAGTAGTAGAAATTTCCCGGCAGCGAGTTGATAATTTATTAAAATCAACTCCACAATATCCAGGTTATCAGCTTAATCAAGAGACTTTAGTGAAGAATGCAGAGTTAGCAATTGCTTGCACTTTATAGCATCAAAAGTACAGGTTGGCAAAAATAAACCAACTATTTTATCTAAATTTCCAAAAAGCTTATGCTATCTTCGTTTTCGCTTCCACCCTGCGGTACTTACTAGTTGTACTTTTTCAGGCGAATAAAGCTGATTTCTGCAAGAAGAAATCAGCTTTATAAATTATGTTGGTACTTATGTTAACTGAATTAGATTAGTAGCTATATTCAGTATCAGTGGTTGAATATTGATGAAAAAAAGCTAGAATTTCACATGATTAACTCGCATCACTCTAGCTAGTCTTTCCAGGCTTGGTATTGAGCTAACAACGCTTCCTGATCAGTTATTTCATTTGTTCCTGGGGGAGCGAGATAAGAAAATCCCAATGCTTGGAGATATTTGCTGTGATCAAACTTACTTTTTTCACCTTGACTTTGTCCATTTCCACCTTGACCGCCTTGATCTTGACTACCTTGATCTTGACCACCTTTAATATTTGCAGATGCTTCTGCACTAAGGTCAGTCAATAATTCTTGATTTTCGATTTTTTGGGAAAATAACATCAATTTTTCTCCTAAATACACCTGGGAAATGACGTTAGTTGAGAACAGATTTGTAATTGCTCAACTAATCGCTTATTTTTATAGTAGAGTCCATTATTTTTGATTACCTCCGAATGCTCAGGATTAACTTAGGTAGTAATTGAGATGTTGTCTATCTGTTCCGAGTTATTGACAATAAAATCATAATTCCCTGACATACCTAACGCAAATAGCTAGTTTAGAGCAAACTCATACAAGCATATTTATCAATAAGCTAGTTAATTACAACTCAGTTGATAAATATAACTTAAAACTTTAAAACTATTGTGTAGCAATGCTTTGCACAATCGCACCCGATTAAGCCATTTTTAAAATCTACGTAATAATCGTAAAGAAAAAGTGATTTAATTAACAATTGAACACAAAAAATATATCTTTCGTAATAGAATTAAGGATTGGTACACAAAAAGAAATTTGACAAGGATTTTCAATATCTATAGTATTGTTTCTCAAATTTTTCTGAGCCTAAAGTATTACGTTTTAGGTTGTATTTACTCTGTTATACTTATTTAGTTACTAAAAATAAGACACAAAAGATGTTTGAACGTTATGAACAGCAAGAAAATATCATATTTCATGGTGATGCTGACAGCATTTTATCAAATCATATTCCTTCAGAATCAGTAGATTTAATTTTTGTCGATCCTCCCTATAACATAGGTAAGAAATTTGGTAATTTCCATGATAAATGGGAATCTGAAGAAGAATATGTCAATTGGTCGTACAAATGGCTGGATGATTGTATTCGCATTCTCAAACCAAATGGCACAATTTACGTGATGACAAGTACACAAGCAATGCCTTATTTTGATCTTTACTTGAGAAAAAAATTAACTATTCTCAGTCGGATAATATGGCATTATGATAGTTCTGGAGTTCAAGCCACAAAATACTTTGGTTCAATGTATGAACCCATCCTTTATTGTGTTAAAGATAAAAATAACTATATTTTTAATGCAGATGATATCAAAATAGAAGCCAAAACAGGCGCACAACGTAAATTAATTGATTACAGAAAATCAGTTCCAACTCCGTATAAAACTGAAAAAGTCCCTGGTAATGCTTGGTATTTTCCTCGTGTGAGATATCGTATGGAAGAATACGAAAATCATCCTTCACAAAAACCAGAATCATTGTTAGAAAGAATAATTTTAGCAAGTAGTCATGAAGGAAGTATCATACTTGATCCTTTTGCTGGAACTTTTACAACTGCTTCTGTAGCTAAACGATTAGGCAGAAAATCTATAAGTATTGAACTACAAGAAGAATATCTAAAAATTGGTTTAAAGCGGGTTTTAGGAATGCAAGAATATAAAGGAGAAAGACTTTTACAACCACAGAAAAAACATAATATCAAAAACAAAAATGGTAAAAAACTAGATTTAGAGTTTATATAGAGAAATATTTTTTTGATAAAGTCAAGACTTATACAAGATGTGACCGAAAACCTGATTCTTCCTCTCAGTTGTTCTGATAACATTGTCTAAAATGAGCCAAACTAGGCAATGTTTGAATGTTTGGAAGACATCAATACATAGCTACTTCACATATCTCTAAGAACCCCTCTCCAAACCTCTCCCCGTTCACGGGGAGAGGCTTTGAACTATCGAACTTTTTTGGAGATGTTTACTGTAAACAGAGATATTTCACTCCGCTGCATTCAACATGACATAGAAAAACCCTGTTAAAACATCCTCTAAAAATACTTCAAATTCCATGACTTTTGCCAATTACCCAATTACGCCGGAAAAATCTTGCTAATGCAGATTCTTCTAAGGATAAATAAATCGGTCTACCATGTGGACAGGTGCGAGGATTGCGTGTGCGTTGCCAATCATTTAGTAATGTTTGCATTTCTGTTAAACTCATGGGTGTGCCGTTACGAATAGCACTACGACAAGCAACTGCAACTTGGGCTGTTTGTAAATCACCTCCCCAACTTAGTTCTAAAAGTGCTTCGGCGCTGTCTTCACGTTGTTGTAACATTGCGGGAATGTTGCGAATTGCCCAAATTTGTTCTCCAAATGGTTCAATATCTAAATTGATACGTTGTAATTGGGAAACTTGTGCGGGGGATAATTGATAAAGAATTATTGGGGTTTCTACGGCTACGATTTGCCAATTTTCACATAGTTGTTCATATAAAACTCGTTCATGGGCAATGTGTTGTTCTACTAACCACATTCCTCCTGAATGTTCGGCGACAATATAAGTATTGCTAACTTGGGCAACTGCTTTTAAATAGTGCTGATTATTGTCTTGATTTTGACTTTTGGATTGAAAATTGTAATCGCCTTTTGTTTCTGCAACTTTGAGTAATTTACTAACTCGTGTGGTGTGAATAGATTCTTTGATATTAGCTTCAGAAATATGTAAGGCTTGATTGATGGCTTGGGTAATTTGTTCTTGCCAATAATTAAGTTCGTTGAGGTAAATTTCTGATTTAGCTGGGTTGCGGTTCCAGTTGATTTGGTCAGGGGAGATGGCCAGATGCAAAAAACAAACGGGATAGCGATCGCGCGGTAACGTCTTATGAAATGCTGAAAGTATGGTTTGCTCTAGTTCTGGTGACTTAATCAGTCTGCCATTAATCGCTACTTTTACCCAATCAGGACGATGACGATGACACCTATCTGGTAAACCAATTACTAATGTAGAGGCAGGGGAATTTTGACTGGGGAGAGGGAAATGAATTTCTTCTAAATCACCTTGTCGTACTTGGGGGAGAATTTGCGGTATTAATTTTCCTACGGTTGCCGCAGGACACAGAGTAAACCATTCCCGGTCATTTTGCCAGACTTGGTAAGTAATTTGAGGATGACAGAGGGCGATTTGTTGAATTACACTCTGTACGGCTTTCATTTGCTGTGCTGGGTTGGGTAAACCTTGACGACGGGGAAGACAGTTAGCGAATAAATTATCAACTGTCACCACTGTACCGGGTGCGATCGCAGTTACTTCTACTTTAACAACTTCTCCTCCATTCCCATAACTCACCCTCCAGCCTTCTGTTCCCCCCACAGGACGACTGAGAATTTCCAAATCTGCCAGAGTTGTTAAGCTATGTAACGCTTCACCACGAAACCCTAAACTAGTAATTTTCCACAAATCTGCCGGAGAAGATATCTTACTGGTGCTGTGGGCTGTTGCTGCTTGTTGCAAATCATCCAAGTTCATGCCCCAGCCATTATCTGCTACACGCACTCGCCATTGCTGTGGCCATAGAGAAACTACAATCCTTGTGGCACCAGCATCTAAGGAATTTTCCACCAATTCCCGCACCACAGAGGTTAAAGAGTCAATTACCTCTCCAGCCGTGATTAAATATACAACTTCTGTTGGTAAAGCTTGAATAGTAGATGCCATAAACTCTAGTTTAGCCCCGCAGTCAATCATTCAATAGATTAAAAGAATTTTGTTAATATCTCAAAAGAAATTTTGATTAATTGTAAAGAAAACCAATTATCAGCAAGATATTTGATAAATTGCTGATGAGGTGATAAGCGGAACCAGCTTATGAGTATTTTAGTTGCTGATGTTCATGATTTAAAGTCGCGTCTAGAATGGGGTCAACCTGGATTGACAATTATAGATGTGCGCGATCGCAAAACCTACAATCACGGCCATATTACTGGGGCAATATCAATACCCCTAGATGACTTGGCATCTCGTGCTAAATCTGCGCTACATACACAACGTCAAATCTATGTTTATGGCGAACATGACGCTCATGCAGCCCATGCAGCCCAAACATTACGAACCGCTGGCTTTACTGATGTATCTGAACTCCAAGGTGGTCTGACAGCTTGGATAACAGTTGGCGGCGCAACAGAAGGGGTGTAAAACTCAACTTAACACGCATAACAATAGACATCTGGTGAAAATTAAATATGCGTCTTCCAGAACCCTTGTCAAAAAATTCTATGGGTAGGGATTCTCATATCTACATCTTTTTCACCAGATGTCTAATTAGGGTTTGCTGTAAAGCCCTGCGGGCATAGCTATCAGGAAGAGTTGGAAGCAGGTAAGGAATAATCGAGCCTACATCTGAAAACTATTTACATACTGCTTCGAGTCAACCAAACTAGCAACCGCAGAAACTAACTCATCTAAATTAACTGGCTTGGAAAGATGCTTCTGAAAACCAGCCTTCAATGTATATTCTTGATCTTCGGCTGAAGCCCAACCTGTCATAGCAATAGCTGGAAACCACCTTCCTTGTAATGCCTCTAAATTTCTAACTTTAGGTAGTAAGGAATAGCCATCCTCATCTGGTAGAGAGATGTCGCTAATTAAGATATCAGGTTTAAATTTAGATATTATTTCTATAGCCTCACGAGCGGAAGCAACAGATATAATCTCTGCACCCTCCAATTCAAATAATAAAGTCAGTATTTGCCTGGTGTCACTGTCATCATCGACAATCAGTAATCTTAATTTATCAAGATGGATAGATTGGTTATACATGAATTTACCTGTATTTATTTTTAACAGCTTGATTTGTAAAAATAAAGAAACAAAAAAGTATTTACTCCTTTATATTATGCAAGCTAAATATTAGCTGTCTGTCCGGTTTTGTACATAGGACTTGCTGAAAATATTCAATCGCAATAATGTTGAGGTGAATTGCTTAATAACCTTACATATTCATTTTTAATTACTTGATAACACTCACAGGAACTTGCCTCTAAAGCTTCTCGATTGAGAATCTTAATATTACCGCGACGATAATTAATCAATCCTGCTTTACTGAGGGTATTCGCTGCCACTGTCACCCCAGAACGACGCACACCCAACATATGAGAAATAAATTCTTGAGTTAGAGGAAATTCATCTGAATTTAGACGATCAGAAACTGTCAATAACCATCGAGAAAGTCTCTCTTCTAAAATATGTAGTCGGTTACAAGCCGAACATTGTGCAACTTCAAGGTAGACAGTTTTTATATAGCGTAATAGCAGGTATTGAATCGCTCCTCCACGATCAAATTCAGTTTTAACTATATTTGCATCTATTCGTAATCCATTGCCTGGAACTTGCACAATTGCATTAAGATGTGTGATGTTATCTCCCAAAATTACGGGTATACCTACCATTCCTTCACTACTCACTAAACCTACTTCTACTGATGAGCCATTTTCCATTGTGCAGATTACAGAAATAATTGCTGTATCAGGAAAATAGATGTATTTAATTGATTCTTCTGCTGCGTAAATATTTTGTCCAGATGAAAGCGTAACAAGTTCTAAATGTGGAGCAAGACGATCAAAATCATAGGTAGGTAAAGCAGCAAGCAGTTTATTATTTGACCTTAGGGAATTATTATTTAATAACATGATAATTCTCCTTGTTTTAGCTGTCTTTAGAAAAGGCAACCCAAGGCATAAAGAGAGAAAATCCGTATTTAGCCCTAATGTCAAAAAAGTATTTTCTAAAGTGATCTTTTTAACGGAAATCTTTCACACCAATATATTACCTATCTTTATTATAGATAATCTAGTTAACAAATTACTGATTTAATCAAATATAGCTTTAATCAAAGAAATTTATAGCTTTAATGTTCAAAATTTCTATTTATGTCTAGCTGTTCTATTGCTAGATTTATTTAAATCAGGAATTATGTCTTTTTCAATTTCAAATTTCTGTTTTTGCAGCCAGGGAGCGATCCTTTTATTTCTCCGAGTTAATCAGGATCAGAATATATCAATTTTAACATCTACAACTAAGTCACTTATAAAGGATAAAACAGGCAAAAACAGTGAATATGCCCAAATAAAAATCCCCTGCATTCAAGAAGAGGATAATCAAAAGTTGTCATATTCAAATATAGTCTTACGTTGCCAACACTCTATCTGTTTCAGGTTTCAACAACCTATTCAATAAAGATGCCGGACGTTGAGTATAAGGCCAAGCAAAAGCATGACGGAACGCTGCATCTTGACAAGCTTGTAACTGACTAAAATTGATAATGTCGTAAGTCAGGAGATTTTCATACTCAAACGGTAGTCGCATATTGTGCAAACCAGCGTTATCCGTACATATCGCAATATCAACACCCGCTTCAAAACAACGGTCAAAAACTAACTTCAGTTGCCGGATATCCTGTAAAGTTCCGGTTTTCAGATATGTGGTGGGACAAATTTCTAAACACTGTCCCCGTTGAGCTACATCTTTAAGTAATTCTGGATATAGTAGGGGAATTTGGATACCGTGACCAATTCGCATTAAATAGGGTAAAAGTACTGGATAGCAACCATCTGTAGTTTCATAAAGATGTCCTGTGGTCTTGATATCCAGAGAATGGGCGTAATTATATAAACTAATCCATTCTTCCATGCGTTCAGCATAAAAGCGATCGCCCCCCGCGACATCTATCGCACAGACATATTCTCGATTTTGCGCTGCTAAATCCACAATTGCCTTATTCACTTCATAAGGTAAACGGGAGTGCATACAAAGAATTTGGCTAGTGACAATGGGATATTCAGGTAAATGGCTAGATTTGCCCACAATATCCACAATTTCTGTCATTTTATCAATTCTTGCCGCTTGATCTAGATGCTCAGGTGTCCGCAAATAGGGAGTATAACGCAGTTCTAAATAAGCCAAGTTTTCAAAGATATAAGCACCGCGCAGCAAGCGATAGATAAAGTAAGGTAAAGTCTCTACGGTTTGCACACTTTCTACCAAGGTGTGTAATTCGAGATATTCATCTAAAGTGTTGCGGGGACGGGTGTAAAATTCTTCAAATTCTGGATATTCAGCAAAACGAGAAATTAAATCTTTAGCATGGCGCTCAAAGTACCGCCACAACACACGGGGAACGACTGAACCCCCCAAGTGTCTATGTAACTCAGCGTATAAGGCCATAATGGTAATTTTTATCTAAAAATTTCATTAATTGTAACAAAAATTATAAATAAAAAAATTTATGTCTGAACCAGAAGCAACTATGTTTAACTGATAAATTAATAATTAGAGGAATAGCGATCGCGCCCCAGTTGTTTAGAATTGTATAAAGCTTTGTCTGCTAAAGCAATTAATGTATCCGGCTTCACTTCCACACTGGGTATAAGTGTAGCAATTCCTAAACTGACTGTAACAATATCCCTGGTGTCAGACTTGACATGAGGAATAGCCAGATCATGAATTATTTGCTGAATTCTAGCTGCTACTTTTATCCCACCCTCTAAATCCGTCTTCGGTAGAAGTATCGTAAATTCCTCTCCACCGTAACGAGCTACCAAATCTGAAGGACGACTTACATCAAGATGACGAACTAATTGATACACTGATTGGGCAATTTGGAACAAGCAATCATCACCTGCAAGATGCCCATAATAGTCATTGTAGTATTTGAAGTAATCAATATCGAAAATAATCAGGGAAAGTGGCTGCTTGAATCGTGCTAGTTCTTCCCATTCCTGTAACAAACGCTCATTGAAACAACGACGGTTAGCCACCTGAGTTAAAGCATCCAAATTTGCCAGTATTTCCAGTCTTTGATTTGCCTGTTGAAGAGCAAGTTCAATTTCTTTTCGCGTAGTAATATCACGAATAGTAATAGCAAAACCATCACCTAATTTTACAGCCACAAAGTGAAACCAAGAAGACTCACCAGATGGATAGTAAAAATCTCTTTCTAGAGGGTCTGCTGTTTCTACAATTTCCACAAATTGATCAAAAAGTTCTGGCTCAATATTCTTGAGAAATTTCCTTAATACCAATTTACCAATTAAATCTTCCCGACTACGTTCAAAGACTCTAGCAATCACAGGATTTACAACCAAACAACGAAAATCTTCAATATCTCCGGTAGCGGGATTCCGAACAGCTTGCATAGCTGCAATACCATCCAGAGAGCTATTTAAAATACTAGCTAATAAAGCCCTAGAATGATGAAGAACCTCTTCTGCTTCTCTGCGATTATTAACTTCTTTTTGTAGCAAGCGTTGCTGACGTTGAATAATCAATTGGTTTTCCAAACGTGCGACTACTTCTTCAATTTGAAAAGGTTTTGTAATGTAATCTATACCACCTGAATTAAAAGCAACAACTTTATCAAAAACATCATCTAAAGCACTAATAAAAATAACAGGAATATGTCGTAAATTTTCATCTGCCTTGAGAATTTGACATACTTGATAGCCATCCATTTCTGGCATCTTGATATCTAATAATATGACATCTGGTTGCTTTATTTTTACTGTCTTTAGTGCCATTCGCCCAGAAGTGACGCTGCGAACAGTATAGCCGAGTTTCACTAGTAAATCGCTGAGTAATTGTAAGTTTTCTGGAATGTCATCTACTAGGAGAATGTTACCTTTGTTTTCAGATTGAGAATCAAGAGTCATTGGTTATCATGGGTTCGGCTAAATCAACCAACTGTTCAAATTTAAATTAATGGGCAAGTTGTGTTAGTAATTGTGCTAACTGAACTTCTGGTTTATAATTTTTTCTACCAGTTGTAAAACTAAGTTAGTATTGGCCTCAAGTGCAGCTTCATATAGTTGGTTAATCCCTTTTCTAAGCATACAGGTTAAATTTTCCGATGTTAAGGGGCTTTCTATTAATATTCTGGATTAGCAAATAAAGTTTCTGCAAAGATGTATCTTACACTAAGATGTTTAGCAAAAGCGTCAAAAATTATATTTTCAGCAAAAGGTGTGGGAAGAAGTCATCTTTGTAGCTGTAAATCCATCCATATCTGGAATTTGCATATCCATTAAAAACTAAAGTAGGAAAGATAACCAACTAGCACCACTGCGCCCACAATTGTCAGCACAAAGAGGATAATCAAGACTAAGCGCCGGAGGAATTTGTCTAAATTTGTGATATTTACCTACGTCGCTATTCATGATTGATTAAAGGTTCAACTAAATCAACTAATTTTTCAAATTCAAATATCCGGGCAAGTTTTGTTAAAGATTGAATTAAAAAAGTTTCTGTTTTCGGAACTTCCTTGGTTAATTCTATGACATAATTGGTGTTTGCTTCTAAAACAGCTTCATAGAATTTATTGATCCATTCTTGATCCATACATCTAAGATGATCAGATGTTAAAGAATTTTCTTCTATATGTTCTGAATTTACAAAATTAGTTTCAGCAAAGATATATTTGACACCCAGATGTTTAGCAAGTGCGTCAAAAATTGTATGTTCTGTAAAAGGTTTACGCAGAAAATCATCACAACCAGCTGACAGCACTATGGCTTTCTCTTCTTCTAAAACACTGGCTGTAAGGGCAATTACAGCTGTTGCATTGCCTTTGGTAGTGGATTTGATGTGTTTTGTGGCTTCGTAACCATCCATAATTGGCATCCTCATATCCATCCAAATTAAATGAGGTTCCCATTCATCCCAAATTGCGATCGCTTCTTGTCCGTTACTAGCTTCTTTGATCTCAAAACCCAAAGGACTCAGAAGTTTAAACAACAGTTGCCGATTAATAACCTTATCATCAACTGTGAGAATCCTGTAGGTAGGCTGTCCAGGAGCAAGTTCTACCACACGCTGTCGCCCTTCTGTACTGTTATTGCTGATTGTTTCTTGACCCAATTTCGCCTGAATATAAAATTGGAAAGTTGTACCTTGTCCTAATTTACTGTCAACGGAAATATCCCCCCCCATCAGTTGTACAAATTTCCGACTGATTGCTAAACCTAAACCTGTTCCTTCTTGCATCTCTCGCCCTGCTTGTGCTTGAATAAAGGCATCAAATAGTTTTGGCAGTTCTGTCCGTGCAATACCTACTCCAGTATCACGCAGGCGGAAATTGAGAGTAATAACATCCTCTGTGTCTTCATCCTCTTTATCAACACTCAAGACAATCGATCCATGAAGTGTGAATTTGATTGCATTAGTAAGTAAATTAATTAAAACCTGACGTAGTTTGACTTCATCGGTGCAGATATACTGAGGGACATTTTGAGTCCGCTCGAATATTAGTTCTAATCCAGCATCGCTTGCCCGCAGATGCAACATATCTTCTAAATCATCGAGTAAGCGATAAAAGTTAAAGTCGTGTAAATTCAGGGTTGCTTTACCAGCTTCGATTTTGGATAAATCGAGAATATGATTAATGAGAGTTAGTAAGTAGTCACCGCTTCGATAAATAATACCTGCATTTTCATATTGGTCAGAGGGTAGATTATTAGCCCGTAACATCAATTGTGAAAACCCTATCACTGCATTGAGGGGTGTTCGTAATTCATGACTCATATTGGCAATAAATGCACTTTTGGCTTGATTAGCCGCTTCGGCTTTGGTAGCTAGTTCCTGTGCCTTAGCTTCACTTTCTTGTAGATCTCTAGTGCGTTCAAAAACTCGTTTTTCTAGATCGGAGTTGGCGTTTTGCAAGCGAATTTCTGCACAGCGGTTTTCTGCCACAATTGCCAGCACAGCCATGATAGTCATAGCAATTACGCCAATGAATATTTGTAGTAACAACAGAGAACTACTCTGTACAGCTACTTTGTAAAAAACGCCCATTTTATAGCCAGTAGTAATGGCAGCAATCATAGCGATGATTGCCACCAGGGAAGTGGTTATCTTTGCGCCAAAACGAAAGGCAGACCAAAGTAGTGGAGGTAAGAGGAGATATTCTACAGGTTGGCTTTTAACAAGGGCTAGATAGGCAACAATTATCAAGCTGGTTATGGCAATTAATACCTCCCGATATTGACAAAGTTTGATTTTCACATCTTGGAATGAGCGCCCCCAAGTCAACACTAGGGGAGTAAAGACCAAAATTCCTACTACATCGCCAATCCACCAATTAGAGAAAACTTGTAACCAATCGCTCCAAGTTTTGAACCCACCCAGACAAACGACGAATACACCCATCAGTGATTGAAAAATTGACCCGGTAAACAGAGTACAAACAGTGAAAATCACTACATGATTGACTTGTCTGAGGGGATAGTTTGTACCCGTCAAGCGCAGGATCAGTGTTACGGTGATCAGTGAGCCAATAGTTGTACCAATCGCCGAGCAGGGAGACAGTAAGTTGAAATTAACATTGATATAGTTACTACATAATGCCCCTAAAAATATACCTAACCAGCGCGATCGCCCCCAAATTAACAAAAATCCAACGGCTAATCCCGCAGCAGGCCATACGGGCGAACCGTACAGAGACATAGGTATCTTGTTAATTACCATCCAAGAACTTAGATGATAGGCAATTGCAATGACCAAAACCTGAGCCATCCAACGGGTACTTTTAATGTCAAGTCCCAGATAATTAAGAGTTTGGGATAACCTTACAGACATTTTGATAATTCGTAAATTGGAAATAGTAGGCAGACAATAATTAATTTTTCCCATCTTCCCATCACCAATTACCTAATTACCAATTTCTTGACAAAGGGCATCAAATTTGTTAACAATTATAGTTTGTGGAAACTTTACCATTTAATATAATCTCTTGGCTAACGTCATTGTCATAGGCGCTCAATGGGGCGACGAAGGAAAAGGTAAAATAACTGACTTACTCAGCCGCTCCGCAGATGTGGTGGTACGTTACCAAGGGGGAGTTAACGCTGGACACACAATAGTAGTCCAAGGTCAGACTTTTAAGCTGCACTTAATTCCCTCTGGTATTCTGTATCCAGATACTGAGTGTATTATCGGCTGTGGGACAGTCATAGATCCACAGGTGCTGATAAAGGAACTCGAACAACTAGAAAAACTCAATATTTCCACTGCTAATCTGCTGATATCTCAGACTGCTCACGTTACCATGCCTTACCATCGGTTGATTGACCAGGCATCAGAGGAGCAACGGGGAACTCATAAAATCGGCACCACTGGTAGAGGAATTGGGCCAACCTACGCTGATAAATCTGAGCGTACAGGTATCAGGGTTTTGGATTTGATGAACCCAGATGAACTCCGTGAGCAGTTGGAGTGGACGATCAATTATAAAAACGTCATTTTAGAAAAGTTGTATAATCTGCCACCTTTAGATCCTCAAGCAGTAATTGCGGATTATTTAGGGTATGCAGAACGCTTGCGTCCTTATGTTGTCGATACTTCGCTGAAAATATACGATGCGATTCTTCGACGACGCAATATTTTGTTTGAAGGCGCACAAGGTACACTGCTCGATTTAGATCATGGAACTTATCCTTATGTCACTTCCTCTAATCCCGTAGCGGGGGGAGCCTGTGTTGGTACAGGCGTAGGGCCAACGATGATAGATCGGGTAATTGGGGTGTCTAAAGCCTATACAACAAGAGTTGGTGAAGGGCCTTTTCCCACCGAACTTCACGGAGCAGTGGGAGAATTGTTGTGCGATCGCGGTGCGGAATTTGGGACAACAACAGGCAGAAAGCGCCGCTGTGGTTGGTTTGATGCAGTCATTGGTCGCTATGCAGTCCGTATTAATGGTATGGATTGTATCGCTATTACCAAACTTGATGTTCTCGATGAATTAGAGGAAATTAACGTTTGTGTTGCCTATGATATAGATGGTGAACGGTGTGAACACTTCCCCACCAGCGCTCGTCAGTTTGCCCGTTGTCGTCCCATCTACAAAACTTTACCAGGATGGCAAGTGTCAACAACTGAGTGCCGTTCTTTGGAAGAATTGCCAAAGCAAGCACTAGACTATCTTAAATTCTTAGCAGAATTAATGGAAGTCCCCATTGCGATCGTCTCCTTAGGAGCCAGCCGCGATCAAACCATAATTGTAGAAGACCCAATCCACGGGCCAAAACGCGCTCTATTGCAACCAGACGGAACACCAGTTTCTTTACTGAGTACTGAGTATTGAGTACTGAGTTGACAACTAACCACTAACAACTAACCACCAACAACTACTATGGCTATTACAGTTGAATCTCAAAAGCGTCCAGAAGGCAGCAAACCAAAAGCTTTGCGTCGTTCTGGGTTAATACCAGCTAATTTGTACGGTCACAACGGTATTGAATCAATTTCTCTAGTACTTGATGCTAAGGTCGTTGAACGCCTGCTTAAACAAGCTGCTCCTAATAAAACCGAAATTGAACTCAGCATCCCAGAATTGGAGTGGAATGGTAAAACTGTGCTTCGTGAAGTTCAGATTCACCCAGCTAAGGGTACACCATACCACTTGAGTTTTTTTGCTGCTAAAAACTAAAGTTTAAGTATCAATTATTGCTTTTATAGCACTGATTTTTTTTAATAATTGCTGATTAAACCAGGTTAACCCCTGGTTTTTTTGTTAAGCTATCAGCGTCACCTGAGGTCGGTGTTAGGAGTTTCTCCTATGCCTACGGCACGGCTTCGCCGAACGGAGACGCTACGCGAACGGAGTTATGATTTTTAAGAGCGAGAGAATAAGGGTTTGAGACTCCTACTGGGGGCGAGTCTTCCACAAATTATCTTATGTCGAACTCAGGTAAGTCCAAAATTACCACTGCGAATGCTTGTATGCATTTAGCTAGATTCGTCTGCGGTTAAAAATTAAACATCATGTTATGCAAATGAAGATAGGTTGTATTATTTACAGTAAATTAAATAGCCTCATACCAATTTTGGATTGGAGATTTTGGCTGAACCTAGATTTTAACAGCCCTTAACCTTTACTGTTCCCGGAATCTCATCCAACTTAAGTTGGTATAATTATTCGTCCCAATTCAAGATCCAACATCTAACACTGATATCAATCCTATGACAGAAGCCACTCTGCCAGCTTTAATTCAACAAATGTTACAACCAGGATTTTATCCCCATGCGGTGACAGAACCCATTCAACTGATTCAAACTCATGTTTCTTATGTGTTGCTAACTGGTGATTATGCCTACAAGCTCAAGAAGCCAGTGAATTTTGGTTTTTTAGATTATTCGACCTTAGAAAAGCGATCGCATTTTTGTCAGGAAGAATTGCGGTTAAATCAGCGGGGAGCCGGTGAATTATATTTAGAAGTTGTACCTGTGGCTTTGGTAGGTGAGCAATATCAGCTGGGAAATACAGGAGAAACTGTGGAATATGCCCTCAAAATGCGTCAGTTTCCCCAAGAATCTCTGTTTAGTGAACTTTTTGCCCAAGGTAAGTTAAATGAAATGCACTTGGAAGAATTGGGACGGGTAGTAGCCCAATACCATTCTCAAGCTCAAACGAATGATTACATTCGCAGTTTTGGAGAAGTCTCACAAGTGCAGTTATCTATTAATGAGAATTACACACAAACTCAAAATTATATTGGTGGCCCTCAAACCCAAGAACAGTTTGCACAAACAAAAGCATATACTGATAACTTTTTTGCCCAAAGACCAGAATTATTTACTAGCAGAATTGCTGATAACTACATACGCGAATGTCATGGTGATTTGCATCTGAGAAATATTGCTTTGTGGCATGACAAAATTATGCTGTTTGACTGCATTGAGTTTAATGAGCCGTTTCGCTTCGTTGATGTCATGTATGATGTGGCGTTTACGGTCATGGATATAGAAGCACGAGGACGTAAAGATTTAGGTAATGCTTTTTTGAATGCTTATGCTGAACAAACTGGAGATTGGGAAGGTTTGCAAGTATTACCTCTATATTTAAGCCGTCAAGCTTATGTCCGGGCTAAGGTGACATCTTTTTTATTAGATGATTCAAGTGTACCTGCGACTGTGAAAGAAGAAGCTGCCAATACAGCATCTGCATATTATCGGCAAGCGTGGGAATATACTAAACCTAAGCAGGGAAAAGTAATTTTGATGTCGGGGTTATCAGGTTCTGGCAAAAGTACGACAGCTAGACATTTAGCCCGGCAACTGGGGGCAGTTCACCTGCGTTCTGACGCTGTACGCAAACATTTGGCAGGAATTCCTCTGTTAGAACGTGGTGGTGATGAAATATATACACCCGAAATGACTGATCAGACTTATGGCAGATTGTTGAGACTAGGGATTATATTGGCTAAACAAGGTTGGAGTGTAATTTTAGATGCCAAGTATGACCGCCAGCATTTACGAGAAAATGCGATCGCTCAAACCCAACAATATCAATTACCTCTACAAATTATTCACTGCACAGCACCTCTAGAAGTATTACAAGAGCGTCTTGTTAACCGCACGGGTGATATAGCTGATGCCACTGCTGATTTATTGGTATCCCAACTTAACCAGGCTGAACCCTTTACAGACAAAGAACAACCCTATATTAAAATATTGGATACAACTCAATCTCAAGAGGCACAATTACAAGAAATAATTCGTAATTCGTAATTATCTCGTTCCTAGTCTCTGACTAGGAATGCTATCACAGAGACTCTGCCTCTACTCTCATTGATAGCGACGTTATCAGCAAACCCTAAGAGGTTGTTTTAAAAGTTTTTGGCTGTGATTTTAGGAACTTATTTATCCCTCCTAACCCCCTTTTTAAGGGGAATTTAGGAGGATTTAAAATTCTTTGCTACATCACTAATGACTTTTCAAGTATCCTCTAAGTTGACACCAATGAGCATTGCGCTTTCCTGACTTCTTCTGTATCAATTACTTTGACACTTTAAGTTTTGAGTTTTTAATTTTTGCGCTATGGCACCTAACAAAAATATCCTCAGTGAAATATTATCATCTTCGCCAAATTTCTTTTCTCAACTGGTATTCGGTTTCATTTTAACCATTATTGCCAATTTTGCAGGAGCCTCTCTCATCCTGAGTTTGTTCATAGGGATTATGGGTGGCGTTACTTTAGGATGGTTCACAACAGTAAACGAAAATAACCCTCAGATACCAGATGTAGCTTCTAATGATGGCATAGATGCAGCTTTAAAATACTGGTTATTTTTTATGTTTAGCTGTTTATTTTTGGGTTATCCCGCGCCAATCAGTATCTTATTTGGAGGAATTGCTGCTTTAGGTGGCGGTTGGATTATTGCTTGGTGGAGAAGTAAGGAAACAACTAGAACTCAGCTATTAGATGATATTTTAGAAGCCAAAGTAGAAGATATTGAACAACCTAGCCAGAGGACAATTAAAAGGAATAAAAGATTATCTACTCGCCGTTATCGTCGCACTAGTGGAAATTTCAATTTTCGGTTTTGGCAAAGAAAGTAATTGGTAGCAGGGAGGATGAGGAAGATGGAGAGGTTAATAACCAATTACCCAATTACGAATTATGAATTATGTTTTTATATCTTTCTAAACTACTGCCACTGTTTTTTTATCCTTTAGGATTAGCTAGTATAAGCTTGATAGTGGCTTTGGTGACGTTGTGGAAACGTCCACGTATTGCAGCGATCGCAATTTCTCTATCTTTAATTTTATTACTCCTGTGCAGTAATGCCTGGGTGGCTAAGTTTTTGGTGCGATCGCTAGAATGGCAAAATATCCCCCTTACTCAAATACCCAATGCCCAAGCTATCGTGGTCTTAGGTGGTGCGACTAAATCAGGTGGGTGGCCTCGTCCGACTGTTGATTTAAGTGAATCTGGAGATAGGGTTATTTATGCGGCTCAACTCTATCGGCAACAAAAAGCGCCTACAATCATCTTAAGTGGTGGTCGCATTGATTGGCGTGGTAGTGGTTCTCCAGAGTCAACAGATATGGCCAGCATTCTCACATCTATTGGCATACCAGCCGAAGTAATAATTGAAGAACCAGATTCTTTAAATACCTATGAAAATGCTGTAAATGTCCGTAAAATTCTGGAAGCTAGGGGTATAAAGAAGATATTATTAATAACTTCTGCCATGCATATGCCGCGATCGCTCAAAATCTTTCAACGTCAAGGCATTGATGTCATTCCTGCACCAACCGACTTTTTAGTTAGCAGAGGCGAATTTCAAGAAATCACCAACACTCCCAAAGCTGCCATACTAAATTTATTACCTGATACTAATAATTTGCACCAATTTACCAACGCCTTAAAAGAATATATTGGTAGTTTTATCTACCGTTTACGCGGCTGGTTATAATTCCTTACCTATTACCTATTACCTATTACCAATGAGTAAAGAATTACCATTTATTGTCCCATCACCTCAATCAGAAGTTGACGAAACCTTTAGCAGCTACCAAACAACCCACCAGTTTTATCATGAAGTTCAAACACGTTCTGAATTTGAGCGTCATTGCCAGTGGTATTACACAACAGCAGCCCAGAATCGCCGAGACTTAGAAAAAATGCGCGGCGAACTGAATATTATGCAGTGGTTTTGTCGCCGCTAATGAATTACAGCATATTGCCAATAAAGGAGGTAAAAACTGAAAATCAAAAGCCAAACATCAAGCGGATTTCACTCCTGACTCCTGACTCCTGATTCCTCCCGTATTTAAATAACCTCTAATTCATCCTCGCGTAAATGAGCTTTAAATTTTTTACTAAACTGAACTAAAAGCGGAAAGTTAGCACTCACCGGTCTACCTTGCCATTGAGTGACAATAGCAGCAATTTCGCCTTCTGTACCTTTGAGATCAAAAGCCTGGCTGCGATGCTCAGGGTGATGATAAACTATAACCGACTCTTTAACGCGGACGCGATCGCCAACTTTCATAACATTATTTATACCTAGCTTTTGCTCTTCCACAACTATCTCCACAGCCATGACTCATTGTATCTATTGAAGGTAGACGATTACTGTTACCAAGAGTCAGATGGCCATCTTCAGCGCCAAGCGGACTCAATGACTAAAATTGCCTCGCCTGGTTGATTTTACCATATCTCGGCAATGGCGAAATATTTAGCTTATTTGCGTTCAGGGCAGATTGTTTGTACATTTTGGGGAAGTTGCCGACAAATCTGCCCAAAAGATTGGGGATGTAGTTGCAACCAAGCAAATAAACCTAGACCTGTACCCCCTACCAGTAAAGCCAACAATCCTCCCAACATCACCAGACGCTTACCCAAATTTGTTTGTTTGACTGGAGTGGGTGTTGATTCTTCACTCAGATCCAAATTCAACAAAGCTTGTGAACTGTCTGCTAATTCTATTTCTGGAACTTCTATTTCTGAAGTTTCAATTTCTGGTGCGGTTATTTCTGATTCCTTGGTTTCAACAGGTTCTAAAACCATTGGTGCAGGTTTTATAGGCACTAAATATGCTTGGGAGATCCGGCAAAGAGTCAGCACAACTGATGTATTATCTTGACCATTTTTTTCATTTGCCAGCTTTACCAATTTTTGGGCAGCATCTTCCACAGACAGCCTACCAGTTAATACTGGAATAGCGTAATCACGCCAAGATTTTTCTACCCAATTATGATCACTTAAACCATCGGAACAAAGTAACAAAATTCCATCTTCTTCTAAAATAAATCGCTGGATGGAAAAGTGCAGAGATTCGGCTTCTTTAGTTCCTAATGCTTGGGTAAGGGCATTAGCATTGGGTGTTTGCATTGCTTGACGATATAAACTCTGTCCCAGTTGGACTTCCCGCGTTGCTAAATCATCATCTATTGTTAATAATTGGCAATAGTTGGGAGTTATCCAATAAGCGCGACTATCACCAACATTAGCTAAATAAAGTTCATGGGTATTGTCTGATTCCCACCCAGCATTTGTAACAATTCGTTGCGGTAATTGTACAGCCATGACTAAAGTCGTCGCCATGCGTTCTCTACCTTGGCGGTTTTGTTCGTCATTGCGTGACCAAATCATATTATTCACTACCCTCAAGCTGGCTTCTAGTTGTTGCTGTAACAAATCAGGTGAAATTACTTCTTTTTGTTCTGCTACATCTTTTAACCAAGCACGGATTTGTAACTTCAGCGATTGCACTGCCAATTGACTAGCAACTTCGCCACCTTCATGTCCGTCAATGCCATCACAAACGATTGATAATTTGGCCTGTAAATATTTATCTACATCACTAGAACTACTAGGGTAGCAGGCATCCTCATTATGTTTCAGAATAGGGCCTGTATTTGTCACTCCTGCAATTGTCTGCATTAATGGCAATTCTGCTGCTGATGCTAACAATAGTTGATTGAGTTGATCGCTAATTGTGGCTAAATCTACCTGACTGTGGCACATTTTCTGGATGATGTTGCCTAAGCCTGTAGCAATTTCTGCCTTTGCCACTAATACCCACGACAGCCAAGATTCACCCAAATCTTGTAAAGTTAGTTTTTCTGATGTTTGGTGCAGTTCTAAAAGGCGTACACACCAACCTTGAACAAGTAAGTTCTTTGGTGACAGCAAGCTTGCGGCTACTCCCAATTCTGATAAAGGTGTCCACAGTTGGAGAATTTGCCATAGCCAGTAAAGTTGTCTAACTGCCTTTGCTTCTTCCCAGACTGAGGTAATAATGGGGTAGAGATTTCCTGTTTCATCTATGGGTGCATTTTCTAACAACAAAATATTATGGGTTTCTTCTGTTGAAGAACTAGTAAATCCGTAGGGTTGAGGAATGTGTAAGCGTTCTGAATATAATTTTAGGTAGGGAATAACTTCTGGAGGTAATTCTGAGGGTGTTTCCGGTGGTAGTGCTGGTTGAGTATCTAGCCAAATCTGCTGTGTAATTACTTCATATCTGTCTGCAATCTTGGTTTGAGGGAGTATTTTTGCGGCTACTGGGCCAGTTGCCCAAACATAGCGGTAAGTTAGAGGAGTTCGACAACTGGCACAAACTTTATCTCCAATTGAGTTAATCGGTTGATTACAGTCTGGATTTGGACAATGAATGATTTGTTGAGTAGAAAGCATAATGTATAAATTATTAAGAATAAATTTACGTTAAATTAATGTATCAATGAACGGAACGCTAGAATAGACTATATTTTTATAACGTTGGCGATGACTTGTTACTTAAATTTAATCAAAAATTTGGTTGTTCGAGATAGCAAGTTTTGATTTCGGTAAATTATCAGTGTCTGATTGTATCTAACTTTAGATATGGATTTGTTAATTAAATGAGGTGTCTAGGATGACGCTATGCCAACTTTTACTGTAATTTGGCTACTGGCAGGATCGGTTCTGTGCTTAATGGAACTTTTTCTACCAACGGCTTTTGTGGAATTCATGATGGGAATTAGTGCCTTTGTCGTGGCGCTATTGTCTTACTTGGGTTTGGGGAATGTATGGCTGCAAGTTGTTATTTGGCTGTTGTTTTCTAGTCTGCTGGTTGTTTTTTCCCGCAGGTTTCTGCAACCACAGAGACTCAAGTCAAAAATTACTGATGCAGTGATAGGAGAAACTCTAACAGAAATTCCGGTGGGACAAACAGGTCGGGTACTATACGAGGGAAATTCTTGGCGAGCAAGATGTGATGATGACAAACTCAGCGTACCACCATATCAAAGAGTTTATGTTGTTAGACGAGAAGGAACTACGTTGATTGTGATGCCAGAAAATATTTTGCATTCGTAGTTCTGAATTTACTTACTACTCAGGAGAGTTATCAAAATGAATGAGTTTTTATTGTTACTTGCTTTAACGTTTGGTGGCGGGACTGTTATATTCAAGTCGGTAAGGGTGATTAATCAGGGTGATGAAGTCTTGGTGCAAAGTTTGGGTCGTTATAAGGAGAAACTGGGGCCTGGCTTAAAATTTATTAATCCTTTTTTAGATAGCATTGTTTACAAACAAACTATTAGAGAAAAGGTTTTAGATATTCCACCACAACAATGTATTACTCGTGACAATGTTTCTATCAGTGTTGATGCGGTAGTTTACTGGAGAATTGTTGATTTGGAGAAAGCTTACTATAAGGTAGAGAATCTCCAGGCGGCAATGGTGAACTTGGTGCTGACGCAAATTCGCTCGGAAATGGGACAATTAGAGTTGGATCAAACTTTTACTGCCCGCACCCAAATTAATGAACTGCTGTTAAGGGAATTAGATATTTCTACTGATCCTTGGGGTGTGAAAGTTACGCGGGTGGAATTGAGAGATATTGTTCCATCTAAGGCAGTGCAAGAATCAATGGAGATGCAAATGACGGCGGAGAGGCGGAAACGAGCCTTAATTTTAACTTCTGAGGGCGATCGCGAATCTGCTGTTAATAGTGCCAGAGGTAAGGCTGATGCCCAACTTTTAGATGCAGAAGCCCGTCAAAAATCGGTGGTTTTGCAAGCGGAAGCAGAACAGAAGGCAATTGTATTAAAGGCGCAAGCGGAACGCCAGCAACAGGTTCTCAGGGCGCAAGCGATCGCAGAATCAGCAGAAATAATTTCCCAGAAAATCAAAAATAATCCAGATGCATACAAAGCAGTAGAAGTGATGTTTGCTTTAGGTTATCTGGATATGGGCGCAACAATTGGTAAGAGCGATAGTAGCAAGGTGATGTTTATTGATCCGCGCACTATTCCCGCTGCCTTCGAGGGTATGCGCTCTATTGTCTCCGATGTACCCACCGATGCCAATCCCCTATTTGGTAGAGAAATTCCCAGAGATAATAACCGCGCTAGTTAGGGCTTGCTGAAAAAGTCTTTCCGTTAGGGCTAGGAGTCAGGAGTCAGGAGTCAGGAGTCAGGAAGAAGAATTAGAAGGAGATCAGAATATTCTCATTACGAATTATCAATTTCTTGATTTGTCTGGCATTGGTTACATAAGCCAAAAAATTCTAGGGTGTGGTAGAACACTTTAAATTTATGGCTGGACTGTAACTCGATTTCTAGTTCATGGACGGGACATTGATGAATTGGTATGGAGATGCCGCATTGTAGACAAGTTAGGTGATGTTTATCTTGCTGGGTTAGGCTGTAGAGGGCTTCACCGTTACCCAAAGTCCGTACTTGTACTTTACCTTCAAGTTTGAGGGCTTCCAGTGAACGGTATACCGTTGCTAAACCCATATTTTGACTACGGTTACGTAATTCTATGTACATATCTTGTGCAGAAATACCTTGTTTAATGTTTTTTAACAGGGTTAAAATCCGATCTTGACTGCGGGTGCGTATGGATCTCATACCAATTTTAGATTTTAGATAGATAATTACTGGTATCATAGACAACCCTTAAAGATTGGCATCTGTGATATCAGTTTTTTTATTGACTAACTGATAGATTAACTCTAGCTGCTGTGTGATTATATTTTCACTCAGTGGAAGCAAAAAGTTATAGTATAGCGATCGCAGCATTCAGCGAAAAGCCTCATGCAAAGAAAGTATTTAGCTAAAATTTTCGTGACGCTTCGTCCTTCGGTTTTAGATCCTGCTGGTGTGGCTGTACAATCTGGCCTGAAGCAAATGGGATTCGATAACGTTGAACAGGTGCGTATTGGCAAGTACATGGAAGTTACTATCATCTCACCTGATGAACCGAAAGCACGTCAAGATATGAATCAAATGTGTGAGCAAATGTTAGCAAATCCGGTGATAGAAAATTATCGCTTTGATTTGATTGAAGTTGAATCACAAACCGGAGTGTTCTGAAGTTGGTAATGGGTAATAGGTAATAGGTAATTGGTAAAAACTTTTGCCTTCCCTAATTTCCTATTCCCTGTTCCCTGTTCCCTGTTCCCTGTTCCCTTGTAACCAATGAAATTCGGTGTTTTAGTTTTTCCAGGGTCTAATTGCGATCGCGACGTTGCTTATGTCACTAGAGACTTGCTAGGACAGCCAACGCGCATGATTTGGCATCAAGATACTGATATTAGTGATATAGATGTGGTGATTGTCCCTGGTGGCTTTAGCTATGGGGATTATTTGCGTTGTGGTGCGATCGCTCGTTTTTCGCCTGTGATGCAACAAGTGATTGAACACGCGCAAAAAGGTAAGTTTGTCTTGGGTATTTGCAACGGTTTTCAGGTATTAACTGAGGCTGGATTATTACCTGGGGCATTAGCTAGAAATCAAGATTTACATTTTATCTGCGATCGTTCTCCCCTCAAAGTTGAGCGTAATAATTTACCTTGGACTCAAGGTTATGCAGAGGGTGAAATTATCACTTTACCCATTGCTCACGGAGAAGGGCGATTTTATGCTGATAAAAAGACTTTAGCAGAAATTGAAGATAACGGACAAGTTCTATTTCGCTACCAAGGGGAAAACCCCAATGGTTCATTAAACAGCATTGCCGGGATTTGTAATCTGCAAGGTAATGTTTTAGGAATGATGCCACATCCAGAAAGAGCAGCAGATAAAGCGTTAGGAAATAGCGATGGTTTGCGGTTGTTTCAGGGTTTATTGGAGAAAGTCGCAGCTTTGGTGTAAAAGATACCCGGCTTCTTAATGGAGTCGGGTATCTTTATTTTTATTCTGTATTGACTTGTCAAGACGCAAAACCTTATTATTTTTACAATGTAATTTTAAAAATAACTACTAAAGGTGCAGATGAACAGAATAGCAATAAATCCAGACTTAGCCAATGTGGATTATACTGATTTATTAACGAAAATCTTACAAGTTTTAAAAGAAAAGCAAATATTTAAAATTTCCGAAGACAATAAAAGGGTATTAATTAACATCAACGAAGTGGTCAATGAAGTTATTAATTTAAACCCATATAATCCTTTAGGAAATGAAAGATCAGTACGTGCTGCTACCCTGAATTTCAGTGCTAATTCGCAAGAGTTATTTATTGCACAAATTAAAGAAATTGCAATTTATATTCAACATCAACTAACAGCAGCTATTCAGAAAAACCCCGGAAATCAATCAATAGATAAAGCTGCATTTATCAAAAAAATAATGATGGATTTGCAGACATTTAAAGGAGAATATACAAAAGACGAGAAAACGAAAATACCCCTTTTAGATTTTACCTATCCATTTCCTGCGGCGATAAATCTAAAAAAGCAGAAATTAACCGTCAATAAAACTGAAAATAGCAAACAGAAACAACTCTTAAAAGCGTATAAAGTCAAAATTTCTGTAGACAAACCCCGTGATTTCCAATCATCCTTATTAACAGGAATTAATAAATATATTGATGTAAACTTCGCTGATATAAATTCTCAGGATAAAGAAGATTTGGAAGATATTATTGAGAATTTAGCAAAAAATACCAACTCTGATATTTACAGTCTACAAAACCTAGTTAACCAAGAAACATTAGGAAAGCTGAAAAAATTAGCCAAGATTAAATATTTAGAATTTCTCCTCGAAAACATTGATGAAAATGTTCAAGGTAGAATATATTTAGAAGACTTAATCAGAAGATTGAAATTATTAGAAGATTATATTAACGATAGTAATAAAGCAGATGGAGATTATCAAGTAAACTATGGGGGAATATCCGTTAATTATCAAACGATATTTTCCCGCAGTGAAGCTTATGATATGTTACCTATTATTCCCAATATCGAAGGTTATTTAGGAGAAACAGAAGATCCAAATAGAGAGAAAATAGAATTTACCTTTGGGGTAAAAATGAAATTTGACGGAAAAGTACAAGCGTATGGAGGTAAAACAGTTTTTGATTATAATCTAAATCTTTTAGATCCTGATAGTAAAGAACATCAAATCGAAATTGCAGATGATTCTAAAAAATTCACCTTTGTGAATAAAATATTGAAGATTGCATTTTTGTATTATTTCATATTTGCATCTCGTCAAAACCCGAAAGCAGAAAATTACCATCCCCAAACTGAGTTAGAATACAATCCGATTGAGAAATTTGAAAAAGATGTATTACCAATATTAAAAAGTAGTGATGATGAAGCAAAAAGTAAACTATTTAGAACTTGGATAGTTGGGTTTAAGACATTGAACGTGAGGGAAAAAATCAAAACTCTCAAAAAAGTCTTAACAAATTTAATTAAACGTGAAACTCCATTTCCTAGCAGACATTATCCTGTACACATTTCCGTCAAGAACAGTATTTTAGAAAATGATATTGATACCATAAACGAGAGAGAAACAATATTTAAAGATGCGTTGCGAAGAAACTTTAAAGACTGCTTGAAATACATCAATTTAGGAAACGCAACCACACAGAAAAACCTACTGATCACTCTTCCAGCACAAATAAGTATTAGTGAACTTCATTTTTTAGAGACAGAAGATCAAGAAAGCTTTGATATGGAATATGATATTCCTCAAGGTATTGGGTTTTTACCTGTAATATTTTTAGCGATGAAAGAAGGGGGTGAATTTTACAAGAAAAACTTACAACATCGTCAACTGCTAATTTTTACCCATCGTTCAGAAACAGAAAAACTAGAATCTCACCAAGAAATTATTTACAAAATTGCATATAGCTTACTTGCGTATATTTGTCTTCACATCATCTTAGAAAAACAAACTAAGATATTTATTCCTCTTTTAAGGATACATCTGAAAGAAAAAACCGATAACGCACCAATAGAAAAATTCATAGTTTCCTTAACTAAGGTATTATCACACTTATTTAATGATGGATATCGCAGTAATGAACAGGGAATAGTTATTACTAACCCTAACAAAATAAAATTTAAAATTCCTAATGTTCTTAGTTCGTTGTATTCCGTTGTTCCCAAAAAATTCATTTTATCTAAAACTGATAAGTTTGAATTTCAGGAACTTGATAAACTTGCGATCATCGTAGTTTCTAGTCGAGAAAGTGATAGTTGTTGGGTAACAAAAGCGAAAAAATCTAACCTGATGGGTGAAATTATTACCTTACAGATGGAAGCTAACAGTGCAAGATTTCAACTTTTCAAAACCTTCTCAGAGAACTTTGATGATCATGAAAAAATGTTTGAATATCCGACCGTAGTAGTTGATAATGTAGACAAACTTTATGAAAAAGGGTATAGACACTTTATTTATATAGCAAAAGTTCCCTACAGCAGCACATTACATATTACCCAAACCGCAAAAGATGAAGAATTGTTTTTCATGTCTAAAAATGTCATTACCGCATTAAAAAAAGAAAGACATGATATCAAAATTTATCCAATGTTTTTTGAGAAATACTACGCAGTCAAAGTTTCAGGGATTGAATCTACATCATTATATATTCAGGATACCCTAGAACTTACTAATTTAGCAGAAGATAATAACAAACAGGCTGTGATTTTTTTCAACTTATTTAATGGTTTAAAAGTTGCGGATGAAGTTAATTATCATGGAGTCATGTCTTATGCGACATTATTAAACATCTACGATGGAATTTTAGATGATGAAGATATTAGGAAAGGACTGATGTATGATCACAGTCAATTAAAAAATGAAATTTTGCAATGTTTAACCTTATTTCATTTTTCCCGCTATGAAAAATCAAGAGATATTCAATTAAAATTAGATCCCTATCAAAATTTAATTGGGGATGAGTCAGTGAGTCAAGTTGCGTTATTTCCCCATAGTCGTATGAAAGGGAATTTTAACTCTCTCGCTTTTTTAACCCACATCAAACAAATACTCAATAAAAAAGAATAGTTCGTAGTGAGGACTTCATTCCTCCTTCTTGATGAAACCCAGGACTCAAGTCCTTACTACAAATAGGGAAAAAGATGACAGCAAAAATTGCGGATGACTTGGGAAGGTTATTTGAGGTAGGTTTCAATATTGGAATCTTATCTTATATTCATAAAAATAATCTCAAAAATCGGTTTGGTAATTTATATCGTCATGAATTAGAAAATATCAAATTTGCTAAAATTAAAAAACGCATCATTGATAAAGTTGTGAATGAGGTACATCAAAAAATAGCTAAAACTTGGTGTCAATTTTTTGTTCAAAAGGGGTTTTTATGCGGTTTAAACTTTTTTCGAGAATATCTTAAATCTCTTGGATGTGATGAAAAATCAAATCTGCAAAATTTAGAACTTCTATATTATCAATGTTGTTTTAACGGAAATAACAGCATGGGTACTCATAATATTGATGATAAACAATGGTTTAAAAAACTTCTTTCCCAGTTTGAGGAATTAGAATATAGTTCAGATTATATTGATAGATATAAAGGTACGGGTGATTTTCTCAATGCTGATACTTTGATATTGTTGAAATATAAACGCAAATATCGGGTTTTGTGTCTTGATTTGTCGGTATTTTCTATCCACACTGATGAAGAGATGGAAGATATTGACTATGTGGAAATTATACGAAGTTTATTATTACGAGATATCAATTATTTACGTTCTAAAAGTGTGTTTTCTAATTTACGTATTGATACCGAGTCTTTAGGTTTAGATTTTTCCCCAGGTTTAAAGGAATATTTTACAGCTTTTAAATATCAGGATAAGGAAAGTGCAAAATTAATTCAAGCTGCTGGTTATATTTATAGTTTCTGTCAGTTTCTCCAACAAACTGCGGTTATTCCAGATATTTCTAAATTAATTTGTAATGCGGTAGGATATAGCGATCGCTCATTTAATACTATCTCTATTCAAGCAGATAATCTCGAAATTTTCCACACTTGTTATCAAATATATAAAACCGATGCTTCTAAAAAAGAACAGAAAGAAGAAATTAGTCAAGCACGTCATCGGGTTTTAGATCAAATCAAACGTAACGCATACAGAAGTTTTAATCAAGGAAAAGAATTTGTTAACTCACTTTTTAAAATAACTCCCGATACCATCAATATCTTACCACGTCACACAGAAACAATTAGCGATTTTTATAACTCCGTCGCAACAGTACCACCAGAGTTAATTTCTAGTTTAAACTTAACGGGAAATCATAATTTTCGACAAGCGCATAATGAACTAATTAAAAAATATCTCCTTTCTGAAAATACCTACATTTTCTTAACTGGAAATCCCGGAATTGGAAAAACTACCGCTATCGTTGATTTTCTCCAAACATATCAAGATGATGGGTTCCTTTTATTATACGTTAGTCCCCGCAAACAAGTCAATCTTGACATCATTGAAAAATTCAAAGTTCGGGAAACTGGGAAATTAGTTGATGACAGAATTTTCGCTATCAATACCAACAGTAACTTAATTCAAGATAACTCCGGTAAACTCTCCGTTGCATATACATCAAACCAACATCAAAATGATTTCATTTTAGGAGATGTTCATTTTCTCAACAGCGAAAATGTAGATAGAAAAGCCAGACGTAAAGATAGACTTGAACATATTACTGATGATACCTTTCAAGATATTGGACAAAAAACTAAAGGAGTTTTGAACAGTATTTGTGAAGCTTTGTATAACCTCATCAGTTGTGAACAATATAATCAAATTATTGCTACTGCTTCCACACAATCATTGAAAAAAACAGACTATGGTGATACTTTAAAACATTTAGAAAGAATCTTTCGTGATGCATATAGTACCCCAGAGAATAAAGTCTTTCCAGCCAAAATGCGAAATATCTCCCGTCGTATTAAACATCTATTTATTATGATAGATGAAATTACTGGAGATGAAGGAGGGGTAGAATTTTTAGATGGAATTCAAAAAATTGTTAAGCGTTTCCAGTTAACAAACCCAGAAAATGGTTTTAATACTAAAATCATCGTTGCTGATGCTTCCATCGTTGATAAAAATGTCATTTGTCAACATTTAGAAGACATTTCACCCGAACCAAATAAAATTTACTTCCGCAAAGCAGAGTCAAATATTCAACCTCTATCTGTAGAAAGTTTCACTTTTAAAGGTTCACCTGCTATCATTATTAATACTAACACCTATCCTGCAAAAAGTTTAACAATTAATTATCAAATTATTATTGAATCTTGTCGATTTAGCGATAGAGTTAAATTAAAAGATAAATCTGATTTAGAAAAAATATCTCAGGAAGAAATTTTTAAAGATATTCAAAATCTAATCCAAAATTCTGATGTTGAACAATTTATAGTTTACATCCAGAGTAAACCCAAATTATCAGAACTGATTGATAAAATTCAAGAAAAATTAGGAACAGAGAACTTTAGTAAAAATATCCATTATCTAGAAATACACGCGAACATCTCAGAAGCGGAAAAACAAGAACTCAAAAAATATCAAGAAAGTGTCAAAGTTGTTTTCATGACTGCTTCAGGAAGTCGCGGTTTATCCTTCCCCAAAGCAAAACATATCTTGGTGGAAATTCCCAAATTTGAGATTGAAAAAAACCTGATGGAAATTATTCAGGTAATTTACCGAGGAAGGGGAAATGATATTATAGATAATCAAGATAAATACCTGACCTTCTATTTAGCTGAACGTTCTATTTATTATCAAGATGAACCGCAAATTTCTGTACAGGAAAGCGTTTTAAGTTTATTAAATCTCCTCTTAATTCTCAAAGCTTCTATCATGACAAGAATACAAGGTCATGGTAAAATAGGAAGAAAAAATTATCTGCTTATACCCATTGGTGGAAAATCGGTTTTTGCTGCGGGAGAAAGTTTTTCTAGCAAAATCGAAAATCTCATTAAGCAATTGAAAAAAGAATACAATATCCACAAAAGTCACACATCATTAAAACAAGCTTATACCAATTTAGAATTATTGATGGGAGAAGGTGATTTTCTAGTTTCTAAAAATACAGAAGAAAGTTATTTAGCTATTCGAGAAAATTTCAACAGCAAATTTTTAGAAGTTGCGAAAAACTTTGATAAATTACTGGATTTTAAACCTCTGGAATTAGGGTATATTAGTGGTGGTTTATTAATAGTACCTAGTCAAAACATCCAAGAATCTTATCAAATGCGATTATTAGATATTCAAAAATATGCAAATGCAGAATTATGGAATAATTTAAAAAGCATTAGTAGAAATCAAACCTACCCCGAAAGTTTGACTTATGCGGTAAAAGACGCTATGGAATTAGTACAAAGACTCAGAAACTCAGCACCAAAAACCCAGAACTATATTCAAGAAAGTCATCATCCTGATCAATATTACGCTTTACCATTATTTGCATTTATTAGTGGTGAAGTGATGAAAGAATATTTTGAAAGTAAAATAGAAGAATCGGAAGATCAGCGATTTAAAGATATTTTATCTATCTATATTCGGTCATTATATCCCGTCGATAATGTTTTACCTATAGGTCATAATTATAAAGAATTTCCCTTTGTGGTGTTTAGAAGTTATAGCTTAGAAGAAATTAGAAACAAATTGTTTACAGAAAAATATTTGTTAAACTCCCAGGAACTAAATGTACTAAATTTAATTCTGTCTCAATAAAACTGAGACAGCTAACAGTTTCAAGATTACCTATCTTATTCTTTCTTCGCGCTCTTTCCTTCTCTTCGAGACGCTACGCGAACGCTTCTTCGCGGTTCATTTAATCCGTATTCTTTTCATGGGGAGAGAGTAAAAAACCAGTATTTGAGTTTACAAGCGTAGGTACTGAAAGTATACCGCAAACCCAGAGGCAGAGAAACTGATATACGATCGCTCTCTAGGCTAATATATAAGAAACGTCTTAATTTTTCATAAACTTTAATAATCTATCACTGGCAAAACAAACGATGGCAGCAGACTATCCAAACATTGATATTGCGCCATTTATTGATCACTCGCTCCTGTTACCGATTACTACCCCAGAACAGATTGAGCAATGGTGTGAAGAAGCATACAGGTTTAACTTTGCAACAGTTTGCATACAACCCTGTTATGTCAGGCAAGCAGTTGAACTCCTCCACAACAAAAACCCCAAAGTCTGTACAGTCATAGGCTTTCCCACAGGTTCCACAACTTCAGCAGTCAAGTTCTATGAAACTCAAGAAGCATTGGAAAATGGTGCATCTGAGTTAGATGTCATGATTAACTTAGGCTGGTTGAAAGCTGGCAAAACCGAGGAAGTTCACCGGGAAATTGCTACAATTTGTGAAGTAGCTGGGCAGTGTGTCAAGGTAATTTTAGAAACTAGCCTACTCACAGAACCAGAGAAAAGAATAGCAGCAGAACTAGCTATGGATGCGGGTGCAGCTTTCTTAAAAACTAGTACAGGTTGGAACGGTGGTGCAACGGTGGCTGATGTGAAACTGTTGAAAGAAATCGCCAAGGATAGGGTAGGAATTAAAGCATCAGGGGGCATTCGCACCCACAACGATGCCCTCGACTTAATCATGGCAGGTGCTACAAGATTAGGCACATCTCGCGGTATGGATTTGCTCCGGCAGCGCAATCACGTAGAAAAGGAAAAAAGTGAGTAGTCAGACAATTTTGGATTTTAGATTTTGGATTTTGGATTAATTCCACAGATAAATCCGCAGGCTTGTACCATCAAGTAATCACTGGTCATTAGAATTGTCCGTTGTCATTTATTTTGCTAATGACTAATAAATAATGAGTAGAACCTACAAAGCAACTGGCATTAATCTCAAAACCCAAGCACTAGGAGAGTCAGATAAGATAGTGACAATTTTAACCAAAGAATTCGGGTTAATTCGGGCGGTTGCTCCTGGGGCGCGTAAACATAACTCCAGCTTGGGTGGGAGAAGTGGGATTTTTGTAGTTAATGAATTATTGATTTCCCAAGGAAAAATCTTAGGAAATGCTACACCAACACTCGATAAAATTACTCAAGCGCAAACTATAAAAACTTATCCAGGTCTAACCAAAGACTTGGGAAAATTAGCTGCTAGTCAATATTTAGCTGAAATAGTCCTCTGTCAAGCTTTAAGCGAACTACCCCAAGCAGAACTTTATGAGTTACTAGATGAACACCTCCAGCGGTTAGAAGCCTTACCCAAGAGTCAAGGATTCGCTGTTGTCGCACATTTGGCGCATGGAGTCTTTCAATTTTTAGCTTTAGCAGGACTCACACCCCAAGTCCAAATCTGTGGCTTAACCCAGCTTCCTGTCACCCCAGATTGGACAAATCCCAACTGGCAAGTAGGATTTAGTGTGCCGACAGGAGGGATAATTAACTTAGAGGCTTGGAAAAGCTTACGCTCAGAAAGGGAGAAAGGAAAACGGGAAGATGGCGAGATCAGGAAAAAAAGTTCTCCCAATCCCCAATCCCCAAGCTATGAAACGGTTATCCATCAGCAAGACCTCCCCACAATTTCTAATCGTCTGAATGCAAAAGAACTGTTTATGCTTCAATATTTGTCGCAAACAGAGATAATGCAAATAGAGGCAGCCTCAGATTATGGCTGGTTATCTATTGAGCAGATTTTGCGACAGTACACTCAGTATCATTTGGGTCGTCCTATTCGCTCTGCTACCTTGATTGATTCTTATTTTGCCGCCAACCATGATGCAATCGTCTGATTTGGATAAAAAAATCCTGCCTCTGTCACCCAGTCAAGCTAAAAACAATAGGGTATCAGAGAAGACAACACCCCATCAGCCCAGTGCTGTTTCCCAACCTGACCTTAATTCAATCAATAACCAAGAAATATCCCGAACAGATATTTCTCAGGACAAAAATGGAAATGTAGAAGTTTCATCTACTAATGTACCTACACCATTAGAACCACAATTTCAAACTAATGGCAAAGGTAATTCTACTCAAGAAATTCTAAAAGTAGTAACCCAACCAGAAACGACACAATTAAATGGATCTGGTGTAGGTGGGGGGAATACATCAAGTAATATTCAAAAACAAGGGTTTTTACCTGTATTAAAAAACCCGAATTTCCTCGCACTTTGGGGTGGGCAAGTTTTTTGTCAGCTGGCTGATAAAGTATATCTGGTGCTGATGATTGCTTTGATTAATACCCAGTTTCAAAAGGGTGATCAGAGTATCAGTGGTTGGGTATCGGCTTTAATGATGGTTTTTACCATTCCCGCAGTCCTGTTTGGTTCTGTGGCTGGTGTGTTTGTAGACCGCTGGTCAAAGAAAGTTGTCTTGGTAGCAACTAATGTTTGGCGGGGTATTCTCGTGTTGGTAATTCCCTTGCTGTTGTGGTTAACCCATGATTGGCAACCTGTGGGAGTTTTGCCAGTGGGTTTTTTGATTATCTTGGGTGTGACTTTTTTAGTTTCTACGTTGACACAGTTTTTTGCACCAGCAGAACAAGCAGCAATTCCTTTGATTGTGGAAGAACAGCATTTACTTTCGGCTAATTCTCTGTACACAACCACGATGATGGCATCGCTAATTATCGGGTTTGCTGTGGGGGAACCACTGTTGGCATTAGCTGATGGACTGTGGCTAAAACTGGTAGGTAGTGGTGGACTGGGTAAAGAGGTTTTAGTGGGTGGTAGTTATGCGATCGCAGGATTAATTTTACTCCTACTCAACACTAAAGAAATACCCCATCCTCCAGAAACTGAATTTCCTCACGTTTTCTCTGACTTGCGAGACGGTCTCCTTTACCTCAAAGAAAATCATCGCATCCGCAATGCTCTCGTACAACTCGTGATCCTCTTTTCTGTCTTTGCCGCTTTAACAGTTATCGCTGTTCGCATGGCAGAAATTATCCCCAACTTGAAAGCCTCACAATTCGGCTTTTTACTCGCATCAGGGGGAGTTGGCATTGCTGCTGGGGCAACAATTATCGGTCAATTTGGCCAACGCTTTTCCTATCGGCAACTTAGCTTTTGCGGTTGTCTAGGCATGGCAGCATCTTTGATAGGTCTGGGAATATTCACAACCCAGCTATGGATAGTGATGTTGTTATTGTCTCTTGTTGGTCTATTTGGCGCTTTAGTAGGTATCCCCATGCAAACCGCTATTCAAACAGAAACCCCCCCAGAAATGCGTGGCAAAGTGTTTGGTCTGCAAAATAATGTTATTAACATTGCCCTTTCTCTACCCTTAGCATTAGCTGGTGTAGCTGAAACCTTTTTTGGCTTACAGGTAGTCTTTTTGGGATTAGCTGTAATTGTCTTTTCAGGAGGTATATTAACTTGGTATAACTCTCGTGATTAGTTATTAGGCTGAAAATCATCTATAACTTAGTGAAACCTTTGGTTTTCGTGCTAAACTTAATCCAGCGAAAACTCATGTAATACTTGCTGGGAATCACCCAAGATTATCCTGTTTAAGTTGTTATCAATTTAGCTAATTCACAACTTGCAAGCAAGATTGAATAAAACCATAAAATCAGTTGTTTGTTGGCTTGAATATAAGCTTTTAAACTATGATATGGCTGCTATTCATCATGATAAAATATCCAGCAAGAATTACAGCATAAAAACAGCTAAGTATAAAATACAAATAATCTAAAACCGCTTTTATTCACAGCTAATCAAAGAATGCGTATAGCCTGGATTGGAAAAAAAACGCCCTTTTGCGGCAATGTCACTTACAGTCGAGAAATTACCAATGCTTTGCTAGACAGGGGACATCAAGTTAGCTTTCTTCACTTTGCCCAAGAAGAATCTCAACCCCAAAACTGGCCTAATTGTCAAGAAGTTTCCTTACCATTTATTTACAAGTCTCAAGTTTATACTATTCCCACTTTTAAAGCGACTAAGGTTTTAACTGAGTCGTTGCGAGAAATCAAGCCAGATATAGTTCATGCTTCTTTAACTCTATCGACGCTAGATTTTGTTTTACCAGAAATTTGCCAAGAATTAAACTTGCCTCTAGTGGCTACTTTCCACACTCCATTTGCTGGTAAAGGGGCAAAATTAATATCCGGCACACAAATTTTAGCTTATCAGCTATACGCGCCTTTTTTAGATCACTATGATCGGGTAATTATTTTTTCCCAAATTCAAAGGGAATTATTAGCACGTATGGGAGTCAGGGAAGAAAAACTGGCTGTGATTCCCAACGGTGTTGATACTGTTAAGTATTCTCCAGGTATTTCTAAAATCAAAGCAGAGTTTGGTGCCGAACGTTTATTTGTGTATCAAGGACGTATCGCACCAGAAAAAAATGTTGAACCCCTGCTACGTGCTTGGAAGCAGTCGGATATGGGAGTCAATAGTAAATTATTGATTGTGGGTGATGGCCCGTTAAAACCTTCCTTAGAGCCATTTTATGGGCAGGAAGATGGCATCATCTGGTTAGGATTTATCGCAGATGAAAATCGGCGTATTGAAATTTTAAGGGGTGCTGATGTATTTGTTTTGCCCTCTTTGGTAGAGGGTTTGTCTTTATCTCTGTTGGAGGCTATGTCCTGTGGTCTAGCTTGTTTAGCTACAGATGTAGGCGCAGATGGGGAAGTACTGGAAAAGGGTGCAGGTGTCATTATTAGCACGAAAACAGTGCGATCGCAACTCAGAACTCTTTTACCACTGTTCCAAGATCATCCAGAGTTAACAACTTTATTAGGACAAAAAGCGAGAAATAGAGTATTGGAGCGTTATACCCTCAGCGATAATATTACCCGTTTAGAAGAACTTTATACTAAAATCTTAGCACAGCAACCTTTAACAATCAGTTGGGGTACTTAAAAAGAAAAACTTTTCAATCTCTTCCTTCCTAAAAACTGAAGGCATTTCAATTAATTACCCTGCTAAATAGATTAGTAAGTGCATTTACTCTAAATTAGACTAATAGCAAGACGGTGTAATATCATAACTGGTTAAATACTGATTATCAAGGCAGCAAAGGGAGAAAATTTTCCGATTGTTGCACAGACAACATAATCATAACTAATCAGCCGTAGTGTACTCGTGACATTTTTACAAAAATGAATTATAAAGTTAATGAATTATGCTGATACAAATATTCATTAAGTAGGTCATACTGCATCATGAAAATAATGCTAATGGGATATTATGGTTATAGAAATATAGGTGATGATCTATTCGTCAAACATTTAACTAATTTTTTTAGCAAAAGAGAAGCAGTTGAAAAAGTATTTTTAATTTGCAATGACAACTATTATCAAATCAGCAGCAAAAAGATTGCTCTATTTAGTCATTTCCAATTATCAAAAATCAAAAGATTATTTCTTTTATAGCAAAGTGACTGTGTAGCTTGGGGAGGAGGAACCTTAGACTTAAAAAGTGTACCCAAGAATTTATCAACTCTGCAAACTTTAGCTAAATTATTAGGTAAGCGTTTTTGTTTTCTAGGCATAGGCTTAGAAAGTATGAATGCAGGAGAAAAGCAGGATGTAACTAATTTTTTCAAACAAGCAGATTTGTTATATGTTAGAGACAATAATTCCTATGAATTGGTAAACGAAAAGCTGAAATTTACTAATTCTTTTTGTCTTGGTGGTGACTTAGCATTCTTAGATTTAAGTTATTATGAAGAATTTATTCAGCTAAATAAAACTGCAAATTCTTTAAAGAATATATCTTTCTCTGGTAAACATTGGTGGGGTGATAGTAGAGCCGAATTTTATGCCCAGCAGTTAATACCACTAATTGAAAAATACAATTCTGTAATCCATTTACTACCCGGACATATGGGTAGTGAACAGAATGATAATAAATTCCATGAATTACTGAAAAAATATGGCTCTTCATTACCTATTATGCCAAATTATTAGCAGTAGGCATAAAATACTATTAAAAAACATATTAAAAACTGACTAAAAGTCTTACAGGTATTGACATATGAACAATATATATTGTTAAGTATAAATACAATTAACCGTATTTTTAGATAAAGTTAGAGTTATGACTGGCAAAAGAGATATTAAAATTCTCACAGAGCTTCTTGATTTAGATGATGTAAAAGTCATATCACATCGTCTTCATAGTGGGATTGGAATGATTTTACAAACCGAATCAAAAAAGTCATATGGTACTTGCCCCAACTGTGGCACAAAAAGCCATAAATTACATCAAAACCATCACCACATTATTAAAGACTTACCTTTTGGAGAAAAGCCAGTATTTTTAGAAATTAATAGACGACAGTTCAAATGTGCTGTATGTAAAAAACCGTTTAGCGAAGACCTAGATTTTGTCAGAAAAAAAAGGACTTTTACAAAGCGACTGGCACATAAGACAATACAAGAAGTTTTAGAGAATGATATTCATAGTGTAGCGTCAAAAGGTATAGTGACAACGGAAGAAATAGAACGGATGCTAAAAGATGCATCCGAAACATTACCCAATTTAAAACCTCTGAACTTAAAAAGACTTGGACTTGATGAAATAGCTCTGATTAAAGGCAAAGGTAATTACTGTGCAGTCTTAATAGATTTAGATACATCTCAACTAATTACTATATTAAATGGACGTACGCAAGAAATAATCAAGAAAACTCTTATGGAATGGGGATTTGAGGTTTTAGAACAAATAGAAGAAGTCAGTATAGATTTGTGGCAAGGCTATAAAAATTTAGTCATAGAATTAATGCCAAATGCCCAGGTAGTAGCAGATAGATTTCATGTAATGGCACAGATAAATAAAGAACTAGATACACAAAGAAAAAAAGAAAAACGCAGCGTAGAAGAGTTAATTAAAAAAGCAAATTCAGCAGAAGAAAAATCTAAATATGAACAAATATTATCAGGTCTGAAAAATAGTAAATATCCCTTACTTAAGAATGAAGAGAATTTAAATGAGGAGCAATTACACAAACTTATTCAAGTTCAAAATGTATCCCCTGTATTGAAAGTAATGCATGAACTGAAAGAGAAAATTAGAACGATTTTTAATAATACTCGTGATTGGTATACGGGAGTCTTTAAACTGGGTATGTGGCTATCAAAAGCTAAAAAATATTTCCCAAATAGTAACAATACTATTATTCGTTGGTTTGATGAAATTATTGCTTACTTTGATAACCGAACAACTAGTGGTACTGTAGAAGGAATTAATAACAAACTTAAGCTGATCAAACGTTCTAGTTATGGGTTTAGAAACTTTGACAATTTCCGAGTTAGATGTTTACTTAATTGGCATCTATATTATTAGTTTAGCATAGCAACTACTGAAGAGCCAAAAATATTTACCTGTCGGAAATTGCCAAATACATTCATGGGATAAACCAGAAGATTTTTTGCAAATTCTGAGTCAAATGGATTTTCACTTTGGCAATCGTCTTCATTCCATAATACTAGCAGATATATTAGGAGTTCCTAATATAGGAATCTCCCCGTATCCTTCCAAAATCAGTAACTATATTAATAAAACAGAAATGTTATCTAGAGAAAGAATAGCAGATTTTATGGAGCTATTAACTATAGAACGTATCGAAAAAATATTTCAAGAATACAAAAGACCAGAAGACTTTATTATCAACGAATCAAAAACATCTCAAGAAGGTCTAGAAAGAATTTTTCATATATAAGAGCAAATACCCCGCTGATCATGAGTGAGGTATTTGTCATTTCTAGACCCTAGCCATTAGTTGATAGGTTCATTTGTGTCTTCCCCTTGCACCTATAAACCTATTTCCGTTTTCCAGACGCTTTCGCGGCTTTCGCAGCTTTTTTTGCAGCTTTTTCAGCTTCTATAGCTGCTAACTTAGCTTGTTCTTTCTCTTCAGCAATTTTGTTGAGATAGTAATGGTAATCTCCCAAATAAACGCGGAATTCACCATCACGAATTTCGACAATTTTGTTAGCTACCTGAGAGATAAAATAACGGTCATGAGATACTACAATCGCTGTCCCATCATAGTTTTGCAGGGCTTCTTCCATCATTTCCTTTGCAGGAATATCTAAGTGGTTTGTTGGCTCATCTAGAATAAGTAAATTTGCTGGACGTAATAGCATTTTTGCTAATGCTAACCGAGCTTTTTCTCCTCCACTTAATGCCCCAACTTTCTTAAATACGGTATCACCAGTAAATAAAAATCTTCCCAACAGCGTGCGAACTTCTTCGTTTGTCCAGTCGGGAACTTCATCATGGATAGTTTCCATGACGGTTTTATTTAAATCTAATGCTTCAGCTTGGTTTTGTTCAAAGTAACCAGGAATAACGTTGTGATCACCTAATTTAACGATTCCTTCTGTGGGTGGTTCTGCACCCATAATAAGTTTTAACAGCGTGGATTTTCCTGCACCGTTGGGGCCGAGAAAGGCAATTCTATCTCCTCTTTCAATTAGAAGATTTGCTGCCAAAAATAAAATTTTATCCCCATAAACATGGGTTAAATCTTTAATCTCTACTACTTCCCGTCCGCTGCGAGGTGCGGGAGGAAATCGGAAATGTAAAGTTCTCACACCGGCAATAGGTGCTTCGATGCGTTCAATTTTATCTAGTTGTTTTTCCCTACTTTTGGCTTGGGTACTGCGGGTTGCACTAGCGCGGAATCTATCTACAAAGGTTTGCTGTTTTTCTATTTCTTTCTGCTGACGTTCAAAGGCACTCAGTTGTGCTGATTGATTTTCAGCTTTTTGTTGCAGGTAAGAAGAGTAATTACCGAGATAAGTGGAAGAAACACCGCGTTCAGTTTCCACTATTTGGGTGCAGAGACGATCAAGGAACTCCCGGTCATGGGAAACTATGACCATTGGTGTAATCAGCCCTCTGAGGTAATTTTCTAACCATTCGATGGTTTCTAAGTCTAGGTGGTTTGTCGGTTCATCCAGCAGTAATAAGTCTGGCTTTTGCAACAGGATTTTACCTAAACTCATTCGCATTTGCCAACCACCAGAGAAAGCGCTCACTAAGCGATCGCTATCTTCAACCTGAAAACCCATTTCTGGTAAGATTTTACCAATGCGTGCATCTAAGTTATAACCATCCAACGCTTCAAACTGTCTCTGCAAGCGATCCAACTTGTGGATTAGTTCATCCAATTCCTCTGGATTAGCTGTTTCCATCTCTTGCGGTACATGAGCTAAAGCCATCTGGACATTGTTGGCTTCTTGGAACACAGTCCAAAATTCTTCTCTAACTGTACGGGTAGGATCTACCTCAAATTCTTGATTAAGATAAGCTATGTGTAAGCTGTTAGGACGAATGATTTCGCCGCTAGTGGGTTCCATTTCCCCAGAGATGATTTTCAGTTGAGTCGATTTTCCCGCACCATTAACGCCTACTAAGCCAATGCGATCGCCTGGTTTGACTTCCCAGTTGATATCTTTAAGAACTTCGCCTGTAGGATAAATTTTACTAATATGTTCAAGTCGCAGCATGAAATGTCTCTCTAGTAGGGGATAGGTGGTTGGGGGAAAGCTAAGGCCGTATTGTATTTAATCTTAACAAAATTTAACTACAAATTTACATACCAGATTCCTCTTAATTCCTGAAAATCGAGAGAAAATTTTTGGTTGTTATTAATCATACAGCAGAATTCAGCAGTTCAAAAATCAAACAAGCTGTTTCTCAGACGTTTAACCCAGATTCTGTATTCCATAATATTGTCAGCATTCAGCATATAGCAGTCAGAAACCGGAGAAAACTCGATGAGTCGGTAACAATGGACGCTCTTATTCAGGCTTATGGTTTATTAAAATTAATTATCCTCAATATTGAACTTTAACAAAACATAATTTATCCTATTTTATGATTGATTCTTGTGAGTTTAGCAATTATTACTACCCTCATGTCATAACAATTATTAGCTATTTTTTACAGGATAAAACTATGCATAAATACTTGGTTCTGTAAAAAAATAGAATATCAAATTATTACTCAATTAAATTATTGACTATTTTCACCAGTTACTACATTCACAACCTAAGTTTAATTGAAATTTAACTTTTATTCGTGATATTCAAGGGTAATTTACCTTAAAATCCTATAAAAAGACTCACAAACAGTTTAACTTAAAATAGCTAACGTATAAGTTATTTTTCGATTAAAAATGCAATTAAACACCAGAATTCTTTGGTGTTGATATAAGGTTAGCAACAATAATTAACATGACAAATGAAGAGAAATACACCTGTATTGTCTCTAACAAGGTTGACATTTTGTCGCCATTTAAAGAATCATCTTAGGGAACCCGGATAGTCTGTTGAGAGGAAACTATGCACACAGTTATTCTAGTCCTGGTTGAGGTGCTAATTGTGATTGGAATGTCACGGTTAGTAGGATTGGCATTTCGATCAATTAAGCAGCCATTGGTAATTGGTGAGATTGTGGCCGGAATTATGCTCGGCCCATCTTTATTCGGTTTAATTGCTCCCCATGCAGCAGCTACCCTGTTTCCACCAGAAACCATTCCTTTTCTGAATGTTTTATCTCAGATAGGACTGATATTTTTTATGTTTTTGATTGGTTTGGAGCTAAATCCAAAATATCTCAGGGGTAACTTAAAAGCTGCTGTTCTGATTTCCAATATCAGCATTATTGTTCCTTTTTCTCTGGCAGCGATTTTATCGTTGCTGCTTTATCCTCTAGTCGCCAACGGATCTGTTTCATTTGCTGCTTTTGCTTTATTTTTAGGGGCAGCTATGTCGATTACAGCTTTTCCTGTATTGGCACGAATTATTACTGAAAACAATTTACAGCAAACACGTTTGGGGACATTAGCCTTAACTTGTGCCGCAGTTGATGATGTGACAGCCTGGTGTATTTTGGCAGTAGCGATCGCAGTTGCTCGTAATGGTAGCATCGATCAAAAAGCTATTCTCACTATTCTGACCAGCTTAATCTACATAGTCTTCATGTTCACGGTTGGGCGTTGGTTTCTTAAACGCCTTAGTACCCATTACAGCCGTGTTAGACGTTTGAGCCAATTTATTGTGGCTTTAATTTATATGGGAGTTGTAGCTTCTGCTCTCATTACTGAATTTATCGGTATTCACCTAATTTTTGGGGCATTTTTATTAGGAGCAGTAATGCCCAAAAATGCAGAATTAGTGAGAGAATTAGCGATCAAAACTGAAGATTTTGTCTTAATATTTCTGCTACCTGTGTTTTTTGCATACAGCGGTTTACGGACACAAATAGGTTTAATCAACCGTCCTGAATTGTGGCTATTATGCGGATTAATTTTAGGAGTAGCAATTTTAGGTAAATATAGTGGTACTTATATAGCTGCTCGCCTCAGTGGTATTAATAAACGAGAAGCATCAGCCCTCGGTTGGTTAATGAATACTCGCGGTTTAACAGAATTAATTGTTTTGAATATTGGTTTAGAGTTGGGTGTAATTTCGCCATTGCTATTTACCATGCTGGTAGTGATGGCTTTGGTAACAACATTTATGACATCCCCGTTACTAGAATGGACATATCCAAAACGCTTAATCAAATTAGACGTAGTAGAACCAAAACTAGAACAGAAAATACAAACAGAAGTGACAGAAAGTATTGAATCTTTCGTTACCCCCTACCGCATTTTAGTACCCGTAGCTAACCCTACAACTCAAAAAGGTTTAGTACAGTTAGCAGTAGCATTAGCTCTCAATTATCGACAGCCAGCGGTGATCAATCCTCTCAGCCTCATTGAGTTAGAAGAAAATTATGGTTTTGAAAGTACCCCAACTGAAGCTAACCGATTAATTTCCGAGCGTCGTCATCAGTTAGAAGAATTAATTGATACTTTAGAACCGCCAATCATCAGAGCATATATACATCCCATTGTTCGCATATCGAGCAACGTTGCTAGAGAAACAGCACAAATAGCCAAAATTGAACAACTTGATTTAATTCTTGTCGGATGGCATCGTCCTGCTTTTAGTAACAATCGTTTAGGTGGTAGAGTTGGGCAAATTCTGACTAGCGCACCAGTAGATGTAGCTGTATTTATAGATCGGGGAAGCGATCGCTTAGAAAGTTTGCTAGTTCCCTACTCTGCAAATATCCACGATGATTTAGCCCTCATACTAGCCCTCAGACTGCTAATTAACCGTGATACTTGCATATTGCAGATTTTACAAGTTTTAACCGGAAATCAAAGCCAAGATGAATTGAGTTATGAACTGCACTCGATGATTGAGCAATTACCAGCTAGTGTAAGCGATCGCATAGAAATAAAAACCGTTGCCTCTCCTGAACCAATGCAAGCTGTAGTTGCAGCTTCAGAAAATGTTGATTTAACTATTGCTGGCACTAGTCGCGCTTGGGGAATTGAAAAACAAACTCTAGGACGCTACACAGATGAACTAGCAATAAAATGCCGTTCTTCACTACTCATCACCCGTCGCTATAGTCAAGTTACCTCTCATCTCAGTTCCCTAATACCAGAAGTTAACACCAAAGAAATAATTCGTAATTAAGTTAAGTCGGCACGATCAAACATTTTACATCTGACGCACTCTACTAATATGCTGTTCCAAAAGCCTGAACTAAGTAATTATCGTTGATTCATATCATCTTCAATTTGTATAGTGTGCAATTTCTAAAATTTACCGCTTTACCCCAAACAGATCAAATACCAAGTTAAATAGCCACTAAAACATGAAAAATCAACTCAGAACTCCATCATATCTTTTCAGAATTAGCTTATTTAGCCTATCCGCAGCAACTATCCTAAATACTGGCATTAGCCTCGCTGCATCACTAGCCAAACTAAATAAATGGCAATTGAACCCCAAAACACAGCAACTAGAAATCATACTTTCATCAGCCACAACACCTGAGTATTTCTATCTTCCTCAACCCCCGCGTTTAGTAGTAGATTTGCCTAATACCCAATTAGGCAATGTTGACAACCAAAAAAACTATACTGGTGGAAAAATTCAAAAAATTCGCGTTTCCCAATTCAGCCCTAATATCACACGCATAGTCATAGATTTAGAACCAGGAAGTTTTGTCGATACCAACCAAGTAAAACTTCAGTCTAATTCCCCAAAAAACCCCACTCGCTGGGTATTAAGCCCCACTATCCTTCATAATAGCACTTCTTCACAATCACCCTTTCCACTTTTCCCAACTAATCAGCTATCTCCTCCCCCTTTAAACACTCTCCCACCACCATCTACCAACTTACCCCTAAACCAGCAACCCTTTGTAATTGTACCGCCCCCCAATTCTCGCCAATCCAACTTAATTATTCTCCCAGCTAATTCTTCCGAGAATAACAACATCATTACAGTCCCTAATTCTTTACCCAATATTCCTAATCCAGAAAACTATTTAGATCAAGTTCCCAATATTCCCATAATTGAGTTTGGTCAACCACTTCCTATACAAAAATAATAGATTCATGATTGCACTGGGTAATGGGGAATGGGAAACATAGCCACCCATTCCCCAAAAACTAAAACTAAAATCTTTCTGTATCCTGAGGTTGGCCAACTGCCCCTGGTTGAGATAAGAAGAAATTTTGAGCAGATTCATTTTGGTATATACACCTAATATCAGGCTTTTCACTGTCTAAGCTACCTGTAAAGCCAAAAGTATTGAGGCGATTTTTACATTCCCTTACCTGATCTGATGATACGAGTTTTTTATTTTCTAAAATTGCCCAGTTATTTTGGCGGATCACGCATCCAGGACGTATATTCGGCTGGGCTACATAGACATTAAAGGGATTAAGAGTTACAAATAATCTGGCATCCATCACCATCGCACTGGCTCCATACTGCACACAAATTTCAGGGTTTGGTGCTTTAGTATCAATAAACTCACGAGAAGCCACATTAGATGGACTCAACGTGCTTGTAGAACTAAAAGCAATCCCAATACCAATTCCCAAAATCAACACCCCTCCCAAAATTGCAATAGTAGTGAAGTTAAATAAAGGGGATTGGAAAGCAGGGGGTTTAGAAGTAGTAGCTGATCTACCAGTAGATTTACGTCTCATTTTTGCTTGTTCACCTTCACTCAAAATTGGCAGAGAGTGGATTTTTCTCTACCTCATTCAGTATGACGATTTTTAAGATAAATAGTCTCCTTTTTACAATCTAATTCTGATAACTCTTGTCGAGTGAGTATTTTGCCCGCCCAAATTAATGGTTCCAGAAACAAAGTTTTCCAAAGTTTATCTCCCACCTAGTCAACAAAACGATAATCTGACTGCATAGTGGAGAAAAATTCAGTAATGACCCAGCCTTCTAATATTCGTCAACTTTTAACTGATGCCAAACTAGGACTACTACCTTATCTAGACAACCGCCTCAATGAGATAGAACAGTCTTGGCAGCAACTAGAAAATCTGCATTTAGAGCCTTATGATATTGAACTGGGAGAATGCAACACCATAGCAGCAAACGAACCCAGACCTTTAATTACCCAGTCAGTTTCCCTTAGATGCTTTATCACTGGTAGTCGTCAAGATAAATTAGAACTTTTACTTTTAGCATCCGAATTACAAAATTCCCTAGACGCAACCATATTTGAATGGAGTAACCGTGAGTGGTATCAGTTTGAAAAACCGTTGAGGCGACCAGTAACACAGATTACAGGTGGTTTAGATTACGAAGTGATAGAAAACCCTACTCACTCTTGCCGTTTGGCTATCTATCGAGAATTTGACTTAATTTACACTATCAGCTTTTGAAGCATGGACGGGCGGGGTTGCCCCGCCCCTAGTGATTAACTAGCTAACAGAGTTTTTTCCAGAGGTGTCCAACGGAAATAGCGATCGCCACCCCGTTCAATCACCACCTTAACCCGTGGTTCCAACTTAGGCAAATTAGCTAAATACTCCACTTCCTGATTAGAAAGAATATGTCCCTCAATAATCCACAGCAATAGACCCTTAGATTTAGGTGGAAGCTGTTCTAACTGATAGCTAATCATTGGCGGTAAATAATAAACCTCACCCACAGCTGCACCACTACCAGTGCTTTTTTTACCTAGATGGGGAGGTCTAACTCCATGAACTCTCGTCAAATAAGCCGCAACATCCCCTAGTCCCCTCGCAGTAATGTGAAGGTTCATATAGCCAGCTGCCCGCAATCGACGGCGATACCGACCTTCATAGCCCCCTTCCAAAGGAACATACACACCCAGAGCGCCAAATTTCTCCAAATCGCGCATTAAACCGTTGCCAGTGGTAATTAGTGCCATAGATTTTCGTCTTATCCCACTCAGATATCTCTATTATTGACCCTTTGATGGTAGATTAAGTTAGATTAAGTCACATAATTCAGCATTCAGCAAAATTTGGTCATCAAGGGTAGACAAGTTTTTACTTTCTCGCCTTTATTCATCCCTCAAAGAAAATCTACCTGTAGATTGCTGGACAAAAATAAATCAATGATTTATATTATTAGATTGTGACCAAACAGTAAAATTAGATAGTTTTTCTATTTAGCACTTTTAGACTAGTATAAGCATCAAAATTTGATGACTTTGATTTCCCAGAGAATAATCTAGTGTAAATGCATAAGAGACTGCTAAACTAAAAAAGCTTTGAGGTCAAACTTAGGAGCGATCGGCTAAAAAACCAAAGCCAAATCAAAGCTCCAGACCACTTTCACTCCCGCAGCCCCTAAAACAAGGCAAATCCTCAAACAATAGTTTAAGGTATTTAAAGAAGTAGAACCTGAGCAATAATGTTGGTTTTATGGCATTATATTAAGTCTGAGGAAACGGATACTGAGTGGAAAAACCCGCTTAAGTCCTACTACAAACGGAGAGTGCCAGAGCAATTGCTTGGACGAAAGCATTGCTGCACAAAGCGCAAAGCCATCACGTCTTGCATTGATTCCAGAAGTAATGCCTTCCCATTGGGAAAGTAATTATGGCTGTTCTGGAGAACAAGTGAGTGAATATAAACCTATTCACTAAAACAGTAGAGACACAATTTATTGCGTCAAAAAAACTTGGACTGGCGCTTAGACAGTGCAAATTGTGGAGGCTAACTTCCTCCTAAAAAAAACGACGTTTACGAATCTTGTCTCAAGCAAATCCGATTTTAAGGTCAGCAACTAGAAAGGAGAACCAGTTACTGTGTCTGTAGGTATTCTCGGCACCAAGCTGGGCATGACCCAAATATTTGACGATGCAGGAAGAGCTATTCCTGTAACCGTCATTCAAGCCGGGCCATGCACTGTCACGCAAGTTAAAACGAAACAGACCGACGGTTACGCTGCCATTCAAGTTGGTTATGGCGAAGTGAAACCCAAGGCGTTAAATAGACCACTGCTAGGCCACCTAGCTAAATCATCCGCCCCAGCATTGCGGCACTTGAACGAGTATCGCACTGATGCCTCCGGCGATTATGCTTTAGGTCAAGAACTTAAAGCAGATATTTTTAGTGCAGGTCAAATTGTAGATGTGATCGGTACAAGTATCGGTCGCGGTTTTGCAGGCAACCAGAAGCGTAATAACTTCGGTCGCGGTCCCATGTCCCATGGTTCCAAAAACCACAGAGCGCCAGGTTCCATCGGTGCTGGTACAACTCCTGGTCGTGTTTATCCCGGTAAACGGATGGCAGGGCGTTTAGGCGGCACTCGTGTCACAATTCGCAAACTAACCGTAGTGCGAGTAGATGCAGAACGCAACTTAATTCTCATCAAAGGTGCTATTCCTGGTAAACCAGGAGCCTTAGTGAATGTTGTACCTACAAATAAAGTTGGTAATAAATAGTTTTAGTTGTGAGTTGACAACTGACAACTGACAAAGGACACAAAGATGGTTGAGAGTGTAGTAAAAAATTGGCAAGGAGAGCAAGTTGGGGAAACAACCTTTGACTTGCGAGTTGCCAAAGCAGAAACAGCGGCTCATATAGTACACCGCGCATTGGTCAGACAAATGACCAATTCTCGCCAAGGAACTGCCAGCACCAAAACTCGTTCTGAAGTCAGAGGTGGTGGTCGCAAACCTTGGAGACAGAAAGGCACAGGTCGCGCTCGTGCAGGTTCTATTCGTTCACCCCTATGGCGTGGTGGTGGTGTAATCTTTGGACCTAAACCCAGAGATTTCAACCTGAAACTGAACCGTAAAGAACGGCGTTTGGCACTGCGGACTGCCTTCGTAAGTCGCGCCGAAGATTTGATAGTTGTAGAAGAATTTAGCAACGAACTACAACGCCCCAAAACCAAAGAATTGGTAGCAGCATTAGCTCGTTGGGGAGCATTACCAGAACAAAAGTCATTGTTGATTTTGTCTGAGATAGCAGAAAACGTACTTTTGTCAGCCCGCAATATAGAGAATTTAAAGCTAATTGCTGCTGACCAACTAAATGTTTACGATTTACTGCACGCTGACAAAATTATCTTAACATCAGCAGCTTTAGAAAAAATTCAGGAGGTCTACAGTGCCTAACTTTGACCCCCGTAACCTTGCCGACTTAGTACGTCGTCCAATTCTCACCGAAAAGGCGACCATCATGATGGAGCAAAACAAATACACTTTTGAAGTAACTCCAAAATCGAGCAAGCCAGAAATTAAAGCGGCAATCGAAGACTTATTTCAAGTCAAGGTTGTTAAAGTTAACACCGCATTGCCACCACGCAAACAGCGCCGCGTTGGTAAATTTATCGGTTACAGACCTCAATACAAAAGAGCTGTTGTCACCATTGCATCTGGGGATGTAGAGAAAATTAGACAAGTTCTATTCCCAGAAGTTTAAGAATTTTAGGTTTTAGATTTTAGATTTTAAATTGGGCTAGTCAATAAATTGCCAAAAAACAATTAAAAATCGAAAATCGAAATCAAACAAATTCTGAATCAAAAATCGAAAATCCGAAATCCAAAATTACTTATGGGTACTCGTTCTTATCGCCCTTATACCCCTAGTACTCGCCAAGTTATAGTTTCTGACTTCGCGGAAATTACTAAAACTGAGCCAGAAAAATCATTAACTGAATCAGTACACCGTCCCAAAGGTCGGAATAATCAAGGGCGGATAACCAGCCGTCGTCGGGGAGGCGGCCACAAACAACTTTATCGGATTATTGACTTTAAGCGAGATAAACGGGATATTCCCGCTACAGTCACAGCAATTGAATACGATCCTAACCGGAATGCGCGAATAGCCCTGTTGCTATATGAAGATGGCGAAAAGCGTTATATTCTGCATCCCAATGGATTAAAAGTTGGAACAACAATTATTGCTGGTATTGATGCTCCCTTTGAAGATGGTAATGCCTTACCTCTATTCAAAATTCCCTTGGGTACTAGTGTTCACAACGTTGAAATGACCCCAGGTAAAGGCGGTCAAATCGTTCGTGCTGCTGGTGCAGAAGCGCAAGTTGTAGCAAAAGAAGGTAATTATGTAACTCTCAAGTTGCCTTCCGGTGAAGTTCGCCTAATTCGTCGTGACTGCTATGCCACCATTGGTAAAGTAGGCAACACCGATGCAAGAAACCTGAGTGCTGGTAAAGCAGGACGTAATCGTTGGAAGGGTCGCCGTCCAAAGGTTAGAGGTAGCGTCATGAACCCGGTTGACCACCCACATGGTGGTGGTGAAGGTAGAGCGCCCATTGGTAGAGCCGGTCCTGTAACACCTTGGGGTAAACCTACTCTAGGTGCAAAGACACGGAAACGTAAAAAAGCAAGTAGCAAGCTAATTGTACGTCGCCGTCGGAAATCTTCTAAACGCGGTCGTGGTGGTCGCCAGTCCTAGAATTTTAGATTTTAAATTTTGGATTTTAGATTAGCTCTACTTGTAGGCATCCTTCTGAAATTGGGGAAACCTAATGAGAAACTTAATTATCCAAAATCCGAAATTCTAAATCCAAAATCAAAAATTCAAAATCAAAAATCGAACTATGGGTCGTTCTCTAAAAAAAGGTCCTTTCGTTGCGGATCACTTACTCAGCAAAATTGAAAAGCTGAACGCTAAAAACGAAAAGCAAGTCATTAAAACTTGGTCGAGAGCATCGACAATTTTGCCCATGATGGTAGGTCATACCATAGCTGTTCATAACGGTAGACAGCACGTTCCCGTATTTGTCAATGAGCAAATGGTAGGTCACAAATTGGGAGAATTTGCCCCCACACGTACCTACAGGGGTCATGGAAAAAGTGACAAAAAATCAGGGAGATAGCCAGTAGTCATGAGTCAGTAGTCATTAGTCATTAACAACTGACAACTGACAACTAACAACTGACAAATGACAAAGATGGAGAAAATTATGGCAACTGATACTACAGAAGTTAAAGCGATCGCCCGGTTTATACGCATTTCTCCCTTTAAAGTGCGTCGTGTACTCGATCAAATTCGGGGGCGTTCATATCGAGAAGCCCTGATTATCCTAGAATTCATGCCCTATCGAGCTTGTGAACCAGTATTAAAGGTGCTAAGAAGTGCCGCTGCAAATGCTGAACATAACGAAGGTTTAGATCGGGCAGAACTAGTAATCACTCAGGCATACGCCGATCAAGGCCCAGTTCTGAAACGGTTCCAACCCAGAGCGCAGGGTCGAGCTTACCAAATTCGCAAGCCAACGTGTCATATAACTGTCGCTGTTGGTGCTGGTACCACAGGCAAATAAGCAAAAGAAAGACACAACTAATTGCGTACAGTAAGAAATTTTAGAGGAAGCATTTGTGGGACAGAAAATTCATCCAGTCGGTTTTCGTCTGGGTATTACTCAAGAACATCAATCCCGGTGGTTTGCCGTTCCTGACCGTTATCCAGAACTATTACAAGAAGACCACAAACTTCGGAAATACATAGAACAAAAACTGGGTAGATACGCTCAAAACAATGCCGGCATTTCCGAAGTACGCATTGAGCGCAAAGCTGATCAAATCGACCTAGAGGTACGGACAGCCAGACCAGGTGTGGTAGTAGGTCGGGGTGGACAAGGTATTGAATCACTGCGTACCGGACTCCAAGACCTATTGGGTAGCAACCGTCAAATTCGCATTAACGTAGTTGAAGTTCAAAGAGTTGATGCCGATGCCTACTTGATAGCCGAATATATCGCTCAACAATTAGAACGCCGTGTTTCCTTCCGTCGGGTAGTTCGCCAAGCTATTCAACGCGCTCAAAGAGCAGGTGTTCAAGGTATTAAGGTTCAAGTTGGTGGTCGGCTCAACGGTGCAGAAATTGCCCGGACAGAGTGGACACGTGAAGGTAGAGTACCTCTACATACACTACGGGCTGACATTGACTATTCTTACTGCACAGCGCAAACGATTTACGGCATTTTGGGGATCAAAGTTTGGGTATTTAAGGGAGAAATTATTCCTGGACAGGAAGAAACCCCAGCCGCGCCCACAACACGCGAACCCCGTCGCCGTCAACAACAACGTCGTCGCCAGCAATTTGAAGACAGATCAAATGAAGGGTAAGAGGTCATGGGTGATAGGTAGTAGGAAATACAAAACTAATTACCAATTACCAATTACCGATTACTGATTACCAGTTACCAATTAGTAAGTCATGTTAAGTCCTAGAAGAACTAAATTCCGCAAACAACAACGCGGACGCATGGAGGGGCTGGCTACCCGTGGTAGTACTCTCAACTTTGGGGATTTCGCCCTCCAGGCTCAAGAACCTGCTTGGATAACCTCTCGGCAAATTGAAGCTTCTCGTCGAGCAATGACTCGTTATATCCGCCGGGGTGGCAAAATCTGGATTCGGATTTTTCCAGATAAACCTGTCACCATGCGTCCTGCTGAAACCCGGATGGGTTCTGGTAAAGGTAACCCAGAGTTTTGGGTAGCCGTAGTCAAACCAGGACGGATTTTATTTGAAATCGCTGGTGTTACCGAAGAAATAGCTCGTGAAGCTATGCGATTGGCTGCATATAAGTTGCCAATCAAAACTAAGTTTATTGTTCGCTCTCAACCACAGGAGCAGGAGTAGGTTATGCCTCTTCCCAAAATTTCAGAAGCTAGAGAATTAAGTGACGAGAAACTGGCTGAGGAAGTTCTCTCTACTAAAAGACAACTATTTCAGTTGCGCTTGCAAAAAGCTACTAGACAACTAGAAAAACCTCACCAGTTCAGACACGCCCGCCATCGCCTAGCCCAACTGTTGACAGTAGAGGGAGAACGCAAACGGGCCATAAGTCAATCGTCCCAGCAAGAAAAGTAAGAGATTATGGCAGTCAAAGAACGAGTTGGCTTGGTAGTGAGCGATAAAATGCAAAAAACTGTCGTAGTAGCCGTAGAGAACCGCGCTCCTCACCCCAAGTACGGCAAAATCGTAGTTAGAACCCAGCGCTATAAGGTTCACGATGAAGATAATCATTGTAAAGTGGGCGATCGCGTTCGCATTCAGGAAACTAGACCCCTGAGTAAAACCAAGCGCTGGCAGGTCACAGAAGTCCTCAATACCAAAGCTACAACTTAAATAGTTGTTATAAAACTAACAACTTCACAAGGGAGACCAATTGTGATTCAACCCCAGACTTATCTGAATGTCGCAGATAATAGCGGTGCCAAAAAACTAATGTGCATCCGCGTATTAGGTGCAGGTAATCGCCGTTACGGTGGCGTGGGCGATAAAATTATCGCTGTTGTTAAAGAGTCAACACCCAACATGGCTGTCAAAAAGTCTGATGTTGTGGAAGCTGTAATTGTGCGTACTCGTAAAGCTATAAATCGCGATAGCGGTATGTGTATTCGTTTTGACGATAATGCTGCTGTAATCATCAACAAAGATGGTAATCCAAGAGGTACACGGGTTTTTGGCCCAGTAGCACGGGAATTACGCGACAAAAACTTTACCAAAATCGTTTCTTTGGCTCCGGAGGTGCTGTAATGGCAAAGCCACAACCCAAAGTATTTCATAAAATGCACGTCAAAACCGGGGACACTGTACAGGTGATCGCTGGTAAAGACAAAGGTAAAGTTGGTGAGGTGATCAAAGCACTACCCCAACTGAGCAAAGTCCTTGTCAAAGGTGTGAATATTAAAACTAAGCACGTTAAACCTCAGCAAGAAGGAGAATCCGGGCAGATTATCACCCAGGAATTTCCCATTCATAGCTCTAACGTGATGCTCTATTCCACTAAGCAAAACGTTGCTAGTCGCGTTTGCTACACTTTCACCTCTGAGGGCAAGAAAGTGAGAATGCTCAAGAAAACAGGTGAAATACTTGATAAATAACCTGTAATAAGGGTTAGATTTTAGATTTGATATAGATTTAGAAGTTTTTTTTTAATTCAAAATCCAAAATCTAAAATCCAAAATCTCCAATTCCCTGACCAAGACCAGGGATAATAAGGACAAAAAATATGGCGACAACCAGACTCAAAAACTTATACCAAGAGACAATTGTTCCCAAACTCATTAATCAGTTTCAATACACCAACGTACATCAAGTACCGAAGGTAGTAAAAATAACTATTAACCGAGGTTTGGGAGAAGCTGCCCAAAATGCTAAGTCATTAGAAGCTTCTTTAAACGAAATTGCACTGATCACTGGTCAAAAACCAGTGGTAACAAGGGCAAAAAAGGCGATCGCTGGCTTCAAAATTCGTCAAGGTATGCCCGTTGGCATTATGGTGACTCTGAGAGGCGAACGGATGTATGCCTTTTTAGATCGACTTGTTAGTCTCTCACTGCCTAGAATTCGCGACTTTCGTGGTATTAGCCCCAAAAGCTTTGACGGACGGGGTAACTACACTCTAGGTGTCAGAGAACAACTAATTTTTCCAGAAGTCGAGTACGACAGCATCGATCAAATCCGTGGTCTTGATATTTCTATCATCACCACAGCCAAAAATGACGAAGAGGGACGTGCCTTACTTAAAGAAATGGGAATGCCCTTTCGCGATCAATAAGTTCATAAGACAGAGGGAACGATGGCGGCTAACGACACAATTGCAGATATGCTGACGCGCATCCGCAATGCTAATCTGGCAAGGCATCAAACTACACAAGTGCCAGCTACGAAAATGACTCGCAATATTGCCAAAGTGCTACGGGACGAAGGTTTTATTGCTGAATTTTCAGAATCAGGTGAAGGGGTACAACAAAATCTGGTGATTGCCCTGAAATATAAGGGTAAAAACCGTCAGCCTCTAATCACTGCATTGAAACGAGTAAGTAAACCAGGTTTGCGTGTTTACTCCAATCGCAAAGAATTACCAAGGGTACTAGGCGGGATCGGGATCGCCGTAATTTCTACATCCAGTGGGATTATGACCGACCGTGAAGCACGTCGTCAGAACTTGGGTGGTGAAGTACTTTGCTACGTTTGGTAAGAAAGTAAGAGTATGGCCTACGCCACGCTGTGCTATCAGAATTTTGAGGAGTTATTGTTAATAACTCGTATCTGATCAAAGGACAAAATTAAGTCATGTCTCGTATTGGTAAACGTCCAATTACTGTTCCCGCCAAAGTACAAGTGGCGATTGATGGCACTAAAGTAGTCGTGAAAGGACCAAAAGGCGAACTTTCTCGCGTTCTACCCGCTAATGTCATCGTCTCCCAAGAAGGGGAAACATTACTAGTAACACGTCGGGATGAAACCCGTACATCTAGGCAACTACACGGTTTAAGCCGTACCCTAGTCGCCAACATGGTTGAGGGAGTATCCCTTGGTTTTCAACGTCGTTTGGAAATTCAAGGTGTGGGCTACCGGGCCCAAGTTCAAGGACGTAACCTAGTTTTGAATATGGGTTACAGCCATCAGGTACAAATTGAGCCACCAGAAGGCATTCAGTTTGCAGTGGAAGGTACTACTAATGTCATAGTCAGTGGCTATGACAAAGAAATTGTAGGTAACACAGCAGCTAAAGTCCGTGGCGTTCGTCCACCAGAACCCTACAAAGGTAAAGGCATTCGCTATGCCGGTGAAGTGGTGAGACGGAAAGCTGGTAAGACTGGTAAGAGTGGTAAGAAGTAAACATGAAACTTACTCGTAGAGAATCAAAACAGCGTCGTCATCGACGCGTCCGTGGCAAAGTTAGTGGTTCACCAGAACGTCCGAGACTAGCTGTCTTTCGATCTAATGAACATATTTATGTTCAAGTGATTGATGATACTCAGCATCAAACTTTGGTGGCAGCATCAACAGTAGAACCGGAATTGAAATCTAGTTTAGCTTCTGGGGCAAACTGTAACGCATCAGCGCAAGTTGGTAAGTTAATCGCAGTGCGATCGCTAGAAAAAGGCATCACCAAAGTCGTCTTCGATCGCGGTGGCAACCTCTATCATGGTCGCATCAAAGCACTAGCTGAAGCAGCACGCGAAGCAGGTTTAGACTTCTAAATGGTCTTTTGTCATTTGTCCTTTGTCCCTTGTATAAGAGCAAATGGCTAATGACTAATGACTAATGACTAATGACTAACAGAGGCATTGATTATGGCAACGGGTCGTCGTAAAACAAACCGAGCAAAAAAAGAAGAAACTAACTGGCAAGAGCGGGTAATTCAAATCCGTCGTGTTAGTAAAGTTGTTAAAGGTGGTAAAAAACTTAGCTTCCGGGCGATTGTGGTAGTTGGTAACGAGCGCGGTCAAGTCGGCGTGGGAGTAGGTAAAGCCTCTGATGTCATTGGCGCTGTTAAAAAAGGTGTCGCCGATGGCAAAAAGCATCTAATTGACATCCCAATTACCAAATCCAATTCTATCCCCCATCCCATTGATGGTATAGGTGGCGGAGCAAAGGTGATGATGCGACCAGCAGCACCGGGTACTGGGGTAATTGCAGGTGGTGCAGTCAGAACTGTATTAGAGTTGGCAGGAGTTCGTAATGTTCTCGCCAAACAACTTGGCTCCAACAATCCTCTCAACAATGCTAGAGCCGCAGTTAATGCCCTATCAACACTGCGTACATTTGCTGAAGTTGCTGAAGACAGGGGTATTCCTATTGAGAGCCTCTACATCTAGTAGAGGAGATTTTTACTAAGTATTAGTGTAAAAAACTACTAATCATAACATGAGACTCAACGATGTTAAGCCTCAAAAAGGCTCAAAAAAACGCCGTAAGCGCGTAGGTAGAGGTATTTCTGCTGGTCAAGGCGCAAGTGCTGGTCTGGGGATGCGGGGTCAAAAGTCTCGCTCTGGTAGCGGTACTAGACCTGGTTTTGAAGGTGGTCAACAGCCATTGTACCGCCGCTTACCTAAGCTAAAAGGCTTTCCAATTGTTAATCGTAAAATTTACACTACGATTAATGTAGAGAAGCTGGCATCCCTCCCTGCTAATACAGAAGTAACTTTAGCTTCTTTAAAAGAAGCTGGTATTCTGACTGCTTCTAAAGGCCCATTGAAAATTTTGGGGAATGGGGAATTGAGCATTCCGCTCAAGGTGCAAGCAGCAGCTTTCACAGGGCAAGCTCGTAGCAAAATTGAGGCCGCTGGTGGGAGTTGTGAAGTTTTAAACTGAGTCATAACCAGCCCACTTCTATGCCAGCCAATTCGCTTCCAGCGCCTGGTTCATTCTAAAGGTAGCACTCTATGATCAGTCGAGACAAAGCCCCAACGGCTCAAGAAACTTTTATGCAGATGGCGCAAGCAGCTGGACTAAGAGGTAGGCTGCTTGTCACTGTCGGTATTTTAATTTTGGTTCGCCTGGGAATCTTTTTGCCCATACCAGGAATTAATAGAGTTAGGTTTGCTGAGGCCATTTCGGGCAATAATTCCGTATTTGGTTTATTGGATATATTTTCTGGGCGGGGATTGTCTACTTTAGGTATCTTTGCCTTAGGGATTTTACCCTTTATTAATGCGTCCATTATCATCCAATTGCTCACCGCAGCAATTCCTTCTTTAGAAAATTTACAGAAAAATGAAGGTGAGGCAGGTAGGCGGAAAATATCTCAAATTACCCGCTATGTAACTGTCGGTTGGGCAATTATACAAAGTGTGGCTTTTTCGGCATTATTCCTCCAACAATTTGCCTTAAACCCAGGACCCATATTTGTAGCGGAAACAGCGATCGCACTCACAGCAGGTTCTATGTTTGTGATGTGGGCATCAGAACTGATTACCGAACGAGGCATTGGTAATGGTGCATCATTGTTGATTTTTGTCAACATTGTTGCTTCCCTACCCAAATCTTTGGGCGATACTATCGACTTGGTGCAAGTTGGCGGACGAGAAATCGTTGGTCGCGTTATCGTTTTAGTATTAGTATTCCTGCTGACAATTGTGGGTATTGTCTTTGTGCAGGAAGGTCTACGTCGTATACCTATTATTTCGGCTCGTCGTCAAGTAGGTAGAAGAGTTTTAGCGGAACAGCGCAGTTATTTACCCCTGCGTTTAAATTCCGGTGGTGTCATGCCGATTATTTTTGCGGCTGCTATTTTGAGTTTGCCACTTTTAATCGCCAATTTCACCAAAAACCCAGACTTAGCCAATATTGTTAACACTTACCTGAGTCCTAGCGGTTCTGCACCTTGGGTATACGCTCTAGTTTACCTAACTTCCATTGTTTTCTTCAGTTACTTTTATTCTTCGCTGATTCTTAACCCAGTAGATGTAGCGCAAAACTTGAAGAAAATGGGTTCTAGTATTCCTGGTATTCGTCCAGGAAAGGCTACAAGCGAGTATATCGAGCGTGTCGCTAACCGACTGACTTTTTTGGGAGCGATCTTTTTAGGCTTGGTGGCGATTATTCCCACCGCTGTAGAAAGTGCTTTGAAAGTGCCAACCTTTAAAGGATTGGGTGCTACATCATTGTTAATTCTAGTTGGTGTGGCAATTGATACTGCCAAACAAATCCAAACTTACGTTATATCTCAGCGCTATGAAGGGATGGTGAAACAATAGTGACGCGATTAATCTTCTTGGGACCACCTGGAGCTGGTAAGGGAACTCAGGCTAAAAACTTGGCTGAATTTTTGCATATTCCCCATATTTCTACAGGTGACATTTTACGTCAAGCCATTACAGACCAAACACCTTTGGGCATAAAAGCACAAAGTTACATGGATAGGGGAGAGTTAGTTCCTGATCAACTCGTGGAAGATCTGATCAAAGAACGTCTTCATCAACCAGATGCCCAAAATGGTTGGATTCTAGATGGCTTTCCCCGCAAAGTAACACAAGCAGCTTTTTTGGAGGAATTACTGGCAAAAATAGGCCAGGCTGGCGAAAAGGTAGTTAACTTGGATGCACCTGATGAAATTGTGATTACTCGTTTACTTGGACGAGGACGCAAAGACGATAACGAAGAAGTAATTCGTCGTCGTTTAGAAGTGTATCGAGAAGAAACTGCGCCTTTAATTGACTATTATAGCGATCGCCAAAAACTCCTAACAGTTAACGGTAATCAATCCCCAGAAGAAGTCACCACTGCATTAGAAAATGTCATAGCTGCCTAGATCACTAAAATTAGGAGGGGAGAGTAAAAACAAGGATTTTCTTGCTTTCCTACTCCCCTGTTTTGATCCAGGGTGTACGTCGATTTTAGCTAAGATATATTAATAAACTGTTGATATATTTCTCAAACTGTGTTCTTGTGCAGATGAATATGCGGCAGGTTCACATGAGATTGTTGAGTTGAGGAAAAAACAAATTGTCTAAACAAGATTTGATTGAAATGGAAGGCACAGTCACCGAATCATTGCCCAATGCAATGTTTCGTGTTGACTTGGACAACGGTTTTAATGTCCTAGCACACATTTCCGGCAAAATTCGCCGCAATTACATCAAAATTTTACCTGGTGATCGCGTCAAAGTGGAATTGACTCCTTATGACCTGACAAAAGGTAGAATTACCTATAGACTACGGAAAAAGTAAAACTATGTAGAAAATCCTACCATAAATCAGCTTTTTTGGGGATTACCCACTTACTTAACTGAATTATTTTCTCTAGAAATGCTATAATTTACTATTTGGAGTCAAGTAAAAAGGCATGAAAGTCAGAGCCTCAGTCAAGAAAATTTGTGAAAAGTGTAACGTGATTAAACGCCGTGGTCGCGTCATGGTGATTTGTGTTAATCCAAAGCATAAGCAACGTCAAGGATAAATCTCTGACTAAGAAAGCTTAGTGCAGCATAATATCACCATAGAAACGAAAAGACGCGATTAATCACGTTTTATCAACTGCGATTACGAACAAAAGAGGGAGAGATTAATTGTGGCACGGATTTCCGGAGTAGACCTTCCACGCGATAAGCGCGTCGAGATTGGTCTGACTTATATTTACGGAATTGGGTTATCAAGGTCGCAAGAAATCCTAGCGGCGACCGGTGTGAACCCAGACACCCGCGTTAAAGACTTAAGTGATGCTGATGTTGCAGCTCTACGCGGCGAAATAGAAAGCAACTATCAAGTCGAAGGTGACTTGCGGCGCTTAGAGGCAATGAATATCAAACGCTTAGTTGATATTGGCAGTTACAGAGGTCGTCGTCATCGCATGGGCTTACCCGTTAGAGGACAAAGAACTCGCACTAATGCCAGAACCCGACGTGGAAGAAGGCAGACAGTGGCTGGTAAGAAAAAAGCCCCTGGCAAATAAAGTTTTTTGGCTTGCTAATAACAGCAAGATTCACCTTAAATTCACTAAACAAATATGGCGAGACAACCAACTAAAAAATCCGGGAGCAAAAAGCAGAAACGGAACGTACCTAATGGTATGGCCTACATTCAGTCTACTTTCAACAATAGCATTGTCACAATTACCGATCAAAATGGAGATGTCATCTCCTGGGCAAGCGCTGGTTCTAGTGGATTTAAAGGGGCAAAAAAAGGTACACCATTTGCAGCGCAAACCGCCGCTGAAAGCGCAGGCCGTCGAGCGATCGATCAAGGAATGCGCCAAATTGAAGTCATGGTCAGCGGGCCAGGTGCGGGAAGAGAAACTGCTATCCGAGCATTGCAAGGAGCAGGACTAGAAATTACCCTGATTCGGGATATTACCCCAATTCCTCACAATGGCTGTCGTCCTCCCAAGCGCCGTCGCGTTTAGATAAAACCTGTTGAGCGATGAAAGCTAGAAGTTAAAGCTCAGAAAAAACATCTGCAATGCCTTCTAGGGCGTATAGAGTATCAACTTTGCAGAGTTTGATGCTTCTCAACTTTAGACCCATTGCGTGGCTATAAAGCACGTCAGCCCTTCCCACAGGAAAGGCTGCTCAACTTTTGAAAATCCACAAGATTATCATCGCCTGCAACTTAAATTGGGGCATCTAAACTTTACCAAATTTCAATAATCTTGGCAGTTTGATACACCTCAAGTACAGGTCAGGAAATAAAGTAAATTCGAGAGGCAATTGATTTGTCTTCTAGCAGCACCTTAAAAAGGGAGGCTACTCCGTGGCGCAGTTTCAAATTGAATGTGTAGAGTCAAATACTGAGGAAAGTCGAAGTCATTACAGTAAATTTGTTCTGGAACCTCTAGAGCGCGGTCAAGGAACAACGGTAGGCAACGCGCTGCGGCGGGTTTTACTTTCTAATCTAGAAGGTACAGCAGTTACAGCAGTACGTATTGCCGGAGTTAGTCACGAGTTTGCCACAGTTCCAGGCGTAAGAGAAGACGTGCTGGAAATCCTTATGAAAATGAAGGAAGTCATCCTCAAAAACTATTCCTCCCAACCTCAGATTGGTCGGTTACTCGTTAACGGTCCAGTAACAGTTACTGCGGCGCATTTTGATTTACCCAGTGAAGTAGAAGTAATTGATCCGACCCAGTATGTAGCCACCTTAGCAGATGGTGGAAAACTGGAAATGGAATTTCGGATTGAGAGAGGCAAAGGATATCGCACTGTAGAGCGAGGACGGGAAGAAGCCACATCGTTGGACTTTCTGCAAATTGATTCAGTGTTTATGCCAGTGCGGAAAGTCAACTATAGTGTTGAAGAAGCTCGTGGGGATGGATCGCTTAAAGACCGATTGCTATTAGAAGTTTGGACAAATGGCAGCCTCTCTCCTCAAGAAGCTCTATCTTCAGCAGCCGGAATTTTGGTAGATTTATTCAACCCGTTGAAAGATATCTCCCTGGAACCAACAGATACAGGTTCAGATATTCCAGACGATCCAACTGCTCAGATTCCTATTGAAGAGTTGCAACTTTCTGTCCGGGCTTATAACTGTCTCAAACGAGCGCAAGTTAACTCAGTGGCAGATTTGTTGGATTACACCCAAGAAGACCTCCTAGAAATCAAAAACTTTGGTCAAAAGTCAGCGGAAGAGGTAGTGGAAGCTTTACAGCGACGTTTAGGCATTACCTTACCGCAAGAAAGAGGTTCTAAGCAAACCTAACTACAATCCTTAATAATTCATAGTGCCTTATTATGCGTCACCGTTGTCGAGTCAAAAAACTCAGTAAACCAGCTGACCAGCGCCGCGCTTTATTGCGATCGCTAACCACCGAGCTAATCCGTCATGGTCGAATTACCACCACCTTAATCCGCGCTAAAGTCCTGCGGAGTGAAGTAGATAAGATGATTACCCTAGCTAAAAATGGCTCCTTGTCAGCACGTCGGGAAGCCCTAGGCTACATCTTCGACAAAACACTGGTTCATGCTTTGTTTGAGCAAGCTCCCACCCGGTATGCTAACCGTCAAGGAGGTTATACTCGCATTCTGCATACAATCCCCCGTCGGGGCGATAATGCTGAAATGGCGATTATTGAACTAGTTTAAAACCATTGGTCATAGGGAAAGGGAATAGGAGATAGGGGATAGGGAATTAGGGAAAAATAAATTAAATATCTAAAAACTCTTGCCTCTTGCCTCTTGCCTCTTGCCTCTTGCCACTGACAAAAACCAGTATGTTAGAAAGCCGCCAGCCTACCCCAACCCACAGAGTATCCTTAGTCATTCAGTACTTAGGCACTCGCTTTCATGGCTGGCAAAGGCAAAAGGCGCAGCGAACTGTCCAGGAAGAGATAGAAACAGCTATAGCTACTGTTCTGGGGTATCATGTGACACTCCACGGCGCAGGGCGAACCGATGCCGGAGTTCACGCAGCTGCTCAAGTAGCTCATTTTGATGCCACGGGTTTAATTCCGGCTCACAAATGGGCAACAATTCTGAACAGCTATCTGCCCCCGGATATATTAATCAGGGCTTCGGCCAGTGTAAGTGACAGTTGGCACGCTCGGTTTAGTGCAGTATCTCGACGATATCGCTACACCATCTATACTGAAGCACTACCGAACTTGTTCGTAACCCCCTTCAGTTGGCATTATTATTATGCTCCCTTGGATGAATCTTTAATTCAAGCTGCCCTTGAACCTCTGCTGGGAAAACATCATTTAGCTGCTTTTCACCGTGCAGGATCTGCGCGATCGCATTCCTGGGTAGAAGTACAAGTAGCCGAATGTCATCGTAGTGGGCCATTTATCCATATTGAAATTCAAGCCAATGGATTTTTATATGGCATGGTGCGCCTATTGGTAGGGATGCTGGTAGAAGTAGGTTCTGGACAAAGGACGCTGAATAATTTTACAGAAATCTGGCAAGAAGAACGCCGGCAAGAAGTGAAATATGCCGCACCTCCCCAGGGCTTATGTTTGTTGAGAGTCGGTTATCCCGATTTTCCCTTTCCCAGCGAAATTTGGTACGACACCCTGCCATATTTAGTGTTTAGTCATTAGTCATTAGCACAACTGACTAAGAACAAAAAACAAAGGACAAATAACAATGAGTAGTAAAACATACCTTCCTCCTCAAGCAACCCTTGAGCGTGACTGGTACGTAGTAGATGCCACCGATAAACGCCTTGGCCGTCTGGCCAGCGAAATCGCCATGATCCTCAGAGGGAAAAAGAAAGCTGAATATACCCCCCACATGGACACAGGTGATTTTGTAGTTGTCATCAATGCCGAAAAAGTGGCAGTTACAGGCAAAAAACGTACCCAAAAAATCTACCGTCGCCATTCTGGTCGTCCCGGTGGAATGAAAACAGAAACCTTTGCCAAGCTACAACAGCGTCTACCCGAAAGGATTTTAGAACACGCCGTTAAAGGGATGCTGCCTAAAAATAGCTTGGGTAAGCAATTATTCACCAAATTGAAAGTATACGCTGGGCCTACTCATCCCCACGCTGCTCAACAACCCAAAGAACTAGTAATTAATACAATTCCTGGAGAAAATTAATGCAAGTAGCAGAAGCTAATAGCGGTCGCGCCGTTTATTGGGGTACAGGCCGCCGTAAGTCCGCAGTAGCGCGGGTACGTCTAGTTCCAGGCGAAGGCAAGTTTGTTGTCAATGGCAAAGATGGAGAATTGTATTTCCAATTTAATGCCAACTATCTAGGAGCTATCAAAGCGCCCTTAGAAACCTTGGGACTAGAAAGCGAATATGACATTTTAGTCAAAGCAGAAGGTGGCGGCTTAACAGGACAAGCAGATTCCATTCGCTTGGGAGTAGCCCGTGCCTTGTGCCAACTAGACCCAGATAATCGCCCACCTTTGAAAACCGAAGGCTACCTAACTCGTGACCCACGAGCTAAAGAACGGAAGAAATACGGTTTACACAAAGCGCGGAAAGCTCCTCAGTACTCCAAACGGTAATCAATTTTGGATTTTGGATTTTAGATTTTGGATTGACTCAGAAATTCTAAAATCTGAAGTTATACCAGCCTGCCCAGGCTAAAAGTTATAATTTATATAGATTCACCACAAAAGGAACAATGGCTAAATCTGATATTCATCCCAAGTGGTATCCAGACGCTAAAGTCTACTGCAACGGTCAAGTTGTTATGACCATAGGTTCAACCAAACCCGAACTGCACGTAGATGTTTGGTCTGGAAATCACCCTTTTTACACTGGTACTCAGAAGATGATTGACGCTGAGGGTCGAGTTGAACGTTTCCTCCGCAAGTACGGTATGAGCAGTACTCAAGAAACTGGCGATACTACAAAGTAGCGGATTGGCTGTAGCTGTTAACGACGACCCTGCATCTGCTGGGTCGATTGTCATTTAATGCTTGGGCCAATTTGTTATTGTAAGGAATCGTACTCATGGCTGAATCATACCTGCTGGAGAAACTTAAATCTGTTGAACAAACTTTTCATGAATTAACACGTCGGTTAGGCGACCCTGATACGACTAAAAATCCTGATGAGTATCAAAAAATTGCCAAGTCTCGTTCTTCCTTGGAAGAAGTAGTAAATACTTATGAAACTTGGAAGACGGCGCAGGAAGACTTGACAGGCGCACGTCAAGTACTTAAAGAAGCAAATAATGATCCTGAGTTGCAAGAAATGGCAGCTTTGGAAGTTAGTGAATTAGTAGAAAAGCTAGAATACCTAGAAAGTCGCTTGAAGGTTTTGCTGCTACCCCGTGACCCCAATGATGATAAAAACATCATGTTGGAAATTCGCGCTGGGACTGGTGGAGATGAAGCGAGTATCTGGGCTGGTGATTTGTTGCGGATGTATTCCCGTTATGCTGATACTCAGAGTTGGAAAGTGAAGCTAGTCAGCGAGTCTCTAGGTGAGATGGGTGGCTTCAAAGAGGTGATTCTGGAAATTCAAGGCGATAGCGTTTATAGCAAGCTGAAGTTTGAAGCAGGAGTACATCGTGTACAACGTGTCCCAGCAACAGAAGCTGGGGGAAGAGTTCACACTTCTACAGCCACGATCGCTATTATGCCAGAAGTGGATGATGTAGAAATTCATATTGACCCGAAAGATATTGAAATGAGTACTGCTCGTTCTGGTGGTGCTGGTGGACAAAACGTCAACAAAGTGGAAACAGCCGCTGACTTGTTCCACAAACCGACAGGAATCAGAATTTTCTGTACAGAAGAACGTAGCCAGTTGCAAAACAAAGAACGGGCGATGCAAATTCTGCGGGCGAAACTCTATGAGATCAAGTTACGGGAACAACAAGATGCTGTCACTTCTATGAGGCGATCGCAAGTTGGTACAGGTTCCCGTTCCGAAAAAATTCGTACCTACAATTATAAAGATAGTCGGGTTACTGACCACCGATTAGGTCAAAATTTTACCCTTAATCCTGTATTGGAAGGCGATTTAGAAACAGTAATCCAATCTTGTATTTCTCAAGACCAGCAAGAACGTTTAGCTGAATTAGCTACCTCTGGCAGCTAATCTTCAACATTAAATATCCAGAAAAACCGCTTGTTCTTCTGTTACATTTAACACTAACAGGCGGTTTTCTAATGACTGATGGAGTACATCTTCAACCGCACTCAGATAATGGTAATAGACAAACTCATAACCCATGACATGGTTTAATCTCGTCCATTCCTTGAGATTTTGGCAATTGTCAATTAACTTTTCTACTTCTTTGTGCCAACGGGCAAAAATTCGATAGCTGAAAAAACTGCTGCAAATATTACCTTGATGATCCCAATAAGAAATAGACACCTGATGCTTGAGGCAGTGGATTTTTTTGATCTGCTTTACATTGTAGCCTTTGGCTTGTAGCGCTTTTTGGGCTTCTGCTTCCGAAATGTCCCACTGTTGTGGTCTAATTTTATTAGAGCTAATAAGGTTTTTACCTTTGCGGCGATATTTATTAATTTCGCGTGAATGGCGAGACATGATGCACCTATTATGGGATTTGCAGAAATTCTGAGTTGGTAGCTAAATTCTTCTCAATAAACGATATTATTTGAGTCCAACCTAGTTTAGATAATTTACCATACTTGTGGTTCTTATAGTTAATATATAAAAACTTTAGTTATAGTTTAATTCCAAAAGAGGTAGATGTCAATATAAAACTAAAAAAGTTGTAGTATTAAAAATAAAGTTGTCAATTGTAGGACTTACGCAACTAGCATATTAGTAGGGTGCTTCATACTTATAAATTGGTTAGTATCAACAGATTTTCGGCATCTGACGCACTCTACAACAGACATTGAGTGTGAACAGCAGCTTTAGTCCTAAATAGAACAGACTAATTACCTATACAAGCAGTGAATATTGAAAGCAGAGAAAAACTGATTGAGATTATCAAATTAGCTCGTGGTGAAATGAGTAAGCGAGCTTTTGGCAAGCTTTTGGGTGTTTCTGCTACCTCTGTTCAGATGTGGGAAAAAGGCGTAAAAGTACCAGATACAGAGAATTTGGCGAAAATCGCAGCAAGGGCGGGTTACACACTGGAAGAATTACTCAGTTGCTTAGAAGGCAAGCCAATACAAGAAACCTCTGATTTGATTTTGATTTTGAGGCAAATTCAACATATGCCTCTGAGTCAAGTGGCGCAAATTGTGCAAGCGGCAGCGGATAGGTTGGCTGCTGTGGCTGAAGCTTCTAGTGATGAAGCAAAAGCGGGTTAAATTAACTCAATTTACTAGTTACTAATTTAACTGCTATATCCTTTAATTAACTGTGCTATCCCTTAGTGTAAATATTTAACTCTATGGATATGGACAAACCTTTTTTGTATGAACAAGATTTCTATGCTTGGACACAACAACAAGCTACAGCTTTGGAACAGAAGCTAGTTCAGGAGCTAGACTGGGAACACTTGCAAGAGGAAATTCAATCTTTGGGACGACAGGAGTATCGGGAATTGGTTAGTCGTCTTAGTGTATTAATTGGTCATATTTTAAAGTGGGAGTATCAACCTGAACAACGCTCTCGGAGTTGGTTTTTAACGATTCGAGAACAGCGTCGCGCTATTCACAGGCATTTGCGACAGAATCCCAGCTTAAAGTCTCGCACAGAGGAGGCTTTGTTAGATGGCTTTGAGGCAGGAGTTGATTTGGCTTTAAGAGAAACTAATTTACCATTAAGAACTTTTCCTGAGCATTGTTCCTATTTATTCGATGATATCATTTCAGATAATTTTCTGTGTGATACTCGTCAGGATTGGGAAGGTTGATTCCTAAAATTTTGGTTGATTGTTTCTCGTTCCTTATTAGCAGAGTCTAGGAATATTCTACTAGGAGGCAGAGCCTCTGAGTTGGCATTCCCAGCCGGAGTCTGGGAACGAGTTTGGGTATTGTTAGGAGTATTTCTGAAAATGCTTCTACTATTTTGGTTGATTAATTTGTAACATGGAGATTGTTGAAGGTACTTAAGATAATTCCCCAGCGAAAATGGTAGCAGCGACACCGGAAAGTTTGGCAAAGTTTGTGAGTTTTTGTCAGCAGCACATTACGGGACAGGAATGGAAGGAAGCACAGACGTTTTTAGACAGATTTTTTCGGGCGTTTGGACATGAGGGGGCGCTGGAAGCGGGGGCAACTTACGAGGAAGCGATTAAAAAAAGTAGCAAACAGGGGAAAACTGGTTTTGCTGATTTGGTTTGGAAACCTCGCGTTTTGATTGAGATGAAAAAGCGGGGAGAAGATTTAAGTAAACATTATTCTCAGGCTTTTGATTATTGGACGCGGTTGGTTCCGAATCGTCCTAAATATGTAATTTTGTGCAATTTTGATGAGTTTTGGATATTTGATTTTGATATTCAGTTAGATACACCTGTAGATAAAATTACGCTGGAGGAACTGCCAGAACGGGCAGGAGCTTTGGTATTTATGGAATTAGGGCAAAAAACTCCTGTATTCCAAAATAATCAGGTTGAGGTGACAGAACGCGCTGCACGGCGGATGGGAGAATTATTATTAGAGTTGGAAAAACGGGGGATTGAGAAGTTAACAGCACAGCGTTTTATTTTGCAATGTGTGTTAGCGATGTTTGCAGAAGATAGACAACTTTTACCTCGTGATATGTTTGTTTCTTGTGTGCAAGATTGCAAAAATGGGGCGAGTTCTTATGATATTTTGGGTGGTTTGTTTCGGGAAATGAATCTTTCGGGAAAAACTCCTGCGGGACGTTATCAAGGAGTGGATTATTTCAACGGTGGGTTGTTTTCACAAATTCATGGAATTGAGTTAACGAGAGAAGAATTAAATTTTTTAGATGTCTCTGCGCGGGAGGATTGGAGTAAGGTACGTCCGGCTATTTTCGGAAATTTGTTTGAAGGCACGATGGATAAAAAAGAGCGTCATGCTAGAGGTATTCATTATACTTCCGAAGCGGATATTATGAAAATTGTCCGTCCAACTATTAGCCGTTTTTGGGAAGAAAGAATTGAGTCAGCAAATACAATTAAGGATCTTTCTGGATTGCAATTAGAGTTGCAAAGTTATCGTGTTCTTGATCCTGCTTGTGGTTCGGGTAATTTTCTCTATATGGCTTATCAGGAGTTGAAGAGAATTGAAACTTTGCTGTTAGAGAAAATGCAACAAAAACGAAAATCTGAAGATAAGCAAATGCAAATGGGTTTGGTGACACCTTTGCAATTTTATGGAATGGATACAAATCCTTTTGCGGTGGAATTAGCGCGGGTGACTTTGATGATTGCAAGGAAGATTGCAATTGATAATTTTAATTTAACTGAACCGGCTTTACCGTTGGATACTTTAGATAATAATATTGTTTGTCAAGATGCTTTGTTTAGTGAATGGGTAAGTGCTGATGCTATTATTGGAAATCCGCCTTTTTTGGGTGGAAAACATATAAGAATAACTTTGAACGATAAATATGTAAATAAAATTTTTAAACGTTTTCCTAAGGTAAAAGATTCAGTTGATTTTTGCAGTTATTGGTTTAGAATAGCGCATGATAATCTAGGTGAAAAAGGTAGAGTAGGTTTAGTTGCAACTAATTCGATTAGTCAAGGTAAAAGCCGAATTGCTGCTTTAGATTATATTACTCAAAATGGTGGTTATATTCATGAAGCAATTTCTACTCAACCTTGGTCAGGTGCTGCTAAAGTTCATGTAAGTATTGTCAATTGGTGTAAGGATAAACCTGGAAACTATTATTTAGATAATCAACTAGTTTCGCAAATCAATTCTTCTCTAAAATCTAGTATTGATGTTTCTCAAGCTGTGCGTTTACAAGCAAACCTTAATAAATGCTTTCAGGGTGTAATTCCGGTGGGTGAAGGATTTATTGTAACTGAACAACAGGTAACGGATTGGATAAAAGCAGATGCAAACAACAAAGAAGTGTTAAAACTATTTTCAATGGGTGCAAACTTAGCTAAAAATCCTCATGGTAAACCAGAAAGATGGATTATTGATTTTAATGATATGAGTATTGAGGATGCTAGTGATTACCAATTATTATTTGAACATATTAAAACCACTGTTAAACCAAAAAGAGATAGCAACCGTAGAGATGTTACCAGAATTAATTGGTGGAAATATGGTGAAAAAAGACCAGCAATGAGGGAAGCTATTTCAAAAGTATCATTATATTTCACCGTTCCTAGAGTTTCTAAATGGGCTATATTTATTCCAGCACCTTTAAATTGGCTACCAGGTGATAAATCTGTTGTTGTAAGTTCTGATGATTTTTATATTTTTGGTATTCTTGCATCTAATGTACATCGTGAATGGATGAATATTCAAAAATCAACATTAAAAGCTGATATTGCTTACACTCACAACACCTGTTTTGAAACATTCCCCTTTCCTCAAACAGCAAATGTTAAAATAGTTGAACAAATTCGTGCTAAAGCTGAAGAAGTTCATCAATATCGCACAGAACAAATGGAGTTAAAACAGTGGGGAATTACGACACTTTATAATAAATTCTTTCACGAACCAACTAGCCAACTTTATAAACTACATCAACAACTAGATAAACTAGTAATGCAAGCTTATGATTTTCACCCTAACGATGATATTCTAGAAAAACTACTCAACTTAAACACAGAACTTGCAGAAAAAGAAAAACAAGGAATAAAAATCATCGGGCCTTGGTCGCCAAATTAAAAAACTCTCTGCTTACCTTTGCGTTTACCTCCTCATACCTCTGCGTTTTAAAACCACTCTCCACCCCGAAAACGCCAACGGGGAAAAATAATCCTCATTAAACTTTGCGAAGTGATAAAAACCGCGAACCAAACAATACCGTAATGGAGAAAAAATACTTCTACTGGTAATTCTTCTTTAGGCATAGGTATGGGCAAAAATCCAAAAATCTTCACTCCACAAAAGACAAAAACCATTTCCCAAATACCTGCAAAAAGTTGATAAGCTGCTGGCCAGTCCCTATCCCAACGTAATTTTTGCAGATAGTTATAAACGACATCCCAAGCTAAACCAAAGATGGCAACATAGGCAATAATCCAAAAATAAACTGTGTGAGGACGGTTGCCAATTAAACCAATTGCAAAAGGTATGGATACTAATATGCCGACAGTTAGTAATAATAATAATCGAGTTTGCCAACGACCAAATAAAGTTGGAGTCATAAATAAATACCGTGTGGTTAAGAATTAAAATTAATATTTATAGCGTTTCTAATAACCCCTCCCCGCAAGCGAGGAGGGGGCTATAATATTAATTAGGAAATGCTCTATGTCTTGGATTAGTAGCGGGCAAGATGCCCGCACCACAAGAATTTTTTGGATATTTCTTAATTGAAAATACCTAATTGCAAATTAAAAACTATGAATTTCCTAATTGAAGTTGGTAATCTACTTGGCAATGATATTTTGCTAATTCTGACCAGTTAAGAACAGCTTCTAATAGGTCTTGATAACCGAGAGTATTGGGGTGGAGTCCATCTGCCGTAATGCGTTTTTCTCTCCAATCTGCACTGCGTTCCATCCATTGGTCAAAAATATCTAAATAGGGTATTTGCCGTTGGTTACAAGCTATGCGGGTGGCTTCTTTGTAGCGATATTGGTCGGTGTGATTGTAGTATAAACAATCAAGAAAAGGCATTTTGGTTTCATCGACGGGAACCATACCTACAAAGACGACGGGACACAGTTGTTGTGCTTGGTCTAATAATGCTGAGATTTCAGTTTCAAATTGAGAGAAATCTGTGTAATTTTTGCCGTTGGGACGGCCTAAGCGGGGTGTGTCGTTAACTCCCACTGATAACATTATCAGGTCAGGGACACGGTTGCGGATTTCCCCACGATTGCGAAATTCTATTTCTAGCCTTTGAGAAACTTGTTGAGTGCGATCGCCCCTAACCCCCAAATTATATAACACATGACCGACACTATCCGGCAACATCCACCACCGTCTTAGTTGTTCCACCCAACCACCTTTATCCGGGTCGCCATATCCATATACTAAGCTATCTCCCAAGGCGACAATCTTTAGAGGCTGGCATAATTTTGGCGCTACAGTCAGCATTGAGGAGGAAGGCTTCAAGGTTTGCATCTTAAACAGCAGTGTAAGTGTAATTTATGTCTTTACAAGATTCTATACATCTTTGCACTATTGTATGGTATCTTTTTTATCTTTTCATCTGAAACACGGTAGATTAACTCTGTTGGACTGTTTCACCGGGTTTTGAACTTGAGGAGATACAAAAAAAATTTTCCAGCAATTATGCTAATAGTACAACTGAATACCTATAAATTATTTGCTAATCATATTACTTTCGTAAAGTCAACAGTAAATATATTATAGATAGAGTATTAAACTTGTATAAATACAAAGATATATCAAAAATTTCGGCAATTTAACTTTGAATTTAGCAAATTTATCAAAATGAGTTTGAATTTTACAAAATTGGCATCTCTTTAATGCTTAACATAAGAAATCAGAATTCTTTTGATCTAAAAACCTTGAAAAATTAATTTGATATGGCTTTATCCAAAAAAAAATATCTAAACCAGGCACTACTTTTAATTAGCTACGTCAACAAATCTACATTTACTCAATCAGATGGGATTAATGTTTTAGCCCAATACAATGCATAGCATTGAAGAAACAACTACCAACTCGAAATTCCTAATGTTCTTAGATCATATGACTCGTAGATTCTGTCAAAATCTGATCCGGCTGCATAAATCTTCAATCAATACATCTTTCACCAGGATGAAAATAAATCTCTTTTCCTTTAGTTCGCAGCGTGGACAAAGAATGAATTGGTATTCTAAATTACTGAAAACTTTGTTTCCGGTTTTATTTTTAATTTCCTTTGTCACCGTTTTATGGGCAAATACCTTCATTTCTGTGAACGCCCAAACACCTCGTCAAGAAATTCGGGGAGTGTGGATTACCAACAACGATCTTAACATCTTCAAAAATCGTGACAAAGTTCAGGATGCTGTCACCAAAATGCGAACACTTAACTTCAATACCATCTATCCCGTAGTTTGGAATTCTGGTTATGTGATGTATCCTAGTAATGTAGCTAAACGTTTAGATATTCAACCTTTTGTTTTTCGTGGTTCAGATGGACATGATATTCTTGCTGATATAATTAATAAAGCCCATCGTCAAAATTTACTTGTAATTCCTTGGTTTGAGTTTGGTTTTATGGCTCCTCCTACCTCGGAACTAGCATTAAATAAACCAGAATGGTTCACACAAAAACGAAATGGTAGTCAGACTTCTATTAGTGCGGCTGGTGAAGTTTCATGGTTAAATCCTTTTCATCCAGAAGTACAAGATTTTATCACCAATCTGTTGTTAGAACTTGCCAATAACTATGACATTGATGGGATTCAGTTTGATGATCACATGAGTTTACCTCATGAATTTGGCTATGATAAATACACAGTTGCCTTGTACCGCCAAGAAACCAAAAAGAATCCTCCAGCAGATGCTCAAGATCCAGAATGGGTAAGCTGGCGTGCAAATAAAATCACAGATTTCATGGTTAGACTTAACGAAAGAGTTAAGCAAGTAAAACCAAAAGCAATTTTTTCAGTTTCACCTAATTACTACGATTTTGCTTACAAGTTTCAACTACAAGACTGGCTCAAATGGGTGCGGTTAAACATCGTAAATGAGTTAATTGTACAAGTTTATCGAGACAATTTAGATCAATTTAGCGCCAAAATTTCCCGCCCCGAAATGCAAGAAGTACAGCAAATAATTCCTACTGGAGTTGGAATTATGGCAGGATTAAGAACAAAACCCGTATCTATGAATCAAATTAAAGCTCAAGTACGAGCCGCACAACAGCGTGGTTTAGGTGTAGTTTTCTTTTATTATGAAAGTCTTTGGAATAATTCTTCAGAGTCATTAAGTCAGCGTTTAAAAGGATTTCAAAGTCTTTTTCCTTATCCTGCTGTGCGATTAGCAGCCGATTAAATTGGTAATTGGTAAATAGGTAATGGGTAATTGGTGATTGGTAAAAATCTTTCTTCCTACCTGTTCCTTACCTCTTTATGGTGATTGATTTGACACCCATTTTAGCCATTGTCCAAAGGAACTAAAGGTATTTAAACGCCCAACTCCTGGCGCACGGGCTGTGTATAATCCATCAACAGCAACTAAAGCCGCATACTGCAAACCAAGGAAACTATCAACTGCTGCATAGGGGCCACCTAAAGTTATCGCCCCTGCGGCATACATTTGACCTTTGGTATTTCGCATTTCTACTAATTCAAAATTATTTGCTACTACTAACCGCCCTAAATGATTTAGGGGTAAATTGTAATGTTGAACCAAATCTTCTAGCAACGGGTTAGCATCGACTTTGGCATCTAATCCGGTAGCATCAATAATAAAATCAGCGACTAACTTCATCTCCCCAAAACCTTTTTCTTGGATATGGGTAATGGTGTGATTTTCGTGATCTCTTTCTACGTCCATTACCTGACCAAAGGTAATTTGATACCAACCTTCTTTAATGCCTTGTTCAGTGATATTTTGCCAATCTTGACGGTCTGCGGTGGTAGTTCCACCCCAGTCGGCTAGTAGACGCTGACGTTCTTCGGGGGTGGCTTTTTCTAACATGACCCGCAGTTCACCACCCCAGCAGGCTTTTGGCCAGTTAAAGGGTTGAAATTCGTAGTGATTTTTGACGGTGCGCTGGGCTTTTTGGAATTTGTTACCTTGGGGTTTAGGCGATCGCATTAAATGCAAAACTGTAATATTGCGATTTTGCTTTCTAGCCTCATAAATCCGCTGCAAAATCCGCGAAGCCACAATACCTCGTCCCCGAATCAAAACAGTACCACCTTGGCGTTCTAGCTGTTCATATACATGATCGTGCGCTTCATACGCATTCACAACAGACTTAAAATCTTGATATTTTTCTCTATAAGCTTGCAAATCTGGGAGAAACTGAATAGCAGGATATCCCGTAGCCAAATGTAAATAACGACAAACTAAAAAAGCATAATTTCCCGGACTGCGAGAATAAGCAACACAATACCTACCATCTTCAGTTTTACGAATTGCCCTTACTCTTCCATAACGATAAATTTGATGCCAATTAATCCGGCTTGCTTCCCTATCTATAGAATCAAAAACATTCCCAGCACGAGGAGTATAAGTTTCCGCAAAAGTTGGTTCACCAAAAACCTGCCATAAATATTTAAAAGTCGATTTTAGCTGACCTTTAGTCAAATCATGCCAAGATTCCCTCACAGCATAACTAGGCCAACCCCAAATATTATCAGGACAAGAATCAGAATTAGAACGTAACCTTTCATGTAACGGAATTTGCGAATTCAGACAAAGCCGTTTATAACGAGCATAGGGTTCCGCTTCTAGTCCCACAGCAATAATTTTTTCAGCTTTAATTCCACTAACTCTTAATAAATCAACCCAAATAAAACTACCCAAACCAGCCCCAATTGCTAGATAATCGCATTCATCAACAGGTAAACCAGTAGCATGAATCGCCTGCAAATCAATTTTTGCATCCTGAAAAGCTGGCGGTGGAAAATTACTTCCCAAAGGAGTGACAGCAGGCACTGGTGATATACTAGGATCTGGGAAATTAGTATGAGGATTAAATTGAATTGTCGAAGGATTATTAGGAGTAGGAATGGTAGTGTTCAGACCAAATTGCACCGTCATAATATAGGGGCCAATTTGCAAAGTATCCCCATTAGCTAACTGACAGCGTGTTTGACGTTGACCATTGACCAACACACCATTAACGCTATTTTGATCAATCACTAAAAAATGATTTTGTTCCCAATCTTGTTCCCAATCAATCAGGACGTGATAGCGAGACACTTCATTACTATCTAGTAACATCCGCGAAACACGTTGACCCCTAATTTCTGCTGGTAAACGAGCAAATTCTCGACCAAAAGCGATAGGTACACTTAACTTAGGTTCCCGTCTTTCTCCCGTTGCTGGATCTTCCCAACTTAATTGAATTTGTAAATTAGTCATTGGTCCTTAGTCATTGGTGAAATTGATCCAGCACTCAATTCTTCGGTGCTACTAGCACACTTACAGCCGCTGCTAAAGATGTACCACACCAAGGACAACCTACTTGTAGATTTTCTGGTGGGGAAACTTTATGACATCTGGAACATTGCAAACCATAAACAGGTTTTGGTTGTGTCGGGAGTGACTTTTTATGCTGCTGATATCCCGGTTGCGCTGGTGGTTGTTGGGGTGGAACTAAAACTGTGGCAGGAATACTGTTAATTGAAATTTCAGTAACTTGAAGTTGCTGCTGTCCTAAATAAATAATGCTCCCTTTATTTAAAATAATTTCACCTTGGATTAATGACTTACCATCTATTTGAGCAGGGTTTGATTCCCGCAAATTTCTAATATAAAAACATTGCTGTTGAGAATGAAAAAATATTTCAACGTGTAACCCTGATACAGTCGGGTGAGTTAAAACAATGTCACACCGTAAAGGGTCACGACCAATACGGACACTACCAGAATTTTTACTTTGTTGTTGCTCGTAAATTTGCTGAGTTTTATTTTGACCTGCGTCGTGCCACTGTAAAGTTAGTGCGTTCATTATTCTGAGGTAACTTTATATTTGGCTACTTCAAATAGTTTCTTTGGGATTCCTAACATGATTGGGTGCTAGTAAGCAAGTTTTGAAAATCAACTTTAATAAATTAGGACTTACACATTGACAAAATCTATCAAATATAGATTATGAATTTTATCTTTTGTAGGGTGCGTCAGACCCGATAATTTACTACACAACAGATTGTCTCTATCTGACGCAACGCACTAATATGCAATGCCAAAAGCCTGACACTAGGTAATCTCCTTCATACATATTATGTGCAGTATGTACAGTGCGTAAGTCCTATAAATGATGTTATCTGTCTGATGCTAATTTATCAGCAATGCGGGTAGTTTCTGGCAACCGATATTTTGGTGTGCAGCGTAATACATAGTCAATGGCTGTTGGTAAGCTAATGCGATGTCCACTAGATATATATAGAGGTTTTACTCCGGTGCGTGTGCGTAAAACTGCGCCAATAGTTTCTTTTTTATGTATTAATGGTTGCCAACTTCCTTTAGCTTCTGGTAATTCTTCATGTTTACCAATCAGCAAAGATTTTGCTACGCCAATTGTCGGTATATCCACTATTACCCCTAAATGGCAAGCTATACCTAACCTTCGGGGGTGAGCAATTCCTTGACCATCACACAATATTATATCAGGTATAGTTTGAATCTTTTCTAAGGCATCAAGAAGCGCTGGTATTTCCCGAAAGGAGAGGAACCCAGGTATGTAAGGAAAGGTCGTGGGACGGTATGCTAAACTCGTTTCGACTACTTGCAAATCCGGAAAATTCAGTACTGCTACTGCTGCACGGCTAATTGTACCATCTTCGAGAAAACCCATATCCACACCTGCAACATACTTAATAGGTTCTGTGAATAAGTCTGTAGTAATTACTTGATTTCGCAGGGTTTCTTGAATGGTTATAGCTTCTTCAACTGTGCTAGGCCAAGAATGAATTTGTTGAATTTTCATATTTAAATTGCGAATAAAAATGTCTGAATCAGGATATCCAGGATTTAAGGATTTTCAGGATTAAGAGATTAAATATTTTTGATTACCACGAAATCTTGTTAATCTGGCAATTCTGTCAATTATGATAACAATATCTGAATCAGGATGAGTAGGATTAAGTTATTTTCAGGAAGAAAATTTGGCTATGTTATCCATTCTACAATCACCTCATTATCTGGTTCATATACCACTAATAGTAACTGATATACTGAAATTATCAGCCTTTGAAAAATTAATAATCTATGCGATCAATAAGGGGAACTCGTTTTGAAGATGGTAGATAAACAGAGCCTTCAATTTCAATTTTTTCGATATTATACGGGAGATAATCATTCAACATTGTGTTCTTAAAATCTGATAAAGATTCAATTATTCCCTTGAGTTCATCTACACTATAGCCAAATCTTTTATTTATTTTTTGTCTCAGTTTCCACAAACATTCAATTGGCTGAGGATGTGAACTACGCCAATTAGGTGTAGTGCTAATGTACATCCTTGCCATCTCAAATAAATCTAAACACAAGAAAAGAAAAAAGTAAAAGCTCAATTGACCATATCATCTTTATAGTTGGATGTATATTTTCTTGCATTTTTAAGGGAAAACCAATCTGCTTCAAACTCTTGTTTTTGACGATAGTTATAATATTTAATTGATGAGATATTTTTATTTCTCATGTCTATGTCACTAAGAAAACATTCATTGACAATATTGTTGTTAAGATGCCCTAGTAAAATATGAGCATATTCGTGTCCAATAACAAATTCTATCTGATCTCTCACAATATCATTTACTTGTTCAGATAGTCTTTGTGGTACATTTCCTCTGGGGTCAATATCAAAATCTAGTGTTTCCGTACCAAGCATAATTCTGATTGCAATTATAAAACATGAAAAAAGATCCTCTTCTAGCATTTCATGTCCATAATTCGATACGTTGAGATATCCGCAAAAAAGAAACAAATTCATCCAGTAGAGAAAGAACTGTAAAGCTTCAGAAATTATAATTGAATTACCAAAATTATTTTTAATACAAATACCATTTGGCTCATTTATAAAGGCAAATCCAGCAGTTATTCTTCTGCATTTTCTAAAATCATTTTGTGAAAGATTGTTCAGATAATTATTAAAAGGTTCATTGTTAAAATGACTTGAAAGTGACCAATTATTGATACTTTTCTGACGGCGATATTCAAATACCCTCGTAAATCTTGGATGATCTACTATTGAATCAGCTCTAAGCTTTAGTAGAAAATCTTCTGAGTTTTCTAGCTTTCTGATACGCTCTATTTCTTCTTTTGTACATAATGGATAATAACAACGATATTTTAGAGGAATATTTTTGATTTCCTCAATAGGGATAATATATTGTAAATAAATAATTAAATCTTCGCCAATAAATAGTTTTTTATTATCTTGAGCTTTTAACTTTTGCCAATGCTTTAGATATTGAAATTTCATGGTATCAAATTTATGAATATCCATTTTATTCCTGTCTATAATTTCTATATTGCCTCCGAATTCTTTTACGTCAATACCGAAATATTGCTCTAATATTTTTCTGATTTTAATGGTGTGAGTGTTTATCATATTACTTTTTAAAAAAATTTAGGCAGTCCAGCCTGTTTCAAAACTGCATTAGCAGTGTGACGAGACTTAATACAGTTATCCACCACGAATCGACGTTGTGTAATAGGACTGTACCAAATTTCATGATCACCTTTGCCTTGACGTTCAAAATAGCAACCTGCTTCAGAAAGCATTTTTTTTAACTCAGGTGTAAAGGAGGTACTCATCTATTAAGCCACCTGTATCAATTCTTGTCTATGACTGATTAACTCAAAGCTAATAGAACCGAAATAATCAGGAGTTACAATTTTATTCAATACCAGAAGTTCAGGAATCATTACTCGCAATTTTTCTGTCAAAACTTCAATTGTCGAAGCTTCCGTTACCAAACCAGGAACATCTTCGCTAGTTGCAACCCAAACCTCTGCTTCTGAATCCCAAAATGCTTCAACTTGGTAAGTAATTGGTGTCATGATTAAACACTCTATAGACTGAATAGAAAATATGATGGAGTATAAGGATAAGTCGCTAACGCTAATATTAATCCATTATACTCGATTTTAATTAATCTTTTGTGTATTAAAACCCTTTCTATTTAGAAATTTCAGTAGTTTGTTAATTGCTTTTTGATTCTAGGTTCAATAATATCTGCATTCACATCATAATATTTCCCAGCTTCCGACATATTAAAATGTAATAAACTCTCATCTCCGAGATTTTTAATTGTTCTAGGTCTATATGGTACTACATTTAAAGCATTGATAATTTCTGATGCTATAGCTTTCGCTAATAAAGGAGGCACAGAATTACCAATTTGTCTAAAACCGTGCCATTTTGTCACATGAAATCTAAACCAGTCAGGATAAGAATGTAAACGTGCAGCTTCCCGCACAGTGATACATCTAGGAATCAATGGGTGAATTGGACGGGGAGAAGTAAATGCACCTTTATTACTAGCAGTTCCGGCTCTTAATGTATTGCAAATACCCTTATAATCAAGTTTATAAAAGCGGCTAATGGGTTCAATTTTCCCTGGTAAAGTATCTGCAAATCTTTGAATTGATGCTTCTGAATGTTTGGTTCTTAAACTAGACGTGAGAATTTTTGGATCATAAATACGTTTATAACTGTAGTTGTCAAATTTAGACTTAAAGCCATTTAGTCGTTTAACATATCTGCTGCTTTTACCAAAATCAGCTAATACCGAATCTTGTTCATACAGTTCTTGGTAATTTTCAATTATTGGTAAATCTTGTAGTGCTTTCCTCACAGTAGGAGTTAATAGAAGTTGATTATTAATAACTTTATTTTTTTTAAATGGTGTAGTAATTGGTTGGGGATAATTTGGTAAATCTAAATCTTGACGACAAGCTAACAAAAACAATCTTTCTCTGTTTTGTGGAACTCCATAATTAGCTGCATTTAAAACTTGATAATCTCTGCAAACTTTATAATTATTTTTTTCAAATTCGGAGATTATTTCTAAAAGAAAATTCTGGTGTTTACCTACAGTCATCCCTTTAACATTTTCTAGAACTACAAATTTAGGCTGTAACTCTAGAACTAAACGAATATAATGAAAAACCAAAGAATTTCTAGGATCATCTAACAGACGTTTACCTATTAAAGAAAATCCTTGACAGGGTGGCCCACCGAATAAAACATCAATTTCTTGATTTTTTATTTTAGATAATTTCCTAATTTCTTCTCCTGTAATTTCAACAACACTTTTACAAAAAATCTGCCAAAACGGGAAATTAAATTCGTGGGTTGCACAGTGAACAGGGTCAATTTCTACTGCTGCGAGGATATCAAAACCTGCTTGTTCAAAACCAAGAGTCATTCCCCCAGCACCAGCAAATAATTCAACAGCTATCGGTCTTTTATATTTGTTTTTTTTGACTGATTCTCCATCAAAAAGTTCTAATTGGGTAGCATTTGTAAAATTTCTTTCGCAGCGCGATCGCATACTCCCACTTCTCCCAAACATCGCCGCATTTCCTGATAATCTGTCAAAGTTTGCTGTCTGCGCTCAGGATTTAATAATAATTCCATCGCTGCTTGAGTAATATTCTCGGCTGTGGCTTGCTCTTGTAACAATTCTGGCACAATTTCCCGCATCACAACTAAATTTACTGGAGAAGCAAAGGGAATAGAACCTTTAAGAACATTACGCGCAATCCAAGCAGTAATGGTATTAAGGCGATAAACAACTACTTGCGGTACATTTAATAAAGCTAATTCTAAATTGACAGTTCCAGATTTAGTAATCGCAAAATCAGCCGCTGCAAAAACTTCTTGCTGTTGACCTGATACAACTGTAGCGTTTAACCCGTACTCTTGAATAGCTTTCTCAATAGGTTGTCTAAATGTTTCCAAAGATAGAGGAATCCAAAAATGGGTTTCTGGTAATTTAGATTGGATATTTTGAGCAGCTTGAAAAATTATTGGTAACAGATATTTTAATTCTTGCTGACGAGAAGCTGGCAAAAGAGCGATCGCAATTTGTTCTCCTTTAATTCCCAAACTTGTCCGCGCTGCTTCCCGATTAGGAGTATTTTCCAGCCTATCAATCAAAGGATGACCCACCCAATTAACGTTAGCCCCTTTCTGCTGATAATAACGAGCTTCTTCGGGAAAAATCGCCAATAGCTTATCTGTAAAGCTGACAATCCGCTTCGTTCTTTCAAAACTCGTTGACCACACCCACTCTTGCGGTGCAATATAAAATACTATAGGCACATCAGGAAAATGCTGCTCCATATAACTACCAATCCCGATATTAGGAGTCATATAGTCAATCAGCACCACTAAATCAGGTCGATTTTGCTTGAGATAAGCGATCGCTTGCCGTTGTACCTGAACAGTAGGTATAAAGTAAGGTAGAGCCTCAATAATACCCATTGAACCAATACCGCTAGTATCGCCCAAAATCGTTGCTCCGGCGGCAGCCATCTTCTCCCCACCCAAAGCCACAATATCCAACTTCAAACCCATAGCTGCAACTTGACGCTGAAGTGCTGCAATTAAAAGCGACCCCTGCAAATCGCCAGAGACCTCACCCGTACTAATAAATATCCGCATTTCGATTTTAGATTTTAGATTTTAGATTTTAGATTTTTGCTCTCTTCCTTCTTCTTTATTTCTTCCTTCTCCTGTCGGAGACGCTGCACGGTAAGCGAAGCTATGCCGAAGGCTTTACGCGTCTTCTCTTCGAGACGCTTCGCGAATGCGGTTCAATTAATCCATATTCTTCCAGTGATTAGGGAATATGTCGAATAATCCCTAATCCAACCAATGATGAAGGAACTAAATCAAGACTCATCACCGCTGCTTTTTCTGCCTTTCCCAGGAATCAAACCGCGTCTTCCCGGCATTTTTGCCAGTAACAAGAAACGGCGTAAATGTTCTAATTGTGGCGTGTCTCCGATCTGTTCCAACTCAGCCAAAGCATCTTTAAAAAGGAAGTTAGAACGATAGAGAATACGGAAAGCCTTTTTGAGAATTTGGAAGTCCTTGACGGGCATTCCTGAGCGTTTTAGACCCACTAGATTGAGCGATCGCACCCTTGAAGGATTACCCTCCACCAACATATAGGGAGGAACATCTCTATCAATACGTGCCATACCACCCACCATCGACATACCACCAATATGTACAAATTGATGGACACCCAAAACCCCGCTTAATCTAGCTCTTGACTCAATGTGGACATGACCCGCTAAGGCCACAGAATTAGCAATTACCACCGAGTCCTCAATCAAGCAATTATGACCCACATGAACATAAGCCATGAGTAGATTACCATTCCCAATTACTGTCGCTTCACCTCGACCAGTAGCGCGGTTAATAGTAACATACTCACGAATAGAATTATTATCCCCAATTTTTACCCAAGTTGGTTCTCCCACATACTTGAGATCCTGGGGTTCCATACCGATAGCTGCACCGGGAAAAATATGATTTCGCGCCCCAATTTCACATGGGCCTTCTAGCACTGCATGAGCGCCAATCACAGTTTCCGCACCGACTTTGACATTGGCTCCAATCACAGCATAAGCACCGACTTGCACTGTTGAGTGGAGTTCAGAATTAGGATGTATTACAGCAGTTGGATGAATAAGCGTTTTCAAAGGAGACTCTCCAGAACTGAGTGCTGTGTATTAAATGTTCAGTGAAAAAAGTGTCGGGCAAACAACGTGTGAGGGGCGAAAATCCAGAAATCAGTAAATACTATTGTGGTTTTTTGTTTTTACTGTTACGCTCTTTAAGGATTGACTGAGGGCAGTTCACGGCTATGCCCAGACCAGTAAAATAAAATTTTAGCTAACTAAAGAAAACATCAATTCCCCTTCAGCAGCTAGTTGTCCATCAACTTCGGCTCGACCCTGCATTTTACCGAAACGACGTTGTTTAACCCACAACAGTTCCACTGTCATAACTAGCTGATCTCCTGGAACTACTTGGCGGCGAAAACGGACTTTATCAATACCTGCAAATACGAATAGACCACCAGGTGAATCAGACATTTGCGTCATGACAATTCCGCCTACCTGTGCCATTGCTTCCACAATTAAGACACCAGGCATCAGTGAACGGCTGGGAAAATGACCTTGAAATTGAGGTTCATTAAAAGTGACATTTTTTACGCCCACTGCTAGTTTCCCAGGAACATAGTCAATAATTTTGTCTACCAGTAAAAAGGGATAGCGATGAGGTAATAGTTGCTGAATCTCTTCAACTGTGAACGTTGTTTTAATTTCCGGTGTATTGCTGTTGAGTCCATCTCCTTCAGATGTAGTCACTTCAGTAGAGTTAGTTTGGGTGAGAGTTGACATTGGTAATTGAGTTAATTGGGAATGGGGAAACAAAGTAGGCTAAAAAATAGCATACAATCTTAAATTTTAGTTAATTTTGGGTTTAATTCTAAAATTTTTTGTGCCAGTTGAACGTGTAAATTATGACTAGCTTTGTATGCTAAGAAGTGAGCAACGGGAAATTGGCCCAGCAAGCTCATATCTCCTACCAAGTCCAAAATTTTATGCCTAACTGGTTCATTTGCAAATCTTAATGGTGGATTTAGCCAACCTTCAGATCCACAAACTAAGGCGTTATCTAAGCTACCACCTTTGATTAAACCCGACTGCTGAAGATGTTCGATCTGATGCAATAAACCAAAGGTACGGGCAGGAGCAATTTCTGTAATAAACGTATTTTCAGTATTTTCGGTGGTTTCTAAATTGGTAATTAGTGAATAACTGTACCATTGATTACCAATAGCGGGCAACTCAAAATCAATCCCATAGGTAAAACGGGTTTCTGCTGCTGGCAGGGCGCAGGTAAAAGCATCACCGTGATAAACCCAAATAGGTTCTTGAATAGTGATAGGTGCTTGTGTGTTGCTAACTGGCTGTGATACCAAGCCAACTGCGGCAATGCTTTCAACCCATATCTGGGCAGAACCATCTAAAAGAGGTACTTCTGTCCCATCAATTTCAATGCGGGCATTATCTACACCCATAGCAGCCAAAGCTGCTAACAAATGTTCTACCGTGCGGACAGAGACATCACCTTCACCCAATTGAGTTGACAGCATAGTTTGACTAACTGCTGCAACTTGGGCAGGAATAATGGGTGAATTTGGTAAGTCCACCCGCACAAAATAGCGATTGCTTCCCACCTCTGCTGGTAATATCCGCACATGGGTACTCACACCACTATGCAACCCCACACCTGTTTGGGTAATTTCTGCCGCTAAAGTGTGCTGGTGCATAGGCGAAGAACTGATCTATTTTCGTTAATATTGCTCATGTGCTGTTTTTTGTAGAAACCCTGATGACCTTTACGGAAATAGTATTAAGGCAAAGGTGAAAATTAGCAAGTACTCGGTACTGGGGAGATAGGGAAGATGAGGGAGATATTCTCTTCACTACTGATAGCGTTCACGTAGTGTGCCGTAGGCATAGCGTGGCATAAGCCATACTCCTGCCTCCTGACTCCGAACTCCTGCCTCCTGACTCCTGACTCCTGACTCCTGACTCCTGACTCCTGACTCCTGACTCCTGACTCCGAACTCCGAACTCCGAACTCCTGACTCCTACTTAAAACCTTTCCCCTATCCCAAAATTGATGCGGCTATCGCCATCATCGCTCATGCCATAGTCTATGCGAATTGGTCCTAATGGTGACTGCACACGCACACCTAGACCATAGCCGTAGCCACTACCATTTTTATTCAGCACTTCAGATGCTTTGGTACTACTACCCAGGTCACTACCATAATCTAAAAATAGAGCGCCGCTCACTACAGAGAAAACGGGGAAGCGATACTCGACTGATGCTTGTACATAACTGCGTCCAGAAGCTAATCTGCCTTCGTCGTAACCCCGAACAGAATTGCTACCACCAAGAGTAAAGGCTTCGTAGGGAGGTAAGTCACCTAGAACTGTTCCTCCTTGGAGGTTAAATGCTAGGGTTTGTGTGCCTTTACCAAAGCTGAGGAATTTAACGGGTAAATATTGGCTGTAATTGCCCCGTAATCTGGTAAGTAAAATATTACCTTGTCCGATGGGTACAGACTGATCAACTCCGACACGGAGGTAAGAACCACTGCTTGGTTGTAAAGGATTATTACGGCGATCGCGTTGTGCGCCCAATTGCAACAATAGCAAATCGTCTTCACCTGTTGCCGATTGGGTCAAGGGAACTAGCGGGCTAATGATATTACCATTATCATCAAATATTGCCCCTTGTTTTCGGAGATTGCCATCAGCATCACGCCCTGAAATCCTTTGATACTGCAAGCCTGCTGAAGCAACCCAATCTGACTTTTTGTAGGGATTGGCGGAAAGGGGACGGGTAAAGGATATACCACCACCTAAACGGGTAATCCGGGGGCGATCTTGGTTGTCTTGATCAGTAATATTGTTTGGATCAAAGGTTTCAATATTGTCATCTTTGCCCTCAAAAATCAAAGAAATTGAGCGACGGCGGAAAATATTAGTTGTATAAGAAGTGCGGTAAGGATCACCTGCAATCCAAGGATCTGTGAAGCGTAGGTCAAACAGCAGTTCTCTTTCACCTAGCTGTATCTCTGTTCCTAGTTTTTGGTTTCTACCGCCCAGATTTTGCTGTTGATAGCTAATAGTACCAAATAATCCACTAGCCGAACTAATACCTGCACCGGCAGCAATTGAACCGCTACTACGTTCAGCCACATTTAATACTACATCCACTTTGCTGGGGTCAGTACCAGGGTCAAGGGAGACATTCACATCTTCAAATAATCCCAGCCCAAACACCCTTTGTAGATCTTGTTGTACTATGTTGCGGTTAAATACTTGACCCGGCTTTAATTCTACTTCCCGTGTAATAATATACTCTTTAGTCCGTCCGCGAATTGGTTGCCCTTTATCATCTGTCTCCTGTCCTTCTTTATTACGGAAACGGACTTTAATATTTTCAACTACACCTTCTGCTACTTGTAGGGTGACAACTCCAGTTTCTGAGACTTTTGGCGCTCCAATTACGTTAGCCAGTACATAACCCTTGTCTTGATACTGTTTGGTTAATTGCTTGATACCTTCTTGCAAATCTCGCAAGTTTAAGATTTGCCCATACTGTTTTTCAAATATTTCATTGACAACAGTAGCAGGAATTACGGAAGCAACACCAGTACCAGGGTTAGCATCTACTTCTACCTTAGTCAAGACGGGATTGGGATTAACAACGAAATTAACCCGCACACCCAGAGGTGTATCTTCTGGCACTGCTTGCACGTTGGAGAAAAAGCCTGTGGCAAAGATAGCATTAATATCTTGTTGTAATTGGGTCCGGGTTGTTGTCTGTCCTGGTTGGGTACGAATGGCTTTATAAACTTCTTCTTCTAGTTTGGGTAAGAGTGTCCCCGTTGGTGATTGGACAGCTACCTCTGAAACTAATACACGGGGTTCTGCTGTTTCTGTCGTTTCTGGAGTAGCAGGAAAAACAGGCTCGGCTGTGGGTGGCTCGATGTTTTCCTGAGTAGGAACAGTGTCAGGGGTGGGAGAAGGTTCTGCTTGGGCAACTTGTGCAGTGTTTGCTGTTGTTGTAGCTGTTGGTAAAATTACTTCTGATGTTGCTACGGGTTTTGGCTGGGGAGATAGTGCTGCTTTCAAGGCTTGTGCAGTGTTTGCCGTTGTTGTAGCTGTTGGTAAAATTACCTCAGATGTTGCTACGGGTTTTAGCTGGGGAGATGGTTCTGCTTGGGCAATTTGTGCAGTGTTTGCCGTTACCGTGGGTAAAATTACTTCTGGTGTTGCTATTGATGTTGAGTTAGAGGTTAAGACTTTGACCTCAGTCGCAGATTGGTGAGGTTCAGTTTTGATGACTACTGCTTTTGCAGGTAAATCAGATGCTGGGTTTTCACTATTTCGATTAGTTTCCTGTTGTAACGGCTGGTTTGTTTCTAGAGTGGAAACCTCTGTTACTTGCTGCTGGACATTAGGCGTTTGGGCAATGCCTGGGTTGGGCGTAGCGATCGCAATCACTGCCAGCAATACAGGAGATAAATGCATTTTATTCATATTCTTCTTCACTACCACACACCTTTACAAATTTAGTTATGAGTCTTTAGCCATAAAAGGCATAGGACTACTCACTCGCAGTTATTGTTTCTACTGGTTTTATACTTAGGATTCAGGACTAAGCACTTTGCTATAATTTTGTTTTTCCACTACTTGTAATACTCTTTGTAAAACCTCCTGGTAAGCATTCTCTACATTCCCTAAGTCTCGACGGAAACGGTCTTTATCCATGACTCGACGGTTAGGATCGGTTTCTGCTATATCCCACAAACGGCACGTATCAGGGCTAATTTCATCGGCCAAGAGCAATTGCTGTTGTGAATCCACACCAAATTCGAGTTTAAAGTCTACTAGGGTAATGCCACACTGTTGCCAAAATTTTTGAAGAAAATCATTGATTTGCAATGCAAGATGGATAATGCTATCAACTTGTTCCTCGGTGGCTAGTTTCAGCAGCCGCAAGCGATCGCGTGTGAGCAGTGGATCTCCTAGTTGGTCGTCTTTGTAATAAAACTCTACCAAAGGCTGTCGCAAAACTGTACCTATTTGCAGCCCTGTTTGTTGACATAGACTACCCGCAGCTATATTTCTGACAACTACTTCTAGTGGCAAAATCTTCACGGCTCTGACTCGCATTTGATTTGGCGATGGACAATCAATAAAATGAGTCTTGATGCCATAGGCTGCTAACTGTTGAAACAAATGGCTGGAAATAGTACAGTTTATGCCGCCTTTTCCCTGAATACTGCCCCGCTTTTGAGCATTAAATGCAGTCGCATCATCTTTAAAATCAGCCAGCAAGACTTCAGGGTCTTCTGTGGTATATAGAATTTTCGCTTTGCCTTCGTATAGCTTGGTATTAACAGACATAATGGTAGGTACAGTTCTAGGCAGTGATCTTCGGCTTAACCATTTTATCTTTAGTTATTAGCCATTGGTGATGAGTTAACAAGGTGCTAATTTCATTGTGTTTTCTCTTCCATGTTCCCTATTCCCCCGTCTTTTCAGTGAAACGGGTCAACTATACATAAAACCTCTAAAATTTTTAGTTAACTTTTTGTAATTTTGGTAAATAAAATTATATAATAATCTAAAAAAGTATATATTAATACCTTTAATAATTTTTTTTTGGTTGAAGTTAATTAAAACCCATTTTTATGGATGAAGGAATAAAATGAAATAGTTGTAAGCATAGGAGCATTGGTAAAACCTGTTTTGAGGAGATTGTAATATTTCTTTACAAGAATATATATCGAATGATGGCTCGTCAATAGCTTTGGTCACTTTGGCATCATAATTTTTTTAACAAACCCCCTGTTTAATGACTTAACTTATCTCACTTAATCTCTTGATTATTTTGTCAAAGTTAAAATTGACCAATAGCTCTAAAAAGGTTGCCATAAATAGATTGTCATCGTTTAAAGTGTAATCATTTGCTTTCTCCTGTCCTCAAACAATAGAGATGAAGAGTAGCTAGTGGTTCTGCTGCAAACAAGAAAATCAGCAGGAGTGTTAAATACATGGAGAAAAAAATAATGGACAAAGGTGATTTTCTCTATCCTCGTGGTCGCTACTACGGTCATGTACAGCCTGAGAATTTAGTTTTCAACGCCAATTTACAGGAATTTGCCCAGCGCATAAGTTACATTTGTAACTTGGAAACAGGTGGTAAACTCCCACCAGATGAAGCTTACAAACAAATAAAGATGCTGTGGAAGCAGTTAAAACGCTCGAAAAAGCAACTAAGGATAGGTGAAGAACCGTTCCAAAATAATGATTCTGAGTCTGAAGATTAATCTGGTGACTGAGGAGATGGGGAGGACGAAGAAAAAGATTTTTCCCAATCACAAATGACTACTTTGTCATCATTGTCCAGACACCATCCCAGGATTTTGGAGGTGGTGTTTTTTGATAATTATAGGCGCGTTCTAGATGGGTATCAACAGCTTGGTCGGTGGGTCGGAGACGTTGAGCAATTTCAAAGCAAGCGATCGCTTGGGAGAATTCCCTTGATACATAAGCAACGCGTCCGGCATTGTAATGATGCAAAAATTCTTCCGTGTTGGCATCTAGGGGAGTAGAGCGATCGCTAATTAATTCGTAGATATCTACAGCCTGATGTTTACCTTTGACGCGAATTCTATCGAGTTGACGTACCCAAATGCGATTGCTGCACAAATTGTAAGTAAATTCACTCAAAATTATATCACAACCATATTCCTTAGTTACACTTTCCAAGCGGGAACTCAAATTCACTCCATCTCCAATTACTGTATAGTCCATCCGTTTATGTGAACCAATGTTCCCGGATACCACTTCCCCCGAACTAATCCCAATCCCAATCCGAATTTGTGGTTGGGACTGAACAATCCGTCTCAGGTTAAACTCCTTCAGTCGGCAACGCATATCCAAAGCTGATTGTATTGCTCGCCAAGCATGATTTTCAGTCAATGGTAGTGGCGCACCAAATACAGCCATTAAAGCATCACCAATAAACTTATCTAAAGTGCCTTCATATTGAAAAACTGACTCAACCATCGTCTCAAAATACTGGTTCAGCAAGGATACCACCTCAGCGGCTCCCAAGTTTTCCGTCAGGGTAGTGTAACCACGGATATCAGAAAACAAGACGGTTACTTCCTTGCGCTCACCCACCATTAAGCTATCATCTCCCAAAGCCATAACTTGCTCGGCTACGTGGGGTGTGAGATAGCGGTACATAGTGCTTTTGAGGCGTTTTTCTCGGCTGATGTCTTCCAAGACCACCAAACCGCCTCTAACTCCACCTTCTGGGTTAGTTAAGGGATTGATGGTAAGATTGATGCTGCGTTCTAAGATTTTGACTACATCAACACTGAGTAATTCAGACTGGGGAGTGAGGAGTTGATTCCAAGGCACAAAAATATTTGGATTAGTGCGATCGCGCACAGCTAAAATTAACTTCTGAGCGATCGCTTCTGAGTTTTGAGTTTCACTACTCTCTAGTTGATATAATCCCACCAGCAAACTTTGCTCTGGCACATAATGCCTAGCCCCGTATTTTAAACTATCTTCCAGCCGCACTTGCAGATTTTCAATCGGCACTACCTCCCAAACTTGACGACCCAGTAAATTTTGTTTCCACAACAGCTTGTTACTTCTACCATTGCCGGACTTCAAAGGACAACCCAGTAACTCTAGTGCTGCATCATTAATGGTCACAATTTGACCTTGCATATCTGTAGAAATTACAGCATCTGATAAACTCTGGAGAATATCTTTTTGATACTGTCTTTCCAACAAAACACTTTCAAATAAACGAGCATTTTCCAAAGCTATTCCTGCTTGGATATTAAAAGCCCGCATAAATTCTTCATCGGAAGTACTAAAACTACCTTGTTGTTTATTAATTAACTGTGTTACACCAATTAACTCATTGGCAGAATTAAAAACGGGCAAACACAGAATATTACGAGTTACATACCCAGTCTTATGATCTGTAGTCGGATCAAAGCGGGGATCTTGATAAGCATCGGGGATATTGAGTGCTTGACCAGTGGATGCCACATAGCCAGCAATACCTCGATTAGAAGGAATACGGACTTCGATCAAATTTTTGTCATTAACGGTTGCAACTTTCGTCCACAATTCACCCATTTCCTTGCGATACAAAAACAGCGTGCTGCGGTCTGCTTGCATCAAAATCCGGGCTTGTTCCATCACAATCTGCAAAGTTGCTTCTAAATCCAAACTTTGTCCCAAAGTCTGAGTTGCACGCAACAAAGCCGTTGCACCCCGTTGATTACGAGCTGCCACATAGAAAGACTGACAACTTTCCAGGATAATACCAATAGAAGCGGCAAAGTCTCGAAAAGACTCCTCATCATCCTGATTAAAAGGAACATCCCCAGCTTTATTAGCCAGTTGAACTACAGCTACAGTTTGCTTTTTGCTGCTAACAACAGGCATACATAAAAGATTACGGATTTTATAGCCCATTTGTTTTTCTAACTCTGGGCTAAAAAGAGGGTGAGTAATAGTTTCCGCAATATTGAGATATTTGCCTGTACTAGCCACATAACCAGGAATCCCCACATTTAAGGGAGTGCGGATTTCTAAAAATTTTTGGCTATTATCTTGAGGAACTTTTGACCACAGTTGAGCCTTGTCATAGTCAACTAAAAAAATAGCTGTATGTTCAGCTTGGAGAATTTGACCAATTTTGAGTGTAATGGCTTCTAGTACTTTCTCCAACATACTTTCTAGAGCTTCATTATTGATCAGATCAATAGCTCTGAGAAATTGCTGAAACTCAGCCGTGATAAAGTCTAGTAAGCAAACAAACTCATTCACAGAAAGGTCTTTGACACGACTGAGTAGAGCTTGAGTGCGATTAACTTGAGTCAGTTCAGTTAATGTAGCCAAGACGCTACCTGCATTTGGGAGTGTCATGGGATTTTAGATTTGGGATTTTAGATTTGGGATTTTAGATTTGGGATTTTAGATGGAAATTTTAAATTAGTTAAATATTATTAGGACTTACGCCTTGACAAGAGCAACCAAATATGGACTGAGTTCGACATAAGATAATTTGTGGAAAACTCGCCCCCAGTAGGAGTCTCAAACCCTTATTCTATCCTTGAAAAAATCATAACTCCGTTCGCGTAGCGTCTCCGTTCGGCGAAGCCGTGCTGTAGGCATAGGAGAAACTCCAAACTCCTAACACAGGTAAATATGATGTCTGGTTTTGATGACAAAAGCCAATTTAGAAAGCTTTGGTCAACTTTTTAGATGTGATTACTTTGTGATAGTAATCTTGTAATTGGCGTGTAGCAGCTGCCCACCCCCAATGTTCTGCTTCTTTACGGGCATTTTTACGGATAATATTTACATCTTGTTGGTATTGTAATAGACAAACTGTAGCATCAATTGCTTCCTGAATATCTGCTTTTGGATCAAAAAGATATCCATTTACCCCATCTGTGACAATATCAGGAATTCCTCCAGAACGGGCTGCAACTACTGGACATCCAGCTGCCATTGCTTCTAGGAGGACTAATCCTAATGTTTCTGTGCGGGAAGGGAAAATAAAGGCATCAGCACTAGCAAAGGCAGAACCTAACTCTTTCCCCATTAAATAACCGACAAAATAAGTATTTGTGCCGTCAAAGTGTTTTTCTAGTGCTTGACGGTGGGGACCATCTCCTACTAATGCCAATCTTGCATTAGGAATGGCTTCTAAAATTGGTTTAATGCGCTCAATTTCTTTTTCTGCTGAAAGACGACCTACATACAAAAGTAAGGGACTTTCAGGATGATTTTGAGTCAAGCGCGATCGCATTTCTGGATCTGCCAAATCAGGATCAAATAATTCTGTATCCACACCCCGTTGCCACAAATCTACTCTCTTAATCCCATGTCCAGATAGTTCCTCCACCATAGCTGTGGATGTACATAAATTTAATTCAGCTTGATTATGAGCGCCTTTTAGCAATTCCCAAAGTAAACCTTCTAACATTCCTAAACCGTAATGTTGCAGGTATTTAGGTAAATGTGTATGGTAAGAAGCTACCAAGGGAATTTTGAGAACTTTACTATAAAAAATCCCCGATAATCCCAAAACGGCGGGATTAACGACATGAATAATATCTGGCTGAAACTGCTCTAATTCGTAACCAATAGATGGGCGGGGGAGTGACAATTTCAACTCTGGATACAGAGGTAGAGGAAAGCCACTCACGCCGTAAACTTTCGCGCCTTTATGTTCAGTTATGCCACCTTCAGGAGCAAATACTAAGACTTGATTACCATCCCTTTGTAGATGATCAACAGTGTGACGTAGACGGGTAACAATCCCATCAACCTTGGGTAAAAAAGTTTCGGTGAATAGAGCAATTCTCATAAAAAACTGGAAAACAGGAGTCAGGAGTCAGGAGTCAGGAGTTCGGAGTTCGGAGTTCGGAGTTCGGAGTTCGGAGTCAGGAGTTCGGAGTTCGGAGTTCGGAGTCAGGAGTCAGGAGTCAGGAGTTCGGAGTTCGGAGTTCGGAGTTCGGAGTCAGGAGTCAGGAGTTCGGAGTTCGGAGTTCGGAGTTCGGAGTTCGGAGTCAGGAGTCAGGAGTCAGGATTTAGGATTTAGGATTCAGAATTCAGGGAAAAAATCAACTCAAAATTTAAAAACTCTTGTCTTTTGACTTCTTTCTGTCACCTGTCACCTGTCACCTGTCACCTGTCACCTGTCACCTGTCACCTGCTACCTATTTTCTATGCCAAGATACTTTAGGCAAAATTTGGTTATTATCAACTCGTTTCTGATACTTAACGGCAAAGTTTAACAACGAGTCAAGTAGAGAATCAGAGAGAAAATGTGGTTCTAAGCCTAAATCGAGCAGTTTAGTGTTTTTCGCGTTGAAATAGTGTTCTTCTTTTTCAACTCTGGGGTTATCAATGTTATTGATCTCTACGTTCAAGCCCAGTGAATTCGAGGCTTTTTTCACCATCATTGCCAAATCACCAACACTGAATAGTTCGGTAAATTGGTTAAATACACGAAATTCTCCAGATTGAGCAGGATTTGCGATCGCTATTTCAATACATCGCACCGTATCTCGAATATCCAAAAAGCCGCGAGTTTGTCCACCTTTCCCGTAAACCGTGAGAGGATGTCCTACCGCAGCTTGAATACAGAAACGATTCAATGCTGTACCAAAAACGCCATCATAATCAAGACGGTTAATTAACAGTTCGTCCAGCCCCGTTTCTTCAGTGAGAACGCCATAAACTATCCCTTGATTCAAATCTGTTGCCCGTAAACCCCAAATCCGGCAAGCAAATTGAATATTATGGCTATCATGCACTTTACTCAAGTGATACATTGAACCCGGCTGCTTAGGATAGGGCAAAGTATCTTTGCGACCGTTGTGTTCAATGGTGATATAACCTTCTTCAATATCAATATTGGGTGTCCCATATTCACCCATTGTCCCCAACTTCACCAAATGACAATCAGGAAAATCTTCCCGCATGGCATACAGCAAGTTCAATGTACCAACTACATTATTTACCTGAGTGAGAACTGCGTGTTCGCGGTCGATCATCGAAAAGGGAGCCGAACGCTGTTCACCAAAATGCACTATGGAATCTGGCTGAAATTGGTGTAAGGCTTTGTGCAGAAAACTGTAATTGTTAATATCGCCGATAAATAGGTCAATAGATTTACCAGTCAAATCTTGCCATCGCTGGATACGTTGTTGAATTGATGCAATTGGGGTCAGAGTCTCAACACCGAGTTCATTATCCCAATGTCGCCGCACCAAACTGTCTAAAATTCCAACTTCATAACCTCGATTAGAAAGGTAGAGTGCAGTTGCCCAACCGCAATACCCATCGCCACCAATAACCAGGACTTTCATTTTTACCAGTTTTTACTCGCTGATAGCTAAATCTATCAGGTTTCTGTCCCCTCTCGCTCATTAATTCTGGCGATTGGTCATTGGTCAGTGCTGAGTACTGAGTACCGAGTACCGAGTACCGAGTCCTCCTACCAGGATTTTCTGCCCCTGCTCCCTGTCATCTATAACTTAATCTTGTACTGCTGGGCAATGTAATAAAACAAACGATAGTGATCTCGAAATTCTTTGCTATTGCTTTGTCCTTGCCAATAATATGTCACTTGACCTTGAGTTATGGTCAGTTTCATGGAACTCATCTGTTTACCAATTTCCACAACCATCACTCCAGAAACGCCTTGAGCCGTTTCAAAGTTATGATCTATCTGTTTTATCGTTTCCTGGTCTTGGGTAATTGACTCTGGTAACTCTTTGGTTGCCCAAGCCCTAATTTCTGTATTTTGGTTTTGTGGTGAAATAAATGTCACTCCATCGTTGTTGTCTGGTGCTGCTAAAGAAGTCCAATTACTGGGATAGGGAAATTCAAACCCATAACGAGGATTTTGGTAAGTCTCCCAGGTGATTTTGGAGGTTAGGAAGCTAGTACCACACCCTGAAAAAATTATAGCTGTGCCAACACCAGAGACTAAAGCCACAATTATTCGTCTCAAATTATAGGTTTTGACCGCAGCAATAGACATAATTACACCCTTTACCCAATTTAGCGACAGCAGAGTTAGATCGGCTTTTATCCCCATTCTTGAGAGGAATTAATTTCTTTTAGCCCCGGTCTATCCACTATATTTATTGTTTCATAAATCACACAGTTAATAATTTTGTGAGTAATTGCTAGTGCTTAATATAAAGATATGTAACAAAATAGCTGTTAAAACGTTTTACCATCTTGACAAGCAATCAAAGAGTCGATAACGTTAGTTACATACCCGGGTAAGACCGCTATTTAGTCATATGCAAACTAAGCAAAAGGTTACTTTGTATCTATCGCCAGAACTGCACAGAAGATTGAAAATTCGATCAGCAGTTGATTCTGAACCGATGTCAGAACTCGCAGAACGCGCCCTGAATTTCTACCTGACAAATTCGGAATTAGTAGAAGAGTTAGAAGCGTCTGCTTATGGGCGAACACATAGAGTTTATTCTTGTCCTACTTGTGAAAGTTCACTTACCTTGCGTAATGGCGAACTAGTAGCTTTAGGTAATCAACCAGGAATAATAGGACACGACCATCTATCCATTGACGAAATGGAAGAAGATGAAACCCATCCCAAGGGTGAGGAAGAATTAGTTCCTTGCTAGATAGGAATTATGAATAAGTAGTTCATAGTTTTAGTTATCTATAACAAGTAGCGATGACTGTACTGTCTCTATAAGGTCTCAAGTAGGTCGATTGTATGAAAGAAGAGCTCAATATCCTCATTCAAGCTCAATACCCTCTAATCTACCTTGTGACCTCCGAGGAAGAGCGGGCAGAGCAAGCAATTTCCACGATCGCGCAATTATTAAAGCCCCAACGCCGGGTGTATGTGTGGACAGTAACTCACGGCATCGTCGAGTATGGTCAACCCCGGAATGTGACTCAACATAATACAGTGTCTCCAGAGGCAGCGATTGAGTGGATTATTCGCCAGAAAGAACCCGGTATATTTATTCTTAAAGATTTACATCCGTTTATTGATGCGCCTGCAACAACCAGATCGCTACGGGATGCGATCGCTAGTTTCAAGGGAATGCAAAAGAACATCATCTTGATGTCTCCCATGCAACAAGTCCCCATCGAACTAGAAAAAGAGGTTGTTGTCCTAGACTTCCAACTCCCAGATATGGTTGAGTTGAACAAAGTTTTAACCAACCACCAAGAACAGCATCGTGGCCGACGGCTAACCACCGAAGCCCGAGAAAAACTTCTCAGAGCAGCTTTAGGTCTAACCAAAGATGAATCTGAAAAAGTATACCGTAAGGCGCAGGTAACTACCGGACGACTAACGGAAGATGAAGTAGATATAGTTCTATCTGAGAAGAAACAACTGATTCGGCGCAATGGCATCCTAGAATACATCGAAGAAGATGAAACCATAGATGCTATTGGTGGCTTGGAAGAATTGAAAAAGTGGCTCAAGCAACGCTCTAACGCCTTCACAGAAAGGGCGAGAGAGTATGGTTTGCCTCAACCCAAGGGAATGTTGATTCTCGGTGTTCCCGGTTGTGGTAAGTCACTAATTGCCAAAACTACCTCCCGTTTATGGGGTTTACCAATCTTGCGATTAGACATGGGGCGGGTATACGACGGCTCAATGGTGGGTCGAAGTGAAGCAAATCTGCGGAACGCCCTAAAAACAGCAGAATCAATTTCCCCCACGATTCTGTTTATCGACGAGTTGGATAAATCTTTCGCGGGTAGTGCAGGTTCTGGTGATTCCGATGGGGGGACATCGAGTAGAATTTTTGGTTCTTTCCTCACCTGGATGCAAGAAAAGAAATCTCCAGTATTTGTAATGGCGACTGCTAACCGTGTAGAACGCCTACCTGGAGAGTTTTTGAGGAAAGGCCGCTTTGATGAAATTTTCTTTGTGGATCTGCCCACACCTGAAGAACGTCAGGATATCTTCAACATTCACCTGACCAAAAGGCGGGAAGATATTGCTAGATTTGATCTGGAACAACTAGCCAAAATGTCTGACGGCTTCTCTGGGGCAGAAATTGAACAAGCGATCGTTGCGGCTATGTATGAAGCCTTCGCCCAAGATCGGGAGTTCACCCAATTAGATATTATTGCTGCATTGAAGTCAACTTTGCCGCTGTCACGAACGATGCAAGAACAGGTCACAGCTTTAAGAGACTGGGCCAGACAGCGTGCTAGACCCGCAGCATCCTCCGTCGCTGAATATCAGCGCATGGAGTTTTAAAAGCTTTCTCCTGCAATGTCAGGGGGGAAAGGTTAGCTACAAAGCTAACAGTTTAGAAGAAAAAAGCCGCTCCCAATCAATGCGGCTTGGCTGAAAAGAACCGTTGTCGTTTTTCTCATCAATCTTCTCATTGGAGGAAACCCAAATGTCTCACTTTAGCACTCTGCGTACCAAAATCACCGATGCCGAAATTCTGAAGTCTTCTTTGCGCGACTTAGGTATTAGCGTAAAGACAGAAGCTGATGTTCGTGGTTATAACGGTCAGCGTGTACGTTCCGACATCGTTGCTGTATTGGAAGGCGAGTACGATTTAGGTTGGTCTCGCAACAGTGATGGTTCTTTTGACCTCATCGCTGACTTGTGGGGTGTTGCTAAGAAGCACAACCAAACCGAGTTGATCAACTCTATTAACCAAAAATACGCCGTTAACAAGACTTTGGCTGAAGTAAAACAGCGCGGTCTGCAAAACGCCAATGTCAAGTTGGTATTGCAATAATAATTTCTCTGCGCGTTCCCAAAGCTGAACGGGTTAACCATGTAATAGCGGTTAGCCCGCTTTTTTTGTCTTTATTTTTCTGATAGCGAAGCGTGGCGCAAGCCATATCAGGATATCCAGGATTTACGGATTTACAGGATTAGGAATTACTTCAATCAATCCTGTATGAAATGCTGGATCATAAGTGATAACTGGCATTTTTTCAATTTCGGCTTGAGCCATAATCATACGATCAAAAGGATCTCGATGATCTATAGGTAAAGTACCTGCTCTAATAGCATGATTTGAATTAATATTTAGTTCAATAAATTGTGATTGAATTAAGAGTTGTGGATAGATTGGTAATATGTCTTTTGCTTCAGGTAGTTTACCAATACGGTATTTAGTGGCTATTTCCCAAGGGGATACGCTACTGACAAAAATATGATGAGCGGGATTTTTAATTATTTCTCGGCATGATCTATCAAGTTTAGGATCATTAAAAAACCACCATAATAATATATGGGTATCAATCAGATAATTTATTCCCATTGTTGCAATTCTTCTTCAGGTAGAGGATCAAAAAAGGTGTCGCTGAGTTTTCCTGTTAGTATTCCTGGTGTTCTGGGTTGAGGTTTTGTTTGATTTAATCCTACGCGGAAATAGTGGATTAAGTCATAAATTTCTGCTAGTTTTTCTTCGGGAATTTGTTCTAATTCTTGGATAATTTTATGGATAATCATAATTTAATTATTAGGGTGATTTCTGCTTTTTAGTATAGCAGTATTTTTAAGTACCCAAGCAAAATTAATTGTACATATTGATTGATTGAAAAAAAATGTCTGTATTCCTTACCTATTACCTATTACCTATTACCTATTCCCTGTTCCCTCTCCTAACTATAAAATTTATTTTGCACGACTACTTATTGTTAAGTTTGTTGTGATGCTGTGAATGAGATGGTTGTCTGAATCAGGATGTCCAGGATTTCAGGATTTACAGGATTTTTACAAGTATACTGATAGACGCTAGGTAAATATAAGGCTTTATTGGTGTAGCTTACTTAAGGTATCGCTCAATATGTTCTAGATAATAATAAATCATATTGATCTAAGTATCATCCTATCAATCGTGATTCGGAAAATTTATAAATTCAGATACACGACTTCTTTGATTAATTTTATCCTTGATTAGGTTAATAATCTCAGAAGTCGGTTATCTTTATATGCAGTAATGTAAATCAACTCACACCTAAGCTACTGTTCAAACTATTAAGAATTCCGTCATGGAATTTATTGACCGAAGATAAAATTCCATTCTCTGGATCGTTTAGCAATGACTCCTTTACCTCATTCAAATAACTTTCCAGGCTTGCTCGTAGAATTGGCCTTTCTAATTGAACAGTATGATAATGATCCCATACATCCCAAACAATAATACCCAAACCTGCCAGTGGATTTAACAATTCTAATCCTAGAAGACCAACTGCCATTTCGCCACTTCCCTCTGCTGCGGCTTTAGCTGCTGTCTTGGTTGCTAATTTTGTTACTGCTTTAGAAGTTGCTTTACTTACTGTAGTTGCAACAACTTTTTTAGTACCAATAAAACCAATAGCCTTGATCATTGCAGTAGTAGCTAAATAGCCTGTACCACGTGAAACAGCCCTAAGTGTAAGGTCTTGCTGCTGTCCCCCAGCATTATAAGTTATGCTGCCTAAACCTTCGAGAAATCTTTCCCAGGTAGGTTGAGGAATATTATAAGCACTTTGAACTCCTGCTAAATTGCGATTTGCTTCTGAAACATATATATCAACAGATTGTCTTGTAAAACGTTCCATTTCTAGCTGCATTAACGATGGTTGAAAAACTTGTTTAGCAAATTCTTGTTGAAAACTGCCAATTAGTTTCTCGGCTTTTTCTTCTTCTGAAATAGAGTACAAATTGATCCAAATAGATTTTGCTCCAATTCCTAACTGATTAAAGTAGTTGTAGTACCAATCTAGAAACGGATGATCTACCCGGTGCATCACTTCATTTTTCCACTGTTCTAAATTATTGGATGCAGATTGTCTAGAGGCGACTAAGGCTTTACCAAGGGCAGATGCAACATCACCAGAAATTTGATATTGCTTTTGCTCAGGAATAGTTATATTTACTGTAGTTGGATTTATTTTTTGCTTAATGTGATTAGTAGAAAAACTGCCCCAAAAGTGAATAATAATTATCAAAACTACAGCAATCCAGATAAACTTAGATATTGATTTAATTAATTCGCTGTAAGCACGAATCCTGTCAGTTTTTTGAGTCTCAATATTAATATTTTCATATATTTGGTTAGTTTCCTTTTGTTGAAAGTTTTTTTCTGGACTAGATTCATTAGTATCCATCATAGTTTTTTATAGGTGTAATTAGGTTGAATTTTTACTCTTAATAACCTATTACGCATTTACTTTTTTGTCCAAACACCTTACTGCCAGCACTCTAGACTACAAAATAGCTGCGTAACAGCTTAGTACACTTAATACATTCAACATATTTGATTTTGTAAACCATGTACAAATATGGCAGTAAATGTTTCACAATTGAAATATTAAGTGTAAATTTATCAAAGCGTGGTCTCATGAATCTTGCAACTAGGAAATCGTTCTCAGATAATCTTTGATTTTCAATTTCAGATCATGCGAAATTGGATATGATTCAACTTCGCGCTCTATGTCAGATTTAGACTTACCTTTTTTTCTCAGTTCGTCTACAGTTGCTTTAAAAATTGTTTCAAATCCATATTCTGCCAATCCTTTTGATATCAAGCCAAGAATCCCAAGTACAGCAATTCCTCCAAGCATTCCAAATGGTCCGCCAAGTACAGCTAATGCTGCTGTTATTGCCGCAGCACCTGCCCACCCTGTAACTGCCATAGCTACAAGTAATACAAGACCAGGTACACCTAGCGCAGCTATTTTATCTACTATCTGATCCATATTGACTCCACATCTGCTCAAACGAGAATAATAATATTCTCTTACGTCCAAGATGCGAAAATATTAGTATAAATACGTATTTATACAAAAATCTTTAATCAAATAGGAGTCCTATATACTTAATTTATCGCAAACAACGAATCGCTTCTAACAATCCTCTGGCTTTATTCAGCGTTTCCTCGTATTCTTTTTCTGGTTCTGAATCAGCGACTAAACCGGCACCTGCTTGGACTGTAACAGTATTATTGTGCAGTACCATTGTCCGAATTGCGATCGCACTATTTAATTGTCCTTCAAAATCATAATAGCCATACACACCAGAATATACACCCCGGCGACTTGGTTCTAATTCGTTGATGATTTCCATCGCCCTGATTTTCGGCGCACCGCTAACTGTACCGGCTGGGAAGCAGGCTTTAAGTAAGTCCCAGGCTGTTTTGTCATTTGCTAATTTACCCACCACATTACTGACAATGTGCATGACATGGGAATAGCGTTCAACTACCATTAATTCATCAACTTTTACGCTACCGCTTTCGCACACACGCCCTAAATCATTGCGTCCTAAATCAACTAACATGACGTGTTCGGCGATTTCTTTGGGGTCTTGGAGTAAATCTTCAGCGAAAGCCGCATCTTCTTGGCTTGTCTTCCCCCTTGGTCTAGTTCCTGCAATAGGGCGGACTGTGGCGATTATACCCCCATCAGGGTTGCATTCTGCCTTCACCATGACTTCGGGACTAGAACCGATAATTTGCCAATCCTGAAAGTTAAAATACGCCATGTAAGGCGAAGGATTGATTTGGCGCAAAGAACGATAAAGCGCGAAGGGATTCCCTGTATATTCGGTAGATAAGCGTTGAGAAATGACGACTTGGAAGATATCACCAGCTTTGATATATTCTTTAGCTTTTTCGACACTGGTACAGAAATCGGGACGAGTGAAGTTGCTGGTGTATTCCTCTATTCCCGCTTTAGGCTTGTTTCCGGGGGCTGTCCAAGCTAATTGGGTATTTTGTGGCGATAGAGGTAAAGATAGCTTGCTGACCATTTCCTGAATGCGATCGCTCGCCTGTTGATAGGCTACCTCTAAGTTAACTTCTGGGTCACGTAAATCAGCATATGCGATCGCCCAAATTTTCCGCTTTACCTGGTCGAAAATCAACAGGTGGTCTACCTGCATCCACAAACCATCAGGGATATTACGCTCATCTTGGGGATGAATTGGTACACGCGGCTCAATCCAATTAATTAACTCATAACCCCAAAACCCAAATAAACCGCCAATTCCCGAAGGTAGTTGCGGTAACTTAACTGGGTGATAAGGTGCTAAACATCCGGCTAAAACTGTAAAAGGATCGCCTGTAAAAACTTTCTGAGAACCATCGCGGTGTGTTTGGGTAGTTTGATCACCTCTAGCTTCCAAAATCCATAGAGGATCACAACCCAATAAACTATAACGACCTATTTTTTCTCCACCTTCCACCGATTCCAGTAAAAAGCTATAAGGTTGATCTGCACATACTTTATACCAAGCAGAAACGGGAGTATCTAAATCAGCTACCCATTCCTGATATACAGGAACAAAATTACCTTCTAAAGCGAGCTTCTTAAACTGGGTGAAATCGGGAAAAATCATAATTATTATTTATATTGAGCTGCTGATTCAGCACTGAGTACTGATTCTGATTTTTACTCAGCACCAGGACTCAGTACTCGTTACTCGTTACTCAGTACTAATTAAGCATCGTGAGTGGCTTTACCACTGAATTTGAGTTGTGCAGGGCTGGGGTTTTGACCAATTCTGCGGGGTACGTGGCGTACTTTATCACGACCGGGGTTAACTTTCTCTGGGAACACACCGTCAGCTGGGTGAATGAAAGTGGTTTCACCGCTGGGTAGAATCCGGTAAATTTTGTAGTCTGTGATTTTGAATTTCCGCAGCTGACCGCCTAAAGCGATGCCATACTCCTTACGAGCCAAGTATAGCAAGTTTTCGCCTTGGTTCATTGTCGCAGCGCCACCTGTAGGCATTTCAAAAACTTGTGCCTTGGGGCTAGTCCAGGTAATAGCGTACTTTTCTTCTACTTCTGCTTTTTTGAGCAATCCACCAGTGCTACCACCAAAGAGGGGAGTTTTTCCAGTCAGTTTTTCTGCCATAAAAAAATGTCCTTCAACGTTTTTAGGGCATACTAACATCGTAAACGAGCTTATATTGCGATCGCGTCATAGACTGTAACAGTTTTTAGTGATTGAGTCTGGCTAAAGGGTTCAGAATGTTACATCAAGGAACAATAGAACAATTTTTGAGCATCAATGTACAATTAACATTAAATTACATAAATTTAAAATTCTTTACGTAAGCTACATTTTGTTAAGTGCAAACCGTAAACTATACCAGCAAAAATCAAATAATAGTCATTCAATTTTAGATTATGGAATAATAGTTATCGAATTGTTATAGAGTTACAAATCATCTGTATAAAAACTATAATTTTTCTGATGATCTTCAAATCTATCCTCACGTTATAACTATCATCTGGATCATGGACTATATCACCCACAAAACAGAAATAAATCGCTAAATTGAAGATTTTAGTTGCAAATAACCCAAAAAATTATGATTGTCTGAATCAGGATTTACAGGATTTTAGGATTTACACGATGTTTGTTGGTGTTGTGATTTTTTTTGTCTGAATAATGAAAGTAGCGGTAATACCCTTGGGAAGCGAGCTACATGAATTACCGCTACGCAAAAATTAGGTTTTCTGTAACATCGTGCGTAACTCCTTGCGTTATTTTTTGCTTTTAACAAACGACTGCTTTTCCTCTGCACTACCCTGAACAATGGGAATAGTAAAATGAAACTTGCTGCCTTGGTCTTTCCCTGTGGACTCTGCCCAAATTTTCCCGCCCCAACCAGTAACAATTTGCCGGGAAATTGCCAGTCCTAGACCTGTGCCACCGGCAGTCCGTCGTAACGCTCCCTCTTCTTGATAAAAGCGGTCAAAGACTATTTCTAGGCGGTTGGGTTCTATGCCGCGTCCAGTGTCTGCTACTGTCACCTCAAGCATTTGAGTGCGGTTGCGAGTAGTTGCCTTAATGTTAATCTCTCCTTCGGCTGGTGTGAATTTACAAGCATTGTCTATCAGTTTTGCTATTACCTCCACTAGCCAATCACCATCAGCCCTAATCAAAGGTAAAGTTTTGGGGATTTGCGTTTTAATTTGGGGGATCTTTTCTGTTGATGATCTTGTACGCAAGCGGCTGAGAGCTAAATCTATACATTCTTGGAAACTGAGGGTTTCTGGATGCCATTGCACTCGACCACTTTCTAAGTTTGAAAGCGTGAGGAAATCTTGTACCAGTTTCCGCATTCGTTCGGAGTCAGAAAGGGCTGTACTCAGCATCACCTGCTGCAATTCCAACGGCATATCTGGCTCACTAGCGAGGCTTTCGAGGCAAACTTGAATAGTAGATAGGGGGGTACGGAGTTCATGCCCAGTGATGGCTATTAAGTTACTGCGGGTGCGATCAAGGGCTTCTAGCTGCTTGTTCAGTTCTTCTAAATTAGCAAAAGCTTCAGCTTGTATCAGGGCTGCACCGACTTGAGTAGCGATCGCTTTCACCAAATCCAACTCGCCTGGTTGCCACTCTTTGATGGGTAAATCGCAATAATGTAACTCTACAATCCCCAATAGCCTTCCTTGAGAAAACACTGGTTCCATCAACCAAGAACGAATGGCGAACTTTTTGACAATCAAAGCCAGTGGAGTGGAACTGGTGACACGATAGTCAGTTAAAGTATCTGAAATACAGATGCCTTCACCTTGTTGTGTGATTTCCTGAAACAGAGGATTTTGTTCTAATTCCCAAGTTTGTCCCCGGACAGACACCATACCAGGACTCAAAAATTCGTGTTCAATCACAGCTTGGGCATCTGTAGCTTGAGCGCGGTAAATTAAACAGCGACCTGCTTCTAAATGTTGACCCAATTCTTGAGCAGCTACTTGGAGAACTGATTGCGGATCAAGCGATCGCCTAATTGCTGTCCCAATCGAGTTAACCAAACGTTCTTTGCGGGCTTGGAGAGCGATCGAACGGTAGGCTTTATGCAATTTATACTGACTAGCTTGCAGGTATGTCACCAAGCGCTGTACAAACGGGTCAGTATCAATATCACAAGCATATTCGTTTTGAAATGTTCCCGATTCTCTTCTTGACTTACCAATTCCAAACCTTTGCCGTGCCAGATCAATTTTGTCTGCTAAATCTGGTCTATAAACCTCAATTCTGCTTAATATCAACTCTGCCGCTTTGAGGCTAACTCCTCTCTCCGAAGTCCAAATTCCCTCAAATCTTCGCGCTGTGTCCATATCTAGACCAGGAGTCACCTCTGGTAACTGCTGATTTTTGGTAATAGAGCCAAGGCTTTCTCGGCATACCAAACAGGTAGCATAATTATCGGCAACAACCACCAAATGCCACTCTTGACTTAAAGCATCATCCGGTTCAAAAGCTACCTTTTCATAATATTCTGAGCTATTAGCAAACTCTGCTTCTGGTGCAGACAATACGTATATTTGATTACTTCGCTGCGAAAGCCGTTGATAGCGATGAGCTTCTTGGCGGTAAAATCGCTCTCTTTGGAAACTAGCAATAATCAGGGGCTGATCCAAGGTGGCCGCCAAAACCTGATCTTCCATTGCATGGGAGAGCGCCGTTAGTGAAGCCTTGAAATATAACTGGGGACGCAGGTAAGGTAGTGACTGTAGCAAATCACTCAGCACGGAAGTCGAAATGCTCATGAATATCGTTAAACGCCCAATCTAGACAAGATCCACTTCACAGATGCATTTTACAAATTAAAACTGGTCATTGGTCATTGGTCATTGGTCATTGGTCATTGGTCATTGGTCATTGGAAAAAACTCTTACCCATTACCCATTACCCATTACCCATCACCCATCACCAGTTTCTTTAAATTGATCAAAGTTCCTATGCCCAATATACATTCTTGCTGGGCTTTTCTATATCTAGCCTAGCGAAGGTAATTTGTAGCTTTTGGAGCGAACACAGCAAAAGTACCACAGTATGGGATACGGCTGAACGCTAAATTGCTAAAGCTTGACTAATTTTTGAGTGCGATCGCGTTCGTGTAGCCTCTCGTAGAGAAGCGCGACCTATGGAATCGCCAAAAAAACAACTTGGTTATTTTGTATACTTAGTAGGCTTGGTAAAACTCAAAAATTTTTAAATAAACATCTGGATAAGCATTTTATACCTATACCATCTCTTCATGTTCATCAACGAATAAATCAGGTAAAAATCCCCAATTTCCAGCCTTGACTTCAAAGAAAGAACAGATAAATTGATAAGGATTTGGTAAGTGGTAAGTGGTGTTGGCGGTAGCCTGCCGTTAGGCAATTGGTAATTGGTAATTGGATTATTAACCCGCCCCATCTCTCTTCCCCAGCCCAAGTCCTGCAAATCTAGACCTGTATAGGGAATTTTAGCTCATGACACCGGATACATTAATGACCCCGGAAAAAATCTTATTGGATGGAAAGACTTTTATTCCCGCAGAACAGATACCTATTCCAGAATGGCCTTGTGTGGTTATTGAAAGACCACAGCCAACTTTGACAGTTAAAGATGATGATTTATTTTTGGTGACAGACACCATAGGCAACATTTCTGGTTGTTCACTGAATGACGGGAATCCTAGCATGGGGCTGTTTTGCTGTGATACCAGGTTTTTGAGTCGTCTAGAATTGCAGATTGACGGGCGATCGCCTGTTTTATTGAGTAGCACCGCTGACAAGGGCTTTGCACTCTCGGTTTTGTGTACTAATCCCAGAATTGACAATCACCTAAATGCTGATACTATTGGCATCCGTCGGGAAATAGTACTTAATGGCGCACTATTTGAAGAAATAGAAGTAGCTAACTACAGCACCACTAGCGTCAGTTTTGAACTTAGTCTCAGCTTTGATGCGGATTTTGTAGATTTATTTGAAGTCCGGGGTCATAACCGCGAAAAACGGGGTAGATTATTGCGGTTAGCAGAGCCAACACATTTAGAAGAAATAGCTGATGGTGTGGCAGCACCTTTAGCAAATCCATCACACCGAGAAGAATCTCTGACACTGGCTTATCAAGGTTTAGATGGTGCAATCATGGAATCCCGTATCCAATTCCAGCACCGACAACCAGATTATTTCAAAGGTTATACAGCGGTTTGGCGGCTAGATTTAGCTTCTCACGAAACCCAAAAGCTCGGTTATCGGCTGAATATGCTCACCAATAACCAGACTAGTTCCACTGTGAATGCAGCTATTACTCTGGTACAAGCAAAAGCTTCTGAATTGATGGAAGAGCAAAATTGGGTACAACAAATTACTCGCATTAGTTCTGATAAAAGTCTTTTCAATCGAGTGATTGAAAGGGCTGAACAAGATTTGTATTTGTTGCGTCAGTCTTTTGGGAAGTATAAAACTGTTTCGGCTGGTGTCCCTTGGTTTTCAACATTGTTTGGCAGGGATTCTATTATTACCGCTTCCCAAACTTTGATGCTAAATCCCCAAATTGCCAAAGAAACTTTGATGCTATTAGCAACATATCAAGGTAAAAAAGAAGATGAATGGCGGGAAGAAGAACCAGGTAAGATTTTACACGAGTTAAGACTGGGAGAATTAGCACGTTGTCAAGAAATTCCCCATACACCTTACTACGGGACAGTTGATGCGACTCCTCTGTGGTTGATGCTTTATGCAGAATACTACGCTTGGACTCATGACCAAGAAACCCTTGAGCAACTTTGGCGAAATGCTCTAGCAGCAATGGATTGGATTGATCGGAATCTTAAACAAACTGGCTATCTCAGCTATCACCGGAAATCAAAACGCGGTTTGACTAACCAAGGTTGGAAAGATTCTGGTGATTGTATTGTCAACAGAAAAGGGGAATTAGCTCATGGTTCAATTTCTCTTTGTGAAGTGCAAGCTTATGTCTATGCTGCCAAAATTAAATTAGCAGAAATTGCTAGGATGAAAAAGCGTCTAGATTTGGCAGATCGTTGGCAAGAAGAAGCTAAAAACCTCAGAGTTAGATTTAACAAAGATTTTTGGATTGAAGACCAAGATTTCTGCGCTTTAGCTTTAGATGGGGAAGGAAATCAAGTAGATAGTATTAGCTCTAACCCTGGTCATTGTCTGCAATTGGGGATTTTTACACCAGAAAAAGCCTACAGTGTGGCGGAAAGGTTGCGAGCGCCTGATATGTTTAATGGTTGGGGTATTCGCACCTTAAGTAGTCTTTCACCTGCATATAATCCAATGGGTTATCATACTGGTTCTGTTTGGCCTCATGATAATTCTATGATTGGGATGGGATTGCGATCGCTCGGTTTAATAGATCAAGCTTTGGAATTATTTCAAGGTTTGTTTGACATGACTAACCATCAGTCCTATCAGCGTCCACCAGAATTGTTTTGCGGTTACGAACTTAACGGTGATAATGCTCCCGTACAGTATCCAGTTGCTTGTAGTCCCCAAGCTTGGGCTACAGGTAGCATTTTTCAATTGTTGCAAATGATGGTGAATTTAGTTCCAGACGCGCAAAATAATTGTTTGCGAATAATTGACCCCGCTTTGCCAGATTCAATCAATCGTTTATCTTTACATAATTTGCGTGTTGGTGGCACTATTCTCGATTTGGAATTTGAGCGAGTTGGTAGCACTACCGCTTGTCGGGTGGCGAAAAAACGCGGTAATCTCCGGGTGGTAATTGAAGCGTAAATAGTCTGATAGCGTAGCGTGGCGCAAGCCATATCAGGATTTACTAGGATTTGAGGATTTACAGGATGGTTAAAAAATACATAATCAATTATGTTAATTTTTTATTTATCCTCTAAATTCTCTATAATCTTATTAATCCTGTTTCTCACATCTAATACTAATTCAATAAAAGAATGCGATAGATGCGTAGGTTGGGTTAAACAAAGTGAAACCCAACATCCACAAAGTTTTGAGGTGTTGGGTTTCGTCCCTCAACCCAACCTATATCTGTAACAATCATTTTTCAAATTGGTATAATGACTTACTTAGAGGATGAGTAAAAAATATTGTCAATCTTAATCCTGTTAATCCTTAAATCCTGGATATCCTAATTCTGACAGTTACTTGCAAAGTGCTGTATTTACCGAAATTTCCTGTTGACGATCTTGCTGTTCACAAGAAGCATCAGCTTGAGTAAATTCGTCAAATAGTTGAAAAAATTGCTCTAAAGCACCGTGTTCATCCGTGGAGAAAAACAGAATAATTTGATCCCAATTTTGATGAGAAACAATACTAAATTTATGTTGAATCCAAGTTTGAAATTCTGAAAATTTTTGTTCTTGTGCTGTTTGAGGTATTCCTATTTGGCGACGTGCAAAACAGTAACCAGCTATAAAAGTGCGGAGATTAGAAATTGTTGATCTTCCTAAATACATAGCCGGACGTTTCTGAATATTACGAATTAAATCATACAAATCAACCATGATATTCCTCCAGCTTAAAATTCTGTTTCAGTAATTTGAAATTCTCCACCTAAGTCTTGTGCAGCACAATAGCGGTTATTTATCCAGTTTACCCTGGAAATTCCTTCGGGGTGAATGTTGTCAAATATGAGTTCTTGTCCATTAATTTCTATAGAAATAGCATAATGTCTGCCATTAATTGAGATGTTTTGTTGTAGAACTTCATGGTAAATATTACAGAATGGGTCTTCTGTACTCCCTCTAAATAAACTAATCTCTCTACCAGAAATTTTCTGATCAATTAGAAATTGGCGCAACGCAATAGCGCAGGAAACACATTCAAAAATTTGGAATTGCTGGGCTATATTACTAAGTTGACAGTGAATGTCAGAGTTAGTCATAAGGTAGGATATTTTTCACCAGATCAGAAAAAAGGTGTAAGGTTCTAATCAGCATAAAAATATCATGAACTTCGCGATCAAAAGAATCCTGTTAGAGAACTCCACAAAAAGAAATGCCCAATGTCATTCTGTTCGCGCAGCGTGCCGGAGGCATTACGGAACGAAGTGTAGTGTTCGCGTAGCGTTCTGAAGGAAAGAATCCTCCGAGATGCTAGAGCCTCCGGCTCCCGTAAGGGATACGTTTCGCTTTGCTACACTCAGCATGACAAAGGTGTTTAAAGATTTGTAAGGGTTTAGCATTGCTAAACCCCTACGTTTTAGATAGGGTTTGTGGATGGTGAGATAGCTTTTTTTTGGAGGATGGGGGAAAGCGATAGCGCAAGCGCTGACTTGTCAGTTCGCCTTTTTCTTGTTCTGAATATGCGTTAGCGGTAGCTCACCGAAGGTATCGCTTTTCTGTAGCTATAGAGAATGAAGTGCGATAGCGCAATCGCTCCGTAGAAATAGCTTTTCTATTTTTAGAATGTCTAAAAAAGTGTCAGATAAAAAGTCAATTCAATAATTAACCAAGATATTCAATTTCATCTGAGTCATTGATTAATATAAATGCTCCGATTGATAAAGATGAGAGTATTTCACTAATTTTTTCCATGAGAGGAAGTAAATGATTAGGATGTGTACTACGAGTATTTAAAATAATAATTCTCAAATTTTTATCTGTTAAATTTTGCTGATAGGGTAAATTTTTATCGGCTGTAATAAAAGCATCAAAAGGGTGGTTTTCTGCTAAATTAAGAATTTCTTTATCCTTAAAACCGCGCCATCCCATATCATTGACGTTATAAATCATATAACCTTTATTTAAAAAAGGTTGTTTAAGCTTTTTACTTAAAAGATTTTCGTCTAGCAATATAATCATTAAGCACAACTTTCCTGAGCAATTATTAATTTAGCTGCATTTTCTAAAACCTTCATAGTTTGACTCTCCAGGTACGGAAAATCATTAATAAATTCATCTAAACCACCCTCATTTTCAAGATAATCAAACAATGTTTGTAAGGGAACACGAGTTCCCACAAAAACTGGAACTCCACTCATAGTTTCAGGATCAGAATGAATAATACCTTGAGTTTCTAGTAGCTGATTTAGTGTCATGTTTACTTTAGAATAAAACTTGATGTTTGTTATTATAGCAGAGATATGTAAAGTATACTGTTTACACTATAGGAAGCGATATAGCAATGTTAGACCTAGCCAAAATTCAAACCCTAGCTCAAGAATACAGTCCCCAGGAACTTTTTGCAGCTTTGGTTTGGCAACGTCGCTTTAATGAGTTTAATGGAGAGGAGGTTATTAAGGATCTTACCCTGCATTCTCATCTATGGGAGAGTTTTGTGTTTACGAAACCTATTTTTGCACCAGATGAACATGGTTTAAGTTTTGGTGGTTTGGTTGATACTTTATTAGCAATGGCAAATTATCGCCCGATGCCAGAATCGAGTATGATTCACTTTGTAGCTTATCCTGGAGATACTCTCTACATTTTGACAGAAAACCAAGATACTATAGTTTCTCAGCTTTTAGATTTGGGTAAAAAGTGGCGTGCAGACTCAGTGGATATTACAGATGGTAATAATGAAGAGTATGGTTTGCGACTTCAGCGCAGGTTACAAATGAGGTTACAAGGTAGTTTGGAAGGTGAGTCATTTTGGGAACAGCGAGATGGTGTAGTAATTGCTTATTGGTGGGATTAGTGATTATTCAAAATAATTAAAAAATGTCAATTTTCATCCTGTAAATCCTTTAATCCTAGACATCCTGATATGGCTTGCACCACGCTACGCTATCAGACAAAATAAATCATCAATCATCTTTATTATTAATTGTTCCTGGTAATTACTTATTGTCAGGGTTTAGCATTGCTAAACCACTACTTTGGTTATTTTTTATGAAAATGATCGAGATAGAGTAAAATCAAGTTATACCCTCAGTCAGAAAAGAGGTATAACTCAATGACAAGCATCAAAACAGCTATTTCAATTGAAGAATCACTGTATGAAGAAGCAACCGCTTTAGCAAATACAATGAAAATTCCTCGTAGTAAATTATTTGCTATGGCAATGGAAGAATTTTTGCGTCGTAAAAAACATCGCCAGTTAGTGGAAAGTGTGAATGAAGCTTATGCAGATGATCTAGATGAATCAGAAAAAATTATGTTAGAAGCAATGCGACAGCATCAAGGACAATTAAAAGAAAAAGAATGGTAATTAAGCAAGGTGATATTTATTGGATTGATTTGGGAGAACCAATAGGCTCAGAACCTGCTTATATCCGTCCTTATGTAGTGATCCAAAATGATTTACTCAACAGTTCTCAAATCAGAACGGTGATAGTCTGTGCATTAACTTCTAATTTGAGACGAGCTAAAGCTATGGGTAATGTTTTACTAGAGTTAGGAGAAGCTAATCTTGATAGGCAAAGTGTGGTAAATGTATCGCAGATTTTTACAGTGGATAAATTTTTATTAACTGAAAAAATCGGCACGTTATCCAAAGAAAGAATTAGACAAATTTTAGCAGGATTAGTAATAGTAACAGAACCACAGGAAATAGATTAGATGTGTGATGCTATTTTTGAAGAGTGTTATACAAAAGCTAGGCAATATATAGAATGAATGACTATTTGATTTTTTGTTGGCGTAGTCTGCACTTACAAAATTAAGTGTTGTAGTGTGCCTTAGAATGAGATCCGTAACGCACACTATGATAATGGATTTGATTTCTCTGGTTCCCATACTCTGTATGGGAATGGATTATAGAAGGCTCTGCCTTTCATGAAAGTAGAGGCAGAGCCTCAATCTAGCATTCCCAGTCAGAGACTGGGAACGAGATAATTATATAAATCCAAAAATTAGGGGTAAAGCACATTGCTAAACCCCTACAGAACCCCGAATTTTAATAATTACAAATTAAGCTTCTTCTGAACGCTCAATTTTTTGACCAGGAGAGGATTCATAAAGAGCATCTAACTGTTCGCGTGCATCTTCAACATTGATTGAACGCATTACCAACAGTGGTTCTTTAATTAAATTACCTGCATTATCTAATAGTTCTGGATGGGGTACAAATTGCTTTTTAGCTCCATAATAGCCATAGCTACCTTGATTACCCATTGAGGAGGAATTTGCTGGATAAGGACGCTCCCTATCAAAACTGAACATGACCAGATTGCGAATTAAATTACCCACAGCAATAAATGCAAGGACTGTGAAAGCTAAAATGTAGAGTAGGTGTAGCATCGAATTATCCTCCAGGGCAACAGGTTTTAAAACTTTATATCGTTAAGTACTTAACATTTGCTAACTCGTGATTTACGTGCTGCTAAATGTTACATTATCTATCTGTGATTTGATATTTTGTAATCCTATATCAGATTACGGTAACATGGGATACATTATTTTTTTATGAAAATAATGTTAAGTTTTCTTTTCTATGTTTGCGACTTATATACAGTTTTGTCATACAGTGAAGTCATTTTTGTTTTGACTGGCGGTAGCGCATTCCCACATTTCCACATTCAGTTACCAATTGATGCCAAGGCATTAATGTCGCCATATCAATCCCGACTTGTCTATCAGTGGCAGCAAATAACATCTTGGCTGTGCTAAGTTCTGCCTGCGCTTCCTTGACACGTTGTAACAGGTCAAGTTGCTCTTGTTCAGTCATAAATTGGATTTTCTCATTTTCCAGTAGTTGGAGTGATAGACCAAACCAATATTGAAAATCCTCTAACAACGGTTCCAAGACTGTTTTGAGCAATTCAGTACTTGGTGGATGTGAGTCTCCCATATATGAGCAGCATATTTCCTAATTTCTTTTTAATATTAGCGTTATTTACGATTCTTAACAATTTTCTTATATCTCTCCTCCGGTTATGTGAACTGAAAAATCTGTAAATTGCTATACAATGCACGATTGTATATTTTTGGCAATAGGTTTGCACAGTTCCTTGGGGATCAGTCTTTATCTATCTAAAGGAGGAAAAATAAATTGGAAATATCCTACCAAAAGTAGCTAAGGAGCAAAATAGGTATTATCTCCAGGTTCTGCGGCGCTTCAGTTGAGGTCTTTTCGGTTAGGGTGATAAATTAGGAGAGTCCACAGGTAATGGCGATCGCGTCATCAGCTAGTGGACTATGATTTTGAGAATATATTTTCAGAATTCTATTTGTAATCACTTCGCCTTCAACAGCCGATGTCGCCTAATCAAGAACCCCAAAACCCAGAACAACCAGAAAAAATTTATTTACCGCGTACTAGCGAATCTGAGACATTAAAAAAGATTCGCCATACTGCTTCTCATGTGATGGCCATGGCCGTACAAAAGCTGTTTCCCAAGGCGCAAGTTACAATTGGCCCCTGGATTGAAAATGGGTTTTACTACGACTTTGATAGTCCAGAACCCTTCAGTGATAAGGATTTGAAAGCCATCCAAAAAGAGATGGTGAAGATTATTAATCGCAAATTGCCGGTAGTTAGAGAAGAAGTTAGCCGGGAAGAAGCACAACGCCGGATTGAGGAAATTAAAGAACCTTACAAACTAGAAATCCTGGCAGATATTAAACAAGAACCCATCACCATTTACCATTTAGGTGATGAATGGTGGGATTTGTGCGCCGGGCCTCATCTAGAAAACACTAAGGAAATTAACTCCAAAGCGATAGAACTAGAAAGCGTAGCTGGTGCTTATTGGCGTGGGGATGAAAACAAAGCCCAGTTACAGCGCATTTACGCCACTGCTTGGGAAACGCCCGAACAACTAGCTGAGTATAAACGCCGTAAACAAGAAGCATTACGACGTGACCATCGTAAACTAGGCAAGGAACTGGGTTTATTTATCTTTGCAGATTTAGTAGGGCCTGGTTTACCTTTGTGGACTCCTAAAGGTACTTTGTTGAGGACTACTTTAGAAGACTTCCTCAAAAAGGAACAATTAAAACGGGGTTATTTACCTGTTGTCACTCCCCATATTGCCAGAGTTGATTTATTTAAAACATCGGGACACTGGCAAAAATACAAGGAAGATATGTTTCCTTTAATGGCTGAAAATGCAGAATCAGCAGCCATAGAACAGGGTTTTGTCCTCAAGCCAATGAATTGCCCTTTCCATATCCAAATATACAAGAGTGAATTACGCTCTTATCGGGAATTACCGATGCGTTTGGCGGAATTTGGCACGGTCTACCGTTATGAACAATCTGGGGAACTGGGTGGTTTAACCAGAGTGCGCGGTTTTACTGTTGATGATTCTCATTTGTTTGTGACTCCCGAACAACTAGACAGCGAATTTTTGAATGTTGTAGATTTGATTTTGTCGGTGTTTGGAAGTCTGCAACTGAAGAATTTTAAAGCTAGACTCAGTTTCCGAGATCCTGCCAGTGATAAGTATATTGGTTCTGATGAAGCGTGGGATAAAGCTGAAGGTGCGATTCGTCGCGCTGTGGAACAATTGGGAATGGATTATTTTGAAGGGATTGGGGAAGCGGCTTTCTATGGGCCAAAACTCGATTTTATCTTCAGTGATGCCTTAGAACGGGAATGGCAATTGGGAACGGTGCAGGTAGATTATAATTTACCTGAGCGGTTTGATTTGGAATACGTGGCTGAGGATGGTTCCCGCAAACGTCCTGTGATGATTCACCGCGCACCCTTTGGTTCTTTAGAACGGTTGATTGGGATTTTGATTGAAGAGTATGCTGGTGATTTTCCGTTATGGTTAGCACCTGTGCAAATTAGGCTTTTACCTGTGGGTGAACTCCAGTTAGATTTTACCAAAGAGGTAGTAGCCAAGATGGTTGCGTTGGGTATTCGTGCGGAAGTGGATACGAGTGGCGATCGCTTGGGTAAGTTGATTCGCAACGCCGAAAAGGATAAAATCCCAGTTATGGCGGTGGTTGGTGCTAAGGAAGTAGAAACCAACAGCTTGAGTATTCGTACCCGTGCATCTGGGGAATTGGGTGCGATCGCTGTAGATGAGGTTGTTGATAAGATTACAGGAGCGATCGCTAACTTTAGCAACTTCTAAAAAAGTAGGCTGGGATTTACCCAGCCAATTAATGACTCTTCGGCAGTTACTATGCTGAATTTTTAATTAATAAAGTGAAGCAGTGGCAGGTGGAGGAATCTTTCGAGGTAAGGTAGCTCATCGGACAATGGAGAGACGTTGATAACACAAAGGTTCAATTTCGCGTCATCCTGATTGTAAAAAACTTAAGTGCAGACTTAAATTTTTCGGCAAATGTGACTATTAAGGTTGTAGATTAAAAACCTTTAAAGCAATAGAAATCATGCTGAGGAAGGTTAAAAAGCCAATTGTATCCAAAAGTGTGGTGACTAATGGCCCACTCATTAAAGCCGGATCTAGCTTCCAACGGGTTAAAGCCATAGGTAGTAAAGTACCCAGGGTAACAGCGACAATTGTATTAGTTGCCATGACTGTGCCTGCAATCAAAGCTACCCATCTTTCTTGGGGTTTTGCCCAAATTAGGGAAAGCAGCATCATGGTTATACACAAAGCTAAGGCTGTTCCTAAACCCGCTAACAGTTCTTTGCGAAGAATCTTCAGAGTATCTTTAGGTGTGACTTCTCCCACTCCCAAGCCGCGAATAGTGACGGTTAAAGATTGGATGCCGACAGTGCCACCTGTGTTAGAAAAAATGGGCATAATCACAGCGAGGACTGGCACAGCAGCAATTACAGATTGAAAAGGAGCGATCGCACTCGCCGCACCTATATACAATCCCATAATCCCTAACAACCAAGGCAATCGTTTGCAAATTGTTACCAGTGGAGAAGATAAAGCAGATTCATCACCACTTACCCCCGCTAATTTTTGAATATCTTCAGTTGCTTCTTCTTCTAAAATATCAACGACATCATCAATGGTAATAATTCCCACTAATCTATCTTCCCTATCCACTACTGGCATCGCTATTAAGTCATAACGCTGCATAATGCGAGCAACTTCTTCTTGGGAAGTTTCGGTTTTAACTTTAATTACATGATCACTAGCAATATCTTTAATTAAGACTTCGGGAAAAGTAAATAACAACTGTCGCAAGGAAACAACACTGACTAAGGTGCGGTTATCATCTGTGACATAAGCATAGTAAATTGTTTCTTTGTCTTCATCTTGCAGGCGGATTTTAGTTAAGGCCTCACCTACAGTTAAGCCTTGACGTAACCGAACATATTCCGTTGTCATTACCCGCCCAGCAGTCCCTTCTGGATAGCCGAGAATGGTTGCTGTAGCCTGTCTTTGTTCTGGGCTTAATTGTTGTAATAGCCGTTTGACTACTCCTGCTGGTAGTTCATCAAATAATTCTGCTCGTTCGTCAGGACTCATCTCTTCCACTAGATGTACAACTTGGACATCATGGAGAGAATTTATGAGTTCTTCTTGTATTTCTGTAGGTAAATATTCAAAGACATCTATAGCCTGAGCCTTGTTGAGGAGACGAAAAGCAATCGCTCTTTGTTTTTCCGGCAACTGTGTAATGTATTCCCCAACATCTACGGGTTGTAACCGATTTAAATCAAATTTAAGTTGATTCAAGTCAGCAATGTCTAGGGCATTGCGAACATCTTGTGTGAGCATAGTAAATACCTCCTATAGTCTCCCCTATGCTGGGAGACTAACTCGCCAGCTTAGAGGAGGTTGCTACTGCCATCTGGTGGACATCTGTCCATAAAATCTTAAAAACTCAATATTATTGATATTGGAGCAAAGCATCGTTGACTTATCATCCTATCCCAGAATGGTTTTCTCGGATAGATTCTTGGTAATAATGTACGTTATCAGTAAAATTTTACACTAGTATGAAAACAGCGGTCTTTGCTCCAGTTTAATTTAGAGATTTTACTACTGTATTAATCTGTGTCAAGTCAAACAGCTTCTTTACTGATAAACTTTACAAAATCAATATATTTGAATTACAAAAAATAGTTTTTATTTTTAACTTTGAGCCTTTATCAGCACGATCACTTTTTTGATTTTTAGTTCAGTCTCAACTAACTGCTGATATATCTTTAACCTACATAAAGTTTAGTAGTGACGTGTAAAATACCGTTTCAGACACATCCATCTAATAGTGATTTAATCGCCCAAAATCGTAAGTATATAATCAATACCTTGTCCATTTTCTGCTTTGTTGGGTTAAGCGACAGCGCAACCCAACGCACTTGTTGGGTTTCATGCTGATTGCTCCGCGAACGTTTACGTTCCACAACCCAACCTCCAAATCAAGGTTTTTTCCAATTTGGACAAGGTATTGATATAATAATACAAATTTTCTCAACCTAATATCACTTAAATAGTTGGATCAAATAACTTCATGGGCTACTCTTGAAGAATAATTCAGAAGTCAGAAATAAAGCTCTTAAACATACGAGCAACAGGGAGAAACTGACTATTTTGTAGAGAAATTTCAAACCGCTCAATCACCTCATAACCAAATTTTGTGTAGAGAGGCTCTCCAGCCAGCGTTGCAATAATCTCAGCATTCTTAAATTTAGCAAGTTCAACAGCCTTTTCAGATGCTTGCATAATCTGAGTTCCAATTCCTCGACGCGCCCATTTTGGATGAACAAAAAATGCACGAATCTTTGCTGAGTCAGTGTCCGGGTTGAGCAGACTGTCCTCTTGAATATTTTTGCCTGAATCACCTCCATAAAGCGTTTTGCGCTGACTCCAACCACCACAACCAACAATCTGGTGATTATTCTCAGCCACAAAGTATGTTTTGTCTTGAATTAGTTGACTATCAACCCCAAAAACTATGCCCAGTGCGCCTTCAATTTGTTCTGAACTGTAGTAGCCTGATTGCAAAACTCTGGCAGACTCTGAAATTAAAGTCGTCAGCGTCGGAATATCTTCTAAGTGAGCTAATCGAATACAAAAATTCATTTATTCTTATCCCGATGCCAAATACCAAAACCCTGTATATTCGCACACAGCACCCCACACACTACACCCCCCACGCTTCAATCCTCTGGTAAACTATCAAATAGGTGTTTAACTAGCTGCTTCGTTTTTTCTTCCAGATGTTGCCAATCCACTTCTCCTAACTCATCAATTAAGCTAGTATCAATATCAACATCAGAAATTCCAATACTGTAATTTAAAAAACACACTTGGTAACAAATATCCCACAAATCCACATTTACTTGCTGTTCTTGACGTTGCAAGCGCAGATGGTATCCTGGATGGGGCATCGGCAAATGGGCAAGATTTTCTCTAATATCTTCCACCTGTTGGGGTGTTGCAGATTCCATATCTTGCAACAACTGTGTCACCAAGGTTTTTGTTTCATCAGTTGTGTTAGGCGGCCAAATCAGTACATCATGGTAAGTTCCTTTCCAGGAAGAGACATCAAGATGCTTACGAATATTATCGACAACTCGAATAAATGCAGGTTGCATGAGGAGTTCAGCTTGCTGCCATGTAGTGGAATTTGTTATCTTAGGTGGCATTGCTAGTTAACATAGATACTAAATCAAACGTAACAATTTGTTGTTTTTATTAAAAAACTGCATTCTTAGTCTAAATCTTTTCTCAAGATAGCGGATTTCCTAGAAGAAAATTTGGAGATATCTATTACTATCTGGAAAATTAGGTATTAAAACTGGGGAGGGAATATGATAGGCAAACTACTAGACCACCGATACCAAGTCATTCGCATCTTGGCGAAAGGAGGATTTGGTCAAACCTACATTGCCCAAGATACCAGGCGGCCAGGCAATCCCATCTGCGTTGTCAAACACCTCAAATCCGCCAGCACTGACCCCAAAATTTTTGAAACGGCTAAACGTCTCTTCAACAGCGAGGCCGAAACTTTAGAAAAACTGGGTAATCATGACCAGATACCCCGGCTGTTGGCTTATTTTGACGAAAATAAAGAATTTTTTTTAGTTCAAGAATATGTTGACGGACATACTCTGAGTGAGGAATTAATTCCCGGACAACCTTGGAATGAAGGGCAAGTTATCCAAATGTTGCTGGAAGTTCTGGGTATTTTAGAATTTGTCCATCAACAAGGTGTTATTCACCGCGACATTAAACCAGATAATATTATCCGTCGCGCTGCTGATTATAGATTGGTTTTAGTGGATTTTGGGGCAGTTAAACAATTGAGATCGCCCTTAGTGACAGTTGGCGCACAACTCACGGCGACAGTAGCGATTGGTACACCTGGCTATATGCCTACAGAACAAGGACAAGGCAAACCCCGTCCTAATAGTGATATTTATTCTCTGGGTATCATTGCTATTCAAGCTTTAACCGGAGTACCAGCCAAGCAATTACAAGAAGATCCCAATACAGGTGAAATTCTCTGGCAGCATTTCCTGCCTGTTAACTACCGCTTGGCAGAAATTCTCAGCAAAATGGTACGTTATCACTTTAAAGACCGCTATCAAACCGCTACGGAAGCGCTGCAAGCCTGTAGAGAGTTGATGAATCTTACTTCTGGATATTCCCTACCTTCAGAGGCTCCTAAGCGAGTTAGTTACCAAACCCCTACCCCCTCTTCTCAAGTGTTTTCACAGAACACAGTGGCTGTTGCACCCGCTAATCCGGTGGTTTCTAAGCCTGTTCTCAGAGAGTCTAGCAAACCTGATCCATTGCCTTTGGTAATTGGCATCTTATTAGCAGGTGGTGCAGCGGCTTTGGTGACAAATTTATATCCAAATGTGAAAAATTTAACTGCTAATTGGACAGCAAAAGATCGCACGTTAGAAAAAAACTGCTTGGCTGTAGTGGTGGCTAATTCTAATATCCGTTCTGAACCGAGTGCAATTAATTCTGATAATATTTTGAAAACTGTTGGTGATAACAGCCAATTTGATGTTACTGGCAAGCGCACAAAACGGGGCTGGATTGAACTGAAACTCAAGTCTGGACGTTTGGCTTGGGCGCATTCCGATGTTATTACTAATAATGACAATTGGATTTCTTGCTTAAGGGATCAAGGTATTTCTGTGCAAACTGTAGATGATAATTCTTTAATTACATCTATCCCTATTCCAAAACCGCAAGTTAAGCCTGTAACTATCGCTTCTCCTCAGCCAGAAATATCAGAATCTGAAAAATCCCAAGCTGGTAAGGATAAGGATAAAATTGTCGCACAAGCTAGAAAGAAATTTGAGTCTGGAGATTTGCCAGGTGCGATCGCTATACTTAGATCAATACCTGCCAATGCTGCATCAGGAATTAAGGAAACTGTTGAGATTGTTAATCAATGGCAGAATGATTGGGCAAAGGCTGAAGCGCTGGCTAATGATATCAATAAAGCTATTGATGATGGTAAATGGGATCAAGTTTTAGCTTATCGAGATAATCCTGAAAAATTACCCAATATTAAATACTGGCAAGATAAATTAGAACCAATGTTTAAACAAGCATCTGAAAATGCAGCTAAACAGGTTCTTCCTAAGCAAGAGAAGAATAGTAATGAAAATAAACCAACTTCTAAACAAACTCCAAGTGATACAGACAAACCAGCTAGTGGTTTGTAAATGTCTGGTAATGGAAATAATCTTCTTCCCATTACCAATTACCAGCCTGACCGCATTAAGTTAGGTTCTAGTGTAATTCATCGTATTCTGCTGTTTCCATGCGTCTGGTTTCCATCCGAGTGGAGGGTAAAAACTCAGCCCGACGGACATTGGCTAATGGTGGTGTGGGGCCATTGTAGGGATGAATTACCTGCACAGTACGGGTAGGACGATGTTGTTTTGGAGAAAATAGAGATAAGACTCCAGCGACAACAACACCACCACCGATGGTTAGTGTTGCTCCCCCAACTGCCCAAATTATGGGTGATTCCCACCAAGCTTTCTGTTCAGATGGGAGTACAGATGATATTTTTTGTTGATTTTGCTGCTGGGCTAATTGCCACTGCTGCTGGGTGAAATTCTGTACTTGTCCCTGAAGTTGTAGGTTTTGTAACCTCAACTGTTCATTGTCGGTCTTCAACTTCTCCATTGTCATGTTCAGCTTTTCCATTTCCACACGCTGGTCGGAATTAGGAGCTACTGGTTGTTGATATGGATATGCTGGTTGACCGTAATTAGGGGGATACTGTACAGGTTGCTGCATTAACTGGGGCTGTACAAATGATGGCATTTGTGGTGTAGCAGCAAAATTAGATTGTTGTATAGGAGTATTTGTTCCTTTTAGCAGGAGGAGAGCCGCCAGACCAGCTACAGCAACTCCGCCGATAAATGCCATACTTTCACTCATTGCTTTTATCCCTCAACTACGACGGCAGCGTAACTAGATTTTGACTGACTTACTCTCACACTCATATTGCTTGCCTACTTCAATTCACAATAAGACTCAAACTATAAGCAAATATATTCAGGTAGTTTTTTACCCTAGTATGTGCTGTTAATATTCAAGACCATATCAGTCAAATTGTCCACTAAAGAATGGTAAAAAAACTACCCTGTTATACTTTTTAATCTAATTTTCCCAAATCATCAAGAGGCAGTTGTGATTGCTGTCTTCAGATTTTGGCAAAATTGAGCGATCGCATCTAATCCCTGTTCTGGTGTTCCTTCTGCTAAACGCTTGACTATAGCACTACCTACAATTGCTGCATCTGCGCCCCATTCCCGGACTTGATGCGCTTGTTCAATATCGGAAATACCAAAGCCTACGCCGATGGGTTTATCTGTCACCGAGCGAATTTGTGTGAGTAAATCGGAAACTCGGCTTTCCATTTGCGATCGCATTCCTGTTACACCAGTCACACTCACCAAATAGATAAATCCTTGGGAAGCACGTGCGATCGCTTCTATCCTCTCAGTAGAGCTAGTAGGAGCTACCAACAGAGTTAAATCAATCTCCATCTCACTTGCTGGTTTTAATAACCCTGCTGCCTCTTCCAACGGTAAATCAGGAACTACCAAACCTGCTACACCAGCAGCCTTAATTTGCTGAAGAAACTTATCAATTCCCCGGTGTAAAATTGGGTTGTAATAGGTAAATAAAATAATTGGTGCTTTTAAACTAGGAGTAGTTGCTTGCAACATTGCCAGTACCTGATCCAACGTAGTACCCCTTGCCAACGCACGGGTAGCTGCTGCTTGAATCACAGGCCCATCAGCCAAAGGATCAGAATAAGGAACACCCAACTCAATTATGTCGGCTCCAGAGCGATCTAAAACCTGTAAAGCCTTAGCTGTCGTTTCCAAATCAGGATCACCAGCAGTAATAAACGGAATCAGAGCGCACTCTTGATTCCGTCTTAAAGTTTCAAAACAACGAGAAATTGCAGTCATTGGTCAGAAGAAGGGAATAGGGAATAGGGAAATAGGGAACAGGGAACAGGGAAAATATTGATTCTCCCCACCTCCCCATCTTCACTATCTCCTCATCTTTTCTATCTTCCTATCTTTTCTGTCACCTGTCACCTGCCACTTGTCACCTAATTCCCTGATTCAATTTCAGCTTGAATTTTTGCTAATTCTTCAGGAGTGAGTTCATCTAGTCGCTTTTGTAGGAAAGCCTTTTCATACTCTTCCCGTTGTTGATGGTAGGTCATTTTTTTGCTACCCGCTCGGAAAAGATATGTGGACAACCAGCCCAACAACCCAAAAACTAGTAAAACTTGACTCCAAATTCCAGCTTTTTGTCCATCTAACCCGACTAGCTGTAATCCGGCATAGGCCAAGCCACCAGCCACAAAAATCCCCAAAGCAATTCCGATTGCATCAATGCGTCGCATGAGAGTTATGACCTACCAATCAAGTTAAACAATTTGTCTGCGCCGGGGTCGAAAATTCGCAATGGGCGAAAGCAGCAACAAACCCGGAAAGAAGAAGAACACTAAAAAGTACATGAACACGCGTTCAACAGAAGTAGCCGTATACCACCGCAGCTTTAGATAAAGCATTACAGCCATTGGGACTACCAGAAGATAAGCTCCGGCTAAAATGAGATACAGTAGCGCTACAACCATAATTCTTGATCGGATTTGAGAAGATTATTCGGTGCATCTATTCTCATAATATGCTGAATGGTCAGACTCAGGGAAGTACCACTCATCAGTTTTGTTGGGAAAGCAAATAAATTAATTTTGTCTGACTTGCAATAATTTGAAAAAAAGTTTATATTGTGTTATGGTGATATTTCGCCATTGAACGCGGTTGTGTAACCTAGTTAAACAAGCTCACAACTTAAAAAATTGTGATTTTGGGGCTAAATTAAAAAAAGTAGTGTTTAAAAAAAATTTTGAAAACTACTTGCACAAAATACGCAATTAATGATGAAATAGATGGGGAGGTTTTTTGAGCCTCTAAACATCAAAAACCCTTGGGGGTGTGGCGGAATGGTAGACGCTACGGACTTAGAAAACTGAGCCTTGATAGAGAAATCTTTCAAGTGGAAGCTCTCAAATTCAGGGAAACCTAAATCTGTTTACAGATATGGCAATCCTGAGCCAAGCCCAGAAATATTTGATTTAAGGTTTTATCTAAAATTCAAATTTCCGGGAAGGTGCAGAGACTCGACGGGAGCTACCCTAACGTAAAGCCGAGGGTAAAGGGAGAGTCCAATTCTTAAAACCTGGAGTTGCTTAGGCAACAAGGCAACAGTGAAAGCTGTGGAAGAATGAAAATCCGTTGACCTTAAACGGTCGTGGGGGTTCAAGTCCCCCCACCCCCATTAAAATAATTTGTAATTGTGATTTCACTCATGTGACTTTACCCATAATTTTGTCGTGATAGCAAGCTTATACTTGCAATAAAAAGTGGCAAGGTTATAGTTTTAAGCCAACTTTTATTCGCGCTTCTATGCTACCGTGACGTGTTGACTGGCTGGCATCAACTTAGAAAATATGCTCCCTCAAATCGTTGTGCAGTGTTTGAAGAGCGATTTGTAGGTATTTCGAGTCTATCCACCCAACATATCCTCCATAGACACATTTTCCTGAACGATCAGTAATAAAAACATGATCAACACCTGCATGATTTTTTCAGGTGTTAATGGTTACGCCATTTTTGAAAACGATATGAGGATGAGACTTAAGATAAATCTGTTTTGTTCGCATCAGTTATGCCCTGCACTCTTTGCAGTTGATTGATAAGCTGCATAACTGTAGGTTTACTTGCATCTCTTGTAACGTTTACCTCTATGGATGCAACGATATTTTCCTTTCCCCCTATGATGTACGCACCCTGTTTTGAATACGAACCAGCGATCGCTCCATCTACATAAACCTCGAATCTTCCCAACCACTCATACTTTCCACTCAGCAACCTTAAGGGATCATCTTTGATAGAGTTTGTGTTAACAACGAGTGTAATGATATTAATACCCTCACAAAGGGATGGAGTAATATCAATGCTTGCTCCTGTTTTGAGTGCAAAATGACGATCATTTACATTAATATGTCCTGTATCGCGTACCTCAACTAAATGTACTTGTACAAGACTTATATCGCTGATCGAAATAGTGTTGGTTGTCATTGCACTTCTACATGAACGTCACAAAACTTTTAAGAGCTATCTAGCAAGACTAGGGTTAACTCTCATCAGATAATCTCGAAATACTTTATATGCTGTTTTGTGGTCGCCTTCTGGAGACATATTACACATCCACCACAAAAAACTGCTTTGGTAACATCTTGGCTGATCTGTTGCAATTAATCGACCAAGATGTTCACAATTCCAGCCAGTGAAAGTATAGTCCCAATTATAAAAAACATAAAGGGCTTGTTTTATCCGCTCAATAGTTTGTTCTGGCTCAAAAGCAATGTCGTCAATACCAACAACGAACTTTGCCTCGTTCCTCTCAAATGGACATAATCCTTGACCTGTATCAAAAATATGTGTATCTGAAAGACCAATTCCATAGTGCCAAAAGGGATCAGGTGGATTTTGCCAATTGAGTAAACGTCCATAACGCTCACTTGATGGATCAACAAGACCTTCAACTGCTTCTATTGTCTTCTCAATATCATTTAGAGATAACGGCATAGTTAGAATTAATACTTTACAGATAAAGTTTAGAATATTGCCCTAACTGACAATTAAAACCACCTATGGTGTTTTGAGTGGGTTTCTTTAGAAATCTTACTTAGCCCTTGTAAATGTTGGGTTTCCTAACGCCAATCCAACCTACCGGATTTAATGTTTTTGGCTTAACTGACAAGTATTGGGTAGTTAATTTCTTCCCATCCCTGGAAGGGGCGGAATTTGGCGTTGGTGCGTTACGGCTTTGCCTAACGCACCCTACAGATCTTTCAAAAATCAAACATTAGTCCTATATTCCCTCAAATAATTATTAATAAAATTAGTAATTTCTTGATAAAAAACCTGCCCTTTTTCTCGACTGCTATTTGCCGTTACTAATAATTTTAAAGTTTCCACCAATGAAATTATAACAGCATCACAAACCAAATCAAAAAGCTGACCTAAATTATCTTGGTTTTGTTGTCCATAAGCCAAAGCGTTAATATAATCATTGCGAATTTGATTATTAATCACCACCATGGGATACCCTGCACGAATTAACAATAAATTCATTAATAATCTAGCCGTTCTCCCATTCCCATCCCGAAAAGGATGGATCGAGACAAAACGATAATGAGCCATTGTTGCATATTCTACTGGATGGAGTGTTAAAGCAGCATCTGAATTGAGCCAGATGACAAAATCTACCATTAATTGAGACAGTAAATAATGGGGAGGATAAAGATAATTTGTTCCTGCTGCCATTACATCCAGCGTCCGGTAACAACCCGCTTCATCAGGGTTAATTTTTCTCAGAATTAGATTGTGAATTTGTTTAATTTCCCATTCATTAATTGCTGTATCTTTTTGGGCTAAACTCTCAATATAGTCAATCGCTTCCTTATGTCCAATCACCTCTAAATGTTCATCGAGAGTTTTACCACCAATTGTAATCCCTTTAGTTAACACTAACTCGGTTTCACTTTGAGTTAAAGTGTTTCCTTCAATGGCATTAGAGTTATAAGTAAAGCGGACATCATACAGCTTTTTGAGTTCCGCGATAATTGTGGTATTAAACGGTCTAAAGTCATCCAGCCAAACTTTTAGCTTGTCTATTTGCTCTAATTTAAGCTGATAATTCATGCTTACATAGTTACTTATTAAACCAGTCAATGAAAATTCTTTTTCTTGACTTAAAGCAATTACCTGTTGAATAAACTGGTCGTACAGTTGAGAAGAAGACAGTAGCATGGGGTAATGGATAACGCTTTTATTTTATTCCCCATTCCCTGGTTCAAGGGTTAAACCACGATAGACTTGCTCAATGGGGAAATTGAGTTGGCTCTGGGTTAGTTGATTTAATTTTAACAATCTACACAAACATTTTTCGGAGTAAGCCTTTTTTAAATTGTTCGGTTTGGTTGATTTGGCGTTTTCAGCCAACCCTAATTAGCAAGGCGTTCATCGAGGGAAGCTAAAGCAGCACCGGCTGTTTCTGCTAAGATACTAATGAGACGATAGAGAGCGATCGCACTAATTACTAAAGCAGCAGGGAAGTGATACTGTAATAGTGTGAGTGCTGTAGCTTCAAACACCCCCAACCCGCCAGGCGCACCAGGGATAACTAAGCCCAAGACCCAAGCAAAACTAAACACACCGAGCAATAAAGGAATTTGACTCAAGTTTAACGAACTCAGAGCAAACATAGTTAATATAAAACCAGTACTACGCAGTCCTAAAAAAACCAACTCTCCTAATAACGGTTTGAGAGGATAGCATTCAATAATTAAACTACTAACAGGCTGATTTTCAGATTCAGATTTTTTGTTCTTTAATTGGTACAAAAAACGAATTGCTGGGTTCAAAAACCGGGGATGAACTGCACCCAGTACCACGGTTAAACTTAGCAATTGCAGAATTTTTACCCCAATATTAGTATTACTGACTGCAAATTGACTACCAAATAAAACAATAATGATTAAAGCCGCTGCCAGCATTAGTAACGGTTCTAGTAAAACGCTTAAAGTTGCTGCACCTGTAGAAACATTAGCATTTTTAGCTGCTAAAATTCGCCCGTAGTAATGCCAAATATTACCAGGTAAATATTTAGCAATATTTGTTTTTAAATAAACTTGAATAAATGGGAAAGTTGGTACAGGGTGATTTAACTCTGTCAACACCCAAGTCCATATCCAACCAGCCCATGTATGTGCAAGTAAAGTTATACCAGTGGCAACTGCTAAAATTGCCCATCCTGGTGCATCAATACGGATAGAAGTAACTTCTATCCAATTATCCTTCAAAGCTTTTCCTAAAAAAAATAGCGTTCCCCCTAAAATAAACCAGCGTAAAAAATTTTTCATTATTTGTGAAATTTAATCATTAAATTTAAATTGCCCAAAATTATTATATTAAATAATATCTCTCTATAGTTAGATAAAATTAAAAATTTTTCAGCAGTAAAATGTGACCTGAGCTAGAGGTTAAGGTTATTTAAAAACCGTTACTCTTAATAGAGTTCGTTCGCGTTAATAAATTACATCAATACAATACCAAAAAATATGATTGATAAATTGAATTAACGTGTTCTCTTAATACAAGGAGGGCTAAGTGAAAAGATTGATGAACTGGTTTGATAAGCTGCAAATGCGCCGGATTTTAACTATCTTTTTAGCTGGAATATTTTTGATGATTAGCACCGCTTGCAGTGGTACAACCGCTCAAGGAATGAATCCCAACAGTACTCCTGTGCAGGCTGGTGGAGCAAATAATCCTTATAAAAATGGTGGTGATAAATATACCAATTCAAATTCACGAATGTCTACTGAATCAAGAAAGCAAAAGGGAGATCAAGCTAGTCTACAGTTAAATTCACAAACATTCTTAGTTGCCAATAAGGAATCAGAACTTCTTTACCCTGGCGCAGAAACACCTTTAGGAAGAATTAAAAAAGAAGCAGAATTACCAATTATTACAGAAGAAGAGTTCAAACATCCTGAGCCAGGTGGATTAATTCAGCGTCAACCAGATTTAGGAAATCGCATTCAAGACCGAATTGAAACTGTAACAGAGTCATTTGAAAAAGCTTCAGGATTTTTGAAAGAAAAAGCAGATGAAGCAAGCGCCAGACCTGAATTACAAAAAAATCCATCTGTAGGCAAATAGACTTTTATTAAAGTACAAAAAGGATAATGAGGATAATTATGAACAGAGTAATTAATTGGTTACAAAATCTGCGACCCTTAAAAGTTTTAACGGTATTTTTAGCTGGGGCTTTGCTCTTTTTAGCACAAGCCTGTAATCGTCCCACCATAGCCGGACAACCACCCCAACCTGCTGGACAACCGCCAAATGTGCAAAGATACGATCCTACAAAAGATTATCCTATCTCTCGATATCAAGGGGGAATGAACAATTTTAGTGATGTAGATCCCAGAGCGAGAGATGCAGAAAAATCAGCCAGAATTAGAGCCGATGAATTAATAGAAAATACTCAGAGAAACATTGAAAATAAAGGAGTTGATAGTACTGAGCAATATGTCCGTAATTATCGCGCAGGAACACCTTTTGGTGAAAGGGTGAAAAATTTAGGTGAAGATGTAGGAAGTTCTGCTGAAGAATTGCAGAAAGGTGTCACCAAAGGAACTAAGCGAGGATTTGAAAATGTGCAGGAAAATGTCGGAAATGCTGCTAAAGATTTGACCAAAAATGTGCAACGTGGAACTGAAGATGTGGGAAAAAATATCCAACGTAGAGCCGAGGATACAGGAGAAGCAATCAACAGAACTGTGAGAGAGGCTGATTAAATTTGATTTAATTTAATGATGGTAGGGCAGGCTTGAAGCCTGCCTATTTTATTTTTGATTTTCTACATACCAATTTTGTAGCGCCATGCGTTGAATTTCTCGCCAAGGTATATGATGTTTTCGTGCTAAGTCTGCACAATCCTCATATTCTGGCTGTACATTAGTAATTACTTTTTTTGCGGCTGATCCTTTCCAAGCAACTTTAACACCAACTTTGCCATAAAGAGGGATTTCTACTTGTTGAATTTCCCGTTGCAAAATAGTGCGTTGTCCAGTAGTGCGACGAATTCCTAAAGTAGTGGTTTCGCGGTATAAAATTTCTTCACAAGTGACTAAATGTTCTGGATGACAAATAACGGTTAATAAAATTCCTGGACGAGATTTTTTCATCCCTATAGGTTGGGTAAAGACATCCACTGCACCAGCAGCAAATAAAGCCTCAAAGACATAACCGATAGCTTGAGGGTTTAAGTCATCAATTTGGGTTTCTAGGACAGAAATGGTTTCTAAATAGGGGCTATTATCAGCAAAATTAAGAATATTTGTCTGGAAATTTGCACTTTCACCGAGCCAGAGCCGTAGTATATTGGGGATGGGTAAATCGAGGGAACCTGCTCCTAGTCCCACTTGTGTAATTGTGATTGGGGGGGGTGAACCAAAATTTCTGGCTAAAGTAGTAGCGATCGCTGCCCCTGTCGGTGTTACCAGTTCTTTATCAATACCATTACTATAAACTGGACAACTCCGCATTTCCCACAGCTTCAATACTGCGGGGACTGGCACTGCCATTTGACCATGTGCAGCGCGAACAGTTCCCCCACCAGTCGGAAACGCTGAACAATAGATCAGAGGTAATCCTTCTTCATTGCTGTCGATACCTAACCAATCCAACCCCAGGCAAGTACCGACAATATCCACAATCGCGTCTACAGCGCCCACCTCATGAAAATGAACTTTTTCCGGTTCAATGCCATGTACTGCCCCCTCTGCCACTGCTAACTGGCGAAATACAGCTAAACTCCAAGTCTCTGCCTGTGACGGTAACTTAGCTTTGAGAATCATCTCCTCTATTTCTGGTAGGTGACGGCCATGATGGTGAGAGTGTTCATGGTGATGATGGTGATGGTGTACTAAATCGACATGGACTTTAGTTGCTTGCTGAGTTTGCCGATGAACAAGTTCTGACCGTAATTGGTATTCTTGCTCAATTCCCAAACAATTGAGTTTTTCTACTAAATACTCTAAGGGAACACCCAGACTTACCAAAGAACCCAGGCACATATCACCGGAAATTCCTGTTGGACATTGAAGATAAGCAATTTTATTCATAAATTATCAATTAATGATTGGTAATTAGTGATTGGTGATTGGTAATTGGTAATTGGTAATTGGTAATTGGTAATTGGTAATACTATTCACATTACCTTTAACCCATAACCTATCACCTGTCACCCCTCAACAGTTCATCAGTTACTCATAGGGGAAACTACACCAATACCCAATACCCATCACCCATTACCCATTACCCGTTACCCAGTGAGCATCTTTTATGGCAAGAACTTTTTCAATTCATCCTGATAATCCTCAAAATCGCCGAATAGATGAGATAAAGTTAGCGCTCTCTAGTGGCGCTATCATGCTCTACCCTACTGATACAGTTTATGCAATTGGTTGTGATTTGAATGCCAAGTCGGCGGTGGAAAGAGTGCGGCAAATCAAGCAGTTAGCAAATGATAAACCACTAACATTTCTATGTCCCTCGCTTTCTAATGTGGCGACTTATGCCTTCGTAAGTGATACAGCCTATCGAATTATGAAGCGGTTGATACCAGGACCATACACGTTTTTGCTACCTGCTACCAAGTTAGTGCCGCGACTGGTGCAAAGTCCCAAGCGGAAAACTACAGGAATTCGAGTGCCAGATCACACCGTGTGTTTGTCATTGCTAGAAGCGTTAGGAAATCCAATTATTTCCACTTCGGCACATTTACCACCAAATGACATAGATGATGAAATAGTAGGAATAGATCCAGAATCTATTTTGTCTAGGGTTGAGCTATTTGACCGTTTGGATAACTTGGTGGACATAATTATAGACACAGGTGAAGAACCGACTTCTCTAGTGTCTACCATTTTAGATTTAACGGAAGAAGAAGCAGTAATTACACGGAGGGGGTTAGGTTGGGAAGCAGCAGCAGCTTGGGTATAATAATTAATCCTTACAGATGCGACTTTCTGTTTCGGAAATTGTGATAAACATACACCAGTTTTAAAATTGTCATACTCACAGACGCTGGGATCGCGGCAAACGGGATGGCGGCAAATCTTGGTATTACCAGGTTTTGGATTTGTTTTAGCGCCCTCTCACAACCGATGTCTCAACTTTGATATAGTTGCTGATAAAAAAAGCGACACACTTGACAAGCCCTTAACTTTTGAAATTTACAGCAGTCTTATGTGTGAACAGTATAGGCGGCGAGTCTTGATGGATAAATGCCAGCAAGATTTTCCTGTTATGACTGGCCTTAAGTACTGTGTCTGCGTTTTAGTTAAGGTGCAATACCAATTCCAGGAAAAGTCATGAAAGCTAACCTCGTCAATCTGCCAAATTCTACACCTGCTTTTGATAGCGATGTTTCCACCGAAGACTTATCAGAGAGTAAATCTGATACTTTAGTACAACTGCTCTGTCAGGAAATGCAGTCTCAGGTAAAAGCTTCAGTTGGATGTGTACAATCTGTAACAAAGCGTATAGCTAAAGAAGTAGAACGCATTTGTGATAAAAGCTCCCGCATTCAAACTTCTGGACAAATCAGGTCTTGGCAGATTACTTTAGCAAGACACCGATTACAAAAGTGCCTGCGTTACTATCAATTGGGTTCAAAACAAGGAAGGGTGGAATTACATAGCAGTTTAGGTGCTATTGTTTATCGCCACGTGACGATCGCTGGCTCAGAGTTGGGTTTTGAAGCTCGTTACAATTTGATTGAAGATTTTCTCCAAGCTTTTTATATTGAAGCGATTAAGGCTTTTAGAAGAGAAAACGAGTTACCGGAAGATTACACACCGCGCACTCAGCTACAATTGGCTGAGTATATGGCGTTTACAGAGCAGTATGCTAAACGCCGCATTAATTTACCTGGTGGTGCTAATCAACAGTTGATTGTGTTACGCGCTCAAGGTTTTGCTCGTCGTCAACCCCAGGAAACGACTGTAGATATTGAGATGGCTGTGGATTCGGCTAAGACTGAAGAGGCAGAATCTTATCAACGCAATTTAGCAGTGCAACAGATTAGGTCACAAATGGTTGCTAAAGCGACATTTGATCCTTCTGAGGAGTCGGAACGCGATCGCGTGATTACAGAGTTGATGAAATATCTGGAGTCCCAAGGTCAAGCCGACTGCATGGATTATCTCTCTCTGAAACTACAAGACCTCTCAGCCCCGGAAATTGACCAAATTCTCGGACTCACTAGCCGTCAGCGGGATTATTTGCAACAACGCTTTAAATATCATGTTGAGAAGTTTGCTAAACAACACCACTGGCAATTGGTACATCAATGGCTAGGTGCTGGTTTAGAACATAAGTTGGGTTTATCGTCCCAGCAGTGGGATACGTTTTGGAATCAACTTACAGAACAGCAACAACAAATCTTTAATTTAAAAACTGCTTTGGAGAATGATCAAGCGATCGCAAAAGCTGTCCAATGTACCCCCAAACAGCTACAAAAGCGCTGGACTCAAATGTTAGAACTAGCATGGGCTATCCGCAATGGTCATGCTGAAGTTAAAACCGGCTGAACCCAAGCTGAAACTCCTAAATTTATCTGAATCCCTGATCCACCTTATACACCTGTTCTTACAAAACAAATATCTCCTCTATTTCTCCCCCAGTCACGGGAGAATTAGAGAATAAGGTAGGAAATAACAATTTTAGATTTTAGATTTGCATAAATACATTTGTTTTAAAGTACAAAAGTACCATATTATTTTTACCCTTTCTGAGAAAAAATCAAAAATTTATACTCAACTAATGACCCTTTGTTACTGCTTTCATGGAATCCTATAATAAGCAGGACTTTCAGCAGAGGGTTTGAGTATGACTATGACTCAAGGTGGACGGGCCAATAAGTCTGGGAAGATTTTAGAAGGTAATATAGAGGCAATATTAAAAGGGCATAATTATTTCCAAGTCGGAAACCATGTCCAAAAAGAATTTTTATTTAATGCTGCTTTATTGCCAAAACGTTATGGAAAAGAAGTTTATATTGGTACAGGAATTTATGATACTGAACTGAAGGTAGACTTTTATATTATTGGTATACCTGCAATGCGATCAGGTTTAATTATTGAGTGCAAATGGCAAGAAAGTGGTGGTTCAGTTGACGAAAAGTTTCCTTACTTGAATATGAATATTCAGTTATCTTATCCTGCCCCAACCATAATAGTTATGGGAGGTGAAGGAATGAGAGAAGGTGCAAGCAACTGGCTCAAAGCAAGAGTTAATGATAACCCAAATTTATTAGCAGTTTTTAGCTTAGATAGATTCATTGCTTGGACAAATAAAAACCTCTAGTAGGAGGTGATTAATAGTTCATTAATTACACCACGTTTTTGAGCATTGGAATTAATTGATCTTGCTGCTGATATAGTACGAATATTGAAATTTCTATAAAGGTCACGAATAAATTTGCAGTCTGAATTAGATAGCATAACTCTAACACCACATTTAGATAATTTTACAAATATATCCCTTAATTCAACTTGCTGACTTTCAGCAAAGGAATAGCGACTGTAAGCTGTAAAATAGCTGGTTTCACTGACAGGATAATAAGGAGGATCAAAGAACACAAAATCATCACCATTGAGCGCATAATTTAGCACTCGTTTAAAATCTGCTTGTTGGATGTCAGCCTTGGAAAGCGCTTTAGATGCAACTCTCAGCAAATCTTCTTGACAAATACCAGGATTTTTATATTTCCCCAAAGGTACATTAAACTTATTTTGAGAATTAACTCGATACAGACCATTAAAACAAGTTTTGTTCAAATAAATAAACCGAGCAGCTTTTTCTAAATCTGTGCCTTCAGGATAGGCTCTTACATCATAATAATAATCTCTATCATGTCGTTCTTGATGTTTTTGTAGTAGTTTAATTAATTCTTCCACATGATCTCTAACACAGCAATAAGTAATAATTAATTCTGTATTGATATCAGTTAAAACTGCCTTCGGTGGTTGGAGATGGAAAAAAACAGCCCCTCCGCCTAAAAAGGGTTCATAGTAAGTCTTGTAATGCTGAGGAAAATAATCTTTATATTGCGGAATCAACCGATTTTTACCCCCAGCCCACTTTAAAAAGGGACGTGGGAAAGTTGCTTTGGGGATTTGACTTACCATTTACTTAATGATTAAACTAAAACTCGGCTCCTCAATCAAAGCCAATATAACTAACGAATTATATTTTATATGAATTGAGCTATTTTCAGCATCATAGATTACAATTAAGCTAAATAAGCATCTGAAAACAAACTTACATTTTATAACAAGGTAGTCTATATTCAAATGTTTGACGGATTTTGGGATAACGTCTTTCGCTACCCTCGGTACTTGATCACTATCGTCTTAGGTATTTTTCTGAATACCTTTGAGCCATTAATGCCACTTTTGAAACGCCCAATCACCTTAATTTCTCTGTTGGGCTTATTTATAGGGGGTCTGTTTTTCCTAACGTTGACTCTCCGGGCTATGCTGGGCTTAGGTACAACCTAGCTTGATCCCATCCCTAATTTGCATCTATTCATGTCGTACAACCTCTGTGAGAAGGCGGAATTTTTATGGCTACAAATCGCCGCGTTTCCCGCGTTGCTGAATTAATTAAACGGGAAGTTAGCCAAATGTTACTCAACGGTATTAAGGATGATCGTGTGGGTACAGGTATGGTAAGTGTTACCGATGTGGATGTTTCCGGTGACTTGCAACACGCTAAAATCTTCGTCAGTATTTATGGGACAGAGGAAGCTAAGGCAGAAACTATGGCAGGTTTAAAGTCAGCGACTGGTTATGTTCGCAGTGAGTTGGGTGCTAGAGTCAGGCTACGTCGCACGCCAGAAGTTATATTTGTCGAAGATGATTCCCTTGAACGAGGCACTAAATTGCTGAGTTTATTGAACCAACTCAAGCAAGATCGTCCACCAGAAGGAACTGACGCTGATAAGCAGGAATCGACTGATGAGTAACGAGCGTTGAGTAACAAATAGTACCGAATAATTAAGGGAATACCAAAAAATAAATTATCCAAAAATTGTAGTTTTTTATTTGGATGTTCCTTAAATAAATCAGAACCTGGCTAAAGACCAGGTTTTTGGCGTTTGAGGTCACTTTACAGCACTTATGTTTATCAAAACAGAATTCAGGAGTCAGGAGTCAGTAGGACTTACGCAAGTGTCACATTTAATATCTTTTGCAGGTGCGTCAGACCTATAAATTGCTTATTATCAAAAGATTTACGATATCTGACGCACCCTACAAAGCTGTTTAAGAAAACATGGCTTTCCAGATTAAAAAATTGTTAACAGATAGGTTGCTGCAAAACTTAGTGGTGTAACTTAACTATGGGAATTTGCAACAGTTTATACTTAATCTCCGCTCATGGGTAATTTATTTTTCTTAGAAAAAATCATCACAGCACGACTAGAAAGAGTTTGCGTTGGCTATTAATAATACTAGCAATATTTTATACCAAAGCAGTTATTTCTAACTGCTAAATTGTAGCTATAGGCATATAGATATTAAAGTGTTAAACCTGTTGAATAGTAGTCACACCGAATTCTCAGTCAGTTTAGTTAATCTCATTGGGATTCATAATATAAAGCGGAGTAAATATAAATGTTAGGATTCATTGACAAACTTAACATTTCTTTAGATAATTTATAGGTCTGTAGCGTCAAAATGATAATAGTTCCGTATAGCAAACTACAAAACCTAGCCACAGGTCTAATTATTGCCATTTTTGTTCCTGATTAGATTGGGAACACTATCTAATTGTAAATTTGTGAGTAAAAACAATGAGTGTGAATACGGTGCCTTCTATCAATTACTACTCTCTAGATGTAATTCAGGACGAAGCACGCCAACTGGTACAAAGGGGAATGTTGAGTCGTCAGCAACCAATATATACGCTCTGCCAATACATCCCAGCGAGAGAGTGGGTTTGTGTTGAATGTGAGTTAGAGAAATGTGACTTTTTATTGCGCGATCGCATTGGTGATTTGATTGGTCGTGAAGAATGGGATAACGACTAATCAATCTTTAGTTGATGATTTTGGTCAGGCTAGAAAGTCTTAATGGGTTTTCATCCAGTTAAGCGATTGCTTCCCTTTGGGTTTCGTAATTGCTCCCAAAGGGATTGGGTGTTAGTTTTTTATTCTAGATTTACGCAATATCTAAAAGTCGATCAATCTAAATAATTAGTCATTGTTTTATTTATACTTGTCCAGATTTCAGAAGTCTGGACAAGTATTTTTTAGCTGACTTGTTCTAAGTACTGGTTAATATCCTCAATCATGCGAGTGAGTTCAGTTTCTGTAGTTACGCGAATGTTGATATTGCGAATAGTCAGCAAAACTTTGGCTGCAAAGGGTGTAGGCCAAATATTGGGGTTACAAAAAACTTCTAAAAAGACTTCACCAGTATAGCGATACTCTAGGGAAGGTTGGGGCTTGACTTTACCACCACCTGGGGTGGGTTTAGCAGCAACAGCTTTCAGACTCACCATTAATTCAGCTATTGCTGCTTTTAATTCTTGTGCTGCTTGGGCTGAAAAACTAAAGGAAACGGAACCTTGACCCAGGTTCAATGTCAGAGGAGTAGAAGACATAGAGCTTTGTGATGACAACTTTTTGGTAATTACTTATCTTACCGGATGGGGTAGTGCGGAGATGGTAAAAAAATAATTTTCCGTTTAATTCAAAAAGCAGATACTAAAACTGAAAATAATTTTTACTATTAATGATAATTATAGTCTATTGGTAGTCACCATAATACATAAATATATAGATATATTAGCTAATTTTTATTTAAAATTAATCTCAATAAAATTGTCTAAAAATTAGAGTTGGTTAAGAGACTTATTCCTTACAGTATAGGACTTTGAGAAATTTTATTTGTGTTAATTGGTGTTTTAGGTTTTACAGTAGAAGTCATAGAACTTGAGATTATAAATTTATGACTTACGATCACCGCGCTGAAGTTAGAAAAGTTTTAATAATTACTCTTTTGCTCAATTTGTTCGTGATGGGATTGAAAGCATTTGTAGGGTACTCAACAGGTTCTCTCAGTCTGTTGGCTGATGCATTACATAGTGTGACGGATAGTGCTAACAATGTTTTAGGATTGTTTGCGAGTCATTTTTCTTCCCCATATCCAGATCGAGAACATCCCTATGGACATCATAAATTTGAAGCGGTGGGTGCTTTAGGGATAGCAGCTTTTTTAGGTATAGCCTGTTTTGAAATTCTCCAAGGAGCAGTGGAGAGGATTCTCAAAGGTGGTGAGCCGGTGAAAGTATCAGCACCGGAATTGTGGATATTGTTGGTTGTGTTAGGGGTAAATATTTTTGTGGCGTTTTACGAACGTAATGTTGGGAGGAGGGTGGGTAGTTCAATTTTAATTGCTGATGCTACTCATACAATGAGCGATGTTTGGGTGACTATTTCAGTAATTGGAGGTTTGATTGGTATTTGGTGGCTAAATTTTCAATGGCTAGATGTGGTGTTAGCTTTTCCGGTGGCTTTGTTGGTGTTTTGGAGTGGTTGGTCAGTTTTAAAAGAAAATTTACCTTCGTTAGTGGATGAGATGGCGATCGCACCAGAAGCAATTCATGCGATCGCACTTTCTGTTTCTGGAGTGATAAATTGCCATGATATTGCTTCTCGTGGTATTCTCGGTCGTCAAGTCTTTATAGAAATGCATTTAATAGTAGATGCACCAGATGTAGAAACTGCTCACCGGATTACCGAAGAAGTAGAAAGCCAACTAGAACAACGCTTTAGTCCAGTCAGGATTTTAATTCACGTTGAACCACCAGCATACAAATCTGAAAATATTAGCTTTGAACCGAGAGTAGAACAGATCGATCCTCAATGTTAATTGTGAGAAAATGCGACTAATTTGGCTATAATTTCCACTAATTGATCTGGCTCTACAGGTTTAGCTACATGAGTCTGAAAGCCAGCTTGTAAGGCACAGAGTCGATCATCACTATCTGCATAAGCAGTTAAAGCTACAGCCGGAATCCTTCCACCTTCATTTGCTTTAAGCGATTGCCTTCGGCACTGCTCTTCGAGCGATCGCACTTGGCGGATTAAACTATAGCCATCTTCATCAGGCATAGCAATATCACAGATCAAAGCATCAGGTTTAAACTTGGTTAGCATTTCCAACGCCGCTGCTGCTGAAGAAACCGCTGTAACAACTGCTCCATCTGCTTCTAAGACGGTAGTAATGTAAAAGCGACTATCTTCATCATCATCGACTACGAGAATGCGTAAGCGAGCAAGAGGGAGATTGGCTGGCATAACATCTTTATTAGTGTTAGGAATTTGCAAAAAAAATCCTCAATCAGTGCTTTTTGTCCTATCCTCATCCACCACACCAGAAATAATTCTACTGTGATCAAGGTAATTTTTTACTATTGATTAATTTAGTTTATTTAATAGTAAAATTGAGCATTATTAATAATCTACTGGAAAATTGGGCAAATATTTATTATTTTGAATAATTCTTTTATAGCTTTTTTTCCAAACAGTAGAAATTAAAGACATTCATTTAACTTTACAAAAATACACTTTTCGTATAAGAGTCAAAATTAGGCTTTTATAATAAAATTTAGAAATTTACCCAGAGCTTTTAACTGATTTTCATAGCTATTCACCGTCTAGTTTAGAACCAATAATTAAATATATATCTAAAATAGTAAGAGTGGAGAAATTGACATCTATTGATTGATAATCATCACTTTATACATTTATAAATCAAGTACAATATCCCCGAAGTGATCACAGTAAAGTTGTAACTTTCAAGCAAGATCCCTAACCCCATTAGAGACTTGCAAATAAAAGAATCTCCAATTTATAGGGTGACACACCACCAACTTCAGGGATAATGGTGAGTGGCTGCGCTTAAACATGGCATAACCCACCTCATACAATTTTCAAAGAAATTTATTTTTTGGTGTTCCTTTAGACAAATTCAATTTGCTCAGGACTTACGCAAAACAGAACGAAAGTAGCGGTAATTCATGAATTACCGCTACGTAATCATAAGGTTTTCAGCCACATCTTGCATAAGTCCTATTTCTATAATAAAACTCAAACAATAATTAGTGATTACAAATCAGAAATTGGAATTATCAATTATGAATACTAGCAATGATGTCAGCATTGATTTAACAAGCTGTGAAAAAGAAGCAATACATATACCTGGATTGATTCAGCCACATGGAGTTATTTTATCTTTTCAAAAACCAGAACTAACTATTTTGCAAATTAGCAATAATACATTTAATATTCTGGGAATACAGCCAGATGAATTATTGAATCAAAACTTGAATAAACTGCTGAAACCTGAACAAATGAATTTATTATTAGATTCTTTAGAGCAGGAAAACTTAGAGTTTGGTAATCCCATTGAATTCAACATCACAGTAAATCAAAAAAATGTAGATTTTGATGGAATTATTCATCGCTGCCAAAAACTTTTTATTTTAGAATTAGAGCCTGCTTTGTCAGAAAAAAGTAATCATTTTTTCAAATTCTATCCGTTGATAAAGCTTGCTATATCAAAGCTAAGAGGAGCAAATAACGTTACTCAATTAAGCCGAGTTATCGCTCAAGAAATCAAAAAAATTACTGGCTTTGATCGAGTAATGGTTTATGAATTTGACGATAATTGGAATGGTGTAGTAATTACAGAAGAAAAAGCAGAAAACCTCACATCTTATTTAGGTTTACATTACCCAGCTTCTGATATTCCTCCACAAGCTAGACAACTCTACACTCAAAACTGGCTCAGACTCATACCAGATATTAACTATCAACCAGCACTAATTATACCCAAAAATAACCCATTCAATCAACAACCTTTAGATTTAAGTAATGCCGTACTCAGAAGTGTTTCACCGCTACATATTGAATATTTGCAAAATATGGGTGTGATAGCATCAATGTCAATTTCTATTATCAAAAATAAAAAATTGTGGGGACTGATTGCTTGTCATCATCAATCACCCAAATATTTATCCTATGAAATTCGCCATGTTTGTGAATTTTTAGGACAAATGGCATCTTTAGAATTGGGCGCTAAGGAAGATATTGAAGATACTGAATATAAATTAGATTTGAAATCCATTCAATCTAAATTAGTAGAATATATGTCAGCAGAAAAAAACTTTATTCAAGGTTTAATTAAGCATCAACCCAATTTACTTAATCTTGTAGACGCTGAAGGAGCAGCAGTTTATTTCGATGGTGAATATATCACTGTTGGACACACTCCTGAAATACAAGAAATTCATAATTTAGTGACATGGATTACTAAAAATTTGCATGACGCAATTTTTTATACTGATGGATTATCACAAGTTTACCCAGCAGCAGAAAAATTTGGAAATATTGCTAGTGGTTTGATGGTAATTTCTATTGACAAAAGCCAGAAAAATTATGTCCTGTGGTTTCGTCCAGAAGTTGTGCAAACTGTAAATTGGGGAGGAAATCCCAATAAAGCTGTAGAAGTAACAGTAAATGGGGATTTATGCTTATCACCCCGGAAATCTTTTGATTTATGGAAAGAAACAGTACGATTAAAGTCACTTCCTTGGAAATCCTGTGAAGTGAATGCAGCGCTGGAGTTGAGAAATGCTGTTATCAGTGTGATACTACAAAAAGTAGATGAGCTTGCACAAATAAATATAGAATTGGAACGGAGTAATAATGAATTAGATGCTTTTGCCTATATTGCATCCCATGATTTGAAAGAACCACTGCGTGGGATTCATAATTATTCTAACTTTTTGATAGAAGATTATGGTGAAACCCTGGATGAAGAGGGTAAGACTAAATTAAGAACCTTAGTGCGTTTGACTCAGCGCATGGAAGATTTAATTGATTCATTACTGCATTTTTCTCGCTTAGGAAGGGTAGACCTTTCTAAGCAGAAAACAAACCTCAATCATCTTCTATCTCAGACTTTAGATTTATTGAGCGCACGAATTGAAGAGACGGGAATAGAAATTCGCATTCCTCAACCGCTACCAACAGTTTATTGCGATCGCGTTCAAGTCGGAGAAGTATTTAATAATTTGATTGCTAATGCCATTAAATACAATGATAAAGATGAGCAATGGATTGAAATTGGATATTTACATCATCAGGGAATATTTATATTCTATGTCAAAGATAACGGTATTGGGATCAAAGATAAACATTTTGAATCTATTTTTCGGATCTTTAAAAGACTCCACAGTCCTAATAAATTTGGTGGAGGTATGGGAGCAGGACTAACCATTACTAAAAAAATTATCGAGCGACATGGAGGTAAAATCTGGGTAGAGTCAACCTATGGTAAAGGTAGTACTTTCTATTTCACATTGCAGGGAGAAGAAATTTAATGTACGAATTCAGGAGTCAGGAGTCAGGAGTCAGGAGTCAGAAGTCAGGAGTCAGGAGTCAGGAGTCAGGAGTCAGGAGGAAGAGGGAAGAAGGAAGAATGATATTTTTCTCTACTGTTAAGAGTTCCCTGCTATATCAAACATTCTGTATCCTTAATCCTTATGTAAAAATTTAGGAGATGCTACGCAGACCTCTTCAGTTCAGAATAGCTATGAAATCAGGATTAGAGAAAAGCGGTATTTTATGAAAATTATCGAATTAGACTCAAAAAATTGTTATTCTCCTGAAATTTGTATTCTTTCTTTTGAATGCTTACAATTTAATTAAGCAATTGTTTTATCAGCAGAGAATTTTAAAACGCATTTAATAATAATTACAAATTTTCAGGTTTAAAATATTTTATGATGCAGCCATCAGCTAAATGTACATTCTGCAAAAAATCAGCACTATTGTTAGTAATTGAAGATAGTGATGAAGATTTTGAAGCTTTTAATAGAGTCATAAATCAACAAGGAGTTATCAATCCCATTTTCCGTTGTACTGATGGAGATGATGCTCTCGATTACCTGTACCATGATGGTATTTATAATGATTACCAAACTTCTCCACGTCCATCTATTATTTTACTTGACTTGAATTTACCAGGAACTGACGGTAGAGATGTTTTACAGCAAATTAAACAGGATGAAAATTTAAAAAATATCCCTGTAATTGTATTTACTACGTCTTCTAATCCCAAGGACATTGAAATATGTTATCAAAACTCTGTTGCTAGTTATATGTTGAAACCAATCGACATCAAAAAATTAATCAAAACAATTCAAAGCTTTATCACTTATTGGTTAGATATCGTCATCCTTCCTGATGTTGGAAGTAATTAGTTATGGTGCAACAGCTAACTGTTTTAATTGTCGATGATTCTTCTGAAGATCGTCAGACTTATCGCCGCTATCTGCTACAAGATAAAGAATATAGCTACACAATTATTGAAGAAGAATCAGGTGATGCAGCATTGGCTTTATGTCAACAGTTTCAGCCTGATAGTATCTTACTAGATTTTAAGCTTCCTGATTTAGATGGGCTGGAATTTATAGCAGAATTAAAACAGCAGGCTCCAAAAATGATGCCAGCAATAATTATGTTAACAGGTTATGGTAACGAAGATGTTGCTGTCCAAGCGATGAAAAATGGTGTACAAGATTATTTAGTGAAAGGAAGGACAACAGCCGATTTATTATGCGCTACTATCCACTCAGCAATTAAAAAATCTCATCTAACTCAAGAACTACAAAGGACTGAAAATCGGTTTCAGACTTCTGTAGAAAATCTACTGGATTGTTTCGGTATTTACTCAGCTATTCGTAATCAGAAAGGTGAAATAATAGATTTTCAGATTGATTATGTAAATGCCGCAGCTTGTGAATGTCACGGCATGACAAAGGGAGAGCAATTAGGTCAAAGTCTCTGTGAAATTTTCCCTGCTTATCGAGAAAGTGGTTTATTTAATGAGTATTGCCAAGTGCTGGAAATAGGTAAACCTGTAGTTAAAGAATCACAGCAATTTATATGTGCTGATAAACAAGAGCAATCACATAGAGCTTTTGATTTTCGGATCACTAAAATGGAAGATAGCTGTGTTGTTTCATGGCGAGATGTGACTGAAAAAAAGCAAGCAGAGGAACAGTTACGGCAAAGTCAGCAGTTTATTGAAAGCATTACTGAAGCAACTCCAGGGATGTTGTATGTTTACGATTTAGTTGCAAAACGGAATATCTATATTAATAGTCGGGTTAAGGAATTGTTGGGTTATACACCTCAACAAATTCAGAATATGAGTATAGTGGATATGGCTAATTTAATACATCCTGATGATATTAAGCCAATATCAGAGATGTATCCACAATTTAATTTAGCCCAGGATGGCGAAATTCTGGAAACTGAATTGCGAATGCAGCACTTCAATGGTGAATGGCGCTGGTTTTGCTGTCGATATGTGGTGTTTGCGAGAAACGCTAACGGTTTTCCTTATCAGTTTCTCGGTTCAGCAATTGATATTAGTGAGAGCAAATTAACTGAAGAGGCATTACGTGAAAGTGAAGCTAAATTTCGTCGGATTGTCGAATCTAATATTGTTGGTATTTACTTTGGTGACTTCGGGGGGAAAATTTTTGAAGCTAACGATGCCTTTTTGAAAATGTTTGGCTATACCCATGAGGAATTAGCTAATGGAAGTCTCCGTTGGGATATGATGACACCTTCAGAATACCAAACTTTGGACGAGCTGAAAATTCAAGAACTGCGAACTGTGGGAATTTGCACTCCCTTTGAGAAGGAATATTTTTGCAAAGATGGGACTCGTGTGCCAATTCTTTTAGGAATTGCGTTGATAGAAGGTAGAGAAAAAGATGGTTATAGTGCCTGCTTTGTTCTTGATTTAACTGAGCGTAAACAGGCTGAAGAGGCATTGCGTCAAAGTGAGGAATCATACCGTTACTTATCTGATGCTATCCCTCAACTTGTGTGGATAGCTAATACTGAGGGTGAGTGTGTTCATGTTAATCAACGGTGGCTGGAATATACAGGACAAAGAATTGAGGAGGTGATGGGTTTTGGCTGGGCAAAATATGTGCATCCAGATGATCTGCAAATTACTATGCAGGCTTTGTTAGAGGGAATGCAGACTGGGGAATCTTATGAATGTGAAAAGCGCTTGCGAAGATATGACGGTGTTTATCGCTGGCATTTAGTCAGAGGTGTACCTATCAAAAATGAGTTGGGACAAATTGTAAAGTGGTTTGGGACGAGTACAGATATTGAAGATCGCAAGCAATTGGAAGTAGAACGTATGCAAATTTTACATCTGGAACAAGCTGCGCGTCTTGAAGCTGAGACAGCTAACCAAATAAAAGATGACTTTGTGGCGATGGTGTCTCATGATTTGCGATCGCCACTCAATGCTATTTTAGGCTGGGCATCCATACTGCGAAATCGGTCTGTAGATACACAAACTTTCAACCGTGCCTTAGAAACTATTGAACGCAATGCTCATTCCCAAGGGAAACTTTTGGACGATTTGCTCAATATCTCCCGTATTCTTCGGGGGAAGCTACATCTAGAACTCTGTCAAGTGAATCTGGTGTCTATTATCCTGGCAGCTATTGAAACTGCTTATCCGGCTGCAAATGCTAATGATATCTTTCTAGAATCTATTATTGATGAATCTATTGAACCCATGATGGGTGATGAAAATCGCTTGCTACAAGTTTTAGGAAATTTACTCTCTAACGCTATTAAGTTCACATCCTCAGGTGGCAGAGTCAAAGTGAGTTTGTCACAAGTTTATGATCAGGTCAAAAAACTCAAATATGCTCAAATTACAGTTAGTGATACAGGAATTGGCATCAGTCCAGAGTATCTACCATTTGTATTTGAACGCTATTACCAGGGTGACAGCCTAACTCATACCGGAGATAATCGCACTCACAAACAAGGTGGTTTAGGATTGGGTTTAGCGATCGCTCGTCATTTAGTAGAATTACACGGTGGCACTATTCAAGCCACCAGTCCCGGTGTAGGTAAAGGCGCTACTTTCACCATTAAATTACCTATTTAGGGAAATGGTGATTGGTGATTGGTAATTGGGAAGAGGTTATGGATAATTCTCTCCCCGCGTCCTGCTTCTTCTACCTGTCACCTGTCACCTGTTTCCTGTCACCTATTTTCTATTCCCACTCAATAGTTCCAGGTGGTTTAGAGGTGATGTCATAAACCACGCGGTTAACGCCTTTTACCTCATTGACAATCCTGGTAGAGATGGCTTCTAGGACATCATAAGGTACACGCGCCCAATCTGCCGTCATGCCATCTTCACTGGTGACAATCCGCAAAACAATGGGGTAGGCATAGGTGCGTTTATCACCCATGACACCTACACTGCGAATTGGTAGTAATACGGCAAAAGCTTGCCAAACCTCGTTATACATTCCCCGCTGATTGATTTCTTGACGGACAATTAAATCTGCATCGCGTAAAATATTTAACCGTTCTGATGTGACTTCACCTAAAATGCGAATTGCTAAACCTGGGCCTGGGAAAGGTTGGCGTTGGACAATTTCTTCTGGTAAACCAATGGAACGTCCTACTTTGCGAACTTCATCTTTAAAGAGTTTTCGCAATGGTTCTACCAATTTGAATCTGAGGTCTTTGGGTAAACCACCAACATTGTGATGACTCTTGATTTTGACTGCTACCCGTTCACCAGTTTTGGGGTCAACATTTGTATCAGCGGATTCGATTACATCAGGATAGAGAGTACCCTGAGCTAAGTAATCGAAATGTCCCAGATTTTTGGATGTTTCTTCAAAGACGCGAATAAATTCATGTCCAATGCGGCGGCGTTTTTCTTCGGGATCTGTGACATCGGCAATTGCAGCGATGAAGCGATCGCGGGCATTTACATATTCTACGGGAATGTGAAACTGTTCTTGGAATAACTTCAGTAATCGTTCTGGCTCTAATTTACGCATAAAGCCTTGATCGATAAACACACAAGTTAGCTGTTCACCGATGGCTTTATACAGCAAAAATGCCAGGGTGGAAGAATCTACACCACCGGAAAGAGCTAATAGTACTCGTTTATCGCCTACTCTGGCACGAATTTCCCGAATTGACTCTTCTACAAAAGCTGCTGTTGTCCAAGTGGGTTCACAGTCGCAGATGTGGTAGACAAAGTTACGAATTAATGCTATCCCACCAAGGGAATGTACGACTTCAGGATGGAACTGTACACCATAAAGTTTCTTTTCGTGGTCAGCAATAGCAGCACAGGGAGTATTTTCTGTATGTGCTAGTAATTCAAATCCCGGTGGCATTTTTTGGACTGAATCTCCATGACTCATCCACATTGTTGTGCCATCTTCAACATTAGTCAGCAAGTCTGTGGGGTCATCTATATATAAAGATGCTTTCCCATATTCACCTCGTTCAGCTTTGGTGACATTTCCACCCAGCTGATTGACCATCAATTGCATCCCATAGCATACGCCTAAAATGGGGATTCCCAAATTCCAGATTTCTGGGTCACAATGGGGAGCATGATCAGCATATACTGAATTTGGCCCACCAGATAAGATAATCCCTTTAGGATTTAGTTGGCGTAAATGTTCCGCTGTAGTGCGATAAGAAAAAACTTCAGAGTATACTTGAGTTTCGCGGATACGACGGGCTATTAGTTCAGAATATTGAGATCCAAAGTCTAAAATTACAATAATTTGGCGATTAAGCTGCCTCAAACCTGCTTGTGTTTGAGATGCTTGTTCGGTTGGTAGAGTCACCGCTGTATTCATGATGGAGAGAGTGTGTCTTTAAGGATAAATCGGTCTAATTGTAAGAATTCAGGAGTCAGGAGTCAGGAGTCAGGAGTCAGAATGCTTATGAAATCAGGAATATAGAGAAGTTATTTTTCTCAAAATCATCAAACGTTGACTCGAAAAGCTTTTATTCTCTTGACTTGTGTATTCTCTATCCTGAATACTTACGTTTAATTTCACATGATCACCATTTTTGGCTTTTTTAGGCTACTAATGGTCTAAAAACCTAATAGATAGACGCGACTCTTGCCGCGTCTGTTTAGCCGATTAATTTGGCTTCGTCATTAAAAGCAAAAAATCACTCTAAAGTAGGTAATCAAACAAATTAATTATTTGGTTTATTTATGTTAATTGATAATAAGTTAGCATAATTTTCCCATTAACATACAACCAGTTTCACTTTGAACGATAATTTGGCGATCGCGATCAAAGAGAATTGAACCACAGACTGTTGTGGCTGTAACCCTTTCACTGTGGCTGTTAATATATTCTTGGCAACGAATATCAATGGTTTCGGCAATGGCGTTATAGACCTGATTTACCCAATTAGTACCAGAATTTTGGTCAAGCGATCGCAAATGCTTTAATGCTGCTTCAGCGGTAGGGCTATGAAACACTGTTTGGATATCTGAAGATTGTAAACCCAGTAATGCACAGTGCGCGGCTAAAATTTCCCGTCGGCCATCGGCTAAGTGATGATGGGTGTGAAAAATTCCCCCTGCCAGTTTCATCAGTTTACCGTGATAACCAAACAATAAAATTTCCTTCACACCTAAAATATCAGCTTCTACTAACATTGGCCCCAACCAGTTAGCCGTTTTCACCAGTTGTTGAGGATTTATCCCTAATTTTCGCGCTAAATCTAAGCCGTTTTCCCCAATACAGAAAACTAGAGTTTCAAACTGACCGGCTTTTTCTTTTAACTCGCTACGAAAAGCGGTGAGTTGATCTGGTGTACTCAAAGGTTGAGAAATACCTGTTGTTCCCAATAGAGAAAGTCCTTCTACTACGCCAAAAGCAGAGTTTGAAGTTCTCATTGCAAGCGATCGCCCTTCTGGTAAAATAATCGTGACTATGATTTTCTCCCCAGGTATTAATAACCGCTGCAAATTCTCTGTTAACAACCTCTGAGCATAACCATAAATCGCTGCATTTCCTTCACCATTTAATTGCTTACCAATCCCCTCTCCCCCTTTAATAATTACGTTTTCCCCTTCTCCTTGCCACCATTCCACCAACGCCCAAATCGGCGTATTTTTCGTCAAATCGAGGTTATCACCTGGATCACTGCGGGTAATTGCCAAAGCAGAATTTTCAGATAGTCCTGCTACCTGTTCAATTGGGATTTCTGCGATTTGGACTGGTTCAATCAAATCCACCGATGTTATGGTCAAAGGTTGACGATGACGTAACCAATGTAAAGCCGCAACAGCAGCAGCACAAGCAAAAACAGGCAGGGTGTATCCAGAAAGGGACATAATTTGGGTTTCAGGAGTTCAGGTTGCTGACATATTCCATCAGATTGTTTTGCAGTGTCAATCCGTTATGGTTGCATTCAATTAGCGATAGCACTACTAGTGGTCTGTCAAGCATAAATTTATGAGTTGGAAGGCAATGGAGAAGTTATTTAGAGTAAGCCACAAAATAAACAATACTGTAGCCAAAATAAGAGCCTTGATAATTTTTGGCAAAAACGGCAAAAATAAGCCTACATAAACGTTTCGATAAAAAGGGAGTTGAGAATCTCAAACCCTTATCCTACGGTTAATACATTAAAAAATCCTTGTAGGAAACCTGGAAGGAATTTTTAAGACTTATTATTTTTGCCAAACCTCAAAGGAATGGGAGTTCATGGTTAAAGCATTATCAAGTCACCCTCGTAAATTGGCTACAGTATTGATAAATGATCAGCAATTCTCATTTTAAGATTTCATGACATAAAAACCCTTTCACCAAGAGGGTTTGATAATTCTTAACAAAACTTGTGATCGCTGAAATGACACAGCCTCGTTTCAAAATGAGAATTGCTGATAAATGATCCTGTTTTGTCATGCTGAGTGTAGCAAAGCGAAACGTTCGCGTTAGCGTGCCGGAGGCTCTAGCCTCTCGGAGGATTCTTCACTACACTTCGTTCCGTAATGCGTCCGGCACGCTGCGCGAACAGAATGACATTGGGCATTTCTTTTTGTGGAGTTCTCTTACTCTAAGTCTTTATCCACAAATAGAAAATTGACAGACCACTAGTTTGCTCACCTTACTTCTCCAATTTGTATAATCAAAGACTTCAAAGCAATCGTCACAACTTTTTCATGATCCTTTTCCTCAACTTGAGAACACGCTTGTAAACCGCAAATCCATTACCTCATCGGGTAAATTTGCTTACTCTGAGAGTGACTCACCAAGGAATGCGAGACCTACTACTGCTAGCATCTTCAAGAAAGGGGAACCAAGCTCTACAGCGTGTTCAGTATTGTCAACTTGATCACTTATTAAGTGTCCAGTTTTACAAAAACTGGCAAAATGCTCACAGTTGAACTTCATGAGATCGTACTGTTTTAACAATCCTGTTCTCTGAAATGTGAGAAGTTGTTCAGCTATTGCAACAACTTTATCAGGAGGAAGAGAAGAGCGATGTGGAACAATAACTACCTTTCTACCATTGGCAAAATCTGCCACAGACGTTCTAGCGATTATAGGTATGGCACCCAGGCAATCTTTCTTAAAGTGAATTACAGTACCATCTCCCATATCAATTCCATGGTGTTCAATAAAAGAACCATATGATGTGTCTACACAAAGATGATCACTTTTTGCCATAACTTTAACTCTCCAAGATAGTTATCACAATCTGTACAAATAATTATAATCTATGTAAAGCCCAATACCCGTGAATGAAATTAATTGAAAGACGTAAACCCTCTTCTAGTATAAGTTATAGCTTTTAGAGCTAGACGATAATTGCCCTATGATATAACCCGGTTAAGAAAATCCCTGACTTTGAGATCACAGCAAATAAGGCAAACTCGATAGACTCCCATTTGGTAAAAACGCCCAAAATCCTTTTTGAGATTGCATTTGAGATATCTGACAAAATTCATTCACGGGTATTGATGTAAAGCCCAGAGCAGGTTATCTTTCAATATCATTTTATAATTCAAGTGATAATGTTCATACTTTCACAAATCTAGATGTAAAAATTATGAAATTTTCACTAAATGAACTAGTCTCTCTAGTGCAATCTCGTCTAGTTAATTCCTTTTCAACTCTTCCCAGTAACAATGATTGGGCTTGGACAGCCATTCTTTTGCTAATTTTTTCCTTAATTGTCATACCACTAGGTTTCAAACTTAATTTTTTGAAAGCTGAAATTCCCGAAATTTCTTGGAAAGTTATATTCCGCTTAACCTTAATAACCTTACTTCTTCCAGTTACAGCAGAAGAAGTGTTCTTTCGCGTTCTATTGTTACCTCATAAGACTGAGCAAGCATCTGTAGCATATCAATGGATTTTTGCAAGCATTAGTCTAGCACTGTTTATTATTTACCATCCGTTAAACGCTACTTTTTTTATCAAGAATGCGAGAACCACGTTTAGCAGCTTTGCCTTTCTCATTTCAGCCGCGATTTTGGCTATTGTTTGTACTATTGTGTACTTAAAAAGTGGTTCTATTTACCCTCCTATAATAATTCATTGGGTATTTGTGTTAGGTTGGCTTTTAGGCTTGGGAGGATATCAAAGGCTTCATAGTCAATCTAATTAATTTTTGAGAATAGAAGAAGTGTCATCCATTTGTAAAAATTTTAATAAATCTATTTACATTAGATGATTTGGTCAACTTTGCAATGTCATCTGACACATAGGGAAGGAATTCTACTTCCAACTCAGTTTTCTCGGCTTTTAAATTCTCGCTGTTAATCTTGATTCGATAAAGTCCTCCAAAAACAGCGACTAATTCATTATTAGTGTAAGCTTCTATCATCGCAGTCTCCGAATCAAATTCGATAACTCTTGCGCCTAAAAGTTTTAACGTTTCCTGACAGCGATTGATGGTGTCTTTAAAGTCAGCCTCTACAAGCAAGAAAGCCCTTTTAAATAAGAAGTGGCGTGCATCATTGGGATCATCTCCCATTCTTCTATAAGCTTTAGTAAAAGCAATAATGTAAAAACAGAAAAAGAGAACGTTTACAACAACAATTACATTTATTTTCAATCCCCAAACTGTGCCTATTACTCCAAAGTTACTCAGTGTGACGTACTGAAAGCCGAAGCGATACAGCAACGTATTAAACAAGATAAAGAGAATACTAGTTATTAACAAAAAAATACCAATCAGAAAATTTCTTCTAACTCTTCTCCAATGTCTTATATCCACTGGCTTCCTGATAATCTTGAGAACCCTTAAAGGTGGACTCCTCTTTTCTTGAAATAAGCTTCTTAACTTTATAGCAACATCAGTTATGGCTGTAAGAGCAGGGGGAGTTGCAGCAATACAGGCAGCGATAATGCTTGCTATGGCTGTAATGTTAGGTTCAGTGCTAGCTGCCATTACTTAACTAAGTCTCCCTTTACACGCCTTGATCTCAGTTGCGTTACATATTACACTTCACTATTTAAATTTTCTAGCTTCCAGATAAATATCTTAATAATTTACTTTCAAGACGTTCAGAAAAAGATGTCTCACTGATAACTCAGCGGTCTAACTATTTGTTATACATAAATTTTCTGTATAACACTTTTACACATAACTATATAGTAAATATTACAGGCGATTCTTGTCAAGTAATGCAGAATTTTTCCGTATAACCCCCTATGGAAAAACGTCCTAAAAAACTGCTAGAGCGGTTACAAAATGTTATCAGGCTTAAGCACTATTCCTACCAAACAGAGAAAACATATATTAACTGGATTAGACGCTATATTTTTTTACAATAAGCGCCACCCAACGGATGGGAAGTGCAGAAATTGAAGCGTTTTCAACACATCTCGCAGCGCAATTGATACCAGAGCGAAATCCGCCTACACTGATTTTTGGATTTCAACCTGTGGAATTTATTTATATAGTTATTCCTTGGCTATATCCAAAACTTCTTGATAAAGCTGTTGACTAATACGTTTACCTTGAGCCATCAATTCATCTAGCACTGGTTTGACACTTTCAATCAATCCCTTGTGTTTGGCAATTAATAAAATACCAACAGTACCAGTTACAGGTAAATGTCTGGATTTTGCTACTTTTCGCGCCGCCCACTCATCAATCAAAACTCGATCTGCGCCCAATTCTTCAGCTAAAATAATCGCGGCACATTCACCTAAGTCTAGATTGGTTTCTGATTGCAAAATAGAGACTTGCTGAGAATTGCGAATTGATAAAACTTCAATCCAGTTTGCTGATTTTACTGCATTGACGGCTGGATGAGTTCCTGTTGTGATTTCGTTGTAAACCTCTTGGGGAATGATAACTTTTCCAAAAATATCCCCTAATAAGTTCATTCGTCCTACTTTTGCCAATTCACTGAAGGGGGTGGTGTTAGAAACAACAATCACTTTTGTTACTTCTCCAGCATAGCTAGGGTTTCAGCAACTTCTTGTTCTAATTCTTCCTTGCTTTGGGGTGAAAAAACAGATATTCCATAAACTGCCATTAAATCTATCACTTCTAGACGAGAAATTCCTAACAATCTGGCGGCTAGTCCACTACTAATCTCTCCGTATCTAAGTAAAGTTATAATATAGGCTTCTTTGGCTTTATATTCTGCTTCTTTGCGGCTCGATTCAGAAATATCAGGAATCTGGACACTAAATTCGACTGTAGTTAATAAGTTATGGGTTGACATATTTGTTTTCTCCTAAATTCTGACTCTGAGGATACTGTAATGAGCGATCGAAGACAAAGCGTTAATTATTTGATAACCTGTTGCTACAGGAGCTTTAGGATCGCTCATGTTATTTTAAGTTAGAACTATATATAGTATAACGTCCAAAACTTCTTGAATTTGGTATCACCAATACCAAGGCACAACTTGGGCAATATACTCAAAATCTTAATATTCAACACTTCTGTGCTGATTGATGTTTTTATGATGATTAATTATCTCCTTGATTAATTTCCTGAAATTTGAGTATCTAAGGACTGGTCTAAGGCTTACATCGCGCATTCTCTCATTCTACTATGGCGATTCCTAGGTCGAGCTTCGCGATCGCTCCCCTAATTAGGTAAACTTGAATAAAAGAGCTACGTTGTTTAAACTTTCATTTTCTAGGTATTACCAATTCTAAACACCTACTTCTGATAACAAAACTTGCATAGCTTCCCAAGATATTCCTTGTTGAATATAACGAGGTGATTCAGGATTGTAAGGACTAGCTATGCGGTCAATACTGCGAATTATTGCTTCATCTGGCAATACAGGAACATCTGGATCAGAGGCGGTAGGACGCATTAGAGAGCTAGAAAAGCCTTTGAATACGGCTATTTTATCTTGCTCATCAGTCAAGTCTATCGTGATGATAAGGACTTCTTGAGGGCGTTTGATTGTGTACTGTTCTAGCCGCTTACCAATGGAATTATTCATCAATAGAAAACTGTGTAACTTAGTTGGTTATCTTCTGATGAAGTATTAACTTGAAAACTTAATACTTCATGCATAAGGATTCAGGATAAAGAATAAAGAATGCAGAACAAATAAGACTTTAGAGTATCATGCTTGATATTTTTGTTAAAATCTCGAATCAGTTAATTCTTGATCTGATGATTATTCTGACTCCTGACTCCTGAATTATTTTTATTGTGTTGCAGAACGTCCCTGCTTGCCTAATTTAATCGTCACAAATATGCCTAAATAAATTACATAAATGACTAAAGCCAATATGCCCAAAAATCCGAGAAAAGCAGGTTTACTATTATAGTGAAAGTAGTCTTTAAACATTAAAGGCGCTTCAGTCCAAACGCTACAGAATGGTTTCTTTAATGAATTTTCTGAAAAAGCACAACCTAAAAATGGTAAAAATGTGATTGCTCCTAAAGTGCAATAAATAGACATTGCCCAACGCCAAGATGTGAACATCAATTTCAGCATACTATTCGGTTGATAATCAATTTCATCGTTGATATCAACCCAAAACCAGAGGGAAATGGGGATGAGAATACGAGCTATTAAGCCAGAGACAAAACCTACTGCCAAACCACCAATCATCAAGTACACTGTGATTGCCAATAGACTTGCTACTCGCCAGTAAATCATTAATAAGCGTTGTATCCCTTCTGATTTTTGTACAAATGCCCAGATCAGGAGAATGAGAGGAATAATTAAAGCAAATAATAACGCTAATCTATAATCCATCCAAACGTAAGGGCGAAACCAAGGTTGTGGCATAACTTTTGTTAGTTGCTAAATGATAAATTTATTTATCTGAATTGTTTAATTAAGTATTTCAGTACAATTAAACATAAGTATGTGAACAAAAATTAATGATATGCAAATTTTCTTTCCTTCTGCCTCCTGTCTATTTACGCTAAGATGAATAAATTTAGAGGCATAAGTTTTATAGTTTGCTATCTATTAGGTAAAAAAGCAAGCAACTCATGAATCTGTAGCTGATATTTTGCACTGACCTATAAAGTTATCAGGAAGATTTTAGAAACTCAACCTGATTTATAATCATTTCAGCATACCCAGAATAACGAAGATTTTTATGGGTTTTTCGGGGTTTTAGCTGAGGTTTTCGCCTCTCTGTGTATAACTTGCTCTTTTTTCCAACTTAGATATTATTTAAGGGGAAGTGGGAGCTTTATATGGGAGTGGACTGAAGGTGCAAGATATTCAGTTGATAGATACTTGGTTGCTTGCCTACTAAACTAGAAGAAAAGGGATGAACTTAATTTCTAGTCTTCGTAAATTTTGCATTCATCAGCTTCTGGATTAGCATCACAGTATTTCTCTAAAGAGTTTTTTGGCTTACTTTGACGCTGGTGGGAAGCTTCAGCTTGTAGTTCTTCAACTGCATCCCAAGCAGCAGCACACTCTGCGGAGTTACCACCTGAAATATCACAGACAGTACGCGCTTGCTCAATTTCTTCTTGGATCTGTTCTTGGATGTTAGTTTTTTCTTGGATATTGGTCATTGGGTTTAGTCTCGTTATGTGTTGTTTATACTAGTGTAGAAAAAAAAATCAAAACTTGTAGTAGTTTTTGCCTATGGCTCGCTTACTATTCTAACCACTGTGTTGATCTGTTAGTATGGGAGTCTGATCAACGATAACTAATACAACTACAACAAATTACCTCATCTGTAGTTTATTCCTCCCTATGTTTTAAGATTTTGTTTAAGATTTTGTGGTGTCAGTACTACAGAAAAACAATAATACAATATATTTAAATGGATATATTAGGCAGTAACCGCCCCAGTTAGCTGCCTGTGATTGACAGGGTAATAAGGGGTATACAAAGGGCTGGTGGTCAACTCTTGTAGGATGGAATTTCCCTGGATAGCACAAACTACTAGCCTCAACACAGAGAGAAGCCCAGAACTCATGGCAGACCAAATGCAGTGGGCAAATGCCCTATCAACCCATCATTCTTTGGAAGCAGCTGTTGCAGATGTAGTACAACAAGCTGTCTCGTCTTTAACAGCGCCTGCGAATCTAGGACTGGTATTCATTTCGTCTGCTTTTACGAGTGAGTATTCCCGACTTTTGCCGTTGTTGGCGGAAAAACTTTCAGTCCCTGTGCTGATTGGGTGTAGTGCTGCGGGTGTAATTGGTACGACATCGAAAAGCGAAACCCAAGAGATAGAAGCAGAACCAGCCCTTAGCTTGACTTTGGCTCATTTACCAGGGGTGAATCTTCAAGCTTTTCATGTTCTAGCTGACCAATTACCTGATTTGGATAGTTCACCGGATGCTTGGATTAATTTACTTGGTGTGCCACCATCACCTGTACCCCAGTTTATTTTGTTGTCTAGTGCCTTTTCGTCGGGAACTAATGATCTGTTGCAGGGGTTAGATTTTGCTTATCCTGGTTCGGTGGTTGTGGGTGGACAAGCTAGTGGGGGGTTTGTGAGCGATCGCATTGCTCTATTTTGTAATAATCGTCTGTATCGTCAAGGTACGGTGGGTTTGGCTTTGAGTGGTGATATTGTCTTAGAAACAATTGTCGCTCAAGGATGTAGGCCTATTGGGGAACCATTACAAGTCACTAAAGCTGAACGGAATATTATTTTGGAGTTGGATGAAAAAGTACCTTTGGTGGTACTGCGAGATTTAATTAGTAATCTCAGTGAAGAAGAGAAGATGCTGGCACAGCATTCTTTGTTTGTGGGTTTGGCGATGAATGAGTTTAAGCTTTCTTTGAAGCAGGGAGATTTTCTCATTCGCAATTTACTGGGAGTAGATCCATCCGCTGGTGCGATCGCAATAGGCGATCGCGTTCGTCCTGGTCAAAGGTTACAATTTCACTTAAGGGATGCTCAAGCCTCGGCTGAAGACCTAGAATTTCTCTTACAAGAATATCAAGACCAAAGCAGTAACGAATCCTCCCCTTTCGCAGCCTTGATGTTTAGTTGTGTGGGACGTGGTGCAGGACTCTACGGTAAATCCAATTTTGATTCTGAGCTATTTCAGCGTTATCTCCATAACATCCCCCTGGGAGGCTGTTTCTGTGGTGGTGAAATCGGCCCTGTCAGTGGCAGAACCTTACTTCACGGTTACACCTCAGTTTTTGCAATTTGCCGAGGGAAGAAGGGGGCAGGTGACAGGTGACAGGTGACAGGTGACAGTAGGAAGGGAGCAGAAGAGATAATTACGAATTACCCATTACCAATTACCAATTAAAAGTTTGCTGTTGTTGTCAATTAGGTGAGGATGACTATCTTGAGTAATTGCACCATATTTTTGAATGTAATGGCGGACTTCGAGAGGGAATTCTGGGTAGTCTAAGACTCCATCTCCATCAGCAACAGCTGACCAAAAGTCTCGTAAATCGGGGGCTAGTTGTTTGGCTTGTGCTAATGGTAGGTTGAGGGGAGGTAGAGTTAGTAGCTTGATGAGGAAGGGGAAAGAGCGATCGCCCATCCATTCCCGTGATGATTGCTGCAAGTTGGGAAAATCAGGTACTGACTCCACCCGATGAGATACAATCTGCAACCATTCCCTATCTAAATGATCTCGTTCAAACTCTAGAACCCGATAAGGATGAGGATAGCTGACTAATGAACCAGTCGTAATATCATATATTCCATCTGCACAAGCTACATCTTGAACGTGCAAATGTCCCGTAAATACTAATCTCACTCCATATTGACGCAGCAAACCTAGAAGTTCTGGCGCATTTTGCAACATATAACGATTTGCCATTGGATGGTCTGATTGATTAGGCAAATGCTCAACAACGTTATGATGTATCATCACCAAAACTAAATCATCCCCAACTGTTGCCAGTTCAGCTTCTAACCACCTGACTTGTTCGGGATCTAAACGCCCTACCTGCTGACCTTGCTCATCAAATGAGTTAGAATTTAGACCAATCAGCCGGACTCCAGGTAGCAACCGACAGTTGTAATAAGATTGCTCTGGGTTTTCATAACCAAACTTGCGGTAATAATGGGGAAAATCTGCAAAAGCGATAGATTGCTCATTTGCCTTTAATACAGGAACATCATGATTACCAGGAACAACATAAACGGGAAAAGGTAGTTGAGATAATCTTGTTTGTAACCAAGCGTGATTTTCTGGTTCACCGTGTTGAGTTAAATCTCCAGGTATCAAAAGAAAATCTAAATCTAATTGTGTTAAATGTTCTAGTACACTTTCAAAAGCTGGAATACTCACTTCCACGAGATGAAAGCGGCTAGGATGATCCCAAATTGTATGGGGAAGCCCTATATGTAAATCGCTAACGATGGCAAACCGAAAATTGATATTCATTGATTTAAGAAAATGTTAAAATCCGAAGTGCAAATACTCTTTTCTTCAAAGTATAACTCTTGCTTTGTCCGTCTGGGGATCAGCGGTTAGACTTAATATTTATATACATTTGAGTTTAATTTTTATGTGTGACATTTAATATTTATTGTAGGGTGCGTCAGACCTATAAATTAGTGATTATCAACAGATATTTGACATCTGACGCACCTATAGCGGTATGTACTTGAATGAAATACATCATAGCCCCCTCATCGCTTGCGGGGAGGGGGTTGGGAGTGGGGTTCTTGTATCTCATTCAACCGAGAACCGCTATAACTAATATGCCAGTTATGTAAGCCCTGTACTTAAAGGAGATTTGATTTTGGCAGTTGTTCGAGTTCGTCAACACGTTAACCCACTTGCCAGCAAGTATAAAATACCAGCCAATCCCCTAGAGTGGGAAAAAGTTTATGCACAGCCAAATCAACCTCTGCACTTAGATATTGGTTGTGCGAGGGGCAGGTTTTTACTAGAAATGGCACAAAGAGAACCGAACTGGAATTTTTTAGGTTTGGAAATTCGGGAACCTTTGGTAGTGGAAGCAAATAAGTTGCGATCTGAACTGGATTTAATAAATTTGCATTATCTATTTTGCAATGTAAATAATTCATTAACACCAATTTTATCTACCTTGCCATCAGGAATTTTACAACGTGTAACAATTCAATTTCCCGATCCTTGGTTTAAAAACCGTCATGCGAAACGACGTGTAGTGCAACCAGAGTTAGTGGCAGAACTAGCCGGTTATTTGACAGAGGGAGGAGTTGTCTTTGTGCAGTCTGATCAAAAATTTATTGCAGTGGAAATGTCGGAACGCTTTTCCGAACACCCAGCATTTGAGAAAATGGGTACAGAGGAATGGTTAGCAGACAATCCTCTCCCAGTTCCCACAGAACGAGAAATAGGAACTATTAACAAGGGTGAACCAGTTTATCGGGCTTTATTTGTGAAGCGGTGATTGGGGACTGGTAATTGGTAATTGGTGATAAAATTCCGGTCTTAATCCTGTCAATCCTTTAATCCTGGATATTCTGATTCTGACAATTTCACATCATCACACAACCTCTTCTCCTCCTCACTCAAACCCACATTAGGATTCTGCAAATAATACTTTAACCAATCACAACCATCCCCAAGTAACCGGTCTAAATTCCGCACAGGCCACAACCGCGCTGTATTGTCCAATGAAGCCGTAGCAATGGTTTTTCCGTCCGGACTAAAACTCACACTAGAGACTACACTCTGATGCCCTTTAAATTCTTGCAGCAGTTCCCCCTTTAAGTTCCATAACCGCGCTGTTTTGTCCTCTGAAGCCGTAGCAATGGTTTTACCGTCGGGACTGAAACTCACACTTCTGAGATCACCTTGATGCCCCTTAAATTCTTGTAGCAGTTCCCCCTTTAAGTTCCACAACCGCGCTGTTTTGTCACCTGAAGCAGTAGCAATAGTTTTCCCATCCGGGCTGAAACTTACACTATAGACAGGTAACTGATGCCCCTTAAATTCTTGTAGTAGTTCCCCCTTTAAGTTCCACAGCCGAGCTGTATTATCTAATGATAAAATGTCACCTGAAGCAGTAGCAATAGTTTTACCTTCAGGGCTAAAACTCACACTTCTGAGATCACCCTGATGCCCTTTAAATTCATGCAGCAGTTCCCCTTTTAAGTTCCATAACCGCGCTGTTTTGTCACCTGAAGCAGTAGCAATGGTTTTCCCATCCGGGCTGAAACTCACACTATAGATAGGACTCTGATGCCCCTTGAATTCATGCAGCAGTTCCCCTTTTAAGTTCCATAACCTTGCTGTTTTGTCATCGGATGCCGTAGCGATGGTCTTGCCGTTGGGGCTAAAACTCACACTAAAGAGACGATCCTGATGCCCCTTAAATTCTTGTAGCAGTTCCCCTTTTAAGTTCCACAACCGCGCTGTCTTATCAGCTGAAGCAGTAGCAATGGTTTTGCCGTCGGGGCTGAAACTTACGCTAAAGAGACGATCCTGATGCCCCTTAAATTCTTGCAGCAGTTCCCCCTTTAAATTCCACAACCGCACTGTGTTGCCTAATGACAAAATATCCTCTGAAGCAGTAGCAATGGTTTGACCATCTGGACTGAAATTTACTCTAGAGATAGATTGATGCCCCTTAAATTCATACAGCAGTTCCCCTTTTAAGTTCCATAACCTTGCTGTTTTGTCAGTTGAAGCAGTAGCAATGGTTTTACCATCTGGGCTAAAACTCACACTATTGACACGATCCTGATGCCCCTTAAATTCTTGTAGCAGTTCCCCCTTTAAGTTCCACAACCGCGCTGTTTTGTCCTCTGAAGCCGTAGCAATGGTTTTAGCATCTGGGCTAAAACTCACACTTATGACAGAATCCTGATGCCCCTTAAATTCATGCAGCAGTTCCCCCTTTAAGCTCCACAACCGCGCTGTTTTGTCCTCTGAAGCCGTAGCAATGGTTTTACCGTCCGGGCTGAAACTCACACTTGTGACATGATCCTGATGCCCCTTAAATTCATGCAACAGTTCCCCCTTTAAGTTCCACAACCGCGCTGTATCAACTGAAGCAGTAGCAATGGTTTTACCGTCCGGGCTGAAACTCACACTTGTGACATAATCCTGATGCCCCTTAAATTCATGCAGCAGTTCCCCCTTTAAGTTCCACAACCGCGCTGTATCACCTGAAGCAGTAGCAATGGTTTTTCCGTCCGGGCTGAAACTCACACTTGTGACATGATCCTGATGCCCCTTAAATTCATGTAGCAGCTCTCCTTTTAAGTTCCATAACCTTACTGTTTTGTCAGCTGAACCAGTAGCAATGGTTTTTCCGTCCGGGCTGAAACTTACGCTAAAGAGACGATCCTGATGCCCTTTAAATTGGTTACGTTCTTTAATATTATCAAGGATATTATTTAAGGCATAGATAGGGCTAATAGTGGGATATTTTTCCAGGGGATTATTTTTAACTAATGTTTTTAAAGCTTTAGCATTTCGTACAGCAGACACTAAAGCTGGTAACTCTTCAAGTTGGAATTGTCTTAAAACATTCACTCCACTTTGTTCTAGTTTGGTAACTAGGAGTGCATCTTCTTGGGATTTGAGTGCTGCTTGTTTAGCTGTCTCTGCTTTTTTTAATTCTGCATCTGCTGTTTTAAAGGTTTCTTGAGCTTGTTTAGCTTTAGTTTCTGCTTCCTGTTGTTGTATTTGTGCTTTTTGTGATTTATCTACCGCTATTCTTGCTTGATCAATAGCCTGTTTATTTATTGCTTCAGCTTTTGCATTTTTATCTGCTAAATCAAATGCTTTTTTTTCAGTCCCTTGTAGTTTAAATTGTACTCGTTTGAGTTTTTGAGTTGACTCTTGTTGTTGTTTAACAGCAATTTGAGCTTTGCCTTCAGCACTATTTTTTTTAGATTCTAATTCTTGAGATTTTGTCTGTAATTCCATTAATTTATTTTGAGTTGCTACCTTTTCTTGATTGAGTAGATTGAGTTTTTTCTCTGCATTATTTTTTGCTCCAAGTAAATTATTAATTTCTGATTTAACGACTTTAAGTTGTTTATTTGTATATTCCGCAGCTATCATAACCAATATAAAAAACAATGCTGATACTCCGACAGTCCAAGCTGCTCTAAAGTTAGCCCATTGAATTTTTTTGTCTGCTTGTTTTTTCGCATTAACTAATATTTCTTTTGCTTCTTCTGCTTCCTTTAACTGCTTTTTGGTGTTTACCAATTCTTTTAATAATTGTTTTCCCTGCTGTTGACGAATAAACTCAACTAAATAATCATGAACTAATTGATATCTATCCGCAGGTGATTCTGGTAAGAGTAATACCAAACCTGACGCAACAAAAATATTTAAAATTAAATCAAGTTTGATAGTAGATGAATTTGTCATGCTGAGGAACGAAGCATCTAATAAATTTTTATTTTCGTTCGCAAAGTTATCTTTAATTCCTAACTGTGCTGCTAACTCAAGACGAGTTTTTAAAGGTCTTGTGCCATTTTCATCTGTGAGTAGATACAAAACCAGTCGCGCTGTTTGTTCATTCTCTACACCACAGTCTTTAATTACATCTTCTAAAAACTTTCCAACTAATTTTTCTTTACCAAATTCTTGATATTTATCTAAAGTTTTAATTTGTTCTGATTGTAATTGTGTCCCGACTATTTGTAATTCAATCGGTCTAACTTCCCCAATATCTCCTGCTAAGTCTTTGACTAATTGATCAATTAGTTCAGCTTGTAAATAAAAGCGTGTTTTTTCGGTAAGACTTTTAATTACAGCTTTAGCATCTGCGGGTGAAAAATTACCCAAATAATAACGAATATTTTTATCAAGAATATTATTATTCGTAACTGTTAAATCAACTAAACGGTCTAATTCTAATAAATAATGTAAATAATCTTCTCGTAAAGAAAGCACAATTTTGACAAAAGGAATATCTAAACAGACTCGTAAAAAGTCATAAAATGGTTTTCTTTGTTTTTGGTCATTATTCACAAAGAAAAATTCTTCAAATTGGTCAAATATCAAAACCGTTAATAAATTTCTGTCGGCATTTTTTTGTAATTGTTGAATAATTGTCTCCGTGGAGTGTAGGGATAATTCATGAATTACCCCTACATTTGATTTTAAAGATTCTCCTAAAATTTCTACCCAATTTGTATAAACTCGTAAAAGAATTGGTAAAGCCTCACGTTCTCCAATTGGTTCTTGTTGGAGTGCAGGAATTAACCCACCTTGTAAAATTGAACTTTTACCAACTCCAGACTGTCCATGAATTACAGTTAATTTATGTTCATTTCCCGCAATTCTTCCCCGCAACCGTTTTACATCTTCTTCTCTCCCAGAAGCAGAAATTTCTTGTGCAATTGTTCCTGTATTTTCAATTACATCAGATACACCCCTCCCCAACCCTCCCCTTACCAAGGGGAGGGTGCGCGATAGCGCGGGTGGGGTATTTCCGTAACTTATAACTTTGCGTTGGGGGTTTAAATAAGATGCACCAACAAATGCTGTAAATCCATATTGTTGTTTTATTTGTAATCTGGCTTGTTTAATTTCAAAGGCTTTTAAATATTCTTTTTCTTGAAAATAGAGTAAATTTAATTGTTCTAATATATCAATATATAATTTAGGATTATATTGAGGATGACTTTCATTTTTAGCAGTTTCTAAAGTTTGAATTGCTGCGGTATTGTCTCTTAAACCTACCTGAGAACGTGCCAATAATAAGCGACATAAACCAAATTCTTGGGATGGTAAATTAGTAATATTCGCTAAAATGTCTAATCCTTGCTGTGCGTGTTGATTTGCTTTTTCCCATTCTTTATTTTCTAAAGCTACTTCTGCAAGAAAAGCATAATTTTGACCTAACCCTCTAACTCCTTTGAATATCAGAGATTCGGAAATATAAACATTATCTCTTCTTCTGGGAGAAAGGTTTTCATATAATTTTAGATATTTTTTAGCCAGATTTTCTAAATCTTCCCATGCTCGTAAATGTCGTAATATTCCCCCTAAAAGGTTAATGGTTTCAACAAATAAATCCAATCTTTCTGATGGTCTAAATATTTTTAAAGCTTCTTGTAAATAATCTCTAGCAGTAACAATTGGCCAATGTTCTTGATTTTGGTTATTACTAATTTCTGATTTGCGGATATAAGCTAAAGCGATTTTAACTAAGAGAATACCGATACGTTCTAGGTTATTTTTACCTTCCCAAAATTTTCGACTGCGCTGATAATAAATTAAAGCATCATCTATATTATCTTGTTGATATTCCTGTAAACCAAAAGCTAAATCTAAACCTGCTTGTATTTCTGGGTCTATTTCTTCTCCTCTATTTTGTAAATCCTGACTTGCCGCTTCTATTTCTTTGTAAACTTGAGGAGTAGGAATAACATCATGATTCAATATTCCTTTTGTTGTTTCTTGCAGTAAATCAATTAAATCATCAGTATCATTTTCAAAATCAATAATACTCCCCCAGTTTTCTAAATCTGGTGCGACTCTGATAATTTTTTTGAGAATTTGGTCATCTATCCAAATCAAAATGGGAAAAGGAAAGTTTTTTCTAAATTCCTCTCGAATTTGATTAGATAAACTCAATATTGAATCAATTTTGTTAACAGAGTCTAAACCAGAAATTATCAAAGCTTGTGGTTGTTCATCTCCCAATTCTTGAGCTATATTATCGTAGAGACTTTTAGCTGATTCTGGTAAAGTTATTTCTCTAATGGGTATAGAAGAAACCTCTTTAAGTTGTGCTGCTATCTGCTGACGTAATTTTACATAATTGCAGCGGAGGAAAATTAGGGATAATTGACCTTGGGAAAAGTTAATTGCTCTTAATATGGTTCTGATAGAATTCTCATTAAGCTGAGAGAAATTTTCATCATTTTCTTGATTATTCATAATGTTAACCCAAACGCACCGTTATAGATTAAATCACAATGGTGCGTTACGCTGTCGCTAACACACCCTACTTACTACGCAATGTGATGATTATTTATGATGCTAATTCCTTGGAATCTATCAAAATTGGATTAATATCAAACCAAGAACCATCTTCATCTCGATATTCAAAAACAAACATACTACGAAGTAAAATATCATATTTATCTTCACCTCTATAGGTTTTTGTTGTCTGTACTTCCTTTAGTAATTCCCATTCATCATCTGTAATTGCTAAACTTAACTCATTACAACGCTTTTTAATAACGGTTTCTACACATTTTTTAGAAATTGGTGTATCTTCTATTTGCAGACAACGAAACAATAGCATTAATAGGTTACGCAAATGTCCACCGCTAACTTTACAAAGTCGTTCTAATGTTTCAGGGCTATCAAAAATTTTTGTAACTAAATTTTGACTTTGTTCCCAATTTACATCAGGAAAAGCCCTAGCCATTACCATTTGTTGTAGGAGTGTAATTCCAGCTTGGTAATCTTGACCATTCCTCTGTTTAATCGCAACCATTGGTAAGACTTTAGGATCTACTCCAAAGCGATTTGTTAATCTACCTAATGCGTTAGAAAATATGAGAACTAGGGGAATTGTATACACAACATGACAATTTAATTTGTTTAGCTGTTCACCCCGTTCTACAAATAGATATTCTGGTTGATATTGACCATTTGGTTTCAGTGCGTTATCTACTCTGTCTAAGTTATCAATGATGACTACTAAACCTGATTTACCTTGTTTTTTAAGTCTTTCTTTTGCAGGTATGAGTAATTCTTTATTAATTGCTTCTAAAATGCCACTGGTGCGGGGTTCTAAATATTGTCGTAACTGACTACGCAGTTTAGGACTATCTTTAGTTTTAGCGGTAATTTTGCCAATACCTACAGATAGTTCTGCTTCCACACCAATATCTAAGGGTGTTTGTAAAAGTTCAGCTATTTCGGTAAATAGATTTTGAAAATATCCTGGTTTGAGTTTGATTTGTGCTGCTTCTAAACTTTGACTAACTTCTCTAGCTATGGCTAGTAAAATATCTGTAATATCAATATCAGCTAAATCTAAACTTTGACTAGATTCAAAATAAACTACATGAAATTCTTGTTCTTGTAATTCTGCTTTCAGTCGTAGTAATTCTGTAGATTTGCCGCAACCTATATGTCCTGTAAATAATTGACAAGTGGGTGATTCTGGAGAAAGTAGGGTAATAGTTCGTTTTAATTCTCTAATTATTTCTGCACCCCGCACTTCGGAAAAATCAATATAGTATTGTCTATCCTCAGCTTTGCTTTGATCAAGAGTTTTATTTGGGTTGCAAGCTTGATAAAATCTTTTTAAATCAAGTGTCATGAGAAATTGCCTAAAACGAGTCTAATCTTAATTCATATCTCAGTAATTATACAGGTAATGATAAAATTAAGCCAGAAATTAGACTCGTGATAGCGCGGCGTAAGCCATACTCCTCACTCAGCAATGTTTTTATTCAAAAATGGTGTATTTAGGACTTGCTGAAAAAGTCTTTCCGTTAGGGCTAGGAGTCAGGAGTCAGGAGTCAGGAGTCAGGACGAAGAATTAGAAGGAGATCAGAATATTCTCAAATCTGGGTAAATGAACGGTTTTTGATGATTTCATCGCTTATTTCTTGCACCTTCTTCTACTTTTTCAGCCTGTAACTATTGATATATCTAGGTTTTTGGTTTATATGCCTAACGGCACGCTCTTCGCGTTCAGCAAGCCCTATTTATTTCAGTTTCATTATGGGCAAATTCACCGTAAATGTTGTCCCTACACCAACCTGACTATCAACGTAAATTTCACCACCATGCGCTTCAACACATTTTTTAGCGATCGCTAAACCCATGCCTGTTCCTGAAATACTGCCGACATTTTCGCCCCGAATAAAGGGCTGAAATAGCCGTTTTTGGTCATGTTTGGCGATGCCAATGCCCCAATCTTGAACCCGGAAAGTGACTACGTTATCTTGACTTGTGACTTCAAATTTGACTGTGCTACCAGGGTGGGAATATTTAATGGCATTACTGAGCAAATTTTCTAAAATGTGCCGTAATAAGCTTTCATCCCACAGGGTATCCTTAAAATCACCACAACTGGTGAATTCTATGGTAACTTGTTTATCTAAAGCTGTTAAATGTAATTCTTCTAGGGTTTGATGACAAAAAGCTTCTAAATCTAGACGACTGAGATTACTGTGTAATTTACCTGAATCAGCTTTACCAATAAAGGTAACTTCATCTAATAACTGTGCCATATTTTTGATGGCAGAGCGAATCATCCGCAAATGATTAACTTTTTTCTCTTTCGTTAATTTGTCGTCACTGTTTTGTAGCAATCCAGCCGCTAAAAGAATTGTATTGAGTGGATTACGGATGTCATGGGAAAGCATGGAGACAAAATCAGATTTGCACTGATAAAGTTCTTGAGCTTTTACTAGTTCAGCAGTTCTTTCTTCAACCCTCGATTCTAATGCTTGATTGACTGTTCGTAGTTGTTCTAGAGCTTGTTTTCGGGCGATCGCATATTCTACTGATCGCACTAACATATCTGGCTTTACCTGCCTTTTAACTAAATAATCTTGCGCTCCCTGTCGCACTGCTTCAATAGCTAGTTCTTCATCATTGGTGTTTGTGAGAACGACAATTGGTGTACTAGGAGCTTGATCTATCAACAGCGGTAAAGATGATAATCCTTGACTATCTGGAAGGGTAAGATCCAATAAAATCACATCATAAGTCTGCTGATTTAGTTCTGCGAATGCATCCCGTAATCTTTGAACATGAACTAAACTAAATTTTTTAGATTGGGCTTGCTTGAGAAACTCTTGTAACAACCTAGCTTCGGCTAAGTTGTCCTCAATTAACAAGATTTTCACTGAGTAGCTCGCAGCCATAATTTTCTGCTTTAATCCCCCTCTAATTGCTGATTTCTGAGTCCTGAACAATAAATTTTTCTCCTATTTTTCCAGCTTACTCTAATGGTAACGTAGCGGTAGAAAACCAAAATTCCTCAATCCCTTTGACGATTTGAAATAGTTGGCTGAGGTTACGAGATTTGGTGATGTAGCAGTTTACGTGCAAGTCATAACTATGGAAAATGTCATCTTCGTTTTTAGAAGTTGTTAAGACTACTACGGGAATGCGTTTAAGTTTGGGATCTGATTTAATTTCTGCTAACACCTCTCTTCCATCTTTTCTGGGTAGGTTCAAATCTAGCAAGATGAGGTCGGGACGTAGTGCATCAGCATATTCGCCTTCTTGACGCAGATAAGCCATTGCATCTATGCCATCTCTAACTGTCACTACCCGATGGGGTAGTGTGCTAGTTTTTAATGCTTCTTGAATGAGGCGAATATCGGCTTTATTGTCCTCAATTAAAAAGATTATTTTGTGTGTTTCTTCCGTTTCTGCGCTCACGCTCACGTCCTCCGGCTGGAATGGTAAAGTAAAAGGTTGCGCCCTGTCCGAGTTGTGACTCTACCCAGATTCGCCCCCGATGACATTCGACAATTTTCTTACAAATTGCCAAGCCCATACCTGTGCCTGGATATTCATCTCTTGTGTGCAGGCGTTGAAAGATGATGAAAATGCGATCGCTAAATCGCGGATCTATGCCAATGCCATTATCGCGCACTGAGAATAACCATTCATCTTCTAGTCTCTCTGCACCTATATGGATTTGCGGCGTTTCTTCACTGCGGAATTTAATCGCGTTACCAATCAGGTTCAGAAATAGCTGCATCAGCTGGGTACTGTCAGCCATGACGGTAGGTAAGGGGTCATGGGTAATAATAGTACCTGTTTCGGAAACACGCTTGCGTAAATTGCTCAGAGCGCGTTCTAAGGCTGTGTCTACTTCTGTAACTTGAAATGCGATCGCTTGGCTATCTACCTTGGAGTATGCTAATACGTCATCAATTAACGTCTGCATCAAGCTCACTCCCTCTACTGCATAGTTAATAAACTCCTTCGCATCCTCATCAAGTTGGGCTTCATAGCGCATTTCTAACAACTGCACATAATTGGCGACTTGATTGAGTGGTTCTTGCAAATCATGGGAAGCGACATAGGCAAACTTTTTCAATTCCGCATTAGAACGTTCCAAATCTTGCGCTAACTGAGCTAATTCATCAGCTTGACGCAAGACAATATTCACAATTCCCTTCCGCAATTCCAATGCTGCTTTGATTTCTACATATTTCCAGGGTAAAGATGTTAATCTGACTGTTTCTTTCCACAATTCAAATGATTTCCGGGGACACAAACGCAAATTCCCATGTGCTTGACTAACTTCAAATGCCTTATTCGGATCACCACCCCAATTTACAGTTTGAATCACTTCCGGTCGGAACCACAAAACATAATTCCGCTGAGAAATAGGAATAGCTAACAAACCACTAGCGACATTTTTGAAGCTTACCGCATCTGGATAAAGACTAGGAAGAGAATCTGTATAAAATACCTCATCATCGACATTATTCTTGAGCCATTCAACTAAAAAGTTTAAGTCTTCTTCTTTGGGCGTTTCACCAATCAAGGTGTAATTTCCCCCAAAGCATACTGCTGCACCTTTCGCACCAGTTAAATCTAGAATATTTGGCTGATTTTTTACCAAGCCATCAATAAAGTTATCCTCTTGGGACATATATTCAACTAATAGTGATTGAATAGATGTCAAATTCATCCGATAGTCATAATCTTCTGTTTCTTCTCTGGCGGAAATTTCCGAAAATATCAATCTTCCCAAGAATTCGCAAGCTTTCCGCAATTCATAAGAAACATATTTGGGTGTTTGATGATGACAAGCAATTAATCCCCAAAGTTTTTGATCTTTAATCAAAGAGATAGTCAAAGAAGCCCCAACACCCATATTATGTAAATATTCCGTATGGCAAGATGCCGCACTTCTGAGACTTGATTGTGTTAAATCAACAGGACGCTCAGTTACAGGATTATTAACAGGAAAAATTTCTATAGGTTGAGAATGAGCATCCGGGATTAATCTAATTGAATTGGAAATAAATAATTTTCTGGCAGGTTTAGGAATATCTGACTCTGGAAAGTGTAAACCCAAGTAAGGTTCTAAACTTTCTATTTTTTCTTCAGCGATCACAGAACCATGTCCATCGTCATCAAATTTATATAACATTATTCTGTCAAATCCCGTCACTTTGCGGACTTCCTGGACGATGATTTGACCAAATTCTCGGAGATTTTTAGTAGTTTCTAGTTGATTTATAGATGCTCTTGCTAAATGATAAAAGCTTAAAAAGGGAATATTTTCTTGAGAAATAGCAGGTTCTAATTCCAGGATTAAAAATCCTTCCGTATTCCGGTGAAATACAGCATCAAATACAGTATATTCGTCACCTTTTTTTCTAATCCAAATTTTAGTAGGATTAATAAAATCTAAATTCTCTTCTGCTAAACCAGATTTAATTCTCTCTATTTGAAAAGGATCAACTAAATCTTCTAATTTTTTCTGCAACATATTTTCGGGGGAAATTCCGAAAACATTTAATGTGTTATTGCTAATTTGCAATATTTTCAACTCCGGTTCTTGTAAAACCAACAAAATACCATGAGGTTGAATTTTACTTGAAACATGAATTGGTGCTTCTTTCAAGCTGGTAACATTCACATTCTGCACTTGTAACGCTATATCCATGTCGATTCCCCTCTTTATATATATCTAGGTGCGTCAAGAGCAGAATTAATGATAGATTTTTCACCTGTCAGGTTTCGTATTCTATCTAAATGTACCGCTCTTAGCTTGAAAATTAACTCGCAGATTATTTCAGAAATATGCTTAAGCTGTAATAATTTTCCTATCTGTCTAGGCAAGAAATTATTCTAGTGGGAAAGAAGTAAAAGCAGCTATATTAGCTATTTTTAAATTTGCTATTCCCCATCAAGTTAATTTTTTTTACTGCCAATATCATGTCAAGTTTCAGTTGTCATTGGGTAGAGTTACCCGAATTTGCCAACTGCTTACAGTGTAACAGTCAGTTATTCTGAATACAGATAAGAAATGTAAAATACAGGTGATTAACCAAGCAGTTTTTATGTACTTATATGAAGCGAATAATCAATAAAATAACTTAGTTAAGTGAGTGACTCAAATCCAACTTCTAAACCACATCCGCAGGTGATAATCTTCTTGAGACAGCGGTAAACCCAAATAGATAGGCATCCAAAACACGAAAGCAGCTATGATAGCGAAAGTGATGGTAATACCCAGTATACGCAGTTCTCGGCGATAACTACGAAGACATTGATCAACAAACCATGCGATCGCTATAAATGTAAAAACCACCGCACACATATAATGGTAGATAAACACACACCGATTGACCTTCACCCAAGGTAAGAAATTAGCGGCATAATTAATAACTATATATAAACTAATCCAAGTATCAACACCCAGATTTTTAGGAACAAAGACGCGTTTTTGCTGTATCCCTGGTAAAACCATTTTTACAAACAGCATTCCCATTAAAAATATCATGGCTGCAACACCAAACCACCACAAAAACGGATTACCTATTGCGTGGACATCATAAATTACTTTCCCAGCACCAGCAGGTAAGGGAGGGCCAAATACAGGTAGAGGATCTTTAAAACTTTGAGTTGTTTGATAATAATAAGCCATTGGTCGAGTTAATAACGGCCATTTGTACCAAGCAGCACAATAAGGATGAACACTAGAATTGTTACCACCTAACTGCAAATGAAATTTCAGAATTTCCTGATGAACTTCTATAAATCCATACCTGGTGTCTAATTGCAAGTGAGGAATCCAAATCAGACTATAAACTGCTGCGGGAATAATTCCCAGACAGGATATCATCTGCAAAATATTTATCTGAATTAGGTTTTGTAATGGTGTTTGAATAGTAACTTCATGATTAATTTGAGAATTTGCTGGAGTAATTAAAGGACGCAAATAAGAAAACAAAGAAACATGGCGTGACGGGGAAAAAAATTGCAACCATTTAATTATCCAAGCTGCTATCCACATTCCATAAGCACCGAAAAGAAACCATAAACCATTCCATTTTGTAGCGATAGAAGCACCAAATCCAACACCAGCTAAAGCCAACCACAACCAACGTTGTTTATTTTGCTTCTCCAAAGCTAATAACAAAAACCATTGCCCAATTAAACCAAAGATAACTATATATATATTATTCAAAGCATAGCGAGATTCTACTAAAAATAAACCGTCACAAGCTGTAAATAAACCAGCTAATAAAGCAAAGCCACGCCGATAACATAATTGATAAGTTAGTAAAACAACTACTACAGGAATAAATGAACCAGTCAAAGCATTTATCCACCTATAACTCCACGGGGATAATAAAGAACCAGTCAACCCATTTACAGTATTTTGCCAAAAGGGAATATGATTACCAATCCAAATCCCAAAGCCAATTATATATTGACTTAACGGTGGGTGAGCATTAAAAAATGGTGTTTGGGTAAGATAGTTATTGCCAAATTGGGCAAAATAAATTTCATCAAAAACGAGGGTATTAAATCTCCCTAAACCCCAAAAGCGTAATATAAATGACAGGATAAATATCACTATCATGCCAGTCCGAAACCATTTTTTAGTCATTGATTATTGATCAAAGGAATTTATGAAAATAGGACTTATTCATTGACAAAATCCATCAAATATGGATTATGAATTTTATCTTTTGTAGGGTGCGTCAGTCCCGATAATTGAGCATCTAACAGATTGTCTCTATCTGACGCACCGCACTAATATACGATTCCAAAAGTCTGAAACTAGGCAATTTCATTCACACATATGATGTGCAGTTTGTAAAGTGAGTAAGTCCTAGAAAATATTTCTATTAAACTAAAACTGTATCCAGTGGAAAATCTTAACTTTACTTGCTTGAGAAATAGATTTTTACTTACAAGTCAATTATCTAGCTAAACATTCAAATACATTTATAAATACTTTCTACAACTTTTGTCTCCAAAATATTGTGATTAAACCACAAAATACACTTTCTTTAACATCCTTGTGAATTTTACGCATTCTGTTTTGTCCAGGCTGGGTATGTTAAAAATCCATAGAAAAAATTGACCCTGAGTTTTACCAGAATCAAAATTATTCTATCAAATTTCTTGTTTAATGCCTACCAAGCCAAAAATGCTAATTACAAATTCGCTCTGAGTTGCACACCATAAATTACTGGATCTCCAAAACCAGCAGTCACATCAGGCGGTGGGAAAAAGAAGCCAGAAGTAATATAACGAGTGTCAAACAAATTATTGGCATACAAGTAAATACCGTATTTTTGCCATTCATAACCAATGCGAGCATTCACCACCACAAACGGATCTTGCTTAATTTGATTTGCATCATCAATACTGTAGCCAAATTACGAGGGTTCAACGGCTGTAGAAGCATTGTGAATACGACCAAGAGAGGTAAGCTTGGCAAAAATCTGGGATAATAAAATAGGCTCAGGCTGTTGCGGAAGCATTTTTAATATTTCCCGAACATATCGAAAACCCCGACAATAAGCCTGAAGATCAACAATGCCAGCACCGGGATTATCTTCACGAAACTGAGCTAGAAGATAATGAGACAAATTGACCATAAAAAAAGAAAGATTAACAGCATTAGTCACAGCAGTTTGACCTCTGTTCATAAAATCTTCCAATCCCCAAAACTGTTTGGCATCTCGGAAATTAAATTCGATTTGGAAGCGCAACTTATAGTAGTCAATTATTTTTTCAGATGATAAAGTTAAGTCACTAGAAAACAGAATTACGTGACTGCGAGCATTAGTTTTGAGATTGGTTTTCACCAAAATAACTACATTCAGTGGTTGGCCAAATTCTTTGTGCAGTAGAGTAGCTTGATAAGTATCAGTTTTAATATCTTCTTCAAGACTACTTTGACGCAAATATGCCCCAGGAATATTACGCCAGTCCAACTTCTCTCCGTATTTACGACGGGAACGATGATTAGGGTCAGGATTGTGGTAAGGTATATATAATGCCGAATCGTGACGTAACTTGGAAATTATGTGTAACTTTACCTGCCTAGCCATCTGCAAAGCATTATTGTTCCCAAAGTGACCATCTACGACCAAGTAAGTGAGGGGAATAAAGTTAGCTATTAACTTAAATAGCTCATTAATCATCTTCTTAATTCTTAGCAATTCAGGTGTAAAAGTCACCTCCTTTTTATTTTTGTTTTTACTTCCTTTTGGTCGTCCCCGTCCACGTTTTTCTTGAGGTTTTACTTCTGGACTTGGCGAGACACTACTTTTTTCTACATCGCTTTTTATTACCTGTTCTATCTGAATCGGAAATGAGTGTCTTTGTTGAACACTTACTAATGATAATGTAAAGAAAGATAGTCCCAATATTGGTTTACTTATTAGACTGGAAAAGAACCTATCTAATCCATAGGTTTTTTTCCCGGCTTTGCTTATTACTACTTCGTCTCCTGCCAACAAATAAACATCATTTGGGCAGAACAAATGCCGCCGAAAAAACACCCAGAACACCGTTGTCCACGGTATGACTGTACGAAAAAATCTGATTACCGTCCGATAACTACCACCACTAAGCGTCCAACGCGATATTCCCAACATTGTGACTCGCCCGCTCATGGCTAACATGGCCGTGATGATCTGGCTTAACTGCCGCATCGTCGTCACTTTTATTTCTGGTAGTAGGCATTGCAACAGTGCTAGTATGTCAAACATGGGCTGTATGTGGCTTTCGAGTTGTCGTTGTGGAAGACTATAACTCTACTACATCAGCCCTCTTTTTATACTCTTTTTTTGGCTACAGTATTGATCATCAAAATAATTTTTCCCATAGCCGCGTAATTCCCCACGAGCAAAGATACCACTAGGACTACGGTACTGAATAGCCAAATTGTAAGTTAATTCTGGTGCAAGAGGAACGCGATTATTACTATAATTTATGCCTGTAAATGGATTGCTGTAGTTTTGAAATTTGCTATCTACATAACCCACGCCAGCAATTAAATCTAGCCCCTTTACAGGTTGGGCTTTTAGTTCAAATTCTAATCCCGTGATATCAACATCAGCATTCGCAATATCGCGGAAAAATCCATCACTATCTGTTAGTAAAACTTGATAGTCATTTACATTAGTCCGAAACACCGATAAATTAGCCATCAAGCGGTTACCCAGCCAGGAAGACTTTAAACCCGCTTCATAAGTCCAAGATGTTTCTGCTCGATATTGGCGGGTCGCGTCGTCGTCAGCCCGGTAATTGAGTCCACTAGGGCGATATCCTTGGGCAATTGTCCCATAGGCCATTAAATTTGGGGTGATTTGATACTGCAACCCAAAACGCGGAATTACTGCACTGCTACTAATTTCTGCTCCTTTTAATTCAGCACCAAATGGGGTAACACCACCACCAGCCACTTCAAAGACACGGCGACGGCTCAGGGTGCTATCCGCAGCTTCATAACGCAAACCAGCAAATAAAGTCAACGCTTCAATTAATTTGTAGTCTAATTGACCAAATACAGCGTAAGTATTACGAGATTGTTCTGCGGAAACACGGTTACGTCCTGCTGGTAAACCAAATATGGCAGCGGCGGTTACTGTTCTTTCTATAGTATCGTTAACAACATTAAAATCACGCCCTTCATAATATCCACCAAGTAACCAACGCAAACGGTCTGCACTTTCTGGTGACTGGAGACGAAATTCCTGTGACCAAACGGTGGAATTAATATCTATAATCTGCCTTAGTAAATCAAGTTCAGCAAAGTTATCTCCCAGGAAATTGGACTGATTGTTAAAACGCCGTGCTGTAATGGACGTAGCCCGAAATTTATCACCATCATAGCCAATTTTCAAGGCTTGGGTATTACTGCTTAACCGCGCAAAACCGTCCACATTTTGATCGATCTTAAATGGGTCATCCGCATTACGAAGATTATAAGTAGGATTACCACCATCACTACCACTAGCATAAGTATTGAAAGACACGCTCCATTCTGGTGTGGGTGTCCACAGAATTTGCGCCCGTCCTGCTACTTTTGATACTTCACCAACTGTGCGATTTAATGTCGTATTATCAATAAATCCATCCCGTGCGTTGTATGCACCAGCTAGTCGAAATGATAATTTATCAGGAATTACCGCATCGCTGAGGGAAAGTTGCAATTCCCGGCTGTTGTAGCTGCCATAACTGGCTGAAACTCCAAATTCCGGCGTTTGAGTTGGTTGACGGGAAATCACATTTACTACCCCAGCCGGACTGCTTCTCCCTTAAAGGGTGCTTTGGGGACCACGTAGGACTTCGACTCGTTCTAAATCAATTAAACTTAGGTCTAAAAAGCCACCATAATCAAATGGGACATCATCAATATAAAAAGCTACGGTGTCTTGGTTAGTAAAAGCATTGAAATTACTTAAACCACGCATACTGTAGTAGTTGTATTCGGCACTACCAGATGAAGATGAAGAAAAGGTAAAGTTGGGTGTGTTATTGGCGATACCAGAAAAAGAACTAATTTGACCATCTTCAAGTTGCTGACGCGGAATAACAGTGAGACTAAGTGGTATATCCTGAGCGTCTTCTGTCCGTTTTTGGGCGGTGACAGTTATTTCTATATCTGGATCTGATGTAGCGACAGATATATTTAAAGTTAAACCGCCATTATTTGCACTTATCTGTAGTGTTGGTGCGTCTTCAATTCCAGTTACTAAAACTCGGACTTGGTTATTTTCTTGTTGTGTAACCGTAATTGCAGTAATTCCCGCTGCTGGATTTTTGGTTGTAAACTCTTTTTGCTCTGGTAAAGCTAGGACTGCATTGGGTATATCTGCAATTAAAGTATTACCATCAATTAAAGTTTTTGGTGCGGATAATTCTCCAGAGGGAGTTTCTAAAACAACTTCTAAACCTATTTCTGTCTTTTGCAGCCGCACACCAGTAATTTGCAAAACTTGAGGAGTTGGAGATTCCTGTGCTAACCAATCTTGAATACTCGTTTTTGGATGTTCAATATCATTTAGTCGCGGAATATCTGTAATAACTCCGCTGAGAACAGGTTCTGCATTCGCTTTTTGAGTTATCAGCAAACAAATCGTACTTACCACACTTATAGACACACACCATTTTAACTTCAAAGCTTCCCCCCACATTCCACAAAAAATAACTAGAGATATTACGTCCCAAGTCTCCAGGTAGGATTATTTACTTCATAGAGTCAGGTTGTCAAAAGACAAGCTGTCAAATAAGATATTTACCTGGTCTTGACTCATCTTTTAAATCCAAATGTTCTAATATGCCCCCACCCGGTATTGAAGAGTTATAATTTTCGTGATAGCTTAATATCTGACATAAAATTAAGTTCAAATAAACTTGCTTAATTAATGTTTTATGTGCTACGTGCGAGTAAAATCAGAGTCATAATTAGACCATCACAGTTTATACTATTAGTTTTTATGCCAGCAACATTTTTTATTCAGACAGAGTGGGCAACCGGGTTTCTTCACTAAAAAGTAGGCAAATTTTGCTACATAGGTTGTTTGTCTGGAAAAAAGCAAATGGCTATTTAGATATTCACAAAAAAATCCATCAACATCAAATAATAGGGCTAATTTTGGGAGTTACTTTGTTACTCTCATTGTTGATATTATTCTGAAATTAGGAATTATAAACCAAATATCATGCTCATATCTGTTGGATGAAACATTCGATAGCTAATATTTCATGTTTTTCAAATCTGATTGTAATCGCTAAAAATTGTTAGGAGCAAATATGTCATCAGCAAACGTAACTCTGGGAATTCCGTCTTTCAATATTATGAATACCCAGGATTATATTGAACTAGAACAGGAATATGGTGCTGATAATTATCATCCTTTAGATGTAGTTATCAGCAAAGGAGAAGGAGTTTGGGTATGGGATATAGAAGGTAAGAAATATCTCGATTGTCTTTCTGCTTATTCAGCATTAAATCAAGGTCATTGTCATCCTAAAATTCTTGAGGCTATGATCAAACAAGCTGAGAAAATTACTCTAACTTCTAGGGCTTTTCGTAATGATAAATTGGGAGAATTGTATCAAAAGCTGGCTCAGATTTCCGGTTTACCTAAAGTATTACCCATGAATTCCGGTGCAGAAGCTGTAGAAACTGCTATCAAAGCCATTCGTAAATGGGCTTATAAAGTTAAAGGTGTTCCAGAAAATCAAGCTGAAATTATTGTTTGTAGTAATAACTTTTCTGGACGCACTATTAGTCTAATTAGTTTTTCCACAGAAGAACAATATCAAGATGGATTTGGTCCTTTGACAACTGGATTTAAAGTTATTCCTTTTGGTGATGCTGAGGCTTTAGAAAAAGCAATTACTCCTAATACTGCTGCATTTTTAGTAGAACCAATTCAGGGTGAAGGTGGTATTATTGTTCCTCCCAATGGTTTTTTGAAGCAAGCAGAACAAATTTGTCATCAACATAATGTATTACTGATTTTTGATGAAATTCAAACTGGATTAGGCAGAACTGGGAAAATGTTTGCCCATGAATATGAAAACGTCAAACCAGATGGTATCACATTAGGAAAAGCTTTATCTGGTGGATTTTATCCAATTTCTGCTTTTATTTCCACCGACGAAGTTATGAGTGTATTTCAACCAGGAGATCATGGTAGTACCTTTGGGGGAAATCCTTTAGCTGCTGCGATTGGAAACGCAGCCATTGATGTCATTATTGACGAAGATTTACCAGGAAAAGCTGCTAAATTGGGAGAATATTTTATGGAAAAATTACAATTAATTCCCAGTTCACATATTAAAGAAGTTCGCGGTAAAGGCTTACTAATTGGCATGGAATTACACCCAGAAGCTGGTGGTGCGAGACGTTTTTGTAAAGCCTTAGCGAAAGAGGAATTATTAGCTAAAGAAACTAGAGATAATGTCATCCGATTTGCTCCACCTTTGGTTATTTCTCAAGCTGAAATAGATTGGGCTTTGGAGAGAATTTTACGGGTAATGACAACTTTGTAATTATTTAAAAATACCTTTTGACCACTGTTTAATTATCCTTAATATTTCCATAACTTAAACAGTAGTTAAAATCAGGTATTCTGTTAGTGAATTAAAGGCGTTGCTGAATTCAAAAATCAATAATTCTCAACTCTTACTTTCTGTGACTCTACGCCTCTGCGTGAAATAAAATTTTAAACTTTAATTAGGGAAAATCTACCATGAATCGTGAAGAACTTTTGCAAGAGACTGTGCAACCAATTGACATTAAAGATTTTGATGTTGTTGGTTTAGTGGAAGCTATGAGCAAAACAGCTTTCCAAGCCAGAAATTTAGGACGAGCGGCGAAAATTTATGATGCCATGTTGCAAGACAAAGAATGTACAATCATTCTATGTTTAGCAGGTTCTTTATTTAGTGCTGGATTAAAGGGAATAGTTCACGATTTAATTACTAACAATATGGTAGATGCAATTGTATCTACTGGTGCTAATATTGTTGATCAAGATTTCTTTGAAGCATTAGGTTATCGTCATTATGTCGGTGATCCTTTTGCAGATGATGAGATATTAAGACAGCAACGAATTGACCGCATATATGACACCTATATTGATGAAGATCAGTTACGGGTGTGTGACATGACCATTGCGGAAATTGCGGAGACTTTAGATAATCGTCCCTATTCTTCACGGGAATTTATTGAGGAAATGGCGGCTTATATAGAACGCAGAGGTAACTATGGTCAGTCTGTAGTACAAGCTGCTTATCAACACCGAGTCCCGATTTTTGTCCCCGCTTTTAGTGACTGTTCGGCTGGGTTTGGACTGGTTCATCATCAATGGAATTCTCCAGACTCTCATTTAACCATTGACTCGGTGCGAGACTTCCGGGAGTTAACTCAGTGTAAACTAGCTTCAAACTATACTGGCTTGGTGATGATTGGTGGTGGTGTGCCGAAAAACTTTGCTCAGGATACGGTGGTAGCTGCGGAAATGCTGGGCTTTGATACGAGTATGCACAAGTATACAATTCAAGTTACCGTTGCTGATGAACGAGATGGGGCTTTATCTGGTTCTACTCTCAAAGAAGCCCATTCTTGGGGGAAGGTAGATAAAGCTACTGAACAAATGGTGTTTGCAGAGGCAACTGTGGCTTTACCGTTGATTGCGGGATATGCCTATCATAAGGGTAATTGGCGCGATCGCCAACCACATCATTTAGCTGATTTATTCACTAAACCTCAACCCAAGGTAGCAACTGTGTAGAGATTTTTAGGGGGCAAAGAAAGCTCCCTAAAATAGCTATAATGTATTTGTAATTAAGACAAAACCTAGATATTAAAATATGACTAATTTACTTAGGTTATTGACAATTTCATCTTTGCTCTTGTCTCTAAGTTTGCCCTCTTTGGCCACTAATAAATCCTTGGTTACGGAGAAAAACTTCCAAGGTGATGTAGAGCCAAAAAACTGCCCTCTACAAAAAAGGAAAAAAGGTAGTTTTATATATGATCTTTGCCAAGTTAAGGGTAAACCAATATCTTTATATATCCAAAGTGTTGAAGCATCTGATGGCAATGAAAATGGTGCTTTGGATGTTGCTGTATTAAAATATAAAAATGGACAATTAATTCACGTTAGTGCTGAAGATTTTCATAGATATGGTTTCCGCAAACAAAAATTAGTTGCAGCTTGGCACTTAGATAATACCATTAAAAATGTATCATCACCTGAATATCGCGCCATAGAAAAGCGTTTTTTAGCAGAGTCTCGGAGCAGTTTAGAACTATTTGGGATTAAGCAAGAATAGCACAGGACTTACGCAAAATATCTCTCAAACCCTCATTTCTCTGTGATCTCTGTGCCTCTGTGGTATGCCTGACGGTCCCGTAAGGGATACGTTTATTCCGTACCTTATGCGTAAGTCCTATGTCTTGTTACTTGCCTGATATAATTTTGCTGCTTTTTGAAAGTCACCAATAGCAGCTTGCTTTTGACCTAAACGACGTTGAGCAAGACCTCGATTATAATAGGATACTGCCGACTCAGGTTCTAGTTTAATTGCTTGATTAAAATCTGCGATCGCATCTTTCGCATTGTCCCTCTCATCTCCCCGCTTCAACCACTGTTCAGCCGTTGTTTGAGCCTAAGAAACTATTACCGGAGATATATTCTGTGAGGTAGTATTTGCGATCTCTTTTTGATTTACACCCATGTTTAGTAACACCAATATGCTGGAAATTCTTAACCAGCTTGGTACGATCAATCTGTACGTTTTTTGTATCATCATTTCTCCAAAAACTTGATATTTGAGATAGTTTATGAAGTGAGTATTTTTAGCATTTTTACAAACTATTTTTACAGATTCAAATTATAGCCAAAAACCTTCAGCATATTTCGGCTAGACTTCATCGCCCAATCGGTATATTCCTTACGTTGTTTAGGGTTAAATTGAGTCGTGATTATATTGTATTTTGGGTTAACAGCACCCACTTCCACCTCCGCAATCAATTTTCCCTTTTCAAACATCCAGACTTGCCCACTACCAGTATCTCTAAACGCAAATAGCTTGCCACCATAGAAGTAAGCCGTTGGTCCATTTTCTCCCTCTGGTCCTTCCATACTAACTCTCGTGTGAATATCTTCCATTGAACACAGTTGATATTCCAGACTCTCGAATCTACGCTTTTGTGGACGCACACAGTTTTCATCTACAAAATTAGTATATTGATCAAATTTCTCTTTGTAAGTTAGCTTAGGTTTTGCTCGCACTTGGGCTTGGGTAGATTGCATTTCTGGGTAATTAAATATGCAAAAAATCCCTATCAGTGCTAACAGCAAATTCGAGTGTTTGAACATAGTTACATGAAAGTAATAATTTTGCTGATCAAGTATAACATAACTTTGTTACTTGCATTTTTACGTAGAATTACATAATCTTCAGATACCTACTGTCAGAATTAGCGCGTCTCAAACCCTATTGACAAGCGGACTTAGCTGATATGACCGTAGCCATTTTTGATTAAGACATTGTTGATCCTTAAGACCTAATCATAGCAGGGGTTTCTTTCTTGTAAGAGTGCCTATTGCTTTCTGCTATAAGTAATCAATTTGTCTACAAATCAAAAATTTCTACCTTTCAGCCCTAACTGAACTTGATTATACGGTATCCCGAATGATATTTAGTACGGTTTACCGTATTTTTTTATCGTGTCAACACCTTGCAAAAAATATTTACAAAATGTTATATTCATTTACATAAGAGAACAAAAAAGAAAAAAACATGACAGTTAAAGGCTTTACCACCAGCGAATTTGGTCAACTCAACAGCTTTGCGATTGAACCCAAGGTATATGTAGATCAAACCCCAAGAACAGGTTTTACAGAATACGCAGAAAAGCTGAATGGACGTTTAGCTATGATTGGTTTTATTTCACTCATAGCTGTAGAAGCGATTACAGGAAATGGCTTGATTGGATGGTTAACAAACCTGTAAATTATTTTTCAGTCAACCAATACAACATTAAAAAGGGGAAACTATGAAAACTGATTTTGATTTTCCTAAAAAAGACTTAATTAGTCCAGTTGTGTTTCGTCCTAACTTCAATAACTTTGAAACAGTTAATGTCAACCAAGCCTGGTCATTGTTTTTTAGTGTAGGACAAGACGACAAAGGACTAGGACAAGAAACTGAACTAGGCAGATTTTTCACAAATGCTTTAATTGCAGTAGGAGTAACGGGAACTCTTTGGTCAACCTTTTTTAATAACTTGGGATAAGAAGTTGGCTGCAAAATATAAACTGAATATTTCCCTAAGAAGTCTTTGTTGTTACAACTCAGACTTCTTTTAATTTTCATATTTACAAATTTGTCTAAATCCACAATATAGCAATTTCTATTTAAGTAAGGTACAAGTGTTAATAATTAAACGAAGATGGACGCAGATATAGCTTGCTTCCCGCAGGGTACGCAGATAATTTTGTACTTCCTTAGACTAGGAAATGCTATATCAAAAATTAAGTTTGACAAGCTGTCTTTTGACTAAGTGGTTTATTTAACTCAAAATAGCTATTCATAATATCAACATTAATAGCCCTTCACACTAGAAAAGTAACTAAATTCCTTTATTCATAGAACCAAGCATGAAACAGCAATTATTATTGACATCTACCACAATGGCAGGAATTATCCTGGCTGGGAATTTCTGTTGCGTTACCAAAACTGTAGCTCAAACGAGTAACAACCAAGAAGTAACCATTAATTTTCAAGGAAGAGTGGGTAAACAACCTTTTGAATGTGGTAAAACCTATACCTTAGGTAAACCAGCCACAAAAGTTACTGCCGATGATTTCCGTTTTTATGTATCTGAGATTGCCTTAATTGATAATAATGGTAAATTTATACCTGTGAATTTAACACAGGATGGAAAATGGCAATATCAAAATGTTGCTCTCTTAGACTTTGAAAATAAATCCGGTGGTTGTGCTAACGGTACTCTCGAAACACGCAATCAAATTGTTGGGACAATACCCAAAGGTAATTATCAAGGCTTACAATTTACTTTAGGTGTTCCTGTCAATCTCAATCATGCTGATTCTGTCATTGCACCATCACCATTAAATCTCACTTCTTTATGGTGGAATTGGCTTTTTGGTTATAAATTTGCTCGTTTGGATTGGAAAACCCAAACTGATAATTCTCAGGTAAAGCATGGTGAAAAAAGTGAAAAAGCTCAGGGTTTCCCAATTCATTTAGGTAGCACTGGTTGTCAAGCAATTGAGGGAAGTCAAAAACCATCAACTTGTAGTAATTTGAATACTGCAAAAGTCATTTTTACTAAGTTTAATGTTGATAAAGATGTCGTAATTGCTGATATTGCAGCCTTAATAGGAAATACAAATTTAACAGTTAACAAAAAAAATACACCTCCTGGTTGTATGTCATCTCCAGATGATATTGACTGCAATGTGATTATGACTAATTTCGGTCTACCTTTTAATGGTAAACCTGCTACTAAACAGAAATTTTTTAGAGTTGAATGAAATTATCTCGCTGGTTCACATTGCTAACAGTTTGTCTGTTCTCAGTTTGTTTATCAATGGGACTGAGTACAGCTATTTCTGCATCTTCAACTTCAGAATATAATTGGAATATTCCTGTCTGGATGCCTAAACCAATTGTACCAGCTGATAACCTGATGAATTCCCAAAAAGTTGAATTGGGAAGACATCTTTTTTATGAACAACGTTTATCAATTACAGGTGAATTTTCCTGTGCTTCTTGTCATCTGCAAAAATTGGCTTTTACTGATGGGGAAACAATAGCAGTGGGAGCAACTGGGGAAAAACATCCTCGTAACTCCATGAGTCTTGCTAATATTGCCTACAACCCTGTATTAACTTGGGCTAACCCTTTAATGACAAAGTTAGAAAATCAAGCATTAGTGCCAATATTTGGGGAACATCCAGTGGAAATGGGGATGGTAGGAAGGGAAAAACAAATATTAGCAATGTTGCAAGATGACAGGAAATATCGACAGATGTTTACAGATGCTTTTGAAAATGATAAAAATCCTATTAATCTCAGCAATTTAACTAAAGCGTTAGCAACTTTTGAACGCACTTTTATTTCTGTAAATTCTCCCTATGATAAATATCGCTTTGGTGGTGATGCTAATGCCATTTCTCCAGCAGCAAAACGAGGTGAGAAACTATTTAATAGCGAAAATTTAGAATGTTTTCACTGTCATGGAGGAATTAATTTTACAGATTCAGTCATGCACGAAAAATTAGCCTTTCAAGAAATTGCTTTTCACAATACTGGTCTTTATAATATTGATGGTAAAGGTTCTTATCCAGCAAATAATACTGGTGTTTATGAAATAACTTCTAAACCAACAGATATGGGTCGTTTTAAAGCTCCTACTTTGCGAAATATTGCCCTCACTGCACCCTATATGCACGATGGGAGTATAGCGACTCTGGAGGAAGTGATTGACCATTATCAAGCAGGTGGCAGAACTATCAATACAGGCGAGTTTACCGGAATTGGCAGTAAAAATCCTTTCAAAAGTGAGTTTATTAGTGGGTTTCAATTAAGTGAAAGTGAAAAACAGGATTTACTGGCATTTTTGCAAAGTCTGACCGATGAAGATTTTGTTGAAAACCCAGCTTTTAGTAATCCCTACGAAGACAAACTAACAGAATAATTATCAATATTGAACGGTAATCTTTTGTAATTGCAGTTCAATTCAGCAAGACTTAAATAAAATTATCCTGCCACTACCATTGACAACCAACGAAAATTATTGTATGTTTATTTTCGATATCGGTTTTAATGGAAAACCCATTAAACGCAAGGGGGAAAGTTTGGTGTAAATCCAACGCTGTCCCGCAGCTGTAATGAGGCTTATGTCTCTGAGTCAGAATGCCCGCCGAGAGTGAAACCAACCATATCCATCTGCGTGGTACAGATGAATAAATCCATGAATATTTCCATCAAAATTAATCATTTTAGCTTCAGAGATTCTCTACAGATTGTGTATTACTCTGAGGATATTAATAGTCGATTGAGTTTTTTGCAACCTTGTATCCAAGAAGACGGAAAGCGTAGATGACTGAGGCTTACTGCTATCTTCAATAGATTTTTCCAAATTTCAAATAGACATAGCAGTTTTCAATTGAATCAAATATACCAATTGATATCAGCCCTTTTTTAACTTGGGAAGGAATGATTTCAAACATTATTTGTTTGCAGGAGAGGTTGCTGCTGTAGCAACTTTTATATCTGCGTTTCTAGCTGATTATTACACATTTTTCAATCAATGCTCAATCAAAAACATACTCTATTTGTCTGCACGACTTGTGGTGGTAAGTGGCAAGACGGGAAGCAGGTTGGTGAAAGTAAAGGTGAACAACTACTACAACAGCTTCAAGAACTTGCAAAAGATAGCGAAATGCAAAATCAATTCTGCATTCAGGGGGTTGAATGTATGAGTGCTTGCAGTCATTCTTGTGTAATTGCTTTTACAGCGGCAGGAAAATCAACCTATCTGTTTGGTGATTTATCCGTAGATGGTAGTGCATCTGCGATACTAGAATGTGCAAGATTATACTGTGCTAAAGCGGATGGTTTATTACTTTGGTCAGAACGACCAGAAGCCTTGAAAAAAGGTATTTTAGCGAAAATTCCTGCGTTAAATAAGTGGGCAAACTTAAACGCCAATTGTTGTTAATTGTTCACTATATATCAGTATAAAAAGTATGTTGCTCTTGGTGACTAGTTAAATTGATGCCAAGCCACTATTGCAATTTTATACCACCTGCGCGACAATGATTATGATTCTCATTTCATGCAGTGCGGCTTCTTTCTTTATTGTCGCAGTCTTTTTTGAGCTTGTAATTGAGTGAGTTACCGTGCTGGGTAATAAAAAAGACTGCAACTTTTACCTTGTCCCAATTTTTAGTTATCCAGGTGTTTAGATCAAAAATGTCTACTAATTTAGTTGCGAAACTGGGAATTCAAATTATTGCGTCTAGTGCGACCTTGGGAATGTGGTGTGAGAATTGCAAAGTTCTAGGAGTAGAAATTACTCAAAATACACCAGCAGATACTGAAGAAAAAGAAGCTGATATTGAAATAAATGTTATTGAGAAGCTATTAAATGAACCTGTTTTTTCACCCTTTCGTCAGGAAGGAACAGTCAAAGATTCTACCCGGCCAATTTATGTAATTACGGGTGAAGAAATGGAAGCGCAAGGTGCGAGAACCGTGAGAGAAGCGCTTAAATTTCTGCCTGGTATATTAGGTGATGGTACAGTAGGAACAGAAGTTAATGCTTTAAGTGGTCAATTTATCCGTGGTTCTAATACCGGTCAAGTATTAATATTACTTGATGGTAGACCAATTAATAATGTGGGAGGTGGTGGTTTTGATCTTTCCGAATTTACAACTAATAATATTCAAAGAGTTGAAGTATTACCGGGAGGAGGTTCAACTCTTTATGGTTCTGATGCAATTGGGGGAGTAATTAATATTATCACCCGTCGTCCTACAGAGAAAATTACCACAGAGGCAAAAGTCAATTTTGGTGCTTATGGACTCAATCAACAGAGTATTCAAAATAGCGGTAAAAAGGGTGATATTTCTTGGGTTGTAGGTTATAACCGTACTCAAGCTGAAAATAATTATCCTTTTTCTATTCCTGAAGCTAATTTTTCGGGAACTCGAAAAAATAATGATGCACTTTATAACAATTTTAATGTCAAATTAGAAGCAAATTTAGGAAAACGAAATACACTCAGTTTCTCGACTTTATACTTAAATAAAGAACAAGGAACACCAGGAGGAGTGCCAATTCCTTTTCCTGTCAATGGACAAGGTTTTTTAAATTCGCTTACTGATAAAAATCGCAAATACACAGATCAAGTTTTAACGGATTTAACCTGGAATTCAAAATTAGGAGGTGGAGATGATTCTTTATTAACAGCAAGAGTTTATGGTGATTTTTTGAACACTCGTTTTGATCCTAGTGGTTCAAGTCGCTTTGAGACTAATCAAACTTCCTACGGAATTCAAACTACGCATAGTTGGAATTTTGCTAAAAATCAAAGTTTAGTTTATGGCTTTGATTATCGCACTGTAAGTGTTCGGAATACTTCCTTTAGCTATTCTACTAATATAGAAACATTGAACTATGACAATGATATTAATCAAGGAGCATTATTTGCCAAATATGAAGTAGCATTAATCCCTAATTTGACTGTTAATTTAGGTTTACGTCAAGATTTTAGTAGCTTGATAAATGCTTCTGTTACATCTCCATCTGTAGGAACAAAATTTGCTATTTTCGACTCAACAACCTTAAGAGCAAATTACATCAAAAATTTCCGAGTTCCTACTATTGCTAACTTATTTAATGTAAATCCTAGCAATATTGGCAACCCAGAACTTAAACCAGAAAGAGGTGATAGTTTTGATATTGGCATTGACCAAAAACTTGGTAATATTGGTTTACTAAGATTAACCTTTTTCAAAAATAGTGTATCAGATACAATTGCCTTTAAGCGACTGACACCACCAGTAAATGTTAATACAGGAACTTGGGAAAATATCGGACTGGTAGAAACTACAGGAATTGAGGCTAGTTTGAATTTGCAACTTGCCAAAAATATTTATACTTTTGTTAATTACACGGCGAATGATCCGCGTATTTTGAAAAGTTCTAATCCGGCGGAAATTGACAAAGAATTACGCTTTGCTGGTGCAGATAAATTAAATTTGGGAGTTTCTTATGAAAATCCTCAAGGTTTGTATTTGGGTTTATTAATGAATTCCTTAAATGGATATCCTACTAATAATACAAATACAGAATTTTTATCTGGATATACATCTTTTGATTTTAAACTGCGTGTACCTTTAAGTGATAAACTTGTAGTTACAGGTAGTGTAGAAAATCTTTTTAATCAGCGTTATCAGTTGTTTCCTGGTTTTCCTGACGGAGGTAGAGGTTTTCAAGTTGGTTTGAGTGCTACTTTTTAATATTAGGAAGGTGTTGTATGGCTGATTTTAATTGTTGGGTAACACCAGTAAATGAAAAAACAATTGAAGCAACGGGGAATAATTGGCAAATTGAATATGAGTTTTTTGATTGTCAAGGTGATGTCCTTGCTTGTTTAGCTTATACTTTATTTCAGGAAAATTGGCATCAAGTCGGTTTGGGACATTTGGAACAAGGTAGTGTTTTAGAGTTGGAGTTTCACGAAGCACCTAAGAAATGTGTTCTCTATGATGGATATTTAACTGTAATTACTAGAGATTGGCATTTTCATTTATGTATTGAGGAAACGTTAGGTGGTCCTAATGCTGAAACTTATATGGAAGTAAGACAGCAACGTTTGATTAGTAAGGGTGCATTTTATCGCCGGATAAATCCTGAAGGAGAACCCAGAAATTGGGGTATTCAATTTTGGAATGGTGCTGGTGAAAAAGCCATGACGATATTTTTACCTAATCCCTATGTAGAGGATGAAAATCTGCTTCCTGAAGGTAAGGCTGATTTTAAAAAGTTAGCTTTTTATCAGGAACTTAGAGATATTTATGTCTTAGGTAAACAGCCAATTCCTTTTACTAAAAATCCTTTCAAATGTGCCTATATTGCAGTTTGTACTTCTGGACGTTGTTATCCTTCTCGAAAATGGCAACCTACTTTTGATGCGTTAAAAGCTGCTGTTGAAAAAGCGGAATTAGATTTGGAAGTGAGAACAAGTGGTTGTTTACAAGTTTGTAAGTTAGGGCCTGTTGTTTATCATTCTACCGATAGAACTTGGTACAGTCGTGTTAAGCCTGAGGTTGCGGAAAGAATTGTACAGGAACATTTGGTTGAGGGGAATAAGGTTGTTGAATATATATATCCTTAGTTTGTATTTGGGTAGGGTTATTTTTTCACGCAGAAGCGCAGAGGGAAATATGGAAGATGGTTTTTAAGAAGTCTCAGGTTATTATTTTTCTATGTCAGTTGTTTTTAGTTGCTGTTTTGGTTGTTTCTTGTCAAGGTTCTCAGAATAGTCTGGTTGTTAGTTCTGCTAATAATGGTTGTGTTCAAAGCTATGATCCTAATGTTGATTATTTTCCCAACAAGCTGAAGGTTACTCATGCTATCGGCTTTGCAGTTGAATATTATAAAAACTACAAAGTCGTGACGATTAAAAATCCTTGGAAAGATGCTAAAACAGGTTTTAAATATGTTTTGGTTCAATGCGGTACACCGACACCAGCAGGGTTTGAGAAATCCCAAATATTTACTACACCTGTAAATTCAGTGATTTCTCTTTCTACAACTCATTTACCACATTTTTCTAAGTTAGATATTGTTGATAAGTTAATCGGTGTTAGTGATATTAAGCAAGTAACTACACCAGAATTTATTGACAGAATCAAGGCTGGTAAGGTGCTATCGGTGGGGAATAATTCTACTGTGAATGTGGAGAAAGTTTTAGAACTTAATCCTGAGTTAGTTACTACTTTTGGGACTGGAAATCAACAAACTGATAGTTTTCCTAAGTTGTTGGAAGCTGGGTTAAAGGTGGCGATAAATGCTGAATATATGGAAGATACTCCACTGGGGAGAAGTGAATGGTTAAAATTTACTGCTTTATTTTTTAATAAGGAGGAAGAGGCGGAAAAAATATTTGCTGCAATTGCTAAGAAATACGAAGATATTGCTGTTAAAGCTAAAGCTGTTAAAAATCGTCCAACTGTGTTTGTTGGCTTCAATTTTAAGGGAACTTGGTATACACCAGGTGGTAATAGTTATGTGGCTAAATATCTAGCTGACGCAGGTGCAAATTATCTTTGGAGTGAGGATAAATCTTCTGGTAGTTTACCTATATCTTTTGAAGCTGTTTTTGAACGTGCTGCTAATGCTGATTATTGGTTAAATCTTAGACAATCTTGGCAAACTTTAAAAGATGTCATTATTGAAGATCATCGCTATGGTGATTTTAAAGCTTTTAAAAAAGCCAATCTTTATAATAATAATGCTCGCTTTAATGTTAACGGTGGTAATGATTATTGGCAAAGTGGTATTAGTAATCCAGATGTAGTTTTATCGGATTTAATAAAAATATTTAATCCAGAAATTTTAGAAAGTCATCAATTATTTTATTATCGGAAACTTAGTCAATAATGTTAACCGCAAAATCTCAAATTTCAAATTCTTTATTACACCAAAAACCTGCGACTCGAATTAAGGCTCTAGTTTTTTCAATTTTACTAATAGGTTTAGTTTTGGCATTTTTACTAGATTTAGCTTTAGGTGCAGTTGAGATTCCTATTAATCAGGTAATTACAATTTTACTCGGACAAGAAGCAGAAAAAACAACATGGACAAATATTATTTTCAAGTTTCGCTTACCTAAAGCCTTAACTGCAACTTTAGCTGGTGCAGCTTTAGGGGTAAGTGGCTTGCAAATGCAAACTCTATTTAAAAATCCTTTAGCAGGGCCATTTGTATTAGGAATTAGTTCCGGTGCAAGTTTAGGAGTTGCTTTAGTTCTACTAACAGCAAGTGTGACTGCACCAACATTATTAAATAATTTGGGAATCCTTGGTGATTTTAGCTTAGTTATAGCTGCAAGTTTTGGGGCAGCTTTGGTTTTAGGGTTGATGTTAGTTGTTTCTCGTCGTGTGCAAGATACAATGACATTGTTAATTTTAGGTTTATTATTTGGATACGCGACAGGTGCAATGGTAAGCATTCTGTTACAATTTAGCTCAAAAGAACGGATTCAAAGTTATATAATGTGGACTTTTGGCAGTTTTACTGGGGTAACTTGGCAACAATTAGCTATTTTAACTCCAGTTATCTGTTTAGGTTTATTAATAGCGGTGCTGCAATCCAAATCTCTGAATGCACTTTTATTAGGTGAATCCTATGCACGCAGTTTAGGGTTGACAGTGCAGAAAACTAGATTTTCTGTGATTAGCAGTGCTTCAATATTAGCAGGCGCAATTACTGCTTTTTGTGGACCGATAGCATTTTTAGGTGTGGCGATTCCCCATCTTTGTCGGAGTCTTTTTAATACTTCAGATCATCGGATATTAATTCCTAGTGTTATCATTATGGGGGCAATTTTAGCTTTATTTGCTGATTTGTTTTCCCAACTTTTAATCAGTCAGATGGTTTTACCTCTAAATGCTATTACTGCTTTGATAGGAACTCCTGTTGTTACTTGGGTGATTCTGCGGCGTAATTCTAAGAAGGCTTTTTAAACGCAGAGGTACACGGAGGTAGGCGCGGAGGTACGCAGAGTGTTTATAAGTTTAATCCGCTAGGCATTATGAGTAACTCAATTCTGACAATTCACAATTTGACTATTGGTTATAAGACTGCTCAGAAAACTATTCGGAATGTGGCAGCGAATATTTCTACATCTTTGCAAGCTGGGGAGTTGGTTTGTTTACTAGGTGCTAATGGTGCTGGTAAGTCTACTTTATTAAGAACTTTGGCGGGAATGCAACCACCAATTGCTGGGGAAGTTAAACTTTTAGATGATGATATTTATAAGTTACCACCACAGGAATTAGCAAAACGGTTAAGTTTGGTATTGACTGAAAAAATTGATGTGGGAATGTTATCAGCTTATGCTTTGGTGAGTATGGGCAGATATCCTTATACTGACTGGTGGGGAAAGTTATCATCTGAAGATGAAAATATTATTAATTGGGCGATAAAATCTGTGGGGGCGGTGAATTTACCCCAACGTAATGTTAGTGAATTAAGTGATGGTGAACGACAAAAGATTATGATTGCTCGTGCGTTAGCCCAGTCACCTATGGTGATGTTATTGGATGAACCTACAGCTTTTTTAGATTTACCACGCCGGGTAGAAATTATGCAATTGTTGCGTCAGTTAGCACGAGATACAAATCAAGCTATTTTGCTTTCTACCCATGATTTAGATTTAGCTTTGCGCCTTGCTGATAAAATTTGGCTGTTAGGAAATCATGGTATTTTACACGTTGGCTCACCGGAAGATTTGATATTAAATGGTATATTTGCTGATACTTTCCGTAGTGAAGGTGTGGAATTTGATATGTTTTCTGGGGAATTTCATCTGCATACACCATATAAAGGGGAAATTAATTTAAGAGGTGAAGGTATTGCTGCTATTTGGACAATTCGTGCTTTAAAAAGAGTTGGATTTGTTGTTATACAAGATGATCAGTCTACACAAGTTACGGTAGATGTGATATCTGCGTCTGAAGGAGTTTTTTGGCGAGTTAGAAATAGTCAGGCTGTGTCTACACATCATTCGTTGTATGAAGTGATTAAATTTTTGGATTTTTTATAAAAGCGATCGCTCATAATGCCGTGTTATCCTTGACTGATAAGAATATTTTTATAATCATGTCACAATTAGAACGACTACAAAAAATGGCAGAAGATGAGCTAACCGAGTACAGCACTGATGCCCGGAAGATGGAAAAATTACGCCGTAAGATAGGTTTATCCGTATCTTTGGCGGAACAGCGACAAATTAAAGAAGCATTATTAGCTACAATGGAATCTAGCACAATTGCTGGAATAGTAGAAGACCAAAGACAAACGGTAGCTTTGCCTTTTTGGGGAATTGCGGGCTTGGGGTTGTTATTTGGAATTTCTCTCAATCAGCCCATAGCCTTGTTAGCGGCTGTAGCTGGTACTGTTGCAGCTTATAGAATTCAAAAATGGGGTTGGCAATTACAAGCAAAGCGTCTATTGTTACGCACATTAGAAGATATTGAAGCACGTATCGCTCAACCAAATAAGTAATTTTTTCTAGCTTTATGTATAAACTAAACTAAAAATGCAGGATCAAGAACCTGCTCAATACTGAAAGGACACTCATTAGGAAAAGTTTCTACTGATTTGTGAGTCTCCTTTGCAGCATCTCGCGCCGCGCGGCGATAATATTTCTCTATCCACTCCCAGTCTTTAAGCAAACGTTGCAAACTAGGAGTATCTTCTAAGCAATCTTGAATTTTGTCTCGACAGTTTGAGATTGTATTGTCCCAACCTTTAGTTCTGAGTTCTGGTTGATACTGGCATTTGAGTAAGTGCATCAAAAGCACTTGTAGGTAACTTCCCAGTTCTTTTTGTTCACTACGACCCAAAGCCTCGATTTCCTCCACCAAGTTTTCAATATCTAATTCAGCCCAGCGCCCCTTTTTTAGACTCTCAGCTTGTTGTTGTGTCCATAGGATAAAGTCCTCATTGTAGAGGATTTCTCGACTCATCAATGGTTTCTCCCCTTTGCTTCCAGCAACATCTTTCATATTTTCGCTTAATCTGATACTGCTGTGCAATTGTCCCGATTTAACTTGTCAGCTTAGTTGGTAATATAGATTACTAAAATAATATCTAGAGAAGGTTCCTTACATTGATAAACTAACAATTATTGCTGGTGTGTGATTGGTTATTACTAAAAAACCATTGAAGGAGATAGAGATGATGACAAAGTATGATAAAATCTTCAATTCAAAAGAAACCTCAGAAGAATCACTGAGTCCTGAAGAAGCGGTAGCGGCTATCGCTGTGATTACGGCAATAGTCGATTCTTCCCTGGAAGACTTGGATACAGAGAGTTTGATTGATATTCTGTGGGAATTTGAGGTTTTTGATGAATACTCAGAAGAGGAAATGACAGAGATAGTTGATAGACTAGTAGCGATCGCACAAGATGAAGGATTAGGCCCACTGTTTAACACTGCATACGCAAGCCTCTCAGACGAAATCGTACTAGATGGCTTTGCGGCTGGGGTAATCATGCTTTTAGACGACGAAGACTTGACTATCCCCGCACAAAAACAATCTTATATCAAACAGCTACAGCAAGCTTTAGAACTAGAAGACGAAGAAGCAGGGGAAATTATTAAAGAAGTCATAGCTGCAATTGAAGAAGCAGAAAATGATGAATATGCAGCAGAAGAATCCGAAGCAGTAATATTTAATGACCTTGGTCAGCAGATATATAAATCACCTTTAGATAATTTTACAGTTCCCATTCCAGTTAACCCAGAACAGGGTGGAAGAATTCAAAGTCAAGAAGGAATAGTCGGTTTTTCGGATGATATTGGTACTTTGCTCAGAATTGATTATTATCCTCTCCCTCCAGAATATTTAGAGGAAATGGAATTTCAAGGGCAAGAAAAATATTTCCACTCAATTATCATCGAAAAATATGTGCCTCAGGCAATATTTGCCAATGTCCAAGGTGCAGAAATTAAATACGCAGAATATCTAGAAGATATTTTAAATGGATATTACTATGTATTAGTTGATATGCCTAAAGGCTCAACAATCTCCAAGCAAGGAAATAACGGAAATGCGATTAGATTAGATGCCTATAGAGGATTGCTGGCGTTTATTAATGGGGAATTTTTTTATATAGTTAGTAGTCAGCGCAGCTTTTTTGAAGGTAATATTCCCGGTTCTATTAAAAAAGAAGCTGAAGAAATTAAGCAGCATATTTTAGAGTTTGTAGAGACGATGGAGTTTAGCTAAATAGGAACTTTTAGAGTCGTAATTTAGAGGATGTTTGTCAAGTTCACCAATATCAATTACCATTACTTCAAAACATCTCTCAAAATACCGGGCAACTGGAATAATACCAATGATTAACCCCTACGACTTTGAAGATGATGACTTCGACATTGAAAATGAGGATTTATTTCCCATGAATCCCGTCAGCAAAATGACCGAAGGCGAGAAGCTACAGCGCTTTAAACGCTTTTTTGACAGCAGTACCCGCTCTATGTTACAAGACTGTCTTTTTCGGATTGTCAATTATGAAGATGGTACCGGAATTTTAGAAATACTTTGTCCAAATGAAATTGTCCGTCAACGTCTATCCAAAAAGAAGCGGAAAATTACAAATAACATTAATGGTTGCTGGAGTCAGATCAGGTGGTTTTCCTTATGTATCCAGGAGAATGGACAGTTAGATTGTCAAACTTTTAACCGTAATGGCGATCGCTTTTGAAACCTTGACGCGATATAGATTTCAGGGTTAATAAACAATAGCTAATTAGTCTTTAATGTGCCAGTTGCGTAAGTCCCGAAATTTTGTTGCAAGATTCAACACTTCTGATTGTGGATAGACTTTAATTTTATGTAGTTTGTTTTTGCACAGCTTTACGTAAACCATTAACTGTGGTTTTGAGTGTGATAGAGGTTTAGATACTAGTATTAATTGTAAAAGCAAAAGCGGTCAGATTGACCGTGTTATTATGTAGACTGGATAGTGCCAACACTTCCGGGATGAAACAGGAAGAGAAACGGACAATTGCTAGTTTTTTTGTATCAGAGAAAATTATGTCTACCAATCCACAAAACCTAATTGTCACAAAATCCACACAAGTCAAAGCTGATTTTGGATACGTTCCTATTGATCAAATTTACACCTACACCTACGATGCCAATGGCAATCAGACTTCACAAACATCTGATTACAATGCTGATGGCACAATCGACTCTATCACCACCTACACTTACGATGCTAATGGCAATCAGACTTCAGTCAACTCTGACACCAATGCTGATGGCACAATCGACTCTACCTACACCTCTACCTACGATATCAATGGCAACCTGACATCACAAATATCTGATTACAATGCTGATGGCATAGCAGACTTCATCTACACCTCCACCTACAATGCCAATGGCAATCAGACTTCACAAACATCTGATTACAATGGTGATGGTATGCCAGATTTCATCAGTACCTTCATTTATAATGCCAATGGCAACCTGACTTCACAAATATCTGATTACAATGCTGATGGCACGCCGGATTATATCACTACCTACACCTACGATGCCAATGGCAATCAGACTTCACAAACATCTGACTACAATGGTGATGGCACGCCGGATTCTACCAGTACCTACACTTATAATGCCAATGGCAACCTAACTTCACAAACATCTGATTACAATGGTGATGGCACGCCAGATTTTATCGACACCTACACCTACGATAGCAATGGCAACCTGACTTCAGTAAACTCTGACACCAATGGTGATGGCACGCCGGATTCTACCAGCACCTTCACTTATAATGCCAATGGCAACCTAACTTCACAAACATCTGACACCAATGGTGATGGCACGCCGGATTCTACCAGCACCTTCACTTATAATGCCAATGGCAATCTGACTTCACAAACATCTGATTACAATGGTGATGGCACGCCAGATTTTATCGACACCTACACCTACGATGCCAATGGCAACCTGACTTCACAAACATCTGATTACAATGGTGATGGCACGCCAGATTTTATCAGCACCTACACCTATAATGGCAATACCAAGAGCAATCTGGCTTCACAAACCTATGACTACAATGGCGATGGCACGGTAGATTATATCACCACCTACACCTACGATGCCAATGGCAATCAGACTTCAGTAAACTCTGACACCAATGCTGATGGCACGGTAGATTATACCGATACTTACACCTATGATGGCAATGGCAACCTGATTTCACAAATATCTGACTACAATGCTGATGGCACGCCAGATTATATCTACACTTCTACTTACGATGCCAATGGCAACCTAACTTCAGAAAGCTATGATTACAACGGTAACATCATTCCTGAATACAGATATCTCTATGATGTGAATGGCAATGTCACCAAACTGCTTAACAGTGTAGTGGAAACAACCCAATTCATCATCGGTACTAATCGCAAAGATTCGTTATTCGGTTCTGATGGCATTGATAATATTTCTGGTGGTAATGGCAAAGATAGACTGTTTGGCTTAAAGGGTAATGACATTCTCAATGGTGATAATGGTGTTGATCTCCTAGTGGGTGGTGCAGGGGCTGATGTCCTCACAGGTGGGAAGGGTGCAGACAAATTCCGCTACAAAAATTTAAGCGATTCCCTGTTAAGCAGTTACGACAAGATCACCGACTTTAAGATTGGTAAAGATAGAATTGATGGTATTAATACCGTTTCTAAACGGAATGTGTTTGATGGAGGTACGGTTAAAAGCTTGATTGATACTGATATTCAAGCAGTGTTAACTAATAGTTATTTTGCGGCTAATGGTGCAGCTACTTTTACTTTGGGTAGTGGTGCAACTCAACAGACATTTGTAGCACTTAATGATGACATTGCTGGCTTCTCTGCTGCTACCGACTCCATTATTGAGATTACTGGTTTTAGGGGTAATTTGAATAATCTAAGAATAATCTAGTAATTTTGTAATTGGACTTAATCTGTTTGTTCTGAGCAATGTTGGCTTGCTCAGAACAATGAGCGCACTAATTATTCAATTTCCGATATGGATTTTTATAACCTGAAAAATGCCTAAAAAACAAAAATTTCCCTATTTACTCGGTTCTAAGTGGACAGCACAACAAAAAATTGATGGGTGGCGACATTTTCAAGTTGTTAACCGGAAAAATCAGGGTAAGTGGGTATATGCAGAAATGGTGGCTGCTTGTGATCCTCAAGTCCGCTTTTGGTTGAATGCGAAATTGTTACAAGATAATTCCCAGTGGCACGCCGGTTGGCAATCATTGCAGGAAATCAATGCTGTTGAAAAAAATTAAGATTAAATTAATATTTATATATCAAATTTATGGGTGACATGATTTAATTAGTTTTTACATAATAAATTTTTTAATTTAATAATTATTTACAACTAACAATTCTTAGCCCTAGCCAGCAGAAGGCATTTTTCATCCAATTAAATCATCCCATATTGAGTAAATTGCCTGAAAGCATCTATTTATATACTCTCTAAAATTCTTGGGTATAGCCAGCCGTAAGGATTGTTATGTTTTTAGTCTTAACTGATAATAATTCTTTTTTGACGAGAAAACAAGCCTATCTGCTTGATAACAAGCTGTAAATAAATGACTAGAATTGTTTGTAAACAGTTATAAACAGAGAATTTATTTTTTTTGTTTTTTGTAACTATTTTATTAATTATTTTTTATAAATTAATTTAATAGAATTTTTGAGAATTTTTTTGAGCTTTATAAGCCTAATTGATGATTTAAAGTATTTATTTATCTAAATTACGCCCTCTAAAGCCAAATTTCAAATTTACAGCCTCTTTCTTTTCTAGGAAATTTGCACAATAATGACACTCACACACCTCACACGTCGCTAATACAGGCTAGGTGAAGGCTGCAAGTTTGAAAAGAAACTATTAAAGAGGCAATCAAAAGTGAAATTAGCAGTATACGGAAAAGGTGGAATTGGCAAATCAACAACTAGCTGTAACATCTCAGTTGCCCTAGCCAAACGCGGTAAAAAAGTACTACAAATTGGCTGTGACCCTAAACATGACAGCACTTTCACACTTACCGGGTTTCTGATTCCTACAATTATTGACACTCTGCAAGAAAAGGATTACCACTACGAAGATGTTTGGCCTGAAGATGTAATTTACAAAGGCTATGGTGGTGTAGATTGCGTAGAGGCTGGTGGGCCTCCTGCTGGTGCAGGTTGCGGTGGATATGTAGTAGGTGAAACTGTAAAACTACTTAAAGAACTCAATGCTTTTGATGAGTACGATGTAATTTTATTTGACGTACTTGGTGACGTTGTGTGTGGTGGCTTTGCAGCACCACTCAACTATGCCGATTATTGCCTGATTGTTACTGATAATGGCTTTGATGCCTTGTTTGCTGCTAACCGAATTGCAGCTTCAGTTCGTGAAAAAGCACGGACTCACCCACTGCGTTTAGCTGGGTTAATTGGTAATCGCACTGTCAAGCGCGACTTGATTGAGAAATATATCGAAGCAGTACCAATGCCAGTTTTAGAGGTATTACCTCTGATTGAAGATATCCGTGTTTCCCGCGTCAAAGGTAAAACACTGTTTGAAATGGCAGAGTCAGATCCTTCACTGGAATACGTTTGCGACTATTACCTTAGCATCGCTGACCAAATCTTGGCACGTCCTGAAGGTGTTGTTCCTAACGATGCTCCAGATAGAGAACTTTTCTCTTTGTTGTCAGATTTTTATCTAAATCCGAGTAAACCACAAGCCACTAATGCAGAAGAGGAATTAGACTTGATGATTGTATAAAACATTTTACCTCGTCAGGATGGGGGGAGACTATGGCATTCTTTAATAGCTTTACGGACTCAATCAAGCAAAAGTGGTTGCAATTCTTTCAGGTGAACCGCGATTGGATTACCCTGCAAATGGCAATAGAATCGGTTTATACCCCCGATGGAGGGAAGCGACCATCTTCGTACCTCATCCTGGGAGTGGTAAATGCGCTAGAACCCAAACTAGCCCAGCTAATGTTTCCTTTTGCTAAATTAAATCCAGATGCTGATACTCTGATTGAAGTATTGGATTTGCATTTTGACCCAGATATTGTCCTCGGAAACCGTTTGAGTCCGACAACAGAACCAAAAAGATACTTGGACGTTTCTGAAGACATCCCTGAAGTGCTAGAAGATATTGCTGAAGATGTTCTGGAAGAGGAACCATCAGCAAGCACTGATGTAAGTGATCTTGGGGGAGAGGGGATTGATCAAGAATTCACAATGATCGATGTCACTCAAGTCAACTGGGACGAAAGCAATTCACTGGTAGATGACAATGCTTTCGATGAGATTTCTTTAGCCGGTGAAAGCATCCTAGAAGAGTCCGAACCAGCCTCCAGTGTAGAAACAGTGGATGAGTTTAGTGGCATTTCCTTTGAGTCTATGACTTTAACGGAAGACAACAACGCGTCTGCATTAGGTGATTTAAATCTATCTGATGACAATGAGTTTGATGATCTAGGTCAACCTGAAGAGAGCGCATTTCGTGATGTGTTGTCTGATGTCTGGGGTGATGAAAAATCCCTGCCAGAGGGTGAAGAAAATAATGACCTTTTGGGTGAAGAACTGCCATCAGAGGTTTTTGATGAATCAGAAATGGCTCGTCTCTTCCCCAATAATTAATTGTTGAAAGCAGGTGATAGGGGACAGGTGACAGGTGATAGGGAAGAAAGTAGAGGGGAATGAATAACCCAATCACCAATCACCAATCACCAATCACCAATATCCAATCATCTGCTTTACAAGCTTTAAAAATTAAGGGGAGAATATTAATATGACTGTTGCTCAACAGCCAGAAGCTTTAAATTTTGAATGTGAAACTGGAAATTATCACACTTTTTGCCCTATTAGCTGCGTTGCGTGGTTATATCAAAAAATTGAAGATAGCTTCTTTTTGGTGATTGGGACAAAAACCTGCGGTTACTTTCTGCAAAATGCAATGGGAGTGATGATTTTTGCTGAACCCCGCTATGCAATGGCAGAGTTGGAAGAAGGGGATATTTCGGCACAATTGAACGATTATGAAGAATTAAAACGATTGTGTGAGCAAATTAAGCGCGATCGCAATCCTAGTGTAATTGTCTGGATTGGTACTTGCACCACAGAAATTATTAAAACCGACTTGGAAGGTTTAGCACCCAAGTTAGAAGCTGATTTAGGTATTCCCATTGTTGTCGCCCGTGCTAACGGACTCGACTACGCATTCACCCAAGGAGAGGACACTGTATTAGCCGCTATGGCTCATCGTTGTCCTGAAAAGTCTCCTGTATCGGAAACTGAAAAAGGCGAGCGCAACGCCATTCAGAAGCTGATGAATTTCGGTAAGAAAAAAGAAGATATCGCCCAAGATGAATCTGAGTATGTAGATCATCCACCTTTGGTGCTATTTGGTTCTTTACCTGACCCCGTAGTGACTCAGTTAACCTTGGAATTGAAAAAACAAGGGATTAAAGTTTCTGGTTGGCTACCCGCAAAACGGTTTACAGAATTACCTGTGATTGAAGAAGGGTATTATGTCGCGGGTGTTAATCCTTTCCTCAGCCGCACCGCTACAACCTTAATGCGTCGCCGCAAGTGTAAGCTGATTGGCGCACCATTCCCCATTGGCCCCGACGGAACCCGCGCTTGGATTGAAAAAATCTGCTCTGTGTTTGGAATTACACCCAAGGGTTTAGATGAACGGGAAGCGCAGATATGGGCTGGTGTAGAAGATTATGTGAAATTAATTCGTGGTAAATCTGTGTTTTTGATGGGTGATAACCTGTTGGAAATTTCTATGGCGCGGTTTTTGATTCGCTGTGGAATGACTGTTCAGGAAATCGGTATTCCTTACATGGATAAACGCTATCAAGCTGCTGAGTTGGCTTTGTTAGAAAAAACTTGTCAGGAAATGAATTCACCTTTACCAACTATTGTTGAGAAGCCTGATAATTACAATCAACTGCAACGGATTTATGAGTTGAAACCTGATTTGGTAATTACTGGTATGGCTCATGCTAATCCATTAGAAGCACGAGGTATTAATACTAAGTGGTCTGTGGAGTTTACCTTTGCTCAAATTCACGGTTTTGGTAATACCCGTGACATTTTGGAATTGGTAACTCGTCCTTTAAGAAGGAATAATAATTTGAAGGATTTGGGTTGGGATAAGTTGGTGAGAGAAGAAGCGAAGATTTAAGTTTTTTCGGCAATTTTAAGGGCGGACTTTTTAGTTCGTCCTTTTTTTTTGCACGCAGAGACGCAGAGGCGCGGAGAGAGGAGGAATGTTATAATTGGTAAGTTATGCTTTTGATTGAGTGGATAGAGCTATATGAACCATCAACTATATGAACAAGATTTTAATCTTTGGAGAGAAACTATCATTACGCAAATCAAAGAAAAACATTTTAATGATATTGATTGGGAACATTTATTATTAGAATTAGAAGATATGGGGAAATCAGAAAAACGGTCATTTTTGAGTAACTTAACAATTTTAATTGCCCACTTACTCAAATTAACTGTTCAATTTGATGCTCCTGAAATGATGAAAGGAAGTTGGTACAGTTCTATTACTGAACATCGGTTTAGAATTAAAAAAGATTTACAAGAAAATCCTTCTTTTAAAAATTATTTTCATGAAGTATTTTTTATAGCTTATGCTGATGCTAGAAAACTGGCGATCAAAGAAAGCAAAAATGCTAAATTGGGAGTGAGAAAACCAGATGAAGCAGAATATCCTCTTGATTTACCTTTTACTTTAGAGCAGTTATTAGATGATGATTTTTATGGAGATATGAACGGGGCTAAATGATACCAATTTTATCGGAGTTTGCAATTTATTTATGTGTTACAAGTAAGGAATAAAATATATGAAAGCTAGTAAGGATTCAGGTCATACCAAAATCTCTACAACCTTTTTCTGATAATGGTTTCCGGGGATTAGGCATAAATTTATATTCTCAACAAGATTTGTGTAACGCATATATTTTCGTTCCTTGTTGCGACTAAAGGTAGGTTAATAAACAAAATTCAATTTTGAAACTGCCTCTGTGACTGGGTTTCAAACACCTGAATCCTTACGAAAGCTATAAAAATGTGGTCTTATTTGGTTGTTTACTTAGTGTTGTTTGGTGGTGTTAATGTTGTAATTTTACCTGCAAAAGCTGAGGAAGTGTGTAAAGTAACTGACCCTACAGGTACTCCTTTGAATGTAAGAGATGTCCCTAATGGTAAAATTATAAATCAATTGAAAAATGGCAAGGAAGTTTACATCTTGGAAATTGCCTATGATAATAAAGGAAAACCTTGGGCAAAAATCTCTGGTTATCACAATGATAAATATAGGGTTTGGGGTTGGGTATTTAGAGAATTTATCAGTTGCTACAATCGCTAATTAAATATGAAGCTAAATCTCAATTACACAGAAATGCCATTTTTACCATATCATCAACGTAAAGATTTACCTACAAAACCAGGTATTTATTATGTTGGTAGTAGTGATTTTCCTGTTATGTACATAGGACTTTCTCTTAATTTGAGAAATCGTCACCTAAATCATCATCGTCAATCAGAATTTGCAGAACTTAAAAATGCTGTTATACGTTATCGAGTTGTCACCGAAGATTTATTAAATAGAATTTCTAACCTTACAGAAAATCTCAGGAGACTAGAAAAGCAAGCTATTAATTATTATCAGCCAGAACTCAATAGAAAAGCTGTCCCTACTCAGCCTAAATTATCACTTGGAGGAGTTTACATTCAAACTCATCAAGTCGCAACAGGCAGGATATTGTCCACATTTTAATGTAGAAGATGGAGAAGAACTAGCCATTAATACAAGTTTAAGAAAGATAAGTTTAATAAATAAAGCTATTGAAAGTCAACGTCCTATTTTTTTAATAGCTTCTGGAAATTATGAAGATTATAAAATAGAAGATTATGATAATTTGTCTGAGTTAATTATGTTCAAACATGAAAAAATCTATATATTGATAAGCTGTTTTATTCCTTATGGTTGCGAACTTAATCACAGTTATGTGCAAGATCATATAGTATATGGAGGCAATTCTAAAATATTTATTGAACCTTACATTATTCTTAACAATCAACCTGGATTTAAGGAATTTAAAAAAAGTTATTTGACAGTAGGATTTACTAACTGTGAAAAATCTCCATTTGCTCAAATTTTGTTAAACTTAGGAGGTTTCCAATTAATTTAGATTATTTAATACATTAAATGGTTGGAATAGAGAAGGAAATAACTAATGTTTTTTTAACGGTTGCGTGGTGTATTGGACAAATACCGCAAAAGAAATAAAAAGTGTGATCGCATCTGCAAAATATACCGCTCTTTACACTGTATTTGGATTAACAGCTATAATTCCCTCAGAGGCATAACGGTTAAAATCACCTGTATTAAATGTCAGAATATGCGCTATATTATTAGCCTTCATAGTTGCAGCAAGACGAGCATCATGCACTTGAACACCTGATACACCAAATTTCACAACTAATTTACGCCACTCTGGGTAAACTGTAGGTACATCAGATAATAAGGGAAAAATCCGCTCAATTAATCTTAACTGTCTATCTGCATCTTTGGGTGTTAAACCAAATCCGTTTTTTGTAGCTGGCCTTGTAGCCACATTCCAAAACTCAGCACAATTTTGGGGAGTAGTTAACATTATATTCCCATCATTCTTCAGCTTTCTAACTGCATTTCTAATCACCGTATTTAATGGATCAGTACGCTGCACAAGGCGCAATAAAATATTCGTATCTACTAAATATTCCACTGTTAAGGATGATCCTCATAAATACTTTCACGACTAACAGCATAATCTGACAAAACAGGTGCATTTTTCCCAACACAAGCTGCAAAATCATCAGCTAATTCATCTAAAGTAGTTTCAAATTCTTCCTGATTTATCAGCAACTTCTCGAAACTTCCTTTACTTTTGCGCTGTGCTTCTTGAATAATTAACTGTTGGAAATATTCACTGGCTGAATTATAACCACCCTCAACAATTTGCTGTTCAATAAAACTTTTCAGTGATTCAGGTACAGAAATATTAATATTGGTCATAGTTTTTAACTTAGGTTTTACTAGGTTACTTGTATATTAACATTTTAGAGTTAAAATAAAAGATAACAGTTTCATTTTATCAAAATGTCTGAAACTATCACTCTCCAACTACCGGAAACCCTGGTGCAAAAAGCTAAAGAAATCGCTGCTTTTACCCACCGCCGTCTTGAAGATGTATTATTAGAATGGATTGACCGTGCTAGTAATGAATTACCTGTAGAATCATTACCAGATGAGCAGGTTTTAATATTGTGCGATTTGCAAATGGAAAGTCAACAGCAAGAAATTCTCAGCGACCTTTTAGCACGTCAGCAAGAAGGACAGCTAAATGATATAGAAAATAGCCAACTAGACGAGATAATGCAAGTTTACCGAAGTGGTTTGGTACGTAAAGCTAAAGCTTTAAAAGTGGCTGTTGAACGTGGTTTAATACCTGCGATTAATTAACAGTCATGGCTCGATTTTACATTCCTGTTGCTTTTTTGGGTTATACTTTTCTAAGTTAACTTTAAAACAATTAAATCTAAATGAATAATCAACTCTTGAAAGAAAAATTACAAGCAATAATTAATAAAATTCAAACTAAAGGTGATGGTTCTCCTGTTACTAATTTAAAGCTGGATCAAACTTTAGCTGAAGAAATTGAACAATTGACAACAGAACTAGAAAGTCTTAATCCTAATCCTCAACCTCTTCTCCATGCTACTGCTTTGTTAGATGGTGCTTGGCAACTTCAATACTCCACAGCTAGAGAAATACGTTCTTTAGCTTCCTTACCATTGGGTTTACAGATAGGTAAAGTTTATCAAGTAATTAATGTTGCTAATAAACTGTTTTTTAATCTAGCTCAAGTTAACCATCCTCTGGGGATAGTATCGGGATATGTGAAAGTAACAGCTAGTTTTGAACCTGCTGTAGATATATCCGGTTCAGCAGATAAACGCATTAATGTTGATTTTGATAAACGTTATTTAGCTATTGAAAAAATTCTGGGTATTGACACACCTCAACTAAATCCATTTAAAGTTGTCACAGCTAATAATCCTCAAGGTAGAATTGCTACTCTCGATATTACTTATTTAGATGAAACTTTAAGAATTGGACGTGGGGGTGATGAAAGTTTATTCATTCTTAATAAAGCCAATAATTTATCTAATTTACCTGCTGAACTAAGGTAATAGCAAGGGGTAAAAAATGGCAGATACAAATAAATTTGACTAATTTTCTTAGCTAAAGAATTTGTGATAAAAACTTCCGTGTTCTTTCTTCCTTCGGTTCAGTAAAAAACATATCAGGAGTCGCTTCTTCAACTAAAGAACCACTATCCATGAGAATGACTCTATCTGCGACTTCCCGTGCAAAACCAACTTCATGAGTCACTACCACCATTGTCATTCCCTCACTAGCAAGATTTCTCATCACATCTAATACTTCTCGCACCATTTCTGGATCTAATGCTGAAGTTGGTTCATCAAATAGCATGATTTTAGGTTGCATAGCTAAGGCACGCGCTATGGCTACTCGTTGCTGCTGTCCACCAGATAACTGTCCTGGATATTTATTTGCTTGTGCTAAAATTCCCACCCTTTCTAACAGTTGCATTGCTAATTCTTCAGCTTGAGCTTTTGGTAATTTACGCACCCAGATTGGTGCTAAGGTGATATTTTTTAAAACTGTTAAATGGGGAAATAAATTAAACTGCTGAAATACCATTCCCGTTTCTTTACGAATTTTTTCAATATTTCGTAAATCACGGCTGAGAGTAATTCCATCAATACTAATATTTCCCTGTTGATATTCTTCTAAAGCGTTAAATGTACGGATGAAAGTTGATTTACCTGAACCCGAAGGCCCCATTAAAACAACAACTTCCCCCCGATTGATTGTTAAACTCACTCCTTGAAGAACGTGGAATTTACCATACCACTTGTGAACATCTTCAGCAATAATAATCGGTGTTTGTTCTTCCATGAATTTCAACCTCAAATTGATAAATATAAATTGGATTTTTTAATTATTTAACTGTTTTTCTAGCCGTCGAGAAGCCAAAGACATTGAGTAACAAAATATCCAATAAATCAAGCCGATAAATATATATACTTCCGCATATCTCCCCAAAAACTGCGGTTGTGCTAAAATAGAGCGAGCAATTCCGGTTAGTTCGACTAATCCCACTAAAGATAAAAGTGAAGTGTCTTTAAATAAGCCAATAAACTGTCCAACAATTGCGGGAATAACAGCACGTAAGGCTTGAGGTAAGATAATTAATATTAATACTAAAGGTGTATTAAATCCTAGTGCTTTTGCTGCTTCGGTTTGTCCTCTGGGTATTGATTGCAGTCCACCACGCACATTTTCAGCCATGTATGCGGCACTAAATAGCACGAGTCCAGCTATTCCTCTGATTAAGCGATCTAAACGTAAATCTGTTGGTAAAAATAAGGGTAACATGACTTGAGCAATAAATAAAATTCCTATGAGTGGTAATCCTCTGACTATTTCAATATAGAGGATGGAAAACCAACGAATTATAAATAATTTACTTGTGCGTCCTAATGCTAACAAAACCCCAAGGGGAAAGGAAAGGACAATACTAATTACTGCCATTAATAAGGTCAACAGCAATCCGTTCCATAAGTTTGTTGATACAGATTGTAAGCCTAATCCTCCTCCTATTAGCCAGATAATCAGAGGGAAAGATAATAACCATGTTGGTGCAAGGGTAGGGATAATAATTTTAGAAAATCTGCGTTTTATGATATTTTCTTTTTTAGAAAATACGCTCCAAGTTATCCCGCTTAAAGTTATAATAATTCCTAGAACTATCCAAATTCGCCAATATAAGCTTTGAGGAAATCTACCAACTAAAAATAAAGGTAAATTAACTTGAATTACTCGCCATTGTGCTTGATTAAATACCCAATTTAAGAATCCTATAATTACCCGAAATATAAATACTGAACAGAAAATTGTTAATAAGCTGTTATACCAATTACTAAATAAATTTTGGCGTAACCAAGTAAGTTGAGTCATTGGAAAAATTTGTTGTTTATCTTTATTTATCGTCAGGATTCAGAAAACAAAATTCAGTATGAATCAGGGTTTTTGAGTTGAGCTTGATAATTTCCTAAAAAACTCGCTTTTCTATATTTTTGATTTAACAAATATTCTGACTCCTGATTCCTGATTCCTGAATTCTTAATTGTTATCTTTCTTTGATTTGCACGGAACGATTTAATAAGTTCATCATGAAGGAGATGATTAAGCTGAGGGTGAGATAGGTGAGCATAATTAATAACATCACTTCTACTGCTTTGCCGGTTTGGTTAAATGTGGTAGAAGCAACAAAATAAATATCAGGATAGCCGATTGCGATCGCTAAACTAGAATTTTTGGTTAAATTCAAATACTGGCTGGTAAGTGGGGGAATGATTACCCGCAAGGCTTGGGGAATCACCACCAACCGCATGACTAAACCGGGTTTCAGTCCTAAAGACCGTCCTGCTTCCCATTGTCCTTTAGCTACTGATTGAATTCCACCCCTGACAATTTCGGCAATAAACGCACCTGTGTAAAACGTTAATCCCAGCAGCAAAGTTGAAAATTCTGGAGAAAAGCTAAATCCAGGCAGTTCTACTCCATTTTGACTTAGGTAGACTAACCCCCAGACCGAAAATTTATTTTCTGCTTTAGGAAAACCAAGGAAAACAGCAAAGTACCAAAATAGCAATTGGAGTAATAATGGGGTATTCCGAAAAATCTCTACGTAAACTAGACTGATATTTCGCACTAACCAATTATCAGACAAGCGAGCGATTCCCGCTGTTATCCCTACAATTGTTGTCAGCAAAATTCCCACCACTGCTACCCGCAAAGAGTTGATTAAACCTATCCATAAAGCGCGGGTGTAGGTATCAGTAGGTTTATAACTAAGAGGAGTTTCGCCAATATCAAAAGATGCTTGTTGCTGAAGAAAATCAAAACCGAATTTAATGCCTAATTGCTGTAAATTCCGGTTGAGATTCATCCCCAAAATAGCAACTATTGCGATCACTAAAATTACAGCTATACATTGCGCTGCAAGTTGCCAAAAGCGGTAATCACGCCATATCGGTGGTCTTGAATTAGTCATTGGAAGAAGGTGACAGGTTACAGGTGACAGGTGACAGTAGGATGAGGATAGAAGAAAAATAATATTCCCCCTGATCTTTTGGTTCTCTCTGTTCTCTCCTACACCCTTTTTTCCCAGTCACGATTACCGGAATGGGGGAGAATAGAGTAAACCCCCTTTTGTCCAGAGTTGATTTTGACCACGGGGGAGATTAAGCTTTGTTTGTTTACCCAGATTGCGATCGTAAATTTCACTGTAGTTACCGACGTGTTTGACTATCTTCGCTGCAAAGTCATTTGTTAAGCCAAGTCCTGCACCCAAGTTGCCTTCTGTTCCCAAAAAACGCTTGATTTCTGGATCGTTACTGGTAGCAAATTGAGCTACATTCTGAGAATTAATCCCCAATTCCTCAGCTTTAATGAGAGAATAAACCACCCATTTAACTACATCACTCCATTGAGTATCACCTTTAGCGACTGCTGGTGCGAGAGGTTCTGAGGACAGTAACTCATCGAGAATTACATTATCTTCCGGTTTGGGTAAAGTCGTGCGTCGAGAAACCAAAGCCGAACGATCAGCCGTCACACCATCACAGCGTCCTTCGGCATAAGTTGCAAAGGTAATATTAACGTCTTCAAAAACAACAGGTTTGTAGGTAACACCTCGTTTCCGCATTTGATCAGCCAGATTCTGTTCGGTAGTTGTACCAGTTTGAGCGCAAATTGCTTTGTTTTTCAGGTCTGATAAGGTCTTGATCCCGCTATTTTTGCGAACCATGATTCCTTGACCATCGAAAAATACTACAGGTGCAAAATCCAACCCAACTGAAGTATCACGGCTGAGTGTCCAGCTAGTATTGCGACTGAGGACATCTATTTCCCCAGTTTGCAAGGCTGTAAATCTTTCTTTAGCATTCAGGTTGCGAAATTCTACCGCATCGGGATTATCAAACAAAGCTGCTGCCACAGCACGACAAATATCTACGTCAATACCGCTATATTTACCGTCAGTTCCCACAAAGCTAAATCCTGGTAATTCACCACTAACACCACAAATCAGTTTGTTACGGCTTTTAACTGTATTAGCAATATTCCGAGTCACCTGAGTTCCTGGATTATTGGCTGTATTGCCTGTTGTGCCTGAATCACCACCACAAGCACTGAGGGCGAAAATTAAAAAAGGAGCGATCGCTAATATGAAAGCCGATTTACGCATAAATTTTCCAGATATTCAAGGTATTCAAGCTGAATGCATTGAGCAATAACGTATAAATTATTCTCATAATAGTACAAATAATCATTTTTATATAGGACTTCTATTTGATTTTCAAACAGGATCGGTACACACTGAAAGTCTTCTTTCCTTTTCCCTAACTCAACGGAAAATTCATAAATCATTTAGGATTATTATATTAGTAATACATAATAAAATTTAGTTATTTGCTATCGTTCTATGTCGCCAATAATTTAAATGATTAAAAACATGAAATCGACATTCTATCCGACCATTTATATCTTTTTATATCAATAAATCCTGTCAAGATATGAAGATAAAAATAGGGGATTTATTGCATTAGATAAAAATAATGAGCAGATAAAGTGATATATTTTAGCTATTGAGATTGGTTAATGCACAATTATTAATCAACCAAACTCAAACATGAGCTTACCAGAAATTCGGTACTCATTTTCACTTTTTTAGCTCTTTTTGTGGAATCTGGATAAATTCTACACTATCAAAAAAAAGAAGCTGCACCAATCTAAATCAAGACCCATAGCAGGTTAAACTAGGTCTGGTAACAGCCGCTCCACCGTTCCTTATGAGGCTTTTATGGGAGCTAATCTGAAACAGATAGCCAATTATTTAGACAATCTTGGCTGGGAATACCGTTGTGATGATGATGAAGACAGAATTATTACAGGTGTAGAAGCTGATAACTTAGAAGACTTTCTGATTGTTGTTCAGTTAGATGAGGAAGGAAAATTTTTCCGAGTCTTTGCGCCTCAAGTTCTCGCGGGAGTGAAAGAGCATCCTCACAAAGCATCTATTCTCCAGACAATGCTGGCCATTTCTTGGGAAACCAAAATGCTGCAATGGGAATATGATCCATCCGATGGCGAAATCCGCGCCATTATTGAGTTTCCTCTAGAAGACTCAATTCTGACAGAAAGACAATTTCACCGTTGTCTCAGTGGATTAATTCAGGTTGTGGATAATATCGCCTTACCCCGACTCCAACAGGTGATGGCAACCGGTGAAGATCCTGGTAATATAGAACTTGGAGAAAGACTGTTACTTAGTATTCAGGAAGAAGCCCCAGGACTACTCGATCTGCTGGAAAAGGCCATGGCAGCTCGAAAAAAGCGGGGCAGTTTTCCAAACGAGTGAGGCGGATAATCACTGAAAATAGCTATACTCCAAAGTGATAACCTCACTATAATACTGAAATTTTTAAGGTTGGATTTTTATGACATCCTATACAACTTCCTCTGCCAAAGCGGAAATGAGTGAACTCCGGCGCTTGAAAAGCTTACTACCACCAGAATTGCAAAGTTGGGTAACGGTTGAAGGCACAACTGAAGTCAATCCACCCCTGGTTCGTTGCGAAGAAATTGGGAAAGACCAGGTAGAAATTCAAATTGACTTGGTGAAATGGGATGCTCTAGCAATGGATCAGCGTAATCTGCTGTTCTGGCATGAAGTTGCTCGTGTTCAAAATGACACGATTCCCAAAGATGGTTGGGAAATGGCAGCATTGGCAATTGGTTTAGGTGGTGCTGTCGGTGAATTATGGGTGCAGGATGGATTACTGCTAGTTTTAGCTTTAGCACTTTGTGGCGTATCCGGTTGGCGACTCTATCAAAAAAATAACGGGGATAAACAAATTAAAGAAATACTCGATGCCGACGAGAAAGCGATCGCACTAGCAACTCGCTTTGGTTATAGTCTCCCCAACGCCTACAAGAGTTTAGGTAGCGCCTTAAAAACTTTAGTTGAAAACACTCCCAACAAGCGCCAGCGCTCTCGCTACGAAGCCAGACTTTCCGCCCTCAAACGCAGCGCCAACAAAGCCAAAGCCAAATCTAAAACCATGAATGAAGGTGGAATGTAAGTACCGAGTACCGAGTACCGAGTATTGAGTACCGAGTATTGAGTAAGAATTTTCTCTCCCTGACTCCTGACTCCTGACTCCTGACTCCTGACTCCTGACTCCTGCCACTTACATCTGCTTCAGCATTTTGTGAGTTTGGGGGATTACCCGCACTTGTTTAACAAACTGCTTCATCAAAGCTTGCCATTCTAAAACTTGGTCTGGTGAAGGTGCCAAAACTGGTACTTGACTGAATTGTTCCGAATTTGCCAAAGGTGTAACAGGTTGCAGAAATATAGGGATATCCTGATGTACTCCCCCGACTAACATCCCAGCGCGTCTTAATTCATCAGGATCTGTCCTTTGAGAGACAATTATCTTGACAAAAACCTCTAAATTTGCATCAAAGCAGAGTTGGAGGAATTTTTCGTGTTCTGTCCAATGAGTTTCGCCACTAACACTGGGCAGTTTTAAATCCATACCCACAGAATCAAGGTAGGGGAGAATCATGGCTAATTGCTCTGGCCTATGCCCTCCAGATTCCAGATATATGGGTAAATTTGTGAGCGATCGCACTTCCGGGAGAAATTGTTCTAAAAAAGGGGCATGAAGAAGTGGTTCGCCTCCCGTTAAGCTGATGCTATCGTGTAAAGAAGGCAAGTTTTGCCTTTCCACCCATTGGAGCAAAATGGGCAAGGAAACAGGATTAGAGTGGCTTTCAAAGTCTCTGAATCCAGGTGAACGCTCTATCTTACATACAGCAGGTGCATTCCATGTCTGGGCGCTATCGCAGAAGTGACAACGCAAGTCACAAAGACCAAAGCGAATAAAAATCTGACGTGTCCCGACATTCAGTCCTTCCCCTTGAATAGCAGAGAAAACTTCAACCAGGCGTGCGGTAGGTTTGACTATAGTTTTAGCAATCATGAGATGATAGATAGCAGTGCGAAATCGCACCTAGTCGTCACAGCAGCAAGTATGTTTTTAGCTTCTTGTTCTATTGTGAACTCTAGCACGCGATTTCTAAGCTCTCCGCTAAAAACTAACTACTTGTCCTTAATCCTACTTTTTCAAAATTAGGTTAATTAATTTTCTAGGACAAAATTTATGTTTGGCAGATTAGATTTAGATGGCAACTAAAGTGCATAGCTTCATGAGTAGCCAACCCACAGAGGCAGATTTCCCAGTTACTTACCTTCAGGACACAGCAATCGTGCAAATGTCGATGCGTTTGAGCGTGCTTGAGGCTGTCAGCTTAAAGCAAACCTGCCGAAACTTAATGCAAGCTGATTCCCATCCCCAGCAAGTTGTCCTCGACTTCCAAAATACTATTTTTATGGATAGTAGCGGTTTAGGGGCTTTGGTAAGTAATTATAAATATGCCCAAGAACAAGGGATCTCATTCGTACTTCGTAATGTAACCCCCCAAGTGATGGCAGTGCTGAATCTGACAGGATTAGATCAGGTATTTTCTATTGAGTCTGTGAACAGCAGCAAAACAATAGAATCTAATCACCCTGGAGATAGTCGGAAAGACGTTGCTCGGAAAGTAGATCCGCTACCTCAGACTCATCCTTCTGTCACCTCTTGGATGAAAAGACTGATTGACATAGTGGGATCATTGACAGGTTTAGTAATTACAGCGGTTTTATTCATTCCCATTGCGATCGCCATTCAAGTCAATGATCCCGGACCAATTTTCTTCCGTCAAATTCGTTGCGGTTGGATGGGGAAGCGTTTCTATATTTGGAAATTCCGTTCAATGTGCGTGGATGCCGAAGCTAAGAAAGGTCAAGTCAAAAATCAAGTAGAAGGCGCTTTCTTTAAAAATGATAACGATCCCCGCATTACTCGCGTAGGTCGCTTTTTGCGCCGCACAAGTCTAGATGAACTACCACAATTCTGGAACGTCCTCAAAGGTGAAATGAGCTTAGTCGGCACCAGACCACCTACCCCAGACGAAGTAGAACGCTACGAAGTACCAGAGTGGCAGCGTTTTGATGTCAAACCAGGAATGACGGGCGAATGGCAAGTCAACGGACGCTCGACAGTACGCAGTTTTGAGGATGTCATTCGCCTGGATTTACAGTATCAAAAAAATTGGACTTTCGTTTACGATTTAAGGCTGATTTTCAAAACAATAGCCATATTGTTTAACAAAAACAGTGGGGCTGTTTAGCCAAAACCGCAAACTGAATTTTTTTTGATATGTAATCTACTGCTAAAACTACCAAATTTAATTTCTGAATTTACCCAAGCCCAAAGCGGTTCTGGGTAAATTTTAGCTGTTATTGATGGAGAGAACCTGAGTTCGGTGTTCGGAGTTTCTCCTCCGGAGACGCTACGCGAACGGAGTGATGATTTTTAAGAGCGAGAGAATAAGGCGTTGAGACTCATACTGGGGGCGAGTTTTCCACAAATTATCTTATGTCGAACTCAGGTGAGAGAGGGAACTCTGACTCTTGAATTATGCTGTAGTTGACAAAAAGTACACCAGAGAGAGAATATTAGGTACACAGCAAATACATTGTTTCCATAAAAATTTAAAAAGTATTAATAACTACATTTTTATAGGTTGTAAAATCTCAAAAATACAAAGTTTCTATAGACTTCATGGAACAGTTGCATCAAAAACTGCATCTTCATTTAAGAAGCTAATATCAAAATTTACATAATCTTCAACGAAAATTTACTGGCAAAAAATATGTATAAAGAGATAATGAATTTATACAGGTGACTCTATGATCCACAGTGACTTTAAAAACAAATACTGATTTTCGTTCAACAAAAAACCAGGAAACTCCGACTAATTTGTTATGCGGATTTTAATTTACTCCTACAATTACCACCCAGAGCCTATTGGTATAGCCCCGCTAATGACTGAATTAGCAGAGGGACTGGTCAAACGTGGACATCAAGTACGCGTAGTTACAGCTATGCCCAATTACCCGGAACGTCAAATTTATCCAGACTATCGGGGTAAGTTGTATTTAAACGAACAAAAGGAAGGAGTTGATATCCAACGTAGTTATGTTTGGATTCGTCCCCAACCAAACCTGTTAGATCGAGTGATGCTAGATGCTAGTTTTGTAATTACCAGTTTTTTTCCGGCCATCATGGGTTGGCGACCTGATGTAATTATTACTACGTCACCATCTTTACCAGTGTGCGTACCTGCTGCACTTTTAGGATGGTTACGCGGTTGTCCTGTGATCTTAAATTTACAAGATATATTACCTGAAGCAGCTATCCACGTCGGTCTGCTGAAAAACAAATGGCTGATTAAAATATTTACAGCATTAGAAAAATTTGCCTATTCATCCGCCAGTAAAATTAGTGTAATTGCTGATGGGTTTGTAGAAAACTTGCTTTCTAAGGATATAGCAGCCGAAAAAATCGTCCAAATTCCTAATTGGGTTGATGTCAACTTCATCCGTCCATTACCACAAGAAGATAACCCTTTCCGTGCTACACATAACCTAAATGGTAAATTTGTGGCTTTATATTCTGGCAACATTGCCTTAACACAAGGCTTAGAGACAGTGATTAAAGCGGCTGTAAAACTACGTGATATCCCAGAAATTGCTTTCGTGGTTGTCGGTGAGGCCAAAGGCTTGCAGCGGTTGCAACAGCAATGTCTTGACTGGGGCGCAGATAATGTTTTGTTATTACCTTTTCAAGACCGAAAAGATCTGCCGCAAATGTTAGCAGCAGCAGATGTGGGTTTGGTAGTGCAGAAAAAAAACGTGATTTCCTTCAATATGCCATCAAAAATCCAAGTTCTACTTGCCAGTGGCAGAGCCTTAGTGGGATCTGTACCGGATAATGGTACGGCAGCGAGAGCAATTAAACAAAGCGGTGGTGGAGTGATTGTACCTCCAGAAGATCCCCAAGCTTTAGCAACGGCAATTTTAGACTTGTACCAAACTCCGGAAAAGGTAAAAACCCTTGGTTGCAATAGTCGCCAATATGCGATTGAGCAATATGCATTTGAGCAAGCCTTAAATCAGTACGAAACATTGTGCCACTCGTTGATGGCAGATGGTAAAGCAATTCAACCAATAGTGATTACTAAACAGGAAGTTTAATAGCTTTTAAAGGTATATGTGTATTTCTTAACCTGATATGACTAAAGTTGCATGGTGTGGTTCGGCAAGCTCACCAACCACATCAGATATCAAATATCTGTTTATTTGCAGGATTTATAAAGTCTAACGCACCCTGCTGATATGCCAATTGCGTAAGTCCTGATTCACGAACTAGTCAAATCTGATATAATTTTATTGATAGGTGTAATACAAATTAAATGCTGAAAAGCAGCCTATTTAACTTTTGTTAAATAATTTTACAAAAAAGCTCCTAGGGCATAGGACTTTAAAGCTCAGTTAATGTCTTCAAAGAAGAGTCGCTGAGAAGCCCACACTTACCTGTTCACCGAAGGGTAAAGGAGTGTGTGGAGTATGTCACTATTCAAAAAAACCTATTCACACAATTGTCGGTTTGTTGTAAGTACATCAGACAAATTGTTATAAAAGGAAAAAAGCACCTGAGGTTTAATGACTGATTATTTCCAAGGAAATTTCCCCCTACAATCTGTTCCACTGACAAAGAATACTGTGAACAGATCAATGGCTCAAACTGATGATGGCAGTGGCAAATTAGCTATAACCATCGCCGAAGCTGGGTCAGAACGCAAAGCTGGCGAGATTTTACTGCTCAGGGTAGCAGAGGTTTCTTACCTGTCTGACTACTTTGTGATGATGACTGGCTATTCTAGGGTACAAGTCAGAGCGATCGCAGCAGCAATTGAAGCCAAAGTTGAAAGCGATTTGCAACGTCGTCCCCTAAGAACAGAAGGAAAGGCTGAGGGAAGTTGGGTGCTACAAGACTATGGCGACGTGATCGTTCACATCATGATGCCAAAAGAACGTGAGTTTTATAATTTAGAAGCGTTCTGGGTTCATGCCGAACGCATTTCGCTACCAAACTCCGATGACGGTGAGGATCAGCCCAGATGATGAAATCCTCGGTTTCTAATTGCCCAGTTCCTACAGAACAACAACCGCTCAATGAGTACGAAGAGTTAAAAAATGCATGGCTGTTTCGTGATAGCGCTGCAAAGTGGCGCGATTACACCAGCAAAATTTTTTGGATTTGGAGTTGGTCGTGGCTATTGGCAGGGCCTGTAGCTGCGGCCAGCTTTCCTCCACAAAAGAATCTGGTTTATTTTGTGCTGTGTGGAGCAGCCACAGCGAGCGTTGGAGTGGTGATGGTATTGGTGCGGTTGTACTTGGGTTGGTTCTATGTGCGCGATCGCCTTTACAGCCCCACAGTATTCTATGAAGAATCTGGTTGGTACGACGGACAAACCTGGACAAAACCCCAGGATGTCATCACACGCGATCGCTTGATTGTCTCCTACGAAATTAAACCCATTCTCCAACGCTTACAAATTACCTTTGCAGCCTTGGCTTTAATGTATCTTATTGGTACTATAGTTTGGCATTTGTTATAAATTAGTCATTAGTCATTAGTCATTAGTCATTAGGAACTCTTAACAAGGAACAGGGGAAAATAGACTACTGTCTATTGCCTATTGCCTTTTCCCTCTGACAATTGACAACTGACAACCTACAAAATAGATATAAACCCATGACAATGGGAAAACGAACTCAGTCCGCAGCACTGGAAGTCCGGTTGTTGCGGGAAGGTATTATCGAATCTCGGCATATAGTCCAGGCTGTAGTCAGCGACGAACGGGGACGAGTTCTGTCAGTTGCTGGCAACGCCGAAACCGCTGCATTTGTCCGTTCAGCCCTCAAGCCATTTCAAGCCTTAGCTGTCGCCAGCACAGGCACACTAGAGCGATACGATTTGAGCGATCGCGACTTAGCCATCATCACCAGTTCCCACAAAGGAACCTTAGAGCAGGTGAGACAGGTATTTAACATTATTTGGCGGGCTGATCTTGATCCAACTGCCCTCCAATGCCCAATTCCTAAAGATAAACGCAGTCCTCTAGAATACAACTGCTCCGGTAAACACGCCGGAATGTTAGCCGTCTGTCAGCAACGCCATTGGCCTTTAAACAACTACTTGGATCGTAAACACCCAGTCCAGCAGTTAATTATCACCAAAGTAGCAGAATTGCTGCGAATGCCAGCAGAAGAATTTCTCACCGCCCATGATGACTGTGGCGCACCCACATATTTAATGCAACTCAGTCAAATGGCTTCTTTATATGCGGTGCTTGCCTCTAGCAATAGCTTGGATATGGAACGTGTCGTCCGCGCCATGAATCATCATCCCACTATGGTGGCTGGAGATGGGGAATTTGACACCGAATTGATGCGCCTAGCTCCCAGTGAACTTGTCAGCAAAGCTGGTGCAGAAGGTGTGCAGTGCATCGGCCGACTTGGTGAAGGCATGGGATTAGCAATTAAAGTCATGGATGGAGCCAAACGGGCAAAATATGCCGTAGCCATTCACCTGCTGCAACAAATGGGCTGGATTACTCCCAGCGTTGCCCAGAGCCTATCTGAGAAGTTTATGAACCTCGGAAAATACAAGCGTTTGGAAGTAATTGGAGAATTATCGCTTTTGTAGTTGACAAACTTTTGACTTCGCGCTATATTAAAGAAGTCGAGAGACAAAAGCAACGCGGGATAGAGCAGCCTGGTAGCTCGTCGGGCTCATAACCCGAAGGTCAGTGGTTCAAATCCACTTCCCGCCACCAAATTGGAAAAGAAGACCCTGTAATCTTAATTGATTGCGGGGTTTTGTTTTATTGAAGTTCTTTTTCAATCAAGTCGATTAATTCTAGGATATTCCGACATTGACTTGGTTCTACGTTCGATTCTTGAACGATGTGGACATGGTGCGGAAAATTCGGTAAATTGGGAAAATGCCTGACACTATCCCAACGCTTTCTCAATTTTTCCTTAGTTTTATCCATCCATTGATAACGATAATCAAGAGTAACACAATCCTCATCTGTGATAGTAAAAGATTCAGCAAGTTCTAGAAAGTCACCGTTATTTAAAGTCAATCTGGCTCGGAAGTAACCTCGATTTAGTAAAATTCTTTCATCAACTATCACAATTTCCTTAACTGCTGAACTTGTATCCAGTTTTGTTTTAACCCTGATAATATAATCTTGGAGTTCCATTGGCAAATTAACTCTCTGTGGGTGTTAATTGTTGTTGTGCATTATTCCACATTTCATAGAAGACACTCCACTCAAAAAAGTCCATTCCATCTCCTAATTTACCTGATTTAAATTGCTGGTAAAAACTGCTTGATGACATCTGATATTGTTTTTCAAATTGTTTTAAACGATTTTCTAAATCTAAGATATTTTGTTTGCTTGATTGGTTAACTATTGAAGATGTTGGTAAGTTTTTAATTTTAACTTCTAATAGTTTTCTTTCTTCTTCAGATAAAGACAAAATAATTTTGGCTAGAGATTCAACCAATTTTGTATTCATATTCATTTACCTTAAATTTTAATAATTTGGCATTAGTTGATAATTCTAGCCATTGTTCCCATCTTCAACACCAGGTAATTGAGCAAGATAATTATCTATAATGTCTGGTAATTCTCTATTTGGATAATTATATGTCATTGCTAATAACTCAATTGCATTTAATATTAATTGTGGTTTATTTAAAATTTGCGAAAGTTGCTGTCTTTTTAAAGTACCATTCAAAACCTCTAAACTTGCATCTGCTATTGCTAGTGTAACTTCATCTTCTAGATAAATTTGCCATTCATCTTGATTGATGTAATAGGATTTTTTATTATCTTTCAGGTTGAGTTTTTTGATTTCTATCAATGAATTACGAATAGACGCAATCCAAGAATTGGTTAATCTTTGCTCAATTTGGTTTTTAATCAAATGAATCAGCAGAATCTTTAAAAAAGCTTGAATATTACGTATAATTGCTTGTTTACTCATTCCCTCTAATTCATCCACAATTGCTAAAGCATCTGTGTAACGTCCTTCTGTAATGCTGTTTCTGAGGTCGATTAATTCTTGTGTCATCTGTATTAACCTCAAGTTATAAATAAGTGAATATTTATTCAACCAGTGCATAATTGTATTTTATAGTTAAATCTGTTTACTTGTGGCACTCCCAAAAGCAGGTTTTGATCTATTCTGAAGATAAAGCTATCCATGCGCGGAGAATCAGAATTGTGAAGTTACATAAACCAATATTGGTGGGAGGACTGGGATTGTCCTTCTCCCTGTGGATGTTAGACACTTGGCATGATTCCATAGTCCAGGTGGGAGAATTCGGCCTGTTGAGTGCTTTAGCTGTAGGTGGGGGTTTGTGGTTATTGCAGAAAAATCGCCCCGGTGAACAGCTAAATGATATGGTTGTAGATAGGGCATCTGTGGAAAAAGCGATCGCACAAACAGAAGCTGTCATCAACCAACTTGCACAAGAAGCAGTCAATCATCCCGCTTTAGAAAGCCTACGCGAACAACTTGCTAAATTACCCTTAGAGTTAGATAGACGAGAAATTCAAGTTGCTGTTACTGGTGGAAAGTCAGTAGGTAAAAGTACAATTATTCAAATTCTCAAGACTTTAGATACAAAATCTCTACATTTTTCAGAAACAGCACCTTTGTTTACAGAACTGGGTGAAAACTCAAATGTAGCTATTTTGTCACAAGTGCAAAAATCTGATTTTGTTTTATTCCTGACAAACGGTGATTTGACAGACTCAGAATTTCAAGTTTTGCAACAACTCAAAGCAATAAAACAGCCAACATTGCTGGTTTTTAACAAACAAGACCAGTATATGCCAGATGAACGTGCAACAGTGTTGCAGTCCTTGAAACAGCGCATGGAAGGAAATATAGTCGCAACAGCAGTAAATCCTGTGCCTGTGAAAGTGCGGAAACATGAAGCTGATGGTACTGTGCAAGAATGGATGGAACAACCAGTACCTGATATTCAACAGTTAACACAGCAGTTAACCGAAATATTAGCGCAGCAAGGACAGCAGCTAGTTTGTACAACGACTCTGCGGAAAGTGCTGTTATTGAAAGCTGAGGCGAAAAGTTGTTTAAATAGGGTGAGGTGCGATCGCTCTACACCCATCATAGAACAAAATCAGTGGATTGCCGCTGCTGCTGCCTTTGCTAACCCAATTCCTGCCTTAGATATACTAGCAACTGCGGCGATTAATGCCCAAATGGTGATGGATTTGGGTAATATTTATCAGCAAAAAATTTCCCTAGAACAAGCGCAACAAGTAGCTGGAACTATGGGAAGCTTAATGTTGAAATTAGGTTTAGTGGAACTTTCTACAAGGGCTGTTACTGGTATTCTCAAAACTAATGCTGTCACCTTCGTTGCTGGGGGAATGGTGGAAGGAGTGAGTGCAGCTTATTTGACTAGAGTTGCTGGTTTAAGCTTAGTTGAATATTTTGAACAGCAAGAAATAGCTTTAGAAACAGGAAATGCTTTGAACCTGGAAAAATTGCGCCAAGTTTTACAAACCGTATTCCAGCAGAATCAAAAAATAGCTGTTTTGGAAGCTTTTGTTAAGCAAAGTGTGAAGCGGTTGTTACCAGAAGCAAAGCCAGTTGAAGTTGTCGGATAATTTCGCACCAAATCAGAAATTTGCAACCCGCTTTCACTGGAGTTATTCCCAAATCAAAAGCGGGTTTTATTTTTGAAATTGGACAAATTTACGGCAATTTTGAACAGATTGATGATGGTGTAGCAGTTATTCTCATAACATCTCTGATTTTCTCAGATGTTTACACTATTTGCGAACCTATGACACCTCAAGAATTTTTGGAAAATTTAGCTACAGCGGTAACAGATTCAGAAAAATTGATAGTTTTTGCGCGATACTTAGATACAACCGCGCTCGATCATGCAACCACACCAAGATGGAGAAGTATTCCTCACAGTACAGAAATTCAGTTTGCACTTAATAATGTTGCTTTTCATTTAGAAGCACTTGCTGAAAAAGGCAATTAATGAAGACAATACTCGATAGGTTGTCTTCAGAGATACCTATCAAGTAATAATATCTTTTTGGATAAATTCGCGCAAATACCCCATTAATCAAGTTATAAAATAATTAGTTTAATTGACGATGAACTGCAAATAGACAATCATTATATTGCTTATCAACTTCAATATTTGTAAACGCCCAGGCTACTTTATATGGTTTTTGATATTCTCCTAAAATATTGATACGGTGACAAACATTAGGAATTTTAGTCAAATATCTGGGTTCTAAAGGTTCATCACAAGCAAATATACCCTTAACTCTGTGTGTTGTACCTGTTATACCTGAGCTATAATTAATCATGATTGCTACAAAGTAGGTATCCTCTGATGTATGGAGGACTTGAACTAAGTCATCATGAGTAATACCAAGTAAATGATCAGGTAATTTCAAGGCTTCGCTGGTATCTAAGGGAAGGTTTTGAGTTTTAACCCAATCGAGAATTTCTTGATATTTTGTCAATGCGGCACGTTTGCGGAAACAATATTTAATCTCGACAAATAAATTACTTATCCGGTATATTATTTGGAACAGTGTTAATACAAATCCGGTGAATATTCGTTGTAAATTAAACATTTATTTTTTGAACACCTTATAGTTATGATTCAGATGATTAAATACCATGATTACACAATATAGAATATATCTTGATGCTTGTTGTCTGAATCGTCCATTTGATGATCAAATGCAATCTCGTATTTATGTAGAAGCACAGGCTATTATGACAATTCTGAGTCAATGTCAATCAGAAAATTGGAAATTAATCAACAGCAGTGCTTTAATATCAGAATTAAATCAAACACCTGATTTAGAAAGACTCCAGAACGTCAAAAAATTACTCTTGATTGCTAAAATTAAAGTTATTAACAGCGTCTTCATTGAAGACAGAGCCACCGAACTTCAAAAATTAGGATTCTCCAGCTATGATGCTACTCACATTGCTAGTGCTGAAAGAAGTCAGGCAGATATATTTCTGACAACAGATGATAGACTTCTTAAAAAATCTCAAAAATATTCTCAATTAATTAACGTAAAAATTAACAACCCTGTGCAATGGCTTGCAGAAGTAATACAAGTAGAGGAAAGCAATGATGAAAACCCAACATGAAATTATTAAACAAGGCTACGATGCATTAATAAATTCTCTGGGAGTTGCCGATACTATTCGATTTATTCAATATTTCATTCCTGGTAAAGGAGACTATACAAAAGAACGTCATCAATGGCTAGATGAAAAAACTTTAGCAGATGTGTTTGGGGATATCAAACAATTACAGGAAGATGATTTAAATCAATATGATGAAATTATTGAATAGTTCAACTCTTGTATTATGTAACTAATACACTTGAAATCACAGATTAATTAAAAACTATGTAAATGATTATCAGAGTATCCAGCACCAACAAATGCAGGAGTAGATTCAGCTTGCTTATCACTCAATTCTAGCAAAGCTTCATTACAACGTTCCACAATTTCTGGATATTTATTAGCATACCATCCCAGTGGTGTGACAATACAAGGATCACTAATATCAAAACCCAACTTAATGAGTTCTTCAGTTTCTTTAATTGCAAGATTGAAGATACCATCAAAATCTATAAATTCTTCATACATATTTCTATTTTAGTAACGCAGCTTGAAAAAAAAATGTAGGTTTGGTTGAGAAAACCCAACAATGAAATAGGTTGTTTTTGTTGAGTTTTGCTATCGCTTTACAGGAAAGTTAATAATTTAACTTTTAATGAAAATAATTACTTGTTGTGGATTTCCAAACCATATAAAAAGGTTGTCTCTTTCAATATCTAAATCAATAGCATACGTCTCGATTTCATGAGGATTATTATCATGATTAATATAAGAAATTAATGCTATATCATTATTGATTTCTAGATTTGGTTTGGAAATTAAAGTATTTCCTAGTTCTTGAGATTTTACAGGCTCCCAAATTACTTGGAAAGTATCTCTGTTAAAAACTTGTCTGTACTCTAAAACATGATAAAGGCTAAAATTTTGGTTGCCTTGATTTTTCCACCAAGCGGCAATTTTATTTAGATTGCTTTTCTTTACTTCCAGAATTTCAGGATTTGCATACCATCCGTTAGTCCAGCGAATACTATTAGAACTATAAATACTCATACGTAATTTTATAAGTAAAAGTGATGAAATTATAACAATACACAAATTTACTGTCAAGCTGACTGCCTAAACTGGCTTCAACTATTTAAACTCAATGCCTACTTATGAAAGTCTCTGTAGTGTTAATGTACTCCTAGAGGGTAAATCCTCCTCCTACATCGACATATTCTGCTTGAAGCATTAGGTCTTGGTTGAGATGTAGGTGTCACTAACGAGAGGTAAAACTATGGTTCAAAGAAGAACCAGTGCTAAAGTAGCTAAAACAGCCTCTAAAATACTTCGTGACGGTAGGACTAGCAAAGCCAGCAAGTCCGTTGCTGGTTCGGCGCTTTCACAGCGTTCACCCAAGAAGAAGAAGTAGATATCTGTTCTAGCTTTGGGGATTTGACTCTAAGGGGTCATTTCCCCTATTTTATACAGGCAACTATCGAAAAACAAGTAGAGCTTAGGGTGTGTTAACTAAGTAACTTACCCAGGGTTAACTCCATGAATGATACTTTTATTAAAAACTATCAACCCACAATCTTTTCCTTCTTCTCCGGTTCAGGATTCCTCGATTTAGGCTTTGAAACCACCGGCTATAAAATCGCTTACGTCAATGAAATATTCCCCCCCTTCATATCCGCATATCGCTATTCACGGGAAATACTCAAACTCCCATCTCCTGAATATGGATATCATCAAGGAGAAGCCGCAGACGTAAGCAAATTAACAGCAGGAACACCAGCACAACGATTAAATGAATTAGTCAAACATTCCCGTAAATCACATCATATAATTGGCTTTATTGGTGGTCCTCCATGTCCTGATTTTTCTATTGGTGGAAAAAATAAAGGACATTTAGGTGATAATGGTAAACTATCAGAATGTTATATTGAATTGATTTGTCAAAACTTACCTGATTTCTTTTTATTTGAAAATGTCAAAGGTTTGTGGAGAACAACAAAACATCGTTTATTTTATGAATCATTAAAAATTAAATTACAACAAGCAGGTTATATATTAACAGAACGGTTAATTAATTCTATTGAATATGGTGTACCTCAAGATAGAGATAGAATTATTTTAATTGGCTTTAGAAATAATTTCCTCAAAGATATAGAACTTAAAGATGATTTTACTTTTCCTTGGGAAAAATATATTAAACATACTCAATCAGAAGTGTTTGCTTATCCTTGGAATAAAAGCCAACCATTTAAAGAAGATTCTATAATTGTTTGTCCTGAAAATATTCCTGAAAAACTAACTGTTGAATATTGGTTTAAAAAAAATGATGTCTTAAACCATCTCAATGCAAAACATTATTTTCAACCCAGAGCAGGTATTACTAAATTTGCTACTATTGATGAGGGAGATGATTCTAAAAAGTCATTTAAACGTTTGCACAGATGGCGTTATTCTCCTACAGCTTGTTATGGTAATAACGAAGTACATTTGCATCCTTACAAAATTAGACGTATTTCTGTAGCGGAAGCTTTAGCTATACAATCTTTACCCGCTAATTTCTCACTTCCAGAAAATATGTCACTTACCAATATGTTTAAAACTGTGGGTAATGGTGTGCCATATTTAGCAGCAAAAGCGTTAGCTCAAACTATTCTTGATTTCTTGACAACTAGAGAACAGTTTGATGAAGAACAAGTCAAATAAAATACTTTGAAAAGATATAGGAATCTGATTTGATTATTAAAAATATACGTAGGGTGTGTAAAGCCCTTGCGGGCATGGCTACGCTTAGAGCGACAGCGTAACGCACCAAACCCTTGATAACGGTGCGTTACGGATTTCATCCTAACGCACCCTACAATACTTAATCCTGTTCAAAAATCAAATAGTAATCCTATTTTTTATAAAAACAAACCTAATAAATCCATATTTGTACTATCAATTACTTTATAGATTATTTTTTCAGATATAAAATATATTTCTAAGCAGTTCATAAAAACAGGTAAATATTTTTTTAATGGTTTTGAAGCTTTAGCTACATCACCTAATTTTTTTAGTGAGAGATTCTTAATAAAGAATATTTACCTAAAATAAGTTAATTTTACAGGCTATTTTTCACATTCTTAGGTATTTATATGGCTTATAACTCAGAAGAAATGCAACAGATTTTGGAAGTAGCTTTTGCCCGTCAGCAACAGGGAGAATTTACACGGGAACAGATTATAGAAATTGCATCAGAATTGGGACTTTCATCAGAGTCATTAAAAGCTGCGGAACAAGAATGGTTAACAAGGGAAATAGAAGTGAAAAAACAACATAAATCAAAAGCCCAAGAACGTAAGGAATTTAAATCACATCTGATTACTTTTGTTGGGGTAAATGGATTTTTAATTCTGTTAAATTTGTTGATAAGTCCTTCATATTTTTGGGCAATTTTCCCTCTTTTAGGTTGGGGTTTAGGTTTGTTTATTCATGCTATGAAGACTTATGTAATTGAGTCTTGATAAATAGGATATTAAAAAAACCGCTTATCAAGCTTTGATAGTATTCTGTAAATCTGAAAATGACAGGTTCAGTAGTCAGGTGCGTCAGATGTCAAATTTCTGTTGATTGTTGATGAATTTTATCGAGTCTGACGCACCCTACAAATTTACAAAGCAAGCTAATTAGGTGATTTCTAAATCTGTCAATATCAATATCATCTTATCTTGTGTGTCTAATTCACCCTGACTAAATATTAACAGGACTTCCGCAACTTGTACATTGGTAAGGTGCGTCAGATATCAACAATCTGTTTATTTGCAAGATTTATGCAGTCTGACGCACCCTACAACAGATTTTTATTGTGACACTTGCGTAAGTCCTAATTAATTAGGGGTAGTTCTAAAACCACCCCTAATTCCCCTCTTATTTAAGATTTACTTACAGAACCCTTTTTGGGCTTTATAATTACTCGGCTATATTAACAATTTCAGAACTCGCTAATGTTGGTGTTGTGAAGATTTGCGAGTACAAGTTTGTTGGTTGTTGATGAGCAATAACTGGTAATGCTTGACGAGCATGAGCAGCAACTTCGACTGTTTTCACATCATAAGCTTGTGTAGCTAACTTAGGATAGAAACCAATGCTGATGATAGGAAGCAATAAACAAGCGGTGATGAATAATTCACGAGGTTTAACATCAGATACAACAGCATCTAAATGTAATTCTTGGCTTTGCTCTCCGTAGAACACTTGACGCAACATGGAGAGTAAATAAATGGGGGTGAGAATTACGCCAACTGCTGATAAGAAGATGATGACAATTTTGAAGCTAGAACTGTAAACATCACTGGTGCCAATACCCAAGAATATCATTAACTCACCGACGAAGCCACTCATGCCGGGTAAAGCTAGAGAAGCCATTGAACCGATAGTAAATAGTGCGAAGGTTCGGGGCATTACTTTAGCCATGCCACCCATTTTATCCATCATTAAGGTGTGGGTACGTTCGTAAGTCACACCAGATAGGAAGAACAAACTAGCTGCAATCAAACCGTGGGAAACCATCTGTAACACAGCACCGCTGATGCCGATTTCTGTGTAGGAAGCAATCCCAATTAACACAAACCCCATGTGGGCAATTGAAGAGTAAGCCAAGCGGCGTTTGAGGTTGGTTTGAGCAAAGGCGCAACAAGCACCGTAAACTATGTTAACTACTCCTAATACTGCTAATACTGGAGCAAAAACAGCGTGGGCATCTGTTAACATTTCAACGTTGAAGCGGATAAGTGCATAACCACCCATCTTCAACAATACACCTGCCAAGATCATGGAACCAGGAGCAGATGCTTCACCGTGAGCATCTGGCAACCATGTATGGAAAGGGAAAATTGGTAGTTTTACACCGTAGGCTATTAAGAAACCTGCATATAGTGAGAGTTCTGAGAGCTGGGGATATTCTTTCATTCCCAATGCTGTCATGTTGAAGGTGAAGTTATCACCATAGAATGCCATTGCAAAACCAGCTACCAGAATAAATATAGATGCTGCGGCTGTATAAATAATGAATTTGGTGGCTGCGTAGCGGCGGTTTTTTCCTCCCCAGATGGAAATTAGTAAGTAAACGGGTACTAACTCGATTTCCCACATTAAGAAGAACATTAGCAAGTCTTGGGCGAGGAATACGCCTAGTTGGGCGCTGTACATTACCAACATCAAGGCATAAAATAATCGCGGCTTGTTGTCTACTTTCCAAGCCGCGAATACTGCGAGAGTGTTGATTAAGCCTGTTAAAAGTATTAGGGGCATTGACAAACCATCAACTCCGACAGCCCAGTTAAAACCAATCTGGGGTATCCAAGTATAGTTTTCTGTTAGTTGCAGGGCTGAACTTTGGAAGTCGTAGCTCTGCCAGAGGGCAAAAATCATTAATGCAAAGTCTGCAAATGCTATTCCTAGCCCATACCAGCGGACGGTTTTGCCGTCTTTATCGGGAATGAAGGGGATGGCTAGGGTGGCCACTAATGGCAGAAAAATTATGGCTGACAACCAAGGAAGTTCTATCGCATTCATCACTTCTGACAATATATTTTTGGTTTCGCTTTTGTTTACATTATATTAAGGAATCGTTACTTTTGTAAACGAGTTGGCCCCTAATATTTGCTATTTTGGGCATAATTAGTAATAAATACTTACTAAAATAGGCTCGTGTCCATTCTAAAAGCAAAGTTTTGTAACGTCAACAAAAAAACGGCAACATTGATTGCCGTCTTACGTTATAATTCCGATTTTTTATATGGAATTTACATTTCTACAAAATTGATATCGAGTCTTTACACAACACGGTTGACAATTGTCCATACTTCTCCATCGGAACGGACATAGGGAACGGAGATGGTTTTAAATCCGGTGATGAAGGGTTTGTAGTAAACCTGCCAATACATGGGACTAAGTTCATCAGCGCAAGCTTTGAGGAGTTTGATTTCTGTGGCTAGTTCCTGTGCGAGTTGATTAACGTTTTGGGCATGAACTTGAGCGACTTTTTTGGCTTCTTCTAGCTGTTGCTGCTGTTGAGAGATGCGGATGGATAGGGCTGAACGCTTGCTTAGATAGCCTTGCTGCTGTTGTAGCTGCCTCTCTAGAAATGCGATCGCATCATCAATGCCTTTGAGTTCAGCCGACAATTGAGCATTTTCTCTAGCTTGACGACGGTAAGCCTCTACTATTGCTAAGGGTGAGTTATTTTCCCCAGACTCTACATCATTATTAGTCAGTGCATCGCGTTCTTGCTGGAGTGCCTGAATTTGCGAATTAAGTTCTTTTATATCCATTTGTATTTGCTCCATATATATAGTGAATGATTGGGGATAGGTGACTGGGATTTATGAAAATGCTCTTGATGGTTTCTGGTTCAGAGCAATATAATACAACCGACTACGGAACTTATCTAAAAAAATATTTTTTATTGTGTTATTTCTTCTGTGCGATAGCAAAGCGAGGTGATGGCTAGTTTACCACCAGGACGAACCATCCGCCAAAGCTCTCGAATAGCTGCAACCATATCGGGAACAAAGAAAATCCCGAAGACACAAACAATTGCATCAAAACTCTCATTGGGTAAACCTAAATTTTCAAAATCTCTATATCGAAACTCGATATTGTTGAGCTTTTGCTGCTGTGATTTATTTCGCGCCAATTGCAGAAGAGATTCGGCAATTTACTCTCACATTGAATTAGGATTGAAAAGTCACTTCCAATATTGAAAATTAAAATGGATAACAAGCAACTATTTATAGACGGATACTTAGATAGAATCTCTGGGCAATTTAATGTAACTAAAGATACAGCATTTGAAATTTTCTCAATGGCTGCGATTACAGAGAGACCATTTCAAGAAGTATATGATGACATTCAAATAAGGCAAAAGCCCGATCTTAAAGGTCAAGATGGTGGCTTAGATGGGGCTGTGTTTGTAGAGCAAGGCGGCTACTATACACTAATGGTATTCCAGTGTAAGAATAGTCCTAGTTTAAAAAATAACGAACTTGATAAATTTCGTCACGATGTAGACGATTCTTTTGTCTATGGAATAAGTAAGCCAAATTCGGAATTACTTCAACCTAAAATAAATGAATATCAGCAACTATCTAGAGATGGTTTTTTAATCGAAATCAAATATTATTTTGTGTATAATGGCTCTAACAATGATCCTAAATATGCTTCAAATCATGCTAACTATCTAGCTTACCATAGACCAGATGACTTTGAAATTTGGGATGCAGAAGAAATTTATGAAAAAATTAGTCAGCTAATTAAAGCACAAGCTAAACGCAAAGATATCAAGTTTATTTTTAATCCTCAAATATCAAACATCATAACTTCTGATAGACAAGGACAAGGCTTATATACATACTCTGTTGGTAACGTCAGAGCCGCTAACTTTCGCATTGAAGCTGATGAACTTTGTCGTTTAGTTGAGCAAGAATTATCTACTAATAATACTTATGAGTTTCTATTTTCTGAAAATATTCGTTCTTTTTTAGGATTTAAAGTTAGACCGAATCAAAGAATGAAAGAAACATTAATTGATCCAGATTCAGCGATATATTTTCCTTTGCTTAACAATGGGGTAACAATCATTTGTGAAAAAATGGAAATTCCATCTACTTTACAAAGTGGAAAATACATTTTACCTACCTATAATCCTATAATTGTAAACGGTTTACAAACGACTCGTGTTATCTACGAAGTTCTCAAGGAAAGTAAACGTGAAGGAATTAATAGACTTCAAAATGTTTTTGTAAATGTACGTTTGTACGAAACAAGTGATATTGAGATAGTTGAGAAAATCACGGATGCTACTAATACTCAAACTCCCATATCTTACAAAGATAAAGTAAGTAATAAAGACTTCAATTTATATGTAAAAGAAGTATTTGCTAATCAGGGAATCGCTTATATTACAAAACGTGGTGAAGTTTTCTCCAATAATCTCAGTAGGCAGCTAAAGTCTACGATTGAAAGCGATACGCTTTTGCGATTTTGGTATGCAACTTTTTATGAGCAGCCAGAAACAGCTAAAAATAGTGTATATGAAGTTATGGAAGCTATTTTTGATGCTACAAATAATAATAAATATCCATTACATAGATTATTTAATGGTGAAAAAGATTCACCTATATATTTACAATTGATCTATTCTTATAGAATTTACCGTTATGTTCAAACTAAAAAAGAGGGTCAACAAGCAACAAGAGAATATATTAGTCATGCTACTGAGTTACTGTCCTATGGTATTTACAAGTATTTAGAAAATGATTTGACAAGTATCAATAATTCAGACAAATTAGAAGAAGCATATCAATTTGCTCTCAATGTTGTAGACCAGATTATACAAGAGCAGATAGAGTTGTATAAGCAGCAAGAAAAATCATTTTCCTACAGTGGTTATTTTCGGAAAGCAAAGTGCAGATTTGAATACAACCTGAAAGCTGGCATTGTCGATGATGACTCGATTATAGAAAAATTGCAACTTTTGACTTAATGGTATTAGTGTAGTTTGGGATCGGAGATAACGTTCTGGCTAAACGGCTGCGTTCAAGAAGTTCAAAAAGAGTTTACAGAAGGCAAATGCCAAACAGCCTGCTACCCCTGCACAACTCATGGAGGAAAATTTATTCGATCTGCCAAAAAATAATCATAAGTATCGCTTGTTGAGAATTTGGGGAGGTGCGATCGCTTCACTCCTCCCTAGCTAGTTTCTTTATACAATTATGCAACGCCAAATTCTTTTCTAATTATGAATTACAAAATTGTTGCCCCTTGAGTATCGAGGGGGAGCGATCGCACAATAGATGTAATTCCCTCTTGTTTCCAAGCATTTAACATGGCTGTTGCCACTGTTTTCGCTTCAGAAGCATCTGCTAAAGCTAACAGTGTAGGGCCTGCACCACTAATCACCATGCCATAAGCACCAGCAGCAACAGCAGCAGTACTCACGGCATCGTACCCAGGGATTAAGGCTTGTCGATAAGGCTGATGCAACTTATCTTGTAAAGCTGCTTGTAACCATTCTTGGCGATTAGTTGCCAAACCTCGCAACAGTAAACCAAAATGAGCAATATTAAAAATTGCATCTGCACGACTGACTTCTGTGGGTAAAACTCGCCGTGCTTCTGAAGTTGATAACTCAAAATCAGGAATTGCAACTACTGGAACTATATCTCGATGCCAAGTAACATCACAAATTTCCCAACCTGTTGGGCTGGTTGCAGCTAGACGACATCCCCCTAATAATGCTGGTACTACATTATCAGGATGTCCTTCCATAGCGATCGCTAATTCCATCACTTGCAACTCAGACAGAGGTGAACCCGCTAGTTGATTAGCAGCCACCAAACCCCCAACAATCGCAGTCGCAGAACTTCCCAAACCCCTAGCCAACGGTACACCCAACTTAATCTCTATTTTCACTGGTGGCGGTGTCTGCTCTATATATTGATATAACTTGACAAACGCCTGATAGAGCAAATTACTCTCATCAGTTTGCACTTTTTGGGCTTCAGCACCAGAAACTTGAATAATTAACCCACCAGCATCAAGGCAAGTGAACTTAACTTCGTTGTACAGCTTTAAAGCAGCACCAATGCAGTCAAAACCAGGCCCCAAATTAGCAGTTGTGGCGGGGACTTTAACAGTAACAGTAGAAACCAAAGACATTTATTTGTAAATACTCACCAATCAATTAACCAGCATCTCATGTTAAGGGTTCAGTTGTTGCTAAAACTGACATTGGCGGAGAATAAAAATTAGCGAACTGACAAGTCAGCGCTTGCGCTATCGCACTTGACAATCAAGATAAGTACCTGGGCAAAATTAATTTAACATTTTTGGAACAAACAAAAATCTCTGTATTCCTTATCTGTTACCTGTTACCTGTTACCTCTCCCAAATATAAAATTTATTTTGCACGACTACTTAGTCGCTAGAAGATATGCAAACCAGAGTCTAAGTATGTCTTCCTAAGACTCACAGAATCCACCTCGACGTGCAGCCAGTTCCTGTTCAATTTCGTCCTCGTTCAGCAGTCGTAAACCAGTAGCGATCGCTCGTTGTCGGATTTCCCATAATTTTTGGGCTAAGGGGGTTTGTGGTACAAAATCAGATTCGGGAGGTGTTATTTCTGACTCAGATTTCAGGAGTTCCACAAATTCTAAGACTTTTTTTGCTTTTCCGGTGTGAGTTCTCGCCAGTTTTCTAGTAGTTCTTCTTCTTTACCCATAAATACCTCACTATTGAATTATATTTCTATTTTAGTGCTAGAAACCTTTACTGTTGGGTTTCTTTTCACCAACCCAATTTACAAAATTTTTGTAGAGAATAATATCCAGAAACATTTCAGGTATTTTCGATGATAAATAGGACTTACTGAATAAATAATAAAAGCCAGTAGTATATAGATTAGATAAACAAAGCAAAACACTCAAGTGCAAGCACTGACTTTCTCAATTAGGTAAATAATTAATATCGAGAACTTCCTCCAAAGAATAAGGACATTCTGGGGGAAAATTTACAGTAAAACCTGTTTTTTCTTGAACATAGCCCAAAGCATCCTCATAAATAGTTGTAAGAATAGAATTCAAATAATTATACAAGTTAGGCGTTAATCTATCTTTTAACTGTACTCGAAAGCTTCTAATTTCCGAACGCCAATGATTTTTATTTCTGTCATATTCTTGCATCCAAAACTGCAATAATAAAAAATGTCTAATTATTTGTTCTAGTAAATTTTTAACTTGGTGTTTATCTCTTTTCGCCAATGATTCCAATTCCTCAATTAAATTTTCTAAATCTAACTCATCAAAACGACTTTGTTTTAATAATTGAATAGTTTCTAATAACCATAAATGGTCATCTGTTTCATAGAGTTGCTGTAAATTAGTAATAACTGTCATAACTTCACCTTTTGTTATTTACAAATTACACATACAATCAATATATATTATAACGTGCATCAGACTCGATAATTTAATGTTAATCAACAAAATATCTAAAGTAGGGAAACACTTCTGTTCTCTTCCCATGACTTAAGTGACGCTACGTTATCACCGATACTTTCTCAACTCACTTAGGATTGCTATAGATATTTGGTGTTGCTGCATTTCTAATTACCCATTACAAAATAACTGGGTAATTAATTGGTAATGGGTGATTGGTGATTGGTCATGAACAACCAATTACCAATCTAAAATCTAAAATCCTAAAACTGTAATATAATTGCCCCCGTAGGTTTCCAGGGGGAGCGCTCGCACAATTGAGTGTATACCCATTTCAGTCCAGGCATTTGCCATTGCTGTTTCTACGGCTATTGCTCTGGTGATATTTACTAAAGCTAAAAGTGTGGGTCCTGCACCACTAATTACCATCCCATACGCGCCAGCATTAATAGCAGCCTTTTCTACCGCATCATAACCAGGAATTAAAGCTTTACGATAAGGTTGATGTAACTTATCTTGTAAAGCGGCTTTTAACCATTCTTCTTGACTAGTTGCTAGACCTCGCAGCAACAAACCCAAATGAGAAATATTGAAAATCGCATCAGCACGGCTGATTTCTGTAGGGACAACCTTTCGCGCTTCTGAAGTTGATAACTCAAAATCAGGAATTGCTACTACTGCAACTATATCCTGATGCCAGGGAATATCACAAATTTCCCAACCTGTACTGCTGGTGGCCGCTAGACGACATCCACCCAAGAACGCTGGTACTACATTATCAGGATGTCCTTCCATTGCGATCGCTAATTCCATCACCTCTAACTTAGACAATGGTGAACCTGCCAAATAATTCGCTCCCACTAACCCCCCGACAATAGCAGTGGCCGAACTCCCTAAACCACGCGCTAAAGGTACACGCAGGTTAAGCTCTATTCTTATCCCTGGTGGTGTTTGTTCTATATGTTGGTATAACTTGAGAAAGGCTTGATATAAAAGATTAGTCTCATCAGTTTGCACCTTTGCAGCTTCTGTTCCATAGGCTTGAATAATCAACCCACTAGTATCAAGAGTAGTAAAATAAAATTCGTTATGCAGCTTTAAAGCTGCACCAATGCAATCAAAACCAGGCCCCAAATTTGCAGTTGTGGCGGGAACTGTAACAGTAATGTAAGAAACAGTAGACATTTGCCGATATTCATTAATCAATAAACTAGTACCCTAGTACCGCAGGGCGGAATTAAAAATTTAAAATTAAAAAAGCTAATTTCACAAGCTTTTCAGGCATTTTTAATAGTTCGTTTATTTACGCCGTGCTGTACTACCCGGATTTCTCACCAAAATTTTCAAACCCTTATAAAATCTGGATTCTGGAGTTTCACACTGCATCAAAAATCAACCCCGTAAAAAATGCCTGAAACCGATTCTCTATAAGGGTTATACAAATTGTGATTACATTGTTTGTGAGAAATACGGATACTAGCATCTCATGGAAAGGGTTAAGTTGTTGCTAAAACTGACATTTGAGGGAGCGATCGCTGATCGAAGATATTGCTTGTCTGTTATTAATACCCGATAGCGATCGCCTTAACCCTTTATTTAAATTTCCTCAGCTTCTGAAAATTTTTGCACCAGCAATCCATTAGCATAGATGCGGGGATTGGTTTGGGCAACTATACTATAAGACTGGCGAACATGAGCATTTATAGCGACAGTTTTCACATCGTACATCTGCATAGCCATCTTGGGATAAAAACCAATCCCAATAATTAACACCAGAAAACAGGCAGCAATAAACACTTCACGCGGTCTGGCATCAGTATATACAGTTTCATTTGGCAGTAAACAATCTGTACCAAAACAAGCTGTTCCTTCATCTTCCTGATTTTCCAAACCTGCATTGTTAATGTCGCAGATTAGTGCTGCACCAGAACCATAAAATACCTGTCGCAGCATGGAAAGTAGATAAATAGGTGTCAGAATGACTCCTACAGCCGCGAGAAACACTGTTACGGTGCAGAATGTGGAAGTATAAACATCGCTACTAGTTAATCCGACAAAAACCGAAAGTTCACCGACAAACCCACTCATTCCAGGAAGTGCTAAGGATGCCATTGCACCCATTGTAAACAGAGCAAATACCTTCGGCATGGCTTGACCAATACCACCCATATCTGCCATTACCATTGTCCGAGAGCGATCGTAAGTGACTCCAGCTAAGAAGAATAGCACCGAGGCAATCAAACCGTGGGATATCATTTGCAACATCGCACCGTTGATACCCAAATCAGTAAAGGAGGCAATACCCAGGAGTACAAACCCCATGTGGGAAATTGAGGAATTAGCCAAACGCCGTTTCATATTCGTTTGGGCAAAAGAGTTCAATGCACCATAGATAATATTGACAACACCAAGAATGGCTAAAACTGGTGCAAAGTAAATATGTGCATCAGAAAGAAGTTCCAGATTGAGGCGAATCAGTCCATATCCGCCCATTTTCAACAACACACCAGCCAAAATCATCGACACAGGAGAAGATGCTTCACCGTGGGCATCCGGTAGCCAAGTATGGAAGGGAAAAATAGCAAGTTTGACACCAAATGCAATTAACAGTCCTGCATACAGTAGTAGTTGGAGGGTTAGGGGATATTCTTTATGTGCGAGTTCGGCGATATCAAAGGTGACATTTCCCCCACCATATAGCCCCATTGCTAAGGCTGCGACTAAAATAAATATAGAAGCGGCGGCAGTATAAATCAAAAATTTTGTAGCTGCGTAGCGTCGCCGTTGCCCACCCCAAATACAAACTAGTAAATATACGGGAATAAGTTCGACTTCCCACATGATGAAAAATAACAGCAAGTCTTGGGCAACAAAAACCCCTATCTGTGCCGAATATAGCACCAGCATCAGAAAGTAAAAAAGGCGTGGTCTCCGGTCAACTTGCCAGGCTGAGAAAATCGCCAGCGTGGTGACAAATCCGGCTAAAAGCACCAGCGGTACAGAAAGACCATCAACTGAGACTGCCCAGTTTAGTCCTAACTGAGGCATCCAAGCATAATTTTCTACAAGTTGAAAGCTGGAACTACTAGCATCGTAATGGTTCCAAAATGCGTAGCACATCAAAGCAAAGTCTGCCACACCTACACCCAGTGCATACCAACGTACCAGCTTGCCATCTTTATCAGGCAATACAGGAATCAAAAAGGAAGCAAGGAGTGGCAGCAGGATAATTGCAGTCAGCCAAGGAAATTGATCCGCTATCATGTCTATAGGAAAAAATACTTATCAGTGAATATTGTTATTGTACTAAACTTTTTAACAATTTCTTTATAAGTTTTTACCCCAGGTTGACATATAGAGAATATATACCTAACAAAAATCTTATGCTTAGGATTGAGTAGATGAGAACAGGTCTTGATTGGATTGATGGTCTAAAATGGACTATTAAACCCCATTTAAGATGAAAACTGTATGTCGGGATCAAGGTGATTTTTAACCTATAACCTATCAGCCAGAGAAATAGGCTCAAGATTAATGTGAGAGCAGAAAATTCACCTAAGTTATGAATATAAACATCATAATAGGACTTACTCAAGATGTGGCTGAAAACCTGATTATTACGTAGCGGTAATTCATGAATTACCGCTGCTTTCATTCTGTTTTGCGTAAGTCCTGGATACCTTGGTTAGATATTACAAAAAAATGATAGAACAAAGATGTGATTATTTACGTCTACATATGTAAATTCACAAGCTGTAGAGAAACATTCAGTATCAATCTCTACAACGGAAATTAATAGCTATTTATGCCTAGTACTACCTGGAATCGTCATCACATTCTTTCCCTGGCTGACTTCACAACTTTTGAATATAACGCGGTTTTGCAAACTGCGGCCTCATTTCAAGAGGTACTATCACGGAGAACAAAAAAAGTACCTACCTTACAGGGACAGGTGGTGGCCAATCTATTTTTTGAATCTTCTACCCGTACACGCAGCAGTTTTGAAATTGCTGCTAAACGTTTAAGTGCGGATACCCTCAACTTTGCTGCTGCAACTTCTTCGATGACAAAGGGAGAGACAATTCTCGATACAGCAAAGACCTATTTGGCGATGGGAACTGATATTATGGTGATTCGCCATCGAGAAGCGGGAGTACCGCAAGCGATCGCACAAGAAATGGATCGTTTAGGTGTCAAAGTCAGTGTCCTCAACGCCGGTGATGGTCAACACGAGCATCCTTCCCAAGGACTACTAGACTTATTTACCATTTGTACATTAATTGATCCAGCCCGACCCCGCATTGAACTATTACAAGGTAAAAAAATTGCCTTGGTTGGCGATATTCTTCATTCTCGCGTAGCCCGTTCCAATATTTGGAGTTTAATCGCCAGTGGCGCTGAAGTTCATCTCGCTGCACCTCCCACATTATTACCTAAATTCTTTAGCGAATACTTAGGTGAAGCAGCAAACACAGGAAAGTTATTCACCCATTGGCAAATAGAACCAGCTTTAGAAAATGCCGATTATGTCATGACATTGCGGTTACAAAAAGAGCGGATGACGGCTCATTTATTGCCAAGTTTGCGAGAATATCATCAACTATTTGGCATTACCCGCGCCAAACTCAAACTGTGTAAACCTAATGTCAAAGTTTTACATCCAGGACCAGTTAATCGGGGTGTAGAAATTAGCTCTGACTTAATGGATGATCCTGAATTTAGCTTAATTCAATCACAAGTTACCAGTGGTGTAGCTGTGCGGATGGCCTTGTTGTATTTTATTGGTAGTGGGAGAGCCTAATAGTAGCAGGATGGGAGATAGGGAGGGAAAATTACCCAGTCCCCATCTCACCCTCGTAAATCGGCAAAGGTCGATCAGGTAAAATGAAAACAAATCAACAATGAGGAAGTCTTTATGGCAACCCAAATCAGTGAAATCAAATCTCCCACTGAACCGGTCATCTCTTGGGAAGCCTTACCCGATGATTTTCAGTTAGAGGATGAACCGGTGGAAAATACAGGACAGCCAATATTGGCTGGTGCTTTGCGAGAAAGCTTAGAAATTGCGGGTTTTATTCAACCGCAGATGTTGATAGCCTCGAATTTTGGTTTGTGTGCCACATTAAACGGTCAATTTATCGCTAAAGCACCTGATTGGCTATATATTCCCGCAGTCAAAGAGATTGTCCCTGAACGCAAAAGCTACACACCCAATTTAGAAGGGGATGTTCCGACTATAGTTATAGAATTTTTATCAGATACTGAAGGTGGAGAATATTCTGTTAAGCGAACATATCCACCAGGAAAATGGTTTTTTTATGAGCAAATTTTGCAAGTTCCTATTTATGTAATTTTTGATCCAGATGGTGGTTTATTAGAATTTTATCAACTAGAAAATGGTCGCTACGAATTAAAACAACCGAATGAAAATGGTCTGCATTGGATTGATGCAATGGGTCTATTTTTGGGAACTTGGAGAGGAGAAAAAGAAGCCAGGACTGGTTATTGGTTAAGATGGTGGGATAAAGCAGGTAATTTGTTACCTTGGTCTGTAGAAAAGATTGCACAGGAACGTCAGGAGAAAGAACGGTTAATAGCTTATTTAAAATCGCAAGGGATAGATCCGAATAATTTACCCACAGGAACAACTTAGAGGTAGATGTAGGGGTAAAGCAAAAGTTTAACTTGACACCAATGAGCATTGCGAAACCCTTACATTGCTTATGATATGGGAGTTAAGATAGATAATCAAAACAATTTCTTACTTATTTGGTAATTAGGTTAGATTAATAAATTAAACTATCCAAACCTTTTTTACGAACTAAATGCAGTAATTTAAGAGCCGCGCCTGTAGGTCGTTTTTGCCCAATTTCCCATTTTTGAACAGTTGATAAACTGATGTTTAAAATAGCAGCAAACACAGATTGGCTTACATTGAATGATTCACGAAGTTGCTTAATTTGTTGAGGTTCTAGTGGTTCAATTGGAGGTAAACACAAGCTATCAAATTCGCGTAACGTAACTTGACTCATTACACCAGCTTTGTATAGTCCTATAGCAGTTTCGTGAACAGCCTCAAGAATTGCTGACTTCTTCTTCCTCATTACAGATTACCTCTATTAATTCATCTTTCAATTTTGCTGTTTCAATAGCCTCTGTTGTTAAAGACAACAGTTCTGATGACAGTTTTTTCAAGGCTTCTTTTTCATCCTGATCAATATTGCTACGCTCGTTTTTTGGAAACCCAAACACAAAAAACCAGCTATCTTCCTTGTTAGTAGCAACCAATGTACGGAAACCAGCCCTCTTTCCTTTTCCAAAACGGGCAATGCGTTTTTTAAATAGTCCACCTCCTAGATCCGCGTCGTAAAGACCTGCTACCATTTCTGCAACAGCATTACAGAGACTAGAATCATTTAACTTCTGATCTTTTGCCCAACGGTTAAACCATCGGGTTTTGTAGATTGCCATATTAGTTTCTTTTAACTAAAGTATATCACTTGGTGCTATAACAGGCAATTATTTAAAATGTGTATTTAGGTAAAAAAGAGAAGTTGCAAAACTTCTACAAATTCGCTGGAACTTAGGTAAACAGATTGATTTGGCAATAATCAAAACTGTCTGTCCACAGGGATATGCTGCTTTTACACAATCTTTACTGATAGCAACAAAAGCAGTTATACTAATTCTTAACTAATTTGTAACAGCTTACCTTACTTCAATAAAATGGATATTTTAAATTAATGCTATTAGATTTACTTAAAGAAGAAGCAAGTAATCTTCAGACTTTACCACAAAGATTACGAGAATTAGCTGCAATTAATGATGATCTAGCGAGATTAGTGGCTGCTAATCCTCTGTCGGAGAGTAGTTTATTGGGAGAACTTTTCATAAAAGCCAAAATCAACAAAGATGTGGAAATGCAAAGAGCGATCGCAAGTAATCCCAATACACCAAGAAAATGGTTGATTGGACTAGCATATCGGTTTCCTGAAGAGTTCTTTAGCAATCCGGCTTATGATTTATCAATTCTGGAAAATGTCAATTTTGCTCACAGGTTTGAGAAAAAATTACTCTTCAAGCTGGTTTGTACTTCTAATGCACCAACCTCTTTTCTAGAATTTGCGGCTGGCATTTGCGAGACTAATATTAAGCGTATTCGGAATAATGACTATTTTAACCACTTCTCTCTAGAAGAGCAATATGGCATTAAGTATCTTCGGATGAATATAGGGTATATGGATACATTCTTTGACGATTTTTGGAGATGGAGAGAAATTTTAATTGTTATAGCTAGTCATCAGAATACTTCCAGAAAAAAACTATTGGAGTTATCAACATCTGGTGAGGATATTGTTGCCGAACTTGCTCAGTTACGTCTTGATTTTCCCAATGATGATATAAATTTCTGGGATCAGGTGGCTTTAAATAAGAAGCCAAATCTCATTCTTTTTATTCCCCGTAGACTGATATTTAAATTGCTGCAATTGCCAGATATATCAACAATCTTTTTAAAAGCAGCATCCGAGCTTGAGACATTCCCAGGCATTCTCAATATTATTGCAAATCATCCGAAAACACCTAAAGAGGTACTCGATAAACTAGCGAAAAATAGCATTTCTTTTATTGCTGAAGCAGCAAAGCTACATATTAATTATGCTGGAGAATTGGAAACTGGATGGCGCGATCTAGCTGAAGAAAAAATTGATAGAACCCATCTGCCCAGTTTAATTATTAATACAGAAGCAATTGAACTACGATTGTGGTATACAGGAGCAATTGATGAAAGCACTTTACCTTATTTAAATCAAAAGTCAGTACACGAATATACAAGTACTTTATTAAAAATAGTTTCTTCTACTGACACACCTCGACAGATTTTAGATAATCTGGAAAACAACCCCAGAGTTTCTCAATTAATTGCTGAATGTGTTACTTATTTAAAACAGCGAGAAGCAATAGCTTTCGATTTACTTCCGGGAACGCTTCCCATAAATAGTAAGAAATTATCCGATAATTTTGCCACGAATCAAATTAACCCCATAGTTGCCGATTTAAATACTCTATTTACAAATATAGCAGATAGGAATTGGTGGATTGATATAAGATGTATCTCCATAAATAACCCAACAATTAATCTATGTTTACTTGATGTGATACAGAAAAGCAAGTCAAGAAGTAGAAGATACCATCTAAACAATATGTTTATGGATTTTGAACAAGGTAGATATAAAGAGAATAATTTAATATTGATGAGATTTTCTAATTTAGAATACTATGGCGTAATTCTAGCGACCGACCCAAGAACTTCACCGGAAATCCTATCAAAATTAGTGGAACATCCAATCCAGAAAGTGAGAGTTTTGGTAGCTAGTCATCAAAATATTAGTCAAAACTCTTTAGATAAGTTAATTGATGATCGCAATCCAGAAGTTAGAGCAGCCGCTTTGGCAAATCCTAAACTTGATTCGATACTTAGAGAACAATTAGCAACTTTGGAAAATCCAAATTTATCTTCATTAGATTTACTAGAACTAGCAAATAGTGAGCATACTGCTGTTAGAGCTAAAGTTGTTCAACATCCTAACGTTGATGGTTCAATTCTGAGAAAACTAGCTGACGATAAATTAATTGTCAGATTAGCTGTAGCTAAACATCCGAAAACTCCTGCCGAGATTCTAAATAGATTTACTCAGCATCCAGATCGAAAATTACCTCTAGCAGTTGCTCAAAATCCTGGTGCGCCAAAAGATTTACTAATTCAGTTAGCTACTCAACCCGGAGGACATGGAGGATTTCACTTTAATCCACTTAATTTAGCTGCTATTAAAAGTTTACTGATTCAAGAACCAGAAGCGGCGATTCCTGTTTTAGATCGATGTCTCAAATTTCCTGAGCGACCATCATTTTCTCGGTTTTTGGTTCTCATGAATCCTCGTATACCTAGTTCATTTTTGGCAAGATACTATAAATCTTGGTTTTGGCCAGAAAGATATGCGATCGCTCAAAACCCGAATACTGACCCCAATATTCACCAACAACTAACGCAAGACCCCAATAGGATTGTTCGTGCTGCCGCACGGGATACTCTAAAATAGAAAATAGTATTAAATCTCAGAAGTTGCACAACAGGCACTGAAGGCAAGAGCTTGATTTCAGCAAGGCTTTTGTAAAAATTAACACAGTCCATTGAGGATTCTGAGAAGACCCTCAGTGATGATTTAGAACTGTAAATACTTAACATAATTTGAGATTTTAGATTTTTTCCTTCTTAAATTAACCTCCAGAGTTGGTTAGCAATGGTATCATTCGGTTATTACAAAAAGTAAAGGGCAATTTTACTATGACCAAAGCACCTGTTGCTCCTGTGGTGCTAGTCATTTTAGACGGATGGGGCTACTGTGAGGACAAGCGAGGAAACGCAATTGTCGCTGCCAAAACTCCAATCATGGACAGTTTATGGGCAGCTTATCCCCACACCCTCATTCGCACATCAGGAAAAGCTGTAGGGTTGCCAGAAGGTCAAATGGGCAACTCGGAAGTTGGTCATTTGAATATTGGCGCTGGACGAGTGGTTCCCCAAGAACTGGTACGCATTTCAGATGCTGTTGAAGACGGTTCTTTAGCCGCCAATCCAGCACTTGTCAAAATTTGCCAGGAAGTTCGCTCTCGCAATGGCAAGTTGCATCTCATCGGCCTTTGTTCTGAGGGAGGGGTACATTCGCATATTACCCATCTATTTGGACTACTTGACTTAGCCAAAAAAGAGCAACTTCCACAAGTTTGTATTCACGCCATCACTGACGGGCGTGACACTGCCCCATCTGAGGGTATTAAAGCAATCCAAAAACTGCAAGATTACATAGATAGCGTCGGCATCGGTCAGATAGCCACCATCAGCGGTCGTTATCATGCAATGGATCGCGATCATCGTTGGGATCGAATCCAACGCGCCTATGATGTCATGACACAAGATGGTGCGGGAAATGGACTCACGGCGGTAGAGGTCTTAAAAGAATCCTACGCCAAAGGTGTAACTGATGAGTTTGTTGAGCCAGTCCGCATTACGCCTGGTGCAGTAGAACCAGGTGATGGGGTCATATTTTTCAATTTCCGCCCCGATCGCTCTAGACAATTAACTCAAGCCTTTGTTAGTCCCAAATTTGCAGGTTTTGAAAGACAGCAAATTACACCGTTGTCCTTTGTGACTTTTACCCAGTATGATCCTGAATTACCAGTATCAGTGGCTTTCACACCACAGAATCTGAATAATATTTTAGGGGAAGTCATCGCCAATCATGGTTTAAAACAGTTTCGCACCGCCGAAACCGAAAAATATGCTCACGTCACCTATTTCTTTAATGGGGGACTTGAAGAACCTTGTGATGGTGAAGACCGGGAACTAGTCAGCAGTCCCATGGTGGCAACTTATGACACAGAACCAGCAATGTCAGCCCAAGCCGTGACAGAAGTTGCGATCGCAGCCATTAAAAAGGGCATCTACTCCCTAGTGGTTATGAATTATGCTAACCCAGACATGGTAGGGCATACAGGACAAATAGATGCTACAATTACAGCCATTCAAACTGTAGATCGCTGTTTAGGTCGTCTCCTCGATACTATCGGCAAAGTTGGCGGTACAGCAATTATTACTGCTGACCACGGCAACGCTGAATATATGCTAGATGAAGATGGTAATCCTTGGACAGCACACACTACTAACCCAGTTCCCTTAATCTTGGTAGAAGGCGAAAAAGTCAAAATACCAGGATATGGCACAAATGTGGAACTGCGAAATGATGGCAAGTTAGCCGATATTGCCCCGACTATTCTGGATATTTTACAGCTACCCCAGCCACCAGAAATGACAGGTATATCACTGCTAAAACCCGCAGAATATGACTTAAAACCTATTCGCACTCCTGCACAAATAGGTTTGTAAAATAGTGAAAGCTTAACAGTTAACGATGATCAAGTTAACTGTTAACTTTTCTGAATTTGCAGTTTTGAGCGATGCCTTTGGCCAGTCTACACTAAACACGGTTGGGAAATGGACTTTTGCAAGATCACGAAAAACTCAGATGTGTAGGGGTAAAGCGCATTGCTTAATGGTGTCAACTTAAGATCAAATTCTGATGATATCTCGTTCACAGTCTCCGACTGGGAATGCTATCATAGAGGCTCTGCCTCTGTTTTCATAGAAGGCAGAGTCTTCTAGAATTCATTCCCATACAGAGTATGGGAACGAGAAATTCATAAATCATTTAGGATTACTTTATAAAGAATACGGACTAAATGAACCGCGTTCGCGCAGCGTCTCCGACAGGAAAAGGAAAGGACGCGAAGTGAAGGAAGAAGAAGAAGATAAGAATATTTCACTAGGAAGGAGATAATAGTCCTTAGCCGTTATAATTTATATCTTGGTCTGATTATTTTTGTTTTTGAATGACTTATGACACTTACTAACATCGTGCAAGGTATTTGGGCTTTTTCTGCTTTAGGTCTAATCATTCTCGTTTTACTGCATAGTCCTAAAGGTGATGGTATTGGCGCAATTGGTGGACAAGCGCAATTGTTCAGCAGTACCAAGAGTGCAGAAAATACATTAAATCGAATTACTTGGGCGCTAGTAGTAATTTTTATGGGTTTAACAGTAGTTTTAAGTGCTAATTGGTTGCCTAAATAGGTAGAAATGGGCAAAATTACCCAAATATTGATATACAAAACCCGAAATAAAATATTTTGGCGGAAGTTATTAGCAGTCCTGACTTTAATAATAAGCACGGGGCTGTTAGTTGTTTTTACTAACTTCCTGTCCAACGCTGTCATGAATAAATCTGCCCAAAAACCTGAATTTAGTAGAGATTTTATTTGGAAAGTTTCCAAAAATGAGGTTTTAGGCGCAAAGGAAGAATTAATACAAAAACCCCATCCGTTACCCCTGACCCTCAAAAATTGGCAAGATAAAACTAGTAATAGTGATTATTTTGACCAAATTACACCCACGAAAGTTGGTTATTTAATTTGGTCACGTTTTCCTGTGCAAGTGAAGATAGACAAACCGACAGGAATTAGTGAAAAACAGGCGCAAATATGGGTTAATAGCGTTTTAGAGGCTGTACAAGAGTGGAGTATTTATTTACCTTTGCAGGTAGTAGAACAGCCAGAAGCTGATATTACAATTGTCAGAAAAGCCCCACCGCTTCAGTTGTCCCCCCAAAAAATTCCCCGTGCGCGTTCTGCTTTGACTACCTTTGAGTTATACACAACTAATAATGTGTTATCCCACCGCTTTAGGATCTTGCTAAGTCCTAGCCAAGCAGGGGAATATGTACAAGCATCCGCACGTCATGAACTTGGACACGCTTTGGGAATTTGGGGTCATAGTCCTCTGCAAACTGATGTGCTTTATTTTTCCCAAGTCCGCAACCCACCAACTATTTCTGCTAGAGATGTAAATACCTTAAAGCGTGTTTATGAACAGCCTACTAATTTAGGTTGGTAATGGGTAATTGGTCTAATTTCATCTTTTACTCAGTACTTGGTACTTGCTACTGAGTACTCAAGACTCAGCACTGTTTTAGTGATAAAGTGACAGTTTACCTAGAACATTAAAAACAATACATAGTAGGGTGAAGATTAGTAATGGGTAAGGCAATAGGAATTGATTTGGGGACGACTAACTCTGTCGCTGCTTTTAAGTTAGCAGAAGTGGAAGTAGTAACAGCAAACGATAACACGCCTCCAGACCGGAAACTCACTCGTTCTGTGGTTGCTTATGACCAAGGTAAATTTTTGGTAGGAGATCAAGCCTACAACCAGCTACGCCATGACCCAGAAAATGTAATTATTTCTATTAAGCGGTTAATGGGTAGGGGTTTTGGTGATTTAGCAGTTCAAAAACAAAAGTCGGAATTTGGTTACAAAATTGCCAAACCAAACCAGGGAACAGACAACAGTATTGCTGTGTGGTTAGGAAGTCAAGAATTGCAACCTGAGGATATTTCGGCAGAAATTCTCAAAAAATTGGTGCAAAATACCCAAGCTTATCGCCAAGGAATTGGCAAAACTGGGGAAATCATTGATCAAGCTGTGATTACTATTCCGGCTTATTTCAACGATAAACAACGCTATGCTACCCGCACCGCAGCCCTCAAAGCCGGACTTACGCCTTTGGAACTGCTACCAGAACCGACAGCAGCGGCGATATCCTATGGTTTTTCACCTAATAGCGATGATGTGAAGACGATTTTGGTTTATGACTTTGGCGGTGGGACGTTTGACGCTTCAGTAATTACCGCAGCGGGAACTTCATTTATTGAACAGGGTAAAGCGGGTGATTTGTGGTTGGGAGGAGATGACATTGATTCACGCTTGGTTAAGTTTGTGACTCAACAAGTTGCTCAACAAGAAAAAATTGGTGATATTGACGGCTTAATTGCTACAATGCCCTATTATCAACGGGTGCAATTTAAGGCTGATTTAAAGATAGCGGTAGAACGGGCAAAGGTGGAATTAAGTAATGCGAAATCTGCTCAAATTAACCCTTCTACTCAATTACTTGATGAGTTCGGAATTGCGATTCCGGTTGAGGTGGAAATTACTCGTGAACAATTTGAGGAAATGATTGGTGATTTGGTAGAAAAAACGCTGCAAATTTGCCGCCAAGCTTTGGAATATGCTGAATATCACCTAGAAATGGTGGATGTGGTGCTGTTGGTGGGTGGTTCTTCCCAAATCCCCTTGGTACAAAGGAAACTTAAAGAGGCTTTTGGTGCTAATAAAGTGGTTTTACATCCCCGTCCCATGTACGCAGTGGCTGAGGGTGCAGCGATTGTGGCGGCTGGACAAACAGATAAAGTGACAACGGTATCCCGCGATTATGCTATTAAGTTAGCTGACGGTAAGTATATAAAAGTGATTAATCGGGGTGATATTTTACCCGTGACCACATCCCACACTTTGAAGACTGTGGCTGAAGGACAACGGTTGATTCATTTTCAATTTTTTAGTCCTGATGAAGATAATAATTATGAAAGAATTGGGGAAATATGGTTAGGTTTAGATGAAAAACATCCAGCCGGGACAGAAATTACAGTGTATTTAGAGTTGGATGAAAAAAATAGTGATTTGCGAATGACAGCAACTTTAAAAAATGATCCGACCGTGAAAGTTAGTTGTATTTTTTCCCGTGGTCGTGCTGATGAGAAAATATATAAAGAATTAGAGGAAGCGATCGCACAACTGAATCATCAAAATCTGACTGTATTCGGTGTGGAAGAAGCTTTGAAGTTAGCAGTACCTGTTGTGCAGTCGGCTAATCAAATTATTAATCCCATTACGGGAGAAGAACGCAGCGATTTACGGGAACGTGCGGGGGAAAATCTACAAAAATTCCAGGTATCTATGTCTCCAACTCGTCTAGAAGCCGAGACTCAGATGAATGATTGCGATCGCATTATCAAATTTTGTGATTTTATGATTCCTGAACCACAGCAAGAACGACTACAAAGCTTAAATCAGGAATTAAAATCTGTGATTAACACCAATAATCTCTCGGCGATGGAATATTACAGTGAAGAAGTCAGACGTGAACTTAGCAACCTGCCAGAAGCAGTACAGGTGATTCAAGCTTGTATTCTCGCTATCCAACAAGCTAAACCCGTTGCCCCCACCCAAGCAAATGCTATGTCTGACAAACTCTCTCGGCTGTTAATGGCGATGGAAAATGGTGATAACAATGAAGCCGAACATTTGTTAATTGAACTGCAACCAGATGTACAGAATTGGCTTAATCAAGACTTACCCAATAACAGCATTGTCACAGGACTCACACGATGAATACTAAAATTAATTGTCCTGTTTGTGGATATCAAGATATTGAGAGCAATATTTGTCCTAACTGTGATACAGACCTTTCCTTAATTCGCACACTCCAAGAATTACCATCGGTAGAAAAAAAATCCCTCAAAAGAAAATTTAGCGGTTGGACATTAGCAGTAGCTTTGTTAATGTTAATTATAGGTATGGGTTTGGGCGTGGGAAGTAGTTTTATAATTGTGCAATCTGGTCTATATAATGCAACTATTTCTGACCTTAATCCAACGGTCGTTAGTAGTATTAAATCAACAGTAAATAAGCCTGTCACACCACCAAATATTTACACTGTTAAACCTGGAGATAACCTGAGTTTGATTGCCTTAAAATTATGTGGTCAAGGTGGTGCTTGGGAAATGATCGTTAAAGCTAATCCCCAACTAGAAAAACGGGAAAACTACTATATAGATCCGGGAGAGGAGTTGAAAATTCCTAACTGTCAGGAGACAACTGAATGAGTATCTTTGACACTATAAAGGATGCCTGTCAGCAAGCAGAACAATTCGCTCTCAACAAGCAACTGCGAGAAGCTGTAACTACTGCGGAAACAGCCCTGAATATGTGGGCAGAAGAACCAAGTTTTTGGGAAGTGTTACTTGGTAAAATATTAATTGGTAATCTTGTAGATAGGTTGCAAAAACAATTAGTAGAGTGGCAAAATCAAGTTACAGAGGCAGATAAATTGGCTGCTAGGGCTAATTTGATTTTGAGGAATGATAAAGGTGATCCTTTCGTCACTAAAGGCATATCTGATGCGATCGCACTTTATCGACTATATAGTATAATTATTGAAGATGAGCAAGTATTATACTCAATTCAGCAATGCCAACAGGAACTGCAAAAGCGCAAGCAGTTTCAGGAATTGGTAAAACAAGCACAGTCACAGGCAGAAAATCGCTTCTTTAAAAATGCGATTGCTATTTACCAAGAAGCTGAGAAATTATACATCACTGAGTCAATCAAACAAGCCTTTGCTGAAGCTTTAAGCCAAGTTTCCCAAGAAGAAAGTTATAATTCTATTTTTCGCAAGGCAAAGCAAGCAGAGTCTAAAGGCAAATTGCAGGAAGCGATCGTACTTTTAGATTCCGCTGTAACTAATTTCCCTCGTGCTGACGGAATTGCTTTAGTCCAAAAACTAAAATCTACAGTCAAAGGTAGAGAACTATTTCGGCAAGGTTTAGCAGCAGAAAAAGCAGGTTTTTTCCCAGCGGCTAAATCTCTATATGAAAATGCTCAATCACTTTTACCAAATCCTCAAGAGTCCCAAATTCGCTTAGGTATAGTGGCAATTAAAATGCAAGATTGGGCAACGGCCCTATCTTATTTACAAGATTTATCAGGACAACAAGCTGCTTATCTGCGTGGTTTTGCACTAGCTCAACAAGCAAATTTAAAGTTAGCTTATTGGGAATGGCAAAATGTATCTGCGGTATCAATAAATGAGCAAAAAACAATTATTCAGGACGTTTTTCAGTATCAATTTTCATTATCTTTAAATAATATTGAAGAGTTAACCAAATCTAAACAATGGGAAAAAGCGAAAACAGCAAGTAGGGAATTTATTAAAAAATTTGGTGCTAACGCTTTAGTTGAAACTAATCTGAAAGAACATATCCAGCCAAGTTTAGAAGCCGCAGTTTGGCAAGATTCAGATTGGCAAAATATTGCTCCTAAAATGGAAAATAACTGGATTGTTAATCCTAATATTACCACATTACACAACTGGACAGTAGCAACTTATTACCATGCTCAAAGCAATCCTGATAAACTGATTGATTTAATTATTGCTTTATCCACTGCCATAGCTAATTTAAGCTCTGATCCCAGTCTCCAAAATATTCCTTGGTTGGGAAATAAAGCTGTTGACTTTAATTTTATATCTTTAGAATTAAAACGCCGTTTAGAAGCAGCAATTGATAATATCAAAAATACCAATATTGAAAAATATTTAAATTTACGTGATTACTTACGTTGGCAAATAGTTGCTCTCAGATTTATGGGAGAACCTGCTAATTCAGGAATGCAAATTAATGATGTATTTATCACACCTGGCTGTTATCACAAATTTAGTTCTCAATGGCAGAGTACTATAGTATATAAAATACATTCTAGTCAAAAAATTCTCCATTCTCTTTATACTCATTGGGGATTATCTGTGGCTGCTTGTTTAGAAGGAGATAGGCAAAGAGCAATTCAACTTAAACCGACAAATAACCATACTATTGAAGTTGAACAATTTGCTGACAATTTTGTTGCCTATCATGAAGGTTGTTATCATCTACAACAACAAAAATGGCGAGAAGCAATTACTCCTTGGCAGCAAGCAAAAGCAGAAATTAAAAATAATCAAGATTGGCAACAAGAAATAGATAGATTATGTAATTTACAGCGTCAAGTTATATCAGAGTTCCAAGAACATTTAGAATTTTCTCAATTTTGGTATGATATTATTGATACTCAATCGGCTAGTAGTTATTTGGCTGAGTACCAAGCAGAAGAAGTCAGACAAAGGCTTATTAATAAAGAAATTTCTTCACAACAAGCTTTGAAAAAACTTCAAAAACTTAAACATATTGATAGTAATAATCCCGTTGTCAATGACATTATAGAAAATGTTGAATTTGATCAGGAAATAGAAGAAATTAACCGCTTATTTAAAACTCGGAAGCATGAAGAAATGGTTAAAAAAGCTAGAAATTCAAAACGTGATAGAGTTCGCTTTATTGTCGCTGAATTCTTTATAGACTTATTAATTAAAGGTGTGGAAGAAGGTAGTTTAAATGACCCAGAAGTAATGCTACAATTAGGGCGTTGGGCTTATGAAATCTGTCCAGATGAGCCTGCATTTCAAGAAGTTTATCGGGGACTGAAATTTTGTTAAGGATTTTGTAAAAATTCAGGAGTTAGGAGTCAGGAGTCAGGAGTCAGGAGTCAGGAGGAAGAATTAGAAGGAGATCAGAATATTCTCAAATCTGGGTAAATAAACGGTTTTTGATGATTTCATCGCTTATTTATTGCACCTTCTCCTACTTTTTTCAGCCTGAAACTGTTGATATATCTAGGTTTTTGGTTTATATGCCTAACGGCACGCTCTTCGCGTTCAGCAAGCCCTACTTATGAAATGAAGAATAGAGAGAAGTGAGATTTTATCAAAATCATCAAAGTTGACCAAAAAAGCTTTATTCTCCTGACTTTTGTATTCTCTATCCTGAATATTTACGAGATTTTTGAGAACAACTTAGAGGTCGTATTGCAATATGCCTCTACCATACAGCTTTATTTATACCCTTCTAATTAAATTATGGAAAATAACCCCTACGATATTTTAGGCGTATCTCAAGCCGCATCGAAAGCAGAAATTACTAAAGCTGTAGCGGTAGCTATGAAGCGCAAACAATATCCGGTAGATGTGATTGCTAAGGCACAAAAAAGCTTGATGAAATCAGAAGAAAGAATTATTGCTGACTATTTGCGTCCAATATTGCCGACTATTAAGCGATTTAAGTATACTGATTTGACAGTTTTGACTAAACCTGCGCCTACTTTAGCATTATTATCAGAATTTGACGGCTTAGATGATGCGATCTTACAAGCTACCCAACAAGAAAACCTAGAGAGAGAACCTTTACAGATTCCGTTATCACAACTCTTCACAGAAGGAGTGACAGCTTGCAAAGAAGGAAGTTACCCCAAAGCGATAAAATATTTAGAAGACTACTGCCAAGGTTGTAGAAACCGCAATAGCCAAAATTATCTACAAGGTATGATGTGGCTGATTAAAGCCTATCAGATGGATGGACAATTACAAAAAGCGATCGCTCTTTGTGAGTCGCTGAGTAATCATACTCACCCCCAAGTCAATACTTGGGCTAACAAAATCTTAGCAATATTATCCAAAGATATAACCCGTGTCTGACTTAAATCCCACCTATTTTATCAGCCAAGAATTCCGTGATTTACTCATGCACCAAATTGGTGAAATCAAAAAAGAAAATGTTACTTTACAGCAATCATTACGAGAACAACAAACTCAAACAGCATCCGAAACTGAAGATTTCTTTTTAGAACTTTTAGAAGTTGCTGATGCACTAGAAGCTTTATTAACTTATTTGGAAAATAATCCCAGTCCTAGTCCAGAATTCATAGAACGCTTACCCCGTTCTGTAGCCGCAGTGAATCGGAAATTTTTGAGTGTATTAGGAAAACGTCAACTTATACCTATAGAATTACAAGCAGGTATAGAACCAGATTTTAACTTATGTCGCGTCATTGATCGGGAAGAAAGAACTGATGTTCCAGACCAAACCATTACTAAAATAGTCCGTCGTGGTTTTCGGTGGGGTGAAAAAATTTTGCGTCCCACAGAAGTAATTACCGCTAAAGTAGAACCAAATTTAGAATCCAGTGTAGATGCTAATGTAATATAGATGAACCTATAAATTAATTCGTAATTTGTAATTATTTCCTCTTCCCTCTGCTCCCTGCCCCCTTCTTCTTTGTATGAGTTCGCACAGAAGTAAAATGACTAATAATTCTACCTTGAGAGTCACAGTAGTTCCAAATTTAAACTAGCTACAAAATTCTATGCATCCCCCTGAAAATAATATTAAAGAAACTTCCACATCTTCAAAAACATGGCGTGCTTGGCAGGAAAATCTCACTTTAGTAGCGATCGCACTCACCTTAGCACTTCTGATTAGGACATTTATCGCCGAACCCCGGTTAATCCCATCAGAATCAATGTACCCCACCTTACAAACAGGCGATCGCTTAGTAGTCGAAAAAGTATCCTATCGGTTTCATCCTCCCAAAACTGGTGATATCGTCGTTTTTAAATCACCTCCCGAACTGCAACGTCGGGGATATGAAGCAAACCAAGCCTTCATTAAACGTGTCATTGGGATGCCAGGAGAAGTGATTAGTGTAGCCAAGGGAAAAGTTTACCTCAACGGTCAACCCCTACAAGAAGAATACATCGCAGAACCGCCAAATCAGCCATTTCCAGCAGTAACAGTTCCAGAAAATGAATTTTTTGTCATGGGAGACAACCGAAACGATAGTAATGACTCTCGCTACTGGGGCTTTTTACCCCAAAAAAATCTCATCGGTCGTGCAACTTTTCGCTTCTGGCCTTTAGACCGCATTGGTTTAATTTAGCTTGAACAGCAAGAAGCCCCACGTCTCACTCTTAGGAGCGTGGGATGAATTGCGAGCAAGATGACGACAGTTCTCCGACCAATGCGACAGCGAGGAAGGAGAACATGGAGAAATCGAGCAATATATTATCATTCAGGATTTTGTTGATTTTCAATATACTTTCTCAACGTTGATACAGTTACACCACCACAACTTGCAATAAAATACGAACCGTTCCAAAAAACATCTTTGTTGTAGAAAGTCTCAAGATGTTCTGCAAATTCTTGGCGTAATTTCCGGGATGACACTGACTTTAAATTATTCACAAGTTTACTCAACTCTAAGTCAGGGTGATATTGAAAAAGTAGGTGTACATGGTGATCTTCACCGTTAAACTCAACTAACTTGCAATCCCACTTAATTAATAGCTCTTCAAAGATAATATGTAAGCGTTCCAGCATTGAGTTTGTGAACGCTTTTCTTCTGTATTTTGTGGTTAAAACAAGATGAACTTTTAAGTCACTGACAGACCTGCCCTTGGAAACAAAGTCATTTTTCATAAGACTTCTGGAATATTTTGCTAAATAGGTGTATATTACAATACTAACACTGATTTAAGCAGGGAGGTTAAATAAATGCGAATCTCGTACCAGTACAGAATTAAACCAACAAAAGAGCAATCTGAAAAAATAAACAAAACGCTTGAAATGTTGCGATGTCAATATAACTACTTGCTTGCTCAAAGGTTTGACTGGTACGAGAAAAACCTATGTCCTATAGATAGATGTCCTTTAATTTGTCATTTACCTGAACTTGCAGATAAACCCAACTATTACAGCCAAAAAGCATCATTGACTCAACTCAAAATAGATAGACCTTGGTATAAAGAGATTCACTCTCAATTATTACAAGAAGTCCCTAAAAAAGTTGAAATCACTTTTGATAGATGGTTAAAAGGTGATAGCAATGGGAAGAAGTCAGGTAGACCACGATTTAAAGGGATTGGTCAATACAAAACATTTACCTATCCTCAATTCAAGCGCCATCACTTCTCAGGTGATAAAATTACGCTTTCAAAGATTGGTGATGTAAAAGTAATTGTTCATCGTCAAATACCTGACGGGTTCGATATAAAAACTGTATCTGTGACTAAAAAATCAGATGGTTATTATGTCACATTAAGTCTCGATGATCAAACAGTTCCAACAGTTAAACCTGATTTTGACGTGGATAATATTGTTGGTATTGATGTCGGGCTGATTGATTTTTTTGTTACTTCTGATAACGAAAGAATTTCAGCACCAAAGTTTTTACGCAAAGCTGAACGTAGACTAAAATCAGCACAGCGTAAAGTATCTAGAAGAAAGAAAGGTTCTAATCGTCGTAAAAAAGCGATTAAAAAACTAGGCAAGCAACATAAAAAAGTTGCAGACACCAGAAAAGATTTTCACTTTAAAACAGCTAAATCACTTCTAGATAAATATGACGTGGTAGCTCTTGAAAAATTGAATATCAAAGGACTTGCTAAATCAAGACTGGCTAAAAGTGTAAATGATGCTGGATGGGGACAGTTTATAACCATACTTTCAAACAAAGCCGAAAATGCTGGCTTGAAAGTAATAGCTGTAAGTCCTAACGGTACTAGCCAAGAATGTTCTAGCTGTGGTCATAAAGTTAAAAAGCCACTATCTCAAAGGATGCATAACTGTCCTGTTTGCCATACAAGTATTTGCAGGGACTTAAATGCAGCCATAAACATAAAGAACCGTGGGGCACACGGTCTTAAAGCTCAGGTAATGTCCTCACAGAGGAGTCACTGAGAAGCCCACACTCACCTGAAAGGGAGTGTGTGGAGTATGTCACGTATTGGTAACTGAGGTGATGGAGAAATGAGGAAAAATCTATCTTTCTCCCTCCGAACTCCGAACTCCGAACTCCGAACTCCTGACTCCTGACTCCTGACTCCTGACTCCGAACTCCTGACTCCGAACTCCGAACTCCGAACTCCTGACTCCTGACTCCTGACTCCTGACTCCAAACTCCGAACTCCTAATCCCTGCCTAAAACCGCAGATAATACATTAATTGAGCGATCGCATCCCCAGATAATTCTAGTCGTTGCTGAAAATCAACCAGATTCCGGTAAGGCCCCCCAGCGAGGCGATTTTGTACCACCGCTTGGGCTAAAGATAAATTTATAAAAGGAATTTTTGCCAGACTTTCTGCCGTTGCTATATTTGGGTTAATTAAATAAGTTGGCTGATCTATAGATTCATCGTCATAATAACTAAAATTTAGCAGTGGTTTCAGTGGCTGCACACGCTGTACTGGCACACACAAAGCCGCTGCAATATCTTCAATGCAATAGAACCTCACACCAGAACGAGAAAGTTCGACAAGCGATCGCCCTTGATGAATAGACAACCCCGGTAAACGTAGCCAATCATCAACCGTTGCTTGATTAGCATCAATACGCATTCCCAACTGTGCAGCCATCTCAATTTCTTCCCCAGATTGTAAACGATAGTAGGGATCATTCAGCAGCTTAACGCGGAGTTTTTGCAATTTCAGATTGATAGGTAACCAGTTATTCATTATAATTGCTTGCGTCAAGAAATCTGGTCTAGCATCTGGCGACGTTTTTGCTCAAATTCATACTCAGAAATTAAACCATCTTGGCGGAGAGCATCTAACTCACGGAGAGCATTAGCTATTGATTCTACTTGATTACTAACCTGTTGTGAAGCTTTAGCTGTTGACTTACCGAAATTAAAATTCCGGTTAAAAGCTTCTTCATCTTGAGCTAAATACCAAACTCCCTCAATAGCACTAGCTACCTTAGGAATTGGTGTCCAAGACAACAAAACATACAGAATTCCCCAGAATGGTTGTCCCAGGTAGAATTTATGTAATCCTGAGATTGTAAGTGTACCAGAAAAGGCTAAGATAGCGGCAATACTTCGGTTTTTATGTTTAGTTAACATTATCGTTATCAATCTCCAAATCCTATAATTTCTAAGATAAGACAGCCATATTAGCAAACCTCATTAATAAATTCAGTTTGGTCTAGTTTAGATGCAAAATATATACAGCAGAATTCAGGAGTCAGGAGTCGGAAGAGTTGTGAGTACCAAGTACCGAGTACCGAGTGCTTGACTCTCCTTTTTACTCATTACTCGTTACTCATCGGTCTGTACTAGCTTGGTGTCTGGCTTTGAATTTAGATTCCATACCTCATTGATCTGCTATCCGCTATATCTAAATCTATTGTAGGCATTAATTGTGATCTCTATCAGCTATCCCTGACGTACTAGGCACATTAAAAATACCTAACTACAGATAGAATAATTAAACGCTTTGTAGTAATTCACCCGATTAACAAAAACTCTGCATTTAGCTTTGATAATACCTTAAAGCTCTTATTTGCAAATATTAAAATGATGTCACAGAACTCCCTGCCACCAGAAGTACTTGAATTACTGATTGACCCCTATGCTGTATTGGGAGTTTCTGTGAATGCTGATGAGCGGCAAATTCTTAAGCGCTATCATGCTTTGGCAAAACAGCTACATCCTGATAACTATATAAACAGGGATGACCCAGACCACGAATTAGCCACAATAGTATTTACGAGATTGATTAACCCAGCTTATCAGCAATTAAAACAGGTAAAAACAAGGTTCAAAATACTAGGAGAGTTGCGATTAAAAGCCGTATCCTTGGATCAAAAAACAATTTTAGAACTTCAATCTGCCATCAATTTGCAAATCATGCCACTGTCTCTACAAGAGACTAATGTTGTTTATGAACAAGCAATAGCTGCTTATGCAGACAAGCAATATCAATCGCTTCAAAAAGTACATCAAGTAACTCAATATCTCCTGAAACTGAATTTAGTTTACTTATCATTGCACAAAAAAAATAGCTTCCAAGCACCACCATTGCCAACAATATCAACATCCACCGCATCCGTCTCTATTGTCCCTCGACCAAGCATTCAAAAAGTCGAAATTAAATTACCTAAAAGTAAAGAAAAAGACTCTAAACCTGTTCCGATAAATTACGCGCAACGTCATTATGAACGAGCCGTTGAATATGGACAGCAGGCAAAATGGGCATTAGCTGTACAAGAACTGCGTGACGCTATTAAACTAGAGCCAAATAATAGTGATCATTATGCTTTATTAGGTGTAATACACTTCCAACAGAACTTCCCAGGAATGGCTAAAGTTTATATACGTCAATCCTTAAAACTCAACCCAAAGCAACCACTAGCTTTAAAATACGCTGGAATACTCAAAATTCAAAATTCTGAAGAAGAGACTAGTCCTAAATCAATTGGAAAAGCTTTGAGTCTAGCTGCTTTATTAAGTCGGTTTATATCTGGTGATCATTCATAATTAGAGGTACGAAAATCAAGGTAATTACAATATTTTATTCGAGATTTTATTCGATAGCGGGGAAACCCTACCCCTACAGGCTTGGCGATGAAAAACTGTATCTCATAACATCAGGAAGTGTTGTATGATTATTAATAAGGTAATATTTAAATATTTTTGTTTAGGAATATTAGTTACTTTGCTGACTATATTGCAAGTCAATCAAAGTGTTTCCTTCCAACTGCCTGTAGTGACAGCAGCGACTACAGAAATTACTTCCCCAACTTCATTAGTAGAAGCTGGAAAGCAAAGCTATCAATCGGAACAGTTTACAGAAGCGATCGCACTTTGGCAACAAGCCACAGAAATGTTTGCCAAAAAAGGTGATACCCTCAACCAAGCAATTGTACTCAGTAACTTAGCCTTGGCATACCAACAGTTAGGCAAGTTACAACCAGCAAACGAGGCTATATCTCAGAGTATCAATTTACTCAGTAGGAGTAAGGAAAACCCACCTTTCTCTCTCCTAGCACCAGCATTAAATATCCAAGGAAACCTGCAACTATCTCAAGGAGAAGCAGAAACGGCACTTACCACCTGGGAAAAAGCCGCTGATATGTATAAAAAAGCTGGAGATCAAACAGGAGTCAACCGCAGCTTACTGAATCAAACTCAAGCTTTGCGATCGCTGGGACTATACCCCCGTGCTAGGAAGACTTTAGAGCAAGTAACCCAAAACCTGCAAGCACAACCAGACAATATGTTAAAAGCATCTAGTTTGCTCAACTTGGGTGATACTCTGCGGGTGATGGGTGATTTAGAAAAATCCCATGAGATTTTACAACAAAGTTTAGCGATAGCTCAAAAATTAAATTCCCAACCGGAAATCGCTGTCACATTACTCAGTTTAGGCAACACTGCTTTTTCTCAACAACAAAGTGAAACCGCTTTCAATTATTATCAACAGGCAATATCTACATCCACTTCATCTATCATAAAACTCCAAGCTCAACTCAATCAATTACGTCTTTACATAAACACCAAAAAATTGGTAGCAGCTAAAGCTTTAATCCCCCAAATTCAGCCTCAAATAGAAAACTTAGTTCCCAGTCGCACCAGCGTATATACACAGGTAAATTTTGCCCAAAGTTTACAAAAAATTGCTCAAAACACTGCTCAAAAACAACTTGCTGCCAAAACTCTGGCCACAGCCGTCCAACAAGCTCAAAGTATCAGCGACACAAGGGCAGAATCTTACGCTTTAGGTTACTTGGGTGGAATGTATGAACAAAATCAACAATGGTCCGAAGCTCAAAAACTCACTGAACAAGCCTTAAATCTTTCCCAAACCAGTAATGCTGCCGAAATCAGCTATCTTTGGCAATGGCAACTAGGCAGAATTTTTCAAGCCATTGGCAACTCGGAAAAAGCTATTAGTGCATACGATACAGCAGTTAAAACCCTGGCTTATATTCGTAAAGATTTAGTTGCCGGTAATAGCAATCTTCAGTTTTCTTTTCAGGAGAGTATAGAACCTATTTATCGAGAGTTAGTTGGTTTATTACTGCAACCTACAAAAACAAAAAATACCAAAGATATTAGTCAATTGAATTTGACCAAAGCCCGTGATTTGATTGAATCTTTAAAAGTAGCAGAATTAGATAATTACTTTCGGGAAGATTGTCTCACAAGTCAGATTGCCAAAGTTGACCAAATAGATCCGCAAGCTGCAATTATATATCCGATTATTTTGAGCGATCGCTTAGAGATGATCATCTCCGTCACCAATCAACCTCTACGTCACTATACTACAACTATCCCCCAAGCCGAACTAGAGAAAATTTTACTAGAAATGCGATCGTCCCTGAGACCCAACTTAGGAAATAAACAACGTCTAGCGATCGCTCAAAAAGTATACAATTTGCTCATCCGCCCCACAGAAGCAGATTTAGCCACCAGTGACATCAAAACCCTAGTATTTGTCCTCGATGGCGTGATGAAAAACCTGCCAATGGCAGCACTTCACGACGGAAAGCAATATCTAGTAGAAAAATACAGCCTAGCTCAAACACCGGGTTTACAACTACTTTCTCCCCAACCCCTACAACAACAACCCCTCAAAATACTAGTTGGTGCTATCAGCGAAGCCAGACAAGGTTTTTCCTCATTACCTGGAGTAGGTGTAGAAATTAAAGGTATCACTTCAGAAATTCCCACTCAAGTCCTATTTAATCAAACATTCACCAGCACAGATATCCAAAATCTTATCCGTGCAACACCCTTCCCCATAGTTCATCTTGCTACCCACGGTCAATTTAGTTCCAATGCACAAGATACCTTTATTCTCACCTGGGATAATCGTCTTAACGTCAAAGATTTAGGCGAACTACTGCAAACAAGAGAACAAGATACCAATAATCCCATTGAATTATTAGTTCTTAGCGCCTGTCAAACCGCCCAAGGAGATAACCGCGCCCCACTAGGAATAGCAGGTGTAGCCGTTCGTTCAGGCGCACGTAGTACTCTAGCAACACTATGGTCTGTAGATGATAAATCTGCCGCTGAATTTATGGTGGAATTTTACCGCCAATTAGCCAAATCTAAAGTCACAAAAGCTGAAGCTATCCGTCTTGCTCAATTAAAACTACTCAACCAGCCAGAATACAGAAATCCCTTCTACTGGGCCCCATTTGTGCTGTTAGGAAATTGGCTTTGAAGAAGGCAGAGAAGAATAACTTTCTATCTATTTATTACCAACCCTAACAGATATGATAAGTGGTCAACCGGACATAATATTACGTTTGAGTTTTTACCTTTGGGCATTACTCATTTCTCCTTTGATTGCTAAAAATGCGATCGCCCAAATAATTCCTGACAATACCCTCCCAATTAACTCTCAGGTACAACCGGGATGTAAAATCTGTCAAATTAACGGTGGAACAGTCAGAGGTGTAAATCTATTTCACAGTTTCCAAGAATTTTCCGTACCTACAAACGGACAAGCCTTATTTAATCACAGCTTAGAAATTCAAAATATCCTTACACGAGTTACAGGTAACAGCATCTCTAATATTGATGGATTAATTCGCACAAATGGTAGTGCTAACCTGTTTTTAATCAACCCCAACGGCATTATTTTTGGTGCAAATGCTTCTTTAAAAATTGGTGGTTCATTCACAGCTACCACAGTTAACAGTTTAAAGTTCTTCGATGGTAGTGAATTTAGCGCTACCCATCCCCAAGCACCACCATTATTAACACTCAATATTAAGCCTGGTTTGCAATATGGTGAAAGTCCCACAGGTGCAAAAATTACAAATCTGGGCAATCTCTCAGTAGGGCGAGACTTTGACCTAGTAACAGATCAACTAGATCTACAAGGAGAATTGAACGCTGCAAATAACCTGACACTCCAGGCAACCGCAAACCTGCAAATGCACAATAGCATCATCACTGCCGCTGGTGGAAACCTAAATATTGATGCTGGAGAACTAAACCTCATCAATACAACCATCAACAGCAAGACTAGTAGCAGCGGTGGAGAAATGGCTATCCACATCAGAGACTCTGCCACCTTGATAAATTCCATTCTGCGGATGCAAAGTAAGATCGGTCAAACCCCTGGTAATATCAGCATAGAAGCTAATCAGGTGACAATTAAAGATCAGTCATTAATATCTGCTGATCAGCAAGGCAGTATTACCATCAGTGCTAATAGATTATCCCTTGACAACCAAGCTCAAATTACAGCAAATACAGTATCAGAAATTAGCGGCGATATTCAGCTACTAAACTTAAAATCTTTGCAGTTAACTAATAATAGCTCTATCTCATCTTTGACAATTAATGGCGAAGCTGGAGATCTAACTATTCATGCCAGTGATTTTATTCAGCTTGATAGTGGCAGCCTGCTGGCATCTGGAGCCGTTGGTGAAGGAAATGCTGGCAATATCAGTATTACCACCAGACAATTAACCATGAATAATGGAGCAAAGGTCAACGTCAGTAGTGTAAAAAATGCAGGTCAAGTATTCTTAATAGCCGATACCGTCACTCTCGATCATCAAGCCAGCATTGATGCTAATACATTCTCCGGCATTGGTGGAGAGATCACACTGCAAGATTTAAAATCCTTACAATTGAGTAATAACAGTGCCATATCTGCTTCCACAGTTAACGGCGAAGCTGGAGATCTAACTATTAATGCCAGTGATTTTATCAAGTTTGATAGTGGTAGCCGTCTGGTATCTGAAGCTGTTGGTGCAGGGAATGCTGGGTTTATAGATATTACTACCGGACAATTCACCATGAGCAATGGAGCGGATATAAACGTTAATAGTCAAGGTAATATTGCAGGCTATTTGCGTCTTTCTGCTGATACCGTCACTCTTGATGACGCGAGAATAGAAGCCAATACAGGATCTGGTATTGGTGGTGACATCCAATTAGTAGATTTAAAATCTTTGCAATTGAGTAATAACAGTTTTATTTCAGCTTCCACAGAGGATGGTGAAGCAGGAGATATTACCATTAATGCTAGTGATTTTATTAAGCTAAATAGTGGAAGTAGTTTGGCTTCTGGCAGTCCTGGTCAGGGTAATGCAGGCTTCATAGATATTACCACTGGACAATTCACCATGACAGATGGCGCACGAGTAACTGTTAGCAGTAAAGATAATACAGGTGGTTATTTACGTTTGACGGCGAATAGTGTAAATCTTGATAACCAATCCCAAATCACTGGGGAAACAGCATCTGGTATTGGTGGTGATATCGAATTACTGGACTTAAAATCTTTACAGTTAAGTAACAACAGTTATATCTCCGCTTCCACAATTGATGGTGAGGCAGGAGATGTAACTATTCAAGCTAGTGATTTGATCAAGCTCGATAGCGGTAGCCGTTTAGCATCTCAAGCAGCAGATCAGGGTAATGCAGGATTTGTAGATATCACCACTGGGCAACTTAGCATCAATAACGGAGCAAGAGTAACCGTTAGTAGTAAAAATGGTATAGGGGGGTACTTAGAAATCTTAGCTAATACTGTGACTCTTGATCACGAATCCCAAATCATTGGAGAAACAGCATCAGGTATTGGTGGTGATATTCGATTGCTAGACTTACAATCCTTACAGTTAAGTAACAACAGTTCTATTTCAGCTTCCACAGATAGTGGTGAAGCAGGAGATGTAACTATTAATGCTAATGATTTTATTAAGCTCGATAGTGATAGCCGCATAGCATCTGAAGTCACAGGTGAAGGTGATGCAGGATATGTAGATATCACAACTGGACAATTCACTATTATAAATAAATCAATTGTTACAGTTAGTAGCCCTTCAGGACTGGCTGGGTATCTCGCCATAACAGCAAATAATCTGTTTCTTAATCAAGGATTTTTAGCAGCAGAAACAGGAGTTGGAGAAGGTGGAGATAACGCTACTATTAATTTGTTTGTACAAGATTTATTGCTGATGAAGAACAATACCCAGATTTCAGCACAAGCTTTTGGTACTGCTCAAGGTGGTAACATTTTTATTAATGCTCAAAGTGGGTTTGTTGTAGCGTTGCCTTTTGAAAATAGTGATATTACTGCTAATGCTGATCAAGGTAACGGTGGAAATATCAACATCACTACACAAGGAATTTTCGGGACAGAGTATCGTTTACAAAGTACGCCAAAAAGTGATATCACTGCCAGTTCCCAGTTTGGTCTTAACGGTGATGTTAGCATCAATGTTTTGAGTATTGACCCCTCTCAGGGATTATTATCTTTACCTACGAGTCTTGTTGATGTCTCTAATCAGATTGCTCAAGGGTGTGCTGTGGGTAGCAAATTAGCCAGTAGTGAAAATAAATTTACTGTAGTTGGTAGAGGTGGTATCCCATCTAGTCCCAATGATTTATTGACAGGGACAACAGCTTTAGTTGAGTTGGTTGATTTAGTACCTAGTCAGAAAAATCAAGAACATCTTAAACCCATTGGTGTTGATAGTAGTTCAGCAACGGAGATGATGGAAGCACAAGGATGGGTTTTTGATCTCAATGGTCAAGTTCATTTGGTTGCTAAGTCAGAAAATACTCTCCCTCACAGTCCTGTTTTATCTCCCGCTTTTTGTTCTACACCTTAATAGTTCAAAAAGGATTATATCGTAAAGAAAAATACAAGCCATTTTCTTGCCATGTTCCTGGTTGTGTATCAACTGATATTAAAGGAATTCCCCAGTCCAGACGAGCGGTAAGATTGTTCTGTGTCCATTGCCAACCTATTCCTGCCGCAGCTAAGGTATTCGGTGTGGGATTGTCTGTACCTGAATTATTCCAGCCGACACCGAAATCAATAAAGGGGATGACCTGTAACATACCATTCATTTTGGGTAAGCGCAGAATGGGGATGAGAACTTCAGCAGAAACCAAAGTTCCGTTATCTGTGAGTAAATAATCTTGACGATAGCCACGCACACTCTCTTGACCACCCAAGCCAAATTGTTCTAAAGGCAGCAATGCTCTTGAGGCTAATTGTGTATTAGCACGGAATAAAATTAAGGTATCAGGAGCTAGAAGCCTTGCCCATTGAGCTTGCCCCTGCCAAGAAAAAAAGCGTCCATCAGGGGCAGATGTATTAATTGTAGGATTTAAGAAATCAATTCCTAGATTGAATTGCGATCGCACTGCAATTACTTGATAGCTGTTGCGAGTAGTCCATTCTTGAAAAAAGCGCAACGCAGATAACCTTGTGCGTCCTTCTTCATCTGCTCCCACCGAGGGGAAAGGAATCCGATCACCGGGGATATAAGAAGCTTCACTTTCCCGTCGAGAACCTGTCAAACCAAGAGTAAATTCCTGTGTGGGAGTTTGAATTATGGGTTGACGAAATGTGAGTTCATAGGAACGGGAAGAGGACTGAATATCCAGGACATTGAAAGGATGTTCAATCACATTGCTGGCTGTATTACTAAAGCTAAAAGCTATAGTTCCATTGCGAGAATTAACAGGTAATGTATAGGTGGCATCAAGAGAATTACTACCATCTGTATTGCTGTAAGTCAGGCTCAGAGAGTCTCCCCAGCCTAGTAAATTACCCTCAGAGACATTTAATCTGCGACGAAAACTACCCACACTAGGCGATCGCCCATTATCTAAGGTAATTTGGGAATGGAACGTTTTCGCCTCATTAATCTTCACTTGCAATATATTAGTACCAGTCCGAGAACCAGCAGACAGTTCCGCAGACAAGTTCTCAATCAAAGGATTAAGTTGCAACAATCGCAGCGCCTCCAGCAACCGCTCCCTATTTACAGGTGCTTTTGTAGCTATTGCTAAACGACTACGTATATAATTGGGATTCAGTCGCCCCGTACCAACTATTTCTATGTTTTCTAATTTCCCTTCAATTACCTGAATTTTAATCACACCAGATTGGATAGTTTGTGGTGGAATATACGCACCAGAAGTTATATAACCATTCTTAATATATAAATCAGTAATTTGAGAACGAGCTTGAAACACCTCAGCCAGCGAAATCGGTCGTTTAGTAAATTCGGCAGTAACTTGAGCTAACTCCTCGGCACTAAATACCGTACTACCAATCACTTCAAACCGTTCAACAACAATAGTTGCAGGCGAATTATTAGGAAATTGTTCTGGCTGTGGGGTAATTTGCTCAGTAGGTGGAAATAGTTCTGCTGGTGGGGGTAGTGGTTGTGGTATTTCCGGTGCTTGAAATGGGGAAGGTGAAGGTGGTTGTAAATCTTGAGGGAGTGGAATTTGTTGGGATAAGAAGGTATCACCCTTTGATGTTGGTTCAGTTTCTATAGTCTGCGCTTTCAGAGGTCGGGACATTACACTATCAAGCGATACAAGTATACTTAACAGCAAGTAATACAACGCAGTTCTTAAGTAGTACATATTATAATATTTTGCTCTCCATCAGATAAAATAATACTTCTCAGAAGGGTGATTTTAAAGATTACACTGATAAATTTATTACAAAGATTATTTCTATGATGAATAGTGAGAGGATATTTGCAAAGTCATGCTGTAGTTTACTTCCCGCAGGGTAAGTATTGCAGCCTAGAGAATAATCTCCGACTAATCACTCAAACCCTAGATTTTATAGCTTACGTATCCCGTAAGGGATACAGAATAACAAATTATACCTTTTCTAACTTTTCAGACATCCTCTTAGAGCGATCGCTTCTCTTTCGTTTTATGTTTAACCTGTTTAACCATTTATCATGCCTAAAAATTGATATTTTTTTCATTTTCAGGTTTGATATTGTTTGTGCTACCTCTTCCAGATATTCATTAAGATTCAAGCCATGAGCCTCTGCTATTTTTTTGAGTGTATCTACTTTAGGAATTTCTCCTTTCTGGTGTTGAAAGAAAAGATGTGAGGAAAACCCTACTGCCTAACTGCCAACAGCCGCTTGGATGGATTTGTTAGACTGATAACACACCAGGATTTTTCAGTCACAACGCCAGCAGACGAGGCAATTCATGCTTACAAATACCCTACTTCTCTCGAACCAACTCCCCTCCCTCCAGTATTCATCCACCTCAGAACGATTTGATGAAACCTGGGAAGCACCACTGGCAACCCTTTTAGGACTAGGACGCGCCGCTGGTGCAGATTTTATCGAATTCTATTTAGAACGTCGTAACTACATCAGTTGTCTAGCAGAAGACGACACCATCACCAGCATTTCACCCAGTTTAGCCACAGGTGCAGGAGTTAGAGTATTTCGTGGCAAAGCTGACTGCTACGTCAGCACCAATAACCTCACATTTTCCGGGTTAAAAGCAGCTTTAGAAAAAGGTCTTTCTATCTTAGGATTACAACTACCTACAGCTAATGCTTTCATACCCGAAATTAACCTCGAATTACTAAGAGACTACGCCACCAAACGCGGCAAAGATGGCTGGCTACCTCTATGTAGTTCCATCCGCGAAATGGGAGAAGTTCTCCTTGATGGTACTGCCCAACTCCACAAAAAAGCTACCCACGTCCAATCACGCCGTGCTTCCTATTTCCGTGACTGGCAAGAAGTCTTAGTTGCTGCCAGTGATGGTACATTTGCCCGTGATATTCGTCTCACTCAATCAGTAGGATTTAATCTTCTCTGTGCTGACGGTGCTAACCGTGCCTCCATTGCCGAACGTGCAGGTAACACCAGTGATGCTAACTTCCTGAGAACCTGGGATTATCAACAAGCATCTGAACAAATCGCCGAATCAGCCGGTAAAATGCTTTATGCAGATTACGTAGAATCAGGAACTTACCCCATCATCATGGCCAATCACTTTGGCGGCGTAATTTTCCATGAAGCTTGCGGACACCTGTTAGAAACTACCCAAATTGAACGCAACACCACACCCTTTGCTGATAAAAAAGGCGAAAAAATTGCCCATGAAAGTTTAACAGCTTGGGATGAAGGACGCGCTGATAATGCCTTCGGTACAATTGATATGGATGACGAAGGAATGCCAGCCCAAAGAACATTATTAATTGAAAAAGGTGTTCTCAAAAACTTCTTAGCTGACAGAACCGGTTCAGTTCGTACCGGACATCCGAGAACAGGCAGTGGCCGCCGTCAAAATTACACTTTTGCTGCCGCTAGTCGGATGCGAAATACTTATATTGATACAGGCGAATACACCAACGAAGATTTATTTGCCTCTGTAGATAAAGGTATTTACTGTAAAAAAATGGGTGGTGGTAGTGTTGGTGCTACAGGTCAATTTAACTTTAGTGTTGATGAAGCTTATTTAATAGAAAATGGCAAACTTACTAAACCGCTAAAAGGAGCTACCTTGATTGGTGAAGCTAAGGAAATTATGAATAAAATTTCTATGTGTTCCCAAGATTTAGAACTTGCACCTGGTTTTTGTGGTTCTGTTAGTGGCAGCATTTACACTACAGTTGGACAACCTCATATTAAGGTTGATTCTATTACTGTTGGTGGACGATAAAGAATTTTAGATTTTGGATTTTGGATTTTGGATTGTGAATGAGCAACAGTTTAAGACCAGAACCAAACAACTTGCATTAAGAGTTATTCGTCTAGTTGAATCATTACCAACAACTAAAACTGGTGATGTTATTGGTAAACAGTTGTTACGCTCTGCAACTTCTGTAGGTGCTAATTATAGATCAGCTTGTCGCGCTAAGTCTACGGCTGACTTGATTGCCAAACTTAGTATTGTAGAAGAAGAAGCTGATGAAACTCTTTACTGGTTAGAACTACTGATTGAATCAGAGTTAATAACAGTGGAGAAACTTAAAAATTTAATGCAAGAAACTAGTGAAATTCTAGCTATGACAGTTGCTTCAATAAAAACTCTGCGGCAAAAACCAAAATGATAACATCCAAATTCCAAAATCTAATTTCTAAAACAGTTTTTTCAAATCCAAAATCTAAAATCTAAAATCCAAAATTGAGTGACCATGACAAAAATACAAGAAATTGCAACTTACGCTCAAGAAAATGCCGCTAAACTGGGCATTAAAAAGTTTGATATTTACGGTTCAACTGTAGATGATACGAGCGTTCAAGTTGACCAAGGTGAACCGAAACAAGTTAAGGCTTCTAATCGTTCTGGTGTAATTGTTAGAGTCTGGAACGAAGAGAATACAATGGGTGTGACTAGCACCACGGATGTAGATCCTCTGGGATTAGAATTGGCTTTGAAAACAGCTTATGAAGCTAGTTTTTTTGGAGTGAAGGAAAACATCCCTGATTTTAGTCCAGAAGCAACTGTTCCTATTGCTAATCCACGTCACGAAAAAGCACCCCAAGCTCCAGTTTCTGAACTGATAGAGAAATTATTAGTAGCTGAGAAAGAACTTCTATCTACTCATCCTGCTATTACAAGTGTGCCTTATAATGGTTTGGCACAAAGGGATAGTGACAGGTTTTATGTTAATAGTGATGGTGCTGTGAGGACAGAATCTCATTCTTTAGCTACAGTTTATCTTTACACCAAAACTGAGGAAGAAAATAAGAAACCACGCAGTGCAGGTGCTTATCGAGTTAAGGAAAGTTTAGCTGAGTTAGATATTGCTGGTTGTATTAAGGAAACGGCTGAGAAAACTATCAGTCATTTGAATTATGAGAAAATCAAAACTGGTAAATATCGAGTTGTTTTCTCACCTGAAGCTTTCTTGAGTTTATTGGGTGCTTTTTCTAATTTATTCAACGCTCAAAGCATTCTGGACAATCAAAGTTTATCTAAAGCTGAAGATATAGGTAAACAACTAGCTTCACCTTTACTTTCAGTTTATGATGATGCTTTACATCCAGCAAATGTTGGTGCAGAAACTTTTGATGGTGAAGGTACTCCTACCCGTCAGGTAAAGTTGATAGAAAATGGTGTTTTAACCAGCTTTCTCCACAGTGCGGGAACTGCTAAAAGGTTCAATACTACACCTACAGGTAATGCTAGTATTGGTGCAAAAGTGAGTGTAAGTCCCAATTTTTATCACGTTTTTGCAGCCGGGACAACTGAGCAAGAATTGAGTTTAGAAACTGCGGAAAATGTAATTTTAATTGATGATTTACAAGCTCTCCATGCTGGTGTTAAATCCTTGCAAGGTTCGTTTTCTTTACCTTTTGATGGTTGGTTAATTAACAAAGGTGAAAAAACCAGCATTGAGTCGGCAACTGTTGCTGGCGATTTCTTGGAAGTCTTACAGTCAATTGTTTATGTAGAGAAAGAGGTGGAGTTAACGCCAGGGGGAGTTTGTCCCAGAGTTTGGGTGAGTGAACTTTCTATTACTGGTGAGTAAAATTGTAAGAATTCAGGAGTCAGAAGTCAGGAGTCAGGAGGAAGAAGAATATTTTTCTCTTCTGTTAAGAGTTTCCTGCTATATCAAATATTCTGTATCCTGAATCCTTACATAAAATTTATACCAATTCTCTGTGAGGTTGCGCCCAATAAATTTTGTAGAGACTAGGACTAGCCCTTTCAAGGTGACTAACGAATATACCTTGTTTCATTGATTCAATCTTGAATCTTCCTATCAGATTTTGGTTTTTCTAAAGGTTGCAACTACCAATCTTCGTTCTAAATTTCACCACATTGAAAGGGCTAGTCCTATTGAATATTTTGTATCTGGAAGTCCCTTAAACTGTTGCTGTAATGTCTGTAAGTTTTGGTTTTTCTTGACAACCAATACCCATAACCAATAATCCAGGCCAATATAAATAAACTAATATCTCTAAATTTTCACCAAATGTATAGAGAAAAAGAATCATCACAATACTCAAGCCAACTTTTGCAGTTTGTCGTCTACTGTCCATTGACTTAATTAACAAATCAACAAAACTGAAAGCTAATGGACCGGCTAAAGCCATAAAACCAATAATTCCCTTCACAAATAATAAACCTGCCCAGCTATGGTGTGAACCAATGGGCATATGCTCAACAATGTGAGGGCCTTCTTCAACAACACCATGTCCCCACATTGGAGCTTCAGTTTTCCAGCGATATATAGCAATATCTTTTAAAGCCATGCGTACTCTTGTAGATCCGGCTCTTGCGCCCTTGAAACCTTCCCAAAAATTATCAAGGGCCACAATGATTGATGGGGAGAAAATGCCACTCAGGTAACTAACAAAACCCAGTCCAATTAGCATTTTTGGCCGAGCTAAACCAGAGAAAACTTTTGTAAATAAGGGGATGAGAACGATGCAAACCTGAGCCATACGGGATTTACAAACAAAACACATGATTACTGATCCGGCTAGTCCTAACCTGCGCCATTTTTTATTTTTTTCTTGCAAGGCCAGCATAAAGTTAACATTGCCAACAAAACCTAATGCTGGGCCCCAAGGAGTAAATAGCCGCCAACGTAAATCGCCTGTGCTGCCATCAATTTCATAGAGAGGCACATCAAAGAATTCATTACCTGGTCCCCCTACGGCTTTGAGTGGTGAGACATAGAGAACTTGGGGTAGGTGCAAAGAGGGTGCTAACAGTAAAAAAGGGATAATCAACAGGGTATGAAAACCCACAATACACACGGCTCGATAAATTATCTGGGGGCGGATTTTTAAACATCCTGCTAAGGGATACAGAGCCAATGCAGCCCAACCTTTAGCCCAGCCAATGGAGGATTTAATGATTAAACCTGTTGGTAAGTTGTAGTCGAGATGTCCCGCTATCAATGCCACTTCCATCATCAGCATTCCTGCTATCCAAATCCACAAAGACCAGGGGATGACGATTTTTTCGTCGTCTGGGGTGTTTTCAGTTTGCGCTAGGACTTTAATTAGTAAAAATATTAGCAGTAGCCAACCCAGGAGAGCGCCGACAACATAAAGCCCGCCGAAAAGCCAGATAAAATAGGTGTTAGCGATCGCCCACCAGACAACTTTTTCTGGCACATTCTCTGGTTTAATATCATCTTTTTTGGTCTGTTTTAACATTAATTTCCTTTGAGGGGTCAGGAGTTAGGAGAACAGAAAGAAAGACCATAGGATTCCTAAGTAATAGTATCAATTGTATGACATATTTACGCAAGGATTGACAAAGGATAAAAAATATATCCATTTGCTATTGATGCGATCGCACTTTTATCATATAGTTTTTAGTTATAAACCCCTTCCAAGTTGAAATCCATAGTTTTTTCTATGGCGAAAACTCAATTTTTCAAGATGGATGAGGTTTATATTGACTGGACTCTTCCAAGGATACAGCCAAGACCTAATTTATCAAAGAAGTTAGATATCTGAGGCAGATACAGCTTAGTTATGAATAGGAAAGAATGGTAATAATAAGAAATATAGAATGTTAAAAACAAGCAATCACTAAGTTTCCGCATTTACTAGGAACGAATTTAAAGAGGAAATATATGAGTAAGCGCATAGTAATTTTTAATCATAAAGGTGGAGTGAGCAAAACCACTTCTATATACAATATTGGATGGATGCTATCAAAAAATAACAACGTTTTAGTTGTAGACGCTGATCCACAATGCAACTTATCAAGTTTAATTCTCGGTGATGATTTCGAGAAATATTATTTGGAAGATGCTACTAAAGAGCAAAATATTAAAGATGGAGTTCAGGTTGCTTTTAGTGGAAAACCATCTCCTATTCAAGCTGTGGATTGTTTTTCACCACCAAGAGCCTCATCCCTATATCTACTTGCAGGACACGCTAATCTGTCAGAATATGATGCTGCATTGACATTTGCCCAAACCTCAAATAATGCCATAACAACTTTGCAAAATTTACCTGGTGCATTTTCTGAATTAATGAAACTTACTGAAGAAAAATATTCTATTGACTATACATTAATAGATTTAAATCCAGGACTAAGTGCAATTAATCAAAACTTATTTTTATCATCTCATGCTTTTATAGTACCGACAAATCCAGATCCATTTTCAGTTATGGCCATCAATACTTTAACAAATATTTTACCAAAATGGGTTTCATGGAAAAAAAATGCTGTGCAATTATTTGCTGACTCTGCATACCCATTATCAGAAGGAGAACCTAAATTTATTGGAAGCTTAATTCAGCGATTTAATGTTCGTAAAGGACGGGCTGCGAAACCTTATAGAGATAATATTGATGAAATTAAAAAGCAAATAAAAGATAAATTTTTTCACGCTATTCTCAAGGTAGGAATGACACTGGATTCTAAAGAGTACGAACCTGAATTCATTAATAATAGTTATTGCCTTGCTGAGATCCCAGATTTTCAAGGTTTATTACCTAAGTCACTTCAAGCAGGTGTACCTGTTTTTGAGTTATCAGATGCGGAAATGCTTGAAACTGGTCCTATTTTAGATGGGATGATAACCAGAAGAGACGATTTTTACAAACAATTCCAATCTATCAATAATAAATTAATTGAATTATTAGGTTATGTATAGAGCCTTAACGCTTTTTAAAGCGAATATACCAGACGCTAAAAATCTAACTTCACTGTATGAATATTTAGAAAGCTCTATAAGATCACCATTCCCTTTTGATGATTTATTAAAAGCTCAAATAGTTTATTCTGTAAGTGCTTTTGATAAACTCATCCATGATGTTATTCGCATAGGGATGATGGAAATTTTTACAAATCAAAGGCCACCAACGCCAAAATATTTGGCAGAATCAATATCCATATATAATGAGTTAATTTCTGCAACAGTTCCTCCACAGGAATACATATTTGAACAAGCACTATTCAAAAAATTTAAAACTGTTTCCTTTCAAGAGCCTGAAAAAGTAGCTGAAGGGTTAAGCTACATTTGGGAAGAAAAACAAAAATGGCAAAAAATCGCTATAAAAATGGGTATGGATGATAGAACCGCTAAAACTACATTAAAATTAATAATAAATAGAAGAAACTCAATTGTTCATGAAGCTGATATTGATCCTTCAACTAATCAAAAATATTCAATCAGTAAAGATGAATGTCAGAGTATAACCGACTTTCTTAGTAAATGTGGAGAAGAAATAGTGGGTTTGGTTGCTATCTCTAATAGTCAACCATAGTCAGCATTCAGTTAGTTGTCAGTAGTAAGGGGAGAAATGCAATTTACAATTTTCATTTCCGATTGGGGAATGAGGTTTAGGATAATTGGTTTGATTCAGTCTCAGGTGTGAGATTGAGGTTGCGATAGATTTGCTCAATGGGAAAGCTTAAATTAATGCTTTTGAGTTCCACTGTGTCACCTGCTTGATAGTTAATAATTAACCAATCACCTGCTTCGTTTTTGTGATACAAATCCATTTCGATGCTGGTGGAACTCACTAATAAATAATCCTGTAAAACTGGATTTTTGCGGTACAGTCTAAATTTGCCACTGCGATCATAGGTTTCAGTGCTAGGTGAAAGAACTTCAACGATGAGGCAGGGATAGGTGAAATAATTTGGGGTGTTTTTGTCACGATCATCGCAGGTGACGCTGACATCTGGGTAGGTGTAGTTATTTGTGCTAACAATTTTAACTTTCAGGTCTGAGTTACCTGTTATGCAGTTACTAGCATCTAAATGGCTATCAACCATAGTCGCAAGTCGAATTGCAATGCGGCTATGATTAACGCTGCCGCCGCTCATCGCATAAACTTGACCGTTAATCAGTTCGTGTTTTTCTAGTTGCTTTTCTTCCCAAGCAAAGTATTCTTCTGGGGTAAAGTTTTCTTTAGCTGCGATCATGGGGAAATCACTCTTTAGTTAGTTTTGGTACTATTTAACGTCAGCGTAACGCACGAATTTTGAACATTAGACAAGGATTAGCAACACCGATAGAAGAATGTAATGGGGAATTAGACTGGTGAGAGGGAATTTAGTTTACACTTTTAAATTTTCCTTGATATAAAAATTCCTATTGATCATTTTCCAATAGATGAATAAAGGCTAATACTTGGTGTTGTTTCTCTGGTGACAATACCCGCACTTTTTCTACAATAGTGTTTTCAATAGTCATTTAATTCCCTTCCTTTTCTAAAAAGTTTTTCTTTAATTCTACAATAATCCAGTTTTATTTACTATCACATCCTGTACATCCTTAAATCCTGGATATCCTGATTCTGACAAACTACTTGACAAAATCAGGTGCGTTACATTTCATTAACGCACCCTACAAGATCGGCGATCGCACTGCATTTTTTATATTGTATCGACCGATATGCCAGCACGTTTGGCAGCCGCCAACGCTAAGTCAGCTTGAGAGGGTTCTAGTTCCTCAAAAACCATGATAGATTCAAAGTCCTTTCTTTTATAATCATATCTATTCGTTTTGATTACAATAGACCATTTATTGTTTATAAGAGAAATTACTTTTTCGGCTCCCTGCTTTGCTAAGTACTTTGACATCTCTATGCCAATAGCTATTCCGAGTTCAGACAGTTTTTTGCTATCCATATAAGGATTTGTCCCTATGGTCTTATCCATAAAGTCTTTATAAAAATGTCCAGGAATGGATACTCCTTTACGCACTTTTGTAACTCCAGTCACCTCACTTCTTAAAATAGTTTGCTGTTGTGAGGATATTCCTCCATATATTATTACTCTTTCGGAGGTAAATTTGACCTTTTGAGATCCAGTTGAAAAGCCACTTAAGTATTCTTCATTGGGTGTGATCGATTGGGCAAGCTTATAAAAGAACTCGTCACGCCTTCCCTCAAAAATTTGGCTTATTACCTTAGAGTATCTATCAGGCTTCCATATTTTTTCAACAGACTCCTTTTCTACTGACGATAAGCCAGAAGATAACCTATTAAAAAAGTCTCCTATCAATATTTTTTTCTCAGCATTATAGAGCAAGTCACAAGAATATTTTTTATGATTTATTAATAGACAATCATTCTCTACTGATATTTTCGAGATTCTATCCAAGGATATCTCAGCTAACGTATCCCTAAAACGCTCTTTTTCAGTAAGTTTGAAGTAAAGACATGCATCTGTTAATAAAATCCCTGACTTACCAGATCCCCAAAAGCTAGTGCTGATCAACAATAATGGAGTCTCTTCTCCAATATTAGCATATGTATTTTTTGCATTGATTAATGATTTTGATGGGATAGCATCCAGTAAATACATATCAGACAGTGGCCATCTCGAACTATTACTTTCACTATCACAGATAGCTTTATAGTAAGATATTACAAACGAAGTGACATTATTAGGACGAAGCATAATTCCCACCTCTTAATTTGAGAAGTATTTGCAATCATTTTAAGCTGCTTCAATGAAACTATATAAGTGGGCTTCTGAAATTGACTCCTCCATTCCTCTGTTTGGAAAAGGACTGGAAACCTAACTATTAGACGGAAATTTTCTGTCTAACACACCCAGATTTTACCCTGGTTATGTTGGTGTTAACTTAGATAATAAAATATTCATAACCAATTGTACCCTACCATAACGCCTAGGTAGGGCTTGCTGAAAAAGTCTTTCCGTTAGGGCTAGAAGTCAGGAGTCAGGAGTCAGGAGTCAGGAGGAAGAATTAGAAGGAGATCAGAATATTCTCAAATCTGGGTAAATGAACGGTTTTTGATGATTTCATCGCTTATTTCTTGCACCTTCTTCTACTTTTTTAGCCTGAAACTGTTGATATATATAGGTTTTTGGTTTATTCAGCAAGCCCTAGGTAATAGCAAGAGAAATTCTGGATATCGTCAATATCAGAGTATTATACGGAATCTTTCGGGCTATCCACCCAAATAAGGGGAATAGACGGAACTTTTCGGGCTATTCATCTGAGTTGTAGGCAACCGGAGTAGTTTGAGCTTATTTCTCGCTGATATCCAGAATACAAAAGTTGGGATATTTATTTTCTGGGTGCGGCAAAGGCCACGGAAGTTCTAAAAAACAACCAATCTCGTAAATGATGAATTTTTGCCATCCAATTTTTAATTAAGTTGAATTGTGGTTGTGTTTTTTGTACTGGTCTAGCCAAACGTAAAATTAATTCTAGTAATCAAGGCGCAACCCGTTGACACGATAGAGCTAAATAAGATTGCCAACCCACTAATATTTCTGCTTGATTCTTTTTTATCCCGCTAACGAGTGCTTGGGCTACTTGTTGAGGAGTCATGGGGAATACCCAACGAAATAATTTTAGATTCCGCACCAATTTATTGAACGCTCAAATAGTTTATTCCGTGAGTGGTTTTGATAAACTCATCCATTTACCAATTACCTATTCACGAAATCCATTTAGATAGTTTGTCTATCCAGGGTTTACGAATCCACATCAAACCAAGACCAAGGGTGGAAAAGACTGAACCGATCGCTGCTCCAGCGAGGATAAAGTTCTTCTTGGGAGCAGTAGGTTCATCGGGTAAACTAGGCTCCATCGCCATTTGAATTAAAGGATAGGTTGAAAACACGTCTCCTTGTCCTAAATCTAATTTGGTGAGGGTAGATGCAAATACTGCTTCAGCGATCTGTTGATCTCGCTTCAAGTTTTCTAAGATTGATTGCTTTTGGGAGAGATTATCCAGACGCTTTTCCAGTTGTGCGATCGCTGTGTCTAATCCTTGAACTTGGGCTTTGAGTCCCTTTTGATCTGATTGATAAGACACCAAACTCTGGAATAATGTATCTCGCCCAGATCCGTTCACAGCCAAAGCTAAACGATTGAGTGTCTCAGGAGTTAGAGGCTTTCCTGATAGGTATTCACCACGCTGGAGTAAGGCTACCCAAGCGGCATCTTGCCGTTTTGTTTCTTTAATTACCTGGGGATGATTGACTCCAAACTTAGTGATTAAAACTTCTAAGGTGGTTGCCGCTTCACTATAATCCTTGAGGTTTTGTTGAAAAATTTGGTCTGCGTGGAGAAGAAAAGCTGTTGCTGCTTCTGCGGAGGAAAGTCCCAAATCCTCGGACAACTGCTGCATTCGTTTGTTATTTAGCTGCTCTTGGGCATTAGTTTCTGCTCGCAACAGGCGCAGCTGTTCAATATTGGTAGATAAATTACCTACTTGATCAGGAAAACTCAAACCAGAACGTATTTTGTATTCCGATAGTCGTTTTTGCGCTTCCTCTAATTTTTGTTGGGCTGAAAGCAAAATTGCCTGGGAAGGTTTTCCTCGCTGACTAATTTCTCCAGTTCGTAAAACATTGACGTGGCTGACTATAGCTTGATAGAGAGCCAAGGATTTATCCCGTGCTTCTTCTGGACTTTTGCCAGTCACTTCAAACAGCATGATTGTTGTGTTGTTTAAGAGTTTGATGCGGGGCTTGGGGAATTTATCAGCTGGAATTTTAGCGATCGCAGCAGCTGCTTTTAAAACCCGATCGCTGGTAAAAATATACTCAAGATTTGCTCTTGGATCATAAGTCGAACTCCCTAAAGCTGAACCGCTAGAAGAAGACGCTTGACCAATCCCTGGCAAATTGACGCTTACTCCTAAACTACCACTGCTAAGAATTAAACCCCACTCACTGGTGTAGGTAGGTTTGGTAACTTTCAAATAATGCAGCGATGACCCCCAAATCAAAGTGTTACCTATTACACTGAGGATGAGATAACGCAGCCAACGGCCTTTGAGGAAACTCCCCAGATTTACCATTTTCAAAACTAACGGTTGCTGTGTCATTTGAGCAAATCTCGCAAAATGGGGATAGGGGATAAAATGGTTTGGATAATATCCCGAAATTGCACGACTTTTGAGTCATAGCAAGTAACAATATCATTAGCCTGGAGAAAAGGGTTATTGGCATCACTGGTGGAATTTGTCAGTAGATCGTTGATATGGCGTTGTAAATACGTAGTTTTTCCAGTCAACTGCTCAGTAGTTACCAGGATGGCTTTGCGTTCGGCATTAGTACCTCTTGTTCCCCCAGCACAGTTAGCCGCTGTGACTGCATGGGAAAAGCGAGAGCCATAAGGAAATGATGTGGCATCACGTCCAATCCCAGAAACAGCATTTCCTGTAGCTGGTACGGTGAGATTAGAAAGAAATACTTTCACTCCCGCCGGGGTAATTGGGGAAGGACGCACGAGTTCATTATGCATCTGTCCTGAATCGGGAACAATAATGCGATCGCCCGCAATCAATGGCAAATCGACAAAGGGTTCACCTGTAAATAGACCAGATAGGTCAATAATTCTGGTTTCTCTGCCACGAATCAATTGAATGTTTTTGATATCAGCGGTAGGTTTAACTCCACCTGCATCACGGATCGCCGCTGCCAAGTAACGGTTTGGGGGATATTGTCCGGCTACTGGCACAGGTGGCTGTGTTTTCTCCCCTGGGGAAGCTTCATTGATAAATACCCTTCCTGGTAAAAATGTTGCCCCACTCACAAACACCTCCACCGGGCCCCACTGCACCACTTTCAAACTCACCTGGAGAAAGGAGGGTTGGAAAAAAGCGCCATCAATCAAAACTGTCGTTAGATTTTCCTGCACTTGCTCTGGTTCTAAACCCACAACAGGCAACGGCGTGAGATAGGGAATCTCTAAATTGCCTTCTAAGTTAACTTCAAAAATTCCACTAAACTCTGCTCCCTCTGGAATAGTTACCTTGATGCGATCGCCTGGAGATAGGGGCAATGCCAAACTAGGTGTTGCTAAGGTTAGGGTTGCAACTATGGTATTAAAAATTAAACGCTTAAGCATTGTCAGAGAAAATACGTAAATAAGTGTCTCGGTAATTCGTGAGAGTAAAAAGACCAAACTTAGTAGTATTTATAACTAGAGAATCTAGTTTAAGTTTTCCCTAATAACTAATATTTATTTTACTGTATTAACTGAGATGCTCTTATCCAATTTTTACCAATTTATCTAGCTATTTAGCCAACTGTAAGGCGTAAGGTTACGTAATTCCCGATTTTAATTACTGATATCAATCAGGGAAATTAGTGAGATTCAATAGCTGAATCAGTTGGTAGTCAATCATCGAAAATTATACAAATTTTATTTGACATTGAGCCAAATTAAGTATATAAAAATAATACAGGTTTTTTAAAAGTATGCATTTTTCCTCAGTAACGCTGTTTGCCATTTCAGGAAGTGCTGAACATCTACTAAGAGTCAGCCACAAAATAAATGATCCTGTTTTGTCATGCTGAGTGTAGCAAAGCGAAACGAAGCATCTCGGAGGATTCTTCACTACACTTTGTTTCGTTCAGAATGACATCGGGCATTTCTTTTTGTGGAGTTCTCTAATCAAAAAGCAAACAGCAATCACAGCAACCCATTGGCCTTTCGGGGGGAAGGTCGTCTACATGGGTTTAAAATCCCTATAGATTTTAGGTTGGGTTGACATCAAGAAACCCAAATAATCAAAGCTTTTGTTGGGTGGCATAATTGCTTAACCCAACCTATTTTTTCCGGGCATCTACCAGTCAATTAATTATGAGAATCTCCATAAATGGGACTCACTGTTGGTCTGGTAAACACTTATTCAACGCTCAATATTGGTGATGCAGCCATTTATAGTGCCTTAACTGCTCTAGCATCTGAGGCTGAAGTTGTTGCTAAATTCCAAGATTCGGTACCGGATTACATTCCCGGTTTGCAAATTGTGCCGCAGATTAAGCATTGCGATGCTTATATTAGTGTCGGTGGCGATATTTTTAATAATGCCCGCGAAGGCTTGATTACCAAATCCTTCATTGGCAACTTGCTTCAGTTAAAGCGATCGCCCAAGCATACCTTTGTGTTTGGTCAATCTATTCCCCGATCATGTCACGGTTTGAGTTTTCGAGCCTTGACCTCATGTTTGCGTCGATTGGCAGCTGTTTGCGTGCGAGATGTCGAAAGCCATCAACGTTTAACCACAGCTGGTATCCCTGCAATTTTATCTTTTGATGCAGCATTTACGCTATCGGCGAGTGAGCAAGCCAAAGACCTAGCAGCACAGCTGTTAAAAACACTGGAAATTCGCCCAGAATCAGCAGCATTGATTTCTCTGCGTACCTTTGATTCCATGTATCGCCATGACAATCAGCAGTTTCAAAGGCAACTTGTATCCTTAAGTCGGAAATTCTGCCAACAGGGATATCAACCTGTATTGCTGATTCAGTCTCAAGCTTACGGCGCTGATAATGACTTGGCCATGGCTCAGGAAATTGTCCAACAAGTACCGAAGCTGAAAATTTTTAATCCCTTTGCCTTTACCCATCAACTACCTAACTGGGAATTGGTCATGGGTGCATTGGCTATTTGTCGTTTGATTGTGGCCATCAGATATCATACATCAGTTTTAGCCTTAGCTAGTGGACGAGTTCCCTTTAACTTGTACTACTCAAACAAGGGTAGAGATTTAACCAACCGCTTACAAATACCAGGTTGCAGCCTGGAAGAGTTTGACCCAGATATTCATTTGGATGCGATCGCTATTACTTGTGCTACTAAATTTGACCATGAAGCCATTCGTCAACAGGTCAAACAGGATTTTCAACACTGCTATAGCCGAATATTACCGCCATGAAACCAAAAGTTTGTCATTTTGTAGGTGGTCAAGGCATGGGTTGGACTGGTGGCATTAAAGCCACATTAAAAAGTTTAGAAATGTCCTGGCTGTCGGAAAAATTTGAGTTTATTACTGCACCTTTATCAGCAGCATCTTCTGTCATCTCAAAACAGCACCCAGACGTGATGATAGTTCATGCTGCCTCCTCCTGGCGGGGGTTACTGCCCCTCTGGAAACTACGGCGTTCAGGCAAGTTAATCATCAACGAACATCACTACAGTGCGGGTTTTGAAGCCTTTAATGTGCCATCACTGACCCGGTTTCATAGAATGTTAAAACTGGCTTATGGAATGTGCGATCGCTTAGTGACTGTTTCCCAAGGACAGCAGAATTGGATACTCAAAAACCAATTAGCACCAACTGAAAAAGTTACGGTCATTCCCTTCTCCCGGTTGATTTATCCCTTTTTCAATATTCCCCCCAAACCGAGACTGCCATCTCAACCATTTATATTAGGTGCTTACGGGCGATTTTCCTACCAAAAAGGCTTTGATATTCTGATTGATGCAGTCCAACAAATACCCGGTTCCAGAATTCAATTAAAAATTGGTGGAGGAGGACAAGACGAAGCCAAATTAAAACAACTTGCTGCTAACTGTCCCCAAATCGAATTTGTCGGACGCATTGATGATGTCCCTGCTTTTTTAAGTCAGTGCGATGCCGTGGTTATTCCCTCCCGTTGGGAACCTTGGGGTAATGTTTGTTTAGAAGCCAGGGCTGCTGGTAAACCAATTATTGCTTCAGCAGTGGATGGTTTGAGTGAGCAAATTCAGGACTTTGGTCTACTTATTCCCCCAGAAAATTCTGTAGCACTAGCTAAAGCAATTCAGAAATTTGTCAATTTACCTGCCCTGGAATTAGAACATCAGGGAAAACAAGGACAAGCTTCAGCAATCAATTCTTGGCAAACTTACCTATCTAACTGGGAAGTATTGCTGGAGGAATTGACATGAAAGCGATCGCTCAAACCTTATCTGCTTTCAAAAAAGACCGCTTTATCCGTAATATTGGCTGGATGGGAGCTTCTGAATTAGTAATTAGAGTCTTTCGTCTGATTACCACCGTCATTCTCGCTCGTTTTCTCAGTGCAGAAGATTATGGTTTAGCTGCCATAGTCTTGATGACTTTTGAATTTATTCGCGTCTTCACCCGCAACGGTATTGCCGACAAAATCGTGCAAGCAGAAGCCAGCGAAGTAGAAGAGTTATGCCGCACGGCTTATGGGTTGAACTGGTTAATAGCCTTAGTTTTATTTGTAGGTCAATGTTTAGCATCATTAGCGATCGCACAATTCTACAATAATTCCCAACTCATTGTTCCCATCTGTCTCATTGCCATCACTTACCTAATTTATCCTCTGGCAATGGTACAAACAGCCTTAATTAGAAGAGAAAACCGCTTAAATATTCTCGCCCTCATTAGTTCCGTCCAAGTCTCTACAGATAATGTACTAACCGCAATTTTTGCCCTTTCAGGCATGGGAATGTGGGCAATTGTACTACCAAAATTTTTAGTTGCCCCCATCTGGATTATCCTCACCTTTAAATATCATCCTTGGCGGATGACCAAATCTTTCACCTTTGATAAATGGCAACAAATTACATCCTTTGCTAGTCGTATTCTGGGCATAGAATTACTCACAATTTTTCGAGAAAACGTAGATTATCTTTTGATTGGTAGATTTGTGGGTGTGGAAGCTTTAGGAATTTATTATTTTGCTTTTAATGCCGGATTAGGAATTAGTTTAAGTGTAATAAATGCTATACGAGTCTCACTATTTTCTGACCTATGTGATCTCAAATCTCAGACAGAGTTATTTACCCAACGCTATACCCAAAGTCTACGCAAAATAGCTCTAATGATTGTACCTTTAGTAGTCTTACAATCCAGTTTAGCCCCCTTTTATGTCCCTCTCATATTTGGGCAGAAATGGGTAGAAAGAGGAGCCGTATCTATATTAATTTTGATTTGCTGTTCCGCTTTATCCCGTCCCTTTGCTGATGCAGCTTCCTTAATGTTTCGTGCCTTTGGTCAACCAGAAATTGAATTGCGTTGGAATCTCTTATTTACCGCTTGTTTAGCTACTGCCATTGTCATCGGTACAAACTGGGGAATTTTAGGAGCAGCAATGGCTGTAATGGCAACTCACCTAACTTTACAACCAATATATACCTTATGGGCAACTCAGCAAAAATTACCTAAATTCTTGCAAGAGGTGAACCCATGACAAATATTAACCCCACGGTGACGGCAATTATTCCCGTCTACAATGCTGCTCAGTTTTTACCAGCAACTATCACATCTGTTCAACAACAAACTTTCTCTAATTGGGAATTATTAATCATCAATGATGGTTCTACGGATGACACGGTTGAAGTTATCAAACAATATCAAGAAAAGGATCATCGTATTCATTTAATTGATCAACTAAATCAAGGAGTTTCTACCGCTCGTAATTTGGGAGTTGAAAAAAGCAAAGGTCAAATTATTGCTTTTCTTGATGCTGATGATCAATGGCTTCCCGATAAACTTCAACAACACCTGCAACATTTTCAATCTCATCCCCGTTTAGGAGTAAGCTTTTCACAAGTCGAAATCCTCACCCCAGCAGGTGAACCAACTGGACAAGTTTCTAGTTCCCGGTTAACTAATTTAAAACCAGAACATTTACTTTCAGAAAACCCCACTACTACTACTTCTAATTGGGTAGTTCGTAAAGAAGTATTTACTCAAGTAGGAGGCTTTTCTCCTGATATGAGTTATTCCGAAGATTTGGAATGGTTACTGCGGGTAATTTGCACTGGTGTTTGGGAAATTGCGGGGATAAACCAGGTTTTAACTCGCTATCGTACCAGTTCTGCTGGGCTGTCATCAAATTTGTATCGCATGGAAACGGGTTGGAATCAACTAGTGGAAAAGGCGAAAATCTATGCTCCACAATTGGTTGAAAATCATTTTGCTTTGGCTCAAGCTCTACATTTGCGTTATCTGGATCGACGGGCTTTTCGGTTAAAGTTGCCGGCTGCGGTGGGGGTGGATTTTATGAGTCGCGCTTTGGTTTCTGATTGGCGATTGTTGTTTCATCAGCCACGACGAAGTTTATTTACTTTGGTGGCTGTGTTTGGGGGGTTGGTGATGGAAAAGATTTTTCTCACGCAGAGACGTAAAGAAAGAAATTAATTAAAAACTAAAAAACTCCTGTCTCTTCTCTTTTTCCTACTGTCACCTGTCACCTGTTCCCTGTCACCTAATTAATATCATGCCTAAAATATCTGTAATTATTCCTGTTTATAATTCTGAGAAAACAGTTGCTGAAACGCTGGAGTCTGTTCTGGCACAAACCTATGGCAATTTAGAAATTATTATTGTTGATGATGGTGCAACTGATAAAAGTATTGAAATTTGTCGGCAGTTTAAGGATAAGCGCATTAAGATTATTCATCAACAAAATCGCGGTTTGGCTGGGGCCAGAAATACAGGTATTCGTCACGCGAAAGGGGAGTTTTTGGCTTTTGTTGATAGTGATGATTTATGGTTGCCAGAAAAGTTAGAAAAGCATCTTCAACATTTGCAGCGTTCGCCGCAAGTGGGGGTGAGTTTTTCTCGGTCTTTATTTATTGATGACCAAAGTAAACCTTTGGGTATTTATCAAATGCCTAAGTTAAAAAATATTACTCCAGAATATCTGTTCTGTCGTAATCCTATTAGTAATGGATCTTCGGTGGTCATCCGCAGGGATGTTTTGACGGCTATTAAGTTTGAAGCTAATCTTCATGGGGAGGTGGAAGATTTTTATTTTGATGATCGTTTTCGTCAATCTGAAGATATTGAATGTTGGTTACGTATTGCTCTCCAAACAACTTGGAAAATAGAAGGTATTCCTGAAGCACTTACTCTTTATCGTTTAAATAGCGGTGGTTTGTCGGCTAATCTTTTCAAACAATATGAATCTTGGGAACAAATTCTGATCAAAACTCAAGCTTATAATCCTGAGTTTATTGAGCAATGGGGTGATAAAGCTAGAGCCTATCAACTACGATATTTGGCACGACGAGCCACAAGACAAAGATCTTCACGCATGGCAGTTACTTTAATAAACCAAGCTTTGGGTACTTATTGGCAGATTCTTTTGGAAGAACCTCGACGCACTTTCATCTCTTTGATTGCTGCCTATTTATTATGGTTACTGCCAAAATCAATCTATCAGTGGTTAGAGAAATTAATCATGCAAATCACTGGAGCAAATCAGCAAAAACGTATTCAAAAAGAACAAATAAGTTAGTGAATAATCCCTTTTAATCCCAATCACTCATTACCAATTACCAATTACCAATTACCCATTACCAATTATGACAGTTTTATTAGTTTGTTCTTCCGGTGGACATTTTAAAGCTCTGCAACATTTACGTCCTTTTTGGGAAAATCAAGAGCGCGTTTGGGTGACTTTTCGCACTGCAACTACAGAAGCTGATTTAACTGAAGAAAAGGTTTATTGGGCTTATAGTCCTACTAATCGTAATCTTCCTAATTTTTTCAGGAATCTGTTTCTGGCTTGGCGGCTACTTAGACAAACTCGACCAGATGTAATTATTTCTACTGGTGCTGGTGTTGCTGTCCCTTTTCTAATTTTGGGCAAATTATTGGGTAGCAAAACGGTATTTATTGAATCGGTAACTCGGATTAATAATTTAAGTTTATCGGCTAAGTTAGTTTTACCTTTTCTCAGTGTTCTATATGTGCAGTGGCCGCAATTGCAAGTCCGTTATCCTCAAGCTGAACTTGTGATTTCTCAGGAGGTTTTAAGTTGTTAAAAAAACTTTAGTAGGGGTAATTCATGAATTACCCCTACGCAAGAATCAGGTTTTGATTTCAATCTTGCGTAAGTCCTACCATATTCCCTCTTTAACTTATGATTTTAGTCACAGTTGGCACAGAACAATATCCTTTTAATCGGCTGATGCAATGGATTGAGGTGTTGTTACAGTCAGAAATGATTCAAGAAGAAGTAGTTGTTCAATATGGAAAATCAACTATTTTACCGGCTGGTGCAAAGGTGTACCAATTCCTGAAAGAAGAGAAATTTCAAGATTTGATCAAACAAGCACGAATAGTGATTGCCCATTGTGGTGAAGGAACTTTACTGCTTTTAGATTCTTTGGATAAGCCTTATATTTTGGTTTCTCGCAGTCAAGAGTTTAAAGAACACGTTGATGATCATCAGGTTGAACTCGGTTTAGCACTATCACAAATTAATGTTCCTATTGCTTGGTGTCCCGGAGATTTGGTGCGGTTTATAGATGCCCCTAGAAGGGTTTCTGTTGCCGATGTTTCTCAAGCTAGTGCGATCGCTCTTTGTAAAAGTTTACAATCTCGCTTTGGTCAAAATCTCAACAGCAATTCCCAAGCTCATGAAATACACCCCACCCGCGCTGTCGCGCACCCTCCCCTTGGTAAGGGGAGGGTTGGGGAGGGGTAATTTTGTATCTAACTAGAGTGGGAAAGGCTATATTCCCTATTTTCTCTTCTCTATTTCTTAATTAACTCTCTTCTAGGTAAAGATTATGACTTTTCAAACTAAAGCAATTACACCCTTAGTTACTACTCGTTTTCATAATACTCTTTTAGTACAGTTACCATCCCGATTAACTGTGATAGAGGCTGTAAATTTCCGGGAGTCTTTTAAACAATGGGTAGAAGATGCTTGTATTACTAAAATCATTTTAGATTTTGGGCAAACGACAATTATTGATAGTAGTGGTATTGGTTCACTCATTACTAATATCAAATCGGCAAAGGCTAAAAACATTCAATTAACTGTTTGGAGTCCTAATCCTCAGGTGAAATTGGCTTTTTCTCTGGTAGGGTTAGATAAAATTTTGAGTATTGAGCCTAATACTGAGGCAATTATCCCTACTGTAAGCCGCAAATCTCAACAGCTTCAACCTTTAACCCATCCTTCGGTGCGATCGCCTACTAAACGGTCAATTGACATTGTAGGGGCTATTCTGGGCTTGGGTGTGACTGCTGTACTGTTTGTTCCTATTGCGATCGCTATCAAATTGGATAGTCCTGGGCCTATACTATTTAGTCAGACTCGTTGTGGTTGGATGGGAAAACGGTTTCGCATTTGGAAGTTTCGCTCAATGGTGACTAATGCTGAAGCTCTCAAATCTACCATTAATAATCAAGCTTCTGGTGCTTTTTTTAAAAATGATCATGACCCCCGCATCACCCGTGTTGGTCGCTTTCTTCGCAAAACTAGTTTAGATGAATTCCCTCAATTCTGGAATATCCTTAAAGGAGATATGAGTTTAATTGGTACTCGTCCACCCACCCAAGATGAGTTAGAACAATACGAAATTCTCAATTGGCAAAGATTGGATGTTAGACCAGGATTGAGTGGTGAATGGCAAGTGAATGGTCGCTCAAAAATTCGCAACTTTGAAGATGTGGTTAAACTCGATTTACGCTACCAAGAAAATTGGAGTCTTGGTTACGATTTCAAGTTAATCTTGAAAACATTTATTGTTGTTTTCAATAAAGATTCAGGGGCTGCATAACACATTTTTAGTATTTTCAAGCAGCTTACATTTTACTAAAATTTCATGGAAACAAATTTATTGCTCCATAATTACAATCTACAAGTTGTTAGCGATATTGACGCAATGGCAATAGTTGTAGAATGGTTTAATCAATTCAACAACAAACAGATATCTTATCAAACCTGGCTAGAAGGACAGACTGCTCTACTGGAAGGTTTTACAAATGTGGTACGTCATGCCCACAAAAACCTGAGTCCTGAAACTCTTGTTGATTTGGAAGTACAAATAGCTCCTGAATATTTCCAAATTTGTATTTGGGATCAAGGTGATTTTTTCGATTTAGAAGCAGCTATAGAAAGTTTCAGTCAAGAAACTAGCCAAAGCGAATTTAATCCTTTAGATCATGAATTTCAATGGGGGTGCATTTTTTTACTGAAGCTCAGAGAAGACTATGGTTGGACAATTAGTTACACGCGTGATTTAGAAGATAAGAACTGCTTACTACTGAAAAAGCAATTAGCTATTTTATGATGCTAAATTTATGACACAATTTTTTTAGCCTTCTTAACACTGATGGTTAATTTACTCATGTTGTGTGATGGTTGTTCCAGTTTGCTGTAAATTAATATAACCAAACTTCAAGATGTCTACTTCACATACATTTATGGATTCGCAAGTAACAGTGATTCAGCCTCAAGGCATTTTTAATAGTAAGAGTGGCCAACAACTTCTGCAAGAAGTTGAGCAACTAGCATCTGATATCAAAACTATTTTGATTGATTTTCAAGATGTTACATTTATGGATAGTTCTGGTTTTAGTGCCTTGCTGGTAACTCTAAAAACTGTTCGACAAAAAAATGTTAGATTGGTAATCTGTTCTATCAACGATCAAATAAAAATGATATTTGATATGACTAACACAAATCAAGTTTTTGAAGTTTTACCTGATCAAGCATCATTTATATAAGTAGGATTTGCTGACAGCGTGGCTTAAGCCATCAAAGTTTTTTGGTTAGGGCTAGGAGTCAGGAGTCAGGAGAAAGAAGGAAGAATATTTTCCTCTTCTGTTAAGAGTTCCCTGCTATATCAAACATTCTGTATCCTGAATCCTTACTTTTTAACCTTCAAACTTTTGATATATCTAAGTTTTAGATTTATATGCCTAACAGCAAGCCCTAGTAGATTACAGGTAAATGATGTATATCATAGCCCCTCTCCTTATTTACTTAATTATTCAAGTTCAATAGAGGTAAAATTTATTTCTAATAAAGAGCAATCATCTGTAAATAATTGATTGCCTGTTTCTGTTTTAATAGCTTCTAAAATATCATCTAAATTTATTTCATTTTTTTGATTATATCTGGTCAATAAATTAATAAAACCATTCAAATTCCAGAGACTACCATCAGGCTGCTCAACTTCATATACTCCATCGCTAAAAACATAAATTTTACTAGATGCTTGAATGTCACATACAGCATTTTGGTATTCTGATTCTGCAAATGCTCCAATTGGCATACTAGGAGTAATTAACTTTTTGATATCTATACTAGAGTCAGTTGATTGAGAAAGTAATAAAGCTGGTGGATGTCCAGCAGTAGAATAAGTTAATTGATAAGAAATACGGTTAAAAACTCCATACCAAATGGTAAAATAACGGGCGTTATGCTGTTCCATTTGAAAAACTTCGTTCAAGGCATTGAGAACTGTTGATGGTTGATAAAAATTGGCTTTGGAAAGAGTTTGCGAACGTAGTAAATTATGTACAAAAATTGAAGGAAAAGCCGCAGCTAATCCATGTCCAGAAACATCCAACAAATAAATAACTAAGTTATCTTCATCTAACCAATAGTAATCAAAGCAATCACCACCCAATTGACTGGAAGGTAAAAACCTAGAATTTATTGTTACTAATCCTGGCATTGGTTTAGGAAGAATAGATTTTACATACTCAGCTGCTTCATTCAATTCTGTTTCTAAAAGCTGTTTTTGGATTTGTAAATCTTGAGCTAATCTCTGAAGTTCTTGATTAGTTTGATAGAGTCTAAGTCCTGCTCGCACTCGTGCTTTTAGTTCACTGACATCAATGGGTTTGCTTAAGAAATCATCCGCGCCATTATCTAACCCTTCAACCCTATCTGCGACGGCTGTGCGAGCGGTAAGAAGAATAAAAAATGTTGTTGATAAAGATGGTTCAGATTTAATAATGCGGCATACCTCTAAGCCATCCATTTCATCCATTTGCCAATCACAAATAATCAAGGCGGGATGATGCTGGTAAGCTTGCTCTACACCTTGTGTACCGCTAGAAGCGAGAATAACTTCATATCCCTGTCCTTGTAGTGTTTGTTTAAGAACTATTTGGATAATTCGATCATCATCAATGACTAAAATTTTGATTTTATGATCAGATATTTCAAGCATAATTGGTAATTGCCTACTCTAACAGACATGATAGACATGATACAGAAAAATTCACTAATTAGGGTCAGGAATAACACTGGCTTGGTGTCTATCTTTAAATTTGTATTTTTTACCCTACGGTGTACACACAAGTCCTATTTAAGATTAAATCGGCGGTTAGAAACCGCAACTACACAGGCAAAACCCACCTCCGTGGGTTAAAAACCAGTATTGTTTCTTAGTCCACGCAGGTGGACTTTGTTTGTGTAGCCGTGATTTATAATCGCCAGGGCTTGTTTTGGGTAATCAGATCACTTGTGTGTACACCGTAGCCTTGGTAAGGGGAGGGTTGGGGAGGGGTAATTTTGTATCTAACTAGAGTGGGAAAGGCTATAATATTGTTCTAAAAACTTTTCAAGACCGAGATAACATTCTGATATTCGCTCTCTATGCGATTAACTAAATCAGTTATTTGTGCTGGTGATTGATGGTGTGCATTATCTTCTAAAGTTTCACAAATTTTACCCAAGTTGACTGCACCAATACTAACACTGGGCGATCGCAAGGCATGAGCCGCTTTTTTGAGATTGGTGATATTTTCAGAGGTCAGAGCATCTTGAATTGCCTGAATTCTGGCTGGGGTATCTTCTAGGTAAACTTGGATTAATTCTGCAATCAAGCGATCGCCCTCACTACCAGCCATATTCCGCAAGTCTTCCAGAATAGTGTAGTCAATTGTTTGCCCCTGAGAAGTCCCTAATACCTCATCTGTAACGGGTTCTGTGCCTTGATGCTGCTGAGTACCATACTGCTTGAGAACTGCTTCTAGACCTTCTAAACTAATGGGTTTACTAATATAATCATTCATCCCGATACTCAGGCATTCTTGGCGATCTTCTAGACGAGCATGGGCAGTCATCGCGATGATCCAAGGTTGGGCATCCTGGGAAAAGTCGCCACGAATACGCAGAGTTGTTTCCCAGCCATCCATTTCTGGCATCTGGATATCCATGAACACCACATCATAAAGTTGCCTTTGCAAGGCTGCTAAGGCTTCACGTCCATCATTAGCTACATCTGCCCGATAACCCAAGCGATGCAGCATCTGGAGGGCAATTTTTTGATTGACGAACACATCTTCAACCAGTAGAATTTTCAGGGGTAAGCTTTTGGATAATTTGGTATCAATGGCGGGGAGATCGGGTTTAGACAACCGAGAATAAGAGGGAATGATAGAGTCGGTAGAGTCTTTAATGACCTTAGTAAACCAGCTACCCTGAATAATGTGTAACAGCGTATGATATAGCTGGTATTGACGTACAGGTTTATATAAAAAGGCTGTAAACTCAGCCGATACCTGTTTGACTTCTAAGGTTTGCTTGCCCTTATAACTCAACATTACCAAGGGTAAATCCCGTTGTTTGGGGATGTCTCGAATTTTAGCCGGCAAGTTAAGAGCGTTCCAGTCTGGACTATCAATATCCAAAATAGCTAGAGCGAAGGGTTTTTCTTGCTCTAGATGTTGGAGTATTGCTGTATTAGATTCCACAACTTGGACTTCTAATCCTAAACTTTGAAGTTGCAAAGATAAGCATTGTCTTAAATTGATGTTATCGACTGCTAAGAGTAATCGCTGATTGAGCAGTTCAGGATCAGTACCGATGGAATTATTAATAGCCTCAGGATCAACTGTGAAAATAACTGTGAAATAGAAAGTAGAACCTTGTTCTGGTTGACTATCTACCCACATTTTACCCCCCATAATTTCGCATAACCGTTTGCTGATGACTAATCCTAAGCCTGTGCCACCATAGCGTCGAGTCATGGAAACATCAACTTGACTGAAGGGTTTAAAGAGTCGATGTAAGCGATCGCGCGGAATGCCAATACCTGTATCTCTGACTGCAAACTGCAACTCATAGCGTCCAGATGTTGCAACCATCTCCCTGGCTGTGATTGTCACCATTACTTCACCGACTTTGGTGAATTTAATGGCATTACTCATTAAATTCCAGAGAATTTGGCGCAGACGGGTAATATCACCAATAATAAATGTAGGTACATCTGTTGCGATTAGGTACATCAATTCAATGCCTTTGGAAGCCGCTTGGGGAGCCAGCAAATCTAGGGCTTCTTCCACACAAAGACGCAAATCAAAAGGCTGTGCTTCTAACTCTAATTTGCCAGATTCAATCTTAGAAAAATCAAGAATATCATTAATAATCGTCAGCAGTGCATTGCTACTATTACGAATGGTTTCCACACAGTCGAGTTGCTCAGAAGTCAAGCTAGTATCCAAAAGCATTCCACTCATGCCGATGATGGCATTCATAGGAGTACGAATTTCATGGCTCATGGTAGCCAGGAAATTACTTTTGGCCATGTTGGCAGTCTCTGCTGTTTGCTTGGCCAGGTTTAGTTCTTCATTTTGTAGTGCTAAGAGATCGGCTTGATGGGTTTCTTGAGTTAGTAAATGTGCTTGGGTGAGGGCAATACCCATTTGATCAGCCAAGTGTTTGAGGAGATCTAATTCTAGTTCTGTCCATTGTCTAGGGCGATCGCACTGATGAGCAATTAATAATCCCCATAAATCTTCCCGCACTAAAATCGGGACAACCAGATTGGCTTTCACCTGAAACTGCTGTAAAAATTCCACATGGCAAGGTTGAAATCCTGCTTTCTCTATATCGGAAATAACACTAATCCGTCCATGACGATAAAAGTCAAAGTATCCATCCTTCAGACAAGGATCATTGATATCTTGGTTGAGAATGACTGACCATCCTGGAACTACTGCTTCTTGGACAACTTTGCCATTACCATCAGGATTAACTTGAAAGATGACGACGCGATCGCACTGCAAAATCCGTTGCACTTCCGTCACTGTTGTCTGGAGAATTTTTTCCGCTTGTAAGGACTGACGAATTTCTTCAGTAATTTGCTTGAGCAGTAGCACCCGTTCATATTGTTGATGCAGTGCAGCTTCTGAGCGTTTGCGTTCGGTAATATCTAAATGGGTTCCCACCATTCTCATCGCTCTACCTTGGGAATCGCGGCTAACTAACTTACCCCGATCTAAAATCCACTTCCATTCTCCAGATTTGGTAACAAACCGTACTTCTGCCTCATAAAAAGGTGTCTCACCCTTGAGATGTGCGATCAGTCGCTTTTGCATAACGGACAGATCCTGTGGATGGATCAACCGAATTTTCAGCTTGATATCATTTTCTAGTTCTTCTGGCGCATAACCCAGCATTGTAAACCAACGTGGACTACGATAAACTTCCCCAGTCACCAAATTCCAGTCCCAGAGTCCTTCATCTACAGCCCCTAAAGCCAGCTTTAACCGTTCTTCACTTAATCGGAGTGCATTTTCGGCTTGTTTGCGTTGGGTAATATCGTGGTATTTCCACAGATGACCATAAAATTTTTGGTCAACCACAATAGGTATATAATCCTGTTCAAAAATTCGCCCATCTTGCAATTGCAATTCTTCATTGAGAACTATTTGATTTTGGCTAATAATCTCATCCACACGCTGGATAAACTGCTCTGGTTCAGCAAAGAGTAGTTTGCTCGTCTGTGCAGCTTGCTGACAATCCATGCCTTGTAAAGCTTCTGGAGCAACGGGAATGCCAAACTGATCACAAAATTCCTGATTTGATAGGATCACGTGTCGGGTTTCGTCTTCCAATAGCACACCAGCCTGTAAGCTTTCAATCACTGTTCTCAATCTTGACGCTGTTGCTCGTAATTTAGCCCGTTGAGATGTAAGTCTGGTAGTGAGTTTTTTGGCATCTGTCAGGGCTGCATTTTTAGCCTGTAAAAGAAACAAATAATCTGCAACCGAGTCGTAGAGAGGAAAATCATCCAACTTTAAGTCCAATTTTTTTAAATCGGCAATTTCAGTAATCCAGGGAGAACCAAGAAACAGCAGATGATCAGATGCCTCTAGATATACCATCTCTCCCTTTAGTTGCATTTCCTTGTGGTGAGATTGCAACAAAAACAGCGATGGAGAACCCTGCAACCGTGTATGTTTGCTAATGTCTGCAAAGCTGGCTGGACAGTTGGGGCGATTAATGCGGAAGTGTTCTTCTAGAGAACTACCAACAATTAAAATAGGTTCTAGAATACGCTGAAGCACCCCACCCGCTTGGACAATCTTCATGCCTCGATCTATAACCAAATGAAAAGGGAACAAAGCTGCAAATTGCTCAGGGTCAAGACTAAATTGTTTTGATTCGATATCCCGATCATTTGTCATAACTACGTACACCAGGAGACAGAAAAAGTTGCTCTAGTAAACCAAGGATACAAAATTTGAAAAGAAAATTGACAAACACAGCAGAATTCAGGAGTCGGAAGAGTTGTGAGTACCAAGTACCGAGTGATTGACTCTCCTTCTTACTCATTACTCGTTACTCGTTACTCATCGCTATGTACTGGCTTTGTGTATAGGTTTCAATTTAGATTTTGTACCTCCTAACTATGCAAACTGCTGTAAATAAAATATTTAATTAATTTTAAATTAATTTTTCCCAAGAATTTACTCAGATTTATCAATTTGGGAGTAGATGCAGTTTCCTAAAAACTAGCTGATTCGCCTCATTTTTACTCATTTTCTAGTTATTACGAATAATGAGTATTTTTTTCTTGCTTCTCGTGGTCTGAAAACAACGCAAATTCGTTGATTTATCCGCAAGTGACACAAGTAGATTTAGGAGAGAGAATCGTTATATTCAACAGAAAAAATATCATGAGGCGCACCTTGCTCACGAAAACTGGTTTGGGTAACATCTACCTTTGTATTAAAGCGTTTTCCCAATCCGTGGAGTAAACCAATCACCATTGGGGCTAAACCCTGTCGAGTAGACTGATAGTGCAAATCCATAGATTTTCCACTGGTGTGTTCACAATCAAAGGATGGAGGACGGAGTTGGGGAAAACTCAAGCCGACTCGTGCGTGCAGATTGTCAAGGTTCTCCATAAACTCCCCTAAAGAGTTGCCAGCACTATCTAAAAGTTCCCCATAACCTTCTTCTGCCGTGTATGTCACCCAGTATTCTCCAAAAGCTTTCAGTATTTCTTCTGCCTCCATGCCTAAAACCTCACAAGCTGCGGCAACCAAACGATAGGTAATATCATCAGAATAAGCATCCATGCCAATAAAAAAATCAATTTCTTCAAGTTCAGCTTTTTCTTTGATGCTTTCCCAGGTATCCTCACCGTGGTATTTGCAAATCATCTCTTCAATCGCTTTGTTAACTAGACCATACATTGATTTAAAGTCCTAAGTATAAAATACAACTATTAAGTTAGCATTTATTTTCGGTACTTGACGAGAAAATTAAAAAATAAATTCCCCAAAAATTGAAGGGTGGATTAGCGATCGCGTAACCCACCCTTATCCCTCTGGGGTCTGAAGAATTTAAAACTCTCTTTCAAATCATTCATCCAAGAGAGAGGAATCAAATTATCATGCTGAAGTCGTCCGACAACAATACCAGGATGAATACCAAGACGTTCTGCAAAATCAACAACATCAGCTTTAGATTTCAGTTGAGCTAATTCTCCTTCATACTCAGAAGGTATCAAAAATTCCCGTGATGATTGATCTGCTTCCCGTTCTTGTTCAGATTCCAAACTTTCCCCACTATCCCATTCATCAAGAAAAATATTTTCCTTGTTATGTAATAGGATATGTGCTGCTTCATGGAAGAAATTGAACCAAAACCGATCATTGGTTTTACCGTAAAGTGAAAGTTGAATTAGTGCTTTATGGGGATTTAACCACCGCGCTACACCACTAACGTGCGCTCCTTTAATTGATGGTACTAAAACCAACACAACCCCAGATTCTCGGCATAATTGTTGCATCCGTGGTTCAAATTCTTCTGGTGGCAACATCGTCAAAGTGCGAATTTCCCGCACCGCTTTTTCAAACTTTGATTTACTGTATTTAGGACAATCTAATTTTTCTGCTTCTATTTCACCCAATCGCAACCATGCAGAAATAGCACCAACATCACTTTGGTCTTCGCGGGTGCGACGAAAAGAAACTTCTAGACTTCCGTAACATTTCTGCCAATCTTCCGGTGAAGCAACACCAAAAAAATGCAACAACTTTTTTACTACTTCTGGTTTATTCTTGGCAATTAAATTGCACTTGGGAATTTTACCTTGGTTCATCAATTCTCTGACTGGTAACTGATCTAACCAAGATGTCCACCCCTGTAAGCGGCTTTCTTCTTCTTTTTTAGCTAAAGCAGCGCGATATTGAGCTTCACGTCTGAGCCAAAATGCGGCTGTACTTCCTAAAACTCGTTCTAGCTTTAGGGCTGTTTCTTCATTGATAGGTGCTTTACCGTTAATTAACTGGCTAATAAATTTTGTGCTATAACCTAAACGCTCTGCTAATTCTACTTGTGTCCAATCACGCTCTTCTAATACATCAGCGATGGTATCACCAGGGGGAGAAACCCAATCTGGAGTAAAGGGACGGGTTGTCTTAGTCATGGTAATCTCCAATGAAAACAATACAAACAGCAGTAACCTTCGACCAATCAATGCTTCCATCCTCATTCAAAGGGATGGGGTTGTTATCTGGTTTAAATACAAGTCGTTTACCACCTTCCAGGTCTACTGCAAACTCACCTGCCCGATCTCCTTTTAAGGGATGGGGACGACCTGCAAATAATTCTGCGACACAATTAAGAGCATCAAGGTCAGCCAATCGGGCTGCCAATTTCTTAGCACAGTTTGCACCTAATTTTCTTTGTGCTAGTTTTGGTTGCTCGCATAGGTTTTGCAGTTTGTCGTCAGCGAAAGAAATTTCCATGCGTTAGTGGACTAATACAAGTTTACCATTTTGGTAAAGAAATTTGTTATATTCCAGAGGAGATATCATATCAATTAATGTAATCATTTACCGTTTTGGTAAAGAAATTTGTTATATCCATAAAAAAGCTGATATCAAGGCATACTTTACCATATTGGTAAATAAATTAACGTGAGTTGGACGAAAATAATTTGACCCCTCTCCAAACCTCTCCCCGCAACGGAGAGAGGCTTAAAAACATAATTTTAAGCTGCTAATGAATTATTAAAATGCCCCTTTCTGCGTCGGAGAGGGGTTGGGGTGAGGTTCAATGACTCCTACGTCGTCACGCTGCGCTATCGAATTCACGTTAAAAAATTTGGGACGAGTATTAAACCCGTCCCTTTGTTTATAAATATGAGACTTGAATTGCCTGTTTTTAGGTTGTTTTTTCAAAGGCGACACCCGGATTTGAACCGGGGGTGAAGGTTTTGCAGACCCTTGCCTTACCACTTGGCTATGTCGCCGGACTCACAACTACTAATATTATCACTATTTGCGCTCAATTGCATTATCTGGCTGAAATTTTTTTTGGGACAGGCTTCTGGCCTGTCCTGCTTTGATTCAAGAATCAGAACTTATTTTGACTTCATCGGCAAAGTTGCCCCAGCGGACAAAGTAAAATGGCCCGGCAACAGAACCCCAAACGTGTTCGTCTGTTTCGGGATTGCGTCCCCTGTCGCGGCTGATGAATTTTTCACCGTCAATTTCAAAATCACTATCCAAATAGGTTGTTTGCCCGTTGCGGACGACCATGCAACCCTTTCCTGGCTCAACTATGCCTTTGAAGTGATTACCAGCCCACTCTACGATCATGTTACAACCAGAAAGTTTTTCCAAGCGATCGCTCGTTAAAGTCTGCAAACGTGCTAAATCACGGGATGCACCGAAAAAGTCTTTTTCGTCTTTGACAGTATAGTTTTCAATATGGATTTTATCTCCTGCTGTCATCAACTTCAATACCCGTAACCGATAAGGGTCATTGAGCATATAATCATAAGCTTGTTCTACAAACAAACTTACCCCTGATAGCAGTGAGTAAGGTAGGGGACGCATACATACACGAATATGGGCAAAAAAAGCCGGATTCTCAAAAACTTGGGCTTGATTACTAAAATCAGCAGCCATCCAACGGGCTAAGGTGGCAATATCTGTAGAATGAGTCATAGCAATTTTAAATTTTGGATTTTGGATTTCGGATACAGGTTCAGAACCGCCTGATTCGGATTTGCTCATTTTAAACCTTGGCGTGTCACTGGAACAATGCAGAGTTCTCCTTCTGCACCCCTCTTACCTGTCACCTATTCCCTAATAATCAGGACTTAAGCAAAACATCATGAAAGTAGGGGTAATTCATGAATTACCCCTAGGAAAGAATCAGGTTTTTGATTACTTCGTGCGTAAGTCCTAATCATGTAGAGATGTTCCATGAAACGTCTCTACAATCTTTTTCACTCCTATGTCTAATGGACTTTGCAGAATATTCATTAAAAATTAACCTCTGTCTAACCAAAAGTTAATTGCTAGATTACCTTATCGTGTGACTTTATACATTGTACGTATGAATTTTCACTGCTTTGTCACTAAATAGAACTGTTGTTCTTTTGGAGTGATTGAGCGGAAATATTAAGTCGGATAAATTTAGGAGTGTTCCTGTGAACAGAGTTAATCTTAAGCTTAACAGCTTGAAAGCATTAGGTGTAATTTCATTAATGACCGCCACCTTGGGTGTGTCAATGTCTGCGGTTCAGTCTCAAAGTGTTAGCACCATTAAGATTGATGGTTCCAGCACCGTTTTCCCCGTTACCGAAGCAGTAGCAGAAGAATTCCAAAAATCTCAAAGAGGTAAAATTAGAGTTACCGTTGGTGTCTCTGGTACTGGTGGTGGCTTTAAAAAATTCTGTCGTGGTGAAACAGATATCTCTAATGCTTCCCGTCCCATTCTCCAAAAAGAAATTGATGAATGTAAAAAAGCTGGTATTCGCTACATTGAAATACCAGTAGCTTATGATGCTTTAACAGTAGTGGTTAATCCAGGTAACACTTGGGCTAAAAACCTCACAGTTGCTGAACTCAAGAAAATTTGGGAACCAGGCGCACAGGGCAAAATTAATAACTGGAATCAAGTACGTGCTGGGTTTCCTAATGCACCTTTGAAGTTGTTTGGTGCTGGTACTAACTCTGGTACTTTTGACTATTTCACTGAAGCCATTGTTGGTAAATCTAAATCTAGCCGTGGTGATTTTACCGCTAGTGAAGACGACAACGTACTTGTACAAGGTGTTGCCCGCGATAAGAACGCTATGGGCTACTTTGGTTTTGCCTACTACTCAGAAAACAAGGATAAACTCAAGTCAGTCGCTGTTAATGGTGTAGCACCGTCGGAAACAACCGTAAAAAATGGTACTTATAACCCCTTGTCTCGCCCTATATTTATCTATGTGAGTAACAAAGCTGCTGATAAACCAGAAGTGAAGCAATTTGTACAATTTTACTTGCGGAATGCACCTAAGTTAGTGAAAGAAGTAAAATATGTAGCTTTGCCAGGTTCAGCTTACACCACTGCTCAAGGTCATTTCAATAAAAAGAGATTTGGTAGCATATTTGGTGGTAAAGAAGCAGTTGGACTGAAGATTGACGAATTAATACGTCGTGACGCTAAAGAATAAGCTTAGTTCGGAAATTTGAACTTCCTCACAATTTACTAAAGGGAGGTGTTATGCCTCTCTTTGTTCATTTAAAGTCATTATACAACCTGCATCTCTAGCATGAACAATGCCAAACAAAATCAGTTTTCGCCAAAGCTAACGCGAGATTTACGAGAACGGGCAATTGAGTCTATCTTGTTTTTAGCTGCACTTTCCTCAGTCGCAACTACAGTAGCAATTATCGGTATCTTACTTTACGAATCCATACTATTTTTCCAGAAAGTATCTTTATGGGAATTTTTGACAGATACCCAGTGGACACCATTATTTGATGACAAACATTATGGTATTTGGCCACTGGTTTCAGGAACTTTTGTCACTACAGTAGTAGCCTTATTCGTCGCTATACCACTAGGTACAATTATTGCTATTTATCTCAGCGAATTTGCTCCCCCCATAGTCAGAGAAATCGTGAAACCAGCTTTAGAACTACTAGCGGGGATTCCTACGGTAGTTTATGGTTATTTTGCATTGTTATTCGTCACACCTTTATTGCAAAAAATTCTGCCGACTTTGCCTGGTTTTAGTATGTTGAGTGCAGGTTTAGTCATAGGTGTGATGATCATTCCTTACGTTAGTTCCCTGAGTGAAGATGCCATGCGTGCGGTTCCCACTCATCTGCGTGAGGGTTCTTATGCCACCGGGGCTACCCGCTTACAGACAGCATTAAGAGTGGTGTTACCAGCAGCTATTTCTGGAATAATAGCAGCTTACATTTTGGGTATATCTCGTGCAGCTGGTGAGACAATGGTAGTTGCGATCGCAGCCGGTGGACAACCTAACCTCACCCTCAACCCATTAGAACCAGCCGCGACAATGACAGCCTATATTGTCTCCGTCAGTCTTGGTGACTTACCTCATGGCAGCCTAGAATACGAAACTATCTTTGCAGTCGGACTCACTCTAGTGCTGATGACTTTAGTTTTCAACATCATCGGTCATTTCCTCACCAAGCGTTATCGGGAAATTTATTAGGAGTGGAGGCAGGAGGCAGGAGTTCGGAGTTCGGAGTTCAGGAGGCAGGAGTCAGGAGTCAGGAGTCAGGAGGCAGGAGTTCAGGAGTCAGGAGTCAGGAGTCAGGAGTTAGGAGTTCAGGAGAAGAAAGAATTAATTACCAATCACCCATTACCCATTACCCATTACAACTAGAAGATTTAATTTATTAAAAGATGACAACTCTGAATATTCAACAAGTCCGCAAGACTATTGCCCGTAATAAGCGGTCAGAATATATTTTCAACATCATTGGCCTTTTGTCGATGCTGGTTGGTATTGCCACACTAGTGGCGTTGTTATTTGATTTGGCTAGTGATGGTTTACCGCGTCTTTCCTGGCAATTTTTGACTTCGTTTCCTAGTCGTAAGTCGGAAGAAGCGGGGATTCTTTCTGCTTGGGTGGGAACACTATTGGTAATGTCGGTAACTGCATTTGTAGCGATTCCCGTCGGTATAGCATCGGGGATTTACTTAGAAGAATACGCCCGAAAAAACTGGATTTCTGATTTAATTGAAATTAACGTCACCAACCTAGCCGGTGTTCCCTCAATTATTTACGGACTTCTGGCTTTGGGAGTGTTTGTCTACGGATTAAATCTTGGTCAAAGTGTTGTAACTGCTGGGTTAACCTTGGCATTATTAGTTTTACCCGTGGTGATTGTTTCCACCCGTGAGGCTTTGCGGGCTATCCCCAATAGTATCCGTGAAGCTGCCTATGCAGCAGGGGCTTCCAAGTGGCAAATGATTTGGGATCATGTTCTACCTTACTCAACAGGTACAATTATCACTGGGATTATTGTGGCTATGGCGCGGGCTATTGGGGAAACTGCACCTCTAATTACCATTGGGGCGCTGACATTCATTGCCTTTTTACCAGAACCGCCATTTACAGGGCAGTTTCCTTATATTTCTTTTTCTTGGTTACTGGCCCCATTCACAGTTATGCCCATACAGATGTTCGATTGGATATCTCGTCCCCAGGCTGACTTTCAAATAAATGCAGCTACCGCTGGTGTTGTCCTCATTGTCATTACTTTGGCTATGAACTCTGTAGCTATGTATATCCGCTATCGTTTACGCAAAACAATCAAATGGTAGAAACTAAATCTTCAACTCTCAAAAGACCAATCAAAGCTGCTGTTAATTACCTCAATTTCTACTATGGTGGCAATGTTCATGCTTTGAAAGACATTAATATGTCCGTAGGTGAAAAACAAGTCACAGCGATGATTGGCCCTTCTGGATGTGGCAAAACTACTTTGTTACGTTGTTTCAATCGAATGCACGATTTATATCCAGGAAATCGCTATCAAGGGGAAATTGCTTTAGAACCAGATGGGATTAATTTGCTTGGTAAGAAAATTGACCCGATTGAGGTACGGATGCGGATTAGTATGGTCTTTCAAAGACCTAATCCTTTTCCGAAGTCGATTTATGAAAATGTGGCTTATGGTTTGCGGGTAAGAGGTGAATCGAGACGTGCAGTTATTGATGAGAAGGTAGAGAAAGCTTTACGTAGTTCAGCTTTGTGGAATGAAGTCAAGGATAGATTACATGATTTAGCTTTTAATCTTTCTGGGGGTCAACAGCAGCGTTTATGTATTGCTCGTGCTTTGGCTACTGACCCTGAGATTATTCTATTTGATGAACCAACTTCTGCGCTAGACCCTATAGCTACTGCTAGTATTGAAGACCTAATTGCTGAACTTAAACAAACAGTGACAATTTTGATTGTTACTCACAATATGCAACAAGCTAGTCGTGTATCTGACTATACGGCATTTATGTATTTGGGCGAATTGGTGGAGTTTGGTAAAACTGAGGTCATTTTTAATCACCCAGTCCATGAAAAAACTGCTGACTATGTAAATGGTCGTTTTGGTTAAAAATTACTAACTCAAAATTATAAATCCTGGTTTGTGCGATCGCTGTTTCTGTTAATTTAATCTAAATGACTGATCAGGCCTCAAGGCTTCCCGGTGGAGGTGTTGGCCAAAGTAAGCATAATTGATTAAATGTAAAGTTATGGCGCTCATAGTTCAAAAATACGGTGGTTCATCTGTTGGTTCAGTCGAACGCATTCAAGCTGTTGCCCAGCGGGTTGATAAAACTGTCAAAGCTGGCAACTCTGTTGTTGTCGTGGTTTCCGCAATGGGGAAAACTACTGACGGACTGGTGAAATTAGCTAATGGTATTTCTAAAAGTCCTAACCGTCGGGAAATGGATATGCTGCTTTCTACCGGGGAGCAAGTTACTATTGCTTTACTGAGTATGGCATTGCAGGAAATCGGACAATCCGCAATTTCCATGACTGGCGCTCAAGTAGGAATTGTTACCGAAGCTGAACATACCCGCGCCCGGATTTTACATATTGAAACCGATCGCTTGCAAAGACAAATTAAAGCAGGTAAAGTGGTTGTTGTTGCCGGGTTTCAAGGCATATCTAACACCACAGAAATGGAAATTACTACTTTGGGGCGTGGTGGTTCTGATACTTCTGCGGTGGCTTTAGCAGCCGCATTGGGTGCAGATTTTTGTGAAATTTATACAGATGTGCCAGGGATATTAACTACAGATCCCCGGATTGTTCCCGAAGCCCAGTTGCTGACAGAAATCACCTGTGATGAAATGCTGGAATTGGCCAGTTTAGGGGCTAAGGTGTTGCATCCCCGTGCTGTGGAAATTGCCCGCAATTATGGTGTGCCGTTGGTGGTACGCTCAAGTTGGACTGAACAGCCGGGAACTTGGGTGACAAACCGGAGAACTCAAGAACGGGCGTTAGTTAATTTAGAATTAGCTCGTCCTGTAGATGCTGTAGAATTTGATAGTGATCAGGCTAAGGTATCTTTGTTGCGTGTCCCCGATAAACCAGGGGTAGCTGCCCGATTATTTGGGGAAATTTCCCGTCAAAATGTTGATGTCGATTTGATTATTCAGTCGATTCATGAAGGTAATACTAATGACATTGCCTTTACTGTAAATACACCAATATTAAAACGAGCCGAAGCAGTTGCAGCCGCTATTGCCCCAGCATTAAGAAATCAACCAAACTCAGACGAAGCAGAAGTAATTGTCGAAAAAGATACTGCAAAAGTCAGTATTGCCGGGGCAGGAATGATTGGCCGTCCCGGTGTGGCTGCGAAGATGTTCGCTACATTAGCCGCAGCAGGGGTAAATATTCAAATGATTTCTACCAGTGAAGTGAAGGTAAGTTGCTTGATAGATGCGGCAGATTGCGATCGCGCTATCATTGCCCTATGTAAAGCCTTTGAAATCACTGCTTCTCCTGCCAGTCCTACATCCCCAGCTACCCATGCTACTGCCGTTCGTGGTGTCGCTTTAGATATGAATCAGGCACGTTTGGCAATTCGTCAAGTTCCCAACAAACCAGGTATGGCAGCGAAATTGTTTGGACTATTGGCAGAACATAACATCAGCGTTGATATGATTATTCAATCACAACGCTGTCGTGTGGTTGATGGTGTCACCTGTCGGGATATTGCCTTTACCGTGGCGAGAATGGATGCCGAAAACGCCCAACAAAAATTAACCCAAGTGGCAGATGAGTTAGGATGGGGTGAGGTAGTCTTGGATAATGCGATCGCAAAGGTGAGTATAGTTGGTTCGGGAATGGTAGGACAACCAGGAATAGCCGCAAAAATGTTTACAGCTTTAGCTGAAAATAAAATTAACATCCAAATGATTGCGACTTCAGAAATTAAAATCAGTTGTGTTGTGGGACAAGATGAAGGTGTGAAAGCTTTGCAAGTTATTCATGCAGCCTTTGATTTAGCTGGTAGTGAAAAATTTGTAGTTCCAGCGTGAAAATACCAAACCTTGTCTTTCTCTTAATTGCCGCACTGGGAGAAATTTCAGGATGTTTCAGTTTTTGGGCATGGTTAAGATTAGGAAAAAGCATCTTTTGGATAATTCCCGGAATTTGCGCTTTAATTATCTTTGCCATTGCCCTAACTAAAGTAGATGCTGATCATGCCGGTAGAGTATATGCTGCTTATGGGGGAATTTATATACTTTTATCTTTCTTTTGGTTGTGGTTAGTTGAAGGTATAAAACCGGATAGATGGGATTTGTTAGGAGTGACAATTTCTCTCTTGGGAACGGTGGTAATTTTGTTTGGTTCACATCGGTAAAATTATCTAAAATGATATTATTTGTTTCAAAAATATCCATATATGGAGGCTAATTTTATGATAGAAACAAATCTATCTTCCCTCAATCAAACTTCTCAACCTCTTTACGATGTAGACTATCTAAAATGGATAGAAAATACTGTAGAAAAACTGCGAAATCAAAACTATTCTACTGTCGATTGGGGTAATTTAATTGAAGAAATTGAAGACATGGGTAGGAGTGAAAAAAGAAGTTTAGAAAGTAATTTAATTGTGATTTTATTGCATTTACTAAAATGGCAATTTCAATCAGAAAAAAGAAGTGGTAGCTGGGAAAGAAGTATTATTGAACATCGTCGTCGTGTTAATAAAGCCATCAAAGAATCTCCTAGTCTGCTGTCATACTTAGAAAGTATCTTTGCAGAATCTTATCCAGAAGCAGTTAAACAAGCAAAAGCTGAAACTTGCTTACCAAAAGAAATATTTCCTCCAGAATGTCCATATAGTTTAGCAAATATAATGGATGATGATTTTCTACCTGAGTAAGTTTCAAGTTCAAGTGATGATTTTATTGGGTTCACATCAGTAACTTAATCCATGCCATCTTTCAAAATAAATCAGAAGCAATTAAATTTCTGAAAATCTTTATAGTCAGGACTTACGCAAAACAGAACGGAAGTAGGGGTAATTCATGAATTACCCCTACGTAATAATAATGTTTTCAGCCACATCTTGCGTAAGTCCTAATAGTTTAAAAGCGTTAAAACCCACATTCCGCAGGTTATTTTAGCGTTGGGCTGACAGCAAACTTCTCATATTCCCCCTGTTCTAAGCTTGTTGGCGTGAAGCTTGGGCGCGTTTGTTAATCTCCGGCCAGTTGACTACATTCCACCAGTTATTTAAATAGTCAGCACGGCGATTTTGATATCTCAGGTAATAAGCGTGTTCCCAGACATCATTACCCATAATCGGGTACGATCCTTGCATGATAGGGCTATCTTGATTTGGTGTAGTGGTAATTTGTAATTGTCCTTGAGGGTTTCGTACTAACCACACCCAACCGCTACCAAAGCGATCGCTTCCCGCTTGATTAAACTGGTTTCTAAATTCCTCAAAACTACCAAAGGTTTGATTAATCTCTTGGGCAATTTCTCCTGTTGGCTGTCCACCACCTTGAGGACTCATAATTTGCCAAAAAATTGTATGGTTGAGATGACCACCCCCATTGTTACGTACCGTTTCCCGAATATTTTCAGGAACATTATTTAAATCATGCAGTAATGCTTCTACACTTTGATTTTGCAGATTCGGTTGAGTTTTTAAAGCATTATTGAGGTTATTTACATAAGCTGCATGATGTTTGTCATGGTGCAGTTTCATTGTTTCTGCATCAATGGCTTTTTCTAATGCGTTATCAGCATAAGGTAATGGTGGTAACTCGGCAGGATTTGCACTCAGTTGACGATCAAGATAACCTATGGGGCGTGCATCAGTTACTAGTGTTGTTGTTTGTATCGGTGCTGCCATAGGAGTTGCTAAGGATAAGGACTCTGCCACCTGTTGCGGTTGACAAGCAAATAGGGTAAATACTAGTAAAATTCCTGTACAAAATCCAATGACTCGTTGTAACAATAATATTTTCATGATGTATTTTTTTCCTACAGATAATTAACTAGAGTCAACTTACTAAAATTGCTATTTTTTATTCATGTAATTGATGCTACAAGTCTTAATAAAATTGAGTTGATAATTGAGAGAGTAATTGAACCTAGTAAAGCACTCCAGAAGCCATACCTTAAACTAAAACCTGGTACTATTGCAGCTGCCAAAGCAAATATAATGGCATTCAAAATAAAAAAGAATAAGCCAATGGTGAGAATAATTAATGGTAAGGTAAAGAAGGTAAGAATGGGCAACAAAATAGCATTTAAAATTCCAAAAACTATGGCAGAAATTGCCGCTTTACCAAAATTATCTATTTCAATACCCAAAAATGGCAATCTAGAAATAATCAAAAAACTCACAGCAGTAACTAGCCAGGTAAGAATAAGTCCTGTCATAAATAATCATTCCTCTGCTTTTTTCACTATGATTAGCTATCTAGTGAAAAATTACATCTATATTAAGTACAATATTGGCGCAGGGGAAGCTCTGGGAGAAGAGCTTTTCTCACATTTTGTTACTCTCCCACCAATCCCCAAATTTTAATTGATCTGTCAATACTGTAGCTGGTAATGAATTCATAATCATTGCTCATAGCAATATAACCAATGGGTGCGGTATGCCCCTGTAATGTACATAGTTGACTGTTTAAAGCTAAATCCCAAATGACTATTTCGTTATTATCTGTGCAGTAAATTAAAATTCGACCATTAAAACTCATGAGGCAGGGTGCGGTTCCTGAAAAAGTATAAATGATGCGATCGCTCAACAATTCCCAAACGCACACCCGATTTTCTCGTATCCCGCAAGCTAAGACTTGCCCATCAGAACCAATTGCAAGTGAATGCACTGTTAAAGCAGGAAGATTTTCTAACTGCTGAACAAGATTTCCTGTCTCAAGGTTCCAGATTTGTAACATACAGTATTTTTGCTGCTGGAAACGTGCGACTAGAAATTCACCATCTGGGGTAAATAAAAGCGGGGAAACAGAATTAAGTAAATTCTGAATTTCTGAGGTGTTCCATGATGGCCATTGAGTAATTAAAGCGAAATCTTGAAATTGATAATGAAAATGACGAGTGCGAGTTTCATAATTCCAAACTTCAACTTCTCCGTTTCTACCGACTGTAGAGCCAATTGCCAGGAAGGGATTTTGCGTTGGGCAAGCAGTGAAACAGTAGTGAGGATTAGGTATTATAGTACGAATAAAATAATCGGGACAATCATCATTAATTAACTTGTGTGTCTCTGTATCTAATACCCAAACTAAGTCTTGAAAACTGATGACTGATACCTTCCCATTTTGACCTAACCTAAATTCATGAGCAGTGCCTAACTCCAAATTTCTTCTTTGCTGCCCTGTTTTTAAATCCCATACATTAACAAAAGAATACTTATAATCTAAATCCCAATAGCAAATTAGAGTGTTGTTGTCATCTGCAATTGCCAAATAATCTGGATGACGTTGTTTTAAGTTAGAGTAATTTGAATTAAAATCAAAATTTGTTAATGTATGTAAGCATTGGATTTTTCTAAATGGGAGATAGTTCCATATACCTTGCCTAGCAATATCCTCATGGCAATCAGATAACAGCAAAAAAGCTGATTGCCGCACTTCTCTAGTGTGGTCATTTAATGCCTGAATTATTAACTCAATACCTGCCTTTCCATACTCAAAGGCATCTAAAAGAGCATCTACTTTTTCTTTTGTAGAATTGCTTTGTAATCGACAGCAAATTTTTTCTAATTCTCGCTGAGTCATATAGCCTTTCCCACTCTAGTTAGATACAAAATTACCCCTCCCCAACCCTCCCCTTGGTAAGCGGAGGGTGCGCGACAGCGCGGGTGGGGTGTATTTCATGAGCTTGGAAATTGCTATAATAGGAGAAGCAGACAAGCTCTGTCTTTCAAAATTCATTTTTAATCATAAAATGTCTATAGTGAATCCAGTATAATATAATGGATTTAACTATGAATTCTCGGTTCTGGGTGTAAAGTTGCTAATATTTCGCTTTCCGCAATTGCTAATTCATCCAGTCGTTGCATAACCTTTTCTCGGTCAAAATAAGTATCTGCTAAAACCCAATACGTCCCAAAATGTCGTGCTTCTGATGCCATTAACCCACGATAAAATTTAGCCAATTCTGGTTCTGGACAGTTTGCGGCTAAAAGTCCTAAACGTTCGTGACTACGTGCTTCAATTAAACCAGTGACTAATAAATTATCTAAAAACTGCTCTGGTTCTTTTTTTCTGACTTGTGCTTTTAAACTTGCACCGTAGGGAGGTGCTGATAGAGGTGCTAGAGGGATGTGGCGACGTTCTAACCATTGGTTAACTAGCTCAAAGTGTTCTAGCTCTTCTCGTGCGATCGCAGTTAGCTCCCTCACCATTTTAGTATTAGAGGGGTAACGAAACATAAAATTTAAGGCTACACCCGCTGCTTTGCGCTCACAGTGGGAGTGATCGAGTAAAATAATATCCAAATTAGCGATCGCTTGCTCTACCCAAGCATCACTGGTAGGTTGTTTGAGAGCATTGATAGTTGGTAACGGAGAACTAAGCACAGAACGAAAAACTCCATATTTAACACTTTCGCTGAGTATCCCAGCAAATTGATTTTAATCGTTCTGCTCCTCTCTTACCAATCAATTTGTTGACGATCTCGGAAAAATCCACCCGTAGCACTGCTATCTGGGAGAGTCGCTAACCAAACAATAGTATCAACTCCTTGTTCTAGGGTACGTGGTGCTTCTGAACCTCCCATATCTGTTTTTACCCAACCAGGACAAACGGAATTAATTAAAATATTTGTATTTGCCAATTCACTAGCAAAAATCCGTGTTACTGCATTTAAAGCAGTCTTAGAAATACGATATCCTGGAGAACCACCTCCCATATCAATTAATTGTCCCATTCCCGAAGAAACATTGACAATACGACCATAGTTCTGTTTTTTCATCAAGGGAATTAATGCTTGAGTTAATTTTAAAGCACCAAATAAATTTGTGTCTAATGTTTGCTGCAAAGTTTCTATTTTAACATTGACAATAGTATTCTCGTCACCTTTTCCATCAATATATATACCCGCATTATTGATTAAAATATCGACTTTGCCAAACTGCTGTTTGAGAAATTCAGCTAATTTATCAACACTTTCTCCACTAGTCACATCTAGAGAATGAAAGTTCACATTTAAGCCTTCATTTTGTAACTGAAGTGCTGCTTTTTCTCCTTTGATTGCATCTCGACTAGTGAGAATTACCTGATATCCTTGTTTTGCTAATTGTCGAGAAGCTTCAAATCCTAAACCACGGTTTCCACCTGTAACTACTGCAATTTTATTTCTGGTATTCATTTTATTTAATCCCGTTTTCAGTTATTACATTTTTATGACTTTTTTAAGTGCCACACTAAAAATCTATTGTAGGGTGCGTCAGATGTCAAAAATCTGTTTTTTTACTAGATTTATGCAGTCTGACGCACCTTATGAATGTGCCAGTTGAGTAAGTCCTGATTTTAATTATTTTAGTGTATAATCTGCTTGATATTCAACTAACTCAATTTCATTATCATCTGGGTCATTGACATATATTCTGTGTTTGGTTTCTGCGGCTGTCATTGTATAATATTCGATACCTTCTTTTTCTAGTAAGTTTTTCATTGCTTCACCATCTTTAATCACAAAACCAACGTGATTAATCCCAATATTTTCATATATTTGATGTACCCGCTTTTGGTCAGGAGTTTCATTCAGTGCTAGATAAAATTCATTGTTGCCTAAATGTAGCCAATGACGACCATCAAATACACCTTCAGCCCTAATATACCAATCAGGAAATAGAGTTTGGTAAAACTTGCTAGATACTTCGATATTTTGGCAAGAAATGTTGATATGTTCAAAGCGTATAAAATTCATATCAATGTACCTTTGTTAGTAAACAAATTTATCTATCTCAGAGATGAAATTTGCTCATAAGGGACTTCCAGAAAATAAATGATCTCATCTTGTGGGGTAGGCATACTTCAACAAGTTCAGTACAAGTCCTAACTGCCCTTGATAATTTGCGGGCAAGATGCCCGCACCACAAGAAATACTTAGGGCTTGCTGAATAAACCAAAAACCTAGATATATCAAGAGTTTGAAGGTTAAAAAAGTGAATCAGGTGCAAGGAATAAGCGTTGAAACTGTTCATTTACCTATCACTTGAGCAGATTCAAGACTATTCTTCTCTTCTTCTAATTCTTCCTCCTGACTCCTAGCCCATGACTTACGTCACGCTGCGCGAACACAGATAACTTTTTCAGCAAACCCTACTTATATATTTTTTTCTTTGGAAGTCCCTAAAACTATTTTTTGCTGCCTACCTGAATTAATCATACTCGAAATGACTACGAGTTGACTGGATTTTCCATAAAAAATCGCAGACTTTTAAACCTGCGAATGACAGTTATAAATATTACTTTTAGTCTACTTATGTCACCAATTATTCTAACTCCTGACTCCAGAAATCTTGCCTTTTGTTTAAGTGCGTCGATTTACTAGAGTTGCACTAGCTTGGTCAACTGGCATTAATATCACTTCGTTAATATTGACACGAGTAGGTCTAGTAGCACAGAAAAATATGACATCAGCTACATCATCAGGAGTCAGGGGAGTCAGACCTGCATAAACCTTTTTAGCCCGTTCTGTATCACCATGAAATCGGACTTGACTAAATTCTGTGTCTACCATGCCAGGGTCAACAGAAGTCACCCGCACTGGAGTTCCTAACAAGTCTTGTTTTAAACCTTCAGAAATGGCTTTAACAGCGGCTTTCGTAGCACAATAAACATTACCACCGGGGTAAGTTTGATGTCCTGCTATAGAACCTAAATTGATGACATGACCACGACCACGGGCAACCATTCCTGGTACAACAAAGCAGGTAAGATAAAGCAAACCCTTAATATTAGTATCAATCATTTCTTCCCAGTCTTGAACATCACCTTCATGCAGCTTATCTAAACCGCGACTTAAACCAGCATTGTTGATTAAGATGTCAATATTTGACCAATCTGGGGGTAAATTAGAGATAACTGACTCAACTGAAGAGCGATTGCACACATCAAGTTGCAATAAATGGATTTTGTCAGCAGCCAGATTTAAAGTCTGGGCTAACTCTTGCAACCGTTCCCATCGTCGCGCTGCTAAGATGAGTTTTGCACCTGTGGAAGCAAAAACTTGAGCGCAAGCTGCACCAATTCCGCTACTAGCACCTGTAATTAAGATAATTTGATTTGTGAGAGAAAGCATTTTTAGTGATGAATATTTGTAGAGGCGTGTTTTTGCACCCATTTGTTATTTTGACACCTTAACAGACATCTCCAAAAATTAAAAATGCATCGTGCCACCAGAGTATTTACAATAATTTACAATGAATGAGAAAGCTTAATTAACAGTCATCAAAATCAATGGGAATATTTGGATTTGGTAAAAAGTCAGGTATGCCTACACCTGAGCAAGCTTTGCCAGGAAGAACAGAAACTATGCCTGTACCCGCAAAGCACCACGTTAACAGTAATCCTCTCAAGCCTCCTTTTCCTGAAGGGTTAGAAACAGCAATGTTTGGTTTAGGCTGTTTTTGGGGTGCTGAAAGGAAGTTTTGGCAACTAGAAGGAGTTTACACCACTGCGGTAGGTTATGCGGCTGGTTACACACCCAATCCTACCTATCAAGAAGTGTGCAGCGGTATGACTGGTCATAATGAAGTTGTGTTGGTTGTTTTTGACCCTCAAGTGGTTAGTTATTCTCAACTGCTGAAGGTATTTTGGGAAAGCCATAACCCTACCCAAGGGATGCGTCAAGGTAATGATTCTGGCACTCAGTACCGTTCGGGAATTTATACATATTCTCAAGCTCAAAAACAACTAGCCGAAGCATCACGGCACGCTTATCAACTAGCATTAAATGGTGCAGGTTATGGGCAGATTACCACGGAAATTTTAAATGCACCTGAGTTTTATTATGCTGAAAACTATCATCAGCAATATTTAGCTAAAAACCCAGGTGGTTATTGTGGTTTAGGTGGTACTAATGTTGCTTGTCCTGTGGGTATTGCTGAAGCTCCAGTAAGCTAGATATAGCAACGGTTATGGGCTAGAAGGGGCGTATGGCCATACGCCCTGAAATTGGGAGTCACATCCCTAACATTGATTTGAGAAGTGCGATCGCACCACCCCAAAATAGAATACTCATAGGTACACCAATCATCATCCCAGCGATCGCCCAACCTCGTTGATGTTCTTTAAATTGTTTAATGCTACGCCAACGTCTACTCTTCCAAGCCCAAGCATTACCATTAGCTCCGAGTGCGATCGCCATTACCCACCCAAGGTAGGGTATAAAAGTAACTAATCCATACAACCAAACATAATTAGGCCAAATCCAAAACCAAGGCATCAGAAATGCGCCCCAATTCCAACCCAGAATTTCCTCTGGAACTGCCTCTGAGCTATTAAATACACCACATCCTGAATTATTGATAAATTCTTCTTTTTCTAAAACTTGATTGTTTTTTGCTACTTTAACAATTTGACCTGATTTGAGAGCATCCAGTGCTTGACGAGCGTCAGGAAAACGTTGTTCTGGTGATGGTTCTGTCAGCTTCTGTAACCAACTGGCAAAACTAGGACTAATATTAACTCGATCAGCAAATTGCAAACGTAAATCTTTTTGAGGTAAATCGGCGGGTGCAAGACCTGTTAACAAATGAATTAAAGTTGCTCCCAAAGCATACAAATCTGATGCAGGAATTGCTCGACCCCCGAATTGTTCTATAGGTGCATAACCATAAGTACCCACCACAGTAAAAGTTACACCTTCTTTCGCAGCTTTATCTTGAACTGCACCAAAATCAACTAAATAAATCTGATTATCTTCACCCCAAATTAAATTACTCGGTTTAATATCCCGATGTAAAACCCCTGGATTTAACTCATGTAAATAAATAAGAATTTTCAGAATTTGATTGGCAATTTTCAAGGTTTGTTTTTCACTAAACCTGTTACCATCTGCAAGTTTTTCTTTGAGTGATTTTCCAGGAATATATTCTTGGACTAAGCCAAACCAGAGATTGCGATCATCAATACAAAAATAATCAATATACTGAGGAATGCGGTCATGATTTAGCTGTTTGAGAATCTGTGCTTCCCGTTCAAATAATTTCAGGTCATCCCACTGAACACCACCGCCAAAAGCCAAGAGTTTGACTACCACTAACGAATCTTTTCCATCCGCAGCTTGTAAATCCTTAGCTAACCAAGTTTGACGAATTCCATTATTACCAAGTTGACGTTCAATTTGATAGCGGTCTTGTAGTATGTGGTCTACTTGCAGCATCTAGCACCTGCTGGCCATTTACATTCAGTTTATTTTCTTACTATTTCAGGATAATCAATTAAATCAGAAAATGGTAAAGGAAACCTGAGTTAGGAGTTAGGAGAAACTCCGAACTCCTGCCTCCTGCCTCCTGCCTCCGAACTCCTGAATTATCAAGTTCTCCCAGCCAAATTAGCAACTACAGCTGCTAACTCCGTAGGATTTACTGGTTTAGGAATATGTAACTGGAATCCAGCTAATAAAGCTTGAGTCCGGTCTTCTGCTCTAGCATAAGCTGTCAGCGCGACTGCGGGAATTTTTCCGCCTTCATCACTAGGAAGAGTTCTAATTTTACGAATTAGTGTATAGCCATCTTCATGGGGCATACCAATATCACTAACTAATATATCTGGGTGAAATTTTGGTAAGGCTGTGATTGCTTCAGGTGCAGAACTAACAGCCATGACTTGAGCGCCATATTGTCCTAAAATTGTGGTCAGCAAATGCCGAGCGTCTGCTTCATCATCAACAATCAGTACTCGCAAACCTTCCAGAATGGATAATTGGTGATTCACATAATTATTATTCTTTATCGGTGAAAACTGTTCTGGTGTATTGGATATGTCCACGGCTTTCATGGGTAGATTGACGATGAAAGCTGCCCCCTGTTCAATTCCTGGACTTGTTGCCGAAACTGTACCGCCGTGTAATTCTACCAAATGACGGACGATCGCTAATCCTAATCCTAAACCACCATGCGATCGCGTAGTTGAGCTATCAGCTTGGCAAAAACGCTCAAATACATGAGGCAAAAAGTCGGCAGAAATGCCACCACCAGTATCAGTAACTTGAATTTGCACACGGGAATTAATCCGCTCTATTTGTACCTTAACTCTCCCCCTATTGGGTGTGAACTTGACAGCATTGCAGAGCAAATTCCATACTATTTGTTGCAAGCGGTTGGCATCACCCATCACAACCCCCACTGCTGGATCAAATTCAGACTCAATCTCAATTTCTTTAGCATCTGCGGCCGGACGCACAGTATCAATAGCCGTTTCCACCACTGGGACAAGTTCCACCGGACGCAGGTTTAATTGTAGTTTGCCGCGAATAATTCTTGATACATCCAAAACATCTTCAATTAATTGTGCTAAAGCATGGCTATTGCGGTCAATTGTTTCCAATCCCCTCACAGTAGTGTTCTCATCAAACTTGCGGCTTCTGAGTAGCTGTATCCACCCCAAAATGGCATTGAGAGGAGTACGGAGTTCGTGGGAGAGTGTGGCTAAAAACTCATCTTTAATGCGGTTAGCGGTTTCAGCTTCAGCCCTAGCGGCTTTTTCTCGCTCTAGTAATTGTTCCCGTTCTTGTTCTGCTTGCTTGCGTTCGGTAATATCAATCATGAACCCATGCAATTGTTTTGGACTATCTTCACCCCGCACCACATTCACAATGTCATACAACCAGACAACTCTGCCATCTGCGGCTAACATTCTATATTCAAATTCATAATTGTCCAGTGATTGTGAGCATTGGTAGCAATAGTTAATTGCCCATTTTTGGTCTTCTCGGTGGATATGTTCTGCCCAAAAATTGTCGCTGTACCAATCATGCAAGGGATAACCAAGAATATCTTCAGTTTGTGGACCAACATAAGTAAAATTCCCCGTCGCAGCATCTGCTTCCCAAGGAATTATTCGGACTTTTTCTGTCAGTTTCCTAAATTTTTCTTCACTTTGTTTGAGGGCAGCTTGTGCTTGTTTTTGCTCTGTAATATCTCTAATTAGAGCCACAAATCCTTCAACTTTACCTTGCTGATTAAATTGAGGAATATAAGTAATACTGGCATCATGTTGTGTACGATCTTGATGAAATAGTTGGGTCTCATAACTTACTTTTTCTCCTGATAAAACTGTTTTTAAATAGGGATAAATTTCTTGATAAATTGATTCACCTAAAAATTCTCGCAGGTGCTGCCCATAAATTTCTGATGTGGGTACACCGAACCATTCTTCATATGCTTTATTATTAAAACGATAGCGCTGTTGAGCATCAACATAAGAAATATTCACTGGCAAAGTATTTGTAATCAAGCGTAATTCTTCTTCTTTTTGACGTAGGTTATCCTCAACCTGTTTGCGTTTACTTAAATCTACAACAAATCCAATTACTTGTTCTGAATTTTTTTCTAATAAAGCTAAACCCATGAGAATACTAATACGATTACCATCTTTACGGATATATTCTTTCTCAAAAGGCTGATAAAATCCTTTATTTTTTAGTTCTATTATTATATTTTTGCTTTGTTCTAGATATTCTGGAGGTGTTATTTCTCTCCAATTTATCTTTCCTGATAATAGATCTTCTTTGGTATAACCAATTATATTTAAAAAAGCATCATTTGCTTCCAAAATGCTGCCATTTATTTCAGATATAATCACCCCAATGATATTAGCATCTTTCAATCGGCTAAACTTTAATTCACTAGCTGCAAGTTGCTGAACACTCCTATTTAAATTCTGTTTAGCAGTACGTAATTCTGAATTTAACCAGCTAATAAATATTGTAGATACCAAAAATAAAACTAACTTAATAGCACTGTCTTGATTACCAACATAAAATGAAAATTTGGGATCTATAAAAAAGTAGGCGACAGCTATAATAGACAAAATAGTAGCTAATATACCTGGCTTGATACCACCATACCAAGTACTCATTGCTACGGCAACATAAAATAGCATAAAAATAGCAGATTGTAATACTGTATGTAACACTGCTGTTAGTAGCAAAGCAATACTAACAGATATAATAGCTACAATATACTCGAATATTAAAGAAACTCTTCCTTTCAATCTGGCATCTCCTTTGCGGTTAACGAGCTATTTGAAGTTATCCTTAAATCAGTTAAACACAAAGTTATAACTCCATACTTATTATGCAACAGAGGAATACACAGCGTACATTTGCTGGTTAGGAATCTATCTAAAGTAGTAAAATTAAATGCAAAAAACTTTACATAGTAATATAAGTTGCTGGTTGATAATATAGGAGTATAGCTGAAAACTTGTATGTAAAGTATCAAGTCGTATTCATACCTCCTTCCCTTGATAAATGGGAAAAATAAATCAAATTCATCCCTTTTAAGAGGATGTTTGAACAGTTATAAATCTCTATGTAAAAAAACCTACCCCCTACGGTGTACACACAAGTGATCTGATTACCCAAAACAAGTCCTGGCGATTATAAATCACGGCTACACAAACAAAGTCCACCTGCGTGGACTAAGAAACAATACTGGTTTTTAACCCACGGAGGTGGGTTTTGCCTGTGTAGTTGCGGTTTCTAACCGCCGATTTAATCTTAAATAGGACTTGTGTGTACACCGTAGCTTAGCAAGGGGAGGGTTAGGGTGGGGTAAAAAATATTTGATACATCAACCATAACTTTTCAAACACCCTCTAAAGGACAATTTAGGGGTATTTACAAATATTTGGGGATGCACACAAGAAAGATATCAGATATCCTGATAACACCATGCTAAGATTTCAGCAGAAAGGATGAATTTTTATCCTATCACCCTATTTATCCATTACGGTTATAACCACAAACTTAGGTTAGTTATAGGCATCATAATTTCAACTATAGTATTTCTTTATTGACTTGATAAGAAAAAGCTGATTAATTTTTAATTGTTTTTGTACCTAAGAGTAAATAAGTATTCATTTCCCCTTTACCTTTAACTTTAATTAAGCCACGTTTTTCCAGGTAATACTTTTCTTTTAACAAATCATAACTAGCTTCACAAACTTGGATACTACCTGCAATACCATGAGATTCCATTCTACTAGCAGTATTGACTGTATCTCCCCACAGGTCATAGGCAAATTTCTTTAACCCAATTACCCCTGCGACTACTGGGCCGGTACTAATACCAATGCGGATACGAAACGATTGGTTTTGTTCTTGGCTAAACTGAGCTAAAGCCAGTTGCATATCTAATGCCATATCAGCTATAGCTATGGCATGATCACTACGATGATTGGGTAAACCCGCAACAGCCATATAGGCATCACCAATGGTTTTGATTTTCTCTACTCCATGACGTTCTGCTAATTCGTCAAATATGCAGAATATTTCGTTTAAAAATTCGACTAGTTGGGGTGGTGAGGTCTGGCTAGAAAGTTCTGTAAATCCCACAATATCAGCGAATAAAACTGTAACTTCTAAAAAGCTATCAGCAATTGTAGTAGTATGTTCCTGTTTGAGTTGTTCAGCAATCACTGCTGGTAAAATATTTAAAATGAGTTTTTCTGATTTTTGCTGGGCTATTTCTAATTCTTGTCTAGCTCTAAACTCCTGTTTTTTTAATTTTTCATATAAATAAACAGAAAACACACAAATTATTCCTGTCCAAAATAAATAAATTCCATTTTCCACATAGAAATATAATGGGTTCCTAAATTGTGGACGATAGATCAGATATAATCCTAAATAAAAGACAATTGTACCGATTTGCGATATCAGATGACTTCGCCATAATACAGGAATAAGTGTTGCTTGAGTGATAAACATCAAACTCCAAATATTAGTAAAAGGCTCTACAAAATTAAAAAGAACTGCCGTATAAATTTGGACAACGCAAGTTACAGACCAAGATAGACTTAAAAAAAATATATGTGGGTAACGACGACCAAGAGGAGTTTTGCATAACAACCAACAAACTAAAATGAAAAATTCAATTAAGAAACCAATTTTAAAGGCGTAGATTTTTTCCTGTGGTTGCTGATTTACCCAAATAAAAAAAGCAGTCAGTGTTAACCCTGCAATCAGCATTATTTTAGTTTGCAGTTGTAGGCGTTTAAGCAGAAACTGCCGTCGCTGTTCTCTGTAGGATGTGACAAAGCTTTCATCTATCTGCCAGTCGGATATTTCTGGGGTAAATAACGCATCTATTTGAGTTATGCCAAAATCTCTTTTGGGAATCATGCACTTTTTAAGTTATTAGTAGTTAAATGTGAACAAGCTGGGAGAAAACCTAAATGGGTCGCAACCCCACCTTAACTTTTGATCGTGGCACGTTAATTTTACACCCTCCACCACGCAGCAAAGCTTGGATAGATTATGCGACATGGGATGATAGAATCGAAAAATTTCGGATTCCGGCAATTAGATATCGGTCTTTAGTTGAGGCAATGCAAGAGTCCGAGACGGACTTTATTGATGAGGCTAAGGGATTTTATCCTTTAGATTTGGTTGCCAGTTTAGAAATGACTCCCTATCCCCACCAAACTGAGGCTTTAGCAGCCTGGAAATTGGCAGGAAGGCAGGGGGTTGTGGTGCTACCCACGGCTGCGGGTAAGACTTATTTGGCACAAATGGCGATGCAAGCGACACCACGGACAACGTTGATTGTTGTCCCAACTTTGGATTTGATGCATCAATGGTATGCACACCTAACAGCGGCGTTTCCTGATGCGGAGTTGGGGTTGCTGGGTGGTGGTTCACGGGATAGGACACCGATTTTGGTGGCTACTTATGATAGTGCGGCTATTCATGCGGAAAGTTTGGGTAATAAATATGCTTTAATTATCTTTGATGAATGCCATCATTTACCGACAGATTTTAATCGGGTAATTGCTGAATATGCGATCGCACCTTATCGACTAGGATTATCTGCTACACCAGAACGCACAGATGGCAAACACGCTGATTTAAACATTCTCATTGGCAGAGAAGTTTATCGCAAACGGGCTGAAGACTTAGCAGGTAAGGCTTTAGCAGAACATCAAATTGTGCAAATTAAGGTGAAGTTATCTCAACTTGAGCGAGAAAGGTATAACAATTTAATTCAAACTCGCAATGATTTTTTGAAACAATCACGGATTTCTCTAGGCAGTCTGCAAGGTTGGCAGATGTTTGTGCAAATGAGTGCGCGATCGCAAATCGGACGCAGGGCAATGTTAGCACATCGGCAAGCAAAAGAAATCGCTCTGGGGACTGATGGTAAAATCAGAATCCTTGTAGATTTGTTAGCAGAACATTACCCAGCACGAATTTTGATTTTCACAGCCGATAATGCCACGGTTTACCGCATTTCTCAAGATTTGTTAATTCCAGCTATTACTCATCAAACTCCTGTAAAGGAAAGGCATCAAATTTTAACTAAGTTTAAGGAAGGTGAATATAATACTTTGGTCGCTTCTCATGTCTTAAATGAGGGGGTTGATGTTCCTGCGGCTTCCATAGCAATTATTTTGTCGGGTACTGGTTCAGCAAGGGAATATATTCAGCGTTTGGGGAGGGTTTTACGTAAGGGTAATATTGAAAATAAACAGGCGATTTTATATGAAGTCGTGGCTGAGGATACTAGTGAGGAAGGAACTTCGGCTAGAAGAAGAGGGGAGAATAAAAGCAGGGGAGCAGAGGAGCAGGGGAGCAGGGAAGAAAATCATCATCAAGGGAATTTAAAGGTTGTTTATGGGGGTGGGAAGGAAAGAGATTTGAAGGCTGCTGAACAGTTAGAAATTAATTATTCAACCCAGAAGAAAGATGTTACCAACGGAGTTACTGATTCATCGTCAAAACGGGGAGGAAATTATCCCGAAGAGACTGAAACTTGATGATAAACATTTGCAGTTAACTACTGATTTAATTAATTTTTTTCAGGAAGCTGTGGGGAAAACTCAAGGTGTTCTTGAAGGTCAATTATCAGATTTTGAAGGTGATACTACAGATTATAGAATGAAGCGGGGTTTGGCTTATATTCTCAAGAGTAGTTTTTGTACTTTTGAAGTTGTTAGTCCTCTAGAACCACCAATGTTAAGAGAACGGGTATTTGCTTTAGCTGCAAAATCTGTTCCTAGTCGGGAAGCAACAGAAGTAACCTTAACCCAGGTTGCTGATGAGTTAAGTCAGGAATTACAGCAGGAAGTTCTCCCAATTCAAGTCCGTCATGGACTGTATGCTGATTTATCTGAAAATAAAATTTTAACTGCTTTTGATGCCCCAAAACCAGAAAATGTATTACATAGATATAATTTGTCTCAAGTGCAAGGTGTCTTTTATAAAGCCAGTCAATTGATATTAAATGCTCACCGCAATGTTCCAGGAGAATATAAGCTGTTATTTCGTTATTTGAAGTTGTTTCAATTAATGGCTTATATTGAAGGTGATGCTGACCACGGTTTTACAATTAGCATTGATGGCCCGACCAGTTTATTTACTCCAAGTACTCGTTATGGTTTATCAATAGCCAAAATGATTCCCGCTTTACTTCATGTCACCAAATGGAGTTTAGCAGCAACTTTACAAACACGAGATTTTTATACAAATGAATGGAAAACAGGCAGATTTACCCTTAATTCAGAATGTGGTTTAGTCTCTCACTATCCACCAGGTAAACCTTATGATAGTATGTTAGAACAATCATTTGCTGATAAATGGAATGCCCTAAAAAGTGGCTGGGTACTAGAAAGAGAAGTTGATTTAATACCCATTCCTGGCAGTGTGATGATTCCCGATTTTCGCTTAGTACATCCTGATGGACGCAGTTTTTTATTAGAAATTGTTGGTTATTGGCGACCAGAATATTTACAAAAAAAGTTTTCTCAAGTCAGACGTGCAAATTGCGATAACTTAATTTTAGCAATTTCCGAAAGATTGAATTTAGAAAAAGCCGGTGTAAAATTAAATGATGTCCCTGCAAGAATAGTTTGGTTTAAAGAAAAGTTATTACCAAAAGCAGTTTTAGCTGTAATGGAATAATTTTGATAATTCTGGTAATTGCTATACTCAAAACGGCTAAAACCTGGACTTTTTGATAATACAAAGAACAGTTCAAAGCCTCTCCCCGTTGCGGGGAGAGGTTTGGAGAGGGGTTCCATATTTGGTTAAACTATTAGCTTGTTTAGAGCAGGGTATCCCCGACTGATAGCGCAGCGTTAGCGAGGAACGAGCGTCTTGATTCTGACTCCTGGCTACTGACTCCTGAATCCTTCTTCAATGGTTTTTATTAATTTTGCTGCCAGATGCGTCTATTGAGGTTTAAGTCTTCAACAATTCTCAACATTAATTGGATATTTTCAAAATATTCACGCATGGGTGCAAAGTTTAACATTGTTGTGAATAGCCGAGGCTCAAAGATATCTCCTGCATACTCGATGCCAATATATATCATGTTGTCTATAAAAGAAACATAAATATTTCTATGGGCTTTTTGTCGAAATTTAACTAACTTTTCCATTAAGGTGGTAGACAAGACGTATCTAGCTTCAACTTGGTCATTAGCATAGACAGTAAAATACTGATTAAAGTTAGGATCTTCTAGCTTCACTAATTGTCTAGTAGTTTTGGGTAAAGCGTTGATATTGATGTTGACAAGATTGGGTACAACTATTGTTTTAGATTTTAGAGTTTTAGGAAAATCAGCTTGAAAAAATAAACCTTTAAAAATTAATTTTCTAGTTACTTCGTTATTTAATACTTCTTCTTTAAAACTTTGATAATCTATTTTTTTTCCTCCGATCATTTTGCTGAATACATAAGGAGTGCCTTTCAAAGTTTGAAATATTAAAATAATTATATAGAAAGGCAACATAAGACCAAATATCATTCTCCTGATAAATTTAGGGATGTTAGATAATGCAAGTACTTTTATGTGATATGCAAAATCAAAATATCTTGCCCAAGTGTGTTGGATTTCAAATTGGGCAGAAATTTCCGAAAAATAAATTGGTATTTCTCCAACTTTCCCAAAAATACAATCATTTTGAGTAATTTTATTAGCTTTTAATAGAGTTTGAAACATTTGGCTATGGGCAAAACCAGACATTACATATCTATCATCCTCTGCTGAAGGTTGCTCATAATAACTAAGGGACTGATTATAATTAATAAAATCAAAAATCTTTTGAATAATCTTAGATTTAAAACCACTAGCATATGTTTCTGTGCATGATGTATAAAAGGCAATCCAACCCCATAAACATCCCAAAAATATGACAAGAAACAAAAATATTAATTCTAGAGGAATTATTTTATATATAATTATCAGTTGCATGATAATATCTAGCAGCAAAAACTTAATATCAGCCAAAAATATTACTGCTACAATGACACCAACAACCACTATAGATATTAATACTTGTTTTCTGACTGATTCTAAATCTTGTAAGTCGGTTAATAAGCTCTGTTGACAAAAACTTTTGAATTCTTCTAAGGTTTTCATTTTCATCTCAACAACAGACCCTTGGCTAGATGTTGAGCTAGGTTGAGATTGTACTGAGTTAGTTGCTTCTTGTGGTGTGGATGATTGAGGAATTTCGCTTTCTGATACTAAAGTAGTCAGAAATTTTGTTGCCCAAAGATTGGTTGATGCTTGCTGACTTGTGGTAAGCTGTTTGCACAGTGCGATCGCTTCCTCTAGTTGTTCATTCCCTTTGTAAGCTTTTACTAACCACATCTGTGCCTGATTATAGTATTTTACTTGATCATCAGCACATTGACAAAATTCTTCTAAAGCTTGAACTGCTTCAGCATAATGCTGAAATTTTAATGCTTTATTCCCATTGTTTAATAATTCCTCTGCTTTCTCTGGTGTTAAAGTTGGTTTTGCAGTTGTTGCTAAGGGTGTTGATTCAACAGTGAGAGAATTAGTTTCTGTTGAGGTTTTGCTAGAAGATTCAACAGGTAAAGATTCTAAAAACTTCTTTGCCCAAGCTATTATTTGGGGATTTTGAATTGTCAGGAGTCTTTGAGCTATAGTACGGGCTGCTTCTGAATTTTTTGTATGATGAAAAGCTTGGACTAAACCTACCTGTGCTTGTAGATATTCCTTAGCATTTGTCTTTCCATTGACTTCGTAGATTTGGCAGAAATGTTGTAGTGAATTTATTGCTTCTGGGTAAAGTCCTTGCTTTAAAGAATTTAAACCAGTTTGTAGGATTTCTAACTCATTCGTAGACATAGAATTTAGTGCAACAATCTATTGATTAAATAGGTTTCTAACATTTACATTTTGTCTTTCTTGGGATGTAGCCTGAAACTGCACTTTTGGCTGATAGTTCATTCCAGAAGCTAAAATGTTAGAAGGAAACATTTCCACTCCATTATTGTATTCTGTGACAGCCGAGTTATAAAAACGTCTAGCGGCAGAAATTTGTTCTTCGACCTCAGTGATTGAGTATTGGAGTTGAAGAAAATTCTCGTTACTTTTCAACTCTGGGTAAGCTTCTACAGTTACTAAAATGTTACCCAAAGCTTTAGAAATTTGGTCTTCTAATTGAATTCTAGTACTTTGATTAACTCGCTCAGAAATTACTTGATTTCTCAGTCTGGCAATCTCTGTTAATGTTGTCTGCTCAAATTCCTTATAATTTTGTGCTACTGCTACCAGGTTGGGAATTAAATCCCATCTTTTTTGCAGTAGTACATCTATAGTTGAAAAAGCATTATCGACTTGATTTTTCTTATAAACTAAGCCGTTGTATAGCTTAGTAAATAGTACACCTAGTACTAGCGAAATGCTAATCATGATGATGAAAACTTTCATAGATTTCAGTGATGATGATTACCCTTGTATTGGAATAACTGTAAGAATATACGGATTCTTCAGTATCTAGTTAATACCAAGTATGAGTTTATTTACCCTATAACCTTTATTTATAAAGGGGTTCATTATTTTTTACGCCAACTTACCTAATAAATTGACCTAAAATTCTTATATAGCGTTTCCTCATCACATGAGGTGTGTCATATCCCCCTTATCGCTTGCGGGAAGGAGGTTGGAGGCGAGGTTGTTGTACCTCATTCAAACAACAACTGCTATATAATAGGGTTTTTATACCTTAGCATAGTCAGTGCGGAAGAACCAAGAAAATAAGCTAATGAGATTAAAGTATTAAGTTTTAATATAGGACTTACGCACAACACAACAAAAGTAGCGGTAATTCATGAATTACCACTACGGAAGAATCAGGGTTTCGGTCACATCTTGCGTAAGTCCTATAATAATCAAGTGCTTAATACCAATTTTAAAAAACTGCTTAAGTTGACAGAATAACAAAGTAGTGAATCTCTAAATATTAGATTAGCTACTTTTCAGGTATCGAACTTTAATATAAATTATGTGCGAAAATAAACAGACTACCTAAAAACGAGGATGAATAATGACAAATACTGAAAAATAAAAGTTAGCTTAATTGCTTTTGAAGAATGATTTGGTAATCGGTAATTATCTTGTTTTTGACTCCTATTCTTAACATGAATTCAACTATTAGCCGTCCCATTTGGTCAACTGACTTAGAACTAGAAATATTTGATAAAATCATTAATCAACAAGCACCCCATATACCAAAAAAGCGTTTACATGAAACCAAACCCCCACAAACAGCAGAGGAAATTGAAAAATTCTACCGTTTTCGGGTAGCAGGTGCGGCGCATGATTTGTTTATTGTTCAAGTTTGCGCTCAGATAATTGGTCAAATTCCTGACCCAGAACTTCAGTTATTTTTAAGCCGCCAAATTGGTGATGATGGCGCACACGCTCATAATACCCGTCAACGGGCGCAAGTTATATCTGGACGTGATCCCATTCAAGATATACAACGACAAGTTCAAAAACATTGGGACTATATGGGAGATTTACCAATTCGTAATTGGCAAGGTTTTTTGGCTTTTGAATTACATTATGAAATGCACATTGTGGCATCTTTATTAGTCAATAGCCGCACCAGTAAAATTAGTGATCCAGAATCAGCTAAATTTTCAGCAACCAAAATTCAACCAGAAGAAGCTTTTCACCGTTTAGGGGTAGTAAATTGGTGGCAACGCAAGTATGACCAAGCCTCACCAGCAGAGAAAGCAGATTTAGTTGCACAAGTGTTAGAAGTTGACGAAGAAGGGCAAAAAAGACGAAATCCCTACTTAAAAGAGCATTGGCAACTGACTCATGAAGCTATTGGTACAGATATTGATGATTTACCAAAAATTTATGATGCTTGGCGGCAAGAAGTTCTCGCTTACTTCTTAAATGTTCGTGTATCTCAACTTCCTCAACTCGTGAGTGTTAATGATTGATAACAGGTTAGAACTCAATTAGGAATAGGTGGGCAATGCCCACCATACAATATTTTTTATTTATGAATTATTTTAATTTTTTCTTAAGAATTTAATCAAAGATTATTAGATTTATTTATACTTTTCGGGGTTTTTATAAAGGAAAATTTCATTATTTAAATAACTTAACTAAAGACGAGCATGATTATTAAATAATGTATTCGCAAATACAAATCTATCTAAAGTCAGATTTATAATTGTCGGATGTAAGAATATAGCAATCCTAAATCATTCATGAGAAAACACCATACTCATAAAGTTTTGGAAAGTCAAAAATTTGACAATGAATGGATAACTCAAATAACGCCTTGACTACAGTAAAAGAATGACAGAAAAAATAAAACTCTCTAATTAATCGTTTTGCTTGTAGCCAAATATCTTCTACAGGATTCTGTTGTGGTGCATTCGGGGCAAATCTCAAGCAGGTAATCCACCATTGTTCTTTTTCAAGTTCACGATTTAATGAATCTAGATAATCTTGAATTTCTTGTGAACGATGATAACTTGCACCATCCCAAATTATTAAAAGTTTGGCTCCAGGTCGCTGTTTTTGAAGATATTCTAAAAAATTAATTGTGTTTTTAGAGTCACCTTTTTCAGCTTTATACGTGAGAAATTCTTTGGTTTTATAATCCAATGCACCGAAATATGTTTGTTTATCACGAGCATTTACTACTGGTATTGTTACTCGTTCACTAGTTTTCCCCCAAACATACCCTATTATATCCCCCCAAAGTAAATGACATTCATCTACCATGAACACAACTAGGTCTCCTGTCTCTATTTGAGGCCGTCGCGTCTCCAACAACTCACAAATCTCTTTTTTTTTTGAATCTACTAATTCTTGGTTATATTTTGGATTATTTGCTTGAGTTTTCTTCCAACTAATACTGGCAGCATCAAATAAATCGTAGTAACTTTGTTTTGAGGAGAATGTTACTCCATATTCTGAGGCAATATAGTACTCTAATTCATTTAAAGTCCATCTGTCTTTGGTTTGCAACCATTCCATTACCTCGGCACGTTGAAGCTCATCTAGAAAACCTTTACTTCCTTTATGCCCTAGTTTTAACCCTTCCAGCCCCAGTTTAAAAAATGCTTTTTTATAGGTACTAATGAAGCCAGATGAGACACCTAATATTGGCATTATCTCTTCATGCTTGTATCCACATAACAGCATTTTTACTGCTGTAGCTCGCTTGATTTCACGTGGCTCTTTATTATTTTTGATAAAATCTTCTAATAATTGTATCCACATCACCACACCTGCACCTTGGTTTCAAACGTTACTTTTAAGCTCTCTCCGTATTTTCTCATGAATGATTCCGGATTGCTATATGTTTATTAAAAACAGCAAATCAATGAAAGCTAAGTTTCCTGCTACCTTAACAATTATAGCTGCTTTTTTGAGCTTAAATAGCGCCGTGTATGCACAATCAACTGCACAGCCTCAACCTGGAAGTTTTACTTTAAAGGGTGATTCTTTAGCTAATATTAATGACCGCAGTTCAGCTAATGATTTTGGTAAGTTTTTTGAGAAAATGTCCAATAATCAAAATTCAGAAAACACCATTTCTGAACAATTGCCTTTGAGTGAGTCAATAACAATTCCTTCTACTCCTATATTTTTACAACCCGCATATCAAAATCTGAATGAAAATGACGGCTTACAGTTACAGTTAGATTTGAGTGATGGTAATAGTAATTGATACTCGCCGACATTAGAAATCTGGGAAAATGAATGTAGAGATGTTGCATACAATGTCTCTATAAGGGTTTTAAAGGACGCATATTTAAGTACCACCAGATGTCTAATACATTCCACAGCAACCCGCACATTCAGGATTAATGCTTGATTAGTTCTGTGCATAATTTGCTTCCTATTTCCATCACAATTAAGTGGAATTTGGTGAATATTGAGATAGATTCTATTTCATTATCGCTGCAACTTCTTCGCAAATTTTCACCCAAGCTTCGTCACATTCTGCCGTACTTAGACTTTTCATGGGTCTATTTGGAGGGTGAGCAGCTTGGTATTTTTCGATTTCGGTTACTTTGTATGCGCTTGCTCTAATTGGAATCCAGAAAATTGTTAATCCCTCTTGTTCGGCTGCATCGAGTAAGGGGGGTAGCTCATGTTTGTCGATGAAATCAGAAGCTATAAAGTCAGGGCTAATTAACAGGATAGCAACCTTAGCTGTGGCTAATGCTTTCTCAATTTCGGCTTTCCATTTTGCGCCAGGTTTGATTTTTGTGTCATCCCAAACGATCAAACCTTCTGCACGAATATAGGGTTTTAGTTGTTTTTGCAATTCTGTTAACCATTCTTGATCTTGATGACTGTAGCTAACAAATATTTGGTTTCTGATACTTTCTGACATAATAGGTTTCTCAATGGGGGTTACTTCAATAAATTCGTTCTCTCTATTTTTGTCTATTTGTTGTCTTTGCCGAGTTCTTATATCTTCATATCCATCAAGTAGTTGACGGATATTAATGTTTGTTGAAAGTTTACCAATAGGATATTCAAGAACGCCCATTTTCTCAAGTCCCAGAAGTTCTTGATAGTCAAGGGGTGGGTGGTTAGGATAGCCAGGGATGGGAACCCATTCGGTGATTTCGGGCTTGGCAAAGGTGTTGTGGATTTTTTGGAATTCATTGCGGAGAATGCCAAGAAATGTACGCCTTGTTTCTTTACGTCCGCTAATGGTGATAAAGATTTTTTTGTCTTCAGGGTCGGCTTTGATACGAGCGATGTTGTATATTTCGTTGTTTTCTTGATATTGCAACATTACACCACTGCGCCAATAGATTTGGTTATAGATTTTGTCGTGGGTGTTGACGATGAAGCGGGAAATGATGCTTTCGGGGAGAACTTTGTAATGGTATTGAAATTCCAGGGTTTCGCCTTCTAGTTCTGTTTTGTCTGGTTGGTCTTTAGGCAGAAGTCCTGCAATCAGGAATTTTGGTGGGTGACATTCTAGTGCAAAGCCAAGCTCGAATTCCTTCATTAGTTCGATTAGATAGCCATGACGCTGGGTGGGGTATCGCTCTGGATTGAGGATGCGGGTGAGATCGGTGGGGGTGAAAATGCCTTTGGCTTTAGTTTTGAGGTTTTCATCGCTCAACAGGGCGTAAATGCCTTCTGTCACCCAGTTGGGTTTGAGGACATTAGTATCTTTGAGAATGGGATGATCTCGAAAGTTGAGAACTAAGCCAAGTCGATGGAGGAGATCAATAAGTTGATCTTGGTTTTGTTCTTCAGGAATATTGTTTTTGTAGCAGATGCCAATATAGTTACTGTAGCTGATGAAGTCTTGGGGCATGGATTCGAGTTGTTGTTTAACCTCAAACCATGAAAGGGGTAAAAGGTCGTAGACTTCTTTGAGGTTGGCGATTTGCTGCAAAATAGCGGTGCGAAGTTCATCAATGCCGATATTGTCTTGGCAGGAGGTTTCGATAATGGCTTGGATGTTAGGATATTTTTCGCGTAATGCCTTGCGGTTGATATCGAGGGGTTGTTCGTCTTTTTTGTTGCCAACGATAATGACGGGGGACTGTCCGCCGAAGCTTTCGATTAGTTTCAGCCAATATTCGATGCGGTTTTCTTCTTCGCTGGTGCGACAATTACAGACTAGGAGATAGAGGCTGCGCTTGGTCAGAAAAAACTGATGGGTAGCGTGATAAATTTCCTGGCCACCAAAGTCCCAAACATTCAGGCGGATGTCTTTGCTATTGACCTGCACGTTCCAAGTTTCTACATTGAGTCCGTCAGTTTGGGGTTGATTGTTGTTATATTTATCGCGGATTAGTCGCTCGATGAGGGATGTTTTGCCGACGCTGCCTTGTCCGATGAGTAAGAGTTTGGCTTCGTTGAGTGGACGCACTTCACCGCTACGGAGTAATCGCAAGTAATTGAAAATGTCTTCAACTGAACCAACATCATCAGAAGATCCTAAAATCTCTGGTGAAATAGGAAGCGGATTTCCCCGTAAATCTAGTTTTTCCAATTTCGGCAACCTTTCTATCGCCTCTGGTATCTCAGTGATTTGGTTGTAACTGAGGTGAAGCTGGGTGAGATTGGTTAATTTGGCGATCGCCTCTGGTATCTCGGTGATTTTGTTGGATCTCAGATCAAGCTGGGTGAGATTGGTTAATTTGGCGATCGCCTCTGGTATCTCGGTGATTTTGTTGGATCTCAGATCAAGCTGGGTGAGATTGGTTAATTTGGTGATCGCTTCTGGTATCTCGGTTATTTGGTGGTTACTGAGAAAAAGTGCAGTCAGATTGGTTAATTTGGTGATCGCTTCTGGTATCTCGGTTATTTGGTTGTATCTGAGATCAAGCTGGGTAAGATTGGTTAATTTGACGATCGCCTCTGGTATCTCAGTTATTTGGTTGTTATGGAGGAAAAGCAGGGTGAGATTGGTTAATTTGGCGATCGCCTCTGGTATCTCGGTTATTTTGTTGCTACTGAGGCCAATCCCGGTGAGATTGGTTAATTTGGTAATAGCCCCTGGTATCTCGGTTATTTGGTTGCAAAAGAGGAGAATCCAGGTGAGATTGGTTAATTTGGCGATCGCCTCTGGTATCTCGGTTATTTGGTTGTTACTGAGGTCAAGCAGGGTGAGATTGGTTAATTTGGCGATCGCCTCTGGTATCTCGGTTATTTGGTTGTAACTGAGATTAAGCTGGGTGAGATGGGTTAATTTGGTGATCGCCTCTGGTATCTCGGTTATTTGGTTGTTATTGATGTAAAGCCCGGTGAGATTGGTTAATTTAGCGATCGCTTCTGGTATCTCCGTGATTTGGTTGTTACTGAGGGAAAGCTGGGTGAGATTGGTTAATTGTGCGATCGCCTCTGGTATCTCGGTCAAATTTTTACCCGACAAGTCTAACTCTTCCCACCCTTCAGCCGCAGCGCGATCTATCAGTACCAATAACTCATCCTGTGTCATGATTCCAATCACCCATTACCAATTACCAATCACCAATAGTAATCTATCAGCCGTTTTGCAGTAAAATTAGGCCTTTGGAGAGAAGAGGTTTTTTAATGACTCGTGTCATCATTGTGCGTCATGGGCAAAGTACATATAACATTGAGAGACGTATTCAAGGACGCACTGATGCGTCAACGTTAACGGATCAAGGTCGGAGCGATGCGGGTAAAGTCGGTGAAGCCCTGAGTAATATAGCATTTAAGGCGATTTATAGCAGTCCCCTCAACCGAGCAAAATTGACAGCGGAAATTATTCACAGTGAGTTGGTGGAAAAGTCTGCTGTAATTCAGATTTCTGAAAAACTGGTAGAAGTGGATTTACCTTTGTGGGCAGGAATACTGAGTAGTGATGTTAAAGATAAGTTTGCTGATGACTATAGCATCTGGAAAAAACGCCCCCACGAATTGCGGATGATTGTCAATGATGCACAGGGGACACGAGAACTATTTCCGGTTCTGGCTTTATATGAACAAGCAAGGCAGTTTTGGCAAGAAATTTTATCTCGTCATCAAGGGGAAACTATTCTCATTGTTGGACATAATGGTATTAACCGCGCTCTGATTAGTACGGCTTTGGGTATTCCTCCCAGTGGTTATCATGGTTTACAACAGTCTAATTGCGCGATTAGCGTTTTGAATTTTGCGGGTGGTTTGGGTGAACCGGTGCAATTAGAATCAATGAATCAGACGCAACATTTGGGTGAGGCTTTACCCACTTTACGACCGAATCACAAAGGATTTAGATTGTTATTAGTACGTCACGGGGAAACAGAATGGAATCGTCAAGGCAAGTTTCAAGGTCAAATTGATGTTCCTCTCAATGATAATGGTAGAAACCAGGCGGGAAAGGCTGGGGAATTTCTCAAAGATATAGCAATTGATTTTGCTTTTAGCAGTACAATGGCACGTCCAAAGGAGACAGCAGAAATTATTCTCAACCAGCATCCTGATATCAAGTTGGAATTGCTGGATGGGTTGAGGGAAATTAGTCACGGAACTTGGGAAGGTAAGTTTGAGGCAGAAATAGAACAGGAGTTTCCTGGTGAGTTGGAACGCTGGCGCAATGTACCTGCTGAAGTGCAAATGCCGGCAGGAGAAAATTTACAACAAGTACGGGAACGTAGTGTAGTGGCTTGGCAGTCAATATTACAAGCTGCTGAGGTAAATCAATTCCAAATCGGTTTAGTGGTGGCTCATGATGCGACTAATAAAACCTTGCTATGTCATATCCTGGGTTTATCATCAGAAAATTTCTGGAATTTCCGTCAGGGAAATGGCGCAGTTAGTGTGATTGATTATCCTTCAGGTGCAAATGGTTTACCAGTGTTGCAAGCAATGAATATCACTAGTCATTTAAGTGGCGGGGTGTTAGATAAAACGGCAGCAGGGGCATTATAGGATAAGGTGCAGGGTGCGGGAAGAAAAAAATAAATATATGTTTGGTTTGCTCTCTGTTATGGCTTTTAAAGCCGTTATTATTTATGACAGGGGTAAAAAAAATCTGAAGCACTTTCAGCACTGATAGGTAATAGCTAATAGCGCATGGCAACTGAACTTCTGCAACAAGTAAGGGTAATCGATCCGGTTTCGGAAATTGACCAAGTAAGTGATGTTTTGATTGTTGATGGTGATATTCAAGCCATATCACTACAAGTTTCTGATGTTAGTTCTGATACTTCTATTAGAGATTGTCGTGGCTTAGTTCTTGGGACTGGATTGGTGGATTTATATAGCCATTCTGGTGAACCAGGGTTTGAAGAACGGGAGACTCTAGTTTCGTTTTTGGCTGCTGCTGCGGCTGGTGGTTTTACTAGGGTGGCTGTTTTACCAGATACATCTCCGGTTATTGATAATCCTGCTCTAGTTGCACAGTTACAGCAAAAGAGAGTTGGGGTGAAAGGCTCGCCTCATCTTCAGGTTTGGGGGGCGATGACTCTCGATTTAGCTGGTAAGCAGTTGGCAGAATTTGCTGATTTGGCTACTGCTGGGGTTGTGGGTTTTACGGATGCTAAACCTTGGGAAAATTTGGGAATGGTGCAGCGGATGTTGGAATATCTGCAACCTTTTGGTAAACCTGTGGCGTTTTGTCCATGCGATCGCTCTTTATCATTAAATGGCATGATGCGAGAAGGTGCAGAGGCTTTGCGTGTGGGTTTACCTCCTGTTCCAGCCAGTGCCGAAACTAGTGCGATCGCATCTTTGTTGGAGTTAGTCGCCGCTATTGGCACACCTGTACATATTATGCGGGTTTCTACAGCCCGGAGTGTGGAATTAATCGCCACTGCTAAATTTCAAGGTTTACCAGTTACAGCCAGCACGACTTGGATGCACTTGTTACTTGATACAAGTGATGTTAAGAGTTATCACACATCCTTGCATTTAGAGCCACCTTTGGGTAATCCCAGCGATGTAACTGCCTTGCGTCAAGGTTTGCGTGGGGGAGTCATAGATGCGATCGCTATTGATCATGCACCATACACCTATGAAGAAAAAGTCCAAGCGTTTGCAGAATCACCACCAGGTGCAATCGGTTTAGAATTAGCATTACCTCTACTGTGGCAAAATCTAGTCGCAACAGAGGAATTTACACCTTTGGAATTATGGCGAGTTTTGAGTAATCAACCAGCAGCTTGTTTGCAGCAAAAAATGAGACCGATTAAACCCGGTGAAAAAGCCGAATTAACCTTATTTGATCCTCTACAACCCTGGAAAATCAACAGAACAAATCTGCATACACTCTCTAATAACACACCTTGGTTTGGACAAGAAATCCAAGGGCGCGTTTTGCAAACTTGGAGTTAATTTAATCTCAGTGACAAAATAGTAGGTTGGGTGAAGCGAAGCACAACCCAACATAAAAATATAATTGAATATATCTCATCTGCTTACAACTACCACATTTCATCAATCATAATGATATTTACAAGAAAGAATAATCAATAAATCTTCTTCAACTTTGTAAACTAATCTATGTTCATCAGTAATTCGTCTTGACCAGTAACCTTGCAATTCATATTTTAGCGGTTCTGGTTTACCGATTCCAGAAAATGGATCTCTTTGGATATCTTTAATTAGTTCCAGGATTTTTTTAAAGACCTTTTTATCTTCCTTTCCCCATGCACCCAGTTGTTCAAAAGCTGCTGGTTCAAATGCTACTTTTTTCATATTTAGGACTTACGCACGAAGTAATCAGAAACCTGATTCTTTCGTAGGGGTAATTCATGAATTACCCCTACTTGATGTTTTGCGTAAGTCCTGATATTCATCTAAATCAACATAAATTAAGTTCCCTTGAGATACATTTTCTATAGCTTTGAGGAGATGTTTTTTGTTAGCTTCTGATTTAAGAAGATAGGTAGTTTCATCTTCTTCTGTGGGTGGTTCAACTAAGATAATAACTTCTACAATTGTTCCTACTGGTAGTTCAGTGGTAGATAGTTCGATTTTGCCATCCTTACCAACAATAGCTTTTTGTTTAATTCCACTGAGCATATTTTTTAATTAGGTAGGTGGGTATGAATATTTGTCTTTGAGATCAGGCAGAAGGCAGGAAGAAAGAGGGGTAGAATTTGTTAATATTTATCGCCATAGCTGATTCAGGTTAGTCCAAACTCAAGTTGATAACCGGTGACGATGCGATCGCCATCTTTGAGAGCATGTTTGAAAAGTTTAGGGACGTATAATTTGTCATTCTGTTGGCGTTCACGTAGTGTGCCGTAGGCATAGCGTGGCGTTAGCCATGTGGAGTCTTACGCAACGAAGAATCTGGAGTTTAGCCCACATACTGAGATGCTTCGTTCCTCAGCATGACATGGAAGGAGACTTTTCAAACAACCTCTGAGAATATGTACTTCTATACTGAGTACCGAGTGTTGAATCACCAATTACCAATCACCAATCACCAATCTAAGTTAGTTCTAACCAACCTTGATAACCGGTGACGATGCGATCGCCATCTTTGAGAATATGTACTTCTATTTGGTCACTAGCCCAGCTAATTTGGTCTTTTAATACTGGGTTAAACACATGAACCCGTTGGTTTTTAGAAGAAACGGGGGACATAGGAGAATTAACTGCTTGAGACTGGACAAAAGGCCCGTCAATTAAGATATCTAATTGTGATAATAATTCTTGTGAACCAGGAGGTGCAGATTCTGATTGAAGTTGCTTGAGAGTAAACCCAGTAAAAGACATCACATTTAATCCAGCGGCTTTTAGCTGACGTGCTAAATTAGCTAATGCAGATGCTTGCCAAAATGGTTCACCACCAGAGAAAGTTACACCTGTGTTATGGGGATTTTTAAGAATATCTGCGGCGAGAGTATCAATAGCTACTAGTTGGTTAATTTCAAATGTCCACGAGTCAGGATTAAAGCAACCATCACACTCACGAGGACAACCTTGCACCCAGACGACAGCACGACAACCAGGGCCGTTAACTTCTGATTTATCAACATAACCCATAATATTGAGATAGCCAGCGGGAATTTCCTGGAGTGCTAATAATGGTTCTGTTGACTTTGTTTCCATCTCTTTAACTCCTTAAATAATTATTGTCTCTGCTTCCTGCTTTGTTCAGGCTGTCTCCTGGAAGAGCAACGTACAGGGATTTGAGTAACATTTTGAATTGTCTCAGCCATCGAATAGAGTTCTTTTGGGCTGATACAGTTAAAATTTTCACAGGTATAAGCGCGAGATTCGACAATCTCATTACTTTTAGATTCTAACTGATGAACCAGGACACGGGAACGGGTAGGAATATTAAGTTGAATTTCATCAGGTTGGAGACGCTTCATCAAGTTGATGTAATTTGCTAGAGTTTCGGCTGTCCAAGGAGACAAAATCATGGTTTGTATTGCCATGTATCCCCGATATTCCCGTCTAAATTTTTCCATTCCCTGGAAGAGATCTGGTAAATTAATTGTATCTAATGGTTGATTAAGCTGCCGTAGTTGATTTGACGAAACAGCATCTAGTTTAACGGAGACAATATCGGCTAGTGTTAAAGCGTCACGGACTGATTTATCACCTAGTAGTGTGCCATTGGTTAATACCACTAATGGTTTGTTGATGATGTATGTCGTAGCTTGTAAAATTTCCTCTAAATTCAATGCGAGGGTAGGTTCACCACTACCACTGATGGTAACTACATCTATTGGGGTTTCGTTTTGTATAAATGCTTGCAAATCAGAGATGACTTGGGTGGTGGGTACAAAAATTTGCCGTTGAGTTGTTTGGTGCTTGATATTACCCAACTGACAATAGGCGCAGTTAAAAGAGCAAGTAGGGTTGATACCAATAGGATCGACTCCAAGCGATCGCCCAAATCGCAAAGAATCTACCAGTCCATAAACTGAGGAATACTCTATTTTTTCTGCGTATGATGGGGATAGACTCATAATTACCTCGTTTAGCCTAGTCTGCGATCTAGATAAATGGAAATCCCTTAACTGGATTTTCACTTACAATGTAGAACTAGTTTGTGAAAAACTTGTGGAGACAGGTAGGGTTATATCGGATATAATCTCGCAAGAATATACCAAAGGTAACAGTGGACCTAGTTGTTCTTGTCCATTCACAGCTAAGTCACTGTGACATAAGTACAGTTTTTCAGATACACGAGCGAGTAAATCAGCTAAGATTCTTTTTAATCTTTGTTCTTCTGCTAATTGCTCGTCTGCTGCTGTCCAAGGTTCTCCTAACCTATCTTGTAGGAATAAGGTTGCACCAAACAAAGTGGCCGCACCACCTTTAGCCCACAGGGGTGAACCTGCATCTAGCCAAAAATGCCAACGGTGAAATCTGCGACTAGCACGATATTGGAAGATTGTCGCTAAAGTCACGGCTTTTCTGGTGCTACCAAGGGAATGAATCGGGTAGGGGTTAGCGGTAATTGTTCCCCGTCGCAGTAGTTGAATAAATTCTGCAATGCTGGTACAGAGGCTTTGTTGATTATGCAGTGAGAGTAAGCTGGAATCGGTTTGTCTTAATCTTGTATCAACTTCCCAATAGTGTTGAGCAGTTTCTAGTAATTCCCGTAATGCGGCTAGTTGCTCATAGGAGAGATTTTGATCTTTACACAAAAAGTCTTGAATTGCTTTGTATAGCAGTAAAATTGGTGTGGGTAGAAAATTAGGATTTTGCTGCGATAGCGTTCGCGTAGCGTCTTGTAGAGAAGCGCGACCTAGGAATCGCTTTTGTTCTTCTATCCACTGTAATATTTCCCCATAAGCTCTACTGCCTTCATAGCCGATTCTATCCCAGCGTTCAAAGGCTGTCACTGGTAGCAAATGCGGGTGATCTGGATGAGGTACAAAACAGGAATCTGCGATTAACCCTGCGCGGACTGGATCAATTCTGGGTTGATGAGATGCTTTTGTTTCCCCGTCATGGGTGCGACTCTGACTTAAAATTACCAACATCTCTGCGACGGCATCCCGGTCTACTAAGCGCCCTAAGCCAGGATAAACTAGAGTTAGTAAGGTGAGTAATGCTCTAACAAAAGGTGAACTAACTAAAGGACGTTGGTCATTGAGAGATTCTACAGGAATATTGTGTTTAGTTAAGATTTCTGTGAGAGTATAACGTGCGATCGCATCTAAACCCGGTGCAATAATCGCTATTTCTTCCGGTTTTACCTTTCCCGTCTCAATTCCATCAATGATCACTTCTGCTGTTTGACGCAATAGTTGAGCGCGGGAAGGGGTTTGAATCGGTTGCACAGACGCTGGTAAACGGAAAATAGCCATTGGTTCTGTGACTATTTTCACCATCGGTTGAGCCAGTTGAGTCGCTAAACTATCTAAAGCTGGGCTTTTTAATGTTTCTATCTGACAACGCTGTGCTAACTTTGCTAAATATTGGGGATCTGCACCCAGTCCCCAGCGGATTGCACCATCAGGATTATAGCTAAAAGCCCCTACTGCACCGTTATCTAAGAGAAACTCAAACAAATTATGAGCGATCGCTGGATAATCATCCACATCATCTGCTAATATCGCCTGATACCTATTGACTAAACGCTGTTGATAATCAATATTTTTTAACAAATGTTGGTTATATAATTCCGTAATCAAAGCATAAGTTAGCATTCCCCTCTCTAAACACCAATTCCGCCAATCTAGCAGCAAAGATGCCAAAAAATCAGGTTCTAAATTATTAACACTTTCCTGAAAACCGCTTTGCAAAATCTCCGCAATATCTTCGCAAGGTGTACCACTATAAGCAGCTAATTGCCATATATCTAATATACGCCTGACTAAGCGATATTCATTTACTCCTGCACTTCTCAATGTCTCTACATCTAACTGAGAACGCCAAAGTTTTGTTGCTAACTCCTGTTCAGTTTCTGGACGTAATTTCACAGGAAATTGTGCTTTAATTTGCAAAGATTCAATTAATAACGGCCAAAATAAAATAACTTCGTCCTGAAGGAACCCCAAAGTGGTTTTAGCACGAATTGGGTATTTTCCTGAAGTTAAGGATACAATTTTATCACTTAATAAACGGCGATTCTCATCATTAGAGCCTAAAACTAAAACCCCAGGTTCTATTGGTAGGATATTTGATGTTTGTATTGTGCTTTTAGCTTTTTTCTTATTTTGATTTTTCGTATAAAATAATTCTGGATATTGATGCTCAATTTGTATCCAGTGACAAAATTGCTCGGCTATGCGAGTAGTCTTACCGCTGCGACTAGTACCAACAATCCAAACAGAATCAGGAACCACAAATACACTCCTTATAGATTTGTTAGTATACCTCGTGCGTTAACTTAAGGTTAATAATCACCAAATTATGTTAGATAATCATCTACGATGAGAAACTCTGTCTTTGGTCAAAAAATATACGGGTTTTTGCTGGCTGCTTACAGATGGTACTTACTGACACCAGAACGATCTTTGGAGGAAGCTTACCAAACAGCATTAAAAATCAAGGAAATCGAAGATCAGCATTTCCAAGGTAATAAAATATCTGCTGATTCCGCTATGTACAGTAGTAGTGTCATGAATTATTTTGAGGCAGATTTAAAGAAATTATTAAAAAATGCCCGAATGCGACTGACAGAGTTTAAAGCTAGTCGTTGGTTTTCAAACGAATCTAAACAACAAGCAGCCATTAAAACAGGTATAGAATATCCCTCTCCAGCTTTAGTTTTAGAAAAACTAGAATTTATTGATCAAGTCATTGCTAAATACACAAATGATCAATCAGAAAAAACGCCAGCAAATTTAAATACTCTATCTACAATTGTAGCAGATAATGTAGCTATTTCCCAACCAAACAAACCAAAAATATCAGTTCCCAACAGCGAAATTAAACCAAAACGAAAAGCTGATACGACAGGAGTTTTACCTCGTTCAATTTTAAGCACTATCACTCGTTTACAAGCGGAATTAGATCCGAATTCTGAAAAAGATATAGTGCAGAACTTCCGGCAAACACAAAAAACAACAATTATATCAATTCGATTTATTTTACTATTAATTATAATACCACTGCTCACTCATCAAATAGCTAAGGCTTTAGTAGTAGGCCCTTTAGTAGAGCATTTTAGAAGTTCCCAAACAGAGCAAATCTTCCTGAATACAGAAATGGAAGAAGAAGCACTTATAGAACTACAAAGATTTGAGGAAAGAATCAAGTTTGAAAATATGATTAGTAATGCACCACCTATATCATCGGCAGATATAGAAATCAAGATGCAAGAGAAAGCGCAGGAAGTAGCTGAACAATTTAGGGGTGAAAGTGCTAATGCTATTAAAAATGTTTTTGCAGATATTTGTTCGGTAATCGCTTTCATTTGGCTGTTAATTGTCAGCAAATCTTCTATCTCAGTTCTCAAAGATTTCTTTGATCATGTAGTATATGGATTGAGTGATAGCGCCAAAGCATTTATTATTATCTTATTTACAGATGTATTTGTCGGTTTCCACTCTCCGCACGGTTGGGAAGTAATTTTAGAAGGTATATCACGGCACTGGGGATTACCAGCAAATCGTGATTTTATCTTTTTATTCATTGCCACATTCCCCGTAATTTTAGATACGATTTTCAAATATTGGATTTTCCGGTACTTGAATCGCATCTCTCCTTCCGCTGTTGCTACATATCATAATATGAATGAATGATGGGAAGAATTCAGGAGTTAGGAGTTAGGAGTTAGGAGTTAGGAGTTAGGAGTTAGGAGTTAGGAGTTAGGAGTTAGGAGTTAGGAGTCAGGAGTCAGAATAATCCTCTCGTTCCCATACTCTGTATGGGAATGAATTCTAGAAGGCTCTGCTTCCATTAAAGTAGAGGCAGAGCCTCTATGGTAGCATTCCCAGTCAGAGACTGGGAACGAGATAGACTGGGAACGAGATAAATTTGTAATTGTAGACAGCAAATGTTAATTTTTCGGAAATTCCTTAAATGCAAAAGATATTGAAAACAACTCTCAGCTTACCTGTGTTTTTAACTATTTTTTTGTTAGAAATGCCAGCTATCAAAAATAAAGATGTAGTTTCTCCAGAATGTCAAATAACTAAGTGGGATTTACCGGTTGCTTTGAAATCTGAAAACACAAAAAATTTACCTGTACTTGTGCAAAGGTTTCCAGTTAGTTGTTGTGAAAATGATGCTTCTTGTTTAGATGAAAGAATTTATGGTGGTGAAGATGATAAAATAGCAGATAAAAAGGCATTGTTAGCATCTATTGACCAAAGTTTGAAATATTTTAAATCTGGTCGTGCTACAAATGCTTATCAAAAATATAAAATTCCAGGAATTACGCAAGATAGAGTTTATAAAAGCTTGCAAAGATTCCGGCAAATCCTGATCTCAACTAATTCTGCCAAAGAATTACACACAGCAATTGAAAAAGAATTTGTATTTTATCAATCAGTGGGTAAAGATAATCAGGGTTCGGTTTTATTTACTGCTTATTATGAACCTTTGTATTTAGCTAGTCGCACTCCTACAACAGAATTTAAATATCCTGCTTATCGTTATCCTGCTGATTTACAATCGTGGGCTAAACCTCACCCTACCCGATTAGAATTGGAAGGTGCAGATGGGTTACAAGGTGCAAAAGGTAAATTAAAAGGTTTAGAATTATTTTGGTTTAGAGATAGATTGGAACCATACATAATTCAAATTCAAGGTTCAGCACGTCTTAAACTAACTGACGGCACACAAACAACAATCGGTTATGCAGGTAATACAGCTTATAATTATAAGAGTTTGGGACGGTTATTAGTAGATGATGGCAAATTACCTTTAGAAGGTTTAACTATGCCAATTATCCTTGACTATTTTCAAAAGCATCCCCAAGATTTAGATATTTATATTCCACGCGATCGCAGTTTTGTGTTTTTTCGAGAAACGAACGGTAGACCAGCACAGGGTTCTATTAGTGTACCACTCACCCCAGAACGTTCCATAGCTACCGATAAATCTTTAATGCCTCCTGGTGCTTTAGCTTTAATTCGCGCACCTTTCCCCTTTGTCAATCCTCAAGGTGAATTAGAACATCGTACAGTTAGCCGTTATGTATTAGATCAAGATACAGGTGGTGCGATTAAAGGTGCTGGTAGAGTGGATTACTTCTTAGGAACTGGTAAAATAGCAGGCGATCGCGCTGGGCTGACAGTTAGCGATGGACAGTTGTTTTATTTGTTACTTAAAGCTAATAAGTAGGAGTTCGGAGTTCGGAGTTCGGAGTCAGGAGTCAGGAGTCAGGAGTTCGGAGTTCGGAGTTCGGAGTTCGGAGTTCGGAGTTCGGAGTCAGGAGTCAGAATATAAAGACAACCTGCATAGCACTCAATACTCGGTACTCGGTACTCAGTACTAGGTACTCTTTACTCTTCCATCAACATTAACCGCACGGGATCTAAATGTACATACCAAGGAAAAGGTTTGTCTTTAATTGTCACCCACTTTTCCTTATAAACTTCAGCTTGCAAGTGATAATCATGGGGATTATCAGCAACAGAATGTAACTTTAAAAATAACGTCATGCGGTGAGGTGTTTCGCTGGTTCTGACTAACCAACAGGGAAAAGTATTTGATTGATTGGGATTATTTGTAAAACTAATTTGATGGGCGCGGATACCAATGTGAGATAATTGATTTGGAATTGATTCCTCAACTTTCAGATTACAACCCCAATCAGTTGCTTCTACCTGTTGGGATGATGAAACAACAGCGCGAGAAAAGTTTTTACAACCGGTGAGTTTGGCAACATTCACAGTTGCAGGATGCTGGAAAATCTCGTATTTAGAACCATGATGTGCTTCTTTTCCTTGTTCTAATACTAACAAATTAGGACAAAGCCGATAAGCTTCTTCCATGTTATGAGTGACAAATAAAGTTACACCGGGATAATCAGCTAGAGTTTCTGTCATTTGTTGTTCTAACTGACTCCGCAGATGTGTATCCAGGGCAGAAAATGGCTCATCTAAAAGTAATGCTTCTGGTTGACTGGCTAAAGCCCTAGCTAAGGCTACCCGTTGCTGTTGCCCTCCTGAAAGCTGGTGCGGATAGCGATCGCCCAAACCTTGTAATTGCATGGCTAATAATTGCTGTTCTACTTCCAACCGCATATTCCCCTTGGGTAAGCCAAAAGCGATATTTTGTGCCACAGTCATGTGTGGAAAGAGGGCATAATTCTGGAATAAAAAACCAATATGGCGATCGCGTATCGGCACGTTAATTCCTTTTTCAGAGTCAAACAACACCTTACCATTCAAGACTATCTGCCCTTTTGTGGGTGTTTCTATCCCCGCAAGACAACGCAGAATCATACTTTTTCCTGCACCAGAACTTCCCAGCAATCCCAAGGGTTGATTATCAGTGCTAAAAGCTACTTGCAGATGAAAACTAGCGAGTCGCTTTTCAATATCCAGAAACAAACCAGATGTAGAGGATTTGGTGGGTACAGAAAAAGAGCTATTTTCTGTTTTTTCTTGCCCCTTTTTACCATTGCGTCTGTGTCGCTGCTTGAGTTCTAGCCAGAAGTTGGTCAGAATAATTCCTGACAGAGAAATTACCATAATAGCGATCGCCCAAAACCAAGCTTCATTCATATCCCCAGCTTCCACAGCAAAATATATCGCCATTGGTATATTCTGCGTTTGTCCAGGAATATTCCCTGCTAACATCAACGTTGCACCAAACTCACCCAAAGCACGGGCAAAAGCTAAAGTTGCACCTGCTAAAATGCCAGGAAAAGCCAAAGGTAAACTAACCCGCCAAAATATTGTTAATTCCTTAGCACCTAAAGTTCTCCCTACCCGCAACAAATTTCCATCAATTTGTTCAAAAGCACCTGAAGCAGTTTTATACATGAGTGGAAATGAAACCACCGTTGCCGCTACAGCCGCACCATACCAAGTGAACACAATTGTCAAATCAAACGGTTCCAACAATTTACCAACCGGGCCATTTTTACCAAAAAATAGCAGCAACAAAAACCCCACAACCGTCGGTGGTAAAATCAACGGTGCAACAAAAATACCCTCAATTATAGATTTGCCTTTACCCCTATATCCCAACATCCAATAAGCAGCACCAATGCCCAAAAAGAAAGTGATAAAGGTCGCTAAAAATGAAGTTTTCAGCGATATCCAGAGGGGTGATAAATCCTGTGGCATAGTTCATGTATTTCCAACTTAGTTGGTATCGTAACATAAACTAGACCCAAATCCCTGACTTCTTCACAAAGTCAAGGATCTATAATGTCTATGTTGCTCCACTTATACTAAAAACGGGTTAAAAGTGTCATTCTGATAGCGAAGCTTGGCGTTAACCATAAGTCCAGATTTTACTCGTTTGCAGTATCACTAAATTAGTTAACCAGAAGAAATCACAAATTACCGCTTTCCTAAAGTATTTTTAAATGCGGGTCTTGCTGATATTCTATCAAGATATGCAACAACATTAGGATATTGACTATAATCGAGGGATAAAAGTAACTTTGCATAATGCAAGTACGAAGCAACTGCTATATCTCCAACGCTCAGTTTTTCACCTAACAAAAATGATTTTTGTTGCAAAATTTTATTAATTGGCGTTAGTAAAATATGCATTTCTTTTTCGCGTTTATCCGCTGAAAATAAAGCTGGTGCAAGGGTAGCATTAGCAAAAATTACCCACTGTTCAATTTTGGCACGCTCTGCTAATGAATTAGGCAATTGTTGATATTTGGCTGCTAAATATAATAGAATTGCCCCAGATTCCCATAGTTTCAAATCACCATCCACTATTGCCGGCACTTTACCCATAGGATTAATAGCCAAAAACTCAGGTTGACGCTGTTCATTAGCCCCAATATTTAAAGAAATATAGTCATAAGAAACCCCTAATTCTTCAAGATACCATTGGATAATAGGAGTTCGTGTTTTAGATCCACCATAGAGTTGTAACTTATTGGGTTTTGTAGGTTTTTGACTAGATTCAGAAAGTTGTGTAAAATCACTTTGTAGCAGTGGTAAAGCTAGAAGCGGTTGTATTGGCAGAAAAATGAAAATAACTGCACTAGTAGGCAGCAAAAATTTTCTCGACAAAATTGGACGCATTTTTAATATCTCTTGACAATTGTTTACTTTATTTACGAGTAATTAATGACTCTAAATTTCCAACTTACACTATATAATATATAGCAATCCTCAATCATTTCTGAAAATTTTGAAAATTTTTAAGCAATAGCGGTTTAGGAATACTCACCTTAAACTATCTTTCAAAATCAAATACGTGTCGTATATAATTAAATGAATTTAAAACTATTTATCTCACAATGAAATACAAAACTTATCTCAAAATCTACATTCAAATTTTAGTTATAGGGTTGTCATTAGCTGCTGATCATGTTATAGCTCAAACATTACCTCTAGCATCTAATTTAATTGGTTTTGATACTCCTGAAGGTGAAACATTACTAAACCCTCAATTAAAAATTGAGATATATCAAAAACCATCATATCCTCTCTAAACCCTTTAACAAGCAAGTTTTTAACACAATATTAAACATCTGTTGAAATTTAGATATGCTTCTTCCAGAACCCTTGTAGAACTGAAAATCCCTACAAAATATCTTCTTCGTAACTAGAATACTTTACACAAGTTTTTCACATTCTGTCTCTATATTTTGAATATACTTCTCAAGAAAGTGCAAAATTTGGCCATTTCAAAATTCCCTCCTGAAATTTCCCTCCCATAAGTCTTTCAACTACTTGAGAAAGGATATATAAAAGTAGACACCCTTGGTTTATAAATCAGAAAATTTCTCTAGGAGATATCTATCATGCATGACTTAAAACAATTTACTTTAAGAGATATGTCAGAATGCGGTTTAGCTCTGCGTCATTTAGGCAGCGAAGCTAACAGCATAGAAGAGGCAAGCAATTCTATTATTCAATATCTATATGATAATTTAATTGATAAACATTCTGGTGAAAGATCCTGTGCGCTTATCCGGTTTTTCAAAACTCAATCCTACGGAGAACTCACACCAGAATTACAAGAATATACACATGGAATGTTAGATGACCATTTACCAGAAGATAACCTCAAATGTTTAATATTATTGGCAACTATTGGGCAACTACCAGAATGGAACTCACGACATCAATCTGAAAAACATAAAGTAATTCCCCTATTAAGTGAAGAGATGATCGCTCGCATACCTATGATTTTTCAACTTATCCAGCAACTAGGACTAAATCTTGGCACTGTAATACGACCAGATCCGAATTTATTAACTGATTTAGAACAGCGAATGTATAACGTCTTTTATATTCCTGATGCTTTGGATAGTCCTTATATTCCTTCACAAACATCATTTGTAATTCCATATAATATCAAATCTGTAGTTGGCTTTGGAGGATTATTACCTTCAGGCAACATATTTGCAATTCTCATGTTTTTGAAAGTTGAAGTTCCCCGGATAAGTGTCGATTTGTTGCGTCCGTTAGCACTAAACGTCAAAATGGCAATACTACCTTTTGAGAATGACAGAATTTTCATGAGTCATGAGCAATCTCGTGTTAGTGATAAAACGGTCACGACAACAGATAATAAAACCTTTGAATATCTCAATTCACAAATAGCGACACTAACTCAGTTATTAGATGTATCAGAACAATCTACGATTAGTCAATCAGATCGTCTTGAACAAATAAACACCTACCTTCAGGAAACTTTGCAACAACTTCAATCAACTCAAATTCAAATAGTCCATAACGAAAAAATGTCTAGCTTAGGACAACTCGTTGCTGGTATTGCCCATGAAATTAATAACCCTGTTAATTTTCTTCATGGTAATCTTCAATATGCTATGGACTATACCAATTTAATAGTACAAATTATTCAAAAATATCAAGATTATTATCCAGAGCCTCCCCAGGAAATTCAAAAATTAATTCAAGACAATGAATTAGACTTTCTGACTAAAGACCTAGCTAAACTTTTAAATTCCATGATGATAGGAACAAAACGAATTGCTGAGATAGTTAAATCGCTGCGAAATTTCTCTCGTTTGGATGAAGCAGAAATGAAAGAAGTTTATATTCATGAAGGTATTGATAGTACTTTAATGCTTTTAGAACATCGCCTACGAGCTAGAGATGATAAATATCCCAAAATTCAAGTTATTAAAGAATATAATCAATTACCTTTAATAGAGTGCTGTCCTGGTCAAATTAATCAAGTTTTTATGAATATCCTGACTAATGCCATTGATGCCTTACAAGATGGTAGTAAATCATGGTTCATAAATAATAATCAACTAAAACAACCCAATCATCTATTACCGACTATTCACATTCGCACTGAGGTGATTGATCAAGAATGGGTAGCAATCAGTATTGCTGATAATGGTTGTGGGATGAATAAAAAAGTGTGTACAAGATTATTTGAACCTTTTTTTACTACTAAGTCGGTGGGTAAAGGTACAGGCTTAGGTCTATCAATCAGTTATCAGATTATAGTCGAAAAACATAGTGGACAACTTAGTTGTATTTCTGATCCAGGAGAAGGAACAGAATTTATAATTAAGATTCCTATAAAGGCTAAAAATCATTGAGTTCGATGTCAATAAAAAGTATCAAAGTGATTAATGACAACTTATACAGCAGAATTTAGGAGTTAGGAGTAAAACTGTCTTTGTGTATAGGTTTCAACTTAGATTTTGTACCTCCTAACTAAGCAAACTGCTGGACATTCAAAAAGTGTTACTGATTGAGTAATCAGCAAGTTATTAAATATTTTTTAATTGCTCATTAACAGTTTCAATTAAAAAGCATTTTTCGAGAATTAATTTTTCCTCAGTAGACTAACTTAACTATTAATTATTGAGAATATAGTCTCTGTGCATAAAAGTCTCTAACTCTTTCTTGAACTGATTTTTAATTAATTTTATTAAATCTAATTTGGTTAATGCTATGTTAAGTTCTTCAATTTTTCTATTTTTTATTGTCACCCTAGTTACTCTAGGGGCTTGGATAATGGGATTATCAATTTTCAAAACTAAAAAAATTCTCAAATTATTTAAAACAGAACCAGAACAACTAAGTTGGCAAATCATGTTTTTATTAATGATTTTTTTTCTGGGTGGTTATTTGTTATGCATTTATTTAACAATTGCAAGGCTGATTGAATGGATACCATTGCTCACTGGTCTAGTTTTCTTTTTCGGATCATTATTCGTTTTTTTTAGCGTTACTATTTATTATTATACATTGCAACGACTGTTTTTAATCCAGGAAAAATACCGCACAGCAAAAGAAAATGCTGAGTCAGCTTTATTTAAATTACAAGAAAATCAGCAAACTCAAATGCAATTGATTCAACGCGAAACTATGTTAGGGTTGGGAAAAATGGTTGCAGGGGTTGCCCATGAAATTAATAATCCCATGAGTTTTATTCATGGCAATTTAGAATGTCTTCGTCAGTATACTCATGATTTACTCAATCTTCTAGCAACTTATGCTTCTGTATATCCAAATCCAGATCTCAAAATTGTCAATGCTCTTGCTAACTGTGACCTAACGTTTATAGAGAGCGACTTGCCAAAGCTCTTGCAATCAATGCACGTTGGCACACTTCGTATTAGGGAGATTGTACAATCGCTTGCTAATTTCTCACGTTTGAACGAAGCTGACTATAAAAAAGTTGATATCCACCAAGGTATTGATAGTACACTCGTCATTTTGCAGCATCGACTTAACTGTTATGGGAGTAATAGTAAACCTATTTCAGTGATTAAAGAGTACGGGAAAATTCCTCGGATTTTTTGTAATCCTCGCTTTTTAAATCAGGTATTCCTCAATTTAATTAATAATGCCATTGATGCCTTGATTAAAAAAGCAGCTACTTGCGGTCAAACTCCAGATGAAACACCAACTATTTGGATTAAAACATTTCACTCTCAGGACAATGAAATCGCTATCTCAATTGCTGATAATGGTTGTGGCATGAGTGAAGAGATTTGCCAGAGTATTTTTCAACCTTTTTTTACTACTAAGCCTGTTGGTGAAGGAACTGGTTTAGGTTTGTCTATTAGCCATCAAATTATCGTTGAGCAACATGGTGGTTCTATCAAATGTACTTCTAAGCCAAACCAGGGAACTAAAATTGATATTAGATTTACTATAAATAATTGATATAAAAGGAATTGCAGACGAATTCATATAATTCTGAATTTTTAATAAATCTTTTCAAATTACTTACCGAAAAAATGCCCATTATCGCCAAAACCCAACGCCTAATTTTCTCCTTAATCTCGCTGAGTGCTATCCTCACCTGCCAAGCAGCATCTGCTACTATCACCGTACCCCTACGCAGTAAAAAAGGAATGGTAGTTTCTGCCAACCCTCTAGCCAGTGAAGCGGGACTTTTAATGTTAAAAAAAGGTGGAAATGCGATTGATGCAGCAGTAGCTACAACTTTTGCTATTTCTGTAGTTGAACCTTTTTCTGCGGGGATTGGTGGGGGTGGATTTTTACTTTTGCATTCTGAAAAAACAGGGGAAATTAAAGCTTTAGATTTTCGGGAACGCGCACCTATCAAAGCTACAAGAAATATGTATTTAGATGCAAATGGTAAAGTGCGTCCTGGTGCGAGTACAGATGGTTATTTAGCGGTAGCAACACCGGGAACTGTGGCGGGTATGTATGAAGTGCATCGTCGTTATGGTAAGTTACCTTGGCTAGAAGTTGTTAAACCTGCGATCGCACTCGCTCAAAATGGTTTTATCATTAGCGATAGGCTTTCTTGGCGTTCTCTGTCAGCTTTTGCTGAACGCAAACAGGCAATACTGAAAAACCCAGCCGCGCAAAACATCTTCACTCGCAACGGTAAATATTACCAACCAGGGGAAAAATTAATCCAGAGTGACTTAGCCAAAACATTAGCAGCCATTTCCCAAAATCCCCAAAATTTCTACACCGGGAAAATTGCCCAAACTATCGCTGCTGATATGGCGCAAAATGGCGGTTTAGTCACCCTTGCAGATTTAAAAGCCTATAAAGCAATTTGGCGAAATCCTGTATGTGGGAACTTCCGCCAAGCTAAAATTTGTTCTATGCCACCACCATCATCCGGTGGTGTGCATCTATTGCAAATGTTGAACATTATCGGTGACACAGACTTAAAATCTTTAGGATGGCATCATGCCGACGCTATACACTTAATGGTAGAGGCAATGAAGATTGCTTATAGCGATCGCTCAAAATATTTAGGAGATCCTGATTTTGTCAAAGTTCCTGTCCAGCAACTAATCAGTCCCGCATACGCCCAAAAGCGCCGCCAAGAAATTAACATGGACACGGCAACACCATCAACAGAAGTCAACCCAGGACTCAAAACATCAAAATCCAAAGAATCAACAGAAACCAGTCATCTTAACGTTGTTGACGCAGACAGAAACGCCGTTAGTTTAACCTTCACCATTAACTTAGGCTTTGGTGCTGGGATTGTCACACCAGGAACAGGAATAGTTTTGAACAACGAAATGGATGATTTTGCAGCCGCACCAGGAGTACCAAACGCCTTTGGTTTAGTGGGTAACGAAGCTAATAGCATTGCACCCCGCAAAACTCCCCTTTCTAGCATGACACCCACCATAGTTACCGAAAACAATCGCTTGCGTTTAGCAGTGGGAACTCCTGGAGGTAGCACCATCATTACCCAAGTATTGCAAATTATCTTGAATGTGTTGGCATACAAAATGGATGTGGGTGCAGCAGTTTCTGTGCCACGCATACATCACCAGTGGCTACCGGATGAGTTACGCGTCGAGTCTTGGGGTTTGGATGCTTTAACCCGGCAAGACTTACGCCGTCGCGGACACAAGATTAGAGAAACTGCACCTTGGGGAAATGCCAATGCGATCGCAGTTACAGAAGATGGTACTCTAGAAGGAGCAGCTGATCCCCGTGGTGATGGCTACCCCAGAGGCTATTAATTTTCAACTGTTGACTCTGTATAGGTGCTGCTGAACTCGTTAGCCCGTGCGCTATGAACTAAAGTCCAACCCGCTTTTAACAGTTTTTGATAAGTTGCCCAACCTTTAGAACCACCGGGTATTTGATAATCTGGTACTGAAAATTGAGGAAAAGCTGTGTAAGGCCGCCAAGGTTGTCCAAGTGAAGTCTGCAAATGCAATATTTTTTCTCCATCACTACCAGACTTAGATAACCAGCACATTTGTCGATGCATGGTAAACTCCTTTGCGTTTAACTTGTTTCGCATAATGACAGGTTTTTGGTCATACCTGCCTCAATCGTGTGAGGTAACTTAATTTTTTCAAAGATGAGATTATATAGCCTTTCCCACTCTAGTTAGATACAAAATTACCCCTCCCCAACCCTCCTCTTACCAAGGGGAGGGTGCGCGACAGCGCGGGTGGGGTGTGTATTTTATGAGCTTGGGAATTGCTATAAGACTATGTAGTTTTACTACTTACTATTGGTTGCAGAAAAATTACTGTTGAAGATAGGCTCCTATATGCGGTAATCCGCAAGATATGAAGATTAACATTGAACAAAAAGGGTTGTCCTAAATGTTTTCTTCTAGTGCAATATTTTTTAATATTAACTACGGTTTATACGATTGTATGTAGCATTAACTACGATTTCTGTAAATAGTGATAAATTCAGGTATTTATTTATCTAATCAATCTAAAAACAACGGCAAATGAATGGACTCTGAAGATACTTCAAAATCAGCGAATGGACGGGAAAAAGGGTTCTAGGGCTAAAGTTTTTGTTCCTTCAGTCAGGAGAATGCGATCGCACAGATCAAACAGTTCTACCTCAGTCTGTACCCGTCGCATTAGCCGCAGGAAATGACCTTCAGCGTCAACACTCAAGGCAATGTAGTTGAGGAACATTTTCAGATAACCTACCCGCGCCCGTTCTGGTATAGTTGACACTATGGGAGTTTGCCATAAACGATCAATATACTTGCGTACCTCTACTAAAGAAACAGGCGTGATCTCTTCTCCTTGCAAAGCCTGGCGAATTTGATTAAAAAGCCAAGGATTTCCGATCGCCCAGCGTCCCACCATCACACCCGCAGCACCCGTTAGAGAAAGCACTTCTAGAGCAGTTTTTGCCGAGTTGATATTGCCATTAGCCAGCACGGGACAATCAACCCGTCTCACCGCTTCCGCAATCAAATCATATTTAACTTCCCCGTGGTACATATCTTTCACCGTGCGACCATGCAAACTCAGCAAATCAATGTTGTGGCGATTGATGATATCTAAAATTTCATAAAAGTTATCTGTATTCTCAAAACCCACGCGCATCTTTACAGTTAAAGGTTTATCATTCACCGCAGCACGTAGTTCTCCCAAAATCTGATCTACTTTTTCCGGTTCTCGCAGCAATCCACCCCCAACATTTTTGCGATAGATTCTCGGTGCTGGACAGCCCATATTCAAGTCTACTCCCGCGATATTATAGCCGCAGAGTTCCTTTGCTGTTCTCACCAAATCAGGAATGCTTTCGCCAATCATTTGAGCAAAAACGGGGCGACCAGTATCGTTTTCGGTGATTGCTGCCAAAATGTTACGATTGAGCCGTGAGGTATCATTGACGCGGAAATACTCGGTAAAGAAGTAGTCAGGACTGCCGTAATGGGCAATGACCTTCATAAACCAGAGGTTTGTCACATCCTGCATGGGCGCAAGAGCGGTGAATGGTAGATCTAGCTGAAGCGATGGGGGGAGCGATACCTGGGACATAGAAAAGTTGATAAAAAAATCAGTAATTCATAGGATTCAGGACTTACGCAAAACAGAATGGAAGTAGGGGTAATTCATGAATTACCCCTACGCAAAAAAGTCCAATCTTGTGTAAGTCCTAGAATTTAAGGACAATTCACGGAGTAATTAACCGCAGAGGCACAGAGTACACAGAGAAATTAGAGTTTGAGAGATATTTTGCGTAGGTGTTGAAGAATTTTGTCTTTTGATTTTAATCTAATTCATAATGATAACGAGCCTGTAAAAAATAAACTTTATTCTCTGTGACTTTATAAACTAAACGATGTTCTAAATCTATTCGTCGTGACCAAGTATCAGGAGCAATATATTTAAGAGGTTTAGGTTTACCTAAGCCTGTAAACGGTTGACCATCAAGAATATCTGCTACTAAATCTAGTATTTTATCCCCTTTTTTATCATGATTATACCACCAAGCTAAATCTACTTTAAAATCAGGACTGAAAACAGGAAAATAACCAGATAATTCTTTTTCTTCATTATGAGCATCTGGCTTTTTTTTCTTACTACTCAATTCCTAACTCCTCTTTTAATTCAGCCACTGTTTGAGGAGTTTCTACTGTTGTTTCAGCCCATTCTAAAGCCCTAAATAAACGTTTAGCATTTTCAGGTGATCTTAATAAATAAACACACTCTAATAAACTCGAAAGTTCATCTTCGGCAATTAATGCCACATTTTTATCATTACGACGTTTAATTACTATAATTTCCCGTTGTTCACACACCTGATCTAAGATAGTTGCTAAATTCAACCTTGCTTGAGAGTAAGTGGTTTCTTTGTTTAACATTCTCTTTTTTCAGAAGCTGTACAACTATATTCTACAATAACGAGTTTCGCATACCAAGAATTTTTTTAGCTGCTCAATTAGCTCTTTCATTTCTACTGGAAGATTTAGATAATGCTCAAAAGTATTAAAAAACTCGACAAAAAGTAAAGCTCCATAAAATCTACCAAAATCTGCATGATATCTATTATTATTGGCATTGAACCGGGTATCCTGGCTGTACCCCGGATGTATGCTTATTTCATCCCTAGTGTAAAATTATTATATCTTGCACTGATGAAACTTTCTAAGCTTGGTTAGCATAGCAAAAATTGCCTCAAGTTCTAATCTTTATGCTAAAACTTATACTTCAAGTCCGAACACATGATAATCTGCTAGATTTACTTGCTGCGTCAGAATCTGGGGATTGGGTTGTTGCGAAGGATCAAACTCAAAAAATCACCCATGTTCAAGTTGTAAACTGGGCAGGTACACAAATGATTGAAGGTGTATTTGACCGCAATAATAGTTATCGAACAGAAGACGGCAGACTTGTTATAAAGTTTTTAGATGGTCATATTATAAATTGCAGCATTCAGTTTAAGGGTCAAAACCCTGTTTCCTATCCGTAGTTACACGCTCAAGGAAGGTGCTAGAGCTGAAGTAGGGGTAATTCATGAATTACCCCTACGCAAGAATCAGGTTTTGAGATCAATCTTGCGTAAGTCCTAATAGAGATATAGGAATAATATTTGATTTTTGGCGTTGGTGAATGAAAGTATGAATTTGTCTCACGCAGAGGAGCCAGTGTGTTGCGCGGGTTTCCCGCGTTGTAGCAACTGGCGTAGCGCAAAGAGTAAGAATTTGAGAAATGGAATTTTTGATTTTCATACCTCAAATATGGCTATCAGCAACGCCCAATTTTTAAGTGAACATGATCCGACATTCAACTTTACTAAAGTCCCGATTTCTTAAATCAGCATCTTCAATAAAAAAGTAAAAGTATTCGCCATTACACGATGTTTGCCCAAGTTCTAGCAACAATCGACCCTTTACGCCTTCCGTGGCTGCTCCAACGTCAAAACAAGACGTATCTGCAAATCCTCCCAGTTTGTCGCCAGAGCAATCTTCGCTGCACTCTAGACTAAATTTTTTATATAGGTCTGCTAGTGCTTCCGGCGGCTGAATCTCTTCATAGCGAGGATGCCAAAACAATTCCTGTGCAACTGAAAACTCTAAGGCGTAAATTTCTGAATAGTCGCGGAGAGTATCTTCATTTTCGATAAAGCTAAAGTCGGTGACTAATTCATTGTCAACTTCCAAAACTTCGGGAAAATAGAGGACGCGACATACTTCTGGGCTGAGTTCAGACATTGCCGCATCATAACCCAGGTAAAATTGCAAAATTCCCTGCTGGGGAAAATCAAAGCCAGCAATTTGGGGTACATCTGCACAGTTGACTTGCATCAGCAACGGCATAATGTCTCCGGTAATGCGATCGCGTGGATGTTCATAGTCTTTCGGCAGATAGGGATTTCCACCAATTTTGCTTTGCCAAAGTTTTAGTGGATCTCCGGTGGAATCCTCCTCTAGCTGGCCAACCTCTTGGCTACTAATTTTGATATAAGGCCACAACTGTGACTCTATAAACGGCCGCAGTTCCTCAAATTCAGGGGGTAAATCGCGCAAAATTTGGGGAATATGGACTATATTTTCTGCATTCATCATTGTTTTTTGCGATCGCTCTAAATTTATAGACTCATCTGCATAAACTTTTTTTGGCTCTTTTCTGTCGCGCTTAGTTCCATCACTATTCATAGACAGAACCAAAAAGGTAAAGTTTTGTGTTTTTTACAAAAAATATCTAAAAAACTCTAGACTCTCTAGCCAACTAGAGGATTTAGGATGAATATACAAAGAACTCTGAGCCGAAAATTTAGTAACAGGAAAACACAAATTACTGATTTTTGGCAGAAATGCCGTAAACATTTCTGAGCAGATGATAACCGAGAAAGCTTCTGAAAATGCTACTCAGCCACAAATTCGTAACTTATCTCAAGCTATCATCAAAACGCCAATTGACCAAATTGAAAAATTACAGCAATTGTCTTCAGCTAAATCTTAATTTTTTCACTCATTTAAACCTATGACAATCAAACTTACAGTTCCGGGAATGGCTTGTTCAACTTGTGCAACCAATATTACCAACGCAGTTAAAGCTATAGATGCAAATGCTACTGTTGATGCTGATCCAAAAACCAAGCTTGTAAATGTAGACACCCAAGCATCAGAAACAGCAATTAAAGAAGCTTTAGTTACAGCTGGTTATCCTCCAGCTTAAACAGAATAGCAGGAGTTCGGAGTTCGGAGTTCGGAGTTCAGGATTAAGAATGTAGAAGGAATTATATGCGATTGACGGATGTAGAAGTGGGTTGAATACCCTCATTAATTCCGACGTAAGGATTCAGGATACAGAATGTTTGATATAGCAGGGAAGAGGGAACCAGGAACAGAAGAGAAAAATATTCTTATCTTTCTTGCTTTCTAACTCCTGACTCCTGACTCTTGACTCCTGAATTCTTACATAGGGAAGAGGAAACCAGGAACAGAAGAAAAAAAATATTCTTATCATTCTTTCTTTCTAACTCCTGACTCCTGACTCCTGACTCCTGAATTCTTACATTCCGACTCCTGACTCCTGAATTCTTAAGAATTATTTAAAGGTTGTAATATGGATAATCTCACACTTAAACTGCGGGGCATGAGTTGTGCCTCTTGTGCTAACAACGTTGAACAAGCAATACTTTCTGTTTCTGGTGTAATTGATTGCAATGTGAACTTTGGAGCCGAACAAGCAACTATTAATTACGATTCTAACCGTACTAATTTAGCAGAAGTTAAAGCTGCTATTGAAGCTGCGGGTTATTCGTCTTTTTCTCTAGAAGAACAACAAGATGAAAATGATGATACCCAAAAAGCAATTCAGTTAGCAGAACAACGAGAATTGAAACTTAAACTATGGATAGGAGGTATCGTTAGTATTTTTCTATTTGTGGGTTCTTTACCCATGATGACTGGATTAAAAATGCCTTTTATTCCCGGTTTTATTCATCATCCTTGGTTGCAATTAGTTTTAACTACACCTGTAGAATTTTGGTGTGGTGGGTCTTTTTTCCGTAATGGTTGGAAGTCTCTAAAACACCACACAGCAACGATGGATACATTAATTGCTTTGGGAACAGGTGCAGCTTATTTATATTCTTTATTTGTGACGCTTTTTCCTGGCTTTTTTATCGCCCAAGGTTTGCAACCTCATGTTTATTATGAAGTAGCAGCAATGGTGATAAGTTTAATTCTTTTGGGACGATTTTTGGAACATCGCGCTAGGGGACAAACTTCGGAAGCTATCCGCAAATTGATGGGACTACAAGCTAGAACTGCTAAAGTTATCCGAGATGGGATAGAAATGGATGTTCCTATTGGTGAGGTGAGAATTAATGATGAGATTTTAGTACGTCCTGGGGAAAAGATTCCTGTAGATGGGGAAATTATTGATGGTGTTTCAACAGTAGATGAGGCGATGGTGACAGGTGAAAGTGTCGCTGTGAAAAAACAACCAGGTGATGAGGTAATTGGAGCAACGATTAATAAAACTGGTAGTTTTAAGTTTAGAGCTACTAGGGTGGGTAAGGATACTTTTTTAGCGCAAATTGTCAAGTTGGTGCAAGAAGCACAAGGTTCAAAAGCACCAATTCAGCGGTTAGCAGACCAGGTAACGGGGTGGTTTGTGCCGGCTGTAATTGCGATCGCTATTTTTACTTTTGTCATCTGGTTTAATTTTATGGGTAACTTTACCCTATCTATCATCACAATGGTAGGTGTGTTAATTATCGCTTGTCCTTGTGCTTTGGGTTTAGCTACCCCTACTTCTGTCATGGTAGGAACTGGGAAAGGTGCAGAAAATGGCATCTTAATTAAAGGTGCTGATAGTTTAGAATTAGCACACAAAATTAAAACTATTGTTCTTGATAAAACAGGAACCTTAACTCAAGGGAAACCTACCGTTACAGATTTTATCACTGTTAAAGGTACAGCTAATCATCATGAATTGGAATTATTACAGTTAGCTGCAACTGTAGAAAGAAATTCTGAACATCCCCTAGCTGAAGCAGTAGTACAATATGCCAAATCCCAAGAAGTGAATTTAGCAAATGTTCAGGATTTTGTTGCCATAGCTGGTTGTGGAGTCCAGGGAATTGTTAATGATCATCTGGTGCAAATAGGGACAGAACGCTGGTTAACAGAATTGGGGATTAATGCAGCTTCTTTACAACAGTATCAAGTAGGTTGGGAATCTGGGGCTAAAACGGTAATTTTAATAGCTGTAGATGGGGAATTACAAGGAATAATGGGTATTGCTGATGCCCTCAAACCTTCCTCAAATGCTGCTGTGCAAGCATTACAGAAATTAGGCTTAGAAGTGGTAATGTTAACTGGAGACAATCGCTTAACTGCCGAAGCGATCGCACGTCAAGTTGGAATTACCCAAGTTTTTGCCCAAGTCCGTCCAGACCAAAAAGTGGTAATTGTCAAATCATTGCAAAACCGGGGACTGGGGAATAAAAGCCCAAACCCCAAGTCTAAAATCGTGGCTATGGTAGGGGATGGAATTAATGATGCACCAGCTTTAGCCCAAGCAGATGTAGGAATTGCCATTGGGACAGGTACAGATGTTGCGATCGCTGCTAGTGATATTACTTTAATTTCTGGAGACCTACAAGGCATTGTCACCGCAATTCAACTTAGTCGTGCCACCATCAACAATATCAAGCAAAATCTCTTCTTTGCTTTTATTTACAATATCATTGGTATTCCTGTTGCAGCTGGTATTCTCTACCCTATTTTTGGTTGGTTACTTAATCCCATTATCGCTGGTGCAGCGATGGCTCTTTCTTCCGTTTCTGTAGTCACCAATGCTTTAAGATTGCGTAACTTTCAACCAGGAATTAAGTAAATGTTGAACAAAAAAACGCTTTGGATCAGTCTTATTTGTTTAGTATTATTGACATCAAGTCCAGCATCAGCAGAAATGGCAAATTCTCACTCAGAGCAAATTAATCAATTTCATCAAATTGAACAACCTTTAAGCGTGAAAGTTGCTGTTACAGTCGCAGGTTTAGCTTTAATTAGCATAGAGTTATGGTGGTTTATCTTCAGCAAATCAAAATCACCATCAAATTAAAGTAATTATTGATAAAAGTTTGACTGCCCTCCATTATATTCCTATAGCCTTAGGAAACACCAGAAAATAAATTATTCAATCTTGTGGGATGGGCATCCTGCCAGTTCTTGATAATTTGCGGGCTTTTCGTCCTGCACCACAATAATTTTTTGTACATTGTCAGGACTTACGCAAAACAGAACGGAAGTAGGGGTAATTCATGAATTACCCCTACGCAAGAATCAGGTTTTGAGTTTAATCTTGCGTAAGTCCTAATTGTTTTATTTGGAAGTCCCTTATTTAGGGAAAATTGATCCTAACTAAAATCAAGAATATCTAATTTGTAGCAACAGCCGATTAGATGTTCTGGGGGGTTTAACTTTGTGAATACAGGAAGGATCTTGAACAAAACCAAATCCACTTTTGCCTGTAATCACTAACTCACTTTCTTTACCATAATAACCATACACCTCTTCATCAGATTGGCGATTAGGAGCCAATAACATCCTTAATGGCTTCTGCTTTTGGGAATTCTTAATCATGATATGTGGACCAGAATCTGCATCTACATCTGTAATGTAGAAATAGATAGTCATAAAGTTACAACCGGCAACATCATAATGAAAATTTGTGGGTGGATAAATTTTTTTAATCTCTGCCTCTGGTAACTCTGAAGCAAAACTCCAAGTTAGATGTTGCGTAATCAGCTTTGGCCAATATTTGAGATATTGCCTGACTATATTTAACAGTACAGGATCATGAACAATTTGCTTAATGGCATCACAATTCATCACATTACTTACCAACCCCCGCATCACATACCGTCCATTTTTTAAGCAACCATTTTTTACATCACATTCTAAAAACTCATCATCATGTTTTGGTTCAGTACAAAGTGTATTTATAGCAAATTTATAAATTTCTTCAACCATATAACGAGGTAGTTGCAATCCCAAAAAAATAGCCTGCTTCTCCATATCTGCCACAATTTCATTAACTGGAATATTCTGGAATATGGAATTTTCTAGTATTTCTAACCGTTTTTTGTACCCATTAGGGTAAAAATTTTGTATTTGGTTTTGAAAAATACTATACACCTTACGAAAACTATAGAATCTTCCTAGACGTTGCCAATAACTTATTCCTACTCTTTTATGAAAGTCTTTTGGTAAATTAGTATTGCTTACTGCACGGTTTTGTGATAATCTATTGAATAGTTTTGTCATATTCATCAAATGCCAAACTAATATTGATTAATCTTTTTCTATGGGACTGCCAAATAAAAAAATCCCTAATTCGTAGGGTGGGTTACGCTGCGCTAACCCACCATTATCCCTAAATTTATGGTGGGTTGAGGATTTTCTGATACCACGGGTTGATTTTTCCACAATTAGCAAGAGATTGCTATCTATCCCAGGGTAGTTGCCAACAGTTGGAAATGATATATTTTCGCATTCACTACCCACATAACTAAATCAAGCGCATCTTCATGAAAAAACGAGATGACGCTCAAAGTCTTGATTGAATGTACCTTAATACGACCTAAATCTGAGACTTTTTCAAAATTTAAATTGGATTTTTGTAATTATTTTGAATAATAGGACAAATAGTTTCCTGGGGTTGGCTTTCCATACTTTGCCAACCTGACAGTAACCCAGTTATTTCTGAACGCAAAGTTAACAATTGTTCAATTTGATTATCAATTTGTAATAGCTTTTCTTGCAACTTATCTTGAATTTCAACACAAGGGGGTTGTCCGTGGTCATAGATTTGTAGAATATCTCGAATTTCTTCCAAACTTAAACCCAAATGTTGCGCTCTTTTAATAAAAGCTAACCGAGTTAGTACATCTGCCGAAAACTGACGAAAGCCCCCTTCAGTACGCCCGGATGGTTTAATTAACCCCACGCTTTCGTAATAGCGAATTGTCCGAATTGAAATACCACTTAATTCTGTTACCTGACCAATTAAAAATTGTTTTTTATCCTGGGTTAACATAACAGATTCCCAAATTCTTGCTGTTATTATTATTACATAAATAAAAAAATATGCCTGGAAATTAAACTTTGAAAAATTATTTGCTTAAACGATTCTCCTAGTACTGAAAATAACTGTTTTGATCAGCTTGACATGATATCTCTAAATTAACCGCTTCACCGCAAGTGAAACCCTAAAATGAATGTCAACGCTGAGAACGTGAGCTACCCCCGGAAACTTAAAACTTTCAATAACCCAGAGCGTTTTATTGAAGGATGGTATTGGGTAATACCTTCTCGAAAGTTACGGGTTGGTGAAGTAAAACCTGTAACAATTTTGGGGAGAGAACTAGTTATTTATCGTGGTCAAGATAGACGAGCAGTTATATTTGATGCCTACTGTCCACACATGGGCGCTCATCTAGCTGAAGGTAAAGTTGAAGGTAATGAACTACGATGTTTTTTCCACCATTGGCAATATGACTCAGAAGGCTTCTGTGTTCATATTCCCTGTTTAGATGAGCCGCTTCCTGTTAAAGCAAAAGCTTGGCCTACCGCTGAAAAATATGGAATAGTTTGGGTGTGGACTGGAGAAACACCACAACAACCTTTACCATTTATTCCAGAGTTAGAAATTGATGATTGTGAAAGCACTTTTGGGGCGCATTTTATAACTAAATGTCACCCCAATGTGGTCATGATAAATGCTATTGATGCTCAACACTTCAATACAGTCCACAAGATGCTATCAGAATTTAATTTTGAGAAACAGGAACTGAATGAAAATGCTATTACCTTCAGTAACACTACACAAAATAGTCCAGATTCTTTTTTGATTAAACTGATCCGTCCCTTCTATAAAAATCCTGTTACTTACAGTCTATGTTATTGGTACGGTTCTACTGGGATGGTAACAGTGGGGCCCGAATTCCTTCATTTCTACATTATGTTTACTTTGCGTCTGATTGAAGGTGGAAAAGCTGAAGGACAGGCAATTTTTATTACTAAAAAAAGGCCGAGTATTTTTGGAAGGTTGTACAATAAATTCTTGCTGTGGCTGACGAAAATTTTAGCTCAGTACTTCATTGAGAATGACAGTAAAATTTTCGACACAATTCAGTTTAATTTAAAAACCCCTATCCAGGCTGATCAATCAATCACGCAATTTATCAACCACCTGGAAAGACAGAAACCTCTGAAGTGGGGAACGTGGAATTTAGAGCGATACCCTCGCTCAGATGAGTTATCACGTGATGGTGAGACACGAGATATAGACAAACGGGAAACCCGCGACAAATGGCATGATGAGCTAGTCAATGATTGAAAGATCAACTTTTTGGCAATAAAAATGAAGTGGCTTGGCCACTTCATCAATTCCCAGGTAGAACCTTTGGAATGAGTATAACGACTGTCAAAATTTAAAATCGTATAAATTAACACTAAATCTCTGGTTATGTGATACAAATTAGAAAAATTCTATAAATTAGGTACAAATAATATTTTATTTGATATGCTTAAGTGCATAATGTTTTAAAATAATTCGTAATTCATCAGCGGGAAGCTACGCGTAGACTTCGGCATCATCTCAGTCGAACGTCTAAACTCCGAACGAGAAAATAATCTGTGTAATTAATTCTGTCTGGGTACTTAACTGACAAATGATCAGAATATCCACACGATTTACACATTCCTGCTTCATTATGAAAATAATGAAGGCAATACGACTTCATAACTCGTATTTCTCACAAGTCCGGCAATCGCACTTTCCATAATCCTTAACTGAAATTTGTCTCGGTCATTTTTGATAGGTTATTTTGTAATTCAGCGTGAAAAAATGGAACTTAGATTTTATCCCTAGAGACTTTAGTTAAACATATCCAGAAAAAATTAAATTAATGATGAGGTTTTAAGTACTTGTACAAAATTAATTTCGCATTTTTAAGTCTGTATTGTTGATTAGATAAATCACAAATACAAATAAGATGTGAAGGTAATTTTTATTTACTACCCATGATTTTTACCAAAACTTAACCTTAAATATACTTAATGCTAAATTTTATGAGATAAAATTGTCCATGTTTAATAAACAGAGAAGGCTATAAAAGTGGCAAAATTAAAAAAATTATCCGCAGTACAATCAAAGTGCAAACGAAAAATTAGGAGTTATAAATCATGTGTATAGAACCAAATATCACTGACTTAATCACTCTTAAGCAAGAAATTCAAGGACTGAATTATTGGCTAACTGAAGATTTTTTTCCATATAATAAAGATTTGGAAGTTAGTCTTGGTGAAACTACTTTTATTTTAAACTATGTAGATTACAAAAATAAATTTGCAATTGCTAAAATCATCATTAAAGCTGCGAAGAAGGTAGAAATTACACCCCAAGAGTATTTACAACAATTGAATAATTATGGAAATATTCTCTCTAAACCTTTCTGTTTTTGGAAACAAGATCAATCAGGCAAATGGCAATATAAACTCACCAATAAGTTAACGGAATTTGAAACTTTCATACCTTTTTCTTTAGCGTATAGATAAATTCATATATTCCTTTGTCCAAATTATGCAATTTATTTTGCAACTTATTATACTGCAAACGGGTGAAATCTGGACTTATGTCATACTGAGCGTAACACAGAATCAAAATTGAAACCTAGACACCAAGCCAGTACAGAGCGATGAGTAATGAGTAAGAAGGAGAGTCAAGCACTCGGTACAGGCTAAACGCCACGCTAACGGTACTTGGTACTCACAACTCTTCCGACTCCTGAATTCTGCTGTAATTATTCCGTTCCCTCATTGACAGGGAATCTATCAATTAGCTGCATAGCTCTTTGAGCGTTGCGCCGTAAAGAGTCTTGTACATAGGGAACATGAGGAATTTGGGATAATAAATCCAATGTGCGGCGTAACAGCCTTACTACATCACCTTCATCTAAAGTGGTGTTGGCACATAGTTCTACCCATTCTTTTCCTAATGCCCACTGTTCGACAATGGCGATTAATTCAAACTCTAACCAAATAGGTAGGGCAACATTGTAGCGTCGTTGTATTTGGAATAATTGGCGACGAATTCCGCGCAATTTGGCTAAAGCATCTGCGACTTCATTACTGAGTTCAAAGCGGACTTTACTATCTGGACGTGGGGTTTCTGTCACTAAAGCTGCTGCTGCGGCAGCTAAATGATGGGGATCTAAATTATCTAGTTCGCCACTAGCGATGACTAAACCTAACCATAATTCATTTTCTCCCCGAATAGCGGCTGCCATTTGTCCCAATTGTGTGGGTACTAAGTTCTCTAACCCGCCAAACTGCTGCAAAATGTGGATTAAATTCAGAAATTCTTCCCAATGTCTTTGGGACTGTTGTTCTACTTGCCCTTGTACCTCTTCTAATTCTGCTTCTAATTCCACACAACGCGCTCTGCGTTTAAAGATAGTGGCAACATTCCCTGATTGATGTAGGGGGTGATTTTCTAATTGTGCTTGAACGGCGTTTACGCGGCTGAGTTGTTCGGCTACTTCTGGAGGCATATACATAAATTCGCCGGGATCGGGTATGCTTTGTGCGATCGCTAATGTTTCTTCGCTACCACTAACACACTGTCCCCGTTTTATAGCCAATTCTGACGGTGGTAAGATATCCGGCGACACCTCAACCTTTGGTAATTCAGCATATAAATCAACTACGTCGGCAGTTGTGGCCACATACCAGCGGTTATCTTTCCCTAAACAGACGAAATAAGAAGTTTGACCAGGACTGGTTGCTTTGCCCACTAATATCGCTGTTATAGGTAAAGTCGCTGTCATGTTTTTGTCATTAAGACTCAACATTGTCCCAGATATGGCAAAATCCAACATCATCGACAGTTGTTCTTGTCTGTCTGCCTGTGCTTGTTCTTGCAGGGTTTTGAATATATGGCGTTCTACTTTCAGGCGTTGCCGTAATTTTTCATATAGCGCCAATTCATTTTCATCAATATCAGCTAATTCTGCCTGGAGTTTAGCTAATTCTGCCTCTATTTCCCCAATTTCGTCGTATTCAGGTCTTAAATGCAAGGTCGCCATGTACTGTCCAAAACTGCGTTCTATCAGTTCTCTGGCTCGCTCTAAGGTGTGGGTTTGCAGTAGATTCAGCACCATCCCATAGCTAGGCGTAAACTGACTGACGAGGGGATCTGCTGGAGATGTTGCCAAATAGGCTGCTTCTTTTGCCCCTTCAAAGGGTGTTTGTACTGTCACCACATAACCTTGTAAATCCATGCCCCGGCGACCAGCCCGGCCTGACATTTGCAGAAATTCGGAAGCTTTCAACAGGCGGTGTCCGTTATCAGTACGCTTAGAAAGGGTGGAAATAACTGTTGTGCGGGCGGGCATATTAATTCCCGCTGCGAGGGTTTCGGTGGCAAAGACGACTTTAATTAATCCCTGTTGAAATAGTTCTTCGACTAACCCTTTCCATGCTGGTAAAATTCCGGCATGGTGGGCAGCAACACCCCGGTATAGGGGGGCAATTTGTCCAGAACGTCCAGCGTCAGGGTTGCGGTTGAGAAAATCGTCAATTTGCCGTCGTAATATTTGGGATTCGTCATTATTTACTAGCCATAAATCACCTACTTCAGCTACGGCTTTATCACATCCCCGACGGCTGAAGATGAAATAAATAGCTGGCAGCATATCCCGCTGCTCTAGTTGACTGAGGGTATATATGATACTTGGAGCTTCTGGTCTACCACCTCTACCCTTTTCTGGTTTGCCTTTTTTACCACGTTTAATGAGGCGGGGGTTAATTTTTGTATTGCTGTCATTGAGTAGGGGAAACAGCCCTTTGGGATTGCAATAGTGAAATTCTAAGGGAACTGGGCGAAAATCGGAGTAAATGAGGTCTGTGGGGCCATGAACACGATTTAGCCAGTCGGTAAGTTGGTCACTGTTGGCAACTGTGGCAGAAAGGGCGACTAGTTGCACTTCGCGGGGACAGTAAATTATGGATTCTTCCCAAACTGTACCTCGTTGGCGATCGTTCATGTAGTGGCACTCATCTAGCACCACTGCCTCAACGTCTACTAAGGAAATACCGATTTGCCCAATGGGTGTGCCATAGAGCATATTGCGAAAAATTTCGGTGGTCATGACCAAAATAGGTGCATCCCTGTTGATGGAAGCATCACCTGTTAAGAGTCCGACCTGTTCAAACCCGAATTTTTCCCGAAAGTCACGTAATTTTTGATTCGATAACGCTTTGAGGGGGGTGGTGTAAAACACACGTTTCCCCCGCGCCAGGGCGCGATAAATGGCGTATTCCCCAATTAATGTTTTACCTGAACCCGTGGGCGCACAGACGACTACGGAGCGTCCAGCATTCAAGGAGGCGATCGCATCTAGCTGGAATTGATCCAGTTCAAAGGGAAATATTGACCCTAAGTCAATTTCTGAAGATGGGACAGGATAGTTCACTCAATCATCATTAGCAACCAGACTATCTACTATCATAACCTGATTCGTGATTTGCTACGTTGACAGCTAAAGCTGAGTTGTGGAGTAATTACTTAGTCTTTTTTAATTATTTTAGTGTTTCTGCAATTTTGAGTAGAACTCGACACGCACTTTCTAATTCGCTTTGGGTAGTTAGAGGTGCAAATACTCTTGACATGGCATATTTTTGATTTTCTAGCTTGACAAACACAATATCGTCACCATTGGTGAGCATTCCAAAAGTCGGCAAATCGCTATTTGGACTAGCCATCAAGTAAGCGAGAGTTTGGGGCAATGCTGACCAAACTGATAACATGGTTTTTTTGGACTCTAAAACAATTATCCAAAAGCGATCGCGCAATACCAGCACATCTATTCGACCCTGTAGAGTTTCTTCGCTATCCGCTACTGTTATCTGCACTGATTCTTCAGCTTTGATGCGAAAAGGTGGATCATATAAACCTGCAACGGTCAGCAATGGAGAAACAAGTAATAGCATTACCGTACTTTCCAATAAATGTCCACCAGAACGGTGATAAATATAACGCTGACCTAAAATTTCTAGGTTGGTGCGGTCATTAGGGTTAATCTCAGGTAATTGATCATGCCATTCTGTAAAAAAATCCTGAGATTCACTGCGACTCAAGCCAAATCTTTTTTCTGCTTCTGCGATGGTAGTGATAGTTTCAGTAACGGCTAGTGTTTGCATAGTGGATTTTTGTCTCAGTAGTTGCATCTACGATAAAATAATTTCACCGACCTAATTTTATCTAAAACTCTATTATGACTATTGCCGAACAGATTTATGCACTTGTCAAAACTCTTCCCCAAGATCAAGCTGATGAGATTTTGACTTTTGCTGAATTTATCCGTGCGAAACATTTAAATGCTAACCAAACTGTCAACAATATTGACCAGTTACCTTGGTCAGAATTTGTTTATTCACTTGCTGGAACTTGGAAAGATGACTTTCCCGCTTTAGAAGATATTCGCGCTGAATCTGGACAAGACATCTTGCGGGAGAGCCTCTAGATGTACGTTTTGGATACCAACACCCTAATTTATTATTTCAAAGGTCAAGGACAAGTTGCTCAAAACCTTGCCAATGTCTCTGCCGAGGAAATTAGTATTCCTACGATTGTTCTCTTTGAATTACAAGTTGGCATTGCTAAGTCCACTTCACCCGCAAAACGCACTCAACAACTTCAGCAACTTCTAAGCCGAGTTAACGTGATTCCGTAGCAACTTCTAAGCCGAGTTAACGTGATTCCGTAGCAACTTCTAAGCCGAGTTAACGTGATTCCGTTTGATAGAGATGCTGCTCTTGCTGCTGCTACAATTCGTGCTGAGTTGGAGCAGCAAGGAACTCCAATCGGTCAAATAGATGTTTTGATTGCCGGAACAGCCATAGCACTTCAATCAACTTTGGTTACTCACAATGTCAAGGAGTTTTCCAGGGTTTCGGGACTCAAAATCGTTGACTGGTATTAACTAGTAATCAATAAGCTTAACTGCTAGTCCTTGCATGGTGGATTGTTCCCCGGTAGCTATATTTATATCATCACTACTGCAACTTTACCCACTTAGGTGGATGGTTCGGGTATGGGTTGTCCGTCTTCTTTCAATACTTCTAGATACAGTGCGATCGCTTAAGTTCTAATGGTCAAATTATGTGTTAGCATCCAGTATTAAATTATCTATTCAGTCCTCGTTATAAATGGAAATCAAAGATCTAGCTGGTATCAGTGAACCACTGAAAAGACTGATTGAAGTAATAGCTGAAGGAGTAGGTGCAGTTTCACGTCCGTACCTTATTAAGAAAAATGCTGATGCTAAGGCATACGAAATACAAGTTATTTCCCAAGCTATGGCTGAGAGTCGCAAATTGCTTATTGGTACAGATTATGAAGATGGCAAACTTAAGATTTTATCCTCTGCTGAAACACCTAGCCAGATCCTCTCACTTCCTGAACGAGTGGTAACTCGTAGTCAGTATCAGGAGTTACGTAAACAGCAGAATATAGAATCTGTTTGTGCAAATGCTGCTGAAGAACTATTAGGTGAAAGCAAGATTCCAGAGAATAAGCCAGAACCAGAATGGATTAACCACTTCTTTGACATAGCAGAAAAAATATCGACGGAAGATCTTCAATACTGGTGGGGTAAAATTCTGGCTGGTGAGATTACGAAACCTGGCTCATTTTCATTACGTACTCTTGAGGCACTAAAAAATATTTCACGTCAAGAGGCAGAAAACTTTGTCAAATTAGGGCAGTATGCTCTAGGGACTAAGAGGATGAATTTTTTTCTTGATCCGCAAGAATATATCTTCAAAAAAGATAACACACTTAATTTTTCTGAAATTCTCTCTCTCAGAGAAGCTGGTCTTGTAAATGATAGCGATAATCTGAGTTTTTCCTTTGAAGCCTCTACCGCAGGTACAACTTCTCAACTATTCTACGGTTCATTAGTTCTGTTGCTAGAAAGAGAGAAAGATACGCCTCAAATTATGAATAAGGTCGGGTCTTTGACAAAAGCAGGCGCAGAGCTTTTGAAGCTTATCTCGATTCAACCTGACATGGAGTATGTAAAGTTTGTTGCCCAAAAATTCAATCGAGAAGGCATGAAAATTGCTTATGCATCTATCCTAAGAGAAGACGAAGGAATAATTCACATAGGAGACAAAACATATCTTTCTACTAACCCAGTTTAATGATGTCAAATGTTTTAGGCATACAGCATAAAAATTCGGTTGCAAAGGAATAGAGGTTTTAGAATCTGTGACAGAGTTACAGAAACTCGTTGCTGATTTTGTTGCTTATTTAGCAAATACTGAAAACGAAGTTGCAACCCAAGAAATTTTAGCAATTCCTGGATTACTAGAGCGAGTTAAGCAAAATTAAACAACTCCTAAAACTGACTACACAAACTGGAGAAACATTAGACAGCAATTTCAGTCAGAATAGAATAGTGTGTTTGAAGTAAGCAGCATTCCTTTAAATAAAGACATGGATACTTTAACCAAAAACCGAGAGCAAATTATTGAGTCAATTAAGACATTGCCAGAAGATTCTCTCACTGAACTCATCAATTTTGTTGATTACCTGCGCTATAAAGCAACTGAAAAACAATCCCAAAAAACCGGTAGAAATTTTTTGCTTTCAGTTGCAGCTTTGGGAAGTTCAGTAGAAAAGGATGTTTCAGAGCGAGATGAAGAAATTCTGGCCAATGAAGTTGATCCTATTCGCGGTTGGAGTTTACATCAAGATGAGCAAGTATGACTTTCATCCTTGATACTAGCTTTCTGTTTGAACTTGCAGACCAAAGTGATCGTAATCATAATCGTGTTCTTGCTGTGGTACAAACCATAAATGAGCCTCTGTTACTTCCCAGTGTTGTCCTTCCTGAAGTCTGTTATTTGATTGCATCAAGATTAGAACATCCAGCAATCTTCTAATTAGTTTGACGCAATAAAACCCAACATTTTTAGCTATTTACCCAGTTCCTGAGAACGAACTGTCGCAGCTTTGACAGCTTCAATTAGAGCGGAACGAAATCCAGCTTTTTCTAATTGACTAACTCCGGCTATTGTCGTCCCACCAGGACTGGTAACTCTGTCTTTGAGTTCTGCTGGGTGTAGTTTAGTTTCTTCTAAAAGTTTGGCTGTTCCTAATACCGTATGTAAAGCTAATTGTTTAGCCACTGCTCTGGGCAAACCCGCTGCAACTCCCCCATCTGATAACGCTTCTATCATCAATGCGACATAAGCCGGGCCACTACCAGATAAGCCTGTTACCGCATCCATGAGGGTTTCTGGAATTTCTACGACTTCCCCCACAGCTGAAAAAATCTGTTGTGCTGTTTGCTGGTGAATGGGGTAAGTGTAAGCACCTAGACAAATTGCCGTTATTCCTGCGCCCACTGTAGCGGGAGTATTGGGCATAGCACGAATAACTGGCATTTGGGGAAAGGCGGCTTCTAGCTGCTTTAAAGGCACACCTGCCAAGATAGAAATGATGAGGGGATGATGTTCTATAGGTAATATATCTGCTAATTCTTGAGCGATCGCACTAAATATCTGGGGCTTGATTGCCAACATTACAGCTTCTTGCGCCTCAGCCAACACCAAGCAATTATCCGTTGTCACAGCTACATCATATTGCTGCTGTAAAAAACTCTGCCGAGAAACTTGGGGTTCACTAACTAGGATTTCTGAACCTTGATAAATCCCCAAAGCAATAAGGCGGGATAACAAAGCTTCTCCCATCACCCCGCCACCAATTAAGCCAAATTTAATAGTCATTCGTTAATAGTCATTGGTCATTAGTCATTGGTCATTAGTCATCCAGATCACGACAAATAACATAAATGCCGGAAAGGCAACTTGCCTAATGGTATAACAAAGGGCAAAAGACTAATGACTAATTTAACTTCTTTATTGTGCCATCCGGTTAACTTCATTTCCCCAAGCTGGAGTGGTGCTTGCAGGACGAGAGGGACGGGCAACTGGTTGTGGTACTTCATGTAAAAAACCACCTTGAGTGCTGACTTGCACACAACTGGGCGTAAACAAAAATATACTTTCTCCAATCCGCTCTTGATGTCCATCTAGAGCATAAGTACCACCGGCAACAAAATCAACCGCCCGTTGAGCCTGATCCGGGTCCATGATTGTCAAATTTAAGACAACCGATTTACGCTCACGTAATGCTTGAATTGCCTGGGGCATTTCTTCAAAAGTACGTGGTTCAAGTACTAAAACTTCAGAAATTCCATTAATTGCGCCTGGCATACCAATTACGTTACTCATAGGCTTTGACCCTGCTGCGGCTACTTCATCCCCCATTGTAGGCACAGGTTCGCGCCAACGTCGATTAGGGGTAGCAGTAGTTTCTTGTGGTTCTGGTTGGGGATTTTCTTGTTGATAGAGATTTTGGTAGCCATCGGTATCTGGCTCTTCTTCGTAGTACTCGTATTCTACTTGCTCATTCAACCCCACAAAATCCCTGAGTTTGGAAAATATATTGTTCATTGTGTACGCTCCCAGTGGAAATTACCTTAATTGATCTGGCTGTAAATTTTGGTAGCCAGTATAGTGGCTGCTGCCTTCAGCAATTCTATTGCTGGTTGTAGCCTCTAGTACAGGGTTTTATGAAGAAAACACTGTTCTAAAAAGGACTATACCTTATCTGGACATTTAATGAGTTCAAATTATATCCTAAGGTAGAAGCAACTGAAAGTTATTTCAATCTCATTCTGTCTTACTAATTACATTTGTCAATACCCTGGTCATTAGACACGTATTCAAACGGAAGTTACTGATTTTGTTTAGATATGATTTGGCTATTGTTTTGGATACCCAACTCAAACCTAGACGTAAACAATGTCAGCCTCGTTTCCCAAACAATACGGTTCCTAATCTTACCATCGTTGCACCTGTTTGCACGGCTAATTCGTAATCCCCTGACATACCCATTGATAGATGCTTCATGGTTATATTTGACCAGTTCTGAGATGCAATTTCTTGGGCTAGTTGATGAGTACGGTCAAAAACTTTCAAAATTGCCTCATGATCCAAGCCACGAGGCGGAATTGTCATCAAACCTTGAATTTTTAAGTTCTGGCATTGGTTAAGTGCTTCCAAGTCAGGTAATAATTCTGGTATCATCCAACCAGACTTACTAGGATCGGGGAGAATTTTGACTTGTAGGCAAACCAATGGACTCATCCCTAACTGTTGTGCCAGAGTCTCTAAACGCTGGGCTATTTGTAGATTATCGACGGAATGAATCCAGTCAAATAATTCCAAAGCTTTTTTAGCTTTATTGCTTTGTAAATTGCCAATAAAGTGCCAAGTAATATCCGGCAAATCTTGTAACTCGGTTTGTTTACTGGCAGCTTCTTGGACACGACTTTCACCAAAATCACGAATTCCGGCGGCATAGGCATCTCGCATCAGTTCGGTTGGGACTAACTTACTTACAGCAATTAACCGCACTGAAGGAGGAAGTGAGGCGCGAATTTTAGCAATACGTTCACGAACAGAACTATTCATTGGAAGGTGCGTTGGAAAACACTTTGAAGCTGATCGTACTCCTGGGACTTGCCATTGCGACGCAAAGTACGTAAACGATTTTCCAGCATCATTCTTGCTTCAGTCCGGCCAAGAGACTGAAATTTAATACCTTTAACGTCATTTGTTACCAAAAAAAATAAGCGTTGGGCATAAAGTGTAGTGAATAGATCTTGGTTTTCATCAACCATACAGATCTTATATAGCAAACCCCACGTTGGATGATTTATGTAAGTTTCTGAGTTATCTGGATTCATTTAATAGTCAAGGTTGGAGTATATATTCTTTTTTCGCAGCCAAACACAAGCATTCCGACGATAATAAATATTCTTTCGCCAAGAATTTTGCTGACAATACGAAACTAACGACATTTTGCCAGGTTATGGCTTTCATGAAGACCTTGATCTAGTTTCTCATTGGCAGGTGAAGCAGTACCGAGGCAAAAACACAATCAAGAATATGTTTCTCCGTCCTGGATCATGCACGATTCATAGATTGTGCCGGATTAGGAGCAGAGTGATTCCTTTGTTTGTTTACAGTTTACCAGGAGGAAAGCGATCGCTAAAGTTCCTCAAAGTTAAAACCAGCTTTCGGGCTTCTCATTGCATAAGCTTCTCTCCATCGTGCCATAATTCTTGCTTTATGGCGCAAATAGTAGTGAATTTCACAGCTTGATAGAACTGCTTTTTAACGCTTCTGTATGCAACACAGAAAAATAACGCAATGCTATTATTTATCCTAGTTTGGTTTTGTCCAGATGTGTTGCTTACTTAGGGCTTTACAGCAAGCCCTAGTTATCGCACTTCAGCTTGAAAGCGGACAAAACCATAGGCTCCCACAGAGTTAGTGTTGACACCAGGCAAAGTGCCTAAGTTAACGACAATAGCCCCTTCTATATTCGCTCCTGTACCACAAACTGAAGGTAGTGTTTCTCCAGGAGCATAGAATCTAGCATTATCACCATCGTTAACATTTGTATAAGATAGAGGGGTGTTATTTTTTTGTACTAAGATGCCCCGATCTGCACCAGGTAATCCATTTGTAGCCTGATTGACATTATTGTATTTGCTGGTTAAAAAAGTTTGATTTAAAGGAATGCGATCGCACAAACTCACATTAACTGCATCCTGTGGCCCCATTGATAAAAAGTAGATTGTATATTCAACTTCATCCCCAGGTTTTACCATACCTCCATTGACTTCTCCCACTAGAGATGTACTCAGAGGTACTGGCCATTGATCCGTATCTGGCTGTAAATCAGGGTCAATCACAGTAATGACATTATCATCATAGGGGCTGGCAGTATCAATATAAGCACCAAGATTATTGCCATCGTTCATAGTTGAACCATTAACCCCAGTAATCCGTTTAACTAATAGCAGCGTGCCTTGGGGAGTAGTTGTAACTGTAAACAAGGTAGGGTCATCGTCTGCACTACTAGCAGGATTGTTTCCTACATTTATACCATTGTCAGTAACTTGTAAAAAATAATTATTTACAGCAGGTGGATTAGTAGTAGCGGTAGCAGAATCCGCATCTGTCAACACAGTACCAACTGCGGCTAAGGGATTATCCGGTGTATTGAAATCAGCACTTGCCTGGTTAGTAATAGGATTACCACCATTAGAACTATTAATTGTGGCAGTAATTGTAATAGTGATTGTATCATTTACACGTAAAGTGCCAGAATTAGTAACATTACCAGAGCCATTGTAACCAGGATTGATTGTAATATTATTCCCTGGAGTAACAGCAGTCATCACTGCACTGACAAAATTTAATTGTGGGGGTAATGCATCTTTAATAACAAAATTAATGGCATTGCTGTTACCAGGACTGAGATTGGAATAAGTAATAGTATATTCAATGGTATCGCCCACAGTCACTGTGCCACTATTATCCGTATCCCCTAGAAACCGCACTGATTTAGTACCTTTAACATTAGCTTGCTCGTTTGCAGTAATGACCAAAGGAGTAAATACACCCTGACTCGAAAAATATGTCCAAGTATCTATCCCTTTAAAATCACCATAGCCACCACTAAATTCATGCTCTCCAGCTGCGCTATTAATTCCTAAAGCAGCATTACGAGGATTAGTAGCTACTTGTCCTCCTGTGGGATCTAAGCTAACAGATACTCCATTGGCAGTAGTATAGTTATTGTCATTGTAGTAAACAGTAGTTGGGCCAATCGACTGTCCATTCACATCTAGGAAATTACTAAATGGACCAGGAGGATTTTGCATCGTGATTTTAAACCCCGATGGATTGTTCTCAGCATCTAACATAGGAAAGTGATATTCCCCTGCCCTCGCTGTGATTCTGGCATTATATGCTGCATTTCCTGGGAGGGGTGATAGGTTGACTCCACTAGCATTTTTTCCATCCCATAACACTACATTAGAACCTACAGATGACGGGTTTTGCAAAACGCGATCAAGACTGGGATCAAAAATGCCGTCGTTGTTAGTATCAATAATAATTTGATAACTTCCTGGCGTACTAGAATTGAAACTAAAATTACCTCCTACCCCAACTGGTGCTTGGTTGCCACTGCCTCCATTTCCTCCAGTAAATAGAAAAGAAGTTGGTTCTACGGGTAAAACTGCTGTTATGGGAATCCCCAGTCCTATCAGTGCTGAAGGGTCTGGTTGATTAAAAAAAACCAAGTGAGTAATATCTGTGAGTGTATCTGGCAGACTTGGGTCTTGAACTGCCACATTACCAGGGAAGATCAGAGCATTAGTAGTAGCACCACCAGCAGAATGGTAAAGAGTTAAGTTCTTAGTTTTGTCAATATATCCCCGACTATTGGCAAAAAAGATAAACCCAAAGGGATCGACTCCATTCATATCAGTTTCATATCTATACCCATCTTTAGTTTGAATATAAAGATTGGAATAGAGTCCTATGTTATTTGAACCCATATTCATCGCAATATAGTTGGTAAAAACCCTCCCTTTTTGGGCAGTACCACCTGTATTTCTAACTGTAATATCCCAAGCCGCGACTCCTCCTTGTTGATTATTATTTATGGGAAATGGATTCGTGACTGTGACAACAGTAGGATTACTACCTCCGGGACTGAAAACCGGAGAACGAAATTCAACTTCGTAAATACCAGTTTCTGTAGCCACAAAGCTACAAGGAGTGTAACCACCAGCATTGGGTAAAGGCCCTGCTGTTTCTTTGGCAATGGTGTCAATTAAACCAAAACCAGTAGATAGAACATCACAAGAACCATTTTGACCATTAAAGGGACTTCTATAGACAATATCTTGAGTACCATTAGCACTTGTAGGCACACTAGAGCCAAGATTAACGGTTTCCCCTGCTTGTACGTAAACCTTAAGAGTTGTTTTCCGAGGAATACCCGCAGTGAACTGATCTGTCCATTCTAGATAAGGTCTGTATCCAATACCACCAGAGACTAACTCTTTGCTGCCTTCAGCCCAGCTAGGTTGTATCCCTTGTCCCCAAATACATAAAATAAAGGCCAGACTACTAATTAATTTCTCTGAGTAGCTACTTAGTAATGACAGTTTCATATTAGTTTTCATAAGAATACCTGGTAAGTGGGAAACTCAGCGCCTTTAACCATGAGAGGATGTTTGAAAAGTTTAGGGACGTATAATTTGTCATTCTGAGTGGAGTCTTACGCAACGAAGAATCTGGAGTTTAGCCGACATACTGAGATGCTACGTTCCTCAGCATGACATGGAAGGAGACCTTTCAAACAACCTCTAACCCTGAGAGGATGTTTGAAAAGTCTAATTTATATTTTTAACTTTTCTCCTGCTGGAGAAGGTGTAGGTTTTTGCAGACCAAAACCATCAAACAATTCGTTGAGTTTGACAGTCAGACCTAAATAAAGACCACCGGCAGAACGAGTACCAGAAAAATCAGGATCATCAACTTTGCCAAAAACATAGCCAGCAGAAAGGCGCAAATTAGAAGTTAAATAATAGCCAGCTTCAACTACAAAACCTGTTTCTGAATAATTAGATTGACCTATCCAACGAGTTTCTCCCACCAGATCCATACTATATCCTAAGCGATAAGTAGCCCGAAATTGAGCTAAATTCACTGTACTTGTACCAGCCAAATCATTAGCTAAATAAGAAGTGCTATTTCTTAGTGCATATTTCCCATAAAATTCCCATTGCCAGTTAGGAGCATAAATAGTTTCCATGGCAAAGGTATGATCTTGAGAACCCGTCCCACTGCCCAACAAAATTGTATCAGGAATTGTTGCCGGATTTTGGCGATATTCATACCGTAATAAAGCGTTAAATTTATCATTTTTAGGATCACGGTAAGCCAGACCCATTTTTAAATTAATGGTGTCACCTAATCCTGATAGTTTTTGGTTAGCAGCATTAGCTTGTTGATAGCGTACTAAAGCCGTAAGAGAAGGAGAAATTTTTCCTGTAGCACCCGCAGAAATGACTGTATTACTACCACTAGAAGAAGTGCGATGTTCATAACGAGCGCTGGCTTGAAACTGGGGATTATTGCTATATTCCAGCCCGACACTATAGCTATCACCACCATTAAAACCAATAGCAGAAGCAGCTTGACCAGAAGCGAATGGTTGGGCAAATTTTTGACCTGTGCCAGTATTACCAAAAAAACTACCAAAGACGTGTTCGTAAGCTAGATTTAACCGCAAACCAGGAGCAACAGTCCAGCGATTATTTAAACCAATTGCTCCTTGGGTAGTGATTTCATTCGCCCCACCTAAAATGGTATAACGACCTGTTAAAGTAGTATCTGAACCAAGTTTATGTTCGCCATTTACACTTAAACTAGTGATAGATTTACCATTATCTTGACCGCTACTATAAAACTGTTGAGCTAAACTGACATTGACTCCGGGAATAGCTCGCCAATTTAGTCCTAAAATAGTCCGGTCAGGGTAAACATTATCAGTACTAGCAGAAAGGGTAAGTTCATTTTGTGCCTGGAAAGTGAGACTATTCGTAATGGGAAGAGACAAACGCGATCGCAACTGATCAGAATTACTTGTCAAACCACTACTGTTATCAATGTGATCTTTTCGATTCCGATGAATCCAATCTACATCAAAAGTAGCTTTACCTAAACGTTGTTGTATACCTGCTGTAATGGTTGTTAACGAGTTATCAACTTTGCTTCCTGGGATAGCCTGAGAACGGGGTGAAAATAATTCTTCAAAAGTGTCTAAAGGTAAGGGTGCAATACCAAAATTATCTTCATGATCATATTGAACCCGCAAGTTAGTGGTATTGGTCAGCTTACCTGTTAGTTGCGCTCCATAACGAGTTTGCCCAGGAACAAAACTAACTGTGGCATTATTAGCAAAACCTGTATCAGCAAAACGGTAATAAGCGCGACCTTGAAGACCATTAAAAATCTTACCTTCAGCTTCCAAGCGATAAGCCTGACTGCTGACACTACCCATCAAATCAGAACTATTACTAGAATGGGCATATTCGCCAATTATTTTACCACTATTACCTAAAGAAATTTGGGTATCTGCGCCATAGAGTTCAAAGTTATACAGACCTTGATTCTCTTTTAAATACGTTGCTGCTATCCAAGTTTCTTGGTTTAGAGTGCGATCCAAATTATATTGAAACCGACCTGCATAAATACTACTATTAGAGTCTTGTGAATCATATTGATAAGTAGTAATAATCCGCCGTACTAATACCTGCCCAAATTCATCAATATCGGTACGGAGGATAGGTTCACGGAATAATAAAGTCCCGCGATCATAATCAATTTCATAATCTGCGCCCCGGTTCAACTGTTGACGTTTAATAACAGTACCTGGACGATTTAATTCTTCTAATTCAATGAAGACATTTTCACTACCAGGAAGTAATATTCGCCGAGAAAGAAAATAATAACCACTAGTACCATCAGGGGCTAGAGTATCTCGTTGAAAACTTTCGACATTATTACCATAAAAACCTGTAATTTGTAGATTTCCCCAATTATAGTTAGCTTTAAAACCGTGAAGTTGACGGGTCGTGGCAGTATATTGTTGAGAGGGGCGAGAAAATTCTTCTGTGTTGTAATCACCCCACATAAAATAATCTGGACTCACACCAGGAACCCCGGTGGAACGCTCTAAACGGGCATAGACACTATCAATAGAAGGTGCGGTAACATCAAGTTTGGAACTATCACCATAAACAGGATAGTTTTGTTCATTGGCTTGATAAGTTTTAAATAAACGATTTTCGCAGTTACAATCTTCATTTAAAGGGCGGGAACTGTTATATGCTCCAGTAAATAACCATTCCCCAATATTTCCGGTGGCAAATATTTCTGAATGAAAATTTAATTGCGTATTATTATTTTTATCCGGGGGTACAAAATCACGCAATTTACCATAATAATCAGTTCCTCTAGCACCTAAACGAATATCTATAACTCCCGTCACTAAACTGGGACGTAAAGCTGTAGCAAATTCTAATTGAGTAAAGGTTTCTAAATTATTAATTGCAGCGCGAAGCCGCACGGTTTGGGCTTTCAAGTTGGAACGTAATTGGGCAGTAAATTCTCCTGTTTTTGCTTCTACTTGAAACCCTGGTTGGTCGGGTTTAAAATCTGCACTAATAAATTCTCCAGCGCTGGTTTCTAGAGTCACTACACCATCTTGGTTGGAGCGATGACCATTTTCATCAATGAGTTGACCCTTGATGGTTGCAGTAGAACGTCCATCTGCTGGAATATTCGCTTCTAGAGTTTCTATGGTTAATTGCTTGAGTGTTCCTCGTACTGATATCTCTACGGTGTCTGGAGGTGTTGTTGCTCCTACTATTTGTGCCGACAGGGTATTTTTTCCTGGCTGGAGAGAGACACCATACCATGTCTGCGTGATCAAATTGGTCTCTGCATCAGTTTCTGTCCGTCCTACTAAAGAAGGGTCTACTAGTGTATCATTGACCCGCAATTCCACTTGACTACCTACAGGAAACTGCAATATTACTGTAGTAGCTGGAACATCAAAAATCCTATTTTCTGTTGGTGTGAGAATTTTGACGGCTGTTGATATTGGGGCTACTTGTTCAGGTATTGGGGTTGGAGTTGTTGGTGGAGTTTCTGAGTTGGTAGTAGTGTTTGATTCTATTTCTACAACTTCATTTTGTGGGATTTGGGTTGTAGTAGTTGGTGGATTTTCTGAGTTGGTAGTAGTGTTTAATTCTATTTTTACAACCTCATTTTGTGGGATTTGGGTTGTAGTAGTTGGTGGATTTTCTGAGTTGGCTGTGGTGTTTGATTCTATTTTTACAACCTCATTTTGTGGGATTTGGGTTAAAGTTGTTAGGGAAAATTCTGAGTTTGCGGTAATAGGAGATTTAATTTTTGCCACAACATCTTTTGGTAACTGATATTCAGTAACTTTGGGTGGTTGGGCAATTTCTTGATCAGTTATTTGTTGATTAATATTTGTAGAATTATCTAAAGGTTTATGGGGCTGAGGATTGTCTTTAGGGGTTTCTCCTTTGACTGCATGAGGATAAAATAGATAGCTACAAGCACCAGCTATTACCCCTATAGCTTTCAGGTTCTTGATATGGTGCAGTGGTGGTTTCATTTCTTTACTTGCTCCTGAAAGATGGGGGTGACAGCAAAATTCATTCTCACCAAACCACCTGGTTCTAAACGCACTAAACGAGATTGGCTATTACGTTCACGGAATTTGTGATTGGGAGCGAGGGCATAACCAGGAATACTACTCAGATCAAGAACTCCAGTATGACTTCCCGGTAAAACATTGGCTACGGAAAATAAACCATTAGGATCTGTGGTGATCCGATTGCCATCTTGCAGAAAAATTACTGCATTAGCTATTCCTGGTTCATCATTTTGTTGTTCACCATCAAAGTTTTTATCTAGGAATACTCGACCAATTAAAGTACCGCAATCACTGACTATTCCGGGTCTAATTTTTAGTTGGTGAGTTGCGGGCCCATCTTTGACACTGAAGCCGTTATCAATTCTTTGTGCATTGACAATGGCACTATTTCGACCTGTACCTCTTTGAGCATCATTTGTTAGTTGAACAGCGTAAGCAATGTTGAGAACTTTTGAGCTTAAAAGAGTAATATTTGTGCGGAATGTGATGGTATTACCGTTAATTTCGCTGGTAATACTAACTGGGTTTCCTTCTAATTCTCCCCGAACTGATTTGGGTAAGAATTGAAAGCCTAAAGGTAAATTATCGGTGACTATGATATTATTCAAATCCGCATCTGATTGATTTTTGAGCGATACGCGATAGATAGCTGTGTCTCCGGGTTCAGCGGTTGCGCGATCACCTGTTTTGATGATCTGTACTTGACTGGGTTGACACAGGTTTGTTGTGAGTTCAAAGGCTAATAAGTTTAGTCCTTGAAGTTCGGCATTATTAACTAAAACAGTTGTGGCTTCTACTGCTGTTCCACCCGTTAAGTTGATGGGTTGTCCATCCAAGGAAGTTGCAATATAACGAATAACTTTATTAGCTGTTCCCGCGATATCAATGCTATCTAAAATAACAATTTTAATTCGGCGTTGTTTGTAGATAGAATTAACTGGAGCATTAACCACGAAAATATATGTTTTACCTGGTTGGGTTTGACCTTTGTTGGGATCAAGAAGAAAATTATACACACCTGCGGGGTTATTGGTAATAAAATAGGGATTACTATTTTCAATATTTGGCGCTTTTCCTCCAGGAATATTATTATTAGGAGTATCTGGTAGTTCTGTCCGTGTTAAGGAAACTAAATTTCCTAACTCAGATCCTGTGGGATCATTAGAGTTAGCTTCATACACACCAACCGTGAAACCTGTATAGTCTGGTAAGAGTGTCCCAGCACAACCTAAAATCCGCCCTAGAGGGTCAACTAATGAACTAAAATTGAAGTCTAGTTTACTAGAAGTTCCTTTAAATTCACCTTCATCATTCGCGGGGTCTATATAGGTATATTCAGCCTGATTTGTAATAATTGTTGTACTTTGGGCTATTACTCTATTTAGGGTGGTTATGGGAGTTTGCAAAATCAAACCTAAAATAATTGCTGTTATCAGTCTTGGCAATAGTTTCTTAATAAAATATTTTTTTCTAGATTTACGTTTATTAATCATGTCCAATTTTTTCCACAATGTTATTAGTTATTAAATAACTAAAAATTCTTTATTAAATCCAGCGCAAATAATTTTTGCTATTCCTTAAAACAGATTTTTTAACCTAGTTAGTAATGGGTAATTTAAAAAAAGTGTTTACCCATTAAAAATCTTTGATAACGGTTATCGGTTGAGTGAAGTACAAGAAACCCACCCCCAACCCCCTCATCGCTTGCGATGAGGGGGCTATGATGTACCTCATGTGATGAGGAAACGCTATATAATTAGCGGACTTGGGTTTGATAAGTGGCTTTAAATGTGGTTTTAGCTGCAATTGTTGGTACTTGTAAGCGGATATTAGTATAAGCACTTGCTGGTGCTGGTTTAGTTTCTATGGTTCCGTTAGGAAGGGTAACTTTAATAGTGGGATTTTTGACAAAAGTGCGTCCACCATCAATGCTGTAGGTGATAGTGGTATTGCTGCTAGTATTAAGGCTTTTCAAGACATAGGACATTTGTTTGGGTATGGGTTGATTTAAAGTGAGGTTTTTGAGTTGGCGATCGCTCTTATTTTCTCCCTTTAATGTATATAACAATACATCCCCTGGTTTGACCACGGCTTGATTTTTTAAAGCTTGCCATTTTTTGATTTTATTACCTTGTTGATCCTGCGTCTCTACTTGCTTTTCTGCTACCAACTGCAACTGTAGTTGTGATTGATTCTTGCTATTTTGAGCAGTTGCACTTTCTAACTGAAAGAGAGAAGTGACACCAGGTATTTGACTCATTAATGGTGCTGCCATCATCAAGGAAATTGCACCAATACCGGCAATATAAACTTGTTTCATTGTTATTACCTGCTTTGATTAATTTATTGATTGTGTTTTTCTATTTTGAGAGAACTTTGGAGAATTTGTGGCTGATGTATTCACAAATTTTAATCTTCTTAAATCCTCCTTTTTAAGGAAGACTTTGAGAAGATTATTTTACCCTTAAAAAAGGATTTTCTTGATACAACCTTAGACTTTTTCAATATTCACTGGAACGTTGCTGATAGTATCAGCAACGCTGGATATAGGTTTCACCAAGTCTGGCTAATTACTTATGATCTTAGGACTTACGCAAGATTGAACTCAAAAGCTGATTCTTGCGTAGGGGTAATTCATGAATTACCTCTACTTCCATTCTGTTTTGCGTAAGTCCTGAATCTGTTTGGTTTAGTTGGTAGTTGCTTTTTGCAATTACTCATTACCAAACCAGACTGATATGATCAGTATTCAGACAGATACAAAATTAATTCATCTTCCGTTGGAAAATGAATGTTCTTTGGACACCTGGTGCAACTATTCCTGTGATTTGATTGGTATATTTGGTAACATCAGTATTTACTGTAGTACCTGTTTGATCATTACTACTGGTGGTAGCTGGATTACCACTAAAGAAGTTGATAGTAGAAGCACCTGAATCTTGGGCTGAACCAACAATATTGCTAGTATCACTTTGACCATTAATGTCATTGTCTAAAGCCCAGTTGTTCGTGCCTGTAGTACCATCTTCAGTAATTACAATTTTGTCAGCATTCAAAATCACATTACCAGTACCAGCTTGGGGATCTGAAATATTTGTGTACCGAATTAGGTACTCAATAATATTGCCTGGGGCTGGAACTCTTTGTACATCAGTAACATTGGAATTAGGATCAATACCATTGACAGCAGGTGTAGATTCAAAATCATCTTGACCTGTACCAACTGCTGGGCCAGTTCCTTGTAAAATTCGTGAGAGTTTCACTAGTTTCAAGTAACCAGTGTATACCCGGTCAATGGTGATATTTGTTGTCGTAGTACCTGCTACATCAATTGTGGCAGTGATGGGGACTGGGAAGCCAAATTCTGTATCACCTGTGTACTGGGCGATAGTATCAGTTGATAATGGAGTATTGGCTGGTAAATTAACTTCTACACCATAATTAATAATCCCATTAGGAGCAACATTTGGGATTGTAATTGGTGTACCAGTAGTGGTGAAAGTTCCTGTTCCTTGATTGTAGGTATAGATAACAGATTGGGCATTGTAGGTAAGAGTTACCTGTGTTCCATTAGGCAAGTCTAATGGATTTGCTGGTGCGGTTGGCTCTAGTGTGATATCACCTGCGCTGGTTCCATTGTTCTGAAGAGTATTAGTGAAACCAACTGACTGCGGATCAAGTGTAGAACCCGGTGCCGTACCAGCAGGAACAAGGGCTGATTTATTGGTGAAGTCGTCATTATTATCAGTTGGACCAATGGCATTTGGTACACCTTGTGGCCCATTGAGAACTGATGCTGCTCCAACTACTACTACATCGAAGACGTTGGCTTCACCACCTTCACCAGTACCAGTATTATTGTTGGCTGTATCTGTTCCCGTTGCTGCTAGTTCTGCACTAGTTACTAAGCCATCAGTAACATTATTGGTTATATCATCGGGAAGACCATCAGCATTGGTATCTGTACCAACTGGTGGTGTAGAACCATCGAAGTTACTAGGATTTTGGTCACCGGATTCATCGTAAACGGGGAGATTATTACCTGGGGTTTGACCAAATAATTGGGCGATGTTGATAACTTTTAATGGTGAAGTCGCAGCTGGCATTGCTAACTGAATCGAAAAACCATTGACTGTTGTACCAGGAGCAATGGAAGTTATGGTAGCGGTTTTGTTGATAAAACCGACACGGGTGATGCTTGCCAATGTATCACCACCTTGTAAGGGGAAGCGTTTCCATTGTGCTGCATTGGCGTTAAACGTCGCTGGATCAGATGTGGTATAAACTGCGTCCCAACCAGTAGGCGCAGTGGGGGGTTCTGCTAGTTGTGTACCTGCGGGAATGGCATCAGAAACGAGGATATAAGAACCATTAGCAGTGTCAACATTGATGGTTGTACCGACTAAAGGTGCTGGGGTGATGCCACTGCCAGTGACATCATTGCTTTCTACGCGCAAACCTAAATCATAGGTTAGTGTGTCGTCTGTAATATTATTTGCAGTTGCATTGTTGTCGTATTCACTACGCACTTTGAGAATGGTAGCTAATGCGTAAGTTTTTGCTGTGACACCAACTTGAATATCCTGAACGGCGCTGGCTTCCCGTGTGCCGTTGATGGGTGGACCATCTGCTTCACCAGCAACAATATCATCGTTATCTACTGTGTATACGTCACCACCATCTGGGATGCGAAGTTGGTTTTGAGCATTACCAGGGGTTTTACCCAGGGTAACTCCAATAGTGTCACCTGTTTGAGCGCCTGCTTGTACAGTGATTGGTACACGAACCAAGACAGTGCCGTTAGGAGCAACCGAGGGTGTGATTGCTTCAGTATTAGTAATTTCTATCCAAGTTGTGCCGCCGTCAGTGCTGTATTGGAGGTTATTAGCTGTAGTAGCACCGGGTAAGGTTCCTGATACTGTACCCGGACCTGTGGTGGTGGCTAAGTTAGGAATGCGGAATGTGGTTGGGTCGTTACCAACGTTGGTGACGGTGTAGGTGTAGATTAATAGGTCTCCAACTCCTACAGTTCCACCGTTGTCATCTACTATTCCTGCTGCTGAAACGGTAATACCTGCGACTTCTGCAACGGTGATGGTAACGGTGTTGGAAGTGGTATTTAAGGTTGTTCCTGGGCTATTGGGGTCTTCGTAAGTAGCGGTGGCGGTGTTGCTAATAGTTTCACCTGCGGTAGTTCCTTCTGCCATTGCAGGTGCTAGTAGTTGGAAATAACCATTGGCTAATAATGCGATCGCAACTAAAGAACGGTAAAACTTGGATTTTTGATACTTCACTGTTTCTTTCGGGATGTATTGAATATTTATTGTTGTTTCTGTTGGCTACTGGCTGGAAGCGCGTTTGATTCAATGACTCCAGGTCATTCAATGTCAACAAGTTCCGAAGTAATCAGACATTAAGTTACTAATCGCATAACTGAATCAGTTACTCGAATAAACCCGCTAATACTGAGATAGCTTCTTTAATGCACATACTAAAAAGATATCAATAGCCTCTAGATAATATTTGTACCCATATAGTCATGGAAAAATATCATTAATTAAGCTATTCACATCTCAAGTATCTAAATATAAATACTTGGAGGTTGTGCTGTTGTCAAAGCTGCTTTTTTCACCTAAGAACCTAAGAAAATTAGGTGGTTTTGCTACTGCTGTATGACATCATAACAATAATAAAACAGTGATGTATAAATATAAAATATTTTTTACGTGAAAATTTTAAACCTACCTTAGCTTGACAAAATCATAGATAACAAGCTTGGTATAGTAAAACACTACATTCATGGTGTCACTTAACTATTGTACCTTTGCGGAGAGGGCATAAACAACATAAAATTTGCTTGATCATAAAGACATAGATGTAGTCTGGATAAAGGTTCTAGTAATTTATTTTAAACTTTATAATCATCGTTATATAACCTATAAATAACCGAGAGAGATGCAAAATTTGTACTAAAAAATACACTTGTTTTTTGGTAAAATTTTTAAACTAACAAGTTTTCAGATATTATTTTTACTTATATTGAGATGTGATTTAATGTTGTCTACGCACAAGTACTAACAATAGTAAATATACGGTCATATTCAATCTGACTTCTTGTATTTGACACCGTAATATACTCATGTTACAGACGTAGGATTATTTGTAGTTAAATAGCAATTGCTACACGCGCCGTAGCGATCGCTAAAAGCTTAAAAAATACCTATATTTTTTGTAAAAATACAAAAGATATCCGCTTAAAAAATGCAAGTTCGAGTAAACTGTGCTTCCTGCCTGAATTAATCGAGGTGTGTTGGAGTTTGACGCTTTTCAACAACCGGATTTTTGACTGCTTGGGCTGCAACCATGAATTCAGGCACATTAATAACGCCCCGAAAGCAAAAATCGTGTAGGAGTTGCCATCCTCTAATAGTCAAAAATTGTTCACGCATATTTGGCCTAGCGGCTGGATAGAGTTGTCTCCAAAGGAGAAGATCCTTACGAGTCAGACACCAATCATCACAACGGTACTTTTCTACCAAAAAACCTGCTTTTTCAAGTAGTGCAAATACATCCTTCTGACTAAATGCATGGAGGTGATAGGGATCTATATGCCGAGTTTCACCGAGAGGGACTGACAGTAACAACTTGCCTTCTGGAACCAGGAGATAGCGGAGACGATCCAGAAATTTGTCAGGATAGAGGACGTGTTCTATAGTTTCAAAAGATACAATAACGTCAAAATGCTCCTTCCACTCGAAAGCAAGAGCATCAGCACAGACAAATTCTACATTATTCTCTTGATAGTGTTTTCTGGCATATTGTACCGTCTCTGGACAGATATCTACACCTACCACAGCGATCGCACCAGCAAGACGAAGCATCTGACTACCATATCCTGTACCGCAAGCAATATCCAGAACTCGTTTCCCTTTCACATAGCGTGCTGCGGTTTCATAACGCCGGAGATGGATCTCAAAAAGCTTTTGACTGGCCGGATCATTTGGTATCTGTTTAGGAATGAGACGTTCCCAGGTAAAAGGAAGACTTTCTGAATCTGTAATCGGCTGAATAGGAACATCGTGTTTATAGTTCATCGTTCTACCTACTTATCTAAAACATTCAAGTCCACTGTTTGTAGCCATTCCTGAGTGCGTCGCATTCCCTCTTCTAAATCAATTTTTGGTTTATAGTTTAATAATTTTTCTGCTTTAGCAACCGAATAAGCATAGGGACGAGTGATAAAATCTAAAGTCTCCGGGACAATATCAGCTTTCTTGCCCAAAAGCTTCTGTCCCTGATAGCGCAACTGAATTAGTAACTTGAGTTCATTTTTAGGCAGAGAAGAAGGTGCCGACAACCCAGCAATATCAGCTAAACGCGTAAAATATTCTTGCCAAGAAGTCTCTTGTCCGTCAGTAATATTAAAAACTTCTCCATAGGCTTCTTTTTCCATAGCCAGAAAGATGGCATCTATGAGATTGTCTACATAGAGATGATTCATCACTCCCTGTCCATTGTTTGCCAACAGAAATATTTTTTGGCGCATCATTACAAGTGGTCGGATTACCCAAGGGTAGCTCCCAGGCCCGTAAACATCTCCCGGTCTGAGAATAATAATATTAAAATCAGGTGGGGCATTGAGTTTTAAAAGTTCTTTTTCGCTTTCTATTTTTGTCTGACAATAGGGATGATTTTCAGCAAAAATTGGCCCGGATTCAGTGACGTAATTAGGATAGTTATAACCATAGACTAGAACACTGGAGAGATGAACAAAGGTTTTGACACCTGCATTCTTAGCCGCTTTAGCCATGTTAACCGTTCCACCAACATTGACCTGGTGAAAATCCTTGAGTGATCCATGTTCTTTGACAATAGCAGCCGTATGTAGAACTATATCCACATTTTGGCAAGCCTTTTGGACAGCAGCAGGATTGGTGACACTACCAACAATTACCTCAGCACCTAGTTGTTGAGCTTTTTGAGCCTGAAGTTGAGAATGTTGCAGCCCACGGACTTTCATTCCTTTAGAAAGAGCGATCGCAGCTGCGTGCAAACCGATAAAGCCACTGATTCCAGAAATAAGCAGCGTTTTTTCAGAAAGGTTCATAGAACTTGTGAAAATTGAATGAGAGCAATGCGATTTTGTGGGTGGCGTGCGATCGCTAATTAGTACAATTAATCAGGTAGCAGACCTAGAGAACTGCTCAAAACCCTGAATGTTATTTTGGATAGCCTGACTAATCGATCCACCTGAAGCCATAACGCGCATTTCGCGGTTAACCGACCACAGATAGTCAATATCTTCAAAAAACCGCCGCAATTCTGACAAGAGACGTTGATGCGACTTAAGTACAGCATGAAAACCTTCATGTTCATGACAGAAGCATTTCTCTATCCAAGACAGAGCTTCTTGAGTAGACATATCAAATAAAGGAGTTTTTAGTATTTTGTAGATCAAAGGCATAATTAATAGTTTATCTGGATAAAAACTCCCAACTGCAACTCCAGACAACGTATTGAGAACAGTTAATTGCATCATATAAATTGATAAATTAGCCATGAATTTTTCATAGGCTGTTGGTTTAGGAAAGTCCTTATACAAATCGTGAGCAATTAGTTGGGAAGTAGTAGTATGGAAAGATTCATCTAAGAAATGGTAATGAGAAACAGCTAGAGGAACAGGAACAAACTCACCTTTTTTCTCTAACTTCTTGAAATACTGAGAACGACTATATTCCGTAAGTTTGAGAATCATATTAGCAACAAAGCGTAAGGTATAATACTGGGATGCTAAGAAAGGTGTACTACCCCAATTAAAACTAAATAACTGTCGCATAATTCCAGGTGATAAACGCCCAATCATACCTCCTTGCATTAGCTGAGATTCTTTTCCTGAGAAAGGATTGCCAATGATAACATCACCTAGTAGACCTATCTCTGTCTTATTCGCAATAGTGCGAAAAGCTTGAATATGGTAGCGTTCTTGAGAAGTTTCAATATCTAATTCATGACAAAGAGTTTCGTAGCCACCTAGACTATAAAAAACGCTACTTGTGATTTGATTATAAAGTGCCGTATTGGTTTCACTTGCAGCAGTTAGGTTGTAACCTCCAACCCAAAAAAGATGATTAAGAGCAATCTTTTGGGTCGAAGAAGCCGCTTCATAAAGTGGAGTACCGTATAAAAGTGAAAGTTCAGGTTCACTCCAATAATAATCTCTGTCGTTACTATAGTTAAATTTATTCTTTAGCTCGGTAATTTTCTCCGTGTAATCTGATTCACTATTATTTTTATAATTGATTTCATTTAATTTTAAATGTTTTTTAACTTTGTTCTCAGGTACAGCAGAAGATGATTCATTTATCTCAAATTGTTGGATAATCTCTGTCATAAATACTCCAAAAAAATTATCAAGAAGAAATATTTACAGACGGTCATCAAGAATCATGGCTTGAGAGAATTACTGAATTGCGATCGCTTGTGCTTTAATTTTCACTGATATCTAATGTTTGGTAGATAGCATGACATCAAAATCAGACACTATTGATTTTGCCGACGCTAATAAAGCTGAACTCCCCCCTAAACCAGCATTGAGGATATTCTCCTGAAAACTTTTACCTAAAAGGCAAGCACTACCACCAAAACCAGATGTTTCATTTTGAGTCTCAGGCTTTGAACTTATACTCAAGTCTTGCAACTTTCCTGATTCTAAACTTTTACCTAAAACAGCATTGATAATTTTAGCCTTAAAACTGCTGCTCGATATTTCATTTTTAATTTCATGTTTTAGAGTTTCACTAAAGTTTTTTATCTTTCCTAAATCAAAACCTTTTTCTATAAAATCATTAAAGATGTGATTCTTAAGGTCGTGGCTCGATATTTCATTTTTAATTTCATGTTTTAGAGTTTCACTAAAGTTTTTTATCTTTCCTAAATCAGAACTTTTTTCTAGAAAATCATTAAAAATGTGATTCTTAAAGTCGTGGCTTGATATTTCATTTTTAATTTCGTGCTGTGGAGTTTTACTAAAAGCTTTTAGCGTTCCAGAAGCCAAACTTTGCCCTAGATCACCTTTGAGGATATGATCCTGAGAATCGGTGTCGAAGATATTATTACTGTCACCATCACTAGAGATTTTATTGTGAATCTCATGCTTTGAGGTCTCACTAAAGTCTTTTAACTTTCCTGAATTAAAGTCGAGCTTGGCTACCCAACTATCAACAGATCCAGCATTGATACCCCCTAAAGATCCCTCAGTAGTTCCTGCCACGAATACGTTACCAGAATTGTCAAGGGTAATACTGTTGGCGACATCAGACTTAGAAGTTCCAAACTGTTGAATCCATAACTGTTTACCGTTACTGTTGAACTTAGCTGCCCAAGCATCATGAGAACCGACATTCTTGCCTCCCAAATTGTTGTCAGTATATCCAACTAAAAAGATGTTGCCATTTAAATCAATCTTCATATCCAAGGCAGCATCATTACCATTAGTACCGAACTGTCGAGTCCATAAAGAATTGCCACTGCTGTCATACTTGGTAATCCAAGCATCCTCAGACCCAGCATTCTTTCCCCCCAAATTACCTAGAGTCCATCCTGTTATATAGACATTACCCTGACTATCTGTATCAATTCCCTTAGGAAATTCATAATCTTTCGTGCCGAACTGTCGAATCCATTCCGACTGACCATTTTTGTCATTCTTGGCAACCCAAACATCATATAAACCAGAATTTTTTCCTCCCAAATCACCCATTGTCCAACCTGTAGAGTAGATGCTGCCATCATTGCTGACAGCAAGACTGTAAGCTTCATCAAAGGCGGAACTGCCAAACTTTTGAAACCATTGCTGGTTGCCATTACTGTCATACTTGGTTATCCAGACATCATCGGTCAAGACATCAGGTTGAAAAAATAGCCCTTTCTGTTGTTGCTCAATGGAGAATCCTGTGAGGTAGACATTGCCATTCTGATCGACTTTCATGTCAAAGGAGGCATCAATAAGCTCATTCCCAAACTGTTTAATCCATTTTTGATTGCCGCTGTTGTCATACTTGGCTACCCAAACATCATAATTTCCTTCTCCTGGATTAATTCCCCCTAAATTTCCTTTTGTTATTCCCCCCAAGTAGAAGTTCCCTTTGGCATCTGTAGCGACGCTGGTGGCCAAGTCAGATTTGTCAGTGCCAAACTGTTTAATCCACTTTTGATTGCCATTGCTGTCATACTTGGCTACCAAAACATCATTAGATCCAGCATTAGCTGCTGTTAAAGAACCACCTGTAACTCCTGTCACAAATAGATTGCCATTAGGATCTGTGGCTGAACTGACCAGGGAATCAAAACTGCTAGATCCTATTTGCTGAATCTTCTCTAGTACAGGCCCTGGTGGTGGAGTGTAGCCTTCATACTGAAAATAGTTTTCCTCAAGATGCAAATGATAATTCCCAGGCAAAAAGGCAATAAGGTCAGGTACAGTTCCTTGTTTCCAAAATATCGCCGTCCCCAGAGGAGATTTTACTAGTTGGTAATCTTCTGAGTAGCCGTGGAGTTGAATAGTATCTTGCTTGGGGTTGAAGTCTAAAATTGAAGCGAATTGTTTGAACCCAAAGTTGAGTCCTTGAGCATCATTATAGTATGGTTGTTTCCAATCACCAAGAACGAATCTATCGCTCCAATTAAACTGACTACCTTTCTGTAGCGCCATTAAGTCCCCATCACCTAGCATAATATCAATTTGCAATTGATCGGGATTATGATCACCAGGTTTCAAACCAATTAAGGTATCATTGCCAGAACGACTCCACATTAATTCACTGTCTTCACTTTTCAAAAGCAAGTCGCTACCAGGTGTGCTTACATTTAAAATTCTTAAAAAAGTGGCATTAATTTCACTTTCCAACTCGGTCAGTATATTTGTCATGTGTTCTCAGCAGAGTCAAGATTCCTAAGTTTTAAGTAACGAGTAATGAGTCCTGAGTGAAGAGGTGAGTTAGCAGTAAACAAGAAATTAAACGGCTGTCATGTGGATATAGGCGTATGAAAATCTAGCACTTTCGGGAACTAAGCAAAAGATTTTATCGCCGCGTTCAATTTTTCCTGAGTACATCAATTCCTCTAGCATCACAAAGATAGAAGCCGAACCTGTGTTCCCTTTTGTGGTTAGATTAGTAAACCATTTATCATAAGTAATATGCACTCCAATTTCTGCCATTTTTGCATAAAGTTCTTCTTTAAAATACTCTGATGAGTAGTGAGGCAGAAACCAATTAATTTCTTCCGCTTTGAGGCTGTATTTATCCCTAACCTTTGCTAAACCTTTTTGACCATAGTTAATGATATTTTCTCCTAGAAGTTTGGCATCTTGCTTGAGAGCAAAATAACTCTGTTTCCATACTTCTTCTGGCTGTTCGACATCCCTCCAGCCTTGTACAGAACCATCTGCTCTTTTTACACATCCCATATACATACAAGTTTCTAGAGAATTTGCAAAAGAGATATAATCAATCCAGTCAATCCGCAAAGAAATACTATCTTGACTTGGTGTATCTGTGATCAAAACGGCTGTGGCTGCATCAGAAAGCATCCACCTTAAAAAATCCTTTTCAAAACCTATAACTGGTTTGTTTTCTAACTCCTGAATTTTTGACTCTATTTCTGATTGAAAGTATGCTGCTCTTAATGCATTAGATACAACTTCGGAACCAGTTGTAACAGCATTTTTAGTGAAACCAGATAGCACATTCATATATCCATACTTTAATGCAGTTACTCCTGAGCAGCAGACACCACTTGTAGATACTACTTCACAGGGAGGAGATTTAAGTTCTCCATGCACCATCAGAGCATGATTAGGAATAAGTTGATCTGGCCCCGATGTGCCACAGACTAAACACTCAATTTCTTCAAGGGGCAAATTAGAATTTTTTGCAAGAATACGTACTGCCTCGGCAGTTAATTGTGCATTAGTGTGAGTTGGTTTGCCAGTTTTTGGATTTATAGCATAGTGTCGAGATTTTATACCGTTGTTTTTAAGGATGCGATTTTTAGAGCGAGAGGGTTTGTTATTGATCAATCCCAAAATATTTTCAATTTCTTCGTTACTTACGGGGTCATTAGGTAGAAAAGCTCCTAAACCTGTAATGTATGCTGTAGGCATAATTTTCTCCAAATCAGTTGATTCAATATCAAATTATCAAAGGTAAATTTTGGTAAGTAATAAATCTCGTTATTCACTTCTAAATCACAGCCGAAGATGGGGATTTTAGAAGTTGAACATAAGACTCTATTTGTTTGTTGATCAGCGGAGCAAATAAAAATTGAATGATGGTGGAAACTAGAAGGACTATGGGAATAGCGAAGATAAGTTGCATGGCAAAGAGGTAGATGATGGGCCGTCTGCTCCAACTTCCTTGTTTGCCAAATAAACGAGCGATTTTAGCCCAAGGACGATAAGCTATCCGACCGATTAGTTCGGGAATGATATAACGTGGATTGACCTCAACGGCATCTAGACCTTTGAGTAAGGGTTGTTGAGAGTCGCTGTAGGCATCGCTATAGCCATCGCTCAATGCTGGGAGGTTGTTGGCTATTTGCTGGCCGAATCGTGATAAGTCATCAATTGTGCGATCGCCTACTCCTCCTGGCGGTAATACTCCCCAAAGCCCATTTGTTTTCCCGGTCAACAGTAATCTGGGGGTACTAATAAATGTGGCTAAAGGTTTACCCTGGTGAGTAACAACCACATTATCAATATGAATACCTCTCACATCTGCAATCATTTTCTTCATGGTTTCTGAGGCTGAGTGCCACATATTTCGAGACACCACTAAAGTAATAACTTTCGTATTCTGCAAAACTTGAGCATATTTAGATTTAAAAAATCCCTGAATTGGTAAAGATGGCGACAAAAACCAAACTTGATAAGCAACAATCACTAAATCAAATTTATCATCTTCACTAAATTTGGGTGGATATATTTCCGGTGTTTCGTTATTAATACATTCTGGAAAAACATCAAAAAATTTATATAAATTCCAAGGGTAAGAATAATCAACCTTTGGTTTAATACACTCCCGATGAATTTCAAATTCTGGGGTATTGAGACATTTAGTAAAAGAGTTGACTGCCCGCTCTACATCTCCCGAATGTGAATAATAAAGTATCAGTAAACGTTTCATAACTGTTAATATTAGTAACTAAAAAACAAATCAAATTGCCATTATTACTACGCAGTTTCTTCCATTTTTTTCTTATTCATCTAGAGATTGTTGTTTAACAAATCTCTGATAATCAGCTAAATTAATCTGCATTGAGTTTATTTCCTGTAGCGATTCTTGGTGTACCTGTAAATAAGCATTGTGAGTTTTAGTCATCAAGGAAATATTTTCACTGTGCTTTTGGTAGAGAATATTACTTAAATTGGATTGTTGATTTTGAAGTTGGGTAAGTTTTTCCATTAATTAAATCCCCCTTAAAAATATTGATTGTACCGATTGCATAAGTCCTATCATTTAGATTATTTTTTCAAAACATAGCAAAGATATTCTTGATCTCCTCTCCTAAATGCCTCATACATTGGAGTTCCTTGGCAGCCAGCAAACCAGTTTGCTATTATGTGTAAATATTTAGGAAGATCCTGGTTAATTATTGCCAACTTGCGTTCATTTTCCAAATCCATAGCTTTAAGAACATTGGCAGTAATCTTTTCTAATTTTAAAATCTTAAAACCAGAGTCTTTTAACAGTTGTGTAGTCTTATCAATTTCGTTTTTTGGTCTAAAATCAGCAAATAAAAAGTAACCATTTGCACGAATAACTCTAAAAGCTTCAGCAAAAAAGCGTTTACTTGAACCGTAACAATGTGATGATTCAACATTAACAAGAACATCAAAAGCATAGTCATTAAATGGTAAAGATTCGGCATCTCCTAATTGAAAAGTTAGTTGAGGAATAGAATGTTTATTTTGACAAAATGCAATATTACTTTCTGAGAAATCAACCCCCGTCATTGTTTTTGGATGTAAATAACGCATCATGTATGAAGATCCTCCACCACGACCACATCCAACTTCAAGAACATCTAAGCCGGCTAAGGAGATAGCATTCGCCACATGATGATAGAGTTGAATACAATAACGTTCCTCTTCTTCATATCCACTCAATTCTAACTGTGTAGCATTCGCTTCCAAATCAGCATAACCATAGTTGATAAAAGTAATTTTGATCTTGCTAAATTTAGATGCAAAAAGGTTATACCACACCTTCCAAAACAATCTCCTTAAAGGATAGTAATTGGGGCGAGCTATGAAATTATTTAAAATATTTTCTGGTGTGGAAATGAAATTATTGAACATTAGCTTAACTCCAATTAATGAGGGTGAAAATTATCAGCCAACAACTAAATGTTTGCAAAAGTATAGAGTGTTAAAAAATAAAGAAAGATGAAACAATGAATTTATCAATCACCTAGATTTGCTTTGAGAGAAGCAAAATGTTTGCCACCTAGTTCTATTTTTTCTGCTAAACAACCATTTTTTAGCCTATCAACTAGATACTCCATATCGCGAGCAATGAAATTTGTACCATGATCTGGTTCTATTAAACTAATTAAGTTGATATTTTTTGTTGCTTGATTAGCTAAATTAGAAAGACCTAAAAAATTCAACACTCCTGATTCATATGTTCCACAGGGTACAGAAGGATGATTAACTCCCACACAGTATTCATCCTTTTGAAACCAATCAAATGCAGGATAGCCATGAAAATGAACGATTGGCGCACCATTTTGAATTAATTCTGGTGTATACAAAGCGGCAGCCATACTAATTGCCAACATGACATAGATGTCATAAGAAGGTTTAATATCTGATTTTTGGGATTGATTACCTAAAGGTAATTGCAGTTGTAAATTATCTTTTAACCCGATACGAATAATATCTTGCTCAATGTTTAAGTCTGTTTTATTTGAACCTGACCGAGAGCTACCAGCCAGATATCAGGAATTTGCTTAAATACATATTCTCCAGCAATAATGATTTTAATATAACGTCTACCTGCTTGATTTTTACGAATTTCATTACTACTAAATCCAGGTACTGGCAATAAATTTTCCCATTCATTAGTATTAATTTCTGGTTTTCCCACATAACAGGGAGGTTCGGCATAAGCTACAAAACCATAGGAAACTCCTGTCCTGCCATTGACAATAACATTGACAATATCTCTGTGGGACTTTCTCTTAATAACTTCAGCCAGTTTAAATCCTGCTGGAAATAGGCCTGTTGACGCTAATTCTTGACCCAATTTAACTAACTTATGAGCATAATTAGATGTAGAAGGATTATATTCTCCTATTTGAAATCTACTCATTAATAATGGAGCAATGGGGACAAAAACTTTAGGAATCAGTGATTTAGAAACGAAATTATTTATTTCATGTTTAGCAAAAATAGAATCAGAAAGATTCATATTGAGAATAGAAATCTTCTCATTAGATACGCCAATTACAATTTCAGAAAAAGTTTGGATGAGTGTATTAATCCCAATGCTAATTTTTTCTTGATACTGGGTTGACGGATTGATAAATTTACGATCTATTTCGCCCAGAATGATTACTTGAGTATTTGTTGGGTCTTCAACATATTTAGCTGCATGATCTTCAGCCCAAGTACTTAATTTAGCAATTTGAATAACGGACATTTTTTGCTGATTTACTAGCCAAGGATAAGATAAAACGTAAAAACTCTCAGCGATAAATATTCCTAATTTTCTCAGCCAAGAATTAGGTCTTGTTACATCTATTACGGCGTTAATATCAGCTTTTACTCCTCTAATTTTTAAAGATTTATTCCAGTTTAATAGAGGAATTTTAATTTTATATAAAAAATCTGTTGTTGCCTCCTGCCAAGGAATAACAGCAACGCCAAATTCTTTTAATTTAATTGCTAATTCCTGACGGAATTTAATAATAGTGTGATGATGATAACCATGAGGTAAAGGTCTAAATGTGACGCTGAGATTTTGAGCCATTAATTTTGGATCAATTATTGGTGGCTGATATTCCATAGGCGATTCACCGGAAAACCCACCAATTAATCTGCCGATTGTTTGCAGGCTAATTCCCTGAATTAGAGGTTCAGATGACGATTTAGTGGTGATATTCATTTCTTGTAATAATGCTAAAATATCTCCTTTATGTGTGGCTATTTCGGCTTGTATTTCTGGTGTAATTACTTCCTTAGGAGAACGAATATTTAGTTTGTTATTTTCCACCCAAAATTGTACACCTTGTTGAGTAAGTTTAGCTAAAAGTTCGGATGCATTCATGACTAAATCTCCCAGATTTTAACAAGCTATAAAGCCTAAAGAAAAAGAAGACACTCCGCTGAATCATGTTGTCTCTATTCTGGCGAAGTGTCAGTCTTAGAGGAGGAAAAACTTAAAAACTTTATTGCTTACATTTGTAAGATTTCTGATTGGGAATTTTCCAATTCTTCAGCTAATCTCTGAGAAAGTTCCTCAATTGTAGGATAATTCCAAAGATGTATAAGAGGCAATTTCAACCCCAGATATTTCTCTGCTTTACTAGCAAGCAGCATGGCTTGTGCTGAATCTAATCCATAGCTATCTAAAGGTTCACGGATATCTATTTCCTCTGGATTAACTCCCATCATATAGGCAACATTAGAAACAAACCATGCTTCAATATCCGCTACTGAATAAGGCTTTTTGGGTTGAGAGTTGGTTATATTTTGACTCATTGTTATTTTGATAATGGGGTACGTGAATTTTAGTGATTAACTAGCTGCTCGAATGCAGATATCATCTTTAACTACACATTGGCAAGCTACGCGAATTAGTGGATTTTCTGGAGCTAAAATATCCAGTAAAATTTTCTCTTTTTCCATCATAGGAGAGAGATTTTCTATACCACTCACCACTTCAATTAGGCAAGTTCCACAGACACCACTACGACAACCAAACAGAATTGAGTTGGGATACTGATCACATATTTGAGTTAAGCATTGGTTGGCGACAGCTTTAATGGTTTTTTGGTCATCTTCAAAGTGAATAGAAACTATCATTCCTATCTCCACTATTTTTTATGCCACTTCTATAAATCTTTCAAATTTTTTGGTTTCTAGACTGTCTTGATAACGTTGATAGTGATTACCCAGCTTATTTTTATTTAAATCGAGTTCTAGTTTTTGAATGAGACGATGAATTTGCTGAGACTTGTAATGCCAAGTTTTTTGTTCTACGGTTCCAATAATTTTTCGCCAATGTTGGCTAATATTTTGCCAGGAATTAATGAGTTCATTGAGATTTACTTGCTTATCAGATAATTCAGGATGATGTAGAGTCATGCGTAGTGCATTTAGTCCAATTCTGACATCAGTAAATACGAATCCTTGTTGACTTTTATCTAACTTTTCTAAATAAGTTGAAAAAGCAGCGTGAATGTAGTCTTCTAGAACTTTCTGTAAACAATACCGGATAAAAAATTGAGCTTCAGGAGGAGCTTTTTTATAAAGTTCCATTCCTAAATCAAAGGATGTTGTATAGTGACGTGCTTCATCTGTTAAGTGTGCTTGATTCATTTCCATAGCCAAAGGCTCGTATTCAAAGCTTTCGGGACTATCAAATAAATAAGCTTCAGCTTGTTTTAATTCCACATTAGCAACATATCTATATAAAAGCCATAAACTTCCCAGTCCATTTTCTTGAACTTTATCAGCAGGTAGCATTCTGACAGCATCTCCAACTATGAACTGTAAAGTTCGATATATTGAATTACTATCTTGATTTTGTAATTTCTCTACTATTTTTTTTAAGTGGTTTTTACCTTTTAATAGTAGAGATAAAGTTTCAGAACGATCACTATCAAAGCTAAAACAAGTATTTAAACTTTGCCAATCTGATTGAGGAGTGGCTCTAAAATTGCCAAAAAAGAAGCCAGGTTCATCAAATAAATCAGGACATCCTGTTTCGCGGCAAACCATGCTATGTAAGGTTCTAAAAGACCATATATGATCTAACTCTTCACTAGTTTCTTGATGAAGAATCATATACTCATCTGAATAGGGAACAAAAATTTTTTCAGCGACACTCACATTTGATATTAGCGCTTGGGATTCACTATTGGCAACAAATTTATAGAAATTAGCTAAAAATGCAGCGGATAAAATTGAGTTCTGACGAGCATTGAAGGAAAGTAAATATTCACATCCTGGTGTTGGTAAGGTAATAATTTCTGGATGAGAATATAGTTTTTCTCCTTTAATTCCCTGCTTATTCATAGCTATAGCGAGGAATTTTAATTCTAAAGGCTGAGTATGTGCCTGCTCAAAAAGCTTATTTTGAATCAGAGTAATTCGGTCACTGATTTTGACAGTATTCATCTGTATATCCTTATTTATTACTGGAGTTTATGTATATCTAACCCCTGAACACGTACTAAAAATATTTCATGAGAAATGCTAGTCAAACTTGAAACTACGTTATTAGACATCTGTGAAAATTAAATATGTGTGATATGAAATCCTTGTAGAGACGTTACATGGAACATCTCTACATTCATTCCCGGAGATGTCTATTGTATGGAATTGCTTTTTAGTTTTAAATTCACAAGAAATTATCTACTAGAAAAAAAGTACTGCCATTATTTGAATTACCAATATCATAAATACATGATATGACATTTTCTATTAAATAATCTATTAATTGTCTGCTAATTGAAGGCTGGGAAAATACAAAATTTAACAGCATTTTTTCTTGAAAACTAGCGGCATGAATCACAAACATACCTCCATATAAAGCATGAGAGCCAGCAAAGCTAATTTCTTCTAGTTCTAATTCACCATAAATGTTGGGAATATTTACTTTGCCAATATTAGAAACTGAAACTGTAGCGGCTACTTGTTTGGGAAAGAAAAAACAAAAGTTGATGAGTTGCTTGGCAATTAATGGCATACTGAAAATATCACCACGCTTGATACTAGTTTCTAAATTAGATTTTACTTTCCGCGCTAATTCCCAGAAAGATGTGTGCGCTTTTATAGTGTAAAATTGCATCATAGATGTAGCTAGAATGCCTAAATCTACTTCACTAATTGGAGGTTGTAAAAGCCTACGTAAATCAATATATGATAAGCAATTTACGTTCACACTTGTTTGATTAGGTTTGATGATTTTTCTGGCTACTGTGAACATAAGTATGGCACATAAGGCACTATATACTGTGACATTTTCCCGCCGACATTTATCAATAAATTTTCTGGTTAAATCTGGCTCAATTTGTTTGTGAATAATTTGCGAAGTCCGTTTAGGAATAGATGCATATTTTTCAAATCCTAAGGTTTTTGGTTGGTATAAAAGTTTTTGAATGCCAAGTTTTAACGACATTAAATTACTGTATATACATCCTCTATAATCTTGTGTATATTTTGTAATTATGTTTTCAATGGGTGGTAATGCTTCCAATTCAATAATTGGTTGTATTGTGTCGCCAGAGGCGAGTCTTTGATAATAATTTAAGATTTGTGAGTGAAGTTGAATGCTTGATAATCCATCTGCGATTGCATGGTGCAATGTTGTAATAAGATAACTAATTTTTTGCTCCCCCAGGATAGGAGCTAATACAACTCGCATGAGGCATTTGCTACTATCAATTACCTGGTTCATCTCTTCATTAACAATTTCTTGCCATTGTGCCTCATCTAAAGGATTAATAACTTGCAAAGCAATTTTTTCTGTACCCGCAGTTTTAAAGTAGAGACAATTATCAAAATCTATAATTCGGGAATTGAGACGAGGATGACGATATTGGAGAATGTCTAGAGATTGTCTAAGAAACGCTTCTTGAAGATTACCTTTGATACGACTAATAGTAACTAAATTCCACGTTTTAGCTTGTTTATTCAAGATTTCCATCATTTCTTCCAGACTTCCCAATTTTCTGCTGTCTGGCATATTTATAACCCTTCTGGATGATATTGACTGTATTCATCTGGAATTTGTAGTCCTTGAATTTTTAAATTTTGAATGCGATATAAAAATGTTGCTCCTTTCATAATATGATCCGCAAGTTCTACGACTTTGCGATTTTTTGGTTCAGATAGATAGGAGCCTCTGACCCAATCATTAAAGCTACCCATTGCTGGACCGCACCAAATTTGATAATCAATTTCTCGGCCTTTTTCACCAGTGTTAGACCAACGAGAAGATAGTCCTAAATACCAGCGGAAAATCAGTGCCATTTTTAGTTTAGGATTATTTGCTGCTTTGGTTAATTTATCAGGGTTACGTTGGGATAAATAAGTAACGGTTTCTTGCCAAACTTCTTGTACAGTTTTTTTCAAAATCTGCTTTTCTAATTTTTCTGTTTCTGCTGGAGGAATTTCTTCAATTGAATTATAGTTTTTGTAAAATTCTAAAAGTTTTTGAGCGCGGAGAGGAAAGAGAGTTCCCCGTTTGAGAACTTGCAGTTTTACTCCCATTTCAAACATATCAGCGGCGGGAGCCATCATGACATCAGTCATTTCTGCTTGAGCTAGTAATGATTTGGTATATTGAGAAGTTTCTGCTTCAATACAGGATTGATTAATGGAGCCTGTGACTACATAAGCAGCACCCATCATAAATGCAGCTAAGGCTGATTGCGGTGTGGAAATTCCACCGGCTACGCCGATTCTGACGGGGGTTTCATAGTTATATTTATTTTGAATTTCATCTCGCAATTCTAAGATGGAAGGTAATAAACAAATGAGAGGACGATTGTCTGTGTGACCACCAGAATCGGCTTCTACTGTGATATCATCAGCCATAGGAATTTTAGAGGCAAGATTGGCTTGTAATTCGCTAATCAGACCTTGTTGAACTAATTGTTTGAGAATTTTTGTAGGAGCAGGTTGAAGAAATTTGCTTGCTACTTCTCGCCGGGAAACTTTGGCGATGACTTTATTTTTGATTTCAATTTGATTAGCTGAATTTAAACTGAGTCCAGCAACTCGATAGTAAACAATGTTGTCGGTTAAATCTAAAAATGCAGAGGCTTCAATGATTCTGATTTGGTATTTGAGATATAAATCAATGCTACGTCGTTCAATTGCTGGTTCGCTAGGACTATGGAGTAAGTTAAAAGCGAAAGGTTTTTGATCTAAGGCTGGCTGAATGCGATTAATTGCTGCTTCAACACGGGAAGGAGATAAGCCTCCTGCACCAAATGAACTGAGGATATTTTGTTTTCCTAGAGAAATTACCATTTCTTCAGAAGCAATTCCTTGTGCCATTGCACCTGTAGCATAGGCATATTTTACACCGTAAAAATCCAGAAAAGTTGGATCACCTAATTGTTGAATTGTTAAGGGAGGAACAGCCATGAGCATTTCTAGTTGGGCTGTTTTACCATTATTGGCATGAGATAAATTACCTTCGTTAGTAATGCCAATTTTTCCTTCACATCTAACTATATAACAAGGTTTATTTAAATTCTTCAGTTTAATTTTAATTTCTTCGGCATTAAATGCAACAGTATTTAAATGACCTTGCCAAATTTGAGAATTATTGATGAATAAGTGAGATAATCGGAGATGATTATATTGATTCAGGTTTTTTTCTGTATTAAACACGTTAATAAACCTCTGATTTCAGGAAGTTCTAGAGACAATTTTAGATTGACCCCATGTATAAATCCGGGGAGCTTTTCACACCAAGTAATTATTGATCAAGACGTTAAAAGTTTAGTTTTGTGAGATTAATTTATTTTGGTTATTGCTCAATTATTTTTTTGTAAAATTCAATTTGCTGTTGAATTAAGGAGTTTATTTGCTGTAGTGATTCCTGGCGTGATTTGATTAAGAAGGTATGAGTTTTAGTCATGAGTGCATTATTGTTACTCAATTTCTTGTAGTGCCAATTAGATGGTTGTGAAGAAATAGAATTGAAGGGTTTTTCTGGTTTTTTAACGGTAGAATTTTCTAGGTTAACTAAAGGTTTATTTGGTTCTGAAGAGAGAGAATACAAGGGTGATAAATCTAATTCAACACGATGACTAAGAAGTTTAGCTAATGCTCTGATAATTGAGGTATGATCATCTAAACCTCTGCGATTAATAGATACGGCTATATGTTCTCTTTCTTGGAGATTTGAGCTAATCCATCTTGAACAACTGCTACCAACACCTACTTCAATAAATATTCTGATATTGTCGTTGTAAACCCGGTTAATTAAACGAGGAAAATCAAGTTGCTGACATAGACATTTAGCAATGTTGTGTCCTATAGTATGGCTATTGAGTTTGATCGGTTCATATTCTGCGGCAGAATAAAAAATAGATTCTGATACGTTGCCAAGAGGTAAAGTGTTAATTTTTGCTAGTTCGTTGTACTCAGAGTGCATTGGCTCACAATGAATTACATGATTGATGGAAGTTGGAAAAGCATCACAATTTAGTTGTTGAATTATTCTTTGACAAGCTTTTGTTTCACCAGCAATAACAATTTCTTCTGGTGCATTAATTAAAGGTATGTAGACGCGAGGTTCGTTTTTTATTGCTTCCTGAACACGGGATAATGGACATATCAGGATGTAGTTGCTCCAAAAATCTGGGTTTTGATCTTCTACGGGTATTTTCCAATGTTGGCGAACTGCATTTTTGGGGCCGGATAATTGAGTTTTAAAGAGAGGTGATGAATTCAAATAATCACTTGTTTCTTTAAAACTTGTCCAAATACCTTGGGCTAACATCATGCTGGTTTCACCAAGGCTATAACCAAATGCACATTGTGATTGGATTTGGAAATAATTTCTGAGTATTGCGGTCATGAGTCCAGCAAAGCCAACTTCAGATTCCAGCATTGCTACTGGGTCATTTATTAATTGCTGTTCTAAGACTTCTATTTCTCTTTTTGATAATTTTTTTAAGCTGCGGGGATAGAGAATTTTTTCAATGTTGGCGGTGCGATTATAAACGCTATTGATGATGGGATCATCATAAATTTTGGGAAACAGACGTAAGAGATTTCGCCCTACTCCGATGTAAGAAGTGAAGGAACCGGGGTAAACGAAAGCGACTTTACCTTTTTTGCCCTGTGGTTTGGCGGTAAAATAGCTCCCAAGGGGGGTTTGCCAGTCTTTTCCGGTGTCAAAGGCAAGATTAACACCGGGGATGGCGCGGTCTAATTCTCGTGTGAGTTCTTCTTGATTTCGTGCCAGAATTGCGATCGCATAATGTGCATAATTTGATTGTTGATGTTTTTGGTATTCTCTAAAGGTTTGGCTGGCCAGTTGAGAGAGAACAGGGGCATCTTGGAGGGAATGCTTAAGTGCGGTAATTTGGTTTAATAGGGAGGTGCGATTTTCTGCTGCGATCGCATATAAATAATAAGGTATCTGCTCTAAATACCTGCTCTTGCGTTCTATCTGGCTGACTTCCTCTGATAAAATCAAGTGTGCATAACTGCCATTTGCCTCCATACTATTAACAGCAGCTATTCTTCTGGATGCACCTGGTTCTACAAACCAAGGTTTAGATTCTGTAGCCACATAAAAGGGACTTCCACTCCACATATCCGGTTGTTTAGGACATGACCAGTTGGGAACTGCGGGAATGTAGCGGTGATATAAACACAGTGCTGTTTTAATTAAACTGATAATTCCCGATGCACTGTGAGTATGACCAATATTAGCTTTGATGCTACCCACAGCACAACTTAAGTTTGATTCTTCAGTTGTATAAGCTGTAACTAAACCTTGAATTTCCGTTTCATCTTGTTGGGGATTTCCACCAGCATAAACTTCCAAATAACCAATATCTTGAGCTTGAATATCTGCAATCTGAAAAGCAGTCTGACAAGCTTCTGTAACTGCTTGCGGTTGATGTGGGGAATTCTGCACCACACTCAAAGCATCAATTACTGCATATATGCAATTATTCTTTTCTTTGGCTGTTTCATGAAGTTGCAATATTACAGCGGCTGCACCTTCTCCTACTAAAGTAGCATCGGCATTTTGATCATAACTGAGAGTCTGCAAACCTGTAATCTGATTTTTCTCTTGAGCAAAATCCATTGCTGCAACTAAAACAGCATCTACTTGTTTATTGATTAATAGTTTCTGTGCAAGATTCAAAGCTGAAAAACCTGAGTTCTCTTCAGCAAATGCAGGACTAGTTGCATCCCACAGCCGAGAAATATAACTTGCTAGTTTATTTTGGTAGTGACTTTGAGATTCAGTCACCATCACAACTGCAATTTTTGTCTCTGGATCTAATTGAGCATTGTTGAGAGCATTATTAGCTACCTGCAACATTAATTGTTGCTGAGAGGAAAGTTGATTAATTTCTGATAATGGAATTGTTAATGATGGTGTATCGCCATAAGTCAGGGGTGTAAAATGTTGTTTACCTTGGTAAATACTGCTTTCAAAGGCATCTAATCCAGGGCAATTACTAACAAAGCAATCCATGCCTATAATCGCAATTTTAGGAATTCTATTTTTCGGAAATTCTTTCATAGTCATTCTCCAGTTTTTAAACGTTATACAACTTCAGATGTAGCGGTCACAGAGAGTTAAATGAAATAGTTGAGTAATATTTTATTTATTTCCCTGTGTCTGAAGTGGGCAATATTTATCCTATTTGCTTGGGTAAAATAGTTCCTTTTGCACCAATCATCCGGTTATAAATTTGTCCTTCTTTGTTATGGGTAATGATGTTAGCTACTACATTTGATTCTGTCTTGGATTGGATTTCACAAGTAACATAAAATGTTTCACCAAAAGGTACTTGTACAAATTGTTCAAAGTTTTGAATTTCTGATGGTAAACAACCTACTTGATGAAAATGCTGTGTCCAAATCCAGAGTGCATGAATCTGTACATCTGCAATATATGGATTGAATGTTTGGACTGGAAATTGTCCCTGTTGTTGTGCTGTGGGTTGTGCTAAATTACATTCGATGCTGAGTTTACCGGGACTGGCGTTTAATACAGATTTTACGCCTTGAAAGATAGTTCCATGAAATAAGCTAGATGCACCATTTTGATAAAGTAATTGATTAGTAGGGATGAATTGCTCATCCTGGTTTAAGTTTAGCAATTCATAGTTAGGGGTAATGGGAATTTCGCGCTTTAAAATCAGATTAGTGCTGAAGTGATGCCTGATTTTACCTTTTGGATTGATACTGCTAATTTTAGCAGAAACTTCTATCTCTTTACTTTCTATTTTAGCAACTTCTTGCAGTTCTAGAATATATTCATCGACGAAATTTTCATCAAAAACAATTCCCTTTAAAACTTTGAAATTGGGGCAACTAAAAGCCTTGAAACCTGGATAGATTTGTTCGCAGGTATTAGCCATCCATAGTAGTCCACAAGTGGCAGGAAGAACTGGACGACCGACAATTACATGATCCTGTAAAAATGGGTTAGCTGCTAAGGTCAATCGGCGATGAATGCGATAGTTTTTTAATTCGCTGGGTACAGAAGATGGGATATAAACTAGGGGGCTACCAATTACCAATTGCACTGTTTCTGGACTTGCATTTGTTAGTTCATCAACTAACATCTGTGTGCCGATTTCTACAGGTATGGTTTCAATTCCCCGTTCTGTAAAGGCTTGCTTTAATTCTGGTGATACCATGCCGCTATCCCAAGGGCCCCAGTTAATAGCGGCTACATGGCAGTCAGGATGGTTGCGTTTAACGAGATGGGCAGATTTATTGAGGATCTCGTTAGCGATCGCATAATCCGATTGTCCCACGTTACCATAAAAACCAACCACTGAGGAAAACAAAACTAAATATTGCAGTTGTTTTGGTGGGACACAACGGAGTAAGTTTTCTAAACCTTTAACTTTGGAAGAGTAAACTGTTTCAAAATCATGAATTGATTTTTTTTCAATGCGCTTATCAGCTAAATTTCCAGCACCATGAATAATTCCAGTTATCTCCCCTAGGCATTCAATTACAGGTGCAATTTTCTGTTCTAACAAAGCGCCGTCAGTAACATCTACACTCAAATATACTGCTTCCCCTCCTGCTGCCTCAATTGCTTTCAATGTATTGTGAATTTCTCGTTGTGAGGAAATTGCCCGATATTTTTTTTGCACCATTATTGGTGTTGGCTTTTCTCCTCTGGCTTGAAAATCCTCCATAATTCGCTGTTTTAATTGGGCTTCATTCTCATAGCCCTCTGCCCAAACTGGTTCTGCTTCTGTACTCGAACGACCTAAAAGAATGAATTTACATTGATATTGCTGCGCTAATTTAATGACACATTGGGCAGTTATACCTTTTGCCCCACCGCTAACTAGAAATACTTGATCATTGGTAATTGGTAATGAAGAATTGCTAATGGGTAATGAAGCGGGTTCTGCAATTAAGGTGACTCTACCTTTGTTGCTATATCCTACTTCTGTAACTAAAAGATTAGGATCTTGAAGTTCAGCAAGAATATATTTTACAGCAGTGTCTGCATCTAAATCAGGGCTTAAATCGAGAGAACGACAAAATACAGCTTCCCATTCTTGATTTAAACTCTTAGTTAGTCCAAATATACCCGCACCAATCACACCAAAATTAATTGTGTGTCCAAGTCCAAACTCACCATCTAAACGGGCAACATTAATAAAACAACTGCGTCCTTTTGTTGCTGCATTATTTAGTGATTCTTTGAGATATTTAGCAGTCAGAAATACATGACGTAGGACAATATGTTCTATTTCTAAATAACGCACACTATGACTTGCTTGATCATGAGTTGCAGGATGTAAGTGAATGAATGTACCAACAGTACCATAATCACGAGATAGATCTTCTAACTGTTGTTTTAAGCCTTCTTCACTCCAATCATCTAAAACTACATGATTAATTCCTTCGACTAAAGTTGACTGTATAGAAGGGAAACTTAAAACTACAGTTTTCCAACCTTTTTCCATCAAGGCAGTTGCTAATTTTCCTGTAGTGGAAGAACCATTATCAGTAATTAAAGCAATATGATTTTCAGGAATATTAAACTCTAAAACATCAGGTTGGGGAAGTTGCTTTAATTTCACAGGACTGCGAAGAATTTTATGGTTCAATTCCATTGCTTTCACATCCTGCTTTTTTTCAGTTAGTAACTTAGTTATACCCTTAGCCTGATCTTGCATATATTCGGCAATTTGACCCAAGGTACGCAATTGACCCAACTCTTCTGGATTCGGTCTGGGTAAGTCGGGGTAAAGTTCTAACAACCCCCCTAAAATTTCTACTCGTTTGATAGAATCAATTCCTAAATCCGCCTCAATATCCATTGACAGTTCTAACATCTCTGTTGGATAACCTGTTTTATCACTAACAATGGTGAGCAGAATATTACTCAAATCTGTGGGGATGATGGCTTCTTTGTCTATATCAGTTGCAGCAATTTCTGCTAATTTATCTTCACTTGTAGAGAGAGGTTGTATGGGATTTGGAGAAACTTCTAATTCAGAAAAAGTAGTTTGAGATTCTGGGATTTGTGGCTGATTTTCTTCAATATCATGAGGAACTTTTACTAACGCTTGTGCTGGAACAATAGTAGCTTCAGAAACCTCTACTTTTTGATTAAGTAAATCTGGAATTAGAGTTTTTATATACTCTGCAATTTGCCCCAAGGTACGCAATTGACCTAATTCTTCTGGATTCGGTCTGGGTAAGTCGGGGTAAAGTTCTAACAACCCTCCTAAAATTTCTACTCGTTTGATAGAATCAATTCCTAAATCCGCCTCAATATCCATTGACAGGTCTAACATCTCTGTTGGATAACCTGTTTTATCACTAACAATGGTGAGAAGAGTTTGTCCGAGTGTGGAAATATCAATATCAATTGGATTTGTCGGTACTACTGTGATAGTATTTAACCTTTCCTGTAAACCTTCTTGCAAGTTAGGTGAATTATTCACCCCATTCTTGTTAATCAAATTTTTTTCATTTTCCGATCTTTCTCGCACTTCTTCAGGGAGATATCGAGAAGGGTTTTGGGGTTGAGGTCTATCATTAGGAACTAGCAAAAAATTATAATGTTGTTGCAGCAGTTGGAAGTAATTATGAGTGTATTCCTGCTGATAGTTGAGATATTGTTTATGAATGTGGATAGTATCAGTTTGATGATCATGCAGACGCATGATGCTACGTTCAGAACTAGAAATTGCTAGTTGTTGTGTTTGTGCTTGATATTCAGTAACTTGATTATTTGCTAATAAGGAATGCTGCTGTTGCATTAACTGGTAAAAGGTTTTTGTATACTCTGTTTGATTTTGCAAAGATTGTTCATGAACCTGTGTGATATCACGTTGATGACGAGTAAACTCTGCTAATGACTGTTCTAAGCCATCAATAACTTTTTCGTAATTTGCAATGGGGATTTCTACTTGATCTAATTTGCTATTATTGCCATTATTTGTGGATTTACCATTACCGTTAATTAATTCAGTATGGACAGGAAGAAGAGATTCTATCTCTACAGCTTGGTAATGTTCATTACTTACTTCTGCCTCGGAAAATACTGTACTAGTTCGATGTCCATTCATTAATTCTGCGTGGGGAGATACTGTACTAATTTGATATCCATCTTCCAGGGCTTGTGCAAATGCTTTTTTTGCTTTGTCAGTGATATTGGTACTGTTTAACCGCACGTTTAAAACCTTCTTTTGATCAATTTGAGGAATTTTTGTTTCAAGTTGGTAGGGGTCGAGGTTTTGTAGAGGTAAACCAGCAACCCGTAATTGTATTATTGCTTCTCGTAAAACTAAGTCACTATTCTTAGTATGATTCCCATTTAAAGCTACGGCTATATGTGGCTGATCATTCAGAATATCTTTGACTAAGTTGGTCAGAACATTTTTGGGGCCAAACTCAATAAAGCAATAGCCACCATCTGCATATATATTTTCAATTTCCTGTTGAAATAGAACTTGATTTAGCAGATGTTCTTTGAGATTTTTTTTAATGCTTGAGGAGTCACTAGGGTAAAGTTTACCTGTAACATTGGTATAAATTGGAATTTTGGCATCGTTGAAAGTTACTTGTTCAATTGCTTGGGAAAAAGGTTTCTGTGCATGGGCTACTAATGGTGTATGAAAAGCTGCGGAAACTCCTAATGAAAATGTCAAAAATCCCTTTTCTTTTAAAACATTCTGCACTTGGGCAAGTTCTACTTTTTTTCCAGCTAATACCACCTGATTTGGAGAGTTCCAATTAGCAATAGCAACTTGGGGAAAATCTTTAATTAATTCCTGCACCTGATTAACATCACCTTTAACTGCTAACATTCCCCCTGCATCAAATTCTGAGGATGTAGCCATTGCTTTTCCTCTAGCTTTCACCAGGAAGAAATAATCTTCTTCACTCAACACTCCCCCAGCCCACAAAGCTGTCAATTCTCCAAAACTATGACCGGCGACAAAATCAGCTTTAAACCCAGCTTGTTTTAGTATGTTGTATAAAGCTGCGCTGAAAGCACCAATTGCAGGTTGTGCATATTCGGTTTTTTGTAGTATTTCTAGCTGATGTTTCTTTTGTTCTGCATCGAAAACTGGGTGAGGAAAAACTACTTCAGATAGAGGGTTTAGCCCATCTTTACATAACAATTTATCCATGTGAGCATAGTTTTGACGCAAGTTAGGAAAGTTAATTGCTACTTCCCTGCCCATGTCTAAATATTGGGAACCTTGTCCAGAAAATAAAGCAACTATCTTTCCTTTAGTTTCTATGCCCATTTGGCGATAGTAAATTCCTTTTGGGTGTTCCCATGATTTGGCTTTGGGCTGTTTTTTTAACTGGTCAATACTAAGTTGTAAAAATTCTTCTGCTTGTGTACAAGTATCCGCTAAAAATCCAATTCTGGCATAGTTGATGGGAATTTCTACAGATTCAGATTCTGTAATTATTTGTTGATAATGAAGTTGTTTTTGATCTGATTTTAGTTGTTGCTGAATTTCTTGGCAACGAGATAATAATTCTGGAGTTGTGGGTGCGGATAATAGAATTGATTTGGGTGTACTGTGTAAACGATAAGATTGATCATGTTCGTTTTCATATTCTTCTAAAACAACGTGATAATTTGTGCCTCCAAAACCAAATGCACTTACTCCAGCCCGTCTAGGTTGGTTACTAATCCAAGGGCGAGTTTCTGTATTTAAATAAAATGGGGAATTCTCAATATTTAGTTTTGGGTGTGGTGTAGTAACGTTAATTGTGGGTGGTAGTACTTTGTGATGTAATGCTAAAGCTGTTTTAATGAGACTTGCTGCACCGGCTGCGGCTTTGGTATGTCCAATTTGTGATTTAACAGTTCCTAAAGCTATATGTTGGGTTTTGGAATTGTTTTCACCAAAAAACTGTTTGATAGATGTAAATTCTGTAGGATCTCCTACCATTGTTCCCGTGCCATGTGCTTCAATTAAACTCACACTAGCGGGGGAAATTCCTGCTTCTTGGTAAGCACGTTGCAAGGCTTTGATTTGTCCTTCGGAACGTGGTGCATAGATACTTTTATACTTACCATCGCTGGAAGAACCAATTCCTTTAATGACTGCATAGATGCGATCACTATCTCGGACTGCATCTTCTAACCGTTTCAGTACTAACATTCCCACACCTTCACCCAACATCATGCCATCAGATTCAGCATCGAAGGGCTTGACTTTCTCTCCGGGGGAAATAGCTGGGGTTTTACTAAAACACATATAGGCGAAAATCGAGTTATCGGTATCAACTCCGCCAGTCAGCATCATGTCGGCGCGATGTTCTACTAATTCGCTAATTGCCATTCTCAACGCACCTAAGGAACTGGCGCAAGCTGCATCAACTACGCAGTTCATCCCTCCCAAGTCGAGGCGGTTGGCGATACGCCCAGAAATGACGTTAGCTAACATTCCAGGGAAGGCGTTTTCTTCCCATTGCACATATGCACTTTTGATTTTTTGAATGATTTTTTCGGTGTCTTTGTCTGATAAACCACTGCTTTTCAGGACTTTTTCCCAAACTGGGTATTGCAACCTTGCACCTAAGGGTACTGCTAATTGGCGACCAATGGCTACTCCTAATACTACCCCAGTGCGATCGTAGATATCACGGTTAATCTGGCTAGATTCACTATATCCAGCATCTTTCATCGCCGCTTTTGCAACTACCAAACCGAGTAACTGGGAAATATCTGTCACCTCTAGGATATTGGGAGGTAAGCCAAATTCCATCGGATTAAAATCAATGTCTGGAAGAAATCCTCCTCGTTTGGAGTAAGTTTTATCAACTGCATGAGGATTAGAATCATAGTAATCTTCTATACTCCAACGCGATACAGGAACATCCGTAATACAATCAATTTTCTGAATAATTGTTTCCCAATATTCCTGTAAGTTTTTTGATTGGGGAAATATAGAAGCCATCCCAATAATTGCCACATTAGTTTGCTGCAATTGCGTATTAATTTTACTAAGTAAATTTGTGTTTTCTGACATATTTATTTTCCTCTTGATCAGCTTGAGCAAAGCCTGTTCACAATTGCTGATTTCATCTCGCAATTGTGACAATACAGCTTCAATTTTGGAAGCAGCCATGACTATATATTCACTATTTTGCTCGTGAAATTTAGAGGTACTAAGAAAGTTTTAGTTTGCATCTAGATCATTAAAGTTAAATAACTAGAGACAACTAACTTCTCTTTGCTAAAAATTATTGATTGCTAGTCTAAATTTGGTAAAATGCATGACTTGGCGGCGCAATCTGGAATAGTTTTATCCAGAATACTTCATCTTCTTCCCTGTATTTCCATTAAATTGCCGCTTGGTTTTATCTTAAACTGGTGACAAATCTTTTGCAACTCATATGCAACTTAAATGCAACTCAATAAATTTATACCGACCGCAAAGTTGCTAGAGCATTCTCAATGTGAGACTTTATTATCCAATTATTTTCTATTATTAACTCATGCAAATAAGACTGTTCATAAAATTGCATATAACTTGCATGATTTTCATAAAGACTTATCTATATCTTTATATATTTTACCCATCAGTTTTTTTTGTTTATTTAGCAATAAATCTGTAAATGAACACAAAAAAATATTTTTTCACCCCTGATTTAAATTATATCAAAATTTGCTATACAATAAAATTTTAGACATTACGAAAAAGCTCTAACTATAGAGAGGTGTTGTAATTAATAAAAATATAAGTTGGTACTACTATTTATGCTTTTATTTGTAATTTATACATCAATAGATAGTCTCAATTGTTACACAAGCAATAACAGGATATGTTAAGCGATTATCTCCACTATCTAAAGATATATTAGCTTAAGTACTGTAATCAGCAATCAAGTCTGCTGTAAATTTTAAATCAATCAAATTTATTTTTAAGCATCTATCTTAAAGTAGATTTTTATAACTAGCACCAAAATTTTTGATCAGATATTCCATTGCTATAAAAATTATTTTTTATAATTTAACCATCTTTTGCATTGTAAATTTTGCAACTTACAACTATGTCTTAAGTAGTAATATATTGGTATTTTCAGTAATAAATCTGCTTGTTTTTAGTTAATGAATAACATCGAACAAAAATTCTATTGATAAGTTTAAAACCTGCCACAATCAATCAATTATTTAACTTAGACATATTTGTTGCATAGGGCTTGAAATTGATAATAAATCAGTTTATTGTGTGTGATTGAATGATGTAAATGTAAAAGTAAATCCATGCTGTTCGTTTAGCATAGTGAGTAGATACAGAGTTAGTTAGAGTAAATCTAAAAATACACCTTATTAATTCATCGCTCTATCCACTTACAAACGTACAGTCTTGCAGTGCAAATGTAGGCAATATAAACTTATTGTGTCTGGCATTCTGCAAAATTGGAATTACACAAAAATATAAGGGCTTGCTGGCATGAGACTATCTGAACTAGATCCACTCATCCCGCTCAATGAGTTGAGAGAAGAACTTCTCAAGTTACCAAAAGGCTACTCTTTTTACGAAGATGAATTGGTAGATTTTTTATCAAGACGAAGATGGCCTGAGAGCGATCGCCGGATTGATAGAACAACTTTCTGGCGGTGGCGTAACGACAACGGAATTGAGCATCAAAAAGTATTTAGTCGCTTGGATATCCTGAAACTCTGTCAAATTTGTGATCATTATCGGGTGGACGGAACTCGTAACGAATACTTAGCAATTATGAAAAAGAAAAAAGAAGTGATGCTCAACAAATAACTATGCAACTTTACTGATGCAGAAAATACTCAATAGCTCTACTCACAGCAGATATAGCTAACACCAAGTTGGGATTTTGAATTTTGGGTAGATTAACAGTTTTCAGCAAGAAGCTGTGATCAGAATCTAAAACAATACTAACTATCCAAATTTGGGATCAGGAATAGATGGATATTTTCACAATATATCCATCTTCCTAGCTTTATCTTTGCCAAACATTGAAAAATAGATCGAACCGACGTTATCAGGGAATGCTATCAAGTGTACTGCTTTATCTCTACAAAAGAGATAGAAGCTTCTGTCAACCCCTGTGGGGGAATAAAGCAACGTGCTAATTGCTAATTTAAAAGGCATAATTATGGTACACAAGGAAAAGCAGTCATTGACAAACCCTGTAGGTTGGTTGTCGATAACTTTGGCAATTACTACAGCTGTAGCTACTGGTGTAGTAGCTCTCTACAGTCTTTCACGTTTTCAGTTAAGATCTAAATCAAATGCTCCAGTTCCTATCAGCAGTCCAACTCCAACCGTGACTGCTGTTGCTGCTTTAGGACGTTTAGAACCTCAAGGAGAAATTATTCGTTTGTCTGCTCCTGATTCACTAGGTGGGGGTGTAAGACTAACCAAACTTTTGGTCAACAAAGGTGATAAAGTACGTCAAGGACAAGTGATAGCCATTCTTGACAGTTACGATTCTAATTTTGCAGCCTTAGAAAAAGCCAAGAGGCAAGTACAAGTGGCTCAAGCGAGTCTTAAGCAAGTACAAGCAGGAGCAAAACAAGGTGATATTTATGCTCAAGAAGCAACAATTGCACGTCTAGAAGCTGAGTTACGTGGAGAAAGTTTTGCCCAAAAAGCAACGATTGCCCGCTTAGAAGCAGAATTAAATAATGCGGAAACAGAGCATCAGCGATATCAGAAATTATACCAAGATGGTGCTATTTCTGCTTCTGATGCAGACACAAAACGCCTGAGAATGGATACTGTTCAACAGCAACTCAATGAAGCAAAGGCTTCCTTAAATAGAACTGTAGAAACGCTTCAAAAACAGTTAACTGAAGCCAAAGCTAGATTGAATAGTATTGCCGAAATTCGTCCTACTGATGTGCAAGCAGCGCAAGCTGATGTTGAAAGTGCAAAAGCATCAGTTAAACAAGCGCAAGCACAACTAGAATTAAGTTCTGTTCGTTCACCTATAGATGGTCAAGTGTTAAAAATTAATGCTTGGCCAGGAGAAATAATTGCTAGTAACGGTATAGCTGAAATAGGTCGCACTCAACAGATGTATGTAGTAGCAGAAGTTTACGAAACCGATATTAAAAAAGTGCGTTTAGGACAATCAGCATTAATCACTGCTGATGCTTTTACAGGAAAAATACAGGGAACAGTTACAGATATCGGTTTGCAAGTTGGTAAACAAAATATTTTCACTAACAATCCTGGTGCAAATACAGATAACAAAATAGTTGATGTCAAAATTCGCATTGATAAATTAACAGATAATCAACGAGTTGCAGCTTTGACTAATTTGCAAGTACAAGTAATCATCAAAATATAGGAATTCTGACTACTGACTCCTTCTTTAATAACTCGAAAATAATGCAATAGACATAGTTGTGAATTTGTTATAACCCTTGTAGAGAAGTTACATGGAATGTCTCTATATCCTTTTCCACTCCTATGTCTAATAAGTGTAATCTCACTTTCAGAGGTTTTCAACATGATTCTCAATATACCTCTAGCTTGGCTACAACTAGCTAAACAAAAAGTTCGCTTTTTTGTGGCTTTAGCAGGAATTGCTTTTGTTGCCGTTTTGATGTTTATGCAAATAGGCTTTCAAGATGCGCTCTATGCGAGCGCTACACAGGTACACAAACATCTGCAAGGAGACTTGTTTTTAATTAGCGCACAATATCAATCTTTGACTTCTAATCAAAGCTTTTCGCGCAATCGTTTATACCAGGCATTGGGTTTGGCTGATGTTGAATCAGCCGATTCTTTATATGTGCAGTTCGCCAAATTAAAAAATCCGATTAATGGGCGCAAATATCCTATATATATACTTGGATTTGACCCGGTAAAATCAATTTTGAAATTGCCAGAGTTACAGGAAGGTTTTAAATTACTAGAAATACCTAATCAAGTATTTTTTGACCGTGCTTCTCGCCCAGAGTTTGGGCCAATTGCTGAATCTTTTCAGCAAAATAAATCTCCAAGTATGGAAATATTTAGTTATCTGGGTACAGTTGGTTACAAAGTTAATGTCATCGGTTTATTTAGTCTTGGGCCTTCCTTTGGAGTTGATGGTAATTTAGTTGTTAGTTCTTCAACTTTCATGCGAATATTTCGAGAACGTGGAGCGGAAAACATAGATATGGGGTTGCTTCATCTCAGACCTGATGCTGATCCAAAAAAAGTTATAGCGAATTTATCAGCTAGGTTACCTAAAGATGTCGTGGTGATGACTCGGCAAGAATTTATAGAATTTGAAAAAAGTTATTGGACTTTGAGAACACCTATTGGTTTTGTGTTTAATTTGATGGTAATTATGGGTTTTGTGGTTGGTGTAATTGTTGTCTATCAAATTCTTTATAGCAATATATCTACCCATTTTGTTGAATTTGCTACTTTAAAAGCAATGGGTTTTAAAAACAAGTATCTTCTACGAGTTGTTTTTCAACAAGCTTTAATTTTAGCTTTTTTGGGGTATATTCCTGGTTTTGCTATATCACTGGGACTTTATGATTTAGCAAAAAATGCGACAAAGTTACCAATTATTATGGATATTGACAAAGCATTACTAGTATTAATCTCGGCAATTTTAATGTGTTTGATTTCTGGATTTTTCTCTACAAATAAATTACGCAAGTTAGATCCAGCAGAAATTTTCTAACTATATTTACTATGATGCCATCAAACTTGATTCTGGAAATTACAAACCTAAATCAATACTTTGGGACAACAAAGATACGTGACCAAATATTATTTGACATTAATTTGACAATTAATTCTGGAGAAATTGTCATTATGACTGGTCCTTCTGGTTCAGGAAAAACTACTTTATTAACTTTGATTGGTGGTTTACGTTCTGTTCAGGAGGGAAGTCTCAAATTTATTGGACAGGAATTATGTGGAGCTAGTAATGATCAATTAGTGGAAGTACGCCGAAAAATTGGCTATATTTTCCAATCTCATAATTTGTTGGATTTTTTAACAGCTAGACAAAATGTACAAATGTCACTGGAATTACAAAAAGATGTTTCTGAATGGGAAGCACGTATGCAATCAGAAGCAATACTAAAGACTGTGAAATTAGATCATCGGATTAATTATTATCCTTCTGATCTTTCAGGAGGGCAAAAACAACGGGTTGCTATTGCTCGTGCTTTAGTTAGTCATCCCAAAATGGTGTTAGCTGATGAACCAACCGCAGCTTTAGATAGTAAATCAGGTAGAGATGTTGTGAATCTGATGCAGCAATTAGCAAAGGAGCAAAATTGCTCTATTATAATTGTGACTCATGATAACCGAATTTTAGATATTGCTGACCGGATAATTCATATGGAAGATGGTCGCTTAATCAAACAGGTTTCGTAGTTATTTAAGGGTAAATATGGTTGCTAAAGTTAAATTATTTCTTCAGGAGGAAATTATAGCCTTTCCCACTCTAGTTAGATACAAAATTACCCCTCCCCAACCCTCCCCTTGGTAAGGGGAGGGTGCGCGACAGCGCGGGTGGGGTGTATTTCACGAGCTTGGGAATTGCTATATACCTGCTGAAAGTATGAGGTGATTATTTCTCTATATAAGTAAGATATAAAGACTGTCCAGTTAGATTTAATCTAACATTGGTTAAGGTTATGCTGAATTATGGTACAAGATTTGATTGTTTGCCTACAAGAAGCAACTTTATATTTTATACTTAAAAAGTCTTGGGTTCCTAAATATCGTGATGAATGTTTGGTAAATTTTCCTTGCGGCTGTCTCAATCCTGGGAAAGAAATCAAATGTGAAGATTGCCCATATTTGGAGGCTTGTTTGTCTACTTGGAAACTCGAACATGATCATGTGAAGCCAAGGACAAAATGTAGCAATTCAAGGGAGTAATTGAGCGGAATTTATATCTAAAAATAAGGTTGCTTGGGGTTGTTTACGCAAAATTGAAGCTGGACAAGTTGTGGTAATGGGTTTTTGTAATATTTCTTTGACTATTTTGGCTTTGCGGATGTTTGGTGCTAGGCAGATAATTTTTTTGGCTGCACAAATCATGGGGATAGTAAGGGTAAAAGCGTATTGAGGAACGGTTTCTATGTGAGAAAAAGATCCTGTATTTACTTGCTGTTGACGGTTCACTGGATCTAGTTTTACTAGTTTGACTGTAGCGGGGTCTTGAAAATCTGCTACTGCTGGGTCGTTAAAAGCTATGTGACCATTTTCACCTACACCAAGGAGGCAGAGGTCAATGGGTTGAGCTTGTAGTAGCTTGGTATAGCGATCGCACTCGGCTACAGGTTCTAATGTGTCCCCTTCTATATAGTAAAATCGTTGTGGTGCTACCCGCTGTTCTACACGCTCCCGTAAATAACGCCGAAAACTAGCAGGATGGTCAGCAGTGATTCCCAAATATTCATCCAGATGGAATAAGGCTATCCGTGACCAATCTAAACCACCTAAAGCGATTAAAGCATCCAGAAATTGAAGTTGGGAGTTTCCTGTTGCTAATAACAAAGCAACTTGATCTTGTTGCTGAAGCAGATTATATAAATACTCTTGTGCGATTTTGGCAGCATCTTCTGCCATTTCCGCTTCAGTGTTGTAAATCTGCACTAAGAGATCATCGACACGAAAAGATTTTGTAGCGGCTGACATTGGCTTTGAAAATCACTATTTATTACGGTTTTCGGTTTTGTTTGTTACCCCTCCTCTCATCATTTATTTATGGGTGTTTTGCTTTCCCACTCGTGTTCAAATTCTGCTGCGGAAATTTCAAATTCTGTGATATTTCCATCATCTAACCTTTTATCGCATAACATTCCGTAATTATCAGCAAAATGCTTACTATCATAAAATAAAACATTGCCATTTTCATAAACTTCTATTTGTCTACGGGCATACAAATCCCCACCCAGTTCCATAAAATAGGTGCTAGTACCCCAAGCGTCATATTCACCACCTAGAGATACTTCCCAAAACCATTTGTAATATTTCTTGACTGTTTGTAATGTAGACATAGTATTTTTACTCCTAATATTGCATACTGCAATTACTACTTTAAATTTTATGACTTACTCAATTACCTCTAAATAATATCTATTTTCCACATTAGCTGCGGTGGTAGATATTAATAGCATTATACTGTAAAGTTAGCAATGTTTCTAGCCTGGGTATTTAGTTAAGTTGTATTGTTTCCCGTACTTCCATTAAAATGATGCCCAGCATATTTTTTCCACTGCCATCAGATCCACAGCCCCAATAATAGTCTATGGGCGAATTTTCAACTAGTTCTTCATTGCCTGTAGATAGGAGAATATCTCTAATATCTGCATGGGTAGAAAACTTACATAGCAAGGCTTTCCGCATGATATCATCTTTTACTTGTTCCCAATCGGAACGCAAGGGACGAGTTCTTTCTCTACCCATTTTTGCAGCGTCTTTTGGAGTTTTAACGAGACGAATTTGTTCTAAATGAGGTGTACCAATAAACTTCTGTGCTTGAAAGTAATGTTCGCTGGTAAACCAATATAAATCATCTAATATAAAACCATGAGATGAGAAATTAGAAAAACAACCATATTGATCACGAGTGTTATAAAAATATATTGTCATTAAACCCTTACCTTAAATATCAATTTACGAATTAAGTAGTCGTGCAAAATAAATTTTATATTTGGGAGAGGGAACAGATAAGGAATACAGATTTGTTCCAAAAATGTTAAATTAATTTTGCCCAGGTACTTATTTTAACTTTGTTTTTCACTATTAACTAATTTTCTCGGTTCATAGTGACGACAGTCCTGACAAGGTCCGCTAGGATTAACAGCACAACGGATGTAACCTGAACGAGCGTTAAATTGACAACTAATATCACCTACCAAATAGCCTACACCTTCTAGATAATAGCGATCTATCTCAACGGGTCTGATATATTGCCTAATCTGTATCCTGGAAGAGTTGATAGCAGCTTGTCTGATGCGTGCGCGTGTCCGCTGCTGGGTTTTGCGAATCACCCACAAAGACAAAAGGGACGGTAAGAATCCAACGGTGATCAGCAAAAGTGTTCTTAACACCTTTTCTTTACCTCGTTTGTGCGCTAATTGATACTTTTCCCAGTTTAACTAAATTCTGAGAGTTTAAGTTTGGGTTACAAAAATTAATTACTTAAAGCCCTGATGGGTATATCTATATAGAGCATGTTTGAAAAGTTTAGGGACGTATAATTTGTCATTCTGTTCGCGTTCACGTAGTGTGCCGTAGGCATAGCGTGGCGTTAGCCATGTGGAGTCTTACGCAACGAAGAATCTGGAGTTTAGCCCACATACTGAGATGCTACGTTCCTCAGCATGACATGGAAGGAGACTTTTCAAACAACCTCTTAGGACTTACGCAAAATGTGCTTGAAAATCTTATTCTTTCGTAGAGGTAATTCATGAATTACCCCTACTTTGGTTCTGTTTTGCGTAAGTCCTGTCTATGCTTACAAAGTAGCCCATTACGAATTATCCGTTAATTGTTTTACCTGAGCAGGAAATCTAGCGTTTTTTAACGATTGCACAGTTGAGAAAGAATCTTGTACCCAAAATTGTTTACCAAAACGCACAATTTGACGAGAGTTACCGGATTGAATAATGCCAATTACAGGAACTTTTGCTTTATCTTTATCTCCTGATTGTTCTTTTAAAATTGATCTGAGGCGGTGCTGGACTTCAATCGTACCAGCTTCTTGGGGATTTAATTCCACCATTACCATCTTGACTTCTTCAACTGGTTCTGCATCTTCAACGATAAATTGATTTTGATCATCTCGTTTGTCTACTTTACCCCAAATGATTAATCTGGCATCAACTTGTAGCAGTGAAGCAACTCGTTCATAATTTTTAGGAAAGACGATTGCTTCTGATGATGCTGTTAGGTCTTCTATTTGTAAAATTGCCATTGGATCACCTTTTTTTGTCACTACTTTTTTGACATTATTGAGCATGACAACAGCACAAAGCATGGTGTTATCTTTTTGTTCTCCTAACTGAGATAGGTTAATTGGTGCTAGAAGTGATGATGATTGTTTGATATCTTTGAGTGGGTGAGCCGATACATAAAAACCTAATAGTTCTTTTTCCATCCGCAGTTTTTCTTGGGGAGGAAAATCTGAAGTTGGTTCAGCTTTGGGAGCAGATTCAAAGGCGTTATTTGATTTTGGTTGATTATTATTGCTGGCAAAACCGCCACCCATTAAATCAAACAGGTTTCCCTGTCCACTGGCTCGATCTTTAGCACGAGATTGCGCCCAATCGTATACTAATTCTAAGTCGCGGCTTAATTGCTGACGGTTGGATTGAATTTTGTCAAAGGCTCCACATTGGATTAGTGATTCGAGGGTGCGACGGTTAACTGTACGTAAGTCGATGCGATCGCAAAAATCGCCCAAGGATTTAAACTCCCCTCCCTCGGCTCTGGCTTCGAGAATACCTGCGATCGCATTTTGTCCCACATTCCGCACTGCGGAAAACCCAAATAAAATCTTCTCTTCCGCCGGCGTAAAGTCCAAACCAGAGCGATTAATATCCGGTGGATCTATGGCAATACCCATACTCATACAGTTATTCAAATATTTCTGCACTTTGTCGGTATCTCCACTGTTAGCTGTTAATAGTGCAGCCATATATTCCAAAGGATAATTTGCTTTTAAATATGCAGTTTGATAAGTTACATAAGCATAGGCAGTAGAGTGGGATTTGTTGAAGCAATTAGAGGCGATAAAACCGTTTTTGATGGCAAAATTATGATTCTCTTCAACGCCAATATCATAAACATTGGCTTGACCTACGTGTTGACGGGAAATTATTTTAACCATATTACTTAAATTTGCATAATTTGTTTATTTACTGATTTTAGGCTAACAATTATGATTTACAGCAGCTTTCATCAATCAGCCTAATTGACCAAATAAATCGAAACCAACCAAGCACTGAATCCTGAGCCAATCCAGCCAAATAAAACCATCACAATCAACATCATGATACCCCTACCAACTCCCGCTCCGATTGATCCTGCTTCAGGTGGACCAGTTTTCAGATCATCCAGCCAGATTAAATACCCATAGAAAGAAGCCCCAGCGATCGCCATTAGTATAAACCCAACTATTCCACCTACCGGAATCACAAGCAGATTCCAAGTCAACCCCAAGTGATTATAAGCAAACCATAGTATGAACAGAGTCGGACTAGCCAACACCATCAAAGGCAACAAAAATTGAATCATGATCAAATTGGGTGTTCCCACTAGTGAGATAGAATTTGGGGAAGATGCATACTTTTACCATTCTCTATCTTCTTCAGTAATTTCTAGCTCAGATATTTTGACAGATAAAATTTGCAAACTACCTTGAGGGGAGACTAATCGGAGACCATCAATTTCAGCAGGTGGGATGCGATGCTGATAATGACAGAGAAAAGTACCATTCAAATAAACGGCTAATTCAGTTTCTTGCAGTGCGATCGCTAAAGTAAACTTTTGACCAAAGCCCATCTCCGCTGGTAAAGGCAGTCTCTCCTCTAGTCCCCAATACCCTACATGAGTATTTTGTACGATTTGACCTTCATTGGGGCGCGGATTGAAGTGATAGGCAAAGTTTTGTCCTGCCATGAGATTAAAAGAAAAGGAGAAACTATGGGAAATGGCAATAATTTCCACATGAGAACCAGGTCGAAGTTGTAAATTCTGCCACCAAGCCTCTTTGTTTCCTTGCAGGGTTAAAGGCATCATCTGGCTGATCGCGTGAGTTATTTCTTGAGAAGAAACGCTGCTTGGCATCGCTTCATGACGGTAATCGACCCCAGCAAACCAGCCTCCCGTGTCCCCTCCAGCCCATCCTTCCACGTCAAAAGTTTGACGGCATAAAGCTTTAAATTCTGGAACAGCACTAATATCTTGATTTTCGTATCCTGCTGGATGGAAAATTCCGCCTATATATCTGCCTTTGAGCCGAATCTGCCCCACCACATAGATCCCTCCACCCACCGAATACACAGCCTTGGCTGGATTTCGTGAGTAAAACGCCACATAGCCGCCATCTGCGCCAGTGTACTGATTCACAGTAGGTAAAATTCGCTCCTCAAATCCCCGCGCCCCAACAGGAGAAATGCCAACCATACCCATGTCATTAGTAAAAACGCGAAAATCTTCTGGTAGCCAGTAGGGAATTGAATCTGGTTTGGAAGTTTTTTTTGCTATTTGGCTGCTGGAAGATGATTTAGAAGGCCGTGATGGATGTTGTCCCGGCTGAGGTAATATGACATAGCCTTTTTTCAACTTCTCATTGATTTTTTTCTCAGCCACAGCTTGGAGTTTTCGGGGAGTTTTGTAGGTGGTGCTGTCGGTTTGTCCAGAAGTACCTATGCGCCCATAGCGAATTTTGAGATTAAATCCTTCAACGGTGACTTCATAGAACTTGTGAGATTTGTCATCGGAGAGTTCCAGGTAAACAGGTTTACCGATGGAATGAGGAGAATAGTAAGGATCATTACTGACAATGGTGGAGTAATAGTATTCCTCAGCTTCCTCTTGGGTCTGAAACTCGTGCAGTTCTTCAGATAAAAAATTCTCACCAAAATCGTTACAAATCAGCCTTACTTGCAGACCTTCTAGGGTAATATTTCCATAATTGGGCATTTTGCCTGTATCGATCTCAAACCGGGCATATACATCAGGTTGGGGTAGAGGATAGCAAGGAAAATAGCGATCGCCTGATTTATCAACTTCAACTAATAAACTTCCACTCATGAACAAACTTCCATCCTCCAGTACACGCAATTCTTCAGTGTAGGAAGGAGTTATCCAAGTCAGGAAAACAGATCGATTATCAGGTGAGATGGTGTAGTGACCCGAACGACTATGGTTTATGATCTGACAAGATCCGTCGGTTTCAAATGAATAGGGGTATTTATCGCCTAGTAGCCAAATTGAGCCGATCAGTTTTTCACGAAGACTTGATTGAGATGAGGAACCGGGAGGCATAAATAATTGGGCATTTTTTATACTCCAAATATAGCTCAACTCAATTAACAGCCAATCGTTAACAATAATCTGAATTTTTTGTTGTTTTTGGGGTTCTGAGACGGATTTTATTTCAACTTAAAGAAATGCTCTGCCACAAGTCGGCTGCAACAAATCGTGACAAATGACCAATATTAGTTGTGGCAATCACAACATCTGGAACTTCTAGAGTCATTGCTTGAGCCACCAAAATCATATCGCCATCAATTGTTTTGTCACCTGCTGTTGGTTGCCCTTGTTGACGGGCTTTTGCCCAAAGTTCTGCGGCTTTTCGCATTGCAGTTGTTGTAATTGGCAGATACTCAAGGAGCTTGACTAAATCATCTAAACGTGCCATTCCCTTGATTTTATTGGCTCGTAATAACTCACGTCGAACCTCATAATCTGCAATTTCTGGAATAATCACACGACTTCCTGAATTAATGTGAGTTTGAAGCCATCTAGCACATTCAACACTCTCAGGAGATAGCTTGGGATTAGTAACTAAACCAAGGGGACCTGTATCCAAAATAATGACTCGGTTCACCAGGTAATCCCCTTCATTTCAACGGGAAACAATTTGCGTTCAGACAACCGATCATTATCTAAGACATGAATTAAATACTCACCTGTTTCTTGCTGTTCTGACTCATCTTCATCATCTATCCAAGATTGGATAAGATTAACTGCTTCGGCTTGCTTTTGTTTTAATAAAATAGAATTTGTTAAAAGCTGCAATGCCATTGCTTCTACAGAAAGTCCATGCTGATTGGCTTCTTGTAAAAGATATTGCTCTAATTCTGGTGATAGATCAAGGGTTAGTGTCATAGGTATTTTGAGGATACAGCTTTGTACCGTTATAGTCGATTTTATTCTATTTTATGTCAAGGTTAGATTGAGCGATACCTTCGGTGAGCTTTGCTAACGCTTTCCCTCCACAGATTGCTTTTTTTACTCAAGTGAAAAGAGGAGCCTTCTTTTCTTTGTGTCTTCGTATTTCATTCAATCATTATTCTTTTGATGGAAAGAGATCAGGCAAGTTGCATAACAATTATGTTTGTGATAGTATAAGTGTATTAATCAAGATTCAATAAAACTATGGGATCTCAAACTTTTGATTTCTTGGCTGACAGCTTTTTATTCCGTGATGATTTGATTAATGATAATTTCAGAACCGTTTCTGAACATGAAATATTAAAGGAACTAAACGAATATAGAGAATTTTGTTTGTCCAAACAATCAGAAATTGAAGAAGAAGTTATAAAAAATCCATCTAATTTAAATATGCTATCAGGTGTAGAAATGCCTGATCTAAGTTTATTGAAACAAAGTGCTTTTTATGTGAATCAATACCTCATAAACGATCCTATTTTCTCTCTTGGCTATAAACAAAATGAATTCAGTAATGCCTTCAAGACTTCTCTGGGAATAATAGAAGAACCCCTGGACATGATTCAACTTTCACAAGTAGTAAGTTATGTCAAAAACTTAACTCCAATGGTGACTGCTGACTACGTGAAAATATTACCTATTAATAGTTTTTTAGAGCCACCAGAGCAGTTACCTCTACTTTATTCAGAGAATTTATTTTCTGATATTTTACCTCACTCTCTACTCGATTTTTTTCATAAAAATACTACTATACAATCACTGGAGCGTTTACCTGACTATCCACAAGCTATTCGCTTAAATAAGTTGCAACTATGCAGAGAAATTATGATTAGTTTTAATAATCATACAGATGGTGGTTATGGATATATTCTGCATGAAAGCAAATTTGAGTTACTTGATGAAGAAACAGGTACATTTGAAGCTGAAATGATGCTACCAGATGAACTACCCGATATAGATTCCTTTATGAATTGGGTAACGCAGTCTTTCCATTTATCCTGCAAGCAACTTTATGATGAAGTTCTTTGGAAAAATATAATTGCCAGTAAATATAGAGCCTCTTATTTAGCTGAATCACAATTTGTATTTGATTTACTTAATCAGTTCTTACCTACACAAAATAGTATTCCAACAAATACAGCTAATATTTTTCTGAACATGGAACTACCTTTTTTAGAAAATGTTGATATTGCCAGAATAATGGAAATCAGAATGAATTATGGTGAAGAATTTCAAAATTTTCGGGTGCATCTCGAAAAACAATTTAAAGATTTAAGATTAGTGAAAGATCCACAAGAACTAAAAATTAAAGCTGAAAATGCTCTTCATGATTTAACAGCAGTTCAGATTCATGCAATTAATCAAAAAATGAGCCAAAGAAAAAATACAAATTTATTTGCTAATGGAGTTATTCTTGTTGGTAGTTTAGTAGGTGCTATTACATCTGGTGGATTTAATATAACAGGATTATCTAACACTATTGCCACAGCAACAAGAGGAATCAAGCCTTTTATAGATGAAGAAAATCAGATTAAACAAAATCCTGCATTTTTTCTTTGGAAAGTTTTAGAGAAAACTTCAAACAAGACGATTTAGACTGATTTTCATTTTAATTATTAATATATTAGCTTTATTATCCTTGCCTGGAGCAGCTAATACAGCTAAAACAACAGTTAAATTTCAGACACTTGCTCAAAAAACTTCATCAACCATAAATCCTATATCTGTTAAAATCTCTATTCGTAATCACAAAAATAATCCCATCTATAATGCACAAGTAATTTTGGTTAGTAAAAATAACACATATTTAGAAGGTGCTACAAATAAAAATGGTATAGCTGAATTAAGGATAAAAGCCAAACAAAGTTATACCCTTTTAGTTGCTCATCCAAATTTCCCAGGTATAATAGTTAAAAATTTTTCCCCAAAAAATGATTCCAAACAAATTCTCAAACCTATAGGAAAGATTGGGTCAATTATTTTCCCTAATCAAACTGGTTATATTAAAAGTTTAAAAGGTCGTTTAAATCCCATTCTAGACAATTTATATAGAACTTATCTGTATGCTGATAATATAGCAATAAATGGAGGTAAACAGCAACCTGTAGATTTCCAAATTGGTAGACCAATACATCTTGAAGATCCTGAAGGATCAACCATGCAAATTACTTTCAGATTTGCACAAGGTAATACTTTCCTTATTCAATTTGTCAAGCTATCTTAAGTTTTAGATTTAGAAGATAACCATAATCATTGAATAAAAAGATATTAAGGGTTTTCAGCCTGTTTCTTTATAATTTACCATCACCCAACCCTCAAACCCCTCTCTGCGTCTCTGCGTGAAATAATTCCACCAACCAACAAAACACCATCCCCAGTCCTGTAAATGCTAAAATCAATGACTTGAATGATAAAGAGAAAAATTATTTATGGCATCCATCCGCGAGTTGCACAAACAGCTAGTAAAAAAAGAACGTTCTGCCGTTGAAATTACCCAAGAAGCCCTAGATCGCATTCAAGCCTTAGAACCAAAATTGCACAGTTTCCTGATTGTAACGGCACAACAAGCTCTAGAACAGGCTCGTGCCGTGGATGCAAAAATCGCTGCTGGGGAAGAAATTGGCATCTTAGCAGGGATTCCCATTGGTATCAAAGACAATATGTGTACCAAGGGTATTCGCACCACTTGCGGCTCTAAAATTTTAGAAAATTTTGTCCCACCTTATGAATCAACGGTAACGCAAAAACTGGCAACTGCTGGGGCGGTAATGGTTGGGAAAACCAATTTAGACGAATTTGCAATGGGGAGTTCTACAGAGAACTCTGCTTATCAAGTTACAGCGAATCCCTGGGATATTTCACGGGTTCCCGGTGGTTCTTCTGGTGGTTCGGCTGCGGCTGTTGCGGCTGAGGAATGCGTTGTATCGCTGGGTTCGGATACGGGGGGTTCGATTCGTCAACCTGCTTCTTTTTGCGGTGTGGTGGGGATGAAACCGACTTATGGGTTAGTTTCTCGTTATGGGTTGGTGGCTTATGCTTCGTCTTTGGATCAAATTGGCCCCTTTGGTCGGAGTGTGGAAGATGCAGCTATATTGTTGAGTGCGATCGCAGGATATGATGCCCAAGATGCAACCAGCTTAAATGTAGAAATTCCCGATTATGCAGCCAGCTTAACCCCAGATTTAAAAAGCAAAAAACTCAAAGTTGGTGTAATTAAGGAAACTTTTGGGGAAGGTTTAGATTCTGAAGTAGAAGCAGCAGTTAAAAAAGCGATCGCACAACTGGAAAGTTTAGGCGCAGAAATTCACTACATTTCCTGTCCCCGCTTCCGTTATGGCGTACCCAGTTACTACATAATCGCTCCCTCCGAAGCATCAGCCAATCTAGCTCGTTACGACGGCGTTAAATACGGCTTGCGTTCTCCAGATGCAGACAACTTGCTTTCCATGTACACTCGTACACGCTCCACCGGATTTGGGACAGAAGTCAAACGCCGAATTATGATTGGTACTTATGCTCTTAGCGCCGGTTATTACGACGCATATTATCTGCAAGCGCAAAAAGTCCGCACCTTAATTAAAGAAGACTTTGAAACAGCTTTTCAACAAGTAGATATTTTAGTCTCTCCCACTGCACCCACCACAGCATTTCAAGCCGGCGAAAAAATCACCGATCCCTTGAGTATGTATTTAAATGATTTAATGACTATTCCCGTCAATCTTGCAGGTTTACCAGGTATCAGTGTACCTTGTGGTTTTGACAGCAAAGGTCTACCAATTGGATTACAGTTAATTGGCAAAGTGCTGCGAGAAGATCAACTTTTACAAGTAGCTTATGCTTATGAGCAATCAACTAATTGGCATCTTCAAACAGCGAAAATAGCTTAATAATTCGTAATTTATAATTCGTAATTCGTAATTAATTCATAAAGGTGAATCAGGTGCAAGGAATAAGCGTTGAAACTACCAAAAACCTATCACTTGAACAGATTCAAGACTATTCTTCTCTGCTTCTAATTCTTCCTCCTGACTCCTAGCCCTAAGAGAACTCCACAAAAAAGATGATCCAATCTTGTGGGATGGGCATCTTGCCCATCCTTGTATTATTAGCGGGCAAGATGCCCGCACCACAAGAAATTTTGGGATATTTTTTTAATTGGAGAACTCTAACCAAAAGACTTTTATGGTTTAAGCCACGCTATCAGCAAGTCCTAATTACGAATTACGAATTATTAATTAGTATATGTAACTTCCTTAACTTGACCCTCATTCCCCAATGGTTTAGGTTGTTCTTCATTAACAGATACCAAAACTGCACCCGCATTACCAGAGCGTATAGTCAAAGATTTTTTAGCTGTCCAAGTTTTGCTTTCCCCCTTACTTAAAGTTCCCTCAAATGCAGTTTTGCCATCAGCTTTTACTTGCAGCCACGATAGTCCTTTAAGTTCCAAAGTAATAGCCATTTTTGTAGAAGGCTGAGACTGACTAGTTAAAGGTGTTGTTGCCAAGGGAGTAGACTTAATAATTGGAGATGGTGCAGGTGTGGAAATATTTTGATTTGGAGATGGTAGAGTTTCTTTTTGAACACCAAGTATGGGATCTTGCGTTTTAGCTAATGATGTGCCTGTAAGTTTAGGTTTGAGTAAATAAAATAGTCCAACAGAAGCAGCTATTAATAAAAAAATATAAGGAACAAAAAGTGGTATATATAAACTTGATTTTGCAGTCGAATGATTAAATTCTAGAGGTACAACATCAATAGGAAAACTATTTGCGATCACAGTTCCATCTAGTCCTAATTTATCTGCATAGCGACGGATAAATCCTTGCACAAAAATAGGCTCAGGTAGCTCCTCAAATCTCCATTCTTCTAAAGCTTGTAAAAAAAATAGTCGAATATGGGTTTGAGCAGCGATTTCTTCTAACCGGATAGATTTTTCTTGTCTGATATGTCGTAAATTGGCAGTTATCTCTTTTAGCCGTTCTTGTTGTGCCTCATTTAAAACAGTCACTGTCATCACCTCTGAAGTACATACGTAAACTTTTTGTATATAAATTAAGTGTATATTTTAAACTCATTAACAATCATTTCGATACTTGAAGTAAATTTTTAACCGAAAATAAACTGTTGTGCATTTAATTTGTATAAGGCTGGCGGGCAAGATGCCCACCCCACAAGATTTAACAATTTTAGGATTATCAAATTTAAGTGCTTAACAGCTTATCAAACCCACACAGTTAAAAACTATAACTGTATTTATCCTTACTCTCAAATTAAAAATATAGAAATACAGAATATATATTGTAACTAAAAAAATCACCTATTACCTCTATTGCAAGGATTATTTATCTGCCGCTACAAGTAGAAATAGTTACATTGTTCTTTTCATATTATTGGTCTATTTGTGTTTGTTAAGAAAATATTACTAGTAATAATTATGAGTCTTTGCTAAAAATAATCGAAAATGATACTCATGACTCCGGATGTCGCAATTAATTACAGAAGAAATTACTCAGGTCAAACCACTGTTTCCCATAGCACCCGGAGGGACTTAGATCATGACTATGGCATCTGCGTATTTTTTCACCATTCCTGGTAGTTCTACCGTTCAAATTAGTAAAGATGAATTGCGATCGCTACTCAGAGAGATAGAATCTGAACTACACCGTAGTAAAGTATATCGCCTTGCTGTCGCTAATGTACAGAAATTGCTTGGTTCATCCGATGAACAAGCTACAACTTTATTCAAGGCTGTTGGTAGAGAAGCAATTAGTTTAGCATTCCAGCAGTTCGCCAGAAAACAGGAGATGGTTGCAAATACCCATCCCAAAATAGATGACATTGAGTTATCAAATGTAGATTTAGAGCCATCTAGTAATTCACCGCAAAATTTAAAAATTATTACACCCAGTCCACAACCAGGTTTGGTTGAGAATACTTCCAGTATTTTGTCATCTACAACTAAATCTCAACCTGATGAAGTAACAAATAAGACCATAGAAGACAAAACCAAAACACCAAACAGATGGTTCCGGCGACATCAAAAACTTTCCAAAAGTGAACTAGCAGCACAACTAGCAGCAGAACAGCGGTTAGAAACCCTGCGTCAAATCGGGCAACAACTCAAGCAAGCACGCGAGTTTCAAGGTCTGACTCTGCAAAAACTTAATATTTACACTCATATATCAGTTCATCAGATGCAAGCAGTCGAGAATGCTGATTTGGAGTCATTGCCAGAAGATGTTTTGATTCGTGGTTTTATCCGCGTTATGGGGAATGCCTTAGGGTTAAATGGCACAATGTTAGCTAATACTTTACCTATACCCAATCAGACAAAATCAGTTTTGCCCTCTTGGTATCATTCCCAAAATTACTCTGGAAAATTAAATGTAGAAATCCGTCCCATACATTTATATGTAGGCTACACAGCCCTTGTCGCTGGAGCATTGGGAGGATTATCCTTGGTTTCTCAGCAAACAAACAACGACACTGTACAAAATTCTCAAGTGATTGTTCCCACATCTTCATCACTATGTCAATCGACTCAAAAAACTGAAGCGAATTTTAAACCAGGTCTTAAATCTAGTACTACTAGTGTTTGTGTTGGCTCAGATATTTCCCCACCAGAAGCATTGTAATTGAGGAGTTAGGAGTTCGGAGTTAGGAGTTCGGAGTTAGAAAGAAGAAGTCAGGAGTTCGGAGTTCGGAGTTCGGAGTTCGGAGTTAGAAATCCGGGTCAGGAGTCAGGAGTTCGGAGTTAGAAGTTAGAAAAAAGGAAGGATGACGAATATTTTCTCCTCTGTTAAGAGTTAAAACCGCCTTGCTATATCAAACATTTTGTATTCTGAATCCTTAGCAACAATTACTTGATACAATGGAATTCAAACAAATTGCTTTATTCAACAAACGTCTACTTTAAAGAAATTTCCTAGCGAAAACCTCCATTTTCATGAGCAGCGACACCCAACTGAGTCTCTTTAATGAATCAAGCTTTAACCAAAAAGATTTGATTCCCACAGACGCGAAAATTCCGATTCCGTCGGGTACATATTCCCATATGGCCGATTTAGCGCAGCACTGCAACAATTGCCGTCGTTGTGGGTTGGGTGAAAATCGCACTCATGCTGTAGTAGGACGTGGTAATCTCCAAGCCAAAATTATGATTATTGGGGAAGCACCAGGACAAAGCGAAGACGAAACCGGTTTACCCTTTGTGGGTAAGTCTGGGCAGTTATTAGAGAAAATTTTGGCATCTGTAGAATTAAGTACAGAGAAAGATGTATATATTTGTAATATCAACAAATGCCGTCCTCCAGAAAATCGAGTTCCTACACCTGATGAAATGGCAGCTTGTAAACCTTATTTATTAGAACAAATTCGTTTAGTTGACCCGAAGATTATTTTATTAACTGGTGCAACTGCGGTCAAAGGCATTACAGGCAGTAAGCAGGGAATTACGAAAATTCGCGGGCAATGGTTGGAATGGGAAGGGCGGTTATGTATGCCGATTTTTCATCCTTCTTATCTGTTGCGTAACCCTTCTAAAGAAAAAGGTTCGCCTAAATGGTTGATGTGGCAGGATATCCAAGCTGTCAGGGCTAAGTATGATGAAATTCGGAATAACATCTGATGGAACTGAAGGCTATAGTGAGACTTTTTTGCTGGTTAATCTGGGAAACATCACCAAAACAGGAAAACTATGTCAGTTCTCATTGGTTTAACGGCTGTACTCTTATTAGTAGGTTTTCCTATCCTAATGTTGACAATAGCAGCTAATTCAACCAGTAACAATTCATCTACTAGAAAAAATTCTGACTCTAACGACTACTCTAGCAGCAGCGATACTTGGTTTGTTGGAGATGCTGGGAGTTATGACAGTGGTAGCAGCAATGACTCAAGCAGTTGCGACAGTGGGGTATCTGACGGTGGAGGTGATGGTGGTTGTGGTGATTAAAGTTTTTATAGCGAAAATAACTATCCACTAAAAAAGTTTAAAATCCTGAACAAGTAAGCTTTATTACTTCCTACCTCCTTGCATTAGTTTAGGACTTACACAACCGATGTTCTAGTAGGTGCGTCAGACTGAATAATTTGGTAACAGTCAACAGATTTTCGACATCTGACGCACCCTACAATCTTACACTTAGTATCATAAGCAGTTTTAGTCCTATAGTTATCTAACTTTGTTATGAAGAGATTTCGATATTATTACCAATTTCTATGGTTTTTCCAACTTCTGATTTAGCTACTTTTGTATTGACACTCAATCTATAAAAATGATTAAATCTTGATACTGCTACCCAAGTGGGCATAGTTTCTTGACGTTTCTGCACAAATATTTTTTGAAAGTTGGGGTAAGCTTCACCTAAAAAAGAATCTCTTGTAGGAACTATGCAACGTTGACAGGGGTTAATTCCTAAAAACTGCACGTCTCCTATTACAAAAGATACTGTTTCTCCATTGGCAGTATACAGCCTATCTTCCCAAAATGCGGGGACACCATCAATTTCAATATTGGCACGCATCCGACGACGCATTTCGTCTACACTCATACCAGGAAACCAAGATGCTGTTTCTGTTAATGTTGCGGTGCTAATTACTGTTGCACCAGGTGAGTCTGTATCATCAGGAAAACCCATGTTGGTGTTTTGGGTTAATTTGACAGCAAATCCGAAAAAATCACTTAAGGTTTCTTCTAGTTCTGGCTGTTCTCTATCAAGATGAAAAATTTGTGGTGAGTTGCTACCTGGGAGTTTGATGTGAATAATTCTCTCTTTTAGAGAAAATTCTGAGCGCAATAAATGGATTTTTGCATGACGTTTACCATTGACAAATTTACCCTGTGCATCAACAATAGCTAATTCGCGGTCATTTTTAAGTGCGCCACTGGGTAAAATCGTCGCTTTTTTTACTTCGATTCCATCCAATGATTTAATTGGATATAGTAAAATTTTAGCTAGATACGGCATTTAAATTAAAAAATATATTTCTAACTATCGCCTTCGCACACTTCCGGCTTGACAATCGCGTAACCAAAGTTTAACACCTTGAGCGATCGCACTATCACTACTCTCCCTTGGTGGTGCAATAGGTGGTTTAACTGGATATTCACCAGTGCGAGTAAACATCATCACTACATTCCAACCATTTTTAGTTTTTGTCAAAAACAACCAGTGAAATTGTTGTAATTCTACGGCTTTTTGATTTAAATACTGTCTTTCAAAGGTAGTAAAGAAAACTTGCTCTACTCCTTCTGATTCATATTTATTTGCGGTATCAATCCCAGTATTCAAAGGTAAAGCTTGAAACTCAGGTTTACCCGCTACCAATACATAAGGGAAAATATCAACACTGCGACTGAGACGACGAGCGCGTTGCGTGGCACGATTGGCGTAACTCGGTAAATCTAACAGTAGCTGAGTAGTTAAAGTTTCTAAATTTTGCTCTGAACAAGAATTACCTATTTCTGGGTTGACAGTTTTGGGAGTGAGAGTTTTGGAAAGTGCAGGAGAATGAAGTGCTGAATAAACTAATAGCCAGCAACTACAGGCTACTAACCACCAACTATAGGTAACAGGTGATAGATGACAGGTGACAGGTTTAAAAATCTGTTTGTGTCTAAGTTTTATCATTAGTTGATTTCCTAATCACCTTAGTAGTTGCCATATACAGCAGATTGCAGATAAATGAGATATGGACTAATCTGACTCCTTCTTCCTTCTTCTTTACTCCTGGCTTCTGACTCCTGACTCCTTCTACAGTTCTTCAGTAATCTTCTGCCAAGCTAACACAGGATCAACCGCTGCTGTAATTGGACGACCAATGACTAGATAATCGGCACCGGCTTTGATAGCTTGAGAGGGTGTGAGCGATCGCTTTTGGTCTCCTTTTTCAGCCCAGGTTGGCCGGACACCAGGGCAAACCAGCAAAAAGTCATTTCCACAACTTTCCCGTAATTGTCCCACTTCTTGGGGTGAACACACAGCCCCATCTAAACCCGATTCTTGAGCTAAAAGCGCCATTTGTAAAGCAAATTCTGGCAATTCTATGGGTATTTTTAATTCAAACGCCAATTGTCTGCTTGAAATGCTGGTTAATAAAGTAATTGCAATTAATTTGGGCGGTTTTGTACCCGCTTTTTCTGCTCCTACTTGCACCGCTTCTGTAGCAGCTTTCAGGGCATCCATACCATTAGTAGAGTGAATTGTCAATAAATCCACCCCATAACCAGCCGCAGCACGACAAGCACCCGCAACAGTGTTGGGGATATCATGAAACTTCAAATCTAGGAAAATGCGTTTTTGGCGAGATTTGAGAATTTCGAGAATTGTGGGGCCCGTGCTGGTAAACAGTTCTAAACCGACTTTCCAGAAAGTGACTTGAGGAAGTTTATCCACAAGAGCGATCGCACTTTCTAAATCTGGTACATCTAAAGGAACAATAATCCGACTATCGGCGTTCATCTGCGTTTATCTGCGTTTCATTAACTTAATCATGGTACAAGACGAACAAAATTCTTTTTACCCACTTGCAAAACCTTATCGTATAAATCCGCAGATGTGGCAAAAGTAGCATCCACATCAGTCACCTTATCACCATCTAACCGCACACCACCCTCTTGAATTTTGCGCCTACCTTCCGCGTTACTCTTACACAAACCACTAGAACCGAGAATAACAGATAATTTAGCCGGAAATTGAGGTACAGCAGTCAGAGAGAACTCAGGAACAGCACCTTCCTTACCACCGCTTTTTGCAGCTTCCTTCGCTTCATTAGCGGCTTGTTCCCCGTGATACTGTCTGACAATTTCCCAAGCGAGAAATTCTTGGCGATCGCGTGGATTTTCTGGCAAACTATCTAAAGGTAAATCTGTCAGCAACTCAAAATATTGTGACAGTAAATTATCTGGCACACCTTGGAGCTTCTGATACTTTTGAGAAGGGTGTTCTCCCAAGCCCACATAATTACCCAAAGACTTAGACATCTTTTGTACACCATCTGTCCCAATCAAAATTGGCAACAGTAGCCCAAATTGAGGTTTTAGATTAAAATGGCGTTGCAAATCTCTACCTACTGCAATGTTAAACTTTTGATCAGTACCGCCTAACTCCACATCAGCCTCAACTGCCACAGAATCAAAACCCTGCATTAATGGATACAGGAACTCATGGAGGAAAATAGGATTCTCTTTCTTATAACGTTCCGCAAAACCCTCCTTAGCTAACATCTGTCCCACAGTCATAGTAGAAAGTAACTCCAAAGTTTTCCCCAAATCAAGACGGGAAAGCCACTCTGAGTTATAACGCACCTCCAACCTGCCTGGTGTGTCAAAATCTAAAATAGGGCGAACTTGGTCAAGATAAGTTTGAGCATTTTGCGCCACATCTGCCTCTGTCAGTTGACGACGCACATCAGATTTACCAGTAGGATCACCAATACGAGCCGTAAAATCGCCAATAATCAGAACAGCCGTATGACCAGCATCTTGAAAAGCTCGCAGTTTTCTCACAGGTATGCTATGACCAAGATGAATATCTGCACCAGTAGGATCAATACCTAGCTTGACTCTTAAAGGACGACTTGCATTAGCTAATCGGGTTTCTAGACTTTCAGCTTCACTATCATCATGAGGTTGAGGAAAAATATCTGCCACACCACGATGTAACCAAGAGAAATTTTGCGTCATAATATGAAATTCGCTATTAACTACACTTTGTACTTTAGAAATTAGGTTAGTTATGTTCACTGGCAAATTATCTGTATTTTGCTCTGCCAGACTACTATAATTGCAAAAAATTAACCTACTTTTTTCATTCCATCAATTACATTTATATTTACTAGTGAGGAAGTGAGAACGCCGTGTCGTCTAGGACTTTTGAAGACAAACAGCCACAAGAGCAGGCTTCATCTGGATTTGAGTTTTTTAAAGGAGTAGGTCAAGTAACCGGCGCTACTCTGCTATCTATCACGCTGTTAACAAGCTCTATTGTAGCCGGGGGACTGGTTGGACTAGCCACTAGTTTCCGCAATTTGCCAGACGTGAGACAATTACGTAACTTTTCTCCTTCAGAAACTACATACATATATGACATTAAAGGTAAACTTTTAACAAGATTTCATGGTGAAGCTAATCGGGAAGTCGTACCCCTAGATAGAATTTCCCCAAATCTGAAACGGGCAGTATTAGCCAGTGAAGATAGTCACTTTTACACTCACCACGGTATTAACCCCACTGGTGTTGGCCGGGCTATAGTCGTCAACTTAATAGCAGGTGGTGTCAAAGAAGGTGGTTCTACCATCACCATGCAGTTAGTCAAAAACCTGTTTTTGTCTCAAAAACGTGCTTTTACTCGCAAATTAGCAGAAGCTGTACTAGCAATTCGGTTAGAACAAATTCTCAACAAAGACCAAATTTTAGAAATGTACCTCAATCAAGTTTATTGGGGTCATAACAATTACGGCGTACAAACAGCAGCACGGAGTTACTTTAACAAATCAGCAGAATTTTTAACTTTGGGTGAATCAGCAATGATGGCTGGTTTAATCCAAGCCCCGGAAGAATTCAGCCCCTTCGCTAGTATGAAGCTGGCAAAACTGAAGCAAAAAGAAGTGCTGGGGCGGATGTTGGAATTGACTTGGATTACCCAGAAAGAATATGATGATGCTCTCAAGCAAGAAATTAAACTCGGTAGAATCAGGTCATTTCAAGGTAGTGCTTCACCTTACATAACCAATGCCGTAGCCCAAGAATTGGCGAAAAAGTTTGGGCGTGAAGCATTGCTAAAAGGCGGAATGCGGGTACAGACTACTGTCGATGCTAAATTTCAAGAAATGGCAGAAGAAACAGTCGCTAAGTGGCATACAACCCTACTGGGTCGAGGTTTATACAAAAATCAAATGGCCCTTGTGGCAATTGACCCCCGCACTCATTTTGTTAAAGCCCTAGTGGGTGGTGTAGATTCTAAAGCCAGTGAGTTCAACCGCGCCACCCAAGCTCAACGCCAGCCTGGTTCAGCGTTTAAACCCTTTGTTTATTATGCTGCCTTTGCTACTGGTAAATATACTCCAGATAGTACAGTTGTAGATTCTCCAGTTAGTTACCGAGATGGTAATGGTTGGTACTTTCCGAGAAACTATGATGGCGGCTTTAGCGGTGCAATGTCAATTCGGACTGCTTTAGCTCAGTCTCGTAATATCCCTGTGATTAAGCTCGGTAAAACCGTAGGGATGAATAGAGTGATTGAAATTTGCCGCACCTTGGGCATTATGAGTCCGATGGAACCTGTTACTTCTTTACCTTTGGGTGCAATTGGTGTGACACCTCTAGAAATGGCTAGTGCCTATGCTACCTTTGCTAATTATGGCTGGCAGTCACCACCAACAGTGATTGTACGGGTAACAGATAGCAGTGGAAATGTGTTGCTTGACAACACGCCTAAACCGCAGCGAGTCCTTGACCCTTGGGCATCAGCAGCGATTATTGATGTCATGCAATCTGTTGTTACAAGTGGTACAGGTAAAGGCGCTGCTATAGACAGGCCAGTAGCAGGTAAAACGGGGACAACTTCTTCAGAAAAAGATATTTGGTTTGTGGGTACAGTACCACAACTCACAACTGCTGTCTGGATCGGGAGAGACGATAACCGCCAATTGTCTAGCGGTGCTACAGGCGGTGGTATGGTTGCTCCTATCTGGCGTGATTTTATGATCAAAGCTCTTAAGGATGTACCTGTAGAGAAATTCAAGTCACCTTCTCAGTTTTCTCGTCCTAAATCAAATTAGGAAGCAGAGGCAGGGGGCAGAAGAACGATAAATACTCTGTCCCCAGTCTCCCCCTCAAGGCGTTTTTTCCAGTTCGGCTTTCATCCTGTTGAGGGTGACGTTCATTTGCTCAAACATTTGTTGCGGGGTAACGCCAAACTGACCTAGCTGAGTTTTTAGTTGCTCTATGGTCATTTGAGCCATGAAGTCTTCTGATAGCTCAAAACGCTTCATAAAGATGCGATATCGATCCATCATTGCTTCCATTTGCTCAATAAACAGCTTTTTGCCCTCGCGGTCAAATTTGCCGTAGTCGTTGCCAAGCTTAATCAGCGATTGATAATCTTCAAAAAGCTGCTTGGCTTCATGTTGAACTATCTCAGAATCAAAGAATCCCATTTTACTTCTATTTAACTGAGTAATAGCACTCAGTAATTTCAAATTTTGTCTCTAGTCTTATTTTAGCTTGAACTGACAGAAGCCCCACGTCTGACAAAAAGTGGTCAAATCCTGAGGGTTAATTATACAGTTAAGGTGCAAAACAAGAAGTCTTCGGTAGAATAAGACCGTGGGGTAGAACATTTGCTGATTGAGCAACTAAGTTAACTTGACCTTTGGCATCGAAAACCCATCCTTGCGCTTCTACAATCTCTGTCGGTATAGTGTCACTAACACCTACAGGTTGAATATCTGGGCTATTTTGTTGATCAGGCACTAGTTCTATCAAATCTACTAATGCTCTTGTCCCTGTAAATAAATCATCAGGGCTAGATGGTAATCCACCACGGCCAATGATAGTAAATTTATTTTCTCGACTGGCAAATTTGCTACCAGCTGCACATTCCTGGGAAACCTGATTATCGGTATCAATCACACTAGTAGAGAGATCTATTAAACCTTGACTGGGATTGGTAGATAACTGATTGATTTGCACTGTACCACTAAACTCTGGACTTGCCCCAGTGGCAGTAATATCACTTTCTGGAGTTAGTTGATCTCGAAACTGTGTCCCAAAGACACCCTGAGTCGTAATTATCACTCGACCACCACGAAAATCAGTCGAATTGGCACTAATGTCACTGTTTTCTGCTGCTGCTAAAACATCAGTCACAATAGTGATATTGCCACCAATCACATTGTTACCAGTCGCATTAGTAGTGATTTTGCTACCATTACGCATAATCAAATTTTGAAAACGTAAATCAATACTAGCTTGCTCTTGACTAGTAGCAGTACTATTACTGAGACTATTGCCACTAATGGTACTAAATTTATCCATCAAAATCGAGTTAGCTTTCAAGCTCAAATTGCCTGCATTTCCTGAGCCTAAAGCCTCTACAGTAATTGTAGCCCGATCGAGGATTTGCAAATTACTTGTATTAACTTTTATATCTCCTGCTGCCCCTGTTGCACTTAAACCAGAACTGGCAAAAAAACCACTGGATGATCCATTAATATCAGTACCCACTAGTTGGATATCAACAGCATTGACTGTTAAGGTTCCAGCTTTACCTGCATTAACAGTGGAAACGCTGATTTCTGCTCCTTCCTGAAGTTGCAGTTTATTAACATTAAGAAGTAAGTTTCCTCCATTCCCGACACCAACAGCACCAGCGCTAATTTTGCCATCCTGCATTTGCAAAGTATTAGCATTAATATTTAAATTGCCTCCATTTCCTGTAGCACCAATTTCCGATGCAGTACCTAAAGCATTCACAAAGCTTTCAGATCCTTTACCAATCAAGTGAATATCAGAGGCATTAATTGTTAAATTACCACCATTCCCAGAGCCAAAAGTGGAAGCCGATATAGCAGTATTTTTTCTTAAAATTAATTGCTTAGTGCTAATTTCTATATTTCCAGAATCAGCAATGCCCACGGTAGAAGAGTTAATATTTGTATTAACATTTATATCACCAAATACTTGGTAAAAAGTTTCACTTGGGGTTAGTTGAATTGATTCAGAAGCATTAATATTAATATTACCTGCTTTCCCTGTAGCCAAAGAACTACTGGCAATAGATCCTCGATTTTGAAGCAGCAAATTTTTTGTCTTAATATTGATGTTACCAGCATCTCCACTACTTTGGAGTCGATTTCCTGTTGCTAATAAAGATTCAATTACTTCTACTGACTCAGAGGCGTTAATGTTGAGATTACCAGCATTACCCTGATTAATGACAGAAACTAGTAAAATAGCTCCATCCTTAAGTATCAATTTATTTGTATTAATTTCTAAATTTCCGGTACTGCCAGAACCATTACTAAGGATAAAAAAACCATCCCGTGCCTCAGAAACATCAGCGCTGGGATCGAGAATATTTGCTGCTTTTTTCTCAAATTCATCAGTACCAATTATTTCTATAGTATTAGTGGCGTTAATGGTTATATTACCTCCTGGTAATGACCCCAAAGTGAAAGATACGATGCGTGATCCTTCACTCATTTGCAAATTACCAGTTTGTATTTGCATCTCTCCCCCACCGATGCCACTGGTATCAACATTAGCTTCAGCAGTTAGTTGAATATTGCCAAATTTTTGTATGCCATCATAAGCCAGGGAAAATCCTTGGTTGGTGGAGGTAAGGCTAACTAAACCTTCTCCAGCAACACTACCTAGTTCTAATCTCCCTCCATTCGTTTTTAGTGTTGCACCATCTAAGCTGATATCACCACCTACTAAAGCTAAGGTTTGATTTGGTTGTATCTGCAATCCAGTAGCTTTACTATTTACCTGAATTAAACTAGGATGCGCTGTAAATTGCAATCCTACAGGCATACTGATAGTCAATAATGGTGTGCTTTGAGAAACTTGACTACTAAACTGCGTACCATCTACAAATTTGATGCTGTTGGCTGTACTCGCTATCAAAGAACCACCAATGTTTAAGTTGGCATTTTCTCCAAATACAATCCCGTTAGGATTGATGAAAAACAGGTTTGCATGACCATGAGTACGAATCAGTCCATCAATATGGGAGATGGTGTTACCTGTTACTCTGGTGAGGATGTTTTGAATTGCCGAACCATTATTAAATAAGGCTTCACCACCTGTAGGTACAGAAAATTCTTGGAAACTATGAAATAGATTAACTCCCTTAACGGTACCACCGTTAATTTCACAGACTGTGCAATTTTGTTGTACCTGAGAGTTAGTTGGGAGGGTTTTGTCAGGAATTATTTGGGCTATGGCTTGGTTGCTGTGGGAGGAGGAAATGAGCAATGCTAACAGGTACAAGCTTAAGGATAAAATAGCAGATTTTTTTGCACCTTGGCTTTGTCTGGGGGGGTCGATTTCCTGTTTGCTCATTTTGGGTTATTTATTTGTCTATATTTTGGTTTATATAGTCATTAATTATACAGTAAGTGTGGTTTGCAATCCGTCCATACAAGAAAATTTTTAGCAATACAAACTATAAAACTGAATCCTATTGGTCTAAACATAAACAAAACACCGATTACAATTTGCTGGTTGAGAATAAATGAGTATATTTTTAACGTAGCCAGAAAAAGAATGCTTGATAGGAGAGATAAGCACTTTTATCTCAATATTCCGCAGGTTGGGGACTATCATGTTGATCAAATAAGTAGTAGTCAAAAAAGTGTTTAATTTATAGCATCTTTTTAGTAAATAGGGATACAATTCTGGAATTTAAAGTGTAAATAAAGATTTTATGAAAGATAATGAGTATCTCTGGCAATTTTTAGTTATTGGCAGTACCATTTATTTTGAGTAATCAATATAAAAATATTTCCGTAATACCAAAAGCGAAATATCTATTGAGATTCAATCTTTTATAAGATTACGAAAAACCCTTACCTATAAAATCAAATAATTAACTTATTGTGAGTATAATCTAATGCTTTATTGATTAAGCATTTCCAGGATTTTACGATGTTTTTCTGGCATAAACCTATTTTTTAGAGTACAAATGACTAATATTTACCGAACAATTCCCAAGAAGTTTTTCAATCAAAAGTTTGTTTGCAACAAATTAATTACTCCTCCTGAAGGCTTTATTAGATTTGAATTAGAAAATATTGAACAGTCTATCTCTACTCGTTTTGAACAACAAGTTAAGAAATATCCTCACTCTATTGCTGTCAAAACTAGTACTGAAACTCTAACTTATGAACAACTAAATAAAAATGCGAACCGATTAGCAAATAATATTCTTTCCCAAAAAGTAGAAAACCTAGAAGTTATTGCTTTATTACTCGAAAAAGGTGCAGATTTTATTACTAGTATCTTTGGGGGATTGAAAACAGGAAAAATCATTGTACCTTTAGACTCTACATTTCCCATTGATAGACTAGCTTATATTTTAGAAGATTCTCAAGCTGTTCTGATTATTACCAATAATCAAAATTTAGCTTTAGCTCATGAATTAGCTAATAATAATTGTCCTATATTAAATATTGATGAAAATATTAACGATGTTGCCGATGAAAATCCAAATATTTATGTATTACCTGAAACACCAGCTTACATAATTTACACTAGTGGGTCAACTGGTAAACCAAAAGGAGTAGTGCAGAGTCATATTAATTCATTACATTACTGCATGACTGATACTAATACTTTACTGATTAGCCCAGAAGATAGAGTAGTTTTTCTCTATTCATGTAGTGCGTTAGGAGGATTATTATGTATTTTCTATACGTTGCTAAATGGTGCGTCTCTTTATTCTTATGATGTGAAAAAACAGGGCTTAAATAATTTAGTTAATTGGCTAATTGAAGAAGAAATTACTATTTACCATTCCTTTACTACCCTGTTTCGGCATTTTGTGGAAGTTCTTACAAGTGGAAAACAGTTTCCTCATATTCGCTTGGTGAAATTAGGTGGTGAAGCTACCTTAATTAAAGATGTGGAGAACTACAAACAATATTTTGCTGAGGACTGTATTTTGTATGCGAGTTTAGGAGCAACTGAAACTGGAACTTTTAGGAATTTTATTGTTAACAAAAATACGGAAATTATGGGTGGTAGTGTTCCCATTGGTTATGGTATTGAAGGGATGGAAGTTGTATTGTTAGACGATAATGGGGCAGAAATAGAAAGTGGTAGCATTGGCGAAATTGCTGTTAAAAGTAAATATTTAGCTCTTGGTTATTGGCAAAAACCAGAAATGACGAAAGCTGTATTTTTGTCTGATATTCAAAATGAAAGTGAAAGGATATATCGCACTGGAGATTTAGGGCGTATTGAGGCTGATGGTTGTTTAGTCCACATGGGAAGAATAGACTTTCAGGTAAAAATTAGAGGCTTCAGAATTGAAGTTACAGAAATTGAAATGGAACTTCTGAATAGTGACACTCTCAAAGAAGCTGTAGTTATAGCCCGTGAAGATATTCCTGGAGAAAAACGTTTAGTAGCTTATGTTGTTTCCAAACAAAAACCTGTACCTATTAAGGAATTAAGGCAATATTTACAAGATAAACTACCAGATTACATGATGCCTAGTGTATTTGTATTTTTGGATGCTTTGCCATTAACACCTAATGGTAAAACAGATCGCCGATCTTTACCAGAGCCTGAGTTAGTAAAACCAGAAATAACTGCAACTTTTGCGCCTCCTTGTGATGATCTAGAATATCAACTAACGCAAATTTGGGAAGAATTTTTAGGTGTTAAACCTATTGGAACAGAAGATAACTTTTTTGAATTGGGGGGAAATTCGCTCTTGGCTGTGCGGTTATTTGCGGCTATAGAGGATAAATTTGGTAAAACACTGCCATTAGCATCTTTGTTTCCTATTGGTACAGTGAGTGCGATCGCTCAAATTATCCGTCAAGAACCAATTTTAGTAAATACCTTATCAGCAAAATCACACCAATCGTCTCTGGTAGCAATTCAACCCCAAGGTTCTAAACCACCTTTGTTTGTTGTTCACTCTCTGGGTGGAGAAGTGCTATGTTATCGTAATTTAGCAATACATTTAGGGTTAGAACAACCTGTTTATGGACTTCAACCCCAAGGAATAGATGGAAAACAGCCTCCTTTCGTTCGGGTGGAAGACATGGCCGCGCACTATATTCAAGAAATACGGACTATTCAACCACAAGGGCCTTATTTTTTAGGAGGGTATTCTTTTGGTGGTTTAGTTGCTTATGAAATGGCGCAACAACTGCAAAAGCAAGGTGAAAAAGTAAGTCTTGTAGCTATGTTTGATACCTGTCGTCCAGGGTATTTCCAAAGATTATCAGTGTTGAAAAGAATTCCTTTACATTTAAAGAATATCATCCAAGGTGGTCATGATTACGTCTTAAAAAAAGTTCTAGGTTGGAGCCGACACACTAAATACTGTATTAAAAAGGCATACAAATATTATTTAAATGTTGCTTCTCATGTTTTAAAGATATCCTCAAAGTCACCAAAAACTGATAAGTATTTACAAATCATGGATGCTAATACCCAAGCTTTGGAGAAATATACTTTTCCTACTTATGCAGGTAGAGTAGCTTTGTTTAGAACTAAGGATGAAAATCGAACCGATAAAATAGGTATAAAATACGATCCTCAATTTGGTTGGGGTGAGATAGTTACAGGTGAATTAGATATTTATCATATTCCTGGTTCTCATCTTTCTCTACTAAATGAACCTTATGTTAGAGTAGTTGCCAAACAATTGAAAGAGTGTTTAGAAAAAACTATTTAATAATTTGTAGGGCGTATTGTAACTCCCCTACACGAAGTAATCGAAATAATTAAAGTCCTTCACGCAAACCCATTGCAATTTTACTATGTTTTTCTATTTGTCCCATTACCTGTTTTGCCCTCTTTATTACCACTGCTGGTAAACCTGCTAATCTTCCGGCTTCAATTCCATAGGATTTATCAGCACCACCTGGTTGAACTTGGTGCAAAAAGATAATTTGATCTGGTAATTCTTTAACTGTAACTTGATAATTAGCTACGTTAGGAACAATACTAGCTAGTTCATTTAACTCATGATAATGGGTGGCAAAAATTGTCCGCGATTGAATTTCTACTGCTAAATATTCTGCTACAGCCCAAGCTATTGATAAACCGTCAAAAGTTGCAGTTCCGCGACCAATTTCATCTAGCAAAACCAAAGATTTAGCAGTTGCATGATTGAGGATATTGGCAGTTTCATTCATTTCTACCATAAAGGTAGATTGACCAGTTGCTAAATCATCAACAGCGCCGACACGGGTAAAAATGCGATCGCACACTCCCAGTCTAGCAGACCGCGCTGGCACAAAACTTCCGACCTGCGCCATCAACTGAATCAACCCCACCTGTCTTAAATAACAACTCTTCCCACTAGCATTTGGCCCCGTCAAAATCACCAAATCAGGCTTCTCCTCCTCCGCGTCTCTGCGGTTCGTTTCTCCTCCTAACCCAGTCGAATTAGGAACAAAAAACCCAGCAGGTAAAGACTGTTCCACTACTGGGTGACGACCATCAACGACTTCAATCTCCCGCCCCGCAAGCATTTCAGGACGACAGTAACCTTGATGTACAGCCAATTCAGCCAAACCACACAACACATCTACAGCCGCTACCGCACGGGAAATATTGCGAATTATTTCCGCATGACTGCCCACTTCTTCCCGCAAAGCTGCAAAAATCTCATATTCCAACTGATTTAAATCATCCCTAGCTGTGAGAATTCGCGCTTCTCGTTCTTTCAAATCTGGGGTGATGTAACGTTCCTCATTTGTTAACGTTTGCTTACGAATATAATTATCCGGAACTTGGTCAGATTTAGAACGCGAAATACTAATGTAATAACCAAAAGTTTTATTAAATCCTACCTTCAAATTCGGAATTCCCGTTCTCACCCTTTCATCAACTTCTAAATTTGCAATCCATTGTTGATCTGCTTCTACTGTTGCTTTTCTTTCATCCAACTGTGGATTTATCCCTGGACGAATTAAACCACCTTCTTTGAGATGAATAGGTGGTGATTCTACGATATGAAGTTGTAATTTTTTTGCTAATTCTTCCAGTACAGCGGGTACTTTTTGCAAGGCTTTGAGAAATGGGGATTGGGCTTCTGATGCTAGGTATGATAATTCTGGTAAACGGGAGAGGGAATCAGCTAAAGCGATTAAATCCCGTGCATTTGCTCTTCCTGAACCTGCACGACCTGTTAACCGTTCTAAATCGTAGATTTGCCGTAATAACTGCCGTAAATCTTGACGGAGAGGGGTGTTTGTAACCAATTCTTGAATAGTATCTTGGCGTGATTTAATACCTTTGATATCAAGTAGCGGTTGTAACAACCATCTTCTTAAAGCTCGTCCACCCATTGCGGTGCTAGTTCTGTTTAAAGCCCATAATAAAGAACCGTGAAATGTGCCATCACGAACGGTTTGGGTAATTTCTAGGTTGCGTCGGGTTTGGTGGTCAACGATGAGATAATCAGTCAGGGTATAGGTGTGTAATAGTTGCAGAAAAACGGTATTTTCTTTTTGGGTATCTTCGATATATTCCAATAGTCCACCAGCAGCGCGAACGGCGAGGGGGAGATGTTCACATCCTAAACCTTCAAGCGATCGCACTTTGAATTTCTGCAATAATCTACTTCTAGCTTCGGCTTGGGAAAAGGGAAGTTGCGATCGCAAACTATAACAAAATGTGGGTGGTAAACATTGGGGAAGAGATGGCGAAGTTTCCCCTGGACGCAGTAAAGTACCTAAATCGGGGGCGTTGGTGGGAAATAGCACCTCGGAAGGTTGCAAGCGCATTAATTCTTGAGTAAGGTTTTCTAAATCGCTACCTTGACAGGTGAGAAATTCCCCTGTGGATATATCTGCGTAAGCTAAACCCCAATGATTAACCGTAATTACCACAGCCGCTAGGTAATTATTGCGACTTGCTTTGAGCATTCCTTCTTCTAACAAAGTCCCTGGTGTGAGGATGCGGGTAACTTCGCGTTTTACCAAACCAATAGCATCAGCAGAGTCTTCCACCTGGTCGCAAATCACCACAGCGTAACCTTTTTCTACCAGCAGGGTTGTGTAGCGTTCCCAAGCGTGGTGAGGTACACCGGTCATAGCGATGCGACCAAGTTCACCACCATGTTTACTGGTTAAAACTAATTCTAGTTCTCTGGAGACTGTGACTGCATCTTGGAAAAAAGTTTCAAAAAAATCACCGACGCGATATAGCAGTAATGCATGAGGATATTTATCCTTCATTTCTACATAGTGCTGATACATCTTACTCAGCTTGCTGCGGTCTTCTACCAGATTTGTATCGCTAAGAGGTGTATTAGGTTGATTGGGTTCTGGTGTCGGAGTCGTCATGGTAGATGCTGAGAGTTTAGGCACAGATTATGGCACAATACCCGATGATAGCGTGATGTGGGGGATGGGAGTGCGATCGCTTAAAGTTTATTTATTTTTTGGTGTTGTGGATTTAGGAAGTCTCACGCAAAGGCGCAGAGGCGCAAAGAGGAAGAGAGAGATTATGATTTTAATATGCCCATGATTGCTGTTAGTGTAGTAAAAATGCGATCGCAATAAGGAGAAGCTTGACGAACTTTAGATACATCTAGCAATTCTAAAAGTTTGTAAGCGTGTTTAATTTTGTGATATTCTCCCTTGGTGGTATTAGCAGTAGCAGTTGTAAGAGTAGGTTCTAAATTCTCTTTAGCAATAGTTTCCACATTAGCATTTTTGGGAATAGCGTTTTCTTTAAATCCCTGTCCATAAAATTTTTTCAGAGTTTCAATATCAGCGATAAACCAAGCTTCCATTGTTTGAACCATCAAATGGCAGTTATTATCATCAACTTCTGCTGGTTTATCCCAATTATCTCTATATTTCAAATGTTCCCAAGGGGAATTTTGTTTCACAGGTGCTTCTGCATCAACCAACAACACATTAAAAGCTTCTGGATAATCTTGTAAAGCATTTTGAAAATCACGGAAAGCATTATTACGAGAACCACAAATAATAATATTCCACCGAATTTTCTGACTGCGAGATATATCAATCAAAGGTTTAAAAAATTTACTAAATCCCTGTCTAATAAAATCTTTTTGATCTTTTTTATCACCACCACCTTCTATATAAATCCGAATCTCCTTTACCATCTATTTCCTCCAATTTCCCCCATGCGCCAAAGTTCACCAAGAGTATAGTTTTCTAACCATTTTTTAAGTCTTTCTGGATCAAGCCGACGGAGGTGAGTTCCTGCATCATCTCGTTCACAAACTATTACAGATTCAGGATATTCACTCAAAGCAGAAACTAAAGTATCAGAGTGAGTAGTTATAATTAATTGTGTTCTCTGAGATGCTTCTATTAACATTTCAGCAATTGTTGGTAAAATATCTGGATGTAAACCTATTTCTGGTTCTTCAATACAAATTAGTGGTGGTGGAGTTGGGTCAAGAAGTAAAGCCATTAAACATAAATAGCGCAGTGTTCCATCTGATAAACGAGTTGCAGGAATTGGTTTGATCAGACCTTCTTCCCGAATAAATATCTGTACCGTGCCACCATATATTATTACATCTAATTCTTCCGCTGGCTCATAGAAATTTTTGAGCTTTTCAATAATTTTTCTACTACCTATCCGGTATTTTAAATCATTTAAAAATAGACCTAAATTACTTGCATCTTCTAATAAAGGATGTTGAGGTAAATCAGTTTTTTGAGCATTTCTTGGTTCTGAATATCGTCCCATTTGCCAGTGACGATATAAACCTATTTTAGCAAATTCTGTACTCAGATAAGAAAGTTCTGGATACAAATCAGGATCTTTTCTTTGAGATAAAACTGATTGATCTGGAATCAAATCTTCTCTGCGGAGACTACGTTGACCTGATTTTATATTTTCATCTATCTTATTGATATTTAAAACTGGGCGACCACGTTGATAACGATAGTAAAAATATACATCTTCTTGACCCTCATATCTTTGTGCATTTTCTACAGCTTCATCTACTAATTCTAGTCTTTGGGCAATTGCAGTAAAATTAAGCTTATAATTTAAATTTTGGGATCTTTGAGGGTAATTTAAAGTAACATCTATGTTAGCTATTGGATTTTCTTGCTCACCTTTCCACAAAAATTCATTTACACCTCCACCTTGACGGAAAGGCGCAGGTAAATCTGTTGGTGTTGCGCGTAAAATTCCCAGAGATTCAATAAAGTTAGATTTACCAGAAGCATTGGAACCAATTAAAACATTTAGCGGTTGTAGTTCAATTTCTTCTCCCTCACTTCCATAAGAAAGAAGGTTTGTTAATTTAATTTTGTGAATAAATCTTTTACCTTCCATTTACTTCTCCTAATATTAAAATATCAATATAAAATACTATTTATTAATTTTATCATTAGACATCTCCGAGAATTAAATGTGCGTGCTTTGAAACCCTTGTAGAGACGTTCCATGGAACGTCTCTACTTTTTTGGAAATGTCTATTTTCCACGGCTACTACGGCGTGTAGGAGGAGTGGGTTGTGGTGGTTCTTGAGATTTTAAACCATTATCATCAGTCAGAAATTCTACATGAAAACCTTTTTCGTGATAATGCCATCCTAAGACTACAATACTAGCATCACCCATTGAAGTCTTTTCTACAGCTTGGTTAGGAAATTTATCTGCTAATTTTTTTAATCCTTCCGCTTCCCAAAGTATGATTTGTTCACGAAAAGCAGCCCAAGGACTTTTTTCATCAGCAGCATAAATCATTATTTCTGCAAATCTTTCAGATGTTATTCGTTTATTGCCTGAATTTGTGGTTTTAGCTTGTGCAATATGATTACCTGTTTCTATAACTGTAGCTAAAGGAAGTACCAAAGTTGTTCCTTTCTCAATTTCTAATTTAATTTTATCATTAACACTTTTAAAATCCCATTTATTATTACCAGCAGTTTCTTTACCTGGAACTTCTAACCAGACGCATAGTAAAGATGTATCTATTAATAAAACTTTTCTCATATTTTTAGTTACTCCCCATGAGAAAGGCTACGTTCAATTGCGCCTTTAGTTGTCATTTGTCCCAAAGAATATGACGCAAACAATTTTGGGAAGTTATCAATATCTTCTAAAAGAGTAAGTTTACTTTCTCCGGTTTCTGAATCTCGATGTGCAACAACGACAAATGGAACTATTTCCGAACCAAACGCATCAAGTAAAGCTGGGTTATGAGTAGTGAGTAAAATATCAATATTGCGTTTACTGCCAATTTCTTTTAATATTTTCACGAGTAATGCTGCACGAGAAGGATGTAAACCATTATCTATTTCTTCTATGACAATTTGACTACCTTCAGGACGAGTGAGTAATGCTGTGAGAATTGCTAAAAATCGTAATGTTCCATCTGACATACTTCTAGCATCAATTTCTGTAATTTCTCCTGGTTTCCATTCTTCTTGACAGTACAGCATAGCATCAGTTTTAAATCTTCCAACTTTTTCAGCCCATATTTTTTTAATATCACCTTCTGGTAATTCTTTAAAATACTTTGATAGAGTTAATTCTATTTCTATTTTTTGTTTTTTTGGTAATGCTGCTAATACGCCAGCAATGTTTGAACCATCATTTTCAAGATATTCAGACAAATGTGAATAATCACGCATTTTAGAAGGAAGCGGATTTATGATAAAAATATTTTTTAGAGAATAAAAAAAATCTGCAAGTGATTCTTCTGAATCATTACCACTATAAATATAACCTTCAAGCCTCTTGAAATTTGCAAGTTGTGTTTGAGTAATAAAAAAATTATCGCTAAAAATACCATTATGTTGATCCAACATATTTTCCATAATATAATCACTTTTATTTAAATACTTAGTTCTTAAAACCTGTATAGGTTTTCTATTTTCTAGCCCGTAATCATTTTGTAATTCTTGTTGTTGCATTAATTCTTGGACAACTTTAAGAGATGGTTTTGTTTGTACGGTAATAGTATAAATAAAATCAATATTAAGATTATTACCTCCAGCAATAATCTTTAATGTAAATTCTTTATTTGGTTTAAGTGCAGCCCCTTCTAGACCACCTCGAATTGAAGGAAGAGTGGAATCACCAACCAAAGCTGGTCTAATATCCTCTCGTATAAATGTTCTTTGCAAAAATTCCAAAGCTTCAACCACATTAGACTTACCACTTGCGTTAGTCCCAATCAGAACCGTCAAAGGATCAAGTGGAAGTTCAGCATAACGGAAACTTTTCCAATTTTCGAGAATGAGTTTTTTAAGCATAATCAACTCCCAAAATATTACTTATCTTTATTGTAAGGATTCAGGATACAGAATGTTTGATATAGCAGGGAACAGGCAACTGAAGACAAAAATATTCTTCTTCCTTCTTCCTTCTTCCTTCTTCCTTCTTCCTCCTGACTCCTGACTCCTGACTCCTGAATTCTGACTCTTTATCGTAACCAAAATCCACCCCACCCAAAATTAATAAACAACCCTCAGCGAACCTCTGCGTTAACCTCAGCGCCCCTCTGCGTTTCAATTACCTCTTCAACCTTCCTCAATTCACCAGCCCGCCAACTATCAGCAATATCCTTAATAAAACTAGCGAGAGGAATAGCCACCAACAAACCCAAAACGCCGCCCAATTTCGCACCTAACAATAAAGAAATTACCACCCAAACAGGATTTAAGCCAGTCAAATTACCCAAAATACGTGGTGCGATAAAATTAGAATTTATTTGGTCAATAGTAACAGCTACACCTAAAACTTCTACACCTAACCAAAAGTTGTTCAACGCCACTAATAGACTAACTATTGCAATACCTATACCTGTACCAAAAGGAAAGAGAGAAAACAGACCAATTGCAATTCCAAAAAGTAATGCTAGGGGAACTCGTAACGCCACAAAAGCTAGAGTCACTACCACTCCTAATACAGCACCTAATGTTGCTTGACCGATAAAATAATTTTGAAAATCTTCTCGTAATAAATCTCTAACTCTTGTGCCTATATTTCGCGGAAACCACTGGTAAATTCCATTCCATAAAGGTTCACCATTTAAAATCAAATAAACGGTTATGACTAATGTTAGTAGTATGTTAACTAAAGCCCCAATTGTGTCGAAAGCAAAACCTAAAATCTTACCTGTAAATGACTGAAATTGATTAGAGATTCTTTCTAAAAGTTGAGTTGCTAAACCACTTAAATTCAAAGGCAGTTGTTGCGTTGCTGCCCAATTTAAAAATGCTTGTAATTGATCATTGCCAGATTCAATCCAATAGGGGAAAATATTAACTAGTTCATTAAGTTGTTGGAAAATTAGTGGTACTAAAATAACGCCAACAGCCCCTAAAATTATTATAGCTAATAGCAATACTCCCACAATTGCTAAATTACGGGGAACTCCGCGTTTCTGAAAGAATTTAATTGGATAGTTTAAAACAAAAGCTAATAAAATTGCGGCAGAGACAACACTTACTAAAGGTTGAAAATACTGCACAACCTGAATTAATAACCAACCATTAAGAATGACTACGGGAAAGGCTAAACCTATATTTACCCATTGCGGTATTCTGTTTGCTATTTGCATGAAGCTAATTCCACTATATTCATAAGTTTTGCATTGTCAAATATCTACTTATAATTTTGCAATTACTAAGATAGAAAATTTTCATTTTTGATCAATAAAGTCCATCATAATTTTTTGATGGATATTGCTTAAAGGTCTGACTTCATTTGCTATAGCTGAATAACAATCACCTCGACGGATATCTTCTGGGGTTAATAATCCCATGTCCCAACCTTCATTTAAAACTAATTGATCTAATTCCACTAATAATGGTGCTTGAAAAACATGACGAATAACTCTCTCGTCAGGATAAATTCCAAATTTGCTAAAAGATGGTAACTCGTAACCAATTTCTTCAATTACTTCGCGCACGAGTGCTATTTCTGCTGTTTCACCAGGTTCTAAATGTCCTCCAAAGAATCCCCAGCAACCAGCAGCGGCGATAGTGGGGATATTGTCGCGTAGTTGCATGAGATATTTGTCGTTTTGGTAGAGAATTACGATAGCTACGCTCGCCGCAGGCATCGCTACTTGTGGTATTTGATTATTCATAAATTTCTAAATGGGGTAAAGTTATTTGTGTTTTATCTATGTGGAATTACGTATTTTTATGGTTTTGGTAGAGAATATTTATCCCTACCTGTTCATTTTCACTGTTATTCTTCTTCTAAATAAATCTCACCGTACTCTTGACCAGCTAAAGGAATACTTTTGTATTTTACTTTACCCTTCAACACTACATCTTGTCCCACTTGGAAATTTTTTTGATTAGTCACAACCCATATTTTGCCTGTTGAGTCAGCTATTTGATATATTTGCTGCTTAACTAAAGGAGCGTGTTTTTCTACTTTGCCTTGGATGTAAACTGTAGTAGTGCGGTTGTTTTGTGCTGGTTTAATTGCTTGAATCGGTGTAACGTTAGCGCCAATTCTCAGATTATTTAAGTTCAATTGACCAGGCTTTCCGTTACTACAACTACAAAGTCCTAGTACCAGAAAAACGGTTAATCCTTGGTAAAAAGATTTCATAGAAGTAAGTTTTGCTTGTTGCCAAAAAGCAAGCGATTGAGAGAATTTTTGCATGAATTCTGACCTTGTTACCAGTTTTCTCAAGTTTCCATTCATACCAAGTTGTGCTGATTACAGGAAATGGACAGAACTACTGTTTTTAATTTATCCTTTTCTTCCAGGACTTACGCAAATTGCACATTGGTAAGGTGCTTCAGACTGCATAAATCTAGTAAATAAACAGATTTTTGATATCTGACGCACTCTACAATAGATTTTTGCTGTGACACTCGGTTTTAGTCCTATCTTCTTTATCCTTCAGTTAACGCAGCTAATCTGAGAAAATAGTCATTAGTCATTAGTTATTGGTCATTTGAGATAATCTCCCCCAGTCCCCAATCCCCAAGTAAATTTTATGGAAACACAAACTGCCAAAATGCTTGATGGTAAGGCATTAGCTGCTAAAATTCATCAAGAATTGGCTGCTACGATCGCACAATTACAACCCAAAATTGGCCGACCTCCTGGTTTAGCAGTGTTGATGGTAGGGGACAATCCCGCATCAGCAGCTTATGTAAGTAATAAAGAAAAAGCCTGTACTAAAGTGGGTATTGCCTCTTTTGGTAAGCATTTTCCTGCCGCAACTACCTTAACAGAGCTAGAGGAAGTAATTAGAGAACTTAACCAAGATGAACGGGTAGATGGGATTTTGGTACAGTTGCCTTTACCTAATCATTTAGACTCAATTGCACTATTACATCAAATTGCACCCGATAAAGACGCAGATGGACTACACCCGGTGAACTTAGGACGACTGGTGCGGGGTGAGTCGGGTTTACGCAGTTGCACCCCCGCTGGTGTGATGCGACTGCTAGAAGAATATAAAATTCCTTTGGTGGGAAAACAAGCAGTAGTAGTAGGACGTAGTATTTTAGTGGGTAAGCCTATGGCCTTGATGCTATTAGAGGCTAATGCCACTGTCACCATAGCCCATTCGCGATCGCACGACTTAAAATCAATCACCCAAAATGCTGATATTCTCATTGCCGCAGCAGGTCTTCCCGGACTAATCACAGCTGAGATGGTGAAACCGGGTGCTGTTGTGGTAGATGTGGGAATAAATCGCGTCACTGATAGCAGTGGAAAAAGTCGTTTGGTCGGTGACATCGACTTTCAATCAACGGCTAAGGTTGCAGAATATATTACCCCAGTTCCCGGTGGTATCGGGCCAATGACAGTCGCTATGCTATTGCAAAATACAGTTTCTAGCTATTTACGCGCAACGGGTAATTAAAGTACCGAGTAACGAGTACCGAGTAACGAGTATGGAGTACCGAGTATGGAGTATGGAGTAATTAACGCTTTCCTGAACATTTTGACAGTTAAGCAGTAATAGTTCCTAACTGACTGTAACGATTTAAGATTTTTTTGCTCAAAACCCCTAGTTGGAATGGGGAAATCAAGCTAAAATCCAAAATCTAAAATCCAAAATAAAATCGCTATTGAGTGTTTCTGACCCAGCACACCGTAAAATCTTCATATATATCACAAGCAACCGAAAATTTTAGGACTTCTAGGAATGGTAGCAACGGATAACTTTCAGAAAAAATCAGAGGAAGCTAGGTTTAACCTCGCGTCCTATCTCAAAGAACGACAAAAGCTTTGCGATAATGCTTTAGATCAAGCTATTCCTGTCGTTTACCCAGAAAAGATTTATGAAGCCATGCGCTACTCCCTATTAGCAGGAGGTAAGCGTGTGCGTCCCATTCTTTGTCTTGCTACATCAGAAATGATTGGTGGCACAATAGAAATGGCTATGCCTACGGCTTGTGCAGTGGAAATGATCCACACCATGTCGTTGATTCATGATGATTTACCTGCAATGGATAATGACGATTACCGTCGCGGTAAGTTGACCAATCATAAGGTATACGGCGAAGATATTGCGATTTTGGCAGGGGATGGCTTATTAGCTTTAGCTTTTGAGTTTGTCGCCACCCAAACACCCCACAACGTGCCGAGAGAGCGAGCTTTACAAGTAATTGCTCGTTTGGGTAAGGCATTGGGTGCGGCTGGTTTAGTTGGTGGTCAAGTGGTAGATTTAGATTCAGAAGGTAAGTCAGATATTTCCCTGGAAACACTGAATTTTATTCATAACCACAAAACAGCCGCTTTATTAGAAGCTTGTGTTGTTTGCGGCGGAGTTATTGCTGGTGCATCTGCTGAAGATGTAGAAAAATTAACTCGTTATTCGCAAAATATTGGTCTGGCATTCCAAATCATTGATGATATTCTGGATATCACCTCTACCCAAGAACAACTAGGCAAAACCGCAGGTAAAGACCTAAAAGCCGAGAAAGTCACCTATCCCAGCCTGTGGGGAATTGACGAATCACGCGCCAAAGCCCAACAATTAGTTGAGTCAGCTTGTGCAGAATTAGCATCATTTGGAGACAAAGCCATACCTCTTCAAGCGATCGCTCATTATATAGTTAGTCGCAATCACTAACATCAAAACCTAAAAAGCAGAAGGCTTTAAATATATCCATCTATTTAACAATTTCTGCTGTGCTAGGCGGATTTGGCATTTTGGCTTACATAAAAAACTGTTCCTCAACACACAACCACTGCCCATATTTAACTAATTACCTAACCAAAACACCATGCAGGACATAGGCGACATTTTAAACAACAGAGTGCTGCTGGTTGCTCTTGTAGCTTGTTTTGTTGCTCAAGGATTAAAACTCATCTTTGAAGTCATCAAACATCGCAAAATAGATGTGCGTGTCTTAGTAACCACCGGAGGTATGCCCAGCGCCCATTCAGCTTTAGTAACAGCTTTAGCAGCTGGTGTCGGCCAAACTCTAGGTTGGGCATCTCCTGATTTCGCTGTAGCTGTGGTTTTTGCCATCATTGTCATGTACGACGCAGCTGGAGTGCGTCAAGCTGCCGGTAAACAAGCTCGCATACTCAATCAAATGATTGACGAATTATTTCATGAAAAACCAGACTTTAACCAAGGCCGTCTCAAGGAGTTACTTGGACATACACCAGTTCAAGTAATAGCTGGTGCTGTTTTGGGTATAGCTATTTATTGGTTATCTAGAGCGGCTTATTAGTTATTTAGTCAGACAATTTTGGATTTTAGATTTTGGATTGACCTCACATATAAATCTGGGGACTTGTACCATCAAGTAATCATTAGTCATTGATAAACTGTTAACTAAAAATTACTTGGAACTTACTACTGAACGCAGTAACATCACTTTTTTCCCATCTGCTAAGAGGGCAAAAAAACCACCCTCATTTAATTTTTCTAAGGTTTTGTATGCTTCTGTTTGATTGGTAGTATAAACAGCCAATAAATAAGGGCGTTGTCCATAAGAAACAAGACCCACATTACCCCCTACTGCTCTTTGCAAACTACTGGCCATTTCTGGACGATTGAAATAATCTACCAGTACAGCATAACCATCTCCTAATATTTTAGGATTATAGCTGACTCTTTGATTTGCTAACGGTGGGGAAGTAACTATTGCAGGTGCTGCAATCCTTGCAGGTGTTACTGTTGGTGCTGTGGGTCGAGTCGTGATAATAGCAGATAATCCCACAATATTGTTCACATATTTTGCCCAACGATTAGCATCATCAATCTTGTTGAACCCACCAATCCGCGTTACTGTTTCATTCAGATATTTACACGTAACAGGTTTCAAATCAGATGGTAAAGCACTGCGTAACTGTTGTTGACTACTAGTTGTAGGACTAACAACTAATAAAAGATACTCACCTGTATTAGGTGGTTGACAAATGGGAATAGTTGGTTGGGCTAAAACAGAATTAATACCACCAATAAAGGGAGCGATCGCTAATAATAAAGTACTTGGTAAAAAATCAAATTTGATCACAAACATTGGATACCTAATATTGTTTATTGTACAAGATGTATAAAACGTAAGAGGATGTTTTAAAACTCTAAGAAGCTATAGTTTTGTCATTCTGAGCGGAATGAAATGGAGCGAAGAATCTAGGGTTTCAGGCACATATCGAGATGCTTCACTCCGCTGCGCTGCATTCAGCATGACATTAAAAGACCCTTTTAAAACATCCTCTAAGGAGTCAGGAGACGCTACGCAGACCTGCGGTTCAGAATGTTTATGAAATGAAGAATAGAGAGAAGTGAGATTTTATCAACATCATCAAAGTTGACTAAAACAGCCTTTATTCTCCTGACTTGCAGTATTCTCTATCCTGAATACTTACTATAAAACTACTTTCTGTTTCCTTTAGATTTGCAGAGGAAGAGCAAAAAAACATCAATAAAGATAAATAAATCTTTATCATAACTCTCCTCTACCTCAGCAACTGATGAGAAAATTTATGGAAATTTATGACGCAGTTGTTAAAGATGCTAAAGGATCAGCAATTGTTTTAGAAGGAGCCGTAAATTCCCCGGTAATTACATACTCTAATCGCAATTTTAGCCAAGTAATAAATTGAGAATTAGTAGAAATAATTGCTACTGGAGGTTGAGGACACTTCGCTTTTATCTGTTTCATTTCCGGTGCTTCCAGAAAAGCCGGTTGCTTAACTAACCAAAAATCAATTTCTTTTTCTTGTTCGTGGTAGTTGCGAGTGCGTTCCTTCAAAACTTCGTGTATTGGTTCTTCTTCGAGTAGAAAGTGTTGACTAGCCAAAACGTAATAGTATGTTTGCATTTTCATCCTTTGGTTACTATTTAATAATTTATAGGGTACAGGAGGATTTCTGTACCCAAATCAGTTAACTTTTTTTGAATCCCTTAAACCAAGAACTAAAGGGACAACCACCACCCTTGTTTTCACTATTTGCTAGTTTGCCACCTGCTGTCAGTTTTTCTAAAAACAGGTTGTTGTCAAAATAGTGTTCCAAGGATATAACTTTTAAATCATCGGTGACACGAGCCACACTCATACCGATAATTTCCACTGTCTCCCCAGTTGGTGCAAAATCTTTGTAAGCACCCTGAAAATGTCCCCAGTGTCGCCACTTGAATGTAACATTAGGTGGGGCTGAATAAACTTCCAGCACTTCCCAAGGAAAACCTTGAGGAAATGTACTGTGAAAGATTTTAGCCGATGATTCAAAACTTTCTTCAGAAGCTTTGTAATGTTCGGAATCAGCCATAAATAGGTTATAAGTACCTTGGGCAGATAAATCGGCTGCTGTGTACTCTTGACCCCCATTAGTACTGGCTCGAAACTGATCATTAGCAATAGATAACCATTGCTGGGGGTTACTTTTGAAAGATACCTCCATTTCCAAGGTTCTCACTAAGTTCTGCACGATCGCTTCTAGTGTACCCTCTAAGTGATTACAGGTACTCTCTTTAGCTAGATTTTCTTTAGAACGGCTATAGTCTGGTGGTGTCTGATAGCGCCATTCAGCATGGGTACTGTATGCAATCACTGTATCCCGATCCTGTACCCAAAGCGGCAGGTTGTTAGACTGTGTGGAAGTCATAGAGGTCTGATTTTACAAATGTGACTTTACCTTGTTTCGGATTACGCAGCTAACACCCCTCGGAGGCAAAAGGCAGAGGGCAGGGGAGAAATATCAATTACCCATTACCCATTACCCAGTATGGCTTGTTTCATTTCTCGGACGGCTCTTTCTATTCCTACTAAGGCTGCCCGACTGATGATAGTATGACCAATGTTGAGTTCTTCCATACCTGGAAGCGCCGCTACGGGGTAGACATTCCAATATGTGAGTCCATGTCCGGCATTTACCCTCAAACCAGCTTTAATCGCTTGCTCGCAACCTTGCGCTAATAAAGCTAGTTCATGTTGGCGATTTGTTTCATCTTTAGCTTCAGCATATTGTCCTGTGTGGAGTTCAATAAACTTAGCTTGCACCTTAACTGAAGCTTCTATTTGTGCTGTTTCGGCATCAATAAACAAACTTACAGGAATGCCAGAACTTTGCAGTTTATCAACTATCTCACCTATTCTAGCAATTTGCCCGACAATATTCAAACCGCCTTCTGTGGTGACTTCTTCCCGTTTTTCGGGTACTAATGTTACATAATCGGGTTTGATGTCGAGAGCAATTCCTAACATTTCATCAGTTGCAGCCATTTCTAAATTGAGATGCGATCGCACTGTTTGTCTTAAAATTCTGACATCTCTATCTTGAATATGTCTTCTATCTTCCCGTAAATGTACGGTAATTCCATCTGCACCTGCTAATTCTGCCAACACCGCAGCCGCTACAGGGTCGGGTTCTACAGTCCGTCTAGCTTGGCGAATGGTTGCGATATGGTCAATATTTACACCGAGTGTAGGCACGCCTGTTTTCTCCCGATTTCACTATCTTCAGATGTTGATTTTACAGGAAATATCAACTGGGAGTGAATGAAGTTAGATTGTTATTTTTGGTCATATTATAAAGAAAGACAATTATCAAATATCAAAAATTGACCAATGATGCCTTAGCAGAAGTCGTATTTGCACAAGTGGAGAAAGCAAAAGCACAAGCAGCTAAATTGGCTGCTAGATTAAGAGAACTGGGTGAAAATCCAGATATGTTGTGATGTAGCTTTAATGTAGGTTGGGTTGACGCAAAGAAACCCAACATTTAACCTAATTCGTAATTTCTCACTAACTCGAAGCACTCGTATAAAAACGTAATGCAAACCGCCAAAACCAAGTAGAAATTGCAAATAACGTCACTGCTAATATTACTGCACCAAATAACCAAATTAATTGACTTTCACCTAACATTGCTTGAGCGGGAACTGTGGTTAAAAATGCCACTGGAACTACAAAGGTGAAGAAAACGCGATAAGCAGTTGGATAAGCTATAACTGGATATCTGCCAGCTTCTAATAAACCTCGTAATACTTCAGTCACATTGTATATTTTGACAAACCAAATTGTGGTAGATCCCAACATAAACCACAGACTATAAAGAATCACTAAACTGCAAAATAAAGGTAATATGCTGAGTAAATATTTGTCGATTCCTAAACCTAGATTTTTACCTGCATAGCCAATAATGATACAGCCAAAGATTAAATCTGGTAATCCCCACGGTGATAAAGTGTGAAGGGAAAGCCAAAACTGACTGCGGATAGGTTTTAATAATACAAAGTCTAATGTACCTTCCTGGACATGACGAACAATGCGGTTTAAGTTGGGAGCTAGGAGAGTGGCAGAAAAGCCTTGTAATAAGGTGAAAATTCCTAAAACTATTAAAGCTGCATCCCATGACCAGCCAGTAAAGGTGTAGCCTTGGCGGTAAAATAAGAATAGCCCAAACAAGCTACCTGCTAGATTGCCTATGCTGGTAAGGGCGGCTAAGATAAAATTAATGCGATATTCCATCTCTGCGGCAATAGCAGTAGTCCAAAATAACCGTAGTACTTTCAAATATCTTTGCATCTTGTTCGTATAAACTAATAGCTAGTAGATTCTAAAATAACTTTATATAATTTTAATATTATTTTTTATTTTCTGAAAATTTTGAACGTTAAGATGTTGGATGCAACTTTTTGAGTAGGTTATATTTTATGCATTTTAATTTACCAGAATTAGTTAAATCACTTGGTTACTTTGGGGTATGGGGAATTATTTTTGCTGAATCTGGCTTACTGATTGGTTTTTTTCTCCCTGGTGATAGTTTACTATTTACGGCAGGATTTGTCGCTTCTCAGCAGTTGCTGAATATTTGGGTGCTAATTTTTGGTGCGTTTGTTTGTGCCGTGTTCGGGGATAATGTGGGTTATTTTACTGGGCATAAATTTGGCAGAAAATTATTTGATAAAGAAGATTCTTGGTTATTTCATAAAAAACACATTACTAAAACTCAAGATTTTTATGAAAAGCATGGCAGAAAAACGATTGTTTTAGCAAGATTTATGCCAATTGTACGAACATTTGCCCCAATTGTAGCTGGTGTTGGTGCTATGCATTATCGCACGTTTATGTCTTACAATTTAATCGGTGGCTTTGCTTGGACATTTGGAATTACTCTGTTAGGTTTCTTTTTAGGTAAATCACTACCAGCAGAACAATTAGATAAATATCTATTACCAATAATAGGTTTAATTATTATTGTTTCTTTATTACCATCAATTATTCATGTAGTGAAAGAAAATAAATAGAGCCAATAAATAATGATGAAATCGGTTAATTAAAGTTTATGCTTTAAGGTAAGATTCTTTTTGATGTATAACCTGAACTGAATTGAATTGTAATAATTTCTGACAATATATGGCTAAACTTTCTAACGAATTACAACGCTATTTTTTTGAAGAAGAAAGACCTGAAAAAGTGACTTTGGCAGATATTTTGTTACTAGCTAAAGAAAGAATTTTTGGTTTCTTGCTGGTGATTTTATCTCTACCTTCAGCTTTACCAGTTCCTGCACCTGGTTATTCAACTCCTTTTGGGGTGCTGATTTTTCTGTTAGCTATACAGTTAATTGCAGGTGCAGAAACCCCTTGGCTACCGCAAAAGATGTTTAATCATCCTCTGCAACTATCTACTGTTCAGGGTTTTCTCAAAGCGGGACTGCCTTGGTTGCGTAGGATTGAAGCGATCGCACGTCCACGTCTATCCTATGTTTGTACCACCTTACCAGGTAGAATAACCATTGGTAGTGCGATCGCTCTTATGGCTATTTCAATGATGATTCCCATCCCTGGAACCAATACTCTACCAGCAATGGGCATTTTTGTAACGGCCTTTGGTTTATCAGAAGATGACGGTGCTATCAGTTTAGGCGGTTTAGTTCTATGTGTGATGGGAGCAATTTTAACTACCTCAATTCTGTTTGCTTTGATGTGGGGTGGTTCTAGTTTGTTAGATGTGATCAAAACTTGGTTAGGACGGTAAAATCATACTCCAGGAGAATGAACCCATCACCGCAGCAGTTGATAATTTTCTCATGACTTCCAACATTAATCTTGATTTATTCCTGGAAAATCTCTTTTTTTTCCTAGTAGCTACATCTTTTTTTGTCATTGTAGATGCTGCGTGGAAACACGCAAAACCTTACACTCTGCCAGAACCTTTGCCAGGATGGTTTAAAATCTGGTTTGGGACAATACAACTGGGGGGAATAGTCTTACCACTCATAGTCATGCTGTTGTGGGGTGTTCTCTGGGGATATACTTTAGTTTTAACCGTGCTGGGTTGGTATTTTGTGATGTTAGGGTTGCAAATACTTTCAGAAATCCTCACACTCAGACGTTTTCAAACCGTAGTTTGGGTAATTGTTCCTTACATATATTTGCCTTATCGGATTTGGCAATTGTCTGAGGGTTTAAATCTTTTGGGTTTGGAAACAGATTTACTGTGGGTACGAAACTTATTAGTTTTTGAGATTGTACTCTGGACTTTAAACTATGCCTTGGATGTAACACAGTTACCAAGGTTGTTGCGGTGGGAAGTGAGAGAGGGACAAGGATTAGAACAAGAAAAGAATACACCGTTGATTAACCTGACTCCTGACTCCTGACTCCTGACTCCTGACTCCGAACTCCGAACTCCTGACTCCTGACTCCTGACTCCGAATCCCGAACCCCGAACTCCTGACTCCTGACTCCTGACTCCTGACTCCTGACTCCGAACTCCTGACTCCTGACTCCTGACTCCGAATCCCGAACCCCGAACCCCGAACTCCGAACTCCGAACTCCTGATATGGTAACTTCAAACAAGGAAAATATTTTTTTGGAAGTTACGACTTGAAAACACGTTCTAATTATTGGTTACTGCTACCCTATATCCGCACCCAATGGGAAACCGTCGCTAAGGGATTTGTGGGTATTCTAGGATATGTATTGGCTACGTTAACGCTGATTAATATAGTGGGTAAATTGGCAGTTCCCTTTGGACAGGGTAATGTAGTAGCGATCGCTCAATTAACAGGAGTCTGTGCTTTAGTATTTCTTGTGCGTGGCTTTTTTCAGTCTATGCAAGATTTATACATGGCACGCGCAGCTTTAAGGATTGCTTTTAATCTCCGTCAACAAGTTTACACACACTTACAAAAGCTCAATCTCAGCTATTTTGAAACTGCAAAAGCTGGTGATTTATCTTACCGTCTCACTGAAGATGTTGACAGGGTTGGGGAGGTCATCAATAAGCTTTTTCATGATTTTGCACCTTGCGTTTTGCAGTTGTTAGCAATTCCCATTTACATGATTTACTTGAATTGGCAACTCACTTTGGCTACAGTGATAGTTGCTCCAATTATGGGAATTTTAATTGGTTGGTTTGGGGAACGTTTACGGAAATATTCGCTCAGAAGTCAAAATCGAGTTTCTGATTTATCTGCTATTCTCACAGAAGTATTCAGTGGTATTCGGTTAATTCAAGCTTTTGCAGCAGAAAACTATGAAATTGCAAGATTTAGCCATGAAGCAGAACGCAGTTTAAAAGCTAAATATTCAACAGAAAAATTAAAAGCAATTCAAATTCCCATTGTGGGATTTTTAGAAGCTTTGAGTGCTTTATCTTTGCTGATGGTGGGAACGTGGCAAATTTCTCAAAATAATTTAACGGTAGGAGCTTTTTTCAGTTATTTAGCAGCAGCAGCTTTGTTAATTGATCCTATCGGACATACTACTAATAACTATAACGAATTTAAACAAGGTGAGGCTTCAGTTGACCGAGTTTTTGAATTGTTAGCAATTCAACCGACGGTACTAGAAAAGCCAAATGCAATTAAGCTGCCAGCAGTAAATGGCAAAGTTGAATATCGTGATGTGACTTTTGCTTATAAAGCTGGTGAACCTGTATTAAATAATATTAGTTTATTGGTAAAGCCTGGTCAAGCGATCGCACTGGTGGGTGCTTCTGGTGCTGGTAAAACTACTTTTGTCAATCTTTTACCCCGTTTCTATGATCCTGAAGTGGGGACAATTTTTATAGATGGTGTAAATATTCGTGATGTGACTTTAAATAGTCTCAGGAAACAAATTGGCATAGTTCCCCAAGAAACTATCATGTTTTCGGGAACAATTGCCCAAAATATCGCTTTTGGACAAAAAGTTTATGACCTTAGCACAGTGGAAGACGCAGCAAAAATTGCTAATGCTCATCAATTTATTCAGCAACTACCAGAGGGTTATAATACATGGGTAGGTGAGCGTGGTGTGAATTTATCTGGTGGACAAAGACAGAGAATTGCGATCGCTCGTGCTGTACTGTTAAATCCGCAGATTTTGATATTGGATGAAGCGACATCTGCGTTAGACTCAGAATCAGAAGCCTTAGTACAGGAGGCTTTAGAAAGATTAATGAAAAACCGCACAGTGCTAATTATAGCTCACAGATTATCGACTGTTCGCAAGTGTGATCGCATTTTGGTTTTAGAAAAAGGACAAATAGTAGAATCAGGAAATCATGAAGAATTGTTAGCTTTAGAAGGGAGATATGCCCGGTATTATGCTCAACAGTTTAGTTAGAATTGAATCAGGTTAGAAAATCACCTGCAAATCTGAAATTGCACAGAACGATTACTACAAATTGAAAAATAATAGAGGTAAAAATATGGTTAATGTAATCAGAGGTGATGTAAATAACAAGCCAGTTTCGTCTAGAAGACTAGCTAATTACTTTGAACGTAGACGCGATATTACTGGCAGCTTATATCTGGGATATCCAATAATAGGAACTTCTCAAGGTGGTTATCCAATTGATGCACTTTTAGTATCTAAAGAACATGGCGTAGTTATTTTTAACATTATCGAAGGAACTGATACTGACATAAATATAATACAAGATGCACAGGATGAAAGTTTCAACAAACTTGAATCTAAACTTAAAGGAAACACAAATCTTAATAAAGGAAGGAAACTAATGGTGGCTATAAATGTAGTCACATTTGCACCTACATTGATTAATAAACCAAATAATCTTTCAGAAGATTATATCGTAGTAACTAAAGAGGCTGAATTAGAAGATTACTTAAATTCCCAAAATTGGGAAAATAGTCAATATTTTGAGCATCTTAACTCAGTTATACAAGCTATAACGACTATTAGAAAAAGAAACCAGCGTAATTATGTTAAACGAGAAGATTCAAGAGGTGCAAAACTAAAAAGGCTTGAAGATTCTATTGCTAATTTAGATCATGATCAAAGTGCTGCTGTGATTGAAACTGTTGAAGGTGTCCAGCGGATTAGAGGTCTTGCTGGTTCAGGCAAAACTATAGTCTTGGCTCTTAAAGTTGCATATTTACACGCCAAACATCCTGATTGGAATATTGCTGTTACCTTTAATACTCGTTCATTGAAAAATCAATTTAAGCACTTTATCAACACTTTTTCTATTGAGCAGACAGGTGAAGAACCAGATTGGGAAAAAGTTAAAATCATTCATGCTTGGGGAAATCCTTCAATGGAAGGAATTTATTATGAAGTGTGTAAAAAGCATAATATTGAATTTAGAGACCTAGATGCAGCTAAAAAAATGGCTAATTTCTATGGTCAAGAATTTGATAAAGTTTGTGAAGAAGCACTTGATAAAATTAGCAGCTTTGAGCAGTATTTTGATGCAATATTAATTGATGAAGCGCAAGATTTTTCTAAACACTTTCTGCAACTTTGTTATAAAATTTTAAAGCAACCTAAAAGATTAGTTTATGCTTACGATGAATTACAAAGTCTTAGTAATAAAACAATGGAGTCACCAGCAGAAATTTTTGGAAATGATATTTATGGAAATCCCTATGTTAGGCTTCAAAATAAATCAGGAGAACCCAAACAGGATATTATTTTAGAGAAATGCTATAGAAATTCCCGTCCACTGCTAACTTCTGCTCACGCATTAGGTTTTGGAATATATAGAAAGGGGGGATTAATCCAAATGTTTGATAATGCAGGATTGTGGACAGATATTGGCTATGAAATAGAAGAGGGAAATTTAGAAGAGGGAAAACCTGTAAAGCTTGCTAGAAATGAAAATACTAGTCCAAAATTTCTAGAATCTCACTCAGAGATTGACGACTTAATTATGTTTAAGTCATTTAATAATAATATTGAACAAATGGAATGGTTAGTAAAGGAAGTAGAGAAAAATATTAGGGAAGATGAATTAAGGTATGATGATATTATGATTATTCATTGCAATCCCGTTAAAACTCGTGATGCAGTTGGAACTCCTAGAGCTTTATTGCAAAACAGAGGAATTAACTCTAAACTGACTGGAGTAGCAAGTTCACTAGATGATTTTTTTGGTGATAAAGAAGTCACTTTTACGGGCATCTATAGAGCAAAGGGAAATGAAGCTGCAATGGTATATGTGATAGATGCACATGAATGTTTCTCAGGTTCAGAACTAGCCAAAAAGAGAAATATTTTATTTACAGCTATTACAAGAAGCAAAGCTTGGATTAAAGTATTAGGTTACGGTGAAAATATGAGAGGTTTAGTAGAAGAATTTGAAGAAGTTAAAAGAAGAAACTTTGTTCTTGAGTTTACATATCCTACAGAAGATGACCGAAGAAAAATGAATGTTATCAATAGAGATATAGATCCTAAAGAGCGTGAACGTAAAAATAACCAAGAGAGAAATGGAAAAGAGTTAATGCAAAAGTTAAAGCAAGCCTTAAAAAAAGGTACAATAAACAAAGAAGATTTACAAGACCTTATCTCGTAAAAATGACCAGTTATCAAAAAATTCTCCAAGAGATTCAGGCTATCACTACAAAATTAATACAAAATAGTTTGTGTGATCAACAAAATGATGCTTCATGTAAATCGGTTGGTAAAGATAGTTATGAGATTGCATATTCCGGTATGCAGGATCTTTCAATAGCATTAAAAAATATTGATTACAAAAATATATATCAGGAATTAGACAAAGGTAAAAACTATAATTTTAAAATGCTTGATGGTGCATTAATACAACTTTTGTACACTTATAAAAATTCCGAATTGGTTTCACATAGACTTGCATTTTTACCATCACCATTTTTAGAAGATTTTCAAAATAGTCCTGAAATTTATGAAACAGAAGAAATATATGCAGATATAATAGCAAAAAATATATTACCAGTACCAATGAGATTCGATTATGATCCAGATAACCATCAGGAGTTAGATCACCCGAAATGCCATTTAACGTTAGGGCAATTTGAAAACTGTCGAATACCTGTTTGTTCCCCAATTTCACCGAATACTTTTATATCCTTTATTCTTCGTAGTTTTTACAATACCGCTTTTAGAAAGTTTACAAAAGATTTTTCTTTTTCCAGAAACCTTTTCAATGAAACGATAACTCCTAAAGAGAAAAAAGTATTACATATAGCTATTTATTGATCAATACTGATTGTTAGACTCAGAATCAGAAGCCTTAGTACAGGAGGCTTTAGAAAGATTAATGAAAAACCGCACAGTGCTAATTATAGCTCACAGATTATCGACTGTTCGCAAGTGCGATAGCGAAGCGCTCCGTAGGAATCGCATTTTGGTTTTAGAAAAAGGACAAATAGTAGAATCAGGAAATCATGAAGAATTGTTAGCTTTAGAAGGGAGATATGCCCGTTATTATGCTCAACAGTTTAGTTAAATTAGTTGACTGCTATCAGTGATAAGCTATAGTACGGTTGCGTCCTTGATTTTTAGCTCGATACAGCGCTTTGTCGGCTCTTTGAATGACAGTATCAATGGTTTGATCTCCTAAATTATAGTTGGCTACACCAATACTAACCGTAATTGATACTTGTTCTTCTAGCACAGAAATACGTTGATTGCTAATATTTTCTCGAATACGTTCAGCTACTATCACAGCTTCATCAATATCAGTCTCTGGTAGTAATACAACAAATTCTTCACCTCCAAATCTACCAAAGCAATCTACTTGCCGCAAATAATTAAGAACCATTTTTGTCATGAAGATAATTACTTCATCTCCTATACTATGTCCAAATGAATCGTTAACTTTTTTGAAATTATCAATGTCTATTAACAGTACAGATAGATAAGTATTGTATCGCTGAATCCGGCTAATTTCCTGTTCTGCTTTTGTTAAAACATAACGACGGTTCCAAACTCCAGTTAATGGATCTGTATTGGCTAATTTTTCCAATTTTTTGACTAATTCTTCTTGTGCTTGTAATAATTCTTTTAATTTTTGTTGTGAATATTTTAATTCTAAATGCATTCGCACACGAGCCAGAAGTTCAGAAGCGTGAAATGGTTTGGTCACATAATCAACTGCACCCTTTTCAAAGGCTTGAAGTAAATGATCTTGATTTTGACTAGCCGAGATAAAAATAATCGGAATTTCTTCTAGTTCTGGATCAGATTGGATTTTTTCACATACCTCTAAACCATCCATATCTGGCATGATTAAATCTAATAAAATTAAATCTGGACGTACAGATTGAACATATTTTAAAGCTTGATAACCATTGGATGCAAAGGTATAGTTGTAGCCTACATTATCTAATGCTTTGGCAATAAGTTGTAAATTTAACTCAACATCATCAACAACTAATATTAAAAAATTTTCAGGTTTAAATAATTGCATAGATTTATAATTGGGTAAAAGAATAGAGGTTGTTAATGTTTTTTGAGGTGTGTAATTACTTTTTAGTCCAAAGATTTAATTTAAAAAATATCCGTGTAGCGATTGTACAAGGATAACAATTTGTATAAATCTTCCTAAATTACCAATATACCCATTTTATGATACACTTCTTAGGGCTGTTATGTAATCAGGGTATAAATATATCCAATATTTAAATTTTCTTGATGAAAAAGATTTGGCAAATTAAAAATTTTTGATCCGATTAAACAACTCAAAATTATTGATTCAGAATATTTGTGAACCATGATAATTTATCAAAAAAAGCAGAGGTTAAAAAATAGAGAATGGATAAATTTAACTTCTTTTCCGATTATCTAATTGCGAGTTTTCGTCTAACTGTACCCTTAGCTTATGCTGCTTTAGGAGGATTATATTCTGAACGGTCAGGAGTTTTAAATATTGCTTTAGAAGGAATGTTACTCAGCGGTGCTTTTACTAGCGCAGTAATTACTTTTTATACAAGTAGTCCTGCGTTGGGATTACTAGCTGCCTTATTTGTTGGTGGGTCGGTGGGGTTACTTCACGGTTTTTTATGTGTGACTTTGCGTGTTGATCAGTTAGTTTCTGGTTTAGCCATTAATCTTGTTGTATCGGGGATAACATCATTTTTAGCGCGGTTAGTATTTCCAGGCAATAGTATCCAAAGATTACCAGAAATTACAACTATGATCGTTCCTGGTTTAGCTAATATTCCTCTTATTGGCAAACTTTTATTTCAGCAAGATATTTTAGTTTATTTACTATTTTTATTAATTGCTTTAACAACATATGTATTGTTTCATACAAACTTTGGTTTAACCCTTAGGGCTGTGGGAGAATATCCTCAAGCAGCAGATACATCTGGGATATCAGTACAAAAGGTGCGTTACTGTGCTGTAATTATTAGTGGCTGTCTTGCCAGTTTAGGAGGAGTTTATCTTTCTTTAGTAGCGGTGAGATTTTTTGCTGAAGGGATGAGTGCTGGCAAAGGATTTATTGCCATTGCGGCTTTAATATTTGGTAGATGGCATCCTTTAGGTAGCGCTTTAGCTTGCTTGCTATTTGGTGCAACCGAAGCTTTGCAGTTACGCATACAAGCTTTGGGTGTAAATATTCCTTATCAATTTTTATTAATGTTACCTTATGCGATCGCTCTTTTGGCATTAGCAGGATTAGCAGGTAAATCTACACCACCAAAAGCATTAGGTACTGCTTATCAAAAGCGCTAATTACAGCCATTGTTTGGTCTTACCCTCAGAGTTGACAGAGATTCCTATAGATTATGTAACCTGAAACAAAACATGACTGAGATATCTAGCAATATTTAGCCTGATTACTACTCAGGGATAACTAAGAGGGAATATACTGTGATAAAGTCTTAGCTAAAGTAGTTTTTGGTACTGCACCAACAACGGTATCGACTTGCCGACCCCCCTTAAAGACCATTAAAGTGGGAATGCTACGAATACCATAATGACTGGCAACTGTGGGGTTTTGATCTGTGTTCAGTTTCACCACTTTTACCTGTCCTTCATATTCAGCAGCAACTTCATCAACAACGGTTGCCAACATTCGACAAGGGCCACACCAAGGGGCCCAAAAATCAACTAAAACTGGAGTCTCACTCTCCAACACTTCTTGCTTGAATGTGGCTTCTGTGACATTAGTAACAGTCATAGTTGTTCTCCTGATTTGATTCAGTCGTTCGATCAGATCGAATAAACTTGAAAGCTGGATATTTCCTCATGCTTAAGGGAGGTGATCCCGATGCATTAATTGGAAAGCAGATTGTGGGCTAGGATTAGCAATAATCAACAACATAGAATATTCAGTTATCTAGCGATTTTACCGCATAAACCCATTTTATCGAGGTTTTAATTACTTAAATCATTATTACAATGCGTCTTTACACAGATACGGTGTTATTACCTAAAGGTTAAAATAAGAGCAGAAAAATCATGAGAGGGATTTATGATGAGCGATCGCGACTATACATTAATTATTGATAAAAGTGGTAGTATGTCCACCCCTGACCAAGCAGGTGGTAGAAGCAGATGGGAAATAGCCCAAGAATCTACCCTCGCTTTGGCTAGAAAAGCCGAACAATACGACCCTGATGGACTCACAGTTTACGTTTTTTCCGGAAGATTTAAACGTTACGAAAACGTTACCTCCAGCAAAGTAGCACAAATATTTCAGGAAAATGACCCTGCTGGTACAACCAACTTAGCTGCTGTGCTAATGAATGCACTCGATAATTACTTTCAGCGTAAAACTGCTGGACAAGCTAAACCAAATGGGGAAACAATTTTAGTCATTACCGATGGTGAACCAGATGATCGCAAAGCAGTATTTGAAGTCATCATTAACGCAACTCGAAAAATGGAACGGGACGAAGAATTAGGAATTTCCATTATTCAAGTAGGGGTAGATCCTCAAGCTACGAAATTTCTCAAAGCTTTAGATGATCAATTGCAAAGTGTTGGTGCTAAATTTGATATTTGTGACACCGTAACTTTAGACGATTTAGAAGATATGAGCCTTGCAGATGTCTTGATGAATGCCATCACAGACTAATTCATAGTCATTTTTTCTGGCGATAACCTCTAAACTTATTTTGGATAAATCGCCGCCAAAATATCAAATATAACTACTGAAAACGGGAGAATTATAAATGTTAGAAAATCGGGATTACACACTAATTATCGACCATAGTGCTAGTATGGCAAAACCATCTGAAAAAGGTGATCAAAGCAGATGGTTAGCTTTACAAAAATCTACATTCGCCTTGGCTTGTAAATGTGAACAATTTGATCCCGATGGTATAACAGTTTATCTATTTTCCCGAAAATTTGAACGTTTTGATAATGTGACTTCAGCTAAAGTATCACAGATTTTTGAAGAAAATATTCCTGCTGATACGACAAATTTAGTAGGTGTACTTCAAGATGCTATTAATAACTACTTTACCCGCAAAGCTGCTGGTTTAAGTAAGCCCAATGGAGAAATAATTTTAATCATCACTGATGGCAAACAAGATGATAAACAAGCAGTTTGTGAAGTCATAATCAATGCTACACACCAAATGGAACACGAAAAGGAGTTAGGAATTTCCATTATTCAAGTAGGCTCAGATCCTCAAGCCACAAAGTTTCTTAAAGCTTTAGATGATAAGTTGCAAACCGTTGGTGCTAAATTTGATATTTGCGATACCATTACTTTAGAACAATTAGAAGAAATGAGTTTAACAGATGTCTTGATGAATGCGATAAATGACTAAATATCAATTTTATGTGAGGCTTCACAGAATGATGACATCAATTTAATTATCCATTTTTATCTGCGATCAATTATTCTTGATATCTTATTTCTATGCAACTCATATTAATTTGGTATGAATTGATTTTATATATTTTCCATCACAACCGGAGGATTGAGAAATGCTAGACAATCGTGATTACACTTTAATTATTGACAAAAGCGGTAGCATGGCTACTCCAGATCAAAAGGGTGGGAGAACTAGATGGGTAGCAGCCCAAGAATCTACTTTAGCTTTAGCCAGTAAATGTGATCAACTTGATCCAGATGGCATCACTATTTACCTATTTTCTGGTAGATTTAAACGTTATGAAAATGTCACAGCTAGTAAAGTTGTGCAAATATTCCAAGAAAATGATCCTTCAGGTACTACTGATTTAGCAGGTGTATTGAAACACGCCACTGATGATTATTTTCAACGCAAATCTACCAATCGAACTAAACCTAATGGAGAAACAATTTTAGTTGTTACTGATGGTGAACCAGATGATCGTAAAGCGGTGATGAAGGTAATTATAGAAGCTTCTCGCAAGCTAGATCGAGATGAGGAATTAGCTATTTCTTTTATTCAGGTTGGTGGAGATCCCAACGCTACCCGTTTTCTCAAAATCTTAGATGATGAATTGCAAAGCGCAGGGGCAAAATTTGATATTTGTGACACAATTACAATGGAAGATATGGAAGATATGAGTTTATCTGAAGTACTACTAAATGCAATTAATGACTAGTTATAGATATAATTAGGACTAAAAGCAATGGATTCCATTGATAAGTTATTAGCTGAACTTCAGGCTGAATATTTAGAAGCAAAACCACAACCGCAGCAAAAAATAACTCCACCTAAACCCTTGATTTCTTCTTCAGCAAAGTCAAATTCTTTAATAGATAACTTGTTATCAGAAGTCAAAACTGACTTTTTGGAAAAAGATGCTGAGGAAGAATTGAAACGAAAGCAAGAATTAGAACAAGAAAAAATTCGTCAAGCACAATTAAAAGCTAAACAATTAGAAACTCTGAAAAAGCGAGCAAAAGAGTGGTTATCTAAATTAGACCCATTTTCACCCGAAGGGCTTTGGTTTGAAAGGTTTGCTGAAGCATACCCTTCAAAATTAGAAGCTGCAATTGAGTATCTACAAACCAATGAATAAAATTATTATTTGGTCATGGGTAATGGGTAATTATTGCTGTGTTCTACTTTTACAAATTACAAATTACTATTTTGACGTTGATTAATATGAGATAAATGCTGACTAGCCCATTCGTGCATTGCATAGAGAATTGGTTTGAGACTTTCTCCTAAAGGTGTGAGTGAATATTCTACCTTAGGTGGGATTTGTGCATAGATTTCTCGGTGTACAATACCATCCTCTTCCAATTCTCTAAGTTGCTGAGTGAGCATCTTCTGAGTAATCCCGTGTAAAGAACGTTGCAACTCCCCAAACCTTTTTGCTCCCGTAATTAATTCTCTAATTATTAATACCTTCCAACGTCCACCGATGATCTTAATCGTGTTTTCCACTTCACAAGTCAGCCTCATCACACTATTGTTTTCTGCTTCTGCTTTCATAGTTACTTTTTAGTAAGTCTAGTACTTTTAAGTGCCTACTATTCATAGTAGTTGTACATAGGGTAAAGTCAATAGTTATTAGAGGAATAAGGAGAACACTATGAACGAACCTGTAATTGCTGATAAAAAACCTGCGATTTTAGAACTAGAAGCAGGGACTTATTACTGGTGTACCTGTGGAAATTCACAGAATCAGCCTTTTTGCGATGGTGGTCATAAAGGTAGCGAATTTATACCCCAAGCTTTTGAATTAACTGAGAAGAAAACAGTCGCTTTGTGTCAATGTAAATATACAGCTAATGCCCCTTTTTGTGATGGCGCTCACAGTAAACTTTAAGCTGTAGTGGGAACAAAAATTAACAGAAATATTTTTTGTTCTAGTAATTAGCGTTAAATAATTACTGTTGAAAAACTCAACAGCCCCTTTTCCTTTTTTCACCCATTTAGAGAATTGGTGGGTGTTTTATATTTGAATATCTTAGAGGATGTTTGAAAATTCCCAGAAGGTATAATTTGTCATTCTGAGCGCAATAAAACGGAGGGAATAATCTAGGGTTTCGGAGACATACCGAGATGTTTCACTCCGCTTCGCTGCATTCAACATGACATAGACAGAACTTTTTCTGATACTTTTAAAACATCCTCTTTGATGCTGTTAAGGTACTTCAATGGGAATCAAGGTATTTTCCGGTAAGTAGCTGTGAAAACATCCTTCATCTGCTAAAACCAGCATCAAACGCAGGGGATAATCTGGGGGAACTTGCAAATCTGCCCAAGGTATGGCTATTTCTAAACAAGTATCTAAAGCAGCTTGAGCGCGACTAACACGAGGATGCCATTGATAGTTATCTCCTGCTTCTCGAAATTGAATTGATTGTGTGAGTAAATTAATTTCTAGATGATGGTGAAACAGATAATTAACTGGCGATATATCTGGTGCTTCTGCTAAGGGTACGGGGCTATTAACCATTGTTCGGTCTGGATAAAACCAGAGTAAATTCAATTCTGGTGGTAGTTCTTTTCCTGGTGCAATGCCGCTTTTAAAGTCTACCCGCAAATAGAAATTCAGGTGATCTACTCCATACCACAGTCTCTGAACGAGGCTGCTGTTGTGCATTGTTCCCCGTGCGCCACCGATTTCTAAGCGTCCAGCTTTATCCCAGTCTTGTTCATCACCTAGACCATTAATAACTGGATGAATAAAGCCTTCAGGCCGATGATCTGCCCGTGCTGCATGGATTTCTAATGGTTTTGTCAAATAGGCGGGTATGGGTTCATTTAAGGCTTTATAAATGCCATAGAGATGTTCACGAAATAACTTGTCAAAGATGGCATCTTGATTTGAGGAATGTCCTTCGCCAAACCACCAAAACCAGTCCGAACCTTCGGCTGCATATAAGGCTTCCCAAGCCGTGGGGTTGTTCTCTTCTGTGGCTTCGGGGTGATTGGCTAAAACTTTTCTGGCGTGGGTGAGGTAGTCCCAGGCACGATTTTTGGCGGGATCACCTATCCAGGTGGTGAAGCTGCCATCTACCCAGGAACCGCTATGGAGTTGTTCTCCGGGAATGGTGGCTGTGGGGGGAAATTTGTCTAGGAATTCGGAGACGGTGACGAGTTTGATGTGAGGTTCGTCACTTAAGCTTTGATATAGGGTTTCTAGGAAGGGTTTACCATCTTGGGGATAAAATTCCCAGCAATTTTCACCATCTAGGGCGATGGTAACTAACCAGGGCTGTTCGCTGGGGTTCTCTCTTTGCATTTTAGCGATCGCTTGCAAATGTCCCACTAAGTCTGCTGTAGCCTGTTTTGGTGGCATCGAACTGTATGTAAAACCAATCAAATCTGATAATCTATGGTCGCGGAATACTATTGATACATCACCAGCGGGAGTTTGTAACCGATAAGGACGATAAAGCAATTCTGGTTGCATTACATTTCCTGCCCCGTCCCGATGGAAAAAGTGTTTCAGCGTCCAACCCAAAACGGCTTCATCTGAGCAAATCCACTTAAAACCTTGTTTAATAATATACGGTAAAATTTCTGGACTAACTGACTGTTCAGAAGGCCATAAACCGCGTGGTTCTTGCCCAAAGCGGTCTTGATATAAATCCCAAGATTTTTGTAAATGACGGGGAATATCTTCAGCCCACTGAAAACGATCATCCGGTAAGTTCATGTTGGGGACTGCTACCCGTCCGGAATTGGTATCTGCTAATAAGGGTAAAATCGGATGTGTGTAGGGGGTTGTAGTGACTTCTAGTTGACCCGTTTCCTGCATTTTCCGGTGTTGGGGAATAATGCGGCTGAGGATTTGGCGTTGTTTAGAATAAATGCGTTGGCGATCGCTTAAAGTAAAATTTCGTCCCTGTTTTAACCAAGCCGCAATTTCTGGGTCATCCCAAAACAGTGGGTCAATCCAAGCCAAATTATGCCAAGCCAGTAAATCGCTGTAATCTGAAGCTTGCCAATTTGCTAAACACCAACCTTGTCCTCGTTCCTGCCTTTGGCAGTACAACTCGGCATAGCGAGGATGAGGATCAATTAGTGTGTGGTGATTCGCATCAAAAAAATGCTCAACAATAAATTCCCGCTGTTCTGTGGTTAATTTTTCAACAGGTGTCAAGCTGGCTGTCAGGTAAGGATCAAAGGCAGTACCAGCAATATAATCTTCTAGTTGCAAAATCAAAGATGGTACTAAATTCACCGTTTGGTGTAACTTAGGATACTTTTCTAACAGCAATATCAAATCCAGATAATCTTTAGTTCCATGTAACCTTACCCAAGGTAGACGGTACTGCTGGCTAAGAGAACCCGCGCCACTGCTGCTAGGAGACTTATACAGTGGCTGATGTTGATGCCAGATAAAAGCGACATAGAGGGGGTGAGACATAGGGAGTGATCAAGTAATGGGGAATAATTTTGAATTATGAATGATAGTAATTCATACTGGGTAATTGGTGATTGGTAATTGGTAATTGGTAATTGGTGATTAGAACAATGACTTTCTCATCCTACCCATCTTTCCCAGTCCCAAGTCCCAAGTCCCCAATCCCCAGTTCCCAGTCCCCAGTCCTCAGTCTCTAGATAACCTGCTCGATTTCGGAGATTTCGGGGATCATTTCCTTAAGACGGCGTTCAATACCCATTCTCAGAGTCATTGCTGAACTGGGACAAGAACCGCAAGCACCTTGTAACCGCAGTTTTACAATCGGTCCATCGAGTTCTACCAGTTCCACATTACCGCCATCAGACATCAGGTAAGGACGCAATTCATCTAATACGGTTTCTACGTTTTCAGTTGTCAGTTCCAGAGTTGCCATAGTTGTAGACCTGCTAAATTAACGATTGGGGTGAAAATTGGAGTTTAGGAATTGTCTGCTTTACCCAAAATATCCAAAATTTATACTTTTGCTGATTTAAATCGATCCTAGATCCAATTGTCGCTATATTCTCAGTTATCTGTTTTTGATCACTAAAGCAGCTTGATATGAGAGTAGGTAAAATTAGTGATGGAATGAGCCGCATTCAAGGAAACATCACTAATACCATTTTCATACTCTTCTACCACTTGCTTAGTCATGATGTAATAATCATCAAATTTTTCATAAGTGTCTGTAAATTTCAGTACACTGCTAACTTCATTGGTTTGAGAGTCGCAAAACACCACATCATAGCGATTGGCAATGTAACCAGCACTAGTATCAAAGTAGTCCAGAGTCTCAATCAGCAAAGCCATACGACCCATGACTCGATTTTCTTGATAAATTCTGCGATCGCGGATTTTATACTGGGAATCTATAGATTTACCTTTCACTAAAACTATCACTGAGTCTGTTTCATCTGTCTGCCCCAAACTAAACTCGTGCTGACTGTAGGACTGCTGAAAATTAGTGCGTTTGCAGCGTGTAACTGTTTCTTGTAACTGGATATAAATGCCTTCTTCGATTTCGTTATCTACAACACCTGTAACTTCTATATTTAAGTCAGGGTTAATCTGAATTTTGCCAGTATAAGCATCACTTCCCTGTAGCAGTTGTACATCTGCGCTGTAACCAGGAAAGTTATCGTCCCAAGTGTAACGACTTTCGTAAGCAGTTTGAAATAAAATGCCTGCTGTTGTCTGAACTGTCATAAAAGCACTTTGACTTCACTTTTATTCACTCTAGCAGATACTTCAAGTTGGGTAATTTATGCCGATAGATAGGCAAAAACTCAACTCTCTTTTCTCTATTCCCTTTTAAAATTTAGTTTCTATCTCGCACTCGCTAGGGGAACACAACACGGGTTGTTGATAAAGTGGGACAGTAAACGTGACAGTTGATCCAAGCCCTTCGCCTAAACTGTAAAAATGTACCTCACCCCCCATAGCCTCTATCAGCTTTTGGGATATGGTTAGTCCCAAACCTGTACCACCATAATGACGAGTACGGGAACCATCCACCTGAGAAAATAATTGAAACAATTTATCTTGTTTATCTAAAGAAACACCAATACCAGTATCTGCAACTCTTACCTTCACCATGCCAGGTAATATCTGTGATTGTAATTTGCCTTTGCCTTTTTTGAGGACTAAATCGGCACTGATGGTGACACCACCTTCGTTAGTGAATTTCAAGGCATTGCCCACCAAATTAAGCAACACTTGTAATAACCTTCGGTAGTTACCTTGAACGATGATTTCATCGGATGTAGTCGGCATTTGGATCTGAAAGCTGAGGTTTTTCATCTCGGCTTGGGGACGCACAAAGTTTTCTACATCAGTGAATAACTCATGAAGTCTGACAGGACCGCAGCGGATGTCCATTTTGCCAGCTTCAATTTTGGCAAAGTCTAAAATATCATTAAGAATACTGAGAAGATGAATGGATAAGTCATGAGCATCTTGTACAAATTCATGCTCTTCTGGCCCATCTGCCATCCCTTCTAAAATCAGCTTTAACAACCCAATCATGCCGTTGAGAGGGGTACGAATTTCATGGGATACGTTAGCCAGAAATTCGCTTTTTAGGCGTGAAGCTTCTTCTGCTTCTTGCCGCGCCTCTTCTAGTTCTTTATATAAAGTAGCATGAGCGATCGCAGTTCCTAACTGGTCTGCTAATTCTCTGCTCAATTCCAATTCAGTTTCTGTTAATATGTGGCATTCATTGCTTAAGCTTAAGGCAAATAATGCATTCGCTTGGTCTTGATAGCAAGTAGCCACCAGCAAAAATTTTTGTTTTTGAGAATGCTTAGGAACTGGAAACTCTATCACCATCGGTTCTAAAGTTGCCAAAACTTGAGCAAAGGCAGGTTCAGAAGATATATCTATTTCTGAGCCAAGCATGGGATCTAAGCCTGGTTGGTGATACTCTGCGATGACCTGGACTTTCGTTATATCGGGCTGATAAGGACAGATAACACAGCGTTCTAGTTTGAGTACCTTTCCTAAACTATCAACCGTTTGCTGCCAAATAACATCTAAATTCAGGGTTCGCCGAATATTTCTGGTGATTTTATTTAATAATTTTTGGTGTTGCTGCGACACTTGCGACATTTTCAGCGCAGGCAAAGTCATTTCTGGTTGTGAAGGCTCTCTGGATTCTTGATTCACTACTTGAGTTTTAACTCTAGCTTGCAACAACCGCCCCATCACCAAAACTGTTGTCGCGACTTGACCTAATCGCGGCATGATCGGAGTAATTGTCAACTCCAACTCTAATAAATCCTGACTGCATTTAAACCAGCACTGAACCCTTTCTGGAACTAGATTTGTCAAAATCCGGTGCAATCGTTCCAGATAGGCAACTTCATCTACTGGACTAAAGGTTTTATGCTTATTAAGCACATCAAGTATTTTCCCAGTCTTTAAATCTAGGAATTCGCTATGCTGCCAATCAAATGTCAGATAACGCCCAGTTCTATCTTGCGTATATACCAACTCAGATCCGAGAGTTGCTAATAGGCTATCCGTGCTGCGGTTGATAGATTCCAGGTTCTGAGAAAATAAGTTCGCCAATTGGGTGTTCGCAGTAATAGTCATTAATCGAGTTGGATAGACAAATTGCTTTCCACCGTAGTTGTACTAAAGCTGTTTAAATTTTGGCATAAAGTTTTACAGCTTTTACATTTTCGATTGTGTATTTTTGACTTTTTTGGAATCTAGAGCCTTAAAATTTACATTTCTTATCATTAAGGGGTATATAGCGCAGGTAATTGATAGCTAATTTCAATCATTCCATTCACCACGAGGAGGAACTGGTGTCCGCATCGGAGTGCGTGTTAACTCATCATCTCTAGGTACATCTCCCCGCAACCATTGACGGATAGCAACCTCAATCACTTTACTAGGATCATTGGTGAGATGCTGAATTTGCGCTATTAACTCGGAGTCTAGGCGAACAGCTATTTCTACCTTATCGGGGTGTTTTTTTTCCACATCGGTAGGTTTTTCTTGCATATTCATGGGTTTAAATGCTCTGAAATGTTTTGTTTAAAGATATGTCAAGCAGTTATACTGATAATTTAGGCTATTTCACTGACAAAATTGCGCCTCCCTTTCGGGGTAAGTCCCTTTGGTGTAATTAATGCTTATTTATTGTATGCTCTTGGTTGAAAAATACTAGCAGCTATCATTAGACTTTCATAATATTATTAAAAATTCACCTATCTAGAGAGTGGGGATTGAGGAAGTACTCTACCACCAATCACCAATTACCAATTACTCATTGCCTAATAAAGCATTAAAATACATTAAGTAAATAGCTTTAACTTTTGTTTGCTGCTGAAGCAAAGATGGTATATGACTGACGTTCCCGCAGTTCGCATTCGTAATTTTTGTATTATTGCTCACATTGACCACGGGAAATCTACTCTCGCTGATCGCCTTCTACAAGCCACTGGGACTGTAGAAAATCGACAGATGAAAGAACAGTTTCTCGACAACATGGATCTGGAACGGGAGCGCGGCATTACAATTAAGCTGCAAGCTGCCCGGATGAACTATACTGCTAAAGATGGCCAGCAGTATGTTTTAAATTTAATTGATACTCCTGGACACGTAGACTTTTCTTATGAAGTGTCGCGTTCTCTAGCTGCTTGTGAGGGCGCTTTATTAGTAGTTGATGCTTCCCAAGGTGTAGAAGCACAAACTTTGGCCAATGTCTATTTGGCACTGGAGCATAATCTAGAAATTATCCCAGTTTTGAATAAAATTGACTTGCCAGGAGCAGAACCTGACAGGGTAATTGGTGAAATTGAAGAAATTATTGGTTTAGATTGCAGTGGTGCGATTCTGGCTTCTGCTAAAGAGGGAATTGGTGTTCCCGAAATTTTAGAAGCCATCGTCGATCGCATACCACCAGCACCAGATATCATTAATGAACGTTTACGGGCGTTGATTTTTGATAGTTACTATGATAGTTACCGGGGCGTAATTGTTTACTTCCGGGTAATGGATGGTAGTGTCAAAAAAGGCGATCGCATTTACTTGATGGCATCTGGTAAAGAATACGATATCGACGAGATAGGCGTTCTTTCTCCCACCCAAAAACAAGTTGAAGAACTACACGCTGGGGAAGTGGGCTATTTAGCTGCATCAATTAGGGCTGTAGCTGACGCACGGGTAGGAGACACCATTACTCTAGCTAAAGCCAAAGCCACAGAAGCTTTACCTGGTTACACCGAAGCCAACCCTATGGTTTTTTGTGGGATGTTCCCCATTGATGCTGATCAATTTGAAGATTTGCGGGAAGCTTTAGAAAAACTCGAACTCAATGATGCAGCCCTGCATTATGAACCAGAAACTTCTAGTGCTATGGGGTTTGGTTTCCGTTGTGGGTTCTTAGGTTTACTGCACATGGAAATTGTCCAGGAACGCCTAGAACGTGAGTATAATTTGGATTTAATCATCACAGCCCCATCGGTTGTTTATAAGGTGATTACGGTCAAAGGGGAGGAACTATACATTGATAATCCTAGTCGCCTACCCTCTCCGAATGAGCGCGAAAGAATAGAAGAACCCTACGTTAAAGTAGAAATGATTACGCCGGAAACCTACGTTGGCGCTTTAATGGAGTTGTCGCAGAATCGCCGGGGTATTTTCAAAGATATGAAATATCTCACCCAAGGACGAACCACACTCACCTATGAGTTGCCTTTGGCAGAAGTAGTCACAGACTTTTTTGACCAAATGAAATCGCGATCGCGCGGTTATGCCAGTATGGAATATCATATCATTGGCTACCGTGAGAATCATTTGGTGAAGCTGGACATCATGATTAACGGTGAGCCTGTAGATTCTTTAGCGATGATTGTTCATAGAGATAAAGCCTACAATGTCGGCAGAGCAATGGCTGAAAAGCTCAAAGAACTGATTCCCCGTCATCAATTCAAAGTCCCCATTCAGGCTTCTATTGGCAGTAAAGTCATTGCCAGTGAACACATTCCAGCTATGCGAAAAGACGTTTTAGCGAAATGTTACGGTGGTGACATTAGCCGCAAAAAGAAACTCTTACAAAAGCAAGCCAAGGGTAAAAAACGCATGAAAGCAGTAGGTACAGTAGATGTACCCCAAGAAGCATTTATGGCTGTGCTGCGTTTAGATCAAAACTAAGATTACCGAAGCAGGGTTTTTCCCTGCTTTTCGGAATCTACACCTGAAAAAATTATCCTTGCGGTTCTATTCCCAAAGCTCTTAACTGTGCTTCTAGTTGTAAAGTGCGTTGTCGAGCTAATTCGGCTTCTTCTTTTGCGGTTTGAGCTTCCTGTTGAGCTTGTTGTGCGCTTTCTGTACCTGTGGGGAGAATGTTTCCGGCTTTGTCGCACCAACGCAACCAAATATCTTGTTTCCCCTCAAATACTCCTTCCCACAAAGTTAAACCCAAACCTACTTCGGGAAAATAGAAATCATCGGTTTCTAAATATTGTCTAATTCCTAGTTGGTAAGTACGCAGTAGCTGATCTCCCAGCATTCCCAAAGGATCAAATATGGCATAATACCAGACACCCATGCGAGCATAATCTTTCAATTTAGAACCTAATTCCTTGCCTTCGCGGTTGGAAACTATCTCTATCACTACATCTGGCGCTTTACCAAACTGCCAATTAAAATAACTCCGGTTCTTCTTCTCTCCCCAATTTTCCGGCATAGTGACATCTAAACTGAGGAAAACATCCGGTACAAGCGGGGGGTAAACCGATGTTTTGACACTCCCCGGTCTAAAGACACAGGGATTCTTGGTTCAACGAGACCACTTAAACTAGACTCCTTGCGTTATCTAGTATCAGAGGTGGGACTCTCCACGCCAGTTGCTTCAAGTCGGGAAACCCGCCCAACGCACTGGCTTCCAAGCGTTAACTTTCGGTCTGCCCGACCGTAGTTGCATGACTGCAAGTCCTGTTGAGGATGAAACTTTTTAGTTTCAAAATTCTGATTTGTCTAGCTCCTATAAATTTTTTACCTACTGCTAGGGAGAAACTAGAACAATGCAGTAGAACCGCATAGATGAGGCAGTGCGGTCTTGGGGTCTCCCCAAATAGAACAACTGCCGTTTAATTGTCAAGGTACAGATTACCGCTAGGCAGTTAGGTTTTTATACAGGTTGATTACCTTTCCTGTCGCAAGCAGTATAACATAAGTCGCTGGAAGCTAAAGCCTCTAATTGGCTTTCATCCCTGGCTTAAAAGACACCAAAACCTAAAATTTTTTTGGGTTTTTAGATTTAGATTCCAGGGTTTTCAGCCTAATTTCTTATAATTTAGTTTATCCTCTGGAAGTGAGCAGTGCGATTGCCTCCAGCACTACACGCCGCACAATCGCACTCTTTGGGTATTTTAAAATCTCAAATAGTTCCCTAAGTTTGACAACTCTGATAAGCTTTATGAAAAAAACTATTAAAAAATTAAAAAGCTTTAGTAATCATCCTAATTGTCAAACTTGTATTTTGAGACAAATATAGTTTTTTAAAGTTTTGTAAATCATCGGGGAGTTGCGTAAATGAAAATACTAGTACTGAGTTGGGAATTTCCGCCGAGGATAGTGGGAGGAATTGCCCGTCATGTAGCAGAATTATACCCAGAACTGGTGAAGCTAGGACATGACATTCACCTGATTACACCTGAATTTAATCAAGCATCACTGTATGAAATAATTGAGGGTATTCATGTTCATCGCGTACCAGTAGAACAAGGCAACGACTTTTTCCACTGGGTAGCCAATTTAAACGATAGTATGGGAGATCACGGTGGTAAATTGATCATAGAGGAAGGCGGATTTGATATTATCCATGCCCATGATTGGTTAGTTGGAGATGCAGCGATCGCACTCAAGCATACTTTTAAAATCCCACTAATTGCTACTATTCATGCTACAGAGTACGGTCGTTATAATGGTATTTATAATGACACGCAAATGTATATTAGTGGTAAAGAAAAGTTGTTAACTTACAACGCTTGGCGAATTATTGTGTGTACTGAATATATGCGTGGAGAAGTAGTGAGAACACTACAGAGTCCTGGAAATAAAATAGATGTTATTTATAATGGTATCCGCCCCGAAAAAAAACAACATCACAAAGATTTTCATGCTCAAGATTTTCGTCGCCAATTTGCTGCTGATCATGAAAAAATAGTTTATTACCTTGGACGGATGACCTATGAAAAAGGTGTACCTGTATTACTTAATGCGGCTCCTAAAGTACTTTGGCAAATGGGAGGATATGTTAAATTTGTGATTGTTGGTGGTGGTAATACTGACCATCTCAAGCGTCAAGCTGGGGATTTAGGAATTTGGGATAAATGCTATTTTACTGGTTTCCTATCTGACGAATACTTGGATAAATTCCAAACAATTGCAGATTGTGCAGTTTTTCCTAGTCTTTACGAACCCTTTGGGATTGTGGCTTTAGAAAGCTTTGCTTCTCGTGTACCAGTCGTAGTTTCAGATACGGGTGGTTTTCCTGAAGTAGTGCAACATACCAAAACAGGAATTGTGACTTGGGCAAACAATTCTGATTCTTTAGCTTGGGGAATTTTGGAAGTTTTAAAAAATCCAGGTTATCAACAATGGTTGGTGGATAATGCTTATCAAGATTTAGAACGACGTTTTCGATGGCCGAAATTAGCCAAACGCACAGAGGCAGTATATGAGAGAGTGGTAAGAGAGCGATCGCAAATAGATTGGTAATTGATTAGTCATTTAACACAAAGCAAAACTGAGGTTTTTGCAGAGTAGTAGCGAGAATTAAAAATTACTCTGGATTTTTGGCGTAAAAAAACATTACAAGTCCTGTACGCTGGGAATTTTACCCTTTCTGGTGAGAGAGTTAGCAATAATTGCTGTTTGCGCCAAAAAATTAGTATGACAAGAGCATTCCCCATAACAAAGCGTTTGAAGAATGCAAGAACTAAGTTGTTGAGGATGGTAAACCGCATCATAAACCAACTCACAGCAAACTTGAAACGTTTTTTTAGAAACATCTCCACCGATGTCCGTCCTCCCTCAGCGAAAACTGGTTATAAATTGCCCCTCTTAGCTGGCCCTGTGCATAATCTGGGTGGAGGTGGGGTTGATGTCGATGACGCTATTCAATGGATGATTAACAGTGTCAGAGGCGGTTCTAACTCAGACACCAAAGTAAACGTTTTAGTGATTCGCGCTGCTGGTGACGATGATTACAATCAGCTAATTTATCGGATGAGAGGGGTAAATTATGTAGAAACTTTAATCATTAGTAACAGGCAAGAAGCAAACAGAACTGATATTTTTGATAAAGTTAGAAATGCTGGTGTAATTTTCTTTGCTGGTGGTGATCAATGTGAATATATTCGCAACTGGAAAAACACAAAATTAGAAGTTGCAGTCAAATCAGTTTACGATAAAGGTGGTGCTATTGGTGGTACAAGTGCAGGTGCAATGATTCAAAGTGAATATATTTATGATTCTTGCGCTTGTGAAGACAGCATTGAAAGTAAAGAAGTACTTAATGATCCCTATCGAAATGTCACCTTTAGTTATAACTTTTTTCAATGGAAATATTTGCGGAAAACCATCATTGATACCCACTTTGATGAACGCAAAAGAATGGGTAGAATCATGGTATTCATTGCGCGTCAAATTCAAGATGGTGTATCTGCAAGTGCTTTAGGTATAGCAATTAGTGAAGAAACATCTTTACTAGTTGATAAATACGGAATTGCAAAAGTCATGGGTAAGGGTGCAGCATATTTTGTTTTGGGAGATCATTTACCAGAAGTCTGTCAACCTGGCAGTCCTCTCACTTTTTCTAACTACAAAATTTGGAGAGTTCCTAGAGGTGATACTTTTGATTTAAACAAAATTCCCACTAAAGGTTATTATCTCAGAAGTGTGAAAAGAGGAAGATTTGACTCAGATCCTTATTAATTGGGTAGAGTGCAAAATTTGGCGTAACCAAAAATCAAGCATTGGTAGAGCTTACTGAAAATTTTTTGGTAAAGAGTAGAGGTAAAGCGCATTGCTTAATGGTGTCAACTTAAGCTCAAATCCTGATGATATTTTGTTCCCAGTCTCCGACTGAGAATACTATTACAGAGGCTCTGCCTCTGTTTTCATAGAAGGCAGAGCCTTAGAGAACTCCACAAAAAGAAATGCCCAATGTCATTCTGAACGGAACGAAGTGTAGTGAAGAATCCTCCGAGATGCTAGAGCCTCCGGCACGCTAACGCGAACGTTTCGCTTTGCTACACTCAGCATGACAAAACAGGATCATTTATTTTGTGGCTTACTCTTATAGAATTCATTCCCATACAGAGTATGGGAACGAAAACAGGGCTATTTCATTCTAAAATTTGACCTTTTGTGAATTTACAAAAATGAGTCATTTTAGACTTCATAGATTCTGTCTCTCGATGTCTAAAAAGTGCCTAAATTCGTTACTTAAATCTAGAATGAAATAACCCTGGGAACGAAAAAGAGTGAAACTGATATTTTACAAGGCTTTCACGTTAAGTTGACAACAATGAGCTTTTGCTTTACCCCTACAAAATTCAGTAGGTGGAATTAGCAAGAATTCAGAATAATCTCGAATCTGAAAAAGTATAAATATTTTAGCGTAATTACTCATCTGTAAAGTAATCAGAATCTATTTTTTTAATCTCGTAAATAGAGACAGTTGAAACACCAACATGATTATCAATCATCAATTGGGCTAATTCCTGTCCATCTATTAACACAATTTTACTATCTATTATAGATACATATTCTCTAGCTTCTTGGGAAAATCTAGAAGTAGTTATAAAAACACCTTTTCTAGCCCTTTGTCCATGTAAAGCACCGACAAATTTTTGAATTTCTGGTCTACCAACAACAGTATTATCCCATCTTTTAGCCTGAATATAAACAATATCTAAACCTAATTTATCTTCTTTAATTATGCCATCAATTCCCCCATCTCCGCTTTTACCAATTGCTCTCCCCGCATCACGCCTTGAGCCACCATAACCCATTTTTACGAGTAAATCTACCACTAATCTTTCAAAAAAATCAGGTGAACAACTTTTAACACGATTAAGTAATTCTAACTCTAATTCCTTTCTAATTTTCTGATATCCAAATTCTATAGATTCTTGGGGTGTAGTTTCCGATATTTCTATAATTTCCGGTTCTAATTTATCATTATCTTTTTTTGTAGTTTTAAATTCTATAAACTCTGGAAATTGATTAAGAAACTTGAGATTAATTTCTGATGGATTTTGAATTAATATATCCTTACCTCTGTCAGTAATTTGAAAAAATCCTCTTTTAGGAGAGATAAATAAACCTGCTTTTTTTAAATAAGTTCTAGCCCAACCTACTCGATTATCAAAAACCGCTTGTTGTCCACTGGGTAATAAATCCTTTCTTTCATCATCACTTAAATTAAAAACATCAGCTAAAAATGTAATAGCATCTCTTAAAGAGTGTTCTTTACCGTCACTTGCATATTGCAATAAAGGAAGCATAATAGTTTGAAAATCAGGAATAGTCATTTTTCACAAATCAATGTATTAGTTTTTTATACCATCTTCTTGTTTTCTTTTAGATCATCTTTGCATACTTTGCAAAATAAATACTATATAATAAGATAAGAGATAAAAAATCATAACATAATTTATAACTTTATGAATAAACCACATCGTCCACCGATTCTCAAAACTGATGAAACATACACATTTCGCAAATATTTTGATTTAAGGTTTGCACCTGCGGATATTTTACAAGAATTAGGAGTTAAATTAACTAGAGATACAATTAATTTATCAATAAGCAATAATAAAATCACTCGATTATTTGATTTAAAAGAACGATTAAAAGAAGCAATTCAAAGAGTTAGTTTAACTAGCGAAGCTGCCAGAAGAGAAGTTTTAATTGCTCCGATTCTCTTAGAAGTTGCACATATTACTGAGTCTAAAATTAATATTGAATATCCCATTGAAATAAATCAATTTTTGCGGGGTGATTTAGATTATTACCTGCAATCTGAACATCAGGTTTTAGTTGTCGAAGCAAAACACGCAGATTTAACGCGAGGGTTTACTCAACTTGCAGTTGAATTAATTGCTTTAGATCAATGGGTTGAAGGAGATGAACCAATATTATATGGTGCAGTAACAACTGGAGATATTTGGCAATTTGGAAGTTTTCAACGGGAAAATAAACTAATAACTCAGGATTTAATGTTATATCGAGTTCCTACAGATTTAGAAATATTAATGCAAATTTTAGTAGGAATTCTTACCCATAATTAATAAATGTAACTTTCTAATTTATTCCTTTGTGGCTTCTCTAAATAAGCAAATAGTAAGATTGAATTTTTTGATGTTTTTACAGTAATAGATTTTCTATACCTGTCATTGTCCCTACTGTGGAAACTTGGATAACTCTACTATATTGTAATCGCCATTGCAAAGCATTGGAAATGGTCAGATAGCCTATTTCTGGAGGTGATTGCAAAATTTTTTGCGCTAGTGCTTCACGTCCAATTTCATCTAAAGGAAAATTACGTTCTTCTAAAAATGCTATCACATCATCCTTAATTACCATTACGGCGTAAAATTTCTCTGATACCGTAACTTGTTTGATAATCTCCAGTGCATTCTTTATCAACAAAAACAACATTCTGGAATTTTAAATTAGCATTACGAGAACTATGATCATCAATTTTTTCATATGCAAATATTAATAAATTATATCCTAAACCATAGACTTTTTGACTGGCATTTCTAAAAGGACAAGAAGACTGAGGCTGTTTAATTGATGTTACTTTTAAATCTACTTCTAAGCCAGGGAAATCAATTCCTAATGCAGCACTACCAAGTGTGTATTCATACCTTGTAGATAAATATTGATTAAAAGCAGATTCAACATAAGTTCCTACTGCTTTTCCATCTGTAACCCCATATAAATTATGGATTTGTGTTGCACTTAGTTCTAAACAAAAATTACGTGCTGCCGTTTTTAGACTTCCTATCGTTAATAATTCCATACTAATTATATTGTTTAATTAAATAGCCAAACTTAATTGTTGCCAAGAAGATTTTCTAAATTCAATATTGCTTTTACCAATTCTTTGACATACCCATTCTACACAAGCAGGAACAATTGCATTACCGAATAAAGCATATTGATCATAAATTCTCGCAACTCGACACCAATCATCAGGAAAACCCATCAATCTCGCATATTCAACATTAGTTAAACGCCGAAATTTATTACCTATTTGATAACGTTCATAGTGTCTTGAAGTCGAAGCAGTTAATGTTGATACAATTCCATTAATTCCGAAAATTGTATAACCTAATCTTGCTCCTCTATCTTGATTGTATAATAATTCCACACCATCACAATAACGATTTACAGGCTTACTTTTTTTAATTCGTTCTAAAGTATCAGATGTGAAATCAAATTGAGCATCTACTATCAAATCATCTTGCAAAATATCTTTTAATTTTTGTCTAGGTTTGATATCTGGTAAGGTAGAAAGATTGAAGGTTAACATTTTATTTTTATAAGTAATTCCCCAATTATAATTCTTGCCTTTATTAGAATCTATAGGCATCATATTTTTTTCTATTAATATTTCCATATTTTCTAAATCAATTAAATCGGGTTGAGTTAAAAAATTGATTTTTTTTCTAAAACTTCAGATGTTATATCTGTTGAATTAAGCTTAGTCCCAAAAATAAAAATTCTGTCTCTGTTTTGAGGTATACCAAAACTGATGGGGCTAATAATTCTCCATTCTATAAAATAATCTAATTCAGATAGAGCATTTAAAATAACTCGGAAATGATAGCCATTTTCCATCGTTAAAAGTCTTTTGACATTTTCTAAGAAAAAATATTTAGGTTGTTTTTCATTTATAATTTCTACAATGCGTTCAAATAAAGAGCCTCTAACACTATCTCTCACACCTAGTTTTTTACCAGCAGGGCTAAATGGTTGACAAGGGAAGCCAGCAGTTAAAATATCATGATTGGGTATACATGATATCGGAATTTTGTTGATATCTCCTAAAACTATGGAATCTTTACCAAAATTACTTTCATAAACTTGACAACTCAGTTGATTGATATCATTAGCCCATACAGTTTCAATATTAGCATTTGTTAACCCTAAGCGAAAACCACCAATACCAGCAAATAATTCTACAGCTTTAAAATTGTTTGTTTTCATTTACAGTGTAACTAATTAAGAATAACTTATTATAATTTTATACCATATTCTTGCGCTCTTCTCCGCGCCTCTGCGTCTCTGCGTGAAAAAATCATATTTTAACTAAAAATAAACCCCCTACTAAAACTTAGTAGAGGGACTAATATCAAATTAAATCACTTAAGCTTTTGGTTTAAAAGTCGAAGCAACGTGCAACTCTTTCAACTGTTTTGCGTCCACACTTGAAGGAGCATCTGTTAACAAACAACGAGCTTGTTGTGTCTTGGGAAAAGCAATAACATCACGAATTGATTCTTCTCCAGCTAACAACATCACCAAACGATCTACACCGTAAGCAATACCACCATGAGGAGGTGTACCATATTCAAAAGCTTCTAACAAAAAGCCAAATTTACTTTGTGCTTCTTCTGGTGATAAACCAATAGCTTCAAACACCTGTTCTTGAATTTCTCGCTGATAAATCCGCAGGCTACCACCACCGATTTCAAAACCATTAAACACCAAATCATAAGCTTGTGCGCGGGCTGTTTTTAAGTCGCTGATATCATCGGGATGAGGTGCGGTAAATGGGTGATGTAATGCTTCCAGACGTTTTTCGTCTGCATTCCATTCAAACATCGGAAATTCGGTAATCCAGAGTAAGTTAATTTTATCTTCTGGAATTAACTTAAATTCTCTAGCGATAAATTGGCGAATTCTGTCTAAAGTTTTATTGACAGTGACCGTATCAGCAGCGGCAAATAATAACAAATGACCGGCTTTTGCACCTGTGCGGGTGAGAATTTCTTGCTTTTGTTCTGGTGTCAAGTTATCTTTAATCGCACCAATGGTATCAATTTCGCCATTTTCTCGAACGCGAATATAAGCTAATCCTTTTGCCCCTGCTTCTGCGGCTTCTTTGAAGATGTCTCCACTTTTACCTGGTTTAATACGAACATTAGAAATTGCATCGTTACCGTTAGGAATAGGCAGAATTTTGACTATACCACCGTTAGCGATCGCTTCTCGAAATACTTTGAAGCCAGAATCTTTTAAAACGTCGGAAACATCAACTAATTCTAAATCGTAGCGTGTATCTGGTTTATCACTTCCATAACGTTTCATGGCTTCCGCGTAGGGAAGACGAGGAAAAGGACGAGGTAAATCAATTCCTTTAACGGTTTTGAAAATATGACAAACTAATTTTTCGTTAAGTTCAATAATTTCATTTTCAGACATGAAACTCATTTCCATGTCTAATTGTGTAAATTCTGGTTGTCTGTCTGCGCGTAAATCTTCATCCCGGAAACATCGCGCAATTTGATAATATCTGTCCATTCCAGATACCATCAATAATTGTTTGAATAGTTGCGGTGATTGAGGTAAAGCAAACCATTCACCTTCATTAACTCGACTGGGTAAGATGTAATCTCTCGCACCTTCAGGAGTCGAACGGGTGAGAATTGGGGTTTCGACTTCGATAAAACCTTCTAAATCTTCCAAGTAGCGACGCATAGATTTAACGACTTGATGACGCAGTTGCATATTTTGCGCCATACGTTCCCGTCGTAAGTCTAAATAACGATATTTTAACCGCAAGTCTTCCCGCACGTTTTCGGTATCAGCGATGGAAACTTGGAATGGTAATTGTTTGCGGACGGCGTTGAGTAGTTCTATTTTATCAGCATAGATTTCTACTTCGCCTGTGGGGATGCGGGGGTTGAGTGATTCGTCTGGACGTTGGGTTACTCTACCAGTAATGGCGACAACGTATTCATTTCGTAGCGCGTTAGCCTGTTCGTAGGAGTCTGGGGTGCGTTGGGGGTCGCTAACGATTTGGACAATTCCAGTGCGATCGCGCAAATCTAAGAATATCACACCACCGTGATCGCGGCGACGGTCTACCCATCCGTAAAAAGTAACAGTTTCTCCAATATCCTCTTTTCGGAGTTCGCCGCAATAGTGAGTTCTCATAGTAATTTAGTTCTTTTTTCCGGGCTAGATGGGTGAATAAATAGTCAAAGCTTTCCCATTATCCAGCATCAACACTAATTGTAGTCATTTTGGGGTAAGAAAAATCATCTTTTTAGGAGTCAGGAGTCAGGAGTCGGGAGTCAGGAGGTAGAAAGAAGAAGAAGAAAGATAAATATTCGTTCCTATCTTTCTCATCTTCCCAATTACCAATTACCCATTACCAATTACCCATTACCTCATACAGTAACTGCTTCCCGCACTGCTATTGGTTCTCCAGTTAGGCTAAAAGGACGGACTTCGGTAATTTTCACTTGTACTAATTTTCCTTGAAGTTCGTTGATATCACCGTTGAAGAACGTTAAACGATTTCCGCGTGTGCGTCCCATTACTTGGGTTTTGTCCTTGGTGTTTTGGGTTTCGACTAAGATTTCTTCGATTCTGCCAAAATAACGCTGCGATCGCTCTGCTGCTTTGACATTAACTAAATGATTGAGTCTTTGCAAGCGATCGCTCTTCACTTCTTCACTCAGTTGATTATCCCACAAAGCCGCAGGTGTACCTGGACGGGGTGAATAAGCAGCAGTATTCAACAAATCAAAACCAATATCATCCACCAATTTCATCGTATTTTCAAACTGCGCTTCCGTTTCCCCCGGAAAACCCACAATTGCATCGCCACTAATTGACGCATCTGGCATATAACGGCGAATGGTATCAATAATCCGTCGATATTTTTCGTGAGTATAACCCCGTGACATCGCTTTCAAAAGCTCATTATCCCCAGACTGAAAGGGAATATGGAAATGTTCGCATACCTTCGGTAATTCCGCGCAAGCCTTAATTAGTCGTTCTGTAAAATAACGGGGGTGACTAGTAGCAAAACGTAACCTTTCCACCCCTGGCACATCATGTACATAATAAAGTAGATCTGTCAAGGTGTGCAGGTGACGGCCTTCGGGAGTTGCTCCTGGTAAATCTCTCCCGTAAGCATCAATATTTTGACCCAGAAGAGTAATTTCTTTATAACCTTGTTTCCCTAACTCTTCCATTTCTGCGCGAATAGCTGCTGGTGTCCGAGATTGTTCCACACCGCGCACGTTGGGAACTACACAATAAGTACAACGCTCATTACAACCATAAATTATATTTACCCAAGCTGTCACTTCACTATCTCGGCGTGGTTGGGTGATATCTTCAATAATATGCACCGCTTCTGTAGCCACAACTTGATTACCATCAAAAACCGACTCTAGCAAATCTTTCAGCCGATTAGCATGTTGCGGCCCCATCACCAAATCCAATTCTGGCACACGTCGCAATAATGCCTCACCTTCTTGTTGGGCAACACAACCAGCAACAATCAAAGTTAAATCAGGCTCTTCGTGCTTGCGTTTTGCTTGCCTACCTAAATAAGAATAAACCTTCTGCTCGGCATTATCCCGAATCGTACAAGTATTATAAAGAATCACATTGGCATCATTAGGATCTTCTGACCATTCAAAGCCCATGTCTTCTAGTATGCCAGCCATGCGCTCTGAATCGGCTTTATTCATTTGGCAACCGAAGGTAGTAATGTGGTAGCGACGGGTTGAAGTGGTCATTGGGAATTACGCTTAATCAGTATCATGTATTTTAAATCTATTTACCATTCTATCGAAAGCGATCGGCTTACAGCAGGGAACATCTTCCAAAACTGTGGTTTGTGGAAGTCTCCAGTAAGTCTACTTAAATTTTGGAGCAACTCATATATCATATAAATCTTCATTGGTCAATCAGTCTTTAGGTATATTTGTGCCTATTTCTTTAGATAGATGAGGTATAAGAGAAATAAGTTATATCTTCAGTTATGAGACATTGATAGGATTTCCTTGGGTGGAAACTACATAGTTGTTAAAGCTTTTCCTTGCATAATTACAGCTAACCTATAAACCAATTTCTCTGCCATATACCCCTCCCTTCAAAAGAGGCATTAGTGACTTCAAAATTATCCATCTACAGGTTCTAATTCTTATAGAAGCTATGGGTGGATTTTTTTTAACCGGATTAGCTATGAATTAATTTTTGGAAGCTTTGCTCATGCTTAATATCATCAAAATCTATATCGGTTGCAGCGTCTTCCTTATAACTAGGTTTAAGTTGAATTGCTGTTTGTAGATTTTCTATAGCTAACTCTACTTCTCTCTGTAGTGCATAACAAGCTGCTTTATTGTAATAAGCGCTAGGATAGTCTGATTTTATTTCTAGCGTTTTGTCAAAATCAGCGATCGCTTCGTCATCTCTTCCTAATCTTACCAGAGTGTAACCACGTTTATCTAAAATCTTAGGTGAATTAGGTTGAAATTGCAGCGCTTGATCAAAAGATGCAAGTGCATCTTCATAACGTTCTAACTCTACTAAAGACAAACCCCGATTTAACCAAGCGACACCATCATCTGGTTGAATTTGGGTAGCTTTATCAAAGCAGTTAAAGGCTTCTTTATGTTTTCCTAGATTCCCGCAAGCAACACCAATATCACACCAAGCTTGATGATAATCAGGTTTAATTTTGATAGCTTGATTATAGGAAGCAATAGCTTCTTTGTAGCGTTTTAGCCTATTCAAAATAATGCCACGTTTGAGCCAAATTTCTGCATCATCAGATTTAATATTTACTGCTTGCTCATAAATAGCCAAAGCATCTTCATAACGTTTTTCTGTAAACAGCATATCGGCTTCTTTGACATAATCATCAGCAGAAACTTCTGGTTGTGGTGGTTCTGATTTTGATATCGTTTCCAGTTTTGGTGTAGGTTTAACTTCCTTTAACTCTTCTAAAATAGCATCTTTGCGCTGTTGAGCATCTAATTTTAATTCTGAAAGTTGGTTAATAAATTCAGCTTCTAATTTTTCTAACTTCTTCAAAGTGAGATTGCGTTGTTTTTGAGCATCAGTTTTAATTTCTGAAAACTGAGAAGTAAATTCTCCACCGGATACTTCTAAAGTATCAATAATTTGCTGTTGACGAAGTTGAGCAGAATTCTGTAATTCTGCAAGCTGATTTACAAATTCGGATTCTAACTTTTGTAAATTTTCTAAAATTATCAATTTATTTTGTTGAACATCAGTTTGAATATCTGAGAATTGAGAAGTAAATTCTCTACCAGATGTTTCTAAATTTTCAATAATTTGCTGTTGACGAACTTGAGCAACATTTTGTAATTCTGCAAGCTGATTTACAAGTTCAGAATCTAACTTTTGTAAATTTTCCTGAATCAGAGCTTGCTGTTGTTGAACATCAGTGTGAATATCTGAAAACTGAGAAATAAATTCTCCACTAGATGTTGCTAAATTTTCAATAATTTGCTGTTGACGAACTTGAGCAGCATTCTGTAGTTCTGCAAGTTGGTGAGAGAATTCTAATTGTAAATTAACCAAAATATCAAAGACAGTATCTTTTTGGGTTAGAGCATCAGTTTGTAATTCTGCAATTTGTGATTTAAATAAATTATTTAATTTTTCTAAATGCTCTATAGTTATATCTTTTTTGTTTTTAGCATCTATCTGAAATTCAGATAATTCAGCCGTAAATTCTGACTGCAATTTTGATATATTTTCACAAGCATGATTTTTTTGCTGTAAAGCTTCTGACTCTAAGCCATGAAGTTGAGATATCAACTGAGAACGGGATTGCTCAATATCACCAGCAGCGATATCTTTTTGGTTTTCCAGTTCTAACTTCAGTCTAGTAAATTGAGCAACTAAATCAGCTTCTAATTTTTTAGCATTTTCAATTGCAATTTTCTGTTGTTGACTAGATAAATTTAATTGTTCTAATTGAATATTTAATTTAAATTCTAAATTGCTGATATTTTCTTGAGCAGATTCAACCTCACGTTCTAATGCTGTTAAAAATTCTTGTTTTGATTTTGGTAAATCCGATAATAAGATAGATAATTTATTCTCTTCACCTTGAATTTTTTGTTGAAGATTGTTAACTCCCTCTCCTAATTCATGGGTGAGATTTTGAGATATTTTAATCAGGTTTTCCGCATCTTGATTAACTGTAATTAATTGAGTTTGCAACTTCTCGATTCCTTGTACTTGTTGCATTGCTCGCTCAACAATTTCCCGAATTATAGCTTTACGCAACAACCATAATGTAGCAATTAAAACCACAGGAAACAAACTTAAGATTGTTAACCAGATATTGAGCAGGGTATTGGTGCGAGTGAAAGCACGTTCAAAGTCTGACTGTACTTGCTTTTGAAGTTTGGTTTCTGTTCGCAGTCTGGTTAATTCTTCCCGTTCCTGATTTGATAATACCTGAGCATGAGCAGATAGTTGGAGTTGTCCACTGAGAAAACCAGTAGATATCAGCAAGGGTGATAATAAAATGGCGCTTTTTAAAGCCAGAGTTGAGATTACGGGGTTTTTGCTCTTCATGACAACCTTCCCTATCCGTTGGTTAGTTTTTGCAGCTGTCTGCCTATATGCCATCTATGATAGATGATGGGTGTGGGGTTGCTAGATTTCAGAGCGGTTGTTTGATTTTAGCAGATTAGTGGAGAGATATTCGCTACTTTAGGACGGAAGTATGTAAAAATCAACCAGAGAACATCTAGAAGCTAGAGGTTAAAAAATTGGAACAGTCATAGAATTTCTAGAGATAGCTTTAAAGGAAGCAGCTTTATTAGAAATTAAATTAGCAATTAGTCGCGAAAGTAAGATTGCGAGTAAGCGATTACTTTTTTGATTTATTGATAACTTAATATATTTTAGTTATAAACACACAAACTTTAACTTATGTAGGTTGGGTTGCGCTGTCGCTTAATTCAATCTACGTGATAAAATAAGCACAATTGGTAATTTTTTAGTATGAAATATATATATTAATTATTGATAACACCACCATGAAAAACAAAGTAGCATTGCAAAAAACTGATCAAGGTTGGAAATTTATTGATGAGTCTGAATTAGAAACTTTTGTTTGGGAGAATTTAGAAGAAATATTTGAATTAAAGCCTTTATCACGTCAATTATCTATAAAAGGAGAGATTTGTGATATTATAGGAATTAGTAAAAATAACCAACTAGCAATTATTGAATTAAAGAACACAGAAGATCGTTATATTATCAATCAAATCACACGCTATTATGATAATTTAACAGAAGAACAACCTTTTAAACAGGAAGCTGATTATGAGCAAGAAATTAGGTTGTTGGCAATCTGTCCTAATTTTCATCGTCATAATTTAATTGATAAAAAATATAGTAATTTAAAATTTGATTTATTTAATTTTTCCATTGTCTACCAAAATGAAGAATTTTATTTTTCTGTATATCAAATTCATAATCAGTCAAGACCAAAACTGATAAAAATCAACTTTCAAGAAGTTAATCTAGAAAATAAACAAAATTATAATATTCCCGAAGCACCAAGATTATTATTAGATTGGTTAGGTGCATTAACAACTACAGAGTTAGAAAACATAACACAAATTAGACAGCAAATATTGAGCTTCGATCACAGAATAGAAGAAATTGTAGTTAATAAAAGTGTTGTTTATGCAAGTAAGTATGGCAAGGATAAGCTAAGACAATGCGCCGAATTTTCTTTTGATAGGAAATCAAAGAAGATCGTATTATTTTTATGGCTAATTATTCCCAACCGTAAAAACAATACTATTGCAAGAATGCAAATTGATACAATCGACGAATATCTAACATATTGGCGATATGCTCCTGTGAAATCAGGAACTATATTGTGGGACAAATTCTTTAACAAACAGTTTTATATAGTAACAAAATATTCAGATATAATAGTCAAATTTTGGGGTAAAGAATATAATATTGATCAAACTAAAAATATTGTTGAAAAAGCATTAAAAACATGGCTTGAAAGAATTCATTAACATGAAAGAACCTTTCCTCCACAACTACCGTCTACAATTTGACGTAGTGTACAGAATGTATAAACCATGAAAAACAGACACAAAATGGCTTGTCACCAAAAATCTCTCATCAGTCTCAGCTTAATTACTACCTTTCTCGCACCCTATTCCGTTGCTGCTACCACTCCACGCACCCCAGATAAAACCGTCAACTGTGAAATTCTTGTTGTTGGTGGTGGACTATCAGGAGTTGCTACAGCTTATGAAAGTTTACTCGCAGGACGGACAGTTTGTTTAACGGAAATAACCGACTGGTTAGGTGGACAAATTTCTTCTCAAGGTACATCTGCGTTAGATGAAAGACCAACCCAACGAGCTAAACAATTCTATTCTCGTGGATATTTGGAATTAAGAAACCGTATTCAACGTAAATATGGCAAACTAAATCCTGGTGATTGTTGGGTAAGCGACTCCTGCTTTCTTCCCCGTGATGCTCACAACATCATGACACAAATGCTCAAAGAGGCTGAAAAACGAGGTAAAGGAAAGTTGCAATGGTTCCCCAATACAGTAATTAAAGATTTAGCAATTAGTGAAGATGGTAAAATCATTGATAGTGCGATCGCAATTCAACATCAACCAGCAACAAACGCACCACCCCTAAACACCGCTACATTATCTCAAACCATTGAAGATGCTTATCGCTACGAAAACTCTCCACAATTAAGCAAAACTTTAATTCGCTTTCTCCCCAAACAAACTAAAAACAATACTTCCAAATGGTACGTTGTAGACACCAGCGAAACCGGGGAAATTATCGCTTTAGCCGATGTTCCCTATAGACTCGGAATTGATGCGCGTTCCTATCTAGAACCTTCATCTTCTAGTAGCAGTAACGATCCCTATTGTACCCAAGGTTTTACTTATACCTTTGCAATGGAGTCTACCAAAGACCCGCAAAATCAAGTAATGCCCCCATTTTATCCCCAATATGCGCCATATTTTAGTTACGAATTAGCGCGACTGGCAAATTTTGATTTAGTATTTACCTACAGACGGATTTGGAGTCCGCAAAAAGGACAACCAACTACATTCAATGGAGTTAAGTTTACCGCACCCACACCAGGAGACATCTCCATGCAAAACTGGACTTGGGGGAATGACTACCGTCCAGGGACTGCTAATGATAATCTCATTTATACTCGTCAACAATTACAAACTTCTGGACAGTTAAACCCTGAAGGTTGGAAAGGTGGACTAAGAACCGAAACACTCCGCAAAGGTGAAGAAAATGCTCTTGCTTATTATTACTGGTTAGTCGCGGGAAATACTGACTCCCAACTCGGTGCTGGTGTCAAGCAACCCCAACCAAATAACCGTTTGTTAACCGGGTTAAATTCTCCAATGGGGACTGCACACGGTTTATCAAAATACCCATATATGCGGGAAGGAAGACGCATTATCGGCCGTCCTAGTTGGGGACAACCGGAAGGTTTTGGAATTTGGGAAATTGATATTTCTCGCCGTAATTATAATGATGAATATTACCGCAAAAACTTGCCAGCGGATATATATCGTCGGTTAAAAGCGACACTTGCCGGTTTAGAAGCAACATCTGTGATTAGGGGTGAAGTTAGTCCAGATAAAGCTATGAAACGCAGTCGTTCGACTATTTTCCCGGATGCTGTGGGTATCGGTCATTACGCCATAGATTTTCATCCTTGCATGACAAAAACCCCCGCTGAAGCACCTGGTAATACTGAACGTGCGGGAGAAAGACGGGGTGCTGGCCAAGCATATCCTTTCCAAATTGCCCTCAGAGCCATGATTCCCCAAAAAATTGATAATTTATTGGTAGGGGGTAAAAGTATTGCTACCAGCCATATAGCTGCTGCTGCCTATCGGGTTCATTCCTTTGAATGGTCTTCTGGTGCGGCTGCGGGAACTGTGGCCAGTTTTGCAATCAAACAAAATATTGCACCCTATCAATTAGTTGATGATTTACCTAAACAAGAACCGCAGTTACAAGTTTTAAAACGGCTGTTGGAACAAAATGGTAATCCTACAGCTTTTCCTGATACCTCCATTTTTAACCAAAATTGGGAAGATTGGCGGTAGGTTCAACATCCTCCACAAGAACCCCACCCCCAACCCCCTCATCGCTTGCGGGGAGGGGGCTATGATGTATTTCATTCAAGTGCATACCGCTATATGACTTTCAGGGCTTACGCAAAATGTGACCGAAAACCTGATTCTTCCGTAGCGGTAATTCATGAATTACCGCTACTTTCGTTGTGTTGTGCGTAAGTTCTAACTTTATTGTGATGGTTGTTGATTTTGCTCTGACGATGCTGGTTGTTGCAAGCGTTGCCGCCAGCTGCTAGGTTTAGGGGTACTTTGACTATTGTTAGTGGCTGAGGAAGCTGGAGTTATGTCTCGTCTTCGTCTTCTTTTGGTTGTTTGTCCTGAAGATGAAGAAGCATTAGTTACTGCTGGATTTCTTCTTCTTCTGAGAGCTTCTCCTAAACGCTGACCTCTAGTTGCTGATGAAGTGGAAGTAGATTCTGTTGATGCTGCTGTGTTTCTGCTGCGGCGAATTCTTCTGGTGATTGGGTTCGGTTCTCTAGGAATATTTTCATTAATAGATGTTACCAATCTTCGGCTGCGTCTTGGTGTTTCACTTGCAGAGTTACTTGCGTTGTTTGTAGATGCAGCGTTTCTTTGTTCTGATTCTCTTTGTTTCTTGCGTTCTTGCAGTTGGCGATATCGTTGGGAACCTGCGATCGCATATTCAGTCCCAATACTAACACCTTGTCTCCCTTCTGAACTAGGTTTGAGTTTCCACTTTTGCGCTCGTTCTAAATGTTCTGCATCTAATTTCTCGTTACCACTGGATCTCAACAACCGCACTTTAGTAACATTACCCTGATTATCCGTATCAACAGCTACTTCAACTCTGCCTTCTACTCCTCTTCTCCTCGCCCAATCTGGATAATTTGTATTACACTCCCGACAAGCAGCACGGCCATTACCGCTACCAGAGTTAGTACCTAATTTGGGAGATGTAGGTGCAGTGGCAACTTTTGAACTATGGCTGTTGTTACCACTATCACTATCACTACCGCTTCTACTACTGCCGCTGTTGTTACCACTACCGTTACCACTACCAGGAATCCCTATTGAGTTTGATGTTACGCCACCATTCCCACCCGCAGTCGCTTGAGAGGGTTGTGAAACTTCTTGATTTGCCCTTCCATCTCTGATTCCTGCTAACAATTTACTGAGATTAGAACTGGATTGTGAAGATGGTTGAACGGCAGTTGTTTCAGTAGATAAAGGTTTAATAGCGGTATCTTTTGACCGAGAAACTTCTTGAGGCTGGGTATCTGCTGTTTTTGGTGATACAGTTTCCTTTGCGATCGCAGGTAAAGGTTTGAGAGGTTCGATTTTCGGAGCAGGAATCACAGCAGGTTGAGGCGAAACTACTGTGTTCTTTTGTGGTTGCGGAACAAATACGGTTGGAGAAGTATTAGAAATTGAACTTGTGAAAATCCTGGAATTATCAATAACTTTAGGTTTTATTTCCTTTTCTGGTTCTTCTATTGGTTTTATTTCTTCTTCTGGTGGAGTCTCAACAAAAGTGATTTCTAGAGGCTCTTCTTCCGGGACTTTTGTGAGTAGACTACCAATACCAGAAGCCAGCAACCCAATATGTATAGCCAAAGAGCCAATCAAGCTATAAGTCAAAAAGGTTGTTAGAGTCTTTAATTCTTTTTCTCGCTGCTCTAGGGCTGTGCTGGAAAAACTCATAGTTCTTTGCTACCTATTTTATTGCTACCTATTTTCAGTAACCTTGGCAGATTAGCAGAAATTTGCTGCAAATGTCAATCAATAAATTTGAGCTTTTTATAGTTGCGGATTTTAGCCTAAATCTCTCATCAACAAAAGATTACAGCGATTTCAACCCCTACTTGGGCTGTATTTTTACCCTTTAGATGTAGCAAAAGATTGACATATATTTTCATTTGCTCTAATTTAAGTTGAGAACTTATATCAGCTATCTCCGCTGAAAATAGTCAGAAAATTTTATTGAAAGGCTTGCAAATCGGACATGGATATTAAAAATCTGTTTATCGCAGGTGGTGTGGTAATGTGGCCGCTGCTACTGTCTTCTGTGTTGGCAGTAGGGTTAATTATCGAACGGATCAAATTTTGGGTAAATATTAGTAGTCGCCAGCAACGGGTAGTCAGAAATGTATTGAATTTCTATCGTCAGGATAATGTGGTCAGTACAATTGATACACTGCAAAAGAATGCAGATTTACCAATTGCACGGATTTTTTTAACGGCTTTAGAATTAGAAGAACCAAATCCAGAAGAATTTCGCTTGGCGTTGGAGAGTGAAGCCCAAGCTGAGATACCTTTGTTTAAACGGTTCAATACAATTTTTGATACTATTATTGCCCTTGCGCCCCTGTTAGGATTACTGGGAACTGTGTTGGGGTTAATTGGTTCTTTTGCATCTCTCAATATTGGTGATGTTGGCGGAACAAAAGCGGCTGGGGTAACTAGCGGTATTAGTGAGGCGTTGGTTTCTACAGCTACTGGATTAATTGTGGCAATTTTTACCCTTGTTTTTGCTAATACCTTTCGGGGATTTTATCAACGACAAATTGCTTTGATTCAAGAATATGGTGGTCATTTAGAACTGCTATACCGTCGTCGCTACGAAAGAGGAGAAAAAACCTATGCGTCTACAAGATGAGCCGGAAATACCAGCACAGATTAACATTGTGCCGATGATTGATGTTATCTTTGCAATTTTGACATTTTTTATCATGTCAACGTTGTATTTAACTCGTTCTGAGGGTTTACCAGTTAATTTACCTCAAGCCGCTACGGGAAAAACAGATCGTCCTGCACAGGTGACACTAACAATCAATAATACTGGCAAGATTTTTCTGAATAAAGAAGCAGTTAGTTTAGAGCAATTAGCAGCTGAGGTAAGAGAAAAAGTAGAACCTTCACAGCCATTGATGGTAATACTCAATGCAGATGCATCTGTTCAGCACGGTCAAGTAGTAGCGGTAATGGATAAAGTCCGACAGGTAGAAGGAGTGAAATTAGGTATAGCTACACGGAAATAATCTAGGAGTTCGTTCGGAGTTCGGAGTTCGGTGTTAGGAGTTCGGAGTCAGGAGTCAGGAGTCAGGAGTTCGGAGTTCGGAGTCAATAAGAAAGGATAAAAACAGAACAGTATAAAGTATGACAGCAGATTTTTTCGTTTTTAACGAGCAGATAACGCCACCAGTGGGAGGCTAATATTTTGATTAATTCGGCGGCTAAACCCGTATTCAGTTTGGTTGTTTGTGTGGTGCTGCTGCTAGTTTGTTTGGTATCTAGTGTCACGTTAGGAGCAGCAGAAATACCAATAGATCAGATTTTGACTTCCTTTGTTAGCTTTGATGGTTCATATCAACATCTAGTTATTCAAACAGTCAGATTACCGCGATCGCTCATTGCCATTTTAGTCGGTGCAGCCTTGGCAGTATCTGGGGCATTAATGCAAGGTTTAACACGCAACCCTTTAGCAGATCCAGGTATTTTGGGCATTGAAGCCGGTGCTGCACTTTCTGTAGTTGTCACAATTTTTGTGTTTGGTACTTCATCTGTTGCTACTTTGACAATTGCGGCCTTTTTGGGTGCGGGAATCACAGCAACTTTAGTCTACTTCCTGGGTTCACTGGGAAAGGGAGGCGCTACCCCACTCAATCTCACAGTAGCAGGTGCAGCACTGACAGCATTAATTTCTTCCCTCACCACTGCGATTTTAATCATCAGTCAACGCACATTAGAAGAAATTAGATTTTGGTTAGCTGGTTCATTAGCAGGTAGAGATACCCCTGTCATAGTTTCCGCACTACCGTTTGTCATCATCGGCTTAGTAATTGCCTTGGCTTTGGGTAGACAAATTACCACCATGAGTCTAGGTGACGATGTAGCCAAAGGTTTAGGTCAAAAAACAGCCTGGATAAAAATCCTTACCGCCATCAGCGTAGTTTTACTAGCAGGAAGTTCCGTAGCCCTTGCTGGCCCCATCGGTTTTATTGGTTTAGTCGTTCCTCATGTTGTCCGATTTTTCATTAAAACTGATTATCGCTGGATTTTGCCTTATTCCGCCGTTGTCGGGGCAACTTTACTGTTAGTAGCAGATATTACTGCCCGTATCATCCTCAAACCCCAGGAATTACCTGTAGGTGTAATGACTGCACTGGTGGGCGCTCCCTTTTTTGTCTATCTGGCTAAATCAAAGGTGAAGAAATGAAGGTTGATTGGTTGGTTATTCGTTCCTCAGCAATATCTTTTCGCCTAGACCGGCGTGTACCAGTAATGCTGTTATTTTTACTAGCAGTGATTGGGGTAGCGATGGTGATCAATGTGGGTAGAGGTGAATATCCTATCTCTCCCCTAGATATTATTAAAACTTTATTGGGTGTCGATACGGGAAATCCTGATCATCTGTTTGTCATTAATTCCCTGCGTCTACCCCGTACCGTTGTGGCTTTTATGGTGGGAGTGGCGCTGGCCATTTCTGGAACTATCTTCCAAGGTTTAACACGCAATCCCTTAGCTGACCCTGGTATTATTGGCATCAATTCTGGCGCAAGTTTAGCCGCAGTTACAGTTATTGTCTTATTTCCCTCTGCACCAATTTATATCTTGCCTTTATCAGCCTTTTGCGGGGCTTTGTTGATGGCTACTTTAATTTACTGGTTAGCTTGGAATAATGGCAGTTCGCCGATTTTATTAATTTTAATGGGTGTGGGTTTATCTGCGATCGCTAGTGCCTTCACCAGTTTAATGATTACCTTCGGTGACATTTACAGCGTTAGTGATGCTTTGGTGTGGTTAGCTGGTAGTGTTTACGGGCGCACCTGGGAACAGGTATTTTCATTTTTACCTTGGCTGATTATTTTTGTACCCATGTCTTTATTACTAGCAAGACATTTGAACGCCTTAAATTTAGGAGATGATATCGCTAGAAGTTTAGGAATTACCGTAGAAATTCAGCGTAGTTTATTGCTATTGGTAGCAGTAGCATTAGCTGGTGCATCAGTAGCCACTGCGGGAATGATCGGTTTTGTCGGTTTAATTGCACCCCATTTAGGCAGACAATTAGTAGGTACAAATCATCAAGGTTTAATCCCCACATCAGCACTGTTAGGGGGAATGATTGTTACTATTGCAGACTTGTTAGGAAGAACTTTATTTACACCTATTGAAATTCCTTGTGGAGTTGTCACTGCTGCTGTGGGCGCTCCTTATTTTTTGTATTTATTAATTAGTAATCGGAAAAAATAGGTGACTGAGGACTGGGTAATCAATTTTATGTTTCCTAACTACCATGTACCAATCCAAAATCTAAAATCTAAAATCTAAAATTGTTATGAAAGGTTTATCAACTAAAAGTTTAACTTTAGCTTATGATGGTACTACAATTATCCGTGATTTAAATTTAGCAATTCCTCACGGAAAAATTAGTGCTTTAGTTGGTGCTAATGGTTGTGGAAAATCTACATTATTAAGAGGCTTGGCAAGATTACTTAAACCGAGCGTTGGTAATGTATATCTGGATGGAGAATCTATTTTTCAGCTTTCCACAAAAGAAGTAGCTCAACAATTAGGAATTTTGCCTCAAAGCCCTGTAGCACCGGAAGGTTTAACAGTCAAAGATTTAGTAGCGCAAGGACGTTATCCCTATCAAAATTGGTTACAACAGTGGTCAAAACAAGATGAAAAAATTGTTAACCAAGCATTAGAAATTACCGATTTATTCAAATTATCAGAAAGATCATTAGATACTTTATCTGGTGGACAAAGACAAAGAGCTTGGATTGCCATGGCATTAGCTCAAGATACAGATATTTTACTATTAGATGAACCAACTACTTTTTTAGATTTGGCACATCAAATAGAAGTTTTAGATTTGTTGTATGAATTGAACCAGCATCAAAATAGAACTATTGTCATGGTATTACATGATTTAAATCAAGCTTGTCGTTATGCTGATTATTTAGTAGCAGTTAAAGAAGGCAGAATTTTTACTGCTGGAGAACCACAAGAAGTCATGACTGAGGAAATGGTAAAAGAGGTTTTTGGGTTAGATTGTCGTGTTGTTACTGACCCAGTTGTGGGAACACCAATGTGTGTACCAATAGGACGTAAAGGTAAATGATATACAGCAGAATTCAGGAGTCAGGAGTCAGGAGGAACAAAGAAGGAAGAAGAAAATTTCTCCCTCTGACTGTTAAGAGTTCCCTACTATATCAAACATTTTGTATCCTGAATCCTTACATAAACAGATTATTTCTGATGCACCATACCAATGTGCCAGTTGCATTCGATTGAGATAAGGCGTTTTTTAGGTTAGCACATGGCAAATATAATTTCACTCGCAGATTACCAAGAATTTTGGAGAGAACGCAATCAAAATACTAGACGAGCAGACCCGTCAGATCCATCTGATATTATTAATATATGTCCTCAACAATTTGGTAGTGGATATGAACGTTGGATTGAACTGCGGGACATTAGTTTATTAATTATTGATGCGGAATTTTATGATGATTTAATGATAGAGAAAAACTGTTCAGATAGTTTTATTGGTGGGTTTGAATTTGGATTTCATCTTTTAGGTACTTGGCATAATATTAATGCCGGAAAAAATTTTTTTCAATGTGGATATTTTCACCAGAATAAAACATCAGAATTATTGCGATCGCAGCGACTTTTAAAGGTAGATATCCATCCCCAATCCCCTAAATTACTCCATAGTTTGATTACAGATGACTTAAATACCATATCTCCAAAAATCCTCAAAATGCTCATTGATCCTGATCAAAATTCATCTTTTCAAATAGATTATACCACTCCAGAAATGCGAGTTGCCCTAGAACAAATTATCAATTGCCCCTTTATTGGCTTAACTAAAAAAATTTATTTAGAAAGTAAATGTTTAGAAATAATTGCCTTAAAGCTGGAACAATTAGCCACAAAAGAAAGTAATTATACAAAAGCCCCGACTTTAAAAAGAGATGATATTGATAGAATTCATTATGCCAAGAAAATCTTAACTGAAAATTTAGACAATCCCCCTTCTTTAATAGAACTAGCCAGACAAATAGGATTAAACGACTATAAACTCAAGCTAGGTTTTCGCCAAGTATTTGGTACAACTGCGTTTAGCTACTTACACCAACAACGCATGGAAAAAGCACGGCAATTATTTTTAGAAGGCCAAATGAATGTCAAAGAAGTAGCGCGTGCTGTTGGATATGCCAATCAAAGCCGTTTTGCCACAGCTTTCCGTAAGCAGTTTGGCACTAATCCCAAATCCTATGATTTATTACTAAAAGCTTGAAAATTAATCAATATATAGCTACCTGCTATAGCAGTATGCATGTGAATGAAATACATCATAGCCACCTCCCCGTAAGCGATGAGGGGCTTGGGGGTGGGGTTCTTGTATCTCACTCAACCGAAAACCGCTATATCAACTTGTAAAAAAATCCGTTTGAGGCGTAAAAAAATCCGTTTGAGGTTCAATTAGGTCTTCAAAGTCACACCAATTGTAGATTAAGCTTCTTGCTAAAGATTCTTAGCTGTCAAAATTACACACTCTAGGATGAGAAGCTGGTCTACATGAGAAGATAATCTCAATTATTTGACAATTAATCTTCTTAAAAGAGCAATCCAATCATTATTAACAAAGTCTTTGATCACAGTTTAACCGTGTAGGTTTCAATAGGAGAAGGAGTAAGGGGAATGAAGTTCAAGTTAATTATTGAGATACATTCAGCGGGATTAGCACTAGCTGTTATTAGCACCTTAATACAACCAGCTTATGCCCAAAAGCAACCAAAAGAAATATATAGCGTTAAAACCAGCACAATACAGCTACTAGCACAAACTCGCAATATATCCGCTACTAAAATTACAGGTGTTAAAGTTAATACTACCGATAAAGGCATTGAAGTAATTCTGGAAAGTCCTAATATAGAAGCAATTCAGCCAGTAAATAAAAGCCAAGGCAGCAACTTTATAGTAGAGATACCCAACGCAGCTTTATCACTGGATAAACAAAACAGCTTTAACCAAAATAATCCAGTTTCCGGTATTACTAATGTTAGTGTTACTCAAATTAATCTTAACACCGTTCAACTAACAGTTATCGGTGAACAAGGCGTACCTAAAGCCGAACTATTTGATGGTGATGAAGGCTTAATTTTTGAAATTACACCCGTTACATCCGCTACCGATTCACCAACTACTCAATCAGAAAATCAAACTCAACCAGAACAACCAATCGTTGCCGAAACACCCATAGAACTAATAGTTACAGGTGAAAAAAATAGCGGTTACTTAATCCCCGAAGCCACAACCGCTGCTAAAATTGCTGTACCATTGCGTGATATTCCTGCATCTGTACAAGTCATACCCAAAGAACTCATTCAAGACAGACAAGTAGTTAAACTCAACGAACTAGCAGATAACGTTAGTGGTGTGCGTCCTCAAGAAACATACGGTGGACTTGCATCTCAAGGTTATTTTATTCGCGGTTTTGCTACAGACTTTGAAAACCTTCGTGATGGCGTAAAAGATTTTGGTTTTTTGAGCCCTCGTGATGTTGCTAATATTGAGCGTGTAGAATTCCTTAAAGGGCCAGCATCTGTTCTTTATGGTAGCGCCACCAGTCCCGGTGGTGTGGTCAATACTATTACCAAAAAGCCCCTTGAAGATCCTTTTTATCAACTTAACGGCACTATTGGTAGTAACGAATTTTACCGGACAGCAATTGATTTTTCAGGGCCTTTATTAGAAAATCGCGCCGCACTTTATCGGTTAAATGTAGCTTACGAAAATGCCAACAGTTTTCGTGATTTCGGAGAAAATGAAAGCACCTTTGTTGCCCCAATAATTACCGTCAAAGCGGGAGAAAGAACCAATATTACCTTTGGGTATGAATACCAAAAATATGACTACACTTTTGACCGGGGTTTTCCTTCCAATAATAAAGTAGTTTTTGACCTGCCTATCAACCGCTTTTTAGGTGAACCGAATCTCAATCGAGGTGAAATGAAATCTAATAATTTCACCTATACACTCGAAAGTGAATTTGGACATAACAATAACTGGAAATTCCGTCAAGTCTTTAATGTCATTAACGTGAGTGGTCATACCCAAGGAGCGCAACCAGGCGATATCAACCCTGATGGGCGGACAATATCACGGGATTATCGCAATGTTTATGAAGAATCAAATAACCTATCATTTCAAAATGAAATTAGTGGCAAATTTAAAACGGGTTCAATTGTTCATAATGCACTGATTGGAGTGGAGTTATCCCGCAATAAATTCGCTTACGACTTTTATAGTGGTAGCATTGGCGATTTAGATATTTTCAATCCTGTTTACGGCGCACCTGCACCTACGGATCTTAGCAGGTTTAATGATGAGTATGGTGGAGATGGTATTGCCATCTATTTCCAGAATTTAATGGAATTAACACCACAAATCAAATTACTTGCAGGTGGTCGTTTTGATAGTGTGGATTCTTTTTATCGAAATATAGAAACGGGTACAGACTATAATGAAAATTCAGACTCTAAGTTTTCTCCAAGAGTAGGGTTAGTTTATCAACCTACTGATTCTACATCTATTTACGCTAGTTGGACTAATTCCTTCAACCCACAAATATTTAGTAGAAATCGGAATAATGAACCTTTTAAACCAGAAACGGCAGAACAATTTGAAATAGGAATTAAGCAGGAATTTTTTAATAAACGTCTGTCAGCAACTTTAGCTTATTTTGATATCACCAAGAAAAATGTTTTAACGACAGATCCTGTTGATGATAACTTTAGCATTCAAACAGGTGAACAAAAAAGTCGGGGTGTTGAATTAGATATTGTTGGTGAAATTCTTCCTGGTTGGAAAGTCATTGGTACTTATGCTTACACAGATGCCTACATTAGCGAAGATAATAATTTATCATTACTTAATGATGGTTTAGTTGGTGTACCTTACAATAGTGCAAGTTTATGGACTACTTACGAATTTCAAACAGGTAAATTGCAGGGTTTCGGTTTAGGACTGGGATTTGTTTATGCTGGAGAAAGAGAGGCTACTTTACCAAATAATCTCAAACTTCCTTCCTATCTCAGAACGGATGCTAGTATTTTCTATAAGCGGGATAATTGGCGTGCTGCCATTAACTTTAAGAACCTGCTAGATACTAAATATTACGAGGCTCAAGGTTACTATATTGTTCCATCTGCACCATTAACAGTGTTGGGAACTGTTTCTTTTGAGTTTTAATTTGTGTTATAGATCGGGTTAAATATTCAACCCCAATGGGCGGGAAAAACCCGCCTCTAAAACTTCACATATTAGTTCACAAATAACTAATTTCTCCTGATGATGAAAATAAGATGGTTGAAAATCACAGATGCTAATCCTCAAAATTAGGATTACACTGGAAATTTTCATAGATCCTTACTCAGTGATTTCATTATGTTGAATTCTTTTTGTGCGCTAGAATCTCGTTATGTTGGAGAAGACCCAATTGCTAATGCTTACAATTTTGATTTTTTTGTAATTATTGAATGTCCAACACCTTGGACAAAAGAGGCTTTCGATTCCAAGCCTATTCCCGAAAATTTAAAAAATTTAGTTGAGGAGTTTAATCAATCTCAAACAACTGTAGAGTTCTTATTATTTTATAATGAAGAACTTAAACAACCGGATGTAACGCGAGTTTTCATTTTTCATAAACCAACTGGTTTTGCTCAAGGTTATAGTAAATATGAATTCGGCGTATCTGATATTAGTGAAGTAGCACCTGCTGTCAAAAAATGCTTAGTTGATAAAAATTTAGAAGTTTATAGTCTAGAATCTACCACAAGAGATATTTTTATCTGTACTCATGGTAGCCAGGATAAATGCTGCGCTAAATTTGGCAATCCTTTTTATCGTCAAGCAAAAACTATTGTTAATAATTTAGGTCTAAATCATGTCAGAATTTGGCAAACTACGCATTTTGGTGGTCATCGTTTTGCTCCGACTGCTCTAGATTTTCCTGATGCTAGATACTATGCAAGATTAGATCCTGAATCATTCACTGCTCTTTTGACACGCACAGGTAATCTTGATTTTATCAAGCGTGTTTATCGGGGGTGGGCAATATTACCAACAGAAGCACAGGTTTTAGAAAGAGAAATGATTTTGATGTATGGTTGGCAATGGTTCAACTTTAAAGTTACGCATCAAATAATTACTCAAAGTGATGATGGTAAATTCAACCATATAGAGTTAAGTTTTATCAAACCAGATGGAAGTTTTGACACCGTGCAAGCAGATGTTTTGGTAGATGATAATAAAACATTATATCTGAAGGATTGCAGTGGTGGAGAAGCCGAAACTATTCCTCAATATTATGTGCAGAATTTACTCACCTACGTTAATGCTTAGTTAATGATTTAAAATTATACGCAATGAAAAAACGACATTTTGCTGATCTAAGGCTATGTATTTTGACTGTTATCTCTTTGTTGATAATTACTGTTTGTCATCAGGGTTTTTATCAAAATACTAGAGAAATAACAGCAAAGCCATCAGCATTAGCGGCAGAATGTCGATTAGTTAAGCATGAATTAGGTGAAAGTTGTGTTCCAATTCAGCCCAAAAGGGTAATAGCCACTGAACAATTAGCTTTAGAAGTTGTCTTAGCATTAGGAATCAAACCAATAGCTACTGCCGAATCAGATTTTGTAGCTAATAAAGCTAATTTTTTAGGTAGTAAAATAGAGGGTATACCTTATATAGGTAAGGAGAGTCAGTTAAATATTGAGACGATTATTCATTTACAGCCAGATTTGATTGTTAGTTTATATGGTATCAATCCAGAAACCTATAAATTATTTTCGCAAATTGCCCCCACAGTGCAATTGAAATATTCCCAAAGTAAATGGAAAGATTCTTTACAACAAATGGGGGACATATTAGGTAAAAGTGATATTGCCAAAGAATTACTAACTCAATATCAAGAAAAATTAACAAATCTCCGGTCTGTGTTGGGTGATAAAGTTGAGAAAATCAAAGTTTCTGTGAGTAGATTTCATGGACAAGTTCAATTACCTGAATTTCGTTCTCAATATTCTTTTCCTGGGAGTATTTTAGCAGAGCTAGGAATTTCTATGCCAGATAATCAAAAGAATTTAATCAAGTCTCCTGATGATAATTTAATTATCTTGAGCTTAGAAAAGATTGACTTACTCGATGCAGATATTTTATTTGTAGCTGTAGATCCAGGAGCTACAGAATTATTTAAAAAATATCAAAATAGTCAGCTTTGGCAAACATTAAATGTAGTCAAAAGTCAACGAGTTTATAGTGTTGATTCTAGTTACTGGATATTTGGTAGTATTCTGTCAGCTAATGTAATAATTGATGATTTATGGAAATATCTCAATTTAGAAGAAGTCCATAATTAATATATCATCTATAGGAATCTTATTTGATTTTTGATAGCTTGCGTGGCGTAGCCATACAAGACTCAGTAGGTATCAATTCTGTCTTTCCTGTTCCCTGTTAAGAGTTCCCTGACTACTCAAGTAAATATGCCTACGGCACGCTACCGCGAACACGAATCAAACCAGATTCCTATATAATTTCTTAGCATTTGATGATCATTAATGAAATTTAGTGAATTTCTCACTAAGTAGATATTTCGCTAAATCATCAAGGATAGCATTAGCTGAGAGGATGCTGCCATGCACCCAGTACCCAGAATCGACAGTATAAACTTGTTGATTTTTAACTACATCTAGTGTTTGCCATAGAGGAGTCTTTTGATATTGTTGAAATGCTTCTTTTGCACCTGGGTCTACTGCTATAAACAAAGCATCTGCATCCAGTAAGTCTAGGCGTTCTAAACTCAGGATTACCAAAATATCATCAGTTGTTTTAATCAACTGACGTTGATGAATAGGCATAGAAATCCCAACGGCATTGACAATACCACCAGGAAAGGAAAATTGGGAGCTAAATTCAGGAATTTTCATCCCACCGTGAATACGGCTAACAGTAACTTCTAGTTCACCAAATTTATTTTCTAATTGCTCGCTAAGAATTTTAACTCGCTGCTCATATTGAGTGAGTAATTCTTCAACTTTTTCACTTTTATTGATTACCTTACCAATTTCGTGTAAAGGTGTTTGCCAATCAGATTGAAAATGCTTTATTTTAACTGTAGGAGCTATTTGGGACAATAATTGATAACTGTGTGCTTCTATGCCATATACACCCACAATTAAATCAGGATTTAATTGCAATAATTTTTCTAGATTAATCTGAAATTCCTTGCCGATATAGCTTATTCCCGTGATTTTGTTTTTGAGAAGATTTGCTTTGCTAGCAAAAAACTGTGGATTTGTTATTCCTATTGGTGTTTTATCTAATGCAACTAGAGCTTCTAATGCGATTGAGTCTACAGCAATAATACGTTGGGGGTTGAGGGGAACACAAGTTTCTCCCAATTCATGCTTAATTAATCGACATTCTGACACTGGTGATTTTTTATCTGCTAAGTTTGGGTGTGAATGGCTATAACAAGCAGTAACTATCACCAAGGTTATTATGAGTAACAAGTAATGCAATTTTCGCCATTTCACACTATTTTTCCTCTAAATGACTTGAGAATTTAGAACTTGACCGAAACTGTTCCCAAAACTGTGAATGGTGCGCCAGGAGCAAGTAAAAAGCCTGAAGAATCATAGTAACGGGTATCAAATAGGTTTTTGAAGTTCAGTCCAATTTGATAATTGTCTCGTCGATAGAAAATAGTAGCATCTGTTCTGACAAAGGAAGGAATTGCAATAGTATTTGGTACCGTAGCTTCTCTATCGCCAACAAAAAAGACTCCTCCACCAAAACCTAACCCCTGCAAATTACCTTTTTGAATCTGGTAGGTTGTCCACAAACTAGCACTATTCCTTGGTGCATTTGCTAATCTGTCACCAACTGGTAAGCTATTATCCTCACTCACATAGGCATCGTTATGGGAATAAGAAGCAATCACATTCCAACCAGGTAAAATCTCTCCTGCTATATCTAGTTCAAGACCTCGACTTTTGACTTCTCCAGCAGCAATAGTAAAATCTGGATTGTTCAAGTCTGTTGTGGATACATTGTTCTTAGTAATCTCATAAGCTGCTAATGTCGCTGTCAGCTTACGATCTAAAAACTCACCTTTAATTCCTACTTCGTATTGCGAAGCACTTTCTGGTTCTAATGGACCGCTAACACTTAGTGCATATTCATTCGGTTTAAAAGCACGACTGTAACTAGCGTAAAGAGATAGATTTTGGAGCGGTTGATAAACTAAGCCAATGCGTGGGGAAAATTTCTCATAATAACGCTCTGTAATGTCAGTCCCTGCACCATTGATAGTATCAGGCTGGTATTCATCTTTGAAGTTGACAAAATCTAATCTTCCACCCAGTAATATCTTAAAATTAGGTAATAATGCTACTTGATCTTGGAAATAAAGACCTACCCGATATGTATTACTTTCATCTTCAAAGCCTTCCTCAAAGGTAGTTGGAGTTGCTGCACCATATACTGGATTCAAAATGTCAAGGGCTGGGACGTTATAAGAAATCCGAAATGGAAAGCCAAAAACACTTCTACCTAGTTCAAAACCTAACAGGACTTCATGTGCAATTGAGCCTGTCTTAAATTTGCCGATTAAGTCATTTTGCCAAGAATAATCTCTAGAGTAATCACCTACTTTGTTGTACCTCCTAGCAACTGTCCGACCATCTTCCGCAAAGGGGTTACTAAAATCAACTGGCTGAAAGTTGGAACGTGCTGTGTCAACAGTTTGCACAGAAACTGCACTGCGGAATCGCCAATTTTCTGTAAATCGATGATCCAAAGCAACATTGACCCGATTGGCAAACAGTTCATAGCGATCGCTTGGTTCACCAAAGTTGAAACTAATTGGTAAATCAAAGGTTCTGCTTATCGGTGGTAAACCTCTGTCATAGGATTGGTTGAGGTTAACGTATTCATATTGCAAATCTAAATTTGTGCGATCGCCTAATTTAACGCTTAAACTGGGAGCAAAAGTATAAAGCTCTTTATCAGCGAAATCTCGAAATCCACCAGAGTTTTCGTAAGCAGCAACAAAACGATATAAAACATCCTTATCTGGAGTCAGGGGTCCAGAAATGTCAATTTCTGGACGATAGTAACCATAACTACCTGTAGAAAATGTTGCAGAGTAGTAAGGTATGCTAAGTGGCTGTTTAGTGATGTAGTTAACAATACCCCCAGGTTCTAGTTGCCCATAGAGTACCGAAGCCGGGCCTTTCAAAACTTCTACCCTTTCTATAGTGGCAGTGTCAGTAAAAGAGGTAAAACTATCCTGCCTAAAACCATTTCTGAGGTTAGCATTAGTATCAAATCCCCGAATGGTATAGCCATCAGTGCCAGCGTAATCTGTTTTGACTGTAACACCACTAACGTTACGCAAAACGTCTGCAATCCTTTGTACTTTTTGATCCTCAATTACCTGTCGAGGAATCACCTGTATTGCTTGGGGAATCTCTAGTAAAGGTGTATCGGTTTTAGTTGCAGTGCTGGCATCTGGAACTTTATATCCTGAATCTTGCGAACCTGTCACCACCAATTCAATGGGGTCGTCGGCTTGAACTTTTGGTTGTTCTGGGAATACTTCAGCAGTAGATTGATTTTCTTGGGGCTGTTGTGGTTGCGTTGTGGAACTTGTTGCAGGTGTCACACTCAATATTAAGCCTTCATCACCATCAAATAGTTCATAACTAGGTATTCCCGCCTCTGTCGTGACAGTTATTCTAATAGTTTTACTGTCTTGGTTGACAACTATAACTTCAGTAATTCCTGCAAAAGGTTGTTCTTTCCGAAATGTATTACCGGAAGGCAAACGTAGTTGAGCATTGGTAATATCAGCAATGAAGCTATTCCCAGAACTGCTATTTGCTACTTGTAATTGTTCGCCTTGCTTAGTCTCTACAATCACTTCTATCCCTTTATCTGTAGTCTCAACCCGTACTCCCTTGATCAGAATTGGAGACTGAGGAGTTGGGGCTTGAGACAGCAAATCTTTGGCAGTTCTAGAGGTACTATCTCCCTCAGATAAGGGAAGACTTTTCTGTATTTTTTCATTTGCCCAAGCGGATTGAGCAGCAAAGACTACCCCTGTTAACCATAGACTTATCAATAGTTGCGGTCGTTTCCACATAATCTTCTCACACAAAACAGACTCTATCCAAAGGGCAACCGATTTTTAGCCATGTAAACTAAGAATCTTTGTTAATTAAGATACAGGGAATGGATGTGATTTAGAAGGCTTTTGTTACCCGGAAACGGATTTTTTTGACCCGGAAACGGATTTTTTATGCAAGCTGATGTCAAGTAGATATATCTTGTTGAAGATATCAAACTTTAATTAATAAATCATAAGATTTAGGATTAATACCAAATTGCTTACGAAAAGCAGCTGCAAAATGGCTTTGGTTTGCATAACCAACAGCACGCGCTATTTCTTTAACATTCATTTTACTCTCTAGGAGTAATTGGCGTGCTTTTTCCATTCGTTGTTGTTGTAAATAGCTAAATGCAGTTGTACCAAGCACTTGCCGAAAACCTAACTTTAGTTTGTAGTCATTTAATCCTACTTTTCGCGCTAGTTCTAGCAAGGAAGGTGGATTATCTAAATTTTGAGTTAGAATTTCTTTAGCATAATGAATTCTTGTGATATCATCTCGCTTGAGCAAAATCACTTTTTTATCACTGTTTTCAATTTTGGCTAACTGTTCTATTTTGAAAGCAATCAATTCTAAACATTTACTTTCTAGATAAATTTTTTTGGTTAAACCTGTAAAGGGACAATTGATAATTTGTTCAAGCGCAACACGCATTTCCGGAGTAGTATGGCTTATTTGATGATAGGGTTCTTCGTTTGGCTCAATCATCTTTTGCAAAGTTTTTGGAGAGATTTTTATATCACTGGTAATAAAACTATTTAATAATTTAGGGCATTCTAAATGTATATCGACTTTTAAAAGCCGTCTCTGACCTAAAACTTCTACTTTAGTATCTTTATAAATACCACTACCTATAAAAAAATTTTGTCCACTATTCGTTTCATTCCAGTATCCTAATACATGGAAACCAAATTCTACACATCTAATAAAATTTTCATCTGACGTACCATCAATAATCAAATCATCGTAAAATTCTGCATCAATAATTAATAAACTTATATCCCGTAGTTCAATCCAACGTTCATAGCCACGACCGAATTGTTGGGGACACAAGTTGATAATATCATCTGGGTCTGATAAATCTGGTTGTTGAGTGTTCTGATTATGTTCAGTCCACAATTCTTGGTAATCTGCCAGTGAAATAATATTCCCCATCTTTTCCTAAGCGTACACTTAAACCTGAATTAATTTATGGCAATTATAGAGAATTTTTCTCAAATAGCTGTAGATATTAAGTCTATCAGTGTTGAGGAATGGTGTCTAGACATTGGGAAAATTAACACTAATGCAGAATTACCTCTAATGGCTTGAGGACTCCAAACTGAAGGCGATCGCCTGAAAAATTGTCAGATTTCCTACAGGATCTGGTGTGATGTGAAAAATTCTTTTGTTGGGACAATTCTAGAAGATGCTAGTTTACAGCATCCTTCGTCCCGGTATAATGAAGCGTAAAATACGAAAAATAGCTTTCTTGCTACCTAATTTTTAAATCAGCCTCTACAATCCGCCTTGCTGATCGCTAAAACTTTATGAAAATTGGACTAAGGCAATACTGGAATTTACTTGTAGATTATCTCAAGCCCCAAAAGGGAAGAGTTATCAAGTTTGCGATCGCACTCTTAGCCAGCATCGGACTACAATTAGTCAACCCCCAAATTCTCCGCTATTTCATCGACACAGCCGTAGCTGGTGGTTCAGGACAAAACTTACTCATATCTGCTCTCCTTTTTATTGGTGTAGCTTTAATCACCCAACTAATCACAATTGCTGCTACTTATTACGGTGAAAACGTCGCCTGGAGAGCTACCAACGCCTTACGTGCTGACTTAGTTAAACATTGTTTGCAACTGGATTTATCCTTTCATAAATTCTCGACACCCGGTGAATTACTAGAGAGAGTAGACGGTGATGTTCATACCCTTTCGGAATTCTTCTCCAAATTTACCGTTTACATCTTGGGCAATTTGCTCTTGATGTCCGGTGTAATTGTAGTGCTATTTGCCGAAGATTGGCGTGCTGGTTTAGCGATCGCCTTTTTTAGTCTAACAGCATTATCTACTTTAATCCGTCTGCGTTCTATCGCCGTTCCCTATTGGCAAACTTATCGCCAAATTAGTGCTGATTTTTTTGGTTTTGTGGGTGAACAACTCACCGGCATGGAAGACATACGCGCCAATGGTGCTAAAAGCTATGTCATGCAACGCTTCCACAAAATTTTGCAAAGCTGGCTACCCATCTTTCACAAAGCCCGTTTTGCCAGCACTATTCTTTGGGGTACAACCAACGGTATTTTTACATTAGGAACTGCGATCGCTTTAAGCGTCGGTGCTTACCTTTGGAGTCAAAATATTGTTACCATTGGTACAGTATATATACTATACTATTATACTAACTTACTTAGCGAACCAATCGAGCAAATTCGCAACCAATTTGAAGAACTCCAACAAGCAGAAGCCAGCATTTACCGCATTCAAGATTTACTGCAAGTAAAATCTCAACTCAGTGCAGGAGGCGAACAACGACTTCCTCAAGGCGCACTTTCCGTAACCTTTGATCACCTTTACTTTAGCTACAACGACCGGAAAGCAGGAGAAGGGGATTTAGTACTGCAAGATATATCCTTTAATTTACCTGCTGGACAAGTATTAGGTTTATTAGGGCGGACAGGTAGCGGTAAATCTTCCCTAGCGCGGTTATTACTGAGATTATATGACCCCAAATCAGGCTCAATTCACTTAAGCGGTGTACCAATTAACCAGACTTACTCAACAGACTTACCCCAAAAAATCGGCTTAGTCACCCAAGATGTACAACTATTTCAAACCACAGTACGGAATAACCTGACCTTTTTTAACCAGGAAATTAGCGACGAACGCATCTATGAAACCCTAGAAATATTAGGACTATCACAATGGTTACATTCATTACCCCAAGGCTTAGACACAAACTTGGGTCCAGATAGTAGCGGCTTATCGGCGGGACAAGCGCAGTTACTCGCCTTTACGCGCGTATTTCTCAAAGACCCTGGTTTAGTGATCTTAGATGAAGCCTCTTCACGCCTTGACCCTATTACCGAAAAACTGATTGAAACAGCCATTGATAAATTACTAACTGGACGTACAGGCATAATTATTGCCCACCGTTTAGCCACCGTACAAAAAGCAAATCAAATCTTAATTTTAGAACAAGGTCGCATTAGTGAATATGGTCAACGCGAAGAATTAGTTAAAAATCACGAATCACGTTTTGCCCAGTTATTACAAACTGGATTAACCGATTTATTAGTTTAATTAGATAACAATTACCTATTACCTATTATTATCAATTATCATGAATTCAACAAAAAAGCGTAAACATTGGGAATTAATATGGCAACTGATATGCTACAAACCAAAACTATATATCCTTGATAGCATCTACTGGATTTTAATCACTGGTTTGCCCGCCCTACCTGGGTTAATTATCCGGGAATTTTTCAACAGTTTAACAAACAAGGCACAATTAGGATTATCACCTCTAGCTTTAATTGCACTATTAATAGCTCTGAATTTAGGACATATTGTAATTATATTTGCAGGGAGAATTACCAAAACCCAGCACCGTTTTTTGATGCGGTCATTACTTCAACATAATTTATTAGATCGCCTATTTAAAAATCCCACAGCACAGCCAATAGTTATTAATCAAGACACTGCAATAACTGTATCTCAAGGTGAAATAATTAGCTATTTTCGTGATGATGCCGAACAAATAGAAGACAATATTGCATGGATATCAGAACTTTCAGGAGAAGGAATATTTGCTATTGTTTGTTTAGTAACTTTATTAAGTATCAATGTGCAGATGACACTATTTGTATTTCTGCCATTATTAGCAATGGTAGCAATTATTCAACGAGCCGAAACTCTGATTAAAAAGTATAGAAAAGCCAGCCGCCAAGCCACCGAAAAAGTTACAGGAATTTTAGGGGAAATATTTGGTTCAGTGCAAGCGATTAAAGTAGCTGGCGCAGAAAAAAATGTATTAGATTATTTTCGCACTTTAAATGATCAACGCCGCCAAACCATGATTAAGGATAGTCTATTTAACGCTATTCTCAAATCTTCGTTTCAAAATATGGTGAATTTGGGGACAGGAATAATTTTGCTCCTAGCTTCTCAATTAATGCAGAGTGGGGTTAATCAGTTAACAGTAGGTGACTTTGCTTTATTTGTTTATAATTTCTCATTTGTAACTGGCTTTTTTACGTCTGTTGGTGGTTTTATGGCATTATCTAAACACACAGAAGTGTCTTTTGATCGGATGGCTAGTTTACTATCTGGTGCATCGGCAGATACATTGGTAGCCCCCAATCAACTTTATCTAAAAGACTTGAATAGTCCCCAAAAACATTTACCAAAAATAGAACAACCTTTGCGGAATGCAAAAGATCATCTTCAATCTTTGACAGTTTCTCATCTGACTTATATTTATCCTGGTACAAACCAAGGAATTACAGATATTAGCTTTGAAATTCATCGCGGTAGTTTAACTGTAATTACTGGTCAAATTGGTTCTGGAAAAACTACATTACTACGGCTATTATTAGGATTGCTACCTAAGCAAACCGGGGAAATTTATTGGAATGGTAATATTGTGGAAAATCCCGATACTTTCTTTGTTCCCCCTCGCAGTGCTTATACTCCCCAAATTCCACAATTGTTTAGCTATACCCTGCGGGAAAATATTTTGTTGGGCTTGTCTAAAGATGATCAAGATATCGCCACCGCTTTAAATATGGCTGTATTTGAACAAGATTTAGCAACTATGCATGAAAGTTTAGAAACTTTAGTTGGTTCTAAAGGTGTGCGGCTTTCTGGTGGACAAATGCAAAGAGTAGCAGCAGCACGGATGTTTGTTCGTCAACCGGAATTAATGGTATTTGATGACCTTTCCAGCGCCTTGGATGTGGAGACAGAATTGGCGTTGTGGTCGCGGATATTTGTGAATACAGAACAGAGAGAAAATCCTTGGACACCAACTTGTCTTGTGGTTTCTCATCGTCCTTCTGTGTTGCGTCGCGCTGACCAGATTATTGTCATGAAAGCAGGTAGAGTAGAAGCACAAGGAAAGTTTGAGGAAATTTTTTAGTAGAAAGGCGATCGCACGGGATACGAAACATCAGGGTTTGAGATTGGGGGGCTGACATAGCAAACCATATTATCTTGAATTTATATTTGGGAGAGGGAACAGGGAAAAGATAAGGAATACAGAGATTTTTGTTTGTTCCAAAAATGTTAAATTAATTTTGCCCAGTTAATTCTGTATAATATTGTGGATAGATTTTAGCCCTTACAAAATTACCCTACTTGAGCAATTACCTGTCCGATCTCTTGAGGTTTTGAAAAGTCTAATTTATAACCCGCCTGGCGACTGGAAGTCGCGGCTACACAGACAAAACCCACCTTCGTGGGTTAATTTTTCATTAGTCCACGCAGGTGGACTTTGCTTGTGTAGTAGCGATTTCTAATCGCCGAAAACTTTTCAAACATCCTCTTACGGAGAATTCATAACTGCTATATAATGGAAGTCTAAATTATTCCCCAGATTTTACTCAAAATTGAAATTTAATGACTAGGTTCATACATGATAAATTCGCCAAAGACTATCTAGAAGAATTATTAAAAGATTACGGAGAAGTCAAAGCATCAGAAAAAGTTTCAGGAGAAATTAAAGAAATAGATGTTTTATTCACACCTGCTAAACAACAAACTTCTAAATTACAAATACTGGGTTTACTAGGAAGACTTGCCGAAAATCCTGCAATAATAGAACCATACCGCAATCCAGCCTCTACCGATGAAATCTGCGACTGTATTCTCAAGTTATTAGAAGTCAAGGCTTTATTGCGACGAGAAGCCAAAGCCAATAAAATCAAACTTCAGGAGTCAGAAATTCCTAATTTGTGGATTTTAACCCCTACTATATCGGAAACTCGTTTATCTAGCTTTGGAACTATCCAAAAAGAAGGTTGGTTATCGGGAGTACATTTTTTAGCAGATGCCTTTCGGACAGCAATTGTGGCAATACACCAACTACCACAAACACCGGAGACTTTATGGTTGAGGCTTTTGGGTAGGGGAAGCGTACAATCACAAGCAATTATCGAGTTGCAAGCGTTACCATTAGATCACCCTTACCAAAAAGCCACCCTGGAATTAGTTTACAACTTGCGCGAAAATTTGAGAGTAAATCAAGAACTAGAAACAGATGATAGGGAGTTAATTATGCGACTAGAACCACTTTATCAAAGAGATAGAGAACAAGCTAAAGAAGAAGGAAGACAAGAAGGAGAAAAAGACTTAATACTGCGCCTACTACATCGCCGGATTGGGGAAATTGATGCGTTATTAATCGAGCGAATTACAGGATTATCAATTGAACAGTTAGAAAATTTAGGAGAGGCGTTATTAGACTTTTCTAGTGTTGCTGATTTAGAAGCTTGGTTAACCCAACATTCAATCTAATTCATTTTGATTGTTCGGGAGTTAATTATGCGACTATAACCACTTTTCAAACAACCTCTAACTCACTGGTGAAGATTGCTATATCATTAATTAACAATACTCATTAATTCAAGGTGATGTCATGAGTGCTGACAAAACACCAGATGTCGGTGGAGGAATGCCTGTCATTAAATACTGGGCAGAAAAGACCATATCTGCTGATGGTGTGCAGGTTTGGCAGAAGTTATTGCACAAAAGTGCTTGTCTTTCTTGCGCGTGGGGGACAGGTGGACAAAAAGGTGGTTTTGTGAATGAAGATGGGGAAGTATTACAACGCTGCGCTAAGAGTGTAGAAGCGATCGCATCAGAACTACAAGCAGCAACTTATTTTGAACAACAGTATACATTGACGCAGTTGCAGGAATTAAATTCCCAGTCAGCAAATAATTTAGGTAGATTGAGTCATCCGTTGATTTTACGTTCTGGGAGTTCGCGGTATGAGCGAATTTCTTGGGATGAAGTTTATCAAATTGCAGAGATAGCATTTAGAAAATCACCACAAAGAATAGCTTCCTACAGTTCTGGGAGATCATCGAATGAAGCAGCCTTTCTGTTACAGTTAATGATGCGATCGCTTAATTCCAATAACTTGGCTGATTGTTCAGATTTATGTCATGCCGCTTCAACAGTGGGATTAAAACAGATGTTTGGTTCTGGAACTTCAATGGTAAGTTTAGAAAGTCTCAAACAAGCTGATTGTATAGTTTTGATTGGTTCTAATGCCCCTGCTAATCATCCCCGGTTGATGAATGAATTGATTAAGTTAAGGGAAAGAGGTGGAAAGGTAATTGTTGTCAACCCAATTATAGAAGTTGGTTTAGTGAAGTTTGCATCTCCAGCCTATCCTATAAAATCCATGTTGGCTGGTGGTTCGGAAATTTCTTCGCTGTACCTGCAACCAATTCCCGGTAGTGATGTCGCTTTATTTGTGGGGATACAAAAATCTTTAATTGCCCAAAATTTAATTAAACCAGATTTTCTCAAAGCCTATACAAAAGACTGGGAAAATATTCTTAAATATGCCGAATCTACTCCTTGGGAAAAAATAACTGCAATTTGCGGAATTTCTCAATCTGAAATTAATAACGCCGCACAAATAATTGGTACATCTACAAGTGTAATATTTGCTTGGGCAATGGGAGTTACACAACAAGAAAATGGCGTTGATAACATTTATAGTATTGCTAATACTGCACTTTTAACGGGAAATGCTGGCAAACCGGGTGCAGGAACAATGCCAATTCGCGGACACTCAAACGTACAAGGATTTGGTTCAATGGGTGTCACTATCCACTTGAAAACAGAAATTCAGCAAGCTTTAGAAAAACTTCTACAACGTCCACTTAGCCGTCTTCCTGGCTATGATACTAGGGCATTAATTACAGCGGCAGAACAGGGAGAAGTTGATACTTTGATCTGTTTGGGTGGAAATCTCTATGCAGCAAACCCAAATTTAAACCAAGCAAAACAAGCTTTGGGAAAAATAGAAACCATTTTTTATGTGGCTACAAAACCAAATCTCGGACATTTTCACGGTTTAGCCAAGCAAAATACGATTATTCTGCCAGTATTTACTCGCTTTGAGAATCCCCATAAAACTACCACCGAATCTGGTAATAATTTTGTTCGTCTTAATGATGTAGGAACAACTCATTTAAAAGATGCTGATTTAATTTCAGAAATAGAATTAATTGTAGAAATTGCCCATAGAGTTTTAGGAGATAATCCTGTAAATTGGCGCAAACTCCAAGATCCAAAATATATTCGTGAATTGATTGCTAGGATAATTCCTGGTTATGAGAAAATTGCAACTATTGATAATACAGGAGAAGAATTTACTATTTCTAGACGGATTTTCAATGAACCAAAATTCGCTACAGCTACAGGTAAAGCCAAGATGTTTGTTACTGATTTACCAAACTTGAATTTACCCAGTCAAACAGACTTTGGTTTAAGTGAATCAATCTCAGGTATTGTTTTAATTTTGGGAACTGGAAGAAGTTATTCTCAACACAATACTGTTGTTTATAAAGATGGAGATTATTATCGCGGAATGCCACATCGTAACTGTATTTTGATGAATCATCACGATATAGAAAAAGCTGGTTTCAGTCAACATCAACGGGTAACAGTTCAAGGTGATGCAGGTAAATTAGAAAATGTAGAAATTATTTGCGGAGAGATTCGTCAAGGTGCAGCGATGATGTTTTATCCTGAAGTAAACGTAATTTTCCAAGCAAAAATTGATCCGCATTCTGGTACACCTGCTTATAAAAGAGTGCCAGTATTTGTTTATCAATAAGAAATTCCGAAATTCAAATTTTGAATTAAATAAGATATCAAGAATCATTGAACGCAGATAAACGCAGATAGACGCAGATAAAGATGGTTTTGCGTTGAAAAAATTTAGGATTTGGCACAACTTCACAAATAAATGGTATTAGCATGATATATGCATACCTAGCGGGCAAGATGCCCACACCACAAGAGTTTCACGATTCAAGTTTGTATCTCATTTAAATCAAATCCGCTGTAATTTCTGCCCTTAACACTGTTGCATCAGTTGTGGGTGTAATTTTGAAACCGAGTTTTTCGCATACTCGTTGCATACCTGAATTATCAGCGAGAATATCGGCATAGATACAGCAGATTTGCTCATTTTTACCAATTTCTAGCAATCTGCGGAGTAATTCTGTTCCTAAGCCTTGACACTGAAAGCGATCGCTCACCAGCATAGCAAATTCAGCCGCATTATTACCATGTAATTTACTCAAACGCCCCACAGCTATAATTTCCTGGGTTCCTGTTTCCAAATTTTGGGACTCTGCAACTAAAGCCATTTCCCGATCATAATCAATAAAACATATCCGCGTCAGTCGTTCATGGGTGATGCGATGACTCAATTTCATGAGGTGGAAATATCGGAAATAAACGCTTTCTTCTGATAGGGTTTGATGAAATTTTACCATCAAAGGTTCGTCTTCAGGACGGATAGGACGAATGGTAATTGGGTTCCCATTTTTTAGTTTCCAATCGCCTACATATTGGGTAGGATAGGGACGAATTGCTAATTTTGGTAATTGGCTTTCTTCGACATCTGGAGAATGGAGAACTATCCGCGCATCTAAAGCAATTAAACCACCAGGATTTGCAGGAGTTGGCGGAATTGCTAACAAGGGATTAATATCAATTTCTTTAATCCATTTTTGTTCGACAACCAATTGACTAAACACTACTAATAATTGCTCAAGTGCAGACATATCAATACTGTTACGTCCTCTCACACCTTGGAGAGCTTTATAAATTTTGGTGTGTTCCATCATCCGTCGTGCTAAAGTTGTGTTGAGAGGCGGGAGTGCGATCGCACTATCTTGAAAAATTTCCACCAACTGTCCCCCAGCCCCAAACAATAACACTGGCCCAAATTGCGGATCTAAACTACTACCAACAATCAACTCATAGCCATCAGTTTTCACCATTGGCTGTACAGTGACACCAAGAAAGTGTTCTGCACCAGCTTTTTCTCTTACCGATGTTTCAATAGCCCAATAAGCATTTTTTACAGCTTCTGCATCTTGCAGATTTAGCTGTACACCACCCACATCTGTTTTATGGGTAATAGTTTGGGAATAAAGTTTTAAAACTATTGGATAACCAAAACTTTCTGCACATTCAACTGCTTTATCTGCACTGTCAGCAATACAACTTGCAACCACTGGAATACCATAAGCTGCTAAAATTTGCTTAGATTCAAATTCAGTCAGAATTGTTCTTTCTGCTTGTCTGGCAGATTGAATAATCTTCTCAACTATGGTAAAATTATCAGTAGTAGAATCACAACTTAAATTGGGTAAAATTGGAGTTTCATAAATACCCTTTAAGTTATAACTATACCGCCACATATAACTAAATACCCGCGCCGCAGTATCGGGATAAGGGTATGTAGGAATACCTTGATGGTTGAGAATTTGTTCCCCAGCAGCGACATCAGCCCCACCCATCCAACTTGCTAAAATCGGTTTATTAGAAATTTGAGAATAGGGTTTTAATTGTTGGGCTGTTTGGGTAGGATCTGTCATCGACTGTGGTGTCAGAATCACTAACAAGCCATCACTATTGGGATTTTTTGCGGCAATTTCTAAAGCTTGAGTATATCTTTGAGGATCAGCATCTCCTAAAATATCAATAGGATTACTATGACTCCATTGGGGAGGTAAAACTTGATTTAAATTAGTGATCAATTCTTCAGAAATTGGTGCAAGTTCTCCCCCACTTTCAATTAATGTATCTGTTGCTAATACTCCCGGACCACCAGCATTAGTTAAAATTGTCAAACGTGAACCTTGGGGACGGGGTTGTTTTGCTAATACTTCTGCCATATCAAATAAGTCAGAAATACTATTTACTCGTAACACTCCACAACGTCGAAAAGCAGCATCTAAAACAGCATCACTTCCGGCTAATGCACCTGTGTGGGAAGCTGCGGCTTTAGCTGCGGCTGCGGTACGACCAGCTTTAATTACAATAATTGGTTTAGTTAAAGCAACTTCTCGCGCTGCTGACAAGAATGAACGCGCATCCCCAATAGATTCCATATAAATTACAATACTTTTTGTATGGGGATCATCACCAAGATAATATATTAAATCTCCCCAACCAATATCTAACATTGAACCAATAGAAACAAAGGCACTAAAACCGACATTTTCTTTAAAACTCCAATCCAAAATAGCTGTACATAAAGCCCCACTTTGGCTGATAAAACCAACATTTCCCGGACGCGCCATTGTGCTAGCAAAGGTAGCATTTAAACCTGTGCGAGGACTCATTAAGCCTAGACAATTGGGGCCAATAATGCGAATTTTACCCCGGTGTGCGTGTTGGAGTATTTCTTGTTCTAAAGCTATACCTTTGACACCTGCTTCTTTGAAGCCAGCAGAAATAATAATTGCTCCTTTTATTCCTGCGTCCACACAATCAGATATAATTTTAGGAACGGTAGCTGCTGGTGTAGCAATTACCGCTAAATCTATCTTTTCAGGAACATCAAAAATAGTAGGATAGGCTTTAATTCCTAATACGCTATGACGCTGAGGATTAATAGGAAAAACAGTTCCCCCAAACGGATGACTAATTAAGTTCCAAAGCAATGTACGTCCCACACTTCCAGCTTTTTCACTGGCACCAATCACCGCTACACTCTGAGGTGTGAAAATAGCATCTAGAGGATTAACTCTTTCTGTTTGCAATATATCATAAGCCCGGTCACTGGTCGATTTCATATATTTTTGCATAGAGATTAGAGATTATTGGAGTTGGGAATTGGTAATTGGGAATTGGTAATTGGGAATTGGTAATTGGTAATTGGTAAGAACTCTTACTTATTACCTGTCACCTGTCACCTGTCACCTGTCACCTGTCACCTGTCACCTGTCACCTGTCACCTGTCACCTGTTCCCTTCTTCCTTCATTCACACTACATCCATACATTTCTACATTTATCCAAAATTCCGATAATTTTAATAAGTGCGATCGCAATTCCATCTTTAGCACTGGGTGATATGCGATCGCTAATTTCAAAGTTAACCCCTGGTACAGTCACCAACCAAGCCGGGGGACAGTGGCCATATAAGGATTCTGTGAGGGCTAAGAGCGATCGCGGATCACCTGTATGCCCATGAATAGTGCTATAATCTCTAGATGACAGCGATCGCACTTGTACATCTAAAGGTTCACAATTAATACAAGCATCAACAAAAATTGCCAAATCAGCATTTGCCAAATTTACAGCTAATTCCGGTGTCAATTGATGAACTGCAAGGGATTTTACGGTTAACAAATGCCAAGAATCAACAGCATTTGCTATATATTTACCAATACCATCATCACCACGTAATTCATTACCGTAACCAATCACCATTGCAGTTCCACGCATTGCTTTAACACTCTTTTAGACAATTACTAAACTATTTTTTTCAACTGGAATTTTCACATCAGCATCTTCATAAATCACTGCTGTAATAGGTTTGTAAATCAACTCATACCAAGCATGACCAACCTTGGCATCAAATCCTTCTGGTTGACCACGCATGAAAAAATGCAGACACTTGGCATATTCCCCCGGTAATAACTGCCAAGAGAAACAGCTTTGATTTCCCTGATGGGGATGTGTTATTGATTCTATATGCAAATTGGTTGCTAAACCGTAAGCTGCATGGGGATGTGTAGTAGAACCAAACGCGAACCAATCAGGAACAGGAAATACTTGCTCAATATCTTGCGTTTTTCCTAAATTCATGTGAGCAAAATAGTGTATTCCCACAGGAAGATTCACAACTTCCTCTCCATCTTCTTCATGCTTAGGTTTACCTTTAACAAATAATTCTTCTGTTAGGTAATCCGCACCAGCATACAAGCTAATTACCCGATAAAGTTCACAAACCAAATGCCGATTATTACCAGTTACTGGGTCTAAACCCATATAATCAAAAGGTTCTGAAGCAATGGTAATACTAGCACGCACAGCACCACTTGATTTCGCTACTAGTCTATAGGCATGATTAAACAAAGATACCTGATAAAAAAGTGATTTGGGATGATAATCACCTGGTAATTGAATTTCACTAACTTGTAAACAACGTTTTTCTGGATCTTGACCTAACCATTCACCTTTTGCAGCTAAAAATGGATCAAGGATTTCTTGATGGTCAAGTTGTATACTAGTTGCTGAACCAGAAAACCAATTCCTACCATTATCTTCAGGTGCAGGAATTAAATTAAACCAAACAATCAAACGGTTGTTAACAAGTCTAACACCACGTTCATGATCCTCAGACCCATAAACGACTTCTATATAAGGTTCACCGATTTGTTTAGGAATGGCTTGACCTTGATCCACTCTCATAAAACCAGAAGCCAAAATATCATCTTCCGAATGGGGTGGAATTGGCTTTGGTAAGAAGAAAACTAAAGTATCGCGGGTAGGATCTTCAGGATCAATGCGATCAATTTGGGTTGGTATAGGTGTATGTGAAAGGTCGCGTAGGTCGCTTAATACCAGTTGTTCTGGTGAGATTTGAAACTTTTGGGCAATGGTTTGCCAAGGTATAGTAACATAACCATTACGCCAGTAATTTGAGGGATTGAAAACAGCTAATAAATTCAGGGATGACATCACTCTGCCCTCCTTTATGCTTATTATAGGATTATTGAATCTATTTTAAAATTAACGCAAAAGTTTGAGGAACCTGTGAGGAAATACAAAACCTTTTAAATCAAAAATTTTATTATTGAACAAATTTATGTTAATTTTGATTTAATTTCGGGGATTATTGGTTATATGATGAACATATATTTATTTTATTCAACTTTAGATTTAACAGTGAGGCTGTTATATGCCTGAAGCCAAGTTCCAACAGCCCATTGATACTGCTGCCAAGATTTTAGAGGAGTATGCAGCGGGAAACCGAGACTTTGAAAAAGCAGAATTAGGCGACGCAGATTTACAAAGTGTTGACTTAAAAGGCTCTAACCTCAGCTATGCTGATTTGAGTCAAGCTAATCTCAGCAGTGCTAATCTACGGGGTTGCGATCTCAGTTTTGCCGATTTAAGCCAAGCTAACTTGCATAATGCAGATTTGCGGGGATCAATGTTGTTTTCTGCGGATTTACGTCAAGCTAATTTAGAAGGAGCGCACTTTGAGAAAGCAGATTGCGATCGCACCACCCATTTTCCCGCAGATTTTGACCTAGTGCAAGCTGGTGTAAAGTTAAGTGAAGAAATTCAGTAGACAACTAGACATCAACCTCATCCTGACCATACCTTGTTCCCAGTCTCTGACTGGGAATGCTATCAAAAGGCTCTGCCTTTCCTATAATTTTCATATGGAGTAATGATTTTATCTCACGCAGAGGCGCAGAGACACGGAGAGCAAGAGTTTGAGAAGTAGAAGTTTTAACTTCCATGTAATTAATTTCGGTAAATTTTATTAACTACAGTTCCATCTTTAGACACTATTTCAACCAATAAAGGCATTTGTCCCATTGCATGAGTTGAGCAACTTAAACAAGGATCAAAAGCCCGAATACCAGCCTCTACACGATTTAACATTCCTTCTTTAATCTCATCACCTTGGATAAAATGACGGGCAATTTGAGCTACTGTACGATTCATGGCTAAGTTATTTTGACCAGTCGCAATAATCAAATTGACTTTCTGCATTAAACCATTTTCATCAACACGATAATGATGAAATAATGTTCCTCTTGGTGCTTCACTTACACCCACAGCTTCTAATTGATTAATACCAGCTTCGGCACGGAGATGAGTTGATAAAATATCAGGGTCATCAAGTAAAATCTCTATTTGTTCAATACTAGCTAAAATTTCAATTAAACGAGCATAGTGATAGAAAAAAGATGATTTAACAGTTCCAGTTCCATGACTGCGAAACTCTTTTAATTCTTTATCAGCTAAAGATGTACCAATGTGACTGCAAATATTCAATCTTGCTAATGGTCCGACGCGATACATTCCACTATCTAAACGACAATGATCCTGAGTATCGGGATAACCTAAAGGACGATAGTAAGGAGATTTCAAATAAGAATCTGCTTGAACTGCTTCACCGATAAATTCATGATAGTTACTGGGGTCAAGTTTATCAGCAACAATATTACCAGCACTATCAACAAAACGGAGATGTCCATCGTAAGTTTCCCATAAACCTTCAGAAGTCACTAACCCCATAAATAAACTCGGAAAATTACCAAAAGTTTGCGCTTCTTTTGCATATTTTTCCAGCAGCTTTTTAAATAAATCTATGGCATTAATAATAGTACTGCGTGCTTCAGGAATGCGTTGTTGAATATGGGTGCGATTTTCTGCTGTTAAAGGGTCACTAACTCCACCAGGAACTGCCCAGGAAGGATGGACTTTTTTACCTCCTAATAATTCAATTATTTCTTGACCAAATTGACGTAATCGAATCCCACCTCTAGCTAATTCTGGTTCAGCAGCAATTAAACCAAATACGTTGCGGTTGGCTGGTTCGCTATCCATACCTAATAATAGGTCTGGGGCGCTCAGGTGAAAGAAGCTGAGGGCATGGGATTGGACAATTTGACCTAAGTTCATCAACCGCCGGAGTTTGGTGGCTGTTGGTGGTATTGTGACAGAGAGAATGCGATCGCCTGTTTTTGCTGATGCTAACAAATGACTCACCGGACAAATACCACAAATCCGTGCGGTAATTCCAGGCATTTCGGCTAAAGGACGACCAACACAGAACTTTTCAAAACCGCGAAATTCTGTTACATGAAACCGTGCATCATTAACTTGTCCATCATCATCTAAATAGATGCTTATTTTCGCGTGTCCTTCAATGCGAGTAACCGGATCAATAATTATTTTTTTCATACAAAATAGGTAATAGGTAATTGGTAATTGGTAATTGGGTAAGGATTCAGGATACAGAATGTTTGATATAGGAGGGAACAGAAGAGAAAAATATTCTTATCATTCTTTCTTTCTAACTCCTGACTCCTGACTCCTGACTCCTGACTCCTGACTCCTGACTCCGAACTCCTGACTCCGAACTCCGAACTCCTGACTCCTGACTTACGAATTACAACTCATAAATTCTTGCTTCTGCTGCTTCTGGATACTCATCACAGTAATCTTCAAAAGCAGTTTTTAAAGGCTTCTCGGCTCGTTGGTGGGCAATTTCGGCTTGTATTTCTTCTACTACATCCCAAGCAGCTTCTAAACCTAATTCAGGATTCACAACAATACAAGGTTTAGTCATGATTTCATAAACACGGACTTTATTCGGATCTTTGCTATAAGCAATTACCTTATAAACAATATCGCTTTCTGTGATGATTCCATAAGCATCTTGTTCATGGCGACGATCTACAATTAATGCTCGCCAATCTCTAGCTTGCATTAATTTCACTGCTTCTGTTACTGTTGCTGAACTGCGAATCATGGCAACATCTTTGGTCATTACGTCTGCTGCTGTTAACATATTTTACCTCTGAAGAATATGGATTATAATGAACCGCGTAAAGCCTTCGGCATAGCTTCGCTTACCGCGTAGCATCTCGAAGAGAAGGCGCGAAGGAAGAAAGAAGAAGAGAAGAAAAATAATTTATGCTGATATTAGCCGAATTTAATCATTTCTCGTCCTTCCATTTGGGGTTTTTCTCCTTTCAATAATGGTTCTAAGGTGGCACGAATGCGGGGGGCTGAAGGCGGACAACCGGGTAAATAAATATCAACTGGTATGACTTGATGTACAGGTACGACTTTATCTAGTAAGGGTGGAACTATTCCCGGTGCGTGGGGAATTTGCTGGTTAACATCGGCTGATTGAATATAAGCAAGTTGGAGGACAGGTTCAGCACCACCTAAGGGATTACGCAAAGCGGTGACGTTTCCAGTAACAGCACAATCACCGAAGGAAATTACTGTTTTAGTGCGTTCTCTAATTTTGTAAATTAGTTCTAAATGTTCTTCATTTGCGATCGCACCTTCAACCAATACCAAATCTACACCTTCTGGATATTCCTTAATATCAGCTATGGGACTATAAACTACATCTACTTGCGCGGCTAAATCTATTAACCATTCATCTAAATCGAGAAAAGACATATGACAACCAGAACACCCACCTAACCATACTGTCGCTAATTTCAATCGAGTCATTTTTCTGTTCTCAAAATCTGATTTTTGGGTAAATTAATTACGTTTTTTTATCACGCAGAGGCGCAGAGGCACAGAGAGGAATCAAGAGTTTGAACTACTCAGAACTGTAATCCATTCCTTGACTACAGATGCGGGAACTGAGATATTGATAAAGTTTGAACCAGGTAGAGGTATTCCCAGTGTTAACTTTTCATTTGGTAATTCTGGTAAAATATTTGTCAAATCATATTGACCTATGGTTGGTGCTGGGGCTTCATCTAAAAATACATCAGTAGCGTTCCAAATTTTACCTGTTGCTGAGGTGATTTTTAAAGGTTGGGGATGAATTAATTCGGCAGAACCGGGAAAGCCAATTAATCTAAGATTTACATTAGATGCTTGACCAGGATATATTTGTTTAAATAAGACAACCTGCCAAACTTTTCCTGATTGATCATCTAATTTTACTTGTGAGCGATAAAGAATTTCTCCCGGTGCTTCTTCTAATTGAGTGACAGCAGCATTTGCTTTCTGGGATGTGAGGTTTCCTAAATCCAGGAATATAAATGTTGTCAAAATCCCTAAAAATAGCATCTGCCAAAATATTTTCCCAATCCAGTTTAACATTATGTTCCTCTTTTAGTAATTGGTATTTACTGACAGATAATTCTTTGTTTTCTTCCATTTTCAAATATTCTAAAAATTCCATTGTTTTTTCTCCCTGGCTGTAACTAAAAATTCGATTTTGCCACGATCATGTTTCATTTCCCCTACACTTGAACCTTTATCAAATAATGCCCCTGTGGGACAGGCATTAACACATTTACCGCAAGAGGTACAAGTTTGAGAAGTTCCCCAAGGCTGATTTAAATCGGTAATAACGTGCGATTTGTAACCTCTTCCTGCCATATCCCAAGTATGTGCGCCTTCGATTTCATCACAAACACGAACGCATCTGGTACAAAGCACACAACGATTATGATCAATGCCAAAAAGATGATGAGAAGTATCAACAGCACGTTTAGGAAATTGATATTCTAACCGGACATGATCCATGCCCATTTCTATTGCTAAATCTTGGAGTTCACAATTACCGTTAGCAACGCAAACCGAGCAAATGTGATTACCTTCGGCAAATAGCATTTCAATAATGGTACGACGGTATCGTTGTAAGCGATCGCTATTTGTATTCACCTCCATCCCTTCAGAAACCTTTGTCACACAAGCCGGTTGCAATTTATTACTCCCAGAAATTTCCACCAAACACAACCGACAAGCACCCACATCCCCCACACCTTCTAAATGACACAGTGTAGGAATATGGATACCAGCCTCCTGCGCTGTTGTCAGTAAGGTTTCATCCTCACGGGCGCTGACTAATTCACCATTTATCGTTAAAGTTTTTACAGTCATAAGGGTAATTCGTAATTCGTAATTTTCAGATTGGTGATTAGTGAAATTCTTACCTGTTCCCTATTCCCTTCTTACTGTCACCTGTCACCTAATCAAAGCCAAATACTCATCGTGAAAATAACGCAAAGTGCTAAAAACCGGATTTGGTGCAGACTGTCCTAAACCACATAAACTAGTTTGTTTCACCATGTCGCAAAGTTCCTCCAGTAATTCCAAATCAGTCTGTGCAGCTTCCCCTTTGCTAATCTTCGTTAATAACTGATATAACTGCACAGTTCCCACCCGACAGGGAATGCACTTACCGCAAGATTCATCCATGCAAAATTCCATAAAAAAGCGGGCGACATCCACCATATTCGTACTTTGATCCATGACAATCATTCCGCCAGAACCCATCATGGAACCTAACGCAGTCAAGGATTCGTAATCTACAGGTGTAGCAAATGCTGACGCAGGTATACATCCCCCGGAAGGGCCACCCGTTTGTACTGCTTTAGCAATACCATTATCAGGAACCCCTCCCCCCATTTCTTCTACTATCTGCTGTAAGGATGTCCCCATAGGAACTTCAATTAAACCAGTATTGCGGATTTTCCCAGCTAAAGCGAAAACCTTTGTACCTTTACTTTTCGCAGTACCGATATTCGCAAACCAATCTGCACCTTTACGGATAATTGGCGCAATATTGGCAAAGGTTTCCACATTGTTTATTAACGTTGGATAGCCCCATAAACCGGACTCAGCGGGGTACGGTGGACGGGGATGAGGGACACCGCGTTTACCTTCAATAGAAGCCATTAACGCCGTTTCTTCACCGCACACATAAGCCCCTGCACCAATGCGAATATCAATTTTAAAATCAAAAGGTGATTCAAAGATTTGCGAACCGAGAAGTCCGAGGCGTTGACTTTGGCGAATTGCAGTTTCGAGACGATGAATAGCAATGGGATATTCTGCCCTTACATAAATATAACCTTGGGTTGCACCGATCGCATAAGCTGCGATCGCCATTCCTTCTAAAACTCGATGAGGATCACTCTCTAGTACACTCCTATCCATGAATGCACCAGGATCACCTTCATCCGCATTACAAATGACAAACTTTTTCTCACCCGCAGACTTAGCCACCGTAGCCCATTTTAAACCCGTGGGATAACCAGCACCACCTCGTCCCCGCAAACCACTTTTAGTAATTGTCTCAACTACCTCACTGGGTTTCATTTCTCGCAGAACTTGGTAAAGCGCCTGATAACCCTCTGCTGCAATGTAAGATTGAATCCGTTCTGGATCAATTTTGCCACTGTTTTCCAACACAATCGGTAATTGATTTGTAAAAAATGGTTGAGTTAAATCACCCGGTTGTAAGTTGGTTGCTTCCCCATTTACACCAGCAATAATCTGTGTTGCATCTTCTGGAGTGACTTTTTCATAAAGTTTTGACGCTGTGTGGTTTTCTGAGATATCCACCTGAACTAACGGCCCTTGACAGCACAGACGCATACAACCGACACCCGTAACTTGGATAGTATCTTCCAACCCCGCAGCTTTCACAGATGTATCAAGATTGTCTTTGATAGCTTGGGAATTAGAAGAGAGACAACCCGCCGCCGTACAACAACGAATCTGTACAGGTTTAGTTTGGGAACGTTCTGTTTGACTTATTTCTAATAATTCATGTAGTTCCATTTGACATCGACCAAATTTAAATATGTGTCTTCCAGAATCCTTGTAGAGACGTTCCATGGAACGTCTCTACTTTGTTACCAGATGTCCATTTTTCAGCCATTCTCCCACTTTCTCGCAGACTGATTCCGGGGTTTGATGACCTAAAACAGCACCATCAAACACCACCGCTGGCGCAATTCCACAAGCACCCAAACACCTAGCTGTCATCAGAGAAATTTGACCATTTGGAGTTGTTTCCCCCGCGTGAATTTGGGTAGACTTCTCCAAACTAGCTAAAATCGCCTGAGCGCCTTTTACATAACAAGCAGTACCCGTACATACCACACAGTTATGCACGCCCTTGGGTGCTAGGGAAAACAAATGATAGAAAGTTGCCACCCCATATACCCGACTAGGTGGTAATTTGAGGCTATGGGCAATGTAAAGTAATAAATCCAGTTCTAAATAACCAAACAGTTCCGAAGCCCGATGGAGAATTTCAATCAGTGCATCCTGTTGATACTGATGACGCTTGATAGTTGCATCTAGCATCTTCAAACGTTTATCTCCACTAGGATGACTAGAAGATGGCGATGAAAGAGAAGTTTTCATATTACCAAATTACCAATTACCGCTTTAACTAACTGCGGTGGTAGCTTCTGTGAACATTTCTGCTGATTTGGCACGAACGGGAAGATGGATAACATGGACTGAACAAGGAGCATGATGCAAAACATAGTTACTCACACTACCCATAAATAACTCCGTCAGTCCAGAATGGCCACGCCGCCCCATTATTATTATGTCAGCATTCCAAGCTTTAGCCAAATCACAAATCATCCGACCTGGACTACCAGAATTTTGGGTAAATTCCGTATTGATACCTAAGGTATTTGCTTGGGAAGAAAAAGACTGTAACATTTGTAAACTTTCTGTTTTAAATGCTTCCCAGTTTTGCTGATATAGTTTAAAGTTCTGCTCGTTCCAACCTGGATAGTAGTCAACATGAGGAGCAATCATAATATCAGGACTACCACTTTCTTCCAGAGAGAGGACGTGTAAGAGCATTAATTTAGCTGATGTTAACTTTGCTAATCCCAAGGCTTGCTCAAAAACATCTCTACCCATTTCTGAGCGATCTAATGCAACTAAAATTTTATTAAACATACAATACCTCTATTTTGATAATTACTCATAATTGCTGTTTGTGCTTTTTAGTTAAAGACTTGGTTCCAATACTGTTATTGACCGTGCTTTGATCACATCTTTTTTGTGGGCAGTTATTTTCGCCATACTTTACGACTCTGTAACTTCTTCCTACGCTTACTATTTATACGCAAACAATTTGAGGAACTTGTGAGGATAAGTAAAAATCCGGCAGCTATTCCCATACATTAGACATAGGATTGAAAAAGAATGTAGAGACGTTCTATGGAACGTCTCTACAAGGGTTATAGAAAACGCACATTTAATTCTCACCAGATGTCTAATGAATCCCAGATTGTACGCGCCACAAAAGAGTATAAATACCATCAAGCGCGAGTAACTCCTCATGCTTACCATGCTCAACAATTTGACCATGATCCATCACATATATGCAATGACTGTGACGAATTGTGGAAAGACGGTGAGCGATCGCAATAGTTGTTCGATTTACAGTAATTTTATCTAAAGAGCGTTGAATAGCTGCTTCAGTTTCATTATCCACCGCAGATGTCGCCTCATCCAAAATCAAAATCGGCGGATTTTTCAAAACTGCTCTGGCTATAGCTATCCGCTGGCGTTGTCCTCCAGATAACTTTTGTCCACGTTCCCCAACTATTGTTTCATAACCTTGGGGTAGCTGGATAATAAAATCATGTGCCTCAGCAATTTTCGCTGCATTAATTATTGCCTCATCAGTAGCATTAAAAGTACCGTAGGCAATATTTTCAGCCACCGTACCATGAAATAAAAATACATCTTGACTAACTAAGCCAATAGTACGACGCAAATCAGATAAATTCAACTTTTGAATATCCATTCCATCAATACTAATTGAACCATTAGCAACATCATAAAATCGCAATAACAATTTAACTAATGTGCTTTTACCAGAACCAGTAGAACCAACAACCGCAATAGTTTTTCCAGCAGAAATGTGTAAGGATAAATCCTTAATTATTGTTGTACTATTTCGATAAGCAAAAGTAACATTTTTAAACTCAACTTCTCCCTGTACTTCCTCAACAACTAAAGGCATATCTCCCGTAATAACTTGGATAGGAGTATCTAACAAATCCATCACTCGTTTTGTGGAAGCCATCGCCCGTTGATAGCGGTCAAAAGTTTCTCCTAAAAATACCAATGGCCACAATAATCTTTGGACTAAAACTAATAAAACACTATAATTACCGATAGATATCCTACCAGAATAGGCTGCCATACCTCCTAGAAATAATAAAGCCGTAAACCCAACTAAAACCAACATTCTAATTACAGGCACAAAAGCCGCAGAAAGTTTAATTGCTTTGGCATTACTTTTTTTATAAGCTTCGCTTTCTGTTGCTAATCTGGCACTTTCATAATTTTCGGCTGTGAAACTTTTAATTGTGGTAATACCACTAATATTATTAGCTAACCGAGAATTTAGGAAACTTACTTTTTCTCTAACATCAGCATAACGAGGTTCAAGACACTTTTGATATACTAATGAACCCCAAATAATAAACGGCATTGGTAGCATTGCTGCTAAGGTGATATTGAGAGGTAAAATGAAGAATGCACCACCAATTAAAATTATAAATGAAGTGGTGACTTGGATAATTTCATTAGCTCCCCCATTTAAAAAGTCTTCAAGTTGATTGATATCATCACCAAGAATAGACATCAAACCGCCTGTGCTACTGTCTTCAAAATAAGCTGATTCTAATTCTTGTAAATGATTGTAGGCATCTAAACGTAAATTATGTTGAATATTTTGGGCTAAGTTACGCCAAATTCTATCATAAGCATACTGAGAGAGTGATTCAAATATCCAAACAATCACTGTGATTAATGAAAGTAGAGCAAATTGCCATATTACTTCTTGAATGCCTAATTTGCCAATCAAAGAATCTTGCTTTTGGACTAATATATCTACTGCAACACCAATTAACCAAGGTGGTGCTAAATCTAAAATTGTATTAATTACAGAGTAGGTAGAGGCTTGATAAATTTGTCCCTGATATTTTTGTCCGTAGTGGAGTAATCTTTGGAGGGAAGAGCGTTTATTTGATAAAGGATGGAATTTTGATGTCATTGTCAGAGTTAAAATTTAATGATTTAGGTTTTTTAGTGAGTCATTGCAATGGCAGTTGAGCAAAAATTGAGTATGATTCCAAGCATTTCAAAGCCAACTAATAACTTTTAATTTTTATTATTGACGGGTGATTAAAAAGTTAATAAATATTAACTTATTTAGCTAAGGGTGAGAGTTGCTCTTGTAAAGATTTGAGAGTTATCTGTGTACCACTAGGTGAAGGTAAACCCAGACAAATATAAGTAGGAATAAAATAGACTTGGTTTTTTTTACTAGCACTTAATGACTGAGCTAGAGTATTAGTTTTCCAAGACTCTTTGACAGATTGTAATTGAGTTTTGGCAAAATTATGAGTATTATCTATTCTGCTTAACTCAACAATATTATGTCCTTGAACAATAATTAAATCGGCATCTAGTTGGGGTAAAACCTCTAATGAGATCGGTTGAGTAATATTTGTGGGTGTAGAGTTAGAAATAGTAACCAGTTTAAATCCAATATCCTCTAATAAACCCCCACAAAAATCTAAAGGAGTAACCAGATTAATTGAAGAGTTGAGTTGTTCTGAGGACACCATGAGGACTTTTGGATAGGCTTTAACAACGGGTGCTAAGATTTGACGGGTGGTTACTATTTGCTGTTCATGGTCTGCTATGACTTTTTTTGCCTGATGAGTGCGTCCTAATACTTGAGCGATCGCTTGTAGAGAATCTTGCCATTTATTGCTGCTGCCAACATAATCAAACAGCAATGTAGGAGCAATTTGTGATAATTGACTATACTGTGGCTGATTTCCCCGAATATCCCCCAAAATTAAATCTGGCTTAAGTCTGATGATAGCTTCTAGGGATGGATTACTACTCATCCCCAGGTTAGCGATCACGTGCGTGATGCGATCGCCTAAATAAGGAATCTGTTCTTGAGGACGATCGAAATCACCGCGACGATTGCTAAATATTTCAGCGTAGCCAATGGGCTGCACATCTAATGATAGTAAGATATCTAACATCTTCGGATTGAGAACTACAATCCGTTGCGGTTGACCACAAACCTTTGTTTCACCCCCCAAATGTCCCACTGTTTGACAATTACCTGCGGGGGTGCGATGGGTAAATAATACCTTAGTCGATTGGTGATGACAACCTATAATTGACACCAAACTACCTAATAGCAATAATCTCAAAATTCCTCTCATCCTAAAAACTCACCGAAATTGAACCCACAACTGTAAATGGTTCTCCAGGAAGTCCTGCATTAGTGCGGCTACCAAATCCCCCCCGACTGTTTATATATTCAATATCAAACAAATTGCGGAAATTAAGGGCAAATTTCCAGTTATCTCGACGGTAAAATAATGCTGCATTGGTGAGGAAATAGCTATCTAGGGTAAAACTGTTATCTAAATTTCCCGGACGTTCCCCAACGTAATTAATCCCGATTCCTCCACCCAACCCTTTTAAATTCCCGCTTTGAATTTCGTAGGTTGTCCACAGACTGGCTTTATGTTGAGGAATTCCTGTTAATCTGCTACCCACAGGAATAGTATTATCTTTAGTTACCGTTGCATCCGTATAACTGTAGGAAGCAATAATATTCCAACCAGGTAAAATTTTTCCTGTCAAGTCTAATTCTAAACCTTGGCTACGCTGTTCACCTGTGGCAATGGAAATACCAAAACCTGGAAAATTCGGATCTTCCGTAGCAACATTCTGTTTGGTAACGTCGAAATAAGCTAATGTCGCTAACAAATTTCCATTTAATAGTTCCGTTTTCACCCCTAATTCAAATCCTTCTCCTAGTTCAGGTTCTAAGGGATTACCATCTGCGTCAATGTCATCCACACTGGGGTTAAAGGATTGGGAATAACTGCCGTATAGGGAAACATTAGGAATTGGTTGATAAACAATACCGATTCTTGGTGTCCAAGCAGAATCATTTTGATTTGTATCACCACCTGGATAGAATAAAGCGGGTACATTCTCATTTCTTTGTGCGACTGTTTCATAGCGCAACCCTAGCAAAAGATTCAATTTGTCAAAAATTTCGATTTGATCTTGTAGATAAATTCCTAAGCGGTCAATTTCGGAGTTGCGATCAAATAGTAAGGTATCAAATTCTGGTCGATTTACGCCATAGGTGGGATTAAAAACATTGATGGGGAATAACGTAAAGTTAGCCAAAGCAAACCGACTGGTATTAGTGCGACTCAAATCTGCACCAAATAGTAAAGTGTGTTTGAGTCCCCCAGTGGTAAATTTGCCGACAACGTTAGTTTGTAATGAGTAATTGCGAGAATTGAAATCATCTAAAGCAAAAATTCGCTGGAGTTCGCCAGTTGTTTCATCAAACCCCAGAAATATGCTGAGTTTATCAGAGAAAATGGTAGAATCTGTAAAGCGAAAAGCATTGCGAATTGACCAATTATCGCTAAATTTGTGGTCTACAGATAAATTCAGACTCAAGAAATCACGCCGGAGGAAATCATCTGGTTCATTGAAAATCCTACTACGCGGAGTATTAACAACGCCATCCCCAAAAGCCACTGTACCTGAATCCCAAGGCTGTTCCCGGTTGGAGACTTGTAAATCAAAAGCTAACTGAGTGCGATCGCTAATTTCCCAAGTTAACGCCGGTGCGATAAAAAATTGCTTAAATTCTTGATCAAAATCTCTAAAACCATCTCGCTGAGAATAAACAGCATTCAAGCGATATAGTAGCCGTTTATCATCTGTTAAAGGCCCAGAAATATCTATCTGTGGACGAATTAAGCCATCAGAACCAAATTGTAATTCTCCTTGATAAAAGGGTTCAGATAGAGGTTTTTTAGTGACTACATTAATTAAACCTCCAGGCTGAATCTCACCATAGAGTATGGATGCTGGCCCTTTTAACACCTCAATTTGTTCTATGTTGGCGACTTCGGGAATTTCAGCAAAATCATACTGACGAAAGCCATTTTGCAACACAGGTGCTTGGTCAAATCCCCGAATACTATAGTTTAAATCGCTAAAGGTATCTGTACCGTTATAGACAACACTACTAGAATTTTGTAAAGCTTCCTCCAGGCGTGTTACTTGCTGCTCTTCTAATACTTGGCGAGGAATCACCTGAATTGATTGGGGAATTTTCAAAATCGGTGTATCCGTTCGCGTGGCCGTAGTAGCATTTGGTGCGAAATACTGGTCTTGTTCTCCCGTGACTACTAACTCAATTGGCTCATCCTGCGGGGCTATTGGTTCTTCTTGCTGTGTCTGTGTCGCAGTTATCATAGATGCTATGGCAAAAATCAATCCTTCTTCCCCATCAAACAACTCAACTGTAGGCAAAACTTGCTCACCCACCACGATCAAGCGCACACCATTAGCATCAATATTTGTAACTATAATTTCCGTAATTCCCGACATCGGTTTTTCTGAACGGAATGTGAAAGCTTCTCCCGATGCTAAACGCAACTGAACATTAGGGATATCTGCAATAAAGCTACTACCATCACTGCGATTTGTGACTTGCAGTTGTTCCCCTTGGGTTGTTTCTAAAATTACTTCCACACCTTTATCCGTGGGATTTGCCTTGACTCCTGTAATTAGCACGGTTTGAGTATCAGGAATTGGTGATTGAGAGAGTAAACTGTTAACTCTGGTGCTGAAAGACTCTGTTTCGCTTGGTATTTTACTTCTATTGTCAACTGTATCTTGTTGCTTTTCTGAGGCCAATACCTGTCTAGGTTGGTGGAATACACCAGAAATGATCCCAAATAAACTGACTACCAGCCAAAGATAAATCTTGAGCGATAGTGCCAACCACTTGCTACTTTTCATACCACTCCTCACACCACTATAAGAATCCTACTTATTGCATATCTTTCTTAATTGCAATAAACCAGAGTGTAGAAGAGTAGAGCTAATTTAGTCTATCCCCAAACAGTCTTAATAGTCCTGAAACAAGCTTTTAGCCCAAACAACATTCCCGTGGGGTGATGCCAAATTTGCGTTTAAAGGCAGCAGAGAAATGTCCCAAATGAGAATAACCCACAATATTAGCCACTTCAGCAACTGTGAAACTACGATTCTGTAACAGTTGATGTGCTTGTTCCATACGCTGATTTGTCAAATAACCAAATACGGTTGTACCGAATTGTATTTGAAAACCTCTTTGCAGGGTACTTTCACTCACACCTACCTGTTGTGCCAACTCTGACAATAGTGGTGGATTTTCCAATCTTGCTTGTAAAATTTCTTGAGCATGATGAATCTTGGCAATAGTTTCTTGTTTCAATCGTGGTGGTAATTGCCTGAGCGGATGATCTTGCAAAACGGGAGCTAACTGCAAAGCTATTAATTCAATGACTTTACCTTGCAAATACATCCGCTTGGTTATTCCTTGATAGGGACAATTAATTATTTGCAGCAGCACACCTTGAATGGCTGGATGAGTTTTGGAGTAAAGTAATGTTTGGCGATCGCTTTCTTTGGCGAGAAATTTCAACTGAGGTAGCATTTCTCCATCCTTTCCAGGGAAAAAAGTCTTCAATAACTGGGGTGGCATTTCTATGTCAACACCTATCATCCTTTGGGAATGGGGATAGAGTACATCCATTTTGTGCTGAACCCCACCGCCAGAAATCAAGGTATGCCCTTCCCCAATATGCCCATAAGTATCTGTATACATCCCTAAAGCTAAAGCACCAAACTGGAGAGGATGATTACTAACTGGAATTTTCAGTACAATATCCTGATGATATTGCTTATCGAAAATACTTAGTAAAAGTTGAGGATAAACTTCAATTGCTCGATAATAGCCTCTACCGAGATGTTTGGGCATTTCATCAAGATATTCAAATGCGTCTAAAGCTGATTTGGCGGTATGATTTCCCTTACTTGCCTTCCACAGTTCATTGTAGTCTTTGATGGTGAGGGCAATAGTCATTACTGGCAAATGTTAAAATTTAATGATAAATACTATCAATAATTTTACCACCAAATTGAGTGAGAGTAATGCTGAAGAGAAAGACTTGAGCGATCGCTCATCCCGACGATCTGTGACAGCATTTCCGAGTTCGTTAATATCTCTGTTCAACCCTACTTTTACCCCATTTAGTGTAATCTGTTTGAACTAACTCATTTCTGTGGCTATTGAATTTTTGCCTTTTTAGCAACTATAAAAACCATTACTTCAGGAAAGCTTTTAAAATGAAAATTTTAGTTGTCGAGGATGATGAGTTAAACGCCTATGCACTTACTGCTGTTCTCACTGACCAAAATTACGCCGTTGAAGTAGCAGCTGATGGTGATGCAGCTTGGGATTTAATCGAAACATATGATTATGATTTAATTCTTTTAGATGTCATGTTACCCAAACTTGACGGTATTAGTCTATGTCGGCAGATCCGGTCTAGTGGCAGACAAGTACCAATTTTATTATTAACAGGGTGCGATCGCTCTCACGAAAAAGCCACAGGTTTAGATGCAGGTGCAGATGACTATGTAGTTAAACCTTTTGACCAAGAAGAGTTAGTAGCTCGTGTCCGAGCATTATTACGCCGGGGTAGTGTAACTTTAGCACCCATCTTAGAATGGGGTAACTTACAACTAGATCCTAGTAGCTGTGAAGTCACCTATGGCCAAAATCTCATCTCCCTCACCCCCAAAGAATATGCACTCTTAGAACTATTCTTGCGAAATCAGCGCCGGGTATTTAGCTGTGGGATGATTTTAGAGCATCTTTGGTCCTATGAAGACACACCAGGAGAAGAAGCCGTCCGCACCCATATCAAAGGACTGCGAATGAAGCTCAGAAACGCGAATGCACCGCAAGATTTAATCGAAACTGTATATGGCATTGGCTATCGCCTCAAACCCCAAAAAGAAGACAGCAAAGAAGACAATTCTCAATCACAACAGCAAACACTCACAGCTATTGCAGATATTTGGCAGCGATTTCGGGAACGGGTAGATGAGCAGGTAAGTATATTAGAGCAAGCCGCACAGACTTTAACTCCAGAATTGCTTTCCCAAGCATCCCCAGAAGCTCACACCCTCGCCGGCTCATTAGGTACATTTGGTTTACCTCTTGGTTCAGAGTTAGCCAGAAAAATTGAAAAATTACTGAAATCAGGAAAAACATTCACCAAAACAGACATTACCAATCTGCAAAATTGGGTAAAGTTACTGCGTCAAGAAATTGCAGTCAAAAACGCAGAAAATGTACCCCCATCATCAACTAACAATGAACTCCCTTGGTTATTAGTAATTGAGGATGATGCCAATTTAGCAGAGCAAATCAAAACAGAAGCGATTAATTGGGGGTTAAACGTCTCAATTGCCACCAGCTTAAATGCAGCGAAAAATCAATTTTACCGACTGAATCCTAGTGTGGTGTTACTAGACCCTCAAGTGGGAGCAAACCAAGAAAATAGCGGTAAATTTCTGGCTGAAATTTGCCAATCTAAACCCACAATTCCAGTATTAGTATTTACTGATCAGACTAATTTTAGCGATTCCTACGGAGCGCTGCGCTATCGCTTGCAAATTGCTCGCAATGGCAAACACACTTTTTTACAAAAGCCAATGCCACCCCAACAGATATTAGCCGCAGTTCAGCAAGTCCGGCAAAACTCCCCCCATACAGAAGCAAAAATCTTAGTCGTAGATGATGACCCGCAGATTCTAGCACTACTACAAACCTTACTCACCCCTTGGGGTCTAAAAATCATCCCTCTGAGCGATCCCCGTCAATTCTGGCCAACCCTAGAAACACAAAAGCCAGATCTGCTCATATTAGATGTAGAAATGCCCTACATCAACGGCATTGAACTTTGCCAAGTAGTTAGGAACGATCCCCAACATCATGAGTTACCAATTCTCTTTCTCACCGTCCATAACGATGCAGAAATTATCAATCAGATATTTAGCTCCGGTGCTGATGATTTCGTCAGCAAACCCATCATTGAATCAGAATTAGTTACCCGCATTATCAATCGCTTAGAAAGGGTGAGACTATCACGACAAATGGCTCAAACCCACAATACCCAAATCAGCAATATTACCCAACAAAAACACATAGAAATAGAAATTCAGCGCATAAATCGCACCTTGCAAACATTAACTGCTTGTAATCAGGCACTAGTCCGCGCTAAAAATGAATCTGACTTACTCCAACAAATTTGTCACATTATTGTCGAAATTGGCGGTTATCGTCTGGCCTGGGTGGGTTTTGCCCAACAAGATCTCACCCAAAGCATCCTACCCGTAGCTCAAGCAGGTTATGACGCAGGATATTTAGAATCTCTGAACCTCACTTGGGCTGATACAATCCGAGGACAAGGGCCTACAGCTACAGCAATTCGCACAGGAAAAACCTCTATTATCGAAAATATTCTCTCAGATCCCAGTTATCAGCTTTGGAAGTGTCAAGCTCATGAACGGGGTTATGCCTCCTCAATTGCTTTACCTTTAATTGCTGATCATCAACAAACTTTTGGAGCTTTGAATATTTACGCCACATCTACAGAAGCTTTTGATGCAGATGAAGTCAAACTACTCCAAGAACTAGCCGCTGATTTAGCTTATGGGATAGTGGCTTTGCGAAATCAGCAACAACGACAAACAGTAGAGTTAGCGCTCCACAAAATTCAAGATGAACTAGAATTAAGAGTAGCAAAACGCACTGCTGAATTAATTACAGTCAATTACAAGTTGCAGTCAGAATTAAGTGAGCGACAACGGACACAAGAAGCACTCATTATTTCCCAAACCCGATTTGAAGGAATTTTGAGTATTGCTGATGATGCCATTATTTCTATTGATGGTCATCAATGTATTACTTTATTTAACCAAGGTGCAGAAAAGATTTTTGGCTACTCTGCCGAAGAGGTTCTCGGAAAACAGCTAGATTTACTTTTACCCATGCGTTTTTCTGAACAACATCGCCATCATGTCACTGATTTTGGTAAATCTCCCAGTCCGGCTCGGAGAATGGGAGAAAGACGTGAAATATTTGGTCGCCACAAAGATGGTACTGAATTTCCGGCTGAAGCATCTATTTCTAAATTAAATGTTGGCTCGGAATCGGTTTATACGGTTATCCTGCGTGATATAACTGAACGTAAGCAAGTAGACCGAATGAAGGATGAGTTTGTATCTGTAGTCAGTCATGAACTTCGTACTCCCCTCACTTCAATTCACGGTTCTTTGGGAATGTTAACCAGCGGTTTGTTACCAACAGATTCAGAACAAGGTAAACGTTTACTGCAAATTGCTACCGATAGTACTGATCGCTTGGTGAGGTTGATTAATGACATTCTTGACATCGAGCGCATCGAATCGGGTAAGGTGAAGATGGAGCGAGAAAACTGCAATTTAGATGAACTAATTAATTCAGCTTTGAATATAATGCAGCCTTTAGCTAATAAAGCGGGGGTAAATTTATCTATTTCTAGTTTATCTGTCCAACTTTGGGCTGATCCAGATCGTATTGTCCAAACTTTAACTAATTTATTGAGTAATGCCATTAAATTTTCTACTTCAGGTTCTACTGTTTGGCTCACAGTACAACAACAAAAAGATGAAGTTATTTTAACAGTTAAAGATACTGGTCGAGGAATACCATCTGATAAATTAGATAGTATTTTTGAGCGATTTCAACAAGTTGATTCTTCAGATTCACGTAACCATGAAGGTACGGGTTTAGGTTTGGCAATCTCTAAGAGTATTGTGCAGCAACATGGTGGCAAAATTTGGGTAGAAAGTGTTTTAAATGAGGGCAGTAGTTTTTACTTAACTCTACCAATTTGGCAATTTGCTCAACCTGAATTAGAAAATTCTGATTCTGAAGAAATGCTAATTAATAATCAATATTCTCCTTTGGTGTTAGTTTGTGATGATGATGTTGTGATTCGCACTGAATTACAAACTTTGCTGGAGCAAGGAGGATATCAGGTCATGACCGTTGCTACAGGTGAAGAAGCAATCTCTACAGCAATTACTCAACATCCAGATGTTATTCTACTAGATTTGCTCATGCCGGGAATGAATGGCTGGGAAACAATGGCAGTATTGAAAGCACGGGAAGATACTCAAAATATCCCCATTGTGATTTGCAGTGTTTACCAACCCAGTAACAATAATCAAGCTAGTGCTAATTTTGTGGATTGGTTGAGTAAACCTGTAGAAGAAATATCTCTGTTACATTCTTTGAAAAAAGTAGTAGCTGAACCTGCGAGAAAAGTCAGGATTTTAATTGTTGAAGATGATAATGATCTCGTCGATTTGTTGGTAACTTTATTTAAAAGGCATGATGATATTGAGACCTTCTTTGCTAAAACAGGTAAGGAAGCTATTCACCTTAGCCAAAAAGTTAATCCTGATTTACTAATTCTGGATTTAATTTTACCGGAAAGCGATGGGTTTACAGTAGTAGATTGGCTTAAACAACATAATCAACTTTGTACTATTCCCGTGGTTGTTTATTCAGCTAAAGATTTAGATGATTCGGAACGCCATCGACTAAAATTGGGGCATACAGAATTTTTAACTAAAGGAAGAGTTTCAACTTATGAAGTTGAACAAAGGGTGCTGTATTTGTTGCAAAAAATTACTGGAGGAATTGGTAATAGGTGATTGGTGATTGGTGATTGGTAAACTTCCTTCTTTTCCCACTCCCCAAGATGAGATAAAATTTAAAATTGATGAGGGGTGATAGTAAAAATGACGAACAAGCGAATATTAATAGTTGATAATGAGCAATATATTCAAGAAGTGGCAAAGATTTGCTTGGAAACTGTTGCTGGTTGGGAAGTATTTACGGCTGGTTCTGGAAAAGAAGGAATACTAAAGGCTGAAAATTATCAACCAGATGCTATTCTTTTGGATGTGATGATGCCTGATATGGATGGACTGGCTGCTTTTGAAAATTTACAGGCTAATCCAGCTACAAAGGCAATTCCGGTGATTTTTTTAACTGCAAAAATTCAAATAGCTGATCGTCGTCGTTATGCTCAATTGGGAATTAAAAGTGCGATCGCTAAACCGTTCGATCCGCTATCATTAGCAGGACAGGTAGCAGCAGCTTTGGGCTGGAGTTTGAAAAATTAGATGCAACGAAACCAGAGAATTTAAGATATCAAGAATAATTAACCGCAGATAAACGCAGATAAACGCAGATAAAGACGGATAATTCAATTAATATCAACGTGAGTTCGACATAAGATAATTTGTGGAAAACTCGCCACAAGTAGGAGTCTCAAACCCTTATTCTCTCGCCCTTAAAAATCATAACTCCGTTCGCGTAGCGTCTCCGAACTCCTAACACCGAACTCACGTTAATATCATCATTCTGTGCAGCCTCACATCAAATTAGTCTGTTTAACGATCCCTTCTTTCATAACGACGACGGTAGAGTAATTCTAACTGTCCACCATATTCTTGAATCCAAGCAATCTGACGTATATATAATCCCCGAAAGGTATTCGCAAAGAAAAGCGTAAAAATAGCCACGACTAATCCTGATGCTGTGGATACTAATGCTTCACTAATTCCCGCTGTCACACCCGCTGTTTTACTACCACCCACATCACCAATATTTAAAGAAGCAAAAGAAGTAATTAACCCCAAAACTGTACCAAGTAAGCCTAACAGAGGTGCAAGACCAATAATTGTATCAAAAATGTTTTGGAATCTTTTCAGTAAAGGAATCTCTCCCTGTGCTTCACTTTCTAAAGCCAAGCGGAATTCTTCTGGGGTTGGTTCTTCCAATTCTAAAGCAGCTAAAAAAATGCGGGCGATGGGTAAATCAATATTTTTCTGCAAATTATCTAAAGCACTAACTACATTACCTTGACGATAAAAATTTAGCACTTCCCTGACCACCCGATTTTGACGACCACTCAGCTTTACCCAAAAGGTGATCCTTTCCATAATTAGTGCGACTGCTAACACGGAAAAAAACAGCAGTGGCAACATGACAACGCCACCGGCTTGAAACAGATTACTAATTTCCATTTACTATCTTGTAAATCCTGCACACAGCTAGATTAACAGATTGTTGCCCAGAAACAAGTATCGGTAGGGGATGTCTCAATACTTATCGGTTAAGCTCAAAAAATAGAATTACGTAGGTTGGGTTGACGCTAGGAAACCCAACATTTGTGAGCATTTGTTGGGTTGCGCTGTCGCTTAACCGAACAGTATTGGGGGATGTATGGGGTTTGGAGTGCGTTATTTTACAATCCTGTCTGTATTTCTGGGTTAATGGCTGCGAGTTTTTTGGTAGAGATTAATTTTGAATTTCTTGTTAGATTATATATTGACACAACAATTTTGTTGTTATACTATTAAGGGTAGAATAATTTTGTTGTATTCAACTGCAAAATTGTTTTATTAACCTTCTACTAGTGCCGATATATTAATCTATAAATTATTATCAAAGTCTTGTAAATAACAAGCCAATGTTTGATTTATGTTTAAGTATAATCGGTTAATTTTAATGGATATTATCTGGAGGTATTGATTTATGGGGTTCGCGCAATCTTTCCTAAAAATTAATTATGATTTTTACATTCGACCAAAATGGCAATTTATTACCAGGTATTCATTTGGCTACTTGGGAGGAAATTGAAGAGTATCTAGCTTACAACAAACGCCGACAAAATCTTTTGTCTGGACTCAAACAAGCGTGCGAGATATTAAAGCAATGTGGTTGTAACAGAATTTATATTGGCGGAAGTTTTGTAACTACTAAAAAACTTCCTAATGATTTTGATGTTTGTTGGGAAGATGAACAAGTAGATTTTAAACTCTTGCACAAACTAGACCCTGTTTTGCATCCTAGTAGCAGAAGATCGGCACAAAAAAATAAATATGGTGGCGAGTTTTTGATTGCTAACATAACTATTGAAGATCCATTTACTACTTGTTTGGAATTATTCCAGCAAGACCGTAATGGTAATATCAAAGGTATAGTTGCAGTTAATCTGTAAATATAGAATGCGAAATAATTTTTGCTGGTCTTGATTATTTAACCTTCAAAATCAGCAATATAAAACAATGAAATAAATCGGCATTATCTAATTAATTTTTATTAGGTAATTCCATTCTTGAACAAATGAGTTATAGGTTAAACATTATGATTTTCAATGAATGGCAGTACAATATTACTAAGGCACAGATGAAGAAATTCGAGTTAGCAATGGCTCAATATGCTAGTAAACCAGTTCCAGAAGATGAAAACCAAAAACTACGCTACCAGGCTCGTATTGATTCACTACAAAGTCAAATTGAGGAGTTTATTCAAGAGATAGAAGAATACGAAAATCTCAAAAATAATCAAAATAAAATTGAGCGATTGCAATATGATAGTTTAGAAAAATTACCCGAAGCATTAATCAAAGCACGAATTATTCGCGGACACACTCAAGAAAGTTTCGCCAAACTTTTAGGAGTTAAACCTCAACAGGTACAACGTGATGAAGCAAATGGATATGCTAGTGCTAGTTTGACAAAACTTTTGAAAATTCAACATACTCTAAATCTGGAAATTCGGGAGGAAATTATCTTTAAATAAAAGAGTATTAACTTACTTTGACTCCAATATCTACACCATCACTCTTCAATTGTCCATCTTCCATGTAAATAATGCGATCTGCAATATCCAGGATACGATTATCGTGGGTGACAAGCAAAATCGTACAACCTTGTTCTTTAGCTAATTTTTGCATTAATTCCACCACATCACGTCCAGATTGTTTATCTAAGGACGCTGTGGGTTCATCAGCTAGAACTATTTTAGGATGACTAACTAAAGCACGTGCGATCGCAACTCGTTGCTTTTGTCCCCCCGATAAACTCTCTGGATAGTAATCAACACGCTCACCTAAACCCACTTCTGCTAACATTTCTATAGCTTTGGCGTTAATATCTCCTTGCAGATAATCCTCATGCAACTCCAAAGACATCCGCACATTTTCTTTCGCTGTTAAAAACGTCATCAAGTTATGCGCTTGGAAAATATAACCAATCTGACGACGCAATTTAGTTAATGATCCCTTACTCGCACCACTCATTTTCTGACCCAATATTTGTAAACTCCCCTCTTGCGCGGAACGTAACCCACCCATAAGTGATAATAATGTTGTTTTTCCCGAACCAGAAGGCCCCGTCATAATCACAATTTCACCAGTCTTAATCTCTAAATTGATGTCAAATAACACTTGTTTTTTGAGCATCCCTTCACCAAAATAATGATTGAGCTTGGAAACAGCAATTACCGTTTCTGAAGCAACATTGGATTTCGTCGAGACTTGTAACATAGAATTTTTATCCGTTTTAACTAATCAAGACTACTTCTTTCTAACTCCCCTCCACGAAACAGCGGGGTTCTCAGAAAGCCTAAAAAACATCCGCAGGGTCAGCAGAACCTAGTTTTCGGATAGCGATTGCCCCCGAAATACTACACATAACCACAGTCAAAATAAAAACATTAACTGCCCGGTCTGCTTTCATAAAAATGGGTAACAAAGTGGCAGAATAAGTGACTTGGTACAGACCGAAAGACAGGAAAAATGATGGTAAAAAACCCAAAAAAGCTAAAAGTAATGCTTCTTGTAACAAGACAATCAAAAAATAGGTATCTGTATAACCCATTGCTTTGAGAGTGGCGTATTCTGGTAAGTGTTCGGAAACATCAGAATAAAGAATTTGATAAACAATGACGATACCAACAATAAAACCTACTCCGACACCCATACTAAAAATAAAACCAATACCTGTACCATTAGCCCAATAACTTTTTTCTTTTTGAGCAAAATCTTCAGGTGTTCCCACTTGAACAAAGGGATTTTTGGGATCTGGATTTAATCCTATTCTCAGTTGTGCTTTGACTTTTTCAATATCAGCACCAGGTTTGAGAGTAATTAAACCCACTTCAATTTGATCTGCTTTCCGAGTAGGAAATAGTTCTAAAAAAGTCGAATCACTAGCAACAACATTACCATCAGCCGCAAAGGAAGCACCATTACTAAATAAACCTTTGACGCTAACAGATTTACTATTTAATTCTGTTTGAAAATTACCTGTTTTTTTAAAGATATCACCTACTGCACCATATTCAGGACGACCGGCTTGATCAAACATCACTTGATGCAGTTGCTTGAGGTAATCTTTATTTTTTTGCACTTCAGGAAATATCAAACCTGGTTGTGTGGGATCTACACCCCAAACTAAGATAGCCCTATCAATTCGTGTTTCTGGATTTCGCCACTGTCCAGTACCAATGTAAACAGAGTTAACTGATTTTACGCCATCATAACTCAATGCTTGATACAGTCTTTCTCTAGAAAAGCTTTTAACTGAAAACAGCGTTTCAAATTGGGGATTAATTAAAACTAAATCAGCTTGTAAATTTCGATGTGGTTGAATAGCTGCATCAAATAACGCACTTTCAAAACCCATCTGAATAAACATTAGCATATCTGCAAAAGTAATCCCAGCGACTGCAATAGCCAGCCGTGTCTTTTCTTTCATTAACTGTCGCCAAGCTAGAGGCGTTTTGCGAAATAATTGAGATACCATTTTGTAACCGCCTCTTAATAACTAAGTTTGTCACTTTGTTGTTCTATCTGCCGTTGTCGCATCAACAAAAATAAGGGCAGACCAAAGGAAACGCCAACCATAAGATTAAAAGCAATGTAAATCCATAGATTTGGCATTTTTAGTCGTGTTCCTTCCCCAAATACAAATACCCAAAATACGAGGGAAGAAACAATAACATCCATTCCAAAAAAACCAGATATTCTATTAGCAAAAAGTTGTTCAAAAAACAGTTTTATATCAAGACTATGCTCTAATATAAAGGGAATAAACTGAGAATATGGAAGAACTAAGCCGAGAATAGCAAGCGATATGTATATAGATTGAATCATGATTAAATTCCCCCCAAAGTAGTTTTTAGGTTGCAATTAAAACTAGTTGATAACGAACATTCGTTATATTTAATAGCAAATCAACTTTACAATTCGATTGCCGTTTGCACTTGCAAGTTAGTTAAACCTGCAACTTTTTTACTGTCTTCTGGGGTAAGGCGAATTTTTACTTCAATTACCCGACTATCGAGGTTTTCACCTGGTTGATTGCTAAACACATTTTGACGGTTAACTTGTAAGCCAATTTGTGAAACTGTTCCCCGCAGTTCACCTGTAAATGAGGAACTCGTAATTAAGGCTTTTTGCCCTAATTTGACTTTACTAATATCAGTTTGATAAACTTCTGCCACTGCCAGCATTTGGTCTGTTTGTGCGAAGTCTGCAATTCCTGCATTCTCTATTTTTTCGCCAGCACGGGTATGAATTTTGAGTATTTGTCCGTCCATTGGGGCGCGGATATAGGCTGCTTCTAGGTCGGTTTGGGCGCGTTTGAGGGTAGCGATCGCACTTTCAACTTCTGTTTGTGCTAAATTCACATCCACAGGACGAACTTCGGCAATACTGTTCAGCGTGGCTTTGGCTTCGCTAATTTGTTTATTACTGGTGGCATTAATTCGAGTTAATCCAACTTTGGCTTCTGCTAGTTGCTTGGTAGCGGTGGAATTGATACGGTTGAGAATTGCTTTAGCTTCCCCTAATTGCTGTTTGGCAGTTTCCACATTTAAACGTTTGCTGTCAATCACAGAATTAGAAACAGCACCTTCAGAATATAACTGTTGATAGCGTTGAGATTCGGATTCAGCATTATTCAGTTCTGCGGCTAATTTATTAATAGTTGCTGCTTGAGCAATTCTATCACCTTGCCATTGAGCTTCTATACGAGCAATATTTTCTTGTTGGGCTTTTTTATCGCCTTCAGATTGGGCTTTTATGCGTTCGAGACTTGCTTGTTGTGCTTGAATATCTCCCGATTTAGCTCCAGCTTTGATTTGCTCAAGTTTAGCTTGGGAAACTCTAACTTGTTTCTCACTTTGTTGAACAGCATTTTGCAAGTAATCGCGTGAATTTAAAACCGCAATCACTTGTCTAGCTTTGACTCTATCACCCTCTTTAACTAAAACTTCCGCAATGCGATCGCCATCTAATGCTAAAGGTGCAGACAAGCTAATCACTTCTGTCTCTGGTTCTAGTCTGCCTAAAGCAGTCACTTTTATCGGCGTAGGTACAGCTTCTGCTGATTCCGATGTGGAATTTTTACCAATTTGTCCAAAATTATAAATACCGTAAGTCGTCATCCCGGCTATAATAGCAGTAGTAGTGATGAGTAAACCGATAAACCCTTTATTTGCAGGTTTGAATAACAGTTTTTGATTCATTTCTATTTACCAAAAGACTCCCCAGTCACCTATGATTTTTGCTGTAAATAAGCAGTAGCCACCTATGATTTTTGCTGTAAATAAGCAGTAGCCACCTATGATTTTTGCTGTAAATAAGCAGTTAACATTTTTTCTAACAAAGCGCATTGCTCAGGAAAGTTAATTGTTTCATTACCCCATAATTTTTCTAGAATTACACCATTGACAAAGCTTAAAATAAAAGATGCCAATACTACATCTTGAATGCCTAATATGTCACAGGCTACTTGTTGACATCGTTGGTTAGCGTGTTTGAAAACCGTGCTATTACTCAGCATGGATTTTGAGTCTTGATGTTGACAAAAATTAACCCAGACATAAGTCCATTTAATTAGGTATTCCTCGTTTTTGACAAGATAATTACCTAAGGCTGTCATCAATTCAGATAAGTTATTCTTTCCTCCCAATTCTGCTAAAGCTGTAATGACATCCTGTTGAGTAATTTCTTCTACCAGTTGCTCAAATAAAGCCTGTTTACTGGGGAAATAGTGATATAAAGTACCAGTAGAAACATTTAAGCTTTGAGCAATTTGCCGCATGGTTATAGCGCCATAACCTTTTTCGGCAAATAAATCGAAACACTTGCCGAGTAATTCTTTGCGGTATTGTTCGTGATCAACAATTTTCGGCATAACTCAGCTTATCTATATCGAACGCTCGTTATTTTTTAATAAATCACATAATATGAGACTTGTCAAGATTTGACCAATAATTTCTTGATGCTATCAGCCTTCGGATTGATAGGGGCTACCGCTTATCAATCTTTGCGATAATTAGGGTATCAAATTTTGAAGATTGCTATAATGTCAACAGATTTTTATGGATTTGTTGGAAAAATTCATATTTGTGAGTGTTGTAAATACTCATTGATTTTCTAGCCAAATATACTCATAAATGGTAGAATATGCTCACATTTAGGGAAGATAGATGAAATTAGTTGAACGTCACATCATCAAGAAAACTCATCAATTCTATCAACAGATAGATGAGTTGTGTTGGCGTTCCAAAAATCTCTACAATTACGCTAACTACTTAGTCAGGCAATCATTTATCCTTGAGGGCAGTTATTTAGATAATACAAAAATATACCATCAAGTAAAGCAGCATGAATCATACAAAGCACTACCCAGTAAAGTCAGCAATCAAGTTTTGATAGTTTTGCATCAGAATTGGAAATCTTTTCTCCATGCTACCGCAGTTTATAATCAAGACCCATCTAAGTTTTTAGGTAGACCAAAATTACCCAAATACAAGGATAAAACTAAAGGACGAAATATTCTGACTTATGAATTAGGTGCAATTTCTAAACCGGCTTTGAGAAAAGGAATCATTAAACTATCGCAAACAAATATACAATTCCCCACAGCAACAAACAATATTAAACAAGTAAGAATTGTCCCCAGATGTGGGCAATATGTAATTGAAGTAGTTTATGAAAGGGATGCTAAACCACAGCAATTAAATCCTAACAGGGTGGCAGGTATTGATATTGGATTAGATAATTTAGCGGCGTTAACTGCTAATCTTCCAGGATTTAAGCCTGTACTTATCAATGGAAAACCTTTAAAATCAATCAATCGTAATTACAATAAAGTTAAAGCTAAACTTCAATCTCAACTCAAGGGAAATGCTCACACATCTCACCGGATAAATGCACTAACTTGTAAACGGAATAATCAAATAGATAATTACTTGCATAATGCTAGTAGATGGATTATTAATTATTTAGTTAAAGCCGGAATAGGGACGCTAGTTATTGGCAAAAATGAGCAATGGAAGCAAGAAATAAATCTCGGTAAAACCACAAATCAGAACTTCGTTAGTATTCCTCATGCTCGATTTATAGAGCAATTGAAATACAAAGCTGAATTGGTAGGAATTACCGTTTTGATTCATGAAGAATCTTATACTTCGGCTGCTTCATTTTTGGATTTAGATCCCATTCCTGTGTACAAAAAAGGAGAAACATACAATTTCAGTGGTAAGCGAATACAACGCGCTTGGTACAAATCTCAAAATGGTAAGCTGATTCATGCGGATGTTAATGCTAGTCTGAATATTGCTAGAAAAGTAGTCCCTGCGGCTTTTAGCTTAGGGATAGAGGGTATTGCAGTTTACCCATTCCGGGTAACACCGGGAAAAGTAGCTTGAGGATATTTGTCCATAAAACTACTAACTGTATCCAAATATAAAGACTGGAAATTTTCCCAATACTGCTACACTTTTGCAACAAAAGCATCAAAAATAATATCTACCTTAATAATAGTCCTCAATATTTATCCCGTACATCAAATGTCAAAACAAACACAAGACCAAGATAATCTTTTACCCAAAAGCCATCATGATGCACCCTGGAAAAAGGCAGCGGCCTCTCTATCCTTGGTGCTGCTGGGATCAGGTATGACCTTAGCAGGTGGTTATCTAGCTGGAAACCAACAGCAGCTATCTGAAAATGCATCCAAACTAGCAGTAAGCCGAGTCAATGCGGCTTCCCCATTACCAGCAAATACAGATCCTAATTTTATTACTCAAGTTGTCGAAAAAGTAGGGCCTGCGGTAGTGCGAATTAACTCAGCCCGCACTGTTACAACTCAGTTACCAGAGGAGTTCAATGATCCATTTTTCCGCCGCTTTTTTGGTTCACAACTACCAACGCAAGGAAGAAATCGGGTAGAAAGAGGTACTGGTTCTGGTTTTATTCTCAGTGCAGATGGTCGAATTCTTACCAATGCTCACGTAGTTGATGGTGCTGATACAGTGAGTGTCACTCTCAAGGATGGGCGTACCTTTGACGGTAAAGTAATTGGGAAAGATGAATTAACTGATGTTGCAGTTGTGAAAATTCAGGCGAATAATTTGCCAACAGTGACTATAGGTAATTCTGACCAACTACAACCAGGACAATGGGCGATCGCAATTGGTAATCCTCTAGGGTTAGATAATACCGTCACTACAGGCATTATCAGCGGCACTGGACGCTCTAGTAATCAAGTTGGTGTTCCCGATAAACGAGTAGAATTTATTCAAACCGACGCAGCAATTAACCCCGGTAACTCTGGCGGCCCTTTGCTAAATGCTCGCGGGGAAGTCGTTGGTATGAATACGGCTATTATTCAAGGAGCGCAGGGTTTAGGATTTTCTATTCCTATTAACACAGCACAACGCATTTCTAATCAACTTATAACTACAGGTAAGGCTCAACATCCTTATTTAGGAATTCAAATGGTGGGTTTAACACCTGAGTTGAAGCAACGTCTCAACTCAGATCCCAATAGTGGTTTAAGTGTGAAAGAAGATAAAGGTGTGTTGATAGTCAAAGTTATGGTTAATTCACCAGCGGACAAAGCCGGAATACGTGCAGGTGATGTCATTCAAAAGCTCAATGGCCAATCAGTCACAGATGCGGCTAGTGTGCAGAAAGCTGTCGAAAAAGCCCAAATTGGCGGAAATTTGCGTCTAGATCTGCGTCGAAATAACCAGAATATCAACATAGGTGTTAGTCCTGGTACTTTTCCCACGCGAGTTCAGTAATAATTTAAAATTAGGGGCGGAATCATTCTGTCCCTAATTTGAAGTTTCGTCAGGAAGGTGGATTCACTGACAATTGTTTGTAGTTTGGATGAAGCGACATAAGTAGGGCTTGCTGAAAAAGTCTTTCCGTTAGGGCTAGAAGTCAGGAGTCAGGAGTCAGGAGTCAGGAGGAAGAATTAGAAGGAGATCAGAATATTCTCAAATCTGGGTAAATGAACGGTTTTTGATGATTTCATCGCTTATTTCTTGCACCTTCTTTTACTTTTTCAGCCTGAAACTGTTGATATATATAGGTTTTTGGTTTATATGCCTAACGGCACGCTTCGCGAACAGCAAGCCCTAAGTATACCAGCAAAAGTCAAACAGTTTTTCAGGTTTTGAAGGATTCTCAAAAATTCTATTTTTCCTCTCCTGAATTCTGACTCCTGACTCCTGACTCCTGAATTCTGACTCCTGACTCCTGACTCCTGACTCCTGACTCCTGACTCCTGAATTCTGCTGTAGCTATGTATCTAAATATTTATGCGTGGTTATTTAACTGAGATAGTAAGAAATACTACAAGCAAATATTGCTAAAAGTACAGGAATTACAGTACTAAATTCTAGCTTGCCATTCTTAATAATTTTTAAACACCATAGAGGAATCATTAAAGGCCAGAAGATAGTAGTTGTTAAACACATAATAAATGATAAAAATTTATCTTCTGGAGTAGATGCAGGGTGACGCAGGGAAAAACTTAACCAATTGGTAAAAAAATAGCAAGTCATTAACAGATAACTAATCACTAAAGTCAATTGGATCTGATTCACGTTTTGCACTCCTTAGATTATGCGAGATCCAGTAATAATGTCTGTATTCAGGTTATTAGTATAGTTTGTGCAGTGAAGATGCATAAGTTTGCAAAGAGACTTTCGTATTTAATAACTTTGAAGCTAACTATACATTCTGCTTTCATGTCAATATGAATCGAATCCTAAAAACACCTTAATCAGTATTGTCACTGAATTTCAAACTTCAAAAATTAGGACAGTAATTATACATAGCAATATTAACTAACTATTCTCACCTTGGTATAGCACAGATCTAAAAGAAGGTGCAAATAAAATGCAGTATTTGCTACTTTATGAGTTGATGTAAGCAGTTGCACAAAATCAATGATCTGGTGAAGGAAGGGAAGTCTTAATGATGAACAGGCAACAAAAAATAGGTTCAAAAATATCTACATAATTCTGCGTTGCTCAACACCATTTGTGGGGACAATTCATACATTTTCCCCACAGCTTTTCTACTCCTATCTCTACTGAAGATGACTAAATTTGGTGGTTGTTCTGGAAACATCTCCACAGCATTGATCCCATTGCGACTGATCCGACAATAAAATTCTTCTTTTTATAAAGCTAGTTGGGTTTCTATTAGTGCAGCAAATGTTTGAGTATTTAAATTTGAGAAGTGGACGAAGTGCGATAACTATAGCCAACTTGAGAATCCTTTTGAATATGTTGTTTAATGCTGTCGAAGTCGATGAAGTAATCAGCTACATCAATCAAGCTATCACTAGTCATTGTTTGCAGACCAATCACTTCTACTCTAGATCCCAAGCTGCTGACAGCGCTGACGGCATAGGCTAAATCACCATCACCACTGACTAAAACAGCAGTATCGTAATAGGGTGCTAGAGTAATCATATCAACGGCAATTTCTACATTGAGATTGGGTTTTTTGCAATTTTCGGCAACTGCAACTATCTCTTTAGCGACAACGCGATATCCATTGCGACGCATCCATAATAGAAACCCTTGTTGCTTTTCCTTGCTGGCATCAACTCCAGTATAAAAGAATGCACGTAATAATCGAGAACTCTGTGTTAAACGACACAGCAATTTAACGTAGTCGATTTCAATGCCTAGTTGCAAAGCTGCGTGAAATAGGTTTAAGCCATCAATAAAAATTGCCACTCGACCACGACCCCGATCATCCTCATTGGGAACATCGGTAATGATCTCTTGTGGCTTGATTTCTCTGCCTTTGACACCATTTTTTATTGTGGGTGGCCCTTGCCAATGTGGTTTTTCTTTAAGTTCTTTATATTCGTTTGTTTTCTTGTTAAGATTAGTAAAACTCATAGATACCTCTAGATTTTAAATTTGGGATGTATTTGATAAATTACTAATACTAGTATAGTCTGTACCCAGTTAATAACCGTAGTCATAAAAGCAATAGGAAATTGTATACAGACACTAGCTACAAATTAATTTAACTCATTAAGACTGAGCCATATCTTAAATTAAAGTAATGGATGAGAGTAAATACAGCTATAGTACTATAGTGCTGATTGATATTGTGGTTCAGACTCAGAGGTGAGCAGCCTTTCTTTGCCCATATTTGCAGAGGAGAAACAGCAAAGTTTTTTTGATCTGTCTTAGCTTAAATATTAAGAAATTGTGAATTTTTTTAGATGGAAGTTACTTGAGTGTTTTTGCTATTTGGGATGTTAGTAGGAATTAAACCTTGTACGGTGAGAACCGAGCAATGAGCATGATGTAGTACGTAATTGCTAACACTGCCCAAGAAAACTTCACTGATTCCAGTTATTCCTCTACGACCGACAATAATGAGGTCAGCTGGCCAACTTAATGCTAATTCACAAATTATGCGACCTGCGTCACCTACAGTTTGGGTCATCTCAGTTTTGACACCGGCATTAACTGCTGTTTGAGTGAGCGATCGCATCCAGTCGAGTCTTTCTTGCTTGAGTTGATCCCAAGCTTGCATATACTGATTGATGTTTTCAGTATACAAAGTGGGATAAATTGTTTCTGGTTGCAAAAATATAGGATTGAGGTAAGGATCTTCTAAGGGAGATAGCACATGAAGCAGCATTAAGGCTGCATTGCTTGTTTTTGCCAAAAATAGGGCTTGCTCGAAAATATACTGACTTGTTTCGGAGTTGTCTAAAGCAACTAAAATTTTGTGAAACATAGTGAATATTCCTTGAGGAGTAGGTAGCAATAAGCCAGCTTGAGCTTGGGTTTCGACAAGTCTTAAGTTTGGTTTTATTCTGCCCATCTACTTATATACAAACTATTTTAACCTTTTTTGACCGGATCGTTATTTCTGATCACCTGCATTTTGGATCTACCATATAAATAGGAGAGGATGTTTGAAAACTCTACAGTTGTATCGAGATTCCTTCTCACATCCCATCAAAACTGGAGAATAGCCTCATCGCCGAATTAAGCTGTTGTGCATTTAATTTGTATAAGTCTGGCGGGCAAGATGCCCACCCCACAGGATTTAAGCATTTTAGGATTATCCAATCTAGGTGCGTAACAGCTTAAGCAATATATTAGTTTTTTCTGGCGTTGCAGATGAGGAGAAGTTGTTAGTCATCCAAAATCATTACCAGGTGGTGATAGTGATGGTGAAAAGATTTTATAATCGCACAGAAGCAGGACAAATTTTAGCGCAACATTTAACAGCCTATGCTTACCGAGAAGACCTGCTAGTATTGGGTTTGCCTCGTGGAGGTGTGCCTGTTGCTTTTGAAGTAGCCAAAACCTTAAATGCACCTCTGGATGTCTGTATAGTCAGAAAACTCGGCGTACCTGGCCATAAAGAATTGGCAATGGGTGCGATCGCAATGCTTACCGGAAGTATTGCTGCTGGGGGTATAGGAGTACTAAATTATGATGTCATCAATACCTTGGGAATAGACAAGAAAGTTATTGAGATAGTAGCTGCTGAAGAATTGCAAGAATTAAAACGACGCGATCGCACTTATCGGGGTGATGCTCCTCCTTTAAACGTCAAAAATAAAACAGTGATCTTGATAGATGATGGCATTGCTACTGGCTCAACCATGCGGGCTGCGATCGCAATCCTCAAACAACAGCAGCCTACAACCATTGTTGTTGCAGTTCCAGTTGCACCAACAAGCACTTACCAAGAGTTGCAGCTAGAAGTAGACGACATAGTTTGTTTGCAAACTCCAGAACAAATGTCTGCTATTGGATGTTGGTATGAAGATTTTTCCCAGACTAGCGATGAAGAAGTACGCGCACTTTTAGCCAAGCAATCAGATGTGAGAAAAATATCAGATTGAATTTAGCTATATACCCAGTATCTTCGTGATAAGTTTTGCTTACTCTTACTCAGAGTAATTACGGTGACAAAGTGTTGTTTGAGAACCTATCACCCTAGGACTATTTTGATGTTGATCAAGGTAGTAGGGCGAAATTTTTGTCTGTATTAACGTGAGTTCGACATAAGATAATTTGTGGAAAACTCGCCACAAGTAAGAGTCTCAAACCCTTATTATCTCGTTGAAAAATCATAACTCCGTTCGCGTAGCGTCTCCAGAGGAGAAACTCCGAACTCCGAACTCCTAACACCGAACTCACGTTGTATTAGCTCATCCTATGATGGTATGAGCGATTTCTTTTATAAGAGTATCTACTTAGCTAGATAATCTACTAAGTAGTAAAAAGCATCCTCCGTAAGATAGATATAGTTTACATAAAGTAGATGCAATTGACACCCAATTTCATTATGATGAATAGAAGTTTGCTAATAAAAACATCTTAGATATGAATATTGGTTTAGAGAACTTTGGAAACTCACCCATGAAAAAGCTGGCGCATTCAATGACCATCGGATGTATAGTTTTAGGGTTGTACAGTTGCGCGTCAATCAACTCAACTACACCAACAGCCTCTAGCCCATCTGCTAGTCCCACAAATTCTTCAAACGAAAAGATCATCAAAATTGGTGGTTCCAGTTCCACGGCAACAGTGTTAAAACTGTTGGCACAAGCTTACCAAGCCCAAAACAACAACATTAAAATTGAGTTTATCTCTAATACTCAGTCAGAAGGAGCGATCGCGGCTTTAAAAAACGACATCATTGATATCGCTGGTAGTAGTCACAAACTCAAACCAGAAGAAAATAACGGTCAAATTCAAGAGCTTGAAGTGGCAAAAGATATATTATTAGTTGCTACAAACAACAGCGTTAAAGGTGTTAATAATTTATCTACTAAGCAATTAAAAGCCATTTATCAAGGTGACATTACCAATTGGCAAGAATTGGGTGGAGCCAATGCCAAGATTATTGTGTTGGATAGACCTGAAGACGAGTCAGCAAAAAAATTATTGCGAAAATACTATTTAGGAACAGACAAGACTACCACTAAAGCTATTGTTTTGAATAAAGAAGGACAATTAATTGAAACCTTACAAAATACACCTAATTCCATTGGTGCGTTTTCTTTGGCATATTCTGTAATCAATCAACTACCAATTAATCGTCTCAGTCTCAATGGTGTTGCACCCACAGTAGAAAATTTCAGAAGTGGAAAATACCAAATGGTACGTTACATCAGCATAAACTCGGATAAAAAGCCTTCAGCCTCTACTCAAGATTTTATTAATTTTATCTTCAGCGAGAAAGGTAAAGAAATTCTGCAAAAAAATGGTTTTATCCCCAATTAATCAATTAAATAATATATAGGAATCCTATTTGATTTTTGATAGCTTGCGTGGCGTAGCCATACAGAACTCCGTACATACTGAAAGCCTTCTTCCCTGTTCCCTGTTCCCTGTTCCCTGCCTCCACGAAAAATTCATGAATCAAATCGGATCACTATAAATATGCAGAGATTTTTTAAGCGGCTGAATCTGAGCCAAAAAATTGTCATACCACTACTCATAGTTTACTTGAGCGTATTCACATCGGGATTAGTAGTAATAGGAAATTGGTTTACAAAAAGTTTAGAGAGAAATTTTAGTCAAGATTTGGAGAGGTTTACTGAACGAGTTGATCAAGATTTTCAGTATGAACAACAAGCTCTACAAACTAAAATCGAACTAATCGCTTATCAAAATAGGCTTCAGCAAGCTATTGAGCAACAAGATACAGGATTACTATTACAGGTATTATTGCCACTGAAGACAGTATTAAAATTGGATTGGTTGAAGGTAATTGATACTAAAGGCAACATCCTCACAGACTTGCGTAGCATTTCACTATCTGAGATGAAAGTATCAGATCAAGTAATTACCAGTAGTGCCAGTAATGGAGCGCAATTAATTGATTTCCTTGATGTGGAAGATGGGCAAAAAATTCTCCAGAGTGTGACTTATTCAATCAAAACACCAACAGGATTACTAGGAGGAATCATTATTGGCAACTTAGTAGATGATAACCTACTGAAAAAAATTGTGGTTGGTTCTTCCAAACACCTAATTACCCGAAAAAACAATCATATAATTGCAACAACCCTATTGATGCCGCAGCATGGTAATTGGCAATTGCCTGATCCTGGATTGCCCGTGACAGAAATTATGATTGACAACCAGAAATATTTAGCCAAAAGCATCTTAGTTTCTGGAAATAGTCAGGCTTTGACCACTACAGTATTGTTGCCCACATCAACGCTAAAAATGGAGCAATGGAGACTATGGCAACATTTAGGATTCTTGTACTTGTTGGGTAGTGCCATTGTGGCCATTGCCGGATTTTTAACTGTGCAAACAATTACTCGTCCCTTAAAAGTTGTTACACAGATTGCACAACAAGTCACCCAAGAATCTAATTTTGATCTTCAAGCTCCTGTCACAACTCAAGACGAAGTTGGGATATTAGCCATTTCTTTTAACCAGTTAATTCAACAGGTAAAGCAACTGTTAATAGAACAATATGAAGCCAACCAAAAACTAGAGGACTACAGCCAAATACTAGAAGAAAAAGTAGAGGAACGCACCCAAGCACTGCGGCAGAAAAATATAGATCTTAATGAGACTTTAAAAGAACTCAAACTTACCCAGTCCCAATTAATTCAAAATGAAAAAATGTCTTCATTGGGACATATGATTGCTGGCATTGCTCATGAAATCAACAACCCTGTTAATTTTATTTATGGCAATCTCAAGCATAGTGAAGATTATACTAAACAACTACTATGGTTAGTTCAACTTTATCAAAAATATTACCCCTACCCAGAATCAGAAATTAAAAATGCTCAAGAAGAAGCTGATATTAAATTTTTAATGGAAGATTTTCCGAAAATCTTCACTTCTATGAAGATTGGAGCCAGTCGTATACGGGAAATCGTTCTCAGTTTACGAATCTTTTCTCGTTTGGATGAAGCTGAGTTTAAAATTGCCGATCTCCATGAAGGAATTGATAGCACCCTGTTAATTTTACAACACCGTCTCAAATCCCAAAACATAGATGCAAGCGGGAATTCAAATCAACCTCGTCCTCAAATTACAGTGATAAAAGAGTATGCTAACATATCTAAAATCAGGTGCTTTCCAGGGCAATTAAATCAAGTATTTATGAACGTCTTGGTCAATGCTATTGATGCTTTAGAAGAAGCTTTTCAAAATGGTTGTTGCCCAGAACCCGTAATTCGTATTTCTTCAGAGCAGGTGAATGAAAATGTCGTTGTTCATATTGCTGATAATGGCACAGGGATTCCAGAAGAAATCCAACCTCATCTATTTGACCCATTTTTCACTACAAAACCTGTCGGCAAAGGTACTGGTATAGGATTGTCGATTAGCTACCAAATTATTACAGAGAAACATGGTGGTTCCTTGCATTGCATTTCATCACCAGGTCAAGGTACAGAGTTTGTAATTGCCATCCCTATTCATTAGACTTTAGACTTTTTGCAAAATTCCCATAATTACTGATATTAGTAACAGTTAAACTATAGTAATTCTATCTGATAAATTCTATGCGTTTACCCGACGAGCCAGATTTGCCAGTCCAGATTAATATTGTCCCGATGATTGATGTCATCTTTGCAATTTTGACGTTTTTCATCATGTCAACTTTATTTTTAACTCGGTCGGAAGGATTACCAGTTAATTTACCGAAAGCAGCTACAGCAAAATCACAATCAGCAGCAGTACCGATTACGGTAACGGTAGACCAAGGTGGTAAAATTAGCTTAAATCGTCAAGAAGTAACCCTGAAGAGTTTGCCTGAAAATGTGCGGGAATTAATGGGTAGTAATACAGAAGTAGTAATCATTATTAACGCTGATCAGAATGCTACTCACGGTCAAGTTGTGGGAGTTATGGATCGTTTGCGTCAGGTACAGGGAGCAAAATTAGCGATCGCAACTCAAAGACCTTAATCAGGTAATTGGTAATAAGATTTTACCTTTACTCATTACCTATTTTTCCGAGATTGCTGGGAGACTCTACAATTGATGATTCTTGACTCCGAACTCCGACCTCCGACCTCCGACCTCCGTTCGCGTAGCGTCTCCGTTCGGCGAAGCCGTGCCGTAGGCATAGGAGAAACTCCGACCTCCTGACTCCTGTCTTCTATTTATTAATCATCGTTTTAGCAAAAGATATTGAAGGAAAAGGCTATGACTATTTGGGTAAATGAGCAAATTGATCCATCGGGGATGATTTATGCCTGTATTGCTTGTTGTAATGAGTCTCAAGCTAAAGATTGTCATGAATCATTTCAAAAAGGTTTAACCGAAAAGCAAAAAGCAGATGGTTGGGTTGCACAATTACGGTTAGTCAATTCTTGGGATGAGGTTCCGGTTAATGCTTTAAAGCTTAGTTAAATCGGTATAAAATTGGTTATGAAAATTGGATGAAATTTGGATGTTTGTTTTGCTCAACTTTAAAGATCAACAAAATGGGATGATTTTTTGGAAGTTTTCAAGGTTATCATCATATTCAAAGAATAAAATAATAAATTTGCAAAACCCGCATAAATGTGGTGAATTATCCCAGCGTTTGCACTTCAGAGCAAAACTATCCCATTAATTTAGTTGGCAAAACGGGACAAGCTGTTCAAATTTCCATTCATAATCCCAGTCAGTATATCTGTGCCAACTGCGAACAGATTTTACCAGATTGGAAACAGCAACAGTTTTTGTGGGTAGTGGTTGTATTGCAGCAATCAAGATATCAATTAGAGGAAAAGACAGCACAAATAGAAACAGAAAAAGAAAGATTGCGGGAAAAATTTATGCGGTTTGGTTGTGACGTGGCATTTAATTTGCGCGATCGCGGTTATTTAACAGACATCATTGATCCCCGCACTGGCTATCCTTTGCTTTCCCATCCTGGCCCAGTTCCCCACGATGATACAGCAGTAGCTAAAGCTTTACTAGATTATGCAGTTATTAAAAACCAATGTTGTGTACTGGTTCACCCTCAATGGGGTACTGCGGTTTATCCCAGTATTTTGCTTTCCGAAGCACCCCCAGAAATGATTGAATTGGTCACGAAAGCGATCGCACCACTGCATGGTTGGATGGAAGTTGAAATTACCTAACTCATTTTATCCAGTGCTAGATTTAGCTTGAAAACATTCACCCCAGGTTCACCAAAAATACCCAAAAACCGACGATCAGTGTTTTGCAAAATCAAAGTTTCCAACTTCTGTAGCTGAACTCCTCGCGCTTTAGCTACCCTGGCAATTTGCACCTCCGCACCTTCAGGAGTAATATGGGGGTCAAGACTAGAAGCAGAAGTATAAACTAAATCAGCAGTAGGTTTTACACCCGCTCTTTTCAGACGATTTATTTCACCTTCATTCCCGTTAATGCGTTTTAACAATTCTGGATTACTGGGAGCGAGGTTACTAGCACCAGATACCCCAGTTTTCAAAATACCCGCATCATCATTTTTTGGGTTTGCAGTGCTGTAGTTAGTAGTACTGGGACGACTCCAGAAATACTTTTCGCTTGTAAATGGTTGACCAATTAAAGCAGAACCAATTACCGTTCCTTGGGAATTTGTAATTAAGCTACCGTTAACTTGATGAGAAAACGCGACTTGTCCCGAAATCAACATAAATAACGGATAGATAAAAGCTGTTAACAACCACAAAACTAAAGTTGAACGAATTGCTTTACTAATTTGATATCTCTGACTCATTTGAAAATTTCTCCATTTACAAAATATCAAATATTTTTAGGACTAACGAACCGCAGAGGACACAGAGAATTAAGAGATTGGGAGAGTTTTTGCGTAAGTCCTGATTCTCTTGAACTGCGCTATTACTTTACCCCAACTTAAGCATGAGTAATTAAAATTTCTCAGGTTGAAAAATTACAACGAATAAATAAATACAAAGAGACAGGGTAACAAGTCCTAACAAAGTGATCGTGTAAGCTGAAAACCTTGATTCTGCTCCTGGTGCCGCTGCTTGTACTGCTGGTGCTAGTAATACATTTAAACAAAGCAGTAAAAAGAGATTTACAGGAATACGATTGCGTTGGCAAGTTGCAAATATTTCTGATAATTCGTTCATGGTTTTAGAGGTTTATGGAGTTTAAACGCAAAGGGACGCTGAGGTTAGCGCAGAGTAACGCGGAGTTTATATTAAGTTCATAGTTTCATGCAATTCTTGTGGTCTGGGCATCTTGCCCGTTCTTATTTCCTGATCATATTTTAAGCCAGTCCTACAGATGAAATGAGAACATCTATGATTTTGATGGCGATAAAAGGAGCAACCACACCACCTAATCCATAGATAAAAATATTGCGTTGCAAAAGTTGATCAGCAGTTAGGGATCTAAATTTTACACCAGTTAATGCCAAGGGAATCAAAGCCGGAATAATTAAAGCATTGTAAATCAAAGCTGATAAAACAGCAGATTGGGTACTCACTAAACCCATAATATTGAGACTACTTACACCTATTCCTGGGAAAATAGCAGGAATAATTGCAAAATATTTAGCAACATCATTAGCAATAGAGAAAGTAGTCAATGCGCCACGAGTAATGAGTAATTGTTTCCCAATAGTGACGATATCTATTAATTTGGTTGGGTCAGAATCTAAATCAACCATGTTAGCCGCTTCCTTTGCAGCTTGTGTCCCAGAATTCATTGCTACACCGACATTTGCCTGAGCTAAAGCTGGAGCATCATTAGTACCATCTCCAGTCATTGCGACTAATTTTCCTTGGGCTTGTTCGTTACGAATTACCTCAATTTTATCTTCTGGAGTTGCTTCGGCAATAAAGTCATCTACACCTGCTTCTTTAGCAATTACAGAAGCAGTAATGCGATTATCTCCTGTGAGCATAATGGTTTTAATACCCATCCGGCGCATTTGATCAAATCTTTCTTGAATACCTGGTTTGATAATATCTTTGAGGTAAATTACACCATAAATATCACTATCTTGACAGACCGCTAATGGCGTTCCACCTAATCTAGAAATTCGCTCATAAGCTACATCTAGTTCCGGGGTTAATTTTCCATTTCGAGAACGAACAAATCCTTTAATTGCATCTACAGCACCTTTACGAATTTGCACTCCATTTGCTAAATCAATACCACTCATGCGGGTTTTGGCTGAAAATTCAATACCTTCTGCTTGTTTCGAGTCGAAATTTAATTTTGCACCTAATTTCTCTGCTAACTTAATAATTGATTTTCCTTCAGGTGTTTCATCAAATACACTAGAATCAAGGGCAATTTGGGCAACTTCCTGGAGTGAGTAACCTTGAACAGGAATAAATTCCTCCGCCATGCGGTTTCCTAAAGTGATTGTTCCTGTTTTATCTAAAACTAAAGTGTTAATATCTCCGCAAGCTTCTACAGCCCTTCCAGAGGTAGCAATGACGTTAAATTGAGCTACTCTATCCATTCCCGCAATTCCAATTGCGCTTAACAATCCCCCAATTGTAGTCGGAATTAACGCTACTAATAAGGCGATTAATACCGCAATACTCACGGGTGATTTGACATAAACTGAAACTGTAGGTAGGGTGACAATTACCACTAAAAAAACTTGAGTTAAAACTGCTAAAAGTACAGTTAAAGCAATTTCATTGGGGGTTTTACTGCGGGAAGCACCTTCTACTAAAGCAATCATGCGGTCAATAAAACCTTGACCTGGTTCTGATGTAATTCTAATGATCAGTTCATCAGAAATAATGCGGGTTCCTCCAGTTACGGAACTAGCAATATCAGTCCCCGGTTGTTTTAAGACTGGTGCTGATTCTCCGGTAATAGCTGATTCATCAACAGAAGCCAAACCAGCAATTACTTCTCCATCTGCGGGAATAAAATCACCAGAGATAACTTTAATTTGGTCGCCACGACTTAAGCTAGTGGAATTAACTTCTTGAATAGAACCGTCAGGGAGGATTTTTCGGGCTGTAACATCAGCTTTTGTGGCACGGAGGGAGTCAGCTTGAGCTTTGCCTCTTCCTTCGGCTACAGCTTCAGCAAAGTTAGCAAAAACAACGGTGAAGAACAGAATTATGGTAATTAGTCCGTTAAAAAGTCGCGGGTTGTTACCAGTTGTTATCCCAAATAAATTGGGGTCAATTGTCACTAAAACTGTAATAATCGTACCCACCCAGACAAGAAACATGACTGGATTTTTCAGCATATTGCGCGGGTTGAGTTTGACAAATGCTTGTTTAAATGCCCTGGAGTAGAGTCCCGCCGTTTTGGCTTTGGGTGTATGTTTACGTTGTTGTCGAGTTTTTGTAGTTGTCATGGAATTTTAGTTTTTTTTGTAACGCAGAGGAGCGCGGAGGTCAGCGCAGAGATACGCAGAGGTTTTATCGAACAGAATTCAGGAGTCAGGAGTCAGTAGGGTATTCTGTGCGAGTGGCGGATGAATAACCGGGTTTAAGACCCCACCAAGTGGTAGATTTGGTGGTCTTTAATCAGTCGCAGGTCTGTAGCTTGCTTCCCGCAGGATGTTCTCGACTGATAGCGCAGCGTTAGCGAGGAACGAGCGTCTTGATTCTGACTCCTGGCTACTGACTCCTGACTCCTTCTTCAACTACCCACCTCTGCTAATCAAAAATGCTTCGGCAATGGGGCCTAAAACTAGTACGGGGAAGAAGGTGAGCGCCCCAAGAATTAAAATTACGCCGCCGGTGATGCCGGTAAATAGTTTGGTGTCGGTTCTCAAAGTACCTGCGCTGATGGGTACAAGTTGTTTGCGAGACATACTATCTGCTAACAGTAGTAGAGCAATTATGGAGATATAACGCCCTGCTAAAATGCTGATGCTGGTGCTGAGGTTCCACCACAAAGTTCCATCTCCTAATCCTTCAAAACCAGAACCGTTGTTAGCTGCTGCGGAAGCATATTCGTAAACTACTTGGGAAACTCCATGAAAACCTGGGTTAGTAATTCCTCCTAGTGCATCAGGAAAAGCAAATACAATTGACCAAGGAATTAAAATGGCGAAGGGGTGAATTAATAAAATTACGCTGGCTAGGACAATTTCTTTTTTCTCTATTTTGCGTCCTAAAAATTCTGGGGTGCGTCCTACCATTAACCCTGTTAGGAAGACTGCCAAAATTAAGTAGAGAAATAAATATGCTGTCCCGGTTCCCTGTCCTCCCCAAATAATTTGTAGGAAGAGGTTAAAAAGAGTGGCAAATCCTCCTGGTGGCATGAGGGAGTCGTGCATTCCATTGACAGCACCGCACATGGTGGCTGTGGTCATTACTGCCCATAGTGCTGTTTGCGCCCACCCAAATCGGACTTCTTTGCCTTCTAAGTTGGGTTGCTGTTCTCCTAATAGGTTGTTAACGAGGGGATTTCCTTGATATTCACCAAATGCGGCTACACCTACTAAGACAATAAAAATTACAAAAACCATCCAAAATACTAACCAGGATTGTTTAATATTGTTAGCAAATACGCCATAAGTGTAAATAAATGCTGAGGGAATGGATATCATTGCCCAGGTTTCTAATAAGTTTGTAAATCCGTTGGGATTTTCATAAGGATGGGCTGAGTTGATGCCAAAGAAGCCACCACCGTTTTCACCAATTTGTTTGATAATTTCAAAGTGGGCAACGGGACCTCGTGCGATCGCTTGTGTTGCCCCTTCTAATGTGGTCGCTGTTGCCACTCCTGCAAGGGTTTCGGGTACTCCTGCCATCATTAACAACAATCCCCCGACAACGGACATAGGTAGCAAAATCCGGGTAATTGATTTGGTTAAATCAATATAAAAGTTGCCTAATGTCCTACCAGTTAAACCGCGAATAAAGGCGATTCCTACCGCTAATCCTGTGGCTGCTGAGGTAAACATTAAAAAACCTAAAGCAAATGTTTGGCTGGCATAACTGTAGGTTGTTTCACCAGCATAATGTTGTTGATCTGTGTTGGTCAAAAAGGAAAGTGTGGTATGCAGTGCTAAATGCCAACTCGGCGCACTTAAACCTGTGGGATTTAATGGTAGCCATCCCTGAAGCACTAAGATTAAATAAACTAAAATCCCCATGATGAGGTTGCTATACAGCACTGCTTGGGTATATTGCCAGCCTGTCATTTCATCATGGGGACGCACTCCACTTAAGGTATAAATTACTTTTTCTAGGGGATTTAAAACTCTATCAAGCAGTGTTTTTTCTCCTAGAAAAACCTGTGCTATATATTTCCCAAGTAAGGGAGTTGTTGCTATGACTATTAGTAATGTCAAAGCAATTTGTATCCATCCTTGTAACATTGTTTTAGAAAATCTCCTGATACATTAATTTGCAATTTCCATAATCTACTCTTTGGTTGAGTAGTTAAACAGAATCATCAAAATAACATTCTCTATGCTGTAATAATTTGTATCATCAATTATTTTATGAATAAAAACAAGTAATAGAGGGATATAAAACGGAGTTTATTTTTCTATATATAAATGTTTGGCGCGTTTAGATAATATATATATCAACTGTTTATTTTTTAGATAAACACTTGCTGAATGGTAAATAATTGGGCATTAATCAGTGTAAGATTAAGTTGTGTTCCTGTATCGTGCTGTAAGACGAACCGCAGAGACGCAGAGAGCGCAGAGCTAAAAAGAGATGTTTGTTTAGGGCAGGCTTGAGTGTTCACATCTGAATTTGGAATTGCTATATAGGGTTTGCTGAAAAAGTTATCTGTGTTCGCGCAGCGTGACGTAAGTCATGGGCTAGGAGTCAGAATTCAGGAGTCAGGAGTCAGGAGTCAGGAGGAAGAATTAGAAGAAGAGAAGAATCGTCTTGAATCTCTTCAAGTGATAGGTTTTTGCTAGTTTCAACGCTTATTCCTTGCACCTGATTCACCTTTTTAACCTTCAAACTCTTGATATATCTAAGTTTTAGCTTTATTAAGCAAGCCCTATATAATTTTTTTAGTAAGAATTCAGGATACAAAATGTTTGATATAGCAGGGAACTCTTAACAGTTAGGGGTAGAAATTTCTTCCTTCTTCTTTCTTTGTTCATCCTTCATCCTGACTCCGAACTCCGAACTCCTAACTCCGAACTCCGAACTCCGAACCCCGAACTCCTAACTCCGAACTCCGAACTCCGAACCCCGAACTCCTTCATCCTGACTCCGAACCCCGAACTCCGAACCCCGAACTCCGAACTCCTTCATCCTGACTCCTGACTTTTTTTAAATTCACACAATAAATAATAGTTATTGTTTCCTAAATGATATATTTTCACGCTAAATTACCTAATCAAGAATCGTTTTTAGGCAAATATTTGCTCATCACTGTTTTATTTATAATTGCGCTAGTTTTGGAGTATTCTACACCAACTGAATATGTGTTTGGTTATCTCTATACGGGGCCAATTTTGTTAGCGAACTCCTGGTTGGGAAGGCGTGGAAACTTTCAAGCTACCTTTATTGCTGTGTGCTTAACTATGTTCAATCTTGTAGTACCAGGAGGTGAAGAGATGAAGATTTCTACTATAGCCAGTCGAGCGATCGCAGGAATAGCTTTGATTGTCACAGGTGTTTTGAGCGATCGCTTACGTCGTTCGGAAGATGCGATCGCTATCACCCGTGCTAAGTTAGAGGCTCAAGAGGAGTTATCTAGAGTGCGAGAAGACTTTGCTTCTACCCTCACCCATGATTTAAAAACGCCGTTATTAGGCGCAATTGAAACTCTCAAAGCTTTTGAACAAGAAAAGTTCGGTGTCGTCTTACCAGCACAGCAAAAAGTTTTGGCGACAATGACACGCAGTCATCAAACTTCCCTACAACTGCTAGAAACTTTATTAGATATTTATCGCAATGATACTGAAGGTTTAAAACTGGTCTTAGCACCTGTAGATTTAGCTATCTTGGCAGAAGATACCGCTGCTACTCTCTCAGAGTTAGCTTCTAGTCGTCGCGTTTATCTCTCACTTAACTATGGTGACTCTAATTGGCGACAATCGCTTTGGGTTAAAGGTGATGCCCTCCAACTGCAACGAGTTTTTACCAATCTTCTCATCAATGCTATCAATCATTCTCGACGTGGTGAACGTGTGGAAGTGGTGTTAGAATCCCAAGCTTCCTATCAAGTAGTGAAAATCTTGGATACGGGTGCGGGTATTCAACCTGAACAGTTCCCCCATTTATTTGAACGATTTTATCAAGGACACAGCAATCGTCAAGCAAAAGGTTCTGGATTAGGACTTTACCTCTCTCGGCAAATTATTGAAGCTCATAGCGGTACAATTTGGGCAGAGAACAGAATACCCATCGGTGCTATGTTTGCTTTCAAACTCCCTGTTAACCATTTTAGTCCTCTTTAACTGTGCCAGATGCTATCTACCTCAATCAAAATTCTCCTAGTTGAGGATGATGAACTCTTCCGCTTAGGCTTGCGCGTGCGATTGCAACAAGAAACAGGGTTAGAAATTATTGCTGAGGCTGAAGATGGAGAAACAGCGATTGAGTTAGTCAACCGACATTCTCTTGATGTAGTGCTTTTAGATGTAGGATTACCAGGAATTGGGGGAATTGAAGCCTGTCAGCAAATTAAACAGAAATATCCCTATTTACCAGTTCTGATATTAACTTCCCATTCTCAAAAATCCTTGATTACGCAATTAATTGCCGCAGGCGCTCAAGGCTATTGTCTCAAAGGAATTCCGGCTGAAAAATTAATTTTAGCACTTCGTTCTGTTACCGCTGGGGCATCTTGGTGGGATGAAACAGCAACGAAAGAAATTCGGTCTACTTTTACATCTGATTCTAGCCAAATTGACTCAGAAAATAGCTTAAAACCTGCTAATCCACTCACTCAACGAGAAAGAGAAATTCTCACACTGTTAGCAGCCAGAAAAACAAATCAAGAAATTGCCCTGTCACTCTACATTACGCCAGGAACAGTCAGAGTACACGTCCATGCCATTTTGCAAAAACTAGAAGTTAGCGATCGCACTCAAGCCGTTGTTGTCGCTTTGCAAAAACAATTGATAAATTAATTCCTAATTCCTATTATTTAACGAAGTTAAAACCCTCCGAACTCCGAACTCCTGACTCCTGACTCCTGACTCCTGACTCCTGACTCCGAACTCCAAACTCCAAACTCCGAACTCCTAACTCCTAACTCCGAACTCCTAACTCCTAACTATTCTTCGGTCTTCGTAGTTGCTGAGAATTAATCGGGCCAAGGATTTGGTTGAGACTCTGCAATTGTTCAGCCGTACCCATACAAATTAAAGTATCTCCTGGCATTAAAACTGTATCTCCAGTTGGCCCACCGATCAGATTGCCATCAGTACGACGAATAGCTAAAACTAAAGCCCCGGATTGCGATCGCAATTTCGCTTTTTGCAAACTTTGTCCTACAAAAGGACACATAGTCGGGTCAAGTAAAAATTCTTCCATATATAACTGGCGGTCTGCACCAGTCAAAATCCCATCCACAAAGTCCAAAACTTGAGGTCTAAGGGCTGCTGCTGCCATTCGCTTACCACCGGTAATATAAGGGGAAATCACCGCATCTGCACCGCCTCGTTGTAACTTTTTCAAAGCTTCTTCTGTACTTGCCCGTGCGATCGCTCGAATACCAGGATTTAATGTTTTGACAGATAAAACTATATATAAATTTTCCGCATCAGAAGGAAGTGCAGCCACAATACAAATTGCTTGTTCAACGCCAACTTTCAGCAGCGTATCATCTAAAGTTGCATCACCTTGATATGCAGTGTAACCCTCTGCCTGCGCCCTTTGTACAGATTCCATCTCCGCATCAATGACAACAAAATTCACCCCTTCGGCTCGAAACTCCTTGGCAATTTGTCGCCCAGTGCGGCTGAAACCACAAATGATGTAATGTCCAGAAAGGGATTCCATTAAGCGCCTTTGTTGCCGTAGTCGAATTCCTTCTTGAAAATAGCCTTGAATTACAGCTTCTGTAAATCTATTGACAATGTAACCGATATTAACTACACCCATCAAAATCAAAGCAATTGTAAATAACCTGCCGCGACTACCTAGCGGGTGAGTCTCGCCATAACCTACAGTTGCCAAGGTGATCACAGTCATATAAGCTGCATCTTCCCATGACCAGCCTTCCACCAACCAATACCATAAAGTCCCAATGAGGAACACAAAGCCAAGGGCCACTGCCCCAGCCATTAATTCTTGTTGAATCCGTTTATATTTTTGCTCAAGGGTAGAATACACAAATTTTTTTATTGCTGACACTCGTTTGAGGATATCTGAGCGTTAAGCTAAGAGAAAGAGATATTTGCGGGAAATAATTAGAAATTTTCAGAAATTTTTAATTATTTATAAAAAACTAGTAGAGTATACGATAAAGGATTTTCAGGAGGAGCGGTAGTGAGTTTCCAAACTCTAGTTGAACAAGCCACGATCCCCCCAGAGTCAGGTATTATGCCATCTACACCTTTCGATGCGGATAGCTTCAACGAGGCTGTCATGTCCACATACGCCCGGTTTCCATTGGCTTTAGAACGGGGCGCGGGCTGCCGTGTGTGGGATACCCAGGGTAAGGAATATCTGGATTTTGTTGCCGGCATAGCTACTTGTACTTTGGGACACGCCCACCCAGCAATGGTAGAAGCGGTAACACGCCAAATCCAGAAACTGCACCATGTTTCTAATTTGTACTATATTCCCGAACAAGGTGAATTAGCCAAATGGATTGTTGATCATTCTTGTGCTGATAGGGTATTTTTCTGCAACTCTGGCGCTGAAGCCAACGAAGCAGCAATTAAACTAGTACGGAAATATGCTCACACGGTTTTAGATATTGCTAACCCGATCATTTTAACTGCCAATGCCAGTTTTCACGGACGGACTTTAGCCACTGTTACTGCCACCGGACAGCCCAAGTATCAAAAGTACTTTGATCCTTTAGTACCTGGTTTCTACTATGTAGATTACAACGATATCAGAGCAGTAGAAGCAGCCGTTACCGAATTAGATGAAGGTAATTATCGTGTTGCGGCAATTTTGATTGAACCATTGCAGGGAGAAGGTGGTGTACGTCCTGGGGATGTTGCCTACTTCAAGAGGTTGCGTCAAATTTGCGATGAAATCGGCATTTTATTAGTATTCGATGAAGTGCAAGTGGGAATGGGACGCAGTGGCAAGTTATGGGGATATGAACATCTGGGTGTAGAACCGGATATTTTCACTAGTGCGAAGGGACTAGGTGGGGGTATTCCTATCGGTGCAATGATGAGTAAGAAATTCTGCGATATTTTCCAACCAGGGGAACACGCGAGTACATTTGGCGGTAATCCTTTTGCCTGCGGTGTGGCTTTGAGTGTCTGCCAAACCTTGGAAAAAGAAAACATTTTGCAGAATGTGGAAGAACAAGGCGCACATTTGCGAGAGGGATTAAGAGCGATCGCTCTCAAATATCCTCAGCATATCTCAGAAGTGCGCGGTTGGGGTTTAATCAACGGCATGGAAATCAAAGCAGATGTTCCCTTAACTGCACCTGAGGTTGTTAAAGCTGCTATGAATGAGGGTTTATTACTCGTACCCGCAGGGCCAAAAGTAGTCCGATTTGTACCTCCTCTCATTGTCACAGCAGCAGAAGTCAATCAAGCATTGCAAGCTGTAGAAAAGGCATTAGCTAAAGTTGCAGCATAATTTGTAATTCATAATTCGTAATTCATAATTCGTAATTTAAGAATTATCAATTACGAATTTTTTTCTAGCGTAGAGATTAAATTCCTAACTTCAATTTATTTAAGTATTAACCAAGCACTAACAAATAATTTCAGGTGAATTATCATGAAATGCAATAAGAAATTTGTTTGGTATTTCAAGGAGAGAACTTCTATTTACCTAGATGACTGTAATGTTCTAGATGGAGGGGAGCTTTTCCAATTTCCTTCGGAAGCAGAAGCAGAAGCTTTTTTTGACCAATGTGTTCAAAAATTACTAGCAGAGGGTTGGCGCGAACAATCTATTGCCAACGACGAAGAAAACAAAGATTTTACACTATATCAAGTATATGAAATGTATTTAGGATTGCAATCACGGCTAGATGAATTTGCTAATTCAACCGCCAAACCTTATATAGAAATAACTGCACATTCAACAACAGAAACTACTTTATGGCAAAGTAAATTTGGCGGTTTACCTTATTTTCCTAAACATTTGGAATATCCCACAAGCCCAAGAGGTATTCCCCTTAATCTTTTAGCACAAATCAACTTTGCAGAAACTCCTAAAATAGAAGATTTACCCGAAAAAGGCATTCTTCAGTTTTATATTGAAACATCAGAAGAAACAACCTTTGGACTAGGAGATAATCCGCAATTAGCCCAAACTACTTTTCGAGTTCTATACTTTCCTGAAATAGATTTAAATATTGATAATTTACTAAATAATTTTGATTTTTTGCCAGAATTTGTGGGTCCATTAGAAGAACAATTTTTAGCTTTGAAGTTCGCTGTCAACTCTCATCCTATGTCTGTTCATGATTATCAGTTTAAGGAATGTTATAAAAGATATTTTTCTATCTTTCAACAGAGTAATTTAACAGAAGCTATGAAGATGTCTTTAGAAGAAATGGCTGATGATTTCAGATATGAGTATAGAGAAAAATATGAACATTTATTCCAAGGACACCAATTAGGAGGATATCCAAAATTTGTACAGGACGATAGACGTTGTTGTTTTATGCAAGAGGAAGGTTATGACTTTCTGTTATTCCAAATGGACTCTGAGGATGATGACTCCATTATGTGGGGAGATATGGGTGTAGGTCACTTTTTTATTCAGCCTTCTGCACTCAAACGTTTGGATTTTTCTAAGGTTCTTTACACCTATGCTTGTAGTTGAAAAACGTTATAGTAATTTTGTTGGATGCATAAACTGTGATGATGGCATATTTAAAGACACAACAAACTAGTAAACAACCTTCTTTTTTTTGCTATGATTTTGCTAAAAAATCTCATATCTAATATTTTTTTATTTCCAAAATATTGAATTCAAATTTTTTAGAACATTTCCGGTTAAGTTTTATGAAACGCAATAAAATATTTAGATTAAATTCATTCAGAACTTCTATTCATCTAGACGGCTGCAATGTTACACATGATCAACAACTTCATGAATTCTCTTCTGAGACTGAAGCAGAAGCTTTTTTCAATCAAAGTATTCAAGAACTACTCACACAGGGTTGGTGTGATAGCGAATCTATCCCAGTAGACGAAAATGACAAAGATCTTACCCCAGATGAATTATATGAAATGTTCTTAGACTTAAAATCTCGTGTAGATGAATTTGCCACGGCAACTGCCAAACCCCATATCAAAATTACTCCATATTCAACTCCAGAAACTACCTTATGGCAAAGTAAATTTGGCGGTTTACCATATTTTCCTAAACATCTTACCTATCCCACAGCCCCAGATGGTAATCCCCTGAATCTTTTAGCACAAATCAACTTTGCAGAAACTCCTACTTTAGAAAGTTTACCAGAAAAAGGTATTCTTCAGTTTTATATTGAAACATCAGGTAAAACAGCATACGGAATAGATTATGCTCTGCCATTGGCACAAACAACTTTCCGAGTGCTTTACTTTCCTGAACCAGATTTAAATATTGATAATCTACTAAATGATTTTGATTTTTTGCCTGAACCTAGATGTTTTCCATTACAAAAAAAACTCTGTTTAGCCTTGAATTTTTCTATGCAATCAACTCCTATGAGTACATGGGATTATCGTTTTATATCCTTAGTTAAAAGCTATTTTTCTACCATTTTCCAACAGAGTAATCTCACTGAGGCAATAGAAAATTCTTTAGAAGAACTGGTAGATGATTTCATGGAAGAATATATAGAAAAATATGAATACTCACTAGAAGGACACCGTTTAGGTGGGTATCCCCAATTTGTACAGGAAGATGAGCGTCATCTGTTGTTAGAAGAAGAAGGTTACGATTTTCTGTTATTCCAAATGGACTCTGATGATGATAACTCAATAATTTGGGGAGATATGGGAGTTGGTAACTTTTTTATTCAGCCTTCTGCACTTAAACGTTTGGATTTTTCTAAGGTTCTTTACACCTATGCTTGTAGTTGAATTAACCCATAATTGTAGAGACGTTCCATCGAACGTCTCTAAGCTCAAGAAAGCTAGGTTTTAAAGTGCCGAATCACTTCAGCCACAGACCAAGCTTGTGCGATCGCACCTCTTGATATATGCGGTGCATCACCATCGAAAATTTCCGAAATTGAACCCAAACAACCATCAGAGAGAAAGTGATTAATTAGCGGTTCCCAGTCAAAAGGTATCGTTTCCTCCGGGTAAAAACGTTCCCAAGCTCGGATATATGCACCAATTAACCAACACCAAACAGTACCTTGATGATAAGAGCGATCGCGCTTTTCTGAATTTCCCTCATATATCCCTACATATTCTGGATCACCAGGATCAAGACTCCGCAAACCATAAGGAGTCAACAATCGAGCAGTGGCTAAATCTAAAACTTGGCAACTTTGCTGTTGCGAAAAACCGCAATGGTGCAAAGATAAAGCCAAAACAGCATTAGGGCGAATTTGCGAATTCCGTCCATCATCTGGATCAATAAAATCATAAAAATAGCCTAATTGCGGATTCCAGAACTTTTGTAACGAAACTTTTACCTGTTCTGCTTGCTGTCTATAGCGTTGTGCTTGATGAGTTAAACGCACAGAATTTTCTATATCTATTTGGCTCAAACGTTCAGCCCATTGACTCAACCAACATAAAGCCGAATACCAAAGAGCATTGATTTCTACAGCTTTCCCGCGACGGGGTGTCACCGGTAATCCCCCAACTACCGCATCCATCCAAGTCAAAGCTACACCATTAGCATCCCAACAAATTAGCCCATCAGTGGCATCAAGTTGAATATTGTAGCGAGTTCCACCAACAAAGGCTTTGTGAATTTGCTGGACAACGGGAAATTGCTCTACTAAAAACTGCCAATCTTGAGTAGCTTCTAAATAAAGTCCTAAAGTTTCAATCCACCACAATGCGGCATCAATACTGTTATAAAACGGTTCGCTATCAACATCAGGAAAGGCATTGGGTATGAGTCCATAACGACAATAACGCCCAAAAGTTTTTAAGAGTCCTTTTGCTATCTCAAAACGCCCTGTAACTAAAGTCAATCCTGGTAAAGCAATTAAAGTATCTCGTCCCCAATCATTAAACCAGTGATATCCTGCAATTACTGTGGGGCCAGCAATGGAAGCACGATAAACAATAAATTGATCACTAGCTTTAAGTAGTTTTTGCTTAATAGGTGATTGGTGAGTAAAGGATGAGTAATTTTCCCCCCTGCCTCCTGCCTCTTCTCCTCTCCAGCCGAAAATTTGCGAAAGTCTCTCTTGTTCTGCCTCCACGGCTTCAGAAAAGCTATCGGGAGAGAGAATTGGTTGCTGGGGGTCAGGTAAACCTACTTTTGCTTCTAGGGTGAGAATATCTCCTGGTTGGAGATTAACTGTTAAATAGCCTGGACTATAAAGGTCTTCGCGATCGCATAAACCCCGTTTTTTTTCTTCTGGTAAACCATAATTCCAGTACCAAACTCCATCAGCTTGATACTCTCCTTTTGTCCAGCGTAGATACCAAGGTGTACCAAATTGTCCGCAATTGTTCGCTTGTAGACAAACTAGCTGTGGACTCACCAATTGGGAAAAATGTAATTTCTCGCTTTCATTTTGCTGCTGATGAAAATCGCGATCGCCTATCAACAGTCTTAACCTTAAAATCCCCGCTTCTTTACCCTCATACCGATACTGAATCAAAATCCTTTGAGCATTGATATTTGGTAATTTATTCTCCCTTTCTCCCCCCACAAACCCATAAGGCATCACTAACTGTCTAGTTAACTGCCAGTTTTCTTCACCCCAAACCCATTTAGGAACTGGGTTAATATCGAAATGGCGTAGCATCTCATAGCCTGTTGGCTCAATTTTTTGACCACTGTCCCAAAAATTTGTCCCCAGTGCTATCACTTTACCGGGTATTTCTAAGCTGCCTTCTAAATGGGAAAACAGTAATTTGCGCCCAGAAGGTGGATTTGTTGCCGCAAATAGCCATCCATGATAAGTCCGTGTATGCACATCCGCAACTGTACCACTAGCAAAACCACCTAAGCCATTGGTTAGTAACCATTCTCTAGTATCTAAATTAGTCATTGGTTACTCAAAATCGTTATGAGTATGATATAGTTGTAACAGATCGTAATTAAACTGTGACAAGCTTAGATGGGTGAGTTGTAACTTATCTAAAGTCCCAAGCTAAGAAATGGATATAAGTTAAAGGAGAATCAGGTTAATGACGCTCACTTACGGAACAGTAGACTGCCTCCGGGTTGGTCAGCAGGCTCCCGACTTTGCAGCAACAGCAGTGCTAGACCAGGAATTTAAAACGATTAAACTTTCTGAGTATCGGGGTAAATATGTTGTTTTATTTTTCTACCCCTTAGACTTTACCTTTGTTTGCCCCACGGAAATTACAGCATTTAGCGATCGCTACGAAGAATTCAAGAAGCTTAACACAGAAGTTCTCGGTGTTTCCGTTGATAGCGAATTTTCCCACCTAGCTTGGATTCAAACAGATCGTAAAGCCGGTGGTGTTGGTGACTTAAACTATGCCCTAGTTTCCGACATCAAGAAAGAAATTAGCGCTGCTTACAATGTTCTCGACCCCTCAGCAGGTATTGCTTTGCGCGGTTTGTTTATCATTGATAAAGATGGTATCATTCAGCACTCCACTGTTAACAATTTAGCTTTTGGTCGCAGTGTTGAAGAAACTTTACGTACATTACAAGCTATTCAACACGTTCAAACTAACCCGGATGAAGTTTGTCCTGCTGGTTGGCAACCTGGAGAAAAAACAATGGTTCCCGACCCAGTTAAGTCCAAAGTTTACTTCGCAGCAGTTTAAGGAATTGGGGACTGGGGACTAGGTATTGGGTACTGGGTAAAAGTTTTTCCCAATTACCAATCACCAATCCCCCATGAATTCTTAATATTTAATTATTTATGTTGACATCAACAGATTTTACTGGCTTATTCAATGAGCGATTCTTTCGCAACCTGTTACCAAAACCAGCATTAGATGAATTTAGAATAGGGGTGGGAACACCAGATTTTAAATTATCTGATATTACAAATAATCGCACCTTAAAACTATCTGATTATCGAGGTAAACAGCCTGTCTTACTGGCTTTTACCCGGATTTTCACAGAAAAACAATATTGCCCTTTTTGCTATCCCCATATTAAAGCCTTAAATGAAAATTATGAAGAGTTTAAGAATCGGGGTATAGAAGTTTTGATGATTACAAGTACCGACAAAAAGCAAAGTCAAATAGTTGTCCAAGACTTAGGCTTAAAAATGCCCTTATTAAGCGACCCTAGTTGTCATACATTTCGGACTTATCAAGTAGGACAAGCTTTAGGAGCGCCTTTACCAGCACAATTTGTATTAGATAAAGATGGAAAATTGCTTTATCGGCATTTATTTTCATTTTTAGATCACAATGCCACTGTAGAAAGATTGTTGGAACAGTTTAATTAAGGTAGAGTTCAAAGTCGGCATTGCGATCGCTTGATTGCAAGTCCATCATAGCAAACTACCCAAACGACACCAGAGATGATAAAAGGGTTTGGGATAATGTTAATGGCAAAGGTGATATAAGTAGGTGGGCATAAATATTTATCGTTGAGACAAGGCAGGAGGCAGAGGGCAGGAGGCAGAAGGGAAGAGGTTTTTAGGCAAATTTACATTTCGTTGCATACTTTAGTTTTTTAGTGTCTACCTACTTAGTTTCAGTTTTTGACTTCTACTGAAAAATCCAGGTACAAGACGGCGTAAATACGCATCCCTTTAACAGCCTTCTGCCTCCTGCCTCGCCCGAAGGGGAAATTTTTCATTAAGAATTAAGATTAAGATAAAAATCTGGGATTGACTGTGTATTCAGCAATTTTACAGAATTAATTGCAAAAATTTAGCCCTAAATTTGTGTCTAATAGGACTTACGCAAGATGTGCATGAAAACCTGATTATTACGTAACAGTAATTCATGTAGCTTGCTTGCCCGTTGCGGTATTATCGCTACTTTCGTTCTGTTTTGCATAAGTCCTGTCTAAGTATAAAGACGCAAAAAACCGTAGAATGTAAAAAAAGTAAAGTTGCCCAAAAACCTTTTCCCTTCTACCTTCTGTATTCTGCTTTGTTATAACAACAATTTTTAACCCAGCCTACTTCACAAAAAATTACGTAAATATAGCTATAAATATAAACTGGCTTTCTTGTACAAAATTTATCCTATCTCCTACTTAAAATACTTTCACAATTGCAGCCAATAGTCTTCACTTAATCTTTAATAATAAATCCGTACAAGTACAGTATATTTTTATATCAATAACCATCAAAATAATATCATAGAGCTTCGAGAGAGATTAATCTTTTACGGCTTGCAAAATTCAAATCATAGACAAGACAGATAATCCTTGTGTCTAGGTCTTTGAAGTCATAAATCCAGCTTATTTATAGCTAGGTTTTGAGAAAAAATCCGTTTCCATCCAGTTGATATTTATTTAGAGGTTACTTGTTAGAATGCTGCAAAAATTATCCTTGGCTTTACTGGGAATAACTGCTGTGGTCATGAGCGCAAATCCAGCTAGTGCTGTTAGCATGATAGAAAGCCCCGGTATGTTCTCTACTTACTCTGATACCAAAACCATCACCTTTGATGACGGCACAGCAAATGACCCAAATGGTTTTGTTACCTACTCCAATATCACTACTAATATTGTTCAAGGTAGTGTATCTAGTCAATATGCTTCACCTTATGGGGATGATACAAAATATCTAACAATTTCTCCATTAGGTAGTAATGTCGCAGGCGACAGTGGGTTTGTTAATATTAAGTTCAAAGAAGCTGTTGATTACTTCGGTTTTTATGCCGGCTCATTGGATAGTTACAACTTTATTGACATTTACAACGGTAATCAGTTGTTAAAGTCTTTTAGTGGCTCAGATGTGCCAAATGCTGTAGCTGATGGTGACTGGACTAGCACTAAATCTAATAAGTTTATCAATCTTGTTGGTGACGCAGGTGAAAAATTTGACCGAGTTGTGATGCGTTCAGACGGTGTTGCCTTTGAAACAGATAACCACGCCTATAGATTAGCTAATAGGAGTGTTCCAGAATCTAACATGATGTTAGGTGTATTGGCAGTAGGTGCTTGTGGTATGACTTCATTATTCAAACGCTTACAAAATAAAGTGACAGTGAAAGGGTAGATTTATAGATTTATTTGGTAAGCGTAAAAATTAAATATGAGAGTGCTGAGATTCTCAAATCTCAGTTCCCTAATTTATAACTGCTATGTGTGTAACCTGACATAGCAGTTTTTTAGTTTAACGAAATTAGTTCAGTTAAGAATTGGTTATAATTTAACTTGTGCCAAATGACTGCGGGGATGATAGGTACGGATAGCCCGGATTTTTTCATAATATTCCCTCTCTTGCGGACTGAGGTCTTTTGGAGGTGCGATCGCAACTTTCACAAACTGATCACCACGTCCACCCTTAGCCAGAGGCCAGCCTTTACCACGTAAGCGCAGGGATTGACCAGAGCGTACTCCTGCGGGCAACTTCACATTGACATTACCATCGGGTGTGGGTACATCAATAGCAGCACCCAAGGTAGCCTCATCCGGTGTAATTAGCACTTCGCAAACTAAATTATCACCCTCAAGTTGGAAAAAAGAATGGGGTTGCAATTCCACCTTTAAATACAAATCTCCCCGTTGTTGAGTCATGGGGTTGATTTGACCTTTACCCCGCAGCCGTAGACGAGTCCCAGATTTAGCCCCGGCAGGGATGCGAACATCAATTGTTTCGTTACCTAAACCGAAGCGTTTTTGGACACCTGCAAAAGCTTCAGCAAAAGTTAAGCTGATCACAGCTTCGGTATCTTGGATAGCACTAGCACCTGCATCTTGAAAACCAAAATCATTAACACCACCAAAACCGCCACTGGGTCTACTTGTAGAAGTGCGATAAGAGTAACTTTGTTTTCCTGTGCGTGGGCCAGCACCACCAAATAACTCATTGATAAAATCATTAAAGCTGCCGTATTGACTGAAGTCAAAGCCACTCATATCAACACCAGCACCACCTCCAGGGAAGCCTTCACCAGCCTGTTTCCAGTATTGACCATATTGGTCGTACTTTTTGCGCTTATCTGGGTCAGAGAGAACTTCGTAAGCTTCATTAACTTCTTTAAATTTTGCCTCTGCTTGCTTGTTACCTGGGTTAACATCCGGGTGAAACTTGCGGGCTAGTTTACGAAAAGCTTGTTTAATTTCTTCTGGAGTGGCAGTTTTACTGATTCCTAAAATTGAGTAATAGTCTTTGAAGTCGGTTGCAGCCATCTACCAGCCTCCTGTAAAAATTTAGGTTATGTTTTTTTCTAAGATATTGAGATTGACTGTTTGCCAGATATAAGGGCAAAAGATTCTGATATTAAATTAACAAATAATATGGGAAATCAAGTGTGGTTGTCGCTCACAGTCTCAGCGCAATTCCCGTACTCTCACCAATCTGGAAAGCAAATCAGTCTATCTAGTCCTTCTTCTAAGCTGGGGGGCGCATCCCGGAGTTGACGGTGCATTCGCAAAATAATTTCTTCAGGAACCTGGCGATCGCGTTTTTGATTACGTACTAAACACATCCAGACTGGAGTTCTCACCCAGATCCCAGTAATGTGTGTAAAGCCCAAATCACGGGCTAATTCTATGAGTTCACGGCGATTTCTCCTTTGGGCGTTGGTGGCATCGAAAATAGTGGGGATACCTACAGTTGTAGCTTGCTGAAATTGCCGTTCTATTTCCCGCCAAATCAACAGCCATGTCCCCTGAATTGCTTCTGAACCAAAGAGTTGCCCCCGGATGGCATCTGTAGAAATTAGCTGCATCTGGGGGCATTGTGTCAGTAATTGTTTTGCTAATGTTGACTTACCGCTACCAGGAAGACCAATCAGTAAGAAAAGTACCAAGTATTGAGTACTAAGTACTGAGTGCAAATTTGGGAGCGTTGAGTGAGAAGTTAGGAGTGAAGAATAATTAGAAGTTTTATCCATAATTCAATTACTCATAACTCATAACTCATCACTTTTAGATAATTGTACCGTCAGCAATTACAGCATTTTTGAGGACAACTACAATACCACTCCGGATGAAAAAGCCTTGCTTTTCACGTTCGGCTTCCTGCACATTGTCTTTATTGATAATTTTCACATCGTGACCAATGCGGGCATTTTTATCAATGATGGCACGGCGAATGATGGTATCTGTACCAATGCCTACAGGGATGTCACCTTGTTCTAGGCTACATTGGCGTTCTACAGACGGTTGGTAATAATCTGCACCCATAAGTAGGGATTCTTCAATCACACATCCTGACTCAATCCGCGATCGCACTCCCAACACTGAATGCTGAATCCGGCAATTTTTCAAAATGCAACCTTCACCAATCATTGATTCGGTTATTTGGCAATTTAGCAGCTTTGAAGGAGGTAAATACCGCGCACGGGTGTAAATTGGAGATTCCTCATCGTAGAAGCTAAAGGGCGGCATTGGTTGCTGGGTTAGAGCTAAATTGGCATTATAAAATGCTTCAATTGTTCCAATATCTTCCCAATAGTCATCGAAGAGATACGCCTGGACGTTGTGATCCTTTGCCGCATCAGGGATAATTTCTTTGCCAAAATCAGTCCGTTCTAAAGATTCTTTCAATAACTTGATCAAAACATCTTTTTTAAAGACATAAATCCCCATAGAGGCGATATATGGCTGTAATTCGGCTTGTTCTTTTGTCAATCCCAGCACGGTCGTATCGACACGCATTTGGGCTAAATCGTCACCCTTGGGTTTCTCACTAAAGTCAATCACCCTACCTGCATCGTTGATTTTCATCAAACCAAAATCCGAAGCACGGCGATCGTCAATAGGAATCACAGAAAGAGTAATATCCGCATTAGTATCTCTGTGACGCTGGATAAACTGGCGGTAATCCATGCGATATAGGTGATCACCAGAAAGAATCAAAAATTCTTCTACATCCCAATCCTGTAACATCCAGATGTACTGACGCACCGCATCAGCCGTACCTTGGAACCAGTTAGGGTTTTCTGGTGTTTGCTGTGCAGCCAGCACTTCTACAAAACCTTCGCTGAAACCACTAAAATTGTAAGCACGAGCAATGTGACGATTCAGAGAGGCTGAGTTGAATTGTGTCAACACATAGATTTTAAAAATTTCTGAATTGATGCAGTTGCTAACAGGGATATCTATTAAGCGGTACTTACCAGCAACTGGTACTGCTGGTTTAGCACGGAGTTTGGTTAGCGGATAAAGCCGAGTACCCGCACCCCCACCAAGAATGATTGCTAAGACTTTTTTCACAAAATTTCTCCGAACTGCCTTTCAACTCTCATCTACAGTTTAGGACTGTATGTGGCAGCTGATAAGGGGGGATCAAAGAATCTTGCGAAGGAATTTTTGAGAATGCTGTTGGTAATGAATAACGTTACTAAATCAGAGAGAATATTAGAACATTTGTATTAATAAATCAGAAAACTTCATCAAAATCTCTGTTTCTGGATTTCAATAACGATATTTTGCTTAGTATCAACGAAAATATTGCTAGAGAGCAGAATTTACATCAGTCTTTTGATTCATTTGATGGGGTGATGGTGTGGTGTCTTTTGCTTTTACCCCTATCAATAGAGCTAATTCTAGCCACTTCCAGTAACAGTCAACATCTGTAAAACCAATCTTTCGTAACCAAACCAGTTGTGTTTCCACATCTAAAAGTTTATTTGAGGGGTCGTCGTTTTCTATTTCGATACTGAGTGCTTGTAAAAACTTCTCATGTACTGTAGGTGTTGACGAAGCTACGTGTTCTAAGTTACAAAAAATACCACCTGGTTCCAGACGTTGGAAAATTTCTGCATACAAGGAGAGTTTGCGTTCGTGGATGAGATGATGAATAGCAAAACTAGAAACAATTGCATCAAATAAACCTAAATCTGGTAAAGGTTCATTTAGATTATGGCTGATGACTTGTACAGTTTTATCTTCAAAAAACCTCTGTTTCACTGCTTCTAGCATAGTAGGAGAAAAATCAATTGCTATGCTGTTCATCTGGGGACGATCAATTTTAAGCAATGCTAATAAGCGTCCATCTCCAGTTCCTAAGTCAAGTACGCGTTTAATATTCTGAGGAACTTGTGCTAACAAAACAGCTTCCCCTTCAGTGCGGTGGGGTATTTTGTCTGCTTTTCCCAAATAGCGTAAAGCGTGTTCTGATGTTGTCCAAAGATTGATATTATTCATGTTAGTAATTTTGGAAATTTTTCGGCTAACCAAGTAAATACAATAATACCCAAAATATCAGCAGCTAAATCTATAATATCAGCACTGCGATAAGGTACAAAAGATTGTACTATCTCATCAGAGATAGAAACTAATAAGACTATGAATGGTGCAAGTGGTAAAGGAATATTAAATATTTTAAACTTACGTTGATTTAATGCTTGATGACCGAGATAAGCTGCCATTCCTAATAAAAGAAAATGCATAATCGTGTCATAATGGGCAAATATTGCTAGTTCCGTAGGTATGATGCGGAGGTAAGCTGAGATAAAAATAGAAAGTAAAATTCCCAAATAAACCCAAAACGCAAAAACCCAACGTTGATGAGTTGTCATTTGTCTGATTTTGAATGGTGTTTTGCTGAATACAGAGATATCAGCACACATTCCGCAAATTGCAAACTTGGATCTTGGGAATTTTAATCTAGCTGTTAACTAAGCGTGCAAATTGGCTTGTTCTTGTAACCAAGGATCTACGGGTTGTCCATCTTTGCGTTTTAGTTCTATTTCTATGACCATCACTTCTTTAGAACCAGGAGGTGCGGGTTTTTTGTGGAAAATAATCTCGTAGTCTGCTGGGTTGTGTTGACGTTCTTGCAACCATTCTTGTACTTTGGTGATAGCAAAGAATGATTGTCCTTGTTCAAACATTCTGGTAATTTGTAACTGTAATGTGTACGGATTGATGCGACTCATTTTTATTGACTCCTTTGGTATTTTAAATTATTATAGTCTCACGCAGAGGCGCAGAGGCACGGAGAGTAAGATTGAGTTGGGAGTTTTTTATTCTTCTGTATTAAATTCAACTTTATCATAAATATCTGCGAGAGTGATTTGGCAGGGAACAGAGGCTAAATTTAAATTTTCATCTGCATCTACAAATTCTGAAAATATCCATTTGTTATTATCTGTTCTAAAATATTGTTCAACCTGCATTGTGTATTGATCAATTAAAATATATTCTTGTAAAGTAGAAATTGTGCGATAAGCTGCGAATTTTTCATCTCTATCTTTGCTTCTGGTAGATTTGGATAATACTTCTGCAATCATCACAGGATTTACTAAAGTGTCTTTTCTTCCTTCTTCATAAATTAAGGGATTTTTCACAACCATAACATCAGGATAGGTGTGAATTTTTTTGTCAGGTATCCAAAGACGTTGATCTGTAACAAAGACTTGATAAGGTTGTCGTTTGAGAAGATAATTAAGTGTACCACTGAAATTAAGTGCAAGTTGGTTATGATTTGGTGTTCCGCCGGTCATTGGTATAATTAATCCATCAATATATTCATGACGTATTTCTGAGTTTACCTCTAGTTCTAGGTATTCTTCAGGTGAATAGTAGCGTGTTTCTTGTGCAATAGTCATAATTTTAATCCTCTATTAACTTTACCTAAATAAATGATAAGATTGATTATAATTAATTATCTTCGTAAAGACTTTTTAAATGTGCAGGTAAATCTATTTCCTGGCAATTTTCAACAGGAGCAGTAGGAAGACCACTTAATTCAGATAAATCTCTAATTTTTCTAGTTAATACTTCAATCAAAGTTCCATTTTTTGTTAATTCAAATAAATCTTCTTTGTCTAGAACAACTATGATTTTATTTGTTTTAGCATGAAAAATTATTTGGCGCAGCCTACAATCACTTACTTTTCTTTGCCGTGGTTCTCCTGCTTTAGGAAAGCCTGATGCTCCATTTAATGTTACAAAAATTCCCAGACCTGCACCTCTTAAATTATGTTCCATAATGCTACATAATCGAGCAAATTGGTGATCTTCTAAAGGTTTTTGTGTTGCTTTTGCTTCAATTACTATATCTCTCTGATTCCAATCAAGATATAGCGTATCGCAGACTTCTTGCCATTCTAAATCATCGCCACTAACTAGCAAATCATACTGAGGTCCTGCTGACTGAAAACTTTTAATTGATTGAACACCTTCTAGTCCTTTAAAAACTAGCACTACAATCTGTTCTAGCAGCTTACCAGCTTTCTGCGATTCTTGATGTGTCAGAAGATTATTAAGTATATCTAGATATTCAGAAATTCTTGTATCCGCTTTATACCAATAAGAACGCCATTTAATCCCCCTTTCTTTTAAGAGTTTACGTGCCTTAATATACTCTTTAAGAACGTCATCATCTGAAATAGGCATAGATTAATTAAACAAATTCATGTTGTTGCATAAAATGTGCCATGAAATCATAAGATAACTCATTATAATCATGTACAATCTTTTCACAAAGTGGGCAAACCCAGGGTAAATTAGGAAAGCCTTGACCAAACGGAATTGCACCAGCTGGTACATCTGGTTCACAATTATGATATATAAGCAGTTTCATTTCACAGAGTCCATCTTCTTCAAGTATCGTTAAGATAGCAAGAGCATCAGAGTATTCTATACCCAATCGCACAGCAAGTTGATGCGGCATTGCTGTTGTTAATGCCGTCATAAAATGCTTACTCAGTTCAGCCTTCTGATTTTCAGATAAGAAGTCCAAATGACCCTTGTGGATGAAGCTAGTCATAACTTTAGCCTTAGAATCCAAGTTCTTTTAGCAGAAACTCAAGAACAGAGGTACTACCACCATAGCATTTTAGGTGCGGAAAAGAGTCTTGAGTTTTGGAATTTGGTTTAAGTCCAAAATAGCAATGTGTTTTGATGAGACATTTTACTGCAACTTTTTTTAACTTTTCTGTCTCTATTTCAGTTGCAGTTAGTTCCTTACTTAGTTGAAATTCATAAGATTTAGTACCCCACTCTTTGATTAAAGTTAACAAAATCGCATTTTCAGCATTATTGATCTTTTCAGGATCACCGGACAACCCAAGTATATTTAAAACAGAATAAGCTAACTGTTGCGATAGAGCTTGTAATCCCTTAACATCAATCTCCTGAACTCCTGCACTACGAGCATTTATGGCCAGTCCTGATGCTTCTGCTCTAATATGTAAGTGTCGCCATTTGTAGGGAACACAATTGAGATACTTATCCCACATATCATCTAGAACAAGTTTATGAAGATTAGGATGTTTCCAGTTGGTTTGGCAATTATTAGCTAATTCATCAAAAAACCCAGGAATGTGATTCCAGAAAGGGAATTGAGTACGTTTTTCTATATGTTCATCTGTAGTTGAACTATAAGTAAATCCGTCCCAGGATAAAGCTATGTACTTTTGGCCTACCTCAGCAATTACAGACCAGCGAATATAGCGTTTATCTAGTTCACTAGCAGTTCCAGTTCCTCGTTGAATATAATCAAAAATTCTATAAATTCTGATATACCACTTTTTATTTGGTTGACTTGCTTCCTCAATTGGTCCGTACCAACCATCTTTGCCAAATTCAGTTAGCAGCGATTTAGCAGAATTCAGATTCGGAGTAATAGTGCATGAACCTGATTTTAAACTCAACCATGTTCTTGACTGTTTTACATAAGGGAGTAATATTTGTTCTGGAGTAAGCTTACCTTTTTCTAGTGCATCGGCTATGTGTATAGCTACATTATCCTTTTTCAAATTACTAGTCCCTGATAAAATGAGTCGGAGAGTTTCAACAGTAAACTCCGTACTTGACAGAAATTTCTCACAAAAGTCTTTACCAGGGGTATACCCATTATCAACAAAAGCATTAATATTCATAAAATATTGGTTAGGATATAGCGTTGATGCACTGGAAATGGGGTTAAAAAAATAGCATAGCAAAAGATAGGGCAGGCAAGATGCCTACCCCACAAGATGTTAACTTAGAGATGTTTCCAACTCGGTTTTTGCTGTTTCTAAAGCTTCTGGTAATTTGGTTGCGTCACGTCCCCCAGCTTGGGCTAAATTGGGTTTTCCACCACCACCACCACCACAGATTTTTGCTATAGTTCCGACAAATTTCCCAGCTTGTACACCTTTTTTATTCACTTCGGGACTGAAAGCTGCAACTATACTCACTTTCCCGGCTTCGGGAACTGAACCTAAAACCACCGCACCGTTACCGATTTTTTGCAATAATCTTTCCGCAGCAGCTTTTAATGATTCTGCGTCCACGTCTTCCATTTGGGCAATAATTATCTTATGTTCACCTACTGTTTCCGCAGTCTGTAATAAGCTGTCAGACTTGACTATGGCTATCTGTGCTTTCAGGCTTTCGATTTGTTTTTCGCTGTTGCGGAGTTCGGTTTGCAGAGTTGTGATTCTGTCTGGTATCTCTTCTGGTTTGACTTTAAAGCGATCGCACAAATCTTTCGTTACTGTATCACGCACATTCAAATAATCCAATATCGCCGCACCAGAAACCGCTTCTATTCTTCTCACTCCAGAAGCTACTCCCGCTTCTGAAATAATCTTGAAAACGCCAATTTCCGCAGTATTGCTAACGTGAGTTCCCCCGCACAGTTCCATTGACACACCAGGGAAATCAATCACACGCACATCATCACCGTACTTTTCCCCAAACATCGCTACTGCACCTTTAGCTTTTGCTTCCGCTATAGGCAGTACTTCTATTTTAGCAGCATGAGCTTCTGAAATCCAAGTATTTACTAATTCTTCAATTTGTTGAACTTCTTCAGCAGTTAAAGCGCGAGGACAGTTAAAATCAAACCGCAATCTATCAAAAGAAACCAAAGAACCAGCTTGAGAAATTCCCTCATCAACAACTTTCTTTAACGCAGCTTGTAATAAATGAGTTGCTGTATGATTAGCTTGAGCGCGACGACGACAAGCGGTGTCAATTTGGGCGGTTATATTGTCACCAATTCTAATTGTACCTCTTTCAATACGTCCGAAATGAATAAAGAAATCAGATTCTTTTTTTACATCTTCTATTCTGATTAAAACACCGTCACCGGAAATATATCCCTTATCTCCGATTTGTCCACCTGATTCAGCGTAAAAAGGAGTTTTGTCTAAAACAATTTGTACTTCTGTTCCTGCTTCTGCTGCTTCCTCAGAAACACCTGAAACTAACAAAACTTCGATTTTTGCTGTTGTCGCTGTTGCGGTATAACCGATAAAATCTGTTGAATGGATATGTTCTGCAAGTTTATCTAAAGAACCTTGAACAGTTAAATCAATAGTTTCATGTGCAGCTTTTGCGCGTTCTACCTGTTTTTGCATTTCTACGTTGAAACCTTCAACGTCAACAGTGAGATTATTTTCTTCTGCGACTTCTTGGGTTAATTCTAATGGGAAACCGTAGGTATCATATAAGGTAAAAGCACTTTCACCATTAATAGAAGTTTTTCCTTGCTGTTTCACGGTTGCGATAATTTCAGCTAACAGCTTTTCTCCTCTATCTAGCGTTTTGAGGAAATTCACTTCTTCTCTTTGCAATTCGGCTTTAATAGCAGCTTCTCTTTTTCGCAAATTTGGGTAAACTGATTCAGAAAGAGAAATTGCTGTTTCTGCAACTTGGTTAATAAATTCTCCAGAAATTCCAATTAATCTCCCATGTCTAACAACGCGACGAATTAAACGCCGTAAAACGTAACCTCTACCAACATTAGAAGCGCGAATTTCATCAGCAATCATGTGAACAACAGAACGGACATGATCACCAATTACTTTTAAAGAAACTTTGATATTTTCATCACTTTCGTAATAATCAATTTTGGCAATTTTCGCCGCAGTTTCAAGAATTGGGAAAATCAAATCTGTTTCATAATTATTTGGCACTTTTTGGAGGATTTGTGCCATTCTTTCCAAACCCATTCCCGTGTCAATATTCTGATTTTGCAACGGGGTTAAATTCCCAGAAACATCCCGATTATATTGCATGAATACCAAGTTATAAAACTCGATAAATCGGGTATCATCTTCTAAATCAATATTATCATCACCTAATTCTGGGTGAAAATCGTAATAAATTTCCGAACAAGGTCCACAAGGGCCTGTAGGGCCAGATACCCAAAAGTTATCATCTGCACCCATGCGTTTGATGCGTTTTTCGGTGACACCAATATTATCGCGCCAGATGTTAAATGCTTCGTCATCTTCCTCAAACACGCTGACAACGAGATTTTGAGGAGAAATCCCAAAAACTTGAGTTGATATTTCCCAACCCCATGCGATCGCTTGCGCTTTAAAATAATCACCAAAGCTAAAATTACCCAACATCTCAAAAAATGTATGATGGCGCTTAGTCCGTCCCACATTTTCGATATCATTGGTGCGGATACATTTCTGAGAAGTCGTAGCGCGTTTAAATTCCGGTGTCCGCTGTCCCAGGAATATCGGTTTAAATGGTAACATTCCCGCAATAGTCAGCAGCACAGTAGGATCTTCTGGAACCAGGGAAGCACTCGGAAGCGGTTGGTGTCCCCGTTGGGTGTAGAAGTCAAGGAATAAAGCGCGAATATCGTTACCGCTAAGATACTGGGGAGTTGAAGACATGAGTGTTTAAGAAATCAAATTTAATTAATTTGGTAAAATCTGCACAAAGCATCATTACTATTTATAACTTATGACAGGAAATATTAAATATAGTCAGCTTTCAGTATCTTTCATCAGAGTTTTTTATTACTGATGAGTATCAAATTACATATACCTTAATAATATTTCCGTTGAAAAATGCCGAAAAAATTAGAGAATTAAAAAGTTTACTCAAAAAAGCCGGTTTTGTTTATCGTTCAGCAAAAGGAAGTCATACCCGTTGGTATCATCCTTTATTACCAGAAGATCCTATTACCATATCTGGTAAAGATGGAGATGATGCTAAACTCTATATAGAAAAAGAAATTAACGAAAAGTTAGCTAAATTAAAATCAATTCAAGAGGAGGAGTCAGAAGAATGAATTTACCTTATACTATCATTATTCAATGGAGTAGTGAAGATAAATGTTATTTAGTTCATTTACCTGAATTTCCTACTCAAAAATATCATACTCATGGTGATACTTATGAAGAAGCTGTTAAAAATGCTCAGGAAGTAATAGAAATGCTAATTTCTGAATATCAAGAAGATGGCAAACCTTTACCCTTAGCTAAATCTTTAGAACAATTGATTAATGTGGCTTAATTAATTTATGCAAGTAAAACTTTTAGATCAACTTTCTGCTTCTGATGCTGCTCTCATTTTAGAACGATTACCGGAAAAAATTAGAACAGCTTTAATTAACCATGTTGCGGAAATTGAATATCCTGTTGAAGCTGTGATTGAAATGGCTATAGCTAGTTTCCTGGATACAGAAGCATTAGGTTTTGCAGACTGTAAACCAGTAAGAGGAAAATATTAAACAATACATCTAATCTATCTCAGGTTCAACACCAAGCGCACGTAATTGAGCAATTAATCTTTCTGTTTTTTGTCTTTCTTGATCTGCGCGTTTTTTTTCTAATTCTGTGGGAGTTAGTACCCAATTTCCATTTTTATCATACCAACGCAACCAAGGCATATTTACATTTTTGTAACTACCTTGCCAAACTCCTAAACCCAATTCTATACTGGGTATCCAGAACCGGGAATTTGATAAAGTTGCTTCAGTATAGCGATCGCCATTTAATTGAAACATTCTAAATTCAGATTTATAACGATCAAAAATTGCGTAATAAGGTACTCTTAAAATCTGCTCATAAATTTCCCATTTACCCGGTGGTTTTTCCACATCTCGCAATGTTTGACCTAAATCTTCTTTTTCTGTTCCTGGTGATAATAATTCTACCACAATATAAGGATTAACTCCTTCTTGCCAAACTACATAACTTAATCTTAAATCCTGCTGATCACCATACAAATAAGGTACACCCAAAACCGCAAACCAATCAGGACGTTTATACCACAATGGATGACGAGAATCATAATACAGATTCATGTCACTGGCTGTAAATATTTCCTCAATCTTATAATTAGCAGGAGTAAATGTTTCTGATAATAATTGTGGTTGCAATAAATGAAATTGATCTGGCAAACCTTTCTCCTCTGGATCTTCACTGGGTAGATCATACATTGTGGGTAATGTTTCTTTCGGGGAAAGTGGCGGATCTGTTTGATACATTTTTCACTATCCTCAAGCTATAATTTATATTTCTATTATGTCGCACTTTCACGAATCACCTTTTTACACTCCTCAACATCAACCCCCTTTCTCATTGCTTTTACCAAAGCTTGATAACCTTCCCAATTTTCTTGAATCAGATTTTTAGCTTGCAGCAAATGAAAACGCTGTTTTTGTTCAAAAACTGTATCCGCAAAACCCAAAGCTTGCAAAAACTGGTTTAACTTGGCTTTATCATCATCACCACCCTCAGCAGAGTTGAAGACCAGATTTTCTGCGGCAATTCCTGCCATCCAAATATTACAATATCTGTCGCACATCGAGATAGTAATTTTCCCTTTTTCCAATTGTTTGGCAATTTCGCTATCTTCCAAAATCACCCCACCTTGTCCTGGTTGTCCTATTTTCCAAGCTTCCCACGCGCTGAGAGTGTAGCCTGTGACAGAAATCCCCAACAGGTGAGCGACGAGAAAATGACCTGCTTCATGATGTATAATTCGTTCTCTATACTCTGGAGAAAATCGCGCTAACCAATCTAATACTACTGTCCCCCCCTTCCCCTGAAAGCTGAAATTGTCCAAAGTCGCAATACCCAAAAACGCCACAGTAACTAAAGCCGGTATTGTCGGTGACAGGTGTACTAAGGGGCCTAACAGAGTTGAGAGGGTGATGAAAAAGACAGATATCGCAATTAGATTGATCGCAGTTTGACTCATGGAATTTATTTAAAGTACGGTTTAATTTTTTTATTATGAAGCGTTTATTGACAGCAAATGTTAATATTACCTCTATTATAAAGCTTATGCACACTTCATATATGTTTTTCCCAAAACCCTTGTAGAGAAGTTACATGGAACATCTCTACATTATTTATCCCCAGATGTTTCATGCACAGAAACTAATTAATTATACTTTTTATTGAAAAAATATAAATACCACAAATCACTGTATTTGCTGAAGTTTTTTATTTGCTAATGTCAATAATCGCTGTGATTCTGTGTAAGAAGTTGTCCCTGTTTGAATAGTATTTAAACGAGTTATTATTCCCTGGATTTCGGCTTTCATGACATTTTTATCAGTTGGTGGAGAAGCAATCAACCTTTGAATTTCGCTATTAGCTTGATTCAGAATTTCTTTTGACTCGCTTTCAGATTGAAGACGACTTTTAATAATTCCCAAGTTAGTTTGATACTGTGCTAATAATTTTTGTGCTTCTACATAGTTTGGTTCTTGTACTCGAATATTCTCTAATAGGTTAATTGCTTTTTCCCATAAATTACCAATTTGTTGCCACTCAAGCGCAGAATGGGGAGGATTTTGGGACGCTTTGGCAGCTGCTAATGCAAATTGCTTTGCACCTTCAATATATGTCCCGCTACTGGTATCACTCACCGTTTTTTGTTTAACTTGATATGCGGCAATTAATTTTTGTGCATCTAAATAACGGGGATTATCATTGGGAACTTGTTCGAGTCGGTTAATTGCTTGTAACCATAATTCTGATGCAGTTTGAGATTTTGTTGGTTGTATTTTTTGCGCTTCTAAATCAAATTCTTGGGCAGCAGCAATAAAATTACCAACCCGCGCATTTTGAAAATCGCGTTTGTAGGCTATAAGTTGAGTCTGTGCCGTTTTACCTGCTAGAGTTTGTCGAGAAATTTCCTCTAATTGATCTATAGCTGTTTGCCAAGATGCGATCGCTTTCTCTCTATCTTTTGTAGTTGTAGCTTGTTCATATTGCTGTTTTGCATCTGATAAAGCTGTTCTTGCATCATTCAAAGGAATCAAAGCATTTTTATCTTGAAAAACTACAGCATCTAATCGCGCTACCCGTTGTCGTGCTTGTTCAAATTCATCTAAAGTAAACCGCCAACTACAACTGAACAGGCTACAATAACGTTGAGGATAATAACCCAAAAACCATACTGGCAAATTCTCCAAGTGTTTTTTTGCAGCTTTGACTTTTTCCCCACCCAGTTCAATATCCGCACTGCTAGTAGCTTTACTAATTAACTGATCTGCTTGTTCCAGAGAATCAATAGCACCTCGATAGTGATGATCCATACTCATAAAGCTAGGTAACAGCAGCAAGGGTGCTACCTGTGCCACAGGTTTGCGAATCATGGGGTATGGCAAGTTCACAACCCATAACACCCCAGCAGTACCTGCGATGAGAACAGCCACAAATTTGATTTTACCCAACATAGTCATACCTAATCTTCACTAAATCTATTATTCCCATGTACGGCTTAAAATTATACATATAGGGGAATTCAGTGAGATTGTAAGAGGTTGTTTGAAAAGTCTCAATCCATACTAACCCTGGCGACTAGAAGTCGCACGCCACTTGCTACAAGTCGGGGAAACCGCCCAAAGCAGTGGCTTGGCTACACAGACAAAACCCACCTCCGTGGGTTTGAAACAACTGTTTTTTGGTTAGTCCACGCAGGTGGACTTCGTTTGTGTAGTAGCGAATTATATTCGCCCAAAACTTTTCAAACATCCTCTAAGGTGCGTCAAACCAATAAATTGGTTAATATCAAAAAATTTTCGACTCTGACGCACCCTACAAAGCCATGCCAGTTGCGTATGTCCTGTTGTTGACAACAAGTGGGAAAAACAGTTGCTACTATAAATAAGGTGATGCAATAAATCAGATAATATCTAAAATGTCAACAGCTTTAATTACCGGTGCATCTGGGGGAATTGGCAAGGCTTTTGCTGAAGAATTAGCCGCACGCAAAACAAATCTTGTTCTTGTTGCCCGTTCTGTCGAAAAATTAACCCAAATAGCCACAGAATTGCGAAAAAAACACCAAATAAAAGTAGAAATCATTCCTAAAGATTTAACAGAACAGAATGCAACTAATGATGTATTTGATGCCATAAAGAATCAAGAATTAACAATTGATTTGTTAATCAATAATGCTGGTTTTGGCGATTATGGCGATTTTGCCGAACGGGAAGGAGAACGGCAATTAAATATGATTCAATTGAATATTATGGCATTGGTCGATTTAACTCACAAATTTCTACCTTTAATGCGGCAAAGACGTTCTGGTAGCATAATTAATGTTTCCTCAATTGCCGGATTTCAACCAATGCCTTATCTTTCTGTTTATGCGGCAACTAAGGCTTTTGTTCTCAGTTTTAGTGAAGCATTGTGGGCAGAAAATCGTGATTATGGTGTCCGCGTCTTGGTAGTTTGTCCAGGGCCAACAGAAACAGACTTTTTCACAGAAGCTCGTTTTCCTTCCAAGTTGGCAGGTTCAAATAATAAAATAGCGACTCCTGAAGCAGTTGTGCGTGATGCTTTGCAAGCTTTAGAAAAAGGTGATTCGACTGTGGTTAGCGGTGGTTTGGCAAATCAATTAATCGTCAATATGCACAGATTTTTACCAAGAGAATCTCTGGTAAGTGCGATCGCAAAACAGTTTAAAAATAATGGTTAGTTGGTGATTGGTGATTGGTGATTGGATGCAGAAATATATTACTTCCCTTGCTTCCTCATCTTCTTCTGTTCCCTATTCCCTATTCCCTATTCCCTATTCCCCATTCCTACATATACCTAGTCAATTGCATACGGTAACGGTCTTTTTTAGTAACGGCGATTTCGCCAACTTCTAAACGTCCTTTACCGCGAATGGCAATTAAATCGCCTGATTTAAGTTGAAAACTGGCTTGGGTGACTTCTTTCCAATTGACACGAACATCATTAGAGTCAATTAAATCGACCATTTTGCTGCGGGACATTCCAAAACCGGCGGATGCGATCGCATCTAAACGTAAAGAAGCCTCCACAGTGGTTAATTCTTTTTTCTTAGGTTCGCGGATTTTTAACTCGTTGATATCAATTCGCTGGGTTTTCACAGGGACTGAACGCACCTGCTGGAGACTCATCTCCAAAAATTCTGTCAATTCGGGGACGACTATTACCTGAGATCCTCTTTCTCCTAAGACGATAATATCTCCCGTTTTTTCGCGGACAATTCCTGTCCCCAGCATCGCACCTAGAAAGTCTCGGTGATTGGCTGTATCAAATAGGAAATTACCCGCAATTTCTAAAGCTGCGATCGCAACTTGAGATTGATCTAAAGGTAGCTCAGAACGTGCGATCGCAATTCTTTGACGTTCAGCTTGGGGATATCCACCCCACGCCACTAAATGCACCTCTGTTAATCGGCTAAATACCCGTTGAATTTCTGCCAACTCTGGCGGAGACAAAAAATCAGTATAAACTACTTCCCAGGTCTTAATAGCTTGCTCTGCCTGGTCAATCACACGAGCTATACTATCCCGGTTTTCAACACTTTTTAAAAGTTCTTCTCTAGGTAACATGGGTATTGAGGAAGAGGGAAAAAAAATTCATTACTCAGCACTCGGTACTCGGTACTCAGTACTGACTAATTAGTTTGTTTCTGCATAACCTTGGAGATTTTCTGGCTCAAACTGGCGTAATATGCGAGTAGCTTGGCGAGTCAAAGTTTCTGAACCCTGAACTACAATTATGTATTTGCCAGCATTTAAGCGGTTGCGGTAGGGTAAAGCATCTCCACCACCTGCAACTAAACCAACTCCACCGCCAACAAACACGCTACCCATCCCACCAGCACCAGCACCCAATAAACCACCAACGACATGATTACCAATTTCTCCAGCCCAAGCAAAGGTATCTAACCCAGTAATTAAACTGAAGGTAAAACCAGCAAAAAAGCCAAATGGTACTAACCAGAATGACATTAGTTTTGCTTGTTTTAGCGCTTGCTCTTTGGGATCAATTAATCCAAACTCGTCGGCGGTTTTGTATCCTCTACCGAGGATAGTACTATTTATCCCTTCTCTTTCTAAGCCTAAGTAAGCAGATTCAGCTTGGATGCGGTCTGCTAATACGGCAACAAGGTAATTCATTGATTTTAAAATGGTTATTTGACTGAGGTTTGCCTTAATTAACAGCGTATCAGCACCAATGTTATTTTAGCGAATCTAGTGGCGCACAAAAATTATTTACGCCTTGCTGAATAATATATATCAAAACTGGGGTTGCCAAAATTTTCGGAAATGAAGGGATTGTTTTTAAATGTGCCATCATTTCTACAATTGAGCCATTCAATAAGTCATTTCGATATTCTTGTTCACAAATGACTGCACGCCATTTTTTTGCTAAAGCTTCTAACCACTCGGCATTTGTTTGTTCTGGTTCTTGTCCAGCCCGAATTGCTAGGCTCATGGCTGCATCTTCTAAGTCCCCTTCACAGTCCTCAATTAAGTCTAGCGCTTCCATAGCCTGGGGATCATCTGCCAATTGAGAGCGAAACTGGGCGATTTCTTTTGATGTTACTTTAGTCATGGGAAGAAGAAGGAGTTCAGGAGTCAGGAGGCAGGAGTCAGCCCTTCGGCTTCGCTCAGGGCAAGGAGGCAGGAGGCAGGAGGAAACTTTCCCCTATTTTCCATCTCCCTTATCTTCCCATTTTCGCATTTTTCCTGTCCCCGTAACAAATATAACCTTTTTAACTAAAAAGCCTCATTTTGCAGTTTATTTACTGTCAATGAGGCTTTTTGTTGCTTGTTATTGAACAGGTAACGGTAGATGGAGACTTTAACAGGAATTTTACCAATTACCCATTACCCATTACCCATTACCAATTACCAATCACCCATTACCAGCCTACACTAGATGACTAGCAACTTGAGTTACTGATTAAAAGCTCTGGAGGTGACAAAGCGTTGTAGCTCAGTCAGAGCGCGGTTGTAGTCCAAAATTGCTCGAATACGATTACCTTCGGATCTGGTGAGGTCATTTTCTGAGTTAATGACATCAGTTTGAGTTCCTACACCTGCTTGGAATCGCAAACGGGCTAACCTTAGAGCCTCTTTAGCTTGTTCTAGAGCCACATTAGCAGTTTGTACATTCTCTAGATTAGATCGCTGGGTAGAATAGGCTTGTTCTACTTGAAAGCGAATTTGATTGCGTTGTTCAGAAAATTGAGTTTCTGCGATCGCAATGTTAGATTTTGCCTGAGACGCTCTAGCTTTTGCTGCTCCCCCATCGTATAAATTTAGGGTTGCTTGCACGCCCACTGAATAACCATCGCTAACGCTGGTACTATCATTGAACACATCGAGCAGATCATAGCTGGCAACTAAACTAACCTGTGGTCCCAAAGCAGCTAAAGCTTGTTTTCTTTGTTGCTCGCTAATTTGACGCTGTGCCAACTGTTGTTGTAGTTCGGGACGGTTTTGATAAGCCAGAACAATACTCTTTTCCAGAGTTTCGTTCCACAAACCAGCCAATTGCACAGGATCAGCCGCGCTGATATTTACTGACTGGGAAATATTTAAACGAGTGGCTAATCGACGACGGGCAATTTGTTGCTGGGAAACAGAATTTGTCAGGTCTTGTTGGGCATTAGCTAAATTTACCTGCGATCGCAACACATCGAACCGAGTTCCCACACCAGCACGCTCTAGAGCATTCGCATCTCGCAAACTAGCCTCAGCATTCTGCACAGCCGACTGAGAAATACGTACTTGTTCATCTGCTTGTTGCAAATCATAGTATTCTCTAGCCACATTCAAGCGAATGTCCTCAATTTGCCTTTCCACATCCAATTCCTGAATGCGTACCTGTTCCTCAGCCTCTCTAATCGCCGCATTCCGTCTGCCAGAGGTATAAAGGTCATATCTCAGTTGTGCTTGACCACTGAAACTAGTATCAGCGCTGGCATCTGGGGCATTGGGATTCAACTTTTGTTGTTGAGTAGCTGCCAGTGTACTAGAAGCACTACGACTATTAGTGACACTGCCACTCAATCCCACGGTTGGTAACAAAGCGGCTTGTTGCTCCCTGACAGAGCCTTTACTGCGTTCCAACTGCAATATTGACACCTGCAAGTCATTATTATTGCGCTTTGCCAGTTCTAGAGCCTGTGACAAACTAATTGGCTGATTTGTCTGGAGCCTCACTTCCTCTGGTTCAGTTGGAAACAACAGAGGATTATGACTAGGATTGAGTTGCTCAGGAGTCTCAACAGAGCCTGTTGGTACAGGGGTGACAGTTTCTGTATTTTGATTAGGTGGCTCTGAAGTATTAGGCGTTCCCGATTCAGTGGGAACAGTCACTTGGGCTACCCGATTAATATTGGCCTTTTTTTGTGAACAGGCACTTAAGGCTAGGAGCAAAGCTGCTTGGCTTTTCTGCCCTGCCTGTAAACATTTATTTTTTGCTGGTAGCTGTGCTACCTTGCCACCAGTAGCCGTAACCGGTAAAACTGTTTTTGATATTTTTTCTACTGGTACTTTGGCATTGTTAACAACAGCCATTTCTGGAACACTATGGTTAACCAAAGGTTTGCCACCCAGGTTCCTGAAATCAATGGCAGGTACTAAAACTGGAGAACTGTCAACCGCAGTATTAGGCAGTTGCCTATTGATGTTGTCTGCGATCGAAGTTTTCACATCATTTGCAGTCAACACACTAGGAGAAGACACCAGCTTTACCTCACCTACTTTTACGGTACCAGCCCAAGCCGACTGAGTTGTTAATACCGCTGCTGTTACACCAGGTAAGAAACTATAAAATAATTGCTGTCCTTTCACCGCATCTCCTCACACGAAAATCTATACTAGCGGCAGAAAACTTGTCTCCACACAGAATATAGCACGATACTAAATGAAGCAAAGAATATAGCACTATACCGAAGTTTAGAGCAGAACTCTATTTGTCTTCAAAACGTTTGACAATGCGAGAAAGTTCCGCCTTTTCGTCTATGCTAACGCGGGTAGGCGCTCCGCTGACAATTCGTTCATAATTACGGAAAGAATCTTTAATATTAGGCCCGTCAGCCGTAATATTGTACTCCCGAATCCCCTTGTCGTGCCACGAACCCCGCATTTTGAAAACGTTAATTGCCCGCGACATTTCTCCATGAATTTCTACGTACTGCAACATGATAATTGTATCAGTAATCGTGGAAATATGAGAATCAGTAATTGAATGTGACCCCATAAACTGGTCACTTGTATTGGTAAAGAAACCAGTAATTTCTTCTTGTTTGGCATACCCTGTCACCCCGATTACAAACTGCCGAAAAGCATTATTACTAACGCCTCTAGCCATTGCTGAAAGGGAATCAATGGCAATACGGGCTGGTTTAAAATCGGCAATCTCTGATTTAATAATTTGTAAGTGATCTTCTAATCCCGTTGATTCGGGATAGGTACAAATTATTTTTAGTAATCCTTGGTCTTCTAATTCTTCAAAGTCAATTCCCCAAGAATAAGCATTGCGAGACAGTTGAGCGCGGGATTCTTCGTAAGCAAATAATATTGCTCGCTCACCGCTAACACAACCATCTTGAATGAATTTGCTGACTAAGAGAGTTTTACCAGTACCAGTAGCCCCTGTGGCTAAAATAATTGAATCTTTAAAGAAACCACCACCACACATTTCATCCAGGGTTTTGACTCCTGAAGATACGCGGACATTTGAAGATCTTTGTGTTAAACGCATTGCGCCTAAAGGAAAAATGTTGACTCCTGCGTTAGTGATTGTAAATGGATATTCACCCTTCATGTGAGTCGTACCGCGCAATTTGAGAATTTCTAGTGTGCGTCGGCGACGTTCTCCTTCTAAGACGTTGCGAACAATTACTACATTGTCAGAAACAAATTCTTCTACACCAAAAGATGCTACTGGCCCATATTCTTCACCACGCTCAGTTGTAATTATAGTAGTGACACTAAGTTGCTTGAGACGTGCTACTAATCGAAATATTTCCCGCCGCACTACTCCCACAGCTTCATATTGCTGGAATACTGCTGTGATGGAGTCTATGGAAACACGGTTAGCTTTGTATTTGCGAATCGCATATTGTAAACGCTCAATTAAAGCCGAAAGGTCAAAATTCCCAACAATATCTTGACCTTCAGGATCAGGTGATGCGTCGAGAATAAATAGTTTTCCTTCTTCAATTAGTCGTGGCAAATTCCATCCAAAAATATGGGCGTTTTTTATGATATCGCTTGGTGATTCCTCAAAAGTTACAAATACTCCTGGTTCATCAAAGTAGGTGATACCATTATAGAGAAATTGGAGAGATAATAAAGTTTTCCCTGTACCAGAAGTGCCACTGACTAAGGTTGTTCTACCCACTGGTAAACCGCCGTGACTAATGTCGTCAAAGCCCTCGATCATTGTGCGAATTTTCTCTACACCCCCAATTGGTGGATTTAGTTTTTTTTGTTGCTCTTTGTCACTCATTGCTGATCACATCAGGGTATTTAAACTGTTTTTTAAACTTACTAAAGCTTTTATTATGTTCAGTAATATCTTACTCTTCCCAGTCTTCTTCACTTAATTCTTCATAGAGTAAGTCTAATCCTATCAATACTCTTTCTCTATCTGAAAGATCACCGATAATTTTACGGACGGGGGGTGGCAATATTTTAGATAATGTTGGTGTAGCGAGTATTTTGTCTTCTTCGGCTAGTTGGGGGTTTTTGAGGACATCTATGACTTTTAAAGCATAAACACCTTGAAACTCCTGTTCTAATATATTTTTAAGTGTGTTTAACGCCCGCACGGAGTTGGGTGTATTCCCAGCTACATACAGCTTGAGAACATAAGTTTTTCCGACTTTATTCATAAATTTATAGACTAGGTATGAGTATAGGAATACAAAATATGCTGATGCATTTGCCTGAATTGACCGCAAATGCCAGTTATAATTCGCTCCATTCAGTTCATTTTAGAAACCGAACATCTATATGCTTCACACAGATTTGCCAAAATATCTATCAAGGTGAGTCGGTAATCTAGTAATGTTTCATCACTTCTGCCTTCTAACCTTAGTTGCTTGGAAAATTCGTCAATTAGTTCCATGTGCATTTCTATAATTCGTGGCACAGGAATATTAGCATAAAATAAGGCGTTGATAAATTTATCAATTATTATCTTTAGATTTTTGTCTGTGGTAAAGTAATTTATCAAAATGAGGCGGTAATCTGATTTAAGTTTATCTAGTATTTCCTGCTTCTCGGCAGGACTCATTTCCTGAAACCATTGTTCATTACACGCTAAAACATAACTATATTTCTGGCTGTGAGTCAATTGTGCATTTATGTTTAACTGTCTTATTTTTTGTAAAGAGGGAATTTTTACAGGAGCAGTAACAGCCAGTGGTAATGCAAACAATTGAGTAATAATACTCTCTAGGAAATTCCATAACCGCTCAATTAAACTGTGATGAGTATACAGAACGGGATGATTATCTAAATATTTTTTAACATCAGATCGCCAAATCAATAATATAGGTAATATCATTTATTGTTTATATTTTATTTGAGATGATCGTTCAGACTATGGTGTCTGGGCTAATTTATTCGGGTAAAAGCTTTTGAGTAAAACCTGGTTAAAGAGCGCCTTATGTCAACAAATATTGAAGAATTGCTACTTTATAACCTATCTAAATCAGGTGAATGGTATAACTTAACTAAGTAGCTGATGAAGAATTGAGCAAAAAGGATAGAGTAGCTAATTTCCTAATCTGAGTTATGTATATCTATCTGAATGTAGATTTTTTCATTTCACTCCTTGATAAGATACATAAACGAACTTAAAGTATTGTCGCATTCTAAATCATTATAATTCCTCAAGGTTCTAAAGCGAATCTTTGGAGCGATAATTGTTTTAGCTGTAACTATAGATGAGGAGTTTAAATACCAGTATTCTGACTGGTGGAGATGGCCACTCTGGCAACAGGGTGAGCAGAGGGAAGTATGGAGGCTCTGGAAACTGTGGGAGGCAAGTGATTGTCTGTCAGAGCCAATTTAGTTGCTTCATTTAATTTTGAATTGTAACCAGAGACGCTTATATGAGTCTTCTTGAAGGATATTGCTTCAGGTATGGAAACCATCAGCACTTTGGCAGATGTTGAAGCCAGAGGCGACGACAGGAAGAATGACCCCCCTAAGCCTTATGTTAATGCTACATTACCCGCTTTATGACTTTCTAGCAACCGTACCCAGCTGCCCAGAAACGAGTACTCTGGCAGTGGTGCTGGAGATTTTGGAGAAGGAGCAGTGCGATCGCCTGGTAGTGGTGAATCAACAACAATGCCCAATCGGATTGTTGTACTCTGCCAGTTTAATCCCGAAATTATTGGCAGCAGCCAATGGTGAAACGTTTTTAAATCTACAACAGCCGATATCTAAGTTGAGTTCTAGTCTGATTTCGCCAATACAAACAATACCAGCCTCTGAGCGGCTAGAAAAATTTAGTTTGTTTTTGCCATGCCAACAAAGCCAAAAAAATAGAAATTTAGATTGGGTATTAATTGACTCAGACGGGAAGTTTCTGGGGCTGCTAGATAGCCCTAGACTACTACGTTTTTTAGCTAAAGAGAAAGCAGTAATTGTTGCGGGTATTCCTTCAACTCAGACAAAGAATTATGCTGGGTCTAAGACTCGTCGCTACAAGCAAAATCAACATCAGTTACGCAGACAAAATCCATTAGTGCAGTTGCTGGAAAGACTACCTTGGCCTTTGATGTTACAAACGAGTAATGGCGAAGTGGTAACACAAAATCCAGCTTGGTGGCAACAATTGGGAGTTTTCAAAGATCTCGAAGGAATCAGGCAAGAAGTAGAAACTATTCTTGCTCCTGTTCATGTTAAAAATCAAGAAAAAAATCAAGAATACGTCCACCAAAAAGCGGTGAAAGTTTACCCAAATGGGATAGGGGGTGAAAACGAAGATCCAAACACATTAATAAAACGGCATCTTAGAAGTGAAGGAATTAATTCAACAGATTCATCTTCAGTTTTACCTATCACGCAGGAGCCACAAATAACTGCAAACTCTACATCTAGTCGCTGCTTTTTGGATACTCAACTGGGTACTTGTACTTGTGTTGTCGAAGTGCAGAATGGTCAGGAGCGAATTTGGCAGTTTACGAAAATTCCCTTAGATAGTCCTGATTTGAAGGTTTTAAGTGCTGATTCGGAAGTGACGCTCAGAAGTGAATATTCAGAACTTGGTAATGATGATTTGTGGTTAGTTTTAGCAACTGATGTAACTGAACAACAACAACTTTTTAAAGAACTAGCAGCCAAAAATGCCGATTTGATTCAACTAAATCGGTTGAAGGATGAGTTTTTAGCCTGTATTAGTCATGAATTGAAAACACCACTAACAGCAGTTTTGGGTTTATCACGATTGCTGGTAGATCAACAATTAGGAGAATTGAACGAGCGACAAGCGCGTTATGCCAGCTTAATTCATCAAAGTGGACGACATTTGATGAGTGTAGTTAATGATATTTTAGATTTAACGCGGATGGAAACTGGACAGATGGAACTAAATCCGTCTCCAGTGCAAATTAGGGAAGTGTGCGATCGCGCTTTATCAGAAATAAAAACACTCCACAATCAACCAAGCAAAGTCATCCCATCCTCTGCATCAGAAAGTCAGCATTCACCAGATCACCGATTTAGCCTCACCATTGAACCAGGTTTAGAACAAATCGTCGCAGATGAATTACGATTGCGGCAAATGCTGGTACACTTACTTTCCAACGCCTTTAAATTCACCGAAACCTCTGGAGAAATAGGACTGCGGGTCAATCGTTGGGAAGGATGGATTGCCTTTACAGTCTGGGATACAGGCATTGGCATTCCCGAACACCAACAACATTTAATCTTCCAAAAATTCCAACAACTGGAAAATCCCCTCACGCGTCAGTTTGAAGGTACTGGTTTAGGACTAGTATTAACAAGGGCTTTAGCTCGTCTACATGGCGGAGATGTCAGCTTTTTATCTCGTGAAGGCAACGGTAGCCAGTTTACATTACTCTTACCACCTTGCCCTCCCAAAACCAGCTTTGCCGAATCAGATGGGGGAAACAGCGAATCACATCAACCAACTTCCTCCCAACGGTTAGTGTTAGTAGTAGAGGCAGTAGCTCGATATATTGAAGACCTCACCCAACATCTTAAAGGCTTAGGTTATCGGGTAGTAATTGCTCGGTCAGGGACAGAAGCACTAGAAAAAGCTCGTCGTTTACAACCAATAACTATATTTTTGAATCCGTTGTTACCCCTGTTATCAGGTTGGGATGTGCTGACTTTGCTAAAATCTGATACTGCAACTCGCCATATTCCAGTGATTGTCACCGCTACGGGAGCAGAAAAAGAACAGGCATTTGCTCACCGAGCCGATAATTTCTTGAGTTTACCAGTAGAGCATCAAGCTTTAGTACCTATTTTAGAAAAATTATGTGCAGCACCAGAAGTTGAGCAGATAGGTTTAGAAAATCCCGAAATCACAACTACAAAAACTCCGCTGCGGATTCTCAGGTTGGTAAATCCAGAATTAGAAGCGGTCAATCCCCAACCCTCCCTGCGAGAACATCGAGTTATTGAAGTAGATGACTTAGATCAGGCAGAACTTTTAGCACGGGTGTGGCAGTTTGATGTAATTTTACTAGATGTGGAAAGTTCCACAGCCCAAAATTATCTCCAACAGTTGACCAACCACCCCCGATTAGCAGCTATCCCCCTGGTAACTTGTGATGTTGCGACTACTTTGACAGCTTCCCAAATACCCGGATTATCTGTGTTCCCTTATTTAACTCCTTTAGGTAAGGAAAGTGCCAGTCCCAAAACCAAACCTGATGCTTTATTGTCAGTACTACAAATTGCTTCTGCTATTGGCTGTCCTCCCAATATCCTGGTAGTTGATGTAACGATGTTACGCGATTTGCCACAGGTCAGAGGCAAGCCGATTAAGGGTTATCGGGGAGAAAAAAATTCTGCAATGAGAGACAATAAGCGATCTGCTGAAAGCAGCAGCGCTTCGCTATCGCTCAAAAATGAGTATAGTCATAATGATTCCTCAATGAATACTGAACGAGGATCTGAATGGTTCCAAGCTTTAATTCAGTACTTACAAACCGCTGGCTTGAAAGCAGCTATGGGTAACTGCTGGGCAGAAGTGCTACAACAACTCCGTCATCAAAGTGTTGATTTACTACTAATTTGTTTAGGTGAGTCTGCTATTCACAAAGAAGTACAAAAAGCATTAACTACTTTGTCAGATTTACCGTTTAATTTGCCGCCAATTTTAGTACTGGACAAAACATTAAATCAAGTAACATATCCAGAAATAGCAACACAGAAAAACAATGGATATCAGTCCAGACAAAATAATGAAGTTAGTGAATTAGAACAGCTTCCCGGCAGTATTGCTACCCAGATTTTACCTCGTTCAATCTCAATGGAAGATTTATTAAGTCAAATTAATCAGGCTTTAGTTAAAGGTAATAGGTGATTGGTGATTGGTGATTGGTAATTAGGAAACTTTTCAATGTTAAATCCAAAATCCAAAATCCAAAATTCTTCTACCTCCTGACTCCTGACTCCTGACTCCTGACTCCTGACTCCGAACTCCGAACTCCGAACTCCTGACTCCTGACTCCTGACTCCTAATTATGAAATATTCAGGTTGTTTTGTTTAATTTTCTGCAAGGGAATACGAATGAGATTATAAGCACCTTTGGTGGCTATATTCTTGTAATCGTCTGGTTGAAAGTTCATTTCAATCAACTTTTTATGCTCAGTTAGGAGTAGTAGTGATGGTGGTTTGACTTTTGCGGAGGCTTGATTTTGAATATAGTCTAGAGCCTCTTTGGAAAACTTCAGGTAGTTGACGGTGGTTTGAGAGTAGAAAGTCACTGTAGGCTTTTTGAAACCAACCATAACTAATTCTTCATTGGGTTGTTTTTCTTGGACAGCGATCGCAGATAATTCTCTTAAAGGTAACTGACGCTGTTGATCCATGATCAACAAAGTAGGCATTAACACCACGGATAAAAATGCCACGAAGCCTATTAAATTAATTGCAATGATGGGACGTGGCTGATAACTCAATATGAAAGCAGCAATAATAATCGCAGCAATAAGCCAAATTATCCCTCCCAAATTTGTTAACCCCAAATTTTCGATTTTTTGGTATAAATATGGTGCGGCAGGATCAGTACCTACTATCTTGGATAGGTTAAATAGTCCTATTGATAACGTTGATAAAAAGGCCACATTTACCCAGCTACTAATATTGAAAGATTTCAGAGGTTTGGGAATTTGGGGATTTGGAAAAAGGTCACTCCAAAACAATGCTACCAGGATAGCTGCTGCTGGCATTAGAGGTAATAGATAGCTGGGGAGTTTAGTGACAGCAATACTGAAAAAGCCGAAGATACCCAGAAACCAGAAACCAGCAAATAAACCCAATTGTTGAGAACGTTCTTGATCTAGCCAGTGCCTTCTCTGCAAAAATTCTAACCTAGCTAGGGATGCAGGTATAAAAACTGAGTATGGTGCAAAGCCCAACAACACCACTAAAAAGTAAAAATACCAAGGGGCTGAGTGACCGTTAACAACTTCTGTAAAGCGTTCTATATTGTGATACCCAAAAAAGGCATTAATAAAATTCCAGCCATTGCGCCAAGTCACCAAGACATACCAGGGCGCAGATATAGCGAAGACTATGCCCATGCCCAAAATCGGCCGCATTTCTCGCCACAGATCCCAGAATTTACCCAAATATAGGGCAAAGGCAATCATGATTAGTCCTGGTAACACAATTCCCACTGGCCCCTTAGTCAAAATTGCTCCAGCAATCAGCACATAACAAGCTAGATACCATTTATTAGGGAAGGGGGAAGGGGAAGAATTTTGAGCGTATCCTAGAAAGAAGCATAACAAAGCTGAGGCCATACAACCGGTGAGCAACATATCAGAAACACCGACTCTAGCCCAAACAATCATTTCGGGATTAAATGCCATTAAAGCCGATGCAACAGCGGCTGTTAAGTAACGACGAGTAGGATTGGCTACTTGCTCTAATTGATCTTTTTTAGCAAAATGCCACTGGACAACGTAAAATGCCAAAGCAGTTACAGCCGTTGCTGCTAGTGCAGAAGGGATACGGGCTGCCCATTCATTCACCCCCATCATAGAATATGCGATCGCTTGACACCAATAAATTAACGCCGGTTTGTCAAAACGAGTTTCACCATTGAAAAATGGGGTAATCCAATCACCTGTAACTAGCATTTGTCGGGAAGCTTCCGCAAAAAGTGGCTCAGTCTCATCAATCAAGCCAATATTGCCCAAATTCCAACCAAAAGCTATCCAGTTAATCAACAGCAACCATACAATCGAAATAGTCACAGCAAGGGCTGGACGCTGTTCTATCTTATTAAACCATTGGTCAACAGGGCTGGTAATGCTCAATTTTAGCTTCATAAATCCATACTTATAGACACGGTGAGTCGCATCTTTCTCATCCACAATAATTCAAAAGTCGTTCTTAAGTTCAATTTTGTTCTCTGAAGTGGCACTTTATTTTAGAAATTGATTCTTTTCAAGGCTAATGGAGAAGGATATCTTTTTTTGGAAATTAAGATTTGGCGTTCTAATAAACGGGGCTGATCATTAAAACCTAATATTCTTGCTGTTACTTCTCCTATATTTGTTATGGATTCAATCTGAAAACCATTGATTTTGAAATGTTGACCCCAATTATCCCAACGAGGATGGTAAAACCTGATAAATTCCTTAGTTTCCCAAAGAATTGAACCGATATCGCTTCCTTTAAAACGATTACAAAATACACAACAATAAGCTAAATTATCTTCATTGGAAGAACCCCCATGTTTAATACTGACAATATGATCTAAGGTACAACCTAAAACAGTATCTTTTTCTTGAATCAGACAATATTCACACAAAAAATCAGCCCGACTTGCTACTAAGCGACGTAGTTCTTTATTCAAATAAGGACGATCCATATTCAGGTTTAATTACTCCTCTGTAACGAATTCATAAGCATGAGCTTTTGCTAGTCTAATTAAATGTTCAAGTACCATATAATGATCAAGTTCTGATTTATCTTCAGCAGAAAAATTTTCGTTTTTTTCACGAAATATTAAATCAGCGACTCGTTCTTTTACTGACTCTGATGCTTGAAATGCAATTAGAGATTGAGGTGTAACTCCACCTGCTATAAACTTAATAATTTCGTCATAAGCTGGATTCAGAGGTATAGATGTATTCATAGTTCAATTATTTACTCCTTAATCTATTATTAAGCTATTTTTGCAACTTGTACATTTTTGTCTCTCATTAATTCCCCATTATGGAGGGAGCATCCCAAATGTGTAAGTTTACTGTCATGCTGAATGAAGCGAAGCGCAATGAAGCATCTCGCGAGATTCTTTCCTTCAGAACGCTACGCGAACGCTTCACTCCGTTCCGCTCAGAATGACAATTTGCAATGTTTTTGCAAAATTGGGATGCTCCCATTATGGAGTTAGTTCCAATTGCCATTCTTTAGTTTGGGAATTCCATTGTGGTGAGGGAGTTTCGCCAACAACATAGGGTCCCCAATAGCTGCGGGAACCATCTTGGGCAAAAGCTACTAAAATATCTCCTGTCTCTAGTTTTAAATTACCCTCTGGGAGAGATAAAACTAAACCCTTTTGACTACCTTCGTGGGGAGCAAAATCCCAATGAGCCGGAATATTATATTTAGTTTTGTTAGTCGAGGATTTTTTGTCTGTTGACTTTCGTGCTAATAGGGCTAGACGTACAGGTTGATTTGTTTGATTGCTCATTCGCAAACTGCCTAAGACTTTGCTTTTATTAGCGGAGCTTATTTGATAGGCCGATACATCAGGTGAATTTTCTGCACTGGGTTTTTCTGATTGCTGGCTGGGAGTAGTGGTAATATTGTCTGCACCGGCAGATATAACTTTTTCGGAACCTAGAGGTGCGGGTATTGTTTGCTCTAATGTAGATGTTTGTTCTGGGGCTAGATTTGGGTTGGCAGGTTCAAAGGATACACTCATTCCCAAGCATCCAGCTAGAATTCCTAGTAGCCCAAATGCACAAGATATAACAGCAAAGTTACGATACATGGAAGTTTTCATAATGATACTTTTTAGAGATAATATTTTTTAGGCTTGATCCTTCTCAGTTTTCAGTTGAGAGTTTTATCATTTGGGTTTAAGTTAATGTTGCTTGAATAGATAAATTTTCTGAATGTAACTGTATTGATTTATAATGCTATAAAATTCAATTTAAATAAACCTAATCTGAAATTTATACCTTCAGTATGGCAATATTTAAACATTTTTTGATTTTTCCCAGTCTCATCAATGCAAAATACTCGTCTTAACAACCTGTTAGATACTATTGCTAGGCTCGTGGGGCAATGGTTTGTAAATCCTTGGCGGCGACTATCGCTTCTGCTAATTAATTTTTTATTTGGTTTCTTTCTGGGATCAGCAATATCTACTACCACTGGACAAAGAGGGGTATTAGATATGGTGATAGCGGCTATTTTAGTCCTATTAACTGAGGTTACTAGTAGAATATTTTACAGCCGGGGCTTTTTGGCTAAAAAGGCACTTTGGGTAGAAGCACTGAATTTTTTAAAGGTAGGTTTCATCTATAGTCTATTTGTGGAAGCCTTTAAGCTAGGGTCTTGATTTTTTTAGAGGAGGTGCTAGTTATGGTCAGTGAGTGGCTGAATGAAATTTTGATCACAGGTGCTACAAATGCATCTTGGCAACTTTTAGCACAAAGGGCTGCACTAGAAAATACTGAAACAGCAAAGGTTTTTGATATCACTCCGGTAAATGTATCTCAAGTCCTTCAAGAGCGATCGCATCTACTATCCCTAGTGTTACCTTCTTTTAGGCAATTCTGCCAAAATACCTTGCAAATTCCGCCGCAGAGAATGTTACAAGTGTTGTGGGATTTGTGGCTACCTTTGGGGATCAAAATAGCATCAAGTCGTCAAGAGTTGGGTAGACCCTTCGTTCAGGGGATTTTAGGTGGACAAGGGACTGGGAAAACCACAATGTCCCAGATTCTCAGCTTGATTCTCCAGCAGTTGGGATATCGTACTTTGAGCTTATCTTTGGATGACTTGTACAAAACTTATAGCGATCGCCTGGCTTTAATGCAGCATTACCCCCGTCTGATTTGGCGTGGTCCACCAGGAACCCACGATATCGACTTAGGTTTAATTTTACTCGATCAGATTCGTCAAGGCAAGAATCCTGTCAGTGTTCCCCGTTTTGATAAATCAGCTTACTCTGGTGCAGGCGATCGCACAACCCCAGAAATTGTCTCCACAGTAGATATTGTCTTATTTGAAGGTTGGTTTGTCGGTGTACCACCAATTGATCCAGCAGCTTTTACCAATGCACCACCACCCATCATTACAGATGATGACCGGGCTTTTGCTGCTGATATGAACCATCAACTCAGCAATTATCTCCCTCTTTGGCAGCATTTAGATAGTTTAATACTTCTATATCCCACCGATTATCGCTATTCTTTAAAGTGGCGTAAACAAGCAGAAAAACAAATGATTGCTGCTGGTAAATCTGGTATGACCAATGCACAAATAGAAGAATTTGTGCATTATTTTTGGCTCTCATTGCACCCAGAATTATTCATCAAACCATTGCTGCAATCTCATCTTGTTGATTTAGTTATCGAACTACTTTCTGATCATTCTTTTGGAAATATATATACTTTTAAAGTAAAAATATAGGAATCTGAATGCTTATGAAATTAAGAATAGATAAAAGTAATATTTTTTCAAAATCATAAAATTTCATTCAGAAAGCCTTTACCATCGTAATTTATGTATTCTCCATTGAATACTTACATTGTAAATTAATTGAAGCAAATAATAATTCAATTCACAGACTGAAAAAATAAATATGAATCACACCTATTTTCAAATCCCGAAAACACTCGACTTGAGTAATTATGAAAAAGAGCCAATTCATAATTCTGTATACATTCAGCCTCATGGTGTAATTTTTGCTTTACAAGAACCAAATTTTAAAATCGTACAAGTTAGTGAAAACACCATTGATTTTTTTGGTATTCCCGCAGCATCTTTACTTAATCAATATTTAAACAGTCTATTATCTCCAGAACAAATACAATTAATTACTAATATTTTACAAAAAGATCAACTACCCTGTATACAATTATTAGAAATAACAACTCAAACCCAAGCAAGTTCCACAGTCTATTTAGGTATACTTCATCGCTATACTGATGGTTTAATTCTGGAAATAGAACCTCATTCATTTCCTCAACTTCATCCCTTATTAAAATATACCCACGGTTTAGAAAAAGCCATATTTAACATTGCTCAAGCACCTCATTTATCTGCTCTATCTCAAATTGTTGCTCAAGAAGTTAAGAAGATAACTCAGTTTGACCGAGTAATGATATACAGATTTGAAGCAGACTATAGTGGAGTCGTTATTGCCGAAGACAAGCAAAGTCATTTAGAAAGTTATTTAGGATTACATTATCCAGCTTTTGATATCCCTCTATCAGCTAGAACACTTTATTATAAAAATTGGCTGCGATTAATACCAGATGTCAATTATCAACCAGTAAAAATTATTTCCAGCACTCATGAATCTCTTGATTTAAGTAACTCAATTTTACGAAGTATGTCATCATGTCATATAGAGTACTTGCAAAACATGGGCATTACTGCTTCCATGTCAATTTCAATAATTAACGAAAATAGGCTTTGGGGTTTAATTTCTTGCCATCATTATTCACCCAAATATATTGATTACGAAATCCGCAAAAATTGTGAAATCATTGGTCAATTTGCCTCTATTGAATTAATTAATCAACGGGAACAAGCATTAAATTTCTACCGTCAACAAATCAAATTAATTCAAGAACAGCTAAATCATAATTTAACCAATGAATTAGATTACATTGGCAATATTTTTAAGCGTAATGAATCAAGTTTATTAAATTTATTTAGAGCTACTGGTGCTGCTGTTTTATTACAACGACAATTAATATTCATCGGTAATACTCCCTCCACACAAGATACTCAAAAGCTAGTAGACTGGATACTAACTCAAAACAATCAACAAGAAATTTTTTACACAGATTCTCTCTCACAACTATATCCAAATGCTACTAATTTTAAAGATATAGCCAGTGGTATTTTATCAGTTTCAATAGTTCTCCATCACAAGTCTTATCACATCATTTGGTTCAGACCAGAACAAGTCCAAACTGTGAATTGGGCAGGTAATCCTAACCAAGCAATATCTGTTGATTCAGATAATAAAAAGTACCTCACACCACGCAAATCCTTTGAACTATGGAAACAAACAGTTAAAGACAAATCCCTTCCTTGGGAAGCATTTGAAATTGAAGTAGCACAAGAAATGAGAAATAGTCTCATGCTTGCCGCACTAGAGTTTTCCCAACTAGCATTGCAACAAGCCGCTGAACAGGCAGAAATTGCTAACCGCGCTAAAAGTCAATTCCTGGCCAAGATGAGTCATGAATTACGAACTCCTCTCAATGCTATCTTGGGTTTTACTCAAATATTAACCCGCAATAGCTCATTATCTGAAGAAGACAGAGAAAATTTAGAAATTATTAGTCGGAGTGGAGAACATTTACTAGCTTTAATTAATGATGTTTTGGAAATGTCTAAAATTGAAGCTGGTCAACTTACCCTCAACGAAAGTTATTTTGACTTACATCGTCTAATTTACTCCATTCAAGAAATGTTTGCCCTCAAAGCTGCGGATAAAGGATTGAATTTAATTACTGAATTTAGTACAGAGGTCAGCCAATATGTTTTTGGTGATGAGGGTAAGCTTAGACAAATACTTATTAATCTCATAGGTAATGCTATCAAATTTACCATTTCTGGCCATATTGCCATCAGAGTATCCTATCCTCAAGACTCTGTATCTTTAGCTGTAGAGATAGGGAAAGTAACTGTTGAATTTAAAGTTGAAGATACAGGAGGAGGTATTGCTGTTGAAGACCAGGAATTAATTTTTGAAGCTTTCTTACAGGCTAAAGATGGAAGACAGTTTATGCAGGGTACTGGACTGGGACTAGCAATTAGCCGTCAATTTGCCAGACATATGAAAGGTGATGTGAGAGTTGATAGTATTTTAGGACAAGGTACAACTTTTACTTGTCACGTTCAACTTAGTCTAACTGATAACATTGATGTTGTTCCTCCTATCCAAAATATCAAGCGAGTAATTGGTCTAGAACCAGGACAACCTCAATATAAAATCTTAATTGTTGAGGATATTTTAGAAAATCGACAGCTAATTGTCAAACTACTCAAATATGTTGGTTTTGATGTCTGTGCAGTAGAAAATGGCTTAGAAGCAATTGAAATTTATCAAGAATGGGAACCCGATCTGATTTGGATGGATATTCAAATGCCTGTGATGAATGGATATGAAGCAACTAAGAAAATTCGAGCCATGACTCAGGGCAAAAAATTGATGATTATTGCTCTGACTGCTAGCGCATTTGAAGAAGACAAACAAGCTATTTTACAAGTAGGTTGTGATGATATTGTTGCCAAACCTTTTGAAGAAAATATTCTTTTTGAAAAAATGGCACAATATTTAAATTTACGCTACATCTATGCGGATAGTAATCACTCAACACAATCGCATATAGATAATCACAAATTTAAACAATTAAACGCATCAGATTTAAAATTTATGGCTCATGATTGGATTACACAAGTTCATGAAGCAGCCTTGATAATTGACGATGCTCAACTCCATGAATTGTTTAAACAAATTCCTGCTCAATATCAATCAATAGCTGACACATTAAAAAATTTAGTTGATAATTTCCACATAGAAACAATTATTAATATCACTTCTCCTGAGTAAAATCTAATCATGTATTTAAATAGATGCTATAACGATTGTAGTCTAATTCTGATTGTTGATGATAACCCAGATAATCTCCGCTTGCTATCTAAGATGTTAGAGTCTAAAGGATTTAAAGTAAAAAAAACAGTTAGTGGTCAAGTTGCAATTCAAGCAGCGAAAATAGAACCTCCAGATTTAATTTTACTAGATATTAATATGCCTGACATCAATGGGTATGAAGTTTGTCGGCAATTAAAATCTCACCCAGAGACAGCAAATATTCCTATAATTTTCATTAGTGCTTTAGATCAAACTACAGATAAAATTATGGCTTTTGAAATTGGTGGAGTAGACTACATTACAAAACCTTTTCAAGAATTAGAAGTTTTAGCAAGGGTTAAAAATCAATTAATTATTTACCAACAACATCAACAACTTATTGACCAAAATAAACAATTACAGGCAGAAATTAAGGAACGTCAACGAATTGAAGAAGCTTTAATAGCAGTCAATCACCAGTTACAACTTTTCGCTATTTTAGATGGATTAACAGGAGTTGCCAATCGGAGAAAATTTGATGAGTATTTAAATTTAGAATGGCAACGACTAGCTCGTGAAAATTTGCCTCTATCTCTATTATTATGTGATGTAGATTTTTTTAAAAATTATAACGATACTTATGGACATTTAAGCGGCGATTATTGTTTACAGCAAATAGCTAAAACATTAAAATCATCGGTTAAATATCCAACTGATTTACTAGCTCGTTATGGGGGAGAAGAATTTGCAGTAATTCTCTCAAATACAAATTTTCAAGAGGCTATAGGTGTAGCCGAAGAAATCCGAAAAGAAGTATATAATCTCAAGATTCCCCACTCTCAATCTAGAGTTGATAGGTTTGTAACTGTCAGTATTGGAGTCACCACTATTTTTCCTAATATAGAAACTATACCCAATACTTTAATAGAGATTGTTGATCAAGCACTCTACACTGCTAAAGCACAGGGAAGAAACAGAATTATAGCTAAAAGTATCAGGTGAGATTCTGTTTAATCTTATTAAATAAAACATATATGAATCCAGTTTGATTATTGTAGCTCGAAAAATAATATGATGGAGACAGAAATAATCTCTATCTCTAGTCTCCAGACAATTTTAAATATGGACTAATGGCTATTTTAGACTTGGAATTGCTCAACTAAATTATAAAAAGGTTGCCAATTATCGTCTTGAACAATTGGTTCCCAAATTGATTCAATTACAGGTCTTAGCAAGGTGGATGGCGGATTATATTTAGCTAGAGTTTTGGCAGTATTTTCCATTTGATTGGGATCAAACTGATTGAGAATTTGATGATAAAGTACGCACCAATTATCAAAAATTGGGGATGCTCCCAAGGCAGGGACAATTTCTGATGTGTTCATCACAAATGCAGGTTCGTCTCGCCATTTGCTCGAAAAAGTAAAAGCCATATCTGAGAAAAACTGATGATAACTAATTTGACTTTCTTGTAAAAAAGTAATTGTTAATGCTAAGAGTTCATCAGCTTGAGCAAATTTACAATTTTCAAAACCCAACTTTTTCAACATTAAAGTCCGATATTCTGCCTGATAATATTCGGCAAATCTAGCTAAACTAGTTTGCAAGTCACTGATATCAATTACTGCTTTTAAAGGTTCTTGCAGCATTTCTAAATTCAAGTGACAAATACTAGGTTGTTGTCCGTAGCAATAGCGTCTATAATAATCGAAATATGCAGCGGTAAAGTGGAGATCATAAGTAGGAATAAAGGCATAAGGCCCATAGTCAAAGCTCTCTCCCGTAATCGACATATTGTCAGTGTTCAAAACTCCATGACAAAAGCCAGCAGCCATCCACTGTGCTACCAGTTCTGCTACCCGCTGCACTAGTTCAGCATAAAATAGGGCATATTTATCATTTTCAGCATTTAGATGTTGGTAATAAGTTTCTATTACATGATCTAGTAGTTTTTTAGTTAAGTCAGGACGCTTTAAATAGTGAAGTCGTTCAAAAGTTCCAAACCGGATATGAGATTTACTCATCCGTATCATTACAGATGAGCGAGTAGGGGAAGGTTCATCTCCACGCCAAAGACCTAAACCTGTTTCAATCATACTCAGACAGCGGGAGGTTCTCACACCCAAGCGTTGTAGTAGTTCTGCCGCTAGAACTTCTCTGACTCCACCTTTGAGGGTGAGCATTCCGTCACCACCACGAGAGTAGGGTGTTGTCCCAGAGCCTTTTGTGCCAAGGTCGTATAATTCGCCATCAGTGCCGCGTACTTGTCCATAAAGAAAGCCTCTACCGTCACCCAAGCGCGAGTTATATTCACCAAATTGATAACCGTGATAACGCAGTGCTAATAAAGGTTTACGCCCTTCAAATTTGCCAAAAGCGCTAATAAAATCTTCCTCTGTGACTGCTTGGGGATCAATTCCTAACCGGGGTAGTAGTGCATTATTGCGCCAACGCAGAATATGTTGGGGAAATTCTGCTGCTGCAACTTCGTCATAATAGTCATCACCTAGAGATTCTAAGGCGCTTTCGTAGTTAAGGGTGAGAAAGGGATTACTAGAATTTGTGTGATTTGCAGTTTTAGGCGGTGTCATTATGAGCAAATTTAAACTGATCTTATCTTAATTTTACAAAAAAGTGAACAGATAAGAAACTTTAGTTCTGAGTTTAAAGCTTAGTAAAAAAGATGTTTTTACAAGATGCGTAGCACGAAAAAACAGTGTCATTATTTCAATCTCATGTTTTTATGAGTTTTTTCTGTTAAGAGTTGCCCGGTTCCTGTTCCCTCTGAATTCTGCCTTCTTACTCCTAACTCTGACCTATGGTTTCCAGTTAGGATTAGTCAAGCTGGTGAGAATATGATCTTCCCATTGACCGTTAATCAATAAATAGTCTCTAGCATATCCTTCTATGACAAAACTAAGTCTTTTTAGCACGTTACCGCTACGGCGATTGTGTGGCATATAATTGGCCATGATGCGGTGAAAGTTTAACTCTTGAAATACATATTCAGTTGCGGCTTTTAAGGCTTCTGTCATGTAGCCATGACCTTGGGCATTTTCCGCTAGATTATATCCAACATTACAAAAACTAGCGGCTCCGCGCACAAAACTGGTAAAGTTGACAAGACCAATAATTTCTGTGGGTTTTATTTGGGGATAAATAAATAGTTTTAATGAGTAATCATTAATAAATTCTAAATGATCTTTGTCGATCTGATCTTGCCAATATTCTGCTGTAAAAAAACCATCAATCCAAACTGGGGAGAATGGGGTAAGATAGACTTTGTTAATGGTGAAATATTTAAGAATTTGGGGAATATCTTCTGGTATCGCTACTTGTAATAATAGGCGATCGCTTGTAATTAATGGCAGTTCTAAATTCATATACTATAAATTAGTAAATCTGTATATTTAAAAATATGCTGAAGAAGTTGTAAATTTATTTTGTGCTGGCTGTACTTGACTGTAATGTTATGTTAATAATCACAAATACAGTTGTTGATAAATCCAATCTATAAAAGGATAGTGAAGGTGGGAATACGCTACGATTGGCAGCAAGCGGAGATTTTGGCAATATATAATACACCATTTCTAGAGCTTATTTATCAAGCTGCTAGTGTACATCGCCAATTTCATGACCCAAAACAAATACAAGTTTGTAAGCTTATCTCTATTAAAACAGGTGGTTGTCCAGAAGATTGTAGTTACTGCGCCCAATCTTCTCGCTATAAAACAGAGGTAAAGCCAGAAGCATTGTTAGAAAAAGAAACGGTGATTAACATTGCTAAAAAGGCTAAAGAAACAGGTGTGAGTCGTGTCTGTATGGGTGCTGCTTGGCGGGAAGTGCGGGATAATTCCCAATTTGATGAAGTTCTGGAGATGGTGCAGGATGTCACGGCTATGGGTTTAGAGGTATGTTGCACTTTGGGAATGTTGACAGAAAATCAGGCCAAGCGGTTAGAAGATGCGGGATTGTATGCTTATAACCATAATTTGGATACTTCTGAAGAGTATTATAGTACGGTGATTACTAGTCGGACTTATGGCGATCGCTTGCATACTATTGAAAATGTCCGCCAAACTAATGTGACTGTCTGCTCTGGTGGCATTCTTGGCTTGGGTGAAAGCGTAGAAGATCGGGTAGGAATGTTGTATACACTATCCAATTTGCAACCACATCCAGAATCTGTACCCATTAATATTCTCTCACAGGTTCCCGGTACACCTTTGGCAAATCAGCCAGAAGTTCCGATTTGGGAAGTGGTACGGATGATTGCTACCGCTAGAATTGTTATGCCTACTTCCGATGTGCGTTTAAGTGCAGGTAGGGCGAAACTCTCCCAAATTGAACAAGCTTTATGCTTTATGGCTGGGGCTAATTCCATCTTTTCCAGCGATGATAATAAGATGTTAACGGTGACAACTCCCTGTCCTGATTATGATGCAGACCGGGAAATGCTAAATTTGCTGGGTTTAGAGATGCGTCCACCATTCCAAAAGCAGGAAAAAACACCTGTTGCTGCGGTTAGACAATAGACATCTGGTGAAAATTAAATATGCTTGATCTGTAACCTCTGTAGAGAAGTGCCATGAAACTTCTCTACAATTTTTTCTGGAGATGTCTAATAAAATAAGGAGCGAAAGGGCGGGGTTTCCCCACCCCTACAGGTATTTTCGGCTTAAATGATCTTGGCAGAACGCAGACCAAACAGTAAACCGACAGCTATACCCATGAACGCGCCTAAAAATACAATATATTCAACTACAGCCATTTGAGTTTCTCCAAATTAGTTACTTACTTTCTATTGAATCATGGGAACAGGGAACAGGGAACAGGGAACAGGGAACAGGTATTATGAGGTGATTGGGAAGAGGAGGGTATAGGGTTTAGATTTTAGAGAATAGAAAATACTTCTTCATTCTCCTGACTCCTGACTCCTGACTCCTGACTCCTGATTCTTGACTCCTTCTTCTAAATAGGTTTAGAAAATGACTTCTGTAATTAAAGTAGATATACCAGAAAAATCTTATGACATAGCTGTTGCACCTGGGAGTTTAGATCAACTGGGTGAACAAATGGCGAGTTTGCAGCTAGGCAAGAAAGTTTTGCTAGTTTCTAACCCGATGATATTTAAACATTATGGCGAAAGAGCGATCGCATCCTTACAAAATGCCGGCTTTGAAGTCGTCAGCTACAACCTCCCACCAGGTGAACGCTACAAAACCCTCAACTCCATCCAAAAAATCTATGATATAGCCCTCGACAACCGCCTAGAACGTTCCTCTACAATGGTCGCTTTAGGGGGAGGTGTAGTGGGTGATATGACCGGATTTGCAGCCGCTACATGGTTAAGAGGAATTAACGTCGTCCAAGTACCTACCAGTCTCTTAGCAATGGTAGATTCGGCAATTGGTGGTAAAACCGGGGTAAATCATCCCCACGGCAAAAACTTAATTGGCGCATTCCATCAACCGCGCCTAGTCTTAATTGATCCAGAAGTCTTAAAAACCCTGCCAGCGAGGGAATTTCGAGCGGGAATGGCGGAAGTGATCAAGTATGGCGTAATTTGGGACGCTGAACTGTTTACCCAATTGGAAGCGAGTAAACACCTTGACCAACTCCGCTATGTAAAATCCGACCTGATAAATTACATATTAACCCATTCTTGTCAAGCGAAAGCAGATGTTGTCAGCAAAGATGAAAAAGAATCTGGACTCCGCGCCATTCTTAACTATGGTCACACTATCGGTCATGCGGTAGAAAGCTTGACTGAGTATCGTTTACTTAAACATGGGGAAGCTGTAGGCATTGGTATGGTATCCGCAGGAGAAATTGCCGAAAAATTGGGACTTTGGCAAAAAGCAGACACAGAACGTCAAAACGCTTTAATTAAAAAAGCTGGTTTACCGACACAATTACCAGCAGGTTTGGATATTGAAGCTATTATTGATGCTTTGCAATTAGATAAAAAAGTCAAATCCGGTAAAGTGCGGTTTGTGTTACCAACCCAAATTGGTGCAGTGAAAGTTACTGACGAAGTACCAGCAGATACTATTCGGCAAGTATTAAAAGAAATGGCAGGTTAGAAGACGGAGTTCGGAGTTCGGAGTTCAGGAGTCAGGAGTCAGGAGTCAGGAGTCAGGAGTTCAGGAGTTCAGGAGTTCGGGAGTTCAGGAGTCAGAAGTTTGATCTCGTTCCCAGTCTCTGACTGGGAATGCTATAAAGAGGCTCTGCCTCTACTATCACAACCAAGCAGAGCCTTTGACCGAAAATTTAGGTTTAAAGCCCCGTCATTATTGACGTGAAAACACAATAGGTAATTCTTCCAAACCCCGCATTGCCAAATTTGGTATCCAAGTCAACTGTTCAGTATCCAGGCGGATATTTTGCAAGCGTTGGAGAATAGTGTTGATTGCAATTTTTGTTTCCAGACGTGTCAAAGCTGCACCTAGACAAACATGAATACCTTGTCCTAAGCCAAGATGACGATTTTCCTTGCGAGTTATTTCAAATTTATCTGGGTTAGAGAACTTAGCGGGATCATGATTAGCAGCGTGTAAAACGCAATATATTTTCTGCCCACTAGTAATTAAATGACCATCTATTTCAATATCTGCGATACCTTCGGTCAGCGGAGCGATCGCTCTACGAACTACACTAAAAGCAGGCCCGCAATATCGCAAAATTTCTTCTACTGTCGAATCAATCAACAGAGGATTCTCTTGTAACATCTGTAGCTGTTCAGGATTTTGTAACAAAGCCAACAATCCATTGCTAATCAAATAAGTTGTAGTTTCATATGCACCTGCCATAAAAGTAATACAGGTTGCTGTCAGTTCTTCAGCACTTAGCACACTACCATGATCTTCAGCAGCTATTAACTGATTAATTAAATTATTGCTAGGAGATTGACGGTACTCTGCAATCAGAGCATCAAAGTATTGAATACTATCTACTAAGCTTTGGTAAGTAGTTTCTACAACTTCCTCACTAGCCCAACCAGCCCCAAAGAGCATAAACATATTGCTACTCCAGCGTTTAAGTAGTGGAATATCCTCTTGTGGTACACCCAACAACTTCGCCGTGACCAGGGCTGGTAAAGGAACAGCAAAATCATCAATCACTTCCATTTTGCCACTGCATTGAATCGCATTGATTAATTCATCAGCAAAGTTTTGAATCAAAGGATGCAAGCTTTCTATAAGCTGTGGAGTGAATGCCTTACCCACTAAATTACGGAGTCGCGTATGTCTAGGAGGATCAGAAAATACCATCCACTGGGTAAAGTATTGATTGCAAAAATCTAGCTTATTTTTTATTACTAAAGATTTGCTTTTGCCAATCTTGCCACCTCTGTCTACAGAAAATCTTTGATCACGGATGACATTGTAAATATCAACGTAACGAGTGAGAATCCATGACTCCAATTGAGAATGCCAATAAATCGGATTTTCAGTCCGCATTTGATGCAAAGTTGCATCAGGGTTGGCAAAAAATAAGGGGTTAAGTAAGTCATACTTTTCCCCTTGTTGCAAAATTTCAGTTAGCATTGATTACAAACTACTCCTACAGTGAATCGACTCTATTCCATATCTGCTTCTTTACCCGCAGTACCTCTTTTTTCTCGATAAGCTCTTGTTAGGTCTACCGTTTCAGGAACAATCTCTACTCTCGGAGCAATGACTATATATCTTGAACCTAAAAACTTGGCTTTGAAATTCTTCATCCAACCGTGATGATTTAAAACATTTCGGGAATCGAATCCTACAATGGATATTCCACTGCGGTCATAACTTCCCGACAAGAGAAATGTCCAGTATGTTTGGTCTGGTAATACGCCAAACTTATATTTAAAAGTAGCAGCAAAGGCTAGATAACGCCTAAAATCCATTCCGTGTAAACCTTCGTCTTCATACATCCGTTTTGCAGCTACTCCAGTTTTGTACATAAGTTCTGGAGTTTTTGATGCAGATGTAACAAACCACTGATCTTCAGAAACCATTGTATTTTTGATCATGGTTTCATGCTCGAAATCTACATTTGCCTTGATCCCAAATTGTTGGCAAAGTTGCTTCATTGACATCTTGGCAGGCAAGTAGACAAGCAGTTCATTGTGACTATCTAATTCTTCTATTTCTTTCTTTGTAAACGGGCAAGGAGAAATGGGAATTTCACCGTATAAATGTTCCACATAATCATTGATTTCTTGCACATAATCACGATTATGAACTTGATTCGGTTGGATTCTAATATCTTGCAGTAGCATCTTTGAGCTCGTTATTACAAAAGAACATTTTTCTAACACAGCCTACGTTTAATAGAACTTTATTTATATTGAATAGAAAAGCGTAAAAATACTTATAAATTCTAAATATCAAGTTAGTGACCCTCATCGCAGTGAGCCATTAAAAATTAAGTTTTAGTGGTAAATTGATTAACAATTAAGAAAGATTATCAGTAAAACCCCTTGATTCTCCAAATCAATTAAGTATTTTTACATAAATGATATTCATTTTACGGAAAAATTACCAACATAATTACTTAAATATTAGTATGTAATTATCAGTAGATAAACCAAAACATAATTCATCTTTAATTTATGTATAATTTATGTAAAATTGACCGAAGAGACGAGAGAGCAGCTTACAGGGGTAAGTCCCTCCTTCGTCAATATCAGCACCCAGTACACCTGAGTTCGACATAAGATAATTTGTGGAAAACTCCCCCCAGTAAGAGTCTCAAACCCTTATTATCTCGCCCTTAAAAATCATAACTCCGTTCGCGTAGCGTCTCCGTTCGGCGAAGCCGTGCCGTAGGCATAGGAGAAACTCCGAACTCAGGTAGTACGCATGGGTAACTGGATGATAAACTCCGTTCCTTCTCCAGGGGTTGAGTGAAAATAAAACTTGCCGCCGTGTTTTTGGGTAATAATTTGATAGCTAATGGATAAACCTAAACCAGTTCCCTTGCCTACAGGTTTGGTAGTGAAAAATGGATTAAAGACATTGGAATTGTCTTCTTCTCTGATGCCCAGCCCATTATCTGTGATGTGAATACTAATCCAGCCATCTTGATATACTGTAGAAATCTTGATTTTGCTAGGCTGAGTGTTAATTTCATCTAGCGATCGCACTTTATCCCTTTCCTCTAGAGCATCAATGGCATTATTCAGTATATTCATAAACACTTGATTGAGTTGACCTGCGTAGCAATCAATCAAAGGCAACTTTCCGTACTCCTTGATCACCTCAATACCCATACGATCAGACTTAGCTTTGAGGCGGTTATTTAAAATCACCAGGGTACTATCAATACCTTCATGAATATCAACCTCTTTCACTTCTGCCTCATCTAAACGCGAAAAATTTCGTAATGACAACACAATTTCCTGAATCCGCGTCGTTCCCATTGCCATTGACTTGAGTATTTTGCCTAAGTCCTCTTCCAAAAATTCAAAATCAATCTCATCTAGTTTCTCTATAATTTCTACAGATGGTGCGGGTAAATAATCTTGATACAGTTGTGCTAAAGACAACAAATCTTCAGTGTACTGTTCAATATGGGTGAGATTGCCATGAATGAAATTGACAGGATTGTTGATTTCATGAGCTATACCCGCCACCATTTGACCGAGAGCAGACATTTTTTCACTCTGCACCATCTGAGTTTGAGTGTGGTGTAATTCTTGAATTGTTGCTTGCAGTTCAAGGGTTCGCGCCTCTACCCGTTGTTCTAATTCAGTATTAGACTGTTCTAAGTTTTGGTTAGCAGTTTCTAAAGCTGTAAAAGATTCTTGTAGTTGTCTGGCCATATGGTTAAAAGACTGACCAAGTATCTCTAATTCATTAATACCTTTTAGCTCTACCGATTTGTTGAAATCGCCATCAGCAATTACCCGACTTGCTTGACTCAAATCTAAAATGGGTTTAGTAATCCAACGAGATGTATAAATACCCATAAGAGATGCCACTACCAAAGTCGCCAGACACAAAAAGATGGTGTTACGTGTGTTCTCCTGAATTTGCCCCATAAAATCCGATTCGGGAACAGCCAAGACAACCAACCAGTCCAAACCCAACTGGTCGCGCCAAGGAGTGACTTTGACAAATTGGTTATTACCCTGAAAATTAAATTTCAACTGTTGTGGATCTTGAATCAGCTGCAAATTACTGGGTTTTTGCTGTAAATACTGTGCAGTTGCTCGAATTAGGGGGCTAGAACTGTCAGTTGCAGTGATCCTCTCAGTTTGAGTATTGACGATTTTGTAAGGCTTTGTAGAACTAGAATCGGCAATTAATAGACCATTACGCTCAATGATAAAAACAACGCCATTGTTGCTAACGTGAATCTTTTCTAGAAAATTACTGATATTAGAAAGCAGTAAATCAACCCCAAAGACAGCAAATAATTTACCGCTTTGATCATAAATAGGATAATTTGCGGATGCGGCAATAGAACCAGAGTTAAAAGCACCAATCCAAGGATGGACACCGCTCCAAATCGGTTTACCAGCTTTTACAGTCTCTGTATACCAAGGTTGTTCTAAGCCGTTGTAGTTATAAGTATTGAGTAGCGTCGTTTTATTACCTTGATTGTCCGTAGCATAGGAATAAATTGTCGATACTCCCTTAACTACCTTCGGAAATATTTCTAATGTCTTCAGTTTCTTATCGGCATAGTTACCAGCGCCAGCCCCTTTACCAGTAGCTAAAATGTAGCCGTTATAGCCTAAATTTTGATGAAGCTGCATCTGTTTCCAGAAATATCGTCCTCCAACTTCCAGGTTTTGTAAATTCAACATTCCTGTTTCAACAGCATCAGCATTCATCTGATTTAGTTGATTTGGAACTGCCAAGTAGTTATTCAAATGTTGATTGACTACGTTACTGGTTTTGTCCATAATTTGAGCTACTAACTCATTAACTGTTTTCTGCCCATTTTGGTAGGAGAGATACCCAACCAAACCCACAGTCACCGAAATTTGAATGAGAAAGGGAACAATTAACAGGAAACGTAATGAAATATTGACATGACTTGTAATTTTTAAAAAATTTCTCATACTACAAAAATATTTTATACGGAGTAAAGCAGCCAGCAAGCTTAGTTTTCCCATATTTCTCAACCAGTTTACTAAATATAAAGAAAAATAAGCATTTTTACTTATTTAAAGTAACTTGTGTTTTTGGCAGCACTGCCTATGTTAGGGCTTGCTTAATAAAGCTAAAACTTAGATATATCAAGAGTTGGAAGGTTAAAAAGGTGAATCAGGTGCAAGGAATAAGCGTTGAAACTGTTCATTTACCTATAACTTGACCAGATTCAAGACGATTCTTCTCTTCTTCTAATTCTTCCTCCTGACTCCTGACTCCTGAATTCTGACTCCTAGCCCATGACTTACGTCACGCTGCGCGAACACAGATAACTTTTTCAGCAAACCCTATGTTAGCTTGCATACCTAATTTTCTCTAAAGAATACGATAAGCTAAAAAAAGCAGTTTTCGTCCTCAAAACAATGACAGCAAATAGTCCTACGATATTAGCCTTAGATTTTGATGGAGTGATTTGCGATGGACTAATTGAATATTTTGAGGTAGCGTGGCGTACCTACTGTCAAATTTGGTCATCTGCTAACGACACACCACCGGATGATTTAGCTTTAAGATTCTATCGCTTGCGTCCTGTAATTGAAACCGGTTGGGAAATGCCTGTTCTAATTAAAGCCTTAATTGAGGGTTTTTCTGATGATAAAATTTTGCAAGCATGGGCAAATATTACTCCTCAGATTTTAGGTGCAGATAACTTAGAGGCAAAAGAAGTTGCCAAAAAACTTGACACCTTGCGAGATGAATGGATAGCCACAGATTTAGATGGTTGGTTAAGTTTGCATAAATTCTATCCAGGGGTGATAGAAAGACTAAAAATGACTCTTGTTAGTGGAGTGAATTTATACATTGTCACTACTAAGGAAGGGCGTTTTGTCAAGCAATTATTACAAAGAGAAGGAGTTGATTTAGCACCTGAATCCATTTTTGGGAAGGAAGTAAAACGCCCAAAATATGACACTTTGCGGGAATTAATTGAGAAAGCAAATACCAAACCAGCGAGTTTGTGGTTTGTTGAAGATAGACTGAAAACATTACAATTAGTCCAAAAACAATCAGACTTAGATCATGTTCAACTTTTCTTAGCAGATTGGGGTTATAATACTCAACCAGAAAGGGAAGCAGGAGCAGATGATTCACGTATTCAGGTAATATCACTTTCTCAGTTTTCTCAAGATTTCTCTAAGTGGATTTGATAGATTCAATCTGTTGTTAAATATGCCCTCAGACTAGCAGTCTGGGGCTACATAAACCAAGTCAGCCTCCACAGAGTGAAAATTAAAGAATTAAAATCATCAGTTATTGTTTTAATGGTTGGAATTGCAAATATTCAGGATTCAGAATTTAGTATTTATTTTTATGCTTGATTTAACAAAATTAGCGCGACAAATGCAAGGATTAAGTCAGCATCTTTCCTCAGAAGTTGCTGAAAGCAATCGGCGGTTGGAATTGGCAAAACAAAATTTAAAACAAGCGGTTGAATGTCAACAAGAATTAATTGAACGTCAAGAAAAATGGCGCGATCGCATCCTCTTTGCCAATGCTACACCAATGGAATCCCTAGAAACCTGTATTGATATCTCTATCCCCCCTAAAGTTCATACCGTCATCGCTACAGACGGTTCACAAATTGCCCCTAATCATCACGAAATTGCCTATTGTTATTTACTAAATATCGGTAGAGTTGTTTTACACTACGGTCAAAATCGTCACCCATTACTAGATAGTTTGCCGGAGGTATTTTATCGCCCAGAAGATTTATATATTGCCCGTCAGTGGGGTTTAAGAACCGAAGAATGGATGAGTCATCGCCGTACTGCTTCAGAAACTACGGTATTAGCAGAACTAGCTTGTAGTGCAAAAACAGAAGCACCAGCTTTAGCAATGGTGGATGGTTCTTTAATTTATTGGTTTTTAGATCAATTACCGATAGATGCTCGCGATCGCATTTTGCCCCCCATCTTAGAAGCCTGGCAACAAATGCGTCAAGCCCAAATTCCCATCATGGGCTATCTTAGCGCCTCTCGCAATATCGACTCCATGAACTTTTTACGGTTATTAGCTTGTCCCCATCCAGTACCTGATTGCATCACTCATTGCCCTAACCAATTAGAATATGTACCTTGTAAAATATTTGATTCCTTACGCGATACATCTCTATGGGCAACCCAACTCCAACCAGGACAACGTGGCCCTCTCTGGCGTAGCAATAACCGAATTTTAGAATTATACGCAGACCAAACCATTTATTTTTGTCACGTTAATGTAGGTGCAGAAATTGCTCGGATAGAAGTTCCTGTTTGGGTAGCAGAAAACACAGCTATGCTCGACCAAGCACTAGGATTAATGTTGGCACAAGTTCAGAAAGGATACGGTTATCCTGTTGCGATCGCAGAAGCACATAATCAGGCTGTAGTCAGAGGTGGTGATAGAAACCATTTCTTTGCCCTTTTAGAAAGAGAAATGATTAAAGCAGGTATCAAAAATGTTGGCACCTCCTACAAAGAAGCAAGAAAGAGGGGAAGTATTGCTTAATAAAATTAATTCCTTCTAAATAATTTTCCTGGGTTTGGTATGATGATAAATCTACTTAGATCAATCAATATGCCGAAATTTCTCAGATTAGTCATCATAATGGTAGTTTTGAGTGGATTATTATTAATATCTCAACAAGTTTCTGCACAAACTTGGATACCTGTGCGGGGTGGAATTCCCTTTGGTATTAGTGGCATGGCTTTGATAAATCAGAAAAATGATCAACTAGATTTTTTAATTGTCCATGACAACAAAAAACCAAATCAAGTACGTTTAGCAATTATTAGTTTTCATGGTAAAAATCGACCTCAATATTTACCCTTAAATTGGCAAAAAAATATTAAACTACCTATAGATTTAGAGGCATTAACATCTATTCCAGATACCAACAACTCTGATTTTATTGCTGTCAATAGTCAGGGTAAAGCTTATCATTTCCAGCTAGATGCCAACAAAAAAAATATAAATATTTTTAAAGAATTTGATTTACCAGAAATTACCCAAGACAGTAATTTTGAATCTTTCTGTTTACAAAAAATTGATAATCAATTAATTGCAGTTTGGGGACATCGTGGAGAAGGTGAGCAACCAGCAAAAATTTATTGGGGAAAGCTCAATTTAACTAAATATCAAATTACTAATGTAGGTTCAGCTAATTTTAAAGTACCTTTCCCTGGTGGTAATGTTCGCCATATTTCAGATCTAAAAATAGACTCAGCCGGTATTGTTTACATCACCTCAGCTAACGATTCTGGAGATGATGGGCCTTTTCAATCTGCTGTTTACATTGCTGGTTATTTAGCATTACATGATGAGCAAATAGAATGGCGACAAACTCAGCAACTTTTCTCTATCTACCGCGATTATTATCACAAAATCGAAGGATTGGAACTTCTCCCAGGTGCAGTCGGTGGACTAATTTTAGGAACAGATGATGAAAATATGGGTTCTTCAACCTACATCATAGGTGATTGAAGAAGGCAGAAGGCAGAAGGCAGGAGGCAGAGGGCAGAAGGTTTAGTTGAGATGGGGATTCAGGATACAGAATATTTGAGATAGCAGGGAACTCTTAACAGAAGAGAAAAATATTCTTCCTCCTGACTCCTGACTCCTGACTTCTTCCTCCTGACTCCTGACTCCTGAATTCTTACAAATTACTAGCGTTAACTATGAATTTTACCTTTGCGTCTTTGCGTGAGATTTTTATCTACACATTAAACCGGAATAATAACACATCTCCTTCTTGTACAACATACTCTTTACCTTCACTTCTCACCAAACCTTTTTCTTTCGCAGCATTCATAGAACCATGTGTTACTAAATCATTATAAGCAACAGTCTCAGCGCGAATAAATCCCCTCTCAAAATCAGAGTGAATAACACCAGCAGCTTGGGGTGCAGACATTCCCGCATTAATTGTCCAAGCACGAGTTTCTTTAGGCCCACAGGTAAAATAAGTCCGTAAACCTAACAGGGTATAAGTGGCACGAATTAAAGATTTTAAACCACCTTCTTTCACACCCAAAGATTCCAAAAAATCAGCTTTATCTGCTTCTGGTAATTCCACAAGTTCTGCTTCCACCTGTGCAGAAACAATCACAACTTGGGCTTTTTCTTGAGCCGCAACTTCTCGTACTCTTTCAACAAAATCATTACCTGTTGCTAAATCATCTTCAGACACATTAGCAGCATAGATAATTGGTTTATTGGTAAGAAGTCCTAAACCTTTAATAATTTCAGCTTCTTCTTCATTCAAACTTACTTGACGAACAGATTTACCTTCATTTAACGCCGCAGCTAATTTTTCCAAGACGGTGATTTCAAATTGTGCATCTTTGCTAGTGCGTGCTAGTTTGCGAGTTCTGTCAATACGGCGTTCAATTTGGAATAAATCAGATAAACCCAATTCTAAATTAATGATTTCAATATCTCTCGCTGGGTCAACAGAACCAGCAACGTGAATGATATCGTCATTTTCAAAACAACGCACAACATGAACGATCGCATCAACTTCTCGAATGTGTGATAAAAATTGATTACCCAGTCCTTCACCCTGACTTGCGCCTTTCACCAAACCAGCGATATCTACAAACTCCACCCGCGCAGGGACAGTTTGTACTGACGTGGCAATTTTGGCGAGAACGTCTAACCGGTCATCTGGTACTGAGACAATGCCAACATTCGGTTCAATAGTGCAGAATGGGAAATTAGCTGCTTCGGCTTTAGCGTTAGCCACTACAGCGTTAAATAAGGTTGATTTTCCGACGTTGGGAAGTCCGACAATTCCGGCTCTTAGCATTTTAGATTTTGGATGTTGGTTTCAATTACCAAGATAGTTCAAACAGGTTGAGGAATGGTTTGGGGAATTTTTCCGGGAACCGCTTGAGGAATTTTAGCAGAAACTGGTGCTGATTCGGCTAGAAAACAGAAATGTACTAAATTTGTCCTAGTAGCCTGGGGTAGTTCATGAGAGTGGAATTTCAATCACAAATTCTGTCCCCTTACCCAGAATAGAATTACAACTCAACTTGCCATTATGAGTTTCGGTAACAATTTGACGTGCGATCGCTAGTCCTAAACCTGTCCCTTTACCTACAGCTTTAGTAGTAAATAAATGATCGAAAATCTCTTGTTTGATGGCTTCACTCATCCCATTACCATTATCAGCAATCTGAATCTTGGCTTGGTGATTTTCCATTGATGTTGTAATTGTAATGCAGTTGGGATTTGCTTGAATGTCGCTAAAACTCCTCCCAGTATTTGATTCTTCTAAAGCATCAATGGCATTTGCTAGAATATTCATAAATACCTGATTTAATTGGCCAGGGAAACATTCCACCAGAGATAAATCACCATAGTTTGTAGTTACTTCAATCTCTGGATGTTGTTGACTAGCTTTTAGGCGATGCTTGAGAATTAAAATTGTGCTATCAATACCTTCATGAATATTAAAAGGAACTTTATAATCTTTATCCATGCGGGAAAAAGTTCTTAAGCTAGTGCTAATGTTGCAGAGACGATCGCAGGCTACTGTCATTGAGTTAATCATCTTGGGTAAGTCTTCCAAGCTATAATCTAAGTCAATTTTCTCGGCATGATGAATAATTTTGGGAGATGGATTGGGAAAGCTTTCTTGATATAGTTTTAAGTGTTCAAAAATATCATCCAAGCTGGGTTTAGCTTGTTCGAGAGTAGCAGAAATAAAGCCCAAAGGATTATTCATTTCATGGGCTACTCCAGCCACTAAGTTACCTAATGCAGACATTTTTTCACTTTGCACAATTTGTAATTGTGCTGCTTGTAAATTCTGTAAAGCTTGTTGTGCTTGTTGGTAAAGCTGAGAATTTTCTAGAGATATTGCTGCTTGGGAGGAAAGTAGTTTGATGATCTGTAGCCGTTCCTTAGAAAACACCCCGCTTGTTAACTTGTTTTCTAGATATATAATCCCTAACAAATGCCCTTGTTTAATAATCGGTGTGCATAATACACTTTGGGGTTGATATTGCAGCATATATTTCCCAATCACACCAGGAATATCTGTTTGGCAATTGTCTATAATTACAGTTTTTTGGGTATTTTTAACGTAATTGATGATTTTTTTAGGGATATCCTCACAAGTATCTAGTAGTTGTGAATCAAGAATGGTTTTAATATTACTCTGAGAATTTGAATGGTGATCGATAAAGGTGGTTGCGCGAACTTGCCATTCATTATCTTGGGGAAGAATGACTACAGATTTTTCCGCGCCAGAGTTTTCTAAGATAATGCGAGTCAGATGGGCGATAAGTTCCTGTAATTCCAGAGAACTAGAAATCGCTTGAGCTGCTTTGAGGACTGAAGCTAAATCTAGTACATCTGAAATACTAGTTCTCAAAGTGGAAGTAGATGAGGAAGTTGAGGTACTGACAAGAGTAGCTAAGGAGTCTAGGGCATTGAAACCAATTTTTTGTTGTTGCAGGATGGGTTGCAGCAGTTGAGGATAACGTTTTTCTAAGTCATCGTTTTTGGCTTTTGCACCCCAACGGGCATAGCAATAGTATGCTTCCTGCATATAAGCTGCGGCAACTTTTTCTTTGCCCCAGTCAAGGTAGAATTTAGTTGCCAGTTCATTGGCTAACCCTTCTTCGTAGCCATACTTGTTTGCTTTAGCTTGGGTAATTGCCTGATCATAAAGTTCAATTGCCTCGGTTTTTTGTTTGTTGAGTCTGGCTTTTTCTGCTTGGATGAGTAGACATTTGTGCAGAAGATTTTGAGGACAAGCTTTTGCCCACAGATTCAAGCGTTCTTCTAGAGGGATGAGTGCTTGTAAATGGTGTTGACGCTCAGAATCTTCGGAAGCTGCTTCAGCTAAAGCGAGGTGCATTAATGCCACATAAAAAACGCTGGAAGGAACTTTTGCATGACTGGAAATAGTGTTTTCAATAATGCTCAGTTGGGGGATTAAATCAGGGTATACAGCTTGATGAGCAAATAAATAGGCATGGCGAATTTTGACAGAATATAACCAAGCCAAATGATAGGGAGCATGGACGTATTTTTGCAAATACTGGGCTTCACTAAAGCTGTCATCATCAAAGGTAAACGACGTTTTGGTCAAACCAAGGAGTTGGCGGATCGGTTGAATTACTCCAACTGTTAAGGCATTCAGGTTATCTAAGCTTTTGATTTGATCCAGAAAAGCTGCGTGGTTTTGAGCGATCGCATACAAATCATCTAAGTTTTTACCATAGGTCAGGCGATCAGAACCACTCTGCATCATCATAAAGCCTACTGTTAGCCAGTTTCCAGCTTCCATCCCATATTTGTAAGCGTTGTTATAGTATGTATCCGCCTCTCGAATAGGACGATTCCAGCTATGCACATCAGCGGCAAAGATGAAATTAGTCATACCACGCACATCAGCATTGTCAAACTGTTCACAAAGCTGTACTGCCATTTCCCCAAACTGATAAGCAGTAGCGCAGTCCTTGAGGACACCATTAGCAATTAAGCCATAGCCAGCATAGCCAAAGGGAGACATATCGCTATTACCATACTGTAATGACAGTGTGGTCATCTTGGCGAGGGCGAGTAATGCTAAAGTCGGTTGACCATCAAGCCATGCAGCATAGAACAGAATTTGTAAAATTCGCAGTATTTCTGCCATCCTGGCATCTGTCATTTTGGGGGCGGCAAGAATTGACTCAATGGTATGCTGCTCTATAAATTGCTGAACCGTGGCGATTTCTGCATCCAGGCTAGATTGGATCATCTCTGCCTCTGTGGGCATTGTCCACCCCAGCAGCTGTAAACTTTGACGTTGAATAGCGATCGCTTCACCATTTCGTCCCTGAAGCTGGTACTGGGTCATCTGCACCCGATAAATTATGGCTTTATCCAGGGCAGTTTGAGCATATTTGAGCGTCTCCCCATACAGGACTTCGGCTTGGTCAAAGTTACTACAAAGATAAGCTGCTTCGGAACCATCACGATGCAAACTGTACATGAGTGTATAATTTTCATGCCAAGCATCTGGGGATAATAAACCCATCCCAATGGTGCAATAATCCTGAGCCGCTTGATAGGCTGCTGAGAGTTTAGCTTTTTGTCCAGCTTTTAAATTTAGATTAGCCAGTTGTTGTTTTTGCTCAGTGGTAGCAATAACAGCTTGCCCCAGATTCAATTGGTTGACAATATCAAAAATCCTCTCCTCCTGTTCCGTCTGGGATAACCCTTGCAGCAACAATTGACCAATTCGGTAATGTGTATACTGCTTTTGCTCTTCTGGAATCAATGAGTATGCAGCTTGCTGAACGCGATCGTGTAGGAATTTGTAGGTGACAACCTGAGAACCTTTTACCCCATCCAGTACTTCCCTCCCCACATAAAATTTATAAACTTCACTCTGGGGTAAAATCAGTCCTTCTTGTAATGCTTTCCATAGGACTGTAGCGGTTTCAGTTTCCGACTTTTCCCAAATAATCGCCAATGTCACGAGGTCGAATTGATTACCAATACACGCTGCAAACTTTAAAATCTCCTGTGTTTTTTCTGGCAATTTCTGTAACTGCAATGCCATAAATTCAACAACATCATCAGAGAGCGATAACTCCTTAACTGCAACAATATTACACTGCCAATTTCCCCCTTCCCAATCAAATTTAATTATTGCATCTTCATACAGTGCCTTCAGAAACTGCGTACTAAAAAATGGATTTCCCTGAGTTTTTTGATAAACTAATTCTGTTAATGGTTGGGCAATTTCTGCTGAACAACTCAGCGTATCTGCCACCAATTGATTTAAACTAGAGTTACTAAGGGGAGCAAGGGTAATAGTATTGACTGTGGCTTGGGCTTTCCTAATTTCTTCCAAACTGAACATCAAAGGATGAGCAGATGAAACTTCATTATCTCGATAAGCACCAATTAATAATAAATATCCTCCGACTGATTCACTCATCAGCAACTCTATCAACTTCAGAGATGCCAAATCTGCCCACTGTAAATCATCTAAAAACATCACTAAAGGATGTTCCTTAGTAGTGAATACCTGAACAAAATTATGGAATAATAAATTAAATCTATTTTGGGCAGAAGTTCCTGATAGTTTGATGACTGGTGGTTGTTGACCAATAATTCTTTCTAATTCAGGAATGACTTCAAGAATTACCTGTCCATTTTCACCTACAGCCGCTAAAATCTTACTTTTCCATGTTTGGATTTGAGCATCACTTTCTGTCAACAATTGCCCCATTAAATCCCGGAAAGCTTGGACAAATGCTGAAAAGGGAATATTGCGATTAAATTGGTCATATTTACCTTTAATAAAATAACCATGTTTTCTCACAATTGGTTTGTGAACTTCATTAACAACCGCAGTTTTCCCAATCCCAGAGAACCCAGCTATCAGCATCATTTCGGTTGTCCCGACACTGACACGCTCAAATGCTTGGATTAGTGTTTCTACTTCGGTTTCCCGTCCATAAAGCTTGTCAGGAATAATAAAGCGATCGCACAAATCCCTTTGTGCAATGGGAAAGTCTGTAATTGTCCCTGTTTCCTTCAGTTGCCGCAGGCAATTTTCTAAATCATACTTCAGCCCTAATGCACTTTGATAGCGGCCTTCTGCATTTTTCGCCATCAGTTTTTTGACAATTTCTGATAATACAGATGGAATAGTGGGATTTATTTCATGTATTAAAGGTGCGGCTTTCGCAATCTGACAATGTACCAATTCCATCGCATCTTCTGACTGAAAAGGTAATTCTCCCGTCAGTAATTCGTAAAATGTTATACCCAAAGAATAAAAATCTGTCCGGTATTCAACACACCGATTCATCCGTCCAGTTTGTTCGGGGGAAATATAAGCTAGAGTTCCTTCTAAAACATTGGCACTGATTAAACTTTGAGTTTCTCGTGGCAGCAGAGAAGAAATACTAAAGTCAATTAATTTAACTTGTTTAGTTTCAGGATTAATTAAAATATTGGCTGGTTTTATATCTTTATGAATAATGCGGTGACGGTAAATAATATCTAAGATGTTGCATAAAGATATAGCTACGTCCAGAAAATTACTGAGAGATAGTTTTTTCTCATATTTTTGTATCCATTCATTGAGAGATACTCCCCCAAAGTCTTCCATCACTAAAGCATAACTATTGTTGTATACTTCTAAGCTGTAAGTTTGAATAATTTCAGATTGCTGGAGATTTTTGGCAATGGTGTACTGATTGCGAAACTGCACCAACTCATTAAAAGTGGGAGAAGGATTTTTCAGCAGCTTAATCACTACTGGTAAGGAGTCAATTACTCTAACTCCTTGATAAACAACAGTTCTAGAACCTTGATATAGTTCTTCCTTAATCTGGTATCCCGAAATATCAATTTGAGTGCTAGCCATATGACTACATCCTGGAGGTATGATACTTTATTATTCCCAAATGATGTAGGAAATCATGGATCACTCACATCAACAAGAAGAAAAGGATCAGGGAGCAAGAGGAAAGACCGTGACGAGGCTTAGACTCCACCCTGTATCAGCTTCCTTGGGGCTTATACTCCCTTTTCACCTGACTGGAAGAGGCAGGGGGAAAGGTTTAGAATAGAATCTAAATTAATGAGATAAGTAATGAAACAGAATTAATTACACAACTGATTTTTCTGTTCCCTGTTCCCTATCTAAACGAGTGAATTTAATGTTGTCCGACTACTTAATTATACTTATTGCCCAATTTCCCCAAGCATAGTAAAGATTTTCTAGTGATTCCACATCAAGACACAATCACACTATTAATATAAAAAGGTCTTGAATCAAGGATGGTAAACAGATGGATGTAAAGCTGATTTTAGTGGGATTAACAGTTGTATTTACCTTTGCGTGCTTATTTTTCGGCACAAAAAATGGATATTATGATTCAGACAACTATCATGGCAATGGTTCTGCACATTGATATAGGACTAAAGCTGCGTGTCACACCAGAAATCTATTGTAGGGTGCGTCAGATATCAAAAATCTGTTTATTTACTAGATTCATGCAGTCTGACGCACCTTACCAATGTACCAGTTGCGGAAGTCCTGTGATATGAGCGATGATTCAGATTCAGCTAAACCCCGTAATAAAAAATTTAACTGCGGGTTAAGTCAAGGGTTTTCCTGTGAAAATCAACACTCAATGCCGTTACTTAGATAGAGTGAGTGTACAACTATCTTATTTGCGGTGCTAGTCTAGATAAAGACTATATGCCGCAATTAATCTATCAAAGGCGGCTTGCTTAGTCGTGTCTGCCTGTGGACGGGGTTAAATACCGACAGTCCCGGAGGAAGCAGGAAATAAACCTCAATGTCTGGATAATTCCGGTATTGGATTAGTTTTATGGAGCAGGAGAGCATGAGGAATGATCTGTCGGTATCCTCTGGCCCTGATGCTGGGGAAACAGCTAATGAATTAGAATGCTTACCCTATAGCGTTCAGCATCAAGATGAAGGTGTATGTCTACTAGTGCGAATGGGGCCACACCGCATTTTGTTAGATTGTGGTTTAGCGGATATCTCATCCCTTTCTAAAGGAATTACTAAATCAGCACAGAGAGGTAATTCACCATTACCAGTAGATTTAGTATTGATTAGTCATGCTCATCCAGATCATGCTAGAGGTTTGTTGGCTCTAAATCAAGCTTTTCCACTGTTACCTATCTATGCTAGTGAGGTGACTAGCAAGTTACTACCACTAAATTGGCCAGAACAAGATCCCCAAGAAATTCCTTTATTATGTCAGGCGCTGCCATTACAATCGCCTATAGAAATTCAAGAAAATCTTGTAGTAGAGTTATTTCCCGCAGGTCATTTACCAGGGGCTGTAGCTATTCTCCTCACCTACCATACCCAAGAACGTGATTACAAGTTACTTTATACGGGTGATTTCTTTTTATCCAATTCTAGATTAGTCGAAGGGTTACGTTTAGAGGAATTACGGGGTTTAAATATAGATGTGCTGTTAATTGAAGGTAATTATGGAACATCCCGTCATCCCCACCGACGCAACCAAGAAAATCAATTAGCAGAAAGAATTAATCGAGCCATCACTGATCATTGTTCCGTAATTTTACCTACACCTGCTTTAGGGTTAGGCCAAGAATTGTTAATGCTGTTACGCTCTCATCACCATTTTACCGGTAAAGATTTAGATATTTGGGTTGATGGTGCTGTTGCTACTGGTTGTGATGCTTATTTAGAACTGTTATCCCATCTTCCTTCATCAGTCCAGAACTTTGCCCGCCATCAACCTTTATTTTGGGATGAACGAGTGCGTCCTCGTGTGCGGCGGTTAAAAGTAGAAAATTTGGCTACTTTGGGTAGTTCCCCTTGTATTGTTCTTACGGATTCTACAGCGGATTTGAGTAAATATTGTCAACCTAATACTGGCCCTTGGCTAATTCTCTTACCAGAAAAAATTGATATCAAAGTTAATCAAGAATATTTAGCAAAAACAACTGTTGATTGTTATCTTTTGGCTCAACATAGTGATGGCCCTGGGACAACACAGCTAATTCATAATTTACGACCCCAGCACGTCGTTTTTGTCCACGGTTCACCTGCTTACTTAGCTGACCTAACTGGTTTAGAAGAGTTACAAAATCGTTATCATGTCCATTCTCCCGCAGCTGGCATTTTGGTAGAATTACCAATTGGGGAAACATTTTTACAACCTTCTGCACCTGAAACTAATTATGAAGGTGAGTTGACAGAGCTAGAGGCTGTAATTACAATTACCCTTCCGGATACAATTACAGATGATCCTCGTTGGCAGCAATTTGCTGATACTGGTTTAATAGAAGCCCGTTGGCAGGGGGAGGAAATAGTATTGCGGGGGTTGTCACAACGAGAACTACTCAACCAGAATAGCGTTGATGCAGACCGTCGTAAGCATCGCTATGCTTTGTCTGATCTAGAATGTTGTGGAACTTGCCGATACCAAAGAGGGCAACGGTGTTGGAATCCCGCCGCCCCGTTATATAACTTCAAAGTTACCCTTGAAGGTTACTGCCCTGCCTTTGAGAGCCTATCTGAATCATGAATCCTGAATCAATCTAAATTATTGATATTCCCCTGACTCTGGATTTAAGTCAGTGTAATGGTTACGGATACGTTCCGCTTCAGGACAATCTTCTGTTGTGAGAGGTTCCACATTACCCCGTGGTACGGAAGCTAATTTTTGCGTTACAGCGCCAATGCTTTCTAGCCGAACCATCTCTTCCCAAGAACAAACTTCGTCTTCTTCGTCTGTTTCATAGCGTAGAGTCACTAAATCACCCTCTATATCGATGATGCGGGCCCGCTCTATCCAGCGTTGCTGATCCCGCAAAAAAACACATACCTCCCGCCCGTCGCAACACAGTTGATAAATCTTGCGGTGTAGCATGTACTGCTTCTGCCTTTTTAAACAACGTAGTTAAACTTTTCAAAATCTGGGTCTTACCCCAGTTACAATACACCCTCAAGAGGTCAATTTCACGGTTCAGAATTATTGTGTTTATTAACCCAATCCAACGACTCGGTTGTAGTAGTTTGGATATAGGGAAATCTTGGGTCATAAACTAATAGTTACTGCATTTAGTTGAACTCAATCTCTTTTGGGCTTATTTTAGACAATGTCTACTTCATAGAAGTCAAACATTTCTGGAGTTGTCCTAACCAGGTGAATATGTGGTGGTGATTCCTTACTACCATCATGTAATAAATAGTACTGCAAAACAAGCGATGATTGCGGTTGTTTGAGTTGCCTACTTGTAGTCATTGGCATTTCTAGGAAGTCTGGGGACTTGGCTTTAGTTTTAACCCTAATGTACTTGATCTTAACTCATTCTCAGGCTGACCTTCATGGTTTTAAACAACAATCACCGAATAGTTTTAAGTTTTTATTTGTAACCTGAAATATTACAGGTGTATTTGGCTTGATAATAACCACTTACAGGGATAAAAAACGATAAATTATTCTGTAGAATAGGCAACCTGTCGGGGCAAAAATATTTGGAATTGGGAGATTTTTTGATTTTTAGATAGCACTAGTCAGTAATTTTAGACTGAATTAACTAGTAAAAATTTTTTCTGACTATACTCAGCAGGAAGTTTCTCACTTTTACAAATAGTCCTACTGCATACTTGTGCATATACGGAAATAGGTGACAATATTGTCACTGTTTAAAAACTTATAGATTTTTATATTAGTAGCTCTCAGGCAGGATTCACGCTTACCCGACACGAAGGGGATTTTCAAATGTTCTATCTGAGTAATAAAGGTCAAAATTTGAGCAAGGAGCAAAACTGGCGTTATGTCCAGTTTGATCGGACATTTACTTAGTTAGATTTGTTGAGAGCGGGCAATTCGATCAGGTTCTTAGAGCAAGCTTCTCGCTTTATTTGACCTGTGTGGATTGCTTCGTATAGGGCAGCAAGAGCTTTTAAATCATCTGACTGATAGCACCTAGTTACCAGCACTTGATGGAGTAAACCCTCTGATTCAACACTAAGATATCCAGTTTGGAAGGCAGATGCGATAAGTGTACGAATCATAAGTAAATAGGGCATAACAAATAATTTGTCATTTATAGTCTGTGACACTTGCTCTCTAAAAGCATTGATATGGGACAGCTTTATTAGTGATTATAGTTACATTTTTATTGTGATCTGAATCACAAATAAAAAACATAAATCTTGTTATGTATGGGTTTCAAACTAAGCACTTAATACAGCAATGTACTTATTAATACGAAACTTATCCAACAAATCAAATATTGGCTTTGTATTTAATAATACTTTAATTGGGTCGTATTTTTTTAAAATCAGTATTTAAAAGCACAAAGTGCTAAAAGATTTAATCAAGGTAAAAACTGGCGAAAATCTTCGTCTTTTTGACTCAATTGCACCCAATCTAAGTTGAGTAACTGGAATTTTTGTACCAAGCGATCGCACGCCGGGCGTTCAGTGGCATAATGCCCAGCATCAATTAAAATCAGTTCCCTATCTCTACTTTCTTGGAATTGATGGAATTTACAATCAGCAGTGAGATATGCCTGGGCCTTGGTTTTCACCACTGCGGAAATAAAACCAGCCCCCGAACCACCCAAAACAGCAACTCGTGAAATCTGCTGTTGCAAGTCAGCCGTAGGGGAAAAAATCAACTTTGGGGGGTGAAGTTGAACTTGAATAGTGCTGAGTAATGCCTGCAATGTTAAAGATGGTTCTAGCATTCCCACACGTCCATATCCTAATCCTGCTTGGGTGGGAACTATGGGAGATACTGCGTGCAGGTGTAGCATTTGTGCTAAAACATCCGCTGTGCCATCATTTACCTGATCAAAATTTGTATGGGCGCTGTAGATACCGATATTGTGAATAAAAGCTAACCTTGCCATTTCTGTCAACCCTTCCCCACTGCGTAGAGATTTAGGGGGATTAAAAATGAGGGGATGATGGGCAAAAATCAGATTAGCATTGCTAGATATTGCCTCTTGCATTACTGCTAAAGTTGGCGTTAAACACACCAACACTCTTGCTTCTTCCTTTAACACACCAGGCTCAATCTGCCAACCACAATTATCCCAATTTTCACACCAAGCAGGATTTGCCCATTCTTCAAACCAGGTGATTAAATCAGCGATTTTCATAGGTATTCTCAGTATTTCTATCAGTAATTATACATAAATTTGATTATATCCTAATTCCTGCCCTTGAAAATACGATGATTAAACCCCGTCCTTGCTGATTAGGTGAGATGATTGTTAATCTTGCGTTGAAATACTTAAAAGCAACTATTTAATACTTTTAATCAATTCTTGTTTAAACTCATCCGCTGTTTGAAAAGTAATTTGCGGCTTCTCCACCAAGGCTAAATCTATTACTTTCGCTAACTTTTGAGGGATACTGTTATTGCGCTTATGAATAGGTACAGGATCATTTTGCAATACTGCCAACCAAGGATCACCAGTAAAATCCCTGGGGAAATAACCTGTTAACATATTATACAAACAAGCAGCTGTTGCCCAAACATCAACTTCTGGTAAGGCGTGCTTAAAATCTAGTACCTGCTGACGTGGTATAAACGCGGGTGTACCCATTTGAGATCCTGTCAAAGTTTGACCACTTAACCCAGCTAAGTCAAAAGCTTTAGCTAAACCATAATCCCCTATTTTTGCTACTATTTTGTCATTGATATTGGTGATCAAAATATTGTTGGGATTTAAATCACGGTGAACCAAACCTTTGCCTTTTACTAGTTTGCCATCAGCTGATTCAACATAAGGAATTTCCGCTTGATGAGCATATATTAAACCATCAAGAACTTGGAGAATTATGTCTACAGCAATATTAACAGGTAAACGCCATCCTAACTTTTGCATGAAATCCCAAATATTCCCACTTTCACAATATTCCATTGTAAAAAAGAAAGTTTGTTCAGCAAAGCCATAATCTAACAATTGTACCACATGGGAATTTTGTAAAAATTTGGTATTTTCTACTTCCTGTAGAAACTTCTGTACACCTCGTTCTTGACTATTAACCGCAGGTAACATTACCTTTAGCGCTACAAATTTTCTAGCCTGGCTATGTTGTGCTAAAAATACTTCACCAAACCGACCTTTACCAAGAGACCTAACTAACTGATAACCGGATATTGCTTGCAGGGTTTGATCACCACTTGCGGCTAATCCTAGTAAGCGTTGAACAATATTTAAATAATTAGGTTTTACTTCTTCTTCAAGTATTTTGGGTGTTTTCGTGATTTCTGATGCTTCTACTTCTACACCGACTTTAAAAAGAGTATCACCCAATTTAATTTCATCACCATCTTGTAAATCATATTCTGGAAAATTTAACGTTAAACCTTCTTGTGCAGTTTGATTACGTTTTCTTTGACCGATTTTTTCATTATTAACAAAAGTGCCATTTAAACTCCCCAAGTCTCGTAATCGAATATCTGGAGGGTTAATATCTAGTAAGCAGTGATAACGGGAAATAGTCATATCAATTTCCTTGGCTAATTGCAGGTTGCAATCATGATTTCTGCCAATGATACAAGTACTGCGAGATTCAAAAATATATTGCTTTCCAGAAAATTTACCTTGGGTGATAGTGAGAGTAACTTTAGGTGACATGGGAAAGATTAGAAATTATGGTTAAATAAATGTGAAGTAACAGTTTTGTTTGTAGTCAGCTATTTATTGCTCTACTGGTATAATCATTGTACGATATGTAGCCAGCAATGAGCTTTTATTAAGTTTAATGAATTAAGGTAAGTGCATAAATATTATAAGTTTATGAGTTTTAAAATGGCCTCTAGTCAGAAATGTGTACTACCAATTCTCTGGTATGATTATGCTGGCGGTGTTCCCAAATATAAATACCTTGCCATGTTCCCAATACTAAATAACCATTATTAATAGGAATGGTTTCAGAAGTATGAGTTAATACTGTGCGGATATGTCCTGGCATATCATCTTTACCTTCGGCATCATGGATATAATGATTGTCTTCTGGTACTAATTTAGTCATGAAATTTGCTAAGTCTATTAGTACATCAGGATCTGCATTTTCTTGAATGACTAAACTGGCTGAAGTGTGACGTAAAAACAATGTGCAGAGTCCAATTTTTACCCCAGATTCTGCAACTATGGCAGCAACTTTTGAGGTAATATTTTGAAAAGATTTGCCAGTTGTGGAAACCCTTAGTAATTTTTGGTGATGTGTCATTGGTAATTGGTAATTAGTAACTGGGTGAGAACATATAGTATACTGCAAACGGGTAGAATCTGGATTTATGTGATGCAGGGCATAAGGTCAGCACAGCGCCGCGCTGTACTCAATTTAAGCACAATCATCAAACCTAGACACCAAAATACTTTCAAATATATTCCCTGTTCCCTGCTATTTAAATTGACTGAAAATAATTAATTACGGCTTTGGCTATAGTTTCATTGCCATCTTTGGCTATTGGTTGCGGTTGCTTTGGTGCTTGGGGTGAGTCATGGAGAAAGTCCCAATTTCCTTTAAAAAACTCTGTTGGTGTGAGAATTTGATGATGGTTATAATTCTTTATTCCTGCTAATAACAAATCAGCTTCTGCAAAATCATCACGGGGTATGGTAACTATAGGTAGTTCTAAACGGGTAGCTTCTGCAAAAGTGCTATAACCAGGTTTAGAAACAACTCGTCCACAAATTGGCATAAAATCTACAGGACGATATTGACGATCTTGAACTTTAATTAAGTTAGGTAAATCTGGTGCTGCGGCATCAAAGGTGATAAATTGCCAATCAGGAAATTGACTGACATTATGATAAGGAATTGCTTGTAAACCCAAACCCCCAAAGGTGAGTAATATAGTTTTTTCTGGTGGTGCAGTTATTCCCCAAGGGGTGCGTATTTCATTGGTAGAGAAGTGGGGAGAACCACCTGTTAAACCTACATCTATTATATTGGGGAATGCTGACATATTTTCATGAAAGGGAAGGCGAAACAAGCGATCGCTTTTAGTATACCAATCGCTAATCCAATCGGCAATTTCTATAAATTCTCCTCCCCAGTCTCGATAAATAAAATCCCAACTAAAGTTACTTGTCATCCAACAGGGGATATTTGCAGCTTTGGCAAACCCAGCAGCGAGAAAAGGAATATCTGCCAAGATGAGATTAACGCGATTTTGACGGATAAAATTAACTTCAGATGCAATTAAAGAATTTTGCTTTTTTTGAATTTCCTGTAATTTTGCTAAGGTTGCTAGTTTATCCATTGTCAAGCTATCAGTTTGCACTACACCTAAGTCAAATGCGCGTTGACGGAGGATAAAATCACCTTTTATATAAGATTCTAATAGCCATCGAGGTGCTGTTGTGACAAGAATTAGTAGCACTTCTGGACATAATTTTTGAATTGTTGCGGCTATTGATGCGGTGCGGGTAGTATGACCAAAGCCGTGATTGGTGATTGGTATATATAAAATTGGGCGTTTCATGGTTTTTTAGATTTCGTTTATCTCACGCAAATGAGTAAGGAAGAGAGGTATTTTATTTGTATTTCTATTACTCCCTTCTAAGAAGAATATGGATTAAATGTACCGCAAAGAACGCAAAGAACGCGTTCGCGTTCGCGTTGCGTAGCAAAGGAAGAAGAAAGAAGAAAGAAGGAAGATTTGTAATTTTACACTTAGAGGGTGTTTGAAAAGTCTCCTTCCATGTCATGCTGAGGAACGAAGCATCTCAGTATGTGGGCTAAACTCCAGATTCTTCGTTGCGTAAGACTCCACATGGCTAACACCACGCTATGCCTACGGCACACTACGTGAACGCGAACAGAATGACAAATTATACGTCCTTAAACTTTTCAAACATGCTCTTACTTGTATGGGAGTCGAAATCTATAGACGTGAAAACATTTCGATAACTTTGATTAATTGGTCAATTTCTGATTCTAAGGTTAAGTAATGAACGCTGACGCGGATACAATTAGGATTGGCAATTACTCTAGTTAATATTTTTTGCGATTCTAAAAATTGCACTAAATTTGCATGAGGCTGATTATTGGTAAGTTGAAAAGACACTAAACCGCTTTCGGGTGGAGTATTTTTTAAACATTTGACATCAGGTAATGCTGTTAAATGTTGCCAAAGATATTCACTATTTCTGCAAATTTGGTGATATCGTTCTTCTGCTGTTCCCCATTCTTGATGAGTTGCGATCGCACTCCTTAAACCCACATACAATGGTGTAGCTAGGGTTGACACTTCATATCTTCTCCCATCTGGTTGCCAATTTATCGGTTGTGCTTGATTATTGGTAATTACCCCATTTAACCCGATAAAGGTCGGTTGTAACCTTTCCCTGGCTTCCTCTCTGACATATAAACCACCAACACCCGCAGGGCCGCATAACCACTTGTGACCAGTGAATGCATAGAAATCTACACCCAATTCTGTTAAATTTAAAGGGAGTACGCCCACTGATTGAGCCGCATCTACCAATAACAGAGAATTGTTATTTCTACATATTTCTGTAATTTTGTCAATAGGTAAAACTTGACCTGTATTCCACAAAACATGACTTAAAACGACAAGCTTTGTATTGGGGCGCAGGTTTTGGGCAATAATACTGGCAGGATCTCCCTCATTTAAAGTTGCCATGAGGGGACAAGTGCTAACTTCTACCGCAAATCTACGGCTAATTTCTTTAGCAGTGGCAATAACTCCAGGGTGTTCGCAGTCTGAAAGCAGCAAATGATCGCCAGCTTGCCAGTCAATTCCCCACATTCCGATATTACAGCCAATTGTGACATTACCTGTGAGGGTTATTGTGTGGTTTGGTACATTTAATAGGGATGCGATCGCTTCTTTGGCAGCATCCATTTGGGGAGAAATCCAGCGATAAGCCTCAGTTCCAAAAGGCCCAATATCCTGAATGTGCGCTTGACTTTGGGTAATAGCATCCATAGCCCCTTGAGGCATTGGCCCTTGTCCGCCATAATTAAAATAAACCTTATTCGCTAAAGCTGGAAATTGTGCGCGATGGTGATGCAACATATCAATTTTGGATTTTGGATTTTAGATTATGTAGCAGAAGTCAAAAGAGTTGTGAGTACCAAGTACCGAGTACCGAGTGCTTGACCCTCCTTCTTACTCGTTACTCATCGCTCTGTACTGGCTTAGGTATGACTTTAAATTTAGATTCTATACCTCATTTATCTGCAATCTGCTGTAAATCCACCATTTAACTTAAAACCCCATATTAATTCTATTCCTATTAATTCTATTCCCCTCTGCTCCCTGCTTCTTGCCCCCTGCCTCTTCTTTTTTGTCCTAAAATCCCCTAATTATTGTTAATTTAAAAGGATGTTAATTAATGCCGAACTCCTATTACAATACCAACGCTGTAAACGACGACCATATTTAGACACTCATGGGGACTATAAGCAGCGAGACGTTCCCCATGAATTGCTGGTGAAGGTGCAACAAGACAAAATCAGCCATCAGCAAAGTGTGCTAGAAAACGTACCTTATCACCAACCAGAGTATCCTCCCAGAGACTGGCCAGCAGGTGCATCTACTACCATAGAATTGATGCAGCAAGGGGTAGATTCCATTTATCGTGGAGTTTTATTAGCTACTTATGCTGACAAATATACCCTGCTGAGTCGTCCAGATTTACTGATCAAACAGCGAGGAAAATCTTGTTTTGGAGACTGGTTTTATGTACCGGTGGATATCCAACTAGGTAAACGTCCTAAACAAGAATATCAAGTTGTTGCTGCTTTTCATGCTGAAATTGCGGGGACAGTACAGGAAGTCCTACTTGAAGAAGCTTGGTTGATATTGCGAAATAAAGACTCAAATTATGTGGTGGACTTAGATAAATGGACACCGCAAATGTTGGAGATTTTGGCGGAATATATTCAAGTAATTGAGTCACCAGAAGCACCAGAAGTATTTATTGCTCGGCAAAAATGCAATCTCTGTCACTGGTATAATCATTGTTATGCGATCGCACAATCTCAGCAACACCTCTCACTCTTACCAGGTGTCACACCCATCCGCTACACTCAACTGCAAGCACTATCTACCACCACCTTAGAAGCACTTGTTAACACCAGTCCCAGCACCTTAGAAAACCTGGTGGGATTTGATGCCGAAGTCGCAGCTAAACTCATAGTCCAAGCAAAATCAGTATTCACAAAACAGCCTTTAATCTTACCCTACACCCTACCCCAAGAAAAACTCACACTTACAGCCCCCATCGAGCTATATTTTGATATTGAGGCACAACCAGACTTAAACTTAAATTACCTGTTAGGGGTTTTGGTCGTTGATAGAGAAACTAATACACAACAGTTTTATTCATTTTTAGCAGAAACACCAGCCCAAGAAGCGCAGATTTGGCAACAATTTTTGGATTTAGTTTGGCAATATCCCCAAGCGCCAATTTATCATTTTTGTGCTTACGAATTTGATACAGTGAAAAAACTAGGGAAACTTTACCGCACACCCTACTCTTCAGTCGGGCCAGTACTAGATCGCTTTGTTGATATTTATGAACAACTCACCCAAAATGTGGCGTTACCAATAGAGAGTTATGCTTTAAAAGCGATCGCACGTTGGCTAGGATTTGAGTGGCGTGATCAAGATGCTAGTGGGGCAAAATGTATTTACTGGTATGATCAATGGTTAGAAACGAGCGATCGTACCTTACTAGAACTAATCCAACGCTACAACGAAGACGACTGTCGTGCCACCCATAAAGTGAAAGATTGGCTAGTCAACTTTATCCAGAACGAATATGTCAAACTATTAACAAGCCAGGAGGAATCACCAACCTAATTACGTATCCCTAACGGGAACCGTAGCCTCAATAATTACAAATTACGAATTATTTTAATTCATGCAACTTATTAAAAAACTTTGCAAACCATCACAAATTATTTACTTGATCATTTCCGTCATCATTATCACACTATTTTTCAGTAATTTTGCCACCGCAGCCGTCAAAATCAAAAATATAGACTTTATTGGTGAAGCCATCTTACCCACAGGATTATCTTTCCAAAATACCGAATTGGGAGGATTATCAGCAATTACTTACGACGCTAAAAATGACCTCTATTATGCCATCTCTGATGATAGAGGACAAAAAGCTCCTGCTCGATTTTATACACTAAAAATCGACCTCAGCCAAGGTAAATTAACAAAAAACGGCGTAGTTCCCGTCAAGATTACCACCCTATTAGATGCTAATAATCAAACATTTAAACCTAATACTACTGACACAGAAGGTATCGCTTTAACTAATCAAGCGGCTCTATTCATCTCATCAGAAGGTGATGTTCAGCGATCAATTAATCCCTTTATTCAAAAATTCTCCCTAGCTTCCGGCCAGATTATTAGCACCCTCCCCATACCAAATAAATTTTTACCAAATCAAAAAGGTCTACAAGGTATACGTAATAACTTAGCTTTTGAAAGTCTCACCATTACACCCGATAACAAAACCCTATTTACAGCCACCGAAAACGCTTTAATTCAAGATGGTGCCGCAGCTAAACCTAGCCTTGGTACTAATTGCCGGATTTTGCAGTACAACCTTGCCAACAACCAACCAGAACAAGAATTCCTCTACCAGACCGAACCAGTCACACCCCTATTCAATTTTACAGGTAGGTTCGACAGCGGATTACCTGATTTACTCTCCCTAGATAATCAAGGACACTTCCTGAGTCTAGAAAGGTCTTTTACCGGCTTGGGACTAGCTATTTCTCTGTTTCAGGTTTCCTTAGAAAATGCTGACAACATTCACAAAATTGATAGTTTGTCAACCATTGACATCACAAAAATAAAACCAGTAAAGAAAAAACTACTCCTAGATTTACAAACCCTAGATGTAGCATTAGACAACATTGAAGGTTTAACCCTTGGTGCTAAATTACCTGACGGACAAACCTCATTAATTCTCGTCAGTGATAATAACTTCAATAAACTACAACGCACCCAAATCCTAGCCTTTAAACTCAAACTCGAATCACCACTGGACAGGTTATTAGACCTGCTGCAAATTCCCAGGAATCAATAGCTGCCAATAAGTATAATTACTGATAAAATTTAATAGCCATTTCAACGTAATTTAAGTACTATTTAAGTAACACAATTATTGCTAAAATATGTTACATAAGATTAGGTAACTAACAAAATTGAAAAAAAGTGAAGTTACAGCATTTTTCAAGTAAATGGAGTAAACGGCTAGGAAGTGAACTCCGCTCGCTGCCAAGATAATTTGTACCTCACTCAGTGACAATCTGCTGTATGTTAATTTTACTGGATTCAATAAATACCCTCTCACAGGATTAAGGCTATTATTGAGATTTATATAGATACAGAGAAACAATAGCTGTAATAATTTTGATAAAGTATCCTGTAGTAAATACCCATACTTATTTTGTGTGTAACATAATAGCCAGGATATGAATGAATACAAAACACCATCAGACATCTATATTGGCAAATTATTAAACAATCGTTATTTAATCAGAGACTTACTTGGTAAAGGGGGAATGGGTAGAGTTTACCTAGCCGAAGATGTTACCAAAGGCTGTATGTTAGTTGCAGTTAAAATGCTCTCCTTAAATATAGTTAACCAGGAATTAGCTGACCGTTTTGGCAGAGAAATTTTTATTGGCTCTCAATTAGGTAAAAAAAGTCCACATATTAGCCGTGTATTGACCTATGGCATTACTAATGAAAGAGTGCCATTTTACGTCATGGAATATCTACAAGGAAGAACCATCAAACAGATTCTTAAAGTCGAAAGTTTAAATACATCAAAATTTATAGAAATCTGTCAACAAATTTGTTTAGGATTACATTGCGCTCACCAAGGTGTCACCCTTCAAGGTAAAATTTATCCAATTCTTCATAGAGATATTAAACCAGAAAACATATTCATTCATAACTATGACAACAGACTAGAAATAGTCAAAATTCTTGACTTTGGTATTGCCAAATTTTTAAGTGAGACAGGTGGGATGACAATGACTGAATCATTTATAGGTAGTTTACCTTACTCATCTCCAGAACATATGCAAGGATACAAAATCTTGGATGTGCGCTCAGATATTTATAGTTTGGGCGTTGTGATGTATGAAATGCTGACAGGTAAACATCCATTTCATACAAAAAGTCACTCTTTTAGTACTTGGTGTAAACTTCATTGTATCCAAGCACCACCTACATTTGAAGAAGTTAATCCCAATGTAAAAATTCCTCAAGAATTGCAGCAATTAGTCATGCATTGTTTAGCAAAAGATGTGAATGATAGACCCGATAGTGCCAGTAAGATATTAGAAGATTTAGCTAAAATTAAGGCACAACTTAACAATACGGGTGTATCCTCTAAAGATTTAAACCTAGTACCTTTCACATCATTCTCTGAGCAAATATGTTGGCAAAAACAGTGGCCCAAGAATAAACCAGTTGCATTAATTTGTTTTCCATATCTTTTAACTACTCCACAAGGTAATATACCAACTTTTTGGGCTATGTTACCGCAAGCAGAAATTCAGAAATTTACAGAAAAAACATATACTATTGACTTTATTAGTAAAATGGATGAGTATCCCATGGTACTGTGGTTGACAATGCTCCATGATGAATCATATTCTCTGCTGAGATGGTTATCTTATTACTTAGATATAAAAAATTCTAAAGAAGAAAAAATCTTGCGTAACTTAGCAGAGATCGGGTATTATCACTTACTATTTTTTGCCCATGAAGATCCTCTTAAATGTACCAATGTTATAACTTTCTTACTGACAGCTAAACAACGTCAATATCTAACTGATGTTATAAATTCAAGTCAAAAGATTGATCCAGTTCTCTCTCCCCAAGAAGCCAAGAATTTGTTAAAAATTGAGTATGAAAAAATCAAAGTAGAAGTTAACAAAAAGCTAAATACGAATTCTAAAAATCCTGCATTCTTTTTTAAGTATTGGCTAGATAAATTTTTAGACTTATTTAAATCTTAATCATATATCTGCCAATCTCAACTATTAAAAAAATTTTATTTACCCCGTTTTAATTAAGAGGTTATTAAAGTGAACACCAGGCCATTTGCGTCTCCAGAAAATCAGGAGTTGCTTGTCAACCGTTATCAACTTAAGCAGTTAATCGGTAAAGGTGGCATGGGTGAAGTTTTTTTAGCACACGATATTTTGCTAGGAGGTACACCAGTTGCCATAAAATTTTTATCCCAGACTGTAGTTAACCCAAAAATTCAAGCCAGCTTTAACCGGGAAGCTCTTTTGAGTGCTGCACTGAGTCAAAAAAGTATACATATTGTGCGGGCTTATGATTACGGTGTCAGTCAAAATGGTAAGCCATTTTATGTAATGGAATATCTATCTGGCAAGATTTTGAAGGAATTAATCCCCATTTCTTTGCCAATGTTTTTCACTTTATTACGCCAGATTTGTTTAGGCTTACAGTGCGCTCATCAAGGAACTAAAATTGACGGCATCAATTATCAACTAGTTCATAGAGATATTAAACCAGCTAATATAATTGTGATTCCTGATCCAATATTGGGGCAATTAGCCAAAATTTTAGACTTTGGGATTGCAAAATTTTTAAATTCTTCAACGGCAATTCACACTAAAGGGTTTCATGGAACCTTACCTTACTGTTCACCAGAACAATTAGATGGGGAAGAATTAGATGGTCGTTCTGATATTTATAGCTTGGGTGTGATGATGTTTGAGATGCTGACAGGACAAAAACCTTGGCAGCCAGAAACTAACTATTTTGGTGCTTGGTATAAAGCGCATCGTTTTGAAGCTCCAAAAGCGATCGCTGATGCAAATCCCTATATTCAAGTGCCTCAGAAGTTAAATGATTTAATTATGGCTTGTCTGGCCAAGAAGCCGGAAAACCGCCCCCAAAATATAGCCCAAATTTTGCAGGTATTGAGTGATGTAGAAAAATCTAGTCAACAAAAAGCAAGCATAAGTTTAGCTCATTCATCCACTTCTAATCGTTCCTTGGTTTCTAAATCTCCCGGAAAAATCACCAATCCCTATGAGCATCTTGTTTGGCCTGAAAATAAACCCATTCAGGAAATTGTTTTTCCTCAAATGATAGATACTGCCAAAGGATATGTAGCGGCTTTGTGGCTAATGTTACCTCAACAGGAAATTAAAAATCACGCCCATACTAACCCCTACAACCAGTTTATCTTTATCACCTCTCCCCATCCGATGCTGCTGTGGTTAACAGTACTTTATCATCGGGAACTAGGCCCTAAATGGTTGCCCTGTTACCTAGATATGCAAAATCCCCAGAATCTTCAGATGATATCAGCATTAGCAGCAAGTAAATCTTACCCTTTGATTTTCTTCACTCTAGAACCAACTCATAAATGTTTTAGCGTTATTAGAAGTGCCATCTCTCCCATAAAAGGCCAAAAATTGACGACTTGGATTCAACAAAGTCAGCAACTACCATCTTCTTCTCAACCCCAAGTCAGCAAGAAGCTGTTGAAGCAACAGTATAAATTAATGCAATCTCAAATATTACAAAAAATAGAATCAAAAACTAAGATAGTTGGATAATTAGTCAGTATATAGCATGAAGCCTAAGCCATTTTCTAGGTCGTTTTAGACGTGCTAATTAATCGTTGCTAATTCTAATTTAAAGTCGCAATTAGATACAGCGGATTTCACTGCTAGGTATGTACCTCCTAGCGGGCAAGATGCCCGCACCACAAGAGTTTCATTATTCAAGTTTGTATCTCATTTAAATGAAATTCGCTGTAGTTCGTGACTTATGTGCCTTAAAAATACGAACAACCAGGCTGTACGTATACATTTTACTACTTTTTCTTCTGGAGAGTAATAATTTCGATGGGAGGATTGCAGACGGAGGGAAGCATCTTTACACCAAGGAAAGTCTCCCAGTTGGGAAACAGGAAAATCCAGTTTCCGTAAAAACCGCCGTCCAAGAGTTAAAAGAGGTAAGTAAGCCACGTAAAAAACCATCTGTTACTTTTTAATATTCGAGCTTTGCTAATACTTTTGCTAAGTCTCTGATTTACTCAGCCCTGCTGAGTCTTTTTTCATTGCTTAGTCTAAACTCCAGTGATTATCTTTTATGTTACTACCTACCTAGATAGCTAATTATCTAACTACTTGATTTTCTCTGAATTGATATGTTACTCTGTATTCATCCTTAATCTACTCTTTGTCGATAGACTTACAGTAATTAAATTATGGAGTGAGCAAACACACTCTTGATAATCTGAATTTTTAGTAACTGGAAATCTTCTTTTATGCCAAAAAATTGGTTAGAATTGCACGATTTTGACAATACTAAACCCAAATTATAGCAGCGTCTAGAAATCGTGCGGTAATATATTTCTTGTAGTTTGGATAACTTCCCAACAGGGAGAATTTGCATAGTGAGTCTTTATGCAGGTGATGGATTCGTGCTAAAGATGTATATAGCGTTTATCGGTTGAGTGAGGTACAACAACCCCACCCCCAACCCCCTCATCGCTTGCGGGGAGGGGGCTATGATGTATCTCATGTGATAAAGAAACGCTATATGCAAAATTAGTTGAAATCAATCCCCAGTTAGCTGCACATAAACGTGCAACTATAAAATCATTAGGTTTAACAAAACAAATTGAGTTTATTAACGATGATGCAAATGCTTTTCGATCATCACGCAGATAAGGTTTTAGCATCTTTTTATTAATTTTGTATTACACAAAGAGAAATAAGAATGAGTGACATAAAAAAAGTTAGTGATGACCTAAGTATTGCTGAACAAATTTCATCTGAGCAAATGAAAGAATTAGCAACAGTCGATTTGAAATCTGTTTTGAATTTAGGTTCGCCAGATGAAAATGATTTTCTGGATCATGAACAGCAACAGGCAGAAAATACAGGATTAGAATTAGAAATGCATCTATCGCGTTCAGTGATAATGATCACCAGATTTATTAATTCATAAAAATTCAGTCCAGCTAATTTAGCGTTCACTAATAAATATGAAAAACATAGAAGATTTAAACAGGGAAATAGAACAGAATCCTAATAATTACAACGCTTATCTACAAAGGGGATTAATCTACATTGAAGACCTAGATGCTGGTATAGTGCCAAATACAGTATTTTCTTTTAAAGACTACAGCAAAGCTATTGAGATTAATCCAGATTACGCTACTGCTTATGTTAATCGCGCAGAGATTTATAAGTTTTGGGGAGAGATTTTAGCTGAGTATCAGTCTTTATCCAAAAATCCCGACTGGCTGGTGAAGGCAACATACCACCTAAAAATTGACTTATCCCAGTGTTATCTAATGGCGATAGCCGATTATACAAAGGCACTCAAAATAAATCCAAATGATGTAGACACACAACAAACTAGAGCAAGATTGATGCAAAAACTATTTTTAATTTAGCAGTTAGTAGCCATACATCCCTGATATACCAAACAAGCTAACTTAACCAATACCAGGGGAAACGCATCTAAATTTTATTGACAAAATACCGTTTTAATGTATAAACGAAGAAATCCAAATTTATCGTTTGATTGATTTTTTTAGAGTCATGGTGATGGGCTAGATTATTATCAATAAGTAGGCATTAATGCGAATATTTTGGTCATTATTGAGATTAAAATGTCCTTATTGCTAAGATGCGTTTCCCCTTCGGTGGGAAAGGTTTCATTTTAATTCTCGCCCTAGTCACAAAGAGTTAGAAGCTATCATATGTGTCATCGGCGACAAATAATTTAGTCACTTTACAAATATGGACGGTATTGGATTCGAACCAACGACCCCATCGATGTCAACGATGTACTCTAACCAACTGAGCTAACCGTCCTTAACTAAGCCTTATCAAATGTAGCATATTTTTTTCTAAAATACAAGAGCAAACCCTAAATAAACAAAAACTCCGTATCCTCAGACCGATTCCACGAAGTTGCCAAAAATTAAACAAAATTAAATTGGTGAATGGACATCAACTCACTGCAATAGTCACACCTATACTCTCATTTCCCAACCTATCTACTGCACACACTGCATAGGTTCCAGGTTGCACAGTCGCAAAATTAGTACCAGTAGATAAAATTCTTTGAATTATCCAACTATCGCCACTTTGACGGTACAGCGTCCAAGAACGTACAGGTTGATTATCACCTGCTTCCCAGTTAAGTCTACCGTTTTGGAATTTTAGTTCTTTAGGGGGAGATGGCGCTATTGTGCTTTGCCATGACATGGTAGGAACTATTGCAGGTCTGGGATAATAGGCATTTTTAAATTGGTCAGCAATGCCTTGACGATTTTCAGTTAAAGAACTCATGCTGAAGAAAATATTGCCTAAGGAAAGTTTACCTGCTAAGTTGCGAGTAATGATAATCTGCTTTCCTATCTCTTCATTTTTCCAGGCTTTACCGTCTAGTTGTCCAATATTGTTACCTACGTAAATGTGTCGCTGTTTGGTATTGGCTTCTGTCCACCATTTGAGTAAGACTTCATAACTCTGTTGTGTTTGATCGGTGCGCCAATAAAGTTGAGGTGCTAAATAATCTATCCAACCTTGCTGTAACCATTTTTTAGAATCGGCATATAGGACATTATAGGCATCTAAGCCCACAATACCTGCTGGTTGTCCGGGGCGATAAATACCAAAGGGACTAATCCCAAATTTAACGTGAGATTTGGTTTTTTTAATTCCCTGGGATAGGCGTAATACCATTTGATTGACGTTTTCCCGTCGCCAGTCTTCTAGGTTAAGTGTCCCACCGCTTGATTTATAAGCTGCGTAGGTTTTGTTATCGGGGAAAGTTTGACCGGATATGGGATAGGGGTAAAAATAGTCATCTAGATGAATGCCATCTAAGTCGTAGCGGCTGACAACATCAATAATGACGTTATAGGCTCTATCTTGAACGATTTTCGCGCCGGGGTCCATCCATAATTGATTTCCCCATTGATAAACGACTTCGGGATTAGTTATGGCTATGTGGGGACTGACATTAGAACCGCTTTTGGTGGTAGTTTTGGCGCGGTAGGGGTTGAACCAAGCATGAAGTTCGATATTGCGTTTATGGCATTCTGCGATCGCATATTCTAAAGGATCATAAAATGGTTCTGGTGCTTTTCCCTGAGTTCCTGTAATCCATGCACTCCAAGGTTCTAACGCAGAAGCATATAAAGCATCTCCCTCTGGTCGCACCTGCAAAACTAATGCATTAAAATTCAGAGATTGTAATTGTTGGATAATTGCCAGAAGTTCAGTTTTCTGCTGGTCTACAGACAATCCCGCTTTGGAAGGCCAATCACTATTCCATACCGTTGTTACCCAAGCACCCCGAAACTCGCGGCTATGACTTACCTTGACTGTATTCGTGGGTGTAGAGACAATATTTGGTGGAACCACAATGTAGTCAGAAGCAATTTTTTCTGCTTTTCCCTGATATACCAAAGCTTGATAGACCATCACAGCCACATCTGCACGAGTAGCAGCTATTTTGGGATTGAGTAATTTGATATTGGGATAACTAGCCACCCAACCGACACGAGATGCGATCGCAATTTGATTTATAGCATAGTTAGGAATAGCATCAGCATCTTGATAAATTTGTGGTAATCCTTTTACCAGATCAGCTTCAACCTTAGCAGCAATTTCCAAACCATTGACCATCGCAACTAAGACATCACCCCTAGAAATCCTTTCACTGATACCAAAACGCTTATCAGGATAACCCACCAAAAAACCTGTTTCGTAGACCTTTTTAATAGCATTAATAGCCCAGTGGTTATTGGGGACATCCACAAAAGGCACATAATCGCGTTTAACCGACTGAGTAAATACCGCGCCAATAATTGCAGCAAACTCAGCACGAGTCACAGAATTATCAGGGCGAAAAGTCCCGTCAGGATAACCATTTAAAATCCGACGTTGCGCCAAAGCCTCAATAAACGGACGCGCCCAATGATTTTGGATATCTGGAAATGTTGTTTTAGTAGATACCATTTTTCCCTACAGCTAGTTAATATTCACATCCTTTGTTAATTTAACAATTTTGCAGCTTGAAATTTGAGCTTGCTTAGTAAAAATGATACTGGGCTTTGATTACAGGTTTTTATGTATCCTTACCCTGTCCGTGTAGAACCAGAAAAGAAAGGGCATAGATGTATAATTCATCAATCAATATTATTTAGAGAATAATCATGTCAGAGTCTTTTACACAGGCTGCTGCACGACATTTACAAGATGCAAAGCTATTACTCAATCAGCAGCGATTGGATAATGCAGTATATCTTGCGGGTTATGTTGTTGAATGCTCATTTAAGGTATTAGTAGAGGTATATATTCCTAAAGATCAAAAAGCAGCCATAAAATATGGTCATGATTTAACGAAACTACAAGGTCTGGCAATGGATAGGCTTCGCTTAATGTATCCTGTGCTTGATATGCAACTTCCAACTTCTAGAACTACAGGAACAGTCTTAGATCAGGATCACCCAGAAAGGCGCTACTCTCAATCTGGTCGCTGGAATGATGTTGAAGCGGAAGAAGCAGTAAATAGAGCAGAACAAATTTATAATGAAGTTATTCCTAGACTTGTTTTAGATGGCAAAATATCAAGTGAGAATATTTAAAAAGTGATGATTACCTTTAGTGATACTTTTGATAAAGTAGAAGAATGCTTTCAAGAATCTGATATAAAATCAACATTGACAGCAAATCTTGAATCAGTAACTATAATTCGTGATGTTTATGGTAGGATAAGACTTTTTCTAGAACCTAAAGAAAATTTTAGTCCGGAAAAAACAGACATAGATAAACTAGGACAATACTTAGAACAAAAGCTGGATTCTTACTATGGCAAAGATATTTGGTTGCCAGAAGGAGAAAAAGATGGTTATAAAGCTTTGATTGCAGAAATTAAACAATGTAGGATTAATGATTATTGGAACGCTAATAATATTGTTCCTAACTTATATATACTAGAACGCCATATTGCTAAACAAGCATGGACTAACAAAAATTCAGGCGAGCCACCTTGGAAAATAGAACTGGTTGATCAAGGACATAAACCAGCAATTATTACTTTTTTTTCATTTAAAGGTGGTGTAGGTAGAACTACAGCCCTGGTTGCAACGGCACTCACGTTAGCTCGTAATGGACATAGGGTAGCCATAGTAGATTTGGATTTAGAAGCTCCTGGCTTATCCACAATCTTTTTTAAAGATAATCCTGTTGATTTTGGCGTTATAGACTATTTATTAGAGAAGAAGATTCAAAAAAATAATTGGTCTTTAAACACTCACATTGCACCAATCAATAAACAATTATTACTGGGAGATTTTGGAGAATCAATACGTTTAATCCCTGCCGGAATTGTAGATAATAACTACTTAGAAAAATTAGCAAGGCTAGATTTTCAGAATCTCATTGATCATGAATTACCTGATAATTTTCAGGATATGATTAATCAATTGGAAAGATTAGCTAAACCTCTTGATTTCATTCTACTAGACTCTAGAGCAGGATTTCATGATATTGGAGGATTAGCATTAACAAATCTGTCCCATGCCGCAGTTATCTTTGGTAGACAATCTCGTCAAAGTTGGGATGGATTAACTCATGTAATTCATCACTTATCTCGACCACTTGCACCAGAAAAAAGATTACCTGTGTGTTTAGTTCACTCTATGGCTCCTAGTTTGAATGATCCAAGAAGAAATGAGGAAGTGAGAGCATTTAGAGAACAGGCATATCAGATTTTTCAACAAAAATATTATGATAATACTGAAGTTGTACCAAATTTTAATGATACTGAAGCATTCTTTACACCTATTATAATTCCTTTGCAAAATGATTTACAAGGAGACATTTCTTTATTCGCTTCTGATGATAGTGAAGAAGAAGAATTACGCTTACAAGGCATTATTAATTTAATGACTAGTCCAGATTATCAAAATCTAGCTGAGAGAATTTGCCGCCTTTTCGGTAAGGAATTTGATAAAAGAAATGAGGTAGGAATATGAGTGGCTTTAATAAACAAAAACTTCTAGAATTAATGCAAAATATAGCTCCGGGAGCAGCAACAGCAGAGCATGAAAGTGATGATCATATAGATTTTCTGAAAAACTTTCTTCCAGTTCCTGATTACCGCCAAGCATTAGAACCAGATACATTTTTAATATTAGGGAGAAGGGGTGTAGGTAAAACAGAACTATTTCGTTTATTAGCTATTCCATCTGGACGAATTATACTCGTAGAAAATTTAAAAATTCGAGCTTTACCTCCCTTAGATAAAACAACATGGATTGCAACTTTTGGTCGTACTCAACAAAGAGGTAAAATATTTCCATCCCAGGAAACCATAGAAACCGTAATGCAAAATGCAAATAATCTTGATTGGCGTGCATTTTGGATTGGTCTGATGTTAGGAATTATTCTGCAACAAAATAATGAAGCATTAATTAGTGATTGGGTTGAGGTAATACCCTCATTAACTCGTCAAGCATTACTCAATAATTTGTCATTGCTATCAAATTGGTTTCCTCTTGTACGTCAAGAATTAGAAACAATTAATCATGCTCTAGATATGTTAGATGAAAAGTTAATTGAAGCTGATGAATGGTTATTTGTTACCTATGATAAATTAGATACATTGGTTAGTTCATATAATGAATTAGCTAAACCAATTCGAGAACTTTTAGCTTTTTGGTTGGATAGATGGGGACGTTGGGAACGAATAAGAGCAAAGATTTTTTTACGTACAGACCTTTTTCGAGAAGAATTTTTAGGTTTTCCTGATGCTTCCAAACTCAAAGCACATCAGATTAATCTAGAATGGAAACATTCATGGTTATATCAATTATTTTTCAAAAGATTAGCAAATTCTGGGCAAGAAATGGCTGATTATTTGCAGATTCTCCCCAATTTCATCAAAGAAACTAACACAGATTTAGGAATTATGATAGCTGGGGATGAATCACTTTTTGAATCTATAATTGAAAAAATCATTGGTAAATTCATGGGTGCTGATGCTAGAAAAGGCTATACATATAGATGGATTCCTAATCATCTCCAAGATGCTGGACGTAGAATTGCTCCTCGTTCATTTTTAAATCTGTTTTCATTAGCAGCAAGTCGTAGATTAGAAAAATTAGACGAACAACCTTTACCAGAAACTACATTGCTACATCCTTCAGACTTACAAGGTGCGCTCATGGAAACTTCTAAAGATAGAATTCGAGAGTTAGCACACGAAGAATATCCTTGGTTAGAATCATTAAAAACTAGCTTAAAAGGTCTAAGCGTTCCAATTGAAAAATCCATATTTTTAGAAGCAATAGCTAACACAGCTTGGAATGAACAAGCAGAAAAACTCCCATTCATTACAAAACCAGAAGAAGTTATAGAATATTTATTACAACTGGGAATTATTGAAAGTCTTTCTGAGGAACGGATTAATATGCCTGAAATTTATCTATATGGATTTGAGGTCAAAAGAAAGGGAGGAATTAAACGACCCAAATAATAGATAGATCACAAATAACTAACCAGAATTTTCCCTTAAATAAACAAACTAATGAATTTATTAGTAAAATCACCTCTCCCTAACTCTGCGTTTTATAAACCCATCACCTGACGATAATGAACCTCCATTTCCCCTACACTCTTCGACAGACGTGTTTTTTCCCATTCACTGCGGTTAAATAATTCTTGCCGCAACTCATCAACATTAATAGTCGTAAATTTACCATCAGCAATAATTTGTTTACCATGCACCCAAGCACTATCAACAGCATTGGTAGGACGACCTAAAACCAATAAACCAATAGGATCAGTACGAGGAAGCAATGATAAATTAGTGAAATCATAAAGAACTAAATCGGCTTGTTTACCAACAGTCAGAGAACCCAGTTGATCATCCATATTGAATCCTTTCGCACCACCTAAAGAAGCCATTTCTAAAGCTTCACGGGGAGTAATCCAATGTTGATAATCTATATCGGTAACATTATGTAAAATAGAACCAATTTTAATAGCCTCTAACAAATCCTGGGAATCATTACTAGAAGCACCATCACAGCCAAAAGTTACATTTACCCCCGCTTGACGATATTTGAGAATAGGGGCGATACCACTACCTAAACGCAGATTACTTAAAGGATTGTGAACAACTGTAGCTTGAGTTTTGGCGAGAATGTTAATATCAGAGTCGGTTAACCAAACGCAATGAGCTAGAGTTGTGCGATCGCTCAAATAACCAATACGCTGCAAATGTTCAACCGCAGTACAACCATATTTTTCCTGGGCTAGTTTTTCCTGGGCTTTAGTTTCCAATAAATGCGAGTGACGACAAAGATTGTAACGATTACTTAACTCAACACACCCCGTAAATAAAGCATCACTACACAACTGTATCCCCGTCGGTGCAACTAAAATATAGATCCCCTCATCTGGACGATGAAACAGCCTCACCGCTTCTTCAATAATTGCTAATGTTTCCGCAGTAGAACGAAAATAAGGTTCATGAATTTGGCTTGATTCCCCTGAAGGTATACCCGCACTGAGAGATTCATCTTGAATCAAAGGGGCAACAAAAGCCCGAATTCCGACTTCTCGATAAGCGCGAACGGCTGTGGCAATAGTTTCTAACTCTTTACCGGGAATTAACACCAAATGATCTACTACACTCGTTCCCCCAGAAAGTAAAGTTTCTACAGCCGTCCCCAAGGCGCTGAGGTAAACCTGTTCCGTATCCAAAGGGGCAAACTCATATAAATGTGCTAACCATAACTCTAACGGTAAAAGTGGAATTACTCCCCGTTGCCACATTTCCGAAGAATGGGTATGGGCATTAAAAAAACCAGACAGTAAAAGTTTATGTTCACCGTTAATTCTTGTACCAATCACATCTAAATTCGAGTCAATAGCGGTGATAATACCATTGACAACTTGCACATCTATAATTGTGTAACCATCTGTAACGGCAATTACAGCATTTTTAATAGTAAAGTTCATGATTTTAACCTTGATAAAGTAATTTAACTCTCAACTGAATTTCAAGTCACAAAGAAAAAAAATTATCTTGGGTGTTGACATTTATGAATCTACCAATTCGGACATTAGGCGTTGCACCAAATGCTTGGGGAGTAAATCAGACTTTTGCAGACATTACCCATCCTCAAAAAACCCCACAACCAGTTATCTTATCAACAGAAACCAAAACCTTGCGCCTTGACTTGGCAAAAGCTGCCATAATTGTTATTGATATGCAAAATGACTTCTGTCATTCTGATGGTTGGTTAGCTCATATTGGTGTAGATATCACCCCAGCACGTCAACCCATTGAACCATTACAAAAATTATTACCAGCACTACGCACTGCTGACGTGCCTATAATTTGGCTAAATTGGGGAAATCGCCCTGATTTACTCAATATAAGTCCTGCTTTACTACACGTCTATAATCCCAGCGGTGACGGTGTGGGATTGGGTGATCCTCTTCCCAAAAACGGTGCTAAAGTACTTGTAAAAGGTAGTTGGGCAGCAGCAGTAGTAGACGAACTCGAACAGCAACCAGATGATATTTGCGTTGATAAATATCGAATGAGTGGTTTTTGGGATACGCCCTTAGATAGTATTCTGCGGAACTTAGGAATAACGACAATATTTTTTACTGGTGTCAACGCTGACCAATGTGTATTAACAACTCTATGTGATGCCAATTTTTTAGGATATGACTGCATTTTAGTCCAAGATTGCACTGCTACCACTTCACCTGAATATTGCTGGCTGGCTACGTTATACAACATCAAACAATGCTTTGGTTTTGTTACAGATTCTTCAGCAATTGCCACAGCGATAAATAATTCATAATTCATAATTCATAATTCGTAATTAACAATCACCAATAACCAAATATTATGTATGCTACTCGTTGTGTCATTCCGGTTATCAAATCTCCCAAAGATTATCAAACATACCGCATTAGTCCCAATGAATCTAATCGGTTAGCAATTATTTTTGATTCGGCAATTGCTAATACTTCCTTAACTTGTTGTGTGGAAATATTTGATGTGGGTGGACAAACACCACCAAATCGTCATCAATGGGCATTGGAAATGTTTTTTATTCTCAAAGGTGAAGGAATTGCTATTTGTGATGGCAAAAGTGTACCTATTAAAGCTGGAGATAGTTTATTAGTACCCCCTACAGGTACTCATTTAATTAAAAATACAGGTGAAACTCGTCTTTATACGCTGACAATTATGGTTCCAAATGAAGACTTTTCTGAACTAATTCGCAGTGGTATACCTGTAGAATTAGATGAGGAAGATATGGCTGTTTTAGGAAGATTAGATCCTTTCAAATTGGTCTAAATTAAGTATTACTGAATCTGGAAAAGCTCTGTTGCTGATCAAAAACCTGCCCAGCAGAACTTGGATAAAATAAACTTTCATGCTTCATTATACCTGTTCTGCTACAAAGATTTTTGTAAGAATTCAGGATTCAGGAGACGCTTCGCAGACCTTTGGTTCAGAATGCTTATGAAATGAAGAATAGAGAAAGGTGATATTTTTAGGACTTACGCAAGATTGGACTCAAAACCTGATTCTTGGGTAGGGGTAATTCATGAATTACCCCTACTTCCATTCTGTTTTGCGTAAGTCCTGATTTTATCAAAATCATCAAATTTGATTAAAAAAGCCTTTATTCTCATGACTTGAACTATTCTTTATCCTGAATACTTACAGATTTTTAACTTAGCATTGCTGAAATAAAGTTTCTAAATAAATACGTGCAGCGCCGCGATCAGTATCTCCATTTTGGAGTAAAAATAGTGATAATGCTGCTGTCAATACTCGGTTTTGATCCCAATCAGGATGAGTTTCTAAGTAGTTGTTTAGGGAATCATGGAGTGTTTCCGGAATTTCTGTAAAGAGACCTACTGTTGCGTTCATTAAATATTTTCCTTGTATAAAGTCTATTAAGAGATTTTGCTTGCAGTGCAAGTTGTATCCAATTCTTCACCGTATCGATCATCTGTACTAATCGTTTCTGGTAACTTTACAAAGTTGATACTAACCAGTGGAACAAACTAAAAATGCAAGCCGAATCATTGTGCGCTAAGAGGGGGTAGGTTTGTCAATGCTGCGAAATGTTAAAAAGTAGCAGGGAGAAAATTACTATTGACGAAATAATAAGCTTTTAAGCCTAGTTTTTGTTACAAAACTCAATAGAATCTCAGTTACTGATTTTTTTTGTGTTGATAGGACAAAATCCCCAGTAACTTAGCAAGAGTCGATCATTTCGTCAAACATCTGTGGAAAACTGATCAAGACCTTGTGGAAAAGCTGTGGAATGAAGGAGGAGAATAGCAGTTAATGATAAGAATTACAAAAAGATTAAGTTTTAATTAAGAATAAGAGTTACTAATTCTTAATTCCCGTCGCAGCGATACCCCGAATAAACTGCCTTTGTCCGAACAGAAACAACACCATGACTGGTACGGTAGAAATTGTCACTGCTGCCATCATCAACGGCCAATTATTGGTAAACTGTTCTTGAAATTCTGCCAGTGCTAATTGCACCGTTCTTAATTCCGGTCTTGTTGTAAAGACCAAGGGCTTAAATAAATCGTTCCATTCTCCAATAAAAGTGAATAAAAACAGCGTTACTAAAGCCGGGCGTGCTAAAGGTAACATGATGCGCCACAAAATTTGCAGTCGGTTCGCGCCATCAATGGCTGCGGCTTCTTCCAATTCTACGGGAATTGTCTGGAAATATTGACGTAACAGAAAAATGCCAAAGCCGTTTACCGCACTTGGTAAAATCAAAGCCCAGTATGTATTGATCATGTGTCCCCACTTCAACACCAAAAAGATGGGAATTACCAATAACTGAAAGGGAATTACCAAAGTTGCCAGTACCACCAACAATAGTGCTTGTCTGCCCCTAAATTTCAGCCTTGCGAGGGCGTAACCTGCCAAAGCAGATGTGATAATTTGAAAAGCCGTAACTGCGATCGCTACCAAGGTAGAATTAGCAAATGCTAGTAAAAACTTGCCTCGTTCCCAAGCTTCGCGGTAATTAGCTAAAGTCCAGTTATTTTTTCCCAAAACTCCTGGAGTTGTACCCGCAGGTGAAAAGGAGGTGAGAAAGACCGCAATCAAAGGCAGTAAAACGATAAATGCTCCTAGTACCAACACTACCAGGCTCAATAAATTCGTATTTTTCAGATTCCAGTTTGGCTTGGACATCGGTTATGCCTCTAGAACAGTCATTTTTTAGTATTAGAGCATCACCTCTGGTAAAAACTCATCTAATTACCATAATTTCTTGTTAAGTTAAATTAAACCACAGTGATTATCATCCTTAATTCCTGGGGTAAGTTAGATTTTAGTATCAAATAATTCAGGGTTACGGAGTAAACATACCATGCAGCAGCTTGTTGAGCAAATTGAAAAAATTGATTTCCAAAGTGAAGAATACAAAGACGCATATAGCCGTATTAATGCAATTGTGATTGAAGGGGAACAAGAAGCCCATGATAATTACATTCAACTGGCGGAACTGCTACCAGAGAGTAAAGCAGACCTAATTCGGTTATCGAAGATGGAAAGCCGCCACAAAAAAGGATTTGAAGCTTGTGGACGCAATTTGCAGGTCACACCAGACATGAAATTTGCCAAAGAGTTTTTCTCAGGACTGCACAAAAATTTTCAAACTGCGGCCGCAGAAGGTAAAGTTGTTACTTGCTTGCTGATTCAAGCTTTAATTATCGAATGTTTTGCGATCGCTGCATACAACATCTACATTCCCGTCGCTGATGATTTTGCCCGCAAAATTACAGAAGGTGTGGTTAAAGAAGAATACAGTCATCTCAATTTTGGCGAAGTTTGGCTTCAAAAAAACTTTGCAGAATCAAAAGCTGAATTAGAAAAAGCTAACCGCCAAAATCTTCCCCTAGTCTGGAAAATGCTCAACCAAGTAGCAGATGATGCCCACGTTTTGGCAATGGAAAAAGAAGCTTTAGTAGAAGATTTCATGATTCAATACGGTGAAGCATTAAGCAATATTGGCTTCACAACTCGTGATATTATGCGTCTCTCAGCTTACGGACTCATACCCGTCTAAAGATCCCCATAGGGGTGACTAATTTGTTACCCCTGATGAAAAAATTAAGGTGTTTAGACAATTTTGGATTTTGCGGAAAGTTGCGTGGGCGGGCTATGCCGACTTGAGCAAACTTTCCAAGACGGATTTTGGATTGACCCCACAGATAAATCTGGTGGATTTTACCATCAAAAAATCATTGGTCATCTATCTTCACCAATCCACATTTCAACAGAGGGGTGTAATTACAAATTACGAATTATTTGGACACTTTGTATAGTATTTTTAAGAGTTAGGTATTATCTCTTACCCACAAATTCCACGCTTTTGACAGCACTCGCCTAATATATCAATACATGTTTGGTCTAATTGGACATCTGACTAGCTTAGAACACGCTCAATCCGTAGCTCAAGAATTGGGATACCCAGAATATGCCGATCAAGGGCTAGACTTTTGGTGTAGCGCCCCGCCGCAAATTGTCGATCACATCACCGTTACCAGCATTACGGGACAAAAAATTGAAGGTCGGTATGTAGAGTCTTGCTTTTTGCCGGAAATGCTGGCAAATCGCCGCATTAAAGCGGCAACGCGCAAAATTCTCAACGCCATGGCTCATGCTCAAAAGCATGGCATTGATATCACGGCTTTAGGTGGGTTTTCTTCCATTATTTTTGAGAACTTCAATTTAGAGCAGTTTAGCCAAGTCCGAAACGTTAAATTAGAATTTGAACGCTTCACAACAGGAAATACCCATACAGCCTACATCATCTGTCGACAGGTGGAAGAAGCTTCTAAGCAATTAGGAATAGAATTGTCAAAAGCAACTGTGGCTGTGTGTGGGGCTACAGGGGATATTGGCAGTGCAGTCACCCGCTGGTTAGATAAAAAAACAGATGTTCAAGAATTACTCCTCATAGCCCGTAACCAAGAACGTCTTCAAGAACTACAAGCAGAACTGGGGCGGGGTAAAATCATGGGTCTACAGGAAGCATTACCCCAAGCCGATATTGTAGTTTGGGTTGCGAGTATGCCTAAAGGTGTAGAAATTGACCCCACCGTATTGAAGCAACCTTGTTTGCTGATTGATGGTGGCTATCCTAAAAACTTAGGAACAAAAATTCAGCATCCTGGCGTGTATGTGTTAAACGGTGGAATTGTCGAGCATTCCCTAGATATTGACTGGAAAATTATGAAAATTGTCAATATGGATGTCCCAGCACGCCAGTTGTTTGCTTGTTTTGCGGAATCAATGCTGCTGGAATTTGAGAAGTTATACACAAACTTTTCTTGGGGTCGCAATCAGATTACCGTAGATAAAATGGAGCAAATTGGTCGGGTGTCAATTAAACACGGTTTTAGACCATTGTTAGTTTAGGGACTGGGAATTGGGGACTGGGGACTGGGCATTGGGCATTGGGCATTGGGCATTGGGCATTGCTATAAATCTTTTTCCCCTGTCCCTACTCCCTGCCTCCTGTCACCTGTCACCTGTCACCTGTCACCTGTCACCTATCACCTGTCACTTAATTTCTAACTATGGCAATTACTGAACGCAAACCACTACTGTTGGATTTTGAAAAGCCGTTAGCAGAACTGGCTACCCGGATTGACCAAATTCGGCAACTTGCAGAAGAAAATGGCGTTGATGTTTCTGGTCAAATTCGCCAACTCGAAACCAGGGCTATGCAATTGCGTGAAGAAATTTTTAGCAGTCTCACCCCATCTCAAAGACTGCAAGTAGCTAGACATCCTCGTCGTCCTAGCACTCTAGATTATATTCAGGCAATCAGTGATGAATGGATGGAGTTACATGGCGATCGCTGTGGAGGTGATGATCCAGCTTTAGTTGGTGGTGTTGGTCGTCTGGGTGGACAACCTGTGGTGATGTTAGGACATCAAAAAGGCCGGGATACTAAAGATAACGTCGCCCGAAATTTTGGCATGGCGGCACCTGGTGGTTATCGTAAAGCCTTGCGGTTAATGGAACACGCCAACAAGTTTGGTATGCCCATTGTCACATTTATCGACACTCCTGGAGCTTGGGCAGGGATAGAAGCCGAACATCAAGGACAAGGAGAAGCGATCGCTTACAACCTCCGGCAAATGTTCTGCTTTGATGTGCCAATCCTTTGTACAGTCATTGGTGAAGGTGGTTCTGGTGGAGCTTTGGGTATTGGCGTAGGCGATCGCTTATTGATGTTTGAACACTCAGTTTACACCGTTGCTACCCCAGAAGCCTGTGCCGCTATTTTATGGAAAGATGCCAGCAAAGCCCCTCAAGCCGCTGTCGCCTTAAAAATTATCTCCCACGACCTGAAAAACCTGGGAATTATCGACCAAATATTATCTGAACCCATCGGTGGCGCTCATTCTGACCCCTTGAGTGCAGCTACAACTCTCAAGCAAGCCTTGTTGGATAACTTGGATGAACTCAATCGCTTAACTGCGAGCGAACGTCGCCAACTCCGCTATGAGAAATTCCGCAAAATTGGTGTCTTTACCGAACTCGCTCACTAAAAATAATAGCTACAATCCCATAGCACTACAGCAGTGCTATAATTGCCTAGGGCTGCTTAAAGATTTTTAACAATCTTATCAGCTATAGGCATTTGTGTTTGTGTGTTCAGCAAATGAACCCCATTTGATGGGTGAGTTTGCTTAGTATTCAATAATCGGCTTTGAGTTTACAACCTGATTTCCCAGAAAGATATTTGTTGTCCTGACGGGGAAAACTAGCTGTAGGCTACATACCCATAATGGCAAGGCATTATAGCACCTGTCATAAAAAACAATCGGATTTTTAGATTTATTTAATTTATGGGAGGCTGGTGTCTCACAGCACTGCCAGAAAATGGGGAGATACCATGAGTTTTGAGCAGAAACGACGCGCTCTGATTACCGGAGCCAGCAGCGGAATTGGGAAAGCAACGGCTTTAGCCTTTGCAAAGGCCGGAATAGATGTCGCCTTGGTCAGCCGTTCTGAGGATAAATTGGCCGCAGTCGCACAAACAGCTATAGAAATCGGAGTGGAAGCAAAAGCCTTCACTATGGATTTAGCTAGTATTTCTCAAGTAAAAACCAAAATCCAAGCGATCGCTCATGAGTTCGGCGATATAGATATTCTCGTCAACAATGCTGGCATGGGATACACCGCCAATTTGAGCGATACCCCCCTAGAAGACTGGCAGCAGGTGATTAACTTAAATCTCACTAGCGCTTTTCAGTGCATGATGGGCATTTTGCCAGAAATGCGGCAACGGGGTACAGGCACAATTATCAATGTCGCTTCCATTGCTGCCAAACAAGCCTTTGCTGGTTGGGGAGCCTACTGTGTTAGCAAAGCTGGCTTACTAGCCCTTTCTCAAACTCTAGCTCAAGAAGAACGAGTCCACGGCATTCGTGTCACTGCGATTTGTCCAGGTTCGGTCAATACTGAAATTTGGGACACAGCAACAGTTAATGCTGACTTTGACCGTACAAAAATGTTAACCCCAGAAATTGTAGCTCAGACAATTCTCCACACTGTCTTACTCCCACAGCAAGCAGTTATTGAAGAATTGACACTCATGTCTAATGCGGGCGTTCTCTAAGTTAGTAATTGAGATAGTGATTTTTTTTCATGACCAATTACCAATTACCAATTACCGTTAGGCTGACGCTCACGGCTGAAGCCAATTATCAATTACCAATTACCATAATTCAATCATGACTATCGCTAGTTCCAACGGTTCCAATAGCTCGACATCTCCTTTGATTCCTGACTTAGAAGAAGCCATTAATCCCAGACCTGACCGTAATACTCATGATGGGCGGCAACCGGATTTGCATCCGCCTACAGAGGAACATATGGATAAAATGATGGATGCAGTGCGAGCAATACTGGTAGGCGTTGGTGAAGATCCAGAACGGGAAGGACTCCTGAAAACACCCAAACGCGTAGCTGAGGCGATGCAATTTCTCACTAGTGGCTACAATCAATCCTTAGAAAAGCTCGTAAATGGTGCCATCTTTGACGAAGGTCATGACGAGATGGTGCTAGTTAGAGATATTAATTTCTTTAGCCTGTGTGAACATCATATGCTGCCCTTTATGGGTAGAGCGCACGTTGCTTATATCCCCAATCAAAAAGTTGTGGGTTTGAGCAAACTAGCCAGAATTGTAGAAATGTATTCACGTCGCTTGCAAGTACAGGAAAGACTAACCAGACAAATCGCTGAAGCAATTCAGACTATTCTTGAACCTAAAGGCGTTGCCGTTGTCATGGAAGCCTCTCATATGTGCATGGTTATGAGAGGTGTACAAAAACCTGGTGCTTGGACAGTCACTAGTTCTATGGTTGGTATATTCCAAGACGAGCAAAAAACCCGCGAAGAATTCTTTAACTTAATTCGTCACCAAGCATCATTCTTTTAGGGATTAGGTATTGCTAGGACTATCGCTCATCCTCAAAATACATTAGGGGGTGAGTGATTTTGCTGCTTTGGTAATATAGAAATCCGGTTTGATATCTGATAGCTTGCGTGGTGTACCCATGACTTATAAGAGAGGCTTTTGTCTGATAGCTTGCGTGGCGTAGCCATATCAGGATGTCCAGGATTAAAGGATTTACAGGATGGGAGAGAAATTAAAAATCCGCGTTTATCTGCGTTTATCTGCGTTTAGTTATATAAATTGTGATGATTTTGATAAAATCTCACTTCTCTCTATTCTTCATTTCATAAGCATTCTGACTCCTGACTCCTGACTCCTGAATTCTTACTTAAATTGTCTCTGGGTCAATATTTAATTCTCTCAATTTTGCTGCTAAACGTGCTGCTTTTTGATCTGCTACTTTTCTTGCTTCTGCTTCCTGTTCTGCTCTTTTAGCTTCCTGTTCTGCGCTTTCTTCCGGTGTAGGAACTAAAATTCCTTCCCGTGTAAAATACCGCAATAAACCATTATAAACACCCAAATATAAACCTAGCTGTTGACTCCAAAGATGTCCTTTTTTATTTAATTCAATTGGCTGATATTTTCCATCTAATAAATGAAAGCCTGCAAATTCTAAAGTATAAGGATCAAACCAAAAATAATCTGGAGTTCGGAATGTATTTTGATAAAGTTGTTTTTTAAATTCTCTATCTGTCTTAGCTGTACTTGGGGAGAGAATTTCTACAATCATATTGGGATATTTACCATCCTCATTCCACACTACCCAACTTTTCCGGGTTTTGCGTTCAGTTTCTAAAACTACAAAGAAATCTGGACCACGAGAATCTTCTGATTTTTTCTGGTTAGGACTATAGTAAATGCTCATGTTTCCAGTAGCATAGAAATCATTTCTATCTTTCCATAACCATTCTAAACATTTGAATAATAAAATTATTTGTCTGAGATGCAGTTCTGTATCTACGGGAGGTTCATTACTATATAAATCACCAGGGGGAAAAATTATATCTGGGAAGATGTTTTCTTGAGTTTCTAGTTCTTGTGCAATGATCATAAATTTGATATAGCATCAAGTTGTAATTTTTTGATTATATCATTCATTTACAGCAGAATTCAGGAGTCAGGAGTCAGGATTCAGGAGTAAAACTGGCTTGGTGTCTAGGTTTAAATTTTGATTCTGTACCTTATTGATCTGAAATCTGCTGTATCAGCTTTTAGTAAGCTAATTACTGATAGCTGAATACTTACACAGATTTTAACCTTGCAAACAACAATGCTACTTTATCCAAATCTTTATTACCTGGTGAATGTTCAACACCGCTTGATAAATCAATACCATTGGGTTTTACCTGACTTAATGCGTCCATAATATTATCTGGTGTTAGTCCTCCAGCTAAAAACCAAGGGCAAGTGGGGCTGAATTCTTGTAACATCTGCCAATTTAAGGTTTGACCTGTACCCCCTAACTGTTGAGGATGATAGGCATCAAGTAGTAAAGTATCTACATACTCAATATAGTTATGTGTTGTTTCTAGTTGTTCCAAACTGCGAACTCTGAAAGCTTTAATTATTTCTACTTGGGGTAAAGATTGACGCAATTTGTGGCAAAATTCTGGTGATTCATCTCCGTGTAGCTGCACACAAGTTAAATTAGATGCAATTACTATTTGCGTGATTTCGGAAATATTGCTATTGGCGAAGACACCTATTCTATCAATTTTGTCAGGTATTTTGGCTACTGCTGCCTGAATTTGCTCTATGGTAACGTAGCGTGGTGAGGTAGGTACACAAATAAATCCTAGTGCTGTTGCACCGAGCGAAGCGATCGCTATAGACTGCTCTGGTTGAGTGATGCCGCAAATTTTTACCCGCATTCAAAGAAAGAGAAATTAAAAATAATCACAAAAGTAACCTAAATTAGGCAAAAAAGTTTTGCTTTGTCCTACGGAATTTTATAATCTTGTAGGTTTACATTCATTTTTTCATTGTAGGAGAATACAACTTGATATCATCTATCTTACTAGCAGCCGCTGCATCAGTTCCTGCCACACCTGTGTGGAGTCCTACAGTAGGTATCATTATTAGCGCCAGCAGTCTAGTAGTACTTTTACTCAGTTTGGCAAGTAAAGCTCCTAAAGTTGGGCCACAAATGCCTTTACTGCCCATTACTGTTCCAGCTTTTATTGGCGCAATGGCTTTTGGTCATGTGATTGGGATTGGCATTGTTTTAGGACTGACTAACATTGGTCGTTTATAAATTCTGGTTGAGATTCTCTTGTCATCAAGGGTAAAAATTGGGCGGTAGGTAAGAATCAAATCCCCTACCGCTTTTTTATACTAAACAGGGACGTATTACCATACGCCCCTATTATTTTGAAAGTTCAATATTTCTAATTAAATTGTCTATTCTAGAAAATAGAGTAGCTCGCACCTGGGATAGCAAGCTGGTAAGAATTCAGGATTCAGGATTCAGGATTCAGGATTCAGGATTCAGGATTCAGGATTCAGGAGAAAGAAGGATATTTTTCTCTTCTGTTCCCTGAATCCTTAGCAAGCTGTGGAAGTGTATTGCAATACGCCCTGACCCTACATAAAATTTTGTCCATAATTAATTTTAGGAAAAAGAGAATGCAGACAAATTGGAAAATTGGCTCTTTATTTGGTATTCCTCTATTTTTAGACCCGTTCTGGTTTGTGATTTTGGGTTTAGCAACCCTGAATTTTGGAGTAGCTTACCAACAATGGGGGACTATCACAGGTTGGAGTGCTGGATTAGTTATGGCGCTATTGCTGTTTGCTTCTGTTCTATTGCATGAGTTGGGGCATAGTTTGGTAGCACAATCGCAAGGGATTAAAGTTAATTCAATTACTTTGTTTTTCTTTGGTGGGATTGCAGCGATAGAGGAGGAATCAAAAACACCTGGTAAAGCGTTTCAAGTAGCGATCGCAGGGCCTGCGGTGAGTATAGTTCTATTTTTATTACTGCGTCTAGGTTCTAATTTCATTCCTGATACCACAGCGTTGAATGTCATGGTGGGAGATTTAGCGAGAATTAACTTGGTTGTCGCTTTATTTAACTTGATTCCTGGTTTACCTCTAGATGGGGGACAGGTACTCAAATCAGCACTATGGAAAATCACAGGCGATCGCTTTCAAGCCGTACATTGGGCAGCAAAAGCTGGGCAGATTTTAGGTTATAGTGCGATCGCACTTGGATTTGCGATCGATTTCCTGACCAGGGAATTATTAACAGGTTTGTGGATTGTGCTATTAGGTTGGTTTGCGATTCGCAATGCTAACAGCTATGACCGTGCAACTACATTACAAGAAACCCTACTCAAACTAGTAGCGGCTGATGCTATGACCCGTGATTTTCGGGTAGTTGATGCCAACCAAACAATACGAGAGTTTGCTGATTTATACCTTTTAGAAACATCTTCTTCTCAGGTTTACTTTGCTGCTGCTGATGGACGTTACCGGGGTATGGTGACACTCGAAGATTTGCGGACAACCGAAAGAAGTCAATGGGAAACTCAAACTTTGGCAAGTATTGTCCATCCTCTCACATCCATACCCACCGTTACCGAGTTCACTTCCTTAGCCGCAGTCATTAACAAGCTAGAAAATGAACAATTAACTCGAATTACCGTACTCTCTCCTGCTGGTGCTGTAGCCGGTATCATCGACCGAGGAGATACGGTCAACTGTTTAGCACAAAAGTTAAATTTGCGAATCACCGAAGCTGAAATCAAGCGTATTAAAGAAGAAAGTAGCTTTCCACCAGGTTTACAACTGGGGGGGATAGCTAAGTCATTAGAAGGCATCAAGGATGAAGATCGTCAAATTCAATCTGTTACTTGACGCAAAACCATTCCTGTTTTCACAACTCCCACACTAGTTGCTTCTCCAACTAAACCCTTCCGGTTGAGTAGCGTTACCTTTCCTGTGCCATTCACCACCTTAAACTCCGTTCCTTGATCAAGTGCAGCTAAATTTGCACCACCCAACCACAAACTAACCCGATGATCGGCAACTGCTGTGATGACAGCATTACCAGTTGGGGCAGGATTATTAACAAAAAACAGCGGTTGTGATTTGTAATTACTACCGGGTTTGATTTCATAACCAGGAGTTTGATTGAAGTTCTTAGGAATTTGGGGCAGGATAGAAGCGATCGCACTATCAACAGTACTATCCTGCTGCCAAAGATATTGGGTTAATAAATAAGTAAAAATACCTGAGCGAAAACCATTAATATTCACTTCTCGTGCAAATTGTTGAGGATTAGTAGCTGCTAAAACCATACCTTTAGCCACCCCTGCACGATAACCCTTCACAAATGCCTCAGGCGACATCTTCAACCGTGACAACCACTTTTCCTGGTAATTTTTTTCATCAGCAGAAACCAACACATTTTTGCCACCAGCACGGGATCTCACTCGTCCGTCTCGTGTTGCACCTCCAGAAAAGCAACTATCTAACACCGCAGTCACGTTTTCTGTTGACAATGCAGACATCAATAAATATAAGGTATGTCCCATAATATCTTTAACTGTCCCCCCACTCTGAGGATATCCAGCAGGTAGAGAACTATCCACAGGCACAAAAGTACCATTAAGACCTTCTTGGTTTTTTGGATTTACCGCAATGGGTTTAGGGTCAAAAATGCGTGAACCATGTCCCGAATAGTGATAAACAACCACATCTCCAGGCTTGGCTTGCTTAATTAAATGTTCTTCAAACGCTTCTAATATACCTTGGCGATTCGCTTTTTCGTCCGACAAAATATAAATGTCTTGAGGATTAAAACCAAAGCGATGGGTGAGGAGATGGCTTTGTAACTCCAGATCGTTAAGACACCCTTCTAAAGGTTGGGATGAATATTTGTTGATACCAACAAGTAAAGCAAGTTTGCGCGGAGTACTTTGAGCGAGGACTTTGCCGTAGCTTTGCGCCTCTTCTAGAAATGATAGCTGGTTTAATCCCAGAGTAGCTAAGGCTGAACCAGCGAAGTATAAGAAATGGCGACGAGAAATAAAAGACATAAGTAGCTAGAATAGGTGTTCTGGGGACTTTGAGGACAGTGGGGAGGATGAAGAGGAGAGTATTTATCTTGCTTCTGCCTTCTGTCACCCATTAGCAATTAATCAACCTGACATTGTAAAAGGTACGAATAGCAACTTCTTTAGAGACGAAAAAGTTTGCAAATGTTTCCCTATTTGTAAATTTGCAGAATTTTTTGATCAAGCTGCGGAAATACTAGCGTTAATACGTTAGTCTGTTGAAAAACAGCAGCAACAGATTTTTTTATAACTCTATGACTACCAAAACTCACCCTATCAATCCGCAGAATTGGTTGCAGAGTGTTAGCATCATTAACCGTGCCAATAAAATTTTAATGGGAATAGTTGCGGCTGTCCCTATAGCTTTAGCCTTACCTGCACAGGCTTTAGAAGTACAGATCATCCCTAACAAACCACGACTGGGAGATACCTTATCGGTAATAATTGACTTAGAGAGTCAAGACAAGCCCAGTATTCCTACAGTAACAGTGGGAGAGAAAACATATCCAGCCTTTGAAATTTCTCCAAATAAATACCGTTCTTTTATTCCTACCACGCCACTGGAAAAATCTGGAGTTAGAACGGTCACAATAGCGGGAGAAGGTCAGCGACAAAGGAACTTAGCCGTGTACGTAGGCGATCGCAAATTCCCCATCCAACGCATCACCTTACCCCCTGGAAAAGCTGGAGTCCAAGCCACAGAACTGGAACTCAACCGTGTTGCCGCTTTCAAAGCCCTGCAAACACCTGAAAAATACTGGAATGGTGTTTTTCTAACACCAAATAAAGGCAGGATGACGACAATCTATGGTGTACGTCGCTACTATAATGGTAAATTTGCAAATGATTACTACCATCGTGGCTTAGACTACGCTGGTGCAGCCGGTTCCGCCGTAATTGCCCCAGCAGCTGGACGGGTTGCTTTAGTAGGTAGAGTATCCGAAGGTTTCCGAGTTCATGGTAACATAGTTGGCATTGACCACGGTCAAGGAGTAACCAGCATTTTTATGCACCTAAGTCGCATTAATGTCAAAGAAGGTGATTTAGTAAAAGCTGGACAACTTATTGGTGGTGTAGGTTCAACAGGTGCTTCTACAGGGCCTCACTTACACTGGGGTTTATACGTTAATGGACAATCCATTGATCCACAATCCTGGAAAACTAAGGTGGTTGACTAGATAATTCGTAATTCATAATTCATAATTCGTAATTAAAATCATAATTATGAATTATGAAGACCGCTTAAATTTAATCGTGATAATTGATAATTATGAGTATTGAAAAAATTGTAGAACAAGCTCTCCTCGACGGTTATCTAACACCAGCAATGGAAGCCGAAGTCGGGCGAATTTGTGACAACGCCTCAGATCTTTCAATTGAAGAGTACATGGCGCTGGATCGACTCATGGGGTCATTGTTGACTGGTGAGGTAGTAGCAGTCCCTCGCAAACAATTTATTAACGTCATGGAAGAATTGGTACTGACTGAGGTGATCGCTAAAGTAGCAGAAATTGAAGCCAGTTGTGAAAGTTCTCTGGATGTGGGGGATATCACAGCTTACGCCCTCAACCGTCTTCCACCCCTGTATGCGACGACAGAAGAAGGCGCAAAGTACCAACGTAAACGCGCTAAGACAGAACTTTATGAATTTATTTCTCAACAAGTAGGGGAAGCAATAGATCGTTACTTAGATCAACCAAATTTCTTCCCAGAACGTCAAGCCCTGAGCAAAAGCACTGGAAATGAAGTTTTGCATCAAGTCAGCACCTTACTTCAAGTTTACGCGCCTAATTTTGAGCAAAAATAACATCATTGGGCATTGGTCATTAGTTCTTGCAGAAAAAACTAATGACTTTGCTCTGTATACTGTTTCAGTTACGCACCAATACTGGTGTGCCTATACTTACTTGGCTATATAACATTTTGACATCAGAATTACGCATTCTTAAGCAACCATGAGACACTGCTGCTCCCACTAAGTCGGTGTTAGGAGTGCCATGAAAGCCAATTTCGTTGCGTCCATCTGACCAAAAACCAATCCATCTGTCCCCCAAAGGACTATCAGTACCTGGTTCAAATACTTTGCCAGTTATGGGATGCCGCCAAATTGGATGGTGTTCCATGTGCATGACTTGAAAATCACCCGTCGGCGTTTCCCAGCCTTTTTTACCTACAGCAATAGGGTAACTAGCTATTACTTGATCATAGCGATAAACATAGACACGGCGATCGCTTAAATTAACTACCACTTGTGTCTGACTAGATCCTAGTCCTTGGACAGATTTAGCTTGAGCCACACCCGGAAAGAAAAAACCTTTGGGACGATTATTTGTCTTCTGATTTTCTTCTTTTCTGGGAACTACCAACTTTGTCTGTTTTGGTGTCACCGCAGTATTAGCTACATCTTTATCTTTGTTTCCTTGTCCCAATATAGCCTTCGGCTTTGCAGGGGCTACAGATTCAGCTAAAGCAGGTTCCCCAATGCCAATGCCTTCAGAGCGATTTTGATTAGAGTCGGTGCGGGGGGTAGAATTTGGCCTTAATGTAGTGGATGCAGACTGATTTAACTGTCCTGTCGTTTTCATAATGCGCCAATGGACAGCCAAAGATAAAATTGCTGTGCCAAAACAGAGGAACATCACCATCCGCGCTACAGATTCATTTCTTGCCATTGCCATCGCTTATTGTTTATCCCTGACATACCTGGCTGACCGAAAAATTTTAGATTTTGGATTTTGGATTTTAGATTTGGGATTGGGAATTGCCAATACTTCCATCATTTGTAAATACTGACTTTTGTCAAGCCCTAGTGGTCATTTGTAAATCTGAACACAATTTTCCCTATTATGGCTAATTCTCAAAAGAATTTGAAACCAGCCTTTTTTCTTCTGCTAGAGACTCTCCTTAGTGCAGAGTGACAGAAATAACTACTCAGTTCTAAAAGCCTCAAAAGCTGATGAAACAAGAAATCTGTCTCTTTGCCTCCTGCCAGACTGTTTGCCTCCATAAATAATAAGGTTGGCTTCTACAAGAAAGGGTATCTTTTCTTATATTTCCGTGTTCCGGTCATAAATCCGTCACCTACCTCAGGAACTTCTGACAAATGATCAAGTCTAATAGAAGGGGATGAATTAACGCCAGTACGATCTATGAGTCAATCGATTACTGTATCCTGGTCAACTGTTGATGCAACTTATTCGGAAGCATCGGTGCAAGTTGACAAACTCTCAAATCACGATCTCATTTTGCGCTGTCAAGCAGGATTGCGTCCAGAGCGTGCTGCCTTTGCAGAACTGTTACGACGCTATCAGACTCAGGTCGATAGGGTGTTATACCATCTAGCTCCTGATTGGTCTGACAGAGCCGATTTAGCCCAAGAAGTTTGGATTCGTGTATATCGGAATATTAACCGATTACAAGAACCTGCCAAATTTCGAGGCTGGTTAAGCCGGATTGCCACCAACTTGTTTTATGACGAGTTGCGTAAACGTAAGCGATTTGTTAGTCCCCTATCACTAGATGCTCCCCGCTCGGTAGAAGACGGTGAGATGGATTGGGAAATTGCTGGCGACACTCCCGGCCCTGAGGAAGAACTGACAACTAGAGAATTTTACGAACAACTGCGAGAAGCGATCGCTGATTTGCCAGAGGTGTTCCGTACTACTATTGTCTTAAGAGAAATTGAAGGGATGGCATATGAAGAAATTGCCGAAATCACCGGAGTTTCCTTAGGAACTGTCAAGTCGAGAATAGCTAGAGCTAGATCCAGATTGCAAACCCAGCTGCAAGTTTATCTAGATAACTAAAATTACAAGATCTTTCCTCAGTTCAAAGACAGAATTTAAGAAATATTAAGAATCTCGGAAAAATACACATTTCTTCCGTCATTTAGGAGCAAAATTGCTTAAATTTCCAGATTTATTCGCTGTGTTTTCCCGTGTATGAATTGGTAAAAACGTTAAAATGAATACTGATTCTCAATTTTACGACCGTTCCCACTCACAACTTCCTCCGGATGTCTCAGATGGAATGGCTAATTCTACCAATGAATCAACGGGTGCTATGGATAGACAGAAGCGAGATAGCCTACGGCACAGCGAAGCTGACCGCTTCGAGTTATTGAGTGCTTACCTTGATGGCGAAGTCACAGCAGTTGAACGTAGGCAAGTAGAAGAATGGCTGGCCAATGATAACTCAGTCAAATGCTTGTATCAGAGACTATTAAAACTGAGGCAAGGCTTAAAGACCATACCACTGCCAGAAGAACAAAATTCAGCAGAGGAAACATTCCAGCAAGTCTGGAAACGCTTACGCTGCCGTTCTCAGTTAATTTGGATGATAGGTAGTGCAGCCGCAGCTGCTTGTGTGATGGGGACTATCTCTGGCTTAATTCCAGGTAGTGGATCAAAAATGCAATTGGCACAACAGCAAATACAACCAATAGCTGCAACCACACAGCCAGCAGTTCCTACTTCACCGCTGATGGTAGCCTTAAACAACCCAGTCATTGAAATTCCCAAAACAGCAATAGCTTCCCCAAAAAAGCCAAGTAATCAGTCCCAGACTCCGGTAAAAGACACAGAGTTAGACATCAACTAATCTAGTTACCCTGAGCGTTAACTACTCCAACAGTCATCTAGTTGGAGAAATTTTTTTATCCATCAAGTATACCCAAGCCCACCTGAGTTCGGAGTTCGGAGTTCGGAGATTGGTGTTTTTCCTTGACTTTTTTCGTGATAGTTACCAAAATTCTGATAATAATATCAATTTCTTGCCTAAGAAATTTGACCTTTTCTGGCTGAATAGCTTCTGATTCAACTAAAACAATCAGCCCATATTCCGTTTCGCGGGCTTCTTTACTTCTACCTCCGAACTCCTACCTCCTACCTCCGACCTCAGATAAGCCCAATTATTTTTCAAGTTCCCGTAGTTACCGAAATATCAATTAACCAGCGCACTGTTTGCGGGAAAATAATCACAATTAACAAGACAATAAACTGTAAAACCATAAAAGGAATAGCACTTTTATGAATATCAAAGGTAGTCACTTCTTTAGGGGAAACACTTTGTAAATAAAACAAAGAAAAGCCCACAGGTGGAGAAATAAAAGCCGTTTGTAAATTAATTGCCATTACCACCCCAAACCAAACCATATCAATATTTAAAGCCTGGGCTGCTGGCACAAATAAAGGCATAGCAATAAAGCAAATTTCAATAAATTCAAGGAAAACACCCAGAGCAAAAATTGCCAAATTGCTAATAATTAAAAATGCCCAATATCCTCCTGGTAAACCAGTTAATAAATTAGTAATGAGAGTTTTGCCACCTAAAGCATCAAACACCAAACTAAACATAGAAGAACAAAATAAAATCATCACCACTAAAGCCGTAATAACTGCTGTAGAATGAGCAGCATCACGAATTAATTGTGGTGTGAGACGTTTATTAAAAGCTGCCAGAACAGAAGCCCCAACTGCACCAACTGCACCTGCTTCTGTGGGAGTAGCCACACCAAAGAAAATACTCCCTAATACTGCAAAAATTAACAGAATAGGAGGAACAACAGCTTTAAAAACTTTCTTAATTAATTGACTACCTTGAGGAATTTCGACATCGGCAGGTATAGGTGGAACTTTTTCCGGTTGAAAAAAAGCTAGTCCTAAAATATATAGCATATAAGAACTAGATAACATTAATCCGGGAATTAATGCCCCTAAAAATAAATCTCCGACAGAAACACCAATTTGATCGCTAAGAATTACTAAGACTAAACTGGGAGGAATTAACTGGGCTAAAGTACCGGAAGCAACTATTACCCCCGCAGCTAACTGTTTATCATAGCCATAACGGATCATTACAGGTAACGATAACATTCCCATGACAATTACTGTGGCGGCAACGACTCCGGTTGTGGCAGCTAAAACAGTTCCCACTAAGACAACTGCTAATGCTAATCCTCCCCGGACACGACTTAAAACAATACCAATAGTTTCTAATAACTCCTCAGCTAATCCTGATTTTTCTAAAACTGCACCCAGAAAGACAAAAAATGGAATAGCGAGTAAAGTAAAATTAGACATTGTGCCAAACCAACTATTAGGTAATAGTAGGAGACGCGCAGGATTAAAAGCCCCTACTGCTGTACCAATTAGTCCAAAAATAATGGCTGTACCTGCAAAGGAAAAAGCGACAGGATAGCCACTCATGAGAATAAAGAAAAAGCCGACAAACATTAAAATTGCTAACCATTCAAAACCCATAATTTACCCTATTCACAATTTATATTTTCTGAAGTTTCTAAGCGAACTTTGTCAGCTACTTCTTGATAGCCTAATAATACAGCTAGATATTTAATTGCTTGAGAAATACTCTGTAAAAGCAGAAATAATAACGCTAAGGGAACCATAGTTTTTATCGGTGCGCGAGGTAAACCATTAGCATCAGAAGATATTTCCCAAGTTCCCCAACTACCATCACTTAACCTTCCCCAAGATTGTAAAACAGGATTTATTGTCACCCAAATGCCAATTATACAAAAGGGAATTAAAAATAAAACTGTTCCTAAAAAATCAACTAAGGCGCGTTTTTTCTCACTCATATTAGTATAGAGAAAATCAACTCGCACATTTTCTCCATGACGTAAAATATAAGAAAAGCCTAGTAAGAAAGTTAGAGAAAATAAATACCATTGCAGTTCTAATAAAGCATTAGAAGATAGTTGCATACCAATAAAACGCCCTAAATAACGGGCTACAACATTAAAAAAACCAACTCCAATGGTGAGTAAAACTAACCAATCAGATAACCATCCTAATTTATCAGCACAATTGTCAATCAACTGCGAAAATTTTAACAGTCTACTGATTAAAGCAAACCTTTTTGACTCACGCATATAATATATAAATTCAAGGAAAGAATTGAGAAAATGAAACCGAGAATTCAGCATAAATAATACTTGTAAAGTCGAGATGAATCAACTTTTAAAATACTTGCTTCTTGATATTCCTGAAATAAGCAAATATTCTGACTCATGAATTCTCGCCATTAAAGCACCTTATTTTACCTGAATTGTTGCCTAATAATGGTATTGTGAGAAAATATTATGGTTAGTAAATAGTATTAATTTTTATGAAACGCCGAGCTATTGTTAACAGATTATCTCAAAGTGCGATCGCAGCTACAGGAGTGGCAATAGTCGGTGGCTGTCAAAAAGCCCAAACTCAAGGCGCAAACGCACAAGCAGACACCAGCAACTTACCCACCATTAAATGGCAAATGGCTACAAGTTGGCCATTATCCTTAGAAACTATTTTTGGCGGAGCGCAGGTTTTAGCAGAGCGTGTTAAAGCCCTGACCAACGGTAAATTTATCATCGAACCCCGTGCAGCGGGAGAAATAGCCCCCGGTTTAGAAGTTCTCAATGTAGTTTCTCAAGGTGCAGTGCAAGCAGGACATACTGCCGCTTATTACTATATTGGTAAAAGTCCCGCCCTCGCTTTTGGTACATCAGTACCTTTTGGACTCAATGGCCAACAACAAAATGCTTGGTTATACGAAGGGGGAGGTTTAGCCAAACTACAGGAAATTTACGCACGCAAATTTAATGTAATTCAATTTCCTGCGGGAAATACTGGCACACAAATGGGTGGATGGTTTCGCAAAGAAGTCAAAACACTTAATGACCTCAAAGGCTTAAAAATGCGAATTCCCGGTTTAGGGGGTCAAGTTATGGCCAAACTAGGCGTAACAGTACAGACACTCCCAGGGGGGGACATCTTCCAGGCTTTACAAACAGGCGCTATTGATGCGGCTGAGTGGGTGGGACCTTATGATGATGAAAAATTAGGCTTAAATAAAGTCGCCAAATTTTACTATTATCCTGGTTGGTGGGAACCAGGCCCCACTCTAGAAGTACAAATTAATTTAGACGAATGGAAAAAGCTACCACCTCAATATCAAGCGGCTTTAGAAACCGCTGCATATCAGTCGAATACGACAATGTTAGCTCGTTATGATGCCCGTAATAGTGAGGCATTAGAGAAACTATTAAAAGCTGGTACTCAAGTTCGTCCTTATAGTCAGGAAATTTTAGAAGCAGCGGAAAAAGCTTCTTTTGCTTTATACGATGAGTTTGCTGCTAAAGACGCTGATTTTAAAGCTGTTTATGAACAGTGGAAACCCTTTAGAGATCGGATGTATGCGTGGAATAATCTCAATGAGGGTAGTTTTAGCCGTTATGCTTACGGGAAACTGAAAGCAGGGAATTAAGAATTAAGCACTAGCGAATAGAATTCGCGGCTATACAAACCAAGCCCGCCTACGTGGACTAAGGTCAAATCAAGGTTTTTAACCTGCGGAGGCAGGTTTTGTTTGTGTAGATGCGGTTTCTAACCGCCCGTTTTTTGTTAAATAGACTTCTTTTGTTATCGTGTTCATAAATGATAAATTGATCCTAATAATTAGGGGATATGAGTATCAAAAATTGCTATAGCTGAATACTTACAGGAATATCCGGTAAGCGTAAAGCAAGCGTGGCTAAAGCCCTGAGAGTGTCAAATTGCTAATTAATAGCTCTTTACCTTTCTCTGCTTTCTTTTGCTTATAATTATTCATGCCATACTGTAACTCAAATTCTATAATTTGGGCAAAATCAAATAAATCTCTAATTTCTGGACAATCATCATAGGTAAGCAACCATTGATGAGGACATTTCTTTAAACATTCAGCAAATCTTTGATGATCAAAACTGGTATGTAAATTACCTTTGACTCCATAAAGTTTTGATTTTGTGGGTTGATAATAAGGAGGATCAAGAAAAATAAAAACATTCTTTCCCTCAGCCATTAAAAGTTTTTCATAATCACCACAGGTAATTTCTACATCTGATAAATACTGACTAAGATTTTCTAATCTAGTAATAGAAGACAAAGTAAATCTTTTTTCAAAAGCCTCCTGAGAATATCCACCAGAATCCATAATACCCGAAAAAGTGATGCGATTCATAATAAAAAACCGCACAGCTATATCAAAATCAGTAGATAAATTATCTGAATTTTTTAAAAAATTATATAATTCCCTACCTTCTGAATAGCTTTCTTTCAGGTAATTAATTTTAGAGACTAAATTATCAATATCATCTTTAGCATATTGCCAGAAAGAATATAAATCAAAATAAAGATCATTAATCCAATATTTATGGATACGTTCTGCAAACAGACTTTTAACAGCTAAAAAAACCGAACCACCACCAATAAAAGGTTCTCGAAATTCACCTACATCTAAAGGAATATGAGGTAATAAAAATTTAACCGCTCTAGATTTTCCTCCAGGATACCTGAGAGGACTTTTGATTAACTTAGTCATTATGAGTAATAATAATTATCCATCTTTATCCGCGTTTATCTGCGTCTATCTGCGTTCAATTATTATTTTCATAGTAATTGTGTATCACGCAAAATATCACACCAGTATGTGTAATCAATCTAAAATTCTTCCACCAAAAAGTTGAATAACTTCAGTGTCAGTCTAGATTATGCCACAATAGCGAAATTAGGTAACAGCATTAGGAGTTTGAGTTGTGGAGTCCCCTCAAAAAACGTCATACCAACCAGCCACAATTGAGGAAAAATGGCAAAAAACATGGTTAGAACTTGGCTTAGATAAAACGCCTCAAGATCAAAACAAGCCAAAATTTTACGCGCTTTCCATGTTTCCTTACCCATCTGGAAGCTTGCACATGGGTCACGTCCGTAACTATACAATTACAGATGTAATTGCCCGCCTCAAACGGATGCAAGGGTATCGGGTATTACATCCAATGGGTTGGGATGCCTTTGGACTACCAGCAGAAAACGCCGCCATTGATAGAGGTGTACCTCCTGCCAAATGGACATATCAAAATATAGACCAGATGCGGCAACAATTACAACGTCTGGGTTTATCTTTAGATTGGGATGCAGAATTAGCTACCTGTTCACCAGATTATTACAAATGGACACAGTGGATTTTTCTGCAATTTTTACAAGCTGGTTTAGCTTATCAAAGAGAAGCAGCAGTTAACTGGGACCCTATTGATCAAACCGTATTAGCCAACGAACAAGTTGATAACGAAGGACGTTCTTGGCGGAGTGGTGCGATAGTTGAACGTAAATTACTACGTCAATGGTTTTTTAAGATTACTGACTACGCCGAAGAATTATTAAATGACCTGGATAAACTCACAGGTTGGCCAGAACGAGTTAAATTAATGCAAGCTAACTGGATTGGAAAATCCACAGGTGCATATTTAGAATTTCCTATTGTTGGTGCAGAGGAAAAAATAGGCGTTTATACTACCCGTCCCGATACCGTTTATGGTGTAAGCTACGTCGTTTTAGCCCCAGAACATCCCTTAACTCAAGTTGTCACCACTTCAGAACAAAAAGCAGCGGTAGAAGCCTTTATTAAGGAAGTATCCAACCAAAGCGAGTTAGAACGGACTGCGGAAGATAAACCAAAACGCGGTATTCCTACAGGTGGAAAAGTCGTGAATCCCTTCACCGGGGAAGAAGTACCCATATGGATTGCAGATTATGTACTCTATGAATATGGTACAGGTGCGGTGATGGGTGTACCTGCACATGATGTGCGAGATTTCAAATTTGCAAAGGAACAGAATTTAGCTATCAAAGTGGTAATTGTCCCGGAAATTGGTGCAGAGGAAACTTTAAAATCAGCTTATACAGAAGCGGGAATTTTAGTTAATTCCGGTGAATTTAATGGCATAAATTCTGTAGACGCGAAAAAAGCAATTATCGAATTTGCAGAAAAACAAAACTTCGGTAAATTAAGAATACAATATCGCCTCAGAGATTGGTTGATTTCTCGCCAACGTTATTGGGGCGCACCTATCCCTGTTATTCATTGTCCTAATTGTGGGATTGTGCCTGTACCTGATAAAGATTTACCTGTACAATTACCGGAAGATATCGAATTAAGTGGACGTGGTGGTTCACCTTTAGCACAATTAGAAAGTTGGGTAAATGTGCCTTGTCCAACTTGCGGTACTCCTGCAAAACGGGAAACCGACACTATGGATACATTTATTGATTCTTCGTGGTATTTCTTGCGTTATCCTGACGCGAAGAATGAAGAAAAGATTTTTGATTCCAGTAAAGTAAATGATTGGATGCCTGTAGATCAATATGTGGGGGGAATTGAACACGCAATTTTACATTTGTTATATTCGCGTTTCTTCACCAAAGTATTGAGAGATAGAGGTTTATTTAACTTTGATGAACCATTTCAACGCCTATTAACTCAGGGAATGGTACAAGGTTTAACTTACATGAACCCGAAAAAAGGTGGTAAGGATAAATGGATTCCTTCTCATCTAGTTGATGCTAATAATCCTGTAGATCCGCAAACTGGAGAACCTTTACAACGTCTCTATGCTACCATGTCTAAATCTAAAGGAAATGGTGTTGCACCGGAAGATGTGATTAATAAATATGGCATTGATACGGCGAGAATGTTCATTTTATTTAAAGCACCTCCAGAAAAAGATTTAGAATGGGATGAGGCTGATGTTGAGGGACAATTCCGCTTTTTAAATCGGGTTTGGCGGTTGGTTACAGATTACGCAGCAGCGGGAGTTTGTAAGCAAAAAGCTGATTTGGAGAAGTTAAGTAAAGAGGAAAAAGATGTACGGAGAGCGATTCATTTAGCAATTCAAGCAATTACGGAAGATGTGGAAGATGAATATCAATTTAATACCGCAATTTCGGAATTGATGAAGTTAAGTAATGCTTTGACTGATGCTAGTTGTAATAATTCGCCAATTTATGCAGAAGGAATTCAAACTTTGGTGATTATGTTAGCGCCTTTCGCACCTCATATTGCTGATGAATTATGGCATTTGTTGGGGAATAAGGGGACAGTGCATACTCAAGTTTGGCCAAGTTTTGATCCTGCGGCTTTGATAGCTGATGAGATTACTTTGGTAATTCAAATTATGGGTAAAACTCGCGGTTCTATTCAAGTTCCTTCGCAAGCTGATAAAGGGGAGTTGGAAGAATATGCGCGGGAGTCTGAGGTTGCACAGCGGTACATTGAAGGGAAGGAAATTAAGAAGGTGATTGTTGTTCCTGGTAAGTTGGTGAATTTCGTTTTGGGTTAGTTTTTGTTTGTAGCGACTGTCTTGATTGTCAAGCGATCGCTACAAATTTATAGCAATAGGTATTGTTGATTTTTACTGTACTGTAATGATTTTGGATATGATATATAATAATTTTGTCAGCAAGTTAGCAGAAAGATTTGAAAGACGGTTTTCAGACATATCTGTTCACTATAACTTTGACAATGGTGATGAGTTTGAAATTGCTCTTTGCGAGTCAATTCGCTCTATTTTACCTCAAAAGTATGGTATATGTCGAGGATTTATTGTAACTAAAGATAATAAATGTGAAGGTGACGATATCATAATTTATGAACGAGACAGATTTCCAACATTCAAATTTCTTGAACAGGACAAATTTGATCGGAAAGAGGACATTCCTATTGAATCAGTCTGTGCTTATATTGAAGCTAAAAATACACTTTATATTGATGATGACGGCGGACAAAGCCTAACTAAAGCCTTGAAACAAATTGAATCAATTAAAAAATTAGAACGTAAAGTAATTAATAGAGGAATAATTGAAATTGATAATCAATATTTTCGACTTTTTGAACCAAATCGAGACGATTGGCCTCAAGCTGCTAACCCTATTTTTACAGCCATATTTGCTAGAAATATCAAGATAAGTAAGAAAAATCATACTGCTCCTATAAGTGTTAAAGAATGTTTAAATACTTTGGATGGCTTATCTAGCAAGACATCAAATAATGATCTGCATCCAGATATTATGATATGGGGAAGAGATATTATTGGTTTCCCATGTATCAGAGAATCAAAAGATGGAAAAACTTATAATGTTTTCTCTTCACCATTTTTTATAAAAGATAAATCGGTTATTTGCTTACACCAAGAACCCCAAAAAGCTTTCGGACTAGGTGTAATTTTATTATTATATGCCTTGAACAATATAAGGCTTGAAAAAATGCAATGGGATGACATTTTAGCATCTGAATTGGGTATGGAATTAGAGTAGTTTGTAGGTTTGGTTAAATGAGATGCAACCCAACCTACTTAATAGTATAATTGATAAATAACAGATATCCTTAATTAGCATTATGACTACAGTTGCTATTGTACCTACATCAAATGCCAGTGGAGAAAGGTCTTATCGCGCCATTGCTGGAGATAAACAGTCTGTTGGTAAAACTGCCGGTCAAGCTTTAGATGCTTTGACTACACAGTTAGGTGAAGTTGAATTTCGGGCATTATTCATTATTGATAACTTTCGTCCTGATCAATTTTTCACCAACGAGCAAAAACAACGTTTATCCGAACTGATGAGTATGTGGAGAACAGCGCGAGATCAAGGACAAATACTTCCCTCAGAAATACAAATTGAATTAGATAATCTTGTTAATGCTGAACTCAATGCTGCTACAGCTAGAACTGCATCTTTAGCACAACAGTTGAGTCAATGAATCCATTTTATCATCTGGTAGCAGATCGCGCTTTTCATCGCTGTGAATATTGTCATGCACCGGAATTAGTATTTAATTTTCCCTTTGAAGTTGAACATTAGATTTACCCAACCAGAAGCAAGAAACTTCTGTAGAAGACAAACAAGCACCTAATGGATACCCAAGAAAAATTATTTCCTCAACAAGTGAGGGTGGGTTACAGAACCGAAATGAGTCATAAAGAAAGCCAGTAATCCTTTCCCTACCTGAATTGGTTAGTGTGATATACGGAAAGTTTGCGTATAATAAATAGTTAGACAGGCAAAAAACTGTCTGTATCACTTTCTACTTGATGGATTTCCAGATTAAGCTGAGTTCAACTCGTGAATACATATTAGAAAGTTATATGCTGATGCAGTTAACTCAGCGTCGTCGTGCCTTGTTTGCTTTATTGATCAGTGTGCCATTTACTAGTATTGGTGCAGTCATGTCACTGCTGATTGCTCCTGGAATCATTGGGCAGACTATACTAGTCATGTGTCAGGCTTGGTTGCTTTTTTTGCCTGTTGCTTGGTTATTATGGGTTGAGCGCAAGCCTTTGAAAGTCTCTAAACCCACGCGATATGATTGGATAATTGGATTAGCCCTTGGGTTACTCATGTTTAGCATTATTCTTGCAACTTATTGGTTCTTTCTGAGACATTGGATCAATGTGAATGATGTGCGAAACAAATTGCAAAAACTTGGCAATATTAATCAACTAGTTTTTAAACTTGGTGGTGCTTATTTCATATTAATTAATGCTCTAATAGAAGAATATTTTTGGCGTTGGTTTGTTTATAGCCGATGTGAGGAATTAGTTTCTGGGAAAACTGCTGTTTTTCTAGCTCCTTTGTTTTTCACAATTCACCATACTATTGGTTTGGCAGTTTTTACTGACTGGCGCATGGTTTTATTAGGAAGTTTATTCGTTTTTGTGGCTGGTGTTGTGTGGTCAGAATGCTATCGGAGATATCGCTCAATTTGGAGTAACTACTTTAGCCATTTAATAGCGGATTTAGCTCTTCATATCGTGGCTTGGCAGATTTTTTTTGGGTAGTTATATGGCAATGGCATATTAGTTTAACGTGAGTTCGGTGTTCGGAGTTTCTCCTTAGGAGACGCTACGCGAACGGAGTTATGATTTTTTCAACGAGAGAATAAGGGTTTGAGACTCCTACTTGTGGCGAGTTTTCCACAAATTATCTTATGTCGAACTCACGTTAGTTTAGTAGCACTTAGGGACTTCCAAATAAAAAAGTCCACAATTTGTAGGGTGTATGAGGATGCTAGTCCGTAACACACCATAAATTTAAGGATAATGGTGGGTTACGCTGTCGCTAACCCACCCTACGGTTTTTGTTTGGGGAATTTATTTTTTGGTGTTCCCTCATTTATGAGTAATGACAAATTAGTACTACTTCATTAAATTAATACTAAACGATGCTGAAATCAAACTTGATAATCACATCGTTGTAATCAAAATCGCCTCCATTTGGTAGATCCTCAAAACCAAAGGTGTTATCTGCTAACAAGCGAATGTGGTCTATTCCATCAGAATTTACTCCCATATAGGGAAAGTAAACTTGAGGATCATTATTGGTGTTGTTATCAGTTAGCTGGGATAAGGTGCCATTGATAATGATCATAGGGGCTAGTATTGAACCGCCTGCAATCATGGCACTGTCTGTGAATTGACCTTGGTTAGAAACAGCGAATTTGATTGTTTCTCCAGTCTCTGCATCTTTAATCAGATTGTTGATTGCTGCTTGTAGGTAATTTGCTCTATTAGCTGAAGTGGCTTGTAATCCGCTAATTTCTCCTTGAGCATTATCTATTTCATAAAAGTAAACTTCGTTATTGTATGCGGCTTCCCGAAAAACAGAAAAATCTGCTTTTACTAGACCTGTGATGTCTGTTAAATCAATTAGTTCTGCTTGGTTTTCCCCTTGTAGTGCTGTCCCTAGAGTTAAGGAGTCATCAGTGGATTCAATCTTAACTTTTAGAGAGTTGAATTCTGTAGTAGTGGTGCTTTCCTTCCAGGAAATAGTGAAACTCTCTTCTTGTTGTGTAATGATTTGGGTTGAGGAATCAGCAAATAAAATGTTGTTGGTTTGAGTGAGTCCGGCTCTGAAGGAGTCAATTGTACCGTCTTTTACTAAAAAGAATTTCAAGTAATTACCAGAATCAAATTCTAGTAGGCGTGCTAAATCGACGGTATTAAAACCATTGGGAATGGTGGTAATTGCAGAGAAAATACTTTTACCTTGGCTTTTAGCTCTTTCTAAAGCTGCTTCGTTGTAACCTTGTTGTCCTGGTGCAAGACCGTTAATTCTGCCGTCGGCATCGTCAACAATAAATACACCTAGTTCGTTAACAAAACTAGAATTGCGTTCTATGAGAGTGGCTTTGAGTCTGACTGTATTACCAGTTCCTTTGATGTTAAAGATGCTGTTGTTGGTGATAACGGCTAGGGAAATATCGTCGTCATTTATAGTTCCCTTGGCTGTGCCATTTGTAGAGCTAATAGTTGCACTGTTTGTAGCATTACTTAAGCTCACGGTGAAAGTTTCATTTTCTTCCAATCGGAAATCTTCAGTGGTTGCTACTGTGAAGGTTTTCTGAGTTTCACCAACAGCAAAGGTGAGAGTTTCGGTTTTAGCAGTGAAGTCAGAAGTACTAGCTGTATCTCCTGTGGCTATAGATGTGGATACAGTGACACTTTGGGAAGCTTGGGCATCTCCTGTACGAGTGATGGTGAAAGCGATCGCATTTCCTTCTAATCCTGAAGCTGATGCGATCGCAAATATCGGCGCTGGATCATCATTGGTAATAGTTCCCTGGGCTGTACTATTGGTAGAACTAATAACGGAACCGTTAGTAGAATTACTCAAGGTGACAGTGAAAGTTTCATTACCTTCAAACAATTGATCCTCATTGGTTTGAACAGTAAAGGTTTTCTGAGTTTCACCCTGGGCAAAAGTTAGAGTTTGAGTATTAGCAGTGAAGTCAGAAGTACTGGCTGTATCTCCTGTGGCTATAGATGTGGATACAGTGACGCTTTGGGAAGCTTGGGCATCTCCTGTACGAGTGATAGTGAAAGCGATCGCATTTCCTTCTAATCCTGAAGCTGATGCGATCGCAAATATAGGGGCTGGATCATCATTGGTAATAGTTCCCTGGGCTGTACCATTGGTAGAACTAATAACGGAACCGTTAGTGGGATTACTTAAGGTGACAGTGAAAGTTTCATTACCTTCAAACAATTGATCCTCATTGGTTTGAACGGTAAAGGTTTTCTGAGTTTCTCCCTGAGTAAAGGTGAACTCCTGGGTTTTAGAAATGAAGTCACTGGAACTGGCTGTATCTGCTGTACCTATAGATGTAGATACAGTAACTGTTTGGTCAATTAAAATATCACCAGTGCGGGTAATGGTGAAAGTAATGGCGTTACCTTCAACTGCGGCAGCACTAGTAATTGAGAAAACAGGAACTATAAAGTCGAAGTCTTCAGCTGTAAGAGTATCTTTATTGACGTTCTTTAAAATACCGAAAGTTCTTTCAGAACCATCGATTAGAGCTTTGACAATTGTGTCATTCCCATCCTGCTCTAGAATGATATCTTCAAAATTCTGGACTTGAGGGATGCCAGCAATGACAACCTTATCTACACTTGTTGTAAAATCTAATACTTCTGCTGGGACATCAGGAACTGAACCATTACCAAAATAAAAGCGGTCTAATCCAGCACCGCCAGTCATTTGAGTTCCTTGTTTACCGGCGTATAGAGAATCATCTCCAGCATCGCCAAATAAGCTATCGCTCGATAAATACCCAATCAGAATATCATGACCTTCACCACCTTCTAGAGTGTTGTTGCCGGTTAGGCTAGATGTCTTCAGAAAATCATCACCAATCCCGCCTTTGAGGGTATTAAAGCTGCCTTCTATGACATAAAGTTTATCATCGCCATCATCACCATTAAGTGTGTTATTGTCTCCCTCTGCTACAAACAGGCGATCATTGTCATTACCACCATTAAGCGTGTTATTGTTACCCTCTACCACGCTCAAAAAATCATCACCTTCTCCTCCATTAAGCGTATTATTGCCCAAAATACCTTCAGCATATAGGGTGTCCTCACCTTCAAAGCCAAAGACTTCATCATCCTGTTGAGCATATAATTCATCGTTATTGGCAGTACCGTTAATGATCATGATTACATTTTTACCTACGTAGGTATTTCAATAAGTACAGTTAATACAATACTCTGGACAGGTCGTCATGTGGGTTGGCATGTCTTAAATAACACACTCAAGCCCAGTATTGTATATATATTTGATTTGTTTTAAACTCAGCCCTGACCAAAACCGGAAAAATACTGTTAAGAGACTAGTATCTAAGGACTGAATAAATCAACACATTCTTAGTCTGTCCAGAATGTTGATAATATAAATCTCATAAATTAATTAATTAATAATTATTAAAAGTTTATCAATCAATTAAGAATTAACTTGATTAGCAGTCAGCAGCCAGCATTCACCTAAAACCCTGTTTTAGAATGAGTTTAAGGGTTTTGAGTTGGGGAGACTGACACCAAAAGCGATAAATAATCAGCTTAAGATAAGTAGGTGAGTGTGAATATTTATCCTGAGGATAGTCCGTTAAGGGGCAAAAGGTTCGCTGGTTAAAAATAAAATGATTAGGAAAAGACTATGGATAGCAACAACTGGTTAGAACAGCTGATGATGCTGGGTATTGGGACAACCTCTTTGGTAGCAGATAAACTACGACAAGTCAGTGATGAACTCGTGAAGGATGGTAAGCTCAATCCTGAACAAGCTAAAGCAGTCATGGACGACATCGTACAGCAGCTAAAGTCAGATCAAGGTAACTGGGAAGTGCAAATGCAAAGACAAATGCGAAATATGATGCAGGATTTAGGGGTTGCACGTCAGTCAGAAGTAGATGAACTGCGAGGAAGAATTGATCGTTTAGAGCGTCAGGTACGTGATTTAGAAAATAAGCTTTGGCGTTAAGATGTCTATTCTGATTTAAACTAAGTGATGTCCTGTTGGTAATAATCAAATTACCGAATTACCTATATAGGGAGGGATGATTTTGAAAGGAATTTTACTGAGCGTGGTGTTCATGCTCGTGTGTGTAGTGGCTTTAGTTTTGGCGCAAGTTGGTGGTAAACAAGATACTGCTATTGCTGCTAAATTAACCCAAACACCTTCAGCAACCACTGTTGTAATTGCAGAAAACAATACTCTGATAGCGAGCAAGATTATGTCTGATGAGAAAGTCGTGACTACTCCCTCTGGGCTGAAGTACGTTGAATTAGCACAGGGAAGTGGCGCAACTCCTGAGAAGGGAAAAACGGTTGTAGTTCACTATACTGGCACTTTGGAAGATGGGACTAAATTTGATAGTTCACGCGATCGCGGCCAACCCTTCAGTTTCAAAATTGGGATTGGACAGGTAATTAAAGGTTGGGATGAAGGACTCAGCACTATGAAAGTAGGCGATCGTCGTAAGTTAATCATCCCCTCAGAGTTAGGTTACGGTTCTCGTGGTGCTGGTAATGTAATTCCACCCTACTCTACTCTGATTTTTGACGTGGAATTGTTGGAGATTAAGTAAAATTTGGTAATTGGTAATTGGTAATTGGTAATTGGTAATTGGTAATTGGTAATGAGAAAGGCAACCACCTATTAAAATTATCCTTTAAATACGGTTAATTATTTAATAAGCTGGCTGGATTCGCTGCTAATTGATTTTCCCAATCACCAATCACCAATGACCAATCACCTATTATTTTAATAATTTGGTCTAGCTAAGTTTTTGAATTTTGTAAATTGTGGATCAAATAAAAGTTTAATAGTCCCAGTCGGTCCGTTGCGGTGTTTAGCTACGATAACTTCTGTAATTCCGCGATCTGGGGTATCTGGAGAATAATATTCATCACGATAAAGCATGATTACTAAATCTGCATCTTGTTCAATAGAATTGTGAACAATAATATTATTAGCAATAAAGTTATGTAATTCAGCAACTGTTAAATCAAATACTTCTTCTTCTCCATCCAATTCAATTGAAATAATTTCATCCCAATAGACATCACTGTGGGCAAGAGCAAGTAGCTCACTCGATTGAACAATATTGGCGACTTTTAATACTCTTTCCCGACTTAAATTAGCCTTGTAAAGCGCAGAACCACAATAGGATGTTCCCAAGTAAGATTGTAGTTCTCGCGTCGTCATACCAATAGATTGAATTTTAGGTATAACGTGTGTTTTCCAAACATCTTTGGGGATGATATCTCTGTTAGTGTTATGAATAGAGTTTTCAAGATGTTCAGCAATTTGTCTCAATGAACTCAGCTTGTACCCTCCTACTGCTCCAACCTTTTGAATAAATAACTCAAGGTCAGGCTTACCAGTAATTGTGACATGATACTGATTTCTACCCTTACCAGGCTGAGGAATCATTTTCAGTCTTGCATTAATGCCCAATCTTAATAAAAGTGTCTGAACATCAAACGCTAGTCTTTCACTGCTACTTGCATAATATGCAATAGGTCTTGGTTTTTTACCAGCGAGCAACTTTATCGAACCATCTGTACACCACAGATGACGCAGAAAGCAAGCTATTAACTCTTGGGGCTGTGACAACAAGTCTTGAGGCACAAACTTTTCGTAAGACCTTAAACCAAAAATTCCAAGAGAGTCTAGCCATTTGGCTATTGGATTTCTAACACCATGAGTTAGGCGTTGTGATGCGGGCAAGTAAACCTGATACCAGCCACGTTCAGGTGAAATTCTGGGAACAATTGCATCTCCAAACAATTCTCTTGCTAAGAAAGCAACTTTCTCCGCTAAATCTATCTCTTTGGTAGTGTACTGTATGACATGACGTGGCAACGTACAACCGTCACCAATTAAATGCCCTAATAATGCAACCTCAGCATAAGTCATGGTTTGTTTACCAGAATTAGGTAGATATCTGGGTAAGCAAAGATGTTGTTTAGAACTTAACTCATCAAGTCTTTTCCAACCGTGTATTGTTAAAAATTTGTGATTACCTGTAGCTCTAATTTTTCTCCCTAATCGAGTTTTCAAGGTAAATACAGGTTTAATACCTGTGGAAAAGGCATTGCTAACAATTGCCCTTTCTAACTGCATTGTTTTTTCATTTAATGACCAAACTGCAAAATCAGATTTACCTACTAATTCTTTAATTGGTACTTGTAATCCGGTATCTGCCAATGTGACTAGACTATCACCCGTTAAACAACCCGATTCGCGTAAATCAGATAACATCGGGCGTTTATTGGTACGGGCTTCTACGCCTCGACTTAACTGAGATAGGGCTATAACTGGGACAGATAACTCACGAGCTAAACCTTTGAGCGATCGCGTGATTCTCGATAACTCCTGTACCCGATTATCCCCTCCACCTTCCATCAATTGCAAGTAATCTATAACGATTAAGCCCAGTTCTGTATTCTGTTCGGCTTGGAGTCGTCGCGCTTGACTCCGCATTTGTGTAACTGTAATATTTGCAGTATCGTCAATAAAAATGGGCATTTCCGAAAGCATCCCAATGGCACGGCTTAAAGGTTCCCACTGGGTTTGGCTAATGCGTCCACTGCGTAAATAACCACTTTCAATTCCCGCTTCACTAGCTAATAATCGCTGTACTAGCTGTTCTTTAGACATTTCCAAACTAAAAACAGCAACAGGTAATTTATAACCAGCCGCAATATTATGGGCTAGGTTAAGACAGAAGGCAGTATTGTGTACACAAATATCATTAGCAACAAAATTGTGTGTTTCTGGAATAGTTAAATCATAAACTTGCTTGTTACCTACTCCATCAATAGCAACGATTTCATCCCAATAAATATCACTATCTGCTAACTGTTGGAGTGGTAAATTATCTAAAGCAGTAGCTAAAATCCACAATCTTTCTCTGCTTAAAGATCGTTTACCAACGTGCATATTGCTATAGCCTTTAATGCCCGCACGATAAGCTAAACTATTCCAAGTTTCACTACCTTTGGCTACTGCTATTTGTTCCCAAATGTCTACAGGAATAAGGTCACGATTGGTTTGATATCGTTTTTTAGATACTGCTGCTGTAACCTTTGCTAATGCCTCTTCTTTACCGAAAATACCAATTTCTGCAATAAAAGTTTTGATAGATAAGGCATCAGTAATATCTAATTGCCAAGCAGGTCTACGAGTATTATTATATTTTACAGAGCGCTTTTTCAAGGTGGCAATAATGCCAAATCTTAATAACAGATGTTGAATCTGTCTTGCTAGTTTCTCGCTGACTGTTGCATAGCCTAACTGTGATTGTCCACTAGCGAGTAATGTCGCCCAGCCATCTGTAGCAAATAGACGGTTAAGGAATAAGGAAATTTGGGATTTTTCTAATTTAAAAATAATGGGTGGGACAGTTTTAGCATCAGGATTCTTACTCAATAAGCCTAATTCTTCTAAACCACCAAAATCATTCACTGCTTGAGAAAAATCTGCTTGTAGTAATGGGTTGCTATTTGTAAATCTTGCGGTGCTTGTAGTTAAACCACCATCACCAATCAAGTAACCTAATAACTTGACTTCGCACTCCCGGATGGTTTCTTTCCCAAAGACATCAATTTTGCGGGGGACGGCAATTTTATCACCAATGTTCAGATTTTCTAACTTTTGCCAGCCATTAATAGTTAAATACGGATGGGTAATGGTAGTTTCAATCGACCTACCCAAGCGAGTTGTTACCCGAAAAACAGGTTTGATGCCGTCATCTACAAAGGCAGATGGTTGGGTAAAGGTGAATTTCCAATCGTTGTTTAACGTCAATAAAGAGGCTTGACGCTGGTTGTACAATTCTTCAATTGTGGTAATTTGCCCATCAGCTAGGACGATTTCTGAGTCGTAACTGAGGCATTTCCCCATTGATGGTCTACCAGCGATGATAATTAAATCAGAACGCTGAAAACCACTGGTCATGGCATCTAAATCATAAAAACCGCAGGGAATACCGGGTAATGCAATGCCTTGATGACGAGTTTCAATTTCCTGGAAGGCGTTAATCAGGGTATCAGAAATGTGAACTAAACCTGATTGAGGACGTTCTTGAGTGACACCGAAAACTTTCTGTTCAGCTTGGTCGAGGACAATTGGTAATTCGGTTTCGGTTTCGTAACCAAGATGGACAACTTCATTACCAGCTTTTATTAATTGTCGTCGCAGGTATTTTTCTGTGACTAATCCTGCTAAGGCATCAATGTTAACTGCTGAGACAGTGCGGTCTACTAAAGTGGCTAATTTGTTTCTGCCACCAATGCGGGTCAGTTTATCGTTATCAGTCAGCCAACTGGTGAGGGAGAGTAGGTCTGTGGGTTTATTTTGGGCATGGAGAGCGATCGCAGCTTGATAGATATCTCTGTGGGCGCTAATATAAAATGCTTCAGGAGCCAAGCGATCGCGAATTCGACCTATTGCTTCTGGATCTAGTAAGATACCCCCCAAAATCGCTTCTTCTGCTTCAATGTTTTGGGGTGGTAAACGATTGCTACCATCACCTTGAAAACTCAGTTCTTCAGCCATAAGCGATTCTGGATTGGTGAGCAGGGTCAATTCAGTACAGAGTGATGAGTAACGAGTAGCGAGTAATGAGTAGAAGAGTCAATCAATTTTGGATTTTAGAGAAAGCGATTTTAGATTGACTGTACTCACTCTTGGGTTACAGCTTGGGGATTTTAGATAAAGCTATTTTAGATTTGTTCCACCCACAAGGGTTGGGGCTTGTACCAAACAAATAATCCAAAATCCAAAATCCAAAATTGGCACGGTCAACCACTCGACACTCAATACTCTGTACTTAATACTTTGTACTCGGTACTCGGTACTCGGTACTCGTTAGCTGGCAATAACTTCGATATCAATTTGCGCTGTTACTTCAGAATGCAGCTTAATCTCAGCTTTATAAGTACCGAGGTGGTTAATATCGGGGATGGTAATGCCACGACGATCAATTTCTTGACTAGTAGCTGCTAGAATTGCTTCTGCGACATCTTGGGTGGTGACAGTACCGAAAATCGCTTCATTTTCACCAACTGGCTTGGCAATTTTCAAGCTACCAACTTTTTCTAAAGTGGCTTTTTGTTCTAAAGCTTGTTGTTTGAGTTCTAATTGCCGTAGACGTTCTTGCTCACGACGACGTTCTACCTGTCTGAGAAGACCAGGGGTAGCATGATTTGCCTTTTTTTGAGGAATCAGATAGTTACGAGCATAACCAGGGGCCACATCCACTAAGTCGCCGGATTTGCCGAGCTTATAAATATCCTGATTCAAAATTAACTGCACACGTTTGGCCATTGTCTTTCGTTTTTCCTGTAAAATTTTTATTGACTTGGGTATCAGCAGGAGAGCTTACAAAATGGTAGCTTGATTCCCAGCGACTTTACATAGTTACCCCAAAGCTTACAGATCGTAGCGGAAAACAGGGGGCGATCGCAACTCTAATTTGCCAAATTTGCCAAAATCTACAATACCTGTTCCTACGATAGAGTTTCAGCAGTTACTAAAATATTTAAAATTGGTCTTTCATGCCTCTAATTCTGGCAAAGGTTTGCACTGGATCACTACTTTTTGCAGCTAATTGTAATGATGGTTGATCCCATCGCAAGAAGGGATTTGTCAGCTTTTCTATTCCTAGTACTGAAGGTACAGTCGGTTTTTGATGTTGACGCATAGCTGTGACTTCAGCAAAACGCCTTTGTAACTCTGGATTTTCACCATCAACGGTGAGAGCAAATCGTAAATTATTCAAGGTGTATTCATGGGCGCACCAAACACGAGTATTATCAGGTAAATTACGGAGTTTACTAAGAGAATCTACCATTTGTGTAGGTGTTCCTTCAAATAAGCGACCACAACCACCACCGAAGATGGTATCACCACAGAATAATTCCCCTGTCTCATCTGCTGTGGTTGGGGGGAAGTAATAAGCAATGTGAGCGCGGGTATGTCCAGGCACAAAGAAAACTTCTGCGGTGCGATCGCTAAACTGGATGCGATCGCCATCTTGTAAAAATACCTCCTGTCCAGGAATCCTCCCCCGATCTTGCTCCCCACCATAAACTACTACCTGGGGAAATTGTTGCATTAACTGCTGATTACCACCTACGTGATCATGATGGTGATGAGTGTTAAAAATTGCTACTAACTCCGCTTGAAGTTGCGCTAACTGCTGCAAAACTGGTTGAAAATCTGCCGGATCGACTACTGCGGCAATGTTTTTTTTGCTATCATGTAGCAAAAATATATAATTGTCCGAAAGTGCTGCCAATTGTATGATCTGCATCATATTCGCCTCAATTTTCAGTATAGTTAAAGTATTAAATATTTAATTTTTCTTCAGCGAAACACAGAACTTTATAAAAAATACAAATAATTACTTATATTTTAAATCAAAATAAAACTATATTTGGTATGATACTATAAAATTATACTTGCTTGTTTTTACAACACTATCCACAATATGTTGACTCTCAAAAAAATTAGGATAACAACATCGAATATTAACTCCAGGTTGTTGTTATACGGTTTTGGTATTATTTCCTAGTCATTAAATCATTACTAAAAAACTATGATTGTATATATTCGCTTAGATATTCATCAATGTTAACCTAGATTGCAACTACATAAATCATGTTAGTAATATCTGCGAAAGCTGGAAAGTTAGGAAACAGGTTATTTTTATTTGCTCATTTTATAGCATTTGCTATTGAACATAAATATAGGAATCCTATTTGATTTTTGAGCAGAACTCCGTACATACTGCAAGCCTTATTCCCTGTTACCTGCCTCCACAAAAAATTTATGCATCAAATCGGATCACTATATACAGTAATAAATCCCCCATTTGATGAATATTATGTAATCAAAAATTTACGATTAGTTAGATCGTAGCACAATAAAAAAATCTGAAAATTTTGCAATCATAGGAGAAAATACAAAAATTGAAAATTTCTATATTAGTGAGTGATTTATCGAGTGCTGGAGCAGGAAGATGGGGTGGTGGATCTGTCCGTTCTTTTCTGTTAGCTCAAGCACTGCAAAAACTGAATCATCAAGTAGAAATTTTAGGATTTGTCTTTGGACAAGAGGCCGCAGTGATTCCGAAATCAGAAATTATGATTAATCACTTTACTGGCTATAACTACCCAAAATTTCTGATCTCAGCTTCTCAGCTTTTGAAAAGACTTGATGGTGATATCATTTATGCTATGAGACCAAAACCTACAACTTTTGGGTTAGCATTACTGCAAAAATTAAAAACCAATCAACCAATAATTTTAGATATAGATGACTGGGAACTCAGTTGGTATGGTGGTGAAAAATGGCAATATAATTTCTCATGGAAGCAAATTTATCGGGATATTTTTAAACCAGATGGAGCATTGAAAAATCCAGATCATCCGCTTTATTTGCAAAAAGTTGAAGGGATGACACACAAAGCCAATGCCATTACAATTCATACTAAATTTTTACAAAATAAATTTGGCGGCATATATATACCCAATGGCAAAGATACTGAACTGTTTAATCCCAATGATTATGATCCTGAAGCAAGTAGAAGCTATTATGGACTGTCAGGTTATAAAATTTTAATGTTTCCTGGCGCACCTAGACCTTATAAAGGTGTTGAAGATGTATTAATGGCACTTGAAATTCTTAATGAACCAGATTTAAAACTAGTAATTGTGGGTGGTAGTCCCTATGATGATTATGATGCTCAACTCTCAAAAAAATGGGGACGTTGGATTATCAAACTCCCAAAATATCCATCTACAGAAATGCCTAAAATTGTAGCAGCTGCACACATCATTGTTGTACCACAAAGGGATACTCCCGCAGCTTTAGCTCAATTTCCCCTCAAGTTAACAGATGGTATGGCAATGGCTAAACCTATATTAGCAACCCGTGTGGGAGACATTCCTGAAATTTTAGGTGAAACAGGTTACTTAGTTGATTCTGAAGCACCTGCACAACTTGCCGAAAAAATCAAATTGATATTTGAGGATTTAGATACAGCTAATCAGCGTGCAGTTAAAGCAAGAGAAAGATGTGTAGAAAAATATAGTATCAACTCAATGTCCTCTGTTCTTGAGTCAGTCATCGCCAACTTATAGATAATTCTGAAATTAATTTTCAATGAATAATCATATATTATTGTTGGTGTAACAAATAACTTAATTTTCATGTTAATTAAACCTTATGTCTACCAGAAAACTACTACTAAGATTTGCTAAACCTTATCCAGTTTTGATTGTATTAACAATATTATTAGGATTTTCTGGAGCTTTGTTTAATGGTGTTAGCACGGCTCTAATTGTGCCAGTTGTTTTAAAAATAGTAGGACAAGATATAGATTTTAAAGGCGCTCCTGGTATTCTCAAAATTCTCCTGAATCCATTTGATGATGTGCCAGAAAATTACCGAATTGCAATAATGGCAATGGCAGTTATTGGCACAATTGCTTTAAAAAATTTAAGTTCCTATATAAGTTCATTAACATCTACTTCTTTAACCCGGATGTTAACCTCTGATATGCGAGAAGCTGGAATCAGTATTTTATTAAAAGTTGATATAGATTATCACAGCAAAATGAAGGTTGGCGATTTAATAGAGCGTCTGGGCGGAGAAATGAGTCGTGCCTCTAGTTCTATAAGTAATGTAGTCAAATTAACTACTCTGTCTATTACAATTTTAGTTTTTGTTGGTTTATTATTGTCAATTTCCTGGCAATTAACAGTTGCTGCGACAGTTTTAATGTCGGTAGTCACATTTTTAAATCAGTATTTTATTAACCGTTCCAAAAAATTTGGTAGACAACTTAGTGAGTTATCTAAAGCATATTCAATTGCTGTGTTAGAAACTTTGAACGGAATTAGGCTGGTTAAGTCAACAGGTAATGAAACGAGAGAATATCAACGTATTCAAAAACTAATTAAAAATCGTGAAAAAGCAGATTTTCAATCCCAGGCTAATTCACAAGTTATCGCTCCATTGAGCGAATTTATGGGCATCACTTGTTTAATGGTAATTGTTTTTTTGAGTAAAACTTTATTTGCCAACCAAATTACCGCCGTTTCTACCGTATTGTTGACATACTTACTAGTGCTATTGCGGTTACTACCATTAATTTCTCAATTAAATGGTCTGCGGAGCAATTTTGCCAGTACTGCGGCTAGCGTAGAGATTGTCAGTGAATTTTTAAGGATAGAAGATAAGCCATTTATGGGTGATGGTAAACTGCCCTATAAAAGTTTAGAAAAGGGGGTAAATTTTAAATCTATTGCCTTTGCATATCCTGGAAATAAACAACAGGTATTGAAAGATGTCAATTTATATTTACCTTGTGGCACAACTTTAGCATTGGTAGGTGGTTCTGGTGCTGGTAAATCGACATTGGCAGACCTTTTACCAAGATTTTATGATCCAACAAGTGGCTGTATTACCTTTGATGATGTAGATTTACGAGAATTTGATTTAACTTCTGTACGAAAACACATGGGAATTGTTAGTCAAGATACTTTTTTGTTTAACGATTCAGTACGGAATAACATTGCCTATGCTAGACCAGAAGCAACAGAAGAAGAAATCATCACAGCAGCACAGCAAGCGAATGCTTATGAATTCATTAGCAAATTACCACAGCAATTTGATACCCTGATAGGCGATCGTGGTGTGATGTTATCAGGTGGGCAAAGACAAAGACTAGCGATCGCCCGCGCACTAGTTCAAAATCCAGAAATCCTCATCCTAGATGAAGCTACAAGCGCCTTAGATACTGTTTCCGAACGCTTGGTACAATCTGCACTCGATGAACTCAGTCAGAATCGCACCACCCTAGTTATTGCTCACCGTCTTTCCACAGTCCGTAAAGCCGATCAAATAGCCGTCCTAGATCAAGGTCGTGTTGTAGAAGTTGGAACCCATGAAGAACTGCTCAAAAAAGGTGGATACTATTCACAGCTATGTTCCATGCAATTTGCCAGTAACTCTGACACTTCCAGTAAACGCAATCAAAGCTTACTCCGGATATCTTATGAAATTCGCACACAACTTAACTCCATGATCGGGTTAATGCGTTTATTACTTGATGATCTAGTAGATGATTCCCAAGAGCGTCAAGAATTACTAGAAGAATCTTACAAATCTGCATGGAGAATCCTCAACACCGTTGATGTTTTCGATGATGTAATTAACAAACAAATCAAGGGACAATTAGTCTCTATCGCCGAGCAAAACCGTAGTAGTATCACTACATATTATCAAAATTTCACTTATCTATTTGATGAATTTCGCTCCTCTCTTAATCCCATATTTGCCTACCTCCGCTCACTAGCTGATCACACAGAAGAACCAATAGAATTTCAAAATCAACTACTTCATGAAGCGTATGAATCTGCTATATATCTTCTGGGCAACTTAGAAAAATTTGAGGATAACATTAAGATATAAAATCATGGTTTTTTTTTGAAAAAATTGATATAATTAATTACAAATAATATAGCTAATGATGACAAATAATACCTCAGCAAATCAATATATATTTTATACGCAAGGATTATCCTTTCAACCAGATACAGCACATGAAATACATGATGTACTTTGTGCTAATGCAGCTGCTAACTTAGGGTATTCTTCAGTTTTGATATATCCAGATAAGAGAAATCATGCTGTTAGTCCTCTCTCGCTTTTTTCACCTTATCAAACCCAACAGCCCAATCCAGAATTTATCAAATTTTATGATGTGGATGCTAAACTAAAGGTTGCTCCCTTACCCCTACCTTGGCCTATTGATAGAATTGGAGGTAAATTCACTGATTCTCGGACATTAATAACTAAATATTATTTACCTACTCATATATTACCCTATACAAAAATTATCCACACTCGTGATTGGAATTTTGCTAAAGCCGCAGTTAAAAATAAAATCCCTACTATTTATGAACGTCATTACTTCCAAGACAAAAAATTTGAGCAAGAAATAGTTTCCAGTCCTTATTTTCAAATAGCTATTACTCAATCTGAACCTATCCGTCAAAGCCTAATTGAAAATGGAATGCCACCGCAAAAAGTAGTTTGGCTGCATAATGGCTTCAATCAGACATTTTTAGTCAGACAGCCTGAAGAAGCAGAAAAATGGCGGCAAGAATTATTAGCGAATGGGCATAAGTATCTAGTTGTCTATTCCGGCGCTTTATATCCTTTTAAAGGAATTGATGTTTTAATTGATGCTGCTAAAGAATTACCGGAAATTCAGTTTGCAATTACGGGTGGTACAGATTCACAAGTACAAAGTTATCAACAGCAAGCCCAAGAAAAACAAGTGGAGAATGTTAAATTCTTGGGCTGGATATTGCCAAGAGAAAGATTAGTAAGCCTCTTTCAAGCATCTGATATTTTGGCTCATCCTCACTGTTCAGGTAAATCAGCAAATTTCACAAATCCAGTTAAGTTTTTCCAATATATGGCATCTGGTACACCTATGGTTGTCACAGAAATTCCCCCATTAATGGAATTTAAAGAATCACCTTTAATTGCTAGTTGGTGTGAACCAGATAATTCTCATAAATTTGTTGCTGCTATCCGCTACGCTTTAGCAACCTATCCAAGAAAGATAGAAGGTTATACAGATAGTATAAATTTTGCTAAACAATTTTCTTGGGAGAATAGAATTACCAAAATTTTAAGCTACGTCAAAGAAGATATGCGTCCACTAATAATGAGTTAAGCAATGAAATGATGAAAACAGTAGGAATGATTAGCAGCTATCGCGCTCTAGAATCAAGAGCAGATTGGCTGTGGCAACAAACACCCCATCCCTTTGGTGTTTGGGAAAATATACAAATGCAAGCACTGGCAGAAAAACCAGATTTCCTGCTCATGTATCAGTTTAATTTTCCTCAACCATCACCTCCTCCGTCATTATTAGACCGTTTACGGAAACGGCAGTTAAAACCAGAATCAAATATTTATAATCTCTTACGTAATGTTAGTAAAGAGCAGATTATTTATTTATTGAGAGAACCACCTTTAGATGAAATTTTAGAAATTAATAAACGTAATTATCAACAAGCTGAAAATTATTGTGGTTATATTTCCGGCCCTGATGATTTTGCCCCCATTCCCAATTATATGCCTGCCATTTGGTATCACTCTAATTCCTTTAAGGATTTAAATGAAATGCCATGTCCGCAAAAAGTATCTAACTGTAGTTGGATTACTTCCGGTATTAATCGCACAGCTAATCATCGGCAACGGCTAGATTTTTTGCAAGCTTTAAAATCTAGCGGTATGCAAATTGATTTCTATGGGCGTGGTTTAGAAAAATGGGTGAAAACTTCAGGAGAACTTGGTAATAAGTGGTACGGCATGGCACCATATTATTATAATTTAGCAATTGAAAACTATGCTGATAATAGTTGGTATGTTAGTGAAAAACTTTGGGATAGTTTACTAGCTTGGTGTTTACCAATTTATTATGGTGGACAAGCAGCAGATAAATTATTACCACCAGGTAGCTTTTTAAGATTACCAAGTTTAGATGAAAAAGGAATTGCCTACATTCAAGAAATAACAGCTACTCCTGATGCTTGGTATGCTGCCAAAGATGCGATTGCTGAAGCCAGGCAAATTATTTTACACAAACTAAACTTACTCAATTGGTTATCAGAATTTGTCACTCAATTTTCTTAATTCAAATTGATAAATGTAAATTTTTAGGATTTATATATGGATGGTATTTGTACACTTGCTAATGACCGAGTTTATGACCAACTCATTGCCCTAATTAACAGTATAGAAGCAATTTATGGTCAGACAATGCCTGTATGTATCTATCCTTATGATCACAATACAGAAAAAATTGCTGCTGAACTTGTCCACCGTCCTCATGTAACACTTTATGATCACCAAGATTCAATTCAAAAATGGGATAAATTTGTCAAAGATATTTGGGATACCCATCCTACCGCCCAAACACATTGGCAAAAACTAGGAAGCGATCAATATCATCGACTCGGAACCCATCGGCGTTACTGCGCTTTTGATGCCCCTTTTGATCGCTTTGTTTATATGGACGCTGATACTATATTAATGAGTCCATTAGATCATATTTTTACTCAGCTAAATCATCATGATTGGGTAGTATACGATTTTCAATTCAAAGATTTATCTCATGTTTACAGTTTATCATCAACCAAATTAAAAGAATTATTTACCCCAAGACGTTTGCAAACTGAAATATTTTGTTCTGGATTTTATGGTTCTAAAAAAGATATATTTCCTGAACAAAACAGAGAAATGATCCTAGATTTTCTGCGTCAAGGAGAAGCAGAAGTTCTCTATGATATGGCTCCTGACCAAACAATTCTCAACTATATGGTCATGCGATTAGGGTTATCTAACTATAATTTTGCCCTGGAGATACCCGCTGATAAAACTACTGGTTGTTCTGTAACCTCTTTGCATTTTGAAAACCGAGATCAAATTCTCTATGACAAGGGTAACAGATTAACTTATTTGCATTATATTGGGTTATCTTCTAAATTATTCCATCGAGTTTGTACTGGAGAAAATATTGATTTTCCCTATCGAGATATTTTTCTGTACTATCGCTATTTGCATGAACCAGAACAGCGGCCAAAGTTTACAACTAAAGCTAAGGCTTATAATGCTGTTCCCAGTCTAGGCACAAGAATTTTAAACAAGTTGAAATTAGCTAAAAAGTAGAGGTTAATTGAATGAATAGGGGAATCTATATCATTGCTAATGATAAAGTGACAGACCAAGCGATCGCACTTTTGAATAGTATTCGGTTACATGACGCTGATACACCAGTAGTCATGATTCCTTATGATGATAATTATCATGCTATTGCTGATATTTTAGGTAAAAATTATGGCGTAAAAATCTACGAAGACCTAGATTTTATTGCTCGTCTTTCCCAAAGATTATACGAAACCTTTGGGGGACAGTTCTTTGCTCGTCCTAATCAATTTCGTAAACAAGCTTGCTGGTTTGGAGAATTTGATGAGTTTTTGTATATTGATACTGACATTGTTGTCTTTGAAAAAATAATTGATAATCTCAACTATTTGCAAAATACTGACTTTATCTGTTGTGATTATCAACATTTAGGAGGAATTAAAAATGTTTTTAATTCCCAAGTATTAGAAGATAAAGTATTTACAAAGGATGAAGTTAAAGAAATTTTTAACGGCGGTTTTTGGGGTTCTAAGAAAAACCTAATTTCTGAAAATGATTTGTATGAAATATTTGCTGAATGTGCATCTCATCCAGAATATTTTGATTTCTCTGAAAAAACTTCTGACCAACCAATTATAAATTATATGCTACTTAAGCGTATTCCCCGTCGTTTTAACATTGTCCGTAGAGAAGGTAAAGCACCAGGAAATTGGGGGGGAACACCACATTTTCAGACCCAAGGTAATACGTTATTTGATCCAACAGTTAATCAACCTCTACAATATCTCCATTGGGCAGGAATTAAAATTCAACCGGGTTGTCCCTATTGGAAAATTTGGGAATATTATCGTAATTTGAATGCTGGTCTTCCTCCCGCTGCTATTCCAGCACCTGTGAAAAAAAGTCAGTGGCAGCAGACTGTTGACAATATTAAAAACCAAGTTAGAAAACTGAGAAATAAGTAACTCTTCAGAATTAAAACAAAAATTGGAGTATTTTTGATATGAATTTACCAATGAAAGACTATTGTTTTTGTACTTATGCTGCTAGTAAAACTTATCGAACTTTAGCTAAACAACTGATTAGTGATTTAGAAAAATTTGCCCCAGATGTTCAGGTCGTACTTTACACTGATGATCCTCAAGATTTTGTAGATTATAAAAATGTTTTAGTATTTGCACATACAAGACAAGGAGTTTTACATTACCATGAACGTAGATTTTCTATAGTTAAAGCATTATCAATGTTTAACTCCTGTATTTATCTGGATGCAGATGTAAGAATATGTGCGCCAATATCTCAAAATCAGCAATGGCTACCAGGTATTACAGCCAGAAGTTGTACGAACATGAACAAACATTTTGACGAAAGATTAAATAAAAGCAATCCACCTCCAGCAAATGTTATCAAAGTATTTAATTTGTTCAAAAAAATGGCACAAAAATTAGATATAGATGTAGAAAAAGAGAATATTAAATGGATTAATGAATTTTTATTTGTAGTTACCAGAGATAATGGCAAAGAACAGGAATTTATAAAATATTGGGAAAAATTAGCTTTTTATGCAGACGTGAATGGTCTCCATAAACATCCAGCTTACGCGATAGGATTAGCAGCAGTTAAAGCAGGATTAACTATCAGACATGATAATATGGAAGGCATTGACTTTTTTGATGATAGGATAGAAAAGGTGAGAATTGCCCAAGGGCTTTCAGATGTAAATGCAAAAAAATCCTATTTTGAAGCTCAGAATCAAGTTGAAAACGCTCCTAAGTCAATTGTTCAAAAAATCATTAATAAAGTACATAAATTCTGCGAATATGTCTATTATTACAATCGTCTAAAAATTCATATGTTATTCAAAGATTATAAATTTTATTATGATTAACTGTCAAAAAATATTGTGGCTACAATTCGCAATACGTTGTTAAAATTTTCTATTTTCTGTGCGGGGATATTTAAAAATTTTTTGGTGATGGCTACAACATCTCTATATACTACCTATCCCCCTTCACCATAGGTATTTAGGGGGATAAACTTTTATTGTTAAGACCAAGAATCTAAATCTAAAGATTGCATTCCTTGGCTTTTAACATAATCTAGCAAACCTCCCAACTGCCACCAAACAAATAAACAAGTTAGCACGCTCATTGGTAAACCCACACCTAAAGCTAATCCAAAAGGAAAACCAAATATTTCTAAACCGGACGAAAGAAATAAACAAATACCACTCGTAATACCAATAAATGGCACTAACAATTGTTTATAAAAGAAACGGGCATTAGTATTTTGTTCAGAAGACTTATCTTTAGACTTATCCTTTGGCCATTGTTGAATAATTACTTTTAATGTGCCAGAGAGTGCTAAACCAGAAGTTAAAGCGGTGAGAAAACCAATTAATAGTAAAATGTAAGGCGGTTGTAGAGGGTAATAGTACATCAAAACTCCTGATTTTTATTAAAATTCGTTTTTATTTACTGAGGGATTATTTTGGCAGAATGGCCGCTACACTTTCTCTAGAAAACTCTGTTAACAAGCCAACTGCTACATTTAATAACCGATTTGGTGGTAAGTCATCTTTGACTAAATTCCAGAGCCGTTGTACTTCTTCAGTATGCAAGCGGTCATCTTCGGTGATAGCAAGCACTAACTGACGACGGAGAAATTTACCTTCTTCAGATAGTAGAAATTGTAAGCCCATTTTTGCTGTAGGTAAAACATCAAATTCCTCATCAGTACGAGCAATGGAAATTAGGTTTTCTAACCTCTGCCACTGGAATTTACCATCTTTAAATAATACATTCAGTAACCGCCGTCTCAATGCGGGAGATTCTCCGGTGAGCAATCGTCTTGCTATGTAGGGATAACCTATTTCAACGATTTTAAAATTGGGGTTAAGGCTGAGAGCAATGCCTTCTTGTGTCACCAGAGAACGAATAATTAAAGCAAATTTGGCTGGTACTCGGAAAGGATATTCATACATCAATTCCGAAAATTCATCAGTAATGGTTTTGAAGTTAAAGTCCTTGACATTTTTGCCAATAGCATTCCCCAACACGGCTTCTAATGCTGGTACGATTGGGCAAATATTTGTATCTGGAGCTAAAAAGCCCAGTTTTACAAAATCTTCGGCTAAGTCGGTGTAATCCTTATTGACCAGATGTATTAAGGCATCTACAAGTGATTCTTTGGTAGTTTCCTCTAATTGATCCATCATGCCAAAGTCGATGTAAGCCATCCGACCATCGGCGACAGCAAATAAATTACCTGGATGGGGATCGGCATGGAAAAAGCCATGTTCTAACAGCTGTTGTAATCCGGTAGTAACACATATTTGGATTATTGTTTCTGGATCTAAACCTGCTTGACGGATGCTTTGTGTATCGGTGAGTTTAAATCCGTTAATCCATTCTAGAGTTAAGACATGATTACTGGTATAACGCCAATAAATAGACGGAACTTTGACGTTAGGATTATCATGGAAGTTATTTGCAAATTTTTCGGCGTTGCGACCTTCGTTGATGTAATCTATTTCTTCAAATAGTTTTGTGCCAAATTCATCCACAATTGATGTGAGGTCGTGACCGAGATTAAGAGGCAACCAAGGTGTTAGCCAACCTGCTGCCCAGCGCATTAAGTACAAGTCTTTTGTGATGACTGGACGTAGGTGCGGACGCTGCACTTTTACGGCTACTTCTTCACCACTGAGTAAGCGACCCCGATAGACTTGACCTAAACTGGCTGCTGCTACTGGTTTGGGTGAGAGTTCCTTAAATATGTCCTGAATTGGTCGGTCTAGTTCAGTTTCAATAATGTGGTAAGCCAGGGCATTATCGAAAGGTGGTAACTGGTCTTGCAGCTTTACCAGTTCTGCTAGAAAGTCTTTGCGGATTAAGTCAGGTCTGGTGGAGAGTGCTTGACCTACTTTAATAAATGTAGGGCCAAGGCGAGTGAGCAGTTCTCGCAACTGGGTAGCTCGTTTTCCTTTGTTCTGCTCAACTTGATTTTGCCATTCATCCCACTTGAGACCGAGTATAAATCCTGCAAAAGATAGGATGATTCTTAGCAGTCTGCCCCAAGCTAACCAGGGACGGTAGCGGTAGTAACGAGCGATCGCGTCTGGATTATACTGCTTTAGTTGAGCAGGTTGATACTGACCCACGCCTTTATTTGCCTCTTCAACTGGGAATTTTACGATAGGTAATTGGTTGACAAAGCTCAACACTTTGTCTATTGACAGATACTATGTCAGGCTCAAGTAGCCTAGTTCAACTGTCTAGAGTTGTTTATCTTTTTCTTAATTATACTTTATAAAAGTACAAACATTTGTTTTCTAGCTGGCGTATTTTATATTTTCTTAATTGTTGAGTTAAAAAGGTTGAGATCCCCGAATCTTCAGGAAGTCGGGAATCTGGTTGTTGTTCAGGAATGATTGAGGATGTTGAGTTTACTTTGATTTAGCCTCTAAAGTTTCCAAGCGGCTTTTTAGTTCCTGATTTTGTTGTTTGAGTTGGTCAAGTTCTTCACGCATTTGGCGCAAGCTTTTTTCTGGGCCAATATTATTTTGGACTTTGGCAACTTCTTCTTCAGCATAACGACGAACACGCCCATCGGCTGTTTGATTAGCTAAAGATTGTAAAATAGCGATCGCTTTAGAAGTTTCCATTTGTCCTAATGCTGACACCACTGCCACCTGTGTCAAAAAGAACGTTTCTCTAGCTATTTCTGCTAATCGGTCTAAAATTCGTTCTAAATTAGCAGGAGTTTGACCAACAGAAATTTTGCCTAAAGCCCGAATTGTCGCCAGTCGTAACGGTTGGGGGATACCCAGTTTGGTGTATTCAATCAGCAAATTCAAAGCCGTTTCCGAAGTTTTCAATTCAGCCAGTCCAGCAACTGCGCCACTCCTTACCACTTCATTCCAACCTGCTTTTTCTTCCAAAACAGATTTTAGCAGCTTGATAACCTTATCTTCATGGGGTTTATCTTCCAAATTAGCAGCCGCAATTGTGCCAATGGTACGGCAAGCAGCAGCTTCCACATAGTAGCTGGGATCACCATCCTGCACAAAACCTTTCACAGCTTTATAACTAGTATGGGTTTTGATTTGAGACAAAGACTCTACCACCGCACGGCGTACATAAGGACTTTGATCTTGCAAACCAGTAACTAAAGCATCAAAAGCTTGATCTAACTTAATTTCTGCTAACTGTTTAGCCACTTCTACACGCACACCCCAGAAGGAATCATTTTCCAAAGCTGCTGATAGTGATTTTACCGATTCTAATGCGCCTTTTTTAGCTAAAGCTTCAGCTGCATAGATGCGAGAAATGGGATTTGGATCAAATTCTAACTGTGCTTTCAACTCTGGGACTGGATATTCTAAAGCCACAGTTTTCAGGTAATTATTACCCACATCAAAGCTGATAAATTCAGGCTTTTCTGTCAAGGGAAAGTAGAAACTTTGTTCTCGTTCATTCACACGCACAGTGAAACTTTTGAGTTCTAATTTTGGCTGAGTATAACCAAAACCGATGGGAATTTTCAGATCAAATAAATCCTTTTTCCCATTATCGTCTGAACTGGCTTGGGTTTGAGTCACCGTCACCTTAGCTAAATTCGCATCCCCATCCCAAGAGTAAGCAACTTTAAAATCGGGATAACCACCACGATAAACATACTGATCAAAAAGGAAAGTGAGATTTCGTCCAGTTGCTTTTTCAATTGACCTTAATAAATCTACTGTTTCGACAGTTTGATGAGCATAATCATTCACAAAGGTTTGAATGGCTTGCCAAAATAATTCATCTCCCAATTCTGTGCGAATCATGTGATAAACACAAGATCCTTTTTCGTAAATATGGCGGTCATAAAGCTCAATTGCTTCCCGGTAAACATGAGTTACCATTGGCCGACGGTAGCGACTGTTATCTTCGCTCAAATAACTCCGAGCTTCCAATAGGCGATAATAAGCTGCGTCTTGGATACCATATTCATGTTCTGTCCACATGACTTCAGAATAGGAAGCCATTCCTTCCTTAATCCAAGCGTGGGACCAATGTTTAATTACCAGTAAATCACCAAACCATTGGTGTGCTAGTTCATGAACAACTAAGCTTTCTGTATTGCGGTTATCTAATGTGGCCCGATTATCTAGTAAACAGCGATCGGTTAAGAGAGTGGTGGAGGTGTTTTCCATACCTCCAAAAATGAAGTCATCGACGCAAACTTGGGCATATTTGGGAAAAGGGTAGAAATAACCATACTTTTCACTCAAAAATTCGATCATGCGGGGAGTTTTTTCCATGCTACGTTTAGCATCTGCTTCCCTGCCTTTTTCTACGTAGTAGGTGACGGGTTTACCTTTCCACTCGTCTCGAATTTCGGCAAAGTCTCCTACTGCTAATGTCATCAAGTAGGTAGGATGAACTTGCTGCTGTAACCAATGGTAAATTTTATCATTGCCATTTTCTTGGGTGTGAATCAATTCACCATTGGAAATAGCGATCAGATGTTTGGGGACACGAACTCGAATTTCCGAAGTTGATAACTGTCCTGGGTAGTCAAAACAGGGAAACCAAAAACGAGAGTCTTCGTCTTCTCCTTGAGTCCAGACTTGGGTGGGTTTGTCTGGATAGTGTTTGTCTGGTTGAATAAAGTAGATTCCCCGTTGGGGTTTTTCCACTGAGTAAGCGATCGCAATCAACAATCTCTTACCGATCTGAGTTGGTTGAGACAGTTGAATTGCCAGCTTTTCTCCATCATATTCAAACTTTTGCGGTATTTCGTCTACCTGTACAGATTGGATATTCAGGTTTACAGCATCCAAGGTCAAACGCTCAATATTATTACGGATAGGCAACAATCTAATACTACAATTGCCATAGTAACTTTGCTTCGGGATATCCAAACTCAGGTCGAGAAAAATATGCTCAACCTGTCCGGGTTTGTCAGGGTTGTAGTGTGGTTTAGCCCCTGGCAACTCAAACGATTTGTGTCCGTTATTCTCTGTATCAAAATAAGAATGCAACATTGATAATTACTGACCTTGTAATCCTGAAACTTTCATAAACATACCGATAGCTACGCTTGCCGTCGGCATCGTAGATGCGTATCCTCAATCAACATGATTATTTGATGAGGATTTTTCTCTGGGATGGGATGATTGGTATTAACCTTTCCATTTTGCTCCCAAGTCTCGATGTTTTGATGTCATCTGATATTTTGCACTTTTACATCTTCGGGGCAAGAGTGTCTTGCACCGCGCTGTGTTCACGTAGCGTGCCGTTAGGCAATAGATTTCTGTTAAGCACAAATACTATCGATCATTCTTCTAGCTTAGAATAGCTTGTGGCTAAGAGTCCGACTATTTTTTGGATATCAACTAAGATACCATTTGCGGATTGACTCCTGACTCTAGTGAAGTCTTTTTTAGTGCCACTACAAATTCTGCGTCTGTATAAACACTAATTTTATCAGTAAAAACCGCTAAATTAGTGGAAATCGGTGATAAAAATCCTAAATATTGACTATCACTGTTTTAACTGCCTGATAATAATTTATTTGCTCAAATATCTGCTCAAAAGAGGACAATAACAATGCCTGAAAGTAAATCAAAGTTTTTAGTTCCTGCTATTAGTATTGCTATAGTCGTGGCAGGAGGTGTTGCAGTCTATATGTATTTAAAATCTCCTACTGGAGATAGTTCCAGTCCTCTGGGCAGTGCTAAGGTAGTACCCGCTAATGCCTTAATAGCAACTTATATCAATACAGACGATCAGTCTTGGAATAAATTACGGCAATTTGGTAATCCGCAAGCCCAACAGCTATTAACAAAAAGTCTAGAAAATGTCAATAAAGAACTATTAAGTGATAGTAATATTTCTTACGAAACAGACATTAAGCCTTGGGTAGGTGGTGTGATGATTGCTGTGTTACCACCAACTCCCCCTACACCTACTCAGCCGAATGCACCTATTAAGCCAAAACAAGAGCCAAATATCCTGTTAGTAGTAGGTATTAAGGATAAACTCAGTGCCTTGAATTTTTCTAAGAAATTGAAAGAGCAAAAAAATCTGCAAACTGAGGAATCAGATTATAAAGGTCAGAAAATTATTGCTAGTAAAAATAAGGGTAAATCGACATACACAACGGTTTTGAATAATAGCCAATTGCTGTTAGCACCAGAAAAACAAGCTTTAGAAAAAGCTATTGACACTTATAAAGGAGAACCTTCTTTTGCGACTAAAGAGGGTGCAAGCAGTATTCTCTCCAAAGGTGTGGATGTAAAAAACAGCCTTGCTCAAATTTATGTTCCTGACTACGCCAATATGGCACAGCAATTAACAGCATTAAGTCCTCAAGCTAGGCCATTACCTCCTCAAACATTGGCACAACTTAAACAAGTAAAGTCGATGGTAGCAGGGATTGGTGTTGATGATGCAGGACTGCGGTTAAAAGCTGTAGTGAATTTAGATCCGCAACTGAGCAAATTTCAGTATCAAACGACTCCTGCGAAGATAGTGGGACAATTTCCTAGCGATACCTTTGCTTTAGTCACTGGACAGAATATTAATCGTAGTTGGCAAACCTTGGTAGAACAATCAAAAGATTATCCTGAACTGAAGCAAGTAGTTGAACAAACTCGCGGACAACTACAACAATTTGCCAATCTTGATTTAGATAAAGATATTTTTGGTTGGATGAATCAAGAATTTGCTTTGGGTGCAGTGAAATCAAGTCAAGGATGGTTAGCTAATGTAGGATTTGGGGGAGCGATCGTATTTGATACGAGCGATCGCAAAACAGCCGAAGCTACCTTCACTAAATTAGATGATTTAGCCAAAAAACAATCTCTCAACGTTGCTCAAAAAAGCATTGGTGGTAAAAATATCACAGAATGGCAAATACCCCAGCAAGGCGCTTTAGTCGCACATGGTTGGCTAGATCAGGACACCGTATTTCTTGCTATTGGTGGCCCTGTTGGCGAAACCCTGGCTGATAAAAAAGGTCAATCCCTCGATAATACGGACACATTTAAATCTGTAACCGGTTCTTTGCAAAAACCTAACGCAGGCTATTTTTACTTAGATATGGACAGCACCACGACCCTGATTACTCGTTTTGCCACAGCAGGTCAACCTCTTCCTCCTGATGCTAGTGCTATCCTGAGTTCCATTCGTGGTCTTGGTGTGACTGTGAATAGCCCTGATAAATCTACCAGTCAAATGGAAATGTTGTTGTCTCTCAAACCTGCTACTGCAAAGTAAATTAAATTACTTGTAATAGGACGTAGGGGTAATTCATGAATTACCCCTACAAAACCTGAGTTCGGAGTTCGGAGTTTCTCCTCCGGAGACGCTACGCGAACGGAGACGCTACGCGAACGGAGTTAATATGATTTTTAAGGGCGAGAGAATAAGGGTTTGAGACTCCTACTGGGGGCAAGTTTTCCACAAATTATCTTATGTCGAACTCAGGTAACAATACCTTTTTCTCCTTGCACCTGATTACATTTCTCTGGTCTATCTAAGTTATACTAAAAATGGGTTAAAAGTGTCATTCTGAACGAAGTGAAGAAAGGAGTTAATACTTCTATATCCAAACTGCGTTTTGCAAATAAAGCTACTGCTTGCCAATCTTGTGGGGGTTTGTATTGATTGAGATAAATGTTGATTTCTGTAATTAGTTCCCAGTAAAAATCAGGTTTGGGTTGAAATTGGACTTCTACGAAATAGATGGGTTTTTCTAAACTATCTGGGATGAAAATACCATCAAATCGAAAGGCTTTTTCTTTGACTTCTACAGATGTGAAATTATAGCCTTCTGCATTTTCTGTGGGTTGACCGAGTAATTCAAATAAAAGGGTATGGAAGGTGAGAAAGATTTGGTAGAATATCGTATCTGTGTGCATATTTTTATTAATAGTAAATCGGCGGTTAGAAACCGCATCTATACAGGCAAAACCCACCTGCCTGGGTTGGATTTATTTATTTTCTCCTAGTCCACGTAGGTGGACTTTGTTTGTGTAGCCGTGATTTCTAATCACCAGGGCTTAAATTTAAAAAACATAGGTTTAAATTTAAAAATAATATAAATAGGACTTACGCAAGATATAATTGAAAGCCTTATTCTTGCGTAGGGGTAATTCATGAATTACCCCTACTTTCGTTCTGTTTTGCGTAAGTCCTAATAAAATAATATAATTAATTAATTGAGCCAGTTAAGTCTTCGGTTTCCCTACCAAGCTAACTGGCTCGGTTTTATATTCGGATATAGTTACCCACATCACTGGGTTTGAGTTTGGACTCTCTGGTGTACGCTTGATAGAATCCCTCCTATCAACTCTGACTGTAGAGAGTGCTGGCGAGCAAGACCCGAACACAACACGAAAACCGAGATTATTGTCTTGATTACGCGCGTTGTTCCTGTTACGATTCGCCGAACGGCAATTGATAGCATTGTTGTACCAAGAACCGCCTCGTTTAATAACTCAACCCCAAGCTATGTGCCATAAGTTCTAAGACTTATAAACAAGGATAGCCAATATCAATTTTACAGTGTTGAAATATTAATATTTGATGTGCGTTACAAGTCTTTAAAAAGTTATCTCATGTCCGCCTAATCACTTACGATAAAATATATAGTAATCATATTTGATTTCTGAAAAAATCTAGGTATATGTAGGGTGTGTTAGGCGTAAGCCGTAACGCACCAAAGGCTTCAAGGAAGGTGCGTTACGCTCCGCTAACACACCCTACGTGTATTTCAAAAATCAAATATTAGTCCTATATGTGTCATACTGAGCAGAACGTAGTGCCGCGTTCGCGTAGCGTACCGTAGGCTCTAGTATCTCGGAGATTCTTCACTTCGTATGGCTAACGCCACGCTTCGCTATCAGAATGACAAGCATTTTACCAGACTTGATATTATTTGGAGAATTAAAAATTGCCAAAAAATTTGATCGCCTAACGGCGAGGGGCAAGGGTAAAGGAAAGAAGGGCAGAGGGCAAAAGGGCAAGAGAGCAGAGGGCTAAGAAAGTCCTGGCGAGCAAGACCCGAACACAACACGAAAACCGAGAAAAGCGTCTTGAGAACGCGAGTTGATCCTGACACGAATCGCCGAACGGCAAATGATAGCAATGAGGTACCAAGAACCGCCTCGACACACATAAGTACGATTATCTTCTTTACTTACATTTAATTCTCCCCAAACTTCATTACCACTATTTTTTAAACGCGCTGGTTTTTCGCTATAGCTGTCGTGAAATTCATCCAAGCACCATTCCCAGACATTACCGTGCATTTGATATAAACCCCAGGCGTTAGGGGTGAAAAAACTATCTACATTTACTGTACATTCTCGATATTTGCCCTTGGGAGCATCGGCATAAGGATAATTGCCGTCATAGTTGACTTGATCGGTTGTAATGGTCTTACCAAAGGCAAAGGGTGTAGTTGTTCCAGCACGACAAGCGTATTCCCATTCTGCCTCTGTGGGCAATCTGACAGCCCGCTTTGTTTGCTCAGATAGCTTTTCACAAAATGCCCGTGCTTCATGCCAAGAAACGCCAACTACAGGCTGTTTATCGCCTTGAAACTTGGGGTCATATTTCTCAGATGGCTTGGTTTTCATGACGGCGTACCATTGGGCATTGGTGACGGCATATTTGCCCATTAAAAACTCTTGCAAATACACCTCATGCTGTGGAGTAGACCAATCTAACCATTTTGCAGCATCTTTCCAGCCATATTTCAGGGCATTTTCTAGGGCTATTTTGCGTTCTTCTGGGGGCATTCCCATAGTAAATTTCCCTGCTGGCACTCGCACCAGTTCCAGGGGTAAGCCTTGACCTAAATCTACAGTCAATTCACGGCGTTTTGCTGCTGCTATTTTCTGTCCTTGTGCTTCTGCTTCTCGACGCTGTTCTTGTTGACTCTGAGATTGCTTGTTTGCTAAACGCTGAAAGGCCGTAATGGCTTTCATATCTTGTCCACCTGCGGCCACATTCACACGTACCCACAACTGAAATGCTAAATCGAAATTTCCTTCAATTTCTGCATGAAAAGCATCTTCTCTGAGGGCGCTAATATCCCTATCGTTAGCCGATTTGGGCAGTAAAATATAATGCAGTTTTGTAGCGGGTTCTATGGCTGCATAGGGTGTCTGTATATAATTTTTATGCTTTAGGGTCAATTGGGGAACTTGATGGCGCAAATAGTTATACAGACGTTCAACTGTGGCACAGTTGCTTTCTCCTTGAATTTGCAAACCATTGAGTAATACGTGGGTAAATGCACCTTGTTGAATTTCCTCAATTTCGTAGGAAACCTGATTGGGACTACAGGAATAAAAGGTGATTACACCTTGCTGTTTTTCTTCACCAATTCCCAAACCTGCACTTTTTTCACCTGTGCTGCGACAGGCATCTATAAACAAGACTATGTTATCTGCACCACTCCGCCGCAAACGTTCGGTGATGTGGGTGATAGAGATGGCTAAATTGGGGACAGTGCGGGGATTTCCGTCTATGGGTAGTAAATAATCTCGTCCTTCGTGGGGGATGCCATGACCGCTAAAGTAAAACCAGAGGGTATCTCCAGGGTTTAAAAAAGGACGTTCAAAGCGATCGCCTAAAAAGGAAATTAGTGTACCGTAAGTTGGTTGAGTTTTGCGTCCCGCGCTGTTGCGTGGGGAATCATCTGAGAAAAAATATAGATTGTCTGGTTGTACGCCCAAATCACAGGCAAAATAATTACACACCCGTTCTGCATCAGTTTTTGCATAGTTGAGGTGCTGAATTTCGTCATATTCATTAATGCCAATGACAACGGCGCAATTCTTAGCCATATTGCGGTCAATTTTCCGGGGTTTTAGGCGATCGCTTAAATTTTAACTCTATTGCGCCTTTACCAGCTGCTTTTACACCCGTACCCAGTAATTTAATTTCACCTTCACTACTAATTTCTACTGTGAGGGTAACTTCGTCTAGTTCAAGTCCTGCTTGCGGTTTGATTTGCTTCTCTACATGACTAAAAAGATGACTAACTATGCCTACAAATTGCGACATTTGCGCCGCTAATTTCCCTGCTTTGATACGATTTTCTTTTATTTCTTCAACGGTTACAGGGGAACTGCTATAAGGATTACCGTTGCCTGTAACAGCTTTTACACCGTCTTTTGTGATATCTCTTGTGCGATCGCTTGGAGTGTTTGCGGTGACAATCCATAGTTCTTCGTCTTCCCACCTGTTGTCTGTCATGTTACTTCCTCACACCTGCTTGACAATTTTCGCATATATTGTCTAAATCAGGATTTCCAGGATTTAAGGATGAACAGGATTAAGATCATTAGCAATTATACTGTAACCGGGTGAAATCTGAACTTATGTCATACTGAGCGTAACGTGCCGTAGGCTCTAGCATCTCGGAGATTCTTCACTTCGTATGGCTAACGCCACGCTTCGCTATCAGAATGACACTTTTAACCCGTTCTTAGTATACCAATACCAATTTTAACTACGTGGGTAAGTGTCAATCCCAAAAATCGACATTTAACATTGCTTCTAAATCACGGCTAAACGGCCATGTATCAGGGAATTCACACTGTGGATAACCCCTGCGAACAATTTTGAGAGTATCTTCATAAGCTTCATCAAAGACTTGGCGAAAATAAGGCTTGAGGCTAGGTGAATCCTTTAGCAATTTTCTAATTCCAATCCTTTGCTTATCAATAGATTCTACCCATCCTCGATAACAATCAGGCATATTTACATAATTCCGCTTGAGAATATGTTCTAAAAGTTCTCTGAGTCTACTTTCCAATTCACGTTTATCCGATCGCCCCAAATCCTCTATCTCCTCAATCAGATTCTCAAAATCTAGACCTTCAATATCCCTATTCCGTAACTTATTAACGATATCTTCAATCCAAAGTAGATAGTCTTGCTCATATAAAGATACTGCAATCTGCGTCTGTGGTGTCATTGCTTTGTGTCCTTTGAGTGACCTAACTCAACCTTACAGCGAATTTTAATCTCTTTGCGCCTCTGCGTGAGATAAAAAATGTGAAAATATAAAAGATAAAAGCAGTTTCCCCGAAATTATCAACATGGCTCCATTACCAGATTATCGTCCCAAGCAACTATCTGTTGGCCCTTTAGAAGCAGAAATTTTGAGTATTGTCTGGGAACTGAATTCAGCAACAGTTAAAGATGTACACGATCGCATTTTGGCTGATCCCAACCGAGAATTAGCTTATACTTCTGTTACTACTGTTCTCCGTCGTCTCACTGATAAAGGTTGGTTAGCTTGCGATAAACAGGGTAAAGCATTCTATTGGCGGCCATTGCTAACTCAGCAACAAGCAGAGATGATTAAAGCTCATGAGCAATTGCAAAGATTCCTGGCAGTGGGAAATCCTGATGTTGTTGCGGCCTTTGCTGATAGTTTAGATCAAGCTGCTAGTGACCAAATAGAAGCGATCGCAAAACGCATTCAAGCTGCACGGGAAGCCAGAGGAGAAAAATAGAATTATGCATCTACTCATTATTATCTCTGCTGTAACTATTGCTTGCTGGTTAAGATATTCTGCCCATATACCCCAGGGTAATTGGAATTTACGCTGGGAGCGATCGCTCTTTTTATTCCTTTTTCCCCCCTTACTCATTTTCATGACAGCAATGGCTGTAGTCTGCATGGGTACACAAGGGACAATGGGCGGAATGTATACTGGTTCCTTCAGTTATCTTCTAGCATCAATTTTTCTCGGATTTTTTAACATTTTGGGTATCAAACTAGCTTTCCAAGGCTGGAAATCCATTAAATCAGCCCGTGAATGTCCCCTCGTTAATCTCGCAGGTAAACAAGCCCGACTCCTGCAAACTAAAGCATTATTCGCCGGACAAATGGGTTTTTGGCAACCTGAATTAGTAGTTAGTCAAGGATTGCTACAAACTCTCTCACCTGCCCATCTAGAAAGCGTTTTAGCCCACGAGCAAGGGCATTATCAGTATAGGGATACGTTTTGGTTCTTTTGGCTGGGTTGGATGCGTTCCTGCACCGCCTGGTTGCCCAATACAGAACCACTATGGCAAGAATTGTTAGTTTTGCGAGAATTACGGGCTGACAGTTACGCCGCATCCCAAGTAGATCCTTTGGTGTTAGCGGAATCACTGTTATTAGTAGTCAGTAACAACCCTATAACAGAAGAAGTTTGCTGTGCCGCTTTGGGTGCTGGCGATCGCTTGGAACAGAGAATAGAAGCTTTATTAACACCACCAGAAACAACTTCAGAAGCTCAATTACAGTCCTGGCATATTTTTTTGTTAGCTTTTCTACCCTTATTAACAGTCGTTTTTCATACTTGAATTACAAAAAAAGGGAATAGGGAACAGGTAACAGGTAACAGGTAACAGGTAACAGGTAACAGGTAACAGGTAACGGGGAACATAAGAAAAAAATATTCTCCATCCTTCTTTCTTCCTCCTTCTTTCTTCCTCCTTCTTTCTTCCTCCTGACTCCGAACTCCGAACTCCTGACTCCGAACTCCGAACTCCGAACTCCTGACTTACACATTTCCTGGTTTCATTGCTTGATCTGGCGGTAGGTTGATATTCGTTGCCAAACGAAGTGTTCTTAATACCGTAATTGCCCACCAAGTGAGATCAATTTCCCACCAGCGCCAGCCACACTTGGCTACATGAGGATAAGCATGGTGATTGTTATGCCAGCCTTCGCCATAGGTGAGAATGGCAGCCCACCAAAGATTACGAGAATTATCATCACTGGCAAATGTGCGGTATCCCCACATATGAGTAACCGAGTTAATTAGCCAGGTGGTATGCCAGAGAATGACTGACCTCAAAAACACGCCATAAATGACAAATGACCAGCCTCCCAAGGCATAGAGTAATAATGCAACGGGCATTTGCAGCAGCAGAAAGTAGCGATTTAGCCAGATGTAAAAAGGATCTCGTGCTAGGTCGGGGGCAAATCGTTGGTATAACTCATAATCGAAAAATTCGGAACGGGGATAAAAAATCCAAAGCATATGACTCCACCAAAAACCTTTACGGGCAGAGTAAGGATCTTTATCTTCGTCTTCGGTGTAAGCATGATGCAACCGATGTCCAGCTACCCAGAAAATGGGGCCTCCTTGTATAGATAATGCACCTAAAATAGCGATCGCATATTCTAACCACTTGGGAACTCGAAAACTGCGATGACTCAACAAACGGTGATAACCTAAACAAACTCCAATACTGCCAAATAGCCAGTGCAGAAACACAGTTACACCCACCGCAGCCCAGGAAAAATGCCAAGGAGCTAGTAGTGCGATCGCATGAATAATACCAAAAAATGCTACAGACACCCAATGAAGGCGCAGAGGTTGGGCATTCCCTAATAAATTTGATGAATTCAACGTCACTAACACTCCTCAAAAATTCAAAAAATTAGAGAACTAATCCAAATCACAAATTAGCTAAATGCTGTATTCCGGCTCTATAAAGCCATTTGCCCAATCTTGGGGCTTGAGAAAAACTTTGGTAAGCTGTGCTTCAGGGCTTCCTGCCTCTGGTTGATAGCCATATTCCCAGCGAGTCAAGGGTGGTAAAGACATTAAAATAGATTCTGCCCGGCCATTGGTTTGCAGTCCGAAAACTGTTCCCCGGTCATATACCAAATTAAACTCCACGTAACGACCCCGACGGTATAATTGAAATTGACGCTGGCGATCGCTATATTCTATTTCTTGTCGCTTTTGGGCTATGGGCAGATATGCTGGTAAAAATGCTTCACCGCAGTTTCTCACAAACGCAAACATATCTTCCCAGTTGCGTGATACCATTCCCACTTCCTGACTTGCCAGCGCTGCTTGAGTATCCAGTTGAGAACCTATATAAAGCCTACCACTAGCATCTTGATAGTCAAAGAAAATACCACCAATCCCACGTTGTTCTTGACGATGTTGTAAATAGAAATATTCATCACACCAGTGTTTGAAAACCCGATAATATTCTGGATGGGAAGCATCACAAGCATTTTTTAAAGTTTGATGAAAATGAACAGCATCTTCAGCAAAAGGATAGTAAGGCGTTAAATCAGCCCCACCACCAAACCACCAAATCGAACCTGCTTCAAAGTAGCGGTAGTTAAGATGTACCGTTGGTATGTATGGATTACGAGGATGTAACACCATCGAAGTTCCAGTTACAAAAAAGTCATTTCCCGCTGCTTCTGGGCGTTGAGTCAAAATTGCCGCAGGTAGACTATCTCCCCAAACTTCTGAAAAATTAACACCACCTTGTTCAAATATCCGCCCTTCTCGAATCACACGGGTGCGCCCTTGACCACCTTCGGCTCGTTCCCAGAGGTCTTCCCGAAAACAAGCTTCCCCATCTAATTGCTCTAGCCCAGCGCAGATTTGATCCTGTAAGTCTTGCATCAACTGCTTCACCCGCTGACGCGAATTCTCAGGTGGTGTATGGACTGAGTTAGCGATAGGGGGGAGCAATATTGTTTGATTTGTTGATTCCCGCAGATGATTCTCTAAATGACGACCCATATTGAATACCTCTTAATTTTTGAGTAAAAGTGGCAATTCGCTTAACAACTATATAGCTATTAAACTAATGAAAATATAAATGTTTCAAAACTTAATAAATTATCTCTGTCAAAAATCCCCTTCCCTCTGTTGACTTTCTCCGCGATAAATGGATAAATCTAAACTTTGCTTAAGGATTGTAAAGGTTTCATATTCAGAGTCCAGTTCAGGAATTACAGTTATCATAACTTGATAGCTATGTAAGTATTTAGCTTGTTAATAGAGGAATCATGGTAAATACCCTACCCCAGCCTGAAGTAAAGCCAGGAATTAAAGCGCCAGCTAAAGAAACCGTACTCACTCCTCGGTTTTACACCACAGACTTTGAAACTGCTGCTAGTTTGGATCTCTCAGCCCAAGAAAAAGAGTTGCAAGCCCTGTTGGCAGAAATGCGGACTGACTACAACCGTCATCATTTTGTTCGTGATGAAGAGTTTGATCAATCTTGGGAACATATTGACGGAGAAGCCCGCCGAGCTTTTATTGAGTATTTGGAACGCTCATGCATTTCCGAGTTTTCTGGGTTTTTGCTGTTCAAAGAACTATCTCGGAAACTAAAACAGCGTAGTCCCTTGCTGGCGGAAATATTTCAACTGATGGCGCGTGATGAAGCCCGTCATGCTGGATTTCTCAATAAAGCGATGGGCGATTTTAAACTCTCGCTAGACTTGGGTGAGGTAACTAAAATCCGCACCTATACATTTTTTCCTATTGAGTGGGTACTTTACACGGTCTATTTATCAGAAAAAATTGGTTACTGGCGTTACATTATTATTTATCACCATTTACAAAAGCATCCAGAACACCAGTTTTATCCCATCTTCCGCAAATTTGAGAGTTGGTGTCAAGACGAAAACCGACATGGGGATATATTCAAGGCATTATTGCGATGTCTGCCGACAAGCCGCTCCGCGTCTACGCAACCTCAACTCTGGAATAATTGGAGATCAAGGCTATGGAGTCGCTTTTTCCTATTATCAGTATTTGCTACCCACACTTTAACAGTTCACGAACGGGCTAGTTTTTACCACTTACTGGGACTTGAACCCACAGAATTTGACCAGCAAGTAGTTCGCAACACCAACGAAACTGCTGGACGTGCTTTTCCAGTCATGTTAAATACCGAACATCCCCACTTTTTCCCACGTCTGCAAAACTGCTCAAATTACAACTTGAAAATAGCAGAAATTTCACGCAGTTCTAGCAATAAAGTAGTGAAATTTATCCGCAAATTACCTTTAATAACAGCAATTGTCTGGAATCTCTTACTCGTATATTTAATTAAACCAATTGATACGGAAATATTGCGAGGAACAGTACGTTAGATCACTTATTATTTGGGTTGGGTTGCGTTGTGTTTAACCCAACCTAAAAATTATATTTTTATAATTCAAATCGGATTGCTATATATTGTCCCATCAGGCATAATTGCGCCTTCCAAATTAACATCTGTGAGAATTGCTCCCGTTAAATCTGCTCCTTGTAAATTTGCGTTTCGCAATATAGCATTAGTCAGATTTGCATAACTCAAATCTGCTCCTTGCAAACTAGCTTCAGTTAAATCAGTTGCTAAATCTCCCCATTGAATTATTCGACCTAAATTAGCTCTACACAACTTCGCACCATCCAAATTAGCATGGTGTAGTGAAGCGGCTCGTAAGTCTCCATAGCTCAAATCTGCTCCACTCAAAACTGCATATCCTAAATCTGTCCGTTGGTTAGAACTAGGACGTAAGTCTACTTGAATGAGCAAAGCACTAGATAGTTTTGCACCATGTAAATTTGCACCACATAAACTAGCCTTGATGAGGTTGGCTTCATCTAGTCGGGTTTGAGTTAATTTTGCACCTGTTAAATCTGCTTCTCGGAGAATAGCGCGATATAAATCTGCTGCACTTAAATCTATTCCCCACAGAATAGCTTCACTTAAATTTGCTTCTCGCAAACAAGCCTGACTGAAGTTAGTTTTACCTAGCCGTGTCTGACGCAAATCAGCATAGCTAAAATCTATACCTTCTAAATTTGCGTTCGTTAGCTCTGCATCTTGGAGATTAATTCGCCGAAAATTTCTTTCTCCAGCAGAATAGCGTTTGATAATTTCATCTACATTCATAAATACTTCAAAATTCTCAATTCCAACAAAATTCAAAATCCCCTACAATACTTAGGGTTGGAAAAAATAACTCCGGGAATGGAGGATACAAGTTAACGATAATTTTTTATTTTTCATTAATTAACTAAATAGCTGTAAAGTAATTTTACCATTTTAATGGTAAAATCTAATCATTTCATCGCCCTGTTCCCTACTGATTGATATTTAGTTACACTACTAAATAGTGATGAAGTTTTTTGCTGATGATTTAAGTTGCCCTATGCCAAAAACAAATCCGTCTCAGGCTAATCCAGCTATTCTTGCTGCCGTTGCTGACTATTTTAAGGTGCTATCAGAAGGAAGTCGGCTACAAATTTTGACCTGTCTCAAATCAGGTTCGATGAATGTTATGGAGATAGCAGAAGCGACTGGGTTGGGGCAGGCAAATCTGTCTAAGCATCTGAAAGTATTAACTCAGGCAGGAGTTTTATCTCGTCAGCCCAAAGGGACTAGTGCCTATTACGAGATTGCCGACCCGATTATTTTTGAGCTTTGTGAATTAGCGTGCGATCGCATTAGTCAACGTGTCCTACAGCAGGATGAAAGCCTGAAAGCTTTTCGGAACAAAACTACAGTTTTTTAAATTACCCTATTCATCCTCATTCCCCGGAGGACGTTCACTCAGGCTTTGTTGTGCGTGCCACTCCAAAACAATACGTTCCAACATCTCCGCCTGTGTACAGTTATTAACATCTGCATATACCTTAATCAACTGTCTCACTTCAGGGCTAACGTGTCGTATCACTAGTTGCTCATCTTTTTTCATGTTGATCTGACTCCCATTACGTCAGAATTGTAAATAATTCGTTATACTTATTAACATAAGTTCGTAAAAACATAAAATTCTTGCCCTACACCCCTCAAATCGGGAATGCCCTCGAACTCAATGGGTGTATGACTGCTTAAAACTTAAATAGCGAGTATTAACCCTTTATTTGCCCCAATTCGGCATAGGAGCCAGCAATGAATCAGCCTATAAAATTATCTTTAGAACAAGAATTTGGCCTCAGAATCTTTGCTGACCAGGTACACCAAATGTCTCGTGAACAAGCTCAGATATTTCTGCTCAAGTTGTACGAGCAGATGATGATTCAGGAAACAAGTTACCAACAATTACTTAAGCATGAATGGAAACTAGATTCAGGAAGCATCTCTGGTTAAACTAGGAAATCACAAGGCTTATAACTTGCATATTAAACAAGATATAAACCTTGTATTGTAAGCAGCTTGACCAAATGCAAATAAGATGTGAAAAAACCTATTTGAATTTTCACATCTTCATAAATTGAGGAAAGGGTGGGAGTTACCCTCCCCAATCTCAAGCACTAATAGCTTCGTGTTACTACTTTTTGACTGGTGCTTCAGTAGCTGACTTACCAACTAGCTTTTCAGTATTTTCATCACTTTCAAGAATACCGAACTCAATCAACAACTCTTCTAATTCTTCCATTTCAATAGGTGTAGGAATAGTTAGATTTTTGTTGTTGATGATCTTCTTAGCCAATGTCCGATATTCATTACCCTGATCACTATCAGGTGCATACTCGTTAACAGTCATCCGACGCAATTCTGCGTGTTGAACGATATTGTCACGAGGTACAAAGTGAATCATGTGGGTGTTCAAGCGTTTTGCCAGGGTTTCGATTAATTCGACTTCCCTGTCAACGTTACGGCTATTACAAATCAAGCCACCTAAACGCACACCACCAGTGTGAGCATATTTTAAAACACCACGAGCAATGTTGTTAGCAGCATACATCGCCATCATTTCACCTGATGTCACGATGTAAATTTCTTGCGCTTTTCCTTCCCGAATTGGCATGGCGAAACCACCACATACAACGTCACCTAATACGTCGTAAGATACGAAATCTAAGTCTTGGTAAGCACCATTTTCTTCCAAGAAGTTAATAGCGGTGATAATACCACGACCTGCACAACCAACACCGGGTTCTGGACCACCAGATTCTACACACTTAACACCACGGAAACCGGTCAATAGTACTTCGTTGAGTTCTAAATCTTCAACAGCACCTCTTTCAGCAGCCAAGGAAAGAACGGTGGTTTGAGCCTTGGAGTGCAGCATCAAACGGGTAGAGTCAGCTTTAGGATCGCAACCTACAATCATGATGCGTTGACCCATTTCTGCCATAGCAGCAAGGGTATTTTGAGAAGTAGTAGATTTACCAATACCACCTTTACCGTAAAAAGCAATTTGTCTAATATTTCCGTCAGTAGCCATGATGAGTTTATTCCTACAATTATTGTGTTGATGAGTCTGAAACTTGATTTGAGATTTTGTTCGATTAGGAAACAGAATTTGTATAGCGACTTAAGGCATACTCAAGGCACTACCAAACGCAGATTCAGATTTTTATAGGAAAACAAGATCTGGTTACTGGAAATTTATTGAGAAGAAATCCACATCTCCTGAATTAAAGAAATATTTAACAGCTTAAATTGGGCATTATCGCTTGTTGTCGCGGCATCCTCTGAGGATGTTTAATCTTGGAGAGTGGTTACAATAGGGATTCACCTTTATGCAGATTTTCCCCCTGAACCACCCAATCAACCAACATTGTAGTTCACTCTCAATGACTGCTACAATTGCGACGATTTTGCTGGTATTTTGGCTGCCAAAAATTTCTAATTTCCAGTCCAACAAACCATTTTCCTAATTTCTGGAAAATTGCTGTATTGATGTTGCTTTTGGATATTTTTTCAGAATCAATAAATCTCACTGTGATTGTTACTAGTTCACAGTAAAAAATATCTTTCTTGCTGGCTTTAAGTCGCTAACAGTTTTGATTCCTATACATTTACCAGACATCCTCTAAGAGTCTTTCTTCCCAAACTCCAAGGTTAGTCCCATCTGGTTGATAATGTTATCTATTCAGCCAATTCTTATCGGCAAATACTCAAAGGAATTCTGATTGACTTCAAGTTGTTACGAGGGTAACTCTTCTAATTCATTTGTCCTTATCTCTTCGTACAGAAAAGATATATAAACTGAAGTGGATTTAGCAGAACAAAAGAACTTGATTTCGTTGACCTCAATTTACCCTTGAAGTTTTTTTGACTTTGATGTTTTTGATTCCTATCCCAACAATAACATAGATATCAATATTTTATAAGCCTCAAAATAAATTATTTTTCAATTCTAAAAAATATTATCCCTATTACCTTTAATGGTTATGACTTAGCGGTTATAAGATGCAATTTAAGCAAACATTTCATCAAATATCGTTTGTGAAATCAGCTACTTTTATAATCGAGTTTGATTTAAAATAATTGAAACTAATATTTTAGAAAATTACATAATTCTGCTATTTTTGCATTCTCAAAAATTTATCGCTTTGTGTTTTGATCACTTTGCCATCTTTTGCAGTGTCAGGGGCAAGGAATCAATCGTAGTTGGTGATTTGGGCTTCGTCTAGTAGTCCGGTAGGGAGGTTTTTGATTTGCAGGGTAAGGTTAGATTGAGCAGGTGACTCTATTTGGTGTATACAGTAGGGTAAATGTTATCAAGTAATGGTGTTAAATAATGAAGGTCAAAAGGCAAAGAATTACTGTTGAGGAATTGTTGAGTAGATATGCTGCTGGGGAGCGAGATTTTACTTGTATTGCCATTGATGACTCGCGTGAAGGTTTGTTCAGAGGTGTTGACCTCAGCGGCATTAATCTGGAGGATTCCGCCCTCAGTGTTGACTTTAGTGGTGCTATTTTGAGAGAAGCTAATTTCCGATATACTGTGTGGGGCAGATGTAGTTGGGAAAATGCTGACTTCAGTGGTTCCGACTTTACTGGGATTAATAATGGTGTAGAATGCTATATTGTTCGCTGCAACTTCAGCAATACTAACTGGGAGCGAGCCAATTTGTGGCAATCCACCTTTAAAGACTGCAACATGACTACAGCTAACTTCGATAATGCCAGTTTGGCTGAAGTTGACCTCTACAGGTGAATTATGAGAAGGAATAGCTGACAATCTCTATAAAACTCAAAAGCATGAAGTTAGAAATTTCTGCTTTCTTCCTTCATGCCTTATCATTTATTTTTTAACTCCCCAGGCCGGATTCGAACCAGCGACCAATCGATTAACAGTCGATCGCTCTACCACTGAGCTACTGAGGAACGCTCGCAACGATTACTATATTAAACTTAAAACCAGATGATGTCAACTACTTTGGGGAAATTTTTTTAATTTTCTTTGGTAGCTGCTGAAAGTTAAAATTTTTGGCAGCGCAAATTCGCTCTAGAAGAGCAATTTAGAGATTTATGAATACTCTTTTCTATAATCCCATCCGCAATTGAGCCAGACGCTGCCTTGCTTTATCATCAATAGCATTAGCTAAGAATCGGCTTTTCGATTGTTTGGGAGGTTGATATCTGTGACGCATCCGGCACACAGTTGTTTCTACTTCTCCGCATAGTTGATGCGCTGATAACCATTCAGCACCATACCCCTGTACCATTAACTGCTGCGCTCGGTCTGATGTGGCAACAATTACGCGAGAAATTAAACATTGTGCTATTTGGTGACGCATGGACGCACAGGATTTTTCAATATAGGTGTCTGCGGTCTGACCAAAATCTGTGTAATGAACTGTGAGAAAGTCTGTAATATTTTCTCTATTGCTGGGGGTGTTTTGATATTGGGCATCAAAAACTATTTGAGTTTCATAGCCTTGAAATGCGCTGTAGTTTGTTATTGCTTCTATTAGTTCCCCTCGTGCTGCCTCTAGTCCGGCATGATCACGGGTTTTCTTTAAGCAATTCCAAGCGCCTATAATGTTGTAGCCGTCCACTAATAAAATGGACGGGATGATAGAACGGGGCATGGTTTTTAATCACAATTATCTAAAGTTAACAAAAATCATTCATAAGACTTATAGTAATTGAAGCATCACTTGTAACACTATGCTACAGAGAATAAAAAATGCCCAATTGCCGAAAAACTAAACCTTAAGGTAGAAGCCATAATGTCTAAAAAGCCTCTTGAAATAAGGGTTGTCGCAGTTTATTTAGAGAAATAAAAAATTTTTTTGAGTCGTCAAAATTCCATAATGAAAAACCAGATACCCATACAGCAAAGTGTTTGTCTAGTATCTGGTTATCAATTTTTGATGATTAAAAATTGTTGAAAATATTGATATTAGGGGCTTTCAAATAAAAAGTCTGCCAATACTTTTTCTAGAAAACCTGATAGGTGAAGATGCTGCTGGAGTTTTGTCTTAAGAAGTTTCGCTGTGTGCTTTCATCAGTCGCTGTTTGAGACGTTCGGCTTCACCTGCATCAACTAGAGAGCCTTCTTCTAATAAAAAAGCGCCATCACAATAATTTAACTCATCTAAACGGTGAGTCACCCATAAAGCCGTAATTCCGCGACTTTTAACTAGATGACGAACACTGGACACTAAGTCGAGTTGACTATCTGGATCTAGTAAAGCAGTGGGTTCATCTAATAATAGGACTTCACAGTGACGAGCGATCGCACCAGCAATAGCCACGCGCTGTTTCTGTCCACCAGAAAGAGCATAGATAGGACGACGCTGTAAAGACAGCAAATTCACTGCCCCTAAAGCTTCCTCCACCCTAGCTCTAACCATAGCAGGAGGCAATTTTTCTGCCACTAATCCAAAAGCCACATCAGCACCGACTGTTGGCATAACTAGTTGATGATCAGGATTTTGGAAAACAAACCCAACGGGGGGTGAAATGCCAATTTCGCCAGATTGGGGAGCTAATAACCCCGCTATCAGTCTTAGGAGAGTTGATTTGCCACTGCCATTAGTACCCAAAAGCATCCAAAATTCGCCTTGTGGTACTTTAAGAGAGCAAGATTTAATTACTTGCTCCCCATTAGGCCATAAGAAGTTTAAATCTTGAACTTCGATGCCTACAGCCGTCATTTGTACACCTGGTTTACTCAGTTGCTAAAGCGAAAAATCCGGGTGGTCTAGTACCACCAACGGCAGTACCATCTTTCTGTACAATTTGTACACCTGAAATTTCACTAGCACGGACAGCAATTTTTTTCTCTGTTTTGCCTTCGCACTTGAGTTCCACAATATCAGGGTTCCCAGAGCGCATTGCTGCCAGAATCAGCTGATAAACAGCTTCAGCGTCTTCAGTAGACTTACGTTGTACTGATATCGGGAAAGCAGTATTTTTGATGCTTAAGTCGATGGTAAACATTTAAAATTAATTACATTTCACTGACTGTAGGACTAATTCTAGCGTTACCTGGCTGATTCGGTGTGAATTGTGAAAGGAGGGAAGAATTATGAGATTTTGTTTTATATCGTTGTTTCGTTACTCTGAAAGGATTACAGGTGTCTCACAGATGAAATTATTTCCATTAGCACTGGAAAAATTAGAGATTTGCACCTATTATGATTAAAGAGCGTAAAAAATTGTAAACTGGATTAACAACCCGGTTAACTTTCTGCATATAGGCGGTTATGTCATAGCCATCTATATATAGATAAAACCTGTACTTATAAACTTTTGGAGATTCTTTGTAATGACCATCGCAGTTGGACGCGCCCCCAGTAGAGGGTGGTTTGACGTATTAGACGACTGGTTAAAGCGCGATCGCTTCGTATTCGTAGGTTGGTCAGGAATATTATTATTTCCCTGCGCCTTCCTCGCACTAGGCGGTTGGCTCACCGGTACAACCTTCGTCACATCCTGGTACACCCACGGATTAGCATCCTCCTACCTAGAAGGAGCTAACTTCCTCACAGTAGCAGTATCCACACCAGCAAACAGCATGGGACATTCCCTGTTGTTACTCTGGGGACCCGAAGCTCAAGGAGACCTAACCCGTTGGTTTCAACTAGGTGGCCTATGGCCCTTCGTAGCCTTACACGGAGCATTCGGTCTGATTGGCTTCATGTTGCGTCAATTTGAAATCGCCAGACTAGTAGGAATTCGTCCTTACAACGCACTTGCGTTCTCAGGACCAATTGCCGTCTTCGTCAGCGTCTTCTTGATGTACCCCTTGGGACAATCAAGCTGGTTCTTTGCACCCAGCTTTGGTGTAGCAGCAATCTTCCGATTCTTACTATTCCTGCAAGGGTTCCACAACTGGACACTCAACCCCTTCCACATGATGGGTGTAGCGGGAATCTTAGGTGGAGCATTACTGTCGGCAATTCACGGAGCCACAGTAGAAAACACCCTGTTTGATGACGGCGAAGGTTCCAACACCTTTCCTGCATTCAACCCCACCCAAGCTGAAGAAACCTACTCAATGGTGACAGCAAACCGTTTCTGGTCACAGATCTTCGGTGTTGCTTTCTCTAACAAACGTTGGTTGCACTTCTTCATGTTGTTCGTACCAGTCACCGGCTTATGGATGGCATCTGTAGGCATCGTTGGCTTGGCACTCAACCTGCGGGCTTATGACTTCGTTTCCCAAGAATTACGGGCAGCAGAAGACCCAGAGTTTGAAACTTTCTATACCAAAAATATTTTGCTGAACGAGGGTATCCGCGCTTGGATGGCTCCTCAAGATCAACCCCACGAACAATTTGTGTTCCCTGAAGAAGTATTACCACGTGGTAACGCTCTCTAATTGCATGATGAATTAATGCATCTTTAACATTCATCATTTTTAAATGATCCTCCACCAAACAAATTGGTGGATTTTTTTTATGGCTAATATTGCAAAGCAAATTTGATGTGTTATAGTAATCGAAGGTTACAAACCCAGAGTAAGACGCTCTGCCCTTTAAAAATTTAAGACCGCTTAGGCAACAAGGAGGTGATGCCCATGATAGAAAGTAGTATAAGCATGGGTCATCAGGTTGCAGTTAGCCGGCTGTGTGCCGGGGCTGTTCTCTAAAACTTAGCCTTAGTTATCCTGAGATACTAAGTTAGCTCAAGTAGCTAGGCTAAAAGTCGGAGTTCCTTCCGGCAGTCTGGTTGCAACCTGAAGACCCGCTAGACCGCCCTGATTTAGATCATCAGATTTAAATCAGGGCGGATAGTTGTTTATGGGAACTTTTGGTTTATCAATATAAGTCTATTAAAGATATCTGTAAATTAACCTCAGAGCCTTACAAATCCAGGAGCAAAACTTAATTTATAGCTAAAGCCACACTGCTCTATTGGATAAGTCTATTAAGTTAGAGTCGCCCGCTTAGAGGTTTATTAATTTTATGAATCAACAAACCAAATCTTTAATTTAAGAAATTTAGTCTGTAAATCAGTTTAGTGGAACTTTTTGACTTAGCAATGCCTCTTTAAATTATATAGGTTTATTGTAACCAGGTTAAACCTAGATCAAAGCACCCAAATGCTATTGCAGGATGTCACTCTTGCAGAGCCATTTTCTCATATCAGCTAATGAATTATTTGTCAAAATTTTCTTTAGCTATTTTTTGACTTTCTGCGGTTATTTGGATATGAGTAGAAAACCGTTATTTAATCAAAAACTCTGATCTTGATCATTAGATGCAGATATTATATAATGAGGAACTATAAAGAATTAGTCTTTACATAAGTTAATTGCATGAATATTTAACGATAAATTAATCAGTTATTAGCTTTGTAAAAACTAAAATTGTAGTAACGGTAGCAATGCCCTTTCTAAAGGTTTCGGAAAAATGCCACATTTCTAAGCAGCAAATACAGCGAAACCGTTTATCTATATAAGGTGTGAGGAGTAAAGGAAAGATGTCTAATCTATTGTGGAAATCCTTGGTGGTTAGCCCTGCCGTTTTGGGAGCGGCCTTATTAGTTTCAGGAACAGCGATCGCTTCGCCCGCAGCAGGCAATGCAGCCCCAAATACCGCCACTGAAGTATCAACACTAGAAACACAAGCGGCAACAGAGGTTGTTCAACAACCTGTGGTATTGGCTCAAGTCAACCAAGAAACTCAGGTTTTAGATCAAGTTAAACGCTACAGTAACGAAGGTCAAAATTTACAATCTCAAGTAACATCGGTTTCTCAGTTCTCCGATGTCCAACCCACCGACTGGGCATTCCAAGCTTTGCAGTCCTTGGTGGAACGTTATGGTTGTATCGCAGGTTATCCCAATGGTACATATCGCGGCAACCGTGCTTTAACCCGTTATGAATTTGCCGCTGGTTTGAATGCCTGTTTAGACCGGGTGAATGAATTGATTGCCACAGCAACAGCTGACATGGTGACAAAACAGGATTTAGCCACCTTACAGCGCTTGCAAGAAGAATTTTCTGCTGAATTGGCAACTTTACGCGGTCGTGTCGATGCTTTGGAAGCACGCACTGCTGAATTGGAAGCAAATCAGTTCTCAACTACCACCAAATTGCAAGGTGAAGCTATTTTTGCTCTGACCGATGCTTTTAATGGTGATATTGCGGGTAAGACAGTTTTTCAAGATAGAGTGCGTTTGAACCTGCAAAGCAGCTTCACAGGCCGAGATATGTTGAATACCCGTTTGGCTGCGGGTAATGCACAAAACTTTGGAAACACTGGAGAAAGTAGACAAACCTTTGACGTTGGTAGCACTGGTACTAACAATGTTGTGTTAGACAAATTGACCTATGAGGCTCCTGTTGGTCCAGCACAGGTCTATATAGCAGCTACTGGTGGTAAACACAGCCATTATGCTGCTGTTAACAACCCCTACTTCTTTGATAAAACAGATGGTGGTAATGGTTCTTTAAGTACCTTTAGCTCAGAAAACCCCATCTACCGAATTGGTGGTGGTTCTGGTATTGCCCTTAATGTACCCTTTGGTCAAGGTGGCGGTATTCTCAAACCAAGTTCATTGACATTGGGTTATTTGGCTTCTGAAGCTAGTAGTCCTGCTGCTGGTGAAGGTTTGTTTGACGGTAACTATGCTGCTTTAGGTCAGTTAAACTTTAACGTTGGTAATCGCATTGCCTTAGCTGCTACCTATGTACATGGTTATCATGGTGCTAGTAGCCGTTTGTTTGACTCAGGAGAGGGTGATGATATCGTAGGTACATCACTAGCTAATAATCTCAGTTTAGGTAGCGCTTCTTCCAGCAACTCCTACGGTGTTTCTGCTGCCTTCAGACCTAGTGACAAACTTTCTGTCAGTGGTTTTGTTTCTTACCACGATATCACAGGCTTTGGTGCTGGTGATGATTATGAAGCATGGAGCTATGGTGTTGGTGTAGCGTTACCTGACTTTGGTAAGAAAGGCAACGTATTGGGTATTTTCGGTGGCGCTCAACCTTATTCCTTTAACAATAATGGTGGTGCTAACTCTGGTGATATTCCCTACCAAGTTGAAGGTTTCTACAAGTATCGCGTTTCTGATAACGTCTCCGTTACTCCTGGTGTGATTTGGTTGCCAGCTACCGGACAAAACAGCAACAGCGAAGATACCTTTATCGGTACTTTAAGAACAACGTTCACTTTCTAAGACGTTGAAGATTTGCTGACAAGTTTGAAACTTGTTTATCCCCGCCATAAGGTGGGGATTTTGTTTTGGGTAGAAAAAAATAACAAACCCCAGTGGAGAACCGGAGTATACTAGAAAAGGGGTGAAGTGGATTTGAGTTGTGTCTTCAAGAAGGCGAAGATGAAAAGTTATGAATAATTTTGATCATTTAGCCTCCATCCTTCAGCTTTCATTGTTTATCCTTTATTCTTAAATTGCTGCTTGTGGAACTATCGTGTAAATCTGAATACGCAATTTTGGCGTTATTAGAGATGGCAATTCATTACGAAAGCTGCGAACCGATGCAAATTCGACAAATTGCTGCTCAACAAAATATACCGGATCGTTATCTAGAACAGCTATTAGCTACATTGAGGCGCGGCGGTATAGTCAAGAGTCAACGTGGTTCAAAAGGTGGCTATCTTTTGGCGCGGGAACCTTGGAAAATTAGCATTTTAGAAATATTGGAATGTTTGGAAGGTTTAGATGTGCGGATTAGTGAAGAAGATACCAACAACCTCAAAAGTGTAGATAGTTCTATTGTGGACGAAATTTGGCAAGAAGCTCGTCAGGCTGCAAATTCAGTCTTACAAAAACATTCGCTTCAGGATCTTTGTGAAAAAAGAGATTCACGCCGTCAGTTAGATATCATGTATTACATTTAAAGGATTCACAATTTATTATGCGGATTGCTCAGAATATTACAGAATTAGTAGGCCGGACACCCTTAGTAAAGTTAAACCGGATTCCCCAAGCAGAAGGCTGTGTCGCGCAGATTTTGGTGAAACTAGAAAGCATGAACCCCTCTTCTTCGGTGAAAGATCGTATTGGGGTAAGCATGATTAATGATGCTGAACAGGAAGGTTTAATTACTCCCAGCAAGACAATTTTGGTAGAACCGACATCGGGAAATACAGGAATTGCTTTGGCAATGACAGCGGCAGCTAAGGGGTATAGATTGATTTTGACGATGCCGGAGACGATGAGTGCAGAGCGACGGGCTATGTTGCGGGCTTATGGTGCTGAACTGGAACTCACCCCAGGAATTGAGGGGATGACTGGGGCAATTCGCAGAGCGCAGGAGATTGTAGAGAGAACTCCTTTTGCTTATATGTTGCAACAGTTCCGTAATCCAGCCAATGCTAAAATCCATCGGGAAACTACAGCTGAGGAAATCTGGGAAGATACCGATGGACAGGTAGATATGATTGTGGCGGGAGTGGGTACTGGTGGTACGATTACTGGTGTAGCGGAAGTAATTAAAGCTAAGAAACCAAGTTTTCAAGCGATCGCAGTTGAACCAACTAATAGCCCTGTTTTATCTGGTGGTAAACCAGCCCTCACAAAATTCAGGGGATTGGGGCTGGGTTTATTCCTCAAGTGTTGAGGGTAGAATTGATTGATGAAGTGGTTACTGTTAGTGATGAAGATGCGATCGCTTATAGTCGTCGTTTAGCTAGAGAAGAAGGGTTATTATCTGGGATTTCCAGCGGTGCTGCTCTCTGTGCTGCTATTCGTGTTGCCCAACGTCCAGAAAATCAGGGACGCTTAATAGTAATGATTCAACCCAGTTTTGGCGAGAGATATTTGAGTACACCACTATTCCAAGATTTAGAAGCAAAAGTTGCAAGTAGTATCAGTTAACGATACGTTAGATTAAATCAGTTAACCAATAACTGATGATTGATAACTGTTAGCTGATCATGGTCGATTCTAACCACTACGAAACCCTAAAAGTTAATTCCAAAGCCAGCCAAGCGGAGATTAAACAAGCCTATCGCCGCTTGGTTAAGTTATTTCATCCTGATACTAATCAAGAAATAGCAAATAACGAGCAGATTATTCTCATTAATGCAGCCTATGAGGTTTTAGGCGACACCCAAAATCGCCAGCATTACGACCAAAAACTGCGTCATAATTCTCAAAAATCAAGTATTCCTAAGCCAAAGCGCAATTCTGACCAAAAACCTTACCAAAAAACTAGGCCAACGGGAAGAGATGTTGATGAACAAATTGAAGAATGGTTGCGTCGAGTTTATAAACCAGTCAATCGGATACTTTGTACTATTCTCAGTTCTCTAGAAGAACAAATTGAGGAATTAGCCGCAGATCCTTTTGATGATGAATTGTTAGATGAATTTCAGGATTATTTAGAATCCTGTCGAGAAGATTTGAAGGAAGCTCAAATTAGGTTTCGTTCTTTACCAAATCCTGCTACGTTCGCAGCAGCAGCAGCGCACCTGTATTACTGTTTGAGTCAAGTTGCAGACGGAATAGAAGAGTTGGCGTATTTTCCGTTAAGCTACGATGATCGCTATTTGCACACAGGTCAAGAATTATTTAGAATAGCTAAAAGATTACATCGTGAAGCGCAAGAGTCGGTGAATTGTTAAAACTTACTCAGTATAATTTATGTAAAAGTTCTTGATAAGTGACAATTTCAGTATTTTCAAATTTTGTCATCACTAATAAATCTTGATCACCTGTAACTAAAAAATTTGCATCACTATCTTTTGCTAGTGCTAAAAGATAATTATCTTTCGCATCCCGACAAATAAAAACTTCTGAGGTTATATTTATAAATACACCAATAGTTCGTAAAATTTGAATTAATTCATCGACTTTGTGAGATGGGAAATATTTTTGTAACTTAGGACGTTGAGTTACTAAAGTAATTTCTTCTAATATTTGTTCAGAAATTATTACTAGAATTTTTTCTGCAACTAAAAGGTTTTTTAAATCTTTCAGTTCTTTACCAATCAAAAAACTAATCCAAAGATTAGTATCAATAATTATCTTAACTGCTTTGTTTTCTTTCATAAATTTGAGAGCGGACAATTTCAACCTCTTCAGTAATTTCTGCTAATGATAATTCATCAGTTTGAAATACTTCCAATAACTCTGTTAATTTATTATTCAATGTTTCTTTTTCTAGTTCTTTACTAAGTAATAATTTTTCAGAATCAGAAAGTTGTTTAACTAGAGTCAGAATTTGCTCAAATGTCAATGGGAGTTGATAGGTATTTTGTAGCATAGTGTTAATTCTCCTATTTTGATCAATTTCAATAATGATTTGTTAAGCCAGCTTTAGTTATATCATGCTCAAAATTATAGGATCTCATCAACTACAACCGTACCACCATCATAGAAATCTATACTGAGATGAGAATCTTCAAGCAGCGCAGTTCCAATCAGAGGACGACTACCCATAGCTAAAACTGCAACTTCTCTCTCGACACCATTCCATACAATATTTGCCAAAAAAACATTAACTGGAACATTAGAATTATCAGCAAGATTTGCTTCAATACTAGCAAGGTAGGGCAGCCCAAGTTTAGTAATTGCATCTGCTGGTAAAGTTAAGAAACCTTCAAATCCTGTATCAACAACACATCCAATTTCTATATTTAATCCTTCTGGTAAATGAAATATTACGTTAATTCGAGCTTGCAGCCCAACTACAGTTCCATGTATCACTGTGCTGTCCTGATCAATGTACCACCAACAGCATAAACCGCATTATAGCCAATTCGTCCTGCCCAAATTGCTGCATCAGCTTGTTTAGTTTGTAATTTGCGGCTGGTGGTTATTAAATCATTACCAATTTCATATTCACCTGTTTCTACATTAATTGAAATAATTTTGCCAATGTTGTCTGTTTTCTCTACTAGAGTGCGGATGCTTTTCTCATAGAATTCTTTACCACGTTTGGTAATTTCTTCACCACTGAGTTTAGGGTAAGGCATGGAACAACCTTCAAATTCAAGTTATATAGACTTCTGTAATTATTCTAAGATAAAAGCAACAGTGAATTGCTGATTGTTTTAATCACTATTTGCCATTGTTGAGAAAATACGCGATCGCTCTAACATTGCTTAAACAAGCTAATCCAAGTTTTATAACCAACTATACCGTCTGGTTTTATTCCTCTGCTTTTCTGAAACCTTATTATTGCTTGCTGGGTATTCTTTTTAAATACTCCGTCTACCTTTGTATAGAAACCCATATTAGTGAGTCGTTTTTGCAATACTGCTACTGCTTGACCTCTACTTTCCATCCTCAAAGTAGGAATCTTATTCATATTTAAGCATGGTGTATAGCTTGAAGCATTAGCATTAGTATTAACTAGTCTTGGCTGATTACCTATCTTTCCTAGCAAGAAAAAAATAAACAATATTACCACTATTGGTATACCAATACGCTTTAATCCGGCAGTAAGTAAAAATCCTGCCATCTGCTCCTGTACCCATCCCCAAAAATCGTCTTCCATATTTTGCTAGTGAATGCAATTTCTAATACTTGTATAGACAGTTGTTCAGGCAAGTCATTAACGTATATTTACTTTCTTTAAATTACTTTTAATAACACAAGACTTACACAATATACAAATTGTACATAATATGTATGAAGGAAATTGCCTAGTTTCAGGCTTTTGGAATCCCATATTAGTGCGGTGCGTCAGATAGAGAAAATCTGTTCTGTACTAAACTATCGGGTCTGACGCACCCTACAAGAGATAAAAACTGTAACTTTACTTAAAAACTTTAGGACTTAAAAAGGATCTATAGTCTTCTAAAATTTTATATCACTAATTGGCACACAGCAAGTCTTTATACCAAAAAGTTTATATAGTATTTTATACATACTGCAAATAGATTACACTCTTCCAAACTCTCACTTTTATCAATAGTTACCAGTAAAAAAACAACTGACCACTAAGCAAGCAAATTAGTTTATACTGATAACAGTAAAAGATTAAGAAATTTTAAGTTCTGTTACCAGAGTACTCATGCAATGTATTGTAAATCGCCGCGCTCAGTTTTCGGCCAGCCATCGGTATTGGTTGCCAGAACTGAGTGAAAACGAAAATGTGGAAAAATTTGGTCTTTGCTCGAAATTTCCCGGACACGGGCACAACTATGTTTTATTTATTTCCCTCGCTGGGGAATTAGATGAATATGGTATGGTGCTGAACTTGTCTGATGTAAAACACGTCATCAAGCGGGAAGTTACTGGTCAACTAGATTTTTCTTATCTCAATGATGTGTGGACAGAATTTCAGCAAACTCTCCCCACCACAGAAAATATTGCGCGGGTGATTTGGGAACGTCTCGCACCCCATTTACCTTTAGTCCGCGTGCAGTTATTTGAAAATCCTGAACTTTGGGCAGATTATATGGGCAACGGCATGGAAGCATATTTAAGTATTAGTACTCACTTTAGCGCAGCGCACAGACTAGCTCATCCTGATTTGAGTTTAGAAGAGAATACAGAGATTTATGGTAAATGCGCTCGTGTGAATGGACATGGACATAACTACCATTTAGAAGTCACTGTGAAAGGAGAAATTGATCCTCGCACGGGTATGACTGTAGATTTAGGTGCGTTAAATCAGGTAATTGCAGATTATGTAGTAGAACCATTTGATCACACCTTTTTAAACAAAGATATTGCTTTCTTTGCTAAAGTTGTTCCCACTGCTGAGAATATCGCCCTTTATATTAGTAACGTATTGCGATCGCCTATTCAAGAGCTAGGAGCCAAGCTTTACAAGGTCAAACTCATTGAAAGCCCTAATAATTCCTGCGAAATTTACGCCGCTGAATTTGATTCTAACTCAGTTAGTGTCGCAGTCAGTCAGCCAGTATTGGCAAGAGTTTAAAATACCCAGATCCCCAACTTCTTAAAGAAGTCGGGGATCTATCTTATGAATTAAAAAAGTTGACTTACTAAACACTTGAATCCTGGTAATAAAGGACTAATCAATTCATCTGCACTAAATAAAGTAGCGGCTAACTTTAAAACAGCTTGTTGACGATGATAAACTTCTACTTTTTTAGCGATTGGATCACAAATCCAATATTCTCGAACTCCTTGGACTGAGTAAAGCTTCAGTTTCGATTCTTTATCACGTTTTTCATTTTTTTCTCCTGGGGACAACACCTCAACCACTAATTCTGGTGCGCCGATTAGGTGTCCAGCTTCATCTAGGAGACGTTCTAAAGATTCATGACTAGCCCAGACTACATCTGGAATCACATTATCACTATCTGAGAAAATAATTCCTGGTGCGACAGCCACCTTCCCCAAACCACTTTCATCTGACCAAACTTTGAGAACAGTACTGATATTAACACAGCTAAACTGATGATCCCAATGAGGCGCTCTGGTCATAAATAATTCTCCCTCAATAATCTCATAGCGATTTCTTTTATCGCCTGCGAATAACTCTAAATCAGCAGTAGTCCAACGTACTGGAGTTGCTTGCATAAAAATCTCCTAGTATTTTCCTAACTTTAAAAAATACCGACGACCAGCTAAATATCGTAAATACCGATAAATTAACCAGGACAAAACTCCTAAAAATATATTTATTGCTATTTGTTTAAGTATAAACGAGAAAATATCCGGCTCAAACAGTTGCTCCCACCGCAAAGGACTGAGTTTTCTAGCGAGAAGAAACAACCCAAAAATAGCATTTCCACCTAGTAAGAGAATTAATAGCACTAAACTCCTTTGCAAATAACGAGTTTGGGGTGTGTAACCGGAGATTAAAGTAATAATACTTTTGCGTTGCACTCTTCGTAGTAGTTGCTCTAACCGCCAAAACATCCACAACAGTAAAGGAAATAAAGCGTAACTAAGAAAATGGATTGGACGTGGATAAACCCAAGCCCTAGATAAAATATTCACCAAAGCATGAAAAAAGACAGCATTTAACCAAGCTATAAAAATCAAACTTCTGTCTCTATTTAAACGCCTTGTGGAAGCAATATATATTCCTAGTGCATAACCCCAGGGTGCAGAAAACATAGAATGTACAGGAGTGCTAATCAACCTTTCTAGAATTGATGCTGTACCGTGAAACCAGTAAATCCAGTTTTCTTCAGCCGTAAATCCTAAAGCCACAGCGATGGTAAAAAGAAAAACAGTTGTAGCACGAAATTGGTATCTGCGTTGAAGATAACAGATAGGCAAGATAACTGCGGCTAACTTACAGCCTTCTTCAATTGGTGCTATTACCATGATCTGTCGCAGGGAAAAGCCAAAAAAAGAACGCTGTATTTTTGCCCAGTCTATAACTGAGTTAGCAACAGTTTCCACCGTCCATTCTAGTCCCAGGGCTACGAAACCAGACATTGCGCCAAAGATGAAGAAAAAGAGCAATTGTAGCGGTGGCGGGGCAGCATGAGTCCGGCGGTAATAAAACCACAAAAACAGCAGCGGTGGAATGACTGCCCATAGTATGAGAGATAAATTAGCCACACACCTGAGCAATTACAGTCCGGTGACGGGGGCTATTGCTAGTGATGGTAGGAGTTTGAAAACCTGCCTTTACTAAAGCTTGCTCAATATCCAAACTGAAGTATTCATCTAAATAAGGTTCGGTACTTTTGAGCAGAGTTAAGATGTATGTTGGCATTTTCTTGTAAATTTCCGATTTGGGATTCATGTCCATAATTGCTAAATGCCCACCTGGACGCAAAACACGTCTTGCTTCTGCAAAAATATTTTGGGTTGCTGACTGGGGTAATTCATGGCACATGAGAAAAATGGAGACTAAATCAAATGATTGATTTGGGAATCCTGTAGATTCGGCAGCAGCATGAACCCAGTTAATTTTAGCTTGATGTTGTTGGGTGCGGTAGTTAGCTACAGCTAAGAAGTAGGGAGATAAATCTAAACCAGTAATTTTGGACTGGGGATAAACTGCTTGCAGGGCAAAAGTACTCATTCCCACACTACAACCTAAATCTAGGATGTCTTGTGGTGGTTGGGAAATGGAACTTTCGACGATTTTATGGTAACTTTGGCGTAGTTTCGCATCACCTGAGGCTTCGGTATCTTGCCAAATTTTAGCGTGGACGGCATGAGCAGCAGGTTCTACCTCAAAAGCAGCTTGCCAACTGAGATTTCCGGTTTTGTAAGCGTGGAATGAGGTGACGTAGTAGTCTGGGTAGGTTAGCTGAGAATTTTGGACTTGAGCTAAATCTGTAGACCAATCACGCGATCGCAGTTTTTCTACTTCTTGTGTCCAAAAAACGCCAATTTTTTCAGCCCGTTTGATCATCATTTGTCTGGCTTGGTGTTTGGCGAGGTTCGCTAAAGGTTGAATTGAGAGGATACCATTCACTAGCCGGGAAGGTAAGTCAGGAGTTGATGTTACAGAAACCGTCATAAGTCAATTTGTGTTGAACAACCTTTTTATTTACTTATGACATATTTGCTGGAGTTGAGTCTAGAAGTTAAGCAAATGGTTATGTTAATCCTGAAAATCATGATTTAGACAATCTCTGTGTTTTTCTATCTTTGAGATTAGAAGATGCAATACCAAGCTTCAAACCTTGATAAATATGCTTTTGATAATTTTATAGTATTTATGTATTGATAGAAAGATAGGGTTAAGTATCAACAGTTTGTGACATCAAGTGGGTAAAATATAACCGCAGTATTTATAAAGCAGGTATATCCAGCGCGTGAAGATATTTGTATATCATACTCCAGAATTAACTCCAACTGATGAAGCGCCAGAATGCGCGATCGCTGTTGATGTCTTGCGAGCAACTAGCACAATGGCGACAGTTTTAGCGGCTGGAGGCGAAGCGGTGCAAGTCTTCAGTGATTTAGACCAACTAGTGGAAGTTAGCGAAAAATGGCCATCGGAAAAACGATTACGTGCTGGAGAACGTGGCGGTGCAAAGGTAGCTGGCTTTGAATTGGGTAATTCACCCTTAGATTGCACAGCAGAATTGGTACAGGGGCGGCGCTTATTTATCAGTACCACTAATGGAACTCGCGCCTTACAACGGATACAGAATGCGCCAATTGTTCTCGCTGCTGCTTTAATTAACCGGGCTGCTGTGGTGCAATTTCTCCTAGAAAAGCAACCGGAGACAGTCTGGATTGTTGGTTCTGGTTGGGAAGGCAGTTTTTCTTTAGAGGATACTGTTTGTGCTGGTGCGATCGCTCATAGCATTTGGCAACAAACGAATTCTTCTTTAGAAGATTTAACTGGTAATGATGAAGTCACCAGTGCGATCGCTCTCTATTCACAATGGCAAAATGACTTACTGGGATTATTCTACCAAGCTAGTCACGGTAAACGATTATTACGCCTGGAATGTTTAGAAGATTTAAAATATTGTTCCCAAACTGATATTTTAGATGTCCTACCTATTCAGCAAGAACCAGGTGTTTTAAAAAGTCATAATAAATAACCAAAAAATAATTTTTTCTGGTTAGATTTACCCCTTATAAGCAAAAGTTTCGTAAGGGGTAAATTTTAATTTGCTAAATTTAAAAATTAGCAGATGATCTCAACATTTTCTTCTTTATATCGTACTAGCAGTATATTCAAATCTTTTTGGGAAACTTTCATCAACATCTTCAGCGTAAAACTAGGTCGTTAATAACTACAATTTCACCTTTAGTTGCCGGTGGGTGAATGAGTATTCTTAATGAATAGTTTTTAAAGATACACCCAACCAATTCGCAAAATTATCTTGCTGAGTGCGGGAAGGGTGATCAACTGACTTGAGTTGATATTTAGCAGGTTGTTGTATTGCTAGAGATACACAATATTGACGTAATTCGTCTTGGTGAAAAACTGTAATTTCGATAGTGTCATTAGGTAAATAATCTTTTAAACGTTCGCTTAAAAGACTTGTTCCTACCTTAATCCCATCAATCGCTAATAATTCATCACCTGGATCAATTCCTGCTATATTTGCAGGTGAACCTATTTCCACAAATTTAATTATTTCCCTTCCATATTCAGTTTTTGTTTTCACACCCAAGAAAGGTTCTTCATCCTTTTCCTCTACTAGTTGTATACCAAAAGGTTCTAAATATTGATTAAATGGTAAATCATCTAGACCATGAATATACTTGTTAAAGAAATCAGATAAATCTATCCCTGCTACAGATTCCATTGTTTCCTTTAACTGCTCTGAAGTATAACCAACTTCTGCTTGTCCAAATTGTTGCCACATTTTCAGCATGACGCTATCCAAAGAAAGCTGATTGCTATGGCGAGAACGAATTAATAAATCAAGCAAAAGTGATACCATTTCTCCTTTTAAATAGTAGGAGATTTGCGAATTACAACTATTAGCATCAGGACGATAAAGTTTAATCCAAGTATCAAAACTTGACTCAGAAAGAGGTTGTACTTTACGTCCGGGAATATTGTTATATTTGGTAATTTCCTGACTTAAATGGTTCAAATACGATGTAGCATTATAAATTCCTGCCCGCAGAGGAATTACCAAATCATAGTAACTGGTTGTTCCTTCGCAAAACCAAAGAGATGATGTATAGTTTTCTTGGTCATAATCAAACACCTCTAAGGCTTTTGGGCGAATTCTTTTGACATTCCACAGGTGAAAAAACTCGTGTGCTACTAATTGAATAAAGCGCTCATATTTATCTTGATTGCGAAAACCAAAACGGTGATAAATTAACGAGCAAGAATTTTTATGCTCTAACCCGCCATAGGCTTGGTTAAATAAATGTAGTATGAATACATATCTTTCATAGGGCAAACCACCAAACATTTCGGCTTCGACTTCTATAATTTTTTTAAAGTCAGTAAGCATCTGTTGTACTTGATAGTTACCCTGTCCCCAAATTGCCAATTCATGAGATTTGCCTAATACTTCAAAGTCAAAAATCTGATGATTACCAATTTCAAAAGGACTATCGACAAGAGTATCAAAATCCGCAGCTAAGAAGGTATTGTTTTGATCAGCAACTTTTGGTAAACCTGTAGTGACCTGCCACTCTGGGTGCGGTGGTACAATAGTAATGTGAATTGGTCGCTCTTGCCAACCAGGGATTCTCAAAAATAGCGCCGCACTATTAAAATAAGCGTGGGTAGCATCCAAATGATTTGTGCGTACCGATAGTTCATTAGCAAAAACTCGATAGCGCAAGATGACTTTAGCCGCATCACCTTTCTCTACCTGCCAGTGATTTTTACTTATTTTCCGCCAAGGTAAAGGTGTTTCTTCTTCTGAAAATGCCGCAAAATCTTGTAGATTTTTAGCATATTCTCGCACCAAGTAAGAACCAGGTGTCCAAACTGGCATTTTTAGATCAAGAATCGGCAATGGATAATCTACAAAATGTAGAGTTACCTCAAACAGATGATTTTCTGGTTGGGGCATTGCTACCCAGTAATGAATTAGTGGATACACTCCTTGAACTGGAGTGTTAAAACGAATAGCTATTGCTTCAGTCATTTTGTGTCCTGATTGTGGTGTTATTTAGTCAATAGTCAACAGTTGATAGATAGTAGTAAATAATCAATTAATGCAAGGTTTGTTACCACTAAGCTGCAATTAGAATTTATTAGCCAAATTTACTAGTTGCTTAACATTAATGATATCAATGGAGTTATTAGGGGGGTCAATTTTAATCCATCCTTTTTCATGAAGTTTTTCCATGATTTTGGTAGTTTCATCAAGGGTAATTTCGGTTACTTCTGCCAAATCTTTAAAAGGGATGTAAAAAATTTCCTGTCCTTGGTCTGACTTTTTACCATAGTTATCACTCAAGCCAACTAGAGTGTGGGCGAGTTTGACTGCTGGTGGTGAAGACCGCATTTGCAAACGGATATTAATTTGCCGCACTCGTCGCACCATTAGTTGCAGCATCCTATGATGTAATTGCGGATCTTTGAACAATATTTGGATAAAACGTTCTCTGGAGACAGTTAATAATTTCACCGGTGAAAGGGCAATGACATCTGTTGATCGTGGTGATTCATCTAAAACCGCCATTTCTCCAAAAAAATCGCCCTGGCCTAAAATTGCTATTGTCACAGAATCATCACCATTGGTGCGTCGAACTTTAACCCAACCAGAAACCAAGAAGTAAACTGCATTACCCCAAGCATCTTCCATCAAAACTGCTCGTCCAGATGGGTATTCGTGTTCAACTGCTATGTTAAGTAACCATTCCAAAGTTTGTGGGTTGGCTGTACTCAACAAGGGAAAAAGATCACTAAAAACCTCTATTTGCATGAAAGATTCACAAGGAATTAATTCAATAAGATTGTAACTTTTCAGTTTTTTACCATAGATTGCTTGTATTATGTATGTAATATAAGCTATTCATATTTAAAAAAACTGAGCAATGGTACTATGTCAGTTCTAACACTTATTAAATTTGTTAGGACTAATTGGTAAGTTTGGCTTGCTATAATCATAACCAGGCGATGAGTTATGGTAAGTAAACAGCAATTAGCTATTAACAACGAGTCCAAATTTATGCTAAATAATTAACCGAACTTGATCTCAATGCTTTGATTACAACATAACAATTATGTATTGTGATCAAAAACAGAGTTCTCAAACTACTGTGTTGAGTTAATCTTGAGTTCTCAAGGTTTGGGCAGCAAGATATACTTTAGTCCATTCGCCTATTACTTGATGGGTTTTAAGTTGTAAGCTTTGGGCTATAGCTTCCATAGAGTTCCCGGCTATCCGTAGCTGAAGAATGTTCCTGCCCAGAGGCGTTAATGTTTCGTCAAGTTGCTGCCATTGGCGTTGTGTTAGCCCCAAGTTATTTTCTTGCAAGGAAGTTGAAAGCCAGTTATCTACGAGTTCTGGTTTACCTTTGATAGCAAAAACGCGGACAGCATGGTAGCTAATTTTTTCGCGCAGTCGATATACTTCCTTAATTGGCTTATTGAGTTTTTTGGCAATCTCTTCTTGAGATTTACCTTGGAGATATAATTGCAGCCAGTCTACTGCTTGTTGCCCTAAATTTTGCAGTAAATATTGCTCAAATTCTTGATGTACGGCTTGACGTAGTGATTGTTGTTCTTCTACTTTTTGTGCTTCTTGATATTGAGCGATCGCTTGACTATCGACTAAGTTGAGTGGATTGTCAGTATCTTCAGTCAAAACTTCGTCGGAAACTAGTCTAATCAAGTCACTGACTGGAACTTGAGTTAAGCCCCCCCGCTGAATCCGGCGCAGATAGTTAACAAAACGGTACACTAATAGGGGTTGGTTGCGGACTGGTCGCAAACAATATTCCTCTATACTGGCAAATAGTAAAGTATCCTGCAATCTTCTATCAGCACTGATTTCAGCAATTGAAGACATTTGCTGCTGCATATATGTGTCACTTTGGAGCAGTTCTTGGAGTACTTCTTGTAATACATCCATTACACTGCGCTGGCGATCGCGACTCAGAGCTACCCAAGTCTGAATTTTATTTCTCAGTGTCATCACACTACCCAAGCGACTGAGCAAGTTACGATAAGCACGTTCTCGTCCCACTCCCAAATAACGCTGCTGTAAAATCCGCCAGCGGTACTCCATTGCTTGCTTGGCAATTTCCAATTCTTTGGGGTTGAGTAGATCAAATCTTTTTAAATCTACCCCCAAAAGCCAAAACATAATACTTTCTCTAGCAACCTCACTTTGTTCTGGACATTCAGCAGCGAGTCGCTTTTGCCAATATTGCGCCAGATTTGCCGCATCGTTTTCCATAGTGAGATTGCGCTCCTCGAAACTCTGTTTTAAAGTTTGCATCACAACCCCCATACCAACTTAAGTTATTAACTAGTAGCTGCCCCTGATCTCAAAATCCTGATTAATCAATGTCTGTGCTTAATTCTTGATTAGGTTTTGAGTCACTAAAGTTATATAGAAACTTTTGGTTTAGTTAATTTGCTTTCCCAAGATCAAAATGATGATTCACTATCATAGGACGTGTATTTACTTATCTAAGTTTCAGACTTTTGTCGTGATTTGTGGTCAAATCTCTTTACAATTCTTGGTGTTTATTAGAGAATAAGAAAAGTAACAGTTTTATCAATTTACATACATCCGTGCATAGTTTTTAGAAATGAATTTGAAAACCGAAGTTAACTAAAGTTTCAGGTTTTTTCCTTAAAAAATCATGTATCTAAAAACCTAGGAAGTTATCTTGATCAAATGGGATAAGTGAGAACTCCTCATCAATTAATTCAGTATTAGAATACTACTATAAATAGGCTGTAAGTGTACTGTGACTGTGATCACTAGGTTTAAGTAATTCTTTTGGGTTAAGTTCAGTAATAAAACTAAAATTTTTTAATAAAAACCTACATCTTTGAGAGTCCGTAGTCAATTTAGACAGACTGTGGACTCTTGAAAAGCTGCATTTATATGCCGTTGGATGATCTGACGATGGGATTTTCTACGGATTCCCGATACTGTTGAACATCTGCTGTGTAGGCGATAGGGAGAACAGCTTCGACGTTTTCATGGGGACGGGCAATAATTACCCAGGATTCCAGAGTGCCACCATAAACGTTTTCTGCTGCTTCCACACCAGCAGCCATAGCTGCCTTAACTTCAGAAACATCGCCACGAATATTAACTGTAAAGCGGGCGCTACCAACTCTGATATAACCAACTAGAGTGACTCTTCCAGCTTTTACCATTGCATCTGCGGCTGCAAGTACTGCCGGAAAACCTTTAGTTTCAAGTGCGCCAACTGCCTGTAGTGACATTAGTAATCTCCTGTATGAATAAAAGTTATATGGCGCTACAAATTAATTTTAAGAAGTTGTGCTGCCAATTTTGATAGAGAACTTGCTCAAAACATCCGAAAAGGTTCAGATTTTGAAGTGAAGTGGATGGGTAGAATGGTTTCCACATTTTCCGGGGGATTGGGAACTATATAATGGGTAATTACTTGCCCACCATAAACTTCTTCTCCGGCGGTAATTCCTGCTTCAACTGCTGTTCTGACTTCGGCAACGTGTCCTCTAACAGCCACTAATAAGCGACCGCTTTCGGCTATACCATAATATACGATTGTGACAGCGGCAGATTTTACCATTGCATCTGCTGATGCCAGTACTGCCGGAAAACCTAAAGTTTCAATTACGCCAACCGCCATTGGCATGGCTTCACTCTCCTCAGTCATGGATAAGCAATATTTATTGTACGAGGCTTTGGTTACAGGTTTAACATTTGGGAAAATTTTCTTTTTGTCAGTTGTTCAGGTAAACTAATTTTTATGTTTCCAAGTTTTTTACCTGCCGCAGTTGGGCAACTAAGTGAACCTACATCTATCGCTTTGGCTAAAAGTATCCAAAGTCAAGCGATTATTGCTACCTCCGCAAATAATGAATCAATCGCTACTACTTATATACAGCAAGGTAGTGGTGGTATACCGATCCTCTTAATTCACGGTTTTGACAGTTCTATTCTAGAATTTCGGCGGCTGTTACCCTTGTTAGCTGAAGAGAATGAAACTTGGGCAGTGGATTTATTGGGTTTTGGCTTTACAGATAGACTTGCGGGGATTGATTATAGCCCCATAGCCATTAAAACTCATCTTTATTCTTTCTGGAAAACCCTGATCAAGCAACCTGTGATTTTGGTTGGTGCTTCGATGGGTGGTGCTGCGGCAATTGATTTTGCCCTGACGTACCCTGAAGTGGTGCAGAAGTTGGTGTTAATAGATAGTGCGGGGTTGAAAGGCGGTTCAGCTTTAAGTAAATTGATGTTTGCACCGTTGTATTCTTTGGCAGCTGAGTTTTTGCGAAATCCCAAAGTGCGCGATCGCATTTGTCGTACTGCTTACAATAATCCTAGTCTGATTTCTGCGGACGCTTTATGTTGTGGAGAGTTGCATCTAAAAATGCCTAATTGGAACCAGGCGTTGATTGCTTTTACTAAAAGTGGCGGTTACACTGCTTTTAAACTTCAGCAACTTGCACAAATTGGGCAACCAACGCTAATTTTATGGGGCGATAACGATAAAATTTTGGGAACTGGGGATGCGAAAAAGTTTCAAAAAGCAATTCCCGAAAGTCAACTAATTTGGATTCAAGATTGTGGACATATCCCCCACTTAGAAAAACCACAAATTACCGCCCAACATATTTTAGAATTTCGCGGTTAAATTCTAATCATATAACCATGTATTATCTGCAAAATTATCATTTGATTGGTTGGGCATTTCTTGAAGTCTTTCAGAGGATCTGTGTGATTTTTTGGGATTAATGGATAAAGATCTGGAAGTTTCTTTTACAGGTTCTTTGAAAGTTTCTTTGACAGGTTCTTTGACTTTCTTTAATTCATTAATTTCTGCTATTAATTTAGAATTAGATTCGGCTAATTGCAGGGCTGTTTTCTTAGTTTCATGAAGTTCTGTAGTCAAACGTTCTGCCAAAGCCTTCTGTACAGATAAATCTGTTTTGAAATCGCTAATTTGCTCCTTCAGGGAAACTTCTTTTTTCTGTACTTTTTCCAGAGTTGCAGTCAATTCTTTAATTGTAATTTCTAAATCTGCCTTAGTCGGAGTTGTGCGCCTATTAGAAGTTGATGCTGGTTCTTCCTCCATTGGTGCAGAATTCTCTTCTTCAACTTTTTGTGCAGTTACTTCAATTGCTGTGTCACCAACCTGGGGTGTAAATTTTTGTGCTTCTTCTTGTAGTAAGTCAGAAAGATTTTTCTTAGCCATTATTTCCTCCAATCATGCATTAATTCATCAGCCACTCGACGGTAATCAGATTCTGCTTCCCGTGCGTTTCTTCCTCGCCATTGAGTAATTGTTACACCTTCAAGGGCGGCTCTTTCATGCGCTTTATAGGTACGAATAAAAGTATTAAAAACTGGAATACCTAGTTGTAAAAGAGTTTTTTGTGCTTCTAGTGCTTCCCCTGAACTGCGGGTATCCACTTTAGTTAACAGTACCCGATGGGGAGTACCCATAGGGATAACGGCTTGTCTAACTGTCTCAATCAGGACGGCTAAATCCATTGCTGCTGGGGGTGTGGGTAAAACTAGATAATCTGCAATCCCTACTACCGCCGCTAAAGCTTCAGAACGCAATGCTGGAGGCGTATCTACTATGACTAAATCGTAACTTGTAATCTTGGGTAATTCACCTAAAAGTTGTGGATTTGTATCTTGAGCCAAATCAAATCCCATCCCCTGCTGATTTCGTCGAAACCACCAACTAGCAGAACCTTGAAGATCTGCATCTATCAGCAGGACTTTTTTGTTTTGGGCAAAGTTAGCCGCTAAGTTGACTGCGGTAGTCGTTTTACCGACTCCGCCCTTACCATTAAGGATAGCGATGATTTTTGGCACTTTTTACTTCCGATCCAGCCTGATCCCAATTCGGGTTTTTAGATTTTGGATTAAAATTACTAACTATTTCAAGTTGTTATTACATAAATGTACCGCTTTTTGGGGACTTGCAATCTAAAAAAATTGCCCCGGTTAAAATTTAGAATATATAGATCGTGCAAATGACTGTTTTAGTAGCGGGACATGAAACCACAGCTTCCGCGTTAACCTGGGCGTTTTACTGGTTAGACAGACTACCAGAAGTCCAAAAAAAATTACTACAGGAAATAAACTCTTTGGGAGTTAATCCAGAACTCAGTCAAATCGCTAAAATTCCCTATTTAACAGCAGTTTGTCAAGAAACACTGCGAATTTACCCCATTGTGATGGCAGGTTTCGTGCGAGTTGTCAAAACTCCGATTGAGGTTATGGGTTATAAATTACCAGCAGGAACATTTATCATCCCCAGTATTTACTTAGCACATCATCGAGAAGAAGTATATCAGCAACCCAAACAATTTAAACCAGAACGCTTTTTAGAAAGGCAATTTTCACCTTATGAATACTTACCCTTTGGTGGTGGAAATCGTCGTTGTATTGGGTTAGCATTTGCTCAATATGAAATGAAAATAGTATTAGCAACCATTCTTTCAAATTTTCAACTCTCACTATTAAATCAGCGTCCTGTTAATCCTGTGCGTCGGGGTTTAACTTTAGCTGCACCTGGGGGAATGAAAATGATTCCAAGATCAAAGAATACTAATACAACAGTGATACTGTAAAATTTTGGAGACTTTGTGTACAGATAGTAGAATTCAGGAAACAGGCGTAAAACTAGTACATAGACGTTCTAACTTTTAATAATTTTACTTCTAATTTTTTCCATCCCCATAAATCCTCAGCGTCCCTCTGCGTTAAAAGGCATTTATCTGTTCACTCATTCTCTCTTCCAACAATTCCAACAAACTATCTACATCTTTACCCACTTGATCAAAACAAACTTCTGGTTTGGGTTCAGGTGCAAATTGAATTAATTTAACTTCCCCCTTACCAATCCCAATCATAACAACTTCCGTTTCTGGTTTATTATTATCAATAATTCCTAAAAGTTCTTGCAGACGATTTTCAACCCTATCATTTAGTTTTTCTATTTCGACTTGGGGACAATAAACAAAATGAGGCTTTGGTTGTAAATCAATACCAATAGTACCTTGACTATCACCATTTTCTAACCTCAATCCCCAAAACAAAGCTGCTAATTCTTGCTGGTTGGCTTTGACAAATCTATCTAATTGTCGCCGCCATTTGCTATCTTCCGTTTCCGGTTGTGTACTACCAAACATCATAATTAATTCGTAATTCGTAATTCGTAATTGAAGACTTTTATTTTAAACCTGATTGTACACGCCAGAGGCTTGTATAAATACCATTTTTTTCTAAAAGTTGTTCATGGGTTCCCGACTCTACTAATTGTCCGTGTTCCATGACATAAATGCAATCAGCATTGCGGATAGTAGAAAGACGATGTGCGATGGCTATCGTAGTCCGATTGACGGTAATCCGTTCTAGAGAACGCTGAATAGCTGCTTCTGTCTCATTATCCACTGCTGAGGTCGCTTCATCCAAGATCAAAATTGGTGGATCTTTTAACACTGCGCGAGCGATAGCGCAAGCGCTGACTTGTCAGTTCGCAATCCGTTGTCTTTGTCCACCAGATAACTTCTGCCCCCTCTCCCCCACAATTGTCTCATAACCTTGGGGCAACAGCATAATAAAATCATCTGCTTCAGCTACTTTTGCAGCCATGATGATATCTTCATTTTTGGCATCAAATGTGCCATAGGCAATATTTTCAGCTACCGTACCATGAAACAAAAATACATCCTGACTTACCAAACCAATACAACGGCGTAAATCTTGCAAATTTAAATTTTGTAAATTCACACCATCTAGAGAAATTGCCTTAGCATTACTTTGGCGATAAGCATCACTTTCAAATTCTAAACGTTTAGCTTCATAATCTTCAGATGTAAAACTTTTAATAGTAGTAATCCCGCTGAGATTATTCGATAACCTCCCATTCAGCAAACCAACTTTTTCCCGCACTTCAGCATAACGTGGTGCTAGTAATTTCTGAAAAGCTACCGAACCACCTAAAATAAAAGGCATAGGCAACATTGCCATCCATGCCACACTAGGAGCTAAAATAAAAAATGCGCTGCCAATGATAACAATAGTTGTTACTACTTGAATAATATCATTTGCGCCCACATCTAAAAAACGCTCTAATTGGTTAACATCATCACTAAGGATAGACATTAAACCGCCAGTACTACGTTCTTCAAAATAAGCTAATTCCAATTCTTGGAGGTGTTTATATGCATCCAGTCGCAAATTATGTTGAATATTCTGCCCCAAATTTCGCCACAACAATTTGTAGCAATATTCAAAAAATGATTCTAAAATCCAAGTAATCACAGTCAGAATGGACAAAATCAAAAATTGTCCAGAAATCTCTTTTACACCCAACTGAGCAATAATAGAATCCTGCCGCTTAACTACCACATCCACCGCAATACCTACTAATGCTGGTGGTGCTAAGTCAAAAACTTTATTCAGGATAGAAGCACCAATTGCCAGCCAAATTTGCCGACGATACTTATCTCCATAGTCAAACAGGCGTTGGAGTGGATGTACAGAATGTCTCCGCCTTCTTGATTCCCCGTTAGTTTGAAATCCTATAGCCACAGATGTTTACAATTACTTGTAGCTAAAATATTACCATAAAATTAAGTTTATCAGGTTTAAATACTCAGCAATTAAGTACAATAAATTTGGAGTGTGGCTGTAAAAACTCAGTTCAACGCCGCCGACTTTGAAGATATTTGAGTTAAATGTGTTACTTTACTCAAAAATCAGTACTCAAAACTAAGCAGGAGATAAAAAGTTGAACACTAAACAACTAGGGAATTGGCAAACTACCACATTCGGAATTGTATTTGCAATATTAGTACTTTTTGGACTCAATTCTTTTGTGATTATCAACCCTGGACAAGCGGGAGTAATCAGTATCTTAGGTAAAGCAAGAGATGGTGCTTTGCTGGAGGGTATTCACTTAAGACCACCATTTATCTCAGTGATAGATGTGTATGATTTAACGGTACAGAAATTTGAAGTTCCCGCCGAAAGTTCTACTAAGGATTTACAAAATTTATCTGCCAGATTTGCTATTAACTTTCGTCTTGATCCTATCCAAGTAGTTCAGGTCAGAAGGAAACAGGGGACTTTAGAAAACATTGTCTCAAAAATCATTGCTCCCCAAACCCAGGAAGCATTTAAAATTGCAGCAGCGAGAAGAACAGTAGAAGAAGCAATTACCAAAAGAAGCGAATTAAAAGAAGATTTTGATAATGCTTTAGGCGATCGCTTAGATAAATATGGGATAATCGTATTAGATACAAGTGTTGTTGACTTGGCCTTCTCACCAGAATTTGCCAGAGCAGTTGAAGAAAAACAAATAGCGGAACAGCGAGCGCAAAGAGCCGTCTATATAGCACGAGAAGCTGAACAAGAAGCCCAAGCAGACATTAATCGCGCTAAAGGTAGAGCCGAAGCTCAAAGACTCTTAGCAGAAACCCTCAAAGCTCAGGGAGGACAATTAGTTCTGCAAAAAGAAGCTATTGAAGCTTGGAGAAATGGCGGTTCACAAATGCCAAATGTACTTGTGATGGGAGAAGGTTCCCAAGGTAGTATCCCATTTATTTTCAACTTAGGTAAGATGTCAAATCAATCTTGATTTTAATCAAAAATACTAGTAAGGTGGGCTAGTCCCATCTTCCATCCAACAGCAACACCAGAAGCATAATAAACGAATATATGCCTACTCCCCAAGATCCCAACCTGACAATCTCAGAAGCCAAAAAAATCCTCAACAAATTCAACTGTCTAGATATTGCCCCGGTTCTTAAACCATCAGAAAAAGTTTTAACCCGTCAGGCATTAATTTTCATGGCCAGCCTTTCAGACTACCAAATTTTAGGAATTTGTGCTGATACAGCGGAGGAAGGTATTCTGGCAATGAAAACCTATTCTCATGCTTTTCATTATGAAGCACCAAGTAATTTAGAAACACCTGAAGGGCCAGTTTATATCAAATTAAATGGTAAAAATGGAATTTGCTATCTTGATTCTTATTTTGGGCATCATCGAGGAGTATTAGTTTCTTGTCAATCTTATCAAGAAACAGGAATCAACGAGATGTATGGACACTTACCCCTAGATTTATTTGTATAGTATTTATAATAAATCAATTACGACCTAGGGTGGGCATTGCCCACCAACCAACTAACTAAATAACTAATGATTAAAATTTTATGAGTATTATCACTTTACAATCAGTTAAAAAAGATTTTGGTATCAAAGAAGTTTTAAAAGATGCGAGTTTTAGCCTTGATATCACAGATAAAGTAGGTCTAATTGGTACTAATGGTTCTGGTAAATCAACATTATTGAAGATGATTGCCGGACTAGAATCAGTGGATAGCGGTCAAATTTTGGTGAACTCTGGTTCTAAAATTATCTACTTACCCCAACAGCCAAATGTAGATGAAAATCGCACTGTTTTAGAGCAAGTATTTGCTGATAGTGGAGAACAAATGGCTTTAGTAAAGGAGTACGAAGAACTTTCTGATAAATTAGCTCATCATTCAGAAGATAGTCAACTAATGTCTCGCTTCTCTGTGGTAATGCAGAAAATGGACTCAACTGGTGCATGGGAACTAGAAACTAATGCCAAAATCATTCTCACTAAATTAGGAATTGCTGATTTTGATGTTAAAGTTGGCACTTTATCTGGCGGCTATCGCAAGCGGATTGCCCTAGCAACGGCGTTATTAGCAGAACCAGATGTATTGCTCATGGATGAGCCAACAAACCATCTTGATGCACTATCTGTAGAATGGTTACAAACTTATTTAAGTCGCTATCGTGGCGCACTTTTCTTAATTACTCACGACCGCTATTTTCTAGATAGAGTTACGAATAGAATCATTGAAATTGATAGAGGTGATATTTACACTTATTCCGGTAACTATTCCTATTATCTCGAAAAGAAAGCTTTAGCTGAAGAATCTGCTGTCAGCAGTCAACGTAAACATCAAGGTGTATTGCGGCGCGAATTAGAATGGCTCAAACGTGGGCCTAAAGCCAGAAGTACAAAACAAAAAGCTAGAATTGATCGCGCTCATGCACTGCGTGATACTGAGTTTAAACAAGCTCAAGGTAAAGTTGATATTTCTACTGTTAGTCGTCGGATTGGTAAGAAAGTTATTGAACTTAATAACATTACTAAAGCTTACGATGAGCGAATTTTAATTAATAATTTCACCTACGAATTTAGTCCCGAAGACCGCATTGGTATCATTGGTGCTAATGGTGCAGGTAAATCAACTTTAATGAATATCATCACCGGACAAGTTCAGCCAGACTCCGGGACTGTAGAAATTGGTAGTACAATTCACATTGGTTATTTTGACCAACATTCTGAAGAATTACTCACGGAATTAAATGAAAATCAACGGGTAATTGATTACATCAAAGAAGAAGGAGAATTTATTCAGATAGCTGATGGTACAAAAATTACTGCTTCCCAAATGTTAGAAAGGTTTTTGTTTCCTGGAAGTCAGCAATATGCGCCAATTAATAAACTTTCTGGTGGTGAAAAACGACGCTTATTTCTCTTACGCTTGCTGATTAGTGCGCCGAATGTCTTGATTCTAGATGAACCAACTAATGATTTAGATGTACAAACATTAGCGGTATTAGAAGAATATTTAGAAGATTTTTCTGGATGTGTAATTGTAGTTTCCCATGACCGCTATTTTTTAGACCGCACCATAGATACTGTATTTGCACTGGAACCCGGTGGTAATTTCAAGCAATATCCTGGTAACTACTCAGTTTATTTAGATTACAAAAAAGCTGAAGAAGCAGCACAACAAGAAATAGTTAATACTACAGAAAAGCCCAAAAATACCACAGAAGAAAAACCTGCATCTCCAGAAACAGAAACTAAAAAGCGACGCAGATTATCGAATTGGGAAACAAAAGAATTTGCACAGTTAGAAGGTAAAATTGCCAAATTAGAAGATGAAAAAACAGCCGCAGAGAAAGCACTAGTTACTGTTTCTCCTGGCAATTATACCCAAGTCCAAAAGCTTTATGAACAGGTAGAAACACTAAAAAAAGCAATTGATGTAGCGACAGAACGCTGGTTAGAATTAGCGGAAATGGATTCTTAATAGGGACGGTTATCCATACCGCTAAATCGGCAATTTAACATTTCTGAATTATAGCAATTATCGGTCGAGTAAGTTACAAAAACCACTCCCCGTAAGCGAGGAAGGGGCTATGATATACTTCATGTGATTAGGAAACGCTATATTTACGTATTGGGTAACTCTTCTCCTGGCCAAGTTTTGTCTATACTAATTACCCAAGGGATACCATTATTAACTGGTGAACTAATACTAATTTTGGCTTTGTTCGCAAACCTTTTTAATGTTTCGGCTAAGTAGGGAACAGTCGTCATGATATTCTGGTAACTTTCAATATTATGACAAACCATGATTAACATCAAAATACCGCTATTGACTTTGAAATACCAATGGCAACTAGATAATAAAATGCGTACCATACTATTACAAGCTAGGAAAAATCGCTTTTTAGTGACTTCTTCCAGTTGACTAAGCAATAATTCACTTATTTGTGTAGTTTTATAAGAAGGCAAATCATCTGGAGATAGATATGGTTTAGTCATGGGATTTCGTCCTTTTTCAAAAGAACAATAGACTGACGTAATCTGAATAATTCCGCATGATTAATTAGTGAGTTACGTCAGATGTTAAGATTTTCCAAAGTAACAACCGTTCACTCCCATACGAATGTTTATATAATTCGTATGTCTTGCACATCAATTTTCCACATCTTTTCTTAGCAAGTTAGATACAAAACTACATTAAGTTTTGTGGTAATTGCCAATAAATTCAGGACTTACGTAAGATTGACATTTAATATCTTTTGCAGGTACGGTGTGTCAGATCTATAAATTGGTTATTATCAATAGATTTTCGACATCTGACGCACCCTACTAATATTCCAGTTGTGTCAGTTCTGATATTTAAGAACTGTATTCTTGTGTTTCTGTGGTAATCCAAAGAAGTTCTAACCACAAATGAGGATAAGCTATTTTTAGCTTTGATAAAGGATCACGCAGTAATTTGGTAGCATTTAAACAAACAACTTCAGCTAGTCCTAAATATTTTGCAACTTCTCTGAGTAAATCTTTTTCAGCTACTAGAGATACAAAAATTTCATGAGGACAGTAAATGCCAAAATACTGCACAGGAGAAACACAAGAACGCATTAAGCAAGGAGTTATTACTTTCACATAACAGTGTCGTAGTAATTCCCATACTCGCGGGTGCATTTCTTCGATAATGGTGTTAAAGTTATCGGCTAATTTTTCTTCAGTAATCATAATTCTCTCCATGACTGGTGCCTAATAGTGCAACCAGGATAAAGAACTTTTTCAGTTCTACAAACCATCAATTGTTGAAAATCTTTTCATTTGCACCTGAAAACTCTTCGTTGTTAACGGTGCGTTATAGAAATCATCAAAACTGAATTTTCTGGGGAAAACTGTATTTTTTACTACTATTTACCAAATTAATTGGTAAACATGAAGATTTTTAGCCAACTTTAAATCTTGAAAAGCTTTTATTTAAAGGAATTACAGCTATTACCAACCAATAAAAATTTATTGCTTCGCAAAATATTTTGCGAGTCGCAAGCAAATTAGCAAAATGTTGTGATATTCTTTGGGTATGGGGAATCAAGAGAGCGAAAGCACAAAAATAATCCAAAGATAAATGATATAGATTAACGGTGCTTTTGCCTTGGCAGATTTTAGTTAAATCCGCTACGGCTTTGAGAAACTAAGAAATAAAGCTAATGAAGCAGGATAGTAGCCTCCGTAATAACTTGAAGTCAATCAGAACCCGTTTAGCCATGAGTCAACAAGACTTGGCAAATCTAGCTGGTGTAACTCGTCAAACTATTAGCGGTGTGGAGTCGGGACAATATGCACCCTCGGTTGAGATTACACTGCGTCTGGCTAAAGCATTGGGCTGTCAAGTTGAGCATCTATTCTGGTTAGAGCGAGATTTACCGGAAATTGAAGCCGTTCTTGCCAAATCTGTTGTTGATGTACAACAACTAAGAGTTAGTCTAGCGCGGGTAGGAGGTCAATGGATAGCTTATCCTTTGATTGGTAAAGATGCCTTTCGTCAAGATATGATTCCGGCTGATGGAGAAGGACAAATGAATACAGGTAAACTGCGTGTCCGACTCCTCGACGATAATATGGACTCTCTTTATAATACCGTCGTTATCGCTGGATGTTCTCCTGTGATTTCGCTGTGGGCTAGAGCTACTGAACGTTGGCATCCCCAACTGCGAGTACAATATAACTTCGCTAATAGTATGGCTGCATTACACAGTTTATGCAGAGGTGAAGCTCACATTGCTGGAATGCACCTATATGATTCAAAAACGGGAGAGTATAATACTCCCTTTGTTCGGGATGCTTTGGCTGGAAGAAAAGCTGTTCTGATTACTCTGGGAGTTTGGGAGGAGGGTTTGATGGTGCAATCTGGTAATCCCAAGGGAATCAGCACTTTAAGCGATTTAGTGGCAATGGATGCAGCTATTGTAAACCGAGAAGTGGGTTCTGGAAGTCGGTTGCTTTTAGAACAAACTTTAGAAAAGGAAGAAGTTCCTTTCCATGCTCTCCAAGGCTTTGATCGGATTATTACTAGTCACCAGGATGTTGCTCAAGCGATCGCTTCTGGATTTGTGGATGCAGGTATTAGTACGGCATCTGTAGCGGCAGCTTTTGGGTTAGGATTTATCCCTCTACGTCAATCAAGATACGATTTAGTAATTCTCAAAGAATATCTGGAAGAAGCACCAGTACAGCAATTACTCAGTACTTTGGGACATCAACTGGTTCACTCCCAATTAGAAATTCTCGGTGGCTATGATATCAGTAAAATTGGGGAAGTCGTAGCAACAGTTTAGTTTGATTTGTGCCAGCAAGGTGAATTTATACTTCAACCTTTATCTCTTCAGTCATGAATAAAGATTCTCTTTCTCCAGACGATTTACCACCCTCTCAGGTGACATATGTTGATGAAATGTTACTCAGAAATTTAGATGCAGTTATTGGTAAGCATTTTTATACTAATTGTGGTCGGATTCTCCAAGTTTTGTTATCCAATTGTCAATGGTGCATCAAGACCAATTCCCGTGCGTTAAATTTAATTATTGTTTATCCTGATCGAGAAATGTATTGGCATATTTTCAACGCTATTCCTGACATAGCCAAAAAGTTAAAGTATTTTTCCCAAGGATCAATTATTCGTTTATGTCCTCCTATTAACAAAGGCACACCTTGGGAAATCAGTGTGCATGAAATATCTGCTTATAAAGGTTGGTTTAAATAATTTTATTAATGCTCTAGATAAACAATGTAATTTTAAATTTTGACTTAATATTATTTATTGACTCACATAAAAATAAATACACATAAATATCCTGGAGAAATTATGCCAAAACGCATTCTTATAGAAGTAAATAGTTGGTTTCAACGAGATAGAATTGTCCGTAATTTAGAAATCTTTCAAGATATTATTGTTATTTCTTTATGTGTAAGCTTATTTTGTGTGATGTTAATCAGATTAGGAGATATGTTTTTCTCTTTTTTGCATCCACTGGATTTACGGCAAGTCACATCTGATATTTTGTTTATCTTGATACTTGTTGAATTATTTAGACTGTTGGTTGATTATATCCAAGAACATAGTATATCTGTAGGTGCCGCAGTAGAAATTACTATTGTTTCTGCTTTGCGAGAGATAATTTTACGAGGTGTGCTAGAAATTCCCCGTGACCAAATTTTTGGAATTTCTTTATTCTTATTAGTATTAGCAGGAATTTTTATCGCTATTCCTTGGATATCTAAATCATTTGGACATATTAAAATTAGCGAAGATTAAGGATTGTATGCTTAAATTAATCTTGTTTACTTCTATTCCTGCATGATTGATAAATGCAGGAATATTTAACTTGTGAAAAAACTTTGATGTTTAGCTATGATTAAGGCAGAATAAATCCATATTTTTTGAATATAGATTTAACTTGATCGCTAGATAAAAATTGGGAAAAATTCTTAGCTGCATCAACATTTTTACTACGTTTAAGGACTGCTAAAGGATAAATAATTGCAGAGTGATATTTTTCGTCAGCAGCAACTACAACTTTTACGTTTTTGGAAATTTTTGCGTCAGTAGTATAAACTAAACCTGCGTCAGCGTTTCCAGTTTCTACAGATGCTAGAACTTGGCGTACATTATTAGCATAAACAAGTTTTGACTTGACTTGTGACCAGAGGTTCAACTTTTCCAAAACTTGTTGTGCATATTGTCCAGCAGGTACGCTTCTAGGTTCACCAATAGCTATTTTTTTAACTTTTGCATCTTTAAGATTGTAAAAGCTGGTTACACCTGAAGAATTAACTGGTACAACCAACACAAGACGGTTTTTAGCGATGATGGTACGAGTACCAGAAATTAAAAGATTTTTTTGCTTTAAAGCATCTACTTGTCTTTTCGCAGCAGAGATAAATATATCCGCAGGGGCCCCTTGCTCAATTTGTTGTTGCAAAGCACCAGAACTACCAAAGTTATAATTAATGTTGATGTTTGGCTGACTTTGTTGGTATATGGGCTGAATTTCTTTTAGTACATCTTGGAGACTTGCAGCAGCAGATACCAGCAAGTTTGTTTTGGATTGTGCTACTACAGGGGCTGAAATCAGGCTTGGTAAGCCAATTGTTATTAATACTGTAGTCAATGCTGTCACAATTGATAGCATGAACCATCTTCTTTTCACTGAAAAAAGGTTGTTTGAGAACTTTTGTTTCATGAGAATTGATACTCAGTAGAGTCTTTGTAATGTTACCAGATATTTACCGTGTAAGTTGGTAAATACTTGCATATCTACATTCTAAAAAGTGTATGGTAGAATACAGTTTATTTTTAGTGCTGGGTATAAAGTAATTTTTACCAACTTAGTTGGCAAATAAGTTTTGTCCAATTTTGCACCTGTTATTGTTATGTCAATGTGGCAAATAACCGTAATTTATATGTCACATTGTATCCATTGTTAATGATAAATAATTCAGTATTTATCACAAGAAACAGTATGAATTGATATTTAAGTTGGTATAACAATTTTACCAACCAATTTGGTAAATATCTTTGATTTTGAGGTGTGAGGTGTATGTCTAGTCTTTTACAGAATTCTTTTTGGATAACGACTTTTCTGGTGCTGGGGAATACAATGAGTGTAATAGCACAAGTCTCCACTCCAGACACAGAAAATACTTTAGAGCAGGTAACATCTGTTTCTCAACTTGCAGATGTGCAACCGACAGATTGGGCTTTTCAGGCTTTGCAATCTCTAGTTGAGAGATATGGTTGTATTTCTGGCTACCCAAATGGTAGTTTCCGAGGCAATCGAGCCATGACTCGCTATGAATTCACCGCTGGTCTAAACGCTTGTTTGAACAGGGTTCGGGAATTGATTGCCTCAAGTACGACTGATCTGGTGAAGAAGGAAGATTTAGAAACCCTGCAAAAACTGCAACAGGAGTTTGCAGATGGATTAGTAGAATTACGGGGACGGGTAGATGGCTTAGAAAGTCGGACTGCTGTACTAGAAACTGAACAATTTTCTACGACTACCAAATTGAGTGGTGATGCAATTTTCTCACTAGGGAGTGTGTTTGGTGGAGATAGACCACTGAACTCAGACCAATGGAGAACAACACCAACTCCAACACGCAGCAGTCTACAAGATAATACGATTTTTTCTGACCGTGTGCGCCTCATCTTTGATAGCAGTTTTACTGGTAAAGACCGCTTACGACTAATATTAAAAGCTAACAATACTATCGCCTTCAACGGTGCTGTTTCTGGTACACAAATGACCCGTTTAGGGTGGGACACAACAGTTAGTGCTGATAACACAGTGGAAGTTGGCAAATTATTCTACAACTTCCCAGTTGGTGATAAACTCAACGTGACTGTAGATGCAATTGGCGGTTCATTTTTTGACAACTTTAATACTGTCAACTCTTTGTTTTCAGCAGCTACAACTGGTTCTGTATCGCGTTTTGGTCGCTTTGCACCTATTTACCGTGCCAGTAACACTGGTCTAGCTAGTGGTAGAGGTTCTGGAGTCAGTGCTGTTTTTAAGTTGAGTGACAAAATTAGTTTATCTGGTGGTTATTTAGCCAGAAATGCTAATGATCCTGATGAAAGTCGCGGTTTGTTTGACGGTACTTATGGCGCTTTAGGACAATTAGCTTTCCAACCCAGTCAAAATCTAACTTTAGCTTTAGCTTATGCTCATTCTTACTTTAGCGGTGCTGTAGCTGGAGATGTGAGTGTTTCTGGTGCTGAGGGTAGTGCTTTTGCTAATAGTCCCTTTGGTGGTGGTGTTTCTACTTCCGCCAATCATTACGGGTTACAAGCCAGCTATCGTTTCCACCCTCAATTTACACTAGCTGGTTGGGTCGGGTATACTCAAGCAACTGCTGAAAATGCTTCTGGTACTAACGTTAACCGGGGGGATAACGCTGACATCTGGAACTGGGCTGTAACTTTAGGTTTTCCCGATTTAGGTAAAAAAGGGAATTTGGCAGGTATTATTTTTGGTCAACCACCAAAAGTTACGAGTAATGATTTTGGCCTAGCAGTTCCCACTTCTACGAGTCCTCGTCGGTTAGATAGTGATACTTCCTACCATCTAGAAGCACTATATCGTTATCAAGTTAATAGCAATATCTCCATTACTCCTGGCTTAGTTGTGATTTTCAACCCAGAACACAACAGCAATAATGACACCATTTATACAGGAGTTATTCGTACTACATTCCGGTTCTAAAGTGAGTACCGAGTATTGAGTACCGAGTACCGAGTGGTTAACTTGGTGTTCTAGTCCTATCTTCCCTACACCTTTTTTAAGTCATAGGATTTACGCAAGTGTCACACTAAACATCTATTTTATGGTGCATCAGATGTCAAATATCTGTTTATTTGCAGGATTCATAAAGTCTGACGCACCCTACTGATATGCCAGTTGCGTAAGTCCTGCTTTTCAAAACTAGGAAAATAATCTCATGATTCAGCTATCTCAAAAGATGGGCAAAGTTAGTATTGCTTTGTTCACAGGATTACTATGCAGTTTACTTAACAGTCATTCTCTGCAAGCAGCTACAGTAGTCAAAAAAGAAGCGGTACTTGGTAAAAACTTGATAGTTAATGGTAACGGAGAACAAGGTACTTGCGACTCCATTGGCAATGCGGTAGGTTCTGCTATACCCAGTATTCCTGCTTGGCACACCACTGGTAGCTTTAGTGTTCTTTGCTATGGTGCAACAGGGTTTGAGTTTGTCAACGCTTTGGGTCAAACTGTCAGTGTCAGTGGACTTCCTGATACTAACAGCCCAGGCCCGGATAATCGCGGTCAAAATTTCTTCTTTGGTGGTGCTGATAGAGCATCTTCCAGTGCTTCACAATTACTTGATGTAGCTCGACTGGCCTCGATTATTGATGCAAGTCAAGCTATGTATGATTTGGGTGCGTGGTTAGGTGGATATGGAACAGACTTAGATAACGTGCAACTGAGTCTGAACTTTTTGGATCAAAATTCTCAATCTCTGGGTACACAAAATCTTGTTTCACCTACGGTAGAAGAAAGAAACAACACAACAGCTTTATTATTTAAGTCCTTACAAGGCATTCTTCCCGTTGGTTCACGACAAATTGATGTGACTTTGAATATGAACTACGTGCGTGGACGCGTCAATGATGCTTATGCAGATAAGCTTTCACTAGTAATCACCAAAGTTCCTGAACCATCAATGTCAGGTTTGATGCTAGTTGGTATCTCTGTTGTCATGGGTTGGAAGTTGGGTAAAAACCATCAGCAAAAATGAAGTAAAATTTTGGTATCAATTGCTTTCAGCCTAATTATTTAAGTCTTGGAGTTAATTTAATCCGCTCAAGCGGATTTTTTTATGTTAGCGTGTTAATAACGCGTAGTTGCTATCATTATGCAAATCGGAATATTTCCAAATCTGAATATTTCCATTGATTTTTTTGACATTAATTATTTTATACATATATTTTACTTAATTTTTTCTCAAAACAAACTGAATATTACCTAGACCACTCATCAGAAGAACCTTCTGTTGTCACCAAAACCCTATATACTAGACTAGAATTTAGTAACATTTGAGCTTTTTGTTAATTGCTATACCATAAACTATTAATTTTTAGATGAAATACTAGATAGTTTTTAAGATTATTTAGTAGGAACTAAATCCACTATCATCAGAAAAACCAACATTCATGTGGTGTGAAAATCAAGAGGGGAATGAACAAATGGATTTACGTGGAGATGCATTGCAAATCCTCAGAGAAACTAGCCGAACTTTTTATATTCCAATAAGTACTTTACCGTCAGGGTTGCAAGAAGCTGTTGCATCAGCCTACTTGTGTATGCGTGCTATTGATGAAATTGAAGATCATCCAGAATTGGATAATGCAACTAAGTCACATTTGTTGCGAAGTATTAGCCACACTTTACAAGCTGGGGTTGATGGTTTTGCTGTAGATGCGTTTTCTCTAGGATTTCGTGGATATGAAGATTCTTTAGCAGAGGTCAGTCTCCGGGTCAGAGAATGGTCAATTTTAGCACCGGAGAGCATTGCACCGCGCATTTGGGATGCAACAGCAGCAATGGCTGATAGGATGGCTGATTGGGCAGAAATAAACTGGAAAATTGCAACAGAATCTGATTTAGATCGTTATACATTTGGGGTGGCAGGTGCGGTAGGCTTGTTACTATCAGATTTATGGTCTTGGTACGATGGTACGCAAACTAACCGGACTCAAGCGATCGCATTTGGACGGGGTTTACAAGCGGTGAATATTTTACGTAATAATACTGAAGATTTAACCCGTGGGGTAGATTTTTTCCCAGAAGGTTGGAATAACGACAATCTCCAACAATATGCACGTCGTAATCTGGTTTTGGCAGATGCTTATACCAACTCCCTTCCTGCTGGGCCGGCTTTACAATTCTGCCAAATTCCTCTGGCTTTAGCTCATGGTACTCTTGATGCCTTGGCTAGTGGCAAGGAAAAACTCAGCCGTAGTGATGTTTATGCTTTGATTGAAAACCTTATGGATGTCAATGTCAAAGCTAGTTAATTATCTGGGAAAATAAACATCTGGTGACAAAGTAGAGACGTTGCATACAACGTCTTTACAAGAGTTATGAAAGACTAATGTTCAAAACATATCGGCAGGATCAGCAGCTTGGAGTTTACGAGTTGCGATCGCACCAGAAATTGCACACATGGTAATTGTCAGCACTAAAACTTGCATACCACGAATTATCGTCATGTATACTGGTAAGTTGGTGGCTTGTCTGGTCAGTTGGTAAAGCCCCAATGATACGGTTAAACCAGGTATAAAGCCTAGAATAGCCAAAATTAATGCTTCTTCAAATATCACAATTAACAGGTAATAATTTCGATACCCAATGGCTTTAAAGGTGGCATATTCACGTAGATGGGCATTGACATCGGCTGAGAGAATTTGATAAACAATAATGACCCCCACCACAAATCCCATTGAGACACCTAAACTGAAAATAAATCCAATGGGTGAGTTGGTTCTCCAAAAATTGTTCTCAAATTCAATAAATTCTGCATGGGTTAGTACTCTTACATCATCTGTAAGATACAGTCTCAAGTTTTTGGCTACTTGCTGCGAGTCATAGCCTGGTTTAATTTTCACCAAACCAAGACTGATACTGCTAGATGGACGTTTGGGAACTAACCGCAATAAATTCTGATCACTAGTAATTAAGCTGCCATCAGTGCCAAAAGAAGCACCTATTTTAAATAATCCACCGACAGTAATTGTCCGTCCATCAATTTCGGTGGTAACGGTATTACCTTGGTCAATTTGGGCGATCGCTTTTTGATAATCTCCCCTTGCACCCCGATCAAATAAAACTGTGTCTGGTAGTTTGATTGCGGCTAGTTGTTGATTGACTTCTGGTAAATCAAAAACTGGTCTATTAGGATTAAAGCCAATTCCCAATACTGCTGTTTCTTTACGAGTTTGGGGATTTTTCCAGGTGATGACATTGAGATAAATTGCTTCTGCTGACTGTACCCCTGGTATATCCATTGCTTGGTATAGTCTCCTGCGCGAAAAAGTAGACATACTTTGCAGGTTACGGGTTTGGGGACTAGTTAAAATAATGTCCGCGTGCAAACTGCGATGTAACCTAGTATTGCTGTCATAGAGTGCAGTTTGAAAGCCCAGTTGCATAAACATGAGAATGTCAGCAAAGGCAATACCTGATAACGCTACCAGCAAGCGACTTTTATCATGACTTAGTTGCAACCACCCCAGAGGTGTCCGTCGTCGCAACTGTTGAAGTATTCGCATCATATTAGAAATCAAGGACTGGATACTGGGGACTGGGGAGAGTATTTATCTCAGGACTTACGCAAGATGTGACCGAAACCCTTATTCTTCCGTAGCGGTAATTCATGAATTACCGCTACTTTCGTTGTGTTATGCGTAAGTCCTATATCTTTCTTCTGACTCCTGAACTCCTGAACTCCTGACTCCTGACTCCTTCTTCCTAAAGTTCAATCACTACCTTGACTTGCATATTGGTTAAATTGGCAGCTTTCTGACTCGAAGCTGGATCTAGTCGGATATGGACTTTGATCACCCTGTTGTCGATATTGGTAGAAGGGTCAGTATTGATAGCATTCTGCCGCTGTACCTGTAAACCTATCCGTTCCACTGTCCCCTGTAATTCCATTGCTAGAACATCACCAGATACCCGTACTTGTTGCCCTGGATTTAATTTTTTAATATCGCTTTCATAGACTTCGGCAACTGCGTACATTTGACTGGTTTGCCCAATATCGGCAATGCCATTATTTGATATTAATTCTCCAGGACGGGTGTGAATTTCAAATATCTGTCCATTTTGGGGCGATCGCACGTAAGCTTGTTGAAGATTAGCTTTTGCTTTGTTTACTATTGCTTGAGTCCGACCAATTTCGGCTTTGGCTGCGACTACATCGACTGGACGCACTTCCACAATTTGATCTAATGTAGCGATCGCTTCTTTGATTCGTTGCTGGCCTGTTAACTGGATACTCTTTAACTCTGCTTGTGCAGCTTGCAGGCTTTTTTGGGCAGTTTCTAGGGTTAAGCGTTTACTATCGAGTTGAGAGGCTGAAATTGCCCCTTGTGCATATAGTTCCTGATAACGTTGGTTTTCTGATTTGGCATTGATTAACTCAGCTTGCAAGCGGTCAATAGTCGTCGTTTGAGTATCAATATTCCCTTGGTTTTCTGCTGTCAGACGGGCAATAGTTGCTTGTTGGGTGGCAATTTCTCCACGTTTTGCACCAGCTTGAATGCGGGATAAATTAGCTTTGGCTACTTTGACTTCTTCCTCCGCTTCTTGTAATGCAGCTTGCAAGCGATCGTGATTGTCTAAAATAGCAATTATCTGTCCTTCTTTTACTCTCTCTCCTTCCTGCACCAATAACTTTTCTATCCGACTACCTTCACTAGATCCAGATGAGAGTTTAATCACTTTTCCTTGCGGTTCAATCCGTCCCAAAGCTGTAACTGTTTTCAGTTCGGGTATGATTACTACCGGCATTACTGCATCTTGGGCTTTATCTCTCAATCGCACGACAGTAAATGTACCAATGCCGACAACAGTGAATGAGGCAATTATAGATATCGTAATTGGTAGCCAAATCAGCGCGTGAGAAGATAATGAACCTTGTAGCTTGGGGTTCTGCACAATAGCATACCTTTTAAGCGATTCAAAATTTGTTCATGAAAATGCAAATTGCTTAATCGAGCAGTATTAAGGTAGAAGTTTGCACTTGAGAAAAATATTTTTGATCTGCACCAAAAACTAAACCGTTTAGTTTTAAACTGTAGGCTAGAAGGACTAGTTAAGTCAACTAGGCAGGCTTCCTTTATATAGAACTGTTGACAAACAAGGATATTAGTAAAATATGGTACGCCCAAAAATTGGGGGGATAGAGAGAGCGCATTCAGATAAAGTAGAAAAGATTCTGCAAGGAGCAATGGGGGAGTTCTTAAAACAGGGTTATGCAGGGACGAGCATGGATCGGATTGCGGAAGCGGCGGGAGTATCTAAAGCAACAGTATACAGCCACTTTCAAGATAAAGTTGGACTTTTCAGCGCCTTGATCGAACGACTAGCCAGAAAACGGTTTCAGTCAATTTTTGGGCAACATCCCCTTGTCGGAGAACCTTATGTAGTTTTAAGGTGTTTAGCGAAAACTGCTTTAGAGCAAATGATGACAGATCCAGAATATTTAGCATTTGAGCGAGTGCTGATTGGTGAATCCGTGCGGTTTCCAGAACTAGCGCAAGTTTTTATCCGTTCTATTGCCAAACCAGCGATTGAGACTATTAGTAAATATCTAGCATCACATCCAGAATTAAAAATACCTGATCCAGAAGCAACAGCAAGAATCTTAATTGGTTCTTTAGCGCATTTTGCGATCACTCAAAAAGTTTTATATGGCGAGGATATTATCCCTATGGAGAGCGATCGCATAATTGATGCTCTAACCCATTTAATTGTAACCAGTGCAGATGCAAAAAATCATCACAGTTATCCTCAAAACAGCTAGGAACGTTACTTTTTCATAATACAAAAACCAAATTATAAGCCTATCCCCGTTGTGGGGCTAATGTGTATACTGCAAACGGTTCATAGTGTAAACAAATATAGAACCCCTCTCCAAACCTCTCCCCGTTCACGGGGAGAGGCTTAAAACTTAGTTTTTTAAGCCATAAAAAAGAACTTAATTAAAAAATCCAGTCCCCCTCCTCGCTTGCGGGGAGGGGCTAGGGGTGGGGTTTTATCGCTGTGGGAAAACAGTTTCATCTCAAATCAAGTCCAATGAGCAAATCAAAGGATCGTAAAATCTAGTTAGCAGTTCACTACACATAGCTGAGATAATAGAGAATATTTTGATGCTCAGGAGTGAATTGTGGCAAAAAAAGATTCTTATTCCCAATTTTTAAAAGAAGAATTTAATAATTTATTTGAGACTCTAGAACTTAATGATAGACAAAAGCATTATCTAAAATCGCGTTGGCTAGACCAGATTTTGTGGATGGAAGGACGAGCGAATCATGCCCGTCAACGCTATTATCAACTGAGATTAACCACAATTATTGGTGGTGTCATCGTTCCCATTTTAGTAAGTTTAAATATTAATAATAAACAGTTGGATTCCTCTCTTAAATATTTTACCATCGCCTTATCGGGAATGGTAGCTATCAGTTCCTCTGTTGAAGAATTTTTCCATTATGGAGAACGTTGGCGACACTATCGACGGACAACAGAAATTCTCAAAGGAGAAGGTTGGGAATTGTTTGAACTCAATGGTTCCTATGCCAATTACAAAACCCATGACGAAGCTTTTAGCAATTTTGCCGGCAATGTAGAAAATATCATTCAGAGTGATGTTGAAGTTTATCTCACCAAAGTCACCCAAGAAACTAAAAAGCAAGAAGAGGAAAAAAAGCCGTAGGTTTAAGATGTAGAGACGTTCCATGGAACGTCTCTACGGTATTTATTTGGCGCAACTTTACACAGAATTGGTATGATTTTCATCATTTATTAATGTTTTAATCTATTAATGTCTTAATCACTCATGTGTCAACTGCTGCCTTAATAGCTTGGCTAATTCTGACATTGGCTCTGATAGGTCAAATAATAACAGGTTACTTTGCCCTACAACCTCTGCCACCTGTTCCCGCACTTCAGACCCTGGATGGTTTCTAGCAAAAGCAATTTCATCTGCCAGCCGACCGCTACCAGCGATTACAACTATTGTCCGACCAACTTTTAAATTTTCTGTAACATCTACTAAAGCAATCTCCCCACCATTGATTAGTAGGGTTACTGATGGTGCTTCGTTAGCGAGTAAACTGGCTACTCTGGCCTGCCAAGGCGATTCATCACCCCATTTAGTGCCAGGAACCAAGACAAAATGAGTATGGTGAGGTTCTAAGGCTTCTGTATTCGATGATGTGGCGACTGCATTAGGTAATGTAACAGTCCCAACTGGGGCAACACCAATTAAAGAAAACGTCCCATTGATTTCCCTACGAGCCTGACCCATCATTTTCATTACCCCAGCATCAGTACCGCCGTCAACTACATCGGCATTCAATTCTTCAACTAGGGGGGCGATGACTTCTACAAACAACAGGCGTAAACGGGCTAAATCAGCTTCACTCACCTTACTTGCACCACCTACTAATACTAGTAGAGGACGCGAACCTTGAAAGCCGAGATCATGGAGAGCAGCGGACAAATTTACAAAGTCATCAACTTGAACAGCATCTGCTGTTTGTCCGGTTGGGAAGGAAATACTGAAAGGCTTTTTCATGAATTGAATTACAAAAACCACTACTTTACTTTTGAGTACCAATCGTCACATAAATTTATATCGTCTTTAACTTTAGGATTATTTTTCAAATAGTTTCGTACCCAATTGCAACTGCGCCCCATTAAAGAGTCTAAGTCTAGCATCCAAAAATCTAAATCCCAGAGTTTGATTGTCTTGTCTGCACTGCCAGAAACTAATGTTTTGCCGTCCGGGCTAAAACTCACGCTATGGACAGGGTCAGAATGCCCGGAGAGGGTGCGGATTTCTTTGCCTGTCTCTAAATCCCAGAGTTTGATTGTCTTGTCTGCACTGCCAGAAACTAATGTCTTGCCGTCCGGGCTAAAACTCACGCTCCAGACAGGGTCAGAATGCCCGGAGAGGGTGCGGATTTCTTTGCCTGTCTCTAAATTCCAGAGTTTGATTGTCTTGTCTGCACTGCCAGAAACTAATGTCTTGCCGTCCGGGCTAAAACTCACGCTCCAGACAGGGTCAGAATGCCCGGAGAGGGTGCGGATTTCTTTGCCTGTCTCTAAATTCCAGAGTTTGATTGTCTTGTCTGCACTGCCAGAAACTAATGTCTTGCCGTCCGGGCTAAAACTCACGCTATGGACAGAGAATTTATGCCCGGAGAGGGTGCGGATTTCTTTGCCTGTCTCTAAATTCCAGAGTTTGATTGTCTTGTCTGCACTGCCAGAAACTAATGTCTTGCCGTCCGGGCTAAAACTCACACTATAGACACGGTCAGAATGCTTAAAGAGGGTGGGGATTTCTTTGCCTGTCTCTAAATTCCAGAGTTTGATTGTCTTGTCTGCACTGCCAGAAACTAATGTCTTGCCGTCCGGGCTAAAACTCACGCTATAGACAGAGAATTTATGCCTGAAGAGGGTGGGGATTTCTTTGCCTGTCTCTAAATTCCAGAGCTTGATTGTGTTGTCTGCACTGCCAGAAACTAATGTCTTGCCGTCCGGGCTAAAACTCACGCTATAGACAGAGAATTCATGCCCGGAGAGGGTGCGGATTTCTTTGCCTGTCTCTAAATTCCAGAGTTTGATTGTCTTGTCTGCACTGCCAGAAACTAATGTCTTGCCGTCCGGGCTAAAACTCACGCTCCAGACAAGGTCAGAATGCCCGGAGAGGGTGCGGATTTCTTTGCCTGTCTCTAAATTCCAGAGTTTGATTGTCTTGTCTGCACTGCCAGAAACTAATGTCTTGCCGTCCGGGCTAAAACTCACGCTCCAGACAGGGTCAGAATGCCCGGAGAGGGTGCGGATTTCTTTGCCTGTCTCTAAATTCCAGAGTTTGATTGTCTTGTCTGCACTGCCAGAAACTAATGTCTTGCCGTCCGGGCTAAAACTCACGCTATAGACAGAGAATTTATGCCCGGAGAGGGTGCGGATTTCTTTGCCTGTCTCTAAATTCCAGAGTTTGATTGTCTTGTCTGCACTGCCAGAAACTAATGTCTTGCCGTCCGGGCTAAAACTCACACTATAGACACGGTCAGAATGCTTAAAGAGGGTGGGGATTTCTTTGCCTGTCTCTAAATTCCAGAGTTTGATTGTCTTGTCTGCACTGCCAGAAACTAATGTCTTGCCGTCCGGGCTAAAACTCACGCTTCTGACAGAGTCATCATGCCCTTCCAAGCGATTGCGTTCGCTTTTCTCACTAAGAGCTTTTTGCAAGGCATTCATCGTTTGTGGGTTAGTTGTGTGTTGGTTTTGCAAGATTTTTCCTGCTTTAATCGCTTGAACAAAAGCATCTAATTCTTTATGTTCATTAAGTAGAGACGACGAATATCTACCAAGAGATTCGGCTTGATTGAGTTGTGCCTGCTTTAATTGTTTTTTGGCTTCATTAGATTGAGAGACAGCAAAAACACCCTCTACTATTGCCGTTACTAAAGCCATGCTTGCCGCCACTAACAGTACCTTCAATCTCAATGTCTGCTGTTTTTCCTTTTGATTTTGCGTTTCTATAGCTTGCTCAATCTTTTTAATCGCTTCCCGACTTTGAAAAATCAACTCTCTTTGTAATTCTGTCGCTGCCGGCTTTTTATTCTCTGTTTCTGCTGTCTTTAACCATGCATCAGCAATAGCAAATTCAATTCCTCGTAACAAAAAATCTGCACTCTTATTTTCTTTATCCCATTCCAACGCCTGTTGTGACCATTTCGTGTGACTTCTGACATGATCTCTATCTGTATCCAGCGTTCTCACCAATTCATTAAAATTGGCAGAAAATTCCCCTCTATGCGGATTAAAATCGAGCCATTGAATACTTGCTAAAACCGCAGGGAGGTTTTTTAGCTCATCGTCTGATAGAGGGCGATGTAGTATAGTAACAAAGCGTTTACCCAATTTTTGGGCATATTCCACTTCATCACCACAATAGGGAGAATTTACCGATTTAGGCGAAATAATAAACAAAAAGTTATCGGAACTGGCAATTCCTAAATTAATTTCTTCTTGAAACTTAGTCCCTGTAGCAATACTTTCTTGATCAAACCATGTCATTTTTCCTAATTCTTGTAAAGCATCATTTAATCTCCTTGCTAAGTCTGAATCAGCACGAGAATAGGAAATAAAAACTTCTAAAGAAGATTCTTCTGGTTTGTTGAGACTGGCAGTAATAAACTCCTCTTGTAAAGGTAAGGGAGGATAATCTTCTCGCTGTTTTGCTACCTTTAACCAAGCTTCAAAATGTTGTAAATTATAACCTCGTAATAAAAGACTAGGGTTTTGGTTTTGTTTTTGCCATTTTCTGGCTCTGACTAAAAGAATTTTATGTTTTTCATAGTAAGAAGGTTCTTTCTTTAATTCTTGTAATAATTTATCAGTACTGAGATGATATTCCTCTGCGTTTTCTGATTTAGTAAAATCAATAAACTGTATTTTTTTTAACTCTAACGGAATTAATTCTAAATCAGTCTCTGCAACTAACAAAGGAATAATCCGTTTATTATTTGCTAAAGCCTGATTTAATTCCTGTTGACAATATTCCGATTTTAACGAATCCAATGATATCAAATAGACAAAATTATCTGCTCCCTCAATTCCTTGATGAATTGCTTCTGGAAATGCAGTTCCGGTTTTAATATCAGTCTTATTTGTCCAAACAGTAATACTTTCACGCATTAATGTTTTTCTAATTTTCTCCTTAATTGCCTCGTCTGTATCTGCGGCTGCCAGAAAAACTTGACTAAGTAAATTCTGAGAATTTTTTATGCTCTCACAAATAAATTCACAATGTAAATCTGTAGGAATACAAGGCTGTTGTTCATCTATAAATCTCTGTTTTAACCACTTTTCCGCTTTTCCTCTTTCTTCCCCAACCAAAAAATAATTAGTTTGTTGCTGATTTCTCTGCCATTCTAAAGCTTGCACTAAAAAATTAGTATGTTGTTCAACATAATCTTGATTTTTACTAATTGCACTCAATAACCCTGCAAAGGCAGCAGAAAAATCATCAACATTATCCCGAAAATAAACCCAGTTGATTTTACTAATTACTGGGTGCATATGCGGATAACTAGAATGCCGTCCTTCTTCTTGGTATTTTTGCCAGTTATCTTCAGTTTGATTCGGGTTTCTTTGTTGCCAAACTTCTTTGCTAATTTGCTCAACGTGAAGTAAAGGAATAATCCGTTTATTGAGCTTAATAGCCAGTTCAATCTCTTTGAGACAATATGGAGAATTTACCGAATGAGGAGAGATAATAAACAAGAAATTATGAGCTTTTTCTATGCCATCATTAATTTGTTCTTGATAATCTACAGCTAAGGGAATATCGTTTTGATCAAACCAGACATTTAAACCTGCTGCTGCCAATCTTTCATGAAGATTTATAGCAAAGTCTTTACTATCAGCACGTCCATAGGAAATAAAAGCATCATAAAAACTCATTTTCTGTCCCTTCATATTCAGATAAGCTAATACCTATCGGCGTAAATACGCCTACCTTTTACCAGGGTTTGAAAAGTCAACATTTTTATAATACCATTTAGACAGACAATACTTACGTAAAAATCAGGGTACGATTATGAATAGAAATTTCGCTATGCGACAGTGTGCTTTATGCGATCGCTTGATTGACGCTTTAACCCATTTAATTATAACTAGTGCAGAGGCAACAAATAATAATGGTAAAATTTCATAATAAGTTGGTTTAAATTGTTAGATGCTGTTTAAAATTTGGTGTTGGGTTTCCTTATTTCCTCCTTGTCTTTAGAGTAAGCAAACTATCCTATTTTCCCCCGTACCCAAGCACGAAAAGATTTCAACAAAGCAATTTCACCCATAGTTTTACTTTGCTGAATAAATCTATTCATATCACCAACAGCAACTAGCGGAAAAGCAATGCTAAAATTAATCTCAATATACTCGCTTTCCACTAATTGATAAAACTTCAAAACTGCCCCGTCATATTTCCATAGTTCAGTAACACCTAAAGCCGCATAAATATTAAACTTATTCACAGAACTGCTAGTAATATCAATTTCAATTGCTAAATCTGGAGGAGGATCTATTTCTAAATTTAAAGTTTCCCTACCTCTAATAGCTGCTTCATTTTGGATATAATAGCAACTATCTGGTTCTATTCCCTTTGCAAAAGATTTACGTTTTAATGTTGTAGAACCAGCACTTCTCAGTTCAATATCTAATTCTTCAGCTAAAGCAATAATAAAATTACTAAAATTGCCTTTCGGGTTTTCGTGTTCAAAAAGTGGAGTCATAATTTCTAAAGTACCGCAGTCATAAGCAAACCGAGAACCTCTATGTTCACCTGTATCTCTCAATAAGGCTTCAAAGGTATCCCAGCTAACGTTATATAAAACCGTTCTTTGTTCAGTAGAAATTGACTGAAGAAGCATATAAAACACCTATTCCATCACAATAATAGATAAAATACCTAAAATTTTACCAATATTATTAATATAATAATCTGTCAAGTCAATTTCTACTACTTGATTAATAAGGTTTAAAAATTTCCAGTTAGTACCAGTAGTCTCTTATAGGGTGTGGTTCGGCAAGCTCACCTACCACGTCAGACTCGATAATTTGGCACAATTAACAGATTTTCTACATCTAACGCACCTTACTAATCTGCTGTCTCAAAAGCCTGCAATCACCAATCATCGTTGATTGATATCATGTCTAATTTGTATAGTGCGTAAGTCCTAGAATTGACGCTTTAACACATTAAATTGTCAATTCAGCCCAAAGGTAATATTACAAAAATCCCCGTTTACCATTGGGACGAACAGTCAACCAATTAGTCTTAGCCAGTGCTATTTGCTCATCAGTAACTTTAGCACCAGTGAGATTAGCACCGCATAAATTAGCCCCCCGAAGATTGGCCTGACTCATGTAAGCATAACTAAGATCAGCACCCCTCAGATCAGCCCCTTCCAAATCAGCATGACTTAAATAAGCTTTAGTCAAATTAGCATCTCTCAAATTCGCGTGCATCAAACTAGCTCTGCCAAAATCACTATTTTGGAGATTTGCACCTTGGAGATTAGTTTGTTTTAATTGAGCGTGATGGAAATTAGTTCCTGATAAATCAGCACCTTGTAAGCTCAACATACTGATGTTGTACGAAGCAAAATCCCGTCTTCCCTTCACATATGCTTGGAGGAGAGTTTGAGAATTTAATTTGCGGCCAGCTTGAGAATTATTAATATCAGTGTTAACTATATCGGGAGATTTAGAAATTAACTTCTTCTGCTGAATTCGCCCAGTTCGGAATCCAGTCGTTTCCGATGACTTAGCCCGTCTAGCACGGATTGCCGCTGCTACTTCCGCTACACCATGAGTATTAGAACCAGGATGAGTAGACAAACCATTAGAATTATCTGACTTATTGTTTGCTGACTCTTTGAGATCAACATCAGATTGAACTATTAACCCCTTCGCTAAACTATCTAAATATGGTTCTATCTCCAAGGCTCTGAGAACATCTGGGGCTGAATGGTAGCGATTACGGACTGAAACCTCTAACATTTTTTTTAACACAGTTGTTAAATGTGCGCTCACATCTACAAGCTGCTCCCACATGATTTCACCCGTTGTGGGATTGTATGGCAAATCTTTAGGAGTTTTGCCAGTTAGAAGATAAATGCACGTCACTCCTAGAGCGTAGATATCGCTGGAGTAAACCGGACGCATGGCCATTTGCTCTGGAGGAGCAAAACCAGGAGTACCAATTGCATAAGCTGTCAATGCTGTCTGTCCTGATTGCTCGGCAGCTACTTGGGTAACTTGGTTTTTGACAGCCCCAAAATCAATCAGTACTAGTCTGGCATCTTGAGAGCGGCGAATTAAGTTAGCTGGTTTGATATCACGGTGAATTACCTTTAGCTCATGGATGTATTGCAGCAATGGCAAAATCTCACTCAAGAACTGTTTGACTCCAGCTTCGCTATAGACTCCTGTTTTTCTTACTTCCTGTTGGAGAGTAGCACCACTGATATATTCCTGAACTAAGTAAAATTGTTTGTCGTCTTCAAAATAGTCCAGTAGGCGCGGTATTTGTGGATGATTGCCAATTTGACCCAAAGTTTTGGCTTCCCTCTCGAACAGTTCTCGTGCCATTTGCAATATGTGTGGAGCCGTTCCTGAGGGACGCAGTTGTTTAATCACACAACTTGGTTCTCCTGGCAAGGCTTCATTTCTAGCTAAAAATGTGGCTCCGAAACCTCCCTGTCCTAAAGGTTTATACACTCGATATTGACCACATTTACCACGCAACGTTAGTGGCGAGTCGCAAGATTGGCATCTTGGACTAGATGCCACATTTTTAGGATGGGAACAGGTAGGATTGAAGCAATAGCTCATGCACTTTTAACTCGCTGCACAACGAATATAACGAAATAAGGGAGAAAATTTAGACTCAGATTCTATTATTGATAACAAGTTTCAACTTTGCGAGATAATTTTTGCTGAAAACTAGTCTTTAAAGAGTTCTTAAACTTATACATGATGCTAATTGAAGTGATCGTAAAGTACTTAGAATAAACTATGAGCTAAAATTAATTTTTTTCTCCCAACTATTATCTCACTAAAATCAAGCTATTATCTCTAAGGTTTTTATGTAAAAGTACTGAAAAAGTAAATTATTAATTATACAAAATTAATGTATAACAGCTTATTATGATGATTTACGTACACAGCCAATCGTGAACTACTTCACCCTCAGCCATAGCAGGGTGGTGACTTTCGCGTTTTGTTAAATTTTAGGTTGAATTCTTTTTCCATAACATATGAATTACTGTTCATATGTTATATTATTATTTTCAACAACAAAATGGAGAAATTATTATGACAACCATAAATCAAATGAAATGCGCCTGTCCAAGTTGCTTATGTGTTGTTTCATTAGAAAGCGCTATTCTCAAAGATGAAAAATACTATTGCTCTGATGGTTGTGCGGAGGGTCATCAAACCATCAAAGGCTGTGGTCATAGTGGATGTGGCTGTTAAGTAGTGCTGAGTGCTGCGGCGTGGGGGTAGGGAACTCTTAACAGGAAAGAAAACTCATTCACTGTTCCCTATTCCCTATTCCCTGTTCCCTTTTACAAGTTAGACATCACATCCCTGGCAACAGCTAAGGTCTGTTCAATATCTTCGTCTGTATGAGCTAAAGAAGTGAATCCAGCTTCAAACTGAGATGGTGCTAAGTAAATACCATGCTCTAGCATTCCACGATGGAAACGCCCGAACTTGGCTGTATCTGCTTTTTTCGCATCCTCGTAGTTATGGACTGGCCCAGCGGTGAAAAATAAACCAAACATGGCGCTGATATTACCACCGCAGATTGCGTGACCCGTTTCTTGAGCAATTTTAAGTAACCCATTGGTTAGCTTCTGAGTCATCTGTTCTAGAGAATCATAAGTACCGGGTTTTTGTAGTAATTCCAGTGTCTTGATTCCAGCAGTCATTGCTAGAGGATTACCGGAAAGAGTCCCTGCTTGATATACAGGGCCAGCAGGTGCAACCATTGACATGATATCGCGGCGACCACCATAAGCTCCTACTGGCAAGCCACCACCGATAATTTTACCGAGTGTTGTTAAATCTGGAGTGATACCAAATTTTTCTTGAGCGCCACCATAGGCAATACGGAAACCAGTCATGACTTCATCAAATACTAGTAAGGCTCCATGCTCGTGGGTAAGCTCTCGCAATCCTTCTAAAAAGCCAGCGTCAGGAGTAATAAAACCGGCATTACCAACTACTGGTTCGAGAATTACGCCAGCTATCTGGTTGGGGTTTTCCTCAAATAAGGCTTTGACAGCTTCTAAATCATTATAAGGGGCTGTTAATGTATCGCTAGTTGCCGCTTTGGGTACTCCTGGTGAATCAGGTAAGCCAAGTGTGGCGACACCTGAACCTGCTTTGACCAGGAACATATCAGCGTGTCCGTGATAGCAACCTTCAAATTTGATGATTTTATCTCGTTTGGTGAAGGCTCGCATTAACCGGAGTACGGCCATACAAGCTTCAGTACCAGAATTAACAAATCTGACCATTTCGATGCTTTTAACTGCATCTATCACCATTTCTGCTAAAACATTTTCTAGTACACAGGGTGCGCCAAAGCTAGTACCTTTTTCTAAGGCTGTATGCAGTGCGGTGATGACTTCTGGATGGGCATGACCACAAATAGCGGGGCCCCAACTCCCCACATAGTCAATGTATTTGTTACCATCTACATCCCAAATATAGGCTCCGTTAACGCGATCAAAAACTATGGGTTGTCCACCAACAGATTTGAAAGCGCGAACTGGAGAACTTACTCCTCCTGGCATCAGGTTTTGAGCAGCAGCAAAGATTTCTTGAGATTTTGTCGTTTTAATTGTGGTGTTTACCAAGGTTTCCTCCCAAAAATGGGGAATAAAAAGGGCTTATCTATCTTAGGATAGGGTCAAAAATGGCAAAAAATTTCTATCCTTGTGGGGTTGCCTGAACCAAAAAAATAACAATATTTTAATACACATCGAACTCAAAACTTACTCTAAAGATATCTAAAGATATCTTTAGAGCTGCGGACTCAATGATCTTAGACCTAATCAAGATGTTTGTTAAAAAGATGCCAGTTGCTCTATTGAGAATGGTATCGTGAATGCATCAATCATTGTTAAATTTAAAGTAAATTTTTGGTATGTCTTCTCCCGAACTGCGATCGCTCCAATCTGCTATCCCTGTGGAAAAAATTCGCTACGATGACAAGGGTTTAGTGGCAACCATTGTCCAAGATTATCTGGATGGTACTGTCTTGATGATGGCCTGGATGAATCGGGAGTCTTTACAAAAGACGTTGGAAACTGGAGAAACTTGGTTTTGGAGCCGTTCCCGTCAGGAGTTGTGGCACAAAGGAGCAACTTCTGGACATATTCAAAAGGTGCAGAGTATTCGTTATGACTGTGATAGTGATGCCATATTGATGGTAGTGGAGCAGCTGGGAGATATTGCCTGTCACACTGGGGAGCGTAGTTGTTTTCATCAAGTAGATGGGAAAGTTATCCCACCACCAGGGGATATGCTGTCGCAGGTATTTGATGTGATATGCGATCGCCGTGACTACCCCAATGAAAGCTCTTATACCTGTAAGTTATTGGCTGGTGGCGATAACAAAATTTTGAAAAAGATTGGTGAGGAAAGCGCTGAGGTCGTGATGGCCTGTAAAGATGATGATGCAGACGCGATCGCAGGTGAAGTAGCAGATCTGTTTTATCATACCCTCGTAGCGATCGCACATCATCAAGTTGACTTAAAAGCTGTATATCGCAAATTGCAAGAACGTCGGAAATAGGTATTGAGTAATGGGACAGAATTAATTAGGGCTTGCTTAATAAAGCTAAAACATAGATATATCAAGAGTCGGAAGGTTAAAAAGGTAAATCAGGTGCAAGGAATAAGCGTTGAAACTACCAAAAACCTATCACTGGATCTGATTCAAGACTATTCTTCTAATTCTTCCTCCTGACTCCTGACTCCTGACTCCTGACTCCTAGCTTTCACAGATAACTTTTTCAGCAACCCCTACTTAATGTAGGATAAGCCACTCCAGCCAAACAGATAAAAATACTAAACTCAGATTCTGTTATAAACAGGAATTATGCAAAAGCTGGGTTTGGTTCTCATTGTTATCTCGTTTTTTCCGTGGTTAGCGATCGCTATAATTGTCCCATTTCTGCCAATTTCTGTAGCTCAAAAAGCCTTATTAGTACCAGCATTATTGGTTTTAGCTGAAGTTATATTTTGGTTGGGTGTGCTATTGGTAGGTAAAGAAGTCGCCCAAAGGTATAAACGTTATTTGAGTTTTCGTTATTTCAAGATACTGCTCAGAAAATTCAGGCGCAGAAGCAGGAACAGAGGTTGCACGAATAAGCGATTTTAATTTGATTTGCTAGTATAAATATAAGTACTATCTGTGTAGATCAAGAAAATGTCAGCACAAAAACTCAGTGAAGTAGAACTACAACAAGCTTTGAGTAATTTACCTGGATGGCAAATTAAAGAAGGCAAGTTGTATAAAGAATACAAATTTAACTCTTTCCCAACTGCATTAGGTTGGATGGTAAAGGTGGGTGTTCATGCAGAAACAATGGGACATCACCCTGAATGGTTAAATGTTTACAACACTGTCTGTGTGAATCTTGTTACCCACGACATCGGTAATGCTATTAGCAATTTAGATGTGGAATTGGCAAAGAAAATGGAAGAATTAGCAGCCTAGAACTGGCAATATCATTTCCAGTTCAATACTTATATTAAGAAACCGCACGGAAAAGAGGGTATTAGACTATTTGATGTTTGTAACTGGAGTTTAGACTAGATTCTGTTTCAAAGGCTATAACCCTGATGTAGCAATGATTCTAGACTTGGGATTTAAAACAAGTTGATAAATCCTCAAAACCTCTCTGAATAAGAGTTTGAAGGCTTGATAAGTAAAATTAGTCTAAACTCCAATTGTCAGGGAACAGATCAGAAACTTTAGTTCTGAGTTTAAAGCTCAGTCAAAAAAACAGTGTCATTATTTCAATCCCATGTTTTTAAACATGAGTTTTCCCTGTTCTCTGTTTCCTCTGAAAACATATTCAGGTTTTGAAAACCTGAATTTAACTCAATTTACTTGAATTTGACTGAAATTAAAATCCTGAATTTAACTCAATTATTGATTATAAAAACTAAGTATCATTTAATAGACTTCCAAATAAAAAAAATATCCTAAAATTGCTTATGGTGCAGGCATACTATGGCTAACGCCAGCCTACGCTATCGACAAGCTCAGTAAAAGTCCTGCCTACTAATGATTACAAGGAAGTCCAGGATGCCCATCCCATAAAATTGGATCATCTTTTTTGTGGAGTTCTCTAAATGCTTTTGGGTTTTTTGAAGGTTGAAACAACCAATCTTCGTTCCAAATTCCACCACCTTAAAAGGGCTAGTCCTACTTAGTTTAGGATTGCTATGTATCCTATTTAATTTTTGATAGCTTGTGTGGTGTAGCCATACAAATTACATATACATCTAGCAGCCTTCTTTCCCTATTCCCTATTAAGAGTCTCCACGAGTCATTATGGCTATGCCTCCCGTCAGGGATATAGTAATCAAATTGGATTCCTAGCATGGATAATATTTCAGTCTTTTGTACAGTGCATCATCACTCAGGTTTTAAATAATGAGCAGGAGTTCACATATACAAGCGAACCCAGAACAAGAACTTTTGTTCTGCTTATCAGGGCTGAAAATCAGGAATGTATTGCCGAAACAAAGCCAATTAAGGGATTTATCTCAAAATGATTGTGGGGATTTTTGGGAATTATGGCTATCATATCAAGATTATTTTTATAACCTTTGCTTAAAGTGGATGGGAGGTAATTCTCATGATGCCGAAGATGTACTGAATCAGGCAATGCTCAAAGCCTGTAATCAATGGAAAAAATACGCCAATAAAATTATATATCCTAAAGCATGGTTAACTCGAATTATTTATAACTTCTGCATGGATGTACATCGAAAAGGCAAACGAGAAGCCATAGGAGTTGAAAACATTGACGATATTAAATTTGCCGATCATCCAGCGTTTGCTTCTAGGGCAGAATTTCCTGAATCCAATATTTTGAATTTGGAGATGCGAGCATATCTCCGCTACAAAATTGAATCCTTGCCTGATAGATTGCGCCATCCTTTTATTTTACACTGCTGCCAAGAAAAATCCTGTCAAGATGTTGCCAAACAACTCACCCTCTCTGAAGAGAATGTTCGCAAACGTATTCAACAGGCACGAAAGATTCTAAAAAAGCAGTTAGAGAAGTATCTGACAGGAGAAGATAACACTTGTATTGATTTCTTATCACCATCCTTAAACAAGGTAACTTTGATAGTAGAAAAGATTCAATCTAATGAAACACTTCCATACGGGATGCTACTCGAACGAAAAGCTCAGTGTGATGCAGTGATTCCTTATTGTAAATCATCAATTATAACCAAAAGCCAGCACGAAGAAATTAACTATAAAGTAACAGTAATATGTCTGGAAAAATTGCCACATCCTTGGTACAGTTCACCCAATTCTCTGGGCTGGAGATGAATGCTCACTTACTTGTAGAGGAGAACCTAGCTAGACAAAAGCAGAAACTTATCACCTTAAGTAAGTATGTTCAGAAATATCCCCAAGGATGGAAAAAAAGATTAAAACTGGCTGACTTATTTTACGAAATGGGAAACTGGCAACAAGCAATTGCCGAATATTATCAAGTGATTGAGCGACAACCTCAATTAATTGATGTGTGGCTGCAACTGGGTAAAGTTTTGCATCTGATGGGACTAGAAAAAGAGGCTCTAGAAATATATGAAAAAGCTTTAGTGTTGTCCGAAAATGAAGGAACTCAGCATCACATAAAAGGATTGATTGCAGTTTGCAGAGGTGAGAGTCAGAAGGCAATCATCGCCTTTAATTTAGCGGCTGCTTTAGAACCGGAGAAAGTAGTTCATTGGCTGGCTTTGGCACAGGTGCATCAGAGAAGAGAAAATCCTTTTGGTACTCTTAGCGCCTGTGAGCGGGTTTTGTCAATCAACCCAGATGATGTTTTCTCATTGATTTACAGCTATGACGGGTTAATGGCGGTGGGGAATATTCCAGCAGCTAGAGAGCGGTTGAGCAAACTTATAGCCTTAGCTGGAGATGATTTCCGGGTACTGCAACGACAAATTAATCAGCGTTGTCAGATGAGCTTGGTATCTCGTAAAGAAGGGAAACTGACGAAAAAGATGATTACTTCTGCACTGCGACAGGCTCCTCATGGGGTTGAGGCTCACAATTCCCTGGCATATTATTACATCCTGCGAGGGGATTGGGTGCAAGGTGTGGAGGTGTTAACAGAGTTTACCGCAGAACACCCGCATCATCCTTATGGTTGGTATTATTACGGGCGCTGCTTGTTCGAGACGGGAGAATATCAGAAGGCGGTACAGATGATGGAGAAAGCTTATCATCTGTATCCCCATGATTGCGAAATTTATCGGGCGTTGTGCGAAATTTTATCAGTTGCGACCTCTCCCCCTACCCCTCTCCTACTAGGAGAGGGGAGTAAGACGACTCTTGCTTCCATAGTGGAGGAGATGTTGAAGCGGTTTCCTGAATGCTGGAGTGTTTGGACGACTGCGGGGCGGGTGTTGGTGGAACATTTTCAAGAGTTTGAACGAGGGTGTAGTGTTTCTGAACAGGGGACGCAACTACAGCCCCAATTAGCTGATGCTTGGTTTCGTCATGGACGAGTTTTAGCTTTGGCTGGAAGACATCGGGAGGCAGTGGAGGCGTTGGAAAAAGGATGGCATATATTACCAAGAGGGGGTTATCTGCAATCCGTACCTGCTGCGGTGTGGCTGGGGGATGTTGGAGCTAGTAAACAATGGTGGAAAACGGCTTGTGAGGGATGTCAGGAATTAAGGGCGTTTAACCCGGCTATGGCTGATTACTGGTTAGGGAGAGCCTTGGTAGGGTTGGGGGATAGCTTGGGAGCGATACAGGCTTATGAAAGTGCTTTAAGTCAGCAGTTGTTGTATCCGGCTCGTGGGGAGGTTGAGAAGACTTTGCAGGGGCTGAAAGGTAAGGGGAGGAAGGGTTATGGGGTTTGAGGGTGAAGTTTTGGTGAAAAATTTGCCCGTAACTCGAAAAATTCACAAATGCGGGTTGGGAAAAGTCTAAATAATGTGGGGAAAAAATAACCACTGATTAAATTATACTCATCAAGGATTTGTGACGATGAAATCTCTAACTAGAGTTTTTGCTGCTTTCCTACTGGCTATAACCATCGCTTTCGGTGGTTTTTCAGGCAATGCCCATGCTCAGTCACCAGTGGGTGCTAACGTCAATGTTGCAATTGATGTTAATCAAACCATAGATCAAATTGTAGGGCTAATCACCTCGACACAAAAATTTCAAATGGTGATAGCTAATCAAACTGGGTCTACACTTACCCGTGTGGGTGGTTACAATAGTTTAGGAAATTGGGTTCTTGGTGATGTTCCTCCATTAACTGCTCAATATAGAGACTGGACAGAGAGTGGTGCTGGGTATTTTACATTTGCCTCTAACTATGCAGTTGGAAATACTGGAAGATATTTCCAATTTGGAGCTTCATGGCCTCCCGTAGGAAGAAGAAAAATTAATCTTTGCACCCGTAATGAGCAAGGCAATTCCCCAGCAGAACAGTGTTGGGATGAGATGTCTAATGCTGATGACAAAAATAAAGTCAATGGTCAGTTCACTGGTAGAGCCATGATGGGTAACAATAATGGCAGAGTTCAGTGGATATATCAAGTGAGATAACTTGATCTAAAAAGAGGTAGGTATTTTTTCTACCTCTTTTTTAGTAGTTGCTGAGTTTTTGCAAAGTTTGGATGCTTAATTTCACCAATGTCATTTTTTATTTGCGAAAAAATTATCATTTTGAGTTAACTAAGGATATATATTTCATGAAATCTCTAACTAAAATTTTTATTGCTTTATTGTTGAGTGTAACTATTGCCTTTGGTATTTTTAATAATCATGCTAATTCTTCACCTATAAGTTCTTTAGACCACGATCAAGCTAGCTCATCTGATGTACAACCACAAATTCTTCCTAATCAAACTATCGAAATACCAATGAGCATAACATATACAAGGATGGTTGAAATAGCTAACAAGACTCAATGTATTCTTAAACCTATAGGTGCTTACAATAAGTCTTTAGAATGGCCTCTAGGTGATATTGATTCATTGCGATTAGTCGCTGAAAGATTTAATAGTGATAGTTTTTCTTTTGCATCTAATTATCAAATTGATTGTGGGATAGGTAAAGAAAAAAGAAATTTACAATTTTCAACTTCGTTAGATACTGAAGGGAATAAAAAAATTAATATTGGAGTTATTAATCAAAATGGCAATCAGCCAGCAAAATTAACTTGGGATAAAATGACAGATACTAGTGATAAATCTCTCCTTAATCCTCCCTTTGGGGTTAATGCTTTTGTCAGACAAAGAGACCAGACATCAATCTGGCTCTTTGAAGTTGTAGAAAAATAATAACTTTTTTTATTGGTTTTTTCCTGTAAGTTGTGATAGAGAAAAATTTGCCCATAACTCAGAAAATTCACAAATGGGGCTGGTAAAACGTCTAAATAAACAGAGTTTTGTGTAAATAAATCATGTCGATAGATAAAATCGTTGTCTTGAGCGACGTACATATTAGCACAGATATTAAGACAAGCTGGTATCAAAAAAGCTTACATGAACCATACTTGTCAGCTATTCTAGACAATGTAATCCGTGAGGCTGACTCCATTCAAGAGCTAATTTTACTTGGTGATATATTCGATTTCTGGACTTTTCCCCCCAATCATCGTCCTCCAACCTTGACTGATATTATAAATGCTAATCCAAACATCTTGGGAATTGATGGCAAGCTCAGTCAGGTTTTAACGGCTTTAGAAGGAAGAGTAACTTACGTGAATGGCAACCATGACATGAATGTTACTCAAGATGATTTACGTCAAATTCAAAATTCATCAAATTACCAAATAAACTATTGTCAAGACCCAATTTACTATGTCAAGACTGCGGGAGGAAAAAAGATTGCCTTTACTCACGGGCATATTTTTACGATGTTTAATGCCCCCTACCTTGAGAGTGAGATTAAGCCTTTACCCGTAGGTTATTACATTACCCGCGCTGTGGCTTATATGTTGGATAAAACACTGCAACCTGGACAAACCGTTGCTGATTTACCAGATCAAGGCGCTCCTAATGGAATAAATTTATCTAGTATCCTCTCTGCATTACAATCCTTGATTAGCTCTGGCAATGTAGTATCTGTCCTTCTGGATCAAATCGCAGAAGTCACCAAAATACCAAAGAATGAACCGATTATCTTACCCAATGGTGAAACAAAGACGATAGAAGATGCGAAGATACTATACGCGAATTTGCAAAGGCAGTGGGTTGATAATTATGGTTTAACAACCACATTTAAATCAGCATATGCTGATTTAAATGGAACTTATATACCTTGGTTTGCCCAACAATCTGCTCTCACCTCTAACTCAGATTTGATTATTTTAGGACATACCCATTTCCCAAAACTAGGTATTAAGAATGGTTTAGTTGGGTATGCTAATAATGGTTTTCAATGTCCCTCATCTCCTGATATGGAGAATACGAAGAAAAAACAAGTAGTTACTTTCACAGTGGTTGATACAGATGAGTGCGAAGCTAGTGTTTATATGGTAGCTAAAGGTGAGGGTACTTCCTATAAAATTTCAGGTTATCCTGCTCCTACAGACAGCGTGATTAGTGAGGGAATGAAACCGCCGTCAATGGACTTTTCTTGTTATATCATCATTGACAACACCAAGGGAAATTCTCAACTGGATTTAACTGAATCCGAGGCTAAGAAGGGTTATTATGTCGTCAACCCCCCTATGCAGATTCTTCCAGGTGAAATTAAAAAGTTCTGGATACAAGATTATACGGGTGTATCTGGAACAGAGGGTATTGCTGTTTATGCAACAAGAAATGGTCAACCTCTGCATTTTTCCTATGCTTGTCCTACGGGTTTTTCTAGTAATAAATGTTCTGGTGCGAACTTCTACACTTGCAATGATGGGGTCAATTGGGGAAACCCAAATGAAATCAAAAAGCTGGGACATCCATTTTTTGTAAGGTTTGTCTTGTAATGTGATTGCTAGTTTTTACGCAGAAATTTGCGATCGCTGATCTTTCATCAAAGACATTTTACTTTTGAGCGATCGCCTGATCTTGTAGCGTGCGTTATTCAATTAACGCACCAACCATATCATTAAATTCGGTGGGTTACGCTGTCGCTAACCCACCCTACTTTTTAGCATTTAGGGAACACCAATACCCATTACCTAATTTGTCTCTTGAATCTGTAACCTGATGGTGTGTTCAGTTGCACCACTGAGTTGCAGTTCCATGATTTCACCACCAAGAGGTTCTATGCAAGTGAGGAGCGATCGCAGATTGGGTGTACTCGCACCAGTGTCAACATATAATCTATCTGCTAAATTACTGATTTTTTTCCAAGTCATATATAACTTGGCTATACCTTGTTCCATCTGGGATGCTTGATTTACCAAATCAGCAGCGATGCTTAAACAGCCAATTCTTTGCGCTTCTTCTAAAGCTGTTTCAATATCCACATTTTCCTCTGTCAACGCTTGGACTTGGGCCGCAGATTTGAGATATTTTCCTAGTTGGCGGGCTTCTGTGGTTGCTTGTTTGAGAGTATCAACATCAGGATTAGCGGCTATATCCCTTTGTAATGCCTTTTGGTGTGATTCTGGCAGTTTTTCCATTTCCTTGACCAGAGGGGCAATGTAGCGGGGTGGCAGGGTGTTATCTGCGGCTTTTTCCCTAACTTCCTCTGGTAATAAATCTGAGGACATAGCTGTCCATTCGTCGGTGAGTTGACGGACTTCTCTGCGGGTGATGCGATCGCCTTTTTGGGCAGCTTCACTCACCATTTGCTGCACTTCTGGAGCGGCTTTGGCTGTTTCTACAAAGGCGCGTTTACTAAAGTTATTGACACTACCTGGGTCAAGTTTGCCATCTTCAATTAAGGTATCAGCACTATTTGCGAGTTGAATCCAACTGTAGGCTTGAGTTTTACTAATTTCCCGTTCTTTGAGCCATTTGAGAAAACCAGCACCGCGTCCGTCACCGTTTTTTTTCTCTCGGTCACGGACTGAGCGTAAAATGCGACCACGCCAAATTTCTGTTTGTAAATCAAAGCGATCGCATACTTGCCAAGCTACATCTAGCTGCTGTAAAAAATCAGACTCCAGAATCTGTTCATCTTCTGGATCTGGTAGTTCAAAATCTAAATCTACTGGCTGTTGCAGTGCAGCAGCAAGGTCATTCATAGAGTCGGTATCTTGCACGATAGATAGCTGGTTGGTGTATGCGATTAGCTGATTGTGACAAACAATAAGCAGTTAAATATTATAGTTGAAAAACTTAAAATTACGTGAATTAGACAAAAACTCTAGACAAATACAGATCTTTAATCAACTTGTGCGGTTACACGGTGATAGGCTACGCCCGACCATAGGTCATCGCATCTCTCTTGTTTGACTTGATTTGATTCAGTAGCTTTAAGGAACAATTAATTCATAATCTTGTTTTTTACTTAAAGGTGTAGTTACTGTCACTGCAACACGCCGATTAGCAGGCATGGGGATGGTAACGTCAAATCTTCCACTCCGATCAGTAATCAGCGGTTGATTTAGCAACATGACCAAGTTAACTGGATCAACTTTAGCAACAACTCGGACTTGTTGATTTCTTCTTTCTTCCAGTACTTGCACATCTAATCTTGTATTATTTTGCAACGGCATAGGTACTGAAGGTGGTTCTCCAGGAATCACTATGGTCTGAAAGCCTTTATTTACATATACTCTTTGACCTTGAGCCGTTGTTGCTACACTACCTGTGAGAGTCGCTACCCCTGTTTTACCACTCGGTTGGACACTCACACCAAAGTCTGTCCCTCGCACGCCTGTAATCCCTGCTGGAGTCTGTATTTGCAAGGTAGAATCTTGATGTGTAAAGGAACGTATTTTCAGCCGTACCTGTCCACCTGTCACCTGTAGATTGGTAACGCGTCCACCCTGACTAGCTGTTTGGAGTTTTTGAATTTCGAGTTTTGTATTTTCTGCAACCTGAATAAAACCGATACCAGTATCTAGGGACAGCACACTACTCGAACGCTGGCCTGTGCTGATGCTATCTCCTACATTTTGTAGTTTTATGCCTATGCGAGCCGATTGGGAAATCTGTCCATTTTGGTAGGTGACATTTCCAGAAATACTGCGAACTTCTAAGTAGCGGTTGATTTTCAGTTGTAATCTTTTCTGAGCTAATACTTGGGTAATTGTTAATAGTCCCACAAATAATATGCTGAATAGCAGCCAGAGTTTTTTCATCAGCTAATTTCACCGCTAGTAAACCACCCATGTATCTAATTTACGCGATCGCTAAACCATTAAACCATTTATAATCAGCCACGGGGCGCTATCAGGTTTTTCAGCTTATTTTTTGATCTTGGGCAAGGTTGGTTAAATATATCCTCAGCCTGATTTAGAAATAAATCGAGTTTATAGCCGCAGATTGATTTAGCCCATTTTGGGAATAGATACAGTGGTGAATATCTGAAGTAGGATATAAGGCAATATTTACCATGACGAATAATTTAACCAAAACATTAGGCGTTGGGGTTCTGACTTTGACTATGGGAATTTTACCCTTAAGTTTCCGCGCACAAGCCCAAGTAACTCAACCTAGAACTGACACAGTTGCACCAAATAGGGTTGTGTATGACGATCGCGCTAATACTGATTGGGGTTGGCTAGGATTAATTGGTCTTTTAGGTCTAGCTGGGTTAGCAGGTAAAAAGCGTGACGAAGAACCAACTCGTTATCGTGACCCTAATACACCAGGGGCCAGCAGCTACAGGGACTAGTATCACCTGAGTTAGGAGTTAGGAGTTCGGAGTTAGGAGTTCGGTGTTCGGTGTTTCTTCTATGCCTACGGCACGGCTTCGCCGAACGGAGCTATGATTTTTAAGAGCGAGAGAATAAGGGTTTGAAACTCCTACTGGGGGGAGTTTTCCACAAATTATCTTATCTCGAACTCAGGTTACACCAATTAGCTATAAAAAAATAGTCAGTTGTCAGTGGAAATAATGCTGACAACTAGACTTATTTGCAAATGAATATCAAATCCTTATACAGGACTGATATCTAATTTCTGGATAATTCTACTGAACAACTCTAGATTGATTTGCTGGTTGAGTTAAAGGTTGCCAATAGCTGGCAATTAAGGCCACCATTAGCCACCACACAGTATTAACGGCTGGACGATACCAGACAGTATCGACGGTTCCGTGAGCGAGCATACCCAGTAAAGTAGCGATCGCCCCAATAATCCAAAATCCTTCCACACTTCTAGATTGCCGTAACTTTTGCAGTTGTACAAATGCCGTATTAAAAGTAACAATTACTAACCAGAGAAAACTAGCTAAACCCAAAAAGCCAGTTTCTACGAGCGTTTCTAAAAAAATTGAATAGGCACTCAAAGCTGTATATCGGGGTTGTTGGTAGAGAGGGTAAACCTTGTTAAATGAATGGTGTCCAGGTCCAATACCAATAATTGGGCGATCGCCTATCATCTTAAACACAGCATCCCAAACATAACGACGGAAATTATTACTACTATCTTGACGGTCTGCAAAAATGCTCACAACTCGCAAACGCACAGGCTCGACAAAAATCACAGCCAGCACCAACACCCCAATCAAACCTCCCACAATAATTGGTAGTGACCAAGTCCGCCAAAATGGTGGCATTTCCATACTCCACCAATAAACTAACAATGCCATCGCCGTCAAAAGTGCCACTACTAAAGCAATCCAGCCGCCACGACTATAAGTAAGAACCAAACAGGAAGTGTTGACAACAAACATTGTTGCAGCTAAAGCTTTCTTCAACCAACCATGCCAAGCAAAAATTGCCACCAAGCTTAAAACTACGGCTGGTGTTAGGTATCCTGCCAGTAAATTGGGATTACCCAAATAACTATAAACCCTAGTCGTCTTAGATAGAGCCGACTCTGGATCAACCCAAGTTGCTAGTGCTTTAGCACCAAAAAACCATTGTCGAATCCCATAGACACTGACAATTAGGGATATGTGTAAATAAACAGTGATCAGCCAAGACCGAAGGCGGGGAAATCTCAGCACCCTAGCGCAGACAGTAAAGAGTAATAAATAGAGTGTTAATGTTGCCAAGTCATTCAATGCTGCTTTTTTGACTGGGGATAGGGCTGTAGCGATCGCGGCTATTCCCCAATACAGCAATACCAACAGATGAATAGGAGTGACAGAAGCTGCATTTACAGAAGTAGTTTCATCAGATAAAGTCAGCAACAGCCAAAATCCTATACAAGCCACCATTAATACCAGCATTAAACTACTGGAGACAAAAGGCGCAAAACCATAGACCAGGCTGAGAAGAGCCGCCGCTATTGTATCTCCCCACTGCATCAAAATACTAGTTTGCCGCCAAGGACGTAAAATCCCGACTATCAAACGATGCAAATAACTCGTAGACAGATATTCCTTCAGCGGTAAAGAGGATAAAGTAAATTTTTGCCAGACTAAATTCATAAACAACGTCGTCACCAATTAGCACTTATATGCAGAACTTGGCTTTTATGATAATGCCGGTCGTTATCCAAAGATCACAACTGAGATTAGCAATTGAAAAATTGTTCCTTGTAATTAGGTTTCATTATTAATTAATTGTCGGGGTTTCGCCGCTTGCAGTGGCAAAGAAATCACATAGCGGTATCCTGAATCTAGTGAACCTTGTATTGAAATATGTCCTCCATGAAGTTCTGCTAGATGACAGCTAAGTAACAAACCTATTTTTTCACGAGATCGATGACCAGATAAATTAGCTAAATCCTGATCTGAAGCATTAACCAGTATACCTAGTTGCTCATCAATCAAATTTTGTGATGTATTCAATCTTTTTGGCAAATTCTCCTGATTATCGGCAGCAAGATTATACTTGTCCTCTCTACCGACTATTTCTAATATTGACAAGGAATCAGTGTGTACGTAAGGGTCAATTTCAGTAATTCCATCTCCCAAATAGGGATGAGAGACCCAAACGGTAATACAGAGTGTATCTTCTCTGCCAGAAATATGAACACGAATAATGCTACCTGTAGCAGAAAGTTGAATCACGCTAAATAACAGGTGATACAAAATTTGCCGCACCTTATCTTTATCTAAAGGCCAAATGCGATTGCGTCCTGGCTCTATAGACAAACGAATATCTTGATCACGACGGACAGCTACTTCTGCTAGTGTATATATGGCTTGTTGACATAGCATTTCAATATCCACAGAAACTAAGTTCAGCACATCCGAAGCATCACTTATTGTTCCTAGTTCAGTAATTTCATTCACCAAAGAAAGCAAATACTTGCCACTGTGTTGAATAATCTCTAGATATTCTCGCTGCTTAGTTGTCAAAGGACCATAAATCTCCCGGCCGAGAACACCAGCCATACCCAGTACAGATGTTAAAGGTGTACGCAACTCTTGAGTTAATTGGCCTAAGAGTTCTAGTTTAAGTTGCTGAGTAGAACCAGAGGCTGTTTCTAGAATTGGTGGGGAAATTTTGAGGTCAATAATCTGTTCTTCTGAAAATGGCAAACTAGAAATGCTTCTAATATTGCTTTTTGGTGATTTCCCCTGTAACAAACGATTACGCTCAAATTCACTCATACTCCAACGAGCGATGATTTGCAAAAACTCAATGTCTCGCTCTGTAAAATCACGTGGTTTGCGATCCATCACTGCTAATGCACCTAAGCAATATCCAGCAGCATCAATCAATGGCGCTCCTAAGTAGGAACGAATGCCATACTTCTGCACCAAATCGCTGGTAAATATTTCTGTATCTATGTTGTTTTTGGTATCATTAATGACTACAGTTTGTGAGCTTTCTACCACTTGTGTGCAGAAGGACTCTCGACGTAATAATTGACGATTTTTTGCCAAATTATTCATCAGTCCTAATCTTGATAAACCCACCGATGACTTGAACCAGTGGATTTCTTGATCTATAAATCCCAAAATGGAAATTTCGGCTTCCAAAAAGTGGGCAGCGGTTTGAGTGGCTTCTTCAAATATCGGAATGGTTTCTAATTGTCGTAAACCTAACTCTGTCAAGACTTTTAGGCGTTTTTGCTCTTGGATTTCTAAAGAATTCCAACCATCATCAGGGGCAAATAATTTATTTTCAGGTTCTATCATCACCAGTACTACCTTGATAATCTTTCGATACGGTCAATTTTATAACCACTATCATGTGGTTATTATTTTCTATTTCTCAGCATTCCCCAATTTCACCTCCGATCAACAGGTTGGGCAAAAAAATTTTTACTTGCTTTCAGGAGTTGGTGAGAGAATCTCTAGAATTAGTAGATACTAGTGCTAAAAATATTACTTAAGTAGAGAAATTTTACTAAGGATAATATATCAGTGAGTTATAGTTTTGCATCGTCAAACCTGTAGTAATGGGGTTTCTTTATGAGTGTTAACCCAGGTTCAACTGAATTGCTAAAACAAAAGCTGTGTGTGAAATTGAAAATGTAATACATTTTGTGAGATAGTATGTTGCTACTGAATTTTTGATACTACCAGGACAGAAATAAAATGACTATTAAAGTTCCTTTTGTAGACTTAAATTTACAACATCAGCCGATTCAAACTCAGTTGCAACAGGCGATTCAGGATGTATTGGCAAAGGGAGATTTTATTTTAGGACAAGCTGTATCCGATTTTGAAGAAGCGTTTGCAGCGGCATCTGGTACGGAGTATGGAATTGGTGTGGCATCTGGAACTGATGCGATCGCTCTGGGACTGCAAGCTTGTCACATTGGTGCTGGTGATGAAGTCATTTTACCAGCTAATACTTTTATCGCCACACTGATCGGTGTGGTTAGTGCTGGTGCTACACCAATTTTAGTAGATTGTGACCCCCAAACAGCTTTAATTGACTTGGAAGCAGCCTCTAAAGCCATTACACCCCGCACCAAAGCCATTATTCCCGTACATCTATATGGTCAAATGGTATCACCAAGCGAATTATTAGACTTTGCTGATACTCATAAAGTGCTAATTTTTGAAGATGCAGCCCAAGCACATTTGGCAGAAAGAGAAGGATATAAAGCAGGTTCGGTGGGTATGGCCGCAGCCTTTAGTTTCTATCCCAGCAAGAATTTAGGGGCTTTTGGGGATGGGGGAATGGTAATAACACGAGATGCAGACGTAGCGGCAAAAATGCGCCGGTTGCGAAATTATGGCTCATCTCAAAAGTATGTGCATCTTGAACCAGGTACTAACAGCCGTTTAGATACCCTACAAGCAGCAATATTACACCAAAAATTACCTCATTTATCTGGGTGGAATAGCGATCGCTTTACCATTGCTAAACAGTATAATATAGAACTAGAACCATTAGACTCTGCTGGTGTTATCCCTATGGTTAACCAAAGTGGCACAGGACATATCTATCATCTCTATGTCATCAAAATTGATGATTCTTGTCCCCTAAAACGTCAGCAACTACAAGACAAACTAACAGCGGTCGGAATTCAAACAGGTATTCATTACCCAATCCCCTGTCATCTTCAACCCGCATTTAGCCAATTAGGTTATCAACAAGGAGACTTTCCCCAATCAGAAAAATTATCTAAACAAATATTATCCTTGCCCATGTACCCCGGCTTGAAAAATAGCCAAATTCAAGAAGTTGTAACTGCTATTTTTTCAAGCTTGAACATCGCCAAAAAATGAGATGAACTTAAATTTTATTTGCACTAACAACTACAACAAACACTATTCACGGCAAATTTTAATAGTGAATTTTGGGTTGGAATGTGAAAACTAATCTCGATCATCCTTTCATCCTTAAATCCTGATTTAATTGTGCATTAAAATTATGGAACTCCAACAACAAATTAAAATCCGCAGTACAGGCCAATTGTTAAATTTAGGCATTTTAATAATTTTCTTCCTGCTTTATGCTCCGATATTGCTACATTGGTTAGATGGTTGGTTACACAAAAGTATCAGTATTGAACATGAATATTTCAGCCACGGTATTATCGGTTTACCATTTGCTGGTTATATCGCTTGGACAAATCGGAAAAAGTGGCAACGGTTGCCCGATTCGTCCCATCCTGTTAGCATCGGCTTATTAATAATAGGCGTATTTTTTTATCTCAGTGGTGTATCCGAATGGGTTAACCTGTCCTTACCTACCATACTAGCCGGACTATGCTTATGGTTCAAGGGCATACCAGGCTTACGATTACAAGGTTTTCCCTTATTGCTAGTGTTCTTAGCTACCCCGACAGCATTACCTTACATAATAGCCCCCTATACCTTTCCTCTACAAAGCTTTATAGCTGGTACAGCAGCCTTTATCCTCAATCAATTTGGCATGAACGTCATAGTAGATGGAATCAACCTCTACGTAAATGGACGAATTGTGGAGGTAGCTCCCTATTGTGCAGGGTTGAAAATGTTATTTACTACCCTCTACGTCAGCTTAATATTACTTTATTGGACAGATACCATATCTTCACGACGCATAACAGTCTGGTTTTTATCTATTGCTGTTGTCATTAGTGTGACAGCCAATATTATTCGTAATACCTTATTGACTTTTTTTCACGGTACTGGCAACGAAGGAGGCTTTTCATGGCTGCATGAAGGTTGGGGTGGCGACCTCTACTCTGCTTGTATGCTGTTATTACTAGTACCTTTACTAAATTGGATGAATAGTTATTTTTCAGAACAAGCACCAATTGATTTAGACGAGAAAGCCGAAAAAGCATAAAAGAAATATTTTCTCGTTTTATCTAGTACAATCCTGTCTAAGTGTTGGAAATTTTACTAATGATTTCCTTATCCAAATTTTTCAAAAAACAACAATGGAATCAGGTAGCAGTGTTAATTTTACTGCTACTGCTGTTAGGAGTGGGAGCAGTTCCTGGATACCTAACAGGAAAGTGGCAATGGAAGCAGCCACCACCAGTTACTCAACTCAAGCAGTTGAAAAACATCCGTAAAGTAGGATTAAGTATTCCTGGGTGGCAAACTATTCAACAGTCAGAAACCCAAATAGGTGAACATAAATGGTCATTGCAAACACTCAAGCAACAAGATCAGTCGGTTGAAGCCATACTGCTTTTGCTGCCGCAAAATGGGCCCAGAGATCAACCAGAAGTAGAGTGGACAGACGTTAGTGGTTGGGGCAAGTCAAGTTGGGGAAAGTGGGATATAGCTCAATATCGGGCTGCTGAATTTACTGTTAAACAACCATCTAGTCCAGAAGCAAATGCCACTATCAAAGTTAAGGCTAGGTTCTTTCGGGCAACAACACAAAAATCAACTTTTGCTGTCTTACAATGGTACGCAATGCCAAATGGTGGAACTTCATCACCAGTAAACTGGTTTGTTGCAGACCAAATGGCACAATGGCAGCAAAAGCGTGTTCCTTGGGTGGCTGTGAGTATTCTGATACCAATAGAGCCTTTTGGACAAGTGGAAACATCTTGGCAGCAACTTCAGTCTCTCGGTGAAACAGTGCAATCCGCATTGATGTCTGTAGCTCTGTAAAGTATTCTATTTAACCAACTATAACTGTATCGATGTTGATAACGTCCAGTTCTCATATACGTGCATTCAGCGCCCTGTTTTTGATTACTCTTCAGGTAGGTATTGACTTATCAGTATCTATAAAACCTGTTATGTCTCAAAATTTACTATTATTAGAACAATCACCAGAACAAGTTCCTCAGCCTCCAGCAAGTTTTGAGGTGATGCCTCCCAGTGAAAATGATGAAATTTCACCGCAATTCAACCGTTATCTCTTAGGTATAGGAGATACAATCAGCGTGATAGTTCAGCGACCCCCTGGTCTATACCGCTTAGGAATTGGAGATTCTATTGGTGTGACGGTGCAGCGATTTCCAGATTTAAGTTTTCAAGCTGCTATTAATCCAGAAGGCAATATTGTCGTACCACTATTGGGAGTACTTTCTTTACAAGGTTTAACTTTGCAACAAGCAGAGGCAAAAATTCGCACTGGCTTAAATCGTTATGTTATTGACCCCATTATATCCTTATCACTAACTGGGCAACGTCCAGATTTAAGTTTCCAAGCGGCAATTAGTCAAGATGGTAATATTGTCATTCCACAAGTAGGGAAAGTTTCTATACTAGGCTTGAGTGTGGAAGAAGCCCAAGAAAAAATTCGCTTGGCTTTAAGCAGTGTTACTACAGATCCTGTGGTGGTAACTTTAGCACAGATGCGCCCAGTTCAAGTTACTATTACGGGAGAAGTATTTCGTCCTGGAATTTATTCTGCTAGTTCGGGAATGCCACGAATTACTGAGATTTTACCTTTAGCAGGGGGGTCAACTTTGACCGCAGACCTGCGAAAAGTGCAAATACGTCGTCAGCTAACTGATGGTTCTATAATTTCACAAAATCTTAACTTGTATGCTGCCTTGCAAAATGGTGGTTCACCCCCTAATTTACGCTTACAAGATGGGGATGCAATCATTGTACCGCGCCGTGAAATTGGTACTGATGACGGTTATGATCGCAAGTTGGTGGCACGTTCAACTTTAGCTATTCCTCAGATTAAAGTCCGAGTTTTAAACTATGCCGCAGGAGGAATAGCAACTCAATCTTTGCCTAATGGGAGTACATTTATAGATGCTTTGGGGGGTATTCGTCTCGACACTGCTAATCTTCGGGATATTGCTCTTGTTCGCTTTGATCCTGAACAGGGTAAAGCCGTTACTCAAAGACTTGATGCTAAAAAGGCACTCGCAGGTGATAATTCTCAAAATGTGGCACTTCAAGATAATGATGTGATAGTTGTTGGTAGAAATTTGGTTGGGAAAATTACTAATTTATTGAATACTATCACGCAACCGTTTTTTAATGTGCAATCATTTCTAAACTTTTTCCAAAACTTTGGGGGAGGATTATTCGGTGGTGGTTCAAATTAAAAATTTATTTAAACCTCGTCCAAGTTGAGAACTGGAGTTTTTTAAAAGGGAACAGAGAAGAGTATAGGATTTAGAAACAAAACCCGATGAAGAAAAAACTATTGGTTTCAAAGCAGATGTGGTTTAGCAGCCAGAGTTTATAACTCATAAATAATAAGTAATAACTAATGATTAATTAAATGCTATGACACCACCAATTATTAAACGCTATCTTATTGCTTTTGAAAAATACAAGTGGGTTGGACTAGCTAGTTTTGGTCTAGTGGTAATAGGTTCCACAGTAGTTGCTATACAACCAGATCCACCAGTCACTTATATGGCCGAATCTGCGTTGACATATAATACACCAACCGTTTCTTTCTCAAAAACTGGTAGTGAAATTCAAGCACAGGGGAAAGAACTAACACCAGAAGTTTTACTATCAGATCCAGTCATTGAGACAGTAGCAGCAAAAGTAAAGACTAACCCAAAAACTATTGCTAAAAATGTAGTAATTAAATTTCCAAGTAGAAATAAATTAGGAGAATTAGAATCTACATCAATCATCATGAAGTATGTAGATAGCGATGCCAATAGAGCTAAAGATGTATTGCAAGAATTGATGAAAGGAATAATTCAGTTAAGTAGCGAGATTAATACTGGACGATTAAAGGCGATTATTCAAAAAATTAATGAGCGCTTGCCAGAATTTAAGCAAGAACTCCAAGCTGCTGAAAATAAACTAGAAGAATATGATCGACGGGAAAGAACAGCGATTTTAGCAGCAGAAAATGGTAGTTTGCTGAGTGGGATTAGTGCTAGTCAAAATCAGCAAAGAGGAATTCAGCTAACTATTTCTGGAATTGATGCTCAACTTCGTTCTTTGGAAGATAAGTTGGGGTTAACCGTTGGACAGGCTTATGTTTCTTCTGCTTTGAGTGCTGATCCAATTATTGCTAATTTGCGATCGCAAATTTATCAAACTGAGTCACAAATCGCCGTTCTCCGCAAGGATTTACGACCTGAACACCCGACAATGATTCAGTTAAAGCGTCAAAAAGAAGCTTCTGAAGAATTACTGCAACAACGTGCTGCGGAGGTTTTAGGTGGTGGTGGTCTTGCGGCTCCACTTCGGGGGAACGTGACAGGTATTCGCACCCAAAGTAGCTTAGATCCCACGCGTCAGGCATTAGCTAACCAAATGGTAGCTTTACAAACCCAACGAGAGACGCTCGAACAACAACTCAAACAGCAAATTCAACAAGAGGCACAATTACGTCGAGAATATTCTCTCATACCTAATAAGCAATTAGAGCGATCGCGCTTGGAACAGTCTGTTGGTCTTAAAAAAGCTATCTATGACCAAATGCAAGCCAAGCTAACAGATGCTCAAGCTGCAGAAGCAGAAACCGTCAGCAGTTTCACGATTGCTAGACCACCCATAGCTACTAACGTTGCTGTTCCACTCAAGAGTATACCTACAACCTTAGCTATCGGTGCTTTCTTGGGTGCTGTCATTGGTAGTGGTGTAATATTTTTGCTGGGTTCACTGGAAGGAACTTTCAAGACCAAGGAAGATATCCGCGAAAGTCTCAAGGAACGGGAAGTTTTACTATTGGGAGAATTGCCTTTGATGCCAGTTGATGATTTGGCTCCAGAAGCTTTACCTGTACTACTTTTTCCAGATTCTCCCTATTTAGAGTTTTATGAAAAGTTTCGCAGTAACTTGCGCCGGATTGGCGGCAATGACGTTAAAGTGATATTGATTACCAGCGTCAGCAGCCAAGAAGGTAAAACCGTGAGTGCTTACAACTTGGGGATAGCTTCCGCACTTGCTGGTAAAAGAACATTGATTATTGAAACAGATTTGCGATCGCCCTCCCAGGCTGCATCGCTGAAAGTAGCTGCCGATTCCTATGCCACGGTTGAACCATTGGTTTATTATTCCAGCCTGAGTGACTGTATTCGCTTAGTTCCTGATGTAGAAAATTTATACATTATTCCCAGCGTCGGACCTGTTCGTCAATCTGCCGCTATCATCGAATCAAGCGAAATGCGCCGCCTGATGGAAGATGCACGAGAACGTTATGATTTAGTAATTTTAGACACAAATCCTCTCAGCATTTCCAATGATCCGTTATTAATTCAACCCTATAGTGATGGTATCGTGCTAGTCGCCCGACCTAACTATACACAAGAAAATATGCTCGGAGAAGCCATTGATCAGCTGGTAGAAGCTGAGTTAGGGCTGTTAGGAGCTATTATTAATGGTGCTGATATCAGAGTTTCCATACCTGAAGAAGTGGTAGAATTTTCCTTTTCTGAACCTGAATTAGAACTGGAAGTAATAGAGCAATCAGGAGACATATCCACTATTTTGGGTAAACGTTAATAATATTACCGACAGTACACTTCGTATTTACAAAATGTCCCGAAGGGATACACTACACTTTGTTTCTTATAGTTATAGCTTACGTGATGACTTAGGAGTCATCCGCCACGCTACGCTATAAGAATGAAATTGGGCATTTCTTTTTGTGGAGTTCTCTAAGAGTATTCCAAATAAAAAATGTCCAATTGTCATTGCTTCATCCAGCTGTGCTAATTGATTTTTGGGAACACTCTTACAGCAGTTTGCGTAGTTAGGAGGTACAAAATCTAAGTTGAAACCTATACACAAAGCCAGTTTTACTTCTGACTCCTGACTGGTCACTGAGCTTGTCGAAGTGCTGACTCATGAATTCTGCTGTAATGTCAGATTATGCTAGAGAAATTTACCATTAGCCATGCCAGAGCCAAAGACAATCGTGAAAAAATTGATAACGCAGGCAGGATAACGGTAATTACCCTTTCAGATGCACAGTATTGTACTCTTTAGCTGATTTTTAAAGAGTCAAGATTTGCAAAACTCTAGATTAGGATTGAACTTCTTGTTGCGGATGAGTAGGACATTCAAACTTGTACCCTACACCACGCACAGTCTGAATTAATGCAGGCTGACTAGCATCAATTTCAATCTTCTTGCGAATTTGACCGATATGGACATCCACAACTCGCTGATCACCCACATATTCATAGTCCCAGACCTCTTGGATGAGTTCTGCTCGCCGCCAAACTCGACCTGGATGACTGGCTAAAAAATGTAACAAGTCAAATTCTAAAGCAGTTAAAGGTACTGTTTCGTCGTTAAGTGTAACTTCCCTCCGTACAGGATCAATCATCAGCTTTTCAAAAATGAGGCGTTTTTGTTCTGCGGTAGTTACAATTCGCTGCCGCCTCAAAATAGCTGCTACTCTTACTTCTAGCTCTCCCAAACCAAATGGCTTCGTGAGATAGTCATCAGCACCTTTAGAGAAACCGCGAATTTTGTCGGCTTCATCTGTCCGGCTAGTTAGCATGAGTACAAAAACGCCGTTACGACTTTGCATCTCTTGACAGAGATTAAAGCCGATGACATCTGGTAAATTTACATCTAGGATTACCAAGTCTGGGTTAAATTGCTCAAATAGAGCCAGGGCTGCCTTACCATCTTCGGCAGCTTCCACTTGATAGTTCTGTTTAATCAAAAAGCGTTGGATTAAATTCCGAACCGCAGGGTCGTCATCAACTACAAGAATCTTGGCAGGAGCCATGATCATCACTTTACATAAAAATTCATAGGATTAACAAGGGGAATTGTGTAAAAACACAGTTTACACTTTGGCCGTAATTAGGAATCTACAGGGTCTAGTTACGAGTATCCTGATTATTCACAGTGAACTGTAGTCATAATTATGAACAATGTAGGCACCAATCTTCCGGTAATCAGGTCTGCAATTCAGTATATACACTAAATGGTTGTTCCGATCCTATTTGTAGCGTTTTGTCTCAAGAGAACACAGTGTGACCAGTAAGATATAATTTTAAAACATCCTCTCAAAGTAAGATTTAGTGATACAACTCAGACCTCTGTAGCTTGCTTGCAGTAAGGTGGATACCCGTGCAGGATATATTTTTTACTACTATGGTAAGTAAAGCCATAGCTACTCAGCAAGTTGATGATATACACAGTGTTATAACAATATGTTAAACTATCCATAGTTAAAATTCCTGGGTCAAACAAACTAACCCGTGCTAATATCCTGTTAAAGGATGGGAATAAGTTGGGACAAATATTTGGAACAACATAGACCCAGGTTAGTGTTCTAGTAAACGAAAAACTGCTGCTTACCAAGGCCGAAGTAACAAATTGCCATGAGCGATCAAAATCCCTACGAAAAACTTGGGGTATCAGAAGATGCTAGTTTTGATGAAATTCAGGACGCTCGCAATCGCCTGTTGGAGCAACATGGTGTTGATGGCAAGGGTCTAGAACTAATTGAATCAGCTTATGATGCGATTTTAATGGAGCGCCTACGGATGCGTCAAGAAGGTAAAATTAAAGTACCTGAGCGTATCCGCTTTCCAGAAATGCGATCGCAATCTCCTCAGAAAGAAAGTCCTACCCCTCGTGAGCAGTCACCTGCATGGCTGCAAAGAATGTTGGATCAACCAAGTTTACCTGATGTGCTATTACCAGGAGCTTGGTATCTGAGTTTAAGTGCTATTTGTTTGTTTTACCCTGCTGCTAGAGATCAGGTTCTACAACTGTCATTAGTAGTTGGCGTAGGAGTTAGTATTTATTTTCTCAATCGTAAGGAAAACAAATTTGGCAGAGCCGTATTATTCACACTAGGAAGTCTAATTATTGGTTTAATATCAGGGGGACTAATAGCCACCTGGATATTACAGCAAATGCCATTTATAAACGTGACATCAAATCAGTTTTCTACTGTTTTAACGTTTATATTGATGTGGATAATTAGCAGCTTTCTGCGTTAGTGATTTAAAGTTTGATACTTGATATCTAGTTCGCTAAAATCAAATTTATCAGCTATCAGTAAAAATTTTTTCTAATGTGTGTGAGCAACTTTTCAATAAAATAGACTCCGTAAAGCTCGTTAGTAATGCGATATTAATCAATATTGTATTGTTTAGATTATCCAATAAACATCGTCCAAGTTGAGAACTGGATTTTTTCACAAGGGAACCCTTAGACTCGCTCAGGGCATCGCAGGCAACAGTATAGTGTATTTAGGAATAAAATCCCATTAGCAAAAAACTATGGGTTTCAACGCTGACCCAGTTGAGATTTATTTTTATCAAAAAAATCGGTTTAGATGAAGAATAAAACAATATTGAATGGATTAACAATTTATAGATAAAATTTAGTAAATAAAGATGAATATTTTATCAATTGGCTTTCAAAATAATTATGACAATCTTGTTAAATTGTCTTTCCTCCATTGAGCATCAAATTTCCTATTTGTTCTTACCTCTAAAACCCTTATCCCTATTTTTGGTAATGTTTGTAACCTTTCTTGCAATTGTTTACAGGAATTAATAAACTCATATTGTACACCATAAGTAGCGCATAACAGAGAAAAATCAATATCCTGTGGCGTAGCAAAAAATTTCTCAAAAAGTGGGTCAAATTTAGCAATTGGCAACAGTTCAAAAATTCCTCCCCCATTATTATTAATTAAAATAATTGTCAGGTGTCCCAGAAATTTTTTGCTAATTAAAAACCCATTCGTATCATGCAGTAGGGCTAAGTCTCCTGTCAACATTACGCTACTTTGTTGAGTATGTGATACTCCTAAAGCAGTAGAAAGAGTACCATCAATACCATTTGCACCCCTGTTAAAATAAGGACTTATTCCTAAATTATTCGGTTTCCAAAAAAATTCTATATCTCTTACTGGCATACTATTAGAAATAAATAAAGGTGTCCCTGGTGGAAGATGTTGAGAAATTAACCAAGCGATTTTACTTTCAATTAATTCATCTATATTTTTAAAAGTTTGGTCAATATTTTTTCTGACTTTTGCCTCAGCTTGACACCATTGATCTAAATATTTATTTTCCCCACATTTTCCCCTTTCCTCATCTTTTAATCTCCCAATATCTTCTATAGATATCCTTAAATGTGTCGTTTTTCCATGTAAAGGGTCTAAATTTTGAGAACAACTATCAATTACCCAATGTTGAGGTTTAGTAGAAATCAACCAATTACGCAATTCTTTACTAGTTGGCATTTCTCCTATTTGAATTACAATCTTTGGTATTAATACTTCGGCAAGTTGCTGATTACGTAAAATGATGTCGTAGGTAGAAATTAAATAGGGATTGAAGTCTGCATAATTTCTGACTGGGGAGAGTCCCTCCGCTAGAACAGGCCAGTTGAGTGTTTGGGAAAGGTGTGCGATCGCTCTACAATATTCTTGAGGTTGCTTAGGTTGGGCTACACCAGCAATAATAATACCCCTTTGACATTGCTGCCATTCTTGGGGAATAGGGAATGGGGAATGGGGGATAGGAAATGGGGCAACTATCCCAGCAAAAAATTCTTCTAAATCTAATGTAAAATTTGTACCATCGGCAATAGGTGCGAGAGGGTCACGGAAGGATATATTTAAATGTACTACCCCTCCCGTAGGAAATTGGCAACGTTCCCAAGCATGAATTACCGTTTGCCTAAGATAACTTAACATTCCTGTATCTGCGATAGGTACAGCTAACTCTGTTTGCCAGTTGGGATAATTACCATATAATTTCACTTGGTCGATAGTTTGCCCAGAATGACACTCCCTTAATTCTGGCGGTCTATCAGTGGTTAATATTAGTAAAGGAACACGACTTTCTTTAGCTTCAATTACAGCAGGGTAAAAGTTCGCTCCTGCTGTTCCCGAAGTACAAACTAATACTACAGGTTTTTGGGTTGCTTTTGCTTGTCCCAGTGCAAAAAAAGCCGCAGAACGTTCATCTAAAATCGGAATAGCTTCAATATCTGGTGCTTGTTTGGCAAAAGCCACAGTTAACGGTGTGGAACGAGAACCCGGACAAATGACAGCACAGCTTAAACCCAAACGTTTGAGGGTTTCCGTTAATACATAAGACCAAAGTTGATTAAGATTATGAAAATTAAGCTGCATTAAATTAATATATAGCAGTATGCACTTTAGTCAGATACACTTCAGTAAATTGCAAAACCCGTAAGGGCAGGGTTTCACCGTCCTCGATTGTATTCCACTA
>NZ_CM172472.1:2297500-4115000 GCF_057568715.1 Anabaena sp. EIM26 | reverse complement strand
TGCCCCATTCGGATATCTCCGGCTCATAGTTTGCTTCCAACTCCCCGGAGCATTTCGTCGGTAACCACGTCCTTCTTCGCCTCTGTGTGCCTAGGTATCCACCATTAGCCCTTATTAGCTTGACCACTTCATTACATTTACTTCGACTTGCAAACTTTCTGCTGTTCTGAATTCTTTCCTACTCTGTTTTGAGTTTTTCTCTCATTACTCTGTATTCAGCATTCAGCACTCAGTTTCGTCTGCCTGCTAATTCGCGTTACTATGCAGTTTTCAAGGTTCTGGCTGGTTTTAATCCAGCAGTCTGACTCTTCGTCAGTTGCTGACTCTTTTCCAATGTGGAGGTTAGCGGACTCGAACCGCTGACATCCTGCTTGCAAAGCAGGCGCTCTACCAACTGAGCTAAACCCCCAAAAACAATTCAAAATTCAAAATTCAAAATTCAAAAATAATTACTTTTGACTTTTGACTTCTAACTTTTGACTTGCTTCAGGTGGGCCATCCTGGACTCGAACCAGGGACCTCACCCTTATCAGGGGTGCGCTCTAACCACCTGAGCTAATAGCCCTTAATGAACCAAATCATAGTTTGAAAGCCATACTTCAAGAATCGTGACCGACCTAGGATAGACCAATTAAGAATCTAATTACTGATTGTGTTCGATTTCTCAATGGATTAGGTCTCCCTAAAAAGGAGGTGATCCAGCCACACCTTCCGGTACGGCTACCTTGTTACGACTTCACCCCAGTCACCAGTCCTACCTTAGGCATCCCCCTCCTTACGGTTGGGGTAATGACTTCGGGCGTGACCAACTTCCATGGTGTGACGGGCGGTGTGTACAAGGCCCGGGAACGAATTCACTGCAGTATGCTGACCTGCAATTACTAGCGATTCCTCCTTCACGCAGGCGAGTTGCAGCCTGCGATCTGAACTGAGCTACGGTTTATGAGATTAGCATCACATCGCTGTGTAGCTGCCCTTTGTCCGTAGCATTGTAGTACGTGTGTAGCCCAAGACGTAAGGGGCATGCTGACTTGACGTCATCCTCACCTTCCTCCGGTTTGTCACCGGCAGTCTCTCTAGAGTGCCCAACTTAATGCTGGCAACTAAAAACGAGGGTTGCGCTCGTTGCGGGACTTAACCCAACATCTCACGACACGAGCTGACGACAGCCATGCACCACCTGTGTTCGCGCTCCCGAAGGCACTCTCTCCTTTCAGAAAGATTCGCGACATGTCAAGTCTTGGTAAGGTTCTTCGCGTTGCATCGAATTAAACCACATACTCCACCGCTTGTGCGGGCCCCCGTCAATTCCTTTGAGTTTCACACTTGCGTGCGTACTCCCCAGGCGGGATACTTAACGCGTTAGCTACGGCACGGCTCGGGTCGATACAAGCCACGCCTAGTATCCATCGTTTACGGCTAGGACTACTGGGGTATCTAATCCCATTCGCTCCCCTAGCTTTCGTCCCTCAGTGTCAGTTACGGCCTAGCAGAGCGCTTTCGCCACCGGTGTTCTTCCTGATATCTACGCATTTCACCGCTACACCAGGAATTCCCTCTGCCCCGAACGTACTCTAGCCGTGTAGTTTCCACTGCTTTTATCATGTTGAGCATGACTCTTTAACAGCAGACTTACATGGCCACCTGCGGACGCTTTACGCCCAATCATTCCGGATAACGCTTGCATCCTCCGTATTACCGCGGCTGCTGGCACGGAGTTAGCCGATGCTTATTCCTCAGGTACCGTCATTTTTTTCTTCCCTGAGAAAAGAGGTTTACGACCCAAGAGCCTTCCTCCCTCACGCGGTATTGCTCCGTCAGGCTTTCGCCCATTGCGGAAAATTCCCCACTGCTGCCTCCCGTAGGAGTCTGGGCCGTGTCTCAGTCCCAGTGTGGCTGATCATCCTCTCAGACCAGCTACTGATCGTCGCCTTGGTAGGCTCTTACCCCACCAACTAGCTAATCAGACGCGAGCTCATCTCCAGGCAATTAATCTTTCACCTCTCGGCATATCCGGTATTAGCAGTCGTTTCCAACTGTTGTCCCCGACCTGAAGCCAGATTCTCACGCGTTACTCACCCGTCCGCCACTAAATCCCTAAGGATTCCGTTCGACTTGCATGTGTTAAGCATACCGCCAGCGTTCATCCTGAGCCAGGATCAAACTCTCCATTTTGGTTCGTTCTTCTTAAGCTCTTTTGACCGTTTTTACAACCACGGTCAGGTTATTTTCTTTACTGACACAATCTCTTGTTGTATACTGGCTTTCAAACTATAATATTTTCAAGGTTCGGTGTCCCTCCGAGTCCTGCTCTCTCGCGGCTCTCTCTTTGGCACTTATTCAATATATCGAACCTTCTTTCGTTTGTCAACTCCTTTGACAAAAAAATTTTGGGCTTTTTTTTAATGCCTCAAAGCTGCTCATAATGCTGGGTTTAGGCAACAATGGTTGAGGCATTGTTGACTCAAGGAAGAGTAGATAGTGAATTTTCAGTCAGTAATAGCGATATTGCATCAGTTTTGGAGCGAGCGTGGCTGCTTGATTGCTCAACCTTATGACATGGAGAAGGGAGCCGGCACGAAAAACCCCCATACTTTTTTAAGAGCGTTGGGTCCAGAACCTTGGTCTGTGGCTTATGTTGAACCCTGTCGTCGTCCTACAGATGGACGCTATGGCGAAAACCCGAATCGGTTTCAACATTATTATCAGTATCAAGTTTTGATTAAACCTTCACCAGATAATATCCAAGATATTTATCTTGATTCTTTAAGGGCTTTAGGTATTCGTCCAGAAGATCATGATGTTCGGTTTGTGGAAGATAACTGGGAAGATGCGACGGTGGGGGCTTGGGGTACTGGTTGGGAAGTGTGGTTAGATGGGATGGAAATTACTCAATTTACCTATTTCCAACAGTGTGGGGGGATTGATTGCCGTCCGGTGTCAATTGAGATTACCTATGGGCTAGAGCGACTGGTGATGTATCTCCAGCAAGTAGAGGCCATAACTAAGATCCAGTGGACGGATAAGATAACCTATGGCGATGTTCATCTTCAGGGTGAGATTGAGCAGTGTACTTACAACTTTGAGGCATCTAATCCTGAGATGTTATTGACTCTGTTTAATATATATGAGCAGGAAGCCAGCCAGCTAACAGAACGAGGACTGGTTTTACCCAGTTTGGACTATGTGATTAAGTGTTCGCATACTTTTAATTTGCTGGATGCACGGGGTGTGATTTCGGTGACGGAACGAACTCGCTACATTACTAGGATTCGGCATTTAGCAAGAAAAGTCGCTCATTTATATGTTGAGCAAAGGGAGAAGTTGGGTTTTCCATTGCTTAAAAATCCCGTAAGTTGAACATTAGGCATGAAATTTTACCCCCCTAGGGGGGTAGTGGCTTACAGTACAAACAGTGGTGTGTGTCAGATGGTAAATATCAGTGAAGCTTTGGAACCTATTGCAGTTTGGTTTCGTTCTCTGGGTGTTCCTGAACCAATTGTGCATTGGGGACATCCCTTGATGATGGGAATTGTGGTTTTTGTGGTGGGTAGTTTTGTGGGAGTGGCAGGTTGGCGGGGAAAACTGCTGCAAGATAAAGATGCTGCGGTTAAAAGTCGAAACGCCCATCGTCAATTAGCACCTTGGTTATTTGTATTCTTGGCAGGTGGTTATACAGGTGGTGTATTGTCGTTGGTGATGCAGCATCAGCCACTTTTTGAAAGTCCTCATTTTTGGACTGGTTCAATTGTGCTGTTATTGCTGTTGGTTAATGGTGCAATTTCTGTGAGTGGATTTTTGGGAAATAAAGCAGGGTTACGTGCAGTTCATGCTTATTTAGGAAGTACAGCACTTTTGATTTTGTTTGTTCATGCTGTATTAGGCTTTAATTTGGGTATATCTTTGTGAGACCAGTATTGCTAAGGCAAACGGCTATGAATTTTCCGTTGTTTGACATTTAACGGGCATAATTAGGGCGGGCAAGATGCCCAACCCACAAGAGTTAAAGAAAATTTAGATATGTGCTTTGGCAATTAAAGTTTTATGATGCAGAGTAGTAGCGTAATTATTTGTCTTGCCTATATTCTAGGGTTGCTGCTGACGGCAGTTCCTTGGGGTGGTGTAGGAATTTTAGTTCTGGGGATATTAGCCGCAGTTCTATTTCGGACAACTTATATTAATTTGCGAAAATTTGCTCAGAAACGAGAAAAATCTGTAACTAAAGCTAAGGCATCTGCTAATACTCCGCAAACTACTCCTCATCCTAGGGTTTGGCTAATAGCTGGTTTAGTGGGATTGTTAGCAACCCTGTATTTTCAATTGCGGATACCCCAACCAGGGGAAAAAGATATTAGTCAGTTTGTTTCTGGGGAAAATAATAGTAATCAAGAACAATTGGTGATTGTACGTGGAGAAGTTGCGAGTAGTCCTCGTTTAACGCGGAGTCAGAGAGGGCAATTTTGGCTGGAAGCGACACAGCTAGATGAGGTTAAAAATGATAAAGGCCCAGCTAGTGTGCCAAAAGGGGTAACGGGTAAGTTATATGTGACTGTACCTATACTCCAAGCTACTGGTTTATATCCTAGTCAACAAATTGCTGTGACGGGGATGTTGTACAAGCCAAAAGCTGCATCAAACCCTGGTGCTTTTGATTTTCAGAAATATTTAAAGCAGGAAGGTACATTTGCTGGTTTGATTGGAAAACAAATAAATTTGATTGATGAAAACCGAAAATGGGGATGGTGGCAGGTTAGGGAAAAAATTGTGCGATCGCAAGTACGTTGGTTAGGAGTTCCTGAAGGGCCGCTGGTGAGTGCTATGGTTTTGGGTAGTAAAACTGTTGATTTACCCTACGATATCCGCGATTTATTTGTGAAGGTGGGATTAGCCCATGCTTTAGCAGCTTCTGGTTTTCAAACTTCCCTGATTTTGGGTGTAATTTTACAGCTAACTAGACGTACAAAAAAGGTAACGCAGATTATCTTTGGTTCCTTGGGTTTAATTACTTTTCTTTGTTTAGCGGGGTTTCAAGCTGCGGTACTTAGAGCGGTAATTATGGGTTTTGCAGCCTTAGTTGGTTTGGCGTTGGAAAGGAAAGTTCAACAACTAGGATCTTTGCTGCTGGCAGCTACGCTGTTATTATTATTTAATCCACTTTGGATTTGGGATTTAGGTTTTCAACTCAGCTTTTTGGCAACTTTGGGGTTAGTTGTCACTGCAACACCGATAACTAAACGTTTGGATTGGCTACCACCTGCGATCGCTTCTTTAATTTCTGTTCCCTTAGCTGCCACGATTTGGACTCTACCATTACTATTGCAAGTTTTTAGTGTTGTAGCTGTTTACAGTGTGCCATTAAATATCATCACTACACCATTAATTTCTGTTATTAGTATTGGTGGAATGGTTAGCAGCTTGGCAAGCTTAATTTTGCCAGATGTGGGCAGTACTTTAGCAAGTTTTTTGTACTTTCCAACTCATTGGTTAATTCAATTAGCAGAATTTTTTGCTAATCTGCCAGGAAGCTCAGTTGCAGTTGGTAGTATATCAACTTGGCAAATGCTGGTAATTTATGGATTAATTATATCAACTTGGTTGCTGCGATGGTGGCAGCGGCGATGGTGGTTTGCTGGATTAATTACTGTTATTTTAGTAATAATTCCTATTTGGCATTCTACTAGTAGTTTATTGCGAATCACTTTATTAGCAACTGATACAGAACCAGTTTTAGTGATTCAAGATAGAGGAAAAGTCACTCTGATTAATAGTGGAGATGAAGGTACAGGACGCTTCACAATTCTACCATTTCTACAACAGCAAGGTGTTAATAAAATTGATTCAGCAATTGCCAGTAATTTCTTAGGTAATCAAAATGATGCTTGGTTAGAAGTTCTGCAAAGTTTACCTATTAAGAATTTTTATGCTTATGCTTCCCAGCCAAACAATAATATTGCAACTCAAGCAATTCAACAGAAGCTACAAAAGTATGAGGGAATTTATCAGCCTTTAGGATTAGGGCAAATAGTGAATACTAGTTCTAGTATTTCCCAATTTATGAATGAGAAATTACCAATTTTACGATTGCAAGTTTTTGGACAAAATTGGTTATTAGTAGGTAGTGTCAAATCTCAACAAATAGAACAGTTGATGAAAACTGGTGATTTATCTAGTCCGCAAGTGCTTTGGTGTCCATCGGAATCTTTGCAAGATTTGGTTGTTGCACTGAAACCACAAGTAGCTATCGCTACGACTAATACTCTTGATAGCAAAACTTTATCTGCTTTAAGTCTAGAAAAAACTAAACTGTTCTTCACTGGTAGAGATGGGGCTATTCAATGGACTCCCAAGGGTGAATTTGAAGCTTTTATTCAAGTTACAGAAAATAAGGCTTCCAGTTTGTAACAAGTCGAGGCATCGGGATAGCTGCCACTGGTAAAGCCATCATTCGATGATATAATGTGATATAATAATTTATCTATTGTTCACTAAACTTTGTGAATAGAAAATTTGGAGAGGTGTCCGAGTGGTTGATGGTGACGCACTCGAAATGCGTTTTGGGGTAACTCAACGGGGGTTCGAATCCCCCCCTCTCCGTTGATTTTTTCATCTGCGAACTGTTTCTGGCCAAAGCTCTCGCAATGCAGGTGGCATCATGTTAATAACATCTTCAATTTCTCCTGAGGAAACTCGTTGAGCCATGATTTTGAAGACAGCACGCACTAAAGATTCAGGATCAATATCAGCGTTAACATTGCGGAAGTAGTCACGGATATGGTTGAGAAATTCTTCCTTCGTTCGATCCTTGATCATTTTCGCCCCTGGTCGCCAATTTTCATAGTAAAATCCACCCAATAGAATTGGTAACTGCGCTCCTAAATGAGCAGCTTCTTCTACTGTTAAGCGTACCTTTGGTTAGCGTAGCTATCGCGCAACGCGTGTAATGTAGCTCGCAACCCCTGGAAAACTTGATGTTTATTTTCCCATCCCAATTCTTTCGCTAACTCATTAATCCAAGGAATTGTCTTCTGCACTGTAGCGTCAAAGGTATCTAGTCCTGTCATTGTCATAGTTATTTCTCCTATTTTTTGGCAATATGCTGGAAGATATACACCAAAAAAACCCAATTACTACCAAAAATTATGGGTTAGAATCGGCTTTTATCTCTTCAGCACAGGAATGTAAACTCTGTTGTGAATCTAAAAATTTAGTATCAGTTCAGATTATAGAAACCTACATTCCGCACCCCAAACTGTCCCAAAGGGAAATTACGGAGATAAAAAATCAAAGTTAGCATAAAAACAGACATATACAGTGAAAAAAGGCATTTGAGAAGCAGTAAATCACCAAAAATGTCATCAAAACCTATTCTCAATAAGAAGCAATAAGAATGAACACCACCTGGAGAGGTTAACAGATAAAGAAAAAAGATATTCAAGAGAAAATCATAAACCAGACTAATATTTCCAGGATAAAAACGAAATTATAGACATAACAAAATGGAGCTATACATCAAAGATATTAGCTCATTTTCACTCATAGAAATGAAAATGAGTTTATCTACTTATAAATACTTAAGACAATAGTTAAAATATTCCTTAGTACTATTTGTTTGTGAGTCAGTCAGAATTTTTGGCAAGCAAACGAAAGGATACCTTTACATCACAGTATTTTGAGTTAGACTAATGCCAGTGTTTGAGGAGTGACAAATGGCAAGTCGTAGCCAGATGCAATTATTTGCTTGGAGTTTTCTGAGTGTTTGCTTTTGTCTCGGTATTAGTTTAGGAGTAACAATCAGGTTTGGAAAAATACACCAATCAAATGCTGCTGCCACAGAGATTCCTGTATTCACTCCCGATTCGATTCCTAGCTCAGGTGATGAAGAGCAAACAATCACCATTAAAGCAGTTGGGGATATCATACCTGGTACGAATTTTCCTAATTATAGATTGCCACGGAATCCCAATCAGCTACTACCAACATCCGTCAGATCCTATTTACAAGGAGCAGATATTTTATTTGGTAACTTTGAAAGCAACTTAACTAACCATCCTTACAGTTCCAAAGATATCAGTCGCGGACAAACTTTTGCTTTTCGTTCACCACCCGCTTATGCTCAATTATTTGCCGAAGTTGGTTTTAATGTATTCAATATTGCTAACAACCACACAATGGACTTTGGTCTAATTGGACAGCGAGATACAATTAAAAATTTAGAAACTGCGGGTATAAAAACATTAGGTCATAAAAATCAAATCCTTTATTTAGAAGCTAATCAAATACCAATTGCGATGATTGGCTTTACAACTTATGACTTATATAATTCTATTCACAACTTAGAAGCAGCCAAAGCTCTGGTAGAAGAAGCCAAAAACAACGCCAAAATCGTCATTGTGTCGATGCAAGTTGGAGCAGAAGGAACCAGCGCTTTACACGTAAAGGATAAAACAGAATTCTTTTATGGTGAAAACCGAGGTAATTCCTTAAAATTTGCCCGGACAATGATTGATACAGGAGCAGATTTGGTTTTAGGACATGGGCCTCATGTTCCCAGAGCAATAGAAATTTACAAAGAAAAAATTATTGCTTATTCTTTAGGTAACTTTTTAGGATATCGGACTTTATCTACAAATGCCCAAACAGGTTACTCAATGATTTTAGAAGTAAAACTCAACTCGGAGGGAAACTTAGTATCCAGTAAAATTATTCCTATTCATTTAAATCGCCAAGGTATCCCACAAATTGATCAATATTTCCGAACCGTTGGACTGCTACGTTATTTAAATAATCATGATTTTCCCGATAATATGCTCAAAATTGATGAAAAAGGAGAAATTATTGTTTTGAATCAAAACCAAAATTGAGCTAATTACTCTCACTTTCTGATTTTTCTGAAGCCGAATTGGATTTTATATCCTGCGTGGGAACAACTACCGCAGAAGAATCTGAACTTTTCGATTCTGCTGGTGGTGCTGCGGGTATAACTACAGAATTTTTAGGTGGTGGTGCTGTGGGTATAACTACAGAATTTTTAGATGCAGAAGGTTTAGGAGAGTCGTTATTCTCAATTTTAACGGGTGAGGTATTTTCTAAAGATGGTGCCGAGGCATCTGAAGGAGACGATTGGACTTCCCTTAGTTTCTCAAGTAGGGAAGGTGCAGGAGTAACAACAGGTGTAGAAGCGGGTTGCTGAATTTTGCGGGGTGAGAATTTGCGAGAGTTATCTTGAGGCGATTTTTCTGGAGAAATCTGATCAGAAACACTATCACTATCACTATCAGGAGTTGGTTCTGGGGAAACACGCTGGTTACGCTTGCGTCTTTCACTCACATCACTAGAGACAGATGTCGATTTACGGGTTGAGAAAGTTCGAGTTTCTTGATTCTGAGGTGAGGGTTGATTTTCAACAACAGTTTTTGGCGTGGTAAATTCTTGAGTAGGTTGTTCAACAAGTGGTGTGGGATCTGACTGCAACTGAGATTTGGGCAATATTTTAGTGATGCTAAATCCTGCCGTAGTAGCAACTAAGATGACACCAACACCGATAAATGCCTTAGTACCAATTTTTTGAGATAACCCTGTTAACTTCCCTGTTAATGATGGTGTAGGAATAGAAGCAGGTGCAACTGTTTTGAGCAAATTTTCTGACTGTTGAGTGGATAAATCTATAGTCGGTGCTGGTTGAGTGAGTATTTGCGGTGTTATCTCTAACCCAATTCCTGGTAGTAATTGCAGCCACTCTGCTACTGTAGGAGGACGAAACCGAGACTCAACCGCCATACCCCGCATTACGGCTTGATTAATATATGCGCTCAAGTGAGGTTGTAATTCACGGGGAGAAGGCATTGGTTCTCTATCTCTCAATAATGCTGGTATGGGAACTTGTCCTGTTAACAGTGCATATAAAGTTGCTGCTAAACCATAAACATCAGTAGCTGGAGTACGCGGTGCTTGGGTTAAATATTGTTCAATCGGTGCATAACCTTCACTCACTAAACCTGTGTGAGTTTGTCTAACACCACTATTAAATTCCCTAGCAATACCAAAATCAATCAGCACTACTTCCTGAGTTCCTTGGCGGAGGATGATATTATCAGGTTTAATATCTCGGTGTAGCAAACCATTTTTATGTACTACCTGTAATGCTGCACCAATTTGGCGGATGTAATGAACTGCTGTTTCTTCTGGTAGTGATATTCCTGGTAAAACAAATGCTTCACCTAAATTTTCCCCAGGAATATATTCCATCACCATGTAAGGTAGCCCATTCTCAACAAAGAAATCACTAACCCGAACAATATTGGGATGGACACAAGTGGCTAATCTTCTGGCTTCGTCTTGGAATTGTAGCTCGAATTTGGGAAAATCAGGGTTTTGTCGCAGTCGTTCATTGATAGTTTTCATCACTACCTCTTGGCCCAAGTAGTGATGCATAGCTTTAAAGGTAATACCAAATCCGCCCCGGCCTATTTCCTGGATAATACTATATTTTCCACTTTGTAAAGTTGTGCCTGTTAACATAGGGAATCTTCAGTCTTTAGTGAACAGATTAGTTCAGGATTAACTCCTACCCATTATGGCAAGGGTTTTTTATTTTCACTCTAACAGCTTATTAGGTTCACCAATTCCTTAAATAATAGTTTGACTATCCTGATGCTGTAAGTCTCAATTTAATTTTTCTCTCTTAATACCACGCATCGCTAAAAGGGCAGTTCCATAAGCTGCTTCGGTATTCACAGAGGAAAATGTAGGAACTTTTAAATACTTTTCTCTAATAACTGTCCAAGTAGAATTTGCTGCACCACCACCAGCAGTATAAACACGAATTAATTTGTCAGACCCTAGTTGCTGTAATAATTCATATCCCCGCACTTCAATTTTTGCCATACTTGCTAACAATCCATGTAAAAATTCTCTAGGATGATCTGGACGGGGTTCTAGTCTTGGAGGTAGGTGGGGATCATTAATGGGAAAGCGATCGCCTTCTTTCAATAATGGATAATAATCTAACTCACTTTCTTTTGATAGATCAATCTCCCGACTTAAGTTGATTAACTCGTCATTACTGAAAAATTTTTTTAATACTGCACCTCCCGTATTAGAAGCTCCACCAGTTAGCCACAAATCACCTAATTTATGGCTGTAAATTCCATATTGTGAATCTTCTACACGGGTACGACTCAAAAGTTTGAGTACCAACGTTGAACCTAATGAAGTTACAGCTTCTCCTGGTAATTTTGCCCCACTAGCCAGAAAAGCCGCAATGCTATCTGTTGTGCCTGCACATACTAGACAATCACGGCTAAAACCAAATCTAGCCGCAATTTCTGGACGTAATTCAGCAATGGGAGTACCAGGGGCTAAAACTTGCGGTAAATGAACCTGTATTGGCAATTTTTCTAACCATTCTGGATATTGCAATTTTTCTACGTCATAACCCAGCTTTAAGGCGTTGTGATAATCGCTAATACCTAATTGTCCATGCAATAAAAACGCTAACCAATCAGCTTGATGTAGTAAATATCTAGCTTGACTAATAGTGGGTAGTTGTTGCATCCATAAGAGTTTGGTGAGGCTAGAAGTTGCACTTAAAACCGTGTGATTTGGAGGTGCAATACTGCTCAAATCCTTTATCATCATTGATCCCCGTGCATCGTTGTACAATAGGGGATCATCTACAGGTTTACCAGTGGCATCTGTGAGCAAAATTGTGGAAGAAGTACCGTTAATAGCGATCGCACCAATTTCTCGCCGCCATTCCTCTGAAATTCCCTCTAGAAGGCTCCATAAAGTCTTCTCCCAGCAATTTACCCAATCAGTTACTAATGTCCAAGGATGACGCATTTGGGACAATATCCTAGCTTCTTCATTAATCACTACACCTCGTGCGCCAGATGTACCAAAATCAATACCCAAGTACAAAGTCATAGGTTACAGGGAATGGGGAATAGGGAATAGGGAAGATGAGGGAGAAAAATATTCTTCATCCTGACTCCTGACTCCTGACTCCTGACTCCAAATCATGTTTTTGTTGCATCTTGTAACAAGATATTCCCCAATTTTGGCAAAACAGGGAAAAGTAGTAAAGGAAGTGTTAATCATCATAGTTTGACGTTTAAGAGGGTTTCCACCATGTCCATATCAGATACTCAAGTGTACATCGCTCTAGCTGTGGCTCTAATTCCAGGCATTTTGGCTTGGCGTTTAGCTACTGAACTTTACAAATAACACCCAGATGTGACACGCTCAGAAGACTAATTGATCCTGGCAATACAGGTTACAGTGTCTAGACTCTTATGACTTTGAGCCAAAAGTTTCTAGAAAAATGTACCTAAGTATGCCAGGTATCTTTTTTAATAATGTAATACTTGTAGAAATTTCCAAAAAATGAAGTAATATGGCAGCTAAATCAAGCCGAAATTAGCGCCAGTTTGCTTTTGACGGTGCTGCCCTTCAATCAGCGAGGCTCTTTTTAGCATCATGAACGCCTTTCAACCATCCAGACCCCCGCTACAGCCAGAAAAACAGCGTCGTTCTGTACCCCGACCAAAAAAACATCTTCGCCAGCGTTCTTACCAGATAATGGCAATAGAAACCACTGCCAAAATAACTGTTAATTTGGTTATTCTTACAGCAGCAGTATCTGCTCTAGTACAGCTTTTACCTTATCACTGGCTACAGCAAGACAAGTTGCGAGAAATCCGCACAGAAGTCAAGTTAATGGAAGGACGTGTTAATAATTTAAGGGCTGAATTTAGCCGCAATTTTGATCCCCGCCAAGCTAAGAGTATCAGACAAGAGCAATCATATCGTTTTGATCCCAGCCAGAGGCAAATAGTACTGATTGATCCAGATCGTAAAGATGATGAAAAATCAGATTCCATACCGTGAGGCAAATTTTAGGTTTTTGATAATTCTGAGTTTTTTACAAAAATCTACGCCAGATTTATTGAACAATTAGTCTATAAAGCGGCATTTGTAGGAATTAAAGTTCTTCTGAGTGAGGGATTTTATACCTTAAAAGGCCAGCTTTTTAGATCAAAATTTTATCTCAATAACTCCCCAGACAGCTAAAAATAAAGTGCTGAAAAAGAGTGAAAAATTATTTATTCACCAAAAGGGTTGTAATGCTGACATCTAAATATAATATTTAGCATCAACGGCTTACGAATTGCGTTAGCGTAGCCTGTGGTCAGCACTATAGCACTATTAAGAATTATTTTAATTTTGAATTTGTTAAAAATCTACCAATCTGTTTTTTGGGGAAACAGCAATTCATTTAACCAATTTTCTAGTTGTAACCGGAGGCGATAACTAGAAACATCTTCCTTGGTGTTTAAAGAGCTTATGTGTGTCAGGGCGCGGTAATAATCTGCGATCGCACAATTCCAGTCACCCCACAAATGATAAGTCCTGCCACGTTCAGCCCAAATGTGACCTTGTAGTTGACCAAACAGCAGTGAAATTTCCAAATTATCAATTGCTTCCTTATATTGCCCCAAATCACGCAGGGTAATACCCCGGTTAATCCAAGCGCGAACATGACGGGGATTCAAATCTAAAGCCTGATCATAATCAGCTAGTGCTGCTGTTAACTCCCCACAAGCAGCATAGTAATTAGCTCGGTTATTATAAGCACTAGCTAACTTAGGATTTATTTGCATTGCTGTATTGTAGTCATGCAGTGCTTTTTGCGATTCACCACTTTGAAAATAAATTAGACCCCGGTTGTTGTAATCGACTGCATTGTGAGGATCACTGTCAATGAGTTGGCTTAACAAAGCGATCGCTTTAGTGTAATCTCCTTGGTGAGCTAACTTTAAAGCACAAGACCGTAAATAGCTGTCTTCAACCTGAGATTTACTACTATCTTTAACTCCAGTTTTTGTATATACAGTATTTTTCTGCTCATCTCTGTATAGTTGATTTTTATGACTGCCAGAAGCTAAAAAGGAGTAATGATCCATATATTCCTGCCTGAGCTACTCGCTCTGTGAAATCAAATTATAGTTTTTTGCCTACAAGTGGTTTAGCCACTGTGTCACTTGTTCAGGAGTCTATGCTGAACGGACTAAATTTAAACTACTTAAAAAATTGAGCTATCAGCCCAATAATATATACTTCACCCACAAGTCGAATTCCTGAAAGAATTAGCTCAATATTCAAGAATAGTCAAGTAGTATCAGTGACAAATTGGTAGAATGCCAACAAGCCTGGAAATTTAGGTGACAGCAGAAGCAAAGATCAAAATTCTACCCGTCCTCCATCTGCCTGATCCTCCCCATTTCCCTAGATTTAAATTATTGAGTGAATTTTTCCATGACAACAGCAATTTCTTATCCAAATGCTCCCGACCTCACAGCCGATGATTACATTGTGATCGGTTTGGCAACTTGCTTTTACAAAGATGATGGTGAAGTGCATCAAATTGAAGTTATAGAACCTATTCCTTCAGCAGCCTTGGAAGCGATATTAAAAGGCATCCCTACATCCTACAAGCTTGCTTATGCAACTACTCTAGGCGCTATTTTAGAAGGTGATACACTGGTTTTACCTCATGGACTTCCAGAGTCAGCGCAGTTCGGAGATGAATTTGTGCTAAGAGCATTTTCTGCTGCTCGTACTTACAAGCGTCGTCAATCAGCCCAATCATTTATACCCGTAGGTGTAACTAAAAGCGATTTCAATTATTCTACAGAACGTAAACGAGTACTAAATGCTGCCAGAGTTGTTAGCAAAGAAGACAACATTAAACAGCATTCCCATACACATAAAGTTCTTTAATTTTAGGTAATTATGCTAAAACTTTACGGTGGCAATTTTAGCCGTGCATCAATTGTCCAATGGTATTTAGAAGAATTAGAAGTTCCCTATGAGTTTGTCCTGCTGGATATGAAAGCAGGTGAACACCTACAACCTGAGTACCTAGCAATTAACCCTATAGGTAAAGTACCAGCAATTGTTGATGGCGATTTTCAACTGTGGGAATCTGGGGCAATTTTGTTGTATCTTGCCGAAAAGCATGGCAATAAGACATTGTCACTAGAGGAACGCGCCATAATTTCTCAGTGGGTATTATTTGGCAATTCCAGTTTGGCTATAGGAATTTTTGTGGAAGTTAATCGGGCGAGGGAAATGCCACGCTTATTAACTTCCCTAAATGAACTATTAGGGCAACAACCTTTCTTGCTGGGTCATGAATTTACTGTTGCCGATGTAGCTGTGGGATCTATACTCGCGTATATTCCCATCATGTTGAAGCTAGATTTGAGTGCCTACCCAGCGGTGTTGAAATATATCCAGCAAATAAATGAACGCCCTGCGTTTCAAAAAAGTATTGGTACAGGAAGTAGTTAGAGGCAGGGGAAGAAGAGGCAGAGGGGCAGGGTGCGGGGTGCAGGGGAAGAATAATTAATGCCCAATAATGCCCAATACCCAGTCCCCAGTCCCCAGTTCTCCCCAGTTCCTAAGCTGTCGCGCATCTAAATCATATAATTGAGAGGCTAAAACTCTTCTCTAGCCTAGAGTCGGTTAAAAAACTAGGTGCGTAACAGCTTAGTTTCTAACGATAGTTTGTAAATTGCAAAGCTACAGGAAGGTCTTCTTGCTTCAGTCGCAAAATAACAGTTTGCAGGTCATCTTTGGCTTTCGCTGTAACCCGCACGGCATCACCTTGAATTGAGGCTTGCACTTTTTTAAATTCGTCACGAATCAATTTGGAAATTTGCTTGGCAATTTCTTGACTGATGCCTTTTTGGAGGGTAATTTCTTGACGGACGCGATTACCACTGGCAGATTCAACTTTGCCAAAATCAAAGATTTTTTGTGAGAGGTTGCGTTTAGCGGCTTTTTCCCGCAGTATGCCGTGTACAGCATCTAAAGTCATATCGCTGTCGGTACTGATTGTAATGGTTGTTTCGCCTAACTCGACAGTCGTTTTCGTATCTTTGAGATCGTAACGGCTTTTGATGTCTCGCACTACTTGATCAATAGCATTGACTAATTCTTGGCGGTCAAAGTCGCTCACAATGTCAAAAGAAAAAGTAGAAGCCATAACAGATTTTTGGATGTGAGATGTTTAATTTTGGAATTTGGAATTGGTGATTGGTGTTGGCGGTAGCCTGCCGTTAGGCATATGGTGATTGGATTATTAATCTCACCATTTCCCCAATCTCCTATCCTCTAACTTGCATGATACTCAGGTAGAAGAGGGTTCCAGAGCTAAAAGAGCCGATGCCAAACATGAGCGATCGCAAAAGAGGTATATTCACAATATAGAAGAAAGAGTATAGCAACCGAGCCGGGATAAATGCGATTGCAGCCATTCCTGCTTGGGAAGAATTCACTCCTGTTACATAAGCCATGAGCGCAGCAGCTGCAAAAATCATAAACGCCTCAAAGGAGTTTTGATGCGCCCAGGTAGCTCTTTGAGCATAGGGCGGTAATTTATCAAACATGGCACGAGGCGCAGAAAGATCAAACCCAACCCGCGCCCGACCGTAGGCTACCAATAAATAAGGTACATAAATTAGCCCAACGGCAGCAGCAATAGAGTAAAGAAAAATAACAGGTATGGGCAGTTGCAATAGAGACATTAACCTAAAAAATATTGGTAGTAGTTTTTGGTAAGTAAGTGCGAAGGGGTACTAGGTAATTCAGAAAAAACATTACCCAGTACCCAATGGTAATTTCCCATCTCTATCATTAGCTATGTGGAGACTACGTTTCACTTTAGTCAAAGTAGAACAGTGTCACCACTTTTCTTTGTTCTTCTGCGTCTCCACAAGTTTGCAGCAGGGTGCGGCTGTCGTGAAAAGCAAAGCAGATCAGTTGTTGACAACGGGAGACAATCTCCTTGTTACACAAATAACTTGCCTCAGCCAAAGATAGATTGTCATTGCTGGGATTTTCAACTAGATGCATGACTTCTTCTAGTTGTTGGCGCGATTCATGGGGCTGGCGTTCCAAACTCTGGGGTAGGATTACCGTCAACAAGTTTGCATCAGCCCGTGTTGCACCCCGAATGGCAGCTGAATTAGTACCTGTAGCACCGGAAGTGATGACCCGATTGCCCGATAAAACTAGGGCATAAGTCATCATTTCAATGAGATTTTGATGAGTAATTGGCACATGACGAGAACCCAACAAGGCGATTCGTTTAGAACCTGTTTGCTGGATTGTTGCTAGTTCTTGCGCTAATGTATCAAGGTTGATGATGTCGGTTGACTGGCTCAAAGATGGAGTGATCAGATTAAACAACCCAGATATTCTACCAAACAGCGTGTAGGTGGGAAGCCAACTAGAGTTACAGATTGCTACGTTTTTTCAATTTCTTTGCTAGGTAACAAAGATTTTGTGGTTGAAAACGTGTTGACAAATAGTAAAAAGTAGGAATTACGCCGAGGATGTGAAGGTAGATTGTTTGCTGGCTGATAACTCAAAGGTAGGATTGACGCGGGCGATTAACTAGTAATTGGGGTAAATAATGAGACTTAAGATAAAGTCGCTGCCGGGTTCATTCCTAGTTGAGATAACAAACGGCTAATGTCAAAATGTTCGGACATTAACTGGCTAATGCACTCTACCTTGAGAGGTTCGTGGACACGGACTTGACCAAAAGTGCGGTCAACAATTTCCACTGTGGTTAAGGTGTCGAGGTCAACAGACAAAATGGGAATTTCTAATTCTTCAGCGCGATTAAGGATAAAGGTAGGAGGTGGTAATTGTCCTGTGAGGATCAGACATTGGGTAGAAGTTTCTAAAGCTGCTTGCTGAATTTCCACGCGATCGCCCCCTGTAACTACCGCTTTATTGCGGCGTTTGCGGAAATACTTGACAGCTGCATTCACATTCATAGCCCCAATTGCCAGACTTTCTACCAATAAATCCAAGCGATCGCTGCGACAGAGAACTTCGGCTTTTAACTGTTTTACCAGTTCTCCCACGCTAACGCTGCGAAGCAAGTCGCTTTTAGGCAGCATTGCTAGTACAGGAATTCCTTCTTGTTCCAAAAATGGACGTAAGAGACTATCACATAAGTCTAATTGTGCGGCTGGAACTTCATTGATTACCACACCAATCAAGCGATTGCCTATCTGTTTCTTAGCAGACAACAATGCTTCAACTGAGAGCATTGACTTATAACGATGTACTAATAGCACAGCAGTATCTAAGACTTCAGCAACTTGCAGCATAGACAAGCCAAACAAATTACCTTCTGGTAAATCACCAGGCCCTTCTAACAGCAACAAATCACCTCTTGGTATTTGTAAATAATGCTGACCTAGTAACTGCTGATAATTAGTTTGATCCTCACCACGTAAGCGTTTTTGGACAGTGGACTCATCTAAAGCTAACAAAGTCGGTGCAACGCGGTTTTCCGGTAATTCTAGGCTCTGAGTAATGAACTGAACATCCTCTTCAACTAAGGTTCCATCTGCGGACTTTGAACAAGTACCCAGTGGTTTACCGTAGGCTATATCCAGTCCTTTTTGCTTTAGCTGATGAGACAACCCTAAAATTGTTGCGGATTTACCACTGTAAGTCTCTACTGATCCAATCAGCAAATATTTAGCAGATGTTGGCACGCCATGCACTCCTAATTTCAAAAGTCTGTTGAACCCAGCTAGGTGTTTCCTAATTTTAGTTGCTTCTGATGGAAGGCTGACGCATCATTGGGGATTGGGTGATAGGCAATTGGCTTCCGCCGTGAGCGTCAGCCGAACGGTAATGGGTCAATGTCTCCCCTACTCCCTGGCCCTTACACCCTGCTCCCTGTCTCCTCTTATTCTTCTACACGCAGCAGTTTGCGGTAAAAGGTTATAGAAAAATCGCTAATTTTTTGGCGCTTATGGTTTTCCATTAATTCAATTAAGAAATTAATAAACTCAAAACTTGCCATCATCACTTCGTAACCTAATTCAGCATTGCCATCAAACTGGATTCGGCAGCGGGTGAGGTCTGATGGTAGGGTAGCAACATTCCAGGTAGCGATAAAGGGAATATTATCACTGCCTTCAATATTGCGATGTCCTTCCACAAAGCCTTTTTGATAAAGACTGATAGCATAAGGCAAGAAATTTCGTTTGCTTTGCTGAATATAAGGGAGATAGACGCTTGCTTGTTGCTGAGTTACAGGCTGTAGTTGATCTATAGACATTGTTTAAGATTCCTCCACTTAGCTAACAACTGGGTATATTTGGTTTTCATCAATAGTATTCCCATAAAAATGTGTCTTTGCACACACTAAAAAAAATAGACCAAATTGAATTAGGTGGTTTTTCAAGATTCTCAAAAATCGGGAAAGACATCCCTTGATGTATATTAAGGAGATAACTAACGGTTGTTTACCGTCAACAGGGATAGCTCTGCCCTGTCAACCTACTGAGAGATCAAAACTTAAGTAGGAACTGAACATCAAATTTGTGTAAGTAAATTTGAATAAATTTCAGAGAGCGGTGTAGACAAATACTGGTTTTTAAATCAAGTAACTATGCCAGCGAATTCCTGGCCTGAAAACGAATCTTATAACGGAAGTTCTGATCCGCTTAATTCCCTACTGTCTGACCTATCGGCAGAAGAGGAATCTGTGGTAGAGCCAAATGCTGTGTCTTTATTACCATCATCCCAGTTCCAACAACGTAGACCCAAAGCCGCCCTAGTCTTGACTATAGTCTGGGGTGGGACGATCGCTCTACATTTAGTTTCCTGGGGTTCTATTTTCATTCTCGGACTCACTACTGTCTTAGGCATTCACGCCTTGGGGATTATTTTTGCTAGACCCCGCCATCACGCTAAAGAAATACAGGGAGATTTGCCTTGTGTCTCTTTGTTGGTGGCTGCAAAAAATGAAGAAGCAGTAATTGGCAGGTTGGTTAAAAGCCTTTGTAGTCTGGAATATGCCAATGGCGAATATGAAGTCTGGATTATTGACGATAACAGTACCGACAGCACGCCGCAGTTATTAGCACAACTAACGCAGGAATACAAGCAACTCAAGGTACTCAGACGTTCACCGGAAGCGACAGGTGGTAAATCAGGTGCTTTGAATCAAGTCTTACCTATGACTAAGGGGGACATCATTGCTGTATTTGATGCCGATGCTCAAGTTAACCCAGATTTACTATTACAGGTAGTACCTTTGTTCCAAAAAGAACAGGTGGGAGCGGTGCAGGTGCGAAAAGCGATCGCTAACGCCAAAGAAAATTTTTGGACTAAGGGACAAATGGCAGAAATGGCAGTTGATACCTGGTTTCAACAACAACGTACTGCTATTGGTGGACTTGGTGAATTGCGGGGGAATGGTCAATTTGTCCGTCGTCAAGCTTTGGATAGCTGCGGTGGCTGGAATGAGGAAACAATCACCGATGATTTAGATTTGACAATTCGGCTGAATCTGGATAAATGGGATATTGAATGTATGTTCTATCCCCCAGTTCAAGAAGAAGGAGTCACAAATGCGATCGCACTTTGGCATCAACGCAACCGTTGGGCTGAAGGTGGTTATCAGCGTTATTTAGATTACTGGAATCTGATCCTCAAAAACCGAATGGGGACGCGGAAAACCTGGGATTTACTGATTTTTCTGCTGATTATGTATATCTTACCGACAGCAGTAATACCAGATTTATTAATGTCAGTAATTCGCCATCGTCCACCTATGTTAGCTCCTGTAACTGGTTTGTCAGTTACAATGTCTTTTGTAGGGATGTTTGCTGGTTTGAAACGGACACGCCAAGATCAGCAAACATCTAACTATTTTGTGTTACTTCTCCAAACCATTCGCGGCAGTATTTATATGTTGCACTGGTTAGTAGTTATGAGTAGCACCACTGCCCGGATGTCAGTTCGTCCCAAACGCCTAAAATGGGTAAAAACTGTGCATACAGGTGTTGATAAAGGTTCTGAACATTAATTACAACAGGATAACTAACCACAAAAAAGAAATTGAAATTTCTTTTAAATTCTGTAGAGATGTTGCAAACAACTTCTCTACAATTTGGTGGTAATTGGTTATATTTACCTGTTATTATAACTATGAATTAATCCAGATTAACCATACTTTTCATACTAGAAATTCTTGTATTTTGACGCAAGAATACGGAAGTGAATAGTAATCTAAAGTGATGCCTTAATCACTTACCAGATTTTAACTTTTTTAATCAGTATTTTGTTGTAACCAGGTTTCTAAATCAGCCATAGCAGAAAAATCAAAAATACTTTCTCCTAATGTTTCTAATTGGGGACTTGATAACTGGCGAATTTGTAATGCAATTGCTGTATCTAGATTACCAAAACGTTTTGATAATTGGCGAATAATTAAATTTGCTTCTCCTTGTTGTTCACCTTGCTGCAAACCTTGTTTGAGGATTTCGTTATACCAGGGTGATTCTCTTAATACTGTCATATCCCACCTCATGATTTGTTGAACTATTGGTATTTCTAGGACATCTGATTTACCTTTTGCGATAGTGTAAGCGCGACCTAGTAATCGCTATTTTTATAATATCCTAATTGCCTAGAAACCCACGGGTGAGACTGATTAAGCTTTTGCTACCAACTTCTAAATTATACCTAAATATAGCAGTTCTCAGTTGAGTAAAATACAAAAAACCACCCCCAACTCCCTCCCCGCAAGCGAGGAGGAGGCAGGCTATAATATTTTTAATCTTTATTGATCAGAATCTTCTTGTAAAATACGACTATTCAATCTTTCATATTCATCCTCTAATAGCCACATTTTAGCAGCTTCATAATTGTCACTGGTAAAGATGATTTTATAGTTTTGTGCAGGGTTATGGATACAGAATTTTCCTGATTGTTCTTTGACTAACATTAGAATATAAGGAGGAGATATTAGAGTATCTACCCAAATTTCTGCAAACTCCCATTCAGTTTCTTGTTCTGATATTTGAGTGATTTCAGTAGGTTGTACGGGGTTTTGTGCGAGGTATGACATGATATTTGCCTGTAGTTTTCTTAATTTTTATTTCACCGTAATGCAGGGGGATTCGAGTACCGTCTGCTTTTAGTATATAACCAATTTGTTCGGCAAAATATAATCCATAACGCTCATATTTATCTTCTGTATCTTCTATTCCTGTAGGTTCTCCTCTAAGTTTTATTTCCGATGCAACTCTTTTCATTGTTTGTTCATCGTTAAAGAGAAAAGCCATTCCTTCAGTTTCAAGTTCTCTTTGGGATTTTTTTGTTCCGGGAAGATGTTTTTCAATAAGACTGCTTCTGGATTCTAGGGTAATCTCACGATCAATTCCGCTCATTTTGTGTGGTGTGATGCTAGGAAGCCGAATATTACGACTATCTTCAAGATATTCAATACCGTTTTCTTTGACAAGTTTAGTATAGTGGTTGGAGAGCAGGTTGAGTTTAGGTTGTAGCATATCAGAATAAACCCTAAGTTTTGACGACTCATTCATCATTACAAAAGTCACAAATTAATAAAATATGCAAAAAATATCAATTAAATATCAAATTAATATCACTTAAATAAAAATATGCAATTTCATCAAAAAATATTGACAGCTAATATTTTTTTATTATGCTGAATTCATGTATGTAAATTTTTGTGGGTTGGGTTGAGGAAAGAAACCCAACATTTTGGGGTATTTGTTGGATTTCGCTATCACTCTACCCAACCTACGGTTATCCTTAATTGAACTCTAATGATATTGAGTTTACAGTTACTCACAAGTAACCCTATTTAGCAGAATATGAACTCATTCCAAAACAATATTGATATCGAAGAAAGTTTCTTAGAAGAAATTGCTACGAAATATCAGTTATTCGATGAATATAGACGGATATTTTTATGTAGATTTGATCGTAAAAATGCAGAACTACAAAATACAGAAATTGCGAATGATAAACATTTAGACATTGATGAACAAGAATTACAAAAATATTTAAGAAAAATTTGTGACTTATTTGGTCATAAAGCTCATAAACGCGGACGACCTAAAGGTGATGAATCTCCTTGGAAAAATGTTTTCGATGACTTATGGAATAAAGAATTTAATGCATGGTTAAAGTTACAACAAAATCCTAATGTTCAGATACCCATTTTAAATAATGACGAATGGTTGCAAGTCTGTCATACAAAACGAGAAGATCAAGAACAATACATCAGACGCAAAGCTTCAGAAATGGGATTTGAGGTAAATGTTCATGTACTGCTTGGTTTAGTAGAACGCAAACAGCAACAACGACGAGATGAGGATGTTGACAGAAGAGACATTTATCAATTAGAAAAAGAAGTCATTGCTAAAATTTACGAACATAAAGATTTTCTAGAACAAGTAATAAATCAAAATCCTACTGGGAAAAACAAGCATATTGCTATAGTTGGAGAACCGGGAGCAGGTAAAACAACTTTATTAAGTGCTGTTGCTTCATATATCAAACAAGAAAATAAAGAGTTACCCATTTTTATATCTCTCAGTAGCTTGGAAAAGATGACATTAGAACAATATCTACTCGAAAAATGGCTACCTCATGCAATGAGATTAGTTAATCCAGATTTTAAGCCTACTTCAGAAATAGAGGAACAGCTAAAGTCACGCTTTTATAAAGGTGGTGTTTGGTTACTGTTAGATGGTGTAGATGAAATTGGAGAATCTTCACCAAGAGAAGCATTAAGGAAAATTTCTCAAGCATTGACAGACTGGTTAGGACAAGCGCGAGTAGTTTTAACTTGTCGGTTAAATGTTTGGGATGCAAGTCTTACTAATAATGAATTATCTGGTTTTGATACCTATAAAACTCAGGAATTTAAACCTGAAGATGTTGATAAATTTATTGAAGAATGGTTTAAATGTGATGAAGATAAAATACAGCGTGGTGAGGAACTAAATAGGAAATTACGAGAACCAGGAAAAGAGCGTATTTATGAATTAGTTACCAATCCTTTAAGATTATCTCTTTTATGTCAGATATTTTCCAACAATCAGCATAGTGATTTACCAGAAACTAAAGCAGAACTTTTTGGTTTATACACTCAGTATTTTTATGATTGGAAACGTAAGTTAGTCCCTCAAAATTTCAACTATACTTTAAAACAAGAATTACATCAAGCATTAGGTAAATTAGCTTTAACAGGAATTAACAGCGATGCTAGATTTAGACTAAATGAAAGTTTAGCAGTTCAAAAAATGGGTCAAGATTTATTTGACTTATCTTGTAATGTAGGTTGGTTAAATTTGGTAGATAGAGATGCGAGTAGTGATGAAACTGTTTATGCTTTCTTTCATGCTAATTTTCAGGAATATTTTGCAGCGTTAGTTATTGACGATTGGCATTATTTGTTAAATCATAATAATGCTAATCCTAATCCTTTTATTAAACATAACAATCAAGATTGTGTTTATCGCATTTTTGAAGGTAAATGGAAGGAAGTAATTTTATTATGGTTTGGACGTAACTCTATCAACAAAAATTATAAGGAAGAGTTCATTCAAGCTTTGGTGGAATTTGATGATACTTATGGAGAATGGCGCTTTTATAATAAAAGAGCTTATTGTTTAGCAGCAGCAGGTATTTTTGAGTTTCAAAATTGCTCACAATCGGATAAAATAGTACAACAAATCTTGAATTGGCAATTTTTTGAAGTTATTGAAGAGACACATCGCACAAAAGCAATTGATATTTTAATGGATACTCTTTTTAAGAGTAAACAATTTTTAGATAAAAATCAACATTACCCCATTGTATGGAACTCAATCAAGAGTTTAGAAAAAATTGCCGTGGGTCATGAAAGGGTAATTGAGGATTTGGGTAAGCTGCTGATTGCGCCAGGCTTAAGTAATTATTATTCTAGTCTAATTATCGAAGCATTAAGAAAAATTTGTACAAATTCAGAAAAAAGTATTAATACTTTATTAAAAGTATTGGAATTAAAAGGCAAAGATGAAAAAAAACTTAAGGAATTCATAAGAAAAAGCCATCAATCTTGGTTAAAAAATGCAAATAGAATAATAATTTTCCATTTAATAAATATGTTTATTAGTCAAGATTTGGCTTATTACCTCAGAGAAAGAGATGATGAATTAGATTATCATTATGGCTCATTAAACAAAATATTAATTCAAATTCAGAATAAACCACCCCTAGAAGCATTGGTAGAAGTGTTAGAGTTAAATAACCTTGATGAATGCGAGTTAGAGACAGCTATCAAACAAATCTTACTTCCCCTTAAAAAAGGTAATACGAAGGAGATTGATCAATTGATTAAAATATTAGAATCAACAAATTTAGATACTTATAATCGTCGGATTGTAGCTGAAGCTTTAGGAAAAATTGATCCCGGTAATAAACAAGCAATCAAGGCATTAGAAGATTTACTAAATTCAAAAGACATGGATGAATATTTCATTATGTTAGCAGCAGAAAGTTTAGGCAAAATTGATCCAGGTAATGAACAAGCCTTGGAGATTATATTAAAAATACTGTACTTAGCATCTGAAGATAATAATATGTATTGGTCAGCAGCAGATAGTTTGAAAAATATCTTACAACCAGAACAGCTTAAAAATGTTGTCATAAAGTTAAATAGCAACTTAAATAGTTCTCGATTTTCCCCTATTCATTTGTATGAAGATGTCATCTGGCATTGCGCCCAAAACATGACCTATCCCGAATTTTACTACGCTTGGCACGGTGAACCATCTACAATTCAAAACCTAGAAAACCAATTTACAAATACCCATTCCCTCCTCACCCAACTCCAACCCACAAACAAAATATATTCCCTTCCCCTCAACCTAAAAACCCTCCAAAACGAAACAGATATCATAGAAATATCTCAAGAAATCTGCAACCAAATTTACTTTACAGCTTGTCCCGAAAATCCAGAAATTCCCGCAGTTAAGAACGCACCTCAAGTAAAACGAATAATTCCCCAAATTAAAAATCATCTGCAAACAGAAAACCTAGTTTTAATTATCAACAACTGCGAACCAAATCAGACAATGATAACATTCTGCAATAAACTAACAGATGTATTACATATTGCCTTTATCACCGAACAACCATTAGATACACCATTAAAAGGTTTTCCAGCAAATCAGCCAAACTTACTCAGTGCTATTCAAACTTGGATTAATGAGATAGGATAAAGAATTGAAAAAAACATTAAATTATGAATAATACACAACTACAAATTATTCTCTCTAATTCAATTGTTGCCACCGTTTTACCTGCAATAGCCCAACTCGATTTACCTAACTGGTGGTTAGCTGGGGGTGCAGTCAGAAATACAGTTTGGCGTTCCCTTTTTGGCAAAGAATGTAATTTATTTATCAAAGATTTTGATATTGCTTTCTTTGACGACACAGGAAATCGTGAACAAGAATTATTTGCTAAATCTATTTTAAAAACACAATTTCCAGAACATGAATTTGATGTCAAAAATCAAGCCAGCTTTGGGCGTTGGCGGGATGGAAGTATGACTTTTGATAGTACAGAAAATGGCATTACAAATTGGCTGCACACTGCAACTGCTGTAGGAGTCCGCATTGATAAACAGGGAGAATGGCAATTTTTGACTCCCTATGGTTTAGATGATTTATTTAACGGTATTATTCGACCAACACTAACACATATTAATAATCCAGATGCCGAAAAAAAAGCAGCTAGTTTTTTGGAAAAATGTTCTAATTTGCAGTTAGGATAAAATCTAAATATACTCACTACCATATTAAAAAAAATGCAAATTAACCAAGGTCTTCATACTGCTATACTCGTCACCAACTTAGAACGCTCAGAACAGTTTTATGGCAAAGTATTAGGATTAGCTAAAATAGACCGCATTCTCAAATATCCTGGTGCTTGGTATCAAATTGGTGATTATCAATTGCATTTAATTGTTTCGTCATCTGTCCCCACCGCAAATCAAAACGAAAAATGGGGACGTAACCCGCACGTTGCTTTCTCGGTTGTTGACTTAGAAACAGCAAAAGCAGAATTACTGAGTCAGAATTATCCCATTCAAGCTAGTGCTTCTGGTCGTCCTGCTTTATTCACCAAAGACCCAGATGGGAATATTATTGAACTAAGTCAATAATAAATTCTTGCTGCTGTTGGTTGTGGAGTTGCGCGTGGTGGTGGTAAGGATATTTTGGTTTGTCGCTACAGTCCACCGGGTAACTATCGAGGACAAAGAGTATATTAATCATAACTAAATGAGAATCATTGCTTATATTTACAGTGATCCCCTTTTAGAAACTGCTCCCGATGAAGCTAGTTGGGGTTGGGAGGTAGATCGAGTATATCAGGATTTGGGACAGTCCTCTGGACAAGTTAGGCGATCGCAATTACAACAATTACTAAATGACTGTGAAGCAGAACCAGTCAACTATCTGCTGATTCGCCGATTAGAAGAATTAGGGGACACAATCACACAAGTAACAAATTATCTCAACCAATTAGAAGCAATGGGGGTAATGGTAATTGCTACAGAACAAGCATACACTTCCGAATCTGCTAAATTCCGCGTCGAATTACTGAATTTACTGCAAGAAATCCAACGACAACAACGTAGTCGCAGTATCCGCCAAGGACACGCCCGAAATCGTCTCGAAGCCTCTCCACCGCCTGGTAAAGTCCCTTACGGCTACCGTAGAGGTCAAGGTAAATATATAATTGACCGCAGTACTTCACCTGTAGTCAAAGAATTTTTTGATAATTTTTTACTCTATGGTTCTCTACGTGGTTCAGTTCGTCACTTAGCGAAAAAATACGGTAAAAAAATCTCTGTCACTACAGGAAGGCGTTGGTTAACAAATCCAGTTTATCGGGGCGACACAGCATATCAAAATAGTGAAATTATTTCTGATACCCATGTGGGAATTATTTCTAGGGAAGAAGCAGCACAAGTTGACAGACTCTTACGCCGCAATAGCCGTTTACCATCTCGTACCGCTAGTGCGCCTCGTTCTTTAGCTGGGTTAGTTCTTTGCAACCAATGTCAGTCTCAGATGACAGTTACTCGTGTTACTCAGCGATATCAAGATAAGGAGTATTTGTATTTACGCAATACAGACTGTCCCCAAATTCCTAAATGTCGTGCTATTTCTTACTCAGAAGTTTTAGAAAAGACAATTGAAATTGTTTGCCGAGACTTACCTTTAGCGGTAGCAGGGATGAATTTTCCTCAACTGGATGCTATTAAAAATAGTTTAAGTGATCACATTGCTCGTCAGCAAGAAATCCTCCAACAGCTACCGACATTGATAGAAACTGGAGTTTTAGATACAGAAACAGCCAAAATCAGGGCTTATAAACTCTGCACAGAAATTTCTCAACTCCAAGCTAAGTTAGCAACTCTTCCACCTGTAAATTTGCGTTCTGTGGCTGAAGCTGTTTCTATTCCCCAATTTTGGTTAGATTTATCAGAAGTAGAAAGACGGTTTTATTTACGAGAATTTATCCGTCAAATAGATATAATTCGTCAGGAAAAAGAATGGAATTTAAAAGTAATGTTCATCTTTTAATCTATGAGTAATAAAGAACATGAGATAAAAATAGAAATACTCTAATTCCTCGATTTACCAATTACTAATTAATTACTATCTAGACTATCAAGATGATTTGGGAGATTTACCTGCATTTCTTACATTCATCACTTTACTAAGTAAATCAAACCAAAATGGCGCTCCCATGGCAATAGCCAAACCGCTGATTAGCCAACCAAAAATCATCCTGAATACGTTGATAACAGGCCAACCATTAATCTTGACTGCTTTCCTTTCCAGTTGCTCTTTTAAGTTATCATCTGTCCAACCAATTGGGAAATTAACATCCTCTAAAATTTGCGGAGTATCTATCTTGTCTAAGTTGGTAGAACCAGATTGTTGATCTATTATTTTTTCGGCTTTATAAACAATGGTTTCTCGCAATACCGTATCTTTCGATAAGCGATCAATGATATGAAAGGTATCTGCATTAGCTCCAAAAGCTAGGACAATACCAAGTAAAATTGCGACTCCTTTAGCATTTCGTTTGTAAACACCACCTGCTCGCTGCATGGAACTATCAAAACTGTTTTCAATTTCTCTTCTTAAGATGTGAATACCTTCCTCTGTGCTTTTAGCTCTGTATTGCGCTCGTTTGGCTATGGTTTCGATATTGTCTCTGATGGCAGGTGGTAAACTGTCCATCAATTGGTTAATCGTTTGATATGTTTGATTATCTTCACCTTGTAAGGCTGTCTTCATTTCTTTATACACAGCGTTACTTGTATTCATTAGTTGCACAATTTCGTTGATGTTAGGCTTTAATCCTCCTACTATTATTGCTTCCTCAGTATTGGCAAAAATATGTTTACAGAAAGCTTGCAATCGCTGCAATGTTTCTATCAATATTTTGTTTTCCTCATCTATATTCGCTTGAAAATTATCTATATATTTTTCTAAACTTTCTTTCATCCGATTAACGCTGGTATCGATATCAATTTTATTGTCTTTAAAATCAGTCACAATAGTTGTATATTCTGCCTTGAGATTTTCAAAATCCTCGTTTATGTCTTGGGTAATATGATTTGATAATTCGGTAAGTTCTATTTGTCTTAGGGATTTGGTTAAAATTGTTTCCACTTCCTGCAACCGTTGGGTTTTGAATTTTTCTAGCCTTACTTCTGTTAAACTATGGATAATTTTTGGTAGTTGTAATTCTTCTATGAGAGTCGCAGCAAAAGTATCCCCTCCAATATATGAAGGCCCACTGTGTCCCTGATCAAAGGTCTTCTCTCCCTGTGGGGATTTAGACAATAATTTTCGCATTGGACGAGTTATATCAGCTATTAACCAAGTTAATTTTCTTGGTAAGACAGAGAAAAATCCTTTTGCTTCTTGATTGATACTTTTGATTAGAGGATTACTATAAATTTTATTGACTAGTTCAATTACGTCCTTGGCTTGTGAGTTTTTAACATCTCCAGCCAGGAGAATTTCAATTGATTTTTTTAAATGTATAGCTCGCCACTGTAATACTGTAGCCATTAGTTCTTGAATTTCTGCGGCTAATAAACTTAAAATTAAGTAAATAAAAATTAAACCTAGGGCTACATCTAAAATAAATGGTAAGCGCATTGACAGACTCCTTCAGGGAAATTGACCAGTGGCAGTTTGTATTCTTTATATCATTTAACGGGAAAAATGCTTGTTAACTTCTTTAAAAAATAAATAAGAAAAATTTTGTTCAAAAAATTATCATTATTCAGAGAAAACTGAGTTAATTTGGGATCTAGCCATTGCTAGTGAAAATGGTTTGTGACTGTGTGGCAACATTGGAGATTGACTCTGGTCTCTATGTAATCAAACCAGCGAGTAAAATGATTAGCATAGAATATGCCTGAAGGAAGCTATATTTGGACTCATCTCGAAAAACAACATCGCGCAGTTGACAAATGGATTGATTGGATATGGCTGATGGTATTGCTGTTAGCAGCGGTGTTACTGTTTAGCATCAATCTGGGAGGAATACCGCTACGAGATTGGGATGAAGGGACTGTGGCACAAGTTGCTAGAGAAATTTGGCAGGCTCCAGCAGGTTCCATGCACTGGCTTTACCCTACCTTGGGAGGCGAACCATACCATAGCAAGCCACCCCTCATGCATTGGCTGATTGCTTGGGTTTACTCTCTGGGTGGTGTGAATGAATGGACAACTCGCTTACCTGGTGCAATTTTGACAGCTATGTCTGTACCTTTACTGTATTGTATGGGTAGAGAGGTTTTTCGCCAACGTTGGGTAGCTATTTATAGCGCCTTGATTTATTTGACAATGCTACCGGTAGTGCGTCATGGCAGGTTAGCAATGTTGGATGGGGTAGTGGTAAGCCTGTTGATGGTGATGATGTTGTGTGTGTTGCGATCGCGCCGAGACTTACGCTACTGTCTTGGTATCGGTATCAGTTTTGGGTTAATTTGCCTAACTAAAGGCATGGTGGGCATCTTATTAGGTTCTATTGCTGTGGTCTTTCTCTTTTGGGATACACCCAGACTACTCACTAGTTACTATCTGTGGATAGCAATCTTCATTGGTATTCTACCTGTGATGGGTTGGTACGCTGCCCAACTACTGCACTATGGTTATCCTTTTTCGCAAATTGATGCGGTGAATCAACCATTTCATCAAACGGCGGCTGTTGCAAGTGGTCGCCATGAACCATTTTGGTATTATCTGTTAGAAATTATCAAATGGACATGGCCTTGGCTCGTATTTTTACCGCAAACTGTGCGCTTTACCTGGGAAAATAGGAATCTTAGCTGGGCAAAACTGATTATTGTTTGGACTGGTGTTTATTTACTGCTTATTTCCCTCGTTAGCATTAAACTACCTTGGTATGTCTTCCCCATTTATCCCAGCTTGGCATTAGCTTTTGGTTTCCAGTTAGCAGAGATAGAGAAATTACGTTTATTTTCATCCTATCCCCGTGCTTGGGTGACTAGTTTTGCAATCTTGGCTGTGGTGGCTTCCGCTGGTAGTATTTATTTTAGTTGGGTCAGCGGTAAAACAGACTTACAGATCATTTTGGCCGCAGTAGCTATGACTATGACTTTAGCGGCGATTTTAGCAGAGCGAGGTGATCGGCAATTTTTGAAAATTTTGGTGTGGGGAAGTTATATTTCCCTGCTGTTGTTGATGAAATCTAATTATTGGGTGTGGGAATTGGGAGAGGCTTATCCAGTTAAACCAGTCGCTACAATGATAGCTAGTGCCAGTCCACAAGCCAAGGAAATCTACACATCTTTTCCTTATTCTCGTTCATCGTTGAATTTTTATAGCGATCGCATCATTACTCCCGCTTCTACTGGTGAACTGCTATATTATTGGCAATACAATAGCCAGCCCTATTTCCTCTTGAACACCTCTGCTTTAGAAACCCTCAAACTTAAATCTATCAAAGTAGTTGATCAAGCCGAAGGTTGGCAATTAATCACAAAAGACAGCAATAAGTATTGAGTACCAAGTATTGAGTATTGAGTGCTTGACTCGGATTTTCACTTATTATAGGACTTACGCAAGATTGAACTCAAAACCTGATTCTTGCGTAGGGGTAATTCATGAATTACCCCTACTTCCGTTCTGTTTTGCGTAAGTCCTGTTATTACTCGGTACTCATCATTCGTTACTCATCGCTCATTCACATTCTCAGTTCCTGGAACCAATGGGATATTGTCGCTTGTTTTTTCCTGAGTCATCAAAACCGTAGTCAATAAAATCACACTCCCCATAGCCAAAGCGACTAAAGACCCTTTGAAAAGAAGTAAATCTCTGATCATCCTCGCTAAAGGTCGGCTTTGACGACGCAATGCTGAAGAAATCATAATTTGTTTCCAAGTAAACGGATCACGGACGTAGTGACCACTTTTACAAACTACAAGCCTTTCCTGACAATATGGACAGGTAAATAAGCCTTTATAAGTTTTAACAGGCTGTGTCCGGTTATTTCTTTGGCAAATAGGGCAAGTAACATAATGATTATCAAAAGTGTGTATATTCATCTAGCTCGTCCGCCTAGTCCATTTACTCGCTCTATAACAATAGCTATATTGAACTTTGATCACCAATTAAGTAGCCTCAGCAATATTGTCTGAACATTAGTAATGCATCACACATACATTTTTCTGACTACTAATTGAGGCTATATAGTCGTAACACGAGTATAGCCAGATTTAGTAAATCAAGCATACTTGTCTGGTTACTAAATCATGGCTCACAATGAGAATTAACAAATAAAAAATTGAATTTTTCTGGCATTTACCCCGTTTCTCCATGACTCTCTTGCCTCCTACTCAACTAAGGAAGGTAAGGTCACTACCTGCCTTTCCCGCACCTTCTGCCCATTTGACTCAGTTAATTAATCGTTTTCAACCATCACCAGAAACAGTAGTGCTGTTTTTAGCCATGCTTATTGGTGGTGGTACTGGTATGGGTGTAGTCACCTTTCACTATCTAATCCAGCTGGTTCACAACTTGATGCTGGAAAATTTGATGGGACTGATTGGAGTCTGGGGTGGTTGGACGTTAGCTTGTGTTCCCACATTAGGCGGACTGATTGTGGGCTTGATGCGTTGGCGCACTCAAGACTTTGGCCCTGGACTTTCATCTCTGATAGCCGTCTCTCAAGGTAGAGAGGTAAAACGACAATTGCGTCCTGTAACCAAGATGATAGCTGCGGCTGTTTCTTTGGGTAGTGGAGCATCTTTAGGGCCAGAGGGGCCAAGTGTAGAAATAGGTACTAATTTTGGGGTGTTGCTATCAGATGTGCTGCAAGTTTCTCAAGAGAGACAGCGGTTACTTTTGGGTGCTGGTGCAGCGGCTGGTTTAGCAGCCGGATTTAATGCTCCCATTGCTGGAGTATTTTTTGCTCTAGAGGTGGTCATGGGTACTACATCTTTTGCCACTTCTGCGGTGAGTGTGGTTTTACTAGCAGCAGTAGTAGCAGCCTTAATTGCTCAAATTGGGTTGGGGTCACAACCTGCTTTTGCCTTACCTGCTTACCAAGTCCGCAGTTCTTTAGAATTACCGCTTTATCTTGGCTTGGGTTTGGGGGCAAGTTTGGTTTCTGTAACTTACACAGAGGCAATACGTTTGGCTAAAGCGTTTTTTGCAGGACGGGTTCCGGGGTTTGAATTTGTTTTAAAAATTCCTCAACCAATTCAGCCCATCATTGGTGGTGCGATCATTGGTACAGTAGCTTTTCACTACCCACAAATTCTGGGTATCGGTTATGGTACTGTGCAACCCATGTTGCAAGATCAGGAATTTTCTTTAAATCTGTTACTGATATTGATGGTTTTAAAACTGCTGATGACGGCAGTTTGTTCCGCTAGTGGTTTTGTGGGTGGATTGTTTGCACCAGCAATGTTTTTAGGTGCTTCTTTTGGGTCTGCTTATGCCAAATTTTTAGCTTTGATAGTGCCGACAATTGTTGAATATATGGCGGCTCCTCCTGCTTATGCAATGGTGGGTATGGCTGCTGTTTTAGCAGGTAGTGTCAGAGCGCCTTTAACAGCTATTTTAATGTTGTTTGAATTAACCCGTGATTACCGCATCGTTTTACCTTTGATGGCAGCAGTGGGTTTAAGTGTATGGTTAGTTGAGCGGATCAAGCCGACTTTTAATTCTAATTCTAATCTTCAACAGATTGGTCTGGCGGAATTGAAAGATGAACAGGTGGAAATAGTACAGCAAATTTCTGTGGCAGATGCAATGAACTCCTCTCCTAAAAAACTGCCTGTAACTCTGGGGATTTTAGAAGCATCTATGGAAATGATTCGCGATCGCACACGCAGTGCTTTAGTAATTGACGCATCTGAAAAGTTAGTTGGTATTCTTTCTCTAGACGATATTAACCGCGCCCTTTCCTTTTGGGAAAATTACCAAAATTCTTCTCCTGAAATACAAACTAATTTTTCTAGTCAAACACTCATAGACATTTGTACTACTGACATCCTCTATGCTTGGCAGGATGAACCATTATCTGAAGCTTTAGATCGTATGGCGTTGCGTGGCTTGCATCAGTTACCAGTGGTAGCAAGAGACAAACCAGATTGCATTTTAGGTTTACTAGAAAAAGAACAAATTGCTTTAACTTGTAATTTGGCAGCAACACGCAAAGCATTACAGCACTATTTACAAGTCTTACCAACAACAGAGATAGTCATTGGTCATTAGTCATTGGTCATTGGTCATTGGTCATTGATAAAAATAAACAACTGACTAATGACTAATGACTATTTATTAAGCTGTAGCTTCTACTTCGGCATCATCTTCCCTGTCTTCTGGGTCTACTTGCCGTAGTCGAATGTGCTTTTTCCCTAAAGTGATGATAAATTCATCTCCAGGTTTAAGATTCATCTGTTTTGTATAAGCTGAACCTATCAATAAATTGTTGTTGGACTGCACACTAATTCTATAGCTTGCACTGCGTCCACCACGGCCATTGGCGCTAGGTGTACTATCCAACTGAATGCCTTCAGCATCAATTAGAGCATTTAGGAACTTCATCATGTTGACGCGCTCTATACCATTTTTGGTAACGGTATAATAGCCACACTGTTTAGCTTTATCTTCTTTGCTCTCGTTCTCTAGCTCCTTAACTTTTTTGAGGAGTTCATCACCGACAAGGGGGTCAATTTTTTTCAGTTTAGGCATCAACTTAGGTCGAAAATGAATGTTTGAAGTGGTTGAATCGATTTTATTTTAACTGATACTGAGCTAATAGGAACGGAATCCTTTATTTTTATCTCAGCATAGCCAAGTATATTACACGCACAGGCAAAATTGTTGCACAATTACCAATCTTTTTCAGACATTTTCTCAAAATAATTCTGGTCATGCTCATATCTCTTAACTCTAGCAATCAGATTGGATTTATAAACTTACTCTCTACCAGACGCTACGCGAAAGTAGAGGCGCTTAACAGGGAGTTAGGAATTGAGAACAGGAAAGAGGGCAGGTAGATGATTAGGCCGTTTTTTTTAAATCAAATATGATTCCTATATATATGGTTTGCGAATTACTGCCAAGCTGTATTTGTTTAAGTTTTTTAAAGCTATGTGAAATAGTCGTCTGCTCACCGGAGATGAACCTGAGCAGACACAATGATAAGCAAAACTGATCTTTAGTCATAAGTCATGAATCGTAAGTCAGTGACAAAACAACTGATAACTGATAACGTAAGCATTCAGCTTATGGCTAACAAGAGGCTACACCAACAGCATTTGAATAAATGATGTTAGCCTTCTGTTTAAAGTCGATCACATTACTTCCAAGGGTTAAGAGTGTGCGCTATTGGTGCAGCCTGCCGTTACATATGCCTACCTGATAACTGATAAATGAAACTAACGACTAAAGGACACTATAGTGTTAAGGCATTACTAGATTTGACTTTACAGCCAGAATATGGACCCGTATCTGTAAGAACAATTGCCAAGCGTCAAGATATTCCGGCTCCTTATCTAGAAAAGTTACTCATAGAAATGCGTCGCGCTGGGTTAGTCAAATCAATTCGTGGCAGCGTCGGTGGCTATCAATTATCCAGAAAACCCGAACAAATCTCTATAGGACAAATTTTAGAGGCGGTGGGAGAAAATATAACTCACTTACCTCTGAATAGTCCACCACCAGCACAAGCAGAAGATTGGGTAACATTCACCTTGTGGCAAAGACTGAACCAAAAGCTGAAAGAAGCTTTGTACAGTATTACTCTGGCAGATCTTTATTATGATGCTCGTAGTTGGCAAGCATCTTTAGGCGAAGAAGCTAGTTTTGTAGTTTAGTCAGTTATCAGGGAATAGGCAAGAGGTAAGAAGAAGATAAATATTCTCCCCAATGACCAATGACCAATAATATCTATATCTTAATTATTGCTGCCTTGTTAGATTACTTAATTGGTGATCCTTGGGGTTGGCCTCATCCAGTGCGAGTGATGGGATGGATAATTTCTTGGTTGAGTAAATTTTTTCTGCAACATTGTCAGAGTTCCCTAACACAACGTCTAGCTGGAATTGTACTCGCTATTATTCTCATCATCGGGAGTGGTTTATCTGGCTGGTTAATAATTCAAATTGCCAGATGGTTAAATCCATTGTTAGGAATTGTTTTAGAGAGCATTCTTCTAGCTAGTTGTTTTGCTCTTCATAGTTTGCGAACAGCTGCGGTAGATGTGATCCAACCTTTAACTACAGGAAAGTTAGAGGAAGCAAGACAAATTTTAAGTAATTATGTCGGTAGGGATACAACAAACCTCTCAGCAGCAGAAGTTTTACGAGCAGTACTGGAAACAGTTACAGAAAATGCTACTGATGGGGTGATGGCTCCTTTGTTTTATGCAATTCTGGGTGCGTTTGTCCCATTGGTTGGTGTGGTTCCTTTGGCTTTAGCATATAAAGCTAGTAGTACTCTAGATTCAATGGTGGGTTATCGGGAAGCACCTTATACTTATATTGGCTGGTTTAGCGCGAGGTTAGAAGATGGTTTAACGTGGCTTCCTTGTCGTTTAACAGTAATGACTTTAGCACTTTTATCACTTAAACCCATAGATGTTTGGCGGATTTGCCACCGGGATGCTATTCAAGATCCTAGTCCTAATTCTGGTTGGAGCGAGTGTGCCTATGCTGCTATTTTAGGTGTGCAGATGGGAGGAATAAATTGGTATCGTGGGGTGGCTAAACATAAGCCACTTTTAGGAGATGCTATTTATCCCATCACCCCAACTTCGATTCACCAAGCTTTGCAATTGACTCGATATTCGTTTTTGTTATGGTTGGGTTTGGCAATATTTTTATTCTTAATTCTTAATTGGAGATAAGGAACAGGCAAAAGCTAAGAAGAAGAGAAATTTTATCCCAACCTCCCCGGTCTCCAGTCTCCAGTCCCCAGTCCCCAGTCCCCAGTCCCCATATGTCTACTAAAATAGTTGAAATTCTCTCATCAGAAGAACTGCGTCGTACTTTGACCCGTCTGGCTTCTCAAATTGTGGAAAGGACGCGAGATCTGTCACAATTGATACTTTTGGGCATTCATACTAGAGGTGTGCCATTAGCTAACTTATTGGCACGTCAAATAGAGATTCTCGAAGGTGTCAGCATATATGTTGGAGCATTAGATATTACATTCTATCGTGACGATTTAGACCAAATTGGCTTAAGAACTCCAGCCAAAACTGATATCCCTTTTGACTTAACTGGGAAAACGGTTGTCTTAGTGGATGATGTCATGTTCAAAGGACGGACAATTCGTGCTGCTTTAAATGCTGTGAATGAATATGGTAGACCAGAAGTGATTCGTTTAGCTGTATTAGTGGATAGGGGACATAGGGAGTTGCCAATTCACCCAGATTTTGTAGGCAAAAAACTGCCCACTGCTCAAGAAGAAATTGTGAAAGTTTATTTACAAGATGCAGATGGACGTGATGCTGTGGAGTTGATTGGTAATGGGTAATTGGGTAAGAGGTTGTTTTACAGGGTCTTTTCTGACCAAGGGTGCGACGGTCTACTACTTCTTCTAATATACAAGGGTGTGTTAAGCTGTTACGCACCTAGATTGGATAATCCTAAAATGCTTAAATCCTGTGGGGGTGGGCATCTTGCCCGCCAGACTTATACAAATTAAATGCACAATAGCTTAGGACGCTAGTCCGTAACACACCATAAATTCAAGGATAATGGTGGGTTACGCTGTCGCTAACCCACCCTACGGTTTTTGTTTGGGTAATTTATTTTTTGGTGTTCCCTAAGGTAGAAGTCAGCATTCATACTCAGTACTGAATTGACTAATTACAACTGATAACAGTTTTAATTGTTTGTAATAATTGGTTTGCTGTAAAAGGTTTGCATAAGAAAGCTTTCACACCCATATTATAAGCTGCATTCACTTTATCGCTTGAAACTAGTCCGCTAACGGCAACAATTTTGACTTGTGGATTAATTTTTTGCAAGGTACGAATGCTGGTTATTCCATCCATACATGGCATGACCATATCTATTAATACTAAAGATATTTTATCCCGATATTCTACATATAAAGCTATTGCTTCAATACCATCACGGGCTGTAATTACTTTATAAGTATAATTTTCTAGTGATGTTTTTGTAATGTCACGAATAGCAGCTTCATCATCGACTACTAATATCAGTTCTCCATTACCTTGAGGAAAAAATATTTCTGGTGTTTCTATCGTTTCAGTTGTATCTTGTGCGGGTAAATAGACTTTGAATTGACTACCTCTTTGGTCTTCGCTATTAACATTGATAAAACCACCATGACTTTTAACAATTCCCAATACTGTAGAAAGACCTAGACCGGTGCCTTGACCGAATTCCTTAGTCGTAAAAAATGGTTCAAATATCCGGTCTATTATTGTTGGTTGAATACCAATGCCAGTATCAGTTACAGTAATGACAATGTAAGGTTTGGCTTGAGCCTCAATATGCATTTGGGCATAATTTTCATCAATTAAGAGATTTTCGGCTGTGATTTTTAAAGTACCACCGTTGGGCATCGCATCACGGGCATTAACGCATAAATTCATTAATACTTGGTGTAACTGAGTAGCATCACCAGAAACAGTCCAGAGATTTTGGGGAATTTGGGTAATAATTTCAATTGTTTTGGGAAATGTTTCTTTAATAATTTGCTGAATTTCAATTAGTAAGTGTTTTAATTGTAAAAGGGTGCGATCGCCATCTAAGCCACGGGCAAATGACAATACTTGTTTAACTAAATTAGCTCCCCGTTTAGCATTGTTAATTAATATGGGAATTAGTCGTCGAGAACGTTCATCTTGTACTTGAGCTTCTAATAGTTGTGCTGTCATGAGAATTGGTGCGAGGACGTTATTTAAGTCATGGGTAATACCACTGGCTAAAGTCCCAATACTCTCTAATCTTTGAGCGCGTAAAAATTGCTGTTCTAATTGCTTTTTTTGAGTAATATCGGTGTTGACTACTAAAATAGATTGGGGGTTTTTACCGGATGCAGGTACTAATGTCCAACGGCTCTCAACAATAATTTCTTTACCACATTTTGTAATTTGCGGTAGTTCTCCTTTCCAAGAACCATTTTTGATGATAGTTGTGAGTGCTTTTGATAATTGCGACAATTTTTTTTCTGGACACAGATGATGTATTTTTTTCTTTAGGGCTTCTTCTGTACTCCAACCATAGAGATGTTTAGCCGCTTGATTCCAATATAAAATCTGGTCATTTAAATCACCTACAAAAATGGCATCGGTAGCGACATCAAGTAAAGCGGCTTGCTGGCGAATTTTTTGTTCTGTTTGTTTGCGTTCAATAGCGTAGCGAATAGATCGTTCTAACAAAGGTGCTGTTAGTTGGCTTTTTTCTAAATAATCAACTGCTCCGGCTTTCATGGCTTCTAGGTCTATTTCCTGGTCTCCTTGACCTGTGAGTAAAATCAAGGGAGAAGTGGAACCGTTGTCAATGGCTTCGCGTAAAAGTTCTAGACCGTTATGTACTCCTAAACGATAGTCTACTAGATATATGTCATGTTGGTGTTGTGCGATCGCTTTTCTGGCTACTTGATAATTATTCACCCATTCCAACTCACAGGCAGCTACCTGAAATTCACTGAACCAATCACGAGTTAAAATATAATCATCTTCATCATCATCAATTAATAATACTTTAATTAGGCTGTCATTCATATTGTCTATTAGTTCTTATAGAGGCAGTTCTACAATTTCAAACCAGTATTTTCCTATAGTTTTTATAACTTCCACTAAGGATGTAAAAGTTTCTGGCTTAATGATAAAGGAATTTGCGCCTAATTCATAAGTATTATATATATCTTCTTCTGCCCTAGAACTTGTGAGAACTATCACGGGAATACGCCGCAGTTTCGGGTCAGTTTTAATTTCTTTTAGTACCTCAAAACCGTGTTTTTTAGGCATATTTAAATCTAGTAAAATTAAACCTGGATCAGGTGCTTTACTTATATCTGTATATAATCCTCGATGGAATAAATAATCCATTAACTCCTCACCATCTCTAACGATATATAGTTGGATGGGCAGTTGACTTTCTAGCAAAGCATCATGAACTAATAGGCTATCATCATCATCATCATCAGCCATTAATATGGTGACGGTTGCTTGCCGGTCTTTCACTCTAAATTTTCTCCTTTGTACTAGTTATTAGTATTTAATAAGTAATTGCTATCAACAAACTGCCGTCCACATTTTTACAATTAACCTCATTTTTGGGTGTGCTAGTAATCCCTCTCTAGGAAGAAAAATCAAAAATTACGAATTAATGGGTAATGTGACAATAAATATTGCTCCTGCTCCTGGCTGACTTTGTGCAGTAATAGTACCATGATGTCGTTCAGTAATTTTCCGGCAAATAGCTAAACCGATGCCAGTACCTTCGTATTCGCTGCGACCATGCAGACGTTGAAAAACATTGAAAATGCGGTCAAGATATTTTTCTGCAAAACCAATGCCATTATCTTCAACAATCATCTGAAAATATGCACTACCAAGAGCTACATCACCAACAATGTTGTTTAAAAATTGACCATATATTTTAATAATAGGTGGTTGATTTTGACGATGAAATTTGAGAGCATTACCGATGAGATTTTGTAATAATTGCCTCATTTGTAAAGGATCTGCTTGAATAATGGGTAATTCACCTACTTCAATTTGTCCACCAGTTTGCTGAATGCGTACTTCTAAATCAGATAATACTTCTTGGGTAATCTGTGCTAAATTTACCTCTACAAATGGTTGCGCTCTAGTTGTCACCCGTGAAAGTGTCAGTAAGTCTTCAATCAAAGTCTGCATTCTTAAGGTTGCATTTTGCATCCGTTCTAAATAATCATGTCCCTGTTCACTTAAAAAGCTGCTACAGGTAATTTTTAAACGCTCACCAAAGGTCTTAATTTTTCGTAGTGGTTCTTGTAGATCGTGGGAAGCAATAAAGGCAAATTGTTGCAGTTCTTCATTAGAACGGGTGAGTTCTTGTCGCTGCTTGGTTTCTTGTTCTAAAATTAGGCTTTGTGCTAGTGCAATGCCGATTTGATCAGCAAGTTGTCGCAAAAGTCCAATTTCCCAATTAGTCCATTGACGGGTATGTAGACATTGATGGGCTATTAGCAGTCCCCAAAGTTGATTTTGGCGAAAAATGGGGACGACAAGGTTAGCTTTTACGGCGAATTGTTGGAGAAATTCAATATGACAAGGTTGCAACTGTGCTTTTTCGATATTGCTAATAGCGCTAATTAGCCCTTGACTGTATTTTTGGATGTATCCTTCATCAAAACAAGGGTCAGTAATATTTTGTCCCAGGACAATGGGTAAACCAGGAACTACAGCTTCTTTAACTGCTAGGAAAGAACCATTGCCATTTAATTGCAAGATTAAGACTCGATCTGCTTGGAGTAATTTTTGTACTTCTGTGACACTGGTTTGGAGAATGTCATCAATTTGTAAAGATTGACGAATTTTGAGGGTGATATTAGCGAATAATTGCGATCGCAAATTTTGCCTTTGCAGTTCTGCTTGGACGCGTTTGCGGTCAGTTATATCCATCATTGCCCCAATCATCCGCACTGCTTTACCTGCCCGGTCATGAACTACATAAACACGATCAAATATGTAGGCATAAGTACCATTATTACGCAAAAAGCGGTATTCATTAGACCAAAATTGTTTACCACTATCAATCGCAGTCCGCATATCAGCAGTAATTCTGCTTCTATCATCTGGATGTATTCGTTCACGCCACCAAATTGCATCTAAATCAACTTGTTCTGCTGTATAACCAAAAAGGGTTTGTACAGATTGATTCCACCACACTTGATTAGTTAGCAAATCCCAATCTCTTAAGACATCATTAGTAGCCAGCGCCACTATTTGAAACCGTTCTTCACTTTGACGTAGCTGTTCTACTGCCAATTTACGTTCTGTAATATCTGTATCTACACCACATATTCTTACAGACACTCCTGATGAGTTTTGAGAAACTACCCCTTTACTAGCTAACCAGCGAATACTACCATCAGCTAAAACAACTCGAAATTCAATTTCAAACGCTCCCCCATTTTCAATAGCTTCTTGATAAGTATGTTTAACAAATTCACGATCTTGGATGTGAATGCAGTCGAGAATAGCTTCATAACTGTGATTAAAATTGTCTGTATCTAAACCAAAAAGAACTTCTAGGTTATCCGATCTAGTAATTTTATTACTGATAATATCAAAGTTCCAAATACTCATAGAAGCAGCATCTAGCGCCATTCTAATCTGTGCTTCCCATTGATGCTCTTGTTCAGTTTGTTCGGGTAATTTCTTGATCATTTTAAATTTATACAACTGTTAATGATTATTCAGTTGATATAGAGTTTTTAATAGTTCTTGTACCGTGAATGGTTTTGACAAAAAAACTATATTATGATCAGCATTATCTAATGAAATATTTTCATTTATTCCTAGCCCACTAATGGCAATAATTCTTAATTCTGGATTAATATTTTGCAATTTATTAATAGTGGTGGTTCCATTCATATTTGGCATCATCATATCAATAATTGCCGTATTGATTCTATCTTGATGTTGCTTGTACAAATTTACAGCTTTGTCTCCACTACTAGCGGTGATTACTTTATAATTATAGTTTTCTAATGAGGTCTTAGTAATCTCCTGAATAGAAACTTCGTCATCTACAAGTAAAATCCATTCTCCATTGCCAATAGGCATTTCCATTTCTATTACAGACTCGACTACTTCTGTATAAACCGCTGGCAAATATAATTTAAAGGCTGTACCTTTGCCAAGAGAACTAGATACAGTAATAAAACCATTATGCCCTTTAATAATGCCTATAACTGTTGATAAACCCAGTCCTGTACCTTTGCCAAATTCTTTAGTTGTAAAAAAAGGTTCAAATATTCTATCTAATATGTTGCTGGGAATACCAGTTCCTGTATCACTAATCGTGATTACAATATAAGAACCAACTTGTGCATCTAAGTGCATTTTTACATAGGTTTCATCAATCCAAATATTCTCAGCAGTGATTGTTAATTTACCACCATTAGGCATGGCATCACGAGCATTTAAGCATAAATTAATCAATACTTGGTCTAGTTGGGTAATATCACCACAAACTGGCGATAAACTTGGCTGAATTTCCGTATTAATTATGATTGATTTAGGAAATGTTTGTTCAACAATCTGCTGCATTTCAGAAATCACATATTTAACTTGAATTACTGCACGTTGGTTGATGCCACCATAGGTATTACCTTGAATTCCCCTGGCGAAAGAAAGGACTTGTTTAACTAAATTAGCACCTCGTTTGGCATTATTTTCTATAATTGATAATATCTGCTGAGTTTCTTGATCATGATATTTATTTTTTAATAGATGTGCTGACATTAAAATGGGAGATAGTACATTATTTAAATCATGAGCAATGCCACTAGCCAAAGTACCGATACTCTCCATTCTTTGAGCGCGTAAAAATTGTTGTTCTAACTGTTTTTTCTGGGTAATATCAGTGTCAATAACGAGGATGGAATTAGCTTTATTATACTCATCATGTACTAAAGTCCAGCAACTTTCAACGATAATTTCTGTACCAGATTTTGTGGTTTTATTTAATTCTCCTTGCCATAAACCATGTGTCAAGACGGTTTGATAAATTTTCTGTTGTTCTTCTACAGGTTCATCAACCCAGATTTGATTAGCATTTTTGTCTATAATTTCTTCAATTTTCCAACCATATAATTTTTCAGCACTTTTATTCCATAGTAATATTTTGTTGTCTAAATCTCTCACAATAATGGCATCAGTAGTGATATCTAGTAATGCTGCTTGTTCGCGAAGTTTTTGTTCTACTTGTTTACGGGCTGTGATATCTTCAAAAATATATAACCGTCCAAAATATTTAGCAGATGTATTCCGAATTTGGGTGGAAAAGCGCCGGATAATGCGCCCATCATTAAAGCTAATTTCATCTTCAATTACAGAACGATTTGTTTCATCTTGTAAAGCTTGACATGACGCTGCAAAGCCAGCTATATCTGCTATTAATTGGCAACAATCAGGAAGAATATCTTGATTTTTTAATTCTTGCGCTTCCATCTGTTTTTTGAGATGTTCAATTTTCCAAATTTCACAAAAGCGATCATTAAAATACAGGATGTCATCTGTACGATTATCAACAACATAAAATGCTAATGGTGAAACACTATTCATGGAGCGCAAAAGTGCTTCTTGCCAACGCAATTCATTTTCTGCCTGCTTGCGTTCTGTAATATCTTCTACTATGTAGGCAAATTGCTGACTACTACCATGATTTTTAGCGATCGCAGAAACTGTTGCTGATAACCAAGTTTCTCCTTGGGGAGTTTCGTAAGAATATTCAAACCTAACTGGTGACTGGGTAAGTTCTGCTTGACGATAGTAATTAATCCACTGATTTAAACCCCTATTCTCTGCACCCATTTCCCTTGCTAGACGATTTTGCATTGCTTCTGGGGTAAGTCCCAAAAATTTTGCCGTATTGGGATTATCAGAAATATGTAGGATGTCGTTATCGACTAATTCCACAATTCCCATCATCATTGGCGCACTCTCGAAAAAGCTGTGTAAGGTAGATTCACTTTTACGCAGTGCTGATTGCGCCTCTTTATACTCTTCGTTGATATGGGACAGTTCGGCTAAATTGCGCCTAATTTCTAATTGTCTAACTACAAGGCGACTAATAGATTCTAAAGCTGCTAACTGTTGAGGAGTAATTTGACGTGGTATTTTATCCACCACGCACAAAGTACCTATGACCTCACCTCCTGGTACAATTAAAGGTATGCCAGCATAAAACCTTACATATGGTTCTGAAGTAACGATATCTGCTGTGGCAAAACGTTCATCTACTAATGTGTCAGGAATAATCAAAACCGTGCCTTCTAGCACGCAAATTGGGCAGAAACCGGCATCTCTAGGCATTTCTTGAATATCTAACCCTACCTTAGCCTTGAACCATTGACGATGGGCATCTATCAGATTAATTACCGCAATAGGTGTGTTGCAAATCTGTGCAGCTAACAATACTAAATCGTCGAAAGGTTCTTCTGGTGAGGTATCTAAAATTTTATACTGGTGAAGAGTTGTAAGTCTTGCTGCTTCATTGTTAGATACTGGGAATTTCATCAAATTTTTCCTACTATAATTTTTATAAAATGACTACGTATCTTATTATGAATCTCTGTCTTAAACATTTCCTCAACTGGGAATGGGCAACTGCTCCCTGCTTAAATTTTGGATTAATAGTGATGATATGCAGATTTTAATTGGTATCGTTAATAGTAAATTTCTCCTTTTTTAATTAAATTATTACTGTACTACATCGGTTCATAAAGTTACTGTTGAAAGATATCTAATGTTCAGTAAACGCATAAGTTCATTGTTTGCCAATTATATATTAATCTTTCTAAGGGAGGATGACAGCAAAATAGAGTTTGGCAGTAATTAAATTGAATTCAGGATATTTACTAATATCTTGGGAATATTTTTATTCAATTAAATTACTCCTACAATAATAAAATCATGTAACAATTTAATGAGCGGTGATATTGATTTACTCTTCTTGTTTCATGAAAATTACCATCGGCAAGAGGCGTAGCTTCTCTAAAACCCTGCCTGTTCCTAAAAATCAGAGATACACAAGTTAAATATATATCCCCATATATCCGCTTAACAGACATCATATAATGTATGTAATAAAAGAAATACACTGTACTATAATATTTATTATGTCACATCAAAATATGTAAACAGAACTTAAGACTTAGCACTTACTATCAAGCTATCCACCGGTTCAGAACTTAGCCATGAAAACGAAACTTCCCATCAAGCCTCAAGTCGAAGATAGCTTTGGTATTTCCTTTGCTCCATTATCTCTTGAGGAAATATACGATCAGGCTAACAACCCGGCTAATGGTGCAATGGTGCTGATGAGTGGTATGGTTCGTAATCAAACCGATGGGAAATCTGTGCTGGCTTTAGAGTATCAAGCTTACGAACCTATGGCTTTACAAGTATTTTATCAAATTGCAGCTGATATTCGCTGCCAATGGTCTGATGTAAATCGCATTGTCATATATCATCGTATTGGGCGATTAAACATCGGTGAAATCAGTGTTTTAGTAGCGGTGGGGTGTCCTCATCGAGGTGAGGCATTTGCAGCTTGTCAGTATGCAATTGATACCCTCAAACATAATGCACCAATTTGGAAAAAGGAACATTGGCAAGATGGTTCTAGTTCCTGGGTGAGTATTGGTGTTTGTGAACAAGAATCTTGAAGGTTTTTTCTATATACAGCAGAATTCAGTATTTTTCAGGTTCTAGATGATTCTGACTCCTGATTTCTGCTGTATTATGTTGCAATTGTTTACAGATATCGCTATTAACTATTGCAGTTTGTAACTATTTTGAATAATCTCCGGGACTATGCCTTTAGACTAATTGACAATAGAAAAATCAAAATAGTGGGATAAAGGCAAATGCATTCGGTAAATCTATTTTGTCATGAATTTGTAGTTGCTGTTTCTTGTGTAGCTTGTATTCTTGGTCTATTGATGCTATGGGATAATAATAAACAAAAAGATGAAGCCCAAGAAACAGAGGAAATCCTGTTAAGGATGAGTTTTGCTTACTGGCTAGTTTACTGTGTTGCTTTTGGGATTGAGAAGATAGTTTTACCGAATTGGGAAGGTTTAACAATGACCTTGAGAATCACTATAGCTTTGTCATATTTGTTAACTTTTTCTTGTATTTTGAGCTTGCCATTACATAAGTTTGCAATACACCGTGTTGAGGAATAGTAAAAAGTCGAAAGAGGAGTTAGAAATGCTCCTCTGTTGATTAATCGTCGTATTCATGTAATTCTCATAGCGATCGCGATCGCACTTTCCAGTTGTTCCTGAAGCAAAGTTGTGAGGATAAATACCTCTTGAACCGTCTTACCCTGCCGTGCAATGACTTTATAACCCCCGCGAATGGGTACAGACACACGCAACTGCATTTTGGGACAATGACCTCTCACCCTTCCAATCACCGCAGGTGTGACTGTGTGAATGCCATCATGCCGACACAAACGTTCTAAAATTGGGATTAGTCCAGAAATGTGAGTAGAGTGATTCCAAACTAGTCTGCCATCCGTGGGTTTGTTCATGATGATTAAGCTGCTTCTAGGGGGGCCATAGTCAACCCAGCCCGTCGTAGCTGTTGGTGGTAGAGTTCCGCAGGTTCTTGAGGGCCTACCCAAACAATTGCCTGTCCTTCGTGATGTATCTGATTGGTAAGATCCCAAGCGCGATCGCTCGACATTCCTGGAATATACTTTAGCAAACACTCAGCCACGTGTTGAAAAGTATTAAAATCGTCATTCAACACAATCACCTTGTAATTTGGATAAGTTTTGCGAGTAACTTGATTAACCCGGTCAGGTGTTACAGTTGGTGCTGTAGCCATCCCATAAATCGCTGCAAGTCTTGTAACCATAGAAAAATGAATCAAAAACGAGGTTTTACAAACTTCCACTCCAAATAACCAGTTTAATCCATTGTTGGGTTAATGAAGTTGTAGGATTAATGAAGTTAACACAATTGATATAAGCATGGAGATTGATGTAAGCAAACCGCACATCATCCACACTAGCCTGAAAATTAAGTCAATATTTGGAAATAACGCATTAAATACAATGACACCCAAAATCCAACCTACTGCTCATCCTGAAGTTAAGGGCTTAATCTTAACTTTCCTCCTATCGGTTTTAATGGCTGAAACTGTCCAAGCTCAATCCCTACCAGCCATCAACATCCCTACCATAAAAGTACAAAGCATCTCAGTTATTAAACCATTAATAAACATCCCAAAACCAACAATTAAAATAGAAATTCCAGCGGTGATCAAGCCTCAAAATAATATATTTAAGCAGCCGACTAATTTTGTCATCAATGGTGCAGTCAATAATACACGCCCTAGCTTTATTTCCGTTATCCAAGATGGAATTAATATACCTCAAATTCAAACAGGAATAGGACAGACTACTGTTACTGAAAATACCAAGCTCAACACCACTATTAATATTCCCACTGCAACCACAACACTCTCTACTATTAATGTAGTTGTACCTTCTACAAATATTGTTGACCCTGGAAATATCAACTTTAATGTCACCACAACTCCAATTAGTGATCAAGGTTCAGTTATTAATAGTGTTAATCTTTCATTCCCATTGCCAATTTTAGATTAATTTTTGAATTGATTAATGTGTAGATCATTTACCTTCCATATTCTGTCTAATGTAGAGACTTGTGAACAATAGTCTCTACTGCCTATTAATTAGCAATTACCCTGAGGCTAAAATTTTAATTCCATATTCAACTGTCCTCTAAAACCATATTCACTATTACCTAAACGAGAATCAATCACCAAACCAGAACTAGCACTTTCATAACGAAATATCATCCCATAATTAGGATCTACTAATTGACCTTCAAATCCTTTAGTAGCCGTAGAATTATTTGTATAGTAAGGACCAATTTTTAAAGTACCAAAGTTTTTGCTTTTGATGATATTATAGGTAGTCTCAAACTGGTATAAAGCCTGATTACCAAGAGAAATAGAACTATTAAAATCAAAACCAACCTTATGGGAAAAATTGAGAAGTAAAAAAGCACTAATATCACCTAAACTATTAGATTTGACATCAGGATTTAGGAATTTTGGAGAATAACTCAATACTGGATAAAAAGTGATATTAAAATCTGGTTTGGCAAACTGAAACACATTTCCAAGAGAAATATTTGACAGATTTAAACGATTAGGATTAGTGTTATAAGTTAATGAAAAAAAAGGTGAATTAGCTATAATCGTATGCCACTGCTTCTTGTCATCATAAAATATATTCTGAAAATCTGCCTTAGCTGCAAATTTCAACATTCCTCCTATAGAAGTTTCTGATGTAGCATTAGGATTTAAATTACCCAAATTGCTATCAATCATTGGCGCAGAATCTGGAAATAGATTAAACCACATTCCTGTAGATAGGGCATAACTAAAATTATCAATACTTCCAGAAGCTACCAACTCAATTGCTGGTAAATAAAGATGTCCAGTATAAGCAGATGTTTCAATATCTCTTTGTGGAAACGTACTCAGTTTTATCCTTCCAAAATCTAAATCATAACTTTTTCCTGGACCAATAATAGGAACTGCTGTAAACATACTAGCTAGGTTATTATCAAAAACATAAGATTGATCAAATAAAACTTCTCCATCTGAAGTTTCACCGCGAATAAAAGTAACTTCAAACGTTTCTGGAGCATTAATTTGAGTTAAATTAGTAGGAATATTAATACCAGTAAAAAATATTGGACCCAAGTCACTGGGACGGACAAAATCTATGATAACAGGTGCTTCAGGAGTCCACGGTTCTATTTTCTGCTCAATAAATTGTACACTCCTGCGGTAAATGCCAGTTCTCAATTGGAATAATAATGAACTATCTGGAGTAATATTACTTGCAAAAGTATAACTTCCTGAAACTTGGGAAAAATTGCTATTAGTATTGCCATAATTAAGTGTATCATTTAACCGTTGATTCATCTGTCTTCGTTGTTGAGATGTAGCCTTTGTATTCAGATTAGCTAAAGGTTGCAAGTTGTGATATTTTTCTTTTGCTTCACTAATAGATTGATTTAAATTACCCGGATTGATAAAATTAAAGACACTACCCAGCATTAAACCAAAACTAGCATTCATCGTTTGATTTAAATCAGTATCTTCCCATTGGGCTGTAGTTATGGATAAACCAGGATTAGAAAAAACATTCAAATAATTTAAATTGATTTTTTCTGGATCGTATTTCAGTAAAGTCCGGTTATGTGACCAACTCAAAGTATATCTAAACCAATCTTTATTCTGAGGATCTGATATAGAAAAAGTGGCAACTTCAGGACTTTGTTGACCTAAGTTATACCACATCAAAGAATTGAGATAATGAAAATCTTTTTGTTCTTTAGTTAAAAAAGGATTACTGAGAACTGCAACAATATCATCGTTGTCACTTTGATTAACTTGTAAAGTTTTGATTCCTGGAAAAGAAGTAATAGGAGAATTAAAACTAAATCCCTGTTTAGTGAAAACATCACCTAAAATCAGTCCAGCAGCAGCAAGATTTTCACGGGGTATAATACTACCAATTTCTAGCTTGACACCGTTATTTAATAAAGGTTGTAAATTTACAGTCGGAAACCCTTGTAAAAATCTAGGTGTATTCGTAGCATCTAAATTACCAAAGAAAGAACCTCCTCCTAGCAACGCATTTGTTGTGGCTTTGCGGGTATCATCTAGAGGAATAAATTTTTTAAAAAGACTACCATCAGGTCTAGTTACATCAATAGTAAAACTAGCATTATCGGCTAGATTCGCTCCTGGAGGTAATACGATTTCCGCAGCCCCGCTAATAATATTTATATCATCTAATTTCTTATTTCCTACTAAATCTTCAAAAACATTAGGAATAGCAAATACTGTTTGTACACCCCAAAAAACCGTAGAAACTTTAGCAATCTGTCTAAGTTTTTGGTGATTAGAATTTCCCTGATAACCAACATTTAGATGTCTACCTTCAGTCTCAATTACTACTCGATTTCCATCTAAAACCCAATAAAATTGTTCATCTTCGGGATAAAAAGAAATATTAGCTGATTTAATGAGAACATCACTAAATTCCCCTTGTTGAAAAGAATTACCTGCTTTAAATTTATCTAAGTCAAAAGTAAAATCTGAATAAAACTCAAAGTCTAAAGGTTGAAAATTCCGGGGATTAATAATTAGTTTATCACTTGTATTGACGAAAAAGGGATATCTTGAAGCGCTATTGTTTAACAAATTACGCATTAAAGTTCTCAAGATTTTTCGATTTTCTTCAGGTGTTAATTGTGGGGGTTTTTCTGGTTTATCTTCAGGTTTTTTTTCTGGTTTCTCCTCTGGAATAGGTAAAGAGGGTACTTCTTTGGGAAGTACAGGGAGATTTGGCTCAACTGGATTAAATTGTACTTGAATTTGATTATTCGTTGATTGTGCAATTAATTCCTCTTTTTTAAGCGTAACTTCAGGTAAAGATTTACTATAATAGGAAGTAATAGTAGATTTTGTATTTATATTCTCTTCAAAATCGCCATCAATAATTTCATTAGCACTATAGTTAGATAATGCAAAAGATGTATTATGCTCTTCACATCTGGATATTTCTGGCTGAAACTCCTCGTGGACATGGGGGTTATCTTCTCTGATAATAGGTATAAGTGGGTAATTTTCAATGGTATGCCCCCGACAACCTATAGTTGTATGTTGTAGGAGCTTTTCTGGTAACTTGTATGCAGGATTGTGAATAGGATTTATTTTTTTCTTAATTAAATTTGGCTCTGGTGAAAAAGAAATAACGTCTGTTCTCTCTGGAGAAGCAAGAGTTAAGTTTTTCTGGTCAAAATCTACCTCTTCTAATTCTAACTGTTTTTCGGTATGACTATTCTGATTTGTGGTATTCACACTCGGAAGATCGCCAACTGTTTCTTTTTCAGTCGCAATAGTTTTGGTTGGTAACAATGTCATTATTGACAAAATTAAAAAAATCCAATTATTCCAGAGATAATATAGTTTATTCATATTTATTTAAAATATTTATTGGAATCAGATTTAGGACTTACGCAAGATTGGACTCAAAACCTGATTCTTGGGTAGGGGTAATTCATGAATTACCCCTACTTCCATTCTGTTTTGCGTAAGTCCTGAGATTAAATCCCATTGCTATTGGGATTGCATTTTTTGATGATATATCTAGAGATTTTTTTGATAAAAAACCTCCATCGTGAAAATTATTGTTCAATCAAATCATTGTTTTAGGCAGTGCTAATAATGCAATGCTCGTGAGCATAAGCATGAGAAAAGAATCTCATCTCATCCGCATTTAAGGCTGTAGTTTAGGAACAATTGCCTAAAAATCTGATTCAGCAAGCTTAAATCGCTGTAACTGAATATCTATATTAGCCCGATGATAGCAGTTGATTTAACTTATACCAAGATTTTTCCACGAATTTTGCACATTATTATAATTAACTAAATAATTAACTGATACTGAATTTTTTAAGTATATAAATCAAATAAATAAGTGATATTGCTTAAGTATAAAATGGATTACTTAGGTAGATACACACTGAAAAAATTTGAATAACAAAATATTTCTTTTTTATAGTTGATAACCATACATCCCAGCGCATTATATCTTGGGGTTTTATTTAAAATTACCTTAACCTAACAATTTTAGAAACTATCTGCAATATTACGGAATTTTTCAAGAAGATTTTTGAGAAGTTCCACTAAGTCTACTTACATAAAAGTACATTTAAAAATAGGTATTTAAGTTCGATATTTACCCCGTAACAACCTTTCAAAATAGCGTTTATTGTATTAAACATAGATTCTTACCTGTTCCCAAAGCAACCAAGTATCCATCTGTATACTTTCAGGCACAAGCAGAGTTTTTCTTTCCTAATTTTTATGAGGATGTCTAATAAAACAAGTCTTTCTAGCATCCTCCTAAGAAACTGATAACCGTATAAATTTTACCAAGCCTGAAATTAAGCAATTTATTGGATACAGATAATCGGAAGTTTTTGTAGTGCGTAAGTTTTCATCAAAAAAGCTAGGAGTTACCAATCATGAACGCAAAATCTAACAAAACATTAAAAGCTGCTGCTATTTCTTCTCTCTTAGCAGGTGGTGCAGTAGCAGCATCATTCATCTCTGCTGAACCAGCCAAAGCTCAGTTTATTGGTGCTGATTCTCAGTCCAGAGTATCTGGTGCGATTACTAGTGTTTTATCAAATGATGTAACCAACAGCTTTGCTGCGGAAATGGTATTTCCAGAACAGTCTATAGCTTCTAGCGGTACAGTAACAATTAGCGCTACTTATGCAACCGTGTCAGCTGACGTGAGCCAAGTTGCGATTACAACAGCAAACATGAGTGCTGGTACAGCAGCTTATACTGCCAGCACAGTTGAAGCTGCTACTGCTCGTGCGATAGATTCCGCTGAAGGTGCTACTCGCTTTGGTGACATTATTGGTATCGTTAAATCTTGGCAAAGTGGCGGTTCTGCTGCCTTGGACTAGTTAAGGAAAGTCGGCGATTCCCACTAATAAAAGGAAATAGAAGGAATCGTCAACCACCTTTATGGGACATAGGCAGGAATATTAAATCCTTATGCCCTATAGTTCATCCCCTCTGCTTCAACTAGGGGATGAATTTATTTTAATCTGATTTTGAATGAATGTCTGCTATCTTTTCTCCAGAAGTGAAGGTTTAAGCTGGGAAATGTTGGGATAGTCAACAACTAGAATATCCCAATCATGAACACCAACTGTACCCACACATCAAAAGCATCAGTTATTGCATTTTTATTAGTAGGGGTAGCAGTTGCAGCCTCATTTATTGCGGAAAAGCCTGCTCAGGCTCAGTTTATTGGTACAGATTCCCAGTCTAGAGTTTCTGCGGCAGTGACTAGCATTTTATCGAATGGTACAACTAACAGCTTTGCATCGGAAATTGTATTTCCACAAGATTCCATCAGTCCTAGTGGTCATCTGACACTGAAAATTATCTACGGTGCTGTAGGAAATGATCCAAGTCAAGTGACAATTATCAAGGGCAATATGAATGCTGGAACTGTTAATTATACAGATAATACCATTCAATCTGCTATTGCTCGCGCCATTAATTCTGCTATTAATGATTATCGCTTTGGTGACATTATTGGCATTGTTAAATCATGGCAGAGTGGTGGTTCTGCGGCTCTTGATTAGTTGTAGTTTGATAAATTAAAAATCTTGTGGGGTGGGCATTCTGCCTGCCCAATATTACTAAAAAAATTCCCAAACTACGAAATTAACCGTTTATCCTACTATTTAGATTTTCGTGAATATAGCCTTTCCTACTCTAGCTAGATACAAAATTACCCCTCCCCAACCCTCCTCTTACCAAGGAGAGGGTGCGCGACAGTGCGTGTGGGGTGTATTTGATGAGCTTGGCAATTGCTATATTATTTTTTGAAATTTTTACATAAATTATCAGGGAGTGAAAGTAATTATGATGATATTTTGTGGTGGCACTGCTCAAAATTTAAGAACTCTTGCTTACAACCTTTGCCAAGCTCTGCTCACTCAAACTTGTGAAATAAATATTCAAGGGACTACTTGCAAAACTGCAACTGAAATTGACGCTTATTTTAAAATCATAGAAAAATCTACACTACCAATACTGATCCAATATCAGGTTCTTTCTGAATTAGCCTTAGAAGTAATCCATCACGGTCAAGCTAAAAGCGTTTATCTACATCAAGACCCCCGTGAAATTTTGACTACTGTCATCACTTCTCCTAAAAACAAGGAAACTTTTGAATCTACTTTTATTAATCTTTGGCAACAATACCAAGAGCAGTGGTTTAGTGATGTAAATCAAACTTTATTAATCCGTAAAGAGAACTTACTCACACAACCACATTCAGAAATGGGTCGGTTATCCACATATTTAGAAATTGAATCGACAAATACTGAAATTGAACTGTTACTTAAACAGTATCCACTAGAACAAGAAAACACAGAGGAATGGCAACAAATTCTGAATCCTCAACAATGCTTGATTATTGAAACATTACTCAGTCCTTTGTTGCTGCAATTTCATGATGAAGACGAATCTAGCTTATTTCAAAAAATAGAACAAAATTTGGTATCAATTCAATTAGAACCACTACTAATACAAATTGATAAACTTCTCGGACAAATTGGTCGTTTCAAATCCGAAAAATTACGGGAACAGTTTTATGAATCTATTGATAAATGTCTGATCACCGCTTTAACTGCAAGGGGTCGGTTACAGGAAGCAGCAGAAGTGTACCATTTGCTAGGAAAATTCCTCACTTTACAAAATGACTTACAATTTTCTGAAAAATGGTATTTACGCGCTCTCAGTATCCAACCACAGTTAGCAAAATCTCAATATAATCTGGCCTTTGTCTATGAACAACAGGATAAGTGGGAACAGGCTATTGATAATTATGCTCATGCTATTACCATCAATCCTAAGTATACTAAAGCTTATTATCGTTTAGGCTTGATTTTTAAACGTCAAAAGCATTTTATCAAAGCGATAGAGCAATTTTCCCAAGTCTTGCAACTAGATGCGGATCATCAAGGTGCTAAATTCAATTTAGCTTTACTGTGGCAACAAGGAGAGGGTGCGGATTTTATTCAGAATCTGCTAGAGAAAAGAGAGTTGGAGTTGTTGCCTCAACTCACAGAACAAATTAATGATACTGGCGCAATATTGGTGCGTGAGCGTAAATGGGAACAAGCTAAGAACTGTTTTAAATCGGTAATAGAACTAGACCCAGATTGTATTTTAGGTCATTATAATCTAGGTTGTGTTTTGCAAAATCAAAAATACTATCCAGAGGCAATATTTTCTTATCATCGGGCTTTAAAAATTAATGCTAATCACATTGATGCACTCAAAAACTTAGGTTATGTTTACTATAAAAATGGACAGGGAGATTTAGCCCAAGAATGTTTTCAGAAGATACTGCTATTAAATCCAAATCATGCCGAAACTTACGAAATTTTAGGATTTATTGCTGGCGAACAAGGAAAGTTATCAGAGTGCATTAGTTTGTTAAATGAAGCTTTAAAAATTAATCCCAATAATCCTAAACTTCATTCTTGCTTTCTGTTTAATTTAAGTTCGCTGATTAGTTTTACACCCCAACAGATTTTAGATTCTGCTCAACTGTGGTATCAGCAACAAGTAGTTAATCAATGGCTACCGACTCTCACTACTAATCGTAACGATAAAACTCCACACCGTCGTTTACGCATTGGCTATATTTCCCCTGATTTCCGCAGACATTCTGTAAGTACATTTATTAAACCTATTTTCCAACACCACGATCGCACCCAGGTTGAGGTTTTCTGCTATGGTGAGGTAAATGAACCTGATGCAATTACAGATGAAATTATAGATATCTGCGATGCTTGGCGTTCTACTGTCGGTCTTTCTGATTTACAAGTAGCTGAGTTAATTCAAACAGATCGCATAGATATTCTGGTTGATTTGGCAGGACATACGGCAAACAACCGGATGATTGTTTTGGGAATGAAACCAGCACCGATTCAAACTACTTACTTAGGCTATTTTGCTACTACTGGTTTACTCACCATTGACTATTGGATTACTGATGAGGTTCTCCATCCTCATGATACACCGGAAAAAACCAGCGAAACTATATGGCGTTTACCCCGCTGTTATGTGGGTTATGAACCCCTGAAAAATGCACCTGAAGTTGCTGAACTTCCTTGTAAAAAAACGGGCATCTTTACTTTTTCATCTTTTAATAATTTACGCAAACTCACACCAGAAACTTTTGCGCTGTGGATTGAAATCCTCAAAGCAGTTCCTAACTCTCGCTTGGTGTTAAAATGCGCTAGTTCTGATGTATTTAGCCCTTTAATAGCTGAAAAAATCCAAACTCCCTTTGTTGAACAGGGTATTGATCCGAAACGGATCTTTTTATATGGTGGTTATGCTGCTGATGAAGACCATCTAAATCTTTACAACCAGGTTGATCTGCATTTGGATAGTATTCCCTATACAGGATGCACTACAACTTGTGAGGCTTTGTGGATGGGAGTACCAACAATAACTGTAGCCGGGACTCGGAAGATGGAACGCATGAGTGCAAGTATTCTCCATAGCGTTGGTTTGGATGATTGCATTGCCCATAGTGCCGTCGAGTATGTTGAAAAAGCGATCGCATTAGCCCAAAATCCAGATTATCTACAATCTTTGCGCTCAACTATGCGGGAAAGAGTGTTGCACTCTCCTCTGTTGGATGTAAAAAACATGACTAGTACGTTAGAAGCTGCTTATCGCCAAATGTGGCAAATTTATATTGAACAAGAAACAAAAGTGTCTAACAGTGAAGAATCTCTTGCTAATGCTTCTTTTCCCGTTGATTTAGAATTTGCTGATGCTGTTAATTATTATCAACAATATCTCGAAAACCATCCTAATGATGCTCAGGCTTACTATTATTTAGGTCAGGCTTATCAAGGATTAGATGATGTAGAAAATGCTATCCCATCTTATTTACAGTCTCTTGCCATTAATCGCTCTGCTGCTGCCACCTATCAAGCTTTAGGTAAACTGTTGGCAGAACAGGAGTTAATAGATCAGGCAGAAAAATATTATCGGTGTGCGGTATTAGTAGAACCAAATAATAGTGAAATACAGCAAAATTTAAACCTTTTTTTACAGCAGTATGGCTCTAAAACTGCTAATAAAATTATTCCGATTTTTCAGAAAAATGGTAACAATTCTGAAGAACTGAAAAACTTTAAATTCATTGATGCTGATTATCTTCAGCCTGATGAATGCCTCGTTGAGATTGAGGGGGAAATTAAAATCTGTGTTAAAAATGATCTAAACAGTCTGACAAGTTATGTTTTGTTAGAACAGGGTGATTGGTTTGAGCCAGAAATGGAGTTTGTTCGCAAACTTATTATACCAGGAATGGAAATTCTAGATATTGGTGCTAATCATGGAGTCTATACCTTGACTATGGCTAGGTTACTGCAAGGACAAGGTAAGATTACTGCTTATGAACCTGCTAGTTCTGTTGTTTCCTTACTGCGAAAAGGTGTAGAGGCTAACGGTTTTACCAATGTAGAGATAATCAATGCGGGCTTATCAAATTGCGAGGGCAAAGCCACTTTATTTCTATCAACAAATAGTGAACTAAATTCTCTACAGCAAGATGGTTTATCCCAACAACAAGAAACTATTAAACTGCTGAATTTAGATCAAGAATTAGAGCAACACAACTGGCAGAAGATTGATTTTATTAAGTTAGATGCAGAAGGAGAAGAAGCCAAGATACTTGCAGGTGGCAAAAGATTTTTCTTTGAGCAATCGCCATTAATTATGTTTGAACTCAAGCATGGTAAACATATTAATATGCGGCTAATTCAGCTATTTCAAAATCTAGGTTATGAGATTTACTACTTAGTTTCTAGCATAGGTTGTTTAGTGCCTTTTGATGTAAATCAGCCTGTAGATGGCTACCAATTAAACTTGTTTGCTTGTAAAATAGAGCGATCGCAACAGTTAGCTGAACGTGGTTTGCTGGTTACAGAAATTCCAGACAAGCCTTTACTTGCAAACCCATCTTACTGGTTAGAAGCAATAGCAGCTTTAAATTATGCCACACCTTTTCTGAATCAGTGGCAAGAATACACAAAGGTTTCCCATGCTGACAGTCAAGTTTATTTAGAAGGGCTAAACTATTTCTTTCTCGCAAAAACAGCCAACCTTTCTCGATCAGAACAGTTTGCAGCCTTAAAATATGCCTTTGAATGTATTCAGCAAGCCGTTCAAGCTAAACCTTTATTGACTAGATATTGCAGTTTGGCCAGAGTAGCAGCAGAGTTAGGTAAGAGACAAGTTAGTGTGGAAACACTCCAACAACTAATCACTTATCTAAATTCTGGTAGATTAATTAAGGTTGATGAGCCTTTTGTCCCAGTTAGTCAGCAATATGATCATCAGATATTCGATCATAATTTGCAAGACTGGTTGTTAGTGAGTATTATCGAAACCTTCGAGAATAGACGTGTGTTCTCTTCTTATTTCTCGGTTCAGCAAACGGTATCTTTACTCAATCAGATTGTTCAAAAACCTTTCCATAGTCATGAGTCAGAAAGCCGATTAATACTTGCCAATAAACGCCTTGAGGGAGAACTATATGCGATCGGTAGCATCAAAATTTAGAAGAAATTGCTGTCTATTTCTTTCATTTTAAAAATGATTTTTTTGTAAAGCAATATCCCTAAATTTACTTTGCAACTTTTCCCATGTTATGCCTGCTAAATCAGGTAAAATGATGTGAGCAGCCCCGACTCTTGTCGGTGGCCCCATTCCTACTACCCACATACCTGCGGCTAAAGCAGCATCTACACCTGCGGCTGCGTCTTCAAAAACTACACATTGTTTAGGGGGTAGTCCTAACTGCTGGGCTGCGAAGAGAAATAAATCTGGTGCGGGTTTGGGTTTTTGGACACTATAACCATCTGCGATCGCATCAATCCTATCACCAATTCCCAATTTCTCAATGACTAGACGGGCATTTTTACTCGCTGAACCAAGCGCTATCTTCAACCCAGCTTGACGTAAATCATCCAACAAGGAAACCGCACCTGGTAACAAATCCTTGGGTGTAATGTCTTGAATCAACTCTACATAATAGTCGTTTTTGCGTTCCATCATCTCCTGAATTTGCACTTCTGAATATCGTCTATCGCCAATAATCAACATCAGCGAAGCACGACGGGATATTCCCCGCAAGGCTTCATTGGCTTGACGGTTAAAAGGTATACCTTCTTGATCTGCTAATTTCTGCCAAGCTAAATAATGATATTCTGCGGTATCCGTTAACACACCATCTAAATCAAAGATTATTCCCTGGATATTGGGACGCTGGGAAGGTGGGGTGGTGGTGTGTAAATCGAATTCATGCCATTTCCCACGCGAGTATAATTTAAACTTCAACCTTGTCCAACCTGGAGGTAAATGGGGATGAGCTACGGGTTGATTATCGGTAAATTGGATACCGCCAAAGCCGAAAACCACAGCTTGCCAAATTCCCCCAGCACTAGCACCGTGAATACCTTCATTTGTATTTCCCCGTCTATCTTCTAAATCCACCATTGCCGCTTGCATGAATCTTTCGTAAGCTTCCTGGGTTTTGCCTAAATCTGCGGCTAAAATAGCATGAATTGCAGGGCCGAGAGAAGAACCATAGGTAATATCTGTGCGTGGTGCGTAATAATCCCAATTTACCTGTAATATCTTTTCGCTGTAAGGGAAGTCAGCAGATTCCCGCATGAGATATAGCAACATTAATACATCTGGTTGTTTAAGGACTTGGCGTTTGTTCGCTCCTTCAATCCCCAAAATAGCTTGCATTGACTTTTGACGCGGTTCGTAGTCTGCTAAATTAATATCTTCTAATTGGAAAAACCCCTCACATTGCTCAATTAATCCCGTTTCTGGGTTGTAGAGAATCCAGATTTTTTTGATGATATCTTGCCAATTATCACGGATTTTGGCGGTAAGTTGCAATTTTTCTGCTAACTCTGCACTACGTTCAGGGAAATTATCATGTAACCAGTCATGAATTATACAAGCTTTTTCTAAATGCCATTGCACCAGACGGTTAGTGAAAGTATTGTTATGTACTAACTCGTGGTATTCGTCTGCACCTATGACACTGCGAATCTCATAACGTTCGGCTTGAGAATTAAATTCAACTCGACTTTCCCAAAAAATTGCCGTATCGAGGATGATCTCTGCACCATAATCTCTCATCCAGTCGTCGTCTCCAGTGACTCGCCAATAGTACCACACCGCGTAGGCAATAACTGCACTAATATGAATTTCGCGATCGCGGCACCAAATCCGTATATCTTCAGCATAAAAATCACTGAGTAGCGCCCACCGGGGTGTTACCTCATCACCCGTCACCGCACTTTCCCAAGCATACATAGCCCCCTGATAACCATAATGAGCCGCTTTCCGTCGCGCTCCATTTAAACTATGATAACGATAACTCAGTAAATTCCGAGCTAGTGCTGGTTGAGTAAATGTAAAAAATGGCAATATAAAAATTTCTGTATCCCAAAAAATATGCCCGTGATAGCCAAATCCAGATAGAGTTTTAGCAGGAATACTCACCTTTTCATCATCACGGGGAGCAGCAATTAGCAACTGAAATAGATTGTAACGCACTGCAAAAGCGGCTTTGCTATCTCCCTCAATCACAATATCGCTTTTGTCCCAAACCTCTGCCCATGTTTGTTCATTAGCATTGCGTAAGGTGATATAGTCTGCTAAGTCTGCGAGTTTTTTCTGTGCGGCTGCAACTGGTTGCTCAACATCCCGCGAAGTAAAAACTGTGACAATCTTCTCTATGGTTACTGTCTGGTGTGGTTCAATGAGAAAAGTTGCACTGATGCTAGGATAGCCTGGTGCAGTACTAATTTGCAACGCCGCTTTAATTCCGAAAATTGTCATTCTCGCAGCCATACCGATATCAATTTGGGAGGTGCGGGTACGACTGTGGAACCAGAAACCTTTGTCAATTTTCCCTTGGTCTAGTCCTTCCCAGTGATTGAAACCTTTGTTTTCAGGGTAGCCGTTAATACTACCTTGTATTTCAATTAAACCGTGAAAATCTACTGCTTCTAGCTGGCAACGTTGCCCTAATACATGATGATCCGCTAAACTTGCAAAGCGTTCAAAGGTGATATTTATTGTCTTTCCGCTGGGACTACGCCAACGCAGAGAACGACTGAGAAGTCCTTGACGCAAATCAAGTTTTCGCTTGTACTCTAATATTTTACCTTGATCTAGGCGAAAGCGTTCGCCATCAATCATCACTACCAATGGTAGCCAGTCTGGACAGTTTGCTAGTTCGGTATAAACGACGGGAACTTCATCATAAACACCGTGAATAAATGTAGCAGATAATGCACGAGGATGATTTTCTTCAAATGTTCCTCTTGTACCTAAATAACCGTTACCAATGGTGAAGATCGTTTCTCTGGGGTTTAATTGGTCAGGTTCAAACTGTGTTTCAGTTAATATCCAGTCTGTGTAGGTAAAATTGTGTTTTGTATCCATGTTTATTATCAATAATTTGCTGAGTGAATATAGGAGTTTGGCTCACGCGGAGACGCAGAGGCACAGAGAGGAGTAAGATGAGAAAGATAATTTTTAAATGTGAGCAAGTCTCTTTTTCTGTTCTGTGAAAATTTGTTCTGTTCTAGGTTTATAAATTAGATGAAATAATGTTTCCATATAGCGATCTCTTGCGTCGTTGTCTTCTGGTGCGATAAAGTTCCAAAAACTAAATACTTTTGCCAGTAGCAATAGTTGGTCTGTGTGTGATTTCCAGTTATATTTATGGCGAATTCTGGCAATTACTCCTTGAGATGTTTCTGTCCAATATTCTGGATTATGATCACATTTATCTAAGAAGGTAATAATTGTTTTTGCTGTTTTTTCTAAGTTTGTTGGGTTAAGATGAAATCCATTTTCCCGGTCTTCTATAATTTCTAAGGCTCCACCAAATTGAGTTGCAAATGTTGGTAAACCGGAAATCATTGCTTCTAAAATGCTACGTCCAAAGGCTTCATAAAGAGCAAAATGAACATAAATACCTTGATGATCAGCAATTATTCGATAAGCTTCTCCGATGTTGCGGCTAGGTAAACGCATTCCTATCCAACGAATTTGACCTTGCAGTTGATATTCGTTAATAATGTTGTGTAGTTTTTCAATTTCTCTTGCTTCTTCTGAATTTGTGGCTTCATCTGCATATAATTTACTACTTAATAAAATCAGGTTGCACCGATTTTTTAATTCCTGACTTTTACCAAAACATTTAGCTAAACCAGTGAGGTTTTTAATTGAGGTGATGGGTGCAACTGCAAAAATTGGTATTTTATGAAAATCATCTATTCTACCGAGAATGTGAGCATCTTCACGGCTAAAAAGTAGTTCCCGTATTTGTTGGCTTTCTTGATTATTTCTATTTTCTGTTTGGCTATATGGAAAAAAGAAGGTTTCACTTACTCCCGGTGGCACCATGTTGAATTTAGGATTAAATAGATCAACTCCATCCACTACATGATATAGTTGGGGCATGGTAAAACATTTATACGATTCATATTGTCCCATTGTGTCTGGTGTACCAATAATTTCTTGATAGGATGAAGCTATGATAAAATCAGCGGCATTCATACTAATTAAATCGGCAGTAAATTGGGCAGAAAAGTGATATTTTTCTTCTAAATCTTGCCAGTATAAGTTACTAAATAAGTTTTTGGGTTTTTCTAAAGAATGAGCTACATTACATTGGGTAACTTTCAAACTCCGAGAAAGGAGAAAAGCGACTAAATTACCATCACTGTAGTTACCAATAATTAAATTAGGATTGCCTTTGAACTGTGCTAATAATTCTTTTTGGGCATCTTGAGCAAATTTTTCTAAGTAAGGCCAAATTTCAAATTTAGAAATCCAGTTATTCGTAATTTCTGGATCTGAATCTGTAAATGGAATCCGCAAAATCCAAGCATTTTCTGTATTATTAACCTTCTCTAACCGCAAATCACAAAATGTACCTTCGCAGTTAGGGATGAGGCGTGTCAAAATAATTACGTGAGGTTTAATACCCAGTATGTCAAGCCCAGCGAGTTTAATTTCTGCTTGGAGTTTGTTTTCTAAACTGCGTGCTTGTTCGAGGACATAGATAACTTGCCCTAATGTTTCATCTCTTCCTAAAACATCTTCTTGCGCTACCCAGCCATGTATGGAAACGAGAACGACTCGAAAAACTGCGGGAATACGCGCTACAAAGGCTTCGAGAATGGAGGGTTGGGGGGTGTCGATAAGTCTTTGGAGGAGTTCTAGAGTTTCTCTAATTCGCGCTGCATTGTTACCCCAACCGGCTTCTAGACCGAGTTCTTGGAGGTGAAAGCGAAATTCCTCATAGGGTTGGTGAGGGGGTCTTTCAGTTAAAAAATTGATGGCTGGTTTGATTTGTCTGGCTAGGTCGATTCCTGAATGAATGCGATCGCTAATTAGCAGCCTCATACCATTATAGTGTAACCCTTGCAATGCTTGAAATAATAGCTCTAACCAATAGTTTGGATCTGTGATGAATTGATTGCATAGATAATGATTCAGGAAAGTTAGACCTTGACCAATGTCTCTGGGGTCGCTAATTTTGGGGGATTGTTGGTAAAAGGGGTGGAGGTCGATTTCTAGTAAATTCGGTTGATAACGGTTGACTAAGCGATCGCTCTCATCTAAAAATGCTTTAGGTGTCATCAAATCGAAACTAGTCAAATCTGCGGTGAGTTTCCACACTTCTTGACTAGCTATTTTTGGTCTGACTACAAACCAAGTACTTGCCCTTTCCAGAATTATTTCATGGGTGTAGTGTATCAGTGTCCCCACAGAAGAAGAATGATAAAAATAAGCTGGCTTTTGAGATTGATGACAGTAATTGGCAAAAGCTTGTAAAATTTCGTTCCTCAAAAAGTAACGTTTAGTCCCAGTATCTAAAGTAAAAAGAAACTGACTTAATGCAGTTTTTTCTTCACTATTTAAAATAGCTTGAAATAATTCATACATAAAGAATCACCGAACTTTAACTAGGTAAAAATCCCATTTATCTCTCTTGAACACTATTGTTTTAGATGATGGGTTGGCTTAAGTATGTTGCCTTAATCATAAAATATTTGTAACAATTATCGCGTCTAGCTGAAGAGTGAAAGCCAAAGTAGTTCTTTAGACATAGAACAAGATTAGTTAAGAATTATTCTATATAGTCTGTGCAATTGCTAAACCCACCCAAAAAACCGTCTCAAGGTTAAATACTATTTCCATCGAACTCCTCTTTGATTTTTGTTGGCCTAACCTGCCCTTTACGCTGAAAAACTTAGTACACTTTTATTCTTTCTTCCCTATTACCAACCTACACGAATAAATATAGCTACATCACGCTACACAAACAGGAATAAAATCGGGTTGATCTAGTAGATTTACAGACTACTTGCCAATAATCTAAATAGCCATTAACTCCTTCTGTATCTAGATTATAGCAATTTTATTAATCTCAATATTCAGGTCAACATCGTGCATCAAATTGAGCATTAATCACAGTAAATATACAACTATTATAATTATTATCGTAACCTTATTACTCCAATAGCGTCTAGTTGCAATTTTGTAAACTCCTCTTGTGACAGTATTTGAATAGGCATTTTATAGATAGACAAAAAATTCTATAATCTCTAGTTTCTTTTGGATAAAATTTGCCAAATTGGCTAAATTAGTTCCAAAAAAATAGTATTCTGCATATCATGTGACTGTGTAAGTTCCCTATTTTTTAATTCCAAAATTGACTTAGGTACTAAAGTACAGGCTATTTGTCTAGAATTTGCATCATGGATAAGATGAAAGTAATGATTAATAAAATTTCTGACTTACAAACTCAAACAAGTCAAATCACAACTTGTCATAATCACGAGTTGTTAATGATACATATAAACCAAAAAACAGGACTAACTTCAGCACTAAGTCATGAATTAAACAAGCACTGCTATTAAACTTTTTTAGAGCAGTACAGAATAAAAGTCACAGAAAATAAAAACTACTTTTGTGTAGCCAAAAATCCTGTTGATATTTAGTTGATATTTACATGAGTTTGAATCTACTCAATCTTAAATATCAATCATCTAATATAGATTGGTGGCTAATCAAAGTAATTTATATAGGACTTATGCAAGTTTCATCTAAATGTCTCTTATCGGCTGAGTCAGATGTCGAAATTTTTTCTGATTGTTACCAAATTATTGGGTCTGAAACACCCTACCAATATGCCAGTTACCTAAATTCTGTCATGCACTTTCCATCTTTGGATGATCTTGAGCTATTAACAAGCAATAACTAAATGTTTTGACTTGTATTATTAGCTTCTTTAAAAAACATCATCCCCCAGCAAATATGTAACGCCAAATTCCCCAATTATACAAGTTATATCAGGGTTAGTCATGAACTACCGAGTTTCTCCTTCTCAAACTAATGTTCAGAATGTTATTACTCCTGAAGAATTAAATCAGGTAATTGAAGCTATTGCTGATGGTCGATATTCCTGGGCTTGCGTGCTGATTTTACGTTTTATTGGCTACAATCCACTGCATTATATTCCCCAGCGTACTTATAGCCGTTTAATGAAAGAAAATAGCCAAGTTGTGACAACATCAACATCTACTCATAAACAGCAATTACACACTGTAAATAGCACACATTGCATCGGTTCATCTCAGGCTTTTAGCAATAACTAATAACTAGAATTGGCTGAAGTGGGCTGTAATACCATTTCAGTCAATAATTATTCTGAACTCAATCAGCACTTTCAACAATAACTCCACCATTTTAACTGCCACACGCATTCGGATTCACTTAACTGACTTGCCTGTGGCTTTTTCAATATTCATAGGACTTACTCAAGATTGAACTCAAAAGCTAATTCTTGCGTAGGGGTAATTCATGAATTACCCCTACTTCCATTCTATTTTGCGTAAGTCCTGATTCAGAAGTTATCTTCAACATCCAGAAGCAAAGGACTGAAACACCAAAATTAATAGCATGTCTATTGTATTTATGCTGCAAAAACTTGATCTACTGTAAGATTTAATTCCGAAAAAGTTGGAGATATAATTTTATCTGTACCTCGATAAACATTTACTTGGTAAATACCTTGTTCATTGAGACTATATACAAAAATAGTTGGTTCTTTTGGATTACCTAGATAATTACGACTACCAATAGCTAAATAATCAACAATCCAATATTCAGAAATACCTAAACGTTGATATTCATCGAGTTTATCTATATAGTCATCTTCCCAATTTGTAGAAACTATTTCTACTGCTAATTGTAATGGTTCAATAAAAGCAGTATAAGCCGATAAATTAGCATCCCACAGGTTTTTATCTACAACACTCACATCAGGAACACGACCTTGTTCTTTACCACTGGCTGTTAAAGTTCTAATGGTAATTCTTCCAGATACTCTGTAATTGAGATTAGCACTTTCAACTTCTCGATCTAATTTTCTGGTGAGAAAATCTGCTATATTATTATCATGTTTTCGAGTTGCTTGTATCCGCATGATTTCTCCATTTACAAGTTCATAGCGACCTTCTTCGGGAAAGTCGTAATTGAGGAACTGATCAAAAGTGAGTCGGTTTTTAGTTAGAGTCATGGTTTTATATCATTAGGGTTTATATCTTTACGATAATCTATTTTAAAATTGTTAGTTATAAGGGAATGGGTGAGGGAGGATGTGGTGCGATCGCTATTTCAGATTTACTTTACCCTGTAATACTTATATAATTATTCTTTCAGGTAGTAGTTCCTGTCCAATTTTTTGTAATTGGGGATACAGTAATACAGCTTTCTCTTTAAGTTTTAATGCAGGTTGAGGATTAAGATTCATGCCTACATGAGCAATATCATTACGTAATTTAGTCATTTGATTCCAAACTTTGATAAGTTCATCTGTTTGTGACAAAGCTGTAAATTGCTCATCGCAACGACTAGGAGTGATAGGACGCGGTGATGGTTTACTTTTTTCAACAGCATTATTTATTGCACCTTCCACATACGTTCGACCATTGTTGTGATCGAACATTAGCTCACCAAACCGTAGTGCCAACACAGAAATTAACCATTCACGCGCTAGGGTTACAGCTTGCACTACTCGATCTCGCTGAATGTACCACTCAATCATTTGTAACTGTAACCATAAATTTTCAGCTAGTGCTGCTTGATCAGTTGGATCTTCCAGTGCAAATTGTCCATACTCTGTAATAACTTTTTCTGACAATAATGAAAAGGGTTTAGCACGTTCAGCAAAACTTGGCGCTGCTTGTTTTAATATTTCTTCTAAACTCGTCGCTGATTGCATTGTTTCAATTGGCCGAGTTACATTCAAAGCTAATGAAATCTTTTCAATACTTTTAGCAGTTTTTTCTAATTGACTTCTTAATGGCCTGATAGTGGGATTGTCTCGAAGCTCAATACTGGATGGGATAGAAGTTTTAAGTAAATTGGCTAACGCTTGTCCATCTCCCATTTCTACAAAACGTTCTGTTGCTGTAATCCAATCAATCATAGAGATAAACTCTGATAAATCAATTACTGGTGCTATACCATTATTTAAAGAAGATAATTCTAAAGCTCCATAGTAAATGGCTTCAATTTTAACATTTTTAGCAGCTTTTAAATAAGCAGCAAATAAAAATACTAAAAACGGTAAAGAACGCAATCCATGAGTAATATCAAAAATTACAGAATCATTTTCATCAACTTTTTCAGTAATTATTTTAAAAGTTTGCCACATTTCTTCTGTAGTCTGATTATTAGGAATATCTACAGCTTCAATTTTGGAGTCATTCAGCTCTTCTAAAACAGGAAATGACTTTTCTTTTGCTCCGCTTGTGACACAAACTAACATAGAATCATAATCACAAAATTCACGCAATGCTTTTTGAAAAACCTCTCCTTTATAAATTTTATTTTCAAAACTATATGTGGTTTCTTTGGTAAAGATACCTAAAAATGTAATAATTCTTCTCATGATTATCTCCTTAATTTACTAATTAGATTCTTTAACTAATGTCTGACCCATACCCAACCGGGTTTTTATCCCCGTACCCGAAAACCGCGCATATTGAACTAATAAATCAGCCACATTTGCCAATAAAGGATCAGCACGTTGGAAAACTTGTAATGTTACATCTCCGACAAATCCATTTACAAAACCTTTATGTAATTGGTAACTTCGCGTTTGAATTTTGTGATTTTTAATGACGACAGCGTTACCAATATAACCAATTAATTCATCACCTCCTAAATAAACAGGTGCAAAATTATTCCAGCGTTCCAACCAACTGCGGAACATTAATGTAGGTAAGGGTAGCGGTAAATTTGTCATACCTTGGGAAAAAGCTGTAGGAGTAAAAAATTTCAATTCAAACCGTCTCACGGGTTCTGGTTCATTCCCTACTAAGTTTGTATATAATTCCTCATAGCTGGTGACTTCATCTTCACGATTGATAATGTTAAACTTCGCACCAAGAAATTCTAGAGAATCGCCAAGATTTAAATGAGAAATTGCTTTTGCTGAAATTTCATTTAATCCACACAAAGATAGTTTGTAAAATTCCTCTGGATGGAATGTAATAAAATCTCTGGATGTGGAGTAAAAACCAGTTATTCCTGAGTAGGAAAGAGAGGGTATAGTCTCGCTTCCCATTTCTAAACCTAGCTGTTGATGCAGTTGCTTTACAAGTTCCAAGCTATAGGAACGAGGTAATACTGTTGATGTGGATATGGTTAATGTGAAGGTAGAATTGATTAGCATTGTTACTTAATTCAACATAAATTACATATATTTGAATTTTTTAAATCAGCTAATTTTTGGTGATTTAAAACCTAATTTTTCCAATAATTCTATTGGATAAAAACATTCATTTCTCACGGCTTTGTCAGCCCACCAGTTAGCAAATTCTTCCCATATATGATTGTCTTTACTAATTTGTATTTTTTTAGTTAATTCTTTGATTGTTTTTTGTGAATATTGGTTTTGGCTTAAAATATTTTCTTCTATTTTTAGGGAAGCACAATAACCAATACAGCTACGATATGCTTCTAGAATTACTTTAATTCCAATATGACCGTGGCATAACCATCTTAAAACATCTATATTTAAATTGTCGTTTTTAATCTTATTATGCCAGGTTTGATAAGTAGATATTATGTTTTCAGCCATCTCATTACATAAGCCTTTTCTTTCACACATTCTTTTTTTCCAATCATCAACTTTTATGTTCACTTCTGAAGATTTAATCTCAATTATTTCCCAATCAATAGTATTTTCCAATTCTTGTATTTTTTTACACTCTTTGAGTGTCATACTTATAGCAGTAGCTAGGGCAATTACTAGAGAAAAATTTTTTTCAAATGTATTAATAACATCTTCAAAAATTTCTATATCAGTTAGTCTTCTTAATGGTTGACGAAGAACAGTAAAATCAAATAAATAATTTTCAATTGAATGCCCTCTAGACCAAATAAGTGAACCATTAACTTTATGTTTTTTAAGCCTATCTTTCATGTTTCCATCAATCAAAATAGTAAAATATCTAAATTCACGATCAACAAAAAATACTAAATTGTCATATTTAGGTAAATTTTTAACATTTTTGTGAATACGTTCTATTTTTTGACGATTGCCAGTTACATCAACAGTAAAAGCTTTTATTGAATCATCATTTTTTATTATTGTATCAATATCGTCAATAGGTATTGTTCTTTGTTTTGGTAATTGCTCAGTTGATTGTGAAAATTCATCTAACAATATTGTAAGAAAACATTTGTCTGTTTTTCCTTCAACAATTAAACGCTTACTGTTACTAAAATTTCCAATAACACGTTGATATTCATCAATATTTAAACCCCAAGTTCTCATTAAAATATCTCCTAAGTTTCAACTATAAAATCATATTCATCAAAACTATCTTCGTCTTCTAGTTTATCTTTATGTTTATCCTCATCTGTTAATTCATCTGAACCCCATAAATTTTTATCAGTTTTTTTTGATTGTAATTCCTTCAAATCATCATCATAATCTGCGGGAATAATTGGCGAATGAGTACAAGCAATAATTTGCGTCCCATGTAGTTGCTCGGATATTGTCTTTAGTAATCTTCTTTGCCAGTCAATATGAAGAGATATTTCTGGCTCATCAATTAAGACTAACTTTTCGTTATTCATGTAGATAGTAGAATATAAAATTGTAAGTATTTGACGTTCACCTGATGATAAAGCATCTAGACCATTAATTAATGAACCATCGCTAAATTTAATCTTAACTAATGGATCAGTTTCTCTTGTATTTGATATAAATATTGCTACTTCTTTGTCTTCTAGAAAGCTATTTACTGTTGATAGATATTTATGAATATTGAGATAATTTACGTTTATTCTCGCAGCAATTTTTTGGAGATGTCCATAGTAAATTTTTAGAAAATATCTAAACTGTTTAAGCTTTTTGTCGATTTTTAAATCTAAAATTTTTTCATAAACTTCAACGGAACAAATATAAGATTCTTGTGGTATTGGAAAGTTTTTAATTTCTTTAAATAAGGATTCAATCTTTTTAATTAAGTCATCATATTTTTCCAAATCATCATTAAAATCATTTGTTAATGAATTGAAGAGAAAATCTACAGATAATTTAGACATTATCTGCCTGTCAAATAATGATAATTTATTAGCGATTTCTCGGACTTCATATATTAGACTTTGTTCAATATTCTGAGGCGATGGATAATTAATTTTTGGTAAAAAATCTCCAAATATCTTTCGGGAAAAATTTGTGGTGTTATCTATATCTGCATTTTTTTCTAAAGATTTCCAAGCTTCTATCATTGTTCTAAAGGCTGGAAAATAAGCAGTTGGTAATAACACTTTAGTTTGAGTATAGTCTTGTTTGTATAAATTATCACTATTGTTTAAATTTTCTTCAGAGTCATCAATGACATTTTTTAGCGTACTTAATTCATTGACTTGTCCAGTGATTAATATACCTCTTCTGTCAGAATTAATACAGACTCTGATACCTGGTTCTTTTTTAAATTTATTATTTTCATTGGAAATAGTCACTAAATTATCATCATCAAACCAAATCTTTATACGGAAAAATTTTACATACAAAAAACGCGAATAATCTCCATTCAAAATATTGGCAATACAATGAATTAAATTTGTTTTACCAGCGCCATTAGGAGCATGGATTATGTTAATTCCTGACTGAAACTCTTGATTAATATCAAATCTATCATGAAGTCCAATTATTTCTATTTTTTTTATATAATTGGGCATATAATTCTTCCTTTATTAAACTAATTGAACTATATACTACTATATAGTATCCTAAAAAAATCAACCTCATAAAACTCTGAACTTTACCCATCCTGTAACAAATTTAATTTCGCCATTGCTATTCATCACTGTTCGCCGAGATTTGGGTGCTTCAAAACCAGGTGCTGGAATACCGCAAATATCGCGGATTTCTGCTCTGAGTTGGTCGTCAAAACATAACCCGAATGTAGTTCCTGTCATCCCACTACCCCAGCCTAGCCGTAGTGCATAAGGGCATTTTTTTGGTTCGTATAAATCGCGGATATGATTAAAATCTAAGTTCTTACCAGATGGTTTATTGTTATTTTCTATTGCGTCCCAATAATCATGTTCATAATCCCATTGTTCTTGAGCAAAATCCTGGCATATTTGCAGCAGTTCATCAAGGTTATTAAAAGGTAATTTCATTCCTTGTTTATGCTGGAACCATGAAAGCATCTCTGTATCTAAGGTGAGAGTAAATTCTGTGTTGACATTCCGCGCCATCTCAGCATAGATAGAGGCTTTATATTTGGCTAAATAATCAGAAAATCTACTGGAAACTATGACTTCAGCGACAACGGAAAAATTGACAGGAATTGATTTACCTGTTTTGGTGAGAACTCTTGTTTCAATTATCGGTTCAGAGTCGCTGACTTTCAAACAGCGTAAAAAGTCAGTATTCTGACTTCTACCAGATAATGTTTTACCTTGATAGTTGAGAGTAAAATTGGAAAATAAATTCTCCATAAATAGCTGATCATCAGCAAATTTTTGTTTATGCTTATTTCTCAATTCTCCTAAACTATTTTTCAGCCTGTTTTCAATTTCACTCATCCGATTCTCCGCAGGTACTTGATAACGGTCAGGATATTTGAGTAGATGATAGGCTATGGCTGTTCTAATTGCGCCTTTAATTGAGGAACCAGGGATAAATAAATATCCCATACCGTTGCGAATCATCGGACGTAAATCTGTAATCCTTTCTTGGGTGAAGTTTTGGCTAATTGCATCTTTGGGAAAAATGGGATTTTCATCTGTGTCTTTTGCATTCCACCATTCATCACCAAAGGCTTGTTTTAAAAGTCTGGTGATATCTTGATGTTCTTCAATAGCTTGAATATAGTCGTTAAGAAAACTTCCTCCTTTTTTTAATAATCCTTTAGCTAAAGCTTCTTGATTAGGAATATAAACTTTTTTGGCTGTCTGCACATATTCAAAAGGATTTAACCTAGATACAGATGAGCCAATATGTACAACTGGACTGGTTAACTGTATGCGTTTTGATTGATAAAAGTCAGGTTTTTTAAGTGCAGATTCAGGAGCAACAATCATGATTTTATTTTTCCTGTACTTTAATTGGTAAACTTAAGCTGATACCACTCCGGTAAATACTGTGTTTTGTGAATTCATTTGGTTTGGCATCTACCAGCTTTCCTTTTGGTGGTGCAGAAAAAACTGAACCTTCACTAAACATTCTTACCATTTGGCGACGTAATTGACTTTCTGCTATCCAACCACCCCTTTCTTGAATTTCGTAGCTGGAATTTTTGAGCAAATCTGATGATATATCATCATCCCAAAATAAACTCATTAGGGTGTGGTGATTTCTAGCCTGAAAATTAACTACTTTTTGCCAATTTTCTGGTAGTTCTAACCAGCTAATTTCAAATCTTCCTGCGCCACTAGAACGTTCTCCACCAATTCCTTCTTCTCCTAAAAGATGTAAAGCAGCTTGGAGTTTATCGGCTAATTTTTCACCTTCTGGAGAGAGTTCTAGAAGAAAGTATAAACCTGAAGGGTTTTTCTCCCAATCAAATTGAACAAAGCCTGTATGATAAATGTTTGTAGCTCTAGTATTTCTATCTATGGCTATTTTAGGGAGTTGTTCAATTTTGCAAGCTTTGCTGTAGTTAAATGTTTCTGCTGTTGCTAGTCCCCCTTCAGTTTTATCGGGGGTGTGATTTTCTAATTCCTGAGCATCATCTGTGGTGAATCCTGTTTCCTGATACCATCTTTGCCAGATTTGTAAAGGTAAATAGTTGAGTTTTTTGTAGGCTTTAAAAAATGCTAAATCATCATCTGGATAGTTAATGGGAAATTTCAGAGGACGGGGAAGATAGTAAATTGTATTTTTCCCCACTTGTCGATAGATAAATGTAGAACTGATGCGAAAGGGGGGTATGAATTGGGGTTGTTTGTCTGTGGGAAATAGTTGTAATAATTCCTCTACGGCTTTTTTGCCAAACAACCGCGCATAGATACTTACCCAGGCGCTAAATAAACTATCTGAACGAATGCGATCGCTCGTCTCTTCCATTCCAATTCCCAGTTCTCCAAAATGAGCTAAATTACGTCCAAAACTGAGTTTTACTAATTTCCAAACACTCATGATTCATTTCCTGGTAATAATCGTTGTTCGATATACTCGCGTAAGGCTCTGAAGTTATCTAACAGTGCTTGAGTGTGGGGAATGGTGTCTAAGGTTTGTAAAATTGATGTTCCTTGGGATGCGTTGGCCATTTGGCGATATTGTTCTAAGCTGCGATAGTTAAATTTAAAGTTTTCAAATTTGACTTTTCCGTAACCTCTAGAACCATGTCCACCCAGTGCGTCATCTTCTAGAAAAGCAAGTGCGATCGCTATATTTTGCAAGTCTTCAACCGCTTGGTCTGGATTTTCGACAGTATAAATTAACTCAAAATTGAATTTTGAATCTGCTGGTACACGTTCTAACTGTCTGGGGTTCGCGGCTGCTGTTACTCTGTCGATACCATTTTCAAATTTCCACTCAGTCATATATAAACCTGTGTCAACTTTTTTCAATTTGTCTGCTGATTCTGTTGATAAGTGACAATCACGAATAATTAAGCGACTTGGTGCATTACGTCCGCGATTAATTTTGACACAGTTTTGATTGGCGATTATACGTGTAGGATTTTTGTCTGAGAATAATCTTTCGTTTGTAGCAGTTTCAATCGGCATCCAGAAGCCAGAACCGCCAGTTGAGCCAAATAATCGACTAATTTGACAAGTTGTAGCGCCTTCATAGGTAATAAATTGTCCAGCTTCAACTTCGGTAAATCCATCGACTAAATCATCACTTTCATAGCGCCATGTACCACTTCCCCCGGTGCGATTTAGAGGTTTCTTTAATAGTCTTTCTAATGTGGCGCGGAGTTTACCTTTGATAGATGAACCAGGGAGATAAGGATACTTTGTTAAAGGATCACGAATTACAGGTTTATCTAATCCACCTATATCTAAATTTTCGCCACCACCACCAATATGCAATCCTGTTTTGGCGGTGAGTTGACAAGAGAGAGTTAGTTTACCAAGTAGGGGGGTTTGTTCGTATGATACTCGCATAATTATTTTCCACCTTCCGCTTTGTGATAAGCAATAATTGATTCTATAAATTGCACTAAACGTTCAAAATCTTCTGTGCTATGAACTTGATCAATGGCGACTGACATCACATCACCTAATGGTTTTGCGGCTCTTTGTCTCGCAGCAGCATAAGCAAGTTTAGGTTTCAGCAGCACTACTTCTGTTTCAATTGCTGAAAATTCACCTTTTTCGGTTAAGTCGGCTTTTAACCGATTTATAGCATCTAAAAATTTGCGAATTTGGTTAGTTTCTAATCTTTGTTGTTTGAGATATGGACCAAATTTTGCAGCATCATTAACTAAATCTCTGATAGGGTATTTTTGTAATCCTCCTTTTAATCCATCAATAGTTTTTCTAATTTCGTCAACAATATTTTGTGTTTCACTGATATTAGTTTGTAAAATTGATGATTGTCTGGAATTTGCAGGTGAAGAAGCTATTACTCGTTTATTTGTTTCTGGCATATATTTATCTCCTATTTAAAAGTTCAATCCAAGTGGCTATGGCGCGGAAATAAGGTGCGTTATACGGATTTTTGAGAGAAGTCCTAAAATCGGTATCTTCTAAGACTTCTTTCGGTAATCTTGCTAGGGTGTAAGCTATCTTGGGTAAATGCAAATAATAACGAGTTCCTAAAGCCTCCTGTGATTTTTTAGCGTCTTTAAACTTTTGTAATGCCTGTTCTTGAATTTGTGCAGTGATGAGCAGGTTACGGACAAAATTACGGGAATAATTCACCCCAATATCTTGCTGTTCTAATCTCTCAACAAAGGGGTAAACACCGAATAAACTTGGTAGTTTTTCGGAATGAAGATAGTTTTTGACAACATCATCAATATTATGAAAATTCTGTCTTCCTAGCCATTCATCCCATTTAAAAACTTGACCAAATAAACCTAAGCTGTCTCTACTATTTCCTTTTGCTGCTTCTTCTGCTTCTCCTGAAGATTTTGCAGCCTGATATAACGGAAATTTAATATCATCAATACTAATTCCACCTGAAAGAGTAATATGTTCATTATTACCTGTATAGGTACGAAATGACTGATAAATATCAAACGCAAATTCTACAATTTCATTCCATGCACCACTGATAAATAAATCATCCCCACCAGCGTAAATAAATAGTAAATTTAACCGCTGGTCATCTGGTGTTAATTGTTTAATTTTATCAGAAATGTTGGTTTTTCGATCTGCTGCCAAACTGTTGAGGTACACTTTAAAGAAATAACTCATTTGGCGAGATAACCCAGCTAGTCTGCTTAAAGTTTGTTTTTTACCTAAACCTTTTGCAAATATTTGTCCTAATCGGTCTACATCCATTCGTAGATAACCAACTCTATCTGTACCTTTCGCTTTTTCAGACATTTCACCAGCACGGATAAAACCTCTTGGTTCTTCTGAATTTTCATGGTTTTGATTATCTTCCTTACCATAATTACCTAATAACAGGGGAGAAGCATTTTCAAAATGTTTAAATTGATAATGTTCTAACTTCCAATCGTTGACTAACAGAACCAAGTCAGAATCAGTATCTATTTGTTTCCAGTTTTTGAACAAGTGATAATTAATATCTCCAGACAAAAGTTTAAATGAGATCGTATGTAAGGCATTTTTAATATTTTTATTGGTTGAGCGCACAATTGCTTTCACCCCAAACAATTTACTCCCTAAATCAAACATACTCCGACAATTTCCACAAGCTGAAACCGAATCTGGTTCCTGGGAATTCAGTGGTTTTAAGTGTTCTACATCGTCACGATGACAGACGCGACAAGGTTCATGGCTATAACGTGGGGAGATAAATTCACTAATTTCATGTTCAGCAAACTTACGAGATTTATGTACAGCTAGATTTTTGGTTGCATTTGACCAATGTTCAGCAAATTTATCAGTAGCAATTTCTGTAATGGGAAAATTTAAACAATCTAAAGCCAGAAATACTTTACCTTGAAATTCTTCTAGAAGCCATTCGTTAAACTGCTGGCGGACTTTTTTGACAATATTTTGATTTTCTACAGTTCCAGATGCCAAAATATATAAGTTACCACCACCTGCATAAATTATATTTGTTCTTGGTAACTTAAGTTGCTCTAATAATTGTTGTACAACTTCTTCTGTAACTAATTCCAAATAAAAACTTCTCGCCCTTAATGACTTCAGCGCCCCTTCGGAGGAAATGCTATAGATAAATTTGGCTCTTCATTACCTATTATGCCAAATTATTAGCAGTAGGCATAAAATACTATTAAAAAACATATTAAAAACTGACTAAAAGTCTTACAGGTATTGACATATGAACAATATATATTGTTAAGTATAAATACAATTAACCGTATTTTTAGATAAAGTTAGAGTTATGACTGGCAAAAGAGATATTAAAATTCTCACAGAGCTTCTTGATTTAGATGATGTAAAAGTCATATCACATCGTCTTCATAGTGGGATTGGAATGATTTTACAAACCGAATCAAAAAAGTCATATGGTACTTGCCCCAACTGTGGCACAAAAAGCCATAAATTACATCAAAACCATCACCACATTATTAAAGACTTACCTTTTGGAGAAAAGCCAGTATTTTTAGAAATTAATAGACGACAGTTCAAATGTGCTGTATGTAAAAAACCGTTTAGCGAAGACCTAGATTTTGTCAGAAAAAAAAGGACTTTTACAAAGCGACTGGCACATAAGACAATACAAGAAGTTTTAGAGAATGATATTCATAGTGTAGCGTCAAAAGGTATAGTGACAACGGAAGAAATAGAACGGATGCTAAAAGATGCATCCGAAACATTACCCAATTTAAAACCTCTGAACTTAAAAAGACTTGGACTTGATGAAATAGCTCTGATTAAAGGCAAAGGTAATTACTGTGCAGTCTTAATAGATTTAGATACATCTCAACTAATTACTATATTAAATGGACGTACGCAAGAAATAATCAAGAAAACTTTTATGGAATGGGGATTTGAGGTTTTAGAACAAATAGAAGAAGTCAGTATAGATTTGTGGCAAGGCTATAAAAATTTAGTCATAGAATTAATGCCAAATGCCCAGGTAGTAGCAGATAGATTTCATGTAATGGCACAGATAAATAAAGAACTAGATACACAAAGAAAAAAAGAAAAACGCAGCGTAGAAGAGTTAATTAAAAAAGCAAATTCAGCAGAAGAAAAATCTAAATATGAACAAATATTATCAGGTCTGAAAAATAGTAAATATCCCTTACTTAAGAATGAAGAGAATTTAAATGAGGAGCAATTACACAAACTTATTCAAGTTCAAAATGTATCCCCTGTATTGAAAGTAATGCATGAACTGAAAGAGAAAATTAGAACGATTTTTAATAATACTCGTGATTGGTATACGGGAGTCTTTAAACTGGGTATGTGGCTATCAAAAGCTAAAAAATATTTCCCAAATAGTAACAATACTATTATTCGTTGGTTTGATGAAATTATTGCTTACTTTGATAACCGAACAACTAGTGGTACTGTAGAAGGAATTAATAACAAACTTAAGCTGATCAAACGTTCTAGTTATGGGTTTAGAAACTTTGACAATTTCCGAGTTAGATGTTTACTTAATTGGCATCTATATTATTAGTTTAGCATAGCAACTACTGAAGAGCCATAAATTTTTGAATCCCTGATAAATCACCCGCAATTAAACTAATTTCTTGAGTAGGATTATTCAATAAAGCTACTGCAACGGCTGCTGTTGTTCTGGCTATGTCCACCAAAGCTACATCAGATTCACCAAAACTCAGACATGAGCCAAATTTTTCTAATATCAGCATCAATAAAGAAAAGTTTTCCCCGTTATCTTTGAGATACTTTGAAAGTTCGTTATTAATCTCTACCTTGAAGTTATTCTGTTGTTTGTCAACAGATTGAAAATCTAATGGATAAGGAATATCAGGATATTCTTTATGGTCATTGTCAATTGCCTGAAGTGGATGATAATTTGGTTCTGATGTTTCTATCCTTGGTTTATCGCATAAATTCACTTGGTCAAATAATAAGCGTAATATTCCAACTTTTGCATCTTCTGTCCAACCTAAAATAGACTTGGCATCATCAACTGCTTTTTGTTCGTTCCCATTAAGAACTTGAAAGTCAAAAGGTAACTGAACCTGATCATCAGCCCATTTTGCCAAAAGCGCGATCGCTTGTTGAACAACCTGTAATGCCACCTTTTCAGAACTTGTCACGATAAAAACTCCCTATTACTCACTACACAACCCCACCAAAACCCCAGCCAACGCCCGAACGATCGCACGACTAGAAACATCCTCCCCACGTTTTAACCGATGGACACTGCCTTTCAGAACCGGCGTTTCCTGTGCAATCACATCATTTACACCGTCATAATCACTGTAAATAATCGCCACCACCGACAAACCTAGCGATTTACATAACTCTTCCCAAGGTGCAATCTCACCCTCATCCTTCACCAAAATCACCCCATGAGTCGCTGCACCCATAATCAAACGATTAGCATCAGATATTTTTCCCCCCACATCAAACGCAAATATCGGTGTATTAATCCCCCTCACTTCCTGCGCTTTCCCTTCTGCAAACTCTCGTGTAAAACCTGCCTTATATTCAGCCTTCAACTTATGGGCTAAATCTGCGTCTCGTCGTGCAGTTTCCCCAAACCAAGAACCATCCCCATCTGGACAACCAGAAATTACATAGGATGCCGGTGCATTAGGAATCTGCAACAACGCCTGTTTTAAACCATCCCGGAAACAAGTCTTTCCCGTATTTGCAAACCCGCAAATCACCAATTTGATACTTGGACGCTGCTGAATCTGCACCACATCCAAAGTATCCCCGACTTGATAATCAGGGTGTTTACTAATGGTGACAACATATCTATCCAGTCCCTTATTGCCGATTTTGGGGTCAAAAAAGGCAATGACATCATATAACTTAGATAACTTATCAGCTAACACCTGACTCACCAGTACTGATGTCCGTCCGTTGATTTTAATCAGAGAACCCCCCGGTAATTCCCCACAAGCAATCATCTCATTCAACCTGGCAGATGCATCACGGACAATTTCATCACCCGTAGTCAGAGTAGCGCCAAATCCTACTTTTAAAACATCACCGTCTAAATTGATATGGTAAGTATTCATTAAATGGCGCTGAATTAGAAAATAACTAAATCAAGACTCTTCTAATTTCGTTAATTAAAACTTCAATCAATCAAGTCTCCCAGCTTATATGCTGGATTGTGTGTGATAGAAATCACATATTTACCCAATTTGGGATCAAAAAAGCCAACTGCCCCGTAAATATGAGATAACTTATGTGCCAACACAAAAGCGACAGGAATAGAAACAGGCCATTAATCTTCAACAGTTGTCCCCCCGTTAGTTCTCCCAACCGTGACATCTCCTCCAACCGCGTAGCCGCATCTTTCACAATCTGGTCATTTTGGGCAGGTTCACCAAAACTCACCCGCAAAATATCATCTTTTAAATCAATGTTGTAAGTAGTCATCGCCTCTACCTAGTAAGCAACTATCACATCATACATGGCATTGGAAGCAGCCTATTCCAGATTGGTCTATGCTGGAATTACAAATTTAAGGCGACTAGAAGTCGCTACTACATAAACAAAGTCCGCCTACGCGGACTCAATAAACGTCAGTTCGATGAACCTCATATTAAGGCCTGTCTGACACGGAGAGAGGTAGAAATGCACTTAGTTTCCACGGAAAAATTAGGGTTTCAAAGCCTCTCCTCGTGAATGGGGAGAGGTTTGGAGAGGGGTTTTCAATTTATCGAACTCACGTTAAATAAAAATCAAAGAGATTAAACCCACGGAGGTGGGTTTCGTCTGTGTAGATGCGGTTTCTAACCGCCATTTTTCCTAAACAAGTAAATTTACAAATCAAATCGGATTGCTACAAGTGTCTGAGCAAAATTTTTCTGATCTTCCCCAAGTAGAACTGCTGCAATGGTTAGCACGCGGTTCTCTCAAACAAAACCTACTGCGTGCAGTTCGGTTGTGGGTGTGGTTACGTTCTTTATATGGAGACGGTCAAGACCAGGTATTACTGAATGATGGTTTTACCTTAGCCGATTGGAAAAATACCTTTTTCAGTTCCACGCACCCCAAAGGAGAAAAAATTCCTCAATTCCATGACTCTAACTGTCATTGTGCAAAAACTACCGCTGAATGGTTATTTGATTCTCACACAGGATTAAATCAAGAAGAATGGCAGCACTCTTTATTATCCCATATTCATATTTCTAACTTAGATGAAATTCTCCAAAAGCGATTATTCGGAATAACTCGTCGTTCCTTGCAAGCCGATTTACAAATTTTAGAAGAATTAGGTTGGCTAGAAAATCGAGATCAAAAATATCATCGAGTCAAACATTTACCTTCTCGTCCCATTACCACCAAACACAAGTATAATGAACTATATTTTCTCAACCAAATAGATTTAGAAGAAATTGCTGAAAATCTCTCTCAAAAAATCGCTGGTGTTCAACGTTTCTTTTTTAAACTAGATTATGTAGTCACTGCCATAGACAAAGTTGAAAACTGGCAATATGAACTCCGCAAACTTTGGTCACAAACCCCAGTTCCACCCATTAAATTAATTTATAACAGTGCTAGATTAGTAGAATCTGTAGAATGTTTAGTTTATCCTGTCTGTATTTACTATGTGCAACGAGCAGTTTATCTCTGTGCTTTTGGTGAAAGTCCTGATAGAAAGACAGATTGGTATAATTTTCGTTTAGATAGAATTGAAAATATTACCCCAATTGCATGGACAAATTCTGCCATTCCTAAAGCACTACAACAGCGTTATCAAAAAAGGAATTTACCGAATCCCGAAGAAATTGAAGTACAAATGCCGAAAGCATTAGGGTTTGATTTTTATTTAGAATCTCGACTAATGCTACTACGATTTGACCGGGAATATCATGACCGTTACATTCAAGATACTTTTCGACATGAAACATTTAATTTAATTAGTTACCAAAAAGCGAAAAGCTTGATTGAAAGTTCTGTAATCAATCCAGAACAAAAAGCAGAATTATTAAAAGTTCTTGCCAATCGTTCCCCAAAAGATGCTTATTATAGTTTGCAATATCGACATGGAGATAATAATGTAACTATGCGTTTACGAGCTTGGCGACCAAAGGTAGAAATTCTATTACCTTATGATTTAAGACAAAAAATTGCGGCTGATATTACCAAAGAAATAGGACTTTATCATCTATAATTTAGTCAATTTAATGCTTCACTATTTGTAACCAAATAAATCTTGACAAGTAACTTGCTACATTTTAATCTTAGAGGATGTTTTAAAAGTTTAGGGACGTATAATTTGTCATTCTGAGTGGAGTCTTACGCAACGAAGAATCTGGAGTTTAGCCCACATACTGAGATGCTACCCTGCGGGAACGCTAAAAGCGAACGTTCCTCAGCATGACATAGAAGGAGACTTTTCAAACACCCTCTTACGTAGAAATTAATTAATTTTTATTAAAAATAAATTTTAAATACTTATGATTATAGTAAGCCTAAATTGACAGCTTGTTCCCATGCTTGATCAAATTCGATTCCCTGCTTAGTGGAGATATATAATAGTACTATAACCGCTGAACATTTGGAATTATCACAATGTATCAAAAGTGGCTTGGGTAATTCGCTAATGATTTGAAAAACTTCAATAGCAGACTGATGATTGAGATTTTCTATTTTAATTGGAAGATTGACATAGCGCAATCCTAAAAGCTCAGTGTTTTCCTGTTCATTGTTCCATGAGTTTTGTTCATCGGCAAAACGGAGATTCAGGATAGACTTATAACCATCATCAGCAAGGTTTTGCAGCTGTTCTGGCGTAATTTGTCCACATATCGTTAATTCCTGATTAATCTTTCTAACAACATTCATAGTCTGAGTTTTCACTGCTCATGTCTATAACAATCGGTAAAAGAAGGGAACAAGGAACACTTCATCAATATCTGTGAATTGCGGGTAACGGAAAACATCAGTGTTCATGAATAATTTAGGACTGCTATAGGAACTTTGGTTACTTACATATCTGGCACACATAATTGAGGATTTTTATCGTGTTAAGCACACTATTAACTTAGATCTCAAATTTGAGGATCTTGTGAGGAATTCATCCTGAGGGAGGAATTTTAGGGACTTACAAATAAAAATAGTCAATTAATTCTTGTAAGGTTAGGAAATTCAGCGCAGCCTCACAAAGAAATGGTATGAATCGAAAAATAAATAGATTTGTGTCTAAAATCATGAACCGCAGAGGTTTCCTCACAAGTTCCTCAAGTTTTGATCTTAGTTTCAACTAAGAACCAGGGGTTGAGAAAATAGTCAAGGGGAAAACTCTTGCCAATTTACCCATAATTGAGAGTAGTTGTTAGAGGGGAAGAAAGATGAGAACAAAAACTTTTGCAACTATAGATGGTAATGAAGCTGTTGCTAAAGTCGTTTACCAACTAAATGAGGTGATTGCCATTTATCCTATCACTCCATCTTCCCCTATGGCTGAATGGGCGGATGCTTGGATGAGTGAAAGCAAACCTAATATTTGGGGGAGTGTTCCCACTGTAGTAGAGATGCAAAGTGAAGGAGGTGTAGCGGGTGCTGTACATGGTGCTTTGCAAACGGGTTCATTGACAACCACATTTACAGCATCTCAGGGATTGCTGTTGATGATTCCGAATATGTACAAGATTGCCGGTGAACTTACACCTACAGTATTTCATATTGCCGCGCGATCGCTTGCCGCCCAAGCTTTATCTATTTTCGGTGATCATAGTGATGTCATGGCCGCTAGAAGTACCGGTTTTGCGATGTTGTGTGCGGCTTCTGTGCAAGAAGCTCAAGATTTTGCCCTTATTTCCACACGCGCAACTTTAGAATCACGCATACCTTTTCTACACTTTTTTGATGGTTTTCGTACCTCCCATGAGATAGATAAAGTAGAAATATTAACAACTGAAGACTTACAAAAATTCATTCCCATTGAATTAGTAATTGAGCATCGTTTACGGGCTTTAACTCCTGACAATCCAGTATTAAGAGGGACAGCCCAAAATCCTGATGTTTACTTTCAAGCTAGAGAAACAGTGAATCCATTTTATCTAGCTTGTTCAGATATTACTCAAAAGGTAATGGATGAATTTTATCAAATAACAGGAAGAGAATATAAATTATTTGATTATCATGGACACCCAGCACCAGAAAGAATTATTATTCTCATGGGTTCTGGTTGTGATACAGTTCATGAAACAGTAGATTATCTCAACCAGCTAGGTGAAAAAGTTGGAGTTATCAAGGTGAGATTATATCGTCCTTTTGATATCCAAAAATTTATTGCATCTATCCCCAAAACAACCCGCAGTATTGCCGTTTTAGATCGCACCAAAGAACCAGGTGCAACTGGTGAACCTTTGTATGCTGATGTTGTGACAGCTTTGGCAGAAAATCAACTGCATAATATTAAAGTTGTCGGGGGAAGATATGGTTTATCATCTAAAGAATTTACACCAGCAATGGTAAAAGCTGTATTTGATAATTTGGTTGCTGAAGAACCCAAAAATCATTTCACAATTGGCATTAACGATGATGTCACTCACACCAGTTTAGAATATAACTCAGAATTTAATATTGAAGCAGATAATATAGTTAGAGCTATTTTCTACGGTTTAGGTGCAGATGGTACGGTTGGTGCAAATAAAAACTCCATCAAGATTATTGGAGAGGAAACAGATAATTATGCTCAAGGTTATTTTGTTTATGATTCCAAAAAATCTGGTTCTATTACCGTTTCTCATTTGCGCTTTGGTTCTCAACCAATCCGTTCTACCTATTTAATCACCAAAGCTAACTTTGTTGCTTGTCATCAATGGGAGTTTGTAGAAAAATTCCCGATATTAAAAGACATTATTCCTGGTGGCACATTTTTATTAAATGCACTATACGACAAAGATGAAGTTTGGGATAAATTACCTGCATCTGTACAAGAAGAGATAATTAAAAAAAATCTCAAGTTTTATGTAATTAACGCCTATAAAGTTGCCAGTGAAGCGGGAATGGCTGGTAGAATTAATACAGTAATGCAGGTTTGTTTCTTTGCTGTATCTGGTGTTTTACCAAGAGAAGAAGCGATAGGGGAAATTAAAAAATCTATCCGCAAAACCTACGGTAAAAAAGGTGAAGAAATTGTCCAAATGAATATTCAAGCCGTTGATAAAACCTTGGATAATCTTTATGAAATTAGGGAAGGGGGAACAGGAAACAGAGAAGAGAAAAATATTACCCAGTCGCTAGTTTCCAGTTCCCAATCCCCATTTGTTCGCGATGTTTTGAGTAAAATGATCGCCCGTGAAGGTGATGATTTACCTGTAAGTGCATTACCTGTAGATGGCACTTATCCGACAGGAACATCTAAATGGGAAAAACGCAATATTGCTCAAGAAATACCTGTTTGGGATACCAACGTTTGTATTCAATGTGGTAAATGCGTGATGGTGTGTCCTCATAGTGTGATTCGCAGTAAAGTATATGAACCAGAACAATTAGAAAATTCACCAGAAACTTTCAAAAGTGCCAATGCAAAAGAACATGATTGGCATGGTTTGAAGTTTATCATTCAAGTGGCAGCAGAAGATTGTACAGGTTGCGGTATTTGTGTTGATGTTTGTCCAGCAAAAAATAAAGCCGAACCACGGAAAAAAGCGATTAATATGGAACCGCAAAGACCATTGCGGGAACAAGAACGGGAAAATTGGAATTTCTTTTTAAGTCTTCCTCACCCAGATAGACGCAATTTGAAGTTGAGTCATATTAATCAACAACAAATGCAAGAACCGCTATTTGAGTTTTCTGGTGCTTGCGCTGGTTGCGGAGAGACACCCTATATTAAGTTAGTAACACAATTATTTGGCGATCGCATGATCGTTGCCAACGCCACCGGCTGTTCTTCTATCTATGGAGGTAATCTACCCACCACACCTTGGACTAAAAACGCCGCAGGAAGAGGGCCAGCTTGGTCAAATAGCCTTTTTGAAGATAACGCCGAATTTGGCTTAGGTTTCCGGGTTTCCATTGATAAACAAGCCGAATTTGCAGCTTACTTACTGCAACAACTCGCAACCCCAATAGGTGAAACTCTAGTCACAGATATCCTCAACGCTGAACAAAAAGACGAAGCTGATATTTACGAACAACGTGAACGGGTATCTATTCTCAAACAAAGATTAGATCAAATATGGGCTAATAATGTAGAGACTTTGCGTGCAACGCCTCTACAAAAAACAGATGCAAGCAATCTAAAATCCAAAATCCAAAATCTAAAATCCTTAGCTGATTATTTAGTTAAAAAGAGTGTTTGGATAATTGGTGGTGACGGTTGGGCTTATGATATTGGTTATGGTGGATTAGATCATGTTATCGCCAGTGGACGCAATGTGAATATTCTCGTCCTCGACACAGAAGTTTATTCTAACACTGGTGGTCAAATGTCCAAATCTACTCCTAAAGGTGCAGTAGCAAAATTTGCCGCAGGTGGCAAACCCGCAGCGAAGAAAGATATGGGTTTAATAGCTATGACTTACGGTAATGTTTATGTTGCGAGTGTGGCTATGGGTGCAAGAGATGAACATACCCTTAAGGCTTTTTTGGAAGCCGAAGCTTATGAAGGCCCATCCTTAATTATTGCCTACAGTCATTGTATTGCTCATGGCATTAATATGAGTACAGCCATGCAAAATCAAAAAGCCGCTGTAGACTCTGGAAGATGGTTATTGTATCGTTATCACCCTGACCGCATCAAGCAAGGAGAAAACCCTCTACAACTTGATTCTCGCACGCCAAGATTACCAATAGAAAATTCTATGTATATGGAAAATCGTTTTAAAATGTTGACCAAAATCAACCCAGAAACAGCTAAGGAACTGCTAAAAGAAGCCCAAGACGATGTTAATACTCGTTGGCAAATGTATCAATATTTAGCTGCCAGAAAATTCCCAGAAAGCTGAATTAGGAGTCAGGAGTTCGGAGTTTCTCCTATGCCTACGGCACGGCTTCGCCGAACGGAGACGCTACGCGAACGGAGTTTTCTCATTTCTCGTTCCCAGTCTCTGACTGGGAATGCTATCAAGAGTCTCCGACTCTACTTTTATTTCATAGAACCCATAATAGAGTATATATCTCATTCCCAGTCTCCGACTCTACTTTTATTGAAGGCAGAGCCTTCTGAAATTCATTCCCATACAGAGTGTGGGAACGAGAAAATAATAATTATTAATTACCAATTACCAAAATCATGAACTTAACTACAACATATTTAGGGTTAGAATTAAAATCTCCTCTTGTACCTTCTGCTTCTCCACTTTCACAAGAAATTGATAATATTAAATTAATGGAAGATGCAGGTGCAGGTGCTGTTGTTATGCACTCGCTATTTGAAGAACAATTAAGTTTAGAAAAGTATGAACTTCATCACCATCTAACTTATGGTACAGAAAGTTTCCCAGAAGCTTTAACCTATTTCCCTGATATCACTAATTTCCGAGTTGGCCCAGAAGAATATTTAGACCATATTCGCAAAGCTAAAGAAAAAGTTGATATTCCCATTATTGCTAGTTTGAATGGTTGTTCTGTTGGTGGTTGGACTGAATATGGTAAGCTCATTCAGGAAGCGGGAGCATCTGCACTGGAATTAAATATTTACTATGTGCCGACAGACCCGGATTTAATTAGTCAAGATATCGAACAAAATTATATTAATATTCTCAATGCTGTTAAAGCCGCAGTTACTATTCCTGTAGCAGTGAAACTCAGCCCTTATTTTACTAATACTGCGAATATGGCTAAACGTTTAGATGATGCTGGGGCTGATGGTTTGGTTTTATTTAATCGTTTTTATCAACCAGATATTAACCTAGAAACCTTAGAAGTAGAACCTCATGTATTGTTAAGTACTCCCCAATCAATGCGTTTACCTCTGCGCTGGATTGCTATTCTGTATGGTCGCATCAATGCCAACCTAGCTGCAACCAGTGGTATCCACAATGCTCATGATGTTTTAAAGATGCTCATGGTTGGAGCTAATATTACTATGCTTTGTTCTGTACTGATGCGGCACGGTATTGACCATATTCGGTGTATTGAGCAGGAAATGCGAGAATGGATGGAAAAACACGAATACGAGTCTGTACGCCAAATGCAAGGCAGTATGAGCCAGTTAAACTGTCCCAATCCTAGCTCTTTTGAACGCGCTCAGTATATGCGATCGCTCCAAACTTACAACCCAGAATGGGGCAGAATCTATATACCATCTTAAAAACTGGTGATTGGTGATTGGTCATTGGAAAGAACAATTAATTCTTCTTTCTTTTTCTCCTGAACTCCTGACTCCTGACTCCTAACTCCTGACTCCTGATTCCTCCCTCCGAACTCCTCCCTCCGAACTCCTGAATTTTGCTGTATGAAAAAACGAATTGGTATTCTCACTAGTGGTGGTGACTGTCCTGGTCTAAATTGTGTAATTCGCGCTGTTGTTAGCCATGCAACACTTACATACAATTGGGAAGTAGTTGGTATTCCTTATGCCACACAGGGTTTACTGGAAAGGCAAACTATACCTTTGAGTATACACGGTTGGGATTTGCGGGGAATTGATCCTTTGCTGAATATGGGGGGAACGATTTTAGGAACTATCAATAAAGGAGATACTTTAGCCCATGCTGGTGAGATATTAGCCAGTTATGAAGCATTAGCTTTAGATGCTTTAATTGCTATTGGTGGTGATGGTAGTTTAAGCATTATTCATCAATTGGCTAATTTAGGTCATTGGAATTTAGTTGCCATTCCCAAAACGATTGATAATGACGTGGCTTTGACAGAACGTGCAATTGGCTTTGATACGGCTGTGAATACTATTGTCGATGCTCTCAATCGTCTCACGTTCACCGCTGCAAGTCACGATCGCGTGATGATTGTGGAAGTGATGGGACGCACTGCTGGTCATTTGGCACTACAATCAGGGATTGCCGGGGGTGCAGATGTGATTTTAATTCCTGAATTACCCTATACTATTAAAGGTTTATGTGAACATTTAACCCAATTACGCGACCGCTGGCAACGAAAATTTGCCATCATTGTAGTTGCCGAAGGTGCTTCTCATTGTTCAGAAGATTTGGATGATGCAGCTAGTTGCACTTCTCCTAAATGCGGTCGTGGTCAATACATTGCTGAACAAATTGCTAGTTGCAGTCATAATCAAATTGACACGAGAGTTTCTGTTTTAGGACATATTCAGCGAGGTGGTATTCCCTCAGCTTTAGACCGACTCACCGCAACAGTTTTCGGCAAAACAGCAATTGATTTAATTGCCCAAGAAAAATACGGACAAATGTTAGCTTGGCAAAATGGAAAAGCTATCCCTGTTCCCATCTCAGAAGTTATCACTCACAGTCCCGCACCCGTCGATTCTCATGGTGATCTAGTCCAAGTAGCCCACTCTTTAGGCATCTATGTAGGGGATTGGTCATTGGTCATTGGTAATTGGTCATTGGTCATTGGTCATTGGTCATTGGTCATTGGTCATTGGTCATTGGTCATTGGTCATTGGGAAGAACAATTAATTCTTTCTTTTTTCTCCTGACTCCTGACTCCGAACTCCTGACTCCTGACTCCTGACTCCTGACTCCTGACTCCTGACTCCTGCCTCCTGCCTCCTGCCTCCTGCCTCCTGCCTCCTGCCCCCGAACTCCTAAACTCCTGCTTTACGAATTATTTGATCGATGTTTCGCAATAAATCATTGGCAGTATAGGGTTTAAATAAAACTGCTTGTACTTCTGTATTGGCTGATTCTGGTAATACTTCTATTGTACTTAGTCCACTACAAGCAATTACTTGCACTTGTGGATTCATTCTTTGCAAAGTGCGAATAGCTGTAACACCATCCATTTCTGGCATCATCATATCCATTAAAACTGCACTGATGCGCTTTTTGTGTTGAGCATAAAGTGCGATCGCTTCAATGCCATTACTAGCAGTAATCGTTTGATAATTATATTGTTCGAGGATGATTCTAGCGACATCACGAATTTGAGGTTCATCATCTACCACCAAAATCAATTCTCCTTGTCCTGAATGCATTTCTAAATCCTCTATTGCGAAAATTTGAGACTCTTCTACAGACGGCAAGAAAATCTTAAATGTACTGCCTTTAGTAACTTCGCTAGAAACTGTGATAAAACCGTCATGGCTTTTAATAATTCCCAATACCGTTGATAAACCTAATCCTGTTCCCGTACCAACTTCTTTGGTGGTGAAAAATGGCTCAAAAATTCTATTTAATATTTCTGGTGTCATTCCCACACCAGTATCTGTAACTGTAATGACGATATGATGCCCAATCTTAGATTCAAAATTCATCCGCGTATAGGTTTCATCAATAAACAGATTTTCCGCAGTAATTTGCAGACTGCCTCCTTCTGGCATCGCATCACGGGCATTAACTACCAGATTCATCAAAACTTGATGGAGTTGTGTCGTGTCTCCAGAAACTGCCCATAGGTCTTCTGATATCTGGGCTGCAAATTCGATAGATTTGGGAAATGTCTGTCTACCAATTTGAATGATATCTGCAATTAGATGTTTAACTTGTACAATTGCCCGTTCTCCTTTTAATCCTCGCGCAAAAGATAACACTTGCTTGACTAAACCTGCCCCGCGTTTAGCATTATTTTCGATAATTGTCAATAGTGGGGGATGGCGTTCTTGCTCATTGACCAATCTACCTTTGAGTAATTGCGCTGCGCCTAAAATAGGTGTCAATATATTGTTGATATCGTGGGCAATGCCACCTGCCAGAGTCCCGATACTTTCTAGACGCTGGGTGCGGTAAAACTGTTCTTCAAGTTCTTTTTTCTTAGTAATATCAGTATCTACAATCAGAATAGATTTGGGTTGTCCCTCTGCGTCAAACATCAGTGTCCAACGACTTTCAACTATAATTTCTTGTCCGAATTTGGTTTTTCTCCGTAACTCACCATGCCAAGTCCCAGACTTAACTACAGTCTGGAGGGCAGTTACTTCTAGCTGTGGCGAAGTTGTACAGTAGAAAATATCTCTCAGGTTTTTACCTAAAGCTTCATGATTTTGCCAACCGTATATTTTTTCTGCACCTTGATTCCAAAATAAGATTTCGGTCTGGAAATCTCGCACGAAAATTGCATCGGTAGCGATATTGAGTAGGGCTGCTTGTTCGTGGATTTTTTGCTCTGCCTGCTTTCGTTCTGATATGTCTTTAGTTGTACCGATCATCCTGGCTGGCTGATCGTTTTCGTCATAATAAACTTTGCCTCTGACACTTAACCAATGCAAGCTGCCATCGCTCCAAATTACTCGATGTTCGGAGACAAATTCAGTTTTTTGCTCAATGGCAGTTTTTACAGCTTTAGTGAAATTATCACGGTCTTCTGGATAGATTAAATAGAGAAAGTTTTCCGGGCTGGGGCATAATGTCTGACTCGGTAAACCATAAATTGGCCCCATATTGCTAGACCATAGGGTTTTGTTGGTCTGGAGTTCCCAATCCCATATACCCATGTTGGCAGCGTCTAGGGCTAAAGTTAGTCGTTCTTGAGTTTTTCTGCGTTCTTCTTCTACTTGTTTGTATTCGGTGATGTCTTCGGTAATGCTACCAAAATATTCAAGCTCTCCTTGCTGATTTTGAACGGGGAAGCATCTGCCCCAAATCCAGCGTATTTCTCCATCGGGTTGGATAATGCGATACTGCAAACTAGCGGGTTCACCTTTTTGATGACGCTCATCTATTTCTGTTAAGATGCGATCGCGATCTTCAGGGTGTATTGCTTCTTTCCACGATAGAGGTTCGTCTCTGAGGCTTTGGCAACTCCTTCCCCATATTTTTTCATAAACAGGATTAATATAGAGAGTTTGTGTTCCATCTTTAGAGGCCATCCAGATCAGCGACTGGCTGTTTTCGCTAAAGTGGCGAAATTTCTCTTCACTTATGCTTAATGCTGCTTCTGCTTCTTTGCGTTCCGTAATATCTTCGGCAATACTACCAAAATATTGAATCTGTCCTTGTTCATTTTTAATCGTAAATCTTCTTGCCCAAACCCAACGTATTGATTTGTCTGGTCGCACAATCCGATATTCTAGAGAGCCGCAATCGTTATTGATCTGACTTTCCATTTGGACAATCACGCGATCGCGATCTTCAGGGTGAACAGCCTCTATCCAAGATTTCGGATTGTTACCCATACTTGCTCTAGAACGACCCCAAACTTTCTCATAGGAAGGGTTCACATACAAGTTTTCTTTACAATCGAGGGAAGCTATCCAAACTACAGCTTGGATGTTATCGGCAAATTGACGAAACTTATACTCACTTTCCCTTAGTGACTGTTCTGCCTGTTTACGCTCAGTGATATCTTCGGCAATACTACCAAAATATTGAATCTGTCCTTGTTGATTTTTGATAGGAAAGCATCTAGCCAAGATCCAGCGTATTTCTCCATCTGGTTTGATCAGACGATACTCTAGATCAGAAGAATTATCTTTTTGAAGGTTCTGCTGTATTTCTGCCAAAATGCGATCGCGGTCTTCTGGATGAATAGGTTCTGTCCACGATTGAGGATTATCGAACAGACTTTGGCAACTCCGTCCCCATATTTTCTCATAAGCCGGATTGACATATACAGTCGCACCGCTACTGAAAGATTTAATCCAAATGATCTGTGTCTGGATATTATCCCCAAATTGGCGAAATTTTTCCTCACTCTCCCGCAGTGCTAATTCTGTCTGCTGATGCTCAATAATTTCCTGTTGCAGCGCTTGATTAATAATCACCAGTTCAGCGGTACGTTCTGCTACCTTTTGTTCCAACTGTTCAGAGGTGCGGCGTAATGCCGCTTCTGCTTGCCTGCGTTCAGTAATATTGCACAATAACCAACACCAGCCACACCACTGTTTTTGGGGATCATACATGGCTGCAATCCTCACATTAGCAGGAAAAGACTCTCCATGTCGTGGCTCAAGTTCAATTTCCCATTCCTGGAATTGCTGGAAAGTTTTCAGTTGGGATATAATATTGTGTCGATCTGCTTGACCAATAAAAATTGCTATTGGTTTGCCTATTAAGTATTTTTGGTCTACCGATAGTAACAATGAGGCCGCATAGTTGGCTTCTTGAATTAGACCCAATTTATCAGTGACAACATAACCATAAGGAGTAAATTGAAACAAATCTTGGTAACGTCGGCGCTCTAATTCGGCGATCTCACGAGCAACAGCCAGTTGTTCATTCTGTTGAAGTATTTCTTCTTCAAATATTTGCATTTCTTCTAAGGTTTGCTGAAGTTCTTCGTTAACTTTTATTTCTCCAGCAACTTGTTCTTCTAAGCCTCTTTCTAAAAGAAGATCCTGAGTATTATGCAGTACCCCATTTATTTCCTGATTATTTGGCGATTCATCTGTTGATTTACCTAAATATGGCTGTGTAGCTTGAGCAATACCGACTATTTTTACTAAATCTAACTGTTTTAATAAACTCGATTCTGTAATTATTCCTAGTAATTTTCCCCCATCATCCACAATTGGTAAATGGTGAATTTGATACTGCTTTAACAACAAAAAAGCTGTGGAAATATCCTGGAATTCTGAGTGCTTTAATGTGATAGGGTGCTTGGTCATCACTTCAGCCATTCTTGTCCTGGCTAAATCCAGACCCAAAGCTGTTAATCTCAATACGTCTCTAAGGGTGAATATTCCTACTAACTGTGTTTCTTTTACTACTAAAACATAGCTAGTTACTTTTTGACTTGATTTGTGGGTTGGTAATGCTCCTGAAAGGTTTATCAGTTCTAAGCTATTACTGTGTTCTTGATTCATCAAGATAATAGCATCAACTACATAACTATCAAAGCTAATCGTCAAAGGATAACGATCAATAACTTGATGTAAATTTGGCAAATCAATCAGTTGCTCGTTGAATTGCATAATGAATCGTCGATTTTAATTATCCTATTGATATGCGGGCATAATTTAAGGCTTTTTGATTAAAAGGTTCCAAATCCTAAATTTTTGACTTTTTAAAAGTATTTATGCGTTTTTATTGATTAATATAGATACGTTGCTCTTACCGGGTCACAAAGAATAGAAACTATACTAACCATTTGGATACGATTTTAAATAAATTTTAGAGCCTACAGTTTTATCCCTATTTTTAACTCTACCACTAAACCTCTTGACAGAGGTACAGGGTGAAGATTGTCTATATAGTTACCAAATTGTTGTTACTAAATATTTAGATCAATGAGAATTCTCTTAGACATCGACCAAATTTAAATATGCATATCCTAGAACCCTTGTAGAGACGTTCGGAACGCCTCTACCCGGATTTCTCAAGATGCTGCTTCCGCTGCGGCAATTTCTAGCAGAGTTTTGAGTACAGAGTCAGGGTTGAGACTGATAGAGTCAATTCCTTCTTCGACGAGGAAGCGGGCAAACTCTGGATAATCACTGGGGGCTTGACCGCAGATACCAATTTTGCGATTAAACTGTTTTACAGTAGCGATCGCTCTGGCAATTGTTCTCTTGACAGCTTGATTGCGTTCATCAAACAGATGCGCCACTAACTCAGAATCCCGATCTAGTCCTAAAGTTAATTGTGTCAAGTCATTAGAACCTATGGAAAAGCCGTCAAAGACTTGGCTAAACTCATCAGCTAAAATCACATTACTGGGTAACTCACACATCACATAAACTTCTAAACCATTTTCGCCCTTTACCAAACCATTTGCTGCCATTTCCTCTAGTACACGTCTTCCTTCTTCAGGAGTACGACAAAAGGGAACCATCAAAATCATATTGGTTAAACCCATTTCATTCCGTACCCGCTTCATTGCCTCACATTCAAGAGCAAAACCTTCACGGTAACAGGGATCATAGTATCGAGAAGCACCACGCCAACCAAGCATCGGATTTTCTTCTTTCGGTTCAAATTGTCTACCACCCAAGAGGTTTGCATATTCGTTACTCTTGAAATCAGACAACCGGACAATTACAGGTTTAGGATAAAAAGCAGCGGCAATTGTACCAATACCTTGCGCTAGTTTATCAATAAAGAATTCAGCTTTATTTTCATATTGAGAAGTTAACTCGGCAATTTTGTATTTAGCCAGTTCATCTTCTAAATTATCAAAATGCAGTAATGCTAAAGGATGGGCTTTAATATGGTTAGCAATAATAAATTCCATCCTTGCTAAACCCACACCATCATTAGGAATTGCAGTTAAACCTAGTGCTTCTTCTGGGTTGCCCACATTCATCATAATTTTAGTGCGGGTGCGGGGCAAATTTTCTAAAGGTAATTCATTGATTTCAAAGTTCAATAAACCCGCATAAACTTTGCCTGTTTCCCCTTCAGCACAACTAACAGTAATTTCTTGTCCAGTTTGTAATTCTGTCGTCGCATTACCACAACCGACAATAGCCGGAATTCCCATTTCTCTGGCAATGATTGCGGCATGACAGTTACAAACCACTACAGGAGTGTATTTACTGGTAAAAACTAGATAATTATGATGATCCGCAACAGTAATATTATAAACTTCTGCTTCTACTGCATCTGCAACTTTAACAACTCGTTGCATCCGAATATCACCTTGTAGAAGTTGCTCGAATTGACCTATTTCACGGAGTTGTTTATCGGAAATCAGAAGATTTTTATCTTTTCTAAGTTTAATTTGACCTGTTACCTTGTCACCAAATAGTTGATTAGTAGCAAAGAAACGGGTTTTAATAGTTCTGCGATTAACATCTCCTTTCACTCGTTGGGTATATTCTAAAATTCGCTCTAATTTTTCCACAATCTGCACATTGTAGATGTGACGATTTCTGGTAACTTGAGGAACAGTATTGATTTTTAAACAAGCAATAATGACAGCTTGTAGTAAGTTTTCTTCAGAGATATAGATGTTGATACGGTTGTTAGCATAGCAACCATCACCATCAATTACACCTCCTAAAAAGTGATAGGAAACTTCTGGAGTATTTTCAAGCAGAATTTGAGTAATCTGTTGTTCTTTTTCTTTTAAGTCATAGGCGATAGCTTTAGAATAAAGACGATAAGCTGTAGCTTGCCCTTTTACCTGTTTTCCTCGTATGTAACCTGAAGATTCGGCTTTCTCACAAGCAGTAAAAGATTTACCATAAACATTACTCATTCTCTCATTCATAGTAGCTATGAATGCTTGTTTCTCTGGTAAACATTTTTGAATAAACTGGACTTCTCCATGAGTTCGAGTAGTATAAATTGAGCCGTCTGTAATTATTCCTCCGATCAGATAAGCCAAATCAGCTTCTTGATTTTTGTTGTTACCTAATTGAGGAATATTTTGAGATACAAGCAACATCTCTTGACTATCTAGCATTTCTTGAATCTCGGTTTTGGTATATTCACCATTCCGAAGATTGACCATTTTATGATCAGGAGTTAAGCGCAGGATATTATCTATAACTTTCCCTTTTTGAGATACACTTACACCAATTACTTGAGATGTACGTTTCATCGCATCTGTAATGGGTTTCCATTCTATTTTATGGGTTTTGGTGTTGAGGGCTAAAGTTGATAATCCTTGATATCCTTGTTCATAGATTTGCTGAATGGTGATAAAACCTTTATTGGTGAGAATTTTTGTATTTCCATCAAAGCAAGTTCTCCCACCAGAGTTAGTAACAATAGCACTGGCTTTTTTCATAATTGGTTCCCAGTCTGGATCTGTGCGGTTTGTTACTAGCACATCTCCGGCTTGGAATTGTTGAATTTGAGACGCATCAAGAATAACTCTGGCTTTACCTTGACCAATCATTTCCCCAACGCTACGACCTGTTAGGAGAATTTGCCCTTTTTCTTTTAATTGATAACTCCTGAGAACATTTTTCGATTTTTGAGATTGTACTGTTTCTGGTCTAGCTTGGACGATAAATAATTCTCCTGTCACCCCATCTTTTGCCCATTCAATATCCATTGGCGTGTCCATACCACGCACTTGGGAATAATGGTCTTCAATAATACTAGTCCAGGTGGCTAGTTGGAGAATCTCGTCATTATTGAGGGCAAATTGGTTACGTTCTGCGGGAAGAACGGAAACATTTTTAGTTAATTTCATCCCTCCCAAGTCATAAACCATTTTAATTTCTTTTGTCCCCAAACGTTTTTGGAGAATTGGTTTAAATCCTTGTTTGAGAGTTGGTTTAAATACTAAATATTCGTCTGGGTTAACTGCACCTTGAACGACGGTTTCACCTAAACCATAAGCAGCAGTAATTAATGCTGCATCTTTAAAACCTGTTTCTGTGTCAATGGAGAACATCACACCAGAACAAGCTAAGTCAGAACGTACCATTTTTTGTACACCCACGGAAAGGGCTACTTCAAAGTGGTCGTAGCCTTTGTTTTGTCGGTAAGAAATGGCACGGTCAGTAAAAATGGAAGCAAAGCATTTATGACAAGATTCTAATACCCCTCTGAGTCCGTGGACATTGAGATAGGTTTCTTGCTGTCCGGCAAAACTAGCATCAGGTAAGTCTTCGGCTGTGGCGCTAGAACGAACAGCAACGTCAGTATCTTCACCGTATTCTTGGCAGAGAGTTTGATATGATTGTGCGATCGCTTGTTGCAACTCTAGCGGAAATGGTGTGTTTAACATCAGCAACCTAGCTTGTTGACCACATTGCCGCAAACTATCTATATCCTCTACATCTAAAGAAGCAAAAATCTTTCTCAATTTAGCTTCTAAACCTGCCCCAGTAATGAAAAATCTATAAGCATATGCAGTAGTAGCAAACCCAGTAGGAACTTGTACTCCTTTGGAACTCAGCTGTTGAATCATCTCTCCTAAAGAGGCATTTTTTCCACCTACGAAGGGTATATCTGCAATTCCCACGGTATTAAACGGTAAGACTAGTGCTTGTTCTTTGGATAATAGGCGCTCATTTTCTTGATTTTGTTGTATTTTCTGCATATTTGGGAATCCTTTAAAAGCTACAAATATATTTGATGAACCAGTTTTTACAGCAGGAGTTCGGAGTTCGGAGTTCGGAGTCAGGAGTCAGGAGTCAGGAGTCAGGAGTCAGGAGTTCGGAATTCAGGAGTCAGAATTCAGGAGTCAGGAATAAAACTCGCTTTGTGTATAGGTTTCAATTTAGATTTTGTACCTCCTAACTACGCAAACTGCTGTAAGTAAATTGATCTATTTCATGAATTACCACATTAATTTTATACAGGCCAAATTTGAGGAACTTGTGAGGATATAACCAGTACGGCTGTGCGGAAATCAAAATCAACAAGCTAATGTTTAGTAATATTACAGAATATTTTTTTATTAAAAGTTTCCTCACGACTTCCTCATATTTATAAATTATAGTTGAGAACTATAAACACTTGTTGTGAGTATCTCTGAATTTTTCTCGTGGCTATCCTCAACAAGTCAACACCTTTTAAAATCGACTTTGAGAAATAAATGAATTATTGTCCCTGTTGTTCTAATTTACTTTTACAACATATACGCCAGTCGGTAATTTATTGGTTTTGCCGTAATTGTTGGCAAGAAATGCCAGTATTTACTCAGAGTCTTTCATGTTCTTTAACAGAAAGAATTTTAAGTAAATCCTCCTTAGCAATTCAACAACCAAAACGGCTAATACAGTATAATTATTTACATAAAAAAATATTCTATTCAAAGGTAAGTAGAAGCACATAATTTTTCTGCTTCATGTATTTGAACTTCAGAGGAGTCAGAAGTAAAACTGGCTTTGTGTATAGGGTTTAATTTAGATTTTGTACCTCCTAACTACGCAAACTCCTGTATTAGTAAGGTGCGTCAGATGTAGGAAATCTGTTAATTGTGCCAAATTATCGAGTCTGACGCACCCTACAAGACTCTTATTTTGGCTACAGTATTGATTAATTAAATTGAATTGTTAACAGAAAAGTTTAATGAGTAGAAATGAATTCTTTGATACCTATATGAGAAGGTACGGACATAGATAGTGAATATGCCTTATTTGGATTAGTTGCTGGCATTTCTTGCCAACAATTACGACAAAATAAAACTACTTGATGGTTACGAATGTGGCGTAGTAGTTTGTTGGAGCAACAAATACAGTTAGACATAATTTTTTAAACCTCATCCTAAAAAAGTTTTTTATAGAAGATTAAACTAGTTTTAAAGAACTTGGTTTAATCCTCCTTTAATTTAGTAGGCAAATTTGAAGAAAGTTTGAAGATGCTGATAATGTAACGAAGAAACAATAAATAGATACTTTTCGACATAAATACAGGAGTAAGGAAGAGTGATAATTACCTTGGTGTAGCATTCTGATGAATTACCAATTATGAATTACCACCCAAGGTAGTTACAAACTTGATCGACTAGTAAGATAGGATCAAAAGGTTTTGCGATCGCACCAGCTACCCCCAAACTCAATAAACGCTGGGGTTCTGTAAAATCAACCTTCGCAGTAATTAGCACCACAGGAATAGATTGGATATTGGGATCTGCTTGCAAATATCGTAAAAATGTCATACCGTCCATTTCTGGCATCATCATATCCAGAACAATAGCATCAGGCTGTTCCTTCATAGCCTTAACTAAACCTTCCTTGCCCGAACTAGCAGTAATCACATCCCAACCGGCAATATCCTCAAAACATGACTGGACTATCTCTTGAATAAATTCTTCATCATCAACAACCAAAATGCGTTTAGTGGTCATGTTTGCCACCTCAATACCATCTTTAGTCCAAACATATTTAGTCTAAAAAATCTCAAAATCTGCATCTAGAGGCTCTATTTTGCTCAATAACCTGGAACTTATTTTGTCCAGCTTATAAAAAATAATTGAAGAAAACTTGAAGTTGGCAAAGTTTAGACATCCCAATGGAAAGCATTTGCCACCAAATCAACTAAAATCAAGGGATCAAACGGTTTAGGAATAATCCCAGCAACGGCTAATTGAGAAAACCGAGCTTGGTCAGCAGGTTGAACCTTAGCGGTTAACAGTACAACAGGAATCCTTTGAGTCACAGGATGTAGCTGTAATTTTTGCAGCGTTTCTAAACCATCCATTTCGGGCATAGATACATCCAACAATATGCCATCTGGTAATTTAGACTCAGCTACTAACAATCCTTCTTTACCTGAACCAGCAGTAATAACTTCCCATTCTCCTATATCTTCCAGGCATCCCTGAATCACTTCCTGAATTACCTCTTCGTCATCAATCACCAAAATGCACTTTATAGACATAACATCACCTGAGTTCGGTGTTAGGAGTTAGGAGTTCGGAGTTCGGAGGTCGGAGTCAGGAGTTCAGGAGGCAGTAGAAGAATCACCAATTACCAATTACCAATCACCTGTTTTTTTTAAGGTGAAATAAAAACTGCTGCCTTCACCCATAATACTTTCAGCCCAGATATTACCATCATGTTGTTGAATAATCCGACGACATATAGCTAGACCTAAACCTGTACCCCCTTTTTCACGAGAATCAGAAGCATCAACTTGTTGAAAACGATCAAATATTGCCTCTATTTTGTCTAGTGGAATTCCTCTGCCTTGATCTTTCACTTGAAATCTCACCAGGGAATGAGGTGAAGAAGACCCAGAGACATTTTCAATATCTTCACAGCATTCAATATTTATCCAAATAGTCGTATGCGGAGGAGAAAATTTAATTGCATTACTTAACAAATTAGTCAAAGTTTGAATAATAGCATCAGGATTTGCCCAAATTTGGATAGATGGAGGAGAATTTACAGATAGGGTAATCTGATTTTGTTCAGCACTAGATTGCATAGCATCTACAGATTTACCGATTAGTGACGCTACATCACAATTTTGCATTACTAAAGTCATTTTTCCCGATTCCAATCGTCCCAAATCTAGGATGTCATTGACTAATCGCACTAGTCGGTCTGTTTGCTCTGAGGCAATTTGTAACATCCGTTTTCCCTTTTCTGGCTTTTTGTCGTAGACTCCCGCAGCTAACAATCCTAATGAACCACGAATAGCAGTGAGGGGGGTACGAAGTTCATGACTAACAATAGAAATGAACTCATTTTTCATTTGAGCAATTGCCCGACTGGCGGTAATGTCTTCCATTGTGCCAACATTAGCAATAAATTTATTATTTTCAGCAAAGATAGGCGCACTTTGCACTCGTGCGTAGCGAATTGTGCCATCTTTATGAACATACCGAAGTTCTTCATATACAGTTCCTTGCTGTTCTGAAAAGGCTTGAATCCACTGAGGAGTAATTTGCTTTCGGTCTTGAGGATGAACAAATTCCAACCATCCAAATCCCAAGGCTTCGGCAAAGGTGTATCCAGCAATTTCCTGAGCGCGAGGATTAGTATAAATACACTGCCCCTGAGCATCGTTCATAAAAATGCCCATGGGTGAAAATTCACTTAAAGAACGAAATTTGGCTTCACTTTGCCTTAATGCTACCTCTGCTCTTTGACGCTCTTTGAGTTCTAGTTGGAGTTGAGCGTTTGCTTGACTGAGTTCTATGGTGCGTAAGGCTACCCGGCTTTCTAATTTTACATTTGCCAGTTTTAATGTTGTTTCTGCTTGTTTTCTATCTGTAATATCTCGTTGAATGGCAATCCAATGAGTAAACCAGCCTCTTTCATCTTTTACAGGGATGATATTTAATTCGACCCAAAACTCAGATCCGTCTTTGCGGTAATTGATCATTTCTACTTGGACTGGTTGCCAAGTTTGGAGATTGGCTCTGATTTTATCTAATGCTGCTCGTTCGGTCTTTTTTCCCTGGAGAATGCGCGGTGTTTTTCCTAATATTTCTGCTGAGGTATATCCTGTCATTTGCGTAAATGCAGGATTGACGTAAACAATCTGTGGCCCTGGTAAGTCTATGGGTTCAGCTGTGGTAATGAGGACGGCATCATTGCTGGTAACAATTACAGATTCTAGTAATCTGAGTTGTTCTTCTCGTTGTTTGCTTTCACTAATATCTGTGACAGTGCCAATATAGCTAATTATTTCTCCATTGTTTGTTTGTTCCACTACTGCTTGAGTGAATACCCATGTAACAACACCATCAGGACGGAGAAATCTGAATTCTACAGTCAGAGATTTTTCTTGGTTTTGAGTGGTTCTACTCCACATTTGAACAATGCGATCGCGATCGCTTGGATGCAAAGCTTGTACCCAGCCAGTTCCCAGGGCTTGATCAAAGGTCATTCCGGTTATTTTGCACCACTGTTCATTCACATCAAGGCAATGTCCTAGCAGATTGGTGCGAAAAATGCCTACGGGAACTGCTGCCGCTAAACTGGCATAACGCTGTGTACTTTCTCCTAATAGTTGCTGGTTGATTTGTTGTAGTTTCTTTCTACTTCTTTGTAGGTCATAACTGAGTAAACTGATGATTGAGCTATTGACAAAAAATAACCCTGACAAAATCAAATCGTTCCAAGTCGCAGGGGTAAAGTTGTAGATGGGAGGAACAAAAAAATAGTTAATTGTCAATACTGATAATATGGTTGTCATTAAACCTAGCCTGAGTCCCCCGTACCAAGTACAAACTGCAACCGCTACAAAAAAAAATGATGCAATTGTGTTTGTGAGTACAGATTTCAGTTGCCAGGTCATGAAGAGGGCAGTGCCTACAGCGAGCATAGCTATCGCTAACGAACCAATAGCACGTATATAAGGGGAAAATCGCTGGTAAATTCTTGCATTCATAGCATTTTTCATGCCCTTAAATTTCAACTCGCTTGAGACGACGGATAATTCTGGTTGTTAGTTCTGTTATATCTGTTGATTTACTAATGTAGTCATCTGCTCCAACTGTAAATGCTTGATCAAGATCACTCTCTTTGGTGTGTATTGACCAAAATATTATGGGCAAGTTGTACCATTTAGGGTCATTTCTGACCACTTTACACAAATCTAATCCGCTAAAATCTGGCATTTCTTGATCTAGCACTAATATATCTGGATTGTTATCTATCAGTACATCCCAAAAATGTTTTGAATTATTGAGAACTATCACTTCTAGTCCCAGAGGTGACAATAAACTAGATATATGTGAGAGTGCTGTTAAGTCGTCATCTACTACCATCACACGATGAGCAGATTTGGACTGAGTTTGATTCAAAATTCCGGTAACTGCTTTGAGAATTTCATAAGTAGGCAAGGGTTTTTGTAAAAAAAGACACCCGCCTAAATTTGCTACTGCGAGTCTGTCGGTTAAATTACTTCTACCAGTGAAAACTAATACAGGAATTTTCGGAATTTGCTGGGTCAGTTGTTTCAGTAATGTTAGTCCGTTTTCTGTGGAACTAGGAAAATTCAGATCGAGTAAAACGATATTAGGGGGATTTTGGGTGATAGCTTTTCGGGCTACATCCAAGTCTGTAGCGATTTCTACCCTTAATCCCCAAGCGATCGCTTCAATTCTAATTCTTTCTGCCAAAATTAGATCATCATCCACAATTAAGATCAATGGAGAATCAGAACTTTGATCTGACTTTGATTCCAATTCTGGTGTTTTATTTACTTCTAATGCTAACATTTTCACCAATTTTAAAATTTGCTGGCTATGCAACTCCTCTATCTTGATGTGCGGTTCTAACAAATTTTCTAACTCTCTAGCGATTTCAGAACCTTGTATTAAGCCAAAAATACCTAAAGAACCGGCTAATTTATGTGCTTGATATTGTGCCTGTTGTTGTAATTCAGGTGTGAGTTTTCCTACTGCTAATAAGTCACTTACTTGCTCTAAAACAGCAAATTGTTCAGCAAACTTGTCTTTAAATTTCTCCCAAATTTTATACGTGCTGGATTTTATCTTTTGTTGATAAGATTTTTCTGGCTTCTGAATGTCACTAGATAAAACTACAGCAGTAGCTGATGCTTGTAATAGAGATGGAGGTCTAAGTTTATAACCCAATCCATGTACAGTTTCAATAGGATCTGATGACCCAGCCGCTTTAAGTTTTTGGCGTAAACATTTAATATGGGTACTAACTGTTTCCTCTCCAGGTGTATCTGCAAAATCCCATAATTTTTCGAGAATAGCACTACGGCTAAAAATCCGTTTGGGATTAAGTAAAAAAAGTTCTAATAAACAATATTCTTTAGGAGTTAGATGCAGCAGTTTATCTTGACAAGTTACCTCACTATTAACGGAGTCAAAATACACATTTTCCCAAACAATAACTGATGATGGGATAGCTTTTCCTCTCCGTAACAAAGCCCGAACTCGTGCCATTAGTTCATCTATATTACATGGTTTAACCACATAATCATCTGCACCAGCATCTAACCCCATCACTCGGTCAGTTGTACTATCTTTTGCAGTCAGTAGTAGAATGGGGCTTTGATATCCCTGAGAGCGGAGTTGTTTACAGACGCTGATACCGTCGAGCTTAGGAAGCATGAGATCCAACAGAATTAAATCATATTCATAGGTTGTTGCTAGTTCTAAACCAGCTTGTCCATCTATTGCTAGGTTAACTGTATAGTGATGAGCAATCAGGTTGCTGGTAATCGCTGAACTAGTAAGTTGGTCATCTTCTACCAACAAAATTTTCATGATGGTATATACCTATTAATTTGTTAAATAAGTTTGTAATTATTAGTAATTTTTAATGTCTAATTTCATGTAGTTTAGGACTTACGCATTGACAAAATCTATCAAATATGGATTATGAATTTTATCTTTTGTAGGGTGTGGTTCAGCAAGCTCACCAACCACGTCAGACCCGATAATTTAGTACACAACAGATTGTCTCTATCTGACGCACCGCACTAATATGCGATTCCAAAAGCCTGAAACTAGACAATTTCCTTCATACATATCATATGCAGTTTGTACAGTGCGTAATTCCTATAGTTTTTTCGGCGTTGCTGAATTGAGGTATGAAAATCAAAAATTCCATTTCTCAAACTCTTACCCTTTGCGCCTCTGCGCCTCTGCGTGAGACAAATTCATACTTTCATTCACCAACGCCGTTTTTTCTATAGGACATCTTCAGCAATTAAATATGCATTATCCATAACTCTTATAGAGGCGCTCTATGGAACGACTCTGCTTGATCGGAAATATCTATTAAAATAGTAACAAAAATTTGCTCTAACTGTTGATTTTGACTAATTTCTACTAAAAAGCCCACGAATTAGTTCGGAGGCTTGATTTATGAAGAGTTTATCTGGTAATTGGAAATTAATCTCGGATGTGGCTAATTGCTGATGAACTCTAAGTAATACCTCAATCTTCTTCCCATGTCTCATGACCAAGCAGGTCAATAATCCTATCCCTAAGCAAATATTCATTTTTTTCTAGTTCTTGCTCAAAATAAGCCCATTCACGATCAGGAATATATCTACCAAGGGTATAAATTGGCTGTTGACGGTTAATAAGTCCCCTTTTGGCCAGTTGAAGTGCTTCTTCCTTGATCACTTCAATGTCATATCTAATAGCGGTATCCATAGCTTTTTCTCTCATTTTTAATCAAGGAATTAAGAGATAAAATACATTTTTATCTCTACTTTAAACGTATCAAAAAATTGGTTGATTTTGTGATAAATCACAAGATTAATTTTTACTGATGCAGCAGGGCAAAATTTCACAAGCGAATAAAGCAAATTACAGATAAATGAGGCTTCCGTGAGAGGATGTTTGAAAAGTATCAGAATTAATCAAGATCCCACACGAAAAAGTTTTCAAACAACCTCTGAGCATCAGTCGATAGCTTGCGTGGCGTAGCCATACGGTACAGAATCTAAATTTAAAGCCAGATACCAAGCCAGTGTTACTCCTGACTCCTTGCCCTGAGCGTAGCCGATAGCGTAATGTGGCATAAGGCATAGGGCTGAATTCTGCTGTCAAGCTTGCGTTGTTACGTCCTATCTCCTTTTGTAACTAGACACCAGACCAGAATAAATGAAACCGTTTCCCCTTGGGATGACCCCTAAGAGATAATTCTCAAGAAATATTGTGAAAACAGAAGGTAGGGAACAGGTGAAAGGGCTAGTTCGATAATTACCCATTACCCATTACCCATTACCCATTACCCAATTGTCGTCTTTCTTCAATTTCTTGGGCTGAAATCATGCTTTTGATTTTTTCGATATCTGCCATCATCAAAACTACCCCTTCTATTTCTTTGTCGATGAGGGGGGTGAGAGCAAGATAACATTTGATTTGTTTGCCTCGGCGATTGGTAGCATCTAAGATCATTTCTTGGAAGCCTTTTGTACCAGATATGGCATCACGGATAGGCGATCGCAATTGCTTGGTAGGTAAACCAATATCCAAACCAAAGAAAGATTTATTTATTACTTCATCATTACGTAATCCCCACATTTCTTCTACTAAATGATTCCAAATAACGATGTTAAAATTTTTGTCAATTACCACCGTTCCCGTTTGTAGACTTCTGAGAATACAAATCAAAAAAACATTGGTATGATTTAGTTCTAAAGTGCGCTCACTTAGCTCATAATTAATAGTTTGTAATTCTTCATTAGTAGATTGAAGTTCTTCGTTCATAGCCTCCAGTTCTTGATTAGTAGACTGGAGTTCTTCGTTGGTGGTTTCTAACTCTTCATTAGTAGACTGGAGTTCTTCGTTGGTGGTTTCTAATTCTTCATTAGTAGACTGGAGTTCTTCGTTGGTGGTTTCTAATTCTTGCCGAGAACGTTGCAGAGCTTCTTGAAGCTTAATATAACGAGTGACATCATGAAAGGCGATGGTGACACCGAGGAAACTGAGATCAACATCTTGTAGAGGTATAATCCGCACATCCAAGTATTGGGTTTCTGAGTTAGATAAATAACGTTCTACATTGGTAATGATGATGAGACGGCGTTCGTTATATGCTCTTTCAATCAGCGATCGCAATTCTATCGGCCGATAGGAAAGTTCCAAATCCTGAAAGGGACGGTCTAAATCCTTGGGTGACAAACTAAACAAAGTTCGCGCTTGCTCGTTCATCATCACCAATAAGCCATTGATATCAATGACTACTTTGGCATTCGGTTCTGTATCAAATGCTAACTCTCGCAGTCGCAGATAGCGAGATAATCGGTGGCTAGATTCATCCTCGACTGAGTTGGCCATAACCAAAAGGCGATCGCGCACGTTGGTTGTTGATACTCTCTTAAATATACGATTTTTTAAGTCTATAGGTGCAAATAAGTTGGAATACATTGACAACATCTCTGCTTTGCCCAAAAACAGATAGCCATCGCCATTTAGTGCAAAATGAAACCGAGCCATAATCCGCCCCTGAGTCTCGGAATTAAAATACATCAGGGTGTTGCGACACACTAACAAGTCTAACCGAGAAATTGGGGCATCCTGAAGTAAATCATGACGACCAAAAATTACAGAACGGCGCAAGTCTTGGCGGAATAAATAATTATTTCCTATTAACTCAAAATATTTATCCCGCAATTGTGGTGAAATAGCCTGGATATTTTTAGCTGAATACACAGCTTGACGAGCCTGGTATAGAGCATCTTCATCTATATCTGTAGCGTAGATTTTTACTCGTTGCCGAAAACCCTCTGCTCCCAATGCTTCAGACATCAATATTGCTAGAGTGTAAGCCTCTTCTCCAGAAGCACAACCAGCACACCAAATGCGAATCGGTTCACCACTTTTTTTATTTTTAATAATATCCGGTATTATGTGCTGTGCTAGACATTCCCAAGCAGGAGCATCCCGAAAAAAGTCGGTAACATTAATCAAAATAGTATTGAATAGAGAATTAAATTCTTCTGGATAAACTTGTAAATAGTCGATGTAATCCATAAAGCTTTCTATGCTTAGTGATTGCATCCGCTTGTTTACCCGACGCATCAAACTTGAGCGTTTATAACCGGTAAAATCAAACCCTCGATTCTGTCTTAAATAAACGAGTAGATTTTCAAAGTCGGGATTTTTTTCTACGGAAGTCATAAGGTTAGCTGGGGAATCACTGAATCTTTACGGATCATTTTTTTTGATTTGGTAATCATAACCTCAACGACGGCGAATTTAACCGCAAGCCATGACCAAATTGATCAAGGCTAAAGAAATATCTTCCTTAGGGATGATAAAGTCCACATTACCAGTTTCAATAGCCGCTAAAGGCATCCCTTTAAATTCAGCAGTTTTTTCATCTTCAACAATGATGATCCCACCCATTTTGTGAATAGCTTTTACTCCTATTGCACCATCACAGCCGTTTCCAGTTAATACTACAGCGATCACTCTATCTTTGTAACTAGCTGCTACGGATTTAAATAACACATCAGCCGCAGGACGTAGAAAATGCACTTTTTCCGACTGAGACAAAGAAAGCGTACCATCACAGTTAACCAACAAATGATGGTTAGGAGGAGCGATATAAACCGCTCCTGGTTTCAGTTTATCTCCATCCTCTGCCTGTTTAACATCGAGAACAATATGACGACGGAGAATTTCTGCCATGAAAGATCGAGATTGGGGATCAAGATGTTGGACTATTACAATTGCTGCTTTAAAATCAGTTGGTAAAGCCGATAAAATTTCTGTTATCGCTGTTAAACCACCTGCCGAAGCTGCCAAAGCCACAATATCGAAACCAGTATGAGTAAAGTCAGGAATTTGGTAATTATTGGTAAATTCTGACTGGGAAATCATGATTTTTAATTTATAACCAAACTACTTACTAATAGGATAAGCAAATATCACATCATTTATCATCTATCCTTAAACAACGTGAGGCAGGGAGTTCGGAGTTTGGAGTCAGCCCTTCGACTTCGCTCAGGGCAAGGAGTTCGGAGTTCGGAGTTCGGAGTTCGGAGTTCGGAGTCAGGAGTCAGGAGTTCGGAGTCAGGAGTCAGGAGTTCGGAGTTCGGAGTTCGGAGAAAAAAGAAAGAATTAATTGTTCTTCCCAATTACCAATTACCAATTACCAATTACCAATTACCAATTACCAATTACCGATTATTTTAATCTTCGCTTTCTAACATTTTTTTAGCTTGTAAAAGTCTCTTTCTGTGTTCTTCACTGACAGTAGGATATTGTAAATTTAAATCTTGTAATTTTTTGCAGATAATCTCAGACACAACCAGACGCGTAAACCACTTGTGATCAGCAGGAATAATATACCAAGGTGCAGCTTCAGTACTAGTATGATTAAAAACTTGCTCATAAGCAGTCATATAATCATTCCAAAAACCTCGTTCTTTCACATCACTATCTGAGAATTTCCAATGTTTTTCCGGTGTTTCAATTCGATCTAAAAAGCGTTTTTTCTGTTCTTTTTTGGAGACATTCAGAAAAAATTTGAGGACAATGATACCATTATTTACTAAATATTTTTCAAAATTATTAATTTCTTCAAAACGCTGTTGCCATATTTGATGATCCTGGGGAACATAGTGCAGTTGTTGTTTTTCCAATATTTCTGGATGTACACGCACCACTAGTAATTCTTCATAATATGAACGGTTGAATATACCAATTCGTCCCCGTTCTGGTAAAGCCCTCATTGAGCGCCACAGATAATCATGATCTAATTCTTCATCACTCGGTGCTTTAAAACTAAAAACCTGACAACCTTGAGGATTTACCCCAGACATAACGTGTTTGATAGTGCTATCTTTACCAGCAGCATCCATCGCTTGAAAAATAATCAGTAAAGCATAAGTATTTTGAGCATAGAGAATATTTTGATAATTAGCGAGTTCTTGAATACCTGCCTCTAATTTTTTTTTCGCATCCTTTTTTTCATGAAACTCAGCTATATAACTGGGGTCATAATCATTTTTTAAAGAAATCAGAGAATTTGGAGGAACAAGAAAAGGATCATGATTCATGTGATTTATTTGCGATCGCACCTTATATGATTTTAGATTTTAGATTTGGGATTTTAGATTGGCAATACCTTGCTTTCCAAATATCCTTTTACATAGACTACTGTAACAATTATTTCTATCATTTGCGGGAATAACGCATTGCTTCCCGACCAATAATAAACATTCCTGCCACACCCAAACTAACACACAAAATATATTGATACCAGTATTTTTTGATCTGAGCAACAGTAGTTAGTTCTGGATGTAAGGTATTTATGTATAGTAATAGTACCAAAATTAACAGCGCCCCAAACCCAACGAAAGTTAAACCAACATGAATTCTGGCAGGGTGCAATTCAAAATCACTAATAGTATTGATATCAATTTCTGCCAAATCCTGGAGTGACTCTTCTGCTAGAAACGAAGCAGATTGCAATCGCTGGCTTAGTTTTGGCGATAAAATTGGCTTGAGTGTAGCTACAGTAGGACGACGTAGCCAAGCCTCGGTATCTCGTAGCAATTCTAGAGGCTTACGGGTATTCGTCAGTTGAGAAAATTTGATATCTTTTGCCGCAGTGGGGATAGTAGCTTTGCTTTCAAACTCCATACATACCACGCCTCAGAATAACCAATAATGTAAATAGCCTAGCGAATAATAGAGGAGATATGCAAATTTTACCCCCCAAAAACATAAGACGTTGCTGATTGAAAATATGAATATACCTCACGCAAAGGCGCATTCGCGTGGGAAGACGCAAAGAATCAAAGTTCAAGATTTAGCTTTTTTGAAATTAATATCCAAATTCAGCAACGGCAAGATAACAACAGAGGAAACATCTCTCTGTGTTCCTCTGCGTTTACCTCCGCGTACCTCTGCGTTTCAAATCATGAAACTGCTGATTGCAACTTCTCAAGTTTCATCAAAACTTCCGTACTGTGAATACTCGGATTCACCTTTACAAAAGTCTCACGGAGAACACCCTGAGGATCGATAATAAAACTATGGCGCATAGATACATAACCAATCCAAGAACCATAAGCTTTACTGACTGCACCGTTAGTATCTGCCAACAAAGGGAATTTTAACCCCTCAGAATCACAAAATTCAGCGTGGGAATCAATATCATCAGCACTCACACCAATAATTTGAGTATTTTTATCTAGATATTTGGGTAAGTCTTGTTGAAAACGTCGGGCTTCGATAGTGCAACCAGAGGTGAAGTCTTTGGGATAAAAATACAAAACTACCCATTTACCGCGCAAGTCAGAAAGGGAAATTTTGCCATCACCTGTATTGGTAGGTAAAGTAAACTCAGGTGCTGGTTGGTTAATTGCAGGTAGTTTACCACCCAAAGCTTGAGCAGAGGGGGTAAAATTCAACCAACTGATCAATGTAAAACAACTAGCAAATAAGACGCTGATAAAAGTGCGACGAGAAATCATTGTGCAAACCCGAATCAAAACTTTACACAAGTTTACATTTTTGTCTGGCCACTTATTCTGATTCTGGCGGAGATTCAATCGGATTTTCTGTACTTTCAATGTATTGCCTATCTATGAGGAAAGCACCTCTAGTAAAGCGTATTACCCAGTATCCGCCAGGACGAAGGTCAAGGACTATACCTTCTTCACCAATGCTAATGACTTCAGGAGGGCGCAGCATAGGCATAGGATCAGCAGTTTTGATGTAGGGTGGTAAGGCGACGACACGGACTTTACTACCAATGGGGAATTCTTGGGTCATTTTAAACTAGTGACGATAACTCCTAACTCTTCACTTTTAGCAGGAATTCGCCTAATTTTCTATTTTTGCCTTCTATGGAAGGTTGATGGCTAGGCTAGGTTGATAAACTAAGGAAATTAAATTAAGTTCTGATATCACCAAATTTATCTGTAGACAATCAATAAACCAAACCATGCCATTGACATTTCCACCACAGTACAACTTCTTACCTCGCTTTTCTCGACTGGCAAGTGTCAGTGTTCTTTCCAATATGATGGTTCCCCTTGCAGGTTTAGTTGATATTGCCTTCTTGGGACATTTGGCAGATATCCGCCACTTGGCAGGGGTTATTCTAGCAACTATTCTCTTCGATTACCTTTATCGGGTTTTAAAATTTTTGCGTTCTAGTACTAATGCCATGACTGCCCAAGCTGTTGGACTTGATGACCCCAAAGCTGTGCTGCTGGCGGGATTACGTAGTGCTGTGATTGCTTTAGCTGTTGGTTTACTGATTGTATTGCTGCAATACCCATTGCAAAAGATTGGGTTTACTATTCTTAGTGGTTCCCCAGAGATTGAACTTTCTGGTGTTGATTATTTCTCTGCCCGGATTTGGGGCGCTCCTGCTGTTTTGCTAAACTTTGTGCTATTTGGCTGGTTTTTAGGGCGGGAAATGAATGGAGTGGTGCTGTTGATGTCTTTGGTTGGTAATGGTTCTAATGTGTTGCTGGACTATTTGATGATTGTGAAGTGGGGCTGGGAAAGTATGGGAGCGGATTAGCAACAGCAGTCAGTCAGTATTTGGCTTTAGTGATTGGTTTGATTTGGATGTGCTTTAGTATCGAGTGGCAAGTTTTACCAGCTGCTTGGGAAGAGATGTTTGATTGGGTGGCGCTCAAAGAGACTGTTGTACTTAATAGTAATATTCTGATCCGATTTTTGGCGCTGATTTCTGCCTACGCCATTTTTATGAATCTGAGTGCGCTTATGGGAACAACTTTTCTGGCAGAAAACGGGTTGCTGCTGCAAATTGCTTTTTTGAGTCAGTTTGCAGTTCAAGGTGTAGGAGTAACAACCCAAACTCTGACGGGCAACTTTAAGAGTAAGGGGAAGATAGAACAGATGAGTCCTTTGTTGATTGTTTCGATATTCAGCAGTTTGCTGATTGCATTAACTTTCGCTGCTGTGTCTATTCTTTTCCCTGAGCAGGTTTTTGGGCTGTTGACTAATCATGCAGAGGTGAATGAGGAGATCACGAGTTATACAATTTGGTTGCTACCTGTTTTAGTGATGACTGCGATCGCATTTATTTTAGAAGGATACTATATCGGCTTAAAGGAGGGGGCAATTTTACGTAACGCTGTCTTGCTCGCTTTTGGTATTGGTTTTGTTCCTTTAGCGATCGCTGCTTGGTATTTCCACAACAATCATCTACTCTGGTCTGCGATCGTCTCCTACATGGTAACTATTATGGTAGTACTTGGCGCACAACTACCCCAAACATTTGCTAAACAAAGTCTCCAAAATCAAGAAACCCTTCCCAGTTAGTCAGGAGTTCGGAGTTCGGAGTCAGGAGTTCGGAGTTCGGAGTTCGGAGTTCGGAGTTTGGAGACGCTACGCGAACGGAGTTCGGAGTTCGGAGTTAGGAATTAGCAAACCCTAATTAATTTTTGACTACAGAAAATAATGCTTGCACATCAGTTAAGGATAATTGCCAAAGTAATTCCGGCTGCCAAGTATCTGGGTCAAAATTAGAGTCACAACCACGTTGATATGCTTGCTTGAGTCTTTCCCAAGTCAACTTTTTTGGATAATTGAGGTTTGTGTAAATCATTCGCAACAGCCCCAAACCCAACATTAGGTTAGCAACTGTAAATTTAGCTCCTAACAAAAATGCCTGTACTTCGGCTTCACCAATGGGATCTGTAGCGTAACCAGTAAGGACATGAACACCATCATGGAGTTGTTTGCGACGGGTTCCTGTAGTGAAAGGTTGTAAATTATTTTGATTCAGAAAATCTGCCCAAGTTCTGCCAAATGTACCATGAGGGAGCGATATCAATTTATCTATATCTACTATTTGGGCAACATTTAATCCCTTTGCTTCAGTAAAACGATCTAATAAATCTAAAAACTTTTGAATGCGATCAGCAGACTTTGGATTAGGGGTATGACTGAAAGATTGCATCATAATCTATTTAGGTATGGAGATGGGCGGTTTTGCCCACCTGGTATTTTCTAATTCTTGTTTTAATTAGTTGGCAATTATTGGGAATTACGTTGTTGACGACGTGAACTCCGATTTTCCCACATTTGTTTGAGTTGTTCTTGCTGTGCTGGAGTCAAAACTGCTTGCATTTGTTTTTTTGATGATTCCTTGATTTCGCGCATTCTGGTTTTTTGGGCTTCAGTTAAATTCAACCCAGCAAAACCATCCTTTTTCCATTGACCTCTGCCTCTACCTTCACCTTGTGAACCCTGTTCTTTGCGTGCTTGCATTGCCGCTTTTAACTGTGCTTTTTGTTCGGTGGTGAGAACCTTCTCCATTTCTGCACGGGTATTGCGGCGAATTTCCTGCATTCTGGTTTTTTGTGCATCTGTCAGTCCCAGCTTTTGCCAAGGGCCTTTTTCTGCAAATTCTTTACCTGGTTGACGTGAAGGGGGAGTTTGTTGTGCTTGAGCGACAAAGGGAGTTGCAGTTAAAGTCAAAGCAAAAGCAGCAGCTATAAATGATAATGATTTGAGTTTCATAAATTACCTTCTATTTATTCCTGGTGGGTTGTCACCATCATAAAAAATTATTCTAGTAACCACATGAGGCGAAAGTCACCTCTACACCCATGACTTTAGTCATAATTCAGCCATGATTAATGTAACTAGCTATAAATTAGAAATTATAGTAAGTGTATAGAAGCAAAATATAGGACTCCTATTTAATTTTTGTGTATGGACGTATTGCAATACGCCACTTATCCCCCTTGTGTGACTTAGACACAATTATAAATTACAAATTAATTATGACTCGTTCTATTCAAATTCATAATCATCCCTTTCGGTTTCTACTTTATTTAGAATGGGTATTGCTAGGACTTTCGGCATTATTTGCAATCATGCCATCTCCATCACCCCGATTTGCTGTCAGCTTCCCAGAATTAACAATTTGCAGCTTGGCTTTATTTGGCGTGATGGGCTTAAGGTTGCCAACCCAAAATAAATTCATTAAAGTTTTATATACTGCTAGTGAAGTATTATTAATACTAATTACTGGGTTTTTTGGTGGAAAAACTACTAGATTTTTTCCATTTCTCTATCTAATTTTAGTCACTCGTAGTTGCTTGATTTTTCAATTGCCAGGGCGTTTAGCAGTTACTTTTTTATCATTTATACTATTTTTGATTACTCTCAGAAATCGTGTAATACCTTTTAGATTACCACCTTTAGCACAAGAAAGGTTTCGGTTTTTTAGTTTTAGTTTAGCTGTTTTATTTGGTTTGAGTTTAGTATTTGTTTTACTATTAATGAATGCAGTTTTATCCGAACGCCAAAGTCGAGATAAACTAGAAAGGGCTAACGAAAAACTCCGTCAATATGCTCTGCAAATAGAAAATCAAGCTACATTAGAAGAACGTAACCGCATTGCTAGAGAAATTCATGATTCATTAGGGCATTCTCTGACTGCTTTAAATCTGCAATTAGAAACCGCCTTAAAACTTTCCAAATCTGATATGCCTAGAGCTATGACATTTTTAGCAACAGCTAAAGAACTAGGCTCAAAAGCATTGGGAGATGTACGTCAATCAGTTTCTACTATGAGATCGCACCCCTTGCAAGAGAAATCTTTAGAACAGGCAATTATGATTCTCTCAGAAGATTTTCAGCGTTCTAATGGCATTTTACCAAATTGCAAAATTTCTTTAGAAGATCCCTTGCCAATGGAAATGAGTACACCTATTTATCGGATTATTCAAGAATCTTTAACAAATATATCTAAATATGCACAAGCTTCTGAAGTAAAATTAGAATTAACTACAACCACCGAAATTTTTAAGTTAATAGTTGAAGATAACGGGAAAGGGTTTGATATTCAACAGAATACTACTGGGTTTGGTTTGCAAAGTATGCGCGATCGCACTTTAGCACTAGGAGGTGAGTTTATCATTAACTCTGCCCATGATGCTGGTTGTCAAATTATAGTTACTATTCCTTTACCCAAATTGAAACAATGATTAGAGTTTTACTTGTAGATGATCAAGGTTTAATTCGTCAAGGTTTAAGAGCATTATTAGAATTAGAAACAGATTTAGAAATAGTCGGAGAAGCCGAAAATGGTGAAATTGCCATTAATTTGGTGGCACAATTACAGCCAGATGTAGTTTTGATGGATATCAGAATGCCGATCATGGACGGAGTTGCAGCTACAAAAGAAATTCAAAAACAGTTTCCCCTCACCAAAATTTTAGTATTGACTACTTTTGATGATGATGAATATGTAAAAGCAGCCTTACAGAATGGTGCAATGGGTTATTTGCTTAAAGATACACCCTCAGAAGAGTTAGCTGTTGCCATTCGCGCTGTTGATAAAGGATATTCCCAACTGGGGCCTGGCATAGTCAAAAAACTCGTGACTCAATTTCTTGCTAATGCACCCATTTCCAGTCCATCTGTGCCTCCGAGTTTAGCAGAACTCACGCCTAGAGAAAAAGAAGTTTTGCAGCTAATTGCCACAGGTGCTAGTAACCGAGAAATTGCACAGGAACTCTACATTTCTGAAGGAACAGTTAAAAATCATGTTACCAACATTTTAAATAGATTAAATTTGCGCGATCGCACTCAAGCAGCTATTCTTGCTAATACATATTCATCTTACTTAGAACACAATACTTAATTTCAGTATTACCTGTGGAATTAAAAAATACTACTGACTATCTATGCCCATAGGGATGTATACCACCAAAAGTTTTAAGTAAGCAATATTTTACCGACAGAAATTAATAAAAAATGAGCAAAACCAGACTATAGTCCCCAATCACTAGACTTAAGATTAAATTCCATACTCTTTACTCTGTAATAGTCTCAAAGCCTGATCCAAAAATAGCAATCTGTTATATTTGCTTAACTTATGACTATTATAATTAAAACTAAATTCAGTAAATCCTCGGTATTATATTAACTCTTCATTCAGCATAATTGAGTCAAGAGGGAACTGAGCGAAGCGCATCCATTTACACAGTTTCACTTTTGCGAAAACATAATTTGGAAAGCTAATTTTTGCCTACTAGCCTAGTGGTCTGTCAATAACTAATTGACGGGTAAAGAACTTTTCCTTTTTCCTTTCCTTTGGAACGTCTTCGACGAACGCGTTCTTCGCGTCTTCGCGGTTCGTTTCTTCTTTATTCGTCAAAATGTATTTGACAGAATACTAGAGATTGTACTTATTAACTCCCTAACTGCAAGACTTTAGTCCTCAAAATCACATGGAAATTTAAATATGGCAGATGTATTGCGAAAACAACTAGGCAATTTTAGCAGCATTGTCTGCTTTAAATCAGTAATCATTGGCATGGAAGATGCTCTGGGGGAAAAAGCTACAGCCATTGCTTTAACTACAGCAGGTCGTGCGCGGGGTAGAAAACTAGCTGAAGAATTAGGTTTAGTTGCATCTTTAGATTCTTTAGATGATGTAGCAGCCAAATTATCCCAAGCCTTAGGTCTGGAAGGTACTCGGTTATGCATTGTTGATAAAATTGTTGCCGATGGTGATGTCATTAAAGTCTACACATCTGAAACCGTGTGTTCTGCGGGTGAACCGCTAAATTCAGGACGCAAGTGTACCTTTACAATGGGTGCAGTTTGGGGCGCTTTAGAACAAGTACTTAATAAGCGTTTTAGAGGAGTACATACCGAATCCGTATTAAGGGGTAGTAATTATGATGTATTTGAATTTACTCCTTTAGACTAAATCTTGTCTAAATTAAATCCAAAACAGAGATTATTTAATTCGACAATTACGAAAATTTCCTAATATCTTTCAAATTCAACATAACGGAGGCAATCATATGGCCATTAATACAGAAAAACTAGGCATGATTTTGCAAAACTTTGTAGCTGCGACAACAGATGTTCAAGGAGCAGCACTTGTTACCCCAGATGGTCTACCTTTAGCAGCAAGTTTACCCGGTGGGATGGACGAAGAACGGGTATCAGCAATGTCAGCATCCATGCTGTCTTTAGGTGAAAGAATTGGTATTGAGTTAGCAAGAGGTACAGTTGATCGCATCTTTGTAGAAGGCAAAAAAGGCTTTGGTATTTTAACTGGTTGTGGTGAAGATGCAGTCTTTCTAGTTTTAGCTAGTGAATCTGCTAAACAGGGAGTATTAATGCTAGAAATCAAACGAGTTCTCCAAGAACTCAAACTAGTTTTAAGCTAAATCATCCATGCCTAAGCCAACTCAATCCAAGTTCCCTAGCAATAAAATGCTAGTTAAACTAGGGAACTTTATATCCATTACTTAACAACTGTCAAAACTATGGAGGAGTTTATTTAATTTAGTGAGTCATCAATCATTTATTTGTTTATTTATGGAGTAAATAAACATGGAAGTTATGCGCTTGATTGTCACGGGTTCAGTAGGAGCGGGTAAATCCACTTTTATCCGTTCAGTCAGTGAAATTGAGGTCGTAGATACAGATACCCGTGCAACTGATGAAACAGCATTACTAAAACAAAGAACCACTGTAGCCTTTGACTTTGGTCGGCTGCAATTTGGTCCTGATATGGCTTTACATCTTTATGGTACACCTGGTCAGTCTCGCTTTGATTTCATGTGGGATATATTGATTCGCAAAGCCCACGCATATATCTTACTAATAGCTGCACATCGAGCCAGAGAATTCCGTCATGCACGTAAAATTCTCAACTTTATGCAAGAACGCGCTCAAGTTCCGATGATCATTGGTCTAACACATACCGATTGTCCGGGAGCTTGGTCTGAAGAAGATGTATACCTTGCCATTGGATACGTTGATGAAGCTCAAAGACCACCTATGGTCAGAGTCAATCCCAACGAAGGAGACTCTGTAGCAGAGGCCGTCATTGCCTTAGTACAGTGCTTGATGGAAAGTTGTACAGTATAATCTATCTCGTTAATCCTAGTTAATTTAAGAAACATTTCTAAATTAATTAAAAATATTTTGAAATTTAATTTCAGAATATTTTATCGGATTTGTTAAATATTTAAATCCTTGTATAAAGGAGGTAAATTATGACTATCACTGGTAACTTTGCAGATTTTTCTTTACCAGAACTACTTCAGTTTTTAGATCAAGGAAAAAAAACAGGACTACTTTACATTGAATTTTTATCTAACGCAGATGAAAATAGCAAAAAACAAGTTTATTATATTTGGTTGCATCAAGGTCGTGTAGTCAGTGCAGCTGATCGATTAGACCAACAAGGTTTAACATTAATGATTGCCCAAAGAGGATGGATAAGTGAGCGTGTAATCTCTAGAGTCACTCAAATTTCTTCCTGTTTTATCAATTCACCGTTGGGGCTATGTTTAAAATCCCAGGGACTGGTACAACCAGAACAACTAAAACTGCTATTTAATAGCCAAGTATTACGTCCAGTATGTTCTTTATTCCAAGTCAAAGATGCTCTGTTTAAATTTGAGCCGACATCATCATTACCTTTAGGGGAAATGACTGGTTTAAGTATGTCTGCAACCGAAGTTATATTAATTGGTCTGCGAGCGCTACGAGATTGGACAGCTTTAGAAGAAAAGCTCCCAGATCCAACTTCTGGTTTGTCAGGTTTGATGGTGAAACAGCCCAAAATGCAATTAAATGCTCAAGAATGGCAAGTGTGGGAATTTGTCAACGGACAAGTTTCTTTACAGCATATTGCCAATCAATTAACAATTCCCATAAAAACTGTACAGCAAATTGCTTTTAGATTGATTGTAGTTGGTTTAGCAGAAGAGTATTTTATGGTTGCTGCTACACCCACATTCACTTTAGAAGAGCCTCTTTCTGCTGCCACTCCTGTAGTTACTTTTCCAGAACCAGTTCAGGAATTTGTACCTGCAACTAAATCTATAGAAAAGCCAGCAGAAAAGTCATCTGTTAGTCAATCATTTCTCAAAAGTTTAGTTGGGTTTTTACGCAACAAAACATCATAATCAAGAAAATTTTGGTGTTTTATTGTGGGCAAAAATTAATCATCAAACAATGTATATTTTGGCAACCCTGCTCAAACATCCCAATCTTAAACTATACTCTTCCATAGAGAATATAAAAGATTTCAACAAATAGTAAACAGTAATAAATTCACCCACATCTATTTTTTAAAGAGTTAATTATGGCTATTGAAACTACCGCTTTTATGACCAAAATGGAAACAAGAATTGGTTTGACTTCTGAAGATAAATCTATTCTTAAATCTCATGCTGATTGGGGACTAGCGAATGCTGCCACAATGGCTGATCACTTCTATGCTTATCTGGGACGTGATGAAGAAATGAATGCCATTTTAAATAAAAGTGAGGGACGAATTCACCGTCTACATGAAACATTTATTCAATGGTTTCATCAAATGTTTACAGGAATGGATGATTGGGGTAAAGGCTATGCTGATTGTCGTTGGCATATTGGGCTTGTTCATGTAAAGATTGGAATTGCCCCTCAGCACGTAGTTCCAGCTATGGCAGTTGTCGTCCATGAAGTTGGTAAAAAGCTTAGGCTTGATGGTAAGCCAGAGGGCTTACAAGAGGCATTAGGTAGAATTTGTATGATTGATTTAGCTTTTATTGAGCAAGCTTATGTAGAAGTTTCCTCATCTGCTGTACTTAGAGAAACTGGTTGGTCAGAAGCTTTATTTAAACGTCTAATTGCTACTGGTGCATCTAGTATGTAAGTGCAAGGATTCAAAATTTATCACGGTAACAGTGGTGAGTTCTGAAACACCAAAAAATAAATTACCCAAACAAAAACCGTAGGGTGGGTTAAGGACTAGCATCCTAACACACCCTACAAATTGGGGATTTTTTTATTTGGAAGTCCATGAGTAATATGTAAACAAGTCCTGGATATATTACCCGGACTTTTTTTGTGCAAATAATTCTAGACATTCATTTTTCAAAATTCCTTTTGTTACCTTTATATTTCTAAATGATTTAGCGATAACTTCTTCGCAAGAGATATTTACCTGAGCTTGATTAATCGAAATTAAATCTTGAATTGATGCACGATTGCAACTTAGTGAGATACGAATTACAGCAGTTCGTGTAGTTAGGAGGCACAACATCTAAATTCAAACCTATACACAAAGCCAGTTTTACTCCTGACTTCTGCTGTATCCTAGGGGTGAATGGCAGTTTGCCTCTACTTCATTTACCTAAACAACGCTGTATATGTTACTAAATCGAGAAAAAATAGAATTTTATTTAACAGACCTAGAAACCCCAATTGGTAAGGTAATTAATTTAACTATTGCTACTCTAATTTTATTATCATCAGGAATTTTTGTCGCGGAGACTTATGATATTTCTGATGATGCTCTTTTAGAGTTAAAAGCATTAGATGCTTGTATATTAATAATTTTTGCTTTGGAATATTTACTGCGTCTATGGAGTGCAGAAAACAAACTTAAATATATTTTTAGTTTTTATTCAATTATTGATTTAATGGCAATTTTACCATCTTTTATTGGTTTAGTGGATATCAGTTTTATCCGCTTATTAAGATGGTTCAGAATTTTGCGATTAATTAGGTTTATAGACAAAAGATTTTTAATTGGTAGCATTAGTAGTGAAGATGGTGTAATTTTTGCACGAATCTTATTTACTCTATTTGCAATTGTTTTTGTTTATTCTGGTTTAATTTATCAATTTGAACATCCGGTTAATCCACAAAGTTTTGGAACTTTTTTAGATGCTTTCTATTTTTCGGTAGTAACAATGACAACTGTGGGATTTGGAGATGTTACTCCGATTTCTGAATTGGGTCGTTTGCTGACAGTATTGATGATTTTAACAGGAGTAGGGTTAATTCCTTGGCAAGTGGGAGATTTAATTAAACGCTTGGTAAAAACTGCAAATCAGGTAGAAAAAATTTGTACAAATTGTGGTTTGGCTTTTCATGATTTAGATGCAGAATTTTGTAAAAGATGTGGCACTAAGTTACCTATTTTCAAAATTGATTGAGAAATTGAGAAGGAGAACAGTTGCAGCAATGAGAAACTAACTTGAGGGCAAAAGTGTTGATGTTTAAGGATTGTAGACATTTTTCCGTAAAAGTTGTTTCTTCTAATGTAGAACTTTAACGGTGAAAGCAATATCAAGGACAAAATCTCATGAATGTATTGCTACATAACCCAATTGCAGATATGTACGGGCCAAATTTTCTGGTGTTCTATGGTATTGTGATTGCGATCGCAACCCTCGTCACCTGGAAGCTTGTTCAAGACCCTACTAAAAATACGCCTCTACCATTGATTCCTGCGGAACCAGATCCATATCAAATTGCTTACTTATTTTCAGGTGCTTCTGGTGTGGCAGAGGTAGCAATTTTTAATTTGATTCAGTTAGGTTATTTGCAAGTTAGTGAAGAATCCATTAGTCAAATATCAAATCATCCACCTTTGTCTGAGTTACAGCCTTTAGAAAGTCAGGTGTTTTCCATTTTTTCTACTCCGTCTCAGGTGAAAGCATCATTATGGTTGGTAACTGAACAAATAGAACAATACTGTGATATTTATCAACAGCAATTAGAACATGAAAACCTGCTGTATGCAAACGAGTGGAATGTTGCAAATATTAAAGTGGGTGTAATTAGTACCATAATTATTTTCAGTCTGGGCTTATATAAGCTGCTGATAGCCTTTAGTCGGGGATATGATAACGTGAGGTTTCTGTTCATGATGGCAATAATAGCCATTACGATACTGTGGGTATTGGTGATGAATGAGCGATCGCATTTAAGTTACAAAGGAATAGTGTACAGACGACAACTGGAACAAACATTCTCGCAGTTGAAGCAGAAAATTAAGCAAACATCCTTTGATACTCCTTCTACCTTTGACTACAGCTTAGTCATAGCAATCTTTGGCATTTCTGCACTTGCTGGTAGTTCCTATGACTCCTTAGATAAAGCCTTCTTCCCCCGAACATACTCTCAAGTAAGTAGTCGTTCAAGCAGTAGTGGTAGTTCTTGCAGTAGTGGTAGTTCTTGCAGTAGTGGTAGTTCTTGCAGTAGTGGTAGTTCTTGCAGCAGTGGTAGTTCTTGCAGTAGTGGTAGTTCTTGCGGTGGTGGTTGTGGTGGTTGTGGTGGCGGTGGAGGAGATTAGAAACAATGCTATCTCAGCTACCAAGTTTAGGCGTGGGGTTAGGTTTTCGTCAACCATTCAAAAGTGATTTATTTCTGAATCGTCAACAGGTTGATTTTTTAGAAATTGTTGCCGAACATTATTTAGATGCAGCACCAGAAAAACAGCAGGAATTAGAAATATTAGCGGCACATTTTCCTCTTATTCCCCATGCCATTAATTTATCATTAGGCAGTGCTGAAGGTTTAGATAGAGATTATTTACGCAAATTAGCAGCACTGATTCAACAACTTAATCCTCCTTGGTGGAGTGAACATATTTGTTTTACTAAAGCGGGAGGAATTGATATTGGACATTTATCACCCTTACCCTATACCAAAGAAGCTGTAGATGTCCTTTGTCGGAATATTGCTGAAGTTCGCCGTTGGGTTGATGTACCCTTGATACTAGAAAATATTACCTACATGGTGCAACTTCCTGGTGCAGAAATGACAGAAGCCCAGTTTTTGAGTGAAGTTTTAGAACGTTCTGATTGTGGGTTGTTATTGGATATTACTAATCTGCATACTAATGCTGTCAATTATGGCTATGATGTTGATGAATTTTTGCAAGAATTACCTTGGGAACGTGTTGTACAGTTACATTTTGTGGGTGGACATTGGCATGATGGAATATTGATTGACAGCCATTCCCAATCCACACCTGTGGAGGTTTGGGAATTAATGAAGAAAGTTATAACCCAGGCATCTGTGAAGGGAATTGTGTTAGAAAGAGATGAGAATTTACCGATTTTTGCAGAATTGGCAGGAGAATTGCAACAAGCACGGGAAATTATCAGGAGTTATGGTAAATGGGATTACTAGAAACTCAGCAAGTTTTAGCCCAACTTTACACTAATTCTGATTTGAGAAAGCGTTTTTTTACTAACCCTAATATTGTGGGTTTAGAGTTGGGATTGAGTTTAGATGAAACACAGCAATTAGCGCAACTTTCTGTTAAAGATGTGAATAGTTTTGCTAATTCTTTGAAGTGGAAACGGTTGGGCGAGGTGAGGGAATTGTTACCACGGACTGTGAAAGTATTGGGTAAAAATTTTAATGCTTTGTTTTGGCGATATGCTGAAACTTATTTACCCCAAGGAATAAAAAAACATCGAGATGATGCAATCGCATTTGCTGACTTTATCCTCAAAGCGGCTCAAGAAGAAAGTATTGAACCTGTATGGATTAGCGACTTGCTGCGTTATGAGAAAACCTGGCTGTTAGCTTCTGAATCTCATGGTTATTTGCAGATATGCTGGTTTCGCTATGCCATTCATCTTGATTGTACAGCAAAACCGACGATCGCAATTTGGTGGCGTTTATCTGCACGATGCCAAGGAAGTGCGAAGCGATCGCATCTACAACATTTTGTGATAGGTTTACCACCCCTCATCTCAAAACTCAATCAATAGGTTAGGATTTCTATGTCTTGCTTACGCACATCATTATGACTCAAACTTTTTACGTAAATCCTGTAACAGGTGCTAATACAAATCCTGGTAGCCAACAAGCACCCTTTAAAAACATTAGCAAAGCCTTACAACAAGCCACAATCGATACTATCATCCAACTGGCAGATGGGAATTATAATGCCGATAGTGGTGAAACTTTTCCTCTAACTGTACCAGTTGGTGCGATCGTAGTAGGAAATGAAACAAAAAAAGGCAACGGTGTTGTGATTGAAGGTAGTGGTAATTATCTCAGTCGCACTTTTGCTGGTCAAAATGTCACCTTTGTAATGCTTAATAATGCTGAACTACGAGGGGTAACTGTAACGAATCTCGCTACTCGTGGTACTGCTGTTTGGAGTGAATCAAGCACCCCTACTATTGCTAATTGCACATTTACCCTGTGCAAACGTGAGGGAGTTTTTGCTACAGGGGATGCTAAACCTGTGATTCAAGGTAATGTTTTTAGTGAAAATGCTGCCAATGGTATTTCTATTGCTAAAAATGCGACAGGTCAAATTCAAAATAATATCTGTGTGAAAACAGGTTATGGCATTGCTGTTAGTGATACAGCGTCACCGACACTTATAGATAATAAAATTTATGAAAACCGTTCTGGGATTGTCCTTTCTGGGAATGCACGTCCGATATTACGGAATAATCTGTGCGAGAAAAATACTGATGATGGTTTGACTGTGATTAGCAATGCTTTACCTGATCTCGGCAGTATAAATAGTCCTGGGGGTAATATTTTCCGCAATAATGGTAAGTTCGATTTACAAAATGCTAGTTCTAATACGCTTGTTTCTGTCGGCAATCAAATAGATTCAGCTAAAGTGAAGGGCAATGTAGAGTTTACTGCAACTTCAACTCCGACTCCAACACCGACTCCAACTCCAACACCGACACCAATTCCAACACCGACACCAACACCAACTCCGACTCCGACACCAACTCCAACTCCGACTCCAATTCCAACTCCAACTCCAACACCAACTCCAACACCGACTCCGACACCGACTCCAACTCCAATAACCAACGAATTAAAAGATATTGCTAATCATTGGGCATTTGCGTTTATTCAGGAATTAGTTAAACTGGATATAATTAAGGGTTATCCAGATCGTACCTTTAGACCGGATGCGACAATGACAAGATCCCAATATGCTGCGTTACTGGTGAAAGCATTTAATCCACCTAGTAAACGGACTGCTATAAATTTTAAGGATGTGTCAGCTAATTTTTGGGCATTTCAAGCTATTCAGCAAGCATATCAAGGGCAATTTCTTTCTGGTTATCCTAATAATACATTTGCTCCCAATCAAAATATTGAACGTGTACAAGTTATTGTTTCTCTAGTAAATGGTTTGGGATTATCTGCTAGTAACACAACAGTGACAACATCTTTTGAAGACCAAGCAAAAATCCCTAGCTATGCTAAAGATGAGGTAGTGATAGCTATTCAGAAAAAGCTGATTGTTAATTATCCAATTACTAAACAGCTGAATCCTACACGTGATGCCACACGTGCTGAGGTTGCGGTGATGGTGTATCAGGCTTTGGTAGATGCCCGTCGTGTCGCGGCGATTAATTTGCCTTATATTGTGGTTTGATGAATAATTATTTAGTAAATCCAAAAGTTTTCGATAGAGACAGGATATAGGGTGTAGGGTGTAGGAGAGACAAGACGATTTTTGCACGCACCCCATACCGTTTTTCAAACCTTATTTATTTGTATATTAATTAGCGATTATCAGTCCCAATAGATATGATGAGTCTTTAAAAGAACATTAATCAAAATGTTGTCCACCTCTCTGATAGAACCAAATCATCTAGAACAGGCTATTGCGGATGCGCCTTTGATTGTTAGTTCAGATATACTAGCAACTGATGCGATCGCTCTAATGAGTAGCACTAGGGGAAGTTGTGCATTGACAGAGTGTGGTGTTGACAACAGTTCCCCCTTGATTGATTCCCGTGCTAGTTGTGTTTTGGTGATGGAAAATAACCAATTACTGGGAATTTTCACAGAGCGAGATGTGGTGAGACTGAGTGCAGAAGGGAGACAAATTGCAGGGGTGGTGATTGGTGATGTCATGACTCGCAGTGTGATCACCATTCGCAAATCTGAGTTCACGGATATTTTTGTTGTTCTTAACTTATTTCAACGTCACCGGATTCGTCATCTGCCGATTATAGAAGATCATAGTAAAGAGTTAATAGGACTAGTCACCCATGAAAGTTTGCGTCAACTGTTGCATCCTGTAGATTTGTTGCGGTTGCGTCGGGTATCAGAAGTGATGAGTATTCGCATTGTCCAAGCTTCCCCAGAAACTTCGGTGCTGGAAATCACCAAGTTAATGGCTAGGCAAAATGTGAGTTCAGTGATAATTGTGGCAGAGAAAAATTCTTTACTGATGCCCATAGGTATTGTAACTGAACGTGATATTGTCCAGTTTCAGGCTTTAGCTCTCGATTTGGAGGCAATGCAAGCGCAAACAGTGATGAGTCATCCTGTTTTTTGTATGTCTCTAGATGATACACTTTGGACAGTATCAATACTGATGCAGGAAAGGCGAATCAATCGGGTTGTGATTACAAGTGAGCAGGGAGAAATGTTGGGTATTGTCACCCAAACGACATTGCTGCAAGCCTTGAACCCCCTGGATATTTATAATATGGTAGATAACCTCAAACAAGAGGTATCGCGGTTAGAAAGAGAAAAACTAGAGTTATTGCAGATTCGTAACGCGGAACTGGAACAAGAGGTACAAAGCCGTACAGCAGAGTTGCAGATACAGGCAGAACGGGAACGGCTATTAAGTGGAATTACCAGCAGAATTAGGCTGTCATTAAACTTGCCAGAAACCTTAAAAATGATCGCTGTTGAGGTGAGAAAATTCTTGAATTGCGATCGCGTTTTAGTCTATAAAATTCAGTCTCATGGTAAGGGCATCATTATTGCCGAAGATGTGCAAGCCGGATGGTTATCTCTACTAGGACAACAGGTAAGCGACCCTTGCTTGACATTTGATTGGATTGAACAGTATATCAATGGGCGGATTCATGTTGTTAATGATATTTTTCAGGTAGATATAACTCCCTGTCATCGGGAATTATTAGAGAGTCTGCAAATCAGAGCCAAAATTTTGGTTCCTATTGTAGTCGGTAAAGAACTTTGGGGTTTGATGCTGGCTTGTCAAAACGATGCCCCTCGGATGTGGCAACCTGAAGAAACAGAATTGCTAAAACAGCTTTCCAATCATTTAGCAATTGCCATCCAGCAAGCGGAACTATATCAGCGTTTAAAAGATAGTGAAGAACGCTTACGAACCATCGTAGAAACCAGTGGTAGTGGTTTTGTCACCGTAAATCAGCAAGGTAATATTTTATTTATCAACCCGGCTGCGGCCAAGATGTTTGGCAGAGAAAGAGAAGAACTCTCTGGTTGGCCTTTTGCAATTCCTTATGAATATGACACTCATCGAGTTGAAGAAATTGAACTACTACAATTATTTGGACAACAGCGCACCGTCAATATGCAAGCTGCGGCAATTGCTTGGGAAGGTCAGGATGCTTTTTTGATGTCGATGTCTGACATCACCGATTTGAAAAAAACTGAAGAATTACTGCGTCAAAGTGAAACTAAATATCGGCTTTTGATCCAAAATCTGCCACTGGGTTTGGTTGTTCATGCAGCAGATACCAGTATTCTGGCTGCTAATGCCAAAGCTGGTGAATTATTAGAACTAAGTTCTGACCAAATGCAGGGTAAAACCGCCTTAGATTCGGCTTGGCATTTTTTGAGGGAAGATGAAACAGTGATGCCAGTGTGGGAATACCCGATAAATCAGGTTATTGCTACACTTCAACCTTTAGAAAACTATGTGTTGGGGGTGAATCGACCCCAGAGTGAAACGCAGATTTGGTTATTGGTTAATGCTTTTCCAGAATTTGATAGTGATGGTAATTTACAACGAGTAGTCGTCACGTTTGTGGATATTAGCGAACGGCAAGCTGCACTCAGGGAACGCCAGCAATCAGAAATTGCGCTCAGGAATAGTGAGGAACTCTTTCGCCAAATTGCCGAAAACTTGCCGCAAGTCATTTGGATGAATAACAAAGAAGGAACTAGTCCCTTTTTTGCCAGCCGACAATATGAAAAAATTTGGGGGCGCAGTTGTGAAAGCCTTTACCAGCAACCTTATAGCTGGCTTAATGCTATTCACGAAGAGGATCAAGAACGGGTAAAAACTGCTTTTTTTACGAAAGCTATATTAGGGGAGTATGACGAAGAATACCGCATTATTAAACCAGATAGTACAGTACGCTGGATACGCGATCGCGCTTTTCCTATAGAAAACGATGCTGGAGAAATCTACCGGATTGGTGGTTTTGCTGAAGATATTACCAAACGCAAGGAAGCAGAAGAAGAATTACGACAACTCAACGAAGAACTAGAAGCTAGGGTTGAGCAACGTACCACAGCTTTAAGAGAATCACAGACAATGTTGCAATTAGTGCTAGACACTATTCCGCAGCGGGTTTTCTGGAAAGATCGGCAATCAGTGATTAGAGGTTGTAACCGCAACTTTGCTGAAGATGTTGGTCAATCCCCGGAAGCAATGATCGGGCTAGATCCTTATGATATGTCTGCAACTCGTGAAGAAATTAATTATTATTTAGAATGCGATCGCCGTGTGATGAGAACTGGTCAATCAGAACTACATATCCAGGAAACCTTTCATAAACCAGATGGTTCTATCATGTGGCTAGAGACTAGTAAAGTACCATTGCGGGATACTGATCGCAATATTATAGGCGTTCTCGGAACTTATGATGATGTTACCAGCCGACGCACAGCAGAAGAAGCTCTCCGCTACAGTGAAGAACGCTTTCGCATTGCTTTAAATAATTCGCCCATTGTCGTATTTAACCAAGACCTTGACCTGCGTTATACCTGGATTTACAATCCGGCATTGGGTTTTTCTCCTGAACAGGTAATTGGTAAATTTGATACTGATCTATTCCTTCCTAAAGATGCTCAAAAATTAGAAGCCTGGAAACGCAATGTCATAGAAACAGGTCTGGGCATGAGAGAGGAAATAGTGATTGGCACAGAAGATAATTTTGTTTGCTATGTTTTAGCAATTGATCCACTGCGCGATCGCAATGGTGTGATCGAAGGTGTTACCTGTGCCGCTTTAGATATTACCGACCGGAAAAAAGCTGAAATTGCTTTAAAAGAAAGCCAGTATTTAATTCAACGTATCACTGAAGCCAGCCCGGATATTCTTTATATCTACGATTTGCGGGAAAAATGCAATATCTACGTTAACCGGGAAATTGGTCGATTACTAGGCTACTCTCCCACAGACATCCAAAACATGGGTGCAGAGTTATTTTTACACATGATCCATCCCGATGATATCGCCAAAATCGCTGACTATCATGCTCGCTTTGCCACAGCTAAAGATGAAGATATCTTGGAGATAGAATACCGAATGCGCGATCGCCAAGGCAACTGGCATTGGTTTGTTAGCCACGATGCTGTATTTAGCCGCGATGCCGAAAATATACCTAAACAAATTATCGGTGCAGCTTTAGAAATGACAGAACGCAAGCAGATGGAGGCAGAACTGCGCCAAACCAATGCTGAACTAGCCCGTGCTACTCGTCTCAAGGACGAGTTTTTAGCCAATATGAGTCATGAACTGCGTACCCCTCTCAACGCCATTTTAGGGATGTCAGAAGGTTTATTAGAGGGAGTTTTTGGGGCTGTAAGCGATCGCCAACAACGAGCCATCCAAACCATCGAACGCAGCGGTAAACACCTACTAGACTTGATTAATGATATTCTCGATTTATCAAAAGTTGAAGCCGGTAAACTAGAGTTACAACCTACATCAGTTGCCATTAGACATCTCTGTGATTCTAGTTTGACATTTGTCAAACTAGAATCACTGAAAAAAAATATTCAAATCTCCGTAGAATTATCTCCAAATCTACCTGAGTTAATTGCAGATGAACGCCGTCTTCGTCAGGTGCTAATTAATTTACTCAATAATGCAGTTAAATTCACTCCCGATGGTGGCAGCGTCAAACTCATCGTGCGGCAAGAAAACGACGGGGAGCAGGGAGATGGGGGAGCAAATTCACCTTTCTATAGTTCGCAAACCCTAAATTCTTCTTCTTCACTGTCACCTGTCACCTGTCACCTGTCACCTTCTAATTGGATTTGCTTTTCAGTTATTGATACTGGAATTGGTATTGCTAAAGAAGAATTGGGTAAACTGTTCAAACCTTTTGTGCAGATCGATAGTAGTCTGAATCGTCAGCACAGTGGGACAGGATTGGGTTTAGCTCTGGTACATCGACTGGTAGACCTGCATAATGGTCAAATAATAGTCACTAGTGAGCTAGGTGAAGGTAGCTGTTTTACAGTGCGTATCCCCTGTGTAGGGAAATTGGGGAATGGCGAAAAAAGTCTATTTTCTGGAGATTATCAACTTTTACCCAATACTCAAACCCAAAATTCACAGGTACTAATCATTGAAGACTCGATGGTTGCGGCAGAACAAGTTGCTCGATACTTGAATGAATTGAATATGCAAACTACTATTTATACTAAAGGTGAGGGGGCCATTGATGAAGCACTCCGCATCCATCCAGTGTTAATAATTTTGGATATTCTGTTACCGAATCTTTCTGGGTGGGAAGTATTACAACAACTGAAAGCTAACCCGCAAACACAGAATATACCTATATTGGTAATTTCGGTAGTTGATGAGCGATCGCAGGCAATCTCTTTAGGTGCTACTGAATACTTAGTTAAACCTATTAGCCGAGAACAATTCCGCATTACTTTACAGAAACTCCAGAATCCCAATAATGTCTCTAATCAAACTCTGATTATTGCCCCAACTACTACTTCCAGCGAACCAACTTCTCCTGCCCTCATTCTCTTAGCAGAAGACAATGAAGCCAATATTGCCACCATCTCTAACTATTTGGGTGCTAAAGGATATCGCCTGATTATATCCAAAAATGGCGAAGAAACCGTTACTTTGACTAAAATGCAACATCCCGATCTCATCCTCATGGATATCCAAATGCCAGGTATGGATGGATTGACTGCCATCGGTCTGATTCGTGCCGATCCGTTGTTTATACATACTCCCATTATTGCGTTGACAGCTTTAGCTATGCCAGGAGATCAAGAACTATGCATCGCATCAGGAGCTAATGACTACTTGACTAAACCAGTCAAGTTGAAACTTTTAGTAGAAAAAATTCAAGTTTTATTAAGTTACAAAACGAATCTTAGGTGATTGATAACTGATACAATATTCATGTCAATACTTATTGTATCTCCTAGGAGCCTTAAATAATCTTTGAAACGTTAGTATGTAACGAAAAATAAATTTGCCCACCAGCCTCTTCCCTTCTAACCCCTACCTTGTTACCTTGTCATAATGACAATTTTTAACGCCAATTTATATGGCTTGGGGTGAGAATGACTACAAAATCAAACTGCGTAAGGTGTGTTCAAAAATTAAATCAGGAGTCTTAGGACTTGCTGAATAAACTTAAAAACAATAACAGATTAGGGTTTGCTGGATTTTTGATGCTCAAAAGGTGCAAAGGTTTAGTATATAGAGTGACAAAGATTTTAAAAGCGTTTTTAGATTTATCTGTAAATTATCTGGATTTAATATGATGTTAGCTATGAAACCACTGCCAAAGATTTTAGTTATTGATGATGAGCCTGATAACTTTGATGTTATTGACGCATTATTAGATAATGAAGGTTATGCATTAAGCTATGTTGCTAATGGACAGCAAGCTTTGGATCTCATGGCTTTCTTTCAGCCTGATGTGATTTTACTAGATGTGATGATGCCACAAATGAATGGTATCCAATTCTGTGAAAAGTTTAAATCTAATTCTCAATGGAAGCATATTCCAGTGATTATGGTGACAGCACTCACTGCTAAAGAAGATTTGTCTCAATGTATGGCTGTGGGTGCTGACGACTTCATTAGTAAACCTGTGAATGGGATGGAACTGCGATCGCGGGTGAGATCAATGTTACGCATCAAACAACAATATGATGCTCTCCAAGAAACTCTGCATTTGCGGGAAGATCTTTCTAACATGATTGTTCATGATTTGCGGAATCCCTTAACTTCAATTATTCTCGCTGCGGAAATGTTGCGAATTGCCCATTTATCTCCCGAACGTCAGTTTCAAAAAAGCACTCAAATCATTGCCGCTGCACAACAATTAAGATCAATGATTGATAGTTTACTGCTATTGGCGAAATTAGATTCTGGAAAATTAATTTTGCAACGCACAGATGTTGATCTATATGAACTTTGTGTTGCAGCTATTACAGATATTGAACCATCCGTAATTCAAAAGGATATTAAACTGATTAGCGATTTACCCAAACCTGGAGGAAGTATCAGCTTGGATGCGAATTTATTCCGCCGAGTTCTTGATAATCTACTTTCTAATGCAATTAAATTTACCAACCCCCACAGCGAAATCACAGTATACGCTGACTATCCAGCACCAGGAAAAGCCAAAATTCAAGTTGTTGATTCAGGCCCAGGTGTGAAAGAGGAATTACGTGAAGTTATTTTTGAGAAATATGAAATTGGCACTTTTAATAAAGCAGCATCTCAAATTGGTCTAGGTCTGGCTTTCTGCAAAATGACAGTAGAAGCTCATGGGGGGAACATCAAGGTGGAAAGCAATCAACCAGCAGGGGCAATTTTTACGATTGAGATTGATGGCAATCAACAAATTTTACAGCATAGTATGGGTAGATAGTTCTTCCTTATCAAAAAGGATAATAACATATTTTCCAGTCGAAGTCAACAACCCCTACTCTTTTATGCGGCTGATCTTCTGTTTTCCATATCTGCTCAATGCGTGAAATAAATCTACAATCTGAACTGGTTTGCTAATATAGTCATCCATACCAGCAGCTAGACAGATTTCGCGATCGCCCCGCATAGCATTAGCCGTCATCGCAATAATATAAGGTCGTTGACTTGCTTCCCAATCCTGACAAATGATTTGGGTTGTTTCCAGTCCATCCATTTCTGGCATTTGTACATCCATGAATACCACATCATAAGACTGACCCTGCAAAGCTGTGAGTACTTCCAAACCATTAGCTGCGACATCTGCCCGATAACCAATTTTCTTGAGCATCAGTAAAGCTACTTTTTGGTTAACAACTGTATCCTCTGCCAAAAGAATCCGTAATGGTAGTTTTTCAGCCAAATAAAAATCAAATTCTGGGATTTGAGTTGAGGAGATAATAGCTTTAATCGGTTGATTACCTAAAACATGAACAAGGGTCTCATAAAGTTGAGATTGTTTGACAGGTTTAGTCAGGCAAGTCGCAATCTTTATATCGCAGCATTCTTTAGTTGTTTCTGCTTTATTTAGGGAAGTAAGAATTACCAGGGGTATAGTTTTACAATTTGATTGCTTGCGGATTTCTTGTGCTAAGGTGGCTCCATCCATCTCCGGCATATTCAAATCTAAAATAGCAATATCAAACTGAACACCTTGGCGAATTTGTTCTAAGGCTTGCTGTGCCGATGTAACGGCATAAATTTGCATATTCCAAGACCTTGCTTGCAAGCTCAGAATTTGGCAGTGAGCAGGATTGTCATCGACAATCAACAGTCGTTTACCATTTAACTGCACGGAATCAGTTGATAATTCCTCTGAATCTAAATTGGAATTAATATCTTCTGGGACAGTGATAGTAAAAGAAAATGTTGAACCTTGGTCAAACGGCAAACATGAAATTATAAATTCATCTTGCCAGAGAGAGCTAGGATTACCAGCAATAGATCCTTGACTTTCAACCCAAAGAGTACCATCCATCATTTCACTTAACCGCTTGCTAATGACTAAGCCTAATCCTGTGCCACCATATTGTCTGGTGGTAGAAGAATCTGCTTGGGAAAAAGGTTGAAATAAAAGGTTCATTTTATTTGCAGGAATACCAATACCTGTGTCTTTAATGGCAAATAAAATTTCGTAAGTTCTGGGACTTGAGTGAGATTCTGCGGTTGTGTTTGCAATTGGTTTTGCGTGTACAGAAAGTATGACTTCTCCTTTTTTGGTGAATTTAATGGCATTACTCACAAGATTCATCAGTATCTGACGCACACGAGTGAGATCGCCAATAATTCTGGTAGGAACTTGAGGATGGATCAAGTAAGCCAGTTCTATTTCTTTTTCTGCTGCTTTTGGGGCTAAGATATCAAGTACTCGCTCCACACAATTTCTTAATTCAAAAGATTGTTCTTCTAGTTCCAGCTTGCCCGATTCGATTTTGGAGAAATCGAGAATATCGTTGATAATGGTGAGCAAAGATTCTCCACTATTACGAATTGTTTCTACAAAATCTTGCTGTTGAGAATTTAAATTAGTATCTAACAGCACTCCTGTCATGCCAATTACAGCATTCATAGGGGTACGAATTTCGTGACTCATCATGGCCAAAAAATCACTTTTTGCGCGGTTAGCTGCTTCTGCTGCGTGTTTGGCCTGTTCTAGAGCAGAGTTTTTTAAAGTTAGTTCTTCCCGTTGACGGGTTTCTTGTTCTAGCAGATGAGCTTGTGCTAAAGCAATACCTAATTGAGCAGCAACGGCTTCTAGTAATTCAATTTCTTCTGGAGTCCATTCACGAAAATAACTGCATTGGTGTAAACCAATAGCTCCATTGGGTTGGCCTTGATAGGAGGTACGAATTGCTAACAGGGACTTAAGTCCAATTGATTGGCAAAAAGGTTTTGTTGCTTGCAGTAAGGGATCACTGTACACATTGGTGGAAGCGATCGCTTGATCCTGTGCCATCATGTTAACAGCGTGGAGATTACCATCAATAGGAATCTCCATCTCTAGCATTGACGAGTAATTAGGAACAACATACTCTGCGACTAAGGGAATGCGAGGACTGGGGTGACTAATATAAGAATGAATCAAACAGCGATCTGCTTTAAAAGCTTTCCCAATTTCAGTAGCTGATGTCTCAAAAATTTCTTTAACATTGAGACTTTGACGGATTTTAGTAGTGATTTTTTTGAGTAGCAATGTGCGTTGCAGTTGTTGTTTTAATTCTTCTTGTGCTTGTACACTTTCGGTAATGTCTTTAGTTGAGCCAACCATCCGCACCGGATTACCTTGTTCATCCCAAATGGCTTGTCCAGTTACCAACACCCACTTGTAACTACCATCATTTCGACGCATTCGATACTCAACGATATAACTGGGAATTTTGCGATTGAGATAATCTTGCTTAATGGTCATTACCCGGTCATAATCATCGGGATGAATGCGATCGCTCCAATCTTTGTTATCACTCATAAATTGATGTTCTGACTTTCCCAAAAGTTCAGCCCATTTATCAGAGCGAAAAGTTTGATTTGTAATGATATTCCAATCCCAAATGGCATCTTGGTTGCCTTCAAGTGCTAGTTGCCAACGTTCTTCTTTTTCTTTGAGGTCTGCTTCTGCTGCTTGCCGTTTGGTAATATCATTTTGAATCCCAATAAAATGGCTTAATTGTCCATTATCGTCATGAATAGGTGAAATACTTAATTCATTCCAAAATAATGTCCCATCTTTGCGATAGTTGCGAACTACAACACTGCAACTTTTCTCCATGATAATTGCTGTCCGCAGTTTTTCAATTCCTGATTGATTGTTATCTATTCCTTGTAAAAATCGGCAGTTTTTCCCGATGACTTCGCTAGAGGTATAGCCTGTAATTCTCTCAAAAGCTGGGTTAACGTAAATAACTGGATGATGAGGTTTTCTCACATCAGTAATCACAATGCCGTTATAGCTACTATCAACAGCCTTGGTTCGCACTTTTAAGGTTTCTTCGACTAACTTGAGGTCAGTAATATCAAACATTAAACCCCCCAGCATAGTTGGAGTTTCTGTTTCTGAAATTACATTTATAATGTCTCTTAACCAGACAATTCTACCATTTGCCGCAAATATCCGGTATTCAAATTGATGATTTCCATGTTGTGTTGTTGCGGCTTGGCAAAATTTTACAGCTTTTTCTCTATCATCTGGGTGCAGATGATTTTTCCAAAAATCTTCCTCATACCATTCGGCAATTGTGTAGCCTAATATAGCTTCGGCTTGGAGACCGACATAAGTAAATCTCCATGTTTTTAAATCTAATTCCCAAGGAATAACTTTGACAGTTTCTAGTAACTGTTGCAGACGAGTTTCACTAGTGCGGAAATTAATTTCTGTTTGTTTATACTGAGATATTTTTTTAGTTAGTTTGTGATTAGTTATTGCTATTTGATATTGACTCTTGAGGGTAGATTGGGCAAAATAGGTTAAGAAAATCATTTGCCCTCCCACAATGAGTCCAGCAAACAATACATATATCGGTAGGGGGGAGCGTAAGTTTTTTAATAATTCTGGATTAGGCGAAATTATCATTTGCCAATTCAGGCTATAAGAGTCAAATTGGATGTTTTGTCGCCAAGGAGATATTTTAATTTTCCCACCATGACTGTAAAGCAATTTTTGACCATCAAGAATTTCAATTTGATAACCATTGGGGATCTTTAAAATTGCATCCATAAATGGTTTTTTTTGAAAAATGCCCAAAATAAATCCATCAAATTTATTCTCTATAAATAAGGGAATATATACTAAAAATTCTTTGCCATTTTGACCCAAGTGAACTACTATATCTTCAACCTTTAGTTGTCCTTCTTTTTGTGTATTTTTTAGTACTACTTTGTTTTTTAACTCTTGTCTTAAATCAAAATTTTTGTCTAATTTATTTTCTGATCTAGGAACAATCCAGCGGATTTGATATGATTTATCCACCCATGCAATCGCTTGATAACCAGCAAAATCTTCTATAGAGTTTTTTGCATCTGCTTCCCATACTCCATCAGGAGTACCACCAATATTTTCCCAACGTTTCCCCATGTGCTGGAGTTCCATAATTCGGTGATTGAGTTCGTTGGTTAGCTCAATTTTGATAGAAATAGCTTGTTGTTGAATTAACTGTTTAATGTGAATTTCTTCTGCGATTGATAACCTATAGCAGAATATAGTTACTATAATTAATACTAAAATTCCCATTAATAGAGGCAAAAATTTATGTTTGCTAAAAAAATTAAGTATTTTAAACTTATTTATTTTATGTAAAGTATGCATATTATTTATTACGGTTCTACTTATTTAGTATTTATTTATTTTCGATTTTCAGAAGCAGCAAAAAACAATTATATTTTACGTATAAAAATCTCGAATCTGTTAATTGTTGATTTTACAATTCTTCTGACTCCTGAATTCTAACAGGATCGCTAGATTTTATTTGCAAAGCTAACTTTACTCTCTCATATTCAGTTTCTATCTGCTCTAAGAGAACTCGATATTTATCAATAGTTTCATTTGGATCAAGTGTTTCCATCTTTTTACAAAAATTGGCTAAATTGATAGCTCCAACAGAAGCGCTACTAGATTTAAATTTATGGGCTATTTGTTTAAGCACATTAGTATCTGGTTGTTTAATAGCTAGATTTAGATCTACCAATGAATGAGCAGATTCTTCTAGATAGACATTAATTAATTCAGACATGAAAGTATTAGCATCTTCACCAGCCATATCCCGTAGTGACTGAAAAATGCGAAGATCAATAGCAGAGGTATAATTGAGTGAAGATAGGGTTGTAACTGGGTTCTTTTCTTGATAGTAACTGTTAGCGAATGTGTATGTTGCTGAAGTATTTTTTTGAGAGACTAGTTGACATTGAGTTAGTACTCTGACTAGATCTTCTAATCGAATTGGTTTGCTGATATACTCATCCATGCCTGCCTCAAGACAAACTTCTTTATCTCCCTGCATTGCATTTGCAGTCATGGCGATAATTCGTGGTTGTTCTTCCCAATGCCACATTCGGATTTGTTGAGTGGTTTCTAATCCGTCCATTTGTGGCATTTGTACATCCATGAGAATAACATCATAGGATTGACGCTGTAAAGCAGATAACACTTCTAAGCCATTACCTGCTACATCTGCTCTTAAGCCCAGCTTGGACAAAATTAAGATGATCATTTTTAGGTTAACGGGATGGTCTTCCGCTACTAAAATTCGCATTGCTAGATCACTTAGATCAGGATATGTTTGCCCAACATTGCTGTCTGAACTGCTAAATCTAATTGGTTGCTGACGAGTCAGATTGAGCAAACTATTATAAAGTTGAGATTGCTTGAGAGGTTTATTTAAGAAAGCTATTCCTGCTATCGGGTCAACGCGATGTTTGATTTCTGGCTGGTTGAGATCTTTTAATATTAGTAAAGGTAATGTCTGGTAATTTGGATGCTGACGAATTTTTTTGGCTAATGCTAAACTATCTATTTCTGAAAATTGCATATCTAAGATGGCGATATCAAACTGTTCTCCTTGACGTAGACATGAAAAAACTTCAGCGGGAGATTTAACTGCATATACTAACATTTCCCAAGACTCAGCTTGCATAGTCAGAAATTGCCGATGAGCTATATGGTTGCTGAGAATTAGTAGCCGTTTGGTTTTGAGTTGATTGGATGATTTATTTAAGTTGATTGATTCTATGCAAGGATCTACAGGAACTGTGATGGTGAAATAGAAAGTAGAACCATTGTCTATTTGGCTTTCTACCCACATTTTTCCCCCCATCATTTCGCTGAGTCGTTGGCTAATAACTAAGCCTAATCCTGTGCCACCATATTTGCGAGTCATGGACGAATCAACTTGGCTAAAAGGCTGGAATAATCGATCTATTTTTTCTGGAGAAATACCAATACCTGTATCTTTAATGGCAAATTCGATTTCATAAAGTGGGAAATTTGGTGTTGTTGTGACTATTGCTAATGCTGTGGCTGTGACGGTGATAATGACTTCCCCTACGTTGGTAAATTTGACAGCATTGCTCAATAAATTCACAAAAATTTGTCGTAGTCGGGTGATATCGCCGATAATGATGTTTGGTGTCTGGGGAGTTAGTAAATAAATTAACTCTATTTTTTTAGTGGCTGCTTGGGAAGCTAATAAATCTAAAGATTCTTCTAGACAATGACGTAGACTAAAGGGTTGGGCTTCTAAATTTAGCTGGTTAGACTCTATTTTTGAGAAGTCAAGAATATCGTTAATTATGGATAGTAGGGCATCACCACTGCTGCGAATAGTGGTGATCAAGTCTTGCTGTTGTGAGTCGAGGTTGGTGTCGAGTAACAAACCTGTCATGCCGATGACTGCATTCATGGGAGTACGAATTTCATGACTCATCATGGCTAGAAATTGACTTTTGGCTCTGTTAGCGCTTTCTGCTTGGCGTTTTGCTTGTTCTAAGTCAGAGTTTTTGATAGTCAGTTGTTGACGCTGTTGTTTTTCTTGTTCTAGAAGATTTGCTTGAGCGATCGCAATTCCTACTTGTGGTGCTACTGCTTCTAGTAGTTCTATTTCGTCTGCTGTCCAACTACGGATGCGATCGCACTGATGTAAGCTAATTGCTCCATTTGCTTCTCCTTGATAGGATGTGCGAATTGATAATATTGATTTTACCCCCATTTGGCTATACATTGCTTCAGCCGTTCTAAATAGAAGAGGTTCTGTATAAACATAGTCAGATCCAATACCTATAGACTGGCTACGATAACGAGGAGTATCTCGTTCAGGTAATGTTTCCGACAGGAGAAGAGATGCGATCGCTTTGTCTTGTGCAATCATCAACTCTGCATGAAGATTACCTGCAATGAGAATTTCTAAATTCAGTAAAGATTCATAACCTATATCTAAATGTTCAGCAACAACAGAAATTTTTGCTACAGGTGTAGCAAGATAAGTGTGAATCAAACAGCGATTTACGTTAAAAGCCTGGCTAATTTGATTAGCTGTAGTTTGAAAAATTTCTTGTGTATTTAAACTTTGGCGAATTTCTTCTGTAATTTGTTTTAGCAATAAAGTTCGATTAAATTGTTGTTGTAGTGCTGTTTCTGCTTGTTTACGAGCAATTTCACTACCTACCCATTGCGCCATTAGCATTAATAGTTTTTTATCTGCTAACGTAAACGGCTTTAGTCGGGGGCTGAGACTAGAGAAACTGAGAGCGCCATACAACTTATCTCGGATCATGACTCTAATCCCAATATAAGCTTCCATATGGAACATTTGATAACCCGGATGTTGGCACCATTCAGAAGCACCAGCATGAATAATAGTTACAGGTTCTTCTCTATCTACGACTGAGTTACAGAACATCTGGCGTACATCAAAAACATCGCCTGGTTGCAGCGAATTATCTGGGCATTGAGCTTCTAAAAGGTGATAATATTGATTTTCATCTATATGGCCAACAATGCCAAATTCCATTGCAAATGTTTGACAGCCCAGACTTAAAACACTTTGAATTCTTTCCTCAAAATCTAATTGATGAGATGCAATATCATATAATCTTCGCAGAAATGCTTCACTTTGTTTTAACTCTAATTCTAAATTCCGGCGTTCAGTAATATCATGATATTTCCATAGATGTCCACAATAATTACTATCCACAAAAATAGGTATATAACAACGCTCAAATATGCGATTGTTGGACATAATAACTTCATCAATTACAACATATTTTTCCGCTACTATTTTTAATGATTGTTCTACAAAAACTTCTGGATCTGCAAATAATTCATTTCTTGTCTTTGAACATTCGTTAAAACTTGCCCCAATCAAACGTTGTGGTACAACTTGAATATCAAACATCTGACAAAATTCTTGATTGATCAGAATAATTTTGTTTGATTCATCTTCAACTAAAACACCGGCTTGTAAGTTTTCAATTAATGCTGTTAATCGTGATGTTGTCGCCCGTAATTTTGCTTCTGTTTGTTGGCGTTCTCTAATTTCATTGTGTAATTCCTGGTTAATTCTCTCCAATTCTCTGGGACTAGGTAAAGCTATAGCTTGAGGTATCAACGGTATCATTTCTATAGCTGCATAGCAGGAAATCAGGGCTGTAATAGCTTTGATAGCACCCGATAGCCAATAATCTGGATACCAGAGTGTCCATATCGCTATTAAGTGGGTAGTACCACAGGAAATAATAAAAGCTCCAAATAAGGCAAATATAGACCTGAATGGGACATCTGGACGTTTCTTAATGAAATACAGCAGCCCAATGGGAATTGAGTAATATGCTAATGCAATCAATATATCAGCAATGACGTGTAGAGACACCAAATTGGTATTCCACAAGTAACAGTGTCCATGTGGTATAAATGCTGATATCAAAAAGAAGTAATTAAAAAGATCCAGCATAGAGAAATGAACCCTCAAATAACCATAATTAAATGCAGATATTATCACTCTCTTCTATTAGATAAGTCTAAACTTGTCTATTAGGCAATAGTATCAACAGTATATTAAATTTCTTTTATACAGAATATTATAAGTGTAAAAAAAAGGGTGAGCTATTCTGCCCACCCCAAAAAATAACTAAACTATTTATTGCTAATTAACCCAACAAAGCCTTAGCCTTAGCTAACACATTATCAACAGTGAAACCAAACTTCTCCATACAAGTACCACCAGGAGCGGAAGCACCAAAAGTATCAATACTGACGGTATCGCCATCAGTACCAATATACTTATGCCAACCAAAACTGCTTGCAGCTTCTACAGATAGACGCTTGGTGACTGCTTTAGGTAGAACGGATTCTTTATAAGCAGCATCCTGAGCATCAAATAAATTAGTTGAAGGCATGGAAACGACACGGACTTTTTTACCTTCCGCTGTCAGTTTTTCTGCTGCGGTGACACAGAGGCTCAATTCTGAACCTGTACCGATGAGGATAATATCGGGTGTACCTTGGGAATCTACAACTGTGTATGCACCTTTTTTCACACCTTCAATGGATGTACCTGCTAAGTTAGGAACATTTTGACGGGTAAATGCTAACAGAGTAGAAGCTTGTGCTTTAGACTTCTCAACTGCGACTGTATAAGCACCAGAACATTCGTTACCATCAGCTGGACGAATCACTGTTAAATCAGGAATAGCTCGCAAGGAAGCTAGAGTTTCAATAGGTTGGTGAGTGGGGCCATCTTCACCTTGACCGATAGAATCGTGAGTCATAACCCAAATTGAGCCAGCTTGGGAAAGAGCAGCCAAGCGAATGGCAGCACGCATATAGTCTGTAAAGATGAGGAAGGTTGCACCATAGGGAATTAATCCCGAAGAGTGGAGCGCCATACCGTTACAGATTGCGCCCATAGCGTGTTCCCGAACACCAAAGTGGATGTTACGGTTTTGGTATTGCCCTTTTTGGAAATCACCAAAACCTTTGAGTTCGGTGAGGTTGGAGTGGGTTAAGTCAGCTGAACCACCAATTAATTCAGGTAAAACTGCTGCTAGTTTGTTGAGGCAGTTTTCTGAGTGTTTACGGGTGGGTAGTGCTGAATCTGCGGGGGTGTAGGTGGGTAGTACTTTATTCCAACCATCTGGGAGTTTACCGCTAACAAAACGCGTAAATTCCGCTGCTTCTGTGGGATATTTGGCTTGGTAGTCAGTAAAGGTTTTGTTCCAGTCGGATTCGTAAGCTGCACCACGTTCGACTGCTTTGCGGGTGTGGTTGAGGGCATCTTGGGGAATGACAAAAGGCTCGTGTTCCCAACCTAAGTTTTTACGAGTCAGTGCTGTTTCATCTCCACCGAGAGCAGCACCGTGAATACCAGCGGTGTTTTGCTTGTTGGGAGCGCCATAACCAATGGTGGTTGTCACCTTGATCATGGTGGGTTTGTCGGTGACAGCTTTTGCTGCTTCGACAGCTTTGGAGATTGCGGCTAAGTCGGTGTTGCCATCTTCGACGTGCAGAACGTGCCAACCGTAAGATTCAAAACGTTTGGAAACATCTTCAGTGAATGCTACATCTGTAGAACCATCAATGGAGATGTGGTTGTCGTCGTACAGAGCAATGAGTTTACCTAATCCATAGTGACCTGCTAAAGAAGCAGCTTCACCGGAAATACCTTCCATGTTGCAACCATCACCTAGAATTACATAGGTGTAGTGGTCTACGATTTTGGCATCGGGCTTGTTGAATTTAGCTGCTAGGTGTGCTTCTGCCATTGCTAAACCAACTGCATTGGCGATTCCTTGACCCAAGGGGCCTGTGGTAACTTCCACACCTGCTGTTTCAAAGTTTTCTGGGTGTCCAGGAGTTCTAGAACCCCATTGACGGAATTGTTTGATGTCTTCGATGGTGACGCTATCGTAACCTGTTAGGTACAGCATGGCATACTGTAACATACAGCCGTGACCGGCAGACAAGACAAAGCGATCGCGGTTGAACCATTTGGGATTTTTGGGGTTATACCGCATAAAGCGATCCCAAAGGACAAAAGCCATTGGAGCTGCGCCCATTGGTAGTCCTGGGTGTCCCGATTTTGATTTTTCTATGGCATCTACAGCCAAAAAGCGGATTGAGTTAATACAAAGTTCTTCGAGGGATTGGGTTGCAACAGCCATAATTTCTTGTTTTTAACGACGGGTTAACACTCTTTGTAGCTTTTTCTTGCTGGGGTCATATACAGCGATCCCACCATTCTCATCATCCCATTCCTACCTGTAGATGGACAAGCGGGATCTTCTTAGTTTGTGGTGATGAATAAGGCTGATAATTTGGTAATGCTGAACCCTTAATGTTGATAGGAATGATATCTGAGATACTTTCCCATGTTCATTTCAGGCGGGGTAATGGGTGATTGGGCATTGGGCATTGGGCATTGGGCATTGGGCATTGGTCATTGGTCATTGGGCATTGGTAAGAGATAGATAACTCTTCACCTGTTCCCTGTTCCCTGTTCCCTGTTCCCCTTCGACTACGCTCAGGGCAAGCCTGTCACCTGTTCCCTATTACCAAAATTTAGACGTATTTTTTAAAAGCTAGGGTGACATTATGACCACCAAATCCAAAGGAATTGGATAGTGCTACCTCTACTTTTTGAGCGCGGCTTAGGTGAGGGACATAATCTAGGTCACATCCTGGATCGGGATTGTCTAGATGGATGGTGGGGGGAATGTGGTCATTAGCGATCGCTAGGACTGTAGCCACTGCTTCAATTCCACCTGAGCCGCCTAATAGATGCCCGGTCATGGATTTGGTGGAACTAATTGCTATTTTGTAGGCATCATCGCCCAAAGCCTTTTTAATTGCTGCTGTTTCTGTGACATCATTGGCTGGGGTGCTGGTTCCATGAGCATTGATGTAGCTGACCATTGATGGTGTGAGTTCACCATCTTTCAGTGCCAGTTCCATAGCTCTAGCTGCACCTAAACCACCGGGGACTGGGGAAGTCATGTGGTAAGCGTCACAGGTCATGCCATAGCCGACCATTTCTCCATAAATACGAGCGCCACGATTGAGGGCGTGTTCTAATTCTTCGAGAATTAAAATTCCTGAACCTTCACCCATAACAAAGCCATCTCGATCTTTATCAAAGGGACGACAAGCATAATCAGGGTCGTTACGAGTTGACAGCGCCCTAGCTGCGGCAAATCCAGCTACAGACAATGGTGTTACAGCTGCCTCACAACCGCCACAAATCATGGCTTGGGCATATCCATTTTGAATTAGGCGAAAGGCATCCCCAATGGCGTTAGAACCAGCGGCGCAAGCTGTGACTGAGCAGGAATTAGGCCCTTTAGCACCAGTATGAATGGCTGTTAATCCTGCTGCCATGTTGGCGATCATCATGGGGATCATGAATGGACTACAGCGGTCTGGCCCTCGATTGAGGTAGACTGTTTGCTGGTCTTCCAACACTTTAATGCCACCAATGCCTGAGCCGATCATGACACCTATCTGCTCGGCGTTGAGGTCATTGATAACTAATTTTGCGTCTGATATAGCTTGTTTAGCCGCTGCGATCGCAAATTGGGCAAACCGATCTGTGCGCTTGGCTTCTTTGCGCTCCATGTAGTCATGTGGATCGAAGTTTTTTACTTCACCCGCAATGCGACAATCATGTTTAGAGGCATCAAAAGCAGTGATAAAGTCAATGCCATTGCGTCCATTTAGCAATCCTTCCCAATATTCAGTTGGTGTGTTACCAATAGGTGTAATCGCGCCAACACCAGTTACAACAACGCGCTTACGTTTAGAGTCTGTCATGATTCAGTTAAAGGTGGCGAAAAAGCAGCAGGTAGAACAATAGAAAGACTGGGAATGAGGGATGAAGGATAATTGGTATCAAAATTAGGAACAGTTCAAAATTCAATATTTCTCAGTCCCCAGTCCCTGATACCCAGTCCCTCAAAACTCTTAGGCAGATGCAGCAACGTTATTGCTGATGTAGTCTACTACCTCTTGAACCGTTAAAATCTTTTCGGCAGCTTCATCAGGAATTTCGATGTCAAATTCTTCTTCCAAAGCCATTACCAGTTCCACGATATCTAGGGAATCAGCCCCTAAATCATCTGTAAATGAAGCATTTGGTTCAACTTTATCAGTATCAGCGTCTAGTTGCTCAACGATGACCTTTTTAACCCTTTCAAAAATATCTGCTTGGCTCATAGATAAAAGTCCTTAACCAGTTGCTATGATCTGCTCTTTACGGGAAACGTTTTTTGAGCATATATATCTTATCGGAAAGCGTGATCACCCGTATACTTCTCAGGGTTTTTCCTATTTCCGGTTATCTATCCGGGACTAAAAAATCTCCACTTTTATTAAGTGGTATGTTTAAGTTAGGGTATAAATTGCCATCTAAAACCTCTTATTTCCTGTTCCCCATTCTCTATTTCCCTCTTTAAAATTATATGCTATCTCAAACGCTCAAATACGCTTACTACCCAGGTTGTGTGGCTCAAGGAGCCTGTCGGGAGCTTTATTTATCAACACAGGCACTTACCCAAAAACTCGGTATCGAACTTATTGAATTAAAAAAAGCTGCTTGCTGTGGGTCAGGTACATTTAAAGAAGATTCCCAATTGTTGGAAGATACGGTTAATGCCAGAAATATCGCTTTAGCAGAAGAATTAAATTTATCCCTTTTGACTCATTGCAGCACTTGTCAAGGTGTAATTGGTCATGTGGATGAACGTTTGAAAGAATGTCAGTCAACTAACCCTGCTTATTTAAATCAAGTTAATGGGTTGTTGCAAAAAGAAGGTTGTTCACCTTATCGAGGCAGTACAGAAGTTAAACATCTACTTTACGCCTTAGTTACAGATTATGGTTTAAAGGAAATTAGCGATCGCGTTACCCGCAAGTTAAGCGGGTTAAAATGTGCTGCTTTTTATGGCTGTTATCTCCTCCGCGCTCAAAAATCCATGCCCTATGATGATCCATTCCAACCAGAAGCGATGGAAAATATGTTTCGGGCAGTAGGCGCAACACCTGTATATTATCGTGGTCGCACCCAATGTTGTGGCTGGCCTTTATCTAGTTATGCCACTAATGAATCTTTCAAAATGGCAGGAATGCACATTCAAGACGCTTTAGAAAATGGTGCTGATTGTATTGTGACACCTTGTCCTTTGTGTCATCTTAATTTAGATTCTCGTCAACCAGAAGTAGAAAAAGTAATTGAGAAAAAATTAGGTTTACCTATTTTACATTTACCGCAATTAATTGCTTTAGCTTTAGGTGTGAGTCCGCAAGAATTGGGTTTAGAACGTCACATTGTTTCTACAAAATCTGTTTTGGAAAAATTGGGATTTTAGGTAATGGGAAATGGGTAATTCTTGATTTTATTTCCATCACCCCATTTCCCTAGTTTCACTCTGGATGCGAGTTTTATTTAAAGCACTGTAGGTTGGGTTGAATGAAATGAAACCCAACAAATAAATATCAACAGCAATGTTTAAAAATATGATCTTGGGTTGCGTTCATTAAGCCAACCTACAATATATCTTATCGCATTTTTTGACATTTATGAATTAAGTAATTGCGGGTCTTCATCTGGAGGATGTAAATCAGCCTGAACCCAAAAACCCCGCGCACTCTGAATTGAATCATCTTCTGGATAACGTTCGTCGTTCATATCGAGACGCTTACAAGTTGCTCTACCAGTGGGGGTAATTCCTATAATTTGCTTTCCATCTGTTGACCAGATAAAGTGTTCTGGCCAAATTTGTTGACGAGGGTTAAATAGGGGTACTATTGCTTTTGTTATTTCGTCAAATCCAGCTACAAAATTATAGCGACGTTCGTTACAACGACGACAAGCTAATGCTAAATTATCAATATTATCGTCACCACCTATTGATTTTGGGATCAAATGGTCTACTGTAAATCTTGTTGTGGAAATACGTTCGGAGGAATGGCAATATTCACATAGGTAATTTGCCCTTTTTCGCACGGTTTCTTTGGTAGCATCATCAATGGTCATTTTTGAGCTATTAACATTGCATTTATATGAGTGAAAATTCTATCTAATTCTCCAATTTCTTCAAGTTCAATCATTTCTTCTGGAGTGAGTAAATCAGATTTTTTGCGTTCTAATAGTTCTTCCATCCTTGCTTGTAGTTCGTCGTTAAATTTGAACAAATTAAAATTCTCCAGCTTTTCTACTCGGATGCTGGAAAGTAAGGATGAAGGTCTAGCAATTACAGTCATCATGGCAAAATGCGACGCAATAATGTGTACTCCTATTGTACTGCTTCAAAATAAACTAGCTGGTGGTACTTTATGATACTCTTATTGGGAGGGGACTATTATACTAGTATAAACCATGACAAAATATCAAGTTAAATTGTTTGTAATCAATGAGGGAAACTCCACTTCATTGAAGTAGTGCTTCCCAGCAAAATTTAGGATTGTTGAATGAACTGTTTACTTTTGCCCTAGCTGACGTTGCAATTGTTTCAAAGATTGATAGATATCTGGTAAACGGTGATAAACAGCAGATACTTTGAGATATAGCTTATGTGGCATTGCTGGACTACCAGAAACAATCTCTCCTGGTGCGACATTATTGTGAATGCCAGCTTGAGCAGATGCGATCGCACCATCTCCAATTTTGACCTGATTGGCTATTCCTGACTGTCCGGCTAAAATTACCCTATTTCCCACCTTTACACCACCAGCCATACCTGCTTGACCTGCGATCGCACAACCAGAACCTATTTGACATCCATGTCCTATCTGCACTAAGTTATCAATTTTGGTATTGCGTCCGATTCTAGTTTCTCCCACTGCGGGACGATCAACTGCACTGTTACAACCAATTTCTACCCCATCTTCTAAAACTGTATAACCAGATTGTTCCATTTTTAACCAACCTGTGCGGGTGGGAACAAAACCAAAACCCTCTGCACCGATGACAGCACCGCTATGAATTACGCAATCTGCACCGATGATAGTACGTTCCTGAATGGTACAGTTAGCGTGTAAAGTTGTGCGATCGCCTATTTTCGCTTCTGGATAAACTACCACATTGGGATGAATAATTGCACCGTTGCCAATTTCCACACCTGATTCAATCACAACATGAGCGCCAATATAAACATCATTACCGATTTTAGCTGTGGGGTGAATGACTGCGGTGGTGTGTATATCTGGATTGGGACGATATGGTTGATAAAAAAGTGCGATCGCTTTTGCAAATAATAATCTTGGTTCTGGGGTTGCTAACCAGGCAATACCCTTTTCTGTAGCTTGGATTTGCAACTTTTCATCTTGAGGCAAAATTAAAGCACTAGCACTCGTAGAATTAATTAAAGAGGCAAATTTTCCCCCTTCCACATAGCTGATAGCACCCTTGTTAGCTTCATCAATAGCTGCTATTCCAGTAATTTCTGGGTTTTGGTTAGGCTGACTAGTAATACTGTGAGAAGTAACTGTGTCTGCTAATTGGCTGAGAATTTCACTAAATTTCATTATTGGATCATATATTTTCATTTGCTTTTTATTTATCACATTTTGCTCAGTTACTGTACGTTTGCTCATTTTTAACCGACAAACCCTAATTAACGTGAGTTCGGTGTTAGGAGTTCGGAGTTCAGAGTTATGATTTTTAAGGGCGAGAGAATAAGGGTTTGAGACTCCTACTTGTGGCGAGTTTTCCACAAATTATCTTATGTCGAACTCACGTTAATTAAACCCCACAAGGCTTGTAAGACGATTTAGGTTTCCTTTCAGTCGGAATTCATTCTTAACTCCTGATAGCGCAACGAATTGCACAGCCATACCCCTTACTCCTGAACTCCTTTAATCCCCATTTCTCTACCAGCTAAATAAGCTGTTGTCCAAGCGCTTTGGAAGTTAAAACCGCCGGTGATACCATCAACATCTAAGATTTCACCAGCAAAGTATAAACCCGGTACTAACTTACTTTCCATTGTTTTAAAGTCAACTTCTTTGAGGCTAACCCCACCACAGGTAACGAATTCTTCTTTAAAAGCACCTTTACCTGTAATTATGTATTCTCCTTGAGAAATTTCTTGGACTAGCTGATTTAAGGTTTTATTAGAAATACCTGCCCAACGATCTTCTGTGGTTATATCTGCACGGCTGATCAGATATTGCCAGAGACGGTGAGGTAAGTCTACACCACGATGGAGGGCGATCGCTTTTTTGCCCCATTCCTCTTTTACATCTAACAGCTTTTGTCTAACTTCTTCTTGTCCCAGGTTTGGCAACCAATTGATCAATAATTTACATTGATAGCGGTTTTGATTGAGAACTCTCGCACCCCAAGCAGAAAGTTTGAGGACAGCAGGGCCACTTAAACCCCAATGGGTAATTAACAAGGGGCCAGTTTGCTGCAATTGGTTTTTACCTGCAATTGATAACCGCAAATTTACAGGATTGACGCTTATTCCAGCTAATGCTCGTAATTGAGGATCAGCAATATTGAAGGTAAATAAAGAAGGGACTGGGGGTTCGATTTGATGACCTAATTCTCTGGCGATTTTATAACCTATGATGCTGCTGCCTGTAGCTAAAAGCAAGCGATCGCAATATTTAGTTTCTCCCGACTTGAAAATAATTTCAAAACCTTCATTTTGTCGGTTCACAGAAATCACAGGTGTGCCAATACTCAGTTCTAACCCCGCAGTAAACGCCGCTTTAATCAGACATTCGGCTATGGTTTCGGAACGATCTGTAATGGGAAACATCCGCCCATCAGCTTCAGTTTTCAAATTTACACCATGAGCCACAAACCAGTCTACGGTGTCTAGAGGTTGAAAACGAGTGAAAGCACCCCGCAAGGCTTTTCCACCCCTGGGATAATTGAGGACTAACTCCTCAGGATTAAAACAAGCATGAGTGACATTACAGCGTCCCCCACCGGAAATTAGCACTTTTGCCAAAGGTTGACGACTGGCTTCGATTAACGTAACTTGGGCTTGGGGATTAGCTTCGGCACAAGCGATCGCACCAAAAAATCCCGCTGCCCCACCACCAATAACTACAATTTGTAACGGTAATACCATTTTAGATTTTAGACTGTAAAAGACTTGCTACATCAGCTTTGCAGTTTTACCATCTTTTTATTTCTTCATGTCACATTAATCAGATTTCTTTTTATTGATCCTTCCTTAGATCTCAATTTAACTAGTTCGTACATACTATTTTATATACCTTTTAGTGAACTCCAAAAAATAAATTATCCTATTTAACCGCATCAAAACGACTTTTCCTCTCTCTGTCCTAAAAACCATAAGATATTGTTTTAAACTGAGTTCGACATAAGATAATTTGTGGAAAACTCGCCACAAGTAGGAGTCTCAAACCCTTATTCTCTCGCTCTTAAAAATCATAACTCCGTTCGCGTAGCGTCTCCGTTCGGCGAAGCCGTGCCGTAGGCATAGGAGAAACTCCGAACTCCGAACTCCTAACACCGAACTCACGTTGTTTTATTTCGCAGTCTCTTGTTGGAAACAGGTTAAGTTTGTTTGCTAATTTGGTTTGCTAGGAACTAAATCCATAGTCATGTCAGTCTTGATTTTCAAGAAGTTGTTGAAAATTTTAGTTTTCTAGTTTGGTTTGTTCGGAACCAAATATATCCTCATGTAAGTCTTGATTTTCAAGAGGTTTTGGAAAATTTTTAGTTTTCTAATTTGGTTTGTTCGGAACCAAATATATCCTCATGTCAATCTTGATTTTCAATGAGGTTGTTGAAAACTTTAATTTTTTAATTTGGTTGGTTCGGAACCAAATATATCCTCATATCAGTCTTGATTTTCAATGAGTTTGTTGCAATAACAACTTTGCTTAAAAACTGTGAACTTAACATTTATGAATTACCAAAATCTAAAGAATACATCTCTCAAATTTGTACAAGTTTTTCTGGCTGCATCTACGCTGATGACGGCTTCTTTTGGACCAGCCTTTGCTAACGAAAAAGTTAAAATTGTAGGCGCAAACTATGGTGGTAACGGTTGCCCTGAAGGATCTGCTAGTGTAAGTGTCAGTCCTGATGGCCAAGAGCTAAGTATTCTCTTTGATCAGTTTGTAGCTCTAGGAAATAAATCAGGGGAAGCACGTAAAAGTTGTAATTTGAGCATACCGATTAAAGTACCTCAAGGCTTTCAAATTTCCTTCTACGATGCTGATTATCGGGGCTATGTTGCTCCCGCCACAACTGGGAGATTAAGAGCAGAGTACTTTTTTGCTGGTCAGCGTGGCCCTGTCTTTACTAGAACATTTAGAGGCGAAACTGATTACAACGTTCGAGATAAATTAGCGACTGTGGGTGATATTTGGTCAAGTTGTGGTGATAGTGTAAATATGCGTGTAAACGCTGCAATGATAGCTAGTGGTCAAGGTATGGCAACCGTTGATTCCTTTGATTTAACTCACCGTGGTTTAGTTTATCACATTAAATATCGAAGTTGCCGTAAATAATTTTGACTTCCCGCTTTTCAAATCAGGGACTGTCAATCTCTATTTGCTTTCCTAACAGCTTATCATAAATCAGCTATCAGCTAATGACTATGCCACGCTAGGGAACAGAGATACAACCCTATGGTGGCATAGCTTTGCGATCAATTTTTTTTACCTCATTTACCTGCAATATGCTGTAAATATATTTTTAGAAAGACAGTGATGCAAACAAACGGCAACGATGTATTTAAATAAATATCAAACACGCCACCATCTTTTTTGAAGAGAATTTAAAACTCCTAGTGCGATCGCACTTAAGAACAATAGCAAAATTACACCACCAGGAATAAAGGTCAGAATTCCCAAGCCTCTAAGTATCCAAATGGCTATTCCCATACCCAACAGGATACCCAGTATTTGGGTTAATTTGCGATTTATGGAAGATTGATTCACCCTATTTTCCTCTCAATTTCAGTTAAATTTACAGTTATAGCCTTTCCCACTCTAGTTAGATACAAAATTACCCCTCCCCAACCCTCCCCTTGGTAAGGGGAGGGTGCGCGACAGCGCGGGTGGGGTGTATTTCACGAGCTTGGGAATTGCTATATACTCAATAACAAGCATGAAAATGCTTAAATACTAGGATTGCCAGTTGAGACATAAAATCATGTTGGTGTAATTCTAGCTGTTATTCACTCAATTTTTGATCTACACGTCTGCGACTGAAATGAAGCACTAAAGTTTATACCAATGTTAAGTAATATTAAAATATATCTTTTTAGTCAAAAAAACTTAAATGAAATCATTTCCAGAAAGTCTCCAAATTTAATGTAATTAGAATGGAGTGGGTTAAATCTTTTAAACCTGATGATTTTGCCAATTGGTTTAGGCGTTTATTGAGGAGTGACTAAATAAAATATGTCTGCGTTTAATATCTCAGACTCAACTACCAAAGGCTCAAATATGTTATGGAGTCAAGACAAGCAAAAATTGCTGTTACAGGGTGAAATTCTGCTAGAAACGCGATCGCATACTACCTGGGGTGGTGCTGTCACCGCGTGGATGTATTTACCCTTAGTCCGCTCCAATGTATGGCAGCAACTTACTGACTACCCACGTTGGGTACAATATTTTCCTGATATCACTAAAAGCGAAATTACATCTAAAGGCGACGCAAAATTTCTGTATCAAGCAGCACAAAAAGCATTTTTATTTTTTACAGCCCAAGTTGAAATTTACCTGAACGTAGTTGAAGTTATAGGTCAACAAATTCAGTTTAGGATGGAAAAAGGTAGTTTTGAAGACTTTCATGCCAATTTAGACCTAAAAGATTGGGGTAATGGCACATTGATAGTTTATTCAGTCCAAGCAACACCTCATATTCCTATTCCTTCAATTTTTATTCAACAAGCAATGAGTTTGGAATTACCTACAAATATGCGTAAAATGCGACAAGTGCTTTGTAATACTCGATAACAGCAATGTCAAAGGCAAAAGCTATTTTGGAATTTTGGTTTGGTCATCCTCATGAATCAGATTACGGTAAACCTCAACAATTTTGGTTTCACAAACAACCAGAGATTGACGCAGAAATCCGCACCCGGTTTCTTGAAGATTACCAAAAAGCAGCAACGGGATATTTAGACGATTGGATAAATACACCCGAAACCTGTCTAGCTTTGATCTTATTGCTAGATCAATTTTCCCGAAATATGTTTCGTGATACCCCAGAAGCCTTTGCAACTGACTGGGAAGCACTCTCAGCAGCACAACACGCAGTTGCACAAGGTTATGACCGGGAATTATTGCCTGTACAACGATGGTTTATTTACTTACCCTTTGAACACAGTGAAAATTTAGCTCATCAGCGTCAATGTGTAAAGCTATTTCAGCAACTTAGTCACGATTCTGATAGCATTATTGCGATTGAATCTGCTTTTGAGCATATGCAAATAATTTCCCGTTTTGGGCGCTTTCCTCATCGTAACCAAATTTTGGGACGTATATCTACCCCAGAGGAAGAAGAGTTTTTACAGCAGCCTGGTTCATCTTTTTAGTTGGTTTTGCAAATTAATAGGACTTACGCAAGATGTGGCTGAAAACCTTATGATTACGTAGCCGTAATTCATGTAGCTTGCTTCCCGATTCGTTCTGTTTTGCGTAAGTCCTGATTAAGTAAGTGGGTAGGGTGATTGCTGAGTGTAAACCCACTCATTTCCTTAACAAGGCTGCAAGCACTATTACGAATTACGAATTAATTTTACAGGTTCACTTGTAAACAATAATACCTCTAATTCACCTTCAGTAAAGCTGTAGCCAAGATTAGCGGCAAAATTGACAATTTTTGCTTTATCCCAATGACAACTATCAAAAATTCCTCTCTGACAGCAACTGTGATGGTATAACTCATAAAGAGTTGTCTCTGCACTCAACATCTCATAAAAACTTTCAACTTGTTCTAAAGACATATACTCGGATAGTTTATATTTTTCTACTACTCAAAAATACCTTGATTGAGAGTACATTCTAGTTAATTCTTTTGATGATGTAAAAAATTTTAATTTACCAAAAATATCAATAGACATCGACCGAATTTAAATATGCATCATCCAGAATCTTTGTAGAGACGTTCTATATAACGTCTCTACTTTCTATATATCTAATACACCCGACTATTGCAAGTAGCCGGGTTGATGAGTGAAACTAACTGGTGAATATCTCAACAGGTAAACGACTAAATGAAAGGCGTTCGTTCTGCACATCAACAAAAATGGTATCCCCGTCGTTGAATTCACCCCGCAAAATGGCTTTAGCAATTTGGGTTTCTAACTCTCGCTGAATTGCCCGCTTTAATGGTCTTGCTCCAAAAACGGGATCATATCCGACTTCGGCTAAAAAGTCAAGAGCGTAATCGGATAATCGCAGGGACATTTTTCTGTCACTCAATCTTTGTCTGAGCCTATCCACTTGTAACTGGACAATTTGCCGTAATTCCGATTTTTGTAAACTGTGGAAGATGATAAATTCATCAACTCGGTTGAGGAACTCAGGACGGAAGCTACCTCGCATTGCTTCCATAACGCGATGACGCATTTCATCATAACGGGAGTCATCACCAGCCACATCTAGAATGTACTGCGAACCAATGTTACTAGTCATGATGATGATACAATTTTTAAAGTCTACTGTTCGACCTTGGGCATCAGTGACGCGACCATCATCAAGAATTTGCAGGAAAATATTAAATACATCCGGGTGAGCTTTCTCGATTTCGTCGAATAGAATCACGGCATAAGGACGACGACGAATTGCTTCTGTTAATTGTCCTCCTTCTTCGTAACCTACATATCCGGGAGGCGCACCAATTAACCGCGAAACGGTGTGTTTCTCCATATATTCTGACATATCAATCCGCACTAAAGATTCTTCGGTGTCGAACATATATGCAGCAAGGGCTTTGGCTAATTCGGTTTTACCTACACCGGTAGGGCCAAGGAAGATAAAACTGGCAATGGGACGGTTCGGGTCAGAAAGTCCAGCGCGAGAACGTTGAATTGCATCTGCTACGGCTGTGACTGCTTCAGCTTGACCGACGACACGGTGATGAAGTTCATCTTCTAAATGCAGTAATTTTTCTTTTTCCGATTCCACCAATTTGCTGATGGGAATTCCTGTCCATTTAGAAATAATTTCAGCAATATCAGATTCGGTAACTTCTTCCCGTAACAGAGATTTACCAGTTCCTTGGGTATTTGTGAGTTCGTTTTCTGCATCTTCTAATTGGCGATGCAAATTGGTTAAAGTCCCATATTTCAATTCTGCTGCGCGATTGAGGTCATAGTCCCGTTCAGCTTGCTGAATTTCTAGGTTAACTTTTTCAATCTCCTTTTTCACAGATTGAATTTTGTCGATAATGTCTTTTTCCGATTGCCATTGTGTACTCAAAGTTCTTTGTTCTTCTTTGAAATCGGCAATTTCTTTTTCGAGTCTTTCGAGACGTTCTCTAGAAGCAGCATCACTTTCTTTTTTGAGTGATAACCTTTCCATTTCCAACTGTAAAATCTTGCGGTCGATTTCATCAAGTTCTTCGGGTTTGGAAGTAATTTCCATTTTCAGCCTAGCTGCGGCTTCGTCTACTAGGTCAATGGCTTTGTCTGGTAAAAAGCGATCGCTAATATAACGACTTGATAACGTCGCAGCTGCCACCAAGGCACTATCAGAAATCTTGACCCCGTGGTGGTTTTCATACCGTTCTCTCAAACCGCGCAAAATCGAAACAGTATCTTCTACACTTGGTTGATCTACATAAACTTGTTGGAAGCGTCTTTCTAAAGCCGCATCTTTTTCGATATGTTTGCGATATTCATCTAAAGTTGTCGCCCCAATACAACGCAGTTCTCCCCGCGCTAACATTGGTTTTAACAAATTACCTGCATCCATAGCCCCTTGTGTTGCACCTGCACCAACAACGGTATGAATTTCATCAATAAACAAAACTATATTGCCACCAGAATCGGTAACTTCTTTTAACACAGCTTTCAGGCGTTCTTCAAATTCACCCCGGAATTTTGCCCCCGCAATTAAAGCCCCCATATCTAAGCTAATTAATGTCCGATCTTTGAGAGATTGGGGAACATCACCAGCCACTATCCGCTGTGCTAATCCTTCAGCTATAGCTGTTTTACCGACACCAGGTTCACCGATTAATACAGGGTTATTTTTAGTTCGACGGGAGAGAATTTGAATGGTGCGACGAATTTCGTCATCACGTCCAATGACTGGATCTAACTGACCTTTACGAGCAGCATCTGTTAAATCACGCCCGTATTTTTCTAGTGATTGATATTTTCCTTCTGGACTTTGATCTGTCACTTTTTGACTCCCCCGAATTTGTTTAATAATATTTTTTAGTTTGTTTTCATCTAAACCAAATTCTTGGCATAGAGCTTTACCAAAGCGGTCATCTTTGGCGTAACCTAATAATATGTGTTCAACTGAAATATATTCGTCTTTAAATTCTTGACGATATTTTTCTGCCCGATCAAGTAGTGTATCTAAACTGCGTCCTAAATATACAGAACTGCTGCTACCTGATACTTTCGGTTGCCGGACAATAAATTGGTCGGTGCGATCGCGTACTTTTACCAAATTTGCACCTGCTTTAGTAAAAATAGCACTAGCTAATCCATCTTGTTCCAGTAGTGCTTTCATCAAGTGTTCGCTTTCTAGCTGCTGCTGTTGGTATTGCTTGGCAACATCGGGAGTATGAGCGATCGCTTCCCAGGCTTTTTCTGTAAATTGGTTTGGATTAGTGGGTTGCATAGATTTTGATATAAATTACTCCATATCCACAGAGCATTGATTCCTTATATAACTATTGTAAAAACAGGAAAGCTTTCACCTGGATCGGTCTTCACATCTTGATAAGGTAGTATTATCAGGACAGAAGTCAGGAAAAGCAAAAATTTCCACTTTCAAGCTTCTTAGCTTCTATAAGTTTTTTCAATAGGGATTTAACCAAAATATGTATTTTCAGCCTTATTGATAATAATATCCTACCTATTCTCAATAATATTGATATAAATTATCAATAATTTACGGATTTTCGTCTTTTGGGCGATTGATATTGACCTATTGATTTTTTGTGTTATTGTTAGTGTATACTCATGCGAGTAAGTATGAAAATTTTAAAAGCAGCCAAATAAGATAATTAGAGTCGAGAATCTCTACCCAGAGAACGTCTCTGCAAGGGTTTTGAGATCAAGCAAAATTATTTTCATACCTAAAATCTCAGTAATGCCAATTTCTCGAAGCATTAACTTGCTATCTATTCTGCACCATCATCCTTGATGCAGAAATTCGTCTAATTAGATACAATTTATTCAAATTAGGAGAGCCGAGGAGAATAAATTGGTCTTAACGAAAGGCTTTGAGATTGAGATGTATACTGGCACACCTCAAGGTGAAATCGTCGGACTCTCCGACCAAATCATCACAGATCTAGATGGATTTATGCGGGAGCCAGATAGCCGCAACGTGGAATACATAACTAATCCATCTACTAATTATGAAAATCAATTATGTGGTTTGTTGCGTCCTCGACGGACATTGCGTAAATATTTGCAGGGTTTAGGCAATTACACCTTAATTCCAGGAAGTACCTTATCTTTGGGTGGGAGCGATCGCTTTTACCGTTCTGACCCCACCAACTCTTATCATGACTACATTGAGCAAACCTACGGTACAAAAGTAGTCACAGCCAGCGTACACATCAATGTTGGTATCAGTGACCCAGAAATTTTAATGCGTGCCTGTCGAATTATCCGACTCGAAGCACCCCTATTATTAGCCCTCAGCGCCGCCTCACCTTTCCTCAATAGTCAAGCCACAGGCTATCATTCCACCCGTTGGGGACTCTTCCCCCAAACCCCCACACACGTACCTTTATTTGCTAGTCATGCCCATCATATCCAATGGGTAGAAGCACAACTAGCCGCCGGCACCATGCAAAATGTCCGGCATTTGTGGACATCAGTGCGGCCAAATGGCGATCGCCGCCCTTATGATCTAAATCGTCTAGAACTGCGAATTTGTGATTTAGTTACAGACCCCATTTCCTTATTAGCAATTACAGCTTTACTAGAAGCTCGATTGTTACAAATTATTGACAATCCCAGCATTGACCCCTTAACCCAAAGCAATTTATCTCCTGAAGAACTGATCACTTTAACCGCTAAAAATGAAATGGCAGCGGCCACAGCCAGTCTTGATGCCCAATTGCAACATTGGCAAGATGGTAGTAATATTCTCGCCAGAGATTGGATTTCCCAGATATATCAAGACGTTTGGGGCATAGCTAAACAACAAGGCTTCAGTTGTTTCCTCTCCCCCTTACAGAAAATTCTCCGCGAAGGGAACGAAGCCCAACAGTGGTTACAGTTACACAAAGTTGGTTTTGATGCCCAGCGTGTCATTCACCAAGCAATTATCGCCACCCAAGAACGGGAACAGGAACTAGAAAACAAACTCTGTTTGTCTCTATTGACTTAGGGAATAGGAGGCAGGGGGTAGGCTCACAAGGGCAGGTTTTTAATATTAACTGTGAAGGCAGGACTAGGAAGACAAGGAAGATTTTATACGGATAATGGTCTGTTGACGGGCTATTCTTGTTGCTAATAATACAGAGTTTGTCAAGTTTTCCTACCTTGTCAGCCTTGTCCCCCAAGTCTTGCCCTCACGACAATGTAAAAAACCTACACCTGTGAGGTAGGGGTAGGGAGCAGGGAGAAAATTATTTATAATCTCTTCCCAATGACCCATTACCCATTACCCATTACCCATTACCCAAATTCCCAACTTTTTTCGTTTTAAAATTCTAATCTTTGGCAACAGATTAAGACCTATTAACAAAACCTATAGGTTGTCGATATCTGTCCTTCGGTAGATTTTCTAATAGCGATACAGTGTTCTATAGAATTCTTAACATTTCGTGACCATGCCGCAGGTAGTCTTAGTTAACCCACAAATTCCCCCCAATACAGGCAATATTGCTCGTACTTGCGCCGCTACAGGCACAGAACTACATTTAGTCGGACCATTAGGATTTGAAATTAGCGATCGCTACCTCAAAAGAGCAGGGTTAGATTACTGGCCTTATGTCAAGCTGCACAATCATGAATCTTTAGAAGCATTCAAAATCATTCATCAGCAGCGTGGAGGCAGATTGTTAGGCTTTAGCGTCAGAGGTAGCATCAATTATCTAGAGTGTCAATTTCAAGCCGATGATTGGTTGCTATTTGGTAGTGAAACTACTGGTCTATCTCCAACTATTCTCTCCCAGTGTGACTCCATTCTCCACATACCCATGAACGAACCTGGAGTTCGCAGTCTGAATTTATCCGTAAGTGTAGCTATCGGTTTGTTTGAATCTCGCCGCCAGTTAAATTATTTACAATGAATAGCTATTTATTAAGTATAAAAACGAGGCTGTCTCAGATAAATCAGCATTTTTGAACATTTATATAGTGAAAATGCTTAAAAATCAATCAGATTGACAAAAATTTAAAACACCTCTCAACCTTATATAAAAAAGTGTTAGCCAATCTGAGAAAACTGATATAAGAAATTTGTATATAAACTTTGATTCTACGTCAATTGTCAATGATAGATTTTAATGAACTCAAATTCTATTTGGCAGAGGTACAAAATCATCAAAAACCTTAACAGGAGAGCATTTTGACTATTTGTATTTTCAGACACAATCAAATACCTCAAAAGTTGCTGCGAGTTTGTACGGTTGTTTTTTAGGGAATAAACCGCGTAAAGTCTCGTGTTGATAAGACTGATTGGATAAAAAAACCTAGAAAATATCAACAGCAGGAACATCGTTTTTTCAGAAATCACAGCAGAGCAAATGCTAACAGCGATCGTGGATTCAGCAAAGTCATCATTATTTTCGTCTAAATCCCCGCTTAACAGAGCAAAATCGGCACAGATAACTGTCAACAGCGAGCAGTCCTGAACTTTATGAAGAGTGGTAATAGACAAGTCAACACGAAAATTTTAAGGTTTACTAACAAGTATGAACTTGTCTAAATCAGAGAAGCAGGTTAATCTTGCGTAAGTATCTCTGGTGAATGTGATCTTGATATGTCGTTTAATGTGATCTAAATCATTGATTAGTATCCAACTGAAAAATCAAGGTCTATTGAACGCTAGTGATCATAGGAGGTCGTCTTTGAAACGAGCATTGAAAAAGAGAGTGAAGGCTGTGTTGAACAATACCCCCAACAGCGATGGTGTCCCGTTAGTGCAGTTAAATGAGACTAATCACAAACCAAACCGCCGAGCGGGAACCAAGGCCGCAATGATTGGCTTGGCAATCTCAATGGGCGCAACCAGCCTTTTGGTGACTCGACAAAGCGATCAAGCCCAAGCAGCGGCTCCTGTTGGTAGTCAAAAAGCAGCCTCAACAATTCCAGCTGTTTCTGACAATGAGATCAAATTTACAGCCACAAAGCTGGAGTCCCAAGCCGTCTCATCAGCGAGCGTGCCTGAAAATCCTGTCATTCTGGAACCAACAGCAGTTTCGCAAGTGCCTGGGCTTGAAGCTAAATGGCCAGTTACAGCCAACGAAATGGCTATTCAAATTTCTGCACTAGAAACCAATCAAAGTGCAGACTACTTACAACCCCAGATGGGGCAGGGATTAGATAGCAATTCAATTCAATCCAGATTACAAGCAGATAAATATCTGCCTGAAACAGGACAACAATTTACTCGAAATCAGAGCGTTGCCGGGAGCCAAACTACAGATATCACTGTGGCAGCAGCAAACACAGTCAGCAATGACGTTAATGCACAACTGAAAGCGCAGCAAGAATTTGCTCTGAATCGGTTACAAGAAAAATCGAACCGTTTAAGAAATAGTCTGGCGGAGTTGCGGTCTGAGGAGACCCAAAACTTATCACAAGCTGGTATTGAAATAGCACAACCAACCACTGTCGCTGAGAACACATTGGTAGCGCGGTCGGAAAAATTGAGAGATGCCCAACAAACCAGCCTGATATCAAAATTAAAACAGGAGAAACAAACAAGTGAGGCAGAGCAGAAGGTAACAAAACCTGCACTAGCTGCACCCAAAGTTATCGCCCAATCAGCTCTCAAAACCTACGAAGTTAAACCCGGAGATACATTAGCAGAAATTGCTAATAATTACGGTACTTCAGTCTCAGAACTAGTCCAAGCTAATAATCTAGAAGATCCTAATCAACTGCAAATCAGCCAACAACTGATTATTCCTGGTGCTAGAGCAGGGCGTAGCAGTTTCAACCAGGCAACTGTTCCAACAAGTCCTACTTTCGTCCCATCTGGAAGTAATACCACAGTTGCTAACTATCCTGTGAGCAAACCTAATTTAGAGGCGAATCTACCTCAGGTATCACAGCCATTAGTCGTTGGTAAAAAGAGCAGTGTTACTATCCCAGTGGTTCAGGAGAATCAGCTGCGGGTAAATACTCCTGCTATTACCAACAGCATCCCTATAGCTGTTCCGGCATCTGAGGATAATCAGCTTCAGAACCCAGCCACTGAGAGCAAAGTAGCTTCTGATGGTATTGGTGGTGATACTCCACTACCCTATAGTGTTGCTGAAGCGCGAACAGCTAAGAGACAACCTCAAAAGGTGGTTAGGGCCAAAGGTAACGAGCGTCTCCGCAGCTTACAAGCTGAAATTGAGAGACTACGGGAAAAATACCGCGCTCAAGAGTCGGGAATAGTTATTCCTACAGTTGCTGAAGACAGTAATACTGGAATTCCCATTCCGATTGCAAATGCCAATGAATTCAAGCCTTCTAAGGTGAATTCACGACTGAATGCAGTAGCAATTCCAGTACCTCAACCAATTCTGCCCAGCTATAGCGGAAAACCTGCTCAGTCTACATTCCGTGCTACTCGTATCACTAACGAGCCAGTTAACCCAGAATTCCTGCGAAATCAAACAGCTTTTGCTGGCAGTTCTTCTCGGAACTCAGGTGGTATTAGATTGGTAGTTCCTCCCGCAGGTACAACCAATACTGATTCTTTAGGTAAATTGCGAGGAAGTAGAGTATCTCCAGCCTTGCCTCCGTTGGCCGCAGTGGATATATACTTGCCAAGATCTGTTGATAACAATCCTAATTCTTCTGCAACAGGTTATATTTGGCCAGCAAAGGGTGTACTGACATCTGGCTATGGTCAGCGTTGGGGAAGAATGCACAGGGGTATTGATATTGCTAACTCCACTGGCACACCAGTTTACGCCTCTGCTCCTGGTGTTGTTGAAAAAGCAGGCTGGAATAATGGTGGCTATGGCAATTTAGTCGAGATTCGCCATCCTGATGGCAGCAAGACTCGCTATGCTCACAACAGCCGGATTTTAGTACAAGTAGGTCAATCAGTAGAACAAGGGCAAACAATTGCTGCTATGGGTAGCACTGGTTTTAGCACTGGTCCCCACACCCACTTTGAAGTTCATCCAGCAGGTAAGGGTGCAGTGAACCCCATTGCTTTCATGCCTCCAAAGGATCGTTTGTAATTCCTAACTGGTTTTAACTCAAGTATTGCCTTGTTTATTGAGGGGGGTTAACTCCCTCTTTTATTTTTTTATATTCAGGGATATTTTTTAAATTGGGAATTGCCACGGCTAAATTTGTATGCTATCTTAATAGAAGTTGATAAAACAACACGGCTCAGTAGCTCAGTTGGTTAGAGTACGGGACTCATAAGCCTGGGGTCGTCAGTTCAAATCTGACCTGAGCCATTTAATAAAGCTTACTCTATATAAGGGTTTCAGTTCCTAGTCATTGGTAGTTCTAGAGCGCTTAATCTTTGTTTTAACATCCTTTTGACTATTTTTTGACTATGCTCTACAAATCCTAAAATAGTTAGTGGAGATTGGAACTGACTATCTTAGTCATAAAAGAATTTCAACAACTCAATGATGCTAACCAACATAAAATTCAGATTAGGGCAGAAACTCCCCAGGAAGATGCGCTGATTGCTGCGGCTGTTATGCCGAGGGAGGACGTTTATCGAGTGAATTGGAGGGATGGCAGGTGATTTGCTGGGTATTGGTCTTGTCTGCTATTCCTTTGACCGTTCCCGTTGCTATTGCGATCGCTTGACAATCAAGACAGTCGCTACATAGGACTTGCTGTAAAGCCCTACGGGCATAGCTCCGCTTACCGCGTAGTGTGCCGTTAGGCATAAAAGTCTTTCTGTTAGGGCTAGGAGTCAGCACTTCGACAAGCTCAGTGAGCAGTCAGGAAGAAGAAAGAATTAGAAGGAGATCAGAATATTCTCAAATCTGGTTAAAGGAACGGTTTTTGATGCTTTCATCGCTTATTTCTTGCACCCTATCCAACTTTCTCAGCCTAAAACTGGAGAAGCAGTCATTTTGATTCCAAAAACAAAAATTAGATAAATTATTTTTTTGAAGTTGTTTAAATCAATCTCCTAAGTATGATTAAAGTTCTCTCATCGGTATGACGAAATACTTGAAAAACTTCATCACCCTAAAAGAATGATTGTTTGAAATAAGTTCTTCATCAAGAGGTCTAAAATGACAACTACAAACGAAAAGCACAAAATTCGTTACGCCGTTGTAGGTTTAGGTTGGTTTGCTCAGGAAGCAGCTTTACCAGCATTTACTTCTGCTGATAACTCTGAATTAGTTGCTCTAGTTTCTGATGACTCGACAAAACGTGAAAAACTCAGCAAAAAGTATGGCATTCAGCATACTTATTCTTATGACGAGTATGAAGACTGTCTGACAAGCGGTGATATTGATGCTGTTTATATTGCATTACCCAATCACCTACATTGTGATTTTACTGTGCGGGCAGCTAATCAAGCCATTCATGTACTCTGTGAAAAGCCAATGGCTGTAACAGAAAAAGAGTGCGAAGCAATGATTAAAGCTGCCAATGACAATGGTGTAAAATTGATGATTGCTTATCGCTTACATCTCGAACCAGCAAATTTACAAGCGGTAGAAATAGTCCGTTCTCACCAAATTGGTGAACCACGGCTTTTCAACTCTGTATTCTCTCAACAAGTAGAACAGGGCAACATTCGTTTACGAGAGATTACAGAAGGAGGAACAATCTATGACATTGGTATTTACTGCATCAATGCCGCACGCTATCTATTTCAAGATGAACCAACGGAAGTGGTTGCTGTAGCTGCTACCAAAGGAGAACAACGCTTCAGCGAAATAGAAGAAATGACTAGCGTTATCCTGCGTTTTCCTAATGAGCGACTAGCAACATTTACCTGTAGTTTTGGCGCAGCAAAAGTTTCTAACTACCAGGTTGTAGGCACTCAAGGCGATATCCGAGTAGAATCTGCTTATACTTGGCAGGGAGAAATTAAGCACTACCTAACCATTAATGGTCAAACCCAAGAACGCACCTTTGAAAGCCATGATCAACTAGCCGCTGAATTCGCCTATTTCTCAGATTGCATTCTCCAAAATCAAGACCCAGAACCATCTGGAATAGAAGGATTGAATGATGTTTGCATTATTCAAGCACTTTACCAATCTATTGAAACAGGTCAGCCTGTGCAAGTAAAAACTTTTGAGCGTCATGAACGCCCGACATCGGCTCAAACCGTTGAACGTCCTGCTACTGAAGAAAAACCTGAACTAATTCATGCTGCTTCACCTGGCGGTAATTGATGAAATACCTAATTAACTTAGTCATTTTTGATTTTTTGCTACAGAATTTATGGCTGTTTTAATCAGCATTAAGTATTTTTGGTACTCTGAAGAAGTCCCCTTCCTGCTCAGGAGCGCTGCTGAGAATGGCTTCTCTGTCAGGGTAGGGCTGTAGGCGATCCTCTCTGGTCACATTGCTGACATCAATGGCTCTGGTTGTGGGGAGAACATTAGAGACATCAAGCTCACTTAGTTGTTCGATATACTCAAGGATACTGCCCAGTTGGGTGGTAAATTGCGCTTCCTCGTCTGGTGTCAATTCTAAACGAGCGAGATTAGCAACTTTGCGAACTTGTTCACGATCAATCATTGTTAGTGGGAATAGGGAATAAGGAATAGGAAATAGGAAATAGGTAACAGGTAGGATAAAAACTTACCAATTACTTATTACCATTTTCGTTAAAAGAATACGTCAATTTGCGATCGCCCTGTGGTCTTTAACCAGTTTTGAGCTTCAATGTAATTATTAGGAGCCATGCGAACTGCTCTAATCCAATAATCTGCGGCTTGGTCAAATAAAGCCTCTCCAGCGTCGTTATCTCCCTCTTCTTTAGCCTTCTCACCTTGGAAGTGATAAATTACGGCGATGTTATTCAAAGCTTGGGGTAGACGAGGATTTAACTCAATAGCCTGGTGATAATATTCTAAAGCCTTGTTGTGGTCGCCATTACTAGCGTAAATCAGCCCCATATTGTAGAGAATATAACTCTGATCATTGGAGTCTTCTTCTAGTGTGAGAGCTTCTTCATAGTAATCCAGTGCTTCGGCATATTCCCCTTCTGCCTGAGCGGACATTCCATCTCGGTAATAAACAAATGCTTCTTTAGCTTTTCTGTTAGCTGGCAGCAGTTTGAGGATCAGGTCTGCCATGACGGTGAAGGATTTGTCAACAAAGTTATCGTTTTTCTGTGTTCTTGGCATATTGGCCTGCTATATAAAACTTAGACAAAGCTAGACGTTACTTTCTACTTCAACAGGGGCATGGGAGCGGTTGTCCCTCGGTAGACTTACACGCTGTAGCCCAACGCGTTCAGCGACGGCGCAGCCATCTTTGCTAATGCTTAGGATTTTCAAAAAGACTATCACTATCATTGCTTGGTTTTCGCGTCGGCAATAGTCTTAATTCAATACTTGATATCTTATAGATTATATATCAAGCAGTTGATTTTTTTTTACTCCAATATATTGATTGAGCTTTGTCTAAGAAATTGTTAACTTAGGACTAGCTCCTGTCACCTGCTCTTTTTTGTAAAGCTTCCCGTGCTTGTTCTCGGTCATCAAAGTGGATTTTTTCTGTACCGAGAATTTGGTAATCTTCGTGACCTTTACCAGCTAACAATATGCCATCACCGGGTTGAGCTTGTAAAATAGCGGTGTGAATGGCGGTTGCGCGATCGCAAATTACCATTGGTTGCACAGTCTCAGGAATCCCTGCCAACACATCTTGGAGAATCTTTTCTGGGTCTTCAGTGCGAGGATTATCTGAAGTCACCACAGCTACATCAGCTAATTGGGCGGCAATTTTTCCCATTTTAGGACGTTTAGTGCGATCGCGATCGCCCCCACAACCAAACACACAAATCATCTTCCCAGGGATAAACGGCCGTGCAGCTTTGAGCAAATTCTCCAAACTATCGGGAGTGTGGGCATAATCTACAATCACACTCACATCTTGCTGATCACTAATTTGTACCCGTTCCATCCTGCCAGGAACACCAGGAAAATCAGGAATGGCATTTGCTACCAAGTGCAAATCTAACCCCAAATGTAAAACTGCACCCACCGCAGCCAACAGATTTTCTAAATTATATTGACCAACCAAAGGCGAATTAAAAGCAATATCACCCTTTGGTGTATGCAACATTCCACTCACACCATGAGGTTGATAACTTAAACCACTCATCCAAAAATCGGCGTTATTATCACTAACGCTATAACTCCAAACCCGTTCTCGACTCAAACCAGCAATTAATCGTTTTCCATATTCATCATCAGCGTTAATAACTGCCCGTCCTTGGAGATAATCGGGACTAAATAACAGTGCCTTCGCTGCAAAATAATCCTCCATATCTTTGTGATAGTCCAAATGGTCTTGGGTGAGATTGCTAAACACCCCCACCTCAAACGGACAACCCAAAACCCTACCCTGAGCTAAAGCGTGAGAACTCACTTCCATCACCCCAAACTCACAACCAGCATCAACCGCTGTAGCTAACTGTTCCTGTAATTCCACCGCAAAAGGCGTAGTGTGAACAGCAGTTTGTTCAAAACCCGGCCAACGAGTGTAGAGAGTTCCCAGCAAAGCCGTAGGTAAACTAGCTTTGGTGAGAAAATGTTCAATTAAATGAGTAGTTGTAGTTTTACCATTTGTCCCAGTCACACCCACTAACTTGAGTTTCTGCCCTGGATACCCATAAAAAGCCGCAGCAATTTGGGCGCAAGCTCGATTCATATTATCGGCGCTAAACACCAAATCTGTAGATTTAGGCGGATTTTTTGCCATCACTTGGGGAGAAACAACCGCAGCAACAGCACCAGCAGCCAAAGCACTCGGCCAAAAATCCCCACCATCTACCCTTGTACCTGGCATCCCAATAAACAAATCACCTGCACCGCAAGCATGGGAATTAGTCTTGATTCCCTTAACTTCCACATCTGCCAAATTAGGATTTGCCAGACCTTCCACCGTTGCTAATAATTCTTGTAATTTCATTGACTACACCTTGCCACAAGCTTTCCTTGCGCCTATTCTGCATTATTTTTTTCTGAATTGGATATATATTTTTGAAGCATTTGTTCCAATTGCTTGACACTTGCACGGGGAGAGGGACGGGGTAAAGGTTGTGCAACGGCTGCATCATCGAGTACTAGATACATTACAGGTATTTCATACTGATACGCCGCAAACCAATCTTCACGGGTAGTAATATCTCGAATTTCTAACTCTAAACTGAGATTTTGGATTTGTTCTAGCTTTTCTTGTAAGCCTTCACAGAGATGACAACCGGGTTTACTGTAGAGAATTAATCGCATTTGACGATAATAGATTTATAAACAATTCCGTTGTGGATGCTCGTCTTGGTACAGACACCCATATATTACAGCCACTTGATAGCCAGAAATTCTATAGAAATTATGAGTGATGAAGGGGAGTAAAGTGCGATCGCTTGCAAGTAAACAAAAAATCTACCCCAGCAAGGGTTGAGCATTGCTAAACCCAGATATCGCTCGCTTCATGCTTATGGTAAACATAAATAAATATATTTAGGACTTACGCACTATACAAATTTCACATAATATGTGTGGAGGAAATGGCCTAGTTTCAGGTTTTTGGAATTGCCTATTAGTGCTAGTTATCTTTTATGCTACAACAGCATGATAAAAATATACTCAACATATATAGCAATCCGGAATCATTCATGAGAAAATACGGAGAGAGCTTAAAAGTAACGTTTGAAACCAAGGTGCAGGTGTGGTGATGTGGATACAATTATTAGAAGATTTTATCAAAAATAATAAAGAGCCACGTGAAATCAAGCGAGCTACAGCAGTAAAAATGCTGTTATGTGGATACAAGCATGAAGAGATAATGCCAATATTAGGTGTCTCATCTGGCTTCATTAGTACCTATAAAAAAGCATTTTTTAAACTGGGGCTGGAAGGGTTAAAACTAGGGCATAAAGGAAGTAAAGGTTTTCTAGATGAGCTTCAACGTGCCGAGGTAATGGAATGGTTGCAAACCAAAGACAGATGGACTTTAAATGAATTAGAGTACTATATTGCCTCAGAATATGGAGTAACATTCTCCTCAAAACAAAGTTACTACGATTTATTTGATGCTGCCAGTATTAGTTGGAAGAAAACTCAAGCAAATAATCCAAAATATAACCAAGAATTAGTAGATTCAAAAAAAAAAGAGATTTGTGAGTTGTTGGAGACGCGACGGTCTCAAATAGAGACAGGAGACCTAGTTGTGTTCATGGTAGATGAATGTCATTTACTTTGGGGGGATATAATAGGGTATGTTTGGGGGAAAACTAGTGAACGAGTAACAATACCAGTAGTAAATGCTCGTGATAAACAAACATATTTCGGTGCATTGGATTATAAAACCAAAGAATTTCTCACGTATAAAGCTGAAAAAGGTGACTCTAAAAACACAATTAATTTTTTAGAATATCTTCAAAAACAGCGACCTGGAGCCAAACTTTTAATAATTTGGGATGGTGCAAGTTATCATCGTTCACAAGAAATTCAAGATTATCTAGATTCATTAAATCGTGAACTTGAAAAAGAACAATGGTGGATTACCTGCTTGAGATTTGCCCCGAATGCACCACAACAGAATCCTGTAGAAGATATTTGGCTACAAGCAAAACGATTAATTAGAGAGTTTTATTTTTTCTGTCATTCTTTTACTGTAGTCAAGGCGTTATTTGAGTTATCCATTCATTGTCAAATTTTTGACTTTCCAAAACTTTATGAGTATGGTGTTTTCTCATGAATGATTTAGGATTGCTATATAACATGACAACCATACTCAAGGAGAAAGCATTATTACTTCTGCGTCAGGCTTTGGATAACCCAAACGCTGATTTTCGTGATGGACAATGGGAAGCTATTGAAGACTTACTACTGAATAAATCACGGTTACTCGTCGTTCAACGCACAGGTTGGGGAAAAAGTCTAGTTTATTTTTTAGCAACTTGCTTATTAAGAGATCAAGGTGCTGGTTGCACTCTTTTGATTTCCCCTCTTTTAGCATTAATGCGAAACCAAATTACAGCAGCAAAACGTATTGGTGTAAAAGCCGAAACAATTAACTCTAGTAATACAGATAATTGGAAAATTATAGAGACAAAGTTGTTAGTAAATCAAGTAGATATTCTACTAATTTCACCTGAAAGATTAGCTAATGAGGAATTTCGAGAAAACATTCTTTTACCATTATCTCAAAAAATAGGTTTATTTGTAGTTGATGAAGCCCATTGTATTTCTGATTGGGGACATGATTTTCGTCCTGATTATCGCCGCATTGTCAGAATTTTACAAGCATTACCACAAAATATTCCTGTTTTGACCACAACCGCTACAGCTAACAACCGAGTAGTTGATGATATTAAAGCTCAATTAGGCTCAAATCTGCGTGTTTTTAGAGGTGATTTAACTAGAAAAAGTTTGCGTTTACAAAATATTTATCTTCCTAGTCAAGCAGCAAGATTGGCTTGGTTAGCAGAGAATCTGACTAAATTACCAGGAAGTGGTATTATCTACACATTAACTGTTAGAGATGCTCAAAGAGTTGCCGATTGGTTATATACTCAAGGTATTAATGCTAAAGCCTATTATGGTGATTTAGATACTGAAATTCGCATAGGATTAGAAGACGAATTACTGAATAATGAAATTAAAGCCTTAGTCGCAACCACAGCTTTAGGAATGGGCTTTGACAAACCAGATTTAGGCTTTGTAATTCATTACCAAAGACCTAGTTCTGTCGTCCACTATTATCAACAAGTAGGACGAGCAGGTAGAGCAGTAGAAACAGCTTATGGAATTCTATTGAGTGGTGATGAAGATGATGAAATTAATAATTACTTCATTAATACAGCATTTCCTCCAGAAATTCATACACAAAAAGTTTTGAATGAACTAGAAAATGCTGTTGATGGTTTTTCTATTCCTCAATTAGAACAGCAACTAAATCTTTCAAGAGGACAAATTGATAAAGTTTTAAAAATTTTATCTCTGGAATATCCTGCACCTGTAAGTAAACGATCTTCAAAATGGTATCTTAACCCAGTAAATTATCAATACAATACTGAAAAAATTGAAGTTTTAACACAAATTCGCCGAAATGAACAAGCGCGAATGTTAGATTATATGAAAAGTCAACAATGCCTAATGGCTTTTTTAGCAGCAGAATTAGATGATCCAAATCCAGAAGAATGTGGTAAATGTGCAGTGTGTTTGGGTAAGCCTTTGTTGCCAGAAACTTTTGCAGATGAACTTGTAAATCAAGCAATTTTATATTTACGTCGTAGTAGTCAAATTATTGAACCACGTAAACAATGGCCACCACAAGCATTACTCAATTATAAATTTTCAGGAAATATCAAAGCTAATTTAAAAGCAGAAGCAGGAAGAACATTGTCTCTATGGGGTGATGCAGGTTGGGGAGAATTAGTCAAGCGTGGAAAATATCAAGATAATCATTTTGATGATGCACTTGTACAGGCTACTGTTGAGATGATTCAACGTTGGAAACCTCAACCTTTTCCCACTTGGGTAACTTGTGTTCCTTCCTTAAATCGTCCAGAACTTGTACCTAACTTCGCGCAAAGACTAGCTGATAAATTAGGCTTACCATTTAAACCTATGGTTCGCAAAATTCATCCAACTCAGTTACAAAAAAAGATGAGTAACAGTTATCAACAAGCTCATAACTTAGATGGATCTTTTACAATTGATTCTTGGGAAGGAATGAGTGGTAATGTATTCTTAATTGATGATATAGTAGATTCCCGTTGGACTTTTACTGTCATTGCAGCACTTTTGCGTAATGCTAAAAGTGGATTAGTTTATCCTGTAGCATTAGCTCTTAATTCATTAGGTCAATCGGATTAGAAAATTATGTTAAATCATGTCCTAGCACCAGATACTCAAGCAATTTTGCTGTTGTGTGCCAGTTTTGGACAAAATCGCCAAATTGAACCGCTACCTTTGACTCTGGGTGAATATAATTTGTTAACAGATTGGTTGCGGGAAAATCAAATGCGTCCAGCAGATTTATTGGAAACAACAGCAAAAGCGCATTTACAAAAAATAAATAACAATAAACTGAATCCTGATAGGCTTTTAGATTTATTACAACGGGGTGCAATGTTAAGTTTAGCTGTGGAAAAATGGACAAGTCGCGGTTTATGGATATTGGGACGCAGTGACATTAAATATCCCAAACGGTTTAAACAAATATTGAAACATTCAGCACCAGCGATTATTTATGGAGTTGGGAATGCAGAATTATTATCTTTAGGAGGATTAGCAATTGTAGGTTCTCGTGATGTAGATGAGGATATTATTCACTACACACGCAAAGTTGCTCAAACTTGTTCTCAACAAAGCATACAAGTTATTTCTGGTGGTGCAAGAGGGATAGATCAAGAATCAATGTTAGGTATTTTGGATAATGGAGGAACATCTGTTGGTGTATTAGCTGATAGTTTGACTAAGGCAGCAGTAAATAGTAAATATCGGTCTAGTATTCAAGAAGGTAGATTAACTTTAATTTCTAGCTATGATCCTGATGCTGGGTTTAACACAGGTAACGCTATGGGACGAAATAAATACATTTATAGTTTAGCAGATTATGCCTTAGTTATTAATTCTACTTTTGGTAAAGGTGGAACTTGGGCAGGTGCGGTAGAAGCATTATCTAAACTTAAAGAAGTTCCTATATTTGTAAAAATGGAATCTCCAGTCCCAGAAGGAAATCAGCAATTATATAATCAAGGTGCAAAACCGTTTCCTTTAGAATTTGACAATGGTAATTTGCATGAAATATTAACAAAAACTATTGCTGATTTTGAACCTGTAAAAAATAAAGTAATCACAAAACATTCTGAACAAAATGTTAATAATATTCCCCAAGATTTAACCACTATTCCTAAAGATATTTATAATGTTGTTCTACCTGTGATCCTCAACCATTTACAGCAACCCAAGGATGCAAAATCTCTTGCGGACTCTTTGCAAGTGAGAAAAGTACAGATGGATGATTGGTTAACAAGAGCTATAAATGAAGGGAAGGTAATAAAAACAAAAATAGAAAAGCGAGTTGCTTACGTGGTTAATCACGCAGATACTCAACTTTCTTTGTTGTGATAAGGTATCACTTTTAAAATATCCTGCTATACAAAGATTTTGGGATATCGCGCTCTGCACATAAAATTGTGGTTGGATATAGATAAAATTTCAAATAAATAATAAAAACTTGAGTCACGCCGCATATTATAATCTAATTAATCCTAATCACAAAAAATTCTCCTCTGGATGATTGGTAAATACACCCACAGGAGAAATTGTACAACTTTTTTATTCAGTTATTCAACTGTTACCGATTTCGCCAAATTTCTCGGTTGATCTACATCCAAACCCCGCCGTGCTGCAATGTGATAAGCTAACAATTGCAACGGTATAACTGTAAGAATTGGTGAAAGAATTTCCTCAACTTCCGCTACAGGAATTAAATCATTAAATATCTCCCCTGCTTCCCCATCTTTGACAGAACTAACACCAATTAACCGGGAATCACGGGCTTTTGCTTCCTGGGCGTTAGAGATCACTTTTTCATATACACTACCCCGAACTGCGATCGCAACTACAGGAACTTTCGCATCTAACAAAGCAATCGGTCCATGCTTCATTTCCCCCGCCGGATATCCTTCCGCATGAATATAGCTAATTTCTTTTAACTTCAAAGCCCCTTCTAACGCAATGGGGAAATTAATTCCTCTCCCAATAAAGATAAAATCCTTCGTTTCTGCAAAATCATGTACTAATTGCTCAATATAACGTTCTTGAGTTTCTAAAATCGCTTCAATTTCCCCTGGTAGCTGGCGTAAACCTGTGAGAATTTCCTCGAATCTTTCCACACTAATCTCATGGCGGCGATAAGCTATATCTAAAGCCAAAGCATAAAACGCCATCAATTGAGCAATAAAAGTCTTTGTCGCAGCCACACCAATTTCAATTCCCCCATGAGTATTGATGATATTTGCAACCATGTTACCCAAAGTACTTTCTGGACGATTAGTTATGCCTAAAAGTCGCGCTTGATACTTGCTTTCTTTGCCCTGACGACGTTCTTTTTCCATCGCTAAAGCTGCTAGAGTATCAGCAGTTTCCCCAGATTGCGTAACACCAATAGTCAGAGTGTTAGCAGTTAACGGGGATGGTGCATAACGAAACTCAGAAGCGTATTGTATCTGAGTGGGAATTCCTGCCAGTTGTTCTAACAAGTATTTACCGACCAAAGCAGCGTGCCAGCTTGTACCACAGGCAACAACTTGAATTTGTTCTAAGTCTGCGTAAAAATCATCAGCTAAACCCAGTCTCACCGGTGATTGTGCAGTTGAGTTGCTATTCAATTCCGTCGGGAAATAAGCTTCTAGACAATCCCTGACTACCCCCGGTTGCTCATAGATTTCTTTGAGCATAAAATGCTTGAATCCCTGTTTTTCCACCATGATGGGATTCCAGTTGATGGTGCGGGGATGCTTTTTTAAACGATGTCCAGCAAAGTTATAAACCTCAACCCCCAGAGGAGTCAAACGAGCTATTTCACCGTTTTCTAGGGGCAACACAGCGCGGGTATAGGGGACAATTGCCGGGGTGTCAGAAGCACAGAAAAACTCACCTTGACCAAAACCAATGACTAAAGGTGCTTGTTGCCGGACTACAATCAATTCATCGGGGTAGTCAGCAGAAATAGCGGCCACAGCATAAGCCCCTTCCAACTTACTCACTGCTTCCCGCACCGCGTCTAAAAAAACCGAAGCGGAAGACGAATTTTGATCAGAATGCTTTAAACACTCAGCAATTAAATGAGGAATTACTTCTGTATCTGTTTCTGAACGAAATTCATGTCCTAATGCTTTTAATTGTTCCCGTAACTCCCGGTAATTCTCAATAATACCATTCTGCACCACTGCCACCCGCAACGCCGTATCCATGTGAGGATGGGCATTATGTTCTTCTGGTTTACCATGAGTTGCCCAGCGAGTGTGACCAATACCAATTTGGGCAGGATTTTCTATTTGTTCGAGTTTAGAACGTAAATTCAGCAGCTTACCCTTAGCCCGTACACAGTGAACGTCACCTTCCCAAATTGTGGCAATTCCTGCCGAGTCATAACCTCTATATTCTAATTTTTCTAGTCCAGCCAATAAAATATCTGTTGCCGCTTGAGTTCCTATATATCCAACAATTCCACACATTTTTTATACCACTGATTATCAGTTACTCTGGATTTAATTCCCTTCAAAGAAGGTCTAATGCCTTAGCAATGGGTTTAAATATCTCACTATCGGCTAAACAACTATTTGCTGTTCATTGAAATTTCAAAAATGATACTTGCCATCACAGAATGGTTATTTTAGCAAATAAAAAATAAAAAGGAGCAACTTGCTCCCATTACCACTAGGTTGTGTTATGGATTTTGGAATTTTACTCTAAAAAAACAGCTTTGTCGGGCAGAAATCTCCACCCCAAAGCTTAAAGACATTTGCTATGCAGATAATTGAAAAAAATTAGGGTGCTGAGTGCTGAGGGAAGAATCAAGAATGCTTTTAGGTGATTTGCTTCTTGTTTCTCCCTTGCTCAGTCCTCAGCACTAAATTACTGAGTTTTTTAAAATCCTCAGTATGCTAAACCCATACTGCGAGTTGTTTCAGCGCCTAGATAAACCCGGATGCTCAAAAAGTCGGTGGGGCAAGCAGTTTCGCAACGCTTGCAGCCTACGCAGTCTTCTGTGCGGGGTGAAGAGGCGATTTGAGAGGCTTTACAGCCATCCCAAGGAACCATCTCTAGTACGTCTGTGGGACAAGCGCGGACGCATTGGGTGCAGCCGATGCAGGTATCGTAGATTTTTACGGTATGAGACATGGAAAAAACTGCTCCTTTCGAGTGTTCTTCTCTGCGAAGGAATCTTAATCAAGGCATAGTTTACCGCAGGGCTTGATAGCCTGTAAGTAAAAGGCTACATAACTTTAAACATTGTAATAAGCTCTCTGAACAATTTATTTGTCAAAATCGCTCCTATTCAGCTTTAATCAGCAACATGGCTATCAAGTGTTTACCCGAATGACTCAATTCTCTAAACCGCTGATTGTAAAGATGTGTAAATTTGAAGTCCGGCTTTTGGGGTTATCTATAGTACCTATCAGTTAGCAGCTAGTCTAGGCTAAACTTTTGACTGGTTGTGACGAAATGTTAACTATTTAGCTACACTTTATAGCTATGTGATGATGGTAACTTGTCGTTTCTGTTCAAGACAAGTAGATTTACATTAATATCTATATTAGTACAATAAGACAAGAAAATATTTAGCGTGCGGAGGTATATATCTAGCGGGCAAGATGCCCGCACCACAAGAGGTCTATTATTCAAGTTTGTAAGTAGTTAGACAAAATTAATTACATAGTTTTCTCCAAATTCTCTCAGAATTTGTTCAACGGATGCAACAAAAGTTTTCCAATCTTTGTAAGCATCTATAGGAATCCATTCATACTTAATAAATCGCCACAAAATTTCAATTAAATTCAAATGAGGGGAATAAGTAGGCAATTCAAAAATAGTAATATTGCGCTCTTTCCATTCTTCAATTTTGTCAAAAATAGCATCACTAGTATGAATAGATGCTTGATCTACAACAATAAATGTTGGCTTATTTACTGTAACAAAAAAAGTATCAATACAAGCAATAACTACATCAGAGTTAATGGTTTGATATGAAACATAAGATTTAAGTTCATTTCGTTTATTCATGATTCCTAATACATTTAACCGCCGACTACGACAACTCAAAATATTTAATTGTTCCCCGATATCTTGCCACGCATAAGGGACAGAAGGAATTAGACAAAATCCCGATTCATCTAAATAATATAAATCAATTTCTCCCTTTTTATCCAATAGTTCTAATTCTTCTAATTGCGCCCTTTTTTCTTGATATACTTGAGTTTCAGGCTTTCCTCCTACCGCTCTACGCATTCGATGCCAACTCATTTTTAATCTTTTTAATATTCTTTTAACTGTTTTTTTACTGGTTTGAATTCCCAATTCTTCTTCGATTTTTTGAACAACTTGTTTTAATTGCCTTGGATTGTCTTTTGCTAATTCTTTAATTTTTTGTTCTTGTTCAGCATTGAATTTTGATTTAGCTCCCCTCCCTGATTTATTATATAATCCCACCATGCTTTCTGATTCCCATCTCTCAAACCAATTATAAATAGTTTTGTAACTTACTTGAAAAATTTTTATCAGTTCCTCTATTTTTACTCCTTGATGTGCTAGGATTAGACAATGCGCTCTTTGACGTACTTGATGATGTCGACTTTGACGATAAATCCGCTCTAATAATTTAGCGGATAGAGGGTTTATTTCTCGAATAAATATCATTTTATTAAATATTAGAATACGCTCATTATATCTGAATATTTTATGTTAATTATTTGTGTAATTAATTCTGTCCATGTACTTATCTAAATTTAACAGGACTTACGCAACTGGCATATTGGTAAGGTGCGTCAGATATCAACAATCTGTTTATTTGCAAGATTTATGCAGTCTGACGCACCCTACAACAGATTTTTAGTGTGACACTTGCGTAAGTCCTATTTAAATGAAATCCGCTGTAACTATTAAGAATATGGCTAAAACATTCACAAACCAAAATCCTATTATCATTGCTCACCGGGGTGCAAGTGGCTACCGTCCTGAACACACTTTAGCCGCTTATGAATTAGCAATTGATTTAGGTGCTGACTATATTGAACCAGATTTAGTGATTACTAAAGATGGTATTTTGATTGCTCGTCATGAAAATGAAATTTCTGAAACTACTGATGTTGCTATTCATGCAGAATTTACTCACCTCAAAACTACTAAAATAATTGATGGTGAAGTTAAAATAGGTTGGTTTACAGAAGATTTTACTTTAGCAGAATTAAAGACATTAACAGCTAAGGAACGTATTCCTCAAATTCGTCCTCAAAACATAGCATATAATGGAATTTTTACGATTCCTACTCTAAATGAAATTATTGATTTAGCAAAACGTAAAAGTTTAGAAATAGGTCGAATGATTGGAATTTACCCTGAAACGAAACATCCAACTTACTTTAAATCAATTGGTTTACCATTAGAAGATAAGTTACTCGCAACTTTACACAAAATTGATTTACCCGTATTTATTCAATCATTTGAAGTTAGTAATCTGCAAGAATTATCTAAAACAACGGATTTACCTTTAGTACAATTAATTAATGATTCTGGCAAACCTTATGATTTTGTAGTTAATAGTGATCGTCGCACATATCAACATTTAGTAAATCCCACAGAGTTGATAGAAATTGCTAAATATGCACAAGCAATAGGAGTCAATAAAAATTTAGTAGTTCCCAAAGATAGCAATAGTAAATTACTATCTCCGACATCCTTAGTTAGTGATGCACATCAAACTGGTTTACAAGTTCATGCTTGGACATTCCGCAATGAAAATTTGTTCTTACCTTTAGATGTTCAAGGAAATCCCCAAGATGAATATCAACTATTTTTTGACTTAGGTATAGATGGTGTTTTCAGTGACTTTACAGATACTGCTGTCTCTGCTAGAAATTTCCCTAGAGAACTCCACAAAAAGAAATTCCCGATGTCATTCTGTTCGCGCAGCGTGCCGGAGGCATTACGAAACAAAGTGTAGTGTTCGCGCAGCGTGCCGTAGGCTTTAGAATCCTCCGAGATGCTTCGTTTCGCTTTGCTACACTCAGCATGACAAAACAGGATCATTTATTTTGTGGCTTACTCTTAGTGCTACTTAGACACATTGTCTGATAGCGTAGCGTGGCGCAAGCCATATCAGGATATCCAGGATTAAAGGATGAACAGGATGAAAACAGGAATTTTATCACCAATTACCCATTACAAGTGGAATCGCAATTCTTCGTAGGTTGGGTTGTTCGCGTTAGCGTTGCGGAGCAATGGAACAAAACCCAACATCAATCAACTATAATTAACTGTAAAAATAATTCTACATCATCAACATCCGCCTCAATTATTGATGAATTGGTGAATTAGATATTAGGTTTTATGACATTTGATTTTTATATTATACAATCAAGCTGCACAATAATTAACTCAAAAAAATGAATAATGTGCAGCTAAGTCGTTTGAGTGAAGTCGCTAAACTCTTTTTTAAACTAGGTGTGATTGGTTTTGGTGGGCCAGTTGCCCATATTGCCATGATTGAAGATGAGGTAGTTAAGCGTCGTCAGTGGCTGAAACAGGAGCATTTTCTGGATTTGTTGGGTGCAACTAACTTAATACCCGGCCCCAATTCTACAGAAATGGCAATTCATATTGGATACATTTATGCAGGATGGCTAGGGCTAATTGTAGCTGGTGTTTGTTTTATTTTACCTGCGGTTTTAATTACAGGTATATTTGCTTGGGTTTATGTCAATTATGGAACTTTACCGCAAGTTTCACCTTTACTTTATGGAATTAAACCTGCTGTTTTAGCCGTTATCTTTAATGCCCTTTGGCGTTTAGCAAAAAAGGCAGTAAAATCGCGTCAGTTACTATTAATTGCCGTCGCTGTTGGGGTGGTGACTTTAGTTGCAAAAGTCAGTGAAGTGATTGCACTTTTATTAGGTGGATTATTGGGGATGGTTTGGTTAAATCGTGGTAATCAAAATAATCCACCAGGAAATCAGACTAACTTGTTAATTGCAGGTTTAACTATTAGTGTAACTTCGCAAGTAATATCAGTAAATGCTGTATCTGTGCCTTTGTGGCAATTAGGTTGGTTTTTCTTGAAGGTTGGTAGTGTGTTATTTGGTGGGGGATATTTACTGGTAGCTTTTTTACAAGGTGGATTAGTTGAAGAATATGGTTGGTTGACACAACAGCAGTTACTAGATGCGATCGCAATTGGTCAATTTACTCCTGGCCCAGTCCTGTCTACTGCAACCTTTATCGGTTATGTTATCGCTGGTATGCCTGGTGCAGTTGTCGCTACTTTGGGAATTTTTCTCCCTTCATTTGTCTTTGTTGCTGCCTTAAATCCCCTGATTCCCCGCTTACGTGCCTCATCTTGGACAAGGGCTTTTTTAGATGCTGTCAATGTGAGTGCTGTAGCACTGATGGTAGTAACTACGCTGCAATTGGGAGTCGCAACGTTAACTTTATCACAATTCCCTTATGTAGATTTGTTCGGTTTAGCGATCGCACTCACTTCTGCAATTTTAGCCATTCGCTACAGTATCAATGCCGCTTGGCTGGTTTTGGGTGGGAGTTTAATCGGTTGGTTTGCTTCAGTTTTGGGCTATATTTAATAACTAAACACCGAGTTTAAAGATTTAACCTTAACTTGCCAACTGTGATAAATCTACTTGCTGAGTTTTGGCTAATTCAAAATACTCCCAATTTGTAAAGGGCATTGGATCACAATTTTTATTAGTCATAATTGAGTCTATAAATTCTTGAGCTTCTTCAATAGCAAACTCTTCTTTAAACCAACATCTCATAGAAGTTTTTGAATAGTCTAGTTTGCTACCACTTGGGCTATAGCAAATCACTTCAAATCTGTTTCTAGCAAAAAATTGATATATCTCAATTTTCCATTCTTTATAATTGATCGTTTTCATCAAATATTTATTCATGAATTAATTTTACCTTGATTAAATTGATTGTTTAACCTGAAATCAAGACCAAACAAGAGAAAGCGGCATATTAATGGTTCTTATACTTGTCATAATAAAATATTATTTAGCTTTACATTAGAAATATATACATATCTTAATATAGTTGTCATACTTTGTTACATTATTCAGCAAGATGAAATTACAGGTATTAAAAAACACAATTTACATATCAATGTATCTTGATTAAGTTTTGTATTAAATTATGCCAATAAACCAAAGTGGTTGGTGAAGTAGTTGAAGTGCATCAATTTTAGGTTATCTTCAATAAATAATTATCACCAAGTTAGAAAAACAAAATGTTTGCCAAAATACGCCGTTCGTTGGGTCAATTATTTAGTAAATCAAGGACAGTCAATAATGAACCTTTAAATAAAGTCAGCTTGATTGTCATTATCTTGATTGATATTTTTATCTTAGTTAATGTTTTCACAGGACTTAATGATATTAGTGGATGGCATCTTAGTCCTAATCAAGCTTATCCATGTTATTCCGAATGGGACAATTACCAGACAAAAAATAACAAAGATAAAGACTATCAAATGATTGATTTGGCATTACCAGATTACTCTAACAATCAAATCAATAGACAAATATATCAACAAGCGGAAGAAGGTCATCTGGGCAAAGTTTCTCCCATATGCTTGCAGTATGCTGATTATAAAGATAAAATTAAAAATCCCCAAAACCTGCAAACTATAAAAACTATTCAACAGCAACAGAACAAAGTTAGTAACCTTGAGCAAAGTAATAAAAACATTCGCGCTCAATATGACTCAACGCTTTTAGAAAAAATTGCAGGTCAGTCTAGCGATAAATCAATTAATCAAGTCAGTGCTGAAAAAGCTAAACAGACATTAGATCAAAACAAAATTCAAATTTCTACAATTATCAAGGAAATTTCTCAACTTAAAAATGAGCTACTTACCAAGCCAGAAAGTACTAATTTTCTAGCCTTTATTAAAAATGAAAATACATTTAGAGAATTAGAAACAGGCTATAAAAAAGCATCATTTTGGTATCCCAGCATCCAACTTACTTTTCAAGCTTTATTTCTGCTGCCGTTAATTTTTATAGCTTTGTTAGTTCATAATATTTCTCAAAGTAAAGGATATGGACTCATTGCGCTAATTAGTTGGCATTTGTTGGTTATCTTTTTGATTCCGCTAATTCTGAAAATTTTTGAATTTCTGCAAGTCGGTGCAATATTTAAGTTTATCTTTGATATTGTTGGCACACTGTTGGGAGGCTTGCTATTTTTAATCAGTTATGTTTACATCTTGATAGTTCCGCTGGTTGGTTTTGGCATTATCAAATTTTTTCAGAGAATTGTTTTTAATCCTAAATTCCAAGCAGTTAGCAGAGTACAGAAATCACGTTGCATTAATTGCGCTAAAACAATTCGGCATAATGATATTTATTGCCCACACTGCGGTTATGATCAATTTGTTGAATGCGAGAATTGTCATGAGCTTACTTATAAAGCTTTACCGTATTGTAAACATTGTGGAACTGTGCAAAGTGCTAGTGGACAAGTCCAAAAAAGATAAAAATATTGTGGAAATCGCTAAGTCTTTCACAGTTTATACCAAATTGAGATGAAGTTGTAGAGAATATAGCGGTATGCATTGAATAAGATATATCATAGCCCTCTCATCGCTTGCGGGTGGGGTTCTTGTATCTCACTCAACCGAGAACCGCTATAAGATGTCAAGAATAATTGATCGCAGATAAACGCAGATAAAGACGGATAATTCAATTAATGTCATTATTCTGTGCAGCCTCACATCAAACTAGTATAAAATGTGAAAAAATAGCAAAAAAAGCCTCTATATTTAGTTATAGAGGTTTTTTGATTTACTCACTCTTAACTTCTAATTCCTCACTAGATGGAAAATCTAACTTATCAATTGTTAAAGCTGCTTCTCTAATTAAACTTGCTTTTGCACGACTTTCTAGTATTTCTTGATAATATTCTTCAGGTGTTAACCCGTAATCTCTTTTAACGTAGGCAATTTTATCTTTAATGCAATCCTCAATCATTGATTTAACATCAGCAAGATAGTAATCTTCATTGAATGATTGAACATGTATTCTATCAGTTATGGAAGGAACTGCAAGTCTTTTTAGACCTCTTGCCTCTTTTAATACCCGACTACCTATTAAATTATCATGCATATCAAAAAAATTAAAGGTTGTTTTGCCTTTTGTATTCCTTTTTAAGGCAGGTTTAAATCCTATAAAGATATCAACTGATGGGAACACTTGGGTTAAAAATGCAAAATTATCCATTGTCGATTTGTGTTGGTTTCTTTAATTATCTAAGAGGTTGTCTGAAAACTTTTTCGTGTGGGATGTGACACCCGCAGATCCTCCAAAATCTCCCTAAAAGAAGGGGGACTTTGATCACTTTATTTCCCCCTTTATAAAGGGTTATTAGGAGGAATCTCGATAAAATCTGATACTTATGCAAACATCCTCTAAATAGCTTATCAGCTTTCTTCCATCTTCTCTCTTCTTTCTTGCAACTTCAACATGATTTCTGCGTGCATTTCGCGGGTAATGGGATAGAAAAAAGTCAAAATTAAGCCAATAATTAAACAAATTGTAGGTATAGGCCCAACTGCAATACGGATTGCTAAGAGTGCTGAATCAGGTTGTATGGGTAATGCATTTTGTCCAGCTACAACTTCTTTAAATCCAGCTGCTTGTAAAGCATTACCGACTATAAATAGCCCAAAAGCTAAACCAAATTTTTGTAATAAAACCATAAATCCATAGAAAATTCCTTCCCGTCGTTGTCCGGTTTGCAATTCGTCTAACTCAATGACATCGGGAATCATTGACCAAGGAATTAGATAAGCTGTAGAAACGCCAACACCTGCCATAATAGCCATGAGATACATCAATCCAATTTGATTAGATTGCAAGAAAAATAGCCCAGCAGCGGCGATAATCCATACGCTCATTCCCATAAAATAAACAAGTTTTTTACCAATTTTTTTACTTAAATAACTCCAGACAAATAACATTAATAAAGCGGTTGCTTGTACTGCAATCATGACGGTGGGAACGTCTGAATTTTTTAGCCCCATACAGTAGATGACGAAGTAGGGAATAATACTGGCTGTGATTTGTACACCTAACCAAGAAAAAAGATAGATAGCGATTACAAACAGAAAAGGTTTGTTAGTGAAGACAATTTTTAGCTGTTCGATGAAGGGAATTTCTGGTGGTTCCTCAAGTTGGATACGTTTGGCTTCAAAAGCCATAATGCGATCGCGTGTGCCAAAAACACACCAATACAAGGCTAAAACCGAAATTACAGTACAAATAGCTGCTAAAACTAGATATTGCTGTTGAGGATCTGCAATCTGAGAAAAAACAATTTGCGCTAGAATCAGCGATAAAATACTGCCACCAATAGAAAAAGTAAACCGAAAGCTATTCAGGCTAGTACGTTCATCATAATCTTGAGATAATTCTGGAGTCATTGCCGTGTAAGGCAAATTAACAACAGTGAAAAATGCTTGTGATACGACTCCAATGCCTACATAATACCAAAACAATGGCCAAATATTACTGCTAGGTTCAGCACTAAATTGCGGTACAATCCACTGTAGGAAAAAGAAAATTCCAAAGGGGATTGCACCATATAACATCCAAGGTAAACGACGACCCCAGCGACGAGATTTAGTTTTATCAGTCAGCCATCCCACTACCGGATCGTTGACAGCATCCCAAATTTTACCAATCATTAAAATGCTGCCTGCTAAACCTGCGGGAATACCAGCGACGTTGGTAAAGAATACAAGTAGAAAGAATATAGCAATATTGGAAGTAATTGCTGGGCCTAAATCACCAGCACCATAAGCCAGTTTAGTTTTAAGATCTAATTTTTCACTAGTCGATTTTTTTTGGAAATCACCATCACCAGTAGAATCATTCATAATAACTTGCGCTCATATTAAGATAATTTGAGTTTGCTTTCAGTACTAACTAAAAATCACTTTCCGGCGTTTTATGTCAGACCTGTACGTTTCTTGGTCAGATTATCATCACAAAATTGAACAATTGGCTGTCAACATTTATCAATCAGGTTGGCAATTTAACCAGATTGTTTGTCTTGCTAGAGGGGGACTACGAGTGGGAGATATTCTTTCTAGAATATACAATCAACCTCTGGCGATTTTAGCTACTTCATCTTACAGCGGTGCTGGTAAACAAGAAAGAGGAGGTTTAATTGTTTCTAGTCACTTGACGATGACTAGTGATAAATTAGGTTCTCGGATTCTCCTAGTAGATGATTTAGTAGATTCTGGAGTTACCATCCAGCAAACTGTACCTTGGTTAAAAAAACATAGTGAGTTTCCACTTGAGGAAATTCGCTCTGCTGTAATTTGGTATAAAGCCTGTTCAGTTATTGCACCAGACTACTACGTTGATTATCTACCTGATAACCCCTGGATTCATCAACCTTTTGAAAAGTATGAACTGATTAACCCCGCTGAACTGCTGGAAAAAGTGAGCCAACCTTGTTGAAGTGCGGGGATAAGGGAGTATTTATCTTTCTTCTGTCACCTTTCCTAAAACAGCCACAGCCAAACCGGGAGAGTAACTAGTAATACTAGAGTCCCCATTGCTAAAGCAGTTACCGCCAAATCACGATCTAAATTAAAGGTTTCGGCTATTACCAGTGTGGCAAAAGCTGGAGGCATGGCCATTTGTAAGACTATGACCTGTGCTGCGTCACCAGTGACACCAAAAAGTGGTAAGGTACTGCCTAAAATTAGAGGAACTAACAGCATTTTGATGACTATACTACTTCCTGCTGGTTTTAGTTTGTGCCAAGAGTTCAATCGTGAAAGTCTCATGCCAATTAAAATTAAGGATGAGGCTACAGCACACCAAGCTAATTTATCTAGGCCAATTTCTACTACATTGGAAATTGCCACTTGACGAAATAACAACCCAAATCCAAAACTCCAAAGGGCAGGATTGATTAAAATTGCTTTAGCCATCTGCCCATGATTTTGGACTGTGTTGCCAAAATGGGCTGCTAGTAAGACACCCAAGCCATAAGCTCCGAACAGTGACCCCAATAAATCGTAGAATAATGCCCAGGCGAAGTATTCTTTGCCGACCATTGCTAAGGTGATGGGAAAGCCTAGATAACCTGTGTTACCCACCATAGCCGCTAGAATTAAACTACCTTGGGTTGATGGTTGAGGAATAGATTTTGTCAAATAGGCTTGACCTTTGATCCCTAACCAAGCTAAAAATGCCCCTAGTAAGATTGCTAAGTTAGCGATCGCAGGTGCAATCCAAATCTGGCCTGATAGGTCTGTCTGACGCAAAAAAGCAATAATGCTGATGGGTACTCCAACCCAGAAAAGAAATTGACCCAAATAGTTAGGAAATATGGCAGGTAATTTGCGTCCTAACATAACTCCTACTAGTACTAATCCTACTAACTTGACGTATAGTTCTAAGAGATTTATCAAGATTTTACTTAAAAATAGGGATGTAAAATAATACTTATTGTGCCTATTTTTTCTAGTCTAGAATTTTTAGTAATTAATTATTGAACACAAACAGGAGCGGACACTTGAATAAGGCTGGTTTTTCTGAAAAACCGCAAAACTCATCGGCGGTCCCTGGGGATGATATTCCAGCAGCTTTACGCGACACTCCTGATCCAGGGTCTAAGCTACGCTTGCAACCGCTAGTTTTGGTTATTGGAGGAGTGGCAGGATTTGTGTTGTTGGCTGTAATTAGTGGCTTCTTGTTTTCCGTTATAGTACCCCCCAAAAAAACAGTAGATTCTCAACCAGTAGAAGCTAATTCTGTATCTACACCGACCAATACCCCAGCTACTAATAACGATACTGTTTTGGGACATTTGGTATATGCTGAAGCCCCAGAGTCAGAACTATTGGCAATTACCGCTGATGGAAGGATAAAGATGCGACGAGCAGCAGCCCAAAAGTTTTCGGCAATGGTACAAGTGGCAAGAAATGCGGGTGTAATTTTAACACCAATTTCTGGTTTTCGTTCAGTCAAAGACCAAGAGCAGTTATTTTTTGCTGTAGGGGCCCAGCGCAATCAGACACCTGCCCAAAGAGCCGCTCTCAGCGCTCCTCCTGGTCATAGTGAACATCACACAGGATATGCAGTGGATATAGGAGATGGAGCAGTACCAGCGACTAATCTCCAAGCTAATTTTGAAAATACCAAAGCTTTTGGGTGGCTACAAGCTAATGCGGCTCGATTTAGTTTTGAGCTATCTTTTCCCAAGGATAATTCCCAAGGGGTGAGTTATGAACCGTGGCATTGGCGTTTTGTGGGCGATCGCAATAGTTTAGAAACATTCTATAAAGCTAGAAATCTCAAACCGTTGAAGTGATTAGGGATTGGGGATTGGTGATGGGTAATTGGTAATTGGTAATTGGTAATTGGTAATTGGTAATTGCTAAACTTTCCCCTGCACCCTGCTCCCCTTCGACTACGCTTAGGGCAAGCCTACCTCCTATTACCTATCACCTATCACGGGTTTTTGATATTTCCCTGGATATTTACGAGCATAATATTCTTCCATGATTTCTAAAATCATTGGTGCAGCTACACTACCACCACCACCACCAGAATGTTCAGCAAAAGCCACAATCAAAAGTTCTGGTTTATCAGCAGGTGCATAAGCGCCAAACCAAGCATGATTCTCCTTCACTCCACGGTTCCAAGCTTCCGCTGTACCACTCTTACCAGCTACTGGGGGAATAGTGGGTTTATTTAAAACTTTACCTGTACCTTCAGATATCACCTTCCGCAATCCCTCGCGTAAAACTTTAATGGTACTTGGCTTCATATTTAAAGATTTGCGCCATTTTTGTGCTTCCCCATTGTCTTTGAGCAAATGTGGCTGTACTCGATAACCACCATTAGCAGGAACAGCAAACATCACAGCGACTTGTAGAGGTGATGTTTGTAAAGCACCTTGACCAATAGACATATTAATAGAATCGCCTACAGTCCAAGGCATTTTCCAAGTTTTGCGTTTCCAGTTTTCATCAGGAACCAAACCTTTGGCTTCTTCTGTAGAGAACTCAAAGCCAGTTTTTTCACCAAAGCCATATTTGCGAGTCCATTCAATCAATTTAGGACCCCCTACGCCTTTACCAATTTGATAAAAGAAAGTATCACTACTCCACTGCATTGCCCCGACAAAACCCAATGGACCAAATCCTGCATGGTTCCACTCCCCAAACCTTGTTCCACCAATAGTTAAAGAACCATAGGTTTGTAGCACTGTGCTGGGAGAGAATTTACCTGATTCTAGTCCAGCAGTGGTAGTAACAATTTTAAAGGTACTCGCCGGTGGAAAAGCACTTAAAGCACGATTGACCAAAGGATGCTCCTCACCTTGGACGCTTTTCCAGTCTTTTTCGGAGAGTTTTTGTTTAGAAAAAATATTGGGGTCGAAGGTAGGATGAGATACCATTCCTAAGACTTCACCATTGTTGGGGTTAAGTGCCACAATTGCCCCATTGCGTTTACCTAAAGCTTTTTCGGCAGTTTTTTGTAGTTCTACATCTATAGTCAAGTGTAAATCAGTACCTGCTTTTGCCTGTTTTTCTCCCAATACCCGCAGCGGTCTACCCGCACCATCCACCTCTACTTGTTGTCCACCCCATTCCCCCCGCAGTGTTTTCTCATAGGCTTTTTCCACACCCATTTGACCAATTACATCTCCTAGACGGTAGCCTTCAGTTTTCCTTTTTTTTAGCTGTTCGGCTGTCAATTCACGGGTATAGCCTAGTATATGAGCTAATTGAATACCTTGTGGGTAATAACGCACAGCTTCTGTATTGATTTCTACATCTATGAGTTCGGTTTCATATTCTTTCAAGGCTGTAACTTGAGCTTCATTTACGTCACGAGCAACGCGAATCAGAGAAGAAGAATTAGCCCCTGCTTCTTCTAGTTTTTTTTCCATTTCCTCTTGAGGGATATCGAGGATTTTGGATAGACGCGGCCCCACAACTGACCAGGAGGGTTTGGTATGTGCCATTGGCCACAAATACACAGAGCGAGGATAGCGAGTAGTAGCTAACAGTTTGCCATTTCTATCAAAAATATTGCCTCGTTCTGGTTGTTTAGGAATGACCCGAATCCGGTTAGATTCTGCCCTTTGCCGGAGTTTTGGCCCTTCAATAATCTGCAAATAAGCTAAACGAGCGCCGATTCCAGATGTCATCAATAACGTAAATAGTATTAAAAATACTGATTGGGAACCACGTCCAACGGTACGTGTATTTTTTTGATTACTGAGTAGTGGTGGTAATATAGCCATAAAATTAAAAGTAGGCATGAAATTAATATTATCAATGCTTTGCAGCTGCTACCCGGCATTTAGGATAAAACAATGGCAAGTATATTTCTCATTAGAGTGTTGTTGCCAGATACAATAAACCAAAGTGTTAATTGTAGTCTATATTAGTAGCCTACATTACTTAACCAAGTTTAGTCAGATCATGGCATTCTACTAAAGACTATGGCTCAAACTGTGATGCAAAATCAGAAGAGTTTAACGACTTTTCAGCCGCTTGATGTTGAACTGCGTAACGTCTTCAAGTTTTTCAACCAAGAACCAGCCGTACATGGTGTGGACTTAGATGTTAGACAGGGAGAGTTTTTTAGTATTTTAGGCCCTTCTGGTTGCGGTAAGACAACCACACTCCGCTTAATTGCTGGGTTTGAAAGGGTTGACGCAGGCAAGTTGCTGATTCAAGGACAGTCTATGACTAATGTTCCTCCTTATCGTAGACCTGTCAATACTGTATTTCAAAGCTATGCTCTGTTCAACCATCTGAATGTATGGGATAACATTGCTTTCGGACTGCGGTTAAAAAAAATATCCAAATCAGAACTGGAGAGCAGAGTCATAGAAGCTTTAAAGCTGGTGAAGATGGAAAGTTTGCGATCGCGCTTACCTTCTCAACTCTCTGGTGGTCAACAGCAACGAGTAGCCTTAGCTAGGGCTTTAGTTAATCGTCCCGCAGTCTTACTCCTAGATGAACCATTGGGAGCCTTAGATTTAAAACTGCGTAAGGAAATGCAGGTTGAACTATGCAATCTCCACAAAGATCTAGGATTAACCTTTGTCATGGTGACACACGATCAAGAAGAAGCACTATGCTTATCTGATCGGATCGCGGTGATGAATCAAGGCAAAATTGAACAAGTCGGTACTCCTAGCGAAATTTACGAATGTCCTCAAACAGCCTTTGTGGCAGATTTTATTGGTGATACAAATTTATTCAGCGGTGAAATCACAGACGTAGACTCAGAGTACGTGAAAATTTTGACCAAAACTGGATTGTCAATAGTCGCTGGACGTACAGACGATACACCAACGGAGTTATTACAAGCAGTAGTATTAAGTGTCCGTCCAGAAAAAATTCAGATTTCCCTTTATCAACCAAACCTACCAACGAACTGCTTTGAAGGTAGGTTAGTTAATATTATGTATTTGGGTACTCATGTTAATTATGTTGTGGAATTAGCCAACGGCATAAATATCAATGTTTTACAACCGAATACCTTTGGCAGCTTACCAGATCGTGACACCCCAATTTACATTTGGTGGGCAGAAACTGACTGTTTAGCTATTAGTCAAGCACCAAGGCTCAAAAATCCATAATGACTAAAATGACTAACAGAAGGCAATTTCTAAAAAACATGGTAGCGGTTTCTAGCTTGTCTTTAAGTAGTTGTGGCTGGAAACTAGCTAATGTGAGTTCAAACCATACTAGTTCTGGACAAAGTGACACCCTGCATATATATACATGGACTCAATATACTGATTCAGAATTACTTTCCACTTTTGCTACCCAAACTGGGATAAAAGTGTTGGCAGATTTTTATGATTCCAACGATGTGATGCTGGCTAAATTACAAGCTGGAGGTGCAGCCACTTATAGCATTATCTATCCATCTGACTATATGGTGCAGAAGATGGTAGAGAAAAATTTGTTAACCCAAATCAATCATGAAAGCTTAATTGGGTTAGACAATTTATTTCCCCAATTTAAGAATCCTAGCTATGATCCTGACAACCGTTATAGTATTCCTTTCAATTGGGGAACAACTGGTTTACTTTACAACTCCGAAAAGCTGGAAAATCCACCAGAAGATTGGGAATATCTCTGGCAAAACCAAGACAAACTTTATAAGCGGATGACTTTACTTAATGATGTACGTGAGGTAATGGGTGCAGCATTAAAGATGCTGGGTTATTCTTACAATTCGCAAAATGAAACAGAAGTTAAACAAGCTTATGAAAAATTGAAGATATTAAAACCTGCAATTGCTGCCTTTGATACTGATGCTTGGCAAAACCAACTTCTAGCAGGAGATTTATTATTAGCTATGTGTTATTCTACTGATGCCATTAATATATCGAAAGAAAACCCCAAATTTAAATATGTGATTCCTCGCAGTGGTTCTTCGCTATGGACAGATACTATTGTCATTCCCAAAATAGCCGCTAATTTGGCTGGTGCTTATGCCTGGATTAACTTAATTTTACAACCAGATGTGGCAGCCAAGCTCAGTCAAAGACTAAATATTAGTACTCCTAATCGTGCTGGATTCGAGCAATTACCAAAGCAAATTCAAGAAAATACTAATTTATTTCCTCCAGAATCATTGTTGGAAAAATGTGAACGCTCTACTCCTATAGGTGAATTTGAAGAAGTTTATGAGCGATACTGGACTCAATTACTAGCTTAAATTGACAATAATTCCCTAATTTGGTATTGGGCTGCATACATGAAACTTCCTAATTCGGCTCTAGAATCTCCCAGCGATCTTACAGAAAAGCCGCAATTGAATCGCTATCAAATCCAATGGTTTGCTCCGATGGCATTACTTGCACCATCTGGAATTTGGTTATTACTGTTATTGTTACTGCCTACATTAATAATTTTTCAATTGAGTTTAGTCACCAATATTCGACCAGGTGATATTGTCAATCCTAATGGCTTTCAAAATTATATTCGTATCCTGGAACCACTTTACTTACGAGTAATATTTAATTCTCTTTTTTTGGCAATTAATACAACAATTATTTGTTTGATTTTAGGTTTTCCGGTTGCTTATTGGATTGCTCAAATAGCACCAAAGCGCTGGCGAAATTTGCTGCTATTAGGGTTTGTTTTGCCTTTATGGACTTCCTCTTTGCTGCGTTCTTATGCTTGGATTACTATTCTGCGTCCAACTGGATTGTTGAATAGTTTACTCACCAGTGTCGGCTTGCCCGCATTAGAATTGCTCAATCGCAGTTCAGCGGTATTAATTGGCATGAGTTACAGCTTACTACCCTATATGGTTTTAGTGTTGTATGCCTCTTTGGAAAAGCTAGACAAGGAGTTGCTAGAAGCAGCAGCCGATTTGGGTGCAAACCCCAGACAAACCTTTTTGCGCGTCACTGTACCCCAAGTTTTGCCAGGTATAGCTGCTGGTTCTTTGCTGGTATTTATTATCGCATTAGGGGACTTTATCGACCCGGAATTACTCGGTGGTGCTTCTAGCATGACAGCAGCACGGTTAGTTTATAACCAGTTTCTGGGTGCTACCCAAAATTGGGGTTTTGGTTCAGCGTTGAGTATGACATTGATTTTGGTGGTGAGTATGGCGATCGCACTCGTGATTAAAATTGGTGACGTTAAACCCAAGAAATAAAAGTCATCAGTAACAATCAGAGAAGCTAATTTTTTTAATTGGAGGCTGTAATTGCACAATTCAATAGTTCAAACGGCATTATCACAGACTAGTTTTGAAATCGAGGTGCTACTTTGCTGTGCCAGCACTGTCATAGAATCAGAAAAAGCGGATCACATTATAGGACTTCTGGCAAAAAATATAAATTGGGATAAATTGATAGCAATCGCCCAACAGCAACGAGTACTGCCACTGTTATATTCCAGCCTTTCTAGAATTTGTCCAGGACTAGTTCCCAAAGCAATTATGATGAAGTTGCGGGCAGATTTCCTGAGTCAAACTAAACGTAGCTTGCTTTTGAGTGGGGAATTGGTAAAACTACTAAATTTATTTGCAGCAGAAAAAATATCAGTTCTTCCCTTCAAAGGTCCGGTTTTGGCTGCGAGTGCCTATAGGAATTTATCGTTACGTCAGTTTAGCGATTTAGATATTTTAGTTCACCCAAAAGATGTAGAAAAGGCCAAACAACTCTTCCTGTCTCAGGGATATAGCCAGAAGATTGAACGGATCGAAGTTACGGAAGAGCAAAAAGCTGCTTTTGTGCGATCGCAAAGCATCTATAAATTAGTTCGTGAAGCTGCTTATCCCTTCATTCACCCGGAAACAGAACTGGTAGTAGAACTCCACTGGGGAGTAATGCCAAACTATTTTTCCTTCCCCATTGATTGTGAGGAATTGTGGCAAGATTTAGAGTCAGTTACCATTGCTGGTCAAAGTGTTCCCAATCTTTCTCCAGAAAATACGCTGTTAATGTTAGCTGGACATGGGACAAAAGACTGTTGGACAAATTTAGCTCGCATTTGCGATGTGGCTGAATTAATTCGCAGTCATCCCCAGTTAAATTGGCAAAAAGTCATGGAACAAGCAAGCATTAAAGGTGGTCAAAGAATTCTATTTTTAGCTTTGACACTAGCACGGAATATTTTAGGAACTGCTTTACCTGATCAAGTTTGGCAAAAAATCCAGACAGATCCAAAAGTTAGTTTACTTGCAGTTCAAGTCAGCCAAAATCTGTTCCAAAAAACTGATGGTTCATTCCAAGATGGGACTGTTACTCGCTTTCATCTGAAGGTCAGAGAACGTCTGCAAGATAAAATACTTTATTCTTTGCGTCTGTCCATAACACCGACAACTTCCGATTGGTTAGTTTTACCGTTAGTAGAATTTCCTGCTTTTATTTACTATTTATTGCGACCAATGCGGCTAGTAGGAGAAAAAATTTTCAAAACAATCAACCAGAAATCATAATTTTTTCATAGCAATTTTAAACGACGATATCCCTAACTTCTCTCAGAATTAGGGCATTTTAGTATGAGTGATTTATATCTATAGCTTTTGTTAGGAATAGACAAATCAAATTGCTATCGTATCTATCTTTAAGAAAATGTCAATTTCTTTATTAAATCTTTAAAAAAGATGTGATGAAATTGACAGTAAGATTAACATTGGGTTAAGCAAACAATATCATTCAGTTTAAAAGCACAATGAATTTATCTGAAAAATTTAAAATCAATGTCCCGAAAGTTGTCCACGAAATGATTGAGGGTGAAGTAGTCATCGTTAATCTGGATGGAGGAGATTATTATAGTCTGGTGACAGTCGGAGCAGATATTTGGGAAAAACTAGCTAGAGGTCTTTCCAGAGGTGAGATTTTGGCAGAAATGGTTAGTTGTTACGATAGCAGTAGCGAAACCATTGAAACTGCTGTTAACAATTTAATTGCCGATTTACAGCGTGAAAGTTTGATTAGTATTGATACAACTGATGGAGAAAATCAGACCCATACAACTAACGATAACTCCCCAACTAAAGCTACAGAAAAGCTGAAATTTGAACCACCAACTTTAAATAAATATACAGATATGGAAGAGTTGCTGGCTTTAGATCCCATCCATGATGTGGATCAGGAAGTGGGTTGGCCGAGTGCAAAGGGGTAAATCAATCAACAGAATTTATGGAGTTGGGTTGAGGTCATCAAACCCAACAGAATCACAGCTAAAAATACAAATAAAACCAAATGATTAAAAACGATATTGAAGAATCTGATATCGCAATTGCGACAGAACAAAAAGACCCAATTGCTTTTTTTGATTCAATTTATGAACTATATGAAAAAGCCGCAGCCTCTGTGGGGGGTGCAGTTAATCGGTTTTATGATATTGGTGGGTTTAAAATTCAGTTACGATTTGCTGGACAGGCTTTAATTCCCTACCAAACTCCGGCTTTAGGACATTTAGAAATAGAAGCAGTTTCCCATCCTGATTTAACAATTTGTTTGTGGGATAGTACCTCAACCAATACTATTATGCCTCCTCCACCTTGGGGTAGGAATCATCATCATCCCAAACGCGGAGAAATTCACGGATTCAATACTAATCGCATACATACGAGTTTTCAATGGGGTGCATTTGCATTGAGTCTCTTGGATAGCGATCGCAATTTAGGCATCTATTGGGTAGATACAACTGCACAAATCCCCTATTGGGAAACCGGTTCACCTCTACGGACAATTTTGAATGTCTGGATGAGTAAACGGGGAATACAACTGGTTCATGCTGGTGCTGTCGGACTTCCTAGCGGGGGTGTATTGTTGGTAGGAAAAGGAGGATCAGGAAAATCAACAACGGCTTTAAGTTGTATTAATTCAGAGCTTTTTTATGCCAGTGACGATTACAGTTTAATTACCTGTGAACCGACACCCACCGTGTTTAGCATCTACAACACAGGTAAAAAAAATGCCGATGATGTGAATAGATTACCATTTTTGGCTGAGGCGATCAGTAATAGCAATCGCTTGGATTCAGAAAAAGCCGTTTATTTTATTAACGAGCATTTCCCCAAAAAAATATTGACAAGTTGTCCTATTCGTGCAGTTTTAGTTCCGCGCATTACGGGAAAAACAGATACTTCCTTAACAGCTACATCTGCTGCTGCTGCTTTAGCTTCTCTGGTACCGAGTACGATGATTCAATTACCCGGTGCTGGCAAAGAAGCTTGTCAAATTATGATGCAAGTTTTGAAACAAGTTCCTTGTTATTATTTAGAACTTGGTACAGATTTAGAGCAAATTCCTCAAGTGATTTTCAATCTCATTACAAAACCATAGAAAATGGAAAATCAAAAATTATTTGTTAGCGTTATTATTCCAGTTTTTAATGGAGAAAAATATCTAGCAGAAGCAATTCAAAATGTCAAAAATCAAGATTATCAACCATTAGAAATTATTGTAATTGATGATGGCTCAACCGATAAAACTGCGGAAATAGCAGCCGAATTACAAGATAGTATCTGCTATGTTTATCAGCAAAATAGCGGACCATCAGCGGCACGAAACCTTGGGATCAAGATAGCAAATGGTGATGTAATTGCTTTTTTGGATGTTGATGATATTTGGTCGGATAATAAACTGCAACTACAAGCAAGTTACTTATTAGAAAATCCGTCTGTAGATATTGTTCAAGGGTTAGTCCAACAAATTCAGCGTTTTGAAGACCCTGAAAATCATCACTCAATCTTTCAAACAGTTTCTCATCCCTATCAATTTATTAATTTAGGTAGTGCCATTTATCGCAAATCTGTGTTTGACAAAATTGGCTTAGTTGATGAAACACTCAAGTATGCTGAAGATATAGATTTATTTTTTAGAGCCTGGGAAAATAATATATCTAAAGTAGTGCTAGATCAGGTAACGCTCTTTTATAGAAAGCACGATGAGAACATGACTAAGGGGAAAAAGTTAGTAGAATTAGGGTTTGTAAGAATTTATAAAAAACATCTAGATCGATGCCGACAGAAAGGCAGTTTTACGCGATCAGAAGAATTGCCAAATCTGATTGAATACATTGGTGTAGCACCTCCGAACCAAGAAGTATGGCAAATTAATTAAACACTAATAGAAAGTCTGTATTATTCACAAGTTTTAACTAGACTATTAAATACAATCATCCATGATAGAATCATGATAAAAAATAACCATTTAGTCAGCGTCATTATTCCAGTTTATAATGGCGATCGCTATTTATGTGAAACCATTGAAAGCATTCTTAAACAAACCTATAGTCCCATTGAAATCATTCTAGTAGACGATGGTTCAACAGATAGCAGTGCTAAAATTGCTAAATCGTATAGCGAAGTTGATTATATCTACCAATCTAATCAAGGTGTTTCTGTAGCTCGTAATAATGGTATAGCTGCGGCAAAAGGTGAGTTTATTGCTTTTATTGATGCCGATGATTTATGGATATCTGATAAGTTGAGCGTGCAAATTGATTTGCTGGTAAATAATCCCCACTTTGCTGGTAATATGGTTCAATATCGAAACTTTTTAGAATTAGGAATAAGTCCGCCTAACGGCTTAGGAAAAGATTTTTTTGATAAAATTCATATTGGGTATATACCAAGTACCTTAATTGTTCGCAAGACAGTATTTCAGAAAATTGGTTTTTTTAATTCTAATTACAGATACCACGAGGATTTTGACTGGTTTGTTCGAGTCAAAGATGCTGGGTTATCTATGCCTGTTATTGATAAAGTTCTTGTAAATAAACGTTATCATGATATCAATCTTTCTTATCAAGGATTAAAAGATCGTACCTATTTGACAAAAATATTTAAAGAATCTCTTGAGCGTAAACGCAAGTTTACAGTAGTTAAAAAGGAGTCAGCATAATGAAACAAACTCAATCTTTGATATCGGTAATTATTCCTGTTTATAACTGCGAAAAGTATCTACCTCAAGCCATAGAAAGTGTACTAGCTCAAACCTATCAGCCCCTAGAAATTATTGTCATAGATGATGGTTCAACTGATACTAGTGCAGAAATAGCCAAGGGTTTTGGTTCTGTAGTGCAATATTGTTGTCAAGTCAACAGTGGTACTGCGGCAGCTCGTAATCGCGGAATAGAATTAGCCAAAGGCGATTTTTTTGCCTTTCTTGATGCAGATGATTTTTGGGTAGAAGATAAATTAACACGCCAAATGGCAGCATTTATAAATAACCCCAATCTTGATGTTGTCTTCGGGCAAGTTGAACAGTTTATTAGTCCAGAATTGGTAGACAATCTCAAAACCAAATTACACGTTCCTGCTCAATTAATGCCGGGACATATTCCTTCTGCATTATTGATCAAAAAAGAGTCTTTTTTTCGGGTTGGTTTATTTGAAACTCATTGGAAATTAGCCGAATTTGCTAGTTGGCAAGTACGTCTGACAGAGATAGGACTCCAAACAATGATGTTACCCGATTTAGTAGCCAAGCGGCGACTGCATGAAACCAATAAAGGAATTCAGCAAAAACAATATCAAACTGAATATATTCAGATTCTCAAAGCTTCTCTAGATCGTCGTCGTGCTAAAGGTTAGGATATTCAAATTGATGGCTTATACTTCACAGATATGAACTTAAAGACTCGGCTAAACAATATCAAAACTCGTTTTAAAGCCGCATCAAAAGCCTTCCTTGATCCGATACCTACTCTCAAACCAAAAATTTTTATCAAAATAGTAGAACCTTCAGTAGTTTTAGATAATCAGCTTTTAGCTGGAAAAAATGTCCTCATAACTGGAGCAGCAAAAAATATTGGTAAAAGTATCGCTATTGAAATGGCTAAACAAGGTGCAAATATTTTTTTCACCGATATCCTAGAGGAAGGATGTTTAAGCTTAGAAAAAGAATTAAATACTTACCCAGTTAAGGTAAGAGGGTTTGTTTCTGATATATCAAAACCTGAAAATATTGATTATTTATATAGCATTTTAGAGGAAAACAAAATCATAATTGATATTCTCATCAATAATGTAGGCATTCAATTTGAAACAATTGGTATAAATAACTTGGATTTAGGAGAATGGCAAAAAACCTTTCAAACTAATGTATTTGGTCCGATGTACCTTACCAAACTTATCTCCAAAATGATGGTGAATAATTCTATTCAGGGTTCTATTATTTTTATGACTTCTATACACCAAGAGACAGTTGTTCGCTGGCCTAGTTATAGTTCCTCAAAAGCGGCATTAGGCATGATTATCCAAGAATTAGCGGTAGAATTTGCCCCAGACAAAATAAGAGTCAATGGAATTGCTCCTGCTTGGGTTGCAGAAGATGAGCAAAAACAACCACTGAGTATAGAATATAATCTTTTGCATGGTTGTAGTATCTCTCCTTGTTATATAGGTAGAGCGGCTGTTTATCTAGCCTCAGATTATTTTTCAAAATTCACGACGGGAACGGTTCTAAAAATTGATGGTGGCACAACATTATATAATTATCGTCTTGCTCAAAATCCACTTTAATAAATACTAATTATCCTATTTGTAGAAATATCATGTTTTCTATCATTAAATGGATCAATAAACAGATAAAACGACTAGGTTCGATTTTTCCCAATAAAATACCATCAGGTAGATTAGAGACAAAATATCCAATATTTAAAACTCTCTTTCCTAAAAATGCGAAAATTAAGCGAGTAGCTACAGGATTTAAATTTACTGAAGGACCGATTTGGTTTCCTGAAGAGAACTATCTACTATTTAGCGATATTCCTGCCAATAAAATATATAAACTTCACTCTAATGGTGAATTAGGAATTTTTAGAGAACCTAGCTACAATTCCAATGGTTTGACTAAAGATAAACAAGGACGATTAATTGCTTGCGAACATGATACACGTCGAGTTACTCGTACAGAGAATGATGGCTCAATTACTGTTTTAGCTGATATTTATCAAGGGAAAAAACTCAATAGTCCTAATGATGTTGTTGTTAAAAGCAACGGGGTTATTTATTTTACAGATCCACCTTATGGGATTAAACCCGAACAGCAGGAACAACCAATTCAAGGAATATATAGACTTTCACCACATACCAAAGAAATTATTCTTGTAGCTGATGATTTTATCAAACCAAATGGTTTAGCATTTTCACCTGATGAAAAAAAGCTGTATATAGATGATTCAGAATGTCGTCATATCCGAGTTTTTGATGTTCAGTCTGATGGAACACTTAGCAATGGACGGATTTTTTATGATATGAAAATTGAAAAACCCGGTTTACCAGATGGTATGAAGGTAGACACACAAGGAAATATCTACTGCACAGGTGGTGGTGGTGTGTGGGTGTTCAATTCAGCAGGAAATCATTTAGGAACAATTGTCACTCCAGAAGTACCAGCAAATTGTGCTTGGGGAGATGAAGATTACCAAAGTCTTTATATTACAGCTTCTACCTCTATTTACAAAATTAGAGTTAACATTCCAGGAATCAAAGTATGATTATCAATAACCAAGAAAATTATAGACTTACTAACGAAAAAAAATGGCTTTTACAAGCAGCATTATTGTCAGGAGAAGCGTCACTTAAATCTTGGCAGCATTGGAGAGAAACTGTTGATATTGACAATTTAGATACTGAATCTTATTATTTATTGCCTTTACTTTATCGCAGTTTGTCCGCACAGGAAGTGATGGATGTGCATTTGGGTAGACTTAAAGGTGTTTACCGACGCACTTGGGTCGAAAACCAAGTTTTATTGCAAGCGATTGCTGCAATTTCACAGTCTTTTCAAGAAAATGGAATTAAAACTTTACTACTTAAAGATGCAGCTTTAAACCTCCATTATTACCGCGATAATGGATTACGAATGATGCCTAATTTAGAACTGTTAATTCATCCATCAGATGCTTTAATGGGGATTAATTTATTACAGAACATCGGCTGGAAAGCAACAGGAAAAATACCTACAGAAATTTTACCATTTTCCCAAGCAATAGGATTTAAAAACAGTTCCAATCAATCTTTGATTTTACGCTGGCATTTATTCACAGATGGCTTTTCAGAAAAAGCCGAAAATGATTTTTGGAAAAATACAATAATTATTCAATTAGGTGAATTAGAAATAAATATTTTAAATCCGACCAATCAGTTATTGTATATTTGTGGAGATTATAGAAATCTGGTTATCTCAAGTAATAAAATAGCTGATGCTGCAACTATTATCAATGCTTCCGCAAATCAAATTGACTGGAATCAATTAGTCATAAAAGCCCAAGAATACCGCTTGGGATGGGGGCTAAAAAATCTGATCACGGCTTTACAGGAAATTTTAAATATTTCTATACCGTCTTCAATTTTGAAACAGATAATCAATTTACAAATTTCCAGCTTTGAGTACCATGAATATCAGATTATGACCCAGGAGAATAATAGGGTATTAGATCGTTTAAATCTGAGATATTACCAATATGCAAGAATGGTCATTGATAAAAATGGGAAATCTAATTTTTTAGGTTTTTTGGGGTATCTACAATATCTTTGGGGTTTAGAATATTTGTGGCAAATACCTTACCATGCAACGATTAAAGGCATAAAAAGACTAGTGCAAAAAAGCTGAAGGATAAAATAAATAAACTGGTATATTCAACCTTTTTGTGATTTTTCCTATATTCATAGGACTAGCCCTTTCAAGGTATTGTGTAATGGGCGGATTTGTAGTTTGGTAAAAGAGAGGTAAAAATCACAGGGTGGAGAACAGAAATGATACTAGGGCAAGTGTTTGAACGGTTTGTAGAAGAGAGTCCAGTATCAGTATTAATTAACCAACATCTTCGAGGAATAGAGTAATTAATTATAATACCTCATTTGTTATTATATAAAATTCCTTTTGCTGCTTTACCTACAGGAGAATATCTTTAAAACACGCGCAAATTAAACTGCGGAAAATAAGAAAAGCAGATTTAGCAGAAATATCAAATCAAATAGATGAAAAGGAAAAAGAATTCATAGGCAATAGAAAACAATATACTCATAATTCAGTTGAGTATTCAAAATGGGAGGATCAATATAATACTCATACCAAAGTAAATAGACTTATCAAACAAAAAATTCAAACATCTGAGCCAGAATTTCCCTTTGCACATCCTCGCTACTGGACTGCTTTTGTTTGTCACGGCTTACGATAATAACAAAACTTCTCCTTCCTACCTTTGCGTCTTTGCGCCTTTGCGTGAGCTTTTTATATCCTAAGCAAACAGCCAAAATTTAAGGGTATATCAGGAAAACCCCAACACACCCTTATGCTAATTGATTTATGAGGGCGGGGAGACCCCCTCACAAGGGTAGGTATTTTACATTGTCGTGAGGGCAAGACAAGGATGACAAGGGAGGATAGTGGACAAGGGAGGAAAACCGTGCAAAATCAGATTCTCTTGGTAACAAGAACAGTCCGTCAAAATACCATTGTGCGTATCAAATCTTCCTTGTCTACCTTCCCTCCTTGTCTTCCTAGTCCTGCCTTTACAGTTAATATTAAAAACCTACCCCTGTGAGGGGGAGACCCCGCCCCTACGCTGCGACTTCAGCTAATTCAATTACGCGCCCTTCGTAATCTTTCACCAAAAAATTCAAGGGCTTTTGGTTGCGAATTTTAAACTTCAAACCCCGTGTTTCCACACGCATTAAAATCAATTCCAAGCAGTCGCGGTCAAAACAAACGTGACGTTGCTGATTTTTAAGTCCCAAACTTGCACCAGTAATGATGTGTAGTTGGGTATTTTTCTTTAATTGATACCACAACCCATCATTGGCGTTATTCATCATTTTATTTGACCAACTGGGACTCGCGGACATATAAAGCGGGTCTATCCCTGTTGCACCAATGGTTTGTTCGTAGTTGTAGTAATAGTGCAAAGGTACTTCTGCTGCTGGCAAATCTAGCAACCCTTCATACAACTGTCGGGCAATTTCTAAATCCGACACCATCACAGTATGTACCTTGGGGGCGCTGGTCAGGAACATCCACATTGCGCCAGCATAGGCCGCCAGCAACATGATCATAATGCCCTGGGTAGAGAAGAGGCTATCCAAGGGCAAAGAAGGTAAAAAAGAGCCTACAGTAAAATGACTAACCAAGAATGGTATCAAACTAGCTGCTATAACCATGAACAAACGAATATTATATGAGGGAGCCGCTTTTAGTAATGTCGATTAAGACTAACAATAAGTCCTCTTTTTCTAGTTTATCTCATACTCTGAGGTCGGTGACAGAGAAGAGAGAACAGGGAACAGGAAGAAGTTTACCCATTAACAATCACCCATTACCCATTACCCATTACCAATTAACCTGTATATTTTAACCACTACTATTTAAAGGCTTGTGCAAATTCCTCACTTTCCCGAAGCTAATCACCCTCTGGTGAAGTCGCTGTTTCATCACAGTGACCAAGAATTGCTGAGTCTGTTTCAGCGTTATCCAGATTATGGCAAGTACTTTACGGTGATTTTTTGCCGCTATAGTCCTATAGTCTACACCTTGATTCAACATTCAGCGCGATCGCCTGTTCAAGCTGATTATCTCTTTGCTCTCACCTGGCGACATATCTATTATGAACTCGGTGGACTCGATTTAACTAGCCAGCAAACAGGACAGGAAACCCTAACCCTGCAAAACTGGTTAATCAACATCACCGCTGTCTGTATTAATGAAATTAAACTACCCCCAACGGAGGCTATTCATTATTCACTCAAAGACACTTCTCCACCATTATGGTGCTATGTAGCACAGGCATTAGACCAAATGCCACCAGTAATACGTTTGATTGTTTTGATGGCGCAAACTTTCCACTGGAGTGAAACTAGAATCGCGGCTTATCTTCAAGCTGAAGGAGAAAATTTTTCTCCGATGGAAGTAGCCAATTTTCTGGAAGAAGGCTATCGTATACTAGAAGACAAATTACCTCCTGATATTCGCGCTATTTACTTAGGCGAAGAAGTAAGTCAATTCTAAATTTAGGTATAAATGCGACAGTAGCTCTTCTAGTATTAAAAATTAAACCTTTTTCTTAGACCTTCTACTATAATTTCACCGATAAGCATTATGAAACAGGGTCATTTATTTCCAGGGCAGACAATTTTAAATTTAGATCTTGAAAAATTCAAAGTTGGTATTTTTTATCTTGTAATATCCGCTTGTTTTTTCAGTCCCACGGCTGCAAATGCTATTGATATTACCAAACAAATCCATCATCCTTTAAATCATCCTATTGGCAGACAATTAAATATTAGACCACAAAGAGAAGAAGCTGATAGATTACTGCGTTTAGGTCAACAACAATATACATCAGGAGCTATTGCTAAAACAATTGAATCAGGATTAAAAGCACTGGAGATTTATCACTCTCTTGGTGAGATGAAAGCGCAGGGTTTAACTTATGATTTACTGGCTAGTGCCTATATTCAATCAGGTAATCTCAAAGATGCAGAAGATGCTCTTCGTCGTCGGGTAGGGATTGCTCGTGATAATCAAGACTTTGAAAATCAGATTTTTGCCCTCAACAATCTTGGTACACTCTTGCTGCAAAAAGGTGAACCAAAAGCCGCAGGAGAAACTATTCAAGATGCGCTGGTAATGTCTCGCAATTTGGAAAACATAGCAGGACAAGGACTTTCTCTTAGTAACTTGAGTCTGGTATATACAAGATTGGGTGATTATAACCAAGCAATTAAACTAGCTGAAACTGCTTTAATATTCCGCCGGCAAACTGGTAATGTTATTGGTGAAATAAACACTCTCAATAACTTAGGTGATGCCTACCTCAAAGCCGGAGACTATCAAAATACCATAGGTACTTATGGGGCAGCAATGCGGTTAGCTAAAATCAATTTTAATCGTCCTAACCAATTACGAGCAATTGATGGTTTAGTTACGGCTCATTCTGCTGTTGGTCGCTATGAACGGGCTTTAGATTTACTAGAACAACGGTTTGAGGTTGTTAAATTCCTACAAAATCCCGTCGAAGAATTGAAGTATTTAACATCTTCTGGGCAAATTAATGAAAAATTAGGAAATTATGCTAAAGCACGTAATTTTTACCAACAGGCAATTTCACTAGCTCGGAAATTAGAAGATGTAAAACAAGAAGCAAAATTGCTTGATAGTTTTAATAATTTGCCAAAACGTTAATTTTTTTGTGATTGATAAATTAGTTAGGAACTATTAAAACTGAAGAAAGAACTAATTTAAGAAAACTGAACCATTAGCTTGAATTCTCATTGCGCTTTTATCTTGGTTGACATCAGTTGTTTCTTTCAATGTCACTTCTAAGGTTCCTTCTTCCTGAGTAGCTTTAGGAGTCACCATTAGTAGTCCTCTGTCTTCTCGTTGAAATGTCACCGTTATTGGTGTGCTTAAACCTCTTAAATTCGTCCTTGAGTTACCTGCTAATATACGTGGTGCTGTATCACCAATCACCTGATAAGTAATGTTTGCTCCTGTATCATTGATCAATACGATATTTGCTTTATCATTCACCAGCGCAATTTTCGCACTGGGTTCTTGTCTTTGTTCTGGTGCTGCGGGTGATTCACCACCAACACCTAAGTTTCTTTGATTTGGTGATGGGGTAACAGGAATTAATCCTTGTTCCATGCGTCTGAGTGTTAAAGCATTGGGAGGACATCCTTGGGGAACTAATACTCGATTGTTATGTGGTTCTTCGTAGAAAATTCTGGGACATGGGTTAACTTGAGAAGTAGTTTGTTGTGCCATAACTACTTGTGGAATGATCGGTAAATAAATCAGTAATCCACCACAAAAAGTCCCAATTAATTGAGAATACTTGTAAATATTCATATTTGTCTCCTATTAAAATATTTGAGGATGGTGACAGGGGAAGTGAGAATGATTCTACTTACTAATCTTCCCAGTCGCTTTCTTACGCTTCTTCCCAGAGTTGGCGAATTTTATCAGGTAACCAGGTAGAAATTTCTTGAATTCGTTCTGGTGATAATTCGTCTTTTGTTGCTGAAAAAACAGCTTTAACTACTTCCTCTCTGTCTACAGTTCCGGGCATTCCAGCTTCATTTTCAACTCTAAATAAAAAGCGATCGCTATCAATCTTAAAAATGCCAGGCCCTTGCCAAGGTGGACGGACTCGACTCAAAAAGGCCACAATTGGATTGGTATCATGCCATAAATCGGCAATTTCTAATTGCAGAGATTTATCTGTAGTGACTTCTGCGGGTTCATGCAGTTCTGCTTCCACTCTGTCAGCGGCTTCTGTTGTCATTAAATCGCGCATTACCCGAAAGACAACTTCGGTTACATCTCTGGCATCAAAAATATCTGGTAAACCACTTTTTGCCATGACTTTTTCTAAAAACGGCAAGTCTTTATCAGCAATAGCTACTGATGGTTTTTCTGCTGAGTCCTGCGGAGGATTAGCTTCTAGTTTCTCTAACAGTTTCTGTCCTTTTTCCGTCATTTCTGCTTTTTTGAAGGTAATCAAATGTGGTAAAAGCCCATCTGGTGCGCCGAGAGTATTGGCAATTCGCAAGTCAAATTCCTGGGGATGAATTATATCAGGAACGTCTTCTTGAGTTGCATAAGCGTTGCCTGTAAACTCGGCATTGATATAATGCTTTTGATTTAAGTAATCTAAATGTCCCAAAAATTCGGCTATTGTGATTTGATGATGAGGAAAATCAGTTTGATGAAAGTGAACTTCATGCATTCCCTGCCCAGTTTCATTAATTTTCTTGAGTAAGGTATAGGTAATATTGTTTCTGATAGTAATTGGCATGAGTCGCTTTGCTCCAATTCAAATTTAAACATCTAAAATGTAGGCAATTTCCATAGGCTAAACTTGCCTATAAATTAATTCTTAATAGTCCTGCTTATCTCAATTAGAGTTCTCCAATTAAAAAAATATCCCAAAATTTCTTGTGGTGCGGGCATCTTGCCCGCTAATAATACAAGGACGGGCAAGATGCCCATCCCACAAGATTGGATCATCTTTTTTGTGGAGTTCTCTTAATGGTTAAAATTACTACTGACCGCCAATAGATGAATGCTCGCTTTTTTAGTTTCAATTACTTGTATAGTAATCATCTAGTATATTTGTCTTCATCTATCAGAAGAAACAAATATAGCGTTTCCCAGTCTAATGAAGTACACACCAATTTATTCCCTGTTCCCTGTTATAGAGGTTTTTACTTGAGTGAGATACAATCAAATGTACTACAAAAAGAAAATGAGTAACCTTTGGCGTTAGAAATGAAAGCATATTCTCTAGATTTACGAATAATAACGACAATTTTTAATGCCAACCTACTTAAGACTTGCTGTTCGCGTAGCGTGCCGTTAGGCATAAAAGTCTTTCCGTTAGGGCTATACTCAAAACGGCTTAATCATTTGATTCTATAGGTAGGGGTAATTCATGAATTACCCCTACACATCTAGGGTTTTCCCAGGTTTAGAAAAGTCCAAGACCTAACCGTGTTTAGTATATAAGTCAGGAGTCAGGCAATACTGTTCAATTAAGAATTTTCGTAGGTTGGGTTGAACAAAGTGAAACCCAACAAACCCTACTTAAATATGAGCTTTTTCTGGTATGAATTACGAATTATTAATCATCTTCATACTCTGCCCAAGAATTAGGAGTTTCTGATACTGCTACCTTGAGTTTTACATCCGCTGGTAATCGCTTTTTGGTTTCATCATAAATATATTTAGCAATCATCTCCGCAGTTGTTTCATATTCAGGGGGTAAAACTTCATTAAGAATACAGTGATCTAGTCCTCCTTGGGTTACATCTTTTTTAGCCCAACGTAAACTTCTAAAATCAGCAACCATGACTGGGTGAGGACAGTATTCTGAAGAATGTAATTGTGATGATTTTGCTTCAATTTTTACTTTATAAGTATGACCGTGCATTCTTCCACATGGTCCTTTATAGTCTTTGATGTAATGGGCGCTATCAAATGTGAATTCTGTTAATAATTTCCATTTAGGCATCTTAAATACCACCTTTAGTAGTCGTGCAAGTTGAAGAAGGATTTAGGAGTCAGAATTAATTATTTGAGAATATACTGCGGCACTAGTTACAGATTTACCACCCAATTAAAGATTACTAAATCATATTAGACTGGTTTTAGAATATAGCAATTTGATTTGTGTTCAAAAATAGCTAAATGTTTCTGTATAGGTAGTGATAACCAATTTTTAAAGAATACTATTTGAAAAACAAAAATTGAATAAAGCTTAACCTAAATTTGTACCGATGTTAACTCAATCTTTGCTCATGCTGTATGCCTTAGTAAGAAGATTGTAAGCAGCAAATAATGAAATCCAGTATATCTGTTTAGTTGTAGATGTATAGTTTACTTTACCTCCTCAGCAACAACCAAACGGTAACTGTGATTAAGAAATGTAAAGCAGCTTGAGTGTTGTAATTAATAAGCACTTAATTATGACATAACCAGGCCTCGCATAAGTTTTGATTTATTTTCGCTGTGCAGTTTTTCTATCAAACTTAAGGAGTATAAATGCTTGAGGCTATCGCTGTTGCTTGGTTGTTACTGTTTTTAGGCGATTTCCTGTCAACTTTTTTCTACCACATACCTGAGCATATTTTTGGCAGCCTCCACCTGACAACACACCACTCATGGAAAAAGGATTTCCGACACTATGCTATTTTAACATTCAATTTTCAGGTGCTTTTAGATGGTGTATTAGGAGCTTTTCCGTATCTCTTTGTAGCAGTATTCCTGTGGTCTTTATCTCCAGTTGGTGTTATTTGTGGTTTACTGTTTGGTCAGTTTCATGTGTGGTGGAGACATATCACTGCTTTAGGTTGGCAAACTCCTCAACCTGTGACTTTCCTCTGTCAGTTGTTATTTATCACTACTCCTGAACAGCATTGGTTACACCATCAAAAAACTAATTTGGGCTTCGGTGATATTTTCACATTTTTTGACCATCCAGCTAAGATTTGGATGCGCTGGTTGCGTTTAGTGCGATTTCATCTGCGTGATTATTTAGGTACTCGTGTTTCTAGCTAATTTGCACGGGTGTTGCTTCTTCATGATGATTTTAAAAAAAGAATAAGGTTATTAGACGCGTATTTTTGCAATGAGTTGGCGAAGTACGCGTTTAAGCTTGAAATCAAACTTATTAATTTTCATCAGGAAAGATCTAGGCTATCCCCTGTTGACTGAGAGTCTTCTTCAAAGTTGTGCGATCGCAGTTTCCATAAAAATAGTACGTATTATATATATATTACTTTTTTTTAAAATCCTAGTATTTTTACTTAATATACCCAATACTAATTCGTATAATATTATGATAAGCTCATAAATATATTATCTTACATCAAATTAATAAGTAATATTTTATACTTTATTTATTATTGAAATGGGAATAAGTTGGGTAGAGAAAATAATCAGTTCCATACCTTAGGTGTGATCAATTGGGATGAGTGCAGAACATAAAACAATCTGCTACTGGTCTGAAATGAGAAATTTGGTGTAATATGTTCTGAATTAACTGTAATATCTTGTGAATCACCTAAAAGAAATTTGCAAAAATCAGATTATATTTTTATTAGCAATATAGTTTTTTTTGCAGCGTATGATTTACCACTCAATTTAGTCATGAAAGGCAAATAATAAAAAATAATGGATTACCTTGTTGAAATTCCAGGATATGAAAGTGAAAAATTATATCCATTTATATCCATATTTTTCATGACAAATCAACAAATATGAAAATTTAAGGAATAGCTATGGCAGAAAATGAACGGGAGAAAATTCGGCACTTACTGGTTGTGAGTGATCCAGAAGGACAGCGAACCATCCCCCTGCTAGAGACTACTTACTCTCTAGGTCGGGATATCAGAAACGCCATTGTTCTGAGATCTAGATCTGTATCGAGACAACACGCAATTTTATTGCGTGTCACTATTCCTAACACAGAAAAATATGGATTTCGGATTATTGATGGTAACTTCAATGGCAAAAGAAGTACTAACGGCTTAATTATTAATGGCAGTAAATCTTTTTCTCATAACCTCCAACATGGAGATATTATTGCCTTTGGTAATCCCCAAGCGCAAGCTCAATATTATGCCATTTCTAACCTATCAGAAGAAGAATTTAAACAATCGTGTAAAGCGTCTGACTTGTCTGGATTTTTAGCAGCACAAGGAGATCCTGTTAATCCTTTTGACACTCTAATTGTTTATGAAGACAACGGTGAAGAATCTGGAGATTCTCTGTTAACTCGACTTGCTTCCTTTCCAGAACTCATCCCTAATCCAATTATCGAAATGGATTTAGAGGGAACAGTCACCTATCTTAATCCAGCAGCAGCGCTTAAATTTCCAAGACTGAGGGAAATCGCCAAGAAACACCCAATTTTGGCAGGACTGGTGAGTGAAGTTGAAAATCAAGAAGGTAGAAATAACTCTTTTGTCAGAGAAGTAGAAGTCAACGGTGAAATATTTGAACAATCCGTTCATTACTTACCAGAAAGCGATTTAATTAGAACTTTTATTATCAGAGAGATTACGGAGCAAAAGAAAGCTGAAGCAGAACTGCAACAACGCGATCGCTTGCTTCAAGCAGTTGCTGAAGCTGCTAATTATTTATTGGCAGAAATGAACTATGAAATAGCAATAGAAAAAGCACTTGCTACATTTGGGGCAGCGGCCAATGGCGATCGCATTTACCTCTTCCAAAACCATCCCCATCTCACCACAGGGGAAATGGCCATGAGTCTACAATTTGAATGGACAAAAACTGGCGTAGCACCATCCCAACACCGTTGGCAAAATCAGCCTTATCAAACTTCCGGACTAGGAAGATGGTACAACACTCTATCTATGGGAAAGCCCATTAGTGGACTTACCCAAGGGTTCCCCATTGCAGAACAAAGAATCCTGCGCCAAGATCAAATCAAATCCCTATTACTTGTACCCTTGCGATTAGAAGATGATTTTTGGGGCTATCTTGGGTTAATAGACTGTACCTTAGAGCGTATTTGGTCAACCCATGAAAAATCAAGCTTATTGACGATGGCTGCAATTATTAGTGGCGCTCGTCAGCGACAGCAAGTAGAAGCTAAAATTCGCTATCAAGCCCTACATGACCTACTCACCGGATTGCCCAATCGTTTGCAGTTTAACGATATACTAGCTCAAACTATAGATAAAGCAGACGAAGATCAAAAAAGTCTAGCTGTAATGTTCCTCGATCTAGATCGCTTCAAAATGATTAATGATACTTTGGGACACACACTAGGGGATGAACTATTACAAAACGTAGCTAAAAGACTCACAAACTCCCTAAGACCGGGAGACACTATTGCCCGCTGGGGAGGTGATGAATTCACCATCTTGCTGCCCCAAATTAGTAATAATCAACAAATAACCCAAGTAGCTGCCAAAATTTTACAAGCCATAGAAAAACCCTTTCATCTACATGGACACGAACTGTATATAAGTTCCAGCCTAGGCATTTCACTTTTAAATAAACATAGTCCTGATGCCGAAACCTTAATCCAGCACGCAGATGTCGCCTTATATTATGCCAAAGACGAAGGCAGAAATAACTACCAATTCTACAGAGAATCGCTGAGTGCAAGAACTCCCGAACTCTTAAGTTTAGAAAAAAGCCTACGCTATGCCCTAGAACGTGAAGAATTTATCGTCTACTACCAACCTAAGATAAACATCATCACCAGAAATATTACTGGCATGGAAGCTTTATTGCGTTGGAATCACCCTGAAATGGGAATAGTCGCCCCTAATATCTTCATTCCCATAGCTGAAGCCAGCGGATTAATTATCCCCATCGGTGAATGGGTATTACGGAAAGCTTGTACTCAAAATAAAGCTTGGCAAGATGCTGGCTTCTTACCCATGTCCATAGCCGTTAATCTTTCTCCCAAGCAATTCCGTCAACCCAATCTCGTAGAAACAGTAGCTGCAATTTTAGAAGCAACGGGACTTGAATCGCAATTTTTAGAATTAGAAATCACAGAAACAACAGCGATAGAAGATCTCAACTTCACGCAAATTGTGTTAGGAAAATTACAGCAAATGGGTGTACTCCTTTCCATTGATGACTTTGGTACAGGTTATTCTTCCCTTTCCCGCTTACAGGTTTTACCACTCCACAATTTAAAAATTGATAGATCATTCATCAAAGAATTGACAAAAGATAATACAAATAACAAAGTAGCCCATATCATCACAGCGATCGTCGCCTTAGGACGTAGTTTAGGTTTAAGACTAATTGCCGAAGGAGTAGAAAAATCTGAAGAATTAGAGTTTTTGAAGTCAATTAAGTGTGATGATGTACAAGGATTTCTATTCCATCGACCTCTTTCTGTTCAACAAGCAACAGAATTAATTATCAGTAAATCTAAGATCTCTAAGCAATCCCCACCCTCATCTGAGTCCTGAGTCCTTACCTCGCTACTCAACACAGCGCTACCGTATTCTGTAAGTGTAGCCATACCCATAGGGATTTACATCACTGTTTGAAGAAATTTTTGAATAAGCATTTACACCGCATACAATCCATTTGGAGGAATACTAATGAACCGTTCAAAAATAGTTGCTATTATTACAGGTGCGATTTCTGTACTACTAGCGATCGCCTATCTAATCATCATCCAAATCCTTGACTACCGGGACATGAAACCTGCACCTATTAGCCAACTGAACCCACCAGCAGTCATTGCCAAAAGCAATTCTTCTAATTTGTATTTAGAAATATAGAGAACCGCTATCAAACAAATTCTTAATCCATATCAGATTGTCAGTTGCACTACAAAACTCTCTAAAACAGTGCGTTAGGCTGGATTTGATGCACTTTAATAAACTGCATTAAACATAGTTTATAGGTTGTATTGTTGCCAATAAACAAAATAACCTCACTATGAGAGTTCGCAATCTAAAATCCTAAATTGGTGTAAGCCTGTGTCTGATTTAGCACTATACAAATATCTCCCCCGTCTTCCTGAAGCAGCACTGCAAGAATTTACAGAATGGTGTGTTTTAGAGCAATCGAAAGCCGCAAGATTAGAATTTAAACCTGATGAAACTAAGTTAAAAAACTTAGCCCCAGCAGATTATTTAAAACAACTAATTGACCAATTTATGAAAGTAAAACCAGACCCCATTAGAGCCGGTCTAGTAGCCGTAATTGCTGGCAAAGAATCTGATCAACATAACTTGTCAGGTTTAGCAGCTATAGTTGATTTCGTCTCACTTTACGTTAAATATTTAATTCCTAAAGACGGTACTGATCCAGAGGACGCAGAAGGGATATTAGCTAAAGCATCACAACATCAGTATGAGCAACTCACAGAAATTGCTAAAAAACACAATGTAGTTTTATAAATAACTACCGTTTCAATACCGTTCCACAACTCAACCTAAATCCTAATTCTTCCGTAGCGGTAATTCATGAATTACCGCTACTTTATCTCGTTTATCTTGTTCCTAGTCTCTGGCTGGGAATGCCATTTCAGAGGCTCTGCCTCTGCTTTAATAGAAGGCAGAGCCTTCTAGAACTCATTCCCATACTCTGTATGGGAACGAGAAGAGTGAAATCCTCTTTTTACAAGGCTTTTACGTTAAGTTGACAGTAATTTTTCTTGAATGCCGATATTTCCCTGTAAGCCGCCAGTATGTATTAAAAGGATACGTCCTGGTTGAAAATATCCTTGTTGGAGTAAATTCATCACTCCATAAAACATTTTTCCCGTATATACATAATCTAATAGTATGTCCTGTTCTTCCTTGAAATTTTGACAAAAGCTTATTAATTCCTCGGTTACTTTTGCATAACCTCCAAAATGGTAATCACATATCAATTTCCAACTTGCGGGAAAATCAACGGGTGCAGGTAAACCAGAAACAAGATAATTTTGTAATAAACTATTGATTTCCTCTGCGAGAAATTCCCCACCTTTCAATACAGGAAAGCCAATTACTCTCTGTTTTAAATTTAATGATAGGACAATACCAGCTAGAGTTGTCGCTGTCCCACAAGCTAGACAAATAGTATCAAATCCTGCTGCTGTTTTAAGTATTTCTGTACAGCCACGCACACCATTAAGATTACAACCACCTTCAGGAATAATAAACACTTCCCCAAAGCGTTGCTTTAACTCTTCCTGTAGTTGATTTGTGTTGCGTTGACGGTATGTTTGACGGTTTACATAAACTAGCTGCATACCCTTTTCTACCGCAAAACTCAGCGTGGGATTAAGAGGTAAAGTTTCTTCACCACGAATTACCCCAATAGTCCGAAAGCCAAACAAATTACCAGCTGCGGCTGTAGCAAAAATATGGTTAGAATAAGCGCCCCCAAAAGTGAGCAGAGTTGATAGATTTTTTGCTTTTGCCTCCAAAAGGTTATATTTCAGTTTGAACCACTTATTACCATTAACCTGTGGGTGCATCAGATCAAGACGTAATACGTATAACTCTACACCAGCCTTATCTGCTATTTGACTATTAATTTGCTGTATAGGTGGAGAAAGAAAGATGACCGACATTTAAATTCAGCCTTGCTAAATTACCAATTAAGAAATAAGCTGGATAGGGAAATTGCCACACTTAATTAAACAGTATATGGCTAAAGTTTTTGACTATATCACTGAAGAACTGCAAAAATTTATTGCAGCCCAACACCTATTTTTTGTAGGTTCCGCACCTCTAAGTTCTACAGGCCATGTTAACCTTTCTCCCAAAGGTTTAGAAAGCTTTCGTATCCTTTCGCCAAACCAAGTAGGTTACTTGGATGCAACAGGAAGTGGCAATGAAACCTCAGCCCATTTGCTAGAAAATGGTAGAATTACATTTATGTTTTGTGCTTTTCAAGAACCGCCTTGTATTTTGCGTCTTTATGGACAGGGAAAAACGATTTTACCAGATTCTCCAGAATGGAATTTCTTCTATTCACTATTTTCTCCTATTCCCGGAACTCGACAAATAATAGTTGCAGATATTGAACGGGTACAAACCTCTTGTGGTTTTGCAGTTCCTCTTTATGAATATCAAGGACAAAGAGAAACTTTAATTAATTGGGCTAATAAAAAAGGAGAATCAGGAATTAAAGAATATCACCAGCAGAAAAATCTAGTTAGTATTGATGGTTTATTAACTCCCTTGTCTCAAGTTCACAATCAGAAGTTGGTTGATTAGTCAATCATGATTATTCGAGTTCATTAAATATAGCGTTCCTAACCTGATTTGGAAATTTTTTTTCTCACGCAGAGGCTCAGAGAACGCAGAGAGAATAAAGACAAGAGAGATTTTCATTGTTGATAGTGGCGAGATGATTAACTGAGTTGGTTATCTATCTTTTATTATGAAATTGGATTTTAATTAAATATCCAATCTCTAAAACTCGAATTTGGATATCACTTCAGATTCACTTTTTGCCGCCTAATGCCCTGGCATCCGTATTTTCAGGCCAGCAGGGTAAATGAGGAAATGTTTCTGCTAGATACTCACAAATAGCTAAAGAGTCCCACACAGTTATATGATCGTGAAGTAATACAGGTACTTTTGTAAATGGAGAATATAGCTGAAGTTGTGATAAAGAGTCTGAAGTGTAGAGAGGAATCCGAATTTCTGCAAACTCTAATCCCAATTGCTTCATAACCAGCCAAGGACTTAATGACCAAGATGAATAATTTTTATTACCAATTACCAAAGTAAGTTGTGTCATATTGTTTAATAGCATTCTCAGGTTACGAAATTATTAAAGAACGCAAAAATTTATTTTTCAATTATTGTAAACCCTATAACCTGTATGACGTTTTGACATAAATGTACCCATTCAAAAGTTAAATATTATTAAAGTTTTGACTAAAAATTACATTAAGTTCAAATTACCTATAGCAATCCTAAATGATTTATGAACGCTTTCTTTCCCCTGTTCTCTATTCCCTGCCCATACCAATCAGTTCTCAACTCAAATAGGATCGCTATATGAATTATCAAGTCGTTAATGAGTTAAGTGAAAACCAAATTTACCAACTTGTGGAATTATACAAAAATGAGTTTTGGAGCAAAAACCGTACATATCAAGGTGTTGTTAAGATGCTAGAGGCATCAGATATAATAATTGGTTTAGTCGATGATGCTGAAGAATTGATTGGTTTTTGTCGCGTCCTCACTGACTTTGTTTATCGAGGAACTCTTTATGATGTAATTATCAAACCTGATTATAGAAAAATGGGTTTTGGTGCTAAATTATTGGATGAAGTGACTAATCATCCTCGGTTAATAAAAGTAGAAAATATAGCTCTTTTTTGTTTACCAGAAATGTTCCCCTTTTATGAACAATGGGATTTTAAAAAAAGTGTGTATGGAATTGAGCTAATGTTTCGTGATGCCCAATTATTAGAAGAATAATACAATGATTATTAATTCAGGTAATGTACCTCGTCGGACAACTTCTGTTTATCCAGATGTATTTAAATCTCGAATTGCAGGACGAGTTAAACAAGCTTTGGGAAATGTAGCCGGATTGAAAAATTTTGGTGTGAACTTAGTTACTCTAGCACCAGGGAGTTGTTCAGCATTAAGACATTGGCATACTCAACAAGATGAGTTTATTTATATTATTCAAGGTGAAGCAACCTTAATAACTAATGCAGGTGAGCAAATCCTCACACCGGGAATGATGGCAGCTTTCCCAGCAAAAGAAGCAGATGGACATCAACTTGTGAATAAATCTCAAGAAATAGCCATTTATTTAGAAGTTGGAGATAGAACTCCAGGAGATTTAGTATATTATCCAGATGATGATTTAATCGCTAAATCTGGTGATGATGGTGGATGGATTTTTACACATCGAGATGGTGATTTGTATGAAATTTAATTATTAACACAATTCAATAATTTCAGGAAATTAAAATGTTAACATCAGATTTATTCAACTGGCAATCATTAATATTATTAGGAATTACTACATATCATCAAATTGCCAGCATTCAAGAAAAATCAAAAATACCACCCATAGGAAAGTTGATTGATGTTGGCGGACATAAATTACATTTATATACTTCTGGAGAAGGCAAGGTAACAATAATTTTAGATCACAGTCTGGGGGGAATAGATGGATATTTTTTAGTAGAAGAATTAGCGAAAATATCACGAGTTTGTATTTATGATCGAGCCGGTTATGGTTCTAGTCAATCAAGTAATAAACCCCGCACCAGTGAACAAATAGTTAAAGAATTACACATTTTGTTGCAGAAGGCAGAAATTGAACCGCCATATATCTTAGTTGGTGATTCTTTTGGTAGTTATAATATGCGTCTTTATGCTCATCTGTTTCCTGAAGAAGTTGTAGGTATGGTTTTGACAGATGGTTTGCATGAAAAACAGATGTTAGCAATGCCATTGAGTATGCAATTATTGAAGTTATTTTTTACAGGTTCTTTTTTTATCGCTTCCTTGGGTGCAGCATTAGGAATTGTCAGGTTTTTAGGGATAATAGGCGCTTTTGAAGTTATCAAAAAAGAACTGCATCAGTTTCCAACAACTAAATTAAAAATCGTGAAGCGTTCTTTTTATTCTTCACAACACTGGTTGACCATGTTTCGAGAAATGTGGAGTTTAAATACCAGCAGTCATCAATTGCAAAAAGCTGATTATTTTGGAAATATGCCAATTGTTAATATCAAAGCTACTAATTTTCTTAAGCTTGGTTTGGGAAGATTTTCTTTTTCAATTTCACCAGCAGATAAACTGCGTGATGCGATACAATCTAATTTGTTTTTACTTTCGACTGATTGTGAACAATTATTGACAGAAAAAAGTAGTCATTTTGTATGGATAGACGAGCCTGAAGTTATTTTGGCAGCAGTGAGAAGAGTTTTAGAGAAAGTTGAAAATACAAAGTATTAATTAACGTAAATAAATACAGCATTTTCACGGTATTTGCTAAAATAACAGCAATCCCAAGAGTAAAGGAAAAAGGGCTACTAACCCTGTTTTGTCAGATTGGGAAAATGCAATATTATACAGAAAGTTTCAGTATACTGAATAGTTATGCAGTTTTAATTTGTCTTTTTAAGGTAGAAAAGTAGCAGGTTGGAAACCTCCTCCCCAAACTGACTATTAGTGACAAAGTCTGGGTGTTCTAGAACGGCTGAGTGACACAAAGATTCAACTGTACGACCCAAAATAAAAACTGTCATTTCTAGATTGCGGAGATCAATATGATCATTCCACCGTTCAAGATAAGCCCGCAATAATCCAGCAATTCGTTCTTCCGCCCTCTGCATCTGCTGTAATCGTTCTGAACGCGGAATTTCCTCATTTAGTACTTGGTGTAATCGGGGATTGATGGCATGAGCGGCAATCACGACCTTGATGAGTTCTGGGATTGTCGTCTCTAGCGGCTGATCAAATAAATGACTTAGTTTTGATTCCACTAATTCAGCAATTTCATTAGAGTGTTGTTCCATCAGAGCTGCTATGAGCGATTCTTTGTTCGGGAAGTATTGGTATAACGAGCCAATACTGATCCCTGCTCGTTCCGCAATACGGTTTGTGCTGGCTCTGTCATAGCCTTCTTCAGTCAAAATGTGAGTGGTTGCTTCCAGGATGGCTTCAACGGTTATCCGAGAACGGTCTTGTTTTGGTAGTTTGCGGGGTGTTGTTGAACGTTTACGCGGCATGGAAACCACCTTAATCAAATGCGAGTTGGCAAATATGATAACTGGATCATATTATACGAGTAATTACTCGTGTTTGAGTAATTGACTATGAATACACCTAAAACCCTGTATCAGGAGAATGTATGACGACAATATCAGAAGAGCTAAAGCACACCTTTTTCATGTTGGTGAAGACAACAGCAACCTGGCTTCAAATTTCACCAAAGGAAAGATTTGAGTTCTTGGAGAAGACGATCTTACCAATCCTAAAAACACATCCATCTGTTCAGATGCGATTCTTTGATTCTGAAGCTTTTTCAGGCCGTTTTACTGATGTGCTGATGTGGGAGACATCCGAAATCCAGGAATATCAGTTTCTTGTTGAGAAACTTCGAGAGACACTTTTCTGGGGAACATATTTTGAAATTGTTGAGATTGTTCCAGCTATTGAGAATGCCTATGCTAACTACTATAAAGTGGACCCCCTATCTGTCTCATAGCCAAGTTGACGGCGCTGCATAACAATTCCATGGCCTGGAGCAGGGCGTTATACTTAAACCTGGAGGTTGCGGTGTAGTTGTCTACTTCCAAGATGGCTCAATTCACGAAATGGGAGACGCGTCGAGCCATACCAACAATAATAAAATAGAAATGCAAGCTGCGATCGCAAAGAGGATATTCCTCTATCCAGGTGTAAAGCATGAGTAGAAAGGCAAAACCTCATAAACTGTATTCCCTGTCAGAGACAGGGAACAAGAAATTAAGAAACTTCAGCTTTTTCCTTACCAGTATTCAAAGTTACAACATCTTGCAACCTCGAAATCACAAAAGACTTCTCTAAATAAGACAACAAACCTCCAGCTTTTGGACCCCGTTCTTTATTTAAAAATGATAGATACAAAGCCTTAAAAGCATTAGCTTGTTGAATCTGCAACTCCTTGGTAGTTGAGAAAATCAAAGTTTGCAATTCCTCCGCTTCCCAGTTAGAGATATTCTGCAAATTCTCTACCAATTTTTGCAAATAAGCAACTTGTTCCTCATTTAACTCATTGGCTTTATCTGGTACTTGTTCCAAATAGAGAACTAACTTTTCCTCCTCATCTGCATAGTCTTGTAACCACAATTGAGCAGCAGCAATTCTTTGATTAACAATTTGCTCATCATACTCAGTTAAAGGCTTTTGACTACGTTGTGTAACCTCTTCTTGAATATTTAAACGAGGAACTTGCAACAGAGAAATCAGTGTACTAAAGTCAAAAGGTTGAAAAGTCTTAACTTCATCTCCTAATTGCGCGTAAAATAACGGCATTAATTCCTCAGTTAATTCAGGAGAATTGGGATACTTGTTTATTAAAGTATCGTAGTCTCTGAATAAACGAGTAACCGTTTCATAATTAGGTGCGAAATTGATTACTGACCTGGGCTGAGTTCGCAACATCAAAAAGCGCAATAACTCAGGAGGAAGTAAAGCCGCAATTTCCTTTGCACTAGAACCAACTCCTTTAGAAGAACTCATTTTCGTGCCATTCACCAAAATAAATTCATAGGGAGAATGGAAAGGAGGTTGCTTTTGTAAAACCTTGCGAGAAATAGCATTTGCCACATCTCTAGAACCACCTTTTTGAGAGTGGTCTTTACCAGCCATTTCGATAGTTACACCCAATACATCCCACTTAGCAACCCATTCCACTTTCCAAGGTAATTTACCATTACCATCAAAAGGAGAAACCCAACCCGAATGACCACAACCTTTTACATAATCAGTTGCGTCTGGGTTACAAGTGTAAAAAACTTCTGAACCGTTGTAATCTGTAGTTACAGTTGTGGCAATTTTGCCGCAATTTTCACAAACAACTTGAAAAGGATACCAATTATTGGGACGGTCTGCTTTACTTACCTCTTTATATGCTTCTCTGACGAGATGAGCATTTTTCAAAAAAGTGTCGATATAGGAATTTAGTTTTCCAGTGCGATATAAATCCCGTAAAAAATAAGTCTCTGGTTTAATTCCTAAATACTCGAAGACTTCAAAAAATTCGCCAATGAAATACTTAGCGTAATCACTAGCTGTATCTTCTGGAGATGGAACATTACACAGTGGAAAACCAAGATAAGGAGCAAACTTTTCCTGATCTAAATATTTAGGAACAGTATCCAATGCATCATAGTCATCCACACCGTACAAGAATTTCACGGGCTTACCTGCGTGTTTCAAGGCACGGTAAATAACGTCATGGATAACCACACCCCGCAAAGACCCTACGTGTACTCTACCTGAAGGAGTCTTGGAATCATTAACTACCTGGTAGCCTTGTGCATCAGCAGCGATTTTATCAGCCCAAAACATTTGCCATATTTATTTTCACAATCTCTCTATTCTACCTCTATGATTCGTCATCAGTGATGAGTTAGTCAGCTATTGCCTTGTAATTGGTACTTTAGCGTTAAAAGTTTCCATAAAATCAATACACCTGTGCATCTGCTGTTGCATAGCCTCAACATCAGTATGAAAGCGTCGTCCGTGACTTGGTAGTACCCACTCAAAGGAGTAATTAGCCAATTTACGCATTGATTGAATTTGTTCTGACCAGGAATACCAGCAGAAATCATGAAAAGCCGCTAAGGAACGCAAATTTAATAACCTGCAATTCTGATTTAACGTGGAATGGTGCGTTACGCTGTCGCTAACACACCCTACTTTTGCACTTTATTTAATTCACATTCCTCTTAGCAGAAGTAACAAACTCTATCTAAAACATTATGCTAACAAAAATAATTCAGATTCAAGACTACCAAAAGCTATATGCTTACTAAGCAATTTGGCATAAAAAATTAACCATATAAACTCACACCACGAATTTCATTATTATTAATAATTTAGAAAACTGTATTTTTTGAACATAAAAGATGCTCAGAATTTGTCATTCTCAGTAAGTACCAAAGGTGATTTTTATGGTAAGACGAGAATTTGACTATATTAGAGAATGCGGGAAAGTCAATAGTACCTCTGCCAAACCAGTATTTAGCATTCTATTAATTGGCGGAGCAGAAGGGGGAAAATCTGGAGAAGATGCAGCTACTGAATGGTTCCTCAATAAAGCAGATCGAGGCAACTATTTAGTTCTTCGTTCCGGTGGTATTGGCAGACAAGCTGATTGGATTTGTGATCATTATAGAGATTTGATTACTTCATCTGCTGAACTTTCTATTGACAGTCGGGAAGCAGCTAATGATCCGAAAGTTATTGAATACATCCGCGAAGCCGATGCTCTATTTATAGCTGGTGGTGATCAGAATGCCTATGAAGATTACTGGGAAGGGACAGCTGTAGAAGATGCAATTAATTTTTTGATTAATGAAAAAAAAGTTCCTGTTGCTGGAACCAGTGCCGGTATGGCGATTTTGGGAGATTATTATTATGCACCTTCCCATCGAGGAGTACAGAGTTCAGAAATTTTAAATGACCCTTTTCACCACAATACAAAGGATATTTATCGCAGTGACTTTATTAAAGTCCCATTTCTCAAAAATGTAATTACTGACACACATTTAGACCGACTTAATAAAAATCATTCGGAAACAAGATATGGGAGACTTTTTGGATTACTGGCTAGAGTTGTTCATGATAGTAATCAACTTTCAGTTTTTGCTATTGGTTTAGAAGAAGGTGCATTTGTTGCCATTGATGAAAAAGGAATTGCTAAGGTATTTGGCAATGGCTCAGGTAAAGGAGAAGATGCCTATTTTCTAAAAACTAACGGTATAGTACCAGAACAAATTAAACATAATTTACCCTTAGTTTGGAATAATAACGGAAAAGCTGTTAAAGCTTATAAAATTGCAGGTACACCAGCAGGAAGTGGACAATTTGACCTCAATAATTGGTCAACTGCTTCTGGAGGAACTTGGGAATACTGGTTTACCACGGCGGAAACTCTGGTTTCAAAAGAAACCCAATCAATTAGTCTGAAATATTTAAGCTTAGGGAGTACCAAATCTCGTTCCTAGTCTCTGACTAGGAATGCTATCACAGAGGCTCTGCCTCTACTCTTATTGATAGCGGGATTTCGCTGTAAATCTTTACTATATCTCGTTCCTAATCTCTGACTAGGAATGCTATCACAGAGGCTCTACCTCAACACACATTGATAGCGAGATTTCACTGTAAGCAGGTACATATATAGCGGGCAAGACTTCGACACGATCAGTCAGAGGATGCCCGCACCACGAGAGTTTCATTATTTTAGTTTGTACTAAATAAAATCCACATACTTATTTATCTTCTTGCATAGTTCTAACTGTTCTTGTTACCAGATTTCTAGGGAAAAATCCGACAATTTTCGCCAATATTTTATTTAGCAGTCCGGGAATCACAATTGTCTTCCCTGCCATTAAAGCATCATAACCAATTTGGGCAACAGTTTTAGCATCCATCATCTTCTGACCCTTAACCAGCTTAGAATCTGCCATTCCTGTTCGTTCATGAAACGCAGAAACTGTTGAACCTGGACAAAGCACTGTCACCGTCACACCAGTACCTTCCAATTCATTAGCTATAGCTTCAGAAAAGGATAAAACATAAGCTTTAGTTGCAAAATAAACTGCCATTAAAGGGCCTGGTTGAAAGGCAGCAGCAGAGGAAACATTTAATATTTTTCCCTTGCCTTCCTTAACCATATCTTTGAGAAATAATTTAGTTAAATGGGTGAGACAAACCAAATTTACCTGCAACATTTCCAGTTCAGTATTCAAGTTTGTTTCATTAAATAAACCATGAGTACCAAATCCGGCATTATTCACGAGGATATCTACTTTAATATCTGCTTGTTGTAATTCCGTAAAAATTTCTTCCGGAGATGATGATATAGATAAATCTTTGACAATAGTTTTGATAATAAGCTGATATTTTTCCTGAAATTCAATTGCAATTTCTAGTAGTTTTAACTCGTTTCTATCTACTAAAACAAGATGATAATTCTCGGCAGCAAAAATACAGGCTAATTCGTAGCCAATTCCACTGGCAGCACCAGTAATAAGAGCAGTTTTCTTATACTGTCCTTGATCTTTGATTTTCATAACAAAAGTTTGGTGAATTTCACCACAAGTAATATCAATTGAGTCTTGCTGAGTAAAGAGTAATAAATAAAAATAGGTTAGCTAGAAATAAATTAATATTCTGACAACTTATTTGTTACTGTTAATCACTCTTTCCCAGCATTGAATCACTATATTTAGGCAAGACTTAAGAAACCAGTCTGCATTAAATAGGAAGTGTAAGTAATTAATAGTTGAGAATCAATTGGTGGACAAACTATAGAACTTCCCTTCAATGCTTCTAGAGTTTCTTGGCAACTAATAATTGGTCTTCTAGCTTGCAAATACAAATCAGGAATGGTTATTTGCTCATCAGACCAACGTTCTAATAAAAATGGTCGCAGAGTGTATAAAGGATTATCTTGAGAAGTGACATTATTGATTAACTCTGCTTGCCATTGTTCGTAGGGAATCATCTCAAGTGAAAAACCAAAAGTGCGTATCCATTCAACCAAAGACTTTAGAGAAGCTGGTTGAGGATGTTGGAGATGGAAAGCTTTACCAATTGATGTTTCTTGACGAGATAGATAGACAACGGCTTTGCTTACATAGTCTACAGGAGACATATCTAACATATAATCTACGTCAGGGAAATATCCCATTTGGAGACAGCCTTTAATCATCAAATTGATAAAATCGTGGGTATTACAAATCCCTGTTTTGCTATCTCCAGAAATCAAAGGTGGTCTGTAAATAGTAATAGGTAGCCCTCTGTCACCAGCAATTTTGACTAATTTTTCTGCTACCCATTTAGTCTGAGAGTAACCGAGAAAAATACCTTGCCAGTCGTGAAAATCATCCTGTTCTTTGACAACTTTACCGGCATAAGCAGTTGATTCAAAAACAGCGACACTGGAAACGTAATGTACAGGCTTAACTTTAGTTTGACAAGCTAAACGCAAAACTTCTTGAGTTCCTAAAACATTAGCTGCCTTTAATGCTGAGTAAGGATACACATAATTCAGCAAAGCAGCACTATGATAGATAACGTCAATATTAGCAGCTAGATTTTGAAACTGTTCTGCACCAATACCCAAAAGTGGCTGTGCTAAATCACCAACAATTGGGATAATTCTAGAAGAATGTTTATCATCCCAAAGTGCATACTGTTGAAGATTTTTTTCTAATTTACTCTTACCTTCTGAAATATCAGCAGCACGCACTAAGCAATAGATATTTGCTTGAGTTGCTTCTAGCAGTTCCTTAATCACAAAAGCGCCTAAATAACCTGTTCCCCCAGTTAAAAAGATATTTTTGGGGTTGCTGACAGAGACAGCAGATATTGAACTGGGTTGAATAGTAGGGTCAAGGACAGCTTCAGCAGCTAAATCTAGAAAGGGAGGAGCAATATTTACAGCAGTAACTGTTCCAGTTTCAGAATCTTTTATTTGAGATTGTTTGGGAACTTCTTCAGCTAATCGCTCAGACAGTGAAGCAATAGTTGGGTAATGCCAAAGTAAAACTGGTGAAGGTTTAAAACCTAGTAATTGCTCCAATTTACTAATGAGAATCATAGCTTGGGCTGAATCCAAACCATAATTTTCTAAATTTTCTTTGACATCAACTTCTTCTGGTGTGACTCCAATAACTTCAGCCAAATTAGACACCATGAATGCTTGAATATCTTGAGCAGTATAAGCAGGTTTTAAATTCATTTTAACATCTCCAATATAGAGTGAACTGGGTGATATTGACCGTAGTAATTAGGGATTTGCAAACCTTGAATTTTCAAGCTTTGAATGCGGTACAAAAAGGCTGTTCCTAACATGATGTGATGTGCAACATCAACCACATGACGATTATTAGGTTCTGCTAGATAGGAACCACGCACCCAGTCGTTAAAACTGCCCATAGCAGGGCCGCACCAAATTTGATAATCGACTTCTCTTCCTTTTTCACCAGAACTAGACCAACGAGAGGATAGTCCTAAATACCAGCGAAAAATCAAAGCCATTTTTAGCTTCGGATTATTGACGGCTTTACCCAATTTTTCAGGGTTTTTCTGAGATAAATAAGCAGCAGTTCCTTCCCAAACTTCGGCAATAGTTTTACGGAAGATTTGTTTTTCTAGTTTTTCTTTTTCCGCGAGGGGAATATCTTCAATTGAGTCATAATTGCGGTATAATTCGTATAGTTTCTGCGCCCGCATTGGGAACATTGTTCCGCGTTTGAGAACTTGCAATTTGACTCCCATTTCAAACATATCTGCGGCTGGAGCCATCATCATATCAGCCATTTCTGCTTGGGCTAATAATTTTTTGGTATAATCACAAGCTCCAGATTCAAGACAGGATTGATTAATTGAACCAGTCACTATATAAGCAGCACCCATCATAAAAGCAGCTAAGGCTGATTCTGGTGTACCAATACCTCCAGCTACTCCTACTCTAATTGGTTTTTGATAATTATATTGTGCTTGAATTTCATCTCGCAAAGTAATGATTGACGGTAGCAAACAAACCAAGGGACGATTATCTGTATGACCACCAGAATCAGCTTCAACGGTAATATCATCAGCCATTGGCACTTTGCTGGCAAGATTTGCTTGAAATTCAGTAATTAGTCCTTGCTGAATTAGTTCTTTGAGAATTCTTGCGGGTGCTGGTTGCAAAAATTTAGTCGCAACCTCACGACGAGAAATTTTGGCAATGACTTTATTTTTAATTTCAATTTCATTGTCTGCGTTCAAACTCAGTCCAGCAACTCGATAATAAACGATGTTGGGAGTTAAGTCTAAAAATGCAGATGCTTCTACAGTTCTTACTTCATATCTGAGGTATAAATCTACTGCGCGACGTTCAATGGCTAGTTCATTAGGACTGTGAATTAAATTAAAGGCATAAGGGCCATTAGGTAAGGCTTCTTGAATACGGTTGATAGCAGTTTCTATCCGGTCTGGAGTTAAACCACCAGCACCAAAAGAACCTAAAAGCTGCTCTTTTCCTAATGCAATTACCATTTCTTCGGAAGCAATACCACCTGCCATTGCACCTGTCATGTAGGCAGATTTCACACCATAAGTAGTGAGAAAGTTAGGATCGCCAAATTGTTGCAAGCGCAATGGTGGAAGTGAGATTAAAAGTTCTGCTTGTGCGGAGAAACCGTTATCAGCAGGTGTTAAATAACCATCATTAGTAACGCCAATGTTACCAGCTACTTTAAGAATGTAACAAGGTTGATCTAATGATAAAAATTTATCAATGATGGATTTTTGTTCAAAAGCGATACAATCTAATGAGCCTTTCCAAACTTGGTTATGATTATTGGAGAAGGTAGAAAAAACAAGACCATTATCGTATTTATTTAGTACCGTATCGATTGTTGTCACGGTAGTTGTTCCTCAAGTTGTAAGCAATGGTTTTCCTTGTAGGGGCGTTCGCGGAGCGTGCCGTAGGCATCAGCATTCGGGTGATAACCTATCGTCCAAACTATTGATTTTCTGTCAGAATGCTTCGCCCTTACTGTTTCTTGGAATTAGCAGAGGTAGAACCTCTGGAATTGCGTTCCCAGCCAGAGGCTAGGAACGAGAATTAATGATTTATTTCTCTTCGCTGAGTAGGGTTTGAGCGCAAGCTAATTGTAGTTGGATGATTTCGCTCATTTGTTGACTAAAATCTTGTCTGGCTTCTAAAAAGCTAGTGTGTGCTTGTGTTAATTTTGAATTATTGGCACTCAGTTTTTGATACTGAGAAAGTTTTAAATCATTCATACTAATTGTGTTACTAGTTTCTGGAGGTATGAGAGGGATATTTGGCTTTTGACTGCTCGTTAACTCTGAAGATTGTAATTGTTCTCTAGTTTTTAAACCGTTATCCATGATAGTTTTCATGGTATTTTTTTCTGGGTGAGAGTAAATATCACTAGGGGCAAATTTGGCTGGAGGTTGTAAGGAATTAATGATTTTATACTCTGGATAATTGGAAATTATCTGCTGTTGCTTTATTTGAGTAGCTTTTTGGAAAAGCTTACGGTTATCCTCATTCAAAATTGCAGCAGTTATGGAATTACCACCTAAGGTAATTTTTCTCAGAGTAGCTTTAGCTTTATTTTGTTTTCCAGTAGCTGAGGATAGGTTATAAAGTGGAGATAAATCCAAATGCACTCCATGACTAAGCAATTTTGCTAGTGCTTTGACAAGTGAACTATGATCATCTATTCCGCGTCGGTTTAAGGATACGGTGATGTGTTCTTGATTGCTCAGATTTTTATCTATCCAGCGAGAACAAATACCACCTGCACCTGCTTCAATAAATATTTTTGCACCATCAGCATAGACGCGATTAACTAAGCGAGGAAAGTCGAGTTGCTGACATAATCCTTTGGCAATGTTGTGAGCAATTTCTTGACTATTAAGTGTAGTCGGTTGATACTCAGCAGCGGAATAAAAAGTAATACCGGGGATGGTTTGTGCTGGTAAAGTGTATAATTTTTCTAGTTCTTGGGACTCTGATTGCATTGCTTGACAATGAATCACATGATCAAAAGGAGCAGGAAAAGCGTTACAACCAAGTGTTTTAATGACTCGTTCACAAGCTGCTGGTTCACCGGCAATTAATACTTCTTCTGATGTATTAATCTGTGTCAAGTAGACGCGAGTTTCATTTTTTAAACACTCTCTAACTTGTGCTGGAGTGGCCATGAGAACGTAATTGCTCCAGAAATTATCGTCTGAAGTTACGGAAGCTTTTGGCATTCCCCAATGCTCACGCACAGCATTTTTGGGGCCGGATAATCTATCTCCAAACAAGGCTGATGAGTTAAAGGTGTTACTTACTTCATAAAAATTGCTCCATACTCCTTGAGCAACCATCATGCTAGTTTCACCTAAGCTATATCCAAAGATATATTTGGGTTTGATTTGAAAATCATCGGTGATAATTGTGGAGATGAGTCTGGTAAATAGCACTTCGGCTTCAAACATGGCCAGAGAATCATCAAACAATTTCTTTTCTAGAGTTTCCAGTTGTCGAGTTGACAGTTTACTCAAACTTCTGGGAAATACTAGTTTTTCAACATCCGCTGCACGTTCGTAAAGACTTTTGACAATTACATCATCAAAGGCTTTAGGAAATAAACGGAAGAGGCTGCGACCAATACCGAGATAAGAATTGACAGCAGCGGGATAAATATAGGCAATTTCTCCATCTTTTCCTAGTGGTTTAGGTGTAAAATAACTACCTATGGGAGTTTGCCAATCTTTACCATTTTCAAAGGAATTAGCTACACCTTTTTTAGCTGAGTTAATTTCTTTGAGTAATTCTTTTTGGTTGCGTCCAGTGAGAGAAAGTATATATTTGGCTTCGGAATGCTGTTGAAATTCGACAAATGTTTGACTAGCAACATCTTTGAGGGAATCAGCATTTTCAATTGTTTGTTGCAAATTATCCAGCGCTGCAAATAAGCTGGACTGGTCATTAGCTGCAATGGGTAACAAATGAAAAGGTCTTGATTCTAAATATCTACTGCTGCGTTCTGTTTGTTGGGTTTCTTCTGATAAGATCACATGGGCAAAAGAGCCGTCACAGCCGATACTATTAATAGCGGAAATTCTGCATTTGACCTCTTTTTGTGAGAACCAAGGTCTGGATTCGGTAGCGACGTAAAAAGGACTACCTTCCCATATTTGGGGTGTTTTGACACTAGACCAATTGGGAGTTCCGGGAATATATCTGTGGTAAAGACTCAGTGCGGTTTTAATTAAACTAGCGATTCCAGAAGCGACAAAAGTATGACCAATATTGGCTTTGACGCTACCAATAGCACAGTGTAAACCATCTCCTACGGGGGGATAAGCTTGAAGGATACCGTTAATTTCGGCTTCGTCTTCTGTGGGAATTCCACTACCGCAGACTTCTAAATAGTTGATTTCTGTGGGTTGAATACCTGCTTGTTGAAAGGCTTGTTTGCATACTTGAGTAATGGTAGCACTATCTATTGCCATTGAAGGGGATTGACCAATGCTAATGCCATTTATTACTGCGTAAATGCGTTGATTGTTTTGCAATGCTGTATCATGTCGTTGGATAACAACTGCACCGGCACCTTCTCCTACATTCCAACCGTCGGCTTTCTCGTCAAAACTTAAGGTATTGATGCCTGTATTGAGTTTTCCTAATTGACTGCGGAGTAAGACGTTTTCGACACCACCAGCTAAGTCAATTCCACCTATAACTACAGCTTCAACTTCGTTGGTAGTTAGTAGCATTTCTGCTAGTTCTAAAGCTTTGAAAGCTGCTGTTTCTACAGCACTAATAGTGAAAGAAGGCCCAGAAAAATTCCACAGGGAGGAAATGCGACTGGCCATAATGTTGCCGACATAACTGATAATTTCACCAAGATCAACTTGCGAGTGAATACTATCTTTAACGATGGTTTCTAGTTCAGCGATTTTTTCTGGTGGTAAGGCAATTTCTAAGCTATTTAAGCCGTCTTTAAGCTGCCAAGATGAATTCCAACGTTGTTGTAATTGGTGTACAGATAGTTCTGTATCGGCAGCGATGATTACTGCGACATTAGCACCTGGGGATATTTTGGCATCTTTGAGGGCGCGATCGCACACTTTCAATAATAAAAGTTGTTGCGGGTTGATTTTTTCTACTTCGTTGGGGGGAATTTTGTAAGCTAAGGTATCAATTTCAAAATCGCTAATATACGCGCCATGCGGTGCTTTCCCGGTTTCTAACCCATACTTTTGCAGTAACTTTTCCTGCTCATTAATGCCATGCCATCTTTTTTCGGGGAGGGGAATAAAATGCTGTTTGCCGTCGTAAATGCTGCTCTCAAAAGCATCTAAATCGCTACATTCACCAAAAAAAGCATCCATACCGACGATAGCCATTTTTGCAGTCATATCTTTTTGAATACTCATTTGCTGACTTCCCCCTGTTCCAAAATTAAATGAGAGTTGGTTCCACCAAATCCAAATGCGCTTAAAGCTACGTGCTTAGTTCCTTTACTCGGCCAAGGTGTGGCAGTTCTGACAATGTTTTGAGGCGAAATAACATTATGCTCAGAACCCATAGGTTCACTGACATCTATGGTTGCAGGGATAACACCGTGTGACATACTTAAAATCGTCTTTGTTATCCCCACCATGCCGGCAGCAACGAGTAAATGACCAACATTAGTTTTAGCCGAACCCACCAAAGGCGTTGCTTGGTGTTGACCAAAAAAGCCTTCAACAGAGTTGCATTCTGTGGTATCTCCCAACAGAGTGCCAGTCGCGTGACACTCTAAATAATCAATAGTTTGGGGGTTAAGGTTAGCCTCAGTGTATGCTCTTTGGTATGCGAGAGTTTGTCCTTGAGCATTAGGACTGAGGAGGTGCTTACCTTTACCATCATTAGATAGACCATTACCGCAGATTGTTGCTAAAATGCGATCGCCATCTCGAACAGCATCACTGTATCTTTTCAGCATTACCATCCCAATCCCTTCGGAGGTAATTAACCCGCGTGATGCCTTATCTAGAGGACGACTAATGCCATTTTCGGGATATCCTTGAATACCAGAAAACAACATTCTTAAAAACAACGGATCTGCACAACTAATAGCACCAGCTAACATCAAATCAGCTTTACCAGATTGTAGATAATGGGATGCTAATTTAATGGCATAAAATGCTGATGAACAGGCAGCATCTATACAGCAATGAGTTCCAGAAAGAGAAAATGCACGGGAAATTATAGCAGCAGGTAAGCCGCTCACCATAGCATTATATGGAGATGCTTTAGCAGCAGTTAATGCACCACCTAAACGGAAGTCTTTTTCCTGTAAAAGTTCACCAATTGCAGGTTCAATAGTTTGCTGATAAAGAGGAGCAAACAATTGGTTAGAAGCTTTGGTTGGTAAACCCAGAGTTCCTAAAATTACGCCACATTTGGAAAGTGCAGTTTTATTTCCCCAATAACCACTTTGGATAATGGCTTGTTTGGCTGCATACAATGACCATTTAAAGGTATTGTCTAAGCTTTCTACAAATACCCCAGGTAAATTGTACTCACTAGCATCAAACTTAAAGTCACGGATAAATCCACCTTTGAGAAAGTAGAATTTTTCCGGTTTACCTTTTTCAGAATCGTAGAATATAGCAGGATCAATTCCCAAATCCGCTACACTTAATGTTGATGTAGAATCTTTTTCTTCGGTGAGATTCTGCCAAAATTCTTCAGGATTTTTAGCATCGGGAAAGAGGCAAGATAACCCGATAATAGCTATTTTTTCCACTCTTGAAATCCTCGTTGGGGCATAAGACGTTGTTCAGGATTTACGCTATTCCCCCAATCGCGGTTTTTTGTGTAGGTTGGGTTGACGCAAGGAAACTCTTAACAGTTTGTTCCCTGTTCCCTTCTTGTTAAATTTGTTGGGTTGCGCTGTCGCTTAACCCAACCTACTATAGCGGTTCTCGGTTGAGTGAGATACAAGAACCCCACCCCCAACCCCCTCCCCGCAAGCGATGAGGGGGCTATGATGTATTTCATTCAAATGCATACCGCTATATTACTTCTTATTTAACATTTTCATTGGCCAAATAACTGCTTTTGCTCCTAATATTCGTGAATATATTTTTCCTTCACGATTATGGATAATAAAATTGACAGTTGCACCAGTATCTGTTTTAGCTTTGACTTCACAGGAAACATAAAATGGGATGTTGAATGGCACAGCTAAATATTGTTCACAGTAAGTTAATTGTCCCGGTAAACAAACTTCTTGATGTACATGATTTAACCATAACCATAGGGTTTGGGTACTTAAATCAATTATGTAAGGATTGTGCCATTTAACAGGAAATTGTCCTTGTTGTTTGGCTGTGATTTCTTGCCAACAACACTCGGCTGTCAGCTTTTCTGAACTAATGTTTAAAATTCTGGTGATTTCTTGAAAAGCTGGGCCATGAAATAAGGACAAATCGCCATTTTGATAAAATCCTTTGCCAGTAGTAGAGACAATATTATCTTCTCTGAGATCCATTGATTCATAAATGGGTGCTTCTGGCATATTTTTTACCAGTTTAATCAAAGAACTGAAATGATAAAGAGTTCTTCCTTCCGGAGTTTTACTCAATATTTTGGTTTGGAATTCAACAAAATCACCCTCGCTTTTAGCTACTTCTTTTATTTCTAGAATATGTTCATCTGCCAAAGTTGAGTTAAAAGTAATACCCTTTAAAACTTTGAAGTCTTGGCAACTGAAATATGTATAACCCGGATAAATTTCTTCACAACCATTAACCATCCATGATTTAGCACAGGTAGCTGGTAATACTGGTGAGCCGGCAATTGTATGATCATACAAAAATGGATTTTCGGCTAATGTCATCCGTCGTCGAATGCGATAGCTACGGAGTTCGGAGCCTAGAGGCATTGCCGGGGGAATCATGGTGCTACCAATGACAATTTGTGTATTATCTTGATAAGCAGGATACAGTTCATTAACTAACATTTGTGTACCAACTTCTAGAGGAATAATGCTAATTCCTCTTTCAGCAAATGCTTTTTTTAATTGTGGTGTCACCATACCACTATCCCAACCACCCCAATTAATTGCAACTACATGACATTGAGGATAATTTTGCTTAATTTGATGGGCTGATTTATTGAGAATTTCGTTAGCAATTGCGTAATCACTTTGACCAATATTCCCATAAAAACCAGTCACGGAAGAGAATAAAATTAAATGCTGTAATTGCTGGGGATTAACACAAGAGAGTAAGTTTTGTAATCCTTGCACTTTGGCGTTGTAAACCTTGTCAAAGTCTTCTTGTGTTTTCTTTTCAATTAATTTGTCGGCTAAATTACCAGCACCGTGAATAATGCCTGTAATTTGTCCGAGTTTTTGAGATACAGTATTGAGTTTTTCTTGCAAAGCTACTGTATCAGTGACATCAACGCTGATATATTCTGCCTTTGCACCAGCTTTTTCAATTTCTGCTAAGGTCTTTTTAATTTCTCGGCTAGAATCAATTTCATTAAATATCTTTTGTACCATCATGGGTGTTGGTTTCTCGCCTTGAGAAATCAGATTTTCCATGATGCTTTTTTTCAAGGCAGAATCGTCTAAACAATCACGAGCATATTCTGGTTCTGTGGTGATTTCAGAACGACCAAGCAGAATAAATTTACAAGGTTGGTTTTGTGCTAATTTAATGGTGCATTGTGCAGTGATTCCCTTTGCTCCACCACTGACGACGAAGACAGATGATGGACTAATTTGAAGTGTTGCGGTCATAATTGCAATTTATAATTTTATGAATGTCTCACGCAGAGACGCAGAGGCGGGGAGAGGAAGCTCACAGGGGTAGGTTTTTAATATTAACTGTAAAGGCAGGACTAGGAAGACAAGGAGGGAAGGTAGACAAGGAAGATTTGATACGGACAATGGTATTTTGACGGACTGTTCTTGTTACCAAGAGAATCTGATTTTGCACGGTTTTCCTCCCTTGTCCACTATCCTTCCTTGTCATCCTTGTCTTGCCCTCACGACAATGTAAAATACCTACCCTTGTGAGGGGAGAGGAAGATCAGAGTTTTTGTGAGGTGGGCAATGCCCACCCTACTGGTTATTCTGGTTTAGCTACGAGGGTGACTCTTCCTTGAGAACTATAGCCAACTTCACCTATATATCTGTTGGAATCATGCAGTTCGGCAACTATATATTCTGCTGATTGGTGAGGATCTAAGGTTGGGTTTAAGTCTATTGCTCTGAAGAAGACTTTTGGCCATTCCCATCTCAAACTTTTGGTTAATCCAAATAATCCAGCGCCGATGATGCCAAAGTTTTCTTTGTGTTCTAAACCAAATGCTCCGTCAAGATGGGCTACTGTGCAGAAGCTAACTCTTCCTTCTAAATCGGCGGCTGCATTCAAGGTTGGTTTGAGATGTTTGGCTATCAAGAATACTTGTTTAACGATCGCTTTCTCGGCTTCTAGATAGGAGATGTTACCTGTGTTTTCGCCCAAACATTGAGGATGAAGATGAATGAATGTACCAATTTTCCCGTGTTTAGCGGTGACGCTTTGTAGGAGTAGTTGCAGATGTTCTTCACTCAAGTTCGCCAAGGTAACGCGGGTAACGCCTACTGGTAATGGCAATTGTTCTGCAACTAATGTTTGGGGGAAGCTGAGAACTACTACTTTCCAATCTTGTTCTATGAGGGCGTGAGCTAGTTTGGTGGTGGTGAGGGAACCATCATCGGTGATTAAGGCGATGTGTCCCTCTGGTAGTTTGCATTCCCAAAAATCAGGTCTGGGTAAGGTTTTTAGTTTTACTGGGCGACGAGGAAGATTTGGGTCTACTAGTGGCGGTGGGGTTAAATCCACTACCACTTCTGGGAGGGTAAGAGCGTGGGGAGATTCCGCTTCTACCGGGTTAAAATCAGGGTTTTTTTTTTCACCTCCCGCCAGCTTTTGGAGGTAGTCTACAATTTGTCCAATTGTTCGTAGGTCGCCTAGTTCTTCTATATTTGGTTTGGGTAAGTCGGGGTATGTTTCTTGCATTGCACCCAAGATTTCTACCCGTTTGATGGAATCAATTCCTAGGTCGGCTTCCATATCCATGTCGAGTTCTAACATTTCGACTGGGTAGCCTGTTTTCTCGCTGGTGATGTTTAACAGGGTTTGTCCTAAGTCTGCGTATTCGTTACTAGGGACTGGGGATTGGGGACTGGGGACTAGGGACTGGGGACTGGGAAGAGGTAATTCTTCCCTTGCTTCCTCTACTTTCTTTTCTGTCACCTGTAACCTGTCACCTGTCACCTGAATTTCTTCTGTCAACCTGTCACCTGTAACCTGTTTTTGCAGATATTCGACGACTTGACCAATGGTGCGTTTTTCAGATAGTTCTTCTAAGTTTGGTTTGGGTAGGTTGGGGTATAACTCTTGCAACCCTCCTAAGATTTCTACCCGTTTGATGGAATCAATCCCTAAGTCGGCTTCCATGTCCATGTCAAGTTCTAACATTTCGATGGGATAGCCTGTTTTTTCGCTGGTGATGGCTAGGAGGTTTTTACCTATGTCTTCAATATTTAGGTTGGTGGTTGCTGGTTCTACAATTACAGCTACAGGTGCTATCGGCTCAGGTTGAGTTTCAATAACTGGGGTAGGTTCTGCAATTTGAGGGGTGGGAATGGCTGCGATTACAGGTGCAGCTTTTTCAACTACTGGTTCTATTACTGGCTGAGTTTCTACAATTTTGGCTGTAGGAGGAACTACTGTTTCTGTAATAGTTGGTTCTGGGGACATCAACTCCCGCAGACTGTTGGTGTGTGTTTCTGTGAGTTGGGGAGGAATTACTGGTTGTGTTGTGTCTGTACCAGCAATTAGTAGTGAGTATTCTTGTTGAATGAGTTGGAAAAAGTTTTTGGTGTATTCTACTTGTTCTTGTAGATATTGTTCATGAATGCGGAGGGTTTCACCTTGTTGATTGTGAAACTGCATCATGCTGCGCTCGAAGGTTTCCATCACAACTTGTTTAAGTTGGGCGGTTTCTGGAGTTTGACTATTTGTAAATAAGGCGTTTTGTTGTTGCATCAGTTGGAAAAACGTTTTGGCGTATTCCATTTGATGATTTAGGTAAGTTCCGTGAATTTGTAAGTTATCACTTTGGTTGTGCTGGAACTGGTTCAGGAGGTTTTCTAAACTTTCCAGAACCTGTTGGAAGTTCATATTTTTATCTGGTGTTTCCATTTTCCCTCCTGGACGCTGTGCAACTGCATAACGTGCTGTAGTCGGTAATAATTCTTGAATTGCTTGATTTGAACGAGGCGCAGGAATCATCTGGGGCTGTTGGGGGGTGGTATTTACAGGTGTTTTTTTGTGTCCGTTACCGTTATGACCGTTGGTTGTCTGTGCGGGGATGTTGTTGTTTGGTTTGATTGAGTTTTCTATGGGAGTTTCTGGACGGGGAGACTCTAGAGGGCGAGGAGACTCTGCCCCTACGGTGAAACCATCCTGTAAGGCTTCGGTGAAGGCGTTTCTGGTTTTTTCGGAAACGTAGTTAATGCCGTTTAATTTGACGCTTAAGGTCTTTTTGGTGGCAGTTGGGGGGATGATTGGGGGTAGTTGGTAGGGGTCAAGATTGCTCAAAGCCATACCAATAACGCGCAGTTGGATTGCTGCTTCTCTGAGGGAGCGATCGCTATTCTTTTGAGTACTAGGATTCAGAGATACGGTAAGATGGGGGCGATCGCCTAAGATATCTTTGACCAAGTTGGTGAGAATCCGTTTGGGCCCAAATTCTACGAAGCAATAACCACCAGCAGCATAGATGTTTTCAATCTCTTGCTTGAATAGGACTGAACTGGAAAGGTGTCCTTCTAGAACTCTTTGGATTCCTGATGGTTCTTGAGGATATTGTTTGCCAGTAACATTGCTGAAAACGGGAACTTTGGGATTTTGGAAATCGACTGACTTGGTAGCGATCGCAAATGATTTTTGAGCGAATGCAATTAAAGGTGTATGGAACGCAGCGGAAACTGGTAATAACACCGCACCATAGCCCAATTCCTGGAACTTTTGCTGAATTTTCTTAATTTCAGCCGTTGGGCCAGCCAGGACAACTTGAGTGGGAGAATTGAAATTAGCGATCGCAACTTGGGGAAAATGCCTCAGCACCGCTTCCACCTTAGTAATATCTTCCTTCACCGCTAACATACTACCCGCATCATGGTCTGGGTCTTTTGGTGCAGCCATCGCTTGACCTCTAGACTTAACCAAGAACAAATAATCCTCCTCAGTCAGCACTCCCGCCGCCCACAAAGCCGTCAATTCACCAAAACTATGTCCGGCAGCAAAATCTGATTTAAACCCAGCTTCTTGGAAGATAGAATACAATCCCGCACTAAAAACCCCAATTGCAGGTTGAGCATATTCAGTTCTTTGCAAAGCTGCAATTTGAGCAGTTTTTTCCTCTTCTTCAAAAGTTGGATTCGGGAAAACAATTTGCGAAATTGGTTGCAAATTATCCTTAATTAACAACCCGTCCATTTGTCCATACAGACGACGCAAAGCCGGGAAATTCATCACCGCTTCTCTACCCATTTCTAGGTATTGAGAACCTTGTCCAGAGAATAAAGCCACAACTTTTCCGCCCAATTCCATCCCGGAAGAACGGTAATAAATACCTTGAGGATGTTCCCAAGAAACTGCTGACTGCTTAGTTTTTAGTAAATCAATACTAACTTTCAGTAACTTACAAGCTTCTTGCCGATTCTCAGCTACAAACCCAATTCTCGCCGCAGTTTGAGGAATAGTTAGAGATTGTGATTCTTGGATTAATTGCGAATAATGTCTTTCTCCCTCGTTAGATTGCAAATTATTGAAAGTTGCCTCTAACTTATTGATTAACTCACTGGGATTGGCAGCAAATAATAACATTTCACTAGCCGCGTTATGTAAACGATAAGCTTGTTTTTGTTCTGCTTCGTATTCTTCCAAAACAACGTGATAATTAGTTCCACCAAAACCAAAAGAACTCACTCCAGCCCTTCTTGGTGCTTCCCCTTCTGCCTTGATCCAAGGTCTAGTTTCTGTGTTTAAGTAAAACGACGAATTTTGAATATCTAGTTTAGGATTTGGCTCAGTAATATTGATAGTAGGTGGCAAAATCTTGTGATGTAAAGCCAAAGCAGTTTTAATCAAACTTGCTGCACCTGCGGCAGCTTTTGTATGTCCAATTTGCGATTTTACACTACCTAAAGCAATATGCTGTTTTTTGTTGTCATATCGAGTCAAGAAATCTCGCAAAGACCCAAACTCTGTAGGATCTCCAGCCATTGTTCCTGTACCATGTGCTTCCATTAAACCCACAGTAGCAGGAGAAAAACCAGCATCATTGTAAGCACGTTCTAAAGCTTTAACTTGTCCTTCTTTGCGAGGAGCATAAATACTCTTATAACGTCCATCGCTAGAAGTGCCAATACCTTTAATCACAGCATAGATTTTATCACCATCTCGCTCTGCATCTTCGAGACGTTTCAACACAATCATGCCGATACCTTCACCTAACATCATACCGTCAGATTTAGCATCGAAAGGTTTGACATTTTCACTAGGAGTAACAGCAGGAGTTTTGCTAAAAGAAATATAAGCCATGATGGTGTTATCGGTATCTACACCACCAGTCAGCATCATATCGCTACGATATTCAATTAGCTCGCTAATTGCCATCTTTAAAGCACCGAAGGAACTAGCACAAGCAGCATCAACTACGCAGTTTGTACCGCCAAAGTTGAGACGATTGGCAATTCTGCCAGCAACCACATTTGCTAACATTCCAGGGAAAGCATTCTCATCCCATTTCACATAGGCAGTTTTGATTTTATCGACGATTACTTTAGTATCTTCGTCCGATAAACCACTACTTTTGAGAACTTTTTCCCAAATCGGATATTCTAACCTTGCAGATAGAGGTATTCCTAATTGCTTGGCTTGCGCTACACCTAAAATTACCCCCACATTCTCGCGGTTAAACTCACGAGATTCACTATAACCAGCATCTTCCATTGCTTCTTTCGCAACTACTAAACTTAATAGTTGTGATACATCAGTAACTTCTAAAATGCTGGGAGGGATACCAAATTCCATCGGATTAAAATCTACTTCGGGGATAAATCCACCGCGTTTACAATAGGTTTTATCCTCTAGTGTTCTGGGGTTAGGATCGTAGTAGTCTTTGACGCTCCAATGTGTCTCAGGAACATCAGTAATACAGTCAGTTTTATTAACAATATTGTGCCAGTATTCCCGCAAATTTCTGGCTTTTGGTAATAAAGATGCCATACCGACAATTGCTATCGGATTTTGTTGCAGTTGTCTATTAATTTTGTTAGTAGATATTGACGTTTCTGATTTCATTTGTTTTTCCTCTATAAACCTAATCAAATCCTTTTCACAACTGTTAATAAGGCTCTCTAACTCCGACAAGGCAGTATTAATTGAAGAAGCAGATATCATGGCATAGACTAATTTTGAGTACTGTGAATTGTTTAGTTACAGTAATTTCTGTTGCCTAGAAGTGATGAAGCCACCTCTTTTTATCAGCAGTTAGCTATCCTATCTGCGTAATAACGAAGGTTTTTCCCAATCAACACCACACTGTAAATCCTGCCTTAACTGAACATCTAAATAATTGGTATTTTGGGTTTTTGAGGCGATTTGGAAACACTGTAATGCTGTAAAAATACTATACAAAGTTGTCTTCCCTTTTCTTCTTTTGTCAGAGACGCTATGCTGAAAGCCTGTGGCATATCCCAAAGGATGAGTTTATTGACAGGACTTACGTAATGCTACACAAACGACTCTTGATATTGTGGAAGCTGGTAAAAAATTCTGGACTTGTTTTAGGTACTAAATTAGTGAACCGTATCCAATCATCATGGTAAGGATTTTGAGTGATTTTATGCCATTGGCATAAAAGAAAGTGAAGAGTAGGGTTGAAAATAGAAATGTGTATTTTTTTCTCACCATTTGGTAAGTATTCAGAATCGAGAATACAGAAGACGCTACACGAACCTGCGGTTCAAGAGAATAAAGGCTTTTTTAGTCAACTTTGACAATTTTGAGAAAATCTCACTGCGCTCTATTCTTCATTTCATAAGCATTCTGACTCCTGACTCCTGAATTCTTACCCCATTTGGATGTTCTAGCTTCACTACAGAAACGTAATTAGTGTTAATTACAATGTTATCTGTCTTGATCAATACCATAGCCAGTTTTACCACCCAGGATAATATATTGTATGCGATTCAACCAATAAAAGCTGCCAAGTTCGTTACAGAAATAACACCACATTTAATCTCAATCCATGTAACCAGAAAAAATACTTAAACGTTTTTCTTGTCATCATCATGTAGCTCTATTTTAGTATTTTTTCCTTTTGACTTTCCATTAATTGACTAATGCCTTGGAGCTTTTAAACATTGAATTAATACAAAGACTAGCACAGCTTATAGAAATTGAATAGTTCATTTAAAGTAAGTTTAGGAAAAAATATTTTGTTAATTTACTCGATTTTGAAATACTAATCCATCTAATCGTATAATCTTTGACTAGGTTTTGTACGGTTTGAGTTTTAGGGATTCCGTATTTTCTGGAGATTTTTCATTGAAAAATAAAGTCTTATAGATAGATTGTCTAGGAAATCACAAATCATTAAATACACATTCGATTCCTTTGAACATAAATATCTTTTTTCTCAGAGAAACATCATAATTAGGGTTAAGTTGTTGATGAATTTATAAGATAACTCAGTTTAATACTCAAAGAAGTTATTTATAAAGCAAATATTAATTTAGCGGATGTGATGACTTCAACACCAGCGATATTAAGTTGTGAGGAAATCTGTATATTTAATCATTATCAAGGATTGTTTGCTAAGAAAAATACAGATTTAATAATTGATTTATGAGCTTTTAATGTAATATCCCATCAGCAATAGATAGTTTTCGTTGGGTTTTTGAGTACAAATATGATTTCTATTCATATGTCAAGACATTCCTATTTATTTAGTTGACAAAATCAAATTTTTTGGGCAAAATTAAATATAAGTTTATCCCGGTTTTTCTAGATCATTACAACAGAGCTTCATCACATCTAGGAATTGAAATTTTAACTTAGCGCTAAGGTATTTTACGCTACTTTATAAAATTCCGATTAAGGATAAAACTAAGGATACTCAGAAGTAATATTACCGTTGATTTAGCTGCTGTTCATATTATCTTTGGCAGCTACTCAGTCTAACAACAATTTATAACTTAAGGATTCAGGAGTCAGGAGTCAGGATTCAGGATTCAGGAGAAAGGAGAAAGAAGGAATAAGGAATAAGGAATAAGAATATTTTTCTCTTCTGTTCCCTGCTATATCAAACATTCTGTATCCTGAATACTTACCGTGAAATCAATCCTAAATCCAAAATTATCTGACATTGAATTGATATAGGTATCACGACTATCCCTGAGCAGAAAATACTTGGAATAAAAAGATGGCAGAAAACAAAGAAAGCCAATTATTGAAAAATACTGCTATGAAATGGAAAATAGTTTTGGCTGCGTCTATTACGTTAGCTGCTGGTTTAGCATCTTTTTACAGTTTTTCTCAATTGAAGATGCAACCTAATTCTCAGTTACAGTCTTCCTCAGTTGGTTCTCCTCAAACAACTCCTGGCAAAGTTGCTGTAACTGCTTTGGGAAGATTGCAACCAAAAGGTAAAATTACTTATTTATCTGCTCCTAATTCTATCAACGGTGTGCGTGTTGAAAAACTATTGATAGCGGAAGGAGACGAAGTTAAACAGGGACAAATATTAGCTTATTTAGATGACTATACTCGTTCTAAAACTGCTATCAAACAAGCGTTAGACAGACTACTAATTGCTAAATCTAAACTAACACAGGTGAAAGCTGGGGCTAAACCAGGTGATATTAATGCTCAAAAAGCCACCGTTACTCGTTTAGATTCACAATTAAAAGGTGATATTGCGGCTCAGGTAGCAGCAATTAACCGTATCCAAGCGGAAGTAAACAATGCTCAAACAGAGAGCGATCGCTATCAACAATTATATAAAGATGGTGCAGTTTCTGCTTCCGTAGCTGATACCAAGGCTTTGCAACTCAAAATTACACAACAACAGTTAACAGAAGCCAAAGCCTCTCTTATACGTACTCAAGACACTCTGAAAGATCAAATTAAGGAAGCAAATGCTAGACTCAACAGCATTAAAGAAGTACGTAGTGTAGATATTCAGTTAGCAGAGAGTGAAGTCAAAAGTGCTAACACTGCTATTCAACAAGCCAAAGCAGACCACGATTTAACTTACATCAAATCTCCCATAGATGGCAGAGTTTTGAAAATTCATGCCAAAAATGGTGAAGTAATCTCTACATCTGGTTTTGCTGAACTTGGTAAGATATCAGAAATGAATGTGATTGCTGAAGTTTATCAAACCGATATTCAAAAAGTACGCATTGGTCAAAAAGCGATGATCACTAGCGCAGCTTTTGCGGAAAAAATACAGGGAACAGTGAAGGAAGTTGGTTGGCAAGTTGACAAACAAAGCATCTTTAGCATTAACCCCTATTCAGATACAGACCGCAGAATCATTGAAGTCAAAATATCAATTGATAACCCTGCTGATATTCAAAAGGTATCTCGTTTCACCAACTTGCAAGTAGACGTTGCTATTCAAATCTAGTCATTAGCGATAGAAGAAATAGGGAAAGATGGAGATATGGGAACATCAATCACCCAAATACCACTTACTAATGACTAACAAGTAAAGACAAATATATGAATATCAAAATTCCTTTAGCATGGCTACAGTTAGTCCAGCAAAAAGTACGTTTTGTCGTAGCTGTAGCCGGAATTGCTTTTATTGTGCTGCTGATGTTTATTCAGCTAGGGTTTCAAGATGCACTTTATTCTAGTGCTACAGCATTACATCAAAACCTCAAAGGTGATTTATTTTTAGTTAGTTCTCAATATAAATCTTTGACCTCAAATCAAAGTTTTTCTCGGATTCGTTTACATCAAACATTAGGATTTGATGGTGTAGAGTCTGTGAGTCCAATGTATCTGCAATTTGCCAAATTAAAAAATCCTGCAACTGGTGAAAAATATTTAATATATGTAATTGGTTTTGATCCAGGAAAACCAGTTATGAATATCCCTGAACTTGAGCAGAATTTAGATAAACTCAAAATTCCTGATGTCATGCTATTTGACAGAGATTCTCGACCAGAATTTGGGCCAATAGCAGAAAAATTTCAGCGCGGTGATACAGAACAAACAATTGAAATTTTTCCTTTTGATGCCACTAGAGGTTATCGAGTTCGAGTAGGTGGTTTATTCAGTTTGGGTCCTTCCTTTGGTGTAGATGGAAACTTAATTGTAAGTGACTCAACTTTTTTGAAGATAAATCCTAATAGTCGTCCTGTTGAAAAGATAGATGTAGGTATTATTAAACTCAAATCTGGTGTTGATGCAAATAAGATTTTAGCAAATTTGAAAGCAAGTTTACCCAATGATGTGCAGATTTTTACTCGTCAAGGCTTTATTGACTTTGAAAAACAATATTGGTCTGTAAGAACTCCTATTGGTTTCATTCTTAACCTCATGTTAACAATGGCTTCTGTGGTTGGTGTGGTGATAGTTTATCAAATTCTATATAGCAATATAGCCACTCAATTTATTGCCTACGCAACATTAAAAGCTATTGGTTATGCCAATGGGTATTTATTAAATGTGGTTTTTCAACAGGCATTAATTTTGGCAATATTATCTTATATACCAGGGTTTATTATTTCCTTGATGCTATATGATTTTGCCATGAAATCGACTAAATTACCTATCATTATGACTCCTAATAATGGATTAATTGTCTTAACATCTACGGTTTTAATTTGTATAACTTCTGGAGCATTAGCTATTAATAAACTGCGCTCCGCAGATCCGGCTGATATTTTCTAGTAAATCTAGCATAAATTCAGTAATTTAAGTCAACATATTTACCCATCAATATTGTCCTATGAATCTTCACAGCAAAACTCTTCTAATTACTGGTACTGATGAATTTATCGGCTTACGTGCAGCCGAGTTAGCGATTGCTCAAGGGATGAAAGTACGAGGCTTACAAAGTTCTTCAGGGCAGAATAAAACTCTCCAAAATTTAGGAGTTGAAATCATTGTTGGTAGCATCACTGATGCAAAAATTGCTCAACAGGCTTGTCAAGGAGTAGATATTGTTTTACACACCACTCAACTTGCGGAAGAAGCTGGTGAACTGAAGAATTTTCGGGAAATAAATGTTGGTGGTACTCTCAATATAGCTAAAGCTGCAAAGCAATCTGGTGTCAAAACATTTGTACATCTTTCTAGTGTTTTAGTTTATGGCTTTGACTATGCCGATAATGTTACAGAATCAGGGTTACTATCTGGAGATAATAATCCTTATTGTCAGACAAAGATTGAAGCAGAGACAGAACTATTAAAATTAAATTCACCATCAGAGTTTGGTGTTATTATTATCCGTCCTGGAGATGTTTATGGGCCAGGAAGTATTCCTTGGATAGTACGACCAGTTTTGATGATGCGACAAAAATTATTTGCTTATGCAAATGATGGTAAGGGAGTCATGAATCATCTATATATAGATAATTTGATTGATGCCATTTTCTTAGCTATGGAAAAGGAAAGCTATGGTGAAATTTTTAATATCACAGACGGAGAAAAAACTTCCTGGAAAGAGTATTTTATTCACTTAGCTGCAATGGAAAATTTACCTGCACCTATGTCTCTTCCTAAAGAGGAAATGAAATTGTTTCTGCGTGTGCGTCATCAAGGACAAAAGCTATTTCGTAAAAAAGCCGATATTCTCCCTGAGTCTGTTGATTTTATGAGTCGTCCTTATGCTTATTCTGTTGCTAAGGCTGAAAAAATCTTAAACTATAAACCCAAGGTAGATCTAGAAGAAGGAATGCGACGTACACATGAGTGGTTGCAAAAAACTGATCTTCAGAAATTGATGAAATAATTTTTTGTTAATCAGATCATGCATCTACATTTTTACATCTAACACACTCGACAATAAACTGAAACCCATTCCTCATATTTGGTGTTTTCCATCAATGCGTAATCGTGCTGTTTGAAAAATCTATGGTTGTATTGATATAGCGGTTATCGGTTGAGTGAGCTACAAAAACCCCACCCTCAAACCCCAGAGGGCTATGATGTATCTCATGTGATGAGGAAATGCTATATCTCCTTAATCCACCTAAAAAAGGGGGAAAATAACCTTCTTAAAGTCCTCCTTTCTAAGGAGGATTTAGGAGGATCTGAAATTTTTAATACATCAGCTATGACGTTGCAAATATTTTCTCATTTCTATACATAATTATGCTTGAGAAATAATACCTCCTCAGGATAGTTATGGAAATTCAGATGTAATTTTATGATTAAGAGTTGATGTGGGATTTCTATATGTAGCTTTTATTTAAGTACTTAAGCATATCAATCTTACCTGGATACAACTATCAGCTTATGTTGAAACTAACACGCCTTTCTTATCTATTATTTGCAACTTTATTAACTCTCAGTTGTGCTAAAACAGTTCATGCAGAATCAAACATGAAACTGACTGTAGTAGTGAATAATATCCGTCACAAAACGGGTGAAGTTTGCTTGAGAATTTATGCTTCTGAAAAAGGATTTCCGACAAATAATTCTAGTGAAGTTCAAAGTGGCTGTACTAAGATCACTGGCAAATCTGTAAAGAAGGTGTTTTCTGGTTTAAAACCTGGGACTTATGCTGTTGCTGTAGTTGATGATCAAAATGGCGACCGCAAACTCAATAAAGATTTTTTTGGAATTCCGCAAGAAGGTTTTGGTGTTTCCAAAAATCCCACTGTTTCTATCCAAACTGGTACACCAAAATTCCGCGATGCTAGTTTTAAAATGGACAAAAATACAACTATCAATATAAATATTAAATATTCTCTTGACCCTTAGAGAACAAGGAACAGGAAATAGGGAGGAGATAGAAGTAAATATCAAAATTCTTCTCACCTCCCCACCTCTTCATCTCCTCCATCTCCAATCCCTCATCTTCCCGGAGACGATAGATTCATGCAAGATTTGATGACATTTTTGTCTAACTCTTTGATGGGTTGGCTGGTGATTCAGGTAGGTTTAACGCTAGTATTTTTGTGGTATCTGCGCTCATACAAACAACCTTTATTGTCAGATGACCAGTTACCCAAAACGGCAGTAATTCTGTGTTTACGAGGTGCAGATCCATTTTTACCCAATTGTGTGCGATCGCTCTTACAGCAAAATTACCCCCAGTATGATTTAAAGCTGATCGTTGACAGTCCAGAAGATCCAGCGTTTAAAATTGCCAAAGAAGCGATCGCAGAATCTGCTGCAACTAATGTCCAAATTAGCACTTTGAGAACAGTCCGCCACAATTGTAGTCTCAAATGTAGTTCTTTAGTCCAAGCCGTCTCTGACTTAGATGACTCTTACAAAGTAGTTGCTTTAGTAGACGCAGATACCATAGTTCACCCCAATTGGTTGCGAGAATTAGTTAGTCCCCTCACCGATACCAAAGTCGGACTAACCACAGGAAACCGTTGGTACTTACCCACAGGTAGTTATTGGGGTTCTTTAGTGCGCTATGCCGGCAACGTCTCCACTGTCGTGCAAATGTTCCTATTCCAAGTTCCTTGGGGTGGGAGTTTAGCAATCAAAACAGAACTCCTGCACAAAACAGAACTGCTTGAAAAGTGGGGAGAAGCTTTCGGTGACGATATGCTCATGCATAAAGTCATTAAAAAACACAAATTGCAAATTAAGTTTGTTCCTTCTTTATTAATGGTTAATCGAGAAGAATGCGATTTACCAAATTTATTTGCATCTCTCAAACGCTTAATACTTTGTTCACGACTTTATCATCCCAATTGGTTAGCTTTAGTCAGTGATGCTGTTTCTAGTATTCTATTTCCTACTCTAGTTATCATCTTCAGCCTAGGATTTTTGTTAGCAGCAGAATGGAAAGATGCAGCTTTCTTATTGAAGTCCTATAGCGTCTATACCATCGGATTACTATTGCTCATGTTGGTTATGGAACTAGGAGTACAGGAAGTAATTCGCTCTCAAGGTCAAACAATTGCTCAAGTGTCACTGGCTACAATCATGAAAATGTTAATTGCCATTCCTTTGACACAATGGGTTTATGGATTAGCAATGATCTCTTCTCTCTGGATGTCAACAGTTACCTGGCGTGGTCTTACCTATCGAGTCCAAGGCCCCTGGAATATTCGCCTAGTTGAATATCACCCTTATCAATGGTTAGATCAACCAATTGATGGCAAAATTTCTCTGTAATGTCATGTTGGTATTTAGTTGATAAAAAAATCCCAACATCAGCATTTTCATCAAATACAGCAGATTGCAGATAAATGAGGCTGCTATAAACTTACTATCGCTAACGCCTGAATTCTGCTGTATTTATTCCCGGATTTCTAACTATATCATTTTCATGAAATATTTACTTTAACCATGAAAAACAAACCTCTCCGCATAGCATTATTTACAGGATTATTCGCTCCATTTTTAACAGGAGTTTCAGTTGCAGTACATCAACGAGTGCGTTGGTTACTTGAACAAGGACATGAAGTTTTTCTCATTCACCCAGAAATCAATCATCTGTATCCGAAACAAGTTGGTAATCGTCCCATGCCGGGACTAGAAGAACTAGAAACTTTTCCTAATTTCTCATCATTTGCCTTTCCTACAAAACCACTGATTTTATACAAATCTCTACCCCAACCATTAAACTATCGGCATTGGAACGATACTAAATTACTAGAACGATTCCAGCCTGACATCATCATAGTTGAAGAAGCGGCGCAAATGAGAGGATTATACTCATTTTACTTACAAGGTTACGGCCGTCCTGTGGGAGTTAAATACGCCAAAAAAACTAAAACTCCTATTATTTCAGTTTTTCATACGGATATTGTTGCCTATATTCGATATTACTTAGGAGATGTATTCTTCAAGTTGGTTAATCCCATTATTCCACTTTTAGTTAAGCAATTCACTCAGTCTTATAATCTCAATTTATTTCCTTCTAGAGAACAATTATCTAAATACCAAAAACTAAAATGTCAAACGGCTGAATACCTCCCCTATCAAGGGATTAATTGTGAAAAATTTCACCCCCGGAACATTTGTTATGATCCAATTCCTGAAGATAAGCGACCGACTATTCTCTTTGTCGGACGTATTACCGCAGAAAAAAATGTTACTCAACTTTTAGATGCATATCCGTTGATTGCCGCTAAAATTCCTGATGTTCACATGGTCATTATTGGTAGTGGTCCTTTAGATCAAGAAATTCGTCGTCGCGCTCAAAATTATCCATCTGGTGTGACTATTTGGGGTGAGTCTCACGGCACAGAACTTTTAGGATGGTTTGCTAGAGCAGATGTATTTATTAACCCTTCAGTTACCGAAAACTTCTGTACTACAAATAATGAAGCTTTAGCTTCAGGAACTCCTTTAGTTGCTGCGATTGCTCCCTCAACGGCAGAACAAGTAATACCCGGTCATAATGGCTTGCTCGCTCAACCAAATAACCCCAAAGATTTTGCTCAAAAGATTATTACTATTCTCGAAAATCCTGAACTCAAAGCACAATTATCTCAGCAAGCTCGTCCTTCTATCTTGGAATTTGATTGGTCAGTATGTACTCAAAAGTTTGAAGATAGGCTCTATCAGCTAGTGGAAATACCCACAAAAGTTGAGTTAGGGACTTCTAAATAAAAAATAGCCAATTTGGCTACATAACTTTAATTATCTCTGATAGAGTGTGGAAATAATTGACCTGTGGGCTTTTAGGTTCCAAGTATGAGGTATTAGCAACCTCTGCCAGAGTTTTATCAATGGAGAAATGACCTGCTCTGATTGATAAAATGATTGGTAATATCCTCAACTGTGCCTAAAATCTTTAGATCTCATAAATATTGATTTATGGGGTCTTTTATTTTTAATTAATATGGACAAAAAGTCTTGTATTATGTCTAAATTTTAGGCTAATTTCATCAGGCATTACAGATAAATATGCCAATATATATGATTATTTTTATTTGCTTTTGCTTTTTTTTAATCACCATATCAAATTTATGTTTTTATTAATCCTCCCCCAGCGGTAAATAAATATGTTGGGGGAAATTTAAATCAGTTATTTAGCCAGACAAAACTCCTTTTATTATGTCCTGATAATTACACTTATAGACTTGATTTTTTTGATTAGGTCAGCAAAAATACAAACAAGTCTAACATCTTGTAGGCTCTCTTGGTGACAACTTAACCTTATCCAATGTCCAAAGTCCGCAATTGCGGACTTTTTTTTGATCACTGATTGAACAGATTTAAGGATTTCACGGAATGAAGGATTTTTTGGTAAATGAAAGGGTTTAAATCTTTGTCTGAACGAAATAAAGAATGATACTTTTAACCTGTTTTTAATATACTCAGGACTTACGCAAAACAGAACGGAAGTAGGGGTAATTCATGAATTACCCCTACATGAATTACCCCTACGCAAAAATCAGGTTTTGAGTTTAATCTTGCGTAAAGCAAGGTATAAAGCGTATCCCTGCGAGATGTTTTGCTATCAAAATGACAATTTGCGATGTTTTTGCAAAGTCGGGATATTCCCCTTTCCGAAACGAAGTATATACTACTATCACCTACGCATTGTATAGTAGATCATCTAGATACGCAGACTGCAACTTAGTGAGGCACAAATTATCGTAGGATGAGCAACCATTTTATTCTCATCTTAGTTATTCCTTAACCAAGTAGGATTACAGTTTTATGCACAGGTATTTAAGTGTCAAAAAATGACCACTATAGCGACAATTGAAGTTACTCAACTATCAAAAAGCTTCAAAGGTAAATCAGCACTGAATCAGCTATCTTGTACAATTCACGCAGGAGAAATGGTGGCGCTTTTAGGTGCATCAGGTTCTGGTAAATCTACCTTGTTGCGGCATCTCAATGGTTTACAGAATGCAGATCAAGGATCAGTGACAATTTTTGGCAGCATTCTACAAGCAGACGGAAAATTACATTCTCAAATTCGGGCTTTGCGGAGTCAAATAGGCTGCATTTTTCAACAGTTCAATCTGGTAAACCGATTGACAGTGATTGAAAATGTTCTTGTTGGTAACTTAGCAAAGTTATCTCTGGTACGTTCAGCATTACATTTATTTACAAAAGCTGAAAAAATTCGAGCATTATCTGCATTAGAAAGAGTAGGAATTTTAGAACAAGCTTACAAGCGAGCTTCAATGCTATCAGGTGGACAACAACAACGAGTTGCGATCGCACGTTGTCTGATGCAAGGAGCAAAAATCATCCTCGCAGATGAACCCATAGCATCCCTAGATCCTGAATCTGCACGTAAAGTCATGGAGTTGTTGGTTGAACTAAATCAACAAAATAGCATCACTATCATAGCTTCGTTGCACCAAATCCAAATTGTCCGCAATTACTTCCATCGTGTCATTGCTTTGAGAGATGGAGAAGTAATGTTTGATGGTGCAATTTCAGAAATGAATGACAACAAGCTCAATGAAATTTATGGTGCAGCAACAGAAGAACTTGTCATGAAAGGACATGGAGAGCTTTTAGCATAATTCGTAATCAAAACACCTACAAAAGCAAAATCTAAACAGCATAAAATATTCAATATTTAAGCATTATAAACAATAAACTGCAAAATACGGGGGCAAAAATGGACAGACGCTTATTTATTCAACAAACTTCTTTATTCACCCTAACTTTAGCCAGTGCTAAAATCCTTTCTGCTTGTACTTCTGCTGATACTAATTCAGAGACTGCAACCAAAACTTCATCAACTAGTAAAGCTGAAATTAAGGAGATTAACTTTGGTATCCTTTCTACAGAATCTCAAGCTAACCAAAAGCCGCTTTGGGAACCAATGATTGCGGCAATGTCTAAAGAAATAGGTATTCCCATTAAACCCTTCTTTGTCACCCAATATGCAGCAGTTGTAGAAGCAATGCGCTTTGGTAAAGTTCAAGCAGCTTGGTTAGGTGGTAAATCCTACATTGAAGCTACAAAAAATGCTAATGCTGAAGTGTTTGCTCAAGTTGTTGCTAAAGATGGAACAAAAGGTTATTATTCTCATCTAATCACCAACAAAAATAATCCTATTCTCAACGCAGCTAAAGCTGAAGGTGGAGATAAATATATCATCAAAAATGCAAGTAAACTCACCTTTGCATTTAACGATCCTAGTTCTACATCTGGATTTTTAGTACCTAGTTATTACATCTTTACTAAAAATAATATAGATCCTAAAAAAGCATTCAAACGGCTAATTTTTGCGGGTAATCATGAAGCTTGCGCTCTAGCTGTTGCTAATCAACAAATAGATGTAGCTACAATTAGTGATGAAGCTTTAGAAAAACTAGCACTCAACAATCCTCAAGCTAGAGAAAAGCTGGAAATTATCTGGAAATCACCCATAATTCCTAGTGATCCTCTGGTATATCGTCGAGATTTACCAGAAGATATTAAAAAGAAGTTTCAAAATTTCTTCTATAACTACAAAGATGAAAAAGTTTTAGATCCCTTTCAAGTTTCTGGTTTTGATCCCGCTGAAGATAAAATGTGGAATCCAATTAGAGAACTGGAAATTTCTAAGCAAATTCAAGAAACCACATCTCAGGATAATCTTAGTGCAGAAGGGAAAAAAACAAAAATAGATGAATTAAATAAACAACTCAAAGAAATTCAATCCCAGTAATTTAATCATTTGGTTAAATGTTAAATGTTAATAGTTGATTAATTCAAATATTGGCATAAATTAGACAAGACAACTAAGATATTTGCAGCACCCTGTCAATATCGAAAATATGTTGATTGTGATACCAAATTGATATGAAGTTGCATAGAATTAAGATATCAAGAATAATTAACCGCAAATAGACGCAGATAAAGATGGATAATTAAATTGATGTTCTCATTTTGTGCAGCCTCACATAAAACTGGTATTACACTCTATTAATAAGCATTGAATGTGACAAGCAGCTTTAGTCCTGATTAACAATGGCAGAAATAAGAAACATTCACGACAATCATCAAAGTTTTACCACATCTCCTATGGTAATGGAGATGCTAAACCAAGAGAAAAAACTAGTAACTACAAGTAGAGTATTTTTCACAATCATTATTGTTGTTGCTTTAATTTTTTCCTATATTCAGAGCGAAATTAATTTGACTGCTTTATCTGGAAGTGGTAGAAATATGACAGAATATATCCGTGCCTACTTTCCACCAGATTTTAGTGATTGGAAATATTATCTATCAGAGACTTTGATTACAATATCAATGGGAATTTGGGGAACATTAATGGCAACAATTGCAGCTGTTCCTTTGTCCATATTAGCATCAGAAAATATGTGTCCAGTTTGGATTGTTCAACCAACACGACGTTTATTAGATGCGATGCGGGCAATCAATGAAATTGTCTTTGCACTTATTTTCGTTGTTGCCGTTGGATTAGGCCCTTTTGCTGGAGTTTTAGCTTTATTTATTAACACTTTAGGTATTTTAGGTAAACTATTTTCTGAAACTGTAGAAGCGATTGAACCAGGTCAAGTAGATGGCATTAAAGCCACAGGTGCTAACAAAATTCAAGAAGTTATATTTGGTGTAATTCCCCAAGTTATGCCTTTATGGACTTCCTTCGCACTTTATAGATTTGAAGCCAATGTTCGTGCAGCTTCGGTTTTAGGTATTGTTGGTGCTGGTGGGATTGGAATTGCTTTGTATCAGAGTTTTGGATCTTTTGAGTACCAAAAAATTTGTGCAATTCTCATTATTTTGGTTTCAGCTACCAGCATTATTGATGTACTATCAGCTAGGGTAAGAAATTGGTTGGTTTAGGAATGAATTATTGAAAATTTATTTATGACAACCGTAACGCAAAGACAGGAATGGATGGCAACATTAGCTAAAGCGAACTTAGAAAGTCTAGAAAAACTTGTCAACCAATTAGGAACATTACCAAACTATAGCTTTTTACGATCGCCTGAAATTGGTTTAGCGATGGTGCGGGGACGTGCAGGAGGGACAGGAGAGGCATTTAATCTCGGAGAAATGACCATTACTCGCTGTGTAGTGCAGCTAGAAAGCCACGGAAATGATGCTGTGAGTGGGTTTGGTTATGTTGGAGGGCGATCGCGCCGTCATGCTGAATTAGCAGCCCTCTGTGATGCCTTATTACAATGCCCCGATTGGTATGCACATATTCACACTCAAGTAATTCAACCCCTACAAACAGAAATTCAACATCAACAAGAACTCAAACAGCGTCAAACATCTGCCACAAAAGTTGACTTCTTCACCATGATGAGAGGGGAAGGATAGATGAATCAAATCACACATTTACGAGGTTTTCAAGATCCTATTCATGATTCACAGAAGACATTTAGGGCGTTACTAGATGCCCATGCTAGACCAGGAACACCATATTTAATCACGGCTAATTTAACTACTCCTAGAGGATTAAATTCTGGTTGTGCAGCAGCTTGTTTAACATTATTTGATTTGGATGTGCAAGTATGGCTTCAGCCTAGTTTTGAACCTCAAGTAAAAGCTTGGTTATTATTTCATACAGGTTGCCGTTTTACCACACAACCAGAAGAGGCAGACTTTGCAGTAATTCAAAATATGGATAAGTTTACAGAATTATCGAATTTTAATTGTGGTACACCAGAAAAACCAGAAAATTCGACAACATTATTAATCCAAATAGAAGGTTTAGCAGGAGGAGAAACAGTAGTATTGACAGCCCCAGGTATTTTAGAACAACAAATCATTACTCCCCAAATCCCCCTACATTTTTGGGATTTTTGGGCAAAAAATTATCAAGCTTTTCCTTTAGGATTAGATGCCTTTTTATTTGCAGAAAATTCTGTAATTGGTCTGCCACGTACCGTAAAATCATGAAGATAACAAACCGCGAAGGAAGAAGGGTTTTATAGAGTTCTTGCGTAATACCAATTTAATATGAAGCTGCATAGAATAATTGAACGCGGATGTACGCAGATAGACGCGGATAAATCAATGGATTTTAGAATTATGTGCAACTTCACATAAAATTGGTATCAGTTCTAGAAATATAGAAAATTTATAAATTTATGAAAATTAAGATTTGAACAGATAATTAGAGTTTTAAATGTGTTTTATGGAGATAAAAAATTATGCCTTATGTTGCAGTTAAAGGTGGAGAAAAAGCCATTGAAAATGCCGAAGCTTTACTTCAAAGTAAACGCCGGGGTGATCCGACAATTCCCGAATTAACTATAGAACAAATTGAACAACAATTAACCCTAGCAGTAGATAGAGTTATGTGTGAGGGTAGCTTATATGACCGGGAATTAGCAGCCCTAGCCGTCAAACAATCTTGGGGTGATTTAGTCGAAGCAATTTTCTTAGTTAGAGCCTATCGAGCCACATTACCACGCTTTTACTATAGCGAACCAATAGATACTAGTAAAATGCAAATTCAGAGGCGAATCTCTGCAATTTTTAAAGATGTCCCAGGAGGACAAAATTTAGGTGCGACTTTTGACTATATCCATCGTCTTTTAGACTTTAAATTAATGGCTGAAGGAGAAACCCCGACAACACCAAAAGCAGAAGCAATTACCGAACCAATACCTCGTGTAATTGACACATTAGATCAAGAAGGTTTGATGCAGTCAGAAGTTGCAGAAACAGCAGGAACAGAACCATTTGATTTAACACGTCAACCTTTAACTTTTCCTGCCGAAAGAGATGCAAGACTGCAAAATTTAGCCCGTGCAGATGAAGGATTTTTATTATCCTTAGCATATTCTACCCAACGAGGTTATGGCAGAAACCATCCTTTTGCGGGAGAAATTCGCATGGGAGAAGTAGAAGTAGTGATATTTCCAGAAGAATTAGGATTTGAAATTGCGATCGCTGACATCACTATAACCGAAGTCCAAATGATCAATCAATTTAAAGGTAACAAAGAAATACCTGCTCAATTTACCCGTGGATATGGACTCACCTTTGGCTACAACGAACGCAAAGCCATGTCCATGTCACTCGTAGATAGGGCAATGCGTGCTAAAGAATTAGGTGAAACCGTAGAAAATCCCGCTCAAAATATCGAATTTGTCCTTTATCACTCCGACAACGTAGAAGCACAAGGATTTGTCCAACACCTCAAACTCCCCCACTACATCGACTTTCAAGCCGAATTAAACCTAGTTAGAAAAATGAGAACCCAATCAAAAGAATAACAACTCATCCTCTCAGCGTCTCAGCGTGTCTGCGTGCAAAAATCCATATTCTCAAAAAACGAGGTAAATCAGTGCTATCAACAACAAAACTAGCCATTCAAGCAGTCGATATCCTCACTCCAAACGGTTGGATTCCAGATGCAACAGTATTAATTGAAAATGGAAAATTTATCAAAATAGATCAGGCAATTACTCCTCCTGAATTTCCTATAATCAATGCCAAAGGGCTGCAAATGTTGCCGGGAATTATTGATTTACACGGTGATGCTTTTGAAAGAATGATTTGCCCCCGTCCAGGAGTTAACTTTCCATTACCAATTGCAATTGCTGATAATGATCGTAACCTAATCGCATCGGGAATTACCACCTTTTTCTGTTCAATTACAGATTCCTATGAACCAGGTTTAAGAAGTCGAGATTCTGCACGTTCCTTAATTGATTTTATTTTAGGAATCGGAAAACAGGTTTTAAGTTGTAATACTAAAATTCATATTCGACATGAAGAAGCTAACACTAAAAATCATGATGAATTGTGTAATTGGCTAGAATCTGGAAAGATAAATCTCATATCCATTAATGACCATCTACCACCCGCAGGAGATGAAGCAAAATTAAAACGACTTCTCAAAGGTTTACGGCAAAGAGTAGCCCTTTCTGAATCAGAAATAACCGAATTACTAACTCAAACAGAAAAACACAGACATCAAGGATATGAACAAGTAGAAGAATTAATTGCAATTGCCCATAGTCGCAAAATTCCCGTAGCTTCCCATGATGATGATTGTGAACAAAAAGTAGCATTAAGTCAACGCCGTCAAATTGCAATTGCCGAATTTCCTGCCAGTATCCCTTTAGCTGAAAAATCCCGTGATTACGGTGCAGCAGTCCTCATGGGTGCGCCTAATTTAGTGCGTGGTGGTTCCCATGTCGGCTACATGAGTGTAGCTGAAGCCGCTAAATATGGGGTTTTAGATTGCCTTTGTTCAGACTATCATTACCCTTCTTTATTTCACGCTCCTTTTAAATTACAAGAATTAGGTTTAATGTCTTTTGAGGAAGCTTGGAAATTGGTTTCTAGTCATCCAGCAGCAGCAGCGGGAATTGGTAATCATAAAGGTCAAATTTCTCCTGGTTTAGATGCTGACTTTTTATTGATATCTCCTCATAATCCTCTACATTCGGCAATTTCTTCTGTTTATATAGGTGGTAAAGAAGTTGCTAAATATCAGTAGTGGCAATTCATGAATTACCACTACCATGACACCATTATGTAAAATCAAAAAATGACAAATCCTCTGTTACCTAATTCCCAAAATTCAAATACTGGCTTTAATTTTGCTTATTTAGATGAGCAAACTAAGCGCTCAATTCGTCGTGCTTTATTAAAAGCAGTGGCTATTCCTGGTCATCAAATTCCCTTTTCTTCTAGGGAAATGCCTATGTCTTATGGTTGGGGTACAGGGGGAATCCAAGTCACCTCTTCTATAATTGGTCAAAATGACGTTTTAAAAGTAATTGATCAAGGTGCGGATGACACAACCAATGCTGTGAATATTCAGCGGTTTTTCAAAAAAGTTTGTGATGTGAAGACTACAGATAAAACGGCAGAAGCCACACTAATTCAAACTCGTCACCGCATTCCTGAAACTCCATTGCAAGATGGACAAATTATGGTTTACCAAGTTCCTATTCCTGAACCTTTACGCTGGTTAGAATCATCAGCAATTGAAACTAGCAAAATGCACGCTTATCAGGAATATGGAGGTATGTATGTCAAGTTGTATGAGGATATTACTAAACATGGATATATAGCTACAGCTTACGATTATCCAGTGATGGTACATGATCACTATTTGATGAGTCCTAGTCCCATTCCCCGTTTTGATAATCCCAAATTGAACATGAGTCCGGCATTGCAATTATTTGGTGCGGGAAGAGAAAAGCGAATTTATGCCATTCCACCTTATACAAAAGTGAAAAGTCTGGATTTTGAAGATCATCCTTTCAGTGTGGAGAAATGGGATAAAACTTGTGAATTTTGCGGTTCTCAAGAAAGCTTCTTAGATGAAGTTGTAATTGATGACCAAGGTGGAAGAATGTGGATTTGTTCAGATACAGATTACTGCAATCATCGACAACAGAAGGGATACAGCAGAATTCAGGAGTCAGGAATCAGAAGTCAGGAGTAAAACTGGCTTGGTGTCTAGTCGTCTGTCAATAATTAATTGACGGGTAAATAATTCTTCCTTCTTCCTTCTTCCTTCGTGTTCTTCGCGTCTTCGCGGTTCGTTTCTTCTTTATTCAAGCTATAGCCATACTCCTAAACTCCTGACTCCTAACTCCTGTAATTAACAACTGATGAAACCTATTTTGAAAGTTCAGCAACTAAGCAAATCTTACGGTAATATCAAAGCGTGCGATCGCATCTCCTTTGATCTCTATCCCGGTCAAGTTCTTGGTATTGTGGGAGAATCGGGTTCGGGTAAGTCCACTTTACTGCAAGCGATCGCCCATAATCTATCTATTGACTCTGGTAATGTCATTTACTCAACTCGCAGTGGCGAAAACTTAGATATTGCCCAAATCCCTGAACCTAAACGCCGTCGGTTAATGCGAACCGAATGGGGCTTTGTCCAACAAAATCCCCGTGATGGTTTACGCATGAAGGTGAGTGCTGGGGCAAATATCGGTGAACGTCTCCTAGATGTTGGTATCCGCAACTACAGTCATATTCGCCAAGAAGCTACCCATTGGCTACAACAGGTAGAAATCGATCCTCAGCGAATGGATGACCTACCAGTGACATTTTCAGGAGGTATGCAGCAACGTTTACAACTTGCCCGTGTCTTAGTTACAAAACCCCAATTGATATTAATGGATGAACCAACGGGAGGATTAGATGTATCAGTGCAAGCAAAATTGTTAGACTTATTGCGATCGCTAGTGCGGAATTTTCACCTCAGCGTTATTTTAGTCACCCATGATATCGGTGTTGTCAGGCTTTTAGCACACCGTCTCCTCGTCATGCAACAAGGACAAGTAGTGGAATCAGGTTTAACAGACCAAGTACTTGATGATCCTCAACATCCCTATACCCAATTATTGGTGAGTGCTGCTTTAACACCATGAGTTCATTAACGACAACACCAACTAATATTTCTACAAATACCCTCCTCAAAGTTGAAAACTTGCAAAAAAGCTTTACTTTACATCAACAAGGAGGTGTGAATATACCTGTTTTAAAAGCAGTATCCCTAAATGTAAATGCAGGAGAATGTGTAGCCTTATCAGGAGAATCAGGCGCAGGTAAATCTACATTTATGCGTTGTTTATATGGCAACTATCGTGCTAATAGCGGTTCAATATGGGTAAAACATCAAGAAAATTGGCTGGATTTATGTCAACTTCCACCCCATGAGTTGCTAATAGTGCGTCAGCAAACTATCGGTTATGTCAGCCAATTTTTACGAGTCATTCCTAGAGTACCAGCCTTAGAAGTTGCCGCAGAACCACTGTTAGAACTAGGAGAACCCGCAGCAACCGCTGCTGAAAAAGTAAAGAACCTATTTCATCGTCTCAACCTACCAGAAAGATTATGGCATCTCTCCCCCACCACCTTTTCAGGAGGAGAAAAACAGAGAGTTAACATTGCCCGTACCTTAACCGTTCACTATCCAATTTTGCTACTAGATGAACCAACCTCAGCCCTAGATGCTAAAAATCGCCAAATAGTCGTAGAACTTCTCCAAGAATGTCAAGCTAGGGGTTCAGCCTTAATTGGTATTTTTCATGACGAAGAGGTGCGAAATCAACTATGTAACAGAGAGTTAATTTTTCCTTAAGTGGTTCTCGTTTTAGGTCAGAATTCAGGAGATGCTACGCAGACTGGTTATAGCTTGCGTGACGACGTAAGGAGTTATACGGCTACCCTATCGGTTCAGAATACTTGTGAAATCAAGAATAGAAAAAAGGAGATCTTACTAACATCATCTAACTCATTTTTTATTCAACAATTTATGTCACAAATTTGCTATGCTTGCCAGCAAACCTGGTAAGATCATATGAATTATTTGTAAATTTTCTGCAAAAATACCAAACATTAAGATTTAGGAAAATTTAAAATCAGCATTTGTACGGTTAATTTACAGGTAAATAACCAGTAAAATGGAGCTTCAGTGGTTAATATGTTTAAGTTTTAAACATTACTGTGTAGCTAAACCATACAACATTCAAAAAATCTCAAAAGAAGGTAAATTTTAACAAATCTTCTATCAACTCATATTTAATAATGATGCTCACAATCACGCTTAACAAAAGCTACATAGCAATATTAAGAGTAAATCAATGAGTGCTATTTATATTGTCAGATATTTTTGTCAATTTCCAAAATAACACCCATTAGACTCTGCTTAGTATAAATTTGATAGAAATGGAAATTAATTACCAGGAAATTAATTGCAAATAACTAACTTGGTTAAGTTGGAAAGCATTACATTCTACAGTACACTTAGTATAGATTTGATAGAGGCTAACTTATTGATTATCAGGAACAAAGTATGACCGACTCAGAACTCATAGAATCTCATAACTTACTCAATGAGTTTAAAACCTGTACTCAATTTCAATATAATGGCAAGTTAAATATTAAAAGTTCCAAAGGGCGACAATGGACTTTTTATTATCGTCTCGGACGAATTGTATGGGCTACAGGTGGCGCTCATCCCTTTCGACGTTGGCGGAGACACATGGCTCAATATTGCCCTGATATTGACGTAGATAAAATCCGTTGCCGAACTGAGGATATTGCTATTGATTACTGGGACTACAACCTCTTAAATATTTTACACAAAAGGCAAAAAATCCAACGAGAACAAATTCAAGCGATTGTCGAAAGCACAATTGCAGAACTATTTTTTGATCTAGCACAGGAAGTAGACTTTGCTTCTGTGAGTTGTGATCTAAACCAAGAAGTAGTCTTAGAAATGCCAATGAGTTTTACCAGTGCAGATATGTCAATCAAGCATATGCAAGACTCCTGGGCAATTTGGTCAAAAGTCGGTTTAGCAAATATTTCTCCTAATTCATCACCAATCTTGAGGAAAGCAGAACAACTCCAGCAAATGGTGAGTCCATCTGTATATAAAAACTTTGTCAGTTTAATTAATGGCAAATACACTTTGCGGGAACTGGCACTAAAAATGAAACAGGATGTCATGCCTGTTTCTCGTTCCTTACTTCCTTACATCCTCAAAGGTATTATTGAGTTAGTCGAAATACCTGACTTACCTTTGCAAGTCAGTGATGCTGATCAACCTACCCCCAGGCAGCCAAGAAAAATTGAACGGAGAAATTCACCACTCATAGCCTGTGTGGATGATAGCCCTCTGGTGTGTAAAATGTTAGGGGATATTATCACCAGCAGTGGCATGAGGTTTACCAAAGTTCAAGAAGCTGTGCAAGCTTTACCGATTCTGATTCAAGAGAAACCAGATTTAATTTTCTTGGATTTGGTTATGCCTGTAGCTAGTGGGTATGAAATCTGTACTCAATTACGACGTATTCCTGCCTTTGCTAATACACCGATAATTATCTTAACTGGTAACGATGGTCTCTTAGATCGGGTTCGTGCTAAGGTAGTTGGCTCGACAGATTTTATCTCTAAACCGATAGTAGCTGATCGAGTTATAGCTGTAATACGTAAATATTTACCTGTACAGACTATCTCAACGGTGAGAAATGCCTCTCACCTAGAAGTTTCTGGCTAGGGGAATTTATTTCGTTACTCACGATGAAGCTGTCATAAAACTATTGATCATAAAACATTTGTATTAACTTGATTTTTTCTCAGCTAGAACTTTTCAGATGTTTTAAAAAGAACATTAAATTGGCAGTTATATATGTTAATTTATGTTGAATACGTAGATTAACGGATGAAAATATCTATACAATACTTGAAGATAGAATAACAATCCAGAGTAGTTTATTTCTTGTATTATATTTATTCTGTCTGATTGCACATCTAAGCCTTAACTGTCAGGTTGGAATTAATTTAAAAGGTAATTGCTATGAGTACTGTTTTAGTTGTTGAAGATGGACTGACTGATATGGAAATCATCAGCCGCTACTTGCAACAAGCCGGCTATTCTGTAATGTCTGCCACCAGTAGCGAAGAAGCACAAATAAAAATAGATGCTAATAAGCCTGATGTCATATTACTGGATGTAATTTTACCTGGTAAAAGTGGCTATGAAATTTGTAGAGAACTACAAAACAATCCCAATACTAGCCAGATACCCGTGGTTTTTTGTTCTACTAAAAATAGTGAAGTCGATAAAATTTGGGGTAATATGTTAGGTGCTAAAGCTTACTTATCAAAACCAGTAGATAGGGAAGAACTAGAAAATACTTTGAAAAATCTAATCAAAAAATAAATCAAATTACGACAAAAAAATTATCCCCTGCAAAAGCTGATTAAACAAGCTTTAATTTCCCCCTGCCTTGTTATAGTAGTCACTATTTATCAATTAGTTTTAATGACTGAGTAGTGACTAAAAAAATAGCTGATAATAAAGGAAAATTAATGAATGTTAGATACTAAACAAAAATATTTAAGTTTTAATTTGGGAGTCAGAGATCAAGCAGTAATTTCATTGCAGCATATTACAGAAGTATTAAGAATTTCATTGACAGAAATATGTGGGGTTCCACAAATGCCCAATTGTGTATTGGGTATTTATAGCTGGCGTGGCGAAATGCTTTGGTTGGTTGATCTAGAAGAAATGTTAGGTTATCCACCTCTTTTACAAAGTTCAAATACACTTTCAAAAATGATGGCAATTGTGTTAGAACATGAGGGGAAATACTTGGGATTATTAGTGCGCCAATTGACAGATATTGAATCCCTAGATACCCAGAAAATGAAATTCTCATCTCCTGATTTATTTTACCCAGCCATGTCACCTTTTTTGCATGGATACTTCACAAATGATTCAGAAGAAATGATTTTCAATTTAGACGCTTTAGCAATTATCCAATCACCTATGTGGGGGAGTCACAACTAAACAATCTTCTTGTAATTAGGGCTTGCTAAAAAAGTCTTTCCGTTAAGGCTAGAAGTCAGGAGTCAGGAGGAAGAATTAAAAGGAGATCAGAATATTCTCAAATCTGGGTAAATGAACGGTTTTTGATGATTTCATCGCTTATTTCTTGCACCTTCTTCAACTTTTTCAGCCTGTAACTGTTGATATATCTAGGTTTTTGGTTTATATGCCTAACGGCACGCTCTTCGCGTTCAGCAAGCCCTAGATAGTAATTAAACAAGTAATTTGCATCTTAATGATTTAACATTTTTTTTTGACTCTAAAGTTCCAGCTATTACTAACTAAAAAAATAGGATTGAAGGTAAACAAATGACAACTTTATATCAAAGTAACGAAGACAGAGGCAATATCTTTGCTGAACCAGCAAAATTAGACAAACAAAATGGTAATACAGTCGTAAATGTTAGCCATAATGATACGTCTACAGCTAATGCTATTACTCAGGAATTTAAAACCTGGCGGCAACGATTCCAATACATAACGACCCAGATGCGCCAAGTCGCAGATATGGATACTTTATTAAAAGTAACTGTAGCAGAAGTTAGGGATAAAATTGGTGGCGATCGCGCCTTGATTTATAAATTTACTAACTCTGATTCTGGAACTGTATCAGCAGAATCTAGAACTAGTGGTTGGACTCCATCTTTAGGTGAAAATCTGCCAGCTATTTTGTTTGGCTTATATACCAATCAAGACTATATAGAAGCCGTCGTCATTGACGATATTAATCAAATTCAAGTTACTCCTTATCAAAAGCAACTACTTGATAAATTTCAAGTCAAAGCGAGTTTAAGCTTGCCTGTTTTTGTTGATAGCAAAGTATGGGGCTTATTGGTAGTTCACAGTTGTGGATCAGAAAGGCAGTGGCAAGAAACAGAAACTACTTTACTGGCACAAATAACTACAGAAATTACATACAGATTACAGAGCTTTAAATTACAAAAAGAACTACAGCAGTCTACCTTAGCCAAGCAATCAGCAGCGAAAGTCATCACTAAAATTTTACAGCAGCCTGATGTAGATAAAATCTTTCAAACTACTACTCAAGAAGTCCGTCAATTACTAAAATGCGATCGCGTCGGTGTTTATCGCTTTAATCCAGACTGGAGTGGCCAATTTGTCTCCGAAGCTGTAGGTAATAACTGGACAAAAGTCGTTACTCCTGACTTCAAAATGGTCTGGGAAGATACCCACCTCCAAGAAACCAAAGGTGGTCGTTATGCCAAAGGCGAAACATTTGTCGTTAATGATACCTACACAATCGGTTTAGCTCAGTGCCACATTGAGATATTAGAACAGTTTGAAGCCAAAGCCTATATTATTGCTCCCATTTTCTCAGGGGAAAAATTGTGGGGTTTACTAGCAGCCTATCAAAATACCGGGGCGCGGGAATGGCAAGACTGGGAAGTTAGCTTTTTAACTCAGATTGGTTTGCAATTTGGTGTTGCTATCTCCCAAGGAGAATATTTAGAACAAGTCCGCAAACAATCTGAACAATTAGCGCAGATTGCTAAACAGGAAAAAGCCCTAACGAAGATAGTTAATCGTATTCGTCAATCTTCAGATTTAGAAGAAATCTTCAAAACCACCGCCCAAGAGGCTCGTCAGGCTCTCAAATGCGATCGCATTGCTATCTATCATTTTAATCCAGACTGGAGTGGTAATTTCGTTGCAGAATCAGTCGGATCTGGATGGGTAAAACTGGTTGGTGCGGATATCAATACTTTGGTAGAAGACACCTTTTTACAAGAAACCAAGGGAGCTAGGTTTGGAAAAGGTGAGAGCATATGGGTAAATGATATCTATCAAGAAAATATTACCCCTTGCTACCTAGAACTGTTAGAGCAATTTGAAGCCAAAGCTTATATCAACGTTCCCATCTTCTTTGGGGAAAAATTATGGGGATTGTTGGCAGCTTATCAAAATACCGAAGCGCGGCAATGGCAAAGCTCAGAAGTCAACTTTTTGACTCAAATTGCCTTGCAGTTTAACTTAGCAAAATCCCAAATAGACTATCTAGCAACAGTCCGGTCAAAAACTGAAGAATTAGCGCAGATAGCCGAACAAGAAAAAACTATCAACAAAATAGTCAACCGTATTCGTCAATCTTTAGATGTAGAAGATATCTTCAGAACCACTACTCACGAAGTCCGTCAGGCTCTGAGATGCGATCGCGTCGGTGTTTATAAATTTAACCCGGATTGGGGTGGAGAATTTGTATCAGAATCTGTAGGGACTGGTTGGACAAAACTAGTTGGGCCAAATATCAAAACCGTCTTAGATGATACCTATTTACAAGACACCAAGGGTGGTAGATATGCCAAAGGCGAAACCTTTGTGGTTAACGACACCTATGCCATAGGTCTAGCCCCTTGCCACATCGCCATCCTAGAACAATTTGAAGCCAAATCTTACGTCATTGTGCCGATCTTCTTTGGTGATCAACTCTGGGGTTTGTTGGCAGCTTATCAAAATACTGGGCCTCGTGAATGGAAAGATTCAGAAGTCAGCTTTTTACAACAAATCGGCTCGCAATTTAGTCTAGCCAAATCACAGTTAGATTACATAGAACAAGTACAGTTGCAATCTCAAGAAATCAGTCAACTAGCTGAACAAGAGAAAACAGTTAACAAAATAGTCAACCGTATCCGTCAATCTTTAGATTTAGAAGACATCCTCAAAACCGCTACACAGGAAGTCCGTCAATCACTAAGATGCGATCGCGTCGCTGTTTATCGCTTCCATCCTGATTGGAGTGGACAATTTGTCGCCGAATCCGTAGGTGCTGGATGGATGAAAGTTGCCACTCCCGACTTTAAAATGGTCTGGGAAGATAGCCACTTGCAAGAAACCCAAGGTGGTAGATATGCCAAGGGTGAAAGCTACGTCGTCAATGACATCTATCAAGCCGGTCATGCTCAATGTCACCTAGAGGTTTTAGAGCAAGTTGAAGCCAGAGCTTACATAATAGTCCCCATCTTCTATGGAGAAAAACTCTGGGGATTACTGGCAGCTTATCAAAACTCAGGAACTCGTCAATGGCAATCTAGGGAAGTCAACTTTTTAGAGCAGATAGGCTTGCAAATCAGCCTCGCAAAATCGCAAATAGACTATATAGAACAAGTACAATCCAAATCTGAAAAACTCGCTCAAATAGCTGAACAAGAAAAAGCCATCAGCAAAATAGTCAACCGCATCCGTCAATCTTTAGATGTAGAAGAAATATTCAAAACCACCACCCAAGAAGTTCGTCTACTCCTAAAATGCGATCGCGCAGCCGTCTATCAATTCACATCTGATTGGGGTGGCGAATTTGTCGCCGAATCTGTAGTTAGTGGTTGGGTAAAACTAGTCGGACCCGGTATCAAAACCATCCTCAACGACCCTTGCTTACAAAATAACGAAGGCGGGCGCTATAAAAAAGGTGACACCCTGATAGTCAACGACATTCATACAGCCACCCTTGATCCATGCTACATAGAGATCATCGAAAAATATGAAGCCAGAGCTTACATCATTGCTCCCATCCTATTTGGAGAAAAACTCTGGGGCTTACTCGCAGCTTATCAAAACTCAGGAACTCGTGAGTGGGAAGAATCAGAAATTAACTTGTTATCACGTATCAGCGACCAACTAGGACTAGCATTACAACAAACAGAATACTTACAACAAGTACAAGCTCAATCATCCAAACTAGCAGAAGCAGCCCAAAGAGAAAAAGCAGCTAAAGAACTACTGCAACAACGTTCTATTCAACTACTCAGAGCCATTGGGCCTGCGCTTACTGGTGATTTAACCGTCCGCGCCCCCATTACAGAAGATGAATTAGGCACAATTGCCGATGCCTATAATGGCACTCTGCAAGCATTACAACAAATCGTCATTCAAGTACAAACCGCATCTCAACAAGTCGCCCAAACCTCTATCAATAGCAATTCTTCACTAGTAGGATTGACTGATTTAGCAAAAGAACAATCTGATGAAATCACCCAAGCCCTAAGCGATATTCAACAGATGGTAGATTCTACCCAAGCAGTAGTAACAAACGCTCAATTAGTACAAGTAGCCTTACAACAAGCCAACAAAACTGTAGATTCTGGTGATATTGCCATGAATCAAACAGTAAACGCCATTCAAGCCATTCGGGAAACTGTTGCTCAAACCAGCAAAAAGATTAAACGCCTAAGTGAATCATCACAAAAAATCTCTAAAGTGGTGAACTTAATCAGCAACTTTGCCACACAAACAAACGTACTCGCACTCAATGCCGCCATTGAAGCGACTCGTGCAGGAGAATATGGCAAAGGCTTTGCAGTGGTAGCCGATGAAGTCCGCTCTTTATCACGCCAGTCAGCAGCAGCTACTATCGAAATTGAAAAACTAGTCCAAGAGATTCAAACTGAAACTGGCGAAGTTGCAGTAGCAATGGAAATGGGTATTCAGCAAGTCGTTGAAGGTACAAACCTGGTGAGTGAAACCCGCCAAAACTTGAACGCGATCGTTTTAGCCACCGCTGAAATTAGTCAACTAATTGAGCGTATTACTGAAGCAACTCAAAAACAAATGAGCCAATCAGTAACAGTCACAACATCAATGAATGATGTAGCCTCAATTGCTAATAAGACCTTTGGTGAATCTCAAGAAATAGCTACTGTATTCCAAAATTTATCAGGAATGGCACAAGATTTATTAACAACCGCTAGTAAATTCAAAGTCAAATAATCCCCATTCGCACTCCTAAATGTGCATGAAAACGGGTAATACAGAAGACTTCATTTAAATGAGATACAAACTTAAATAATGAAACTCTTGTGGTGCGGGCATCTTGCCCGCTAGGTATATACCTCCTGACAGCGAAACCCGCTGTATTTACCTAGTATTGGCAGGCTAATCACCTGCCCTACTGATTTTATCCATCTGTGGGAATCAGAAATTTGAAGCATAATAAAATATAAAATTCAAGACTAGTATGAATTAACATCATCCAAAACCCAAAATATCAAACAAAAAATTATGATTACAGATAATGAAATTCGTCAACAAGGCTATGCTTATTTTTTAGCCGAGACTCCAGAACTATTGCAAACAATTGAACAGGATTTATTTACTCTCTTAGAAAGTTACAGTATTGCTAAAGTTCATAATTTAATGCGAGCAACTCACACCATTAAGGGTGGAGCAGCTACTGTTGGATTAGATACTATCAAAACCATAGCCCATTCTCTAGAAGATATATTTAAGGCTCTATATAGTCCAGATGTAATTATAAATTCCGAACTGCAAACACTGCTATTAGCAGCTTATGAATGTCTGGAGTTAGCCGTCACCACAGAACTGACAGCCAGTAATATTAATAGCGAAGAACTGCTTCAGAGAGCAAGTACAGTATTTGCACAACTACAAACAACATTAGGTGATGCTTTTGGGGCTGAATCTCATATTCCTACTTCTGAAGAATTAGGATTTGATATTGTCCAGTCCATCTTTGAAGTAGGAGTAAAACAACGCTTAGAAAGTATAGCTGAAGCTCTACTTGATTCACCCAGTAATGAAGAATTAGTAGAGGTTTTACACTCCCAACTGGATGTATTTCTCGGTTTAGCAGAATCGTTGAATTTACCTGGTTTAAAAGAACTAGCTTGCACAATTATGTCTGCTTTGGCAGCTAATCCCCACAAAGCACGCCAAATTGCCGAAATTGCTTTAGCTGATTTACAAAAGTCACAAAAAGCAGTTTTAGCAGGCGATCGCACTTCCGGAGGTTCACCTTCTCTAGCTTTACAAACACTCATAAAAGTAACAGAAAATAATTCACCTACCGCACCTACTATTACTAGTAGTTCATTAGCTATAGTTCCCAAACTTGAATCATCTATCACCCATGCCAACCAAAGTTTTGCTACCGTATTTTTCAACATCACTACCAAATTTTACCAGTTTTTGATTACATCTGGCGACAAAAATAACGAGCCTTTAAGACCAGCAAATGCTAAATTTTATTTAAAAGCGATTCGCTATATTTTTGGGTGGTTTAATCACTATAGAGAAATACCAGAAACAGCACTAAGTTTAAAGTTATTAATTTTCTCAGATAGTCAAGAAAATTCAGAACATTATATAGAAACTTGGCTCAATGAATTTCTAGATTTTATTGTCGATAAACGAGATCAGCCGAATCTTCGTGTTTATCGTCAAGGTGTGATTTTAATTATTCTTCTAGCTATTGCCCAATTTCAATATTTAGTTAACAAAGATGATGATGCTATCTCAGTTATCAATACACTCAGAAAGCAAATCCGTAAATTAGGAAAAGAATATAAAAATTACCCTCCTGTCACCGAACAAGAGAAAAAATGGCTTGACATTCCTAAACTCCAAGAATTACTAGTTATCAAAGAAATATCTACCCCTGTAGCTGTTTCTAATGACTCGAATCTATTAGAGGAAATCTGGGGAGGAGAAACTATTTTTGATTCGGAAACAGTAGAGCAAAACATCACAACCCATACTGTAGCAGATATTAACAATGACCATTATTTAGGCAGTGTGACTTCATCAGTTGTCAGTGATCAGGCATTTACAAATATTTCTGAATCCATCCTAGAAGTTATTCCTGATGACCCTGTAATCAACAATAAAGAAATAGCCGATCAATCCCTACCTGGGAAAAATAATAATTCTCGACAACCTTCTTTTGTACGTGTAAATGTAGATGGATTGCAACATCTCAATTATTTGGCAGGAGAATTGCTGATTTACCAAAAACGACGCACTTTATATGATGACCAAATTATAGAACTAATTGACAGATTAACTCAAAAACTGAGCCAACATCAAGCAATTTTAAATCAATTGCGTGATTTGTCCCTACAGGGAAATAATGCTTCTGCTTCTATCGAAACTATGCAAAAAGTTTCTGCTGTGCAGTTTGATGCTTTGGAAATGGATATATATACAGAATTTAATTTGACATTACATGAAGCATTAGAAGACACACTACAATTGCAAGAAACATCTGAGTCTCTGGACTTATTAATGAAACAATCTGCTCAAATTAGTGATAAAAAATATAATTTAACTCTAAGTATTATAGATAACCTGGTAGAGGCCAGAATGTTGCCTTTGGGAACGATTTTAAATCGCTTTCCTCAAATGGTGCAGAAGCTAGGAAATGTTTATGCAAAACTTGTAGAATTAAAACTCATTGGTACACAAGTTCTTATAGATAAAGCCATTGCTGAAAAACTCTATGATCCGTTATTACAATTAGTGCGTAATGCTTTTGATCATGGTATTGAAACTCCAGAAATTCGCCGTGAACTTGGTAAAGACGAAACAGGTTTAATAGAAATATGTGCTTATCATCAAGGAAGCCAAACTATTATCGAAATTAGAGATGATGGTCAGGGTATAAATTTAGCAAAAATTAGAGAAAGAGCGATCGCACTAAATCTGATCCCAGATGATCATCATGGTCAAGGTTATATTCATAATCTGACTGAATCGGAATTGATAGAATTCATGTTTTCACCTGGATTTTCTACTGCTGGTAAGGTAAGTGAAATTTCTGGTCGTGGGATGGGTTTAGATATTGTTCGTACTCAGTTACAAGCTCTTAATGGTTTGGTTTCAGTCCAATCATCTCCTTCTCAAGGAACAACATTCATACTCAAAATACCTTTTTCTATGACTACAGATAAACTAATGCTAGTCCAAGCGGGGGGTGTTGTTTATGCCTTATTGCTAGATAGTATCGAAAAAATATTAATTCCCGCTGAACAACAAATCAAAGAATTTGAAGGCAAACAAATTCTACATTGGCATTCGGGTGAGGATGAACTTCTAGTCAACCTCTTAAAACTTGCAAATTTGATGTATTACAATGGTTCATTTATTGGCGGTACTTATTTAAATAAAATACCCAGTCATGCTGATACAGAAACCATGAAAACCCCTGTGCTTTTGCTCAGACATAATCAAGGAATTTTGGGTTTAGAAGTTGACCAAATTATTGGTGAACAAGAATTAGTAATCAGACCTTTGGGAAGTGCCATTGCTCCACCAAAATACATCTATGGTTGTAGTAGTTTAGCTAATGGCAATCTTGTTTTAGTAATTGACGGAACTCTCCTGGTAGATTCTCAACAGATGCAAGCGACACTTGATGTGAGAACACTACCAAGCAGTTCTATATCTTCTCAACAGACCCTGTTAACGTCGGAGGATGAGATTCAATCTACACCGCTGCTGGCTGCCTCTGCTCCCTTAAATACTATCAAACCTCAACTCCCTTCTTCTATAGGAATAGCTAATAAATTACCAAAAGTAGTTTTGGTTATAGATGATGCAATTAGTGTCCGACAAACTATTTCTCTAACTTTGCAAAAATTTGGCTATCAAGTATTGTCAGCGCAAAATGGAGTAGAAGCTCTCGAACAATTGGAAGTACATCCAGAAATTGAAGTGATAATTTCTGATTTGGAAATGCCACGGATGAATGGATTTGAATTATTAAGTCATATTCGTCAGAATCCCAGTTGGGCTAAAAAACCTGTGGTAATTCTCACTTCTCGTAGTTCTGAAAAACATCGTCAGTTGGCTCAAGAATTAGGTGCAACTGCTTATTTTACTAAGCCTTATTTAGAGCATGAGTTCCTTTCTACTGTTGATAGTTTAGCCAATAGAAATAAGGACGATTCAAATCAGGGTTTAATAGCATCAGGTAAATGAATATAGGACTAGCCCTTTCAAGGTGTGTTAATTTTCTGTGTTCTTTGGGCTAGAATCTTAAAAGTTGAGACATGAGGCTTGTTCTTCAGGTAAGTTCGTTTTGGTTGAACTTTCTTAGGGCTTCGTGGATGAAGACGAAAAGCTCTCAGCGAGACTTTACCAGCCAAATGTTGTAAAAATTTCTCTAATCTTTGTTGACGGTCAGTTGATTTTTGGTTAACCATAATTGCTGATGTTACTAAATAACAATTTCTAGAAATATAGGACTTATGAAAGTGTCACACCAAACATCTATTTTATGGTGCGTCAGATATCAAATATCTGTTTATTTACAGGATTTATGAAGTCTGACGCACCCTACAAAATAAGCCAAAATATGTCCTGAAATAATCTTGCTGTTATTATTGCCAGTTGCACAGAATGCACTAATTCCCACAACTGGCACAATTTATCATTTGCAATACCTAACTTTATTTATGACCATCAAGTAAGGCATGACGAGAAAAAATTCCCTTCAGTTTCAAATTAGTAAATTCAATAACAGAATTGATTAAATCCTGTTGTTCTGAGTTTAAATCTAGTGTTTCTAGAGCTTGATTAAGGTTGCTACCAATATGTAATTCATGGGCAAGTTGTGTCCGTTGAGAAGAATCTAAAACTGCCAGAATTTCTTTATTTCTTCGTTGTCGTACTGCTTGAAGTTTTTGGCGTTCTTGGGGAGTCAAATCATCTACAGAAAATGTAATAATGTCGCTCGTATCTTCGCCGAATGAGGTAAATATTACTTGAGGGGAAGTAAAAAAATTATTTGCTGATGCCACAGTAATCCCAGGAAATAAGAAATTACAAGCAACCACAAGCAATAACACAAACAACCGTTTTGTCAATTTAATCATCATGTTGAGAAAAACCTAAATTAGATTCAAGGCTAGAGAATAATCAACCAATATTTAATTGTAGATTTTCACCAGCAGGATAGTAGCTGCGATAATTTTCCTATTATGGGTCTACGTGTCGCATCTTTGATCAGGAATTAACCCACTTAGTACCTAATTATCCACCAAGACGTACACCAGTCCCACTAGCCAAGATTCTTACTCAGTAAAAATTCTGAAATTGAAAATGGGGGCCAACTAGATCAGGCTGTTTCTATATTGGAGGTGGGGTGAAGGAGATAATGTTTTCTCTATGACTAAACTCAGGAATTGATAATAAAGAAAAATATATAAGACACATTAATATTATGTTCTTTTATATTTCCCGACTCAACGCTATCATCAAGGTCATTGCCAGAGGTGATAGTCATGAGTGAACAAATTTTGGAAACAGCAGCAGTTACTACAGTTACCCAAAATGGCGAGATTGATTTAGAGTCAGCTTTTCGGGAATCTCACGTCCAAGACATTCTGGATAAGTTAGACGAGGAGTTGGTGGGTTTAAAGTCTGTCAAGAACAAAATTAAGGAAATGGCAGCTTTGTTGCTGGTTGATAGGATTCGTAAAAGTCTGGGTTTAACTGCGGGTGCGCCTAGTTTACACATGACTTTTTTAGGCAACCCAGGCATGGGTAAAACTACTGTAGCAATGCGGATGGCAGAAATTCTCTATCGCCTAGAATATATCCGCAAAGAAAATGTGATGTTAGTCACGAGAGATGATTTAGTTGGGCAAGGTATTGGACAAACAGCACCGAAAACTAGGGAAGTTTTAAACAATGCAATGGGTGGTGTTTTATTAGTTGATGAAGCTTATACTTTATACCGCCCAGATCATCCAGGTGATTTTGGTTTAGAAGCAATTGAAATTCTCATGCAGGTGATGGAAAACCAGCGTGATGATTTGGTTGTGATTCTCGCTGGTTATAAAGACCACATGGAAAGATTTTTTCACAGTAATCCTGGGATGAATTCTCGCATTGGGATACACATTGAATTTAACGATTATGGAGTTGATAGTTTAATGACTATTGCCCAATCTCTAGTGACATCACAAAACTATTGTTTTAGTCCAGATGCAGAACAAGCCTTCCGGGAGTATTTAATTAAACGGAAGACTATGCCTCATTTTGCAAATGCTCGTAGTGTTCGCAATGCTATAGACAGAGCGCGGTTGCGTCAAGCTAATCGTTTATTGAGCAGTGGGAAGAAATTAAATAAGCAAGATTTAATTACTATCGAAGCGGTAGATATTCTAGCTAGTCGAGTATTTAGAGAAGGGGTTCCTGATTGCGAACCAGAAAGTTGAGTAAGAATCAGATCCCCAACTTCTTCAAGAAATTGGGGATCTTAGGGTTTACCCTTATCTTTTCATTCGGTCAATTTCTTTTTGCAGTTCTTCAATTTGTTTCCGCAGTTTTTCAGCTTCATTTTTTGGGGTTTCAACTTTGACATTTACTGCTCCGGTAGCAGGTGTTTGTTGATAGTTACCACGCTTGATTTCTTGATATTCTGCTGATACTGCCCAAGACCGTAAATAATGCAGGCGTTCAACTGGGAAAGGATGGGTCAACATCGTTCCTTGAGCGCCATTGTACATGAGAAATTTATATACTTGATTTAGCCCGTCATCATCTAGCGCCTGATACTTTTCAGACTGGGCGATAAATTCTTGCAAACTACATTCGTTGGCATATTTGTTACTACCTCCAGAGATTTTCATCATTGAGGACATAACTGTATTTAGGTCATCTGTTACCAACAAGGCTGCGCGATCTGCGGTTAGTTCGGCTTTGCGTCGCCATTCAAAAAAGGCATAAATCAAGGCTTGACTGACGAAATTTCCTAAACCGAAGGTTAATTCACCAATGACGGAAGCGGCACTCATCGCCCACATGGCCATTTGAATTAAAATGGTATGACCACATTTAATATGCCCTAGTTCATGGGCTAACACTGCCCGAATCTCGGCTTCATTGAGCAAGTCTAGTATGCCTGTGTTGACGACTATGTAAGGATTTTCTTGTCCGAGCGCGTGGCTATTGGCTTGGGGGTTTTGTGAGATAAACAGTGCAGGTTCGGGGTAAATGTCCAAATCCCGTACACATTCCCGAAATATCTGGTAAATAGTAGAGTATTGACGTGGCCCTACTTGGATGGCGTTACCCATTAGATAAACTAATTGAGGGCGTTCATAAATAAATTCTACAAATTTACGAGCGATTAAATCAAATCCCGGTAAGCTTCGTAAGGCTTGCTCTGCTTGGCTATCCAGTGGATGTCTGAAGGCTTCGCTGGAAATTCCTTTGTAAGTTGGCATAATTTAGGGGATAGGGGACAAGGTGACAGGGAAGATTGGTAGGCAGGGGGCAGGGGGCAGGGAAAATTTTTCCCAATTACCCATTACCAATTACCCATTACCAATCACCACTGACTAATGACAACATAATAGAGATGAGGCAGTTCGGAAAAAGTCACTTGTTATGGGATGAAAAGCGTGTGATTGAGGCAGAAGTTCATTTATCACTACATAACTTCCTGCGATCGCAGGCGGGGTTCCCTTCCTGGCCCCATCACTTAACGATGGCCAGATTGGTGGCACGGGCTTTGCGTTTGGGACGTAGTGCCTTAATTCAAGTAGGGGCGGTTTGTGGTTATCAAGGGCGATATCGCACTAGTTTTATCGCATCTGCCTTGATGTGGCCTGGCCCTGTAATTATTGTGGCCCCGGAAGCTGTGCAGCAACGGTTGCTGAAAATAGAAATTCCCCGGTTACAGCAATGGTTATCAGCTAATAAACCCATTAGAACAGGTGATGCTTGGCCTGGTTCGGATTTCCACGGTTTGTTATTGACCTCACCTGAGGCTTGGTTAAAAGCGCAGTTGGTCAGCACAAATCAATTTCCTCCCAATATTCCCACAATTATTGATGGAGTTGACGATTTAGAAGATTGGGTGCGTGATCAGCTAACTCACAATATTCAATCTCATGATTGGGATCAACTCATGCTGGCTTGTCCCCACCATCTGGAAGTAATTCGGGAAGCGAGGGTACAACTGACACATGAATTATTTCAGCATCCAGAAAATCCCTATGAATGTTATCTAATTTCCCAGCCAGAAAGGGAAATTTTACAAGGTTTATTTTTGGCCTTAGATAAAAAAGATAGTCTCCCAGATGGTTGGAAATTTTTCTGGCAGCAATTCCAAAACCTTGAGGATGATCCTTCCTATCCTGCCCTCTTTTGGTCTACTATTAACCGTCGTCAAGGGTTATTTTCTTTACACTATGCACCAATTGAATTAGACAAAATCCTGGCTCCAATTTGGCAACGGCAACCTGTGGTTTTAGTTGGTAGCGCCTTAGAACCAGATACTGAGGCTCCCTTATTCCGTCAGCGTTTGGGGTTGGATGATGTGACTTGTTTGAAGTTTTCTGCGGATAGTCAAGGTGATGCAATTCAACTTTATGTACCCTATAAGTTGCCTCTACCGAATACACCGGAATTTCAAGCAGCTTTTATTCACAAAGTCCGTACTCTGGTTTGTTTGAGTGCTACTGCACCAGGGATGACGGTGGTGTTAGTGGGTGATGTGCCACTCAAAGCAAGAGTTGGAGCTATTTTGGCTTCGGAGTTTGGTTCGCGGGTGCAGGTGGAAAAAACTTGTTTGGATGAAAATGGGATTTTGGTGACAGGTTGGGAATATTGGCGATCGCATCAAGGTGTTTTACCAGCACCACGATTGTTGGTAATTGCCACTTTACCTTTACCATCTTTAGAAAATCCTTTGGTGGCTGGTAGGGTAGCTCATTACAAGCGATCGCACCAAGATTGGTTTCGGTTATACTTATTGCCCACTGCTTTGAATGAATTGCAAAGAGCGATCGCACCCGTGCGCGAAAATCAAGGTATCGTGGCTTTACTGGATAGTCGTGTCGTTAACCGCAGTTACGGATCTCAAGTCCTCACCGCCCTCAGCCCTCTAGCACGCTTGAACTATCTTGATCCCAGCTTGTTTTCTACACCTGATCAGGAAAATTCTGCTTAGGGGTAAATAAATTCTTCACATCAGATTTAAGATTGCTATATCATCAATTTATGTTGAGATGTGAAACCTCATCTCTCCACAAAAGCCATGATTCCTGCGAACATATACTAAGAATCTAAGTTGAATTTAGAATTACTATTATGGGTGAAGCAAAACGTCGTAAAACCACACTGGGAGAACAATACGGTCAAGATACTCGCATTCTACCGTGGGTTCCCATCACTAAATCTCAAGCAGAACAATTTGTAAATTTGACTACTCAAGGTGCGTGGATAGGCATTTTTCTGATGGTTGCAGCCTGGATCACCATCCGCTTTATCGGCCCAGCTTTTGGTTGGTGGCAAGTAGAATTTTAAGCCAGTTCAGAAAACAACCGAGTTCAGAGAAGCAGGAAAAATGGGAAGGATGGATAGATTACCCCTCATTTTCCCTAGTCTCTGAACTTGGATATCTATAACTCTTGCCAGAGTCACCAAATTGTATGAGCTAATATAGTTAATGTAAATAGGCTTTGCTGATCTTAAGACATTCGGTAGACTTGGATATGTTTACCACCCTAAAGCCTACACTGAAGTCTCTGTTAAGATTTTCAACAAACCCGTGAGTGCGATCGCTATAGGGAGAGATTATAAACGAAGTCTTAACCACAATGCATCTATCCCATACAGCGTTATTTAGATAACTTCAACAAATCAAAACTATTGCCTAAATGGCGAAAACACAGATCCAAGTTTAGCTATAGTCAGAGTTAAGTCTGTAGATTGTAAGTTTTCTGGCTTGACAATTCAGTAGGAAAAGCAGAGTTTTTTACCAGAACCCTGTAGTTAATCCTCTGGCTTAAACCTCCCAATCGCTGACTTAAAAAGGTAAAATCAACATATCTCTCAAAAGCAGCCCAAGTACAATTTACACCTATCACAGCCCTAAAGCTGAATAAGACCCATAATAAACTCATTAAAATAGAGAAGACAAGAAAAAGACGAAAAGTGGCGATAGAGTAAATAAATACCCCTAATTCGGCTATATACTGTTTATAGAAGTGTAATTTACGACTTTTCGCTAGTTGACTAGCACCAGATTTGAGTTAGGCTGAAAGCTGATTTATTAAAACGCAAAGTCAAGTTGACCTAAACATCTAAAGACAATGTTAATTTTAGTAGTCATGTCTCAGATATATATCTTGCAAATTGAATAGTTTGATACGACATACAAAATCGTTATCTACTACCCTAAGCAAGGAAGCCAATTACAGAATTAACTATCTTTTAGGAATTGTAATGAATAGTTTACAATACCAAAGGATGGAAAAATCTAAAGAAAATATAAAAGTGACACAAATTACTGTGGTGTCTGGAGGAAAAAAGTGTTTTTGAGACTGGCCCATCAACATAGACAATTTGTTCAAGACTTGGTAATGAACCTGCAAGCCTTGGCAACAGTACTAGAACGAAGCGGCTATCCTGCTTCCTGCTATACATGTGGCGACCAAATGAACAGCGCGTCCTTTATGGTTAGCTTAGGCGACAACCATCTGATTCGCTTTCTAGTATCAGATTACGGAATTACTTGGACTGAAATGCGAGATGACCGCGAATTAATGAAATTAGAAGGCGCTGAAGCAATTAGCCAATTACAGGAATTAGCTAATCTAATCAAGCAATCTATCCCAACTTCTACAGGTCATAAAACCCTTGCCAAGAAGAGCTAAATCGCCCAAAATGATCCTAAATATGACCTTGCTTTTCGGTAACTGGGAAAACGGTAATAGCGAGTTAGTTTTCTTTAAACGCCTATTACCTACTCACCATTACCGTCAATAGACCTTATTTTTAACGTTTTATCAAGTGTTTTTCAGCGTCTGTTAAAATCTGATGGGTAAGACTTAAAACCTTTACTCAAAAGATTCTAAGATGACTGAAGAAAAACCAAACCAACCACAACTGCCACCAACTAGCGCCATTGACAGGCTGACAAAAGCAGAATTTGATAATTGGTTTGAATATCCTGTCAGAGTGCAACCTCACCACACCGATTATGCAGGCATAGTTTGGCATGGTAATTACCTCACTTGGATGGAAGAAGCGCGAGTAGAATGTTTGCGCTCCATAGGTATCGAATTTGCTGATTTAGTAGCTCTAGGTTGTGACTTGCCAGTTGTAGAATTGTCAATTCGCTATCATCGATCACTTCAATTAGGGATGATGGCGCTGATCAAAACCCGTATGGCAGAGGTAACTGGTGTCCGCATTAATTGGGATTATAGAATTGTTTCAACAGATGAGCAACAATTATATGTTACTGCCCAAGTGACATTAGTTGCATTAGACCGTCAAAAAGGTAAAATTATGCGTCAGCTACCTCCTGCGTTTAAAGACGCTTTAGCTAAAATTTCCGCATCACACAAATAATCAATTAAAAATTAAAAATCTAGGACTTACGCATTGGCAGAACACACCAAATATAAAGTATGGGTTTCAGCCTCTTGTAGGGTGCGTCAGACTCGATAATTTGGCACAATTAACAGATTTCCTACATCTGACGCACCTTACTAATTTGTTCTCCCAAAAGCTTGTAATAACTAATTATCGTTGATTCATATCATGTTCAATTTGTCTAAGCTGTTACGCACCTAGATTGGATAATCCTAAAATGCTTAAATCCTGTGGGGTGAGCATCTTGCCCGCCAGACTTATACAAATTAAATGCACAACAGCTTAGTGCGTAAGTCCTAAAATTAATTCTTCTGAACCAGAATTAATTACGTACAGAAATTTGAGAAATATTTTGCATAAAATCAGATATTTTAGACAAAATATCTTGCGGTGTAATCCCAAAACCAAAGTATAATAAAACCACTATCGCTGCAAAAGTAACAGCAGTTTTGATAGTGGTTTTTACTAATTTCCAAAGTATAACAAATATTATCCAAGCAACTAATAAAGTAATGATCATAATATTACATCCTTGAAAATCAATACTGTTAAATTAAGCTATTTATTATAGGCGAAAATGTTGAGAAAATGTGGTTGATTCATAAAAATTTCATTAAACTTTTATTTTAAGTTAAACACAAAAATCAAAACTTTTAAAAATCATGAAAATTATTTCACTGAGACTCAAGAATAATTTTTTAGGTTGGGATTTTGATGAAGTTGATTTTTCATCAAATTTAACTCTTTTAGTAGGCGTTTCTGGTGCTGGTAAAACCCAAATATTACGTGCAATTCTTGATTTAAAACGCATTGTAAATGGAGGATCAATAAATGGCTTTGAATGGAAAATAAGATTCTCTACTGTAAATGGTAATGAATTTGTTTGGGAAGGTAGGTTTGATACTATTTATACTGAAGCAGATGAATTAATTTTTGACGATCAAGATGAAAAAGAAAAACCATCATTACTTTATGAAAACCTGATTTTAGGAAATAGAAATTTCTTTGTCAGAAATCCACAAAATAATGAACTTTTGAAGCAATACATCAAATATTTTGATGTCAGTCAAAGTAATCCCGAAGATTTATCTAGTGAGTTTGAACAAGACGAAGAAAATACAAAGGAAATTTTTGGATATAAAACCAAAGCTTTATTTCACGAAGGTTATCTGAGAGAAATTTTTAAAGAACGTAATTTATCCTATAGTAAATCTAGACCAAAAGAAGTACAAGAAAAATTTTATCTTGAACAATTATTAGCCAGAATTAAAACAAATTCAGATCACTTGCAAAGTTTTCAAGAATTTATAGAGTTTTGTGCAAAAATAGATGTCCAAGAAAATAAATAAGACATAATCCTACACCTCACCAGATCAGATTAGTGTAGGACTATTTTAATCTTTAGTGCAGAGAAATTATTTGGGGCTGAATTGCTAACTTTTCAGACGCATTTATAACTTCTTTTCTAGCCCATTTATCTGCTGCCAAAATATCATCTAAAGAGGGATTTTGTTTGTTATCATGTTGATGGCGATCGCACACCCATTCGATACACTTAGGAATATCCAAAAATTGAATTTTCTCTTCTAAAAATAGTGCCACAACTTGCTCATTAGCCGCATTTAATACCGCAGGCATAGAACCACCAGCCCTGCCAGCAGCATAAGCCAACCGCATACAAGGATACTTTTGATGATCTGGTTCACGGAAAGTTAAATCACCAGATTTTACCAAATTCAATCTTTCCCAATTAGTGTAAATTCGCTCAGGCCAAGATAAAGCATAAAGCAGAGGTAAACGCATATCTGGCCAACCCAGTTGAGCTAAAACCGAAGTATCTTGTAACTCAATTAAAGAGTGAATAATACTTTGAGGATGAATGACAATTTCGATGTTGTCGTAATCTACTCCAAATAAATAATGAGCCTCAATTACCTCCAAACCTTTATTCATCAAAGTTGCCGAATCTACAGTGATTTTTCGACCCATTGACCAGTTAGGATGTTTAAGAGCATCAGCAACTTTTACCTCTGCTAACTTTTCCACAGGCCAGTCTCGAAAAGCACCACCGGAAGCCGTCAGTAATATCTTTCTTAAACCATCTTTAGGAACACCTTGCAGACATTGAAAAATAGCAGAATGCTCAGAATCGGCTGGTAATAGTTTCACACCATATTTTTCCACCAATGGTAAAACCACAGGAGCGCCAGCAATCAGGGTTTCTTTGTTTGCTAGAGCAATATCCTTACCCGCTTCAATAGCCGCAATAGTCGGTAATAACCCAGCACAACCAACAATACCAGTAACCACCGTTTGGGCATCACCATAACGAGCAACTTCTATCACTCCTGCTTCACCAGCAAGTAAAATGGGTTGGGGATTTAAGTCTTTGATAGCTTCTTTGAGTTCCGGTAATTTCTCAGCAGCGGAAATTGCAGCGATTTGGGGGCGAAATTGGCGAATTTGTGCCGCGAATAAGTCCACATTCCGCCCAGCAGCTAGTCCAACTATGCGAAACTTATCTGGGTGTTCAGAAACGATATCTAAGGTTTGAGTACCAATGGAGCCAGTAGAACCAAGTAGAGTAATAGCTTTCACAATTATTTAATAATTAACGGTAATTTTAAATATAAATTGCTTAGGCTACTAATTGCCCGATTTTTTCAGAACATAATTGATATCACGATCTATAATCTGGCGACAAGAACCTGGCCGCTTATAAACACAAGTTCCTTGCCAACATTTCTGCAAAGTATAGTTTTGATATTGAGATGGGATAGAAAGATTGGCAACAATATAATTAAAGCCAGGTTTTAGCTGTTCAAAATCTGCTGCTTTATCAACTGGATATATAGGAACATCTCGATGAAAATAGGTATACCCTCCTGATAAAGCCCAATGAATACCCCAAAGACCAAGACCACACACAGTATTTTCTGTACTTAAACTTTGTAAAGCTAGTAAATTATTAGTTGTAGCAAACAAGTGTGTATTTTCTAAATTAGTACCAAAAGTAGAAAAATTCAAAGAATTATAAATATTAAATCGGCTGAGGAGAGCGATAGAAATGGAAGTCCAAAGTGAAAGACAGAGTAATATTGCAATTAATTTTTTTTTATGTGAAACCCATCGGTGTGATAAATTTAAAACTAATTCACCTGTTCCCATTCCTGCTAATATCATTACCATTGGCAATACTGGATAAATAAAACGATATTCTTTATGAGCTAACAAACTATGAGACAAGATAATAATTAATACTAACCACACCAAAATAGGACTACGACGTGAACCTATCAGAGCTAGTATAATAATAGGTAGGGATAACCAAGACCAACTTTTAAGTAAGAAAATAAAATATTCATACCAAGGGGAAATTCCATAAAGTTTACTTCTCCCTTCGACGATATTTACCCAAATATTTAACCAAAAAGATTGAAAAGGATAAGACCAAGTAAAAGCATCTACAGTTCCAAAAATGAGGATGGGGGCAATGATACCTACCATCATTGGCAACCATTTTGCTCTCCAATTTTTTCTACAAATGTAGATGACAGCAAATACTATGGCTGGAATAAAATGAATTCTTAATGCTAGAGATATTCCTAATAAACATCCAGATAAAAATAGGCTATTTCTAGTCGGAGATATTGGTTTTTGAACTCCTAAATAAACGCCAGGTAATAGGAAATGAGTAGCTACAACTTCCGTAAAAGCTTTAGGTGAAAAGTAGATAAGTTCAAACCAGATAGTACAAATAGCAGCACAAATAAAAGCTGTATTTGTTCCTCCTATTTTTTTTCCCCATAAATATGCCACTAAGATATTACTCAGCGAAAGTATAGACAAAAAGATATTAATTCCTATTAGGTATCCAGTAGAACCTTTTCCCATCCACGCAGTCAAACGCATAATACCGGCTAAAATCCCTGGTAATACCCATGAACGAATACCGTCTCTAAATTCCCAGGTGACAATACCATTACCGAAAGCTAATCTGTGTGCAGGTTCTAGAGATTGGAAAATTTCATCAGCCCAAAAAATATTGGGGAATTTTAAAGCCATCCCAACACGCAGAATTAATGCGACAATAATTAGAATACCTAATAATAGGTGATCTAGTGTAAATCGGCGATTCATTTGTTATTTTAATGGGATTATATTAATAATCTGACGAAATTTAACTATTATTTTTTGGTTCATATTCTACAACTTCAAATTTTACTTTATTATATAAATCCTGTAAATAAATTTCAAAAGGTACAGTTACAAGAGATATTATTTTATCTTCTTCATCGTACTCGCACAAATTCCATCTTTTTTTCCAGTTTTATAAAATTGTTCTACATGAATGCGGTTTTGATCAATTAATAAATATTCTTGGAAACTGGGAATTGTTCTGTAAGCTGTAAATTTATCTTCTCTGTCATAACCTTTAGTAGATTTAGATAAAACTTCAATAATTACTTGGGGATTTGTAATTGTATCTGTCCGATTATTGAAAAATTCTGGTTCATCTCCAATAATCATCTGTTGCGATAATTAAAGCTGAAACATGAATACCCAAAATATAAGTTTTGTGCATTTGTATTGATTCGAGATTGAAAATACATGAATTTAAGATAATTAAACAATTTTTTATAATATGAAAAAAGCCAATTCCCTTCAGCGATTACACCTTATCTAATTATCTATGGTGCATTTTTTGTTTGTGCAATTGTGGGGATGATAATTTCATATGATGTTTTCCACAAATTATCTTATGTCGAACTCACGTTAAATTAAATTAATGGTGAAATTAATGTAAATCCTTGGGCTTCTCCTATAATTTTACTCTGATTTAAATTCATTTTTTCTAAAGTATTATTATCCATCAACAAATAAAATTTATTAGCCCACATTTCCTGTAATACGGAATTAGGAACAGCAATCACCTTACAATCACAATAAAAATCTAAACTAGGACGATTATAAGCAAAAGAAGTATAAATAGTTTTTCCTGCTGGAATATGTTGACGAATTAATGCCGCTACTGGTTTAACTGGGAAAGCTTCGTTTAACTCCCAAATCCATGAATGGGAAGTCATTAAAAGCAATAAAACTAAATACATTCCCGAAAATAAAACAGGGATAAAATTACGATTTCGTTTGATAACTAACCATGTAGTAATACTCATGCTAAGTGATAAAACAACACTCATGATAATTAATGCAGGTTGTGGATCTGCAAAACTAAAATAAGCACAACCTGCTAAACCAGCAACAGTTAAAAAAGTAAAAAATCCTCCCAGAAATTTGACATTAAAGTTTCCTTCCTGCCAAATTTCGCTCAAATTAACACCAATTGCTAAAGCTAAAAATGGATATATAGGCATTACATACCAGGGAAGTTTTGTACTCATGAATGAGATAGTTCCGAAGTAAATCACTGTGCTAAGAATAATCAAACAACCCCAAGTAGTATGGCGTTTTCTCCAAGCTAAATATAACCCACCCGGCAAAAATAACACCCAGGGAAAACCATATTTAAGTATTTCTATTAAATAGAACCAAACAGGACCACTATGATCTTCTACAGATTCCACTAGTCGCGCGAAAGTTTGTGATTGAAAATTTATTTGTAAAAAATCCTCACCATAATGCCGCCATTGGGCAATATACCAAGCAATAGGTAAAGCATTACCGAATAATATTCCTATCCATAAATATAAACTTTTAAATAAATAAAACTGTTTATTCGCCAGGATAAATAAACCTGCAATTCCCCCCAATAGCAAAACTATCATGCCCTTAGTCAGAGTAATTAATCCTAAACTTAAGCCAATTCCTAAAGCATAAATTCTCTGCTGACGGGATTTTAAAATACAAAATAATAACAATAAAAAAAATGTAATAACTGCACCATCTAACATTGCTAGTCTGCCATGACGCACTACAGGTAACATGGTCATATAAACTAAAGCAGAAAATAATGCTGGTAAACTTTGGTTAAAAACTAAATTTCCTAATGAGTAAAGTAAAGGTACACCCAATGCAGTTAATACCGCGCTTGGTAAGCGAGTTGTCCATTCATTTACACCTCCTAAAGAATAAGAAACAGCAATTAACCAGTGTATTAAAGGCGGTTTATTATGATATGGTTCACCTCCTAAAGTTGGATAAAGCCAAACCATTTTATCCGCTGAGTTACGCCAAATTTCACGGGCAACTTGGGCTATAGTACCTTCATCCCAATCTCTTAAAGGTGAGTTTCCTAAAAATATTAGCCACAGGCATAAAGATGTAAATAATAAACCTAACAACCAGCGGTTATTCCTCATATTTAAAAATTGATTAATGGTAAAAATTTCATGATATTAGTGACGGTTTTTAATGTTTTTAATTCAGGTATATCTGGTTTAATTTTTTCGGCTATAGCTAATGGTTTTTCAGCTAATCTTGGTTGAAAGCTATATAGATGAACAACGGCTAAATAAGTCCATATGTAAGGATTTTGAGCATCATATTTGGTTAATTCTGTTAAATTCTGGATTAATTCTGGTGCTTTACGCTGTAAAAGTTGTGATAAAGCTAGAGTGTAACGCCAATTAAGATTATTTGGTTGATTTTGCAGGTAATAATTAGCTATAAATTCAGTTTGTTTTAAATAATCGTGGGTGGGATCATATTGATTAAAATTATCTATCTGTTTAAATATATTTTCTAATTTACCATTCTGTAATTCTGGTGCTAATTGTGAGAGGCGAGAAACTAAATCTAAAGGTGGAGATTTTTCGATGTTTCCTTTATCTATCACATTTACCGTTACATCTTGAATATTTAAAGGAGTGATTTGGCTATTTCTTCTATCTAAATAGAAAGCAGAAAGTTGATATTTGCCTACAGGTAGCGTTTTGGGTATAAAGGTAGATAAATTCTCAATTACTCGAAAATTTCCTTGGGGATGACATTTCAAACCACAGTATAAATGTCCCAAACCGATGGCATGATCATGGTACCATGACCCTTGCTGATTTTGCCATTTTAAAAGTAACAAACCATTTTGTAATTTATCCCATCTACCTGTAATTTGATAAGTTACAGGGTTATTTTTTTCTTTAATTAATTGACCAGAAATTTTAACTTGTTCTAGAGTAACTGGTTCAGCACTAGAATTTAATTTTTCAATGACTACAACCGGATTTTTACGATGGTATAATCGTAATTTATCATTGTTTGGTAATTCCCAATCAGCCTGTAGTTTTAAATCAGGAGAAGATTCGACTAAAGATGTTAATTTGCGTTTAACTTCTCCTTTTTCATCTGCCGGATATGGTTCATTTTGCCTGGTAATATACCAAGAAAAATACTGTAAATCTTGGTTGATATCAGCTAATTTGGTAGTTGATTTTCTCCCATGTACACGAAAGTCTGCTAATTTACCAAAATAGTCTAAGGTAAACTCGTTTATTTGCGATGATGAAACCGGAATTATTCCTAAAGTTGAGCGTAAATAAGGAGTTGTTTGGTTAATTTCATTTATCAGTTGAGAAAGGGGATACTTTTTAGCATCATCATTGGGTAAATGCTTTCCTCCCCATGATTGTATTAGGGGTAAAGGAAACAAGTTGTTCAGTAAAACTATGACACTTAATCCTAACGTTACTAACCTCAATTTATCAAACTTGCTATTTTCTATTAGATGGAAAAAGTGAGCTAAAATTAAACTAGTAACAGGAAAACAAGGGAGAATAAATCTAATATCTTTATTTGTACCCAGAGAACAAAGTATATAACTGCTGACTAGGAAAATTAATAACCAATTGAAGCCAGAATTTCCTAAACTATTTTTAATTGCATCTTGAGAAAATTTACTTTTAATCAGATAAACTAATAAAATCCCTAAACTCACACACAATATAGGAAAACCAACAGTTTCGGGTAAAAGTTGGGGATAAAATAACCATCCAGCAATAGTGTTAGCAGCAGGATCACCTTCTCTTTTTCCCACACTATTAGCGTGTAAGGCAGAAGTGATAATTGTTAACCAATTTACACTATACCAAGAACCACAAATTAGCCAAGCAAAAAATAGAGATAAGGCTGATTGAAATAGTTTAATAAATTTGCGATTTTTAATGAAGATAATTAATGTCCATATACCAGGGATAAAGATAAAAAGAAATCCGGTGGGTTTTGCTAACATTATTAACCCTATGCCTAATCCCAAGCTAATAGTTAATAACCATGATACAAAACCAGTATAACTATCTTTCCAAATGCTTAGAATGGTAAATGTGAAGATGACAACTGCTGTTAAACCATAATCTAATAAATAATCTGTTCTCACAATTCCCAAAATCGGAAACAGTACACAAAAGATGCTGGCTGTGATTCCAATTTGGTGATTGTTAAATAAATATTTCCCTAGATGATATACTGACAGAATAATTATAGCTGTATATAATAAGTTCACTAAACTAGATTGGTCGTATCCCTTGCCAAAGAGAAACAAAAAGGGTACTGTGCAAATATATACAAATGGAGCGCGATAACTAGGAGTTAATTTCCATAGAGATAACCACCAATCACCTGAGAAGAGATTAAAATTTTCAAAAAGACGATAATGACTTAATGCTCCTGTTAAATGTGCGCTTTGATCGTGGGCAGGAATAGAATCATCTAAGAAAAACCAAGCTCTATCTATAACTAATGCTAATAGCCAAATTATGAATAGGATTAAATAAGATTTTTTAAGTTTCAAGCTATGGAAATAATTCATATTTATAAAAAACGATAAATTTGCCTAATTGTAATTATTTGCTGAAAATAATTTATTGCTTAATAACAAAGTGTTTGCTTAATATCTTTGTTGTGAATTCGAGATTAACAAGTTTATACCAAATCATCAATAACTGTGAATCAACCTGTCTATTCTTTAATTATCCCCATTTACAACGAAGAAGAAAATATCACAGAAATGTATAGCCGTTTAATTAATGTCATGGCACAGTTAGACGGTGAAGCTGAACTGGTTTTCATTGATGATGGTAGCCGCGATCGCTCTTTGAGCATGATCCGCGAACTTCACCACCATAATAGTCGAGTGCGTTACCTGAGTCTAGCTAGGAATTTTGGTCATCAAATTGCCGTCACAGCAGGCTTGAACTTTGTCCAGGGCAAAAGCATTATTGTCATGGATGCTGACTTACAAGATCCTCCAGAGTTAATCGTCACGATGATTGATAAATGGCATGAAGGATACCAAGTAGTTTATGCCCAACGCATATCACGTCAAAAAGAAAGCTGGCTAAAACGCTTAATGGCGTATCTTTTTTATCGCATTCTCAAGCGCTTGGCTAAAGTTGACATTCCTGTAGATACAGGCGACTTTTGTTTAATGGATAGACAGGTAGTAGATATCCTCAATGCGATGCCAGAACGTAACCGCTATATACGTGGTTTACGTGCTTGGGTAGGTTTCCGACAAACATCCGTACTTTTTGAAAGAAGCCCCCGTTATGCCGGAGATGTAAAATATACTTTTGGTAAGTCTTTATCCTTGGCAGTTGATGGTATTATCTCATTTTCCATAGTTCCCCTGAGGCTTGCTACTTATTTAGGGCTGTTATCTGCTGCTATTGCGTTAATTATGATATTTCTCGTGCTTTATTGGCGGATATTTGCCCCAGTATCTCCCTTGATAGGCTACACATTAATTACAATTGCCATGTTTTTCTTAGGGTCTGTTCAGTTAATTTGTATTGGCATTTTAGGTGAATATATTGGTCGAATTTACGAAGAAGTTAAAGGTCGTCCTCTTTATACACTGAAAGAAACCGGAGGTTTTACAAAAACTTGATCTGCTTATACAGCACTTCCGGATATTCTGAGGTACAAGAACCCCACCCTCAACACCCTGGGGGCTAAGATGTACTTCATATAGTTGGAAACCGTTATATACCCGACTTCTCTCAGTAGTCATTGATCTTATTGTTTATTGAAAAAATCAGAATTAAGAGATTTAGGTAAAATTTGTGTCTTCACAAGAATTTAGTTTACTACTAGTATCAGTTCTTATCAGCGTTGCTGGGCAATTTTTATTAAAAATGGGGGCGATCAAATTAGGTAAGGTTGATGCTGGGAACATTTTTAGTCTGATTGTCAACATGATCACCATACCAGAACTTTTATTAGGACTAACCTGTTATGGTATCGGTGCGATCGCCTACATTTTACTACTAACAAGAGTAAATCTTAGTGTTGCTGCTCCTGCTGTATCAGTGGGTTATATATTTTCGGTATTATTAGGGTACTTTATTTTAAAAGAACCTATACCTCTCATCCGTCTTATGGGATTAAGTTTAATAGTCACAGGAGTAATATTAGTGGTTTGGAGAAAATAATACAGCCGCAGTACAAAAAAGTTTGGGATATTTTTTTATTAAGAAAATCCTTTTTTCTGCATTGTGGAAGAGTATCTATATTAACAACTAACTCAGCCTAAATTATGGGAAACTAGCATCAGTTGTTTTTTGTTTATCTATTTCATACATAAACTTCTCAAAACAACGCAATGCCTTGAAAAATAGATGTTTTTTCTTTGTAGAGAAGGCAGGAACTTAAGCAGCAAAATATACATCTATGATAATGTTACTGATAGTTTGTGCTGTTATTTCGTGATAGATAATTTATTTCTAAAGTCTGGATTATATGGAATAATTATTGATTTATGATCCGACGATGTTGACAAAATTACAAACTTCACAGATTCCTTACACTTAAACTCCGTTTTTAGCTGACTGCTAAGTGCTGATAGCTAAATGCTTACCTTGATTATCTAATATCTAGACAAAATGTGTTATAACCTACCGTCAGAAGTATGACTGATGGTTCAACCTTTGAAGGAGCTATGCGGTGGAAAACAATAAGTCATTTTTTTGGACTCAGGGAATATTAATTGCGTTAGTTGGTTTAGCTGGTACTTTGGGTATTGGCTTTATGATGCTTGTTAAGCCTAATACATCTGAGGCTCAAAGTAGCCAAGATACTAGTATTAATTATATCAATGCTAAAGTAGGAACTCAGGAGCGTATTGAAGAATTTAAGGAGACAATGCTCTCTAGTTGGCAGCAAGAAGCGCAAGCGAAAGGGATTACTACCGATGTACCATTAAGGTTTCAAGGGGAAACCATTAAGGAGGCTAAACTCTCTCCAGAACAAAAAGTTATTGCTCTAACTTTTGATGATGGGCCTTGGCCTAATAGTACAATCCAAGTACTGGATATTCTGAAGAAGAATAAGATTAAAGGAACATTTTTTGTTGTTGGGCAAAATGTCAAGAATTATCCCGATTTAACCAAGCGGGTAGTTACCGATGGTCACACCATTGCTAATCATACCTGGCATCATTGGTATCACCACATGAACCCGCAAATGGCAGCCTATGAAGTTGCTAAGACTACAGATATTATTTATAAAACTACAGGTGTAAAAACTAGTTTGTTTCGTCCACCTGGAGGTAATATGAAAAATGGGGTAGTAGCTTACGCTAGAAGCAATAAGTATGCAACTATTTTGTGGTCTACAGATTCAATAGACTATTCTCGTCCTGGTGTACCAAGGTTGATTAACAATGTATTCAGGGGAGCAAAACCTGGTGGGATTGTGTTAATGCATGATGGTGGTGGCGATCGCACTCACACTGTCAAAGCTTTACCAGAAATTATCAGTAGATTCCGCAAGCAGGGTTATGACTTTGTTACTATTCCAGAACTTTTAGAAATGCAAGATAAAAATCTAGAGTTAATGGCTAAGAAAAAGTAATTAGACAACACCAGAAAATAATTTATGCAATTTTGGGGGATGACATAGGAGTACAAATTAAATGTGCGTTTCCTATAATCCTTTACGACTTACGCAAGATATGATTGAAAGCCTTATTCTTGCGTAGGGGTAATTCATGAATTACCCCTACTTTCGTTCTGTTTTGCGTAAGTCCTGTCCTTGTTGAGACGTTTCATGGAACATCTCAACATTTTTTTAACTCCTGTGGCTATTAAACAGAACTTAACTGTTTTTGTTCTGAAGTGGCTTCAGGATTGGCTTCAGGGCTGTCAGATTCAGAAGGTGGAACTAACTGCCAGAACTTGGGTAAAAATTCTGCCCAGTTTTGTAAAATTAGCTGTGCTTTGGGTGAATTGGTGCGATCGCTATGAGCTTTAATCAATTCATAAAGTTGTTTCGCACCAGTTTCTGTAACTACGCGTTGAGTTTTAACAATAGCTTTGTTAACCAACTCAGGGAAAGAACCATCTTCATCTAAGAAGTATCCCAGTCCTCCAGTCATTCCCGCACCTACGTTGCGGCCGACTTTACCCAAAACCACAATCACACCACCAGTCATATACTCGCAGCAGTGATCACCAGCCCCTTCAATGACTGCTGTACCTTTAGAATTACGCACGGCAAAGCGTTCTCCGGCTAAACCGTTGGCAAATAATACGCCACCAGTCGCACCATAAAGACAGGTATTGCCAACAATCACGTTTTGTGATGAGTCATAACTGGCCTCGGCTGGGGGTTTGATGATAATTTCTCCACCGTGCATCCCTTTACCAACGTAGTCGTTAGCTTCCCCTGTTAAAGTCAGAGTTAAGCCAGGCAGGTTAAACGCACCAAAGCTTTGCCCGACACTACCTTGAAAATTCAGGTTAATTTGCCCTTCAAAACCGCTATCACCATACTGGGATGCGATCGCTCCTGCTAATCTTGCTCCCACCGTTCTATCGGTGTTGACAACGTTAAAAGTCTTGGTGATTGTCGATTGATTGCTAATTGCGGCTTGAATATCCGTATCAGCTAAAATTTGGTCATCTAAAACAGATCCATTGCTGTGGACTTTTTCATGCTCCAACCAGCTACGGTTTTGTTTTGCATCTGGTAGCTTAGTTAAGCAGTCTAGGTTTAGGGCTTGAGTTTTATTCAACTTGACATCAGAACGCACAGTTAACAAATCCGCCCTACCAGTCAACTCTGTTAAAGAACGATAACCCAGTTTAGCTAATAGACTGCGTACTTCTTCAGCGACAAAATAGAAGAAATTAACCACGTTTTCAGGGATACCTGTAAAGCGTTGACGTAATTCTTCTTTTTGAGTAGCCACACCTTTGGGACAGGTATTTAAATGACACACCCGCGCCATAATACAACCTTCAGCAATCATGGCGATGGAACCGAAACCGAACTCTTCAGCGCCCATCAAGGCGGCAATGAGGACATCCCAGCCACTCTTAAGACCACCATCAACTCTTAAAATTACGCGATCGCGCAATCCATTTTCCATCAACACCCGATGCACTTCACTTAAACCGAGTTCCCACGGGCTACCAGCGTGTTTAATGGAACTCAAAGGAGATGCGCCAGTACCACCATCATGACCGGAAATTTGGATAATATCGGCGTTGGCTTTGGCCACACCAGCCGCAATTGTGCCAATCCCGATTTCCGCTACCAATTTGACTGAAACCTGTGCTTTGGGGTTAATTTGATGCAAGTCAAAAATCAACTGCGCTAGGTCTTCAATGGAGTAAATATCATGGTGGGGTGGTGGAGAAATCAAAGTTACACCAGGTTTAGAACGGCGTAACATGGCGATGTAAGGACTTACTTTTGGCCCTGGTAACTGTCCACCTTCACCTGGTTTTGCACCTTGGGCAATTTTGATTTCAATTTGTTTGGCGCTGGCTAGGTATCCTGGAGTCACACCAAAACGGCCGGAAGCGACTTGTTTGATGGCGCTAGAAGCTGTGTCACCATTCCTCAAGCCATGCAAATGGGGGAGAGTGGGTGAATGCCCCATTGCGTCAACATCATTTAATACTTTGTAACGAACTGGATCTTCGCCACCTTCACCAGAATTAGATTTACCACCAATGCGATTCATAGCGATCGCTAAAGTTTCATGGGCTTCCCGTGACAAAGCACCTAAAGACATTCCTCCAGTACAGAAGCGTTGAGCAATCTCACTGACTGATTCTACTTCTTCGATGGGGATAGATGAGCGATTGCTTGTAAAATCTAATAAATCTCGCAAAGCCGTTGCTGGTCTACTTTGCAAATGCTGTTTATAAACTTCGTAATGGTCATAATTCTTCCCATCTACAGCCTTATGCAGCGCCTTCACCAGTTCCGGGCTATTGCTATGATATTCACCACCGGGACGATACTGGACAAATCCCAGGTTTTCCAACTTCTTCGCTGACAGTTCTGGGAAACCCTTGCTGTGGAAAGAAAGCACCTCTTGAGCTAGTTCTTTACAACTTAGCCCACCAATACGGGAAGTTGTCCCCCGGAAACCCAAAGCTAACAAATCTCCACCAATACCAATAGCTTCAAATATTTGTGCTGCTTGATAGCTAGAAAGCAGAGAAATTCCCATTTTGGAGAGAATTTTCAACAAACCTGATTCTACAGCTTGGCGATAATTTGCGATCGCCTGTTCCAGAGTCAGATTATTAATTTTCCCCCTTTGCATAAACTGTTGCGTTTTTGGGTCAGACCACCAATCATGCACAGTATCCAAAGCCATATACGGGCAAACAGCACCAGCCCCGTATCCCAATAGACAAGCAAAATGATGAGTACTCCAACATTGGGCCGTATGAACAACCAAAGATGTTTTCATCCGCACACCTTCGCGGATTAAGTAATGGTGAACCGCACCCACAGCCAACAAAGGCGGAATATAGGTATATTCGGCACTTATCCCCTCTTTTCCATCCTGATTAAGAGTTGGGTGAATCTTATCACTCAATATCAAAATCTTCGCACCAGCCCGCACTGATTCCGCCGCTTGTTGTTGTAAAGCTTCCACAGCAGCTTTTAAACTATCTGGGCCAGCAGCAATGGAGAACAAAGTTGACAACTCAGCAGTCGCAAAACCTGATAGTTTAATTGCGGCTAACTCACTTTCCGTCAACACAGGTGATTCTAGCTTCAGCCTGCGGGCGTGTTCTGGTTGAGGATCTAATAAATTACCTCTTTCACCCAATTCCACAGTCAAGGACATCACCAACTTTTCCCGTAATGGGTCAATAGGTGGGTTTGTCACCTGAGCAAAACGCTGTTTGAAATAGTCATACAGCAAATGGGGTTTTTCTGACAACACCGCTAAAGGAATATCATCCCCCATACAGAAAGTCGGTTCTGCACCAGTGTTAGCCATAGGCTGAATCACCATTTCTACATCTTCTGTGGTGTAGCCAAAAGCAATTTGTTGTTGAAGTAAAGTTTGTTTATCCAGTTTGTCAGCAGTTAGATGCCCATTTTCAGTTGCATGATGACCGTTACCGTTACCATTGCCATTAGCAACTGATGGTTTTACCAACTGTTTCAACTCTTGACGGTGTTGTTGCAACCAATCGCCATAGGGATGTAAGTTAGCAATACGCTGTTTAATTTCCCAGTTCTTCAAAATCTCATTGCTGCTTAAATCCACAGCAATCATTTGTCCTGGCCCCAATCTGCCTTTTTCCAAAATGTCAGCTTCGGGGAATTCGATCACACCTGCTTCGGAAGCAACCACAATATAGTCATCTTTAGTAATCACATAGCGAGCAGGTCTTAAACCATTGCGGTCTAAAGTAGCACCAACTCTTTTCCCATCACTAAATACCAAAAGTGCAGGGCCGTCCCAGGCTTCTTGCAAACCGCTGTAATATTCATAGAAATCAACAATTTCTGGATAATTTTGTAAAGAAGGTTGATTTTTATAAGCCTCTGGAACCATCATCATTAAGGCTTCCAAGGGGCTGCGGCCAGAACGGACGAGTAACTCCAGTACGTTGTCAAGGGTGGCTGAATCGCTGCTGTCAATATTTACCAGTGGCTTAAATTCATCTTCTCGATCATTCCACACTGGATGATTTAAGGTGGCTTCCCGTGCCATCATCCAGTTAATGTTACCCAACAGTGTATTGATTTCCCCATTGTGACCCAATAGCCGCATTGGTTGTGCCAAAGGCCATTTCGGCATCGTGTTGGTACTAAAGCGGCGATGATAAACAGCAAAGGCGATTTTAAAAGCTGGATTTTTTAAATCTTCGTAAAATTCTCCCAATACCGCCGAACGCACCATCCCTTTGTAGACAATTGTGCGGCTAGATAAGGAGCAGACATAAAATTCTTCTGAGATATTTTTAGCAGCTTTGACAATGCGACGGCGGGTAATATACAATTCCCGTTCTAATTCATCACCGCTTTTATCAGCCGAAGCTAAAAAAACTTGTTCTATCTGGGGTTGATTCTCTTTTGCTTGCAATCCTAAGACATCTGAATGCACAGGGACTACTCGCCAGCCCAGTACAGTGAATTTTTCTTCAGCCGCTACTTGCTCAAATACAGCTTTTGCTTGTTGGGCTAATTTTTGATCTTGGGGTAAGAATATCATTCCTACTGCCATCTTGCCAGTGTTGGCAACATCAATTCCTTCTTGTTGAAACAATTCCCAAGGAATCGCTGTCAAGATGCCTGCACCATCACCAGAATCTTGGTCAGCACTACAACCACCTCTGTGTTCTAAGCAGGTAAGGGCAGTTAGAGCTTTGACTAAAATTTCATGGCTGGAACTATTTTGGCGATGAGCAATAAAGCCCACACCACAGGCATCTCTTTCTTCTACTAACCACTTTTGTCCTTGGTAGGTATCTTTATTTTCCATTTCCGACGATGTGATTTTTTGACCCTGATTTAACTGTTGATGATTCATACTCTATTCCTGAAATGTTAAGTTACAGATTTTGCCACTGTTGCTACTGCTGGGAAAAAATTTCTAAGATTGAGCGTTGGAGAAATAAATAGTCACGAAAATTTAGGGAAAAAAAATTTTAACTTCGAGTTAACTTTTTAGCTCACTCGTGTTAAAATCACCGCGTTATTTTTTTATTTGCTTATGCACTGCTGGAAAAACTAACTTTGTGCGAATAATCTGGTTTCCCTGACATTACTTGTATTTAATGTGGTAAAGCTAAGTATTTTTTTCAATCCTTTTTTGGACAGATAAAGGATAACTGTCAGATATCACCTATCTCGGCATACCTGAGATCAAATTTCAACTGAACAGTCTTAATGTCCTGAAAGCCGCAATTATCCTGATGCAGCACCAAAGTCAGCGTATTACACTATATGCCCATTTGACAATTCCTAAAATATCTTCTGTTGTCGTCTATATTTTTTCTGCTTATTGATTGCCATCTGTCTTGCTATCAACTAGACCTCACTTAAAGTCGCAACAGTGGCAGCTATCGGTGAGCGGGGAATTTTTTCATCTAGATTTGAATATCAAGACTACTATTATAGCTTGTTTAAGGATGGTGTCCTTAAGAACATTGTGCGTTGGTAATTTTGGCGTGAAATTTGCTTGCCAGTTTTTACAAGGTATAAAAATCCAACCTACATAATATCACGTTTGTTGAAAAGTAAAAACATATTTTTTTAATATTTCCTCATACCAGCTTAAGGTGGTAACGTTCAAAAGTACTTAGATCAGGATAGTCAAAATGCCGAATCGTTGCCGACAAGGACAGATTAATACTCTTGTCATAATTAGCAATAGCAAGTTTTTCCGTTGCTCTGTGTCCTCAATTCTTTCGACAGCACTGTGCTTAACTGCTGGTGCGACTAAAGCCCAGTCTTTACCAAGCTCTATTTCCCAATTATCAACACCTGCTTCATCACAAGTAATACCATCTGGTAGTCAAATTTCTCTCAATGGTCGTACAGTACAAGGAGCTTGGTTACAGCAACGAGGAAGTGATGGTACGGTGACAACTCATCTTAGTGATGGGGCGCTGAGACAATTGATGGGGGTAGATTTATTAAGTAGCAGCAATCCTAATCAACAACCAGTGGAGTGGTTTTCGTTGGGTACACCAGCACTTAACACCAAGTTGTTGGGAGGATATCGCTATTTAGATATTTCTAGTTTTGCTCAAACAGCAGGCTGGCAAATGCAAGCCAATGGTAATATTTTGGTGGTTTCTACCCCGCCAGCACAAGTTAGTAATATTCGTCAAGGTAAACAAACTTGGGGTGACAGACTTGTTGTTGATTTAGATCGTCCAACTCCGTGGAAAGTTGCACAAGGCCAACCTATAAAAAGACTTGTTGATCCCAACGCACCAACTAACAAACCAACGACACCACTGAATAGGGAGTGGATAGTTACCCTGGATAGTAAGGCTGATAACGGCTTAATTCAACGTTATGCACCCCAACCGACAACACCACCAGACCAGTTAAAACAGTTACCGACTTCTGAACCACTGATTCAAAAAGTGGAGATGGTTAGTAACCAAACAAATATTCATCTTAGCGTTCCCTTTGGATTATCTCCGCGAATTAGTGCGATCGCTAACCCCAATCGTTTAGTGATTGATATTCGACCTGATGCTTTGGTAGCAAAGGATATCACCTGGGCTAAGGGATTACGCTGGCAACAAAGGTTTATTAATTTAGGTACAGAAAGCTTTCCTGTGGTTTGGTTAGAAGTTAATCCCCGTGCAGTGGGTATCACACTAAAACCAATATGGGCAAGTTCGGATATCTTAGCGGGTACAGCTCCTTTAATTCAAACTGCACAACGTTATTTAGCTGTAGCAGGTATTAATGGGGGTTATTTTAATCGCAATAATAGATTTCCTTTGGGGGCAATTCGTCAGAATAATCAGTGGATATCAGGGCCAATTTTAAACCGGGGTGCGATCGCTTGGAATGATTCAGGAGAATTTTACTTTGGTCGTCTCACTTTAAATGAAACTTTAATCAGTACCAATAACAAGCCTTTACCAATTCTTTTTCTTAACAGCGGCTACGTACAAAGCGGTCTAGCTCGTTATACACCCGCTTGGGGAGCTACTTACACACCCATCATTGATAATGAAATTCTTCTAGTCGTCCAAAATAACCAAATCACCAATCAGCTATCAGGTGGTAAAGCTGGTACAACTAATATTCCTATTCCCCAAAACGGCTACATACTAACTCTACGCGGCACTGCTACCAGTAACGCCTCTCAATTACCTATTGGCACTAAAGTCAGTCTTAACAGCACCACTACACCCAATGAATTTAGCAATTACCCTTACATTATCGGTGCAGGCCCATTATTATTACAAAATCGGCAAATTGTTCTCGATGCCAAAGCCGAAAAATTCAGCGCCGCCTTCATCGCCGAAAAAGCTATTCGTAGCGGTATTTGTACCACCACAACAGGTAATCTGCTCATTACTGCCGTACATAATCGCGCTGGCGGACATGGGCCAAATTTAGCCGAACACGCCCAATTAATGCAAGTTATGGGCTGTGTGAATGCCCTCAATTTGGACGGTGGTAGTTCTACGAGTTTATACCTCGGAGGGCAACTACTAGACCGTTCCCCCAATACAGCCGCCCGTGTCCATAACGGTATCGGTATTTTTCTGCAACCACAGCCATAAACCTACTCAAAACTAAATAGGACTTACACCAAAAACCTCTGAAACTCTTATTTCTCAGTGTCCTCTGCGTCCTCTGTGGTTCGTTTTTCCTAACTTGCCCGTAACTTCTGCTAAAAATGTAAAACTATCACAAATATGTTTTAATTTTGCATCTGAATTTTCCCCAAACCCTGATTCTGCAATACTTTTTTAAAGCTGCGAACAAGCTGGGTTTTGTATTGATGAAGAGTTAGTGTAGACCCAAGACTTTCACTGGGAATGGGTTACCCCATAACATCTGATTTTGCTATGGTTATCAAAGTGAAATTAATTTGCTAATTCTCGCACTGGCAATATCAGCCACAATTCTCTCATCAATTATTAAGAATAATAAATTTTTTGTATGTCTCCAAATGAGGTAACTATGGCTCAATTGACAGAAACCACATCAACTAACACTCTACCCTTTAGCGCAGCTCTTAATTCTCGAAGTATTGCTGCAAGTGAATTACGTCCTTGGGGTTCTTTTACTGTTTTGGAAGAAGGGCGCGGATATAAGATCAAACGCATTGAAGTTAAACCTGGACATCGCCTCAGTCTACAAATGCACCACCACCGCAGCGAACATTGGATTGTTGTATCAGGTACAGCTAAGGTAGTTTGTGGTGAGAAAGAAATTTTACTGAGTAATAATCAGTCAACCTATGTACCTCAATGCACTGTTCATCGTTTAGAGAATCCTGGTGTGATTCCCTTAATTTTGATTGAAGTGCAGAATGGTGAATATTTGGGCGAAGATGATATTATTCGCTACCAAGATGACTATGCTCGCAGTGAAAGATAGAGATAGTGAGGCATTGGGGAGTATTTTCCTTTCTGCCTTCTGCCCCTGGACTTGATAGCGCAGCATAGCCTATAACTCCTACGTCCTTACGCAAGCTATAGCCATACTCCTGTAATATTGAATATGGAGTTGCGGATCGCTATAAAAATTCCATGATTCAATTGAGTCTAGCCGCCGTTAATGAGATCGAGCGATTAAAATCCAAACAGCAGCCAAACATATTTTTTCGCTTACAAGTCAAGCCAGGTGGTTGTTCTGGCTTATTTTATGATCTTGCTTTTGATGCAGTAGTTAAGGTAGAAGATCAGGTTTTCGACTTGGATCATATTCAAGTCATCATAGATCCTGAAACCCTCAATTACATCAAAGGTTTGAAATTAGACTATTCGGAAGATCTTATGGGTGGGGGTTTTCGCTTCCACAACCCATTAGCAATCTCTACCTGTAGCTGTGGTAATTCTTTCTCTATTATTTCAGTCAACGATTAGGAATGCACAACTGAATAACTAACAAAATAATAATTGACATAAAAACACAAAAAACGCTATAATCAGGATTTGTTAAAATAGAACATAAGCAGCTTTACGCGCTGTAACTCATGCCAACAATACAGCAGCTAATACGCACAGAACGCGAACAAGCGCGTCAGAAAACCAAGTCCCCTGCTCTGAAACAATGCCCTCAACGCCGAGGCGTTTGTACCAGAGTATACACAACTACCCCTAAAAAACCTAACTCAGCTCTCCGCAAAGTAGCAAGAGTCAGACTAACTTCTGGATTTGAAGTCACAGCTTACATTCCAGGCATTGGTCATAACTTGCAAGAACACTCTGTTGTAATGATTCGTGGTGGTCGGGTAAAGGACTTACCGGGCGTGAGATACCACATTATTCGTGGCACGTTAGATACAGCCGGAGTTAAAGACCGCAAGCAAGGACGTTCCAAATATGGAACTAAGCGCCCTAAAGAAGCTAAAAAATAGGAACTAGGCGATTAATCGCATCAATAACGATTAATCGTCTCACCTCAAGCCCCATAAAACACAAAATATAGCGGTGTCTTCTTGTTTAAGAAATCAAGCTGTAACTTGCACTAAGCGAGCAAGTGTAAGGGTTTTAAAGCCGAATACTTTAATGCGATCGCAGCACTTTAATGTAAATATTAAAGTTGATGATGTAGTCGCCTTGTGTGTCTGGTAGAGGGTTAGGAAAAATCAGTTTAGCCTTGTTGTGACTAAAGCTAAAACTCAAGGAAATTTGAGCGGCTACTTACACATCTTTTAGGCTCCTATGTTCTGATAGCATATAATTTCGTTGCCAAATTCCGAATTTAAGGATGAAGTATGTCTCGTCGTGGTGTTAGTCAAAGGCGCCCAGTTCCGTCTGACTCAGTGTACAACAGTCGCCTTGTGAGCATGATTATCAGGCGGATCATGCGTCATGGCAAGAAATCACTTGCCGCCAGAATTGTGTATGATGCCTTAAAAACTATTGAAGAACGCACTGGTGCTGGTGCTTTGGAAACATTTGAAAGAGCAGTGCGAAACGCAACGCCTTTAGTGGAAGTAAAAGCTCGACGAGTAGGTGGAGCGACTTATCAAGTCCCAATGGAAGTGCGTTCAGATCGGGGTACGACCCTGGCATTGCGTTGGTTAGTGCAGTTCTCTAGGTCTAGACCTGGACGCACCATGGCCAGTAGACTAGCAAATGAGTTAATGGACGCTGCTAACGAAACAGGAAGCTCCATTCGCAAACGGGAAGAAACACACCGGATGGCTGAAGCGAATAAAGCATTTGCACATTATCGCTACTAATTTGGAGAAACGATATATCGCCTCAAAGCGGTATATCTTTAAATTTCTCTAACAGACGGTTTTCCGTAAAAGTATAGAATCTTAACAAAGAGTAATATACAAGATATCATGAGGCGAAAACTATAGGAGGTAATTGTGGCACGTACACACCCGCTAGAGAAAGTACGCAATATCGGTATTGCGGCGCATATAGATGCGGGAAAAACAACGACAACAGAGAGAATATTATTTTACTCTGGGATAATTCATAAAATTGGTGAAGTTCACGAAGGAACTGCCGTAACAGACTGGATGGATCAGGAGCGGGAGCGGGGAATTACCATTACTGCCGCTGCTATCAGTACCAGCTGGAAAGATCATCAAATTAACATTATCGATACTCCTGGCCACGTTGACTTCACCATTGAAGTGGAACGTTCCATGCGCGTGTTAGATGGTGTAATCGCCGTCTTTTGTTCGGTCGGTGGTGTCCAACCACAATCTGAGACAGTATGGCGGCAAGCAGACCGTTATAGCGTGCCTCGGATTGCTTTTATTAACAAAATGGATCGCACGGGTGCGAACTTTTATAGAGTTCATGAGCAAATGCGCGATCGCTTGCGGGCTAATGCGATCGCCATTCAGCTACCCATCGGTAGTGAAAATGACTTTAGGGGCATCATCGACTTGGTACGGATGTGTGCTTACATATACAACAATGACCAAGGAACTGATATTGAAGAAACAGCAATTCCAGCAGAATTGCTAGAACAAGCAAACGAATACCGCACCAAGCTAGTTGAAGCAGTATCAGAAACCGATGATGCTCTGATGAATAAGTACTTCGAGGGCGAAGAACTAACAGAAGCAGAAATCCGTTTAGCCCTACGTAAAGGCACAACTGCGGGAACTATTGTGCCAGTACTTTGCGGTTCAGCCTTCAAAAACAAAGGCGTGCAGTTGATGTTAGATGCAGTCGTAGATTACCTACCTGCACCAACAGAAGTGCCACCAATTCAAGGCTTATTACCCAATGGTGAGACTGTCGAGCGTCGGGCAGATGACAACGAACCCCTAGCCGCCCTGGCATTCAAAATCATGGCTGACCCCTACGGTCGCCTTACCTTCGTTCGCGTTTATTCTGGTGTGTTGAAAAAGGGTAGCTATGTCCTCAACGCCAGCAAAGACAAGAAAGAACGAATTTCCCGCCTAGTGCTGATGAAAGCAGATGACAGACAAGACGTGGAAGAACTGCGAGCAGGTGATTTAGGCGCAGCATTAGGATTAAAAGACACCTTAACAGGTGACACTTTATGCGATGAAGGATCACCAGTCATTCTGGAATCCCTATTCATTCCTGAGCCTGTAATCTCCGTAGCGGTTGAACCCAAAACCAAGAACGACATGGACAAATTGTCCAAAGCGTTGCAATCGCTCTCAGAAGAAGATCCCACCTTCCGTGTCCGCGTTGATCCAGAAACCAACCAAACCGTAATTGCGGGAATGGGTGAACTACACCTAGAAATTTTGGTAGACCGAATGTTACGAGAATTTAAAGTGGAAGCAAATGTGGGTGCGCCACAGGTAGCTTACCGCGAAACAATTCGTAAAGCCGTCAACAAAATTGAAGGTAAATTCATCCGTCAAAGTGGTGGTAAAGGACAGTACGGTCACGTTGTCATCAATTTGGAGCCAGGGGAACCAGGCACAGGTTTTGAATTCGTCTCCAAGATTGTTGGTGGTACCGTACCCAAAGAGTACGTTAGCCCGGCAGAACAGGGAATGAAAGAATGTTGTGAATCCGGTGTTGTCGCTGGATATCCACTCATTGATGTCAAAGCGACTTTGATAGATGGTTCTTACCACGATGTAGACTCTTCGGAAATGGCTTTCAAAATTGCCGGCTCAATGGCGATGAAAGAGGCGGTATCAAAAGCTTCTCCAGTGCTGTTAGAGCCTATGATGAAAGTTGAAGTGGAAGTTCCCGAAGACTTTATCGGCAACGTTATTGGCGACCTCATCGCTCGTCGGGGACAGATTGAAAGCCAAAGCACTGAACAAGGACTCGCTAAGGTGACATCCAAAGTTCCACTAGCGACTATGTTTGGCTACGCTACAGATATTCGGTCTAAGACCCAAGGCCGGGGTATCTTTACAATGGAGTTCAGCCACTATGAAGAGGTGCCTCGCAGCGTGGCTGAAACTATCATTGCAAAAAGCAAAGGGAACGCTTAATTAAAAAAGGAAACGAGCATTCATGGCACGCGCAAAGTTTGAAAGGAATAAACCCCACGTTAATATCGGTACTGTTGGCCACGTTGACCACGGTAAAACAACCTTAACAGCAGCTATTACAATGACCTTGGCAGCTATGGGTCAGGCTGTAGGTAAAGGATACGATCAAATTGATAATGCACCCGAAGAAAAAGCACGGGGTATTACCATCAATACCGCTCACGTTGAGTATGAAACTGGCGATCGCCACTATGCTCACGTAGACTGTCCTGGACACGCTGATTATGTGAAAAACATGATCACTGGCGCAGCCCAAATGGATGGCGGGATCTTAGTGGTTTCTGCGGCAGATGGACCTATGCCCCAAACTCGTGAACACATCCTCCTTGCCAAGCAGGTAGGTGTACCCAGTCTAGTTGTCTTCTTAAACAAAGAAGATATGGTGGACGACGCGGAATTGCTGGAGTTAGTAGAACTGGAAGTCAGAGAACTGCTATCCAGTTATGATTTCCCCGGTGATGACATCCCCATTGTCACAGGCTCTGGTCTGCAAGCTCTCGAAGCAATGACCAAGAATCCTAAGACCCAACGTGGTGAAAATGAGTGGGTAGATAAAATCTACAAGCTGATGGATGCTGTAGATTCATACATCCCAACTCCTGAACGGGCGGTTGACTTGCCCTTCCTCATGGCTGTAGAAGACGTATTCTCCATCACAGGTCGTGGTACTGTGGCTACTGGTCGGATTGAACGGGGTGTTGTCAAAGTTGGCGATAACGTTGAATTAGTAGGTATTAGAGATACTCGCGCCACCACCGTAACTGGAATCGAGATGTTCAAGAAGAGTCTTGATCAAGGTATGGCTGGAGATAACGCAGGTGTACTACTCCGTGGTATTCAAAAGGCTGATATTGAACGGGGTATGGTAATTGCCAAGCCAGGTTCAATTAAACCTCACACTCAATTTGAAGGTGAAGTTTACGTTCTTACAGAAAAAGAAGGTGGTCGGAAAACACCATTCTTCGCTGGATATCGTCCTCAATTCTATGTACGGACAACTGATGTAACTGGCACGATTACAGGCTACACATCGGATGAAGGCAAAGAAGTAGAAATGGTGATGCCCGGAGATCGCATCAAGATGAGCGTAGAACTAATCAACCCGATCGCGATTGAGCAAGGTATGCGCTTCGCTATTCGTGAAGGTGGTCGCACCATTGGTGCTGGTGTAGTTTCTAAAATCATCAAATAGTACCTTTTTGTTTTGGTAAATATTGGAGCAGAGATGCTAAAGTTCGTCTCTGCTCCTTTCTATTCCTTCTATATAAGGATTGGCTATTGAGAATAATCTAGTCCTCAGTAACCAGTTTTTAGTCCTTTAATTCTTGTAATCAATCAGAACCTGGAAAACTCAAGATGGCAACTTTACAGCAGCAAAAGATTAGAATTCGCTTACAGGCTTTTGACCGACGTTTATTGGATACATCTTGCGAGAAGATTGTAGACACTGCTAACCGTACTAACGCTACAGCTATAGGTCCGATTCCTTTACCAACAAAACGTAGGATATATTGTGTATTGCGATCGCCTCACGTCGATAAGGATTCCCGCGAACATTTTGAAACCCGCACCCATCGTCGCATTATTGACATTTATCAACCTTCTTCTAAAACTATTGATGCGCTGATGAAGTTGGATTTACCATCTGGTGTAGATATTGAAGTAAAACTGTAATTAGTTATTGGTCATTAGCACTAGAAAAAATGACCAATCACAAAAGTTTAGAGACTCAATTAGTATTAATTATAACTTAGCCCTGAAGAAATTTATCTCAGGGCTTTTTATTTAGCTGTAAAACAAATGATAAAATATAAAAAAAGCACGGGAAAAATAGGGAAAAATAAATTTTTTAAGATGAAATTTATACTTAACTAACAATGACATCCTCTTCTAAAATCGCAGTTCGTGAATTACCTCTGTTCCCGTTACCCGAAGTAGTTCTATTCCCAACTAGACCATTACCCCTACATATCTTTGAATTTCGCTACAGAATCATGATGAACACGATTTTGGAGAGCGATCGCAGGTTTGGAGTCTTGATGGTCGATCCAGTCAAAGGTACAATTGCCAATGTCGGCTGCTGCGCGGAAATTATTCATTACCAACGAATGCCTGATGACCGCATGGAAATGTTGACTTTGGGGCAGCAACGATTTCGTGTTTTAGAGTATGTACGTGAAAAGCCCTATCGTGTCGGTTTGGTAGAATGGATTGAAGACCATCCGCCATCTAAGGATTTGCGACCTTTAGCTACTGAGGTAGAACAGCTACTGGTAGATGTTGTCCGTCTTTCAGCCAAATTAACTGAAAAAGATATTGAATTGCCAGAAGATTTGCCAGATTTACCAACAGAGCTATCTTACTGGGTGGCAAGTAACCTTTATGGTGTAGCTCCAGAACAACAAGCATTATTAGAAATACAGGATACTGTTGCTCGCTTAGAACGGGAAGCAGAAATTTTGACTTCTACTCGTAATCATCTAGCAGCCCGTTCTGTCCTGAAAGATACCTTTAATAATTCGTAATTAATAGATTTGGGAGGGCAGGGATGCCCCTGACAGGTGTAGGTTTTTTACATTGTCGTGAGGGCAAGACTTGGGGGACAAGGCTGACAAGGGAGGAAAACTTGACAAACTCTGTATTATTAGCAACAAGAATAACCCCTCAAAAGACCATTATCCGTATAAAATCTTCCTTGTCCTCCTGGTCTTGCCTTCACAGATAATATTCAAAACCTACCCTTGTGAGGGCAGGGATGCCATTGGTGTCAAGTTAAGGCATCAGCCCAAATGTCAAGAGAGCGAGCAGCCGTTCGTCGGTGACGTTGACGGACGGCCTTGACTAAACCCATAGAACGATGATGTTCGACAAGCCAAGGAATAAGTTGCAAATCAGGAGCGAGTAAAAGTGCGCGGTGGAAAAAATATAAACTGCGAAAAACCATTTCCACAGAAATGCGTTCTAAAGGTTGTTGTAAAGCAATAGCGACATCAGCACACAAGTCATTGAGGACAGCGTAGAAAATCCAGGTAGCATATATTTGCATCTGTACACCATTAGTGCCACCAACCCACAAATAGGACAAGCCCAATAAACGCTTAGTCAATAAAAATGCGTCCTCAATTCGCCAACGTCGGCGGTATAAATCACAAACCTCCTGTGGTGAAAGCTGTTGTGGGTCAAGAACATTAGTCAAATAATGATACCAAGTCTTACCCCATAATACGGATACTTGGCGCATGGGATAGCGACATGGGTTGGTATGATGCAATCCCATTTGAATAATTTCATCCCTGTAGTGAGAGCCGCTAGAAAGTACACGCACTACCTTATATCTAACCTTTTCCTTTTGGCGCGTGAGAACATACTTGCCGGCAGCAGTTAGAGAATCAAACCACTCAAAACCATAAAATCCCATGTCTACTATGAGTAAACCACCATCAGGTAAAAGTTCTAACAATGCTTGCCACCAACGAGTCTCATTCCGCTTGGCATCAGCATCATACCAAACTGCTACAGGAATATGAGTGAAAGCTTCTACTACCATCAGCATTTTTCCTGCCAACACTGAACCTGTTTTTTCTTGCAATTGTCCGAAGTGCTTTTTCATGGCTTCGAGTGTTGAGGCATCACAAATCCAAATGGCGGAAAATCTCTGCGCCACTGATGCCCAGGCTGGAGCTAATTCTTTTGCATTCCTTTTTGCTGCTAGACGTTCTACTACTTGCTCAAACATCTTGGCAAATAGATGCGCCGGTAAACTGTTGAGTCTTTGGGACAGAGCTTGCTTGCTGACTTTTGTTGCCTCTACCCACATTAATCCTTCTACTTCTAGGCAGCGCAATACATCTGTTAAGTGTTGTACTTGTCGATATACTAGACTCAGTATTATTGCTGCCATTACTGGTAGGGTTAATACTCTTGAGCGCAAGCTTCGCTCTTTGTCTTTTACCCCTTTGAGGTTGGCAAATGTCCCTGGACTTAATAGCCCAATCAACCGTGATTCTATTTCTTCACTAGCTGGAGCAGGTACGCTAACTTGATGGCGAAAGTCTGGATTCCCTTGTTTTTTCCTTGGTTTACTCATGGCTCTTTTCAACACCCCTGTGTTGACTTTTACCATTTATTTCCCACTCTTGACACAAATCCATTTTTCTTAACTTGACACCAATGCAGGGATGCCCACCCCACAAAATTTAGACTGATTTGAGTCATACAGTTTCGGTGTTAAGGGCTAATTGCTAAGACATCATAACTGCCAAAAATCTTTAAAATTTCTGTATAATTCCTTAATTCAGCCAAAGCAACTTGCATTAATGCTGTATCAGCATTTGCTTCTATATCAATGAAAAATAAGTATTCTCCCAAAGAACGTTTTGTGGGACGTGACTCAATTCGACTGAGATTAATATCTAGTTGAGCAAATATTTGCAAAGCTTTAACTAGAGCGCCTGGTATATTAGCAGGTACGCTGAACGCTAGGGATGTATGACTTTTTTTGCTAGAGAATGTCTGGTAATCAGTATCGCTTTGAGCCTTACTTACCACCCAAAAGCGGGTACTGTTTTCTGCGTAGTCGTTAATGCCACTGGCTACAATGGGCAGATTGTAAAGTTGCGCTGCTCTACTAGATGAGATTGTTGCAGTTGTGATCTCCTGTTTAATTCGCTCTAATGCCTCAGTGGTGGAGTTAGTAGGAATCAAATTCACATTTGGCAGACACTGTGCTAACCATCCTTGACATTGCGCTAAAGCTTGGGGATGAGAATAAACAGTTTGAATGCTCTCTAAGCTGGTCGCACAGGAAATTAAAGTATGGGAGATAGGCAGAATTAAAGCCAATTGAATTTTTAAACTTTCCAATTGCCACAGTTGATCTAATGTCATACTCACACTACCTTCAATGGAATTCTCCACAGGGACAACAGCTAACTGAGATGCTCCTGTAGCAACGGCTTGTAGTGATTGGGCAATAGTAGGATAAGGAGATAAGTTGGCTGCAATTCCCTGATTTTTTTGCAGCCAGTTGAGATAAAAAAAAGCGGCTTGTTCGGAATAAGTTCCAGGAGGCCCCAAATGTGCGATCACCGCTAAATTCATACTTTTAGCCTTTAGTTACAAATTTGATTGATAATTAAACAAGGTTATAGTTTTTTCTAAACAAATTAAGTTTGTTAAAAAATATTAAAATTAGAAAACAATGCTTTAATTTGCTTATGGCTACCAAGTTTACTGCCTCCCAATCGGTCGAAATTGCTGTCCCCAAACAGCCTATTCCTATTCAGCATTACTTGCGTCAGCCTCAACGTCTTGTCAACAGCTTGGCTGACAATACCAGGATTCAGCAGATTTCCGAGGAAGTATTTCGCTTAAAAATGCGTCCTTTAGCTTTTATGTCATTGAGTATTCAACCCACTGTAGACATGAGAGTTTGGGCTGATTCCCAAGGAACGATTTATTTGCGATCCCTTGGTTGTGAAATCCTGGGTTTTGAGTATGTTAACCAACGCTTTGCACTGAATTTAAAAGGTTATTTGTCACCTTACCAGCTCAGTGGTGAGACTCGTCTGCAAGGAAAAGCTGATCTAGAAGTACTAGTGGATATTCCCCAACCATTTTCCCTAACTCCAAAGCCGATTTTAGAGACTACAGGTAATGGATTACTCAAAAGTGTATTGTTAACAATTAAGCAAAGATTATTACACCATCTTTTAGCTGATTATCGTAATTGGATAATATCACAAACAGAAATAACTAAAATTGGCAGTGATAATACTGAATTACCAATCCTGAACTTCGATTAACTTTCTATTCACTCAATACTCAGTACTCGGTACTCGGTACTCATTACTGAAGTTGGCAAGGACGGAAAGATAGACGATGTAGGGGTGATGGGCCGTATTGTTGCAGAGCCAGCAAATGTCGCTGGCTTCCATAACCTTTGTTATGCTCTAAGTCATACATGGGATACTTAGATGCTAAACGTAGCACCAGATCATCACGCCAAACCTTAGCCATGATACTAGCAGCTGCAATGTTGAGCGATCGCTCATCTCCCTTAACGATAGTTTGCTGTGGTATCAATAAATCCTTTACCAACTGATTGCCATCAACCAAGCAAATTGTAGGCTGTACCTTTAGCTTCAGTACAGCTCGTTTCATCGCTAACAGCGTTGCTTGCAAAATATTTAGCTTGTCAATTTCTGCTGTGGAAGCATAACCAATTTTCCAGTCTAAAGCCAGCACACCAATTTGCTGCGCCAGCTGCGTTCTTCGGGAAGCAGACAACTTTTTGCTATCTTTAATTTTAGCTGCCATTAGTTTTGGCAAAGCGTTAGCGGGTAATATCACTGTTGCTGCTACTACAGGCCCAAATAGCGCACCTCTTCCCACTTCATCTATACCTGCAACCAACCCATGATTATCTAAGTAGGTGGACAACTCCAGCCAACTTGATTCGTCTAAGGGTGCGGTTGAGTCAACAGATGGAGATGTTGGCTCTGTATCTAACATAAAAGCCGTTAACTGTCCTCTAGGCTAGAAATACCTCCATCTACTGCTGAAGAACGACGGCGACGACGGCGATTGGAAATGGAAGCATTATTTATTTCTTCTTCTGTGAACGACTCAAATCCCGTTTCTTTATAATCTTCCAGCGGTGGTTCAATTGTTGGTTTAGGAAAATATGGTTCTTCTGGCTCAATTTTTGGTGTAGGCATTTTGACTTTAGTAACTTCAGAATTCGTTCTTTCAGAAAAGGTTGATTCTGATGTTGATTCAGTTGATTCAGTTGTTGGTATTGGTGTTTGTCCAGGTTGCAAAATGTTAAAAATCACAGATTTGGGATTCCTAACCTCTTGCTCTAACTTCACACCAGGGGAAATTCCCATCAAAGCAAACATATCTTGTTCCTGGAGAGTCATTTCTACAGAAACAATCTGTGGAGGTTCTACTACAGGTTTAACTGGATCTATTTTAACTTTGGTGCGTTCTGTTCTTTCATTCCAACCAGATTTGCCAAGAGTTGGTGTTCGCAGTCCATCTCGTGCATCTTTAAGAGGAGCTTCGCTAACGCGTCGTGTTTCGGATAGAAGAGATGGCATTTCTGGTGTGTGGGTTAGTTCACCATCAGTATCCAAGTCTAAATCTGCTTCATTAACAAAAGCTAATGGAGTGCCTAACCGGGATTCATCTTTGCCGTTAATCCCATTCATCCCAATTCGACTACGACGGGTGCGGGTACGACGTTTATTATCACCCATTTCTTGATAACTGGGGTGGTTGATCAAATGGGTAGGACTCAATTCAGAGTCACCTTCAAATCCTTCTCCAAATCCATCATAGCTTTCCCGTGGTTCTGGTATGCGGGCAGATGGCATACGTGGTTCTCTTTGAGGCAGGGGTGCAAATCTATCTTGTATGTCTGCTGCTGGGATTGGTAATCGGTTTTCTATTTCTCCTGGTAAGCGGAGGGTATGTCCTAAACCGCCACAGGTGGGACAAGTTTCTCCAAACAATTCATAAATATTTTGACCTTGGCGTTTGCGGGTTAGTTCTACTAAACCCAGTTCGGTCAATTGGGCGATTTGCGGACGGGCTTTATCAGCTTTGAGGGCTTTGTTAAAGTGTTCTAAGACTTGTAGTTGATCGCGCCGTGATTCCATATCAATGAAGTCAACAACGATAACACCTGCAATATTCCGCAACCGTAACTGACGAGCAATTTCTGTTGCTGCTTCGCAGTTTGTCCACAAAACTGTTTCTCTAGCTGTTGCTGATCGCGTGAAGGAACCTGAGTTAACATCTATGACTGTTAATGCCTCTGTTGGCTCAATAATGATATAGCCTCCAGAGGGTAAGTCTACTCTAGGTTTGAGTGCTTCACGAATAGCGGCACTGATGCGGAAGTATTCTAAGATGGGAGAGCGATCGCGATGGTGATCAATTAGCACACCTTGTGGCGTTTGTCCTCCACTCCAGTTTTGTAAATATTGCTTGACTCGTCGCAATCCAGTACTGGAATCAACGACAATTCTATTCACATCAGCGCCGTACATATCCCGCAATACGCGCTGGATAAAGTCATCATCTCGATTCAATAATGCTGGAGGACGGGTAGATTGCGCTTCTTGCTGGATTACTTCCCATTGCCTTTGCAGCAATTCTAAGTCTTCAATAATTGCTTCTTCTGGCTTGCCTTCGGCTTCTGTGCGTACCAGTACACCCATACCCGCAGGTTTGATTAAAATTGCCAGGGCGCGTAGGCGGTTGCGTTCACTTTCACTCTTTATTCGCCGAGATAAATTTACACCTCTACCATAGGGCATTAGGACTACGTAACGTCCAGGAAGGGTGATGTTACCTGTGAGCCTTGGGCCTTTTGTTCCCGTTGGCTCTTTCATCACTTGCACTAAAACTTTTTGCTGTGGTGTGAGCAGTTCGGTAATGGCTGCGGCACTACGCTTGAGTTTGAGTGGGCCTAAATCGGTGACGTGAATAAAACCGTTGCGTTCTGGATCACCAATATTTACAAAAGCTGCGTCTATCCCCGGTAATACATTTTCTACTACGCCTAAGTAGATATCACCAATTTGATGATGACCAGTGGCAACAACAAGTTCTTGGATTTGATCTTCAGAAAATACGGCAGCAATTTGATGCTGCTCTGCGATAATAATTTGTTTTGGCATTCAAGTTCCTCAAAAATTGGCAGCACCAAGGGGGGATGAGAAGGAAGCTCTCCGTTATACCTCTAGCCCCTACTGGCAGCCCTACAAGGTGCTACTGGTAATAAAAATTCCGTTCTCTGAGAGAGCTTCCCATAATTGGAAGCTATTAAAAATGTAATTGCGTTTACACGCCTGATTATTCCAGAACGAGTGCATATGTTTTAAGTAATTAAATCAACCGTCCGTGGTTGATTTCTGATGCAATACCTTTACCATCTAGGGTATTAGTATTCAGCAGGTGTTGTAAAAAGCATAGAGTTAGAGATCAGGCACAGGGGTATTGTTAATAACTGATTCACTTTCTTAGCTATAGAGAGTGTTCTTTAATCTGCCTTAGTTTGTCTGGGATACGATCCTAGAATTTGCACTCTACTGATATCTTGGCTTTCGCTCCCTGGGTATCAGGGTGGTGAATCAGGTCATTCAATAATGCAGAGCCGGAAAATTTCTCTTCACTTGATTTTAACGCAACCTTGGTGACATACTCCACAAACTAACTATTCGTTGAGTGTGGGCTTCTCAGCGACTCTTCTTTGAAGACATTGACTGAGCTTTAAGGCCGTGTGTCCCACGGTTCTTTCATTGATCAAAGTAAGTGCTATTTAATTTCAAACGAGCATTTACGGCTTTGTCTGAAGTTATTTGCTAGTATACGCTGATTTGTACCGCAACGGGTAAGCAACCTAAGTTTCCTCCATGCTGTCTTCTCTCGCCTATGGCGTTGGTTAGAGGGTTATCATATTGCTAAAACTAGACGATTGCGGTGGATATGCAGGAGGTGAAATTCTGCACCAGCCACTGTTTCTAGTATAGTCAAGATTTGCTCAGGACGCAAGATCACACCATCAGGGCGACAGCTACCCAAATAACGTAAGACAGCTTTTGACTCAGATTCCGAGTTGTGGGCTGATACTAACTCTATCTCAAATAAGCGATCGCGCAGATTTATAATTTGATGTTTGCCTGATTTGGTGGTGTGGTCTGACAAAATTTCGTCTTGGGCTTGAATTGCCGAAATCCATTTTTGCCATTGCGTTGCGGTTACTTCCCCTACAGTAGACACTGTTAGCAAATATTCTGCTGATTCCAACACTTGGTTAGCTGCTGGAGATTTTAAATCTATCTCTTCCACATTATATATGGGTATGTCTGTGGGCAGTTGCGTCAGCAGTTGTTCACGAAAACTTTCCACATCCATTGGTTGAGTTAATTCAAAATCTACAATTTCACCGCTGCTGGTAGCACCCAATGCTAAGGCACTTGTCAGGGAAATGCGGGGGCCCTGGATGAAACCCACCGGTAAAAGCTACGGGTAAACCGGCTCTTCGCATTACTCTATCAAACAGACGCATTAAGTCAAGATGACTTACTAAAGCCATGTCACCTTGTTTACCAAACCAAACCCGCAGACGTTGTGCTTTGGTGGTATTGGGGACAAAATCGCCCACAAATACCGGAATTTCTGGGGATTTGATCACGATATTATGGCCGAAATCAGTGCCGCAGACACCACAATGAGAACAACCTTCAAAAGAACAATCGGGAACAATTGCCGCTTCTAGAGCGCGTTGTAAGTCTTCTTGCAGCCACTTTTTATCAATCCCTGTATCAATATGATCCCAAGGTAAGGGAGTATCGAGTACCGAGTGAAGAGTACCGAGTGAAGAGTTCTGAGTGCTGAGTTTTGAGTCCTGAGTAAGGATTTTTTCCCCTGCTCCCTGCTCCCTGCTCTCTGCGTCCTCCTTCCCTACAGCAAACAAATTCCATTCGCCATTTTCAACTAGGCGGTATTTCCAGTCTAGGCGAGCTTCAGCAATCGCATTTTCCCAAGCTTTAAAAGCCTGTTCTACGTTCTCATACCAAGAATCCATCCCTGCACCCAATTCCCAAGCCCGACGCAATACTTTAGCTAAAGAGCGATCGCCCCGACCTATAAAATCTTCCATTGCAGAAAGGCGGAAATCAGTGAAATTCACTTTCACTCCCCGCATTCGGCGGAATTCTTGTCGCAGTAAATTTTGTTTGCGTTTAAACTCAGAGGTAGAAACCGAATGCCATTGAAATGGGGTGTGCGGCTTGGGCGTAAAATTAGAAATCGTCAAATTAAAATTAATTGATCTTCTGCCTTTAGCCCAACATTCTTGCTGTAACCATCTGACCGTCTCGGCAATACCCAAAACATCAGTATCTGTTTCGCCAGGTAAACCAATCATAAAATACAACTTGATTTTATCCCAGCCTTGCTCCCAAGCAGTTTTTATTCCTCGCAATAATTCTTCATTTGTCAAGCCTTTATTCACGATGTCCCGCATCCGTTGGGTTCCGGCTTCAGGAGCAAAAGTCAAGCTGCCTTGTCGCGTACCTCCAAGAATATTAGCAATATTCTCATCAAATCTGTCTACTCTCTGACTGGGTAATGTCAGGGAAATATTTTCATTTTTTAATCTATTTTTGATTTCCATCCCCACTGCTGGGAGGGCTAAATAATCGGAACAGCTGAGGGAAAGCAGGGAAAACTCATTGTAACCTGTCGCCCGCATTCCTGCTTCAATTGCTTCTACAACCTGATCCGGTTCTACATCTCGTGCAGGACGAGTCAACATTCCTGGTTGACAAAAGCGACAGCCACGAGTACAACCGCGCCGAATTTCTATTGTCAATCGATCATGTACTGTCTCAACGTAGGGAACTAAACCAATAGAATAAGCAGGAATCGGCGTTGCTACTCTGCGGAGAATCCGTTTTGGTACATCTGGACGCAGGGGATATACTGCACCACCCTCTCCCATTTCATAAAACCGAGGCACATACACACCAGGAATTTGCGCTAGGTCTAGCAACAGTTCTTCTCGACTTAAAAGAGCTTTTTTCCCTTCTGCTAATACCAAGCCAATTTCTGGTAACAGTTCCTCACCATCCCCCAAAGCAATAAAGTCAAAGAAATCAGCGTAAGGTTCCGGGTTAGATGTTGCCGTTTGTCCACCAGCAAAAATTAGGGGAAATGAGAATTGGGGATTGGTGATTGGTAATTCACCCCTACTCCCCTGCTCCCCTGCTCCCTGCTCCCTGTTCCCTGCCTCTTCTCTCTCTTGCCATGTCAGCGGAATTCCTGCTAAATCCAACATTTCTAGGATGTTGGTTGCACCTAATTCATAACTGAGGCTAAAGCCTAAAACGTCAAATTCTGTCAGCCAGCGTTTGGACTCTACCGCAAACAAAGGTGTTTGGGTGGTACGAAGTTTGACCGCTAAATCTGGACCTGGTAAATAAGCGCGATCGCACAACTGATTTGGTTGGGCATTCAAAATATTATAAAGAATGATATGCCCCAAATTAGATGCACCGACCTCATATACTTCTGGGTAAGTTAACACCCAGCGTATAGTTGCCGTATCCCAAGGCTTGTGTACTGCTAAACGCTCGTTACCAAGGTAACGGGCAGGTTTTAAAATATCCGATGTTATTAATTGCTCAACTAAAACAGCCACTTTGCTATCTTCTAGCTACCTTAAACTACAGCTAACCACCCTTAACTTAGCATTGATTCTGTCTTTCAACGTAATTTATCATCGTGACTGGGAACTGTTTCACTATCACCTATGTTTTTCAGAACAGGATTTATTTGAAAATAAACTGTTTTAGCTCAATTGACTATATGCCTGAAGTCTCTTTGCTGAATCTTTATTGGTTGACTCTTTTTGTTTAAAGATTGTTATATCTACACTATAATTTGTATTTATATATACATTTTTTTTGTTTAAGTTAAAAAACAATCAACATAGACAGCCAAAAAACAGATTAACCATCTGTAGCGATGATGATAGACCTTGCTATAGCTATCAACTACAGGATTCAAGCACAAATACACTCAACTGTTCTCCTCAATCTTGATCTTCACTCATGGCAAAAAGCAGGGTAAAAAAAACTGTGTATCTAAAACTTTCTCGTGATCTAAATCACTTAAGCCCAGATGTTTGGATCACTTTTTATACCGAGCTTTATCTTAGATAATAGATAACAATTACAGTTGGTTTATTCTTTATGAGCACACAATACGCAATTCGTCAATTAGTAGAGAGAGCGTTGCACATAAAAAAATTAACGCCAGAAATAGAAAATGAGATTAACTCAGAACTTACGCAACTGGGTTACATATCCGACGTTGATTATGAAGCCCTAGAATTATTAATGGCAGAGATGGATGCTGGACGAGTTCAGTTAGTTCCCCATTGGGGATAATCAATCTTGATAAATTCATAATTCTTGATCATTATGGGAGGCTTGCCAAAGTTGGTGAATAAATTGATTGAGCTGCTGTTGAGCAACTGTATTAACGTCGGCTTTTGCTTCCTTGGGTAAAAGTTGGCTCAATAGACCAATGACTTCTGTATCCAGTGCCGCCTGAAATAACTTGATAGGCCACAATAAGTCAGATGCATCTCGCAAATCGGTGATTAGTGGTGTTTCGTGGCTCAGGTTAGCCAAAAGCAAAGGACGCACCCAGCACAAATCACGAGAAATTACAACTTGAACGACTTCAGCATAAAGATTTCTGTCACTATAATTTAAAGAAACAATCTGTCCCGGTTGAAAGTTAGGGCTAATATCCATTTTCTTAATTTTAAAAGTAATACTAGTGTAGTATTATGATAAGGCTTGAAGTTGTCTAGTCTTCAGCGCCAGCAACAACCAGGCAGCAAAAATTTTTTGCCTGGAATGGAAAAAGAAATGTTATAAGATTAAGTAAACAACTGTTAAGCAGATGCTCAACAGAAACCGTATTGCAGTAAATCAAGTATAAAAGAGCAAAGAGTAGTGTCAGTCGAAACCATTGAGAAGCGTTCCACATCCCGCAAGCTCGCGCCTCAGTATCGCGTTTTGCTCCATAACGACGACTACAACTCTATGGAGTATGTGGTTCAAGTACTAATGACAACTGTGCCGAGCATTACCCAGCCTCAAGCTGTGAGCATCATGATGGAAGCTCATAGTAATGGGTTAGCCTTAGTTATTACTTGCGCTCAAGAACCCGCAGAGTTCTATTGCGAAACATTAAAAAGTCATGGATTGAGCAGCACCATTGAACCTGATGAATAGTAATTGGCCATTAGTCATTGCTCATTAGCAGTATAGTGTTGACTGATGATAATTGACTAATCCTCCATGATGAAAATTAATTTAGAACAACTAGCCCAGTACCCCGTCCTTGTCAGACTGGGCTGTTTTATACTGGCTTTGTTGTTATTATGGCTACCTTTTGCAGCACCAATATATTTACTCGTGGCAGATACTAATTTAGAAAGTATCTTGACAATGATACTACTTTATGTAGAGTTTATTTTTTTGGTCAAGCTATGGGGTAAGGAAGTCTATCAACAGCCTCAGATATTAACTCATTATGGTTTAGAGTTTTCACGCCTAAATGGTGTAAATTTTGTTCAAGGCTTGGCTATTGGATTAATTAATATTTTAATTGTATTTGGTATACAGGGTTTATTCGGTTGGTTGGTATGGCAACAACCCAAAGTTTTTTTATTGAAAATAGTTTTAGAAGGTTTACTAGTTGGGTTCGGTGTTGGTTTTGCAGAGGAATTATTATTTCGTGGTTGGTTATTAGATGAGCTAAAAAGAGACTATAGTTTAACTTTAGCAACTTGGATAGATGCTATTCTATTTGCTGTTGCCCATTTTATTAAACCCTTAGAAGCTATTATTCATACTTTGCCACAATTTCCAGCTTTGGTATTGTTAGGGTTAACGCAGGTATGGGCAAAAAGTTGGTGTCGAGGCCGTTTGGGTTTACCTATTGGTTTACATAGTGGTTTAGTTTGGGGTTATTACATTATTAATGTGGGAGAATTAACAAAACATTCGGAGGTAGTTCCTGACTGGGTGACAGGTGTGAATAATAATCCTTTACAGGGAGTAATGGGGGTGTTATTTATGGGTGGAATGGCTTGGTGGATGCGAGGGAGAAGTGTTAAATTTAATTATGATTAGATATTCTGTAATTTTACTGTTATTAATATTTTCTTTTTCTTGCACATCTCCAGCTTTGGCTAATGTCTGTCATCATTATGATGGACATGAAATTTGTATTCTTAGTATTAAACGTAGTGCTAAAAAATATTGGGAATATCGGGCTGCTGTAAGTGTAGATGGTGTCAAAACACCTGTTGAGATTTATAATTGTCGTGCTAGGTTTAAGGTTAATAAAGATAGGACTCTTACTCAATTTAAAGAGAATAGTCCTGGTGAGATGATTTGTAGTTTTTTTAAGAAGTAATCATAGGAAAAATTGAACAAACATAATATATACCCGCGAACCCCCCTTAAAAAGGATGGCGAAGATAAGTTACAAAGATCATTTTTGTAGTGAAATGGTGTCACCAGATTTTTCTATTTAACCTGAGTTCGACATAAGATAATTTGTGGAAAACTTACTCCCAGTAGGAGTTTCAAACCCTTATTCTCTCGCCCTTAAAAATCATAACTCCGTTCGCGTAGCATCTCCGAACTCCGAACTCCTAACACCGAACTCCGAACTCAAGTTATTTATTGGGTGTCGTAAAAACACGCCAAATAATAAATACAGTAATCCCTATATATGAGAATACAGTCAGCCATTCTTGCCAACGTGATATATCATTCATAAGCAAAAGAAGGATCAAGAAACCGCTTCCAGAATTGTACCAACCAAACACGCCCGATCTAAATTAACTCCGTTCAAATTTGCAGCTTCTAACTCTGCACAAAGTAAGTTAGCCCCTGTTAAATTCGCTCCTGCCAGGTTTGCACCCCGCAAGTCTGCTTCTTCGAGGTTAGCTTCACTTAATAATGCTCCTTGTAAATCAGCCCGACTTAAATCTGCACCTTTAAGATTTGCTCCTGTGAGGTTTGCACCGCGTAATTCAGCACTTCGTAAGTCAACACCTTGCAAGTTCACACTCATTAAATTAGCACCACTTAAGAAAGCACCAGCCAAAGTAACATCGCTGAGTGTTGCGCCCATCAAGTTAGCACCCCGCAAATTACTACCTCGCATATCAGCATTGCTTAAGTCTGCTTGCATTAAATTTGCTCCCATGAGGTTAGCCCGCAAGTCAGTTTCTTGGAGGTTAGCGCCCATCAAATTCGCACCTTCAAAATGTGCGCCTTCGAGTTTAGAACCAGTAAAGCTAGTACCAACTAGGGTTGCACCGGCTAAGTTGACGCGGCTTAAATCTATTTGAGATAGTTCCTCGTCTTCTAAATCTGCTCCTGGGAGTTGTTTGATTTTTCCTAATCTAATGGCTTCTATATTCATTTGCTGTAATTACTGATCTCCTCACTACTTTTGCTATGGCTGTCCCATCGTGAATCAAGTAACCACATACCACTACTGACTTTAGCTATCATTAGGGGTAAGTCGAGTCCCTGTTGTAAACCCATAACTAATAAAGTTAGGGTATCTACAAGTTTAGGGTCGAAGCGGGTAGATTGTTGCAGTCTGCACTCATCTAAAGCTTGAGCAAATATATCTTCTCCACTTTTATCTGAGTATTTTTGCCGATTGACTCGTAACTGAAAATCTGATGCTAATGCTAAGATTCTGGATTCTAGGGGAATTTCATCTCCAACTAAACCGGCTGGTTCTCCTGTTCCGTTCCACCACTCGGTTTGGTGAGTGATAATTTGGGCAACTGCTCGTAATCGTGGCATTGTCCGTAATACTTGTACTCCTGGGATTAGGGGACAGGTGAGGGGACAACTGGGGGCATTTTCTTGGTAGCTGGTGGATGTGCTGCGAACAAGTATGCTTTCTGCATTTTGTAGTGGATCTATGCGGTGTAATAACCCTGCTAGGCGCAATCTCTTAATTTGCCATGCTGGTAAATCTAACAACTGACCGATTGTTTCCGAAAGTGCCACGACTTCTGCTGCGGCTTTGGGGTTGCTGATATTTGCTAAATCCATTAATTGCGCCATCCGCAAAAATGCCTGGATTTCGTTAGAAACCAAGTTGCGATCTAGGGCTTTTTGTTGCAGGGCTGCGGGGAGGGCTAATTGTTCTTGTCCTGCTTGTAGGTAATCGACGACGCGGGAAACAACTGCACTTAGGTCTTTTGGTGCGGTGATAGAAGCTTGAATTGCTTGTTTATGGGTGCTGAGTTTGGTTGCTAATTCTGGGTTGTATTTTTGAATGTGCGCGATCGCTATTTCTGCTGTCTCACTGACTAACTCTGGTTCAAATGTCCACAAACCATAAAATTTACGTTCTAAATCTGATCCTGGTAAACCACCGATTCCATAATCAGCCTCAGATAATTCTTGACAAATTACCATTGCTGTGTATTCAGGCGATAAAATAATCAAGTGCCATTCCTGTTCTACAGGATCACCTGCGGCTATAGCTACTAAATCAACATTCGGTAACTGACTAGTAGGGTGTTCTGCAAAACCTGCATCAGCAGATGCCATGATCGCAATTCCACGGCTGCGCTTGGCAATATCTGCGTATCTATTTGCTTCCTGCAAATACCATTTACCTTGTTGAAACGCTGTTATTACTAAAGGCGCACCATCATCAGTTAAAATATGGTCTTCCAGCGCATGACACAGCGAGACGAGAGTATTTTTGTAGTACACACCAAAATGAACCGGCCTGTTACTATGACGATGCGCTACTTCTAATTTTTGGAGAATTGAACCTTCTAGCATGAATTTTGGTGAAGATAATCGCAGATGATGGGAGGGGGACAAGTGAAAATTCCATCATTTCCCGTACTCCCCAGTGTTCTATGATACGCCTGCCAGATGTTTCTCTTTAGTTTCAATTGGCGCAGAAAGTGCTGTTTCTAACTCAGCACAGCCTAATTTTTCTTCTAAAATGTTCATAACTTCGCGTCCGAAGTCGTTAGGGTTGCGTCGCCAAGCTTGTAAACAGACTTCTCCGAAAAATGAACCTAGTGGTTCAGGGTTCCACAGAAGTTTTTTAGCTGTCCAGGGCATCAAACTCATTGGATCATACCCTGGTTTGAGGATACCTTCTTTAAAGGCATATTCTTCTAAATGGGTATGAGGTTGTAGTCCAATAAAGAAAATGGCAGGCTCTACTTTATCAGCACCGAAAATCCGTTCTAATTCCCGGTGATAAGCGATCGTTTGGCGAATGGTTTCATGACGTTCGTCAATAACATTAAAAGAGTAATTGACGGAAACCAAGTCATTAAAACCAGCGGCTTTTAAATCACGACAGTTTTGCAAGACAGTCCGCAGATTATACCCCATCCGCATTTTTCGCACTAATTCTTGAGAACCGCTAGTAATGCCGATTTCAAAGTAGTTCATCCCTGTTTTTGCCATCAAGTCACACAACTCTGGAGTTAAGTTGTCTGCTCTAATGTATGCTGCCCAGTTTATATCTGTCATGCCAGAATCGACAATCTTTTGTAATAGTTCTATAGCATCGTCGATATATTTGCGTGCAGGGATAAATTGAGCATCAGTAAACCAGAAGTTGCGAATGCCGCGATTATATAATTGGCGCATCTCAGCCACAACTTCATCGGCTGGGTTAATGCGTACCTGTTTGCCTTCAACAACAGTATAAACGCAATAACAGCAGTTATGAGGACAACCACGCTTGGTTTGAACACCAACATAGAAATCTTGATCTTGCAGGTAATAATTAAATTCCGGCCAGATATTTTCTATGTAGTCATAGTTACAAGCTGTTTTTTCTAAGGGTGTGGGTTGTTCGTGGATCAGACGTTCTCGTGGTTGATTTTCTCCCACTACATAACAACGTTCATCTCGAAATTCTTGTCCACCTAAGAATTTTGTTAGTAAGGTTTCTCCTTCACCGACAGAGATGATTGTCCCTTGCGGTAAGCTTTTACCCAACTGTTGATAAAATACGCTGACTGCACCACCACCTAAAACTACACGTGCTTGAGAGTGATATTTTTGGGCGCGAGCTAATCCACGTTTAACTAAGCCTAAGTTACGCCACAATTCTACATAATAGGCAATAAAGATGCGTAAACCGCCTAATGCTCCACGTAATTTAGTGAGTGGGTTTTTGGCATAGTAAAATTCAAAGGCGTTTTGCAGTGGGTTTCCACCGCGTCCACCTACTGGAGCATATATTTGAATATCGCGCCAAGAAAAGACCAGGAGTGTGGGTTTAAATTCATCAATACAGGTATCTAGGGCAGTAGCATAATCTAAAGGTGGTACTGTGCCTAAATCAAAAATCCGCTGTTCAATGTTGGGAAACAGCTTGTGGACGTGATCAGAAAGATAAACAACCCCAATGGGAAAGATGGGATTACAGGGAAGGCGAACGTAAAGAATGCGGTTTTCCGTCATAATGTTTTAACTTCCATCTTGCCGATTTTTTAGGTGAAACCTATAGAAAAATCTGTTTTAAACTGTGATTTTTTTAGTTTACTGAAATTACCAAGATTTTGCTTGACATTTAAGCAAATTATTGGTATCGAAAAGTTTTATGTTAGTAAAATTGCAAAAATCTAAATCTACTGTGCATAAAATCATGGAGAATTATACATACAGATAGACTATATGAGGAAAAATTTCATATAGCTTTACCATAACATTGAGTCTATTCATTAAGCGATTTTTTTTCGTCTGTAATTCTTTGAGATAGATGAGATGGAAGGGAACAGGGAGTAAGGGTTAGAGAGTAGTGAGCAGCCTGGCAAGTCCTAAAATGATAAATTTGAAAAAAATGGGATATGGTCAGGAAATTTTTATAAATAAAGACATAACTTTAGATAGAAATAATGCAGAAAATCCCAGTTGGTAGTCGGAGTTACAGCAACTGGGGATCGGGCGATGTTAGTTTTGCCTATGTAATGTAGAATTGTGGCGTAAAAGCTCCTCAGCAGTTATGGCTCAAATATTAGATCCTCTACCACCGGAGCAATCGGGGAAGTTTCTCTGCTGCTACGTCAATGCCACGAGTAAAATGCAGGTGGCTCGCATCTCCAATATTCCTAACTGGTACTTTGAAAGGGTTGTGTTTCCTGGACAACGGCTAGTTTTTGAAGCCCCGAAAGAAGCTCAGATGGAGATTCATACGGGAATGATGGCAAGTTCAATTTTATCGGATACGATACCGTGCGATCGCCTAGCCATCGGTGAACCTACTAGCGATGGATGTGATGATACAGATTCTTTAGAAGAAAAAAAACCGATAAATACTACTTCGATGGGTTCTTCCATAAATACAAAAATTGGAGATAGTACAAAACCCTTACAAATCTTAGGATTAGCATCGGTTGATTAAAAAAAATTTTTCTCAATTTTTAGGGTTGCTGAGTTCAGCAGCCTTTTTTATTTAATTGCTGGGTTGACACAAATTAACGTGAGTTCGACGGTGATAGAAAGGTAGAATGCTTAGTCAGAGAGGATTTGAGGAATGGAAGAGGAAAAATAACTAAGATTTATGGAGAAGAGGTGAAAAAAGCCTAAAAAAACACCGAGACTAAAAATATCAAAGAAAATAGGGAGTCTCGGCGATGTCTACCATCATATCTCACCTTGATATTACGCAAATATTTTGTGATGTAGATGACTTTTGTAACCAATGGGAAAACTTATGGGAGCAAGTACCACAGCTACCATCAACAAAAGGGGAACGTCTCAGCCAGTCGCGGATGTGCCTATCAGAAGTAATGACCATAGTTATTGCCTTTCATGGCAGTGGTTATAGAACTTTTAAGGAATTTTATACCTTGCAGGTACTTCCTGGGTGGCGTGGGGCATTTCCCCAATTGGTCAGCTACACAAGATTTGTGGAATTGATGCCTTGGTGTCTAATGTTATTGTGCTGTTTTTTGCATACGCGAACCGGAGAAATTACAGGAATTAGTTTTATTGATTCCACACCAATCAATAGTTTGCCATAATTGTCGCGCCCATGCACATAAAGTATTTAAAGGATTGGTAAAATGGGGTAAAAATTCCGTGGGTTGGCATTACGGATTTAAACTTCATTTGATTATTAATGACCGAGGAGAACTGCTGGCATTTCAGTTAACTCCTGCTAATGTAGATGACCGCAAGCCAGTTCCAGACATGACTCAAGATTTAATTGGTAAAATCTTTGGAGACAGAGGATATATTTGGTCAGAAATTATTTGAGGAATTATATGAGCGAGGATTAGAGTTAATTACAAAATCCAAAAAGAACATGAAAAATCGCTTAGTCAAATTGATTGATAAAATTTTATTACGCAAACGAGCCGTAATCGAATCAGTAAATGACCATCTCAAAAATATCTGTCAAATAGAACATTCCCGACATCGTAGTCCATTTAACTTTTTGGTTAATTTGATAGCAGGCTTAACTGCTTATACCTATTTGCCAAAAAAACCTTCTATTGATGTTTACCCGAAAGACTTACTTGCTCTCCCTCCTGCCATTTTTTAGCTCCGTCGAACTCACGTTAACCTACGGTTATTCCCGTGACCATAGACCAGATTTAAAACAATTTATTACACAATTAATATGTTCAGAAGATGGAGATATACCAATATATATAAAAGCAGTGTCAGGAAATGAAGTTGATTCTAAAAAGTTTGGAGAAATTGCAGTCGAATATCAAAAAAGAATACAAGTTGATAGTTTAATAGTAGCAGATAGCGCATTATATACAGAATCAAATATCAAGTTAATGTCGAGTATCAAATGGTTAACGCGAGTACCATTGACGATAAAATTGGCAAAAAGCTTAGTAATGAGTTTAGAAGAATCGGAATTTGTTAAAAGTAAAAAATCAGGATATTCTTATGCTGAAAGGAAAATAACTTATGGAGACATAGAACAAAGATGGTTAGTTGTACAAAGTCAAGATAGAAAAAAATCTGACTTAAAGAAATTATCAAAGAAAATGGAAAAAGCTTTGATAAATACTCAAGCTAAGTTAAAAAAACTAGCACAAGAAAAATTTGCTTGCGCTGTTGATGCTAGAAAGGAATTAACCAAAATAAGTAAAGAATTTAAATATCATCAGGTAGAAAATATCGAAATTACGGAAAAAATTCCTAACATTAAAGAAGAAAATCAATCAAAATACTATCAAATTTCAGCAACTGTTAATGAAAATAAAGATGTTATTAACCAAGAAATATTAAGTGCAGGAAGGTTTATCATTGCTACGAAATGTTCTGTGTGAAAAGGAACTGGAAAATGAGAAAATGTTGTCTGAATATAAAGCACAGCAGTCATGTGAGAGAGGATTTAGTTTTCTCAAAAACCCTTTATTTTTAGCAGATAGTGTTTTTCTGAAAAAGTCCAGAAAGAATAGAAGCTGTCTTCAATGATAATGGGGTTATGTTTACTATTTTATACTCTAGCACAAAGGGAAATTAGAGCCGCTTTAAAATCCTTAAACTATACTGTAAAAAATCAATTGGGAAAAGCCATAAACAATCCAACCATGCGGTGGATATTTCAATGTTTTCAATCAGTTCATCTTGTTACTTTTCAAGAAAAAAGAGAATTTTATAATTTGACATCAGAAATGAAGTACATTCTTCTATTCCTCCCGGAAGCTTGCCGTAATTACTACAGATACATAAGTTGATTCATCAATATTATCAATATTTTAATTGGACTATTTGGCTCATTAATTAAATTAATGTTCTGAAATTTTCATGGCGTTTTTAACTTTATTTTTAGATAAGCATAAGTTAAAATCATGTATTGAGATTATCAGGATATAATTATATTATTAAAATTCTCTACTAAACCACTCTTATATTTATTGCTCCTTATTGAGAATACATTTGAGCAATTTTTCTATCCAAAATCTATTTTTTTGAGCCAAAGGTAATTTTTTACTCCTTTCTCATAAAGTAAATTCCGTAATAACCGATTGTGACAGTTAAGGGTGCGGAATGTGGGTTAAAATAATTCGTAATTCGTATAACTTTGGATAGCCTGTTAATTTTTAATTTATAAAATGATAAAAATTTCGCTATAAAAAGGTTTTACTCCGAACTCCGAACCCCGAACTCTTCCCTACACATCTGGCATAGGAATGACACGCAAAAATTTGACTATTTCACCCCTAATTTCTATGCCTATAAGATAATTATCTATGGTGAAGCGATAAAAAACTCCATCATCATCAAGCTTTCTCAATTCTGGGAGTCCATGCAATTGCCATTTTTGGGCAGCACACTCAACAAAGACAAAATCATACACCCGTACATAGGCTACAGGTTCTAAACTTTTGAGGTCTACTAAAAAAGACCTAGCATAGCGCACTTCCAAATTCACTTGCTCACCAAATTTTTGTTTGCTAACTTTTAACCGAGAGGAACAGTTCAAATTTGACTTAGAGGAGGAGCATCCCAATGAAAGCAAAAACATTGCAAATTGTCATTCTGTTCACGTTCACGTAGTGTGCCGTAGGCATAGTGTGGCGTTAGCCATACGGAACGGAGTGAAGCGTTCGCGCAGCGTGCCGTAGGCTTTAGAATCTCGCGAGATGCTTCATTGCGCTTCGCTTCATTCAGCATGACAGTAAACTTACACATTTGGGATGCTCCCCTTAGAGGAACATCAATAGTCGTATGGCCTGATCATGGGTTAGTATGTCCCACGGATGCTGCGATGGCTTAACTTGTTCTATGGATTTAAGCATATAACAATCAAAATGCAAGGCTTGGAGAAACTCCCAAGAATTTTGCAGATCTTCATCTGCTAATTGCTCAATCAGATGATGCATTCTAATCCGTAGTAAGTTCATAATCTTAATTACTCAAATACACCCTAACGACGAATAGCAATATTTCAAGTTAATCTTGACAATACCCAAGGTACACTACAATCTATTCCACCTGCATCGGGGAATGGGGAGGTGGGGTGAAATAACGACCAACAACTAATTATGATTGAATATCTGATTTTTCTGGCTATTTCTACGGCTACCTTTGCACTGTTTGCACTGGGATTGAATTTACAGTGGGGCTTTACGGGGTTGATTAACTTTGGTCATATCGCTTTTATGACTTTGGGAGCATACACCACCGTTTTGTTAAGTTTAAAGGGTGTCCCTCTACTATTTTCAGCTATAGCGGGGGCGATTGTTGCCGCTTTGTTGGGTTTGGTAATTGGTTTTGCAACTTTGCGGTTACGGGCTGATTATCTGTCTATTGTCACTATTGGCACGGGGGAGTTGATTCGTTTGGTGGTAAATAACCAGGAGTTACCGGTGGGTGATGCCTGGGTATCTGGGGCTTTTGGTGTGCAAACTTATACTATACCATTGGATGCAACGCCAAATTTATTTTTGCGATTACTGATGATTGGTGTGCTGACTTTGTTGGCAATTGTGACTTTCTTTTCTTTATGGCATTGGGTAAAATCTGCCAGAATATCGCGGACTGATAATGTGGCTAAAAATAATAGCAGTAAACAAGAATTTGCTTCGCGGTTGGGAGTGGGTACGATCTTAGGACTATTGACCTTAGCAATTTACATTTCTGGTGTAATTGGACTATATGACTACAACCCCAAAGCGGGTTTGATGTTGTTAGCGTTGTCGGTATTGGCGTTTGTATTTTGGCGGTTAGAATTTTTAGTGCGATCGCCTTGGGGTAGAATTCTCAAAGCTATCCGCGAAGATGAAGAAATTCCCAAAGCCTTAGGTAAAAATGTTTTTTGGTATAAATTACAATCGTTAATGCTAGGCGGTGCGATCGCAGGTATTGCTGGTGCTTTCTTCGCTTGGCAACTTAGCGCCATTTATCCTGATAATTTTCAACCCCAACTCACCTTTGATGCTTGGATTATGGTGATTTTAGGCGGTTCTGGGAATAATATCGGCACAATCTTAGGCGCAGTGATTTATTTTGCTTACGATGCCCTAACACGGGAATTTTTACCAAAAATCGTCCCTTTAGATGTAGAACGTATTGGTGCTTTTCGGGTTATGTTCATTGGTCTAATTCTTATGGTACTGATGATTTGGCGGCCTCAAGGTATCTTAGGGAAAAAGGAAGAACTTACTCTTGGGAAGTAATTGGTCATTGGTTGAGGAAAAACGCAAAAATTGAAAATAAATTCATTATGGTAAATAACCAACTCCCCTTATTAGCTGCTAGTGGACTTTGTAAAAGTTTTGGTGGTATCCAAGCTGTCAAAGATGCCAATATTGAAGTTACAAAAGGCAGCATTACCGGCTTAATAGGCCCCAATGGTGCTGGTAAAACTACTTTATTTAATTTACTCTCCAATTTCATCCATCCCGATAAGGGAAGAGTGATTTTTGATGGTGAACCCATTCACAATTTGCAACCATACCAAATCGCCCAGCAAGGACTAATCCGCACGTTTCAAGTAGCGCGGACTCTTTCGCGGTTGTCGGTGTTAGAAAATATGCTGTTAGCAGCGCAAAAACAAACCGGTGAGAATTTTTGGCAAACCCAATTTCAACCGCATATTGTCGCTAAGGAAGAAAAGCAGCTAAAAGAACAAGCGATGTTTTTGTTAGAGTCTGTGGGGTTGTCACAAAAAGCTGATGATTACGCTGGTGGTTTGTCTGGGGGACAGCGCAAACTCCTGGAAATGGGACGGGCATTGATGACTAATCCTAAGTTAATCTTACTAGATGAGCCTGCTGCGGGGGTGAATCCGCGATTAATTGATGATATATGCGATCGCATTCTCACCTGGAACCGCCAAGACGGTCTCACGTTTTTAATTATTGAGCATAATATGGATGTAATTATGTCATTGTGCGATCGCGTTTGGGTATTAGCAGAAGGGCAAAATTTAGCCGTTGGAACTCCCGCAGAAATCCAAAAAGATACCAAGGTTTTAGAAGCATATTTGGGACAATAAAGTTATATTAGATATGCCCAAGAAAATTAGAGAACTGAAAAGTTTATTACTCCAATCAGGGTTTACATATAAACCTGCAAAGGGAAGTCATAGCAAATAGATACATCCAAAATTATCTAAAGCTATTATAATTGCAGGTAAAGATAGTAGTGATGCTAAACAATATTTAGAGAAGCAAGTTAATGAAGCAATAGCAGAATTAAATAAAATAGAAGCAGAGGAAAAGGAGGAATTAGAGGAATGAAATATACAATAATTATTCAATGGTCAAATGAAGATGAATGTTATGTAGTTTCATTACCAGATTTTACAGATGTGATGCAGCCATGTACTCATGGAGACACTTATGAAGAGGCTTTAAAAAATGCTCAAGAAGTGTTAGAAATGCTGATTTCATCTTATTTAGAAGATGGACAACCTTTACCAGAACCAGAAACTTTAGGAAAGTCATTAAAAGCAGCTTAATTTGTTATATTTGTTGTATTTGTATAGGTTGGGTTGAAGTTAGTAAACCCAACATTTCAAAATATCTTTCATATCAAGACGGAAATACAATTTGCTAGAATTTAATATTTTTACTGTCTATTATTCCTACTTTATAAATTCCCTGTTGCCAATTGACAGCCGATTTCTTTCTCTGGAATGCACTTTGATTTTGAAACAACACAAAAGTCGCTATAGCTATTAAAAAATAACCAAAATATTTCTGCAACTTTTTACCATCAATAAACTGAGATAAATAAGCACCTAAAAAGCTGCCTAAACTGGCAGCAACAATAAATGTTCCTATTAATTGCCAATCTAATTTAACTTGTCCCAAATATCCTAAAAATCCAGCTATAGAATTAGCAACTAGAATTAATAAAGAAGTTCCAATCGCTTGTTTCATCGGCGTTTTACCTAAAATCACTAAAGCCGGAACAATCGCAAAACCTCCTCCAACTCCTACTAATCCCGTTAAAATTCCTACTCCTAAACCTTCAGTTAATAACCATAACCAGCAGTATTTACAAATTGGTGGGGGATAAAATTCTAAATCAGGTTCTTCTGGAGATTTTTTAACAGCTTTTTTGGAACCTTTCTGAATCATTAAACCTGCTGCCAACAACATCATAATTGCAAATAGCAACATTTGTAAACTGTCGTTAATAAATGGTAAAGCAGCAATTTTTGCACCCATAAAAGCACCCAACATGGTAGCAGAACCAAAAATGTATGCTTTTTGATAATTGATGTTTCCTTTTCTCCAGTGGGGAATAATACCAATTAAACTCACTGTTCCGACAATTACTAAAGTCATGGCAATGGCAGATTTAGTTGGTACTCCCATGACATAAACTAAAATTGGTAATGCTAAAACAGAACCACCACCACCTATTAATCCTAAACTAATACCAATACCAGATGCTAAAAGATGTCCTAATATCCATGTCAACATAATTCGTAATTTGTAATTGAACTCTTTTTTTATAGGACTTACGCAAGTGTCACACTAAAAATCTGTTGTAGGGTGCGTCAGACTGCATAAATCTTGTAAATAAACAGATTGTTGATATTTGACGCACCTTACCAATGTGCCAGTTGCGTAAGTCCTGTTTTAATGTAGAGACGCTTTTAGGACTTACGTACTGGTACAAATTTCACATATAAATTACCTGGTTTCAGGCTTTGGGAATCGCATATTAGTGCGGTGCGTCAGATAGAGAAAGTCTGTTTTATACTAAATTATCGGGTCTGACGCACCCTACAAGAGATAAAATCCATAACCCATATTTGATAGATTTTTTCAATGCGTAAATCCTCGCTTGATAAAACGTCTCTTTAGGTTCTATCCCTGCTGGTTGTAAGGCAATTTTGCTAATAGCATTCCCATTGCACAGGTATTAGTGACTCCTGCAAATACTAAACCTGTTCCTACAAAACCACTCAAAATTAAAAACCAAGGAGAAACAAATACACCTAATACCGTTCCTGTAAATACTAAGGTTCCAGCGACAATTTGCATTTGACGCATTAAACTAATAGGAGCATTTTTATTGATTTGAGTTGGATATCCTGACTGTTTCCAAGCTGTAATTCCTCCTTCTAATTGCTTAAATTCTGTAAATCCAGCATTGAGGAGTTTTTTTGCTGCTTGATTTGAGCGATTTCCTGATAAACAGTAAATGACAATTTCTTTGCCTTGAGTTAAAGATACTTGTTTTGGCTGAAATTTAGAAAGTGGTAAAAGTTGAGCGTTGGGAATATGTTCTGCTGCATATTCTGAAGGTTCGCGTACATCTATTAGTTGGATTTTTTGTTGTTCAATCAATTTTTGAACATTAGCAGCATCAACTAATTGCAATTGAGAATTGATGGATGTTGTCATTATTTTAAGTTTGATGTAATTGCTGAATTTAATTGTTAATTCAAACTGCACTACCGCAACGTTGATTTGCTGGTACTGCTGCCATTATTTTTTGTGGATTTGGTAGGTTTAAATTGGACATGAAGTTAATATAACTATCCCGGTTATGTTCTTTAAATCGGAGATTATATTTCTTTTCTTCTCCAATTGTGGAAACTGTAAAACCTCTGTAATCATGTCCTGGATAAACTAAGGTTTCATCGGGAAGTGTAAATAATTTTTGGGTGATGACATCAAATAAAGTTCCTGCATTTCCGCTTTGAAAATCTGTTCTTCCGCAACCGCGAATTAATAAGGAATCTCCTGTTAATAATCTTTCTCCATTCACTAAATAAGCTGCATGACTGTCTGTATGTCCTGGTGTTGCGATCGCTTGAATGGTGATTCCATCTAGTTGTATAATTTCTTGATCCTGAATCTGTCTATCAGCACAGTTAACAGGTGCGTTTGCTGGAACAATTCCCAAACATCCAGTTAATTGACGTAATTTACCAGTACCAGTAATATGATCTGCATGAATATGAGTTTCTAAGCAGTATCGCAACGTCAAACCTAATTCCTCAATTAGTTGTAAATCCCGTTCTACCTGTTCTAAAACTGGATCTACTAGAATCGCTGCTGCTGTTGTCTCGTCAGCGATTAGGTAAGTATATGTGCTAGATTCGTTGTCAAAAAGTTGGCGGAATAACATTTTTTTAATCGTCTTCTTGTTTTACCTCCTTATTATATTACCATATAGTAGTATAGTAAATAGATGATCATCAAATATTTTTAGTTTTTTATGTCAGAGATATTTCCAAAAGCCCTGAGTCAAGTTGCAGATTATTTCAAAGTCCTGTCTGAAGTCAGTCGGTTACAGGTGTTATGTTGTTTGAAAACTGGAGAGAAGAGTGTAACTGAGATTATTACGCAGACTGGATTAGGACAGGCAAACGTGTCAAAGCATCTGAAAATTTTAACTCAAGCTGGGATTGTCAAAAGAACGCCAGAGGGAGTCAGCGTCATTTATGAAATAGCTGATCCAATTTTATTCCAATTATGTGATTTAGTATGCGATCGCTTGGCCGTGAGACTCGAAGAACAAACCAAGCAGCTAGAACAGTTCAAAATGTAAGGGAATAGGTGACAGGTTACAGGTGACAGGTGACAGGTTACAGGTTACAGGTTACAGGTTACAGGTTACAGGTGACAGTAAGATAAGAAGGGAACAGGTAGTTTTTTTATTCTCTTTTTCTTCTGACTCCGAACTCCGAACTCCGTTCGCGTAGCGTCTCCGAACTCCGAACTCCGAACTCCGAACTCCTGACTCCTGCCTCCTGACTCCTGCCTCCTGACTCCTGACTCCTGACTCCGAACTCCTGATTTCAGCTAAACTGCTTCCCTGCGTCTAGGTTAAATAACATTTGCAGAGTTTGCATACAGTTCCGCCTAGCTTCAACATCTTGTTGCGCTCGTAACTGCACCATTGGGTCATGTAATATTTTATTCACTATACCTCTTGTTAAAGCCTCAATCACTTCTTGGTGTTTTTCTCCAAATTCTGAACCTAAGCGAGATAAAGCTTTTTCTAGTTCTTGTTCGCGGATAGTTTCAACTTTATTCCGCAGAGAACTAATTGTAGATACAGTTTCCAAACTACGCCACCACACATCAAAAGCCTCTACTTCCTCATCTAAAAGTTTTTCGGCTTCCTGTGCCATTTTCCGACGGCTTTCGTAATTTTGCGCTACAACTGCCTTTAAATCATCCACATTAAAAGCTTGCACATTTGCCAAGTCATTCACATCTGCATCAACGTTACGGGGTACAGAGATATCAAATAACATCAGCGAGTGGTTTGGGTCTAAAACCATTTCTAACTTAGCGCGGTCGAGAATTGGTTCTGTTGCCGAAGTACTTGTAAATACAATATCACTTGCGGCAATTACTGTCATCATTTCTGGAAGCAGATGGATTTGGATTGGTTGTTCTGGAAACAACTTCGCTAATTCTTCAGCCCGTTCACGGGAACGATTCACAATACTAATTTGAGTTGCACCTTTAGAAATTAGGTGTTGAACGAGCAACCGGGACATTTTACCAGCACCCAAAATTGCTACACTGTAGGAAGATAAATTTTCTAATTTCATCTGGGCTAACTCTACAGCCGCCGAACTAATAGAGACTGCACCAGTACCAATACTGGTTTCAGTGCGAACCCGTTTACCAGATGTTAACGCTTGTTTAAATAGGCGATTTAAAATTGTTTTTATACCATTAAATTGCTGTCCCAGTTTGTGAGTATTTTTCACCTGAGCCAGAATTTGACCTTCACCAAGAACGAGACTATCTAAACCAGCGGAAACCCGCATTATATGCATTACAGCGTCGTTATGCAGCAACATAAACAGGTGTTGTCGCAGAGACACAACAGGTAACTTGCTATGCTCGGAAAGAAACTGAGTAACTTCCTGAAGACCTTGGGTGATTTCGCTGCTAACAATGTAAATTTCTAGGCGGTTACAGGTGCTAAGGATGGCGACTTCATCAATATGAGGATAGCTGAGAAGATGAGCGATCGCACTTTCGGTTTGAGGTTCGGGAATACTTAGCTTTTCTCTAACTTCTACTGGGGCTGTTTTATGGCTTAACCCTACCACTGCAATATTCATTTCTTAAATTGGTAATTGGTAATGGGTAATTGGTCATCGGTAGTGGGTGATGGGTAATCGGCAATAGGTGATGGGTAAAACATTATTCCCAATCACCAATCACCAATCACCAATCACCAGTGAAAGTTCCTACCGCAGTTGGATAACCTTGGGTTCTTCAAACAAGTGAACTGTATCCACAAATCGAGCGGTTTTAGATTGGCTAGAAATAACCAAGCTTTGGGTTCTAGCACCACCGTGGAAGAAACGAACACCATCCATCAGAGTTCCGGGGGTGATACCGCAAGCTGCAAATAGCACTGTATTACCAGAGGCTAATTCGTGGGCATCATAAACCCGGTCTCCATCAGTAATACCCATTTCTTTCAAACGAGCCAGATTACCTTCTCTGCTTTCGCCAATTAAACCTGTTTGCACTACTTCTGGATCATAAATCAGTTGTCCTTGGAAGTGTCCACCCAAGCAACGTAAAGCAGCGGCGGAAATTACACCTTCTGGTGCTGCACCAATACCCATCAAAGCATGAATATTAGTACCAGCGAAAGCACAAGAGATAGCAGCAGAAACGTCACCATCACTGATAAGTCTAACTCTGGCACCAGCAGTGCGAATTTCTTGAATAAGTTCTTTGTGACGGGGACGATCCATCACTACTACTACTAATTCCTCAACAGCGCGGTTTAAGCACTCAGAAAGGATTTTCAAGTTTTCTGTAGCAGATTTGTTGATATCAACATGACCTTTAGCCGCTGCTGGTGCTGCGAGTTTACGCATATAGAAGTCAGGCGCTGCAAACAAACCGCCTTTTTCAGAAATTGCCAAAACTGCCATTGAGCCATTTTGACCGTAAGCAACTAGGTTAGTACCTTCGCAAGGGTCAACAGCGATGTCAATTTCAACTAATTCATCAGGGTTACAGAAGTTTTTAGCATCTGGTTGAGTACAGATACCAACTTCTTCCCCAATGTAGAGCATGGGAGCTTCGTCACGTTCGCCTTCACCGATAACAATGCGTCCGCGCATATGGATTTTGTTCATCCGTTCGCGCATGGCTTCCACAGCTACTTCATCAGCAGTGTTCTTTTCGCCCTTACCCATCCACTTCGAGGAAGCGATCGCTGCTTGCTCTACTACTTCAATAATCTCTAGCCCAAGTGTATTTTCCACAAAGTCTACCCTTTCAATTGCTTGTTTTAGCGTCGTTTTATCGGCTATTTCAGTTTTCAAGTCTACCAAAGTGCGGATACATATAGAAAAAAGTTAAGTTTTACTGCTATTAATCTCGAATGTGTCCAAGATGAAAGACAATATCAGTAATTTTGTATTTATGTGAGAATGTTCTAGGCTAGAGGTAATTAACAAATATTTCTAAGATTCAGAATATGCTCGAATTCCTCAATCCTCTCCTTGGTCGCCATCCAGAACGTGTTCAAGCCAATGTGGAAATCTACACTTGGCAAACCTGCCCTTACTGCATTCGCGCCAAGCTGCTGTTATGGTGGAAAGGCGTTAAATTCACAGAATACAAAATTGACGGTGACGAAACAGCAAGAGCAAACATGGCAGAACGCGCCAACAGTCGCCGCAGCGTCCCCCAAATCTTTATCAATAACCAACACATAGGCGGTTGTGATGACCTGTATGCAATGGATACAAAAGGCCAACTTGACCCATTGCTTAGTTCAGGGAATAGGGAATAGGGAATAGGGAATAGGAAGATAGTAAATGCCCAATGCCCGATGCCCAATGACCAATGACCAATCCCCACCAGAATATCTAAAACATCAAAAATGGATGAATCACGCCCTAGCATTAGCAGAGGTGGCAGGTGATGCTGGTGAAGTTCCTGTAGGGGCGGTAATTATTGACCCGGAAGGCAAATTAATAGCCGAAGGAGAAAATAGGAAAGAACGCGACCAAGACCCCACAGCACACGCGGAAATTATTGCTATTCGCGCAGCTGCAAAAAACTTGCAAAGTTGGCGCTTGCTTCAATGCACTCTTTATGTAACTCTAGAACCGTGTCCCATGTGTGCCGGTGCGATCGCTCATGCACGTTTGGCAACACTTGTCTATGGAGTAGACGATACCAAAACTGGCGCAATTCGTACTGTTATCAACATACCCGATAGCCCAGCTTCTAATCACCGTCTACAAGTAGTTGGAGGCATTCTAGAATCAGCTTGTCGTCAGCAATTGCAGACTTGGTTTGCTACTCAGCGACGACCCAAAATTAACGGACAGAGGTAAAACTGGCCAGATCACAATCCACAAGTTACTCAAGAAAATCTACGGTGGACATAATCAAAATTGCATCACATTTTACCCGCTAACTAGCAGCCACCGTCATCATGGAACTTTACTCTGCTTCTACTAAATCTCAATCTCAGTTAACAAATCAACCCGTAAATCCTCAGGTGGCTTCTAGTACCTCCAGGATTTCGCCTTGGTTAACTCCTCTGGCGTATTTTTTGGGACGTAACTTTGTTTTACCCTTATTTTTTGGTAACATTAAGATCACTGGACAAGAAAATATCCCCGCAAATTCTCCAGTAATTTTTGCCCCTACCCACCGTTCTCGTTGGGATTCAATATTATTACCCTATGCGGCTGGTCGTTGTGTCACTGGTCGAGATTTACGGTTCATGGTGACAAGTAGCGAGTGTCAAGGAATACAAGGCTGGTTTGTCCGCCGCATGGGAGGTTTTCCTGTTGATACCCAACGTCCAGCGATCGCTACTCTACGTCATGCAGTAGAGTTAATGGCACACAGAGAAATGTTAGTTATTTATCCCGAAGGTGGAATTTACCGTGATGGCAAAGTTCACACATTAAAGCCGGGAATTGCACGTTTAGCTTTGACTGCTGAATCTAACCACCCAGGCTTAGAAGTAAAAATTCTACCCGTTGGCATTAATTACAGTCAACCTTATCCCAATTGGGGTACAGACGTGAACATTCACATTGGTGAAGCCATAAAAGTTGCAGATTATCTCAATGGTTGTTCAAAACGAAATGCTAAACGTCTCACAGCAGATTTAGCAAATAAACTACAACAATTCAGCCATCAAGAATCAGAAATAACTTCTCATGCTTTTGCAGAAATGACCAATTCCTAATTAAACTTCTCCGCTTTTTGGAGAGACTTAAAGGCGGGCAAGAAGTTGAAAATAATTGATTTTGTCGTTCATTAAAGTAGTTAATTAACGGGGATTAACAATGCGATCGCACAGATGCTTATCAGAGTCGTCTACCTCCAAGCTATTGTTGAAATAATCCTGCGTCCAACCGCAAGCACTTGTAAGCAGTGAATTAAGAGTTAACTCGTCTAATTTCCACAAAATCACAGTTTTGTCATAACTAGCAGTAGCCAGCGTTTTACCATCGGGACTGAAGATGACACTTGCAAGACCTTCCAGATGCCCACTGAAGGTTTGTATTTCCTCGCCCTTTAAATTCCAAAGTTTAACAGTTTTGTCATAACTAGCAGTAGCAAGGCGCTGGCCATCAGGGTTGAAAACAACGTCTATAACCTGTTTCTGATGCCCTTTGAAAATTTGCAGTACCTTACCCTTTAAATCCCAGAGTTTAACAGTCTTATCATCACTAGCAGTAGCCAGGCGCTGTCCATCGGGACTGAAGATAACACTTGTTACCTTATCGCCATGCCCATTAAAAGTTTGCAGTACCTTACCCTTTAAATCCCAGAGTTTAACAGTCTTATCATCACTAGCAGTAGCGATGGTTTTACCGTCATGACTGAAGACAACACTTGTTACCTTATCGCCATGCCCATTAAAAGTTTGCAATACCTTACCCTTTAAATCCCAGAGTTTAACAGTCTTATCATCACTAGCAGTAGCGATAGTTTTACCATCGGGACTGAAGACCACACTTGTCACCCTATGTTTATGCCCATTAAAAGTTTGCAGTACCTTACCTTTTAAATCCCAGAATTTAACAGTCTTATCATCACTAGCAGAGACCAGACGCTGTCCATCGGGACTGAAGACAACACTTCTTACCCTATTTTTATGCCCATTAAAAGTTTGCAGTACCTTACCCTTTAAATCCCAGAGTTTGACGGTTTTGTCATTACTAGCCGTAGCTAGAGTTTTAGCATCAGGACTGAAGACCACACTTCTTACTCCTTCCTGATGCCCTTTCAAATTTTGCAGTACCTTGCCGTTTAAATCCCAAAGTTTAACAGTCTTATCATCACTAGCCGTAGCTATATGCTGCCCATCGCGGCTAAAGACGACGCTATTGAACCCAAACTCCTGATCTTTCAAAGTTTGCAGTTCATTGCCCTCTAAATCCCAAAGTTTAACAGTCTTATCATCACTAACAGAAGCCAGAATTTTACTATCAGGGCTGAAAATCACGTTTTTGATCAGCGCCTGATGTCTGTTAAAACTTTGCAGTTTTTTGGCGCTTTTGACATCCCAAAGTTTGATGGTTGTGTCATCACTAGCCGTAGCCAAGGTTTTACCATTGGGACTGAAGACGATAGTTGTTACCTTATCTTCATGTCCTTTAAAAGTTTGTAGTTTTTTGCCGCTTAAATCCCAGAGTTTGACGGTTTTGCTCTCACTAGCAGTAGCCAAGGTTTTACCATCGGGACTAAAGACAACATTTGTTACCTTCTCGTCACCACTGAAGGTTTGCAGTAAGTTACCAGTTAAATCCCAGAGTTTGACGATTTTGTTATTACTAACAGTAGCCAAAGTGTCACCTTCGGAACTGAAAACCACACTTGTTACCTGATCATCACGCCAACTCAAAGTTGGCAGTACCGTACCGTTGTTTAAATTCCAGAGTTTGACAATTTTGTCATTACCAATACTAGCCAGGATTTCACTATCAGGACTAAATATAACAGTTGCTACTTTATCGTCATTAACATTTAAGGTTTGTAGTAAATTACCATTTAAATCCCAGAGTTTGACAGTTTTGTCATTACCAATACTAGCCAAGGTTTTACCATTGGGACTGAAAACCACACTTCTTACCCCGTCGTCATGGCCACTGAAAGTTTGCAGTACATTGCCCTTTAAATCCCAGCGCTTAAAGGTTTTGTCATCACCAGCACTCACCAAGGTTTTACCATCAGGACTGAAAATTACGCTCTTGACAGCACCTTCATGTTTAAAAACATTGCGTTCTCTCACCCCATAAACTACTTTCTGCAACGCTTTCATTACTATCGGCTGGGTTTGATTTTTGGCTTTTAAGATATTTCCTGCCTTAATTACTTCGACAAGAGCATCCAAATCTTGATTATCCTCAAGGAGTGATAAGGAATATTGACTATTGACCTCAGCTTGAGAGATTTCCGCTGTTTGTTTTTCTCTCAAAGCCCACAACCCCAAGCCAGCACTAACAATCAAAGCCACCACTGCGCCACCAGCTACTCCCCAAGCAGTTCTAATTTCCCGACGGCGACGCGCTTCTTTTTCTTTTTCCTGACGCTGGCGTAATTCTACACAAGCGTTTACATAGTCAGCCTCAAGTTGATTCAAAAAACCTGCGTGCTTTGATAATATCTGGGCATCTTCCAATCTTCCCCCCCGATGCACCAAATAATTCTCATCCTTTTGCTCCTGTTCCCATTCCAAAGCTGCCTGACGGATAGTTTCTCGTAGCTGTAAACTGGTACGATTTTCATCTAACCAATTCAGTAACCTTGGCCAGTGGCGAATTAATGCTTCATGGGCTACCTCTACCTCTTCTCGATTGCTAGACCCGTCTACACTGGTAACTACCAATCGCGCCCCTTCACCTGCTAACCGATTCACCAATTCTTTAATCAGTGTCAAGTCCCCACCAGCAGGAACTAGTTCATCTAACCAAACTCGTCTGCGTGTATCCCGACGGTTCTCTCCCTGGAGAGCATTTTCATCTAACCGAGTTAAACGGATAAATATATTCTTAACTTGGTCTTGTTCGGGAAGCGACAAAGTGTGATAAACATCATCGGCAGTTTGTGCGATCGCCATATTTACACCACCAATGGCTGCATATTCCTCAGCCCGCAACCATCTACCATGTCGTCGCTTCCACATCTCCAGCAGTGCGTGTTGTAGCAGTGGCATGGCCCCAGGTTCACCTTGGACATCATCGAGAATGGTATTACTCAAGCCAGCCTCGAATCGTAACCCTACCTGAGCCGCTTGCATTTCCATTGCCTTCCGCAGTTCTGATGTGTCCATAGGGCCAATTAACTTCTGCCTAGTTTCCATCAGTTCTTTGAGTTGACGGTAAGGCGCACATTCGCCCCAAAAGTCAGCCCGCATGGTAATGACAACTTTTTGTAGCTGAGTCAGCTTTAACAACTGCTGAATGAACGCAACTCTCACACTTTCATCAGTGCAGAGGGTAAATAGTTCTTCAAACTGGTCTATCACCAATATTGAAGATTGATCTTTTACCCCAGAGAGAGTGATTTGCAGTTTCTCAGTGGGCTGATGACTTGGTGTCATGTATGCCATGACTAAATCGGGCTGTTTTTCCTGAAGTAACGGGATCAAACCTGCCAATACTACCGATGATTTACCACTGCCAGATGCTCCTAAAACGGCTAAAAAGTTATGCTCAGTCAGCTTTTCTTGTAATTGAGCAATTAGTTGCTCACGCCCAAAGAAAAATTCGCGGTTTTTTTCCCGAAACGGATACAAACCCAAGAACGGACAACGAGCATCATAAGCAGGTGGTTGCTGACCTAATGCCAAAGCATTGAAACTCAGGTCAATGAGTTGCTCACAAAGGTTATTGACTTCTGCTAATGCCTGTTCTCGTTCTTCCAGAGCTTGTTTGCTCAAAGCTGTAATATCTGCGCCTAAGCTGTTTCCTAGTTTCTGGGCTGCTGTCTCTAATATTTTTTGTCGTGTTGGCGCTCTTTCTGGTAATAACTTTTGCAACCATACTAAACCATCTGCTATTTCCGCATTTGTCAGTTTTCTGTCCAGTTGGTCACTAAATAGAGGTCTTCCTCCTAAACGGCTAAACAATGCCGGTACAGTCACATCACCCCGTTCTGCTAAGGCGGCTGTAGCTTCATGTAGTGCTGAATCTACCTCTCCAGATGCTCTGAGTTGAAAATAAAACTTTTCTATGAAAGCTTGGGCAGTTTTGACAGTGACTTTCTCTGTCATTGCTACTACCGCAGGCATCCCTAAATCCCGCACTAATCGCTGTCCTAATCCTCCTAACGCTCCTTCGGCATCGGGGCTGGCACTTTCGCAAGTACACAAAAAGGTAAAATGTGGTAGACCTTTAGCTCCTCGTAACGGTTTTAATCGTTCAATCAACCGTGTTGCTGTTACCACCTCCACTGTATTATCAGCTTTTGACCAGTATAGTAAGGTTTCACCATCATCCATAACTCTACCGTGACTGACAAAATGGAGCAAAATGTATTGTTTTGTACGATCAGTTAGTTGAGAACACAGTTCATCTAAGGTTGGTAGACCAATGGCTCCATCAACGGTTGCAAGTACGTCACAAGGTATTTCCCCTAAAGCTGTCTTGACGCTATTTACGTTGGCTGCTACATCGAAATCGGCTAATTTATACTTTTTAGAATCACTGGGACTGGCTACTAATACCAACGCCCTCAAGTCTCGCCTGCCAATGGGGGGAAAGCGGCGGTCAGTAATGGCGGGGATGTAGAATGAAAATAGTACTCTCTGGTTTATTGCTAATAATTGCCAGTCACCATCTATAGGAGCGCACAGCTTTTCCCAGCGCAAGTTTCTTAATTCTTTATCTGATGCTTCAATAAAAAGTAACATTCTCAGTGCTTCCTGAGACTCCCGTACTGCGCCCACAAAAGCATCACGTATTTCATCTTTAAATAGAGCTTTTCCTAACAATGTACCGTAGTCGTGGGTTTGTCCTAACAGACTCGTTAGCTGCTGCAAATTTTCAGAGGTTAGTTTGAGACTACCTTCCGAGCGTAATGGTAACAGTTCCCCTGGTCGGCTGTGTTCTACTACAATCGGCCAGTCATCCCCAGATTTGCGTTGGATGGTAATCTCAAAAGTGTTCATTTTATTTGTCAGTTGTCAGTTGTTAGTGGGAAGAGGCAAGAAGTAGAAGGTTAATTTACCCAATCCACTAATTCAGTTTTTTCAACGTTTCTAATAGACTGATCACGGCTGAAATTGCCGCCTCAAGTTTTTCAGTCCGGTTATTAGAAGCTGTCTCCACAGTCTGGACAAACTCTTCTAGTACTTGGTTTAAGTTTGTCTGGGCTTGTTTGATGGTCGAAGCATCACCAGATGTAGAGGTATCTGATGTTGTTGGGGCTGTGGGCAAATTCACTTTTTCTATAGTTGGTCGCACAGAAGCACTATTAACATCACTGACAACTAACTTCACTGCTGGATCACCGATAATGGCATAACTGCGAGCGTCGTTATTTGCAGTCCACATAGTGGACAAAGCTATAGGATCGGCTGTTGCACCGTATTTAATATCTTCTAATTGCACACTTAAATCAGAAGATAACTCTGCATAGCGTTCATTGAAATATTCAACCGCAGATCCGACGGGATGACCTTCTAATAGGCGTTTGAGAGTACTTTCAAACACTGCCAACTGCCTACCGGTTTTCTCCCATACGAAGGAACAACCCCAAGCGCGTTCAACGTGACCAATTACAGCCAAAGCGCCACCGTTAGGATGACTCAATAGCCGTCGAGGTAAAGGTGCAATAAACGCATAGGGAGCAATTGCATCCCTTTGATTTTTATCTTTGCTGTGGGCAAATTCATCAAATTGGGGTGTACCAGCACTGTAACAGGCAAAATGAAAGGCTATTAACCCTAACAAACGAGCATCTGCTCCTACATCATCCGCCGAAAAGTAAAAGTCTTCTGGGATTGGCTTACCACGCCACTGTAGGGGGCCTGGCCAGTCTTGACACAGGAGTGCGCCTTGATGTCTTAATTGTCGTTTATCACCATTGGAAAAGCCCATACCGTGGCTACCAGTGAAGAGTAGGGCGGGTGTTTCTTCTCCTCCCAACAATTTTCCAAGTCTGGCTTTGGTGGCTTCCTGTGCCAATATGGTTTGCACAGTCCAATCTTTTTGGTCTTTGGCCATCCATTCTGCCAAAGGCTGAATCAAGTGTTTAGCACTGAGTTGAGTAGCTTGATCTGCATTGGTTTGGACTCCAAAAAAGCTGGCGCTACGAGGTAAAGAAAAACCTTCTGTTTCCGCTTGGACTACACTGCGAGCATATTGGGCATATTCTTCTACGGTGTCGAAGTAAATTCGACCTACTGCATACTGCACATCTATTTGGAACTGAAAGCGATAGGGAATGGTTTGCGGATCACCAACAATCAGCAAATAATAGGGCATTTTGTCTGGGTTGGCAGGCCCTGGTCCGACTCCATGACGGGATAAAAATTGGTTTTTGGACTCGCCGGGACGATAGCCTCTGGGTCCTGTGTATTCCTGATAGTAATTTTCTTGATTTTTTGTTGCTTGCTCTTTGCGATGGTTTAACAGTTCTTTGAGTGCATCTATGATGGCAGGATCGGCATTATAGGCAAAGATCACACCCCAACCGGTTTCGGCTAGGTTTTTGGGGTCTACTCCTTCTATCGGTGCAAAGTCAGGTTCTAGACCCTTGACGTGCATATCTTTTTTTCTGAGTTCGCTGATTTCTGTCGGATCAAACTCTTCACCTTGAGCAATTTTTGCTATTTGTTCTGGTGTTAGTGGCGGTAGTAAATAATCTCCTGAAGCGCCATCAATGCCATTGAAATACATTTCTTTAGTCATTTCTTCTAGATTCATTTCTGCTCCTTATTCTTGTGCTTCAATCATAAACATGAGGATCTTGCAACTCTAGACAGGGGTTAACTGACTAAGGCTGCTGACCAGACAGCATGGGCAACTTCTGATTTATCAATGGCGTTATGTGCGCCAGTAAACAGGTCTGGGTTAGGTACAGTAATATATTTGCTACTTTCTAGGTTGTAGATTTTACCTGGTTGAAAATCGTAAACTTCGGTTCTGCTCAACATATCCATGTTGGTGATATCTAATTCTTCGCCTTGGATGCCATAGACACCAATGCCCCCAACGCTGGGATATTTCGGGGTATTTACGTCAAAGTCTATATCTTGTCCTCCGATCATTCCCAGTTTTCCTGCCATTGGATAGGCGTTTTTGACGGCTGTATCTTCGCTGGATTGGGTGGTAATAATTGGACCTTTCACTTTGCGATCGCGCACAATTGGATAAAAATAACCTTGCAGATTATTTCTGAAGGGAACTTTGGCGCTATAAGACCACAGTGATACAGCTCCTTGTATTAATGCCAGAGAATCTATAGGCCGCACTAACTGGTTATTTTTGTTCGTACCGGCAATAATCGCAGAAACAACGATGGTTCCAAAACTATGCCCCATCAGATGAAACCGCACATTACTATCTGCCACTTGTTGCATTTTGGTCAATAAGTCAAACCCGCTCGTTTGTCCTATTTGACGTGCCAGGTCTTTCATCTTCCAGAAAGATAACAATCTAGGTACGTTCAAGAACTTATCCCACCCTTTGGCAATGCTATCACCAATCCCAAAGCTGATTTCCGAACTTTCTTCGACTTCGGTCAAACTCGCTTCATATACGCTGTCAGGGTCTATATTTAAAGGTTCGCTCTCTTCCCATTCACTATTTTCTTCACCTACATTGCTAGAAGATGCTTCGTGGATCAACACTTGATAGGCTGCCCTGACTTCAGGAGGCAACTGTTCTGGAGGTGTATCGTATTCAAAGCCGGCAGCAAAAATAACTCTTAATGCTTCTCTTGTCGCTTCGGTATCTGAAACTTGATGAGCATACTCTTCAATTAACTTATTTAATGAATCATCCTCTGTGTCATAAGCAGGTGGAGCATCTGGGTTTTCGTTACCCCAGGGTTTACTTGGCCAATGCAACCCAATGAGTAAGGGAAGGAAATTATGTCTTTTTTGTTTCAGTTTTTGAATATCATCTTTGGCAGCGGCCATAGCTGAAATCCAGTTTTGGTATTGTTTTTTCGCAGCCGGAACATCACCCTGCCATCCGTGACTCATCACAAATACATCTGTAATTGGCTCTTTACCTAAGACAGCTAAGAGCTTCTGACTCAGCAACTCCCCATCTTCAGAACGTTCTTTACCTTTTTCATCCATGCAAATGAGATAGTATTCTAAGGACGTTCCGGCTACTTTTTCAATTGGCATAAGTTAATCTTGTTACTCTTATAAGGGTTATATCTAAGTAATATTGCAGCCCACTAGTGTATTGTCAATATGCTGTTAATAAGAATATAGTGATTTTTTACCAACCCTAAGCCATAAATCTTGATGATTGCTTGAACGCATCGCGGCAGTCTCGACCTTCAACTTACCCTTCAGGTAGGGATTAGAGCCACGAGGTAGAGCATATAGAAACCTCTAGTTCAGGCAAAGCCAACTAGAGGTAGTTCATGAAAGCTGTCAGTGTATTGCAGGTAAACGAAGTACAGAATTTAGTGAAAAAGCCTTCACAAATAGGATTTTACTGCTGATCGCTATTGTAAAATTAGCACCTTTATCCCTGATATCCCCTGAGTTCGGTGTTAGGAGTTTCTCCTATGCCTACGGCACGGCTTCGCCGAACAAAGACGCTACGCGAACGGAGTTATGATTTTTAAGAGCGAGAGAATAAGGGTTTGAAACTCCTACTGGGGGCGAGTTTTCCACAAATTATCTTATGTCGAACTCAGGCAAATTGCTGATCGCTTACAGCCAGAATGGCTGCAACTAGACAGAAAACAGCAACTGGAAGAAAGCCTGATCTTTGCTATTACTTGTTATTACTATTATTTTCAATGCTTCACGTTTGCGCCAAGTTGCATAGTATTAAGTATAAAAGTAGCAATGCGATCGCAATTCCAGAAAGTATTCACACTGCTATTAAGCATTCCTCTGGCAGATTCTGAATAAGCACGTAATCAGCCTATAATTTTCTCCTAATATGTCGCATGATTGTATTAGGGTTTACGCACGAGTAACGCAATATCAAGCTGCGGAAAACGCAGAGAACACGGAGGAATAAGATTTTGGGAAAGTTTTTGCGTAAGTTCTATGGTGAACGTAGTGTCCCTTGATTTTAAGAGACCTTAAACAGGAACATCTTTATATCCATTGAATAAATGTGAGCAATTATGAGCTTTTTGGCTGTTGTTAAATAGCCATTGGAATATGAATAATACTGCCGCTAACTGGTTCATTAAAAAATTTACCAAAGTACCGCTAAGAACCTTGTTGATTGTGCCGTTTGTTGTGCAAACTGTGGGAGTGGTGACACTGGTAGGTTATTTGTCTTACCGCAGTGGACAGGAGGCTGTGGAGAAATTGGCAAATCAATTGATGACAGAAGTGAGCGATCGCATTGATCAACATCTAGATAGTTATTTGGGCAAAGCCCAGGAAATCAACCGCACCAATGTAGATGCCTTTGAGTCAGGAATCTTAGACTTGAATGATTTTAACGCTTTAGGCAAATATTTTTATCGTCAGGTGCGATCGTTCAATTTTACCTATGTCAACTTTGGCAGTAAAGAGGGAGGATTTATTGGTGCTGGTTATGGGCTGGGTAATAAGTTAGAAATTGGAGAAATTCCTATATCTGATCTTAGTTACAGTCGCAGCTACTCAGTAGATAATCAAGGTAATCGGCTCAAGTTAGTAGCTACTCTGAAAAACCCCCAGTATAATAATGCGGCTTGGTACTGGGATGCAGTCAAAGCTGGTAAGCCTGTCTGGAGTTCTATTTATACATGGGCAAATGTACCTGATCGTATTTGCATTTCCGGCAGCACTCCTGTCTATAACACTGAGAAAAAGCTGTTAGGTGTACTCGGTATTGATTTAGAACTCTCACAAATCAGTCGATTTCTGAAAACTCTGAATGAAGAGAGATCTGGTTATATTTTTATCATAGAGCCGTCAGGGCTAATTGTTGCCAGTTCAGAAAATGAATCCCCAGTTACCATCATCAATGGCAAAGCGACACGACTACAAGCCTTGAATAGCAGCGAACCTTTAATCCGTGACGTGACGCGAGATTTAATGCGAAGATTTGGCAGTTTGCAAGGCATTTCTCAACCTCAAATTCTCCGTCCGGCTCTAGAGCAAAAACCCTTTGTAAAAGTTAGACCCTACCGCGACTCCTATGGCTTAAATTGGCTCGTGGTGACAGTGATTTCCGAAACAGAATTTATGACAGAAATTCAGGCTAACGCCCGCAGAACTCTTCTGCTATGCGGCTTGGCACTGGTAATTGTTATTGTCATGGGTAGCCTCACCGCATACTGGATTTCTCAACCTATTTTGCGATTAAGTCGAGCTAGTCAAGCTATGGCCAAAGGAGAATGGCAAAATTCTTTATCTGAAGATATAGCCATAGCAGAACTGAAGGTTTTAGCAACATCATTTAACCAGATGTCTGCTCAAATTAAACAAGCATTTCAGGAATCAGAAAGTAAATTTTCGACTATTTTTCAGACTACTCCTAACCCGGTTTGGATTGTTACCTTAGCGGAAGGAATATGTGTGAATGTTAATGAAAGTTTCTGCCAGTTTTGGGAAAATACTCAAGAAAATATCATCGGTAAAACTTGTAATGAATTAGGCTTTTGGGTAAATCGGAAAGATTTGCACCACTTCAAACAAACTCTAATGAATGAAGGAAGCTTCCTCAATTTTCAAGCAGAGATTCGCACTTATTCAAATCAAATTAAGACTGTGCTGATTTCAGCCAGGGTGGAATCACTGAATGGGCAGGATTGCATCATTGGTGTAATGAAGGATGTCAGCGATCTCTACAAGGAGCTTCATTTACGCAAACAAGCCGAAGAAGCTTTACGGAAGAGTGAAGCTATGTTATTAGAAGCCCAACAGGTTGCCAATGTGGGCAACTGGGACTATGACATGACCACGGGTAAAATTACTTGGTCTAGTAATCTATTCCAGATTTTGGGACGTGACCGGACACTGGGCGAACCTAACTATTTAGAAAATCTGCGGCTTTACCATCCTGAAGATGCCGAACAGCTACACCAGGCAGTTAAAAGAGCTATCTTTACAGGAGAATCATATCAATTGGAATTGAGAATAGTTAACGCAAATGGCTCTTTGCGGTATACCGAAGGCAGAGGAAGGGCTGAACTCAATGCTAAGGGACAAGTTATTCGGCTATTTGGTACAACACAAGACATTACTGAGCGTAAACAAGCAGAAGATAAACTGCGGGAAAGCCAGCATTTTATTGAAAAAATTACAGATCTAACCCCAAATCTACTTTATATTTACGACCATATTGAGCAGTGTAATATTTACATGAATCGTTCTGTTGCGGAAACATTGGGCTATTCAGCCGCAACAATTCAGGAAATGGGAGCTAACTTGTTTCCCATTATCTGTCATCCAGACGATCTAAATCTCGTCTATCGGTCTATGCAACAGACTTATAGCCTGCAAGATCATGAGTTTGTGGAAATAGAGTATCGCGTTCAGGATGCTCAAGGTCAATGGCATTGGCTTTATAGTCGAGACATGGTGTTTTCTAGAACTGAAGATGGCAGGGTAAAGCAAACTTTAGGAACATCCCAAGATATTACTGCTCGCAAACAAGCTGAGTTGGAACTCAGGAAAAGTAGAGACTTGAGAGAAGCTATCTTTAACGAATCTACTGATGCCATTTTTTTAGTGGATTTTCCTAATCCGTTAATTATTGATTGCAATAGCCGCGCTGTGCAAATGTTTGAAGTTGCCAGTAAAGAAGAACTAATTGCTATTGAGGGGCAAACTTTGCAAAAGCAGCAATTTACTGATGATGAAAGAGCCATGATTATTGACGATGTGGCTAGGTTAGGTTTTTGGAGTCGAGAAATAGAATATGTGACTAAAAAAGGCAGGAATTTTTGGGGGAATCTGGCGGCAAAACGCATCAATATAGCAGGTAAAGTTATTGATTTGGTAAGAGTTACGGATATTAGTAAGCGCAAACAAGTAGAATTAGCTTTACTTGAAAGCGAAAAGAAATTAAAAGAGATTTCTGCATCTTCGCCAGGAGTGATTTATATTACGGTCAGGCGGTTGGACGGCTCTTGGTATTACGAATATATCAGTCATGCGTTTGAGGATATTCATGAATTGACTATTGAAGAAGTACTGGAAAATCCCCACCTTTGTTTTGAACAATTTCATCCTGATGATTACGATCGCTATCAACAAGCAATAACTCACAGTATGGAAACTATGTCTCCTTTTAACTATGAGTGGCGTATTATTACCCCTTCAGGAAAAATTAAGTGGATAAAAGCGAGTTCTAGACCAGAAAGACGAAAAAATGGAGAGATTGCTTGGTATGGTGTTGTTTTAGATGTGAGCGATCGCAAACAAGTAGAATTAGCCTTGCAACAAGCAGAATATAATCTTCGATTGGCAAATCAAGAACTGGAAAAACAGGCAAATATTGATGGGTTAACGCAAATTGCCAATCGTCGCTGTTTTGACTATCGCTTAGAGGCAGAATGGCTACGACTATACCGAGAACAGCAACCTATTTCTCTACTATTATTTGATGTTGATTATTTTAAACGCTATAACGATTTCTACGGTCATCAAATGGGGGATAAATGTCTGATTAAAATCGCTCAAGCGGTTCAACAGGTGGTGCGTAGTCCGACGGATTTAGTGGCTCGCTATGGTGGGGAAGAATTTGTGGTTATTTTACCTAATACTTACATTGAAGGTGCGATCGCCATCTCTCAACGCATTCATTCTGCAATTAAAGATTTAGCAATTCCTCACCAAGCTTCGGAAGTCAGCAATATAGTTACAATTAGCCAGGGCATTACTACTCAGATACCAACCTCTGATACATTATCAACCAACTTGGTCGAACAAGCAGATCAAGCACTCTACCGCGCCAAGCAAATGGGGCGTAATCAGTCTATAATTTTTTCTTTCTAAAGGAAAACTTTCCTTTACTAAACTTTTATTATGAATTTACCTTCTTTTCTCTGGTTATGGAAAATAGCCGCATGGTCTATGGGGCTGTCACTGTTAGCATATTTATTTTTAGCAATTACTGGTACTTGGATGTTTAGGTTGAGAAAAACAGGACAATCTCCTTTCGGCATACCAATGATAGATGGAAATATCAGTATCAGATTGTTACACTACGTCATCGGCATCACAATGGTTAGTTTAGTGCTGCTACTTCTAGCCGTTGGTATTGTTGGCACTTTAGGTCATTTTGGTTCTTTGGGACACTCATCACATTTAATCGCTGGATTAATAGTTGTAGGATTGGTGTTAATATCAGCTTTTAGTGCCACCCAAATTAGCACGAGACAGTCTTGGGCTAGACCTTTACATATTGGTTTAAATATCTTGTTATTTATAGGTTTCGCTTGGGTTTCTTTAACTGGTTGGACTGTAGTACAAAAATATTTACCATAGTTTGGGTAATTGCTAATTGGTTATAAATATTCTTTTTGTTTAGAATAAGAAAGAAAAAGCATGAAAATCGAGCCGTGACAGCAAACTTAACTGATACCTCAACTTCTGTTTTTCGTCTGTCTCCCTTGATTAGGATCACTCTGTTGAGTTTATATCTGGTACTCACAGTCCCCTTACCTTTTTTAGCTCAAGCCACAGATGCACCCACACCACCAGCATTATTGTGGTTAGGAATTATCATCGGTTTTGTAGGATTATATGCAGTCTTAACTGAAAGAGTGATAGTAGATGATCAGGAAATTCAAGTAACTTATCCCATTTGGGTGCCGCGCTTCTTTCGCAAAGGTTGGTCTTTACCTTGGTCAGATATTAAAAGTTTAAAACCCCGCACTACTGGTCAAGGGGGCATAATTTATTATTTTCTCAGCCAAGACGGAAAAGCTTATCTGCTCCCCATGCGTGTGGCTGGATTTGCCCGTTTAGTCAATATTGTCCAAACTAAAACAGGCATTGATACTACAGATGTTCGTCCTCTAGCACAACCTTGGATGTATCTCATTTTATTTGCCTGTACTTTGCTGCTGTTATTCGTAGATGTTTGGACTATCAATACAGCAATTCTTGGTAATTCGTAATTCGTAATTTTCTCCCCTGTTCCCTTTTCCCCTTGGATAATTTGACTGCAAAAACCGTACTCAGACTAGAGCAAGTTAATTTGTCTACGAGTCTCAAAAGTCAGACTCAGAGAAATTTACCTGGATATCCCATTTTACAGGATATTTCCTTTGAGGTCTTTTCAGGCGATCGCATTGCCATTGTCGGTACTGCTGGTGCTGGTAAAACTTCTTTATTACGTCTACTTAACCGTCTCACTGAACCCACCAGCGGTAAAATTTATCTTGAAAATCAGGAATATCGGCAAATTCCCATTATTCAGATCCGTCAACAGGTAACACTTGTACAGCAAGAAATTAAGTTGTTGGGGATGACAGTTAGGGAAGCCTTGGCTTATCCTTTAGTTTTGCGTGGTTTGTCTAAGCAGGAAATTCAGGAACGAGTCGGTTATTGGCAAGAACAACTGCAAATTCCTGAAGAATGGTTAGGACGCACTGAAGTACAACTTTCAGCCGGACAGAGACAATTAGTAGCGATCGCTCGTGCCTTAGTCATCCAACCCGAAATCTTACTACTAGACGAGCCTACCAGCGCCTTAGATACTGGCAAAGCTTCCCTTTTGATGAACATCCTCACCCAACTAACTCAAACCCCTACAACTTCAATTTTGATGGTAAATCACCAGCTTGACCTAGCCCAAGAATTTTGCACCCGTTTATTACATCTCCATCAAGGTCAACTGTTGGCAAACCAATCAACCTCTGAGCTAGATTGGGAGAAATTAAAAGCCCGTTTAATAGAAGCAGAAAATCAAGCATCTGAGGAGTGGTAATTTGGTAATTGGTAATTGGGTTATTAATCTCCCCATATCCCCATATTTTCCTTCCCAGTCCCCAGTACCCAATCCCCACTAAGATATTTGAGTCGCAAGTGTTGAACGTGGATTGCTGAATCTCTCTTTCGCTAACTTTGTTTGTGATTGCGGAACATTAGCATTCAAAGTTTCCATGTTAAATCGGTATCCCACATTGCGGATAGTTTGGATTAAGCTGGGTTGTCTCGGATCAAGTTCCACCTTTTTCCGCAGTGATAAAACGTGAGTATCAATGGTACGCGGATTATCAATCGCGTCAGGCCAAGCACGACGCAGTAATTCCGACCTACTCAAAGGTACTCCCCCAGCTTGCGCCAAAACATACAGCAAACTGAATTCTTGGGGTGTTAAGTCGATAAACTCCCCTTGAAAACGGACTCGGCGCTGCACCAAATCTATTTGCAAAGTGCCATAATCCAAGTAAGCTGGTGCAGTGGGTGTGCGGTTACGTCGAATCAACGCCTCAACCCTAGCCAAAAACTCTTGCATTCCAAAAGGTTTGCTCAAGTAATCATCTGCTCCTGCCTTTAAGCCGGCGACAATATCAGCTTCATTGTTTCGGGCAGATAGCATTAGAATTAGAGGCTGTTGCTGACGATTCAACCAACGGCAAAATTCAATACCGTCGCCATCTGGTAAATCCGCATCTAGAATGACTAGCGTCGGTTGATGGCTTAGAAACACTTCCCTTGCTTGATAAATGCTGGCGGCTTGATGTACTCGGTATTCCAGTTGTTGCAAGTGCCAACCAAGCAACGACCTCAGATGGGGATTCCCCTCAACGATTTCAATACAAACCGAACCCACAGTGGCAAGACCCCTTAGCGTCGATGACTCTCAAATTAACAATCTCAAGCCTAAGGTTTTGTAGCCTTTGTTACTTCAACTGATATAATCTTCACATTCATCTATACAAAACCTTGCAATAAATTTAATTTTCCCTTTATCCACCGCCGAATTAGCAATATTCTTAATTTTTATGTGAAACTTATCAAAGTTTTTTTGATGGTAAGTTTGGAAAACTATTTTTAGGCTAGGCAAAAGCTATCTGCAATGTCTATCAACATTAGGGTACAGATTACACTTTGTACTAATTATGAACTTTAATTACAAGCATAAATCAAGCTATTAACAGCCAAAACCATAAAAATAAGTTACCAACTAATCATATTTTAGCTTTTTTGGCATAGGATGGAATTAAGTTTTTAGCAAATGAGGGGTCAGACCCAACGTTAAAATCTTAACTTTGGGTTAATACTTAAGGAGGAAGTCATACTTCATTTTCGAGCGTGAATCATTTACAATTCTCATTCCCAAGAGATTAATACAGCAGTTATGCTCCAAGACACACAAACCATCCGCTATTACCAAAGACTTACCGACGCCTTCGTCGAGTTATGGAATCGCGGTTATCGTATGGATGATATGCGGATGTATTTGGATGGGTATCTAGCCGCACTAAGACAGGGTAACGCCATTGATGCCTACTTGATTCATCGCTTAGAGGAGGAAGCAAGCCGCTACCTGTACGATGCTTCAAACTTTGCCATGACTCAACCAGAGCCAGAACGACAACATGGATACTACTGAAAAATGGTAGATTGATCGGTAACAATCCTGTATTGCCGCAGATGATCATAGCATATTTTTTGTATTGGTCAACTGTATCCAGAGGTATGGAATTTTGTAAATACTGTAATTTATAAAGAACATCCCCTCAGTTTCATAACATAGAGGGGATTTTTGATGGGTTTCAGGTTGGGGACTAAGTGATCACATGAGATAATTGGTAAAAAGCTTTTGCATTACACAGATTAAATGGTGAAAATTCTAGACTCTACGTTGAGAGAAGGAGAACAAACTCCTGGAATTTATTTTTCTCCAGATGAAAAATTACTAATAGCCCAGTTTTTAGATCAGGTAGGAATTGATATTATAGAAGTAGGAAATCCAGTTGTAGATAGCGAAATTACGTTAGCCATAACTAAAATTGCTAAAGCTGGACTCAATGCCAAAATAGGCGCTCATTCACTTTGTCGCATAGATAATGTGCAGAAAGCAATAGACTGTGGTGTAGATTTTTTAGGTGTGTTTTTTAGTGTTTCACCACAAAGATTGTATCGTGACTATAACATCAGTTTAGAAAAAGCCATAGATAGAATTGTTAAAGTCGTAACTTATGCTAGAGAGCAAAAAAATGATTTATTAATTAGATATACACCGGAAGATACAGTGCGCTCACCTATAGAAAATGTGATTTCAGCAGCGAGTGAAGCAGTAAAAGCAGGAGCTAATATAATTAGCATAGCTGATACAACTGGATACACAAATCCATTTCATCCTCAACGAAATATTTATAATTATGTGAAAACTTTGAAAGAAGAGCTAGAAAAACGCGATTTACATCCACAAATAGCAGTACACTGTCATAATGATAAAGGTTTAGCATTGGCAAATGCACTAGATGCTTACAGAGCAGGTGCTGACATCATTGATGTTTCTGTTATGGGTTTAGGAGAAAGAGCAGGAATTGTTGATTTAGCGGAATTATTAATCAATTTGATAGATATGAATGACGAAGTAAATAGTTGGCAACTCAACTATTTAAAGGATTTATATGATTTTGTGAGTGAACATTCTCATATTTCAATTCCTCCTCATCAAGCAATAACAGGTAAAAATGCCTTTACCCATTATGCAGGCGTTCATGTTAAAGCTATAGCCAAAGATGAGCGTTTATATCAAAGTTTAAGTCCAGATATTCTGGGGATAAAAAGTAGCTTGGCATTAGGGATGCAATCGGGAATTACTGCTGTAGAACTAGCTATTAAGCAGATTGGTAGAGAAGACTTGGCTAAAAATAAAGATTTGGTGGCTAAAATTCTTCAAGAAATTAAAGTAATTTCTAAAAGAGGTACACCTATTGATATTGATAAAGAACTGCCAGAAATTATAGAACGCTGTACTATTAAGCCAATGATAACTTCAAGTTAATGATTGTAAATTTAATATTCTCATTAACAAAATTCGATAATAATGCAGTTAATTTGGTTAACTAGATGACATGATAGTAATTTCAAAACCCAAGGAAGAACAATCTCAAGAGACAGGAAAAGAAATAAAAAAATCTGGAAAATGGTGGGCAATAGTGGGTATTGGAATTGGTGTATTTATCTTTGCTTTAGATGTTTACATAATTAATCTAGCCCTACCCATTATGGTAGAGTCGCTCCATACTAGCTTTGCAACTATTCAATGGGTAGTTTTAAGTTATCTACTAGCGATCGCAATTTTTGTCCTCAGCGCCGCAAAATTAGGGGATATGTGGAGCAAAAAACAACTCTACATTATGGGATTAATCGTATTTACCTTCAGTTCCCTATTATGTGGAATTGCGCCAAACGTAGGCTTTTTAATAGCCTTTCGCGCCCTTCAAGGCATAGGTGCTGCTTTTATTTCAGGACTGGGAACAGCAATGATTGTAGAAGTGTTTCCACCTGAGGAGAGAGGACTGGCCTTAGGTATTAGAGCCGGAGTTTTCGGACTGGGAATTATGTTAGGGCCTACAGTCGGAGGAATACTAATTAATTTATGTGGTTGGCCGTTAATCTTTTTAATCAATGTGCCAATTGGGATGATCGCCTGTTTAATAGTAGCTTATCTTGTACCTCCTTCTGTTGTCGGTGGAATTAAACAAAGCTTTGATGTCATTGGCACATTAATTCTTACCCTAACTTTGACTAGTTTTACACTTGGCATCACCTTATTACAAAGTGAAGGATTTGGCTCTAATACAGCTTTTAATTTGCTGGTTTTATCTGTTATTAGTTTTACCTGCTTTTTATTGACAGAAGCCCGTTTAGCAGAACCAATGCTAGATTTGAATATTTTTCAATCTCTAGATTTTAGTCTTGGCTTAGGGCTGCGTTTTCTGGGTAATTTTGTGATGGCCGGAGTTATCTTTTTGCTACCTTTTTTTCTGAAATTAGTTAAGCAATATCCCACTGAGCAAGCAGGTTTACTGTTAGCAGTACCGCCGATTATTATTGTGTTGATAGCACCAATAGCGGGGATTATGTCAGACAATTATGGTTCCCGAATAATTAGCTTAATTGGATTAGTCTTCATGGCGATTGGGTGCTTGATCATCAGCACATTTGATACTGAATTAACTATAGTTAATTATATTGTTGGGATTATTCCCTATGGATTAGGGGTGGGAATGTTTCAATCTCCTAACAACAGCGCTATTATGGGGGCTGCACCACAAGAACAGTTAGGTATTGCTTCGGGTTTGTTATCCTTATCAAGAATATTGGGACAGACAGCAGGTGTACCACTAGTAGGGGCTGTCTTCTCTTTCGTGATTATTACCAATGCTAAACTGACATCAAATATAGATATTACTAATGCACCTATTGACTCATTAGTATTTGCTAACCAAATTACCTTTAGGGTTGTGGCTGCTCTTTTGTTGATTTCGACAATACTTGCAGTTTTGTTATGGTGGCTAGAAAAAAAGAATTGGATATTATCATACCCTAACCCACAAAAAAGCCCCTGAAAATGGAAATATTCCTAATTTTCAAGGGCAGTAAAACTGAATGAATTGAAAAAAATATTAGGAAGCTAAAGCAACTTCTACCATTTGCTGTAATTCACCTTTTTGATACATTTCAATCAAAATATCAGAACCGCCAATAAATTCACCATTAATATATACTTGGGGAATTGTTGGCCAGTTAGAATATTCTTTAATACCTTGACGAATATCTTGGTCTGAAAGAACATCAATTGTCTCAAAGGGAACACCTAATGTATTCAGAATCTGCACCACATTATTGGAAAAACCACATTGAGGCATTAACTTATTTCCCTTCATGAAAACCATAATCTTGTTTTCTTGTAACAAGTTATCAATTCTCTCTTTAAGTTCTGGGGTCATGGTTTTTGTTTCCTTTGTTGTTGCGGTTCACAAATCAAAAATCAATGGCATTTAGTCGTCAGCTATTAGCTGAATGATTAACTAAAATCAGTCTATTAGTAGTTAAGCCTGAGGAGTAGATGTCTTGAGAGCCAAGGCATGAATCGCTTCGGTTGACATAGCTTGCTGCAATGCACCATAAACTAACTGGTGTTGTTGCACCAGTCCCTTACCTGCAAACTGCGATGAAACTACTGTCACCTGATAGTGGTCTCCACCACCAGTCAAGTCCTGCACCTCAACCTGGGCATCTGGCAGTCCTGCCTTGATCATTGCCTCAACCTGCTGCGGAGTAATCATCGCCATTCCTGAAAAAACTTACTTCTCTATTATGAACAGATATGGAGCAAATGCCTGTACCAACTTGAATGTTGCCAAGATTGGGGATTGGGCAGAGGAAACGGAGCAGGGAGCAAGGGGGAAAACTTTCTCCTCTGCGCCCTGCCTCATGAAATTATTTTGTGCCTTGTCGGGGGTAAGCTGTATCAACAAAACCCAATTCAAACAACTGTTGATAAGCTTTTTTACCTAGTTCCCGTGTGGGGTTTTGACTCTTAATAATTTGAACTAACAAAGGTACTGCTAATTCTGGCTGATTTAAAGCCCGATGTACCAAGGCCAAACGATAGGTGGCATCATCTCGAAGTTGGGCGCTTTCTAAGGCTCTCTTGCGCTGGGAATCGGATACTCTAATATCTATGCCCGAAAAGCTGGAGTTGAGATCCTGATAAAAATTAGATAGCTGATTAAAAACTTGACGTGCTTCCTGGAGTTTCTTCGCGGCAACGTCATATCTTTGAGCAGAAACGGCATCATCTGACTCTTTGAGAAGTCGCTGGCCTCCTTCTATACTCAACACGCTGTTACTTTGACTGGTAGGACGGAGGGTGTTAGATTCGTTAGCATCAATAGGTTGTGCTTGATTATTGGAGCCGGGTAACTGTATTACCTGAGCTTGAACAGGTGATAGTAGACTCAGGAAGGCGATGAATGATAAAGAAGTGAAGGGAAGTAAGAAAGCAGCAGCAAGGTTCATGGGATTAATTTAGTACAACAAGTCTATAAAAAATTTATGGAAACTTCGGGTATCTTAACTCTGATTGTGTCTCAGATACAGGAAAACTATAGAACAAGTTTCTCTGATTTAGACTAGAAATTGGTTGAAGAGAGTTCCCTGCCCCCTGTATATTCACGAAAATATTCTTTATGAGCGATACCTACGGTAGGCTACCCCAAAGCATCAGTTCTTCTGATTCTCAACCCACAGGTGTACCCGCCAGCAGTCTGGGTGTGGTTTTACAACGCGGTGGTGAAGAGTTAATTTTAGAAAAAGTTCTATATCGCTTCACCGTTCGTCCAACTGCGGACTTTCTGCCTGAGCAATTATCTCAGTTTTCTTGGGGTGTTTGGCGGCACTCTATTCCTAGAGCAAAACTGGAATTATTCGCTGTTGAACCCGGTCAGCTAGAGGTGGCCATGTCTCAAGCACGGGCTGACGAAAATGTTGCTTTTGCTAGTCATGTTTATAAATTTAAAGATAATCCAGGCACTTACGTTTATCTAAGTGACCAAATTACAATTCAATTTGCTACTTGGGTAGACTTTGCTAAGATTAATAATATAGCTAATACTTTCAGTTTAATTGAATATCAACAAGTATTAGGAATACCTAACACGTTTGTATTTCTCATTAGCAAACAAGCAACAGAAAATCCGATCAAGATTACTAACCAGTTGCAAGCATTCCCAGAAGTTTTAGCAGCGGAACCGAATATTTTTATCCAGCAGGAACCAAATTATAAACCCAATGATTCTCTCTATTCCCAACAGTGGTATCTCAACCACAATAGTGGTAATCAGTTGGGTGTGGGTTCTCATATTTCTGTGGAACAAGCTTGGGATATTACTCGTGGTGTGCGTTCTGTAGTTGTGGCGGTGGTGGATGATTCTTTTGATTTGAATCACCCAGATTTTCAAGGTATGGGTAAAGTTGTTGCTCCTAAAGATTTGAAAGAAAATGATTTTATACCTTTACCGGATGAGAAGGAAACTAGTCACGGTACTGCTTGCGCGGGACTGGCTGTGGCTGAAGAAAATGGTACGGGAATTGTGGGGGTTGCTCCTGGTTGTGCATTAATGCCAATTCGCACGACTGGGTTTTTGGATGATGAATCAATTGAGGATATATTTAATTGGGCGATTGATCAGGGTGCGAGTGTAATTTCTTGTAGCTGGGGTGCTTCTGCTGTTTATTTCCCTTTGTCTTTGCGCCAAAAGGCGGCTATCACACGCGCTGCGACTAAGGGACGTAATGGTAAAGGATGTGTAATTATATTTGCGGCAGGTAATGCTAATCGCCCAATTAGTGGGACTGTAAATGAGCAGAATTGGCCGAAAAATATATTAGCGGGTAAGACGAATTGGTTGAGTGGTTTTGCTATTCATCCAGATGTAATTGCTGTGTCGGCTTCTACGAGTTTGAATAAGAAAGCTGCTTATAGTAATTGGGGTGCTAATATTTCTGTGTGTGCGCCTAGTAATAATGCGCCACCGGGGATGTGGTTTCAGGAAACTGGTTTTGTCTATACACAACCGACAATTACTTCTTCTCTTTCGGGGTTAGGAATTTTCACAACTGACCAGTTGGGAAGTGCTGGCTATAATCAAGGTAATTTTACCAATAATTTTGGTGGTACTTCTAGTGCGACTCCGGTAGTGGCTGGGGTGGCGGCGTTGATTTTGTCAGCTAATGCTGATTTGACGGCTCAACAAGTCCACCGCATTTTACAAGAAACTACTGATAAGATTGTTGATCCTGAGGCTGACCCGCAATTGGGTTTGCGTGGGGGAACTTATGATAGTAATGGTCATTGCCTATGGTTTGGTTATGGTAAGGTGAATGCGGCTAAGGCTGTACGGGTGGCACAGCAGTTGCGTACAGTGGTATTAAGTCCTAGTAAAGAAGTCCGAGTTGAGAATAAAAGCCAAGTTTGGATTCCTGATTATGACACAAAGGGAATTAGAAGTGCGATAGCTGTGCTTGCCGAAGGCATCGCTCTTAATGAAAATGTCACTGTTGCAGATATTCAGGTGAAGGTGAATATCACCCATGATTTTTTAGGGGATTTAGAAGTTTATTTAATTGCACCCAATAATCAGCAAGTTTTGTTGCAAAGTCGGACTCTGGGCAGACAGACTCTGTTGAATAGGACTTATGTTGTGCGATCGCATCCCGTTCTTAAACAATTGTTATCCCTCCCAGCTAAGGGAAATTGGCAATTACAAGTTATTGATTATTCGCCTCAAGATGTGGGTAAACTCAATAGTTGGGAATTAGTGATCGGATATCACCTGAGTTCGACATAAGATAATTTGTGGAAAACTCGCCCCCAGTAGGAGTTTCAAACCTTTATTCTCTCGCTCTTAAAAATCATAACTCCGTTCGCGTAGCGTCTCCTAAGGAGAAACACCGAACTCACGTTAACTTACTCAAGCTGAAAAAGCTATCTGATTTTAGTGGGAATTTGAATTATAAACTGCGTTCCCTTGCCTTCAGTAGAAAAGCACTCTAGCAAGCCATTATGTTTTTCTGTGATAATTTGATAGCTAATCGAAAGTCCTAGTCCAGTTCCTTTACCCACAGATTTAGTTGTGTAGAAAGGGTCAAAGATACGGTTTTTGAGTGATTCGGGTATTCCCATTCCATTATCAGCAATGATAATTTTGATTTGATTTTGACTAGTGATTTCTGTAGAAATTGTAATGCAATTGGGTTCATTGACAACTTGTTGATGATGACAATTACTATTTTTTTGTTCTATAGCATCAATAGCATTACTAATAATATTCATAAACACCTGATTCAATTGCCCAGCATAGCATTCTACCAAAGGTAAATTACCATAATTTTTAATCAGTTGAATTTTTGCACGTTCCGAGGTGGCTTTCATGCGGTTATGTAGAATAGTAATGGTACTATCAATTCCTTCATGCAGATTTACATTTTTAACTTCGGATTCATCTAAGCGTGAGAAATTACGTAGAGAAAGAACAATTTCCCGAATCCGTTTAGTACCTATGAGCATAGATTGGAGAACTTTTGCAATATCTCCAGTCAGAAATTCTAGATCAATTGCTGCGATTTCTTGCTGAATTTCTAGTGATGGTTCGGGATAGTTTTGCTGATATAGATTTATCAGACGTAATAAATCTTGGGTATATTCCTCAATATGACTGAGATTACCGTGAATAAAGTTAACGGGATTATTAATTTCGTGAGCTACACCTGCTACCATTTGCCCCAAACTCGACATTTTTTCACTCTGAATCATTTGCAGTTGGGTTTGTTGCAGTTCTATTAAAGCTTGCTCTAGTTGATTTGTCTTCTGTTTTAATGCTGCATCAGCTTGTTTACGGTCAGTTATATCCCGCGAGATACCTACAGTTTGAGTTACAGACCCTTCGGTATCAAAAATGGCATTTTTGATGGTGCTGAAAGTATGAACTAATCCATCATAGCGAGTGATTTTTTCTTCTATGATGAGGGTTTCGCCTGTATTGAAAACATAGGCATCATCTTTAATATATTGCTGTGTGTAATCGGGATTATTAAATGGAGCATCTATAATTGTCTGGAGTTGTGCCAGGGTCATGCCGTAGTAATCACGAAAAGCTTTGTTAGCATAAACAATGCGTGATTCTGCACCTTTACAAAGGACAAAATCTGGTATGGAATCGAGGATTTGTTGATAGAGATTTTTGGTTTCTAGTAATTCTTTTTCTGCGTGCTTACGGTCTGTTATTTCCAGGCTAGTGCCAATAATCCGATAAATTTCACCTTGGGCATTTTTCAAGGGAGAGAGTGTTGTCAAAAACCATTGTATTTCTTGGCCAAAGTGGACTGATTCTTCGTAGGAGATGGAAGTTCCTGCTTTGATACACCGCCGATAGTTCTGTTCAAAGCCGATACTGGCGACTTTTCCGAATGCTTCAACTAGAGTTTTTCCTTGGATTTGTTCAGTGGTCAGACCGATTATTTGTTCAATTAATGGATTGAAAGCAAAGAGGCGAAATTCACCTGTTTCTGTGACATCTACTACAAAAATGCCCAGTTCTACTGTTGCGTAAATGGTTTGCAGAAAGTCTTCTCGTTGACGCAACTTTTCTTCTACCTGTTTGCGTTCTGTGACGTTCCGGCAAACAACGACACCTCCTTTGATTTCGCCATTGTCATCTTTGATGGGTCTGCCACTAATATTTGTCCAGATTCCCTCTGGTGCTTGCGGGTGTCGGCTAAATACTTCAACATTATCAAAAATTTCGCCTTTTAAGCTGCGTACTAGGGGAATTTCTGCTGTTGGAAAGGGGGTAATTTGATCTGGGAGAAAGAGTCCATAATGCTGTGACCATTCCTCTGGTTGGATATCTGTAGCACCGCTACCATACATTTTTACAGCAGCTGAGTTAAAGAGAAATTTTCCGTTTGTATCGGTGACGACCACTGCATCACTCATACTATTGAGAATGAGTTGTAGGAGATTGGTTTTTTCTGGGAGTTCTGTTTCAATAAGTTGATCGCTTTTTTGATCTGTGTCTTGATATTGGCTGGCTGGGCTGTGATTTGACTCAGAGTTTCGTAAATGTGCCAACTCCTGTTCTAATTGAGCGACCCGTTGCTGTAAGGTGCTTATTTCTTGCTTGAGGGCATTGACTTCATTTGTGGGTATTTCAGGCGTTTGGGAAAACTGAGTCATAAGCTGTTGTGTATTTAATTTGTATAAGTCTGGGCATCTTGCCATTGGTGTCAAGTTAAGGCATCAGCCCAAATGTCAAGAGAGCGAGCAGCCGTTCGTCGGTGACGTTGACGGACGGCCTTGACTAAACCCATAGAACGATGATGTTCGACAAGCCAAGGAATAAGTTGCAAATCAGGAGCGAGTAAAAGTGCGCGGTGGAAAAAATATAAACTGCGAAAAACCATTTCCACAGAAATGCGTTCTAAAGGTTGTTGTAAAGCAATAGCGACATCAGCACACAAGTCATTGAGGACAGCGTAGAAAATCCAGGTAGCATATATTTGCATCTGTACACCATTAGTGCCACCAACCCACAAATAGGACAAGCCCAATAAACGCTTAGTCAATAAAAATGCGTCCTCAATTCGCCAACGTCGGCGGTATAAATCACAAACCTCCTGTGGTGAAAGCTGTTGTGGGTCAAGAACATTAGTCAAATAATGATACCAAGTCTTACCCCATAATACGGATACTTGGCGCATGGGATAGCGACATGGGTTGGTATGATGCAATCCCATTTGAATAATTTCATCCCTGTAGTGAGAGCCGCTAGAAAGTACACGCACTACCTTATATCTAACCTTTTCCTTTTGGCGCGTGAGAACATACTTGCCGGCAGCAGTTAGAGAATCAAACCACTCAAAACCATAAAATCCCATGTCTACTATGAGTAAACCACCATCAGGTAAAAGTTCTAACAATGCTTGCCACCAACGAGTCTCATTCCGCTTGGCATCAGCATCATACCAAACTGCTACAGGAATATGAGTGAAAGCTTCTACTACCATCAGCATTTTTCCTGCCAACACTGAACCTGTTTTTTCTTGCAATTGTCCGAAGTGCTTTTTCATGGCTTCGAGTGTTGAGGCATCACAAATCCAAATGGCGGAAAATCTCTGCGCCACTGATGCCCAGGCTGGAGCTAATTCTTTTGCATTCCTTTTTGCTGCTAGACGTTCTACTACTTGCTCAAACATCTTGGCAAATAGATGCGCCGGTAAACTGTTGAGTCTTTGGGACAGAGCTTGCTTGCTGACTTTTGTTGCCTCTACCCACATTAATCCTTCTACTTCTAGGCAGCGCAATACATCTGTTAAGTGTTGTACTTGTCGATATACTAGACTCAGTATTATTGCTGCCATTACTGGTAGGGTTAATACTCTTGAGCGCAAGCTTCGCTCTTTGTCTTTTACCCCTTTGAGGTTGGCAAATGTCCCTGGACTTAATAGCCCAATCAACCGTGATTCTATTTCTTCACTAGCTGGAGCAGGTACGCTAACTTGATGGCGAAAGTCTGGATTCCCTTGTTTTTTCCTTGGTTTACTCATGGCTCTTTTCAACACCCCTGTGTTGACTTTTACCATTTATTTCCCACTCTTGACACAAATCCATTTTTCTTAACTTGACACCAATGGCAAGATGCCCACCCCACAGGATTTAAGCATTTTAGGATTATCTAATTTAGATGCGTAACAGCTTATTAGATTTAATAGCATTTGCCCTTATTAAAGTATTATTACTCGTACTGCCATCGTTACTATTCTGTCCAGTATACATCCTGCTTCATAGGATAAACAACGAACTGACAAAAACCCTCCGAGCATCTAAAAAACAGCGTTGGCGCGTCGTAGGAATCGCTCTTCGGGAAAACTTTTTGGTTTACTGAGTCTTGGTCATATTCCTTATACAAATGGGTATCATAAATTATCAATTTTGAATCTATTTTCAGAGATGTCTATGTCCGTATTCTCGTTCTGGCAGTCTTTCCCATCAGCAAAAAAACCTGTCGATGATTTGCCTTCATCCCTTAGCATAAACTCTGGGAAACCTTCGCGCAGCCTATTAGCTAAGGTAATTGTGGGTGGCACTACTTTATTTGTAGTTGTAGGTGCTTATTTCAGCTATCAGACTGTGCGAAGTATCATGTTAGCCAGTCTCAAGAATCAAGTGCTGTCAGAAGTGAAACAGAGTCGAGATGAGATTGATCACTGGCTAGCAATTCTCAAAGTGAGAGTTGATATGTTGGCAAACACGGATGTAGTGCGCTCAGTGGATTGGTTGATCGCCAGTAAATATTTAAAGGCAGAAGACCAACGAATTGAAGATTTTTCCCTCTTTGGTTTAACTACACCAGATGGATGGCGAGAGAGTACAGTTCCGAACAGTAAGCGGGCAAGTGTTACGGATAGACGCTGGTTTCAAAGGTCGATTGCCGGGTATGTCCATGTTGGTGATCCCATGATTGCCAGAGCGAATGGTGTGTCATCAGTACCAATATCGTCCCCCATTCGCAGAGATGGAAATCCATCAAGTTCCCCCATCGGTGTAGTGCATGGAAGTGTTTCCGTTAATCGCATCAAGTATGTCACAGAGACACTCAAATACGGTAACAATAGCTATGCTTTTACGCTCAACTCTGCCGGACAAGCGATTATACATCCTAACCCCGACTTCATGACCACGATTGAAAAGCCGGGGCTGAAATTGGTTGAGGCTGCTGATCGAGGTTTAGCGGCGATCGCTCAAAAGATGGTAAATAAGCAACAGGGGATTGAATTAGTCAACATTGACAACACCATCAAATATGTGGCATTTCTCCCGCTCAAAGAAGCTAACTGGTCAGTAGCACTGGTCATTCCCCGTGACAATATTGAATCTCAACTCAAACTCCTAGATATGATCGCTTTGGCAATCTTAGCTTTAGCGGGAATACTAATTGGGGTGTTGGTCTATTTCCAATCTGCGGAACAAGCCCAACTCAAAAAATCAAAAGCTTTAGCAGATGCAGCCAAGGAAATTTCTGATAGCGCCAACAATGCCAAAAGTGAATTTCTCGCCAACATGAGTCACGAACTTCGCACACCGTTGAATGGGATTCTCGGCTATGCCCAAATTTTGGGACGTTCCAAAGCCTTGCCTGACAAAGAACGTCAAGGAGTCAACATTATCCACCAGTGTGGCTCTCATCTGCTCACACTGATCAATGACATTTTGGATCTCTCCAAAATTGAAGCTCGTAAACTGGAACTTGCCCCTCAAGCTTTCCACTTGCCGTCTTTTCTGCAAGGTGTTGTGGAAATTTGCCATATTCGGGCGCAGCAGAAAGGCGTTGAGTTTCACTACGAACCTGATGCCGATTTGCCCCTAGGTATTAGTGCGGATGAAAAACGTCTGCGCCAAGTATTGATTAACCTACTTGGTAACGCTATTAAGTTTACCGATCGCGGTAGTGTTACCTTACGAGTTCAACGAATTGGGCTGGAATCCAATCGCACTGCCCAACTGTGCGTTACTATTACCGATACTGGTGTGGGGATTGCGCCAGCAGATATCAACAAACTCTTCCAAACATTTGAACAAGTGGGGGAGCAGAAGCGCAAAGTAGAAGGCACGGGACTAGGATTAGCCATTAGCCAACAGCTTGTACAGTTAATGGGTGGAAAGATTCAGGTCAAAAGTCAGTTAGGAGTGGGTAGTGAATTCTCCTTTGAGATCATCCTGCCCTTAGTAAGTGACTGGAGTCAACAGCAGACCGCATCTGTGGGTAATATTATTGGCTACGAAGGCTCACAACGCCATATTTTGGTCGTAGACGATCGCTGGGAAAATCGCGCCGTCTTGCTGAATCTGCTAGAGCCTCTAGGGTTCAATATCACCGAAGCCGAACACGGACAAGCTGGTTTAGATCAACTCCAGCAACATCTCCCCGATTTAGTCATTACTGACTTGGTTATGCCTGTGATGGATGGTTTTGAGATGCTGCGAAAGATTCGGGAACAGGAAGAACTGCAATCACTCAAAGTTCTTGTCTCTTCTGCCTCTGTTGCCCAAATTGATCAACAAATGAGTATTGATGCTGGTGGTGATGATTTCCTCGCCAAACCAGTGCAAGTAAATGATTTATTCGGACTGTTGGAAAAACATCTCCAACTAACTTGGAAAACTGAAGACATCTCCGATCAATCCTCAGATCAGCAGCCATCAACAGAACTAATTCCACCTCCCCAAGCTGATCTTCAGGCTTGGTTAGAACTCGCGCAAGAGGGGCGATTGAAAAAGCTGATTACAGCCGCAGAACAACTGGGGCAAGAGAGCGATCGCTACCAACCTTTCACTCAGAAGATCATCCAACTGGCAAAACAATTCCAAAGCCAACAACTAGAAAAATTTATTCAGGAGTATCTCTCCTAAGAGTATGTTTGAAAAGTTTAGGGACGTATAATTTGTCATTCTCAGTGGAGTCTTACGCAACGAAGAATCTGGAGTTTAGCCCACATACTGAGATGCTACGTTCCTCAGCATGACATGGAAGGAGACTTTTCAAACAACCTCTAAGGATCTGCTGCTGCAATTTCATTCATATCCACATTTATAAAATGATGTATATACCGCCAATATCTACCATCACAGGTTTAGTTTTAATTGTTGATGATACACTTACCAATCTAGAAGTAATTTCAGATACCCTGAGCGATGCAGGCTTTGATGTAGCTATAGCCATCAGTGGCGATCGCGCACTACAACAGGTTGAACGCTATCTCCCCGACTTGATTTTATTAGATGTGATGATGCCTGGCATTGATGGATTTGAAACTTGCCGAAGGCTGAAAGCTAATGAACGCACCTGCCACATTCCCATCATTTTTATGACTGCCCTTTCGGATAGTGAAAGCAAAGTTAAGGCATTGGAACTAGGGGCGGTAGATTATATAGTCAAACCCTTCTATGAAAAAGAAGTTCTGGCAAGAGTTAGTACCCATTTGCAACTGTCTCACCTCACCCGCACCCTCGCTGCCCAAGTTGCCCAAAAAGCAGCAGAACTAGAAGCTTCTCAACTGCAAGTGATTCAAAAGGAAAAAATGTCAGCCCTCGGTAATCTAGTTGCTGGGGTTGCCCATGAAATCAATAATCCTCTCGGTGCAATTGTTGGCAATGTCGATGCGGTGCAAGATTATATTCATGACTTGTTAGGTATTATCGATCTCTACAATCGGAAATTCCCTGAACCCGATGCAGAAATAGAAGATGAACTGAAAGCTGTTGACCTAGATTACATTCGAGAAGATTTACCAAAACTAATTCGTGCCATGAAAGATGGAGGCGATCGCATCATCTCTATCAGCCAAAGTCTGCGGATTTTTTCTCGTGCTGACCACAATACCAAACAATATTTTAATCTGCATGATGGTATTGATAGCACTGTATTAATTTTACGTCATCGCCTCAAAGCTAACGAACACCGTCCTGCCATCGAAGTCGTCACCGACTATGGCCCGATTCCCAAAATTCTGTGTTTCTCCGGGCAGATCAATCAGGTATTTATGAATATTCTGGCCAATGCTATTGATGCCCTAGAGGAGTCCAATGCTGGATGCGGTTTTGCCGAAATTCCAGCTCATGCCAATCGGATTCATATTGGCACGAAAGTAGAGGGAGATTGGGTCAAGATTGCGATCGCTGATAATGGACCCGGTATGCCCGAAGAAGTGAGAACCTCTATATTCGACCATTTATATACCACCAAAGCCGTTGGCAAAGGCACAGGATTGGGGTTGGCTATAGCAAAGCAAATTGTCGAGGAAACTCACGGTGGAAGATTGCATTGTAACTCTGTTATAGGTGAGGGTACAGAATTTATCATTGAACTTGCTATGGAGCCGAGATAAATTAAAGATGGCAAAATTCCAGTTATGCTGAAAAACTTAGTCTTCCCCTTGCCGATTAGAAACTGTATAAGACAAAGCAGGGATCGCCAGAACCATACATTAAACTGGAGTTTGACAACAATATATTTGAGATTTCCCTCTTATGGATGCTAAGGCACTTTGGCAACGATACCAAGATTGGTTATATTTCCACGAGGGATTAGGACTGTATCTAGATATTAGCCGGATGCGGTTCGATGATGCCTTTGTGAAATCGTTGCAGCCGAAGTTTGATAAAGCGTTTGCCGATATGGTAGAACTGGAAAAAGGTGCGATCGCAAATCCAGATGAAAACCGCATGGTAGGACATTACTGGTTGCGGAATCCAGATTTAGCACCGACACCAGAACTGACCCAAGAAATAGTCCAAACCTTAGAACAAATCGAAGCTTTTGCAGATCAGGTACACACTGGTGCGATTCATCCCCCTAAGGAAAGCCGCTTCACAGATATTATTTCCATCGGTATTGGTGGTTCAGCTTTGGGGCCCCAATTTGTAGCTGAAGCCCTTTCCCCTGATTTTCCCCCACTAAATATTCACTTTATCGACAATTCCGATCCTGCCGGAATCGATCGCACTCTCTCCCAACTCAAAGATCGCCTTGCCAGTACTCTGGTATTGGTAATTTCCAAATCTGGGGGAACTCCTGAACCCCGCAACGGCATGATTGAGGTGAAAAAAGCCTATACTGCCCAAAATTTAGATTTTTCTAAATATGCGATCGCTATTACCGGCGTAGATAGCAACCTCGATAAAGTCGCAAAATCAGAAAATTGGTTAGCCCGGTTCACCATGTATGACTGGGTGGGTGGACGTACCTCAGAAATGTCCGCTGTAGGGCTAGTACCTGCGGCATTACAGGGCATTGATGTCCGTGCCATGCTAGATGGTGCCAAAGAAATGGATGATGCCACCCGCGTCCCTGATCTCAAGAATAACCCAGCGGCTTTATTAGCGATCGCTTGGTATTTCTCTGGAAATGGCAAAGGCGAAAAAGATATGGTTGTCCTCCCTTACAAAGACAGCTTGTTACTATTTAGCCGCTATTTGCAACAACTGGTAATGGAATCTTTGGGTAAAGAAAAAGACTTAGACGGAAAAACCGTTTATCAAGGTATTGCCGTTTATGGTAACAAAGGTTCAACCGACCAACACGCCTATGTACAGCAGTTGCGGGAAGGTGTGCCTAATTTCTTTGCAACCTTGATAGAAGTTTTAGAAGATCGTCAAGGACAATCCACAGAAGTTGATCCTGGTGTTACATCTGGTGATTATCTCTCTGGCTTCTTATTAGGAACACGTCAAGCACTGTATGAAAATAACCGCGATTCCATTACAGTCAGCATTCCTCAAGTTAATGCTCGCACAGTTGGCGCGTTAATTGCATTGTATGAACGGGCTGTAGGTTTATATGCCAGTTTAGTAAATGTCAACGCTTATCACCAACCAGGTGTAGAAGCCGGTAAAAAAGCTGCCGCTGTCATTCTCGATTTACAAAAACGAGTTTTGGAAGTTTTGGCAAAAGAGAAGAAAGCACTTTCTATTACTGAAGTTGCTGATAAAGCCGGCGTTGCTAATGAAGTTGAAGCAATTTACAAAATTCTCCGTCATTTACACGCTAATAATCGTGGTGTGGTGTTAACTGGAGATTTAGCTAAACCAGGAAGTTTAACTGTTTCTCTCGGTTAAATAAAGCCTTCTGTTTTAATTGATTCAAATCCTCGATTTCTTCAAGAAGTCGGGGATTTTGTTTTTTGTATAATTTTGATGTTGAGATAATTATTTGTTATTATTAACATAGTTGTAAAAAGCGAGGTTACAAATATGTTAACGTCAGAACCACAAAGAAGAAGAGGAAGAATTTTTCCTGAATTGACTTTATCACCAGAAGAACTAGCTAAACGTAAAGCTGAAAATGAAGCAGAGTATCAGCGTTATCGGGCGATTTTTGAAAGAGTACGTCCTGAGTTGATTAAAGAACACTATGGTTGGTATATTGCTATTGAGTTAAATAGTGGTGATTACTTGATTGATCAAGATATAGACATTGCTCATAAAAAAGCCCGTGAAAAATACCCAAATGATGATCATTGTGTTTTTTGCTTAAATGAATTTGGAGCAACTGGCAGAATATGATTCAGGGTACATTTGGTGAAAATGGGAAGCTATTTTTTGAAATTGAGTTAGTTACTAATGATGGCTTAAGTTTACCTGTAGATGTCCTGAAGAAGTAATTAGTAAAGCTTTGAAGTTGCTTTTGCAGTGGGAAAAAGGTTATCAGCTTTGGGTTGAAGAAACACGAGAAAAGGTTGAGGTTGCTATTGAACAATTAGACAGAGGGGAAGGTATTGACGGGGAAGTTGTGATTGAACAGTTGCGGGATAAGTTGCGTAAAGCCAGAGAAATGCAAGGATGAAACAGCATATTATTTCTTCCAGAAGCAAGATGAGTAAAGAGTGATTTTTAATTAATTAGTAAGTCGCGTAAGTAGTAAAATTTATCGTTTTTCCGATCACTTAATTTAATTCTTCCTAAATATCCCGTTAGGGGTGATGATAGTTCTATTAAAATTTCATACATTTCTCCTGGTTTTAATGGTTGTGGTGGATTTGAACCAAAATATGCACCATGTAAAGTGTCAACTCCAGCAGATTCTATTCCTGAGTTTTGTAGATAGTTTTTTACCAGTTGGATAATATGAGAACGCAATTTTATGTCTTTTTCTATTTTATTAATATATTCGTTAATTTTATCGTCTATTTGTCCCGGTTCTAAGTATTGTTTTAATTCAATTAAATTTATTGCACCTGGATATTTTGCTTTTAGTTCTACTAATTTTTGTAATGTCATAGTTTTGATGATACTGATTTTTGATATTTGAGCAGATTCTTTCAGATTTTTAGTAGGTTCACTGGGTCCAATAATCAAACGCATAGCTTGATCATAATTTTCTTTAAGATGTCTTTTCGCAATCCTAAATAATTCTTCTGTTGCATTATCAGGAATACTTTTACCTGCTTTACATTCGCAAACAAGAGGATAAGGTTGTGAACAATATAAATCTAAACCTCCAGCACCACCTTTATAATCTTCCTCCACTTTAAATCCTAAAAAATCAAGGCTTTTGCGCGTAATAATTTCAAAATCTGTACCTGCGTGGTAATTACTTTTTTTCTCATTTTTTTCTATGCTTCTATCTCCTAAAGATGTAATTGTTTTTATCCAAGATAAATCAGAATTTACCGTATTTTTAGTTTTTTTATTACTCCAACCTAAAAATACTTGAATTTCATTTTCTAATTGCTGTGCTGCTGGGTTGATGTTAGCTATTTGTGATAATTCACTTTGCAATTCTTCTAATTCACGATTTTGAGAAGGTTCTAGATTTTCTAATTGACGTTTACGTTGAGAAAATATTTGATCACTTAATACAGGTTGAGTTTCAGAACCACTAATATTAGGTAAACTCACAAATTTACCTAGTTTATCTTGAATATTTGGATTAACTGGAACTTCAGCAAACTGAGGTAAATGATAAACGCGCAAATAAGCCAGAAAAATATTTTCATGTTTCTGTATTATTGCCTCAAATGCTTCTGGTGTCCAGATTGTTAATTGAGATAAAACATCTAAAGGTTTAGTTTTATCTAGAATTTGGCAAAGTTCGCATCTAACCCAAGCTTTAATTAAGACTTTATCAGAATTAATTTGCTTGATAGCAGTTTGAGCAGTGGGTAAAAAATTCGTACGGTAGTATTGCTGAATTGAAAGAGGAATTGTTGAAGTATCAACAGGATAAAGAGAACATCTTTGACCAGGACGAAGAAACATCCTGGGTAAAGCTGCAATTGTTCGTCCCTGTATTAAAGCTTCAATATCAGGAATAGGTAAACACAATGCTGTTGGAAGTGAAAACGACTGATTCATTTTTATTTAGCGTTTATGTTGATATTCTCAGTATTTCCAGCACTTTGAGGAATACTAATAGGTAATCCATCATCTGTTAAGTTAGTAGGTTCTTGTCCAGAAGGATCACTCAAAATTTCTCGAATTAGAGGATTTTTGATGGCAATTTGTTTCTGTTTAATAAATTCAAAAATCTGCTCCTCTGTTAATTCGTAGCTGTCACGATTTTCCCAAACATAAACTATAGCTAAAAGAGGTTTAATATCTTGACTTTGTAAGCTTACCCACTCTCCACCTTTTTCTTTCAAAAGAATTCTCAAATTTTCTCTAGCTAATTTAGCAGCAGAAGCAATTTCTTTTGAACGTACCAAGCAACCACGAGTTAAATCAAATCTTTTGTATTCAATTAGTTTACCCAAAGCTGCTGTAACACCAACACCTCCTGATTGTTGTACAACATCCACTCCAATTTTTATTTTTTGTTGATTTCCAACAATTTTAAAATCAAGATGACCGTCATGGGGTATATCTTCAATTTTTTCAATTGTTACTCCTTCTACGGTTTCACCTATTAATCTTTCAAAAGAAAATTTAAGAGCTTTAGAAATTTCTAATTCATCATCTAGCAGCGAATTTATAGAATTTTTTAAGTGTACTAATTCACTTTGAAAGTACGGTTTAACAGGATTGGGATCTATTGGAATAACTGATAGTGGTGTAACTGGTGGATCATTAGGCTTAGGTGCAAAATTATCCACACACCAATTTAAAATTACTCTGATAGTAGGTTTACCTTTACCAAACTCTCTGAGTTTATTTTCATCAAATGGATAGAGAGGATGAGGTGGTGTTTGTTGATGCTCTTGATAAAAATCTTGTAACCATTTTTGAACTATAGCAACAATATCATCAGAATTGAGATATTTTAATTCAATTGGTTGTCTGTCGGCTTTTTCACTGACTAATCTATCAATCGCTGCTTCAGCTTGTGGCAAAAATCTAATTTGATCATTCCAAGTTTCAGGATACATTGCCAGTAGGAAAACACCACTTTTTATATTGTTATATAAATCCTTAACTAAGCTGCCAATAACTTGTGCTGTTGTCAAACCATTATCAGCAACGTCTGCATTATCTAATTCATCGAAGCAAATTACCGGAACTCTATAATGGCTAGTAATATCTAAAATCTGACGAACATTACGTAAGGATTCAATCTCTCTATCCTCTTTTTTTGGATTTGGCAAGCCCATTGCTTCAGCTTCTTCCGGTGTTAGTTCTAAACCGGATAGCCAGCGATTTGCATAAACAACATGATCTGTAGAAAGTGTCCATAAAATTGCCTTAACTATGTAAGGATTGTTAATATTAGGCTTGATTAACAAAATTTCTTTTGTCAACTGTTCAATTACTTTAGTTGAGAATTTACTACTAATATATTTTTGTGGTGCATGATTCCATTTTCTTGCTTCGTTAATTAAAGAAGATGCGATTTCTTGCCACTGCATTACCTTTTGATTTCCAAAAGCTCGGAGGCTAGAAGCAACACTTTGTAAAAATTCATATTTAATCTGATTTAAGTTATCATATTTACTCATGTAAATAAATAAACTACTATCTTCTGCCTGCAATTGATGGCGGATTCGACTAATAAGATGGCTTTTACCTAGACCTTTTTCGGCTGTAATCGTAATACCTACTGTTGTACGCTGCCCTTTACAGATTTTTTCAATTGCATCAAAAACTGCATTAGAAGCATGAGCATTAATTGAGGGTACGTCGGGAAAACTTTTACCCCATATTTGCTGCGGTTTAACAACAAGATGCCCTGCAAATGGGTTTTGGTTTTTAATCAATTCATCAAGGTCATATATATTAGTAGTCATGGCTTTGTGAAGTTAATTTGTAAATAATTAAAGAAAGTTTAATGTTAAAGGCGTTTGGCGTAACAACGTAATCCATTGAGTTCTGTAGTAATAGAATCTTCTATTTTGTCTCGTGCATTGTCTTCTACCGTTCCGCCTTGAAGTTGGAAAATATCATCAGCTTGCATTTCTAGCAAAAAATCATTAAATTCTGTACGATTAACTCGTTCTCCTATAGCTCTTCTAATACGATAAATAGGCACTAAATTATTAAAGTTATGTTCATAATTCAACTTGTCATAAACATCCAACGCGACAGACTTAAACTCTTCATAAGAACCAATTAACCCAGCTTTAACCCCATTACCTGACGCAACCGGCGCAGCAACTACATCAATTTGAGCTATCCACCGCAACAACGCATTAGCAGCCCAAGTACCAACGATAGTTCCCTCAAACTTAAAATCACCACTACGCAAACCCGCACCCAATACTTCTAAACCTATTGGTGACGTGAGAGTATAAGTAGTTGAAGATCCTTTTTTGGAGATAGCGATCGCACTCTGTGCTTCCAAATCCTCTAAAATACCCTCATAGTCAGCCATTTTTTGACCCTTAGACGCTATCCGCTTGCTTAATTTACCCCTAGCCACTTTCTGCTGATTTGCTCCCAAATCCCACAACGCAAGCAGCAAGCGTGTTTTAGCGTAACTTACCTGTAAATCCTTTGGTTTTGGACTCATGATGGTGTGTGTTAAATAACTAAAATTATTATAATAATGATTATATTTTTTATTGCGTCAAAGTAAAAATATTGTTTATTTTCTAGATATTGCTCACAAATAGCTCAATTTATCAACCTAAAAAGCAACCGAGAATTTACGTAATTTACAAATTAACCCATCACATAATACAAAAAAAGTGTGATATTAGTTATTTAATAAGATGTTTTTAAAGTCTAGTATTGTATCGAGATTTACCTTAATTGTCTGGGGGATAACTTAATCAAAGTCCTCCTTTTTAACGAGGATTTAGGAGGATCTCAAGTTTATTATCCCTCAGCCATAACTTTTAAAATATCCTCTTATAAAGCAGAAATCTAAACTCAATTCATAATGAAGATAACAGCCCAATAGAAATAATATAGCGGTATGCATTTAAATGAAATACATCATAGCTCCCTCCTCGCTTGCCTATGGTGTACACACAAGTCAAAAAAAGTTTAATTTTTCATTGTTCTCTCGTTTATCTCATTCCCATGCTCTGCATGGTAATGCTGCTCATTGAGGCTCTGCCTCACCTGAGTTCGACATAAGATAATTTGTGGAAAACTCGCCCCCGGAAGGAGTCTCAAACAATCATAACTCCCTTCGCGTAGCGTCTCCGAACTCCGAACTCAGGTTGCCTCCAATCTGGCATTGAGTCAGAGACTCAAAGAATGCATTCCCAGTCGGAGACTGGGAACGAGGAAATAATAAAAATTATATATAGAGAACTGCTATATCAGATTTTTATCTTTTAGGTTATTCCTAAATCGAGTTTAATTTCATAATTACTAATGAATAGTTCTTTGCCCTTAGCAGCACCACGCTGTTTATAATTGTTCATCCCATACTGTAATTCCCATTCGTAAATATTTGCCCATTGAAAATTATCTCGAATTTGTGGTGAATCGTCGTAAGTAATTAACCACCTGTGAGGACATGATTTTAAATCATCAGCAAATCTTTCATGATTAAATCCAGTATGTAAGCTTCCTTTTTTTCCATATAATTTAGATTTTTCAGCTTTGAAATATGGAGGATCTAAAAATATGGCAATATCTTTGCCTTCTATATTTAATATTTGACTGTAATCTAAATTAGTAATTCTTATATCTGCTGTTAAAATATCTGCCAACTTTTCTAAACGATCTATAGATGAATCAGTAAACCTAGTATGAAAGGCTTCCATAGAAAAACCACCTGATTCTACAGTTCCTGAAAAGGTAATTCTATTGAGAACAAAAAAGCGTACTGCTCTTTCTAAATCTGATAAATTATCAACATCTACTGTAGTTAAATCTAAAAATAATAATTTTCCATCTTGATATTTTTCTTTAACATAACGAATCTCGGCAACTAATTTAGATAAATCAGATTGAGCTAAATACCAAAAAAGAAATAATTCTTTGTTTAAATCATTAATCCAAATCTTTAATTGAGGAGATTTTTGTTTTAGGTAAATAAAAACAGAACCACCCCCAACAAAAGGTTCTCTAAATTCTGAAAAGCTTTCTGGTAAATATGCAGATATTTGCTTAATTGCTCTTGATTTACCACCAGGATAACGGAGAGGGCTTTTAATCATCACGAAATAATATTGTAGAATTTTTAGGTTTTGATAAATTCTGTAAAATGCATAACTTCAACAGTTAATGTAAAATCTTTTTAAGTAGCACCTAAAATATTATATAGCAATTCCCAAGCTCATGAAATACACCCCACCCGCGCTATCGCGCACCCTCCCCTTACCAAAGGGAGGGTTGGGGAGGGGTAATTTTGTATCTAACTAGAGTGGGAAAGGCTATATATTTTTAATGGCACATCTACAGTAAAATTAGCCCATTAAAAAATTTACCTGCATTAGCTTATGACTCGTTCAGCACCTTATCAACCTTTATTGTTGCGACTTCTACATGGTGTCAGTGGAATTTTAGTCATTGCTGCCATAATTAGCGGCTTCTTAGTTTATAATGCCTTCGACAAACGGTTTGGTAAAATTCCTATTCCCAAAATTGATCCAATACAGGATATTCATGGAACTGTAGGTTTATTTTTTTTAATTTTATTACCAGCTTTCGCACTTTATAGTTTTCATGCTGGACAAAAACGCCTTATACAACCAGACTCTATCCAAAAACTCACTCAAGTTGGTAAACCAATTTGGTGGGTAAGTCTGCAACGGATTGTCAATACTCTGATGCTAATCGCTTCTGTTTTAGCCGTGACATCTGGCAGAATGATGAAAGAAGAATGGCTACCAATAGGTGAACTTGATCATATCTGGTATTCTTTTCACCTCATAGCTTGGGTGATTATGGTTTGCTGTTTAGCAATTCATATTTTGATGTCTACTAAAGTCGGTGGTGCGCCATTATTACTATCTATGATGTCATGGAAATTCCGCCCAGAGGAAAGTCCTAGAAATTGGTATAGTCGTTTTCGTGATTGGTTGGGTAATTTTCCTAATAATTTTCGTTTTGAAAATAATTTATCTCTGAGAATCATTGAAGCGATTGTGTTACTTGGCATTATAGCTGCATTTGTATCACCATTATTTTTTTCTGGTGGTGAATCATAAAGTTAAACATTATATAGATGCAAATTTCATTTTTTACATCTTACTAAAACAACAAATTTAGACATTTGTCTAAATACATTTTTATCCCTAAAGTGACACAAGCAAGGACACCTATAGCGAGATATCTGGAGTTGGAAGATTTATCAAAATAGGATGACATAAGTCGTGACTGTAACAAGGATAAAAATATGAAGCGTTTAGCATCAGTAACTCTATTAGCATTTTTGGGAACTGCTGCTGTAGTTGCAATACCCAAACATTCTCAGGCTATGAAGACACCAGAAAATCTATTTGCTCAACAAAAACCTACTACACCCTCTCCTAGACCTACTACTACACCTTCACCTAGACCGACTACACCCTCCCCTAGACCTACTACTACACCTACCACACCTAATCAGTAGATTGTTCGCATTAAGTAGGCAAACATAATTAAGTTCAAGATGCCTACTGGACATAGAAGTGAAAAAGTAGAGACGAGAATCCCTACCCAGGAACGTCTCTACAAAGGTTCTGCTTGATAAATCATGAATATTTCAATTCGGTCGATGTCTTCTAAGTTAAATCATTTAGCGTAAAGATCGAAATAGAACTCGTCCTGGATTCTCTTCTTGATTAATTCGCGTGTATAACCGGAGACAAGTTAAAACTTCTCCTGGTGTACCTCCAAAGTCTAGTTGTAGATCATCTTTAGAATAAGCACAAACATCTGCATACAGCCCTGATAATTGCTTAATTCGCACGTCATATCCTGCTTTGATGGCTTTGTTTGCAACCTTTTTGAGGATACGCCGTGATTCTTGTTGTAGCTTTCCCCACCATGAATAACGCTCGGCTGGGGGGACAAATACTAAGGAATGTATGGCTTCATCCATGTCAATCCAAGCACGTAAATTGTGGATTAAATCAGTATTTTCACTGCTTTTTTGGATACGTTGCAAGCGATCGCTCAATGCCTCAATATATAAATGGTGATGTTCTGGCTTTTCATGTAAAGAAACAACATCAAAGCTAAACACACTCTTTAAGGCATGATGTAAATCAGGTTCTATCTCAATCAACTTCATATATAGAAGTACAAACCCTGCTAGTAAATGCAAATCTTCAGAATTATATATCTGGGCAAGTTCTGACTTTAAAAATACTTTTTTTGACAAACATAAGCCTCTAGCTTTCACAGCACCATTCAACCCTGGATAGATGATTTCATCACGAATAAAAGGTAAATGGTAAAGATTTACATAATCTTCAGAAGCACCTAATTTTTGAGCAATTTCTAAAGCCCGATGTCGCCAAGTAGTAGCTAAATCCTCTGGAACTCGCAATAAATATCGGTGCATTTCATTCCATAAATCAGCATCATTTTGACTTTGTAGGGGAGAATTTCCTAGATAGAAATTAATTTCTAAATCAGAATTAAAAATCTCACGTAAGTAAATTAATTTGAATTCACCACTAACCTCAATCTCTGCAACAGGTGCAGGTTCTAAAAGGTCGTGAAGTTCCTGCAATATTTGCTCACATACCTGATTTCCTGGGTCTTGAGGGTATTCTATCTGCGCTTTATTTAAGGCTGCTTCTAGTCCGTATAAACTAAACCTTAATACTTGGGCTAATTGTGAGTTTTCTGTTGCTAATAGTTGCTGTAAATGCTGCATGATGGCATTAAGAGGGAGGGTAAAACGCAGAGGTTCGCTGAGGTTAGCGCAGAGGAACACAGAGTAATTTCTTCTTTGTGCCTCTGCGTGAGATTATTTAATGTATTCCGCAAAAAGGATCGCGTTCTTTATCAACTTCGTTGGGTTGTAATTCTAGTTCTGCACTATAAACACATCCTGCTTGTTGGAGACATTCTTGATTGTGTGATGTCCAATAAGGTACAACGCCTGCGTGCATTCTTAATATACCTTGATTATCAAGTGTCACATGATATTGACAGGGGTAGTCTGTGGTGATATCTGGTTTGTTAAGTGAACCAATACGTATCCATTTTTTGGTGTTGGTTTCACTATCTGTTTGATAAATATAGAAGGTGTGTTGTCCACTTTGAGGGAAGGGAGGTAATGGGTTACTAATTACGCCACTTCCTAGTTCATTTACACCATCTTGCAAATAGTGAAATGTTTGCAGAGATTTACTTTCATTTCCATCAACTGCAAATACTAAATGATAGGCATCTGGTTGATCAACTGTTGCTGATTCTAAAACGTTGATGGCAATATCACCATCACTTAAGTCTTTATAGGGATGTTCAATGGCGATATTCCATTTCAATTTACCATCAGTAAATAGGTCTGATGATTCAGAATCATCGGATATTGCTGACTTGATGTCAATACCATTAACATCTATTAAATAATGAGGACTACCTTGACAGAGTAAAACGCCGAATTGCAGGGTTTGGTCTATTTCAAATTGGACTTTAATTTTTTTGAGAAAATCTGGTTCTACCATTCCCAATTTCTCCATTAAAGTTTTACCATCAAAGCTACCCCATAGGCGTAAATCTCCATCTTCATAGTCTTGTCGATAGATAATGTTTGTTAATTGTATACCTTGCCAATGGGTACGAACTTTAGCAATACTTTCCCAAGCTGAAAGTTGATAAAGTTCTTGTCCAGCATTGAATATGGGTAAGAGTTCGTTACTTTGGGTTTTGCGTCTGAAGTTGCAAGGTAGATAATAAAATAGGTTTTTAACATCTATTTCTAGCTGGTTTGCACCTTTTCGCAACAGACTTTTAGATTCTTCAGGATCAAATCTTAATCGACGCAGTTTTTCAGCATAACAAGCACCGGCTGAGGTGGCGAGTTTGGTAAATTCTAAAACGAAGGTAATTCTTTCGGGATTCCAAACAAAATATGGAGATTTACTAAATTCTAGGTAAATTTGTTGCTGTACTAAATCGAGATTACAAGTTTTACCAGAAAGAATTAACCAATCTACTTTTTGGTTAGTTTGAGTATTTAAGCGACTTTCCATCAGTCCTTTAGCAATACCAATGGCTTCTTTAATTGCCGAAATTGCAGTGCGGTCAAATTGCTGACTGTCTAGGGTGAGAGAAATAGCATCAGGAATGATAATTTGGAATTTAACTGCACTTTGGGCTAATAATTCACTAATTTGTTGTTCGGAAAGAGTGAAGGTTAATAAAGAACCATCTCCTGGTGATTTTTGCCCCAATTTCAATTTCGCTGCTTCGGCATGATCCCAAAGGGTGTAAAATGTTTGTAGGCGTTGGGGTGCTTGTTGCCAACGAGTAGGTAATACTTTTTCTGCTGTATCTAAGGCATCTTTGAAAGCAACATCACCTTCAGGATTTTCTTTATCTAGACATTTCAGTAAACTGCCACTTTTAAATTTTCCATCTTCTAAAAAGCGTTCATTTAATTCTGAGTTAATTAAATCTTCTAATTTGTCACTTTCAATGTCACCTATGGTTATAGCTGTGAGCAGAAAATCGGCAATTGCTACTTTTAATAACCGGAATATTCTCAGTGTAATTAACTCACCACCTAATTGTAAATGACCAGAAGAACCTAATAATTTAGGGGTGAGTTTATAGTAACGTCCACCTAAACCCCTATCTTCATTATCAGCAAAAAATGGGGTTTTATCTTCTAATGTCAGTTCAATTAAAGCTAAGTCGGTAGTTCCACCACCAATATCTAAAACTAAAACATTTTGTGACCATTTATTTCTGTCTTGGCGACAACGAGTTTTAAAAGATTCAATTCCTAAATTGAGATTTCCACCAAATTCTCGCCATAAAAAGAATATAGCTACAGATACCGCTTCATCATAAGCAGTTTGGACATCATCAATTCCCAATTCTTGAACTAGTGCTTTCACTTCTTTACGCACTACTGGAGGTGCTACTGTGGGATAGGTGACAACAGCTGTTAATAAATCACCTTCAGAAAATCTCCTTTTAGCCCGTTGACGATAATCTTCAGTTAAGTCAATTAAATGCGCCCAAGCTGCTTGAATTAATTGGTTAACTTGGATGTTTTGTTCTTCACCATTTAGGATCACTGGGAAAGTTCGATTTTGACCAAAGTAGCGTTTGGGTGAGTGGTGAAATCTACTAATAATGTCCTTAACGGAACTAATTGTACCTTGGGCTATGGCTTTTTTTCTATTGTCCCTTGCTTCCCTACCCATTTGCAATTTTAAGGGTTCTATTTGGGATATTTCCATTTCGCTGGGAATTTCTGTATCTCTTCTGTCTATATCTAAGACTACAGGAATCAAATTTTGTGATTCTAAAGTTGGAACGCGGAAAACTTCATGATATATCTGATAAAGTTTTTTGCTAACAGCACGGCGGAATCTATCGCTATTTCCTAAACATAATTCAATTTGGCGAATGGCTTCTAAAAAGAGTTCCTTATTATCACTTTCAAAAATTTCGCTTAACTGTTCTGGTTCAATTTCTAAGTTTTTGCTAATATTAGCAATAAATTTTTCCCACTCACTCGCACCAATATCAGGTAAAGCAGAAGCAGCAGGAGAGTTTAACCACTCTGCTAAACGTTGGCGTAGTCTTAATTCTTGTTCTCTGGGTAAAATTTCGGCAATTGGTACTTCAATAGGGTCAAAAAGTGTAACTGTGGAGTTAGAAGTACCAAAGTCTAAAGCGAACCAACCAGGAAATCTTTTTTGTGATTTCTCATTGAGTTTCTCACTTAATTGTTGACTCAATTTATTTAAATATGTATCTAATTCAAGAGGGTTCATGGGTTTATCTGTTACTGTTGTTGTTTCAAAATTAGGTGAAAACCAAAGATTACAGGAAGCACCTATATTTTTGCGTATAGATAATATGGGGTTTCCTGTAGCATCAGAATCAAAATATTCAACAATAACCTGTAAGGTACAGTTTACTGTTTGGTTTAAAGATTTCTCTAACACATAAGAACATTGACCTAGCTGACATAAGTTAGAGATTTTTTTCGGTGTGGCAGAATCAAAGTGTTTGTAGGTGTTTTGGATTTCTGCTGCTAGTTCTGTGGGACTTCCTCTCACAGTACAAGTAATGCGAGAAATATGAGGAATATTGCTGTTAGTAGCGACTATTTGAATTGCAGGTAAATCCAAAGTTTGGTTTTCTTTTACTCGCAGTTGAAAACGAGGTGGAAGGCTAATTTCCACGGGCATAATTAATTGGTAATTGGTAATTGGTAATTGGTTAGGACTTACGCAAGAACTCTCTGAAACCCTCTTACCTTCGCGTCCTTTGCGCCTTCGTGGTAGCCTGCGGCACGCCCTTCGGTCTACGTTTTTCCATTACTTGTGCGTAAGTGCTATTGGTAATTGGTAATTAATCTCATGTCACAAAGTTTTACAGATATTCATAAGCAACATTTTCATTAATTGTGGCAATATCAGCAAGAATCTGTAACCAGGTGGGAATTGCTAACTCTGGGGGTGAGTCGCTGGCGGCTATATATCTGAGGAGTTCTTCTTTCTTAGATAGGTTTTGTAAACTAGGAATAATTTGGTCTAAAATGCCATCTAATTCGGAATTCACTTGTTGGTTAACTTCGCTGACATACTGAACAAGATGAAGACTGGCACTGGCGGTGATTTCATCTCGCAGACGCAGGACAAAAAGTTGATGATTAGCAGCACGAGATGAGTTTTGGTTTTTCTCTGGGGACCAATCAAATATTTGTCCAATGTTGTGTTTTTCATCTCGTCGCGCCAAGGGAAATATACTTTCTGGAGATATGGCTTTATCTTGGTTGCTGATTTCTACGATAATAGCTTCTTTCCATTGATTAGGGTCACATCCTAAGAGGAGTTTGTAAAATAAATCGGCTGCTTCTAATCCAAATTTTTCTTCAATTATTTGTTCCATTTCTGGGTTGATAATTGATTGTAATTTTTCTCTTTCTAGGACTAATTGATGCGCTAATTTATTCAACAGGTCTACTACTGCTTGACGGATTCTTTCGCGGGCAAAGTTTTCTAATTCTTTAACTGTTTTTTCAAATTCTGGATAAAAGTCATCACTCTTGGTAGGTAAGGAATTATTAACTCTATTTCCTCGGTCAAATAATTTTCCGGCTGCACCTTTTGATTCTGCTAAGGCAATTGTGCCATGATGAGCTTTATTAAATAACAAAGTCCATTGACTCCAATTCAAGATTTTAAAAGTTAGTTCGTCTTTGATGACATCACTAACAACAACTCCCCGCCGATCTTTGAGTGGTTCTTTTCCTAAATCTTTTTGAAAGCTTCTGTAGGTTTTATCTAAGCTTTCAATTCCTAAACGCAATTCAATTAAGGCTGGACTATCTGCTGTGGGTATGCCTTGTTCGTGAATTTCGGCGATGATGTCTTTGAGTTGTTCTTGTTGCTGACGGACAACATCAGCAGCCCTGCGAGTATCTTCATATAATTGCTTTAAACCATGAGTAGTGACATGATTTTGAATCAATTCTCGCAGTTTACTAATACCTCCATCTTGCGCGAAATAACTTAATTGTCTACCTAGTGGATTACGAGGTTCTGTTGTTAATAAGCGTTCGCTTAATTTACCCCATTTTTGTTGTAGTCGTTTAGAACGATCTAAGTAGTCGGGATAATCTAAATTAGCGAGAAATTCCTCTGAACCTGCTTTAACTGTGGTTGAACGTTTTGCTAATTCAGCTAAACCTAATAGTGGTGATAATAAAATGATGCGGTCTTTTTGGGTGGTAAATGCATCTGCACCATCAATGATGGTTTGTAAAACTTTCAGTTTCTGGAAAACTATATCTGTGTGTAAAGGTTGAGAATTGGGGTGATCTTCGATTAAAAAATCGAGTATTCTTTCGCCACCTTCACTGTCTAATGGTAATTGGTCAAAGCGGCCGACACCGACGAGAATTAAGTCTTTTAAGTCTTGTCCTGGCCGTTGCTGCTGCATCATGGTAAAGATTTTGTTGGCGCGATCGCTTCCCGGCGATTTACCATTGAGCAATACCAGGATTGTCTGTACTTGCGCCAATTCTCGCAGAGATAAAAAGGTATCCCTGGCACCAGAGTTCGCTGCACCCAAACCGGGAAAATCTAACAGTACAAACTCTTCAGCCCCGCTGACATCCCAAATTTCCCGCGATATTTTAACTTCAATATCAACACGCCGAATTAAGGGAAAGCTGTTTTGTAATAATTGCGTTTGTAGTCTTTGGGGCGCACTGGGTAAGCGAACGTGTGCCGGCGGTATATCCTCAAATTTGAGAGTTTGGATAGCCATTGGCATTTCTGTGAGTTGTAACCCTTCATGGGCTGTTTCTGCATCAATGTGATAATGGCTACCACACAAAGCCTCACCATAAGCTTGATAAGCCCGCAAAAATAATACTAACTCCCGCAACAGATAGCGTAATTCTAAATTATTTGAACTTTTCCAAGCTTCTTCACACCAACTAGAAATATCTTTTCCTGTCTTGATTTTAGATACTTGTAACGGTGGGAGTCCGGCTGCTGTAGCGCGTCGATTTGCCTCACTTAACATAAAGTGTAAGCACTCATTCACCCCTTCGTTAGACAAATATTCTACAGTATATTCACTAACTTGAGTTGTCGCAAAACCATCTTGAGGTTTAATATGAATAGCAGTGACGTTTCCAGTTGTCGGGTTTTCGCTGACTGGTAAAGCATCTGCATAACCGATTAAACTACCCAGCAGCAAACTTTTACCGCTACTGAATTCACCCATTACGCCGATTTTTACTGGTGAAGCAGCCAGTTCTACTGTCTTCTGTGCAGCCTCTCGCAAGCCCATGAGACAATCATCAAGGCTAGTAGGAATCCAATCTTCTTGTTGGGAAGGACGTTGGGGTACAGAGTCGATTTTACGGAGGATAAATTCACCGTACTCTTTAAACCTGGCCAGTTTGTCTGGTTCCATAGAGTAGTTTCTGCCTGAGTTCATTTTCTGTGAGCGTTATAACACAAAAAATGCCAATAACTACTCTTGATGCAACAAAGGAGACTGGGGAGGATGAGTGAAGATGGGAATATTTATCTTCTTTCTGTCACCTTTTCTTCACACCGTTTAATATGAGAGCGATCGCACTTTCGGTATGTTTCTCTACCATTTCTGGTGTCAAAATGTGGTTCATTTACGTATAAATCCCTGTAAACTAAACCACTTGAAAACTAAAATTAAGACTTGCCCAATTATTCACATCTAAAATGTATGAGTCTGTAGCAGTTCCATGCATTTCTGTTTCATTAGCGTTATGCAAATCTTGCAGTAAGGCTTGGGTAACTTCTAAGGGGTTAACTAAGGGGCTGATTGATTGTTGGTCTGCGGTGGTATATTTAGGGGTTTCTAAGGCTTTTTGAGTTTGTGTGAAGGGAGAAGTACTGATAATTAGTTGGTGTTCACAAAAGAAAGCTCGCATGGGCAACATCCAGCCAGTGGTAGCATCATTTTGTGGTAGCTTCAGGGTTTCTCCTGGGGGAATGACTATTTCTCGCAGGTGGGGTTTTGTGTCAGAACTATCTGTTTCTGGACTAACTTGCCAGGGGTATAATGCGATCGCTTCCGGTGAACCATAGCCAAAGGCACTCCTAGCATTATTTAACCCCAATAAGATTAAATATATCGGGCGATCGCTCAAATTTTTGACTTTGTACTGCATCCGACTACCAACGGGAACGCTAGGAATGGTTGTTCCTGAATTGATGACTGCTTTATTTTTCCCTGATTCCTGAACCTGACTGCGCCATGTTTGCTTTTGTATAATTGTCCGGGGCGATATTGTACTAATAATTTCTAAAGTTACTTTCACAGCCAAGCGGGAAGAACCTTCATTTTCCGTCAATCGCCATAATTTTGCTGCTAAAAGGGTAGAAAATTTTGGTGTTAATCTCTGCACAGCTACTTTCACAGCTTCCCCAATTTCCCCAGCAGTATTGAGAATTGGCTCACCACCAAGAGAAAAAAGACCATAATGGCTAGGAATCTGTGGTAATTTACCAAAAATATAATCAGCGCTTTGTTCTGCTGATGCGATGTTAACCATCCGGGTAATTGAGGCAAAAGCACTAGTTGCGTCTACTCGCTCAATTCTTTCTAACCCAGAATCTAAGGCAACTGTTAAATTAATATTTCGGGGTAATACACGCACCTTTTCCTGTACTAGTTGCCCAATTTGTGGTAGGTTGCTAATTTTTGGGTTAGAAATTTCTGCTTTTGCAATTAGCCCAGTCCGTGAAGGTGTAACACCTGCTTTGAGGGATGATCGCAATATTAGTTGTTCACCAGTTGGTAGAGTGAATCGAGAACCAACACCGTAGTATTCTAGAACTTGGGGAAGTAATCCTCCTAACCATAGCTCAACTGTCTTGCCGTCTTCATCAATAGTATTGACTACTCCTTCAGCGCCAATATTGTTGAGGGGAAAACTATCAGCAATGGCACTAATTTGAGTATTTTTTAGCCCACTTATTAACTCTGGTTGCTGTTCACTTCCCAGTCTGTACATAGAACTGCTGAGATGAGAAAAGAGAATTTGAATTGTTGTTGCTGGTGTGGCTTCCCATAGATATTGGGTTAAAGCATAGGTAAATAACCCCGCACTCCAACCAGAAAATAGTAATTCTCCTGCTTGCTGATTTGGGCTTGAGGTGGCTTTCAACACCATTGCTTGATTAATAGCTGATTTCTGGGTTTGCAGTTGTTTGAGAAACTCCAATTCTGGAAGCGCTAATTGTGTTGCTGGTAATTCTGGACGGGCGCGAATTTGCAAACCTGATGGCTGTAATGTGGTTGGAGTATAGTAACTCGTATCTAAAACTGCGGTGACTTGGTCGGTGGGAAGCGATCGCAATAAAAGTAACAGAGTTTCTTCTAATAAATAGTTGATAAATCTCCGCTCTTGTGGTTGCTTTTCATCAACTGGAATCAGAGCATTCTGCACAGTCTCTGGAAAAGTCCCCAATTTGACACGACTGCCATAACCACTAAAGTGGAAAACAACCACATCACCAGCCTGGGCTTGCTTACCCAAATGATCAACAAAAGCTGCCTCAATGAATTCCCGGCTGGCTTGTTCCTCAGTTAAAGTCAGAATATCCGCAGCAGCAAAGCCACAGCGGTGAATTAACAGTTCCCTTTGCAATTCCACATCAGTCAGACAACCACTAAGCGCAGGACTTTGTGGATATTGATTAATGCCTACTAATAAAGCCAACTTCCGGGGATTAGGTGCTGCCAAAGCTTGGTAATAGCGATTACCCAAAGTCAACCACTCAGCTTCAGTCAGCCCCAATACCGCCAATATTGAGCCAATCCGTTCAAAAAACGCACGCCGTTTCATAATTAGCAGTTAGCCCTCAGCCCATTAGTTAACAGCTTAAAGGGCTGAAGTCTGTAGAGTAAAGTTTCTGACTATACTTTTTTGTTAGTTTCCCATTAATTCTAAGCTAATACTGTGGGAATACTCATTGCCCGTGCTAATTCTGCTGCCACTTCTGGACGAGAGAATTCTGGTGGTGGCAACTCACCACGACGTAGCATTTCCCGGACTTTTGTCCCTGATAGGTGAACCCGTTCCTCTGGTTTGCTAGGACTGGTTTTGGTTGTTGCCATTTGTTTGGTACGTTTGCAGTAGAAAGCGTGTTCAAACATCATTGGCACAATGCCCAATTCTCCAGGCGCAAACTCATCAAATATATACTGAGCATCATAAGTACCGTAGTAGTCACCCACACCGGCATGATCTCGGCCAACTATAAAATGTGTACAGCCGTAATTCTTGCGAACTAAAGCATGGAAAATAGCTTCTCTTGGCCCAGCATAACGCATCGCCGCTGGATTAATAGCTAATATTACTCTATCTAAAGGGTAATAGTGTTCCATCAATATTTCATAGCAACGCATTCGCACATCTGCGGCAATATCGTCTTCTTTGGTTGCGCCTACCAATGGGTGTAAAAATAAACCATCAACTGTTTCTAAAGCGCACTTTTGAATATATTCATGGGCGCGGTGGATAGGGTTACGAGTTTGGAAACCGACAATAGTTTTCCAACCCTTATCTCTAAACATTTGCCGAGAAGCAGCAGGATCAATTTGGTAGCTAGGAAAATGGGGATGGGAATCACGTTGTAATAACCAGATATCGCCAGCCAGATTCACAGAACCTTGGTTATAGACTACCTGCACACCAGGATGTTTGGCATCATCGGTGCGATAGACATTGATAGCCTCGCGTTTTTTGTCGTAGGTATACTTTTCGCCTAGTTCCAAAACCCCAATAAACTCGCCGTTAGGGTTATCCAGACGCACTAAACCACCTATTTGGAGAGGGGCTGCAACTTCTTCTGTCACAGATAGTGTAATTGGGATTGACCAGACAACACCGTTAGCAAGGCGCATTTCTGCTACTGTGCGATCGTAGTCGGCTTGGTTCATGAAACCTGTCAGAGGACTAAAACCACCGATCGCAATCATTTCTAAATCAGAAACAGCGCGATCGTCAAGTGTCACTCGTGGCAAAAAGTCAGCCTTGGAGAGAAATGTTTCTTTTTGTGCCGGTGTAGCAACCCGGTTAACCAACTCTCCACCGTGGGGGGCAATGGCATCTAGATGGTAACTCAACGTAATTTTTCCCTATGTGTTGCGAACTATGTACTAAGTTATCAAACTGTTGGTACAAATAGTTAAATTTATGTGAAATTTTTTCCTTTGCCGGTCGGAAAGGGTGAGTTTGGGAATTGATAACATCATGGCAGTAAATGGCATAAATTGCCATATAATATGATGAAGGGACAAATTAGGGAATTAGTGCCAATGAAAAGTATAAATATATCTCTCCCTGATGCAATGCGGACTTATATAGAAGAGAAAGTCGCAGATGGCGGTTACAGCACTATCAGTGAGTATTTTCGTGAGTTAGTGCGTCAAGACCAAAAGCGTCAAGTGGCTGAACGTTTGGAAAAGATGCTTTTAGAAGGTCTAAATTCTGGGAATGCAACTGAGATGACTTCTGATGATTGGGAAGATATCCGTCAAGCTGTGCGAGAAAAAATCGCCAAGCAGAAAGGGGCAAAACAAGGTTAATCAATCAGGTAAATAAACGACCGCAAGTCATCCGCGACTGAATAAAAAATATGGACATGATTATTCCCATTTCAGGCTTTATTTTTGGTTTTTGGTAAATCTTACAGGGTCTTTGTAATTGTCTCTAACTCGTTTGAATACCCTTTCCTTATTTCCATTTTCTTCCTGTTGTTTGAATATTGTGTTGTTGTCTTCGTGAATATTTGGTATTTCGCGTCGGTACAGATTAAGACGGTTTTCAAGTGGCACGCGTTTGGCATCTCTTACAATTGATATAGGAGATAGATTTAATTTCAAATTAGAAATATACTGAGAAGTCATAACTAGTGTTTTTAGAGGATTTCCTATTTCCTGAAACTCTGTAACACGCTCTCCCGTATCTTTTCTTGATTTACTATATCTTCCCAAAATTTGATTGAAGTAGATGCGAGATATATTGGAAGAAAAATAGAGATTCGTTTCTGCATTTATAAATTGCATAGCATTAATTTGTCTTACATCATCAGCCGTTATTACTGAAATATTATGATTATTTTTTTGCCCAACTTTATAAATTGAGTTGTCGTACAAAAGCAGGCATATTTCTGGTGAAAGTGGTAAAAATATGAGTAATCCCAGACTTGCAATCCCGGTAGTTCCTATCCCGAATTTCTCACAGTACATATTATATTTAAATACTGGATTATCTGATGTGATAAACTCAGTGTTTGGTGCTGCTCTAAATAAATGTATTCCAAGATCATCTAGCCCAAATGCCATCTCTTCTGAATTTTCTAAAGAAACTAGTACGGGTTGAACAAAACCAATTTTAACTTTGCTTAAGTCAACTTCACTATACCTAGAATCTCTAGACAATATCATTTTCGTAAACATATCTATTTTATTGTTTAAATCCTCAGCACATTTACTTGTTCGCATCATCTGGGTTGATATGAACATTAATAAATCATGGTGATCTGAACTACCAATCGTAGGTACAGTATTTATTTGACAAATTTTTTTGACTACAGAAGAAAAAGTTCCTTCTAGAGTTGATAGCAAATTTTCAATTTCGTCAGTTTGACCATAGAATTTTCGTTTGTAGCACTGATCTCTCAAAGATATATCAAGCTTTATTTTACCACTTGGGATATTGTAAAGATTAATTTGTCTAGGATCAGTTTTAGAAAGATCAGAAGAAAAACGCTTGAGGTAAAACTTAGGTACATAGTGATGTTTACGTTTATTCATGTTTGAAAATATTGAATGTAGAAATAGTATGGTGTCTTACTACTTCTAAATTCTTAATCAGTGATTATACTACCATAAAGACTTGTTTTGCAGTTAATTGCAAGTTGAGAAAATTGAGGAAACAAGTAGATCGTTATTTTGAAACAATCGCTTTTGATACTCATCCCCTACTAACGTACAAATAGTAATAGTTGGCTGTTTAGGTTTACCAATATATTCTCTTCCACCAATGCCTAAATAATCTACAATCCAATATTCAGATATCCCCAATAGGGCGTAATCTTCAACTTTACGGGCGTAGTCGTTTTGCCAATTTGTACTCACGACTTCTGCAATTAGTTTAATTGATTTTCCTGATGTAATTACGGGTTCTTGTTGCCATAATGGTTCATTAATTAGTTGTGTTTGGTCTAACACAATCACATCGGGACGAAAGGCTGTATCTGTTCCCAATAGTTTGATTAAGCAACGATGGGGAATAAAATATGGTAAGTCCTGATGATCAATTTCTACATTCAGTTTTCGCCCAATTAAAGATGATACTTGCTCATGGGGTCCTGTTGCTTCCATCTCGATTAATTCCCCATCAATGAGTTCATAATTATCAATATCACCGTACTGAGTAATGAATTCATTAACTGTGATCAGTTTTAGGGCTGACTGTACCATTATTATTTTTCCTCATGATTAGCTAAATCTTGGGAATTAAGCTGATAAAGCTTTAAGAAAGTATAATCAGGGCGGGCAAGATGCCCACCCCACAAGAGTTTTAGTTATAGTTTATAAGCAAGTTAAATGTCCAACAGCTTAACTAAAACTGTTCAATTATTCCCCCACCCAATACCTTATCCCCGTCATACCAAACCGCAGCTTGTCCAGGGGTAATGCTGAATTGAGGTTCATCAAATACCAAACGCACGCGGGAATCTTCCAAAGGAATTACTGTCACGGGTACAGGTGCGGAACGATAACGAATTTGCACTTCTGCACGAATGGGGGTTGCTGGTTCAGCAATGGAAACCCAATTGACTCGATTTACTGTACATTCTGCATCAGTTCCCTTGGTGCGATCGCCTACAACAACACGATTATTTACAGCATCTAGTTCGATTACATATAAAGCATCCGGTGCAGCAATCCCCAAACCCTTACGTTGTCCGATTGTGTAATGATGTACTCCATCATGCTGTCCCAAAATTTTACCAGTAGTATCAACAATATTTCCCGGTTTAGGCGCTAGATATTTATCCAAAAATGCCCGCATGGAACCGTTGCTTTCTACTAAGCATAAATCTTGACTTTCTGGTTTATCGGCGGTTTTTAAGTTGTATTCAGCCGCCATGCGTCGGGTGTCGGTTTTGTTGAGTTCACCCAAAGGAAAGATAGAACAGCTTAGTAAATCTTGAGACAAATCATAGAGAAAGTAAGATTGGTCTTTGTTGCGGTCAACTGCGCGTAACAATTGGTAACGCCCGGTGGTATCATCGTAGCGAATTTGAGCATAATGACCAGTAGCAATTCTGTTACATTCCAATTGCTCACGGGCATATTTTACCATCGGCCCAAATTTCACTGTCTTGTTACATTGGGAACAAGGCAACGGCGTAATTCCCACACTGTAACCAGTGACTAGGAAATCAACAATTTCTGTTTGAAAGACATCCCGAATATCGACAACTTCATGGGGAACGCCCAATTGTTCACAAATTTGAGCCGCGTCGATCATTCCTTCAGAGCAACATTGCCCTTTGCCTTTCATGAGCCAAAGAGTCAAACCGATTACATCATAGCCCTGATTGTGTAGAATAGCGGCAGCGACAGAACTATCAACGCCACCTGAAAGACCAACGACGACTTTTTTCATAATCCTAAAATCTTTTTAGGTTCAGTAGCTGCTAAGTTTGCAGCCCAATGGTAAATTACATTTTTCAAAAGTTGACTCCTGGTACTGGTAGAGGTTTTTCTGACCAGAAAAACACCGGAGTAGTAAGACTGTTCAATTGTAGCACACATCCCTGAAAAGCCTTGATAGTCAAGCACTTCGGTTTTGATGATCTTTAAATTTCCTGAATCGGCAATTGCTTGATTAAAATGGCTGGTAGAAATTTTTATTTTGCGATCGCTAGTTAAAAAATATGCCTACTTTAAAAACAAGTCAATTTACTCCTGTACCCATACTTTCCTTATTGGTGGGTGGATGCTTGGTGCTAACTTATCAATATAGCCCAGCACAGGCTGAAATCCCCAACAATGGTTTTTTGATAGCACAGACAGCATCGCCTTTGACCCAAGTTCTCATTAGTCAGCAATCGTCATTACCGCAATTACAACCGATGGAACCAGTGGAGTTTTATCAACCTAATCCAAACTCTCAGCCTTCTTCATCCACACAAATTAGTCAATATGGTGAAAATTTTGAGCGGTATTTTGTCTATGTTGATGGCGATAACTCTCAAACATTACAACGAGTCCGTCAGATTGAGAACAGCGCTTATATTCGACAGTATAATGGGCGTAATATTATCCAAGCTGGTGTTTTTAGCAAACCGTTTAATGCTCAACAGCGCGTCAGAGAACTAGAATTAAACGGTATAAATGGCGCTCGTGTTGTTAACTTCTCAAACACACAAGAACAGGTAGTTCCCTACTATGTTGGTAGCGAGATATCCTATTCTAGCTCAACCAATGTTAATAACCCTAGTTCCAGTGTTAATCGGCAACAGTCTAATTTTTACTATGCGATCGTTCCCAGCAGCTATAATAATCTGCGCTACCTGAAAGACCAAATTCAGCAGAGAATAGGTAGAAATAGCAGTGTTTTCATGAGAACTCAGCCACGAGGAGCGCATATAGCTGTAGGGCCTTTTGCAGAACGTTCAGAAGCAGAACAATGGAATAATTATCTGCGAAATTTAGGTTACGGTAATACCAGAGTTTACTATGGAAAATAATTCGTAATTAAAAATCAGGGCTTTCCCTGTTCCCTATTCCCTGTTCCCTTCTTCTAATGACTAAAGAACAAGTTATCGTTACTGCTGACCAAATGCGGGATATTGAAGGGCGGATATTTGCCGCTGGTATGCCTGTGGCAGCTTTAATGGAAAAAGTAGCAGGATTGATTAGCGATCGCTTAAAGGCTATTATTCCCCAAGGACAGCGTGTGGGAATTTTAGCCGGGCCTGGTCATAATGGTGGTGATGCTTTAGTTGTAGCTCGTGAATTACATTTTCGTGGGTATCAAGTTTGGATTTATCAGCCTTTTACTAAACTCAAAGAATTAACTTCTCAACATTTTCAATATGCTCAAAGTTTGGGAATTCCTTGTTATCAAGAACTTGAAGAATTACCAAGCTGTGATTTTTTAGTTGATGGGCTATTTGGTTTTGGTTTAGAAAGAGAAATTACCGAACCCATCGCTTCGGCAATTAGTCATTTCAATGAATGGAATCAGCCGATTTTTAGTATTGATTTACCTTCAGGTTTACATACAGATACAGGTGAGGTTTTAGGATCTGCAATTCGGGCAAATCACACCTTTTGCTTGGGTTTATGGAAACAAGGTTTGTTCCAAGACCAAGCATTAGCATATATTGGCAAAGCTGAATTAATAGATTTTGATATTCCCCTATCAGATATCCATGCTGTTTTGGGAGATGTAATTAAAGTAAAACGCATCACTGCAAAAACGGCACTTGCAACTTTACCTTTACCCCGTCCCCCAGTTACACACAAATACAAAGAAGGACATTTATTATTAATTTGTGGTTCAAGACGGTACGCGGGGGGAGCAATTTTAACTGGTTTGGGTGCGCGTGCTTCTGGTGTGGGGATGTTATCTATTGCTGTACCTGAATCTATTAAACCTTTGTTGGTTTCCCATTTGCCCGAAGCTTTAATTATCGGTTGTCCAGAAACGGCAACGGGTGCGATCGCTCAGTTACAATTACCAGATAATACCGATTTGAGTTCATTTAGTATAATTGCTTGTGGCCCTGGCTTAACTAAAGATGCCATGCCGATAGTACAACAAGTAATTGCTAGTGAAGTTCCTTTAATTCTCGATGCTGATGCTTTAAATATCTTGGCACAATTAGGAACCATCCCCACTTTACAACAACGTCAAGCCGCAACCGTACTCACACCCCATACAGGTGAATTTCATCGCTTATTTCCTGATATTCCCTACACCGACAGAGTGAATGCAGTGCAGACATCAGCCGAACAAACTGGGGCTGTAATACTTTTAAAAGGGGCAAGAACAGCCATATCTAACCCCCAAGGTGTCGTTTGGATCAATTCTGAAAGTACACCAGCTTTAGCCCGTGGTGGTAGCGGTGATGTCTTGACAGGGTTAATGGGTGGACTATTGGCGCAAGTCGCAAATAAACAAACTAATATTGAAGATGTTGTTGCAACTGCGGCTTGGTGGCATTCTCAAGCGGGAATTTTAGCAGCAGCAGAAAGGACAGAATTAGGTGTTGATGCTTTTACTTTGACACAGTATTTAATCAAAGTTCTGCTGGTTTGGAATCAGGCATAATTTTAAGATGCGAACTTACGCACCCAGAGGAATAACTCTGGCAGGACTTACGCAAAACAGAACGGAAGTAGGGGTAATTCATGAATTACCCCTACGCAAGAATCAGGTTTTGAGTTTAATCTTGCTCCTATCTGGTTGCAATGCGATCGCTCTCCAAGGAATCCCAGAAGAACATATACTGCAATATCGGCCGATAATTAAAATGTCAATCCGCTTGATTAAAAATGCGAACCATTGCGGAAATTAACGAAAAAATCAACCGGAAATGCGCCGTAGTGTGGACGGTTGAAGAATTAAAAACACGTGTAGCAGAAATCGGTGTCTCCAAAGCCGCTAAAGAAGTTGATGTCATTACCACCGGCACCTTTGAACCAATGGAGTCAAGCGGTGCAATTATTAACCTGGGACACACTGACCCACCAATCAAAATTCGGCGTTGCTGGTTAGATGGTGTACCAGCATATTCTGGTTTTGGCGCAGTAGATTTATACTTGGGTGCTAGTTGTAGTGTGGAAACCGTTGATGGGGAAGAACTTCGAGAACGTGGAGGTGGTCATGTAATCGAAGATTTAATAGCAGGTAAACCAGTACAAGTAAGAGCATTAGGTCAAGTTACTGATTGTTATCCTAGAGCAACATTTGAAACCAGTGTTACCCGTGACACTATCAATCAGTTTTATTTATTTAATCCGCGCAATCTTTATCAAAATTTCATCGTGGGAGTCAATGGAGGCGATCGCCCACTTCACACTTATTTAGGTCCCCTGCAACCACGTTTAGGAAATGCGGTTTACTCAAACCCTGGTGCAATTTCCCCCTTACTCAATGATCCCGATTTACAATTGGTGGGGATTGGGACAAGAATATTCTTAGGTGGTGGTATTGGTTATGTGGCTTGGGAAGGTACGCAACACTTCCCTTTGCAAAAACGGTTAGCCAATCACACACCCATTGGCCCATCAGCAACGTTAGCCTTAATTGGTGATGCTAAACAAATGGATGCGCGTTGGGTGCGGGGCTGTTACTTCAAAAGTTACGGGCCTTCTTTAATGTTGGGAGTAGGTGTACCACTTCCAGTTTTAAACGAAACAGTAATTGAACACTGTGCTGTTAGAGATAAAGATTTAGTAGCACCAATAGTAGATTTTTCCATCCCCCGTCGCGTTCGTCCCACCTTTGGTTTAGTTAGTTACGCTCAACTCAAATCAGGAAAAATCACCATTGAGGGTAAAGCGGTGCGAGTTGCACCTCTAGCCAGTATGTTTCTCTCACGACAAGTTGCTCTAGAGTTGAAACAGTGGATAGAAGCCGGCACATTTACCCTCACAGAGCCAGTTTCCCCCATCCCAATGGATCGAGCTTTTTTACCCCAAGACCGTTGGACTGACTTTTAATAACAAGTGCTGGGTAGTAATTACACTACTCAGCACTCATCACTCAATCTTAATTACTCAGAACTCGGTACTTGGTACTCGGTACTCGGTACTATTCCTCTGCTGGTTTAGCCTTCTTGACTGGCTTAGGAGCAGGGGGTTTTGGTACAGGTTTAGATACAGCTGCGGGATCACCGCCTGTTTTCTTGATAGGACGTGGAGTTTCTCCATTGCGTCTGGGAGGGAATGGTCTTCTACCAGGGCCACCACTACTACCACGAGGGCCACCTCTGAATGGTGGTTTACGTTTTTTGGGTAAATCAGCGATCGCTTCTGCATTGTCAATTACTAATACATCAGCTTCTCGTTTGACTTTGAAATCCCAAAACTTACCCACAGCTTTAGTAGTCAGCACACCCCGTAATTTCAACTTAAAATACTTAGCTTTGTCAGTTGGTTTCCGTGGAGCTTGCTTAATCTTGACGACCAAACTCCTATCGTCAAAAGATTGGAAAACTACCTCACCACGCACGGAAAAATCACCATCAGGAAGTTCTGATGAGGCTTTTGGTGGTTCAGAAACTTCTCCTTTACCAGAAGTAGGACGGGCAGATTTCTTTCCTAAACCATTTTCTGGCCTCTCTAAGACTTGCGAACTCAAATCTTGATCATCTTCCTCAGAGGAATTTTTAGCCAGATTTTCTGGCTCCCAAACCCCCACAATTTGGATGTGCAGAGAATCGTTTTCTTGTCTAGTGCGGGGATAAACTACCCACAAATGCTCTTTTTCTAGGTCTAAGTGATTTTTGACTAAACTCATAATCCGACCTAAAAGGACGGCATTGAGTTCTACACCATCAGCAGTTAGCAATGTTCCTTGCGTAAATTGTTCACTACTGGCATGGTAACGACCTCGGACTAAGCCAATTGCTCGATACTGCATTGGCTCACTAGGAGGTGGAATTGGTTGTAGCCGATTGGCTAAATGCCCATTTCCATCAGTTTCACTAGAGTTAACGGGCCCATGATCAGATTTTGACGCACTAGCTTCTGCTGTTTGAACATTAGCAGTTGCATCAATTTTAGTTGGAGCCTCTTTGGAGGCAGTAGAATTGGAAGATTCAGGAGACGGCATCAGGTCGGAATTCATAAAAACTCCTTGCGGCGGAGACACATCCCAATTTATGGGATTTTACAAAAGTAGCTGAAAAGAGCGTTTGTATGGCTGATAAAAGTATATTTCCTTTTAATCTAGCCATTCTAGAGCGCCCTGTGCGAACAGAAAGGCGCGAAATTTGGCATTTAGAGACTAAATGTGTAATTTAGCGCCTTTACACTAGTTTCGGAAGCATAGCATAGCTACAATTCTGAATGCTCCTCCTAAAGTCATCACTTACTTTAGCAGTGTAGATAGTTATTTGTTATAAAATTCACAGTCAAATGACCGTATTCCGCAAAGTTTTGGAAAAATTTAACTTTGCGATTTGTGTAAATGTTAATGTCGTTAAAATTCACCAGAAGGAAAATATTGTGTCTCAACCACGTAATCGGTGGATAGTTCAGGTTGTTTTAGTTATAGCAGTTGTAGCTTTTGTAGGGGTTTCCCTTTTACCCATAATTGGAGCCTTGAATGATCCCCAGCGGTCAGGCCAAAATACTACCAGCAACCCTACTAATTCGCCTTCATCTGACCAAAAGTCACAATTAGCAGATGCAGTTCGGGGTTATGAACTAGTTTTGCAAAAGGAACCAGAAAATCAAACCGCACTGAAAGGTCTTGTAGAAGCACGGCTACAATTGCTCAGTCAAAAAGGCAGAGGTGAAGTTAAACCAGCGGATATTCAAGCGGTAATTGACCCTTTAGAAAAGTTGGCTAAATTGAATCCACAACAGTCAGAGTACGGGGTACTTCTGGCACAAGCAAAGCAACAAATCGGTGATAAGGAAGGAGCCGCCCAAAGTTATCGCTCAATCTTAGCAACAAAACCAGGCGATCTCAAAGCTTTGCAAGGAATGGTAAATTTGCAAATTAGTGAGAAACGTCCTGAAGCTGCTATTGGCTTGCTACAGGAAACTCTATCTAATGCTGCCCAAGCAAATACAATTCAAGCTGGAAGTGTTGATGTGGTGGCTGTACAGGTACTTTTGGGTAGTGTGTATGCTTTCCAGAAAAACGAACCTCAAGCTATTTCGGTATACGATCAAGCAATTAAGAAAGATCCTAAAGATTTTCGTCCTGTGTTGGCTAAGGCTATGCTGCTAAAGGATCAGGGTAAGGTTGATGAGGCCAAACCTTTGTTTGAGAATGCCACTGCTTTAGCACCTGCTCAGTATAAAGATGAAATTAACAAGGCAGCTGCAATACCCTCTCCGACTCCAGCTGTTTCTCCTACACCATCACCAGAAACTACACCATCACCAGAAACTACATCCAGTCCATGAGGGAGGTGGAGAAGAGGAGAGAAAGTATTTATCTTTCTTCTGACTCCTGACTTCTGACTCCTGACTCCTATCACTTCAACTTCCTTCTATGGCGGCAACGATGCCGAAGATAATAAACAGAAAGCCGCCTATGAAGGTTATTTGTCGTTCGGAAATTTTACCTGCAATTAATTTACCACCGATAACTGCGATCGCTGCACAAATGGCGTGTCCTAATATTGCTCCCGCTGTCACACCAATGGCGTTGTTACTTGCTGCTAGGGCTATTGTGGCAAATTGTGTGCGATCGCCCCACTCGGCTATAAATGTTAATACGAAAGACTTCAGTAAAATTTTCCAAATGCTTTTTTGCTGACTGTCTAAATGTGCCTTTTCTACCGCTTCTTTCGCTTCTTCTATGACTTCTTCTTCAGCTTTGGCAGGCATTTTCCAAGCATCGTAAAGCAGTTTTAAGCCAAAGGCAATAAATAAAACTATTTCCGCATAATGTACATAAATTTTTGAACCTTGTGTTAATACAGACAATATTTGTCCAAATATCACTGATAAAACTGTCATTGCGGCTAAAGCTGCTGTCACACCAACGAACACCAACCGTCGTGAGTGCTGCATTGACAAAATCACAGCGATAAAAAAGGTTTTATCACCTAATTCGGAAATGGTAATTAAAACTAAACCTGCCGTAAATGCTGTTAACACTCTCTCAAGCTCCTGTAGGATTTTTTACCTGTGTGGAGCTTCTAATGAGTGTTTAATGACCTCACTGAAGCTCACACACTCTTTTTGTGTGAACTCAGTGAAGGTCTCGCTTTCAAATACTTTTTTATTCGCCATCTGAACCAGGCTCATCGCCAGTATGTTGATTCAGATGCACTGGCTTTTTGCCAGTAGCTACTCCCCTTCTATTCGATGTGTATTATACCTTGATGTTCGTTGGGTGTCAAGGGTTTGGGAATAAAAGAGAAATGAACCACGAAGAAGCGAAGAACGCGAAGGTAAGAGGGTTATAAGAGAGATTTTTCGTGAGTCCTGAATTCACTCTTGACAATTTGCTCTCGTTTTGAGAGTATAGATTAAGAGGTATTCCAAAAATGTAAATTTATCGGCTAAGTAGAAGTAAAGAATATACAAGCAAAGTCTACTTTTGAAGACTAGATATCAAGCTAAATATGTAGATCGGAAAAGTTAGTGATGTGTTGTGTATTCTAGACTTTTATTGGTGCGAAATTTTTACATAATTGTTATATTTCTTATAAACCAGATGAGTATTTCAAATGTGTAACCTTTCTTGCAATGTAAAAGTAAGCGTTATACAAGCAAAACCTACTTTTGCTAGATATATATGTTAGCTAGATATGTAGCTACCAAAAGTTGATTGTGTTTGTAAAGCTTTGACTTTCACTTGTAGATTAGTTTTGCACAATTACTATACTTACTGGGTTGTACAACAAAGGAGCAATCGAAATGAATAATTCCCAACACATCAACAAAAAGATCGAGATATATGCACTTAATTTCTATTCGCCACCTCCGCGAAGATGCATCTAAATATCCCAATATCAAAAAGCCAATTGATGATTGGTTTACAATTGTCAAGAAAGCAAAATGGCAAAATTTAGATAATGTGCGTAAAATTTACCGAGATGCTGAAGCTGTTAGTAATTTTACTATTTTCAATATCAAAGGTAATGATTATCGTTTAATAGTAGGGATTAATTATGAAGATCAAACAGTATACTACAAATACTTGCTAACCCACGCCGAGTATAGTAAAGACAAATGGAAAAATGACGATTACTTTTGATAATAAAAGTTATAGTCAATTACTAGCAGAAGTCGCTCCTCAAGTAATTGAAACTGAAACTGAGTATGAACGTCTTTTAAAAGTTGCTGAATTTCTAACTTTTAAAAAAAATCTTACTCCAGAGGAGCGAGTTTTATACAGATTGCTTGTCAAACTAATTGAAGATTATGAGGAAGAAAACTATCCTATGGATAAGTCTACTCCTCATGAAATTTTACTACATCTCATGGAATCTAGCGGAATTCGTCAAGCTGACTTAGTTCGTATTCTTGGTTCTAGCAGCGGTGTGGTTTCTGAAGTTGTCAATGGTAAACGTTCTATTAGTAAAGCACAAGCAAAAGCTTTGGGAGAATATTTTAAGGTTTCTCCTAGTTTATTTATCTGAATTTCGCTTTTTAGTGATTTATAATCGCCCCCTCTATCTCACGATAAAGGGGGGTTAGAAAGTGTGATTAAGCAGTGAAATACTTCGCCGCAGGATGATAAGTAATAATCGCTGTTGTAGACTGTTCAGGATATAATTGCTCACTTTCATCCATGTACATCTTCATCCTGTCAACCCCCAACAACTCCAACTGCTTAAACTGATCTTGGATATTCGGACAAGCAGGATAACCAAAACTATACCGAGAACCTTGATAACGCTGTGCCAACATATCCCGAATATTATTTGGTTCAGAATCACCAAAACCCAACTCCCGACGAATCCTAGCGTGTGTCCATTCCGCTAAAGCTTCTGCCACCTGTACCGCCATACCATGAAAATACAGATAATCAGTGTATTGATTATTGGCAAATAACTTTTGTCCAAACTCCGTTGCAACTTCCCCCACAGTCACCGCTTGCATAGGGAAAACATCAATTAGCCCTGACTCCTTCGGTGCAAAGAAATCTGCAATACATAACCTGTTGAAAGATTTCTGACGGGGAAATTCAAAACTTGTAACTTGTTTTGATTGATTTTCTACATCATATATATGTAGAGAATTACCATCAGACTGACAAGGAAAATAACCATAAATTACATGAGGATGTAATAAGTTTTCCTCAATAATTCGCTGTTTCCAACTTTCTAAAACGGGATAAACTTTTTCAGCTAAAAATGCTTGATATTCCTCCTTAGATTGTTCTTTTGGCTTACGGAATTGCCATTGTCCAGCCACCAAAGCTTGCAGATCTAAATACCAGAATATCTCCTCCAAAGAAATATCATCAGGTTGTAAAAACTGAGTTCCCCAAAAAGGTGGTTGAGGACGTTCAATATCTATTGTTACAACTTCCGAACGCCGAGTATCCACCTCTTTTATAACACCAACATCTTCTTTTATGGGATGAGTATCTTGCCCGTCCTTTTCTGCAAAAGAGTGATGTCTATTTTCCTCAACTTCATCCAAAAATCCCTGCGAATCATCCCAATTGCCCCCTACTTTTGCGGGCATTAGTTTATCCATAAAATGCAAATCAGAAAATGCATCTTTGCCATAAACCACTTTACCTTTGTAGGCATTTTGGCAATCTTGATAGACAAACTTAGGAGTTAACGCTGCACCACCTAAAATTACAGGGACTGTAATACCATTTTCGTTGAAAGTTTGCAAATTCTCTTTCATAAAAGCGGTAGATTTTACCAGCAACCCACTCATGGCAATACAATCAGGTTTATGCTGTTGATAAGCCTGAATAATATTTTCTACTGATTGCTTAATTCCCAGGTTTATAACTTTGTAACCGTTGTTAGATAAGATGATATCTACAAGGTTTTTGCCAATGTCGTGAACATCACCTTTCACAGTTGCAATTACAAAAGTCCCCTTAGAATTATTTCCAGATTCTGACTTTTCCATAAACGGTTCTAAATATGCAACTGCCGATTTCATCGTTTCCGCAGATTGTAAAACAAAAGGCAATTGCATTTGTCCTGAACCAAACAATTCACCCACAACTTTCATCCCATCTAACAAAAATGTATTGATAATTTCTAAGGGAGGAAATTGTTCTAAAGCCTTTGTTAATTGCGCTTCTAAGCCAATGCGTTCACCGTCAATAATATGACGTTTCAAACGTTCTTGAATGGGGAGATTTTCATCAATTCCCGTATTACGTTTTGTTTTAACTCCTGCAAAAATTGTTGTTAGTTCTCCCAAAGGATCATAAATGCAGACATCACCATCAAATTTCCGTTCATCGTAAATTAACTGACGACAAATTTCTTGATGCTGAGGTTCAATTTTAGATAGTGGTAAAATTTTACTCGCGCTGACAATTGCTGCATCCATTCCCGCCTGCATGGCTTCATGCAAAAACATCGAATTCAGAACCATCCGCGATGCGGGGTTTAAACCAAAGGAAATATTAGAAACGCCCAAAATTACATGGCTTCCAGGCAATTCTCGGCGAATACGGCGAATTGACTCAATGGTGGCTTTACCGTTTTCTCGGTCTTCTTCAATCCCCGTAGAAATAGGTAAAGCTAGTGTATCAAAGAATATTTCTGTGGGGGCAAGTCCATATTCTACCGCTTGACGGTAAGCACGTTGGGCAATTTGAAACTTTTTCTCTGCTGTCCGTGCCATGCCATCTTCGTCGATTGTACCAATGACGACACCTGCACCGTACTTTTTGGCTAACTCCAACACTTTCAAAAATCGCGGTTCGCCGTCTTCATAGTTGGTGGAATTGAGTAAACACTTACCACCAGCTACCTTTAGCCCTGCTTCCATCTTTTCCCATTCGGTGGAATCAAGCATTAAGGGTAAAGTAACATTATTAACGATGCGGGAAACTAGCTCGTGCATATCACGCACGCCGTCACGTCCTACATAATCAACGTTAACATCTAAGATGTGTGCGCCTTCTTTAACTTGACTCCTCGCCATTGACACCAAACCATCCCAATCTTCAGCATTTAGTAAGTCACGGCATTTTTTAGAACCACTGGCGTTGATACGTTCACCCACAATCAAGAAAGAATTATCTTGTTCATAAGGCTGAGTAGAATAAATTGATGCGGCTGCTGGTTCTAAACTCGGTTTTCTGACTTTCGGTTTTAACTCCTTGGCAATTTCTGCCAATTGTTGAATGTGCGCTGGACGTGTCCCACAGCAACCCCCAATCACTTGGACACCCAAATCTTCAATAAAATGCATTAGAGACATCCGTAATTCAACAGGCGTTAGTCTGTAATGCGCTTGACCACCGACGTTTTCCGGTAAACCCGCATTAGGAATACAGGAAACTACGAAAGGCGAATGTTCTGATAAATACTTGATGTGTGGTTTCATCAAGTCTGGCCCAGTGGCACAGTTTAAACCGAGAATATCTATGGGGTAAGGTTCTAGAATTGTCAGTACGGCGCTGATTTCTGTACCTACCAGCATTGTACCCATGCTTTCCATCGTTACAGACACCATTAAAGGTCTTCTTTCGCCTTTTTTGGCGAAAACTTCCTCAATTCCATTTAAAGCGGCTTTAATTTGCAGCACATCTTGGCAAGTTTCCACAAGAAATAAATCGACACCACCATCAAACAAGGCTTCGGCTTGTTCAGCGAAGGAGGCTTTCATGGTGTCAAAATCAATGTGTCCCAAGGTGGGGAGTTTGGTTGTCGGACCAATAGAACCCGCTACAAACCGGGGTTTTTCAGGGGTGGAAAATTCCGCTGCGACGCTTTTGGCAAGTTCTGCGGCAGTTTTGGTGAGATAGTAAGCTTGGTCGGCTAAGTCATATTCTGCTAAAACTATGGACATAGCTCCGAAGGTGTCGGTTTCAATGACATCAGCACCAGCAGCGAGAAAGTCACGGTGAACTTTGGCGACGGCTTCGGGTTTGGTGTGGACTAGATATTCATTACAACCTTCATACTGTGCGCCTCCAAAATCTTCCGCTGTGAGGTTCTGGGTTTGTAAGTTGGTTCCCATTGCGCCGTCAAAGACGATAACGGGACGTTTTGGACTATGCAGGTGTTCTAGGAAAGGATGTTTCATATTTTCTGAAATCAAGTTTGGTTAGTTTTGTGATTCTAGACTTAGTTTATTATTTTCCAAAATTTAGACGTATTTTTTAGACGACAAGTATTTTAAATGTGTGGATTGTGTATGATTCTGATGATTTATTTACGTTTAAACAAGATACAAAGCTTTTTATAATGGACAAATAATAGATATCTCCGAAAACGAATATAGAGATGCTTTATGTAACGTTTATACAAGGTTTCTAGAAAAAGCCTATTTCAATTTGGTCGATATCTAATGTATAAAATTGACTTTTCCAGTCTCGATCAGGATTTTGGAAGATGCATATTGCAATTCTGTCGATGTCGTCAATGTCAAAATATTATGCACAGATAGATATTAATGCCCACCTACTCAGTAAAGTTAGACTACAGACAGATGAATAGGTAAAAAATTTTATTTACCTTATACTTTAGTATAATAGATACCTTTGTTTTGCGAAATTAAAGTATTAATATTAACGTTAGCAATATTACCAGTGTTAGATATATGAGATTTAGAGACTGGGCGACTAGAGTAATGCTAATCTTTTTTATGTTCGCTGCTCTGGTTTTGGCAGTATTTATGAGTAGTTACAGACATACGCATAGTAATAATACTACTTCTATTCCAGAAACTACAGCTTGGAGTCAATATCCACAGGCACAATTACAGTCGGTAATAACAACAGAGAATCAGGAGACAAATTTACCTAAATCTCTGGTAAATAAGAATAATATTCCTAAGCTTAGTAAAGTCAATACTAGATATATCACGACAGTGGCTTTTTCCAAATATAGACCTAATTTTACTAAGGCTGATGTGCATTCTAGTAATTATGGAGAGCGATATACCAGAGATGTTAATGGTGTCCTGTTAAATAATCAGGCAATTATTGTACTTCACGAAACTAGCAATTCTGTTTCTAGTGCGATTAAATTTTTTCAAACACCCCATGATGATGAAAATGTGCAAGCGAGTTATCACGCTTTAGTTACTTTGGATGGGACAGTAGTTTATCTTGTTCCACCAGAAAAACGGGCTTTTGGTGCGGGTAATTCTGTGTTTGAGGGTGTTAATGGTCTGGAAACTGTGCAAACTAATCAAACTTTACCTCCATCTGTAAATAATTTTGCTTATCATGTGTCTTTAGAAACGCCTTCAGATGCTTGGGGTAAGAACGATATTCAGGGTCATAGTGGTTATACAGATGCTCAGTATAATTCCTTGGCTTGGTTAATTGCTCAAAGCCAAGTTCCAGATGATAGAATTACTACTCATCGGGCTGTAGACCGTTCGGGACAAAGGGCAGATCCTAAAAGTTTTGATTTTGAGAAGTTTTTTAATGTACTTCATAGCTATCGGCAGTTAAAAACGGTTAATACGGCTAATAAGTAGGGTTTGCTGTAAAGCCCTGCGGGCATAGCTTCGCTTACCGCGTAGCGTGCCGTTAGGCATATAAATCTAAAACGTTCACCAGTTAAGGCTTTAACGGCTATTAAAAGTGATAATACCTGAGTTCGGAGTTTCTCCTATGCCTACGGCACGGCTTCGCCGAACAAAGACGCTACGCGAACGGAGTTATGATTTTTAAGAGCGAGAGAATAAGGGTTTGAGACTCCTACTGGGGTGAGTTTTCCACAAATTATCTTATGTCGAACTCAGGAGATAAGAGGGAACTCTTAACAGGGGGAAAGAGACAATATTTTGCAATAATGTTCAAAATTCGGCATCATTTCTTATACAAATTAAGGTTTCTGGGATTTTTTGCCTAGATTTTGCATATATATTAGGTACTGAAGAACCACGATTAAATTGCTAAACCTAGCAGTAATACAAAATTCACAATCTAATTAGTAATGATCGATCATGTCAATTTATGCTCATCTTCAACTAGATCTATTTAACTTTCGTCGGGTTGCTTGGTGGAAACAGCTAATAGCAGCGATCGCTTACTATATCACAGCCCAACTGTCCCATAGCTTCACTACCTACCCCGAAACAGGATCAACCCCCATTTGGATTCCAGGGGGTATTGCTGTGGGGTTAATCGCTATTTGGGGCTATCCCCTATGGTTGGGAGTTTTGATAGGTATATTAAGCGCAGAATTTGTCATTTATAAGGCATGGTCTAATCTTTCCACCCTCATTTTAACCCTTTGTATTGTATTTGTAGCTACGGTAGGAAAAGTTTTTGCTACTTATTTGATAGAATATTTAATCGGTAGTCGCTACTTTTTAAACCGAGCTAAAGATACGCTCCAATTTATGACCTATGGCTGTTTTATCAGTCATCTACCTGTAGGAATTGTATGTCCATTACTATTATGTATCTTTGGTAAAGTACCCTGGAAACTTTATTTCGATGTTGCCATTACCTGGTGGCTAAGTGATGCTTTTGGAATTCTAATTTTTGCTTCCTTAATCGTTGCTTGGCACAAAAATATTATCTCATTTACTCGCTTGCTCAAACGTAGTTGGCTAGAAGCTAATATTATTTTATTGTTAACTTTAGCTGTTAGCAATATCATTTCTAGGGGTTACCATGCAGAATATTTACTAGTTCCTTTATTGGTGTGGACAGCTTTTAGATTTAAAGAGCTAGGTGCAACCATTCTCATGGTTATTATTGCCGTTATTATGGTCACTATCACAGTTCAAGGACATAGTTCATTTACTCATAGTTCCATCCCAGTTTCTCTACTATTATTACAATCTTATATTGCTTGCATTGGCATGACAACTTTAATGTTGAATGCCGTTTTAAATGAAAATAATCAAGTTAAAAGTGATTTATGTATAGCCAATAATAAGCTAATCAAGCAAAATCTGAAATTACAAGAACTTGATCAGCAAAAAGATGCCGAACGTAAACAAACAGAAAAGGTTCTGATTGATTACAATAAAGCTTTAGAAAAACAATTGGCATTATCTCAAGCCAAAGAAGCAGCCGAAACCGCAACTCAAGCTAAAAGTGAATTTTTAGCAAATATGAGTCACGAAATTCGCACACCTATGAATGGCGTGATTGGTATGACTCAATTGCTTTCCATGACAAATCTATCAGAGGAACAACAGGACTTAGTTCATACAATTAGAGATAGCGGTAATGCCCTTTTAAGCATAATTAATGATATCTTAGACTTCTCGAAAATTGAGTCAGGAAATTTGGAATTAGAAGAACGTTATTTCGTATTACATGACCTGATCAAATCCGTGTGTATTCTTCTCTCTGAACAAGCTTTAAACAAAAAAATTAATCTCGAATATTCAATTCAAGCTGATATTCCTACTAAGATTGTAGGAGATGCTTCTCGCCTCCGCCAAATTTTACTCAATCTTATAGGAAATGCCATTAAATTTACCCATCAAGGACATATTTTGCTTTCAGTTATCGAGGCAAAAAAGCGAGAAAATGAAGTATTAGAATTAATATTTTCCATTGAAGATACCGGAATTGGCATTGATAGCGATCGCTTAAATAAACTATTTCAACCCTTTACCCAAGCTGATGCTTCTATTAGTCGCAAATATGGTGGTACAGGTTTAGGATTGGCAATTAGTAAGAGTTTGGTAGCTTTAATGGGAGGTACAATTTGGGTGGAAAGTTGCGGCAATATCGGCGGAAATCCTCCTTTAAATTGGACAGCAAAGATTCAAAATGAGCATTCTCAAGGTTCAATTTTTTATTTTACATTTATTGCTAAAGAAATTTCAGCTAATGGCTACATACAAGAAGAGTTTTTCGCACAATCTGAAGCAGAAATCACTGCAAAAGATCAAATAAAAATTCTCTTGGCAGAAGATAACAAAGTTAACCAAAGAGTAGCACTATTGTATCTCAAAAAACTTGGTTATAACGCTGATATAGCCAATAATGGCATAGAGGTATTAGAAATATTAGAAAAACAATTCTATGATGTAATTTTAATGGATATGCAGATGCCAGAAATGGATGGTATTACTGCAACTCGGATGATTCGCCAATCTTCAAAACCTCAACCTTGGATTATCGCAATCACTGCCAACGCTTTAGAGGAAGATCGTGATGCTTGCTTCAATGCAGGTATGAATGACTTTATTACTAAGCCGATTCTGGCAGGAGAACTCACCGCAGCCATCAAAAAATCAGTAATATGATTAGAGGATGTTTAAAAAGTATCAAAATTAATCGAGATCCCCCCAACCCCGACTTACGCAGATGGAACATTTTTAAGGTGCATCAGACTGCATAAATATGGTAAGTAAACATATTTTTGATATCTGACGAACCCTACAATAGATTTGTGTATTCTATACACGCCGTTGGATGGAAAGTTAAATTAGATTTTAAATAATAAATAAACAAAATAGAAATAAGTTTCTCGCATCAAAAAAGGTAACTGACTATTTAAACTTTGATAACGGGTAGTGAGTGTAGGAGATGGATGAGCATCTAAACCAAAATTTCTGGCCATCAAAACTGCGCGTTTTAAATGTAATGGATCGCTAACAATGAGAACTTTTTTAAGTGAATAAACAGCTGCTATTTCTGAAGCATTTTGTAGATTTTGGTAAGTGGTGTGAGAAGTAGTTTCCATGAGAATATCAGATGTTTTTACACCTTTACTGACAGCATAGCGTTTACCAATTAATGCTTCTGCAAGTTCATCATTATTACCAACCCCTCCAGTAAAAATGAGAATGGGAGCATGGCCATTTTTATATAAATTAACAGCGTGGTTAATACGTTCTCGAAAAACAGGAGATGGTTTTTCACCCCAAACTGCTGCGCCAAGAATAATTGCTGCATCTGCCTGAATAGGAGTATAATTTTGTCCATACAAATATATACTAGTAGCGGTAATAGCGATCGCAATCGCCAATACAGAGATTAAGGACAAAATGGACAAAACTAACTTATTTTTTGTAAACTTACTGTAGCTTTGCGCCAGTATGCTTCTGCGTGAGCTTTTCATATATACTTGACTACAATCAAAAGAATGACAAATTTAGAAGAAATACTAAAAATTACTCGTGAAGTAGGTTGGGGTGCAGCGGAGTTACTGCGTTCTTATTATCATGGAACTGCCAAAGACTCAAATTTAGACATACAATATAAGCAAAATGAACCCGTCACCCTTGCAGATTTGGCTGTTAGTCAATATATCTTGACTAAGTTGCAAGCAGCTTTAGGCAATGAAGAATTTGGCTATATCAGCGAAGAAACCTATAAATCTCAACATGGAAAAAATTCCCATGAATGGGTGTGGATAATTGATCCTTTAGACGGGACACGCGACTTTATTACTAAAACTGGGGAATATGCGATTCATATTGCTTTAGTCCAAGGAACGCGTCCAGTTTTAGCAGTGGTGGCTATACCAGAGGCCAAAAAATTATATTATGCTACCAAAGGAGGTGGTACTTTTGTGGAAAGCGTGGATGGTTCTCATCCTTTAAAAGTCACCGCTAATAAACCTATTGAAGATTTAACTTTGGTAGTCAGTCGTTCTCACCGCAATGAAGCGTTAGAATATTTACTGCAAAATCTACCTTGTCAAAATCAAAAAGCGATTGGTAGCGTAGGTTGTAAAATTACAGCTATTGTTGAACAACAGGCAGATATTTACATTTCCCTTTCTGGTAAATCAGCACCCAAAGATTGGGATATGGCTGCTCCTGAATTAATTCTTACGGAAGCTGGTGGTAAATTTACGCACTTTAATGGTCAGCCGTTAGAGTATAACACTGGTGATATTAATCAATGGGGTGGTTTGCTGGCCAGTAATTCTCAACATCATGAAATTTTATGCCAGAAAGCAGAACAAACATTAACAAAGTTCGCTAGTGGCGATTAAGTCCACTACGTTTAGCGATTCAAAATAACGCCATTACCGCTGCGGGTGAACCAGAACCACCCCGCAGTCGAAGAATACCAATTATCAAAGTAGTACCTTGGGGTGGCAGTTGATCTAAATTCGTAAGATTTTCCAAAACAATACGTGATTTTGCTAAGACCAGACGATTAATAGTAAAATTTGTATCTTGCCCTGAATCTACACCATGTGTATCAATTCCGATTCCAGCAATTTGCCTTTCAGTAATTAAGAACTCCGTTGCATCACTTCCAAACCCTGGAAAGTGCATATTTCCTGCGGTATCTTGATTCAAAAATGCGTTCTTATCCAGCCATTTAGCTTGCCAACCTGTATAAAGTAGCACTATGTTATCAACACTAATAGTCCCAAATTCCGCTTCCCAAGTCAGGATATCTGCAACAGTAAGGAGATAGTCAGGATTGATTGTGGCTTGTTTACAAATATCTATCACTACAGCAGGTACTACCAACGACTGGGCAGAATATTCATCAACGCCAATACCGTGACCGTGAAAACTACTAGGGGCATTGATATGAGTAGCACTATGTTCCCCTAAGGAAAAACGCCGTAAATAATAGCCATCATCTTGCAATTCTGCAACAGTGGTAAATTTTACAACGGGATCGCCAGGCCATTGCGGTATGCCTGTGTCAATTAGATGACTCAGGTGGATAACGCGGGAATAGTATATACAGTTTGGCTTCTGGGGGTGTATGGTAGCATTCCTCTATGATTTCAGCTAAATTTTAGCATAAATAATCCCCCAATTCCTGTACATCCAAGGTCAGTTGGGGGTTTCCAATGTTGCAGCAAAAAATGATATTAATACAAGTGAACAGCTAAAAAGTTAATTTTTGAGAAACAAGAGATTAAGATTAGGTAAAAAACAGCATATTGAACAACTACTCTTACTCTCTGAGTCTCTACGAGAGGAAAATTGGAAACATTTTAAATCTCACGCAAAGGCGCAAAGTAAGAAAAGCAGGTTAATTTTAGAACTAGCCCTTTCAAGGTGACTAACGGAAATACGTCATTTCCGTGAGATCATCTTAAATCCTCCGCCCATATTTTGGGTTTTTTGAAGGTTGAAACAACCAATCTTCGTTCCAAATTTCACCACCTTGAAAGGGCTAATTTTAGAACTTACTCATTGACAAAATCTATACAATATCGACTATTAATTTTATCTCTTGTAGGGTGCGTCAGACCCAATAATTGAGCATCTAACAGATTTTTTCTATCTGACGCACCGCACTAATAGGCGATTCCAAAAGCCTGAAAATAGGCAATTTAGTTGATACATCTCATCTGTATTTTGTACAGTGCGTAAGTCCTAAATTTATAGGATGACCGGCAAATTACCCATAATAAAGAGTTTCTCCGCGTCCTCATATCAAGCATAATTATGGGTATTAAACCGGACTTTATTTGCTACAAATATTTCTGCAACAACAACCCCAACTTCTCCTTAGTTGCTGCTGGTGCATTTGCCAAATTTGTCAAAATCGCATATTTCAAAGCCGAATGGGCTTCACTAGCAGGGGGATTTTCACTTAACCGCTTTACAGTTTCTTGAATTACCTTTTGAGCATTGACTGCATTCCGTTGTAAATTACCAATCACCATCTCTACTGTCACACTATCGTGATCTGGATGCCAACAATCATAATCTGTCACAAGTGCTAAAGTTGCGTAAGCGATTTCCGCTTCTCTAGCTAACTTGGCTTCTGGTAAATTTGTCATCCCAATGACTGTAGCCCCCCAACTGCGGTAAAGATTGGATTCGGCTTTAGTGGAAAATGCAGGGCCTTCCATACAGACGTAAGTACCACCACGATGTAGATTGACATCTGGTAATTCTAGGGATGAGATCGCATCAGCCAAAACCCCAGCCAAGTTTTTACAAATCGGTTCACCAAAGGCAATATGTGCTACAATCCCTTCACCAAAAAACGTAGAAATGCGATTTTTTGTTCTATCAATAAACTGATCTGGAACCACCATATCTAGTGGTTTTGCCTCTGCTTTTAACGAACCAACCGCACTTGCAGAAATTAAGTATTCCACACCCAATTGCTTCATCGCATAAATATTTGCCCGAAATGGTAATTCACTAGGCAATAGTGTATGATTACGACCATGCCGGGCTAAAAAAGCAACTCTAGTACCTGCTAGTGTCCCTAGAATAACAGCATCAGATGGTGAGCCAAAAGGTGTCTGTAACTCTAATTCCTCAACATCTTTCAGAGCTTCCATTTTGTATAAACCACTGCCACCAATAATTCCAATTTGCGCTAATGCCATAATTTTAAACTTGTTAATTTTTCAACACTAAGTTATTTTACCGAAAATATTATTAGTCCAAAGCTACATAGCAGTAATTAGTCTGGTTTTTCTAGTTTCCGTAAAGCTACTATTGGAAAGTTGATCAAATTTTGTTATCTTGAAATTAGGTAAAATTAGCTAGTATCGCTTTTCTAGGCAGGGGTACGAATTCTTAAATAGATCCTACTAACCCCGCGATGGATACATAATAATGCCTCCGGCAGCCTATACCAATGTAATTAGCATTCAGTAAAAATTTTAGACTTTTCAAATAGGTGGCTTATTTACGTGGTATTGTACTAGTATAAAAACTATATAAATAAGTGGAAAAAATATGCAAGTCACTGTAAATTCTCATCCAAATAGTTTAGAAGAAATTTTGCAACGCATATTTAGTAATCGTAGAATTACACGTCAAGATCAACAAATAATGATGTCTAGCCTTCTCTCGGCAGAAGGTTTAAGTGAGCAAAATATGCAGGAAATTAATAAAGTATTTGATGCTTTAAAAAAAGGATTAATTAAAGTCGTAGATTAGAAATATAAAGAAGATATTTTAATTAGGGCTTGCTGATAGCACCTGAGTTCGACATAAGATAATTTGTGGAAAACTAGCCCCCAGTAGGAGTCTCAAACCCTTATTCTCTTTACTAATTCAACATTGATCAATTATTCTTTGATCTAAAAGCCCCCGGATAAATCCGTGGGGTCAATCTAAAATATGAAATTGCCTGACAAATAACAAAAATTGAGTAGATTTTCAGATACAGCAGATTTCATCAACAAGTTGCTGCTTCTAATTCTACTCAATCTAAATTTATCATCATTTTATTTTCGTCGCTCAAATAATCTTAAGCTACTGGTGAAGCTTTCTTGCTTTTGCGTAAACCAAATGCACCAGCCATACCTAAAGCACCTAAGCCTAGAATGCTTGCAGGTTCAGGTACAGGTACAGTTTCTATTTCCAGACGAGCGCCATCGCCAGTACTAGGGAATTTCGTACCACCAATTAAACCCAATTTAATGTCGAATGATTTGACGTTCTTTAATATTACTGACTGGATGTTGCTATTAGCACCTGGAGCAATTGCTATGCTGGCTGGGTTAACACCACCAACTATATTGTCAATTAAAGTGCCTATGTCTTCTACGTCAAAGATATTGAGCTTTATTGTTTTACCGATCGCACCGAAGTTAAAGTTGAATTTACCAACTTCCAATTGACCTTTTTCAAGGGGAGTACCGTCGCCAGCGACAGCTACAGGACGGAACCAGAAACCATCGGGGTTAGTTCCTCCATCGGTCTTCTTAAAGTTAATAGGACCAGGATATGTATCGACGGTTAATCTATTATCTACAAACAAACGGCTTCCGTCGAGGCTTGTTATTGTGTAACCCAAGGAATTTGGAACACCAAAAGTAACTTCTCCTTCGACCTGTGGAACCAATGAAGCAGCTTCAGCTTCTGATAAACCACCCAATAAGCTTAAGCCCAAGGTTGATACTGCAACTGTTGTTACTAAGGATTTGAATGATTTCATTTGTTTAATTGCTGGTTGAAGTGTGATCTTTGAGGCGGTTATTTTTGCCTCGTTTGATTACTATTACAGTATCACTGAGATATCTACTTAAGTAAATATAACTCAGGTGTACTTCACACAATCTTTAAAAAAAAGATGCGTTTGCTTATACTAGATTTATACTGTCAGTATGCTGATCCTACAAAAATGTACATTTTGAAGCGTCTCAAATCCTTGTTCTGTAAGGAATTAAAGATAAAATATGTAGTTCTATTGAGATCAGTGAAAGCGGGGAATTGAGTAGTTATTGTTTGAAAGTAAAATAAAAAAGAGATACAGCCAGGCCGTATCCCTATAGAATACATTGTCATTTAGCGATTTTCCTGAAAACTAATATGAACAAGCAAGTTGTACAGGCTAGTATTGTTTTTACTTGGCATTTTCAGTAAACACCGAACGGAAGTAAGTGGCATAAAGACAGGTCGATGGGATGACTCAGTGATATCAATTAAGCTAACTGCAAAGCTTTTTTTGCTTCATTAGCGATCGCTTCCACTTCATCATTCACCAGAGTTTCTAAGATTGATTTAGCTTCCGTACCACCTAAATTACCTAAAGCTTGCACTACTCTATAACGCACTTGCCAATCTGGATTAGTTGTATAGGGAACCAAAAGAGGAACTGCTTCTACATTTCCCAACTCACCCAGGGAACTAATCGCAGCAGTTTGAATCAAGCCATTATGTGAAGAAAGTGCTTGTTTGAGTAGTTCCAAACCTCTTGGATCACCCAACTCTCCCAATGTAGCGATGATGCTGAACTGCACTAGCCATTCCGGAGTGGTATGGTAAAGCTGTTGCAAATCTTCAAAAGCCGCGTGTAGCTTCAACGCACCTAAACAATCTGCTGCTGCTGCTTGCACATCAGCCTCAGGATCATTAAGTAAATCCCGCAAGAGATGCAATGATAACTCTAAATCCTGCTCTCCCAGTGTATCCATTTGACTTACAGCAGAGTAACGGACACGGGAATTACCATCACCAATAGCAATTTGTAGTAGTTCCAAACCAACTTTCGGTTCTAGTTCTCGGATTTGATTTACAGCACGCAAGCGATCCCCTAAATTCTCAGAATTCAGTAATTCTTTCACAGACTCAGCAGAAACACTCATTAGAATTATCCTAAATTGTCAAATTGGTTTATTAATTTCCCCGTCTTCCCCCCTTCACAGGGGTAGGTTTTTAATATTAACTGTAAAGGCAGGACTAGGAAGACAAGGAGGGAAGGTAGACAAGGAAGATTTGATACGCACAATGGTATTTTGACGGACTGTTCTTGTTACCAAGAGAATCTGATTTTGCACGGTTTTCCTCCCTTGTCCACTGTCCTTCCTTGTCATCCTTGTCTTGCCCTCACGACAATGTAAAATACCTACCCTTGTGAGGTCTTCCCCCCCCCATCCTTCCCAGTTCCTACTCTGCGGCCATAGTACGAATAATGTCCCCACGAGTGAGAATACCAATAACTTGTCCTGCATTGTCAAGCACAGGTAGACGATGAACTTTATGTTCTTGGATAATTTTTGCAGCTTCTTTGAGAGATTTATCAGGAGTAATAGTTAAAGGATTTTTACTCATGACTTCACCTACTGTTTGTCCCAAAGCCTTATGTAAATCCCTGTCATAAGTAGCAGGATTTTGTAAATAAATCACACTATCCAAAAACATAATGTATGCAGGAGGAGTGACACCAGTTTCTTGCCACATCAAATCTGTTTCTGAAATAATTCCCACCAATTTACCCGTATCGTTAATTACAGGTAAACCGCTAATTCGCTTTTCTGCCAAGATTTGGATAGCTTCTTTTAAAGGAGTTTCAGGACTAACCACAATAGGGTTCATAGTCATCACGTCAGCAACGGCTTTAGACATTTTTTTTACTCACGCCTTGTAGAAAAGTCTTTTTAATTATTGTAGAAAATTATAGGTAACAAAAAAATACTGTTAATAGATTGTTACCTTTAAAAATAATCTATGCTTGTTTGGAACAAATTTTTATAACTTTAGCGATGATTATTTTTTACTATTTTGCAAAGCGGCAATAATTTCTATATTGGCTTCGGGAAAAGTAAATTGATCTAACTCATTCAAATTCACCCAACGGATTTCTGCACATTCTATTGCTTGGGGAATACCTTGTACATGATGACAATGATGCACTGTTAAAGTAACTCGCAAATGTGTATAAGTATGATCAATAGTGATCAGATGTTCTCCTACTATAATTTCTATTCCCAGTTCTTCATAAATTTCTCTTTTAATACATTCTTGGATGGTTTCACCATGTTCAATTTTTCCACCAGGGAATTCCCATAAACCACCCATTGTCCCTTGGGAAAGACGACGATCAATTAAAATTTGTTTTTGGTCATTCCAAATAACGGCAACACCAATAATTTTATGGGGTATGGAACTAGTTACACTCATAGTTTAGGGTAGATGGAGAAATTCACTATTAATTCATAATAAAACTCGACAGACTAGTTTGATGCCTGCCGAGTTAATATTTATCACTGATTTAACGGATTTAAGGATTTCACGGCATGAAGGATTTTTTCAGAACCGAAAGGGCTTAAGACTCCTACGTCTACAAGTAGTCCTAGTTGCCCTACTATAAACAAACTACAGTCGGTCTTTAAATCCCTGTCTGAAACTTGTTTATTACTGGTTTATTTTCAAAGCTTCTGATTATCAAGTTTTACAAACAATCTTTTAACCACTTAATTGACAATTAAGATTGGATTTCGCAGAGAACTGTGCTGATTAGTAATGCTTTGATTATGAGAAAGATCTGACAGCCTTATTCAAAATCTTTGTTAGCTTCATTTCCTTGCAAAACCATGTCAAAGTCCATTCTCTGTTCCGCGTTACGTAAGAAATAACCGCTAATCATAGCAGAGGCCAGTAACCTACCTAAACTTTCTCGGCTGGTGGTAATGGTAACGCCAAAATGTTCTGGAGGCAGATTTCCCAAAAGTCCAAAGATATTGCGTTCCATGACTTGAAATACTTCGGCAGAGCTAGGTTTAGATAGCTGGGTGACTGTTTCTGGACTTAAGGATTTAACGTACTGCCATAGTAAATTGCTCGTTTCGGATTCACTATCAAAAAATTCTGAGACTCGATTGGATTGGTTGCTCACTTTTTATCTCCTTTACTACAACTACTGATTGAGGTAATTGTGACTGAAATAATCAATAACCTATTGTGTATTGGATGTAGCTGACACTTGTATATTCATATCAACTAATGTAACAGGTTATTTTTTTCCAGGGAGTCGTTTTAACCGTACCAAAATCAGGGTAGTTTTGCGAAAGCAGGCAGAAAAAGCAGGGTGAACAGGAAGGAGAAACTATTTTCCCCCTTGCACCCTGCACCCTTTCCTCTTCTCAGTACCCAGTCCCCTAACTAGCAAGATACTCATTAATGTTGGTTTTGGATTTGCGAAGTTTTGTTAAGGCTTCTCTCTCAATTTGTCGGACTCTTTCCCGACTGATATTGAGGATTTCACCGATTTTAGCAAGGGTTAAAGATTGCCCGTCTAATAAACCAAATCTCAGCTTAATTACTTCTTTTTGTTGTGGGGTGAGTTCTGCCATCATCCGCTCTAGGTCGTAAGATAGGGAGGATTGCATCACGAAATCTTCTGGTGATGCACCTGTATCTTCCAAGAGTTCTCCTAGTTCTGTGTCGTAGTTATCTCCTAACCGTAAATCGAGAGATAAGGGCAGACGAGCTTTTTCTAGGCACTCTTGTACTTGTTTGGGTGTTAATTCTAACTCTTGAGCTAATTCTGTGGCTGTAGGCGCACGTCCTAACTTTTGGGATAGTTGACGTTGTGCTTTTTTGATTTTATTTAGTTTTTCGGTAATATGAATAGGTAGACGAATTGTGCGAGCTTTTTCGGCGATCGCACGAGTAATGGCTTGACGTATCCACCAGTAAGCATATGTAGAAAATCTGTAACCTTTGGTAGGGTCAAATTTTTCTACTCCTCGTTGCATTCCAATGCTGCCTTCTTGGATTAAGTCGAGTAAATCGACGTTACGCTTAATATACTTTTTAGCGACAGAAACGACTAATCGCAGGTTGGCTTCTACCATTTTGCGTTTAGCTGTTTCACCTTCTGCGATCGCTTCGTTCAATTCTACTAGTTCTATCTGTGCTGCTGCTGCCCATTCTTCTAAATTAGGTTGACGATCTAATTGGGTAGCAAGATTTTCTCTCACTTCATATAAGGCGGTACATCTTTGTACCTGTTTCCCATAACGAATCTCTTCTTCGTGGGTGAGGAGTGGCACACGGCCAATCTCACGCAGGTAAGTCCGCACGAGGTCGGTGGCTGTCTGAGCGGTCTTCATGGCGCTACTCTTTGGTGATGATGGATTTGCTGGTAGTGTCATTAGCTGAATAAATGCCTTGAGAGGTTGCTACCCAGGTGATATATGAAACCATGCTAAGATTTGCAACTTACACACCCGATTCACTCGCTTACTCATATTTAGTCAATTTATGCTTCTTAACTGCTAGACGTTACAGTGGCTTTTTGGAAATCACAAGTACCTAGAGTTAGATATAAGGTAATAAGTCGAACATTTTTGGTTGTATTTGGATTATTAATAATTGTAACATTTATGAGAATAATTTGACTACCGAGAAACCCGAAAATTCGTGGTTGCTTGGGGTCGCCCAATGACGTAATTTTACTCAGAAACCTATACCTGAAGCTGCTCACGCAAATTCTTTTAAGGAAAAAAGACGTTCCTCATATTTGTTAAAATATCTCAATGTTAACCATAATGTTTCTCCTATAATGATTGCTTAATGTTTTTAGGACTGGGGACTAGGGATTGGGGACTGGGAAGACAAGGAGGGAACGTAGATAAGGAAGATGTTTTATGCAAATACGAAGCATACATATTGTTGTATGGTTTTCCTCCCTTATCTCCCAAGTCTTGCCCTCACGAGAATGTAAAAAACCTACACCTGCCCCCTGTCCCCTGGTTCCAACTAACTTATCGGGCAGTAATCTTGAATGGTTTTGACATCCAAGGTGGTGTTTTGCAGAGAACGGATAGCGGCTACAGTGGCTTTGGCTCCGGCAATGGTGGTAATAATGGGTATTTTGTAAGCTAAGGCTGTACGACGGATTAACCTGGCATCAGTATGGGCTTCTTCTCCAGAAGGTGTGTTGATAATTAGTTGAATTTGTTGGTTTTTGATAGCATCGAGGACGTGGGGACGACCTTCATGAAGTTTGAGTATTGACTCAATTTTTAACCCTTTTTCCTGAAGGACTTGACGTGTACCTTGGGTAGCTATGACATTAAAGCCTAAGGCGATAAATTCTTTGACTACATCTACTGCCAGTCCTTTATCGCGATCGCTCATAGAAACAAATACACTACCCTTAAGAGGTAGCATTTCCCCAGCACCTAACTCAGCTTTAGCAAAAGCCCGGCCAAAATCGCTATCAATTCCCATCACTTCTCCTGTTGAGCGCATTTCAGGCCCTAAGATGGTATCTGTACCGGGGAACTTACTAAAAGGTAATACCGCTTCTTTGACAGCAATATGAGCAGGAATCACTTCTTGGGTAAAGTTCAATTCCTCCAAAGTTTTACCCGACATAATTAAAGATGCGAGTTTTGCCAGTTGTATACCCGTAGCTTTAGAAACAAAAGGCACTGTACGAGATGCTCTGGGGTTAGCTTCCAAAATGTAAACTTGGGGAGAATAACTATTTGCACCCACGACGGCAAATTGAATATTCATCAAACCGACAACAGACAAAGCTTGTGCTAGTTGGACTGTCCAAGTGCGAATTTGATTTAAGACGGCTGGAGATAGGGAAATAGAAGGTAAGGAACAAGCCGAATCTCCTGAGTGAATACCCGCTTGCTCGATGTGTTCCATAATGCCGCCGATTACGACTCTGCCAGTATGGTCAGCGATCGCATCTACATCAACTTCAATGGCATTTTCTAAGAACTTATCAATTAAAATCGGGTGGTCTGGTTCTACCAACACGGCAAAAGTCATGTATCGTTCTAACTCTGCATCAGAATAGACAATTTCCATTGCCCTCCCTCCCAACACATAGCTAGGGCGTACAACTACTGGATAACCAATGCGTTTAGCAACTATTAAAGCATCTTCAAAACTTCTAGCCATACCATTAGGTGGTTGGGCAATATTCAATTTATTGAGAATCTTTTCAAATCGCTCCCGATTTTCTGCCATGTCAATAGAATCGGGGGATGTACCCCAAATTTGGGGAATGGGGAAATCAGGGCTAGGAACAGGACATTGGTAAATATCACCACTTGCTAGTTGTTCTAAATATCGCTGTAGGGGAACTGCTAATTTTAATGGTGTTTGTCCACCAAACTGGACAATTATCCCCACGGGGTTTTCGGTGTCGATGATGTTGAGAACATCTTCTTTGGTTAACGGCTCAAAATACAAGCGATCGCTCGTATCATAATCTGTAGAAACCGTCTCAGGATTAGAATTGACCATAATTGTTTCATACCCTGCACCATGTAAAGCATAGGCAGCGTGACAACAACAATAATCAAACTCAATTCCTTGACCAATGCGGTTTGGCCCCCCACCCAAAATCATCACCTTGGGTTTGGTAGTGGGTAAAACTTCCGTTTCTTCTTCGTAGGTAGAATAGTAATAAGGAGTCAGAGCTTCAAACTCAGCCGCGCAAGTATCCACAGTTTTGTAAACTGGAATCACTCCTAAATTTTTGCGGTAAGCCCTAACTTCATCTTCATTGGTTTTAGTAGCATAGGCGATTTGGCGATCGCTAAACCCATCCCTTTTTACAGCGTACATTTGCTCTTTTGTCAACTGCTTTAAGGGTGTGCGTTTCAGGAATTTTTCCACTTCTAGCAGTTGTTGTAATTTATCTAAAAACCAGGGGTCAATAGCCGTTAATTCATAGATTTCTTCATTACTCATCCCTAGTTGCATAGCATGACGCACAGAAAAGATCCGTTCCGGGTTTGGTGTCCGCAACTGGGCGCGAATTTGTTCACCACTAGGTAGTTTTTCGGCTTGGTCACAACCCCAACCAGCGCGACCAGTTTCTAAAGAACGCAATGCTTTTTGGAAAGATTCGTTAAATGTCCGCCCAATTGCCATTGCTTCCCCGACAGACTTCATTTGTGTAGTGAGAACCGGTTCTGAACCAGGGAATTTTTCAAAAGCGAAGCGGGGAATTTTGGTGACAACATAATCAATTGTCGGTTCAAAGGAAGCGGGGGTTTTCTTGGTGATGTCGTTTTGCAGTTCATTCAAGGTGTAACCCACAGCTAACTTAGCCGCGATTTTGGCAATGGGGAAACCGGTGGCTTTGGAAGATAAGGCAGAACTGCGGGATACACGGGGGTTCATTTCAATGACCACCACATCCCCATTTTCAGGATTGACAGCAAACTGAATATTAGAACCGCCAGTTTCTACACCTATTTCGCGGATAATTTTAATCGCCATATCCCGCAACCGTTGATATTCTTTATCGGTGAGGGTTTGGGCAGGGGCGACGGTGATAGAATCCCCTGTGTGAATGCCCATTGGGTCGAGGTTTTCGATGGAACAGATAATGACTACGTTATCTGCTAAGTCACGCATGACTTCTAATTCATATTCTTTCCAACCTAGCAAAGATTGGTCGATGAGAATTTGAGAAACAGGACTGGCATCAATACCTACTTGTGCCATTTCTTCAAATTCTTCTTTGTTGTAGGCAATACCGCCGCCTGTACCACCCATTGTAAAGGCTGGACGGATGATGAGGGGATATGTACCAATTTGGCGTGCGATCGCTTTTGACTCTTCCAAAGTCGAAGCTGTACCACTAGGACACACCGCCACCCCAATTTTAGCCATTGCTTCATTAAACAGTTTTCTGTCTTCGGCTTTTTCAATCGCTGGTAATTTCGCACCAATTAACTCAACGTTGTATTTTTCCAAAACACCATTTTTCGCCAAAGCCACAGCCAAGTTAAGGGCGGTTTGTCCTCCCATTGTTGGTAATAAAGCATCTGGACGTTCTTTAGCAATAACTTTTTCTACTATTTCCGGTGTCAGCGGTTCAATATAAGTGCGGTCTGCTGTTTCCGGGTCAGTCATAATCGTCGCCGGGTTGGAATTCACCAACACCACCTCATAGCCTTCTTCTCGCAAGGCTTTACAGGCTTGAGTTCCAGAGTAGTCAAACTCACAGGCTTGGCCAATCACAATCGGACCAGAACCTAACAGTAGAATTTTGCGGAGGTCTTCACGACGGGGCATAGCTTTGTTACCTTGAAGTATAAAAATACAAATCTTGATTATTGTAAGGGTCTTTACCCCTACTCATGCTATTTATTATCCAGGTTTCCGGTTTCTGTTGAGCCAGAGCCGAAAAAGAATAGGATGGATGTTGGGCAAAACATGACTCTGTTTTCTTACAGTTACTTTTCAATTTTTATGGCTGAGATGGTAAAAATATTGATAAAAACTTTTATTTATGTATTCCATTCTAATAAAATTAATTGTCAATAAATTTAGAAATATCTGCTGTGCTTTTTATTTAAACAACAATCAATATTGAATACAAATAGCAATTATTTTATATTCTGCTTAAATAACAATTTATTACCCAAATTTTCTGTTAAAAATAGCAGAAAGGTGAAGTTGTCCCTCTCTGCTCAAAAATATCATTTTTTAATAGCCTGTACAACTAATTTGTACTACCGCTAGATGAGATTAATCGCCATGATGTGAAGTTTAGTTTGCCGCAGGTTGGACATAACCTAATGTTAAACTATCCTTAGCCAAGAAGTGAGCTAAATGATAGGCTCTTTCTTCTGTTTTTAACAAGATTTTTTCATACAGATAGCGTGTGCCTCTATCTCCTAAACTCTCAGCTTGAGAGGCTTGACGACGAATTACACTAATCATAGCTTGTTCTGCTGCCAGGTCATTTTCGACCATCTTGCGAGCAGCATATGCGCCATCACTTTCTGGTTCAAAGCAGCATAATTCAGCTAACTTACTAAAGCTGGCAGCAGGTACACCACCCAAACCATTTAATCTTTCGCCAATTTCATGGATATGATCTTGGACTTCGGTATAGCTGTCGTTAAAGAATTCATGCAGAGAATAAAATTCTGCACCTTCAACTACAAAATGGTGTTTTTGGTACTGCAAGTACAAAGCTTGGAAACTCGCTAAAACCACATTAAATCCTTCAACTACTGGTGCAGTTACACTGCGATCTAGCAAGACAGGATTGTCATATACTTGACCAAAATTTTGTAACAAAGTTTGTGTATCAGACATAGTTCTCCTCGCTGTTTAGCAGTTTTATTTTTTTACTGCTTAGTTTTTATATATTAACATTGAAAAAAATGAAAGCAAGTCTATTAAGTATTACAGAATTTTTAATTTTAACTGCTAGGAGAATTAAATTAATTCTCAAGCTAGATGCTAAAAGTTAAATTTTTATGTGAATGTCTAATACTATGTGTAATAGCAAGATTAATCATAATTAAGCGTGGATAATAAATCCTAAATATAGAAATGCAAAAAATTTGCAAAATTAATGACAATATTTTGCACTTACGCTATTCTAATTAAAGAGGTTTAACTCTAACCAACTCCCTATTTTGTGGAGTATATATCTTGTGTTTACTGCAAGTTTGTTGCACTTTGAGGGCAATTCGCTTGAAATCTTTTAGCTCAGAAACAGGAATAAAGCACGTTGTTGAGGTGAATTGGGCAGACCGTTGGCAAGTTTATCAGCGTTTAAGAGAGTTAGAAATTCCTTCTCGCTGCGAAACTAACCAACCATTACAGGTGCAAATTACCAGTCCTCAGGTAGTTGTTCAACTTTGGAGTGTGGTGCGACAATTCACCGCATCTCGTCAAGAGCTAATTTGCACTCTTGAAAAATGTTGGCATAGCCGCTACCAAAAGTTTTAGTTGATTGACAGCTTATCTTCGTTGAAAAGAGGTGACAAAAATGGGTGTATCTCCCAGTGTAGAAGTAGCAGAATTTTGCCTTGAAGGAAGATTTTTAGAGTTTGTGATTAAAGACGGCTATAAGCTCAAAGGCTTATTATTAGCAACTGTTGAAGGTCAATGCTATGTGAAATTAGCGAAACATTTACGGATAGCTTTTGATTTGCGTCTACCTAAAGGTACTTGGTTGCAAGTTGTGGGGACAAAAAAATACGACTCTAAAAAAGGACAAGAAACCCTCAAAGCAGAACGAGTAATGGCTGCAAGTTCGGAAATGGGAAGATTTGCACCTCAAATTAGTCACACTATGAAGCAGTTACAAGAAACTTCTGCAAAAAATCGCACCAAAGAAAAATCGACTCAGACTAAAGCTACAATTTTGGTCTGTCAAAAGTCTGATTGTATGAAGCGTGGTGGTAAGGCTTTGTGTCAGGCTTTAGAAAGAGAGTTGGAAAATAATGGTTTAGATAATGTCATTATTAAAGGTACTGGTTGTATGAAGAACTGTAAAGCAGGGCCAAATCTAGTCATGCCAGACAGAACTCGTTATAGCCGCATACAAGCTACACAAGTGCCAACTTTGATAGATAAACATATTGGTGGGGAAAGTCGGGAAGAAGTAAGAGATGCGGCTATGAATATACCCAGTTATGCTGGAATGTAAGTAGGTGGGCATAAATATTTATCGTTGAGACAAGGCAGGAGGCAGAAGGGAAGAGATTTTTAGGCAAATTTACATTTCGTTGCATACTTTGGTTTTTTAGTGTCTAACTACTTAGAGACTAAATGTGGTTTACAGGATTTTTATTGGTGGATGATTCAAGAATACCAATATATTAAGGAATATTCATTAGTGAAAATCCTCCAATTCTATAAATCATGATTCAGATAAATTCATTTATTCTTTGCCAAACCTGCTCTAATAAGTCAGGATTATCCGCATCAACAGATTCTATATTAGGAGACTGTCTAAACCAGGTACGTTGGCGTTTTGCGAATTGTCTCGTATGTAAAATAATTAATTCTTTGGCTTCATCTAAGGAGATTTCACCAGCTAAATAGGGCTTGATTTCTTGATATCCCAAAGTATTCAATAAAGGTAAATTCACACCATATTTCTGACATAAATATTCAACTTCACCGACTAACCCATCTGCGATCATTTGTTCAGTGCGTTTACGAATTCTTACATCTAAATGTTCTGGTTCACAATCTAAATAAATTTGCAAAATCGGATAGTTGGGTGGGTTTTCCCCTTGCTGTTCCGAAATTGGGACTCCAGTAACATAATATACTTCTAAAGCTCTTAAAGTCCTCACTAAATCGTTAGCGTGAATTTTTTGGGCTGCGATCGCATCAACTTGTTGCAACATCGGGTAAAGTTGACTTTGACCTAAAGATTCTAATTGCGATCGCAATTCCGGTTGTGGTGATACTCTGGGAATTTTCATCCCTTGGACAATAGAACGTATATATAAACCAGTTCCACCAACCAACAACAATGGAGAAACCCCAAGACTAGCAATTAAAGTTTGTGCTTGTTCCTGATAATCTGCTACTGTCATTGTTTCAGTTGGTTCACAGATATCTATTAGATAATGTGGCACTAATTTTTGTTCTGCCACAGTCGGTTTAGCTGTACCAATGTCAAACTCGCGGTATACTTGACGAGAATCGGCGCTCAGAATCACTGAACCCAACCGACTAGCTAAATTGAAAGCTAAACCAGACTTCCCCGTTGCTGTCGCACCACAAATTACAATTAATTTAGTCATTATTCACTAAGTTATTTTCATTTTTAAATTTTTAATTAATAAAGGGTTGCTATCCTTATATAAACTTCCCATTAAATTGCGCTACAGACGGCATCAAGGCTTTTGTGTTATAATTTTGGGGTGATTTGACTTTTTTGACCTTTAGGTCAAGTTCAACCCCAAGTATCAGGAGAATTTTCATGACGAGCAGTTACAGTGCCGATCAGATTCAAGTTCTGGAAGGTCTGGAAGCCGTCCGCAAACGACCAGGGATGTACATCGGTACTACAGGTCCGCGAGGACTCCATCATTTAGTTTACGAGGTGGTAGACAACTCTGTAGACGAAGCTTTAGCAGGTCACTGCACCCATGTTGAGGTAGATATCAACGCTGATGGTTCCGTGACTGTAACAGATGATGGTCGCGGTATTCCCGTCGATATTCACCCAAAAACCGGGAAATCGGCTTTAGAAACCGTATTAACTGTACTCCACGCTGGAGGTAAGTTTGGTGGTGGTGGTTATAAAGTTTCTGGAGGTTTACACGGGGTGGGGATTTCGGTTGTTAACGCCCTGTCTGAGTTTGTGGAAGTTACTGTTTGGCGAGATAAGAAGGAGCATACTCAGCGATATGAACGGAGTTTTCCGGTTACTGAACTGCAAGTAAAGCCTTACAAAGAAGCTAGAACTGGAACTTCTATCACTTTCAAGCCGGATACACAAATCTTTACTACCAGCATTGAATTCGATTACATTACTTTATCAGGTCGCTTGCGCGAGTTAGCGTATTTGAATGCTGGTGTTAAAATTATTTTCACTGATCACCGTCTCGAACTCCTCAAGAGCGATACACCAAAAATAGAAATTTACGAATACAAAGGTGGTATTAAAGAGTATATCGCCTACATGAATCGTGAGAAGCAGCCTTTACACGAAGAAATTATTTATGTGCAAGGGGAACGGAATAATGTTCAGGTGGAAGTTTCCTTGCAATGGTGTACGGATGCTTATACTGATAACGTGCTAGGTTTTGCTAATAATATTCGCACTATTGATGGTGGTACGCACTTAGAAGGTTTAAAAGCAGTTCTAACTCGGACTTTAAATGCGATCGCTCGCAAGCGGAATAAAATTAAAGAACATGAATCTAACCTCAGTGGTGAACACGTCCGCGAAGGTTTAACCGCAGTCATTTCTGTTAAAGTCCCAGATCCAGAATTTGAAGGACAAACTAAAACTAAACTTGGTAACACCGAAGTTCGCGGTATTGTCGATTCTTTTGTGGGAGAAGTCCTCACCGAGTATCTAGAATTTCACCCCAGTATTGCTGATTCTATTTTAGATAAAGCTATTCAAGCCTTTAAAGCCGCAGAAGCAGCCCGTCATGCGAGGGAATTAGTACGGCGGAAATCGGTGCTAGAATCTTCACCACTACCTGGTAAATTAGCAGATTGCAGTAGTCGTGACCCCTCAGAATCAGAGATTTACATCGTGGAAGGCGATTCAGCGGGTGGAAGCGCAAAGCAAGGACGCGATCGCCGTACCCAAGCAATCCTGCCCCTACGTGGTAAGATTCTTAACATTGAAAAAACCGACGATGCCAAAATTTATAAAAATAACGAAATTCAAGCATTAATTACAGCTTTGGGTTTAGGGGTTAAGGGTGATGAGTTCGATGCTTCCCAACTGCGTTACCACCGCATAGTGATCATGACTGATGCTGACGTAGATGGAGCGCACATTCGGACATTGCTCTTAACTTTCTTCTATCGTTATCAACGGGCGCTGATTGAAAATGGTTTCATTTATATTGCCTGTCCCCCACTGTATAAATTAGAACGGGGACGTAGTGAGCCAAGATATTGTTATAGCGATCGCGAATTACAACAGCATATCGCCACCTTCCCAGCCAACGCCAACTATAACATCCAACGGTTCAAAGGTTTGGGGGAAATGATGCCCCAACAACTATGGGAAACCACTATGAACCCAGAAAGTCGCACTCTCAAGCAAGTTGAAATTGAAGACGCAGCAGAAGCCGATCGGATCTTCACCATTTTAATGGGCGATAGAGTCGCACCACGTCGGGAATTCATTGAAACCTATGGTTCTAAACTTAACCTCACCGATTTAGATATCTAACTGACAATCCATATCAGCTTGAACATATATCATGGGTAATTAGGTACAAACCTCTTACCCATGAATTTTTTTACAATCCAGAGGTCGAGCCGAAAATTCTCTCTATAATTCCCATTTAATTCTTGGCAAAAGTGGACAACTAAGAACCAAACACATATTTATTTGCCAATATCGTCATATTAAGGTTATGGTAAAAAATAATGTCTTACCTGTTTTTGATGCACTTTTTCATACGTGATCGCTCATCAACTGCATACACCAATAGCACCTGAAAAAAAAAGGATTTATTAGGAGTTGCAGGAATAACAGCATAATTTCCTATTCCCTTTCTTAAATATAAGCGACCATCTTCCGCAGAAGGCACGACTCTGGGCATAAAGCCATCACAAAGTAGTACCCCTGATATGGACGCAGGGCTTAGTCCATACCCCCATTTTCAAGACAGAAAGATGATTTAGTATTTTCGATGACAAATTATTTCTCGACTGATTAAAATATCCTTGTATACAATAAGAACAGTTTGTCAAGTTGCATAGGGCTGAAATCTCAGCATTGCGCTAATGTGTTAATAAGACCGAAATGAGTAAAATCTAAATTCATCTCTCAATCGGCTTATTCTGCCACAACCCTAACTCCTTAGTCCAGGTTATTGGCATAGCATATACAAGGTTCAGTGTTTGGAAACAAGCACAGCCCTTTCACGAATACCAGATCAGTCCAGCTTCGCTTTCTCAAATAAGTAATTTATGAACGACTTGTCAACATGGGTGCATTAATACTACTAATTTGAGTTCATATGCAATGTCCTGTTGCTATAAAACTATTGTTGTGCTTAAAATCTAGAATCTTCCAGGAGCAAGAGTGCCTACCTTTTAATCTAATGAGAATGCCACTGCAAAACCAAAAAGTTTTAGACAAGATTTAATGGTGTGACTACCGTTTTTAATGTCTTTTTGATAAAAGTGGCTTCCCCTTGCTCAATGAGTTCATGATTAATACACAAAAAGAGTGCAATTTCTGTGAAACAGGCTACAATCGGAACAGTCTTGACAGGTGAATCTGCCAGCAGTCATATATATTTATGTCTGAAGTGGTTAATCTTTTGATTAAGGTGCCTCTGGTTTTAGACCAGTCAAACAGAAGTTGTGTAAAACGGCGACAGCGATAAATTTTACTTTCCCAAAAGCCAATCACCTAAAAGTGATAGTTGCTACTTAAAGTAAAAACTCCGCCTCCCAAAGAGGCAATACTACCGGAAATATAGGGAAATCACTCAAAAACCTATTTTTGGTAAGCAATTAGCTCGATGAAAAGAGCAGTAACCACATCTTGAGTAATTGATTCTGCAAGGAGCATGAGGAACGCGGCATGAACCAGGCTAACAACGTACTCGATAGCATATATCGGCCTGACCTAGAAATGATAAATCCGCCTGAGATCGAAGAAGAACTCTTATTGATAGAGGATGAAGAAGAGGACTTACTCATTACCGATGACGGCGAAATTGATGATTTTTTAGAGCCTCAGTCTGATGAGGACGACGCAAAGTCTGGAAAAGCCGCTAAATCGCGTCGTCGGACACCAACAGCGAAAAAAAAGCATTACACCGAAGATTCGATTCGCCTTTACCTGCAAGAGATCGGTCGTATTCGTCTATTACGAGCAGACGAAGAAATTGAACTAGCACGGAAAATCGCGGATCTCCTAGAATTGGAAAGAGTGCGCGATCGCTTGCAAGATCAGCTAGAGCGTGAACCGCAATTTAAAGAATGGGCTGAAGCCGTAGAATTACCTCTACCAACTTTCCGTTATCGACTACACGTTGGTCGCAGAGCTAAAGACAAAATGGTGCAATCAAACTTGCGCCTTGTCGTCTCAATCGCCAAAAAATACATGAATCGTGGCTTGTCTTTCCAAGACTTGATTCAGGAAGGTAGTCTTGGTTTGATTCGCGCAGCAGAAAAGTTCGACCACGAAAAAGGTTATAAATTTTCTACCTACGCTACATGGTGGATTCGTCAGGCAATTACTAGAGCGATCGCTGATCAGTCTCGCACTATCCGTCTACCGGTTCATCTCTACGAAACCATATCACGGATTAAGAAAACAACCAAGCTACTATCTCAAGAAATGGGTCGCAAACCCACCGAGGAAGAAATTGCAACTCGCATGGAAATGACCATCGAGAAACTGCGGTTTATCGCCAAATCAGCCCAGTTACCAATTTCTCTAGAAACGCCCATTGGGAAAGAAGAAGACTCTCGTTTGGGAGATTTTATTGAATCTGACGGCGAAACACCAGAAGATCAAGTTTCTAAAAATCTTCTGCGTGAAGACTTAGAAAAAGTTCTCGACAGTCTCAGCCCCCGTGAACGCGATGTTTTGAGACTACGTTACGGCTTGGATGACGGACGGATGAAAACCCTGGAAGAAATCGGCCAGATTTTCAACGTTACCCGCGAACGAATTCGCCAAATTGAAGCGAAGGCACTCCGCAAGTTACGTCACCCCAACCGTAACAGCGTACTCAAGGAATACATTCGGTAGTCATTAGTCATTGGCTTTTTGACTGAAGACAAATAACCAAGAACACACAAAATAAATAGCCTGGTAGTTTTAATTAACTACCAGGTTTTTTGATGTTACAAATAATTTTGAATCTCAAGGCTTACAGGATACCCCAAAAGTGCAGAAAACCTTGACCAGAGAAAAGTTCAATTAAAGCGGCTGATAAAAAGCCAATCATAGCCAAACGACCATTCCAAATTTCTGCTTGTGGGGTAAATCCCCAACGCCAACCGTTGCGGTCTTCGGGTATAGAAGTAATAGTTTTTGTTGCGTTAGTCATGGTTCGCACTCCAAGCTGGATTTACTAAGCTTTATTGCCTTATGTAAACTAATATAACAAATATTTTCAATACTGCAAGGTTAAATTAGAGTTTTATAGAGATTTATTAACATCCATTGACAAATCTCATAAATTAGCAAAATAAATCAAACGTCAAGCTGGGCAGGCGAAATACCTACCCCACAAGGGTTTAATGAAATTAAGATCTGCAAATTAGATGCGTTTTAGTTATTTACAGCCCCACTCCAACAAGAGTAATAATTTTCTCATCACGATTAAGTTGCAAGATACTCTCACCTTTAGCATCTCTATCTAAGATTGGTACTGTGTCTATAGGAATTCGCACCATTCGCTCTCTATTGGTAACTAATGCCACTTCTACGCCTGGGGTAGCGCGTACCATACCAGCTAGGTTGTCTGTTTTGTTGTGAAATTTCAGCATTTGGATGCCTAAATCGCCGCGATTAGCTGCCCTTAAATTACTTGCAGGCATTCGCTTGGCGTATCCTTCCTCTGTAACTAGCAATAACTGATCATCTTTGCTAACAGTTACGCAACCAACCATTTGCTGATTTTTCACCAAGCGAAATGCTTGTAAACCCATAGCTGCACGGCCCATTACAGGTAATTGTTCATCATTAACGGCAAATCTTAACAATCGACCACCTGAACTAGCTAAAATCAGATGTTGTCCTGTGGTAGTGAACTGGGTAAAAGATAATTCATCATCATCCTTGAGTTTCAAAATCGTCATTCCGCGCCGTCCAAGGTTAGTAAGTTCTTCCATAGATAGACGCTTAATTCGCCCTTGTTTGGTCAGGAGAACGATTTGAGTCGTTTCGGGTGTTTCTGGCAAAACAAAGCGGCTAACAACACCTTCTAGGTTGCCTTGAGCCGTACTGGTGAGCATAGTGATTAATGGAGTTCCCCGTGGAGAACGTCCAGTTGTGGCGGGAATTTCTCCCACCTTCACAGGGTAGACTTTGCCCCCAGTATTGAGAATCAATAAATCCTTCTCAGTGTCAGTTGACTCGGTTTGAATAATAAAATCGTTTTCATGCAAACCATTTTCTGTTTTCGGTTTTTTGCCTGTTGGGGAAAGACGACGCACATAACCCCGCTGGGTAAATTCTAGAATTGCTGGTTCTGCTGGCTGTTCCGATTTTGGATTTTGGATTTTGGATTTTGGATTTTCCTCATCTGTGGTTAATTGTTGGCTAATGCCTTTATCTGCTTTAACGGCTATTTCGCTGGTGAATATTAACTTGGTACGGCGGGAATCGCTGTATTTGCGTTTGAGACTTCGCAAATCTTTTTTCAGGACTTTCAGTAATTCCCGTCTATCGTCAAGTAATTTTCGCAATGAGGTAATTTGCTCGGTGAGTTGGTCAAATTCCTGTTGCAAATTTTGCTGTTCTAAACTGGTGAGACGGCGTAATGGCATGGACAGAATGGCATCCGCTTGCACTTCGCTCAAATCCAGACGGCTACAAAGGTTCATTTTGGCTGTACTACCATCAGCAGCTTGCCGTAAAATGGCAATCACCTCATCTAGGTTAGACAGAGCCTTACGTAAACCTGCGACTAGATTGATCCGATTTTCGGCTTTACCTAGCTCATAACTGTAGCGACGATTAAGGGTATGTTCTCGGAAACTCAAAAATTCCTGCAACATTTGACGCAAACTTAACTGGCGTGGTTGCCCATTCACGATCGCTAACAGAATCGCTCCAAAGGTAGTTTGTAAAGCGGTTTGGTGATACAAATGCTGAAGAACTTCCTGGGGGTTGGTATCGCGTTTGAGTTCAATGACCACTCGCATCCCTTCGCGATCGCTCTCATCCCGCAAATCAGAAATGCCGTGTAAGCGTCCTTGATTGACCAAATCTGCTACTTTCTCGATCCAGCCAGCCTTATTCACCTGATAAGGCAATTCTGTAATAATAATTGCCGTCCGCCGCTTACTGCCCCTAGTAGCCGGAATTTCCTCTAATGTGGCCACACCACGCAGCAAAATCCCACCTTTACCTGCGGTGTATGCTTCTCTAATTCCTGAATTACCAACAATTTCTCCACCAGTAGGAAAATCTGGGCCGGGAATAATGTCAAATAACTTTTCATCTGTCAAATCTGGGTTGTCAATTAAAGCAATCAACCCATCAACGATTTCCCCTAAGTTGTGTGGTGGGATATTCGTCGCCATTCCCACCGCAATACCTGAACAACCATTGAGCAACAAAAACGGTAACTGAGCAGGTAATACAGTGGGTTCTTGCTGAGAATTATCGAAGTTGCCAATAAAATCTACAGTTTCTTCGCCAATTTCCGTCAGCATTCCCTCATGACCAATGGATGCTAGACGCGTTTCTGTATAACGCATCGCTGCGGGTGGGTCATTATCGACACTACCAAAATTACCATGTCCTCCCAGTAAGGGATAGCGGCTGGAAAAATCCTGCACCAACCTCACTAAGGCATCGTAAACCGCTTGATCACCGTGGGGATGGTACTTACCTAGTACATCTCCAACTACACGGGCGCATTTCCGGTAAGGTCTATCTGGTGTTAAACCGAGTTCGTGCATCGCATACAAAATTCGCCGATGCACTGGCTTTAAGCCATCACGCACATCCGGTAACGCTCGCCCGACTATCACACTCATGGCATATTCTAGGTAAGACCGTTGCATCTCGGTGTGCAGGGCTGTTGTGATGACCTGTCCTGTTGAGAGCAGGTTTAACTGTTTTGCCATGAAGCTCTTTTCCCTGAATTTTAACTACACAAAAGTCACTGAAACTTAACACTGTAGAAACCACAGCATAACGGATGAAATAGGATTTTTAACACTGGCTTGATCCTCATAGGATAAAAAGCAGTAGTATTATCCTTGATGTTGGGGATACACATTGATTATTAAAAAGGTGGTAGACCACTGCTTTGATCAGGTGGTCAAACCTCTCACCCTTATAAGTTAAATTCTCATGAAAACTGTTTTAATTGTCGAAGATGATCTGATTAATGCTCGAGTTTTTTCCAAGATTTTGTCCAAACGCGGTGGTTTGGGTGTAAAACACACGGAAGATGTGGAAGAAGTAATGAAAATTGCCCAAGCTGGGGAAGCTGATTTGATTTTAATGGATGTTTCTCTGTCACGTAGTATGTATCAAGGTAAGTCTGTTGATGGTATCAAAATTACGCAAATGTTAAAAGCTGATCCAAAAACGACTAATTTACCTGTAATTTTAGTGACAGCACACGCCATGGAAGGCGATCGCGAAAACTTTCTCAAACAAAGCGGTGCTGATGGCTACATCTCTAAACCAGTTGTTGACCATCAACAGTTTGTTGATCAAATCATGGCACTTCTACCCAAAGCAGAGGCTTGAGAATTGATGGCTGAAGTTAGCAAGGCTTACCCATAAATTAAATAATTTGATTTTGGGCTACTTTCACATAGCAGGAAACAGTGAGCAAGGGACAGAGAAATCTTAACAGGCGTGAAAGTCTGTTAGTCTCCGGGTTTTGTGATAGCTGCACTCGCGGCGAAGCTTCTCCTAGAGGAGGATCGCAGCTATCGCCGTCAGTCCTGCCGATAGACTATGCCTTTTTGGTATCGCCCCAGAAGGCATCGGTTTTATGTTTATTGCTACCTGGCAACTGCCACATTTGTATAGAATATATGTACTATAAATGGGTAAAGGTCAGCAACTATTAACCTAAATTATTATTTATTGATTCTGAAAGAAGGTGAGAGAGGGAGATGGAGAGAGAATTTAGATAACTCCACAAAATAAACTATCCAATTTCACTGAATCAAAACGGCTGTTGCCTCCCCCTGCTCCCTGCTCCCTGTCCTCCTACCTCCTACTGTCTAGGCTGTTGTTCGGTTGCTGGTGTTTCTTGGGGTTCTAGGGCTGCTTGCATCTGGGGTAATTCTAAGAATTTTTTCGTATCTAGCAGCAGACGTGTACCCCAGAGATTTTGCTTGAGAAAATCTAAATCAGCATAGCGTTGATCTATGCGAATTGCTGCTTCTCCCATAGATAATCCTTGTTGAGTATCACCTTTATTATAAAATGCTACAGCTAAAGCTAATAAAGGTTCTGCGGCTTGCTTATCAATAGCAACAGCCTCTTGCCATTGTTTAATTGCCCCTTGAACATCACCCTGTTCGTATTTGATTAAGCCGATGTTGTTAATTGCCGGCCAGAATTTTTTATCTTGAGAGACAGCTTGATTGAATTGAGCGATCGCATCGGGTAAGCGACCTAACATATAGTAAGCATTGCCTAAATCGAACAAACCTTCTGGGTCATTGGGCTTTAACTGCAAACCTTTTTGATAATGGGCTACAGATGCCTGATAATTTTGTTTCTGAAAATTAGCTGAACCCAAAGCAAAGAGAATATCCGCATTTTTGGGATTTAGTGTTTGCGCTTTTTGTAAAGCTGCGATCGCTGTATCAAACTCTTTAGCTTGCAAATGCAAACCACCTAAAAGCAACCATACTTTATCATTTTCAGGAGCCAATTGAGTAGCCAACCGCGCTCGTGGCAAAGCTAAATCAATCTGCTGAAACTGTGCTAATTGAGCCGCTTCTTGAGCCAAGCTCAACCCCTGATTTTCCAACTTAGTTGTATCAAGTTGTACTGTATGAGGTATTAGTGCCTGTGCGTGAACTGCTTTTGGCATACTCCACAAACTACAGACAAACAAAAGAAAAATCAAACGAATGTGTTTTGGCACACTACCGCCTCTAAACCACAAATCAAAGAATCTCTCAAATAGCTTAAACGATATCTGCTCTAGAAGAAAGAGTATTGAGTATTGAGTACCGATTAGAGTATTGAGTACCAAGTACCGAGTACCGAGTAATGAGTACAGACTAATTGGATAACTATTTAGAGTATTGAGTACCAAGTACCGATTAGAGTATTGAGTACCAAGTACCGAGTACCGAGTAATGAGTACAGACTAATTGGATAACTATTTTCGGTCAGCATTTTCACATTTTTCCAACCACTGAAATCTTTTGATCTCTCAACTTTGCTCATTTCACTAACCACTGAAATCTCAAAATTGAGAACATAATCACTTTTTTATTTGGAAGTCCCTTCATACTCAATACTCGGTACTCAATACTGTTTTGGTGACTTTAGTCATCCATATCTTTGCCCCTACTAGTGACTTTGGTCATATAGGAGATATGGGCTACTTGTTCGATAATTACTTACATAATATACAGCAGATTACAGATTAATGAAGCACAGCATCAAAATTGAAACCTAGACACCAAGCCAGTACAGAGCGATGAGTAACGGGTAACGAGTAAGAAGGAGAGTCAAGCACTCGGTACTCACAACTCTTCCGACTCCTGACTCCTGCTGTAAGTTTGTTAAACAGTAAAAGTTGCGCCCCAGGCATAGCACAAAGCAAAAATTCATAAAAAAATAGCGACCTGAAAATAAAGTGGATACTTTCTCAGTAAAGTGCTACCAGGCTAGAGTTCCAGCCATTAAGAACCAGCACAGTAGCCGTTTCTTTTATACATAAAGTGAAAATGGCAATTGATACATCAAACCCTGTAGATTCATCTCTATCAGTACCCGAACTCAAGCAGAAAAAAAAAGGTAGAAATCATTGGCTGCCTTGGGTAATCGTTCTTGGACTAATAGGTGGAGTTAGCTACCTAGCTTATCTCCAACTCATAGTTCTTCCCAATCAACAAGCACAACGTCGGGTTGTCACCCGGCCTGTACAAAGGCAGAGCTTATCAATCACAGTTGCCGCAAATGGAACGGTGAAGCCGGAAAGATCAATCAACCTCAGCCCTAAAAATTCAGGCATTCTGAAAAAACTACTGGTCAAAGAAGGAGATTTGGTCGAAGCAGGCCAGATTGTGGCTTACATGGATGATTCCAACCTGCAAGGGCAACTCACCTCTGCTAGAGGACAGATAGCACAAGCAGAGGCCAATCTACAAAAATTGATTGCAGGTAATCGTCCCCAAGATATTGCTCAATCACAGGCACAACTCGACGAGTCCTTGGCAAATTTGCGAAAGGTAGAAGCAGGTAATCGTTCTCAAGATATTGCCCAAGCTGAGGCACGCTTAAAAAGCGCCCAAGCTAATTTCAGTAAAGCAGAAGATGATTTTCGACGGAATCAGCAACTTTTCAATTCAGGAGGAATTTCCCTGCAAACTGTTAACCAAAAATTAGCAGATCGTGATAGCGCCCAGGCTCAGGTGAATGAAGCCCAGCAAGCACTAGCATTGCAAAAAGCAGGATCGCGTCCAGAAGATATTCAACAAGCACGGGCTGTAGTCCAACAGAGACAGCAATCTTTATCACTTCTCAAAGCAGGAACGCGCCGGGAAGATATTGACCAAGCTCAAGCTCAAATGATGTCTGCCCGTGGCTCCCTACAAAACGTCCAAGCCCAAATTAATGACACAATAATTCGCGCTCCCTTTGATGGGGTGGTGACGAAAAAGTATGCTGATCCTGGTGCTTTCGTGACTCCTACAACTGCTAGTAGTGCCGTATCTTCTGCTACTTCTTCTTCTATCTTGTCTCTAGCTTCTACGAATGAAGTTGTCTCCAATTTAGCTGAAACGAATATTTCTAAAATCCGCATTGGTCAAGAAGTCACAATTAAAGCAGATGCTTACCCAGGCAAAACCTTTATAGGTAAAGTTAGTCAAATTGCAGCCCAAGCCATAGTTGAGCAAAATGTTACCAGTTTTGAAGTTAGAGTAGCACTCTCAGACCCTGAAAGGCTGCTGCGTTCGGGGATGAATGTGGCAGCTGATTTTCAAGTTGGTAAATTGGAAGATGTCCTAGTAGTACCAACAGCTTCGGTAGTGCGCCAAGAACGTGCAACAGGTGTGTATGTAGCAGGGGGAGATGGTAAACCTGTTTTCACTCGCATTGAGACTGGTATGACTGTGAATAACTTTACTGAAGTCAAGTCTGGATTGACAGGAGACGAGAGAGTACTGCTCAGTTTCCCACCAGGATCACGCCCCCAATCAACACCACGAGGAGGAGTATTTCCTGGTCTAGATGGTGGTGGTGGTGGACGAGGTGGCGGTCGTCGCGGTGGTTCTTAGTCAGCTGTTACGCAGTTAATCTCCTTCGCACAGCGTGTCGTAGGCAAGAACCCCACTCTGACTGAATGATTTTTCTACTCAATACTCAATACTCGATACTTAATACTCAATACTCGATACTTAATACTCGGTACTCACTACTCAATTATGGCCAAAGCTTATTACGCAAACAAAGCTAAGAACACCCGCACAGTTCCATTGTTAGAAATATTGTTAATGGCGGTAGAGACGCTGTGGAGTAACAAATTACGCACAGGACTAACAATGCTGGGGGTAATTATTGGGATTTCTTCAGTTATTGCCATTACTTCTGTTGGTCAGGGAGTACAAAAGAGTGTTGAGCAACAGATTCAAGCCTTGGGTACGGATGTGCTACAAATCTTAGCTGGTGCGGCCAGAAGCGGTAATATTCGCCAAGGAGTAGGTTCTAGCAGCACGTTGACTTGGGAAGATGCGAAAGCGATCGCTACCCAAGCACCGTCAGCCGAACTTGTATCTGCTTATCTACAGCGGAATATACAAGTTGTTTATGAGGGACAGAATACCTCAACAACAGTTATAGGAACAGATTTAAACTACCCAGAAGTCAGAAATACCCATCCCCAACAGGGCAGATATTTTACCCAAGAAGAACTAGATACTGCTGCACAGTTTGCCATTATTGGGCCGACAGTCCAAAGAACACTGTTTACTCAAAGTAGTAATGTCATTGGTGAAAGAATTCGGATTCAGGGAGAGGCTTATGAAGTGATTGGGGTGATGGAACCTAAAGGTTCTCAAGGGCCAACAGACCGAGATGACCAAATTTTCATTCCTCTGACTAGTATGTCAAAAAGACTAGTTGGTAATAATGCTTTAGTGGGCGTTTCTGTCAATGGAATTTTAGTTAAATCTGCTAATCAAGAACAGTTAGAAGCTGCACAATTTCAAGTTACCAATCTCTTACGTCTGCGTCACAATATCTATCCACCACAAGCCGATGATTTCCGACTAACTAACCAAGCTGATATCGTTAACACCTTCACTAGTGTTGTGGGTTTATTTACAGTGATGATAGTGGCGATCGCAGGAATTTCTTTAGTTGTTGGTGGAATTGGTATCGCTAATATTATGCTAGTTTCCGTTGTAGAAAGAACGCGAGAAATCGGCATTAGAAAAGCAGTTGGAGCAACTAATTCAGCCATCCTTAACCAATTTTTAGCCGAAGCAATAGTGATTTCTATAGCTGGTGGAACTATTGGTATTGTCGGTGGAATTGTGATTGCTTTTGCAGCAGCAACCAGTTTTAAATTTCCCTTTGTAATTTCTTTTTTATCAATCATTGTTGGATTTGCACTTTCACTCAGCGTTGGCTTAGTCGCTGGAGTAATTCCAGCCAGAAACGCCGCCAAATTAGATCCAATAAATGCTTTACGTAGTGATTAAATAATTAAACCTCCGCGTACCTCTGCGCTAACCTTTGCGTTCCTCTGCGTTTAAAATTAACTCCTCAATGATATGACAACCATGATTTGGCTGGAATCTATTACCAAAACCTACCATTTAGGAGAAGTAGATGTTCCCATACTCAAAGGAATTCAACTCTCCATTGAAGAAGGGGAATATGTCTCAATTATGGGTGCGTCAGGTTCGGGCAAATCTACCCTGATGAATATTTTAGGATGTTTAGATCGTCCCACTGGAGGAAATTATATTTTTGAAGGTAGAAATTTAACTACTTTTGATGATGATGAATTGGCATATATTCGCAACCAAAGAATAGGTTTTGTGTTCCAACAGTTTAATTTATTAGCGCGTTCAACAGCCCTAGAAAATGTGATGTTACCGATGGTTTACGCCAATTTACCCAAGCAAAAACGCCGCCAAAGGGCTTTGGCCGCCCTAGAAAAGGTGGGATTAGGCGATCGCATTGCCAACCGTCCTAGTCAACTTTCAGGGGGTCAACAACAACGAGTTGCGATCGCACGCGCTTTGGTTAACAAACCTGCTTTAGTTCTAGCAGATGAACCCACAGGAGCTTTAGATACTGAGACTTCCTATGAAGTGATGAATTTACTCACAGAACTTAATCAGCAAGGAATCACAATTGTGATTGTTACTCACGAACCAGATATCGCTGCTCAAACTCAAAGAATTATCCGAGTTCAAGATGGTTTAATAGTTAATTAATACTGGCATAATATTTCTGCAAAATAGACAAATTTCTCTTGATTTTCTCTGTGTTCTCTGCGCCTCTGCGGTTCGTTTTCAAAAAAGCTGTTATTACTAAGTGTGAAAATTATGTTATTTAAAGTGCATTCTACCTGGGTTGGAATATTTATCGCTCTCATCCCAAATTTTGCAAGTGCAGAAACTCTCCCCATCCCTAACTCCAATCCCAATCCTTTACTATTTCCCACCCGTCCAGAGGAAGTTAAAATTCAGGAAAATGTGCCAATTACCTTAATACAAGCTTTAGAATTAGCACAACGGAATAATAACGACTTACAGGTAGTAAAATTAGAATTAGAACGCAGTCGTTCTGCGTTACGCGAAGCTCAATCAGCTTTGTTTCCTAACTTTGGTGTTAATGGAAGTTTAACTAATAATGGTGATGGTTTTCTGAATAATTCATCTTCACCTAGTACTTCTTTCAATAGTCAAGCACAACTAAGTTATAACCTTTATACCTCCGGCAATCGGGAAGCTAGTATTCGAGCGGCTGAAGAACAATTAAGAATAGATGAATTAGATGTAGAAAACCGATTATTAGAAATTCAGTTAAATGTCACAACTGAATATTATGATTTGCAACAAGCAGATGAACAAGTCAGAATTAATCAGTCATCTGTGGAAAATTCCCAGGCTAGTTTGCGAGATGCTGAAGCTCGACAACAGGCTGGAGTGGGGACAAGATTTGATGTTTTACAAACTCAAGTTAATTTAGCAAACTCTCTCCAAAATCTCACTAATTCTATTTCACAACAACAAGTTGCTCGTCGTCGATTAGCAACTCGATTAAGTTTGCCACAGTCAATTAATATCAGTGCGGCAGATCCTGTAGAATTAGCTGGTCTTTGGCCGCAACCATTAGAAGAAACCATTATTCAAGCTTTTCAAAACCGTCCAGAATTACAACAAGTTTTGGCACAACGTAATATTAGTGAGCAACAGCGACGACAGGCACTTTCACAACTAGGGCCACAAGTTAGTTTAAATGCCAGCTACAATTTACTAGATCGTTATAACGACAGTGTTAGCGTTAGTGATGGCTATTCCTTGGGATTGCAAGCAAGTCTAAATTTGTTTGATGGGGGTGCAGCAAGAGCGCGAGCGGCTCAATCAAAAGCTAATATTGCGATCGCAGAAACTCAATTTTCTAGCCAGCGCAACCAAATTCGCTTTGATGTTGAACAATACTATTTGCAGTTACAGTCCAATTTGGATAATGTGCAAACTTCTAGCGTGGCTATAAATCAAGCCAAGGAAGCTCTAAGTATAGCTAGACTCAGATTTCAAGCTGGTGTTGGTACTCAAACTGAAGTAATTTCTGCCGAAAATGACCTCACCATAGCTGAAGGTAATCGAATCACAGCTATTTTAAATTACAACCGCGCTTTGGCTAATTTACAAAGATCCAGTAATCAGAAATGAGTAACAAGTACCGAGTACCGAGTAATGAGTACCGAGTAATGAGTCCTGAATAATATCAGGTCTGGTGGAGAATACTTTTTTCCTGTTTATCTCGTTCCCAGTCTCCGACTGGGAATGCTATAAGAGAGGCTCTGACTCTTCTTTCTACAATGAAAGGCAGAGCTTTCTAAAATTCATTCCTATACAGAGTATGAGAACGAGAAAAGAAAGTTCCCTATTCCCTGTTCTTGACATCACAATCAATAACGAGTAAATTAATAAGTGACTACACACTTATTTATGGCACGCACACCCAAAATAACTAATGAGCAAATTTTAGATGCAGCCCGTGAAATCTTTCTTCAACAAGGATTTGGGGCTTCAACTTTAGAAATTGCTCAAAAAGCAGGAATTTCTGAAGCGTCGATTTTTAAACGCTTCTCAACCAAAGAAGAACTTTTCTTTGCGTCAATGGGAATTCCTGAAAGACCTCCTTGGGTGCAAGAATTGGATTCTTTATCTGGGAAAGGAAATCTTAAACAAAACCTTATTCATCTGTGTCTGCAAACTTTAGAATTTCATCGTCAAGTAATGCCACGGTTAATGATGTTGCGATCGCGTGGTAATCTACTTCCAGAAACGGCACATATAATTAAATCGAAACCTATCCGCGATGTTAAAGTATTCACTAAATTTCTAGCGGAAGAAATAGAACAAGGACGGCTGCGTCCAAGCGATCCTCAAACTATTGCTATGGTATTACTAGGATCACTAATGAACTATGTTTTCTTAGAACAAATGCATCCTGGAGAAGTTATAAAAACAGAGGAAAAAATTTTCGTTGAAAATCTCGTAGATATTGTTTGGCAAGGAATTGCACCCATTCAAGATTAACTTCACAACTTAACTAAAACTCTTTTGGCAAATTAATAAGTAATTACTTACATTTTATTGTTGTTTCTGGCTAATTAGTAATTATATCTATCTCCAAAACTAGTAAATTTAACCCAATCAGATCATGGCTCATCCTATTTTTAATTGCTAGTATAAAAGCAAAATTAATAATTTCCAAAGCATAGATTTTACTGATGATTTATATAAACCAAATTCTTCATTTCTGACTTCAAAAAATTCACAAATTTCAATTTTAGTAATTACCGCAAAATCATATGACAACTCACATAGAAATTCCGCTGATAGGGAAAAAAATTAAGTACCCATTTCGCTGGTTAATGGGGTTAATGGCATCTGGTATTTTGATAGTTGGTACGACCACAGCCTTAAAAATAGCGAATCCAGAAAACCGTAAACAAGACATTAGTAAACTCACTGTTCCAGTTGCAGCCAAAAGTATCACAGTGCGGATTACTGCTAGTGGGAAAGTGCAACCAGTACAAAGCGTGAATATTAGTCCCAAAAATCCGGGAATTATCACTGAATTGGATATTGAACAGGGAGAAAAAGTCCAGAAAGGGCAAATTATTGCTCGTATGGATAACTCCGAAATTAAAATGCGAATTCTTCAATTTCAAGCCAATTTAGAGCAAGCCAAAGCACAATTAGCGGAAAGTCAAGCGGGGAGTCGTCCCGAAGAAATTGCCCAAGGAAAAGCTCGTTTAGCGCAAGCTGAGGCTCAGTTAGCTATCATTCGTGCGGGGAATCGTTCTCAGGAAATTGATCAAGCTAGAGCCGCTGTAGACTCAGCTAAAGCGCAGGTAGAATTAACCCAAGCTAGGGTAAGACGTTATCAAGGGTTAGCAAAAGAAGGGGCTATTTCTGAAGATTCTCTAGAACAATATATCAGTGAAGATAAAAGAGCAAAAGCCAGTTTAGAAGAAGCTCAACGCCGATTATCACTCCAAAAAGTGGGGAACCGTAATGAAGATATCAAAAGTCAGGAAGCCGTAGTTGCTCAAGAACGGGAAGCACTGCGAAAGCTGGAAAATGGCAACCGTCCTGAAGAAATTGCGAGATTAAAAGCGTCCGTAGCTGGGGCTGTAGCTCAGTTAAAACAGCAGCAAGTGCAGTTGGAAGATACCATTATTCGCGCTCCTTTTGCGGGGATTGTGACTCAAAAATACGCCAATATAGGCGCTTTTGTGACACCAACAACTTCGGCTTCTACAAGTACCTCAGCCACTTCTAGTTCAATTGTGGCTTTAGCGACGGGTTTGGAAGTTTTAGCTCAGGTTCCAGAAGCTGATATTGGTAGGATTAGACAGGGACAGCAGGTGGAAATTGTTGCTGATGCTTATCCAGATCAAGTATTTAAAGGTCGTGTGCGTCTGATTGCTCCTGAAGCGGTGATAGAGCAAGGTGTGACTTCTTTTCAGGTGCGGGTGGTGATTGATAGTGGTGCAGATAAATTGCGTTCTGGCTTAAATGTAGATGTGACGTTTTTGGGCGATCGCATTAACGATGCTTTAACCCTACCAACTGTAGCAATTTTGACTGAAAATGGCAAAACTGGCGTACTGATACCAGATGCGAATAATAAACCCCAGTTTCGAGAAATCACAATTGGAGCGCAAATCAAAAACGAAACTCAGGTTTTAGAGGGAGTCAACAAAGGTGATTTGATATTTGTGAACCCACCCAAAGATTACAAAATGCAACAAAAAAAGAGGTGACAGGTGACAGGTGACAGTTAAGATTTTTTACCAATTACCAATCTAAAATCTAAAATCTAAAATCTAAAATCTAAAATCTAAAATAGTATGAACTTCTTAGAAAGCGTGCAAATGGCGGGTAAAACCTTACTCTCTAACAAATTACGTAGCGCCCTGACTATGTTGGGTATTGTGATTGGTAATGGTTCAGTAATTGCGATGATTGGGATTGGGGAAGGGGGACAAAAGTTTGTAGCTAATCAATTAAATTCCTTGGGGCCAAACGTTTTATTTGTGATTCCCGGTAACGAAGAGACTCAACGGGTAGCTAGAAATGTGACCAGAACGCTGGTTTTAGAAGATGCTAATGCGATCGCAACTCAAGTACCCACAATAGCAGCTACCACAGCCGAATTGAATAGTAGACAGGTAGTTACTTATAAAAATAGAAATACCGATGTCAATATTATTGGGACAACTCCCAGCTTTTTGCAAGTGCGGGATTTTGAAGTAGCCACAGGAAGATTTTTCACCGATATAGACATGAAGCGCAGCAACCAAGTTGTGGTGCTAGGTGCAAAATTGAAAGAAAAACTTTTTGGTAATACTAACCCTGTTAGTCAGCAGATCAGAATTAAAAATGCCAGCTTTCAAGTAATTGGAGTGCTAACTGACAAAGGTTCAAATTTGGGTGTCGATTACGACGAGTCAGCATTAGTCCCGATTTTTACATCAGCAAATCGACTAGTGGGAAGAACTTCTCCCTATGGACTAGAAGTAACCTATATTGTCACTTCAGCCAAAGATGCAGATAGCGTGGATGCGGCAGAATTTCAAATTACCAATTTACTGCGACAACGCCATAAACTCGTCGGTGAAAATGACTTTACAATCCGTACCCAAAAGGATGCTTTGCAAACAGTAGGTCAAATTTCCGGTGCTTTGACAACCATGCTGGCTGCGATCGCTGGAATTTCCTTATTTGTCGGTGGTATTGGTATTATGAATATTATGCTCGTTTCTGTCACCGAACGCACCCAAGAAATTGGCTTAAGAAAAGCAATTGGTGCTACCGAGCAAGACATTTTACTTCAGTTCATTATTGAAGCAGTAATTGTTTCTGTAATTGGCGGTTTAGTGGGGACTACAGTTGGAGTTGGTGGCATAATATTAGTATCAGTCCTGACTCCTTTAGAAGCGAGTATTTCCATCGTTTCCATTACAATGGCAGTTGGTATATCTGGTGGAATTGGATTATTTTTTGGCGTAGTTCCAGCCCGTCGTGCTGCTCAACTTGACCCCATAGTGGCATTAAGAAGTGCATGAAAAGTGCTGAGTTTTGTAGAAAATTATAAGTTCAAAATTCCAGTTTCGATAAATATGATATTTCTTCTCTCTGTGTTCTCTGCGTCTCTGTGGTTCGTTAAAAAAAGGATATAATTCTTGTGGCAAATACTCTCACTATAACTGATGCAAATATTCCCAACTCAGTACCAAAATCAGGAATTATTCGTTTAGAGAATATCTTTAAAGTTTATGGTAGTGGAGAAACAGAAGTAAAAGCACTAAATGATATCAACTTAGTTATAGAAGAAGGTGAATATTGTGCAATTATGGGGCCTTCTGGTTCGGGAAAATCTACAGCCATGAATATTATCGGTTGTTTAGATCGTCCTAGTTCTGGACATTATTATTTAGACAATCTTGATGTAGCCCAAATCGGTGATACAGAATTGGCACATATTCGCAATAAAAAGCTAGGATTTGTATTTCAGCAATTCCATTTATTAAATCAATTGACAGCAATGGAAAATGTCATGCTGCCAATGGTGTATGCTGGTGTTAAGCCTGGGGAAAGAAAAGAACGGGCAATTGAAGCATTGATCAAAGTAGGTTTAGAAAAACGCCTCAATAATAAACCTACCCAATTATCAGGGGGACAACAACAAAGAGTAGCGATCGCCCGCGCCATTGTCAACCGTCCCGTTGTTCTCCTTGCTGACGAACCCACCGGCGCACTTGATTCCCGGACAACTCAAGAAGTTCTAGATATTTTTAGTGAACTGAATGCAAGTGGAATTACAGTAGTCATGGTGACTCACGAACCTGAAGTTGCACGTCAAACCAAGCGTATTGTTTGGTTTCGTGATGGTGAAGTCGTCCATTCTCACATTACGCCAGCAGAATTAAATCAGCTGGTAGTATCTGGATAATAGCCATTAATCGGAGAATTACGGCAAACTTACCAGATTGTTCCTAGTACATTTTGCGTTTCTGCCTTAAAAAAACAGCTGTTAACTCTGCGATAAATTCATGATTTGAGCGATCGCACGCACTAAATTTTCTCGAATTATCGGCTTTGACAGATGCAACTGAAACCCTGCGGCTAAAGCTTGGCGTTGGTCATATTCTCCAGCATAAGCTGTCAATGCGATCGCCTTTGGCATAGGTTCGCTGGCCACTGGAATTTTGCCGCTTTGTTTAGACCTCCAACTTCTCACTTCACGTATCAGCATATAACCATCTATTTCTGGCATACTAATATCACTGATCAACACATCTACCTGTGATTGTGATAGCACTTCTATTGCTTGCAATCCTGAAGATACCGCCATCACTTCAGCCCCATCCTGTTCTAAAACAAACGCCACAAAATCGAGAGAATCAACATCATCATCAACAACTAAAACCTTTACACCATTTAGCGATAAAGAATTTAAAGTCATACTTGCAGAACTATTCTCTTCATCCATCACCCTAGAACTATCATCTTTAGTCAACGGCAATCTGACAGTAAACCTTGCCCCCTGACCTATACCTGGACTTTCTGCAAAAACAATTCCACCATGCATTTCCACTATATTCCGCACAATTGCCAGACCTAAACCTAATCCACCAAATTTTCTGGTAGAACTGCTATCTGCTTGCCGGAAGTAATCAAATACATAGGGCAAAAACTCATCACTAATTCCCTTACCCGTATCACTAACAGTAATTTGAGCATAGTCATCAACCTGCCCTAATTGCACTTCTACCATTCCTCCCCTAGGCGTAAATTTAACAGCATTAGAAAGCAAATTCCAAATAACTTGTTGCAAGCGAGTAGGATCTCCTATCACTTTGCCAATATTCTCTGGCAATACTGTCTTTATCTGAATAGATTTAGTGGCTGCGGCTAAACGGATTGTCTCTATAGTTGACACAATTGTGTTTTCTAAGTTAACGTTTGCCGTATTCAGCACCAGTTTACCCTGTAAAATTCTAGACACATCAAGTAAATCTTCAATCAGTTGAACCTGTAATTTGGCATTGCGCTCAATAGTTACTAAGGCTTGAGATGTTTTAATCTCGTCTAATTTATGGGTTTGCAACAACTGTGACCACCCTAAAATTGAATTTAGAGGTGTGCGTAACTCATGTGAAAGTACAGCTAAAAATTCATCTTTAATTCGATTAGCTGTTTCAGCTTGTGTGCGTGCTGCTTGTTCTAACTCTAGTAAATGGGCGCGTTCTTGTTGAATTTCTTTGTGTTCATGGATATCTGTACAAGTACCAAACCACTTGATGATAGAACCTTGCTCATCTTTAAGTGGTAATCCTCGTGCTAATTGCCAACGATAACAACCATCAACCCGTTTAAAGCGATATTCATTTTCGTATTTAGTACCACTTTCAATAGCATTTAACCAAACTGTATAAGAACTTTCCAAATCATCTGGATGTAACGCTGCTAACCAACCATCATCCAATGATTCCTCAAATGTTAATCCTGTGTATTCGCTCCAATTTTGATTAAAATAATCACACTCTCCTTTGGCATTACTTGTCCAGACCAGTTGGGGTATCGCTTCCACTAAATAACGGTAGCGTTCCTCATTTTGTCTTAAAACTTCGAGAATACGTTGACGTTCAGCTATTTCCTGTTTTAATTGCTCGTTGGTATTAGTAATCTCTTGAGTGCGGAGAGTGACCAACTCTTCCAAATGATTTTGATATTTTCTGAGTTCCTTATCTATACGTAACCTATCAGATATTTCTGTTTGCAATTCTTGATTTATTTGTTGTAGTTGAGTAGGGCTGGGAAGAGCTATTGCTTGAGGAATTAAAGGCACAAGTTCCACTGCCGTAATTACAGATACGAGAGCAGTGCCAGCTTTAATCAAACCTGACAACCAGTAAGTTGGATACCAAAGAGTCCAAATTGCTAGTAAGTGAGTAGTGCCACAAGCAATAATAAAGGCGCTAAATAACAGAAATATCCAAGAAAATGGTAGATCTTTACGCTTATTAACAAAATAAAATAATGTAATAGGAATTGAATAATAAGCGAGGGCAATTAGTGCATCAGATACTAAATGTAGGGAAACTAAATTAGTTTTCCAAAGATAGCAATGTCCATGCGGTATGAACTGATCTGAATTAAAAAAAATATTCCATAATTCTGGCATTGTTTCTAATAAATATATTTTATTTGATTGCGATCAACTATTAAATACAGCAGACTTTAAAAGTCAGCAACTTGACTGAGTTTGTGCTGAACATCCAAACAGATTTATGGGTAAAACTGGCTTGAGTTTTGAAAATATAAAAGTCAGATATCTAAATTTGTGAAAAAATTTGGGGTATCGTTGTTGATAAATGATTTAGGATTGCTATGGCAACCTGGTTCGATTGGTGATAACTTGTGTTGCATGAATCAAAAAAAATCTATAAAAAGTTAGATTTTTGTAGAAGTGATATCCCTAGGTAGTTCTTCTGAAAATAAGATCTGGGATTTCTAATTTTTGAACGGGTTTGATCTGCAAATCCCTATTTGGATATAGATTTTCAGTCACAGTAAATTCTCAAGATTCAAATTGGATTACTATATTACAACATAAAGTGTATTCCGTTTACCTGATTTCTGCCTATATCTATAGAGTATTGATCATAAGATAAATTTCTGGAAATTGCGGCGATAAAGTTGAGACAAAAATGACCATAATCTTTTTTAAAGTCTCTGAATCTAGAGAAAGCACAAAATTTCAGCTTTTTACACCAGCTTGATAAATTACTGCCAAAATACAGTTACCAATTTTGCTGAATTTACACGTTTGGGATCATCTCGGTCAAGAAATACCTGTCATCCGTTGTGCATGATGGCGAAAATTACAGTTACACTACGGAAAGAGAAGTTAAACAATATGGTGGAAATAATTACAAGTTAAGATTCTCATGCCTTTTGGGCATGATTAAGTGTAAAACTGAGTGTTAACAGACAGAAGTTGACTATGAGTAAAATTCGGATTGCGCTAATTGAAGATCATGATCTCACCCGTGTGGGTATTCGGACAGCACTAATGCAAAAGGAAGAGATCGAAGTTGTAGGGGAAGCTGGCAATGCGGCTGAGGGACTAAAAATGTTAAAAAAACTACAACCAGATATTGCCATTGTCGATATTGGTTTACCAGATAAGGATGGCATTGAGCTAACAAAAGAGTTAAAAGCTGTTGCTGAAGGTGGAGAGTTAGACACAAAAGTGTTAATTTTGACCCTACGGGATAATAAAGAGGCAGTATTGGCAGCTTTTGCGGCTGGAGCAGACTCCTACTGCATGAAGGATATCAAGTTCGATAATTTACTCGAAGCAGTGCGAGTAACTTACAATGGTAATGCTTGGATTGATCCAGCGATCGCTCGCATAGTATTACAACAAGCACAACAAAGTCCACAGAGACTGACATCCATATCCTCAGATACCAAAATTTCCGCCAATTCTTTAGAATCATCAGAAACTCAGCAGCCTATTGAAGCTTACTCTCTTACAGAAAGGGAATTAGAAGTATTACAATTAATAGTCGAAGGCTGTAGCAATGCGATCATTGCGGAGAGACTTTATATCACAATTGGAACAGTAAAAACACACGTCCGCAATATTCTTAACAAGCTATGTGCTGATGACCGTACCCAAGCAGCAGTACGTGCCTTGCGTTCTGGAATCGTGGGCTAATGATGCAAGAAGGCAGTCTTGGTGGAGGAAGGATAGCTTGTTGGATAAGATGACTGAGAAAGATCAAGAAAAACTCAAGCTCATGGTGGTAGATGACGAGCCAGATAATTTGGACTTACTCTACCGCACTTTTTGGCGAAATTTTAAAGTATATAAAGCAAATAATGCCCATGATGCTTTGGCAATCTTAGATCAAGTAGGAGAGATGGCTGTGATTATCTCCGATCAAAGAATGCCAGATATGAACGGCACGGAATTGTTCAGTCGCACCGTCGAACGCTTTCCCGATACAATTCGGATTTTGTTGACCGGTTTTACTGATGTCGAAGATTTAGTCGATGCAATTAATTCTGGTCAAGTATTTAAATACATCACTAAACCTTGGAAGCCTGAACAACTAAAAGCATTAGTCGAACAAGGCTGTGATACATATAAATTAGTAAAAAAGCGGACAAAAGAGCTACGTCATGCCCTACGACGAGAATCTTTATTTAATGCCGTCACCACAGCAATTCGGCAATCCTTTGACTATGATAGTATCTTACAAAAAATTGTCTGTACTATTGGCAAAACCTTTGCAGCTACTAGTTGTGTACTCAGACTAGTAGAGGATGATCGCCTGACACAAAACCAGTTTTCCTATCAAGATTCCAAAGACCCAAATTTCACTCTACCCTTCAACCCTATCCCCCTAATTGAAGAAGTTCTCCAAACTCAACACTATCAAATAATTCAAGATATACATCATGACAATCCTTATCACTGCTTAGTTGTCCCATTTACCTACCAACAGCACTTACTAGCTGTGATGACTCTCTATCAATGGGGCAGTGAGCATCCTTGGCCAGAGGAAGACATTCAACTCCTTACAGGTGTAGCAGAACAAGCTGCTTTAGCTCTCTCCCAAGCCAAACTCTACCAAAGCCTACAAGAAAAACAACAGCAAATCCACCTGGAATTAGAAGTTGCTCGCCAAATTCAAAATAATCTGCTCCGTCAAACTTTACCTGATCTGACGGTCTCAAGGTACAAGCCTGCTGTTACCCAGCCAGGGAAGTAGGAGGAGATTTTTTTGAAGTGTTCGTTCATCCTAAAGGTGAATTGTGGTTAGCAGTCGGTGATGTTTCCGGTAAAGGTGTTCCAGCGGCTCTGTTTATGGCTAGTGCTATTTCTTTATTACGTCGGGAATTATCCCAAGAATCACCAGCCGAGCCGAATGTTGTCATGCAGAATCTTAACTATGCTTTATCTGATGACTTAATCAGTAACAATTACTTTATTACCCTTGTCATTGCATCTTACACCCCGGCTACTCAGGAACTTGTTTATGCTAACGCTGGGCATATTTATCCACTATTGTGGTCACAGTCAGAAAATTTGGCGACTCAACCAAATTACCTCAAAATCCGCAGTGTCCCCTTGGGTATCCTACCAAAGTGGCAATCACAGTCTGAGCGATTGAAACTTACTTCTGGAGACACATTACTGTTAGCTAGTGATGGTATTACAGAAGCTAAGGTATCAATAAATTCAAGCCAATCCAAAAATACTGATGGTAGTAGTCGATCTATTCAGCCTACCATGCTAAATCAGGAAGGTCTTTGGCAACTGATCCAAGAGCAACCTCAATCACTGTCTCTCAAACATTTAATCGCTCGTATTCAAGCAGATAACCATGTGCAAGAAGATGACCAAACAATCCTCTCTCTGGAGGTTATGTAAGTAATGAAAAGTGAGCTTCAAGTACCAAGTGACTTGATTTTTGTAAATATCGTTGAAGCTTGGTTGCTAGGATGCTTAAAAATCCAGCTTGGAGAATCTGTGGATTGGTCAGCACAATCCAGTCGTTTACGCTTGGCGTTGGTGGAAGCATATACTAACGCTGTACGTCATGCTCACAAAGATCAGCCTAATTTGCCAATTTTGTTGCGTTTGGAACTAAATGATCACAAATTGTTGCTGGAAATTTGGGATTATGGCCAAGGCTTTGATATGTCTACCTATTTTCCCCCTAATCCGACGGAAAAAAAAGAAGGCGGTTATGGGTGGCTGATTATGAATCGTCTCATGGACAAGGTAGAGTATCGGTTGCAGATTAATGGTGCTAACTGTCTCAAGCTAGAAGCTATTCTGCCCAAAAATTGAAGCAATGAGTTAAGAAATATTAATTAAGCTATAACTTTTGCTAAATTTATTTGATTTATTAGTTGTTTTTATCAAATACTGTAATGTAAGGCTGCTTTTCCCAGCCTGTAGTCTCTTTTGGGTACTAAAAACCCTGAAGTTGATACCAAATTTACTAATTTCACTTTTATGAAACCTTTATTTTGCTTGTCGCCTCGCTATCGTCTTGATGATGAATCACCCTGGCTAGAAGGTATTGACCCCAGTCGTCATTATTGGATAGCAGTTAATGGAGAGAAGAAGGTGACTTTGGCTCTTCCTGGGTTAATAGTTTCTTCTTTTGATGAGTTCAAAGAGGTGATCCGCAAATTCCGCTCTCTACAACCTGGGGAAATAATGAGTTTAGCTAGAATCTCCAGCCGTTGTATGATTCGTTGTATAACGCCTAACTGCTATGCTCTAGAAGCGAGAGTGAATGATGCTCCTGTATGGCATCTTTTTGATCAAGAAACTTTAGATAGCTTGTTAATGACAGCGCACCCAGATTGGCAATGTTCTCCCTCAGATATTGAGTTAGGTAGAAGATTGTTACTGCGTTCTTTAGAAAGAAGTGTAGCTAATCAAAGTCAGATTAGATGAAAGTCTGAAAAATAATTTTTTTGTTAATTCTCTGGTGGACGCAAAGCAATTAACTCTTGCCTAGAGGCTAAAAGTTTGATTCTGGCATCGACAATGTGTTTTTGGTGATTAAGGATAAATAGCCAGAGAGCATTAACACTACACCAAGAAGTTTGTGCTTTTCCTGTGACTTGGATTTGGATTTGATTAGTTACCAAATTCTCAGTAATTCCTTGATAGGGTTCGGCTTTAATGTTTTGCGCTTCTTGATGCAGGTAGGTAGCGATCGCATCTCTTCCCACAATAGCAGACTCCAATGGTGGGTGCATCACACCATCTTCCGCAAATAACCCAGCAGTCGCTGTAAAGTCCCCAGCGTTTAAAGTTGTAAAATAAAGCAAAATAGTTGGTTCTGTAATTCCCGAAATCTGAATTTCTCTTATAAATTCACTAGCTGTCATAAATTTATCTCATTTGGTGATTAGTGATTGGTAAGTTGTTATAAATCACTATCTAAAAAAAGTTGTCCCAAGAAATTAATTACCTGGGAACAACAATAAAAAACATTGAGGTTGAAGAGATATCGAAAACTGATTATCTTCAGATGACTAAATTCGTAATATTAGTCAGCTAAAGGATCAACACCCATGTCAGAAACCACTTTCCGCAGCACTGTAATTTGTTGACCAAAATCCAAATCTTTGAGTGTTTCTAAAACTTGTGCGCCATCACGAGATAGCTGATAACCTGCTGGTACAGGAATAACAGAGCCTTTCGCCATTAATTCTGATAACTCGTACCAGAAAGCCAACTTTGTGTTCACACTGAAAATGCCGTAAGCACGAGATACTTGAGTATTTGCTTGAGCAGCCAAGTCCCGCATTACTTGTAACTGCTCTGGATAAGACATTTGCTTAATTTGACTCAAAAGACCCTCTGCCATTTGTAACCGTGCTGCACCTGTAGCTGCTGGGGTAATGGAGCGACCCATTTCTGTGTAGGCATACCATAGTACAGCTAGTTGTTCATCCACGCTGAGGGCTTTAAAGACAGCAGTAGTTGAAGCGACAGCATCACCAGCTTGGGTGTTGTAGTTGAAAGCCTGAGAGAGGCGGGTTGAAGCTGAATCAGAAGTGAATGTCATATTTTCTTCACCACAGTCTATTAACTAAGTATTCGTCATGAACTGCGTACACCGATAATGCATGAAAAATGGATTTGGTATTTTTTACTCGGCACTTTTTCAAGTCATTTTGTTAATCGGTGGGAGGTTTGCATCACTCTGGGTTGCTTGACCTCTTGCTAACTATTCTGCATTATTTCTTAACAATTTGACAACAATGTTTACAAATAGTATGGATAGTAAGATCAAATGAATATATGCACAAAATAGTGTATAATCACCATGCAACCAACTGGCAAAATTTCTAATCAGAAAAATGAATCAGCCTCCACTCACCAGCAGCATGGTAAAAGAGAAAGCCAGGGAGTTGGGTTTTCATAAAGTTGGGATTGCATCTGTAGATGGTTTAGATGCCGTAGTGACGCAACGGTTACAAACATGGGTGGAATTAGGTTATCACGCTGATATGCAATGGATGGCTAATCCTAAACGTGAGGATATTCGTTTAGTAATGCCAGAAGTGCGATCGCTTGTTTGTGTGGCGCTAAATTATTACACACCAGACCAACGTCCAGAAGGTGAAGAATACGCAAAAATTTCCCGTTATGGCTGGGGAAGGGACTATCATAAAATTCTGCACAAAAAACTCAAACAACTAGCTACTGGACTAGAATCATGGAGTGAAGGTGTAAAAGCCAGATATTACGCAGATACAGGCCCAGTGCAAGATAAAGTTTGGGCGCAAAAAGCGGGTATTGGTTGGATTGCCAAGAATGGTAATGTGATCACACGAGACTATGGGTCTTGGGTTTTTTTGGGAGAAATATTAACGAATCTAGAACTAGAGAGCGATCGCCCAGCTACAGAACATTGTGGAACTTGTACCCGTTGTTTACAGGCTTGTCCTACCGGGGCAATTACCGAGCCATTTGTAGTAGATGCCAATCGTTGTATCGCCTATCATACCATTGAAAACCGAGCAGATCACCTGCCAGAAACACTGACACCTCACTTACATGGCTGGGTTGCCGGTTGCGATATTTGTCAAGATGTATGTCCTTGGAATCAGCGTTTTGCTCAGGAAACAGATGTAACAGATTTTCAACCTTATCCTGGGAATTTAGCACCCAAGCTGGTAGAATTAGCGCAAATCTCAGAAGAGGAGTGGGATAAACAATTTCCAGCATCAGCCTTACGACGGATTAAACCAGAAATGTTACGACGGAATGCTCGTGCTAATCTTGACGCATCTAGGCTAAAGAATGACCCAGAAAGTAATAATATTTGACTTTGATGGAACGATTGCGGATACAGTAGATGCTCTTGTAACTATTGCCAATCGTTTAGCTTTAGAGTTTGGTTATATACAAATTACCCCCGATGAACTAGCTCTACTGAGAAATTTAACTTCTAGAGAAATTATTAGCTACTCAGGTATTTCCGTATTCAAAATTCCTTTTCTGCTCAAAAAAGTCAAAGGAGAATTAAAAACCAAAATCAAAGAATTTCATCCTATACCCGGAATTCCAGAAGCCTTAATAGAACTCAAAAAAGAAGGATATCAACTTGGAGTTATTACGTCTAATTCTCAAGAAAATGTAACTGAGTTTCTCAAATATAATGATTTAGATTATTTGTTTGAATTTATCCATTCAGGAGTAACAATTTTTGGAAAAACCACAATAATTAATAATGTTTTAAGACAGAGGCAAATTAAAACACAATCAGTTATTTACGTCGGTGATGAAACTAGAGATATCGAAGCTTCAAAAAAAGCGAATATCAAAGTGATTGCAGTCACCTGGGGGTTTAATTCAGCGGAAGCACTAGCTAAAGAACATCCAAATTTTTTAATTGATCATCCCAGTGAATTGTTAGAAGTCATCAAAAATAATTCGTAATACTAATAACTCAACCTCATAAAGATTGAGCATTAGCAATAAATAAGTTTTTGATGTTAATGGAATTACTTTCTAGGGGCTTCACCTTTTTTCAAAGCCTGTTGTATTAAATCATCGCTAACAGTAGTAACTGCCTCAGTCCTAGAAGCACCTATTTCCTTAGCCATTTCCACATAATCATCAGGATTACCTGTTGGCTGTGCTTCAGTTTTTGTTTCTTCTGATTCAGAAACTTCATATTTAGGCGCAGTGGCAGTTTCAGCAGCAATTTTCCCTTCACCTGTGCGGTCAATTTCACTGACACTGAATTGCTGTGCAGCTGCATAATCAGCTTCAAAATTTACCTTTGGTGCTTTTTCTTCACCGCTAGCTATTTGTTCAGCAGCTAATTGTGCATCATGAGTGGGAGCTTGATTGGGATTAGGCTGCACTTTATCAGACATAAATTAAACCTTAATTAATATTTGCATTATCTGGAACCATGTTATTGAAATAATCTAATAAAATCTTGTTACCTAAGAGAGATCATACTCTGTACAAAAAGGTAGATAAAACTAAATTAGCTGATTCCTAAATACCCTACTTTTGGAAGTAGAGCATAATTACACAAATTTGATAATCCTATAAGTCTTAACCGTTAAATTATGTTGGGGATCAATTATGACTGCAAGTTACAATAAAACTATTTCTCATCAAGCTCAGAGCCAGACAACTCAAAATTTAGTGGAACAGTTTAATGCCTTAGATACCGATGCCAAATTAGCTTGGCTATATTTTGTTTATGAAAAAATGGGTGAAACCATTACTCCAGCTGCTCCCTCAGCCGCAGAACCAGAATTAGCTCCAATGTTGGTAGGAGACTATTTAGAGTTATCAGATGAAGAACAACTAGAAATTATGCGGGATATAGTTAACTGTAACGATACAAGCTATTCTCGTGCTTATGGAGCATTAAAAGAAAATAACCAATTGTTCGTTTGGTATGTTTGGGCAGAAGCTATGGAAGATACAGTAGTGGGAATGCCAGACAATTATCAGTCAGATGAGACAATTCATGATTTACTTGCTCAAATTGAAGAAATAGAGTTTGAAGCGCAAATTTCTGTTTTGCGGACAATTGCCGGACAGATGGGTTATAGCGATGTCAAGCCGATTGCGACGCAAGCAGAAACAGGCAAAACAGCAAGCTTGTAAATAAACCGAAATTCAGGATTTTGAGTTAGCAGTTAACAAGTTGTCAGTTAATTTAACTCCACTCAGGTGAGGTAAGAATGTATTACTTCATCAAGATGGTGCTGAGTAAAAAATTAGAAGCAATTTGTACTCAGCACTTTTGAAACTTGGATATATTGGTTGCATTACTCATTCTGTAATATTGCCTCGTAGAGCTTTAATTTCACCACGCTTAGTTTTGGTGTCAATGCGTTTATTTTTAGCGCTACGTGAGGGTTTTGTCGGCTTGCGTTTTGGGGCGATGACAGTGACGCTTTTGATTAAAGTTTGGAGGCGTTTGAGTGCGTCTTCTTTATTCTGTTCTTGGGTACGATGTTGCTGGGCTTTGATGATGATGATTCCATCTTTGGTGATGCGCTGATCTCCTAAATTGAGTAACCGTTCTTTGTAAAGTGGTGATAGGGAGGACGCATTAACGTCAAAGCGCAGATGAATCGCTGTAGCTACTTTATTGACATTTTGACCACCTGCACCTTGAGAACGAATTGCACTGATGCTGATTTCGCTAAGAGGGATTGTGGTTTTGTTGGTGATTTGGAGCATGGTCTTGTTTAAAGATGGTTTAGGAGAATTTTTGGGCTTCTTCACAATCCCCTTGTTTTTAGACCGGGGAGTGTCAACGATTTAGAGACGACATGAAGATAACTGTAAAATATAGTATCAGTAGCGCAGGTGCAAGATAGATTTTCTCATTCCCCTCAATAGTCAATCCAGAGATGAGGCGAAAAGTAAGCTGATATCTATAATCCGCCTGGGAAAAAATTTGATAGACTAAGCTTCAACATAATTTTATTTGAGTCTAATTTAAGAATAAACTATGTATAAATCGCCTCTAAAATTTTCAGTATTGGGTTTACCAGTTCATGTAATGAACAATTATCCCAACTGGTTGCTAGAATGCCTAGAACAAGGCAGAGGGACTCATGTGGTAACGCTCAATGCAGAAATGACTATGCAGGCAGAGCGGGATTCATCCCTAGCAGGGGTAATTCAAAACGCTGATCTAGTTATTCCAGATGGAGCCGGAGTTGTTCTCTATTTACAGTGTTTCTTAAGGCAAGAAGTACAACGCTGTCCAGGAATTGAATTATCAGAAAACCTGTTACAAGAACTAGGTCAGCTAGAAACAGCCCCTAAGGTGTTTTTCTATGGAGGAGCGCCAGGGGTAGCGGCCACAGCAGCAGAATTTTGGCAGCAGCAAGTTCCAGGTTTGAATATAGCAGGGACTCATTCTGGCTATCATTCACCAGAAGAAGAAGAAATATTACAACAAACCTTAACTCAATTAGAACCACAAGTTATCTTTGTTGGTTTGGGAGTACCACGTCAAGAATTATGGATTGCTAAAAACCGTCATTGGTGTCCCCAAGCAATTTGGATAGGAGTGGGTGGTAGTTTTGATATCTGGTCAGGAACAAAAACTCGCGCTCCCCGTTGGTTGGCAAATAACAACTTAGAATGGCTGTACCGATTGTATCAAGAGCCTTGGCGTTGGCGACGAATGTTGGCTTTGCCTGAGTTTGCACTGAAAGCCTGTGTTTATCGCTTGACGGTCAGGAGTATCAATGGTGCTGAGTGTTAATTGGTGATTGGAGTAGAGCTAATTTTAGACAATTAGCTAAAACCGACAGAAGCCCCACGACTCATCCGAAGGGGAGCGTGGGATAAATGGCGGGTGAGTTGACGACAGTCCTTTGAGAAAATTTTCCCGTAGGGGAAACAGGGAAAAGGACATGGAGGAAACGAACAAGTCTTGTGTTATAGTGTTTTATAGCAAATTGATTTCAATCTAAGATGCTTAAGGTTGTCAAAGTCAGATTATATCCAGATACCCAACAGCAGCAGTCACTAGCACAAGCTTTTGGCTCTTGTCGTTGGCTTTGGAATTATTGTCTGAATTTGATGAACCAAACATACAAAGAAACTGGCAAGGGTTTGTCTGGATACGCGGTAAAAAAGATAATCCCGCAGTTAAAGAAAGAGTATGAATGGTTAACATCGACCTATTCACAATGTTTGCAGCAAGTCTGCTTAAATCTAGGAGTAGCATTTAACAATTTTTTTGAAAAACGAGCTAAATACCCTAGATTCAAATCAAAGCATGGCAAGCAGTCAATACAATATCCTCAAAACGTCAAGGTTGCTGATCATTATTTAAGTCTGCCTAAAATAGGTGACGTATCAGCCATAATTCATAGACCAATTGAGGGGAAAATCAAAACTGTAACCATATCTAAAAACTGTTCTAACCAATACTTTGCGGCTATTCTATTTGATGATGGTCAAGACAAGCCAGAATCAAACACAGATGGCAAGGCAATAGGTATTGATTTGGGGTTAATTCACTTCGCCGTTACCAGTGATGGCTCAAAATTTGAGAATCCTAGAATACTGAATAAACATGAGCAGAATTTAAAACTTAAACAGCAGCAATTATCTAGAAAGGAGAAAGGTTCTAATAACCGGATCAAAGCTAGAAAAAAAGTTGCTAGAGTTCATAGAAAAATAACTAACTGCCGTGAGGATTTTCTGCACAAGCTATCTCGTAGGATAGTTAACGAAAACCAAGTTATTGTGGTCGAAAATCTCAATGTTAAAGGCATGATGCAAAATCATTGTTTTGCGAAGTCTATCCATCAAGTTGGATGGGGAATGTTTTGCACCATGCTGAAATACAAGGCAGAAATGGAAGGGAAAATATATCAGGAAGTTGATAGATTCTTCCCCAGTTCAAAAACCTGTCATGTGTGCCTTAATCAAGTTGGTAGTTTGCCACTAGATGTAAGATTCTGGACTTGTAAAACCTGCCATATAAAGCATGATCGGGATGTGAACGCAGCTATTAACCTCAGAGATGAGGGACTACGGATTTTGACCTCTGGAACGGGGGATAAAGCCTGTCGCCCAGATGTAAGTCGCAGTAATAGAGGACGCAAGAAATCTACTACTACGCTGTCTGTTGGACAGGAAGCCCACACTGTACCGTCAGGTCAGTGTGGGTAGTTCACTAATCCACCCTATCTCTATGAGGCTGATAACTGATAACTGTGTGAGGAAGAGTAAGGGATGTCAATATTAAGAACTCCAGAAAAAACGGATGCGTCTGTTGACAGGGAAGGTCAGGAGGGGCAATCGCAGGGTAGTCAAGCTGAGACAATGGTGGAATTGCGCTCTGTTTCCAAGACTTATACCAACGGCTATCATGCCCTGCTGGATGTGAGTATAAATATCAAAAAGGGGGAATTTTTGTTTGTTACAGGGCCTAGTGGTTCTGGTAAATCGACTTTTCTGAAATTGCTTTATGGTCAAGAATTACCTACGCAGGGAGAGGTAATCGTTGATGATTTGAATGTAGCAAACTTGCAGGGCGATCGCTTATCATTCTTCCGTCGTCGGATTGGAATTGTTTTTCAAGACTACAAATTAATTCCTCAGCGCACAGTTTCAGAGAATATAACTTTTGTGCTGCAAGCTCAAGGCTATACTCGTAAAGAAATTCAACGGCGTTTAGAACCTACTTTAAAATTAGTAGGTTTATTGTCTAAAGCTGATCGCTTTCCTGATCAACTTTCTGGGGGAGAACAGCAGCGAGTGAGTATTGCGCGAGCAATTATTGCTACCCCACCGCTATTGCTGGCAGATGAACCCACTGGAAACCTCGATCCTGATAATTCCTGGCAAGTTATCAAGATTCTTCAGAAGTTAAACACTTTTGGGGCAACAGTAATTGTGACTACCCACGATGAACAACTGGTCAGACGGTGTAATCATCCAGTGGTACAGGTCAAAAATGGCAGACTGTTTAGAAAGTAGTCGGGTGTTCGGAGTCAGGAGTCAGGAGTTCGGAGTCAGGAGTCAGGAGTCAGGAGTTCGGTGTTCGGTGTTCGGTGTTCGGTGTTCGGTGTCAGGAGTTCGGTGTTCGGAGTCAGGAGTTTAGGAGTCAGAAGGAAGAATCATCTAGAACCTGAGCAAGCCCTAATTATGAATTACCTCTTGTTTAACTTTTGCAGATACAGGTGCAAGAGGTTTAGCACTGCTAGATAGTAGAACTTGTAACCCATCCAAAGTTTGTAAACTATTCAAAGCTGCTTCTTGAATTTCTGGTTCTTCTTCTTTACTCAATAGAAGTCGTAAGCATTTGACAACATCTTGCTTGATAGAAGCTTCAACTTGTCTACGATTAATGAATTTAGTCAGTTGATTTATGGCAATTAGCCGTTTCAAGGCGTTAGGTTCTGTTAAGTTATTCAACAACTGATCAAGATATTCTTCTTCTTGATTGCCTTGAAGGCTGAAGATTTGCCACACTAACAAAATGAGAGTTAATAGTGTCCCCAAACCTTGAACAATCACACTAGCAGCTATCCAAGGACTTGGAGAATCAACCCATATTGCCGCAGCCATGTAAGTGATGACAGTAGCAATACCACCACTAGCGACTGCTAAAGCTAACCGACTGTTGGCAGTGTTTAAAAACCTGCGTATTTCTAACCAACTGATTTGCCAGTTCCATTTCGGTATTGAGTATACTAAACTCATGACTGCAATACCAGATACTATAGCCAATAGTAGTTTCCAGTTCCAAAACAGCATAGCAACGATGATTGTCAAGAACCCCAGTATGCTTCCAGGTTCAGAGAAACGTTTTAAATTTCGTTGCTTTTGGCTTCCTGTCTTGATTTCTGGAAGCTGATTTATGAATTGCCGCCAAAAAGACGAAGCCTGTGCCACAGTTTTTACCTTCTTGATTATAAAATTACTTAATTTGGGTAATTTACGTCCTAGACAAAACCCCTACAAGAATTATATTTGATTAATGTGTGCAAATCAGAAGTTTTCGCTTGTTACCTGATTAGGGGAATACAAAAAATAAATTATCCGAAATTTGTAGAGTGTGTAAGAACGATAGTTATTAATTTACCATTCTTCAGTCCAAGTATTGCCGTATTTTCTGATAGCGTTCCCAGGCAAGAGACATTTAAAAAATGAGTAGCCCCTCAGTCAGGTTGAAAAACAAAATCTAAATTCGTCCAGAGTGAAGTGACCATCAAAGGAGCAAAATTTAACTGTCTTGATATCGGTTGCTGTTACAGATAGCATAGTATTTGGGGGTATCTCCGAGCCGGAATTGATCAGATTAGCTGTGGGCAGAACTGATTTGGTGAGCAATTGATCATTCTGGTCGTATGCTTCAAGAACTAATCTTTGTGAGCTAGTAACTAAGGCACTAACCCAGTTTACAGGATTTAAGAAATTAACTTCTAAAAATCCGCTTTTGGGAGATCCCATTAAAACTTTCAAGCCTGATTGGCTGGGAAATGCTGGATTCGATGGATGTACGGCTAAGGAATTATGAAAGATGAGTCCATATTGCTTAAATTGATTATCTATTATTTCAAAAAAATTTAACTCATCCAAATCCAATCGCATACATTTAGGTAGAGTTACCTTTTCAGCATAGATATCTTCATCTTGCTCTCCTTCAGCTATATCCTGCCAAACTAAAGTTACAATTTCATTTTTTATACCGTATCGACTAGGTTGAAATTGTGTGTTTTCAATTATTTGTATTTGATCTGATTGAAAAGTAGATTGATTTAACATGACACCCCGCTTTAACATTGCCTAGAAATTAATCACGTCAATAAAAAAGTTCTTATTTCTACATACACAACCAAAGTCAATACTTCAATAACTTTGACCAGATAAGTAACCATCCCCCCGTTTTATGATGGGCTTATTCAGTACTCAGTACTACTGGTAGTGATGTAGTTGAGTTCTGCAATTATCTGTGATTTATCCGATAGATTACCATGAAAATTCACGTAGGTATTGATTTAGTTGCCATGCTAAACACCATCAAAAATCGTTATTGCATAGTGGTTTTGGCATGATTTTTTGTAAAATTATCAAAAAAACAATACTAAATCTTTATAAGCTATTGTCGGATTTTACATTTGCTTAATCTAACGATAGTCAGAAGTTATGGGGTTCTGAGTTGGCTGATAATAAATAGGAGTGGGGAGTTTACCGAAATCAGTTAGCACTTTGGATTTATTTTAGTGCTGTAAATGTTCATTAGATGCAAAAAAACACACGTAATACTTATGTTAGAACCACTGGGTTTTGAACAATACTCCATAAATACCTCACTAGGTAGGATGGTCTACTATACAGCTACTAGATCGCCTTGGCAGGATAAAAGTGAAAAATCTGACAAGGAAACTTTGCTATTTCTGCATGGCTTTGGTGGTGGGTCGTCTGCTTATGAGTGGTCGAAGGTGTATCCGGCTTTTGCGGCTGAATATCGGGTGATTGCACCGGATTTAATCGGTTGGGGTCGGTCTGAACATCCGCAACGCAGTTACAAAATTGAGGATTATTTGACGACGATTCGAGAGTTTATTGAACAGACTTGTACAACTCCAGTCACAGCGATCGCTTCTTCTCTGACGGCAGCGTTTATAATTCGAGTAGCGATCGCACATCCTGATCTATTTAAGTCGTTGATTTTGGTCACACCATCTGGGATTTCGGATTTTGGCAAGACTACTCCCGCAGCTTTTTTGCCCAATTAGTCAGCGTGCCTTTGGTTGACCGGTTGCTGTATAGTACTGGAATTGCGACAGATGCAGGTATTCGTGGCTTTTTAGAGCAAAGACAATTTGCCGCAAGTAATCGAGTTTATCAAGAGATTGTGGACGCTTATTTACAATCTGCACAACAACCAAATGCTGAATATGCAGCATTATCTTTTGTGCGTGGAGACTTGTGCTTTGATTTGTCTCTTTACATTCAACAGCTAAAAACTCCCACTGCTATTATTTGGGGACAAAAATCACAATTTACAGGCCCAGAAATTGGTCGTCGCTTTGCAGAAATGAATCCCCAAGCTATCCAGTATTTTCAACCTTTAGAAAACGTAGGGTTAACACCGCAATTAGAATTACCTGCGGTGACGATAGGATTAATTCGTAAATTTTTAACTTTGCTGAATGGGTGATTGGGGAAACTTCGACAAGTCTTAGAGGATGTTTGAAAAGTTTAGGGACGTATAATTTGTCATTCTGTTGGCGTTCACGTAGTGTGCCGTAGGCATAGCGTGGCGTTAGCCATGTGGAGTCTTACGCAACGAAGAATCTGGAGTTTAGCCCACATACTGAGATGCTACGTTCCTCAGCATGACATGGAAGGAGACTTTTCAAACACCCTCTTACAGTGAGCTTGTCGAACTACTCAGTGCATCGCTGGGGACTGGGGACTGGCTCACAGGGGTAGGTTTTTAATATTAACTGTAAAGGCAGGACTAGGAAGACAAGGAGGGAAGGTAGACAAGGAAGATTTGATACGCACAATGGTATTTTGACGGACTGTTCTTGTTACCAAGAGAATCTGATTTTGCACGGTTTTCCTCCCTTGTCCACTGTCCTCCCTTGTCATCCTTGTCTTGCCCTCACGACAATGTAAAATACCTACCCTTGTGAGCTGGGGACTGGGGGAGATTAGGAAGCAGAGGAAGAAATTTATTTACCAATCACCAATTACCCATTACCCATTACCTATTACCCATTACCAAAATGCTATTTATCTTTTAAGCGAATATCAATAACGGAAGCATTAAAGTTGTAGTTAAAACCCTCTAACTCAAAAGGCATCCCAATTTTAACTTTATTATTACCTAAAACTGGACCGCTGTTGGTAAGTTCAGCCGGACCTTCTAAGGTCAAAAGAAAATCTCTACTAAAATTATTGGCTCTTGGATCTGGCAATTCTTTAACAGAACCATCTGGTTGGGGAACAGTGATTGTTCTGGGCAGTTCTTGAATGGATTTAATACCAATTTCACCATAGGGTTGATTACGAATAATCACATTGGTTTTACCACCCTTGTTAAATCCTTGTTTAAATAATTGCTCAGGGTCGCGGACGTTTAAACCACGGACTACTAAGTCTACTTCAATAGGTAGCGTTTTTTTACCAAGTTGAGCTACAGAACCGGAAGTTCCGGGAAATATAAAAATGCCAATTATAACTAGTAATATTACCAGCCCAGCACCTAAATCGAGTAAGTTGATTTTGCCGAATAAGCGACCTTTGGAATCTAAAATAGGCATAACAGGTTTTCTGAAATTAAAGTGAAGTAATAAATCAAAGCGGCGGAAAGGTGGAGTTATGCGACAGTTTATCACGACTGAGACAGTTCCGATCTGTGGGAGTGGAAAGCTGACTCAGAAAGCATTTGATAATTTCTGATTCTTAATCATAGCTTAGACTTTGAGAGTTCTCCGGCTTGTTATGCTGATATCTATACGGTTGTTTAGATTAGGGATATTGAGTTGAGAATGCAACTTAGCTATCTGTAAATACGTCCTCTATTTTAAGTTCTCACACAACTCTATTTTCACAGGATTATGATTAACTGGAATGGATTTTTGGTAAAATACCGTTTAGGGAGACGACCTTGGTTTTACCCGTTGATTTCCTTAAGTGTTGCTTTGAGCCTGTGCTTGAGTACACCTCTACCAAGTCAAGCTTTCGATTTTTTACCGCTGTTATTGCAAGGTGTGCAGGTGTTTCAGTTGTCGAATATGTCTGCTCGTCAGGAAGTTGAGCTTGGTAGGCAGATGAATGATCAATTGCGCCAAGAAGTCAGAATTTCTCGTAATCAAGAGCTTAATAGCTATGTGGAGCAGATTGGTAGACGTTTAGCCGTGAATAGCGATCGCTCTAATATCCCTTATACTTTCCAAGTGGTTGAGGATGATGCTGTCAATGCTTTCGCTACTTTGGGTGGTTTCGTTTATGTGAATACGGGGTTGCTAAAAGTTGCAGATAATGAAGCAGAACTAGCGAGTGTTATCGGTCATGAAATGGGTCACATTGAGGGTCAACACCTAGTTAAGCAGATGCGACAAAGAGCGATCGCTAGTGGTGTGGCTACAGCAGCCGGCTTAAGTCGCAGTCAAGCAGTAGGTATAGGTGTGGATTTAGCTCTCAATCGTCCTCGTAGTCGTCAAGATGAATATGATGCTGACAAAAGAGGACTAGCAAGTTTAACGCGGGCTGGTTATTCTCAGTTAGCGATGGTTTCGTTTATGAAAAAGCTACAGGGAAGAAGTTCTGTTCCCACATTTTTGAGTACACACCCTGGTGCAAGCGATCGCGTTAAGGCTCTCCAAAATCAAATTAATAGCCAACCGAGTAGCGGCAATTATGGCTTAGACAGTACAGCTTATAAGGCTAATATCCGAGCTTTTTTACGATAAAAAATAAAGTAGTGAAAAATTGTAGGGTGGGTTAGCGTAGCGTAACCCACCATTGTTCCTTGCCATCAATAGAGACATTCCAGAGAACGTCTCTACCAAATTGGGATATTTTCTACTTACTTGCTTGTTCAGTGAGTTTGGTAAGTACCTCATTTGAACGTTCAACAAATGATTTCATTCCTTCAGCATCAAAGCCTTTTTGAGACATCAACGCTAAATCATAAACGTGTTGACAAATCATTTTTGTTAACTGCGCCGTAGGTGACTCACCATCACCTTGAATAATGCTACCTTGATTGAGATTAACAAGGTTTTGAATCAAGGGATGTGCAGTATTTACTAACAAAATATGGTCTTCAGGAAAATCAGCATTTTGCTGTTGCATCATTGCGGTCATTTCCCGCATACGACGGAGAATTTCTGGTAACAACACCATTGCGGGTGGTGTTCCTTGAGGATTATCTGATTTTAAAGCTTCAGTGCGGATATTAAGTTTGGGTTTATTGAGTGCTGTCTCAAATAATTCTTTGATTGACTCACTCTTAGTTTTGTTAGTGGTGGGATCAACTATTTCCCCATCTTTATTATCCAACAAAGTATTATCTAAGTCAGAATCTACCCGTGTAAATTTGACATCTTGATATTCTCTTTCTAGGAAGTTAATAAAGTGGGTATCAATGAAGGAGTCCATAAATAGGACTTCTAAACCTTGATTTTTGTGGAGTGCGATATATGTAGCTTGACTCGCTTCATCGGTACTGTAAAAAACGCGGTTTTCGTTACGTTCTTTGTTGCGTTCTAGATATTCTTTGATGGTGGTGTATGGTGTGCTGCTAGTGTTGCCAGATGGGTTGACATCTTGCCACACATCACTTTCTGAAGATTGGACTTCAACTGTGGGGGTTTCAGCAGTTTTGGTTTCTAATGTGGCAGTGCTGCGGAAGATGAGGATATCTTCGACTTGTTTTTTAAATTTATCGTCGTTGAGAACGCCAAATTTAACGAAGGTTCCTAAGTCTTTCCAAGCACTGATGTATTTTTCGCGGTCGTCGCGGTATAATTCTTTGAGTCTGTCGCCTACTTTCTTGGCTATGTAGTCACCGATTCGTTTAACGGTGCGATCGCCCTGCAAGGCACTACGAGAAACGTTCAAAGGTATGTCAGTGCTATCAATTACACCCCGCATGGGCATCAAGAACTGCGGGATAATCTCTTCACAGTTATCACTAACAAACACTTGATTGCAGAATAACTTGATTTGTCCCTTTGTCACATCCACATCAGGACGCATTTTGGGGAAATACATAATCCCGTTCATCATAAACGGATAATCAGTATTCAAATGCACCCATAACAGCGGTTCTTCTTGGAAAGGATAGAGATAGCGGTAAAATTATAAATAATCTTCATCAGTGAGATTACTGGGAGATTCTCGCCAAGCTGCTTTTTGTTTATTTAATACTTCACCTTCCAGTTTAATGGGAACTGGCATGAAGTCGCAGTAAGTTTTCACCAGATTTCTGATTCTGACTGCTTCTAAAAATTCCTCTTCTTCACCTTCGAGAAAGAGGGTAATCGTAGTCCCGCGAGTGGTGCGGTTTGACTCTGATAAGGTAAAGGCTGGAGAACCGTCACAAGTCCAGTGAACCGCTTGAGAACCTTCTTTGTAAGAGAGAGTATCAATTTCTACTTTTTTTGCCACCATGAAGGAAGAATAGAAACCTAAACCAAAGTGACCGATAATCGGTTGATCTGATTTACCTTCATACTTGTGGATAAATTCTTCTGCACTGGAGAAAGCAACTTGGTTAATGTATTTTTTTACTTCCTCAGCCGTCATACCGATACCAGTATCGCTGATGGAGAGAGTTTTGTTATCTTTGTCAATAGCGATCGCAATTTCGTCTTCGCCAATATCTCCACTATACTCCCCAGCACGGGCTACCATCTTTAATTTTTGGATAGCATCTACCGCGTTGGATACGAGTTCCCGCAAGAAGATTTGATGATCTGAATATAGAGACTTCTTGATAATTGGGAAAATATTCTCAGTATGTATACTGATAGTGCCTTGTTCTAGCATAGTTATCCGTCTGTTTTACTTGCAGATATCATTCTGACAATCAATTTTCGACGATCTATGTCTTTTTGGAGGTAAGGAATACCTCTTAATTATGATTCGGATTACACTACCATCTGTGGGGATTGGGGACTGGGAAGAGAATTTTAGTTGAGAGTTTTAAGTAATTATGATGCAATGGGTGTATTCGACTGTTTTAATGAAAACGTCATGGAACCTACAACTTTAGCAGTTGCCATTGCTACCATATTTCTGACCAAAGCCTTAGAAAAATCCGGTGAGACATTTAGTGAGAGTTTAACAAAAAAGGTTGGTGAAGCGATCGCTAAAATCCGCAACCATTCCCCACAAACAGCCACAGCATTAGCAGCAGGTAATCCAGAAGCATTAAATCTCACTCCAGAAGTCCTCAACCAAATCCCACCCGATCCGATTTTTGCTGAGTTGGTTGCTACTGCTGATGTAGAAGAAAATGCCACATTTGCGGACAAGCATCAAGCACTGAAAGCAGGTGGCACAATTAACATTATTGGTAAACAGATTAACATTTCACAAGCTGGTACAGGCAACACTCAAACAAACAACTTCAGTAATTTCTGAATCTATGATGAAAGTACGAGAAGTTATCAACTTGCTTGAATCAGATGGTTGGTATTTGGTAACAACAGAAGGTAGTCATCGTCAGTTTAAACATCCAACAAAGCTAGGCAAGGTAACGGTATCGGGAAAAATGAGTGATGATGTCAGAAAAGGAACGTTAGGAAGCATTCTCAGACAAGCAGGACTCAAATAATGGATAAGTATCTGATCGTTCTGGAAAAAACCGCAACAGGATTTTCCGCATACTCCCCTGATGTGTGGGGTTGCGTTGCTACAGGTGAGACGCTGGAAACAACATTAGAAAATATGCGTTCAGCCCTAGTTTTCCATCTTCAAGATAACGAATCAATTCCTCAACCTCGTGGTATTGATGCCTATTTGGATGCGTTACGCGAATCAGAAGGAGAGGAATTTTATCTCACGCATATTGGTGTGGGTATTTTGAAATAATCTCTCACAATCTTAATTTGAGCAATTTAATTCAGGAGGTTTGAGTTATGGAAGAATTGCTAGAACTTCAACAATTGCTGATTAATGGCAATATTCCTGGTGCGTTGCTGCTAGTTGAAGAAATGACCGAAATGAGCAAAGATGATAAGCTGAATAAAATTTTTAGTTTCGGTATTATTTTACTACTGCATTTGATTAAACAATCAGCCGAAAAACGCTCAACAAAATCTTGGGAAATATCTATTTCTAATTCAGTTAAGCAAATTCAACGCACCAATAAAAGACGCAAGACAGGTGGAAATTATTTAACTTTAGCAGAATTGCAAGAAACCCTAGAAGATGCCTACCAATCAGCTTTAAATCAGGCAGCATTAGAAGCATTCGCAGGTAAATATGATGAGGAAGCAATAGCAAAAATGGTAAATAAAGAGATGATATTAGAACAAGCTATTGGCTTAATTTCAGCCAATCCCACATAAACAAAATACCACTTACTCAAGATTGAAATCAAAATCTGATTCTTGCGTAGAGGTAATTCATGAATTACCCTTGCGTTTCTCGTTCCCATACTCTGTATGGGAATGAATTCTAGAAGTCTCTGACTTCAATAATAGCAGAGGCAGAGCCTCGATGATAGCATTCCCAGTCTCAGACTGGGAACGAGATAACGAGATAAACACTTTTTAACTACAATTTTCCTATGAACTTTAACAACATTGACAAACAAATAATTATCACACAAGCCGGCGAAGGTAATACCCAAATTAATAACTTTCCCTCTCTTCCACCACAACTACAAGCAAACCCTTTCACACCACCCCAACCCCGTGAAGGTGGACTGTTTGGACGCGAAGAGGAATTAAAAGAACTCCATCAATTATTGCAAAGTGGTAAAAACGTCTGCGTTGTCTCCGGTATGGGTGGAGTTGGGAAAACTGGACTGGTGCGAGAATATGCCAATTTAACAGAATGCACATCATTCTTTACTGGTGGAGTCTATTATATTGATGCCAGAGATAGGCAAAATATGGCTGCGGAAACTATCGCTTTGACAGAGTGGAGATTTAAAAGTGAAGTACCAAAAAATTTATCACCTCAACAAATGGTAAACGCTTGTTGGCAAGCATGGAAATATCAAACAGAAAATGTATTATTGATTCTTGATGATGTATCTGGTTTGGTAGAAAATATCAAACCCTATTTACCACCAGCAGATTTAGTAAAAATCCGTTTGTTGATGACTTCGCGGGAAACACCAGATAAACGCATTGCGGAAAAATTAGAATTACAAGTATTGTCAGAAGCAGCAGCAGTAGAATTACTAGCTTCAATTATTGGACAAGGAAGAATAGATGCAGAACCAGAACAAGCTAAACAGCTTTGTTATGAGTTGGGATATTTGCCTTTAGCTTTAGAATTGGTGGCATATTATTTAGATGATGAAGACCATCAGGATTTATCACTGTTAGCAATGCGTGGTAAGTTACAAGAAAAAGTTAAACATCCTTCATTATCACCAGAACAAGTACCGGGAGGAATGCAAGCAAAAAGAGGTTTACAAGCTGCATTTGATTTAAGTTGGGATGAATTAAAACCAGAAGCGAAACATCTCGCTTGTGTATTTGGTGCTTTTGCAGCTTCTCCTGTTCGTTGGGGTTTTGTGACAGCTATTTATCAACAGTTACAAGGTGAATCATTTAATCATGATAATTTAAAAGACCGTTGGTTAAAATCTTTAAGAAAACTGCATCTAGTGATGACTGTTGAAGAGAATATTTATAATTTACATTTACTTATTCACGACTATTTTAGTCAACACCTGAAACAAGATTCTAACTACAGCCAAATTCAACAAGGATATTGTGATGTTTTTGTTAATATTGCTGGTGATGTTAATCAATCAAGCAATCTAGAAACATTCAATTTAATTGAACCACATCTCAAAAAGATGATTGATTGGCGTAAAAGTAATGAAAATACTCAACTTGCTTACAGTTTAAATCAATTAGCACTACTGTATGAATCACAGGGACGGTACAACGATGCTGAACCTCTTTATTTGCAATCTTTAGATATATGGAAACGCCAATTAGGTGCTGACCATCCTGATGTCGCTACCAGTCTCAATAATTTAGCAGGATTGTACAGATCACAAGGACGTTACAACGATGCTGAACCTCTTTCTTTGCAATCTTTAGAAATCTGGAAACACCAATTAGGTGCTGACCATCCTGATGTCGCTACCAGTCTCAATAATTTAGCAGGATTGTACAGATCACAAGGACGTTACAACGATGCTGAACCTCTTTCTTTGCAATCTTTAGAAATCTGGAAACACCAATTAGGTGCTGACCATCCCTCTGTTGCTTCCAGTCTCAATAATTTGGCAGAATTGTACAGATCACAAGGACGTTACAACGATGCTGAACCTCTTTATTTGCAATCTTTAGAAATCAGGAAACGCCAATTAGGTGCTGACCATCCTGATGTCGCACAAAGTCTTAATAATTTGGCAGCATTGTATAACTCACAAGGACGTTACAACGATGCTGAACCTCTGTATTTGCAATCTTTAGAAATCAGGAAACGCCAATTAGGTGCTGACCATCCTGATGTCGCACAAAGTCTTAATAATTTGGCAGAATTGTACAGATCACAAGGACGTTACAACGATGCTGAACCTCTGTATTTGCAATCTTTAGAAATCTGGAAACACCAATTAGGTGCTGACCATCCTGATGTCGCACAAAGTCTTAATAATTTGGCAGCATTGTATAACTCACAAGGACGTTACAACGATGCTGAACCTCTTTATTTGCAATCTTTAGAAATCAGTAAACGCCAATTAGATGCTGACCATCCCTCTGTTGCTACCAGTCTCAATAATTTGGCATTATTATATGAAGCGCAAGGACGTTACAGCGATGCTGAACCTCTTTATTTGCAATCTTTAGAAATCTGGAAACGCCAATTAGGTGCTGACCATCCTGATGTCGCTACCAGTCTCAATAGTTTGGCAGGATTGTACAGGTCACAAGGACGTGACAATGATGCTGAACCTCTTTATTTGCAATCTTTAGAAATCAGAAAATGCCAATTAGGTGCTGACCATCCCGATGTCGCTACCAGTCTGAATAATTTGGCATTATTATATGAAGCGCAAGGCAAATATTTAGAAGCTGAAAATTTAGCTAAACAAGCATTAGTAATATATCAAAAAAGATTAGGCAATCAACATCCCAGTACGCAAAACGCAGCAGTTACAGTAAAAGCCTTACATATAATGAGACTTTTGCATTGCAATAAGGAAACATTGATTGATATTCTCCAAGCTCTTGCACAACAAGCAAACCTTCCTGAACTCAATAATGAAACAGCATTAACTTTGCTAAAAATGATGGAAAGGAATCCTGAGTTATTGTCATCTATTCGAGAGTATTTGCAACAGCAAACAGAAGCATTGGATGATAATACATAAAAACAAGTTTGTAATGCAATCATAAAATTGTCTGAATCAGGATATCCAGGATTATAGGATTTACAGGATTATAAGTGTCAAAATACTTGATAAATTACTAAAATCCTGAATAATATCATGTTTGAATCAAATAAATATAGTGCGATTTTGTGGGAAATTTTCACAAAACTAATTCTGCTTTGCGTAATTTATCGTTAACTTATCAAAAACCATTAAGAACAACTACTCAAACCATAAATAGAAACCTGTTTAGATAGAAAATGACACGGTGATTAAAGTGAAATCCATAAATCATCCACAATAATCACTCTTGTATCTATCATCCTGTAAATCCTATAATCCTGGAAATCCTGATTCAGACAATTAGAAGTTTTGCCAAATTAAGAGGGAGATTCAAAACTTATATCTTCATAAACATCATTTATAGAACATTGAAAATCTACACTTGCTAAATTGAGATTTTCCTCCTTTCCATAACTATAAAATAACCATTGACCTTCTGAATTACGACGGAAAACATCTACATTGATTTTATTTTGACTAATTAAAACATATTCCTGAAGTGATTCTAAATTACGATAGTCAGCAAATTTATCACCTCTATCAAAAGCTTCTGTAGTAGGAGATAAAACTTCGATAATTAAACAGGGATAACGTAAAAAGTTATTAAAGGCTTTATCTCTTTGATCACAACTAACAATTACATCAGGATAATAATAAATATCCATTGTTTCAATATGTGCTTTTGTATCGGAAATATAAGCCTGACAACCTTTTCCGCGCAGATGATTTCTTAGCATTGAAGCAATATTGAGAGTAATAACTACATGAGTATTACTAGCACCAGCCATTGCATAAACTTGTCCCTGTCTGTATTCATGTTTGATAGGGCTTGTTTCTTCTAATTCTAAATATTCTTCAGGAGAAATATAGTTAGAACTAGGATTTGCAATCATAAAAAATACCCTCGGTAAATATATTAGATCATGCAATATAATCTCATGGGGGTAATTGTCCACCCCACAAGATATATAAACTTACGCCTCAGAAGATGCTTCAATTAATTTCACTGTCTTTTTGCCCACTGATACTTTAACTGATTGTTTTTTAGCGAAAGTTAACCCATGTTCACCCTTATCAATGATGATTGTGTCCCCAGAGATAAAGGTATTTTCTAATAACTTGGTAGCAAGGGGGTTTTCAACTTCGCGCTGAATTGACCTTTTTAACGGACGTGCGCCATAAACTGGGTCATAACCTGCTTCTACTAAGTGGTCACAAGCTGCTTGGGAGATTTCAAAGGATATTTTCTGCTCTTTTAAGAGATTTTCTACCCGTTTGAGTTGAATACGGATAATATGCCGCATTTCTGAACGGTTGAGGGTGTGGAAGAGTATTAAGTCATCAACACGGTTGAGGAATTCGGGACGGAAGTGACTTCTTAAACCTTCCATAACTCGGTTTCGCATCATGTCATATTTGCTATCATCACCAGCGACATCGAGAATATGTTCACTACCGATGTTGCTAGTCATGACTATGACGGTATTGCGAAAATCTACTGCCCGTCCTTGGGAATCAGTAACTCTACCATCATCTAATACTTGCAACAGAATATTAAATACATCGGGATGGGCTTTTTCAACTTCATCTAAAAGCACGACAGAATAAGGATGGCGGCGAATTGATTCGGAAAGTTGTCCACCTTCTTCGTAGCCGATGTAACCAGGAGGCGCACCCACGAGGCGAGAAACCGAGTGTTTTTCCATATACTCGGACATATCTAACCGGACTAAAGCATCATCAGAATCAAAGAGAAATTGAGCTAAAGCGCGGGCGAGTTCTGTTTTACCTACGCCTGTTGGCCCCATAAACAGAAATGAACCAATGGGTCGTCCGGGGTCTTTCATCCCTGCACGGGCGCGACGAATAGCCGCAGAGACGGCGGAAACGGCTTCTTCTTGTCCGATTACCCGTTCATGTAAATGGCTTTCGAGTTGAAGTAATTTTTGCCGTTCTGATTCTAAAAGACGATTTACGGGGATTCCTGTCCATTTGGCGACGATTTCGGCAATATCGGCTTCTGTGACTTGTTCCCGGAGTAGGGTTGAACCTTGATTTTGAATTTCTAACAGTTGTGCTTCTTTAACTTCGCGATCGCGCTGCACTCCCTCCAATTTGCCATACTTAAGTTGGGCAGCTTTATTCAAATCATAATCTCGTTCTGCTTGTTCAATTTGTACCCGCAGAGCATCTTCTTCTTTCTTTAAAACGCTAATAGCTTCTAATAACTGTTTTTCACCTTGCCATTGCTCATTAAATTTTTGCTGTTTTACAGTTAAAACGCTGATTTCTTGCTCAATTCCCTCTAAACGCTCTCTAGTTGGGGAATTAGCTTTTTCTTCTCCAGATAATGACAGCTTTTCCATTTCTAGCTGCATTATACGTCTGTCAATGGTTTCTAATTCCGCTGGTTTGGAGGTAATCTCCATTTTCAATTTCGCTGCGGCTTCGTCTACTAAGTCAATAGCTTTATCGGGTAGAAACCTGTCAGCAATATAACGCGCTGATAAAGTTGCGGCTGCGACTAAAGCAGAGTCAGAAATTTTCACATTATGATGCACTTCATAACGTTCTTTTAAACCCCGCAGAATCGAAATTGTATTTTCTACGCTTGGTTGGTCTACATATACTTGTTGAAAACGGCGTTCAAGTGCAGCATCTTTTTCTATGTGTTTGCGATATTCATCTAAGGTAGTTGCACCGATACAACGCAATTCACCCCGCGCTAACATAGGTTTTAGCAAGTTTCCAGCATCCATTGAACCTTGTTGGTTAGCACCAGCACCGACAACAGTATGAAGTTCGTCAATAAAGAGAACTATTTGCCCGTTTGATTCAATAACTTCACGGAGAACATTTTTTAAACGGTCTTCAAATTCACCTCGGTATTTTGCGCCAGCGATTAAACTACCGATGTCTAAAGATATCAATTGACGATTCTTCAAAGATTCGGGAACGTCGCCGTTGACCATTCTTTGGGCTAAAGCTTCGGCGATCGCAGTTTTACCAACTCCCGGTTCACCAATTAAAACAGGGTTATTTTTACTACGACGAGATAAAACCTGAATTACCCGACGAATTTCGTCATCTCGGCCAATCACAGGATCTAATTTTCCGGCTTTTGCCTGTTCTGTCAAATCTCTACCAAAACGTTTTAATGCTTCGTAAGGTGCATCTGTAGATTCTGGTTCTCCCACCTTTTGAGTCACTTTTTGGGTAGTGCGAACAGTTTTAACAGCAGCTTCTAACTTAGCTATATCTACATTTAAGCCTTTAAATATTTTTCTGCCAATGCGATCGTCTTCAGCTAAAGCCAGGAGTATATGTCCCTCGCCAATTTCCTCTTCTCTCATTCTCGCTCGAATTACTTCAGCGCGATCAAGTAGCAAATCTAAATTGCGTCCTAAGTAAAGCTGATCACTTTTACCAACTTTCGGCTGACGTTGGGTATAAGCTTCTAGTTGCTGTTTTAAACGGTTAGAATCAACATCTCCACGGGCTAAAATACCTGTAGCTAAACTTGTAGGTTCTTCTAAAAGAGCAATAATTAAATGTTCGACTTCTAATTGCTGTTGTTGATAAGCACGGACTATATCCTGAGATTTAGTAATCGCTTCCCAGGCCGTATCAGTAAATTTATTAGGATCTGTAGGCTGCATCTGTAGAATTTTGGATTTTAGTTGAGAAATTGGGGAATGGGGAAATTTTAAGTATATAGACTAGCAATACCTTTTGCTGTGCCTACAAACAGGGAAACAGCCGAAAACATAGTGTTGCTTCATACTACATATTTAGTCTTTTCCTAGTATCCCACTCCACCCAAATAACGATCCAAACATAATTAGCGTATATCCGCTTATATCTTCGGTGGCAATTTGAGATTGGTAATTTAGTAATCCCCTTTTCCCTAATTTAGCTGAAGCCTGAGTAAATTGGCCTTTTTGTGCTTTACCTAAATTTTTTGGTGAACAAATTACTGTTTCACCAGTTGGTTTTCTGATTCTGCTTTTTCAGCTGTTCCGTGAGTAGCCAATTGAATTAACTCAACTTTATACCCATCTGGATCTTCCACAAAAGCAATGACAGTAGAACCATGTTTCATAGGCCCTGGTTCCCGGACTACCTTACCACCACGATTTTTAATTTCCTCACAGGTAGCGTAAATATCATCTACTCCCAAGGCAATATGACCGTAAGCATTACCCAATTCGTACTTTTCCACGCCCCAGTTATAAGTTAATTCTAGTACGCTATGGTCGCTTTCTTCGCCATAGCCAACAAAAGCGAGGGTAAATTCTCCACCTGGATAATCTTTGCGTCGCAGTAATTTCATTCCTAGTAGTTCACAGTAAAATTTTAATGACTCTTCTAGGTTGCCGACTCGCAGCATTGTGTGTAGTAATCGCATATTCATACCTTTGTTCAATTCTTATATTTTATCAAACAGAATTCAAAATTTAATTCTGTGCGAATGTATCTTTAATTGCAAAGAACATTATTCAGACTTTCTTCTACAGTAAAGGGAGATTCTTTAGGAAAGAAATTTAACTTAATTCCTGTTTCATGGGAGGCTTGAAGACGTGCTTTTTCGTAACAATCTGCAAATACTTCTGCCAGTAGAGGTTGCAAACTGGGACTATCTTCTAATAGTGTTTCAATACAAATACGTTGCTCTGCAATAGTACTGCGCCAACTTTCAGAGCGTTTTTCTGGTTGATATTGCCATTTTAACAAGTGCATTAATAATACAATTAAACGGTTTTTTAACTCCCGTTTTTCACTTCTACCCATGCTTTCGATTTCTTCAATCAGATTTTCTAAATCAACTTCTGCAAATCTTCCTGCTTTTAATTGTTTAGCTGTTGTGTCTATCCACAGATAAAAATCTTGGTCGTAAAGATGAGCTTTTGTAGTTACTTTTGTTTGGGGGGTTGTCATAATATTTTTAACCTCCTATTGTTCTAATATAGCAGGAGTCAGAATTCAGTAGTAAAACCCTTGTGTAGCATGAGTTTTACCATTAATTGATGTCTTAATCACCCTGTCCATTGCTATATAACAAATAAATTTAAATTATGGTGCTTTAGTTCAATTCCTGTAGCTCTATCCATGTATATACAAAAATCACTCTCTTGATTCCTGATTATCTCCAAATCCTTGACGAGCAAAGATTTCAATCATCTCGCTGCGGGTCAAATTATTTGCTGCCGCTAATTCATCCAACTTTGCCCAAGCGGTATCTGTGAGCCTGATAGACCGCAATTTTTTAGTCTCAGAACCATAATCAGCCTGAAATTTACCTCCTGGTGTGCGCTTGCGTCTGGGTGATTTATGCCTTGTACCGGAATACTTGTCGCCATGTATATCTATTTTATTACTGGTGATTAAATTAACTAAATTATCAATCAAGCGATCGCTCTCCATTGGCAAAATCTCTCGACTATGCAGCATATTTTGAAGAATTGTGAAATGGATTAATGTCCCCTTAAAAATCCGTGCAGCCACCTCTGGGTCAGGTAATTGTAGTTCTGGATGGGCTTGAAAATATTGGGTAATCACCTCCAACGCAGGTTTATCTACATTGCGGACGAATACTTGCGCTAGTAAGGGAAACCTGCCTGATTCGCCAATAATCAGCCTCACAAGACCCAGTAATTCCTGCGAACAATTAGTATTATCTAAAATATTTTTTGCCAAGCGACGCAGCACAATCTCCGGTTCACCTTCCAGAAATCCGGGTTCAGGGTTAAAAACGTCCAAATATTTTTGCTGTGCTAATCCTTCAATCAATGCAGTGAATAATCCTTCTTTATCCTGAAAGTAGCTGTATACAGTTGCTTTCGATACCCCTGCGGCTGCTGTCACCCTATCCATTGTTGTCGCAGCGTAACCATGTGCCAAAAATTCCTGCATTGCACCAGCCAGGATAGCATCAACTTTATCTGCTAACAATGATTGTCTTTGGTTTTGCGCTCCTTGTGAAAGCGATCGCTCTACAAGACTTTCTTCTACAGCTTTGTTCTTTTTTCGCATATCAGCTACCCAGATTAATTTTTCCGGTGACTATTGACATTATTGTAATGAACAGTTTAGTTTAATAGAGTCACTAAACTAATTAGTTTACCTACCATTCTAAATCTAAGAGAGAAACTTATGGTGCGTGATGTAGCATTTAAACCTAGTTCCCGACCAATAATTATGCTGGGAACAGCGATAATTGTCGGCATTGGTAGCTTACAAGGGTATAGAATTTTACAAAACCAATCTAAAACTGCCGAGCAAACTCAAGTCTCCCAAGTCAGCATACCGCCAATTAAGACTGTGACAGCATTAGGAAGACTTGAACCCAAGGGAAAAATAATTAAACTTTCCGCACCCGCTTCTAGTCAAAATAGCCGAGTAGAGACACTTTTGGTTAAAGAAGGGGACAACGTTAAAACTGGGCAAATCATAGCCATTTTGGATAATCGTCCCCGTCTCGAAGCCGCTTTTCAAGAAGCCCAAGCATCAGTGAAAGTTGCCCAGGTAAACTTAGAAAAAGTGCAATCTGGTGCGAAACTAGGCGAAATAAACGCTCAAAAAGCTGAAATTGACCGAATAGAGGCGCAAAAGCTAGGAGATGAAACTGGACAAAGACAAGCCGTAGCTAGATTAGAAGCGCAATGGCAAGGTGAGACAACAGCACAACAAGCAACAATTAATAGACTCCAAGCTGAACTCAAAAATGCTCAAGTAGAACTGCAACGTTATCAGCAACTTTACCAGGATGGGGCAATTTCTCAATCTTTATTTGATACTAAAAGCCTCAGTGTTGATACCATCACCCAGCAATTGAGTGAAGCGAAAGCCAACCTCAACCGCATTGATAGCACAGGACGTAAGCAAATTAGCGAAGCTAAAACCGTCCTCAGCCGGATTAATGCCACAGGTAGCAAACAAGTTAGTTCAGCCACAGCCACCTTAAACCAAATAGCCGAAGTGCGTCCGGTAGACATAGAAGCAGCAAAAGCTGAAGTTAACCGTACTATAGCCGCAGCCAAGCAAGCCAAGGCAAATTTAGACCAAGCTTATGTGAAATCACCCCAAAATGGTGTAATTTTTGACGTTTATACCCGTTCCGGTGAAGTAGTATCCAACGACGGAATTGTGGAAATTGGACAAACTAACCAGATGTATGCGGTTGTAGAAGTTTACCAAAATGATGTAAGTAAAATTACTCCAAAACAAAAGGTAAAAATCACCAGCAACTCCCTACTAGGTGAATTACATGGAACCGTAGATTGGGTAGGCTGGAAAGTAAAACGGCAAAATGTGATCAATAGTGACCCTAGTGAAAATATTGATTCTAGAGTTGTTGAAGTTCATGTACAGCTAGATCAAGCATCCAGTAAAAAAGCAGCAAAATTTACTAACTTACAAATCAAGGCAGTAATTTTACTATGATAGGATTAATTCAAGAACTACAAAGACGTACACCTTTGGGATGGTTGCAACTCAACCACCATAAAAGTAGGTTATTAGTTGCTTTATCCGGTATTGCTTTTGCTGATGTCCTCATTTTCATGCAACTTGGCTTTCAGAACGCCTTGTATGACAGCAATACCACCTTAAACCGCGCTGTGCTTGCAGACATCGTTTTAATCAGTCCGCAAAGCCGAAATATGCAAAATATGTCCACTTTTTCCCGAAGACGACTCTTTCAAGCAGCTGATGTACCCGGTGTTAAATCAGCCGAAGCCATGTATATCGGTTTAGTCACCTGGAAAAATCCCCAAACACGCCGCAAGACCTCAGTGCAAGCGATCGGATTTAATCCTGAACAAGCTGTATTAGATATACCAGAAATCAACGCCCAATTAGATAAACTTAAATTACCAGATAACTTCCTTTTTGACCGGGGTGCTAGAGGTGATTATGAGCAGGTATTTAGCAAAATTGATGCAGGTCAAATTGTCAGCACAGAAATAGAAAAACGGACAATTAATATTAGTGGATTATTTAAATTAGGAGCATCATTTGGGGCTGATGGTACATTAATTTCTAGCGATGAAAACTTTCTCCGCATCTTTCCTAAACGACAGGTAGGAGGCATCAATCTCGGCTTAATTTCCATTCAACCAGGCTATGATCCACAACTTGTTGCCCAAGCATTAAAATCACAGCTAAAAAATGAAGATGTGAAAGTTTTTACCAAGCAAGAATTTATTAAATTTGAAGAAGATTATTGGAAAAAAGAAAGTCCTATCGGCTTTATATTTACAGTAGGCGTATCTATGGGATTTATTGTTGGTGTCATTATTGTTTATCAAGTTCTTTCCACAGATGTAAATGCCCATCTCAAAGAATATGCAACATTTAAAGCAATGGGATATCAGAACTCATATTTATTAGGTGTAATTTTTGAAGAAGCAATTATTTTGGCAGCATTGGGTTTTATTCCTGGATTCATAGTACCTTTAGGACTTTATCAACTGACTAGAAACGCCACCAACTTACCAATATACATGACCTTAACAAGAGCGTTAATAGTTTTTCTATTGACAATCATCATGTGTGCAATTTCCGGCACAGTAGCCACTGGTAAACTACAATCAGCCGATCCAGCCGATATGTTTTAAACACTTCACAATCACTCTTTACGTCTCTGCGTGAAAAACTTCTTTAAAACCTCGATTATGCAAACTATTAATTCTCTAAAACCAGTAATTTCAATTCAAAATCTCGACCATTACTTCGGAACTGGACAACTGAAAAAACAAGTATTATTTAATATCAATCTCACTATTAATACAGGTGAAATTGTCATCATGACTGGGCCATCAGGTTCAGGAAAAACCACATTATTAACCTTAGCTGGTGGGTTACGTTCTGCTCAATCAGGAAGCTTGCGAATATTAGGTGAAGAATTATGCAAAGCTAATCCCAAACAACTCACCCAAGCACGACGCAATAACGGTTATATCTTCCAAGCTCATAACTTACATGGTAGTTTAACAGCACTGCAAAACGTGCGAATGGGTTTAGAATTACAACCAAAAATATCAACTCAGGAAATGCTTAATCGTTCAAAAGCAATGCTAGAAGAGGTAGGATTAGGAAATCGAATTGATTACTACCCAGATAGTTTATCAGGTGGACAAAAACAACGAGTTGCGATCGCACGAGCATTAGTAAGTCAACCTAAAATCGTTTTAGCAGATGAACCGACAGCCGCACTGGATAAGCAATCTGGACGGGATGTGGTAGAATTAATGCAGAAATTAGCAAAAGAGCATGGTTGTACAATTTTGCTTGTTACCCACGATAACCGCATTTTAGATATAGCAGATCGTATTGTTTACATGGAAGATGGTCATCTCGTCAGGGATACTGTAGGTGCGGTGACTGCGTAAAAGCGAAATTATTATTACCTCAAGAGACATCGACTGAATTTAAATATGCGTTATCCAGAACTTTTGTAGAGACGTTCCATGAGTAGGGATTCTCGTCTCTACAATCCTTTTTACTTCTATGTCTAATTACTCTTCATCCTTTCCTGTAACTTCCACTTCCTGAATATTGTTGATATCAGTAGATTCATAAACCATCACTAATTCATTATCTAGTTGATGATTATGCCGCCATTCATCCAAAACATCTTTAACTAATACTTCTTGTATCCAAATTTTAGCGACAACAGTTAAAGGTAGTGCTAACAATAATCCTAAAAAGCCAAAGAAAGTAACAAAGAATAACTGAGAAATTAAGGTTAATGCTGGCAATAAAGATACCTGATGTGCCATGACTACAGGGGTGATAAAATTACTCTCAGCTTGTTGAATAAAAAAGTAGAGAATTAAGACAGCAACAGGTTTCCAAGGAGAATCCAAAAGAGCGATTGCCATTGCTGGAACTACACTCATAGTTGGCCCCAAATTAGGAATTAAATTCATAAATCCCGCTAAAACTGCTAGTGCTAAAGCTGCCTTTACCCCCAAAACTGACAAGCCCACCAAGCTCATCAATCCCACCACAAAGATAGCAATAAAAGCCCCTGTCACCCATCCTTCTAATGAAGCTTCACACTTGGCTAAAATTCCCTCTACTCGTCGCCGATAAAATGAGGGAAACAGCCGTATAAATACTTTACGATAAGCATTAGGATCGGCTAAAAACATTCCTGTTAAAACTAGCACCAAGAGAATATTCAGGACAATTACCAAAGAGCCAGAAACAAAGGCAAAAGAGTTGCCCAATACTCGATTAAATAAAGGCTGTGCTTCGGAAATTAAACCGTTAAGATCGGGGATATAAGGTACTAATTGGTCAGGAATATGAGTTCTCTGTTCGTCAATCCAATCATTAATGCGTTCAAACCCTTGAGGAACTCGTAAAGTGAGTTCTTGAAATTGCTGGGCAAAGGGTGGCACAATCAGCCAGAAAAAGCCAATTACACCAGCGAAAAAGAGAGCTACTGACAGAACAACAGCAAGGACACGTTTCATCCCTAAGCTTTCTAAACGTTGAGCTAACCTATTTAAGGCAGTTGCTAAAACAACAGCAGCAAATATCAGTAACAGTACTTCCCGTAGTTGCCACAATATATATAATGATATGACTAAGGCAATTAAACCAATCCATTGACCAAGTTTCACACACTAACTCCCAAAGCTGACTGTGATAAAATTTTCTAGCTATGTAGCTAGGTTAGCTGATTTTAAGGGTTTTCCCTGAAGATTTTCAGTTAATTTTGTTTCTGTGCTGGAATTCGCCAAAGTAGGATAGTGATCATAGTTATAGTAGGCAATAAAATTAGAATTAGCGCGTTTGTTGATGTTTGTGGAATCAAAAACATCGGACCAACATACTTAATCGAAAATGATATTACAGTTGAGAGTAGAAGTAGTTTTAGCAAGAAGCCTAGTTGATTTTTCATCTCGGTACGGCAATACACATTTTTTTGGTGGGGTATACACGAATTTAAACTGCACGATTCAGTTTCTACAATAGGTATCAGATACAAAAATTTACTTGTTTTGATTTTGTAGCTGTAAACATACACAACAAAATTAGTAAGAATTCAGGAGTCAGGAGTCAGGAGTCAGGAGTCAGGAGTCAGGAGGAAGAAGAATATTTTTTTTCTGTTCCCTGCTATATCAAACATTCTGTATCCTGAATCCCTACCAAAATTAAATTCTCGAAAATATGGGAATAATCACATTCTCTAGTTGCTGGTAAATTGCCAAAAGGCTGGATTGGATGCTGTAACTTCCAATTAATTCTATTTTCTCACACCTATGATTTATCTACCAGTTTCATTACTGTTATTTATCGCTTTGTTGCTGTTGCTGCCATTTATCTGGTTTGCTGTAGCAGTAGACGTGGTAGAAATTGCAGTAGCCAAGTTGGGTTTTTCTCCTAATATTGCCTTTTTATTATTGCTGCTAGTAATTGTTACTAGTACAATCAATATTCCCCTTTATCGCTTAGAAGCTCCCTTTCAAGTAGCGGATGAATTTGCTGCACTGTGGTTAAGGGAATTTTGGGGTATTCCGTTAAGGAAAATACAACGTTCTACCGTGGTAGCTCTAAATGTGGGTGGTGGATTAATACCTGTAGCGTTGGCATTATACCAATTTTCTCAGGGAAATACGCTGGCAATTCTGATAGTTACAGCCATTGTCACTGTTGTCAGCTACTTCGCAGCTCAGGTAGTACCGGGAATTGGCATTCAAATGAATCCATTGCTTGCTCCTTTAAGTGCGGCTGTGTCTGCCATGCTCATAGCCTCAACTCATGCTGCACCTGTAGCTTTTGCTGGTGGTGTTCTAGGTACGGTCATTGGTGCTGATTTGTTACATCTAAAAGATATTCAAGCTATGAGTTCTGGTGTGTTGAGTATTGGTGGTGCTGGTGTATTTGATGGTATTGCTCTATGTGGATTATTTGCTTTGTTATTAACTTGAAAACAGAGAATAGGGAATAGGAAGAATGTAAGGTTTAATAATCCAATCATCAATCACTAATCACCCATTACCAAATTTAATTGAGGTAAAAATATGCCTGTTGAAACTAATAATAAGCAAATGAAAACACCGAAAATCCGGCAGTTTGGTGGGAGTTTTTTAATTTTATTGACTCTGTTGTTGTTGTTAAATTTGATAGTTCCGAGTTTGTTTGGGACTCAATCAACACAAGTTCCCTATAGTGATTTTATTGCTCAGGTAGAAGCTGGTAAGGTAGATAAAGCGGTTGTGGGGAGCGATCGCATCGAATATTCTATCAAAACCCCAACCCCTGAAGGTAAAACTGCTGAAAATGTATTCATAACCACACCTGTCGCCATTGATTTAGATTTACCGAAAATTCTCCGCGAGAATAAGGTCGAATTTGCCGCACCACCACCAGCCGAAAACGCCTGGATTGGCACGGTATTGAGTTGGGTCGCTCCTCCATTAATTTTCTTTGGGATTTGGGCTTTTTTAATGAATCGTCAAGCTGGTGGCCCCGCAGCGTTGACAGTAGGTAAAAGCAAAGCCCGCATTTATTCTGAAGGTAGTACTGGGGTAAAATTCCTAGATGTGGCGGGTGTAGATGAAGCCAAAGCCGAACTAGAAGAAATCGTTGATTTTCTCAAAAATGCGACCAAATACACTAACTTAGGGGCAAAAATTCCCAAAGGTGTGTTGTTAGTTGGCCCTCCTGGTACTGGTAAAACATTACTAGCAAAAGCGATCGCAGGAGAAGCCAGTGTTCCCTTCTTCAGCATCTCCGGTTCCGAATTTATCGAATTATTCGTTGGTGTCGGTGCAGCACGAGTCCGCGATTTATTTGAACAAGCCAAACAACAAGCCCCCTGTATCGTCTTCATTGATGAATTAGACGCTTTAGGTAAATCTCGTGGTGGACCTGGTGGTTTCGTCGGTGGTAACGATGAACGAGAACAAACCCTCAACCAATTACTCACCGAAATGGATGGTTTTGACGCTAACACCGGTGTAATTATCATCGCTGCTACCAACCGTCCCGAAGTTCTTGACCCCGCTTTACGTCGTCCCGGTCGTTTTGACCGTCAAGTTGTCGTCGATAGACCGGATAAAATTGGTCGTGAAGCAATTCTCAAAGTTCATGCTAGAAACGTCAAACTTGCCGAAGATGTAGATTTAGGAATTATTGCCACTCGCACACCTGGCTTTGCTGGTGCAGATTTAGCCAACTTAGTTAATGAAGCCGCATTATTAGCCGCGAGAAATAATCGTCAAGCAGTACTCATGGCAGATTTTAACGAAGCCATTGAACGTTTAGTTGCCGGTTTAGAAAAACGTTCTCGTGTCTTGAATGAAATCGAGAAAAAAACCGTCGCTTATCACGAAGTTGGACACGCCATAGTTGGTGCATTAATGCCCGGTGCTGGCAAAGTTGAGAAAATTTCTGTTGTTCCTCGTGGTGTCGGTGCTTTAGGTTATACAATTCAAATGCCAGAAGAAGACCGTTTCTTAATGATAGAAGACGAAATTCGCGGACGCATTGCCACATTATTAGGTGGGCGTTCTTCCGAAGAAATCGTCTTTGGTAAAGTCTCTACTGGTGCTGCTGACGATATTCAAAAAGCCACTGATTTAGCAGAACGCGTGATTACAATTTATGGAATGAGCGATAAACTCGGTCCAGTTGCCTTTGAAAAAGTTCAACAGCAATTTATTGAAGGTTACGGCAATCCTCGACGTTCAATTAGTCCCCAAATGACAGAAGAAATTGACCGAGAAGTTAAGCAGATATTAGATAATGCCCATCATATGGCTTTAAGCATTCTCCAATATAACCGCGACTTACTAGAAGAGATTGCCCAGGAATTATTGCAAAAAGAAATCCTGGAAGGTGTCTATTTACGGGAACGTATTACCCAAGCAAAAGCACCCGCTGACATGGGTGAATGGTTGCGGACTGGTAAGTTAGATAGTGATAAACCTTTGCTGCAAACACTTTTGGTTTAGAGTTTTTTGAAACGCAGAGAAACACAGAGGTAACGCCGAGGTTTGCGGAGATTTTCTTCTGTGTTTCTTTTTTCATCAAAACTCAACCAGCTAAAAAGTTCTTTGACTGCTAGTTCTATTTTTTTTCTAATTTCTGTATCTCTTTCTCTGTCCGTTCGTAGGGTTTTGTCTTTGGTCGCCAAGAGGGAAACAGGTTAAGAGCAAAGTTGTTCATAGCTGTACGAGTCTGAGTACTGGCTTTTCCTAAAGCACCAGGTAACACCTGATCTCCTCCTGCCACAAACAGTAGAAAGCCAATGAGTATCAAAGGCATATATCGTTTCATGTCTAAATTACCTCACAGACGGCACTATCGCAATTAATAGACATAGGAATTGAAAAGTAGAGACGTTTCATGGAACGTCTCTACAACGGTTCTAGGAAACGCACATTTAATTTTCACGCTTTTGTCTAATAAATATCTATCTCACCAGTATGCCCAAGGGTTTAGCTAAATGACAACTCCTCTTTTATTATTAACTTGAAATTTTTAGGGGAATTTCAATCCAAATCTCACAACCTTTACCAGCTTCAGAAACACACCTAATTTGACCACCATGTTTTTCTACAATAATTTGATAGCTCACAGATAAACCTAACCCAGTACCTTCTCCTGGTTCTTTCGTAGTAAAGAAAGGTTCAAAAATCCGTGATTCCATCCCTTTTTCAACGCCACAACCATTATCAGCAATACAAATCAAAACAGAATCTTGTCCTGTAAGTTTTGTCCGAATCCAAATTTTCGGCTGGTCAGTTAATTTTCCACCTGCCATTGATTTTTCTAATGCCCAAATTGCGTTATTGATAATATTCAGAAACACCTGATTTATCTGGGCTGCATAGCAGAATATGGTTGGTAAATTACTATATTCTTTAATGACTTGAATGGCTGGAAAATTTGTTTCTGTTTGTAGTAGTCGATTTTGAAGAATTAAAAGTGTACTGTCGATGCCTTCATGTAAATTAATAGGCTTCTTTTCTGCTTGATCAAGGCGAGCAAAAATCCTTAATGAAAGAACTAATTCACGAATACGGTTAGCCCCACTCATCATGGAATTTAGCATTTTTGGCAAATCATCAGCAATAAAATCTAAATCTAGAGATGCTACTTGCTGTTTGAATTCTGCTGTTAGTTGAGGATAGCTTTCTTGGTAAATACGTATAAATTTTAGTAAATCTTGAGCATAATTATTAACATAGGGTATATTGCCATAAATAAAACTAATCGGGTTGTTAATTTCATGAGCTACCCCAGCTACTAGTTGTCCTAAACCAGCCATTTTTTCACTTTGAATTAACTGGCTTTGAGTTTCCTGTAACTCCTTGAGAGTTTTGGTAATTTCCTCTTTTTGATGCTGTGTTTGTTTCAACAATTCTGCTTGCTGCAAAGCTACACCTAATTGTGAACTAACTTGGGTGAGTAAGTAGACTTCATCTTCTTGCCAATCGCGGGTTTCTGTGTTTTGATAAACTGCTAATAAGCCCCAAATTTTATGCTTATAAAGGATAGCAATAATTACATAAGCCTTCGCTTGATAGCTTTCTAAAACTTTGATGTAACAGTCGCTAAATCCGGCTTGATAAATATCATTACAAACACGATATACTTCACCTTTAGTAAACCGACCACCTCCTGTATCTTGTAGGTATGTATCAGTAGAAGGTTCAATTAAATCTTTTAATTTGCATTCGCTGATGTTGTCTCCTAATTCTGGTCGTTGTAACTGTTCTTCCATGAGAGTAACCCAACCCTCAGTGACAGCCTCAAATACGAATTCACCACTCCAATCAGGATTGAAGCGATAAATAGCGACGCGATCGCTATTCAGTAACTTTCTGAGTTCTTCGGTAGTAGTGCGGAAAATGTCTTCTAAGTCCAGCGACTGGCGAATTTTTTCGATGGTTATCGCTATAGTTTTTTGCCATTCTGCTGCTTTTTCTCTGGCTTTAGCTTGTGCGAGTTGTGCAGATTGCAGTTTCATCTGTTCTATGTAATCTGCTTGCTGTAAGGCAACTCCTAGATGTTCAGCAATTAATTGCACAAATTCAATTTCTGATGCTTTCCATTCCCGTGATCCACTACACTGATGAATATATAGCAAACCCCATAAATCTTTACATTTCATCAGGGGGACAACTATATTGGCACGAACGTGAAATTTTTCCAAAATTTTCACATGGCAATCACTAGTAACATCTTGATAAATATCCGATATTACTTGAATTTTTCCTTCCCGATAAAGTTTGGTAAACTCCCCAGCAAAGCAGTGGTTATACAGTTTAGTTGTCAAGATGCAAACTGATTCTGCACCTACATCTTCATAGATAAATTCGCCTTCCCTTTCCAATTCAGGATAAAAGCGAAACACCCCAACCCTATCTGTGTTAAGCAACTGACGGACTTCTGTAACTGTAATTTTGAAGATAGTGTTTATATCTAAAGACTCACGAATTTGGGCAATTACTCTAGACAGAGTTTTTTGTTTTTCACCCTGATCGAGGGAAAATGTCATATCTGGCTGGTATTTTTTTTGGGATGTCGATTGTATCATTTCCCACAGGATTCTCAATATAATTATTTTCTAGGGTAACAATAAATATTAAACATTGGTGGCTGTAGAGTATTTGTACATAAAAATACGTGAGTCAACGATTTGGTACTAATTTCATGTGAAGCTGCGCTTTATTTACGTAGGGACAATTCGTGAATTGCCCAATTGCCCCTACAATGTCTATTTTTACAGAAATATCATAGGCGCATTTAAGGCTATGCCATGCAAGCTATAATCCAGAAATGGTATGAGTCTTATCCTTACCTGCAATCGTAGTTTGCATTCTCTGATGCTCAGGACTTACGCAACTGGCACATTAGTAGGGTGCTTAAGACTGCATGAATCCTGCGAATAAACAGATTGTTGATATCTGACGCACCCGGCAACAGATTTTTAGTGTGACACTTGCGTAAGTCCTAATGATTTTAAATGCCTCCATCCTTAATTTCCAGGAGATTAATATATTCAATGCCACGACTATCTTTAACTGTATGAACTTTTTTCCATTGATAACCTCGTGCTGTGGTTGCTTTTACTTCATCTATTTGAAGGATAAACAAGCATTTTGTATTTAATTGTTCCTGTTCAGAGATAGAAAGGATATTATACTTACCAATTGAGTAATCTCCTTCCCCTAGAAAAAGTTGTTTCCTCTTCACAGGATCAACAGGTGACTTTTGATATTCTTGAGGAGGATATTGAGTATAAAAAGGAATAAATACGTGAATTGAACCACATTTTTTGAGGTAAAGCTGATTACTAACTACGATACAATCATAATTACTTTTTTCGGCATAGGTAATAGCTTCTTTCATTCCATATTGCCATTCACTGGTAGTATACTTTGGATAATCTAAAAAATATCGTTTTCCTAAAATGCCTAGACTCGCTACTAAAATAAATATAGTTGTTACCAACAATATTTTGCGTTTTGAATCTAAAAAATCAATTATTTTAACAACACCATAGCCAGAAAAAATAGCGAAGATGGTGACACCTGATATTGCCCGCAGTGCGTGTTCTGGTGTTGTCAGAGCAGCGGGTATAGGATACAGAAATAGCCAAAATAGGAGGATAAATTTTTCTGTTCTGTTTTCTTTTGCTATGTAAAATAAGCCAACTAGAACTGTAATTAATTCAAAATAGTAAAGTTCTCCAATTCCTTCCGGACTATGGCGATCAATGTAATCTCCCTTTAAAAACAGAAATTTTGGATTGAAGTAAGATAAATAGTATTGAAAAATAAGCAATGGATTAGTTTCTACTCCTGTTCCTTTAGCCCTTGCCATTCCTTCTGGTGATATCCAAAAGCTAAAAAGTGGTATAAAAATCAATAAAAATAATATAACAGCGATTAATGTTTGCTTTTTAATTCTCCACAAATATTTCCTGTATATCACTACTATTCCCAGTAAGAACAAAGGAACAAAAACTCTTGCTGCTTGATAAGTATGAAGACTTAAAGCAAAAAATAAAGAACTTAAAATTAGATAGTTTGATTGTTTAAAACTTTTAACAAAAAACAAAACTCCTAAAGTGAAGAGTAAAGGGATAAGAATGGCTTCAAAAGCAATTCTACTAAACTGTATATGCCAAGGACTGATTGCTAATAAAAAAGCACAAATTAAAGCAACTCTATTATTAAAAATTTCTTTAGCTAGATAATATAAAGCTAAAACAGTTCCTGTTCCTATAACAGCAGCAGGTAATCGGGTAGCAAACTCATTAAGTCCAAAAATTTTTATAAAAGGAACTGTTAAATATATATACATGGAAGGGCGATAATCATCTAATGCCCTGGCAAATAAAGGTAAAAAATTACCATGTTGATCGCGTAGTGTCTGAAGAATGGAGTAAGAGTCATATCCATTGGAAGCTTCATCACAAAAAAAACCATTTGGAATAATTCCTAAAAATAGGACTCTTAGTAAGGCGGCAATTAATAAAATGATTGAGATGTATATAAACTCTCCAGGAATCACTCGATTTGATTGTGACATAGTAGAACAATATTTTTCCCAAAATAAAAAGATTAAAGAGAGGGGGCTGATTTAACATGGTTATGGAAAACCATAACGACAACTCAAAAGCCACAAAAACTTTTGTTTAATATTATACTAGTGCTATAGCAAATAACAATAAATCTACGTTAATGCCTTTCACGCCATGATTTTTTATAAAGTGAGCGCGATCACTCTACAGGAATCCGGTTTGACATCTGCAAATTATTGGTGTAGCCATACAAAAGGGTTTCAGAGAATTTAGGTGTACAGAGTTTTTTCAAAAATCAAATAGGAGTCCTATATATTACAACGTAAATTCCGTATTTTATTGGTTTTTGTATAGTTTTTGTACATAAAAATATGTGGGGAAACAATCTGAGTCGTTTCCCCACATACAGGTTTTTTAAGCCTGTAAACAGTATGCTGTGAGCTGTAATAGCGTCATCGTCGCTTACCAGTGCTGCGTCTAAGTTCGCGGGTTTCGTCTTCTCGACGACGGCGATCGCGCCAATCTGCTAATGTCAAATAAACGACACCGCCTGTAACTGACACTAACAGCACTACGGCAACCAAAGCCAAAATACTCAAAAATGGACTTTCCACGATTCCTCTATAGTCCGTTGCGTCCCCAAACTACCATTGAAATCGACCAAGTGAACACAACCAAAAGTGATACCCAACCCAGTGTCAAAATCATAGTTCCACTTTTCAAATAATTACAAAACGGCTCTAATATTTATCATACCGGGAAAAGGCAGTTGATTCGTTAATGGACTTGATAGCAGATTTGGCAAAATTATGGAACTAATGGCAGAACGGTTAGAATCGGTAAAAGCGGGAATCATGGGTAGTATATCTCTGGGTTTAGCTTTCCTGATCACCAGTCTTTTCAATGGGTCTGTGCTAACTGAGTATCTTCCGATACTTGTTACTAAGGAGTTAAATTTAGAGGTATTAGCTAGTGGTGCGATTGCAGGGTTTTCTGGATTTCTATTTGGTGTCACCTACCGCTATATCATCCGCACCGATACAAATCCTCACCTGAAAACTGGTGGAATTTGGGCTTTTGGTTTGGTGCGGGGATTAACTCAAATAGAAGTGGGCTGGAATTATACTGATACCATTTTGCCTTTCTTGATATTTGCAGGAGAAAGTATATTATGGTTTAACTTTGCCGCTATTATTCTCGATACAGCTATTTTACTAGGTTGGCTCAAACCCTTTTCATAATTTATGAGTAATAATTATTTTCTGGTAGTCGATCTGGAAGCTACTTGCTGTAATCAACGTAGTATACCGCGTCACGAAATGGAGATTATCGAAATTGGTGCGGTAATGCTGAATAGAAAAACCTGGGAGATTGATTCTGAGTTTCAACAATTTATCCAACCTGTTCGACATCCCCAACTTACAGCTTTCTGCACGGAATTAACAAGTATTACTCAGCAACAAGTTGAGTCAGCACCTCTATTTATAGAGGTAATTCCCCAGTTTAAAGAATGGATTGATTTATTTCCTAATAATATATTCTGCTCTTGGGGTAATTACGACAAAACGCAATTTATCCAAGATTGTAAATTTCATAATGTCCCCTATCCTTTTGGTTCTGAACACAGAAATATCAAAACAGAGTTTTCCAAATATTTAGGTGTATCTTATAAGTTTGGTATGGCGCAAGCCCTTAACCATTTAGGCATGGAATTACAAGGTACACATCATAGAGGGATTGATGATGCCCGTAATATTGCAGCTATCTACAGATATATGCAAACTAGAAAATTTGGTTAGTTTAATTATTTTACCTCAGTTACCCGCCAGCTTAATTTGAGGTTAACCCAAAAATTCCAGATTGTGGCAACTGCGATCGCTACTAACTTAGCTAAATACTGATTCATACCCAAGCTATTGAAAAGGAAATTAACTACTAAAGTTTGAATAACTATCCCCGCTAAACAGACCATATTGAACTTTAAGAATCTTTTAAAACGCTGCCGATTTCCTATCTGTTTGCGGGAAATATCACCAAAAGTCCACAAATCATTCCAGAGGAAATTATTGAGAATTGCTATTTCAGCAGACACAATTGTACTACGAGTTAAACCCAAATTAATCACGGTACGCATTACGTGAAATATTGTTAAATCAACAAATACCCCACTAAATCCCACTGCACCGAAACGGAGAAATCGCTGCACAGGAAAGTTAACTTTTCTTCTAATTTTTCCTATACGTCCAGTAGATACCCGTAATCGAACTAAGTGATGGATATACTCTAAATATTGCTTCCATGTTACCTTGCTTTCGCCTTCCGTCCGTTCGCGGAAGACATAACCAGCTTCAGCAATTTCACCCACTTTTCCTCTGCCGATCACCTCTAGAAGAATTTTATAACCTACAGGATTAAGTGTGGCATTAGCGATCGCACTCCGCCTAACCATAAAATAACCACTCATCGGGTCAGACACTCTTCCCAGCACCCCTGGTAATATAATCAATCCCAACACTTGCGCCCCACGGGATAAAAAGCGCCTAATCACACTCCAACTACTAACACCACCACCATCTACATGACGGCTGGCTAAAGCCAAATCTGCCCCATCTTCTATCTTCTCCAAAAGTTGCATCAACACCTCTGGTGGATGCTGTAAATCTCCATCAATTACACCTAAAACACGCCCTGTAGCTGCTTGCCACCCACGAATTACTGCCGAAGACAGTCCCCGTTCCTCTTCTCGTCGCATCACTCGCAATTGGGGGTAATCTGGCATCAGTGATTGTGCTACTTCCCAAGTCCGGTCTGGGCTATCATCATCCACCACAATCAGTTCATAATTACCAGGAATAGCCTCATCCAGTAAGTGACTTAAAATATTGACTACATTTCCGATATTATCACGCTCTTTATACGTAGGAATAACTAGAGATAGAAAAATTGGCTGATCTACAGTCACATCAATGGGTGGATATTCAGAAATCTTTAATACGCCAGTGGGAACTGCTAACAGAGAGTTCGACGAGTTGGTATTCATAAATTCAAACTTGGATACTTAAGTGTAAGTGTAAAAATTTACTTTTTACTGAAACAGTCTTTCCCTATTGGATACACTATACTTTTTTATACATCCTTTCTATCCTCTTAGCAATTGTGCAGTTCTAATGTGAAGTATTGGAAAAGTTTTTTGTGCCAGTATTTTCATTTAGTTTATCGTAACTTTATATTTAAATACTGTTATTACATAAATATAGCAATCCGGAATCATTCATGAGAAAATACGGAGAGAGCTTAAAAGTAACGTTTGAAACCAAGGTGCAGGTGTGGTGATGTGGATACAATTATTAGAAGATTTTATCAAAAATAATAAAGAGCCACGTGAAATCAAGCGAGCTACAGCAGTAAAAATGCTGTTATGTGGATACAAGCATGAAGAGATAATGCCAATATTAGGTGTCTCATCTGGCTTCATTAGTACCTATAAAAAAGCATTTTTTAAACTGGGGCTGGAAGGGTTAAAACTAGGGCATAAAGGAAGTAAAGGTTTTCTAGATGAGCTTCAACGTGCCGAGGTAATGGAATGGTTGCAAACCAAAGACAGATGGACTTTAAATGAATTAGAGTACTATATTGCCTCAGAATATGGAGTAACATTCTCCTCAAAACAAAGTTACTACGATTTATTTGATGCTGCCAGTATTAGTTGGAAGAAAACTCAAGCAAATAATCCAAAATATAACCAAGAATTAGTAGATTCAAAAAAAAAAGAGATTTGTGAGTTGTTGGAGACGCGACGGCCTCAAATAGAGACAGGAGACCTAGTTGTGTTCATGGTAGATGAATGTCATTTACTTTGGGGGGATATAATAGGGTATGTTTGGGGGAAAACTAGTGAACGAGTAACAATACCAGTAGTAAATGCTCGTGATAAACAAACATATTTCGGTGCATTGGATTATAAAACCAAAGAATTTCTCACGTATAAAGCTGAAAAAGGTGACTCTAAAAACACAATTAATTTTTTAGAATATCTTCAAAAACAGCGACCTGGAGCCAAACTTTTAATAATTTGGGATGGTGCAAGTTATCATCGTTCACAAGAAATTCAAGATTATCTAGATTCATTAAATCGTGAACTTGAAAAAGAACAATGGTGGATTACCTGCTTGAGATTTGCCCCGAATGCACCACAACAGAATCCTGTAGAAGATATTTGGCTACAAGCAAAACGATTAATTAGAGAGTTTTATTTTTTCTGTCATTCTTTTACTGTAGTCAAGGCGTTATTTGAGTTATCCATTCATTGTCAAATTTTTGACTTTCCAAAACTTTATGAGTATGGTGTTTTCTCATGAATGATTTAGGATTGCTATAACACTTGTTAGGCATTTATTCCCAGCACATTTAGCAGGGTTGATGCTAACAAAATTGGTAGTGCGATTCGACAGCATTGGGGGATTGAAAACTCTGTTCATTGGACATTGGATGTCACTTTCCATGTTCGCGAAGCGGCTCTCTGAAAGAGCAGATGAATCTCGAATTCGTTCTATGCACAGTCCACAAAACTTTGCTTTATTACGTCGCATTGCCCTCAATGCCTTAGACCGAGAACCAACTTTTCGTCGTAGTATTCGACAAAAATCAAGACGATCTGTGATGAATGATCAATACATGGTTTCTGTATTAGCCGCATCCATAGCAAACTATTCTCCTTGAGTAGAATCCTCTTGTCAATAAGTTTTGAGATGCGCTAACCCTGGCACATTTAGTCATTTGCAGTTAACAACAACCGCTAATAAATTCACATTAAAAATCTATATTTACCCCTCTTTTGTCACTTTCCGGGTATTCTGAATAAAAGAATAAAAAAAGAAAACCCTGAAAGGTAAGTAGGGCAATGGATGTAGAGTTACAAATCCTGAAACATTTAGCAAGAGATGCTCACCCAACAGTTGCCATCATAGATGAATATTGTGCAGAGTATAAAGACTTATTTAAGGAAGTAAGAAATTATGAGTGCTTCAAATATTTACACTTGGGAATCATATCAGGGATAAAAAGGAAGTCATTACCAGAGATAGCGAAGGTAGTAAGTATAAACTCAGCCCAGTCATTACATCATTTCCTAGCTAATTCAAATTGGTCAGTGGATGAATTAAAACAACGAAGATTAAATAAAGTTAAGCAAGCATTGAATGGTCAGGCGATAACAGTAGTAATAGATGAAACCGGAGATAGAAAGAAAGGTAAAAAGACTGATTATGTAGCGAGACAATATTTAGGAAGTGTAGGAAAAGTTGATAATGGAATAGTTTCGGTCAATGCTTATGGAGTGTACTCTAATATAACTTTTCCATTAAGTGTAAAAGTATTCAAACCAAAAGGGACGCTAAAAGCAGGAGATAAATATAAAACTAAAATAGAGTTAGCGTCAGAAATAATTACAGAGTTAATTGAAGAGGGGTTTAATATCGAACTGGTACTGGCAGATAGTTTATATGGTGAAAGTAGCCAATTTATAAGAAAATTGGATGAATATGTAGGAAATAGTAATTTACAAACACAAAAAAGATTAATAAAAACAGCGATAAAGCTGTTGAAAAAATGTCGGATTGTGGTATTAGCAGACAGAGAGTTTCATAGTCCAAAACTCGCTAAATGGCTTGATGAGCAAGGAGTATACTTTGCTCTACGTCAGAAAAAAGACCTTCATTTTCAGGAAAACCCAGGACAAGAATATCAATTGCTTAAAAACCAAGGATTTAAGCCAGGAATGTCAAAGTTTTATGAGGGAGTCAAATGTGGTAAAGGGGATGAATTAGGCTTATTTAATATTGCTGTTTATTGGAAGAGAAAATATAGAAATAAGGGACCCAAAGAACCTTGGTATATTTTAACGAATCTGCCAACAATGGAGGGCGGGTTTTCCCCGCCCCTACAGGCTTTATCAATGTAGTGAAAATGAGGCAAGTTTATTTACTAAAGCTGTAAATTTGCTGTGTCTCCAAGCGATCGCTCAACGATGATGGCGGTATATCATGGGTGAAATGCTGCCGATCTAGTTGTACTTGCAAATTACTCAAGGGATCACTACCGGCAGAAATAAGAAATTCTAGCTTGTGGATGTAGGGTAAGTTGACTAGTTCATCGAGAATTTGGCAGATTGCTTGCAGGTATGGATGACCATTTTGTTGATACCAATTTGATTCAGCCACGTTGGCTTGGTCAAAACCCAAGTGTACAGTTAAAGATGGTTTATCAAATAGTGCGATCGCTAATGGACGAGCTTCTTCCTGTAATAATAAATCATTGGTTTTCGCTAAATGACGCAGTTTTTCTAACCTTTCATAGCGTTTGATTACTAATTGGGGGTCATCTTCCCAATGCAAAGCCACTGTCACCAGATAACTTTGTAACAACATATGCCCCAATTTTTTTGCTTTAGTCGCTAGGTAATAGGAATTGTAATCATTAGCCTCAATTAACAAGGGTAAACGATCTACTACTTCCAAACCATAACCCTTGACACCAGCAATTTTCCGGGGGTTATTGGTAATCAGGCGAATTTTTTTAATGCCTAAATCCATTAACATTTGCGCCCCCATACCGTAGTCCCGCAAGTCAGCAGGAAAGCCCAAACGCTCATTTGCTTCCACTGTATCCAGTCCCATATCTTGTAAAGAGTAGGCTTTGAGTTTATTAACTAAACCAATGCCTCGCCCTTCTTGTCGCAGATAGACAACAACACCTTGACCAGCAGATTCAATCATTTTTAATGCTGCTTGCAATTGCATTCGACAATCACAACGCAGAGAACCCAAAGCATCACCTGTTAGACATTCTGAGTGCATTCGCACCATGACTGCATCATCTTGGAAAGTTGCGGGATCTCCTTTGACAATAGCAACGTGTTCCGTATTATCTAGGGTGTGACGATAGCCGTAAATATCAAATTGACCAAATTGACTCGGTAGCTTGGTAACAATTTCTCGATATACCAAGCGATCGTTTTGGAGACGATAACTGATTAAATCGGCAATGCTAATAATTTTTAGCTTATGATTTTGGGCATATTGTACTAACTCCGTTAACCGCGCCATAGAACCATCAGGGTTTTGAATTTCACAAATGACCCCGGCGGGATACAATCCAGCTAATCGAGATAAATCCACTGCTGCTTCCGTATGTCCGGCTCTTTTAAGCACACCTCCTGCCCTGGCTCGCAGTGGGAAAATATGACCAGGGCGGCGTAACTCTTCTGGTTTTGTGGCTGGGTTAAGAGCGACTTGGATAGTACGGGCGCGGTCTTCAGCTGAAATGCCGGTGGAGACACCTAGATGAGGTCCAGCGTCAATGCTGACAGTGAAGGCAGTTTGGTTAGTATCTGTTAGAGTACTCACCATTAATGGTAAATCTAGTTCATCCAAGCGATCGCCTGTCATGGCTAGACAAATTAGCCCTCTAGCTTCCACTGCCATAAAATTGATCATGTCAGGTGTGGCAAATTGGGCGGCACAAATTAAATCGCCTTCATTTTCTCTATTTTCGTCATCTACTACCACAATGACACGACCTGCTTTGAGGTCGGCCAAAGCGGCATCTATCGAATCAAATTCAAAAGCTTGGCTAGTCTTAGGCTGTGACACAGAAAATTTCCAGCTACCAACGTAAATTTTTTTTACAATTTCTTATTATAAATTGTAGCCTCTTTATTGGACACGGAACTAGACGAGCAACGATTCAATAAAATGACGAAAATTTTTAATGCTGAAAATGGGGATTGGGAAAATGGGAGAATATTTATTTTGATGGTGATAGCGTGGCGTAAGCCATACTCCTAAACTCCTGATATTGTGGATAGCTAAGAACGAATTAACATTCATCGGATAAGGATTTCAGATCATGGGTAATTTAAGACGCGTACCAGTTGGGATTGTTGGCGCGTCAGGTTATGGCGGAGTCCAACTAGTCCGACTCCTAATGGATCATCCAGAAGTTGAACTGGTTTATTTAGGTGGTGAAAGCAGCGCCGGCAAATCATTTGCTGATCTTTACCCCCATTTTGGTAATATAGTTGACTTAAAAATTGAAGCAGTAGACCCAGAAATAATTGCTAGTCGTTGTGAAGTCGTCTTTCTTTCCTTACCCAACGGTCTAGCTTGCGAAATTGCTCCTCAACTGATAGAGAAAGGATGCAAAGTACTGGATCTGAGTGCAGATTATAGATTCAGTGACTTGGCAACTTATACAAATTGGTATGGTACACAAAGAAGCGATCGCACTGTTGCCGCTACAGCAGTTTATGGTTTACCGGAATTGTACCGCGATCGCATCGCCGAATCTCAACTTATAGGCTGTCCCGGTTGCTATCCCACAGCCAGCTTACTGGCACTTTCCCCACTGCTCAAACAAGGCTTAATCGTCCCCGAAACAGCCATTATTGACGCTAAATCAGGTACATCTGGCGGTGGACGACAAGCTAAAGTTAACCTCTTATTAGCCGAAGCAGATAACTCCCTCGGTGCTTATAACGTTGGCAGACATCGCCACACCCCAGAAATTGAGCAAATTTGCAGCGATTTAGCCGGACATGAAGTAACAGTCCAATTTACACCCCATTTAATTCCTATGGTGCGGGGAATTTTGGCAACTGTCTACGCCTCACTGCGAGATCCTGGATTAGTCCGTGACGACTTAATTACAATTTACACAGCTTTTTACCGTAATTCCCCTTGGGTAAAAATTTGTAATAGCGGCATTTATCCCCAAACCAAATGGGCGTGCGGTAGTAACGTTTGCTATATAGGCATAGAAGTTGACCCTCGCACAGGTCGCGTTATCGTCATGTCAGCCATCGACAACCTAATTAAAGGTCAAGCAGGACAAGCAATTCAGTGCATGAACATCATGCTGGGCTGGGATGAAACCTTGGGGTTGCCAAAAGTCGGATTTTATCCGTAACAGGGAACAGGGAACAGGGAACAGGGAACAGGGAACAGGGAACAGGGGGAAGACTATTTATCTTTCTTCTACCTTCTAACTTCTGCCTCTTTCTGTCACCTGTCACCTGTCACCTGTCACCTACTTCGGTCCCAAACCAACTGTACCAGCATAAACAGCGCGATCGCCCAATTCATGCTCAATCCGGAGCAAGCGGTTGTATTTTGCTACCCGTTCACTACGACAGAGAGAACCGGTTTTAATTTGACCTGCGCGAGTAGCCACAGCCAAATCAGCGATCGTAGTATCTTCAGTTTCACCAGAACGATGGCTAATAACTGACCGGAAACCGTTGCGATTTCCCAAATCAATGGTTTCCAAAGTTTCAGTTAGCGAACCAATTTGATTCAACTTAATCAAAATTGAGTTAGCTGCTTTTTGCTCAATGCCTTTTTGTAAGCGAGTAGCATTAGTTACAAATAAATCATCACCAACCAACTGCACTTTTGAGCCTAACTTCTGAGTTAGTAATTGCCAATTTTGCCAATCTTCTTCATGCAAGCCATCTTCAATAGACACAATTGGATATTCATCAACCAATTGTCCTAAATAATCAACAAACTCACTTGGTGCATGGGGTTTGCCATCATAGACATATTGCCCATTTTTGTAAAACTCACTCGCAGCCACATCCAAAGCCAAAGCCACTTCTTCCCCAGGCTTATAACCAGCTTTTTTAATCGCCGCTACTAGCAATTCTAAAGCCACTTGATTAGATTCCAGATTAGGTGCAAAACCGCCTTCATCACCTACACCAGTCAGCAAACCTTTTTCATCCAATACCTTGCTGAGAGTTGCAAAAACTTCCGCACCCCAGCGCAAAGCTTCCTTAAAAGAAGGAGCGCCAATAGGTACAATCATAAACTCTTGAAAATCAACGTTATTAGAAGCGTGCGCTCCACCGTTGATCACATTCATCAAAGGGACAGGTAGCAAATTTGATAAAGGACTGCCCAAATAGCGATATAGGGGAACATTCAAAGACTCAGCACTAGCCTTTGCAGCAGCCAAGGAAACCGCCAAAATTGCATTTGCACCCAAATTGGCTTTGTTAGGTGAACCATCCAAAGCGATCATCGTTCTGTCTAAGGCTTCTTGGTTGAGAGCATCCAAACCTAACAATTTTGGTGCTAACACCTCATTGACGTTCTGCACCGCCTTGAGTACCCCTTTACCTCCATAACGGCTTTTATCATCATCCCGCAGTTCATGAGCCTCAAATGTGCCAGTAGACGCACCACTGGGAACCTGTGCTAGTCCGACAACACCATTAGCCAAATGTACTTCCGCTTCCACTGTTGGTTTACCCCGTGAGTCGAGGATTTCGCGGGATACAATTGCTTCAATAGCGGTATCTAGAAATGCAGTCATTCGTGTTTTGTCCTTCGTTTCTATGGTGTTTAAGGGATAAGACTTTACAGTTTAGTCCTAACCCAATCGTTAGCATAGGCGTTTCCGAGGCAAAATCGCCTGACATTAAAGAAGATTTCCAATAGCGAAGGCTTGGAGTTGCTTTACTGGGTAAGAAACAAAACACAGATTACTACTACATCTGCAATCACAGCTAATTACGTTATAATTTGTCTGAATCAGGATTTACAAGATTAAAGGATGTACAGGATAATTTATTGATAATTTACTTATCTTGAATACATCAATGGCTATTTTTAATATTTATATATAAAATCTTGAAAATCCTCAAATCCTGAAAATCCTGCTTCAGACTAATGTTTGTTATTATTGCACATCGAAGTAGAGTTTATGATTAGGAAATTTCAGTGCCTAAGAAATGCTATTCCTACGGAGCGCTTCGCTATCGCTCTGAATGAATTTAAAGTGGCTAGAGAGCGATCGTTTGATTGATAATCTAGTTAATTTAATCACCAGTAATAGAAAAGATATACATGGTGACAAGTATTCAGGTACAAGGCATAAATCACCCAGACGTAAGCGCACAACTGGGGGGAAATTTAATGTATATACATGGAAAAATTGAGGTAAGAGCGATCGCACTCCATTGGGAATAAATTATGGCTATATACTGAAAAATATCGACACCCAATTAAATTAGCATCAAATAAAAATATGGCTATTCCTACCAAAGTAATTGAGTTGGTCGAGCGTTTTCAAGAAAACGAAAGTGCTTATCGCTCAGGTAAATATAATGAAACTCAAGTACGACGTGAGTTTGTTGATCCCTTCTTTAAAGCTCTGGGTTGGGATATTGATAATGAAAAAGGTACAGCCGAAAGCTATAAAGAAGTTATCCATGAGTATGCACTTAAAATTAATGGATCTACTAAGGCTCCCGACTATTGTTTTCGCATTGGTAAAGAGCGCAAGTTTTTTGTTGAGGCTAAGAAACCCTCCGTCAATCTCAAAGATGATATTACTTCTGCTTATCAACTCCGACGTTATGGATGGTCTGCTAGTTTACCCATCAGTATTTTGACAGATTTTGAAGAATTCGCTGTTTACGACTGTCGCATTCAACCTGTAAAGAATGATAAAGCTTCAACTGCTCGAATTCTTTATTTTAAGTATACAGAATATGCTGAACGCTGGGATGAAATTTACTCTCTATTTTCCCGTGAGGCGGTTATTACAGGTTCTCTAGATGAGTATGCTGAATCAATAAAGGTAAAAAAAGGTAGTACTACTGTTGATGCTGCTTTCTTGAAAGAGATTGAGTCTTGGCGGGAAATACTGGCACTTGATTTGGCATTGCAAAATCCTGAACTGAAACAGCGTGAGTTAAATTTTGCAGTGCAGATGACTATCAACCGCCTGATCTTTCTGCGAATTTGCGAAGACAGAGGAATTGAGCCTTATGGACTGTTAATGAGTTTACAAAATAGCAAGAATGTCTATAAAGAACTTGTTAAAATTTTCTATCAGGCTGATGATCGATACAACTCTGGACTATTCCATTTTCGCATAGAAAAAGACCGTCCTGAACTGCCAGATGAATTAACCCTAAATCTGAAGATTAGCGACGAACCACTTCAAGAAATTATCAAAAGCGTTTACTATCCTGATAGCCCTTACGAGTTTTCTGTTATTCCTATTGAAATATTAGGTCAAGTTTATGAGCAGTTTTTAGGCAAAGTAATTATCCTCACTTCTAACCATAGTGCTATAGTCGAAGATAAACCAGAAGTCAGAAAAGCTGGTGGTGTTTATTACACACCAAATTATATTGTAGATTACATTGTTAAAAATACTGTTGGGAAGCTTCTAGAAGGCAAAACACCTAAACAAGCGGAAAAGATAAAAATCATTGATCCTGCTTGTGGATCAGGTTCATTTTTAATTGGTGCTTATCAATATCTGCTAGATTGGCATCGAGATCAATATGTATCTCTGGGCATCAACAAATATAAAAAGCAAATTTATCAAAATTCAAGTGGAGATTGGTCACTAACTTCTGCTGAGAAAAAACGCATTTTGTTGAACAATATTTGTGGAGTAGATATTGATAATCAAGCAGTAGAAACTACTAAATTATCATTATTGCTAAAAGTATTAGAAGGTGAATCTCAAGAAACAGTTTCTAGACAGCTTGAGTTATTTAAAGAACGAGCATTACCAGATTTAGGCAGTAATATCAAATGTGGCAATTCTCTGGTCGAATCAGATTATTACGATAATATACAGTTAAGTTTGTTAGATGAAGAAGAACGTTATCGAATCAATGTTTTTGATTGGGAAGAGGAATTTGCAGACATTATCAAAGCTGGCGGTTTTGATGCAGTAATTGGAAATCCACCCTACGTCCGTCAAGAATCACTTGCGAAGTTTAAGGATTACTTGCAACAGCATTATACATCTTATAGTGGCGTTGCCGATTTGTATGTATTTTTTATTGAAAAAGGTTTAAAACTGCTGCGTTCTGATGGCATTTTCAGCATCATTGTATCGAGTAGCTTTTTACGAACAACTTATGCTGCCCCGTTGCGTCAATATCTTCGTAACACTGTAGCCTTACTTCAGTTCGTTGATTTTGGTGGTCTTCCTGTTTTTACAAAGGCCAAAGATACATATGTTTGTATTCCAGTTTTCAGAAAACAATCTCAGCCTGAACAGGTTGAAGTTTGCAAAATTGAGGTTCTTAAAAATTTAGAATTAACAAACTACGTTGATCAACAAAAATACTCTATTCCTATTTCCCGCTTTGTTTCGCAAGCTTGGTCACTTGATAGTGAATCTCACATGGCAGTTTTTGAAAAGATTAAATATCGTGGTATTGAGCTTGGTGAGTATATTGAAAAGAGAATTTTCTACGGTATCAAGACAGGATTAAATGAAGCGTTTGAACTCAGCAAATATAAACGAACGGAAATTATTGAAAATTCACCGCATTGTGAAGTTCTTATTAAGGAGTTTTTAGGAGGACAAGATATACGGCGTTACTTCGTCAGTAATTCCAAAAGGTATTTGATTGTCATTCCTAACGGTTGGACTGCAAAACAGATAACTAAATCCAATAAAAATATCCTTACAATTTCAGAAGAATATGCTTGGAACTGGCTCAAAGACAATCATGCACCTATTGCCCAGCACTTAGAATACTATATAGATGCAGCTAAACTTCGACAGGATCAGGGGCAATTTTGGTGGGAGTTGCGTTCATGTGATTATTACGAAGTGCTAGATTCTCCTAAAATTATCTATCCTGATATTGCTAAATATCCACGTTTTTCGTTAGATACAACAGGGACGTACATAGCAAATACTGCTTACTGTTTAGGCACAGATGATCTTTACTTACTTGGCATTCTTAATAGTAAACTTGCCTGGTTTGCGATCAGTTGTATTAGCATTCCATTTGGAAGTCGTGCTGGTGAATATAGATATAGACTAATTTATCAGTACATGGAAAAATTACCTATTCGTACTATTAATTTTTTAGATGCTAATGATCAATCGCTTCATGAAAGAATGGTGCAACTTGTAAATCAGGTGATTGGTTTACATCAGCAATTAGCAAACGCAAGAACGCCAAACCATAAAAGCATTTTACAAAAGCAGATTAACGCAACTGACCGACAGATTGATAAAATTGTATATCAACTATATACACTCACTGCGGAAGAGATTAAGATTGTAGAAGGAAAAACATGAAATTCCAATTTTTTGTGATTTGATAATGTCTAACAGTTTGCTGGTATTAAATATTCATTACCCAGCGACTTGCAAATTTTTAGGTATAGTATAATAAGCACAAAGTCAATACTTGTATCGTGATATAATGCCAGAATCATAGTTTAATTACGAGAGGTTAAAGAATTATATGACAGTACCTCAAGCAACAGTAACTACAAACGCTAATCTTTACGAACAAGATTTTTACTTATGGATAGAAACAACAGCCAAACAATTAAAAACAGGGAAATTGGCAGAAATTGATTTAGAAAATCTGCTTGAAGAAATCGAAAGCATGGGAAGAAGTGAGAAACATGCATTAGAAAGTAACCTAGTTATTCTCTTAATGCACCTGCTAAAATACAAATATCAACAAGATAAACGCACTAACAGTTGGAAATCCACTATTAGAGAACATCGGCGTAGATTGACAAGAACTTTTAAAGATAGTCCTAGCTTGAAGGCGTATTTTCAAGTAGTATTTATTGAATGTTATCAAGATGCGAGAAAGCAAGCCAGTGATGAAACTGGGTTAGTGCTTGATATTTTTCCTGTTGAGTCTCCTTTTACTGTCGATGAATGTTTGAATGAAGATTTTTTACCTGATTAATTAAATTTCTAACATTCTTTTTTTCTATTCTGTGATGGTGAAACCTAGAATATAAAGTTTATCCCGATACTTGCAAAAATACTCAAAGCTATGTGTTTTACTTATTTAAGATAGTAATAGTAATTACAGTATCTTGGAGTAAATATGAGTAAATCTGTAAAATTAGATTTGTTGGATGTTGTGTCTATAGCCAAAAATAAAAGTCCTATTGATGCTTCAACATTTCAGGTGGTGGAGATAACGGGTAATTTAGTGGCCAGGGTATATCGGGAATCTAGTAGTACATGGGATGAATGGTTGCTGACAGGTGTTGAGTGCGAAGTGTTGAAACAAACAGGAGGTGGTTGGCAAAAAGGGAGGGTGAGGATTTCCCTGGAATTTATCCCTGACGAGGAGGAACAGGTACTAGAAGCACAGCTAGACGAGGAATCAAATCACCCTAAATTACCAGAGTCACCACTAGATGATCTTCGTACACAACTAAATATTGATTAATTACCAAATAATATTAATGGTGCGTTAGCGACAGCGTAACGCACCCTACATGAGAGAATATTCTTAATGACTTAATAGCGTTTAGTGGGTGAGGAGGGAATCGAACCCGCAACCAATTGATTAAGAGTCAACTGCTCTACCGTTGAGCTACTCACCCACACTAGGACTCATGATATCAGACTTTTGACGCTGGCGCTAGTGTTGCAGTTAAAAAACTGGTTAAAGCGGGAATCTAATGGTGAAACTGATTTGCATATTGCTGCTTTCGACATAAATTGAACCGTTTAAACGTTTTACCATTGCTTTGACTAAAGCCAGTTCTAATCCCGTGTTGGTCGATTTCCAGGGAGAATTGTTAGGAAAGCGGTAAAATGGCTGAAAAACCTGTGTTAGTTCATGACTGGGAATCTCTACACCAGAATGAGTGACTTTTAATTCAACTGTGTCTGCATTCAAGTCAGCGGAGACTTTGATTGATTCACCTGCGGGGGTGCATTTACAAGCATGGTTGAGCAGTTCTGTGATAATGCGCTCAAAATCGGTGATATCGGTTTCTAAAAGCGGAAGTTTCTCCTCAATACTCAGGTTTAAGTTTTGTTTCTGACAATCAGCAACATCCCGAAAAGACTCGACAATGGGAGTTAGCCAGGTTTGTAAGTCAATGGCGATTAATGTCGGGGGTTCGGGTTCAATTTTGAGATAGGTGAGGGTGAGCAAATCGTTAATTAATTTGCTTTCGCGTCCACATTCGTTATGTAAAATCTGCAACAGTTGCGGTACTAATTCTAGATCGATAATACCGTTTGGGGTGAGCAGACTTTCTAGAGTTTGAGCAGCGAGGCTAATACTGGTAACAGGTGTGCGGAGTTCTTGAGAAAGGGTTTTGAGAAATTCGTTTTTGTGACGTTCGCGGTTTTCTAGTTCTTTTACCTGTGCTTTGTTTTTTTCTTGGAGTTGAGATTGACGAATTGCGATCGCACATTCATTAGCAACTTCCTGTACTAAGGATATCTCTAATTCCTCAAATATCGCCTCTGTTGGCTTAATTAACCAAATATTGCCCAAAATTCCCTGAGCATCAAAAATGGGACAAGCTAATTGGGAAACAACCTGCACTTGTAGATAGTTTCCTGGTAGAATTTCCACAGTTTGCAAAGGTTGTTTTTGCAGTAATGGCTGATATACTTCAGGAAAGTCTGCAATCTCCCTCATTAATCCCTGACAATGAGGTGAACTAGAACTATACTCACAAATCACTGTAGCTGAAGTTTGGCAAGGGTTATACAGTTCAATTTGACATCGTTCTAGTTGCAATAATTGTGCTAATTCCTGGGTTGCAGTTTGTAGCACTTGGTTAACATCTACACTATCGCGGATTTGTTCAGTCAGCCGTCGTAACAGTGCTTGAAAATTCTGCACCTGATGGAACTTAAATGCGTGCTGTTGCTTTTGTAATTCTATCTGCTCTTGTAAATATTTTACCTGTTGTTGCAGTTCTGCTTGTTGAGCAGCAATACCAAGTTGAACGGCTATTTGTTTGAATAAATCAATTTCTCCCTGTTGCCATTGTCGCTTTTCTCGGCAATGTTGAGCAATCAACAGTCCCCACAACTTTTGTTGGAATAAAATTGGTACAACTAAATTAGATTGTACCTGCATGGCAGCTAAGAAATCTCGCTGACAAGGATGCAAACCGGTGGCATAAATATCTTCAACCACATGAATACAACCGCGTCTGTAACGTTCTCGATGTTTGGTATCAAAACAGGGATCTTTGATTTTTTTGCCTAATAGGGTATCCCCAGCCGTAATTGTTGATTCAGCAATAATCACACCACCATTATCCGGCTCAAAGTGATAAATTAAAATGCGATCGCTCTCTAATAAATGGCGTAGTTCTTTAACTGTCTGCTGGAGAATCGTTTCTAAATCTTGAAATTGACGAATTCTCAGGGTAATAGCTTCTAGCAAACGTTCTCTTTCTGCTTGTTTGATTCCCGTTTGTTCTGCTAGTTTGGAGGGGGTAATATTGCTACTAGTGCCAATCAGTCTATAAATCCTAGAGTCTGCATCTCGTAATGGTGTTAAAGTTGTACTCCACCAAGTATCTATACCTTGAAATTGCAAACATTGCTCATAGGAAATCGTTTTGCCAAAGCGCACACAATCACTATAACGCTGACGGACTCTAGCCGCATCAATTGCAGAGAGAATATCCTCTGGTTTTTTACCCCGCAGTTCCTCTGAGCGAATCCCCAGCCACCTTTCATGGGTAGGATTAAGTGCTAGATAGCGAAAATCCCCGTCTTCTAGAACATCGACGATAAATATAGATGTCTGCACAGAATCGTACATACTGAGTAGAAATTGCTCGCTACTACTTGTTTTATCTATTTCTGTACCGAAAAAAACCTGCTGAGGTACTGAGTTTGTCAAATTGGAAATTGATTCAACTGGATTTATTTTCATGCGAGAGTCCATATTAGGTGTTGCTGACTCTTCTAGGCGCTCTTTTGGTATTAATTTTGGTGACAAATAATCCCTAGCGCCTAAAGCTAAAGTATTTTTCAGATTTTATTCATGGATTTTTATATCTTTCTCTAGTTATGAATCGAAAATGTCAGCCAGTTAATAGGAGTAGACTTCACCAATATTCCTAATAACAGCCTAAAACACGTCTATAATGCTGTTAATGGGGTGATACTGAAGTTATTGTTAATAATGTTCTAAGATTCTTGCATATACTGAATTATAAACTAGTATGATCCTTCATATTTGTTACAATTCTTCATACTTTCATAAATTCATCCCCACCCTATGAATACATTGAGAGTTAGGACTTGGGCGTGATTTTAAACAATTTGTAAGCGCTGATTCCTGTCAAAATTCCCACTACCAGCCAGGTAAGAACTAAACCGACAACTTCCCCGAAAAACAAGCGTGTGAAGCGGCGTAAAAATAGCCCTAAAATTGAACCAAGAGGTACAGCCACTGCCCAACTTGCCGAACTTACGAACATCCAACACCATGTCCAGGGAACTGATTGGGGGATTGCTAACCACCATTGTGTCAGTCCAATGACGAAACCGCCAGTACCTCCCGAAATAATTCCGAAGAAGATTCTCATTGGTAACAATTCTGTTGACGGTACACACCAACCCACAGCACCTATACCAATAGCCACAATTAGCACCCAACCTAAGAGAGTTGATAAGATCCAGCCTAAAGGAAAAATCTTCTGTTTGAGTATATAGCTTTGCGGGAGTGCGATCGCTAATCCACCTATCGTAGCCTCCACCACACCAATATGTTCTTTTTCCCCAATCTCAATCAAAAATAAACTTAATAAAAAACCAATCAAAGTCGCAAAAGTCCACAGAAATGTAAATGAAAAAAAACTATATTTAGTATGTTTAAATGCTAATTGCATCACGTCTTTTTTATATTTAAAGGTTTAAAAGCTTTAGTAGGAAACATCTCAGAAAAAACTTTACGCCGTTTTTGTGGTGATTCGGGTGTCATGTAACTCCATAAACTTTCCCAATAGAAAAAAGAAAAGCCAAAGAAATTATGATCACGGACAATTTGCACCTTTTCCTTAATGCTGTCAATATCCACAGGACTTGCTAAAGTTCCCGTTGATATGCCAATACTCACAGGAATCTTAGTCAGAGCCAATTTTATAGCAGGTTTTTCTATTTCCGCAATAAAGGCTTTTTTGTCATCTCTATATACCTGTAAAATTAACTCATCTACTAAATCTTTTTTGACCCAATTTTCCCAATCCTGCAAATAATATTTATAGGCAAAATACTGGGAATTAGGAGAAAGAGATATTTTAGCATAAGGCTTAATTGCCTTGACTTCCTGATTAATTTGGGTCATAAAATTAGTAATTTTGTCTGCCCTCCAGCGCATCCATTTAGCATCAAAAGGATCACTCGGTGGACTTTTACCTAAATGTTCTTTTTGATAAAGTTCAATAGTAAAATCATCATAACCAAATTGTACCGGCATTCCAAAATGATCATCAATTTGAATACCATCTACATTGTAATTTTTCACAACTTCCAAAATTAAACTTTTGAGAAATTCCTGTACTTGCGGGTGCAAAGGATTTAGCCAAGCTTGGCGATTAAACACACCATTATCAATTTCTTCCGGTAGATTTTCATCAACAGAGTTTAACCCTTCTTGTCCAATTGTCAACCATTCTGGATATAACTTTGCTAATGCAGAATCAGGTGGAGTCATTAAACCATATTCAAACCAAGGAATAACACTTAAATTTTTATTTTTTGCCAGTTTTACTAGCTTTGCTAAAACATCTTTATTTCCATGTAATAAATTCATCAAAGGCTGAACTTTTTCTCCAGTAATATTTTTAGCAATATCACTTTTGTAGAAAGTATAACCTCTATTCCAGACTACCGGATAAATTGTATTAAAATTGAGTGCGGCTAATTGATTTATTGCGCGTTCAATACCCCAAGGAACAAAAAGCACACCACTAGCAACATTTGTCAGCCAAACACCGCGAATTTCTGTAGTTACCAAACTACTCTTTTGAGAAGAAATCAAACTTGAAGAAATTGGCAATCCTGTTAAACTGAATACAAATCCTAAACACAAAAATAACAAAAAACAACGGCGTAACACCCTATTCATTTGGTAACTAGACTTAATTTGATCATATAAATATAACTACAAAATCAAATTATATTTATCAGGATTATGTAATGATATCGTAAGAATTCAGGAGTCAGGAGTCAGAATTTAGAATGCTTATGAAATCAAGAATAAAAAGAAGCAAGATTTTATCGAAATCATCCAATTTGACTCTAAAAGCCTTTATTATCCTGACTGTAAGTATTATCTAGCCTAAATACTTACATGATATCAATATTTTTTCATGAAAAATAAAAAATTTAGGTAAGGATTCAGGATACAGAATGTTTGATATAGCAGGGAACAGGTAACAGAAGAGAAAAATATTCTTCTTCCTTCTTCCTTCTTTTCTTCTTTCTCCTGACTCCTGACTCCTGACTCCTGAATTCTTACAAATTTAGGTTGGGTTAAGCGACAGCGCAACCCAACAAAAACTTCGATACAAGCTACGTAAATATTGATTTTGGTTACTTGAATAAACTGTATTAGCTTATACTTTGCTAATTAAAATCTCTCCACTCCTGGAAACTGCTGAATTGAAGCCTTTGCTGCTTCACCACAAGTGCGAGGTGTGGGGAAAATCTTCCCAGGATTTGCTAAACCTTGAGGATTAAAAACCTGTCTTACCCATTGCATAGTTTCTAAATCAGCATCACTAAACATATCTGGCATATAACATTTTTTATCAGCACCAATACCATGTTCACCAGAAATGCTACCACCTACTTTCACACATAGTCTGAGAATTTCTCCTCCTAATTCTTCTACTTTTTCTAATGCCCCATGCACGGAATTATCAAATAAAATCAAAGGATGTAAATTACCATCTCCAGCATGAAAGACATTAGCAATTGGATAACCATATTTTTGACTTAAAGCCTCAATTTCATTTAATACATAAGGTAATTGAGTCCGAGGAATTACTCCATCTTGTACATAATAATCAGGGCTTAAATGTCCAGCAGCAGCAAAAGCAGCTTTTCGTCCTTTCCACAATTTTAATCTCGTTTCTGGATCATTCGCCGTCGTAATATTTCGCGCCCCATTTTTTTGACAAATTTCAGAAATACGCTGTTTATTAACTGCAACTTCAACTTCTAACCCATCAATTTCTACTAACAAAATTGCCGTTGCATCACGAGGATAACAATTTGTAGCAACAACATCTTCAACGGCGTTAATACTAATATTATCCATCATTTCCATCCCACCGGGAATAATTCCCGCGCTGATGATATCGGAAACAGTTGCTGCTGCATCTTCAACACTGGTAAAATCTGCTAAAAGCACACAGATTGATTCTGCACTTTTGAGAATTCGCAAAGTGATTTCTGTCGCAATTCCTAAAGTTCCTTCTGAACCGACAAATACACCTGTTAAATCATAACCTGGCATTTCGGGAATTTGTCCCCCGACATCAACAATTGCACCGTCAGGAAGCACAAGCTTTAAACCCAAAACGTGGTTAGTGGTAACACCATATTTTAAACAATGGACTCCACCTGAATTTTCAGCAATATTCCCACCAATTGAGCAAATAATTTGGCTAGAAGGATCTGGTGCATAATAAAATCCAGCACCACTAACTGCTTGTGTCACCCAGCTATTTATGACTCCAGGTTGAACTACAGCCAACTGATTTTCTAAATCAATTTTGATGATTTGCCGCATTAAAGATGTGACAATTAAAACCGAATCTTCTGATGGTAAAGCACCACCAGATAAACCGGTTCCAGAACCCCGTGCAATGAAGGGAACGGAGTGTTGATTACAAATTTTGACTACTTCGGCTACTTGTTCTGTGGTGCGGGGTAAAACCGCAACTGGGGGTGTTTGGCGATAGCTGGTTAAGCCGTCGCATTCATAAGTGAGGAGTTCTTCCCGGCGTTTTACTACTCCTTTTTCTCCCAGAACTGCAATAAATTTTTTGATGATGGGTTTCCAGTCGATTTGTTTTTTTTCTTGGGTAAGCATAGTCAATGGTAGATGTTTATTTTTACTTTAGGGCTATTGGTGTGGTTATGGGAGTTGTTTTTTGCACGCAGAGACGCGGAGGCGCGGAGAGGAGGATTTTTGATGGGACGACTCTGAGTAAATTATATTCCCTCACAAAATCCTCACATTTTCAATTGAGAATCTATAACAGTAGAACTCAACCATAAATTTCTATGGAATGCCACAAATGTATATCAAACGGACAATCTTGTGGAAAAAAATCACGCGGATTGCGATTATTTCGCAAAAGGCAGGAATATAGGGAAGTTTCCTCAAGTCCCCCAATTGCTCTGGTAGGAATGCCCAATGTGGGGAAGAGTGTAATTTTTAATGCCCTAACTGGGATTTATGTAACAGTGTCTAATTACCCCGGTACAACTGTAGAGGTGAGTCGTGGACTGGCACAGATAGGGGAACAAAGCATAACAGTGATTGATACACCAGGGATGTATTCACTACTGCCTATTACTGAAGAAGAAAAAGTTGCCAGAGATTTATTGTTAATCGAACCTGTGGCAGCTGTGATTCATGTGGTAGATGGCAAGAATTTAGGAAGGATGCTGCCTCTCACTTTTCAACTCATTGAAGCTGGACTGCCTGTTGTACTCGCGGTCAATATGATGGATGAAGCGCATAATTGGGGACTGGATTTACGACAAGATCAACTGGAGATGGAGTTGGGAATTCCAGTAGTTTGTATGGCGGCAGCTTTGAAGCAAGGTATAGATGAATTGCGTCACAGGATTGCGCCATTCCTGCCAGTTCAGGCTGCCATGATACCAGCGTAAATATTTGAGATCAGGAGGAAAGGGCATGATTAGCCAAGTTATCTATCCAGAACCGATTGAAGCTGCGATCGCACAACTAGAATCGTGGTGGCAAACTTTAGGTAATCGCTATCTATTTGGGAATTACTCACTCTCACCCCGGAGTCTAGCTTTATTACTGTTACAGAAAGACCCTGGTTTATGGCAAGCTTTGCAACAGGATCAAGAACAGTGTCGCCATCTGGAAGTATTGATTACTGTTACGCAGAATCAACTTAAACAACCCATTGGATTAGCGATCGCCAATACTCGCCAAAGTCAGGCTCATGCTATAGAAAGAGCCGTTTTGCATGAAACTAGAGAGGCGCGATCGTCACTCACTGAAACAATCCACAAACTTACAGTTAATCCCATTACTGGATTCCCCATCCTTGTCGTCATCCTGTACTACGGAGTCTACAAATTTGTCGGTGAATTTGGTGCAGGGGAACTAGTTGATCGCATCGAAACTTTTTTTGAATCACAAATCAATCCATTCGTCAACCAAATCACTGCTCAAGTTATTCCCTGGAAGTCGATTCAAGACTTGATTGCTAATGACTATGGCATCATCACCTTGGGAATTCGCTACGCTACAGCGATCGTCTTACCTGTGGTTGCTACCTACTTCTTGATGTTCTCATTACTAGAAGATAGCGGTTATCTCCCACGTCTATCTTTAATGTTAGATCGCTTATTTAAATCCGTGGGGTTATCTGGTCGCGCAGTCATTCCCATGGTATTAGGCTTAGGGTGTGACACCATGGCCACGATTGTCACCCGCACCTTAGAAACCAAACGGGAACGGTTAATCGCTACCTTTTTACTCTCCCTGGCTATACCCTGTGCAGCGCAGTGGGGTGTGATTGTGGGATTACTGGCACAAAAACCAGCCGCCTTACTATTTTGGGGAGGCTTTATCACTGCCATCTTCTTAGTAGTTGGCTATCTCACAGCCAAATTATTACCCGGTACTTCTGGCAAATTTTATATGGAAGTCCCGCCTTTACGTCTGCCCAAATTGCGGAACGTGCTAGTTAAAACCTGGGTACGGATGAAGTGGTATTTTTTGGAAGTCTTACCGTTGTTTATTTGGGCTTCAGTGTTGATTTGGGCGGGACGATTAACTGGATTATTTGATGCGATTATCCGGGCGATTGAACCTCTGACTTTGGCTTTAGGAATGCCAACACAAGCAGCACCGATATTCCTTTATGGCTTTTTTAGAAGAGATTATGGTGCAGCCGGACTGTTTGATTTACAGCAACAAGGCAGCCTGTCAGGTAATCAGTTAGTGGTAGCAGCGATCGTGTTGACGTTGTTTTTACCCTGTATCGCCCAATTGCAAATGCTGATTAAGGAACGGGGAACTAAAACTACTGTTGCGATCGTACTGTTTATTTTTCCCTTCGCTTTCTTGATGGGATATCTCGTCAACCTCGGCTTAACCTTATTCGGAGTCAACTTTTAATATGAACGCCTTATCAACAGTCAAAATTGGTCAACCGCAAACCGTAGTTTGTTTGCAAACGCAAGATGATGCAGTGTTACAAAAGCTGATGGCATTCGGCATTTTACCAGGCAGCAATTTAGTTTTGGAACAACGCTTTCCATCCTACATCATCATGGTCGGCAGAACCCGCGCCGCCTTGGATCAGGAAACAGCACAAAGTATTTATGTGGAATCGAGTTGAGTCTGATCTGAGAACTGGGGATATTGAGATTTCAAACTCCTTATTCTCTCGGTGTGAGATAAATAATTCCACAACTAAGCAACGCCCAATCCAAAATCCAAAATAGTATAACAAGGAGTCAGAAATATGCTATCTCAAGCTATGATTGCTCGGTTGAATGAACAAATCAACTTAGAAATGTATTCTTCCCATCTTTATCTACAAATGAGTTCTTGGTGTGCCTACAAAGCTTTAGATGGATGTGCTACCTTTCTGAGTCAACACGCGGATGAAGAAATGATGCATATGCGTCGCTTACTCAATTATTTGCATGAAACAGGCTCATTAGCAGTAATCACTGGAATGCAAGCTCCACCTAGTAATTTCTCTTCTCTGACGGAACTGTTTGCACAAATTTATGAACATGAACAGTCCATCACTCGTAAGATTAATGATTTGGTACATTTAGCAAATACAGAACCAGATTATTCTACCCTGCAATTTCTGCAATGGTATGTTGCCGAACAACATCAAGAAGAGTTTTTGTTTAAAGGGATTCTCGACAAAATTCATCTAATTGGCACGGAAGGACAAGGTATATTTTTTATTGACCGAGAAGTCGCCAATCTAGCAGCTAATAAAGGAAAAGAAGCAACTGCAATGACTTCATCTGCATGAAGATAAATATGTTCGTAATCAGGACTAAAATCATTGTTGTAGTAAGCATTAAATTGCTTACTACAAACGCTAAAAATGTAGAATTAAATGCGCCAATCAACTAAAACATTCTCTAAGCAACTCCATAATCTGTATACGGACGTTTATAAGGAGGATGTAAACCCAGGACGATATCTTCTCTGGGAACACCCATTTTTACTAAATCTTCAGCGGGATTTTCTTCTGTTAAATTCTGTTGTAACCAAATTTTGCCGTTTTTAATATCGAAGTGGATAACAGTCATATAAACGCGAGTTAAATGTTCCCAACCAACGTTCATCCACTGATAATGGTCGCGTTCTGTATCAAAGATAAGTTCTACATCTACTTCGTTGGTGGAAATATCATCTTTGGCATAATTTGTGAGTAAGGTTTGAATTTATTCTCGATATTTAGCTATGTTATCCATCGTTAAAATTATTAAAATAAACCATACATAATTTTCTAAATTCCTTCAGGTAAAGCTCTCTGAAATTGACTCAATTTAACTAATAAAACTCTTCTGCGATTTTCCAGCATCAAAATTTCTTTATGCTTCTGTGGGTAACGCCCTTCAACATATTGAATGAAATCATCTATTGTACAGCTTTTCTGAGAACCTCCATTCCATTGATGGAAATCATCATGAATTTGTTCTGTTACTGTAATAATATTATCTGGATCATCAGCCAGAAATTTATAAGTCTTTCTGTCATATAAATGATGTCCAACTAATTCAATTGATTTATTTTCATATTTGTTACGTTCAATACCTGTAACTTGGCAACAACCATCTCTAGTTTTGACATAACGAATGGCTTTTTCTATATTCTCTTCTGGTGGAGTAGGAGTAAAAGCAAGAAATTCGACAACAGGTGGCGCAACTTCTCTCACTCTGATACAATATTCTCGTCTTTCTTTGGAACGCAAATTTAATGATAATTCAATACTTAACTTTTCTAGTCCAGATAAGGAAAAATACACTTGATCTACACTTTCAAAATCCGCATTAATTATCATTGGATCATCACTGGTTTGAATGCTATTAAACGCTTCTATAATCCTAGATTTACTACTTTTAAATATATTCACAACATCTTCAATATTGAGCCAGTGACGTTGGCGTTTCATAACTAAAGAAGAACTATTTTCATAAACAGAACGCCGCACTATGCTATCTATTTGATGAATGCGATACTCTTCAAATAATGCAAAAACTTGATTCAGGGCATTTTTACTGACTGTACCTTCAATATCTAAGTATTTAGCAATAGCTATTGCTCCCTCTCTGGAGAAAATTCTGATTATTTGTTTATTTACTTTTCCTTGAATAATAAAGTGTACCCATTCTTGGAGTCTAATACTATCATCAGATGAATCAATTAACTTTTCACATTTTTCATCAAACTTACGTTGTGTAAATTCAAATGCTTCCGCTAGTTTTTCTTCTTGTATATAAAAAGTTTCTCGATCAAATGACATATTTAAATCCTGGCACTAATACTTTTATACATAATTTCAATGCGCTCAAATATTGCTCTATCACCGGTTTCTGGATTATCAGGATGATATATTTTAGAAAGTCTATAATAAGCAGCTTTAATTTCTTCTTTTGTCGCTGTTTTTGGATCTAGTCCAAATACCTGCCAAGGTTTGAAGTAATTAAATACATTAATTCCATTAATACAACCATATCCCTCTTGGTTGTCTTCTCCTGGTAAAATACCAATAAATTTACGATATAACATTTCCCATGTTAGTTTGAGGCGAAAGTCAAGCTTTTCCATTCCATCCGTTGCCATTTTAAAAGCACCAGCATTTTTTAATTCTTGCGTATTGTTTACATTAAAACGTCGATAAACCGCTTGTTTTAAATCATTTATATTAACAAATGTGACCTTTTTAGATTGCTGCTGAGAATTTTGGATAATAAAACAAGCAAATTGTTCCAAGATTTTAGTATCAACTTGACTAACCCTGGAAAGACGAATAATTTCATCCTGTAATTGTTGGTTTAGAAGTAGTGTAGTCATCTCTTATCAGCTACATCTTTTATCTTATTATACCTTGAGTTGTAAAATAGCAATCTTACTCTGAAATAATTTGTTTCAATTCAGGCGTAAAGGATGTACTCATATATCAAGCCACCTGAATCAATTCTTGTCTATGACTGATTAACTCAAAGCTAATAGAACCGAAATAATTAGGAGTTACAATTTTATTCAATACCAGAAGTTCAGGAATTATTACGCGCAATTTTTCTGTCAAAACTTCAATTGTAGAAGCTTCCGTTACCAAACCTGGAACATCTTCGCTAGTTGCAACCCAAACCTCTGCTTCTGAATCCCAAAATGCTTCAACTTGATAGGTAATTGGTGTCATAATCCACGATTCTCTACACTGAACAGAAAAAATGGTGAAGTATAAAGGTTAGATTGATAATATCATCCATTATACTTCATTTCCTTACTTCCTTATTAAGGATTACATATCTTGTTACTTTCTTCCTTCGTGTACTTCGTCCCTTCGTGGTTCATTCTTTCATGATTTATGCATAACTCATACAATTAATACTTCCTCTCCTTTGGCTCAAACATATTAATCATTACCGGACGATATTGAATATCAATTCCCGCTGGTGAATAATAAGCCATTGTGTGTTGCAGAAATTGACTATCATCTCTATTTGGAAAATCTTCGCGGAAATGTGCGCCACGACTTTCTTGACGATTTAAGGCTGATGCTAAAATTGTCTGTCCTACAACCATTAAACTTTGCAATTCTAAAGCTTCTACTAATTCTGTATTCCAACAAGTTCCTTTATCATCTAAATAAATCTGTGGATATTGTTGTTGTAATGCTTCAAGTTTCTGCAAACCTTCTTGCATTAATTCTTCTGTTCTGAACACTCCACAATATTGCGTCATTGTGTCTTGAAATTCTTGACGAACTTGGTTAATCCGATATTTTCCAGGTTGTTCTAATAAAGATTGAATTTGTTGTTTTGCTTCGGTAATATAAGGTTGCTCATTTACATTTGGTAATTTGCGGTTCTGCACATATCTGGCAATACTTGCCCCTGTTCGCTTGCCATAAACTACACATTCTAATAGCGAATTACTACCAAGACGATTTGCACCATGAACGGAAACACAAGAGGTTTCCCCAGCAGCGTAGAAGCCTTCAACTAAACCATCTCCACTGCTGCGGACTTGTCCATCGGTGTTAACTGGTATACCACCCATGCAATAATGAATTGTGGGACGTACTGGCATCGGTTGAGTGACAGCATCAACGCCTACTAAACGGTGTGCTTCTTCCCAACAAAAGGGAACGCGACTCATGATTTTTTCTTTACCCATGTGGCGCAAATCTAGGTAAACAAAAGGGCCGCCTGAGCTACCATCGAGATTGACACCGCGACCGGCACGAATTTCATAAGCGATCGCTCTTGAGGTAATATCACGAGGAGCCAATTCCATTCTACTAGGCGCATAATTAGCCATAAAGCGATCGCCCTCAGCATTAATCAAATACGCCCCTTCCCCGCGCACAGCCTCAGAAATCAGCACTCCTACAGGATATAAACCAGTGGGATGAAACTGCACAAACTCCATATCTTCTAAAGGCAAACCTGCGATCGCAGTCATTGCCAAACCGTCACCAGTCGAAGCATAATCATTAGAAGTAGTGTTATAAACGCGACCATATCCCCCCGTCGCAAACATCACCGCCTTAGCCCGGACTACCTCAATTTGCCCATCCAACAGGTGAAACATCACCAAACCTTTCGCCTGACCATCTTCTAAAATCAGGCGCATTACATACCATTCTTCGTAAATCTGCACACCATAACGCCGTAAATTATTCACCAACTCATGCAGAATTGCATGGCCAGTTTTATCAGCAGCGTAACAAGTGCGGTTGTGCGAATGTCCACCAAAAGCCCGTTGAGCAATCCTACCATCAGCAAGACGGGAGAACAAAACCCCCATGTGTTCTAAATCAATGACCACACTTGGCGCTTCTTGGGTGAGAATAGCCACAGCGTCCTGATCTGCCAAATAATCAGAACCCTTAACAGTATCAAAAGCGTGTGCTTCCCAACTATCCTCATCATCAACATTTTTCAAAGATGCCGCCATACCACCTTGAGCAGCAACAGAGTGAGAACGAATCGGATGGGTTTTGGCGACTACTGCCACATTCAAACTAGGGTCAGTGCGGGCGATTTCTAACGCAGCCCGACATCCCGCCAAACCACCACCAACAATAATTACATCATGCTCTAACATAAATTTAACTCACATTGCAAAAAAAATACCCCGCCTCTAGACAGGGATGTTATCTTAAGTTCTTAGTTTATTGCCATTACCAATTACCGATTACCAATTACCAATTTATCAACTACTTGCTTGTACAGGTTGTTGCTGAGAAATATTGCCAGGTATAGGTTCAGTCTTTGTCCCTGGTTCTATAGCAGTTAATTCAATATGATTTAACAATGTCGTCACAAAGGCAAACAGTAAGAAAGGTAGTGTGAGAAAAACGACTAGTCCCACTGTAGCTAAAGCATATACTGGTCTTCTTGCACCCATTAGCGCCAAAGCCGATGCCAAACTAATGGTAATTGTGATTAACCAAACAATGATTTGACCGTATATATCACCAAATGTCAAGGTGCAGACAAACCGATAGTTTTGAATATTATTTTTATTCATCTTATTTGCCTCAATTTTATCCTATAGGTTCTACCTTAGAGCCATGTTTGGCTGACGGGCATTTTCTAAATATTTTTCCAAAGTTCGTAATATCACTTAACAATTTAGTTGTTAATGATCTAAAAAAGCCAGAGAATTAGTACTTTAGACTGTTCCTACTCTCTTCTTAATTTTTATCCCCTAGTTTTAACTATGGGCTAACACTCAGTACTCAATACTCGGTACTCGGTACTACTTAACCCGCGCTTGCTTCACCATCGCAATTAGGGTTTGATGAGCATCTTCCGCATCTGTGAGAACATGATCAAACTGAATGCGAACTGGCACTGTTTCTCCGTTCACCTGTGCAGTTAAATCCATGCCTTCGGCATCTATTGAGAGCATTTGGGCTGTTGTGGCATTTTTGGCACTACCAAAAGCCTGGGCATAGATAACAACAGCATTGGCATGATCTTCGTTCATGTGTTTGCAGATGCGATCGCTAATTTCTGGAGAAAACTGATCAGACATTGTACGGTTTCCACTGGGGTAGACAACTATCTTCTACATTCTAAGCCACCGTAACGCTTTTAGGACTTACTCAAGATTGAACTCAAAACCTGATTCTTGCGTAGGGGTAATTCATGAATTACCCACTACTTCCGTTTTTACCCAAAACCAGGTTTCAATTAAATTTTTATAAAACTTGGCTAATTTTCACAAAAGTTATGTTATGTCTGATAAAATTTAAACTAAAGTCACTTAATATTTTTGTTAAAAATAAATCATGTAATTAATCAAGTATTTAGTGATCCTTCCATACGGTAATCAGAAAAATAAAACCGTAATACAACTTCCTAGTAAATTTATTTAGAGCTAGAGCCGATGAACGAAATTAGTCCACGCAGAATTGTTATCGGGGATGTACATGGTTACTACCAAGGTTTAATGATCCTGTTGGAGAAAATTGCACCTACATCAGCAGAAAAAGTCTATTTTTTGGGAGATTTAATAGATCGGGGGCCTCAAAGCGCACAAGTAGTAGATTTTGTCAAACGAAATAACTACGATTGTCTGCTAGGTAATCATGAGCAGATGTTACTAAATGCAATTAATAACAACAAATTTAATTCTAATCAAACAATACAAGCATGGCTATATAGTGGTGGACAGGCAACAATTAGCAGTTATCAAACAGCCCAAATTCCTCAAGATCATCTAGATTGGTTTGAGAATTTGCCCACCTATATTGACTTAGGAGATGTGTGGTTAACCCATGCAGGTGTAGACCCCAATAAATCAGTTTCAGAACAAACCGCTGAGGAACTTTGCTGGATACGTGAAGAATTCCACAGTATGGAGCAGCCATATTTTAGCAACAAGTTAATTATCGTCGGTCATACTATCACCTTTACTCTACCTGGTGTTGCTCCAGGTCAATTGGCACAAGGACAAGGTTGGTTAGACATTGATACAGGTGCTTATCATCTCCGTAGCGGTTGGTTAACAGGATTAGACATTACCAATCAGTTGGTTTATCAAGTCAATGTTTTTAACAACTCTGTTCGGACTTTACCTTTAGAAGATGCAGTTACTATAGTTGAGCCAAAGGAAATTAAAAATAGTCGTCGTCATAGACAAAGAGTCTAAGAGGGTGTTTGAAAAGTCTCCTTCCATGTCATGCTGAGGAACGTTCGCTTTTAGCGTTCCCGCAGGGTAGCATCTCAGTATGTGGGCTAAACTCCAGATTCTTCGTTGCGTAAGACTCCACTCAGAATGACAAATTATACGTCCCTAAACTTTTCAAACATGCTCTAAGTTGAGAAAGTGTTTGAGTTTTAATTATCAAGGCTAATTTATAGAACTAGCCTTTGAGTATCACTTGAAAAATCTTTTTCTCTCTCTGTGTCTCTACGGTTTAAAAGTAATCTCTCTAACCACAGAGGCACAGAAAATACAAAGGAAAGAGGTTAATTAACCACCAATTACAGCAATACACTCAATTTCCACCAACACATTTTTAGGTAAACGCGACACCTCCACACAAGCGCGTGCGGGGGCTGTATCTTCAGGAAAATATTTTGCATAAACCGCATTCACAGCGGCAAAATCATTCATATCAGCTAAAAATACACCAGTTTTAACTACATCTGCAAATGTAGCTCCTGCTTCTGTCAGGATAGCTTCAATATTCCTCATTACCTGTTCAGTTTGTTTAACTACATCTTCGGTGTAGACAACATCACCCAAACGAGGATCAATAGCAATTTGTCCAGCGACAAACAACATTTGCCCAGAAGCAAGAATTGCTTGATTATAGGGGCCAACTGGTGCAGGTGCTTTATCAGTACGGATAACTTTACGAGTCATAATATAAATCTCTTTTGGATCTTTTGGTAATGGTGCTTCTAGTTTATCGAAATCTAAATCAACAGATGTTGTATAAACTTCTCCATCTGGCATTATCGCACCTGTGAGGTCAGCATTTTTAAAGGTTGCACCATAAATATTCGCGCCGGTTAAATCTGCTCTTCTCAAATTCGCACCATTTAGATTTGCTCTACTTAAGTTTGCAAATAGTAGTTTAGCTCTTTCTAAATTTGCCCCTTGAAGAACTGCTTTTGCTAGGTTTATACCTACTAGACTAGCTTCTGTAAAATCTAAATTAGCTAAATTCATCCCTGACAAATTAACTTGAGATAAATTTGCTTTATGAAATTTAGCTCCTTGAATTTTGGCTTTTTGTAACTTTGCTTCACTTAAAGTTGCGAGAGTAAAATTAGCTCCGATTAAATATGCTTCTTCTAAATTTGCCTTATTTAACATAGCCTTACTCAAATCCGCTCCGGCTAATGAAGCTATATTTAGGTCTGCATTAGTAAGATTTGCACCACTAAGATTAGCTGTATCTAAGTTGGCAAATGATAATTTTGCATTGGTTAAATTTACCCCTATCAGAGTTGCCTGTTGTAAGTTTGCAGAGTTAAACTCAGCATCATTCAAAGTTGACCAACTTAAATCAACACCCTCCAGATCTGCAAAAGTAAATTTTGCGGAAGAAGCATTAACACTATGCAAATTGGCATTTTTGAGAGATGCTTTAGTGAAATTCGCATTATTAAGGTTTGCTTTCGTTAAGTTTGCTTCGCTTAAATCAGTTCCTGTCAAGTTTGTACTATATAGAATTACCTCGCTTAACTCAGCACCTTTTAGATTTTCTTCCCTCAGATTTACTTGTCTAAAATCCCGTTCCCCAGCCGCGTATTTCTCTAAAAGTTCCTCAGCGTCCATAAAGCACCAATAAATACCCTGAACCAAGTATAAACGCAAAAATTTGTATCAATGGTCTTCCCTTCCTTCTTCCTTCGCGCACTTTCCTTCGGAACGCTGCGCGAACGCGCCTTCGCGGTTCGTTTCTTCTTTATCCGTCAAAATAACTAGGAACACTCCAAAATCCAGAATCCTCTACCCCAACCGAGGACGAATCCCATAATGACGATACCGCCAATAATCGCGCAAAATCCTGTCATGGTCAAAACACAAATTACCAGGAACAGACCAAGGCTCAAAAATTCCCACACCCTTAGCATCATCACCGGCTAAAGGCTCACCCGTCGCAGTTAAGAATATTCGTAGGTTGGGTTGAGGAACGAAACCCAACATTTTGGGGGATTTGTTGGGTTTCCTTACGTCAACCCAACCTACACATTTTTATTTTTTAGCCTTAACCAAGAAGTATTGAGTACAAATCTCATAGCAAAATTTCGTGAAAACGGAATGAATAAACTAGCTATTCAAATCAATATAGTCAATAATTAAAGATCGACATCTCTGGCAGATACATAAAATGATGCAACTTTATGGAAAAACTGATCCAAGAGATATTCCTTCCTACTCCATTAGAGATGCTGCTAAGTATCTCCGTATCCCAGCAGGAACAATTAGCTCTTGGGTAAAAGGTAGAAATTATCCTACTGCAAACGGGTCGAATTTTTTTAAACCACTTATTCTCACTCAAGAATTAAAACCAAAATTGCTTTCATTTACTAATTTAGTAGAAATTCACATTCTCAGAGCAATTCGGAAACATCATAAAATTCAACTAGATAACGTCAGAAAAGCTCTCGATTACATTGATGAGCAGTTTCAAGTACCACACCCCTTAGCGCGTGAAGAATTCCGAACTGATGGTGTTGACTTATTTATTGAAAGATACGGTTCTCTAATTAACGCATCTAAAGCTGGACAAACAGACATGAAAGAAGCTTTAAATGCTCATCTTGAACGCATTGAACCTGATGATACTGGGTTAGCAATCAAATTTTATCCTTTCACTCGCTCCCACGAGGAAGATAACCCTCGTATTGTTGTTATTGATCCCCGCATTGCGTTTGGTCGTCTTGTAATTGCTAATACAGGAATTACTACGAGTATTTTGGCGGAAAGATTGAAAGCTGGTGATTCAATAGAGGATCTAGCTGATGATTACGACTGCGATCCTGCAATAATTCAAGAAGCTATTCGTTGTGAATTACCTGCTGCTGCATGAGCCAATCCCAATCAATTACCTTTTTCATAGATAGATGCTTAGGTAAAAAATCTATTCCAGAAACACTTCGCGCAGCAGGTATCACTGTAGAAATTCATGATGATCACTTTGATAAAGGTGCTTTAGATGTAGATTGGCTACCACAAGTAGGTGAAAAAGGCTGGATTGTGCTAACTAAAGATGACAGAATCAGCAAAAATCAATTAGAAAGAATTGCTGTAGCACGCGCTCAAATAAAAATGTTTGTGTTAGCCTCACAAAGCTTACCAGGGAAAGATATGGGCGAAATCTTTCTCAAAGCAATCGTCCCCATGCAAGAATTTGTCCGCAAACATCCTGCTCCATTTATCGCCAAAATCTATCGTGATGGCAAAATTAATCTGTGGAAAGACAGTAAGGAATTATTGAAAGAATTAAAGCATTTTGATGAATCTATCTAAGTCTTCCTGTCTTCTCTCCGTGACCTCTGTGCCTCTGCGGTTCGTTTCTCTTATCCTAATCTTGGACGAATCCCATAATTTCTATACCGCCAATAATCGCGCAAAATGCGATCATGGTCAAAACACAAATTCCCAGGAACAGACCAAGGCTCAAAAATCCCCACACCCTTAGCATCATCACCCGCTAAAGGCTCCCCCGTCGCTGTCGCTAAAAACACAATGCTGATTGTATGCTGACGAGGATCACGACTGGGGTCAGAATATACCAACAACTGTTCAACCAACTCCACCTGTAGCCCTATTTCTTCCTCAGCCTCGCGCCGTGCTGCTACCTCCACTGGCTCACCATAATCTACAAACCCACCTGGTAAAGCCCATCCTAAAGGCTGATTATGTCGCTCAATTAATACAATCGGTCGATGCGGTCTGTCAATTAATTCAATAATAATATCAACTGTCGGCGCAGGATTTTTGTAACTCATATTTGTGAATCGTTATTTTTACCAATCTTCCCATTTCTTTACCGTTGTTCCTATTTCTTCATGAACAACAACTGTCAACACTGACTATGCCATGATAAATTCGATGCGTGTTTTACAGATTCCTATATTTCAGGTTCATTATGCCTTTTCCTAGATCAAGCGGTATTTTGTTACATCCAAGTTCCTTTCCCAGCCGTTTTGGTATTGGGGATTTAGGTTTAGAAGCTTATCGTTTTATTGATTTTCTCAAAAATAGTTATCAGCAATATTGGCAAGTTTTACCTCTTGGCCCTACTGGGTACGGTAATTCTCCTTATATGTGCTACTCAGCAATGGCAGGAAATTACTTTTTGATTAGTTTAGAAAAACTGGTAGATGAAGGTTTTTTAGCTGAAGCTGATTTTGCTAATTTACCGGAATTTCCAGCAGATAAGGTAGATTTTGAGCAAGCTATCCCTATTAAAGTTAATCTGCTCAAAAAAGCTTGCGAAAGTTTTAAAACTCAAGCAACTGCTATCCAACGCAAGGCATTTCACCATTTTTGTAACACCAAAGGCTATTGGCTCGATAATTATGCCTTATTTATGGCGCTCAAAGATGCCCAAAATGGTGCAAGTTGGCACACTTGGGAACCAGAACTGGCAAGAAGAGAACCAGCAGCATTATCGCAAATAGAAAGAGAACTGACAGATGAAATATTTTATTACAAGTTCGTTGAATATGAGTTTTTCCGTCAGTGGTCAGAATTGAAGAATTATGCTAATCAAAATGGGATAGATATTATTGGTGATATCCCCATTTATGTAGCTCATGATAGTGCTGATGTGTGGGCAAATCCTGATAATTTTGCTCTAGATGAAGAAACGGGTGAAGCGGCTTTAATGGCGGGTGTACCACCTGATTATTTTAGCGCTACTGGTCAATTATGGGGAAACCCGGTTTACAACTGGGAGGAGTTGCAAAAGCAAGACTTTAAGTGGTGGGTACAACGGTTTGAAGCAATGCTGGATTATGTGGATATAATTCGCATTGACCATTTCCGTGGTTTTGAGGCTTATTGGGCTGTACCTCAAGGGGAAGAAACTGCTGTTAATGGTGAATGGATTGAAGCCCCTGGAGTTGCTTTTTTTGAGGTTATTAAACAGAAGTTGGGTAAGTTGCCCATTTTGGCAGAAGATTTGGGGATTATTACACCGGAAGTGGAAGCACTGCGAGATCAGTTTGAGTTTCCTGGGATGAAGGTATTACATTTTGCTTTTGGTTCTGATCCTGGTAATCCGTTTTTACCTTTTAATTACCCCAGAAATGCTGTAGTTTATACTGGTACTCATGATAATGATACGACCGTAGGCTGGTTTAATAGTGCCAATGATTACGAAAAGCAAAATTTGTTGCTTTATTTGGGATCTATTAGTTCTGATGGGATAAACTGGGATTTAATTAGATTAGCTCTGAGTTCCATCGCTAATCAAGCGATTATTCCTTTACAGGATGTTTTAGGATTGGGGACTCAAGCCAGGATGAATTATCCTAGTACTGCTGAGGGTAATTGGGGTTGGCGCTATCAATCTGGTGTTTTGAGTGGGGAATTGTGCGATCGCTTGCAAAGTCTTACCAAACTCTATGGACGCGCTCCCAGAAATTCCTGATCACCTAATCATAATTGCGTACTCTCAATAGGAGTAAGCTGGTATTACTCAAAATTAAATGCTCTAATCAGGAGCTGGTTTAACCTAGTTGCTATGCAAACTTCAAAATAATTCTTCGTTTGTAATTACAATCAGTCTTAGCTCTGGGCTGATCACTGATTACACACAATCTTGATTCGTGATTATGGTAATGGCTTATACCCTCTTCAATTACGAATTAAGAATTACGAATGATTACTTAAACCAGCCCCCTAATTAATTCAGCACTTTTTAAGACCTGAGTTTAGCCGCAATCCTGATTTCTTCCACTTTCCCTGTTTTTCCCATTTGTTTGGGTTTTTGCTGATTGACACTCATCAAAACACCACCAGCATTATTAGTCTTGACTGTGAGTTCCTCAGACGCTTTCCAATTACGGTGAGATCCTTCCGGTAAAACCCCTTCAAACTCGGTTTTACCATCAGCGACAACACGAAGCCAAGATGATGACTTCAATGTGACACCAATCTCTACTGCTTTATCTTCTGAAGTACTGCTACTAAATTGGGTTTTCTGCAACTCATTGGCTTGGAGTACTTCTGATGTAACATCAGAGTTACTTTCTGCCTTTAGTTGATTTTGGTTATTTGCTTGCAAAGCGGCCTTGTTCAATAATTGAGATAAGCCGTTGACAGAGCAGATAATCAGAAAAATGTAAAGTAGGTAAAGATGAAGAGGACGTAATTGAGCAACAGGTTTAGGTTGCCAGCTGCTTTGTAAACTCACCTGTTGAGAACCGAGGGGAAAATTGCTGGCTAATTCTGTTCCCTTCAGCCCTAGTGCATCAGCAAATTGCCTAATTAACCCCTGTATATAAACTGGTTCTGGCAAATCGTTTAAATCACCTGTTTCAATTGCGTGCAGCAGTCTTCGGGGAATTCTGGTCATTACCACAATTTCGTCTAGGGATAAACCCTGTTCTTGACGCAATGAACCAAGTTTATTGCCCAATTGGGTCAATTTTTCTACTTGTTGTTGCTCTATTGACGGTTTGCTCGAATTTTCATCTTTCCTTCTCAGCCATTTCATGATTTCCCTACACTCCTTAACTCAACTGAATTGTTAATAGGTATCCGCTTTATCTGCTTGTTTAAAAAAATAATCTCTTCTGGTGTGAGATGACGATAGTCACCTAAACCGAGAAAATCGCTTTTTGATGTTTGTAATTGAATTGAACCTATGGCGGTGCGATGTAGTTGGATAACAGGATATCCTAATTGTTCAGCCACACGACGAATCTGGCGATTTCTTCCCTCCTGTAAAATAATTTCTAATTTGCTTTGGTTCGCCAAAGTTTCAATTAAGCATACTTTAGCAGGTCGTGTTTTTCTATTGTCCAGAACTACACCTTTACGCCACATCCCTAGAACTGTTTCTGGGGGATTTCCTTTCACCACAACATGATATGTCTTAGAAATATTATGACTAGGATGAGTTAGCGCAAATGTCAAGTCCCCATCATTTGTTAATATCAATGCGCCTGTAGAGTCTGCATCTAAACGCCCAACCGGGTGAATACCTAGACCTTTTTGTAATTTTGGCGGTAATAGCTCCAAAACAGTAGGTCTTCCTTGGGGATCATCGCAAGTAGAAAGCACACCCGCTGGTTTGTGTATCAACAAATAAATCAAAGACGGACGCTGGCTTTCAGAGACAGGTTTACCATCAATGCAGATTGTGTCTCGTTGGGGATCGACTTTTTGACCTAAATGTGCCAAAATCCCATTTATCTGCACTCGTGATTGTTTAATCATTTCTTCGGCCTCCCGACGTGAGGCTATACCTAGTTGAGAAATAATTTTTTGTACCCGTGCCTCCATGTGAAAATTGCTTCTTCCTTTAATACTTAAACTTAAATATTGGCATTTTGTAGTTAATAGTCATAAGTGCTACAGTTAAGAACTGTTTAAGGTTTGTGAATTTTTAAGCAAATACAGGCAATAAAGTTGTTAAATGACAGATAAAAGTTCCCCCGTTACGAATGGGAAGAAAATACGATTAATCACTCAAGTTCTGACTACAGCAATCAAGCTATGGCTGAGAACCCAATTAACTCAAGTATCTCAGATTGAGGTCGAGATTGGATCAAGCGATCGCCAACTTCTTTCTGGTTCTATCCCATCGGTATCTATTTTTGCCACTAATGCAGTTTATCAAGGTGTTCATGTTACAAAGGCTCAACTTTGGGCAAAGAATATACGCTTAAACATTGGAGCCATACTTAAAGGCAAACCACTAAAATTGTTAGAAGTAGTACCAGTAGTTGCTGAACTGCTGGTGGAAGAACAGGATCTTAATAACTCCCTCTCATCTGAATTATTATTGACAGCTTTAAATGATGTACTGGTTAAATTATTACCAGAAGAATGGCAAAAATCCAAGCCTATTAATTGGCAGGAAATTACCCTTGACAATCAGCGCTTAATACTCTGTGGTGTTTTATTACTTGAGAGTGAACCTGCTGTCATAGAGATTTCTGTGGGTTTAGAACTGCTTAATGGGCAAGAGCTACAATTATCACCAATTCAAATTAAATCAAATCAGGAAATTATTGGTGATAGTAATTCTAAATACCATATAGATTTAGGTTCAGATGTCGATATCAAAGAAATAACTTTGACATCTAGTCAATTAATATGTCATGGACAAATTAACGTCAACCCGTAAAATACTTGATTCGATAAACATTTACGCCTACTTACTTAATCAGTAGCGTCACGAAATAGTAAACTAAAGGAGCTGTAAAAATATAACTATCAGTACGGTCTAATATCCCACCGTGACCGGGGATCAATTGTCCTGAATCTTTGACTCCCGCATCTCGCTTCAACATAGATTCGGTCAAGTCACCTAAAAGACTAGCAATACCAATCAATAAACCCAACGCTGAACCAGTAATGAGGTAGTGAGGTAAATTGAGAAAATAAGCTCCTACTAGGGCTACTATAACGCTGCCTGTGATTCCAAATACGGCTCCCTCTACAGTTTTTTTCGGGCTGATATCCGATAAACGAGTTTTACCGAAAAACTTGCCAATCACGTAAGCACCGATATCAGCAGCCCAAATACATAAGAAAGTTAGAATTGTAAATGTTAAACCTTGTGGTAGAGCGGTTAAATTTCCCTGGGTTAAAACATCGTTCCAGTTGCTGGGCCAGTAACCACCAAAGGGGAGATTGCTGATAGATAGACTATCGAGATTTCGCAACCTTACCCAGTAACTAGGTAAATAACCTACATAAAACAGCCCCATAATAGAAGCAGAAATATCGGCTATGGTGGCTAATTGGGGTTGAAACAGCAGGTAAAAACAAATTAGTGTACCTGCTATTGGCATGACAGCATCAGCTAAACTGCTATCGAGAGTGCAAATTGCTAATAAAATTTGGCTGACCAATATGGTGGTTTTAGCAGCAGGAGCTATGCCTCTGGCGCGGACTAAATTAAAATATTCCTGTTGACCTAAAAAGACAACGATCGCGATCGCTACAGTAAAATACCAACCACCTAATAGGGTTGCAGTCAAAGCAAGAGCGATCGCAATAATTCCACTAATAATTCGAGACCAAGGCATAATATTATTTTGAATTTGAGATTTTGGATTTTGGATTTAGTCCAAAACCGACCCTGGGAGGCAATATTCAGACCCATAGAACTACGGAATTCTAGAGGCTATTCCCGATGAATTAGAAAGCCCCGTCCTATACGGTGGGGTAGTTCACTCTAGTTTCTCACCACTGAGAATAAAAATGGGATCAGCCGCTACAAAGGTTTGTGAAAAGCCTCGTGTTTCTAAGCGGTTAACAGCCGACTGCACAACTTCGATATTTCTGGCTCTTAACTGAGAAAAGCTTTGGGAAATAGCATACAGACTTTCTAGATTAGCAGCTGTAGCCACAACTCGACCGGATGTAGGTAAATAACGCCACACAGCTTGCAAAATATCCTGAATAGTGCGCCCTCCTTCAATGCAAACGCGGTGAGGAGCCAGCTTAATATCATGTAAACATTCAGGGGCGCTACCTTCAATTACCTCTACATTTTTGACCTCAAAGCGATCGCAGTTGCGTTTAATTAAATTAGCCACTTCTTCATCTCTTTCTACAGCAATAACCCGCCCCTGTGGACACAGCAACCCCACCTCAACAGGAATCGTACCCGTACCTGCACCAATATCCCATAACACCGAATCTGGTTTTAGTCGCAGTTGGGAAATCAATAGCAATCTTAATTCTCGTTGACTGAGGGGAATACCTGGTAAATTCTCAAATAATTCATCAGGAATACCTGGACTAATGTAAGGCCAAAGTTGGGAAGGCATAAAAGATTCAAAATAATAAAAGGAGTCAGAAGTCAGGATTCAGGAGTCAGGAGGTATAAGAAAGCGAAATATTTCCTGTTTCCTCGCTTAAACCAAATCAATTTATAAGGAGTCAGGAGTCAGGAGTCAGGAGGTATAAGAAAGCGAAATATTTCCTCTTTCCTCACTTAAACCAAATCAATTTATTTTGCAACACTACTTATAAACAATCATAATGACTAGGGAAATATTGGTAAATCGCTACGAAATTCAACAGCAGTTAGGAAAAAAAGCCGGACGACGGACTTTATTAGCGCGTGATTTAACAACTGATGAATTAGTAATTATCAAATTACTCTCTTTTGGTAGCGACTTTGAATGGGATGATCTCAAGCTGTTTGAGCGAGAAGCAGAAACCTTAAAATCTTTATCACATCCCTGCATACCTCGCTATCTCGACTATTTTGAAGTAAATTCGCCCACTTATAAAGGATTTGCTCTCATCCAGACGTATATCCCAGCCTCAACTCTAGAGCAATACTTACAAACCGGACGGACTTTTACAGAAATTGAAGTCAAAGCGATCGCATCATCAATTTTAGAGATTCTCATTTATCTACATGGGTTATATCCGCCTGTTATCCACCGTGATATTAAGCCTAGCAATATTTTGTTAGGAGAGCGATCGGGCAATAGTGTCGGTCAAGTTTATCTAGTAGATTTTGGCTCAGTTCAAACAGTCTTAGCCGCAGAAGGCTCAACCCGCACAGTAGTTGGTACTTACGGCTATATGCCACAAGAGCAATTTGGTGGGCGCACCGTTCCAGCCTCTGACCTTTATAGTTTAGGCGCAACTCTGATTTATTTAGCAACAGGTACTCAGCCAGCAGACTTACCTCAAAAAGATTTTCGCATTCAATTTCAGCAACTTACTAACCTCAGTCCCACCTTGACTAACTGGTTAAAGCAAATAACAGAACCAACTTTAGAAAAGCGTTTTGCATCTGCAACTGAAGCACTCACAGCTTTAGAACAGCCACAAGTTACTAACACCACCACTTTAACCATTGGTAAACCAGCGGGTAGTAAAATTCAATTAACTAAAAATGAAGAATTTCTAGAAATTACCATTCCCCCAGTTGGCTTTCAATCGTCAATGATGTTCTTAGGTTTCTTTGCAGTAGCCTGGAATTCATTTATCTTAATTTGGACTATTGGCGCTCTTTCTGCCCCCTTTCCTGCCAACATTCCCTTTGCTTTATTCTCCCTACCTTTTTGGGGCGTAGGCTTTTCTATGATCTACGGTATATTGTACGGCTTATTTGGCAGTGTCAAACTACGTATAGATTACCAACAAATTTCTCTTAATCATCAGTTGGGAAAATGGAAAATCCCTCGTCGTCGTTCAGCTTTTAGAGAAAGTATTAACAAACTGGTTTATACACCGAAATATTTTACTAAAGACTCTGACGGCGATAAAACTCAAATACCTGCAAAATTAGTACTTTGGGCAGGAGTAGAAAAATTTGAGCTTGATGTTAATAATACCAGTATCAAATCCGAAGCAGAATTAGAATGGTTAGCCCATGAATTGAGCATTTGGTTAAATATGGAGATCACCAGTCTGTAGGGGTAAAGCACAGTGCTTAATGGTGTCAACTTAAGCTTAAATCTTGATGATATCTCGTTCCCAGTCTCCGACTGGGAATGCTATTAAATAGGCTCTGCCTTCTAGAATTCATTCCCATACAGAGTATGAGAACGAGAAAGGGTGAAACTGATATTTTACAAGGCTTTCACGTTAAGTTGATACCAATGAGCTTTTGCTTTACCCTACTTGTGAAGGCAAGTAATAGGTTATAGAAAACAGATTTTTTAGATAATTTTTGTAATTTCTATTCACTTACTTGGCATTTAGTAGTTATCTAATCCATGATAGATTTGTTACAACAACTAAGGTGTAAACTTATGGAAAATATCTTAGTCAATCGCTATGAAGTTCAACAGCAGTTAGGCAAAAAAGCTGGACGACAGACCTTGTTAGCAAAAGACTTGAATACTGAACAACTAGTAATAGTTAAATTACTTTCTTTTAGTAGTGATTTTCAATGGGATGATTTGAAATTATTTGAGCGAGAAGCCGAAACCTTAAAATCTTTATCCCATCCCTGCATACCCCGCTATTTAGACTATTTTGAAATCAACTCATCTGAATTTAAGGGATTTGCCCTTATTCAAACTTATATCCCAGCTAAAACCCTAGAGCAGTATTTACAAACTGGACGCAAATTTACAGAACCAGAAGTTAAACAAATTGCTAAAGATGTACTCAACATTCTCGTTTATTTACATAGCTTAAATCCACCAGTAATTCACCGTGATATTAAGCCTAGTAATATTTTATTAGGAGATAGAACTGGTAATAGTGTTGGTGAAGTTTATTTAATAGATTTTGGATCAGTACAAACAGTTCTAGCTACAGAAGGAACAGGAACAAGAACTATTGTTGGGACTTATGGTTATATGCCACAAGAACAATTTGGAGGGAGAACTGTTCCCGCTTCCGATCTTTATAGTTTAGGATGCACAATAATTTATTTAGTGACAGGTTCACATCCTGCTGATTTACCAGAAAAAGATTTTCGTATTCAATTTGAAGAAGTTACTAATCTGAGTCCAAATTTTACTAGCTGGTTAAAATTAATGATTGAACCCAGTTTAGGAAAACGGTTACGTTTTGCGAATGAAGCAATCACAGCTTTGGATAGACCAAAGTCTTTAACACCAACCAACACTAATTTAACTTTCAAAAAACCGACTGATAGTAAAATTCAATTGACAAAAAATCAGGATTTTATAGAAATTATAATTCCACCGATTGGCTTAAAGGTATCTACATTAACATGGTTTTTAAGTAGCATGATTCTAGTTTTTATTAATTGGATTTATCTGGCTTTGTACATCCAAAATCCAGTAAATAATCTATTCATTTTGACGATATTATTGATATTTTTAACAGCAGGATTGATATCAATATATAAGTTATTTTTCCGCTTGTTTGGCAGGATAAAATTAGTAATAAATCAATATCAAATTACATTAATTCGTGAATTGTTTGGCACAAACATAAAAGTCCCTAAACCAGCAAAAAAAGAGGATATTTGTCTAATACAAAGAATTAGGAAACCTGTTTATAAAGATCTTCGTGTTAGTACATTAGAAATTAAAGCTCAAATTATAATTTGGGCAGGTAAAAAGAAAAAATTTATTATTGGCAATGATAATGATTTAGTATCTGAATCGGAACTTGATTGGCTGGTACATGAACTGAGTGAGTGGTTAGATATACCAATTAGGACAGAATAAATCTTATAGTTAGTTACAGTGGCTTAAAAGGAAACTTATATGTTTGGACTAGGATGGCCAGAAGTAGCAATTATTGCCATTGTCGCAATTTTGATTTTTGGACCCAAGAAAATTCCCGAACTTGGTAGCGTATTAGGAAAAAGCCTCCGGGGTTTTAAGGAAGAAATGAAAAATTCCGATGACGAGACGAAACTAGAACACGAAGAAAGATAATCACAAGTAGAGACGGGTTGATTCGCGTCTCTACTGTGGACTACAGTAGCGTATTTACTACAGAAGAAGGTGCTACTCCATTTTGGGAATCGTTAATTGTTGTTGAGTTTTGTGGTTGTATTTCTTCCTGTACACCCCGCACCTTAATTAACTTAATCGCCCGGTTAACACTTTCTGGCAAAATGACTACCAGACTACCATCAGGAGCCATATCTAAGGCTTTGTTGATAGCTTGGGTTTCATCTAGAATTGACTCAAAGCGGCAACTAGGCTTGGCTTGAGTAATGCCTTGAGTAATCAAATCAGCAGCTGAACCGCGCAACCTACCTCTGGTGTCATCATCCTCTTTGATAATGATGTAATCAAAGATATTTGCTGATAATTTACCCAGAGTTACAAAATCTTCGTCACGGCGATCACCAGGACCACCAACGACACCAATTCTCTGTCCAGTCGTCCAATTACGCACAAATGATCCCAAAGCTTCATAACTAGCAGGATTATGGGCATAGTCCACCAAAGCGTGGTATTTACCCAAATTGAACAAATTCATCCGTCCTGGTGTTTGACTAACTGAAGCGCGGAAAGTCTTTAAGCCAGCACGAATTTGCTCTATTGTCACATTTTGTACAAATGCTGCCAAACTTGCGGCTAAAGCATTGGCAATCATAAATGGCGCTTTTCCACCCATTGTCAAGGGGATATTTTCGGCTCTTTCTATACGGTGTGTCCAATCTCCTTTGGCAATTGACAGATAGCCATTTTCATATACTGCGGCTACTCCTCCCTTTTGGATATGCTTTCGCACCAATTCCGAGTCTGGGTTCATGGTGAAGTAAGCAATATTGGCTTTAGTTTTTTCTGCCATAGCGGCAACACGGAGATCATCAGCATTGAGAACTGCATAGCCATCAGGGTATACAGCTTCTGCAACTACACTTTTCAGGTTAGCTAACTGCTCAATGGTATCAATATCACCAATACCTAAATGATCCGCAGCTACGTTTAATACCACACCCACATTAGCAGCCTCAAAACCTAAGCCAGAGCGAAGAATACCGCCTCGAGCCGATTCAAGTACAGCTACCTCAACAGTTGGGTCTTGGAGGATCACATGGGCGCTTTGGGGTCCAGTATTATCTCCAGCTTCTACTAAATAATCACCGATATATGTACCATCAGTGGTTGTATAACCTACTACTTTGCCGGTCTGCTTATAAATATGTGCTAATAGGCGAGTTGTGGTAGTTTTGCCATTAGTACCTGTGATGCTGAGGATGGGAATCCGGCTGGGTTTTTCGTTGGGGAACAGCATATCCATGACTGCACCAGCAACGTTCCGGGGAGTGCCTTGACTGGGAGCGACGTGCATTCGGAAGCCAGGTGCGGCGTTAACTTCCACAATTACAGCATCTACTTCCCTAAGAGGACGGCTAATATCCGAGGTAACAATATCCAAGCCTGCAATATCTAAACCGATAATTCTCACTACCCGTTGGGCTAACCAAACGTTTTCCGGGTGGATTTCGTCAGTGCGGTCTACAGCACTACCACCTGTACTGAGGTTAGCGGTTGCCCGTAGATAACAAATTGTTCCTTTGGGTGGCACACTATTAAGGGTGTAGCCTTGCCTTTCTAATAATTGGTAACTGGTACGGTCAAGCTCAATTTTGGTGAGGACGTTATCGTGACCTTCACCTCGATTGGGATCTTGGTTAGTTTCTTCAATTAAATCACTAATGGAAGATCTGCCATTACCAATTACGTGAGCAGGTACCCGTTCAGCTACTGCAACAACTTTGCCATCTACCACTAGTACCCTATGGTCGCGTCCGTCGTAATAACGCTCAACAATAATAGAGCGGGATACTTGTCTGGCTGCTTCATAGGCGGCTTCAGCTTCATCCCAACTGCGGATATCAATGGTGATACCACGTCCATGATTGCCATCTAGGGGCTTGATAACAATGGGATAACCGCCAACATACTCAATAGATTCTTCCAAGTCGTCCAGGAAGTTGATGACTGTACCTCTGGGGACAGGTACACCGTTAGCAGCAAGGATGCGTTTAGTGGCTTCTTTGTCACAGGCTAGTTCTACACCGAGAATGCCTGTGTTATCGGTCATCGTTGCCTGCATCCGCTTCTGGTTGATACCGTAGCCCAACTGAATTAGAAAGCGTGCGGCTAAGGGCATCCAAGGAATGCCTCTTTTTTCTGCTTCTTTGACAATGGCTTCTGTAGAAGGCCCTAAAGAAGCTTCACGCAGAAAGTCTTTCAGGTCTTGGATATCTTGCTCTAGTTCTGCCTTGGGATAACGACCCCGATCAACAATACTTTGACATAGCCGTACTGCTGCACGTCCTGCATAACGTCCCGCTTCCTCATTTATGTACTCAATCACTACCTGATAAACTCCAGGTGTGGCAGTCTCACGGGTGCGGCCAAAACCTACGTGCATTCCAGCTAATTCTTGGAGTTCTAATGCTACGTGTTCTACGATATGACCCATCATTGTGCCTTCTCGTACCCGCATTAAAAAACCACCACGACAGCCAGGAGAGCAATAATGACCCTCCAGACTTGGCAGCGCCTCAACTAATCCTTCATAAAAGCCGGAGATTTCATTTGAGGGCATCTCAGCCAGGTTTTCGAGATCTAGGCGCATGACGATCAGTTTATGGCGTCGAATGCTCCAGTAGTTTGGGCCGCGTAAGGTCTGGATCTTGAGGATTCTCATGGGAATAGGTAGATGGAGATTCGGAACCAAAATTCTAGTTTCTTACTGGAATTGACCGCTAAACTGTTCATTACAAACAGTTTTTTCTTTTCAGATAGTAATTGTTTAAATCTGGTGGGAGTAAGAAATAAAGGCGCGGTCAAGTCAGTGTAACCTCAGATACTCTATACCGTCAGCTGGAGATCCGATGCACAGCAGGTAAAACAGTCCGTTGGTAAAGATGGAAACGATCTCCGTAACTGAGGATATGTAAGCGCAAATTATGCACGGTTAAGGGTTCATTGGCACTGACATGAGGTTCGTTGGTATGGGTGAGTTCTGTGGGATCAACAATTGTGACACTGCCTTTGCCCATGACTTGCAACCAACCGTCACGTTCAAATACAGCACAGGTGTCTTCATCAATGCCAATGCCTAGACGATCAGGATGCGCGGCGATCGCACTAATTAAACGTCCCATACGATTTCGGTTGTGAAAGTGCTGATCAACAACAACTTCAGGAATGAATCCCAAACCCGTTGCCATATCAACTAGGGAACGATTGGGTGCTTCACCACTCCCACCACCAGCAATCATGTGATGTCCCATCACTGCTGCTCCTGCACTTGTACCGGCTAAAGTCAATTGTCCAGCCCTTACCCGCTGCCGGATAATTTCCATGGCTGGTGTGTCTGACAGGACACCACAGAGACGTAATTGATCTCCCCCTGTTAAAAACACCCCTGTACAGGCTTCTAAGGATGCTTTAATTTGTGGGTTTTCGCATTGTTCCCGTTCTCGAATGTCTAAAATCTCAACCTTTTCAGCACCCATTTCTTCAAATATGCGAATATACCGGCCACCAATAATGGCTGGTTCACGGGAGGCTGATGGAATAATTGTAATATACGCCTTGCTAGCACCGGCACGAGCAACAAAAGTCCGCAGGATTTCGCGTCCGTGAACTTTGTCTTCTGCGCCTCCGATAACTAGAACAGCGGTTTTAGTTGCTTGGGGTGTCCTCATTTCCAGCGATTTAGCTTTTAATTGCTGCATTGTGTTTCTCCGGTCAACAACTTCAGAAGCCATCGCCTTGGACGGGTTTCCAAGGCACTCCGTTGGGGAGGCAGTGCGTTGCGGAGGTTCCCTCTGTTGAAGCAACTGCTGTCGCCAATGCCCAACTTGAAGGAAGTGCCGTCGGCTTGTGGCGAATGGCGGGTGAATTTAACAAGGTTTACCAGCCTGTTGATTTTCGCCCTTTGCTTCTTTGAGAGGACACTTGTGATCAGTGTGGAGTGGCTAAAGCCTTTTTGATACTCTTCTCCTATTGGAGATGCTACCAAGTGGCTTGCTTCCCTGGAAGGGTGCGGGTAAGGCTGTCACCTGAGACGGGCTAACCGTGCTTTAGTGCTTTCTCACCTTCTCTCCAACTTCTCATTTAACGCACACGATGCCTCAGTTTTCATGTGTCCGTTGCTGTCCCTCATCGCCAGAGCCTTGTTTTTTGCCTATCCACTTGTTCCAGATTGGCAAAATAGTACTAGGGGCTAGATTTATCCTCTGGATTTGGGGCAAGCAGGTCTTGACACTCTTATTTCTGAGGCTGGCTCGATGCATCCTGGAAGTTGTTAACTTTGGTTGGATTATTAATTTAAATTTAGTTGTGACAATATTTAAACATAAATTAAGTAATTAGAAAAACTTTTGATCGCACCAAAAAATATATAGTTCTGGTACTTTTAGATACTATTGATTAAGTTTCTCTATGGTCTTACCTCTCTTTGGCTGCTTTTGTTGGTTAGATATTTAAATCTTAGTTTAGTGTCCTTGAATACGAATTACTGTGCGTTTTGATATAGTTACGCTTTTTCCTGACTGTTTTAGCTCGGTTCTGAGTTCCGGTCTTTTGAGTAAAGCCCTAACCAAACAGATTGCCCAAGTGCATCTGGTTAATCCTAGGGATTTTACAACTGATAAGCATCGGAAGGTGGATGATGAACCCTACGGTGGGGGTGTAGGGATGCTGATGAAGCCTGATCCCATTTTTGCGGCTGTGGAGTCGCTGCCGACTTTACCCCGCCGAGAAGTGATTTTAATGAGTCCTCAAGGTCAAACCATAAATCAACCTCTGTTGCGCGAATTGGTGAGCAATTACGACCAATTGATCGTGATTTGTGGACATTATGAAGGGGTGGACGACAGGGTGCTAAATTTAGTCACTCGTGAGGTGTCTTTGGGTGATTTTATTCTGACTGGTGGAGAAATTCCGGCTATGGCTTTGATTAATGGGGTGGTGCGTCTGCTACCGGGAACGGTGGGTAAGGTGGAATCTCTCAAAGCCGAAAGTTTTGAGGAGGGGTTGTTAGATTTTCCCCAGTATACTCGTCCAGCCAATTTTCGGGGTTGGAAAGTCCCAGATGTTCTGCTGAGTGGAAATCATGCGGAAATTGCTAAGTGGCGTTTCCAACAACAAATTCAACGTACAGCTTCCCGCCGTCCCGATTTGCTGGAACAATGGCAACAGGAGAGGCAGGGGGGCAGGGGGCAGGGTGCAGGGGGGCAGGGGGAACATTAATTCTTTATACTGAATAGCGCAGCGTGGGTAAGCCATACTCCTGAACTCCTGAACTCCTGAAATCCTCTTTCTTATGAACATCAGAATTGGTAACGGCTACGATATTCACAGATTGGTGAGCGATCGCTCTTTAATTTTAGGCGGTATTCACATTCCCCATGAACTCGGTTTGTTAGGACACAGTGACGCTGATGTGCTAACTCATGCCATCATGGACGCGATGCTAGGCGCTTTGTCTTTGGGGGATATTGGTCATTATTTCCCCCCCACAGATCCTCAATGGGCTGGGGCTGATAGTCTTGTACTATTAACCCAAGTACACCAGCTAATTCGTGACCAAGGTTGGAAAATAGGCAATATTGATTCTGTCGTTGTTGCAGAACGTCCGAAATTAAAACCCCATATTTCTAAAATGCGAGATAAGTTAGCAGCGGTTTTACAACTAGAACCAAATCAAATTGGTGTCAAAGCTACCACTAATGAAAAATTGGGGCCAACTGGGAGAGAAGAAGGTATTTGTGCTTATGCTGTAGTTTTGTTGACAGCAGCATAATTAATTGATTAATAGGAGGATGGGAAAATGTTTAGTTTAGATAAACCCGAAGAATTAATCAAAATTAGACTTATTTCTAGTATTTGGAATAATCAATTTGATTCACCGGAAAAAATAGAAAGTTTATTTCTTCTTTCCCATCCAGATATTGTTGTATTAGACAAAAATAAGCAAATCGCACTATTAGTTGATGTTCAAGCTAAAAAACTCCCAAAAGGAGATGTGAAGGAAGAATATTTATCACAATTAACAAGGCTATATTTACAAAATGCTAAAAAAGATACTCGCTTTGCAATGTTAGCTGAATTAGAAGAAATCAATATTTTTAAATGGAGGAATGGCAAATTTTTAGAACCTTTAACTTTATTAAAAACTGCTGATATTCTTAGCCATTATGACCGAGATTTTAGAGACAAGAGCAACCGAATATTTTCTTTCTATTTGAAAACACTCATAGAAGCTTGGTTAAGAGACTTAGCTTATCACTGGAAATCAGAAATACCACCTGCATCTAAAGAATTGAAAGAAATTGAATTATTTTCCAGACTAGAAGGGGGAGATACTTATTTGCAGAATGATGAATAAAATATAGAATTTAATTATCAGGTAAATTCAGGTGACAATACTTTACATAGAAACTAATTTTTTGATTGCAATTGCCAAAGGACAAGATCCCGAAGCAGAAGGTTTACTATATAGCCCACCTAATGAAGTACTTATATTTATGCCAAACATTTGTTATGTGGAAGCTATATCTGTCTTTAAGATAGAAAAACAAGCAAGAGAGTCTTTTAAAACAGAAATAGAAAATAAAATTAAAGAAGCTAAACGCGATCTCTCTTCTCCCCATGCTCAATCTTTATGTAGAAATTTAGAGGGAGCAAAAATTGATAATGATTCATTGCTTAATGATATTCAATATCGTCTTTATAATGCTATCAATCGTAGGGTAAATGGCATAAATTTAGAACAAAATAAGCTCCAGAATATTTGTAAATCAATGCTAAACGAGCCAGAAACATTGCCAATCAAAAAAGATATCATGGATAACTTGATATTACAGTGTATACTCGATCATGCTAATTCACAACCTGATGAGGAAAAGGCATTTATAAGTGGTAATAGTAATGACTTTGGTAAACAGGAAGTAAGAGATGCTTTACGCAACGCTGAAATTAAATACTTTACTATGACACAGCCATTTCTGGGTTGGTTTTATTCTCCTTCATCAAACTAAATAATCAATTATTAAAAATATGTCAATTACTAAAAAAATATCCAATTCCATAAAACGCTTTTTTTTACTCATAACTATCCTGTCATTTACAGCAATCTCAATTACTGCGTGTAACCCAACTAAGCTGAAAAGTGATGCTGCTCAAATACCGCAATTAGTAACAAGTATTCTCAGTGATCCAAAAACTTTCAACTATGCACTAAGTTCCGAATCTCCTAATATTTTTGGTTACACTTACGAAGGCTTAATTAGCCAAAATCCGATCACAGGTAAACTTGAGGCAAATTTGGCAGAATCCTGGCAGGTTTCTGAAGATAAATTAAAGATTATTTTCACTCTACGGGAAGGTTTAAAATGGTCTGATGGGAAACCCCTCACCGTTGATGATGTGGTATTTACATACAACGATATTTATTTAAATGAAGCCATACCAACAAATGTTAGAGATATTTTGAGAATTGGTAAAAATCGCCAATTACCTAGTGTAAAAAAACTTGATGAGCGTCGAGTTGAATTTAGTGTACCAGAACCTTTTAGACCATTTCTACAAAATGCTAGTGCTGCTATTCTACCCTCCCATGCTTTGGGAGAATCAGTAAAAAAGAAAGACCAAGATGGAAAACCAACTTTTCTCACAAAATGGGGTGTGGAGACTCCACCTGAGCAAATAATTGTTAATGGCCCTTATAAACTCGAGCGGTACGATACCAGTCAACGTGTAATCTTTCGACGTAACCCCTATTATTGGCGTAAAGATGCTCAAGGTAATCCCCAACCTTATATTCAACGTATTATCTGGCAAATTGTCGAATCAACAGATACTTCATTACTGCAATTTCGTTCTGGTGGATTAGATGCTGTAGGGGTGACACCTGATTACTTTTCTTTACTAAAAGTCCAAGAAAAACAAGGTAATTTTAAAATCGAAAATGGTGGGCCATCTACTAGTACTAGTTTTGTGCTTTTTAACTTGAACAAAGGTAAAAGAGCAGGTAAGCCACTTATCGATCCTATCAAGTCCCGTTGGTTTAATAGTGTAGAATTTCGGCAAGCTGTAGCCTATGCTATTGACAGAAAAACCATGATCAATAATACGTTTCGTGGTTTGGGTAAAACACAAGATTCTCCAATTTCTATCCAAAGTCCCTATTATCTTGCTCCAGAAAAAGGGCTAAAAGTTTACAATTATAATCTAGAAAAAGCGAAGCAATTATTACTTAAAGCTGGCTTTAAATATAATGCTCAAAATCAACTGGAAGATGCTCAAGGAAACCGTGTGAGGTTTGCCTTGCTTACTAATGCAGGTAACAAAATTAGGGAAGCAATGGGTTCGCAAATTAAACAAGACTTGAGCAAAATAGGTATCCAAGTTGATTTCACGCCTTTAGCCTGGAATACTTTTGTAGATAAGCTATCTAATACTTTAGATTGGGAAGCATCTTTGCTAGGTTTGACTGGTGGGTTAGAACCAAATGATGGCGCTAATGTTTGGTCTCCTGAAGGTGGATTACATATGTTTAATCAGAAACCACAACCAGGACAAAAGCCGATAGAAGGTTGGGAAGTTTCACCTTGGGAAGAAAAGATTCATGCACTTTATATTCAAGGCGCACAGGAGTTTGATGAAGCCAAAGTTAAAGAAATTTATGCCGAAAGTCAACGATTAACACAAGAGAATTTACCATTTATTTACTTGGTGAATTCCTATTCTATGACAGCTATCAGGAATCGCTTTGAAGGTTTACAATATTCTGCTCTTGGTGGTGCATTCTGGAACATTCATGAAATTAAAATTACTGAATAGGTGACAGGTGACAGGTGACAGGTGACAGGTGACAGGTGACAGTTAAGAAGGTTAAGAAGGTTAAGAGGGTTAAGAGGGTTAAGAGTAAATAGCGAACAGCAAGTGAGAATTTTACCAATTACCAATCACCAAAAAATCAATCTAAAATCCAAAATCCAAAATCCAAAATTGTAATGACTCAACCTGAAGCTTTGCGATCGCTCTTAGCAGCCGTCGCCAATGGTAAAATCAGCCCAGATAGGGCATTCGACTCACTCAAAGACTTACATTATGAATCTGTAGGTGACTTTGCCAAAATTGACCACCACCGTCAATTAAGAACCGGGTTTCCAGAAGTGATTTGGGGACAGGGTAAAACACCTGATCAGATTGCTCAAATTATGGAAGTCATGCGTCAACGCGGTTCCGTAGTCATGGCCACCCGGATTGAACCAGCTATTTATGCCACTCTGCAACAGCAAGTAAAAGAACTGCAATACTACGAAATGGCGAGAATTTGTGCCATTAGTCCCGCCAATATTGAACCAAAATTCACCGGCACAATTACTATACTTTCAGCGGGTACAGCCGATTTACCCGTAGCCGAAGAAGCCGCAGTTACAGCCGAACTTTCTGGTTTCCGTGTTCAGCGTCTCTGGGATGTCGGTGTAGCCGGAATTCACCGTTTATTAAATAACCGTCACGTAATTGATTCCGCATCAGTATTAATAGTGGTAGCAGGAATGGAAGGAGCTTTACCTAGTGTAGTTGCAGGTTTAGCCGATTGTCCCGTAATTGCTGTTCCCACCAGTATCGGTTATGGTGCAAGTTTTTCTGGTTTAGCACCTCTACTGACAATGCTTAACTCTTGTGCAGCTGGTATAGGTGTAGTTAACATTGATAATGGCTTTGGTGCAGCAGTTCTCGCAGGGCAAATTCTCCGAACGGCTGAAAAATTGAGCTTGGCATCACAGAAATATGAAAGTTGACAAAATCAAATAGAGACCGAGAGTCAATAATGCGTAATGTCGCTTAAACTTTAGATGTCATCGGCTACTATAAATTGTCAAAACTAGGCTATAGAAAATATGGACTACCTAAGTGTAAGTGATTCAATCTCTCATATACTTTGGCATTTGCCTGTAGATATCACTTTCCTAGCTCAACACGTTCGTGATGCTGATCTTATGGGTCAGATACAACGAAATTGGAACCACTTTGTCCAGACCGGACAAATTTGGGCTTTATTAATCGGGTTGGTTATTGGCTATATGCTCAAAAGTTTAACTAGTTACGGTTAAGGTAATTTTAGATTTTAGATTTTAGATTTTAGATTTTGGATTGATTTCAAAGTCTAAAATCGCCAATTGTTATTTCCTCTCCCTTCTAATTTATGACCGAAAAACAAACTTGGAGTCAGCGGTTTGAATCCGCGCTACATCCGGCAATCGCTCGTTTTAATGCCAGTATAAGTTTTGATATTCAACTTATAGAATATGACATCACTGGTTCCCAAGCTCATGCCAAAATGCTGGCTCATACAGGAATTATTTCTCCAGAAGAAGGAGAAGAATTAGTTATAGGTTTAGAACAAGTCCGGCAAGAATACCAACAAGGCAAATTTCAGCCGGGTATTGATGCTGAAGATGTGCATTTTGCCGTAGAAAAACGATTGACTGAAATAGTGGGTGATGTTGGTAAAAAGCTACATACTGCCCGTTCTCGTAATGACCAAGTAGGTACTGATACCAGACTCTATCTCCGCGACCAAATTACCCAAATTCGTCAGTATTTACGGGAATTTCAAACTGTATTACTCGATATAGCTGAAAAAAATGTTGAAACCCTGATTCCTGGCTATACTCACCTGCAACGCGCTCAACCAGTGAGTTTAGCCCACCATCTGTTGGCGTACTTTCAAATGGCACAACGTGATGGGGAACGCTTAGGAGATGTTTACAAACGAGTGAATATCTCTCCTTTGGGCTGCGGCGCTTTAGCGGGAACTACTTTTCCCATTGACAGACACTACACAGCAAAACTATTAGATTTTGATAGCGTTTATGCTAACAGTTTGGATGGAGTAAGCGATCGCGATTTTGCGATCGAATTCCTTTGTGCAGCCAGCCTAATTATGGTTCACCTCAGCCGTCTTTCAGAAGAAGTGATCCTCTGGTCATCAGAAGAATTTCGCTTTGTCACCCTCAAAGATAGCTGTGCCACTGGTTCCAGCATCATGCCCCAAAAGAAAAATCCCGACGTTCCCGAATTAGTGCGTGGGAAAACAGGACGTGTCTTTGGTCATCTCCAAGCCATGTTGGTGATTATGAAAGGGCTACCCCTGGCATATAACAAAGACCTACAAGAAGACAAAGAAGGCATATTTGACAGCGTTAACACAGTTAAAGCCTGTTTAGAAGCCATGACAATTTTGCTGCGGGAAGGGTTAGAATTTCGCGCCCAACGCCTTGCCCAAGCAGTTACAGAAGACTTTTCTAATGCCACCGATGTTGCAGATTATCTAGCTGCGCGGGGAGTACCCTTCCGGGAAGCTTACAACATGGTGGGCAAAGTGGTGAAAACTAGTATAGCCGCAGGTAAATTGCTCAAAGATTTAACATTGGCAGAATGGCAACAAATACACCCAGCGTTTGCAGCCGATATTTATGAAGCAATATCCCCCCGTCAAGTAGTTGCAGCCCGTAATAGCTACGGTGGTACTGGTTTTGCCCAAGTTAACCAAGCTATCCTCGCAGCCCGTACTCAAGTCAATACTTAGTGAGTACCGAGTAGTGAGTACCGAGTGGTGAGTGCTGAGTTGTATTCATTTTCTGCCTCCTGCCTCCTGACTCCTGACTCCTGCCTCCTGACTCCTGCCTCCTGACTCCTGACTCCTGACTCCTGCCTCCTGCCTCCTAGTCCTAACGAAAAGACTTATTCAGCAACCCCTAAATAAGTAAGGGCGTACAAATAAAATAAATGTACGCCCGCAGATAAAAAATTAATTCAAGAGTAAATATTTAAAACAGTTAATTCATCTCAGCCCCATCAACTGCTGCTGCTCCTGTTCCTTCTTCTTCTTCACTCTTAGGTGGTCTTTGTTGGAACCTTCTTTGCATTCTTCCTGTAGTCGTCCGTTTACGAAACTTCCTGGCATAAGCCTGGTTCCGTAGCGCCTTTTCTTTTTTCGGATTACGGCGCTTGGCCATATTCACCTCATGAATAAACAACAAAAAATCGGCATCTAGGCAATATCAGCTACCGATGTTATTGATATACTTTTAGCCTAGTGCAGAAAATCAATATACTTGAAACAGTATACTAGTCTACCGTACTACAGGGGTCTTTGTCAAGCTAAATTGAGAATTATTTCTGCAAAAGTGAAAATTTGGATGTAATTCATTGTATGGGGGAAGGGGGATTTTACCCCCAATGCCCTATTCCCTGCTACTTACTTTTTAATCTTTTGCCGTTTCACCAAAATGAATAATGCTGCTGCACTGGCAACCAACATCCAGCCACCGGAGGATTCGGGGATGCTGGTTTTTAGGAGATTATTGGGTTTGGTGAGGGTTTCTTTACCATTTTCTATTTTGCGATTAAAGCGATCACTTGCGGCTTCAGCTTCTTTGAGTAACTGTCTTTGTTCATCATTGACTAATACCAACATAGAAGAATAGGGGCTAACAATTGCATACTTTTTAGCGATCGCATGAATTGCATCTAAACTTTTGATATTGTCCAACTTGATTTGTTTACTCAACCCTAAAATCAATTGTCGGGCAGCTAATGGTTGTAAATCCGCTGGCAGTTGAGGGCTATTCACATCTGCTGCCTCATTTTTTTGCAGATACCACGCATAATTATCTACCACATTCACCACAGAGTCGCCTAACGCCGATTTCGTAGCAATTCTTCCCAGCACCTCAGCAATATCTTCCGAAACTCCACCACCAGTATCTTGGATAGATTTGATGATTCCATCATTGTAAGCTGCGGGTAGTCCACCTAAATGCACTATCCATAAAGGTGCAGGTGAGACCACAATAGTTTTGTTATTACGCGACAACTCATAACTTCCTTCATCACTCACCAGTACAACCGCATCATAGGCTGTATCACCACGCAATTGATTAAACTGTGACAACATTTCCTGGGGTTGAATTGTGCCGTAAAAAGTAGTTTTTTCCGCAGTGAATTGTTGAATATCATCTAGCCGTTTGGGTGTTGCACCCTTAGCTACACTGACATATAAATCGCCATCGTTATTAGCTAAATTTTTGTCTGCAAAACCGTGCTGTTTCAACCAATGCCAGGTTTGGGATAATTCCTTGATATGACTACCCATACTGCGGGAAGTATCCAAAACTAAAGCAATGCGTTGTCCTTTGGGTAAAGAGTAATCTTTGAGAGATAAAGGCTTAATGACAATGCGATGGCCATTTTCTAAATTCACTTCATGCAGCGCAGGTTGAACCTTACCACTAGCGGGGACAAATTCTTCTAACCAAGCATCCTGTTTCAAATTCAAAGCTTTACCGTTGCGGGTACGTTTAGTATCCTGACTCCAGAAAATATTGCGTCTTTCTCCTAAATCTGGCATTTTCCAACCTTGTTCTTTACCCATCACCTTGTAGGTTAGCCAGAGGTGCATTTCCGTAGCAAGTGGTGGTTGTTCTGGAATTTGTTGCACATTTTTAGGAGGAATAGGAAAAGCCCGCAAACGATAATGTCTTGGCCCTACTTGTTCTAACAAAGCCGGATCTATAGGGCGTTCTCTTCTCACCTGGGAATTATAAACTTTTTGGGCAGCACCGCGAGGAGAAACAGTAAAAGGGAAACGTTGAGATAGTTTATTCGTATCTCCCAACCATAACCCTGTAATTACAGCACTTTCTGGTAAAGAAAAAGAATAAAAAACTTCTTGAACTTCCGAAGTTTGGTTTTTGTAAACTTCGTATAATTCTACATCAGCCCAATCACCATGTTCTTTAACTGTGACTTGTTGTGATGCCAACCAAACTTTTTTCTCATTAATATTTAATAAACCAGCTTTTACTTCTTGCTGATTAAAAGTTGACTGTACAGCATGGGTGACTGCTGATTTTTCAGCTTTTTGTAATGGAGTATCAAAAAATTCAGCATAAAGTTTTTCAGCTTTTTCTGCATCTTTTTCTGAACCTTGATACAAAAATGGTGACATCAGCAAATTGTAGCCATTTTGAATATTATTAGCTACTGATTTATCTAAGCCTATCCATTTATACATAGCACTAATATGATCATTATCTTCTCTACTGCTAAGATAACGGTAAGAAGATAAATAGGCGTTAACTAAACCGTCACGAATTTGATTTGATTTAGATAAAATAGTTTGGCGACTACGCTCATTATTGGGTGCATTAGCTAATAAAGAAAAAGCTAATACTTGAGGCTGTTGTTGTAAGGATACAAAGGTAATAACAAAGGCAATTAGAACAGCACTAGCCCCAGCAAAAGCCTTTTTAATCCCGTAATCTCTAGCAAAAGCTTGTAAAACTCTAGTACCAGAATGTATATACATTGCTGCTAGTGCCGAGGGCATAAAAATGAATAAAGTGGCACTAAAAGTAAAGAGAATTAACCAAAGACTAAAAAACCAAAATCCACTAAACCAGTAACCATGAGTCAATGCATACCATAAACCTTCTAGCCACTCAAATTTAAGAAACTCCTGCACCACAAATGCTGATAAAGGCAAGGCATAAAATAACAAAATTACACCTGCATAGATGCCGAATAGTAGCATTAAACTGTGTGCCACCATTTGCACCCATTGCAGGGTATTTTTGCGTCTAGAAGCATATCCAAAAAATAATTCTCCACCAAAAGCTGCAATACAGATACCAATTGTGGCGAAAATTTGAGTAGTAGCGGGTGTCAATTCCCTAATCACAAATAAACGCAGTAAACACAACAAAAATAATGGTGCTTCTACTCCGTAAAATAAGCGAATGAGTTGTAGGGGTTGTTTAGTAAAAAACTTGCCACCAATAATTGTAGAAACTGTTGGTATGGCAATTAAGACAACTAAAGTTAGAGAAAATTCTATGGGGATATCACCCCGTAAGGTAGCTTGGAATAATGGTACAGCTATCAAAGGGATCATCCCCAAATACACAAACATTAAAAATATTAAATTCCAGAGCCAAAAAATGGCGTAAAAAGCAGTATTCCAGAAAAACTTCATAGCCTGAACCCCTCCTATCAGCAATAATTGCAATAATTTATGCTTCTACAGAATGCAGCCAGTATATTCCTAGTTTGAGATAAATAAATTAGATAAATTAGATAAATATTTACATTGTCTTCAGAAAATCGGACTGTAACTTTATTAACCAACGTAGCGAGAATTAGATTAAACTAATTCTGTCAGCAGAATTTTAGCGGCTTTACAGAAAAGAATTGTCAAAAGTTAAGTTTTTTGGTCAAATTTTTTTGAATTTAATTTGCTAATATATAGCAGTTATAGTGCAAGGACGCAGAAGGCAAAAGGCTGTAAGGAAAAACCACACTTTATCAGCTTTTTAAACCTTTTCTACTGGATAGTTATTTTTGCCATTCTGTGTTATTGCAGGTGACAGTGCTAAAAGCCTTTTGATGTCCTAGTTATATAATCGTTTCATGTGCTAACCGCCTTGTCTACTGCTTTAAATGCTAGGTAACTAGAAAGTACAGTACAAAAATTTGCAAATTAAACATTCTTGCTATTTTTACACCAGTGATCCAGTTAACACGTTCTTTATGGCACTTTGGACAAACAGTATTGGGTATTATATTTCGACATCCCATTACTGGTACTAGTGTTATCCCGATTTTACCTGATGGTCGAATTGTGCTAATTCGACGGCGAGATGATGGTTGCTGGTCTTTACCTGGTGGTATGGTGGATTGGGGAGAGGATATTCCTAACGCAGTCCGTCGGGAGTTAATGGAGGAAACCGGACTTGAGTTGTTGAAAATTCGGCGTTTGGTTGGTGTTTACTCTGCACCAGATCGAGATCCTAGAATCCATTCAATTTGTATTGCGGTTGAAGCTGAAGTACAAGGAGAAATGAAGGTTAATGACTCCTTAGAAGTATTGCAAATTCAAGCTTTTTCTCCTAGTTCCCTACCTCAAGCACAGATGTCTCATGACCACTCTAGACAGTTAGAAGACTATTTGAATGGTTTAACAACATTGGCATAATAAAAGTTAGAGATTTTAGATTTTGAATTTTATATGTAATCTGGAATCTATCGTTTAAGATCTAGAATCTGTTAACAGTTAGTGCATAATTTCATATGGATATACTATTTCGTAACTCCCGGAGAAAACTTTCTCAAGGGCTATTGTTTTGGCTTGAAGTTGGTGAAGGGACTCCTGTAATTTTTTTGCATGGTGCTTGGAATGATAGTCATCAATGGGTATCAGTCATGCGATTACTTTCTCAAGATTTCCATTGCTTAACACCTGATTTATTAGGATTTGGTGAATCAGAAAATCCTCATATTCACCATTCAATAGATTTACAAGTAGATTGTTTGGCTGAATTACTCCAAGCTGTGAAATTAGAAAAAGTCTATTTAGTTGGAGATTCTCTAGGGGCTTGGATTGCCGCTAGTTATGCCTTAAAATATCCAGAACAAGTATCTGGTTTAGTATTGTTAGAACCAGAGGGTGTAGGGGTAGCAGGACAAGAACAGCATTGGCAAAAAATGCAGCGACTATTTAACTTTTCACCACTATTCGTCAAACTTTTACGCTTACTAAAACCTTTAATTAAATTAATTGGTTGGGAACAAAAAATTACTGAAGATTTACAACTCAGACAAAAATTGTTGCAATATTCGACAGCTTGTCACTTACTTTTTAACCGACAGCAACCGGAAATTGAGGCAGAGTTATTACAAAATCGTTTGTACTCACTAGAAGTACCTTGTTTAATTTTGCAAGGTGGTCAAGATACAGCACTTGCTTTAGCTAAAAGTAATACTTATGCGCGACTAATTCCTCAAGCTGAGTTAAAGATAATTGCCCATGCAGAAAATAATTTACCAGAATTTTGTGCTGGGGTTATAGCTGGATATATTCGTGATTTTGTCAAGGAAAACTTGTAATTGCTAATTTATATTATGGCTCGTTAAAACAAGGCTCCAATTTTCACTCATTTTTGCTGCTAGCGTCTAACTGCTGCATAATAACGTCAATCATTAATGTTTTAGACATAATTTCATGAGCTGTAAACTGCTATCTCTATTCTATGTCATCTGTAACTTGTTATGTTTACTTACGTTAAAAATTCATATTTCTATTAACTATTCCCAAATAATATTTTTCCCATTCCTAAAAAAATCAAATTTTTCTCGGCGATTAACCTTGCTGCTATGTCTGGAAATCTAGCTTGTAAATAGGTTATTAACAAATTACTATCTCCTCCTGTAATTACGATTTTGCTATTAGGAAATAAAGATAACCAAGATTCAACAAAATCTCTAATTCCTGCTAATAAGGTGTAAATTACTCCGCTTTGAATTGCTTCTGGTGTGTTCATGGCAAAACGCTGAGGTAAGTCTATAATTTCCTTAATTTCTAATAATGGTAATTGTCCGGTTTTTTGACCGAGTGTTGTTAGTTGTAAACCTAAACCTGGCAAAATTGCACCTCCAATTAAATGCTGATTAGCATCTGCACCTGTAAAAGTCAGTGCTGTACCAGCATCAATCACTAATATGGGAAAACCCCATTTTTTGCCTGCTCCATACAAAGCCAGGGCGCGGTCAATTCCTAAAGTGGGATACATACCCTGGAGAGGGATGTTGTTTAAGGTAATTAAGCGGACATTGGGGTAAGTTTGCCAAAGTTGTGTTTGACTAGGAACTACGGAGGCTAAAACGAGAGTGATGGTGAGATGGGGAGAGAGGAAGATGGGGATAGAAGAAGATGGTGAAAGAGGAAAAGTATTTGTTTGAGCTAACTGTTGTATATCAGACTCTGATATATGAGGTGTATGCCAGGTTGAGTGGAGAGTTTGGTTGATAAATAAAGCCCAATGCAAGCGGGAATTACCAATCATCAATGCTAACCAACGGTTTTCGTTCACAGTTTTAAGTTTCTTAAGTCAGCCATAGGTTTTTTAAGAAAAACTAATATTCAACCCGTGTCACAATAAAGCAAGAGGAATAAATACTCATTTTGTCAAGGAGGGGAGTTATGGTGTTACTCACCGATAAACATGAAGGGCAGGAAAATCCAAACCCAGAAAAACGGCTCACCATACAGACTGTAGAAATTGCTGAAGATACGACAGCGATTAGGTCTTTGGATTGGGATCGCGATCGCTTTGATATTGAGTTTGGTCTACAAAACGGGACAACATACAACTCTTTTCTCATTCGCGGTGAGCAAATTGCTTTAGTCGATACGTCTCACGAAAAGTTTCGTAAGCTTTATTTTGATACACTCACGGGTTTAATCAATCCTGAAGAGATAAATTATTTAATTATCAGCCATACAGAACCAGACCACAGCGGCTTGGTTAAAGATTTGCTGCAAATGGCTCCTGATATTACTGTAGTTGGGTCTAAGGTAGCGATTCAGTTTTTAGAAGATTTGGTACATCGACCTTTTAAACGCCGAATTGTCAAAAATGGCGATCGCTTGGATTTAGGAAACGGACACGAATTTGAGTTCGTTATTGCCCCTAATTTACACTGGCCTGACACCATTTTCAGTTTTGACCACAAAACCCTAACTCTCTTCACTTGCGATGCTTTTGGCTTGCACTACTGCACAGAAAGCACCTTTGATGATGACTTGGCAGCAATTGAAGAAGATTTTCAGTATTACTACGATTGCTTGATGGGGCCAAATGCTCGTTCTGTGTTGTCGGCGATGAAGCGGATGGCAGAATTGAAAACTATCAAGATGATTGCTACTGGACACGGGCCGTTACTTCTCCATAATGTCGAGGAACTAACCGGACGCTACCGCAGTTGGAGTCAAGGACAAACCAAAGCGGAAACACCGGTGGGGATATTTTACGTTTCCGAGTATGGCTATAGCGATCGCTTGGCGCAATCAATCGCCAATGGTATCAGTAAAACTGGCGTAGCGGTGGAAATGATTGATTTGGGTGGAGCAGTTGATTTACAAGAGTTGAGAGAGCTTGTAGGACGCTGTACAGGTATAGTTGTGGGAATGCCCCCAGCCACTGAAAACCCCACAATTCAAGCTGCACTTAGCACCGTTTTAGGTTCTGCAAAAGAAAAACAAGCGATCGGTATTTTTGAAACCGGTGGTGGAAATGATGAACCAACTTACCCACTATTAAATCAATTCCGGGCTGCGGGTTTGAGTGTTGCTTTCCCAGTGATTGAAATTCGGGAAACACCAACAGAAAACACCTTCAAAAAATGCGAAGAAGCAGGAACTGACTTAGGACAGTGGGTAAGCAGAGACAAAAGCATCAAAGCCATGAAATCCCTTGGTGCTGACTTAGATAAAGCCTTGGGGAGAATTAGCGGCGGTTTATATATCATTACAGCCAAAAAAGGCGACGTATCCAGCGCCATGTTAGCGTCTTGGGTGAGTCAAGCCAGCTTCAAACCATTAGGGTTTTCCATCGCTGTAGCCAAAGACCGAGCGATCGAATCATTGATGCAAGTAGGCGATCGCTTCGTACTCAATGTATTAGAAGAAGGCAACTATCAACCATTGATGAAACACTTCTTAAAACGATTCGCCCCCGGTGCAGATCGTTTTGAAGGAGTCAAAACCCAACCAGCAGAAAATGGCGCACCCATTTTAGGTGATGCCCTAGCATACATGGAATGTGAAGTAGTCAGCAGAATGGACTGTGGCGATCATTGGGCAGTATTCAGCACAGTTTATGCTGGCAGAGTATCAAATCCTGACGCACTCACAGCAGTTCACCACCGCAAAGTCGGAAACCACTATTAAATAATTCTTTCTTGTCCCCCCTCCTCGCTTGCGGGGAGGGGGCTAGGGGGTCTCACAGGGGTAGGTTTTTAATATTAACTGTAAAGGCAGGACTAGGAAGACAAGGAGGGAAGGTAGACAAGGAAGATTTGATACGCACAATGGTATTTTGACGGACTGTTCTTGTTACCAAGAGAATCTGATTTTGCACGGTTTTCCTCCCTTGTCCACTGTCCTCCCTTGTCATCCTTGTCTTGCCCTCACGGCAATGTAAAATACCTACCCTTGTGAGGGCTAGGGGGTGGGGTGTTATCGCTGTGGGAAAACGATTAGAGCCTAAATAACACCAACGATCAATATCAAATGATTCAAGATCATAAGATAACGGGTTTAGAAAAAGGGGTTCCTGTCCCTTGGCAAAGTCCACCAGAACTCTGGAAACAACTTAAACCTATAGCCAGACAGATGCGGACTGAGCCAACATTAGCAGAAAAGCAAATCTGGCAAAGATTAAAAAATAAGCAACTGCTAGGTTTTAAGTTTCGTCGTCAGCAGGTTATTGATAGATTTATAGTTGACTTTTATTGCCAGGAAGTCAAATTGGTGATTGAGGTAGATGGAGAAATTCACAATTACACTCAAGTAGAAGATACTATTCGGCAAGAGTTTTTAGAATCTTTGGGTTTGCGGGTGGTGAGGTTTAATAATGATGATGTTTTGTTCAAGATAGAGGGTGTTTTGGAGGAAATTTCGCATTGGTTGCAATAAAACCCCACCCCTAACCCCTCCCCGCAAGCGAGGAGGGGGATAAGAGGGTTGTTTTATTGGTTCTAAGCCTCTCCTTGTTTACGGGGAGAGGTTTGGAGAGGGGTCTTATTCTAAGGCATTTGCAGTATATACAAATACAACGAAATTCTTTTAAAGAAAGGAAATAAAACCATGTCAGAAAATACTAAACCCCGTGATGTGCAAATTCTCCCCATTGGGACAGATACAACAATATTAAGATCGCGCAGTTGGACAAGATTAAGATTTGAAATAGAATACGCTTTAGCTAAAGGCACAACAGCGAATGCCTTTTTAATTCAAGGTGATAAAATTGCCTTAATTGACCCACCAGGGGAAACCTTTACCGAAATTTATCTCCAAGCTTTACAACAACGGATTGATATTAAAGCAGTTGATTATGTAATTCTTGGTCACGTCAATCCTAACCGAGCCGCCACATTAAAAGCTTTACGAGAAATTGCCCCCCAAATTACCTTTGTTTGTTCAAATCCCGGAGCTATAAACTTAAAAGCAGCATTGGAAAATCAGGATTTACCAATTCTAGTCATGCGGGGAGAAGAAACTTTAGATTTAGGTAAAGGTCATCATCTGCAATTTATTCCTACACCTAATCCCCGTTATGCAGATGAACTTTGCACTTATGATCCCCAAACAGAAATACTATTTTCTGATAAGTTATTTGGAGCGCATATTTGTGGTGATCAAGTATTTGATGAAGGCTGGGAAGTCTTTAACGAAGATAGGCGCTATTATTTTGATTGTCTCATGGCTCCCCACGCCAGACAAGTAGAAACAGCTTTGGATAAATTGGCAGATTTACCAATTAGATTATACGCCACTGGACATGGCCCTTTAGTCAGGTACGCTTTACAGGAACTTACCCACTCTTATCGGGAATGGACTCAACAGCAAACCAATGCTGATATGAAGGTAGCTTTGATTTACGCTTCCGCTTATGGGAATACTGCAACTGTAGCTCAAGCGATCGCACGTGGTATAACCAAAACAGGTGTAAGTGTCGAATCTATTAACTGCGAATTTACAGAACCCGAAGAAATCAAAGCCGCAGTCGAAAAATCCGCCGGTTTTGTCATTGGTTCCCCCACATTAGGTGGCCACGCACCCACACCAGTCCAAACAGCTTTAGGAATTGTTCTTTCTAGCGCCACAAATAATAAATTAGCTGGTGTTTTCGGTTCCTTTGGTTGGAGTGGAGAAGCAGTTGATTTAATTGAAGGGAAACTCAAAGACGCAGGTTACAGATTTGGTTTTGATACCATTCGCGTCAAATTCAAACCCAATGAAGTCACCTTACAAACCTGCGAAGAAGCCGGAACCGATTTCGCCCAAGCACTAAAACGCGCAGCGAAAAAAGCAGTTGTGGCTAAACAACCCGCTACTAATGTAGAACAAGCAGTTGGTCGGATAGTTGGTTCTCTCTGTGTTGTCACCGCTACTCAAGGTGAAGTGAAAACGGGGATGTTAGCATCTTGGGTGACACAAGCCAGCTTTAACCCTCCTGGTTTAACCATTGCGGTAGCTAAAGAACGGGCGATGGAAATAATGACATACACTGGTAGTCAATTTGTCGTCAACATTTTGGCAGAAGGGAGAGAAATACGTAAGCAGTTTATGAAGGTTTACGCCCCCGGACAAGACAGATTTGCAGGTTTGGAAACAGAAGAAGCTAGTAACGGTGGTGTAATTCTCTCTGGTGCTTTAGCTTATCTCGAATGTTCTGTCCAAAGTCGCATGGAAGCTGGTGATCATTGGTTGGTTTATGCCACTGTTAATGATGGGAAAGTCTTAAATCAAGATGCTGTGACAGCAGTACATCATCGCAAATCCGCGAGTTATTATTAATAACACTGTCGCATTTTTATATCTTGCATCATTTTGCTCGTTCCCAGTCTCTGGCTGGGAATGCCTACCAGGAGGCTCTGCCTCCAAACCCAGAATACAAGCCACTTTACCCGATTTTGTAGTGCTTGAGGCAGAGCCTCATCAACTGCATTCCTAGTCTCTGACTAGGAACGAGAAAAGCTTATTTTATCGAAAAACTTATTGCGATCGCACAAATAATCGAAAAACGAACCGCAGAGGACGCAGAGGACACGGAGTAATAAGAGTTTGAGAGTTTTTTTGTAAGTCCTAAGATTATAGCGATCGCTTTCCTCCCCCCAAGCATCTCACAAATAAGAGTTTTTTGCTGGAAATTGCGCGGCTGGGTGGGTGTTAAAAAATGAGTTTCCGAAAAAATCGCTGAAATCGAGTTTACACAATACTTGTAAGGATTTATCTCTACTCAAGCCTCCGCGCACCTTACACAGCAAGGATTTCAGCTATTTTTACTCTTGACACAATTTCTGAAATGGACTATGATAAACCCATCCGCGCAACTGAACCTTGAAAATCAAATACAGTAAGGTTTCTAGCCTCCCGCTATTGCAATTTCTCTTAATCCCTATTAGGGATTGAAACAACTTCTGCAATTTCCAAGCAATCAAGATAATCTTGGAATTGCAATTTCTCTTAATCCCTATTAGGGATTGAAACTGACCAATGCTAATGACTAACAACCTATTAGGAGGATTAGATTGCAATTTCTCTTAATCCCTATTAGGGATTGAAACGAAAATCATCAATTTCTTCCTTCCACTCGCTAAAATTGCAATTTCTCTTAATCCCTATTAGGGATTGAAACGTCATCAGGGATAGCAAGGTTTACGGTGTACTGCCTTAATTGCAATTTCTCTTAATCCCTATTAGGGATTGAAACAGCCTTATTTTGCTCATCAACTGGTGAAATTATATTGCAATTTCTCTTAATCCCTATTAGGGATTGAAACGTATTGAAGGATGCCCCCCAAACTCTCTTGATTGCGATTGCAATTTCTCTTAATCCCTATTAGGGATTGAAACACCTTGCAATCTCCTAAGCTCGTGCTAATCATGAAATTGCAATTTCTCTTAATCCCTATTAGGGATTGAAACGGTCGATACCATCACCGAAGCACGTAAGGCGATAGATTGCAATTTCTCTTAATCCCTATTAGGGATTGAAACTGAAACTAAGACTCTTAAATCTGCCCGGAGATTTCTATTGCAATTTCTCTTAATCCCTATTAGGGATTGAAACCCGAAGTACAAAACTGTACCACTGGGTATAGCCCCTTTCAGATTGCAATTTCTCTTAATCCCTATTAGGGATTGAAACAATAATTTATTGGAACTAGTAGAAAAGCATAAAATTGCAATTTCTCTTAATCCCTATTAGGGATTGAAACAACTTTCCCCGCCTTGTAATCCTGGAATTTTTTCATTGCAATTTCTCTTAATCCCTATTAGGGATTGAAACTTGATTGTGTCGCTACATTTAATCAAATTTCTGCTATTATTGCAATTTCTCTTAATCCCTATTAGGGATTGAAACTTTTTATTTACTGAACTGCTTTCTTTAACTCTTTAAATTGCAATTTCTCTTAATCCCTATTAGGGATTGAAACTTCAAAATCTTCATAAGCATGATCTACAGAATCTAGATTGCAATTTCTCTTAATCCCTATTAGGGATTGAAACCGAACTTCGTAAAGTGCATCATTCCCAAGTTTACGTGCAGATTGCAATTTCTCTTAATCCCTATTAGGGATTGAAACTCTGATATAAACGCTGAAATCAAGCTTATACGTTCCATTGCAATTTCTCTTAATCCCTATTAGGGATTGAAACTTTTTTTTAGAATTTCAAGATTTCTGATTCGTTGCCGCATTGCAATTTCTCTTAATCCCTATTAGGGATTGAAACGCTTGCTAGTAGTTGGCGTTTCTGTAGCAGTATATTGCAATTTCTCTTAATCCCTATTAGGGATTGAAACCTAAGAAGAGGATGGGAAATTTCAGAAGATTCTCAAAAATTGCAATTTCTCTTAATCCCTATTAGGGATTGAAACACCGAATAATGTCCGATGCCCTCTACACCAAATTAATGGATTGCAATTTCTCTTAATCCCTATTAGGGATTGAAACTTACCCCTTCAAAATTAGCGGGGGCAATACTTATATTGCAATTTCTCTTAATCCCTATTAGGGATTGAAACAAGAATGCCAGTAAATTAGTCCCTCTTCAAAATGAAATTGCAATTTCTCTTAATCCCTATTAGGGATTGAAACAGCTCCACTCCTAAAGCTTGCACCTTTGTTAGGGGTATTGCAATTTCTCTTAATCCCTATTAGGGATTGAAACGCATTTCTCCCCAGTTACGCCGACGCTTGGGTGAAATTGCAATTTCTCTTAATCCCTATTAGGGATTGAAACTTCGATTCTGGGGCAGAGCAAGGCTAACCCACGCCGCATATTGCAATTTCTCTTAATCCCTATTAGGGATTGAAACGAAAATCAATAAAGCCATTTCGCGTGATGGACAGCAAAAATTGCAATTTCTCTTAATCCCTATTAGGGATTGAAACTTTTAGAAGAGGCGAAACAATAAAAAAGTCTCAGGAGATTGCAATTTCTCTTAATCCCTATTAGGGATTGAAACTTCATCAAGAATGGATTAGCGTATAAAAATGCTGAATTGCAATTTCTCTTAATCCCTATTAGGGATTGAAACTAGCTTTAGACTATTCTGGATACACACTCCCTAATTGCAATTTCTCTTAATCCCTATTAGGGATTGAAACGTTGCTGTAGGTTTCCCATTGACATCAAGAGTAAAATTGCAATTTCTCTTAATCCCTATTAGGGATTGAAACCTCATTTCCCCACAGTTTCGTGACTCTCATTGCAAATTGCAATTTCTCTTAATCCCTATTAGGGATTGAAACTCCTGAAGCAAAAGTAGTGAAAGCTGAAGCCGAAGATTGCAATTTCTCTTAATCCCTATTAGGGATTGAAACTGAGGTGGCAGTGTAGGTGTCCCCACGCCATAAAAATTGCAATTTCTCTTAATCCCTATTAGGGATTGAAACCATGAGGAGTTGGGCTGGTACTTCACTAGATTCGATTGCAATTTCTCTTAATCCCTATTAGGGATTGAAACTTAGCTTTAATCAAAGCCACAACTGCGTCAAAGTCTATTGCAATTTCTCTTAATCCCTATTAGGGATTGAAACTCCATTCATTAATAGGATTGCCTCCGGGATATAAAAGGTTATTGCAATTTCTCTTAATCCCTATTAGGGATTGAAACAAATTCCTCAACATATCCACTATAGAATCAGCTATAGGATTGCAATTTCTCTTAATCCCTATTAGGGATTGAAACACATTCTAGTTCCCCACAATCCTCCTTCTCAGGAATTTCACATTGCAATTTCTCTTAATCCCTATTAGGGATTGAAACATATAATATTTTTATATGTCTGTTGATTCTGAAAATTTCAACCCAGAACAATTGCACTAATAACCTGAAATGAATACCGTCACCTTAAACCTAGCGCCTATTATTCACCTTACAGATGAACAGTTTTACCAACTCTGTATGGCGAATAAAGATGTAAGCTTAGAACTAAATGCACAAGGAGAATTAATTATTGTGCCACCAGTTGGAGGGGAAAGCGGACGTAGTGAAGCGGATTTAATTTTTAAAGTTAGTCTTTGGAATTACCAAAGCAAATTAGGAATAGTATTTAGTTCTTCAACCATTTTCCGACTTTCCAATGGTGCAAAACGTTCACCTGATGTAGCTTGGATAAAACTAGAAAGCTGGGAAGCATTAACAACAGAAGAACGTGAAAAATTTCCCCCACTTACACCAGATTTTATAATTGAACTGAGATCAAAATCAGACAGACTCAAAACCCTGCAAGAAAAGATGCAGGAATATCTAGATAATGGTTTGCGTTTAGGTTGGTTAATTAATCCCCAAGATAAACAAGTAGAAATTTACCGACTAGGAAAACCTGTAGAAATCGTTCAACTTCCCGCGTTACTTTCTGGAGAAGATGTTTTACCAGGATTTGAACTACAGCTTTAAAATTAAATTTAAAATTAAAAACCAAAAAAGAAACCCACCCCGCAGCCGGAATGGGTTTCTTTTATCTAACAAAACTTAATGGTTTAGCAGATCGAGCGTCGTAGTTGCTACTTAGTAGCGACCACCGCCGCCGCCACGGCCACCACCACCGCCGCCATATCCGCCACGGCCACCGCCGCCGCCGCCGAAGGAACCACCACGGTCTTCTTTGGGCTTGGCTTTATTAACTTTTAAGTCACGACCCATCCATTCAGCACCATCAAGTGCTTCGATAGCCGCTGTTTCTTCTGCTTCTGTACCCATCTCTACGAAAGCAAAACCGCGTACACGGCCTGTTTCACGGTCAGTGGGGATCTGAACACGCTTTACAGAACCGTATTCTGCAAAGACCTGTGTTAAAGCATCCTGTGTAACTTCGTAAGAAAGATTACCTACGTAAACCGACATATTATGTCTCCAAAATCACGGGTTTGTAGAGATTTAGATTTCGGAGAGCAGTCTGTAAATACCACAAGTGGAAAGCCTGTCAATACTAACAACAAAACACTAATCGCCGAATTAATTCTCTCCACAATCATTACATATAAACCGGCTTTTTGGGTGAAAATTTCACAAAATTTTTATAAAAATTTTTTTCGGTCATTGCAAACCGCTGACTGGCTAGTATTTCAACCCGCTTGATGCTCGGTGAAGACAAGCCTAGCCAGGATAGATAAATGGAAGTTTTTCGCTCAATTATCCATTAATGCCCCCATCTGTTCCAATTTTAGCGGAGGAAAAGGATTTTATGCCTGGTTGCAGAATGAGGTTATTGACTTGCAACTAATGGGCTAAAACTGACAACACCTAACTGCTAATCCGCTTTTCCAAGTATTGACCAATCATTAACTGTTCACCTGCACGGGAAATTATACTTTGTCTGGTGCGGTATTTGTTACCAATGAGTTTGATTTCTTCTTCAAAGACTGAGTTGTTGTATTCGGTTCGCAAACACATGGTTTGGGGATTGGGGAAATAAAATTGGGCGGTGACTGGTTTAGTTGTAGCAAAACCGCGATCGCGATACAAAATTTTTCCTAACACGCCAAACACTGTCATCCCAGTCGATTCTTTTCTGGCTTTGTGTACGTTCGTGCTTTCCCAAGTGACTTTAGCACCACAAGTCAAAATCTCTAAATTTGGCAAATCATGTAACTGAGCCAGTTTTTGCAATTCATTATCCCCCTGTTCTAAAAACCGGATGGTAATCATACTCACCATCTCTTGAGTTTCTCCTTGGGGTAGGGTGTAATAGCGCCGTTCAGATCGCCAATCACCTACTGATGCGAGGAAAAACTCTGCAATCTCATGTTGATCAGCAGTTTGGATAATTTTAAGCGGTGATGTCACTGATTGCCTTCCTCATCTAAACAGTGAATAAGTTGCTTTCATAGCTGTATTTTTTCTGCACCGTAAGTCCATCGCCTGGTAATGAATCTGGACTTATATTATGATGGCGACTAAAGCAATAATTGTTTACTATTCGTAATAGTTACACAAAAAAGTCAAAAATACTAGTCCTTGAGATACATTTCGGATGAGGAGCTAGGAATGGTAAAACCGCTAATTAAGTTGAAAAAACGGCGTAAGCGTTACTCTTGTCAGCACAGGGTGGCAAAAGCGATGGTTTGATATTCTTGTTTTTTCATCCCATCTACTCAAACCATGACTAATTACCTATTACCTTTTGCTGACAAAATCTTTATACTTATTTTATAGTTTCTGGGATCATTAGAAATTATATACATCTATGTCCTCTGGATATAGTAAAAATTCTGTCAGTTTTATTTAGTAAAAAAAGTAATTGGGGATACATAAGTAGCATGAAAAAGCTAAATTTTTATCGCTATTTTTTGTCATTCGTATCTATTAAAAATTACTTGCTAATAAACTGCGATTTGAGTGCAAAGACTCCCTAAATTGGAGAAAGATTCATGATTTTGGACGGAAATAAGTCAGAAAAACAGGTGAAAAGCCCCACTTCTCTAGTTGCCAACCCAGTCATGAATGGCCATAGTTTATTAATATTCTGTTTACTGGGATTATTGACAGCAAGTTGTGGTTCATTGCCAAAAGAATCAGCTGAAGCGCAGTCTAGGCAACCGGGTGGTAGAGAAAGAGGGAACAATGAAACTGCTGTAGATGTAGCGATCGCACAGACCAACTCATTAAGCCCCTCACCGGAATATATAGGTAACACCACAGCATATCGGATAGTTTCAGTGCGATCGCAAGTAGAAGGGCGACTACTAGCATTAAATCTAGACGTTGGAGATACAGTCCAACGAGGACAAGTCATCAGCCAGCTAGATGATGTTCTCCTCAAAACCGGATTACAGCAAGCAGAAGCAGAACTAGCATCTCGTCAATCAGAAGTAGCCAGGGCGATGACACAGGTAAGTAATGCAAACGCCGAAGTAGAAAAAGCGCGGTTAGAAGTAGTACAAGCCAAAGCAGATTCTCAAAGACAACAAAAATTATTGAAAGAAGGCGCAATTTCCGAACAAGTCGCCCAACAAGCTCAAACCAAAGCTCAAACCGCAGCCCAAGCCCTACAAGCCACCATTGAACAAGTCAGAACCGAAAAGCAAGCCGTCGCTGCCGCCCAAGGTATAGTATTTGCCCAGCAAGCAGCAGTTTCTGCGGCCAAAGAACGCCGTTCATACTCCCGCTTAATCTCTCCCATTACTGGCATAGTCACAGAAAAAGTCACAGAACCAGGTAATCTCCTTCAACCAGGTAATGAAGTTTTAAAAATAGGTGACTTCAGTCGGATTAAAGTCGTAGTCCAAGTATCTGAATTAGAACTAGGAAAAATTCAGGTTGGACAATCTGTAAAAGTGCGACTAGATGCTTTCCCGGAGACAAATATCATAGGTAGAGTTACTCGCATTTCTCCAACAGCTGATAGTACAGCCCGTTTAGTACCGATAGAAGTAGTAATTCCCAATAGCGGTGGAAAAATTGGTAGCGGACTACTAGCGCGAGTCAATTTTACTTCTGGGACACCACAGCGAGTCGTAGTGTCACAAACAGCAATTACTGATTCCCAAAGACAAACACGACAAGAAGGAAACAATGGCAAAGTATTTGTCTTGGATGAAAAAGAGGGTAAACCCAAGGTCAAAGAAAGAACGGTAACTTTAGGGAAAACAGCAAACGGTAAAGTAGAAATTCTTTCTGGTTTACAACCAGGAGAAAGTTATGTTGTTCGCAGTAGTCAGCCATTAAAAGATGGTGCAGTTGTGAAATTATCAATTTTGTCAGAAAAATAACAACAAGCTGGAAAAATGCAGACAACAAACACTAACAACGGCTTTAGCATCAGTGCTACTTCTATCCGCCAACATATTGGTACACTCATGCTCACCTTGGCTGTGATCGTCATGGGCGTATTTTTCATTATTCGTTTACCTGTAGATTTACTTCCATCTATTACCTATCCTCGGATTGGGGTGCGGATAGAAGCCCCAGGGATTTCTCCAGAGGTAGCAGTTGATGAAGTCACCAAACGTTTAGAAGAAGCCTTTTCCGCGACAGAAGGTGTAATTCAGGTGTTTTCCCAAACCCGTGAAGGTCAAATTAGTTTGGATTTATACTTTCGACCGGGAGGAAATATTGACCAAGCCCTTAATGATGCCACAGCAGCCTTTAACCGATCTAGAAACCGATTACCAGATAATATTCAAGAAGCACGGGTATTTAAAATAGATCCTTCCCAATTACCTGTTTATGAATTTGCGATCACTTCACCCGCGCTTAAAGGTGTTGATTTACGAGTTTTTGCCGAAGAAGAACTAGCTCGTGAATTGGGCGTAGTAGAAGGAGTTGCCGGGGTCAGTGTATCGGGAGGAGTGAAGGAGGAAGTCAGGGTAAATATTGATTTAGACCGCCTCCAAGCCGTTGGTGTAGGTTTGACAGATGTACTCAATGAACTCCAAAACCGCAACCAAGATATTTCCGGTGGTCGGATTTTAGGAACAAATTCAGAAGCTTTAACCCGGACTGTGGGACGCTTCAAAAGTGCTGATGAACTTAATAATCTTTCCTTTGAAGTATCCGCGCCAAATTCTGCTATCAAAAACCGTGTTTACTTGCGCGACTTTGCTGAAGTTATTGATGGGTCAGAAAAACAGCGCGTTTATGTTTTTCTCAATGGCGAAGAAGCAGTAAAAGTCAGCGTTCAAAAACAGCCTGATGCTAACACCATCAACGTTGTCGATGGTGTGAAAAACCGTCTAGCAGAACTGCAAAAAGGGGGTGTGATTCCTGTAGAAGCAACTCTCACGGCTACCTTAGATGAATCAAAATTTATCCGTAATTCTATAGCTAATGTGACCACTTCTGGGTTAATTGGCTCAGGTTTAGCTGCGATCGCAGTTTTACTCTTTTTGGGTTCTTTACGTCAAACCTTTATTATTGTTGTCGCCATTCCCCTAGCATCTTTGACAGCAATTATCTTCATGGGTTTATTTGGCTTGTCACTTAACGTTTTTAGCTTAGGTGGTTTAGCATTAGGCGTGGGAATTGTGGTTGATAATTCCATCGTCATGTTAGAAAACATAGCTGAGGGAATTAGTCAAGTAAAAATTCGCAATCAAGACTCAAAATTATCAGCTGCATCAATTATTCAACAATCTGAAGACAGCAGCCGAGAAGTAGAATCAGCTTTAGTTGCTTCCACTAGTACTAATTTAGTTGCAGTATTGCCATTTTTATTAATTGGTGGTTTTATCTCATTACTCTTCAACGAGTTAATTCTCACCATCAGCTTTTCCGTAGCGGCTTCCATTTTAATCGCCGTTACCGTGGTTCCCATGCTGACATCGCGCTTATTAAGTTTACCCTTTTCCAGTTCCCTCAATAATTTTTGGCCATTGCGGGTATTTAATAACCGTTTTGAGGCAGCCACAAGAGCTTATAGCAGTTTTTTAAGTGGGATATTGCGGTGGCGATTGTTGACAATTGCGATCGCTATTATCTTATTAGGTGGTGGTAGTTGGTGGATAGCGCCTCAACTTCCCCAAGAAATTCTCCCTCGCATCAATACCGGACAAGTCAACTTAATTGCCCAGTTTCCCCCCGGTATACCCTTAGAAACTAACCAAAAAGTCATGAAAGCTGTAGATGACATTCTCCGTCAACAGCCAGAAACAGAATATGTATTCTCTACAGTTGGCGGTTTTCTATTTGGTAACAACAGCACTGCTAACCCTCTGCGAAGTTCCAGTACTATTACCCTTAAACCAGACACAAATATAGAGACTTATGTTGAACGTGTCACCAAAGAATTTAGCAAGCTGAACTTAGTAGATATTCGTCTCCGTCTCAACCCTGGTCAAGTGCGGGGTTTAATTCTTAACAACTCTCCTATCCGCAATGCTGATGTTGATATCATTCTCCAAGGAAATGATTCCGACACTTTAGAACGAGCCGGTCGGGAATTATTAGCAAGTTTAGAACAAAAAGCCACCGCAGTCCGTTTCCGTCCTGATGCAGATGCGCGTCAACCAGAAATTCAGATATTACCCGACTGGGAACGAGTTGCAAAAGTTGGTTTAAATACCAAAGATATTGGAGACACAATCCAGACTGCAATTGAAGGTAGTATACCCACCCAGCTACAACGCAATAACCGTTTAGTTGATGTCCGGGTACAGTTAAACGAAGCTGCTGTACAATCAACTTCTCAGTTAGAAAGATTACCTCTATTTATGGAAGGTAATCAACAAATCCGCTTGAGTGATGTAGCGAAAATTGCCGAAGCTCAAGCACCAGGAGAAATTCAACGGATTAATCAGCGTCAAGTCTTCCTCATAGCTGGTAATTTAGCAGAAGGAGCAAGTCTAACTCAAGCCTTAGAACAGGTAGATCAAGTCCTCAACAGTGCAAATTTACCTCAAGGGGTGAGTCTTTTACCCAGTGCGACAGCTGAATCTAATAAAGAACTACAAAACTCGCTGCAAGTGTTAGGAGGATTAGCGATCTTCTTAGTCTTTGTAGTTATGGCTGTGCAGTACAATTCCCTCGTAGACCCTTTAGTAATTTTGTTTACCATTCCTCTAGCATTAGCCGGGGGTATTTTTGGGCTTTATGTCACTGAAACTGCTATTGGTGCAACAGTAGTTGTCGGTGCGGTCTTGTTAGTAGGGATAGTGGTTAACAACGCCATTATTATGGTGGAACTAGCTAATCAACTTCGGGAACGAGAAAAGATTGACCGCAAAACCGCAATTTTAAAAGCTGCACCCCAGCGTTTACGACCCATTTTGATGACAACCATTACCACTGTTTTAGGTATGTTCCCTCTTGCATTGGGAATTGGAGAAGGTTCAGAATTTCTCCAACCATTGGGTGTGGTCGTATTTTCTGGTTTGTCTTTAGCAACGCTGCTAACACTGTTTATAATTCCCTGTTTTTATACTTTGCTACACGATTTAATCGGTGGACGTTGGGCAAAACCCATATTTATCAGGTTGCGGATTTGGAAAAAGAAGTATCAGTGAAATATTTTCTCCTTTACTTTTTCCTCTTTTACCAATTCCTTATATACTGCTAATGTTTCCTGATGTACACGTGCAATATTCAGCGACTCTAAATTTTCCTGTGACCGATGTTTCCAAGTTTGGAGAATGTTTGGGTTGCTTAATAGCTTGACTAATGCTTCAGCTAAAGCTTGACTATTTTGAGTAGGTACTAAAACTCCAGCTTGACCATGATCTAAGGCTTCGGGGATGCCGTCTACCTCTGTTGCAATAATGGCAGTCCCGGCTTCCCTGGCTTCTGAAAGTACAAGGGGACATGGGTCACGGTGAGAAGCAAGAACAAAAATATCACAAGAGAGTAAGTAGCGTTGTGGTTCTGTTTGAAACCCTTCAAAATGGATACGATCGCTCACAGAAGTGGCTTGTGCTTGTGCTGCAAACATTTCTATATCGGGACCATTTCCCACTAGATAAAGATGTGCTGTGGGGAAATCCGGGGAAATTTTCTCAAAAGCAGCGATTAATTCGGTGATACCTTTACGTTTATACATTCCCGCTACAGTTGCGATCGCAGGATGTTGTAAATTTAAAGGTTGATAATCCGATATTTGTCGGGTACGAGGACTACCTAAAGTCCCATTGCGAACTACTCGCAACTTATTTTCTGCTACACCACGTCGCACCATCGAAATTTGCACAGACTTACTGACAGCAATTACTCTTTCAGCTAAACCCATTAGTAAACTAGCACGCTGGAATTCATTATGTACTGTAGAAACTAAAGCATACTTGTTTTTGAATTTCAAAAAATGTGCTAAAACTAAGCCCGTCATCATATGGGCATGAACAATCTCCGGCTTAAATTCTTGTACAATTGCTCGATAAGCCACCGCTGCTTTTATTATATTTATCGGCTGGCGATTTTGGTCTATTTGGTAGTGTCTAACACCAAATCTATGCAATAGTTTTTCATACTCTCCCCCACCTGAAATTATTGCTACTTCATTACCATTTTTTGCCTGCAAACACGCAAGATCCACAGCTACATTAACAATACCATTACCTATTTCTTGAATATGATTCAATATATGTATGATTCGCATAACCTTGAAAAGGCTTGTTTTAATTGTACAGTTATTTAAATAAAATAGAAGGACATTAAAACTCCTTCTAAGAGGATATTTGAGAGGTTTATTCCCAGCATTTTTGTCATTTTGACACTTTGTAAAATCAAAGAAAAAATATCTTTCCTTAATTTAGGAGATGCTGAAAGTTACGGTTCCCTTTAAGAATAAATTGCCATCTATCTTCCTAACCTGAGTTAAGTAAGCTAAAGCATGACATTTTACACTTTTTAGATATCCTCTAAGTTTCCTTATATCTTATTCCTCATAAGTTTTATGTTATTGCAGTTTCTATTTCTGCTCTATCATATACAAGATGATTATATTGTCTCTACTCCTATATGGATATTTTTTGTTAGCTTTAATTGTCACTTGTAAATAAACTTTCATTTACGGAACAAATAATCAGCAAGTAAATTACAAGCAGTATGTTTTTGTCCACAGTATATTAAACTCAAAAGATACAATAAATAATTGAATTGTAAAAATTATTAATCACATCAAAGTTATTCGACGGATTGGATCATTTTGAAATTTGAAAAGACGTGTGAAAATAACTGATAGCAGAATTTTCCAAGCCTTAAAAGAAAAAATTGTTAAATCTAGTATTGGTAATAAATTTCTAAAATTTCTTTGCTTGATTGCTACCAAAATCCAATGTAATTTTAAGTATTTCTGTATATCTTTAAAATCAGGTATCTTAGAGCGATGCTGTTCGTTCACTAATGTGTAAATCTTTTTCTTCATCAGAATATTTGTAGCTAATCGTTGAGATAAAGAAATTTTTTGATTATAAGCACCAGTCCAAACAGTACGATAGGCAAGGCATTGATTTAGGAAAATAGCATCGCCAAACTGGGAAATATGAATCCATGAATCAATATCATCACAATTAGTATTAAGTGTAGAGTCCCAACCTTCTGTTTTCATAAAAGCATCACGCCGACAAGCTACCTGGGCAGGTGTACCAAAAGGTACAAGTTCTAAGAGCATACCGTAGTGAAGATCCGCTTGCGGGATATAGCAAGCTAAACTGCTTCCAGATGGTCGAGTGCGACTGAGTTCTACTTCTTTACTATCCACTTGAGCCGCAATACAAGAACATATGACAGCATGGGGATGGATAGAAATAGCTTTTTCCATTTCTTCAAGACAATTCGGCGCTAAGTAGTCGTCATCATCCAAAAACTTAATCCATTCACCGTTAGCTTTGGCTATACCAATATTTACAGATGCAGCATGACCTTGATTAACTGGGTTACGATGATAAACTATGCTATTTCCCAAGCTTTTAACAAAAACATCTGTATCATCAGATGAGCAGTCGTCCACAACAACTACCTCGCAATCAATCGTCTGGTTCAGCGCTGAGTAAATTGCTCTTTTCAGCAGATGTAAACGGTTGTAAGTGCTGATGAGAATGGTAAATTTCATAAAAAATACTGAACTGAATTCAGAAATACAACAGATATTGTGATGTTAATAGGATAAATTAGCGCTACTTTATTTAGTGTTCCCAATTGGATAGCTAAAATTGACCTCTATTTTCTAAAATTTAGCTACTAAGTGTTTTAATACAAAAAATCAACAATCTCAAATATCTGGACTGTCAGGCAGTTATAGATTTATGATTGATGATTGTGGGTTTTTTTCAGAAATATAGATAAATTATGAACGCTCAAGAGATTATCCGCTCTATTGAAGCGGAACACCTAAAATCAGATATCCCCATCATTTATGTGGGTGATACAGTTCGGGTGGGAGTCAAAATTAAAGAAGGCGATAAATATCGCGTCCAACCCTATGAAGGAGTGGTAATTGGGAAACGTAACGGCGGCATCAACGAAACAATCACCGTCCGTCGAGTTTTCCAAGGTGTGGGAGTTGAGCGAGTATTTTTGCTGCACTCTCCCAGAATTGACAACATCAAAGTCCTACGTCGTGGTAGAGTACGACGCGCTAAACTATATTATCTGCGCGATCGCGTCGGTAAAGCAACCCGAATTAAGCAACGGTTTGACCGCGCCTTGTGATCTCTTCTCGTCCAACTTAGGAGCGCAATCGCAAGCCACAAGCGGCATCCGCCGCTAATTTGCATTTTCAACAAAAACAGGTTATAATCAAAGTCGAAATTGCGTTAAACTAAAAAAGTTCAGCGCAATGACTGAAACAAAGACAGCTTGTGCGCTCTTAGTTCAGTTGGTAGAACGCAGGTCTCCAAAACCTGATGTCGGGGGTTCAAGTCCTCCAGGGCGCGCTCAAAAGCAAAAAATATTGCCCGAAGCAAAAACGCATCTGTTGAATAAGCAGTTAGCGTTGATTATTTCGGGTATAATTATTTTTTACTTGCAGCTTTCTTGTTTCCATATTAAATGGGGTCGAAGCTGTAAACCTTGGCGAAAAATAGCAAGGTGTAGCTATGTAAGAAACGGGGGGGATAACGACCGTGGCCAAAAAAAATGAAGCAGAAATGCCAGAAACCGGAAATGGGTTTAGCTTAAACAACTTCTTCCAAGGAACAAAAGAAGAACTTGAGAAAGTAGTTTGGCCTAGTCGGAAGCAGTTGGTGAGCGAATCAGCAGCTGTGTTGTTAATGGTGACACTCTCCGCATCTTTGATATATTTGGTCGATGGATTGTTTGCTTGGGCAGCAAAACAGGTATTCTGATGACTTCTGCAACAGATGAACCACGCAACACTTTGCAGTCGGAGGAAGCGCTAGAAACAGCGCATAAGGAAGCACGCTGGTATGCAGTGCAAGTAGCCTCAGGCTGTGAAAAACGCGTGAAAACAAACTTAGAACAGCGCATCCAAACTTTTGATGTTGCTGATAAAATCATCCAAGTGGAGATTCCTCACACACCAACGGTGAAAATCCGTAAGGATGGTAAACGCCAGCCAGCAGAGGAAAAAGTATTCCCTGGTTATGTGTTGGTGCGAATGTTGATGAATGATGATACTTGGCAGGTGGTACGTAACACCTCCCACGTAATTAATTTCGTGGGAGCAGAACAAAAACGTGGCACAGGTAAAGGTCGCGGTCACGTCAAACCATTACCCCTGAGTCATTTAGAAGTTGAACGCATCTTCAAACAAACCAGTGAACAAGAACCGATAGTCAAAATTGATATGGCTACAGGTGATAAGATAATGGTGCTTTCTGGTCCATTTAAGGACTTTGAAGGAGAGGTGATTGACGTTTCGCCAGAACGGAGTAAGCTAAAAGCTCTACTCTCGATTTTCGGAAGGGATACACCAGTAGAATTGGAATTTAATCAGGTAGAAAAACAGAGCTAAATCCAAATGGCGAAGAAAGTAGTAGCGGTCATTAAACTGGCCCTGAATGCTGGAAAAGCCAACCCAGCACCGCCAGTAGGCCCAGCATTGGGTCAACATGGCGTTAACATCATGATGTTTTGCAAAGAGTACAACGCCAAAACAGCAGACCAAGCTGGAATGGTAATACCTGTAGAAATTTCGGTTTTTGAAGACCGGAGCTTTACATTTGTACTCAAAACACCACCAGCATCAGTATTGATTCGCAAGGCAGCGAAAATAGAAAGAGGCTCTAATGAACCCAACAAAAAGAAAGTTGGGAGCATCACCAGAGTGCAATTGCGGGAAATTGCTCAAACCAAACTTCCTGACCTCAATGCCAATGATATTGATGCGGCAATGAATATTGTGGAAGGAACAGCCAAAAATATGGGTGTTACCATCACAGACTAAAAACTTAATAAATTTTGAGTTTTGAAAACTGAGTTAAAAATTAGACTCAATCCAAAATCCAAAATTTAAAAACCAAAATTGTATCGGGGGAGAGGCTAAAAACTTCGGAATTACCCCAGGAGAAAAAAATGGGCAAGAAATTATCACGGCGCTTGCAGGCATTGCAAGAAAAAGTGGAAGATAGGGACTACACACCGGTAGAAGCATTAGCTTTGCTGAAAGAAACAGCAACAGCTAAATTCGCAGAAGCCGTAGAAGCTCATATCAGACTAGGAATTGACCCGAAGTATACAGATCAACAGTTGCGGACAACTGTGGCACTGCCTAAAGGAACAGGACAAATTGTCCGAGTGGCAGTTATTGCTAGAGGTGAAAAGGTTACAGAAGCAACCAACGCTGGTGCTGATATAGCTGGTTCAGAAGAACTGATTGAAGATATTCAAAAAGGGATGATGGACTTCGACAAGCTAATTGCTACACCAGATGTAATGCCAATGGTGGCAAAACTGGGTAAGTTGCTTGGGCCTCGTGGTTTGATGCCATCACCTAAAGGTGGAACAGTAACATTTGACGTAGCAAGTGCGATCGCTGAATTCAAAGCTGGTAAATTAGAATTCCGTGCTGATCGGACTGGAATTGTCCATGTTATGTTTGGTAAAGCATCCTTCGCACCTGAAGATTTGTTGGTCAATCTCAAAGCTCTGCAAGAGACCATTGACCGTAACCGTCCTTCAGGAGCCAAAGGTCGTTACTGGCGTACATTGTATGTGTCCGCTACTATGGGTCCATCCATTAAAGTAGATATCAGCGCCCTACGAGATTTAAAACTGACCGACGCTGCATAATTTTGGCCATTAGCTATTTTTCCTTGGCAAATGACCAATGACTAATGACTAATGACTAATAACAAAATTTAATAAGCAAAGCCGGAGACAGCAGGTGCTAATAGCTTAATATCCTGCCGAGGTTACTACTTTCATGGCCTAAAGTTTGACAAAAACAGTTTAACAACTGTGCCATCAAAAGTACTAATGTGAAACCCCGGCAAATGTAGCTGGGGTTTGTTGTTTTCGGCTGGTCAGGATAGAAGGTTACAGATTACAGGTGACAGTGAAAAGTGAACAGTAATAAGTAGCTAAATCGCCGGTCACTAATAAGATTTTGCCCTTGGAGGTGAAACGAGTATGGGTAGAACGTTAGAAAACAAAAAAGAGATTGTAGCTGACCTCAAAGTTTCTTTGAGTGAGTCAACTTTGGCACTGGTAATTGATTATCAGGGTTTAACAGTTGCCGAAATCACTGACTTAAGACGGCGGTTACGTCCTAGTGGCACTGTTTGTAAGGTGACAAAAAACACCTTTATGGGCATTGCCATTCAAGACGAAGAAAAATGGCAGCCTTTGTCAGAATTGCTCAATGGCGCTTCTGCCTTTTTGCTAGTCAAAGAGGATTTTTCATCGGCAATTAAGAGTTACCAAGAGTTCCAAAAAGTTACCAAGAAGACCGCACTTCGTGGTGGCGTTATGGAAGGGCGCTTGCTGAAAGAAACAGATGTCAAGGCTTTAGGAGACTTGCCATCTAAAGAACAACTTATGGCACAAATTGCCGGCGCTATCAACGCCTTGGCTACCAAAGTTGCTGTGGGTATCAACGAAGTTCCCAGTTCTTTGGCTCGCGCTATTCAGGCTGTTGCTGATAAAGAACAAGGTGGTAGCACCGAAAGTACAGAAAGTGCTGAAAGTGCTGAAAGTGCTAGTGAGTAATCGGTAATGGGTAATAGTTTTTTGCCAATTACAAATTACCAATCATCAACAAAAAATTCAAAATTATTTAGGAGTCATATCCATGTCTGCTGCAACCGAACAAATTTTAGAACAATTGAAATCTTTGACTTTGCTGGAAGCTTCTGAATTAGTTAAGCAAATTGAAGAAGCTTTTGGTGTGAGTGCTGCTCCAGCTGCTGGTGGGATGATGATGATGGCTGCTCCTGGTGCTGCTGCTGCTGAACCAGTAGAAGAAAAAACCGAGTTTGATGCGGTTCTGGAATCAGTTCCAGCTGATAAGAAGATTGCTGTCCTGAAGATTGTCCGTGAAATCACAGGTTTAGGTCTGAAAGAAGCTAAGGACTTAGTAGAAGCTGCTCCTAAGGCAATTAAGGAAGCTGTAGCTAAGGAAGCTGCTGAGGATATCAAGAAGCGTGTTGAAGAAGCTGGCGGTAAGGTAGTAATCAAGTAATTAATAATTCGTAATTCGTAATTCGTAATTCGTAATTGAATTTTTCATTATCAATTATGAATTACTTTACCTTTTTATTTAAGGAGCCTAAATCAGGCTCCTTTTTTTGTGAAAGTATGAATTTCTAACATTGTTTAGCGTCCGCAGGATTTACAAAATCATGTAAGTCTTTGTCCCAAATACTAATGTAAATAAAATCGCAGTTTTGCCGCACAATTTGCCCTTTAACAGCACCTTGACTAAATTTAAAATTATCTTTTTGGCGCTGTTGTATTTGTTGTAGTCCTTGCTGAATTTCTCCCGTCGCTTGTCCGCCTAACATTCCATTCAATGTGGTCTGCATGACTTGGGGGTCTACAGATTGGGCAAAAGCCGCCTCTGTTTGGCGCAGTTTTCCTGAATTACGGTCAAATAAGTAGCCTAGATCAATTTGGTTAGGTACTACTTTATAAGTTACAGCACGAGTATTAGGCCACAAGCCTCTTAAATCTTTATTCTTACCAAGGGTTGCTTCTACGGTGCTTCTTGATGTACCTGTAGGAAAAGCTGGTACATTTTGCCTGGTATTAGTAGTAATTAATTGCTCACGCGACTTCTTTTTTTTCTGATCTGGCTTTTTCTGAGAATCTGTGAATACTTCTGCTGTGGAAACTATATCCGGTTGCTGCTGTTGATTTTCTATTTCTACTTGTGGTGTTGATAGGATTGGGGGTGCTGGAGTGTTTTCAATAACAGGCTCTTGATCTGGTGGTGATGTAAATGCTGTAGAGGGATTGGCTTCTGGTAAAGGCTGAGAAGTGATTCTTTGCTCAGTTGAGGGAGTGGGTGTCAGCGGAGTTGGGGTTGGCTCCACCACGGGGGAAGTTGTCGGTAAGGTATTGGGAGTTTGTGTTTCTGTAGCAACAGTAGTTGTGGGTGGCTGCTGGCGGGTAATGTTAGAAATTGCTACTGCACCAATTAAACTTCCTACTAGCACACTACCAAAAATCACAGCAGGTTTTTGCCAGTTTGTGGAATTGTTAGTTTCTCTAATAAAGGGAGTTTTTGCAGGTGGAGATATTGACTGGGTTGGCCTAATAGTAGCAGCAGGTGGACTCAGGCTAATTGTGGCGCTGGTAGCGGGAGATGGGCGAGAAATATTATTTGTTGATTTTAAAGCATAGAGCATTTTATTAGCTGTGGTGAAGCGATCGCTCGTTCGTGGTTCAATTGCTTGAGTAAGGATCTGTACCATTTCTGGAGATATACCAGCAGCGTATTGTTGCCACAGTATTTGCCCCGTCTGCGGGTGAGTTTCTAATTCTTGGGGTTGTTTGCCAGTCAGCAAATAAATCGCCGTCAAGCCTAAACTATAGATATCTGTGGCGTAAACTGGACGACCGATAGCTTGTTCACTCGGCATATAGCCAGGTGTGCCTATAACAATGGATTGTATAGGATTTCCCGAAGGATTGATGACAGTACGGATAGTCTCTTTAACCGCACCAAAATCAATTAAAACTGGTTTGTTATCTTGAGCGCGAAGAATAATATTATCTGGTTTTATATCTCGGTGAATAATGCCTTTGCTGTGGACATAATCCAATACTGACAGCAAACTTAACAGAATTTCCCGAACGATAGTTTCAGCTATATATCCTTTAGCTTCCATCATCTGGCTGAGAGTTTGTCCATGAATCCATTCTTGAACGAGGTAAAACTGCCCATTTTCAGAAAAATAAGCGTAAAGTTTAGGAATTTGATCACTACTTTCACCCAGGTATTCCAAGGTAGCCGCTTCTCTTTCAAACCGCTGTTGAATAATTTGATAGGTTTGTGGATCATTACTAATCGGTTTGAGTTGCTTGATTACACAGCGACGACGAGAAGGCATATGGGTATCTTCTGCGAGAAAAGTTTCCCCAAACCCACCAGCACCAAGTATCTGGATAACTTGATAGCGATTGTTTAGCAGTATTTGTTTCATGAAAGGTTAGATGCGATATCCTTCCCAAATGTATATCAGATACTTTGACGATGTAGCGATGGGATGTTTCCCACTTTTGACGCTAAGGTGTTGACTTTCGTTTTTTAGTTGTAGGCTGACTAGCTCTTGATTCTAAGGTAAATATGGGAATTTCCTCCAGTTCAGCCTCACTTAAATTATACTGTTCACAAACTAAACTTAAGCGATTTCCCGGTGTTTTGACTGCATTAACAGAATGGGTTAAATCACCTTGAAAGTAAACTAGGGTATTAGTTTGGGGTGTGACTTTCCCTACTTGGCGTTTAGTTGATTTCAGCATTAATTCCCCTCCTTCCATGTTTTCTGGTACACGCACATAGAGAACACTAACAATGTTAGGTGGTTCAATAGTTTTGCAATAGGAACGCAAAGAACGATCTATGTGTGGATCAACACGGGAACCTTCTTTTAGCAATAAGGGATTGAGGTAAAAAGCATTACAATTTGACTGAAGAGCTAAATCCAAATAAGGCTTAAAAAAGGGAAATTTCTGTTCAACTGTTTTTATTCCCTCACGCTGAAATACTACAGAAAATCCCTTGGTATTGATAAAATCGCGGTTGAGGTTGTTAATAGAGAAGTAAGGACTAGCTTGAATTTCTCCCCACAAGTCATTAAGGTAATTATTAGGTAAAACGTTGGTTTGTAGTTGATAGTATTTCACATTCTGTAAATCACAAATTTATCTATTTAGCTTGGGGTGTGGAAAATAAAAAAATTTGTAAGAATTCAGGTGTGATGATTATGAGAAAATATCACTTCTCTCTATTACTGAATTTTATGAGGATTCTGACTGCTGACTCCTGAATTCTTACATTTTGAAAATTCATACACTCCGCAAAATTCGTTCAATCATTTGATTTGCTTGGGAAGCATAACCACCACCAAATAAATTAAAATGGTTTAAAACGTGATAAAGATTATAAAGTGTTTTCCGCTTTTCATAACCTTCATCTAAAGGAAATACTTCCGCATATCCTTGATAAAAAATCGGTGGGAAACCACCAAATAATTCTGTCATGGCAATATCAACTTCTCTATCGCCAAAATAAGTGGCTGGATCAAAAATTACGGGTTCACCGTCAATAGTACACCCCGCATTTCCTCCCCATAAATCTCCATGTACTAAAGAGGGTTGGACATGATGATCTACTAATAATTCTGGAATAGCAGCTAATAATTTATCTTCTAAGGGAAAACTCCCACCTCGTCGTCTTGCTAACTGAAATTGATAACCTAAACGATTTTGAGTATAAAATTCTGCCCAATTATCTATCCAAGTATTGATTTGCGGTGTGGAACCAATAGTATTATTTATATCCCAGCCAAAACCCTTTTGACTGGTAAATTTGTGCATTGCGGCTAATTTGCGTCCTGTTTCTTGCCATGATTTGCTATTAGCACCTGTCATTTCTAACCATTCCATCACAATGTATCCAGAATTACCAGATATACCCCAGCACACAGGTTGAGGAACACGGATAGTTTTTGTGTTATACATCTGCTGTAAACCCAGCATTTCAGATTCAAACATCGCCACTTGGGATGCTTGGTTAATTTTGACAAAATAGGTGAGTGTACTATCAGTAACTGCATAACCTTGGTTAATACAGCCGCCACTTACGGATAAATGTTGTGAAGTGTGAAATTTTTGGCCAGTTACTTGGCTAATATGAGTATCAATTTCTTGCCAAATCATAGTTTTTTATGGGGGCGAATTGTGATTCGCCCTTATTTTTCAGTTGTTAAGAAGAGATCATGAAGTGGGGAAAACTTGCCCCTACGCTGGTTTGATGACAACTACACCATAAGCATCTGGGGAAAGAAAGTCTGTTGCGGCTTGCATCAAGTCTGTTGCGTTCTGGGCTTGAATATAATCTGGATAATTAAATGCTGGTTCTAAATCGCCAATTAAAGATTGATAATAACCATATAAGCCGGCGCGATCGCTTGGAGTTTCATTTCCAAACACAAATCTATTGGCCACACGTCGCCGTACACGGTCAATTTCCGACTCTTTTACGAATTCTGTTTGTAATTTTCGCAGATGTTGTGCGATCGCTTCCTCTACTGCGGCTAAATCTTCAACTTCACACTTAGCCGAAACAGAAAATGCACCTTGTAACAAATGGCTCATATTGCTCACAGAAATTGTACTCACCAATCCTCTTTCTTCCCGTAAATCATAAACCAATCTTGATGTCCGTCCATGTCCTAAAATTCCTGCCAAAACATCCAGTGCATAAGTTTGATTTAGTTCCATTAACCCAGGAACTCGCCAAATCATCACCAACCTTGCTTGCTGGAGAGTTTCATCAATAAATTCTTGTCTGACAATTTCTGTAAACGCTGGTTCAGGAACAACTGTTGACTTTTGACTGTTAGCTATTGACTGCGGATTATTTTTGATCAAGCCTTCAGCCACAATCTCTACTAATTCCTCCACAGGTAAATTACCCACAGCTACAGCAGTAACTGACTGCGGTTGATACCAATGAGTATGGAAATCCCGCATTTGCTGTGGTTTTAGTTGAGAAATCACATCTTCTGGCCCTAGTACCGGACGACGGTAGGGTAGGGAATCAAAAGCAGTTTCCATGATTCGGCGAAAAATCCGCCGACGGGGATTATCCTCCGAACGTCTAATTTCTTCCAGAACTACCAAACGTTCCCGTTCAAAGGCATCATCAGGAATACTAGCATTAAATACCACATCCATTTGTAGTGGTGCTAATTCTGCAAAATCTTGAGGCGCACTATTTATATAGTAATGTGTATAGTCTTGGCTCGTAGCCGCATTAGTCACCGCACCCCGTTCTTCAATTCGCCTTTCAAACTCGCCACTTACCAATTGCTGTGTTCCCTTAAAAATCATATGCTCTAAAAAATGAGCCATACCGTTAATAGGATCTGATTCTACAGCGGAACCAATTTTTACCCATAAGCTGAGGTTAACCGCTTCTACCGGCATTTGCTCGGCGATGATAGTTAAACCATTAGGTAAATGGTGTAGCTTTGGAGCATTTAGGCGAGGAAATTGTAGCAATGTTGATGTCATTGGTAGTGGTGAGTGAAAGGCTAGGTTACTTCTTATATCTTACAACCCTCTTAATGCTGTAAACCTTGTAGAGACGTTTCAATTCAAACATTTAAAATATCACAGAAATAAAAGTGAGTATATAGTGCTTATACTTAACTAATAATAATTGTTTATATGTTATAATATAAAAAATACTAAAACTACTAAAACTACTAAAAATAAGCTTCACCGCAGATTTATCATCTCGATTATAAGAACTTTCTGAGAACAACAAAGCAGGAATACTAACTTCAAAAAAAGGAGTATTGACACCATGATAACTGTAAAGACCCTGTATGAAACCGACTTTAATCTCTGGTTAACGTGAGTTCGGTGTTAGGAGTTTCTCCTGCGGAGACGCTACGCGAACGGAGTTATGATTTTTAAGAGCGAGAGAGTAAGGGTTTGAGACTCCTACTTGTGGCGAGTTTTCCACAAATTATCTTATGTCGAACTCACGTCTGGTTAGAAGAAACTGCAATTCTCCTGAAAAAAGGAAAACTAGACCAATTAGATATCGAAAATTTACTTGAAGAAATTGAAGGGATGAGTCGCAAAGAAAAAGATGCTTTAGAAAGTAATCTAATTCGGGTAATTCAACATTTACTTAAGTGGCATTATCAGATAAAAAAACGCTCTCCCAGTTGGTCTTATACCATTATTGAAAACTCTCGCAGACTAAATAAAGCCTTTAAAAATAGTCCTAGTCTGAAGCCTTACTTCGATGCTGTATTTAATGAATGTTATCATGAAGCTTGTAAAGCTGCGACTGTTGAAACTCAACTTCCTTTAACTACTTTTCCTGAATCATATCCCTTTACCAAGTCTGATGTTTTGGATATTAATGTTGATGATTATTTGATTGAATAAAATCTAATTACTGACATTTTACATAAAATTATTCTCGTTTTAAATTTGATTATTTTTTTGGGTAGGCACGACTTCGACGAACTCAATCCAAGGATGCCTACCCTAGAAAAATTAGACCACTTCTATTACTAAATTTTCATCAACTTTTTGCCATTGGTGGAAAAACAGAAATACTTCTTGGTGATTCAGATGAGGGTAGAAATTTCTCTGCCAATAATTGTTGGAAAGTTTTTAATGAATCTTGCCAATTCTGAATTATATTTTGCAAGTCTTGCAGTTTTTCTGCGGGAATATTTCCTAACAAGGGGTAATTAAAGTTACCTGAAAATAAGATTGCTGATGCTTGTTTATCAGGAAATTGGACATTTACTTGATTGATGCCTAGGTTTAGTGTTCCCCGTTTCAAAGGATAAGTTAACTGTAAGGCAGCATTTACTTTTCCTCCGCCAAACTCCTGCCATGAACCAGGTGATAAAAGTTTACTGCATATGTATTCATAGGCATCGGCATCTGAGTTAAAGGTGACAAATCCTCTGGGGTTAATTCCTACTCGCTGATACTCTACTTGGGATAGTTTTTCTATTAGGTTTAAAGTAACTTTTGGTACTTGTATTTCTGCAATTGGTTTTGTGATTATGCTCTCTAATATGCTCACACTATTGGGCTGGGCTACGATTCCTAAACCACTGTTAAAAAAAAGCTGGACTACACCATTTGCGTAAACTGGCTGTTTTGCTAACTCCCAATCTGCGGGGATAATGCCTGTATATTTCAAGAAATCGGGTGTGAGGACGGTGGGATTAAGATTTTTGGCGGTAATAGCGATCGCAAATTCTTGAATTTCAAAATCTTTGCTCATAAACCTATGTATTTTTTGACAGTACCAATACTGTATAACCAAACATAAGTACAAATATAGCGTTTCCTAAAATTGATTTTCCTCACTTCCCCCTTTTCCACGCCCAATTTAATTTAAAATTATGAGTAGTAATATTAAGAATTGTAAAATTAAGTATCAATGCCTAGTCTTTCCCTTAATAAAAATCAATCCCGCATCATCGTTATCGGTGCAGGTATAGGTGGACTTACAGCCGGTGCATTATTAGCACATAGAGGTTACAACGTCTTAATTCTCGACCAGGCTTTAGTTCCAGGTGGTTGTGCTTCCACTTTTAAACGTCAAGGCTTTACCTTTGATGTTGGTGCAACTCAAGTTGCAGGGTTAGAACCTGGGGGAATTCATCACCGCATTTTCTCAGAATTGGGAATTGAGTTACCAGAAGCAACGCCTTGTGACCCTGCTTGTGCGGTTTATCTCCCTGGGGAGTCTACACCGATTAATGTCTGGCGTGATTCTCAAAAATGGCAGGAAGAACGCCAAAAACAGTTTCCTGGGAGTGAACATTTTTGGCAATTATTAGCAACTTTATTTGATGCTAGTTGGGAATTTCAAGGACGTGATCCGGTTTTACCACCGCGTAATTTATGGGATTTAGGACAATTAATACAAGCGGTGCGTCCGAGTACTTTTATAACTGCACCTTTTACTTTGTTTACTGTGGGGGATGCTTTACGGTTATGTGGTTTAGGGAATGATTACCGACTGAGGACGTTTTTGGATTTACAACTCAAGTTATATTCTCAGGTTAGTGCGGAAGAAACAGCTTTGCTTTATGCGGCAACAGCTTTGAGTGTTTCCCAACTACCCCAGGGATTGTTTCACCTCCAAGGTAGTATGCAAGTTTTGAGCGATCGCTTACTATTTGCCTTAGAACGAGACGGTGGTAAGTTATTAATGCGCCACACCGTCGAAAAAATCAACGTTGAAAATGGCAAAGCTAACGCCGTAGTTATCAGAAACCAGAAAACCGGGGAAACTTGGACAGAAACCGCAGATCATGTAGTTGCTAACGTCACAGTCCAGAATTTAGTAGAGTTATTGGCAGAAAATGCCCCATCTGGTTATCAACAAAGAGTAGAAAAACTCCCCCCAGCTTCCGGTGCATTTGTTATTTATTTGGGTGTAGATGCCAGCGCAATTCCTGCTGATTGTCCACCTCATCTACAATTTTTATATGATGCTAATGGATCGATTGGTGAGAATAATTCTCTGTTTGTATCTGTGAGTCATGAGGGAGATGGCCGCGCACCAGCCGGAAAAGCCACAATTATCGCTTCTTCCTTTGTTGATTTTACTCCTTGGTGGCAGACTAAAGATTACGAAGGGCTAAAACAAAAATTTACCCAAGATGCAATTTCCAAACTTTCACAATATTTCTATTTGAAGCCAGAAACTATCATTCACGTAGAAGCAGCAACACCTCGAACCTTTGCTCATTTTACCGGAAGAGAACGCGGTATTGTTGGTGGTATTGGTCAAAGAATCCCCACTTTTGGCCCTTTTGGTTTTGCTAATCGTACACCTATTAATAATTTGTGGTTAGTTGGTGATTCTACTCATCCAGGGGAAGGAACTGCGGGGGTGAGTTATTCAGCTTTGACGGTAGTTAGACAAATTCAATCTCAAGGTTAAGATTCTTTTTTGCACGCAGAGGCGCAGAGGCACAGAGAAGAGAGAGTAGCAGCATTAGAAGCCAAATGAAGTAAAAAGATTGGACAAGTTGCGGCAACTCGTGCTTTCCGCACTTGGGTTAAATTAGTACTAAATGATTTTTTTTAAATAAAAAAGGGGCTGATTTCACACAGTCCCCAATTACCAATTTCTAATTACCGATTACAACCCATCACTAATTGGTGATGGCTGAGATTGCTGAATTTCCGGTGATGGTTCAGATGATGACTTGGGAAGAATAAATTGTCGCCAAGTCCTGATTTGTTGTTGGGCATCTCTGTAAGCAGAACTACCTTGTGGAATCAACCTAGCTGTCTCTATACTTTTAGCAACATCAAACTCGCTTTGAGAACGCGCCATTTGTAATAACTGTTGACTCCATTGATCAATAGCCAGGTTCGCATCCATACGTAAGACGTTACGATTTGATACCCGATTAGCTAACTTGATCGCCTCGGCTAAAGCTTCTGGTGTGCCAGTAATAGCGACTTCTCTGGCTTTCTTCCAGTTTTCTCTGGCACGGATTTGCTCTTGCCAACTATCAACGGCTGTTTGTGCTTCTCCTGCCAGCGCTCGTCCTGATGAGGCAATTTTTTGAGCTTCCCTCACAGCAGCAGTTAAATCACCACTATCAGCGATGATGCGTGCTTGATCTAGATAAGGTTGATCTTGAATTCGCTGAATTTTAGCCGTCCAAGTGCTGATTTTTTTCCGTGCTTCTGGATGTAGGGAACGACCAGATCGAATTTGACCTGCCTCTGCGATCGCTGCTTGTAATGAGTTAATATCCTCCAATAGAGCTATCTGTTCAGCACGATCTAAAAAAGGTTGGTCTTCAATAGACTCCACTTTGCTACGCCACCGTCCTATTTCTTGCCTCGCTTCTTGAGAGCGGGGGTTATTATCGGGAATCAGCTGCACTTCTGAAATTGCTGCCGTTAAATCGTTAATTGTGCCTTGACTAGCTAAATTTCGCGCTTTTTCCAAACGAGCAACATCTTCAATTTCTAATTGCCAACGAGCAATCAGTTGTTGGGCTTTACCATATACTTCCCTAGAAGCATCAATTTGTTGGGCTTGGTAAATAGCTGCCTCTAAACCAGCAACTGTACCTACCCAAGCATTCCTTTGTGCTTCACCCAAAACCACAAAATCATCTATTTCTGTCTGTAATGAAGTAATTGGCGGAATTTGTCTGACAATTTCTAATGCTGTATCGGCATCCCGTCTGTCCATTTTGGCTTGTGCCAATTGCAACATCTTGCGCCCAAATTCAGGAATCAACTCCTGAGCTTTTTGATGCAAATAGCTGTCTGACTTAATCGATTCAGCGAGTTTAATCGCCTCAAGTAGTTGATCTACCGAGCGGCTTTTTGCTATGCTCTCAGCTTTATAGAGCTTGTCGCCATCTTCTCTCGCTGTCACAATGATGCGATTTAATTGGTCATATTTGGTAGTAGACCAATATTTATTGTTGACGCGTAGGAGTTTAGATGACAGCATAAAAGCTGATTGCCAATTCCTTTGCCGCAGTTCCTTTTCCGATTCTTGGTAAGTCTCTTCTGCCTTTGACCAGATAGACTGCCATTTACCAATTTGTTCTTCTACCAGTTTACGTACTTCTAAGTCTTCAGGAATTTGGCGAGCAGTTGCGATCGCTTCTTCTAAATTTCCAGCTTGAAAACTCTGGTCAGCTAACTGTAAAATATCCCGTGACCACCCCTCTAACAAACCATTAATTTGTCCTCTGAGGGGATGATTTTTTGGCAGTTCCTTTACCAGTGCGATCGCTTGCAATAAGTCGTTTATAGTCTGCTTAGAAGCTGCCAACTGAGCGCAGTGCAACCTTACCGAAGCACTAGCCAAAGGCCAAAAAATTTCTGGGCAATTCGGTGCTGATGGTAATTTAAGCAGCATCGACATTGATATAAATCCTATAGTGCTGGGAATCAACGTTAATAATATTGACCACAGCACCCAATTTTTCATCCAGTGTGGTATTCTCTCAGTAATATAACTGAGCTTTAAATTTAGCTCTGGATGATTATCTATAGGTAATCCTTCTTTATTGCTTTCTTGTTGTTGCGTCACTGATTTAAAGTTAGAACCAGTAGCTAGGACACCAGATGATTGAGTAGTCCCGACATCTGGAGTTCGGGATAATCTTGTATTTTGATCTGGCTTTCTGGCTCTGGCAGGAGACCAACTATCTGAAATATCCCGATCTGTCATCTCTCACACCAAAGTAGTTGAATAGCAGCCATTCTCAGACTGATAATTCTATTTTTGCTATAGTAACTTCCTTTCTCATCATTAAAAAGCTATTTTTTTCATCTTCTATCTCCACAGATAACATTTATATTTTGGGGTTTTAGTATTATTTCATACTTATTCAGCGGCAGAAACTTCCTGCTGTAAATCAGCAATTAGTTGTGCTAGATTATCACTACTTGCTTGATAAACATTGCCACAAAAATCACAAGTTGCTTCTGCACCTTCATCTTTAAGAATCATATCTTGCAATTCTGCTTCCCCCAGCATTTTCAACGCTCCTAACACCCGTTCAAAGGAGCAACGACAATGGAAGCGCAACATCTGACTTTCAGGAAAAATTGTCAGACCCATATCTCCTAGCAAATCACCAAAAATTTCAGTCAGCGTCTTTCCAGCTTGCAATAATGGCGTAAACCCTGATAATGCAGATACTCTTGATTCTAAAGTAGTAACCAAGGCTTCATCTCTTGCCGCTTTAGGCAACACTTGTAATAGTATCCCTCCAGAGGCTGTAACACCACCGGAACCAACGAATACGCCTAAAACCAAAGCTGAAGGTGTTTGTTCTGAATTTACGAGGTAATGGGCGACATCATCACCAATTTCCCCAGAAACAAGTTCGACTGTACTAGAGTATGGATAACCATAGCCAATATCTCGAACAACATACAAGTAACCACTGCCTACTGCACCACCAACGTCGAGCTTACCTTTAGCATTAGGAGGCAATTCCACCGATGGGTTCTGGACATAGCCCCGTACCGTGCCATCCAAGCCTGCATCTACCAATATACCACCTAAAGGCCCATCGCCCTTAACTCGCACATTGACCCTAGACCCGACACGCTTCATACTAGAAGCCATTAACAATCCTGCTGACATCGTTCTTCCCAATGCGGCTGTAGCCACATAAGAAAGTTTATGACGTACTCGCGCTTCCTCAGTTAAGCGTGTGGTAATCACACCAACCGCCCGAATACCCCCATCAGCCGCTGTAGCCCGAATTAATTGATCCGCCATGAAAAACCCTTACAATTCTTAACAAGATGACTTTTCTATTGTAAGTTCTCTGGGGACTGGGGACTAGGAACTAGGAACTGGAGACTAGGAAAAATAGGGGAATATTTATCTTTCTCCTACCACCAATCACCATATGCCTAACGGCAGGCTACCGCCAACACCCATCACCAATTACCAATCACCAATCACCATGCTAGGCACTTTTCAACAAAGCCAACTGCGAATCGAAATTGAAGCATCAGCTACTGCCATTCACGATAGTCTATTGCGTCCAGCACAGCTAGAAAAATGGCTATTAGGACAAAGTTTTTCACCCGGAATGCCAGAAGAACTGCAAACCGGATTTCAGTTTACTACTTCCACTGGGCCAGTCCAAATACATCATCAAGTCGATGTCGTCAAACCTAATTGTCTGCGTTTGCTACTGAGTAATGGTATTGATGGTTTTCACGAATGGTATTGGGGGGAAGGTTGGGTACAATCCCGCTTGGAAGGCGTGTCAATTCTGCCCGTGAAGTTGGCTCAAACTATGAGCTTGTTGAGTTTACGTGAGTTCTTAAGAAATCAACGAGGTTAGAAAGGGTTTCTTGATGCTCACCCAGAAGCACGCACAGAGAGTTAAAGGCGAAGTTTTTTGTAGGGTGGGTTGAGAAATCAACAGATTTTTCAACCTGACTCAGTGAGAAATCACAATTTTGGTTATCAGTTCTAAATTAAAAGCGAATAAATTCTTTTTGATGAATATCTTCAGAATAGATAGCTATTGTATGCGATCGCCTATGGCACTGGCGAAGCCAATCGCACTCTCTTGGTTTTAGATAAATTTCAGTTATGTAAAAATCAAAATAGTTTATGATTTTATAACTTTTAGAGTTTTTCTCTTTATATTTTCTTAATAATTAATTGAGAATTATTTTTATTTATTAACGCTATTGCAATACTTTCAGCGATCTGCTAGGATTTAAGAGAATTTGTATAATCCCTTGTTATGTCTATTTTTAAGCTGGCTGTGAAAGCAAAAAATTAAAAGCCTTTATTTATGGGTGTTTCAGAACTAGCAAAACTGAAAATAGTAAAAAAATCAAGTGAATTATCAAAAATTCCTGACGGTAGAATTACAAAAATTTGATGCTGCTATTTGCGGCTTAGAAATGCAAGATTGACAAATAATATATTTTATGGTATTGAGCCTGGATTACTAAGCTTGATTTAATACAGGTCTTTGTAAAATTGATTTGTGGGAAATCGTAGAAGCAATTAACTACTTTAAAGAAGTTATATTAATTGCTAAAAATACAGATTGTCATAGATATGCAGTTACATCTTGGTATTGTTTAGCTTTTTTAAATTCTGTATTAAAATTGCATCATATCGCATTATATTGTGCTAACAAAAGTTGTAATGATGTAATTAATCTGCTATTGATTCACAAAATGTAAGGGTTTAGCAATGCTAAACCCCTAGTACATTCTTAATTACAAATTACTTACCGGGTTTCACCACTAATACCGAACAATTAGCCTCTTCCATGACCTGAGTACTAACAGAACCTTGGACAATTCTTTTCATCCCCGTTAATCCACGACTACCAATTACAACTAAGTCGGCTTTGTAAATATTGGCTAGTCGCACAATTTCGTCAGCAGGATCACCAGTTACCAGTTCTAATTCACTTTCAGATGATAATTTTTCTTGATAGGATTGCAGCTGCTTTTCAATTTGGAAATAAGAAAACTTTGGTGACTCAGGGTGAGGACGATCAGCGGGTAATTCTATTTCTGACTCTGGTGTGGGAAATACATGACAAAAAATGACTTTGGTGTTTGATGACAAGACCAAATCACCTAAAGCTTGAATTACTCGTTCGGCAATTTCCGAGCCATCCAGAGCTACTAAAATAGTTTTTAACACCGCTTTTGTTTCCTCAAAAGTAGACCCCTTAAATCGTCACATAGGGATTTTTATTGGTGCTAACACCAATAATTTCCCAAATGTAAACTTTAGTTTATTAAAGTTACAAACTTACTATCTTCAACTAAGGAGTAGCTCGTGTCAACCGTATTCAGTCAAGGTTAAGCATTACTAAATTACTCATTTTCCTTAACTCGCCGTCGTACTGAATCAGCGTGGGAAGGTAAACCTTCAGCGTTTGCTAGTGCGTCAATTGCACCAGCTACTTTGTGTAGTGCAGTTGGTGAGTATTGAATAATACTAGAGTGTTTGAGAAAAGTTTCTACACCTAAGGCAGAAGCATAACGGGCTGCACCGGAAGTTGGTAAGGTATGGTTCGGCCCTGCTAAATAGTCACCTACAGCTTCTGGTGTTGAATAACCCAGGAAAATAGCCCCAGCATGGCGAATCTGAGAAATCAAAGCCCAAGGGTCTTTAACTTCTAATTCCAGGTGTTCAGGAGCAAATTCATTTGAGAGTTCTGCCGCTGCGGTGAGAGATTCGACAACGACTATTAAGCCGTAATGAGCGATCGCTTTTTCTGTGTCTATCCGTCGTGGGTGATCTACTAATTGTCTGTCTACGGCTACTTGGACTTTTTTCGCCAAACCAGCATCTGTTGTCAACAAAACCGCCGCTGCCATTGGATCATGTTCTGCTTGAGCTAACATATCCGCTGCCACGTGTGCAGGATTAGCTGTTTCATCGGCAATAATCAGCACTTCGCTGGGCCCTGCTAATGAATCAATTCCTACTGTTCCATAAACTAATTTTTTGGCTAAGGTGACATAGATGTTTCCTGGTCCAGTAATCACATTCACTTTCGGAATTGTTTCTGTACCGTAGGCTAAAGCTGCGATCGCTTGAGCGCCCCCAATGCGATAAATTTCTTGTACTCCCGCCTCTTGTGCAGCTACTAAAACTGCGGAATTAATCGTTTTTTCTCCTCGTGTTGGTGTTACCATCACTACACGGGGGACACCTGCCACTTTGGCTGGAATCGCATTCATCAGCACCGTACTGGGATAGGAAGCGCGACCACCTGGGACGTATAAACCGGCCCGATCTACAGGGGTATAACGTTTACCAAGTACTATTTCATCCTCGCCAAAGTGTACCCAGCTTTTTGGTACTCGCTGTCGGTGAAACTCTTCAATTTGGCGACAAGCCAGTTGAATAGCTGCCAACAAATCCTTTGATACCTGTTGGTACGCTGCATCCAGTTCTGAACCTGTCACCCGTAGTTCTTCTGGCTGCAAGGTTTGGTGGTCAAATTCTGAAGTATAATGCAATACAGCTTTATCGCCTTGACGCTTGACTGCTTGCAAAACTTCCCTCACTGTTGCTTCTTTGTGAAGCAATTGTTCATCCTGGGTGCGTTCGCCTTCGGCGCGTTGGAGACGTTCGCAGATACGTTGTAGTTCGGCTCTAACGTCTGCCTGCTGAGTAATAATTCGCAGCATGGAATAAGGACAATGCCAAAATTAGAATGTTCCCGCTTGAGAATTAGTTTTGCTTTTGCTCACTAGGAGATCAAGCTTTCCCTAACTCTCTTCTCTAGCTTAACCTGGATTTTTTTGATACTCCCAGGATTGCCGTTTCCTTTTTTCCCTGGGGTTATTAATTTTAGTACCCTATCTTAACCTATTTCCCCATGTGAAAACATATCCTGAGCATAGGTATTTCCCAATATCACAGGGGTGATAGGGGACGACTGGATAGTGATTCTTGTTCTCCTGTTTGCTATTGCCTGAATTTTCTGCAACTTATTTTTTGCAGAAATTATAACATTGGCAATTTGGATGCTATATTAGTAAGTCTAGTAGTGTGTGTACATATTAATTAATAGTTTTTTTGGAATTGACTGTGGCGAATACAAAATCTGCTCTCAAGCGTGCCCAAATTGGAGAACGCAACCGACTGCGTAACAAAGCATATAAATCGGCTGTAAAAACGCTGATGAAGAAGTACATTAGTGCTGTTGAAGCCTATAAAGCTGCTCCTACTCCAGAATCAAAACAAGCAGTAGATACTCAGATGTCAGAGGTTTACAGCAAAATTGATAAAGCCGTGAAGCGTGGGGTGTTGCATCCCAACAACGGAGCCAGGAAAAAATCAAGATTAGCGCAGAAACTCAAACCACTGACTCAAACTGCACAGTAGTCATTAGTCATTAGTCATTAGTTTTAAAGCTAATAGATTAATGACCTAATAAATTCCCATCAATGACTCCTGAGCAACCCATGCAGCTAATAGATACCCATGTTCATCTCAACTTTGACCTATTTCAGCCAGATTTAGCAACAGTGCGATCGCACTGGCAAAAATCAGGAGTAGTGCGTTTGGTACATTCCTGCGTTCACCCAGAAGAATTTGCCAGCATTCAAGCCCTAGCCCAGGAATTTCCTGAACTCAGTTTTGCAGTTGGCTTACATCCCCTAGATGCGGCTAAATGGAATCATGAAACAGCCGAGAAAATTAAAACTCTAGCCAGTTCAGATGCCAAAGTAGTAGCAATTGGGGAAATGGGGTTAGATTTTTATAAAGCCCAAGACTATGACAACCAGCAAATAGTATTTGAGTCTCAGTTAGCGATCGCATCTGAACTGAATCTACCAGTGATCATCCATTGTCGAGATGCTGCACCACAGGTAAGAGCAGTCTTGCAAAAATGGCGGGAGAGTCAAGGAGAAAAAGCACGGGGTGTCATGCATTGTTGGGGTGGAACACCAGAAGAAACCCAATGGTTTCTTGATTTAGGCTTCTACATTAGCTTTAGTGGGACAGTGACCTTTAAAAACGCGCAAACTATACAAGCATCGGCTGCTATAGTAAATAGTGACCGCCTACTAATTGAAACAGATTGCCCCTTCCTAGCCCCCGTACCCAAACGAGGAGAAAAACGCAACGAACCTGCTTATGTCTTTTATGTAGCAGAAAAATTAGCCCAGTTGCGCGGGGAAACTATAGAAGCCATAGCCCATCAAACCACCCAAAATGCTTGTAAATTATTTGGACTGGCATTATAAAGAGCAAACCATAAAGGTGAATTACCATGATCTGGCTAACCATCAAAGTAAAGCACTTTTTTGTACCTGCTTTTATAGGCATTTCCTTGACCAATTGTATTAATTTAAAAAAATAAGACTCAAGGAGGACAAAAGTGTGCTAATATTATTCCCTCCAAAACATTTTACTTGCGCCATAATAATGATAAAGGAAGGAATTTATAACTGCTGAAAGCCACTTAATTTCAGGCGGGTATAAAATCTATACTGGGCTGATTAGGGATTTGTAAATATAAAAACCAAAATTTCACGGACATCTAAAACTATCTCTACAAGAAGATGCTCTCAATAGATAACAAATCCTGGCAGACTAGGTTGATATGGACTTTTGCACAACAGCGGATCTGCTGTGAATTGAACCTATACAAAATTGTTAAACATAAAGCGCCTTGTGACTAAAACTCAGCAATATAAATCCATCCTGATTCAGGGACGACTCTCGCGGATTCTTCAATTTTGGGTTCTCACTGTGAGTATAGATAAATTCTTTTAAAGATACAACAGTGTGAATGTGCATAGATTAATGAAGGCACTGTTCTGGAGGCGAAGTGAGGATACAAAATAAACCTCAGCAAGATATCAACAATCTGTTCTGGTTGAGTAAATCTCCTAAATGGATTTTAGCAACCCTTGCTTCTCCACAAGGGAGATTACCCCCTTGTCAAAAGCACCCATTCCAGATTTAATTGCTGCGGATAGCTTTTTTACCTGTTAACAGCAGGTAGTTTAAGAAGGAGTTTCCTCGCAACTTGTATACAAGGGCGCTTGAGTCGGGAACATAATCATAGCAGTGTTCAAGGGAAAGTTTAACCAGGTTGACAAAGGTAGAGGCATGACTAACGAAACATATATGGGACCCGCCTTTCTGTTACCCGACTTAATTGAAATCCAGCGTTCAAGCTTTCGCTGGTTTTTAGAAGAAGGGCTAATAGAAGAGTTGAACTCCTTTAGTCCAATTACAGACTACACCGGCAAACTAGAACTGCACTTTTTAGGTAATAACTACAAACTTAAAGAACCTAAGTACAGCGTCGAAGAATCTAAACGGCGGGATAGCACTTATGCAGTCCAAATGTACGTACCCACACGGCTTTTAAATAAAGAAACAGGGGATATTAAAGAACAAGAAGTATTTATAGGTGATCTGCCGTTGATGACGGATCGGGGTACGTTTATTATTAACGGAGCCGAACGGGTCATCGTCAACCAAATAGTGCGATCGCCTGGAGTTTACTACAAATCAGAAATTGATAAAAACGGAAGACGGACTTATTCTGCCAGCTTAATCCCTAACCGGGGGGCGTGGCTGAAATTTGAAACAGACCGTAACGACTTAGTTTGGGTACGCATCGACAAAACCCGCAAACTCTCAGCCCAAGTACTTCTCAAAGCATTAGGATTATCAGACAACGAAATCTTTGATGCCCTACGTCACCCAGAGTACTTCCAAAAAACCATCGAAAAAGAAGGGCAATTTTCTGAAGAAGAAGCCCTGATGGAGTTATACCGCAAACTACGTCCAGGTGAACCACCAACAGTATTAGGCGGACAACAACTTTTAGATTCCCGCTTCTTCGACCCCAAACGTTATGATTTGGGTCGTGTAGGACGTTATAAACTCAACAAAAAATTACGTCTCTCAGTCCCCGACACCATGCGTGTCCTCACCCCTGGAGACATCCTCGCCGCAGTAGATTACCTTATCAACCTAGAATATGACATCGGTAGTATTGATGACATCGATCACCTCGGAAATCGCCGAGTTAGAAGTGTTGGTGAATTACTGCAAAACCAAGTCAGAGTCGGATTAAATCGCCTAGAGCGAATCATTCGGGAACGGATGACCGTATCTGATGCCGAAGTTTTAACACCAGCATCCTTGGTTAACCCCAAACCACTAGTAGCAGCAATCAAAGAATTCTTTGGTTCCAGCCAACTTAGTCAGTTCATGGATCAAACCAATCCCCTGGCCGAACTGACCCACAAACGCCGTCTGAGCGCATTAGGACCAGGTGGTCTGACAAGAGAACGGGCAGGATTCGCCGTGCGAGATATCCACCCCAGCCACTACGGACGGATCTGCCCCATCGAAACCCCAGAAGGACCCAACGCCGGATTAATTGGCTCCTTGGCTACCCATGCCCGTGTTAACTTATATGGCTTTTTAGAAACCCCTTTTAGACCAGTAGAAAATGGCAAAGTGCGGTTTGATGTGCAACCAGTGTACATGACCGCCGATGAAGAAGACGACCTGCGGACAGCTACAGGTGACATTCCCGTAGATGAAAATGGCTACATCAAAGGTCCTCAAGTTCCAGTCCGCTATCGCCAAGATTGGGCGACAACCACACCAGAACAAGTTGATTATGTAGCAGTATCACCAGTACAGATTGTATCGGTAGCTACAAGCATGATTCCATTTTTGGAACATGACGACGCAAACCGGGCGCTGATGGGTTCCAATATGCAACGTCAAGCAGTTCCCCTACTGAAACCAGAACGCCCCCTAGTCGGCACAGGCTTAGAAGCTCAAGGCGCTAGAGACTCTGGGATGGTGATAGTTTCTCGGACTGATGGGGATGTTGTGTATGTAGATGCGGCAGAAATTCGCGTCAGAGTCAGAGAACAAACAACAGCACCAAGCCAGTTACCAGCTGTTAGCAAAGAGTCGCCAACAGGCAAACCCCAAGAAGTTACATATTATCTTTCCAAATATCAACGCTCTAACCAAGATACCTGTCTTAACCAAAAGCCCCTAGTCCGCATTGGGGAAAAAGTTGTGGCGGGACAAGTGTTAGCAGATGGTTCTTCCACTGAAGGGGGAGAGTTAGCACTAGGACAAAACATTGTTGTCGCCTATATGCCTTGGGAAGGCTACAACTATGAAGACGCGATTTTGATTTCTGAGCGGTTGGTACAGGATGATGTCTATACCTCAATTCACATTGAAAAATATGAAATTGAAGCTAGACAAACCAAACTTGGCCCAGAAGAAATCACTAGAGAAATTCCCAACGTGGGGGAAGATGCCCTCAGACAATTAGATGAGCAGGGTATTATCCGCATTGGGGCTTGGGTAGAAGCTGGGGATATCTTGGTGGGCAAAGTTACCCCGAAGGGAGAATCTGACCAACCCCCAGAAGAAAAACTGTTACGGGCGATCTTCGGTGAAAAAGCCCGCGACGTGCGCGACAACTCTCTGAGAGTTCCCAATGGTGAAAAAGGGCGTGTGGTTGATGTGCGGCTGTTCACCAGAGAACAAGGTGATGAACTGCCACCAGGGGCAAATATGGTGGTGCGGGTGTATGTAGCCCAAAAACGCAAGATCCAAGTCGGCGACAAAATGGCAGGTAGGCATGGCAACAAGGGGATTATTTCCCGGATTTTGCCAGCGGAAGATATGCCCTATTTACCTGATGGTTCGCCAGTCGATATAGTCCTCAATCCCTTGGGTGTACCTAGCCGGATGAATGTCGGTCAGGTGTTTGAGTGTTTGTTAGGTTGGGCTGGTCAAAATTTGGGAGTGAGATTCAAAATTACTCCCTTTGACGAAATGTATGGGGAAGAATCTTCCCGCCGCATTGTTCATGGCAAACTCCAAGAAGCTAGGGACGAAACTGGGAAAAACTGGGTCTATAACCCCGATGATCCTGGCAAAATCATGGTCTATGACGGACGCACAGGGGAACCTTTTGACCGCCCAATTACCATTGGTGTGGCTTATATGTTGAAACTGGTGCATTTGGTCGATGACAAAATCCACGCTCGTTCGACTGGACCTTACTCCTTGGTGACTCAGCAACCTCTGGGTGGTAAGGCTCAACAAGGTGGTCAAAGATTCGGAGAAATGGAAGTGTGGGCGCTGGAGGCATTTGGCGCAGCTTACACCTTGCAGGAATTGTTAACTGTCAAATCTGACGATATGCAAGGCAGAAACGAAGCCCTGAATGCGATCGTTAAGGGCAAAGCTATTCCCCGTCCGGGAACTCCAGAATCCTTTAAGGTATTGATGCGCGAGTTGCAATCTTTGGGATTAGATATTGCTGTCCACAAGGTAGAAACCCAAGCAGATGGCAGTTCCTTAGATGTAGAAGTCGATTTAATGGCAGATCAAGCCACCCGTCGCACCCCACCACGACCCACCTATGAGTCACTTTCTCGTGAGTCGTTGGAAGAAGAGTAGGAAGAAGGGAACAGGTGATTAGGTGACAGTTGACAGGTGACAGGTGACAGAGAAGAAGTAAATAATACATAATTCTCCTCTGCCCCCTGCTCCTCTGCTCCCCTGCTCCCCTGCTCCTCTGCTCCCCTGCTCCCTTACTCCCTCTTTACTGTCACCTGTTACCTATCACCTGTCACCTATTGTTATGAGACCCGCCCAGACTAATCAGTTTGACTACGTAAAAATCGGACTTGCTTCCCCTGAACGTATTCGTCAGTGGGGTGAGCGGACTTTGCCTAATGGCCAGGTAGTTGGTGAAGTCACCAAGCCGGAGACTATCAACTACCGGACTCTGAAGCCAGAGATGGATGGTTTATTCTGCGAACGCATTTTTGGCCCAGCTAAGGACTGGGAATGCCATTGTGGCAAATATAAACGGGTGCGTCATAGAGGTATTGTCTGTGAGCGCTGCGGTGTGGAGGTAACAGAGTCACGGGTGCGACGACATCGCATGGGCTTTATTAAGTTAGCTGCCCCTGTTGCTCACGTTTGGTATCTCAAGGGCATCCCCAGCTATATTGCTATTTTGTTAGATATGCCGCTGCGGGATGTAGAACAAATTGTTTATTTCAACTCTTATGTTGTTTTAGCTCCTGGTAATGCCGATACCCTCACCTACAAACAACTGTTGAGTGAAGACCAGTGGCTAGAAATTGAAGACGCTATTTATAGCGAAGACTCCCAACTGGTGGGGGTAGAGGTAGGTATTGGGGCAGAAGCGCTTTTAAGGTTGCTCGCAGATATTAATTTAGAGCAAGAAGCGGAAAATCTCCGAGAAGAAATCGGCAACGCCAAGGGTCAAAAACGAGCCAAGCTGATTAAAAGGCTGCGGGTGATTGATAACTTTATTGCCACCGGTTCTAAACCAGAATGGATGGTAATGGCTGTGATTCCGGTCATTCCTCCAGATTTGCGCCCTATGGTACAGCTAGATGGGGGTAGATTTGCTACTAGCGATTTAAATGATTTATACCGTCGGGTCATTAATCGCAATAACCGTTTAGCTAGACTCCAAGAAATCTTAGCTCCAGAAATTATTGTCCGTAACGAAAAACGGATGCTGCAAGAAGCAGTGGATGCCTTGATTGATAATGGTCGTCGGGGCAGGACTGTGGTGGGGGCTAATAACCGCCCGCTCAAGTCTTTGTCAGACATTATTGAAGGTAAGCAAGGACGTTTCCGTCAAAACCTGTTGGGTAAACGGGTTGACTATTCAGGACGTTCGGTAATTGTGGTGGGGCCAAAGCTGAAGATTCACCAGTGTGGTTTGCCTAGGGAGATGGCAATTGAGTTGTTTCAACCTTTTGTGATCAACCGCTTGATTCGTTCCGGCATGGTGAATAACATCAAGGCAGCGAAAAAGCTGATTTCTCGCAATGACCCCAGTGTGTGGGATGTGTTGGAAGAGGTGATTGAAGGGCATCCGGTGATGTTAAACCGCGCTCCCACACTGCACCGTTTGGGGATTCAGGCTTTTGAACCAATTTTAGTAGAAGGTAGGGCAATTCAACTCCATCCTCTCGTATGTCCGGCTTTTAACGCTGACTTTGATGGCGACCAAATGGCGGTACACGTACCTCTATCCCTAGAAAGTCAAGCAGAAGCACGGTTGTTGATGTTGGCTTCTAATAATATTCTTTCCCCAGCCACAGGTAAACCAATTGTCACCCCTAGCCAAGATATGGTACTGGGGGCATATTACCTGACAGCAGAAAATCCCGCTGCAACTAAAGGGGCTGGTGGATTTTTTGCCTCTCTTGATGATGTGATTATGGCTTATCAGCAAGATCAGGTTGACCTGCATTCCTATATTTATGTGCGGTTTGACGGAGAAATGGAAACAAGCGTTCCAGATACTGAGCCATTAGAAATCGTAGTTAACGAGGATGGGACTCGGACTTTGCTGTATAAATACCGTCGTGTCCGCCAAGATGCCGAAGGAAATTTACTTTCTCAGTATATCTACACCACCGCTGGTCGGGTAATTTATAACAACGCAATTCAGGAAGCTTTAGCTAGTTAGGTGATAGGTGACAGGTGACAGGTGACAGGTGACAGAAGAAGGGGAGAAGATTTATTTATCCCCTTTGTTCCCCTATCCCTACTCCTTTTCCTCTTTTCTGTTAAGAGTTCCCTATTCCCAATAACCAATGACCAAGGACTAATTACCAATGACTGAAAAAATGATTTTTCGTAACGTTGTCGTTAACAAGGGTCAACTGAGAAACTTAATTTCTTGGGCATTTACCCATCATGGGACAGCACGGACAGCGGTAATGGCGGATAAATTAAAAGAGCTAGGGTTCCGTTATGCCACCAAAGCCGGGGTATCCATTAGCGTTGATGACTTGATGGTGCCACCTTCCAAGCGATCGCTCCTAGAAGCAGCAGAAGAAGAAATTCTCAGCACCGAAGCCCGATTTAAACGGGGAGAAATCACCGAAGTGGAACGGTTCCAAAAGGTAATCGACACCTGGAACAGCACCAGCGAAAGTCTTAAAGACGAAGTTGTTACCCACTTCAAAAAAACCAACCCCCTCAACTCCGTCTATATGATGGCCTTTTCGGGAGCGCGGGGCAACATCTCCCAAGTCCGGCAGTTAGTAGGTATGCGGGGACTAATGGCAGATCCCCAAGGGGAAATTATTGACTTGCCCATCAAAACCAACTTCCGGGAAGGGCTGACAGTTACAGAATATATTATTTCTTCTTATGGAGCCAGAAAAGGGTTAGTAGATACAGCCCTCCGCACCGCCGACTCTGGTTATCTCACCCGACGATTAGTAGACGTATCTCAAGATGTAATTATTCGGGAATTTGACTGCGGCACTACTAGGGGTATCCCAGTCCGGGATATGACCGAAGGCGCTAAAATTTTAATTCCCATCGGCAACCGATTAATGGGCAGAGTGGTAGCAGAAGACATCATTCACCCCACCACAGGAGAAGTTATTGCTACTCGCAACACACCCATCTCTGATGACCTAGCCATAGAAATTCAAAAAGCTGACATCAAAGAAGTGATAGTGCGATCGCCCCTCACCTGCGAAGCCGCCCGTTCTGTGTGTCAACACTGTTATGGCTGGAGTTTAGCCCATGCCAAAATGGTAGACCTGGGAGAAGCAGTGGGAATTATTGCCGCCCAGAGTATCGGTGAACCAGGAACCCAGTTGACCATGCGGACTTTCCACACCGGGGGGGTATTCACCGGGGAAGTAGCCCAACAGGTGAGATCCAAAATTGACGGCACAGTCAAGATATCCCGCAAGCTCAAAACCCGCCCCTATCGCACCCGTCACGGTGAAGACGCACTCTATGCCGAAACCAATGGCACTTTAACCTTAGAAGCCAAGGGTGAAGCCGAGAACCAAGAAATTCAGATCACCCAAGGTTCAACTCTGTATATTGTGCCTGGTCAACAGGTCAAAGCCGCTCAACTGTTGGCAGAAGTAGCCCTGGGAGGCAGAACCACCCGTACCAATACAGAAAAAGCCGTTAAAGACGTAGCCTCTGACCTAGCGGGAGAGGTGCAGTTTGCCGATGTTGTTTCTGAACAAAAAACCGATAGACAAGGCAACACCACCACCACAGCATCAAGAGGGGGATTAATTTGGATTCTTTCTGGTGAAGTTTATAACTTGCCACCAGGAGCAGAACTAGTAGTTAACAACGGTGATGCGATCGCTTCCAATGGTGTATTAGCAGAAACCAAATTAACCTCTGTGCATGGTGGGGTAGTGCGACTGCCAGAAGCAGTTCCCGGCAAAGCCACCAGAGAAATCGAAATCATCACCGCCTCTGTGGTACTAGACCAAGCCACGGTGACAGTCCAGAGTTTCCAAGGACGCAACAACTACCTAGTGCATACAGGAAAGGAGTCAGGAGTCAGGAGTCAGGAGTCAGGAGGAGAAGAGGATAATTCTCCCCTGCACCCTGCCTCTTCTGCTCAAGTCTTTAACCTCCGAGCTACACCAGGCACAAAGGTCCAGAATGGGCAAGTAGTCGCTGAGTTAATAGATGACCGTTATCGTACCACCACCGGAGGCTTCTTGAAGTTTGCTGGTGTGGAAGTGCAGAAAAAAGGCAAAGCCAAATTAGGTTATGAAGTAGTCACCGGTGGCACACTACTTTGGATTCCTGAAGAAACCCACGAAGTCAACAAAGATATATCCTTGTTGTTAGTCGAAGATGGGCAATTTGTCGAAGCCGGCACCGAAGTCGTCAAAGACATTTTCTGTCAAACCAGCGGTGTCATTGAAGTCACCCAGAAAAACGACATCTTGCGCGAAGTGGTGATCAAACCAGGTGAACTGCTGATGGTCGATGACCCGGAAGCAGTATTAGGGAGAGACAACACCCTAATTCAACCAGGGGAAGAATTCCAAGGCACAGTAGCCACAGAACTGCGCTACATTCAGTATGTAGAATCTCCAGAAGGCCCCGCTCTGTTGAGTCGTCCGGTAGTAGAGTTTGCCGTTCCTAGCAACCCAGACCTGCCTTCCACCACATCAGTTAGTCAGCAAACAAGCCGCTCAATTCAGTTGCGAGCAGTGCAACGACTGCCCTATAAAGATTCCGAGCGAGTCAAATCTGTAGAAGGGGTAGAACTGCTGCGGACTCAACTGGTGTTAGAAATTGAGCAAGAGGGTGAACAAGACCACACAGCCTCACCTCTGGCAGCAGACATTGAATTAATCACTGATGCAGACAACCCAGAAATTCAGCGCTTGCAGTTGGTGATTCTGGAATCGTTGGTAATTCGCCGTGATATTGCTGCTGATGCTACCCAAGGTAGCACTCAAACCACTTTGGAAGTAGAAGATGGTTTAAGTATTGCCCCTGGTGCGGTGGTCGCACGAACACAGATTTTGTGTAAAGAGGGTGGTATAGTCCGTGGCGTGAGAAAAGGTACAGAGGCTGTGCGTCGCTGTTTAGTCTTGCGCGACAGTGACATGATCACCGTGACTACCAAAACTGCCCCCAAAGTCAAGAAAGGTACTTTGTTGGTCGAAGGTACAGAAATTGCGGCTGGTGTGTTTGCAGCCGAATCTGGACAAGTGGTAGAGATAAAAGCAGGCGACAAGGAACTCTTAACAGGTGACAGAGACTCTTCTTCACTATCACCTTCTGCTTATACTCTTACTCTGCGGGTAGGTCGTCCCTATCGCGTCAGTCCTGGTGCGGTGTTGCAAATAGAAGATGGGGACTTGGTGCAACGGGGTGACAACTTGGTGTTATTGGTGTTTGAAAGAGCCAAAACTGGAGATATTATCCAAGGTTTGCCCAGAATTGAAGAACTACTAGAAGCTCGCAAACCCAAAGAAGCCTGTATTTTGTGCCGTCGTCCAGGAGAAGTGAAGGTGGTTTATGGAGATGGGGATGAAAGCATAACCACATCTCGTGAAGCTTACGCTATCAAGGTTGTTGAATCTAATGGCGTTATCACCGACTATCCTCTGGGGCCTGGGCAAAACTTAATGGTTTCTGATGGTGTTCAGGTATTGGCAGGTCAACCCCTAACTGATGGCCCTTCTAATCCCCATGAGATTTTAGAAATTTTCTTTAGTCTTGGTTCTGATGATGGTATCTATGCCTGTGCTAGTCATGCATTGCAAAAGGTACAGAGCTTTTTGGTTAACGAAGTGCAGATGGTGTACCAGTCTCAAGGCATTGAGATTGCTGACAAACACATTGAGGTGATTGTCCGCCAAATGACTAATAAGGTGCGGATTGATGATGGTGGGGATACTACCATGTTGCCTGGTGAGTTGGTTGAGTTGCGCCAAGTTGAGCAGGTTAATGAGGCAATGTCCATTACAGGTGGTGCTAAGGCTCAATATACTCCTGTGTTGTTGGGGATTACTAAGGCATCTCTGAACACCGATAGCTTTATTTCTGCTGCCTCTTTCCAAGAAACAACCAGAGTCTTAACTGAAGCAGCTATTGAAGGTAAGTCTGATTGGCTGCGGGGATTGAAGGAAAACGTGATCATCGGGCGGTTAATACCTGCTGGTACTGGTTACAACACCTATGAAGAAACTACCATCGTTGAAGACTATGGGACTGATTTGGGTAACAGCGTCTTAGATGAAGTTGATGACCCGTTAGATATGGTGTTAGATGACCGCACGGCCAAGCTCTATAGTTTAGATGCTCCAGCTTTGGGAGATGGTAGCTATGGGGGAAGAAAGGCAGAAAAGTCAATTTTGGATGATGATGATGATTTGATTGCTGATGAAGTCAGCGACCTTGTAGAAGAGGAAGAAGAAGACGACGACTACGAGGAAGAAGAGGATGATGATTACGATGAAGACTAAAACTGTTTGCTTACGTTAGTAACGTTTGTAGCGTACCAAAAGTAAAAGGTAATAGTTGGAAAGGGCAAAAGATTCATTTCTTTTGCCTTTTTGTATGATTTCTAATTAACTGGAGTTCGACATAAGATAATTTGTGGAAACCCTTATTCTCTCGCCCTTAAAAATCATAACTCCGTTCGCGTAGCGTCTCCATTCGGCGAAGCCGTGCCGTAGGCATAGGAGAAACTCCGAACTCAGGTTAATTAAAGGATTTAATCAAAAGTTAGTAACGGTAACACTTAAACCAGAATCAAGCTTGGGAACCTTTAAATATTCAATCGGCTCATAACTTTGACGGTTTGGGTCATTGGTTGCGGAGCATGGTTGAAAGAAAGTCTCTGGGTTGTTGATATACTCCAGTGGTTTAATTTTTTTGCATTCTGGATCGCTTACTCTCAAGCTGCCATCAGTATTATGAGTCTGATCGCTCACAATATTATTCCATTTACTAGTAATTGTGGCTGCTTCCGTTATCAAATTAGCTGACTGATTATGTTTACCTGTAATATCTGAAGTTTGTTTTGGGTTAGCATAAGCACTAGTAGTAATAGCTACCGCACTAATAGAAACGGCTAAAGTTAAAAGATATAATTTCATAAATTAACGGAATTAAGATTTAGAACTAGTTAAAAAACTACCATTAACTCAGCACAAACACTAGATACTGTAAAACCAGTAGTCTGTCAAATACAGTTTTACGGATCAAGAAGAAATGAACCGCAAAGGATGCAAAGAGCGCGTTCGTCCAAGACGTTCCGTTCGCGCAGCGTCTCCGACAGGAGAAGAAAAGGAAGGAAAGAATAAGGAAGATTTATTTATCCGTCAATTAGTTTTTGACAGACTACTAGTTTAAAGTGCATTTCCTGTTTATTCTAGAACTAGTAGGCGTTTTCGCTGTTTTTCTTCTTAAAAGTCTGTCAAACTTCAAAATTCTTAATTTTAATATCGTTTTCCGATGGCTGACATAAATCCCAAAATCCCATAGGCTAATTTAAAGTGTGCAGTTCATACAAAAGTCATGTACAAGATATACTTAACGTTGTTGTAGGTTTTACTAACCTTTTTCTAGTAAAGGTAAAAATACCTCTCAAAGTGCAAAATCTGGCTATCCTCAATCATTACTCATTTATCGATCATAATTTGTAACCAAAATGTCTTTAAGAATTGTTCAAAATTTTGATAGTAGTTTTACACTCGCACCAGAAGCTCAAGAAACTCTGTTTAAATTATTGACTAGTGAATCATTTTTAAGCCAAATTTGTCAAAATTGGCAATGCGAAAAAATTGAATTTACCGAAATGCTTTTTCAACCAGTTCCTTACAGTCCAGCGACTCCCAAAGGGATGCCACCAGAATTTGAAGAATATCATAAATCTGAAGATTATACCATCATTAATGTCCCCCCAAATTTTATGTTTAATGCTAAAATTTTCAGACCAAGCCGCCTTTGTGCAATTTACAGGAAAAAGCTTTAAGCAGTGGTGAATAAAATATGTTTTGATGCCATTACAAACTATCCAGGCAAATAGTAAATTATTAACTTATAAAGTTCCATCATGACTACTGAAACTAATATTCCTTCTTTAGCTAATCTAGAATATGTTGCTTACATTGATGATAATGGTGAATTTCCAGTACAATTTCAGGGAAAAATAGGAGTTTATGCTATTTTTAATCAAGAAAGAATTCTCCAATTTGTAGGTTATTCCCGCGATATTTATCTCAGTCTTAAACAGCATTTAGTTCGTCAACCTGAAGAATGTTATTGGGTGAAGGTACAAACTATTGAACGACCTAACCGCACAATTTTAGAAAATATTGAAAATGCTTGGATGACGGAAAATGGCAGTCTTGATTTAGGTAATGTGGAAAATAAGCAAAAATGGACTAATCCTATTGATGCTAAGGCACTTATGACAGATGAAGAAAAGGCTAAATATCAAAATCCGTTAATTGATGATTTAGTAAAAATGAAACTTATTAAAAATGTAGCGCGGCGAGTTGAAGAAGAAATTTTAGCAGTATTAGTAGCACGAGGTTTACAAACTCAAATTCGCTTTAATCCTAAATTAAAAGAAGATGGATTACTGGATTTGAAATAGGTCCAAAGCTACTTTTCACACTACAATGTGTCTTAGAGGTTGTTTGAAAAGTCTCCTTCCATGTCATGCTGAGGAACGTAGCATCTCAGTATGTGGGCTAAACTCCAGATTCTTCGTTGCGTAAGACTCCACATGGCTAACGCCACGCTATGCCTACGGCACACTACGTGAACCCGAACAGAATGACAAATTATACGTCCCTAAACTTTTCAAACATGCTCTTAATACGGTGTGCCAGATGCTGAAAATATAAACTGGTATTTTTGACTCAGTACTCAGTACTCAGCACTTTTCCAAGTCAGTTGCTTGTAACCTGTTATGACACTACAACTACTAAACGATCGCTATCAAGTTCTCCAAGTCCTTGGTGCTGGTGGGTTTGGGGAAACCTTTCTAGCAGAAGATACTTATTTACCGTCAAAGCGTCGCTGTGTAGTCAAACAGCTACGACCAATACAAAATAATCCCCAGATTTACCAACTGGTACAAGAGAGATTTCAACGGGAAGCAGTCATTTTAGAAGCACTTGGTGGTGCAACTGAACAAATTCCTGGCTTGTATGCTTACTTCTCCTCTGAGGGACAATTTTACTTGGTACAAGAGTGGGTTGAAGGGGACACTTTAACAGCAAAAATCCAACAACAAGGATTATTTACTGAAAGCGGTATTCAAGAATTATTAGTAAATTTATTACCCGTTCTGGATTATATTCACTCGCAACATATTGTTCACCGGGATATCAAACCAGATAATATTATTTTGCGTCATCGTGATGGTAAACCTGTGCTGATTGATTTTGGTGCAGTAAGAGAATCAATGGGGACGGTGTTGAATTCTCAGGGAAATCCTACTAGTTCAATTGTAATTGGTACGCCGGGATTCATGCCCAGCGAACAAGCAGCAGGTAGACCAGTTTATTCAAGTGATTTGTATAGTTTAGGGTTGACAGCAATTTATTTGCTCACTGGTAGACAACCACAACAATTAGAGACAGATTCTCAAACAGGTGAGATTGTCTGGCGAGGGTATGCTGGTCATCTTAGTTCAATGATGGCAGCGATTCTAGATAAAGCTATTGCCTATCATCCACGCGATCGCTATCCTACAGCTAGATCAATGTTAGATGCTGTGCAAAGCCTAGCCAAACCTATTCCGTCCACGCTACCACCAACCATTCCCACGCCTATAGCACCGATATCACCAACCATTCCCGCTCATCCCCCACTAGTTGCTAAAACTAATAATCAGAATGGTATCCTCATTGGTAGTTTAATTGCAGGTGGGTTAATCGGCGCATCTGTAATTATTGGTCAGGTGTTAACAAAATCTCTCGAATCTGGCACAGATACGGAGGTGTCAGTTTCCACAAAAAGAACAAATACAATACCCCAAGTTCAGGATACTCCCAGTATTATACCAACTTCAGAAACTGCACCAAATCCCACACCCCAAGTTATTGCAACTCCTGAAATTACAACTACTGTTATCAACAAAAGGCTAAAAATAGAAAGCACAAATAAAAATATTAATAATTATGCTTGGCTTTCAGAAAGACAAGTTACAGATACAGATTTAGAAGGTAAAAATGGCTTTGAACTAGATATAATGAGGAATACAATTTTTGCTGTTCATGGTCGCCGTTTTGATACTCCTGGTTTACAAGATTACTTTGATCAACAGCCTTGGTATAATCCCCAATATTCACCCCAGCAATTCCCGATTACATTATTATCAAAATTAGAGCAAAGTAATGTAGACTATATTGCTAAATATCAAGACCGTTATAATATTAGATATTTTAGAAAATGAATAATTCCAGTGAGGTTTAAATTTTAATAAGCGTCTTTGCTCCTATCTTCAATGTCAGTAAAAGCAAATATTTAGAGAAACTACGATAAGCTGGATGCATGAACTACGAAATAGCCCGCAAATTACTCATAGACCAAACAATAAACGACGAAAATCCAGATACTTTCTTAAATCGTCTCAAACAAGGAAAACCTCCAGTACCAGGTCAAATTACTTCTGTTTTGTTAGCCTTGAAGGTAGTGTTTGAAGCCCTAAAAGAAACCCCTAACGTAGATAAAGAACTGGCTTACGCTTTATATAAATTAGGGATTAGAGCCTTGCAGTTATTTGCTACAGGACGCAAAGCAGGTATTGACTGGCCACCACTGTTGAAAGAAGATTTGCAACGCATTTCCCTCGCAGCAGAAAGCATATTTTCTGGTACATGGCAAACCCTAAGCATTGGAGGCTATCTGAAGGACGAAAACTTGAAGTAGCCAGACAAAATTAAATTCATTGGTGAAGAGATAAATAGGGAACGGGAAAATAATCTGTTTAGCCTCTATACGAGGTGAGAAATCATTTTATTCTAACTTAGGGCGGGCAAGATGCCATTGGTGTCAAGTTAAGAAAAATGGATTTGTGTCAAGAGTGGGAAATAAATGGTAAAAGTCAACACAGGGGTGTTGAAAAGAGCCATGAGTAAACCAAGGAAAAAACAAGGGAATCCAGACTTTCGCCATCAAGTTAGCGTACCTGCTCCAGCTAGTGAAGAGATAGAATCACGGTTGATTGGGCTATTAAGTCCAGGGACATTTGCCAACCTCAAAGGGGTAAAAGATAAAGAGCGAAGCTTGCGCTCAAGAGTATTAACCCTACCAGTAATGGCAGCAATAATATTGAGTCTAGTGTATCGACAAGTACAACACTTAACAGATGTATTGCGCTGCCTGGAAATAGAAGGACTAATGTGGGTAGAGGCAACAAAAGTCAGCAAGCAAGCTCTGTCCCAAAGACTCAACAGTTTACCGGCGCATCTGTTCGCCAAGATGTTTGAGCAAGTAGTAGAACGTCTAGCAGCAAAAAGGAATGCAAAAGAATTAGCTCCAGCCTGGGCATCAGTGGCGCAGAGATTTTCCGCCATTTGGATTTGTGATGCCTCAACACTCGAAGCCATGAAAAAGCACTTCGGACAATTGCAAGAAAAAACAGGTTCAGTGTTGGCAGGAAAAATGCTGATGGTAGTAGAAGCTTTCACTCATATTCCTGTAGCAGTTTGGTATGATGCTGATGCCAAGCGGAATGAGACTCGTTGGTGGCAAGCATTGTTAGAACTTTTACCTGATGGTGGTTTACTCATAGTAGACATGGGATTTTATGGTTTTGAGTGGTTTGATTCTCTAACTGCTGCCGGCAAGTATGTTCTCACGCGCCAAAAGGAAAAGGTTAGATATAAGGTAGTGCGTGTACTTTCTAGCGGCTCTCACTACAGGGATGAAATTATTCAAATGGGATTGCATCATACCAACCCATGTCGCTATCCCATGCGCCAAGTATCCGTATTATGGGGTAAGACTTGGTATCATTATTTGACTAATGTTCTTGACCCACAACAGCTTTCACCACAGGAGGTTTGTGATTTATACCGCCGACGTTGGCGAATTGAGGACGCATTTTTATTGACTAAGCGTTTATTGGGCTTGTCCTATTTGTGGGTTGGTGGCACTAATGGTGTACAGATGCAAATATATGCTACCTGGATTTTCTACGCTGTCCTCAATGACTTGTGTGCTGATGTGGCTATTGCTTTACAACAACCTTTAGAACGCATTTCTGTGGAAATGGTTTTTCGCAGTTTGTATTTTTTCCACCGCGCACTTTTACTTGCTCCTGATTTACAACTTATTCCTTGGCTTGTCGAACATCATCGTTACTATGGGCTTAATCAAGACCGTCCGTCAACGTCACCGACGAACGGCTGCTCGCTCTCTTGACATTTGGGCTGATGCCTTAACTTGACACCAATGGCAAGATGCCATTGGTGTCAAGTTAAGAAAAATGGATTTGTGTCAAGAGTGGGAAATAAATGGTAAAAGTCAACACAGGGGTGTTGAAAAGAGCCATGAGTAAACCAAGGAAAAAACAAGGGAATCCAGATTTTCGCCATCAAGTCAGCGTACCTGCTCCAGCTAGTGAAGAAATAGAATCACGGTTGATTGGGCTATTAAGTCCAGGGACATTTGCCAACCTCAAAGGGGTAAAAGATAAAGAGCGAAGCTTGCGCTCAAGAGTATTAACCCTACCAGTAATGGCAGCAATAATACTGAGTCTAGTATATCGACAAGTACAACACTTAACAGATGTATTGCGCTGCCTGGAAATAGAAGGACTAATGTGGGTAGAGGCAACAAAAGTCAGCAAGCAAGCTCTGTCCCAAAGACTCAACAGTTTACCGGCGCATCTGTTCGCCAAGATGTTTGAGCAAGTAGTAGAACGTCTAGCAGCAAAAAGGAATGTAAGAGAATTAGCTCCAGCCTGGGCATCAGTGGCGCAGAGATTTTCCGCCATTTGGATTTGTGATGCCTCAACACTCGAAGCCATGAAAAAGCACTTCGGACAATTGCAAGAAAAAACAGGTTCAGTGTTGGCAGGAAAAATGCTGATGGTAGTAGAAGCTTTCACTCATATTCCTGTAGCAGTTTGGTATGATGCTGATGCCAAGCGGAATGAGACTCGTTGGTGGCAAGCATTGTTAGAACTTTTACCTGATGGTGGTTTACTCATAGTAGACATGGGATTTTATGGTTTTGAGTGGTTTGATTCTCTAACTGCTGCCGGCAAGTATGTTCTCACGCGCCAAAAGGAAAAGGTTAGATATAAGGTAGTGCGTGTACTTTCTAGCGGCTCTCACTACAGGGATGAAATTATTCAAATGGGATTGCATCATACCAACCCATGTCGCTATCCCATGCGCCAAGTATCCGTATTATGGGGTAAGACTTGGTATCATTATTTGACTAATGTTCTTGACCCACAACAGCTTTCACCACAGGAGGTTTGTGATTTATACCGCCGACGTTGGCGAATTGAGGACGCATTTTTATTGACTAAGCGTTTATTGGGCTTGTCCTATTTGTGGGTTGGTGGCACTAATGGTGTACAGATGCAAATATATGCTACCTGGATTTTCTACGCTGTCCTCAATGACTTGTGTGCTGATGTGGCTATTGCTTTACAAAAACCTTTAGAACGCATTTCTGTGGAAATGGTTTTTCGCAGTTTGTATTTTTTCCACCGCGCACTTTTACTCGCTCCTGATTTACAACTTATTCCTTGGCTTGTCGAACATCATCGTTCTATGGGCTTAATCAAGACCGTCCGTCAACGTCACCGACGAACGGCTGCTCGCTCTCTTGACATTTGGGCTGATGCCTTAACTTGACACCAATGGCAAGATGCCCACCCCACAAGAGTTCCATCAAATTTAGATATGCAAAAATTAAGTATGTAGGTGTGTTTGAGCTTGCTTTTAACGAGTTCTGAGTTCTGCTTCTAATTTGTCGAGATCGGCTTTAAGTAAAACTGTTATTTGACCGACCAAAGCATTTCCTTGTCTGGGTTGAGCTATTTCTACCCAATAGGCATAGCGATCGCCTAACCGCAATTCTCCCTTCAATGCTTCCCGAATTGGAGTTTTTGCCAAACGTGCCTGATTAATTGCACTCTCGTTAGGATAATCGTAAACTACCTGAGCGCGATTATAGTCTTGGTAGATATCCAACCCATAAATTACCCGCAAAGACTCCTCAAGACGCTGAGTTGTAACGCCATTCACACCATCATACATAGTCATCCGCTCAGTACGAATTGTACTGCGGTCTTTGGTAAAAGTTATCTTACCTGGAGGTAATACTGACGCTTGAAAGGTGAATCTTTGGGCGGCTGTATCACTCTTACTCACAAACAATCGCTCCCCACTTCTAGGTTTAAGCGTTGGATGGGCTTTAATCCATGTGGTTACTTCCTCAGTACTTTCTCCTGGTAACGCCTGGGCGGGAGAATTCAGTATAATTTCCCCAGATAAGCAAGGTATAAGGGAACAAGACAAAATTAGAAAATTACGCAGAGATTTTTTTAGCATTTTTCTATTGAGATCGCAATTACCCCTAAAAAGGGAACAAAAAGGATAAGTATTCAGCTATCAGCGGTCAGCTTTTTAACGGTTACAAAAAGATTACAATCCGATCATCTACCGATTTATCAAACATTCTGACTTCTGACTCCTGACTCCTGAATTCTTACAAAAAAGGGATGAACATAGTTTTCCCAATTTTTCCATAGCAATGAACTTTATCCCCAGATTGATCTATTATTCAGTACTGCAAAGCTAAAATAATTACTATTAACACGGTAATATTGCCACTTTAATTACCTTCCGCGCCTTCATATCAGCAAACACCTGTTCTAAATCTTTTAACGGGCGATGTTCACTAATTAGCAATTCAAAAGGGATTTTTCTACTAGCTATCAGTGATAACGCTGTTCGTACATATTCGGGTGTATTATGAAACACGCCTTTGAGAGTCAATTCACTATAATGTAGCTGTTCTGTATTCACCGTGATTGTCGTATCTTTGGGACAACCACCAAATAAATTTACAGTTGCCCCAGGACGGGCGCAAGCGATCGCTTTTTCCCACACACTCGGAACGCCCGTAGCCTCTATAACTACATCTGCACCCCAACCCCCCGTTAATTCCTTCACCACACTAGGAATATCAGCAACTTGATGATAATTAAAAGTTTTGGATGCACCTAATTTTTTACCAATTTCTAACCGTTGGTTATTTCCTCCCCACAGCAACACCTCAGCTTTTGTTTGTGCAGCTAAAACCCCCACAAACATCAACCCAATTGCCCCATCTCCCAGCACAACTACCCGGTCTTGAGGTTTGACATGAGAACGCCCCACCCCATGTAAAACACAGGCTAGAGGCTCAGTCATTGCGGCCAATTCAAAGGGCAACTCATCGGGAATCCGCAACGTATTCTGTTGGACAATCGCTGCGGGAATTTTTAGATATTCCGCAAAAGTACCATTATTCCATGTCAAATTTGGACAGAGAGAATATTCTTGACGTTGACAAAAAAAGCATTTCATGCACGGGGCAGAATTATTAGCGACAATGCGATTTCCCACCTGCCAATTATGCACACCAGCACCAACAGCGACAATTGTTCCTGCCGCTTCATGACCAAACAACGTGGGGGGAATCAACATTTTCGCATGGCCACCACGCCGCCAAACCTTCAAATCCGTACCGCAAGTAGTAGCTGCCCCCACCTTAATCACCACTTCCCCATCTGCCGGAGTGGGTTCAGGGACTGTTTCTAAGCGTAAATCTTCCTGTCCATAAAGTAACGCTGCTAACAAAGCTTTTCACCTAAGAATTAAGCTGCTAAATGATTTTACAGGATATCGTAGAAACTCGGAGCAATCAATTAAGCCTGAATCAGGATTTACAGGATTTGAGTATTTTTAGGATGAAACTAATATCCAAAAATGGCATTTGTTTGAAATCGGGAGTTTTGGACTGCTATATTTTAATCCAAACCCTGTCTTACTCTCTTGAGTCTTTGAATTCCCTTCGGAGGAATCCCTGTAAATCGAATCAAGAAATGATTATCAACAGCAGATTTTTTCATCACCTTGGCATATATATCTGGTTCTTCTGTAGACAATGCTGTCTCTGTCAATAACTTGAGTTTGATATTAATTAATTTTTCTAAATCATATTCACACCGAATTTGTGCGCCATTTTCTGAAAGTCCAACTAATGACCCCAGTAAAAATTTTCCATCTACGTGTTTACCATGTAAAACAATAAATTCAATCGGTAATTCTTCGCTTAACATCTCTATATTTTCGTCAATATGAGGCAAAAATAGATTATATTTGCCACCGATACCACCAATTTCATAAATAGTAACGAGATGTTTTATCCCTTTTGGTTCTACCTGTAATTGACTATCAATTCTCAAATCAATCTTGGCATCTTCCCAAGTATGTTCGGAAATAAAAATTTGTCCTCCTACAGAATAAGATTCAATTCGCGCAGCTAAATTTACATGACTACCAATAACTGTATATTCAGCGCGTTTTTGAGAACCAATATTGCCAGCGATCACTTCACCTGTATTGATACCAATTCCCATTTCTAAAATTGGTAAATTCATTTCCTGATTTTTGGCATTTACCTGTTGCATTGCTAACTGCATCGCTACAGCACAAGCGATCGCTCTTTGAGAGTCATCATCTCGATGAATAGGCGCACCAAACATCACCAAAATGCCATCACCCATAAAATCATTAATCGTACCCTTGTACTGATTAATTACATCTGTCATCACTTCCAGATAAAGATTGAGAATTTCTACCACAGTTTCCGGGGGATATTCTTCAGAAATAGCCGAAAACCCCCTGACATCAGATACTAAAACTGTAACTTTTCTCCTTTCACCTCCTAGCTTTAACCCAGAAGGTGTTTCTATTAAACTAGTCACAACTTCATCTGTCAGATAACGTCCAAAGGTTTTTTGCATATTGGCAGCACTACGAGCCATATACTGGGTAATAGCAATGGTTGATCCTGCCAATGCCAATATTGGCGGCACGACAGGAATCCACCAGCCAGCTAAAAATGCTAGAAAAGAACAGGCAATCAACGCGCTACCAGCCAGGAAAATATTAACAGTAATTAGAGATATATTATGACGCTGCTGCCAACACAATAGAGAGCTAATAGTTGACCATAGCAAAATCCACAGCCATTCTACAGTGTCACTCCAAGACTTAATTAAGGGACGACCATCTAAAGTCGAACTTAAAATTTGACTAGTTAAATTAGCATGAATTGTTACTCCAGCCATCCTTTCCGGGGCAGCGAAAACTTGACTGGTGTAAGGTGTAAAAAAGCTATCTCTCAAACTCTCAGCAGTTGAACCAATTAGTACCACTTTTCCTTGCATCAGATTTGGTGAAATTTGATTTTTTAAAACTTCTGTCAGTGAAACTGTGGTAAATTGCTGCTGACGACCCCGGTAATTTAATAATATTTGGTAGCTTCCGGCTTTTGCTTTTACATAAGCACCATCATTAGCCTGAAATCTAGGAAAAACACTTCTATCTAATTGGAGATAATTGGGATTATTGGTTGCTGCTTTTTCAGTAATACCTTCCGGTTGCAAGTACAACAAAGCCAGTTTGAGGCTAAAACTTTCTAAAATATCACCATTATCTAAATATAAATACAACATTCCTCTGCGGATTTTACCATCCCCATCTGGAGGTAAATCATTTGCTCCCACTTGTTGGCGTTGCTTTAAGATAGGTGATGCTTCAACTAAAGAACTATCTATACTTTCAAATACTTTTTGGATGCCAATCAAATTGGGGGTAGATTTAAATAAATTAATCAGGTCTTGATGACCGGGATTAACTGCTAAGTTACGATAAATATCTAAACCGATAGCTCTAGGTTGTTGCTGCTTAATCTTTTCTAATAAGTCAGTTAATACTGCATCAGAAATAGGCCAACTTCCCTGATTACTGATGTCTTTTTCATTAATTTCAACTATAACTATGCGATTATCAATTGGTTCTTGTGGGCGAAGAATAAACAATTGATCTAAAGCTGTTAATTCTAGAGATTGAAGAAATCCAGTTAAACGTAGTGCTATGACAATAAATGTGACATTGGGAACGGCAATGAAAACACCCCGCCATTCCCACATTACTCTTTTCAGCTTTTCCCACATAAGAATTATTGTTTAATTCTTGATTGTGCAAGAATCAATTAATGGCTCAGATGCGATGTTAATCAATTCCACTGATTCTAAAAATTTTCGCCAATTCCGCTTGACTGTTAAATCATTTGGCTGAGTGCAACGTAATTGAACTAAAGAAGTTAGTGCTTCATGCCAAATTCCAGCTTCTGCATAGAGTGTTGGTATTTGGTGTAAGTCTGATTTGGCTAGAGAATCTGATAAAGTTAAATCTGGTTGGGTACGTTTTACAAAACCTTCTACATAAGGATTGTTGCTAGATTCTTCAGAATCGCAAATCAGGGTTAGATACCAGTGGTAAGTAGTATTTATTTGCAGTGCAGGAGCATTTGTCGGCAGAGTAAAACTGATAATTCCTGGCTGGTCGGGAAGAGTTAAAGTTGTTTTATAAATTACTTGTTCGTCTCCAGGAGCCAAAATTGTGAACTCAGCAGTTTTAACTGGAGTTGGAGGCACAGACCAATAAAAGGTAGGATGTTGATTGAAGGTCAACCCTAATTGATTGGTAGGGAGTAAGGGCGTTATTACTCGTTTATCCTTGATACATGAGGAGCTACGAGTTGCACCACCAATGGTGGGAGGATTAGGTTGATTATCTACTGGAGGTTTAAATTTTTGACTTATTTGCCAAGTTTTTTGTGTTGGGTATGACTGAGCCAGTACGGATGGTGCTTGGGAATATACGGTAAAAGAAAATGCCAAAAAACCTAGAGATGCCTGGAGCCATTTCATGGTTTAATAATCTCCTTGAATTAATTATTTTATACTTTACTACGGTATTTTTATTTGATTTTTGTTGGTGTGTGCGCTCTGTAATTAAAAACTGAGTACCGCTTTAATTCTCCTCATTCCCTTTTAGGAGTTGCCTTTGGCAATGACTTGAATGAGTGAATATTATCTAATACAAGGCGTTGATCGCTATTTACGAACTGCCTTAATGAATTGATATTTTTTATACAGGGTTTAAAGTCTTTATAGACGTGATATTTAGCAGCAGTGTTCCCACTATCAGGGTTAAATATAGCACTCTATAAATATAAATTTTAATGACTTAATTTAATGACTTAAAGCGATCGCAGTATTTTGTCCACCAAAACCAAAACTCAAACAGAGTATCTGCTGTATTTCACTATCTCTTGCGGCTGTGACGAAATTTAAATCAAATTCTGGTTGCTGTAATCCCACACAAGGGGGTAATTTTCTATGCTTTAAAGCCATGAGCGAAAAAGCCACACCCAAGGCTCCTGATGCTCCTAGTGTATGACCGGAACTGCCTTTAGTGGAGCTAATTGCTACTTTTGCAGGAAATAAATGCTGGATAATTTTGCCTTCGATCCGGTCATTGAGGAGCGTGGCTGTACCATGAGCATGGATGTAGTCTATATCGGCAGGGGTGAGGCAACTACGTTGTAAACATTGCTTGATGGCTGCGATCGCACTTTTTCCTTGATGTTCTGGTTGATTGCTATGAAATGCGTCTGCTGTCAAACCAAAACCCAGAATTTCACCATAAATATTTGCTTGACGCTGGTTTGCTAATTCTGCTGATTCCAGAACAAACACAGCACCACCTTCTCCCAAAACTAAACCTTCACGGTGGATATCAAAGGGATAAGCGCCTGTTTTTGCTAAAGCACCCATTTGTTGAAAACCACAGATAGTTAAAGGGGTAATTGGTGCTTCCACTGCACCTGCGATCGCTCTTTGACATTGCCCTGTTTGAATTAACATAGCCGCTTGGGAAATTGCCCAAATCCCTGTAGCACAGGCCGCCATTGGCGCTAAAACAGTGCCTGATGTGCCGATTTTTCGAGCTACAGCGATCGCATTCATGTGTGGTAAAGTATCCAACCAATTTTCTAAATTTAAGGCTGCTGGAAGGCAATCTGGACTATATATTTTTCGTGCCAAATTCTCCCAATCTGCTTGATAACCACGACTAGAACCAATTACCACAGCACAATCAGGTAAAGGCGTTACTAATTCAGCATCTTGCAAAGCCGAATTCACAACCATCTGAGTTAGGGTCTTTAAATCGGATGGTTGTTCAGCAATTAAACCTAGAGGGATTTTTAAGAGTTCTGGAAATGGCTGATGTAATTTAATACCAGTTTTACCTACCAGCAAATTTTGCCAGCTATCTTCTAAGCTTTCACCTAAAGCAGAAACCAAACCAATACCAGTGACAACAACCCTAATCAATTTTGGATTTTAGATTTTAGATTTTGGATTTTAGATTGTGCCAGTTATCAGCGTTTTTATAACAACCGACAACTGACCTAATCAATTTTAGATTTTAGATTTTAGATTTTGGATTTTAGATTGTGCCAGTTGTCAGCGTTTTTATAACAACCGACAACTGACCTAATCAATTTTAGATTTTAGATTTTGGATTTTAGATTGTGCCAGTTGTCAGCGTTTTTATAACAACCGACAACTGACCTAATCAATTTTAGATTTTAGATTTTGGATTTTAGATTGTGCCAGTTGTCAGCGTTTTTATAACAACCGACAACTGACTACTAACTACTTGCTAGGGGTTTTCAGGTTTTCAGCACCTTGAGTAACTTTCGCAGAATTAATGCGATCGCCTTGCTGAATTTTATTAACTACATCAAAGCCATCTGTGACATAACCAAACACAGCATAATTACCATCCAAGAAGCCCAAATCTGCCAACGCAAAGTAAAACTGAGAAGAAGCAGAATCAGGTGGTTGCGATCGCGCCATTGCTACTGCACCTAATTTGTGTGTCAACACAGGCTTATTAGTAATTGTTTTACTATAAACAGGCTGATCTGAACCTTCTGGCTTAATTTCTAGTGGTATGCGGCGTTCAGTCCCGATTTTTGGGTCTATATAGCCACCAGTTCCCCATCTTTCTGGTGAACTCTTGGGATCTTTACTTTGGGGATCACCACCTTGAACCACAAACGGCTGAGGTTCCCGCACCACCCGATGGAAAACTAAACCGTCATAAACACCTTTTTGAACTAAATCAACAAAGTTGCCAGCAGTAATGGGAGCATTAGTACCATCTACTTCGATCGTAATTGGTGCGCCATTAACTGTCATCACAACAGTAGCCTTACCTTCGAGACGTGGTAAATTTTTGATTCCCGGAATACTCTCACGACTAGTTTCTGATATTGTTGTCGCTTCAGTATTTGACGTGGAGCTTTCCTCAGTTATGTTTGAGGTTGCTGTGGAAGTGGGAGATGTATTAGAAGTTACTTTTTCTGTTGAACATCCTCCCAGCATCAAACCACCAATCATCAACAGAGAAACTAAAAAGTGTGAAAATTTTAACCGCATTGCCAGTTACTGACTCAACCAGAGTATCTTAGCCTCTCTTCGCAATTTTAGATTTTAGATTTTAGATTGAGAATTTTCTTAGTCAGGCTATGGCATAGGGTTAAACCAATAGACACTATCAGGATTTTGTCATCTGAGACAGTAGATTTTTGATTTACCACCAATCCAAAATCTCATCCAAAATCTAAAATCCAAAATTCTTAGAGTCCTTCTAAAGGAACTGCCAAAAAGCGGGCTAAATTAGCACCTTGAGTTTCTAAATCAGCTAAAGATAACGGTTGACCTATCCGTGTCAAAGGAATATCCCGTCTTCCTTTAACCCTTAGATAAAGTGCGCGTTGGGGATTTAGACCTTCCTTAATAGAGATGCGTACAGATTGTACGTCTTGGATGCGGTTTTCAATCTCAATTTTGCGGTTTTTTCCAGGAAAACCCCATCTAAAGATTTTGAATTTACCAGTTTCCTGATTGAATTCGTTATAGCCGCCACCAACATCCCATAAAATAACTAGCCACAGGTATAACGCTAAGAGCAACCCAGCTAGTCCATACAAGCCCATCACTAACCCTTGGGGTACAAATATCAGTTGAGTTGGATCGGTGACAATGAGTAAATTAACTTTGAGATAGCTAGAGATACCAGCCAATAAAAAGCCAGATGCTCCCAAGCTAACAATAGTTGCCCACCAGTAGTTACTAAACCGACGAGAACCGAGGACATTTTGATGCAGGAGGCCATCGCCTTTATTAATCGTTGTTGATGCCGTCATGGAACTACCTTGGCCTGTGAGATATTCTGCTATATAAAACCTAGACGAGTCTAGACATTTACTTCTTACTTCAACGGGAGTATGGGAGCGGTGATTCCACCCTTCGAGAAGCAAGCTACAGTAAGCTTACACGCTTTAGCCAAACGCGAAAAATTAATTGCTCTCTAGACGTAAGTGTGCCACTTGAACAGTCAGTATTGCAAGTTTTGACCGCATAAAGGTAGAGGGTAGGAAGGAGAAGGTTTGAGAAAATAAATCTTCTTTGTGCCATTCATGGCTCCAGAACAACTAAATATTTATTTATGAAAAATAAAAATTTGTATATTTTAAAACATCGTAGTCTAAAAAAGTACAGCTTCCTGAGTAAATACTGATTTAGCTGACGCTCATAATGGAAACTTAAATTTAGTTGTAGGTATCCCTGAAAACAATTAGCGACCTACTCATATAATGAGGTAACATTTATCTCAAAAAAAATTTTGTAAGATTTATGAGAAAATGTATGTCAGATTGTTAAAATTTTGGTATTTATAATTAATATCAAACCCAAACAAGACAAGAATCCTTAACTACAATTACCACAGATAAGTTGTAGCACGCCAAATACCCCATTGATTTGCGTGTCTCCACCGCAAACCCTGATTAATGTGATAAGTTAAGAATCATTAAGTTACCACAATCTAGAGTTTTAGTTAGTGGTACGCGTAATGGCATAATCCTGAGAAATGCCTAGCTAGTAAAGCATTAGGTTCTCAGAATTTCAGCCGCTTAACGAGTGGCGAAAAGTCTCAAAAAAACGTTTAATTCCTCGCGGTAGTAGCCCCAAATCAGTAAATCTGACCAAGGTACAACCCTAAAAACGTGGCAATTTTAGTAAAAAAGAGGATTTTAGTTCAATGACCATCGCAGTTGGACGCGCCCCCAGTAGAGGGTGGTTTGACGTATTAGACGACTGGTTAAAGCGCGATCGCTTCGTATTCGTAGGTTGGTCAGGAATATTATTATTCCCTTGCGCCTTCCTCGCACTAGGCGGTTGGCTCACCGGTACAACCTTCGTCACCTCCTGGTACACCCACGGATTAGCATCCTCCTACCTAGAAGGAGCTAACTTCCTCACAGTAGCAGTATCCACACCAGCAAACAGCATGGGACATTCCCTGTTGTTACTCTGGGGACCCGAAGCTCAAGGAGACCTAACCCGTTGGTTTCAACTAGGTGGCCTATGGCCCTTCGTAGCCTTACACGGAGCATTCGGTCTGATTGGCTTCATGTTGCGTCAATTTGAAATCGCCAGACTAGTAGGAATTCGTCCTTACAACGCACTTGCGTTCTCAGGACCAATTGCCGTCTTCGTCAGCGTCTTCTTGATGTACCCCTTGGGACAATCAAGCTGGTTCTTTGCACCCAGCTTTGGTGTAGCAGCAATCTTCCGATTCTTACTATTCCTGCAAGGGTTCCACAACTGGACACTCAACCCCTTCCACATGATGGGTGTAGCGGGAATCTTAGGTGGAGCATTACTGTCGGCAATTCACGGAGCCACAGTAGAAAACACCCTGTTTGATGACGGCGAAGGTTCCAACACTTTTCCTGCATTCAACCCCACCCAAGCTGAAGAAACCTACTCAATGGTGACAGCAAACCGTTTCTGGTCACAGATCTTCGGTGTTGCTTTCTCTAACAAACGTTGGTTGCACTTCTTCATGTTGTTCGTACCAGTCACCGGCTTATGGATGGCATCTGTAGGCATCGTTGGCTTGGCACTCAACCTGCGGGCTTATGACTTCGTTTCCCAAGAATTACGGGCAGCAGAAGACCCAGAGTTTGAAACTTTCTATACCAAAAATATTTTGCTGAACGAGGGTATCCGCGCTTGGATGGCTCCTCAAGATCAACCCCACGAACAATTTGTATTCCCTGAGGAGGTATTACCTCGTGGTAACGCTCTCTAATAGATCATCAGTTATTGGCGGTGGACGGGACCTAGAATCAAGCGGTTTTGCTTGGTGGTCTGGTAACGCTCGTTTAATTAACCTATCTGGTAAACTGCTTGGCGCTCACGTAGCCCATGCTGGTTTAATCGTCTTCTGGGCTGGAGCAATGACTTTATTTGAAGTTGCTCACTTTATCCCAGAAAAGCCCATGTACGAACAGGGCTTGATTCTTCTACCTCACATCGCCACTTTAGGTTGGGGCGTTGCCGCAGGTGGTGAAGTTATCGACACCTTCCCCTACTTTGTTGCTGGTGTACTGCACTTAATTTCCTCTGCCGTACTGGGTTTTGGCGGTATCTATCATGCCGTTCGTGGACCAGAAACCTTAGAAGAGTACTCCTCTTTCTTTGGTTACGACTGGAAAGACAAGAACAAGATGACCAACATCATCGGCTTCCACCTGATCATCTTGGGATGTGGTGCGCTGCTGTTAGTGCTGAAGGCTATGTTCTTCGGTGGTGTATACGATACTTGGGCTCCCGGCGGTGGTGATGTTCGCGTCATTACCAACCCTACACTCAACCCAGCGGTGATATTTGGTTATTTAATCAAATCTCCCTTTGGTGGAGAAGGCTGGATTGTTAGTGTCGATAACATGGAAGATGTTATCGGCGGTCACATCTGGATTGCCTTAATTTGTATTTCTGGCGGTATTTGGCACATCTTTACCAAGCCTTTCGCTTGGGCGCGTCGTGCTTTTATCTGGTCTGGTGAAGCTTACCTGTCTTATAGCTTGGGCGCTCTATCCTTGATGGGATTTATTGCCTCAACTATGGTTTGGTACAACAACACCGTTTACCCTAGTGAATTCTTCGGTCCTACTGGCCCCGAAGCTTCTCAAGCTCAAGCTTTAACATTCTTGATTCGTGACCAACGCTTAGGTGCTAACGTCGGTTCTGCTCAAGGCCCTACAGGTTTAGGTAAATACCTAATGCGCTCACCTACCGGTGAAATTATCTTCGGTGGTGAAACCATGCGCTTCTGGGATTTCCGTGGCCCTTGGTTAGAGCCTCTACGTGGGCCAAACGGTCTTGACCTAGAAAAAGTCAAGAACGATATTCAGCCTTGGCAAGCTCGTCGCGCTGCTGAATACATGACTCATGCTCCTCTGGGTTCTTTGAACTCTGTAGGTGGTGTGGCTACTGAAATCAACTCTTTTAACTATGTATCTCCCCGTGCGTGGTTAGCTACCTCTCACTTTGTGTTAGGTTTCTTTTTCCTCATCGGCCACTTGTGGCACGCAGGACGCGCTCGTGCGGCTGCTGGTGGTTTTGAAAAAGGTATTGACCGCGAGACTGAGCCAGTTATGTTTATGAATGACCTTGACTAACGACTAAGTTGTGATCAGGTTTTTTCATCACTGACAATTAATTTTTCTGCTCTTGCTCATAGCAAGAGCTTTTTTTATCACTTATTTAACAGATTTATGACTTACGCAAGATTGAACTCAAAACCTGATTCTTGCATAGGGGTAATTCATGAATTACCCCTACTTCCGTTCTGTTTTGCGTAAGTCCTGAGATTTAAGGATTTCATAAAATCAACGCTTTTATAAAAAACTAAGCCTGCTTGTGCAGGCTGAAATCTTATATTTTCAATGAGGAGAATTGAAAAATTTTCCCCAATTGTCAATCTTAATCTAGAATCCAAAAAACAACCTAACAATACCCAGAATAGTACCTAAAGGACCAGCTACAGTATTGACTGTATCACTGGTTTTAGCAATACCAGAACGGCCGACTACGACAACATCATTATTGCGAAGTATGGGATTGGTTTCGTCATTAATTTCTTTTGAGAAATCTATTTTGACTACTCGTTTGGATACAGTCCCATTGGGATTGAGGCGAATTAAATCTACCGCAGCACTACTAGCTCTAGCATCATTAAACCCACCAGCAGCAAGTAATGCCTGATTTAAAGAGCTATTGGGCTGTAAATCTGTTAATCCAGGTTTTTTAACTTCTCCTACTACCCCAACTTGAATTTTTGCTGGTGACAAAGTAGTGGTAGCTAATTGAGTGGCTTCGGCTGTGTTAATATCAGTGGCTGTGGGAACAACGATTGTATCTCCATCTTGTAATACTACATCTTGATTCAGATCCCCTGTCTGCAATAATTCCCAGAGATTAACATTTAAGCTTTGTTCTGAGCCAATTCTTGTAGGACGACGGATTTTAATACTACGAACATCCGCTTGTGATGTAATTCCCCCAGCTAGTTGAATTGCTCGCATGACAGTTGGTAAACCACTTCCAGGGGCTACAGTGCCTCCTTCCGTAGCAGAAGCACCTGAAGTAACAAGATAGGAACCGGGACGGTAAACTTGACCTGTAATGGCTACGGTGCGGGGTGAGCTTTGACTAGCTGCATAGTTAGTGGCGAATAAATTGCGGGCTTCAGCAACATTGAAATCTGTGGCGGTGGGTACAACGATGGTGTCTCCATCTCGTAGGGTAATATCTTGCGATATCCTGCCTGTTTGAGTGAGTTCCTTCAAGTTAAAGCTGACAACTTGCTCACCAGAACGTCCTATTTTACGGCGTAATTGTACTTTAGTTACATCTGCGGCTAGTGTTACCCCTTGGGCTGTAGTCAGTGCAGCTAATACAGTTGGATATTGTACACCTGGACTGTCTCCTCCACTTCCTTCTAAGCTGAGAGTGTAAGATCCTGGTCGTGTTACTTCTCCGGCTACAAAAACATTGATAGGACGAGAGGATAACAAATTCACAGAGATCAGGGGACGTTTAAGAAAACGAGCATATCTTCTGGCTATTTCATCAGATGCCTGTTCTGTTGTTAATCCCAGAACGGAGATGCTGCCAATTAAGGGCATATTAATCGCACCACCGGGGGGAACTTGGTATTCACCTGTATATTCTGGTACTTCAAATACATTAACGCGAATGCGATCGCCTCCCCCTAATAAGTAATCTGTAGATATACTCGAAGATGATACTGGTTGTTGCTGCGCTAGACTAACAGATGGTAAAGCGATATTGACAGTCGTTAATAAAACTACAGCCGTAGTTGAATGGGTGAAAATTTTCCACAAATGTATATTAAGCATATTTACCTGAGACTCAGAGACTACGATCTGTAAAGTATTGTCTAGACATTTTAACGTTGACTATACTTATTTATTGAAGTTCCTCAACACTGCTATTTTCCTAAGTAATTTTGATTTTCCGGATATAATTTAACGGGGAATTCTGAATCTTTAGTTAAGTTAATTTAAAGCAGAACTCAGTGAGAAAAATTTAATTGATAACGATTAGAGCAATTTTTATGCAAATAGTCAATAGTCAAGAATCAAAATTTATATTTGAAGTTTAAATACTTTGGTAATTTATGCAAACAGTAAAAAATAAAATTAATTAAAGCAGTTTGCGTATTTAGGAAGTCCAAAATCTAAATTTAAACCTATACACAAAACCAGTACATAGCGATGAGTAACAAGTAATGAGTAAGAAGGAGAGTCAAGCACTCGGTACTCCGAACTCCGTTCGCGTAGCGTCTCGGTTCGGCGAAGCCGTGCCGTAGGCATAGGAGAAACTCCTAACACCGAACTCAGGTGACTCCTGAATTCTGCTGTAAGGGTTATTAACACTACCAGGCCTTACGCAACTGGCACATTGGTAAGGTGCGTCAGATATCAACAATCTGTTTATTTGCAAGATTTATGCAGTCTGACGCACCCTACAACAGATTTTTAGTGTGACACTTGCGTAAGTCCTAACTACATTTTCAATTATTTTTTTAACTTAGATGTGGTCGCTAAAATAACTAGTAGAATTTATCAGTTTACGCCTCAGGAGAAGCAAGGTACACGTAGCGTCTCGTAGAAAAGCAGTACTAGTGGGGTTAATGATTTTGTTTTTGGATCTGCTGGATAAAGAATTCCTCTAAAGATTGACGAGATAAGTTCATGGTAATGATTTCACCTCCCATTAACCGGAGACTGGCCAGAAAATCATAGTAATCGTCTTGTAATATGCCTTGCCAAGAACCATCAGGCTTAAATTCTAGATCGGGTATCCTTTTTTTGAGAGTTGCTCCATCGCCCCCTAGACCTTTAACATGATATGAGTTTTCTGTACCTAAGAGTTCATTGAGGGAACCAGAGCAAATTAATTCTCCTTGATTTAGGATAGCTACGCGATCGCATATTTGTTCCACTTCACTCAAAACATGACTGTTGAAAAATATTGTTTTTCCAGCAGCTTTCAAAGCCAGGATAATTTCTCGCATTTGGTAACGTCCCAAAGGATCAAGTCCAGACATGGGTTCATCCAGAAATACCAAATCGGGATCATTAATTAATGCCTGAGCCATGCCAACACGCTGAAGCATACCTTTAGAATAACGACGCATCAGCTTTTTGCGAGCATCAACTTGAGATAAACCAACCAATTCCAGAAGTTGGGTAATGCGTTGACGTTGTAAATGACGGGGGATTTGGAATAAACCCGCTGCTAACTGCAAAAATTCCCACCCAGTGAGATAGTCGTATAAATAGGGATTCTCTGGTAAATAACCAATCTTTTGCTTCACAGAGCGATCGCCAATTGGCTTACCTAATAATAAACCCCTCCCAGAAGAAGGACGGATAATTCCCAGCAACAGTTTTAACAGCGTAGTTTTACCAGCCCCATTAGGGCCTAGTAAACCAAAGGTTTGCCCTGGATAAACTTGTAAAGAACAACTTTTGAGGGATACAACTTTTTGATTCAGCCAAAACCCAGTACGATAGACTTTTCGCAACTCAGAAGTTAGGACTACTGGTGGTTGTTCTAAAGGATTAAGTTGAGGTTCAGGGGTGTCGGCAACAGAATTCATTGCGGTTAAATGATCAATTCCCGGCTAGGTGTGATTAATTACAGAATATCTGGTAGGACGACAATAAATAGCACTCATTATTTTAATGTGTCATTTATCGCCAACCAATGAGCTTTTTAACACTTTTTTTAGCAACTTATAAAACACCTTTAGAACTAGGAATAGTCTCCGCACGTCGAGGATCTATTTCTACTGCCATTCGCATGGCTCTAGCAAAAGCTTTAAAAGTTGCTTCAATAATATGATGTGAATTTATACCATCTAACTGGCGAATATGCAAGGTCATTTGGCTATGATTTACCAATGCCACAAAAAACTCGCGTACCAATTGAGTATCATAAGTTCCTACCCGTTGAGTAGGAATTTCTAAACCATAGCTAAAATGAGGTCTTCCAGAAAAGTCCAAAGCCACCTGAATTAAAGCTTCATCTAAGGGTGCAAGAAAATTACCAAAGCGGACAATACCTTTTTTGTTACCTAGTGCTTGATATAAAGCTTGACCTAAAGTAATACCCACATCTTCATTAGTGTGGTGATCATCAATTTCCCAGTCACCTTGAGCTTGAATATCTAAATCAAACAGCCCATGAGAAGCTATTTGATGCAACATATGATCCAAAAAAGGAATACCGGTGGCAGCCTTACAGATGCCTGTACCATCGAGATTAATAGTAACTTGGATATCTGTTTCCCCAGTAGTCCGGTGAACTGTAGCAATGCGGTTGTTAGTCATTATTCATTGGTCATTGGTCATTGGTCATTGGGCATTGGTCATTGGTCATTGGTCATTGGGAGGATAAGGGAGATGAGGGAGACATATGAAATATTCAGTTAATAATCAAAAATAAAGAAATTTTTCCTGTTCCCTGTTCCCTATTCCCTGCTTTCTATCACATTCCCATAATTTCATATCCTGCATCTACATACAGGATTTGTCCAGTAATGCCGCTTGCCAAATCACTGCACAAAAAAGCTGCTGTATTACCCACTTCTAGCTGAGTAACAGTCCGACGCAAAGGAGCGACTTCTTCAACGTGATGAATCATATCCAAAATACCGCCCACAGCTGAAGATGCCAAGGTGCGGATAGGGCCTGCGGAAATACCATTAACGCGAATATTTTGGGGGCCAAGTTCAGATGCCAAGTAACGTACACTTGCTTCTAATCCAGCTTTAGCTACACCCATGATGTTATAGTTAGGGATTGCTCGGACTGCGCCCAAGTATGTAAGAGTAACAATACTGCCACCATCAGTCATTAGAGGTTTAGCAGCACCACTTAACTGCACTAGTGAATAAGTGCTAACTTCCAAAGCTTTATTGAAACCAGATCGAGAAGTCTGGCTAAAATCTCCAGTTAAATCATCTCTATTTGCAAAAGCTAGGCAATGAATGAGGATGTCTATCTTGCCCCATTGCTGGCGGACTGTTTCAAAGGTAGATTGAATTTGCTCTTCGTTTTCTACATTGCAGGGAAGGAACAAGCTGGGATTGAGGGGTTCTACTAATTCTGAGACTTTTTTCTCGAATTTGCCTTTTTCATCTGGCAAATAGGTAATACCCAAGTTAGCACCTGCATTGTGGAGTTGTTGGGCAATACCCCAGGCGATGGAGCGATTATTGGCAATACCTGTTACTAGGGCGTTTTTTCCGGACAGATTCAGCATAGAAATTGTTAATTTGATCAATCAATAGGAGCATACTAGAATCTGAGCCTATTTTGACTTTGTTGGCGACGTGATTTTCAATAAATCTAATTAATTAGGGTGCTGAGTGCAACAAAATTTTTGCTGATTGTTTAAGAAGTTATAAAGATATCGGAAGTTTTTATAGAAAAAAACCTTTTAACTTGAGGTTTTGAAACTACTTATGAACAATTGATGGCTAAAAATAACAAGAATTAGGTATCATAATAAACAAATGGCTATAAAGCAGCAAATTTGAGTATAGGAAAAAACAAAAAGGTTGACGGTGCTTTCTTGATTTTTCAGGTGTATTCTTAGGTAATCAGTTTTTGTTTTTCCGGCATTGGGTAGGGGAAGGGAGATGATCGTGACACAAGATAAAGCCCTAGCAAATGTTTTTCGTCAGATGGCGACCGGAGCGTTTCCTCCGGTTGTGGAAACGTTTGAACGCAACAAAACGATCTTTTTTCCTGGCGATCCTGCCGAACGAGTTTATTTTCTTCTCAAGGGTGCTGTAAAACTTTCCAGGGTATACGAGGCAGGAGAAGAAATAACGGTAGCGCTGCTACGGGAAAATAGCGTTTTTGGTGTGTTGTCGTTGCTAACGGGCAATAAATCAGATAGATTTTACCATGCGGTGGCATTTACCGCTGTAGAATTGCTTTCAGCACCAATTGAACAAGTTGAGCAAGCGCTCAAGGAAAATCCAGAATTATCTATGTTAATGCTGCGGGGTCTTTCTTCGCGGATTCTTCAGACAGAGATGATGATTGAAACGCTTGCTCACCGAGATATGGGTTCTAGATTGGTGAGTTTTTTATTAATTCTTTGTCGAGATTTTGGTGTACCTTGCGCTGATGGCATCACAATTGATTTGAAGTTATCTCATCAAGCGATCGCTGAAGCAATTGGTTCAACTCGCGTTACTGTCACCAGGTTACTGGGAGATTTACGTGAGAAAAAAATGATTTCGATCCACAAAAAGAAGATTACTGTGCATAAACCTGTAACTTTAAGTAGGCAATTTACATAAAGTTAGGGAACAGGGGGCAGGGAATAGGTGACAGGTGACAGGGATCAGGGGAAATTTATTTATAACCTCAATCTCCGATACCCATTCCCCATTCCCCATTTCCCAAACAATTAGAGGTAAATCTAAAAATTGAGTAATTCATGCTTTTGTCAATCTTCTTTTTCCCACAGACTATGGTTGAAAGTAGTAGGCTGTATCTGGAAAGATTATGCCTCCGGCACGCTCCGTGAACGGTAGTTAAAGATGGCCACTGGGTACATCCTCATTGCAGCAATTTTAATTTTGGGAGGCGTAATTGCCACCGTGGGCGATCGCATTGGCACACGAGTTGGCAAGGCACGTCTCTCACTTTTCAACCTACGTCCCAAAAAAACGGCGGTACTAGTTACTATTTTTACTGGTGGTTTGATTTCTGCATCAACTCTAGCGGTTTTATTTGCTGCTGATGAAGGATTGCGGAAAGGAGTATTTGAATTAGAGGACATTCAAAATGACCTCAGAAATAAGCGAGAACAACTCAAAACCGCAGAAACGGAAAAAAGTCAGGTAGAAGACAAGCTCAATCAAGCCAGGAAAGAACAAACCCGGGCACAACAAGATTTACAGAAAATTAATCAGTCCTTGCAAGCGGCGAATGCCAAACAACGGATAACACAAGCTCAACTTAATCGCACCATTAGCCAACAAGCTAAAACGCAAGCTCAACTCCAAGGTACTCAAAGCCAACTGGGGGAAGTGGCGAGTCAGTACCAACAAGCCAGAGGAGAATTAGAAAACCTTTATAATCAGCGTAAGACATTACAGGCAGCAGTTGAACAATTAAAGACAGAACGCCAGCGATTGTATGTGGAAGCGAAAAAAGCCATTGACGAAGCGAAGACAGCTATTGAAAAACGCGATCGCGAACTTGCTAATCGTCAAGAAGCGATTGAAAAGCGTGATCAGAAAATTACTCAGTTAGATAAACTTATTCAAAATCGCAATCTAGACATTAAAAATCGAGAGCAAGTCATTGCTACTAGAGAATCTCGTCTCAAAGAATTAGAAAAACAGCAAAAATATTTAGAACAGGAAGTAGCACGGCTAGAAAAATATTACCAGTCATACCGTGACTTGCGTCTGGGTAAATTGGCTATAGTGCGGGGTCAAGTCCTAGCCGCTGGTGTGGTGCGTGTAGCTCAACCTACGGCGGCTCGTCAGGTGGTAATACAAATTTTGCGGGAAGCTAACCGCAATGCCAACCTAGAATTAAGTGAACCTGGCACAAATCCGGCAAATGCAGAGTTATTGCGTGTTACTCAAGATAGGGTTGATCAACTGATCAAACAAATTAATGATGGTCGAGAATATGTGGTGCGAATTTTCTCAGCGGGTAATTACGTCAGGGGAGAAAACCAGATAGAATTCTTTGCTGATGCCACGCGGAATCAATTAGTGTTTTCCACAGGTGAAATACTGGCGACAACTTCTGCCGATATGAAAAATATGACATCATATCAACTAAGGCAACGCCTGGATTTATTAATTTCTGCTTCCCAATTTCGCGCTCGAAATGCGGGAATTATCGAAACTGTGCAGATAGATGGTACATTCCTCCGCTTTTTTGCCCAATTGCAACAGTCTGACCAACCTCTGGAAATTAAAGCTATAGCCGCTGAGGATACTTATACAGCCGGTCCGTTGAGAGTCAAATTGGTTGCTCTACTCAACGGACAAATTTTATTTAGTACTTAGGGATATGGAAGGCACGGAAGGTCGGGGAAGCAGCAGAAGAATAATTAACCAATGACCAATGACTAATACACAACCTGCAATTTTAGGCTTTGATCCCGGTCGAGATAAATGTGGTGTAGCCGTGATGGGACTAGATCGGCAATTGTATTATCATCAAGTTGTTCCTGCTGGTGATGCGATCGCTCAAATTGAGACACTACGACAAAGATTTCCTATTTCCTTAATCGTGATGGGCGACCAAACAACGGCGAAAAAGTGGAAACTGCGGCTAAATCAGGAATTAACAGATTCACTGAATATTATTTTAATAGATGAGCGATATAGTACCTTAGAAGCACGCGATCGCTATTGGCAGATGTTTCCACCCAGAGGACTCAGCAAACTCTTACCAAAGGGAATGCGTCAACCTCCACGACCAATAGATGACATTGTGGCCATCCTCTTAATTGAAAGATACTTAAATCGTCTGACTGCCAGTGGTAATACTGACTAATGACTAGTTAGGGCTTGCTCATAGCTAAGTCCAAGCGTAAGCCATAAAAGTCTTTTTGTGGGGACAATAGGTAATAGGCAAGAATTAATTAATCTACGGTTTTTGAGTACATTCTGACTCCTGAATCCTGACTCCTGAATTCTTCTATTTACAACTCAGCCCGAATAGTAAAAGCATAATCGCCTCCTGGCTCTAACTGGTAATCTTGTGTTTCCAGAAAGCGGCCGAGAGGTTCTTTTATTAAAGCCCGACCTTGGGAAGGCTTGACAGACAGTTCTCCCCGACGGAAATGCCACTGAAAATGCCATTCAAAATCGCCGGCGCTGACTTCACCTTCAAGAAAGCCATGTTGCCAAGATTGACGGGTAATTCTGACATTGGCGGTTGTTTCTGGTAGACGTTTAGCACTCACTATGCTTGATGTCAAGTATGGGATAAAAGTAAACCATGTAGGCTACTTAATCTTTATGTACCAAAAATACCTGAAATTGACAAATTGGCAAGAAATGAGAAACTCTCATTTTGTGAAGATGTTACTGTATCTTTATATGTATTGGTTGATGCAAGTATTAAGTTATGAAAATTGAAGAGTTGTTGCAGCGTTATGCTGCTGGAGAGAGAGACTTTAGTGGGATTAATTTGGAAAAGGCTGACCTGAGTAAGACTAACCTGAGCGGGGCTAACCTGAGTCGAGCTAATCTGTTGGCTGCCAATTTGAGTGGAGCTAATTTGAGTGGGGCTAATCTCAGCTATGCTGAATTGGGTTTAGCTAAGTTGACTGGTGCTAATTTGGGGGGTGCTAATGTGACTAGTGCTTCCATAGTTGGTGCCAGTTTGGAAAATGTCAACCTCAAAGGAGCTATTGGTAATTTCGGTCATGCCCACGGGGCTTTGTTTCAAAATACTATTTTGTCTAATGGTGAAATTATAGTCGATCCAGAGATTATTGAAGGATGAAAAATTGTTGGTTTCTCTATCAGCTAATAGAGAGTTACTCAAATCAGGATTGTCATATCTCTTTGTTTTTAGGCTGTACTGTTTCACTATCTCACTTAGGAAATTTGATAGTGCGATCGCCTGTAGGTTGGGTTGAGGAACGATACCCAACATTAATCAACTATCATTAACCTTATAAATATTTCTACATCATCAATATCTGAAGGAACTTTGATTGTCATTTTTTCTAGGGTTTGCCACAGATTTAGTGGGTTATGGTTATCTTTATATGAGTTGATTGATGTAAAGGCTGAGTTATGGATGCTGAAGAGTTGCTCCAGCGTTATGCTGCTGGAGAGAGAGACTTTAGTGGGATTAATTTGGAAGAGGCTGACCTGAGTGGGGCTAACCTGAGTGGGGCTAACCTGAGTGGGGCTAATCTGTTGGCTTCTAATTTGAGTGGAGCTAATTTGAGTGGAGTTAATCTCAGCTATGCCAAATTGAGTCTGGCTAGGTTCATTGGTACAAATTTGGAGGGTGCTAATGTGACTGATGCTGAGGCAATTTGTGCCAGATTTGAAAATGCTAACCTCAAAGGGTCTTACCTCAGTGATTTCGGTCGCGCTCACGGAGCTTATTTCCAAAATACTATTGTCGGTAATGGCGATATTCTTGTCGAAGAGAGTATTGAAGGGTGAAAAGCGCGATCGCCTGATCTTGTAGCGCGATCGCTGATCTTGTAGGTTGGGTTGAGGAACGATACCCAACATTAATCAATTATCATTAACCTTACAAATATCTCTACATCATCAATATCTGAAGGAACTTTGATTGTCATTTTTTCTAGGTTTTGCCACAGATTTAGTGGGTTATGGTTATCTTTATATGAGTTGATTGATGTAAGGGCTGAGTTATGGATGCTGAAGAGTTGCTCCAGCGCTATGCTGCCGGGGAAAGAGATTTTACTGGAGTCAAGCTGCCAGGAGTTCGTTTGGTCGATAAAATTCTTAACCAAGTCATTTTCAAGGGTGCTGACTTCAGTGATGCTTACTTTGAACGTAGTGGGTTTGATGAAGTTGACTTGAGTTTCGCTAACTTGAGAAGAATCCGTTTCTTTGACAGTGGTTTTGGAAGAGCTAATTTGGAAGCTGCTGACTTTAGTGATGCTATCTTCGGTCAAAGTAATCTCAAAGGAGCTAATTTTACTCGTGCCATATTCAGACGGGCTGTCCTTAGCGAAGTTAATTTCAAAAATGCCAACCTCAGCTATGCTGATTTGAGTGGAGCCAGTGAGTTTAGTATCTATTATTGCAAGGGTGCTATCTTCTACGAAACTATCATGCCTGATGGAAGTATCCGAAGTGATAATAGCTGAGGAAGTATCTGACACAATAGGAGTGCGATAGTGCGATCGCAATTCCTCGTAGGTTGGGTTGAGGAACGATACCCAACATTAATCAACTATAATTAACTCTACAAATATCTCTACATCATCAATATCTGCTTGAAGCAAACACAATATTTTGACCCACATTCCGCAGATGTGACTTAGATTATTGATATTTTTGAAAAATTCCAGCCAGGAAAATTTTATCTGCCTAATTTTTCTGGTTGAGTTTAACTTTGTTTGCCAAAAAATAGAGCATATTAAGTAACTTCATTTTATGAGGTTTTAAAATATCTTCTCTCTCTATATTAAATTAGTAATTTCGGGTAAAATAAACATGACAATTACAGCCAAGAATATTTACATCTTCGCTAAAAATTTATATTTACTAATTTTACCCTTGAACTATCTGCATCTTTTTCGGTCAAATAAACCACATCAAGTAATTAGATAATATTTACTACAACTCTTTCCTAAGTATCTAACAATCTTTTCACGTTCCTCTGTTAAATTGCTCATTTGTTTCTGTCCATTTATAATTACCAAATGTACAGCCTGAAACATCTGAAATACCCACCTCATTGTCGGTTTATTTGTGATTTTATTAACTTGATTTCTAATCCCATCATCGAATTTAGCTAATTCTTGTCTTAACTTTCTTTGTGCGAGGTTATAGACCAACAAACACAATCCCATTATCATTGCTATTGCTTCTACTCTTTCCGGGGTTTTGACAAATACACTTGATGTAAAAAACAACGGGTCTTTTAAAAATCTAAATCCTCTCTCGTTGGATTGTTGGGCTTTATATTCCTCTAATACCTGCTCATCACTCAATTCATTGTTATCTAAGATATTCGTTGCTAATATAAATCTACCTGCCTTAATTTTTTCAGCTTCTATTACTTCTTCTCTTATTTCTATTTGACCTTTAACTTGATATTTTATTTGACTTGGTTCGGTCAATTTACTTGGTCTACCTGCTGTTTTATATTCTGGTTTCTCTATGTACTCAATTTCTTTTATTTGGTGATATTTCCAGGATTTTGATAACTTTTCTATTGCTATTTTAGCATCTGGCTGACAAGCAAACTCTTGCCTGGATAGTTTACTAAGTAAGGCTTTTGCTTTTGATTCCTGTTTTTTTACTTGTTTTTCTACTTGTTGGATACTTGATTTTTTTCTTATTTCACTTTCGACGATTACCCATCTTTGTTTTATCCCTCCATATTCTGATTCTTTAGCTGCTATTTTATACCCTGATATTTGACTATCTTTCCATTCCAATTCTTTTATGCCTACGATTTTATTTTTTGCTTCTTTGATACTTAATGGTACTCTTGTTATCCATTTTATTTCTCTCATTGCTGCTAAGTTTTCTGCTGTATATAAGGCACTATATGCTACACATATTCCCTCAAATGTCCATTGTTTTTTAAATTCTTTTAATCTTTCTACAAATACACTTTTATCATCTACATTTCCTGAATCTACTTTTAAATATAAGGGGATGTCTCCATCTCCTGTTACTATCATGTCTATGATAAATTGTTTGAGGTCTGGTCTTTTATCTCTTGAGTATCCATGCACTATTTCTATTGCTTTCATCTCTGCTTCTATCTCTAATTTATTTTCTCCTGTTTCTTGCTTTGTTTCGTCTATTTCTTCGATTTCTTTTTTGTACTCTCCTTCTACACTCATTGATGTTCCATCTAAATGAATACTCTTGCTTTCTACTTGGAATTTATGGGCTGATTTTATGGCTACTGCTGTAAATATTTTTGTTGTTCCTATTTGATGATATTTGTCTAGTTCTCTTCCTAGTTTATCGTCATTTAAATGCTCTGGCAATACTCCTTCTCCTATTAAATGTTCTGTTGCTTTTCCTACAAAAAATTCCCCAAATAGATATAATGGGGCGCTTAAAAAGCCTAATCCATTTAAGATCATTGCTTTTACTACTTGTCCTGGTGTGAGAATTTCTTTTGTTTTTATTCCCACCATTTTATTCACTTCTTCTACCAATTCCATCTCGTCTATTATTCCCGCTACTATTCCTAAATGGTCTATATCTAGGATTTTCATGACCTCTTTTGACTCTTTCATTGTTTTTTCCCTTCTCTATTTGACGCTTATTATTTTACCAAAAAAGCCTGAAATCTTTGCTAGGCAATCTTTTCAGGCTTTACTTTTTCTAAATTTTTAATTCCTAAATTTACTTTAATATCTGCGGAATGTGGGTTTTGATATTGCTAACTCACTATTGAAAGCCAAAAACCAAGCCAGCTTTACTCCTGACTTCTGCGGTATATTCAAAAATAATTTAAAGATCGTACAGCGATGCCTACTGTACAGGCATCGCGGATTTTAGATTTGCGATTCATCCCTAATCCAAAATCTAAAATCCTCAATCAATTTAATGATTTACTGCCGCAGCTTCCCGCGCCGCAGCTGCTGATCTGGGTGGATACCCAAGCGTGTCAGGTTAATTCTACCTTTATTGTCAATTTCGCGCACTTTGACAATCACTTCATCACCAACTGCTACTTCATCTTCAACTTTGCCAACACGATAGTCAGCTAATTGAGAAATGTGAATCATGCCTTCTTTTCCTGGCAAAAATTCCACAAACGCACCAATGGGTATAATCCGTGTTACACGTCCTACGTAAACATCTCCCTCATGCAACTTGCGAGTCATGCCTTGGACAATGTTACGCGCTCTTTTCGCCTTGCTTTCATCAACTGCGGAAATGGTGACTGTGCCATCGTCTTCGATGTCAATTTTTGCACCAGTTTCTTCAGTGATACCTTTAATCGTTTTCCCACCGGGTCCAATGACTAGACCAATCATGTCGGGATCAATCTTGATCGTCAACAGACGTGGGGCATAAGCTGAAGTTTCCGCCCGTGGGGTGTCGATAGTCTGGAGCATTTTGTCCAGAATATGCAACCGAGCCGCTTTAGCTTGATGGACAGCTTGAGCAATAACTTCCAACGACAAACCAGATATTTTCATATCCATTTGCAAAGCTGTGATACCAGTATCAGTACCAGCAACTTTAAAGTCCATGTCACCTAAAAAGTCTTCAATACCCTGAATATCGGTGAGGATTCGCACGTCGTCCCCTTCCTTAATCAGACCCATTGCGGCACCGCTAACAGGTTTAAGAATGGGTACACCAGCATCCATAAGAGAAAGGGTGGAACCACAAACTGAACCCATTGAGGTGGAACCGTTGGAAGAAAGCACTTCCGAAACTATGCGGATCACGTAGGGGAATTGTTCTTTTGTCGGTAGCACAGGTAAAATCGCTCTTTCTGCCAATGCACCGTGACCGATTTCTCTTCTTCCTGGCGCACGCATTGGCTTGGTTTCCCCAACTGAGAAGGGGGGGAAGTTGTAATGATGCAGGTAACGCTTGTGTTGGTCTGCTTGCAAGTCATCATTGAGGTTTTGAGCATCTCCCGGTGTGCCGAGAGTGCAACAACTTAAGACCTGGGTTAGACCCCGGTTAAATAAACCGCTACCGTGAACCCGTTTGGGTAAAACGTCAACTTGGCAAGATATAGGCCGGACTTCATCTAGTTTGCGACCATCAACGCGAACGTTGTCTTCAACGATTTGACGGCGCATAAAGTATTTGGTAATGTCCTTGAAGGTATTACCAAGGGCTTTACTATTGGCGGATGCGGCTGTGCGAATGGGATCTTCTTCGGGAAGAGCTTGAATTTCAGCTTTTATGCCATCTTTGACAACATCTAAAGCGGCATCGCGTTGTGGTTTAGTTAACTCAAATTGCGCCAAGATTTTTTTAATTTCAGCACTTGCGCGATCGCGGATATAGTTTTCTAGTGTTTGGTCTGCTTCCGGTGGTTCTTCCTTAACAATTTTTAGACCCAGTTCATCCAACAAATCTAACTGTGCTTGGATTAAATCCCGCACTGCTTCGTAGCCAAAATCAATTGCCTCGATAATATCTTGCTCTGGTAACTGATTGGCACCTGCTTCCACCATGATCACGCCATCTGGTGAACCGGCAACAATTAGATCCAAATCGCTGGCTTCAATTTCTGCGTAGGTGGGGTTAATAATGAAATCATCACCCACTAAACCTACACGCACTGCTGCCATTGGCCCATTAAAGGGAATTTGGGCAATTAAGGTAGCAATTGAAGCACCAGTTACAGCTAATACATCAGGTGGTACTTGCTCATCCATTGACAAGGTGAAAGCAATAACTTGCAAATCATCCCGCAACCATGAAGGGAACAAGGGACGTAAAGGACGATCAATTAGACGGCTGGTAAGAATCGTTCTTTCTGGTGGACGACCTTCTCGGCGCATGATACCACCAGGAATTCTTCCCGCTGCATACAATCTTTCTTCGTAATCTACAGTCAGGGGAAGAAAATCAATGCCTTCTCTGGCTTGCGATCGCGTAGCTGTCACCAAAACAGCGGTATCTCCCGATTGTATCAACACCGACCCGCCAGCTTGGGGGGCTAATAGTCCAACCTTCAGCCGAATATCCCGTCCATCAAAGGATATTGACTTATCAACTTCTGCCATTCAGTTTTTTTTCCTTCTATGCACGCTATTCTCTTTCTGTGGCAATCCTAACATTTATGCACTATAGACGGCTTCTGTAACAAACAAACATAAAACAAAATTCTCTGCTTTTGGATAAGTTCTTCCTAGCTTGTCATCACACTCTTACTTATTGCCTTTTACCTACATTGTTTTTCTGTCGCCTATCCCCCGACTAATTACTTAAAATTTCGGCGGCTCGTCAAGACAAGAAATTGAGAGGCGATCGCTCTATAAACTCTACAATACGGTAGTTAAAATATTAACTAAGTCCGTTTAGCTTCACTCTGTGCAATGTTAAAATTGTTATTGGTAGTGGCTTCATAACATCTTGTGTATGTCTAACAACTCTTTACAGCCTGATTCAGATGCGCTACACCAGTCTGCTATTGATGTGATTACCCACGTCAGTAATGTGATGTCAAAAAGTTGTGCAATATTGAGAGATCATGATCGGTTGCTGGCGGAAAATCAGGGTGGGAATCGGTTGGGGGCTGAGATTAATGCTATTGAAGAAGATATCAGGCACGTCAATGAGAAGTTAGAAAGGGTGAAGCGTAAAGAATTGACGATGACGATTGTTGCGCCAACCAGTGCGGGTAAGTCTACTATTATTAATGCGATCGCAGGATAAGAAATGATACTTACAATCCAGGGATTTTTGTATGAGTTATTGTATTCAACCTACCTGCAATAAACAGAACCCAGACAATATAAGATTTTGCTGTCATTGTGGACTTCAGCTTCTGTTAAGGGATAGATATCGGGCAATAAAACAAATAGATCAAGGTGGATTTGGTAGAACATTTTTGGCAGTTGATGAAGATAAACCTTCAAAATCTAAATGTGTAATCAAACAATTTTTTCCTATAGATCAAAGTCCAGACATTGCTACTAAATCAGCAGAACTTTTTGCTCAAGAAGCAGTTCGACTAGATGAACTAGGTAAACATCCTCAAATACCTGAACTCTTAGCTTATTTCAAACAAGATGGAAATCAATATCTTATTCAAGAATTCGTTGATGGACAAAATTTAGAGCAAGAGTTCAAGCAAGAGGGAACATTTTCAGAAGCTAAAATTTGGATTCTCATAAATAGATTGATACCCTTGTTGCAATTTGTTCATGAGAATCAAGTAATTCATAGAGATATAAAACCAGAAAATATCATTCGGCATTTTGACGGAGAAATTGTTTTAGTTGATTTTGGGGCATCAAAGTTTACTACAAACACAATTTTATCCGTAACGGGAATAGTAATTGGCAGCGCACCTTATACTTCACCAGAACAAGCAAAAGGTAAACCAATATTTGGCAGTGATCTTTATAGTCTGGGAGTGACCTGTTTATATCTCTTAACAGGAGTTGATCCTTTTAGGTTATTCGATGATTCTGAAAATGACTGGATTTGGAGAAACTACCTAAATACTCCTGTGAGTGATTCCCTTGGCAAAATTTTAGATAAATTAGTTCAGCCAGCAACTAAAAAAAGATATCAATCAGCTAAAGAAGTATTTCAGGATATCAATGCTAAACAATATAATGCTAGTTCTACGAAAGAAAGAGCAACCCAAAAAAGCAAGTTATCATTTCCTTATCTATTTAGAAATAAATCCACAGGCACTATAATTCTTCAAGGAAATATGGAAGAAGTAATTAAATACATTGATAATCATCCTAAATGGTTAGCCCAATGTATATTGCCTTTAAAAGCTAATTTAATTGAAAGAAATGCTTATTCACTAAATATTGGCAAAATAGGGGCTTTGGGATATGAAATAGAGCCTACAGTTAATCTATACATGAACCAACAAAGCAGAGGATGTTATCAAATAAAGACAGAACCCATATCTGGAATAGATCCTAATGGATATGATGTTGACTTTTTCTCCAAAATAAAGCTTATAGACTGTTCTAGTGGGAAACAAGAACTTACTCGCATAGAATGGGAATTAATTCTTGTAACAAAGCTCGATTTTCCTGCTTTTATAATTTTCTTACCAATACCGCTTGTCCAAAAGACTGGGGATGCAATTTTAAACAACATTGTTAAGTCAGTGTCAGACAACTTTTCTGAGAAAATTTCCCGTAATTTTATCGAATTTCTAAAAGTATAATTCAACACCCAAATAGTTTTTATCAAAAATGCATACAAGCTAAAATATGTCTAGAAGAGATGATTTACATTTTCCCTTACGCCGTACCCTTGAAAAAGATGGATGGATAATTACCAGCGATCCGTTGATCTTGGTACTTGGAGAGACACTTTTAAAAGCTGATTTAGGAGCAGAAAAGCTTTTCACCGCCGAAAAAGAAGGGCGTAAAATAGCCGTTGAGATCAAAGATTTTGATGCTTCTTCGGTAATCAGTGAACTGGAGAAAACAATGGGTCAACTTCAACTTTACCAATGGGCATTAGAAGAACAAGAACCAGAGCGTCAATTGTTTTTAGCTATAAGTCAATCTGTGTATATTTCACAATTTCAAAGACCAATTTTTCAGATTGCTATCCAGCGCAATAAAATAAATTTATTAATCTATTCCCCAGATCAGGAGGTAATTGTCAAATGGATAACTCACTAAAGTATGTAGACATCCTCAAAAAAACAGTACAAGATGCCACAATTGATCAACCTAGTCTGCAAGCAATCAAACTTTATCCAGTTTGTGATGCTGAGTCTGGACATTTTGTAGTTCTTGCCACAGGTCGGGATAAACATCGTTGGATGGATAATGTCATATTTCATGCGCGACTCATCGAAGAAGATAACGGCAATTCTCAAATCATCATTGAAGAAGACAACTTTGAAGAAGGATTAGTTGATACACTCATCGAAGCAGGAATCAAAAAAGAAGATATCGTCACCAGTTGGCAACAAGCGATCGCAGGATCTCCAAAGTAGTGTACATCTTCTCCAAGATAGAACGCAACAACTTACTAATAATAGCGAACTGCTTGCAGCAGTACTTACGCGATCGCCTATAATACCAACTAGATAGGCAACTAAATAGCTAGAATACTTTCGAGGTTATTAGGAATAGGTTAAAAATGGCAAAGCGTGGGGAAGTACTTGTAGCAATTATGCCAGCAAAATCGGACATGAAAATTGCCTGTGAGCAAAACTGGTATCGGATTCCTGCTGATCAAGTGGAACGTCTTAAACAACGTAATGTTTGGGAACCAAAATGGTTAGCCTTTTATCAGCCAAAAGTTTTTCGTGATGAGGCATTTGCCGTTAATTACTATGCTTCTATAAAGTCTATTAGTCAGACTTTCAGACATGAGCTTTTTCCTGATGAATCACCAAACTCTAAAAGTCAGAAACGTTATTACAAAATAAACATACACCCTATGGAAAAACTACCGCAGCCAATTTATAGCCGTAGGCTCAGACGTATATTGTTTATTCCTACAACTTGGGAAAAGCTAATAAATGCAGCCGAAATTAACGATCTATGGGACGAAAGCCCATTAGAAGATAAGCTTTGGGCTGAATTCAAGCGTTATTCTATAGATGCCGAGCGTCAACAGGAAGAAAAAATTAAAGATAAAACTTATCTCCTTGACTTTGCCATTTACTGTGAAAAAGGAAAAATAGATGCAGAGACAGATGGCGATACTTGGCATTCAGCCAAAGACCGTATTGCTGAAGATAATCTCAGGGATAACGATCTTGAGACTGTTGGTTGGCGAACTATTCGTTTCAATTCTAAAAAGATCCGAGAAGAAATGACTGAATATTGCATTCCTACAATTCTAGAAAACATCAAAAACCTAGGTGGACTGAAAGATGACCAAAAAAGGATGCCTCGCAAAATTGGCTTAGATGGTTCGGAACAGTTGACTCTATTTTAATTTTAGAAGCATATATTATTTTCATAATATTGCTATAGATATGCGAAATCCTATCAGAACTAATTGCATTTCATTATTGATTATTGAATTGGCAAAAGTTAAATTTTCAATAAATTAAGAAATTAATAATTCAAATTATTACATGAAAGAAGCTAAAATCAAACTCGGATTGGTACTAGGAGGTGGCGGTGCTAAGGGCGCGTACCAATCAGGTGTGGTCAAATATCTGGCAGAAATTGACTTTCTAGCATCTTCACACAAAGCAGGTCAGATTGTCCCCACCATAGGCAATGCGATCGCTTCCAATCTGGGACAATCCGCCGAATATATCCATGTCCAATCAGCCAAAACCGATGAAGAAATTTATCAAACACTACTCGCCAGTGCTGCTATTCCTTTAGCCTTTAAGTCCCGTAAGGTTGATGGAAAGGATTATGTTGATGCTTGGCTGGGTGATAATGTCCCCCTCCAAGCCCTAGCAAATCGCGGCTGTACCCATGCGATCGTCATTCATTTAGGCAATGGTGAAGTTTGGAATCGTCATGATTTCCCTAACCAAACAATAATTGAAATTCGTCCAACAGAAGATATCGGTGGTAATCTGAGAGAATTACTAGATTTCAGCCCCCAACGGATTCAACTCTTGCAAAAACGGGGCTATCAAGATGCCAAACCCATTATCGATCCAATTTTACAAACACTCATGATCGAGCGATCGCGCCAAGAAAGTTTCGCGCGGCTTCAGGAAACATCACAGAGATTAAGAGACGATCCACCAATCTATTAGTTAAAACTGAATGATAAAATATTAGTACGAACCCATCATTGCTACATAGCAATTTATACAATGAATAGTTAGTATATTAAAAAATGGCAATTTTACACGGAAATTGGGTAATAAATAATCAAAATAGCTATTTCTTTATTTGGGGAGAAATTTGGCGTTCTTCACAGGTGCAGACTGAAGTATCTGCCGAAATTCCTTTACATCCATTGGCGATGACATCCGTCGAATTAAATGAATGTTTAGAACTATCTAATTTATCAATTGCTAATTTAATTCAGCCATCTTCCACTACTAAACAAAAACTTAAGAGTCAAGCAATAGCAAAAACAAAATCACCAAGTTATTCACAAATAGTTTCTTTACCAACTGATTTTTTAGCAACCAATAAATCAAAAGTTACAGCAATTTCTCCGATCTATTCTGTTGGTGTGGGCATAGATTTTTTGTCTTCACAACATTTACAACCTTGGCAAATTAATGGTTTCTGTCTCAATTCTACTACAGCAATTAAATTCCTCACTTCATTACCATTGAGTTCAACAGATGACAAATATGCCTTTTTGGGCGGAGATTTACGTTTTTGGGTACAAATAGCTCGTTGGAGTTTAGACTTAATCTCACGCTGTAAGTTTTTACCAACCATTCAAAAACAATCAGATGCTTCTTTAATTGCTAAATGGCAAGTACTTTTAGACAGTGCTGTAGATGTAACTCGGTTGGAAAAATTTGCCGCTAAAATGCCCTTAACTTGTCGCACATATCAACAAGAAATAGGAGATATTGAATCTTACTTAGCTGTTGATATACCTATAGAACCACAAGAATTAATTTTGGGATTTCTCAACAGTGTAATAGATTCCCAAATCCGTGAAATGTTTGGTTCTCAATCTCCCGTTGAAAATAGGGTCATGATATCTTTACCATCTGCGGTACAGCAGTGGTTACAAGCTTTAAACAGTGCATCTAACATCATTAATGCTGATGCAGTGGGACTAGAAAGACTAGAAGCTGCCCTGAAAGCTTGGACTCTGCCATTGCAATATCAATTAACAGGAAAAGCTTTATTTCATACTTGTTTTCAACTACTTCCCCCAGACACAGGAGAAACAGATTGGATATTGGCTTATTTTCTGCAAGCAGCCGATGATTCTGAATTTTTAGTCAATGCAGCAACTATTTGGGCTAACCCGATTGAGAAATTAGTTCATCAAAATCGCACAATTGAAGAACCCCAAGAAACATTTTTGCGGGGTTTAGGTTTAGCTTCTCGATTATATCCAGTTATAGCCCCTAGTTTAGAAACCGAATCTCCTCAATTTTGCCACCTCACACCCATGCAAGCTTATGAGTTTATCAAATCTGTAGCTTGGAGATTAGAAGATAGCGGTTTAGGAGTAATTTTACCACCAAGTTTAGCCAACCGAGAAGGATGGGCTAATCGCTTAGGTTTAAAAATTAATGCCGAAACACCAAAACAAAAACAAGGACGCTTAGGTTTACAAAGTCTGCTGAATTTTCAGTGGCAATTAGCAATTGGTGGACAGACAATTTCTAAAGCTGAATTTGATAAATTAGTAGCCCTGAAAAGTCCTTTAGTAGAAATTAATGGTGAATGGGTGGAATTGCGTCCCCAAGATATTAAAACAGCCCAAACATTTTTTGCCTCTCGCAAAGACCAAATGGCACTTTCTTTAGAAGATGCTTTACGGATTAGTAATGGAGATACTCAAGTAATTGAAAAATTACCTGTTGTAAGTTTTGAAGCTTCGGGTGCATTACATGAATTGATTGGGGCATTAACCAATAATCAAGCTATAGAAACTTTACCCACACCTGCAAATTTCCGAGGACAATTACGCCCTTATCAAGAACGAGGTGCAGCTTGGTTAGCCTTTCTAGAACGGTGGGGTTTAGGCGCTTGTTTAGCAGACGATATGGGATTAGGAAAAACTGTGCAGTTCATCGCTTTTTTACTTCACCTCAAAGAAGAAGACGCACTAGAAAACCCCACTTTGTTAGTTTGTCCCACTTCTGTTTTAGGTAATTGGGAAAGAGAAGTAAACAAATTTGCTCCCACCCTCAAAGTTTTGCAATATCACGGTGATAAACGCCCCAAAGGTAAGGCATTTACAGAAATAACTAAAAAACATGATTTAGTGATCACAAGTTATGCACTTATTCAACGAGATATTAAGCAATTTCAGAGCGTTTATTGGCAAATAATTGTTTTAGATGAAGCTCAAAATGTTAAAAATTCAGATTCCAAGCAATCCCAAGCAGTAAGGCAGTTAGAAACTACATTTCGTGTCGCTTTAACAGGGACACCAGTTGAAAATAGATTGCAAGAGTTGTGGTCTATTTTAGATTTCCTGAATCCTGGGTATTTAGGTAATAAACAATTTTTTCAACGACGGTTTGCCATGCCAATTGAAAAGTATGGTGATACATCATCTTTAATGCAACTGCGTTCGTTAGTGCAACCGTTTATTTTACGACGGTTGAAAACTGATAAAGATATAATTCAAGACTTACCAGAAAAACAAGAAATGACGGTGTTCTGTGGACTCAGTGCTGAACAAGCACAATTATATCAAAAATTGGTAGATGAATCCTTAGTAGAAATTGAATCTGCTGAAGGATTGCAGCGACGAGGGATGATTTTAGCTTTGTTAGTTAAACTCAAACAAATTTGTAATCATCCATCACAATATTTGAAATTAGCAACTTTAGCAGAACATCATTCAGTTAAATTACAACGTTTGGAGGAAATGTTAGAAGAGGTTTTAGCAGAAGGAAATCGGGCTTTAATTTTTACTCAGTTTGCAGAATGGGGAAAATTACTAAAACCCTATTTAGAAAAGCAGCTAGGTCGAGAAATATTCTTTTTATATGGTAGTACAAGTAAAAAGCAGAGAGAGGAAATGATTGACCGTTTCCAACACGATCCACAAGGGCCACCAATTATGATTCTTTCCTTGAAAGCGGGTGGTGTGGGTTTGAATTTAACGAGAGCAAATCATGTCTTTCATTTTGACAGATGGTGGAATCCGGCTGTGGAAAATCAAGCCACAGATAGAGTATTTAGAATTGGACAAACTCGGAATGTACAGGTGCATAAATTTGTGTGTACTGGCACATTAGAAGAAAAAATTAATGACATGATTGAAAGTAAAAAACAATTAGCAGAACAAGTTGTTGGTGCGGGTGAAGAATGGTTAACAGATATGGATACAGACCAACTCCGCAATTTATTATTACTTGACCGCAATGCAGTAATTGATGAGGATGAACAATAAAGAACAATAAGATAGTGATAATTACTAGAATTAGATAAAAATATGAGAGAAAATATAGACCATGACCGCTTATTCAAAGAACTAATATCCACGTTTTTCATAGAATTTATAGAACTCTTCTTTCCCCAAGTGCTGGAATATCTAGACACCAACTCAGTCACATTATTAGATAAAGAACTATTTACCGATGTCACCACAGGAGATAAACATGAAGCCGACTTAGTAGCCAAAGTAAAATTTTTAGGTAAACCTTTTTACTTTCTAGTTCATATTGAAGCAGAATCTGGTGCAAAATCAAAATTTAATAAAAGGCTATTTAACTACTTTGCTAAATTACACCAAAAATTTGACTTACCAGTATATCCTATCGTTATATTTTCCTATGAAGCACCCAAAAAAGTAGCAGTTAATAACTATGAAATTAACTTTCCTGACTTAGAAGTGTTAAAATTTAATTATCAAGTAGTACAACTAAATCGTCTCAATTGGAGAGATTTTTTAAATAGTCAAAATCCAGTAGCATCTGCGTTAATGTCAAAAATGAACATAGAACCAGCAGATAGGCCAAAAGTAAAAGCAGAATGTTTAAGGTTATTAGTAACCTTAAAACTAAACCCAGCAAAAATGCAACTAATATCAGGGTTTATTGACACATATTTGAGATTGAATAAAATAGAAGAGCAGTCATTTGCAGCAGAATTAAGTTCATTTATACCCAAAGAAAAGGATGAAGTTATGCAAATAGTTACCAGCTGGATGGAACGAGGAATTGAACGAGGAATTGAACGAGAGAAAAATTTAATTCTCCGTCAAATTAATAGAAAAATTGGCATCATTGATATTGAATTAGAAACCAGTATTAGAAGTTTAAATGTAGAAATTATTGAAGCTTTGGGAGAAGCAATTTTTGATTTAGATACTGTGGAAGATTTACAAAATTGGTTGAAAAATGTTTAATGGCAGAATCTTCAATAATACTTTTTTATAGGCTAAAATCATGTTATTTGTAAATTAGTTATGACTAACGATACCCTACAAGCAAGTAGAGAATGGTGGTCACAAAGGTGGCTTGATTTACTAGATTCCTATCGCTTTAAAAAGCGTTTGGAACGGGCGAGAAACTATTCTAGACAAGGTAATGTTTTAAGCATTGAGTTTAAAGGAGCAAAGGTATTAGCTAAGGTGCAAGGGAGTGAAGTTGAACCTTATAAAGTTTCTCTTGCTCTTGATTCTTTCACTGATGAAGAATGGGGTTATGTGATTGAAACTATGTCCCAAAAAGCTAGTTATGCTGCTAAGTTACTAGCGGGAGAAATGCCACAAAATATAGAAGATGTATTTACTAGTAATGGGCTGTCATTATTTCCTTTTACTCTAGGAGATGTTCATGGTAAATGTTCTTGTCCTGATAAAGCAGTTCCTTGCAAACATATAGGTGCTGTATATTATCAGTTGGGCGATCGCTTTAGTGAAGATCCTTTTGTTTTATTTCAGCTACGAGGACGGACTAAAGAACAAATTATTAGCGATTTACGACAGTTACGGAGTAATAAATCTGGAATCAAATCGGCAGAAGCATCGTTAAAACAGGAAAAATCTGCAAAAAAACAGGTAACTGTTAATCATCAATCTTCCATAAATCTAGATAGTTGTTGGCAATATAATGAACCTTTAGAATCCTCTTTAGTAGTCATTGTGCCTTCAGTTAATGAGACAATATTAGATGTTTTAGGTACAATTCCCTTAGCTAAAAATGAGGAAGGTCTAGCAAATTCATCAGCCGGTGATGTCGCCATGAATTATTTACAAACAGTTTACAAAGATGTTAGTCAAAAGGCTGTTTTAGTAGCGATGAATGTAGGTGGGTGAGGATTGCAATATGCCCATACAGCAGCAGGACTTACGCACAATACAACGAAAGTAGCGGTAATTCATGAATTACCGCTACGGAAGAATAAGGTTTTCGGTCACATCTTGCGTCAGCCCTGAGCAGTAAAAACTTCTTGGTGAAAGTATTGTTCACGCTTATTCTTTACCTCATTTAACGTGAGTTCGACATAAGATAATTTGTGGAAAACTTGCCCCTAGTAGGAGTCTCAAACCCTTATTCTCTCGCCCTTAAAAATCATAACTCCGTTCGCGTAGCGTCTCCTAAGGAGAAACTCCTAACACCGAACTCACGTTCATTTACCTGCAATAAGCTATATTTCCACGTTGCTAAGTGCTAAGTGTCCGTCGCGTAGAGTTACGGAGAATAAGAGTTTGAAAGCTGATAATTCACAATGGAGTTTTTTTTGGTAAAGTTAATAACAAGATTACTACTTGCCAGCTTGTAATCAAGGTGCTTTAATAGCTATGCGCTTCGTAGGAATAGTATTCCGCTAAAGTTTCCAATCTGTACAATATTTATAAAATTTACAGCTACTCATGTTCATAAAGTTACAAACTCAAAACATTTAGACTGACAGGTAAGAAAAGCCATTACCATACTCTTGACACTAAATTCTATCAACCGCTGAAAAGGAACATATATGGAGCCAATCATTGCTATAGTTTTAGCGCTTATAGGTTACGCCTTAGGATCTGCAAAAATAATTAATGAAGGGAATGAAGCCCTTGTAGAACGGATGGGGCGGTATCATCGGAAACTTACTCCTGGACTTAACTTCATAGTTCCCTTCCTTGACCAAATTGTCATGGAGGACACAACACGGGAACAGGTTTTAGATATTAAGCCTCAAAATGTGATCACCAAGGATAATATCTACTTAGAAATTGATGCTGTTGTTTACTGGCGCATTACTGAGATAGAAAAAAGCTTTTATGAAATTGACGATCTCCAACAGGCACTGTCAAACTTGGCTACAACTACGCTGAGAGAAATTATTGCCCAGAATAGCTTAGACGCAGCTAATATGTCTAGAGCCGATATGGACAAAAGCCTATTAGATTTATTGAATCCAATTACAAAAGGTTGGGGAGTTAATATTATCCGTTTAGATATTCAAAGAATTACACCGCCAGAAAGTGTAAGGAAGTCAATGGAAGATGAACGGGCTGCGGAAATAAAAAAACGGGCAGTGATTACCGAAGCGGAAGGGGAGCGACAAGCAGCGGTTAAAAAAGCGGAAGGAACTAAGACTTCGATGGAGATCATTTCTGAAGTCTTACGTTCCCATCCTGAAAGCAAGGATATTTTACGGTATCTTGTGGCTCAAGATTATGTACAAGCCAGCCAAAAACTTAGTGAAAGCAATAACGCTAAAATTGTTTTTGTAGATCCAGCTAACTCCACAGATATGTTTCAGGAATTGATTGCTGAATCAGTTACTAAAGAAGAACCGAAGAAAACTTCTGGTAACGGTAATGGTGCTGGTTAATATTTACAGCTTTTTTGACTGAGCTTTAAACTCAGAACTAAAGTTTGTTATCTGTTCCCTGTTCCCTTTTTTGTCAGTTATGCTGACTGTCGATAGATAGCATCAGCAACTAGGGAGACATCGCGTATTTCTGAAACATCGTGAATGCGAAGGATGTCAGCACCATTAAAAATAGCGGCACAACAAGCTGCTGCTGTTCCCCAAACTCTGGTTTTTGGATCTGGTTGGTTTAAAATGTTGCCTATAAAACTTTTACGGGAAGCTCCTACCAGTATTGGACAATTGAGCATTTTTAATGATGGTAAACGGCGAAAAATTTCTAAATTTTGTTCATAGTTTTTAGCAAAGCCAATACCAGGATCAATAATGATTTTATTTTCTTTAATCCCCGCAGCGATTGCGGCTTTTTTTTGCTGAGATAAAAAACTATAAATATCCTGTATTAAATTCTGATAATTAGTTTGTTGTTGCATTGTCTGGGGAGTTCCCCGGATGTGCATTAAGATAATTGGTGCATCTAAATTAGATACTGTTGCCAGCATTTCTGGGTCAAATGTACCGCCAGAAATATCATTGACGATATCAGCCCCGCCTTTTACAGCAGCTTTGGCTACGTCGGCTCTAGTTGTATCTACAGAAATTGGAATTGAAATTTCTGGTCGGATGACTTGTAAAACCGACAGTACTCGGTCAAGTTCTTCTGTGAGGGTGATTTGTTTTGCACCTGGACGAGTCGATTGACCACCGATGTCAATTATATCAGCGCCAGCAGTTACCATAGCTTGGGCTTGGGTTAAAGCGGCTGAAGCTGTGTTAAATAGACCACCATCACTAAAGCTATCAGGGGTGACATTTAAAATTCCCATTAAATAAGTGCGCTGTCCCCAGGTGAAACAGCGTTCTCGAATAATTAATTGCTTTGACATAAGTTCCATACCGCCCCGGAATAAATTCCGAGGCTAATAGCAAAAATCCGTTTTAGAGGGCTAAATTGATTTGTCAACAAGTTGTAAATGGCGTTCTACTGATAATTAACAATCCTGGCAAAACTATCAGCTTCTAGACTCGCACCTCCGACGAGAGCGCCGTCAATTTCTGGTTGAGCCATGATCTCATCAATATTATTGGGCTTAACTGAGCCACCATATTGAATTGAGACGTTGGGATTAGTCAATTGAGAGCGAATTAAGCCAATTACTCGATTTGCTTCTTTGGTTTCACAGGTGTCACCGGTTCCTATTGCCCAAATTGGTTCATAAGCGATAACCAAATTATTTTGATCAACATCGACTAAATCTTTTTCTAGCTGGGAGATAATCAGTTTTTCGGTTTCTCCTGCGTCTCGTTGTTGTTTGGTTTCACCAACACAGAGAATGGGGATGAGTCCATGCTTTTGGGCTGTTTGGAGACGGAGGTTAACGGTTGCGTCTGTTTCGCCAAAATATTGCCGTCTTTCGCTATGACCAACGATGACATAGCGGACACCAATTTCTGTGAGCATGGGAGCAGCAATTTCACCTGTGTAGGCTCCATTTTCTTCCCAATGGACGTTTTGTGCGCCCAGTTGGATCAGGCTACCGTGCAAATATTTGGACATGACGCTGAGGTCAGTGAAGGGAGGACACAGTACTACTTCTCGTTCTGAGGGTGTTTCCTCCAGGTGGGGCAGAAATCCGCGTAAAAATTCTTCGGACTCTGACCGGGTTTTGAACATTTTCCAGTTACCGGCTATAACGATTTTTCGCACAGGTGATTTTGTCAAGATGCTAACGCTACTAGATGCATTTTTCACTGTACTACTTTTTCGGACATTCCTTGTCTACAGGGAGGGGAAAGTGCTTTGCTTTGGCGATCGCTCTCTCAACCTTAAAAATGCTTTGCTGCTTCACCTGCTGGAGGTGATTGCGCTTCTTTGCCTTGATTCTAAAAGCGATCGCATAAGTCCTGTCTAAAATTAGCTAAGTTATATTGTGGAACAAATTGATTTCGCTTAAGATCAACAAAATAAGGTGGGGTACATTTCATTAACCCACCCTACAGGATCTGATTTTTTAGAAAAATTGGGGATCTAATAGCGAGCAACCTCACCTAAACCTTGCTCATTACCTGAAAAGCCGAAATATATGTGATCTCAATACTTTCCCCATAAAGCTCATTCATCTTTTCTCGTAAACCAGCAAATAAAGCATCCCGAATTGTAGCTTCTAACTTTAAATATGGTGAAAGAGTACCTAACAGCAGTAAATAATCATCAACACTATAAGTTACTTGACAGATAAAATGATCAGATACTAAATCTTTAAATTTACCGGAAGCTAGGGCTTTTTCTCCGAAAGATTTAACTATTTTTTCTTGCGTTGTTATATCTTCATATCTTGCTGAAGATGGAGCATGAATTTTATAAACTTGATACAAAGTTTGGTATACTTCATAATTAGGTTGAGGTGTCATATTCCACAACAAAATTAAAGCACCGTCATCTTCTAAGGCATCAGCAGTTTTTGTATAAGCTGTTTCAGGGTTCATCCAATGAAAAGAAGTTCCTGCTAAAACAGCATTAAATTTCTTTGGTGCTAATTTCCATTCTTCAAAAGTTGTCTGCTGAATCTCTATATTTGGATATTCTGCACAATTTTTTCTAGCAAACTGACAAGCTGCTGGGCTTGGTTCTAAACAAACCATTGGAAATCCTAGTTGAGCAAAAGATATAGTTGCATTCCCCGGACCACATCCTAGCTCAAGAATCTTGCTATCAGAAGTAAGTTTAGCAATTTCAACAGCACTTTTAATGATTGCTTGGGGATAGCGTGGTCTGACTTTATTATATGCTTCTGCGACAGGAGAATACCAGTTTTTTCTCAGTTCTAAGTCTTGGGAATATAACTTTTTAAGTTGATCTAATTTTTGCATAAATACTTAAGTAGTACTACTACAGAAGAAATTATCTATTTGAGGGAAGAAACTCTTAGAGGTGAACTATGAGAGAATAAAGGGATTTCACACACATTAAAGAATAGCTAAATATTTTGCCATGGGCGCTGATGATATGATAAGGTTTATTCTCTTTTATAGTAGTAAAATATGTATTTAGGACAATTAAACTTACACAGCACGCAGAAATAAAGATTTCTGGTTTTATAGGTTTATAAGAACGCTCCGTCTTGACTTAATTCAGCTATAAGATACTGTATATATTCTATAGTCATTATATTGAACTCAATTGTAAGAGTAATTATCCAAAAAGCAATAAACATACCTATCTAAACAATGTTTGTACCTGCAAAAGCACACACTCAAGCTGAACTCAGATTAGCTATAGTTCGTAACCCACTAGTAGTAACGCCAGAAACAACGGTAGTGGAAGCGATCGCTCAAATGAGTGGTGTCAGATCAGTGTGTTCAGTTTCCCAAGCCACTGACAGCAAACAAGAAAGCTTACTAGCAGAGGTACGTTCAAGCTGTGTCCTAGTTGTAGAAAATAATCAACCGATAGGGATTTTCACAGAAAGAGATGTGGTGCGACTCAGCGCCCAAAGACGAAAATTAAACAACCTAGCCATCCGCGATGTTATGGCTCATCCTCTTGTCACCTTGTACGAGTCGGAGTTTACTGACCTCTTTTTTGCCATTAATCTACTCCAACACCATAAAATTCGTCATTTACCAGTGATTGATGAGCAAAATCAACTGATGGGACTGCTAACTCATGAAAGTTTGCGGCAAAAATCACGGCCTGTGGACTTGTTGCGGCTGCGTCTTGTTAGTGAAGTGATGACAACAAAGGTGATTTGTGCTGCTCCTCATATTTCCATATTAATGATCGCTCGCTTAATGGCAGAAAACCGCATCAGTTCTGTCGTCATCGTACAAACACAGGCATCCCTAATCATTCCCATCGGTATTGTCACTGAGCGTGATATTGTCCAGTTTCAAGCCTTAGACCTAAATTTTGAAACCTGTCTAGCAGAGGCAGTCATGAGTACGCCGATTTTTTGTGTTAAGGACGATGAATCTCTGTGGAACGTACAGCAGATAATGGAGCAGCGATTGATTCAGCGTTTAGTGGTGACAGGAATAAATGGAGAATTGTTAGGCATCGTTACCCAAAGTGATATATTACAAGTTCTTAACCCCTTAGAATTATATAAATTAACAGAAATTTTAGAACAAAAAGTATCGCAATTAGAAGCAGAGAAAATAGAACTGCTAGAAAATCGCACCGTTGAACTAGAAGAGGAAGTAGGTGAGCGCACCATTGCACTCAGAAAAAAAATAGTGCGCGAGCAGTTAATTACTAAAATTGCTTCTCAAATTCGGTCATCTTTAAATTTACAAGATATTCTCAATACCACAGTTGCAGAAATGCGATCGCTCTTGCAATGCGATCGCGTCATTATTTACCAGTTCCGTCCTGACTTTAGCGGTACAGTTATCGCCGAATCCATAGTTGCAAATGGAGTGTCTATTCTCCATAATGAGCCTCAAGATCCCTGTATTACCCCAGAATGGCTGGAACCTTACCGTCAAGGGCAGATTCGGGTTATTAATGATATCCATTGCGAATCCATGAGTGATTGCTATCAGGATATGCTCATCGAGTTGGATATTCGCGCCAAACTCATGGTTCCTATCGTCATAGCAGAACAGCTTTGGGGATTGATATTAACAAGTTACCGCGATCAGCCCCACAATTGGGAACTTGAAGAAATCGAACTGGTGCAGCAACTGTCGATTCAACTTTCAATTGCTATTCAACAAGCAAACACTTACCAACAGTTATATCAACTCAATCAAGAATTAGAAAATCAAATTCAAGAACGTACTAAAGCTTTACAAACCAGTGAAGCCAAATACCGAAATTTGGTAGAAGCAGCTACTCATGTGACTTGGTTATGCAACACAAAGGGAGAATTGATCTACCTTTCACCGCAATTTCAAGAGTTATTTGGCTGGGAAGTAGAAAAATTTTATGGACAATCGTTCATATCATTAATCCATCCAGATGACCGCCCATACATGATTAGCACTTCTGAAGAGTTGGGCAAATCTGATAAGAATTTAGTAAGTGCAGAATTCCGTCATCTCCATCAAAATGGTAGCTATATTTGGGTGGAATCCAAAGCTTCAAACCTCAAAGATGCAAGCGGTGTAATCATAGGATGTCAAGGCGTACTTCTTGATATTAGCGATCGCAAGCAAACAGAAAAAATAATTAAGCAGCAAGCAGAAAGAGAACATTTGCTGTATCAGACCACCCAACGCATTCGTCAATCTCTGGATTTGGCTACTATTTTTAATACTGCGACTCAAGAAATCCGACATTTCATGAATGCAGATCGGGTAGGAATTTTTCAATTAGATCCTGATAGTAATTTTAATGATGGTAAATTTGTCTCGGAATCTGTAGTTGCAGGCTTTACATCTGCTCTAGCGACTCAAATTCATGACCACTGTTTTGGTGAACAATATGCTGCTAAGTATCAGCAAGGACGAATTCAAGCAGTAGACGATATTGACAATGCTGGACTAACAGATTGTCATCGAGATGTTTTGGTGCAATTTCAGGTTAGAGCTAACTTAGTTGTGCCATTGCTACATGGAGAAAATTTGTGGGGTTTGTTGTGTATTCATCAATGTTCTGAAACCCGTCATTGGCAGGAGTTTGAGATTGAACTTGTCAACCAAATAGCCAATCAATTAGCGATCGCCATTCAACAATCTATTTTATATGAGCAAGTACAATCTGAACTAATTATTAGAAAGCAAGCTGAAAATGCAATATCACTGCAACTACAACGGCAGAAAATTATTCAGGATATCACTCAGCAAATTCGCTCTACGCTAGATGTAAACCATATTCTTGCCACCGTTACCCAACAAGTTAAAGAATTAATGCAAGTGGAACGGGTGATTGTCTTCCGTCTGTTTCCTGAAGGCAGAAGTCAAATTGTGGAAGAAGTCGTTTCTAGCGGGTATGCAGCCCTGAAGAATCATCATTGGGAAGATGAAAAATGGTCACAAGAGATTTTAGACTGCTACTGGCAGGGAAAACCCCGGATTGTTCCTGATGTGATCAACGATATCTGGACACCTTGCTTAGTAGAATACTCCACTCAAGGAAATATTCAGTCTAAAATTGTCGCTCCCATCTTACAGGAACTTGGAGAAAACGAAACCGGACGCTGGGTAAGTTCTGAGCATAAACAGAAACTGTGGGGTGTGTTGGTTGTTCATGCTTGTAGCACAAAACGTATTTGGGAAGAAGATGAAGCCCAATTGTTACAACAAATAGCCAACCAATTAGCGATCGCCATTCAACAAGCGGATCTATTTGAGCAATTGCAACTGTCTCTAGTGCAAGAAAAGGAAGTCAGCAAAATGCGATCGCGCTTCATTACTATGGCATCCCATGAATTTCGCACACCTTTAGCCATTATCGCCTCATCTACAGGCATTGTACAAAAATTTCAAGAGCGTCTGACCGCAGAAAAACAACAAGAACATCTAGGAACCATTCAAAAAACCATTAAGCATATCATCCAACTTCTTGACGATGTTCTCATGATTAATCGTACTGAAACCGAGAAGATGGAATTCAACCCAGAAGCATCAGATATCATTGCTTTTTGTCATCATCTCACACAGCAAATAGAAGCCTCTGGCAACAAACACGTAATAGAATTTTCATTCAAAGCCAGTAAGCCAATATTAATATTAGATAATGTTTTCATAGTACAGTTTGACAAAAAAATCCTCCAACAAATTCTCACCAATATCTTGACAAATGCTATTAAATATTCTCCTCAAGCAAACTTAATTAAATTTGATCTGATTATAGAAAATGACAAATTAATCTTTAAAATCAAAGATTCTGGTATCGGTATTCCAGAAGACTACAAAATTAATTTATTTGCACCTTTTCATCGAGCTTCTAACGTTGGCAGTATCTCTGGTACAGGCTTAGGGTTGTCCATAGTCAAAAAGTGTGTTGATCTGCACAAAGGGGAAATTACCTTAGACAGCAAACTAGGAAAAGGAACAACATTTACAGTCAGTATTCCTTACAGCAGAATTTAGGAGTTCGGAGTCAGGTGTTCGGAGTCAGGAGTCAGGAGTCAGGAGTTTCTCCTATGCCTACGGCACGGCTTCGCCGAACGGAGACGCTACGCGAACGGAGTTCGGTGTTCGGTGTTCGGAGTAAAACTGGCTTGGTGTCTGGCTTTGACCTTAGATTCTGTATCTCATTGATCTGCAATCCGTTGTATTTACAGCTATGAAAAAGCTCAATTTTATTTTTTTAACAATAAAAATTTTCTCAATTCTTCTATTGATAAAGGGGGACTAAAAAAATATCCTTGAATTACATCACAATTATTTTGCATTAGCCAATCCAACTCATTTTTTGTTTCTACTCCTTCCGCAACAATATTAAGATTAAGATTATTAGCTGTCTGAATTATACTCTTCACAAGAGCTTGTTTATTTTTAAATTGGTCAATATTAGTAATAAAATAACGATCTATTTTCAGGCTATGAAAAGAAAAATCTTGCAGATATTTAAATGATGAGTAACCTGTACCAAAATCATCAATTGAGATTTTTATACCCTGATTGCTTAAATTATCTAATTTCTGTTTTACTAATTCAATATCTTGAATAAATACTGATTCAGTCAGTTCTAATTCGATAGATTCAGGAGCAATTCCTATTTTTTTAATAATGTCAATAATTCTTTTACTAAAGTTTTCTGTTCTGAACTGACAAGCTGATATATTTATAGCCATATTAAAATTATTAAATTGTTCAGATTGCAAAAGTTTAAATTCTCTACAAGCTGTTGCGATGATCCATTCTCCCAAGGGAATAATAAAACCAGATTTCTCCGCAATGGGAATAAATTCTGCTGGAGAAATCGTTCCATATTCTGGATGTTGCCAACGAATTAGCGCTTCTACACCAACAACTTTCCCTGTGCTAATATTGATTTGAGGTTGATAATAAAGCTGAAATTCATTTCTCTCTAAAGCAGGTATTAAATCAGCTTCTAAAATAACTTTTTGGCGGAAGTTATCTAGTATCTCTTGACTATAAAAATGATATAAATTTGTATCTTGAGGTTGATAATATTCAAGAGCAAATTCTGCACGAGTTAATAATTGGCTGACTTGTAATCCATCATTTGGATAACAAGAAATCCCGATTTTAGCTTGAAGAAATACTTTTTGATTGCTAATAAATAATGGTTCTAATAAATTATTTAAAAATTGTTGAGCAATATCAGTAATAGTCTTAATTTCTTGAATTGGTTTTAATAAAATTACTAGTTGATTTGTTTTTAACTGAGCTATTAGGTCAATCAAATTATTCTGCAAATTTAAATCTTTTAATCTTCCAGACAATATTTTTATAAGAAAATATTGCATACTGGTTTCAAAAAATAATTTGTGAGGATAAAGAATATCTATATCAATAAGTAAAAATGGCAGCATTTGTTGCTGGCTATAAACTTGTAAACGGTTTTGATTAAATTTCTCTTCTAAACAAAGTTGATTAGGTAAACCGGTTAAGCTATCATGACGAGCTAAATATACCAGTTCAGTTTCCATCTGCTGAACCTGATTGATATAGTGTTGGGTAACAGCTTGACGTTTTTTGAGTTGTGTCTTAATGGCTTGCAGGAGTTCAGAGGCTTCAAAAGGCTTGGTTAAGTAATCATCAGCACCAAGTTCCATTGCTTGACGCAGATCACATCGCTCGGCTTTAGCCGTCAAAAAGATCAAAGGAATTGTGGCATTAACTGGATTTTGGCGCAATGTTTGAATTAAAGAATAGCCATCTAATCTAGGCATCATCACATCACAAATAATCAGATCAGGCTGATGCTGTTCTGCCATCTGTAAACCTAGCCATCCATCTTCTGCGGTGATGCTAGAGAATCCTTCCAAGTCGAGAATTTGCTGAATAAGCTCTCGCATGAGAGGATCATCTTCAATGATCAAAATCTTGTTCATTTGCTAAAGTTTAATTAGAGGTAGGAATTTTGATTGTTTATTCAATATTGATGCTTTTTTATTCATAAAAAATTCTCCTTTCTATATTCGGTGAAAAAGGAGAGATAGTCAACTGCTATAATGCAGGAATTACACAGAATTATTTTTAGTAAGTTTAATTAAAATTCAGTAAAATTGCAGATAAAAGCAAAAATAGAGATTATCAGTGATGAAGTAAGAATTATAGGAGTTATGCAGTCAATGCTCTTGTAAGGTGCGTCAGGCTTGATAATGCGGGATCTGATGCACCCTACTAATAACTGAGTTCGACATAAGATAATTTGTGGAAAACTCTCCCCCAGTAGGAGTCTCAAACCCTTATTCTCTCGATTGAAAAAATCATAACTCCTAACTCCTAACTCCTAACACTGAACTCAGGTACTAATAAGTCAGTTACATAAATTATGGATTATAGTAATTTTCTCTATCCTATTTTCTCAAACTCCTGCTAAAAGTTACTAAGATCAGAAGCGAGGTCAATCCAAAATTCGTAGATTAACATGACATCAACATTACCAGAACCCCCTGCAAACGAATTACCCAACTGGGAAGAAGAATTGGACAGCGCCATTTTTACCTTTGAAGATATTCAGTCTGAACTCAACTATAAACAAGCCAAAACGGCGCTGAGAAATTTAGTTAATAGTCTCGACCTCACTGTCCAAGAAAAATCTGGATTGGAGGCAGAAATTGCCGACCTAGAAACCATGCTCTTAAAATTAGAAAGTATGGTGGTGCAAATTGCTGCTTTTGGGATGGTGGGACGTGGTAAATCTTCTTTGCTGAATGCTTTAGTTGGTGAATCAGTTTTTGAAACTGGCCCTTTGCATGGTGTTACCCGTACTGAACAAAAGGTGAATTGGAGAATTACAGAAGAAACAATTGGTAAAAAAGAAAAAGCTTTGCGAGTGACTTTAGGTACTAGTAGTCAGTCTCAAGTTGAATTAATTGATACTCCGGGATTAGATGAAGTTGATGGGGAAACTCGTGCGGTGTTGGCTGAACAGATAGCAAAACAAGCGGATTTAATTTTGTTTGTGATTACTGCTGATATCACAAAGATGGAACATGAGGCACTTTCTCAATTGCGGGAAGCTGGTAAACCGATTATTTTGGTGTTTAATAAAGTTGACCAATACCCAGAAGCCGACCGGATGGCAATTTATCATAAAATCCGGGATGAGAGGGTGCGGGAATTGGTTTCACCTGATGAGATTGTAATGTCTGCGGCTTCACCTTTGGTAAAAACAGCGGTGCGTCGTGCTGATGGGACTAGGGGAGTACAGTTGCGTTCAGGTGATGCTCAAGTTGATGAATTAAAGCTGAAAATTTTAGAGATTTTACAACGTGAGGGTAAAGCTTTAGTGGCTTTAAATTCGATGCTTTATGCTGATACGGTGAATGAGCAGCTTGTGCAGCGGAAATTGATGATTCGGGAAGAGAATGCGAATCAGTTGATTTGGAAAGCGGTGATGACTAAGGCTGTTGCGATCGCTCTCAATCCTGTGACTGTAGTTGATATACTTAGTGGTGTAGTCATTGATATCGCTTTAATTCTCGGTTTATCTCAACTCTACGGCATCCCCATGACAGAAAGCGGTGCTGTACAGTTGCTACAAAAAATTGCCCTGAGTATGGGCGGTATCGGTGCCAGTGAACTACTAGCAAATTTAGGTTTGAGTGGTCTAAAAAGTTTACTGGGTATCTCTACATCAGCTACAGCCGGAATTGCCCTAGCCCCCTATATATCCGTAGCCATCACTCAAGGAGGAGTTGCGGGAGTATCTTCTTATGGCATTGGACAAGTTACTAAAGCTTATTTAGCTAATGGGGCAACTTGGGGGACAGAAGGGCCGAAAGCAGTAGTGACTAAAATTTTGGCAAATCTGGATGAAACTTCAATTCTCAACCGCATTAAAGATGAGTTGTTGACAAAGGTGAAAGTGAGAAAGCGGTAATTGGTAATTGGGGAGGAAGGTTATTAAAAATCCCTGATCTACCTGTAACCTATCACCTACCTATCTTCTTTTTCCTTGAAAGAAGCTAACCATTCTCTCATTTGTTCTTGGGCGACATCACGGCCACCTAAACCAAATGCTAAAGCAATAGCGACAGCGATCGCACCAAATAACAACCCAAAGGCTAAATTCACGATATCAGGCGCAACCCCAATCTGTTGCAGTGCCATTGCTGAAACCAAGGCAATGATCGAAATCCGCGCTACTTGTGCCAAAACTCTGGCTTGGGAATTTCCAGAACTGCTAATAATGCTAAAAGCCAGATTTGCCAAAAATAACCCAATCGCAAATACTATCAATCCCGCTAAAATTCTTCCCAAGATAATGACAATACCTGTCACCAATGATGTTAATGCGGGAATATTTAAAATATTCACTGCTGCCACAGTTGCAAACAGCATGATCCCAACTAAGACGATAATTCCAGCTACTTCTGATGGCGTGCGGGTTGGGGCTGTGGGTTGTTCGGAATAAACTGCTTGCTGGTTGAGTGATGGCAAACCCAAGACGGTGAAAATGTTGTTAAAGCCTAAGCTGGTGAGGATAGTTGTCACTAATTCTGAGACAAACCTACCCAGAAAATAGGCAACAATGATAATTCCTGCTGCTGTGAAAATACTAGGTAAAGTATTGAGAACCTGTTGCAGCATGATAATTGCCGGTGCAGAAATCGCCTCAATTTTTAAAGCATTGAGTGATGCGATCGCAACAGGAATCAAAATTAAAATATAGACAATCGTGCCGATAATCTTGGATAAAGATTGCATCCCCGCAGCTGGAGATAGCCCAAACCGACTTCCTACATGATCAATCCCCGTTGTATGTAGTAAATTTGTGACAATCCGCTGCACGATATTGGCAATAAACCAACCAACTGTACCAATGAGAATTGCCGCTAAAATGTTGGGCAGAACTGAAAGAATCTGTGTAGTTAAAGCTTGTACTGGCAGTAGTGCCTCTTGAAGTCCTAAAGTTTCCAGAAGTAAGCCCAGAAACAATAAAAAGATGAACCAATACAAAGCATTACCAATAGTCTCACTGAGAGACAATTGATTCGTGCTGGGTGTACCATCTTGGGTTTCTTGACTCAGACGCTCATCAAATCGTAACGTCTGTAATGTCCGAATAGTCAATAGCCTGACGATAGTTGCTAAAAACCAAGCCACACCCAAAATTATGCCCGCACCAACTACTTGAGGCAAAAAGCCAATCAGTTGATTGAGGAAATTATTCAGTGGTCTGGAGGCTACTTCTAGGCCTAAACTCTGTAAAACAGCTACTACTGTCAACAGAATTATACTCCAAAAGACTAGCCCAGAGATTAGCTTCTCAATCTGGGGAGCATCTTGACTACCAGTGATTCCAGCAGCAATTCGGTTATCTATTTTTGTGCGATTGAGGATTTTTTCTATGGCCTTGGATGCGATCGCACCAATCAGCCAACCAACTAACAAAATCACAGCCAACCCCAGCAACCGAGGAGTAAACAGAATTAGTTGTTCAACAACTCCTTGAACATCAGCAACTCCTTTACTTACCTCTGATGTTTCAGTTTGTAAACTTGACGATTGTGCTAAAAATTGCTGCACCCGGTTCGACAAACTAACTTCTTTCAACTGGGTTATTCCTTGCCAAGTTGTGTTCATGGTTTTTCGATATTTTAGGTTTTCGTTGCATACACTGGAAACGCTTACAGGAGCGATGTTTCACTGCAATTGCAAACTTCCATAAGCTCATTAGTGTTTACCTATTCATTTACCAGTAAGCACATACATTGATATTTATTTTAAGTGTATTTGCTGAGGTTTATGAATTAGTTTTTGATTCGCTCAAGATATTAACTGTAAAAAATGAATCATTTTTGTGAATTACACAGTAAATATTCGGAACCTATGACACCATACAAGAACCAGGGTCTAAAACGAAACGTCTGAAAGATAGATTTATTTCCTCCAGGTATTCCTGGCAAATGCGATAATAAATGCATATTTAAGCTAAAAAATCATGAAATTTGTCGGCATTGATTTTGGCTGGAAATCCCAACCCAGTGGACTATGCTGCTTAGAACTGATAGATGAAAAACTGCAACTACTAAATTTAGATCGCCAAGAAGCGATTGCAGACATCCTCACATGGATAGATAAAATTGTACAAGCAGATGAAAGTGCAATTATTGCTGTAGATGCACCCACCCTGATCCCCAATTCTACAGGCAGTCGTTTACCAGATAAACTTAGTCATAAATACTTTGGTAAATATCACGCTGGCTGTTATCCCGCCAATCAAAACTTACCATTTGCCGAACGGACAATCAACTTTGGTTTAGAATTAGAAGCACGCGGTTTTGCACACGCACCAAGCATCGAACCGCAAAAACCCAACAGATATCAAATCGAAGTTTTCCCCCACCCAGCCATAGTAAATCTATTTAAATTAGAACGCATCCTCAAATACAAAAAAGGACGAATTAGCGATCGCCGTTCAGAACTAATCAAACTATATAATTATATCCTCGATATCCTCCCAACACTTTCCCCTCCTCTGCGTCTCTGCGGTTCGTTTCCTTCCGAAATACCCACCACAGGTGCAGCACTCAAAGCCACAGAAGATAAACTAGATAGCTTAATTTGTGCTTATGTAGCTGCCTACTGGTGGTATTGGGGAGAAAAACGCAACCTAGTTTTAGGAGATTTAACCACAGGTTATATTGTTATTCCCCAAAGAATTTGTATCTAATTTTTCCATAGATTTTTGTCGTGTTCTGAATAGACATCTCCAAAATAGTAATATTCTGTGGTAAAAGAGAGGATAAGAGATTTTTGATACACAAATATGAGTAGTCTACTGAATTATATTGAAGAGAATCAAAAAGAAACACAGAGGTTGATTGGACTGGAGTATGTGGAGCTACAACAGTTAATCGAAAATGCAGAAAACTTACACAATGAGAAACAAGGTTTATTAGAAGCAAGAAAAATTAGAATTATTGCAGGTGGAGGTGGACGTAAACCCAAATTATCTATCCGTGAACAAATAATTTTAACCTTGGTGTATCTGAGGCACATGACAACATTTCAACTGCTGGGGATTCAATTTGGAGTCAGCGAATCTACAGCCAATAGTACATTTAATTACTGGTTGCCACTCCTAAGAGAATTACTGCCATCTAGTTTACTTGAACAAGTAAAAAAAAACGCATCTGACTATGAAATAGTTAAAGAGATACTGACAGACTATGAATTAATTGTAGATAGCTATGAGCAAGTCAGGGAAAGACCTGGAGACAATCAAGAACAAGAAAAATATTACTCTGGCAAGAAGTGTCATCATACATTTAAAACTCAGATGGTTATCTTGCCAGATGCCAGTGACATAGTTGATGTAGTGGCTGGGGAAAAAGGTCCCAAAAGTGATATTACTTTATTCCGAGAACATCGCTCAAAGTTTGACCAAAACCAAAGATTTAAGGGAGATTTAGCCTATCAAGGAGAAGATTTAATTTCTACTCCCATTAAGAAACCAAAAAAGCGAGAATTAACCATTGAACAGAAAGAAGAAAACCAGAAATTCTCAGCCAAACGGGTGTTTGTTGAACACCGTATTCGTTCCGTCAAAATATTTCGAGTTGTCCAGGAACGATTCCGGTTAAATCCTCACAAATATGAACAAGTAATTTTGACAATTTGTGGCTTAGTCAGATTACGAATTGGCTCCCTCATATTACCAACAGAAATAAATCCCTTAACCCCTGGCTAAAATTGACGCATATAACTTCGTATTTTTATCTTGTTACTATCAGTAAATATCTCAAACACCTATTCTATCGTCTACATTAGCTAGTTTGCAATCCTGGCTTTTGCAGTTTGTCAGCTAGTCACAAAGCGGCTTTGATAGTTTTCGGAGATGTCTAATGAGTCAGGAAAGATTCACAACAATTCATATTATTTACGTTTAGTAATTAACCAACCGAAAATGATAAATAAGCAAGTAGCAATGATACTTAAAACTAAGGATGCGTAAAAAGGATGAGGTGGATTATGGGGAGAGATAAAAGCAATAGGACGGTTAATTTTTTCAATATTTGAAGTAACTACACCAGAAACTATCCCACCACCACCAAAACCAATTCCTAATATTTGAATAGTTTTTTCTAAAGAGCAATCGCTCTCCGTTTGTTCTATTTCCACTATACCACGAATACAGTAGCATTCTCATAAGCAGCGATCGCATTTTCCAGATTCTCGGCTTTATCTCCCCTGATTCTGTATAAGTAGGCAGTCGCTAGATTATTTTGCGTGGTTGCCCAACTTTCTGGGGAAGTAGTACGGGTAAAAACAGTGGAAGCGATTTCATAACCAGTAATAGCAATTTCCATATTATTGGCTTTATTGCCCAAAGGAAATTGTTGAATCAGATTACTAAAATTAAATATATCTACAGTGATTGATTCTGCTGAGTCTGGTTCTGCTTCCGCTAGTGTATTTGTTGCCCAAGCCTGTAATAATTGAGCAAAAGTCAGATTCAGTTTGTCTGTATTTGCTGCCAGTAAGGGGTAAACTACCTGGGGGTTGCCTTGACTTTCTGCGGTGGTTTTTAATACTGCTAATAAAAATTGTAAATAGGTATCTATATCTGCTTCAGTAACTTGATTTGTCTGGGTATTTCCATTTAGGGGTATATCTAACTCTTGACTTAGTTGAGACGCTAAAGCCAGTAACCAGTTAGCTGTATTTTCCTGTCCTTCTTGGGTAAACATCCCTGCTACCGCTACCACCATTTGTAAAAAGCCAGCATCTAATAATTCGTTATTAGCTGCTAATATTGCCGGTTCTTCCCCATTTGGGCAACTTAGCAGTTGTTGAATTAGCTGTTGATATGCCTGGAGACGCTGTTCATCCATAAATTAGGGGTAATGTAGGGTAGCATTTACATGATGCTTCAATAGTATTTTCCCCCATGGCGGACAATTTTATCCTGTAAATCTTGATTCTGACAAAAAATCATCAGCCGGTGCGTCAGATGTCAAATTTCTGTTATTTTGATAAATCATCGAATCTGACGCACCCTACAAAATCTCCAAAATCCTTATCCTGTGAATCCTTAAATCCTGTAAATCCTGATTCAGACAATTGCTAGTTTATAATTAATCTAAATGTAACTTTTCCATTTACCAAAGAGGTATGAGTGAATGAAGGAATGGGAAAATTTAGATGCTATAGAAAGACAACCTGATAAAGTAAGTGGAGCATGGGTATTTATAGTAGGACTTACGCAAGATTAAACTCAAAACCTGATTCTTGCGTAGGGGTAATTCATGAATTACCCCTACTTCCGTTCTGTTTTGCGTAAGTCCTGTATAGGAACGAGAGTTCCAGTTACTGCATTATTTGAAAATTTGCGCGATGGTGCAACAGTAGATGATTTTTTGGAATGGTTTCCACCTGTTCAAAGATCACAAGTTGAAGCTGTACTTAATTATGAGCTTGAAACATTAGCTGCCTAGATATAATGAGATAACCTAAGTTGCTAATTAGGAAAATTGTCAGAATCAGGATATCCAGGATTAAAGGATTTACAGGATAAAAACAGGGATTTGACCCCCAATGCTTATGAAGAAAGATGGTTTAATTTATCAAATAGAGATTTATTAAAAGCTGCTGAATCTAAAGGATATCAAATATTTATTAAACATCTCCAGAAATTAAATATGCTTATCCTAGAACCCTTGTAGAGACGTTCCATGTAACGTCTCTACATTCTTTTTCGGAGATTTCTATTACAACAGATCAGAATTTGCGTTATCAACAGAATTTGAGCGATCGCCAAATTGCAATTGTTGTTTTACTATCAACTTCATGTCCAAAAATTCGGACACAACTTGATAAAATTTCTTCTGTTATTAATACAACTGAATTGGGTGATTATCAAGAAATTCCTATATCTAGCTAAGTTGATTTATTGAGCGATAACTTCACAATCACATCCTGAAAATCCTTAAATTCTGGACATCCTGATTCTGACAAAAGGAGAATAATAAAGGCTCTTCAGTAGTTGCTATGCTAAACTAATAATATAGATGCCAATTAAGTAAACATCTAACTCGGAAATTGTCAAAGTTTCTAAACCCATAACTAGAACGTTTGATCAGCTTAAGTTTGTTATTAATTCCTTCTACAGTACCACTAGTTGTTCGGTTATCAAAGTAAGCAATAATTTCATCAAACCAACGAATAATAGTATTGTTACTATTTGGGAAATATTTTTTAGCTTTTGATAGCCACATACCCAGTTTAAAGACTCCCGTATACCAATCACGAGTATTATTAAAAATCGTTCTAATTTTCTCTTTCAGTTCATGCATTACTTTCAATACAGGGGATACATTTTGAACTTGAATAAGTTTGTGTAATTGCTCCTCATTTAAATTCTCTTCATTCTTAAGTAAGGGATATTTACTATTTTTCAGACCTGATAATATTTGTTCATATTTAGATTTTTCTTCTGCTGAATTTGCTTTTTTAATTAACTCTTCTACGCTGCGTTTTTCTTTTTTTCTTTGTGTATCTAGTTCTTTATTTATCTGTGCCATTACATGAAATCTATCTGCTACTACCTGGGCATTTGGCATTAATTCTATGACTAAATTTTTATAGCCTTGCCACAAATCTATACTGACTTCTTCTATTTGTTCTAAAACCTCAAATCCCCATTCCATAAGAGTTTTCTTGATTATTTCTTGCGTACGTCCATTTAATATAGTAATTAGTTGAGATGTATCTAAATCTATTAAGACTGCACAGTAATTACCTTTGCCTTTAATCAGAGCTATTTCATCAAGTCCAAGTCTTTTTAAGTTCAGAGGTTTTAAATTGGGTAATGTTTCGGATGCATCTTTTAGCATCCGTTCTATTTCTTCCGTTGTCACTATACCTTTTGACGCTACACTATGAATATCATTCTCTAAAACTTCTTGTATTGTCTTATGTGCCAGTCGCTTTGTAAAAGTCCTTTTTTTTCTGACAAAATCTAGGTCTTCGCTAAACGGTTTTTTACATACAGCACATTTGAACTGTCGTCTATTAATTTCTAAAAATACTGGCTTTTCTCCAAAAGGTAAGTCTTTAATAATGTGGTGATGGTTTTGATGTAATTTATGGCTTTTTGTGCCACAGTTGGGGCAAGTACCATATGACTTTTTTGATTCGGTTTGTAAAATCATTCCAATCCCACTATGAAGACGATGTGATATGACTTTTACATCATCTAAATCAAGAAGCTCTGTGAGAATTTTAATATCTCTTTTGCCAGTCATAACTCTAACTTTATCTAAAAATACGGTTAATTGTATTTATACTTAACAATATATATTGTTCATATGTCAATACCTGTAAGACTTTTAGTCAGTTTTTAATATGTTTTTTAATAGTATTTTATGCCTACTGCTAATAATTTGGCATAATAGGTAATGAAGAGCCATAATAAATTATGCAAAGTATGTACTTGTGATATTGTCAAATTTGAGCTTTATTATGGTGCATATAATTGTCATTCTAAATGTAACAAAGTGGAAAGAAAAATCTAGGGTTTCAGGCACATACCGAGATGCTTCACTCCGTTCAGCATGACATTAAAAGACCTTTTTAAAACATCCTCTTAAACCCTTATCTAGCTAAATTTATTTATTGAGCGATAACTTCGCAATTACATCCTGAAAATCCTTAAATTCTGGACATCCTGATTCTGACAAAAGGAGAATAATAAATTATGCAAAGTATGTATTTGTGATATTGTCAAATTTGAGCTTTATTATGGTGCATATAATTGTCATTCTAAATGTAACAAAGTGGAAAGAAAATCTAGGGTTTCAGGCACATACCGAGATGCTTCACTCCGTTCAGCATGACATTAAAAGACCTTTTTAAAACATCCTCTTAAACCCTTATCTAGCTAAATTTATTTATTGAGCGATAACTTCGCAATTACATCCTGAAAATCCTTAAATTCTGGACATCCTGATTCTGACAAAAGGAGAATAATAAATTATGCAAAGTATGTATTTGTGATATTGTCAAATTTGAGCTTTATTATGGTGCATATAATTGTCATTCTAAATGTAACAAAGTGGAAAGACTCTAGGGTTTCAGGCACATACCGAGATGCTTCACTCCGTTCAGCATGACATTAAAAGACCTTTTTAAAACATCCTCTTAAACCCTTATCTAGCTAAATTTATTTATTGAGCGATAACTTCGCAATTACATCCTGAAAATCCTTAAATTCTGGACATCCTGATTCTGACAAAAGGAGAATAATAAATTATGCAAAGTATGTATTTGTGATATTGTCAAATTTGAGCTTTATTATGGTGCATATAATTGTCATTCTAAATGTAACAAAGTGGAAAGACTCTAGGGTTTCAGGCACATACCGAGATGCTTCACTCCGTTCAGCATGACATTAAAAGACCCTTTTAAAACATCCTCTTAAACCCTTTCATTTACTGTCATATCCTTCATTCCGTGAAATCCTGAAATCAGTTAAATCAGTGATCAAAAAAGCGTTGCCAATTTCCATCAGCAACGCCTAATTTTAAAGATTAAAGAACTATTCAGCCCAAGCGATTAACCTGGGTTCATAAGGACTAGAAAGGTATTGATTTTGTGGTAATACCCGCAAAGATAAGCCTTGTAAACCAGAGGTAGTGTAGGTGATATCTACTGTGTAAATACTCAACCCTTGATTATCTTCTCCTTGATAATCCATTACCACTGGTACAGCGTTGACAATATCACCGTTAGCATCAATGGAACCTTGATATAATTCCACTTGCACATCATCTTTTTTCAAAGTGGCTAAATCAACTTTGGCTTTAACAGCAACAGTTTGATTAACTTCAATATCCGATGCTGCGGAGATATCAATATCTTTGATTCTGATGTTAAACCACTGTTCACCTAGTTTTGCTTTCCAGGCTGCTAATTCTTTCGCTGGGGCGTAGTTATCAACGGTGAGGGTGTGATAGCGATCGCTTGCTGGGAAATAAGCTCGTTGTGCATACTCCCGCACCATCCGGGCTGTATTAAAGAAAGGACAATTCAAACGAATTGCATCTTTCATTTTAGCTACCCAAGGACGGGGTAAACCATCTTCATCACGGTGGTCATAGAATAGAGGTACAACTTCCTTCTCTAGTAACTCATAGAGAGCGTTGGCTTCTACCTCATCCTGATAATTAGGATCTTCGTAATTTTCACCATGTCCAATAGCCCAACCGGTGCGGACATAATCAGCTTCATCCCACCAGCCATCGAGTACGCTTAAATTTGGCAAGCCATTCATAGCTGCCTTCATGCCGCTAGTACCAGAAGCTTCACGGGGACGACGGGGGGTATTTAACCAGATATCACAACCTGCAACCATCAAGCGGGCAATGTGAATATCGTAGTTAGGAACAAACACCACCTGTTTTTCTAAGTTTTGTTCGTGGATGAAGTGATTGATATCCCGAATCAGTTCTTTACCGGGGATATCTTTGGGGTGCGCTTTTCCAGCAATCACAAACTGCACTTTCCGATGTTTGTTAGCTAGTAAAATTCGTTTGATTCTGTCCAAATCACGCATCCATAAAGTAGCGCGTTTGTAGGTAGCAAAACGACGGGCAAAGCCGATAGTTAAAACGTTGGGATCAAGTACTTCCTGGGCTACAGCGATTTCTGAAGCTGAAGCACCGCGATCGCGCAAATGTTTGACCAAATGCTCACGCACATACAGTACCATGTCCAACCGGCAGCGTTCGTGATTGCGCCATAATTCCTCATCGGGAATAGAATCCATCCGTTCCCACAACTGATTATCTGGTGGTGCTGATGACCAATTTGGGCCAAGATAGCGATCGTACAACTCCTGAGTTGATTTAGCCACACAACTGCGAGCATGAACCCCATTGGTAATCGCCGCAATTGGCACTTCCTCTACAGGAACTTTTTGCCATAAACCTTGGAACATTTGCCGCGATACCACACCGTGTAGCTGTGCCACACCATTAGAAAATGTTGCCATCTTCAAGGCTAACACCGCCATACTGAAAGGCCCAGATAAATCCCCAGTATTTTCCCTTCCCAAACCTAAAAATTGCTCTTTAGGTAAACCAAAGATATCTGCGTAGTAACCCAAATAATACAAAACTTTGTCGGGCGCAAATAAATCAATGCCCGCTGGTACAGGAGTGTGGGTAGTAAAAATATTACTAGAAGACACCACCTGTTTAGCTTGAGCATAACTTAAGCCTTCTTCTTGAATCAAAACGCGAATGCGTTCTAAAGCAGAAAAAGCTGCATGACCTTCATTCATGTGGTAAGCCGTGACTTTATAGCCCAAAGCTTTCAACATTTGCACACCACCAATCCCCAGCATAATTTCCTGGTGGATACGCATATCTATATCACCACCATACAGCTGATCTGTAATATCGTGGTCATAGGCCTTGTTAGGCTCAATATTGGTGTCCAGCATATACAGTGGTACTGTTCCCACTTGTACACGCCACACTCTAGCATATACCTTGCGTCCTGGATAATCTACCGCAATCCGTAGCTCTGAGCCATCAGGATTACGTTCCAAATGCAAAGGCATATTATAAAAATCATTGATGGGGTAGCGTTCTTGCTGCCAACCATCAGCATTGAGATACTGGGCAAAGTAACCTTGTTGGTAGAGTAAACCTACACCAACGAGAGGTAATCCCAAATCACTAGCAGACTTGAGGTGATCTCCTGCCAATACACCCAAACCGCCAGAATAGACGGGTAGACAATCTACCAGTCCAAACTCAGCCGAAAAATAAGCGTAGCATTCTTTTGGGTTCTGACCGCGCTGCTTGTGATACCACGTCCGTTCTTGCAAATAATCTTCTAATTGACGTGCAGCGCGATCCATTTGCGCTAAGAAGCCTTCATCCTCTACGACTTCTAATAGCCGTGCTTGGCTAATAGTACCCAGCATCAACACTGGGTTATGCCGACTTGATTCCCACAAGTCAGTATCTAGGCGACGAAATAAGTCTTTACTCTCAACATTCCAATCAAAGTGTAGATTGTATGCCAGTTTCCGCAAGGGTTCTAGTCGCTGCGGTAGTGAAGGTGAAACGTTAAATGTGCGAATTGGCTGCATAATGTAGCAAAATTTTAAATTTCCGATATGGTTATTGTTGACCGTCTTTACGCAATGTTGCCAATTCTTTATACTATGTTTGTGGATTTTTGATGACTTTGTTAAGTATTGAGAATAATTCTCTCATACTTGGCTAGACTCTACAGTAAAACAAGTTTGCGGTCTATAGACTTATTTTGTATGTTACCTAAGATTAGTAAAATTTAATTATTTACTAAGTACTTGTATACAAAATGTCTTTCCACAAACTTATATGTACCATTGAACCTATCAATAATTTAGTCTAACGATTTTATTTACCTTGTATATTAACTAATTGCAGAAATTTTAATTATTTCTTAATGAGTAAGATTATTCCCCAGCCATGTTAGTGAGGACATCCCCTCAGAAATAGTAGTGTTATTTAACACATCTCCAGCTGATTCTAGAAAAACAATTCCTCAACATCCATTACACATTAGACATGGGAGTAAAAATTAAATATGCGTGATATGAAACCCTTGTAGAGGCATCTCCGGGAACGTCTCTACATTCATTACCGGAGATGTCTATTGATCAACCTCGTCCAAGTTGAGAACTGGAGTTTTTCAAAAGGGAACAGAGAACAGTATAGGATTGAAAAACAAAACCCAATTAAGAAAAAACTATTGGTTTCTAGACGTGCTTTAGTTATGTTTTTTGATTCTGAGACTTAAACCTGCCTGCAATAAACTCTCGCTTGTGTAAATGCTTCGTTTGACGGTTACTAACTCTCTCTCTCCACATCCGGAAACTAGATTGCTTCATTTCCCGTTTCATTAAAGCAATTACCTGTTTTTCAGGAAGACCAAACTGAGCTTCAATAGCATCAAAAGTTGTTCTATCCTCCCATGCCATTTCTATGATGCGATCTATAGTTTCAGAATCTAAGTTAGGTAGTTTCATTGCTTTATTTCAATGATTTTTAATATTTTTTGAAATCCCAACAATTACAATTATCTCTTAATAATACCATAGATTTGAGCTTGAAAAACAGGGTTTTCAAAAAAGAGTGGTAAAAATCTCGTGACTGTTTTTGACTCTCTATCATTTCATATTCCTAAAGTAGAGGAAATTTTAATCACGTTTAATCCGGATAAATCAAAACATAACTGAAGAGAAAATTATATTGCTATCTTCAATCTTCATGTCAAAACTTATGGAAATGCCACAACGTATATCAATTCGTTACAAAGATTCTGCATACAACATTCATGAAATTCGTTTAAAAACCTTCCGACTGGGATTCCAACTCTGGGAAGAACAAACTAAACCTAGAAAAACTGAGCTTTACGAATTTATATTGTGTTGCTTGAAACAAGTTGACCGCCAAGATCGATTTATGTTTTCTTTGCTGTTTATAGAATTAGCAGATATTATCCGTAATTCTGCAATTGAGAGAGGAATGAAAGAGATTATTCTCAAAACAGCTTTTAGTGAGTTTGGTTCTGCATTAACAGATTTTGAAAATAGTGCCAAATAACTATTTGTAAGAGGTTATACGATTTTTTATCAGGTTGCACCCAAATGTAAGGATTAAACTAGTATGTCAAAAAAAATACTTTGCAAGTATAGATTTGGTACTATCTTAATAATAAGATAAACTAAATGATAAATCGAATACTTTTCCATATCTATGATCAGATATTTTAGCCAAATTGCCAAAAAATATATGACAAATTATGGCTGTCATTAAATATGCCATATTCCAATTGTTACAGATACCCATTATAGAGAATTAACGGATTTTCGATTAAGAATCGTCCATTAAAAATAAAGTATGTTATTATTATTAATAACTGTTATTCAAAGTCGCTAATGTCCTTGAAAGCGTGATTTCTTTAGTCCGTACATTTGTGTGCAACATGATGAAAGCAGCATACTTTATAAATTCGTTGCCAGACAAACGTCATAGTAGTCGAGGAAGCGCTTACTTGTTTGCACCGATGATAAACTTTAACGTGATGGCAGAAGTTGGTGATAATCCACCTTAAATTACTTATACTTAAAAATAATAAAAATTTACCAACATTACATCATCTGCTAGATCAAAAAGTGATTGTAGCGAGAAAAAACCTGAACAGGTAGATGTGGCTTAGTTGAAATTTATCTTGTTGATCTACAGTTATAAGAGGATTCTTTAAAAGTATTTTTGGTAACATCAAATAAATCCTCTAAAACCTTCCCTAGCAGAGAAGGCGAGTAAGAGGATGTTTGATAGCTTGCATGGCGTAGCCATAAACTTTTTCCTGTAGGATCTAAAACTTGTAGATCCCTCTAAATCCACGCCAGTTACTCATGAGGGAAACCCGCCTTAGAAAGAGGGTCTTTGAAAAATTTAGCACACCTTTTTAAGGGGGATTGGGGAGAAATCAATCAATCCTGATACTTTTCAAACAACCTCTAAGTATCAAATTCTCTCTGTAGGACAGATGTACCCTGTGGTAAACAGATCTGTATCTACGGAAATTGTTTTTAGTATACTTTGTAACTTTTTAATCATCCTCTAAAAAGGTATGGAAACCGTCTGATAAAAAGTAGTTTAGAAGACGCATAACTGTATCTATGGTTGCATAACAAGCTTGGCAATTTTTGCCGATCAACAAAATAAAAATTGAACTGTTGAATTTACCAAAATCATGATTTTATCCTTGCTATTCCTAAACACTTTTATTTGCAGATTTAGTGCAATCAATTGTCACGTTTGAGACTATAAACGCAAAAATTGACGAATTAGAATCAACAAAAAATTATTTGAGAGATTTTGCCACCATGATCAACCAGAAAATTTCTGCTAAATTACAGCGATTTCAAGAGCTTTTAATAACTACTTTATTAGGAGATATTCCCACAATTAGTTTAGGCCCACGCCTCCGAAGGTTAGTATATCGCCATATTTTTGGGACTATGGGTGACAACGTGTATATTCAGCATGGTGTAGAGTTTAACAGTACTTCTGCCATTGAACTAAGTGAGGGAGTACACATATTTAAAAATGTCCGTTTAGATGCTCAAGGACACAAAAATAATAGAATTCATCTAGGAAATCGAGTAGCAATTGAGCGCAACGTAGATATAGGCTGTATGGAAGACACTTACATACATATTGATGATGAAACTTTCATTGCGCCTAATGTTTGTATTGCTGGGCCAGGAAATATCAAAATTGGCAAGCATTGTATGATAGCATCTCACTCTGGCATATATGCCAACAATCATAATTTTGCTGATCCTTTGTTACCCATGAGACAGCAAGGTATTACTCGTCAGGGAATTGTCATTGAAGATGATTGTTGGCTAGGACATGGAGTAACTGTATTAGATGGTGTCACCATTGGCAAGGGTAGTGTTATTGGTGCTGGTGCAGTAGTGAATAAAGATATTCCTCCCTATTCCGTTGCTGTGGGTATACCTGCACAAGTTATCAAAAGTCGAATCACCAAGGAATTAGTAAAATCTTCTGAGCATTGACAGAAAGTTGGCTAATTGGGAACAAGTGATTATTGCTCCCACAGGGAACATATCGGGCAGAATTTTCCGATTTTTTCTCTTCACACTCCCTTGTCTACTTTCCTTCCTTGTCTTCCAAGTCCTGCCTTCACCCAATTGTCAAAAACCTACCTCTGTCAGGGGAGGGTGTCAAAATGTTCAGTCGGGAACCCTTTAGGATCAAGCAACGTCAATATTTGTTAGATTTAGTTGGATTATTTGGATTAGCGAACAACCTCAATTCAAAATCCAAAATCCAAAATCCAAAATCCAAAATTGGCACGGTCAAGAGATACCTCCAAAAAGGAACCAGATTATGGGTAAGATAGAGGAGCTATCTTTTCAGCGTAGTAGATTGCTGAGAACTTTTTTGTCATACCCCTGGGAGATATTTCTATGGTGACTTTAAAAATCGCTGTTTATATTGTTGTTGCTTTCTTCGTCGGCATTTTTGTGTTTGGGTTTTTGTCGAATGATCCTGCTCGTAACCCCGGTCGTCGGGATTCAGAGTAAAAACGCAATAAATTATCCGCAACTGCTGGAAGGTGGAAGACACTAAACGCCCGAAACCTGGCGAAAAGTCTGGAAAAATGATACTGTGTCATCCTCTTGGCGGCTTACTGCAAGTCAGCAGAAGGCGAAAGTCGGAAGGCATAATATGTACTGAATCCTTCCGGCTTAAATATCTGCCTTTTTGTTAGCTTGATTGTCCTGAGATATGCTTCATCCAGTTTTGCCACCTGATTCACCTCCTGTTATCGAATATTTACGGCCGCCAATTCTGTCTCTTCAGCTTTAGTTGTAGAGGCTAAGACTGATGTGCAGCAACTGGTAACTCCAGGAAACATCGAGATTTCTCATGATCTGCCAACTCCTACACAGATAAATAAAGATAACTTAGTAGTTGCTAATGAGTTATCTCCAACCCCTCAGCCAGAAATTTTACCTCCTGAACTTTCCCCTGGTGATGCTTCTGGGAAGGCTTCAGATTTAGGAACATCCTTGGGAGTTGGTGATGCCAAGAAGGAAAATTCTGATGGTGAAAATAATTCAGCCGCTACCTCCCCACAAGTTGTTGATGAAGTTGGTAACAAAAACAATTTATGGTTGTCTGATTCTCCAGTTGTGATCAAAAAATTAGTCCTACCACAACAGCCAAATGCTGTTACTTTACAAGAATCAGCAGGTAAGATTAATCTTTCGGGAACATCTACGGCACAGAATATACCGAGTTCTCTCCCAGTCCAAAATATTATTGAGTTTAAACCACGTAATCCCAATAACCAACCTTCAACTTCTACTACGGTAGAATTTCCACCTCCTCCAGAATCTGTTTCACCACCAGATCAACCGTCTGGGAATACTCCACAAGTGAGACAAAGAGTGGTGGAGGTGATTGCCGACCGTCAAGAATATGATGAGCAAAGGCGAATTGTTACGGCTGAAGGAAATGTGGTGGTGAGATTTGATGGGGCGGTTGTAGATGCCGATCGCTTGCAGGTTAATTTGGATAATTTAATTGCGGTAGGGGAAGGTAATGTTGCTTTAACTAGGGGTAATCAGGTATTGCGGGGACAACGCTTTACTTATAACTTTATCCAAGACAGTGGGGATTTGGAAAATGGTAGGGGCGAAATTTATGTCCCTACGACTCAAACAGATTTTGCTTTTTCGCCTGCTGCTACTACAGATATTACAGCCGGTGGTGTACCCTCTCGCCCACTGAGCGATCGCATTCGCGCTAATCAGCCAGTTTCTAATATCAGTAGTCCTGGCGGCATTGATGTGACTCTTGGTGGTCAAGCAGATGCCAGAAACATTCCCCCTCCAAAAACAGGTGGTGTTGTGAAGCGGTTGCGATTTGAAGCCCAACGCATTGATTTCTATCCACGCGGTTGGCAAGCTGAGGATGTGCGGATTACTAATGATCCTTTTTCACCACCAGAATTAGAATTACGAGCTTCTAAGGTAACGTTGACGCGAGAAGCACCTTTGGTAGACCGTGTAACTACTCAGAAGCAACGTTTAGTATTTGACCAAAATGTGACATTGCCTATCCCCATTGATAACCAAACAATTGACCGTCGGGAAAGGGATGTGAATCCATTTATCGTCTCTCCAGGCTTTGATGGTGGTAAACGAGGTGGTTTGTTTGTTGAGCGCAGTTTTTCAGCTATCAATAATGATCAGACACGTTGGAGTATTACACCACAGTTTTTTGTCCAAAAGACTTTTGAAGACAGTAGTAATATTGCCGATTTATTTGGTGTAAAAACTAAGCTAAATAGTGTTTTAAGTCCCAGAACCATAGTTGAAGGCAAGGGAGAATTAACCAGTCTTGATCTCAATAAGGTAGAAGATAATTTACGGGGTAGTTTGCGGTTACGTCAGACATTAGGTGATGTCAATCCACATATCTTGAATCTAGAATCTAGCTACCGCGATCGCCTTTACAATGGTACTCTCGGTTTCCAAACAGTTCAGAGTAGCTTGGGTGGAGTGATTATTTCCCCGAATATTCCTTTAGGAAAAAGTGGGGTTAATCTCAGTTATCAAGGAGGCGCTCAGTATATTAATGCTAACACTGACCGCCAAGACTTACTAGAACCACAACGCAAAAATGATCGCATTTCTCTAGGTCGTTTACAAGGTAGCGCATCTCTCAATAAGGGTTTCTTACTGTGGCAAGGGAAACCTTTAGCAGCGACTGCTACAGAGGGATTAAAATACACAGCCAATCCTGTTGTCCCTTACTTGCAAGCGATCGCAGGTTTAACAGGCACTACAAGTTATTACACCAGCGGTGATAATCAAAGCACCTTAATTGGAACAATTGGTTTAGTCGGGCAACTTGGTCATTTTTCTCGACCATTTTTAGACTACACCGCTTTTAATGTTAGTTATTCCCAAGGTTTCAATAGCGGCTTATCACCATTTTTGTTTGATCGTTCAGTTGATAACCGAGTCTTGAGTGCTGGCATTTCACAACAAATATATGGGCCATTTCGTTTAGGCTTACAAACATCAGTTAACCTGGATACAGGTGAGGCAAGTAGCACAGACTACATCATGGAATATAGCCGCCGCACCTATGGCATCACATTGCGTTATAATTCAGTGCTAGAGCTAGGTGGTTTTAGCATTCGCATTAGTGACTTTAACTGGACAGGTGGTACTGATCCATTTTCTGGAGGAGACATTAAACCAGTTGTGGGTGGTGTAAGTCAGGATAATTAACTAATACTAATTTTAAGTAAGTAATCAAATCGTCAGGGGCGATTACATTGCCCCTATCTGCAATCAAATTGATAAATGAATTAAAATTATATTAATCGTTCTAGGTAATTGACTATGAAATGGCAAGAAGTTTGCGAAAATAGACATTTGCAAGATTTACCATTCAAAATTGAATTAAATAAATGGGGACAAATCGTAATGAGTCCAGTAAAGATTAAACATTCTTTTTATCAGGGAAGAATTCAACGTATATTAGAATCTTTATTGGATACAGGAGAAGTAATGCCAGAATGTGCAATTAACACATCAGATGGAGTCAAGGTTGCCGATGTGGTTTGGTGTTCTGAACAACGATTTGATATTATTCAAGATGAAGTATCAGCTTCAATTGCACCAGAAATTTGTATAGAAGTTAAATCTATTGGTAACACTTTAGATGAAATGGAATTCAAGAAAAAATTATATTTTGAAGCTCAAGCTATTGAAGTATGGTTATGTAATGAACAAGGTGAAATAAAGTTTTATAATGAACAACAGGGTGAATTGGCTAAATCTCTATTAGTTCCCGATTTTCCTAAGCAAATTAAACGGTAATTATAACTTTTCTGTAAGGATTCAGGATACAGAATTAAAGAAAGCAGAATAAATAAGAATTTGAACATCATACTGGATATTTTTGAAAAAATCTCGAATCAGTGAATTACTGGCTTGACAATTATTCTGACTCCTGAATTCTTACACTTTTCTAGCAGTTTCCAGGGCAGGTGAGACTTCGACAGGTCTTACAGTGAGCTTGTCGAACTGCTCAGTCCAAGAATACCTACCCCAGCAGAGACGGAAGAGTTAGCTAAACTAAAACTTGCGCTTTTTCCTCTTCCAGTTTTACCTCAGCTTCTGCTACCAAAAACTCAGCCACTTGCGCCTCAATTTCATCGCGGACAATCTGACGATATTCCATAAAATGCTCAATTTGAGCGCAAACGGCTAAATAACTACTGATACCACCAGGATTATGTTTGTACATATTCCACAGATTGCGCCAGAATTGCCAACGGGTATTACGTAAAGCACCTTGTCGCCAGCAAATAGTCAACAGCGCCCGTAATACTTTCCAATTCAATGGTTTTTTAGCACCTTTGCCCTTTTTCGGGTAAGTTGCTTCGCCTAAAATGCGGAAGTGTCGGTAAGCACGATCTAAAAACCGAGATGGTTCGTATAGTTCCCAAAACGCTTCTACATATTCGCTGGCAATTTCTGGTAAAGGCCGGGTAGGGACAAAATTCATCAATGTGGTTTGATTGATATTTGCCGATTTACTGCGGAGTCGGTTTTCCTTTGCTAATCTATGCCACAATGCTGTATCAGGCAGGGCTTGGAGCATACTAAATAAGGCAGTGGGGATTGATGTCTGTTCCACAAATTTAACGATTCTGCCCCCAGCACCTGTTTTTTCGCCATCAAATCCAATGATGAAACCTGCCATGACTCGCAACCCAGAGCGTGTAATTTTGTGTACCGCTTCACTGAGAGAATCTCGCGTATTTTGGAATTTTTGAGTAAAAGCGAGGCTTTCTTCGTCTGGGGTTTCAATACCGAGGAACACAGAACCGAAATTACACCTTACCATTGCATCCATCAATTCTTGATCTTGGGCTAAATCAACGGAAGCTTCTGTCGCAAAGGAGAAAGGATAGTGATGTGCAACCATCCAAGGTTCTAATTCTTTCAAGAATAATTTGACGTTGCGCTTATTGCCAATGAAGTTATCATCTACCATAAAGATACTGCGTCGCCAACCCAATTCGTAGAGATAATCAAGTTCTGCGAGGAGTTGGGCTGGTGTCTTGGTGCGGGGTTTGCGACCATAGAGGACGATAATATCGCAGAATTCGCATTGGAAGGGACAACCACGGGAAAACTGCACCGACATTTCCGCGTAAGCATCAAACTCTAGCAAGTCAAAGCGAGGAATGGGAGTAGTGCTGACATCTGGCTTTTCACCACCAGAACGAAACATCCCTGTAGACTCACCGCGATTTATGGCATCTACAAATAATGGTAAGGTAATTTCTCCCTCATCCAAAATCAAATAATCTGCACCCACATCTGTAACTTCGTTGGGTAACGCCGTCGGATAAGGTCCACCCACAGCCACACGCTTACCGCGTCGTTTCGCTTCTTGAATTTGTGCGAGCAAATCCTCTTTTTGGACAATCATCGCTGATAAAATCACCAAATCAGCCCAAGCCCATTCTGCTTCTGTGATGTCGCGAATATTCCGGTCTACCAGCTTAAATTTCCATTCTTGGGGTAAAATTGCTGCTACTGTCACCAAACCTAAAGGTGGTAACATCGCCTTACGGTCTAGCAGAGCCAGTGTTTTTTCAAAAGACCAAAAACTTTTTGGAAACAGAGGATATATAAGTAAAACATTCATTATCTTAATTGCAAACCCTGAATTTTGCTTGTAGGTTTATTTTAAACAAAGACTGAAAATAGCGGAATATTGTTCGCACTTGTATAACAATGCAGTGAAAAGTTGTTTATCTGAATTATAGGATAATTACTGGTGTCTTTGTTGTTAAACTGCATCATTTTACCCCATAACTTTTTGCCTTAACAATTCCATCAATTTACGCTTACGACCGTGAATTTCCATCAACTGGTGATAATATTTTTTCCATTCAGCTTGCTGATTCGATGCCAAATAGGCAGCACGAGCTTTTTTCAACCACTCAACTGAATCACGATAATATTCTGATTTTCCTGCATCCATAATTTTTTCAGCACGAAAACGGTAATTTTCAATTACCCATGCAGGATTGATAGAAATTGCTGATCCATAACTAGATAAATTAATTCAGCATTGTTAAGAGAGAAGTGCGCTGATACAAGAAATTGCATCAAATTATTTAATGTAATTCATAGAAAGATTCTTTGTCTAAATGTTTTACATATTTTTCGATGAGTTTCTGGAGAGTATCTGGAGATCCTATGTTTATCCAATCATCAATCGAGCCTAAAAAGCAAAATCTCTCAGTTTGAAATATTCGCTCCTTTTCATCACAAAGAATAAATCGCAGCATTGATGAATAAGATATAGATTGAGAAATATTATCCTGTATATATTTAGCTTCTGCTAATGGGTGAGACGAGTATAGTCTTGTTAGATTAGTTACATTCTGGTCGGGAGTATAAACATAAATTGTGTTTTTCTTTACGTTTATTTGATAGTACTGTAAGCTAGAGAATTTCTTCATTCCTGACTCTACAGTGGCTACTTCATCATCGGTAATAAGTTTGGGTTGGATTCTTTGTAAAAAAACCTGAGCGTTAGGATTTTCATATATTTCAAAGCCATCTGGTATGCTTGTAACCAGAGTACCTTCATTTTTCATAGAAAAGAAATATTTTGGTTTCCCTGTTTTAGTAGTACCTTGATGGAGATAATATTTCTTACCTTTTCTATTAATATGTTCTACAGCCATTTAATTTTACCTCTAGCTATGTTGTGTTTATTAAAATATCCTCAAAATTCCAATGATCTAATTGAATGGTCAGTACTTTATTTTTGTATCCTATATATTACCGTACTTTACATTTAAAATATGTAATTTTGATATATAAATTATTTTTATGGCTACAATAATAGTATCAAACTGATCATTATATTTAGTTTAAATTTCCTCGAAATGTTCAACAGTGGGAAATGGTTCATAAAAATGGTGAAGAAGTTTCTTCCATTCTTGATACTCAACAGAACCTCTAAATCCCACAGTATGAGCTTCTAAAGTTTCCCATTTAACAAGTAATAAATATTTGCCTTTGACTTCTATACATTTATGAAGTGCATGGGATAAATATCCATTCATTGATGAAATAATAGCGGCAGCTTTTTTAAAAGTAGATTCAAAATCAGATTCCATTCCCGATTTAACATTAAGCATTACAGCTTCAAGAATCATCAAATTATCAGTTAATGATTAAATATATTGTTTAAGGATATATACTATTGCAGCACAAAACTCTTCATTTTGACCATTTCCATCAGATTGACTAAAGCGTTGAAATAGGATTTCTCTCTCATCATTTGTCAAATCTTCTAAACCTTCTAAAATTGCTTCTATTGCGCCAACACGCATTTTTTTAAGCTTATCAATATTGAGGTCAAGTTTATCAATAGTTGTTTGAGCAGCAAGTGCTTTATCTGGATTTTCCGTTGATAAAATTTGTCCATCTTCTGTATATCTAAAAAACTCACCACAGTTAATATCTAATGGTGAAACCATTAACTTTTTATCATACCATTTATCTTTTTTCTTACCACAATGTAAAGGTTCTTTGGGTACAGTATCTTTTTGGCATGATGCAAGTAAATTTGTGTAATCTAGAGATAATTGAGGATAAGTTGTTCTTGGTTGCAAATGTTCAATATGGCTACTATCAATAGTAATTAACCTACCACAGTAACAGCAAATACAACCTTGTTCTTGTAACAAGGAATTATGAACATCCGTTTTTTGAGGTTTGCTAAAATTATTCCAGCTTGGTTTCCACTCATCATTTTCCAACTCTTTCCAAGTAGTAAAGCTTTCTGGTTCCTCACTTTTATTGATATATTTCACCGTTTCAAAATCTCTTTTCTTTTAATAGATACACGCGCTTTTACTAATTCTGGCTCACTTTCTCCCATGATATCAGCAATTTGTTGAGATAATTGCCTAGCACCATCCAGATTTCCTTCCTCAATTAATTGAAATAACTGATGTAAACTATCTTGAAATTCTTGTGGACGTTTGGGAACACCCATTAAATCTTCTAGAATTTGATTACTATCTCTACCATAAGAACTTTCAGGACGCACAGCAATAATACCATTATCTGTTTTTTTTAAAATATAAATTCCTTCAGGTTTTACTTCACTAATTACCTGGGGTGAATGAGTAGTAACAATAAATTGACAATTTGGAAATGTTCTGGTTAAAGCTGGAATAATTTCTCTTTGCCATTTTGGGTGTAAATGTAGTTCAATTTCATCAATTAAAACAACACCAAAACCTTGAAGTGGATTTTCTAAACCTGGATTAGCAATTGCTAAACGTCTGGCTAAATCTCCCACCATTGCTAATAAGCATTTTTCACCATCAGATAATTGATTGATTATAAGTTCTTCATCATTTTTTTGTAAAGTCATCCTCAGAGGAGAACGACGTACTCTCAATTTAGAAAAACCTGGCATTAATGAAGATATAGCGACTTTCACAGCTTCTAATTGCTTGTCTCGATAATCACGATTATCTCGAAGTAACTCACTTTCTAAATCTTCTCTATTTCTAAACCATTGAAAAAATATTCCAAAATCAATTCTTCCTCCTGTAAGTGCTTGTTCATAGGCATCTGTTTCTTGGAATTCAGGCTGATTTGAAACTTCTAAATTAATATCAATAAATCCACGATATGCGGGATAATAAACCAATAAAATATTACCTTTATTATTTTCATGTAAATTATAAAATAAAGAATCAATGGTATTCCCTAATAAATATGCTCTCTCAATTCTTTTTACTATTTTATCATCAATTTTATTCTCGTTACTCTCTTGGATTATTTTAAGTAATAATTTAAGTGAATCATCTTGATTTGCACCTTTATTATTGCTTCTTACTTCATTTATTAAAGGCATAAGTAGCTTTAAAATTTCATCGTCTTCACCTTTTTTCCATTTCAAAAGCCATGTAAATTCTTGCTGAATATTAGCTGAAACAGTAATTTCATTCTGAGTTTCATCGTATCTATTAGTTATGTCTTCATTGCTTAAATCACGTACAAATTTAGTAGTGTTTTGAATCCGTCCAGCAAACGGTGACAACAAAATCGCAAGACAATCAAGGATACTTGATTTACCCACACCATTAATACCAACAAGTACCGTTGGTTCTTTTTCATCAAAATCCAAAGTCAAATCGCCAATACCGCGAAAAGATTGCATTTTGAGCTGCTTAACCCTCATAACTTTAATCCAATTAATTTTCTAAACACATCTCAATCATTCCTCATTTCTGTGCCTCTGCGCCTCTGCGTGAGAAAAAACCTCCATATCTAAACACTCCTCAACTTAATCACACCCTGATCAAAAACACGATTATCAGTACCAATACCACTCACTTCAATTCTATCTGCATACACATCATAAGCCGCAAAACTCAAATTACTAGTCGAATATTCAGTCCACTCAGAACGACCAACAGGACGATTACCTGCACCAGCACCACAAATTAAATAACTCGTCCCATTAATAGAACGAGTGCGTTCATAATTGTGTTCATGACCATTGATATAAAGTTGAACATTGTATTTTTGAAACAAAGGAGTAAAAGTTTTAATAAACTTTGAATTACTCCCATATTGGCCAGATGAATAAATCGGATGATGACCAAAAACAACTTTCCAGTCAGCTTTACTTAAACTTAATTCTTTCTCTAACCAAACTAGCTGATTTTTCCAATCAGCATTACCATTAGTATCTAACGCAAAAAACTGAATTTTATCTTGACCAAATGTATAATAACGTCCCTTCATATTAAAGCCAGCATATTTGACTTGGGGAACACCATTATCAGTACGGATATCGTGATTACCTAAACAAGCATGAAACTTCACACCTTTTTGAAGCAACGGTTGATAAGGACGCTCAAAAACTGCATTTATTTTCTCAATTTCGCCGTTGTTATAAATGTTATCACCAGCTAAAACTACTAGATGATATGGATTTTTCTGGTGATAAAAATTCATTGCTTTAGCTACAGAATACTGACCTTTAGCACCAGTTCCTGTATCAGCTACAGATACAAAACGCAATAACCAGTCTTTTTTAGCTGGGTTAGCGGCTATTGCTGGTTCTAAAAGGGAATTTTCAGCATTTTGACCAAATAATTTCCAACCTAGAAATCCTGTACTAATAGCACTAAGACTACCTAAAAACAAAAATTGACGACGTTTGAGTTGCATAAATCACTAAGTTCAATAAATGGCACAATAGACTGCAATAGTCAGAATCTATTGTCTGTATCTTTGATTCGTTAATCTGGGTGAAAGTTCCATGTCACAAGATAAGCAGCAAAAACCAAGAGGTGAGAGAGAAATTCAACCTTCTCAAAAACCTTATCAGAAAAACCAGCCAATTTGGAAGGTGACAATTATCCAATTTCTGAGGGGAACAATTGGGATTTTAGAAAACACATTAGTGAAACTGGAGACAGAACAGCCTTCTAGTACTGAGATAAAGCCTAATATCTTACAACGGCTTTTATTGAGTTGGGATGGATTTTTAAGAACATTTCGCTTGTTTTTACCATCAAATGTTTCTAACAATCTATCAGATACAGTTCTGGCGGGAATTTTTGCGGTAATAACTGCGGTGATAGTTTTGACAACTTCTGTAACTATTTTTAGTTCTAAACCTGCTGAAATAGCAACACTTCCTCCAGTTGAAGAACTTCCCACACCTACGTCAACTGTAATTGAACCAGAACCGACACCAGAAATAAAATCTGAACCAGAACCGACACCAGAAATAAGTCCTGAACCAGAACCGACACCAGAAATAAGTCCTGAACCAGAACCGACACCAGAAATAAAACCTGAACCAGAACCGACACCAGTTATAGAATTAACACCTGAACAAGCTTTAATTGTGGCTATTGAAAATCAATTAGCAGAAATTAGTGTTCCTACAGAAAGTGATGGAAAAGAAATTATTTATACTAACTTGATAAAATCTATTCAGGCGAATTTTCGTAGCAGTGATTTAACTGTTAAAATTAATAATAATTGGTATAGTTTGGAAGTATTACAACAAAATAAATTAATGGCAGATATATTACAACGTTCTCAAGAATTAGATTTTAGTCATTTAGAAATTGTTGATGATCAGGATAATTTAATAGCGCGTAGTCCAGTGGTGGGTAATGAAATGGTGATTTTTAAACGACGAAATAATAAATACAACACAATTCAGAAGTCAGAAATCAAAAGTAAAAGTCTTTTGTAGTAGGAAGAATCCCAAATGTGTAGACTTACAGCACTTCCCGGTGTCATGAGGTACAAGAACCCCAACCCCCTCCCCCTTCGGGTGATGCCTCCGGCTCCCGTAAGGGATACACCAGTCACCTACGGTGGGAAACCCGCCTACATGGCTGGTTCACCGGAAGCGATGAGGGGGATCTAATGTACCTCATAACAAAGCAATACGCTGTATATATAGCAATCCTATTTGATTTATGAACGGAATTTTTAAAACGAACCACACAAGAGGAAGAGAGCGCAGAGGTAGAAAAAAGAGGTGTTCATATCCTATTTAGGATTGCTATATAACGTTTCTACACTCAGGAATACAGCACATAGCACATCTTCATAAAAAAACGGTACTCATACCAAATCTTGTTTTCATAGACCACTTAAAAACTAAGGTAAATTAAACCACTGAAAAAAACTGGCAAGATGCCCGCAATACAAAAAATCAATCAAAAAACTAAGCAATCACACTAAAATCACTACCACTCAAAGTAATCGCAGAATTGCCTATTTTAGCAGGGTAAGAGCATCTCAATTAGGCTTGACATAAGGGATGTGAGGAATCTAATGTAGAGTCAAGAAAACAACAACTGAGAACTTGAATCATGTAATTGTTGTCCATACCAGTGCGTTTCATTTTTTGGCGGAGACTACGTTTGTAAGTTTGTTCGCGATTGAGAGCATTGAGAGCAATGCGCCGTAAAAGAGCAAAATTACGGGGACTATGGAAAGAGCGAATACGGCAGGAATCCTCAGCAAAAGTGCAATCAAGAGTCCAATGAGCTTGGTTTTCAATCCCCCAGTGTTTACGGATAGCCCGACCTAAAAGTTGAGCATCACTGGGTAAAGAAGAGAGATAAAATTGAACTTCACGAGTAGTTTTATTCCAAAGACGACGCTCCCGAACAACCATGACTACAGTTTGAAGTCCAGCCCAGATTTTGGGTTGGTAAAGTTCACCAACAGCCGAAATAGGAACAGACCAAACTTGACGGATTTCCGTGCGGTGATGTCCTTTCTCAATGCGGTGATCGTAACTGACATCAATGCCTTGAAAATCCTGTGTAGATGATGTTTCAAACCATTGTTTTACCTGATTATAGAGAGTTGGATGATTTGCCTTGAGTGCTAAAACATAATCTGCTTTTTTATCAATAATCTTTTTGGCAATCTCAGTTTGAGTCCCCATTGCATCAATAGTGATAATAGCTCCTGTCATATCCAATAATTCTAATAATGCCGGAATTGCTGTAATCTCATTGGATTTATCTTCCACTTTCATCTGTGCCAAGACCAAATTCTGTTCACTTGCCCAGGCACTAACAACGTGCAGTGCTGATTTCCCTTGATTTCGGTTGTAAGAACCCCTAATGGTCTTCCCATCTATGGGAATTATCTCTCCTCCCATGTTTGTGACTAGGCTTTCTATCCATCTGCTGAAACAACGATTTAATTCTTCAGGGTTAATGAACTCAAATACCCTTCGGAATGTGTCATCTGAGGGGATGCCATTTGGTAGTTCTAAAAACTCTTCCAACCACTCCTGCTTGCTGATGCCGTAGTTCTCTATGTCTTCCCATCCTTGCGCTCCTCCTATCACTGCCAGAATTGCAATCACCAGGATATCTGTAAGTTGATGTTTCTTTGTTCGCTCTACTCTTGGGTCTTTGATGTCTCCAAAATTCTCGACTAAACTCTTTTGAATTGCTTCTATGGATGCCACCTGTACTGGCTTTGACTGACGGCAATTTCTCTTCTTGGAATCACTTGATTTAGTTTCAAATCCTGCCGACATAAAGTTTCTTTCCCGGTGTTTTCAGAGCGATTGCATTGCTTTCATCCCATGTCTTTTGCTCTGCTGTCAAGTGTATTTTTTATCCCTTTGCTTATGCTTATCTTAGTCATTTTGTCAAGTTCATACTATACCAAATTAGATGAGCTTACCCTGCATTAATGGCATTTTTACCCGATAAAGTTAGGTTTTCTACTCCTGTGGGTAAGGTAGTGGTAGTGGAAGAACTCAGGGTATCAGTAATAGTTGTAATTACACTACTAGCTGTTCCTAAATTAGCATTAGTAGGATTATTAAGGGTGAGTAAAAAGGTTTCGTTTGCTTCATGAACGGAATTATTAATGATGGGAATACTAATGGTTTTACTGGTTTCCCCTGGGTTAAATGTTAATGTTCCACTGGTGCTGGTGTAGTCTGAACCTGCTTTTGCTTGGATATCAGATGTGGCATATTCAACGGTGATAGTTTGGGTACTTGTGTCATCTAAAGTGACGGTATAAACAACATTTTGGGGGTTGGTTCTACCTTCTACTACTGTTTGTTTTTTGCTGAGGTTGATATTTACAGATGGCGTATTTTCTCCATCGTCAATAGTAACAAGTTGATCGGAAAATTGTAATTTCTGAATATTATATAAAGTATCTATACCATCACGATTACTAACTGTATCTGTGATAGTAAATACTCCATTATTGTTGGTAATTTGATATTGGGAAAAAGTACCAGAATAAACAGCAGTATCATTTCCTAAACCACCATAGAGAGTATCATTACCAACTCCACCTGTTAATATATCATCACCCTGTTCACCAAATAATCGGTCATTTCCACCACTACCTTGTAGAGAATCGTTACCCAAACCACCAAATAAATCATCACTGGCATTTGTACCAGTAATGCTATCATTATTAGCAGCAACATTGAAGAGAAAATCACTAGCTTGTAATTGAGTTTTACTAATACCATTGATTTTTGTGCTATAGCCATAGATGGGATTAGTTGAGTTGAAATAACGAACTTGAATTATCGCATTACCAGCATTATCATTATTTGTGAGCAGTGAGATAGTATCAAAGTCACTAATACCAAGAGTTCTCAGATCAATTTTATCTTGTCCTAAGATGAAATCAGCGACTATATCTTCATTTATTGTCAGTGTACTAGAACCTTGGAAATACTCTACAACAAAGCTATCAGAATCTTCTCCACCATAAAGGGTATCATTACCAAACCCACCCAATAATTGATCATTTCCTTGTTCACCAAATAATCGGTCATCACCATTTTGACCTTGTATGGTGTCGTTACCCAAACCACCAAATAAATCATCGCTGGCATTAGAACCAGTGATACTATCATTATTAGCAGCGACATTGAAGAGAAAATCACTAGCTTGTAATTGAGTTTTACTAATACCATTGATTTTTGTACTATAGCCATAGATGGTATTAGTTGAGTTGAAATAACGAGCTTTGATGACAGCATTGCCAGCATTATCATCACTGGTAAGGAGTGTGATAGTATTAATGTCACTAATGCCCAGAGTTCTCAAATCAATTTTATCTTGTCCCTGGATAAAATCAGCGACTATATCTTCATTTATTGTCAGTGTACTAGAACCTTGGAAATATTCTACAACAAAGCTATCAGACCCATCTCCACCATACAGGGTATCATTACCGAACCCACCGAATAATTGGTCATTTCCTTGTTCACCAAATAATCGGTCATCACCATTTTGACCTTGTATGGTGTCATTACCGAAGCCACCAAATAAGTCATCACTGGCATTTGTACCAGTAATAGTATCATTAGTAGAGGTGGTATAGAAGTTAAAATCACTGGCTTGTAATTGATTTTTACTAATACCATTGATCTTCATTCTATAGCCATAATTACTATTGGTTGAGTTGTAATAACGAACAGCAATTACAGCGTTTCCTGCATTATCATCATTGGTGAGTAGTGAAATGGTATTAAAGTCAGCGATACCAATACTACTCAAATCTATTTTGTCTTGTCCTTTTACAAAATCTGTAACTATATCTTCGTTGAGTGTGAGGGTACTAGAAGCTTGGAAGTATTCAAGAACAAATTGATCATTACCCGTTCCTCCTGTTAAGGTGTCATTTCCCAAACCCCCAAATAATTGATCATTTCCACCTTGTCCAGAGAGTGAATCATTACCAGCTAAACCATACAATTCATCATTTCCAGAACCTCCTGTTAGAGTATCATTACTGTTAGTTCCGGTAAAGGTTAATTGTTCTACTAAAATGGTTTGCCCATTGAGGGTAATATAGGCCGTATCATCTTCTGCTTTCAAATTTTGCAAGGTTGCATCATCTAAAATGTCACCCTGGACTAACTCAGAAAATATTGCCCCTTCATCTCCTGGTGCATCTAAAGTATTAATTTGAGCATCTACAAAATGCCCAATTTCCTCTAACAGAACTGCACTAATAGCTTCTGCTAGTGTGGTAGTTGCTAAGAGGCTATCTGATAAATAAATCTTATTAGTACTGGTGGCGTAAGCACCGTTAGCAGTTCCCAGGATGCTGCTGTCAAGAATTTTTATTTGCGGAATTTGGCTAAAATCACCAGTTTGCCACTGTAAACGCAGAATTTCGGCTGTACTACGGTTGTATTGCGTGCCAAAGGCAGTATCTAAAATCTGCCAAAAATTGTCTGAATTCGCAAAAGCTGTTAATTGAATGTAAGTGAGAGTCAAAGCTTCGTTTGGTAAGAGGTTCATAAAATAAGACTTGTACGCAGGACATTAGACATCTTCAAAAATTAGGTTGCAGATTCCGCAAATTTACCTAAGAAAAAATAATTATGCCCAAAAGTGCTGTGTTTGTAACGTATCTAGCTATAACCGTACAAACCAATCCAAAAAGTACTATGTCTTCTTCTAGTCCTTTTCTATTTGATTAGGACTTACGCAAGATTAAACTCAAAACCTGATTCTTGCGTAGGGGTAATTCATGAATTACCCCTACTTCCGTTCTATTTTGCGTAAGTCCTGTTGATATAACTACAAACATAATATTGCTGTCTAGATGATTGAGTTTTTGGCTCTTCCGTACATCCTATGCTAAATCTAGTTCAGGAAAAGCATAAAACTCTTGCCATATAAACAATACAGGTTTTATTTATTAACATTTTAGAGTTTTTTCGTGGATTTTAGTTTTTTGCCTTATTTTTTAACGAAATTTTGATGTTTAATTAATAGTTTGGCATAACAAGTACCGAAGAGTCGAGTTTTTTGACCTTATAACCATGCAAGAGGAAAAACGAAGAAAACTCCATCAATTCTTGTGGTGCGTAAATATTTAGCACGTTTTAATTGCTGAATTATAAGCCTTAACTAACAAGTCAATTCCAGTAATTGCGCCACCAACTACAACAGCGTTAGCACCTAAATTTAAAGCTTTTTTTGCCATTTCTGGTGAAGAAATGCCGCCTTCACAAATTATAAAAGCATCTATATTTTCTACTATTTGTGTGAGTAATTCCCAGCCAGGAGGAGAAAAATTTTTGGTTTCCGCAGTGTAACCAAAAAGAGTAGTTCCGACAACATCAGCACCAGCATCAACAGCTAATTTTGCTGCTGCAAATGTATCTACATCTGCCATAACTGGTTTACCTAATTCTTGATGAATACGTTTAATAATATCAATTAATTTTTCATCACCAGGGCGATTTCTAGTAGTTGCATCTATCGCAATAATATCTGCACCTGCTTCTGAAACGGCAACAGCATGATGAAACTGTGGTGTGATGTAAACATCTGAACCTGTTATTATTTGTTTCCAAAGTCCAATTATTGGTACTTGTACTTTTTCTCTGACAGATTTGATATGATTTGGCGTATCAATTCTCACACCGATAGCACCATTATTAACTGCGGCTTGTGCTATTGCGGCTATGATATAAGCATCATGTAATGGTGAATCTGTAGGTGCTTGACAGGAAACAATTAAGCTTTTATTGAGGGTTGCAATTAAATTATTCATTAGTTATTTGATATTAAGTTTGGATAATTTGACTAATTACCAATTACCAAGCCAAATAGTGGAAGAACCCCACCTCCAACCCCCTCACAGGTGTAGGTTTTTTACATTGTCGTGAGGGCAAGATGCTCATCCCACAAGATTGGATCATCTTTTTTGTGGAGTTCTCTAATGGTATTAATTGGCATTTGCATGGGCTGGTATCCAGACAGTGAAAATTGAACCTATACCTACAGTAGATTCTACTTCAATTCGACCACGATGGAGTTCTACAATTTGTTTAGTTAGAGCTAAACCAACGCCTGTACCTTCGTAGTGACGACGATAGGGTGTATCAAGTTGTTGAAATTTTTCAAATATTAGTGGTAATTTTTCTTCTGGGATGCCGATACCAGTATCTTCTACTTGAAAGATGGCTGTGTTTTCTTCTACCCACAGACGCAAGGTGACGCTACCGCCTTCTGGGGTGAATTTGATGGCATTAGTTAATAGATTCCAGAGAATTTGTTCTATTCTACTAGAGTCGGCTGTAAAGCGATCGCGCAAAGGGTTTATTTGCAAGTCTAATTTCAGATTAATTTTTTCGCTAGTAGCCTTTTCTTGCAGGGATTCTAGGGTATTTTGCGCTGTCTTTACCAAAGAAAATTCAGCAATATTTAATACGGTTTTACCAGCCTCAATTTGTGATAAATCGAGGATGTCATTAATCATTTCCAATAAATGTTCACCACTATCATGAATGGTTTGTAAATAATTCCGTTGTCGTTGACTCAATTCACCCAAAGGCCAGCGCAACAGTGTAGAAGACATCCCAATCACATAGGTTAACGGCGTAAGTAGTTCATGGCTGATTGTCGCTAGAAATTCGCTTCTGAGACGACTTGCAGCTTCAGCGGCTAGTAATGCCTCCCGTAGTGCCATTGTGCGTTCAATTACTCGTTGTTCTAGAGTTTGCTTTTCCTTGGTGAGACATCGCATTAACTCTGTTTGATGAATAGCGATCGCTAATTGTTCTGCAATTGATGTTAGCAATTTTTTTTCGCTTTGAGTCCACTCATGGGGAGCATGACATTGATGAGCAATCAACAGTCCCCAGAGTTTCTCTTCAAACATAATCGGAGCTACAAATTTCGCCCGAATTTGACTTCTGTTGAGAAATTTCAACAAACACTCTTCTAGAACATAAGTCTTTTCTACATCATCAACGGCTAAGGTAAATCCTTGGCGATACTTTTCCCAACATTGAGAATTTTGCTTTATACAACTTTCTTCCTGATAATTCAATAATGAAGAAATAGTATTTTCTCCCAGGGCTTCATGAACAACAGAACCCTGATAATATTGACTGTTTTCTTGTAAAGATTGAGAGCTAAGTGAATCTTGAACATTCAATAATGTTTGTTGATTATTAACTTTAGTAGATTCAAATTTATAAATTACTAATCTGTCTAATTCCAGAAATTCACGTACTTGTGTAATTACCGTTGTCATAATTACTTGTAAATCTAGGCTTTTACGAATTTGCGTTGTTACCTGATTTAACAGCCGTTCCTGGGCAATTTGTTTTGTGAGAGCATCTTCTACTGCCTGACAAATATAATGTTGAGTACCATTTGCTGGTGCTGTTGCTTCTAAATTTTGCTGCTCAACAAGATAGTCTAATAACAATAGCGTGAATTTACTTTGAAGTGTGGCATTATTAGGAACAATTATTTGCTGATAACCTTCGAGTTTTTGATATGTATAAGAATCACATTCCAGCAAATTTCTTAATTTCGAGACAAATGAAGTTATTACTTCGGAATTAAATGTCAAACTAGCATTTAGTATTGAGTTAACTCCTGGTTTTTCAGATCCTCTACTTCCCTGATCTATATCCTCTATGTTACCCACCAACAGCGCACTAAATTCCTCAGAAACCAGCAGCGTAAACCGTTGTTCTTGCCATTCCACTGGTATGCAAATTCGCACCAGCACAGCTTCTGTTAGTATCAAGGCAGTACTTTCTACAGATTGAACCATCTGCTGCAATAATTCCCCAAGCCGATTAAATAAACTCAAAGGCAAGGTGCGAGAAAAGCTCAAATCGGGAGAACTAAGCATTTTCAAAAATCTAGTGAGATGGGCTAATGGGTAATGGGCAAAGGTAATTTAAAATCCTGTTCCCTAGTTTTTTGATTATTTACTAACCAACATTTTAAAGCGGTAAAACAGGATTATGCATCGTATAAGTGCCACATCAGGTGGATGGAATCAGTCAGAAGGTTTAATTTTTCTAGAACAAACTCCGGCTCCTTTAGTGTTGATTACTGCGGCTGATACCGACATTCAAACCCTAGCCGCAGCAGTGACAAAATTACCTGCACAATTTCCAGCCTTCAGAGTCGCCAGCCTCTTGCAATTACAGCAACAAATAAGTATAGATACTTATGGTGAACAAGTATTAGAACTTGCTCAAGTAATTGTTTTGCGTCTATTAGGAGGGCGTTCCTATTGGGCTTATGGCTTAGAAGTGGTGCAGGAGATTGCACAACGTCAAGGTACAACTTTAATTGTAATGCCAGGAGACGACGCTCTTGATCCCGATTTACTTTCTCACTCTACCGTTTCCTGGGATATTGTTAACCAAATATGGCAGTATTTTAAAGAAGGTGGTGTAGAAAACTTTGTTAATGCCCTCCAATTTATTGCTGATACGTCTCTTTCCACAGCCTTTAATCCCCCACCACCGCAGTCTGTTCCTCGTGTGGGAATGTATGAGTGGGGAGGCAGGGGGGCAGGGAGCAGGGGAGCAGGGGAAGCAGGGGAAGATTTTTCCCAATCACCAATTACCCATTACCAATTACCCATTACCAATTACCCATTACCCAAAGTTGGTATTTTGTTTTACCGCGCTCATTATTTGGCGGGAAATACTAAGGTTATTGATGCTTTATGTGCGGCTTTGGTAAAGAAAAATTTACAACCTATACCAGTTTTTGTTTCTTCTTTACGTGAACCTGGTGTGAGTGAACAGTTAAAAGAGCTTTTCCAGCCAAAAGATTCTGAGCATATTGACCTGTTACTGAATACTACCAGTTTTTCTCTCGCACGGTTGGAAACAGAAACGCCACAAATTGAACTTTGGGAAAAATTAGATGTACCCGTTTTACAGGTAATTCTTTGTGCTAGTTCAGTTGAACAATGGGAGTCACAGTTACAAGGTTTGACTCCTCGTGATATTGCTATGAATGTGGCATTACCAGAGGTTGACGGTAGAATTATTAGTCGGGCTGTTTCTTTTAAAACTCTGCAAACTCGCAATAATGATTTAGAAACAGATGTGGTAGTTTATGAACCAAAGAGCGATCGCATTGATTTTGTCGCTCAACTAGCCGCAAATTGGGTGAAACTCCGCACTAAAACCCCCCAAGAACGCCGCATAGCTCTAATTTTGGCAAATTACCCCAACACTAATGGTCGTCTCGCTAATGGCGTAGGACTGGACACTCCCGCTAGTTGTGTGGAAATTCTCAAAGCTTTACAGTTGGCTGGTTATGAAGTTGAAAATATCCCCGATACTGGAGATGAATTAATTCAACTTCTCACATCTGGCGTTACCAATGATCCAGAAGGAAGAGATTGGAAACCTGTACAGCAAAGTCTTTCAGCCGAAGAATATCAAGAGTATTTTGCAACTTTACCCGAATCTGTACAACAAGAAATGACTGCACGTTGGGGAGAACCAATTTTCGATTCAATCCAAAATCCAAAATCCAAAATCCAAAATTGGGCAATTCCCGGTATTCAATTTGGCAATGTATTTGTAGGCATTCAGCCTTCACGGGGTTATGATCTTGACCCTAGTTTGAATTATCATGCACCGGATTTAGAACCAACTCACGCTTATTTAGCGTTTTATTATTGGGTAAGAGAAAATTTTGGTGCTGATGCGATCGCTCATGTCGGCAAACATGGAAACTTAGAGTGGCTACCTGGTAAAAGTATTGCCTTATCTAATACTTGTTATCCTGAAATTGCATTTGGGGCCATGCCTCACCTGTACCCGTTTATTGTCAATGATCCTGGTGAAGGTTCCCAAGCCAAACGACGCGCCCAAGCAGTCATTATTGACCATCTGACACCACCAATGACTCGCGCTGAACTATATGGCCCTTTACAACAAGTAGAAAATTTAATAGATGAATATTACGAAGCCGAAAGTTTAGATCCTACCCGTTTACCAACAATACGCGATCGCATTCAAGAACTAGTCATCAAAGAAAATCTCTACAAAGACCTAGGAATTACCGACGAAAAAGACATCGCCAACTTTGAAACCCTAATCTTAAACTCCCTAGATGGCTACTTGTGCGAACTCAAAGAAGCCCAAATCCGCGACGGCTTACACATTTTTGGTCAATGTCCCCAGGGTACACAACTGCGAGACTTAATAGTAGCGATCGCTCGTCTCCCCAACCGCCATTCTATCGGCATTACCCGCGCCATAGCCCAAGAATGGGGCTTAGACATAGACCCCCTCACCGACCACTTCAGCACGTCCTTTACCCCACCCACAACCCACTTTGCGCCTTTGCGCCTTTGCGTGAGACTTAATTCTTCCCACATCATCGGCGACGTAGTAGAACTCCTAGAAGAAGAAGCTGCCTTTCTAGTTGAAGAAATTATTGCAGTTGAGGAGTCAGGAGTCAGGAGTCAGGAGTCAGGAGAAGGAAGAAAGAATAAAATTACCAATTACCAATTACCAATTACCCAAACCCTTGACTGGATAAAATTCAAACTCCTCCCCGCACTACAAAAAACCAACGAAGAAATCACCAACTTCTTACGCGGACTAGATGGAAAATATATTCCCAGTGCAGCTTCTGGCGCACCCACACGCGGCAGGCCAGAAGTCCTCCCCACAGGTAAAAACTTTTACGCCGTTGACATTCGCGCCATACCCACAGAAACCGCCTGGGATATCGGCAGAAAAGCCGCTGAAACCCTCATTGAAACCTACACCCAAGAACATGGTGAATATCCCAAAACCCTTGGTCTATCATTATGGGGAACTGCCACCATGCGGACTGGAGGTGATGATATGGCTGAAGCGTTGGCTTTACTCGGAGTTCAACCTGTTTGGGATGGTGCAGCTAGGAGAGTAGTAGATTTTGAAATATTACCTCTATCAATTTTGGGTCGTCCTCGTGTAGATGTGACCTTAAGGATTTCGGGATTTTTCCGCGATGCTTTCCCCAATTTAATAGATTTATTTTCCCAAGCAGTTGCCGCAGTCGCTACATTAGATGAACCAGCCGCAGAAAACCCTCTAGCCGTTGCAGTTCGTGAAGATACGGACTTATGGACTACAGAAGGTTTAAGTTTAGAAACAGCACAAGAGCGATCGCTCTACCGTGTCTTTGGATCTAAACCAGGTGCTTACGGTGCAGGACTTCAAGGCTTAATTGCATCCCAAAACTGGCAAAATGATCAAGACTTAGCCCGCGCTTACATGAACTGGAGTTCTTACGCTTATTCTTCTAGTCAGGGAACAGAAAATAACACTGTCACCTGTCACCTGTCACCTGTCACCTCTACCGCAGCTTTTGAGCAACGCTTGAAGCAAATGCAAATTGTGTTGCACAATCAAGATAACCGTGAACACGATTTACTCGATTCCGATGATTATTATCAATTTCAGGGTGGTTTAACAGCAGCGGTGCGTTCTCTTCAAGGTAAAAATCCCGAAACCTATTTTGGTGATAATTCTATTCCCAGCCAGCCAAAAGTCCGCCAACTCAAAACAGAAATTGCGCGAGTCTATCGTTCTCGTGTCGTTAATCCCAAATGGATTGCAGGAGTGATGCGTCACGGCTATAAAGGTGCATTTGAAATGGCCGCGACAGTAGATTTTTTATTCGCCTACGATGCTACAGCCCAATGTGTCGAAGATTATATGTATCAGGGTGTTGTGCAGGCATACTTAGAAGATCCTATTGTCTGTGAATTCATTCAAAACAAAAACCCGTGGGCGTTGCGTGATATTTCCGAAAGACTACTAGAAGCCCATCAGCGCGGTTTATGGCAGGATGCAAATATACAGACTTTAGATAATTTACGAAATTTAGTACATCAAGCAGAAGCAGCTATCGAAGAAAAATAACTAGTGTAGGAAACATATATTATGGAAAATCTTGCGTATTTACACTTGGCTTTTGCTTACGAAGATAGGGAATCTATGGAACTAGTTCCTTTTGTATTCAACAAAGCCGCAGCACCAAACTGGAAAAGGCTTTCTGGTAAGGCTTGGAAGTATATGCTTCCCCTCGTGTTAATGCTTTCTATCCTCAGTTCTGTCAGCAGCGTCTTCGCATTACAAAAAGGTGATCAAGATGGTTCTGTGAGGGATCTAAAACAACAGTTGACAACAGCAGATTTTCACCAAACTAAAATCACACAAATATATGCAGTTCCCACAGAAAATACTGAGTGGCAGTTTCAAAATGCTGCTAATGTCACAGTCGATGACATCATCGAACTTGACAATTCACAAAACGTAGAAAGTGAGAAAAAATTACCTGCAAGTAACTCAGTCACTACGGCAACGGCAACTACTACCAAAATCCCTATTATTTATTCGGTAACTCCTAAACGCCAAAATCCTAACTTACTCACCAAAGGAGATGAAGGTGAAGATGTCAGAATTTTGCAAGAACGCTTGCGAATCGCTGGCTTTTATTATGGGAATGCTACTGGCATATTTGGGCCAATTACCGAAGAAGGTGTAAAAAGATTTCAACAGGCTTATAAATTAAAGGTTGACGGTGTTGTTGGTGCAGCCACACTTGCCAAATTAACACCCATTGATACAGCTGATGGTGAAGCAACTTCCAAGAAGGCAGTTAATCGAGATCAACTCAGTTTAGGCGATCGCGGTGAAGCTGTCAGAATTCTCCAAGAACATCTCATCAAAGCTGGATATTTACAGGGTCCAGCCAATGGCTACTATGGTTCATACACAGCAGATGCTATCAGTCGCTTTCAGAAAGCCCATCGTCTCGACATGAACAGCATTGCTGACACCACTACCCGCATGAAGTTACATAGCTTGGCCAAAACTTCACCCAAGAGTGATTTTAGTATCCTAGAAATTCAAATGCGACTCCAAGAACGAGGTTTCTATAAAGGTCAACTCAACGGCATGATGGCAGATGACACCAAAAAAGCAATCAAGCGAGCGCAAGAATTTTACGGTATCAGTTTCAGGGATATCAAAAGCGGAGGCTTTTAAACCATCCGCTGAGATTTTGTAGCCAGATTCCCTCACCAATTGATACCATCTGCTCACAGTAAGTTATTGTAGGGTAAATTTGAGTATCTTACCTTGTATCCTACCCAAGTGTTAAAGCGGCATTAGCGCCCTTTGACACTTGGGACAGACAGCATGAATTGTCAGTTGACAGTCAAGGAGGTGAAAACCTTCTTTTTGGGCTGTTTTAGCGCCAATTTTCAAAATTGATTCGTTCTTGAACTCAATCGTAGTGTTGCACTTCACACAAATTAGGTGATGGTGGTGATGGGGATAAGGTTGGTTAAGTTCATAATGTTTATGTCCTTCACCCAATTCTAGTTCCCGCAAAATGCCCATTCTCGCCATCAACTTCAAAGTCCGATAGATAGTTGATAGGCTGATGCCTTCACCGTCAGTTTCTAACCGATGATAAAGATCCTCAGCGCTTAAATGTTCACCTTGCGGAAGTTCTTGAAAAATGTGTAGAATTATTTCACGCTGGGGAGTTAAACGCCAGCCTCGGTCGTTTAGTTCTGCCTTGAGTGAACCAGTTGTGTAGACAGTCATACTAAATTTTCTCAACAAAGCCCGTTAATTGAGAATATAACAAATTTTTGCCCTGATTTGCAACAACCATATCTTATTGAGAATATTTGGTAATTGGGCAAAGAGTACTGAGTAGCGAGTACCGAGTATTCCCTATTCCCTTTACTAAGTTAAAGACTCCAAATAGTCTCTGATCAGATTACGGCGCTTGGGTTGACGGAGTTTTTGCAAAGCTTTGGATTCAATTTGTCTTACTCGTTCCCGTGATAAATCAAGAGCGCGGCCAATTTCGGCTAATGAGTAAGCATGACCATCTGATAAACCAAACCGCATCAGAATTACATCACGCTCACGGCTAGTTAAATCGTCGAGAAGGTTATGCAAATCTTTTTGTAAAGATTCTCGCATTAACATTTCTTCTGGGGTGACGCTATCAGTTTCTAGCAATTCCCCTAATTCTGTATCTTTATCCTTACCTACCTTGGTTTCCAAAGAAACAGAACGAGGTACTCTTAACAACACTTCCCTCACTTGGGTAGGTGTCATATCTAATTCAATTGCGAGGTCTTCTAGGGTGGGAGTACGACCTTTTTCTTGGGCAATTTTACGTTGTGCCTTTTTAATTTTGTTGAGTTTTTCTGTAATATGTACAGGGAGGCGAATTGTGCGACTAGAGGTGGCGATCGCTCTGGTAATTCCCTGACGAATCCACCAATACGCATAAGTACTAAAGCGATAACCCTTTGTGGGGTCAAATTTCTCCACGGCTCGCTCTAAGCCGAGAGTCCCTTCTTGGACTAAATCTAACAATTCCAAACCACGATTTTGATATTTTTTCGCTACAGAAACCACTAAGCGAAGATTCGCTTTAATCATGTGTTCTTTAGCTTGTAGTCCTTGTGACTGAATTTTTTCTAGTTCTATCACTGTCAATTCGGCAATTTCCGCCCAGCGACGTTTACCTTCTGACAAAGTAGGCTTGAGATTCGATAATTCAATACCCGCCGTAGTAGCCCATCTTTCCAACGACGGACGATGTCCTAATTCAGAGGATAAACGCTCTTGAACTTCAATTAATCGCTGATAAGGTACAATCACCTCGTCACCTTGCTTGGCGGCGTTAGCCAGTACTATTCGCAACCGCAAATATCGCTGTACTTTTTGAGCTTCGGAAACTTCTTCATCTCTTCCTAACAATCGCACCCGACCAATTTCTTGTAGGTATAGACGTACTAAGTCTGTACTACGTCGGTTGTTGTTAGCGGCTAAATTATGAGGATCAACCGCAGCTATTTCCAAATCTTGTAAATCCTCTACCGACAAATCGCTGTCATTAAGGTTTAGATCAGAGTCTAATGTTGGTCTAGATTTTTGGGAATCGTAGGCTGCATCTGTATAAAAGGATGTTGCTGGCATAAAGTCTTAATTACTCCAGGTAAAAATAAATTACGGTCAGCTAAAATTACGGTCAGCTAATCAACTGTTGCTATTGTTCCCGTAATTCACGATGAACTAACAAAATTGAGATTTATAGTACAATTCTTTGCAAAAAGTTGTACGAGTGCAAAAAAGTAGAAAGCGGAAGGCAGAAAGCAGGAGGGAATAAAGCAAGTTTTATCAGCTTTTTGACCTTTTTTAACTGGATAGTTATTTTCGCCATGCCGCACTAGTTAATATGGCATTTTTTAGGAACATTAACCGTTATTTTTATAACAGGGTATAAAGATATTCCTAGTAATTTTGCTGTTTATAAACTACATAGTTATATTTACATGACTATGGTGGTAATTTCCTGACGATTTAATAATTTTTTTAGTGATTATTTGGTAATTAGTTGCGGTGAATTACGAAATAATGCTGATAGCACCGTGTGGCACAAGCCATAACTTATTGGTTATACTCTGGCTTGATGTCCCTTAACATTAGTTCATCTAGTGCCTGTTCAGGTGTAACCTCAGTCTCCAGTAACCGATAAACTTGCTCAGTAATAGGGATAGTAATATGTTGTTGCTGGGATATTTGCATCAAAACTCGACAAGTGTTCACTCCTTCAGCCGTTCCTGGTAAATTGGTGAGAATTTCTGTCAGCGTTTTACCATTAGCCAACTGATAACCCACTTGGTAATTGCGACTTAAGGGGCTGTTGCAGGTTGCTAACAAATCCCCTAGACCTGCTAAACCGTAAAATGTTTCCGTCTTTGCACCAAAGACTTTACCAATGCGAACCATTTCTGTCAAGCCGCGAGTGACTAAAGCTGCTTTGGCATTAGTTCCTAAATGTAAACCATCACAGACACCGGCTGCGATCGCTATTACGTTTTTGAGTGTACCACCCAATTCAACACCCACCGGGTCAGGATTGGTATAAACACGAAAACGATTAGAAGAAAATACCAGCTGCACCATTTCAGCAGCAGCAGTATTTTTGCTGGCTACTACCGTTGCAGCTGGTAATTCTTGTTCAATTTCTTTTGATAAATTAGGCCCCGATAAAACCACTACTGCATGATCAGGAAATTCTGCTTGCCAAATTTGCGACGGTGTAAGAGTAGTTTGCGGATCTAAACCTTTTGTCGCTGTGACAAAAATTGTCTGTGGAGATAAAGGGCAAGATTTTACTACAGAAGCTACATCTCTCACCCCTTTCATGGAAATAGCAGACAGGACTATATCAGCATCTTGTAAAACCGCTGCCAATGTTTGCGAACCCTGACGCGACCACAACTGCACCCGATGACCGTTTGCCCGTGCCAGATTTGCCAGGGCTGTACCCCAAGCACCAGCACCCAGAATAACAACAGATTTTGGAATTGGTGATTGGTGTTGGCGGTAGCCTGCCGTTAGGCATATGGTCATTGGTAATTGGTGATTGGTCATTGGTCATTGGTCATTGGTAAAGAAACTTCTTCCCTTGCCTCCTATCGTGGGTAGCGTTTCATTAATTCCCTAACTTGTTCTGCATGATATGAGCTTCTTGTCAATGGAGAAGAAACAATTTGAAGAAAACCTAGTTCTTCTCCATAAGCTTTCCACGCTGCAAATTGTTCTGGGGGGATAAAATCAGCTACTTGCAAGTGTTTTTGACTGGGTTGGAGGTATTGCCCAATTGTCAAAATATCACAATCCACGGCTCGTAAATCTTGCATAACTTGGCGAACTTCTGCATCAGTTTCACCTAAGCCCACCATAATGCCGGATTTGGTGTATGTGCTGGGAGAAATTTGGCGCGATCGTTGTAATAATTCCATCGTCCGCTCATAATTACCTTGGGGACGTACTCGACGATACAAGCGTGATATCGTTTCTGTATTATGGTTTAAAACCTCTGGCGCAGCTTGAAGAATGATTTCCAGCGCCTTCCAATTACCGCATAAATCAGGAATTAGTACCTCAATTGTTGTTTTAGGTGATATGGCACGAACAGCGTTAATACACTGTATAAATTGAGATGCACCACCATCTGATAAATCATCTCGATTCACAGAAGTGATGACTACATGATTAAGCTGCATTCGTCGAACAGCTTCTGCTAGTCGTGCAGGTTCAGTCGGATCTAGAGGTTGAGGTTTTTTTTCAAAATCAATATCACAATAAGGACAAGCCCTGGTGCAAGCTGGCCCCATAATCAAAAATGTGGCAGTACCAGCATTAAAACACTCGCCAATATTGGGACAGGACGCTTCTTCACAAACCGTATTGAGCGATAAATCCCGCAAAATTTCTTTAACGTTACCAACGCGCTCCCACTGAGGCGCTTTTACCCGCAACCAGTCTGGTTTTACAGTCACAATCCACTTTTACCACTGAAGTTATACAAATATAATGGTAGCAAGCAAAGACCAGGGTGTGAAAAAGAGGCTTTTGTGCAGAGGGAAATGACTCCTGACTCCTGCGGTGAAGGGGAGCGCAACATGGGTATTCGACCCCATTGCCCCCTGATAAGTTAATCTATGTTTAAAATCTAAAAATAATGTTAAAGTTCAGCATATTTGCTTGGGAACAATGAATTATCTCTCTGTCAACTGGATTGCCAAGAGATTCGGCAAGGTGTCGCTACAAACCTTGTTGATTGTGCCATTTGTACTGCAAACGGTGGGAGTTGTTGCACTAGTAGGTTATTTGTCATACCGCAGCGGAAAAGTGGCAGTAGAAAACTTAGCAGATAAGTTGATGGATCAAACAGCGCAACGGATTAGCGATCGCCTCAACACCTCCTTGCAAATTCAACAACAAGCAGTGGCAGTCAATAACCCCAATACCCAGCCTTTTGCCTCTGCTACTAAGTTGTCAGATATCAGTACATTTTTGAACCAGCTAAAATTCTCACCTTCAGGACAAACTTTTATCCTAAATCGTTCTGGTGATTTGGTTGCCACGTCTACCCTAGAAATACCCTTGATCAAGCACGACAAGAAACCACCGATACGGTTGCCGGCTACCCATAGTCAAGATGCCCGAACAAAGGCAGTTGCGGCACAACTACAGCAGAAATATGGTGATTTCCAGCAAATTCGAGCTAGTCAACATCTTAAAGTAGCGTTTAGAGAAGAAATACTGTTTGCCCACGTTGATCCTTATGGAGATGAATACGGTCTTGATTGGTTGGTGGTGACAGTCATTCCCGCGTCTGACTTTATGGGAGAAATTCAAGCAAATACCAATTCCACAATTGTATTATGTGGGTTGACATTATTTGCCATCACTGGCATGGGAATACTTACAGCAGGTTTGATTACTCGACCAATTATTCAGCTAAGTCGAACCAGTCAGGCTTTAGCAGATGGAAAATGGCAGGAACCTTTACCGGAAAATGAAGTAATAGCAGAGTTGCAAATTTTGGCAATATCCTTTAATCGGATGGGTGAGCAACTCCAAAAAGCTATTCAAAAATCAGAAGAAAAATTTGCAAAAGTACTTTGTGCTAGTCCCGATCCTATTACTATTATCAATCTTAAAAATGGAATTTATTTGGCTGTAAATGACCAATTTCTTACCCTCACCGGCTATACCAATGAGGAAGTAATCGGTCATACAATAGATGAATTAAATTTGATAGTTCATTCCCAACAAGCACAAGAAATTTACCATCAGTTACAAACTGAGCAGACAATTCACAATTATGAAATGGAGTGGCGAAGCAAATCAGGAGAAATCAAAACTGGATTGCTCTCTTCAGAGTTGATCGAGCTAGAGAATGATATATTTGTGCTTTCAGTTTTTAAAGACATTAGCAATGTCTATAATGAGCTTCGTTTGCGCCAAAAAGCTGAAGCAGAGTTACGCGAAAGCAATCACTTTATCCAACAAGTTACGGATTATTCACCGCAAATTTTATATATTTTGAACCCAATTACTTGGGCTAATCTATATGTAAATCGTCAGTCTCTAGAGATTTTAGGCTACACACCTGAAGAGTTTTTGCAAGGGGGTTCTCAGTTTTTCTTAGATATCTTGCATCCTGAGGATTTGCCTTTGCTATATCGAAATATGGCTCACTGGAAAATTGCCCATGATGGGGAAATTTTAACTACTGAATATCGGATGCGGCATAAAAATGGTTCTTGGTGTTGGTTGCGATCGCGTGATGTGGTTTTTGCTAGAGATGAAAATAATCAAGTGATCAAAATCTTGGGTACTGCCCAAGATATCAGTGAACGTAAACAAGTCGAAGCTGCCCTAGAAAAAGAATTAATTCGCACTAGAACACTTTTTAATACTTCCTTTGATGGTATTGTTCTTATAGACAGCAAAGGTAAAGTATTAGACTCTAATTTAAGCTTTGCTAAGATGCTCGGCTATACTTTAGAAGAAGTTAAAACTTTGCATATTTCTGATTGGGATGCTAAATGGACAAAATCAGAAATTCAAAAGGGAATTGATGAATTCAAGCTCAAAAAAAGAGTCTTATTTGAAACTCGCCATCGTCGTCAAGATGGGTTGATCTGCGATGTGGAAGTCAGTGCCAACAGCGTAAATTTGGATAATGAAATAGTACAGTTCTGTATTTGTCGGGATATCACCCAACGTAAACAGATAGAAGCCGCTCTACAACAAGCCCACAATCAGATTACCTTCCATATTGAAAATACTCCATTGGCCACTATTATCTGGAATGATCAATTTCAAGTTCAAGAGTGGTCAAAACAAGCTGAAAAAATATTTGGTTGGAGCGCAGCAGAAGTATTGAATAAAAATATGCTCGATTGGCCGTTTATTTTTGAGGAAGATTTAGAGCAAGTAAAACTTGAAGCAGAAAGATTAATAAGTAAAGAAAGCAGAGGTATTCGTAATAATCGTAATTATCGGAAAGACGGTTCTGTAATTCACTGTCAATGGTTTAACTCAACTCTTCTAGACGAATTTGGTAATCTGATTTCTATTCTATCTTTCGTCCAAGATGTGAGCGATCGCGTTCAAGCTGAATTAGAACTCCAACAAGCAAAAGAAGCCGCAGAAGCTGCAAACCAAGCCAAAAGCGCTTTTCTGGCAAATATGAGCCACGAACTTCGGACTCCCCTCAACGCTATTCTGGGGTTCGCTCAACTCATGAATTGGGACTCTAAACTACTCCCAGAACATCAAGAACAGATCAAACTCATTTATAGCAGTGGAGAGCATTTACTTAGGCTGATTAATGAAATTCTTGAATTATCCAAAATTGAAGCTGGAATCATGACTTTGGATAAACAAGAGATTGATTTATTTGAACTGCTTAACTCATTAAATAGTATGTTCAGTCAGCAAGTAAGAAAGAAGAAATTGCAGTTACACCAGGAAGTTTTGCCAGAAGTTCCTCAATACATCACTGTTGATGCTCAAAAGTTGCAGCAGATATTGATTAATTTGATTGGTAACGCCATTAAGTTTACTCAAAAAGGTAGCATTTATCTATCTGTTTCCTTAGCAAATCAGCCCACAAAATCCAGTCCTGAATTTAATAACCTTTCCTACATACAATTCCAGGTTATTGATACCGGAGTCGGCATCGCTCCCCAAGATTTAGACATAATTTTTGATGCCTTTACCCAAGCACCAGCAGGTCAGCACAGCCTCCAGGAAGGAACAGGACTCGGACTCACAATTAGTCGTCGGTTAGTGCAGTTAATGGGTGGAGAAATTATCCTCAACAGTACCTTAGGAAAAGGCAGTACATTTCAGTTCACAATTCCCGTTGTGGTAATTACGGGAACCCATATAAAACCTAAAAAACCAACTCAAAGAGTTATAGGACTAGCCACCAATCAACCTAATTATCGGATTTTAGTCGTGGATGACCAGGCTTTAAATCGGCTATTTCTGGTAAAACTGCTCAGTAAACTGAAATTGGAGGTACGAGAAGCCATCAATGGAGAAGAAGCTATTTCTCTATGGCAACAATGGCAACCCCACCTCATCTACATGGATATTCGGATGCCAGGATTAGATGGGTATGAAGTGACGAAACAAATTAGAGCTATTGAGCAATCAGAGCAATCTACTATTATTATTGCCCTTACGGCTCAAGCTTCTAACGATGATAACGAAGAGCGCAGCCATCGCCATCTTGCCTTAGAAGCAGGCTGTAATGACTATATCAGTAAACCCTTTCGAGCCGAAACCTTGTTTAGCAAAATGGCTGAACATTTGGATATATGCTACACATACGACAACTCAGCACCACTCCCATTAGTCCTCAAGCCAGCATTAACGGCTGAAGATTTGGCAGTTATGCCTCAAGCTTGGGTGGTTGAACTCCGTCAAGCTTCGGTATCTTGTGAACAAACAGCAGTCGAGCAGTTGATTAAGCAAATTCCCCCCGAACACTCTTTTCTGGCTCTCAGTTTAGACCAACTCACCCAAAACTTTGCCTTTGAGCAGATTATGAAACTAGCACAAACCTATCTTTGTGGACATAACTTCTAAGCAGAGATAAGTTTTGGATTGTAGGGAGCAAGATATTTTTATTATTTAGGAATTTTTATGATATGATGGCTTGATAATTGGAATTTTTATGACGGGATGTGGCGCAGCTTGGTAGCGCACTTCGTTCGGGACGAAGGGGCCGCTGGTTCGAATCCAGTCATCCCGATTTTACATTCGCAAATTAGTGTTGTTTTTTGCAATTTAACCTCCATATACCTGAGGCCAAGTTGTCCACAGGAAAATTATTACTGCACCAACTGCTAATAAACCCTGAAGCAAATTACCTACCAACGTTCCTACAGTAATTCCTATACCGGCTTTAACTGCCTTTCCTAAATCTTTTTGATAAAGATATTCACCGACAATTGCACCTAAAAGTGGACCGATTAACATTCCCAAGAGTGGGCCACCAAATGGTAAAGCTGGTAATAAGCCAAAGAATCCTAAAAACAAACCCACAAACGCACCAATTTGTCCCCATTTACTAGCACCGGCTTGTTTAGCACCCAAGTAACCAGCTAGGAAATCAACTCCCATGCTCAGAAGTAGGACAACAACTGTAACAATTAGGGAAATTTTAATCGCTGCAAAGGAACTACTAACGATTCCCCAAATAATAATTGCAATTAAAATTAAGCTGCTTCCTGGAATGGCTGGAACTACGGAACCAATTACACCCACGAACATGACAGCTATTAATAACCAGTAAATAATTTGCATAATTAATTGCTCATAATTGAGGAGTTAGATAAATATTATCCATTACCCATTGTCACCGCTAATTTATCAGCGATTCCCGCAATCCAGGTTTCATCTTGTTTGGTGTAACTACGAGGAGCATTTGCTCCTAAAATTAGAACACCTTCTTTACCTATAGGTTGACAAATTACACCTTGTGTATTTTCTGGTAAATAATCAAATTCTATTTTGCCTGGATACACATATAAAGCAACTAGATAAATTGGTTTTTGTGTTTCCAAGACTCGTTTTAAGATTGTTCCGGGGATGACTTCAGATTTAGGAGCCAGAATACCGCGACGTAACAAAACTTGGCCTTGATAGTAAACTATGAGCGATCGCGTCACTGTATTGGTTAATAATAAACGGGATGCCCAAGCTAGTTCTGTTTTCACGGTTTCTGATAAATCTGGCGCTAAGAAAAAACCTTCTTCCCCAATTAGTTCTACTGTATCAGGCGATCGCGGTTGTACCTGCTGCCAAATTAAACCTGTTAAAATTAACACCGCACTCAAAATTACTCCCAACACATCCCCTCGTGCTTGAGAATTTGTCAGTTCCAGTGTTAACAACCGATTAATCAACAAAAGTACAGCACCTAAACCCCCAACTACCAAGGGTAAACGCCGCAAAACTCGATTTGGATCAGATTTGGTCATTAGTCAGTGGTAATTGGTAATTGGTAATTGGTAATTGGGGAAGAATATTTATCTTTCCCCTGTACCCTGCTTTTCCTCAGTCACCTGTCACCTGTCACCTTCTTCACTCTTCTCCCGCTTCTAGTATGCGTTGAAAAAGATAACCAGTACCTCTGGCTGTGAGAATCAGTTCTGGGTTACTAGGATCATCTTCTAATTTTGCCCGTAAACGGGAGATATGCACATCTACCACGCGAGTATCTACGTGGCGTTCTGGTGTGTATCCCCAAACTTCTTGTAAAATTTCTGAACGGGAAAAAGCTTCTCCAGAGCGACTTACTAACAATTCTAGTAAGCTGAATTCCATACCTGTTAAGCGAATACGCTCATCCCCTTTGTATACTTGGCGTTTATTCGTATCAATTTTGATATTGCCGACATGAATTACCCCAGAACTGGGAATACCTGTTGCACCTGTTTTATCTACTCTTCGTAATACTGAGCGAATGCGAGCTTCTAGTTCTTTGGGAGAGAATGGTTTAACTACATAGTCATCAGCACCTAATTCTAGTCCGGTGATGCGATCAGCTACGTCCCCTAAGGCTGTTAGCATGATTATGGGGACATCGGACTCCTTACGTAATTCTTGACAAACACCATAGCCATCTAGCTTTGGCATCATTACATCTAAAACTACCAAATCTGGTTCAGTTTTGCGAAATATGTCTAGGGCTTCTTCTCCGTCGCCAGCAGTTACTACATCGTAGCCAATCATGGAAAGGCGTGTTTCCAAAATCCGGCGAATGCTGGCTTCGTCGTCTACTACCAGGATTTTTTCTTTATGACTTTCCAAGTTTCCCTAAGCTCCCTAACTAAAATTTTACATGATGAATTTTAATACCATAATATTAAGATATCATTCCATCAACTGATTAGAAAAAACCTGTAAATACTACTCTGATTAGATTTCTGTTTTTTCTAAAACTTAAGAAAGAATTAAGATTCTTTAAGAAAAATTAAGCATGGCAAAGCCAAAAACTATATTCATTTGCAGTAATTGTGCAGCAGAGTTCTCCCAATGGTTTGGAAAGTGTTCAAATTGTGACACTTATGATTCTTTGATAGAACAGAATTCCAGCCCTTTTGGAGTGGATGTACCTAATCGGGGGGGAGTTGGTAATTGGCACGCTGCTCAAACTCACAATAAATCTAGTGCTAAATTAACTAAACCGGCTAAAGCAAGAGCTTCTCTGACATTTGATCAAATTAGCGATCGCCAAATTGCTCGTTGGGAATCTGGTTATGGTGAACTAGATCGGGTGCTTGGTGGTGGAGTTGTTCCTGGTTCAATGGTGCTAATTGGCGGTGATCCAGGAATTGGTAAATCTACTTTACTCTTACAAGTATCCAATCAATTGGCGCAAAAATACCGCATTCTCTACGTCACTGGGGAAGAATCAGGACAGCAAGTAAAATTACGTGCCTCTCGTTTGGGAATGTCAAAACCCTTAACTGTGATTACTGAGGAGAAAGCAAGCGAAGAATTAGAAATAAAAGAAACTAACGATTTACAAGAAATTACTGAAGTAGAAATCGATCCTGACAGTATCGGTGCAGACTTATACGTTTTACCAGAAACGGATTTAGAAGAGATATTACGAGAAATAGATTCCCTCAAACCAAACGTGGCAGTGATTGATAGTATACAAACTGTCTTTTTTCCGGCTTTGACCTCTGCACCCGGTTCAGTAGCCCAAGTTCGTGAATGTACAGCAGCCTTAATGAAGGTGGCAAAACACGAAGATATTACCATGTTAATTGTCGGCCACGTCACCAAAGAAGGTGCGATCGCCGGGCCAAAAGTTTTAGAACATTTAGTTGATACAGTATTGTATTTTGAGGGCGATCGCTTTGCCTCTCACCGATTATTAAGAACAGTAAAAAACCGTTTCGGAGCAACCCACGAAATTGGTATATTTGAAATGGTAGCGCAAGGATTACGGGAAGTTGACAACCCCTCAGAATTGTTTTTAGGTAATCGTGATGATCCCGCACCGGGTACAGCTATTGTCGTAGCTTGCGAAGGAACAAGACCAATAGTTGTAGAATTACAAGCTTTAGTTAGTCCTACCAGTTATCCTTCACCCCGAAGGGCTGGAACTGGGATAGATTATAACCGTTTAGTGCAGATTCTCGCAGTATTAGAAAAGCGAGTAGGGATACCCATGTCTAAATTAGATTCCTACGTTGCATCTGCTGGGGGTTTGAGCGTAGAAGAACCTGCTGTAGATTTAGGAATAGCGATCGCAATTGTTGCCAGTTTCCGTGACAGAATAGTTGATCCCGGTACTGTTTTAATCGGGGAAGTAGGCTTAGGTGGACAAGTGAGATCAGTGTCCCAAATGGAATTGCGGTTAAAAGAAGCAGCGAAATTAGGCTTTACAAGAGCGATCGTTCCCAAAGGGACAAAATTCCCCGATTTGAATATCGAGATTTTACCAGTATCCAAGGTAATAGATGCAATTATCGCCGCCATTCCCCACCAAGAACTGACAGAAGGAGATTTAGAACCTGACGAAGAAGATGAGGATGATTGATAACCTGACTGAGTTCGGAGTTTCTCCTATGCCTACGGTACGGCTTCGCCGAACGGAGACGCTACGCGAACGGAGTTATGATTTTTTTAACGAGAGAATAAGGGTTTGAAACTCCTACGGGGAGGGAATTTTCCACAAATTATATTATGTCGAACTCAGGTATAACCTGATCAATAGAGTCTGTTGAAAAAGTTGTTTATTGACAGGATTTAGTAGGGGTAAAGCGCATTGCTTAATGGTGTCAACTTAAGCTCAAATCCTGATGATATCTTGTTCCCAGTCTCCGACAGGGAATGCTATTACAGAGGCTCTGCCCCTGTTTTCATAGAGGGCGGAGCCTTCTAGAATTCATTCCCATAGTCTGTATGGGAACGAGGAAAAAGTTGTTTAGTAGGGGTTTGGCAATGCTAAACCGTAAGGATTCAGGAAAATTTATGAGAACTGGAAGCAAGTACTAAATAGATCAAAACAAATCATCTTGATTCGTAATTTTGTTTAATCCAGTTTTGGTATGTACCTGTACATACAGAGTCTACCCAAGCAGAGTTATTGAGATACCACCGAACTGTTTTTAACAGACCACTATCAAAATTTTCTTTTGGTTGCCAACCTAAATTTTTGTTAATCTTACTACAATCAATTGCATAGCGGCGGTCATGACCAGGACGGTCTTTAATAAAGGTAATGAGAGAAGAATATTGAAAATCTTCTTTAGGTGCTAATTCATCAAGAATCGCACAAATCTTTGCCACAACTACCAAATTAGTTTGTTCATTTACACCCCCAATATTGTATGTATCCCCAATACTTCCCTCTCTGAGAACAAGATAAATAGCCTCACAGTGGTCGCCTACATATAGCCAATCTCTGATATTTTGTCCATCACCATATATAGGTAAAGGTTTACCATTCAAAGCATTGAGAATAGTCAAAGGAATCAGTTTTTCAGGAAATTGCCAAGGTCCATAATTATTTGAACAATTAGTTGTTAAAGCAGGTAGTCCATATGTGTGATAGTAGGAACGAACTAGATGGTCAGCACCCGCCTTAGAAGCTGCATAGGGACTATTCGGCGCATAGGGTGTATCTTCTTTGAAGGCTGGATCTGTGAGACTTAATGAACCATATACTTCATCTGTGGATATGTGTAAAAAGCGGAATTTTTCTTGTTTTGATGATGTTAGCTTTTGCCAATAAAACTTACTAGATTCTAATAATTGAAATGTGCCTACTACATTTGTTTGAATGAAATTTTGAGGACTAAGAATTGAACGATCAACATGGGTTTCAGCTGCAAAATTGATTACTCCATCTGGCTGGTATTGATTGAGCAAATAACTTACTAACTCAAAGTTATTAATATCTCCTTCAATAAAACAATAGTGGGGATCATCCTGCACATCTGCTAAATTTTGTAAATTACTTGCATAGGTCAGTTTATCTAAATTAATGATATTAGCCCATTTTTCTTTTCTAGCTTGGAGGATAAAGTTAGATCCAATAAAGCCTGCTCCACCTGTTACTAATAGAGTAGGCATATCATCTTTTTTGAAGTTTGACATATAACCTGTTATATTCAGGACTTACGCAAAACAGAACCAAAGTAGGGGTAATTCATGAATTACCTCTACGAAAGAATAAGATTTTCAAGCACATTTTGCGTAAGTCCTAATATTCTATTCATTTGTTAAATTAAGCGTAAATTCGGCAATTTCAAAAATACGGATAATAAAGGAAATAAGGCATAAATATGTGTATTTTTCAAATGTAAAGCGCAGGCTAAACCAACAAAAAGCAAATAGGATTCCTAAAGTTTTTATCGTAATTAAACAGTCCTAATTTATCTCCTTAGATTATATTTATACGGAATTTTTCTACCTAACACCATCAGTAAAGATATTATACATAAACTTTGAATACAACTATCAGGTATAGAGCATTCTTACATAATTTTTATATGTATCTTTATAAACTTAATAATATATAGATAATTCCCATATCTCTATCTGAGAGGATTGTTCATAAGTCAGTCACTTAGAAACAAGTATAAATTATAGTAGGGCGAACGGACGTTCGCCCCTAACCGTCTACTTCATTTACCAGAAAAAACGTAAATAAATTACAAATCTAGGGTGTTGGTGACGGCTTTGTTGTCGGTGCTGGTTTGGCTGTGGGTGTAGCTGTTGGTGACGGTTTTGTTGTTGGTTTTGGTTTGGCTGTGGGTGTAGCTGTTGGTGACGGTTTTGTTGTTGGTTTTGGTTTGGCTGTTGGTGACGGCTTTGTTGTTGGTTTTGGTTTGGCTGTGGGTGTAGCTGTTGGTGACGGCTTTGTTACTGGTTGACTAATTATTTTCTTGGCCTCTTCATTCAACTTCTGACGAAGTACCAAATCAGCAATTCCAGTTTCCTGAAGTTGATTTTTTTTCTGATACTCCTTCACTAATTCTTCTACGCGGGGACTGTAAAATTGATCACGAGGTAAGACAGGATTTGGCTTGAGTACAGCATTCAAATTCCCTTGCAGAATTTGTACAATGTTGGCAGCAAAAGCTTGAGTTTTTGGGCCGACTTGACCATCAACACTTAACTTATAGCCTTTTTGAAACTCAGTAATGGCTTTTTTAGTTTCTTCATCTGTTAGTGGACTGTTTGTCACTTTGACGTTATAGCCTAAACCCCGTAAAACAGCACGGAATTCCTCTGGGTTATAATTACGCTGACGGACTGCAAAAGCAGTATCTGAGATTACTGCACCAACTGTCACTACACAGACCAAAGCTATGGTTGTTCCTGATTTTCCTAAATCACACCACATTATTAAAACTCCTTGAGATGAAATCAGCAAAATCCAAATGCTAACAAATGCATCTTAAGTTTCTTTAAGTTATTTTTTGCTAATTATTCATTAATTTTGATTAATTTGGAATCATCAGAATTATTAACTAATATAAATAAGTTGATCCTTTGATATCTATACAATGGTCTGGTTTTTATTAGCAGTAGTCATCACCAGTCCGTAGCTTACACCAAGAGTAAGAAATATCAAAATTCGGTATATTCCATAACTAGTAATGATTAAAATAAAATCCCGCAAGCAAAACAACCTATGGTTTGAAAGGTTAATGGCCATTACTGCTACTGTTAATTTAGGGTTAGTTTTGTTTGATTTAAGTTATGTACCTTGGCGGGATTTCTACTTCCGAAGAGTTCCTCAGATCACTCAGATATATGATCCAGTTAAAGGTATTGAAACTCATCGAGACACGAAAAAATATCTGGAAACAGTAGCTGCATTAGAAGAACAGGTAAGTCAAACAGGGTTAAACTCACCTGTGGTAATCGCCAAGCTAAAGGAAATTAACCGTCTCAGCAGTGAGATGATTGATAGTAACCCTTTTGCGGGTGCGGGTAAGAGTGGATCTTTGGAAAAAATTAAAAACCGGATGCGGGAACATATTGGCCAAGAATCTGCAAAACGCGCCTTTGCTACTTTTTGGAGTCCGGGGTATTTATCTAAAAATGGTTGGATTCAAGAAATTAGTTTTTTCAACCAGCGAATTCGCCCTTCAATGGCTACTAATTATTACCGAAAAATTGAGGAGAATGGGGAGTTTTCCGATACTTTTTGGTTAATTGATTTACCGTTTGTAGTAATATTTGGCTTGGAATTGCTAGGACGTACTTTTTATATCAAACGTCAAAATCCGCATTTAAGCCTGTTAGAAGCGATTTTGTGGCGTTGGTACGATTTATTTTTACTAATTCCTGTTTGGCGTTGGTTGCGAGTTTTACCAGTAATAATTCGTCTAGATCAAGCCCAGTTAATTGATCTACATTTAGTGAGGCGACAAATCCATCAAGGTATAGTGGCCAACTTTGCCGAAGAAATCACAGAAATAGTGGTAGTGCGAGTAATAAATCAAGTACAGGGTTCAATTCAGCGAGGTGATCTGACTCGGTGGCTTTTGCAGCCAGAAAAAGAGCGTGCCTACATAGATATTAATAATATCAATGAAGTGGAAGCGATCGCTGGACTGTTATTAAAAACCATTGTTAATCAAGTACTACCCAAAATCCAGCCAGAAATTAATGCCATTTTGAGCCACAATATCGAAACCGCTTTCCAGCAAATACCAGCTTATCGTCATCTACAGATGCTTCCAGGTGTGGGACAAGCACAAAACCAAGTCAGTAAACAATTAGTCAACCAAATTACCACTAACCTATATAGTGCCTTGGTTAGTGCCATTCAAGATCCAGTGGCAGCAAAACTTACTAACGAGTTAATCGAAAAGTTCAGCACGGTTTTAGGTTCCCAAATCCAGGAAAAACACGTAATTACAGAAATTCAAAGTTTACTCAACGACTTTCTCGAAGAAGTCAAAATTAACTACGTCCAACGTTTATCCCAAGAGGATATTGACCAAATTATTGAGCAAACCAGGCAGATGAGAAATAAAGCATCTGTCCAAACAGTAGTACATAGAGGCGTTCTCCCAGAAATCCGCGATAGGTAAAGGAGATGGGGAAAATAACTAATTCCCTATTCCCTGTCAACTTACTAATGACTAATGACTAACGAAAAAAATACGCTACACTCATGTTAGGGGCGAACCAACGACGGTTCGTCACAAGACTTCTTGGAAGATATCCCTATCGCAGGAAGTGGGTAAATGCCCACTTTTTTTATTGAATTCTCGCATGACTCATCCCTTAGTCCCACAAATTATTGAATTAGCCACACCAGTAGCAGAAGAACTGGGATTGGAAGTTGTTGGTATAGTTTTTCACACCAACCAGCGACCACCAGTTTTGCGGGTGGACATCCGTAATCTCCAACAGGACACTGGCCTGAATGATTGTGAACGGATGAGCCGTGCTTTAGAAGCCTCCTTAGATGCGGCAGAGATAATTCCAGATGCTTATGTATTGGAAGTATCCAGTCCTGGTATTTCGCGACAAATAGTGACCGACAGGGAATTTATTTCTTTTAAGGGATTTCCTGTAACTATCTCCACTTCTCCACCCTACGACGGACAGCAAGAATGGATTGGTCACTTGATTCGCCGGGATGAAACAACAGTTTACCTAAATCAGAAAGGTCGTGTAGTTGAAATTCCCCGTTCCCTAGTTACCAGGGTGCAGCTGGATGAGCGCCACTAATCGATTTTAGATTCTAGATTTTAGATTTTAGATTGGGGGTTTTAGATTTTTATCTAAAATCCAAACTTTAAAATCCAAAATTTTACTGGATGCTGACATAAAATTTAAGGAGATTGCTTATGTCAATGGTTACTTTACCTGGATTAAAAGAGTTAATTGAAAGTATCAGCCGCGAGCGAAATTTACCTCGTTTAGCAGTTCAATCATCTATTAGAGAAGCACTACTTAAAGGTTACGAACGTTATCGTCGCGCCCAAAATTTAGAGCGTAGACAATTTGATGAAGAATATTTTGATAATTTTGAAGTAGAACTTGATATTGAAGGAGAAGGATTTCGCGTTCTTTCTACAAAAACTATTGTTGATGAAGTTAGTAACACCGACCATCAAATTTCTTTAGAAGAAGTACAACAAGTAGCGCCTGAAGCCCAGTCAGGGGACTCAGTAGTACTAGATGTTACCCCAGATCAAGGGGAATTTGGTCGCATGGCGGCAATGCAAACCAAACAAGTACTAGCACAAAAACTGCGGGATCAACAACGGCAGATGGTGCAAGAAGAGTTCCAAGATTTAGAAGGAACTGTACTGCAAGCTAGAGTTTTAAGGTTTGAGCGTCAATCTGTAATTTTGGCAGTTAGCAGTGGTTTTGGTCAACCAGAAGTAGAAGCTGAATTACCAAAACGGGAACAGTTACCCAACGATAATTATCGGGCTAATGCCACCTTTAAGGTATATCTCAAAAAAGTATCTCAAGGTCAGCAACGAGGCCCTCAGTTGCTCGTTTCTCGTGCTGATGCCGGATTAGTAGTTTATTTATTCGCCAACGAAGTCCCAGAAATTGAAGATGAAGTGGTGCGAATTGTAGCTGTAGCAAGAGAAGCCAATCCCCCTTCCCGTTACGTAGGTCCCCGGACTAAAATAGCAGTAGATACCTTAGATCGCGATGTAGACCCAGTTGGGGCTTGTATTGGGGCTAGAGGATCTCGAATTCAAGTGGTAGTTAATGAGTTAAGAGGTGAGAAGATTGATGTAATTCGCTGGTCTCCAGACCCCGCAACCTACATCGCTAACGCCTTAAGTCCAGCACGGGTTGATGAAGTCCGCCTGATGGACCCGGAAACTCGGCAAACCCATGTTCTCGTAGCTGAAGATCAACTAAGTTTGGCTATTGGGAAAGAAGGACAAAATGTCCGATTAGCCGCCCGATTGACCGGTTGGAAAATTGACATTAAAGATAAAGCTAAATATGACTATGCCGCAGAGGATGCTAAATTTGTGGCTGTAAGAGCAAAATATCAACCGGAGGATGATGAAAATGAGATGGAGGAACTAGAAGATGAAAATCAAGAAGAATTAGAATTAGAGCATGATAATTTTGACACTGGGGAAGAAGATTAATCCTTAACTGTGGTTAGGAACTGTCTACTAACTGTCAAATGTCAAAATGGGCGAATCAGAATTAATTTTAGGGGATTATAAACTTCTGAACTGACTGATGAAACCAAACTATCGGCGTTGTATTAGTTGTCGCCGCATAGGACTCAAAGAAGAGTTTTGGCGGATTGTCCGCGTCTTTCCATCTGGAAAGGTACAATTAGATCAGGGCATGGGGCGTTCTGCCTATATTTGTCCCCAAACTAGCTGCTTACAAGTAGCTCAGAAAAAAAATAGATTAGGGCGATCGCTACATGGAACAGTACCTGAAGCAGTTTATCAGGAACTGAGTCAGCGTCTAGCCCAAAGCAATACCCAAAAAAATCACATTTAATTGGAACAACTTAAAGACGGTAATCTCTAGAGCAATTGTGATGAAAGCCAAACAATTGGCACTCTCATCACTCCCTCTGGTATCGTTGGGGTTAGTGCCAAAATAGTAAATGGGTAGTAGAAAGCAAGTTACTCTCCTTTCATTGAGAGAAATGACTAAGCAATACTCCCAACAAGTTTTACTCGATTGTGTTGTGGAAGACTCAGAATCAGCAAAACAAAAAACTCAAGTATGGCAACCTGGTAGCGCTTTAGCGCAGTTCGGCTTCAAGGCTGTCCATAAAAATTTTTTAAATCAAAAATTTTTGTGGGAATCAGTCAACCATCATTCCAGATGGGGATGCCAGAATTAAACCGAAACATCTCTCTTTCCTAATTGGAGGCACCGGCAACATCACCAAGGGCAACCTAAAAAACAGTGATCAAAGGATGGAGATGTCACAAACCAGGCAACCATCCGCTAAAACTGTAAATTAAAGGGGAAAGAGTGGATGAACAACGGCAAAGTTAGAATCTACGAATTATCAAAGGAATTGAATTTGGATAACAAAGAGCTATTAGCAATTTGCGACCAGCTCAACATCGCGGTCAAAAGTCATAGCAGCACAATCTCAGAATCTGAGGCTGAACAAATTCGTATGGCTGCGGAAAAACTCGCAGCTACGACTGTCTCGCCCAAAAAGGAATTAGGTACAAATAACCATAAACCAAATTCACCTCAAACTGGCGGACGTAACCGACCTGCTGCATCCCACAAACAGCAAATTTTGGAAATTCGCAAACCCAAAATATTGAGAAACACTACCTCCAACGCCCCAGAGGCGTCAATTGATACTAATAACCAAGCGGCTTCGTCTGATAGCCTGAGTGACATTCGCGATAGCGCGCAGGAGGCATCAGCCATGGCTAATTCTCCTTCACCCCCAAGGCCTTTCGCTACACCAGTCTCGCCCATGAAGCCGACGGCACCAACTCGACCTGTACCCCGGAATCAATCGGAGACTCCGCAAAAACCTAATATTGCGGAACCGGATCAGCCAACTAATAACGCCAATCCAGTAGGGGAAAAACCAGAAAAAGTGGTTGCCCCAAGAGCAAAACCAGAAAAAGCTCAAAAACCGCAGTTAGTTTCTCCGCCCTCAAGACCGTCAGAAGAAACCGAATCTGCCACTGAGCCGCTGGTTCCGGCAATCAAACCTGTCCTCAAACGGGAACGACCGACGCGGGGTGAAGACGAACGCGACCAAGCCAAGCCCAGAAGCAAACCAAACACAGATCAGAAGGTACGTTCAACCCCATCACCGCTCAAACCTGAACACAGAGCGAGTAGACCATCTGCGCCTGGAACATCAACGGATGTACAACGTCCTAGACCAGCGCGTCCTGGTGAATCGCCAGCTACACCAACGGCGACTCCACCAAGGCATATGGTAGGAGCAGGGGCGAAAAAAGAGGGATTAGATGATAATACCCCGATCGCACCTGATCTCCTGGATTTGAAACGCCCCACACCTCCTCGACTAGCCAAAGGTGGAAAAAAATGGCAAGAAGAGGAGATAATTGACGAAATTAAAGAAAAGGCGAAGATTGGCCCGAAAGGCAAACGAGTCAAACCCATCCTAGATGATGATTTTGAAGAAGACGATTTGCTGGATGAAGAGGGTCTGGAAATTCCAGCAACCGTCCAGGTAAGTCTTTCTATCGCACGTCCTCCTAAGCCCAAATCTACTCGACCTGCACAGCAACCAACATTAGTTGCTGCTGCTCCAACTACCAGAAATAATAAAAAGTCTGGTTCTTCTTACCGTGACAACAATCGTCGTCAACAAGAAGCAGAGGTCAAACAGGAACGTCCAGAAAAACTGGTTGTCACTGGGCCGCTGACAGTCCAAGAGTTGGCTGAAGGCTTGGCTGTTGCCGATACAGAGATTGTGAAAATCCTGTTTATGAAAGGCATGGCGGTAAGTATCACCCAAAATCTGGATATTCCGACCATTACCCTGGTAGCTAAAGAGCTAGAAGTAGAAGTCGAAATTACTGAACCAGAAGCAGAAGCCCGGAAAGTCACGGAAATGATCGACGTGACCGACTTGGAACACCTGATTCGTCGTCCACCAGTTGTGACGATTATGGGTCACGTAGACCACGGTAAAACCACTCTACTCGACTCAATTCGCAAAACTAAGGTGGCGGCTGGTGAAGCTGGCGGTATTACCCAGCATATCGGCGCATACCACGTGGATATAGAACATGATGGCAAAAAGCAACAAATTGTTTTCCTAGATACTCCTGGTCACGAAGCTTTTACAGCTATGCGGGCAAGGGGAGCGCGGGTAACAGACATTGCTATTTTGGTAGTAGCTGCCGATGATGGTGTCCGTCCCCAAACTATAGAAGCTATTAGCCATGCTCAAGCAGCAGGTGTACCAATCGTTGTTGCCATTAACAAGATTGATAAAGAAGGCGCACAGCCAGAACGGGTTAAACAAGAATTAACCAATTATGGACTGACGGCAGAAGATTGGGGTGGTGAAACAATCATGGTTCCTGTCAGCGCTATTAAGGGCGAGAACCTAGATACGTTACTAGAAATGATCTTGCTAGTAGCTGAGGTAGGAGAACTATCTGCTAACCCAAATCGTGTGGCTAAGGGAACAGTCATTGAAGCTCATTTGGATAAAGCTAAGGGTGCAGTTGCTACCCTGCTGATTCAAAACGGTACTCTCCATGTTGGAGATATGCTGGTAGCTGGTTCTGCCTTTGGTAAAGTCCGGGCGATGGTTGATGACAGAGGCAAACGAGTAGATGTTGCTAGTCCTTCCTGCGCTGTTGAGGTACTGGGTTTAAGTGATGTACCCGCAGCTGGTGATGACTTCGAGGTGTTCGAGAACGAAAAAGTAGCACGAACTCTAGCAAGCGATCGCGCCGACAAACAACGCCTATCACGTCTGTTACAAGGACGTGTAACCCTCACAACCCTTTCTGCTCAAGCCCAAGAAGGCGAGTTGAAAGAACTCAACTTGATCCTCAAAGGAGATGTTCAAGGTTCAGTAGAAGCCATTATCGGATCTCTCAAGCAAATTCCCCAAAACGAAGTCCAAATTCGGATGCTGTTGGCTACTGCTGGAGAAATTACCGAAACAGATATCGACTTGGCTGCTGCTAGTAACGCCGTCATCATTGGTTTTAATACCACTTTTGCCAGTGGTGCCAGACAAGCTGCTGATGAAGCAGGTGTAGACGTGCGGGAATACAACATCATCTACAAACTTCTGGAAGATATTCAAGGAGCCTTAGAAGGTCTTCTCGAACCAGAATTGGTGGAAGAACCCTTGGGACAAACAGAAGTCCGTGCTGTCTTCCCCGTTGGTCGTGGTGCGGTTGCCGGTTGTTATGTTCAATCAGGCAAACTACTTCGCAATTGCAAAGTACGAGTGCGTCGCGGTAGTAAGGTGGTCTATGAAGGCGTACTTGATTCCCTCAAACGGATGAAAGAAGATGCCCGTGAAGTCAACTCCGGTTATGAGTGCGGTATCAACATTGATAAGTTCCATGACTGGGTTGAAGGTGACATCATTGAAGCCTATCAGATGGTAACCAAACGCCGTACCCTCACCCTCACTAAGTAATGTTGAGTAGGGAGTGCTGAGTTAATTTATGAATGTTGGGTTGGCGTAGCTTTTAGTTCAACATTCAAACCTGAAACCTCAGCACTCTTACACCTTCAAACAACAAAACAGGAGGCAGGGGGAGCGCAGCCAGAGGCAGAAGGCAGAAAGCAAAAGGAAAAAAGATTTTGTTTCATTTGTTGCTAGTGCTAACTGCCACTAGTTGGAGTCTCACTTACTTAAAAAAATCTCTTTTTAATTACAAACAACTTGTTTTTACACAAAAATTTGAGTGTAGTGCCAATTTTAGTGACCAATAACACAGAACTTGTTGCTACATAAACGTTATCTTTAGAAAAGATTTAAGTAAAATTTCAGAATTTGAGGGGTACAGGTGAATTACATCTTGACCCTGTTTACAGATTTTAGGTTTGACTTCGTTCATATCTTCCCCCTTGTGGGCAAAACAAATCATCAATCCGAAGTCAAAAATCTAAAATAGTCTAACTCTGGAAGTTAAAAATGAGGAATGAGAAACTATGGCTCAAATTTCAGCTTCTAGCACTGGCCAATTCTCTCGTGATGCTCAATTTTGGCACAACCTTAAGAATGCAATTTCTACTAGTTCCGGTTTCCAGCGCTGGCAACTAGAATGTACTGCTCAATTACAAGGTCTGCGCCTAGAACAGCAAGTCCAAAGGTATTTACGAGAAACCTTAGAAACTTTAGCTTATTAAAAAAAACAGTAAATCTTTTGAGACCTGTTGACAACTAGCGGAGTGTATGGGAAAAATTTCCCAGAGCTTTAACCGCAAACTCCATGACAAAATTTCACAATAGCAAAAAAATTACCTCTTTTAATCTAATACGGTTTAATTAACCCCCCAGACTAAACACTGTGGCTCAAGTTAATTGAACCGTATTATTTTGTAATCACAATTTTGGCTGAACAAGCGTTAATCATCCAGTATAGTTTCGCATGGGTTTTACAGTTAAACCCTGTTACCTTAGACTATGTTAAAAGTCGCGTCATCAAGTACATCAGAAAAATAAAAATGAAATATAGGGGTTTTCATATCTCTACCTTAACCTTAGGAACCAGTCTAACAGCTTTGTTAGTTATTGCTGGCGCTTCTATGCTACTGCCCAGTACAGTCAATGCTAGTTCCAGACCAACTTTAACTGCACAAATTCCAGCCAGTGCCACAGTGATTTACGTAAATCCTGTTACTGGTAACGATCGTAACAGTTTTGGTACTACTCCAGAAGCACCATACAAAACAATTACCTTCGCTATTTCGCGGGCCCAATCAAATACAGTTATTCAACTAGCACCTGGTAGCTATACCAAGGATACTGGAGAGACTTTTCCCTTGTTACTCAAACCAGGAGTAATACTTCTGGGTAATGAAGCTATCAAAGGTCAAGGAACAGCAATTATAGGTGGTGGTTATTACACCAGTCGCACCTTTGCTAGACAAGACATTACAATCTTGGCTGAGAATAACACTACTATTACAGGTGTCACTGTTACTAATCCCAATTCACGGGGTACTGGGATATGGGTAGAGTCAAGTAATCCCACTATCAAAAACAGTACTTTTACAAACAGTGCTAGAGATGGTGTTTTCATTACAGGTACAGGAAATCCCAAAATTGAAAATAACGTCTTTGTGAAAAATCAAGGCAATGGGGTTTCAGTAACTAAATCTGCTCAAGGTGAGATCCGCAATAACTTATTTCAAGATACTGGTTTTGGTTTGGCTATTGGTGGTGCTGCCACAACTCTAGTAGTAGGTAACAACATCGTTGGTAACAACGACGGGATGTTTATCTCAGAATCGGCTCAACCTGTACTGCGTAACAATGTTATTCAGAGTAATAAACGAGATGGTATTGTAGCCACAATTGATGCTCTTCCCAATCTCGGTACTAATGACAACCCTGGTGGGAATCTGATCCGTGATAACGCCCGTTATGACTTGAATAATTCGACGAAGGTTAACAGGATTGTTGCTATTGGGAATGATATCGATCAAAAGCGCATTTTCGGCGCAGTCGATTTTGTGGCTGCAACTGTTAACCAACCTGGTGGGCCTGTAGTTTTTCAGGATGTGCCTACAGGTTATTGGGCAAAAACCTATATTGAAGCTTTAGCTTCCCAAAATATTATTGCAGGTTTCCCCGATGGTACTTTTAGACCCAATGAGCCTGTTACTCGCGCTCAATTTGCTACCATTATCACCAAAGCGTTAACACCCCCGGCTAAACGTACAGCTATTCAGTTTAGGGATGTGGCAAGTAATTTTTGGGCTTATGGAGCAATTCAATCGGCTTACCAAAGTCAATTTGTAGCTGGGTATCCTGATGGTACGTTTAAACCACAGCAACAAATTCCCAGAGTACAGGCATTAGTTGCTCTAGCTAATGGTTTGAATTTCACTGCCAATAATAACAATATTCTCAGTTTTTACACTGATGCGGCTCAAATTCCCAATTATGCGATCGCTCCTGTTGCGGCTGCAACTGCAAGGCAACTAGTGATTAATTATCCTATGGTGCAACAACTTGATCCTAATCGTGAGGCAACTAGAGCAGAAATTGCGGCTTTTGTTTATCAGTCACTTGTGACTATTGGCAGGGCGCAACCAATTTCTTCTCCCTATTTGGTGACAGCACAGTAGGCTAAGTTGAGAAACTGAAAGCGCCAGACTATGGGTAAAATTTTCATCGGGCGCTTGATGTAATGTGACGTGAGTTCGACGAATTTGTAGAACCCCTCTCCAAACCTCTCCCCGTTGCGGGGAGAGGCTTAAAATTCTTAATTTTAAGCCGTTAAAGACGTTTTTGCCGACTTTGTTCCCATTTCCAAAGAAATATCATCAAGGCAACTATTCCCACTTGCAGCGCGAAATTGGGCAAAGTGCTGTCGATATTCTTGCCAGCCAAGAGTTTAAAAAAGAAGGTGAATGCGCCGATAAAACCAGAAGCACCAACACCTATATAGATAAATTGCCGCAAACCACGATAGGGGGCTGCTATTTCGGCTTTCAGGTGGGCATATTGTTTAGAGTTAAAACGATTTTGGGAATTTGGGTCTATCATAGGTAAATAATGATATAATATCAAATTGTGTATGCCGATGTGGCTCAGGGGTAGAGCAACTGATTCGTAATCAGTAGGTCGTGGGTTCAAATCCCATCATCGGCTTTGGTTATTCAATATTATTACCGTCGCTTTCTCTTATAAAATTTGATCGCATCCCTCTATGAAGGTAAACCTGTGATTCCTGCTTGGCTGGACTTGATTTATCAGCCTACGTTCACACCCTCAAAATTAATCGCATCAGCACCGTAAATAGACCTATTTAGATAATGTGGTGCTTTATAATGAGTATGTATAAAATTTAGTTCACATAAAACCGACTGAATATATCACTCCTTTGGTAACTAAAGTTATCGTTTTTTGCTGTGTAAAAATTAGGAAATTTGAAATTAGAGGAAAATCTTGCTTATGAACACCGGATTTTTTGCTTACAGTGGTACACCAAGCTATTCTGGTGAATCAATTGAAGATGCAATTCATCGAATTAACAATACTAATGTAACTACTCTTAGGTCTTGGAAAAATTCTAGTGTAAGTGGCAAGATAATCATTAAAGAAGTTATAAATGCTATAGATGAGGCAGACTATTTCTGTGCTGATTTAACTGGTCTTAGCGATAATGTTTTATTTGAATTAGGCTATGCAATTGCTAAAGATAAACCTATTTGGCTTATACTCGATACATCTCATACCGTATCAAAAAGAAGGTTTGATGAATTAGGGTTACTAAGATCAATCGGTTATACTCGATATCATAATACTAATGATATTGAAAAAAATTTTTTTATTGATAATCCGTTTAATGATGAAAGCGGTCACTACAAAAAATTTTTAGAAATGGTTGATCGCAATAGAAGTAAAAGTATAATTCTATTTTTAAAAAGCCAGATTGATACAAATTATAGTCAGACAATTACCAATTGTATTATGAAGGATAAATTGCCTTGTATAACAGATGACTCATCAGAGGTGAGAATTCAATCACTTACATGGTATTTGCAAGGGTTAAATAGTGTTAATGCTGTCTTAACAGAGTTTTCAAGTACAGATAGAGAAGGATTTGAAATTCAAAATTCTAAATGTTCTCTAATTTCAGGTATGGCTCTTGGTTTAGGTTTAAACCTTTTAATGGTGAGTGAAGAGCCATATAAAGTTCCAATAGATTACCAAGAATTTTTCATAAAATATGATAATCAATCAAAATGTAAAGATGTAATTACATCATTTTTAAGACCTATTGAAGAAACTGCATTAGAATCATTATCAAAACAACGTACTAATAGAAGAATCGAAAGGCAAAGAACAGAACTACAAAAAATTAATTTTGGAGAATATTTAGCAGAACAGGAAAGTAATGAATTGTATGAATATTATATTGAAACATCTAGATTAACGAATATATTAAAAAATGAATACAACATAGTAGTAGGTAGAAAAGGTTCTGGTAAGACTGCTACTCTTTATTTTATGAATGAAGATTTAACTAGAGATGCTAGAAATCATGTATGCTTAATTAAACCAATTGATTTTGAATTGGATGCTCTACTTCACTTACTTAAAAGTTTGCCAGAGGAGTATGAAAAGAGCTATTTAATTGAGAGTGTATGGAAATTTTTAATTTATACAGAAGTTTCTAAATCTGTATATGAAAAACTAAAGTTAAAGTACCTATACGCTCTAAGTCAGGCAGAAATTAGTTTTATCGATTTTATAGAAAGCAAATCTAATATTTTCTTAAAAAATTTTTCTGTCAGACTTGAAGAAGAATTATCTAATATTACTAACTTTGGCAACAGAGAAAAAATTTCAGATTTCAAGGTGAAAGTCTCGGAAGTATTGCATGAAGAAACCCTAAAAAACATCAGAGATTTGCTTAGTGAAATTTTTGACAAAGGCAAGAAAATTATAGTACTTATAGATAACCTTGATAAATCCTGGAGAATAGATGCTAAACTTGAAATTCAAAGTAAATGGATTCTAGGCTTACTAGGATTAACAGAGCGAATAATTAAAGATTTATATTCTTTTAGAGTTAAGGGTGTAGAAAAAAAGATAGGATTTCATTTAACAATCTTTTTAAGAAGTGATATTTTTAACTATATTCTTAAATATGCTATAGAACCAGATAAAATAGCGTTCACTAGACTTGAATGGAATGACAGAGAAATTCTGTTTAGAATTATCGAAGAAAGATTTGTACAATTAAATAACAAAACAGTATTATCTTCAGAATTATGGGAAAAATATATCACTGAAAAAATTGATAATATGCCGATTAAAGAATATATTTATCAGAATATAATGCCACGACCTAGAGATATTATTTACTTCTTTAAAGAAGCTCAGAATGCTGCCATTATGAAAGGGCATTCCAAGATTGAGGTAGAAGATGTACAATTAGCATACAAGGGATATTCCAGCTGGTTCTTTATATCTCTCATTGCAGAAAGTAAAATTACTGTAGAGCAAATAGAATCTTTTTTATATGAATTAGTAGGTTCACCAAATATCATAAATAAATCAGTTATCGTTGATGGTATGAAAAACGCTAAAATTACCATAGATACAGAGGAAAAAATTGACGATTTTATTGATTATCTGGCCTCAGTTTCAATTATTGGAAGAGAAATTAGATTGAATGAATTTCGCTATGAGTATGATGCTGAAGAAGCAAATAAAATAAAAATATTAGCAAAGAAATTTAATAGCGATAGATTCAGAATTCATAACGCATTGCTTTCCTATCTTGAATGTTCATTTATTCTGTAATACAGCGTTTATCTTCAGAGAGATAAAATGTAAAATTATTTTATCAGCCTTAAAATAGCATAAGTCATCAACATTAAGTAAGGAATTGCCATCACTAATGGTATATATTGCTCAATATTCGCTAAACGAATATATTTTCTAGTTTTGTCTTCTTTAAGAATTTGCCACTCTCTATCGTAACAAGGAAATGGAAGATAAGTTTCCATTTCATGAATTACTTTAAATTTTAAAGAGTTTAGTTGCTTGTAAGAACGCACATTTATATTCCATAAAAAACATACGACTAACCCTAAAAAGCAGATAGAAATAAGAACTATATTCTGAGAAACATCAAAAACTTCTTTATTATTTGTTATTGCTAATAAAGCAAGCAAAGCGGAAAGGATTGATATATAAATACTACTAGTTTGTAGTCGTCTTGAAGTAACCCTATCCATCATTTCAACGTAAACTTTATATTGTTCTAAAAGGTGAACGTGAAAGTCTTTTCCATATATATCTTCGGATAATTTAGTTGTATTTATCTTGTTTGTTTGGGTATCTAAGCTTTCTTGCGGAGAAGTGTTAACATTACTATTCAACTTTTTCTTCAAAATGTCATCGTGCATAATAATACTTAGCAATTCTATTTATATGGTATATCAACTATGTATCAAATATCTAGTAAAAATCTATATAGATAAATTACTTCATAATGGAACTTAGTTAGGTAAAAAACACCGATAAAATAGCTGAAAACACATATCCCAAGAGACTTTGACTAAATGACTCAGTGATCCTCTAGTGAGCTTTAAGCGACTCCTTTTATAAGAATTTAGTATATAAAGTTACAATCATTGGCTGTTACTTCTCTGACTTCTGTTCAAGGTAGTGAATAATAAAGTTCAATAAAGTTGATTTACCAGAACCCCAAGAGCATAAAGTACCATTCAATCCTATGACAAGGTGACTCAATATAACAAGCAGTACATAACCAAATCGGCTCTATTTTCATCCCCGCCCCAGCAGATGCTAACATCTGCAATAACCTATCCACATCAACCCCCACAACCTTAGCAAATGCCTCAAACTGCTGCCGAGATGGTGGGGGGTTAAACCGAAATTTTTCCCAACGAGCGATGGACGTAAGCGATCGCCGTAAGCCCCAACCTAAGCGATACCTTTCCTACGGAACACTACGTGAACGGTCAGCTTTGCGATCGCACCCCAATCACCCCAGGCCTTTCAAGTTACCCAAAAAGGTTGACAAGTTCTGTGTCAATTCAGGTATTTTCCCATGCAAGGCCGTAACTTTTAGCAGGAAATGGCGTAAATCCTTGCGTTGTATTACAGAGATAGTAAGAAAACCCCAGTACCGCTATAATTTATCTCTATCGGATACCTATAACTCGTAGCAACCAGAGATTCACCAATGCAGACTCTATTTAGCCTTGACGAAGTAACTAAAAATTTAGAACAACATGAAAACTCAAAACGGATTAAAAAATTAATCTTTTGTGCTTGTAAAAATGTTTGGGAGAATGATCAAGATACCTTAGATCAGTTTAAATTACAAGAATTAATTGAAGAATTATGCAGCTTGAACCCCACCATAGAACATTGGAATTACACTTTATCTGAAGTTGTCAAAACCCTGAATAAAAAGTCCGAATATACTCTTGTCGCCAGTGTAATTTTAAATGAAATAGAAAAAATATATATAGTACCCGAAGAAGTAACAGCAATAGTATTAAAACAACCTACTCAAAATGAAATATCATCCAAAAGCTTACCAGAAAAATCTCATAGCAAGGCAATTAAATCTCAATATAACCAATTTGATTTACGTCAAAATCTAATGAAATATACTAACCCACTTAGGGCTAAAATAGTTTTATTTTCTGCACTTTATAATAAATTTACTTTCAAGGAAGAAGACTGGCTAAAATTGAAGACTAAAGAACTTGATGTTTTGTTGCAAAAGTTATTTGATTCTTGTGCCACTCTCAAAGAGCTAGAATCTAAACTAAATAATACTATTAGACATCTAGGCAACTCAGATGAAAATACTCAAGCATCTAGTGCAATCATTCGCGTTATGCAAGATTTTTATGGCGATATTGTATCTACACAACAAGAAAAAGCGTTGAATAACTATTCAATTCCAGAAGTTAAAACTATAGTCAATACCAGTTATCAACCTACACCAATTGATGAATATGAATATGACGAAAATGAGGATAAGGATGAATATGAAGAGGATAATAACACTTGTCAAATTGTCATGTCACCTCTAACAAATACACCTGACAAAAAAGAATAATAGCAATTTTAGACTATTTTAAATCTTGTAAAAATTGAGAACTTGTAATAACTGAAACTGAAAAATATGAATGCTAATGAACTTCTTAAGCAATATGCAAATGGAGAAACAAAATTTATCGAGGCTGACTTAAATGGGGTCAATTTATTTGGAGCAGACTTAATTGGTATACGTTTAAGTCGCGCAGATTTGTGTAACACTATCCTAATTTTTAGCTATCTCAATAGAGCAATTCTCGATAGGGCAAATCTCATTTGTGCAAAACTAAGTGGTGCTAACCTAAATCAGGCAAGTTTAATCAGTGCTAACTTACATGATGCGGATTTGCATGGTGCAAGTTTACAGGGTGCTGATTTGCGTAATGCGAATTTAACTTTAGCGGATTTGCGGGATGTTAACTTAATGGATGCAGATCTGCGTGGTGCTGATTTAAGTGGTGCTAACCTAAAAGGTGCTTGTTTACGTGGTGCGAACCTGCGAGAAGAAAAAAGAACCTACAGCGCTATTCTCCGAGGTGCTAACCTCAGTAAGGCTGATCTGCGGGGAACCAATTTAACTGGTGCAGACTTAGCTAAAGTTGATTTTAGTGGTGCTAACTTGAGTGAAGCAATGCTGCGTAATGCTGATTTGAGTGATGCTAACTTGAGTGAATCTATTTTGAATCAAACAGGTTTGAGTGATACTAACCTGGAGCGTGCTAATTTGAAAGGTGCCAACATGATCAATGCCAGATTGGAACGGTCAAATCTGAATGAAGCCGAACTTACAGGTGTTAATTTGTATGGTGCAATTATGCCAGATGCTAAACTAACTAAAGCCAAGTTGAGTCGAGCAAATTTGAGTTTTGCTAGATTGAGTAGAGTTGATTTAAGTCGGGCTAACCTGCGTGAGGCTAACCTAACGGAAACCGACTTGGTTGATGCCTATCTTGCCAAAACAGACTTGACGGGTGCTAATTTAAGTCAAGCGAATCTGATCAGAGCAGAAATTAGCAGTACAAATTTGACTGGTGCAGATTTAACTGGCGCAGTAATGCCTGATGGTAAAATCAATTACTAAATATTAGGTTGTGAATTTTAGCTTTGTAAATACAGCGTATTTATAGAAAACTTGATAAGTGTAAAACTCAGTCTCTTTCAAGTTGAAATATAAGCGATTCGTAGAGTTTAGTAGGATCAGAACTTACACAAAACATCACGAAAGTAGGGGTAATTCATGAATTACCCCTGCGAAAGAATCAGGTTTTTGATTATTTCTTGCGTAAGTCCTAAAGCTCTCTTGATGGTATGCAAATTACATTTCAGAAAAAATTAATAATATGATCCAAATACCAACTTTTAATTCTGTTGCAGAACAACGGTTATATCTTCAGCAGCGCCTAGCTGCTGCATTTCGCTTATTTTCTCGGTTTGGGTTTGATGAGGGTGTTGCTGGTCATATTACTGCACGCGACCCCGAAAATCCTCAAAATTTTTGGGTTAACCCCTTTGGAATGCACTTTGGTTTAATTCGAGTGAGCGACCTCATTTTAGTTAATCATCAAGGTGAGGTCATTTACGGTAGTAGTCCAGTAAATCGGGCAGCTTTTGCTATTCATTCCCAAGTTCATGCAGCCCGTCCTGATGTCATTGCAGCGGCTCATGCTCATTCTATCTACGGTAAAAGCTGGTCAAGCCTTGGCCGTCTGCTTGACCCGATTACCCAAGATGCTTGCGCTTTTTATCAAGACCATAGTCTGTTTGATGACTACACAGGTGTTGTTCTTGACCCTAAAGAAGGTCAACGTATTGCTCAAACTCTAGGTCAAAATAAAGCTGTCATTCTCAAAAATCATGGACTGCTGACAGTTGGTCAAACAGTTGATGAGGCTGCTTGGTGGTTCATCACAATGGAGCGTTCTTGCCAAGCTCAATTATTAGCGGAAGCGGCTGGAAAACCTAGCCTGATCAAACCAGAGTATGCTAGTTTGACCCAGAGCCAGGTTGGTTCCCATGAATTGGGTTGGTTTAGCTTTCAATCGTTGTACGAGATGATTGTCCGACAAGAACCCGATTTATTGAATTGAGCGCCTTTTGTTTGCGCTTCATAACTCCTGTCGCACCCAAAGCCCCCAGTGCCAACATTCCCAAAGTTACTGAAGGTTCAGGAATCTCTTTCAGTGATTCTTGCGCTCCTCTTGCTACTATGCTGTGCATATAGGTTGTAGGATGCAATTTATCCCAAAATAAATACTCGTCTGGGTTGTTACAAAGTGTCTTAGCATCGCTGTCAAAACAAGCGTCAGTCACATTTTGTAAACCAAATTTTTCTGGTAATGCGATCGCACTATTTACTAAAGAATTAACATCAAAAAGAGTGATATTCAGGCTTGGTTGCTGCTGATTCAACCCATTGAGAGCCTGGCTTAAAGTCGAATTATGCAATCCAGTTAAAAAGTTGAGTTGATCAGAATAAAGACCCCCATTAGTCAAAGGAACATCACCCAAATTAGGTAAATTAGCCACTAAGAAATTTTTAGCACCAATAGACGCAAGTGAAGTAATTGCACTCGCCAAATTGTTGACTATTTGAACAAAATTTGTGTTTCCTTCACCAAGATAATCATTAGCACCTGCTGATATTATGTATAAAGCGTTTTTATCAGCTTGCGAATTAGTTCCCTTAAAAGCCTGAATTTGTTGTGTCAAGCCTGGGAAATTTAAGGGATTCTCAATAATATCCGGGGTTAACGGATCATTAAACAGGGTGTTAACAGTACTAGTAGTAGCGCCACCAAATGCATAGTTAGTTTCTTTTAAACCTAGATTCCCTGCCAGGTATTCTACCCAGACTGGCCCATTAGAAAAACGTCCATTAAAGTATGGAGCAGGTGGAATTCCATCATCTATAGCTGCTTCGGTGAATTTGAATGTATTGCCGTTATCAACAGTGCTGTCTCCAAAAGCAATAATTTGACTAAAAGTTGCTGCTGAAGCTTTCAGTGGCAACATAAAAGAGAAAACAACAAACCCGGCCGCTACAACTTGTTTTTTCATGTTTATTTAGATTGTTGGTATTTTTTGTGAATCTTGCACATCAATAAATCTGTAGGGATTAGTAAACCTACGGTTATTTATGAAGTTGTTAAAAAACTCATGCAACAAAGTGAAAAATTACGATGCTTGCAATCTAAGTATTTTTACAAAATTTGAGATCTGTTTTTTCTGCCAGCTTGACTCAGCGCAAACTGCTGTAAGTTAATTTACGTAATTATATTTAGTTTATGTCAAGATATAGGATCTTATTTCAATAAAAACCCTGAGATTTACTTTAACTTTATAATTAATGGCGTATTATAAAGGACTTATGAAGTTATAGATATCAAAAACCCATAGTCCAAATCTTGTGTCTGGTGATAGGAAGTTGTATACTCAACACGCCTTAATCATTTGATTCTATGGGTAGGAGTTTAGCAGTGTTCATTGGTGTCAACTTAACGTGAAAGCTTTGTAAAATATCAGTTTCACCCTTTCTCGTTCCCATACTCATATGAAAACAGAGGCAGAGCCTCTGTAATAGCATTCCCAGTCAGAGACTGGGAACGAGATATCATCAGGATTTGAGCTTAAGTTGACACCATTAAGCAATGCACTTTACCCCTACAAATCTAGGTTTTTCGTAATTTCGTAAAAGTCCATGTCCCAACCGTGTTTAGTAGACAAAGCTAAAAACGTCTATTCTGGTTTTTAATTTTTTAACTTTAAAGCCTCAGTTGCTGTTATTCCCTCGCTCTGAATGCCGAAATACCACAAAGCTGCACCAGCTTCAGCACGAGTCACGGCTTTCTTGGGTTGAAACAGCGTTGTATAGCCAAAGACTCGCCGGATATTTGATTGTTCAGCATTTTGGAAATCTGCCAAAATTGCTTTTAATGCTTTAGGCTCAATTTTTTCTGTATCTTGGAAACCCCAGGTTTGTTTGACTGCTTCTAAATTGGCAGCAGGTAAAGCTTGGCGAGTATCTAAAGGTACTTTCCACAATAGTAATTGTTCTCGTGTTAAAGGTGCATCAGGACGAAATAAAACTGCTGTAGCATCTCCAGATAGAGAACTGGGAATTAAACCAGCTTCGGCTAAACCCTGAATTGCCGGAAAATCAGGATCTTTGGCTAAAACATCTCTAAAAGCGGGTTGATTGCTTTCTGATGCCAAACGCACCTTTTTAGCGGGATTATTACCATACATGGCATTATTAGCAGCCACTAACCAACGTGCATATTCTCTGCGGGTAATGATTTTATTGGGTTCAAGAAGCTTAGTTTGAGTTGTGGAGTTGCTTTTAGTTGTTTTTGGTTCTATGGACAACACACCTAAGGTTGCTAAATCTTGAATGTGTTGTCGCCATTCTGGTGGGACTTTATTTAAATCGGTGAATTCTTGAGATTTAGATGTTTCAGATTGGTTTATTGGCGATTTAACTACATTTGTAGTGGGGGGAACTGTAGCGGGTGAAACAGGGCCAATAAATGTTGGATCACTTGACTGGGGAACTTCGCTAGAATTGGTATTTGGTTGAGTTGAAGTAGTTGTATTATTAGTTACGTATTCAAGTAGTAATTCAGTTGCTGTTTGGGGTTGATTGGGTGCAGCGTTGGTAACTGATTTTGGTTTAATTGTTACGTTCAACAGTAAATTATTTCGTTTTACTTCAAAAGCGCTTTCGACATCATCTTTTGGCTGTTGCAAGATTTGCCAGTTATTCCCTTGGAACTGACTACTGTAAAAGCTGGCAATTAAATTGCTGGGGTCAGAACTTTGCCAACGAGTACTTATTTTATTTTCTGATTTATTTTCTGAACTACTCGCAGGTTTAACTTCTTCAAGTTTGGCATTGGGATATATGGGAATATCTTGGGGAAAGTCAGCAGGTAACTGAACTGTGGATGCGGTTGCTACTTCCTTACTCTTAGTTTCGTCAAAAACCGCAGGATTAGTTTGCAGCCTGGGGTCTGCCGCCAAAGACTGCTCCAAATTTTTAGCGGCTGGGCCGTTAGCGCAGGCTGTTAAGGAACAAAGTAAAACAGCCAAACTGAGAAAGATAAGTGGACGTTTATAGAGCAGCACAGGAAATTACAAATCGAGTTTCCGTTTCTACCCTAGCATTTTCAACGAAACTGGTAATGGGTAATTGGTAATTGGTAATTAGGAAAAACTCTTCTCCCTCTGTCACCTGTCACCTGTCACCTGTCACCTATTCACCTATTGACATAATTCTCTAAATCTTCAATTTCTGGTGTGGGTAACTGTTTGAGAACTCGCCAGAGAATGGTGTAACTGCCATCAGGGCGGCGGCGGACGGCGCGGAAGGCAAGAATAGTATCACTACTAGGTATTTGTCCTATTTGCTGGGTAAGGCGGCTATTTTGGGGGGAAATGGGTTGACGATTTAAGATAATTTCTGGAAGTTGGAATTGAAGCGATCGCACTAAATAAGTATGATTTATTTTGGCTGTAGCACCAGCTAAAAATATTTGCTGCTCCTGCCAGTTCTGATCCTTACCTGTTAAAAACCTCCGTCTGTCTATTTGTAAGGCTTCCAACTGCTTCGGAGGCTGGTAATTAAGCAAAAATTCTCCCGTAGAGGCAGAAACAGCTTGTAGTTTTTCATCCAATTTTGCTAATGGCACATCACCCACATCTATGATGAAGCCATAATCTATTCCTTGATGGACTAACTGGAAGTTATCGCCCATCATCTTCAGTGCTAAACTAGGATTAAAATCTCCCTTCACCTCACCCACCGAGGGAAAAGGATAACGCTCACTAACACTGGCTTGCAATCTATTCTGGAGAAGATTCAGCGGACGACGGTAAGCTGAATCAGGTAAAACTCGGAAAATTCCCGTGTTAGGCAGTTTCAAAAAATGAGCGTAGGTTTGTCTTTCTTGGGAATCAATGTCGTAAGCAAAACGGTCAAGTGTCGCAACGTCTTCCTGAGGATTTATAAATTTAATATTTGCGGGAAATGCTTTTTGGACTGCTGTCAAGATTTGATTAGCAGTTTTAAGAGTACTAACAGCTTCCTCTGGTACAGCAATAGCAGGTTGCATGGGCGCTACATAGTTAGCTAGTGCTGTTTTTGCAGTGCTGCCAACTACAGGTAATGGAGATGAAGTTAAATTTGGTTCCCTACTAGCAAAAGGTGTGGCTGGTTTGCCAAGATTAGGAAGCTGCACTGGTGCAATGGTAAGTACCGGATCTGATTGTCGTTCTCCAGAAACTAAGGGTAGGGGTTTAACTAAAGCTAACTCACCTCGTCTAGACAACAACCGATCTATAACTGGGTACAACTTCAACAATTCTTGGTTAGAAGCGTACAAAGAGCAGTAAATTTGTGATTGGGACTCAGTTAACTGGACAGCTAAAGAAGACTGTGGGGAAAATTCTCCTCGTGAATTACACAATGTTTTCGGACTTGAGTATTGACGCGTAAGAAACCTTTCCACAGCATAGGTACGAACAGTTAATTGTCCTCGTACGGATCTCATTTTATTGGGGTCTGGATCAATAAATGCTTGCTCAAGACGGGCTACTAAATAAATTTGCTGCTGTACTAGTTGCACTGCTGTAGTATAAAATTTTTCAGTAGCTTCTTCTGAAGCCAGATTTTGACTCAGGTCAAATTCCGCTTTATTTTGACTCAAGTCAAATCCCGCTTTATATTCCATAGCTAAGGTGAAGTTGGGAGTAGAAACTAGTGAAAAAGGAAGCAAAAGTCCCAAAAAGATTTTACTCATGTCAAAAATGTAGATCAGATAAGAGTATGAAAAATCTAAAATAGATATTAAATTGGAAGAAAACAACGACCATCGACAACCGTCAATCTAGTTTACTTTCTGTAAAGCGTCGCCAGGTTGTTACCAGTGCTGAAACACGATTACATGCAAGTTTCCCAGGATCAGCCTATCTATTCTGAGGCTCCACTCCAGCTGTTGCTGTTTGTCGATGGGCGACCGAAGTCCCGACAACAGGTACAGCGAATACGCGCCTATCTAAAAGAACTAGAAGCTGAGTATAGTTTTGAACTTCAAATCATTGATGTCGGGCAACAACCCTATTTGGCGGAACACTTCAAATTGGTAGCTACGCCCGCCTTAATCAAAATCCACCCTGAACCCCAGCAAAGTCTGGCTGGCAGTAATATCATAGCCGAATTGAAAAACTGGTGGCCTCGCTGGCAATCTGCGGTAGACGCATTTTTAAAGCTACAGGAAGATCTACATGAATGTATGGATGAGAATGTCCTGGTGATTTCACCTAAATCTACAATCCGTTCTGTGGCTGTTTCTGCTGAGTTAATCAAGCTTTCAGATGAAATTTTTCACTTGAAGCAAGAAAAAGAAAAGCTGCAAGAACAGCTACAGTTTAAAGATCGAGTGATGGCGATGTTGGCACATGACCTCCGCAATCCTTTAACAGCGGCGGCTATAGCTATAGAAACTCTCCAATCTAACTACAATGCTGATAGGGGAGAATTCCAGCGTCTAAAACCGGGCATGATTGTCCATTTATTAAAACAAGCCCGCAGTCAAACGCGAATCATTGATCGGATGATAGCTGATTTGTTAGAAGTTGGCCGTGGTAATGATACGGAATTCCCGATTATACCGCAAAAGCTGGAATTGGGTAAGCTCAGTTTAGATGTTTTGGAGGAATTGCGCGATCGCTATATTGCCAAATCTCAAAAAATAGAAACAGATATCCCCAGCGATTTACCCTCTGTATATGCAGATCCAGAACGTATCCGCCAAGTGCTAGTTAACCTTTTGGATAATGCCATTAAATACACACCAGAAGGCGGGATTATTAGTATTGCTGGACTGCACCGCACCACTCAAAAAATCCAATTTAGTATTGGTGATACTGGCCCTGGTATTCCCCTAGAAACCCGCGATCGCATTTTTGAAAATCATTTCCGTTTGCAACGTGATGAAGGCAAAGATGGTTATGGAATTGGTCTTTCTTTATGCCAACGCATTATCCAGGCGCACTATGGTCAAATTTGGGTAGATTCATCCGCTAATGGGGGTGCATGGTTCCACTTTACTTTACCAGTTTATCCGTCTTAGATAAGCGGTCAGGAGGCAGGAGGCAGGAGGCAGGAGGCAGGAGGCAGGAGTCAGGAGTCAGGACTTACGCAAAACAGAACAGAAGTAGAAGGAAGTGAAGTAAGACCCTTAAGGGAAGAAAACTAAATGCTTACATGAACTTTAATAAGCAATTTAATAAATGCCAAATCCATTAATGTATCAACAGGATAACTTTGTTGTTCTGGAAACAAACCAACCAGAACAATTTTTGACGACATCAGAGTTATTAGAAAAGTTGGCAAATACTTTGCAGCAACTTCCATTTGATGACTTACCTCCTGATGTGCAGAAATTTAAACTGGTATCAGATCAAGCACAATACTTGATAGATACCAGTTGTGAGTTAGATATTGGCCCTGGAAAATATTTACAGTGGTATGCAGTGCGACTAGAAAAGTAAATATTTGGTCATTGGTCATTGGTCATTGGTCATTGAAAGAACTTCTACCCATTACCCATTACCCATTATCCATTACCCATTACCCATTACCAGCAATTATTGTTGAGTGGTAATTAACTCCAGTTCAATTTTATCTTCACTAGGTTGTGTAATTTTCACATCAACATTAGGAGCGAAATATTTGATCATTTTTTCGTGTTTTTCTTGCCAAATATCCAGCGGAATGAGGGGTGAATCAAATTCTAAAATAATACAATAAGCCCCATTAACTTCTGTTTCTCGCAAACCAGTAACTATTGGTCGTTCGTCGTTGCTAGGATTCAAACCCAGGTAAGTAAGCGCCCTATCAAAATGACCTGCTTGACCATAGCAAAATCGTGTGATATCAGTACGAACTCTGTTTTGAGTCACAGTTGCTTGCTGTTTCCTTAACTCCAACACTGACGGTGTGGTAGTTTGACTAAAAGGGATGGGCTTGAGTTCATTGGCTTTGAGTGCTAAACCTCCCAAGAAGAGAGGAAACCCATAGAAAAATCCCACAAGATTAAGAGAAGCATTATCAGCAGCATAGGCGACAAAGCCAACTATGATTAATATGCTACCCACGGTTAAACCGAGTGTTCCCAAAGAAATGTTGCCTAGCATGATTTGAGGTTAATATAATTACGTCACATCTTAGTTTCATAATCATAAAACCTTACGGTAGTTTGGCAACACGATTAAAAATACGTTAGGAAATAAGCTGAAGCTTTTATCCTATTTTGCGTTAAGTTAAAAACTGAGAATACTTATTAAGACTGGAAAAAACAATGGATTTGCAAACAGTTAAAGAACGAATTGCTGTAGTACAGAATAAACGTGACTACCTGCTGAGTCTATTAGAACAACCCAATCTAGGAACTTTGAGAGTTGATGTCAATCAGGCTTTAGAAGAATTAGATGATTTAATTGATGAATTTCGCCGCACTATTCCAGAAGCAGGAACTAATTAAGCTGGACTGGTTCTGAAGATAGAATAGAACGTCGGTCAACCGTAAATTTACGGTTAAACCGACACTTATAAACTTAAAAATAATTTTTTCTGAACCAGAATTTAGATAATTTAGCCTCTAACTGAATTTTTGATAGATAGCACGCTGGCCCATCTGTCTAACTAAAGCGATGAGTTGAGTTGTAGGTGCATCTTTGTTGCAAACTTCATCGAAGTTAGGCATCGCCTTTGTCTGCTGCAAATGTGCATCATCAATCGAGGAGTAAGCCAGAATTTGAGTATTAGGAGATATGGATTTAATATAACTAGATGCTCGCCAACCATCCATAACTGGCATATGTAAATCTAGAACAATCACATCAGGTTGAGAAATTTTGACCATTTCTATAGCTTCTTGACCATTACTAGCTACACCTACTACCAGCATATTTTCTTGGCAAGAAAAAGCTAATTGCAGGCTTAAACGAGTCAATTCATGATCATCAACCAATAAGACACGCAAGACAGAAGACTCACAGGACAACATTAACATTCCCGGCCACAGACAACTACATACAAGAATTCTTATAGTTTATGGGAACTAGTGTCATTCTTGACTCTATCTTATGGTGGAATAAATGGGGTTTATTTATGAAGTAATGATGAAGTTATGATGAGAGTTTTTAGAAAAAATAAATTTTTCTTAAAAACTCCTAAATTAGTACACCTTTCAAGGTATATTTATGCGTCTCTTTTAAGGTTTTAGATTTTTAAGTCATACCTACAGAGCGTAATGCCATAGACATGAGATTTTTTTGTGAATTAGTTTCTGTGCAATCATCACTGGGAAGTCTTTGGATATAACTACCATCAGGTTGTAATTCCCAAGCTTGACGATTATCTGCCAACATAATTCCCAATATTTCTTGCAAATCTTTAGCAATATCTTGGTCTCTAATTGGAGTAATTACTTCTACCCGACGGTCTAGATTGCGGCGCATCCAGTCAGCACTACCAATATATATTTCTTCTTGGCTGTTGTTGTAAAAGTAGAAAATGCGAGAATGTTCTAAAAATCTGCCGATGATGCTGATGACGCGAATATTATCGCTGATGTCTTTGAGTCCTGGACGTAAACAGCAAATACCTCTGATAATTAAGTCAATTTGGACTCCAGCGCGGGAGGCTTCGTATAAGGTAGCGATGATTTTGGGATCGACGAGGGCATTCATTTTAGCGACGATGCGGCCAGAAAATCCATTTTGGACATTTTCGATTTCTCGCTGAATAAGTTCAAAAAAGCGATCGCGCATATTCACTGGTGCAACTAATATTTCTCGATAAGTCTTTTGGAGAGAATAACCGGTTAAAAAGTTAAATACATCTGTTAAATCAGCACCCAATTCTTCACGACAACTAAACAACCCTAAATCTGTATATAGTCGTGCTGTTTTCGGGTTATAATTTCCAGTCCCAATATGCACATAACGACGCATCCGGTCTTTTTCCCGCCGCACCACCATGACAATTTTGCTATGGGTTTTTAGACCTACCAAACCATAAACAACGTGGACACCAACTCTTTCTAAACGCCTAGCCCAGTAAATATTATTTTCTTCATCAAATCTGGCTTTTAATTCCACCAACACAGAAACTTGTTTGCCATTTTCCGCAGCAGCAATTAAAGCGTTAACGATTGGTGAATCTCCAGAAGTGCGGTAGAGAGTCATTTTGATTGCTAACACATTCGGGTCATGGGCTGCATGGGTAATAAAGCGTTCCACTGTCCCAGAAAAAGATTGATAAGGATGATGCACTAGCAAATCTTTTTCTCGAATAATGGCAAAGAAGTCTTTTCCTTCTTCTAGTTCCAATAAATCTGGATTGACGCTTGGTTCTCTCAGACGTTGTAAGCGGGAAGGGACGACTGATTGACGGGGAGGTTCTTTGAGTTCTGGTAATGGTAAAGCCATAAAATACATTAAATCTCGCAGTCCCAGCAAACCATCTACTTCATAAATATCGTTGTCGGTTAATTCTAAATCTTGCAATAACCTGTAACGTACTGATTCTGGAGTTTGAGATTTAATTTCTAAGCGGACTGGAGTTCCACCCATGCGGCGTTTGCGGAGTTCCTGTTCAATGGCTAATAACAGGTCATCGGCTTCGTCTTCTTCTAGTTCTAGGTCAGCATCACGAGTAATGCGGAAAGGGTGATATTCCTGAATATTCATCCCTGGAAACAAATCTTGGAGATTATGTGCGATCGCTTGTTCTAAAGGTACACCTGACCAATAAACAGGTTTTCCCTGATTTTGAATTGCTAAATCTGCGGGTAAAGGTAAAAAACGCGGTAAAACTTTAGGAACTTTGACTCGCGCAAAAAATTCTTCTTCCGTATCTGGGTTTTTTACCACCACAGCCAAATTTAAGCTGAGATTGGAAATATAAGGAAAGGGATGACTAGGATCAACAGCTAAAGGAGTCAGAACGGGAAAAATTTGTTCTTTAAAGTAATTATCCAGATAACTGCGCTGTTTTTGATTTAATTCTATGTAATCGAGGATGTAAATTCCCTGATTTACCAATAGAGGTTGTAAAATCTGCTCAAATTGCTCATTTTGTTTTTTGATTTGGGGACTGAGTTTTGAGCGAATATCATCTAGTTGTTGTTGTGGTGTGCGTCCATCGGGAGTTAATAAGTTAACTTTAGCTTCTACCTGTTGCTTGAGTGCTGCAACTCGCACCATAAAAAATTCATCTAAATTAGAACTAAAAATAGCTAAAAATTTGAGGCGTTCTAGTAGTGGTGTGCGCTCATCACAAGCCTCATGCAACACTCTACTATTAAACTCCAACCAGCTTAACTCGCGGTTTATATAGTATTGTGACTCATTCAGATTAATGGTAGGGTTAATTTTTTTGGGTTTTGGCATGATTACTTAGGAGTGAGTAGCTGTCGCGCAGCCAACGGGAGAAGTCTTAATCAATATAGTCAGTTTTGGTTAAGTGAAATTTAACAACCACATCCAATTTTAGATTTTAGATTTTAAATTTTGGATTGGTTCCACAGATCAATCCGGGGGCTTGTACCATCAAGGAATTATTGCAGGACTTACGCAAAACAGAACGGAAGTAGGGGTAATTCATGAATTACCCCTACGCAAGAATCAGGTTTTGAGTTTAATCTTGCGTAAGTCCTATATTGGTAAAAATAATGTTTCAAGCCACTCGTCGCCGTCTTGCCCTTTGGTACACTGCTGTTACTGCTATCTTACTACTCCTGTTTGCGACTGGTGTGTATTTATATGTTCGCAGTACGCTAGTTGAACGAGTTGATGATACTTTGAATCATGTAGTAGAAGTAGTAGAGCGATCGCTCGTCATTGAACCAGTTAACTTCCAAACTAATCAAATTCGCGTCAATATAGAAGCCAGTTTTCGCAACAATGCTGATAACGCAGAAGATGATCACATTGATCTAGAATGGTTTAGCCCCACGGGAAAATTACTTTGGTCAACATTCTCCGAACCTTTAGATATTCCCATTCATAACAATCCCACTGGGGAAACTGTGCGCGTAGTCGGAATGGGACAATGGGGTGATAGTGATCCTCACTCACCACTCTTATTAAGACAAATCACACAAAGAGTAGAAATGGGAAGACAGGTATTAGGCTATCTGCGCGTCAGTCATCCCTGGTTTGAAGTGACTAAACCCAGTCGTCAGTTGATATTCGATTTGGCTTTGGGTACTGGATTAATGGTGATTTCTGTAGCAGCTAGTGGTTGGTTTCTTTCTGGTAAAGCAATGGAACCAGTAGGGGAATCTTACCAACGTCTCAAACAATTTACTGCTGATGCTTCCCATGAACTCAGAAGCCCGATAGCTTTAATTCAAACCAATGTCCAAGTAGCCCTTGCTGATTTAGAATTAGCAGAGATAACAGCGAATAATTTTGTAAATTATCGACAACAATTAAAAATTGTAGAACGTTTAACCCAGCGTTTAGGTAAATTAGTCAATGATTTACTATTTCTCGCACGACAGGATAGTGGTATTAGCAAAGAGGTTTTTTCACCATGCCCTCTTGATGCTTTATTAATAGAAGTTGTGGAAGAACAGCAACTTTTAGCTACAGAAAAAGACATTACGCTAATTCTCAATTTAATTGATCCGCCATCAGAACTCAACCCCGAATTGCTAGAAAATTGGTTTACTTTAACAGGGAATTGGGATCAACTAGTGCGTTTATGTACAAATTTGATTAGTAATGCTTTGCAATATACCCCGATTAAAGGAGAAGTAAAAATCGAGTTAGCGAGATTAGAGGGAATAAATCGGGTTTCGGGAATGCGTTACACCAGTTCCCAGTTACAAATAAAAGTTAGTGATACCGGAGTTGGGATTCCTCCAGAGGCTATACCACGCTTATTTGACCGATTTTATCGAGTTGATCCAGCGCGTACTCATCAGACACCAAAGATAGCTAATACCACAGGTTCAGGATTAGGATTAGCGATCGCGCAAGCTATAGTCGAACGTCATCAAGGTCAAATTCAAGTCGATAGTATCGTTGGTCAAGGTACTACTTTCACCGTTACTTTACCAATAACTCTTCAAAATTAATGCTTAATGCAATGTGAGTTCGGTGTTGGGAGTTCGGAGTTTCTCCTCCGGAGACGCTACGCGAACGGAGTTATGATTTTTAAGGGCGAGAGAATAAGGGTTTGAGACTCTTACTTGTGGCGAGTTTTCCACAAATTATCTTATGTCGAACTCACGTTAATGCAATATAGCCGTTCCCATACTCGTGAGGTACAAAGTTTTTTCATTTTAGGGAACTCTTATAGCGGTTTTTTGAAAAGTCTCCTTCCATGTCATGCTGAGGAACGAAGCATCTCAGTATGTGGGCTAAACTCCAGATTCTTCGTTGCGTAAGACTCCACATGGCTAACGCCACGCTATGCCTACGGCACACTACGTGAACGCGAACAGAATGACAATTATACGTCCCTAAACTTTTCAAACATCCTCTTATAGCGGTTTTTTGAATTTTGGAATTGCTAATAATCGCAGACATTTAATTTTCTAATTTTGAATTAACCGGATTCATCCATTTTTCTAATTGACTAATGGCTTGAGAAGAAATCAGTGTTAAACACAAGTAAATCACAGCTACGGCAGCATAAATTTCAAAGGCACGATAATTTCCTGCCACTATTAGCTGTCCTTTACGAAACAATTCTTCAAAACCAATTACCGCTACTAAACTAGTATCTTTTAATAAACTAATAAATTCATTACCTAAAGGTGGAATCATGCGTCGGAAGGCTTGGGGGAAAATAACATGGCGCATTGTTTGTAAAGGATTTAAACCCAGTGAACTCGCTGCTTCTGCTTGCCCAAGTTCGATTGATTGAATCCCAGCCCGAACAATTTCGGCAATGTAGGCAGAACTATTTAAACTTAAAGCAATTACTCCAGCGACAAGGCGATTTAATGAAAAGGTAAAACCTAATTCTTGAAAAAATGCCGGTAAACCAAAGTAAATCATAAATATCTGCACGAGTAAGGGAGTGCCTCGAAAAAAATCTACATAAGCCCTCGCTAACCAATGTACAGGTTTAAGTGCAGAAAGGCGAAAAATACCAATTAATGAACCAAAAATTAAACCAAATATGATTGATATTAATGCTAATTGCAATGTTACTAATACGCCAATTAATAATGTGGGTAAAGATTGCCATATTAAACTAAGAGAATTTAATTTATCTGTATTTTGATTGGCAAATAATGATTTTTCTGGTAAAATTGGTGGTGTGGATTTAAACCATTTTTGGTAAATTTGTTGATAAGTTCCGTTTTCTAATATCTTGGTTAAACCTTGGTTAATCGAAGATAAATAAGGGGAATTTTGAGCGGTAGCAATTCCGTAGAATTCCTCTGTTAGCAATTGTTGTATGACTTTGATTCCTTGCAGATTATTTGTATTAATGGCGTATAACGTTACGGGTGCGTCATTAATAACTGCATCGACATTGCCATTGAGTAGTTCTTGCAGTGCTAGAGGTGCAGAATCAAAACTGCTAACTTGCGCCCCAATGACACTTTTGGCTTTTTCTGCGCCTGTGGTTCCAATTTGGACGGCGATTTTTTTATTTTGGAGACTGTCAAAACTAGTGATATCTTGATTATCTGTGCGAGTTGCTATCGCTAATCCGGCTTTAAAATAAGGACGGGAAAAAGCTACAGTTTTTGCCCTCTCTGGGGTGATGGTAATTGAACTAATCGCCGCATCTATGGTTTTTGCTTGCAGTGCGGGGATGATGCCATCAAACGGTAAACTCTGAAAATCTACCTGAAAATTAGCCGCATTCGCAACCGCCCTCATTAAATCAATTGAAAAACCTTCTAACTCACCACCTTTCCCCTGTAACTCAAAAGGAGGAAACGCTGGTTCAGTAGCTACTCGCAAAGTTTTCCCATCAACAGAATTGACACTACAGCCAGTTAATAACCAACAACTAAACCCAAGCACCAAACACCAATGCAAACAACGCTCAAAAGTACATTTAAACATTTTTATTGATTAATTCAATCTTTGTTTTAACCATAAAGCCAATAAAGGCAAAGCTAACCGATAACCTTGTTCAGCATTATAAATTAAACCTTTATTTTGTAACCCGGTTAAACCACCTTGGAGACTACCACCTCTAGAAAGTCCATGTTTTTGGATATATTCTTTACTTTGTGGTTTGTCTGTAGGATCAATCGCTAAACATTCTAAAAGATGTATCTGACTTGCAGGAAGTAACATTAATAAAGATTCATAAGTTATAGATAAATCTTTGAGCATTCCTTCAATGACTTGCTGTACTTCTTGTTCAGTAATTAACCCTTGATGATGTGGCAAAGTTAATAATCGGCGAATTAATGTCATCGCATCACCGACGTTTCCCTGAACTGCATCTAAGAATATTTGTAATGCTTTGGAATGAGGATCAAATTTAAGATTTTCTGTATGTAAAATTTCTCTTGCCCACAATGCTAAAACATCTTTGGCTAAAGGAACTAATTGGATTGTGTCTATTGAATAGCTATTCTCATCTGTATGATTGCTTGTCTCACCAATTGTCGCCAGTAAAACATAACTAACATGAGGATGATCTTTAACTTCTTGTCTAAATTTTGATTCCCATAAACTATTGCGATCCCAAGAGCGAATATGAGGGAAACTCTGTAAAATTAAAACTATTCTCTGATCTAAATCAACAGCGATGATTTGCAACAGATCAAGCAAGATTATAAATGCTTGCCATAGCTGTTTTTGATCCAGAGAACGCACTAATTTAAGTTTACTTTCTGCATTAAATATAAAAAACTCACTTGCAGTTTGTTGAAGCCATTTTTCGATTTTTTTTGATTCCCAGTTTTGGCTAATTGCTTCTGCTAATAATTGCAAAAATCTTTCTCCATCTGTAGCACGGATACAGTCTATATCCAAAACCACTGCACTCACTTCCTGCGCTGCTACCCTAACTAAAGTCCGTCTTCCGCTTCCAGGGACTCCAGTAATCAGCAAATCACCATCCTGGGCAAGTATTTCTACAATGCGCTGAAATTCTAGGGAACGCCCAATTAATTGTAAAGAAGTAGACAAATCCAAGTTCACGGGTTTCTCGACTCTGGTTGTGGTTCGCGCTGTTAGGGAAAACATAAATCATTAAGTATAATTATGATTATCATTTAAATAATTTAGTGCTTTAACGAACTTAGCACTAAAGATTCGTGCTATTAATAATTTAACACTTTATACAACTGAAAAACAACCTAATATCCAAATCCCCACTCAAGGAAGTCGGGGACACATCCCCTATCCCTTATTAAATTATTAAATAGGTAATTTTTGTGTTAGAAGCGTGCGTACTGGCAACAATACTGTGCGGGTTTTTCGGCATCATCCTCAAAAAAAACCTGGTGATGAAGATTGTCTCGATGGATGTGATGAGTACGGGGGTGATTGCCTTTTACGTGCTAATTGCATCACGAGAAGGTTTATTTACTCCGATTATTTCTGAGGTAAAAAAAGCTGCTTATGCTGATCCTGTTCCCCAAGCAGTGATTTTAACAGCGATCGTCATCGGTTTTTCGATTCAGGCTTTGATGCTAGTTGGTGTCATGAAGTTGGCACAGGATAATCCGACGTTGGAAAGCAACGAGATTGAGAACAATAATACGCCATGAATACTATTACTATTGCTTGGGTTGCAATCCCATTTTTTTTAGGGTTCATTATTTTTCTAGTTCCCAAACTTAACCGACATTTGACGCTGTGGGGTGCGATCGCATCTGCGGCTTATGCAGTGCAACTATTTCTAGAACCATCACCTCTAAATCTGAATTTACTGGATAGTTTTGGTATCACTTTAGTCGCTGACCAGTTAAGTGCCTATTTTATCTTAACTAATGCTTTGGTAACGGCTGCTGTAGTCCTCTACTGTTGGGGTAGTGATAAAACGGCTTTTTTCTATGCCCAGATGATTATTGTGCATGGTAGCCTGAATGCGGCCTTTATCTGTGCAGATTTCATCAGTTTATATGTGGCTTTAGAGGTCAGCGGGATAGCTGCTTTTTTGTTGATTGCATATCCTCGAAGCGATCGCTCAATTTGGGTAGGTTTACGCTATCTGTTTGTCAGCAACACAGCCATGTTATTTTATCTGGTGGGTGCGGCGCTGGTTTATCAAACACATCATTCCTTTAGTTTTGCAGGTTTAAAGGGTTCACCACCAGAAGCACTAGCATTAATTTTTCTCGGACTATTAATCAAAGCTGGGATTTTTGTTTCAGGATTATGGCTACCCTTAACACATTCAGAATCAGAAACTCCAGTTTCCGCTTTGCTTTCAGGTATCGTCGTTAAAGCCAGTGTTCTACCCCTTTTGCGTTGCGCTGGCATTTCTGATGAAATTAATACCATAGTCAATATTTTTGGTGTGGGAACAGCTTTGCTGGGTGTATCCTATGCTGTTTTAGAAAAAGATACCAAGCGCCTGTTAGCATTTAGCACTATTTCCCAGTTAGGCTGGATACTCGCTGCACCTGAAGTAGGAGGCTTTTATGCCCTAACTCATGGAGTGGTAAAATCATCTTTATTTCTGACTGCGGGTTCTTTACCCAGTCGCAATTTTAAAGAACTGCAATATAAACTTATTAATACTAAGATTTGGATTGTCTTAGTTATAGCCAGTTTATCAATTTCTGGTTTTCCTTTATTGTCAGGTTTTGCAGCCAAGGTGTTAACTCTGAAAAATTTAGAATCTTGGCAATTGATAGCCATGAATGTGGCAGCAGTGGGAACAGCCATATCCTTTGCTAAATTTATCTTTTTACCCCATAAAAAAGACGATGAACAAAAAGTAAAACCCGGTTTTTGGGTAGCAGTAATATTCTTGCTGACTGGTTTAGTTGCAGCAAATGTTGTCTATTTACAAGCTTATAATATTGCCGACATTACCAAAGCGATCGCAACTATAGCCGTTGGTTGGTTAGCATATCATCTGATTTTCAAACGATTAGCAATATATCTACCCCGTGTATTTGAAGAATTTGAGCATTTAGTTGGTGTAATGAGTCTAACTTTAATCCTGCTATTTTGGATGGCATTAGCATGATCGGACATTTGATATTAAGACTAACAATTTGGTTTTTACTCACATCAGATGTGAGTTTGATAAATATTATCATTGGCGTAACAATTGCCCTTCTCTTACCACGTGGCTACACATCACGGGAAAAATTAACAGAATGGGTCAAGGTTCTCAGTCAAATCTTGGTCGCTATTCCGGTGGCTTTTAAAGAGGCATTTGAAATTATCTTTTTTCCTCATCAGCAAGAAGAAATTATTATGGAAACAGTGAAAATTAAACGTTCTCCTCTCCTAGTTTTCATAGATATATTTCTCATTACCTTTACACCTAAAACTATAGTTGTTAAACACCATGAAGAAGAAGGCTCTTATGAAGTCCACTACATTAAACCCAGGGGGAAATAATAATCATGAATCTAGAAATAGTCTTAATAGCCATGATAGTGGCTTTACTTATCCCCATTTATGAAGCCTGGAAAACCGATGATACCTGGCAGAAAATGTTAGCTTTTGCCAGTATTTCTAGTAAAGCAGCAATCATCATTTTAGTCATTTCTGTTTCGAGAGATGATTGGATGATTGGTGTAGTAGCAGCGATTATTTTGAGTGTAGGAAATGCCGGATTAATGTTATTAGCACATATTTTGAGGAGATTGAGTGAAGCATGATCAACATTATTAGTTATATCTGTATTGGCATAGGCATAGTTTTTTGGTTTTGGGGAACTTCTCATCTAGTCAGCAACAGATCAGTATTATTCAAATTACACGGACTTTCTGTTGCTGATACTCTGGGTTCAATGATTATTATTGTCGGATTATTACTAAAAATACCCAGTGAATGGCCATTACTTATTTTGGGCATTATTTCCTTAGCAATTTGGAATACTATGCTTGGTTATGTATTAGCATACTGTTCAACTGAAGAGGCGAAAAATGAATGATACCTATCTCTATTTAATTATTGCTTTGTTACCATTAACTGCGGGAATGCTAGTCACTCAAGTTAACCCCTACCATGCCTTAGTTATGCGTGGGGTATTGGGTGCAGTAGCAGCAATGGTAGATGCAGTTTTAGGAGCAGCAGATGTAGCTTTAACAGAAGCATTGATGGGAACAATGTTATCTATTACTCTCTATGCAGTGGCGGTACGTTCATCCTTAGTTTTACGTTTGGGTGTAATAGAAGAACAGTCAATAGAAAAAAATCAGGATAGCAATTTTCAAGAACTGATACACAACTTCCGTAGCATTTTTAATAAACATTATATGCGTTTGGAACTTGTACCTTACAACAGTAATCAATGTTTGCAAAAGGCTTTGATAGAAAAAGAAGTTCATGCAACTTGTGCGCTCATTGAAGAAACCGAGCAAACACATAAAACTTACAAAACTGCGATTCGAGTACGACGCATTTATAAGATCGTAGAAAGCGAACTATCATCACCAAATACAATTTTAACCTATCACAATCTTTTAGATTTAGGGGAGAAGAATTCATGAAATTTGTTTACATTTTCGCGGGAATAGCTTTGTTTGTAAAAATGCTAATTCTACCTGATTCAGCACCTAACTTAGCAGATATTTCTATTACAGAAACAGTGGTTAAAGAAAGTGGGGTTATTAATGCGGTATCAGGTATTATTTTCCGAAATCGTCTATATGATACTATTTTTGAAGTAATTGTATTTACAATTGCTATTCTCGGAGCTAATTTTTTACTCGCTAATGAAACTCCTTCCTGCACAATTTATCAATTCAAGGATCAACCATCCATTATTTTAGCTCGTTTGGGGGCGACAATTGCGGCGTTAGTTGGTATTGAATTAGCAATTAGAGGACATTTGAGTCCTGGGGGTGGTTTTGCTGCTGGTGTGGCAGGTGGAACAGCAATTGGATTAATAGCAATCACTTCATCATACCAATGGATGCAGGATATTTACCAGCGTTATCATGCTGCTATTTGGGAGAAGATTTCGGTGTTAGTTTTTATCGTTTTATCAGTGATAACTTTGTCGGGAATAGAGTTACCACATGGGGAGTTAGGGACGCTATTTAGTGGTGGCATTTTGCCGATATTAAATATCCTAGTTGCTGTGAAGGTAGCGTTAGGATCTTGGGCAGTTCTTTTGATTTTTATTCGTTATCGGGGTTTGTTGTAGCTTTGAGTTTGAGTTCGCGCAAAGTATCAGAAAAATTACTATGATAAATTGCGCTACCCATAAAATAAGCTATCAATCTCAAAGACATAATATTAACATCGCTTTATTTGTGATAATACAACTACAATTTCGTCCATTGCTTTTCTAACAATGCTTGCAGGTTGTTCAGATTGATTTACCATAATACTGAACACTAAAGGTTCATAATTAGGTGCATTTATATATCCAGATAGGGCAACTACACCCATCATTGTACCTGTTTTTGCTTGCACAATTCCCTGAGCAGATGTGTTAAGAAAGCGATTTTTTAAAGTCCCACTCATAGCTGCAACAGGTAAGGAAGAACGGAACACTTCTGCTTGGGAAGATTTACCCATAATTTGCAAAAGTTGTACTAAAGCTTCTGGACTAATTAAGTTTTTGCGAGATAATCCAGAACCATCTACTAAAATGTAACTTGTTGGTTCAATTCCTAATTCAGTTAAAGTAGTTTTTAAAACTTGCAATCCTACATTAACAGTAGTTTGATTTTTTTCTAGTGGTTGTTTATTAGCTATAGTCCTGAGTAAAGCCTCAGCATATAAATTATTACTATTTACATTTGTTTCTACCAATAACTCAGACAAAGGTGGAGATTCAACAGATGCTATTTCTTGTTCATTTTTACCAATATCACTGCTAGAAGATGTTTGTTTAACAGCAATTCCTTCTGATGCTAAACTCTGCCGAAAATGCCTTAAAAAATTATCAATGGGATTAAAAACAGCCAAAGCTGTGATATCAGGTTTGGAATTAATAGGTAACTGTCCATTAATATGTAAAGTTTGTCCTTTTAAATCACGGGTAACTTCAACATAACCCGGTTCATCTTTTTGAGTAGTTACAGAATTATTTTCGACTTGCCACCAATATCCTTCTATCGGTTCAGCCCAATTAATTTTTAGAGGTTGCCCAATATTTTGAGGTGATAATGTTAATATAGAAGCGTTTTCATTTAAAATTAAGCTATTGACTGGTGCGCCATAATAAGCCTGTACATCTTCCCATTGCCAACTAGGATGAACAACTTCACCTTGAAAATAACTATCATCAGCAATTAATTGATTAATTTCACGAATACCTTTTTGCTGTAGTTGTTTAGCCAAGATTGTTAATTGGGTATATTTTAAACTTGGATCTCCTCTACCTACAACACGTAAAACACCATTATTATCTTGATAAATAGAGGTACGAATGCGAAAATTTGCTCCCAATTTTTGCAATGCAGCAGCAGTAGTAAATAATTTGGTATTAGAAGCAGGAATAAAATATTTATTTGCATCTAAACTGTAAAGAGTTTTTGTGGATACGAGGGGTTTGACCAAAATTCCCCAACGCATTCGACTAAATGGAGGACGATTAATAACTGCATCTATAGATGATTGTAATTGATAGGGACAGGTGGATTTTGTATTAGTGACTGGTGCAGTTGGAGTTTGTGCTTGAACTATTTGCTGGTTAACACCAATTTGGACACTAATAAATAGAAGCATCAAGCTAATAGAAATTTTTTTGTAAATCATTTTTGTAGATAATTTTAAGTTCGGATAACTACACATACTAAAGCTATAATAATCATATTTGATTTCTGAAAAAATCTAGGTATATGTAGTATATGTAGGGTGTACTAGGCGTAAGCCGTAACGCACCAAAGGCTTCGAGGAAGGTGCGTTACGCTCCGCTCTAAGCGTAGCCATGCGCCCTAGGGCTTTACGCACCCTACGTGTATTTCAAAAGTCAAATATTAGTCCTATAGTAGTCTGTCAACTCAAAAATGACGGGTTCATTCGTCAGATGTCAAATGTCTGTTAATTGTTGGTAAATTATCGAGTCTGACGTAGTTGGTGAGCTTGCCGAACCACACCCTACAAAGCAAGCCAATTGGCTAAGTCCTGAATCAGTCAAAATGTCTTTGACAAACTACTAGTATATTTGATAATTGCGATCGCTCAAATCCATGATATTCAAGGTAAATAAGTTAAAAAAAATGCTTCACATTAATTTACTTACGTAAAGCCTGAAACTAGGCAATTTCGTTCATACATATCATATACAGTTTGTACAGTGCGTAAGTCATAGCTGTAATCAATTTTACCGATTCAATGAAAGTAGTCGTTTTTTAGCTACTTTAGTTCTCAGCCTGAGTTTTCTAAATAAACCTCGTCCAAGTTGAGAGCTGGAGTTTTTCACAAGGGAACTCTTAACAGGGAATAGGGAAGAGTATAGGATTTAGGAACAAAACCCGATTAGGAAAAAACTATTGGTTTCAAAGTAGACGTGGTTTATGTCCCTGTATATGTAGCCGAGAGAGTTCTAGAGTTCTCCAATTAAAAAAATATCCCAAAATTTCTTGTGGTGCGGGCATCTTGCCCGCTAATAATACAAGGACGGGCAAGATGCCCATCCCACAAGATTGGATCATCTTTTTTGTGGAGTTCTCCTATGGGTTGTTGAGAAAATGTTACTTGTCATGAGTTCATATTTAAAGGCTGTGCTATACTCGCGGATATAAGGATTACTTTCGGTTGAGTTAGTCGTTTTGATTTCTTTTAAATGAGTCTCTCCGAATCTAACTCTCTACAATCGCTGGTTTGGGAGACTACCCATTTATGTCGATTTACCTTGGCAATTTGTCCTATCATGTTATAGAAGAAGGACTGAAAGCCTATTTTTCTGAATCATGGAAAAATTAGCCTTGTGCAGTTTACCCACTGATGCGGAAACAGGTCAGCCGCGTGGCTTTGGTTTCATGGAGATGAAATTTGAAGGACAAGAAACAACAGCTATATAAGTGCTTGATGCTTCTGAGTGGATGGGGCGCAATTTCAAAGTGAACAAAGCTAAAACCCGTGAAGAAAAAATTTCTCCTCGTGGTGGTAGTTGGGGTCATAACAATTGTGGCGATCGCTAATAATCCTGTTTCTGAAAAATTTTCCAATCTAGAGTCTCTAGTAAATAACGCCAAACGTTCGACGCTGCTGAGACATTTTTTTAATTCTAGTATAGTATATATTCACCCACAATAAGGAGTAATGAATATGACGCAAGTGGTTTTGGGAGAAAATGAAGGTATTGAATCGGCTTTGCGGAGATTTAAGCGAGAAGTTTCCAAAGCTGGAATTTTCCAGGATATGCGTAAAAATCGCCATTTTGAAACACCTTTAGAAAAAGAGAAGCGCAAAGCAATAGCTAGACATAAGCAACGTCGTCAACAACGTTCTCGCTTCAAGTAATAAATCAGGGTAATGTTCACTGCGACTGGAAACCCAGTCAGAGTCTCTTCATTATTCCGCGTGACTTCTGTTCTGTGTGGCAATGTATTTTAAAAGCCGCAACTAACTAGCAGAAATTAATAAAAAAACCTGTTTGTAGTAGCGCTGTATATGCATTCGGCGCTACTACAAGTTGTATTAAGGCTAGAAATGTCTAAATTTCCGCAAAGGCTCTTTCAATCAAACGTCGAGCTAAAGTCTGTGTTCCGGTGTGTTCATAGTAATTTGTAGCCACATCCAGGAACGCTGCCAGATAGTCTAATTTATCATCAGCAAGTTCCATAAAACTTTGTAAGTTTCCAACGACCTTTTGTGGCGTTAAATTATTGGCTGTCACAATCCCATTCATCCAACCTTTAACTGAATCAAAGCTTTCACCGATAAAGTTGAGTTTACCAGCATCATTACTGCCCGGAATTGAATCTTTGATAGTTTGGAAAGTCGAGTTTTGTGCTAACTCCTGTGGATTTGTTTGACTAGTTAAAGATAAAGCTTTGTTGATGAAGTCAGGTCCCAGGGGTATTAAACCATCAACACAAATTAAGGCTACCATGCGGATGAGTGACTCACCGCTATACTCACCTAAAGCGCCGACGAAATCACCAATGCTGTCTCCGGGAATACCGTTAATTTGGCAAAAGGCTACTAATTCAGCGACTACTTTTAAAGTTAAGTCAATGGTTTGGGCTTTGTCTGGTTTGGGAGTGAGGGAGTTTAAAAAGCCCAACATGGGTATGTTTTGACCGACTTTGTTAGCCAAAGCTGCTGCACCAAGCGCCCTGTCAGTACCGTCAACGGTTTGATAAAGCCACATGGCTCTTTGATATCCTTGGGATTTATCGTTATATAGATAAATCGCTCGTTCACCAATTTGCTGAATTAAACTTTCATCATCTTCACCAGTGACGGTTTTAATTGTGTTGACGAAGCCAATGGTATTTTGCCACTCACCAGGAGCGACAAAATCTAAAGCATTCAACATGGAAACTGTCAAGTTGCTACTTGGTAGCTGATCAACTAATTCAAAGATAGATTTACTCACAAAAAAAATCTCCTGATTTTAGGTTTAGCGTAATTTAGACATTTAAATTAGTGCTGAGTGCAATTATGACTATAATTACTCAGCACTTAGGAATATTGTGATAATTCAACTCATTTTAATTCAGCCAAGTCGTCGAGATTAAATTTTTCTATCCATTCAGAGCGATCGCTTGCAGTAAATAATGGATCTTTAGAAATCACCTTCACTTGGTACTTACCAACCAAAACAGAAGTTTGGGTTTTGCCCTGTTCCACAGCAGGATAGCCGTCAATTTTCTTAGTGCTATTAGCATATTTTGACGCTGTTGCTGGTGTGCTGCTAGTGTCAGAAATCGCTAATTGAGCAACAACTTTACCGTCTTTTTTCAAATTCGCTTCCGAAAAGCCTTTTTTCTCTTGGGTATAAACTCGATCATAGCCATCTTCCCCTGTTGGGAAAAATTTGTTTAATTTACTACCTTGAGTTGCATTCTTGACAACAGCCTGTCCACTTTTTTGCTTAGTACTTTCCTGTTGTACTTGATCAAAGCGATTAGGTGCTGCTGTAGAACAAGCTGTAGTTAGTAGTAACACAGACAGCAATAAACTAGCTAAAATCCTGCGCCCACGCAATAAACTCACCTTTGTTCTCCTTAAAAATGCTTGAGAGTTGAAGCAATTATCTGTTCTACTATCGTCTTTACACCAGAAAATTTACTTTTTGATCATTATTCGTATTGAAGATTACTAATTTCCAGGGGCGAAGCATTCAGACAGGTCTAATGGCTTGGACGACAGGTTATAGCCCGAATGCTTCGCCCGTTAGCAGTCAGTCGATTCTGCTTCACAGCGATAAGCTACCACCGCATAGAATGGATCTCCTGCACCTACACCCAACCACTGTAAAAAATTTGGTGCTGTTGATTGATTAACAATCACCTCAGGAGTAGTAAATCCCGGTACAGAAGAAAAGTAACGCTTCACTAATTCGACTCTGGACGCTTCAGAAGCATCTCGCCAGACTTGAATCGCCTTTTGATGAAACATCCGGTTAGAAAAGCTGATAATTGCCACACCACCAGGTTTGAGGATGCGATGAATTTCTGAAAATATCGCCTCTGGATATTGTACATACTGCACAGAAACACAGTTAATAACAGCATCAAAGTCTTGATCCGGAAAGGGTAACTCAGGCTTTTGATTGAGGTTCTGCACCAAATAATGATTCAAGCGAGGATTACGCGCCAGTTCCTCAGCATTGAGTCCATGTCCTTCAACATGATCAAACTCTATTTCTTCTGGTAGATGAGACACCCAGCTGCTCATCATATCAAATATCCGTGTATTGGGCTTAAGTCGCTGACGATATAAATCTGTCAACTGTTGAATAAAGCCTTCATCCACATGAGTAACAAAGCGCGGATAGTCATAAAATAACTTGTCATCACTATCATCTAACTTAAGACGTTGATTTGGTCGCAATATCATACAAATTTGTTTGGAAAAATTTTTTTGCCTGATTTGGGTCAATTTAGTTAGTATTTTGATTTTAAATTGTGTATACTAACCAAAATAATTTTAGAATAAATCCGTCACTGTATTTAAAAAAATCGGCTTTTTATCAGTATTAATTAAATGTTTTATAAATCACCTTTATTTACCTTTATTTGGCATCAAATTCGTCTATCATCAAAATCTCATTTTACTAACTTGTTAATTTGGCTATTACCTTTATTGCTATTTAGCTCTGGTGAAAATAGCCTCATGGCACACGATGAAGCGCTTTATGCTAGGCGAGCGCGGCTAATGTTTGAATCTGGTGATTGGATAGCTCCTTGGGGTAATGCCCATCATAAAACCCCTGGTTTTTATTGGTTAATTGCTATTTTTTATAAATTATTTGGTGTTAGTGATATTAGTGCGCGAATACCTAGCATGATTGCTGGAATATTGAGCATATTTGTCATATATGAAATAACTAAAATATTCTTTAATGAAAAATTGGCATACCTAACATCAGCTATTTTAAGCGTAACATTTCTCTGGTTGCAATATTGTCGCCTAGCCACACCTGATGTGCCGATGATCTTATTGGTATTGATAGCTATTTATTCTTTACTGCAAGCTGAATTATATCCAGAATCTCGATCTATTTACGGTTTTATTGTCGGTGCTAGTCTTGCTTTATGCTTCTTGATGAGAAGCTTTATGATTGTATTACCAATAACAGCATTATTACCTTATTTAATTTGGGAAAATCCCCGCCATCGTCATCTTACCAACCCAATGTTGTTTGTAGGGACTTTAGCCGGGTTAATTCCTACTATAATTTGGTTGTCGTTTAACTGGCTACGTTATAGTAGTGATAGTTGGAGACAGCTATTAGGATTTGTAGTACAACTGGGTAGCCGTGAACAAAATGGTAACAACATACTTTTCTATTTCTGGAATCTGCCTTTAAAATCTTTTCCTTGGTTTGGTTTCGCTATTTTAGGGTTAATTTTGGTAATTCGTAACCCAATTCCCCGCTACCAGTTGCTATTAGTAGGTTTTCCCTTAATTCTATTTACAGAAATTAGTCTATTCTCCACTCGTTTGTCTCACTATAGTCTTTCTCTTTATCCCTTTATCGCCATATTTGCTGCTGTGGGTTTAGACTGGTTAGCAAAAATTTACCAACACAGAAAATCGACTAAAATAAAAGCATATTTTCCTCGGAATATTAGTTATGCAATTGGCATTTTAGGATTTATCTGTGCTTCGGCTGGTGTAGCGGTTTTAATCGCAGGCATTGTTGATATTCAAAAATATGCAATTCTCGCCTTAATTTCGGGTTTAGCTTGTTTAATTGTACCTTTAATTTGGATTGGGCGTTACCATTTTAATTACAAATATCTTACTGCTAGTCACTGGGTAAGTGGTTGGTTAATTGCAAGTTGGCTATCTATAGCTACCGCAGGTAGTTTAGGCTTGTTAGGAGATTTTAACCCTGCATTTAGAATTTTCTTTCAGCAAAAATCTATCGCTGCAATTCTGCAAAATCATCCTGTCTCTTTTGTTAAATCAGACGATAAAAATTCTGTGTTAATTAATTTCTATACTCCTATTCATGGTCAGCAAGTAGACTCAATTTCTCAATTGTCAGCTTTGAGTTATGCTTGGATTTATGCACCTGAAACTGTTAATGTATCTAAAAAATATCGTGTTATTGGTACTGTTAAAAATTATCAGTTAATTCAAGTTTTATAGCCTTTCCCACTCTAGTTAGATACAAAATTACCCCTCCCCAACCCTCCCCTTGGTAAGGGGAGGGTGCGCGACAGCGCGGGTGGGGTGTATTTCATGAGCTTGGGAATTGCTATATCTTTTTAATAGATCGCAGAGGCAAAGAGATAGAGCAAAAATAGGAATTAGATAATTTTGTGCTTAAAAGAAGTAGTTTGTAGTTCTAAGCTGGATGATAATAATAACGAACTACAAACTAACCAGAAAGATGCAAAATTTACTTAACATTAGTCTCTTCTTTACTGGCTTCTTTGTCTTTAAATAAGTCAGCAGTTGTTAATAGCAAATCTCTCAAAGTTTGCTTTAATTGACGTTCTTTTTTCGCTATTGATGCACCTGCTTCACCCAGCTTATTTTCTAATTGAGAATGTTTTTCTCCTACCTGTGTAACCATAGATTCAGCTTGGGGACGTGCTTGATCATACCAAGTTTTTGCTTCGTCTAAGTAGTCTTTGACTTCCCCAGAACGTCCACCATAACGTGCAGCTAGATTAGCACGAATAATCGCTAATTGTGCTTGCAGTTGTGCGTAGCGTTTCTTTAACAAAGAAACTTCTTCACTATCTTGGATAGCATGGATAGCAGATGCGATCGCACTTTTAGTATTAGCAGATGTTTCTTGACCAGTTTCTACTATCTCTGCTAACATTCCATCAACTTCATGCTGGAGTTGTTCTTCTTCATGATCTAATCTAGTCTGTAGCGTCTTCAATTCGATTTGGGTTTGTGCGATCGCTTCATGTCTTTTACTATTTACCCCTTCTAACGCACCTTCAATAGAGGCCGTGACCTCTTCTTTGATTTCGCTACCCTTATCTTGTAAATTTTCAATTACTGCTGAAACCGCATCTTTAACTAAAGTGCGTAACTCGCTAGAACCTTCTTTCAATTCAGCAGCTACCTGAGAAACTGCGGATTTGACAATTTCGCGAATATTCTCAGTTCTCAACTGTCCAGTAGCTTTAGCTTCCTGTAAATCTGCTTGAATTGTTTCTTTAATGTTGTTAGTCATGTTTACCCTTAGGAATTTAGCTAATTTGCATAGCAATCGGACATGATGCTACATCTTCATTATGGCGCAGTCTTCTTTATCCATACACCTCCTTTAGATAGAAAAACACAAGTTCAAATAGATGATTTTTACTGCGTTACCAGTTTGTGAGATGATGAATATGTACTGATAATAATTGCAAATTAATTATGTGGAAAGTAAATATCACCTGTAACGATGAAGCCTGGAAGCTTTATGGCGTTGAGTTTAAGACACTTGCAGGTAAATATAAAGGCGAATTGATTGGTTCTAAAAAAATGCCAGATGGGATACGTATCATGTCCTATAAAATCGAGGATGTCAGCGAAGCAGAAGCTTTCCAAGAAGAATGTGCAAAATTTGCAGGATTTACATCCGACTTTGAATCACTGTAAAAATATTTTTGGCTACTTATTTCTGTCAAAATTCAGAACAAAATTAGGAGATGTGGGGTGATAAGACTACTAACATTAATATTAGTTACTATGTCATTATGGACAAGTATTTTAATTTTACCTGCCAGTGCAGTAGATACCGCAAATGGCACAGAAATTTTTAGCGTGCATTGTGCAGGTTGTCATCTTAATGGTGGTAACATTATTAGAAGAGGAAAGAACCTCAAAAAGAATGCACTTAAGAAATATGGTATGGATTCCCTAGAGGCGATTACAAACATCGTCACTAATGGTAAAAATAATATGTCAGCCTATAAAGACCGTTTGACAACCGAGGAAATTCAAAACGTTGTAGCTTATGTTTTGGAACAAGCAGAAAAAGATTGGAAATAATACAAAAAATATGACTTTACCCCAAGAAAGCTATCTTCAATTTACCCCTGATTTAAAAATTTGCCGAATTTTAAATGGAATGTGGCAAGTTTCCGGTGGACATGGACGCATTAACCATAAAACTGCTGTTGAGTCGATGTTCCAATATGTCGATGCTGGTTTTACAACTTGGGACTTAGCAGACCACTATGGCCCAGCAGAAGATTTAATAGGTGAATTTCGTCGTCAATTAATTGCGACTCGTGGTGAAGAAGCTGTAAATAATATTCAAGCTTTTACAAAATGGGTTCCTCGTCCTGGAAAAATGACGAAAGAGATTGTCGAGAAAAATATTGATATATCTTTGGGTCGAATGGATGTGGAAGCCTTAGATTTAATGCAGTTCCATTGGTGGGAATATCGAGATTCTGGCTATTTAGATGCTCTCAAATATATGGCAGAATTGCAAACTGAGGGCAAAATTAAGCATTTAGCTTTAACTAATTTTGATACGGAACATTTGCAAATTATTACCGAAGCAGGAATCAAAATTGTTTCTAATCAAGTGCAGTTTTCATTAGTTGATAGAAGACCACAGGTAAATATGGTTAAATTCTGTCAAGAACATGATATTAAATTATTTACCTATGGTAGTGTTTGCGGTGGTTTGTTATCAGAGAAATATTTGGGAAAACCAGAACCAAAAGGTTTTGACCTCAACACCACAAGTTTGAAGAAATACAAAACCATGATTGATAATTGGGGTGGTTGGGTATTATTTCAAGAGTTACTTTCTGCCCTAAAACAAATAGCTGATAAGCATCAGGTGAGTATTACTAATGTAGCTGTAAATTATATTTTACATCAGCCAGCAGTGGGGGGTGTAATTGTCGGTGCAAGGTTAGGAATTGCGGAACATTTAGAAGATAATGCTAAGGTGTTTGGATTTAATTTAGATGCTGAGGATATAGCTAAAATAGATGCGGTTTCTCAACAATCAAAAGATTTGTATAAATTAATTGGTGATTGTGGGGATGAGTATAGACGGTAGAAATTAGGGGTTGGGTGTTTGGGTGTCTTGAATCAAAGCTTGAAAACGTTTATCTTCCCGAATAGCATCAAAATCAGAATCAGCTTTTGCCATTTCACGGTATTTGTCAGGATTCAAATTAATTACTGTTTGCAGATTTTCAATGGCTTTTTCAATATTACCTTGCAAGGCATAGCTACAAGCTTTATTGTTCCAAGCTAGGTGGTAATCAGGTTTAAATTCCACTGCTTTGTCGTAGGAAGATATCGCTTCTTCATACCTGCCTAAATTCTTGAGGGAAATGCCCCGGTTGTTCCAAGCTAGGTGGTAATCAGGTTTAAATTCCACTGCTTTGTCGTAGGAAGATATCGCTTCTTCATACCTGCCTAAATTCTTGAGGGAAATGCCCCGGTTGTTCCAAGCTTCGTGGTAATCAGGTTTAAATTCCACCGCTTTGTCGTAGGAAGATATCGCTTCTTCATACCTGCCTAAATTATGGAGGGAAATGCCCCGGTTGTTCCAAGCTAGGTGGTAATCAGGTTTAAATTCCACTGCTTTGTCGTAGGAAGATATGGCTTCTTCATACCTGCCTAAATCATCTAGGGAAATGCCCCGGTTGTTCCAAGCTAGGTGGTAATCAGGTTTAAATTCCACTGCTTTGTCGTAGGAAGATATGGCTTCTTCATACCTGCCTAAATCATCTAGGGAAATGCCCCGGTTGTTCCAAGCTTCGTGGTAATCAGGTTGAATTTCTATTGCTTTGTCGTAGGAAGATATGGCTTCTTCATTCCTACCTAAATTGCGTAGGGAAATACCCCGATTGTTCCAACTATGGTGGTAATCAGGTTGAATTTGCAGTGCTTTGTTGCAGGAAGATATCGCTTCTTCATACCTGCCTAAATTTCGTAGGGAATTACCTCGGTTGTTCCAAGCTAGGTGGTAATCAGGTTGAATTTCTATTGCTTTGTCGTAGGAAGATATCGCTTCTTCATACCTGCCTAAATTTCGTAGGGAATTACCTCGGTTGTTCCAAGCTAGGTGGTAATCAGGTTGAATTTCTATTGCTTTGTCGTAGGAAGATATCGCTTCTTCATACCTGCCTAAATTATGGAGGGAATTGCCCCGGTTGTACCAAACTTCGTGGTAATCAGGTTGAATTTCTATTGCTTTGTCGTAGGAAGATATCGCTTCTTCATACCTGCCTAAATTTCGTAGGGAATTGCCCCGGTTGTACCAAGCTAGGTGGTAATCAGGTTTAATTTCTATTGCTTTGTCGTAGGAAGATATCGCTTCTTTGTAATCTTGCTCAGAACGTTGTAATTTACCTAATTCAACTAACAAAGTAGCTTTTTTCTCACTAAATATTTCATGTTCAAGGAGTTCTTGAATTTCCAGAATTTTCCTGTTTCTTTCTCCATCAGTTAAATTTACATATTGTTCATAATCTCCCTCTTCTAAAATGCGCGTTGATTCTTGTTCTAGAGTTGTTGAATCTAAAGGAAAATCAAAGAAACCAGAACGCCAATCAAAGAAATCAGGAGCGCGTTGAATAAAATATTTAATTGCAAACTGAGGTAGTAAAAATATAAAACAGATATTAAAAGTATCTCTAAACCTTTCTCGCTGCTGATTTATGTTAATTAAAATAGGTGGTACACTTTCCCAACTATATGAATAAAGTTCTTTACTATTCCAACCTGCTAATTTTTTACTTTCTTCATATTGATATAAAGCAGACTCTAAACCTGTAATAAATAAAATGTTTGTCTCGTTTTTATTATCTAGGTTATCAATTATTTCATATAAGTTATGAGCATCTTTATCTAATTTGATAACTTCTATATTTTTATCATTAATATCTTCTTTAATTTTTAAAATTAATTGTTCACTTCCAGCCGGAGAACAGCGTACAAACAATAGACCAAAGCCTTCTGTAAACCTAAGTGTACGAATAAAGGCTTGATATTCTTCATCTTCTTCTATTGGTAAATCATGATCCCAATCGGTTAATTTAAGAGGCATAATTTTAGTTAGATAATACTAATCAAATAATGTAGGTTGGGTAGAACGAAGTGAAACCCAACAAAATTACGGAATAAAGTTGTGAAAATGTTGGGTTTCGTTCCTCAACCCAACCTACAATTTTCTATTTTTATTCAGGATATGATTGATTATAAGCGTCCTGAAAATCTTTTATGCCTTTAATTAAAGGATGAATATCATACCAAATGTTACTTTCTCCATCAGGTTTTTGATAACGATATTCTAAGATACAACGATTAAATAATAAACCTCGATATAGTTGATCATTAACTATTTCTTTGGTATGATAAACCTTTGCCAGTGCTTCCCATTCATTAGCATAAATGGTATTTTTATAGGTGTTTCGCAATTCGCTAATTGAATGCTGCAAAGCTTTGTTAGAAATAGGCAAAGTGTTTGTATATTTCAAGGCTTCCTTCATTAATAATAACAAATTCCGCGCATGACCTCCACTCATTAAACATAACATCTCTAGAGATTTTCTACTTTCAAACAAATCAACAATAGATTTACTCTCATCTACTGTATTTAGTCGTTTTTGGAGAAGTTCAATAACTTTATTAATTCCTCTTTGGTAAGGTTCATTTTTAGAAGTTTGTACCATAATCATCGGTAAAACTTGAGGAGTTCCATAGATATCTACTAATGATGCGGCTCGGTCAGAATAAAGTAAAGAAATTGGTACGGTATAAATTAAATGACAATCTAAATCTTTTATTTGTTCGTTACGGTCTATAAAAATTTGGTCATGATTGCTGCGTTTATCTTCTTGGATGACAGGAACAATTCTATCTAAGTTATCGGCAATTAAGACTATTTCAGAATATCCAGAAGGTAGATTATTTTTGGCATCTTGAATAAATTCATTCAATGCCTTAGTCAAAGTAATAGTATGAGGATTAATCAAATCACGAATTTTTCGGCGTTCTCCAGGTTCACTCCGCATTTTTGTAGTAATTTTCGCAAATTGCGAAACCTGTGCCTCAATTGATAATTCTTCTATAGAAATTTTTGTTTGTAATAAATCTTTTAAATCTTCACATCGTTCTTTTAACCAATTCAATACAGCTTTAGAGTTAGTTCTATCTTTAAATGCTGCTAAAATATTACGTGTGCAAGCTAAGAGAATATCTGTATATTGAACATCCTCTGGATCAATATCTTCTTCATCAGCCGCAAAGTAGACGACAAAAAAACCTTTTTCATCTAAAAATTGTTGTAATCGCAGTAATTCTGTAGATTTACCCGCACCACGATGACCTGCATAAAGTTGACAGGTTATTCTGTCAGAATATAAAATTCCTCTCCCCACTGCTTCCAATATGTCACCATCTCCCCGGACTTCGTGACAATCAACATAAGCAGGATCTCCAGCCGGTAAAGGTCGGAATGGGTCAAAAGCATTATATAGCCGTTTTAAGAAAGCGAAATCTGATGTCATAGTAGAAAAGCTCACCACCTAGCGTCATATTAACGCAAAAATACTGAGATTTAGACATTTGCTGGCGTTACAGTATATTAAAAAATACTCGATAATCAAAAATGATTGCGAACAATACTATTCCAACAGGATATTTACGCAAAGTTCATCATATCGCTTTAAATGTCCGTGATATGCAAGCTTCCCGCCATTTTTACGGTCATATTTTGGGTTTACATGAACTCACAGGAGAAGAAGTACCCGCAACTTTAATAGAACTTGTCGCATCTGGTAAAGTTGCTAATTTTGTCACTCCTGATGGGACGATTATTGATTTATTTGGAGAACCGGAATTATCACCACCAGATTCTGACCCAGAAAAGGCTTTTACTAGAGCTTATCATTTGGCGTTTGATATAAATCCAGAACTATTTGATCAAGCTGTGGCCGTGATCAGGGAAAATAATTTAGTTATTGCACACGGCCCAGTTACCCGTCCTACTGGTAGAGGTGTGTATTTTTATGACCCTGATGGGTTTATGATTGAAATTCGTTGTGATCCTCATTAAATGCGAAAATGGAAAAAATATTAAAGGTCATTGAAGACGTAATTACTAACCCACCAATTCCCCACGAACCCTATAAGCAATCATTGAAAAATTGGGCTATGTATTGCTTACGTGATAGAGGTTTTATTGTGGTTTATGCTCAAAAAGCTGATTTTGCGGTCGAATTTAAAAGCGGAGAAAAGTTTTATTTTAAAGTGTCTAATACTGCTGATGATTTAGATAATAAATTTAACTGGATTGTTTGGGATAGTGTTGCTAAAAAAGTTAGTTTGATTAAGCAAGTTGTTGAGGCTGGTAATTAGTAATTGGGGCGCAAAACTATCACATGGACTAGTAGAATATAGAGGGTGGGGAACCCCTCACAAGGGTAGGTATTTTACATTGTCGTGAGGGCAAGACAAGGATGACAAGGAAGGACAGTGGACAAGGGAGGAAAACCGTACAAAATCAGATTCTCTTGGTAACAAGAACAGTCCGTCAAAATACCATTGTGCGTATCAAATCTTCCTTGTCTACCTTCCCTCCTTGTCTTCCTAATCCTGCCTTTACAGTTAATATTAAAAACCTACCCCTGTGAGGTGGGGAACCCCGCCCCTAAAGGTTTGGTCATGATAAATTATTGGTAATATATCCAGTTTGATTTTCGGAAGTTCTTTGCTTAAACCTATTTTTGATGAAGAGTAGAAAATTTAATACTTCTTCGATTAAAAAGTCCGGTGCTTGAGCAATTTTTTTAATGAGTTCTTCTTTTGTTGTCATGATTTCACATCATTTACTTCTTGATTTATATCATCTTTAGCTGCACGCTTTTGTGTAATTCGTTTTAGAGCATCATGTACCTGATAACGTTCACGTCGTGATATTACATAATTAGTTGGTTGATTCTCGTACCATTGATTCACTAAAGAAACAATATCATTTATTGCTTCGTTTGTTAATTTTCTAAATTTTGGACTTTCATTAGATTTTAATTTGTTACTGTTTTCGTTATCAAGAATTGGTTCTCTAATCCATTTATAGTAGCCATTATCATTATCGAGGGTAAAGAAAAATAGACATATTGGGAAATTACACTTTATGAATCGTGATTGCAGAACATTTATATCTGCTCCTTCAATATTGAAAATATGATCATTTTCAATGATTTTAGGGCTAGATTTTATTGCCTTTACCTCAACGCCAAAAATCCTATTAATATTTTTACCATTTTGCCTAATTGAAACTAAAATATCTAAATCATGCTCTTTTTTTTCGGTATCAACAATCAAGTCATCACGACGAGTTAAGTACACAACTGCCAAAGCTTTTGAACGTAAACCAATATACCAAGCTTGCTCTGTTTGCATAGTTTTATCTCCATTGTTGATCAGAAAATTGTGAAGCTAAATTCTTATTCTTATATTGACTCCAAAAATTATTGACTTCATGTCAAAGGATTTGTCTATTTTCTTTATTAATAGGAAATTTAGTAGATAGACTTGAGAGAGCTTTTAAATTTTCTCCATTGGCAGAAACTAAATAACCAACTTCTTGAATTTCATCAATTCCAACTATATAAGTTGGTGCTGGATAGGATGCTATACCAATTACAGATTCTTCTTCTACTTTCACCTTGAGGCGATGCTCTTTTTTAGTATAACCTTGCCTCGTAGTTTTGACTTGAACAAAGAAATAGGGAATATAAGAATCAGCACCTACTAATTCAACAATAAAATCAAGATACTGCCATTTATCTCCTAAAAACTGCGGCTTAAAAATGGGACTACCACCCAAGGGAAACGGTGTCATTAAAAGGTGAAATAGCGATTCTCCTCTCGCTCCCAGTGCATCTCTCATTTTTTTACATATACTCCTATCATAATTCAATCTATAATTTTCTTCACACAATAAAGGGTAGGCAATTTTGCCCACCCCATACAGATTTTACACAGTTATGAAAAGCTATCCTAAATTAATTCCCCTCTCGCAACTTATCCAAAACACTACGATCTTCTAAGGTTGAAGTATCACCAGATACCTCCTCACCCGCAGCCAGATTCCGCAACAAACGCCGCATAATTTTACCCGATCGCGTTTTTGGTAAAGCGTCAGTAAACCTGATTTCACCTGGACGGGCGATCGCACCAATTTCACTCACAACGTGCTTCTTCAGTTCCTTACTCAACTCTTCACTGGCTTGATAAGTCCCCTCTAAGGTCACAAAAGCCACTACTTCCTCACCCTTCAAATCATCCGGTTTACCCACTACCGCAGCTTCCGCAACCGCAGGATGAGACACCAACGCAGATTCTACTTCCATTGTTCCCAGACGGTGTCCTGACACATTCAGTACATCATCTACACGCCCCATGACCCAGAAATAACCATCCTCATCCTTTCTGGCACCATCACCAGCAAAGTACGTATAATTACCATCTTTGGGGGGAATATGTTCCCAATAAGTCCGCCGGAAACGGTCTGGATCACCGTAGACATTCCGCATCATTCCCGGCCAGGGATGCCGAACGGCTAAATAACCACCTTCATTATCCGAGACAGAGTTACCTTCTAAATCAACAATATCGGCAATAATTCCAGGAAAAGGACGAGTTGCAGAACCGGGTTTAGTGGGAATTGCACCAGGTAGGGGTGTAATCATAATCCCACCTGTTTCCGTTTGCCACCAAGTATCCACAATGGGACAACGTTCACCACCAATGATTTTGTGATACCACATCCAAGCTTCTGGGTTAATTGGTTCACCGACGGTTCCCAGTAAACGCAAAGAAGACAGATTCCGCGTATTTGGTAAATGTTCACCCATTTTAATAAATGCCCGAATCGCTGTCGGTGCTGTATAAAATGTGGTTACGCCGTATTTTTCAATGACATCCCAGAAGCAACCAGGATTAGAAGCACGGGGCGCACCTTCATACATGACAGTGGTTGCACCGTTGGAAAGCGGGCCATAGACAATGTAGCTATGTCCAGTAATCCAACCGACATCAGCAGTACACCAATATACATCTGTGTCTTGGAGGTCAAAAATCCATTTAGTGGTGATATGGGTGTATAAGTTATAACCCCCGGTGGTATGCACAACCCCCTTCGGTTTGCCGGTACTTCCAGAAGTGTAGAGGACAAACAGCATATCTTCGCTGTCCATTGGTTCGGCGGGACAATCAGCGGAAACACCTTTTTGTAAATCATGCCACCAATGGTCGCGCCCTGCTGCCATCTGTGTTTTTTGACCTGTGCGTTTGACCACTAACACATCTGTAACGCTGGGAACAACGCCATTATCTAAGGCTTTGTCTACCTGTTCTTTGAGGGGAACGATCGCATCTTTACGCCAGCCACCATCGGCTGTGATTACTAGTTTAGCCTCAGCATCATTCAAGCGATCGCGCAAAGCTTCGGCACTAAAACCCCCAAAAACCACGCTGTGGGGTGCGCCAATTCTGGCACAGGCTAACATCGCAATAGCCGCTTCTGGTATCATCGGCATATAAATCCCAATGCGATCGCCTTTTTTCACCCCTAACTGCTTCAAGACATTGGCAAATTGACAAACTTCCCGATGTAATTGAGCATAAGTAAGAGTGCGAGAATCTCCCGGTTCTCCTTCCCAAATCAACGCCGCTTTATTTTTCCGCCAAGTAGTCAGATGTCTGTCAAGACAGTTGTAAGAAATATTAATCTTACCGTCAACAAACCACTTCGCAAACGGAGGTTGCCAGTCTAGTACTTTGTTCCATTTTTGGAACCAATGCAACTCAGTTTCTGCCAAGTCTGCCCAAAATTCCTGAGGATCAGCTTTAGCTTTATCATATAGACGCTGATAGTCTTCTAAACTTTTGATCTTCGCTTGTTGCGAAAAATCACTTGGAGGATGAAACAGACGCTTCTCTTGTAAAATGGACTCTATAGTCGGTTGAGACATAATGATGTATGCAAAGAATATTGTGACTAAAAACTATAGTAGTGGTAAATTATGTAGTGATAATAAAATTATGCGGTACAACAAGAATTTTAATAATGAATAAAATGCCAAGTAGCACAAATTATGATTATCTATCCTTTTAGAAAAGGATAAAGTATATTTAACGGTGCGTTACACTTCATTAACTCACGCTACAAAATCAGCGATTCCTACGGATCGCACTATGGAATACCGCAGAGCTAAGGTAGAAGAAGGGACTTTCTTTTTTACTCAAGTTACCTACAATCGTCGTCAATTTCTGTGTGATCAAGAAAATATTTTCCTGTTACGCAAAGTTTTTAGAAAAGTTATCCAGCGGCATCCATTTACTGTAGATGCAATTGTTATTTTACCAAACCATTTACATTGTATTTGGACATTGCCACCAGGAGATGATGATTTTTCTCGGCGGTGGCGGTTAATTAAGAGCAATTTTACTCGTCTTTGTCATCCACAATATAGGGGAAAAATCTCTGCATCACGTCAACTCAAGAAAGAGCAAGCTGTTTGGCAACGTCGTTTTTGGGAACACCAAATTCGTGATGAGTTTGATTTTCAGCAACACGTTGATTACATTCATTATAATCCAGTGCGACATGGATATGTAACAGCACCCAAGGATTGGCAATATTCGAGTTTTCATCGTTATGTCACCCAGGGTATATATACAATTGATTGGGGTGTTGGTATGAAGTTAGAATTTCCAGATGATGTAGGAAGTGAGTGAACAATATCAAAATATTGTGTTGGTTTAAAGCAATATCTTGTCCATTTTTTGTAGGTTGGGTTGCGCTGTCGCTTAACCCAACAAATGCGTTGGGTTTCATTCCTCTACCTACAAATTAAGACTTTTTTCGATTTGGACAAGGTATTGTTAAAGTGAATATATATTATGTGGGAATATTTGTACAGTTAATTTATATTTATCAATTCTTTTAGATATCGTTAATGTTGGGTTTCGTTCCTCAACCCAACCTACGAGGAATTGCGATTCCACTGGTTATGATTTTTTCTCTAATTTGCTAGTGGATGTACAAGCGCAATTAGAAGCTAGAAAAACAGATCGGTTTATTAACGGTGTTCCGCTGCTTGCTGATAATCCCTTAATGTCTTCAGAGATTTTCTCCTTCCAATCTGGGGAGGGTGTAAATCTCCCCATCCGGCAAGGTAACTCTGACAGCACGATGATCCACAACATCGCTAATGCTAATTTTGGCTCCAGTAAAGTCAGTATCAGTAAAGCTGAGATCGCTGGACAGAATATCTTCAAGATTAGCTCTTCTGAGGGTGGCTTCTTGGAACGAAGCTTTACGCAAATCGGCTCCTTTGAGAGAGGCATCATCCAAGTTGCACCGATTGAAGTAAACACTAACCAAGATACTATTGTCAAAGTTGGCTCGACGCAGGTTGGAATCTTGGAATCTAGCCCCATTCAAGTCAGCACTCTCGAAACACGCTCCTTCCAAGTTGGTATCGTCGAACATAACGTCCTTCAAGTTAGCCCCAGCGAGGTTAGCCCCAACCAAAATAATTCCAGTCAGATCCAAAGTGTGCAAACTGGCATCGCTCCAATCAACACCAGAGAAGTCTCTTTCTCCAGCATAAATCCGTCTTTCCAATTCTTTTCTATCCATAATCTAATTTCTCAAATAATTAATCAAATCAATAGTAACCCACTCAACCTCTGGCAAAGCCTCTTCGACCCCACGAATCCCTTCAACATCAACCTCCAAATAACCGACCTCCCCACAGGACAACTAACAGAAGCCCAAATCACCTCCTTCGACCAATACGGTCGCCCCAACAGCGGCACAATCCTCATCGACGACAACGCCAACGGAATCGGCTGGTTCATCGACCCCACTCCCTGGGAAAACAGTGAATTCACCTCCACCCTCACCGACACAGCTTTCCGCGCCACCACTACAGTAGGTTGCGTTAAGCGATCGCACTGTGTCCCGCAGGGATACGTTCACGTTCCACAAACCAACCTACAAATCAAGACTTTTTTCGATTTGGACAAGGTATTGTTAGAGTGAATATATTATGATGTAGGAATATTTGTACAATTAATTTATATTTATCAATTCTTTTAGATATCGTTAATGTTGGGTTTCGTTCCTCAACCCAACCTACGAGGAATTGCGATTCCACTAATGTAGGTTGGGTTAAGCGACAGCGCAACCCAACAAATGCGTTGGGTTTTATCCCTCTACCTACAAATTAAGACTTTTTTCGATTTGGACAAGGTATTGTTAAAGTGAATATATATGATGTAGGAATATTTGTAAAATTAATTTATATTTATCAATTATTTTAGATATCGTTAATGTTGGGTTTCGTTCCTCAACCCAACCTACGAGGAATTGCGATTCCACTAATTTATAGTGGTCAATTATTTTAGATATCGTTAATGTTGGGTTTCGTTCCTCAACCCAACCTTGTATCTTAGAGGTATGTTAGAAGAAGTGGTAGACCGTCAGGAATATCTGCCAATTTAATAGTCGGTTTCGATAGCTCCTTCAGGGAAATTTCTTCCTTCAGTCCACAAACAGTTCTCGAAGGTAACTTGGGCTATTCGAGTCCTGTGAAAGAAAGCGTTCCTAAAGTCACACTCTTCGATGATCAGTCGGTAAAAACTTCCATCGGAGAGGTCGGCATTACTGAAGTTACTTTTGGTAAAGGCAGTTTCAATTCCGACACCGCCCATAGAGGCATAGGTGAAATTAACTTTGGTAGCGTCACAATACATGAGAGCGGCATTAATCAAGTTAGCAGCAGTAAAGTTGGCATAGTCAAGCACCGCGTACTCTATCCTAGCTCGCTCCAAATTGGCTTTTCTCAGATAAGCTCTGTTGAAGAAGCCATGCGTAAAATTAGTGCAGACCGCTTGAATGGAAGCCATTACAGCATCGACAAATTTGCACATTATAAGATCGGCACAAGTCAAGTCGGCATGGCTGAGGATCGCTTCAGTCAAATCCAATTGAGTGAGCTTGCTAAATCCCAGATTAGCTCTGGTCAAGTTAGCTCTTTGCCAATTAGATTCATGAGCTTCCAACCCTCTCAAATCGGCTCCAGTCAGATTGGCTCCAGTCAGAGTAACATCGTGCATCCCAGCTTTGAGCAAGATTGCCGCACTCAAATTGGCATTGGTCAAGTTAACCGAGCCAAGCACAACTTGAGTGAGATCGGCTCCACTGAGATCGATACCAGTCAGATCAATACTAGTGCCATTGATAGGGATACTATTGAAATCAACCCCACTCAAGTCAATCCCACTAAAGTGTCTCTCCCCAGCAGCATATCGCTTCAGCAATTCTTCACCAGTCATGCCAATACCTTTTTACTAACTAACATCTACTCTACCGCTCAAACCCTGTGGCAAACTGCCACACCCAACAACAACTTCATCGGTACAGACACCTTCACCTACATCATCCTAGACAACAACGCCATTTCAAACGAAGCCACAGTCACCGTCACCGTCAACAACATCGACCCCACGATCAACAACGTTACGGTAGAATCAAATATTCAAGAAGGTAAAATCAGCACCTTCAGCGCCACAGCCACCGACCCTGGTAATGACCTCACCTACAGTTGGAACTTTGGCGATCGCACAGATGCAGGCATCCTTAACCCCACTTACACTAATAGTGGATACTTACACTTTTAGTCAGCCTTTACTCAAAACCCTCCAGAATTTGGTTAAACCTAAAGGAATTGTTAAGTGTGATTTAGGAAAATACAAATTGCACCTCTTGTCCCTTCTTAAAGGGTAAAATAACAATACATCCATAAATTAATAGGTATATTGCACCCATTAGCCTGAGAAAAGCCCGTGTTGTTACATACTCGAAAGATTGTTAATTAAAATACTTTAGAACAATGAGCTTTCTAGAGAATCTTCTTTTAAAACCAGATTTTAACACTCAACCATGTTTTCGATACTGCTTTGGCAATGTATAAAATTTTAACAAAATTGTTAGTCACTGAAGAGTAGGACGTAGTTTGCAAGCAAAAGAGATTAAGGAGAAACTCAAGTCACTGATCGATAAAGCCTCAACGATAGATCCTCAGTTAGCAAAAAGGCTAAATGAGATTAATCGCTGGGTAAAATTTATTCGACCTGGTTCTCTGACTGCTAAACCATTTGTACTTGCCTTCCTCCTAGAGGTAATTACGGACTCTACAATTTGGCTGATCATTCAATCATTACCTTCGGAAGCAGCACGAGAAGCAAAATTTGCTCAAATGACACCAAATGAGCGATATTGGTATAGTTATCTCTTTCCTAGATGGATAAACTCAACAGATGCCAAATTTTATATTTGGAAGAAAAAAATAATGGCAGGAGAGTTTAATCATTTGGATGGTGATATTATTAAATTAATAGCTCAAGATGTTGTCCGTCGTGAAGGTAGTTTTTGGCAGCGCTATATTGCCGACCTTTCTATGGCAACAGATTTAATTATTAGTAATCATCAACAAAAACCACTTTGTATTCAAGTTACCAGTGTTAGTGAAGAGTTTCATGGACGAAAGTATGAGAAGTGGCAAAATGCACTGCAATTGTGGGAAATAGAAAGAGGATTGTTCCTAAGTTACAATCCCGGTTCAAGTGATTTTATCAATCAGTTAGTCAATGTGGCACTGTATAACAGTGACCATCTTGCTGAAGGGAAGTATGTCAATTTTTCCTGATGTCAATTTTTTGATGTCGAATATCTGAGTCCTAGCCCTACATCGTTACCTGCTTACAACAGCATTTATGGTTAACCAACAAGAAATGAACAGCATTACTCAAGTAGATGAATTTGCTGAAATTTTAGCAGCAGCCCGCAGGATGCAGCAAGACTGGCTAGAAAATGGGTTAAATTTTGTTCATCTTTATGTTGAAGATGTAGATGGAGATTGGCTAGAAACTTGGGAAGATGATGAAATCTCTAATTCTTTATTTGATGCTATTAAAGAGTTTCTGGTGAGTGATGATGATGTGGCTGTGAAAATTAGGTATTATTTGAGAAATGAATCACTGTTTGATTTAGCTGTAAATTTAGAAGAATCTTTGCGGATTTATAGAGGAGATGAAAAATTATGTGCTGTGAGGGATATCTTAATTGGTAATGGTGATATTTGTCATCAGGAATTATTAAATTTAGCAAATAATCTAGTTGATAGGTTTTCTAGATTTTCGTAAATCGAGAAATTGAATATTTAGTCCAATTTATTTGCTAGAAAATAAGCATTACCTACTCTAAGTAATGCTTAGATCTTTCTTTGTCTAGTTTAGGACTTATGCAAAATGTGCTTGAAAATCTTATTCTTTCGTAGGGGTAATTCATGAATTACCCCTACTTTAGTTCTGTGTTGTGTAAGTCCTGTAGTTATCAACAATTTTGTAAATTACCGTCTCCCATGGCTGTGCGAGAAGGTTAACCACTAAGAGGATGTTTTAAAAGTATAGTTTCAACACTGTTCGGTTAAAACAACCACTAAGGAACAATAACAGTTCTTAATTCTTGTACGTGTGGTTTATAGACAAACCAGGTGGGATTATTGTCTGTATCCTGTTGACAAGGTAGTGGTTGTTCAAACGTAACTTCCCAATAATCACTCAATTTCTCAGTGTTACCTTGAGGACGTGCTGGGGCATTCTGAATTTGTCTTCTGATGGCAGAAACAAAAAATTTCGTACCTTGTCTCACTGAGCATTTTTCTTCATTACTGGTTATATCTTTTGATTGTTTATACCAGTTTTCTCGGCGCTTAAAAGTAGTACTGAAATTAGGTTTAACCCTTAAAATGCGGTCTACAGAAGTAGTTTGAGAAGATACAGTTTCAGTATTTATTATACCCAAAATACCACATACCACCGTTAGAGATAAAAGTAATTGCTGAGGACGTAATGTAATGTTACTAATTTTCATCTTGTAGTGTTTAGTTTTACGTTAGATGTTAATAACACCATTTTTGCATAAATTCTGTTTGTAGTTAAGTACCCACGCAATATTAATAAATCCTATTCTGTATAGAAGTGTGCCTTGATGACTACAAGTACTTGTATATCTGCCATCTTTTTAGGATTGTTGACACCGCAAATATACTGATATGATAAAATTTTTTGGGATTTATTTCTCAAGAGGGTCGTCATTAAATGCGCTAACTACACGTTAAACTGGACTAAAGTAGCAATTTCTTGCACTCTTGATCATAAAAAATATCTAAATCCTCTTAATCGAGATTTTCACTGTCTGAGAAATTGGAATGCTAGACCAAATTTTTAATTACTTAAACTTTCATTTCAGCATAGAAGCCTCTATAGTTCTCTTAATCTTAGTGTTTTTAGAGGCTGTGCTATCAGCAGATAATGCGATCGCACTGGCTGCGATCGCACAAGGACTAGAAGACAAAAAGCTGGAAAATCAGGCACTAAACATCGGTTTAGTATTTGCCTATGTGCTACGAATTACATTACTACTCACTGCCACTTGGGTACAAAAATTCTGGCAATTTGAACTGTTGGGTGCTGCTTACCTGCTGTGGCTAGTATTCCAACACTTTATATCACAGGAAGATGAGGACAATCACCATCACGGGCCACGTTTTAAATCTCTGTGGCAAGCTATACCCGTGATTGCTTTTACCGATTTGGCATTTTCCTTGGATAGTGTGACAACTGCGATCGCAGTTTCTCAAGAAAAATGGTTAGTAATTACAGGAACCACAATCGGGATTATCACACTTCGATTCATGGCTGGGTTATTTATTCGCTGGTTAGATGAATATGAAAATTTAGAAGATGCTGGCTATATCACCGTAGCATTTGTGGGTTTACGCCTATTGTTGAGAGTGATCAATGATGATTTAGTGCCACCTCAATGGATCATGATTAGTGCGATCGCCATCATCTTAGCTTGGGGATTTTCCAAACGCACCATCATTGAATTAGTCCCAGAAGAACCAGAAAAAAGCGAAGTATCGAAATAATTAGGAGTTCGGAGTTCGGAGGCAGGAGTCAGGAGTCAGGAGTCAGGAGTCAGGAGTCAGGAGTCAGAAGAAATATTCTTCCCTTGCACCCCTGCTCCCTTTCCTCTTCCCCAGTACCTAATTACTCATGTAACCAAGGAGTTAAGTGTGGCTGCCAAGTTACTAATTCTTCATCCTTAAACCAGAGTGCAATTTCCTTTTGTGCAGTTTCTGGAGCATCAGAACCGTGGATCAGATTACGGCCAACATTAATACCGAAATCGCCGCGAATCGTTCCTGGTTCTGAGTTTAAGGGATTAGTTGCCCCAATAATTTTTCTGGCAGAAGCGATAACGCCATCACCTTCCCAGACCATCGCCACAACAGGACCGGAAGTGATAAATTCGACTAAACCTGGAAAAAATGGTCTTTCCCGGTGAACATCATAGTGTTGTTCAGCTAATTCCCGGCTGACTTTCTGGAACTTCAAGCCAACGAGGGTAAAGCCTTTAGTTTCAAAGCGACGGATAATTTCACCTACCAGTCCGCGCTGTACACCATCAGGCTTGATTGCTAAAAATGTGCGTTCCAAAGCTATCTCCCAAAACTTAATAAAGCTTTTATGCGTTAATTGTCAGTCGTCTTTGATTTTTTGTCCAGTACTCCCAGAAGATTATCTGAGTCATGAGTACCGAGTACCGACTACCAATCACCAATCACCAATCAAAAATTCTTGCTGGGTGCATATCGCTTCCCTGCCTAATTTGTTAAATTGTTATCTCGTGGGCGAAAAATAGAGGTCAGGAATCAATGGGTGTCGAGTCAACCGCTGATGAGATTATCAAAATGCCTCCCAATGGGCATAAATCTGAATTGAAAAACCACAAGCACAAAAAGCTGCTACCACCTATTACCACGACAAGCGATTTACCTCGTACTTGGAAAATTGAGGATAGCGAAGACCTTTATCGAATTGAAGGTTGGGGAAAGCCTTATTTTTCCATTAATGCGGCTGGACACGTTACAGTTTCCCCCAAGGGCGATCGCGGTGGTTCGCTAGATTTGTTTGAATTGGTTAATTCATTAAAGCAACGTAATTTGGGGTTGCCCATGTTAATTCGCTTTTCCGATATTTTGGAAGATCGAATTGAACGATTAAACGCTTGTTTTGCTAAAGCGATCGCTCGTTATAACTATCCCGGTGTTTATCGCGGTGTTTTTCCCGTCAAATGTAACCAGGAAAGGCACTTAATTGAAGACTTGGTACGTTTTGGCAAACCCCATCAATTTGGTCTAGAAGCCGGTTCCAAGCCAGAATTAATGATTGCACTGGCTGTACTGGATACACCAGGCGCATTGTTAGTTTGCAATGGCTACAAAGACCGAGAATACATTGAAACAGCAATGTTATCCCAAAGGCTGGGACAAACGCCAATTATCGTCATAGAACAGATTGAAGAAGTTGATTTGGTAATTGCTGCTAACAAGCAATTGGGAATTAAGCCAATTTTGGGAGTACGGGCTAAGTTAAGCACCCAAGGCATGGGACGTTGGGGAACTTCCACAGGCGATCGCGCTAAATTTGGGTTAACCATTCCTGAAATTATGGAAGCGGTTGACAAGTTACGGGAAGCTAATTTACTCGATTCCTTACAGTTGTTACACTTTCATATCGGTTCACAAATCTCGGCCATCAATGTCATTAAAGATGCCATCCAAGAAGCCAGTCGCATTTATGTAGAATTAGCGATGTTAGGCGCAGATATGAAATATTTGGATGTTGGTGGTGGTTTGGGTGTCGATTACGATGGCTCTCAAACCAACTTCTACGCCTCCAAAAACTACAATATGCAAAACTATGCAAATGATATTGTAGCCGAATTAAAAGATACCTGTTCAGAAAGTCAAATACCCGTACCTACACTGATTAGTGAAAGTGGCAGAGCGATCGCATCCCATCAATCAGTCCTGATCTTTGACGTTCTCAGTACCAGCGATGTCCCCCTCGAACTCCCAGAATCACCACAAGAGGGAGAATCACCAATTATTAATTACCTTTGGGAAACCTACCATTCCATCAATCAAGAGAACTATCAGGAGTTTTACCACGACGCAGCTCAATTTAAAGAAGAAGCCATCAGCCGCTTTAACTTAGGAATTTTGCGTCTCAAAGAACGTGCTAAAGCCGAGCGTCTCTACTGGGCTTGTTGTCAAAAAATTCTGGAGATTACCAGACAGCAGGAATACGTACCTGATGAATTAGAAGACCTAGAGAAAATCATGGCTTCTATCTACTACATCAATCTTTCCGTATTTCAATCAGCACCGGATTGTTGGGCAATTGATCAACTATTTCCCATCATGCCCATACATCAGCTAGATCAAGAACCCACACAACGGGGAATCTTAGCAGACCTCACCTGTGATAGTGATGGTAAAATTGACCGCTTTATTGACTTGCGTGATGTCAAATCAGTTTTAGAACTGCATAAATTTAAACCTGAACAACCCTATTATTTGGGAATGTTCCTGAATGGAGCGTACCAAGAAATTATGGGCAACTTACATAATCTTTTTGGTGATACTAACGCTGTTCATATCCAATTAACACCCAAAGGCTACCAAATTGAACACGTTGTCAAAGGTGATACAATGAGTGAAGTAGTTAGCTACGTGCAGTACGACTCTGAGGATATGGTGGAAAACATCCGTCAGCGTTGTGAAAAAGCCTTAGAAGAAAATCGTATTACCTTAGCTGAGTCTCAGCGACTACTACAAACCTACGAACAAAGCCTCAGAAGATACACTTACTTGAATAGTTAGAATCGGTAATAGGTAATTAGTAATAGGTAATTGGTAATTGGAAAAGCTGTTACCCATTACCTATTACTCATTACCTAATTAATATTTGTTCCCAACAATTCTGCGATCGCTTGGTGTTCCAAAGGAGTTTCCGTCGGTGGGGTTTGACGAGCATCCGTAATCAGCCAGTCTAAAGCAGCCGCTTGCACATCAATCGCCGCCCCAGTCTTATCTACGCAATAACGTCCAAACACCAGCTTATCTACCAACCGCACTCCTGGAGCTAAACGCGACCATTCAAAAATCACGCTGTTATCTACAGTTGCACCATTACAAATCCAGCAATTGGGGCCAATCATTGCCGGGCCAACAATCTTCGCTCCATCTTCAATTCTGGTCATACCACCAATGTAAACTGGCCCTGTAATATCTACCTTATCCCAATTTACCGCTACATTTAAGCCAGTGTATATACCCGGTGCTACTTCATGACCAGGAATTTGCACATTTTTAATTTCTCCTAGCAACACACCGCGAATAGCCCGCCAATAATCTGGAACTTTTCCAATATCTACCCATTCAAAATCCATCGGGATAGCATAGAAAGGCGCATTAATTTCCACCAATTTGGGAAACAAATCACCACCAATGTCATATTCCACCCCAGACGGAATATAGTTAAATACTTCTGGTTCAAAAATGTAAATACCTGTATTGATATTAGTGCTAAGAGCTTCTTCAGTAGAAGGTTTTTCTTGGAAAGCTTTGATGCGATTATCCTCGTCAGTAACCACTACACCATAGCTAGAAACCTCTTCCTGTGGAACAGATTTAGTAATGATCGTTGCAATTGAACCCTTAGATTTATGCCATTTCACCGCCGCAGTTAAATCTAAGTCAATTAAGGCATCACCGCACAGTACCACAAAGGTATCATCAAAAAAAGGCGAGAAGTCTTGGATACGGCGCATCCCCCCAGCAGAACCAATTGCTTCCCCTACTAATTTACCGTCATCATCAATTTTGCCTTCAAAAGAATAGGCAATCTGCACCCCAAACCGTTGACCATCACGGAAATAATTTTCTATTTCCTCAGCTAAGTGGCTGACATTAACCATAATCTCGTCAAATCCATGCTGACGCAGCAGTTCTAGCAAAAATTCCATCACTGGCTTTTGCAGAATAGGAATCATCGGCTTGGGAATAGTATAAGTTATCGGACGGACACGAGTACCCTTACCCGCTGCGAGAATCATTGCTTTCATAAAATTTTATTCCTCAACCACGAGCCAGTTTACTTTCATCAAGAGCTTCTTAATCATCAGTTTTTATTCTGTTCTCAGCTAAAGGTATAACTAGATGATCATTAGTCAGTTATCTTTAAATTTACTAGGATTCTGGGTTTTGCTGAAGCAAAAATTTAGTTGATCGAGTTGGAACTGTTGGCTAAACTAGGCAAGCGGATTTTTATCTCCTGATAAAATTCTTCTTGAAATAGCTCTACCTTAGATTGAGCAGACAGCAGTAATAAGGCCCAAAAAACACTGACTAAGTTACCATGTTCCGACTCATGGGACTCCCGATTTTTATCTGCTTGCTTTGTTTGCGTCCACAACTGTACCAGTTGTTCTAAATTCAAACATTGTCCCTCTAAATTTAGGTCTTTAGCCGAAAGATGCAACACCTGTTCTAGTTCTAAAGCTACTTCTGTCAGATTCTCTTGGTGAGCTAATTCTAGTGCTTCCCGCATGGTTTGCATACTAGGCTGACGCTTAGGGCGGTGAGGCTTGCTGGCCTTATCTACCCGTTTTAGCTGGTTAGCCATAATCTGCAATTGCTCAATTAGCTCTTGCAAAGTCACCCGACGTTTTGGTGGCGGCATTGCGGCTGGACGGCGACGCAACTGGCGCTCTAATTGCAACCGCTGAATGGGATACAACTCACCATCTTCCCCATCCAAAAGTGAATCATCTGACACATTTTCTATATTATTATCTACTGTTGACAATTGCACCAAAGTATTAGCTTTGAATAATACAAGCATTGATGCAGATAAAAAAGCTTGCCCAGATTGAGACAAGTCAGCCTCATAGCCTCTTGCTGTTGACTCTGGTGCCATTAACTCTAAGTAGCGGTCTATTACCTCAATTACCTGCACATCCCAAGGATCAATTTCCCCCTGTTCAGCTTGGTGGATTAAATGTGTAATTGTTTCTAATAGCTCGGCAGCATCCATCAATTTTAGATTTTAGATTTTAGATTTGTCTTGTCCTTTAAAGACAAGGTTTTTTATTGATACAACTTAAATTACGAATTACGTTAGTGCAGCGGGGCGTAGCCCATTACTAAGTATCTTAATGGTCTGTATCGGACGGAGAATCATAGTTGATTGTAAAATTTGATGCAAAATTACTATGTTTACTGTTTTTGATAGCATCGAAAGTGCCTTTGATAGTACCAGCTATTGGCACTGCCACCAGTGTTCCCAACAAACCAGCAATTTCAAATCCCATCAAAATAGACACAAAAATCCAGATGGGATTGAGTCCGATAAATTCGCCCATTAACTTAGGAGCTAAGAGATTATCTTTAATTTGCTGTAAAATAGTTGCTACCATTGCCACTGGAAATGCTAACCACGAATTTTGTAATAAAACCAACAATGTTACTAAGCCTATACCTAAAGCTGCGCCCACAAAGGGTATAAGTTCAGAAATACCAATAATGATCGCAAATAGCAGAGCAAATGGTACTTTCATAAATAAGAAAATTGGCGTTAGCGCTATTACCATAAACAGTCCCAGCAATAGTTGACTCAGGAAAAAGTTCTGGAAATTTAGTTGTAAGGATTTAGTTAAAGGGACTCCAATATTAGATGGTAAGAGATTAACTAGACCAGACCAGACGCGATCGCCATATAACAGCATATAAAACGCCAGTACCACCACTAACACTATGTTCAATAACCCTGATAATAGCGACCCAGCGAATCCCACAGCACCAGAAGCTATCTGTTGTACCAAATTTTGAATATTAGCATTGATTTGATTGGTCACTAAGCTCAAATCAATATTGATACGTCTCTGACGTGCCAATAACTGTAATTTACCTAGGTTATCTTGACTAGAGACCAACCAATCAGGAAGCTTATTTAAAAGTTGGATTGCTTGGTCAACTACCATTGGTACAAGCGTAACACCCAAAACAATTAACAAAGTTAAAGTAAAGAGTAAAACTATAATCACCGATTGAGTGTGAGTAATTCTAGCCTTCTCAAATAATTTCACCGGATAATTGAGTAAAAACGCCAAAATAGCCGCAATACTCAAGATTGTAATCGGGTGCTGGAAATAGCGAAACAGCACCGACAGTAGCCAAACATTGAGCGCGATAATCGGGCCACTCAAACCGTAAATTAGCAAACTTTGAAGGGAGGTTGAACGGTGCATCTTGAGCAAACTAAAGAAATTTTATCAACTAAACCCGATATGAGTCCCCCACAATAAACTTTCTCTTGATAGTGTAGGTAGTTGACTCTGTGTTGCTACTGATTCCTATGATAGATATTTTTCTTCAACAATCCCACAATCGTATCAGCGTAGCTGATGAGAAGGAAGCAAAAAACTATGGATAAAAACATAGCAGACCTACGCAAAGACTACACTTTGCAAGATTTGAATGAAAATCAAATTGACCCTAATCCTTTTATACAATTTAAAATTTGGTTTGATCAGGCAACAGCAGCACAATTACCTGAACCTAATGCAATGACTCTGGCTACCTGCACACCAGATGGTAAACCCTCAGCGAGAATGGTACTACTCAAAGATTTTGACGAGCGAGGTTTTGTTTTATTCACCAATTACAACAGTCACAAAGGACAAGAACTAGCAGCAAATCCCCATGCCGCTTTAGTTTTCTGGTGGGCTGAACTAGAACGCCAAGTCAGAATTGTGGGGACTGTAGAAAAGATTTCAAAAGAGCAGTCTGATGGGTATTTTGAGATACGTCCACCTCATAGTCGCTTAGGTGCTTGGGCTTCTAATCAAAGTGAAGTAATTGCTGGCAGAGAAGTTTTGGAGCGACAATTACAAGAATTCCAGCGCAAATATGAAAATCAAGAAGTTCCCAGACCACCTCATTGGGGCGGATTTCGGGTAATTCCCCAAGAAATTGAATTTTGGCAAGGACGTTCTAGCCGTTTACACGATCGCTTGCTTTATACTCGGTTAAATGATGGCAGTTGGAAAATAGAGCGGTTATCACCTTAATTTTTTAGCGGGCAAAGATGCCCGCAGCACAAATTTACAACAATTCCGGATCAACACCTAGCTCACGTAACTTAGCTGCTAATAAATCAGCCCGTTGGCGTTCTTGTTCAGCCCGTTGATGTTCCTGTTCAGCCCGTTGATGTTCCTGTTCAGCTTGTTCACTACTCCAAAGTAGCAAATCTCCTCCCCTATCCCACCACCGCAACCAGTTCATGGTTTGACATAATCTTTCACCTGGCCAAATTCCTAAAAATAGCTCTAACTCAGGAATCCAAAAACGCCCATTAGTATCTGCTTGTTGTTTGGTGTATTCTCCATTTTGCAAACAGCGTACTTCTAAACTGGGTTCGTAGGGGTCGTAGGTGACATAAGTGGGAACTTTGAGTATGTGTTCGTAAAAATACAGCTTTCCATAAGGTGGTGTGGAACGCACAGATAATTCTCCACCTTCTGTATCTGAGAGAAATTCCATCACCACAGCCACGGGTTCCCCTTCTAGATTAGGGGTATAACTGCGACGTACCACTTCAGTCGCCACAGGATGCACCTGTGGTACATAAAACCAGTCAGGAGCTTTGATGATGATTTTTTTGTTTAAGGTGGCTACAAGCCCAAAATTAGAGCCAATTAGCATTTGTGGTAGAATGCACCCTGTTGCACCTAAAGCATCGGTTAATGCAGCAGCGAGAGGAGGTTGTTGAATGTTTTCCACTGGGTCGTCAGGTAAAATAAAATCTGCTGGGAGTGCTTCCCAAGTGACAGTTGGTGTTTTTTGGATGGGTTGCGTTTGTAGAATCATAGATTTATTTATAGGTTGTCAGAATCAGGATTTGCAGGATTTTCAAGGTTGAAATCAGAAACAATTTGGATATTCTTTAACCTCCCATTTTCAACCAAGCAAATATTTGATTAACAGTTAATTGTAAATTGATTCCTTCTAAAATTGGTAATTGCTGTTCACCTCTGAATAACTCCGGTTATTGGTGGGGACGAAAAACTAAAATAGAACGATCTTCAGGATCTATTAACCAACCCAATAAACAACCATGATTTAAACAATATAAAATATTATCTATCACCCGATTTGAATTCTGTTCAGGAGAGAGAATTTCAATAGTCCAATCTGGAGGAATGAAAAAATCATTAGGAACTTCCCCTTCAGCAGTAAAAGAAATATTTGACCATTTCAAAACCGTGATATCAGGAACTACTGAACGCACATCAAAACTGCAACGCAACTCAGGAAAAGCATAAGCGATTTTTTCCGCTTCGGTGATATCGTTAATACTGTTGCATAGTCTTAATTGTAAGCGGCTATGTTTTCCTTTGGGCATGGGTTTAGTGATAATTTCTCCGTTGATATATTCTCTAACTGGTTTTGTTTCTGGGAGTTGGAGAAATTCTGCTAAGGTGAGGGATTGATTAATTACTGTTGTCATTATTTCTCAATCCTGTAAATGGGATACTATTCTAATTTAACCTTTTTTGTCTGAATCAGGATAACCAGGATTTGAGGATTTTCAGGATGTTGTTTAATGATGGTTGGTTATTCTTGAAGGATTTTTTTGTCTGAATCAGGATGTCCAGGATTTGAGGATTTTCAGGATGTGATTTAATGATAGTTGGTTATGCACAAGTCACTAAAGAATGAACCACGAAGAAACGAAGGACACGAAGGAAAGAGGTTGCAGAGAGATTTTCCTCTTTCATCCTCTACATCCCTAAATGTTGGTTGTCCTCATTCTCACCATCTGCGTCTATCTGCGTTCATCTGCGTTCTTATCCTGTACATCCTAAAATCCTGGTTATCCTGATTCTGAGAATAACAATCTTTTAATTCTGCAAATCCTGTAATCCTGAGTCTAAAAATGTATATCTGAGATAAAAACCACCCCAAACGAATAGGATAATTATCAAAGTCCCGATACCCAACATATTGGGAAGCCAAAAAACTACTTCTATATGGTTTAATTCACCGGGTTTGAGTTTCCATATTAGTTGTTTACCATTTTTTTCTGGTTGGATTGGATCTTCAGTTTGTTGAATATTTTTAACTCCCCAAGGTGTTTGTAGGCTAAAGTCTAAATTTATGATTGAACCTGTACCAGTTAAAACATTTCCTTTACTGGTTAAAACAGAAAGAGAACGCAAATCTAAATCATAAATCAAGCGATTTCTAGATAAGAGTAAAAAATTGTTATTTTGTACGAGTAAGTTTGAGGAGATATTCGGCAATTCTGAATCACTGGAAACTGTATCGGGTTTTTGGGAAGTGCGATAGTTGAAAAATCCACTAAATTTTTCTTGTAATTCTCTTCCATTACTAAAGGGAATTTTGAGAATGATTTCTTCTGGAGAAATTCGTCTTGCTGATCCTGCTAATTTTTGGGCGCGTCGCTCTAAACTATTTAACCATTCGGAAACATAATCACTGCTAAAACTGGTGAGTTTGTCAGATAATTGAATGTGCTGTATTATTTCGCCGTTATTGGCATTATTAAAAGTAACACCTAAATCATATTGAACACAACCAGATAATATGAAAGAGGCGCATATTAACAACCACAAAATAGGTTTTACTCGGAAATTAGGTATATTCATAAAACTTCGACATCTCCACAAAGTTGAAATTCTGATTCCCTGTTTACATACTTAACCAAACTAAATAAGAAATGGTGATACCAACAGCAATAAATGCTACCCAGATAAAACGATTATCTTTTGTATTAACTGTGCTGAGATCAACATATTCTGGTTCCGCAGACTTCTGTCTTGAGGTAGATTTTGTGGGCTTGACGGTGACGAGCCTTTTGGTGTCGTTGTCAGAAATTGCGCCCAAATCGGGAATTTCGCTCATCCACTCTTTTGGTCTTTTGAGTTTAGGCGCTTGTAAAATATAAATTAATTGTCGTGCTTGTTTTTTGGTTTCAGCGTGGGGATGACGACGAAGTTGTTGACAAAGTGCGATCGCATCATCAGTCCTGTCAGCCGCTTCATAAGCTGTCACTAACCATATATCAACTTCGCCAGCAAAGCGTGTATTCCGAGCTAATAAAGCACTGGCTTTTTCCAAATTTTCTACCGCCTCTCGATATTGTCCATTTTCAAAGGCGAGTTTTCCAGTTTGGTAACGAGATTTAGCAATTTCTAAACTTTCTGTCATTAGTCATTGGTTATTCGTCATTTGCTAATCGGTAATGGGTAATTGGTAATAGGTAATAGTTTTTCCTAGTCGCCAATCCCCCATCACCAAATCATTTAAACTGAGAACCGAGAATCATGGTTCCAATCCCCACATCTGTAAAGATTTCTAACAGGAGGGCGTGGGGAATGCGGCCATCAATGATGTGTGAAGCTTTGACTCCTTGGGCGAGCGATCGCACACAACAAGTTACTTTAGGAATCATACCCCCACTGACAACACCATCATTAATCAATTGGCGAGCTTCCCGAATATCTACTTTAGGAATCAAGGTAGATGGGTCTTTGTAATCTGTTAAAATACCCCGCGTATCGGTCAACAAAATCAGCTTTTCTGCCCCTAAAGCCGCAGCTATTTCCCCCGCTACAGTATCAGCATTAATATTGTAAGCTTGTCCGCTATCATCAGCAGCGACGCTAGAAACCACGGGAATATAGCCGTTACTAGAAAGAGTTTCTAAAATCTTGATATTCACATTACTGACTTCCCCAACAAAACCAATACCTTCATCACCTTGAGGACGAGCAGTAATTAAGTTACCATCTTTACCACAAAGCCCCACAGCCATACCACCAGCTTGGTTAATCAGAGAGACAATTTCTTTATTGACTCTACCCACTAACACCATTTCTACCACATCCATTGTTGCCGCATCGGTGACGCGTAAACCATTCTTAAATTGAGCCTCAATTCCCAGTTTATCTAACCAACTGTTAATTTCTGGGCCACCACCATGTACTAAAATTGGTCGCAACCCGACACAGGATAAAAATACAATATCGCGGATAACTTTATCTTTCAGGGTGCTATCTTTCATGGCCGCACCTCCGTATTTGACAACCACAGTGCGACCTGCAAATTTTTGAATGTAAGGTAGTGCTTCGCTGAGGATTTCAACGCGATTAGCTTCAGCTTGCCTGATATACTCTGTATCGTTTACCATTCTGAGGATCGTCCAATTTTGGATTTTAGATTTTGGATTTTAGATTTTACAGGATACAAGAAAAGACAACGGCGAATCTACTTCACCCTTCTCAGAGATCCTCTTAGCAACTTAGTATCACAAAATTTCCTCAGATCAATTTTGCTGTTGAAAATCTTGATTTTTGAGAACGCTAGGAATTGCGTCTAGGATGCAGGTGACAATTTGTTCTGGTGTTTGTGTTGCCGCGATGGTAATATGTAAATCCGCTTGGGAGTAAAGTGGTTGACGTTGTTCGAGCAGCTTTTGGATTTTAGATTTTGGATTTTAGATTGTACAGGATACAAGAAAAGACAACGGCGAATCTACTTCACCCTTCTCAGAGATCCTCTTAGCAACTTAGTATCACAAAATTTCCTCAGATCAATTTTGCTGTTGAAAATCTTGATTTTTGAGAACGCTAGGAATTGCATCTAGGATGCAGGTGACAATGTGTTCTGGTGTTTGTGTTGCCGCAATGGTAATATGTAAATCCGCTTGGGAGTAAAGTGGTTGACGTTGTTCGAGCAGCGATCTCAATTTACCTTCAGCGTCAGAATTTTGTAAAAGCGGTCTTGTATCATCCTCCGCTAACCGATTTAATAATATTTCCACTGGTGCATCTAGCCATACAATCAACCCATGACGCAGATAACCCCAGTTTTCCCGCCGCAACACAATACCCCCGCCAGTAGCTATAGTTAATTTGGTATAAGCACAAACTTGAGCCAAAACATCACTTTCTAACTGACGAAACTCTGCTTCACCCTCATCAACAAATATCTCATTGATAGATTTTCCAGCCGCTTTAACGATGACATCATCAGTATCTAAAAACCCGTAACCAAGTTTCTTCCCTAGTAAGCGTCCTACGGTTGTCTTACCAACACCCATCATCCCAATTAAATACAGGTTGACTCCTCTTAATAAGTTACTCACAAATACCCTTAACTCCAATTAAAAATTCTGATTTTTCTTATTTTTACTCAGAACTCAGTCCAAGATTGAAAATCTTTTTCCATTAACCGCTCAATTAGATAATTCCTCCAGACTGTGCTGAGGGATAAATTGGCTGCTTCTATATCCAGTAAAGATCTCCGTCGGAGCAATTCTAGAGTTTCTAGGATTAATCTTTGTCCTAATTGCACCGGCCATCCCGGTATCATATTGGTTTTTAAAGTCATCACAGAAGTACAATCTGGATTGAGTACCAGACAATACATCATATACTTCTCTAATTCAGACAAGCGATTAAACTGCTGCTCTAGACTTCTGCGAATTTCACCAAAAACTAGAGTACCGTGTTCCAAAAACTCATAAACACTACCGCCAAATAAATCTTGAATAGTAGTGGCAACTAATTTCAAAAATAACGGATTACCAGCATACCAGTCAATCAATACAGTGCATTCTGTATATTCTAATTCGGCTAATCCTTTAGTTTTGAGGATAGCCAGGCTTTCTGTTTTGCTCAAACCAGTCAAGTTTAAAGACCGTACAGGTAGCTTTTCTCCTTCAATCACAGCAATTTCTGGTGGTTTTTCCCGACTAGTTAATAACAGGCAACTTTGATGTTGAGAATCTCCTATCCTTCTAATTAATTCACCGTAACCTTCATAACCAGGAAGATATTGGATTTGTGAACCCAGATCAGGTTTACTAGCTGCTACGGAAGATTGAGCTTGTATCTCATCTCCATTGCTAGATAAAATCGAGTCAACGTTATCTAAGACCAAAAGACAACGCACCTTACGTAAACAATTAATCAATTGGGAAATTTTAGTATTCAAAGTTGCATTTTGGTCTATCTCGATAGTTGGTGATAATATCTGCACAACATTATTTAACATCGCATCTATCGAAGGACATAGATGTAGCGATCGCCAAATTACATATTCAAACTGCTCTTGAATCTCCTCAGTTAACTTAATCGAAAAAGCCGTTTTACCAATTCCACCCATCCCTAACAGTACAACTAACCGACAGCGGTGTTGTAAAATCCATTTTGCAGCAGTGGTTAGTTCTTTCATCCTTCCAGAGAAGCTACTAACATCAATTGCTTCACCCCAATCTTGAATATTTGGGGATTTAATTTTCAGTAACTCAATTTCTTGCTCTCTAGTACTTTTATTAAAAGTAGTTATTGGTTTGACTTGGAACCAATTTTTTTTATACCCAGCTTTTTCTAATAGATGAGTCACATGACTCCAATTTTTTACCTTAACTGAGTAACCTAATTGATTACCCAGCATATCTTCTATGTATTTATATAGTCCATTTGACAGATAAACTCTCACAGTACTACTACTGCGACTTTGATACATTTTATTTGCTATTTCCGCAGGACTACAACCACAAAGTAAACCCCTCAAAAGCTTCTTTTCGACAGGTGTTAAGGCTTTTCTTTTGACAGAAGCTAAATCTACATATAATTTTTCTAACTCCCAATTTTTTTGAGCTTCTATAAATTCTTCTTCTGTAACTTGGGAATTGACTACCACCATTGTTATTAGTGTATTTACAGTTACGTTAGATATATACTAACGTTTATACCGTAAAGTCCGAATAAAGTAACAGTAAATTTATAACGAATTTCATAACAAGTGTTAGGTGCATTTTCATTTATTACTTAGGTATGCTTATGCTTAATGGAAAATTCACATAACTTGTTTGAAACTTTAAGGAAATAAATTCTGTCAATATAAAAAGGCGAAATCCGTTGTAAGTAACAATAATGTTGTTGACAACACAGTATTATGCTGCTCAAATTTACTGTTAAATCAAATGTCTATTGTTTACTAAGTGCTAAAAACAACCAAAATTTCTGTCTTTTACAAAAAAGCTTCTCTCCCTTGAGTAAGCTCTCATCAAATAATGTGGTATGCATGGGGTGTCAGCTATGACTCGAATTAGAGATATTGTGCAAACAGCTTTAGCAACTGGATATTTAACGTTGCAAGCAGAAAACCAACTCAGAGAACTTTTAACTAGTCAGTATGACTGTGAGGACTTGAATGCCTTTATGGCTTTACAGGAAGCTGCGATGACGGGTCAAATCAAGCAAGAGTCACGAGAATCAAGAGAACAGTGTGTCATCAAATAGACTCAAGTTACTGACGGGGGCGTTTATTTTCATCATCCAAATCCTCGTCTTCAAAAAAATCCCAATCATCATCATCTGTTTGATTAGTGGTTGATGGTTGATAAGGAGGGATAATTACCCGGTAATCAGCGTCGTAAATAGATTCAGTTTTTCCCACACCAGTATTTTTAGGTTCTTGGGAACTGTAAGAGTAAACCGAGTCAGATGGGGAAGCATTTTTAGGTACTTGTTGATCTTCGTAGGTTTTCGGGCTGGAAGCGCGTCGTGATTCTTGATAATCCCAATCATCACCTTGATTAGGGTCTGTCTCCCAATCATCAAAGTCGTTGCTGGTAGTGTACTCAGTTGGATTCACTGGCATCTTTGGACTGCTAGTAGGCTGTGTAGTTTTTTTACTGCTAGTTGTCTTCACACGGGATGGTGCTGCATTTGATGTAAATGAAGTTTTTGATGTTTGTTGAGTCGATACATAATTAGCAACTTGAAACAAGGCAGCAATTAACAAAGATGTAAAAGCACCAGCGGCTATACTCAATAAAACCCATAAAGCCAGTGGTAATGGTTGAGTCCGCATACCTAAAAATACTAGCGGGAGGGTAGGAGACAAGTTTTGAACTAACAACAGTGTTAGTCCTCCCAGCACCACCACCAACAAAATTAAGCGAATTACAGCCATTTTAATTCAGTTATTAATTATCAGTTATCAGTGGTTATACTTATAGCAGTTTCCATGCTCGTGAGGTACAAAGTTTTTTCGTTTTAGGGAACTCTTAACAGGGAACAGGGAATAAATTGGTGTGTACTTCATTAGACTGGGAAACGCTATATCATCTCCCATATTCCCAGTCCTCAGTCTCCTAATTTAAAGATGACCTTGCCAACGCTGAATGGGAATACAATCAATATCTAGTTGATCTAAGGCACGAGCTACGACAAAATCAACTAAGTCTTCAATGGTTTGAGGGTTGTGATACCAAGCTGGAATAGCGGGAACAACTCTAACTCCTGTTTCTGCTAAGGTTGTTAAGTTCCGTAGATGAATCAGGCTAAAGGGAGTTTCCCTAGGGACAATAACCAGCTTACGTCCTTCTTTAATTTGCACATCTGCTGCCCGTTCGAGTAAGTCTGAACTCAGACCTACTGCTAGTTTAGCTACTGTACTCATGCTACAGGGCATGATGATCATTCCCAGAGTTTTAAAGGAACCACTAGCGATACCAGCACCAACATCACTCCAAGGATGACAGCGGAGTTGCCCAGATAGGGGAATTCCGGCTTGCTTTCGCCAGAATTGCTCTTGTGCTTCTGGTTCTGCTGGCATTCGGATATCTTGCTCTGCTTGCCAAACCATGTAAGTTGATTTTGAAGCAACTAGTTCAATTTTATACTCTGCTTCCAGAAGAAATTTAAGAGCGCGAACGGCGTAAATCAGGCCGGATGCGCCTGATACGCCTAAAATAAGTGGTTTTATGTTATTGGACACGAATTTATACGGGAAATTTACTCATCCTCACTATAGGGATCTAAGTCAAAAGATTCCATGTTGTTTGGTAAGTAAATATTGGATGTATCTTCATTGCTGATTCCCAAGCCTTTGACTACACCATCAGGGCCAACGGTGACTAGATCAATTTGCTGGCGGTAGTAATCAACACTTTTAACTTGTACCGCTACGCGATCGCCCAATCTATAGGAAGCACGATTTTTGCGGCCAAATAGAGCTTGTTGTCTAGCTCGGTATTCATACCAATCATCTTTGAGCGAACTGACGTGTACTAGTCCTTCTACTCGTAGGGGTGTACTTAGCTGGGAGCCGATTTCTGACTCTGTAGCGGGAACTTCGATTTCGACAAAGAATCCGTAAGATTGCACCCCAGTAATTACACCGGGAAATACTTGACCGATGCGCTGTTTCATCAGTTGGGCTTTTTGCAGTCCTGCTAAATCAGCTTCGGCTTCTTGGACTTCTTTTTCTCTGTCGTTAATCTGGACGAGTACTCTAGTTAAGTCGCTTTGGAGTTCTTGTTGTAACTCTGGGGGGAGAACGTTCCAGTTAATTTCTTCATGGGAGGAGGAATGGCGCAGGTTGACACGCTCTTTGACACGGGTGTTGCGGCGATCGCGCCCGTATTCTAATAAGGCATGATATACCCGTTGCATCAGTAAATCTGGATAACGCCGTAAGGGGGCGCTGAAGTGGATGTACTGTGGTAGAGCCAAACCAAAGTGTAATCCTTTAGTTGTGTTGTATACAGATGGTTTGAGGGTATCCTGTAACAGGTAGGTGAGAACTTGCTCTGATGGTGACTCAGCGAAGGCTCTAGTTAAATGTTGATAATCTAGGGGTTGAATGTCTAACTCTGGATCAAGTGTTAATTCCACACCTAAATTCATCGCTAGTTTGAGCATTTCCTGAACATCTTCAGGATCAGGTGTGCCTTGGACTCGCCAAATGGCAGGAACTCCCAAAGCGTTGAGATGTTCTGCTATTAGTTCATTCACCAACAGCACTAACTCTGAGAGGAGCGATCGCACGGGTACATCATTAACTACCACAGCGCCCATTACGCCCTCATCATAGTAAGGATTTTGGCTTGGTGGTAGATTTAATTGCAAGCTACCGCGAGATAATCGAGCTTGTTTAGCTGCTTTGGCTAGGGTTGCTAGGTCATGTAACATCTGGATAGTCTCAGCAGACATTTTGGGTGCATCACCGCTGAGTATTGCTTCTGCTTGTTGTTTGCTCACAGATGTGTCTACTTTGATCACGCTGGGTTGAATTTCCCACTCCAGCACTTTTCCTGATTGGGGATCAATTGTGATCACAAAGGAGAGAGCTAGGCGATCGCTACCAGATATCAAAGAACAGCGTTCAGCCACTGCTTCTGGCAACATCGGCAAAATTAATTCTCCCAGATAAACTGACCTGCCGCGTTTGAGTGCTTCCCTATCTAGGGCTTCATCAGCTTGAATGTAGTGAGATAAATCAGTTATATGAACCATCAATCGCCAAGGTTCGCTTGGGGTTTTTTCCAAGCTAAAGGCATTCTCTACTACTTTATCGTCACCATTTACCCCCGCAATCGTGATGGTGAACAAATTACGTAAATCTACGCGGTTTTTTAAATCTGCTTTCAGTAACTTTTTAGGCAACTTAGCTGCTGCATCCAGGATATTATCCGAAAAAGTCCGAGATAGATCGTGCTTACAAGTTACCAAATCTATATCAGCAGCAGCTTCTGCATCACTACCAAGGATTTGTACAACCCGACCCAAAGGTGGATACTGAGCCAGAGGATAACGCAGGACTTCTACATGGGCTAGATGGTCTATAGCTTCAGCCAATTTCAAGCCGTTTGTCAGCAGTTTCAATTCAAAAAGCAAGCGATCGTCTAAAGGAACAGCACGGAAACCCCCTTCTACCTGTTTAATCCGTGCTAGTAAAGTGTGATTAGAACGCTCCAGAATCAGTTTTACCTCACCTTCAGGAGAACGTCGGCGACTACCTTCCTTGAGAACTCTGACCAAAACGCGATCGCCATTCCAGGCATTACTCAGATAACTTTCGCGGATATAAATATCCTCCGAGCCTTCCACATCTTGAATGGCGAAGCAAAAGCCTTTACTAGAGCAACGAAGTTTAGCTTCAATCAGCCCCTCTTCGGATACACGACGATACTTACCTCGTTCCTTGACCAACAACCCGATTTTTTCTAGCACCTCCAAAGCAATGTGAAGTTTTTCTAAACTGTCTTCATCCTCACAACCCAGTTTCTTTTCCAAAACCTTACGAGCTACCAATTTATCATCCGTGAAATTGGCAAGAAGTGTAGCGATTGAAAATTCCATGCAGTGAACCGACCTTTGGTCAAAACATCATTTTTTGAGGACACCTGCGTGCGGGAGTTCCCCCCTCACAAGGGTAGGTTTTTAACATTGTCTATGAAGGCTGGACTGGGAAGACTTGGAGGGAAAGTAGACAAGGAAGATTTTCTCCGCAAAATAGTCTTTTAACGGTGTGTTGTTGTTACCAAAAAACATCATCCTGTAGGTTTTTCCTCCCTTGTCACCTTGTCCACCTTGTCGCCCAAGTCTTGCCCTCACGAGAATGTAAAAAACCTACACCTGTCAGAGGGGTTCCCCCCCGTTCAGGAACCAGCACTATGGGAAAATTTCCCAAATCGAGGAGCCACTACATTCCAGGAGTTCCCCCCCGTTGTAGCAACTGGCCTGTGATTGGCGTTAAAGTGTCCGGTGTTTAATCTGGTTCTTCCCTGTATACCCTCACGGCTTACAGACACTTGCTACAAACGAATTGCCCGTACTCCTGCAAAGAAGTAAGCTAAGGTAAGGCTGCCAAAGTTCCTGTCAGAGTAAGACTCTGCTCGGACTTCTCACTGCAAGATCCTCTCAGAATTCACCTGGGTGAAACTTTCTTCAACTAAGCAATCTTAACAAGGCACTCCTGATACTCGACTTGGCCTCACCAGGTAATTACACAATGGGTTTTTGAGAGGTTTGATTTACACAACTCTCGATGTTACCCAAAAGCAGGTACGCAGGGAAGGCACAGGTGTTTGATTGTCTAGATTAAAGGTAATTTCACGCCATGATCATCTGAAATTTAACTGAGAGAAACTGCCTATTAACCCAATTTTACCATCTGTAGAATCGGTAACAATCAGGTAAGCAGCTGTCACTTGCAATGAGGGCGAACCTTATCTTTATTATTGTAGATTTAGAGCGCACTTCCACAAAATACTTCTAGATATCGAATTGGGTAATTAGTATAGCATTGAAAGGAAGAACACCCTGATTTAGTCAACAGTAGCTAAAAATTTTCGCAAAAAACAGCTACTGCTACAATCGTGACAAACGATCATAGCGTGAAAAGTACCTGGAAATCTTACAAGTACAACTAAAGTTAAACATATTTAGATGGGTGGCATGATTATGTTGGCTCAATTTCAGAGCTTGTATCCCAATGGCAGCATTATTTCGGAATTAGTACAAATTTTCCAAGGAAAATATATCGTCCGAGTTAGCCTACAAATTGAAGGCGTTACCCGCGCTACGGGAATGGCAGCAGCAGAAACCGTAGAAACTGCGGAAGACCAGGCCAGAAATAGGGCATTAATGGTTTTAGGAATCACAAATGAGACAGAGGGAAGAGTAGCATTTTCCCCAAAACCTATTTCCCCAGTCCCAGTCAAGACAACTGTAAATACCACAACTGCTTTACATGAGTCTGTCCCCACCTCCCAGGATGTTGCCAGTACTCAATGGTCAGTGACTAAAAATACAGAAATATCTTCATCTTCTGCGATCGCACACAACAACACGAGTGATACCTACAACCAACCCTTAACTCAAGGAACTTTGGGAAGTGTCACCAGAGAAGAACAACTGGATACCGCAACAGAAAAACTGGAGATGTCATTTAGTTCAGAACCTGAACATCAATCTTCACTAGGAATCACTGCTAGTAACGTTACACCCTTTACACCACGCAATTATTCTTCCCCAGAAGATATTGGTTTTCCATCAGGACTAGGAATCAGGAAGAAGAAAAATGAACCAGTTAATTTATCTGATGTTATTGCTCAAACAGATGTACAAATAGAGCGATTAGCCTGGACAAAAGAACAAGGACGAGAATATCTCAAAAAAACCTACGGTAAGTTAGGGCGTTCTTTACTCAGTGAAGAAGAGTTACTAGATTTTCTCAACTACCTTAAATCTCAGCCAGATCCTATTGCGGGGTTTTAAAAGGAGTTCGGAGTTCGGAGTTCGGAGTTCGGAGTTCGGAGTTCGGAGTTCAGGAGTTAGGAGTTCAGGAGTCAGGAGTCAGGAGTCAGGAGTCAGGAGTCAGGAGTCAGGAGTCAGGAGTCAGGAGTCAGGAGTCAGGAGTCAGGAGTCAGGAGTCAGGAGTCAGGAGTCAGGAGTCAGAAGAATAGTCTTCCCCCTTGCTCCCTGCTCCCTGCCTCTTCTACACCACAGCCATTGGACGAATACCGACGGCGTGACGGTCAATTACTTGGTCAATTAAACCGTATTCCTGGGCTTCTCCTGGAGACATGAAAAAGTCACGTTCGGTATCCTCAGCAATACGTTCAATCGGCTGACCTGTGTGTTCAGCTAAATAATCATTCAACCGTTTTTTGTGGTATAAAATTTCCCGCGCCTGAATTTCAATATCAGTCGCTTGTCCTTGAGCGCCACCTAGAGGTTGATGAATCATAATTCGTGAATGGGGTAAACTCATCCGTTTACCCTTAGCACCAGCACTGAGCAGAAAAGCACCCATACTTGCGGCAAGTCCGGTACAAATAGTACAAACATCAGGGCGGATGTGCTTCATGGTGTCAAAAATACCCATCCCTGCCGTTACCGAACCACCGGGAGAATTTATGTACATATAAATGTCTTTCTCCGGGTCTTCAGAATCTAAGAACAACAATTGGGCAACAATCAAGTTAGCAAGACTGCTATCAACCTGTTGACCTAAAAAGATAATGCGCTCACGTAACAGCCGTGAGTAGATATCAAAGGCGCGTTCGCCGCGACCCGATTGTTCAATAACGATTGGAATCATTGAGCGTATTTGTAGCTATTTGTCATTTATTCTATCGACGACAAAGGCTATTTGTGTTGATACGGCTAAATTAACCTTGGGCAAAATCTTCATAAATTCAAAATTTTACTTCCTAATCGGTTCTCAGCAAGCGGATTCGGCTAAAAGGTCAGTCTACAATCAGATATCTCAAATCAAAAAAAATTTTCAGGCACTTTTTGATGGTGATAGGTGTCTAAGTGGGTATGGTGAGATGAAAAGAGGCTAAATGAAAGGAAGATAAAGTCCTGTTCTGCCCCTTGTACACTGCACCTTAACTATGTAACTTATTGCACTGCCTTGTCTTCATTTAGCGATCGCAGATTAGTTGAAATTATTTTTCAGGTGTTAGTAACTTTTTTCACATTTTTTCACATTTTTTTTGGTTAATTATCCGGACATATTTAGCAAATCCGGTAAACCGGGAGTAAGAGGTGTATTCAGAATAACCAATCTTACTTGAAATGCTATTCATCAAGAGAGAGAGAGAGAGAAGTACTATGCTCGAAAGATTTATACAAGCTGCTTTAATCACCTTTTTGCTGCATCTGATCGCTGGACTAAACGCTAGTACTCAAATTCCTCGAAAAACTATATCACCTATCACAGAAATACCACCTGCTGTTATCGGTTCAACGATTCACTTTTTCAAGTAACAGATGCCAGCAATAAGGCAGGGATCAAGAGAAAGATCAATTTAAGAGAACTCCATAGAATAATTGATCCTGTTTTAATATCATTCCCCTAAAGCTTGTCCCCGCGAAAGTAGGGGTAATTCATGAATTACCCCTACTCCATTGGATCAAATTTTTTATGAAGTTCTCTAAATACTCTCCCCAATGCCCCATGTCCAATGCCCAATCAACAGGCTAGACTGGTGATAAAAGGGCAGATGCTTAGATCATGACTAATCGCCTTGCTGAAGAGAAAAGCCTTTATCTCCGCAAACACGCCGAAAACCCGATTGATTGGTGGCCTTGGTGTGATGAAGCACTGGAAACTGCAAGGGTGCAAAATAAACCGATTTTTCTCTCCATCGGTTACTCTAGTTGCCACTGGTGTACTGTGATGGAAGGGGAAGCATTTTCTGATTTAGAAATTGCTCAATATATGAATGCCAACTTTCTACCTATCAAAGTAGACAGGGAAGAAAGACCTGACCTTGATAGTATCTATATGCAGACTTTGCAATTCATGAGTGGTCAGGGGGGTTGGCCGTTAAATGTTTTTCTGGCGGCAGATGATTTAGTGCCGTTTTACGCTGGAACTTACTTTCCTGTAGATCCCCGCTATGGTCGTCCTGGATTTTTACAAGTTTTGGAAGCTCTGCGCCGTTACTACGATACAGAAAAAGAAGAGTTACGCCAACGCAAAGCGTTAATTGTTGAGGCTTTGCTGACATCTGCGGTATTGCAAAAGGTTACTAGTCAGGAAGTCGCAGATAATCAATTATTGCAGAAAGGTTGGGAAACTTGCACGGGGATCATCACTTCTAAGCAGGTTGGTAATAGTTTTCCAATGATCCCCTATGCTGAATTTGCATTGCGCGGAACTCGGTTTAATTATCAATCTCAATATAATGGACAGCAAGTTTGTACTCAATGGGGTCTAAATTTAGCTTTGGGTGGTATTTATGATCATGTGGGTGGTGGTTTTCATCGCTACACTGTTGACCCCACTTGGACTGTCCCTCATTTTGAAAAGATGCTTTACGATAATGGTCAGATTTTGGAATATCTGGCGAATTTGTGGAGTTCAGGAATACAGGAACCGGCTTTTGAAAGGGCTGTGGCTGGAACTGTAAAATGGTTGCAACGGGAAATGACTGCTCCAACGGGTTACTTTTATGCTGCTCAAGATGCTGATAGCTTCATTAATCCCACAGCCATAGAACCGGAAGAAGGTGCTTTTTATGTCTGGAGTTATAGGGAATTACAACAACTGTTAACAACTGAAGATCTAAAAGAATTACAACAACAGTTTGCTGTTACTGCTAACGGAAATTTTGAAGGACAGATTGTTTTACAAAGGTTACATTCAGGGGAATTGAGCCAAACGCTGGAAATTGCTTTAAGTAAGTTGTTTATGGCTCGTTATGGTGCTACACCTGAGTCACTGTCAACTTTTCCACCAGCGCGAGATAATCAGGAAGCGAAAACGACTAACTGGCCTGGTCGGATTCCGGCGGTGACTGATACTAAGATGATTGTAGCCTGGAATAGTTTGATGATTTCTGGTTTGGCTAGGGCTGCTGAGGTTTTCCAACAACCAAATTATCTGGAATTAGCAGCACAAGCAGCTAAGTTTATCTTAGATCATCAGTTTGTCGATGGACGTTTTCACCGACTCAATTATGAAGGTGAAGCGACGGTTTTGGCTCAATCTGAAGATTACGCTTTTTTTATTAAAGCATTGCTGGATTTACACCAAGCTGCTTTGGGACAACTTGATGATGTTTCGACTCAGGACTCTGATTGGTTAGAAAAAGCTGTTTCTCTCCAAGATGAATTTGACGAATTTTTATGGAGTATCGAACTAGGTGGTTACTTCAACACATCTAGTGATAATAGTCAAGATTTAATTGTCCGAGAGCGTAGTTATATAGATAATGCTACACCTTCAGCCAATGGGATTGCGATCGCTAATTTAGTACGTCTAGCTTTATTGACTGATAATTTGCATTATCTCGATTTAGCTGAACAAGGTTTAACAGCCTTTCAAGGTGTAATGAGTAATTCTCCTCAAGCTTGTCCTAGTTTATTTACTGCTTTGGATTGGTATCGTAACTCAACCTTAATTCGGACTAGTACTGAACAAATAACATCATTAATCAACAAATATCTGCCAACTGTTGCTTTTTCAATGGTATCAGATTTACCAGAGGGAAGCGTTGGTTTAGTCTGTCAAGGTTTGAAATGTCTTCCCGCACCAGCGAGCGTTGAGCAGTTGTTAGAACAAGTGCAGCGCAGCCAAAATAGAGGTTAGTGGTAGTATATACTACACATGGTGGGCAATGCCCACCCTACAAAATATAGAAATTATTCACCTTTTCCCTGCTTTCCAATCTTCACCACCTGGTAGCTGAGTTAATGTTTCTGCTACAATTGTGGGTAATTCTTTAGCTGAATAGGAATAAGTTAAAGTTAAAAACTTCAAAGCAGTTGCAATTAACTGTGTTCTATCTATTAAATCACCAAGCTGAAATTGGCTATAGATACCATTCATTACTTCCAAACTGGCATCAGCTATAGCATCTTCAATTACTTCCTCTTCTATGAAATTTTCCCATTCATCTTGATTGATATAGTAAGATTTTTTATTATCTTTAATATTCACTTTTTTAATTTCTCTAATTGAATTACGAATAGAAGCAGACCAAGAATTTGTTAACCGCTTTTCTATTTGATTTTTAATTAAATGAATCAGTAAAATCTTTAAATAAGATTGGATATTACCCAGAATTGCTTGTTTACTCATTCCTTCTAATTCATCCACAATTGCTAAAGCATCTGCGTAACGTCCTTGTACAATACTATTTCTGAGGTCGATTAATTCTTGTGTCATTTGTATTCACCTCAAGCTCTAAAGAAATGAACTTTAATTAAGCTGGTATAATGTGGGTATTTTGGTAAGAATTCAGGAGTCAGGAGGAAGAATATTTTTCTCTTCTGTTAAGAGTTCCCTGCTATATCAAATATTCTGTATCCTGAACTCTTACGTATTTTGCTATATATATTATATATGAACCTAAATGACAATCTATCAATGACTGATTTAAGCGTCATCATCTTAGCCGGTGGGAAAAGTTCACGTATGGGTGAAGATAAAGCCTTAATTCCTATTCAGGGAATCCCATTATTGAAAAAAGTTTTTAACGTTGCTAAAAGTTGCACTGATACTATATATATAGTTACACCTTGGCCAGAACGTTATCAAAACTTGCACTTACCTGAATGTGAATTTATTCAAGAAGTCTCCACAGAAACACAAGGTCCCCTAGTAGGTTTTGTTCAAGGACTAGAAAAAGTAAAAACAGAATGGGTATTATTATTAGCTTGTGACTTACCAAACTTGCGAATTGAAGTGTTGCAAAATTGGGTAAAAATAGTTGATACTGTAGAAACAAAGAATATTGCCGTTTTAGTAAAAAATCCTAAAGGTTGGGAACCTCTATGTGGCTTTTATCGCTGTAACTGTTTACCCCTGCTTCAGGATTTTATTAACCAAGGAGGACGCTCATTTCAAGAATGGCTAAAACTATATCCAGTAGCGGTTTTACCATTATCATCACCAGATATGCTCTTTAACTGTAACACCCCAGAAGATGTACAACAATTTTTATTGAATTGAGCCATAATAAAAATACAATCATCTCTCTCCTCTTAACCTCAAAAAACTCTGTGTTCCTCTGTCCTACCTCCGCATACCTCTGCGTTAAAAAACAATAATCATGCGTTGGAAATCATCTGCAATAGCACTCATATTAACTCTATTTCTATTCTCTTGTACTACAGCAACAACTCAAACCCCATCTAACGTCGTACCAGTACAACAACTACCAAAAACCTCAGCTAAAAGAGTTGTAGCACTTTCCTCTCTTTCTGCTGATATTATTTCTCAACTTGATCAAACTAAACTTGTAGGAGTAACTGGTAGTACCTTATTTAAAGATAACCCTAAACTGCAAGATATTCCCCGCGTTAGCGAAGGTCGGAGTATCCCCAACTTAGAAAAAATTGTTTCTTTAAAACCAGATTTAGTTATTGGTGCAGCAGGATTTTCTGATGTAACTATTCAGAAACTTAAACAGCTAGGAATACCTACTTTATCAACTAAAGTAAATAATTGGCAATCTCTAGAAGAACTAACTAAAACACTTGCTCAATCAATTGATGTAGATCCCCAGCCTTTATTAAATCGCTACAAAACCTTTTTACCTGCCAACTCAACTCAAAATATTTCTACTTTAGTCTTGGTTAGTCGCCAACCAATTTTAACACCCAATAAAAACAGTTGGGCAGGTGATTTAATTTCTAGATTTGGTGCTAAAAATATAGCCGCAGAATTACAAGGTACGAGTCCCATAGGTGGATATGTGACACTCTCGGCTGAAAAAGTTTTAGAGGCTAACCCAGAAGTTTTAATTGTAGTTAATGCTGAACCAACGCTGTTAGATTCATTAAAAAAAGAACCGTTTTGGCAGCAGTTACAGGCGACTAAAAACAATCGAGTTTATGTTTTTGATTATTACGGACTTGTGAATCCAGGTAGTCTAGAAACGATTGAAAAAGCTTCTCTAGAGTTAAAGAAGATTTTTGTAGCAAAAGAAATATAGCACATTTCATCTGATACAAGGGTTTGTTGGGTTTTACTTTGTTCAACCCAACCTACGAAAATCCTTTTACGAATTACGAATTATTTTAATCCTTCAAAGAACTAATTGGTTTTTGATTACCTCTAAGATTCTTTTTATCCTGAGGAGAACCACCTGTAATACTGCGTAAATACAAACCGCCAATGCTGAGTAGAAACACAAAATATCCTACAGCTTGAACAATATAGATTTTATCTCTGTAGCCAAACAAAGATTTAAAAATAATACCGGGAAAATTGTCATCAGGCAAAATGTTGGCAGTATTCCAAACCATTGGCCCTAAAATACAAGAATGAACTCTGGTAAAGCGTTCGTAATAGAAACAAAGATTTTCGGAAGCGCGACTGCTGAGTGCAAGACTAGACATTGCGGTATCAAAATGTTGTAAAGCTGAAACTACTAATCCAGCCACAATCAAAACTAATAAAATGCCCATTACCTGAAAAAACTGGCGGATATTAATTTTGACACCCCATTTAAATAACAATACACCAATTACTGATGCTGCTGCTAAACCACTAAGTGCGCCTAAAGTAGGTATTAATCCTTGTTGAAAATTTGCAGCCACAAAGAGAACAGTTTCAAAGCCTTCCCGAACAACGGCGACTAAAATTAAACTAAAAACTCCCCAACCTGCATTTGAGTTTTGCGTTAGTGCTTCTGTAACTGCGCCTTCAACTTGCGCTTTCATAAATCTGGCTTGTTTAGTCATCCAGATGAGCATCCAACTGAGCATGACTATTGCTAACATACTAAATACACCTTCTAACATCGGTTCAACGACAGGGGTGTATTGAGGATTAATTGCTCCTAATATTTTAATCAGCCAACTAAATAAAATGCCTATTAATGCACTAACAACAAGCCCGACGGCAACACCTGCATACACCCAAGGGTTGAGTCGAGATTGTTTTGCTTTTTTTAATAAAGCCAGGACAATACCCACCACTAGAGCAGCTTCTACGCCTTCTCGGAGGGTAATTACAAAGGTAGGTATAGCAGTACTAAAATTCATAGTGATTTAGTTATTAGTTATTGGTCATTAGTCCAAAACTTATTGGACTAATGAGTATTGATTATTAGCTGAAATCGCGTAACATTTTTTTCAGTTCAAGATTATGCATCTCTTCTTGTCCAATCATGCCACGAGCGAATTCTTCTAAATAGATGCTGGCATTAGTTACAGTTTCTAGCAGATTTTTGTACAAATCTAGTGCTGTTTTTTCGTGAGTTAAGCTTTCTGCCAGAATATCCTTGACGTTGTGTTTATAAGTCTCCTCCATCTGGGCGATTTTTAGAGAGGGATGTCCATCTAAACCTGTGAGAATTTCGCCTACTTGTTGAGCGTGGAGTAGAGATTCAGCGGCTTGGGCTTTGAAAAAAGCTACAATGGGAATACGGTTTGGGCCTGTCACCATTAAGGAATAATGTGTGTAGCGAACTACCCCAGCTAGTTCAAATTCCATGATGGCATTTAGTAGGTCTATGGCCTTTTTTTGATCAAGTTCTTGCATCAGTTGTTAAGATAAGCAAAATTACCATTGGAGAATATTTAGTTAGAAGTTGTGAGTTAGAAGTTATGCTTTCTTCAGGTGTTGAAAAACCAAACTATCCTCTCTCTTCACTGCTAACTCTTTTTTCTCTTCTTATTCATTTTAAACTTGTTATTCTGTACTTCCAATGGTATGGAAATACTAACTTTGTGCTTTAGTGCTAGTTTTTTCTAGTACTTTTTGAGTGTTTTCCTCTATGGTTTTCACTAGTTTGGTAACATCCTCAGGGGTTTTAACTGCTTGGGTTGGTGGGATAGCTGTAGGCCAAACTTTCACCAGTTCAGCCAAAGCTGTATCTATTGCTTTATATGCTTCAGGATTATCTTGTGCTATTTGGCTAGAAATGCCTTGATATAGTTCATTAGAGTAGACTACAAAGCCACGGGAGTCTTGATACTCAATAGGGGCGCTAATTTTGCCTTTTGTAATCGCTGCACCATATTCTGAGTTAGCAGAATCTAGCAAACCGTTGATGACTTGGAGAATAAATTCGGGTTTTGAGCGTTGCTCTGTGGGTAAAGCTGCGATCGCACTATCAACAGATGCCATCGAACTGGTAAAATTGGTTTTTATCTTGGCATCTTTAGGATTGGACTTAACTAAATCAGTTAAACTGACCAAATTTGTTTTAAATTCTTTAACTTTGCGTTCATTTAATTGTTCTTCAACATCAACATAAATCTCCTCAACTGGATGTCCAATATGGGGTTCAGCTTGCTTTGGCTGATTTTGGTCTAAGAGTTCTTTGGCTACTAAAAGATGTCCCTTCATTAATCCCAACTTGGTCATGTAGTCAACATCTTTAGCCTCACCTGTCAGCACTACTTCCTGAACAGTCACCATCTCTTTAATTTGGTCAAACTGATCTTGAGTAATTACTTTTTTGCTGACTAAATCTTCTGGAGAAACATAGGGACGGCTGGCTTGAATTTTGTTCGACAATGCTGGCACACCTAGTTTAGCCTCAAATTTATCTAACTCGGACAAGATAGCAGTATTAATATTAATTTGCGCTTTACCACCGTGACCACTGTGACTTTTTGTTTCTGTAACTGGAGTAGTACTTGGGTTGGATGGACTTTCTGCTGTTGGTGCGTTGTTAGTGCAAGAACTTAGAGTAATTATGGCACAAGTAGCGATCGACAAAAATATGTAACGAGATTTGATCATTTTTGTTCCTGATTAAGTAAATTTATTTATAACGTTAGATAAGTATCTAGCATAAATGATATTTATTATCAACTATTTCATAAAAAGTATACTTTGTCCTATTCGCTACCAGAATCAACATGATAATACGCGTATTGTAAATTACGTTGATACTCAAGAATCTTTTTTTGAGCGATCGCATAATCTATACTAGAAATTTACGTTTTGCTTATTTAGAAAAATATAAAATATTCTAAAAAGTGACAAATGAGCCAACTGAAAAACTAGGTCAGGTATTCTTTCCAGGTGTTTTAACGTCCTTTGCGGCTATGACTTCAAATTGACCCATACATCCATTTTCAGCCACAGCATCTTGATGAGGATGAAACATATACTTACCCGGATAACGAAATGCAAATTCCAATATATGCCTTTCCGCAACACCCATTGTTAAAACATCGGTTTTCTCACTAGGAGTCATTGTCATCCCTGAACGATAAACATTAAAAAAATTGGCGTGGAGATGAAAAGTCACAGCAGGGTCAAATTCAATAATATTCAGCACATAGGCCCGAATTAACTGATTTTGATAAATTGGAATTGGATGGTGCATATAGTGATGGGGTACACCATTAAACGCATAATATTCGTTTCTATTATCGTCATTCACGTCATACCCAGACATGATTAACACAATTTCATCAGCCGGGGGACGGGGTTGAGGAGGATCAATAATAAACATTCCATACAAACCCTTAGCAATGTGACGGGTCACTGGTGCTACATGACAGTGATATAAGTGAACACCATAGGGTTCAGCATCAAATTCGTATATTGCCGCCTTATTATTACTAATTGGGCGCACACCATCCATTTCTGAGGGATGAACACCATGAAAATGGAGAGAATGGGAATGTCCCGCTTGATTAAGGAACAATACCCGTACCCGTTCCCCTTCTTTGGCCCGTAGGGTTGGCCCTGGAATGCGACCATTTAAATCCCAAATATTGTATGAGACAGCACTATTAAGCTGAATTGTGGAAGTACCTGCTGTTAATTGAAATTCTCGGATTGTGCGACCATTTTCTTGTTTAAGTGTCCCATAATCGAAATTACGTAGCACCTGCATGGGATTGGTAGCGCCCTTAGATGCCTCCATTTCCATTGGTGGTATCCTGACATTATTGGCATGATTGTTTCTATTTAGCATTTGCCAAATTGTGGCTGCACCAGTCACACCAGCACCGGCTAAACCCAAATTTAGCAGTTGACGGCGACTCCAAAGTTTATCTTTACTCAGGGTGAAGTGGTCAGACATGAGATTAAACAGGGTAAGCACAGAAATTAAATTGCAAATTATTTGCAATTACTACTGCGTATAATAGAAGGCTTAGGAATTATTGTCAATAATCTTTCAAGTTAATTCAAGTAAGGGTCTGTTGTCGGAGTTTCCCAAACAACTAAGCCTCATGTGCAACTTTCGACTAATCCTTCTTTCCTCAATTTGGTTAGTTGAACAATTACCACGTCGAACCCAAATTACTTTCGGTGGATATCCACGCAGGATGCTTAATTCGTTAAAATCTGCATTTCTGGTGACAACGATCAATTCATTTTGTTTTGCATATTCCCACAAAATTCGATCATCTGCTTGATCTAAACCTAAAAGAAAAACGTGGTGAGAATTAGGGTAAACAGCAGCGAGTTTATCTATTAACCGAGGTGATAGATTATGATCAAATAGTAACTTTATACTTGCACAATGAGCATTTGTCTTTCTCTATCGGCCGCATAAATAAGACAAGCTAAAATATCTTCTTGTGTCAAACAAGGAAAATCATTAAGTATTTATTCATAAGTCATATCAGAAGCAAGATATGATAAGACATCATAAACAGTAATTCGCATCCCCAGAATACAAGGTTTACCTCCTCTTTTTCCTGGTTAGATGGTAATAATATTTTGATATTGCATATTGTTGTTTAAGTATTGGTTGTTTGTTCTATTTTAATGTTAGCAAGTTCAGGTGATAGCGAAGCGCTCCGTAGGAATCGCTTTTTTTTATTTCGCGCAAAGTCGCAAAATCGTGAATAATAGCCTTATCAATTGGTAAATCATAAAAAGTAAACTATTTTTATGGAAGCAGTTAGAAATCTGAGATTATGTCATAAAGATTTATAAATATTAACGATTCAAAAAACAAATATATTATTTACAGTATCATTTTTAATATAAATCCACCCTCCGTAACACCAAAATATCCCCCAATAGGGCATTGTAAAAGAAGGAAAAATATTGTTCTCTTATAAAATTGATACTGTAGTTATATTGCTTAAGTTAGTGTAAAGAAAACACGAAAATAGGGATTTTCATGCATATACCCGATGGATTTATTTCAGTTCCAGTGGCAGGGGCTACTAGTTTAGCAAGTGCAGCAGCTTTATTTGTGGCCTTTGGGCGATCGCAAGAAGCTTATGGAGTTCGTCGCGCTCCCATACTAGGATTAACCACAGCCTTTATTTTTGCTGCCCAGATGATTAACTTCCCTGTAGCGGGAGGAACCAGTGGACACTTACTAGGAGGCACTTTAGCGGCAATTATTTTAGGTAGTCCTTGGGCGGGAATGTTGTGTATTGCCACAGTATTAATTATTCAAGCAGTGTTATTTGCTGATGGTGGTATTACTGCTTTAGGCTCGAATATTTTGAACATGGCAGTTATTGGCGTTTGGGTAGGCTGGGGATTAACCCAAACTTTACAACGGCTATTTGGTGGTTCCAAAGGGCGTTTACCCTTAGCGGCTGGGATTGCAGCTGGTTTCGGTGTCATTGTCGCTGCGATCGCTTGTGCCATTGAATTAGCCCTTTCGGGAACAGCATCAGTCAACGTAGTTTTACCCACCATGACGGGTGTACATATTTTGATTGGTATTGGTGAAGGAGTAATTACAGGGGGTGTGCTGACTTACCTAGCCACCACCAGACCAGATTTATTACCAGGAGAGGAAGAGAAATTTAAAGGCTGGTTAGTACCCATTGTTAGCATTATTCTAGTTGCAGGTGTGCTGTCGCTATTTGCTTCGGCTTGGCCTGATGGTTTAGAAAAAGTAGCGGAAAATTTAGGCTTTATCAATTTAGCGGAACAAGTCAGGGTAGAAGTACCAACACCCTTCGCTGATTATGGAATTCAAGGTTTGGAACAAATCGGGACTAGTATTGCAGGTTTGGTAGGTGCTGCGGTTTGCTTTGCGGTAGCCTTTGGAATTGCCAAAGTTATGAAACCGAAGAATGCTTAAACTTTCTTTGCCTTTACGGTTACAACTATCTTTAGTAATAGTGATTGGGGCAGCTTTTTTAAAGCATCATGCTTGGTCTAATTTACTTGTGTATGGTGCGATCGCATTTTTGTGGATGTGGCTATTACGCGTCCCCATTCGCAAATTAGGCGGATTACTGGGTACAGAATTAATCTTTCTATCATTAGTGGCTTTACCATTGGGATGGGAGCGAGCTAGTTTTTTGCTAGTGCGATCGCTAATCTGTTTAATTACCATGAATAGCTTTTTACTCACCTTACCACCCCACAGCTTTGGCATCGCCCTCAAAGGCTTACCCATACCAGCACCATTAAAGGAAAATTTACTTTTATCTGGGCAATACTTAGAAATATTGTTATCAGAAGTAGCGAGAATGCAACGTAGCGCCCAATTACGAGGACTCAATGGTGCAGCCGGATGGTTACGTTATGCTAGTACTGCTATGATTGGAGCTTTATATCTCCGTACCCTCGACAGAGCAGAGCGAGTTTACGCCGCAATGGTTACTCGTGGTTATAATGGGCAACTACCCATAGATTCCACCCTCAGACCAAAAGAACGTCTTACAATATTAACAGCTGGAGCGATCGCTACTTGTATAACTCTCAGTTCTTATTTTCAGAGTTTTGCTCATAATTAAAATATGAGTAAAAGAGCAGTTGTGAATCTTGAATTGTGAATTTTGACATCTTTAACATCTCATCCCCAAACTTCTATCTCTCATCCTCATACTGCTGTAGTTGAGGTAAAAAACCTGGTCTATGCCTATTCCCACCAGCAGCCAGTATTACGAGAAATTTCCTTTACACTAAATTCAAGCGATCGCGTCGCCTTAATGGGTGCAACCGGCTCAGGCAAAAGCACCCTCCTAGAAAACCTCATCGGCTTAAAACATCCCCAAAGTGGCTCAATTTTCATCAACGGCATCCCCGTAGAACCAAAAACCCTACCTCAAATCAGAAAGCAAATCGGCTTTACCTTCCAAGATGCCAACGACCAACTATTTATGCCCACCATCTTAGAAGATGTCACCTTTGGCCCACGCAACTACGGTGTCTCACCAGCAACAGCAATTGATAAAGCACTGCAATTATTAGCTGACTTTGGACTAGAAGAATATGCCCACCGTTCTGCCCACGAACTATCAGGAGGACAAAGACGTTTAGCAGCCCTAGCATCAATATTAGCCTTAGACCCAGCAATTCTCATTCTAGATGAGCCAACCACCGGACTAGATCCCGCATGGCGACGGCATTTAGCCCAAGTATTATTAAAATTGCCAGTTCAGGTCATGTTAATTGCTTCCCATGACCTACATTGGTTAGGAAGAGTCACAGAACGCGCTTTAGTCCTCTCTGCTGGACAAATTCAAATAGACAGCCATATTCAACCACTTTTGCAAGATGGAAAAACCTTAGACCAGTTAGGTTTACCAGTAGATTGGTAATTTGTAATTCGTAAAATTAAGTAGTCGGACAAAATTAAATTCATTGGTGGAGAGAAGGAACTCGTTCCTAGTCTCTGACTAGGGATGCGATCGCAGTCAACTCCCATTAATAGCACCTCATTGTAAGCGCCATTATCTCGTTCCTAGTCTCTGACTAGGAATGCGATCGCAGAGGCTTTGCCTCAACTCTCATTAATAGCCCAGCAAGCAGAGCCTCCTAGAATTCATTCCCGAATGAAACCCAGTTTTTACGTTAAGTTTACACCAATGGGTTTCCCCCCTCGATTGTATTGCATCCGACCAAAAACTATTATTTACAGGAATTACGAATTGATGATCTACTTACACCACAACTACTAAATTATTCGGTACTATTAATAGGATTTTACTGCCGTTGGATATTAATGTTTTTTGTGCGTAAAAATACCGTTATCACTTCCCTAAGTCTGAGTATTGCTTTATTGGTAACTAGTTGTAATGAAACTAAAGTTTCCCAGTGTCAACGATTGATTAAAGTTGTTAATCAAGGAACATCTCTAATTGATAACAATAAAGGAAAACAGGTAACAACTAGCTTGCAACTATCCAGAGATTTGCAAACAGTTACCAAGTCGATTCAAGAACTAAAATTAGCAGACCCCAAACTCCAGGAATTTCAAAGCAATTTTGCCAAAGTTTTTGATAATCTCAGTCAAGGATTTTACACAGCAGCTAAGGCTCTAAGTACCGCTAAGACATCAGAAGCCTCCTCAGCTGGTAGACAAAAAATCCAAAAAGCCCGAACAGATATTAACTCCACACTCACCGTAGCAGCCACAACCGCTGGTAAACAATCGGATACCTTCGGGAATCAACTGAATGAGTACTGTAGTCAATCGAAATAGACATCTTTGATCAACAGGACTTACGCAATTGGCATATCAGATATTTGATATCTGACGTGGTTGGTGAGCTTGCCAAACCACACCATAAAATAGATGTGTGACACTTGCGTAAGTCCTAATCAAGCAGAGACGTTTCATATAATGTCTCTACAAGTATTCCAAAACAAGCAAATTTAATTTTTGGAGATGTCTAAAAAAAGCACGGTTTAACCGATTCTAGATTAATCAAACTTATTGCGTATGAAATCAGAATTAATTGAATTAACAGCTATTGTAACCCAAGTATTACAAACCAATATGCGTTGGATGACTTGGAACTTATTTTTGGCTTTTATCCCCTTGGCTTTGAGTATTTGGCTGTTTCGCACTAAAATTGGACGCTCTTGGGTTTGGTGGCTAGGATTTCTAGCTTTTTACGCCTTTTTACCAAATGCGCCTTATTTATTGACTGATGTCATTCACTTAATAGATGATATCCGTCGGATTCCATCTGTGTGGATAATTACATTAATATTAATACCCGTTTATCTACTAGTAATTCTTAGTGGATTTGAAGCTTATGTAATATCCCTCATAAATGTAGGTCACTATTTGCATCGCATTGGCAAAAGTAAATGGATCTTTGGTGTTGAATTAATTACTCATGCTTTGTCTGCTATTGGTATTTATTGGGGCAGATTTTTGCGTTTTAACAGTTGGGATTTTATTACTCAACCAGATGCCATACTCACTAAAGGTGTGGAGGAACTCTTTGGTAAACAGCCCTTGGTGATTATGACTGTCACCTTTGTGATTCTTTTTGGGCTGTACTGGATTATGAAACGAGTAACTTTGAGTTTTGTGAAGAAAGATGTCAATTCACCACCAGGTAATCCTCACATCTCCAAAGCAGGATAATTAACAGGTTGATTTACAACTCATGCCGATTCTATCTAAAGAAAGGAATAAGAAAATATAATTTCTCGTCACAAGAAAGATGCAGCGATACCACGACAGAGGTTGAATAAATTTAGATTATTCAAAATTATTGACGTGGAATAAATCATAATATGACACTATTGTCTATTGATGAACTCAAAACTTTAGTTGCAAATCCTGAAACCCCATGTATATCTCTGTATATGCCTATGCAAAAAGCCGGGCCAGAGATTCGACAAAACCCCATTCGCTTCAAAAATTTAATTCGAGAAGCCGAGGAACGTTTAGATGCTATAGGGATACGCCACACAGAAGCATTAAATCTGCTCAAACCAGCTATGGAACTGGATAGAGTTGATTTCTGGGAACACCAAGATCAGGGATTGGTAATTTTTATTTCCCCAAATTTATTTCAGTACTATTGTTTACCAATTGAATTTTCTGAATTAGTAGTTGTTGGTGAGCAATTTCACCTCAAGCCGTTGCTGCATTTAATTAACAATGATGGTAGTTTCTACGTTTTGGCTTTGAGTCAAAAAGACGTGAAATTATTTGCAGGAACAGCCCATAGCCTCAATGAAGTTAAAGTGGACAATATACCACATCGTCTAGCAGAAACTCTCTTGGAAGACGAGTTACAAAAAGGGGTACAGCACAGAATTGGTACACCAAAAGGAGCAACTGCTTCTGCTCAACACCCCGGTTCAGTTCATGGACAAGGTAGCCCTGATAGAGAAAAGCACGAAGAAGACATTCTCCAATTTTGTTATGCTATTGATACGGCATTACATGAGAAATTAAAAGAGGAAAAAGCGCCTTTAGTATTAGCAGGAGTAGAGTATTTGTTTCCTATTTACCAAGAAGCAAATACCTATCCTCATTTAGTAGAAGAAAGTATTAATGGTAATCCAGAAATTATCAATTTAGAACAATTACATGATGAGGCTTGGAGAATTGTCGCACCTTCTTTTCAAGAAGAAAAAAAAGCAGCTATAGAACTTTATCAACAATTCGCTGGTGAAGATAATGGAAAAGCAACTAGTGATATCAAAGAAATTATCCCAGCGGCTTACTATCAAAGAGTCGATTCTTTGTTTGTATCGCTAGGTGAGCAGAAATGGGGAAAATTTAATTCAGAAACATCAACTGTGGACTTACACGCAGAACCAGAACCAGATGATGAAGATATGTTAGATTGTGCTGCTGTTCATACGCTGTTAAATGGTGGCAGAGTTTATACTCTTGAATCTCAGGAAATGCCACATGGGGCAACAGCAGCGGCAATTTTTAGATATTGATTGTTAATGGTGTGTTGCACCTCCTGGGACAACGCACCTGTTTCTAAATTTAACTTAATTTGCGATCGCTTGTTCAAGTAACTGAGTTATTGCTGTAAAGCTTCTGTAATAAGGCTTATCAGCTATTGTGTCCGACAAGTGATGATAAAATGGTTTTTGTAAGAAAGCGAGTTTCGAGAAAATTCATCAATCTGTTTTTGAACATCTCGCCGTGATTCAGTGGGAACTTCATCCAGTCCATCTAAAAAAATCAAGACTTTACCTTGCTTGAGAATTTGCTTTGTTTGTTCCTAATTGGGTAAATCAAATTCTTTATGTATTTCGTTAAATAAATTGAATTGACTAGCATTCGTGATGGATCTAAGTTCAATAAACACTGGAATATTCTCAGATTTAAACTCACCCTGACAACAAGCAACAACTAAGTGTCTTAAAAATGTAGTTTTACCCGAACCTGGTTTACCCAAAATCATTAATCTGCTGCGTTTCTTTGCTACTTCAAATCCATCTATTCTACCTCGACGCTTACCTAATCCAAAACTGTCAAAGTTATCTTGCAAATTTGAGTTTTTAACTAGACTATCAATTGTTGCTAAAATCCCACATTCCGCAGATATTAAAGTAAATTTAGGAATTAAAAATTTAGAAAAAGTAAAGCCTGAAAAGATTGCCTAGCAAAGATTTCAGGCTTTTTTGGTAAAATAATAAGCGTCAAATAGAGAAGGGAAAAAACAATGAAAGAGTCAAAAGAGGTCATGAAAATCCTAGATATAGACCATTTAGGAATAGTAGCGGGAATAATAGACGAGATGGAATTGGTAGAAGAAGTGAATAAAATGGTGGGAATAAAAACAAAAGAAATTCTCACACCAGGACAAGTAGTAAAAGCAATGATCTTAAATGGATTAGGCTTTTTAAGCGCCCCATTATATCTATTTGGGGAATTTTTTGTAGGAAAAGCAACAGAACATTTAATAGGAGAAGGAGTATTGCCAGAGCATTTAAATGACGATAAACTAGGAAGAGAACTAGACAAATATCATCAAATAGGAACAACAAAAATATTTACAGCAGTAGCCATAAAATCAGCCCATAAATTCCAAGTAGAAAGCAAGAGTATTCATTTAGATGGAACATCAATGAGTGTAGAAGGAGAGTACAAAAAAGAAATCGAAGAAATAGACGAAACAAAGCAAGAAACAGGAGAAAATAAATTAGAGATAGAAGCAGAGATGAAAGCAATAGAAATAGTGCATGGATACTCAAGAGATAAAAGACCAGACCTCAAACAATTTATCATAGACATGATAGTAACAGGAGATGGAGACATCCCCTTATATTTAAAAGTAGATTCAGGAAATGTAGATGATAAAAGTGTATTTGTAGAAAGATTAAAAGAATTTAAAAAACAATGGACATTTGAGGGAATATGTGTAGCATATAGTGCCTTATATACAGCAGAAAACTTAGCAGCAATGAGAGAAATAAAATGGATAACAAGAGTACCATTAAGTATCAAAGAAGCAAAAAATAAAATCGTAGGCATAAAAGAATTGGAATGGAAAGATAGTCAAATATCAGGGTATAAAATAGCAGCTAAAGAATCAGAATATGGAGGGATAAAACAAAGATGGGTAATCGTCGAAAGTGAAATAAGAAAAAAATCAAGTATCCAACAAGTAGAAAAACAAGTAAAAAAACAGGAATCAAAAGCAAAAGCCTTACTTAGTAAACTATCCAGGCAAGAGTTTGCTTGTCAGCCAGATGCTAAAATAGCAATAGAAAAGTTATCAAAATCCTGGAAATATCACCAAATAAAAGAAATTGAGTACATAGAGAAACCAGAATATAAAACAGCAGGTAGACCAAGTAAATTGACCGAACCAAGTCAAATAAAATATCAAGTTAAAGGTCAAATAGAAATAAGAGAAGAAGTAATAGAAGCTGAAAAAATTAAGGCAGGTAGATTTATATTAGCAACGAATATCTTAGATAACAATGAATTGAGTGATGAGCAGGTATTAGAGGAATATAAAGCCCAACAATCCAACGAGAGAGGATTTAGATTTTTAAAAGACCCGTTGTTTTTTACATCAAGTGTATTTGTCAAAACCCCGGAAAGAGTAGAAGCAATAGCAATGATAATGGGATTGTGTTTGTTGGTCTATAACCTCGCACAAAGAAAGTTAAGACAAGAATTAGCTAAATTCGATGATGGGATTAGAAATCAAGTTAATAAAATCACAAATAAACCGACAATGAGGTGGGTATTTCAGATGTTTCAGGCTGTACATTTGGTAATTATAAATGGACAGAAACAAATGAGCAATTTAACAGAGGAACGTGAAAAGATTGTTAGATACTTAGGAAAGAGTTGTAGTAAATATTATCTAATTACTTGATGTGGTTTATTTGACCGAAAAAGATGCAGATAGTTCAAGGGTAAAATTAGTAAATATAAATTTTTAGCGAAGATGTAAATATTCTTGGCTGTAATTGTCATGTTTATTTTACCCGAAATTACTAATTTAATATAGAGAGAGAAGATATTTTAAAACCTCATAAAATGAAGTTACTTAATATGCTCTATTTTTTGGCAAACAAAGTTAAACTCAACCAGAAAAATTAGGCAGATAAAATTTTCCTGGCTGGAATTTTTCAAAAATATCAATAATCTAAGTCACATCTGCGGAATGTGGGTAAAATCTCGCTAGAAATCTTTTCCAATAAGATATCCAGGGAATAAATTCCCTGTCTAAAAGCGAAAGTCGGTTAAAACCGACTAACAAAAAATCTCTCTTCCTCTCTGCGCCTCTGCGTGAGAAGATATTAACTATGATTACCCATCCAACTCAGCCAAAGATATTTTCACACAATTACAAACACCCAGCCAATCACGTTCTGATAAATGACCAATTAAAATCAAATTGCCTGAAGGTGGAAGAGTAACAATATAACTGCGAAAAATAGATGCAACTCGCAAACCAGCTTCATTCCAATCTTGAAGTATATAGTCAGTAATACCCAATGCTGTTGTTTGAGAAGTAATTAATCAAATGATAACATCAGGACGATTTGCATGATAAATAGCAGATGATAGAACTACAGCCGGACGGCGTTTAATACCTGTAACACCAGGAAAATCAACCGTTACTACATCCCCAGGATTAAATTTCACTGTGTTATTTCCTCACTTTCTGGAAATATTGAAGCTGCATATTGTAAGGAGAAAGATGTAATATCAAGTTGGTCTTCTTCAGTCCAAGTATCACCGTCATCAATAATAGATAAACCTTTCTCAACTAAATTATTTTCTAAAGCATTAAGAATAAATCTAGCAATCACATCTTGTTCAGTTTCAGGCAGTTGTTTTATTTGTGCGATCGCTTGTTCAAGTAACTTAGTCATAAGTGTTCACTATGAATCATTATCTATTTTACTGGATCTAAAATCCAGGGAATAAATTCCCTGTCTAAAAGCAAAAGTCGGTTAAAACCGACTCACAAAAAATCTCTCTTCTTCCTCTCCGTGCCTCTGCGCCTCTGCGTGAGAAAACTCCTAAAAATCCTCATCATCAATAAAAAACTCCGCTTCCTCATCAATCCTAGACTTCGACACACCCAACCCCCAGAGAGGCTGCAAAATCGCTACACCAAGCAAACCCACAGCCACAGAAAAAGCCAACACCAACCCAAAGGGAATTTGAATTGATTGAAAAACCAAAAACCGTAAAGATACAGGCGTAGCATTCTGCACAGAAATAAGTGCGATCGCAATTACCCAAACAGCTATAACTACAGATATAAATAAATTCGCAAAACTTTTCATAACTTCAAATATAATTTCCTAACCAATTGTAGAGACGTTTCATGAAACGTCTCTACATAATTATCAGGTAATGGATTAACCTAACTTAGCAATTTCACTCTCCATAAATTGAGCAATCTGACTAAGTTTTTCTGGCGAGTTAGTTTCCATATACACCCTCACCAAAGGTTCTGTACCAGAAGGACGCAGCAACACCCAGCTACCCTCTTCTAAATACAATTTAATCCCATCCTTCCTCCCGACTTCCTTCACCTTAATTCCTGCCACTACTGAAGGCGGATTTTTGGTGTAAGCATCAATCACAGCATTTTTGTGAGATTCAGTCAGGTGTAAATCCAAGCGATTGTTATACAGCGGGCCATCAGCTTCTGCGATCGCTTCCTGAACCAATTGACTTAGAGGCTTACCCTCATAAGCGATCGCCTCAGCCACTAGCATATCGGCAAGAACGCCATCCTTTTCAGGAATATGACCAATGATACTCAAACCGCCAGACTCTTCCCCACCAATCAAAACAGCGGTTTCCCGCATTTTCTCACCGATGTATTTAAAACCCACAGCAGTTTCATAAATTTGCAGACCATATTTAGCCGCAAAATTATCTAATAAGTGAGTAGTCGCCACAGTCCGCACAATCGCGCCGCTTTTACCCTTGTTTTTTATCAAATGCCGTGCTAGAACTAACAGCACTGTATTGGGAGTGAGGACATTACCTTGTTCATCGACAATACCAAAGCGATCGCTATCGCCATCTGTCGCCAGACCTAAATCCGCATTATCAGCGCGGACAGCATCCACCAATTCAACTAATTGTTCCCCTTTCGGTTCCGGCATACCGCCACCAAAAAGTACATCCCGCCAATCGTGGAAACTTTCTAACTGGCAACCACATTGTTGCAAAACTTCATCTAAATAACCGCGAGAAGTAGAATAAAGGGCATCATACTTGACCTTTAAATTCGCGCTTTTGATTCTTTCTACATCCAGTAGAGTGTAGATAAAATTCAAATAATCGGGCTTCGGATCAAAAGTAGAAATTGAACCTGATGGATTGCTTCCGGGCAACTCATCAGATGCACTCTCTATATTTGCCACAATAGTATCAGTAATTTCTGGTGTGGCAGGCCCCGCATAATCGGGTATATATTTAATCCCACAATAAGGTGCAGGATTATGACTAGCAGTAAACATCAAAGCCCCTGCGGAATTCAGGTGACGGGCGTTGTAGGCAATTACAGGAGTCGGACAATCCCGATCTGTAATTTTCACATTCCACCCTAAATCAGCCAGAACTGCGGCAGATGTCCGGGCAAACTCGTCAGCTAAAAACCTAGTATCGTAGGCGATTAGGACTGGTCTGTCTTTACTGTAGGCTGTTTCCAGATAACTAGCTATTGCCCTGGTTACTTTTCGCACATTGGGAAAAGTAAAATCATCAGCAATAATGCCGCGCCAACCATCAGTACCAAATTTTATCTTGCTGGAATTGCTACTGTTGCTCATTTTGCCACTCTCTCCCCTGCATCATTATCACTATTAGGAAGCTTCCCGCAAAGCGTGCGTAGCCGCAAGTATGCCACCGTATTTTCTCTCACTCTACCTGAGCAATGTCAACCCCCGATAGACCTTTTGCTAGTTATCACCTTTGGTCTTTAGTTGCCCCAGCCACAGGGCAAGAACGTTGGCATTGTCAAATGAGGCGAGGATTTATCAAGGCACGACAACATGAACCACAAGTAAAAGCTTTGTTAGCCCAAGCCACACCACCCCAGCGGATTGGCATACTTGCCCAAAAAGGTGTTTATGAGTTTCATCATCATCACCATTTGTTAAATCAGTCTGATGGCGTAGAAAAAGTTGCCCAGTTACTGAAATTAAGTAACTTCACTTGTCAAGTTAAGCAAAGGGTACTACAAATTTTACGAAAATATCACAAATCGCCTTTGTTGTTGGGTAAACGGATTATCCAATTAACCCCAGGCGATGAAGGATTTCCCAAACCAATTGTGATTGAACAAGAAAACTATTGTTTTCGTTTGTATGCAGCGATGGATTGTGTGTTTATTGAGTCTGATAGCACTTTACATATTTTAGATTTTAAAACTGGCAAATCTGCCTTTGATAAACGACAAGCATTAGTTTATTTACTAGCAGCCCGCTATCTTTATCCTGGGAAAACTGCTGTCGCCTCATTTTATAATTTGGAAGTTTGTCAAAAGTCTGATTTAATCACTATTAATAATAATGAATTAGCAACTCTTGAATTTGAGTTATCTAATATAGCGAAGCAACATCAACTAGACTTAAAAAAATATCAATCAAGAAGCAGTAATTTTAGTAAAATATTTCCACCAAATCCCGGCTATCATTGTCGGTTTTGTCCATTTAACTCAATTTGCGAATTTGCTGATTTTAAAGCTGGTGAATCTCACTCAATGCCAATTACTAAAAATCGCAGCTAATTTGGCTAAACTCTGATTTTATTTTTAACAAAACTGCTTAAAAAATGATAAATCAATTTCACCAAAATTAATACTCATAGCAATATTTAATTGTTCTAATGTTCTCACTAACCAAATAATACTCTCAGTCGTAGCAGATTCATAGTGGTTAAACAGAATTGCAAATCTTTTTTCTAAATACGGTTTGACCTTATGACAAATTAATACAACTTTTAACAACAACCCAATTGTTGTTAATGAACCTTGATTACTAATCAAATCCAAAAATGTTGAGTGTTGAGGTGATGCTTGGCTATTGACAACTAAGAAGTTTAGTAGTTGGCTACAAGTTCTCACCAGCAAGAAGTCATTGGGTCTCTGGTAATCCGCTTGGGGTAATGTATTTTGTAAATGAGTGTATAGGCGCTGACTAAACTGATTCTTGACATATTGTCCATCTACAGATGATATTAAATATTCATATAAATCATCTTTGAAATCATGGAATTTGGTAGTTTGACTGCTGTATTTTAAGAACTTTTGCGCTCCTTCTTGATAAGTATGGCCATTTTCAGCATTACCAATAAATTGTTTGAGAGTGCTGTAAAGATCGCGATCGCTTAATAAAGTAGGGTTATTAACATGGCGCAACATCCGATTAGCTTCAGATGGAGAAACTTTACTTAAAATTTGAACTCTGCGTACTTTATAAGTTACGTATTGTGATAGATCGATTTCAAATTTTCTCTGCACCTTTGATTGAAAGTGTCTAACTGTTTCCTGTTGTTCAAAAGTAGAGTCTTCACTAATTAAACAATGTTCATATAAATAAGGGTAACGACTAATCAAATTGATCAAAGGTTGATTATCTTGACTTTGATTTAATTTAGAAGTTTGACTCACTATCTGACTAAATCGTCGCAAGATCAAATACTGCTCGCTGTCAGAGAAAATCTGCACTAGCTCACGCAAGCGTCTAATTTCTCTTACACGGAAGCTATTTATGCCTAATCTATTAGATGGAGTTTCAAATAAGTTGATTAACTCAGCAATAGCATGATGCAACCCCAATTGCATATACCAGCGGTTAATTAAGATATGGCAACAACGGTTTAGGAAGAATTTAAAATCTTCTGTTGCGTTCTTGCACGATGTAATTTTATCTAAAATCGTGATAATTTCAGGCTCAGGATAATTAGCCCTTTCAATAAACAAACAGCGAAAACGCTCAATCATTTGGCCAGGGGATTCCATTTGCACCAAATGAAGAAAATGTTGATATATCAACTGTTCTTCTTGAAAACAGTGATGATAATTGTGTAGGTATTCTAGCCTACCACTGGCTATCTTAGCGGAGGGTGTTTGTTCCACAGTTTTTTCAGATTCAGAACTAATACAATTATTCACCTGTTATTACCGTTTACAAACTTACTTATATGTTATTTCTCATATTTAAAGCTGGGTATGTCAACCGCAGAAATTCGGGTTTTCAACTACTTTAACTATTTTCAACTCCATATTTCTATTGAATACTGTTATATTAACAGCTTACTACCTATTCCGAAAAATTACTGAGTTTTTTATTAAAGTGAACATGAATTTTCGCTATACAAGCGTAAACTTTTGATTAACTCAGGTAAGAAACTTGCAGCAAAGGGCAAATTTCGGGTAAACGCACCAAAAAATGCTCCTACCTAATACCCCATTGCTAACTACAAGTTCCCAGTTCCTCATTTCCGAACTAGAAAGGCGGTAATTCTTTAAGAATTGTAAACCGAATATGGTTAATAGCCAAATCGCCAATGGATGTTTCTTCTTTAGTTAACCGCTGACCGTTACTGGTCAAAGTTTCAAAAGTAACTCCTTTGCCAATTTCGATATGATACCAGCACAATCCCATAAAAAAGCGTGTAGGATAAGGCCCATCTTCGCCTATATCATCAGGATTGGATTCCATTGGCACCCAACCAAAATTAGGGATGTAGAATTCTAGCCAGACATGATTAAAATCAGGTTGCAGTGGAACTCCCTGTTGTTCACCATAAGGTGGGCATTTATACCTACCTACAGTTCGGCAGGGAACACCATTCAAACGGCACAAAGCTAACAGTACACCAACATATTCGCCACAGGAGCCAATACCCCGTTCTAAAACTATATCTGGCGTGTCAATGTGGGGTTTAATGCCATAGGATAACTCATCATATACATAGTTACGGATATTGTACATTTTCCGTAACACATTAGTTTCTGAACCGACTGCTTCACGGGCTGCACGGCGAACAATAGCCGTATCCATTGCTAAATCGTCATCATCCACCAAATAGCGACTTTGTAATTCTGATGTTATTTCAGGTACTTCTTCTACATCTCTTGGTGTGATGCGATATTTAATTCCTCTAACTTCCAAAAGTGCTTTCCAGCCAAATATGTGCCGTTCTCCTGGGGTAAGGGAATCAAACTTAAATACTGCTACCCGTTGTCCATCAATAATTTCTTCTGTGAAGGGTAAACCAACTGGTTCAACTTGCTTGACTTTTTGACGTTCAGTTTCTGATGGTAGGGCAATACGCCATTCTACATTGGGTAAATAAACTTCATCTAGGGGAGAAATTTCTTCCACGTAGGACATTTCTATGAGATAACCATTGGAAAGGGCGTAACGCTTATTTGGTTCGTAATGATAATAGAGGGGATGAATGAAGGTAATATCTCGGTAGGTTAGTTCGTGATTAGGTTCGGCGTTGGGGTTATCCCGAATATAAGGCTCTTCATTGGCATAAGCGATGTAAATATTTTCCTGATTTGTGTCGAAATTTTTATGAACTGCTATGCCTGTAGGAGATGCAAAGGGAGTGAGAACACTGAATTGAATTTCTCCAGTTGCCCTGTCCATGAAGTAAACTGTTTGTTCTGTGCGATCGCAAACCCAAAGCGTTTCCTGGGTAACTGCCAAATTTTCTATACCGACACCAGGAGCATAAAATCTGGTAATTTCTTTGCGTGTATCGAGGTCAAAAACCAGAATATAGCCAAGTCGATGACAGCTGACGTAGACTGTTGACTCCCACACAGCAACACCGTCAGCGGAATAAGGTAAAGTCACAAAATGCTCTAAACCCAAAGAAGAGAGTTTACATAAATAAACACTATTCCCACGGCTGACCCATAGCGTATCTTCCCACACTGCTAAACCAGTGACTTCGCTAAATTCTTTGACTTGGTGGGGATTAATAATGGTGCTGTTATCGGAGTTAAGGTCAATCTCCAGTAGATGCCCTTTGATTGTGTCGATAGCAATAAGTCTATCTTTAATGAAAGCAATACCACATAGGCTGGCAGCAGTAAGCGGTCGGATTGTTCTTTGCCCAAACATCTGGCTAACAGTAAAACTAGAGAGTGCAGAACTCATAATTATTCGTCATTAGTTATTGGTCATTAGTCAGAAGAAGGAGTTCAGAAAAAGGAGTTCAGGAATATGGCTATAGCTTGAGTGCTGACGTAGGAGTCATACGCCACACTATCAGTAGTGAAGAGAATATGTTCCCCAGTCTCCAGTCCCCAGTTCCCATTCCCCAGTCCCAAAGTAACTTTAGTTGATGGTTTTCCTGCCACCACTCAATTATGATCGAATTTTGTAACCATTTCCTGTGACTTACACGATGTCTGCTCATTCTTTACCTGAAGGTGCCGCAGTTTGGCATAGTTTGGAGGTTGATAAAGCTTTAGACCTGCTTGATAGTAACGCAGACCGTGGCTTAACACCTCAAGAAGTTGAACAACGTTTGCAAAAATACGGAACCAATGAACTAGAAGAACATGGTGGCCGTAGTCCTTGGGAGATTTTACTAGATCAGTTTACAAACATCATGTTGTTAATGCTGATTGGTGTAGCTCTCATTTCTGGTTTTTTAGATTTTTGGGCGTTGCGACAAGGTACATTAAAAGTTGGTGAGGTGCCATTTAAAGACACAATTGCGATTATGGCGATTGTTGTCCTCAATGGTATTTTGGGCTACGTGCAAGAAAGCCGTGCTGAAAAAGCCTTAGCAGCCCTGAAAAAACTATCCTCTCCCTTAGTCCGCATTATCCGTAACGGTAAGCTGGCAGATGTAGCAGGGAAAGATTTAGTACCTGGGGATGTAATGCTACTAGAAGCTGGTGTGCAAATAGCTGCTGATGGGCGCTTAATAGAACAATCAAACTTGCAGGTACGAGAATCTGCACTGACTGGCGAAGCTGAAGCTGTTAATAAGCAAGCAATACTAACGTTACCAGAAGATACGGCTTTAGGCGATCGCATTAATTTAGTTTTTCAAGGAACCGAAGTAGTCCAAGGACGGGCTAAAGTTCTTGTTACCAACACTGGCATGACAACAGAATTAGGCAAAATTGCCGCTATGTTGCAGTCGGTGGACAGTGAACCTACACCCCTACAGCAGCGCATGACTCAATTGGGTAATGTGCTGGTATCGGGTTCTTTGATACTCGTGGCAATTGTCGTAGTCGGTGGTATTATCCAAGCCAGAGGTTTTAGCAACTTACAAGATTTGCTAGAAGTTTCCCTGAGTATGGCTGTGGCTGTAGTTCCTGAAGGTTTACCTGCTGTAATTACCGTTACCCTAGCCCTAGGAACTCAGCGCATGGTACGCCACCAGGCCTTGATTCGCAAACTCCCAGCGGTAGAAACATTAGGTTCTGTCACTACCATTTGTTCCGATAAAACCGGGACTTTGACTCAAAACAAAATGGTGGTGCAGTCAGTTTATACCAATCAAAAAACTTTCCGGGTCACCGGAGAAGGTTATACTCCCACAGGAGATTTTCAGTTAGATGGACAAAACATTGATCTAGATGAAAATCCAGAAATTTCAGCTTTGCTAGTTGCTTGCGCTGTGTGTAACGACTCGGTGCTGCAAAAAGAAGCCGGTGAATGGGCTATTTTGGGCGACCCCACAGAAGGCGCTTTGGTAACATTGGCAGGAAAAGCCGGGATTGAAAAAGACCAGTGGCAAAGTAAATTACCCCGTGTATCTGAGTTTCCCTTTTCTTCAGAACGGAAGCGCATGAGTGTAATTTGTCAAGCAGAAGCAGTGGCCACAGGTGAACCGACGATGAATGGGGTTGACCCAGTAATTGCGGGATTTTTAGAATCTGAACAATATTTAATGTTTACGAAAGGTTCCCCAGAATTAACCTTGGCACGTTGTACTGAGATTTATGTGGGTAATACCTCAATCCCCATTGACAAAGAACGACGCGCTCAAATTTTGGCAGCAAATGACCAAATGGCGAGTCAAGGTTTAAGGGTATTAGGTTTTGCCTACAAACCTCTAGCAGAAGTGCCACCAGAAGCCTCAGAAGACACATCTGAAAACGATTTGGTATGGTTGGGCTTAGTGGGAATGTTGGACGCGCCACGCCCGGAAGTCAGGGCATCTGTGGCAGAATGTCGGCAAGCTGGGATTCGCCCCATTATGATTACTGGCGATCATCAATTAACAGCACGAGCGATCGCAATAGATTTAGGAATAGCTGATGCCGATGCTAGAGTTCTGACTGGTCAAGAATTGCAACGCATGACTGACCAAGAACTAGAAGAACAAGTTGATTTAGTCAGTATTTACGCCAGAGTTTCCCCAGAACACAAACTGAGAATTGTCCAAGCACTGCAACGTCGTGGTCGATTTGTGGCTATGACAGGTGATGGTGTCAACGATGCCCCTGCCCTCAAGCAAGCTGATATAGGCATCGCTATGGGCATTACAGGTACAGATGTGAGCAAAGAAGCCAGCGATATGGTATTACTAGATGACAACTTTGCCACCATAGTTGCCGCTACCAAAGAAGGTAGAGTGGTTTACACCAACATTCGCCGTTTTATTAAATACATTTTGGGTAGTAATATTGGCGAAGTTCTCACCATTGCGGCTGCACCTTTAATTGGCTTAGGAGGTGTTCCTCTCACACCGTTGCAAATTCTCTGGATGAACTTAGTCACGGATGGTTTGCCAGCTTTGGCATTAGCTGTAGAACCCCCAGAACCAGATGTCATGCAACGCCCACCTTTTAGTCCCCGCGAAAGTATTTTTGCTAGAGGGTTAGGTGCTTATATGGTTCGGATTGGGATTGTGTTTGCCGTCATTTCTATTGCGTTGATGTCTTGGGCTTATAATCACACCCATGCAGCAGGGTATCCGGGCGATCCTGATACTTGGAAAACAATGGTATTTACTACTTTGTGTATTGCCCAAATGGGTCATGCGATCGCAATTCGTTCTAACAACCAACTCACAATTGAGATGAATCCCTTCTCTAATCTTTTTGTACTAGGTTCTGTGGTTGTAACAACGATTTTGCAGTTGATGTTAGTTTACGTACCACCCCTGAGAGATTTCTTTGGTACTCATGAATTAAGTCTCTCGGAATTAGGAATTTGTGTCGGTTTTAGCGCCTTAATGTTTGTTTGGATTGAAGGAGAAAAAATATTTTTCCGCTTGATAGGTAAAAAGACTGTTTAATTTGGTGATTGGTGATTGGTGATTGGTGATTGGTGATTGGAAGAAACTCTTACCCATGACCCATGACCCATGACCCATGACCTATGACCCATGACCCATTACCCAACTTTATGTATCTGAAAACCCTACACCTCCGACAGTTTCGTAATTACCAAGACCAAAAGGTTGAGTTTAATGCTGCCAAAACAATTTTGGTGGGTAATAATGCTCAGGGAAAATCGAATTTGTTGGAGGCAGTGGAGTTGTTAGCCACATTGCGATCGCATCGCATGGCACGCGATCGTGATTTAATTAGGGATGGGGAAGCTGTAGCCCAAATCAACGCCACCCTAGAACGAGCCGCAGGTATCAGTGAATTAACCCTCACCCTTCGCCGTCATACTCGTCGTAGCGTCGCTATTAATGGCGAAATATTTCGCCGACAAATGGACTTTCTTGGTGTTATCAATGCAGTTGAGTTTTCCAGCTTAGATTTAGAACTAGTACGCGGTAGCCCCGAAAGTCGTCGTAATTGGTTAGATACACTCTTAATTCAACTCGAACCAGTTTATGCTCACATTTTGCAGCAATATAACCAGGTCTTACGTCAACGCAATGCTTTTTTAAAACGTCATATAGACAAGCCTGTTAAATTGCTACAATCAGAATTAGCAATCTGGGATGCACAGTTAGTTACCACAGGAACAAGGGTAATTATCAGAAGGGAAAGAGCTATCCAAAAATTAGCACCCATCGCCGCTGCATGGCACACTAGTATTAGCGGAAGTACAGAATTTTTGCAAATCAACTATGCACCTAATGTCCCTCTCTCCAACAATCACCCCGAAGCAGTCCAACAAGCTTTTTTAGCTAAAATTCAACAGCGTTCTGTGGCTGAATCGCATCGAGGTACTACTTTAGTCGGACCACACCGTGATGAAGTAGAATTAATTATTAACCAAACACCTGCTCGCCAATATGGCTCCCAAGGTCAGCAACGAACATTAGTTCTGGCTTTAAAATTAGCGGAATTACAATTAATTGAAGAAGTCGTCCAAGAGCCTCCTTTACTTTTACTAGATGATGTCTTAGCAGAATTAGATCCATCACGCCAAAATCAATTGCTTGATGCCATTCAAGACCGTTTCCAAACCTTAATTACTACTACTCATTTGGGTTCTTTTGACTCTCAGTGGTTAAAGTATTCGCAAATTCTCTTTGTGCAAGCAGGAGAAATAAGTGAGTCGGTGTAAATATTTATGTAAGGAGTCAGGAGTTCGGAGTTCGGAGTTCGGAGTTCGGAGTCAGGAGTCAGGAGTCAGGAGTCAGGAGTCAGAAAGAAGGAAGGAAGGAGTCAGAAGGAAGGAAGGAAGAATATTTTTCTCTTCTGTTCCCTATTACCTATTCCTTGGCATATCAAACATTCTGTATCCTGAATCCTTACATATTTATAGTAATTCATACTCATCCATTAGTAAAACCATTTGATAGAAGATTTTTATCATTTATTGATGTCTTCACCACCTTGTTCGTTGCTATAAATAAAGAATTTGAGGTTTCTCTCTCTATTTTTGGTAATTGTATTCTTAAATTATCCGGTAACTAGTTTAGAAATGAATCACAGAAATTATTTTGTAGATCAAGACGAGATTGCATCATTAAGTGCATCATTGAGAACTATTGAACCAAGGCTACTGAAACCTTGTCTACAAGCAAATACAGTAAAAATTTGGTTACAAGGAGGAGAACCTTATTTTGATATTTTTTTGGAATTAAAAGATGAGCAAATTATCTGGTTTCAATTCACATTACGTGGTAAGTCCCTTTCTTGGCATATTGATAATACTAAATTACAAACAGGTGTGACTAATGAATTATCTGTTGATGATGTTAATTTTTATGCGGCTAGTAAAACTATAAACAATGATGATATATCTGATATTGAATTTATTAATATAGTAAAATCAATTCTTCAAACAAGAGCAGATGAAGAAATTTTTGCCAAGGCATTGACATTGTTTACTTTTACAAATGACTAATATAGCGATTTTATTTGAGTTGAGAATTGATTGGTATGGGCAGGGAATAGGGAATAGGGAACAGAACCAGAAAAATATTCTTCCTTCCTTCCTTCTTTCTTTCTGACTCCGAACTCTGAACTCCGAACTCCTGACTCCTGACTCCTGACTCCTGACTCCTGACTCCGAACTCCGAACTCCGAACTCCTGAATTCTTCCGTTTGACTAATGAGATTTTTCTACTTTTTTAACAAGATTGAGAACCACAACCGTCAACACAGCACCAATTAATCCTAGCTGCCATAAACCACACCCAGAAGCAATGCCTAAAGATGCTGCAACCCATATAGCTGCCGCAGAAGTAAGTCCATGAATTTCTGCTAATTTAGGTTGTTGAGAAGATGAACGCAAAATTTCTCCCGTACCGAGAAAGCCCACTCCGGCAGCAATACCTTGAATAACACGACTAAGAGCATCGGGATTTATGTCTTTTCCACCTATTTGGATAGCAATAATAGTAAATATGGCTGAACCCAAAGTTACTAACATATGAGTTCGTAAACCTGCTGGTTTGTCTCTCAGTTGACGTTCCAAGCCGATCATTCCACCCATCAACAATGCAAAACATAGTCGAAAGCAGATATTTACCCAATCATTGCTGGCAATGTAGTAAGAGGTTATCAATGATGTCGGTTGTATAAATAATGCTATAACTACTTTAAACTAAATTGAGTGCCTGATAATGTGGTTAAAGGAGTAAGATATTTTGGCGATCGCTTCTTTGATGGGTGAAACAGCTACTCATCGGTAGATAATAATAATTGCAACTCCACAACTGACACCTAAATAATTGAGTGGAACAACTCTACTGGCTTGACCAAATTAAATTACAAGACCGCGCCAAAGTTGGTGATAAAGCGTTTTATTTGAGCAGAATTATGCAGCGGGGCTATCCAGTAATGCCTGGTTTTGTAGTTTCGGCAGATGTTTGGCGGCAATTTCTAGAAACCCTCAATAGTTCAGAGTCTTTAGTAGCTGATTTGCCCTATTCTTCCCTGCATTTGGATGTAGCTAATTGGCAACAACTTCAACAGGTGGCTGGTCGCTTGCGGGAGGAAATTATTTCGGCTCATGTGCCACAGCATTGGGTGAGTACGATTTTTGAGGCTGCGAGAATGTGGGAAAAGAAATGTTTAATTTTGCGTCCAACATTAGCGGTATCATCTGTTACCCAGGCGGTGGGAAATATTTCTGGCTTGCTGGAGTCGGTGTTTTGTTTATGTAATGAGGAAGCGATCGCTCAAGCATTAAAGGCTGTGTGGAGTCAGTTGTTTCGTGCCAGAAGTCTACTATATTGGCAGAGTGTAGGTATTAATTTACAAAAAATTAATTTAGCGGTGTTGGTACAACCAGTTGAAAATGCGATCGCTTCTGGTTTATTCAACGCTAACGCCTTAAGCTCAGAAATTGAGGCCGCTTGTGGATTAGGAGTAGCAATTACCAATGGTGAAGTATTACCAGATGTTCACTATATCCACGAAAAAACAGGAGTTGTCAAAGAACAACAATTAGGAAATAAAATTCTTGCTTATTATGTTCATGATTCTACATCTGTCACTACAGGGGAATCCCTTACAGATAACAATTGTTTGCTTGTCTCTCTACTGAGTGAATATCAACAAAAACAGTATGCTTTATCAGAAAATCACTTACAACAAGTAATTATTTTAGGTAATCAACTAGTGAGTGAACTAGGTGCAAAGTTAACAATGAAGTGGACAATTACCGAAGCAACTTCAGACCCCAAACTCTACATCACTCAAGTTAGTACCCTTCCATCTGTAATCCCCAGCTTACACTTCCTCAAAGGCATAGGGGCTGCTAGGGGACGTGTGCAGGCTAATGCTTATGTGATTGTGAGTTCCCAGCCCAAACCAGCGCAAATCCCCAAAGGCGTGATTGTAATTGCACCAGCAATCACACCTGATTGGTTGCCTTTATTACATGAGGTAGCGGGAATTATTACAGAAAGAGGTGGACTAACAAGTCATGGGGCAATTTTGTCTAGAGAATTGGGTATTCCGGCTGTAGTCAACGCCACAAATGCTACTAACCTGATTCAAACTGGTGAACTAATATTGCTTGATGGTGAGAGAGGAGAGGTTTATCGTAGCAGAGGAGAGGGTGATAAAGTTTTTGATGGTGAGGTGGAAATATGGGGAGATGGTGAGAAAATCTCATTACCCAAAAACACCACTGCACCACAGGATGATAAGTCACAACAGTCTCAGTACGGATTTAGCAATGCTAAACACTTACCCATGATTGCTACTCAACTATTAGTTAATCTCAGTCAGCCTAACCTGATTGAAAAAGTCCAAAATTTACCTGTAGATGGTGTGGGATTGTTACGTTCAGAATTGATGATATTGAATATTTTGGAGGGACAAAATCCTCATGCTTGGCTTTTGGGTGGCAGACAAACAGAATTATTAGAAACTTTATCTGAGCAGATTAAAAAATTTGCGCGGGCTTTTGCACCACGTCCGGTTTTATATCGGTCTTTGGATTGGAGAACCCAAGATTTACCTTCATTAAGTGATAATAAACAATCTTCATCACAATCAATGCTTGGTGAACATGGGGCTTTAAGTTATGTACGCAATCCCGCAATTTTTGAATTAGAATTAAAGGCTTTGAAGGCTGTACAAAAAAGCGGTTATAGTAATATAAATTTAATGTTGCCTTTTGTGCGGACTGTGGAAGAATTTGTATTTTGTCGGCATAAAGTTGAGCAAGCTGGTTTAACCCAGAATTCCTTTTTTCAATTATGGATAATGGCAGAAGTACCAAGTGTGCTGTTTTTATTGCCAGAATATATTAAAGCAGGTGTGGCAGGTATTTCTATTGGCACCAATGACCTCACGCAATTAATGTTAGGGGTGGATAGAGAGCAAGGAGAACTAGCAAATATATTTGATGAGCGTCATCCAGCGGTTATGGGTGCGATCGCTCAATTGATTAAAACAGCCAAAGCTGGGGGGATTCCTTGTTCAATCTGCGGTCAAGCACCAGCACTGTATCCAGAGATTATTGATAAATTGGTAGAATGGGGTATTACTTCTATTTCAGTGGAACCGGAAGCGGTGGAAAGGACATATAGTGCGATCGCTCGTGCAGAACATCGGTTAATTTTAGCAGCAGCACGCAGGCAACTGGGCAATTAAAAATTATAAGACAGACTTATTCAAATTTGGTTGCTGAAATATAGCTACTCATTCAAGATATAATTGATTTTATGCCTTTAACTAATCTTTCTATCCCTAATTTTGCTGTTTCTTGTTGCAATGCACCATAAGCAACGCGTAAATAACAACCGTCTTTCATGCCAAATGTAGTACCGGGGATAACTGCTACTTGATGTTCTTGAATTAATCTTTTAACTAATTCAAAAGCATCTATTTGGGTATGCACTTTCAAGAAAAAGTAGAAAGCACCGTCTGCGGGGGTAATGGTACATACACCTTGGAGTTGACTGAGTGTGTTTAAAACTAGTTGTCTAACTTGTGCGATCGCTCTGATATGATCTCTTAAGTAGTCGTCTTTTGCTTGTAATGCCCCTACAGCAGCATATTGGGAAACCACAGGAGGACAAATCAAAATCGTATCTTGTACTTTTTTCACAGCATTTAGCAGGTGTTGGGGAATCACCATATAGCCAATACGCCAACTAGCAAAACCGTAAGCTTTAGAAAGACTATAAAGCGAAATTGTATATTCACTACTTCCCAAAAATGCACCAGGGGAAATGTGTTTTACTCCATCATAGGTAAAATATTCATAGGCTTCATCACTAATATGATAAATACCTCGTTCCCGACAAATTTCATTAACTTGTTTTAATGCTGTTTCTGAATAAACTACCCCTGTGGGATTATTCGGCGAAATTGTAACGACAGCGCGGGTTTTCTGCGTAATTGCTTGAGCTATTGCTTCAGGAACTAATTGATAATTTTCATCTGTTTCCACTAATACCGGATGACAACCCGCCATTTTTATCGCCATTTCATGATTGAAATAGTATGGTGTATTTAATATAATTTCATCACCTGGAGAAGTAATTGCTAAAATGGCATTCATAAAACCCATATTGCTGCCCGCTGTGACAACAATACAATTTTCTTCATTAATATCAATGCCATTAAAATTTGATAACTTGGCTGTTAATACTGTGATTAATTCGGGAATACCTACAACTGCTTTATAAAGATGATTTGTGGGTTCAGCGAGGAATTTTGGTAATAGTTCTATTACTTCCATTGGTGGGCTATAGTAAACTACACCTTGTCCGAGAGAAATTGTACCGGGAGAGTTTTTAATAAGTTCTCCAACAACTGGAATAATTGGCGATTGGATCGCATTCATACGAGAAAATGGGGAATTCATAATTCTTAATTCGTAAATATTACAAGACTTAGATAAAATGGTATATGGTGGGCAATGCTCACTATATATAGTATATAGGAATTCTAAATTCTATATTATAAAAAATAATAGGTATGTGTGGTATCTTATTCAAGAAGATCAACATTTATTAAAAGATTGAATATATAGGGTGCTTCATGCGTAGAGATTCTATTTTTTATAAACTATTCCAACAATATCCATCTGTGCTATTTCAACTATTAGCACAACCACCAAAGAATGCAGATAATTATAGATTTGATTCTGTCGCAGTAAAAGAACCTAAATTTGAAATTGATGGTGTATTCTTACCGCCGGAAAATGATAGTCCGGGAATAGTATATTTTTGTGAGGTACAATTTCAAAAAGATGAACAACTTTATGAAAGAGTATTTGCCGAATCTCATTTATATTTCTACCGTAACCGGAATAGATTTAGCGATTGGCAAGCAGTAGTAATTTATCCATCTCGCAACACAGAACAAGGTGATATTTACCCTCATCGGGCATTGCTAAACAGTGACCAAGTACATAGAATATACTTAGATGAGTTGGGAGATATTCACCAATTACCTGTATGGGTAGCATTAATGGTACTGACAACTCTAGAGGAGAGTCAAGCACAAGAAGCAGCCAGGTATTTGTTAACAAAAACTAATCAAGAAATGTCATCTTTATCAAGTCAGGTCATAATAGAAATGATCACGACGATAATGATGTACAAATTTGAACAACTTACATTAAGGGAGGTTGAAGTCATGCTGGGAATTTCACTAGAAAGAAGTCGCGCTTATAGAGAAATTAAACAAGAAGGACGAGAAGAAGGACTACAACAAGCAACTTTAAATCTAGTTATTAGACAGTTAACAAAACGTTTTGGAGAATTACCAAAAGAAATACGCAATTCTATTTCTGCTTTACCTTTACCTGTAATGGAAAATTTGAGTGAAGCATTGTTAGATTTTAGCAGTTTAAATGATTTACAAGTTTGGTTAGCAGCAGTTGAAAACTAACTTCATGGTAGGGGTTTAGCAATGCTAAACCCTTAAATTAGTTAATATTTACAAATAAAGTATCTAATTATAGTGAATTCTAACTACTCAGTGGGGTAGGAAAGCGGATATCATAATTCAATTGGGCAATATTTGCACTTTGATGAATTGGTAAAACATATTCTAAATTTTCATGGGGACGGGGAATAATGTGATGGGAAAGTATTTCACCACCATTAACTTTTAAAACCGATTCTAATCCCTGATTTACTGCCATATTCACTTCACCGATATCACCACGAATTAAAATCGTAATTCTTCCTAAATCGGTGTTTTCATAACCAACAAAAGTGATACGGGCAGCTTTACACATTGCGTCTGCTGCTTCCACTGCTGCGGGAACTCCGTATACTTCTATCATGCCCAATGCTAATGTCAATTTCGTTTTACTCCTATTCAAATCTATTGATAATTTTCTGGAATACCTGCGGGTGATAAACCTGAAATAGCTCTCAAGTTTTGACAACGAATTAATTCGTTAAAGTCTAAACCAGAACGTCCTTCTATCTTGGCTACCGTCTCGATGGCGGTTAACAAATGCTGGGCGGCTTCTGTTTCTGAATAATTGCGTCTTTGGGCAATGAGAAGGGCGGTTTTATCGGCGGTTATTTCTGACTCTTGTGATTGATTCATGCGCCATATCCGTACCCCAGCGACAGCACTTAATCCCCCAGCGATAGCGACACCAACCACATCAGATTGTGCAACTTCCACCACTCCACCTAATAACCCTGCTAAAACCACACCTTGATAAATATCTGGTTTTATCCACTTCACCCCAGTCAACCAACTAACTTGATGTAGCAGTAGCAAATCCCGTTGCGGTTTAGTTAAACGTCGCCACAAATCGAAATTAATATATATCGGGCGTTCTCGATTCCAGGGTAAGGGAAAAGCCGCATCTATGACCTTTTTTTGCTCTGGTTTACTGACGATTTTGGTCATCATGCGTCCAGAAGCCGGCATCACATCTAACAAACGGCGAATTTCAATATTTGGCTCCATCGTGTCTGTTTTTAGGCATAATAATATTTGTATATTAAATTACTACCAAGACTTCACTGCAAAGATTTTAATTATATGGATGCTTTTGCTCCCACTCCACCAGAATGGACACATCAGGCTATTCACGCTTATGAATTTTGCTGCCCCAAATGTCACTCCAGTAGTCGCGAAGCGGTAGAAGTTTGGCTAAATAGGCGATCGCCTGTCAGCACCGCAGATCATCGTCGCAAGTGGCAAGAATTCTACCATTGTCATTGTGGTCATGTTTGGTGGGCTTGGAGTAATGACAGGCCACCGACAGATTTCAAGTAGGTTGTGTAGCCCGCGTCAGCGGGTGAAGAATTATAAATTATTACTCCCAGTGGTAGTAAAACAATTAAAGTTACACCTCCAAAAACAAGGAGTAAATAATGTTTGTAACCAAATTATATACAGACAACTGGACAGGAAACAGAAATGAAGAAAATTGCATTGAAAATCCCAGTTGGCAACAAATCAAAACAGCTATTTGTGAATTAGATGGTAGCACTAAAACGTTAGTCAGTTTAGAAGCTGATGATGAAAGTTATATGATGATTGGTGGAGGTAATGCAGGTAAATATGTTGTGACGACTACTTTAGATAACGAGATTTTTTATTCTCTCTTGCGTCAGGTTGATATATCTAAATCACATACTTCTGCTCAAAAAATCAATTTATCTATTTTTTATCAAGCATTAATAAATACAAATAACGATATTCAAAAATTAACGGTGGGTGGACAAGAAGGAAATTATCCTGCGAAAATTTGTGTTAATTTACCCCAATGCTTAATAGCTGCAATCACTTTTTATGAATCAGGTGAACTTGAACCTTTGTTTACCTGGGAAGAAGATGAATCTTTAGTTACTGCATAAATCGCCTGTCGCCACCTCAGATCATCGTCGTAAGTTGCAAACCATGTCCCTAATAAATCTATTCTTGCTTACGGTCAAATTTGGAATAATGGTGGTTTTAAGTGCGTTTCCCAAAGAACTGGACTCACTTGCACTAATACTAATAATATTAGTTTCTTTCTAAGTCGGGAAAAATGGCGAGTCCTGGGTATTTCACAACCTTAGTTTTTTGAAATCGGTGTTTTTTGCCTAATACAATTTCTTTGTGAGGCTGCACCGAATTTTTTGACCTTTTCTTTTCTGTCTCTGCGCCTCTGCGATTAGTTTATCTTTTATAGGGTTCTATTTCTGCAAAGGGTAATAATAAAGTGTCTTCTATATACTGGCGTACATCACGGCTGACATAACAATCACTATTTAAGCAATCTGCTAATAATTTATTGGAATCATAATATTGTTGTAGTAATCCTTTTTGTTCTTTGCTGAATTGCCAATCATGACCAATATTGCGATGTTTAATCATAACATTTTTTAATTCTTCAGTCCAATCTTTACCATTAGTTCGCCACCAATTTTTATAAGCTTCTTTATCTTCGTTTATATTTGGTAGTTGCTCTTTCAGTTGTTGTAGAGAATTTCTGATTTCTGGGTTGAGGGAGAGGTCGAGGGAGAGGGATCGGGAGAGGGAGAGGTCGAGGGAGAGGTCGAGGGATTGGGGGAGGGAGAGGGAGAGGGAGAGGGAGAGGGAGAGGGAGAGGGAGAGGGAGAGGTCGAGGGAGAGGTCGAGGGATTGGGAGAGGGAGAGGTCCAGGGAGAGGGAGAGGTCGAGGGAGAGGCCAAAATAGAAAGCTCTAACTGCTGCTGATTTGTAAGAAACCTGAACGGAAAGAGACTTATTTTTTACCCAGATGAGAAACTGCTGTAACTTCTGATCCTTACTTACTAATTCATCAATTGTATCCTTCATTAATAGCAATAAACGGTCGGCATTAGGTGACATCCCCACGGCTAATAAACAAACTTCCCGCCAGCGTTTTTCAGTAAAATGATTAACCAGACTTTGTAAAGCATCATCTGATGACTGTTTGACAATTACAAATTCTCTAGCTGTGAAATATTCATGAAATGTCAAATGAGAAAAAGAATAAATACCTTTTGCTCTTTCTACTAATAATCCATGTTGAGCTTCAATTGATTTGAGAATTTTTTCACTATCCAGTTGCAATGCTTCTGGGTCATTATTGGCATCTGGTAAATTTCTAATATATTCTATGATGTATTGTTCTGCTGCTTTCTGCTTGAAGAAATATTCACTACCATCAAAGGTAGTCAAAGCAATTTTACTTAGCAAGTCTTCCTTGCGTTGCACTGATAGTTTTTTGTAAATCTTTTCACGTTGAATACCCCGCTTGGCATCCCATTTTTTTAGCAGTGCATCCAGTCCTTCTTTGTATAACTCAGAACGATTTGCGGGAAAATCTCCTGATTCTTCAAATGCTAAACATAGTAAAGTAAGAAGTAAGGGACTAGAGGCTAGTTCTTGAATAGGTTTATTATTTTCAATGTGTTTAATAAAATTCTCTGGTTTGACAGGCTTATTTTTAAACCAGTTAGTTGCAAAAGTAGCAATTTGTTCATTATCAAAATCAGCAACTTCTACCTCTGTGAATTTCTCAAAAGTGTATTCTTTCGCAGCAATGCGACAAGTCATCACAAATTGATTTTGCTGAAAATCTCTGGAAAAATTATTAATTTCTTTTAAAATGCGGTTGTTATCTTCTTCTCTAACCTCATCTAAACCATCAAGTAGAATCAATATTCTCCCTTGAGTTAATAATTTTTCTGCATCCTGAGAACTAAAATATCTAATTGACCCTTCTGCAATGATAAATTTTAATAAGCTTGGTGTATTATCCGCTTCGGCAAAGTTTTTGAGAGTGACAAAAATCGGCACAAGATGGGAATGAAATACACCCTCGATACATTGAATTGCTAAATATTTCAAAAATGTAGTTTTACCTGCACCTGGCTTTCCCAAAATCATCAACTTGGGATGTTCCTTCACTGCGTCCAGTCCAGGTACTCTCTCGATACTAATTTTCCCCATTCCAAAGCGGTCAAAATCTTCTTTAGTACATTGCTGGAATAAGTCTTCAATTTTTAGTCGTTGTCTTCCAGTGATTGTTTCTAAAATGTTGACGCTAGTGTAGATATCATTTAAACCTATTGGCTTCGTCATATCTAGCACTCGCATTGTGCCGCAGCGTTCTTGAATGAGGGGTTTTATCTTGGTGCGTACTTCTTGGACAAGGGTATCTATATCAATGCTGTTTTCTTGATTTGCTTCTGTTTCTGGTTCGTTGACTTGAGTAACTACCTGTTCCCAGTCCAGTTCTAACCTTTCGCAAATTTGGACAAAGAGATTACGGTCAACTGTTTTACCTGTCAAGAATTTACCAATTGGTTGACGAGTGACGTTTAACTCTTCAGCTAATGCCTTTTGAGTTAACGAAAAGCGGATTAAAGCCTTTTTTGCTTTTTGGATACCTTCTGGAGAACAGGAAAGGGAACGACCCATCATAATCTAACCACAGCACTTTTACTGATTTTAACCGCCAATTTGGTAATTCATCCTTTCCGCATACACAAGTCACTCAGATCACAAACCTTGCTGCAACTCGATTGCAACCATTCACCTGTCAATCTAGAGATGTAAATAAATGATTGGGGAATCGGTCAATGTTAAATAAGAAATTTCCTTCTAGAGAAGATGTTTTAGCTGCTGTCACCCTAATTATGGTGATTGGTTCTTTAACTCTCGCTGTTATCGACGAAAAAAGCCGTCCTCAATTTATGGATTTAACTAAGTTTGCTGTCGGTACATATATCGGTTTATTAATACCTCGTTCAAAGGGCAATTAGAAAAGATATCTCCGCAAAATAATGTAGAGACGTTCTATGTATCGTCTCTACAACATATATGGTTCCATTAGCCTTTAAAAATAACTATAGTCATCAAAGCTGAAAAATCTGCTCAACAGTCAAATTCAGTTCTGGGAATGTCGGCGATTTTAAGGTTTCATTTCCCCGGAATTGAGTAACTTGATATTCTCCTTCTAGTAATTCATAAACAGAAATAGTCGGTTGTTTAGGATTACCAATGAAATTTCTACCACCCAAAGCTAAATAATCAAAAATCCAATATTCAGGAATACCTAACTCTTCATACTCACCTAGTTTTTTGAAATAATCATCACGCCAATTTGTACTGACAACTTCAATGATTAATTTGACTGAATTTCCTTGAGTGATAATTGATTCAGCTTCCCATCTTGGTTCGTTGACAAGGGCTGCTTCATCTAAAACTATCACATCTGGTTCATATCCAGATTTCCCGTCTAGAGATTTAATGATACATTCTCTAGGTATAAAGAAGGGTAATTGCGATCGCTTAATTTCCACAAATAGCTCACCAGAGATAAATCCTGCGAGTTTGGAATGCTTACCTTTTGGTTTTGGCATTTCCACAATTACTCCATCATGCAACTCATAACGGTGATCTGTGTTTTCTGGATACCAGGAGATAAATTCGTCTAATGTGACTTCTTTCTGTAGAGTCTGAGTCATTGTTGCTGTTTCTCCCCAGATTGACAATGTTTGCATTGATGCTTGATAGACTTAAAACAGTAGAGATTTGAACTTTGATAAGATTACGAAAACTTCTAGATGTGTAGGGGTTTAGCACTGCTAAACCCCTACCTATGGAATCAAACGATTCAGCCGTTTTGAGTATAATAGACCGTTACTTACTCAGAATAGCATTTTCACGCCAACACCATTTACGTAGGCTGGTTGACGCGAATGAAACCAAAATTATCAAAGTTGTTGTTGGGTTTCCTTACGTCAATCCAACCTACAAATTTTCTTGATTGATTTCTCTTCAAACCATAAAATAGTGAAAAAAGAAGTCAAGATATTGTAAATTTTTGTAAAATTGATGTCTTTAAGACTAGAAACCTGCTCTTTGAATCGCTAAACTAACAAAGAAGTGCATCTGTACTGTTAATTATTAAAATTTTAGATATGGCGATATAGCCTGAATGATTCCTGTACAACTTATCCTCAAAAATTTTCTTAGTTACCGTGATGCAACTTTAGATTTTGGCGGTTTGCATACGGCTTGTATTTGTGGTTCTAATGGTGCGGGTAAGTCTTCTCTACTCGAAGCAATCACTTGGGTGATTTGGGGTGAAAGCCGTGCCACTGTTGAAGATGATGTAATTTATTCTGGTGCGAAAGAAGTCAGAGTTGATTTTACTTTTCACAATAACCAACAAACTTATCGGGTAATTCGTACTCGTGTTAGGGGTGCAACTAGTATACTCGAATTTCAGATTGAAACTCCTGCTGGTTTTCGTCCTCTGACTGGTAAAGGGGTACGAGCAACTCAGGATGTGATCTTACAACATATCAAGCTCGATTACGATACTTTTATTAATTCGGCTTACTTACGTCAAGGACGAGCAGATGAGTTCATGCTCAAGCGTCCCACAGAACGCAAGGAAATTTTAGCGGAGTTATTAAAACTCAATCAATATGATCAATTAGAAGAACGAGCTAAGGACTTTTCTAAACAGTATAAAGGCAGACTGGAAGAGTTAGAGCGTTCTTTGGAACACATTAAAACTCAACTCCAACAGCGGGAGACGACACAAGCGCAAAAAGTCGAGCTAGAAGTTCAATTAGATAAACTGCAACAGCAGCAAGCTTTTGATAATATTCAATTACAAAGTCTGCAAGTTGTCCAACACCAACGTCAAAGCTGGGAACAGCAGTTGAGTTTTGTGAGACAACAATACCAAAATCTGAGCCAAGATTGCGATCGCTTGCACAAAGAACAATTAACGGTACAATCTCAGTTAGCAGATTTAGAAACTACTCTCAATCAGGAATCAGAAATTACGTCTGGATATGCAGAATATCAAAGTCTGCAATCTCAAGAAGAAGCTTTTGCTACCAAATTCGCCCAACATACTCAAGCTACTGGCTTACGACAACAACAGCAACAACAACTAAATAAACAAATTCAAACCCTTGAACGTCAACTACAACAATCTCAAGCTCAATTAGAAGCTTTAGAACAACAAGAGCGAGAAATTCAACAAACTCTCACCAAATCCCCAGAAGTAGAAACGGCCTTAGCTCAATTAGCTACCGCACGCAATCATTTATCTCATTTAGATCAATTGCAAATGCAAGTGAATCCTTTGTTACAACAAAGAGCCACTTTACAAACTCAATTAGATCGCACCCATGCCAGTTTAGTAGCACGTCTAGAACAACTGCAAAATACAGAAAACCAACTTCAAAACCAAAACCGTCGTCAACCGCAACTACAGCAAGCAGTGATGGATGTAGGTGTGCAAATTGAAGAACTGGAGAAAAAGCGGGTTTATTTACAAAGAGTACAAGAAAAAGGACAGGAACGCAGGCACTTTATAGAGCGGTTACAAACTACACAGAAAGACTACGAGAAATTGCTGGCAGAGCTAGAGCAAAAATTGCAAATGCTGCAAAACCCAGATGCGTTATGTCCTTTGTGCGAACGTCCTTTAGATGAACATCACTGGAGTCGAGTTATCCAAAAAACCCAACTTGAGTATGAAGATACCCAAGGACAATTTTGGGTAGTGCGAGAACAAATGGCGGTTTCAGATAAAGAAATTCAAATACTGAGGCAGGAATATCGGGAAATATCGCAACAATTAGCGGTTTATGATTCTTTGCGGGAAAAACGGGGACAATTAGCAGCACAGTTACAAGCAACTACAGATATTCAAGAACAGTTAAGACAACTTGGTTTAGAACGAGAACATTTAGAGCGTTCTTTGCAAGGTAATTATGCACCCGATAAACAAGCAGAACTTCAGCAGTTAGATGAATATCTGCAACAACTTAATTATAGTGAACAAGACCACGCCTTAGCAAGAAATGAAGTAGAACGTTGGCGATGGGCAGAAATTAAACAAGGACAAATTAAAGAAGCAATTAAGCGTCAAACTCAATTAGCAGCGAGAAAGCCAGAATTGCAAGCTAATATTGAGCAGTTGAAAGAGAGAATTCAGTCTGAACAAACATATTCTGATATTGCTAAACAAATAGAAGCTTTAACTGTGCAACTTGCGGAACTTGGTTATAGTTCTGAAGAACACAATCATATCCGTCAAGCTGTGCGTGAGTCTCAATCTTGGCAGTTGCGTTATCAACAATTTTTGTCTGCACAGCAACAATATCCTCAATTACAAACGAGATTGCAAGATTTGGCAAGTTCTCAAAATACTAGATTAGCAGATCAGCAAAATCTCGCTAGTCAAATTGATAGTATTATTGAGCAGTTAAAATTAACAGCTAATCCTAGCGAACAAATACAGGCTTTAGAACAGCAAATAGCAATTCGCAGACGAGAACTTGATGAAAAAATCGCTAATTTAGGTCGTTTAGAACAGTTAATACATCAATTGGCAACGCTGCAAATTCAGTATGAGCAAGAACAGGAACAATTGCAATCTTGCAAGCAGCAGCAGCGGGTTTATCAGGAATTAGCGCAAGCTTTTGGTAAAAATGGTATCCAAGCTTTGATGATTGAAAATGTGTTACCGCAACTGGAAGCTGAGACAAATCAATTGCTGTCGCGGTTGAGTGCCAATCAATTACACGTACAGTTTGTGACACAGAAGGCAGGAAGGAGCGGGAAGTCAAGCAAGAAAAATGCCAAGTTGATAGATACTTTAGATATTCTAATTGCTGATGCGAGGGGGACACGAGCTTATGAAACTTATTCTGGGGGAGAAGCGTTTAGAATCAATTTTGCAATTCGCTTGGCTTTAGCGAAATTATTAGCGCAGCGAGCGGGTGCATCTCTGCAATTATTGATTATAGATGAAGGGTTTGGTACTCAGGATACAGAAGGATGCGATCGCTTGATTGCCTCTATTAATGCGATCGCTGCTGATTTCGCCTGTATCCTCACCGTAACACATATGCCCCACCTCAAGGAAGCCTTTCAAGCCCGGATCGAAGTTAATAAAACTCAGCAAGGTTCACAGATATCTTTGTTAATTTAATACTTTCAATTTTTCCCTAAAATTAATAACTAAGTAATCAATACTTACATAGCATATATATATTGCTTATTTATAGCATCAAAAATAAGTATTTTCTGCTAATTATCTTGACATTTTAGTTATTTAATAGTAATAATACGTATGCTGGTGTAAAAATGTAGGAGGCAAGAAAGCAAGATTGATGGATCAGCTTTTTAAACTTTTTTCCACTGGATATTTATTTCTACCAGGCGATACTAGGGTATAAATAAAAGAGATTAACTATGCAACATCAAAAATACAAAAATCATAAAATCAGAAGCACTCTACTAGAGAAAAGGCTAATATAATGACTTTGATGGTTGGGCTAATCACTTGTATAGGAATTCAATTTGTTGCTTTATGGGTTTCAAAATTTCTAGTTTCAAAATTCATTAATCAACAAGAAAAAAAATATCGGACTCACAATAAATATATAAAAGAATCCTCTTTGGTAGAAAAATTACAAAGAGAAATTTCTGAAACCAAAAATATACAAATTGCATTAGAAAAATCACTAGCTTTACAAAAAGTAACTCTAGAATCTACGACCGATGGTATTTTAATTTTAGATAATCTCAATAAAATTGTCAGCTTTAATCAAAATTTTCTGCGGATGTGGTACATCCCTGAGTTATTAATGAAATCAGGTAATCATAGACAAATATTGAGATTTGCACTCAAACAGCTAGAAACCCCTAGATATTATCTAACAATAATTAGAGAATTAAATAGTCATCCAGATCAACAAATTCATAATCCCCTTTTTTTTAAAGATGGAAGAATATTTAAGCCTCATTTTCAACTACACCATATCGGTGAAAAAAATATTGGGAGAGTTTGGAGTTTTCGTGATATCACTGCTGAAAAATTAGCATCAGCAACAATTAGCTATCAAGCGTTACATGATATTTTGACTAATTTACCAAACAGAGTATTATTTAATGATTTACTCATTGCAGCTTTGGAAAAAGTTAATCACAATCATCACCTAGCAGTGTGTCTTTTGAATTTAGATCGCTTCAAAAAAGTTAATGATAGTCTAGGTCACGGAATTGGTGATAAATTATTACAACTGGTTGCTCAACGATTAAAACAATGTCTGCGTGCAGATGATATAATCAGTCGTTGGGGTGGTGATGAGTTTATTATTTTGTTACAAAAAATAAGCGACATTAACGATATTGATGTCATCCAAAAGCGGATATTTGCAGCTTTTAAACAAGGATTTGAAATAGAAAATTACCATTTAAATATTAGTCCTAGTATTGGAATTTCGCTCTATCCCCAACACGGAGAAGATGCAAATACCCTAATTAAAAATTCTGATGCAGCTTTATCTCGTGTGAAATCTCAAGGACGTAATCACTACAAATTATATCACACAGCTATCAATTCTCAAGCGCCAGAATTATTCATTTTAGAAAATAGCTTACACCATGCTTTAGAGCGAGAAGAATTTAAACTTTTTTACCAACCGCAGGTAAATAGCTCTACGGGTGAAATCACTAAAATGGAAGCTCTCTTACGTTGGCAACATCCAGAATTAGGTTTAATTCCCCCAGCAACTTTTATCCCTATTGCTGAAGAAAATGGATTGATTTTACCAATTTCTGAATGGGTTTTAAGAACTGCCTGCTTACAAAACAAAGATTGGCAAGAGAATATTAAAATACCACATTTATCAGTAGCTGTCAACCTCTCAACTAGACAGTTTCAGCAACCGAACTTAGTTAATATAATTGAACAAGTACTATCAGAAACACAATTAGAACACAAGTATTTAGAATTAGAGATTACTGAAACTGTTGCCATGCAAGATGTAAAATTGACTCAACATATTCTCAGGGAATTAGATAATATAGGAGTCTTTATATCTATAGATGATTTTGGTACGGGATATTGTTCTCTCAGTTATTTAAAGGATTTTCCTGTCCATTCTTTAAAAATTGATCAGTCCTTTGTACGTGATTTGGCTAATGGTGATAATCAAACAGCAATTACCACAGCCATAATTGCCTTAGCACATAGACTGAATTTATCAGTAGTTGCGGAAGGAGTAGAAACTCAAGAACAATTGAATATCTTGCGAATTCTTGAATGTGAAGTTATGCAAGGGTATCTGTTTAGTCATCCTTTATCAGCTGATGACGCAACAATCATGCTGACAAAATATCAACAACAACGGGTGAGTAAATCTTATGTAGTTGCATCTAATTATGTCAATTAACAAACCCTTGCATGGTGATTATACTACTCTTTTACTATTCTACTTTTTTAGTGTTACCTGCTTTTACCCAACCTTCTTGATCACTACCTTCAACACGAATTTTTTGCCAGTTTTTATCCTGGCTTTCTTCTAAAATGATCACTTTTTGATTAGCAGAAACTCCACCCACGCTCTTTGCATCCATAGTGGGTTGGTCTCGCAGACTCAAGCCTTGAGGCCAAGTTACTAAACCTTGGTAAGCCCCTGGTGGTAATGACTTGGGTGATTCTGTGGGAGTAGGGGTAGGAGTAGGAGTGGATTCAGGGCTAGATTTAGGAGTAGGAGTAGCTTTGACCTGAATTGCTTTTGGTTTATCCGGTTTCGGCTTGGGATTATCATTAGCAAATTTGGGTCTTTCTGGCGGTATGGCGGTACGATTGACAAAATAGAGAGCTACTGTCAGTCCACTACCTAATAAGACAGCGATCGCTAATAAAAAACCAAGTATATATTTAAATACACCAACAATCATAGTGAGAACCTCAAATCCACTAAATCAATAGTCCATATTAATTCATGATTAAGGATGAACTATTGATTAAGTATTATTGACTAAATTATTACAGCAGATTGTAGATCAATGAGGTACAGAAGCTAGACTCCAAGTCAGTTTTACTCCTGATTCCTGACTCCTGACTCCTGAATTCTGCTATGGTTAGCGCAGTTTACCAAAGGTATCACTCAATGGATTCTGCTTGGAAGCTAGACGCGCTCTCCCCGCAGCAGCCCATTCTTGCAATTTTTGAATCTGCTCTACCGCAGTTCGCGCCAAAGGTATGATTTGACTGGCTGATTCTAAAACATCATCGGTGGTAAAGTCACGATTTTGACTAAATCCGATGTGCATCGCTTCAATTAAGGTTTGCTCAATCTCTGCGCCCGAAAAATCAGGAGTTTCGTAAGCTAACCTATCAATGTCATAGCCTTTCAGGTTTTGGGGACGCAATCGGGATAAATGGACGTTAAAAATTGCTTTTCTCTCTTCTTGGCTGGGTAAACCGACAAAGAAAATTTCGTCAAATCGCCCTTTCCGTAACATTTCTGGGGGTAAGGCTTGGATATCGTTAGCGGTACAGACGACAAACACGGGGGATGTTTTTTCTGCTAACCAGGTGATAAATGTTCCAAATACGCGGCTAGTTGTTCCTGCGTCACCTTTACTACCTAAACCAGAAAAGGCTTTATCAATCTCATCAATCCACAAAATACAAGGTGCGAGGGCTTCTGCTACTTGAATCATTTGACGAGTGCGAGATTCTGATTCACCGACTAAACCACCAAATAAACGCCCTACATCTAAGCGTAACAGGGGTAAATGCCAATTATGTGCGATCGCTTTGGCTGTTAAAGATTTACCTGTTCCCTGAATTCCCACTAACATTAATCCACGGGGGTGCGGTAATCCGTACTGTCGAGCTTTTTCTGTGAATGCACCACCCCGACGAATTAACCAGTCTTTAAGGTTATCAAGTCCACCTATATCAGAAATCTGCTCAGTGGCTGGGTAAAAGTCCAGGATTTGGGTTTGACGGATAGTTTGGCGTTTTTCCTCCAAAACTAAATCAACGTCCTCTGGTTGTAATTGTCCGTGGGATGCGATCGCTCTGGCTAAAACTCGGCGTATCCGTTCCATAGATAAACCTTGACAAGAACGCACCAAGTCATCAAGAAATTTACCAGATGGTGAGTTACCAGTAGCTTGTAATAACCGTTCTACCTCGGCTTTAATTTCCGGTGCTGCGGGTAAGGGAAACTCAACCACCGTTAACACTTCCATTAAATCGTCAGGAATAGCAATACGTGGCGATAATAAAACAATATTTTTCGGTTGGGATTTCAGGAGTCGGGCTAAGTTGCGGAGTTTGCGAGAAATAGCGACATCATCTAAAAATCGGTGATAATCCCGGAGAATTAAGACTGCTGGGGCGGAAGCTGGTAATTTTTCGATAAATTCCAATGCTTGTAACGGGTTGCGTTTTCCAAATCCGACATCATTGGGGTTTCCTTGATAACCATCGACAAAATCCCAGGTATAAACGGGGCGATTTCCTTGGTTTGTGGCTTCTTCGCGGATAGCGGCTTCTACCCGTTCTTCTTCGTAGGTGGGTATATAAATCAGCGGGTAGCGGGCGCGGAGGAGGAGTTTAAATTCGTCGCGGAAGTTCATAAGGTAGTTGTTTGGTGATTTGTTATTCTCCTATTGTTAAGGGTTGTATTGTGTCTAACAACTGGAAATTACTCTCTTTTTACTGAATATGGATTTAATGAACCGCGAAGGCGCGAAGAGCGCGAAGGAAGAAGGGAAGAAGAGAAGATCCGCCTGGGAATTAATTCCCAGTCTTATAGCGGAAGTCCGTTTTAACGGACTCAATAATTCTCAATAATTCAATATTTTCTTAGTCGTCTTCAGACGACTTTTGCTATTAGCCTGAGATTTCAATCTCCGGCGGATGTGGGCGATAGTCGATAATTATGCAAGATATTCAATTTATTAATTATCTTTATTCAACAATACTGTAGCCAAATTACGAGGGTTCAACGGCTGTAGAAGCATTGTGAATACGACCAAGAGAGGTAAGCTTGGCAAAAATCTGGGATAATAAAATAGGCTCAGGCTGTTGCGGAAGCATTTTTAACATTTCCCGAACATATCGAAAACCACGACAGTAAGCCTGAAGATCAACAATGCCAGAACCAGGATTATCTTGACGGAACTGAGCTAGAAGATAATGAGATAAATTGACCATAAAAAATGAAAGGTTGACAGCATTAGTCACCGCAGTTTGACCCCTGTTCATAAAATCTTCCAATCCCCAAAATTGTTTAGCATCACGAAAATTAAATTCGATTTGGAAGCGCAGTTTATAATAGTCAATTATTTTGTCATATGATAAAGTTAAGTCACTAGAAAACAGAATTACGTGACTGCAAGCATTAGTTTTCAAATTGGTTTTTACTAAAATCACTACATTCAAAGGCTGGGCAAATTCTTTGTGCAGTAAGGTAGATTGATAAGTATTTGTTTGGATATCTTCTTCAATACTAATTTGACACAAATATTTATCAGATATATTGTGCCAGTCCAGCTTATCTCCGTATTTACGACGAGAACGATGATTGGGGTCAGGATGTTGGTAAGGTATATATAATGCCGAATCGTGGCGTAACTTGGAAATTATGTGTAACTTTACCTGCCTAGCCATCTGCAAAGCATTATTGTTCCCAAAGTGACCATCTACGACTAAGTAAGTGAGAGGAATAAAATTAGCTATTAACTTGAATAACTCATTAATCATCTTCTGAATTCGTAGTAACTCAGATGTCAAAAAGACTTCCGTTTTATTTTTGTTTTTACTTCCTTTAGGTCGTCCTCGTCCACGTTTTTCTTGAGATTTTATTTCTGGGATTGACGATACAGTATTTTTTTCTACATCACTCTTGATTACTTGTTCTATTTGAATCGGAAATGAGTGTCTTTGTTGAACACTTACTAATGATAAGGTAAAGAAAGATAACCCCGATATTGGTTTGCTTATTAAACTGGAAAAAAACCTATCTAATCCGTAGGTTTTTTTCCCGGCTTTGCTTATTACTACTTCGTCTCCTGCCAACAAATAAACATCATTTGGGCAGAACAAATGCCGCCGAAAAAACACCCAGAACACCGTTTTCCACGGTATGACTGTACGAAAAAATCTGATTACCGTCCGATAACTACCACCACTAAGCGTCCAACGCGATATTCCCAACATTGTGACTCGCCCGCTCATGGCTAACATGGCCGTGATGATCTGGCTCAACTGCCGCATCGTCGTGACTTTTATTTCTGGCAGTAGGCATTGCAACAGTGCTAGTATGTCAAACATGGGCTGTATGTGGCTTTCGAGTTGTCGTTGTGGAAGACTATAACTCTACTACATCAGCCCTCTTTTTATACTCTTTTTTTGGCTACAGTATTGTTCAAGCATTCTTTTAACTCTTTTGCCAGTTCAGATAAAAATTTTGGTTGATTTTTGATTAGCCATTCTGTAATTTTGTATGAGTGTGTGGTTTTTTTAAACTCTAATAGAGTTCCACAGAAGTTTTGGAACACATTTTCAAGAATATTTGCCCCATGAACTTTAGACAACCAATTCTCATCTGCACCATTTTTTTCTTTGACACCTGGAAGCAAATGGCTTTTTTCGTGTTGAATTTTGTCTAGATATTCCTGAACTTGATTTATAGTGATAGGTGTTTCTAGCCATACAGCTTCTTCATTAATTATGGCTGATATTGCTTCTGGGTTAAGGATATAATTTTCATACATAGGTAGTTTTAAAAACTTAAACCCTATCCTCTTTAAATCTTCAATCTGCTTGTCTGTCTTCTTTTCTCTATCAAATATAAATATAGATTTCTCTGGTATTAGGCTTATTCCTGACTTAAGTTTTTCGTAAATATTAGCCACAAGAGAGGAATGCTTACCATCAAGTAGCGCATCTGTACTTTTTACAGATAAAATTTTCATACCTTTCAATGGCATTTCTGCTAAAAATGTATCTATAATTAGCGGAAAACATTTTTCTTCAGTCGGTCCCTCAACCCAAAGAACACTATCAGCACCAAAAACGTCAGATAATCTAATTCCCAGTTCATCTAAAATTTCCTTTTGTAGATTTATATCTTTTGCATCTATGACTGATGCAGTTGTTTCACAATTTTCATATTTCAGTTTGATAATATTAGAAGGATCTGCCGTTGTGATAATATCTGGTGAATGAGTAGCAATAAAATATTGATGCTGCGGAAATTGTTTAATAGTCTCTATTAGCCTTTTCGCTGCACCTGGATGTAAAAATGATTGTGGTTCATCAATAATTAATGTTCTAGGTTCTTCTGAAGAAACTAAAATATATACAATTGCTAATACCTGACCAACTCCACTTCCACATGAAGATAGAGGAAGTGATAAATCATCTCTGTTAAGTTCTTCGGTAATCCATACTTTAATTTCAACCTCTGAATTATCTCTTGGTACTACAGAAATCCATTTTATTTCCTCCAGAATCTCTGAAACTAGTTTATTAAATTTGGCAAATGTCCCTGGTTTTTTACCCGGCAATATAAATAATACTTCGGCAAGATTAGACGCATCTGATTTTAGTTGTTCATTATTTTCAGATTTGCAAATATCTATATGTCGTTCAGCTTTAAATCTATAAATACGACTTCTCAATATGTTAAATTTGTCCGTAAATTTATCAATATTTCTGAACTTACTAATATTAATACTGCCAAGAGGATGTTTTTCATAAGTGTAATTAATATCATTAATTTTTGTATAGTTCACAACCTCTGTTGTACGACGAACAACTTGGTCTATTTTATAATCAAAATAGAGAGTTATTTGTATTTCTAAATAATCCTGTTTTACTAAACTTTCTATTAACAATAAGTCTGGATTTTTTTCAAATTCCTCTTTTATAAGTATATAATTATCTTCATCTGAAGCTATATAAAAAGTAATTTCTATTTTTGATTCTTCTTTTATCCCATAAATCTTATTGGGCAATGTCCTTAAACTTCTATCAGGATATTTTTCAAAATCCAAAATTCTATGCGGCTGATTTTCAAAATCCAGCGCCAGCACCTCAAGTAACGATGTTTTACCCGCATTATTTCGTCCAACAATAATATTAATACCAGGCGTAAATTCCATTACCCCAGAGTCGAAATAAGATTTATAATTAAATACTCGCAGCTTTTTGATATACATCTTGTGTCATTTATTTACTCGGTTAATTCTATTATTGGCGATTTCACGTAATTTGCCAAGTAAAAGTAAAATAGAATAAACACAATAATCACATAAAAGATGCGATGCCATTAATCTATACTAATTTTTATATTCCAGCTTGATTTAATACTTCCATAAACTCATCAACTAAATCTAAAACCTCAGCCCATTCTGCTAAATAACCATAATCTAAATTTTCTCCTTGTAACTTAACTATCCCCAAAACATCACGCCATTGTTTTTCTGATTTACTTTCCTTTCCCCAGCGTAATTTTTGTAAAATAGTATCTTCTGCTGATGCTATCCAAAAAGCAGGTATTTCATCTAAATTTATTAATACTCTGCGATTCATTTGTGATATTGCAAAAGGTGAGTTATCTGTAATATATATATCAGCATTAGCAATAGTTTCTGTATGGGTAATATTCAACATATTACCATGCCCAATTTGTAAGTCTTCCACCGCACCTGCTGGACAATAATATCCAGATGCTTCCAAAGTTTTTACTAATGAGTTTATTTGAGTTTGGTTAATTTCTATAACTAAATCTAAATCACGAGTAGAACGAGGTTCTCCATGAATAGAACTAGCGACACCACCACTAACATAGTAAGAAATATTAATTGATTCAAAAATTTGATGTAGTTCACCTGCTAAAGAAATAGAATCTTGAATCCACATACTTTCATCAATACCTTTTGGTCGAAAATCAGGAGTAAATTTTTCTCCTAATACAGCGCGAGTAAATACATCCCGAATTTCCTGTATATTAAAATTCTGATGTCGAGATTTAATTCCCATAAGGCATAGTTGTTTAACTCCTCTATCATGGGAAATAAACATTGCCAAACGCTGTTTTAATGTGAGTTTCCGTAATCTATTAAATAAATAAACCTCAGCTTCTATTGCTGTATCTTGACTTTGTGGTTGATAATTAGATTTGGTAATTTTGGGAAAAAACAATCTTGATTTTTCTAGCATTGATAAAGTTTAGTAGTCAAGAAAATTATGATCCTGATTCTACTTAGCTACCCTTTCTGTGAAGCGGTCTTTTATCACCCACATTGGCACAGTTTACATAGGTTAGAAATGAGGAATAATCCAGCATTTCAAACCCTTGCAAAATACTATTCTGGAAGTTGCTTTTTCAAGCTTTGTAAAGAAGCCCAACGGCTATCGACAATCTCCTCAGAACTAGCAACAGTATCTAAAATACCTGGACAATTGCGATCGCACAACTGACGCTGAGGAATCGCTAAACACATCTGCTCATACAACCATTCACTAGGATAAAAATAACCATTAGGTGATACCGTTTCTACTAAATCTTCTACAGCCACTTCCATTTCTAACGGTAAGTGTTCCGCTTGATTAGCATTTTCCTCTAACCAAATAATTTCTTTAGTATTAACAGCCAACCGTTGATTATATTGCTGCAAGCAGCGATTACAGGTACAAGTGATAATTGTTTCTGCCTGACTGGATACCTCTAAATAAGTACCCTGATGCTGCACTTGGATAGTTCCACGCACCGGGGTTAAAGTTTCCAGACCAGGCAGAGACTCATTAACTTGAATTTCCTCTGTTCGCTCCGGGGCTTTAGTTAGCTGCGGAATAAAAATAGCGTCCATAGGATTTGTGAGAAATCCTCACGAAAAATTACAGTTGATCATCAGCGAAATTGCTGATACTACATCTCTTATTTTAGCTCTCATAACCAGGATCTGTTGGTGGTTCAGTCGCAGGACGAACCACCAAATGGCGATGAGGTTCTTTACCTCGGCTGAAGGTTTCCAAATCAGGAAAATTCTTCAAAAAGCTGTGAATTTGTCGCCGTTCAGCCGAACTGAGAGATTTAATTTCCACTTCTCGACCAGAAAAGCGGACTTCTTGAACCGCTATTTCCGCCAAGTTGTTAATTTCTGCCTGTCGTCTGACGCGGTAGCCATTTAATTCAATGGTATAAGATGCTTGCTCATCCTCTGGTGCGTTCAAGTTCAGCACCGAATTTGCTAGATACTGCATCGCATCTAACACGGAACCACCAGCACCTATTAACATCCTGATTTGTTCCGGCATCAAATTGGTTTGCTCAATTGTCAACCAGTGGCTATCCGGTTCAGGAGAATCTGCTCCGATAGCTGGAGCAGATCCTAAATTACCCTTAACATTAGTAGAAACACCAATGAGTTGCAGCAGTTGCTTTAACCATTCTTCACCACGCTGCATGGAAATATCACTCATAATCAGCCTGTAGCCTTTTTCTTAGAACTTTTTGGCTCAAAGGGCAACGTCTTTTGATCTGCGCTTGCAGCTTCTTTTTCTTTTTCTTTCTCCTGGACTGCTACCATCTTTTGCAATTCCTCAGATAGAGGTTCACGGGAAAGAATGTAGGTTTGCAGGGTTTGGAAAACGTTACCAATTACCATGTACATCAGTACACCAGCTGGTAAAGGGAAAAACAGAAACATCCCTGAAAAGATAACAGGGGTAATTTTGTTAACTGTGTCCTGCTGGGGATTACCACCACTGGAATTTTGCCCAGAAAGCAATTGACTAACATAAAGACTGATGCCAAAAAAGACAATCATGGCCACAATATCCCAGTGGATTGTACCATCTGGATCTTGTGCGCCTACCCTACCTAGAGCATCAATAAACAGAAATCCTTTATCTGCTGCGAGTCCGGGAATTGTACCTTGGATGGTAACATCTCCTGGCTGCAAGGCTTCTATATTGCCTTCAGCATCAATTCTGACCCTTTCTTCCCCTTTGGTAATTTTCCATTCTGGGGTTAACTGGGTTTCTGGATGTTCTGCTAAGAGCGCATTAAAGGGTTTACCCTCTACTGTCTGATATTGAATCTTTGTTTTTTCTCCCACAGCCAATTTGTTACCACTGGGAAGAATAGCAGTAATTTTTGTGTGATCTCCATCAGCAATATAAATATTTTGCGGGGGAGTAGCAAAAGCTTGGGGTTGAATTTGTTCGATTTGTTCGGCAGGGAAAACTTGCAAGTTAACGGAGTAATTAACTCCTGCAAATGGTGAACCCCGCAAAGTAGCAAACAGTGCTAGTAGTACTGGCATCTGTAACAGCAGTGGCAAACATCCCGCTAATGGGTTGCCAAATTCTTTTTGGACATTGACCATTTCCTCTTGCTGCTTTTGAGCATCATCTTTATAACGCTCTTTGACTTCTGCCATCCGCTTTTGCATCAAGGGCTGCACAATCCTCATTCGTCGCATACTACGAATGGAGCCAGCACTCAGGGGATAGAGCGCAAAGCGGATTATCAATGTCAAGGCAACTATAGCCAATCCATAGCTAGGCACAATACCATAGAAAAAATCTATGATTGGCAGCATCACATTGTTCGAGAGGAACCCGATACCAAAATCCATTATTCTGAATCCAACCTGAGGTACTGTTAACTGAACTGAATCTAATTTATCTAAATCGTGATTTGTTAGCGACTACCCTGAGCTACGGATAGCCGCACATGATATGAAAAGAGAATGCTAAATGTAGTGGAGTTAGTAAGTCATCAAGTGAAAATGAAAAAATATCTAACTCAGAACTGTGACTATTTAGAACTGCTATATTCGGGGTTTTTAGCAGCAATTCTTTCATTAATGTAGTCATAAACTTCTAGGAAGTTGGGAACAGCCCGCATTTCTAAACGAGTACCGTTTTTGAGAGTTAGTACCATATCTCCCCAGATGCCAATGCCACGAGGGACTTTGACGATTTTGACTATTTCTGAGTAAATTACATCGGTGCGATCGCGTCCTAGCCAACCACCAGTTACACCAACTCGTCGGTCAGTAATGCGGAAACGTAGCCACAACGCTCTCACAATTGCCCCAACAGTTAATGGTAAACCAATCACGGTTAGCCCAATCAGCACATTGAGAATTAAATCCCCAATATGGGGGCCACCCTCATAATAAATTTCTTCACGAATGCCCATTTATTACCTCAGCTTTTGCCAACAACTGCTCTAATTCTTGCAGAAATTGTTGGCTTACGCACTCAGATTCTGCTGACTTTGGCTTCACAATCACTACTAATCGCCATCCTGGGGATAATTTAGGCAATAATTGATACAAAGCACCTGTAATTTGGCGTTTAATTCGGTTGCGAACTACTGCTCTTTTACTGACTTTGGTACTAATGGAAATGCCAATTTGGGTACTGGTTAAATTTTCATTGCCATTGGCTTGTGTAGTTGCAGGGGCAGTATCCAAAGAAGGTTCTTTTGAACGCGACGGCTTTAAAGCTCTCAAAGTGAAATGAGAGCTATGACACCGAATTCCTTCCCGGAAAACTGCCTGAAAATCCCTGCGGGATTTTAGTCGATATGCTTTGGGCAAAGCCACAGTTACTCTACTGGCTGAATGTACCCTAAACGCTCAGACGATGACGACCCTTTCTTCTTCTGGCGCTGATCACGTTTCTACCATCTGGTGTCCGCATTCTAGCGCGAAAACCAGAGGTTCTTTTTCTCTTACGGCAAGTACCGCCCAACGTTCTTTGCATACCGTTCTCCTCTTAGACGATTTTTATAAAAAGTCACAATCTGCTATCATACCACTTTACAGGCAATCTCAACATATTTCTGGATAGAGTTGCTGAGGCACTGGGGTAAGTATTTATCTTTCTCTTGCCTGTTCCCTGTTACCTTTTTAAGAAATACTAATAATCCAAGAGCCAAGATAACGTAGTAGTGGCACATCTCCAGGGGAGAGAACTTGGCAGTTAAAATAGTAAATCCCCCCAAAGGTTGGATTCTGCACGTTATTTAAAACTAACTCAACGTTACTACCTGCTGGTACTGGTTCTTCAGGAAATATCTCCAGCACTCGTCCTTCTTTGTCCCATTTCACTTCAGATAGGGGAAGGCTTTTTCCTTTAACTTTGACTTCAACTTTTTTAGTGTCAAAGCTGCCCTTGTAATATTTGGGGTAAGTAATGGCAAATTGAGCCACTGCCAATTTCATTTTTTCGGCAGGAAGTCTGAGTATATATCTATCCCAGGCGTTAGTTTGACCGCCAAAATCTAACCGGAAGGGCAACTGATTTTCTCTTTTAACACCGCTAAATAGCGTTAAACCAGGTAGGCTCTGCGCCCAAGTCATAGCCGGAAGACTTGTCAATAAACAGCCAGTCACAGCCAAGGCAGAAAGTACACGTCGCATAGTTATGCTTCCTCTAGGAAATGGTAAAGATTATGATCTTAAGTAACAGAGATTTAGTATTCTTAACTAAACTTTACTACTGTCTTCATCAGAATAGACGATAAATAAAAGCCAAAGTGCCTTTTTAGGTAAAAAATTCATCCTACTTATGTACGCAGTTGCTTATTTAACAATGTTAACTCAGTCAATAAATTCCATAGCATTTCATGATCATTAACTTCATCATGAATTCTCTGCGTACCTCTGCGCTTACATCTGCGCCACTTTGCGTTTAAATTTCTACTTTCAATTTGCCACAATTTCAAGATGCCAACTAGAAAGACCACACATTATCAATCCCGAAAATAATCTGAAGACATAGATATAACATCAGAAAATCACCATAAGATGTGCAATAAGTAAATTAGTTTGTGTGCAAATATCTGGAATTGTTACTTATGTAAGCGGCAGAGTGAAGCTTTGCTTGGAGAAAATAAGAGTGGGAAAGACAAAGTTAAAGGTGAAATCTACTAGAAAAACTGAGGGCTGAGATTACTCACCGATGCTTTATTAAGTGCGGCAAATCCTTCATCAACAGAGAAATTCCATAGTTAGTAGATATTTAGGTATTTATCTTCAGGAGATTGCATGAGAATAGCAGTTGCTAAAGAAATTGAAGTTTGTGAACGTCGTGTAGCATTAATTCCCGACACCGTATCCAGATTAGTCAAACAAGGTTTAGAGGTTTTTGTAGAAACAGGTGCGGGAGAAAAAGCATTTTTCAGTGATTCTGACTATGAAGCAGCAGGAGCGACAATTGTAGCTGATACTGCCAAATTATGGGGAGAAGCGGATATTTTGCTCAAAGTCAGCCCTCCCCAAGAACGAGAAGATGGACGCTCAGAGATTGAACTACTCAAGACTGGATCTGTTTTAATTAGCTTCCTCAATCCTTTGGGTAATCCCGTAATAGCGCAACAATTGGCAAATCGGCAAATTACAGCGTTGAGTATGGAATTAATTCCCCGTACTACAAGGGCGCAAAGCATGGATGCTTTATCTTCCCAAGCTTCACTAGCGGGTTATAAAGCCGTATTAATTGCGGCTGCGGCCTTACCGAAATATTTCCCCATGTTGACGACTGCGGCGGGGACGATCGCACCAGCTAAAGTATTTATTATGGGTGCGGGTGTAGCGGGATTGCAAGCGATCGCCACAGCTAGAAGATTAGGCGCAGTAGTAGAAGCCTTTGACATTCGCCCAGCCGTTAAAGAAGAAGTGCAAAGCTTAGGTGCGAAATTCGTCGAAGTCAAACTCGAAGAAGAAACCGTCGCTGCTGGTGGTTACGCCAAAGAAATCTCCGAAGCCAGCAAACAACGTACCCAGGAAGTAGTCGCCGAACACGTCAAAAACTCTGATGTTGTCATTACTACCGCCCAAGTACCAGGCAGAAAAGCCCCCAGACTCGTTACCGAAGAAATGGTAGCACAAATGAAACCAGGTTCAGTAATTGTCGATTTAGCTGCTGATCAAGGTGGAAACTGCGCTTGTACAGAAGCAGGTAAAGACATTGTTTGGAACGGCGTAACAATCATTGGCCCCATCAATTTACCCTCATCAATGCCAGTACACGCCAGCCAACTGTATGCAAAGAACGTCACCTCATTAATGCAACTGTTGATTAAAGACAAAGCCTTGCAAGTCAACTTTGGTGACGACATCGTTGACGCAGCGTGCGTTACTCATGGTGGAGAAATTAGAAACCAACGAGTAAAAGACGCTTTGCAAGCAGTAGCGGTTTAACCTTCTTACCTTTGCGCCTTTGCGTGAGCCTTATTCCTCAATCCAAAATCGAAATGACAGAAGCATTACTTGCGGCCTTATTCGTACTCGTCTTAGCCTCCTTCATTGGCTTTGAAGTTATCAACAAAGTTCCCCCAACTTTACACACCCCTTTAATGTCGGGTTCAAACGCTATTTCCGGCATTTCCGTAATTGGGGCAATCCTCGCTGCTGGGGAAAGAAACACTAATTTATCAGTAATTCTCGGTTTAATTGCCGTTATTTTGGCAATGGTTAACGTTGTCGGTGGTTTCCTCGTCACTGACAGAATGCTGCAAATGTTCAAGAAAAAGGAAGTTAAAGCATGAGCGACTTTTTACCAACTGGGATTCAGCTGACGTATTTAGTCGCTGCATCATTATTTATCCTTGGTTTGAAAAAACTCGGTTCTCCGGCTACAGCCAGAAACGGTAATCTTGTGGCTGCGGTGGGAATGCTGTTAGCAGTTGTCGCCACAATGCTAGATCAGCAAGTCTTAAATTACGAGATGATATTGATAGGCTTGGCGATTGGTTCTGTTATTGGTGCGATCGCAGCTTACAAAGTGCAAATGACCGAAATGCCCCAAATGGTGGGTTTACTCAATGGTTTGGGTGGTGCATCTTCCGCACTTATCGCAGTTGCCGAATTTTGGCGGTTATTAGGAAGTTCACAACCTATCCCCCTCGATGTCAACATTTCCATGTTATTGGATGTGTTAATCGGTGGAGTGACATTAACCGGAAGTTTTCTAGCTTTTGCCAAATTGCAAGGTTTAGTTAGTGGTACTCCCATTACCTTTCCTTTGCAACAACCATTTAACCTCTTGCTGTTGGGTTCATATCTAGCCGGAAGTGCTTATTTAATTAAGTCACCGGATAGTTTACCCATCTTTTTAGCGGTGGTGGCTGTCTCCTTAGTATTGGGTGTAATGTTTGTACTGCCCATTGGTGGCGGTGATATGCCCGTTGTCATCTCCCTGTTAAACTCTCTATCAGGTGTAGCTGCGGCTGCGGCTGGGTTTGTGGTGATGAACAATATGTTAATCATCGCCGGTGCTTTGGTGGGTGCTTCTGGTTTAATCCTTACCGAAATTATGTGTAAGGCCATGAACCGTTCTTTGTTCAGTGTCTTATTTAGTGCCTTTGGTTCAGTTTCTACTGCTACTGGTGGTGCTGCTGCTGGTGCAACTAATCAAACTGTCCGCAGTATTGATCCCGAAGAAGGGGCGATGATGTTGGGATATGCCCGTTCTGTGGTGATTGTCCCAGGATACGGTATGGCGGTTGCCCAAGCACAGCATAGCGTCCGCGAGTTGGCAGATCAATTAGAACGCATGGGTGTGGATGTGAAATATGCGATACATCCAGTTGCGGGTAGAATGCCAGGACACATGAACGTGTTATTGGCTGAAGCTAATGTGGCTTATACCCAGTTGTATGACATGGAGGATATTAATCCCCAGTTTGAACAAGCTGATGTAGCGTTAGTAATTGGTGCTAATGATGTGGTCAATCCAGCAGCACGTAGTGATGTGAATAGTCCTATTTATGGGATGCCGATTCTGGAAGTTGATCGCGCCAAGCAAACTATTGTAATTAAGCGCGGTATGAGTGCCGGTTTTGCTGGTGTGGATAATGAGTTGTTTTATAAGGATAAGACAACCATGTTGTTTGGTAGTGCTAAGGATATGGTGGCTAAGTTGGTTTCGGAAGTGAAGCAACTTTAGGTTAATTTTAGGGGTGTAGTTTTTTGACTATGCCCTTTTTTTCTCACGCAGAGACGCAGAGGCGCAGAGAGGTTTGAAGATTTTGGATAAAAATAGGTCAAAAATTAAAATTAGCCCCAAGATTCTTGATATATAATTTTATTATTTAATATATTTTTACAAGTGGTAACTGTTGGCTGATAAGGTTCTTTTTCATAGAACACGTTTTTACAATAAACAAATACTCGTGGTAGACAATTTTTTGTATTGTTAACACTTTCAAAACATTCATTAGATAGTAAAAAATAAAGTGACAAAGATATTAATATCATACATATAGATATTAATTTAAAGTTTTTAATTTTTTCAGACATTAACCCAGCTAAGAAGCAAAGAGAAACCCAAAATATAAAAATGATAAAACTATTAAATTCTGACATAATAAAGGTTATGTTAAGAAATTTAGATGTAGTAAAAACTGTATATTCTATGATGCTGATGTATCACTAACCATTGACTGTTCTTCATATGTATTAACTACAGCAGAAACTGCCTCACCTCCGATTTTTATTAGAGCATCAATAGCATAACTTCTAAAATCAGAATCTTTAAGTAAATTAATCAAAAATGGTATCGTTTCTTGTGAATTATATCCTATATTCACTAAAGTTTTAAGAGCATGAGTACGAATGTCCTTATTAGATGAAGTATCTTCAATTACTTTTATTAGTTCTGACAAAAGTTTTTCACTTTTTAGTTTTTCTAGAGAATTAATAGCTGCAATGCTAATTTCTCTTCCTTTATCTAAATTTTTAAAATTTGTAAGTGTATCAATAAGAGCTTCTACAGATTCTTGTGAATCTACTTGCACTTCACCTAAAATTTTGACTGCAATCAACTTTATTTCGTTTTTAATTGAAGAGTCTGTAAGCAATTTAATTAAATCTGATCCTGCTACTGAAGCAAGCTTTTTTAAGCTATCATAAATTTTATTTCTAAACTGGTTTAAATTTTTATTTTTATCATCATATAGTTTAATTAAAATGGGTACTATTTTTTCAATTTTTGCATTTGCATTTGCAAGGTTCATAGCTGCATAATAACGGAATAATACATTTCCATCATCCAACATTTTATCCAGAGACTCTAATTCTGAATCACTTAAAGTATTTACGTTAACTTCATCTCCTGATTCTTGAGATTGAGATTTAGTTTTTTGAATTTTTCTATTATTTTTAAGTTTTTCAAATTTATATTGAAAATCTAAGCAGTATTCAATTAAAGCATAGGTAAAATCTAAAATATGTCGAGCTTCATCTTGATTAAATATTTTGAACTGATGTACTGCATTGTTGCCAAATTGGTTTAAAGTGTTTGCCCAATCGTATAACATTTGATCTATATATTTTTCATCTAACATTCTTTGAATTTTGTCTGATAGATTGTAAGGCTCTCTAATACGTAAATCTATTACACACAAACATTCAATTGTTTTTCTACACATAATTACTGTTGGCGTATATAGCTCTAACTTAAAGCAGTTTAAAGCATCTTGATATGTTCGCTTAATTTGTGGAGAAATTCCTTGTAAATCACTCACATCCTTGAATGATCTATATAAATATTTTCTAGTGGGAATTGGAAGAGTCCATATTTCACGACCATCCTCATCATATTCTCCGGTAGGTTCATGATCAGCATCTAACCATTCTGAATCCTCAATAATATTAACATTTTTACAAATGCAGCATACTAAAATCATCCATGTGTATTTAATCCTATTTACATACATCTCTTCAGGTTTAGTATCAGTATGAAGATAAGTTTTATTCGCTATCTCTTTCATAAAAGTTGTTTTACCACAATGCTCACAGCAAAATACTTTTTCTGTAAGCGGATATTCAATTTCTTTACAACTATCCATTTTGATACACTCTGAGATTATCTACTGGTGAGAATATTTATAAATTTTATACTAAATTTGGTGTATTAATTACATATTGTAAGTGCGATCGCTCTCTCTTCTCTTCTTCCTTCGCGCTCTTCGCGTCTTCGTGGTTCGTTAAAAAAGAGATGTTTGGTAATTTGAAGGGATGCGATAGAGCAAGCGATGACTTGTCAGTTCCCTGTTGGGGTGTTGAGGGAGTGCGATACTAGGGGGATGATGTGCGATGTCTGGGGTGAACGATGCGATCGCTTTTAGGGAAGTTGAAGGGATGCGATACTTGGGGGATGATGTGCGATGTCTGGGGTGAACGATGCGATCTCTTTTGGGGAGTTGAGGGAGTGCGATATTTGGGGTGTGTGCGATCGCTATTTGGGAGTTGAGGGAGTGCGATCGCTATAGTATAATTATAAAAAAGTCAACATTTTAAACAATATGGCAACAGGAATACCTAGTAAAAATGGGCGTAATAATAAACAAAATACAACATCTTTCCGAATTGAATATGAAGGAAAAATGCCTATAGAAGATATATTGAAAATTCAGCCAGCTAAGTTAAATCATATAATTAGCGTTGAAGGATATCCTAGAAATCAACTAATATATGGAGATAATTTAAACGTTCTTTGCACATTATTAAATAATGATAATGTTGCCGGAAAAATTAACTTAGTATACATTGATCCACCATACTCAACAGGTAGCAGTTTTGAGTCTCGTAATAACAATCATGCTTATCATGATCTCATGGAAGGTGCAGAATATTTAGAATATTTGCGTCAACGTCTTATTTTAATTAGAGAAATTCTATCAGAGGAAGGTTCTATTTATGTACATTTAGATGAAAAAATGGCTTGTACTGTCAAAATTATCATGGATGAAATTTTTGGGGTTAAAAATTTTCGTAATTGGATTACTAGAAAAAAATGTAATCCTAAAAACTATACACGCAAACAATATGGTAATGTTGCAGATTTTATTCTTTTTTATACAAAAACAGATAATTATGTATGGAATCAACCTTTTGATGCTTGGACAGAAGACTCAATTAAAAAAGAATATCAATATGTAGAAGAATCAACAGGAAGACTATATAAAAAAGTTCCTATTCATGCTCCAGGGGTAAGAAAAGGAGCAACAGGTCAATCTTGGAGGGGTACGTTACCACCTCCCGGTAAACATTGGCAATATACACCAGAAACATTAGATGAAATGGATGCACGAGGGGAAATATATTGGTCTTCAACAGGTAATCCCAGAAGAAAAGTATATTTAGATAATAGTCAGGGTATTTCGATTCAAGATATTTGGCTTGATTTTAAAGACGCTCATAATCAAAATATTAAAATCACTGGTTATCCAACGGAGAAAAATTCAGAGATGATGAAACGGATAATTATGGCTTCATCAAATCCAGGAGATATTGTTTTAGATACCTTTGCAGGAAGTGGAACTACTCTAACTGTATCTGAAGAATTAGGTAGAAAATGGATAGGTATTGATAATTCTCCATTATCTATTGATACTATAATTAAACGTTTAGTTAATGGTAGTGAAGCAATGGGTGATTTTGTTAATGGTAAAAATGGTAATTGTAAATATAAACAAATAAACTTAATTGAAGTTAATAGAATTTTAAGAACAGGGTTAGATTTTTATATTGAAGAATCACTAAATCTAGAGTTAATTTCTGATCAAATTATCAAAAATTGGAATAGTAAACTTAACTCTCTAACCAGCTTTGTGTAAATCTCTCCTCTAACATTTTTAAAGTACAAACCATCACTCTACTTTGTCCATATTGTTCTAAATTAGCGTAATCATTCCACATAGAACCTAGAAGTAATCCAGGACCATCATTCAGGATCAATACTTTTAATGGCAAATTGTATGTTTTAGCATAACCCAAAATTTCTGTGATTTTATCTCGATTTCCTCCTATTCTATCATCTTCTTGAGAACCTCCTCTGTCGGAGTCATAACGAGCAAATCCAATTACTAATGGAGTTCCATCTAAGCGAGAGATTAACATATCCGCAGGAATTTTAGATGGAAAGTTATTCAAAGCCTTATGTAACATCACATCTTTCCCACCACGAATCGGTCCTTTAATAGAATAATCTTTGCTAAATTTCTCGTTAAACCATAAGAAAAAACTTTCTGTTAAATCATACCCTTTTTTTCCTTTTGTCTTGTATTCAAGAAGAAGTGCCATGAGAGTTTCATCAGGTATGGGACGACTGTGCAACTTTTGTTTAACTTCCTCTATCGGACGAAATTTATCACTAAAGTTTCTAATAGTATTAGGGATATCGCCTTTCTTTTTAGTCATTTCTACAGATGTATCTGGAGAGACGTATCTACGAAAAACTCTAAGTAATTGATTTCGTAAAGGATTAGGTTCTTTAGAGATCATCTCCAGTAATTCTGTAGACGTTTGTGCTTTATCAACAAGTTCTATAAAGCATACTTGTACTTTTTCATAAAGTATTTTAGCTTCATCCAAGTAATCTGGATAGAACGGTGAATCAAATATAGTAATCCACTTAGATGCTGTTGTTTTGTAACTAGCAAATGTAGTCAAAATTATTTCCTTATTTTCATAAACAGTACAGGTTATTACTATAAGCAATAGTGGTATTTTTGTCCAGTTATTTGTTAAAAAACAGTAGTTACTCACTTATAAGTATGCTATGTCCGAAACTTCCAAATATCGCTCTTTCTTCTCTTCTTCCTTCGTGTTCTTCGCGTCTTTGTGGTTCGTTAAAAAAGGATACTGGGGTAAAATGAGCGATCCTCTGCGTTCTCTGCGTCTCTGCGGTTCGTTTAAAAAGAGATGTTGGGAAGTTGATGGAGTGCGATACTAGGGGGATGATGTGCGATCGCTTTCACTGCTTAAATTTCTTGCCATTCTCTAGCATCAATAAAAATAGAAAGATGCTTTTTATTACTCGTGGCAATAATTACTTCATTTCCATAATTAGCAACTAAAATAGATTGAGCAGCTAAAATAACATCACCATCTAAAGCCTTATTATCTGCTGTAGATTTACCTTGATTTCTCACTTCAGCCCATAATTCTGCTGCTTTTAACATTACTTCTGTAGTAATAGGAAGATAAATAATTTCTGATTTAAGTTGATTTAGTTTTCTAATACCTGATAACTTATTTGCTCTTAATAATTCCCGTCTAATTTCATAATCTATAATTTCTGGTAAAATTACCTCATAACCTCTTTCAAAAAGACTATAAAACCATTCTTGACATTGCACAGCTAGAGGATTTCCTTTAGGATTAGTAATTAATCCCACAGGTGCAGAATCTAAAACAATAACCTGACTCATTTTATTTTAAATTGAAATACCATTCATAGATTCAATGATTTCTAAAGTTTCTTGTTGTTCTTGTTGATCATCTGATTCATTCCATGACTCGAACAATCTTTTAATATTAGTTTTTCTATGTTCTTTTTTAATTGCATCACTTTCATTAATTTCATTAATAGCATTTTCCCAGTTTTTTAAAGATGTCTGTTTCAGCGTCACACTTTGACGGAATAACCGGACAATTTGTAGTAATTCGGGTATGTATTCTTCTGGAGTATGTTCAATTTCTAGCAATAAATCATTGCGGCTTTTTGCTGATGATTTAGCTGTAATAGATTGGTGATTATTAATCATAAAATGCTAGATTTGATTATTTTGGTATATTATCAGTATATCAAAATTTGGGAAGTTAAGGAAGTGCGATAGCGTTCGCGTAGCGTCTCGTAGAGATAGCTGACCGAAGGTATCGCTTTTGGGGAGTTGAGGGGATGCGATACTTGGGGAAGGTGTGCGATAGCGTAAGCGCTGACTTGTCAGTTCGCTGTTTGGGTAGTTGAGGGAGTGCGATCGCTATGATATTTAAGCAGTAGCAAATTCAGTATATTTCCTCTCTTCAGGAGGATGAAAGGCTAAAACAATATCAAGATTAGAAATACCTAATTTCATTAACTCATTAGCTATTCCTTCTTCAGTCCAATCTTCTTCAATCCAAATTTTATCATTTTTAATTCTGATATTAACTTGGATATTATTTGTTCTTTTTTTGCCATCCCAACCCAAAAAACACCAAATATAGTGATGATTATTATCATCAAAAATCAAACAACTTTCATCAGTTAAATTTGCTGCGCCAGAAACCCAATTATGATATTCTGTGAGAACTTGTTTAATTGCTATTTGATATTTTTCTAGTTTATCCATTGTAATATCTCCTCTTTTTCTACATTCACTACAATCATCAAAATCTGATTTAGTTCGACAATCTCTTTGATTGAATCTCTTGTAAAAAAGTTTTCGTAAGTACTTTCTTTAATAGCCAAATAAATTGTATACTCTGGTTCTGTAAGATTAATTAAATTACGATATAAAATATATTGCCCTAAAGCTAGTTCAAAATCTCTCATGGGTGAAGGACTAAGAAAACTCTTAATTTCAACAACTATTTTTCGTCCATTTTGTTCTGCTGCAATGGGTTTTTCAACGGACAAATCAGCAAATAATTCAGCATCTTTATACTTGATTTTATAAGGATCAGCAGTAATTATCCAACTTTAATTAAGGCATTTTTAACAGCATCATGGTAAATATCTTTTGCTGGCATTGTTTTCTTGATAATATTTTAGTCAATACGAATTAATCTTAATAGTGCAATCATATCATATAGCTATGCGTTAGCATTCGCGGTAGTGTCTGGTAGAGATATCTTACCATTCGCGCAGCGTGTCGAAGAGATAGGTATCGCTATTTGGGAGTTGAGAGAGTGCGATAGCGAAGCTGACCGAAGGTATCGCTAACCTCTTCCTTTGCGTCTTTGCATGATGTAAAAAGAGATGTTGGGGAAAAAGTGCAATCCTCCTCCGGCTTTAAATTTAACTTCTCTGCCAAATTTTAATCGTCTTATCTAAACTCCCACTGACCAACATTTCTCCAGAAGCTGTGAAAGTTAAAGCAGTAACCGTATTAGCGTGACCAGTAAACGTAGCTAATAATTCACCCGTTTCTAAATGCCACAATTTGATAGTTTTATCAGCACTACCACTAGCTATAATTTGTTCATTGGGACTGAGGGCTACAGCATATACACCATCTCTATGACTTTTGAGAGTGTGAATTAATTTCCCTGTCTCCAAATTCCAGACTTTGATAGTTTTATCACGGCTACCACTTACCAAAAATTTAGCATCAGCACTAATTGCTAAAGAACTAACAATGTGAGAATGACCCCTGAGAATATGTAGGGGTTGTATATCTTCAACATTTTTATTGCTAACTGTAGAAGATGTATGCCAAATTTTAATCTTACGGTAACTACCTGTAATCAAAATTTGCCCATCTTGACTTAACACCATTGAATGAGCAGCGGTATCATCTAGAGATAGGGATTTTTTAACTTGGCGATGGCACAAATCCCAAAACAAGATTCTTCTGTCATCACCACCAGTTGCGATCATATTACCATCGGGAGTAAAGGCAACACAACGCACACTTCCATTATGTTTATGCAAAATATCAATTAAATCTAGTGCGCCAGTATGCCAAATTTTAATAGTAGAATCTGCACCTACACTAACTAAACTTTGTCCATCTGCACTAAAAGTCAAGGAATTTACTTCATCTACTAATCCCGATATTACCCAAGGATATTCTGACAAGGTTTCTATTAATTCACCCTTGGTTAGATCCCATAATTTCGTTTCTCCCCGACTACCACTAGCTAATATAGGCACAGTTTTACCATACTGATATCCAGAACTTTCTATTGGCACGGTTTTAACAGTGTAAGCTAAACAGTTAATACCTCTAGTGTGTCCTTGCAAAGTCTGCCAAAATTCCCATTCACCAATAATACTCTTTTGCGGATGGTCTGACGGCAAGGTTTGAATAGTCTCTGTTATGATGATTTCATCTTCTATGGGCAGATCATTTTTTTTGCCATTTAACGATTCTAAATACCAATTTAATCCTCCTGCATACAATAAATTACTAGGATTTATAAACAGTTTCGGTTCAGTAAATTGAAGTTGATGTGTTGGTAAAAAACCAGCCATGACAGTTTGCTTTTCGTAGCCCAATTTGGTCGTTGCTGGATACAACAAGCAAAGAAAAATTAAAACTTGGTAATTTTTTACGTCTTCTTGAGTGACTGACCAGCGAATTTTATCTTTTTTAATTCCGTTGAAACTTTCTCCATCTGCTACATAAACTTGAATACTAATTTTGGGATTACTAGTTAACCAATAAGGAAATTTACTTTCACCACGTAAATTTCCTTCATCATCTAATACCATATTTTTTAAAGTGTCTTGCGGCACTTTTTTAACCAATTTACCTAACCTTTCTGTCATCAATTGATGGACAATTTGTTCTCGAACTAGATAATCTTCTGCTTGCAGTTGAAAATATTTAGGAAAGGGAATTATCCAGTCCGGTGGTTCAGGATATTCTGGTGGTATTGGTGGCGGATTTTTGGCGAGAATTTCTGCTTGTTGGCGCGAACATTCTACTATTTTTGCCAATGGCTCACCGCAAAATGCTACAATTTCACTATGACAACCTTTTACTTGACCTTCTAAAAGAGAAAGATCCGCAGTTTTAGGTTTTTTCACACGTTGTAGAAAGTCTGTTTGTTGAGCTTTGAGTAAGCTAATCCAATCCATCTGCATGATAGCGGCACAGTATTGCATACTTAAGGTAAATTATACTAAGGCGATTAGTTGGTTTTATAACTTTTACTTAAATAAAAATCTAGTAATTATCACGGTTTTATAGAACACAAATATAAGTTTGTGTTAATGGTAAAGAGACATCTGAATATTCATCAGATATTTCTAAAATTTTCCTAGGGATATTTAGATGGTTTCCATAGATTCTAACTAACTTAGAAAGCAAGTTACTGTTTCTAGAGAAACAGTTATGCCAATAAAGAGGTGTATGTCAGTAAATCCAAATTTTCGATTAGATAATTTTAAAATTTTAAAAATCATGCAAAGCAATATATATTAATTATTTGTGTAGCTAACGCATCTATCTAGAAAAATATTTATGTTAAGCACGTCATATATTAGGAGTCTTAGACCCTTTCAGTTACCAAAAATTCCTTGATTCCGTGAAATCCTTAAATCTGTTAAATCAGTGATAAAAAAGGGCAGGTATTAAACCCACCCTCAATATAAATCGTAGTTGTAATTACGAATTAATTACCAATTATTGGCGCACTGAAAGAGACCGTTTCTACGGCTTTCTCTGCGGTCAAAGTGGGTACAGAATCACGCAATCTTGCTGTTAATTGTACAGTTGTAGCGTCGTACATTTGTGTTAGCAATTTGGGATAAAAACCAATGCCGATAATTGGTATCAACAAACAAGCGATGATAAATACTTCACGGGGTTCGGCATCGATCAAAGCTTGGTGAGAAACTAATTCTTCGTTTTCTTGACCATAGAAAATTTCTCGCAACATTGATAACAGATAAATTGGTGTTAAAATTACACCAACTGCCATCAAGAAAATGACGATAACTTTGAATGTCGGGTTATAAGCATCGCTAGTAGCAAAACCAACGAATATCATTAATTCTGCGACAAAGCCACTCATTCCTGGCAATGCTAAAGATGCCATTGAACAAGTTGTAAACATGGCGAAAATCTTCCGCATTCTTTTACCAACACCACCCATTTCATCTAACATTAGGGTGTGTGTACGGTCGTAAGTTGCACCGACTAAGAAGAATAAACTTGCCCCAATTAATCCGTGGGAAACCATTTGTAAAACTGCCCCACTTAAACCTAAATCGGTGAAGGAGGCAATACCAATGAGAACAAATCCCATGTGGGAAATTGAAGAATAGGCAATTTTTCGCTTGAGGTTACGCTGGGCAAAGGATGTTAAGGCAGCGTAGATGATATTTACTACCCCCAAAACAACTAATACTGGTGCAACGTAAGCGTGGGCATCGGGGAGCATTTGGGCATTCATGCGAATTAAGGCATAACCACCCATTTTGAGCAAAATACCTGCTAGTAACATATGCACAGGCGCTGTAGCTTCACCGTGGGCATCTGGTAGCCAGGTATGGAGGGGGATGATAGGCAACTTGACAGCGTAGGCAATCAGGAAGCCAGCGTACAGTAAAAGTTGTAAGTTGAGGCCGTAGTCTTTGAGGGCGAGCGATCGCATATCGAAAGTCACTGTATCGCCGTAAAAACCCATTGTCAAGGAAGATAGCAAAATAAATAGCGACCCGCCAGCAGTGTATAAAATAAACTTGGTCGCTGCATATTGGCGCTTTTTACCTCCCCAAATCGACAGCAGGAAGTAGATCGGCACAAGTTCCAATTCCCACACCAGGAAAAATAACAGCATATCCTGGACAGCGAATACAGCAATTTGACCACCATACATAGCCAGAATCAAGAAGAAAAATAATTTCGGCTTGAAGGTGACAGGCCAAGCTGCTAAAACTGCCAAGGTGGTAATGAATCCAGTTAAGAGAATTAGGGGCATAGACAAGCCATCTGCCCCTACTGACCAATTCAAACCTAGCTGGGGAACCCAGGGGTAACTCTCCACCAGTTGCAAATCGGGATTGGAGAAATCGTACCCAGTACAAAAAGCGTAAACAATCAGTGCGAAATCTATCAACCCGACAATCAGGGAATACCAGCGCACTGTTTTGCCGTCTTTATCTGGGATGATAGGAAGTAGTAGTGACGCGGCTATTGGGAACAAAATAATCGTCGTCAGCCACGGAAAATTAGCTATATTCATCACAATCAGTCTGCAATTAAAATCTTGTTTGGCAAAAAGTCACTAGTTATTAACTAACAGCTTTTTGGCAATTTTCTCTTCATTGTTAGGTTGATTTAATTAAATTGGCAATCCCCAATTTTTCTGCGGAAGAGTCTTTTTTGACATATGAGGGTGCAGAATGTAGGTTGGAATACTCCCAGTCCAGTCAAAAATTTACCCAAAAAAAGCAGCTAAACTGGCATTTACGCACAGGATAAATTCGTGTTACACCTGCCAACGTCGTCTAAAAACTCTGACTAAATGCGAACTCCGAACTAAGGTTTTTTAGCTTCCTGACTCAGGGAACGAGTGTAAAGCTTGGCAGTAAATTGGTCAAGGGGCATTGTACCTAATAGATTTTGAGTATTTTTTAACTGAAATTGAGATGACAAAACTTGTTGAATTTTTTGTTGTTCCCTTTCTACTTCCGCTTCTGTTTTTAAACGTGACCATAAAGGATTAGCACTGTCTAACCAAATGATCCGAGCATATTTTGTTGGTTCTTCCCTCAGAACTTTTTCTAAAGAAGCAGCTAGTTCTGACGGCTTTTGAGAAAGAAGCAGAACAGGATACTGGGTGGGAATATAATAAGCCACACGCATGACATGACCCCAAGCTTTGGAATTCATAGCAATTAATGTGGGCTGATTTGCATCTTGGGCAATTAATTCGGTAACTGGACGAAAAACTGAACGATGTCGCAAACTCAAGTCACCAACGCTAATAGTTAGATACACCAACAACACACCAGCAGCTGCCAAGGTACGCCATTGTTTAGCAACTGCTTTTTCTACCCACAAAGCTATTAATAATAAACAACCTGGGACAATAATGATCATTGTCCGTCCAAACCCAAAACCCAAGGTAAACTTTTTCGTAGCGATATCTACTAACAAAGCTAGTAATAACGGCAAAATTCCTAATATTAAAACTGTACCTAAGTTTTTCTGTTCACCTTTTCGCCAGAGATGAATACTAACGGCTAAAAATAGCAAGATTACCAAACCACCAGCTACAGTAATAATCATAGGGTCTAAACTACTTGCCCAGTCTCCTATAAGTACGTCAGTACCCAAAGTGTTAGTAAAATCCTGTAAGTGTCTTAACAAGGGAGGTAATGTAGCCTTGGCGTTACCAAAACGATCTAAGTCAGCATTACGTAGTTGCTTGATTGTACCCCACAACACCCAAGGCATGGTTAATAAAACTCCAGCACCTAAGCGCAAACCATGCTGTAACCAATGTCTTCTATCTAAATAGAGTACCAATACTCCTAAAACTATTAGCCAATAGGCATATAAATAAAAAGTCATCAAACCAACAGCACTGGAGACAATTAAAAGTCCATTCCAGAAGATCTGACTACGACGACTTTGGGGATTTTGAGAATTTTGTTGTTCAATAAGATGCAATAGTGACCATGCACTTAATACTGCCCACAATACAAGGGGGGCATACATCCTGAAATTTAGAGAATGAAATAAGTAAAAAGGACTTATTCCTAACAGTGCAGCCAAGAATAATCCGCCCCGATGTCCTAAAATAAATTTTCCTAAACCATAAGCCCCACCCATAGCAGCAATGCTAATTAATGTGTTTAAACTTCGCATCGCTGCTTCGCTGTTGCCAAAAAGACGCAGCCAAAAATGCTGACTTAAAAAGAATATTGGTGGATGAGGTTCTGCCCCTAATAGACTTTTAATTAAATCCCTGATATTTAAAAAAAAGTCACGAATACTGGACTCAACAGGTAAACGCAATAAGGATGTATATTCTGCTAATACTACTGGTGCATCTCCAGGCATTTTGTAGGCATTGTTTTTACTGGTAGAAAGTAATAAAGATAAAACCTCATCATACCAAAATTCTCTAGTTCCCAGATTGATAATTCGCAGCAAAACTGCTAAAGCAATAACAATCAGAGATATATTTTCTACAGATACAAGATTTTTGAGGTGATTAACTGGTGAGTCTGTTTTCATTTTTTAAATTTACTTATTTTTATAAATCAGGCTTTTGGTTGATTTTCAATAATCGTTGCTTCTTCTATTCTGTATCTTTTATTTTGGATGATTTTTTTGAATTGAATAGTTACATTTTTCTGGTTGGCAGACAATTCTAATTTATCAGGTATTTGTGGGGAAGAAAAACATTTATCATAAACAGGACATATATAAATAAATTTCTCATAGCTTTGTTCATGTAATGCCAAACCTAATTTACTTAAATCGTCAGGTTTTTTAGTCAGAAAAAAGATTTTTTGCTTGAAGGTAGTTTCAAAACTTTGACCAACATACTGGTTAGCAACAGCTACAATTTTATTGCTATCTTTCCGTAAGAAATCAAGTACAGCCAGATTTTCTATTTTGCCTTGTTGGTAACAATTTATAGTACCTTGAATTGTATTGAGGTGAAATCCAAGTATAAATAAAGTTACAAAAATACCGCTGCTAATATATTTCATCCCAAATTTTTTAATCTTCCATGTTCTATCCAAACAAGATATGGCGATGAAATTAAGTAATGGGATGAGGACTAATAAAAATCTTGATCCCCATTGTTTACCTCCGTCACTAGGAATGAGTACAGGTACTAAACAAAGGAATAAAATAGATATTAATAATATTTGTTTAATTGCTGGAGTAAAATTGATATTTTTCCTAAATAAAGAAATCATCAAAACTGGAATTGCAAAATAGATAATAGGGAAATATTGGAGTAAGTTATTTCTCAGTTCATTAAAAAATTTCACAGACTTTAATAGTCTTGCTTGCAGTGAAAAATTTTCTACTACTTGGAAGGCATGAGCGCCTAAAGGATGGTTATAAATAATCTTATTTAAGGCAAAGAAACACAACACAGTCAATATCAGACTGGCAAGAAATATTATTTGTTTACTTTTGAGAATAGTTATTAAATCGAGATATAGCAATCCTAAATAAGATGCGAACACCCCTTTTTTATCTTCCTCTGCCTTCTCTGCTTCTCTGCGGTTCGTTTTCAAAATTCCGTTCATAAATCCAATAGCATTGCTATATGATGTAATAACTAACATAATTACAATAGCTACTAATGCCAGAAATTCAGGTCTAAACCAGACTGATAGACCAATTAATATGCCACTGAGGACTGAATTTTTTGTGGAAAAATCTTTTGCTCCTTTAGTTAACATAATCAGCAACCCATTGAAAGCTAAACATACTGCAAGTGTATGTTCCCAATACATGGCGCTATACATAGTTAATGGAGAAGCGAATATTAGAGTGAGTAATCCTATGGCTGTTATTAGTTGATTTAGTTTATAAAATTGGCAAAGTCGATCAAAACTAAACCAGATCAACCATGTAGAAACTAGAGGAATTATATAAAAACCTCTGAAACCAAAAAGAGCATAAAATGGTGCGGTGACGAGGGGAAATGTAAAGGGAAATGTTATATAGTAAAGATTAGAAATTTTGTAACTAAATGGTGCTTCAAAAGGATATAGTCCATTATTCCAGAGATTATGTACCCATTGCGGTGCAGACAGGTCTAAATTAAAGTGCAGCTTACCAGAACTAATTTGTTTGGCTAATAATGCTTTGAGTCCACCATCACCGCTATAGTAAATTTCATCTGGTATTTGAGATAGTAAGTATAAGGAAAAAATCACACCAGATAAGATTATTAATAATGACGCATTTACTTTTAATTTATACATACACTAATAAAAGGATGATTATTGTCAATATCTAGCAAATTCAATTATTTTCAGTCTTGGTTACAAATATCTAAATTTATACACAAAAACCAATGAGGCATATAAATTGCTGCTAATCTGTCAAGATAGTAAAGTTAGTGGATTATGATTAGATTTAAATAATCAATTTTGTAGAAGACTTAGCATAATCAAAAGGTTAGTGTCTAATATAACATTACAAGTTGAATTTTTGAATTTATTGCGAAAATGAAATAAGTAGTTTACGTTTGATGAACTGTGCCTAATATAACTATTGATAAAATTCTTAACTTAGCTTTAAATGGGTATAATATATCACCATGCGATGGTGTTGTATTATTGAAACAAAAAGACCCAGAAGCGATCGCAGCTATTCGAGCTACTGCTGACCAACTTCGTCGCACTCAAGCTGGTGATACAGTCACTTATGTAATTAATCGCAACATTAATTTTACCAACATCTGTGAACAGCATTGTAGTTTTTGTGCTTTCCGGCGGGATGATGGTGATGCTGATGCTTATTGGTTAAGTTGGGCGCAGATTCTGGAAAAATCTACTGATGCGGTGCGTCGAGGAGCAACAGAAATTTGTATGCAAGGGGGATTACACCCACAAGCACAAATCAACGGGAAATCTTTACCTTACTACCTCAAACTAGTAGAAACCATCAAGCAGGAGTTTCCCCAGCTACATCTACACGCATTTTCTCCCCAAGAAGTCCAGTTTATCGCCAGATTAGATGGAATTTCTTATGCTGAGGTGATTACAGCTTTGCGTGATGCTGGTGTTGGTTCTATGCCAGGAACAGCCGCTGAGGTGTTGGATGATGAGGTACGCAGGGTACTATGTCCAGAAAAAATTGATACGGCTACGTGGCTAGAAATCGTCAGTACGGCGCATAAATTAGGTGTACCTACCACTAGCACCATGTTATCTGGGCATATTGAAACCCCAGAACAACAAATTGGACATTTAGAAAAATTGCGATCGCTCCAACAAAATGCGATCGCGCAAGAATACCCAGCCAGAATTACAGAATTTATTGTCTTACCATTTGTGGGACAAGAAGCCCCTAAATCCTTACGTCGTCGTGTGGGACGAGATCAACCAGTTTTAAAGGATGCATTATTACTAACTGCTGTAGCGAGAATTTATTTAGGAAATTGCATCCCTAACCATCAACCGAGTTGGGTAAAATTAGGGCTAGATGGAGCGATAGAAGCATTAACTTGGGGTTGCAATGATATCGGTGGCACATTGATGGAAGAACATATCACCACCATGGCCGGGGCTATAGGTGGAACTTGTATGGAAGTTGAAACCTTACAAAAAGCGATCGCTTCGCTAACCGCAGGCAACGCTTCCCTAAAAAGATCTTACCAAGAACGGAATACTTTATATCAGAAAATTGGTAATGGGTAATAGGTAATAGGTAATAGGTAATTGGGAAAACTCTTCCCCTGCCCCCTACCTCACAGGTGTAGGTTTTTTACATTGTCGAGAGAGCAAGACTTGGGGGACAAGGCTGACAAGGTGAAAAGGGTGGAAAACTTGACAAACTCTGCATGATTAGCAACAAGAATAGCCCGTCAACAGACCATTATCCGTATAAAATCTTCCTTGTCTACGTTCCCTCCTTGTCTTCACAGTCTTACCTTCACAGACAATATTAAAAACCTACCCTTGTGAACTACTCCCTGCTCCCTTTCTTCTCACTCTATCTCCAGGATACCAATCCGAGATAGGATGGACGTTAATTTACGTATTGTTTTGATTAATGCATATGAAGCGTTATTGGTCGCGTCTACTTGCTCTAGTTTTGGTTCTAAGCATCGGCTTAATGGGATGTTCTGGTACTCCTGATGGATTGACTGGGGATTATCGTCAAGATACCTTGACTCTAGTTAATACAATGAGACAGGCTCTAGATGTATCACAAGAATCCCCAAATAAAGCAGAACTTCAAGCAGCCACACGTCAACAAATTAATGACTTTTCTGCTCGCTACCAACGAGCTAATTCTTCTGTTTCAGCCCTTAGCTCCTTTACAACCATGCGAACAGCCCTCAACGCTTTAGCTGGACACTACAGTTCTTATCCAAATCGTCCCGTCCCTGAAAAGCTCAAAACTCGTCTAGAGAAGGAGTTAAACCTTGTAGAAATAGCGCTAAAGCGTGGTAGTTAAGGATCACCTATTTGATTGTCAAGAGCTAAAAATTCAAAGTTCCAAATTTTGACTTTGCATTTTTTACTCTTGGCTACTTCATAACAAATTTAGTTAAACATAGGGTTGAAACTGTAAATATTCAAGATAGAGAATACTTCAAGTCATGAAAATAAAGGCTTTTTGTCAAATTTGATGATTTTGATAAAATCTTACTTCTCTCTATTCTTCATTTCATAAGCATTCTGACTTCTGACTCCTGACTCCGAACTCCGAACTCCGAACTCCTGACTCCGAACTCCGAACTCCGAACTCCTGACTCCTGACTCCGAACTCCGAACTCCGAACTCCTAACTCCTAACTCCTAACTCCTGACTCCTGACTCCGAACTCCGAACTCCGAACTCCGAACTCCTAAATTCTTACTTGAAAATGTATTTTTATCAATAATTTTGGCAACAAAAATAAGAATTTATAAGTCTATAAAAATTAGCTTTTATCTCAATTACAAGAAAAAGATTTGAAAAATATGGCTCTTAATTCATTATTTAGAGTCGATAATTGTTTCGTCAATTCAATGTTCTATATGTCTGAAAGTCCCTTGAAATTTACAAAACCAATATTATTTTGTCGAAGTCTTTTCACTCTCCTTTTTAGCAGTAGTTTATTAATTCCCAGCGTGGGGATTCAACCAGCAAGGGCGCAAATAAGCCAATATTGTCAGTTATCTGCCAAAGCAATCCAAGAAAAAGAAAACCTCAGGCTGTCAGCACTTAGAGGCAAAAAAGATCATCAAAAACGCTATCAAAAACTTGTCAAACAACACGCACAAGAATTACAAAATTGCCGCACACGTAATTGGCCTCAAACTCAAGCTATTTGGTTGCGTTTGTATCCCTGTGACACTCAGCCGGGAGCAATTGATCAGATTATGGATCGAATTGTCAGCCGTGGCTATAACCAAGTTTATTTAGAAGCATTTTATGACGGACAGGTGTTATTGCCAGCAGCAGCAAATCCGACAGTTTGGCCAGCGGTAATTCGGACGGTTGGTGCAGAAAGAATTGATTTGCTAGAAGCAGCGATTAAAAAAGGGCAAGAGCGTGGTTTGAAGGTATATGCTTGGATGTTTACCATGAATTTTGGCTATACATACAGCCAGATTCCTAGTAGACAAGATGCGATCGCTCGCAATGGTAAAGGCCAAAACAGTATAGAGGTTGTAGATAACCGTTCTCAAATATTCATTGACCCCTACAACACCCAAGCAAAAACCGATTATTACCGCATGGTACAAGAAATCCTGCGTCGTCGGCCAGATGGGCTTTTATTTGACTATGTGCGCTATCCTCGACAAGCAGGAAGCGATTCTATAGCCACTAAAGTTTCCGATTTATGGTTATTTACTCCAGCAATTCAAGAAGCTTTATTTCGTCGCGCTAAAAATGCTAAAGGATTGGAATTAATTCGTCGCTTTTTAAGTAGGGGATACATCACCGCAGGAGATATAGGTCAAGTCGATAAACTTTATCCTCAAGAAGGTGAACCGCTTTGGGAAGGACGCAATATTCCACCAGCGCAAAAGTCTCTATTAACCGCAACCGAAAGACAAAAAATTCTGCAATTGGAGTTGTGGCAATTGAGTGTAGCCCATGCTATGCAAGGAATAATAGATTTTGTAGCTTTAGCTAGTTACCCAGCACAGCAGCAAGGCATTCCCGCTGGGGCAGTGTTTTTCTCCGATGGTAATCAAGCTGTAGGACAAGGTTATGATTCCCGTTTACAACCTTGGGATCGTTTTCCTAGTTCTTTAGAATGGCATCCTATGGCTTATGCAACCTGTGGAGATAATAATGCTAGTTGTATTGCAGCACAGGTAGAACGGGTTTTAAGTGCAGCACAACCAGGCACAAATGTGATTCCAGCTTTAGCTGGTAAATGGGGAGAATCAATTAGTAATCGTCCATCCTTAGAAGCGCAAATGCAAGCACTACGCCAATTTTCGCCTCAACTGAAGGGAGTGAGTCATTTTGCTTATTCTTGGCAATATCCTGAACATGATGGCGATCGCAAATTCTGCCGCAATCAATAAACTACCAATCACCTAATTGCGTACCCAAAAAGTAACGCACATGATCAACAAATGTCGGGCCGGATTTTCTGTTTCCATGTCCTAAACCCGGAACTACATAACAATCACCATCTGGGAAACATCGAGCGCAAGCTTGAGCATTCTTAACATTTACAATCGGGTCATTAGCACCTACTAAAAATCTCACCCGTCGAGGTGATTTCACTTGCTCAATATAAGTCATCGGGTTGCAGATTTGAGCATATTTATCAGGGTATTTCAAATCTTTCGCTAATTTGAGCATCTGCACCACAGGTTTTAATCGTGGTTGCACTTTTGCCAAAATATTTTCTGCTAATGTTCCTAAACCAGAAGCAGCTAAATCTGGCAAAATCGAATAACCCCAACTACTAGCAAAAGTTTGCAGATTCGCATGACCAATTGTACCTAATAACCTTTCCCCAATTCCATGAGCAGTAAAAGCATAGGAACTAAATAAAACTCCCATACTCACCCCAAACAAACCCAAACGGCTATTAAGTCCATATCTTTCACAGCAAAATTGATGGATGCTGGTAATATCTACCGCTGTCTGTTGAAATATTTTTGATAAAAGTTCTGTATTAAATGGGATACCTCTGTCAACTAAAGGCTTAATTTCGTTTTCCACCACCGCAGTAGATGTCCGCACCAAACTACGTTCACCTGCAAAGGGCGTATCAAATAAAGCCACGGCTATGCCCATTTGTGTCAGCGTCGGGACAATAAAATTATTCCAGCTATATGGCGCACACATCCCCTGTAAGCCAATTATTAAGGGTGTATCCTGTACAGGCCGATGGCTAGGAAGAAAAACTGCCACGGGAAAACCACTTAATGTGTTATCAATATCCGCTACAGCAGTGTAAGAGTGTGGTTCATGAAACCAGTATCTTTCCCCATTCACACCTTCAAAATTAATCGCATCAGCACCGTAAATAGGCATATTTAGCTATTTAATAACATAAATAATGTATTTTATACTAATGATATGCGTTAATCACCCTGAAAGAGCTAGTATTGTAGGACTTACCTAAGTGTCACACCATAAGTAATTGAAATCACGTTATACAACCTTTTTCTTAGCACGTTTATGTTTATACATTAGTTCATCAGCCATAGTAATCAAATGACTTAGAGGAACTGGTTCATTAGGGTTATAATCAACCACCCCTATACTCATTGACACAACAAACGGCTTATCACCGGACTGATTATACTTATCAATAGAAGATTGTAGTCGCTGAATCATTACCTCAACATTGAGGTCGTGACTTTGGAAAAGTACCACAAATTCATCACCCCCTAATCTACCCAAAGTATCGGAAGTACGAAAAGTTTGGTTGATTAAATTTGCAGATGCCAATATAGCAAAATCACCAAATTCGTGTCCCAATTGATCATTGATTTGTTTGAGTCCATCTAAATCAATGAACATTAAACAAGTAGGAATTTGAGTTCGTTGGGCTAATTTTAATTGTTGTTCTGCTAATACAAAAAATCCTCGACGGTTGTATAATCCTGTTAACTCATCAGTTAGAGATAGATGCAGCACTTCAGCTTGAGCAGCTTTTCGTTCTTCAATTTCTTGTTCTAGAGCAAGAGTACGTTCTTTTACTCGCTGTTCTAATTGTGAATAGACTTCTACATTCTCAATCGCTATGGATGTAATATCTGCCAATGCCTGCAACACTTTGACTTCTTCTAAAGTAGGCTGATGGAAAGTTGCCCAATAAGTCCCAATAGCTCCTATTGGTTCTTGAGTGCGGATTGGAACCATAACCATACTCTTGATAAATGTAGGTTGATAGGCAATATAAGGAACACGCTCATCAACACTCACATCTTCAATAATTGCGGCTTGATGGTTCAACATTGCCCAACCACCAATACAAATATTCATAGGAAATCGCTGACCTTTCCAGAGTGGTGCGATCGCATCCTCATCAGCATAGTAACAAAAACCATTGTCTCTAAGTACAAAACTGGCTCCATCGGATGCCGTTAATTCTCGTGCAGCTACCCGCACAATTTCCATGATCCTGTCTAAAGTCCGGGCAAGAGAAAGGTCTTGAACTACTAATAATAAACGTTCCATTGCCTGTAAGTATTGCCTAGTCGCATTACTTTCTGTATCAAACAGTATTGGACCAGACAATGGTGAAAAAACATTGGTTTTTTTCATGTACACCTCGTTTATGTTGTCCCAAAAGCCTGTAAAACCTATTATCGTCGATTCATCTCATGTCCAATTTGTATAGTGCATAAGTCCTAGACACATTAACAAACAGCTTTTATTGCTACTAGCTCATCTAATACCTATTAGGCTAGTTTAAAGTAAATTTTTTAAAATGGTATAAAAACTATGTAATCTTTATGTAGTTTTTGTTGCTATCATAAAAGTTATCTCAAAGATACGATTAATTAATACGCTCTAGTGCTGTTGCATATTTAGTTATGCCTAGATTCTATAACTACGCAATTGTATTACTTTGTTTCCATCCAGTTGTCACCTGCACGCACATCAACAACTAAAGGCACACTTAAAGAAACAGCATTTTCCATCAGCGATTTAATTTGTGGTTGCAATTCTTCCCACTCTTGTGGAGGAACTTCAAACACTAATTCATCGTGAACTTGTAACAACAACCGTGCTTGATATTGTTTTAAAACTTTATGTAATTGCGCCATTGCAATTTTGATAATATCAGCACTAGAACCTTGAATTGGTGCATTAGCAGCAGAGCGCAATAACCCCGCATCATAAGCACCTAAATTCTTTAACTTACTCAAATCAATATCTTCTATATTCCTATTTTTCAACTCACGTAAACTATTACTAGTAAAATCAAAATAACGCCGTCTACCCAAAATAGTTTCTACATAACCTTGAGAAATAGCTTGTTTTTTGACTTCCTCCAAATATGCAAACACCTTAGGATATCTTTCATTAAATCGCTTAATAAACTCATTAGCAACATTCTTATCTACACCTGTTGAACGTGCAAATTTGAGAGAACCCATTCCATAAATTACACCAAAATTAATTGTTTTAGCAAAACGCCGTTCTTCTGATGTTATTTCTTCTTTTTCAAAAACTAATTTTGCAGTGACAGTGTGAATATCTTCATTTTGTTGATATGCTGTTACTAAAATTTCTTCTTGACTCAAATGAGCCAAAATTCTTAACTCAATTTGTGAATAATCCGCAGCTACCATTAACCAACCTGATTCAGGTAAAAACGCCTTGCGAATTTGACGACTAAAAGCAGTACGAATAGGGATATTTTGCAAATTTGGATTAGAAGAAGATAACCTACCCGTTGAAGTTGCAGCTTGATTAAAATCTGTATGTAAGCGTTGACTCTTGGGATGAACTAATACTGGTAAAGCATCCACATAGGTAGATTTTAATTTTGATAAAGTCCGATATTCCTGAATCGCATCCACAAAACCAGTTTCATCAACTTCTTGGAGTTTTTCTAAAGTCGCTGCGTCTGTAGAATAACCTGTTTGAATTTTGCGGGAATATTTGGTACTTAATCCCAATTTTTCAAATAAAATGTAGCTCATTTGTTTGGGAGAACCTAAATTAAATTTTTCTCCTGCAATTTCAGTTGCTGTTATTTCTAATTTTGCTAATTCTGTTTCCAACTGCTGAGAAAGTTCTTTGAGATAATCTGAATTAATTCTCACTCCTGTATATTCCATTTCTGCTAAAACTTCTTCTAGCGGTTGTTCTACTTCTTGCAATAGTTTATCTAAAGCCGGAGTTTTTTCTAGTTCTTCCCGCAATTTTGGTACTAAACCAAATGTTGCATAAACATCCATTCCGCAATAATCAGCAACAGACGGAATATCTATATCAGCAATGGTTTTGCCTTTAGGAACTAAATCTAAATAACTTGTTGCTCTTAATCCTAAATATCGTTGTGATAAGTCAGTTAAATTATGGCTACTATCTGGATTTATCAAATAACTAGCCAGCATGGTATCAAACACCACTCCTGCCAAATTAATTCCCTGACACCGCAGAATTAAACGGTCAAATTTAGCATTTTGTAAAGATTTAGGATAATCAGCACTTTCCAAAATTGGACGTAATGCAGCTAAGACCAAATCTTGATTTAAATTATTACCAATTTTATGATTTAAAGGAATATAAGCCACTGCATCAGGTTCTGCTCCCCAACAACAACCAATTCCCACTAAATCTGCGTCTCTTGGTTCTAATGCGGTGGTTTCTGTATCCCAAGCAACTGGTATTTCTGGATTAGTGAATGTTTTTAATAGTTTGACTAATTCGATTAATTTAGCTTCTGTATTAATGATTTGTGGTTGAATTGGCGAAGCAGATTGTTTTTTAGCCTCTGCTGTTTCCGCAGCACTGAAGAAAGACAAATCATCATCTTCATTATTAATTGCTTCGGATGTCTTTTTTTCTACAACTTTTCCACCAAATTTAAGTTGCAGTTCGTTGATTTTATCTAAAAAGTTATTAAATTCTAATTTCTCTAAAATAGGGGTAATGATGCTGCTATCAAATCCTGTTAATTTACAATCTTCTAAGTCAACTTCTATGGGGACATCAACAACTATTTGCGCTAAAAATCGTGATTTTTCTGCATTCTCTTTTCCCTCAATTAATTTTTGTTTAATTGTACCTTGAAATTGTTCTATTTCTGCATAAACATTATCAAGAGAGTTATAGTTATTTAGCAGTTTTACCGCAGTTTTTTCGCCAATTCCTTTGACTCCAGGAATGTTATCTGATGGATCACCACAAAGTGCTTTGTAATCAACAATTTGTGTGGGTAATATTCCTAATTTTTCTTTAACTTGTTCTGCTCTAAATTCAGTGATGCTATTTGCAGAACGTTTTAATGCATCTGGACTAAAATTTAAAACTGTAATCCCTTTGTCAGCATCAATTAGTTGAAATAAATCCTTATCACCCGAAAGAATTTGCACCCGATATCCAGCCGCAGCAGCTTTTTGTGCTAAAGTTCCCAAAACGTCATCTGCTTCGTAACCGGGGGCAGTTAAAACTGGTAAATTTAAGCTATTTAGCAATTCTTTTAGGTTTGCTAAGTCAGGAATAAAGTCTTCTGGTGTTTCTGCACGTCCGGCTTTATAAGTATCATCAGCTTCATGACGGAAAGTTGGTAAACTTAAGTCAAAAGCTACGGCCATTGCTTGTGGCTGTTGTGTTGTCATTACTTCCAGCAAGCATTTAAGAAAGCCAAAACAAATGCTGGTAGGAATTCCCGCTTTTGTGCGTAGTCCTCCATTTTTACCTTTAGCAAAAGCGAAGTAGGAACGATAAGCTAGTGAATGTCCATCTACGAGGATGATGGTGGGACTGGTTGTAGTTGGGGAATCTGAAATCAACTGATTAACCGAATGTTGGGACATACCTATTTTAACTAGTGCGATCGCCTGTTAATCTCTAACTGGAAGTTCAATGCTGGGGAATTTATGCATAAAGCATCTACTACTGATTTATCATCAACTAGCAATCTAGCTCAAGTTGGAAAAGATATTAAACTACTGGTATTAGATATAGATGGTACGATCGCAGGTCACGATAACCAGGTGAGTGAAACTGTCAAGGATGCGATCGCCAAAGTACAAGCAAAAGGTATTCATGTAGCCATAGCCACTGGTAGGATGTACTGTTCAGCTTTGCGGTTTCATCAAGACATTAAATCTACTTTACCGCTTGTAGCCTATCAAGGAGCTTGGATTCAAGACCCAAAGAATCAAAAAATTCATCGTCATTTAGCTGTTCCTAGAGAAATTACCCAGCAATTACTAGACTACTTTGAACAGCCGCAATTACGTTCTTTACTCTCCGTCCATTTTTACATCAATGACCAACTCTATGTGCGGGAAATAACTACAGAAACTGAACTTTATTCAGAACGTTGTGGTGTAACCCCTATTCCCGTTGGTGATTTGCGTCAAGTTTTGAGTGATGAACCTACCAAGGTTTTAGCTTTGTGTGACGACGCAAATTTAATTCAAGAACTTTTGGGTAATTTACGTCTTCAATACACACCCGCAGAACTCTATATGACAACATCCGTGGCTACTTTCTTAGAAGCAGCTAATCCATTTGTGAATAAAGGAACTGCTGTCCGTTACCTCGCAGAAGAACTGCTGGGACTAGAAAGAGATAATGTGATGACTATTGGGGATAACTTTAATGATGTAGAAATGCTGGAATATGCAGGTATTGGTGTGGCTATGGGTAGCGCTCCCGATCCAGTGCAAGCGATCGCTAATTGGGTAGCACCAAGCGTAGAGAATCATGGAAGTGCGATCGCTATAGAAAAGTTTTTGCTTTCCTAGCAAAATTCGCTCAATAACTACTCATAGACATCAGAAAGGACACCGACGACTGGCCGTGTTTCGTCTCGGTGTCCTTGCTGGTTCGCTCCTCACACACCTGATAATATAGCGGACAAGAAGCATTACGTCAATAGCTCTAAAATTTATTCGGTAAAAAAGGCAAAATCATAACTCTAGAGGTGCAAAAACCCTCAATTTTGTTTCTAACACAGACTTTAAAACCAACTGAGTAGCTATCAACAATCCCAGTCTAGCTTGGGCTAACTCCAAGGAATTAATTTTCACATCACCCCAAATCCGACAATTACACCAGAAGCGCTCAAAAGCTTGGCTCAATTTTAGTGCTGCTTTTTCCCAGTTAACAGAACTTTGAGAATCAGGGAATACCAAATCGTCTACTAATTTTACCAAGTTATGAATCAGACGAACCTCATCTGGTTGATGAAGACATAGTTTTTGATCAGAATTTAACCAGGGTATAGCCTGTGCAGACAAGACACACCCAACATCAACCCGATTATCTACAAGTTGAATCAATCCCTCTCGGTGAGCTAATCGTAATAACGAACAACACCGTGCATGAGCATATTGAATTGTAAAAAAGTTATTTTTATTTTCCAGAAGGGAGGAGGTATTTTCACCCTTGCTCCCTGCTCCCTGCTCCCTTTCCTCTTCCCAGTCCCCAGTCGTTAGACTATGTAACCAAGCAGCTAAAGCAGGATAAGTGAGTTCTATATGAATTAAACCAGGGGGGACTATTTTAACGCTAAAAATTTTACTGCAATTTGCCGATAGATAACTAGCAAGTTGCTTGGCAATAAGCATCGCTTTTGAATTGTCAGATAGAGAAAGTTTTATAGCTACGCTAGAAATATATAAAAATTTTTCACTATCTCCACCTTGATATAGAGGAATTTTTCCCTTTCCTATGCCTAGAATTTCCTCATCCTTAGTATAAACACTTAGAAATTTCACTAAATGGATATATACTAAATGTTTAATTGAGGTATACTTCTTAAAAAGTAGCCAATGATGCACGTAGTTGTTTGGGGAACTTTTTCGATTATCACCATTTTATCCTGTTCCATCCACCTTTAGATAGAAGTTTAGTCTAGGTAAAGAAAAATGAGAATAGGATAAAATTTGATGAATAATTGATGAATGATTAGTAAACTTTACTACCCTCATTGTACAGTAAGAAGTATAACAAAAGAGTAGAGAGTAAATTGACTTTCTACACTTTGGATAGCTGACGCTGTTAGGCGTTAAGCCTACCCTGTTAACACAAAGACACTCCTTGCACCTTTTTATTTAGTCTTTGTCTTCAGCCGAACGCTCTTTGTTACCTATGCAATCTCAATCCTCCTTTTCCGAGGCATCACGGCCTTTCTTAACTTGGCAACGAATTCTTGATTGGGCTCAAGAACACTACCGCTGCCGCACTTTCAGCAAAGATGAGCGCATTCCAGCCAGACCCGGATTGCTATATTTAGTCCAGAGAGGTGCGATCCGAATGGTAGGAACCGCCCAAGTTAGTGCCACTGCCAGTCAGCTAACATCACGACGCATCAATAGAACTCCAGAAGAAGCTTTTTTGGGTTTTGTGGGAGCAGGGCAACCTTTTGAAATTGTTGCTCAGTCACCATTCACACTCCAGTCTTACGCCCACGTTGACCAAACTGCGGTGCTATGGATGTACTGGCATGATTTAGATAACTGGCCTCATTTCCGTCGTGAAGTTATGGATGCCTTTAGGTATCAACACCAGCGTAAGCTTTTGTGGCTAAGTGCCTTGGGACAAAGGCGCACAATTGACCGGCTTCTAGGATTTCTCACCTTGTTAATTGAGGAATATGGAGAACCGGCAATGAGTGAAACCGATCCCGATGTCATTCGCGGTTATTGCCTACCTTTCCCACTCACCCATGCTCAAATTGGCAGTGCTATTGGTTCAACGCGCGTCACTGTCACCCGCTTAATGGGTAAATTGCGTCAACGCGGACTAATCCTCACTCAAGGGGATAATTTGATTTGCCTACCAGCAGAGTCGATTAACAGAACCAACTAAGGCGCACTTAGAAGCCACTTTGGAAGCGTGTAAGTTTGGTATTTGCCATTGTTGAAGCCATCAACAGCAGGAGTCAGCGGATTTTAACAAACCCAGTTTGGGTAATTAGTTCCTGTCCCTGCTCTGTTAGCAGTAAGTTAGCATAAGCAACACCTGCTTGCTCCTCAGTTTGACCAATCTGTTTGACCACCACAAACAGATTTCGGGTAATCGGGTATTTTCCTGATTGAAAAGCCTTGATGTTCAATTGATTCCGTTTATCAGGACACTCATTAGGGAGAACAAATGGTTCTTGATAGGGAGCAATATATTGCCCTGGCATTCGCCCCAAAGGCAAGGGTTTAATGGAACATTGAGGAACAACCTCTGGGGCAGAAGCGTAATAGATGCCACCAGGACTATCAGCCACCTTTTTTAAGGCTTGGGTGGTCGTAGAGATAAACTCTACTTGGGGACTGAAAGCTTGACCACCCAAAATGTCTTGGACAAAAAGTTCAACTGTACCACCATCACTGATACGACGAGAATACGGCTTGATTGACAAATTGGGACCACCGACCTGGTTCCAATTATTGATCTTGCCTGTGTAGATAGATTTAAGTTGATCTATAGTCAATCCTGGGATATTCAGATTAGGGTTCACGGCTACAGCTAACCCATCAATAGCTACAGGAATTTGACTGAGTTTGAACCCACGCTGCTGGGCGCGATTTAACTCTTGGTCTAAAATCGGTCGTGAGGACTGAGCAAAAGTTAGTTGACCATCAATTAATGACTGTATGCCTGTACCAGAGCCAGCAGTCGCATTACTGGGTTGTACATAACGTAGCCGGAACTCTGGCCTTGCTGCTTGAAGTGCTGGATCTATTGCCAGTCGAATTGGGGCCCAAGAAGTACTACCACCGTAGTTGAATAATCCTGTAGGGACATTTTGGACATTAGCAAATGTTGTACCTTGAGAGTTTTTTGATGTATTCTGGGTTTGATTTTGATTACTAGAGCTAGAATTGCTTGACTGAGAGCTAATAATTTGATCTAGGTCAACATTTGACTTTCTGGTAAACCACCAAAAACCGCCACCTATGAGCGATATTGTCGTTAACAGAGATAAGGCGAGAATAAGCGTTTCATTTTTTTGAGTCATGCAAAGTCCGATGTATTTAAAGTATTAATTTATTTTTCAAATATTCTCATAAAACTTTATTCAGATTGGATTTACCAATCTGAATTCTATCTAGAACATAGGTTTTAATTTTTACCCCAAGTATTTGTGAATACAAATTCCTGTTGGGGTTTGCGTTGTCGCGGCGCAAATTCACGCTGTTGGTATTGTTCAGATAGCGCTTGGGGATCGCCTGGATAACCAATTGCGATCGCACTTACTGCCTCATATCCCTCTGGAATGCTATATAAATCTTGCGCTTTAGATGCATCAAATCCTGCCATCTGGTGAGCAAACAAGCCGAAGGAAGTTGCTTGAATAACAAGACTGCAAACTGCTCCTCCTAGATCATAAAAAGCATGACGATTCGGTTGTCCATTCTTTTCAAAATTAAGTTTGGCTACCGAGATCATGAGAACAGGAGCATTCTTTGCCCATACTTGATTTGGTTCTACTAGACAACTCAGCAGCTTGCTAAATTCTTCTGGATTTTCCTGAGTGGCAATAATAAAATACCAAGGTTGCTCATTATAGGAAGAAGCAGACCAACGCACCGCTTCTAATAAACTGCAAAGTGTTTCTGCTTCTATCTGTTTGTCTGCAAAGGCTAAGGGACTCCAGCGTTGTTGCAGCAACTGATGAATTGGATATTGGGGATTAGCTAGTTTTTCCATGATTTTTTCTCTTGAACAACAGTTTGGTAATTTAATTCCCAGTAACTTACAGCAGTTTGCGTAGTTAGGAGGTACAAAATCTAAATTGCAACCTATACACAAAGGCAGTTTTACTTCTGACTCCTGACTCCTGACTTCTTCTGTATGTGTCAAAGTATCAAGCCCCAACACATAACTTAATTACAAATTATGAATTATAAATTACGAATTATTTTAAATTGTCTCGTATCGGCTCAAAATCATACCCAGTGCGGGAACGATTACCGGGAACAATTTTCACAAGTTGGACTGGAGCATTGCGATCGCCTGATTGTAAAAAGCGAATTGACCCAGAAGCACCTGTAGTAGAAAAATCTGACGAAAGTAAAGCTTGTTGAATTCCAGACCGGGTAGGATTAATTTCTAGCGCCGCAATAAAGGCTTTTGTGGCATCATATGCGAGGGCAGTACGCCAACTCACATCACCACCCCATAACTGCCGGGATTTTTGGGGAAAATCTGATTTAGAATCACCGTCAATATGCCAAGGAACAGCCACTACCATTCCTGTTGCTTGTTCTCTACCAACTTCTAAAGTTTTTACAGTATAAACATCATCACCTCCCATAACAGTCAGGCGTTTTTGATTCACCTGAACTACTTGCAGTGCTTTGTCTAAAGTGTCGGTATTAGTTGCTAACATTAACACTTCTACCTCTTCCTGAATTGCCTGTTCTACACTTTTAGCTGCACTAAAATTCCCTTCAAATAAATCAACCTCCCTGAATATTTGTCCACCTTCCAATGCTAGAGAGGAAACAAATTCAGATTTTAAAGATTGACTATAGTTACTTTGGGAATTAAAGAAAACGACTGCCTTTTTTTTCTGTAATTTTTTTACCATGTAATTCGCTAGGTTTCTAGCAGCCATAAAATCACTAGGAACAGTGCGAAAAACATAGCGACTAAAGTTAGAAATTTTTACTGAAGTACTAGTAGGAGAAATGGCGACAAGTTCTCCAGAATTATAAACAGTACCTGCGGCTAAAGTTGTATCGCTGGTATTGGGGCCAATTACACCTAATACATCAGAATTTTTGACTAACGTGGCGGCAATTTGTTTGGATATTTCGGGATTATCTTCATCGTTGGCGATTCCTATTTTTAAAGGTACACCTTTAATACCTCCAGCAGTATTAATTTCACTTTGAGCTTGAGCCATACCCCGTAAAATCTCTAATGCGGCATTGGTGTTATTACCCATAGGTAAAGATGTAACTATAGTATAGTTTTTGCCGTTGCCAATGCGGGCATTATTCAGATATATCAATGCTTCTGGGTCATTACGATTGTTTTTTAGCGAGGCTGTGAAATCTGCAATTGCTTTTTCATAGTTTTGATTAGCTATTGCTTGTATCCCATCTTTTTTGGCTGGAGAAATATTGCCAATAGTTAAACTTTTTTCTCCAAAGCTAATTCGTTCATTTATTGGTTGGTTGTTATTTGTTTGATTAGGAGTATTGGCATTTTCAAATTTCACTCCAGCTTTATTGACAAAAAACCAAATACCACCACCCAGTATGCCAATTGTTAACAGCAGAGATATAACTAAAACTTTGGTTTCATTTTTTTGGGACATAAAGTATGTTTTTAAAGTATTGAAGATAATAATTTATAAATTAGTCTAAATATGGTTGTCATAGCAATGCTTACTAAGGCAGCAGCAACCGCTAAAATAACTACTTGTTGAAGGACAATACCTCCCCGTAAATAAGGGAAGAAAAATATAATTGCCAAACTGATTCCCGCAATAATTAACAAGTCATATTTTTCTAGCCAGCGTTTAGTTTGGCTAAAAATGATGATACCCAAAACCACAAAAGCAATTGCCAAAGTGATGATTGGATTTTTGACTAAACTCAAAAGTGTGATCGCTATTAATGCCCCTTCAAAACCGCTAAAAGCCGCTCCTGCCAATAATTCCCAGGTAGCAAAGGCTGGTTGAACTGGTACTGTTTGTTGTGGTGGCTGTGGTATTAACGGGGGTGGTTGTATTTGTGGTGGTGCTGTTGGAGGAACCGAGGGAGGAGAAAGGGCTTCTAGGACTTCCTGGGCTGACTGAAAGCGTTGACTAGCAGCAGGTAGCAGCATTTTGTCTAAAATATCAGCAAGTCTGGGGTTGACTTTGATTTGAGAACGCCATTTCCATTGGTTGCTGTAGGCATCAAAAAGTTTATTTGCTTCTTGACCAGTCATTAAAGTGATGAGGGTAACAGCTAAAGCATATAAATCTGTAGATGGAAATACTTGACTTCCTGACATTTGTTCTGGTGGTGCAAACCCCATAGAATAAATTCCTGTGGAACCAGCAGCACCAGAAGGAGCATTTGCGACTAACTTAACTGCACCAAAATCTAGTAAAAATAGTGTGCCATCTCGACGACGCATGATATTAGAGGGTTTAATGTCTCTGTGGATAATGCCTCTATCGTGGATAAATGTCAGGACTGGGAGAATTTCTCTGAGTATTTCTAGTACTTGGACTTGGGAAAAATTGCCATTTTGAGCTAATTCTTCTTCTAAGTTTTGCCCATCAATATATTCTTGGACTAAATAAAAAAACTGGTCTTGAGTTCCTGGTTGTAAACCCTGAACTACGACGGGAAAGAAAGCAAATAAGTCAGGAATTTGTTTATGTTCATTACCTATTTGTGCTAAAACTTCTGCTTCTCTTTCAAATAAATTTTGTGCTAATTGTAGTTGATCTGATGTTAAGTTGCCTGCCGGCTGGAATTGTTTGACTACACATAAACGCATTCCTGGAATCCGGCGATCGCTTGCTAAAAAGGCGGCTCCAAAACCTCCTCTGCCGAGTAAACTCGTAGGAACATAGCGACCATCTAACAACAGCGGCATTCCGCAACTAGTACAGTATTTTTGTTGTGTAGTTTTTAGCGTTGTTAGATTATCTAAATCGGCAAAATAATTTTTTGGGCGCGGGCAGCGTGGACGAGTGCAGTAAACTTCCATGTTAGTTTTTAGTCATTGACCATTAGTCATTAGTCACTAGTCATTAGCTACAGCAATGGACAGGGTGATTAGGATATCAATAAATGACAGGGTTTTATCGAACAGAATTCAGGAGTCAGGAGTCAGGAGTCAGAATTCAGTTGGGTATTCTGTGCGAGTGGCAGATGAATAACCGGGTTTAAGACCCCCACCAAATCTACCATTTGGTGGTCTACCCTTCGGGAACGCCAAGGGCGAATAATCAGTCGCAGGTCTGTAGCTGGGGAAGCAGGGTATCTTCGACTGATAGCGCAGCGTTAGCGAGGAACGAGCGTCTTGATTCTGACTCCTGGCTACTGACTCCTGACTCCTTCTTCAACTCTGAATTCTGACTCCTGCTATATTTACTTTTGACTACTGACTATTGACCTTTGACAAAATGTTTATTCTGCGTCAGATGAATTGGGCATTAGTGTATCTAATGTAGCTACCGCTAAATCCTTGTGTGATAATTTTAACGTATCTCCATCCCATCCAGGAGTAGCAAATTGGGGTAAGATTTCCTGACTAAAGGCTTCTGCGGCTTTAGAACGATAGCGATTAGGATTAACAATCAACCACAGAGTGCGTTTGACAATAACGCCTTCAATAGGAACACGATGCAGCACACCCATTTGTAATTCTTTAGCGATCGCAGCAGTAGAGACAAAAGCTGCACCCAATCCAGATTGCACAGCGTTTTTAATAGCTTCAATGGAATTTAGTTCCATTTCAAATTTAAAACGTCTAGTATCAATTTCACAGCGTGCTAATACCTGATCAATGACTTTGCGGATAGTAGATTGGGAGTCTAGAGCAATGAATTGTAGTTTATATAGGTCTTCTTTTTGAATGGTTTCGAGTTTGGCAAAGGGATGGGATGTTGGTAAAATCAGCGCCAGTTCATCTTCAGCGTAAGGAACGATTTCCAAAGATTCTGCCAGTTCTCCGGGAATCTCGCCACCGATGATCGCTAAATCAACTTGTCCATTTGCCACACTCCAAGCCGTGCGACGGGTAGAGTGGACGTGTAATTGTACCGCCACATCTGGATATTTTTGTCGAAACATTCCAATCATGCGCGGTAAAAGATAAGTGCCGGTAGTTTGAGAAGCTCCGACAATTAAAGTACCACCTTGGAGATTTTGTAAATCCTCAATAGCGCGACAAGTTTCTTGACACAGACTGAGGATTTTTTCACCGTAGCTCAGGAGTAGATGCCCTGCTTCGGTTAATTGGGCGCGTCGTCCTCCCCGATCAAATAAGGGGACATCCAGTTGGCGTTCCAGGTTTTGGACTTGCAAACTGACTGCTGGTTGGGAGACGTAAAGACTGTCAGCGGCGCGTTTGAAGCTCCCTTCTGCCGCGATCGCTTTGAGAATGCGTAACTGATCTAAAGTGAAAGGAAGGTCAGACATAAGGCTCAACCCACAAACTTTGAAAGGAGCGGATTTGGCAATAAATCAAATTTTACAGCTATAAGCCGAGTATAATTTATTGCATCTTCGAGGTAGAAGCTTTACTTGAACAAGACATTACCACAACATCCTGAATAAAGTTCTCTTTTAAACACTAAGTGGTATTAGTTGTATTGCATTTTCAACTTCGAGGCTTGACACCAAGAAGACGTTACCACAACATCTTGACTAAAGTCTCCTTGTGCATACTTTGTGGTATTGGTGGTACTGAATTTAGTTTTCTTTAAGATTACTTCACTTGTGTCTATGATGCCGAATCCTTGGTTCACCTCCAGTTATTTTGTCATGCTGGGGCTACAATTAGCATTTGCGATCGCTCACAGCGGAGGCGCAGCCCTTCGTCCTTGGGCAGAAAAATACATCGGACCAAGACTTTATCGCATTTTATTTGCATTAGTTAGCTTACCCTTAGCAGGAATATTAATTGTTTACTTTTTTAACCACCGTTATGATGGCTTGCAACTGTGGCAAGTGCAAGGTATACCGGGAGTAAAAGTAGTAGTTTGGGTGCTATCAGCGATTTCGTTTTTGTTTTTATACCCTGCCACCTTCAATTTACTAGAAATTGCGGCTATTCAAAAGCCAGAAGTTCGTCTCTACGAGACAGGAATTATGCGGATTACTCGCCATCCGCAAATGGTAGGACAAGTGATTTGGTGCGTTGCCCATACCCTCTGGTTAGGGACTACTTTTACCCTAGTCACATCACTGGGTTTAGTGCTACATCACCTCTTTGGGGTTTGGCATGGAGATCGTCGTTTGCGCGATCGCTATGGAGAAGCATTTGAAGTAGTTAAACAGCGAACTTCAATTATTCCCTTTCAAGCAATTTTTGATGGTCGTCAATCTCTCAAATGGGAAGAATTTCTGCGTCCTGCTTACTTGGGAGTTGCCATTTTTGTCGCTTTGTTTTGGTGGTCACACCCCTTGTTAGTCGTAGCAACTAGTAGGATAGCGTGGTAGTTTTTAGTGATCCCCAAGATCACAATAAATACTAATTTAATAAAAATGCCCGGTTATCAAATACCACCAAATCAATGTAGGATAAATTCAAATAGCTTTCAGTGGGGTTTTCCTCCGTTAGTTTGAGATTTTATATTTGGTAGTTGCTGGTCAAGTTACTTTCCTGGGGAGGAAACGGCAATCAGGAGTTAAACATCAACAAAAGCCAGCGCGACATTCACGGTGGCTTTTTTGTCAGCACAACCATAAAAGCGATGAATTATTACATATCCATACTGTAATTATAAGCGCTAATATTCCTAAAGACTGACTTGCCAATCCCTGCTAATGCTAGTTACTTTGATATAAAAACCCTATAAATCAAGAGGCGTCATGGTGTTGTCGGTCAGTGAGCGGACATTTACTCAAGAAGTTTTAGAATCTCCAATTCCTGTGTTAGTTAATTTTGAGGCTCCTTGGTGTGGCTTGTGTCGCATCATCCACCCTTTGTTGCTACAATTTCAAGCTCAATGCGGCGACGAAATTAAACTTGTGGGAGTTAACGCCGACCAGAATTTCAAGCTATCTACCACTTATAGACTTAAGTCACTACCAACTTTACTGTTGATTGAAAAAGGTATAGTCCGACAGCGCTTAGAAGGTTTTCGCAGTAGAGACGATTTACGTCTGGCCTTAGAAGAAATAAAACTAAGCTACATTACTAACCATAAAATATACAGTATCCCCAAAACAGCGGACTTAGAATGCCGCACAGTTTGATGGGAGGCAGAAGCAGCAGGTTGGCAAAGATGATTTTCTCAATCACCAATTACCCAGTAAAAAGTCCCCAAATCTAAAACCATGCTTAACACCCCACCAAGAGCTTCATAGGTGGGGTATTTTATCCTCTAGGGTGTGTGTCACAATTATTAACAGTTCCGACCTGGACAGTTGCCTGCAAAGGAAGCTTCCGCAGCACTATCCTAACTTAGTCAAGAATTATAAAAGTAGGCGTCAGTGATGGAAGTAATCTATCAGTATGCCTGGCTGATTCCAGTATTACCTCTTTTAGGAGCAATGCTGGTCGGTCTAGGGTTAATCTCGTTAAATCAGGTGACAAATCGCCTGCGGCAGCTTAACGCTGTGGTAATCATCTCCCTGATGGGAGCAGCTATGGGGCTATCGCTGGCCTTGCTGTGGAGTCAAATTCAAGGACATGAGCCTTATCTCCGTACCTTGGAATGGGCCGCAGCAGGTAATTTTCACCTGACAATGGGCTACACTATTGACCACCTGACAGCCTTAATGCTGGTGATTGTGACAACAGTAGCCTTCTTAGTCATGATTTACACTGATGGCTACATGGCGCATGACCCAGGTTACGTGCGGTTTTATGCCTATCTCAGCTTGTTTGGTTCCTCAATGTTGGGTCTGGTGGTCAGCCCCAACCTGGTACAAGTTTATATTTTCTGGGAATTGGTAGGGATGTGTTCCTACCTCCTAGTCGGCTTTTGGTACGATCGCAAGGCAGCAGCAGATGCTTGTCAAAAGGCATTTGTCACGAACCGGGTAGGTGACTTCGGTCTATTACTTGGCATTTTAGGGCTGTTCTGGGCGACAGGAAGCTTTGATTTCATGATTATGGGCGATCGCTTATCTGAACTAGTCGAAACCGGTTCTGTGAGCAATTTCCTCGCCATCGTGTTAGCAATTCTTGTCTTCCTCGGCCCAGTTGCTAAATCTGCTCAATTTCCCCTCCACGTCTGGCTACCAGATGCAATGGAAGGCCCCACCCCCATTTCTGCCCTCATCCACGCGGCAACAATGGTGGCAGCAGGTGTGTTCCTGATTGCCCGGATGTACCCGGTATTTGAAAACGTTCCCGCAGCTATGAACGTGATTGCCTTCACTGGGGCATTTACCGCGTTTTTAGGTGCGACTATCGCTATTACCCAAAACGACATCAAAAAGGGACTGGCTTATTCCACCATTTCCCAACTCGGTTACATGGTCATGGCGATGGGAGTAGGCGCTTACTCTGCTGGATTATTTCACCTGATGACCCACGCCTATTTCAAGGCGATGCTATTCTTGGGTTCAGGTTCGGTAATTCACGGCATGGAAGGCGTTGTTGGTCATGATGCCGTATTGGCGCAGGATATGCGCTTAATGGGCGGACTGCGGAAGTATATGCCTGCAACTGGAATCACTTTCTTAATTGGTTGCTTGGCAATTTCCGGGATTCCTCCCTTTGCTGGTTTTTGGTCAAAAGATGAAATTCTCGGTGCGGCTTTTGCTGCTAACCCTCTGTTGTGGTTGATTGGTTGGCTAACTGCCGGCATTACCGCTTTTTATATGTTCAGAATGTATTTCTCGACATTTGAAGGGCAATTCCGGGGTAATGACGAAAAAATCAAAACCCAACTCAAAAATGCTGCGGCTGCGGCTGCTGAAAAATTAGGTGTAGCAGCAGAATTAGCCCCTAACTTTGGCCCAGGGGCAATGAAAAAAGGAGAATTGGCTGCACATGACTCCCATGACTCCCACGGACACCACAGCACCTCTCCCCATGAGTCCCCTTGGACAATGACTTTACCGTTGTTGGTGTTGGCAATTCCTTCCATGTTGATTGGTTTGGTGGGTACTCCCTACGCCAATTATTTTGAGCAGTTCATCTATTCTCCTAACGAAAGTTTGGCGGAAGTGATGGAAAAAGCGGCTGAATTTGACCCCCATGAATTTTATGTGATGGCGGGTAGTTCAATTGCTATTTCTGTAGTGGGTATTACTTTGGCGGTGCTGATGTATTTAGCCCGGAAAATTGACCCCGCTGCGATCGCATCTAAAATCAAGCCTCTTTACGAACTATCCTTGAACAAATGGTACTTTGATGACATTTATCATCGTGTTTTTGTTCTCGGTTTACGTCGTGTTGCTAGACAAGTGATGGAAGTTGACTTCCGCGTTGTTGATGGTGCTGTTAACCTGACAGGCTTCTTTACTCTTGTCAGTGGAGAAGGGTTGAAATACCTAGAAAATGGTCGGGTTCAATTCTATGCCTTGATTGTATTTGGGGCTGTTTTGGGCTTGGTAATTGTTTTTGGTGTTACCTGATTTTTATAGGGGTGGGCGTTTGTCCGCCCCTAGATTATTTTTTTGCACATTAAACTAACCTGAGTTCGACATAAGATAATTTGTGGAAAACTCACCCCTAGTAGGAGTCTCAAACCCTTATTCTCTCGCTCTTAAAAATCATAACTCCGTTCGGCGAAGCCGTGCCGTAGGCATAGGAGAAACTCCTAACACCGAACTCAGGTCTTATCAAATGGTAATTTAGCATAATAAGTACCGTAGAGCCTTAATTGTTTACATTTTTAGTTATTTAGTTTGGAAATTCCCATAGTTTTAGGTAATACAAACATTCATGATTTTCTACAAAGTTGAATTCATCCAACGGCGTGTACCAAAATGTTGACAAGCTGTTGCTGCAATTTGACTGGCCAGTGCTAATGCTTCTGTAAAACTTGTTTGCAAAATATAATGGCAGAAAGCACCGTGAAATATATCTCCTGCTCCTAGTGTATCAACGGGCTGTATTTGTGGTACATTGATCACACCATTATTATAACCGCTTAAGTATTGAATAGGTTTTTCCCCTTGAGTAATGGCGATGTGAGGAATGTTAAATTTCTGAAAATATGTAAAAACATCTTCTTGATTTTGGCAATTTGGGGGGTAAAAATTCGCAGAACAAATAGCATAGTCAACAAAAGGTAAAATTTCTTCAAAGCCTGGTTTCCAGCTACCTCCATCAATCACAACTGGGATATTTTGAATTTTAGCAGTTTGGGCAATAATTTGACTAACTGCCATTTGATGCCCATCTATAAGTACAATATCAATATTTTCTAATATATTTGCTGGTATAGAGGTGCTATTTGCTTGAGTTTTGACCGCATTAATGGAAATTACCGCCCTTTCACCAGTATTTTGGGTGATAATAATTGAAGAAACTGGTGGTGATGTACTTTTATTAGAGTCTAAGTCGAGAATTGCAACTTGGTGATTGATCAAATCTGTTTGAATTAGCTGTATCATGGGGTGAGAACCCATCACACTTAAGAGTTTAGCTTGATTACCTAAATAGCTGAAAGTGACAGCCGCATTTGTTGCCGGGCCACCTGCTGCCACTGTATAGTCAATAGCAACTAGCTTTTGATTATTTTGTGGAGATGAGTCTGCAAGGTAAATTAAATCTAGGGTAATTAAACCTACAAATAGGGCAGAATTGGTCATTGGTAATTGGCAATTTTATTAATTATTAAGTAGATGATAGGAGAATCTATGAATTTAACCACCCATGATTATGATTTTTATGCTTGGACACAAGAACAAGCACATTTGCTGCGAACTGGACAATTTAATCAAATTGATTTTCATCATATTGCTGAAGAGATTGAAGATATGGGACGTTCTGAAAAACGGGAATTAGAAAGTCGATTAGAGGTATTACTTATGCACTTACTCAAATGGCAATTTCAACGTAATTTGCGTTCTCGAAGTTGGCAATTAACCATAAAAGAGCAACGCTTACGCTTAGAAAAACTCCTCGCAGAAAACCCAAGTCTTAAATCATTTTTAGCCGATTTTCTGGATAAAGCTTATCAACTTGCTACTATTAGCACTGAACGAGAAACTGGATTGTCTTTATTTCCTGATAGTTATCCTTACAGCTTAACAGAAATTTTTACACTTGAATTTTTACCCACTGATATATAATAAACATTATAAAAGTATAAGTTGTTTTCTTGCTGGAGATTTATAAATTATGTTCAAAAATATGGCGATGGATGCACTAGGTTTGAGTGATATTGGTGCTGTGATCAAACCGGAAGATTATAACAAAGTTGATAGTGATGACTATGTGATCCATGAAGAAGGTGAAAAAATCTATTTTTTGATCAAGTCAAAAACTGATGAATACTGTTTTACTAATCTAGCTTTAATTCATCTGGATGGAACTTCTGCGGTCAGTAAAAAACGTTTGCTCAAACGTTTTAGCTATAGTCAACACATTATTAAAGATGTGAGGTTAGAAACCGCAGGAACAATAGATATGGATATTGAAATCAAGTTAACAATGGGTGAACAATCCTATTCTATTGATGTGGCTAAAAGTTATATTGCGCCCTTAAAAGATTTGTACAAAGCTTTACTGAAAATTGCTTCAATTCAACGTAAAAATGCCCTTTATCATCAATATGCTCAAACTAGTTTAAATACAGCAGCGACCACAGTTAGTCGTTCTACAACTACATCTACTTCAGAAGAGCAATTTAAGGCAATTAACTGGTATGCTTTTAATTGGTTAAAGTATGCCCATGAAACTTATGTGCGTAAGGATTTTGGTGAGATTTTTGAGAAGTTTATTAACAATTAATTGGTAGTTGTATATACTCAAAAAGGCTTAATCATTTGATTCTATAGGTAGGGGTAAAGCAAAAGCTCATTGGTGTCAACTTAACGTGAAAGCCTTATAAAATATAATCAGTTTCACCCTTTCTCGTTCCCATACTCTGTATGGAAATGAATTCTAGAAGGCTCTACCTTCTATGAAAACAGAGGCAGAGCCTCTGTAATAGCATTCCCAGTCGGAGACTGGGAACGAGATATCATCAAGATTTGAGCTTAAGTTGACACTATTAAGTAATGCGCTTTACCTCTACATATCTGAGTTTTTCGTGATTTTGCAAAAGTCTATTTCCCAAACGTGTTTAGTTGAGGATCTAATAATACATAGAGGGTGGGGAAAACCCGCCCCTACGGGATTGGCTATAAAAGCTAATGTAATTGAGGAGTTGTTAAATATTCTTCAAATCAACTCAAATTATAAATTAGAATTTTTGTTTTTTATCATGTAAAATACTTTATGCAAACTGACCCCAAACCATCAACACTTTATATTGTCGGTACGCCCATTGGCAATTTAGAAGATATCACTTTTCGGGCGGTGCGAATTTTGCAAACGGTGGATTTAATTGCGGCAGAAGATACACGCCACACGGGGAAATTATTGCAACATTTTCAGGTAAAAACGCCCCAAATGAGTTACCATGAACATAATCAAAATAGTCGGATTCCTGAGTTATTAGAGCATTTGACTAATGGTAAAGCGATCGCACTAGTGAGTGATGCAGGAATGCCGGGAATATCTGATCCTGGTTATGAATTGGTAAAAGCTTGTATTGACGCGGGAATTACAGTTGTGCCTATTCCCGGTGCTAGTGCGGCAATTACGGCTTTAAGTGCAGCAGGATTACCAACAGACAGATTTGTTTTTGAAGGCTTTTTACCAGCTAAGAGTCAGCAACGACGACAACAGTTAGAATATTTGCAAGCTGAACCCCGGACTTTGATTTTCTACGAGTCACCTCACCGCTTACGGGATAGTTTACAAGATTTAGCTACAGTTTTGGGGAGCGATCGCACTATTGTTATAGCACGAGAGCTAACTAAATTATACGAAGAATTTTGGCGGGGGACAATTGGCGATGCGATCGCACATTACACCCAAAAAGAACCCCAAGGTGAATATACCCTCTTAGTTGCCGGCACACCACCAAGTCAACCCCAACTCACAGAAACAGAACTCAAAGCCGAATTATTACAGATTATGAAACAAGGCGTATCGCGATCGCAAGCCAGCCGACAATTAGCTAAAGATACAGCAGTATCCCGTCGTCAACTCTATCAACTAGCCTTAGCTATAGACATCACTTCTGAATCGGAAACAAATTTGGAATAACGGGAAAATCAGAGAGAAAGACATAATACAAATTAGTATTCTTTGGACTAAATGGCTTTGCTAAGTTTGAGGCTAATATTACAATGGAAATTATTGATAAATTGAGGATAGACTGAGCATGACCCAGGTGGTTTTAGGAGAAAACGAAGGAATAGATTCAGCCCTCCGTCGGTTTAAACGCCAAGTCTCCAAAGCTGGTATATTAGCCGATGTAAAGTATCATAAGCACTTTGAAACTCCCCAAGAAAAACGCAAACGTAAAGCAGTCTCAGCTAGACGCAAACGTCGTTTTTAAACATTCTTTTTAAACATTCATTCAATTATTTGGCTTGGTAATGGTGTGATAGCAGGTGACAAAAAGTTTACCTATTACCCATTGCCAATTACCAATTACCAGCCTAAATCTAGATAACTAGCCACCTGGGTTAATCTCAAAAGTTCGGCTATTACAACGATTCATAGCCTTTTCTACACCTTGTTTAAAGCTGAGTTCCACACACTCAACCACAAACTCCAGCACGAGAGACATCAATTTATTTTCCGCAGCCGAAAACCGCCCCAACACATGAGAGACAGTCTCAGAATTATCATCAGCGGCACCTTTAGGTTTACCAATACCAATTCGTAACCGGGGAAAATTTTGGCTACTTAAATGTGAAATAGTACTTTTCATCCCATTGTGTCCACCAGCAGAACCAGACAAACGCAGACGAGTTTTTCCCAAAGGTAAATCCATATCATCATAAATTACCAGAACCGACTCAGGCGGTAATTTATACCAACTTGTTACCGCTTGAATAGACTGTCCTGAGCGATTCATATAAGTTAGAGGTTTCAGCAGACGAACTTTACCACCACCAGGTGCGATACCTTCACCAAAATTTCCCTGAAACTTACGATTTTCCGCCAGTGGAATTTGCCAAGCACGCGCTAAAACATCCACAGCCGCAAAGCCAATATTATGGCGAGTTTGGTCATATTTAGGCTCTGGATTCCCCAAACCGACAATTAGCTGGGGAATTACCAAAGCAGGTTGCTTCTCAACTTCTGTCATTTTTGCTATGCAGTATTTTCCTAGCTGCTGGGAGAGGAACCAGCATTTTCTGGCTGTGGTGCAGCAGCTTCAATGTGTTTTGTTTCCAATTCAGCAGTTGTTTTCACAACTTGTTCCAACTGTTCAGCTTCCCGTTTGAACTCGTTTTGAAATTCATTAGAAGCTTCTTGGAAACTACGAATTGTTTTACCCACACTCCGACCAATTTCAGGTAGCTTCTTGGGGCCAAAGATTAACAGCGCCACTACCATAATTAGAGCCATTTCTGGTAGACCAATACCAAATATATTCATTTCAACCTGCCACAAAACCTGACATTACATCTGTAGTTTAATCAATAGTTAGGATTAATTGAGCCGTCATCCAAATTTTGGATTTTAGATTTTGGATTTCGGGTTGATTCCACGGATTTATCCGGGGGCTTGTAGCATCAAGAAATTATTGGTCATACTTAAACAAATAAGCACCTACGAAATATAAGACACCCGGACGAGCCGGGTGGACGCTAACTTGTTATCCAAGTCTGAGGGCTGTATAGCAGTTAACCGCCTAAACTCCGCCAATCAACAAGTACATCCTGAATCAACAGTGACTTATTGTAAACTTGCAGGATAATTAGCAGAAATACGAAAAATAAACCCATAAAAACAGCCATTAAAGGTGTCGTACCCCAACCTGGAGCCACCTTACCATACTCAGCATTTAAGGGTCTGAGGATATCTCCCAACCTAGTCCGTTGTGCCATAGTTCACCTAAGATCAGTTGCCAAAGCTTTATTAATTTTCTTATTGCTGCCCATTGTAAAGTTCTGCAATATTTCAGCAGGATTTTCACCTTACAACTGGGGCTATTCTGACTATGACGATAATACCACTATGAGGGTAGGGTCGTTTACCTGAGTTCGGGCAATACTTTGATTGTATTTGCGTTAATTTTTGTAATATTCTATAACATAGTTCTCATAATATATGCCTAACCTTATGGACTTAGAACCTGGTTTAGTTATTGGTATTTCTGTCGGTGTAGCACTACTGGTAATTACTGGTATGGCAATTTACACCTCATTTGGGCCTCCTAGCACTCAGTTAGATGATCCTTTTGATGACCACGAAGATTAGAAACGTGATTGATTTGACTTTATGGTGGGCAATGCCCACCCTCATGGTTAAAATTTTTATTGTCTGAATCAGGATTTACAAGATTTACAGGATGTTAGTTGGTATCGTAATTTTCCTTGTCTGAATCAGGATTTACAGGATTTAAGGATTTACAGGATGTTGGTTGAAAATATGATTTTTTCAATCCTGATTCAGACAGCAACTCATATCACGTCCGGTAAAATGCTTGTCATTCTGATAGCACAGCGTGGCGTTAGCCATAAGCTGCACTACGTTCCGCTCAGTATGACACATATATTTTATTGTAAGTGATTAGGCGGACATGATATCAGCCTATGTTTTTGGTTTAATTGCAAAAGTAGCAATTTTCCAAGGTGCAATTTTATCAACTTCTTGATTTATCGGGTTTTCTAATAAATCAACGGCTTCTCCTAATGTGAATAAATCACTTTCTAGAGATAAATTCCCTGTTTTTCCGTGACATTCATAAAAGCGCATTATGAATTTTTGCGGATTATCTTTACTGGGTTTCAAAGCCATTAAAATTAAATTCTCATCTGATAAATTGAGAAAACTTTGGTTTTGAGAAAAGTTCAATGCAGATTGTTGATTTTCTGGATTGACTAAAACTTGTAATGGAATATTCAACTCATAACCGTGTTTGACTGTATCTGCTTGTTCCCAACTTTCAAGATGAGGGTATAAAGTGTAAGTAAATTCATGTGTTCCTCTATCAGCTTTTGGATCTGGCCAGTTGGAACTTCTCAGAAGTGTAAGACGGAGTTGATTGCTTTTAGCATCGTATCCATATTTACAATCATTTAATAAACTCACACCGTATTTATCTGTAGATGAATTTGTGGTTAAATCTGCCCAACGTAAAGCCGGAACTTCCCATTTTGCTTTTTCTGCGGGGGTTTGGGGATTTGTAGAACGACGAATTGCACCGCAGGGGATTTCATAAGTGGCAAAATCGGCTTCGAGGTTAAGAGGAAAAGCTGTTTTAACTAATACTTGATTTTCTTGCCAATTTACAATATTAGAAATTTTCAGCAGTGGTGCAGCGACTTGGAGAATGTAATCTTGACAAAATTCCGATGTTCCGAGTTGACGAACTACGCGCAGACGTTGTTGTATTTCTCCATTTTCTAGCCATTGAATAGATTTGAGTTGGGTTGGGGGTAAAGGATGTTCGCTATAATTGGGGTCAATGTTCCAAGCGTCCCAATATTGGCCACTGTCTTGAAAGGCTTGGAGTTGATTTCCTGCACCACTGAGAAATTCACGGTTTTGGATTTTGTCAAATACACTTGTTAAATCTCCTGTTTCCGAGTTGACCTCAACGCGCAGATATTGATTTTCTAATATCCATTCGGGGTTATGGGGTGGTGAGGTGGGAAAATGGGGAGAGGGGGAAAGCCAATAGATGCTATATCCTACAGATGGGACAGTAGCGAGAAATAATAAAGAGTTTTCACTTTCTTGGGACGGAAGTTGGTTTCCGTCAATGTCGTAAATTTTCCATGATGGGTTATGATTACCCTCAGAATAGAATTCTGGATTTATATCATTTAGATTAGAATTACCCTCAGAATAGAATTCTGGGGCTATACAATCAAAGTCCACCTGCGTGGACTGGGATGATGTTAAAATCGTTGCGGGTAAGGTAACGCTGACGACCTCGGAACGTTGCCAGTTGAGAGAATTAAAAATTATGATGGGTATGCTATTAGGTTGTGGTGGTTGTGATAAATTGATGTGAGATGCGATCGCTCTCAAAGATTGATCTAAGATCTTTTTTCCCACCTGTTCCACCTGTTGCCATTCCGGTAAAGCATCCTCATAGACTTGAGTAATAGAAGAACCGGGTAAAATATCGTGAAACTGATTAAATAAAACTTGCTTCCAAGCAGTTTCTATTTCTGCTTGAGGATATGTCACCCCACAGACAACATTTGCTAAAGTTGCAAATAACTCAGCTTCATATAAAAGATTTTCAGATTTGCGATTCCAGCGTTTTTGGTCTGCGTGGGTAGTATAACATCCGCGATGAAATTCCAAATAAAGCTCATCTTCCCAAATCGGTAAATTTTGACTTTGGGATTTTATTAATTGCAGATATTTTTCCGCAGTTGTAAATTCTAATTTCGGGAAAACAGGAGAATCTTGCCAACGTCTGGCTATTTCCAACATATCACGAGTTGGCCCACCACCATGATCACCAACACCAGGAAGCCAAAGAGAATCATGTAAACCCGTTTGAGATTCCCATTCACAGGCATATTGAGTCATCTTAACAGGATCAATAGTTTGGCCAATCAGCGCAGACATAAAACTAAATATTTGACTACCATCAAGCGATCGCCACCAAAAAGCGCCATAATCAAACTTAGTAGTATCATTCCAGCGTAATTTCTGAGTCACAAAATACTCAATTCCCGCATTTGTGAAAAATTGAGGTAACGTCGCACAGAAACCAAAAGTATCAGGAACCCAAACCACAGGAGAAACTTTCCCGAACTTCTCCTGAAAATAACGCTGTCCATATAACAACTGACGGACAATAGACTCACCAGAAATCAGATTCAAATCTGGTTCCACCCAAAACCCACCTAAAACTTCCCACTTCCCCGTCTTAACTTGGTTTTGAATCTTCTCAAATAAATCAGGACGATGTTCCTCAACCCAAGCATACAAAGCCGGAGTAGTGTGACAGAAAACCAACTCAGGAAAATCAGCCTGTAAACTTAAAGCCGACTCAAAAGTATTTACCGCAGCATTCCAAGTTTCAGAAACAGGCCATAACCATGCTAAATCTAAATGAGCATGACCCAACAGGTGGATTTTAGATTTTAGATTTTGGATTTTGGATTGAATTAAAGACTCACGAAGATTAAAAAGAACACTTTCCCACTCTTCCTCTGTGTCCTCTGTGCCTTCGCGGTTCAATACCTCTTCAACCGCTTCAACCAAAGCAGATAACTTATCAGGTGATAACTGCTGCAAAAATATTTGAACAACGGCCAACTCATCAGCCAGAAAGCCCGGATCTAGCCTATCATAACCTAAAGACTCGTAAACGAAGAGCGATCGCACCAAAGCCCCATCAGAATGTCCCGGACTCACCAAGCGCAAAGCAATCAAAAACTCATCTCCAGTTTTTACCCCTTGACTTAAAAGCACTCTAGGTGAACAATCAAACAAATCACCAGCCAATACCAACTTACCATTAACATAAATCTCTGCCGCATCAGCCCACCAAACCAAAGCCAACCGCAAAGACAAACCCGCTAAATCATAACCCTGTAAATCTTGGGGAACAACCAGCTTTTGCACCAACCACAGCACCTGCTTCCCCCCAGTCCAAGCAACATGGGCTTTATCATTTAGCTGTACAGGTTCCCAAACAGACAAATCTGAATTCATCACCTCGTCAATTCCCCAGTCAACCTGCTGATAAAACCAACAGGACTGGATATTAACTTGACAGCAAGCGCGTAACTTTGCGATCGCTTCTGATATAGATTTAGTATCGAATGGATAAACAGGAAGAGTCATATTTCGCTAAGATGATGGCACTGACTGACGATAACTAACAGTTTTGTGGGAGTCTCAAAACTTAATCACACTCACACTAACAAATCTCTACCATGTCTTCTGGTTCCTCAGGTCGTTATCAAAGTAAACTATTTAACTTTTTCAACCAGCAATCTCAGCGGTTGACACAGCAGTGGGAAAACTCCTTCCGCAATTTGCAAGTTGCTACCAAATGGAGTGTAGAAGCCCTACTTTACCCACTTTATCAACTGTTTCAGCCAGATGAACTAGCAGGAAAAAGGCTACAACCACAAACTCCTCCGCCTGTTGATGCACCCATTCAGCACGTACTAGAGTTAGTTCAAAATCTACCATCTGCCGCAGCTTCTAATACACAAAATATACAAAATGTCAACCAATTGAAATTATTGGGTGATAGCTTGCGGGAAACAGCTACACGTTTTGGTTTGTGGAAAGCTGTTAAAAATCAGCCTGAATCTAATATTACTAAATCTCTATCACCAGAAAACACACTCCAGAAGCATATACCAAAAGTCCTAGGAATTGCGGTAAATTTGGAAAATCGTAATTTGGTACTTATTAGCAACGATAACAAAATTCTCGATGTTTTGACAATTCAACAACAGACAAAAATCACAGATAAAATTAATAGCGAAATCGCTGAATATAGTTATTCCTTAATATTAGCTGAAGATAAAAGAGAACAAGAACTACTACCAGAAATTGACCGCTTATTAACAAAGTTAACTGGTCAAAATAACTCAGATATCACGAATTTATCTGAAAACAATATTGTAGTAAATCTTCCAGCTTATCCTGGTAAACTTCTAGCATTACTAGATAACGTTATCGCCAAGTTGGAAATTACATCTTTAGCACCTGTAAAACAACGTAGTCAGGAAATTATTCAAAGTGCTAAAAACCAACTTGACATATTTATCTATGGTAGAGAACAGCTAGAAGCCAGAGAAAATAATTCATTTAATGCTAATGATTTGGAAAATCAAACTCCGAATATTCCAGCCTTAATTGAAGCGGCAATAAATTACTTCTTTGGTGGTAGAAACATCCACCAAATTGATAATCAAGCAAATGCAGAAAAACCACCGATTCAACCTGCAAAACAGGTTAACCAAAATCATCAATTACCGCAATCTGATTTAATAAGAGATGCTTGGTTGAATTATGGTGATTTATTTGGTGATGTAGAAATAAATGCTGATGATGTAAATTCTGATTTAACTGCTAATTCATTTACCGAAGATACTCAGCTAGACTTTTTACCAAAATCAAAAAAAGGTGTATTTAGAAATAAAAAATCATCAAAAGTAGGTGCTAATCCCCAAGTTGAGACTGATAAAAAAAATCAACGTCAAATTCAACCAGATTGGATAGAAACCACCGCCACATTTTTAGGATACGAAATACATCCCTTAGAGCAAATTTTAGCATGGTTAGATCATGTCATGCTGTGGCTAGAAATGATATTTATGAATATGATTTATTTCTTTAAAGGGTTATTACAGGTAAGGTGAAAATGTCTGAATCAGGATTTACAGGATTTAAGGATTAGCAGGATTTTAAGATGAGAATTCTTATTTGGTGTTTTGATTATTGGATTTTTTGTCTGAATCAGGATTTACAGGATTTAAGGATTAGCAGGATTAAGATTTCTATTTGATGTTTTAATTTTTGTCTGAATCAGGATTTACAGGATTTAAGGATTAGCAGGATTAAAGATGAGGATTCTTATTTGATGTTTGGATTTTTGAAAAACCGTTAATATCTCGACCTTATGAAGATAAAAAAAATCAAAGCGAAAACTTCAATAAAAACTCTGCGTCACTTTGCGTTTACCTCAGCGAACCTCTGCGTTTAAAAGTAAAATTTCCAATCGTTTTTAGCATATTCCCTGTCACCTTCTTCTCAAGCAACACAAATTCCATATTGGGGTAGCAAATCGTGAATAACATAAAATTGATGTGCTTGTAAAGCATCATGAAATAATTTCCAATTGCTGACAAGAAAACTAGGATGATAGGGAAAAATTTCATTATCTTTATCAACAGGGCTTTCAGTTCCCAAAGCGAGGTATTTCCAGGAACTTTGACCTTTGGGGATATAGTCAATAATTGCTGCACCAAAACTAAATTTACCTTGTGCGATCGCATCTAGCCATTTTTGATGACGTACATGACCCTTAATATCCTGAATATTCTCAAACATAAAAGCAATTAAACTTTTATCAGCTTCTGGTAATCCTGGAACAACAGCATCAGGATCACCTTTTAAATAACGCTGCATAGCCTTACACATATGATCAGCAGCTTCCAGAAAATCTTCAGGATTGTTACGTCTAATTTTCTCACCCCTACCGTTGATATAACCCCAACGTAAAAACGGCTTATCAGGATGACTCAAAACCGCACCATGTCCCAAAGGTAAAGCCTCACTGACAAAATAATTCTTCAATCTATCCATCAAATTCCGATCAGGTTGATCATTTTCATCAAGTAATTTTTTCGCTTCATTGACTCGATGATTAACACCAGCAAAACCTTGATGCGCCCAGGTATCAACATAAACGTGCATAGTAATACCCAGACGATGTAAACCATAAGCACTTTCACGGCGTTGAATACATTCCCGCACCATTTGCTGCGCGACATCACTATTAGGACGACAAATCAACTTTTCAATAAACTTCCCTTCAGGATCTTCACCTGCTGGTTTGCCGCCATTTCCAGGTAAAAAATGAAAAGGAATCCAAACATGATGAATTGCTAACGCCTTAAAATTGCGATAATCTAGCATTTTGTGTGCAGAACTGATGCGAGTAAACATCGCACCATTATCGAATCGGATTAAACCGCTATTGATAGCATCATCTACATATTGAGCGCAGTAAGCGACAATACCAGCATCTTCATGGTCAAAACCCGCTAGTCGCGCTACTACGTAGGTGACACCATGATGAAAGTCTATTTGCATCTTGAGTCAGTTGTGAGGGAATTTACGTATAGACTATAACAATTTGGGCGCTGTTGCGTAATTTTTTACCTGATAGCGGTTCTCAAACTGCGACATCTGTTTGCTAAACTCTAGTAATCACAGTTCAGTAATTGTTCATGACTGAGGAAGAACTACTACAAGCGATCGAACAAGCAGCAAGAGATGGTGTAACAGAACTTGACCTCAAAAGCAATCAACTCAGCAGTCTGCCAGGGGAAATAGGACAACTCACCAACCTCCAATCCCTCGACCTCAGAAGCAATCAACTCAGCAGTCTGCCAGGGGAAATAGGACAACTCACCAACCTCCAATCCCTCGACCTCAGAAGCAATCAACTCAGCAGTCTGCCAGGGGAAATAGGACAACTCACCAACCTCCAATCCCTCGACCTCAGTGGCAATCAACTCAGCAGTCTGCCAGGGGAAATAGGACAACTTACCAACCTCCAATCCCTCGACCTCAGAAGCAATCAACTCAGCAGTCTGCCAGGGGAAATAGGACAACTTACCAACCTCCAATCCCTCGACCTCAGAAGCAATCAACTCAGCAGTCTGCCAGGGGAAATAGGACAACTCACCAACCTCCAATCCCTCGACCTCAGTGGCAATCAACTCAGCAGTCTGCCAGGGGAAATAGGACAACTTACAAACTTGAATCAGCTTGAACTTGAAGGCAGCCAATTAAGAATACTTCCACCAGAAATAAGAAACAAAAAAGCACAAGTAATTCTTAATTTTTATAGGCAACAGCTAGAACAAACAGTAGAAAATTTATATGAAGCAAAACTCTTGATTATCGGTGAAGGAGGTGCGGGTAAAACCTCTTTGGCAAAAAAAATTGAAGATGAAAACTACGAACTCCAATCAGATGAAAAATCAACTGAAGGCATTGATGTCATTCAGTGGAAATTCAAACTAGATAATGGTCAAGAATTTCGTGTTAATATCTGGGATTTTGGTGGACAAGAAATCTATCACCAAACTCACCAATTTTTTCTGACTAAACGTTCTCTATATGCCTTGGTCGCAGATTCCCGTAAAAACAATACCGATTTTTATTATTGGCTGAAAGTCGTTGAAATGCTATGTGACAATAGCCCAGTTATCATTATTAAAAATGAAAAGCAAGACCGTCAATGCGAAATCAATGAACGCCAATTGCGAGGAGAATTTCTAAATCTCAAACAAGTTTTACCAACTAACTTAGCCACTAATCGCGGTTTAACAGAAATTAAAGATGCTATTCAGCAATACATCAAGACACTTCCCCATGTTGGTACACTTCTACCAAAAATCTGGGTGAAAATCCGTTCTGAATTAGAAAACGACTCACGCAACTATATTAGTCTTGAAGAATACTACAACCTTTGCAAACTCAATGGGTTAACTAAACGTGAAGATATGAAGCTGCTAAGTCGCTATTTGCACGACCTTGGTGTTTGCTTACATTTCCAAGATGATCCTACACTAAAACATTATGTAATCCTTAAACCAGAATGGGGAACTACAGCAGTTTACAAAGTGCTGGACAATAAAAACGTTATTAAGAATTTAGGATGTTTTACCCAACATAATCTGGCAGAAATTTGGAAAGATATCGAATATACCGACATGAGAGATGAACTGCTGCAATTGATGATGCGGTTTAAACTTTGTTACCCAATTCCTAATTGTGATGGTAAATATATTGCACCCCAACTACTCGACATCAACCAACCTGAATACACATGGGATAAATCCAATAATTTAATTTTACGCTACAAATACGAATTCATGCCCAAAGGTATTATCACTCGCTTCATTGTCGAAACACACCCTTGGATTGAACAACAAAAACAAGTTTGGAGAAGCGGCGTTATTCTCAATAAAGACCAAACTCGTGCTGAAGTGATTGAAAACTATAATCAAAGAGAAATTAAAATCCGTGTAGCCGGAAATCGCAAGAAAGACTTGCTGAACGTTATCACATATGAACTCGACAAAATACACCGTTCTTTTGAGCGTTTGAAATATGATACTCTTGTTCCTTGTAACTGCAAAGAATGTAAAGGAAGTCAAACACCTCATGTTTATCCTCTAGAATCATTACGTAAGCGTTTGAATGCTGATCGCTATCAGATTGAGTGCGAAAATAGTTTTGAAATGGTTGATGTTCGTAGTTTAATTGATAATTCTAATGTTATAGATAAAGAAGAAAATAATATCAATAATATCATAGTAGATGTATTAGAAGAATATATTGAAAACCAGCGAAACGAAGTCGTAATAAAATCTGACCAAAATAAAAATATTTGGCAACGATTAGCAGATTTATTATAGTGAGATTAATCATAATTATAACTAAATCATTAGCTTATATAATACAATATATGTTTAATAAATTGATGAACTTGATTAAATTTAATTCAAAGCAAAGCAATAACTGTACAGGATGTTATGTTATTTTTCCTAAAACAGAGGAAGAGTTTAGTAATAATATAACAACTTACATTTATGAAAATTTTAAAATAAGCTGTCATAACTATAGTTACAAAGAATTAACTAAAGATGAACTAAACAACATTAATGATAAATTACAAAAGCCTTGTATTTTTATACTAGGATATTTAGAGGAATTAAAACCTGAAAACTACTATAAATTAGGTTTAGCCCATGCTTATAAAAGCTATGTAATATTGATAGATTACAAAAATATTCACAAATCTTACAGTAAAATACCTTCATATATAAAATGGGATTTTATTATAGATTATGAAAATGAAGATGGCAAGTTATTTCTTCAAAAGCTTAAAAAACGAATTAAAGCACTATTGTCTGATGATAATATATTTGAACTAATGTATTTACAAGCTATTGAAATTTGTGAACAAATTGAAAGGAAAAGAAATTGTCGAATATACAAGATTGAAAAAGAAGAATTTTTTAGCAAGTTAACTAATGAAGATGTAAAATCATATCTCAATGACGAGAAAATGTCTTATTATAATTTATTGCATAAAATTGCTCCTGATCTAGAAGAATATCTTTCAAATCTGATGAGTGATCATGAAAATTCATCAACACAGGAAGAAAAACGAAAAAATTTATTTCCAAGTGAACTTGACAACAAAAAAAAAGAACCATTTAATGTAATTAATATTCACTTAGATCAAAAGAGTAATGTTCAAGTTGACAACAAAGTACAGAATAAAAATATGAATAACAGTAATGATTCCAGCCGTAAAATTGAAATTGGTAGTGTTGGTAGAGATTTTAATGCCAGTGGACAAGCTTTGAATTTAGGTGAAATCAGTGGTACGGTAACAAATACTATTAATGAATTACCATCCGCACCCGAACCAGAGAAACCGGGAATTAAGGAAATTTTGACACAACTGCAAACAGCAATTGAAGCTGATACTGAATTAACAGCAAAAGATAAAGAAAAGGCACTCAAACAAGTCAAAGCTTTAGCAGAAGCTGCACAAAATCCTCAAGAAAAACAAGATTTAGCCGATACTGCAATTACTATGTCAATACTGTAGCCAAATTACGAGGGTTCAACGGCTGTAGAAGCATTGTGAATACGACCAAGAGAGGTAAGCTTGGCAAAAATCTGGGATAATAAAATAGGCTCAGGCTGTTGCGGAAGCATTTTTAATATTTCCCGAACATATCGAAAACCCCGACAATAAGCCTGAAGATCAACAATGCCAGCACCGGGATTATCTTCACGAAACTGAGCTAGAAGATAATGAGACAAATTGACCATAAAAAAAGAAAGATTAACAGCATTAGTCACAGCAGTTTGACCTCTGTTCATAAAATCTTCCAATCCCCAAAACTGTTTGGCATCTCGGAAATTAAATTCGATTTGGAAGCGCAACTTATAGTAGTCAATTATTTTTTCAGATGATAAAGTTAAGTCACTAGAAAACAGAATTACGTGACTGCGAGCATTAGTTTTGAGATTGGTTTTCACCAAAATAACTACATTCAGTGGTTGGCCAAATTCTTTGTGCAGTAGAGTAGCTTGATAAGTATCAGTTTTAATATCTTCTTCAAGACTACTTTGACGCAAATATGCCCCAGGAATATTACGCCAGTCCAACTTCTCTCCGTATTTACGACGGGAACGATGATTAGGGTCAGGATTGTGGTAAGGTATATATAATGCCGAATCGTGACGTAACTTGGAAATTATGTGTAACTTTACCTGCCTAGCCATCTGCAAAGCATTATTGTTCCCAAAGTGACCATCTACGACCAAGTAAGTGAGGGGAATAAAGTTAGCTATTAACTTAAATAGCTCATTAATCATCTTCTTAATTCTTAGCAATTCAGGTGTAAAAGTCACCTCCTTTTTATTTTTGTTTTTACTTCCTTTTGGTCGTCCCCGTCCACGTTTTTCTTGAGGTTTTACTTCTGGACTTGGCGAGACACTACTTTTTTCTACATCGCTTTTTATTACCTGTTCTATCTGAATCGGAAATGAGTGTCTTTGTTGAACACTTACTAATGATAATGTAAAGAAAGATAGTCCCAATATTGGTTTACTTATTAGACTGGAAAAGAACCTATCTAATCCATAGGTTTTTTTCCCGGCTTTGCTTATTACTACTTCGTCTCCTGCCAACAAATAAACATCATTTGGGCAGAACAAATGCCGCCGAAAAAACACCCAGAACACCGTTGTCCACGGTATGACTGTACGAAAAAATCTGATTACCGTCCGATAACTACCACCACTAAGCGTCCAACGCGATATTCCCAACATTGTGACTCGCCCGCTCATGGCTAACATGGCCGTGATGATCTGGCTTAACTGCCGCATCGTCGTCACTTTTATTTCTGGTAGTAGGCATTGCAACAGTGCTAGTATGTCAAACATGGGCTGTATGTGGCTTTCGAGTTGTCGTTGTGGAAGACTATAACTCTACTACATCAGCCCTCTTTTTATACTCCTTTTTTGGCTACAGTATTGCTATGTTAAAAGGAGTTCTTAGCAGCTTACCAACTGCGACAAAATTGGTTGAGGAATGTAGTAAGCTTTTACCAATAATTTCTACTTTTCTGGGTTTAGGGTAAAATGCTGTTAGGATGGGAGGTAGAACCTCCGGGAGAGCATTCCCAGTCAGAGACTGGGAACGAGGAACCATCAAAGGATTTTTAGAAGCAGAATAAATTCTCTCTGTGCCTCTGCGTCTCTGCGTCTCTGCGTGAGAAAAAATCTTCTTACCACAACATCCGATTTAGAAAATGCCGGAACAACTTTATCCCCGTTGGTTCTTGATAATTTGTAGGTAACAAAGCCTGAATCGCCTTTTCCAAAGCTTCCAAAGCAGTATCTATTTCCTGACGCTTCGGCCTTGTAGTTGGGGGAAAATATAAAGGTTCACCCACCCGAATTGTTAACTCTTTTCTCAAAAACAAATCATGAGTGCCAATTAATGCAATCGGTATAATTGGTAATCCAGCCCGCAAAGCATAAATTACAGTCCCGCGTTTGAAAGGATGCAAATGACCCTCAGCAGTTCCCAGTCTTCCTTCAGGAAAAAGAATCAACCCATCTCCACGATTAAAAATTGCCGCAACAATCCGATCTATGCGGCGTAACGTCTGGATATCTCCACCGGGGTTGACATTTTCTTGAATGGCTGTAGCTAATTCCTTCACCTCCTCCTGTCCAGCTTTCGCCGCAGCCATGACAGCGAGTTCTTCACCCCAAATTCGCTCTAAAGGAATTACACCACCTGCAAAACCCAAAATAAAGCGTTTCCACCATTTGTTGTAGAGAGTGCGGGCATCGCCGAGAATGTAATAATGGGGTTGGGTGGGAATTTCTGCAAGTAATACTAAAGGGTCGATGTGGTGAAGATGGTTAGCCGCTAAGATAGCTGGTGTGGGCGGAATATTTTCAATGTTTTCGACTCTGATAGAAAAAAGAGCATGAATGAGCGATCGCACCACCCAACGTCTGATATGAGCATTAACTCGTGGTTCCCTATATTCCTGACTAATAGCAGATAACTGATTGAGAGTAGTTTCTATAGTATGACGAATAGAGCGATCGCACGCCGCAGCCACACCTTCCCTTACCCGCTTGATAGTTGCATCAGTCAAAGGCGGTAAAGTTTCTGATTCTGGTTGATGATTTGATCTCAATTCCCCATCAACTTGGACTTCAGGAGAAGATTCGCTCGAAGAACTATTCATGAACAAATCATATACTTGATCGTTTACTCTAAAACACTCCCCTGTCAGAAGTCTACATATTATATTTCTCTTTTGTCGTAAGCATTCAGCTATCACCAGTCAGCTTTTTAACGTTTACATAAAAGATCGCTATTCGCCCATCTACCGATTTATCAAACATTCTGACCCCTGACCCCTGACCCCTGACTCCTGACTCCTGACTCCTGACTCCTGACTCCTGACTCCTGAATTCTTACCTGTTGTCATATCCAAGACATAACAATATTTAAGCAAATCCGTCACAAAAACCCAAAATTTCTGTAATTACTCCCACAGTTAGAAGATATTTTCCCTACAATGTACGTTGATAGGCTAATAGCTTGCTGGGAAAGAACGTAAAAAAATAACCCTATGATTTACCACAGCGTAGGCACATTTAAAGGTGTTGGGGGACTTGACCTGTATTACCAAAGCTGGAATCCAGGGAATAAGGTACGGGCAATATTAGTACTGGTACATGGACTCGGAGGACACAGCGGACTTTACAAAAATGTAATTGAGCATTTGCTACCCCAGCAATATGCCATCTATGGCTTAGATTTACGTGGACATGGGCGCTCACCAGGCCAAAGAGGTTACATAAATACTTGGGCTGAGTTTCGTGATGACCTGCAAGCCTTCTTACAAATGATTCAGCAGCAGCAACCAGGATGCCCAATTTTCCTATTTGGTCATAGCATGGGCGGAATGATAGTTTTAGACTACACTCTGCACTATCCAGATACATCTGCATTGCAAGGTGTGATTGCCTTTGCACCAAGCATTGGAGAAGTGGGAGTATCACCTATTCGCATCCTGTTAGGAAAAATGCTCTCCCAGGTGTGGCCGCGTTTTTCCTTAAATACAGGACTAGACACAACTGCTGGTTCACGAAATGAGAAAGTTATCACTAACTACAATCAAGATAATTTGCGGCATACCCGCGCCACAGCCCGTTTTTCCACAGAATTCTTCGCTACAATTGCCTGGATTCATGCCCATGCTACCGAATGGCAAGTACCTCTATTAATTTTACATGGTGGTGCTGACAGAGTTGCTTTACCTAAAGGCAGTGAACTTTTCTACCAGCGAGTCACTTACCCAGATAAACTACGCATAGAGTATCCAGAAGCCTATCATGATTTACATTGTGACATTAATTATCGTCAAGTCTTAACTGATTTAAGTAATTGGATGGAACAGCATTTACCTGCTGAAATAGAGCGATTAGAGCCGGCAATGAGTAATGATTGATTGGTAATAATTAGTGTTCAATTGTTTAAAACTCTCCGAAAAAAAAGTAGCGTCGTTCCCGGAAAAATCATTTTTATCAACGAGTTCAGAAAACTAAACTTCCTACCCACAAAGGGAAGTTTAGTTTAAGAGAGCTAGAGTTAGCTTCAATGCCCTAGGTTGTGCCAATGGTCATAATTTTACCGTAACTTTACGGCTCTAAGTGTAACTTTATCGAAGCTTTAAAGATTGCTACAGTTATATAATTTACTCTAAATTTAAGTAGAAAATCTGAACTATTCAAAAAGAAATAGCTCTATCTTGGAGCAGAGGTGAATCCTTATTTGAATTTGATTAGCAGTCAGATTGATTAGTTTACAGTGTGTAAAAAATTATGTCGCAACCTCAAGTAAAAATCACAGTTACCCCTGCTGGCGGCCCACAGAATACACCTAGCTATAAGGATATAGTATCAATTACTGGTGTTGGCACTGATAATACTTATACTTATTTCAACCAACTGGGTGTTATTGATGCTTGGTGTCTTGACAGTGCTACTCCCATTGACGCTAATGCCACCTATACAGCTAATGTCTATTCCAGCTATGAACTAGCTCCATTGGCAACATTAGGAACGCCTGCGAGGATAGGCAACCTGTATAATTTAGATTTGGTGAACTGGATTATTAACCAAAACTTTACGACTAATCCTCAATATAACTATGGTGAAATTCAGGCAGCCATTTGGACCTTACTGGGGGACACCTATAATGCCAGCGGTTCGGATTTAACAAAAAACGGGTCTGTAGTTGCCAGTGATGTTACATCTATCGTCAATCTGGCTAAGGCAAACGGTGAAAACTTTGTTCCCGACACCAATCAATTTATTGGAGTCATTTTTGACCCGTTTGTAGTTAATAGTAATGGCTCGGTGACACCTAAACAACCACTGATGGGTCAAGTCAGAGCAGCAAAACTGGGCGACTTGGTATGGAACGACCTCAACGCCAATGGCATCCAAGATTCTGGGGAATCAGGAATTGCAGGAGTCACCGTCAATTTGGCACGGGACAGCAATAGCAATGGAATCATCGAAAGTAATGAAATTTTAGCAACCACCACTACTGGTGCAGGTGGTTTATATGAATTCAGAGGGTTGACCCCAGGTTTAAGCTATCAGGTACAATTCGCTACTCCAACTGGCTTTGATGCGGTAAGTCCGAGGCAACAGGGAGGCAATCAGACGACAGATTCCGACGGTTTAGTGTCCAATGTGGTCATTTTAAACCCTGGAGAATTCAACCAAACCATTGATGCTGGTTTCTATAAGTATGCCTCACTGGGAGACTTTGTATTCAACGATGGCAACAACAATGGCATCCAAGATACAGGTGAAGCAGGAGTTGGTGGAGTCACAGTCGAGTTAATCAACCCCGCAAATGGTAATGTCATTGCTACAACCACAACCGATGAGACTGGTGCTTATACCTTCACAGGCTTAACCCCTGGAAACTACCAAGTTAAATTCACATCACCAACAGGTTATGTCTTCAGCACAGCGAATGTGGGAGATGACACCAAAGATAGCGATGCCAACACCAGCACAGGCTTGACTCAAACAGTCACCCTGACAAGTGGAGAATTCAATGGCACATTAGACGCAGGTTTAGTCCAACTAGCCAGCTTGGGAGACAAAGTTTTTCATGATCTAGATGCAGATGGCATTCAAGATGCAGGGGAACAAGGCATTGCTAACGCTAGTGTCAAGCTGTTGGATGCAGCAGGTAATATCATTGCTACCACTACTACAGACGGTGATGGTTTGTATTCCTTCACAAACCTGCAACCAGGGGATTACAAAGTCCAGTTTGTTCAACCTGATGGCTTTAACGGCGTAAGTCTCGCTAATGTTGGTGGTGATGATAGCATTGATAGCGATGGACTCATCTCCGATGTCGTCAACCTGTCTCCTGGAGAAAATGACACCACAGTTGATTCAGGCTTCTACAAAACAGCTTCACTGGGAGACTTCGTATTTAACGATGGTAACAACAACGGCATTCAAGATACAGATGAAGCAGGAGTTGGTGGAGTCACAGTCGAGTTAATCAACCCTGTGGATGGCAGTGTCATCGCTACAACCACCACAGATGATAATGGTGCTTACACCTTCACAGGCTTAACCCCTGGAAACTACCAAGTTCAATTCACATCACCAACAGGTTATGTCTTCAGCACAGCGAACCAAGGTGGAGACGATACTGTAGATTCTGATGCCAACACCAGTACAGGCTTGACTCAAACAGTCACCCTGACAAGTGGAGAATTCAATGGCACCTTAGACGCAGGTTTAGTTCAACTAGCCAGCTTGGGTGATTTTGTCTTTGAAGATAGCAACGCCAACGGCATTCAAGATGCATGGGAACAAGGCATTGCTGAGGCTAGTGTCAACCTGTTGGATACAGCAGGTAATGTCATTGCTACCACTACTACAGACGGTGACGGACTCTACTCATTTACAAACCTGCAACCAGGAGACTACAAAGTCCAGTTTGTCCAACCCACTGGTTTTAACGGTGTAAGTCCTAGCAACGTTGGTGGTGATGATAGCGTTGATAGCGATGGACTCATCTCCGATGTCGTCAACCTGTCTCCTGGAGAAAACGACACCACAGTTGATGCAGGCTTCTACAAAACAGCTTCACTGGGAGACTTCGTATTCAACGATGGTAACAATAACGGCATCCAAGATGCAGGTGAAGCAGGAGTTGGTGGAGTCACAGTCGAGTTAATTAACCCCGCAGATGGCAGTGTCATTGCCAGCGTCATCACCGATGATAATGGTGCTTACACCTTCACAGGCTTAACCCCCGGAGACTACCAAGTTCAATTCACATCACCAACAGGTTATGTCTTCAGCACAGCTTACCAAGGTGGAGACGATACTGTAGATTCTGATGCCAACACCAGCACAGGCTTGACTCAAACAGTCACCCTGAGCAGTGGAGAATACAACGGCACATTAGATGCAGGTTTAGTCCAACTAGCCAGCTTGGGAGACAAAGTTTTCCATGATCTAGATGCAGATGGCATTCAAGATGCAGGGGAACAAGGCATTGCTAACGCTAGTGTCAACCTGTTAGATACAGCAGGTAATATCATTGCTACCACTACTACAGACGGTGATGGCTTGTATTCCTTCACAAACCTGCAACCAGGGGATTACAAAGTCCAGTTTGTTCAACCTGATGGCTTTAACGGCGTAAGTCTCGCTAATGTTGGTGGTGATGATAGCATTGATAGCGATGGACTCATCTCCGATGTCGTCAACCTGTCTCCTGGAGAAAATGACACCACAGTTGATTCAGGCTTCTACAAAACAGCTTCATTAGGAGACTTCGTATTCAACGATGGTAACAACAACGGCATCCAAGATACAGATGAAGCAGGAGTTGGTGGAGTCACAGTCGAGTTAATCAACCCTGTGGATGGCAGTGTCATCGCTACAACCACCACAGATGATAATGGTGCTTACACCTTCACAGGCTTAACCCCTGGAGACTATCAAGTCAAATTTATACCTCTAACAGGCTACAGTTTCACCGCAGCCAACCAAGGTGGAAATGATGCTGTTGATAGTGATGCCAACCCCAGCACAGGCTTGACTCAAACAGTCACCCTGACAAGTGGAGAATTCAACGGCACATTAGACGCAGGTTTGGTACAACTAGCCAGCTTGGGAGACAAAGTTTTTCATGATCTAGATGCAGATGGCATTCAAGATGCAGGGGAACAAGGCATTGCTAACGCTAGTGTCAAGCTGTTGGATGCAGCAGGTAATGTCATTGCTACCACCACTACAGACGGTGATGGTTTGTATTCCTTCACAAACCTGCAACCAGGGGATTACAAAGTCCAGTTTGTCCAACCCACTGGTTTTAACGGTGTAAGTCCTAGCAATGTTGGTGGTGATGATAGCGTTGATAGTGATGCGGCTGGTAACTTAACCACTGGAGTTGTGAACCTGTCTCCTGGAGAAAATGACACCACAGTTGATGCAGGCTTCTACAAGACAGCTTCATTAGGAAATTTTGTATTCAACGATGTCAACAACAACGGCATTCAAGAGGCATCTGAAGCAGGAGTAGCAGGTGTAACTGTTACTCTGACTGGTGGGGGAGCAGATGGACTGATTAGTACCACTGCGGACAACATTACTATCACCACAACTACTAATGCTAGTGGCAATTACAACTTCTCTGGACTAACACCTGGTCAAGAATATCAAGTTGGATTCTCTAATTTGCCTGCGGGATATCAGTTTACTCAAGCTAATGCAGGTACTGATGATGCGTTAGATTCCGATGCTAATACCAGCACTGGCAAAACCCAGATTGTCACTCTTGCTTCTGGTGAAAATAACACCACTTTAGATGCAGGGATTTATCAAAATGCCGGTGACTTGTCGATTACCAAAACTAACGGTTTGACGACAGTAAGCCCCGGACAGCAGATAACTTACACCATTGTGGCTCAAAACAATGGTCTGATAACTGCTACCAATGCCCTGGTGAGCGATATCATACCCGCCAATCTGACCAATGTTACTTGGACAAGCGTGGCAACTGGGGGAGCGACTGACAATCAAACCACTGGTACAGGCAACATTAACGATTTTGTTACCCTGACAGCAGGTAGTAGCATTACTTATACAGTGACAGGTACGGTAGCTACTAATGCTTTGACTCCGGTCTACAACACGCCTACCACCATCAACTTGACCAGTAACTTTAGCAGTGCGCTCAATGGTACGGCTGGCAACATCCGTAATTTCTCTGCTAATGGTATTTCTGTCAATGCCAGTGCTTTTAGTAGCACCAGTACAGGAACTTGGAATACAGCCTATCTAGGTCTTTACGGTAGCTACGGTTTAGGGATAACAGATGGCAGTGAAAATGGTAGTAATGGCACTCACCACATTGATAATGATGGTCGCAACAACTACGTTCTGCTGGAATTTTCTGAGTCAGTGGTGATTGACAAGGCGGCATTATCTTATGTGGTTGGAGATAGTGATATCTCTGTATGGATTGGCAACTTCAACAATCCTTATACCAATCACCTGACTTTAAATAGTTCGGTTCTGAGTAGCTTCGGTTTTACTGAAATCAACTTAGGTGGTAGTAGCGATCGCACTGCGGATATCAATGCAAGTAACTTTGTAGGTAACGCTGTGATCATCGCTGCTAAAGTTGGCGACACGAACGATGAGTTTAAGCTCAAGTCTCTGAATATTCTCAAAGCAACGACTCCAACCACTGCCTCTCTTGTTAACACTGCCACTATCAACGCTCCGAATGGTTTCACAGACACCAACTCCAACAACAACAGTGCTACCGATACTGACACGATTGTCGCTGCTTCTACTGTGAAGATAGGCGATCGCGTTTGGTACGATACTAATGCTAATGGTATCCAAGAGATAGGTGAAGCTGGCGTTGCAGGTGTAGCTGTTAATCTCTTTAACCAAGCAGGTACTCAAGTCGGGACAACCACCACCGATACCAATGGTTTCTATCAATTCACTGCTAACACCAATAGCACCTACAGCGTTCAATTCGTCCAACCCACTGGCTTCAATGGATTCACCACCGCCAATGTAGGTAACGATGGGGCTGATAGTGATGTTGTCAATGCCAACGGCACAACGGCTCAATTCGCTGTCGGCACAACTGATAACCTCACCATTGATGCTGGACTAATCAAAAATATCGGCGACTTGTCGATTACCAAAACCGACGGTTTGACGACAGTCACTGCCGGACAGCAGCTAACCTACACCATCGTTGTCAGCAACACTGGTTTCATCACCGCTACCAACGCCCTAGTTACCGATGTAATCCCCGCTCTACTGACAAACGTCACTTGGACTAGCGTAGCCAGTGGAGGCGCTACGGGCAACCAAACCAGTGGTACAGGCAGCATCAACGATTATGTAAACCTGACAGGTGGTAGTAGCATCACTTACACAGTTAACGGTACAGTAGCTGCCAACGCTGTATCCTCTAGCCTCACTTATACAGACACCACCTTTGACTTCAATGGCAATAGTTCGTCTGATGGCACAGATGGAAATACTCGAACCTTCATGAAGGACGGCATTACCGTTACAGCAAGTGCCTTTAGCCGTGTAGATGGCACAAATGGAGCTTGGAGTAAGGCTTATCTGGGTAGCTATACTGGTGGTTTAGGTGTTACCGATAGCAGCGAAAGCACTAGTTATCATCGCGTTGATAACGGCGGTGGCAGAGATAACTACATCCTATTCCAATTCTCTGAAGCAGTTGCTGTTGATAGCGCTTACCTGCAATACGTCGTTACTGACAGTGATACATCTGTCTGGATTGGTAACTTTAACAATACCATCACGACTTTAAGCGACTCTGTTCTCAATAGCTTTGGGTTCACCGAAGTTAACTTAGGTAGTGGCAGCGATCGCTGGGCAGATATCAATGCCAATAAGATCCTGGGTAACACTCTAGTTATCGCCGCTAAAACAGATGATACAAACGATAACTTCAAGATTCGCTATTTAGATATTCAGAAACCTGTCGCACCAGCAACCGTTTTTCTGACTAACACTGCCACAGTAACGGCTCCTAATGGTTTCACCGACACCAACACCAGCAACAACAGCGCTACCGATACCGACACTGTAACTGCTGCACCAACTGTCCCATCAGCCCCTGGTGTGCGTACTCCCGGATTCTGGGCAAATTGCGACTGGCAGAAGTTCTGGGATGGTATTCAAGGCAATGAACCATCACAAAAAACACAATCCAATTTCGCCGACAGCGATCTTCTATTCGCGCCTTATACCAACTCCGCACAAGCTGGAAAAGTTCTTGATCCAGTTAAAGGACAGTATGATATAGGACTCCTCATCGGTGACTACAACCGGAATGGCAAAACTGACGCAGGTGAAGATACTCTCTTCTACACCCGCGCTCAAGCACTCCAGATGGTTGATGCCTCAGCACACCCCAACTCAGATAAGCGTTACGATCTTGGTCGTTCCTTGGTTGCTGGTTGGTTGAATTATCTCGCTGGCAACCCCATTGATACCGTCAACACATCTGATAAAGATGCTAGATACTACATCAGCGAAGGCATCAATTGGTTGCAAGCCATAACTCCAGACGAAAATGGCGATAAGAAAGGTGATGGTGCAATTTATCAAATGACTGGTAGCAGTGTCAGTAGCCCATCGGCTAATACTTACTGGAGTTATGGTATTTCCAGCGCCTCCAGCTTACCAAGTCCCTACAACACCAACACCAACGTTCTCTATCCCTTAGAGGCTGGTAGTGTAATTAATACTGCACTGGATAATTACAACAACGGTTTAGGTCTTGCAGACAATGTTTACTACGGAGGAAACTAATAAATCGCTATAGAATCAGGACTTACGCAAAACAGAATGGAAGTAGGGGTAATTCATGAATTACCCCTACCCAAGAATCAGGTTTTGAGTCCAATCTTGCGTAAGTCCTAAGAATACCAAATCTTGGCGATAATGCTTCCTGCTTGAACTAGACAATCCCCTGCTAAACTAAATTTTTGGCAGGGGATTGCCATGCTAATCATCTCTGTTATGGGCAATTAAAAAAATCTGCCCAAAGTATTAATTTAGTCAAAAATTTAGATTAATTATGAAGAATATAAAAGATACCTCTCTAGAGTCCTATGCAAATCCTGAAAAATTCTGGCGTAGTTTTTTGCGCGGTTTCATAGCCCCTGTTACATTACCTGCGCTGACACCTTCCTCTTCATCACACCTATCCCATGCAACCCAAGAAATCCACCTATCAGGTAGTAAAACTTCGGATTTAACTACTTTTTCCCAAAACAATAAATTAAGCCTTTATACTCTCATTCAAGCGGCAGTAGCTTTACTTTTGAGTCACTATACTAGAGAAACAGATATTCTGTTTGGTGCAACCACCGAAAATCCTGACTTCAACATTGTACCTGTGCGAGTTTCCGTTGCATCTGATGCTTCAGTTTTATCATGGTTGATAGAACTACAAGGACAATGGTCTACTTTGACAGACTATGAATATATTCCCCTAGAACAAATTCGACACTATAGTGAAATTCCCCCAGAATTACCATTATTTGAGATTCTGGTAATATTTGGAAATTATAAAAAATTAGAATATTTTCAAAAGGTTCAATATCCTCTGATTTTGTCTGTTGATGCAGAGTCAGATGTATTACTTAAAATTGATTATGATCAAAATAAGTTTGCCGATGATGCCATAAACAGAATGTTAGGACATCTGGAAACTCTATTAACAAATATAATTAATTTTCCTGAAAAATTCCTTGCTGATATTCCTATACTTACAGAAAGGGAAAAACATCAATTATTAATTGAGTGGAATCAGACTGAGGTAGAATATCCCCAAGATAAATGCATACATCTGTTGTTTGAGGAACAAGTAGAGAAAACACCTGATGCCGTTGCAGTGGTGTTTGAAAATGAACAACTTACTTATCGAGAACTTAATCAACGTGCAAATCAATTAGCAAATTATTTGCAAAAATTAGGAGTCAATGCCGATAAATTAGTAGGATTGTGTTTAGAACCATCTTTAGCTAGAATTATTGGGTTATTAGGAATTTTCAAAGCTGGGGGTGTTTATTTACCGCTAGATCCGGTTTATCCTCAAGAACGTCTCAGATTTATGATCGAGGATTCGCAGGTTTCCATTCTTTTAACTCAAAAATATTTAGCTGCTAAGTTATCAGAAAATTCGCCGCAAGTTGTGATTGTAGATGCAGATTGGGAGAAGATTGCCACAGAATCTACAAATAATCTACAAAGTTGTGTAACTGGGGAAAATGGGGCTTATGTTATTTATACATCTGGTTCAACAGGAACACCCAAGGGGGTTTTAACTTCCCATCAAGCGATCGCACATCACTCTCAGAATATCATTGCACATTATCAACTCAATTCGATCGATGGTGAACCTTCCACCTCTAGTGATCGCATTTTACAATTTGCATCTTTGAGTTTCGATGTTTCTTTAGAGCAAATTCTACCAACTTTAGCAGTTGGAGCAACCTTAATCTTAATTAATACAAAATTATTAACTATCGGGGAATTTAATCAAAAATTACTTGATTATGGTTTAACAGTTGTTAATATCCCTCCAGCTTATTTCACTCAATGGTTACTATTTTTAACAGAAAATGCTTTTACTAATGTTCCTAATCAACTCAGATTAGTTATTTGTGGTGGTGAAGCATTACCAGTAGAAAGTTTGAAAATCTGGCAAAATAGTCCACTCAAGAGAATACGTTTAATCAATGCTTATGGACCAACTGAAACAACCATAACAGCAATCACTTTTTCAATTACCGAAGAAAATACACCAATAGAATCTTACACAAATATTCCTATTGGTCGTCCATTACCGAACCGCAAGGTATATATTCTTGATCAACAAAAAAATCCCGTTCCTATAGGTGTAGCAGGAGAGTTATATATTGGTGGAAAAGGGTTAGCACAGGGTTATTTAAACCGACCAGAATTAACAGAAGATAAATTCATTTCCCATCCTTTTAAGGATATCTCTTTAAGAGAATATTCGCTAACAAAATTGTATAAAACTGGGGATTTAGCTCGTTATTTACCTAATGGAGATATTGAGTACCTTGGACGAATTGACAACCAAGTAAAAATAAGAGGATTCAGGATTGAATTAGGAGAAATAGAAGCAGTATTAAACCAACATCCAGATTTGAGGGAAGCTAAAGTTATTACTAGAGAAGATATTCCTGGGGATAAAAGATTAGTTGCTTATATTATTTCTAAATCAAACCAAAACTCTCCATCAGAAATATCTCATCAACTACGTGAGTACCTCAAACAGAAGTTACCTGATTACATGATTCCTTCTGCCTTTGTAGTGTTAGAGTTTTTCCCCTTAACTACTAATGGTAAAATAGACCATCGCGCTCTTCCTGCTCCCGATTTTGCAGATTCTGGAAGTAATTATGTTGCACCTCGCACACCCACAGAAGAAATTATCGCTAATATTTGGAGTCAGGTACTCAAAGTAGAAAAAATTGGCATTGATGATAACTTCTTTGAATTAGGAGGACACTCATTACTAGCCACACAAGTTATATCCAGAATTAGACAAACATTTAACCAAGAAATACCACTACGCTTACTATTTGAATATCCCAGCATTGCCCAATTATCCTCACAAATTGGCAACAATAATAGTCTACCAATACCACAAATTAAACCAAGAAAACAACAAGAAAATCTACCACTTTCCTTTGCTCAACAGCGGCTTTGGTTTCTAGACCAATTAGAACCTAACAGCACTGCTTATCATATGTCCTATAGATTGCGGCTTCAGGGTACACTCAATATCAGTGCATTAGAGCAAAGCTTGTCCGAGATTTTACAACGTCATGAAATTCTGCACACAAATTTTATTTCTATAGAAGGACAACCAATTCAGGTAATTAGTGACAATATTTATTTAAATTTACCTATCATTGATTTACAGTTTCTGCCTGATGAACAACGACCAGCAGAAGCTGAAAGAATAGCTAACCAAGAAGCACAGCAACCTTTTAATTTAGCTGAAGATTCTCTATTTCGTGTCCAATTATTGTGCGTCAATCAAACAGAACATTGGTTGTTATTTAACATTCATCATATTATTTTCGACGGTTGGTCTTTTGGTATCTTATTTACAGAACTAAAAGCACTTTATACAGCTTATGCTGAAGGTGTCACCTCTGCATTACCACAACTACCAATTCAGTATGCAGACTTTACATTGTGGCAAAGACAGTGGCTTTCTGGAGAAGTATTAGAATCACAGTTAAATTACTGGGAAAGACAATTAGGGGGAATTTTACCCATATTAGAATTACCAACAGACCGTCCTCGTCCCAGAATAAAAACCTACGCAGGAGCCACAAAAACCTTCATTTTATCCCCAGAATTAACAGCCAATATTAAATCCCTTTCACAAAAAGAGGGTGTAACTTTATTCATGACCCTAGTCACAGCATTTAAAATATTACTTTGTCGCTACAGTGGTCAAGAAGAGGTGATAGTAGGAACTCCCATTGCAGGACGTAACCGCACAGAAATTGAGGGATTGATGGGCTTTTTTGTGAATACTTTGGCTTTACGGACTGATGTAAGTGATAATCCTATTTTTCGAGAATTATTAGGTCAAGTCAGGCAGGTATGTTTAGACGCATACACTAATCAAGATGTCCCCTTTGAGCAGTTAGTTGAGGTACTACAACCAGAAAGAGATTTAAGTCATACTCCGATATTTCAGGTGATGTTTGTTTTGCAGAATGCACCAATAGGAGAATTAGAATTACCAAATTTAAATTTAACAGCTTTAGAACCACCAAGACAAACTGCTAAATTTGACCTCACTCTGTCAATGGAGGAAAACAATGAACAATTAATAGGTGAGTGGGAATATAATACGGATTTATTTGATAGTTCAACGATTGAAAGAATGATAGATCATTTCCAGATGTTATTGTCTGGGATATTGGCTGCTCCTACTCAATGTATTTGGGAATTGCCTTTAATCACAGAACCAGAAAGACATCAGTTATTAGTTGAATGGAATAAAACTGAGGTAAATTATCCTCAAGATAAATGTATTCATCAATTGTTTGAAGAACAAGTAGAGAGAACACCTGATGCCGTTGCGGTGGTGTTAGAAAATGTACAACTTACTTATCGAGAACTTAATGAGCGTGCTAATCAATTAGCGCATTATCTGCAAACATTGGGAGTGAAAGCAGAGGTTTTAGTAGGCATTTTTGTAGAACGCTCACTAGAGATGATTGTGGGCATATTAGGGATTTTGAAAGCAGGTGGAGCTTATCTGCCACTTGATTTTACATATCCTCAAGAGCGTATTTCCCGCATACTTGATAATGCTCAAGTAGCTGTGTTATTGACCCAAAAACATCTAATTACAAGGCTTCCACAACACCAATTAGAGATGATTTGCTTAGATACTGACTGGCTTTTGATCTCGCAAGCAATAGAATCAAATCCTGTCTGTGAAATTCAACCTGAAAACTTGGCTTATGTAATCTACACTTCAGGTTCCACAGGGGAGCCAAAAGGAGTAATGATTCAGCATTCCTCCGTTGTAAATCTTGCTAATGGACTACATCAAGCTATCAATTCTGATCACCAGAATTCTCCATTGCGAGTCAGTTTGAATGGGTCTTTAACTTTTGACACTTCTGTTAAACAAATTATTCAACTGATATATGGTCATAGTCTGAACATAGTTCCAGAAAAGGTGCGATTTGATGGAAATGCTATGTTGTCCTACTTGCAGCAGCAAAAAATAGATGTGTTGGACTGCACTCCATCGCATCTGGGACTGTTGATTGCAGCAGGATTGCTGGAAAGTGATGCTGCTCCTCAATATGTACTCGTAGGGGGAGAACCGATTGATGAATCTATGTGGACAACTTTAGCACAGACTCAAAATATTAATTTTTATAATGTTTACGGCCCTACAGAATGCACTGTAGATACTACGGTGTGTTTGATCAAAATAGCTAAGATCAAGCCAGTTATTGGTCGTCCTATAGCTAATGTCAAAACCTACATCTTAGATGAATATCTGCACCCAGTTCCCATCAATATACCAGGGGAATTGCACATTGGGGGTGCGGGATTGGCAAGAGGCTATGTCAATGCCAAAGAGTTAACACAAAAGAAATTCATCCCTAACCCTTTTGATCAAGCAGCAGGGAGTAGATTGTATAAAACTGGGGATTTAGCTCGTTATTTACCTAATGGAGATATTGAGTACCTTGGACGAATTGACAACCAAGTAAAAATAAGAGGATTCAGGATTGAATTAGGAGAAATAGAAGCAGTATTAAACCAACATCTAGATTTGAGGGAAGCTAAAGTTATTACTAGAGAAGATATTCCTGGGGATAAAAGATTAGTTGCTTATATTATTTCTAAATCAAACCAAAACTCTCCATCAGAAATATCTCATCAACTACGTGAGTACCTCAAACAGAAGTTACCTGATTACATGATTCCTTCTGCCTTTGTAGTGTTAGAGTTTTTCCTCTTAACTACTAATGGTAAAATAGACCATCGCGCTCTTCCTGCTCCCGATTTTGCAGATTCTGGAAGTAATTATGTTGCACCTCGCACACCCACAGAAGAAATTATCGCTAATATTTGGAGTCAGGTACTCAAAGTAGAAAAAATTGGCATTGATGATAACTTCTTTGAATTAGGAGGACACTCATTACTAGCCACACAAGTTATATCCAGAATTAGACAAACATTTAACCAAGAAATACCACTACGCTTACTATTTGAATATCCCAGCATTGCCCAATTATCCTCACAAATTGGCAACAATAATAGTCTACCAATACCACAGATTAAACCAAGAAAACAACAAGAAAATCTACCACTTTCCTTTGCTCAACAGCGGCTTTGGTTTCTAGACCAATTAGAACCTAACAGCACTGCTTATCATATGTCCTATAGGTTGCGGCTTCAGGGTACACTCAATATCAGTGCATTAGAGCAAAGCTTGTCCGAGATTTTACAACGTCATGAAATTCTGCACACAAATTTTATTTCTATAGAAGGACAACCAATTCAGGTAATTAGTGACAATATTTATTTAAATTTACCTATCATTGATTTACAGTTTCTGCCTGATGAACAACGACCAGCAGAAGCTGAAAGAATAGCTAACCAAGAAGCACAGCAACCTTTTAATTTAGCTGAAGATTCTCTATTTCGTGTCCAATTATTGTGCGTCAATCAAACAGAACATTGGTTGTTATTTAACATTCATCATATTATTTTTGATGGTTGGTCTAATGATGTATTTCAAAAGGAGATAGCAGCACTTTATCAAGCATTTTCTAGAGGGAATACCTCACCATTATCACCACTTACTATCCAATATGCTGACTTTTCTCTGTGGCAGCGTCACTGGGTTACAGGTGAAATTTTAGAGTCTCAACTTGCTTACTGGAAACAACAATTAGGTGGGAATTTACCTGTATTAGAATTGCCTACAGATTATCCCCGTCCGAAAATACAAACTTATCAAGGAGCAACTCATTCTCTGATTTTATCTTCAGAATTAACTGCAAGTATCAAATTATTTTCACAAACAGAGAATGTAACTTTGTTCATGACTTTACTGGCAGCATTCAAGATATTACTTTGTCGCTATACTGGGCAAAATGATGTAATTGTGGGAACTCCTATTGCGGGACGCAACCGCAGAGAAATTGAAGATTTAATTGGTTTTTTTGTCAATACTTTGGCTTTGCGGACTGATTTGAGTGGCAATCCTAGTTTTCGAGAATTACTAAATCGTGTGCGGCAAGTTACTTTAGATGCTTATGCTCACCAAGATTTACCTTTTGAAAAGTTAGTCGAGGAACTTCAACCTCAAAGACATTTAAGCCATACTCCGATATTTCAAGTTTGGTTTAACATGATCAATTTGAATACAGATGCTCTCGAACTCAATGATTTAAAAATTGAGCCTATAACGATTATTGAAACTGCTTCTAAGTTTGATTTGAATCTTTATATAGAAGAAAAAAATTATGAGATTCATCTGCAATTTGTTTATAATAAAATTCTCTTCAATGCAGATACAATTCAATGGATGACAACACATTTGCAGCGATTGTTGTTAGAAATTTCTGCTCATCCAGAAAGACCTATTTCGACATTTTCTTTTATAACTGAAAGGGAAGGTTACGAATTATTTCATCTCCGTAATTATCATTATCCCATTAATTCTTTTATTGAATTTACAAAACCAGAAATTGAACAATCTATCCCTGCACGCTTTGAAGAACAAGTTAAAAGATATCCAGATAATATTGCTATCAAAACCAAAAATTATCAATGGACTTATCAAGAATTAAATCACCAAGTCAATAGAATTGCTAAAATTATTCTAGCAGAAAGTTTAAATACACAGGCTAATATTGCTCTATTATTTGACCATGATGCACCAATGATAGCGGCAATTTTGGGAGTTCTCAAAGCGGGTAAAACTTATGTTCCTCTTGACCCTAAATATCCTCAAGATAGGATTATCTATATTTTAGAAGATTCTCTTGCTCAAGTGGTTTTAACTAATCACAAAAATTTGGTTGATGCTCAAGAATTAATTCAAGAAAAAATACCCATTATTAATGTTGATGAAATTAATATTAGTGGTTCTGATATAGAAATTAATCAAGCAATATCACCAGATACTCTTGCTTATATTCTGTATACTTCTGGTTCGACAGGAAAGCCGAAAGGGGTAATCCAAAATCACCGAAATGTTTTACATTTCATCAGAAACTATACAAATAATCTCCATATTTCACAAAATGATAAATTAAGTTTATTTGCATCTTATAGTTTTGATGCAGCGGTGATAGATATATTCTCTGCTCTTTTGAATGGTGCTACTCTCTACCCCTTTGATATCAAAGCAGAAGGTTTAGCTCATTTATCCACATGGTTAGAGGTAGAAAAAATCACTATTTATCATTCGATTCCCACTGTTTATAGAAGTTTTATGCAGATTTTATCTGAAAAACAATCAAGAGCAAAAACACAGCTTTCTCAAGTGCGTTTAGTAGTGTTGGGAGGAGAACAGGTTGTTAAAAGTGATGTGGAGTTGTATCAAAAGTACTTTGATGATGAATGTATTTTTGTGAATGGTCTTGGTTCTACAGAATCTTCTTTTAATCTTCAATATTTAATTGATAAAAATACCCAAATTACTCAGCAGTATGTTCCTGTCGGTTATGCTTTTGAGGATACCGAAATTCTTTTGCTTGATGATGAGGGTAAACCAACTGATATTTATGGAGAAATTGCGATTAGAAGTTCTCATATTGCACTGGGTTATTGGCAGAAGCCAGAATTAACAAAAGCTGTGTTTTTAGATGATCCTCAAGGAAATAAGAGAATTTATCGCACGGGAGATTTAGGTCGATTAAGAGTTAATGGTACGATAGAATGTTTGGGTAGGAAGGATTTTCAAGTAAAAATTCGTGGTTTTCGGATTGAATTAGGGGAAATTGAAGCTGTTTTAAATCAACATTCCTATGTGAAGGAAACTGTTGTGGTTGCTAGAGAAGATATGCCTGGAGAAAAGCGATTAGTTGCTTACATTATTCCTAGCACAAATATTGATGCATTAATTTATGATCAATCTTCAATTATCAAAGAAATAAAACATTACCTGCAAGAGCAGTTACCTGATAATATGGTTCCTGCGGCTTTTGTCATGCTTGATATGATGCCTTTAACTCCTAATGGAAAAATTAATCGTCTTGCACTTCCTGCTCCCGATTGGACAAGGTTAGTAGCAGAAAATTATGTAACTCCATCTGATAATTTAGAACTACAACTCACAAAGGTTTGGGAGAATGTTTTAGGTGTCCGTCCTATTGGGTTAAATGATAACTTTTTCGATGTGGGGGGACATTCATTACTAGCTGTAAAACTATTTGCACAAATTGAAAAGATATTTGGTAAAAATATTGCGCTGACTACTCTTTTTCAAGCTCCGACAGTGAAACAATTAGCTAATGTGCTGCGAGATGAAGGATATTCTAGTTCTTGGTCTTCGTTAGTTCCGATTCAACCTCATGGTTCCAAACGACCATTTTTTTATATTCATACTATTTACGGAGGTTTGATATACAGTCTGAATTTGTTATCTAAGCTGGATGCAGATCAACCAGTTTATGGCTTACAAGCACAGGGTTTAGATGGTAAAAATCCTTATCATACTTGTATTAAGGATATGGCATCTCATTATATTAAAGAAATACAAACTGTTCAACCGCATGGCCCTTATATATTGGGTGGGTGGTGTGCTGGAGGAATGATAGCTTATGAGATAGGGCAACAACTTTATGCACAAGGGGAGACTGTTGAATTATTAACTATTTTTGATGCTTATCCTCCCAAAATGATACCGCCATGTGATCAAGTTGTGAATTTTGTATCTATCAGAAAAACAAACTCTCGTATTTCTGAATCTATATTGTATTTAATGGATATGATCAAGCGTAATCGCAACTATTTTGCTAATTTGACACTTCAACAGCAAATTATGGCGATTTGGGGAAATATTAATCGACGGATTGAGGATAAAATTAAGGAAATTGTCTATCAATTTTATGTGCAGAGGAATCTGCCTTTACCGCATGGATTCCGGCATTTAGTAGTTAGAGATGCGATCGCACAAGCTTACAAAAATTATTGTCCCACGGTTTATCCAGGTCAAGTGATATTTTTTAGAGCGGTTGACCAATCTCAAGAATATGCTCGTTATCTCAAAAGGTGGGAAGAATTAGCTGCTGGTGGCTTAGAAATTCATGATATTCCTGGTAATCACGATAGTATCATGGCTGAACCTCATGTTTCGGTTTTGGCTGAAAAATTAAGGCGCTGTTTACATACTTAAGCAGTGAACTGGTAGAGTAAAAACATAGCAAAATATAAACTCGCCAGATTTCACCGCAAAACATGGGCAGTATTTGGGAACTCGATTTTTACTCCCGTCCGATTTTGGACGAAAATCAAAAAAAAGTTTGGGAAGTCTTAGTTTGCGAAAGCCCCTCGGATGTCCGCACGAAAACAGATTCTTTATTTCGCTATGCTCAATATTGCCCTAGTACCCAGGTAAATTCGGGTTGGTTGCGGACTGCATTACAGGAAGCTATTGAGAAAGCGGGGGAAGCACCAATCAAAATTCGCTTTTTCCGCCGCCAAATGAATAATATGATTACTAAAGCTTGTGAAGGTGTGGGTATTCCCGCTATATCTAGCCGCCGCACTTTGTTTCTGAATCAATGGCTACAGGAGCGCATGGAGGAAGTTTATCCCCAGGAACCAGGGTACCAAGGGGTCGCAAATCCGTCAGTACGTTTAGATAAACCTTTACCCCAACGTTTACCTGATGCTTTGGAAGGAAAACAGTGGGCATTTGTGACTTTAGATGCGGGGGATTTTGCAGAAATGCCAGAGTGGGAAATCGGCTTTGGTGAAGCTTTCCCCCTAGAATTGGCGAAATTGTCACCAGAAGCTCGGATTCCAGGAATTTTGATTTTTTCACCAAGAGCTTTACCCTTAGCTGGTTGGATGTCTGGTTTGGAAATGGCTTACTTGCATTTTGACACCAAGCAAGGAGATAGATTGATTTTGGAAACCGGTGCAACTGAAAGCTGGATTGTTGCAAATATCAAAACTCCTCAACTTCTAGCTGAGGCTCAAGGTTTTGCACAAGCGAAGGACAAAGCTAATGGAGTTCATTTTATTGGTGTGCAGTCAGATCCCCAAGCTCAGTCTTTTGCTGGGTTTTGGCTGTTACAAGAGGTGAATTTATAGCAGGTGACAGGTGACAGGTGACAGGTGACAGGTAACAGGTAACAGAGAAGAAGCAGGGGATGAGGGGGATGGAGGAGATGGGGCTAGGAACTGAGAATAACAACTAACAACTTACCAATCACCAATCACCAATCACCAATTACCTATGAAAATTACAACGGTTGCGACACGCTGATGGGATAATAAACTGCGTCTATCTGGGGTTTACGATCCAAAGTCCACAATTAATCAAGGGAAATGGCTTCTGCAAATTTGTCACAAGATACACTAGCGGAACAGCTGCTAGAACTTGCCTTAAAATCTGGCGCAGAGGCTGCGGAGGTGTATCAGTCGCGATCGCTTTCTCGTCCTGTGTTTTTTGAGGCTAACCGCCTAAAACAACTAGAAACCAGTCAATCGGAAGGTACAGCACTGCGGCTGTGGCTCAATGGTCGTCCCGGACTAACGGTGGCTTACGGTTCTGTAGATCCACAAGTCATGGTAGAGCGATCGCTGGCTTTGAGCCAACTCAATCAACCGGAACTATTAGAATTAGTCGGTAATTCTCCTACATCCTACTCTGATGTTGGGGAAGCTGTACCTGTAGAAAAGCTGATTAAATGGGGCAAGGAAGCGATCGCCCTGATTCGTGATGTTTATCCAGATGTTCTCTGTCATAGTGACTGGGAATGCGATGTGGAAAACACCAGATTAATCAATAGCAAAGGTTTAGATTGTCACTATACTGACACCACTCTTAGCTGTTATATTTCAGCAGAATGGGTCAGAGGTGATGATTTTTTGAGTGTTGCGGATGGACAAACCCAACGGGGTGAACTCAACCCGGATAAAGTTGCTCACCAAATTTTACAGCGATTAGCTTGGTCAGAAGAGAATAATGTTGCTACCCCTAGCGGTCGGGTTCCGGTTTTGTTCACTTCCAAAGCTGCGGATATGTTGTGGGGAACTGTTCAAGCTGCTTTGAATGGTAAACGCATCCTAGAAAAGTCTTCCCCTTGGGGAGAAAGATTAGGTAAACCCATTGTTTCACCGAGTCTAACTGTTTACCAAGACCCAGAAGCAGGGCCTTACAGTTGTCCTTTTGATGATGAAGGTCAACCTACACAGTCTTTGATATTTATCGAAAACGGCATTTTACAAAATTTTTATAGCGATCGCACAACTGGACGACAATTAAATATTGCTAGTACCGGCAATGGTTTTCGTCCTGGTTTGGGTAGCTATCCCACCCCCGGTTTATTTAACTTCCTCATTCAACCCGGTACTGCATCCCTACAAGAACTGATTCAAGACATGGATGAGGGTTTAATCGTTGACCAAATACTAGGAGGAGGTGACGGCATTTCTGGTGATTTTTCTATCAATATTGATTTGGGCTATTGGGTGAAAAAAGGCCAGGTAATTGGCCGTGTTAAAGATACAATGGTCGCTGGTAATGTCTACACAGCCCTCAAACAACTAGTTAAACTCGGTGGAGATGCTGATTGGAATGGTGCTTGTTATACGCCTTCCCTAATAGTAGAAGGACTTTCAATCAATGGGAGAAATAGTTAAATTCAAGCGATCGCAAAAAGTAAGAAGTTCGGAGTTCGGAGTTCGGAGTTCGGAGTTTCTCCTTTGGAGACGCTACGCGAACGGAGTTCGGAGTCAGGAGGCAGGGGTCAGGGGTTAGGAGTTAGCCCTTCGACTTCACTCAGGGCAAGGAGTCAGAATAAAAAAATCCCCAATTTGTAGGGTAGTTTAGCGCAGCGTAACCTACCATTATCCTCATCTTAATCCTGAAAATCCTTAAATCCTGAAAATCCTGATTCTGACAATTAATCATGTTAAAATGTTGATAAATATAAGTGCAAATATAGTTTACTAAAACTAAACCTCTACCAACTAAATGACATCTGATCACTGCTGTAAATTAAATTGAAGAGTTACCACAATGACCTCAATTGAAACTACTACCAATCAACTACCCAAAAGTTCATTGTATGAGGAGGATTTTCATCTCTGGATAGAAACTACTATCAAAATTCTACGTGATCGTCAATTTAACCAATTAGATATTGATAACTTGGTTGAAGAAATAGAAACGATGGGTAGGAGTGAAAAGCGGGAATTAATCAATCGTCTCAGAGTATTGATAGAACATTTATTAAAACTAATATATTGGGAACAAGTAAGAACAGAAAATCAACGCGGTTGGTTAGATACAATTGTAGAACAACGGCGACAAATTCAGGAATTATTAAAAGATAGTCCGAGTTTAAAACCTTTATTATCAGAAATATTCACAGAATGTTATACAAATGCCAGAAAGGACGTTTTGATAAAAACAAATTTTCCTAGTAATAAAATTCCTACTGACTTATCATTTACCCTTGAGCAAACCTTAGACATTAATTATCTACCTTAGAGGATAATATTAGAGGCAGAGCCTCTATCATGGCATTCCCAGTCGGAGACTGGGAACGAGATAAAATGGGTAAATTGATAGCATTATTAAAATACTTGCAAATACAGCAAATTGCAGATTAATGAAGCTTTGCCGTGAGTTTTGACTTGTCTTCGACACACTACGTGAACGCTCAACTACCGCGTCAGCCGATAGCTTGCGTGGCGCAGCCATACGGTACAGAATGAAAATTGAAACATAGACACCAAGCCAGTTTTAATCCTGACTCCTGAATTCTGCTGTATCATTTAGGATTGCTATATCAATTCAATATTAAAAATTATGATTTTGCTTCAGATGCTGACTCAACGCCTTCGCCTTTTGTGGCAGCCGAGAAGAGGTTTAGCCATAGCTGAAGCTTGTATTATTGGTATTGTCGCTGCTTTATCTGCTGTATTACTCAAACAGGGTTCGGGATGGTTAGGAACATGGCGAGTCCATAGTACTCAAGTGTTACCAGCTTGGCTGACCTTACCAATCATAGGTATGGTTTTCGGGTTTTTGGCTGGTTGGTTAGTGCAGAGGTTAGCACCAGAAGCTGCTGGTAGTGGTATTCCTCAAGTCAAGGCTACCCTGGCAAATATACCCATGAAGCTATCCTGGCGGGTAGCATTGATTAAGTTACTCAGCACAATCATTTCCTTGGGTTCGGGTATCACTTTAGGAAGACAAGGCCCCACTGTTCAAGTTGGTGCGGGTTTAGCGGCGGGAATGAGTCGTTGGGTTCCCACCTCCCCAGAACATCGGCGACAAATGATCGCAGCAGGGGCGGGGGCTGGGTTAGCTGCGGCTTTTAATGCGCCCATTGCCGGGGTATTATTTATTATTGAAGAGTTACTACAAGATTTATCAGGACTAACTTTAGGAACTGCGATTATCGCCTCTTTTATCGGTGGGGTAATTTCCCGATTATTAGGCGGTGGAAGTCTGCAACTTAACCTGCAATTGATGGAGTATTCTAGCAGTTTCTCTTTGCTAGAAATTCCGGTTTTTTTAATTTTGGGTATTTTGGCTGGGTTGCTAGGGGCGTTATTTAATCAGGGATTAGTTTTTAGTATTAAAGTCTACCGAAGATTACACGTCAGCTTACCGCTACGAGTTGCTTTGGCTGGCTTTGTTTCTGGTTTAATCGTGGCTTTATTGCCTGAGTCTTATCGAGATAATACTGGGTTAAGGGAGTATATGATTACGAGTGAAGCAAATCTTCCCTTTGCTGCGATCGCATTTATTGCTCAATTTATTTTAACCTTAATTGCTTTTGGTTCCGGCGCACCAGGGGGTTTATTTGCGCCCAGTCTCATTTTAGGTTCTTGTTTAGGACATTTAGTTGGGGTATGTGAGTTTCATCTTTGGGGGTTAGGTTCTCTGACTACCTATGCTTTAGCAGGTATGGGGGGATTTTTTAGTGCTGTTTCCAAAGTTCCCATGACAGCAATTGTGATTGTGTTTGAGATGACGACGGATTTTAATTTGGTTTTACCGTTAATGATTGTCTCTGTCACATCTTATTTAGTAGCAGATAAAGCAGTACCTGGTTCACTGTATGACAAACTTTTACTATTAAATGGCATCACCATTCAAAAAGATGCCCCCATAGAAGGAATTTTAACTCAGTTAACAGCCAAAAACGTGATGCAACAACGGGTGGAAACTCTAGAAACAGATATGGCTGTAGAAGAAGTTATCCAGGCGTTTTCCCGTTCTCATCATCGGGGTTTTCCTGTAGTAGAAAATTCTAAATTAGTAGGAATTGTTACTCAATCAGACTTGCAGAATCGCTATTTATCTAACGGTATTTCTTTAAGAGAAATCATGACACCCCAACCGATCACAGTCACACCCACGCAAACACTGAGTGATGTACTTTATTTACTAGACCGCTATCAAATCAGTCGTTTACCAGTGGTAGAACGACAAAAACTGATTGGGATTATTACCCGTGCAGATATTATTCGGGCGGAAGCAGACCACATTAATTGCGAAAATGGAGTTAGTGGACCCCAACCAGAACCTTCTTATGTAGTTTACCAGACGCGATCGCCCAGTATTGGTAGAGGGAGATTATTAGTAACACTTGCTAACCCAGACACAGCAGACACTTTATTACAAATGGCCGCAACTATTGCCCGCGATCGCCATTATGAATTAGAGTGTTTACAAATTATCCTCGTCTCCCGTCACAGTTCCCCAGCCGAAACCCAAGTCAGTACTACAAAAAGTCGTCGTTTACTCAGACAAGCAGAAGCTTTAGCCAAAAAACTGCACATTCCTATACATACCCAGATTCGAGTCGCCCATGATGTCGCCCAAGCCGTTTTGGAGACAATTAAAGAACGACATATCGACCTGATTTTTATGGGTTGGAAAGGTAACACTTCAACCCCCGGCCGTATTTTTGGTACTGTTGTTGATACTGTAATTCGTCAAGCTTCCTGTGATGTTGTCTTGGTAAAATTAGGCAATATTTCCGACTGTTCTCATTTCAATCGTTGGCTAGTACCAATGGCTGGCGGGCCAAATGCACGGGCTGCAATTAAATTATTACCGGCTTTGGTGACATTAGGAAATGATGCTCAAATTCGTCTTATGCAAGTATTTAAACCATCAGAATTAAAGCCAGACATGATAGTTTTAGAAGAATCAACTCGTCAACTAATGCGTCACCGCAATTTACACAGTACTGTTGTGGCTTCACCAATACAAGCTAATTCTGTTACCGAAGGGGTAATTGATTTAGTGAAAACGGAAGGTTACGATGTTGTAGTTTTGGGTGCTTCTCGTGAGGGATTATTACAACAAGCAATTCAAGGTAATATTCCTGAAACTATTGCTTCTGGTGTAGAAAGTACGGTGATTTTGGTAAGAGGTGCAAATAATTCGTAATTATCAATTACCAGAGACGTATTGCAATACACCTTTTCTTGGGGTTGTGATTAATAAATTTTTTGTAAAAGTTTTTTACTACCGAAAAGGACAATCATCAACAAACCCAACTGAATTTGCCAAGGTGCTAGAATAAGACTCAAAATCAAACTGACAGATGTAAATATACCGGCTATGTAAGCAATTTCATCGTTTTGGTTTAAAAAATAGCCAGTTACTAAACCAGTACAAATTGGAATTAGAAAAAACAGAGGCATTTTACTAAAATCCTGAAATGACAACAGACAGAATGGTCGATCTCAATAGATTCAACCTAGTACTTGCGAATAAATTCTAATTATACACTTAAGTATGTTTGATTTACAATAGTTTACAAAAACAGGGAATTTGAATTTTGTTCAAATTATATAATCATCCAGTAGATTATTAACAGTTTTTCCTATTTTCTGTTCCCCGTTACCTGTTCCCTGTTTAAAAGTAATATTTTCCACTTAAACACCCAAATGTTGAACATTCCGCAACTACTAGCAACTGAACTAGAACTTAACCCCAATCAGGTGCAAAATGCACTGGAACTTTTAGCCGAGGGTGCGACAATTCCTTTTATTGCACGTTACCGCAAAGAACGCACCAATGAGATGAATGAAGTGCAATTGCGGGATTTATCTGATAGGTATACATACTTAACAGAATTGGAAGAAAGGAAAAAAGTGATTTTAAATGCGATCGCAGAACAAGGTAAACTCAGCGATGAACTTAAAGCTAAAATCACCACCTGTTTACAAAAAACAGAACTTGAGGATTTATACCTACCATATAAACCAAAACGCCGCACTCGCGCCACCATCGCCAGAGAGAAAGGACTAGAAACCCTGGCTGCATTTATAAAATCCCTAAATGTAAAAAATTGTGTAGCAGCAGCATTAGAAGAAGAAGCTGCAAAATATATTTCTGAAACCCTGGGAGTGAAAACCGCAGGAGAAGCATTGAAAGGTGCTGCTGATATTCTCGCGGAAGAAGTTGCCGAAAAAGCCGAATTACGGTCATATGTGCGTGATTTTCTCTTAGAAACTGGGGTGTTTATCTCTCGGATTAAAGACGATCATCCCGAAGGTACAACCAAATTTGAAATGTACCGTAACTACCAAATCAAAGTTAAAAATATTGCTCCCCATAATATGCTGGCATTGTGTCGGGGAGAAGCCGAGAAAATATTAAACTTTGAAATTGCTTTTGACGAAGATTTCGTACTTTCTTATTTAGAATCACAAGAAATTAAAGCCAAAGTTCGCAACCTTAGAGACTTTTATCAAACAATGTTAAAAGATGCATTTAACCGATTGATGAAAACCTCTCTCATTGGCGAAGTAATTTCTGAAAAGAAAACCTACTCTGATATTGAATCTATCAAAACCTTTGAAGCAAATTTACGGGAATTGCTACTATCTGCACCAGCAGGAATGAAACCAACCTTAGCCATAGATCCAGGTTTTAGAACAGGATGTAAAGTTGCAGTACTTGAACAAACCGGCAAATTTTTAGAATATCAAGCAGTGTTTCCTCACCAAGCGGCCGAACAACGTAAAAAAGCCGCACAAACTATCAAAACCTTAATTGAAAAATACAAAATTGAATTAATCGCCATTGGTAACGGCACAGCTTCCCGTGAAACCGATGAATTTGTTTCCGAAGTATTAGAAATCTGCGAACGCAAACCCGTTAAAGTCATGGTAAATGAATCTGGTGCATCTATATATTCTGCCAGCAAAGTTGCACTAGAAGAGTTTCCTGATTTAGATATTACCGTGCGTGGTGCAATTAGTATAGGACGGAGATTGCAAGATCCTTTAGCAGAATTAGTCAAAATCGATCCCAAATCAATTGGTGTCGGACAATATCAACACGACGTTGACCAAAAATTGCTGAAAAAGAAATTAGATGAAACAGTAGAAAGCTGCGTTAACTATGTTGGAGTTGACTTAAATACCGCTTCCAAAGAACTGCTGACATTTGTTTCTGGAATTACACCCGCAGTCGCTAACAATATTATCGCCTATCGCAACCAAAACGGAGCCTTTAAAAATCGTCGTCAACTCTTAAAAGTGGCCAAACTAGGCCCAAAAGCCTATGAACAAGCAGCCGGTTTTTTAAGAATTCGCAGTGGTGAAAACCCCTTAGATAGCACCGCAGTACATCCAGAAAGTTACTCACTGATAGAATCCATCGCCAAAGATTTAGGCGTATCATTAGATCAAGTCACAGAAATAGCCGAAAAACTCAAAAAAACCAACATCAAAAAATACGTCACCGAAACCATTGGTGAACCAACACTGCGCGACATTCTCAGCGAATTAGAAAAACCAGGAAGAGATCCTCGTGCAGAATTCAAATATGCCACCTTCAAAGCCGGAATTAAAGAAATTAGAGATTTACAAGTAGGAATGGAACTAGAAGGAATCATTACCAACGTTGCTAACTTCGGTGCATTTGTTGATATCGGTGTACATCAAGATGGATTAGTGCATATTTCCCAACTTGCTGATAGATTCGTAGATGATCCTCAAAAAATAGTCAAAGTTGGACAAGTTGTCAAAGTCCAAATCTTAGAAGTCAACGAAAAACTAAAACGCATTGGCTTATCAATGAAAGCAGTCAAACAATAGAATCGTCAGGAGTCAGGAGTCAGGAGATAGAAAGAAGGAAGGATAAGAATATTTTTCTCTTCTGTTCCCTGTTTCCTGCTATACATAAAACCTCATGCAAAAATGTAAAAAAAACTCTCTCTGCGCCTTTGCGTCTCTGCGTGCAAAAAAATCATATCTTCACCTAACAACACCAAAATTGATATGAATATCTATCAAGTGAGATTAATCAACGAAAAACTAGGATTAGATCGCACAATTCAAGTACCCGAAGATCAATATATAATTGACATAGCAGAAGAGAAAGGTATTCGTATACCATCTGGCTGTAAACAAGGAGAATGTTCAGCTTGTGTAGCTAAACTCATTAGCGGAGAAATTAATCAAAGTGAGCAAAAATTTCTCCGTCCCCAGGAAATCCAAGCTGGTTATGTCATCACCTGTGTCACATATCCCTTATCTGATTGCGTAATAGAAACCCATCAAGAACAAACTCTATATAAATCCTCCCTCTACTACAAACCAGAATAATTGGAAAACCCTCTGCGTACCTCCGCGTTAACCTCCGCGTTCCTCTGCGTTAAAAAAATCCTCCTTTCGGCATAACCCAATCTATCTAAAACTAGATGTAAAAATCCAGAATTTACGCCAAAATAGGATTAAATGACCGTAAAAGAGGTGAAAATAATGTGGGGAATATTCATAACCACACTCGCTACAGCTTTAAGTTTGTTAATTGTCGATATCATTTTTCCAGGAGTGGATATTGCTAATTTTCCCGCAGCTTTAATTGCGGGTTTAGTCATTGGTTTAATTAATGGTTCAGTGAAACCAATTCTCACAACACTATCTTTACCATTGACATTCTTAACATTAGGTGGATTTTCCTTAGTTGTAAACGGAATCTGCTTTTGGTTAGCATCAGTTTTAGTTCCTGGGTTTAGAGTTCAAGGACTAATTGCTTTTATTCTCGCGCCAGTAGTCCTATCTTTAGCTAATACATTTCTCAGTAAATATTTTGCGGAAAGGAATGTGGAATTACAAAGTAAAACTACTGAATCTTAATCTAGAAATAGGTGTGAGATCAAGTTCTAGCTTGACTGCATTGTTAGATTTTGTCTCCACAATAAACGTAAGTAAAGTTGAAAAAATAGTAGAACTCCCATGAAATTAACTCGTTTACTTCTTGGTTTATTCTTACCTCCAGTAGGTGTATTTCTGACAGTTGGTGTTAGTCCAACTTTGGTAATTAACATTTTACTCACGCTTCTCGGTTGGCTTCCTGGTAGTATTCATGCACTTTGGGTAATTACCAAGCATGATGAAAGACTCAATAGAGAGGAAGGTACTTTCTAAATCTAATACAGCATAATTCAGGAGGCGTATCGCCATACGCCCCTACAATAATAATATTCAAGCCTGTTTTGCAAACACCATGAAATGCTGCTGAGGTAATGAATTTTTGGTTTCCTTCCAAACTAAACCTACAGTTTGCATTTCTTTTTTAATTTGCTTTTGAGTCATTTTGTGCAAACGTTTAATCATAATTAAGGGATTTTCACCCCGGTATTCTACTAAAACAACTCTACCACCTGGTTTTAAGGCTTTAAAAATTGCCGTCATCACTTCTTGAGGATATGCTAATTCATGATATGCATCTACCATGATTGCTAAATTTATACTTTCAAGAGGTAAATTAGGATTAGTTAAAGTTGCTAAAATTGGTTCAATATTATTAATTTTTTTCTCTTGTTTAAAATAATCAATAATCTCTAACATTTCTGGTTGAATATCTACCGCCAAAACTTTACCTTGTGGTAATAATGGGGCTATTAAAAAACTTAAATATCCTGTACCAGCACCAATATCTGCAACTATATCATCAGGTTTTAAATTGAGAAGATTGACAATTTTACTCGGCTGTTCTTCTACTTCCCGGTTAGGTCTTTCTAACCAACCTGCACCTGTATATCCCATCACTTGAGCAATTTCTCGCCCCATGTAGTATTTACCGATACCATCAGGGCTATGATTCTGGCGTTGTTCGTAAACTGTAGATGCTGCTGTCGGGGGGTTGGAGAAAGTTAGTAAGATTCCCCAACTGAGAAAAATGATGATGATTAAATTATAAAAGGTTCTAAAGAGCGATCGCACCATTCTCCCTCAATCCGTTCCGTCACTAGTGGTGTCACAACAAACTTAGCAGGAAACCCCGCTTTTACATCCACCCGCACACAGGAATAAGGTTTTCTCCTTTGGGAACCGTGACCACTCCTCCCCACATACAGCAGCGAATCTGCCACTTTACGAGTCGAAACACCAGCAGCATCATTAAAAGTTTCCATCAACTCTGTCCCTTCCTGACGTTGACGACGGGGACGACGGCCACTCCCCCCACAAACAATATAGTTAATGTGAGAATCAGCATATCCTGTATTCCCAGTCCGCAGATGTTCCAAACAGTGTGCGTGACCATTAAAAATCACATCCACAACAGGTCTACCTTGAGTCATCTTACCCAAAGTTGCCCCTACTTGTTCAAATACCCCGCGCAAACGATGACGTACAGCCAAAGTTTGACCTTGATGCCACTTGGTCGCCTCTGTAACATAAGGAGGATGATGAAAAAATATTACCCGTCCCCGCACATCTGAACTATGCCAAGATTCAATCAACCGACTTCGCAACCAATCAAGTTGTTCAAAATCCACATCAGCACTCGTGTGAGGTTCTAATTGCTTATCAATATCAATTTTCACCTCATTGAGTTGGTCTACCTTCGCAACCAAATCAGCCAGATGTTCAGCTTCTAACGTATTTTCGGAATTAAGTTTGTCGCACTCCGCCAAAATTTGCAACTCTTCTCGTTCTAATTCTTGACGACGTTGTAGCAACTCCCGACGGAAAACATCTCCCGCTTCATCTCCCGGTAAAGGTGCTGGTGTATTAAAAGTATTAGAATCGAGAGCAAAAAAATCAATTCCGCCATAACGAAACGTATAATACCGATTAGGTAAGCGGGTAAATTTTTCCGGTTGATAACGCAAACAACGTCCTGACTCAGTTTTTGCCGTGTAATGTTCGTCTAAATGACGGTTTAAATCTATTGGAGACATTGTTGCCAAATAATCAATAAATGCTCTTGTATAAGCATCACCTTGATTTGAACCATGCCAACCAACCTCAATATCTTTGTAACGCAACATCCGACGCAGAGGTAAGGTAGAACCAGTTACTAATCTGTATAACCAAGGCACATCATAGTAATCATGATTACCCAAAACTGGCAAAATGGGTAATTTAAACACCATTTTGTTATAAGCAATACTTTTGGGATTTTCACCACCTACAATAAATTCCCGGTAAGGTTCAATAAAATTAGCCGGATAATATTCACGAGAACCTACCAAATAAACTACATCACCAGTATGTAAAACAAAACGACAATCATCATTATGACTCAGCAGCATTTCCATAACTTCGCGTTGTGGATGTTGTCCATAATCGGATTTCGTGCCACTATCACCAATTACCATAAACGAAAAATCAGGACTTTCCTCCTTGCCATCATCTAGAATCATGGAGGTTTGGTCAATTCCTCGTTCTTTAATACTAGGATGCATCCATCGCACCCTTTGCTTCATCTTTTGAATTTTGACAGGAACTGATGGTTCAGAAATCAATTTCATAGCTGAAATTAGCTAACATCTAAGCTGATTCTAACGAGTTAATCAATTTTGGATAATCACACATCCTATGTGATGTTGCTTAGTACAGTAACACAAACTAGGGTCTAATACTAATTCTACCTATGTCTTAAGGATGATATTCAAGTATTTAATTAGTTTTCTTAATAAATATATCCAGTTTCCTGTCATCCGTTTGGTACAATCCCCACATACAGCAGAATTCAGGAGTCAGGAGTAAAACTGGCTTTGTGTATAGGTTTCAATTTAGATTTTGTAACTCCTAACTATGTAAACTGCTGTATATAGAAACTACAAGAAAGTTTTTCAGCTTTATCGACTGGGAAGAAGTAAGTATTCCCGAAATATTGTAGTTGCAACTCCTGTAACCAAAAGTTATGGAGAATACTATTTAGTATCATTTGAGATGACATTACCCAAAAACAACCTTGGCAAATTTTTTATTTTATATTTGTCAAAAAATATTGACATAACTACCTAAATTATTGTCCCTTCCTAATTACAAAACATGAACGAATTTATTATTAATCTATTTCTATCTCCTCAAATTCAAAAGCTGTATGCACAAATTATTATACCTTACCAAAAATGGATATTAATTGTTTCTTTACTAATGGTAATGGATATATTATTTCTAATTGGTTTCCAACAAAGCTGGTTGAAATATCTAGAAATTCCCTTGGGTTTATCAATATCAATTATATTTGGGATCTTAGCATCTCGGCTATTTGATCAAGTATTTAATTTTTATTTACTAGAATTAGCTACCAAGCAAAAACTAAATGGTGAATTATTAGTAGTAATTAATATTATAGCCAAGGGCTTAATCTGTATTATCATATTTTGCGTTTTTGCTCAAACTCATCAAATCAACCTCTTAGGTTTATTAACTAGTTTAGGAATCGGTGGATTAGCCTTTGCTTTTGCAGCCAAACAAGCTTTACAGCAGTTATTAGGTGGAGTAGTTATTTATATTGATAGACCATTTGTAGTTGATGACTATATCGGCTTACCAGACGGTACATTTGGTAAAGTAGAATCAATAGGTTTACGTTCCACTAAAATTCGCAATTCCGGCAAAGGAACTTTAACCATAGTTCCCAATGATTCCCTCATCCAATTAAGTATCGAAAACTTCACAGGAGGAAGAAAAGTTGTTTCCCTAATTTATTTGAAATTCTCTCAAAAAATCAACGAAAATGAAAAAGCTTTGATTCGTCAAGTTATTTTAGAAAGTACCAAAGATTTATTTGGTATTGATTCTCGTAATACCGAAGTAAATTTTAAAGATCTATTCAAAGATGGAAAAGCTAACACTACTCAGGCACAAATTAGCTTTTTCATTCTCGGTGCTGGTGAAATAGGTATGGATATGCGTCATCAATTACTAGATATCGCTAAACAAAATATTACCATGCAACTTCAAGGATTTGGTATTGATTTTGAAGTTGCAGATGAACCCGTTAATATTGATGCACCAATCACAATTTAAACAAGTGAAATACAGATTGTATGATCACATTTAATATCTCTTGTAGGGTGCGTTAGATGTTATATATCTGTTAATAATAACCTGTTTATAGGTCTGAAGCACCTTACTAAACTAATATGCCAGTTGAATAAGTCCTGTAATGCATCAAATACAATATAAATTAGAAAAATGCAGATTTTAGTTGATATCCAAAATTGGTTTCCATTTGACGCAGAAGTAAGAAAATCACTTATGTCATTGGTTATCAGTTTGGGAGTTTTTTGTTTCTTTTTTCTCTGGTCGTTGCTAGTTGGTAAATATACTCCTAAGCTTTTAACAATAATTATTCATAAATTTTCACCCCTATCAATTTCCAAGATTTATGAAAGCTTAATTGACCCTCTAGAAAATATCCTGAAAATCACAGGAACTTTAATTCTTGTTTCTGTATCTTTGAATTTACTGCAACAATATACAGGATTTTATCAATTCTTAAAATTTTTCCTAGATTTAGCACTAATTAGCAGTTTTGCAGCTTTATCATCTCGATTATTTCGTCAGCTATTGCGCGTCTACGGAATTGATTTAATTCGTAAAGTAGGTTTAGAAGTTGATGAATTACTGCTCGTTGTGGAAACAATTACCAATGTCGTAATTGGATTTATAGCAGCTTTAGCATTTGCTCAAAGTCAGAATGTTAATTTAATTGGTCTAATTGCTGGTTTAGGTATTGGAGGTATTGCAGTTGCATTTGCTGCTCAAAGTACCCTAGAACAGATTTTCGGCACAATGGTTTTATATCTAGATCGTCCTTTTGTACCTGGGGAATACATTCGCGTCAATTTAAGTTCTCAAGGCACATTATTTGCTCGTGTAGAATCTATTGGATTGCGTTCAACCAAACTCAGAACTGCTGCTAAAAGTACCTTGGTAATTGTTCCTAATTCAGTAATGGCAAAAGTTGATATTGAGAATATCACTAGAGGTAAAAAGTTAATGGTTTTGCTTTATCTTGATTTTCCGCGCATACTAGAAAAACCTGAAGAAGCATTATTAGAAAAAGTCATTAAAGAAAGTACCAATACTCTATTTGGAATTGACCCCAACAGTACCAAAATTAATTTATTTCCCCAAGATAATCAACTAGGAGTGCGTGCGAGAGTCAGTTTCTTTATTTTAGGTTCACATGAAAATTCTATTGACTTCCGCAAGCGGTTACTAGAATTAGCAAATGAAGCTATCTCTAAAAAACTGCTTACTTACGGTATAGAATTCACTATGCAAGAACCGACACTGTATGTCGAGTCTCCTATGACAATTTAATTTTGATTTGATTTTGTAAATACCTTAGTTTACCAACTGAATCACACCCCATTGTCCATTTGTCAACCAATTAGGGTCAATTGTTGCTAATTCTTCAATAGCTTCTGACTTCAGACCTGCTGCTACTTCTGACTTGAGAGTACGTAAAGCTACCACTGGTGCAGGTAAGTAAGAAACTATATCGGCAAAATTCGTAGTAAAATCCCAATTTAAATCTCCCAACAAGCGTCGATAATTAGCATCACCTTTGACAATCATTAAATTCGACTTCCCTAACTCATCTTTGAGTGATTTGGGTATTTCCCAAAATGCTAATGGTGAAGTCCAAAAATAATCTTCAGTTAAAACCAATCTACCTGAAGCCAGATTTTCTGTTAATCTCTGTCCCAAAGATTGAACTTGAATATTGCTACTTTGGATCAAAAAATTCTTAGTATAATGCACATCCTTAATCATTGCATCAGATACAAAAGTTGGATGCGGTTTTAAATGCAGATAAACCTGACTTGCAAAACCACTACCCAATAAAAAATCAACTAAACATAAATCACAAATTAACTCAAATCCAGCATTATCAACAACCAAATCAATGCAGTTGTCTTGCGATTTTGTTAATAACTTAGTAATAGCAAATGTATCATCTACCAAGATATTACTTAATTGAGTATGAATATTAAAACGACTCCTATCATCTTCAAAAGCTGACCATAAACTTAAATCAACACGATTTCCCCACAATGCAAAATACAACAATGCAATGAGAGAAGATTTACTAGGTTTATCTTCTTGCTGTGATTCATTCAACCATTCTTGTGTTTGAGTACACAGAGAAATAATCGAATCAATTGATGTTTCTAAACCTTGAATTTTTTGTAACCCAAATGGATCAACATTTTGCCATTCTCCTGGTTGGAAGTAATTAGTTATATTGAGAATAAGACGATAAAAATAAGTTTCTGCAACAAACCAAGGGATATCTACCCAACGCTGATCTTTATATGGTTCTATATATTTATTCCAATCATTAAAATCTACACCAGTGTCATCTATTAAAGATGATAAATAACCGCTTGGTAATTCCGCTGCTAGTTTTTCTAAGCTTTGATTTATTTCCGTAGGGAATTTATTTTCTGTAATCACACGACGAGCAATATCCGGCATCCTTTGAGTAACTGTATACTCAGTAAAAGATCCAGATTCAGAACCTACGAGTGACGCTGGTAGTGGTAAATTGGGAATTTGAGGTTTATTCACTAAAAACTACTATCTCCCATTAATTTTTAGTTATTCTAACCTGATTTTATTACTTATGCTAAGTTGCTAGTTAGAGAAATTGCCTGATAGCGTAGCGTTGTGCAAGCCATATCATGATTTACAGGATTTGAGGATTTACAGGATTGTGATTTGTAAGTTGTTGGTGGGATGCTGAAATTTTAATTGTCTGAATCAGGATGTCCAGGATTTGAAGATTTACAGGATTATGATTGATGATTTTTCCGTGAATATTGAAAGATAAAAAATGATAATTACAATCACAGTATATTATCTGTAATCCAAAAATCGCCCTTTTTCCTAAACAATAAAAAATCACATCCTGTACATCTTCTAATCCTGGGTATCCTGATTCAGACAGATTATGATTGATGATTTTTCCGTGAATATTGAAAGATAAAAAATGATAATTACAATCACAGTATATTATCTGTAATCCAAAAATCGCCCTTTTTCCTAAACAATAAAAAATCACATCCTGTACATCTTCTAATCCTGGGTATCCTGATTCAGACAGATTATGATTGATGATTTTTCTGTGAATATTGAAAGATAAAAAATGATAATTACAATCACAATATATTATCTATCATCCAAAAATCGCCCTTTTTCCTAAACAATAAAAAATTACATCCTGTACATCCTATAATCCTGATTCTGACAAGATTATGGTATTTATCGCCTTGAATAAATTATAATAAAGATAAACATCATCAAAGGTATATATAATTATGAATACGTTAGAAAAATTAGAATTGCTGAGTGAAAACTGTACCGATAACACAGAATTAGAGCGAATTATTGGGCAACTTCTAAATGTAATTTTGACTCGTCATCATCAAAAACTCGCTATCTATAACTTGGATATAGATAAATTTGAGAATAAATATAATCTTTCTTCTGAACAATTTGAGCAACAATTTAATTTGGGAAATTTAGGAGATGAAATGGATTTTTTTGAGTGGTTTAGCTTGTGTGAACTACGCAAGGATATTTTACAAAAAATAAAGAAATTAGAACAAGCTTTATGAAAAATGCCGATGACTATTTGGCATGGGTAAAATCTGTGATTGCACTTTGTCCAGAAGTAGTAATTTTAAAGATTATTCGAGAAGAATCACAACTGGATAAAGGACTATGGCGTTATCGTCTGACATTAAAAGATGGCAGCTTTTTAGAAATGTTTGAATTTTTTAAAATATCATCAGGACAAATAGAAATAATTAAATATAGTTTCCATTGGCAAACTGAGAATGGACAACTAATAAAACGTTGGGATAACGCACCCCATCATCCTGAAATTTCAACCTATCCTCATCACATACATGATGGTTCTGAAGACTCAGTTTTTCCCTATTTACCTGTTGATATTGAAGAGATTTTAAAAAAAGTTTCTGAACAAATCAAATCTGAATCAAGTTAAATTTTGAAACTTATCGCTGAAAATGATCTAAAATTTGACTAACAAATGTTTCTACATGAAATAGGTGTGTATGTTCAGAAATATAAATTGATGCTGCAATTTCTTCTCGCGCTTCCTTAACCCATCAAGGTTTATAGATATTATTTTAGCTCACAACTTAAGGATTTTTGTAGCTTAACCAACAAGGATTGTCTCGCTACCTACCTCTTCAAAAACTTCTGCCGCATCTTCACCACAAAACTATTCACTTCAGGTATTCTCAACCAAGCAGCAACAACTGCAAATACCCCAATTCCCACCAAACCAGAAATAGACAACTCCACTAATAAAATAACTAAACCCTTATTCCCCAAAACCTGCTGACAAGCAACTAAAGTCCCATAACTTGCAACCCCAGCGACAAAGCCACCCGCAGTTAAACCCAGAATTGGTAAACTCCATTCCCGCAAAGGTAAACCGTTTAATTTACGATTTAATAACCACAATAACATTAATATTGAACTACAATTTACCCCAACTGTAGCTAACACTAAACCAGGCGCACCAAAAGGTTTAACCAAAACAAAATCTAAACCAGCATTGAGTAAAATGTTAAAAATGCTAATTCTAAAAGGTGTTTGTCCATCACCTAAAGCATAAAATACTCTGACTAAAACATCACGTCCTAAATAGACAAACATCCCAATTCCATAGGCAATTAATAAAGAAGATACTAACTCAGTTGCTTCTTGTTTAAATGCTCCTCGTTGATAAATTACCTGCACAATTGGCTCAGATAAAGCTATCATTAATGCGCCCAAAGGTAGCATCGTTACAGCAGTTAATAAAAGTCCTTGACGAATGCGTAATTTTAAATCTGGCCAGTTTTCTGGTTCTGCTAATTTGGCAAATATGGGTAATAAAGGCAGTAAAATAATATTAGAAATAATTCCTAACGGAGTTTGTACTAATAAATTGGCATAGTTAAAACCTGCTGCTGCTCCTTTTATCGGACTGGCAAAATATAAATCTGTGGCAACATTAATCGGCATCATTCCTGAAGAAATTGTTGCCGGAGTCATGATTTTAATTACTTCTTGAACTGCGGGAGATTTAAAATCAAATCTCAGTTTTAATGTTCCTAAACCTAACCGCCATTGCACAATTAACTGGACTAGCCATTGGAGAATCGCACCTGCTAATGTTCCCCAAGCTAAGACCATGCCACCGATTAAAGCAAATTCTGGCTTGATGATATCTTTGCCATATTGCAAAGTTAAAATACCAATGCCTGCAATTACGGTAATACTCGATAATAAAGGACTTATGGAAAGTAACCAATATTGATTTGCGGCGTTGAGAGTACCAAACCCAATCCCTATTAACCCGGAAAATAAGGCCATGGGAGCCATTATTTGCAGTTGACGAATTGCGATCGCTCTCGTGGTAGGCTCTAACCCATAACCAACTATATCTATGATTGGTTCTGCCAAGAAAATCTGAGCAACTGTCACCACCAACAACAACCCACCAACTATGGTTGTGACTGTTTCTACTAGAGGTGCAGCTTCTTCTCGTTTGCGCTTGGCTAAAACGCTCACAATGGCACTATGTAGAGGCCCATTGACACCACCTAGTAAAATTAATAAAAAACCGGGGATAATGTAGGCATAACTGTAAGCAGTAGCAGCAGCACCAACACCAAAAGCAGCCGCTATGGCTTGTTGTCTGACTAAACCAAAGATTTTACTAATTAACGTCGCTGCGGCAACAATACCAGCAATGCCAGCGAAAGAACGAGCAGGTTTTTGTTCTGATTGTGTCACAAATATTAATTATCAGTTAATCTAAAATGCAGCTAATTTACATATTTAGGCGGGCAGGGATACCCACCCCACAAGAGTTAGACTTATTTAGGTTATGCAGTTTAAATATGGAGAAGATCATCAGTTATTACAGTCTCCTGTCTCCTATCCCCTATTCCCTACACCCTAAACTATCGCGTGTTGAAACACCTGTTACAGAGTTAACACCATCTGCCCGTTCACACAATAGCGACACCTGATATCGGTCAATCAAAGCATCTGTAAAATCAGCACCAGTAATATCTGCATCATAAAAACGGCTACGGGTTAAAGTTGCTTCTGTGAAAATGGCGTTTTTTAGATTAGCACCATCTAAGGTCACTCTATCAACTAAAGCGGCTGTTAAATTTGCATCTTCCAAATTTGCTTTTAACAAAACACCTTTAGTTAAAATGGCATTGCTTAAATTTGCCCCTTGAAAATTTGCCCCCCGCATTTCTGCTGCTACAAAAGTCCCACCTACTAAATCAGTGTGAGAAAAGTCACGATTTTCTAAAGAGGCATTGTTATAGTTAATTGTGTTGACTTGAGCAAAAGCTGGTTTAGGATTGATAATTACCCAGAAAAAAGCCGAAATTAAAATCAATATTAAAGTAAAAAATCTCAACAAAATATTTTTCATAAACTTAATTAGTTATCAATTTTTATTAATCAATGGTCAATAGTCAGTTGTTTTTTTTCACTAATGACCAATGACCAATGACTAATTACTATTTCCAATCTTTCCCAATCCGAATGGTGAGATCAGATTCTAAATCTCCATTTGCAGAAACCTCGATTTGACCCAAGCCTAAAACTTCTTGTAGGTCAACTCCTGGTTGTGGATTTCCTTTCTGGACGATTATCTGTGTTTGGCGTTGGGTATCAGGCCAATCAGGAACTGTGTAAATATTTGTAAAACCTTTTGATTTGAGATAGGTAATAACTTTTTCAGTTAATTGAGGTTGATTGGAAGCATTTTGAATAGCAATTTTGCGGCGAGAAACTGGACGATCATCAGATTTCAAACCAGGTACATTCACCCCAACATAATCATTCAATAAGCTTTGTTGTCCAGTCATATTCAACCAATAACTATTGGGGTCTTTGCTGAATTTACTGAACGTACCAGGCAACATGGCCATTTGGAAATTATCCCGTTCTACATTCACGGAAAAATTCGCCAATGCCATCATTTCTTCCATTTTTAGGTTGGTGTCAAAATACTTTCGCATTATGCGAGTTAGTTGGGGCAACCTGGGTAAAACTGTAGGACTATTGAGGCGTTGCAGCAAAGCTGTGATTAGTGCTTGTTGCCGCTGTACTCTTGGTATATCCCCGGCATTTGAGTCACGGAAACGAGCAAAATGTTCTGCTTGTTCACCATTGAGACTTTGCCAACCACTGGCTAAATTCACGGATAAACCACCAGATTTATCTTGATAATTCATCGCTTCGGGTACGAATACATCTACTCCGCCCAGCTGTTCAACTAATTGCCGCAAGCCACTGGTAGAAATGCGAATATAGCGATCTATGGGGGCATTGCTTAAAGTCCGGCTTACCACCCTTGCCGCTAGTACTGGCCCACCTTTGGCATTAGCTTCAGATACTTTAGTTAATCCCTGTTCTGGGATTGAGATCATTGTTCCTCTCGGAATCGAAAGTACTCGAATAGATTTATCGCTAGGATTGAGACGAATCAGCAACATGGTATCGCTGCTACCAGCAAAACTTTCTGGCGAACCATCAACAGTACCCTTAACTGGTTCAATTCCCATCACTAAAATATTCATGGGTTTTGATAGCTGGTACTGGGAAAGTTTTCTCCATAAATCCCCAGGTACTTTTACCTGATCTTTATTCGTAGTAGATCCAAAATCATCATCTTTGGCTTGATCTAAATTGCTCCACAGAGGAGTCCACAGTGCCAGAGTTGATACTAGTAACCCAGATAAAATGATGCCAACAACAAAAGTGAGTATCCACAATAGCCAGCGTGGCATTGTCAACCCTAAGCGATCATAGAGTTCATGGGGGATAGCGCCCACTGAATCGACGACGTTAACGGGATTGACTGGCTGTTTTGGTCTGACCTCTTGCCCTGCGCTGCCGGGTATTGGGTCAGGTATCTGAGGTTCAGTTCTTTGAAATTGTTGATGTCTTACCTCTTGACCTGAAGCTGGTACTTGCTGAGGTATGACCTGATTGTCTGACCATTGAACTTGTTTAATCACAATTCTCTCCCCACTCAACCACTCCCTAAAGGTATGTTAATGCAAGTTGCAAATCTTGCCAGAGTAGAAGCTCACTGTACACTTGTATTGTTCTGCAATAAGTGTATATAACCACATGAATAATTCACTGATTCCTGTAATCCTTGCTGGCGGTAAAGGTGAGCGTTTTTGGCCTCTCAGTCGCCAAGACAGACCCAAGCAATTTTTAAGTCTCGATGGTAGTTCTAGAAGTCTACTGCAAGCAACTGCTGATAGATTGCTAACACTCGCAGGTGGTTGGAATAACCTGTGGGTGATAACTTCTGGTCAAATAGCTGAAGGAGTACGACAACAATTACCCGATCTGCCTGAGCAAAATTTGCTGATCGAATTAGAAGGAAGAGACACCGCCGCCGCAGTTGCTTGGACAAGTTTGGAAATTAAAAAGCGTTACGGTGAAGACGCTGTAATTGGCTTTTTCCCGGCAGACCACTGGATTGCTGATCAAGAAGTGTTTGCACACACCTTAAATGCTGCGACCCAACTGGCGACTAGCACAGCAGCGATTGTCACTTTGGGGATCAAGCCTACTTTCCCGTCAACTGGTTACGGCTACATTGAACAAGGTGAAAAGATTGGTAGCTTTAATGATTTGCCAGCTTATCACGTCAACCGCTTTACTGAAAAGCCCAACCGGGAAACGGCGGAGACTTTTTTATCTACGGGACGCTTTAGCTGGAATAGCGGTATGTTCGTGTTTCGGGCTGGGGTGGTTCTAGAAGAACTGCGTACCCATGCTCCAGAAATTCTCGAACCTTTAGAACAACAAGGACCTGATATTTATCCCCAGTTGCCTAAAAAAAGTATAGATTATGCGCTGATGGAAAAAACAAGTCTAGCATATGTTTTACCGGTGGACTTTGGTTGGGATGATTTGGGCGACTGGAATGCGATCGCTCGCTTACATCAAAAAGCAGATAATCCTAATGTGGAACTAGCTACCCATGTTGGGCTAGATACCCAAGGGGCAATTATTTATGCCTCCAATCCAGATGATGTAGTTGTTACTATTGGCCTAGAGGATGTGGTGATTGTGCGCGATCGCAATGTTACCCTGATAGTTAAGAAGGAACGCACTCAAGATATCAAGCAGATTCTCAAAACCCTACAAAGCGATCCCCGATTTACTGACCTACTATGATGTAAAAGTTAGAACCCTTGGTAGAGGCTCAAAAGTTTTATTTTCAATTATAACTAGACTGTCCATTGTATTCTGTGGCATTTAAGTTAATCAACCCTTTTGAGCCTTTATTCCAGGGGATCATCATGAAATTTTTGTTTTATTTAACAAAAAAATATATATGGCAGGAGTTCGGAGTTCGGAGTTCGGAGTTCGGAGTCAGGAGTTCGGAGTTCGGAGTTCGGAGTTCGGAGTTCGGAGTTCGGAGTTTAGGAGTTCGGAGTCAGGAGTTCGGAGTTCAGGAGTCAGGAGTCAGGAGTCAGGAGTTCGGAGTTCGGAGTTCGGAGTTCGGAGTTCAGGAGTCAGGAGTCGGGAGTTCAGGAGAAGAAAGAATTAATCACCCATTACCAATTACCAATTACCAATTACCAATTACCAATTACCAATTACCAATTACCAATCACCCATTACCAATCCCTAAAAAATGTTTTTAACCCAAACTGTACCCCGACAACGAGAAATTATTGAAGTAGTCCTCCGCAACGGCTGGGACTATATGCGAAGTTTGCTAACTGGTGGCAAAACGGATGAACCCCAACTACCTACACCTGCGGTATTAAAAAATATTTTGGTGGATTTGGGGCCAGTTTATGTCAAACTCGGTCAGCTGCTTTCTACCCGTCCAGATTTACTCAGCGCTGCCTACATCGAAGAACTGTCAACTCTACAAGATGAAGTACCACCAGTTCCTTGGTCAGAAGTAGAAATAGTTATCCGCAAACAACTCAAACGTCCACTAGAAGAAACTTTCCGCATAATTAATCATTTTCCTGTAGCTGCGGGATCAATTGCCCAAACCCATCGCGCCACTTTAGCAGATGGTAAAGAGGTAGCTCTGAAGGTGCAAAGACCGGGGATAGATATCACAATTGCCCAAGATATTGCCTTAATTCAAGGTATCGCGGATTTGGTAGCTCGAACTGATTTTGGGCAAAATTACGATATCAAATCTATTGCGGAAGAATTTACTAAAGCTCTAGAAGCCGAGTTAGATTTTAAACGAGAAGCAGGTTTTACAGATCAACTGCGGCGTAACTTATCCGCAAGTCGTTGGTATGATCCCACACAAATAGTAGTTGCGGAAATTAACTGGCATTTAACCACAGAAAAGTTACTGGTGATGGAATGGCTAGATGGTGTTCCCATACTATCGGCTGATTTAAGCATCAATCACAAAGAGGAAGACTTAATTCCTGCCAGGAAAGCGATCACTACTTTACTGTTTCGGGTATTTTTTCAACAAATATATATTGATGGTTTCTTTCATGCTGATCCCCATCCAGGTAACTTGTTTTATCTCATGGATGGACGTGTTGCACTCTTAGACTGTGGCATGGTGGGCAGACTTGATCCCCGCACTCAGCAGATTTTAACAGAAATGTTGTTAGCGATTGTAGATTTAGATGCTCAGAGGTGCGCTCAGTTAACTTTGCAACTATCAGATTCTGCTCAACCGGTAATTTTGGCGAAGTTAGAAAATGACTATGACCGAATGTTGCGGAAGTATTACAATGCCAGCTTGACTGATATAAATTTCAGTCGGGTGATTTATGAAATTTTGCAAATTGCTCGCAATAATAAAATTCGCTTACCCAGCAATATGGGTTTATATGCAAAAACCTTAGCTAATTTAGAAGGGGTAGCGCGTACCTTCAACCCAGAAGTGAACTTGTTTGATGAAATCAAGCCATTAATCACAGATTTGTTTAGTCGTCAGTTATTAGGAGAGAGTCCAGTGCGATCGCTTTTACGCACCGCTTTAGACATCAAAAGTCTCTCCCTGCAATCTCCCAGACAAATTGAACTCTTATTAGATCGTGTCACATCAGAAACCCTACAGTGGAACTTATCACTACAAGGGCTAGATGGTGTACGTCGGACAATGGACGACGCGGCTAACCGTCTTTCTTTTAGCATTTTAGTCGGTTCCCTGATCATGGGTGCAGCTATGATTTCCAGCCGAGCCACAACATCTCAGTTATCTTACGTCAGTAGTGTCCTATTTGCTGCCGCCAGTCTATTAGGACTGTGGTTAATAATCAGTATTTTACGCTCAGGCCGTTTAAGGTAACTTAATTAACTTCAGTACCGTGAACAGTACAGATGGCAAATGTTAACTTTTATATATAATTTCCACAAGGGGCTTATGTAAGCTCAGATTACTTACATAATTATACTTAAAGCATTATTTCGAGTTAATATACATAACATCATATTAGTTTCAATTGAGAAATAGAAATTCATGTTAAATCAAAAAGGTATGTTCTAGATGGAAGAAAATATCCTTTTACCTGGTGATCCTCTACCATTCAATTCCCGATTTTATATTGAACGTCCGCCAATTGAAAAAGATGCTTATACAGAATTGACCAAACCAGGAGGATTACTACGCATTAGAGCATCTTACAATATGGGCAAAAGTTCCTTGATGTTGCGATTAATTCACCAAGCTATGAATCAAGGATACATAATAGTAAGCATAGATTTTCAACAGGCAGATAGCCAAATTTTTACTAGTCTTAACAAATTTTTACGCTGGTTTTGTATGAATGTTGCTCGTCAGTTGTCCCTAACACCAAATCTCAATGATTATTGGGATGAGGATATCGGCAGTAAAGTTAGTGCGTCAATTTATTTTGAGAGCTATTTATTAAAACAAATACAGAGTCCATTAGTTTTAGTTCTGAATGAAGTCAATTATATTTTTGAACATCTACACATTGCTAAGGATTTTTTGCCTTTGTTAAGAAGTTGGCATGAAAAAGCTAAACAAACTAAAATTTGGCAAAAATTGCGTCTGGTAGTAATTCACGCTACAGAAGTTTATATTCCATTAAATGTAAATCAATCTCCATTTAATGTGGGGTTATGTTTAAAAATACCAGAATTTAATCCAGAGCAAGTAACAGAATTCGCTAGACGACATGAACTAAATTGGTTTGATACTAGTGCAGTAAAACAATTAATGGATCTTGTTGGTGGACATCCTTATTTAATTCATCTAGCTTTCTATCATATCCAGCAACAAAAAATTTCTTTTCCAGAACTACTAGCAACGGCTATCAGCCACAACGGTATTTATAGCAATCATTTAAGATATTTATTGACTATCTTACAAAGTAATAAAGAATTATCTGAAGCTTTTGATAAAATCATAAATTCTCAAAAACCTACCCATATATCTGCAAATTTAATTTATAAATTAGATAGTTTGGGACTGATTAAACAATTAGGAAGTGATAATTTTCAACCTGCTTGTGAAATGTACCATTTATTTTTTCAAAAAGAAACATTAATAGCAGAGAATAATACCTCTATTCGTTTAGAACAACTAGAAGAAGAAAATGAAAAATTAAAATTTTTATTGAATACTGACAAACTGACTCAAATTGCCAACCGGAGGTATTTTGATAATCGCTTCCAATTAGAATGGGAAAAAATGAAACGGAACCAAGAACCCATAGCTTTAATATTAGCAGATATAGATAAATTTAAACTTTTTAATGATACCTATGGACATCAGGCGGGAGATGATTGTTTAAGTCAAGTTGCTCAAGCAATTAATTCAGTAATCAAACGAGCAGATGATTTAGTCGCTCGTTATGGTGGTGAAGAATTTGTTGTAATTTTACCACAGACTGACTCTAAAGGAGCGATAATAATTGCAGAAGAAATTAGAAAAAAAGTCAAATTATGGGAAATTAAAATTCCTAACTTCACTAAATATAGCCAAGAAACAAATGTAGCTCAGGTAACAATTAGTTTAGGAATTGCCTGTATTATCCCACAATCCTCTCTTGGTTTAAAGGAATTATTTGAAGCAGCTGATCAAGCACTATATCAAGCCAAGCAAGTGGGACGCGATCGCACTATTTTGAGTTCACAATTTTGTTATTGCAATTTAGGTTATAAATGATTCTTTTATAGCCGTTTCCATGCTCGTAAGGTACAAAGTTTTTTCGTTTTAGGGAACTCTTAACAGGGAATAAATTGGTGTGTACTTCATTAAACTGGTAAACGCCATATAGCTTTGCCCACTCTAATTAGATACAAAATTACCCCTCCCCAACCCTCCTCTTACCAAGGGGAGGGTGCGCGACAGCGCGGGTGGGATGTATTTCATGAGCATGGGAATTGCTATATATCACAAAAAAGGTAACAGGGGACTTTTAACAGATAAGAAACTTTAGTTTCAGAGTTTAAAGCTCAGTCAAAAAAAAGATGTTTTTTGAAGGAGAGTGGCACGAAAAAACCAGTGTCATTATTTCAATCTCATGTTTTTAAACATGAATTTTTTCTGTTAAGAGTTACCCGTTAAGAGTTCCCTCTGAATTTATTTTATTAATGGCAATACCCCACATCCTTCTTAAGTCATTAATTAGATTATGCTTATTAGGTGAGGAATTATTTACAGTATAATCAAGAATTAGTAAAAAACGATTCCTCTAGAGTGAAGCTTACTGAACACCATCTGTGCAATCCTTAGTAGGAGGCAGAAAATAAAAAGCAGAAGGCACAAGGTCAAAGGAAATAATTTTTTATGTCAATTATCATAGCAAAAAATCTAAGTAAATACTACCCAGTAGCCATTAAAGAGCCTGGTATTCGTGGAACCCTTACCCACTTTTTTCGGCGGACTTATCGTTCAATCAAAGCCGTTCAGGATGTTTCTTTTGAAATCGCTCCCGGTGAAGTAGTTGGTTTTTTAGGACCCAACGGTGCCGGTAAAACTACCACATTGAAAATGCTCACTGGCTTAATTCATCCTTCTAGCGGTACAGTCAGAGTTGCCGGACATATCCCTTTTCGTCGTCAAGAAGCATTTTTGCAAAAAATCACCCTAGTAATGGGGCAGAAACAACAATTAATTTGGGACTTACCAGCATTAGATTCCTTCAGAATTAACGCCGCAGTTTATAACATTTCTGACAGAGAATTTCAGCATCGAGTTGGTGAATTAACAGAAATGCTTTCTTTAGAAGGTAAACTGAACCAACCAGTTCGCAAGCTATCACTCGGTGAACGCATGAAAGCCGAACTGTTAGCAGCACTTTTACACCGTCCTCAAGTTTTATTTTTAGATGAACCAACTTTAGGACTAGATGTCAATGCTCAAGTGAGTGTACGCGACTTTTTAAGAGATTACAATCAGCTTTATCAAGCAACAGTATTATTGACAAGTCATTACATGGCAGATATCACAGCTTTATGCAAACGTGTACTCTTAATTCACCAAGGAAAGCTGATGTATGACGGTAGCTTAGATGGATTATTAGAAAACTTTGCACCTTACCGAGAAATTTATGTTGAATTAGCCCAACCTCTACCAGCCGAAAAACTTATGTCTTATGGAGATATTCAACTTTTAGAAGGAAGAGCCGTGCGTTTTATAGTCCAGAGAGCCGCACTTACCAGCACCGTATCACAGATTTTAGCTGATTTGGAAGTTATTGATTTAACAGTAACAGAACCACCTGTAGAAGAAGTAATTGGACGAGTTTTTCAAAATGGTTTTGTCTAGTTTTGATTAAAAAATTTAGTAGAGGCGTAGCTGTAAATAACAAATTATGAAAAATCTTCTTAAAAAAGCCCTGACTTTACTTTCAGTCTACTATGCCTATATGCTTGAGTATCGGTCAGAATTAGTATTATGGATTTTATCTGGTTCTTTACCAATTATTCTCATGGGTGTATGGATAAAAGCTGCTCAAGGAGGGCAGTTTAGTCTCACATCTATAGATTTTGCGCGTTACTTTTTTGCTGTCTTTTTAATCAGACAAATAACAGTTGTTTGGGTAATTTTTGACTTTGACAAAGAGGTGATAGAAGGTAAACTTTCACCACGATTATTACAACCTATAGATCCAGGATTTCATCATCTTGCTAACCATGTTGCTGAAAGATTTGCTAGAATGCCTTTTGTATTTCTATTAATAGGATTCTTTTTTTTACTATATCCCCAGGCTTTTTGGTTGCCGAGTTTACCTAATTTATTTCTGTTTACTCTAGCTGCGCTACTAGCTTTTGCCCTACGATTTTTAATTCAGTACACTTTTGCGATGTTCTCTTTTTGGACAGAAAGAGCCACAGCTTTAGAAAGTTTCTGGTTTTTATTTTTTCTGTTTTTATCAGGTATGATTGCACCTTTAGAAGTTTTTCCTGAAGCTGTACGAAACGTAGTCATGTTTACACCTTTTCCCTATTTGATTCATTTTCCTGCAAGTATTCTTGTAGGTTTACCTGTTGACTTAACAAGAGGATTTTTGTCAATTTTGGGTTGGTTGCTAGTATTTATGGGTGCAAATCGCTTGTTATGGCGTGCAGGATTAAAGAGGTATTCAGGAATGGGAGCGTGAATAATTCCTAAATTAAGAATTTTTAGGTTAAATCATTTCATTTAGTGGTATCTGAATACTTTGAAGAATTTCGTGTAACTCATCTAGAGTATTTGCCTTCAGAACACCTTTTTGAATATTTCTTAATAGTTCTAAATCATAGATTTGTGATATCTCTGGCATTAGTTCTAAACCTTCAGCACCGAATTTAACATCTAAAGCTAACTCAATACCTGACAGCCTCTCTTTTAGCTGTCCTTCTTCTCTACCTTTATGCAAAATTTCTTGATAGAAGAAAGATTTTTCTAACACCGTTATCCTCCACTTCAATAATTTATCTAAATCTAACTTGAGTAAATTTGACTTTTTGCCATAAGTTCCTGCATTTCATTGAGAGCATCTATAGTGAGGATGCTCCTCTAAAAGACCTACATTTTGATAAAAATAAAATTCTTTGACTGCCTTTAATGAATTTTATTTGCTATAGACTAGTATAATATCAGATTTGTTCGTTTCCACGCTATTTCCTTGCTATTTCCTTCTTTTGCTGTCCCATGACTCAGATAACTGTCGTCAACTTATCGACCAATGACAATTTTATCCAGTTCTCAGGGGCTGCTAATATCTGCTTTTTTGACCATAAGGGATAAGGGGGATAAGATTTATTTCACGCGGAGACGCAGAGAGCGCAGATGAGGAGAGATATTATAAGTTACTTGGTATTGTTTGAAATTTATCAGCTGAACCTAATGAATAATCTTCTAGTTTAAAATCAGCAAATGGTTTTTTCTCTAATCTGTTTCTTAAGGCTTCATCTAAAATTACTCCTTCGGCTTGTTTTTTAACACCAATGATGATTATACTTCGTTGGTAAGCTGTTGAATCTTGATTTGCTTGACAATCTTTTCTTTGAAATTGTCCCAAGTTTAATAAGCGATAACCTTTAACGCTAGGTGTATTACTAAATAACTTTTTTCCTAATAGTTGGATTTGTTTAGCACGTTCTAATGCCCGACTTTGTTCAACTGCAATATCACCCTCACAAGAAGCTGTACCTACGGAGATAATTTCGCTAGGATTTTCCATTATTTTTTGTATACCTTCTTGTTCTAAATTCATTTTTAGAAGTTCAAGGCTAATAACTTGATCATTATATTTTATTTGAAAATTGCTGCCTAATAGCCATTTATATTCAACCGATAGAACTGCAATATTAAATTCAGCTATTCTGCCTTGACTATCTTTTCCTTCTTCGTAGGGGAAATAATCTACTTTGCCTTTTTTTTCGGGGGCTTGTCCATAATTAGCTGTTAGAACCAATTTGGATGAACGTGTTGCTAAAGCTACTATGCCAAGTAAGCCTAATGATAATAGCATGGCTAATAATAGTGCTAATAAAGGTAATTTTTCTGGCTGATTTGGTTGGGAAATTACATTTTTATGAGGAGTAGTTTTGGGTAGTTGGGCAGTTTTTAGACCACCTACGACATTAACAGTTGCAAGATTACTTCCTGTGAGTTGATTTTCGTGTTCTACTAAACGCTGCAAAATTTCTTGAGCATTTCTAGGACGTTTATCTACTTCTGGGGACATTAACCAATCAATAAAATTTAATAATAGAGGTGAAACGTGAGTGGCATGATTTTGCCATTGCCAAGTATTAAGGTGAGGATCATAAAAATCTAAAGGGTGAGATCCAGTCAGTAAAAATACAAATGTGCGTCCTAATGCAAAAAAATCTGATTGTGGTATGGCTTGACCATTCATTTGTTCTGGAGGGCTATAACCAGATGATGTAATTGCTGTGATTCCTCCACCATTAGTCAAATAGGTTTTGGTAAGTTCTCTGGCTGTACCAAAGTCAATTAATACTAATTGTCCATCTGGACGAATCATGATATTAGCTGGTTTAATATCTCGATGCAGATATTGTTTGTCATGAACTAAAGCTAAAATTTCGGCTAACTGTTTTAACCAAGCTATTGCTTGTGCTTCAGAAATAGGGCGGTTTTGTTGTTGCTTTAGCCATTGTTCTAAATTGAGACTATCAATTTTTTCCATGACCATGCAATGCAACATTAAACCAACTCTAGTCTGATATTGAAAGTAACCTTCGGCTTTGGGAATACCAGGATGATTTAACTGTGCTAGAACATTTACTTCTTGTTGAAATAGTGATGTTGCTTTGGTATCGTTGGCTAATTCTTCTTTGAGGATTTTGAGGATTTTTGGTGTGTCTTGTTGGTATGCTTCATAGACTTTGCTAAACCCAGTTTTATCACTTATTAAACGCATAACTCGATAACGTTCTAATAGTTCTAATTGAGAACCACAGGTTTGACAAAAGCGGTTTTTGTCGTTGTCGGGGTGGTTGGGTTGAGGGCAAACTGGGTTGATACAAAGGCTCATAATTTGGGGAGGTTTATAACGCAGAGGGACGCTGAGGTTAACGCGGAGTAACGCGGAGTTTTAGTTTTGTTGGGCTAAGAAGGTGGCTACTGTTTGGTTAAATTTTTCTGGTTGGGTTAAAAATGGCCAATGATTGCCAGGAACTTTTTTTAGGGTGAGGTTTTTGAGGTTGGTTTTGTAAGGTTGAATTTGCCAATTCTGGCGGTTTACACCTTTTTCTGGTTGTATAAAGAGGGCAGGAGTATCTACTGGGTTGATAAAACCTGGTACTTCCATGACCGCTGCAAAAATTCCGTCACGGGCAGCGATTGTAAATTTGCTACCCCAAGTTCCATCAGGTTTTTGTTCTATTCCAGCTTGGAAGATTTGCTGTTGTCTGGAAGTCCAGTTTTGATATTGGCTGAGTTGTTTGATTTTTTGTTCGGCTTCTTCATAACTGCTAAAGGGTCCCATGCTTTTCAGGAATGGTAAAACGCTGTACAAGAGAGGAAAAGTTAATTTGAGGAAACTGGGCATTTTCCAAATGAAAATTGGATCTACTAGGGTGATACTCCGTAGGCGTTCTGGGTTTTGTCTAGCCCAAATAGCGGCTAATTTACCTGTCCAGGAGTGACTGACGATATGAGCAGCAGACCATCCCAGTTTATCCATTAATGTTTCCAAATCAGCGATCGCACTTTCAAAACTATAATCCTTCTCTGGCTTGCTACTCTCACCATGACCACGCATATCTGGTGCAATTATATGGTAATCAGCCGCTAAATAATCTCCTAAGCTAGACCACACCAAGGCGTTATCAGCCATACCATGTAATAACAGTAATGGTTTTTCACCCTGGTTCCATTCCAGGTAAGACAGTTGAATATCGGTCTTTGACAAAGTTTGACGTACAGGTATCATTTGATAATTCGTAATTGGTCATCGGGTTATTAACCTCCCCATTTCTCCAGTCCCTCAATCTTCAAAAGATTGTACTCATTAACACGAAATAATGAGGCTGATGAATGTCAAGATCAAGAAACAGAACTCCCCCTCTAGGGTATTAAAATTACTATGCCAGAAATACACCAATCAATTGCCCAGCACTACCACGAGCGAACTAAATACGACCCGGAAACGCTTGCTTCTAAAGGTCAGACCTTAGACTGGTCTAAGCAGCCAGTACCGTTTAAAGAGTACAAAATTGGCTCTGATTTTGACCTTAAACCCTATTTGCAAGAACAATCAGAGACTTTTGCCCATAACCCAGATGCTAAATGGTGGCGGCGACTTTCGCAACTGCTATTTCACAGCTACGGACTAACGGCAAAAATGCCTTCTATGGGTAGTGCGGTATATTTACGCTCTGCTCCTAGTGCAGGGGGTTTATACCCAGCAGAAGTATATTTGGTGTCTCGTGGTACGCCGTTGCTACCACCTGGACTGTACAACTATCAATGCCGGACTCATTCTTTGATGCAATATTGGGAAAATGATGTTTGGCAATCATTACAAACAGCTTGTTTATGGCATCCCACATTAGAACATACTCAACTAGCTATTATCACGACTGCGGTTTTTTATCGTTCAGCTTGGCGTTATGAAGATAGGGCTTACCGTCGGATTTTTCTGGATACAGGACATCTTTTAAGCAATATTGAGTTGGCTTGTGGAATTACTGATTATCGTCCCCATTTAATCGGCGGTTTTGTAGATGAGGCTGTTAATGATCTACTTTATATTGATCCTCAACAAGAAGGTGCAACTGCTGTCATTGCGTTGGCAGATTTGTTAGATGTCCAACAAAATTTACCTTTGGGAAAAACGGCTTTACCTTCAAGTACTGACATCAATTACCCTGTAATTCCTGATGGTGAACTGTTGAAATATTTTCATCTCAGTACCCAAATTCAATCTAGTACAACTGGCAAGATGAATTTACCAACAGTACAATCAGAAAGGTCATTAGAGGATAAATATAATTTTCCTTTTTGTGAAAAAGTTTCTACTGTCACCACTCCAATTAACTGGGGAGAAAATCTTTCAGAATTAGAAAATACTATCTATAAGCGGCGTTCTACTCGTGCTTATAGTGGAGATAATTTAAATTTTGATGAACTCAAAGCTTTACTCGATTTTACCTACCAAGCGCAAAATTATCTTGACCAAGGTTTAGATACTACTCCCGATTACTTTGATTTGAATTTAATTGAAACATTTATTGCAGTTTCAGGCGTAACGGGATTAGATTCTGGCTGTTATTATTATGCACCCAAAGCGCAGGAATTAAGACAAATTCGCTTTAAAAATTTCCGGCGTGAGTTACATTTTCTGTGTTTAGGGCAAGAATTAGGGCGGGATGCGGCTGCGGTGTTATTTCATACTGCGGATTTGAAATCAGCGATCGCTCAATATGGCGATCGTGTTTACCGTTATTTACATATGGATGCCGGGCATTTGGGACAAAAGCTCAATTTAGCAGCAATTCGCCTCAATCTAGGTGTCAGCGGTATTGGTGGCTTTTTTGATGAACAAGTCAATGATGTTTTAGGTATTCCTAGTGATGAAGCCGTTTTATATATCACAACCCTGGGAAAACCAAGATAAAAAAACCTCCAGGTGCAGATACTTTCTGCGCTTGGAGTACAAGTGAATATTTTTTTATTCTTTAATCTCTGGTGGTAAATCTAAACTATAAATTTTTTGACCTTCCAAATTATGCAAACTAACAGTTAAAATTTCAGTTTTGCCATCAATTTTTACAGTTCCAAAAAATTGCAAACCTGAACTTGGTGGTTGATTAATTTTAATATCTGAAGATGCAGTTTGAAATTTTACTTTTGGTCCAAATGTATTATCTAATTGGTTTGGTCCAAAATTCCCTGCATTGAGCGGGCCAGCCACAAATTCCCAGAAGGGTTTAAAGTCAGTAAATTGAGCTTGATTAGGATCATAATAGTGGGCAGCGGCATAATGCACATCAGCAGTTAACCAAATAATATTTTGGATATTGTTGTTTTTTATGAAACTTAATAAATCCGCTACTTCTAACTCTCTTCCTAATGCTTTTCCATCTCCATTTGCAGCATTTTCAAAGTCAGTTTTACCATCACGAACTATTAACCCAATAGGCATATCGCTGGCAATTACTTTCCAAGTTGCTTTTGAGTTCTTTAATTGATTCTTTAACCAGCGTATTTGAGGATTACCCAAAAATGCTGTTTCCGCATTTGCTACTTTTTGATTATTAGGAGAATTCTTACCTCTATAACTACGCTCATCTAGCATGAAAATATCTAGTAATTGCCCATAATTAAAAGAGCGATAAATGCGTTTTGGATCTTGAGGATTCAACCGGATAGGAGTATATTCTAAAAATGCTTGTTTTGCCCTTGATGCTAATAGAGAAACATCCTTAACTTTATATCTCTCATCATCTAATATTTGCCCAGGATACCAGTTATTTCTCACTTCGTGATCGTCCCATTGCACCAATTGCGGAACTTGAGCATTAAAGCGGCGCACATTTTCATCTAACAAGTTATAAATATAGTTACCACGAAATTCTTTTAATGTTTCGGCAACTTTTGATTTTTCTTCAGTAGTGACATTTTTCCAAATGCTGCCGTCGTCCAAGCTTACTTCCGATTTAATGGGATTATCAGCGTAAATATAATCACCAGAATGGATAAAAAAGTCAGGGTTGAGTTTCCGAATAGATTCATAAATTTTCATTCCACCCCACTCGGAATTAATCCCCCAACCTTGACCGGCTGTATCTCCAGACCAAGCAAAAAATATATCTTTTCCTCGTCCTTGAGGAGCAGTTTTCAAATGTCCAATTACTGGGGCGCTGTAAATGTTAGTATCTTTTAAATCTTGAAAAGTGACGCGGTAAAATATATCTTGTCCTGGTGGTAGGTTCCCCAAATAAGTCCGGGTGGTAAAGTCAGTATTAGCAGCAGCGACTTGTCCCAATATCCAACGACTATTACGGAAATTCTCATCGGTAGCATACTCTATGATCATTTTTGCAGTGCGATCGCACCGACTCCAAATGACAGCACTATTGCCGTTAATATCCCCACTAGCAACACCATAGGGTATGGAAGGGCGATTTTTATCTAATGTGATGAATGCAGGTGTCTGTGCTAAACCTGATTTTGACCCCAGGTTGGTCGCTACAATGCTACCGCTAGTCATTGCAGCTTGTAATAAAAATTGCCGACGTTTCAGTTTTTGCGAAATGTTGAGGTTCATAGATTTACTGATTATACTAAAAACGGGTAGGAAGGGAACTTTACGTTTAAACGCAGAGGTTCGCTGAGGTAAACGCAAAGTGACGCAGAGTTTTTATTGAAGTTTTCGCTGTGAATTTTGTCATTTTATAAAGTCGAGATATTTAGCCGTTTGTAGTATAGTTACTCCCTTCTCAGTATAAGATTACCTATCTTCTTCCTTCTTCCTTCGCGTTCTATGCCTACGGCACACTGCGTGAACGCGTCTTTCCTTACGGAACGCTTCGCGAACGCGGTTCATTTAATCTATATTCTTCTGTTGGGAAGGGATTATAAAAATTTCTACTCCACTCTTTGCAATTTTGCGACTCTGGGGTCAATAATTTTTTGTCCTAAACTAGCGAATTTAATCGCTACAGTCACTTTATTTCCTTCTCCAAAAATGTGGGTTATTTCCCCAATTCCAAAGGATTTATGTAGTACTTTTTCCCCTACCTGCCAGCTTTCGATGGTTTCTTGCTGACCAGTTTTTGCAGGTGCAGTTTTAGTAAAAGAGCGACTAACTTTGTTTCTAGTAGTTAATAATTCTGTGGGTAATTCATCTAGAAATTGCGATCGCATTGCGGGTTCTCTGGAACCATACAAACGGCGTTCTCTAGCATGGGATAAAAACAAACGTTCCTGAGCGCGAGTAATCCCCACATAACACAGACGGCGTTCTTCTTCCAAGGCTGAGGGGTCATTTAACGAACGATACCCAGGAAATAATCCCTGTTCTAACCCTACTAAAAATACTATCGGAAATTCTAACCCTTTAGAAGCGTGTAATGTCATTAAAGAAACTGCTGTTTGTCCTTCTTTTGAGTTATCTACATCTGGATTTGGACTCAGTGCAGCATTTTGCAAAAATGCTTGTAAAGAAATATCTTCACCTTCATTTTCTTCTTGAAATTGCAAAATGGCGTTATACAATTCATTAACGTTGCTAATTCTATTATCAGCTTCATCTGTACCTTGATTTTGCAAATCTTCAATATAACCAGAGTCTTCTAAAATTCCTTGCAAAATTTCTGAACCGGGAACTTTTGTGATTTGTTCTTGACCTTTTTTAATCATCGCTGCAAAATTATTCACAGCTTTTGCCGAACGTCCAGCTAAGGTATGAACTGATGTTTCATCACTTAATATTTCCCACAAAGTTGTACTTAATTGCTGGGAAGCATTGACTAAAGCGTCAATAGTAGCTTTACCAATTCCCCGACGGGGTGTGTTAATAACTCTTAGCAAACTGACTGTATCGGCTGGGTTACTAATTGCTCTTAAATAAGCGAGAGCATCTTTAATTTCTTTACGGTCATAAAATTTCATTCCTCCTACGACTGTATAAGGAATTTGATATTTAAATAACAATTCTTCAAAAGGTCGAGATTGAGCATTAGTCCGATAAAGAATGGCAAAATTACCCCAGTTTAATTCCGGGTTTTGATGTTCTAAGGTACGAATTTGATTGATCACAAAAGCAGCTTCTGCTATTTCATCATCAGCTTGATGACAATAAATTTTTTCACCTGGATCTCGTGTAGCTTTGAGAATTTTATCAATGCGTTGGGTGTTATTTTCAATCAGTTCATTAGCAGCTTGGAGAATATTTTCACAAGAACGATAGTTTTCTTCTAACTTCACCATTGAGCGGGTATCATCATCGGGTAAACCATCGCCAAAGTTTTCTTGAAATTCTAACAAAATGGTGAAATCTGCCATTCTAAAGCTGTAAATTGACTGATCAGCATCACCCACAACAAAGACTGAGCGATTTTCCCAGTTCCATTCATGTTTACGCTCTTCACCATTTGTCACCAAAAGCTGAATTAAATCATATTGGGTGCGGTTTGTATCTTGATATTCATCAACAAGAACATGACAGAATTTGCGATGCCAATAAGCTAATACTTGCTCATTTTGCTGAAATAATCTAGTGGGAACGAGGATTAAATCATCAAAATCGAGGGCGTTATTTTGTGATAATTTATCTTGATAACGATTGTAAACATCAGCTATGACCCGTCCACGATAATTAGGTTGTTCACGCTCAAATTCTTGGGGTGAAAGACCTTGGTTTTTGGCATTACTAATGGCGTAGCGAACTGATTTAGGTTCAAATTTTTTGTTATCTAGATTTAAATCTTTAGTAACTATTTCTTTGATTAAACTCTGTACATCAGATTCATCAAAAATGGAAAAGTTTTTATTCCAAGTTCGTCTTTTTTCATCTTGATATTTTTCAATATCCCAGCGCAGAATCCGAGAAAATAAACTGTGAAAAGTGCCACACCACATATCTTTAATATAAGTGCGGTAGACTTTTGAATTTAATTGGGTTTGTTCGTATTCTGGTAATAAATCCAACTTTTTACCGTGCTGATTAATTGCCAAATTTTCGGCAAATATCCTTTGAATTCTATCTTTCATCTCCCGTGCGGCTTTATTAGTAAACGTCACTGCCAGGATGTTTTCAGGATTGACACGGTGTTTAAGAATCAAGTTTGCAATCCGGTAGGTAAGCGCACGGGTTTTACCGGAACCAGCACCAGCAACGACTAGCAACGGGCCGCAGTAATGTTCTACGGCTTGACGTTGGCTAGGGTTAAGGTGGCTAAGGAAATCAATGTTTGTCGTCATGGATATGGAAGGAAGATGCGGTAACATCTATAAATTGTAGCTATTGGTCAGAGTACAATAGGTAGGTTTCAATGTTGCACTGTCAATGGTAAACTTACCTTAAAAGTAGAGCCAACACCAAGCTGACTACTGACAATAATCTCTCCTCCCATCATCTGGCAAAAATGACGGCTAATGGCTAATCCCAAGCCAGTACCACCATATTTCTTGGTAGTTGAAGCATCCCCTTGTGTAAAGGGTTTAAATAACTGCTGCTGTTGACTGGGTGACATTCCAATACCTGTATCAATCACAGTAAAAGTAATCACACCTAAAGGAGCTTCTTTTAATACGTTTATGTTCTCATTCTTGACAACTAGCGTTACTTTGCCGTTTGTGGTAAATTTGGCTGCATTACTGAGTATATTTAATAATACCTGTCGCATTCTGGTTTGGTCTGCATACATTGTTCCCAGTGGAACATCACAATCTAAAACTAATATATTGCCATTTTTTTCAATTGCTGGTTTAACAGTGAGAACTACATTATTAATCAAATTTATAATTTCAAATGTCTCTGGGTAGAGAGTCATTTTCCCAGCTTCAATTTTTGACAAATCGAGGATGTCGTTAATCAGTTCTAATAAATGTCTACCGGCAGAATTGATGGTTTCTAAATCAGCAATAAAATCTGGGGACACACCGACATCAACCGCATCATCTTGTAATAGTTGACTTAAACCAATTACTGCATTTAAGGGTGTGCGTAACTCGTGGCTAACATTTGCCAAAAATTGGCTTTTAGCTTTACTGGCTGCTTCTGCTAATTCTTTAGCTTGTTGTAGCTGTTTTGTTCGCTCAGATACTCGCTCAATTAAGCGATTTAAAGACTTAGCAAGTAAGCCGATTTCATCATCGGTGGTGACAGGAGCGCGTAAATCAAAGTTAGATTTTCTGGCTACCTGTTCAGCTACTTGAGTTACGGTAATGACTGGTTCTGCGATCGCTCGACTAGTACGCCATGCCATAGTAGCAGCGATCGCTACAGATAAGAGCATACTGGCTATGACAATAAATCTCTCAACAAATCTAGCTTGCTCTACATCTCCCCGTCTCTCCCGCTCTTGTGATTGAGCAGTTTGCAAAATCTTCGTTAATTGATCCGATAAACTATTTAAATTATTGACTGTTTGACTATCCATAACAGCCAGCAACTCCTTTTGAGCTATGTCCAATTGTTGTGGCTGTATGTTTTGAGTATCAAGTCGTAGCAAAATATCCTCTATTTGCCGAATATAGTCTTCTAAGTTAGTTGAATAATTGAATAATAAAGTCTGTAAAGTACTTCTGTTTGCCGCTAATATCTGAGGATTACTATCTATATACAGAGAGATGTTTTTCTCTATCTTCTGTGCTTGAGCAACAGACTCAATAAATTCACCTTTTTTATTGTTGAGCTTGCCTGTATCTCCCAACACAGCCACTAAGTTAGAACTATGTAATTGCGCCTCAATTACTGCATCTTTATAATTGTTTAATAATTGTTCTTGTTGATAAGCCTGGTTAAATTGCCTAACCTCTCTTCCCCGGTAATAGTTAGCCAGCACCAATCCAGTCAGGGAACCAAAAAAGCCAATTGCAATAGCCAAAAAGTAACCATAACCAATTTTCTGATGGATGCGCCAAGAACTGGCCTTAAGCTTCCTGCGGGAGGGAAATTCTATAGTTGGGAGTTCTTCTATTTTTGGCTCTTCAGTTGACACTTTTTTGATTTGTAAATTTTTGCCAACAAGGGTTGGTTTTTTATCTGGCATCCCTGCAATTTTTTTACCCTCTCACAAATATTACCAACCCAGTCTAGCTTTTATAATCAGTTGGAAAGTGATTAACATTAACATTATCTTCTTTGATAACAGGAATAAATCATTTTTCTCAAAAAAATAGTTTAGACTTATGACCAGACAAATTATTCATGCCTATGTTCTCATCAGAATGAATCCATATCATAAAATCTCTTTAATGTCTAGTCTATCTGAACAGACAAAGGAATTGTTACATATTAATATCAATCTGAATAAGTTAATTGACGAATGCGGCTGAAGATAGCTTTAATATCAGATAAAATCAGCGTTTAAACTTGTATGCCTCAGAGGTAGACTAATTTTTGCATGATTTGTGCTTCGATGAGTACGATGATGAGTAAGTGACATGGCATGGGATGATCACAACCTGAGAATTCCAGTTAATTTACAAGACAGAACTCAGAAAGCTGATTTTAATATATCCTATGGCCTTTTGACTTCTATCCCCCTACTGATTTTCTACCTTGTAGTTGATGCAGTACCTGTAAAAGGAACATTATGGTTATTTAGGATACTAAAAATCCTTTGTCACCTCAATCCCATCTTGCTGATCCAGGAGTCCCTTGCCTACTCAACATCCTTGTGGTTGAAATTGTGCGGATTAAGAAAACTCGACTATCAAAATTATAGGAGTGAAAATGCAAGAACCAGAATATACAACAGAAACCAAGTCAAAAGAGACAACAATCCCAGATATTAACAACCAAACAGGAAGCATTACCAAACTCCAGCCTCCTGTACAGTCTCAAGAACAATGGATGAAATATGGGCAACAAATTTCTGGCTTTTTAGGCACATTGCCTGACTATTTAGGCAACTTCTTTAATCAATACAAGCAGCCTATAGTTAGCCTGGGATTAGTAATTACAACAATTGTTGCCGTTAAGGTATTATTGGCTGTACTAGATTCTCTCAATGATATTCCTTTGGTAGCACCTACCTTTGAGTTAATTGGGATTGGTTATTCTGCCTGGTTTGTTTATCGTTATTTACTCAAAGCTTCAACTCGGCAAGAGTTAACTGGTGAAATTACCACCCTCAAGTCGCAAGTTATTGGCAAAGACACTTCAGAATCTTAAGTATTAAGGAGTTCGGAGTTCGGAGTTCGGAGTCAGGAGTTCAGAAGAAGAAGGCAAGAGCAAGATAAAACTTCTCTTCTGCACCCTGCCTCCTTAAAGCACTCGTAAGATGCTAGGAATACTGTCTATTGCTTCTAGGGTTTGAATTTCGGCTAAAGCTTGTCTAAAGTCTCCTTCTCGGACATCGTGGGTGACAACTACAATTTCTGCGAGTTGTTCCTGAAAGCCTGTTTGTACTACTGACTCTAAGCTCACACCATATTTACCAAAGCAAGTACCCAATTTGCCAATTACACCTGGTTGGTCTTTTGTTAAAAACCGGGCATAAAATCGGGTTATAAGTTGGGAAATTGGGTAAATTTGACAGTAGTCTTGATGACTACAAGCGAGTAAGGGATTGGGTTTGGGCGTATTAGTTTTAAGAGTGGCGACAAGATTCAAGATATCAGAACAGACAGCGCTAGCAGTCGCACCCGCACCCGCACCAGGCCCAAAAAACATGACCTGGCCAATGGGTTCTCCTTCAACAAGAATGGCGTTATAAACACCGTTAATACTAGCCAAAGGATGAGTTTGCGGAACTAGGGTAGGATGAACTCTGACTGATAGTTGAGAGTTATCATTAGTTTGAACTTTAGCTATGGCTAATAATTTAATCACAAATCCTAATTTGGCAGCATAGGCAATATCTGTCTTTGTAACCTGCCGAATGCCTTCACAATAGACATCTGGTAAGTGGATTCTGCCACCAAAGCCTAATGAAGCTAAGATCGCAATTTTGTCTGCTGCATCTAAGCCATCGACATCAGCAGTTGGGTCAGCTTCAGCATAGCCTAGTTGTTGGGCATCAGCTAAGACATCATTGAAATCGCTACCTTCTGTTTGCATCCTTGTCAGGATGTAGTTAGTCGTACCATTCACAATGCCAGTAATGGCATGAATTCGGTTGACACTTAAAGACTGTTTGAGGGGTTGAATTACAGGGATACCACCACCAACGGTAGCTTCTAACATCACATATACCCCAGATTCATTGGCAGCAGTGAATATTTCTGCTCCAAATCGGGAGATTGCGGCTTTATTTGCGGTGACTACGTGTTTACCATTTTTAATAGCAGTAAGGATGAGTGTTCTGGCTGGTTCTAATCCTCCCATCACTTCAACAAGTATATCTATCTCTGGATCATTGACGATCGCTTCTAAATCTGTAGTCACTACCTGTGTAGATAATTCTACTTGACGGGGTTTGGAGAGCGATCGCACTCCCACCCGATATATTTCTAACTCTTTTAACAGTGGATGACGACCAATACTATCTTGTAACAGTTGTACAGTACCTGTTCCCACAGTCCCTAATCCGAGTATTCCTAGTTTCACACCCACAGATTTTGCACCCAATTCATTTTTAAGTGCTGAGTATTGAGTACTGAGTGCTGAGTATCAATAAGTATTTAATACTTTATCCCCAGAACTGAGAACTCTTTCCTCAGTCATTTATATAAAACAATTGTAGGGTAGGCACTGCCCACCCTACCCATTTATAACTTAGAACTTAGAACTCAAAACTCAGCAATCAACTCAGCACTCAGTACTTAGTATGTTTCTACGTGCCAGCGGTGTGCTTTTTTGAGATCCTTCTGGTAACTACTCCAAGTCACACCTTCCTTAGCAGCAGCAGCAGTCAAAGCTGCATCAATACCATCTTCCATCCCGCGTAAACCGCAAATGTAAGTGTGGGTTTTTTCTTTTTTAATCAATTGCCACAGTTCATCAGCGTGTTCTGCCACACGATCTTGGATGTACATTCTGCCACCTTCGGGGTTTTTCTGTTCCCGGCTGATAGCATAGGTGAGGCGGAAGTTATCTGGATACTTTTGTTGCATTTCTTCCAGTTCTTCCTTGTAAAGAACATTGGGAGTTGTAGGTACTCCAAACAACAACCAAGAGAATCCCTTAAACTTGTATTCAGGGTTAGCTGCTCTTTCATTATCCTTAAACATCCGCCACAGATAAGCCCGCATAGGAGCAATACCTGTTCCTGTTGCTAACATGATGACATTAGCTTCAGGATCTTCAGGTAACAGCATTTCTTTACCTACCGGCCCTGTGATTTTTACATCATCACCTGGTTTTAGCTGAGTCAGATAAGTAGAGCAAACACCGTAGATTGTTTCGCCACTTTCAGGGTGTTTGTACTCTAATTGGCGAACACATAGTGAGATTGTCTTATCATCTACATCATCGCCATGACGAGTTGAAGCAATCGAGTAAAGTCTGAGCTTTTCAGGCTTACCGTTTTTGTCAACACCTGGAGGAATAATACCGATACTTTGACCTTCGATATACTTCAAATTGCCAGTAGAAAGGTCAAACTTTAAGTGCTGAACAATACCGATACCGCCTTCTTTAACTAACGGTTCATTCGAGATACACTTACCAATAAACGGAGCGTTAGGACGGTAAGTGTTTACAGGAACATCAGCGTGTTTGGCTTTCCCTTGAGTCATGGTGTTGCCTTTTTTATCCTTAGCAGGTGATTTAGCGAAGCCTTTGACTTCACTATTAGCATTCGCAGGTGTGGCTTTACCATTTTCCTCACTGTCAGCATTCACTGGTGTGACTAACTTGCTTACTTCACTGTTAGCGCTCACTGGTGTGACTAACTCGCTTACTTCGCTGTTAGTAGTTTCCACAGCAGCTTTACCATTGACTGGTTCTAGAACTGTTATAGGGTGAATACTAACAATTTTGCCGCCTAGCCGAGTGATCCGTCGCATTTCTTGATTCATGCGGTTGTAAGGCACTCTGATGAACACACTGCCACTTTTACGAATTGGGTAGTCCGTTTGATCAGTTTCCTCGCTCTGACGCAAACCAACCACTTCGTAAACGAAGACGCGGCTACCTGATTCTATATTGGCAGCACCCTCAACAGCACCTTGATTGTACATTCTTTCTACCACTCCGATATTTACTTAACCGTTTATCAAAAAAACATTCCCATCCTATGCCAGCTTTAGTTTACCGGATTTTAGTTGCACAAAACTGGCCGTCTGGGAAAACGGCATCATTAAATGATGCCTTGCTAAGTACACTCGGCCAAGACATATGGGTATGGTAAAAAACACACCTGTTCACCTTCTAAAGTAGAGGATAAGTCTTGGACAGAATGTTAATAGCGAATCAATTTAATCTTTTTTTCGTGAACTATCTTTTCTAGATAAATATCCAGTCAACGAGTTTTATATGCTTCTATACTAAAAACGGTTTAAAAGTGTCATTTTGATAACGTAGCGTGGCGTTAGCCATACAAAGTGTATCCCTTACGGGAGCCGTAGGCTCTAGAATCTCCGAGATACTTCTCTACGAGACGCTCCGCGTTCACAAAGTGTCCCGAAGGGATACACTGCACTACGTTACATTCAGTATGACATAAGTCCAGATTTCACCCGTTTGCAGTATAGCCATAATCTATTGGGAAGTTATGTTACCCCAATCATAGATTTTACACCTTACTAATATAGCAATCCTAAATCATTCATGAGAAAACACCATACTCATAAAGTTTTGGAAAGTCAAAAATTTGACAATGAATGGATAACTCAAATAACGCCTTGACTACAGTAAAAGAATGACAGAAAAAATAAAACTCTCTAATTAATCGTTTTGCTTGTAGCCAAATATCTTCTACAGGATTCTGTTGTGGTGCATTCGGGGCAAATCTCAAGCAGGTAATCCACCATTGTTCTTTTTCAAGTTCACGATTTAATGAATCTAGATAATCTTGAATTTCTTGTGAACGATGATAACTTGCACCATCCCAAATTATTAAAAGTTTGGCTCCAGGTCGCTGTTTTTGAAGATATTCTAAAAAATTAATTGTGTTTTTAGAGTCACCTTTTTCAGCTTTATACGTGAGAAATTCTTTGGTTTTATAATCCAATGCACCGAAATATGTTTGTTTATCACGAGCATTTACTACTGGTATTGTTACTCGTTCACTAGTTTTCCCCCAAACATACCCTATTATATCCCCCCAAAGTAAATGACATTCATCTACCATGAACACAACTAGGTCTCCTGTCTCTATTTGAGGCCGTCGCGTCTCCAACAACTCACAAATCTCTTTTTTTTTTGAATCTACTAATTCTTGGTTATATTTTGGATTATTTGCTTGAGTTTTCTTCCAACTAATACTGGCAGCATCAAATAAATCGTAGTAACTTTGTTTTGAGGAGAATGTTACTCCATATTCTGAGGCAATATAGTACTCTAATTCATTTAAAGTCCATCTGTCTTTGGTTTGCAACCATTCCATTACCTCGGCACGTTGAAGCTCATCTAGAAAACCTTTACTTCCTTTATGCCCTAGTTTTAACCCTTCCAGCCCCAGTTTAAAAAATGCTTTTTTATAGGTACTAATGAAGCCAGATGAGACACCTAATATTGGCATTATCTCTTCATGCTTGTATCCACATAACAGCATTTTTACTGCTGTAGCTCGCTTGATTTCACGTGGCTCTTTATTATTTTTGATAAAATCTTCTAATAATTGTATCCACATCACCACACCTGCACCTTGGTTTCAAACGTTACTTTTAAGCTCTCTCCGTATTTTCTCATGAATGATTCCGGATTGCTATATAGTAGGTTTTACCACAAAATTATGCCCTGTCAGACCCATATCTGTGTCCAAAAAGATACCTAATATTTATCTCCCTACAAACTTGTTTTTCTACGCGCTTTATATAATATTTTACAGTATTATTACTTATTGACAAAATTTGCATAATCTTAACCAGTTAAAAATAGAACCAGAAAAAATTATTCATTCTGAATTGGTACACCAATAGATTATTTTTAACAGCAAATCTTGTTACAAAATGCATCTTTCTGTTAAAATCTAATATATCACTAGGATTAAATACTTACCAGCCAAGAGTCAGGATAGTTCCAATAAGTAACAAATATAACTTTATTGCCAACTAGCCTAATATACTAATTTCGTGCTGGATAGCAAGAACACAGGAAATTATCATTGAGGTAAACACCTGACTTCAAAAATCTGCCGTGTGAAAAAAAATATTGATTGACATTTAGTATTTAGAGGAGATTTATGACTAAGCCGGAACGCGTGGTACTAATTGGAGTAGCTGGAGACTCTGGATGCGGTAAATCTACGTTTTTGCGTCGGTTGATAGATTTGTTTGGTGAAGACCTGATGACAGTCATCTGCTTGGATGATTATCATTGCTTAGACCGCAAACAACGCAAAGAAACGGGGATAACTGCACTTGACCCCAGGGCTAACAATTTTGACCTCATGTATGAGCAAATTAAAGCACTAAAAGAAGGTCAAGCAATTGATAAGCCGATTTACAACCACGAAACCGGCCTACTCGATCCAGCAGAACGGATTGAGCCTAACCACATTATAGTAGTTGAGGGGCTGCATCCTTTATATGATGAACGAGTTAGAGCCTTAATTGATTTCAGTGTTTACTTTGACATCAGCGATGAAGTTAAAATTGCCTGGAAAATTCAGCGAGATATGGCAGAACGAGGACATCGTTATGAAGATGTCTTAGCACAAATCAATTCTCGTAAACCCGACTTTGAAAAGTTTATCGAACCACAAAGAGAATTTGCAGATGTAGTTCTACAAGTATTACCTACAAACTTAATCAAAAACGACACAGAGCGCAAAGTTTTACGGGTACGTATGCTGCAACGGGAAGGGAAAGAAGGCTTTGAGCCAACCTACCTCTTTGATGAAGGTTCAACTATTCAATGGACTCCCTGCGGACGTAAGCTCACCTGTTCCTACCCTGGAATGCAACTATACTACGGTTCCGATGTTTACTACGGTCGTTACGTCACCGTGCTAGAAGTAGACGGTCAATTTGACAACTTGGAAGAAGTAATTTACATCGAAACTCATTTGAGCAATACATCTACCACGTATCAAGGTGAGATGACACACTTATTGCTTCAACACCGTGAGTATCCAGGGTCCAACAACGGTACTGGTTTATTCCAAGTGCTGACAGGGTTGAAGATGCGTGCTGCTTATGAGCGATTGACAGCTAAAGAAGCAAAGTTAGCAGTTCAAGTCTAAAGCAAGCAATGTTTGTGAACAAAAAAGGGGGACATCTATGGGTGTACCCCCTTTTTTTTGTATACATAAAATCAATCTTATGCCTGGGAGCTTTTTAGTAACCCATTTTTCTTGTAAATGTGTAAATCTTGTTATGATTTCATAAATTAGTATTTAGTAGCTGAACTAAATACACTTTTTTTAGTCAGTGATCAAAATTCTTCAAGGAGGAATTTCCATTGTCTCGACGCTATTTATTTACCTCTGAGTCCGTTACTGAAGGTCATCCAGATAAAATCTGTGATCAAATTTCAGATACCATTCTGGATGCTCTACTGACACAAGATCCAACTAGCCGAGTTGCGGCTGAAGTAGTAGTTAATACGGGCTTAGTATTAATTACTGGTGAAATTACCACCAAAGCCAATGTGAATTTTGTCAATTTGGCACGGAAGAAAATTGCTGAAATTGGCTATACTGATTCAATTAACGGCTTTTCTGCTGACAGTGCCAGCGTCTTGGTAGCTTTGGATGAACAATCACCTGATATTGCTCAAGGTGTAAATACTGCCCAAGAAACTCGCGCTGAGGATAGTGAAGAACTATTCGATCAAATTGGTGCTGGTGATCAAGGTATCATGTTCGGTTTTGCTTGCAACGAAACACCAGAATTCATGCCTTTGCCTATTAGTTTAGCTCATCGCATTGCCCGGAGACTGGCAGCAGTGAGAAAAACAGGCGATTTAGCTTACCTGCGTCCAGACGGGAAAACTCAAGTCACCGTCGTCTATGAAAATGGCAAACCCGTAGGTATTGACACAATCTTGATTTCCACCCAGCATACACCTAATATTGGGGATATTACTGATGATGCTGCGGTGCAAGCTAAGATTAAAGAAGACCTGTGGGATGCAGTGGTAGTACCTGTTTTTGGTGATATTGAGATTAAGCCAAATCAGGATACACGCTTTTTAGTGAATCCTACTGGTAAGTTCGTTATTGGTGGACCTCAAGGTGATTCTGGTTTAACTGGAAGGAAAATCATTGTCGATACCTATGGTGGTTATTCACGACATGGTGGTGGTGCTTTTTCCGGTAAAGATCCCACTAAAGTAGACCGTTCTGCTGCTTATGCTGCCCGTTATGCAGCAAAGAATATTGTGGCAGCTGGGTTAGCGGAAAAATGTGAAGTCCAGTTAAGTTATGCCATTGGTGTAGCCAGACCGGTCAGCATTTTTGTGGATACCTTTGGGACTGGTAAAGTGGATGATGAAATTTTACTGGAATTAGTCAAAGACAACTTTGAACTGCGTCCAGCAGGAATTATCCACGCTTTCAATTTACGCAACCTACCAAGTGAACGAGGCGGACGTTTTTATCAGGACATCGCGGCTTATGGTCACTTGGGACGTAGTGATTTAGATTTACCTTGGGAACGTACCGACAAGGTAGATGTGTTGAAAAAAGCTGCTAATAAGTCTCTTTCAGAAGTTGTTGCTCAGGTATTAAGTTAAAATCTGGTGATTTTAGATTGTAACTAAAACCAAAAAACCTCTGCTTTTATAACTATCAAGCAGAGGTTTTCTAATGTGATTATTGATTTTTTAAGTACTAGTTAGTCACCCCTAAAATATCAAGGAGTTCAAGCTAAACTTAATCCCAATCAGGCATTTCTGCGTCTTCACCACCAATACCGATACCAGTGTTATATATTTCCGCATCAGTAATAGTTAAGTCATTCATTGATGCTTGATACACGTTGGAATCGTTAATAGTTGCACTGGTGAGGTTTGCACCGTTGAGATTGGCTTGCTTCAAATTCACGTTGGTGACAAAAGCTGATGTTAAATTAGCACCTGCTAAATTTGCTCCAGTTAGGTCAGCACCTTCAAGGTTAGCATCTTTGAGGTTAGCTCCTTGGAGATTTGCTCCTCGTAAGTCTGCACCAATTAAATGAGCGCCACTGAGGTTAGCTCCTGATAGCTGACAATTTCTACATTCCCCAGTTGACAATAGCTTTTGTAGGTCTTGTGTATTCCCAGCTTGAACTGAGTTAGCTAAAAATAGGGGAGTGACTAAGGCTATAACTGCTAATAGCTGACGTTTCATAAATTTTCCCCCTTAATAATGGAGTAGCGTCCGTTCTTTCCCTCACGATTCCATTATCTCACTAAATGGCTAGAAGATGTTGATTTATCTCACAAGCTAGATGTGATGTTTTAGCAATTGGCTAATCAGGCTATAACTATTACTAGCATTAGGTTTTAACTATGTCTGAGTACTGAAATTAGGTAAATTACTTTTGTTAAATTTTAGTGTTAAATATCTTTAAGTTTCATCCCTTAGCATAGTTGCGCTTAAATAGTAAATGAGTATTTTATCCTATTAAAAAGCTTTTTAATTTAAGACTTGGTACTATTTTTTTGCAGCAGAAATTCTTGCATATACTCTGTAACTAATTCTGGCTGTTCTTGCTGTACCCAATGACCAGAATTGGGAATATATTTGATTTGTAAATTTCTGACATATTCTTGTGTCCCATAGGTGAGTTCTTTACCTAGTGCGGTGTCTTTTTCTCCCCAAATCATGAGGGTGGGGACTTCGAGAATACTCCAATTTTTGTTGAGGAGGCGCTGTTGAAAAATATTACGATAATAGTTCAACATGGCTGTGATTGCGCCCCGTTTAGCAGCAGCATTTTTATAAGCTTCAATATCTGCTGTGGTAAAGGCGTTTTTATTGAAAGCTGTACCTTGAATAACTTTGGCTATGGCTTCGTAGTCGGAGGCTTGGAGGAGTAGTTCGGGAATAAAAGGGAATTGAAATAAGAAAATGTAGTAACTGCGTAGGAGTTGCTGGGGAGTGGTTAAGCCTTGGGAAAATTTGGCGGGATGGGGGAGGTTGAGTATAATTAGTTTTTCTACCATATCTGGGTGAGCATAGGCAAAATTCCAAGCGATTCCTACGGAGCGCTTCGCTATCGCACCACCCCAATCATGACCAACTAAAACACAACTCTCGTATCCTAATCCCCGCACTACTCCCTCAACATCTTTGACAAATTCATCCATAACATAAGCCGATTGTACTTGGGGTTTATCGCTATCGTTATAGCCACGTAAATCAACAGCAACAACCTTAAAATCTTGAGCAAATTCAGGAATTTGATATCGCCAAGAATACCAAAATTCAGGAAAACCATGCAGCATTAACATTAAAGGGCCTTCCCGTTCGGTGACATAATGCAGTTTGATATCGTTGGTAGTTATATAAGCGTGTGTCCAAGAATCTTCGATAATAGACATAGAATTAAATTGGGTTAAAATTACTGAAATTGTTACCAAAAGCGATTATACAAAGTATTCTTCAGGAAAACATCTATTAAAAGTCAGGGTGTAAATGAGTAAAGTAGAAATACGGGGTGTCTGGTTAACCACGACTGATAGCCAGGTTCTTCAGTCCAGACAAAACATTGCTGAAGCGATGGAATTCTTGGCTGAAACGGGATTCAATGTGGTGTTTCCCGTTGTTTGGAATAAAGGTGTCACCCTTTATCCTAGTTCCACAATGTGGAAGATGTTTGGTATAGAAATTGACTCGAATTTCCTTGGTCGTGATCCTTTAGCAGAATTAATATCAGAAGCACAACGAGTGGGTTTAAAAGTTATACCCTGGTTTGAATATGGTTTTGCTAGTTCTTACAATTCAAATGGCGGGATGTTATTAAAGCAAAAACCAGAATGGGGAGCATACAATTACAAAGGTAATTTATTGCAAAAGAATGGCTTTGAATGGTTGAATGCCTTTGATTTTCAGGTGCAAGAATTTTTGTTAAATTTAGTATTAGAAGTGGTAAAAAATTATGATGTTGATGGTGTCCAAGGAGATGATCGTTTTCCAGCGCTACCATCTGAAGGTGGTTATGATCAAGGAACTGTGAACCGATACCACCAAGAGTTTCAAAAATATCCACCACAGAACTACAAGGATAAACATTGGCTACAGTGGCGTGCAAATATTTTAACTGATGTTTTGGCACTGCTTTATCAAGAAGTGAAAGCGATAAATCCTAATTTATTAGTGTCAATGGCTCCTAATATTTATGATTGGGGATTGCAGGAATATTTGCAAGATTCACCAACTTGGTTAAAGCGAGGAATTGTCGATATCATTCATCCTCAAATTTATCGTCGTGACTTTCTCAGTTATAAATGTATTATTAATAGGTTGGTTAATGAGCAGTTTCCAGATGCTATGTTACCAAAACTAGCACCAGGAATTTTAATCAAATTAGGAAAATATCGGATTAGTCCAGATTACTTGTTACAGGTAATTGAATATCATCGTCAATTAGGAATTTATGGGGAGATCTGCTTTTTTTACGAAGGTTTACGGGAAAATAATGATCAGTTGGCGAAGGTTTTGAAAAAAGGGCCCTATGCTCAGTCGGCTTCGTTTCCCAAATTGGCAGATTTACAGGATTTTGGCATGAGTTATCGCAGGTCTACTTCTATTTTGCAGCGATTAGAAAAACGGTTGAAAAAAATTTTTAAGGGATAAAATCAATGAAATTGCAAATGGAACAAATTATTGAAATTCTTAAACAGGATTTACCGACATTGTTTGAGACAGATATTTCTTATGATATCTATACACAGGATATCTTTTTTCGTGACCCGGTGAATAAATTTAAGGGTAAATTTAATTATCGGATTATTTTTTGGACTTTGCGATTTCATGGTCAGTTGTTTTTTACGGATATCGCTTTTGATTTACATGATGTATCTGAGTCGGGGGAGAGAACGATTTTAGCGAAGTGGACTGTGCGCGGGGTTTTGCGTGTTCCCTGGAAAGCACGGTTATTTTTTAATGGTTATTCGACTTATCAGTTGAATAGTGAGGGTTTGATTTATGAGCATATTGATACTTGGGATAGGGAACCTGGGGAGATTTTAAAGCAGTTTTGGCAGAGGGGGGAGTGATTTCGCGCATAGACGAGAAGGTGCAAATATCGCAATATTGATGAATAATGATGAGGCTAAAACCTATTTGGTGTTTTTTGTTATTGATAAATTTTGCGTTGGTGTTGGGAGGTGATTGAACCACTTTCGTGCAGCATCTCGAAGAGGAGACACGAAGAACACGACAGAAGAAGTCAATTTAGGGTTGGTTTTGGGGATGGGTAAGGTTTGAACTGCCTTCTCTACAAGAGGCTCCGTCAAGGATGTGCGTTGCAGATTCGTGGAGAGTAGAAGTTTGAATTATTTAATTTTTGAAATTCATACTTAAATTCAGCAATACCAGATATTTAATCTACAATATACTTGATAGATAATATGTTGTGATTGAAAATATAGGTTTTATTTCCGATGTTAGCTTTTAACATACAGATTTGTAAGTATCTAAGTTCTCTGGCTGTGTTAGGACTATTCATCACTGGTTGTAATATAAATTCTGCTAGTGCAACTAATAAACCTTCCTCTTTAGGTGGTATTACAGCTACTACCAAAACAATAGAACCTATTTCTAAAAACCCTGTTACTCAGCAAGATAATAATGCAGCAGAAATTAGGGCTGTTTTTGACGACAACTTCAGAGGGTTGAACACAGAAGATGTAGACTTGGCTATGTCTGCAATTGATGAAAATTCTCCAGACTACGAACAAACCAGACAGTTGACACAAAAACTTTTTGATACATATGATTTGAAATACGAAATCAACAAATTTGAAATCCTGGAAATTTCTGATAATAAAGCAACAGTTAGAGTTACTCAGACTACTAAAAAAATTCAAGGCCCCGCATTTAGAGATAATGTGTTGGTAGCTAAAAATACTCTCACGAAATCTAATGGTCGCTGGAAGGTTGTATCAACAGAAATAGAAAGCATTAATTATCTAAATTAGATTGAGCGATGTCTACAACGATCGGTGTCAACGCAATTTTTGCTTAGTTCTCAATTTACTCGTTCCCATGCTCTGCGTGGGAATGCATATCTAGTGGCTCTGCCTCTAAAATACAGGAGGTAGAACCTCCAAGACGGTATTCCCAGTCTGGAGACTGGGAACGAGATCAAATTCTGAAAATTTTGATTTAGACAACAACCGGATATTGCTTCAACACCTGCTGTAAATACTGCCCAGTATAAGACCTCTTATTCTTAGCTACATCTTCTGGCGTTCCGGCGGCAATAATTTCTCCGCCTTTGTCTCCTCCTTCTGGTCCCAAATCTATTACCCAATCAGAACAACGAATCACATCTAAATTATGCTCAATTACTAAAATTGAATTTCCCTTATCCACCAATCTTTGTAAAACATCTAACAATTTGTGGACATCATAAAAAGATAAACCTGTGGTTGGTTCATCTATTAAATAAAGTGTCTTCCCTGTCGCACGTCGAGATAATTCTGTGGCTAACTTCACTCGTTGCGCTTCCCCACCGGATAAAGTTGTGGCTGGTTGTCCTAATTGTACATAACCCAGACCGACATCTACTAAAGTTTGTAATCTTGTCACAGCTTTGGGAATATTTTGACAGAAATCTAATGCTTCCTCAACCGTCATGTTGAGAACATCAGAAATTGATTTATCCTTATATTTAACTTGTAATGTTTCTCGGTTATATCTCGCACCTTTGCAAATTTCACATTGAACATAAACGTCAGGGAGAAAATTCATTTCAATGACGTTTACACCCTGTCCGCTACAAGCTTCACAACGTCCACCTTTAACGTTGAAAGAAAATTGTCCGGGTTTATAACCTCTGGTTTTGGCTTCGATGGTTTGGGAAAAGACATCACGAATGATATCGAAGACTCCTGTGTAGGTTGCGGGGTTAGAACGGGGAGTTCTCCCAATGGGTGATTGGTCGATAACGATCGCTTTATCAACGGAATTTAAACCCTTGATTTCATCTATATCCTTTGGTGCAGGAGCTTTTTTGAGTAAATGGTGTTGTAATGCTGGATAAAGTAATTCGTTAATTAGGGTAGATTTTCCAGAACCTGACACACCGGTGACTGAGACAAGTTTTCCTAAGGGAATTTCGACATCAATATTTTGTAAGTTGTTACGACTAGCATTTTTAATGGTTAAACTGCGTCCATTACCTTCTCTTCTTTTTGCTGGGGTGTTAATTACCCTTCTACCTGATAAATAAGCACCGGTTAAAGAATCTTCTGCTGTTAACAATGCCTCTAAATCACCTTGGGCAACTATATGACCACCGTGAATTCCGGCACCGGGGCCAATATCAACTATATAGTTAGCGGCTCGAATGGTTTCTTCGTCATGTTCAACGACAATTAAGGTGTTTCCTAAATCGCGTAATTTGGTTAAGGTTTTGAGTAATCTGCCGTTATCTCTTTGATGTAAACCAATGCTGGGTTCGTCTAGAACATAAAGAACTCCTGTTAGTCCTGAACCGATTTGTGTGGCTAAACGAATGCGTTGGGCTTCACCACCTGATAAGGTCATGGCGGGACGATCTAAGGTGAGATAATCTAAACCAACATCTAATAAAAATTGCAATCTGGCTTTAATTTCTCTGAGAACTAAATCACCAATTTGGGTTTGTCTGTCGCTCAATTTTAAATTTTCTATTCTTTCCCGACAATCCCGAATTGATACGCTGGTTAAATCTAAAATTCCAAATTGTCCCAACTTCACTGCTAAGGCTTCTGGTTTTAATCGCTTGCCACCGCAAACTTCACAAGGTTGATCAATTAAATATTCTTCCAATTTTTGCTTAACTAGTTCGGAACCGCCTTCATATTGGCGTTGCAAAATCGGAATTACGCCTTTAAAATTTGGTGCTTTTTGCTTCTCTGCGGTAGCATCGGGTGAACTGTTGGCACGTTTAGGTTTTTCTTCCCCATACAAAACTATCTGTTGTTGTTCTGGGGTTAACTTACTCCACTGGGTCTGCAATTCAAATCCATAGGTCTGTCCCAGACTATAAAGTAACTCTAAATAATAGGAATTTTCTTTTTCTGACCAAGGGGCAATTGCCGCATACATGGGCGAATCTGGGTTCGGTATCACTAAGTCGGAGGAAAATCTTTTTAAGGTTCCGATACCGTGACAATGGGGACAAGCACCATAAGGTGAGTTAAAAGAAAACAAACGTGGTGATAATTCTTCCATTACTGCACCATGTTCTGGACAAGCAAAGTTTTCTGAAAACACCATTTCTAGTGATGATTCTTGTGCGGAAATATCTTGATTTTCTCCTGGGGTTGATATATACTTACTATCAGGTCGCTCTAGCGATACCTTATCAGAAGTATCATTTAATACTTCAATTATAGCGATTCCGTTAGATTGCTTAAGGCAAGTAGAAAGAGAATCTACTAAACGCTCTTGAATGCCGTCTTTTTTAACTAAGCGGTCAATAACCAGTTCTATAGTGTGTGTAATATTTTTATCTAATTCAATGGAATCAGACAGTTCTCGCACCTCTCCATTTACCCTCACGCGTACAAATCCTTGCGCGGCTAAACCAGATAAAAGTTTGCGGTGAGTTCCCTTTTTACCCCGGACGACAGGTGCAAGAATTTGGAAGCGGGTACGATCGCTCAATTCCATAATCCGATCGCACATCTGGTCAATGGTTTGGGGAGCAATACAGCGATCGCAGATGGGACAATGGGGTTCACCAGCGCGACCATATAACAAGCGCAGATAATCGTAAATTTCCGTCACCGTCCCCACCGTCGAACGGGGGTTATGGGAAGTTGATTTTTGGTCAATAGAAATCGCCGGACTTAAACCTTCAATTGCTTCCACATCCGGTTTATCCAACTGACCCAAAAATTGCCGTGCATAGGCGCTGAGAGATTCCACATAACGCCGCTGCCCTTCGGCGAAAATGGTATCAAAAGCCAAAGAAGATTTACCCGAACCAGAAACGCCAGTAAAGACAATCAAGCGATCGCGCGGCAATACCAAATCAATATTTTTCAGATTATGCTGCCTAGCACCGCGAATGCGAATAGTATTCTGGCTGTTGTGGTGGTACGGAAGACTACCGTTTAAAGATGCTGCTAGGTTTTCTGACATATTGACAGCCTGAAGGAATGTTGCACAGTGAAACAGTTCTTCATAATACTATCTTTACTCAGGATATGCTAGAACTACAAGTCGCACATATTTTCCGAATTTGCTACATAACATCAGTAAAAAGACTTGAGAAAACCGAAATATGTAACGAAAAGCAAGTTTCTTACATAGGTGATTGCAAACTGTAACTATACAGGTAAAGCCCACAGGGGTAGGCTGAATTAGACCCGTATTATACCAGATCCGAAAATTCAATGTGCATTTCCTATAACCCCTGTATGGCGGTTACATGATTAGAGATTCTTGGTTCCAAATCCTTTTTTGGAGATGTTTATTATCCGGCAGAAGTTAGAGATATTTTTGTGCAATTATCGACATTACTTTTTATATACATTTAACCAACCCAGAGGAAGACGTTATTTAAATGATAATTTTTTAAACTTTAGGCATTTGTAAAATAGTCACAAGGATAATTGCCTAAATGATGGAAATCAAGAGATTATTTAATCAAATGCATCGTCAACTTACTCTATTCATGTTAGCCATTTTCATCTGGTTAATTAGTTTACCGATGCTTTCAGCCCAAGCGGCTGGTTATTTTTCTGAAAAAACCCACAAAGTAGAAATAACTCATCCATATTATTCCACACAAGAACGTAGAGTAGCTGTAAATGAGCCTTTTAGACCTTTTTATTCAAATCAAAATCGAAGGAAAGAAAAAGTTTATACAACACCAGAGATTGGTGATGATTATATCGAAAGTGGGAAGCGAGCAGGTGAAGTAATTCCCAAAGATTTGGGAACAGGAAGTAGACAAAAAAATCCTCTAAATATGCTCAAACGCGCTGGAGAAGAATTGGGTAATGAACCCCAAAAACGGACTTTTGGTGCTAGGGATTATGAACGTAGTGAAATTGAAAAAGAACTGATGCGGAATAAATCAGAAAGAGGTGATTTTGATTGATGATAACCCAGTGTCAATAGATACTAAAACTCCACCAGCTAGAGGTACGCCAAAATGTGCTTCTAGCATTTATTGATCAACTTTGTGATGACGAAAATCTCAAAAGGCAAATCGTGGATGGGATTCTGGGATATCCTTAGATAGGATAGAGATTTGTCGAATAAAGTAGAATGAAGCTGGCAGCAAGAGTAAGTCAGGTGACACCCTCCATAACCTTAGCGATCGCAGCTAAAGCTAAGGCTATGAAAACAGAGGGTATAGATGTTTGTAGTTTTAGTGCCGGAGAACCGGATTTTGACACCCCAGTGCATATCAAAGCCGCAGCAGCGAAAGCTTTGGATGAAGGGAAAACCAAATATGGCCCCGCAGCTGGAGAACCAAAATTAAGGGAAGCGATCGCCCAAAATCTCAAAAATCATCACGGTTTTGATTATAAATCGGAAAATGTCATCGTCACTAATGGCGGGAAACATTCTCTGTATAACTTGATGATGGCGCTAATTGAAGCTGGTGATGAGGTGATTATCCCTGCACCTTATTGGCTGAGTTATCCCGAAATGGTGATTTTGGCAGGTGGGAAACCTGTAATTGTACATACAGATGCTTCCACAGGTTACAAAATTACCCCAGAACAACTCAAAAACGCCATTACCCCAAAAACTAAGTTATTCATCCTCAACTCCCCATCTAACCCCACAGGGATGGTTTACACGCCGTCAGAAATTAAAGCTTTGGCGCAAGTAATAGTTGATGCAGATATCTTAGTTGTTTCTGATGAGATTTACGAAAAAATTCTCTACGACGGTGCAGAACATATCAGCATCGGTTCTCTAGGAAAAGAAATTTTTGCACGCACCTTAATTAGTAACGGGTTTGCGAAAGCTTACTCAATGACTGGGTGGAGACTAGGATATTTAGCAGGGCCTGTAGAAATTATTAAAGCTGCCAGTAGCATTCAAGGGCATAGTACATCAAATGTGTGTACCTTTGCTCAATATGGTGCGATCGCAGCTTTGGAAGGTTCCCAAGACTGTGTAGAAGAAATGCGTCAAGCTTTCGCTAAACGTCGTCAGGTAATGCTAGATAGACTTAACGCTATTCCCGGCTTGAGTACCGCTAAACCAGATGGTGCTTTTTACCTATTCCCAGATATCAGTAAAACCGGCTTAAAGTCCCTGGAATTTTGCAACGCTTTATTAGAAGCACATCAAGTTGCAGTTATTCCCGGTGTAGCTTTCGGTGCTGATGACAACATTCGTCTTTCCTACGCTACTGATATGGCGACCATAGAAAAGGGAATGGATAGATTAGAGAAATTCGTGCGTTCTCGAATTTAATCATCAATTTGTCTCATCATGGACAAATAAGATCCCCCTAACACATCTGATTACAGAGAGTTAGGAGGATCAACGATTTGCAAGGAACTACCTGAGTTCGGAGTTCGGAGTTTCTCCTCCGGAGACGCTACGCGAACGGAATTATGATTTTTCAACGAGAGAATAAGGGTTTGAAACTCCTACTGGGGGCGAGTTTTCCACAAATTATCTTATGTCGAACTCAGGTGAACTGGGTGTATACTTAAGACTCAGCATGGTCTAAATGCACCGACCTTCTGGCTATGATTATCTCCACACATAGCGACCAGGAACCCGAACTCTCCGTCCACGTTGTTGTGTCCAATAAGGAGCAACCCAGACTCTACGTCTTGTTTGAACTTGTACAGGTCTACGATTGACAACTCGACGTTGAACAACCTGTACTTGTCTATATTGTGCTGATGCTGATTCTGGTAAAATAGTCATGCCTAAAGGTATAGCAAGCATGATACCAGTGATAGCAGTAATAACTTTTTTCATCAAAATTTTCCTGTCAACAACTTATTTCAGTTTGTAAATCAAACCTTGTTATTGTTTGACTTGTCACACCAGCTATCCTATAAGTTTAATTTTGAATTTACTAGTTACTAAAGTCACTAATGCAACCATGACTTTAGTCTGTATTAAAATATGACAGAAGTCATGGGGAAAAGAGGAGATAATTAGGACTTGCGGAAAAAGTCTTTCCGTTAGGGTTCGGAGTTCGGAGTTCGGAGTTCGGAGTTCGGAGTTCGGAGTTCGGAGTTCGGAGTCAGGAGTCAGGAAGAAGAATTAGAAGGAGATCAGAATATTCTCAAATCTGGGTAAATGAACGGTTTTTGATGCTTTCATCGCTTATTTCTTGCACCTTCTCCAACTTTTTCAGCCTGAGACTGTTGATATATCTATGTTTTTGGTTTATTAAGCAAACCCTAATTACGAATTACGAATTAATCCCATTTGCTGTAATCCTTGGGACAGACGTTGTGCTTCTTGGGGGTTGTGTTGCTCATGGAGAGCGATCGCATATTCAAAAGCTGCTAAACTATTTTCAACATCGCCAACTTTCAACAGCACTACCCCTAAATTTTGATAAGCTTCTGCATAATCAGGATTTAATTGTATAGCTTGGTCATAACAATCAATAGCCTCAGCAAATAAATTCATGGCTTTACATACCATCCCCAAATTGTAATAACCAGTTATAAAATTAGGATCAATCTTGATAGCTGTTTCATAAGCAATTTTCGCTCCTTGCAAATCTCCCGTAGCTTTGAGTAAATTTCCTAAATTGTTATATCCTCCCAACTTCAACAGAGGATAAATTGGTAATTTCACAGCTGCTTGATAATGGTAAATAGCTTGAGGTACATTCTTTAAATGTGTATGAGCAATTCCTAAATGATAATTTAATTCATATAAAATATCATAATTGGTTTCATTTATATCTTGATTAATATAATTTTCAACTTTATTTACTTGAGAATCATTCAGCCAGTGCAAAGGTGTTTTTTTTGTAGAACTGCGTTTTCCCATTGCCTGATTTAAACCATGATTTAATAATTCCATTCCCTCATTAATTTTACCCATTTCCACATACAAAGCTCCCAACTTACTACAAACATAAGCATCATGGGGATTAGCTGCAAAAAAATCCTCCATAGCAGCTGCGGCTTTAGCATATTTATCTTGCTGATTAATTACAGCTTTTTGATATCCAGCATGGAGAATAGCCACCTCTGGTAAATAGCCAATTTGCCAAGAGGATTCCTTCGTTAAAATTGACGTAATACTATCATCAACTAGTGCATGATAAGGGCGTTCAAAGCGAATATCTGGATGATTGCGAAAAAGTCGAGAAACCAAAGAATAAGGTGATTGAGTTGCACCAACTTCTTGACGGACAAGATTAATTAATAAATAATCTTCTATTTTAATTACTTCTTGCAAATAAGGCGCTATTTCAGGTGTCAGACTTTCATCAGCATCTAATACCAAAATCCAGTCTCCTGTCACATATTTTAAAGCCTCATTACGAGCAGCACTAAAGTCATTACACCATTGAAAATAATGTACTTTTGCGCCAAATTGTGCAGCAATTTGGGGGGTTTTATCAGTTGAACCTGTATCGAGAACTACAATTTCGTCTGCTACATTTTTGACACTTTGCAAACATTTTGGTAGGTTGATTTCCTCATTTTTGACAATCATGCACAAGCTGAGTTTCATAAATTAATCGTTTTTTCTTTAGTGATAACTTATGTACACTTTCTTGGCAAGGCAGTCTAAAAAACGTGAACATCAAAATCTTTCGTAAAAACACCGCTGTCATTCTAAGTGCAACATAGTGAAGCGCAAAATCTCCAGCTATAATTGCAAAAGTGAGTCCTAACATCAAATCCGTTTAGAGAGTCCGAATTAAATCAGCAAAACCATAAATACTGATACCCAGTAACAGCAATGCTGTTAATTGCGTAATAAATCTTTGGGGTGAGGGTGGATTAACGTGGGCTACTGTAGATATCCATTCCCGCACTAAAATAGAAATAGATGCACCGACGACGAAACTCAAGCCCAGCACTAGATAAGCCAGATCTGGTACTATGGTTGTAATTCCCAGCATTGCGATCGCTAGAGAAAGCATCAATAATTCAATAAATCGCGGGGGATTATGTTGACTAGATAAAATAACAGTGTTGATACAGATATTTAAAAATCTCATACTAAGTAATCGTGCGGAATAAATTATATGGTTGTAGGAGGGAATAGGGAATAGGGAACGGGGAAAAGATTTTACCAATCACCAATCACCCATTACCCATTACCCATTACCTAACCCCAGCTTTCATGCCAGTGCCGTTTTTCTGTGCTGAATCTTCTGGTAATTCCACACCAAAAACGCGACAAAACACTTTTTCAACTTTATAACCAGTATCAATTGATTCTAAGGGATCTTTCCGCAAACGGTGACGCAGACATAATGTAATTACCCGTCGAATATCATCAACTGTAACTTCTGTCCGTCCTTCAAATGAGGTTAAAGCCTTAGCAGCGCGGTTAGTGACAATATCCCCCCGCAAACCATCTACATCCAATTCTGAACAAACTTCCGAAATTTTCACCCGCAGATCATAGTCAAGGTTCACTTGTGGTAACAACTCTTGAGCCTTGACAATTTGCTGTTGTAATGCTTCCTGGGGAGTTTTGTGTTGTTCTAAATATACAGCAGGATTTTGATCAAATTCTCCCCGTTCTTCCACGATTTGCACCCGCAAAGCCGGCTCTTTTACCGTGTGAATTTCTGCGTGCATTCCAAAACGGTCGAGTAGCTGAGGACGCAATTCTCCTTCTTCTGGGTTTCCCGAACCAACCAGAACAAACCGCGCTGGGTGACGGATAGAAATACCTTCCCGTTCCACAGTGTTCCAACCACTAGCAGCAGAATCGAGGAGTACATCTACCAAATGGTCATCTAATAAGTTGACTTCATCAACATAAAGAATGCCTCTGTTAGCTTTAGCCAGTAGCCCTGGTTCAAAAGCTTTCACACCTTCAGATAAAGCTTTTTCAATGTCGATAGTACCGCAAACCCGGTCTTCTGTTGCGCCTAATGGTAAATCTACCATTTGCACCTTTTTGTGATCTATGGGAATTTCTCCCCCTTCGGCTAGTAATTGACGGACTTCATCACTCATCAAATCCGGGTCATTGGGGTCACTATTGAAGGGGTCATTGGCGACTACGGGGATTTCTGGCAGCAGGTCTGCCAAAGCACGGATAGTTGTAGATTTGCCGGTGCCGCGATCGCCCATAATCATTACGCCACCAATTTTGGGATCAATCACATTTAACAACAATGCCAGTTTCATTTCTTCCTGGCCGACAATTGCTGTAAATGGAAAGACCGCGCGACGCGCACTTACTGTAGTTTGAGCAGTTGAAGTCACTAAATTACCTTAACAATACTTTTGTTATTACAATTCTTTATTTTGCCACATCTGGGCAGGCTGAGGAGCAGGGAAGCAGAGCAGGAAAATAATTAATCAGTACCTTCAACCTCAGATTCTATTTTGCTCATGTAGCTTTTATCGTAAACTCATATATTGCATATAGAGAACATTTACCCTCATGACTGGAGAGCGAAACCTTGGGCATAGAACTACGCAGTTTTGTATTTCTAGACAATCTGCAACCTCAACACGCCGCATATATGGGAACAGTAGCCCAAGGATTCTTACCATTACCAGGGGATACATCCCTATGGATTGAAATTTCACCAGGTATCGAAATCAATAAAATTACAGATGTTGCTCTCAAATCTGCTTCTGTCCGTCCAGGAGTACAGGTAGTAGAAAGATTGTATGGACTCTTAGAAATTCATTCTGGCTCTCAAGGGGAAACACGAGCCGCAGGCCAAGCTATTTTAGCAATGCTAGGAGTCAAAAAAGAAGACTGTCTCAAACCCCGTGTAGTTTCTAGCCAGATTATTCGCAACATTGATGCTTACCAAACCCAACTGATTAACCGTACACGCAGAGGACAACTGCTACTCGCAGGACAAACTCTCTATGTCTTAGAAGTTGAACCAGCGGCTTATGCTGCACTAGCTGCCAATGAAGCTGAGAAAGCAGCCGCAATTAATATTTTAGAAGTTCAAGCCGTAGGCAGCTTTGGCAGGCTTTATCTAGGTGGACATGAACGAGATATCTTAGCCGGTTCAGCAGGAGCTTTAACAGCGATCGAAAATGTACCAGGTCGCACACCCCAGAGTCAGCGTCAGGAATAAAGGAGCAAAAATGGCAAATCAAGAGCATTTAGCTTTACTTCAAGCAGGTGCAGTTACCTGGATAGAGTGGAGAAAGCAAAATCCCCAAATTGAAATAGACCTCAGCACCGCTAATCTGCACGGGGAAAACCTCCGGGGTGCAAATCTCCAAGGAGTTAATTTAACCAAGGTAGATTTGAGTCACGCTTTATTAGTACGAACAAATTTGATTGGTGCAAATTTAACCAATGCTAACCTTTCTCAAGCCAAACTAATTGAAGCTAACCTGAGTCAAGCTAACTTGAGTATTGCTAATTTCAGCGGTGCGGACTTGACACAGGCCGATTTAAGCCAGGTAAATTTAATCGGTGCTGATTTGAGTGATGCCAATCTTAGAGGTGCGGTGATTACAGATGCTAATTTGATTGGTACTAATTTTAGCAACGCTATATTAAATGATGCAGATTTAGCAGCCGCTAAACTCATCCGCAGTAACCTGAGTTTTGCTAACTTAATTGGTGCTAATTTAATTGCTGCTGACCTGAGTGAAGGGAATTTTTATGAAGCGGAAATAATGACAGCTTACCTGTACAAAGCAAATTTGTATAAAGCTAATTTAACTAGGGTGCATTTGGGAAGTTCCTACTTATTCAAGGCTAATTTGAGTGAGGCTAATCTGACAAATGCTGATTTAAGTTGGACTAATTTAAGATATGCAAATTTAGCAGGTGCAAATTTAGCAGGTGCTAACCTCAGAGGTGCAAATCTCCAAGGTGCTAACCTCAAGGGTACAAATTTACAAGATACAATTAAGCCTGATTCATTAAGGAACCATTGCTAGTTTAAATACTCGGCAAAATTAATTATACATTTTCCCGAAAAATAGAAATCCCTGGAATCTTGTTCTGTTCGCCGTTCCCCGTTCCCTATAATCCTGATTCAGACAATAAAATCTTCATTTTGTATTTTTATACTTAAAGCGGCTTCATCATTTGATTCTACAGGTAGGGGTAAAGCAAAAGCTCATTGGTGTCAACTTAACGTAAAACCGATGTCCCGCAAGGAAATGAAGTTCTCGTTCCCATACTCTGTATGGGAATGAATTCTAGAAGGCTCTGTCTTCTATGAAAACAGAGGCAGAGCCTCTATAATAGCATTCCCAGTCTCTGACTGGGAACGAGATATCATCAGGATTTAAGCTTAAGTTGACACCATTAAGCAATGCGCTTTACCCCTACAAATCTGGGCTTTTCGTAATCTTCTAAAAGTCTATTTCCCAACCGTGTTTAATAGAACGCAGTATTGTGTTGATATGCCTCAGATTTACCCAGTAAGAGTAGATATGGTAATAATTGCGTCATACTAATGCGTAAACAACAAATACAAAATCCTCATTTCCTTTAATCAAGAATAGTAGAAGAGAATTCATCACAGCTAACGCCTAACTCGTACAATAGAAGATAGATTGTTGAGAATTGTATAGTTAGGGATTATAGCTGTCATGGCTCCCGCCGTTTTAATTGAAAATCTACAAAAATGCTACGGTACTGTTGAGGCTGTCAAAGATGTCTCTTTTCAGGTACAACCTGGGGAAATCTTTGGTTTACTCGGGCCCAATGGTGCAGGGAAAACTACTACTCTGAGGGCTTTGTGTACGCTGACAACTCCTGATGCTGGCAAAATCGAGGTTTCGGGAATTTCGGCGTTAGAATACCCCAAATTAGCCAGGCAAAAGCTGGGTTATGTGGCTCAGGAAGTGGCTTTAGATAAGGTGCTGACGGGTAAGGAGTTGCTGCAATTGCAAGCGGCACTTTATCATCTTCCTCGTGCGGTGATCAAACAGCGGATTAACAATGTATTGGATTTACTGGGTTTACAAGAATACGCAGATAAAAAAACCGGAACCTATTCTGGTGGTTTACGCAAACGTCTAGATTTAGCTGCTGGTTTACTTCATTCTCCAGATGTGTTGGTGTTGGATGAACCAACGGTTGGGCTTGATATTGAGAGCCGTTTTGTGGTTTGGGAATTTCTGCGGAAGTTACGCGCTGCGGGGACAACGGTTGTGATTACCAGCCATTATTTAGAAGAAGTTGATGCTTTAGCTGATAGGGTCGCAATCATAGATCGCGGTCTAGTTATTGCTAATGGTACACCTTCGCAGTTAAAAGACCAAGTTGGGGGCGATCGCATTACTCTCCGTATCCGCGAATTTTCACCCAGGGAAGAAGCAGACAAAGCTAAAAATCTGCTGGCTGCTTTACCCTTTGTCCAAGAAATCATCATCAATAACGCCCAAGGTAACTCCCTTAATTTGGTAGTTACTCCCCAAAATGACGCTTTAATTACTATTCAGCAAGCCTTAAATAATGTCGGTTTACCGATTTTTGGTATTGCTCAATCTCGTCCTAGTTTAGATGATGTTTACTTGGCTGCAACTGGCAAAACTTTGATGGATGCGGAATTAGCTGCTGTGGCTAATCGTGATCCTAAAGCGGAGAAAAAGCAAAATATGAGATAGGGCGATTGGGGATTAGGAATTGAGAGATGGAAAGAAGATTTTTTTCTCCTAATTCCTAAATCCTCGCAATTTTAGTGCAATCAATGTAAGGATTCAGAATACAGAATGTTTGATATAGCAGGGAACAGAAGAGAAAAATATTCTTCTTTCTCCTAACTCCTAACTCCTAACTCCTAACTCCTAACTCCTGACTCCTGACTCCTAAATTCTTACCAATCAACTTCCAAACCTAGCCAATAATTCCTCACGAGAAATATTAGACAAATGAAGTAGTAAGTCAGTTCTTTCTGTTAAAGAAAGTTCCATAATCGGAGTAACAATAGCAGATAATTCTTCATCTAAAGCGCCAAAACAACCTGTTAGTAAACTCACTACTATTAAACGTTGTCCGTCTAAACTACCTTCCTGTCTACCTTCTTGCAGTCCTTCTTGTCGCCATTCTTCCCGTTGTTTAAGATACGCTGGTGATAAGTTCATAATTAATTCTCTCTCTTCATCATTTACATTATCTTTCACCTCTATATTTTTGCGCCAAGAGGCTAAAATCTCTAGTAGGTGATCCCATTTTTCAGTATCTTCTGATAGTTTAACCAATTCTTCTACAGCTTGTTTTTGGGTTTTTCCTTTTCCCAACACTCTTAACCATAGAGTATCTTGACTAATCGGTAACTGATTGATAGCGACAATGGCTGTTTTTAAGAATTCTGGCAGAAAATACACCCCTTCACACCAATTCAGTGACTGTTGTAGTTGTGCGCTAAATCCGTTCAGCATTCTTACAGAACAAGAAGGTGCTAAGATCCATAAATATGGTAATTTTTCTTCAGGTATAGACCGTTTTTCCCGTTTAGCTTGTCGCCATAAATCGCTATGAACGGTATATAATTTTAACAAACAACTCCTAATCTCTACTTCACTGGGAGCATTGCGAAAGGGTTCAAATAGACAGCTTGTGGCTGCCATTTTTGCTAATAATCCTAATTCTAACTCATCAGACGGATTTGAATTATTGGGAACAAACCAAACATCTATTTCCCGAACTTCGCTTTTAACATCTTTGCTGGTTTCTTCATTGCCTAAAGAAGTTAATAACTCCTGTAAATATTCTTTTGCAAATTGATCATGTGGCTGTCGAGTCATAAAACTTTAACTGTTGATTACTCTATCAGAGAGTTTATAGAAACACAAAAAACACTAATTGACTTCGGTGATTGATTTGTGAACAGTCTATCAATGATTTTTTGTTATAATAAGGTGTTAAGAATTATAAATATTCTTTGCTTATTAAAAATTGCAGAAATATTTATAATTTTTACTGATTCATTTTATCACTGTGTATTTGCACATTGGACAAAATTGCTATGAAGACTGATATGAATTGGCAGCAATTAGCTGCACCTACGGTAGTTACAGAGACTACTCCCAGTTTTTTTGGTGAATTAGTCCAAGAAACACTGGCTTTAACTCGTCGTCTATTTATCCAATTACAACGCCGTCCTTCTAGTCTGGTAGCGGGAATTATTCAGCCGGTGATGTGGTTGGTGTTATTTGGTGCATTATTCCAAAATGCCCCTAAAGGTTTATTTGGAAGTACGACAAATTACGGTCAATTTCTGGCAGCAGGTGTAATTGTTTTTACAGCTTTTGCAGGGGCTTTAAATGCCGGTTTACCTGTGATGTTTGATAGGGAATTTGGTTTTTTAAATCGGTTGCTGGTTGCACCGTTAGCTTCTCGGTTCTCGATTGTCTTTGCTTCTGCTATCTTTATTATTAGCCAAAGTTTACTGCAAGCGGCTGTAATTGTAGCAGCAGCGGCGTTTTTAGGGGCTGGTTTACCGGATGCGGCTGGGTTAAGTGCGATCGCTCTTATTGTCTTACTTCTGGCTTTGGGTGTCACCGCTATCTCTCTCGGTTTGGCTTTTGCTTTACCCGGTCACATTGAACTAATCGCAGTAATTTTTATTACTAACCTGCCTTTACTCTTCGCCAGCACAGCTTTAGCACCTTTATCCTTTATGCCTGGTTGGTTGCAGGTCATCGCTACCCTCAATCCTCTTAGCTATGCAATTGAACCAATTCGCTATTTATACCTTCATAGCACTTGGAGATTAAATGATATCGTCATGCACGCTTTTTGGGGTGATGTTACCTTTGGGGGAGCATTGTTAGTCTTGGTAGGTTTTGCGTTGGTGGCTTTACTCAGCATTCAACCTCAATTACGCAAAACTCTTGCTTAAGATAGAAGCATCATTAACTCAGTCAAATGTGAGGGGAAATTTCATGAAAAGACCATTTTTACCAGTTCACAAAATCTTAGTTGCGACTTTTGCAGGAATTAGCTTTGCTTCCCTGTTAGTAGCACAACCTAGTTTAGCTGATCTTAATCAACCCCTTGGTGGTTTGGAGAGCGAACGCAATACCAATTTCTCTGGTAATGGTTCAGATTTCAATATGTTTAACCTGATTCATCAGGCAAATTTTGGGACTCTTAACTGGAATTCTGATCAACAAAATCAAAAGTTGGATGACGCAGCAGCCGCATTTAAAGCTAGACAAGAAAAACTAATTCAAGGTCAGCAAAAGCAAAATCCATCTTCAACCTTGACGACATCCGGAGAAAATACACCATCGCAGCTATTATTACCGTCAGATAAATGAAAATTCAAAACCTCAACTCCTAACCTTGATTTGGCTGGGAGTTGAGGTCAAACAATTTTGGATTTTGGATTTGTTAAAATTGAAAACCTAAAATTCGGTCAGTTAGCTGAGTGCTGTTATGAAAAACTACAAGCCCAGTACTGCTAAAACATCACTAGCGTGGGTACTAGTGTTAACAGCACCGTCAACATGAATAATTTTACCGTTAGGATCAATTACAAAAGTGACGCGCTTTGCATAACCACCACCATCAACATCAAAAGCATTGATGAGGGCTTTATCCGTGTCAACTAATAGGGGGAAATTCAGGTTATATTTAGCGGTGAATGCTTGATGGGCAGCTTGATCATCAGCACTTACTCCCAACACTACAACATTTTTACCTTGATATTCAGGTTGGGCATCCCGGAAACTACAAGCTTGTTTGGTGCAGCCTGGCGTGTCATCTTTGGGGTAGAAATACACAACTACCGTTTTACCAGCAAAATCAGATAATGAAACTGTGTTGCCGTTTGTATCTTTAGCGGTAAATGCAGGCGCATCTGTACCAACTGCTAGTGGCATAATTAACCTTTCCTGTTTCAGATTGTTGATGCACTTGAAATTTTACAGTAATTTACAATATTTATAGAAATTGTTAGAAACAAAATATTAACCTTCTAGCTGCTTAATGTCTAAAATCATGACTACTATTGATTTTCCCAACCCTAAACCCTTTGTTTATACCCCAAAGACGCTCTTAAGAGCAGAGCGATCGCTCATTTGTTCACCCTTCGATCTCAGTTTATTTACAGCCATGCGGACTCAGAGTGTTTCCGTGAGTGCGATCGCTATGGAAAAAGGTGTCAAACAAGGTTACACCAAACGCCCTTTATCAGAATTGAACTGTGATAACGCTTTCGATTGGCTGATCGAAGTTGGAGTATTACGGCGAGAAGTCGATGGACAGGGCATTACAGACGGTTTTCGCCTCACTCCCCTTGGTCATCAGTTGCTAGAAAAAATTACCGAAAATAATTGGCGTACACCCTCATGGCGCGATCGCTTAGATGATGCCCTAACTCGTTGGTTTCGACTACCATTTTAGATGAAAAATTAACAGGTTAAGATAAGCAAAGCAAAGTAAAATTTGGGTTAAAGAAGTAGCAAAATTAACCCTATTGATTGATCTGCTCTTTTTCAAGTTTGATCAGCAAATTGCTATAACAACCTGAGTTCGACATAAGATAATTTGTGGAAAAATCCCCCCACCAAGAGTCTCAAACCCTTATTCTCTAGTTGAAAAATCATAATTCCGAACACCGAACACCGAACACCGAACTCAGGTTATAACAGGGTTTAATCCTCCAATTGCCGCACCACCACAAAAAATACTAGTCAAATTATGAAAGCAATTATGGTAGTGGGGACAACATCCCACGCAGGGAAATCACTGTTAACTACAGCTATTTGCCGCATATTATCCCGTCGTGGCTGGCGGGTGGCTCCCTTTAAAGGTCAAAATATGGCTTTAAATGCTTATGTTACTCCCACCGGAGGAGAAATAGGCTACGCTCAAGCGGTGCAAGCTTGGGCTGCGGGAGTCATTCCTTCAGTAGAAATGAACCCAATTTTACTCAAACCCCAAGGGGATATGACATCTCAAGTCATCCTCAAAGGCAGACCTATAGGTAAAGTTAGTGCTACAGATTATTACGAGCAATATTTTGACCTGGGTTGGCGGACAATTGAAGAATGTCTACAACACCTAGCTACAGAATTTGATATGTTAGTTTGTGAAGGTGCCGGTAGTCCAGCCGAAATTAACCTCAAGCACCGCGACTTAACTAATATGCGGGTAGCAAAACATTTAAATGCCCCCACACTTTTAGTAGTTGATATTGACAGAGGAGGCGCTTTTGCTCATGTAGTCGGAACTCTAGAATTACTTGACCCTGACGAACGCGCTTTAATTAAAGGCGTAGTTATTAACAAATTCCGAGGACAGCGTTCAATTCTCGAACCAGGAATCAAATGGTTAGAAGAACGCACTGGTATTCCTGTAGTTGGCGTTATCCCCTACTTAGAAGAAGTTTTTCCTGCTGAAGATTCCCTAGATTTACTGGAACGCAAACCCCAGAAAACCCAAGCTGAACTGAATATAGCTATTATCCGCTTACCAAGAATAGCCAATTTTACCGACTTTGATCCACTTGAATCAGAATCTTCAGTTTCAGTAAAATATTTGAGTCCCAAGCAAGATTTAGGACATCCCGACGCAGTAATTTTACCAGGAACAAAAACCACAATTGCCGACTTGATAATATTGCAAAAAAGCGGCATGGCTGAAGCAATTCAAAACTATGCTGCTTCTGGGGGAACAGTTTTAGGTATTTGTGGCGGCTACCAAATGCTAGGTCAAATGATAGCAGATCCAGAGGGAGTAGAAGGACAAGCTGGTAGATTTCAAGGGTTAAATTTATTACCCATTAAAACAATAATGACAGGACAAAAAATTGCTCGTCAGCGCCAAGTTACTTCCAATTTTCCGCAAATGGGCTTACCTGTAAATGGATTTGAAATTCATCAAGGGCGATCGCGCATAGAACAGCAAGAAATAGATTCTAAAGCCTACCAACCCCTATTTGATGACATTAATTTAGGACTAGTGGATAGTTGTCAATCTGTTTGGGGCAGTTATTTACACGGTTTGTTTGATAATGGCCCTTGGCGACGTGCTTGGCTTAACCGTCTCCGTCAACAGCGTGGACTGAAATCTTTACCCACCGGTGTTGCTAATTACCGAGAACAGCGAGAGCAAATTTTGGACTCTTTAGCCACTCAAATTGAAAGCCATTTAAACTTAACTCCATTTTTGTCTTAGATAAACACTTTGTGTCGTTAGACCAGGGAGTGTCAACTCATGAGTATTAGCATCCACTTCTTACCAGATGATGTCACCGTTAACGCTGAAGTAGGAGAATCCCTGTTAGATGTAGCAGATCGGGCAGGGGTCTCCATTCCCACTGGTTGTCTAATGGGGACTTGTCATGCTTGCACCGTCGAACTAGATGATGGGGAAGTCATTCGTGCTTGCATTACTCCAGTTCCACCAGGAAAGGAGGAATTGACCATTAATTTGTATAGTGATCCAACATGGTAATTAGAGGGTGTTTGAAAAGCTACATAGACAAAACCCACCTCCGTGGGTTGTAAAACCTTTATTTGACCTTAGTCCGCGCAGGCGGACTTTGTTTGTGTAGTAGCGATTTATAATCGCCGGAAACTTTTCAAACATCCTCTTAGGGCTGGCTGATAGAGAACTTCCAACTAGACATCTCCGAAAATGAATGTAGAGACGTTCCGGTGGAACGTCTCCACTTGAATCTTAAATATTGATACTTTGCGGAATTCTGGAAGGCAATAAATACTTGTAAGCTATCATCCTTTCACTATTTAGCTGATTAATTCTTTGCTCAATTTCTTGTAAATCTTGATGAAAATCCTGCAAAGCAACTTTCAATTTTTGGTTGCCTTGAGAAATTGATGTGGGATACTCACCCAATTTAGTGTAGTATAACGAGCCGAGCAAATAGAGGATATTTATCTGTTCTTGCGCTTTTTCTAGGGATGGTAGACCATTGATAAAATCTTCCGATTCTTGGGAATTTGTTGGTGCTGGAGTATAACGAGCGAAAGGAAATGCTGGCGTATATATCATCATTCCACGTTGCGGAAAATTCACAGCAGCGTGTTGAGCGCTGGCTGTAAAAATAATCGTTGAGATTGTTTTAACTAAATAATCTAGCGTCTTAATTTTTCCTTCCGCATCCTCACCAAAATTCTGCAAACGTCCCCCTTTGGGACTAGCTAATTTACCAGACCAACGCTGTAAATTTTTATCAGCCAAAACTAAACCATCATTCGTATAAAAATGACTTAAATAGGCATAAACCCATTTATAAATAGCATTCCAAATTAATGTTCCGTCATCTCGGTAAGGGTAAATTGGTAGCTGGTTAGCATTATTAACACCCCGACTATTTAAAGTATCAGGAAATGCTACCTCATGAAAATTAAACAAATAACTTTGTGCTGCTTTAATTGCTAATTGTTGTTCAGATTCAATAGTACCAGCTAACAGTGAGTCTATAATCCCCTTTGGAGCTATTAAAGATTTATGAGCGCCATAATTTATGAGGACAGTACCCTGAAGATGAGGTTTGAGGAGTTGTTTGATTAAGTGATTATTGGGTAAATGATTAGTTGCAACAATAAAAGGCTCAATAACTAAATGTGTCCGGCCTAGATGACTTACCAACTCGTGATAGTTGCTATCTGCCATCTGCACAATGTTCTTAGCAGTCATCCAAGTTCCTGTTTCCAGAGGTGTAAATATAGACTGCTGACAACTAATTGCTATAGGTAGTAGATAACGAGATGAACTACTCACCGGCGGTACAGCAAATAGTGCAATGGGAGCAGCAGCATATTTTTGTGCTTGAGGAAAACTACCATCTACTAAGTTATTTAATAAATCATAGTCTGCTAAATAAAGCCGACCTTCTTTTATTGCTGCTTCTAGAGAATCGGTGAACCCTGCTATTTTGTTGACAATTTCTTGGTATTTTTCGCCAGTAATTGGTAAGCGCGGATCTAATTGTTTAATTTGCTTGAGCATAACTGGGTTAGGGCCAGCTACCTGCATATAAGCAAAAACTAAATCTTCTTGGAATTTATTAGCAATTTCTGGTTTGGATATAACTCTAAATTGGTTGTCGAAATCCTCAAGACCATTTTCAGAGTTTTTAGATGTTTCTACAGAAGTTTCTGCAATTGGAGTTTGATGTTCAGCTAATTCTAATAATTTGGCATTGTATTTGATAATTTCTTTAAAAAATGCTTTGGTAGATTCTTTATTCGATTTGGCTACTACTGGCTGAGGATTTTTATTTAATAAATCTGTAAACTGTTTTTCAACTTTTACTACTTTTATATCTTTATTGGCTTGTTCAAAAAGTCTTTGCTGGAGATAGGGATGAATTTGCTCATCAAGGTTTAAATTATCATCAATTTGTTTTAATGTTAATAATAAATCGGAAATATAACTATTTAAATAATCATCTGAATCTTCAAGATTGCTAATTGTACTGATGTTGTTGTTGATGTTTTTTAAAGAACTCAGCTTGCCATCTAAAAATAATTTATCAGTTTGGTTGTCACTATTAGGAGTATTTTTGGCGTTGCTATGAGTAGATTTAGAGGTGTTATTGAGATTAAGAATAGTGATGACAGTTAATAATAAACCCAGCCATTGAGCGCTGGGAAGTTCATCTTTAGGTAATAAAGGAAAATTGATTATTGGTAATTCAGGAATATCCGTCATAGCCAAAGGCTCTAGATAATTATAGTTATATTCATATCTGTTACATTGTGTAGGGATAAAACGATTTAATATTTTATAGAGAAATACAAGTGTATTCTTAAAAGTAAACATATTTTCTCCTCTCTTCAAGTGATAATCATTTATTTTTAGACAACCACCTAATTTGTCAAGAGTTTCTTAATTTTTGTAAATCAAGACTAGATTGTCCTGTCAGTATGTTTAGCATATTTAATTTTAATTACCATTTTATTTATGATGTTTTAATAATTACATTAATTTTTGTATAAAAATAAGACTTACGCATCAATTAGGAAATGTAGGGGTAATTCATGAATTACCCCTACGGTAAATCATGACTTTCACTACCTTTTGGGGTAAGTCCTGAAGAAGATATATTTGTCTCAGACTTTATTCAAAGCATATTGCTTAAACCGCTCCAAATCCGCTTGGATTGTGGACTCTACCACCTTTCCCAAAAACAAATTATCCATGAGTTTACCCAGAAATCCAGGAATAGCGTAGGCAACGGTCATTTTGACAACGCTGCTAGTATGGCGATCATAAAAGCGAATTGCACCCTGATTTGGTAAACCATCAACTGATTCCCATTGGATAATTTGGTTAGGAATAATTTTGAGAATGCGAGATTTCCAGGTAAAATCCCAACCACCAGTACTCAATTTCCACAGAGATATCTCTGGATCATCTGGTAAAATTTTCACCGAATCAATCCACTTCATCCAACGAGGCATTTGCTCTAAATCAGACCAGAGGCTCCATACTAATTCTATAGGAACCTCAACTTCTACCTGCACACTATGCTCTAACCATTCAGCCATTAGATTTTAGATTTTAGATTTTAGATTTTAGATTTTAGATTAATTGGTGATTGGTGATTGGTGAATAATTATTCTCTGTCACCTGTCACCTGTCACCTGTCACCTGTCACCTGTCAACTGTCACCTGTCAACTGTCACCTGTCACCTGTCACCTGTCACCTGTCAACTGTCACCTGTCAACTGTCACCTGTCAACTGTCAACTGTCACCTGTCACCTGTCAACTGTCAACTGTCACCTGTCACCTGTCACCTGTCACCTGTCACCTGTCAACTGTCACCTATTTCTTCACATTTTCCAGAATCACCTTAGCCGCACGTCCTCCAGAAATAGTTGCACCTTCCATGCTGTCAATATAATCTTGCTGAGTATAACTACCTGCTAGGAAGAAATTAGGTATAGGTGTTTTTTGGTCTGGACGGTAAGCGTCCATTCCTGGTGCTTCCCGGTAGAGAGACTGAGCCAGTTTTACCACGCTGTACCAAGTCATGTTTAAATCTCTGGAGGAAGGGAATAGTTCATGGACTTGTTTAAGGACGTGTTGTGCGATCGCATCATTACTTTGTTTAATAAAAGGATCTCCTGGTGTCAATACCAGTTGCAACAACGAACCTTCTCCAGGACGATAATAATCTGCGGGGCTAGTCAAAGCTAAATCAGCAAAACAGGAAAAATCTGCATCTGCGGTATATAACAAATTATCTATCCCAGCCGCATGATTTAATTGTTTCCGCTTGTGGTCATCTTCCAGTTCTGTCACCCAACCATCAAAGCGTAGCTGTACTGTAGCGACTGGGACAGCATCAAGTTTATAAATATTATCAAATTCTGACCATTTGCGCCATGCTTGGGGTAAAACGCGCTGAATTCCCGGTACATCACAAGCACAAAGATAAGCATCAGCGGTGATCACTTCTTCTGTCTCACCTTGGGCAACTAATATACCTGTAACGTGGGTTTCTTCATTGGACTCAGCAAACTGAATTTCCCGCACTTGCCGACGGGTATATATTTTAGTGCCTCTAGCTTCTAAATATTCAACAATTGGTTTGTGTAAATATTCATGTGGTGAACCTTCCAGCATCCGCAGAATTGAAGCCTCAGTTCTGACTGCGAAAAACTGGAAAATTGTCAACATACAACGGGCAGAAATATTGTCACAATCTATAAAACCAAGGGCGTAAGCGATGGGGTTCCATAGACGTTTGATGCTGCCTTTACTACCCCCATGACTATAAAACCAGTCGGAAAAGCTGATTTTGTCTAATTTGCGGATAGTTTTCATTGCCCCATCAAAGTCTATTAAACCTTGGACTATGGGGCTAGTTCCGAGTGCGATCGCATTTTGGAATTTATCCTGAAGTGAAAGTTGGGAAGTTGTAAAAAATGCCTTTAACCCATTAAAGGGCGCACCTGTAATAAAACGGAAATCTAAAGCCCCAGTACGCCCACCTTTATTGATAAAAGTATGACTATGTTCTTTTAGACGTAAATTGTCTCCGGCTCCCACCTTCTCCATTAACTCAAATAGATTGTAGTAGCAGCCGAAAAATACGTGTAACCCCATTTCAACATGGTTGCCATCACCATCTACCCAACTGCCGACTTTTCCACCTATAAATGGGCGAGATTCAAAAATTTGCACCTCACAACCAGCATCAGCTAAATCTACAGCAGCGGCCAGTCCAGCCAGTCCCGCACCTACAATTGCAACACGCATTCCCTCGTTCCTTTATGGCTTAAGCCACACGGCGCTATCAGTTTCTTTACAAATTGTAACTGCCTTGGTGTCGGAATTTGCTATTTAGCTGGAAACAAGAGGCAGGAGGCAGAAGACAGGAGACAGGAGAATTTTAGATTTTGGATTGAACAATCTAAAATAAAAATAGTCGCTACCCTGCGTCCGCTTCGCTAATGAAAACCCGAAATTAAACGGGCAGGAGCCAGAAGAAAGATCAATACCTTCTCCATTTTCTCCATTTTCTCCATCTTCCCTATCTACCCATCTCTCCTATTTCCTCAGCTTTTCTCCTTAGAGTCTTCAGAAAGAGGTAAACTTCTAATCAGTTCTCGAATGATATCAGTGGCTGGTCTACCTGTTTGTTGGCAATATTTTTCTAGCTTTTCTGCTTCCTGTGTTGCTAGGTTAACAGTTATACGTTTAACGGCCCATTTTTTATTTGTCATTATCATGCAGGTTGCTGTTTATTAATGGATTGATAAAGAATTCGATTGCAAAAGTAAAAAACGATAGTATCAGAATTTGCTTCCAGGAAATAGCAAAGTTCTTAATATCATTAAGAATTTTCGATAAAGAATTTTTGCTTCTTCAAGGTATAGATAATACACTACTAATTATTTTCAACTCTCCATTAATTATGCAGCAATAAACATCTTCGGTAATTGTAGAAAACCACAGATTAAACCTGGACTCATGAACTCAGTGCTAATGAGGTATTTACCTGTGGTAACTACATCAAGTATTATTCAAATTCCAGTTCCGGCATCAGTTGGAGAGTACCGATACCCAAATCTTCGGGAAGTAGCGATCGCGCTTCAAACAAAGCCATCATATCTTTTAACTGAGGATTCCCACGGGAAGCGCCTGTCAGTCCTTTAGAAATAATCAAACCGCAATAGCCTTGAGTATTTTTGCAGCGTTGATTCCATTTTTTCCTGGCTTCAACATGAATGGGATCATTATCTAGAAATTCCCCAAATAGGAATAATTCTTGATTATTCGTTTGTAACAAACCCAAGTCATAGCGATCGCCATCAAAGGGATCAGCCCCTGGATTAAAACAAATAGCTTTCAGTCCCTCAGCTGCCTCAATCTTTGCAATCACAGTTTTTGCCTTAGGACGAGAAGTTTGAATCAAAATCACGGGTAATCCATCCCCAACTTGATTGATCACATCTGTTGGATGATAATCTACTTCCCGACGCAAGGACTCTAAAATCTCCCAAGAAATCACACCTAAACTGAGGAAAGAGTCTTCTGGAATCAAGTCATCTCGCAAGGAATGGAAGGCTGTGGAATCAATATCATCTTCATCTGCGATATCAAAACCTGCCATTTCCTCCAACTCTGCTGCCAATTCTGGCATAGTAGAGACAGTCACAGAAACTGATTTAGTATCTTCATCTGGATGGGGTAAGGAAATGCGATAACGCCGATTAATGGCAGGAAAGTCATCTTCATAGAACTGGTGACGGTGATCACGAACAAAACGGAGCAAGCTTTCTAGAGCCACAAAAACTACAAGTGCTTCCTCGTCGTACAAAACAGACCGTAATCCTTCTAAAGGATGAATATTGCCAAAGGTAGGTTCAATTTCCGATAGCGCTAATTCTGCTAAATCTTCATCCTCATCTTCATCTTCGTCGGTTTGCTCAAAGGTAAGAAACAAACAATCTTGCTTCAGGAAAGCTTCTTCTAAACCTTGTCCAGATTCTTCATCTCTTAAAACATCTGCACGAAACCGTTTGAGAGAATCTTCTGAGCGATAAAACAAAATTCCATATTCCATCCCCAGCATTCCCATCACTGAAGCATAAATTGTCCCTACATCCCACTTATTAATCTCTATGGATAATATTTGTTGTTCTTCTATAAATTTCCAAGGTGCTGCTTCCCAAGTTGCAAAAGCCTTCTCTCTCAATATTTGTGCATACTGGGGAGGTAAATCGGGGATTTGGCTATCGAGAATATCCGCAAAGGAGCGAAATAGTTCATCAATTAAAGGTAATTCTGGTGTGTAGTCAATGGCAATATCCAAATCTTGCAATACCCCACGCAGATAAAATTGAATTTCCCGATCTTTCACCACAATTCTTTGCGGTCTAGCGGGTTTAGCTGGACTGTGTGGATGTTCCATGGCTCGCATTAAGGTACGAACTATAGCTTCTGGCCCTAGTTCTGGAGATACCACATCCATACCTCTGACAATACCTTGAGAACCATCTACCCAGAGAATGCATTCTCCCTTGGATTCGTCTGATTCACTGGGTTGGGTTTGTGATGACGATAACGGACGGCGATCGCCCTCCCATATAGAAGGAATTTGGGTTAATTTCTTCAACCGACGACTGGTAGAGCGATTAAAACTTGTCATAGAGTAAAGTTAATCAAAAAAGCTATTTATGAAGAAGTAAATTGTGGGTAGTGGTGAGTAAATAAGTGCTGAGTAACGAGTACTGAGTAAGGAGTCACTCCATAGTTAAAACTAGGAGAATAATTTTTTCTTTTTCCATCCCTGAAGGCAGGGACTTCACAGCCAGAGGATGAGTACAATTAATTTTCCTTTTTTACTCAGGACTCAGCACTCCTGAAAAGTGGTTGTTACTCAGACGGCTCCAAAACTGAAAAAATAAAAATACTCCAAATACACCGAATCTCTCAATTCTAGAATAAAAACCTTTCTCTGCTGTTGACGAAGTGTTGAGAATTTAACGTCTGTACTTGTTAATGCAGTTAGAATGGAATAATACTTGAAGGAGCAACCCAGGGGCTATTAACAGCATATACCTGGTAATCGTGATAATAATTAAGGAGTGACAATAGCAAATGACACAAGCAACTGATATTCAACAACGCGGCATTCTGTTGAGCGAGTCAGCATTGCGCCAGGTAAAATCGCTCCAAGGTAAGCAAGGGCAGGATTTATGTTTACGCGTAGGAGTCCGTCAAGGTGGTTGCTCTGGGATGTCTTACATGATGGATTTTGAAGACACTAGTAAGATCACCGCCCAGGATGATGTTTTTGATTATGATGGTTTCAAGATTGTGTGCGATCGCAAAAGTTTATTATATCTCTATGGGTTAATGCTCGATTATAGTGATGCCATGATTGGCGGTGGCTTCCAATTCACTAACCCCAATGCCTCCCAAACCTGTGGTTGCGGGAAATCTTTCGGGGTGTAATATAGTCAATGGTCAGATGTTAGAGGTCAATTGTCGTTTGTAAATGACTAATGACCAATAACCAATGACCAATCACCAATGACCAATGACCAATGACTATTAAAATTGAAGAACTGTTTGATACAGGTTTAGAACGTTATAAAGCTGGAGAATCGGTAGAATCGCTCATCCCTGTATTTAAAGAAGTGTGCGATCGCTCTCCCAAAGCTAGTTCCGCTTGGATTTGTCTTTCCTGGCTATACTTACTCGACAACAAAGCCAACTTAGCTTACAAAGCTGCAAATAAAGCAGTAAAGTTAAATCCCCAAGACCCACAAGCCAGAATTAATCTCGCTTTAGCCATGCTGGAAACAGGTCAAAAAGGTCTGCGCGAACACATTGACTTTGCACAACAGTTGATTTTTGTCAATGAAGAATGGCAAACGGAAGTTAAAAATAGCATTGAAGATGGCTTAACTAGAAAACCAGATTGGCAGAGTTTGGTAAAAGTCAAAAAATGGCTGTTTGAAGAATAATTTGTAATTTGTAATTCGTAATTCGTAATTCGTACTTAATGAGGAATTACGAATTATAATGATTAATTCTCAAAGCTTATAGAAGATGAAAGACAAACTATTAAATTGGCTCAACTTAGTTTTAGTCGCAGATGTATTCCTGGTAATTTTAGGTTTTATCTGGTTTGCCGTGGCAGTTATTGGTAATGCCTCTGGAATCAACCTCGGTTTAGATTTATGGCATAAACTGTGGATACCGCTATTTAACCCCGCTATTGGCATCCTCATGGGTGGTGCAATTCTCAGCGGAATAACCAGTTGGGTTTCTAAGAAATTTATGAAAAATGAGTCATAGCAGGGAATAGGGAATAGGGAATAGGGAATAGGGAATAGGGAATATGATTTAATTACCAATCACCAATCACCAATTACCCATTACCAATCTAAAATCCAAAATTGAATTACGAATTATTTGAGGATTTGCGTCAATGCTGATGGCAAATTCGGATATTGATACTCAAAACCTGCTGCTTGAGTGCGTTTAGGTAAGACTTTTTGACCCTCTAAAACCACAATTGCCCCGTCTCCCAACATCGCTTCTAAAGCAAAAGAAGGAACAGGCAACCATGACGGACGATTCATCACCTGTCCCATAGTTGCACTTAAATCTGTCATTCGCACAGGATTGGGAGCAGTTGCATTATATACACCGTCTATATTTGTCTTAGTTAAAGCTTGCAGAATTAAGTTAACAATATCATCTATGTGAATCCATGAAAACCACTGCCGACCACTACCAATAGGGCCACCTGCAAAAAGTTTGAAGGGAGTAATCATTTTCCCCAAAGCACCACCATGACCTAAAACAATACCAAAACGCAAAATTACCAAGCGCACACCAGCATTTGTTACCTTTTGTGCCTCTGCTTCCCATTCTTGGCAGACTTGAGCCAAAAAATCTTGACCTGAAGGGCTATTTTCGTCAAAAGTAGCAGTTTCACTAGTACCGTAATAGCCAATAGCCGAAGCATTCACTAACACACTTGGTTTAGGGTTAGCCTTAGCTATAGCTTCGACAATTTTTTGTGTACCCAGTTTGCGGCTATTGAGGATTTCCTGCTTACGTTGTGGTGTCCAACGTTCTTCAGCAATGGGTTCTCCTGCCAGATTAACCACACCATCACAACCAGCAATAGCATCTTGCCAAGCACCAGATACACCTGGTGTATAGCCCATAATTTCGAGATTTGGGAAAGTCTGAGCAGGAAAAACTTTGTGGGCAGAGTTAGTATTCCGACTTAACACCACTACTCTATGACCTTCATTATGCAGTCGTTCTACTAAACGACTACCGACAAATCCTGTTGCACCAGTAATTGCTACTTTCATGTTTGACTTAAGCTAAAGCACTATTGTACAGTCTTGGCTTTTACCTCAATTTAACGCTTTCTCAGCCTGTACTGTCTTCTGTTAAGTTAACCACTTAAATTTTACTCTTCCCTGTCACCTGTCACCTGTCAACTGTCACCTATTACCTGTATTTTGAGAATTAACTCGCGTGTTCCCAGTCGCTGAGTAATTCGCGATTTTGCTTTTTGGCATTGCTTTTGCGAACTGGCACTTTAGGAGTGCCAATATCAACAGCAGGAAAAGACTGTTTCATCTTCTTGGTAGATTTATTTTCTTGTGTGTTAGTCATGGCTAGATAGAGTTGATAAAAACTTCAGTTCTAATTTATAAGATCAATTTGCACAAACAATTTCCGGAAAAAAGATTGTGTTTTTAATGGAAAATTAATCAATCTCTAGAATGTGGAAAAATTGTAGGATTGACTACAGAAAAACCTTGCCGCTTGGGTTTTGTATTTGCTAACTCAACTTGAAAATTTATTTTGTCACTTACCTCCCCACTTCTGGCTTCCAGAGTCCAATTGCCGGGTTGTAAATGCCAAAATAATGCATTAGTTGATTGTGTAGATAACTGCCTACCATTTAGCCACCACTCTATAGGCAGATTAGATTTGCTAACCAGTTTAAATTCTAGTTTTTGCTGATATTTCTCATCAGGATAAACTACAAATAAATCCCCATTATGAGGAGATAAAATCCTAAATTTATCAGCATGAGAATTTGATTGTGGTTGTCTTGCTAACCATTCATCATACTCAGGTGGTAAATGGAAATCAGCAGGATTTTCGTAGGCAATTTTATCTGCTGGCGAAAAATATTCCTGCACTATCGAAGTACAGTCAGGTTTAGGTTTTAAACCAGAATTAGCACAAACGGGTAATTGGATTAACCCATCTGGCAGTGGAAAATCTGTCGGTGTTTGATATTGGTGCAGATGTAACATGATTCTGTTCCACAAAGGTGCAGCACCTGTCACACCTGAAACTTGACGCATCGGTTCGCCGTTGAAATTACCTACCCAAGTAGCAACAGTATAATCAGTGCTGAAGCCAACTGTCCAGGTATCACGATAATTTGATGAAGTGCCAGTTTTAACAGCCGCAGGGAAAGGCAAATTTAACACCGAGTCTACACCAAAAGCTGTAGCACGAGCATAGCGATCGCTCAACATATCAATAATTAACTGCCAATTTGCGGAATTGGGGACTGGGGACTGGGGACTGGGGACTGGGAAATTATTTAAAATAGTCACTAAAGGCGTGCTTTTCCCCAACCTTGCCATAGTCACATAAGCCCTAGCGAGTTCCCATAAACTCACCTCTGCACTACCCAAAGTCAAACCCAAACCGTAATATTCAGCACTTTGATTTAAATGTGCAAACCCCAACTCATGCAACCGGTTTAAGAAAGTTTCTACACCCACCTTTTCCAACACCTTTACCGCAGGTACATTTAAAGAATTTGCTAAAGCAACTCTTACCCGCACCGGACCGAGAAAACTGTTAGTATAATCTGTAGGGCTATATAATTTCGCCCCCGGAATCGCGTAATGAGAAGGAACATCTGCCAAAATCGAATTAGGTTTAATAACACCTTTTTCCAAAGCTAATTCATACACAAACGGCTTGAGAGTCGAACCAGGTTGACGCAACGCTTGTACTCCATCATTTCGTCCTAATTTCACTTCATTAAAATAATCAGGCGAACCGACGTAAGCTAAAACCTCCCCAGAGTAGTTGTCAATTATCACAGCAGCTGCATCATGGACATTGTTATCAGCAAGAGAATCAATAACCTGTTGTACCTGTGCTTCCACAAACTGCTGTAAAGGTCGATTTATCGTAGTCTGAATAGGAGAAGATTCCATTTCTCCTCCCTGTTTACCGTGATATAAATCCAGTCCCCCTCCTCGCTTGCGGGAAAATAAATTCACTCCCTGTTTACCGTGATATAAATCCAGTCCCCCTCCTCGCTTGCGGGGAGGGGTTAGGGGTGGGGTGTTCTGTGTTGCTAACCAAAACAAAAAATGCGGTGCAGCAATAATTCCCTGTTCACGAGATTGAAAAACCACCTTTTCCGTATATATGCGTTCTGCTACTGCTTCAGTAATATATTTATCCTGCACCATTTGATTTAAAACATATTTCTGCCTTTTCTTTAATCTTTCCCAATGTTCATAAGGATTAAAATAAGTAGGATTATTAGGAATTGCCGCTAAAAGAGAAGATTGGGCTAAATTTAAATCACTTGCAGAAATAGAAAAATAAGTCCGTGCTGCTGCTTCCACACCATAAATATTTCCTCCCATAGGTAGACGATTAATATAAGCAGAGAGAATTTCATCTTTATTCATTCCCGCAACTAATCGCCAAGATAGCCAAATTTCAGATAATTTACTTGATAAAGTCCGGGGAGAATTATCCAACATTCGCGCTAATTGCATGGTAATTGTGGAAGCACCAGAAACAATTTTTTTCGATTGAATAGCTTCCTTCATAGCGCGGATAATTGCTTTCATATCCAACGCCCCATGTTGATAAAAGCTGCCATCTTCAGCCGCTAAAATGGCTTTGATAAATTGAGGTGAAACTTGATTTAATGATATAACTGCGGTATGTTCTTGATCATGAGTGAGTAATGTTCCCAATGGCAAACCATTACGATCTGTAAACTGCATCGCTAAATGCTTTTGGGCAATATCTATACTATGAATTGGCGCAAAATAAGGCAGTAATCTCACCATAAGACAGAAAATGATTACAGCCAGAATAATTTTAATAGTTTTGGATTTGCGCTTTAGCTTTAATTTATATCTATCGAGATAACGAAAATAGGATTTTGTCTCACGCAGAGGAGGACACTTGTTTGGGCGGGTTTCCCGACTTGTGCAAAGTGTCCGTAACGCAGAGACACAGAGAGTAAGAGTTTTGAGGATACGAGTGTTGAATTTCATAATTTGAGGTTTCAAGTTATGTAAAAGAGATTTCGTAAAAAAATCAATATTTCAGAAATGTTAAGAATTGTATGGTTTGTTGGAAATAATTACACCAGATTAGGTATCTATGTAAACAAGCAAGGTGGGCATTTGAATTTATTTAATATGATGATTAGAACATTCTTTAAATTCTTATTTATCATTACCTTTATATTAGGTATAGCTGGCTGTAATTTTGTGGGTATCACACCCGGTAAGGAAAAATTACCTACTGTTGCGTCACTTACACCACCAAAATTACCCGAATGGATAGAACAAATCAGTCCTTTGGGAGATGCAAATACTCTTAGTCAAATTCGTATTCGTTTTAAAGATGCTTTAATTCCCGTTGAGAGTCTTGATAGTCCAGAACAAGAAAATTTATTAACTAAATTTGCCATTTGGCCTCCTTTACCGGGGAAGTTTCGCTTTTTAACACCGCGCATGGTAGGATTTCAAGCTGATAAAGCATTACCCAAAGCCATAAGATTACAAGTTACTCTCAAAGCTGGGTTAGGAGATTTAAAAAATCATCGTTTAGATCAAGATTTAGCTTGGACTTTCAATACTGAATCAATTAAACTCACCAATTTACCAGGTGTTAACCCCATTGAAAAAGCAGAAATTGAACCAATTGATTTAAAACCTAAATTACAATTTACATCCAATTTGGAATTAGATTTAGATTCTGTTCAAAAGCATTTACAGTTAATTCCTAATGGTAAAAATCAAGGGGTAAGGCTAAAGGTAGAATTAGCAAAATCAGAAAAACCAGAAAATTTAGATCCTTTAGAAAAATTTGACCCTTCAGCTAAAAATTGGATTTATGATATTACTCCCCAGGGAAATTTAGAAAAAGCCACATCTTACCTTTTAACATTTTCTCCTGGTATCCTTCCAGCTTATGGAAATATTCCCAGTGATAAAGAGTTTGTTAGTAAGTTAGCGACTTATTCACCATTAGCATTTCAGGGAATTAAACCCTACGGACTACCAGACTCAGGAGGAACCTATGGTAGATTTGTTAAAGGTAGTCCCCAGATAGAATTTAATAACATCTTGTTACCAGATTCTGCCAAAGAGAATATTAAAATCAATCCAGCACCCAAAGACATTGATAGAGTTTTGCAAATCTATGATGAAGATAGAATTGTTAGTGTTAATCCCTACGCTTTAGAACCGGATACTAATTATACAATTACTATTAACAAAAATGTCAAAGATAAATTTGGGCAAACTTTAGGTAAACCTGTTTCTATTAAATATGATTCTGGTGATTTAGCCGGAGATATTTGGGTTCCTTCTGATTTACATATTTTCCCTAAAGATAAAGATTTACAGTTAAATATTAATACAGTCAATCTACCAGAATCTAAATATCAAGCAAATTATCGTGTAATTAAACCCACAGATTTAGTTTATACGAATAATGCCAATGATTTATTACCCAAACCTGACAAATGGGAAAGCTTCAAAGTATCTGGTAGAAAAAATCAGTCAGTTAATGTCACTGTTCCCCTGAAAGCAAGATTAGGTGATAATCAGGGAATGTTAGCTTATGGAGTGCAAGCACGTACTAATAAATATCAAGAAAATAATAAACAATTATGGAGAGAAGCAACGACTTATGGAATGGTGCAATTAACTAACTTAGGTGTATTTTCTCAATGGTTTCCAGAGTCGGGGTTAATTCGGGTTCATCATCTTAGTAATGGTTCACCAGTTAAAGCGGCAAATATTGAAATTTATCAATCAAAATTATATGAAAAAACTGGTACTCAACCGGTACCTTGTGCAACGGGTGAAACTGATGTAAATGGGACTTTTAAAATTGATAATGATGAATTAAAAGATTGCTATTCTCAGGATGAAAAATTACCAAAATTATTAGTAATTGCCCGTGAAAATAAAGATTGGGCTTTTGCAAGAACTCAAGAGTATAGCGGTAGTTACGGTTATGGTATTGATGCTGGTTGGGAAGATGGTAAACCGATATCACGAGGGGTAATTTTTTCCGATAGACAGTTATATCAACCTGGAGAAAAAGCGGCATTTACTGCTTTTGCAGATTATTTAAAAACAGGTGAAATTCAGCAAGATAAAAATGCTGAATACAAATTAACTTTGGTAAGTCCCAATGGACAAAAATCTGATTTAGGTACACAAAACACAAATGAATTTGGTACATTTTCTCTAGAATTACCTATTCAAAAAACTCAACCTTTAGGCTATTACAAAATCGAAGCTAAAGGGAAAAATGGACGAGAAATATCTGGTGAATTTCGAGTAGCTGAGTTTAAACCACCTAATTTCAAAGTTGATTTGCAGCTTAATAAAGAATTTGCCCTTATTAATGACAAAATAGCAGCGAAGGTAGCTAGTAATTATTTATTTGGTTCACCTGTGGAAGGGGGAGAAGCTAAATATTTTATTACTCGTCAGCAGACTAATTTTATTCCCAAAGGTTGGGAGGAGTTTAGTTTTGGGAGACAGTGGTTTTGGCCTGAAGAAACTCCAACTCTCTCTAGCGATGTTTTACAAACTAATACTCAGTTAGATGCTAATGGTAAAAGTAGTCAAACAGTAACAATAGCCAAAGATTTACCTTACCCAATGACTTATCGGGTAGATGTTCAAATCGCTGATGTTTCTAATTTATCAGTTGCTAATTCTCAAACTTTTACAGCTTTACCTAGTAATAGACTTATTGGTTTGAAAAGTAATTTTGTAGCTGACGCTGGTAAGATTTTTCCGGTAGAAATTATTGTTACTGACGCGACAGGAAAACCTTTAGAAAATGAACGGGTAAATTTGGAGTTACAACAAATAAAATATAGTAGTGTTACTCAAATAGTTGAAGGTAGCCGAACTTCGAAAAATCAAGTTGAATATAAAACAGTTTCCAAAACAGAAATTAAATCTGCTAATATTCCGCAAACAGTAAATTTACAACCAACCGAATCAGGTTCATACCGTATTCGGGCTAATTTTAGCGATAGTAGAGATGAAATCACAGCTACAGATTTACAAATTTGGGTAACTGGTGTAAATCCCGTGTTCTGGGGTGAAAGAGAAAAAGATAAGTTGGAAGTTAAATTAAATAAGCAAGAGTTTAAAGTTGGAGAAACTGCTACTGCTTTAATCCAATCTCCCTACCCAGAAGGAGAATTATATTTTGCAGTAATTAAAGATAAACCTCTCTATCAGCAAGTTACCAAAATTAAGGGAGGTGCGCCACAAATTCAATTTATAATTACACCAGAAATGTTACCCAATGCTGCTGTGGAAGCGGTGTTAGTCAGACAAGGTAAATCACTCAATCAAGTGGAACCAGAAAATTTAGAAAATTTGGCAAGAATTGGTTTTTCACCTTTTAAAGTTAACTTGGGAGATAAGTATTTAAAGGTGGAAGTTAAGCCAAATCAAACTTCTTTAGAACCTGGAAATGAAGAAACTGTAGGACTAGAATTAAAAGATCATCAAGGAAACGCTACGCAAGGACAATTTACTGTCATGGTGGTGAATGAAGCAGTGTTACAACTTGCTGGTTATCGTCCACCAAATTTGATAGATACTGTTTATGCAGAACAACCAATTTCTACCCGTTTTAGTGATAATCGTCCAGATGTTGTTTTACAAAATCAAAGTTTAGATAAACCTAAAGGTTGGGGTTATGGTGGTGGGTTATCTAGTGCTTTAGCAAATACTCGCATTCGCCAAGATTTTCAAGCTTTAGCTTATTACAATGGTTCTGTAATTACTGATGTTAATGGTCAGGCTAAAATCACTTTTAAATTACCAGATGATTTGACTACGTGGCGGGTTATGGTGGTGGCTACGGACGGAAATCTGCGTTTTGGTAACGGAGAAGCGACATTTATCACCACAAAGCCATTAATAACTAATGCTATTCTCCCACAATTTGCTCGGTCAGGCGATCGCATTCTGGGAGGTTTATCCGTCACTAATACCACCGGAAACACTGGAAATTTAAGCATAAACGGTGAACTTAGCGGTTCTCTCCAATTCGCAGAAAATGACCCTAAAACTAAAACCTTGCAAACACCAGTCGAGTCAGCAACCCAAGCATATCGTTTTCCAATGGTTGTGGGTAGTGCAAGTGATGGAAATGTGACATTTAGAACGCAGTTGAATAATACCACAGATGCTTTTTTAGTTCCTTTAGAAATTAAGCCGTTAGAAATTACAGAACAAGTTGTAGAAACTGGTGTTAGTGAAAAACAGGTAAAAATTCCTCTGAATGTTGATAAAAATACCCTCTCGGAAACAGGAGGTTTAGATATTCAATTAGCTAGTACCTTAATTCCCGAAATTAAAGCACCCGTAAAACAAGTTTTAACCGACAATGATTTACCATTTGCAGAACCAGCAGCGAGTCAGTTATTAATTGCTGCAAATCTGCAAACTCTCACACAACAATATAATCAAACATTTGCAGAATTTAATCCCCAACAACAAGCTAACTTAGCAATTGAACAACTGCAAAAACTGCAAATTGCTGATGGTGGTTTTGCGGCTTTTCCAGGACAAGAAAAATCTGATCCTTGGGTTTCTGCTTATGCTGCGGAATCTCTAACAAAAGCTAATCAGGCTTACCCAGGGTTAATTATTTCTAAAATCCTCTCTCAACTAAAAACTTATTTACAGAAAGTTCTTGTCAACCCTGGACAATATGAGTTTTGTAAATCAAAACTCTGTAAATCTCAACTGCAACTTAATTCCTTAATCGCCTTATCACAATTAGGAGACAAACGCAATAGCTTCTTATCAGATATTTATCAACAACGTGATGCTTTTGATGTTGTCACCCAAATCAAATTAGCACGATATTTATACCAGTTTCCTGAATGGGAAAATGAAGCACAAATCATCCGAGTTCAGTTACAAAAAAATATTTATGAAACTGGACGTAATGCAGTTGTGAATTTACCCCCTAGCTGGAGTTGGATGAATTCACAGACCACAACACAAGCCCAAGCTTTACGCTTATTTATTGACCAAAAAGCCAATGTAGAAATCATTGATAAATTATTTCAAAGTCTGCTGAATCTTCGTAGAGAAGGAACATGGCAAACAACTTATAACAATGCCCAAGCCTTAACCGCTTTAGTAGAATATATTCAGCTACAATCAACACCACCTGATTTTTTAACTACCGTAAAATTAGCAGGTAAGAAGTTAGGCGAAACCAGATTTAATGGTTATGAAAATCCTAGCTTACAAGTAAATGTAGCAATGGATAAATTACCTCGTGGTCGTCATGATTTAATTTTGCAAAAATCTGGAAAAGGTAACTTACATTATTTAGTTACTTACAGTTATCGCTTGCAAGGAAATCAACCAGGAAGATTTAACGGTTTACGAGTAACGCGAGAAATTAGCAAAGTCAATGAAGAAAAAGTTATTCAAAAAACAGGAATGTATGCTATTGATAAACCCTTGACCTTAAAACCAGGAGAAGTATTTGATATTGGTTTAGAAATAATTACAGATCATCCTGTAGATCATCTCGTCATTAAAGATCCATTACCCGCAGGTTTTGAAGCAGTAGATGAGAGTTTCCAAACTGCGACACCAGCATTACAAGCAAAAGCCGATAACTGGCAATTAGGATATAAAACCATCTATAAAGATAGAATTATTTCCTATGCAGATCATCTCGAAGCAGGAGTTTACAGTTTACATTATTTAGTCCGTTCTGTTACCCCCGGAACATTCATTTGGCCAGGTGCAGAAGCACAACTTCAATATGCACCAGAAGAGTTTGGACGTAGTGCAGATTCGATTTTGGTGTTGGAGGAGAATAAATAATTATTTGTAGCTCTAGCTTTAAGTAAAATTATTAACTGGTCTATTGTTCTTACTGTTGAAATCGCTAAGAGTATTTATATACAAAGATTTTTGCCCAGGCAAAAGTCTAGCAATCATCCATTTTTAGTATAAGTTGCTCGAATACGAATAATTGTTGTACGCGATTGCGTAAATCCTGCAAAGAAGAAAAATGTTTGTGAAGTTTTATTTAAGAAATTGTTTTAACAAAAAAATTAGGTAAGAATTATTACACTTTAAATTGTAAAAAGGCACTTTTATTAAGTGATTATTCTTAATAGTACCTGAAATTAGGCATCTTTTAATACAAATTAAATACGTAAATAAAGAACTTAATTAAATTCTACACTATTGCACTTGACTGTAATTTTGTTATTATAGGTATTAAGTATATGTAAGTAAGAACTGTTGTGCAGGTTTATTAATTTGACGTTAAGTTGGTAATTGCTAATGAAAAATGAAGATAAAGTTAATCAAACAGCTATAGGCGGCAATAATGTTAAACAAGTAGGTGGTAACAATACAGAAACTAATGGGAATATTTTCATAGGAATCTTTTTTGTAGTAATTTTAGCTCTTGGTGGTTTAGCTTTTGCACTTACTATTGGATTAAATCAGGGCGGGCAAACGCCTAAAACAGAACAAAAATCTCCAACACCTTAATAATAAAAATTTAACACATAGCGGTGTGCAGTTCTGTGATAGCCATTTACATGGCTGGAATCCAGTATAGAAAAGGTTTTATCTGTTTCTCAATCAAGCGAACACCACTACAAGTATATCTTAAATTAAAAATAGTTTTAGGTAGTGTTATGGATCAGAGAAGTATAGCTGGTAGGTCTTCTGTACAAGTTGGACAAGATTTCATTCAAAAAATTTTTGATTTGAGCGTATCAAATCAAAATTTTTCACAATTTAATATATTAAATCAAGATGATTCTGAAATAAAATCATATTTGTCTTACTGGGAAAAATTAAATTCAGAGCAGAAAATCAATCTAGTGTTACACTGTAGACAGTATATTAAAGAAACCTATAAGCCCAAAACTCTCAAAAAAGATAAAGAAATTTCTCTTTCAAGTAACATATCCCTTGCTTTATTTATACTCTTGTTTTTACTTACTCAGTACCGAGGTTATAGAGATTTATTACTAAAAAATGAATATATAGTTTCTAGTAATATTGTATCTACTTATTGCAAAGTAAGTAAAGATATGTTATTACCATTACCCACTTGCATCACCTTGAATAAAGAAAACAAGCCATCACAAGACTTAGAAAAAAGGTTTAAAAATGATTTTGGAAAATATAAAAGCTCTTGGATTGAATTCACTGTATCTTGTTTAATAATTCCGTGGATAATAAGTACATTAGTATTTAAAATACTAAATTATCCTTTTAGTATTTTAGAACAGTCTAGACAAAAGAAAGAAAAAGAGAGATTAGAACAAGAAAATGATTTGTTAATCAGAGAGAAAAGAGCCAAAGAACAGACGTATAATATATTATTTAATCTTCTAAACGAAACTGAAAAAAATTATCTTAATAATTTAGAATCATATTTGAAATTAGAAAAAATAAAAGATCAATCATTGAAAATTTCTGGAATCATAAGGAAATTTAATCCTTATATGCTTGATAGTTTTGACATAAAACATATAATACGGTTTATTCCACTGATCTATCCTGAAGCGACCGAAGAGTCAAAAATAGAGATAATCGCTTGCATATTTCCAGATATAGACCATAAAAGTGTATTAAAAGCTGTAAAAGAATGTGATGAGATAAACAATATGACTAAATTTATTATGCAGATTATGGGTATAAAAAACATTGCACAAATTAAAGGTGAAAATAACAAGAAGTAAAAAAATAAAAAAGGTATTTTATTATACATAGCACTGGAAAAAGCCTATTGCAAGATATTGTGTGCTGGAGTTATACCGAGAGTCAGAATATATTTTTACCGACATTCACCAAGCATTACTGCTGCAATTGTATGGTTAAAATAAAGTTATCTTTTGACAAATGATGCTACTAAACGCTAAAAGTACATTTTTACTATTTTCAGAAAAATTTACTGATAAATAAAAATTAATCGCACACAAAAATCACAATACAAAATTATTACTTCCACAAGAGAACAGGGAAAAAAAGCACTTTCTGTATTAACCGAGGTATTTCTGAGAACTATGTAGCAAAAGTATCATAAAAAAATTACAAAATCTTCTATAAAAAATCAGCAAATGCGTGCTAAGGTTTTAATCTCGTTGTCTTCCCTTAGTGCCTCTCACCATGCATCTGCATTATTTACACCCCCAACATCTTGAAGAATTAGTCAAGAGTAGTAGTATAGATTTACACCTGGCGCGACTAAATTTTAGATCGCTTCAAGGTGTCAATGCCTATGATTACTTACTAATTTCAGAACAACTCCCCCGCACCAATACTGGCATGATCAAAAGCGGTTGGTTACAGCGTTACAACCATATTACAGAAGGTGGTTGGTGGTGTTCTGGACGAGATCCTCTAAATAATTGGCAAATGATGGAATGGGGATGTTTTAAACCAACCCAACCCCGACAAAATCAAAATGGTAAGTCGATTAAATATGAACATCCTCCCAGCACACCAACGCGGGTTTTTTGTCTGCGGGTGAATTTGCAAATTTGGCAGCAAGTTTCCCAACGTTACAATTTAGCTATGCCCAACAATATCACCATTGCTGCTGATGGGGAAGCAGAAGGTTTTTGGCAATGGGTGATGGAATGTAATATATCTATAATTATTTGTGAAGGTGTCAAAAAAGCAGCCGCTTTGTTAACACAAGGTTATGCAGCTATTGCTATTCCTGGAATTACTAGCGGTTATCGAGTTGTTAAAGATAACTTTGGCAAAGTTACCCGTCGTCAATTAATACCTGATTTAGCACTTTTTGCTACAACAAAGCGCAGTTTTTATATATGCTTTGATTTTGAAACCCAAGCTAAAAAAATTGCTGCTGTCAATAATGCTATTGCCCAACTTGGTGGTTTATTGCAACAACAAGAATGTCCTGTAAAAGTTGTGGAACTTCCAGGTAGGGAAAAAGGTGTTGATGAGTTTATTGTTGCTAAAGGTGCAGCTAATTTTGAAAGAATTTATCGTCAAAGCTTAGATTTAGAAGTTTATCTTGCTCAAACTAAACCCCACACTGAGTTAACAATTCCCGCTGCACTTACTGTCAACCTTCCTTATTTAGGAGAACTACCTTTTCCTACTTCTGGCTTGGTGGGAGTGAAGTCAGCGAAAGGTACAGGTAAAACAACAGGACTGCAAACTATTGTCAATCAAGCTAAAAGTCGTAATCAATCTGTTTTATTAATTACACACCGCATTCTTTTAGGGCGGTTTTTATGTGAAAGAATTGGGATTCAATGGGGAATTAGCCATGAAGCATGGAATCTAGAAGAAGAACCAAAATTACCAATTATAAATTATCCTTTACCAATAAATAAATCTTTTGGCTTATGCGTTGATTCTATTTGGAAACTTAATCCAGAAGATTGGCATGGCGCGATAGTAATTTTAGATGAGGTTGAGCAATCTTTATGGCATTTACTAAACAGTAATACTTGTAAACAAAAACGGGTTAAAATTCTCAGAATATTTCAACAATTAATTTCTACAGTTCTCACTACTGGGGGGTTAGTAATTGCCCAAGATGCAGATTTATCAGATGTTTCGCTAGAATATTTACAAGTTCTCTCAGGAACTAAAATCACGCCTTGGGTAGTTGTTAATCAGTGGAAACCATATAAAGGTTGGGATGTAACTTTTTATGATTCACCGAACCCTACACCGTTAATTCATCAATTGGAATTAGATTTAATTGCTGGACGTAAATGCTATGTAACTACTGATAGCCGCACTGGACGTTATAGTTGTGAAACGATTGAAGGTTATCTAAAACAGCGTTTACAGAAATTAAGAAAGCAATTTCCTGAGACTTTGGTAGTGAGTAGCCATACGACTAATACACCTGGTCATGCAGCAGTTGATTTTATTGGTGCTATTAATCAAAAAATTACTGATTATGGAACTGTTTTTGTTACTCCTAGTTTAGGAACAGGAATTAGTATTGATGTTCAACATTTTGATCGTGTTTATGGGATTTTTCAAGGAGTGATTCCTGATTCAGAAGCACGTCAAGCATTAGCAAGAGTGCGTGATGATGTTCCCCGTGTTGTCTGGTGTGCTAAACGTGGGATTGGTTTAATTGGTAGTGGGAGTACAAATTATCGGTTGCTATCTCATTGGTATCAGGAAAATCAGAAAGAAAATTTAGCTTTGCTGAGTCCTTTACATAAAATAGATGTAGATTTACCTTTGGTTTATGACCCGATTCATTTACGAACTTGGGCTAAATTATCTGCCAGGGTAAATGCGTCTATTCGTCTCTATCGTCAATCTATGCAAGAAGGTTTGATTGATGATGGGCATAAAATTATGATGCGGAGTAATGCTGTTCAAAATAATATTCTGCGGGATTTGCGGTTAGCTTTCTTTGCAACTGATGCTAGTGATGTGGAGAACCGGAAGAGGTTGATTATAGAAATTGTGAAGGTACAGAAAGATTGGTCAAATAGTCGTCAAAAGGCTAAAGATATTAAACGCAAAATTAAGGAAATTAAGCAGCAGAATCAATTATTAGCAGCAAATGCTGTTGCAACAGCCAGGGATATTGATTATGTAGAATATGAGCAGTTATTAACTAAACATTCTCTCAGTAATGAGGAACGACACCAAATCAATAAATATATTCTCAGACATAGGTATGGGATTGAAGTGACTCCTTTGTTGAAGTTGCTGGATGATAAAGGATACTATGGACAGTTGTTAACGCATTATTATTTGACTCATGAAAGTGAATATTTTCATGTGAAAGATAAGCAAGAATGGCATCAACAATTATCTTGGGGTGAGGGCAAGGTTTTTTTACCAGATTTAAGGACTTATACTCTCAAAGTTGAAGCAATGCGAGCTTTAGGTATGCTTGAGTTTCTGGAAGGTGAAAGAGTTTTTGATGAAAATGATGCTGATATTATTTGGTTAAAAACTGTAGCTGTTCAGAATAGTAAACATATTAAGAGGGCTTTGGGTATTGACTTATCAAGTAATCAGGAAATGGTTTCTGGGATTAAAATAATTGGTAAGCTTTTAGGTTTGTTGGGTTTAAAGTTGCAGCAGGTAAATGATGTTTATAAAATTGATTTAGAAACTCTGAATGATGGTAGGCAAAGAATTTTTGCGGTTTGGCAGCAACGAGATGAATTGATGTTAAATCATGTGAAAGGGGTTGATTTTGTTTTAGAATCTAAATCGTTGGCTCTACAAATGTAGAGTTTTGGTAGTTTCTCTGTTCTAGACCTGAATCATTAGGAATTAGGACTAAGGCTGCGTGTCACACCAAACATCTATTTTATGGTGCGTCAGATATCCAATATTTGTTTATTTGCAAAATTTATGAGGTCTGACGCACCCTACAAAGCCATATAATTTCTAAAAATCGTTAATTAATCATAGATAGGACTGACGCAAAAACTGACGCAAAATATCTCTCAAACTCTCATTTCTCCGTGTCCTCTGCGCCTCTGTGGTATGCCTAACAGCACGCTGCGCGAACGTTATTCCGTAATTCTTGCGTAAATCCTAATAGAGTGAAAAAAGAGGCTTAATAACCAAAAAAATTATATGAATGCTGAAGAGTTGATCAAAGAAGGAATAAAGAAAAATTTATCTGGGGATTATCAAGGTGCGATAGCTGCGCTAACTGAAGGTATCGCTCTTTTTAACCAAGCAATACAGCTAAATCCCCACCTGGATATAGCTTATCACTATCGGGGTCATGCCTATTTGGGGTTAGAAGAGTTTGATTTAGCGATCGCAGATTATCAACAAGCCAGAGATAATAGTACTGGGGTAGAAAATCTCAATTTCGATATTGCAAAAGCTTACCATAACCGGGGTTTAGCACGTTTTCAGCGGGGAGATAATCAAGCTGCTATTGCAGATATCAACCAAGCTTTAGAGTACTATCATGATTTTGTCGCCGCTTATAGTAATCGGGGTAATATTTTTTATATTCTCGGTCAATACACAGAAGCAATTTCTGATTACAACCAAGCCATACAGCTAGATCCTCACTTAGACGCAGTTTACCATAACCGAGGTAATAGCCGCTATGCTCTCAAAGATTATCAAGGTGCTATCGCAGATTATAATCAAGCATTAGCGATTAATCCCCAGTTTGGTGAAGCTTACTATAACCGAGGTTTGATCATGTCTCACCTCCAAGACTATCAAAGTGCGATCGCTGATTTCAACCAAGCTATCCAACTCAATCCTGATGATGACCAAGCATACCATCAGCGGGGTTTAGTCTATAGCAACCTAGAAGACTACGAAAACGCCATTCAAGACTATAACCAAGCATTGCAAATTAATCCCACACTGCCCATAGTTTACGGCTTGCGGGCTAATGCACTCCGCCACCTGGGAGACTACCAAAGCGCAATTGCCGATAGTAATAGATTACTACAACTAAATCCCACTTTAGTAGCAGGATATTGCGATCGCGCTAATTTTCATCGCTTGTTAGGAAACTATCAAGCAGCTATTGAAGACTATAATCGAGCCTTACAACTCCAACCTAATTATGCAACAGCTTACTTCCTGCGGGCAAATATCCATCTACACTTAGGAGATAATCAAGCAGCTATTGACGATTTCCAAAAATCTGCTAATTTCTTTTACCAAGAAGGAAACACCACATACTACCAAAATGTCATCAATCTAATTACAGTTTTACTCCAGAATCCAGAATCTTGACTCCGAACTCCTTGCTTTAATTGTAACGTTTTCCTAAAACAATGTATTAATCAAATACAGTACACTACCTTAGAAAAGTAATAAACTTAACTTTAATATCATGAATCAACAAAAATATATTCAGTATCTAGGAAAACTAGCAATCGGAATTTCTCCAACTCTGTTAACTGCACACATCTTTCCTTCACAGTTGCTGGCACAGCCATTACCAATCAAAATCAGTCTAGAATTTCCATCAGGAGATTCCAGAGGCAAGCCAGAATCCACGATTGGCGGCGGAAGAAGAGGATTTTCCTGTATCCATCTTGAGAAAGGAAAACCCACTCTCACCGCCTTAACACCTAGACGAGATAATCAGATCAAAACAAGCTTAAATAATCCCACACTATATTTTTATGTTCCTAAAACTACCGCGACTACAGGTGAATTTGTACTGAGATCAGAAGAAGATAACGATATTTATCAGACAAATTTTAAACTACCCAGTACTTCGGGAATAGTCCAACTCAACATTCCCTCCACCGCAGGCATCAAAACAGGCAAAAAATATCAATGGTACTTCTCCCTAATTTGCAATTCTGAAGACAGAAGTGGAGATGAATATACCCAAGGGGATATCCAACAAACAACTATCAGTTCATCATTGAATAAAGACCTCCAGCAAGCAACACCCTTAAAACAGGCAGAGATTTATGCCAACAGTGATTTGTGGCCAGAAACCTTAAACAATATTGCTCAATTACGCACTCAAAAGCCAGATGAATGGCAAGAACTTTTAAAATCAGTAGGTCTAGAGGTCATAGCCGAAGAACCTCTCCTTAAATGTTGTCAACAAAACCCGGAACCTTAGTACAGATGGATTTGGACAAACTTAAACATCTTCTATGGCAAGGACGCGGTTTGTGGATTACCACCCCTGTAATCACCATGTTTATTATTCTCATCCGCTTTGCAGGGTTATTACAGTCCTGGGAGTGGGGAGTTTTTGATCAATATATGCGTTGGCGACCTCAAGAAGCTCAAGATCAGCGCATTGTCATAGTGGGTATTGATGAAACAGACCTGGATAATCTCAAACAGGCAAGCATTTCCGATCGCATTTTAGCCCAATTACTCAACAAACTCAAAGCCAGACAACCAAGAGCTATTGGACTTGATGTTTACCGGAATTTACCTTTACCACCAGGGACTTCAGAATTAGAACAAGTATTTAGATCTACACCTAATCTGGTAGGTATTCAGAAAGTAGTTGGAAACAGGAAAAACGAGATAGTAGACCCACCCCCAGTACTTAAATCATTGGGTCAAGTTGGTGCAAATGACCTGATTATTGATGCCGACAACAAAGTACGACGCGGCTTAATGTATGTGAAGACCGAGACAGAGGAAACAGTCTACAGTTTCAGCTTACATTTAGCTTTGCATTATCTAGCAAAAGAAGGAATCACCGCCAGCAAAGATTTCCGACTAGGGAAAACCAAATTTATTCCCTTTGAAAGTTATGATGGTGGCTATATACGTGCTGATGCTCGTGGTTATCAGATATTAATCAACTATCGGGGGAAAAGCGATTCCTTTGATACCGTTTCCATGACGGATATTCTAGAAGACAAATTACCAGCAAATTGGGGGCGCGATCGCATTATTTTCATTGGTTACATTGGGGAGAGTTTTCGAGATTCATTTTTTACCCCCCACAGCAGCGGACTTCTTAGCCTGCCAAAACCAATGAGTGGAGTAGAAATTCATGCCAATCTCACCAGCCAAATCATCAGTGCAGCCATCGAAAAGCGATCGCTATTTAGAACTTGGTCAGAACCATTAGAATGGCTATGGATTTTACTCTGGAGTGGAGTTGGTGCTACCCTAACCTGGAAATTGCGATTACAAAACCTACTCACACTACAGAGAATAATCAGCGCTGTACTAGCAGGGGGGGCTTTGCTAGGCAGCACCTATGTAGCTTTCCTTTCCGGCTTATGGCTGCCTGTCGTCCCCGCATTCTTAGCATTAACAGGGTCTGTAATTGCCATCACAGCTTACATCGCTCGTACAGCTGGAGACATCCGCAAAGTATTTGGACGTTACCTCACAGATGAAGTCGTAGCCAATTTACTAGAAAGTCCAGAAGGATTGAAACTCGGTGGTGAACGACGAAAAATTACCATCTTCACATCCGATTTAAGAGGATTTACTGCCACATCCGAACGCTTACAACCAGAAGAAGTAGTTAAAATTCTCAACTTTTACCTGGAATGTATGGCAGATGAAATTACTAAATATCAGGGAACCATTGATGAATTCATGGGTGATGGTATTTTAGTACTCTTTGGCGCTCCCACAGCCAGAGAAGACGATGCTACTAGGGCTGTAGCCTGCGGTATCGCCATGCAGTTGGCAATGGTCAAAGTTAACGCCCAAATGAAAGAATGGGGCTTACCACCGTTAGAAATGGGCATCGGCATTAATACAGGCGTTGTGGTAGTGGGAAATATTGGTTCTGAAAAACGCACCAAATACGGTATCGTCGGTAGTCAAGTCAACTTAACCTACCGTATTGAAGGCTATACAACCGGCGGCGAAATTATTATTTCTGAATCCACTTTTCACGAAGTAGAGTCAGTAGTCATCATCGCTAGTCAAACTCAAGTAACACCAAAAGGTGTTAAAGAACCTATTAACGTCTATAAAATAGCTGGTATCATCGGCGAATACAATCTTTTTCTCTCTGAACATCAAGAAGAATTATGCACTCTTCCTGAACCTATTCCCATTAAATATGTATTGGTAGATGGGAAAGATATTGGAAATTCATCTTACCAAGGATTTTTAGTCAGACTTTCAATTCATGAAGCAGAGATTTCTTTAGCCAATAAAGAAATTCAAGCTCTACCATCTTGCCTTTGTAATATAAAACTCAATTTATTAACACCAAATAACTCAGGAGAAACAGAAGATATGTATGCCAAAGTTTTAGAAAAATCTACAAAAATAGGAGATTTTTCCATTCGTTTTACAGCCAAGCCCCCAGCAATTATCACAAAATTTAACACTTTAATTGATCACATAAATTCCCAGAATATTCCATAATTTACAGTAGATTATAGGTAAATTAGGTATAAAGTTGCAAAACAAATCCATATACCAACATACTTATAAGCATTTTTCCTGTTCTATATAGCAGGTGACAGGGAACAGGTGACAGGTGACGATGCTCAAAGCCTTTTGGTGTCTAAATTGTATCATCGTTTAATGTCCTCATCACCTTGTCTACTGCTATAACATCCAACATCCAATTACTGAAATACTAGTAAAATGACAAGGTTAATATTTTTAGGTTCGGGTTCAGCTTTTACAGTTGGTGCCAATAATTTTCAGTCTAATATGCTTTTAGTAACTGAACAAAACCATAAACTATTAATTGATTGTGGGACAGATATTAGATTTTCTCTCCATGCCGCTGGTTTATCATATAGTGATATCACCGATATTTATATTAGTCATCTCCATTCTGATCATGTTGGAGGACTTGAATATATAGCTTTTAGCAGCTTATTTGATCCCAGATGCAAAAAGCCAAATCTTTATTTAAGCAAAGATGTATCCAGTAATCTGTGGGATAGAACTTTATCCGGTGGACTCAGGTCTCTTGATGGAGATATTGCCAATCTAGAAACATTTTTTGAAGAACATAAAGTTGACCGACAAGGTTATTTTATGTGGCAAAATATTAGGTTTAATCTAGTCAGAGTTATTCATGTTAATAATGGCTTTTATCTCATGCCCAGCTATGGGTTATTTTTTACCTTAGAAGGGGTAAAAATATTTTTATCCACAGATACCCAATTATGTTTTGATAGAAATGGAGATATATATGAACAGGCTGATATAATTTTTCATGATTGTGAAACCTCACTTTATCAAACTCCTGTTCATGCAAATTATGATCAATTAGCACAGTTGCCAGAAAAAATTAAAAATAAAATGTGGCTCTATGGTTATCAGCCAGGATTGCTTCCTGATGCCAAAAAAGACGGATTTTGCGGGTTTGTAGAGTGCGGGCAGATTTTTGAATTTTCATCCCTACATAGTCAAGAGCTAAAAGTGGGGTTTGGGGTGTAGGATCTCCCTATTTACATTTCCATATATCTACCACTGAGCGCAGCCGAAGTCCTAAATTCTGTTGTATTTAAGAACTAACAGAAAATTGACTTTTGGTTAGTAAATCCAGAGCCACTGTCACCATACAACCACACGCAACAAGGGCGATTATAACCACAGGAGATAATTTACTTCCCGTGATCGCTAAAAATAAAACAAAACTTCCTGCTCCCAGACGATAAGCACTCAAAATTCTCCCTTTTTGCATTTTATCCAAAATACAAGTTGTGAAATTAATGATCGACAATACCATTAAGCAGAGCGCTACCCCACCACAAAAAAGCCAACGTTCATTTGCTGGTAAGATATTAACTCCACTTTTGTCGATTATATGCTCAACTCCTACCCCTATTGCCGCTAAACTTATAGCCAAGAGCAAGTGAGAATAAAGCCAAGTCAGAAAGATTTTGATTTTACCAACTTTCATAGTTTCTAATGGTGAAGTATCTACGCTATCGAAATAAAGCCACCAGAAACTAAAAGCTATACTCACACCAGAAATAGCAGTTAATAATGATGAAGTATCCCATTGCTTTTCTGCTACCCCTCTGACTACTGCCGCAACTGATTCACCTAAAACAATGATCGTAAATAGTCCCATTCGTTCTGGAACATGAGACATATTTGGTGGGATTTGAACCGCTAATTGACCTGTACCTAACGGAGTCAGAAATTCGATAATCAAACCTAACGTCCAGAATCCAAAACGCCAGGGAATTGGCAATAACAGCGAAACCAACCAAAATACAGCACCTATGCTACAGCCTTTAACATACCAATTGGTTAAGGGACGGGCTTTTGGTACATGATATCCAGCAATCAGGTATTGCAGAATGAGAATACAGCGAGCAGCTATGTATGAAATTGCAAACCCATAAGAAGATGTACTCAACCCATGATGCAAATTTACCGTCAAAGCGATTATTATCGACATTTGTAGCAGAGTCAGCAAGCGATCGCCCAAATCATCAGTGTCAAAAAGAGTGGCATAAAAAGTAGCCCCTATCCAGCACCACCAAATCGGTATAAAGAGGGCAACAAAGCCAACAAATCCACCCAGAGAAACATCCTTACTCAAATTGTGAGATAATTCAGCGATCGCAACTACAAACACTAAATCATAGAAAAGTTCCAGCCAAGTTGCACGTCTTTCTTCATGCTCCTCACCAATGCGTAATCTAGGCGGTTGCCACAAACCTTTTTTCATCCGTTCAGGTACTAAAAACTACTAACCGAACACCATTTTAGAGGTTTTAGGAACTTTTATCACAAAAAATTTATCCTTCATCACTAGGGCTGCTTCTTGCAAAAATAGTCAATTTAACAACATCATTGACTCAGCACGAGATGCTCTCTGCATTACTTCATCTTGTTGCCATAAATCATATTGTTACATTAGTTTAATGTTAAAAAAATGACACACATTTTTACATCAATTGCTGTATCATATTCAAGAGAACCAATATAAGCTACATAAAAAATCAAAAGTCAGATGAATTATATTCATAAACTTCAAAAAATGTTGGCTTAATTTTATAAGGTTCCGCCTAAATACATGAAATCCAATATCGCTTGATCATGAAAAGATTCGACACGCAAAGTTTGAAACAGTCTTCTCATATTGATGCGATTGTGAATTGTGATTCAAGCCTCTTATTAAAAAAAAATGAGGGATCTGTACAACCAATATCTAGCAGCAGAATAAGTCAGTACAGAAGATTACAGGTAAACAGCCTGGAATAGTAGATCAATTCATGGAAACTTTTTTTAAAACACATGGAGATGCAACCAGTATGACTACGAATGCCCCTTATATTTATGTAAGCAAAAACTTAAACGACATTATTGATGCTGATTTTCTCCGCAATCCCTTTATCCTAGCTGATGTAGAATCTGGCTCTGATAAACTAAATCCCAATAGTCTTCAGATAAAAACTCCAAGTTTTTTGGCCACGGGGTTTAGTAAAAATGGAGAAGTTTTATTCCAAGAGAAAACCACAGCTACATTTCAACCATCTCAAGGCTTATATTTTGATATTGTCACAGGAGAACAAACAAACAATAAGCTTGATGTCTTTGAGTTTTTAATTCCTCCCGAAGCAACTACAGTTTTCCATTCTCACCGTCAAGGTGTTGAATTTTTCTATGTTTTAGGGGGTGATCCAGACAATGATGATAACCCCAATGTTGAAAATAATGACCAGGTTGAATTTGAGCTAAATGCTGATATTGATGGTGTTTTTAATGCCGATCCTAACAATCCATTTACCATACACAAAGACGATGAGATTGAAATCAATAGCGTTAAACTAACTACGGGATCATTTGTCGGTTTAGCAACTGGAAAAATTCATACCTGGTCAAATACGGGCAAAATTCCCGCCAGAATTATTGCATTATTAACACCTTCAGGAATTGGGGAAGGATTTGCTAGAGTTGGTGCTGCCGCAGGATTATATGATACTGCCCCTAACCCTAACCCTGTTTTGGCCGCTAATGGCACTAATAATCTGGTTCCAACGGGAGTAACCCTGACACAGGTAGAAGGATTAGTCCCTAATGATCCAGAATTTTATAACTTTTTTAAGCAAGTAGAAGCCCAGCCCGAAGTCCTTGATTATCTGGGTTTTAATGCTTATCCTATGACAATTCAAGGAGTGGGTTCCCACACTTTATATGGAGTTAAAACCGATGGTAGTGGTGCTTTTCAACTCAGTCCTCCAGATGAAAGTCCGACAGGTCTAGTGCTGGGAGAAACACCTGGATCAGCAGTGGTAGGAGATAATTCCCCGACTCTTGATGATATTGTTTCTGCACCCCTAGATCCCTTCTTAGGAACTTCCTATACAAAACCTTTTTCCTTAATGCGGTTTGGGCAAAATGATGGTTCTTTTAATCCTGTTCCTATGGCAGTAAACTTATTTACTGTCTCCGCTGGGCAAGGAAAATATAGTGATGTTACTGACAATTACGAAGTCTTTGGGGTTTTAAGTGGTCAATTAGTGTTTGAGTTTGGAGAAAATGGTAATTCTCACCGTCAGGAGGTTTCTGCGGGAGATTATATTTACATTGAGCCGAACAACTCTTTCGATTTTTGGGCATCGGATCAGTTGTCATCCAACAGTGCTAATTTAATCCGATACTCTGGACTGAATCCTACTGATCCCCGTTTAGTGGTAAGCACAGCAGAAGATGATGTTTTTAGACTCAGAGGTGGTGATAGTAGTGGCAAAGTCAAATTAAAAGTCACCCTTGCAGAATACAGTTCCAGTTTCGTCAATGAAATAGGTGCATTTGCTGTTGATGGTGATGATGGCAATATTGACGGTATAGCTCCGGGGGCATCTGGTTACACTGAAGCTGCTTTAGCTCGTGCTAAAGTCCTGTTCTCAGCTATTTCCAATTCCCCTCAAGGCTTTAATCAAACTGATGTGTCCAGCCTATTAGAATTTAACTCTGGACAAAGAGTGAGATTCTTCTTGATTAACAACAGCACTTTAGACGCTGTAACATCTGGAGTTACCTCTCAATCAGAAGTGCTGTTTTCCGAAACATACCAAGATATCGAAGCTTTAACTGGAGATGCATTTTCCTTAAAGTGGAACGATAAATCTGGCAACAGTAACTATAAGGTCAAAATTAACGCCACCAATGAAAGTTCATTTCAGGGTACAAGTTTCCAAGGTAGCTCGGCAGGAGAAATTCTTGATTTTAGAACTGCTACTACTGATATCACGGCTGAGTTTAAGGTCTACCGAGAAGCAGCATTTAACAACTTTATCGGTTTTTATCCCATCTTAGATGCAGAGGGTAAAATTGATATCAACAATGATGGTCAAGCCGATTTTTCCCCAGGTGATGCAGGTTATCTCCAAGCCGCTGTTAACTTATACCTGCGAGATATACGCCTGACTGTCAGCAACCAAGGAGAAGCAACCTACCAAGGAAACTTCACCAAAGGCTCAATCTTTGCACCATTCATTATTGCTGATGGCACACCAGAGGCAGTTTTAGGAAATTCTACTAACATTCCCGCAGTTTACTTCCCATTCTTAGGCGCTAACCCCGGTCAAGCGGATCATATTCGTCTACTAGGCAATAACATCTTTGGCTTTGAAGATTTACCAAATGGTGAAAGTGACAACGATTACAATGACGTGATTGTGACGGTTAATATCTCAGTCAATGTCTAGTTTGTTGAACAGCTTTTTTTAATTTAGTTGGGGCGAACAGGAGGCTCACCCCAACTGATTTCTCAATCCTCCTGTATGTACTTGGGTGGGTATGGCAATTACAGCAGAATTCGGGAGTCAGGAGTAAAACTAGCTTGGTGTCTAGCTTTGAATTTAGATTTTGTCCCTCATTGATCTGCAATCATCTGTAAGAGATAGAAAGTTTTGATATCTTCGGTATTTTGAGTACGTGGTGTGAGATTAAGAAAATGTTGGCATTAATAAAATTACTCGCTAGTCCAATGGTAATAGTGGGGGCGATCGCAACTTCCACATTTATCGGTAATATTGCATCTGCTCAGGTAGTATTAACAGATAATTCATCTCTATCCGAATCAAAGTCAACTACCCCATCAAATTCAGCTGATCATCTCCTGGATAGTTCCTCTATTATTAACTCTGATCCAGAGCAAATTGACAGCAGTGCCGATGAAAGTATGGCACAGATTAATAGTGTGGCTCAGTTTTCTGATGTCCAGCCCACAGACTGGGCTTTTGGTGCTTTACAATCTCTAGTTGAACGCTATGGCTGTATAGCAGGTTATCCCAATGGGACATTCCGGGGTAATCGTGCTATGACTCGTTATGAATTTGCCGCAGGTTTAAATGCTTGTTTAGACAGGATTAACGAACTCATCACCACAGCTACTACTGATTTAGTCAAACAAGAAGACCTGTCTACATTACAGCGATTACAAACAGAATTCACTGCTGAACTGACATCTCTGCGCGATCGCGTAGACACAATAGAAGCACGCGCTACTCAGCTAGAAACAAATCAGTTTTCCACCACTACCAAATTATTAGGGGATATCCGAGTTCAAACCAATGCTTATTTCTCCGGAGATGACAGAACTCAAACTAGCTCTCAATATTTAGCTTTTCTTGGTTTACTGACTAGCTTTACAGGTCGAGATTTATTAGTCACCGGTTTAGCTACAACAAATACTACTTTTCCAGAAATAATCACCACCAACAATGGTAGCAATGTGGGTGGAACTAGAGAAGGTGCTAGTGAAGCTTCCTCTGCTGGTGATCTCTTCGGTGATCTCCGCATCATCACCTTGGGCTATCAATTTCCCGTTGGCGAAAAATTAAACGTAGATATCATCGCTATCAACCGTTATCGTTTTAGCCCTGTTTTTCTGACTCAATTTGCTCCTTACTATGTCAGAGGACTTGGCCCTGTCGGTAGCTTTGCGATCGCTCCCCCTATGTATCTCATCGGTGCAGGTTCGGGGATGTCTTTGAGCTATAAATTATTTGATTCGACAGTACTCAAAATGAGCTACTTAGCCAACTTTGCTAACGACTCAAATTTAGGAGGTTTGTTCAATAGTGACTATGTAGCCGCAGGAGAAATCAACTACAATCCCAATCCTCGATTGTTCCTACAATTTGCCTATCAACACGGTTACTTTAGTCCTGGCAACTTTGGCTTTAATAACGGTCAAGGTTTTAGAGGTAATGGTTTTGTTGGTACTGCTTTAGCAAACCGTTTTGATGATGCAGGTGTTTTATTTTCAGATGCAACCGCAGTCACCACCAATGGTTATCTCTTAGGTGGTTACTTTGCACTTAGCCCTAAATTCGCAATAGGTGGTTGGGCTAACCTGATCAAAGCTCGACTACTAGATAAGGGAGACGCTGATATTTGGAATTACTCATTTCAACTAGCTTTTCCCGATTTGTTTAAAAATGGCAATCATGGCGGTTTAGTTGTAGGCATGGAGCCTACCCTTACAGGTTTAGAAAGTGATGTTCCCTATGCACAATTTAAAAATGATACATCATTACATCTTGAAGCATATTATGTGCATCGGATTTCAGACAGAATTTCCATCACTCCTTCTCTCACATGGATTACAGCACCAAATCAAGATGCTAACAACAACGATATTGTCATTGGTGGTTTAAGGACTACATTTAGTTTTTAGCATTCATATCAATTTGGTATTAAAACATTTCCAAGCATTAATAGAACTAAAGCTACGTGTCACATAAAAAATCTATTTTAGGGTGCGTCAGACTGCATAAATCTAGTAAATAAACAGATTTTTGATATCTGACGCACCTTACCAATGTGCCAGTTGCGTCAGCCCTAATTAAAAATCTTTAAAAGCCTTGTTCATTCAATAAAAGTTTCAGATTTTACTCTGCCGAAAGTGATAAAAAAAGCTATGCAGGGTTCATTGTGGTAAACCATTCTTCATCTTGGGTAAAGAGAATATCCAAGGTAACATTAGGAAATTGTTGTTTCACTATATTTGTAATCTGTCCGCGCATTTCATCTACTGCTTCTAGACTAGTTAGGGCTTGCTGATTAGGTAATAGCCAGTAAAGATGGAGATATAAAGCCTCTCCTACCTCCGTGATTCTTAAATAATGTTTAGCACAAGGGAATTGGTTGGTTGCAACATCAATGACATCATTGATGCGTTTTTGTAAATCAGCCCCAGGAGCGCCTAACAGGAGTTGATTGAGACTTTCTAATACTACTTTAACCGGAATAGGGGAGGCAAGCAGTACTAAGACAACAACAATACTGGGATCGGCGTAATCGACAAACCAATTCAAAGGAGTGTTTTTAATTAATGTAATGACAGTAAAAACAATTCCCACAGACAGACTAATTCCTCCATTAATCAGCCAATTTTTTGCGTCTACACGCACCAATGGAGAGCCTGTTTTGTTGGCAATAATATTATGGACTAAGGCAATGCTCAGACAAGTGGATGCGGCGATGGCTGTATAAATTACTGCTACACCAGCCTCAACCTTTCTACCACCATGCAACAATGCTGCGATCGCAGAAATAAAAGCAAACATGGATAGTCCCATAATCATTAGTCCCTTACACAGGTTGAGTAAGGGAGCAAAACCTTTATAACCAAATTGGAACTTTCGACCCTCTGGACGTTTCAAAATTCGAGAAATCCACAAGGTAGCTAATGCCATGATCAGACTAATGATGTTAAAAAAACCATCAAGCATCACTGCTGCCGATTCAATCGCTAATCCGAAGGAGATACCTAAAATCGACAGAAACGAAGTACCACCAATAGATAAGTAGATACTGGTCTGTTCAAGACGCTCAAGACGTGAATTATTCATAGAAAATGTCAAGTGAAGCATTATGTGTATAATATAGTCGGATTATTCCAGGTTTTTAACAACTGCGTTTATATGAGCGCCCATAACTCGCTTGCATTCAAAAAAAAATAAACGTTAATACCTAAGAATTTCCGTCTCATATCTGACTATTCCAGAACTTACGAAAATCTTAGTGTATTGAGATCAAGCATTCAAACTTTATTTTTTGAATATGTAAAAAGTTATTAAAATCCCCCTCAGAGAAAATAGGTTCATGCAATTGTATGGTAGGAAATATACATACTTGAGGAAATTGCAATTATAATATTCCGAGTTTATGCTGTATATTGGCTAGAGGTTAGTTATACCTGAGTTAAAAATAGAATTAGAAATCCAGAAGTGGAAATTTTGATAGGGGGTTAACAAATCTTGATTTCTGACTACGGAAGACTAATTTTAACTCTCAATCGTTACATAGTTAATAGCTACTAAGTTAATGAGTGAAAAAGACCAGCTATGAAGTATGAAAATGCCGTTTTAGATGATTTAGAACTTCAAGAGAGTTTAAAACAGATAAATCCCAAATTTGGTGATTTTGTCACGCGAGTAGCAGGTGAAGCTTGGGGATTACCATTAATTGACCAAAAAACTAAAGCCCTGATCACAATTGCTGTTGATGTAGTCAACCAAGGGCAAACAGGACCAGGAAGCCCCTTTGGCGCTCACGTAAGTATGGCTCTTAAACAGGGCGCAACTCCTGAAGAAATTGAAGAACTGTTGTTATTCCTTTGTGCTTACGCAGGATTCAATAAAGTCGCAGGTTGTTTTGGCGCTTTAAATGAAATAATGGCAAAATAATCTCAAGCGCGATTCCGGAATCTATTAAGCTTGATTTGTAGTTGAAAGGAGTGAAATTACTGAGGTACAGAAATACAGGTATTTTAGGAAAAATCAACTTCTGTTTTGCGATAAAGATCCGGTGTCTGCAACCGTAGGAGTTAATATAGCAATCACAAATATTGACCTCAATAAACAGACACACTAAACTTATTGTAAGTTTGAGACAATTGTATTAAATAAGTTGAACTTTGACGCTGAATAATCTTTTTCAAAACTTCTACATCTATTCAGATAGTAGAAAATAAACTTGTGAAAAGATAGGCGATCGCTTGATTTAAAAACCTTGATTGTCCTCAACTTTGAGCATTTATTTTCATCAAAGTGACATCAACCAAAATTTAAGTAGTGGTGGAAAAAGGACAGCAGTAATGCTTTCAGTAATTAATAACGCAACCAAAACCGATTATTCAGCACGGGATCAGAAAGGAAAAGTAGCCTTTTATGTACTCCTGTGGAAAAGACAAGGAATCTCTCTAGAGCTTTTTGATGACTATTGGAGAGACGTACATGGCCCAGTTTGTGCCAGATTACCAGGACAGTATCAATACTGGCAATTCCATGTAGCTCATAACGAAGGAGGCCTCTGTCCACAGATTCCTGGTTTAGACTACAGCTGGGACTCAGAAGATAACTTCGATGGCATTGCAGAGTTAACATTTGCAAGTGTTGCCGATCGTCAGACATGGTTTACAGCATCTGCCATCCTCATGGATGACGAACATAATTTATTCCGCAAAGCGATCGGTTACAACAGCAACCCCGGCAATTCTATTACATACATAGATAGAATTCCCAGTGGCGATCCCAACGGCGAAGTTGCTGCCATCAAATTTCACGTCATGGTGAAAAAAGCCAATGGTGCTAGTACAGAAGCTTTTCGTCATTATCTGACAGAAACATTTGCCCCCAAAGTCAGCAGTAGTGATTCTGTCCTCAAATTCCGACTGCATCTGTTTGAAGAAGTAGACAACTCCCGTCCCGATGCAGCCGGAGTTAGCCATTATGAACCAGCAGAAAAGCAATATCATGCAGCTTATGAAATTGCCTTTGCTAATCATCTAGAACGAGAGAAGTTTTTCGCATCTTCCGAGTATTTAACAGCAATCCAAGATGCCGCTAAATACATTAAACAAATTCAACCATTTCCAGAAAGAACAGCTTACACCTTTGTTTACGATGGTCAGATGACTCTTGCTGGTCAACGGAGTTCCTCAGTAGCAGAACTGATCACAGAAATCGGTGCAGTGAATCAACTTCAACAAGACATAGAATCTCTCATGCTAAATCAAAATCTCTACAGTCAAAATCCCTACAGTCTGCAAACCAACGGATCTTCCTCTTCCCAAGCCAGCCAAAGCCAGCCCAAAGCAGCGAAAAAGCGGACTAATTATTATACTGGCTTATCAGCTGATTATTCTCGCCCCGGTTTAGTTACTCCTTACGTGGCTAAAAAACTGATCGAGGATGCAGAAAGAATTGTCGCCATGAAAGAACCAAAACTACCAGAAATTGGTCCTTATTACACCCTCGCACAAATAGAGCAAGAAAACAGAGATTGGTGGCCTACACATTGTGAAGCATTAAGACAAGGAAGAGGTGATATCTTAACTGGAGAATATCGCGACGATCTAGTCTATTTTTGTCAGGATGGACCATACCAAGGTTTAGAACAACAAAAAGAAAGAGAAAAACATTGGTGGGCATTAATTGCTCAACCAGGAGTGACAATGTGCTGGCCTATTGTCATGTTTTTTGGTGAACATACTTACTTTGAATGGAAGTGTGTAGATGATGAAACCAACGAAACTCTAGCCAAAGGTAATGTAACTTGGGTGCGTCGTGGTCATAGAGGTGCTTGTTATCTAAAAACAGAGCAACTAACTTTCTATCGTGATGTTTTTGCTGCTAATGAATTATTGACTTTGATCACTACAGCCTGAAATGAAAGAGGAGCAAGTATACAAAAATGCTGTTTTGGATGACTCTGAACTTCAAAAGGGCTTAAAACCAATTAATCCCAAGTTTGGTGATTTTGTCATTCGGGTAGCAGGAGAAGCTTGGGGTTTGCCGTTAATTAACCAAAAAGCTAAGGCTCTGATTGCGATCGCTATTGATGTTGTCAATCAGGATCATAGAGGTTCTGGCAACCCTTTCGCTACTCATGTAAAAATGGCTCTACAGCAAGGCGCAACCCGCGAAGAAATTGAAGAACTACTCTTGTTTCTCTGTGTTTATGCGGGATTTAATAAAGTAGCTGCTTGCTTTGCTACCCTGAATTGGATTTTTGATCATGCCAATAGCACAACACCAAGGATAGCAGAAATGCTGGCAACGAGTAAAAAGGCACCCATAGACGATTATTCAGCACGGGATCAGAAAGGAAAAGTAGCCTTTTATGTACTCCTGTGGAAAAGACAAGGAATCTCTCTAGAGCTTTTTGATGACTATTGGAGAGACGTACATGGCCCAGTTTGTGCCAGATTACCAGGACAGTATCAATACTGGCAATTCCATGTAGCTCATAACGAAGGAGGCCTCTGTCCACAGATTCCTGGTTTAGATTACAGATGGGACTCAGAAGATAACTTCGATGGCATTGCAGAGTTAACATTTGCAAGTGTTGCCGATCGTCAGACATGGTTTACAGCATCTGCCATCCTCATGGATGACGAACATAATTTATTCCGCAAAGCGATCGGTTACAACAGCAACCCCGGCAATTCTATTACATACATAGATAGAATTCCCAGTGGCGATCCCAACGGCGAAGTTGCTGCCATCAAATTTCACGTCATGGTGAAAAAAGCCAATGGTGCTAGTACAGAAGCTTTTCGTCATTATCTGACAGAAACATTTGCCCCCAAAGTCAGCAGTAGTGATTCTGTCCTCAAATTCCGACTGCATCTGTTTGAAGAAGTAGACAACTCCCGTCCCGATGCAGCCGGAGTTAGCCATTATGAACCAGCGGAAAAGCAATATCATGCAGCTTATGAAATTGCCTTTGCTAATCATCTAGAACGGGAGAAGTTTTTCGCATCTTCCGAGTATTTAACAGCAATCCAAGATGCCGCTAAATACATTAAACAAATTCAACCATTTCCAGAAAGAACAGCTTACACCTTCGTTTACGATGGTCAGATGACTCTCGCCGGTCAGCGTAGTGCCAAAGTAGCATCTCTTATCCAAAGGGTAGGAGCAAATAATCAACTTCAAGAAGGCATAGTATCTCTTATGTCTAATTATGCAAGTGAAAAATCGGGCAGTTTAGGTCATTATCTGCAAGGTCTACAACACGTTGGCATAACTGTCAATGATATGACAAAAGCCCTAGAATTTTACATTGAAGTCTTGGGTGGAAAACTAGCAATAGGGGGAGATGGATTTATTGGGGATGAGTTGCACAATCTCCTTTTCCAGAAAGAAGACTTAGAAGCATGGAAACAAGGTATTAACCCCAAATCATTAGGTGTACCTGATATCAGAGATGGTTCCCAAGAAGCATTGGATGTAAGATTTATTTCCTTTGGTAATACTTGCGTAGAACTTATCCATTTTCGAGATGCTCATTTAACCCCTAAAGCACCTGGTATTTTTGACAAAATTCCTTCTGGCATTGGTCATGTCAACGCGCCGCACCTTTCTTTTCATGTAAAAGATGATGTGGATCTTGATCAGTTTGCCAAGATGTTAGAAGATGAATGTAAAAAGCGAGGAATTGACAACGTTGTTGCTAACCGAATTATTCATATTGATTCGGAAAGTGCCAGAAAAAAAGCACCATTGAAATATGCCAAATTGGATTTGATTGGTGATTTTGATGGTTGGTTATTATTCTACTGTAAAGGGCCTAATGGGGAACAGTTAGAATTTAACCAAGTTAAAAGAAGAGCCAAAGAAATGTTTGGCAAAGCCCAAAAAGAATATAACTTAAGCAACGGCACAAATTACTGGTTTTATGATAACGTTGCACCTGTAGAAAATAACAACGGCAAAAGCCGAATTTTTAACACATTTAGTGCTAATGTTAATGCCCCAGTTGAAAAAATTTGGGAAGCATGGATAAATCAAGCTTACAGCGATAAATTTCCCATTTTAGAGCATTATCACAATGGTGTTTTACGGGAAGCCAAAATGCCCGGAATGGAGATGAAACAGAAGGTGAGTCTTGATAAAGAAGCCGGAACTTTGACAATTGAAATTATAGATCACCCTTTATTTACCGGACGCTTTATTAACCACTTACATCCATCTTCTGGAGAACCAGGTTCTTTACCAATAGTCACATATACCTTAGATTTACAAGCTAAAAGCGATCTTGCTTTCACACACCAAGATGGTCAGGGATTTTTGGAAGCAGCCAAACTAGAAAATGTAAAACAGGCTGTGTACCAGTTTAAAAAAATTGTTGAAGCTTCGACAACAAATGAGGAAAAAACTATGACTCAATCATTAGTACGTTCTAGCTCTAAGTCTGACATCGTGAGACGAATGTTTGAAGCAGGGGAGTCAATGAACGTAGAAAATTTTGTCAAATTCTACACTGAAGATGCTCACTACCAATTTAGTAACTTCCCAGTGGCTTATGGACCTCAAGGTATTAAAGATACTTCTGTTGGATTCCTGCAAACAGTAGCTAAAGTCTACCACCACATCACTAATATCTGGGAGCAGGGAGACACAGTTATCTGTGAAATGGAAGTTACCTACATCCGTCATGATGGTAAGGTATTTAAGCTTCCTTGCTGTGACACTATTGTCTTCAAAGGCGATAAAGTTCAAGAACTAAGAATTTACATGGACATCAGTCCTGTATTTGAAACCGAAGAAGTCAAACCTCAAGCATCAGTTTCTAGCGATTTCCTCTTACAAAGAATCGGTAAAATGTATGCGGCTTTACACGCTGAAAATTGGGAAGAATTTAAGACATTCTTTACCCCTGACTTACTCTACAAAGTTGGTGCTAACGAACCTGTAATTGGTCCAGATGCTTGTTGTAACTTGTTGCAGCATATCTATAAAGTATTAAAATTAACAACCCACAATTCTAGAGGTACTTGGGTTGTAGATAATACTGTAATTTTGGAAATGGATGCTAACTATGTCAACAAAATTGACAAGCGGTTTGTACAGGTTCCCTGCACAGATATCTATCGGTTTGACGGCGATCGCATTTATGAATGGCGTGTATATCCCGATCCTTCTCAGCTAAATATCCAACTTTAACTGCACTGGCAAATCACATCTAAATTAAGCAGAGCCGAGTTTAAACTAGCTAATTGATTATTAACTCACTCTGCTTTTATTACAAAAGTCAACACCATTGACAAAAACAAGAATGTCATTGTAGTTATTTTTGTATTGACAGTATAACCATCAAAACAGCAGGAATTGCTGGCTAAATAATATTTAGGCTTAAGGATTCGAGACAATATGGCAACTGAGTCAAAAGGCAAAATAGGTGTACTTATTGAAGAACATTTTGACGGCACAGAATTCCGTCGCTTCAATGAGTATTTCCCTGAACAAGGTTATGAAGTAGAGTACATTTCTCATCTATGGGGTAATAAAGAACTACATTTTGGTTCTAATCCCGAAAATGATCAAGTAGAATATCATGTCACTGTAAGTACAGAAGTAAAAGATATAGATCCCAGTGACTATAAAGGCATCATTTGTATCGGAGCTTATGCAATGGATAGGCTTAGATATGAAGTCAATGTGAAAAAAGGTCAAAAAAATCAAGCTCCCGCAGTTGTTTTTCTCCGAAAAGCAGCAAATACAGATAATTTAAAATTAGGTACTATTTGCCATAGTTTGTGGTTGTTTTGTGCAGATCCAGACTTAATAAAAGGCAAAAAAGTAACCTGCGCTCATAACATTATCTGTGATGTAGAAAATGCCGGAGCAGACGTTATCTATGAAGGCGATGTAACTACAGATTTAGTCATTGATGGTAATCTAATTACAGGTAAACATCCCGGTATGGTAGACCAATTCATGGAAACTTTTGTCAAAGAAATAGAAAAAAATTAGTAATTTCCATACATCTTTAACTCAGTGAATCTGAATTAATCAATTCTTAACAAAACGAGGAAATATTATGACGACAAAGGTAGATTTTACCTTTTCAGACCTAATCGCTGGCTATGTGACTGAATATGACGGTAACAGCGACACTTTTGGATTGAAAACTTCTGATGGCAGAGAGTTCCAAGTTAAGATTAGTCCGATGGCCTTTGCCAAACTAATTCAGAACTTTGATGAAGGCTATCCTGATGCTACTGGTAACATGAGATCCATGCTGTTACCTGGACGGTATTTATTTACTTATGGGGTATTTTATCCAGATAGTAATCTATTCGATGCTAAACAGATAGTTTTTGCTGGTCGGCAAAAAAATGATTACGTTTTCGAGAAACAAGATTGGTGGGTGAAGCAAATTAACGCTTTGGGGAAATTTTATCTCAAAGCCCAATTTGGAGAAGGTGAATACGACTATCGCAACTATCGCACCACCCTCAATCTGAGTGGTATACAATCAACTACCAATTTCCGTCAAGAAACCGATACTATTTCCCGTCTAGTATATGGTTTTGCCACCGCTTTTATGATGACAGGTAATGACAGTTTCCTCAAAGCCGCTGAAAGAGGTACTGAGTACCTGCGGGAACATATGAGGTTTGTAGACTTAGATGAAGGTATCGTTTATTGGTATCACGGGATTGATGTGAAGGGAGAAAAAGAAGATAAAATCTTTGCTTCCGAATTTGGGGATGATTATTACGCTATCCCAGCTTATGAACAAATTTACGCCCTAGCTGGTCCCATCCAAACCTACCGTTGTACTGGTGATCCACGGATTATGGATGACACCGAGAAAACAATTAAGCTTTTTAACGAGTTTTTGCTCGATAAAAGCGAATATGGGGGATATTTCTCGCACCTCGATCCCTTGACATTAGATCCCTTAAGCGACACCTTAGGACAAAATAAAGGGACAAAGAACTGGAATTCTGTCGGTGATCATGCTCCAGCTTACCTAATTAACCTCTGGTTGGCTACAGGTAAACAAGAATATGCGGATATGTTGGAGTATACCTTCGACACCATTGCAAAGCGTTTTCCTGACTACGAAAATAGCCCATTTGTCCAAGAACGCTTTTTCCAAGATTGGTCTAAAGATACAACTTGGGGGTGGCAACAAAACCGCGCTGTAGTTGGTCACAACCTCAAAATTGCATGGAATCTGATGCGGATGCAAAGCCTCAAAGCTAAGGATGGCTATGTCAATCTAGCCCAAAAAATTGCTGACATTATGCCAGATGTGGGTAGTGATCAGCAACGTGGCGGTTGGTACGACGTTGTAGAACGAACCCTGGCTGAAGGAGAAGAGCATTATCGCTTTGTTTGGCACGATCGCAAAGCTTGGTGGCAACAAGAACAAGCAATCCTAGCGTACCAGATTCTTGCAGGCATTCTCGACAATAAAGAATATCACCGTTTAGCTCGTGAATCCGCAGCATTTTACAATGCTTGGTTCCTAGATTTAGAAGAAGGTGGCGTTTACTTTAACGTTCTCGCTAACGGTATCCCCTATCTGGCCGGAGGTAACGAACGAGGTAAAGGTTCCCACTCTATGAGCGGTTATCACTCCTTTGAACTATGCTATTTAGCAGCAGTTTATACCAACTTGCTCATTACCAAACAGCCAATGGACTTTTACTTTAAGCCCATCCCCGGAGGATTCCCCGACAATATTCTGAGAGTATCGCCAGATATTCTGCCTCCTGGAAGTATCAAAATTGGTAAGTGTGAAATCGACGGAGAGCCTTATACTAACTTCGATGCCGAGGCTTTAACTGTCACCTTACCCAAAACTAGCGATCGCGTCAAAGTTAAGGTGCAGATTGTGCCTGTGTAACTATAGATGGAACAATACGGTGAGGGGTGTTTTCCCCTCATCTCTAATTATGAATTCAGTGAAACTTACCAATAAATATGGAAATTAGCATCACGACAATTGAAGACGTAAAGGTAGCAGTACTTGTGGGCGATATAGATGCCAACACAGCATCATCTGTCACCAAAGAAGTTTTGCCTTTAGCAGAACCAGGCAGTAAAATTATCCTCGATATGACTGGTGTACCTTATATGTCCAGTGCTGGCTTGCGAATGCTGCTGTCTCTGTATCGGCAAACAACCGCCAAAGAAGGGAAGTTATTATTGGTCGGTTTAACTGAAGAAATTATAGACACCATGACCGTAACTGGATTCCTAGACTTTTTTGCAACTAGTGAAACTCTCGAAAAAGGCATAGAAGCACTGAGCTTCTAAGTAACGAGTACTGAGTGCTGAGTGAGGAGTGCTGCTGTTACAGCTATAACTGGGAAATAAGGACAAGTCTCATGGAAAGAATTGATATTCATCCAACGCATACTTACGAAGGTTTTAAATTACGCAACGGAAAACCATTTCCCTTCGGTGCAACTCTAGTACCAGGAGGGGTTAACTTTTCTATTTTTTCGAGTCAAGCCATATCCTGTACTTTAGTCCTGTTTAAGAAGCACGCCAAGGAACCTTTAGTAGAAATTCCTTTTCCTGAAGAGTTTAGGATTGGTAATGTTTATTGCATGACCGTCTTTGACCTTGATTATGAAAATCTAGAATATGGCTATCGCATGGATGGGCCAAATAATTTCCAGGCAGGTCATTGGTTTGATACAAGTAAAGTATTGATGGACCCTTACGCCAAAATTATTGGTGGTCGGGATGTTTGGGGTGTCACCCCAGACTGGAATGATATCTATCACCATCGAGCCAGAATAGGTTTTGATGATTTTGACTGGGAAAATGACCGTCCTTTGGAAATTCCTCCAGAGGATCAAATCATCTATGAAATGCACGTCCGCAGTTTTACCCGTCATCCCTCCTCTGGTGTTAAAGAAAAGCATCAGGGGACATTTGCAGGTATCAGGGACAAAATTTCTTACCTGAAAGAGTTGGGTATCAATGCTGTAGAGTTGATGCCCATTTATGAATTTGATGAATTTGAAAACAGTCGCCCTAACCCACAAACCGGGGAAACCCTTTATAATTACTGGGGTTACAGTACCGTTGGTTTCTTCGCTCCCAAAGCTGGTTATGCAGCTACAGGCAAATTTGGGATGCAGGTTGATGAATTGAAGACACTGGTGAAAGAATTACATAAAAACGGGATTGAGGTAATTCTAGATGTAGTTTTCAATCACACAGCGGAAGGTAATGAGCATGGCCCAACAATTTCCTTCCGAGGCATTGACAATAAGACATATTATATGCTAACCCCGGAAGGGTATTATTACAACTTTAGTGGTACTGGTAATACTCTCAATTGCAATAACCCAGTCGTCAGGGGGATAGTGCTAGATTGTCTGCGTTACTGGGCATCAGAATATCATATTGATGGGTTCCGGTTTGACTTGGCAGCGATTTTAGGACGAGATCCTTGGGGCGCACCTTTAGCAAATCCACCGTTGCTAGAATCTTTGGCCTTTGACCCAATTCTGGCTAAATGTAAACTGATTGCGGAAGCTTGGGATGCGGGTGGTTTATACCAAGTGGGTTCTTTCCCTGCTTATGGACGTTGGGCAGAATGGAATGGTAAGTACCGTGATGGTATTCGTAAGTTTTTGAAAGGAGATGGTACTGTTGGGGATGCTGCCCAACGTTTGCAAGGTTCTCCTGATCTCTATGCTTGGTCTGGTCGTGCGCCGGCAACATCAATTAATTTCATTACTGCCCACGATGGTTTCACTATGATGGATTTGGTTTCCTATGATGGGAAACATAATGAAGCCAATGGCGAAAATAATAATGATGGCACTAATGATAATGATAGCTGGAACTGTGGCTGGGAAGGGCCAACAGATGATCCAGGGATTAATGCTTTGCGCCGTCGTCAGATTAAAAATGCTTTGGCAATGCTGATGGTGAGTCAGGGTGTGCCAATGATTCTCATGGGTGATGAATTGGGACGGACTCAATATGGGAATAATAATACTTATTGCCACGATAATGATTTGAACTGGTTAGACTGGAATTTGCTAAAAACTAATGCAGATTTGTTTAAGTTTGTGAGACATTGCATTGTTTTCCGCAACGTTCATCCAGTTTTGAGAAATCAATGGCACTTCCAAAATCGTGATTATGTCGGCAGTGGCTATGCAGATATTACATGGCATGGCACACAAGCATGGAACGCTGATTGGTCTGATTCTAGCCGGACTCTGGCTTTTATGCTCTGCGGTAAACACGCAAAACAAGGAACTGTGGAAGATAATTATATCTACGTAGCCATGAATATGCACTGGCAAGCTCAGTGGTTTGAGATTCCCAGTTTGCCAGTAGGAATGAATTGGCATATCTTTGCTAATACTGGTGCTATGTCACCGCATGATAGTTGGGAACCTGGTACAGAACCTAGACTAGAAGATCAATCAGGATTACTCATGGGCGATCGCTCTGTGGCAATCTTAGTAGGTAAATAAATTCCCATTTGCTCCCTAGCAATTATCAACTTTTACATCGTTGTTCACAATTCAACTACTAACAGGAAATCATGGCTTTCAAGGCAACTTTAGAAACAAGTGATGACATCGCTAAAATTACCTTATCTGGAGAACTGGATGCGAGTACAGCATCAGAGTTAAAGGCAAAGGTGGAAGAGGCTGCTGCCCAAAATCCCAAAAGTTTGGTTTTTATGATGGCTGACCTAGAATATATGGCCAGTGCCGGACTACGGGTACTGATCTTCGCTAAACAACAAAAGATGCCTGGTGTAGATATTTACGTAGTCGGCGCTCAAAAAGATACAGTTTTGGAGACGATTATCAAAACTGGCTTCCACCACAGTGTCATTTTGCTAGATGAGTATGACGAGAAAAAAATAGGAAAGGCGTAGAAATTTAAATAGACATCAGGTGAAAAAGTAGAGACGTTCCATGCAACGTCTCTACAAAGGTTATGGAAAACGCATATTTAACTTCGGTCGATGTCTATATAGATACCAATCCAATACTGTTCGGTTAGGCAAATTCGTAAACCGAAAACCCTTGTAGAGACGTTCCATGGAACGTCTCTACACTCCTTAAGCGAAAAGTATTGGATACCAATCTGCGTTTCTGAGCCGAGCGCAGAGATTCAACTTGATTATCCCAGGATACCAACACCACCTTATGTTATGGAAACTTTAACCGTATCGGGAACACTAGACTCTTTAGGAGCGATCGCTAAATATGTGATGACAGCAGCCGAGTCAGCTGGCTTGGATAAAAAATCCACCTATAAACTGCGTCTGGCAGTAGATGAAATTGCCACCAACATCATTATGCATGGCTATGAAGAAGCAGGATTGACTGGTAAATTAGATATATCTAGCGATCGCCAAGAATCAACCTTAACTATCTGCATAGAAGATACTGGCGCTAGATACGATCCTTACGAAATGGTGACTGTCGAATCTGAAGAATTAAATAAGCCTTTGGAAGAACGCCGCATAGGCGGACTAGGAGTATATTTGGCAATTCAGGGTGTGGATCAATATTTTTATGAACGAGTCGGAGAAAAGAATCGTAATATCTTTGTAGTCAATTGCTAATAGTCAAGTTATGGATGTTTCTTTAGGCTATGATATTGAGGTAATTCAGCCCCCATTAATCTAAGTTAACGTCGGTTAAGCAATTGAAAAATATCTACACATACAGGTTTTCAGCATCTATCTTTTCAAAAAAGTCACTTTACATTGACAGCTTAAATCATTTGCTTAGGGGAATATGAATTCTAACCATCAATCTCAACAACAAGTAGATTACCAAGAACTAGAAGCACTACGTCGAGAAGTAGCAGAACTCAGAAATGAAGAAGCTGCTTTTAATGCCCAAAGTAAGTTGCTAGAAAAATTAGTATCAATGGCACGCTCCTCCACAGAAGGAGAGGTATTAAAAGCAGCATTACAGACCACATTAGATGTCGCTACCGATCAAACCAAATCTGAAAAAGGCAGTCTATTTTTACTTGAACCTTCTGGGAAGGTAGCTGATGCAATTCTCTCACGCACAGAAGTAACAGCAGAAAAGCGAAAAAACCTCATTGGTAGTGTCTTAGATCAGGGACTTGCTGGTTGGGTGATCCGTAACCGTCAAATCGGATTAATTGCAGATACTGAGCATGATGACCGCTGGTTCACCTTTTCCGATCAGCCCTACATTGTCCGTTCTGCCTTAGCTGTTCCCATTATCAGAGGTGAAGAGTTACTAGGAATTATTACCCTATTGCACTCTCAACCAGGACATTTTAGCCAAGAAACAGCCAATCTCATGCTACTCACAGCGGACCAAATGGCTTTAGTCTTGGAAAATGCTCGTCTCTATTCAAAACTTGATAAATATTCCAAAGCTCTTGATGCTGAATTAGAAAAGGGAAGGCAAATTCAAATTGATTTTCTCCCCTATGAACTGGTTAAACTTCCCAATTGGGAAATTGCATCCTGTTTTCACCCAGCCCGTCAGGTAGCTGGAGACTTCTACGACACTTTTGAACTTCCTAATAACCAGGTAGGATTGGTAATTGCGGATGTATGTGATAAAGGGGTGGGAGCCGCATTATTTATGGCTCTAATGCGAAGCTTAATCCGGGTTTTTTCTTCAGAAACTCAATTGCGTGGTATTGCTAATCAAGTTCTGCAAGAAAATCAGCCCAGTGGTGGTTGGATTGGGAAGTCTATTGCTACAAACTTAGCTCATGTCAAGGCGCTGCAAGCAGTTTCTAGAACTAATGAATATGTTGCTAAAAATCATTGGCAAATGAGTATGTTTGCCACTATGTTTTTTGGTATTCTCGAAGCAGAAACAGGTATACTGACTTATATTAATGGTGGACATGAATCGCTGTTTGTTATTGATAAATCTGGCATTAAAAAAACTCTTAAATCTACTGGACCGGCAGTGGGAATGATGCCGGGAATGAAATTTAAAATCGAGCAAATTCAGCTTGAACCTAGTGATATATTGATTGGCTATACTGATGGAGTCACTGAAGGTAAAAACCCTGAAGGTAAGTTATTTACAGACAAGCGACTAAGAGATATTCTAGAGCAACCATCCACTTCTGCTATTGATTTGCTGAATGCGATTAAAACTAATTTATTTGATTTTATTGCTGATGCACCACAGTTTGATGATATTACAATGCTCTGTGTCCGAAGGAAATGATTAAGAAGGTTGTGGAGTATGGAGTTTAGGGTATACCCTATAAGGGTATCATCCAGAATATAGCCTGAAATTTTAGATGAAAGTAGCAGTTTTCAGTACAAAAACTTACGATAGGCAGTTTTTAGAAGCTGCAAATTCTCCGATTCTACATGAGTTGGTATTTTTTGAACCACTTCTGAATCGAGATACAGCCATTTTAGCGGCAGGATTTCCCTGTGTTTGTGTATTTGTTCATGATCAAGTTGATGCTGCCACTTTAGAAATTCTCGCTGCTGGGGGAACTCATTTAATTGCTCTACGTTGTGCAGGTTTCAATAATGTAGATTTAGCAACCGCAGCCAAGTTAGGAATTACTGTTGTCCGTGTACCAGCTTATTCACCCTATGGGGTAGCTGAACACGCGGTAGGCTTAATTTTAAGCTTAAATCGCAAAATTCACCGTGCTTATAACCGTGTGCGGGAAGGTAATTTTTCACTGCATGGGTTGTTAGGATTTAATTTGAATGAGCGCACAGTGGGAATTATTGGGACAGGTAAAATCGGTCTGATTTTGGGACAGATTATGAAAGGGTTTGGTTGTCATCTACTAGCTTATGATGTTTATCGCAACCCAGAATTAGAGGAATTAGGTGGGAAGTATGTAGAGTTGCCAGAAATCTTCGCCAATTCTGATATTATCTCTTTGCATTGTCCTCTGATGCCGGAAACTCACCACTTGATTAATAGTGAAGCGATCGCTCAAATGAAACCGGGTATGATGATTATTAACACTAGTCGCGGTGCTTTGATTGATACCCAAGCAGTGATTGAGGGGTTGAAATCAGGTCAAATTGGTTATCTCGGTGTAGATGTTTACGAACAAGAATCAGAATTATTTTTTGAAGATTTATCTGGAGAAATCATTCAAGATGATGTTTTCCAACATTTGACGACATTTCCCAATGTCTTGATTACAGGACATCAAGCTTTCTTCACAGCAGAGGCTTTACGGAATATTGCTGATACCACTTTTGCTAATATAGCTGACGTTGAACAAGGGCGTTCTTGTGCTAATGAAATCCGTCATCAACAGTAAAAAGCTTTCATTGGTTGATATGGGTTGTTAGGATTTAAGGTTCAAAAAATCTTTAATTATTTTAGATCTTTGATACTTACTTGCAGATCCAGAACTATAAACATGAGTTAAAGGTAAAATTTTACCTGAATTAAATGCAAAAACAACTCGATAAATAAAGCCTTCTTCGCCATCAGTACGTTCCACTGTCACATCAACAAGTTCATCTAGTTTATGCTGAGTAACTTCTTTCCCAAAAATTCCTAGCCATCTACTACGAGTTAAAGTCATGAGATTGGCTTCTTTATCGAAAAAGCAGATTATAGACGAACCACTAGTTATAATTAATAGAGATAGCATCCCTAAGAAAAGACTTATTTTCATACCAGCGTAGCCAACATTTCTATTATCCTCTTGAAATACTAAGGATGTCTGTAACGAGTTAGATAAAAAGCTTTCTATTGTAGAGATGACAAATTGATATTTTTTAGATTCATATTTACTGTAGTTATGAGTTCTAAAAGGGATATTATCTGTATTAGTTAAAAGCATAACTTGATATTTATAAGATACTTTACCATCTTTATCAGTCTCGATTTTACTTTCTAACTCAACTCCGTGTAGATTAGTAACTAACTTTTTAAAATTTTCATGACCAAACCAGTTCAATTCGACTAATTCACAAACAGGTTGTGGAATGTTATCCTCCATGTTTATAAAATACTTATCTGGTATTGAACGATTACAATTTAGTTGAATAATAGGTGGATACAAGCAGATAACAATAAAAAATATAGTTGCAATTCCTATAAAAATTAGCCCAATAACTTGAGATATTTTAGGCGTAACTGTGAATATGAGTTTAGTAGAAGATTGCTCAGAACAGGTTGAATTTTGACGCTTGATCGAATAAGCTCCCATTCCGCAAATTATTAAGAATAAAAATGTTTCTAACGAAAGGTTTAAATCAATTTGCATAGATATAAGAATTCGGTTTGATTATTGAAATTACCCGTAGAGGCAGGGAACTCTTAACAGGGTAAAGAGGGAACATTTTGTAATAATGTTAAAAACTATCCCTAATTTCTCATACATAGTCGGCTCTCTGAGATTTTTTAGCCTCATATTCGCATATTAGGTACTCAAGAACCGATTTTTATTACCCATCATTTTGAACGATAGGCAACCTGTAAACTGCGGACTAAAATTACCAAAGAAGCCACAGCCATTAACCCACCCCAAAACCAATACGGTAACAACAAATACCTCTGCATTTGTGCTGTATCGGAAAGACCCAAAGGGCCAGCAGTATAACTAAATAGATAATCTAATTGATGGTATGTACTTACACAAGCTTGCACACCCAAAAACTGAATTGTAAAACCTTGTACCCAAGGAGGAGTTTTTAAACCTACTCCCAAAATAATTAAACCTAATACAGGAATTGCTATTAAACCAAACCAAGAACGTACCCAAACTAATGTAGAAAATAATAAGAATCCCCCTAAAATTTTTAAACTCAGGGAAGCTGTTTTAAAATGGCGGGAAGCGAGAATTAACGCTGCACCGGCAATAGGTGGCCCCATTGGCCCTGCGGCTGCAACCAAACCAGGGCCAATTGGCCCCAATGCAGAACTGATAGAGTAACTTGCGACACCAGAACCATTGCTGAAAATTTGTAATTTATGAAAATTACCCCCCAACATTAGAGCCATTAAGCCGTGACCCATTTCGTGAAACCATGTTGCGAGGATGGTAAAAGGGTATAAAATATAATCCCCCCCAGGAAATTGCCATAAAATAGCGGTAGCGATCGCAGCCCCCACCAGCCAGGTTAACCCCATCCGTTCTACTTCTGAAGGAGCTTCTTGACTCAGGAAAGGTGGAAAATCTTTTGGTTGTGGCATAAATTCTCAATTTATATTCGTAATTCGTAATTTGTAACTACATATTATTCATTACGAATTACGAATTATCAATTACCCATTATGCTGCTAAGAGTTCTCCAATTAAAAAATATCCCAAAATTTCTTGTGGTGCGGGCATCTTGCCCGCTAATAATACAAGGACGGGCAAGATGCCCATCCCACAAGATTGGATCATCTTTTTTGTGGAGTTCTCTAAGAGAGTTGAAATAAGAAAGTCACCAAATCTCCTTTACCCAAGCTGATGCGATCGCCTGGACGTAAACGATGTCTGTTCCCTGGTAACAGCGGCAAATTGTTAATATAAGTGCCGTTGGAACTACCCACATCTTCTATATAATGAGCATCTCCCTCAACACGGATATCTGCATGAATCCGGGAGACAATTTCTGAATTAGAAAATCCAGCAACATCAATATCTGGAGGAATCCGGTCATTAGGCTTACCGATATGAACCACAGATAGATTTTGTGGTAATTCAATTTCTTGATTACTTTGAACGTGGAATAGCCGGGCGATTACCTGCTGTAATTGAGTTCTAGAGGCATTTACAGCGATCGCTTCTGGTGGTGGAACTGCTGCGGGTGCTGGTGCAGGTTCTGGCTCAGGTGGTGGAACTGGGGCAGGTTCTGGTGCAGGTGGAGCGATTGCTTCCGGTGGTGGAACTGGTGCAGGTGCTTGTACGGGTTCTGGCTCAGGTGGTGCAATTGCTTCTGGTGGTGGAACTGGTGCAGGTACTTGTACGGGTTCTGGTGCAGGTGCTTGTACGGGTTCTGGTGCTACTGCGACTACCGTTGGTGGTAGGTTAGAAAGGGCAGGAGGTTGAGCAGGAACATTAAGTCCTAGAGCGTCTGGTTGTAAAAGTTCTAACATTGGGTCAGGAGACACCAATGGTGGTAATTCCACAGGCATATCAGGGGCTATAGTTGATCCTACTATTGTTGGCTCCGGTACAGCAGCATTAGAGTGCAGGTTATAGCCACACTGACCACAAAAAGCAGCATCTGCCTGTACAGTTGCCCCACAACTGGGACAGTTAGTAGTTGCTGGTAAAGGCGTGTAGCAAGCTTCACACTGAACAGCGCCGTCTGGGTTGGGATGATTGCAATTCGGGCAGACGATCATGAATTTAAGCCTTTGTCAAGGTCATAGTAAAATATAGTACTGGCAAGCAGTTATCAGTTGTCAGTGGAAAAAGGCAATAGGTAATAAGGTTATCGAACAGAATTCAGGAGTCAGGAGTCAGGAGTCAGGAGTCAGAATTCAGAATGAATTGTGTCTGACTGGCGGATGAATAATCCCCGCCACTGATTGCATTCTGACGGATGTATTCTTCTTCAATTTTCCTCGTTTCCCTGTTCCCTGTCATCTACTGAATTTAAGGCTTGATTTCCAAACCTGCTGCTGCATCTAGCAGCCATAATAATTCCCCTTGGGGTTTAATTAAGCGAGATGGATAGGCAAAATCATCGGCTACAGGGGCAAAAATTTGGGCTAAAGCTGGACGTTTATTAGCACCAGCAACCGCGAAAATCACGCTCCGCGCCGCGTTGATGAATGGGTATGTAAAGGTGATCCGGGGATTACCATCTTTGTTACCTACAGTAATCAAGCGATCGCTCACCTTCAAAGCTTCTGTATGTGGAAACAAAGATGCAGTGTGAGCATCATCACCCATTCCCAATAAAACTACATCCAATGCGGGAAAATTTCCTGGCGCAGAATTAAAAAATTCTTGCAGGTGCTTTTCATACTTAGCCGCATCCACCGCTGGATTAGCCGATAAAGTGGGCATAGCATGAATATTAGCTGCCGGCATAGGAACCCGATCTAACCAGGCTTGACGCGCCATCAATTCATTGCTATCAGGGTGATCTGATGGGACATAACGCTCATCTCCCCAAAAAACATGAATTTTATCCCAAGGTAGATTTTGATTGCCTATTGCTTCATACAAAGGCTTAGGTGTACTACCACCAGATAAAGCAATAGTAAATTGCCCCCGTTCCTTGATGGCAGTTGCCAATTTAGACAAAATTAAATCTAGCGCCCGTGCTACCAGCGCTGGCAGATCCGGTAAAACTTCAACCGTTTTGTTCATGGCTTTATCATTACATAGCCGGCTTCCAGCAATACAATACCTAACTTATGACAGTTTCCCATTTTAACTTTTGAAACTTTTAACATCATCAAGTCAGGTCAGAAATAATCAACCTAAAATTTCTTTATCACTATTTATGGTAATTTATCAGTAGTCAGTGGTACTAACCATCAATTAGCTTCCGCTCTGAAAAATCTGGAAGGTCTGACTTACACAGTACCGAGAACTTTTTAAAGTGTTGGCTTCTCAAACAGTAGCAATGCCAAAACAAAATCCATAATAAAAATTGCTACCCAAGTAGTCACAACTGCCGTTGTCGCCGATTCTCCTACTTCCTTAGCTCCTCCTTTAGTAGTTAGTCCCCAGCTACACCCATTAACTGCAACTATAAGCCCAAAAATCAACCCCTTCAGCAAAACAATCAACATATCTGAAGGTTCTAAAAAATCTCGCACTGATTCTAAAAATGTCTCTGGCTCAACGTGATAAAACTGGAATGCAGCAAAAGCACCTCCACTGATGCCCATTACTAAAGCAAAAATCATCATTAAAGGCATCATCAAACAGCAAGCAATCACTCTCGGTAGTACGAGATAATCAATAGGGTCAGTTTTGAGCATATAAAGGGCATCAATCTGTTCTGTGACTCGCATTGCCCCTATTTCTGCTGCAAATGCTGAACCTACTTGTCCGGCAATAATACTAGCAGTTAAAATTGGTGCTAATTCTCTGCAAAAGGCTAAAGCAAAAGCACCTCCCACAGACTCAACAGCACCAAATCTAACTAATTCTCTCGCTGTTTGAATGGTGAAAATCATGCCAGCAAATCCACTGACTAGGAGAACTGGTGCGAGGGCAGCAGGCCCAGCAGTCACCATATGCTCCAAAATTTTTCGGCAGTATGTTTTTCCTTGAATTATGTGTAACGAAATTTGACCAAAGAGCAGCACTGTAGCAAAACAGCGGATAACCCACCATTGCTTTTGATTTCTTGTTGGTTGCAAATTTACCGCCATAAGTATTAACTTTTTATTTAGTCAGTATTCACCAAAACTGACCATTGACGGGAAATATTGCATCTCAATTTCCTCGAAACAGAGTTTTCCAGTCAGGTATTGCATTCCGTTGGGCAATTAATAATTCCTGAATCCCTTTTTCTGCAACATCTAGCAACTGGTTTAACTGCTGACGGTTAAAGCTGCCTTCTTCTGCTGTTCCCTGGATTTCGATAATTTCCAGGTTTTGATTCATGACTACATTAAAGTCTACAGATGCGGCGACATCTTCAATATAATTAAGATCCAAAAACGCTTCTTTCTCCAATAAGCCGACAGAAACAGCCGCTATTTGTCCGCAAAAAGGCGATCGCTCTAACACCCCCTGCTGCAACAATTGAGAAATGGCATGAGCTAAAGCTATAAAACCCCCTGTAATCGCCGTTGTCCTTGTCCCCGCATCTGCTTGTAACACATCAGCATCTACAGTCAGCGTCCGTTCTCCCAACACCTCAAAATCCAAAGCAGCCCTTAAACTCCTGCCAATTAAACGTTGAATTTCTTGTGTCCGTCCTGATAATTTCAACAATTCCCTATCATTTCGCTGTTGTGTAGCAGATGGCAACATCCGATACTCAGCCGTTAACCACCCTTTACCAGTCCCATTTAAAAATCTAGGCACGCCCTCAGCAATGCTAACAGTACAAAGTACCTGCGTATCACCACATTTTGCCAGAACCGAACCAGGTGCAAAGCGGGTAAAATTGGGAGAAAAACTCAGTGGACGGAGTTCGTAGGGGTTTCGACCATCTGGACGCTGCCAAGTCATTGAAGTTGCCTCAAAATTTTTCTATTCTGCCTTTTACATTACCGCAGGATCACGGAAGATTGGTGATTTTCTTCCCTGCCCCCTGCCTCACAGGACTAGGAAGACAAGGAGGTATTGTAGACAAGGAAGATTTTCTACAAAAAATGGTCTGTTGAGCCTCAGTTCTTGTTACTAATCGTACATCGTTTGTACCGTTTTCCTACCTTGTCACCTTGTCTGCCTTGTCCTCCAAGTCTTGCCTTCACGACAATGTAAAATACATACCCTTGTGATCTGCCCCCTGCCTCCTCCTGTCATCCAAGTAAAGTTAGAATATTTTGCTGTACCTGTTCTGGGGAATCATCACCATTGATAGTTAATAGGCGACGACGACGGTCATAATATTCTAAGATAGGGATAGTGCGATCGTAGAATAGCTCTACACGCCGCTGTACAATCTCTGGTTGATCATCTGGGAGCGATCGCCCTAAGGAACGGCTAACCATTACTGCCTGTGGTACTTGCAGATATATTGCCCAATCTAACTTTTCTCCCAAATTGTCCAATAAAAAATCTAATTCTTCCGCTTGAAAAGCCGTTCGAGGATAGCCCTCTAATACCCAACCACAATTAGCATCCTGTTGACTCAGACGCACCTTGATAAATTCAATCATCATTTCATCTGGGACTAATTCCCCTCTGATCACATAAGCACGGGCATTACGTCCTAAATCATTCAGTTCACCATAGCCATTGCCTGTTTTGTCACCAGAGATAGCGTCTCGTAAAATCTCACCTGTGGAAATCAGCGGAATATCAAAGTATTTGCACAGCCTTTGTGCTTGAGTACTTTTTCCAGATCCTGAACCTCCTAGAATCACCAATCTCACAATCATTCACTCCTCATCATCTTAAATTCACTACCACCTAACTCTGTTTTGCCCAAATAAAATGATCAATCTACTTTTTTAATGATTTTCAGCCCCTAGCCCAGAGTTTTAATTGATAAATACTGCCAATTATTTGTTTCTATTTTTACAACTACCTTCAGGTAAGAAAAACAAAAATGTAAATCAAAATAGCTCTTGACTTCAGAATAAATCTAGTGTTTGACTAAATAATGGCAATCATGAAATACACTAGACCTGTACAAAACAGACTGATTATACAGCTTAGATTTACGATTACTACTCTCAACGAAAACTATTTAATTTATTGTGACTTTTTAAACTTAACCCTATGGTTGCACAACTAGAAACCCCAAGTATCAATTCGACTCTCAGCTTACCATATTCAGTTGAGGGACTATTACAAGTTTTCACTAGTCCCCATCGTAACTTTTTCACAAGCGTTATGGCACAAGCGCTGAGAATAGCAGGTCAAGGTACACCAGTATTGATAGTGCAGTTTCTCAAAGGTGGTATTCGTCAAGGAAATGACAAGCCTATTCAAATGGTTCAAAATTTAGATTGGATTCGCTGTGACTTACCCCGTTGTATTGACACCCCACATTTAGACGAAACCGAAAACCAAGCTTTACAAATATTGTGGCAGTACACACAAAAAGTAGTATCTGAAGGGAAATACTCTCTCTTTGTTTTAGATGAGTTAAGTTTAGCTATCAACTTCGGCTTAATTCCAGAAGCAGAGGTTTTAGAGTTTCTGGCAAAACGCCCTCCTCATGTTGATATCATTCTCACCGGCACAGAAATATCGAAATCTCTACTAGATGTAGCAGATCAAATTACAGAAATTCGTCGTAGTCATCAGCCTTAAAAAAGGTATGACTTAGAGTTCTCCAATTAAAAAAATATCCCAAAATTTCTTGTGGTGCGGGCATCTTGCCCGCTAATAATACAAGGACGGGCAAGATGCCCATCCCACAAGATTGGATCATCTTTTTTGTGGAGTTCTCTTAGAGAACTCCATAGAATAGACATCTCTGGAAAAGAATTGTAGAGACGAGAATCCCTACCCATTAAACGTCTCTACAAGGTTTCTAGGAAACGCAAATTTAATTTTCAAAGATGTCTAATGATTGATCCTGTTTTAATATCATTCCCCTAAAGCTTGTCCCCGTGAAAGGGACTTCCAGAAAATAAATGGTCTTATCTTGTGGGGTAGGCTAGTTCTACCCGTAATTGATTGACAACCCGATCTAATCCAACGGAATGGGCTGCTTTAAATAATAAGCGATCGCCCTCCTGCATATAATTCTTCAATCTCGCTACCAAATCGGTATGGGTGACAAAACACTCAGAAGGTATGCCAACAGCACTTTTGGCGATAGTTTCTGCATCTTGTCCATCAACTAAAACCAGCAAACCATCTAACTGCAAATTCTGCACCATTTCCCCAACTTGTTGATGCAATTGAGGGGATCTTGCCCCTAATTCCTTCATTGCCCCCAAAACAGCTATTTTTCGCTTTCCGGGGGTATCTGCCAATAACTGCAACGCCGCTAACATCGCCTCTGGGGCAGCATTGTAGGTTTCATCTAAGATTAAAATATCATTAGCTAAGGTAAACCGTTGCGATCGCCCATTAGGCATATTCACAACTACCCCAGCTTGTAGAGATTTCCAATCAATTTCTAATACCTTAGCTACTGCTAAAGCTGCTAAAAAATTAGTAGCATTATGACGACCTGGTAACGGTAAAGGTAAACGCATTCCTGCTACTTCTACAACTTCGTTATCAATTAACTTCCCTTGAATATCTCCACCAGAAAAGCCATAACTAATCACTTTCCCTTGCCAAAATCTCGCTGCTGTCTCCATTAATAAGGAATTATCATGATTCAGAATCGCCACACTATCACTAGGCATTTCTGCTAATAATTCACATTTCGCCTCAGCTATGGCTAATTCTGAACCGAGTAACTCAATATGTGCCGTTCCCACATTAGTAATTAATCCAATTGTTGGTTTAGCGATTTGCGTTAGTTCGGCAATTTGTCCCCTTCCTCGCATTGCCATTTCTATCACAGCAAAATCATCTTCTGCACCGAGTTCTAACAAGGTTTTGGGGACACCAATTTCGTTATTGAAATTCCCATAGGTTTTGTGAACTCGTCCCTGAGTGGCTAAAACTGCGGCGATTATTTCCTTGGTTGTGGTTTTACCCACCGAACCTGTTACCCCAATCACCGGCATAGCAAAGGAATCACGCCACCATCTAGCAATTTGCTGATATGCCTTGAGGGTGTCTTTCACCTGCAAAACTGGGAATCCAGGGTTTTCATAGTCGTAATCTACAATAGCTGCGATCGCACCTTTAGCGATCGCTATCTCCACAAAATCATGTCCATCAAATTTTTCCCCTCGTAAAGCCATAAACACTTCACCAGGTTGCAAAACTCTGGTATCTGTTTGCATACCAATGCCCAATTGAGCTAAAGCAGATACAGATACATTAACAGGATTCGCTAAAAGAACTTCAACTAGTTGGGATAGAGTAGCAGAGACAGGCATACTGATAAACGATAGGGTCTTGAAATCAGATAACCAAATCCTACAATCCTTAGGGTCAGAAATAATGCATCAATTTCAATACTTTTAAACTTCACAAAACTATTTATTTACAAAACTTCATTAAGGAATATTTATCCGAGAAAATACAGAAAAGATACAGCGGTCTTCTTTATTAAAAAAATATATTTCTGAATAATAGTAATTATGTACTGTAAAAAATATTTTTCCTACTCTCCATCAATGGTATTTAGTTAGCCAATTTCCTGTGTAGAGTCATACTCCTGATTCGTCATCAATAAAGAAAAAGTCAAGCTTGTTTTTTCCTTCCCCTACTGTCAATAACCGTCCCGATAGCGGTACAGTTACCTGCGCGGTTGATCACTTCCAGGTAAACCTGCAACGCTGTGAGACTTGTAGGGCTTACTGTTCCCATGATTAACACAAAGGGAACACGGACAGAGAATTTTTTGGTCGCTGAAGCACACCTAGAAAGTGAACTTAGTGATCTCCTGTTTTTTCAATCGTCTCAATCACTGCCAAACCTATACTCGAAGCTGCAATTAAAAGAATTGCTGAGATCAAATAGGCATTGGTCAACATTCGGAGGGCATCGTCAAAAAACATATAGGTGGTCATTTGTTCACCTTCAGAACTTTAAGCAGTTGCTAGTACTATTAATGTCTCAGCATCCAGATGGATTGATCTTGCTGATTAATCCCTAGCAATAGCATCTTAACAAAACTTTAGCTCTTTCAGGAGATCATGACAAATTTTTATCGCTAAAGATTTGATGAATTTAGCCCTGATTTGGTGAAAGACAATACAGAAAAATACTATAAGTAAAAATAACGCCACTTCTAAGTACCGTAAGCAACTTTATAATTCCGTGTCATTGATTACATCTACTGTGAGGAAGATTATGGAATATTTACATTTGGCAATATCCACCAATCGCCTATTATTACAGCCGATATCACTTAAATATAAAGAAGATATTTTTCGAGAATTCACTCCTGAAATCACAACTTATTTATATGCTGCCCCACCTAGAGAAATTGAAGATACTGAATTTTTTATTAATGAATCTTTACTAGAAATGAAAAAAGGAGAGAACTTAATAGTTGTGATATTAAAGAAAGATTCTCAAGAATTTTTAGGTTGTAGTGGCATATATAAAATTAATAGTAAATCGCCCCAAACAGGAATTTGGTTGAAAAAATCAGCACATAATCAAGGCTATGCTACAGAAGCAATTAGATCATTGAAACAATGGGCTGACGATAACTTAGATTACAAGTATTTGAGATATCCTGTAGATCGTGAAAATGCCGCCAGCCGCAGGATTGTAGAAAAACTAGGAGGGCAAATTTATCTAAAATATCAGCATATTAATTTGAGTGGCAAAGTCTTAAATATAGTTGAGTATAGAATCCACAAATTAGCAGATATCTATACTAAAAATACAGCATTAGGCTAAACAGCGTTCAATAGTGGCAACTACTGATTGTGATAATGATGATAAATCATAGCCACCTTCCAAGCCAAATAAAATTTTGCGAGTTATACCTAAACAATATTCTGTAAATAAACCAAAATCTTCAGGTTGCAAATTGACACTTGCTAAAGGATCATCTTTTAATGCATCATAACCAGCACTAATGATCAGTAAATCTGGCTGAAACTTATTTAAAAAAGGTAAAATCAAACTTTTCCATAGAGGTTGATAGACAGTAATATCACTACCAGGGGGTAAAGGTAAATTGAGAACATTCTGATGTAAACCTTTTTCGGAAGCTTTCCCACTACCGGGATAAGCTGGGTATTGATGTAGAGAACAATATGCAATTTGTGAGTGAGTCTCCACTATCGCTTGAGTACCATTCCCATGATGTACGTCCCAATCTAAAATAGCGACGCGGTTAACTCCTGGTTGTTGTAAGGCGTATAAAGCCGCAATAGCCGCATTAGAAAATAAGCAAAAACCCATTCCTGCATCACTTTCGGCATGATGTCCCGGTGGACGCGCTAATACAAAGGCGGGATTTTCTCTGGCTAAAACTACATCTACCCCTTCTAACCAAGCGCTAACCGCTAATAAAGCTACGTCATAGCTACGGGGAGAAACTGGGGTGTCTCCATCTAAATAACCACCACCACTGGAAGCGATTCCTGCGGAGCGCTTCGCTATCGCTTGTAGTTTGCTAATGTATGTTGCAGTATGGGCAGTTTCTATCCAAGACATCAACCCTAATTTGAGGGTAGGAGATAGCCATTCTAGCTTCTCAGCAAAGCTGGCACTTTTCAAAGCATTAACAATAGCTATTAAACGTTCCGGTTTTTCGGGATGATAGCGTCCGGTTTGGTGTTCTAGAAATTCATCAGAATATATAACTGGTAGCATGAATTAGAAGAGTCAAAACACTGAATGTAATTCTAACCTGACTCCTCTTTAAATCAACCCAGTCATTTCATTAGCGGGTTCATCCATCATTTCGGGAACTAAAGCTGGATTTCCGCGTTTTTCAGTTGGTGATTGTTCTCGAATGACATCATCCATTTTTGGTGGATGTTTAATTTTGTCTAGTAACTCTAGACTTAATTGTGATGCTTCTTCTTCAGGGTTCAGCTTTTCGGCTTGATTGGGAACTGTTTCTTGATTCATGAATTTTTTCATAGCTTTACCAACCTAGCCTAAACAATCTGATTGTTAAATTTACCTATCTATAGGCTTAATTGTGATCTAAAAATTCCTCATCCAAAAGACTTAGAGAACTCCATAGAATGATTGATTCTGTTTTAACCCACATTTCCCTAAAGCTTGTCCCCGCGAAAGTAGGGGTAATTCATGAATTACCCCTACTCCATTGGATCATGTTTTTTATGGAATTATCTTAATAACATAAAATAATTTTGAGCTTGGTTGAATATTTATGATTAAAATACATCAAATTAAAGGAAATAAACCACTTCTCCTAGATACCATTGAAAAAGTATGGTTAGTAAAATCAGGTTCTTTGGCACTTTTTAGTACTAAAGTTGAGGCAGAAAAACCAATAGGAAATCGCCGTTATCTTTTCTGTGTTAGCCAGGGAGAAGCTGTATTTGGATCTAGATTATGGCATGAACCAGAAACTAATACTCAACGCGGTATTGTAGCCATAGCTTTGGAAGATACAGAACTTCAGTTATTAGAATTTAGCGATATGATTGCAGGGATAGAGGAGAATACAGCAGAAACTCCGCTATTTACAAACTTAATAGAAACCTGGCTCATTAGTTTAAATCAACTAGTGATAGGAGAATCAAAACCGAATGTAAAAGTTGTTGTCAAAAAAGATTTAGAACAACTTTCTTTATCACCTGGGGAATTTTTACAAGCTAGACATCAATCAGTTATTTGGGTGCAGGTGTGTGAAGGTGATGCTTTATGGATGGGTAGAAAAGATTTTTCTTTAGATGAGAAAAAATGGTTTCCAATTACTTCTGGGACTTGGTTGCAACCGATTACACAAACTGAACTTAAAATTAGGATGACTGCGGATTTAAATTATGAACAATTACTGATTGGGTTAACTTATTTTTATAAATATTTTCATAACTATTTTTATCAATTCTCGTTAAAAGAAATAGAATTGAAAGTGCAGAAATTACAAAAACAGCAACGACTTAACCATGAAAATATTCAGACAGCAATTTCAAATTTAGCCTCTAATTTAACACAGCCACAACAGAGATTTGAGAAAAAAGAAACACCATTATTAGTTGCGGCTGGGGCTGTTGGTAAAGTTATGGGAATTAGGATTGTTTCCCCCAAATTATCAGAGAAAAGTCAGCGTCAAAACAAAGATATAGTAGAAGCGATCGCTCAAGCTACCCAAATTCGCACCCGCAAAGTCATATTAGCAGGAGACTGGTGGCGAAAAGATAATGGGCCGTTATTGGCGTTTACTCAAGCCGAAAATCGTCCAGTAGCACTGTTAATTGACAAAAGTCAAGGCGATCGCTACTTCTTATTTGATCCAGAACTACAGACTCACACCTTGGTTTCTGAACATATAGCCACAACTTTAGCACCAGAGGCTTATATGTTTTACCGACCTTTCCCATCGGTAGTCAAGAAAATAACAGATGTGCTGAAATTTGGCATTAAAGGATTTGAGAGAGACGTTTTTGTACTTATAGCCGTGGGGATAGTGGGGACATTATTGAGCATGATTACGCCCCAGGCTACAGCCATTCTCATTGATACAGCCATTCCCAACAGCGATCGCTTCCTCCTCATTCAACTAACTGTAGGTTTATTAGCTGTCAGCTTTGGCAGGACTATTTTGAACCTATCCCAAGGTTTAATCTCCCAAAGAATAGCCGAAGGAACTAGTAGTCAAATACAAACAGCAGTTTGGGATAGATTATTGAGATTGAAACCCTCATTTATTCGTCAGTTTAATAGTGGCGATATGCTACTGCGAATCATGTCCGTCAGCCAAATATATAGCATGATTAGCGGTGCAATTCAACGCACTCTTTTAAGTGGAGTATTTGCCTTATTAAACCTGGGGCTAATGTTTATTTACAGCCCCCAACTAGCTTTAGTAGGAGTTATAGTTGCCCTAGTAGGGATCAGTTTTACAATCTTCTCTAGCTTGATATTATTAGCCCAAGAACGCCAACAGGAAGTATTGATTGGTCGCATTCAGGGTCTAGTGGTGCAAATGCTGAACGGAGTTGCTAAAATACGAGTTGCAGCCGCAGAAACAAGAGCATTTACTATTTGGGCAAAAAGTTACAATCAGCAGATCCAGTTTACCAATGAAATTATCCGCCTCAATCACATAGTTTCCATATTTAATGACCTACTTTTACCAGTTAGTTACCTGCTACTTTATTGGTTTGGGTTTACAGCCATGCAAAACAATTTAATAGGTCAAGGGGATTTGACACTAGGAACATTTTTAGCTTTTAACGCTGCATTTGGAACATTTTTCGTCGGGGTAACTTCCCTCAGTAATACTTTAGTGGGTATAGTCCACATTATACCTTTGTGGCAACGGTCAGCATCAATTTTACAAGGGGAATTAGAATCTGCATCGAATCAAGCCGAACCAGAACCTTTACAGGGGCGTGTAACATTAAAAAATGTGAGTTTCCGCTACCGTCAGGATGGACAATTGATATTGAATGATGTCACTATTAATGCTGAACCAGGAGAATTTATAGCCATTGTTGGCCCTTCAGGAAGTGGTAAATCAACACTATTGCGCTTACTCTTAGGATTTGAAACGCCCTTAAAGGGAACAATATCCTATGATGATCAAGATTTAGCCCAGTTAAACCTCTCCGCAGTCCGGCGACAATTGGGAGTAGTGCTGCAAAATAGCAAAGTCATGCAAGGGTCGATATTTGACAATATCACCACCGGGTCATTTGTGACTATGGAACAAGCTTGGACAGCAGTGAGAATGGCAGGTTTAACCGCAGATATCGAAGCCATGCCGATGGGAATACATACTTTAGTGAGTGAAGGTGGTAGTAATATTTCCGGTGGGCAATTGCAGAGGTTAATGATTGCGCGATCGCTCGTCTTTCAACCTAAAATCATCTTCATGGACGAAGCTACCAGTTTCTTAGATAATCATACCCAAGCGATCGTCACCGAAAATTTAAATCAATTGAATGTCACCAGAATCGTCATTGCCCATCGTCTTAGCACCATTCGTCATGCAGACCGCATCTACGTCATAGAAGCCGGTCAAATTGTCCAGGTTGGTTCATTTACAGAACTGATGCAACAACCAGGAATATTCACCAAACTCATTGCCCGACAACTAGACTAAACCGGAACAATTAATTAAATATACAGCCAATAGCAGGTTGGAAGAAATTCAAAAAATCATTATCACCTGAGTTCGGTGTGAGGAGTTTCTCCTATGCCTACGGCACGGCTTCGCCGAACGGAGACGCTACGCGAACGAAGTTATCATTTTTAAGAGCGAGAGAATAAGGGTTTGAAACTCCTACTGGGGGAGAGTTTTCCACAAATGATCTGATGTCGAACTCAGGTATTATCAAGACTTACGCAAAACAGAATGAAAGTAGCAGTAATCTGTTACGCACCTAGATTGGATAATCCTCAAATGGTTAAATCCTGTGGGTGGGCATCTTGCCCGCCATACTTATACAAATTAAATGCACAACAGCTTAATTCATGAATTAACGCTACATAATCATCAGGTTTTCAGACACATCTTGCCTAAGTCCTAATTATTTAAGATGGATGGTTTTAATGCTGCGTAACTAGTCTACTAATAGGCGTATGCTGCAAAGCTCTGGTATTTAAAGATATGATGAAAATTTATGTTTATGGGTAAGAATTACGATTCCCTCATAGTATGCTATCTATACACAGATATAAAAAAAATTTGCTGTTGAGCAAAAATACTGTGTCTCTTAAACGGCAGATAATCTAGCAAAGTATCAGCCTAGAGATAGAGTTGGCACATATAAATCAATAAAATTAACTAGGAGCGCAAATAATCATGTCTAACACAATTGAGCCAAAGTCTAATCTAGATATATCTCAACCATCTGAAACAACAGATATAGAACAAGAGCAAGAAGACTTGGAATTAAGTGATGAGCAGTTAGAAACCGTTGCAGGTGGTAAACCCCAATCCCCACTTGCCCCAGTAGATGTCTAAGTCTCATCCAGTCACTGAATATTTATCTGACGGTGTAACAAACTTTAACCCATCATAATTATTTTCATATATTTGAGTGTATTAGGGCAAAGTCCTTAATACACCATATCCATATATAGGAATTAGGACTTACGCATTGACACAATCTATCAAATATGAATTTTATCTCTTGTAGGGTGCGGTTCGGCAAGCTCACCAACCACGTCAGACCCGATAATTTAGGACACATACAGATTTTATCTATCTGACGCACCGCACTAATATGCGATTCCAAAAGCCTGAAACTAGGTAATTTCGTGCATAAATATCATATGAAGTTTCTACAGTGCGTCAGTCCTAGGAATATAGGAATCCTATTTGATTTTTGTTGGTGAAGCCTGCGCTTTGAGATTAAAAAACTCAGTACACAAAGCACACCGAACTTTCTAAAATCCTATTCCCCGCCTTCACGAGTAATTCAGTAATACAACCGGATTCGTATAGATGTTTTTTATTGCTATTTGATTAAATATTACTCTTAATAAAATTATTGAAAATTGCATCTTCATGAGCATTTTAAACAGCTTTAGCAACTGCATAGAATTAAATTTGAAGTAATGGAAATTATTGAGGATGGCATAAAAAATTCATGCAGTGCAATTACTATCAAGACCATCAAAAATCATGAAAAAACTTGTGCCGCGTTGTCATAACTCTCATTTATCGTGTATTAGTTTTCTACAATCCACACTACTGAACAAATCCACTAAATTAAACGTAAAATCTATTTCCTACACAGAGAGAAGCTTCGATTTCATCTGGCCACTTCATCAAAGAGGTTGGGTAGTTAAATCTATTGTATATTTTGTAATTTTAACTTCCTTATCAACACAAAAAACCTCAGCACAACTTACTCCTGATACTACCCTGGGAACTGAAAACTCCGTCATTACCCAAACCGTAAATAGCAAGGATATGAGTATTAACCGCATTGATGGCGGTGCTGCTCGTGGTGCTAACCTTTTCCATAGTTTCCAAGAATTCAATGTTGAGCAAGAAAGAGGTGTTTACTTCTCTCAACCTGCTGGTATTGAAAGAATTATCACAAGAGTCACCGGTTCTCACCCATCTCAAATCTTGGGAACTTTGGGGATATTGGGCAATGCTGACCTGTTTATGATTAATCCCCAGGGAATTATATTTGGTCAAAACGCCAGCCTAGATATCAAAGGCTCTTTTGTAGGCAGCACCGCCAGTAGTATCAACTTTGAAAATGGTATCCAATTTAGCGCTATTCATCCTGATGTTAAGCCTTTACTGAGTATTCATGTTCCCCTGGGCTTACAATTTAGCTCCAATTCTGGCAGCATCACCAACCTGAGTAAACTAGGTCTTCAGGTAGATTTAGGGCATACATTTGCTTTAGTTGGAGGTGATATCAACTTTGAAGGTGGTGCGGCAACTGTTGAAGGCAGAATTGAGTTAGGAAGTGTTAGTGACAACAGTTTAGTCAGCCTCAAACCACTAGCTTTAGGTTGGGAATTAGGCTATCAAGGAGTACACAACTTTAAAGACATTCTTATATCTCAAGGCGCTGCAATTGAAGTAAAACATAACCCAAATTCAACTTCTAATAGTCAAGGTGTTGATGTGATTACGATTCAAGGAAGGAACTTAACTATTAGTGAAGGTTCTTATATTTTTGCCGAAAACTTTAATCCCATCAATACACCCAATTTATTGATCAACACATCTGATTCTATCAAACTGATTGGAGTTGGAGCAGGCACTAATTTCGGTAGTGGCTTATATAATCAAACTTCATCTGCAAATAATGCGGGAAACATTATCATGGAAACCCAGCGACTAATTATTCAAGATGGAGGTGTAGTATCTACTAGCACCTTTGGCAATGGCAGAGCAGGTGATGTGACTATCAATACCTCAGAGTCTATAGAAGTAATTGGTTCTAATCCAGATCCCAGAAATGGTGTTGGTATTTTTTCAGATGCCAGTAATGGGAATGGAAGTAGTGGGAACTTGACCATTTATACAAAACGATTAATTATTCAAGGGGGGGGAGCAATCACAACATCCACAAGGACATCAGGTAAAGCTGGTGATTTATCTATCACCGCTAAGGAATCAATTGAACTGATAGGTGATAATAAGATTACTGGCTTGTTTGCTAACAGCTTGGCTGTAAACAATCCTGGTATTGGGGGTAACTTGGATGTGACTACAAAGCAGTTGAGCGTCAGCGACGGAGCAACGATCACAGTTAGTAATCGTTTTGGACAGGCAGGTAACTTAACAGTAACAGCAGATAAATTGTTTCTGAATCAAGGTAAATTAACAGCGAATACTGGCGCTAGTGAAAGCGGAGAAGGTGCGAATATTACCCTATCTCTGCAAAATTTATTGCTGATGCGGAATCAAAGTCTAATTTCCGCACAAGCTTCTGGTTTAGCTAACGGTGGTAATATTATCATTGATGCTAAAGATGGATTTGTTGTAGCATTATCTTCAGAAAATAGTGATATTATTGCCAACGCTGACAAAGGCAATGGAGGTAACATTAACATCACAACACAAGGGATTTTTGGCATAGATTATAATCTCCAAAACACTGAATTTAGTGATATTACAGCTAGTTCTCAGTTTGGCTTAAATGGTCAAGTAACCATCAATACCCTAAATATTGATCCCTCCCAAGGATTAGTCACATTATCTACTAATGTGCTTGATACCACCAATCAGATTGATCAGAGATGTGTGACTAGTAGAAAATTTGCACTTCAAAAAAATCAATTTACTGTTACTGGCAAGGGTGGATTTCCATCTAGTCCCAATGATTTATTTACAGGTACAACAGCACTAGTTGACTTAGTAGATTTAGTACCCAGTCAGAAAAATAATAGAGATATTCAACCAGTTGATGTTAGTGCCATTCCTCAAAAAGAGATTTTGGAAGCACAAGGATGGGTGATTGATGATCAAGGTCAAGTTCATTTGGTTGCTAAGGCAGTGAATACTCTGTCTATTAGTCCTATACTTCCTTCAATTTCTTGTTCCAAACCCTGATATCAAAACAATTCTGGCATCATGCTAGAGTCCTAACTAATAAACAGGTTATTCCAAAAGCCCGAAATTAGGCTATTTCCTTCATACATATCATGTGCATTTTGTACAGTAAGTTCTATATGCTATAGTTCTGATACCATAAAATTTCAAGTTATGAAACCAAAACTTTCTCCTTTTGGTGTGTTGCAAGAGCAAGATATTCAATGGATTTTAGATCAAGGCATAAAGAGGGAATTAGCTGTTGGTGATATCTTAATTCAAGAAGGAAGTTATATTCATAATCTGTTTATTATTTTAGAGGGAACTTTGTCGGTTTTTGTCTCCCAGCAGTCTGAGGTAGATACGGAAAATCCTGATCAGGAAATTGCTAGAATCACACCAGGAGAGATAGTAGGGGAAATTTCTTTTTTAGATAAACTACCAACATCAGCCACAGTCAAGTCATTTGAAAATTCAGTGGTTTTATCTTTATCTTGGCAACAATTATCATCTAAACTAAATTATGATTTAGGTTTTGCATCCCGTTTTTATCAAAGTCTTTGCATTTTGCTTGCTGAACGAATGCGGAAAATCACATTTCTTTTAGTTAGCCGCAAAGTATTGTCGAATCCTCCTTTGAGAAAAGTCCTATTTGTATTTGGAATTTTAGATGATATTGATATTGATTGGATACTCGCTACAGGAAAATTGTTGCAATATTCACCAGGGACAGTATTACTCCAACAAGGAGAAACAGTAGAGTCACTTTATATCCTTCTTGAAGGCAAATTAGCAGTATTTTTAGAAATTATTGAAAATGAAGTAAAAATTATTAAAGAAGTTGCTCAATTACCACAAGGGGAAATAGTAGGAGAAATGTCTTTTGTAGAAACAGGAAAAGCTTCTGCCACAGTAAAAGCATCAGCAATATCACTCTTATTGGCAATTCCTCAGCAGAAATTGAGAACTAAACTAGAGAATGATATGGGATTTGCATCCCGTTTTTATCGGGCAATTACAGTAGTTATCACAGATAGATTAAGAGAAAGAATGATTAGCAGAGGTTATCGTAATGTGGCATATATTCAAAGTCAATCTGTCTCTGAAGCTATGGAAGATGAAGATGAACTGAATTTAGATACTTTGGAAAATACAGCACTAGCTGCAACCAGATTTAATTGGCTATTAAAACAAGTCAGAAATAGTTATTAAGATAACAGTTTAGAGGATGTTTTAAAAGTCATGCTGTAGCTTGCTTCCCGTAGGATAAGTAGTGAAGCATCTCCGAGTAATCGCTCAAACCCTAGATTCTTTCCTTCGGAACGCTACGCGAACGTTCCACTCAGAATGACAAATTATACCTTTTCCAACTTTTCAAACACCCTCTTATAATCTGGCTGATAAACGCTCATCTATGATCACCAGATATCTAAAAAAATGACTAATGATAAAAATAAAAATCTATTCCGAAAACAAGCGCTAGATCATTTATCTTCCCCTGAGCAATTAGATCTACTAATTCATATTATTAAGCCTCAAGATTGGCTACATTTATCTGTATTAAGCACATTATTTTTACTAATTATTGTTTGGATGTTCTTGGGGAGAATTCCTATTTCGGTTAGTGGCAAAGGAGTATTAATTTATCCTCGTCAAATAGTAGACATACAATCCCCTATTTCTGGACAAATAAAACAGTTAAATGTAAAAGTTGGGGATTGTTTAAAGAAGAATAATGGTAATGAAATTGAACAAGCAGAAGAAATAATAGCATTCATTGACCCAATTGATCTTAAGCAACAGCTACAACAGGAAAAAACTAAATTAGAGGTATTACAACAACAAGATATTGAAGCTACTAATCTAGAAGTGCAAAAAAATCAACTAGAAAAATTAGCATTACAGCAACAAAGGGAAAGTTTACAACAACGGCTGCGAGATAATCAAGTTATAAGTCCTATTCTTAAAAATCAAACTAATAGTGCTATCCAACAGCGACAAGTAAGTTTGCAGCAAAATCTCAAGGATACAGAAGCTTTAGTGCCAGTATTTCGGGAGAGATTAGAGAAAAGGCAAGAACTATTTACCAAGGGAGCAATTTCCAAAGATGGAGTATTAGAATCTGATCAACAATATCGACAAAATCTACAAAATATATCTAATATTAAAGCACAGCTAAAGCAATTAGATGTAGACATAACTACAACAGAAAAACAATACATTGATAATGTTAATAATTTATCTGAAATACAAGTTAAGTTAGAAGAAATAACCACCAAAGAAAAAACTCTAAAACAACAAAATTTCACCGATGTAATTAACAGAAAAAATCAAATTTTACAAAACAAACAAGAAATTGATACCCTGGAACAAAAAATCAAAAACAACAGCATTATTAAAAGCCCTTATACTGGATGTATTCTTGAACTCACTACCAGTAATGGACAGGTAGTTAATACTGGGACTAGCATTGGTTCTCTAGAAATAAAAGCAGCAGCGTCTGAAAAATTAGTAGGAGTTACATATTTTTCTGTAGGAGATGGTAAAAAAATTAAACCTGGAATGGAAATTCAAATTACTCCTACTAGTGTGAAGCGAGAACAATTTGGGGGTATTGTTGGTAAGGTTATCTCTGTTTCACCTTTTCCCGTTACTAAACAAGGTGCGGTGAATGTTCTTGGTAATACTGAATTAGTAGAAAGTATAGTTACCAAATCTCAAGAACCACAAATAGAAGTATGGGCTGAATTAAAACCAAATTTTACTAATTTTAGCAAATATGAATGGTCTTCTTCTACTGGGCCAACAAACTTAAAGTTATCTTCGGGAACAACTACTAAAGTCAATATTATTTTAGAACAAAGACAACCTATCACATTTATTTTACCATTTTTGAGGGAATGGAGTGGCATCAATTAATCCCTGCCAGAGTTTCTGGCAACTTATTAAATATTCGAGAAAGAGGGTAAAAACGCCAACAGTGCTGCAAATGGAAGCGACTGAATGTGGTGCAGCCGCACTGGGTATTATTCTTGCTTATTATCAGCGCATTGTCCCTCTGGCAGAACTACGTCAAGAATGTGGGGTATCGAGAGATGGTAGTAAAGCTGCAAATATCCTCAAAGCTGCCCGACGTTATGGAATGCAAGCAAAAGGTTATAAAAAAGGTCTAGAATCTTTAGAAAAAGTTCAATTTCCTTATATTGTATTTTGGAATTTTAACCATTTTTTAGTAGTAGAAGGATTTAGCATCAATTGGGTTTATCTTAATGATCCAGCTAGTGGTAGATGCCAGGTGTCTAAGCAGGAATTCAATGAAGCTTATACGGGTATTGTATTAGTAATAGAACCGGGAGAAGATTTTAAAAAAGCTGGAGAAAAGCGCAATACTTTTTTGGCTTTATACTCCCGGTTTAAAAGTTCCTATGATGCTTTGCTGTTATCCATTTTAGCAGGAATTCTGCTGACGTTAACTCGGTTAGCTTTACCTGCAATTGCACAATTTTTTACAGATGAAATTCTCATTCAAGGGCGAGAAGAATGGCTAAAACCTCTGTTGTTGGCTATAGTAATTACCGCTATACTCCAAATATTAATAAGGCAATTACAATTACTATATTTGCGGCGATTAACTATTAAATTATCAATGGTGATGACAGGTAATTTTATTTGGCATATTCTGCGTTTACCTATCAATTTTTACGCTCAACGTTTCGCTGGTGATATTAGTAATCGTGTAAATTTGAATAAAAATGTAGTTAATGGTTTAAATAATATCAGCACGACAATCATTGATACCTTGATGTTGGTATTTTATGCAGTGATGATGCTCATTTATGATCAAGTTTTAACGATAATGACCATCAGCTTTGCTGTTCTTAATCTTTTAACTTTACAGATGGTGAAAAGATTTCGGGTAGATGCAAACTTAAAGGTAAGTCAAGAACGAGATCAACTTTATGGTTTTGCTACTAGTGGGATTCAAAATATAGAAACGGTGAAATCATCTGGCTTAGAATCAAGTTTATTTGCTAAGTTTGCCGGATATTATACTAAATTTCATAATGCCCAACAAAAGCTAGATTTACAGAGTTTATATTTAAATCTGTTACCAACAATTTTTAGCTATCTTGCAACTACTATCATTTTAGTAGTAGGAGGTGTGCGAGTGATGGAAGGTAGCATGAGTATGGGAATGTTAATTGCTTATCAAAGTTTGGTAACTAGTTTTCTCCAACCAGTTAATAGCTTGGTCAATTTTGGTGCTAATTTACAACTTTTAGAGGCTGATCTGGAACGTCTAGATGATGTTTTTAATAATGCTATCGATTCTGAAGTTACTAGAGAATTAGTGATTAAAAATGATGATGTTTCGTTATTATTAGAGGGACAGGTTGAGTTACGTAATCTTACGTTTGGCTACAATCACTTAGAAGCGCCTTTAGTTGAGAATTTTAACTTGATTGTCCAATCAGGACAGAGAGTGGCATTGGTGGGAGGTAGTGGTTCTGGTAAATCTACGATTAGCAAACTAATTACAGGGCTTTATACTCCTTGGAATGGGGAAATTTTGTTTGATGGTATTCCTCGTCAACAAATTCCACGTTTGGTATTAGCAAATTCATTGGCAATGGTGGAACAAGATATCTTTTTGTTTGAGGGAACAGTTAGAGATAATTTGACTCTTTGGGATGAATCTATATCAGATGTTGATATTATAAAAGCTTGTCAGGATGCGGAAATTCATAGTTTGATTATGTCTTTACCCGGAGGATACAATGCTCAATTAAGTGAGGGTGGTTTAAATATTAGTGGGGGACAACGCCAACGTTTAGAAATTGCTAGGGCTTTAGTCAGAAATCCGGTGATTTTGGTGATGGATGAAGCTACAAGTTCTTTGGATGCGGAAACTGAACTAATTATCGATCGCAATATTCGTCGTCGTGGTGTATCTTGTATTATTGTTGCCCATCGTCTTAGCACTATTCGAGACTGTGATGAAATTATTGTGTTAGATAAAGGAAAGGTGGTACAACGTGGAAGTCATGAAGAATTGCGATCGCAAGCAGGAACTTATAGTTATTTACTAGATAAGTAAAAATTAGCACAAAATTCAGGAGTCAGGGGTTCGGAGTTTGGGGTTCGGGTGTCTGGCGTTGAATTTAGATTCTTTACTTCATTGATCTGCTATGGGCTGTAAATCCTAATATGATTAATTTATGGTGGTTATTTTTGGCTAATAATATTGGCTTTAAGGATAAATAAATCCGAATAAATGTATCAATAAAAAATATCAAAGTATTAATTTAAACTCTTGTATTCTCACTTCTCAATTTGTCTTGAACATATGATAGAAGATTTTAATTTTAAGTTTCTATTGGATTAGATTTTTGTAGAGCTACTTTGTCCACAAACTAGGATAAATATATGTTAAAATTATAGCAAAATATGACAATTATTCAAGACTAATTTGACATAATTTTGTATTTTGTCAAGTACAAAGGCTAAAACCTGCATTTTTTGGAGTTTTGTAGTTTATGACAACCTCACAGGAGAGGATTATCCCGACGGATTTGCGAAATGAAATGTCGCGATCTTATCTGGAATACGCCATGAGCGTAATTGTAGGTCGGGCGCTGCCAGATGCCAGGGATGGTCTAAAACCTGTGCATCGACGCATTCTCTACGCCATGCACGAGTTGGGTTTGCTGCCCGATCGCCCTTTTCGGAAAAGCGCCCGTGTGGTGGGGGAAGTTTTAGGTAAATTTCACCCCCACGGTGACACGGCTGTGTATGATGCGTTGGTGCGGATGGCGCAGGATTTTTCGATGCGATCGCCTTTAATCAACGGACATGGTAACTTTGGTTCTGTAGATAATGACCCGCCGGCGGCAATGCGGTACACAGAATGTCGTTTGCAAGGTCTAACCAGCGCGGCATTATTGCAAGATATTGAATCAGAAACGGTAGATTTTGCCGATAACTTCGACGGTTCCCAACAAGAACCGACAGTTTTACCCTCACGTATTCCCCAACTACTACTCAATGGTTCTTCTGGGATTGCGGTGGGAATGGCCACAAACATTCCTCCTCACAACTTAGGAGAAGTGATTGATGGGTTAGTGGCACTAATTCACAATCCAGAAATCACCCCAGTTCAGTTAATGCAGTATATCCACGGGCCGGACTTCCCAACCGGGGCGCTGGTTTTAGGAACAGCAGCAATTAAAGAAGCTTACACCACTGGGCGCGGTTCCATTACCATGCGCGGCGTTGCCAATATTGAAACTATTGAACAACGAAATAGACCAGACCGGGAGGCAATTATTATCACAGAATTGCCTTACCAAACCAACAAAGCGGCATTAATCGAAAAAATTGCCGAGTTGGTGAACGATAAGCGCATTGATGGCATTTCTGATATTCGGGATGAGAGCGATCGCGATGGGATGCGAATCGTCATAGAATTAAAACGCGATGCTTATCCCCGTGTTGTTTTAAATAACCTTTACAAACAAACCCCACTGCAAGCCAACTTTGGCGCGAATATGTTGGCATTGGTGAATGGTGAACCCCAAATCCTCACCATTAAAGACTTCTTAACAGTCTTCCTCGATTTCCGCATCGAAACCATTAACAGACGGACACGTTTCCAACTGCGAAAAGCAGAAGAACGAGATCATCTTTTACAAGGTTTATTAATTGCCTTATCACATTTAGATGCAATTATCGTTTTAATTCGTCATGCACCAGATGCACCCACAGCTAAAGGGGAGTTAATTACAACCTATGGACTTTCAGAAGTACAAGCAGATGCAATTTTGCAAATGCAATTGCGACGGTTAACAGCCTTAGAAGCCGATAAAATTCGTCTGGAACACGAAGAATTACAAAATATAATTGCCGACTTGCAGGATATTTTGGACAGACGGGAACGGGTGTTAGAAATTATTGAAACCGAAATTAGTCAAATCAAAACTAGCTTCGCTACACCCCGACGCACACTCATTACCCACGGTGAAGGTGATTTAGATGATCTTGACCTCATCGCTAATGAAAAAGTCCTGATTCTGATTACCAAACAAGGCTACATCAAACGGATGCCCGTGAGTACCTTTGAAGCCCAAAGCCGCGCTACAAGAGGCAAAGCCGGGGCTAAAGTCAAAGAAGATGACACCATTGAGCATTTCTTCACTTGCTGCGACCACGATAGCGTACTATTTTTTAGCGATCGCGGTGTCGTCTACTCAATGAGAACCTATCAAATCCCCCTTGGTTCTCGTACCAGTCGCGGTACACCCATCGTGCAGATGTTACCCATACCCAAAGAAGAAAAAATCACCTCCATCGTCCCTGTAGACGAATTTAGGGAAGATGAATATTTGATCATGCTCACCAAAGGCGGTAACATCAAAAAAACCGCACTGGCAGCATTTAGTAACATTCGCGCTAATGGTTTAATTGCCATATCCTTAGAAGAAGGCGACCAACTACGCTGGGTACGAAGAGCAAAAGTAGAAGATAGCGTCATCATTGGTTCTCGTAACGGCATGGCTATTCACTTCCGCTGTACCCAAGAACAACTGCGTCCCCTCGGTAGGGCGACTCGTGGTGTAAAATCCATGAAACTCAAAAAAGGTGATGAATTAGTGGGAATGGATATTCTTCCAGCCGCAGTTCTCGAAACTTTGAATACCGAGACAGAAGCGGAAATCGAAGAAATCATCGAAACCGAAGAAATCATCGAAACCGAAGAAATCATTGAAACCGAAGAAACCGCAGAAGTACCCAACAACAGTACTGGCCCTTGGGTGTTAGTAATTACGATGGGAGGATATGGAAAGCGCGTTCCAGTTGCACAATTCCGACTCCAAAATCGTGCCGGTCAAGGTTTAACAGCCACCAAATTTAAAAACCGCAAAACCAAAGACAAACTAGCAACCCTGCACATTGTCAACAACGACGAAGAAATCATGATGGTCACAAATCGCGGTATCATTATTCGTCAAGCTGTGAATGCAATTTCCGTACAATCACGTTCAGCTACTGGGGTGAGAGTGCAGCGTTTAGACGAAGATGATGCTATTACAGGAGTAGCGATTGTTCCAGCAGATACGGTTGAAACTGGTGAACTTGGTGAAACTGGCGAAATTGGCGAGTTAGAAGCAGCCGAATAACTATAAAAGATAAAGTATGAAGTCTTTGGAAAAAAAGCTGTTTTCATCCTTCCATCTTTACACTTTATCCTTGATCAGCGGCCTGTTGATGGGGGTGACAGTCGCCCCCGTCGGCGCTTGGGTTTTCGCCTGGTTTGCCCTTGCACCACTCTGGATATTGGTAATTAAATATACTGGCAATAAAATACTCTATGCCTTTATTTGGGCGATCGCATATCATGGATTTGCCCTATCCTGGATCACCGGCATCTATCCTATGGATTGGTTAGGTGTTCCCCCCTTACCAGGTTTAGCAATCACTCTTTTTTGTTGGTTATTTATTAGCCTCTGGGGAGGAATATTAGTCTCCCTTTGGGCAGCTTTAATGGTGCGGTTAGACAAGCAAAAACCCTGGTTGCGTGTATTAGTTGGTACGGCTTTATGGTGCGCCTTAGAAAGCCTTTGGAGTGCAAGTCCTTTGTGGTGGAGTTCTCTAGCTTATACTCAATCACCACACAATCTGGTAATTTTACATTTGGGTCAATTGTCTGGTACTAGTGCTGTAACGGCTGTTATTGTGGCTGTTAATGGCTTGGTTGCTGAGGCTTGGATTTATTATGAAAAGCTCACGCAAAGTCGCAAAGGCGCAAAGGAAGAAAAGCAAGAAAGAAAAACCTCTGTGTACTCTGCGTCTCTGCGGTTCGTTAATTATTATTTAATCCTTGCTATCGGACTATTGATTATCTCTCATATTTTAGGGTTTATTTTATATACTCAACCTTTGCATGATAGCCAAAATACTGCTTTAAAAATTGGTATTGTTCAAGGTAATATTCCTAATAAAATTAAATTGCTTCCTGAAGGATTTCGTCGGGCGATTACAGGTTATACTGAGGGATATTTAGAATTAGCAAATCAAGGTGTTAATGGAGTTCTTACACCTGAAGGTGCGTTACCTGTATATGAAAGCAATTTCAGTAATACACCTTTGGTTGCAGCAATACGAGAAAAAGGTGTGGTTGCTTGGATAGGTGCTTTTGGAAAACGGGGGAAAAGCTATACAAACAGTTTATTTACTGTCGTTGGTAATGGAGAAGTTACCAGCCGTTACGATAAATCTAAACTAGTTCCTTTGGGAGAATATATTCCTTTTGAACAAATTTTAGGGGCGCTTGTACAACGTTTATCACCATTAGATGAACATCAAGTTCATGGTTTACCAAATCAAGTTTTTGATACTCCCTTTGGCAGGGCAATTGTGGGAATTTGTTATGAATCAGCATTTCCAGAAATCTTCCGTCGTCAAGCTTTAAAGGGTGGGCAATTTATCCTCAGTTCTTCTAATGATGCCCATTACACGTCTGCTATGTCAGACCAACATCATGCCCAGGATATCATGCGGGCTATTGAAACCGATAGATGGGCTGTTAGGGCAACAAATACGGGATATTCGGCTTTTGTTGATCCTCATGGCAGAACTTTATGGAAATCGGGCTATAACACTTACGAAACCCATGCAGAAACTATTTATCGTCGTCAAACGCAGACTTTATATGTGCGTTGGGGTGATTGGTTGATGCCTTTGTTGTTGGTTCTAGGGGTTTTAGGGTGGATATTCCGATGATTTTTCTGTGCTTTTTTAACCTGACTTTTCAAACATGCTCTTAAATAAACCTTTTGCAGTAGAGACGTTTCATGAAACATCTCTACTATTTCCACTGAATTTAACTACTCAATGCCTTAATAAACCGTTGCAAACTCTTGAATACACTAGCTTTTTTTGTGGGTGTTCCGTCGGTGGTGGTTTGCGGTTGTCCTTTCATGAGAATTACATCTATTTCATCACCAGAAGGACGTTTAGGTAATTCAGCGATTTTTTGATATTCGTCGTTGGTTTCTAGCCATACTTCCCAATCTCCAGGGTAGCAACGAAACAGGGCAGATTCATCATCAACGGGACGCAGATAATAACAAGATTCAATGGTGCTAATAAAACGTCTGCGGGTTTCTCTAGCCGCATAACCGATACCTACCACACCGGAATCTTCTAAACGGGGATTTAATAAAATAAAGGGACGTGTGCCTATGATTTCACAGAGTTTTTCTAATTGTGGCACTTCCACAGAAGTGGGAGCGATAAACAGGAAAATTTCATCTTCTGGCTGAATTTTGGTTTCTAAAGATGCCGCCCTACCTGTACCGATATCTTCAACTTTAAATGGTGAATCTGCCCAATCTCGACGGGCTAAAGCGGCGGCCCCAGCATCTGCAAAAAAGACTTTCAGCCGGGATTCATATTTAGCGAACAGGGGTATAAACTGTTCTGCAATGGGCATAATTTTGAGTTCGGGAAACAGAAAATCAACTTGAATGCGATTCATACCATCAGCTAAAGCCGATTTTACAGCTTCACGGGATTGTGCGATCGCATCTTCTAGGGTTTTGGGTAATTCAGCCATAATTTATAAAGTCTCTCAAATTAATGATCAATATTTCGATTCTCTCACCACCAAAGAAGAATTTACTTCTCCGCGAACCTCTGCGCTTACCTCCGCGTCCCTCTGCGTTAAAAAACAATACCCCTCTCCGCCACCGGAAAGGGGTAAATCACAAATGAACGCACTAGCTAATAAGCATCTTGCAACTCATAGAAATCAGGCGAAATGTAATCCTTACGCAAAGGCCAACCTACCCAATCTTCCGGCATCAAAATCCGCTTCAAATTAGGATGACCTTCATAGATAATGCCATACATATCATAAGACTCACGCTCTTGCCAGTCCGCAGTCTTCCAAATCCAGTAAACTGAAGGCACAGAGGGATTTTCTCTAGGTAAGAACACCTTCACCCGGACTTCTGCCGGCTTATCAGCATTATCATTTACCTTCACCAAATGATAGACACTGACCAAATCTTGTCCTGGCCCCAAGTCAATACCTCCCTGAAACTGGAGATAATTAAACCCGTAGGCGTACAAAGCTGTAGCGGTAGGAAGCAAGAAATCAGGTGCTACCTTAATAATCTCCACCCCATTCACGTCTGGGGCTAAAGATTCATGGTCAAAACCATTTTCTGTCAACCACTGGGAAACCTCACCTGCTGGAACTATAGCCTCTTCAGCCGCAGGAACTAATTTAGATTCTTCTTCAGCCACGCTTTTCTGCCTCCTTTGTCTTTGTTGTCAGTAGCGCAGGTGGTATGGGCATACCCATTGCTTCCGTCAATTCCTTCGGTGGAGTAAAGCGGGTATCTGACTGCATATACTTACCAGTTAAAATTTCCGGTACTGGTTTCAAGTTATGAGTCGTGCTGTAATAACGGTGAGTTTGTTTAATTTGACCCCGTTCTTGCATGGAATCATTAGCAATTTTTTTCCGCAACTTAATAATTGCATCAATAATTGCTTCAGGACGAGGAGGACAACCAGGTAAATACACATCAACTGGAATCAGCTTATCAACTCCGCGCACAGCACTAGGAGAATCAACACTGAACATTCCGCCAGTAATTGTACAAGCACCCATAGCAATTACATACTTGGGTTCGGGCATTTGTTCATAAAGACGCACCAATTGAGGAGCCATCTTCATGGTGATTGTACCAGCAGTGATGATTAAATCAGCTTGCCGGGGACTAGAACGGGGAATTAGACCAAAACGGTCAAAATCAAAGCGAGAGCCAATTAAAGCCGCAAATTCGATGAAGCAACAAGCTGTACCAAACAGCAAAGGCCACAAACTAGAAAGTCGCGCCCAATTGTAGAGGTCATCAACAGTGGTTAAGATGACGTTTTCTGACAGTTCTTGAGTAACTGTAGGACGCTCAACCGGGTTAATGATGCGCTCTTTGTCCTGGGTGGTTATGTTAGAATTTAAGACCATTCCAATGCTCCTTTACGCCATGCGTAAACTAAGGCGATTACAAGAATCGCAATAAAAACTAACGCTTCAATAAACGCTAATAACCCTAAACGATGGAAAGCAACTGCCCAAGGGTACAAGAATACAGTTTCCACGTCAAAAACTACAAAAACCAGCGCGAACATATAGTAGCGAATGTTGAATTGAATCCAGGCTCCGCCAATGGGTTCCATGCCGGATTCATAAGTGGTGCGCCGTTCTGGGCTGAAACTACTAGGTCTGAGAAGCTTGGACGCTGAGAGCGCCAGGGCTGGTACTAGGCTACAAAGGAGGAAGAAGCCTAGAAGGTATTCGTAACCGCTAAGGACAAACACAATGTATATCTACCGCTGATGGTGCAATTGAAATGGATAATTTTCTCTTACATTATTATATCTTTCCCGGCTTTTTGAAATCGTGGAATTAAACACACTGAGGGTAAGGTGTTGATTTAATTGGCAATTAGTCTAAAAATGCTCATACAGTTTCTATGAATAGCAAGAAATGGGTGGTATTGAAGCGCCGTAAGTCCCTAAATTGAGGAATGGGTAGAATAAATTAACAATATGAATTCCTTGATAGAAGCTACTAATAGTTACAATAGAGAAACCTATGAATGCATTGCGAGAGCGATAGCGAAGCGCTCCGTAGGAATCGCATTTATGCAAAAAAATTATCTACACCAGCCTGACTTGGCAACTGTCGCCCAACACGTACATCTGAGCGAGTATCACTTTCAGCGATTATTTACGAAATGGGCAGGAATCAGTCCCAAACGTTTCTGGCAATATCTCACGGTTGAGTATGCAAAATCAAAAATTGCTGAGACTAAGAGCCTTTTAAATCTAACTATGGATGTGGGGTTATCAAGTCCGGGACGTTTACACGACTTGTTTGTGAAGCTAGAAGCCATGTCACCCGGTGAATTTAAATCCGGGGGTGCTGGGTTGAAGATTTGCTATGGGATTCATGAAACCCCTTTTGGTGATTGTCTCATTGCCACAACAGCGCGTGGCATCTGCAATCTTCATTTCCTCAATGCAAAAGATGAAGAAATTGCTGAACATACGCTACGTAAAGAATGGAAAAATGCGGAAATTATTCATGATCAGCAAGTGACAAAAGAAACTATCACTCGCATCTTCCAACCAGTTGCAGAAAATAGTCCTTCCTTAGTTCTGAACGTGAAAGGGACTAACTTCCAGATTCAAGTTTGGCGATCGCTACTGAGAGTTCCCTGGGGAGGGATTACCACCTATCAAGGTTTAGCAGCATCAATCGATCGTCCCACCGCTGCTAGAGCCGTAGGTAACGCCATAGGAAGTAATCCAGTTGCATACTTAATTCCCTGTCATCGGGTAATTCGAGCATCGGGTGAGATGGGCGGTTATAGGTGGGGATTAGAACGTAAAACGATGATTCTAGGATGGGAAGCAAGTCGAAATCAGTATTAAGGATTGTAGGTACATTGACTTTGAATAGCAATTCCGACGCAGTAAAAAGCTCTGGAATTCAGAAATGACAAATATTTTCGGAAATTAATAGAATAGGGATAACTAGCCCTATCCTTTGATATTGTCATTCATAATTATGGCGCTCTGCAAAAGCGTTAATTTCATTCACTAACCATGCTTTCTCGTGATCACTCAAAAACAGTCCAAGCTTGATATTTGTTGAGGCGATCGCTAAAGTAAAAAACGAGTTGAGATTTTTCACTATAAAAAACTGGTGCTGCATAGGAATCAAGCTGGCCTGGAGTTTTGCATTTCGTCTAATTGGTAGTAGTTGCAAAGTAAAAAATCCTAAAGAGTATATCTTTTGAATCCTCCAGCAAGGCTGAATCTCAATCCGAGTACGAAAGGCACTGCTAAATAGCAAACTTTGAGCCGCATTAAGGTAAATACCTAAAGCTAAGGGGAAAAAGCCGATCAAAACAAGAAGGCGGAATATTAGCTCCCCTCCAAAGTAAAAATCATATTTGGGTTCTAGCACCTCAACAATAAAAGCATCAACAATCCAAAAGATAAAGACACATCCAAACACTGGTGATAACCCTAACCACAAACTCTGAGGACTATTGAGGAGTGGGGAAGGAATATCAATGATCATTTTGTCGGTTGTGGTGGTTAATTGAATTTTGCTTTGTTTGGGTTTTTTGTAGGTAGTTGCACGCGGCGGGAGTGGTTGCTTTCCTTGCAAGACAACTAACGCTTCTACAGCCGAAGGGAATCTTACTGTACTGATTGGTTCAATCATTCGCTCTAACCAAGCAGCGAAGCGTTTGGGCAATTGGACAACACTATGAAAGTCAATTGTAAGTTGGTGGTGTGGTAAATCTGCGGGGGATTTGCTTGTTAATAAAAATAACAATGTTGTCCCCAGTCCATACAAGTCAGTAGATAACACTGCCTGTCCGCGAAATTGTTCGGGAGCCATATAGCCAAAGGTTCCCACTACTGTACTGCCACCAGTTACAGTATTGTGATAGGTATCTTGAACTGCCCCAAAATCTACCAGAAAAATCTGCCCATTCTCCTGACGGATAAGATTTTGTGGTTTAATATCACGATGAATTACGGGTGGAGTTAACTGCTGCAAATACACGAGGATTTCTAGCACTTGAGCAGCGATCGCTTGGACTTGATCAACGCTTGGTTTCCAGCCTTGATTAACTAGCTCAAACAGAGATTGTCCTGCGGCTAGTTCTTGCACCAGATAGAAAGCGCGATCGCCATCTGTTTCTATTTCAAAGTAATTCAAATATTGCGGAATCCCCGGATAGTTTAGATTAGCAAGAATTTTCGCTTCTCGTGCAAATAATTCCAGCATTTTCCAATCTTTGATGCGATGCAAGGAAAGCATTTTCAGCGCCACAGGTTGATTAGTTTGCAAATCAAAAGCCGCATAAGTAATACCCATACCACCATGTCCTAAAACATGGCGAATCTGATATCGTTCCGCAATCACATCACCGCAGTTGTGTAACGTGTTCATACTTGCTTCCTATTTATTATTTCGGTTTTTGAGTTCTTTTTGCCAATCACGAAGGCGCTCAGAATCAGACTCACGGTTGGCGATCGCACCTTTTTCTAACAGCATGAGAGCAATTTTGACTTCATAACGCATGGTTGCTATATCTAATGCTGTGTTGCCCTTGCTGTCTTTGGCGTTGATATCAGCACCATTGTTAATCAAAAATTCGGCAACTTCCTGTTGACTGTTGAAAATGACTTGATTAAGTATCGGTTCTTCTTCGTACAAGCCTCTGCTAGTATCTTTACGAGAGAGTTTGGCGTTGGGATTTGCACCGTATTTCAAAAGCAATTTCATGAAATCAATATCGTTGTCAATTGCTGCTTTATATAAAATTGGTTCGCCTGACTCTACAGCATTGGGATCAGCTTTATACTGAAGCAGTAGTTCTACACTTGCAAGGGAAGAGACACAAAATAATAAAGGCCATCGATCGCTTCCAGCCCAACTAAACCTGCGGTAGTATTTAATGCGAAGATTAGGGTTGCCGCCTTGCTGAAGATAGTTTTGTACAATACCGATATTGTCACAAATATAGCGCGGTGCTAGACCAAAACTACTCCATACTTTCCACTTGAAAGCATTACCTAACCCCATCGCCGCAAATGTGCCGATAATTAAGGCCATGACAGCAACACGGGGGGAGATTTGGCTAGTTATCTGAACAGCTTTTGTCGGCTGTCTTAAGGCTAACAAAGCGGCTTCGGCTGAGGGAAAGCGATCTTTAATATCAGGTTCTAAAAGTTTCTCTAACCAATCAGCAAAAGCATCGGAAACTTGAATATGATCGCGGAAATCTATATGTAAACCAGTTTGGGGTAGTTCTGCCGGCGATCGATGAGTCAATAAAAATAGTAATGTTGCTCCCAATCCGTATAAATCTGTTGCTGGTGCTGCTTGTCCAAGAAACTGTTCGGGAGCCATGTAACCATAAGTCCCAACAACTGTACTACCCCGCATGAAGGTACTGTAGTAAGTATCTCGCACTGCACCAAAGTCTACTAAATACAGTGAGCCATCTTCATGACGAATGATATTTTGCGGTTTAATATCACGATGAATCACCTGTGGATCTAACCGTTGCAGATAAACCAGAATCGCTAATATTTGCCGAGCAATTTGCTTGATGCCTGTTTCATTAGTACGCCATCCCTGTTCTATCCATGCAGCTAAAGATTGCCCTTTCGCCAATTCTTGCACAATGTAAAATCGGCGATCGCTTTGAGTATCGATCTGAAAATAATTGAGATAACGTGGTATTCCTCGATGCTGGAGTTTTTCTAGTACCTTAGCCTCGCGCTCAAATAACTCCAACACTTTCCAGTCTTGTGTTTGCTGAAAAGATATAACTTTTATTGCTACGATGACACCCGGCTGTGTTATGTCTTCTGCCGCATAGGTGATACCGCTATTGCCTTCACCCAATATATTAATAATGCGATAACGATTACAAGGCGGCTGCTTTGTAGCATCAATGATTGTGTCACCTAATTGATGCATAGTTCTAAATCTGAAATTTTGAGCGATCGCAACAATTCCATGATTCCACCCCAATTCACCATTGAAGATCAAGGTGATTTTATCCCGTTTGTTGTCGCTTTAGGTGCTGCATCAACTCGCTCATGAATGAGAATTGCTGTATCGAATAACTCAGCGATAGAAAAGCCTAACAAATATGTCATAATTTGTAACGTATATTTAAGATTTCCCTCTGGGAGGCTATAGCCATGAGCGAACAAGCTGAAGAAGCTATTGAAACTCCAGTGTTAGATAGATACGAGTGTCGCTCTTGCGGTTACGTTTATGAACCGGAAAAAGGAGACGACAAGAATGATATTCATGCTGGCATACTGTTTGCAGAATTACCTGCAAATTGGCGTTGTCCAGTTTGTAATGCCAAAAAGGTAGCTTTCGCTAACATTGGGCCTGCGGGTACAGCATCTGGTTTCAAAGAAAATTTAGGTTACGGTTTAGGTGTTAATACGCTGACACCAACCCAAAAGAACATTTTGATTTTCGGTGCTTTGGCGCTTGGATTCTTGTTTTTTATTAGTCTTTACGGCTTACAATAAAACCCGGTTTTTATAGACATCCTACAAAAATTTACAAAACACTAAGAAATACTGATGCATTCAATTGTGAGAAGTTGGCAACGAATATTTGCCGCGTTAATAGTAGTCATCGCCTGTATTGGCTGTAGCAAAGTTCCCTCAATCAGTTCTAATCCCTGGCAAGTTATTAATGTGCCAACAGAAGCGAAACTGTTGGATATTGGCTTTACTGGTAATCCCCAGCATGGTTATTTAGTCGGTAGTAGTGCCACTTTATTGGAAACTAATGATGGTGGAGATACTTGGCAGCCTCTAAAATTGGAATTGGATGATGAAAGGTATCGCTTTAACTCAGTTAGTTTTAGTGGTAATGAAGGCTGGATTGCCGGAGAGCCTTCACTGTTACTACATACTACTGATGAAGGCAAGTCTTGGTCACGTATTCCTTTAACCGAAAAGCTACCCGGTAGCCCAATTACGATCGCAGCCTTGGCTGAAAATACAGCAGAAATGGCTACTGATGTCGGTGCTATCTATCAAACTACAGATGGTGGTAAAAACTGGAAAGCTCAAGTCGAAGCAGCCGTTGGTGTGGTGAGAAACTTAGAGCGATCGCCTGATGGTAAGTATATAGCTGTTTCGGCTAAAGGCAGTTTTTACTCAGTCTGGGAACCAGGACAAGCCGCTTGGGAACCCCATAACCGTCTCAGTTCTAGACGGGTAGAAAATATGGGCTTTGCTGATAATGGCCAATTATGGTTATTAGCACGAGGTGGTCAAGTTCAATTTAGCGATTTAACTAACCCAGATGAATGGCTAGATGTACAATATCCAGAGTTATCCACTAGCTGGGGTTTACTAGATTTGGCATATCGCACACCCGATGAAATTTGGATTGGTGGTGGCAGCGGTAATCTACTACGCAGTACCGACGGTGGCAAAACCTGGGAAAAAGACCGTGAAGTAGAAGAAGTTGCAGGTAACTTGTATAAGATTGTGTTTCTCAATCCTGAACAAGGCTTTGTGATCGGTGATCACGGTGTTTTGCTCAAATACAACCCCAATGCAGCTTAAATAGTATTGAGTAGCGAGTAATGAGTATTGAGTAAAAAAGGCAATAATCTCAAATTACTCAAGACTCGGTACTCGGTACTCAGGACTCGGTACTCAGTACAAAGAGATTTCTGAGAAGAACGTTGCAAGTTGTAACTCTTTTTAAACTTTGTAGGATAATAAACTCAATAGTAGTTTTTGAGAAGGTAGTGATCTAAATGTCAGGTACCACCGGAGAACGTCCGTTTTCGGATATTATCACCAGCATTCGTTACTGGGTAATCCACAGCATCACCATTCCAGCTTTATTTGTTGCTGGTTGGTTATTTGTCAGCACTGGACTGGCTTATGATGTGTTTGGCACACCCCGTCCTAATGATTATTTCACACAGGTACGGCAAGAAGTGCCAATCGTCAGCGACCGTTATGAAGCTAAAAAGCAAGTAGAAACATTTATCGGAAAGTAATTTGAAATCATGACTAGCGGCAATAACATCAATCAACCAGTTACCTATCCAATTTTTACGGTCAGATGGCTTGCAGTTCACACTCTAGGTGTGCCAACTGTCTTCTTCTTGGGAGCGATCGCCGCAATGCAGTTTATTCAACGCTAGGAGCAACTCATGGAAAGATCGCCTAATCCTAATCAACAACCGGTTGAATTAAACCGTACCTCTCTGTATCTAGGACTGCTATTGATTTTCGTTCTAGGAATTCTGTTTTCCAGTTACTTCTTTAACTAACTGGATCTGTGGCTGCTAATTTCTGTTGACTTTTGTAAGGGAGGAGAAAACTGTGTCAGGAAGTGGAAGAATTCCCCTGTGGGTCGTCGCTACGATCGCAGGTTTAGGTGTAATTACAGTTGTAGGTATTTTCTTTTATGGAGCCTACGCCGGAATCGGTTCTTCACTGTAATGTGAACCTTAACCGAATTTTTGGTTAAAAACCGACATCAAAAAACCGCCCTTCTCATTGAGATAGGCGGTTTTTTAGGTAAAAATGGTAATTGGTAATGGGTAATGGGTAATTGGTAATGGGTGATTGGAAAAATGACTTCCCCATCTTCCCCATCTTCCCCATCTTCCCAGTCCCCAGTTCCCAGTCTCCAGTCCCCAATCCCCAGTCCCTAATTAAGCGATATCTTCGCGTTCAATATATGAAAATAGAAATGCGAAGACTACTGCTGGTAAAACTAGACCAGTCAGAGGTACGAAAATAGAAGGCAAGAATGAAGAATAGGCCAAGATAGAGGGCAAAAATGAACTTGACATAGAAAAAAGTCCTCTGAGTCACACTACAATTCAAAAAGAGCTTACTGCAAAATTCTGCTTATTTTTGCAAATTATCAAGATTTTTAACACAGCCATTTACATTCCTAGTAAGTCATCTAGTTCTATATTTGGCAAATCGGCGGGAATAACGGTTTTGACGACGGTGACTTTACCACTTTCCTGTTGAGTATTCAGGTCGAGTGCGATCGCTCCTACACGGATTTCTACACAGCCGAAAGGAACAATTAATTGAGTTATCGCTTCCCAATTTCCCCAAGGGGTAGGTCGCAAATCTTTGAGCAGATGAGGCCCGTCTAGCAAACCGCGAGTTTGATAATCTTCAACCCACAACTTAACCACCACCGCTGACGACACCGCAGACAATTCTAAACGCACTTTGATCGACGTTCCCGCCAGTAATTCACCATTTGGTAAAAACAGTTGGGGTGTTGGTAAAGATTTCTGAACAGGACTCGATAAATCTACCAGTGGTGGATCTGGTTGGGTAGATAACTGATTGTTACCCTCATGGCTCAAACTAATATATGTATCATCTAAAACTATTTCTTGGGACAACACAGTAGGTAGAATCTGAATTGGCTGCACTATTTCTTCTGCTGTCTCTCCTGTTTCACTATTATTTATAGCCAGATTTTCCTCAATATCATCTTCCTGTGTATCCATCTCAACCGAGGGATTTTCTGCATTCAGAACTAAAAGTGGCTGCTCATTCAACTCATTAGTATCATCTTCTGCGGCTGCCAAATTGAGACTTTCCGCCAAATACCCTTGGCTATGCATCCATTTTTGAATCAGGGGAGATGTTTCTGGAGTCTTCGCTGTGATTAATTCCTCACTGGACAAAGTAGGAGATTGAGCAGGAACATTTTCTCTAAATTCAGCGGATTCATCCTCATATTCTGCATTATTGAGCCGAAATTCCGATGTATTTTCAACTTCAGATAATTGAGTTTCTGAGATATCTGACGGATAGACTTGAGGTTCTTCTTCCTGAACTGGAGTCGGTTTTAACCTTTTTAAAAAAGGCAAAGTAGTTTTAACCTGTTTAATCACCAACTTTTCCAGATTAATTGGGGATATCTGAGGAGGTTTGATAGCATCTTCAGATTTGAGTGATTCTGCTATTAAATTTTTGTGAACGCGAGGCAAATTCGGTAATTCTGGCGACAAACCACCTAACACAATTACTGGTTTAATTCTGGGTGGCAACTGTTTGTTGGCAGAAGACTTTAAACTATGAAACTGAGCTAACTTGGGAGTTTTAACCAAATTGAAAAGTTCCAAGCCAACGCTAACAGCTGGTTCTGGCTTTGTCTCAGCTTGAGTTTGTATTTCGGTGCTTGCAGATGGCAAGTCTGGTGGACTTGATTTTGGTAAAGAAATTGTCAGTAATTCTGTGACATCTGCCGTAATTGTGAAAGCGTGGTTGGCCAAGAATATGACTTCTCCACCATCTGTAACTGCGCCGTATAAACTAATGTCTGCCAAAATCAACTTTGATTCACACTCAGGGGGAATATTAATGGCAGTGCTGAATGTAAAAGGCAGAATTTTATTTGTTAAGGGTTGTCTGACTTGAGTTAAGACTTGTGATTCTGAGGGCGATCGCAATTCGATTAATAGCTGTAGCTGATTAAGACTGGTTATTGATAATATTTCATCTTCCAGATCACCCGTTTGAGCCAGTTCCACATCCCCATTCACTGTCAGAGTTTTTCCCCAAGCCGTAATATAGGTGTCCCTTTCCAGAGATAATTTCAGTGGTGATGGTGGGGATATTGGCAGCCAATCCTCAGATGTTTGCTCCTCCCCCAAAGATTCCGAATTGGGTAAAGCTAAATCTATTAAACTTTGTAAAAGTTGTTCTGCTGTCTCACCTTTGAACCAAACTGGGCTGACAGGCTGATTAATAATTATATCTTCTTCGGTTTGATCTTCTTGATTCAGTAATACCTCAAGCTCATTGTCAAACTCATCACCACTACCTTGATTTGGTTGGTTACTGTCTTCTTGTGGAGAGACTTTGATCAGCAGACTATATTGCCAGGATTTACCCAGCATATCTGTCATTAAGTCGGCTGAACATCGTAACTCCCAAATTCCCGGTTTCAGTTCAGTAAAGGGAATTACAGCCATCAGCCCATCTGCATTAGTGCGACGCAAACGTTTAAAAATTCGCCGTTTGGGTGGAACTTCCTGGATTGAGGAGTGAGTTACCCGCACTTCTACATCTTTATTGGGAAGGTGTGAACGAGCCAAAACCCTGTATTTACCTGCTAAAATTTGCAAAGTAGGCGATTCCAGGGGTTGCCAAGCGCGATCGCCCTGTTTCTGTATCAGAAATTGCCAGTGTTCCATTGTGAGTAATGCCCAAACCGAAGATCCGCCAATTAATATTTTGCATTAACTTGCAAGCAAGTTTAACTCAGCATTGTGTAATTACATCAGTTTTACTCCAGGCTCCTGACTCCTGAATTCTGCCATAAGACCCAACATTATTATTATATTCATGCAATGAAAGTAGCTCCATTACCATCCAATGAAGCAGAGAGGCTAAAAGCACTAGAAAAATACCAAATTCTTGATACCGCTGAAGAACAAGGTTTTGATGATTTAACTGCTTTAGCCGCATATATTTGCAAAACTCCCATTGCCTTAATCAGCTTAATAGATGAGCATCGACAATGGTTCAAATCAAAAATTGGTTTAGAAGTCACAGAAACTCCTAAAAATATATCATTTTGCGCCCATGCTATTCTCCAACCAGAAGAAATGCTAATAGTGCCAAATGCCCTTGAAGATGGTCGTTTTTATGATAATCCATTAGTCACAGAAGACCCTAATATTCGGTTTTATGCAGGCACACCGCTAGTCACATCTGATGGTTTGGCTTTGGGAACTTTATGCGCTATTGACCAAAAACCGCACATTCTGAATCCAGAACAAATTGCAGCAATGAGAAGATTAGGTCGTCAAGTTCTCACCCAAATGGAACTGAGAATTAATTTAATGCAATTAGAAAAAAATATTGTCCAGCGTCAAATAATTGAAGATGAACTACGCATCAGCAATCAGGAGCTTTCTAATACTGTAAATAAGTTAAGAAAAACTCAAACACAACTGATTCATGCTGAAAAAATGTCTAGTTTAGTTCCCTTAATCACAGGTATTGCCCATGAGATTAATAATCCTGCTAACTTTATTTATGGCAATCTCAAACACGTAGATGATAATGTCCGAGATTTATTAGATTTATTAAGTTTATATCAAGAAAATTATCCCCATCCCAGTTCTCAGATTCAGCAGAAAACCGATGCTATTGATTTTGGCTTTTTGAATGAAGATTTATTTAAAATCCTTAACTCTATGAAAGTTGGTACTCAGCGCATTCGTGAAATTGTGCTGTCGCTGCGGAACTTCTGTCGGATAGACGAATCTGAAAAAAAATCAGTAAATATAACCACAGGTATTGATAGCGCACTATTATTTTTACAGCATAGACTGGAAGCAAAGGGAGATTTTCCGAAAATAGAAGTTATTAAAGAATATGGTGAACTGCCATCAATAGAATGCTATCCAGCACACTTAAACCAAGTTTTTATGCATTTAATTAGTAATGCTATTGATTCGCTACAGGAGGCATTTGTTAACCAACCTGAAAAAAAGCAAGAACTCAAAATTAGCATTCAGCCCAAGTATCTTGAACCTGGCTTTGCTATCATCAGAATTGCAGATAATGGATTAGGTATACCTGAATCTATTAGTAAACAAATATTTGATCCATTTTTTACAACTAAGCCTGTTGGGAGAGGGCAAGGTTTGGGATTATCTATTAGTTATCAAATTATAGTGGATAAACATGGTGGACTATTGAAATATGTATCCCAAGAAGGAAAAGGTGCAGAATTTTGGATTGAAATACCTTATAAAACCCTGACAGCAAGCTCTTCCTCTTGTATCTAAATTCCCTGATGCTAGTAATTGAAGTTCACTGAGACATTTTCCATAGAGAAGTAAGAATTCAGGAGTCAGGAGTCAGAATGCAGATAAAATGAAGAATAGAGAGACGTGAGATTTTATCAAAATCATCAAATTTGACTAAAAGATCTTTATTTTACTGACTTTTATATTCTCTATCCTGAATAATTACATAGAAAACTCAATCAAAAGAATAGTGAAAAATTTGACAATTTATGATTTTTAGTTGATTTATTATGAATAAAATCAATTTTGTTAGAAATAGTAGTTTAATCATGCCTAGTTCTAAAACTTTATCCACATCTTTAAATTTTCAAGAAGATTACCCATGTCCTGTTTGTCGAGTCGGTAAAATTTCCCCCATGCCATTAATGGAAGCAATGTCTTGTAACTTTTGCCAAGAAATTTTTACAGTTAACCTGGAAATACAGCAAATCAAGATGCCTTCTAGACAACCTCCCCTAGTTTGGCATTGGAATGGCTTTAAGTGGACAGAAGCTCAATTAGAAGGTGTTGAATTAGGCTGGGGTTACGTATTAGCAGCAATAGCTTTTGTCATTTTACCAACTGCCTTAATTGGCCTAGCAGCTTATTATTTTCCTCCAAATCCTGATGTACCTCTTTCGTGGCTACCATATATCTGGACATTACTCACATTTTTGTTACATTTATCAATTATAGTTTGGATTTTTATTGAAGTTTATCAGATTCCGATTGGGGCATATTTTCGAGCCATCAATCGCTTGAGAAATAGTGTAACAAGGTAAATTTCCATATCTATATTGTGATACCTTTAGTAGCCGTAGTCATCACCATTTGACACATCCTCGGCTAAAATTGAAAATTTGGTGGGGGTCTTAAACCCGATTATTCATACGTTGGTCGCACAGAATTAAATTCTGAATTCTGGCTCCTGACTCCTGAATTCTGTTTGATAAAATACAAGACATTAGGGATTGGGGATTAGCCATCAGGAAAATTTCTACCTTAGCCGTCAGTTCGCAATTTTCCGTATGAGTGCGGAAGCCAACTCAATGAATCGTTATACTCAACATATAGCGATATCACTCATAATTAATTTAATTATTATTTGATTTTCCATCAACACATCATATGAGCGAACTGGAGCGATACTACAAAATCTTAGAATTAGAGCCTGGAGCAACACTAGAAGAGATCAACCAGGCTTACAAAGATTTAGTGTTTGTTTGGCATCCTGATCGCCTTCCTAAAGACAACCACCGCTTACAACAAAAAGCTCAAGACAAACTCAAAGCCTTTAATGAAGCTCGTGAAAAATTACGTTCTTTAAACGATAGGTCTCAAAGTGCAAATTCTAGACCAACCCAACCAAAAAAACCATCCTCTACTTACTATCAACAACCACAAACAAACTATCAACAACCCAATCAAAATCCAGACTTGAGTGGAAAAGATTTTAGCCGCGCTAATTTAAGTAACAGAGATTTATCTGGTAGAAACCTAAGCTATGCAAATTTAAGCGGTTCCAATCTCAGTGACACTTTTATGCACAAAGTTAATCTCAGAGGTGCGGATTTATCAGAAGCTAATTTATTTAGAGCTAACCTGCTGTTAGCAGATATGAGAGAAGCAAATTTACGCTCGGCTAATTTAATTGGTGCGGATCTCAGCGGTGCAGACTTGCGGGGTGCAGACTTGACAGGTGCTAGAATTCGCTCAGGTGAGCGTCTATTAGTGAAACTTATTGGTGCTAACTTAGCTGGGGCTATTATGCCAGATGGTGTAATTCATGCCTGACCTCAACCCTAGTTATCAAAAAAAACGAATAACTTAAGTTGACGTACCTACAATATGGGAAACTTCGTAATATTCCTGAGAACAGAAATTCCTCCAAAAAGGTATCCTAGGTAACAGAAAGTTGAAAATATTCTGAGAGAAGCTACTTTATAGGTGTCTAAAATTTTCCAAACAGACTACTTAAGTTTGAATTTTTAAATTCAAACTGGAAAATAGCGACAATCATTTAGTTATAAACTCTTGTAATATCGCTTTTTGCAAATGTAATCTGGAAAGTAATTTAATTTTTTGTTTAGATCGTCATGAATATAGCAATAATTGGTTGTGGTTATGTTGGTTATGCAGTTTCTCAATATTGGCAGGAAAATAAAAATTTTATCATCACTGCAACCACAACTACACCTGAGCGTGTATCTGATTTAAAGGCTGTAGCTCAAAAAGTTATAGTCACCCAAGGGAATGATTTAGAATCTCTAAAATCAGTATTAAAAAATCAAGATATCGTCATATTAAGTCTAGGTGCAAAAAGTGGAAATACCTATGAAGAAACTTATCTGCAAACAGCCAAAACCTTAGTTTCTGTACTACGACAATCTCCCAATATTCGCCAGTTGATATATACAGGAAGTTATTCAGTATACGGAGATAGAAATGGTGTTTGGGTAGATGAAGAAACACCACCAGCACCACCTAATCTAAATGCTCAAATTCTTCGCAAAACTGAAGATGTTTTACTATCAGCAGAGAATGAAAACCTCCGTGTTTGTATCTTACGTTTGGGAGGGATCTATGGGCCTGGTAGAGAATTGGTGAAAATATTTGGACGAGTAGCTGGTACAACTCGTGCCGGCAATGGTGAAGAAATCACAAATTGGATTCACCGAGATGATATTGTTGGGGCTATAGAATTTGCACGTAACCAGCGTTTACAAGGTATTTATAATCTAGTAGATGATTCACATCTCACCAGTCGAGAACTAATTGATAATGTGCTAACAAAACATAATTTACCTGATGTAATATGGGATGCAACAAACAAGAGTAACCGCCCATATAATACGTGGGTGTCTAATCAAAAGATAAAAGACGCGGGATACAAGTTAATTCATCCTCAAATAACTTTTTAGCCAGAAATACTGAATTTAGGATTATGCAACATTTTACCATAGCCAATACATCGGGGATTACAGCATCTCCTACCCAGTTTTATGATTGGCAGAATTATCGCTGTGCTTATGAAGTACATCAAGCCATAGATTCATCTGCTGATAGTACTCCTTTACTTTTAATTCATCCTATTGGGGTAGGATTATCAAGGCAATTTTGGCAACGATTTTGCTATAAATGGTATCAAACTAATCATCACAATATCATTTATAATCCTGATTTATTGGGATGTGGTGAAAGTGATATGCCTCCTCAGGCTTATAAACCAATTGATTGGGCAAAACAATTACAACACTTTTTAAATACAGTAGTACAAAAACCTGTGATTATAATAGTACAAGGTGCTTTATCACCAGTAGCTATTGAATTAGTTAAATTAGAACCAAATTTAATTAAAGGACTTGTACTTTCTGGGCCAACAGCTTGGAGTGTAACTACTAAAAATGCACCTAAATGGCAACAGAATCTACTTTGGACTATCTTTAATTCACCTTTAGGAAATGCTTTTTTCGCTATGCACGTACACGCAAATTTTTAGTTTCTTTCTCAACTGAAAAATTGTTTGCATCTAGCGAAGCTGTTGACGAAGAATGGTTAAATACTTTAATAGCAGATGCTAAAAATATGGGTGGTCGCTACGCTGTATTTTCTTTTTTAGCTAGGTTTTGGCAACGGGATTATAGTAGTGATATTGCCTCTATTCAAAAACCGACATTAGTTGTTTTAGGAGATACAGCATCAGCTATTAGTAAGGAAGGTAAAAAAGAAACGCCTGATGAACGTTTGGCAGATTATCTGGCTTGTTTACCTCAAGGTCAAGGTATGAAAATCAGCGGACGAAATGTTTTACCATATGAATCAACTGCTGCATTTGTAGCAACTATATCTTCATTTGTTAATGAATTTTCTTAGTTGACATCGTTTACTATGGCAGCCTATCGGTAAAGTGGCTTGCGCTTAAAAACCAATTATACAATTTAATATTGCGTGCTAAGTATAACTACGTTATTAAACTTTTACAAATCAAATTTGATGTGTAGAAGCTATGATAGTTGCCACTCTCGTGTCAAACTTATAAAGGAATCTTAATGACGAAATTATAGGAGTGGTGGGAATGGATGTGAGCTTGATTGTATCCAACATCTTGAATCCACCTGTGTTAGCTTTTTTTATGGGGATGTTGGCAGTTTTCCTGAAGTCAGATTTGGAAATTCCAGCACCCATTCCTAAGCTGTTTTCCCTGTATTTGCTATTTGCGATTGGGTTTAAGGGTGGTGTGGAACTGGTAAAAAGCGGTATTAGCCAGGAAGTGATTTTCACCATGCTGGCGGCGATTTTAATGGCTTGCATTGTTCCAATTTATACTTTTTTTATTCTCAAAGTAAAACTGGACTCTTACAACGCCGCTGCGATCGCTGCTACCTATGGTTCAATTAGTGCTGTAACCTTTATCACGGCTAGTTCTTTTCTGACTCAACTGGGTATCAACTTTGATGGTTATATGGTTGCAGCCTTGGCTTTAATGGAATCTCCGGCTATTGTTGTTGGTTTGATATTAGTAAAATTATTTACTGCTGATCAAAGTGACAGAGAGTTTAATTGGGCGGAAGTATTACAAGAAGCATTTCTCAATAGTTCCGTATTTCTCCTAGTTGGTAGCCTGATTATGGGTTTACTCACAGGTGAACATGGTTGGACGACATTAAAACCTTTTACACAAGATATGTTTTACGGAGTCCTCACGTTCTTCTTATTAGATATGGGACTTCTAGCAGCAAAAAGAATCAAAGATTTACAAAAAACCGGCGTTTTCTTAATCTTATTTGCCATACTCATACCAATCGTCAATGCTGGAATTGGTTTAATTATTGCTAAACTAATCGGTATGCCCCAAGGAGATGCTCTTTTATTTTCCGTGTTGTGCGCTAGTGCTTCATACATTGCAGTTCCAGCAGCTATGCGACTAACCGTTCCAGAAGCTAATCCTAGTCTATACGTTTCTACTGCTTTGGCTGTGACATTTCCTTTTAACATCATCATCGGCATACCCTTTTATTTATACGCAATTAATATCTTTTGGAGTTGAGATTATGGAGTTAGTTAAACGGCTAGAAATTTTTGCTAATTACGTTGAAGTCGGCAAGATTTTAGAAGCTTTAGAAAAAGCTGGTGTTCCTGAACATACGGTTATTAAGAATGTTGCTGGTAAAGGTAGAGGAGGAACAGACAGTGATGATTTAGCAATGACTTTGCTAGATAACATTTATATTATTGCTTTCTTTCCTCCTGAAAAATTGCCACTGGTAGAGGTACAAATTAGAAAGATTTTAAATAAATTTGGCGGGACTTGTTTTATTTCTGATGCAATGGAATTGAACACAACTAAGTGTGTTGGTTAGATAAACATTAAATTTTCCACTTCTCCAATAACTCCGCCTTGTTTTTGGGAAATAGTATTCTCTAGGTACAGGCGAAAAATTAAGAACCTGATTACAATACACAAGGCTAAAACTAATTACCTTGTGTGACTAATCGTGGAAAATTTTGTTTTTTACAATCCTGTTAAAATCCTATTTGGCAAAGGCCAAATCGCCAACATTGCAGCGGAAATCCCCGCAGATGCCAAAATTCTCATCACCTACGGTGGTGGTAGCATTAAAGCAAATGGCGTTTATGATCAAGTAAAATCTGCATTAGCGGGAAGGAATGTATTTGAGTTTGGGGGAATTGAACCCAACCCTCACTTTGAAACTTTGATGAAAGCAGTGGAATTAATCCGCAAAGAAGGTATTGATTTTCTTTTAGCTGTGGGTGGTGGTTCCGTTGTTGATGGGACTAAATTTATAGCAGCTGCGGTTCCTTTTGTCGGCGACCCTTGGGATATTTTAGCAAAAGGCGCACCGATAACTGCGGCTTTACCTATGGGGGTGGTTTTGACTTTACCGGCAACTGGTTCGGAAATGAATACAAGTTCTGTTGTTACCAAGTGGGAAACTCAAGAAAAGTTATTTTTCAGCAGTCCCCTAGTGTTTCCTAAATTTTCGGTTCTTGACCCAGAAACAACTTTCTCCCTCCCTCCTCGGCAAATTAGCAATGGTATTGTTGATGCTTTTACTCATGTGATGGAACAGTATTTAACCTATCCGGTGAATGCACCATTACAAGACCGCATGGCTGAGTCAATTCTGAAAACTCTGATTGAGGAGGGGCCAAAAACCTTAGCAAATCCTACAGATTATGATGCACGGGCGAATTTAGTCTGGTCTGCGACAATGGCGTTAAATGGATTAATTGCTGTTGGTGTACCCCAAGATTGGACAACCCACATGATTGGTCATGAGTTGACAGCCTTACATGGTATGGATCATGCTCAAACTTTAGCGGTTGTGTTACCTAGTACGTTGACAATTAGGCGCGATCGCAAATGGCAAAAACTTCTACAATATGCAGATAGAGTTTGGGAAATTGTCGGTGGTTCTGAAGCAGAACGGGTAGACGCAGCAATTACTAAAACTCGTGATTTCTTTGAATCAGTTGGTGTCCGCACCCGTTTATCTGACTATGGTGTGGGATTAGAAACTATTCCCGCAGTTATCGAGAATTTAGAAAAGCATGGGATGACAGCTTTGGGGGAAAATAAAGATGTTAACCCCCAAGCTGTTGAGAAGATTTTAGCTCTTTGCGTTTAGAAATTAAATAATTAGGTCAGGCTTTTGTCTGACCTTTATCTACATTTATTGCTGAATGACTGATGAAGTAGTGTAAAATGTTGCTGAGGCAGAGCCTCAATTCTGCATTCCCAGTCTGAGACTAGGAACGAGATAAATCAAGTAGGCAACACCCGCCTGAGTTAAATTAACTATTTTTTATTCACACTGTTGTAGTAATGCAAAAACTTTACTTATCCTTACTATCTCCCCTTTGTTGTCTGGGTTGACTGGGTGGAGGAGATGGAGGTGGTGTTTTAGACGGCTCATTTTTTTTGTCATTATTCTCTTGCTGATTAGACATGGAAAACAATCTCATAGATAGTGAAGAACATACTAATACTAAATTAGCTTATGAGTATACAGAAAGTGTATTAAAAGATGTCAATAAAAGTATAGATTCACTTAATACTAAGATGACCACTGTCATAGGTTTTAGCGGTGTACTGCTGAGATTTTCGGCCGACCTCTCAAACGATGGTTACTGTTTGTACATCAAAATTGCTGTTTGCGCTCTTCTTGCTATAGATATTGGTTTATGTATCATTGGTTTAATGCCGTCTCCATGTGGTCATGTCGTCTCACCTGAAGATTTGTTAGACGGAGAGTGGTATTATAAATCAGATGAAAGATGTCGTCACTATATTGCTAGTGCGTGGAAAGTGGCTATACAACAACTTGATATTCAACTAATTAATAAGAGAAATTGTCTAAGATATGCTATGTGTAGTTTGGCCTTATCAACAATACTATTTGCTGTTAGTATAATCATGGAAGCAATAGCTAAAAGTGACTTGACTCTTGAATAACTAATTTTGTGTGAATAATTGGTAAAAAATAATCATTTTTCAAGCTGAGATAATTTTATGAATAGATATTTTCTATTATTTCTAAAAATTCTTTTACTACTTTATCAGAATTTTCATAGCAATTTTTAGGCTCAAATCTTTCTACTACCTTGATACCATTTCTTTTAAGCATACGTTGTCTTTCTTGCTCTTCTATTCTAAGTTCTGGTGTATAATAAATTTCATCAACTTCTAAAATACCCCAATTACCCTTATAACGCACTAAAAAATTTGCTTCTTTATTTGCTCTGCCATTGTCTGCATTGAGTCTAGCTACACAGTTTGGTAAATATAGAACTCCAGCGCGGTCTAATGCTTGAGCAATTTTTATCTCTGCTTCTGAATGAAACCGTAAATTTTCCCAATAGGAAGAGGTTTGGTTTAAATAAAGCTCAAGTCCTTGATTATTTACTTCATCATCTTCAAAAATTTTACTTACAATTAAATTTTTACTGTCTATAATTTTTTTGCAGAAAATAGCAAATTTTCCAGGTTCAAAATTACCCTTTATGGGTCGCCTTTCTCTTTCATTTACATCCAGATAAATATAATCACAAATTACACCATTCAATTTTGTTTTATGGTTAATGTTCCAATTTTTTATACAAGCACCTGTTATGTTAGCCTGATTAAAGTTAGTAGCTATTACCTGTGAGAAACTTAAATTTGCATTATTTAAGTTAGCATGACTGAGATTAGCTCCACTTAGAACAGCATAACTGAGATTAGCATGACTGAGGTTAACTCCACTTAGATTAGCCCTACTGAAAAAAGCATAACTCAGGTTAGCACCACTAAGATTAGCCCCACTGAATTTAGTCTCATCAAAAGTAAAACCATAAGCTTCAACATCATACAAGTCAGAATCACTGAAATCAAACCATAGAGTAGCCCTAATCAGATTAGCACCGCTAAGATTAGCCCCACTAAAGTTAGTATTATAAAAATCAGCTTGACTGAGATTAGTTCTACTTAGATCAGCACCACTAAGGTTAGTATCCTCAAAATGACATTGACTTAGATCAGCATCAGTGAGATTACTATGACTGAGATTAGCTCCACCGAGATTAGTGTTATAAAATGTAGCATGACTGAGGTTAGCCCCACTTAAATCAGCATCACAGAGACTGGTAATGTAAAATTCAGTATGCTTTAGATTAGCTCTTCTTAGATCAGCACCATTAAAGTTAGCATGACTAAGATTACATCCAGTGAGGTTAGCTTCACTAAAATTAGTATTATTTAGAATGGCATCACCGAGATTAGCTCCACTAAAGTTAGCTCCACTAAAGTTAGCAAAACGTAAATTAGCCTGAAAGAAAGAAAAATTACTGAAATCAGGTATTATATTTGGATTTTCATCCCTCCAATTATTCCAAGTTTCTAAACCTTTCTCTAAAATTTCCAAGTGTTCCGAATTTGCCATAATTAATTTTTTATATCTAAACTTTGCGTAATTTACCATCCTCACGATTGGTAAGTTGGTTTTAATCTATGGTTATAATACCAGCATTACTGTAAAAATAGACCTATGATAAATGTCCAGAAAAGACATCTTCCATGATTTAGTCAAAGATGCCCTCACTCAAGACGGTTGGAATATCTCTCATGATCCTCTATACTTAAGTATCGGCAATTTGAATATTCAGATTGATTTAGGGGCTGAATGTCTAATTGGTGCAGAGAAAGATCATCAAAAAATCGCCGTTGAAGTGAAAAGCTTTCTCAGAACCTCGAAAATTACAGATTTCTATGGTGCTTTGAGACAATATCTATCTTACAAAATTGCCCAAGAGGAAAACGAACCAGAACGCATATTATATCTAGCAGTTCCCGATTCAACATATCAGTCATTATTTGGAGAAGTTCTCATCCAAAAAGTCCTACAAAACTATCCTGTTAAACTAGTTGTCTATGATGAAGTAACAGAGGTAATAAAATTATGGATAAACTAAATTACTATCGCCAATGTTTGCGAGAATTCCTCACCCAATACGCCAATTACGGCTCAGAAGATCAAAACATGGAAACCCAATTGATCTTTGATACAGAAAATGATCATTACCTTTTATTGCGGACTGGTTGGGATAAAAAACGCCGAATTCATTCCTGTATATTTCATTTTGATATCAAAGATGGAAAAATCTGGCTTCAGGAAAATAATACAGATATTGATGTTGGTGAAGAACTAGAAGAAATGGGAATTGCTAAACAAGAAATTGTCATAGGTTTTCATTATCCTGCACTTAGACAACATTCAGAGTACGCTGTTTCTTAATTCAGAATTGAGGATTTAAAATAAAATTACAATCTGTTCTTAGAAAGTAGTAATTAAAAAATATGCCTACTGAAACTGTTACACTGCAAATACCCGAAATTATCTATCAACGGTTAGTCAATACCGCCCATGCTACTCAACGTCCTTTAGAAGAAGTCATGCTTCATGCTTTACAAGTGGGTAGTCCACCAGCATGGGATGATGTACCAGAGGAATTTCAAGCCGAACTTGCAGCTTTAGATAAGTTAGATGATAATACTCTCTGGCAAATTTTCCATAGTCAGAAAAGATCAGCCGACATGGAAGAATATAATAACTTACTAGAGAAAAATTCTAGTGGTACATTGACAGAAATAGAAAGATTAAATTTAATATCTCTCCGACACGAATCTGATCTCTTTATGTTACGTAAAGCCCAAGCCGCAGTTTTACTTCGTTGGCGAGGATATAGTTTACCAAATCCTTAAATTCTTGTGTCTACTTATATTCCTGAAAGTTTAAGAAAACAAATTACTGATAGTGATAAATCACGTTGCTGCTATTGCTTAACATCCGAAGCGAATAGTGGTATTCCCATGACCTATGATCACATTCAACCAGTTTCACAAGGTGGAGATACAACTTTTGAAAATCTTTGTTTAGCTTGTCGATCTTGTAATGAATATAAAAGTAACTTAACTGAGTCTATAGATCCTTTAACGGGCGAAATAATATCACTTTTTAACCCTCGTAAACAGAAATGGTCAGAACATTTTGTCTGGAGTGCTGACGGTACAAGAGTGGAAGGTATAACTGCTATAGGTCGCGCTACAATAATTAGGCTACGCATGAATAACCCAGTAATTATATTTGCTCGCAAACGCTGGGTAATAAGTGGTTGGCATCCCCCTAATGATTGATAGTATAAAAACAACTATGACACAACAACCCATACAAGTAATAGGCGGCGGACTCGCGGGAACAGAAGCCGCATGGCAAATAGCCCAAGCCGGCGTTCCTGTAATTCTCCACGAGATGCGCCCTAAAAGGTTCAGCCCTGCCCATCATACGGAAAATTTGGCAGAATTGGTCTGTAGTAACTCCTTTGGGGCTATGGCGAGCGATCGCGCAGCAGGATTATTACACGAAGAATTACGCCAACTTGGTTCTATTGTCATTGCTAAAGCTGACGAACACGCAGTCCCCGCTGGTGGGGCTTTAGCGGTAGATAGAGGACAATTTGGGGAAGATTTAACCCAAACCTTAGCAAATCATCCTTTAATTGATTTCCGACGGGGAGAAGTGACAGCAATTCCTGAAGGTATTGTTGTTTTAGCTAGTGGTCCCCTGACTAGTCCCGATTTATCGGCAGATTTACAGCGTTTTACGGGGATGGAATATCTCAACTTTTTTGATGCTGCAAGTCCGATTATTTTAGGAGATTCTATTAATAAAGATATTGCTTTTATGGCTTCTCGCTATGACAAAGGTGAAGCAGCATATCTCAATTGTCCTATGAATAAAGAGCAGTATTTACATTTTTGGTCAGAATTACGTAAAGCTGAACAAACAGAATTAAAAGACTTTGAAAAAGAAACGGCGAAATTTTTTGAAGCTTGTTTACCAATTGAAGAAATGGCACGCAGAGGGGAAGATACCATGCGTTATGGCCCCCTAAAACCTGTAGGTTTATCAGATCCTCGCACAGGTGAACGTAACTATGCGGTAATTCAATTGCGACAAGAAGATAAAGCCGGTCAACTTTGGAATATGGTGGGATTTCAAACTAATCTGCGTTGGGGTGAACAAAAACGAGTATTTCAAATGATTCCTGGTTTGGAAAAAGCTGAGTTTGTCAGATTGGGAGTTATGCACCGCAATACTTTTTTAAATGCACCACAATTGATGTCTGCAAGTTTGCAATTTAAAGAACGTCCAACTTTATTAGCAGCGGGACAATTAATAGGTACAGAAGGTTATACTGCTGCATCTGCTGGTGGTTGGTTAGCAGGAACAAATGCAGCGCGGTTGGCTTTGGGTAAAGAACCGCTAATTTTGCCGGTGACAACGATGATGGGGGCTTTGTTTGAGTTTATTAGATCTGCTGCCCCGAAGCATTTTCAACCGATGGCTCCTAATTTTGGTATTGTGCCTGATTTGGGTGTGAGAATCAAGAGTAAACCGGAAAAATATGGACGTTACCGCGATCGCTCTTTGGCTGATTTAGCCAGTTGGAAAACAGAAAATTTAGCCGTTTAAATGTGAGAATTCAGGAGTCAGGAGTCAGGAGGAAGAATTAGAAGGAGATCAGAATATGCTCAAATCTGGGTAAATGAACGGTTTTTGATGCTTTCATCGCTTATTGCATCTTATCCACCTGAGTTCGACATCAGATAATTTGTGGAAAACTTGCCCCCAGTAGGAGTTTCAAACCCTTATTCTCTCGCCCTTAAAAATCATAACTCCGTTCGCGTAGCGTCTCCGGAGGAGAAACTCCGAACTCAGGTTTATCCAACTTTTTCAGCCTGAAACTGTTGATATATCTAGGTTTTTTGTTTATATGCCTAACGGCACGCTCTTCGCGTTCAACAAACCCTAATTAATTCTGACTACTGGCTACTAACTCCTAACTCCTTCTTCAATCTTTCTCTTTCAATGTGACTAAACCATGAATACCTACAGATGCAATCAAACATCCTAATAATCCCCAAGTAGCATCTGCAAAAACGTTAATACGATGAGCTAAGGCTTGATGATAGGCATGATCTAACTTTCTTTGATTTGTATTTTCGGCTTCTGCTAATTGTGTCGCATAACTTTCAGCTTTGACTAGTGCTGAATAATCTGTACCAAAATAATAAAGTGATATTGCCAATACTAGAAAGCCTGGTATCAGCAAAGTAAGTAAGAGAATTCCTTGTCGTGTCTTCATAAATATTTTTAATAATAGAGTTGATTGTACACAAAACTAAGGTATAGTGATCAATTAAAGCACAATAATATCAACCCAAAAATCAGTAAATGCACAGAGGGAAATTAAGGATCTGGAAAGATGATCGCGGATTTGGATTTATTCAAGCCAATGATGGAAAAAAAGTTTTCTTACATATCTCCAGTCTCAGAAATAAGCAAAAACGCCCTAAAGAAGGGGATATTATTAAATATCAACTGACAACTGATCAAAAAGGCAAGCTTACTGCTACCAACGCATCCATCCAGGAAAGATTTTCAGCATCATGGATATTCATTTTACTAATTTTATCAATTTTACCTGTTTGGGGAACAGTTAAGCTGTCAAGGATTTATGGTAATCCTTTACCGATTGCTGTTTATCCCATCACAGGATTAATTACTTATTTGTTTTATGCACATGATAAAAAACAAGCAACTAATGGAAATTGGCGCATTCCTGAAAATACTCTGCAATTCTGGGAATTGATGGGTGGATGGATGGGTGGTTTCATTGCTCAGAATATACTTCATCATAAAAGCAAAAAGTCTTCCTATCAGTCAGTTTATTGGTTCATCGTAGCTGCTCATTGGGCAGGTTGGACGTATTGGTTATTCATAAAATCATAAAATTTTATTGGTAGTCAGCATCTGAGCAGATGGGTGTTAAATTTTCGCAAAATTTGGGCATAATACTGTTGTGCTTGCACCTCTTTGGCTGAATATAACGGCATGAACACGGCATTTTTGGGAAAAATCGGATTTAGGTGGTGGTTTGGGACATTGTGCTGTATTTTGTTCAGCTTTTTAGTATTGCTACCAGTATATGGGACATCTTCTATTGATAATTTGAAACAGCAGCAGCAGCAAATTCAGCAGGAACGTGAGAATGTAGTCAAGGAGAGCGATCGCTTAACCAATCTGCAAACCGAAGCGCAAAAACACCTAACTGGTTTAAATCAAAATCTGCAAACTACTAATAGCTATATTCAAGAGAGCGAAGCCAGGTTAAAATCGGCAACGGAACTCTTACAACAGTTAGAAGCTGATTTACTGATAGCAGAACGTGTTTATCAAGAACGACAAGTAGCAACAGTGGCAAGATTGCGGTATCTTCAGCGTTCTTCAACTTCTCAAGGATTAGCTGTTTTACTGCAAAGTACAAATATCAGTGATTTTATCAGTCGTCGTTATCAGTTGAAATTGGTTTATCAAGCAGATCAGCGAATTTTGGCTAAACTGGCAGCGCAAGCAAAGTTGTTAATTGCCCAAAGAACCGAAGTAGAAGGGCAAAAAAATCAGATTGCTTTGATTAGAGAACAATTATTAGGGCAAAAAGCCGATTATCAAACTCAGGCACAATCACAAACGGAATTAATTCAACGCTTAAATAGCGATCGCTTGGCTTTGGCAGCAGCGCAAAATCAGCTAGAACAAGATTCCCAAAATTTGACCGTTTTAATTCAACAAAAAATCGCTGAACAAATAGCCAGAGAAGCACGGGAAGCAGCACAAGCAAAAGCTAACAGTAAAATTTGGATTCGTGGTACAGGTATCTTTGCATTTCCTAGTGATGCACCTACCAGCAGTCCCTTTGGTTGGAGAATGCACCCGGTGCTTGGTTATCGTCGCTTTCATGCAGGTTTGGATTTTGCTGCTAGTTATGGTAGTACGATTAGAGCCGCAGATTCAGGAACAGTGATTTTTGCAGGTTGGTATGGTGGATATGGCAAAGCTGTGATTATCGATCATGGTAAAAGTATCACCACACTTTACGGTCATAGTAGCGAATTATATGTGACAGAAGGGCAATCTGTGCAAAAAGGACAAGCGATCGCTGCTGTCGGTTCAACAGGTTTATCGACAGGGCCTCATCTACATTTTGAAGTTCGCCGCAATGGTTCACCCGTTGACCCAGCAAATTACTTGTAATTCAAAAAATGTGTTATACTAGGAATTGTATGAGGGCGCGTGGCTCAGTGGATAGAGCAACAGGTTCCGGTCCTGTGGGTCGGGGGTTCAAATCCCTCCGCGCTCGTTTTTTTACCTTATGGTGAGGGATGATCACCCCATTATACAACCATTACTCTTCATTACTAAATTCCTGAGAGCATTGATGTGGGCTTTTGAAAGCGTAACCACCATTTAGGGCATTTTCATTGCTAGTGCCTATCTTCTCTAAGCTTTCAGCCGCCTGGCTAAGGGTGTAATCATCCTGGGATGTCTTGAGGAGTTGCACCAAAGCGGCGATCGCTTTTTCATTACCAATACCTATCTCCCCTAAGCTTTCAGCCGCCTGGCTAAGGATGTACTTATCCTGAGATGTCTTGAGGAGTTGCACTAAAGCGGCGATCGCTTTTTCATTACCAATACCTATCTTCCCTAAGCTTTCAGCCGCCTGGCAAAGGATGTACTTATCCTGGGATGTCTCTAGGAGTTGCACCAAAGCGGCGATCGCTTTTTCATTGCCAATACCTATCTTCCCTAAGCTTTGAGCCGCCTGGCTAAGGGTGTCATTATCCTGGGATGTCTTGAGGAGTTGCACCAAAGCGGAGATCGCTTTTTCATTACCAATACCTATCTCCCCTAAGCTTCGAGCCGCCTGGCAAAGGATGTACTTATCCTGGGATGTCTCTAGGAGTTGCACCAAAGCGGCGATCGCTTTTTCATTACCAATACCTATCTCCCCTAAGCTTCGAGCCGCCGGTCTACGGGTACCCTCATCCTGGGATGTCTCTAGGAGTTGCACCAAAGCGGCGATCGCTTTTTCATTGCCAATACCTATCTCCCCTAAGCTTCGAGCCGCCAGCCAATGGGTACCCTCATCCTGAGTTGTCTTGAGGAATTCCACCAAAGCTGTGATCGCTTTTTCATTGCCAGTGCTGATATACCCTAAGCAATCAGCCGCGTGCCTACGGTTGCAAACACCCTGGGATGTCTTGAGGAATTCCATCAAAGCGGTGATCGCTTTTTCATTACCAGTGCCTATATTCCCTAAGCTTTGAGCCGCGTGCCTACGGGTATCCTCATCCTGAGATGTCTCTAGGAGTTGCACCAAAGCGGCGATCGCTTTTTCATTGCCAGTGCCTATCTTCTCTAAGCTTTCAGCCGCCTGGCTAAGGATGTACTTATCCTGGGATGTCTCTAGGAGTTGCACCAAAGCGGCGATCGCTTTTTCATTGCCAGTGCTGTCTATATGCCCTAAGCTTTCAGTCACCAGGCAACAGGTGTCATTATCCTGGGATGTCTCTAAAAGTTGCACCAAAACTGCGATCGCTTTTTCATTGCCAGGGTCTATAATCCCTATGCTTTGAGCCGCCCGCCTATGGGTGTAATCATCCTGGGATGTCTTGAGGAGTTGCACCAAAGCGGTGATCGCTTTTTCATTGCCAGCGCCTATCTTCCCTAATCTATAAGCCGCTTCCATCAGGGTGTCATCATCCTGGGATGTCTCTAGGAGTTGCACCAAAGCTGCGATCGCTTTTTCATTGCCAGGGTCTATATTCCCTAAGCTTTGAGCCGCCTGGCAACGGGTATACTCATCCTGGGATGTCTCTAGGAGTTGCACCAAAACTGCGATCGCTTTTTCATTGCCAGGGTCTATATTCCCTAAGCTTTCAGCCGCCTCCATCAGGGTGTCATTATCCTGGGATGTCTCTAGGAGTTGCACCAAAGCTGCGATCGCTTTTTCATTGCCAGTGCCTATCTTCTCTAAGCTTTGAGCCGCCTGCCTACGGGTATTATAATTCTGGGATGTCTCTAGAAGTTGTACCAAAGCTGCGATCGCTTTTTCATTGCCAGGGTCTATAATCCCTAAACTATCAGCCGCCTGCCTACGGGTATCATAATCCTGGGATGTCTCTAGGAGTTGTACCAAAGCTGTGATCGCTTTTTCATTACCAGTGCCTATATGCCCTAAGCTTTCAGCCGCCTCTATCAGGGTGTCATTATCCTGGGATGTCTTGAGGAGTTGCACCAAAGCTGCGATCGCTTTTTCATTGCCAATACTTATCTCCCCTATGCTTTGAGCCGCCCGCCTATGGGTGTCATCATCCTGGGATGTCTCTAGAAGTTGCACCAAAACTGCGATCGCTTTTTCATTGCCAGTGCCGCCTATATGCCCTAAGCTTTCAGCCGCCTTCATACGGGTATCATCATCCTGGGATGTCTCTAGAAGTTGCACCAAAACTGCGATCGCTTTTTCATTGCCAGGGTCTATATGCCCTATGCTTTGAGCCGCCTGGCAACGGGTGTCATTATCCTGGGATGTCTTGAGGAGTTGCACCAAAGCTGCGATCGCTTTTTCATTACCAGTGCCTATATGCCCTAAGCTTTCAGCCGCCTTCATACGGGTATCATGATCCTGGGATGTCTCTAGAAGTTTCACCAAAGCTGCGATCTCTGTTCTTCGTTCCGTTTCTTCCCGCGCTGCCTTGGCTGTATTTTTAATTTCTGACATAATTTTTCCCGACCAACTCCACTGGATGAAATGTAGCTAAGTATATCCCGCAACTTATAAATATTTAACAGTAAACCAAAAAGTTTTTTTCCTAAGAGCAAAAGCTAAAAAAATAGTGGTTTTTAATACTTAATGATACACAATCCTTTAATCAGCAAACATAGTACAGATAATTTTTACTTATAATTTATTGATTAATAATTTCTTGATGTTAACCTGATGGAATGTAGATGCCTTGGACTACTTGATATTTACGCTCAACAGCCTGAGATAAAAAGGCTAACATTTGTTTGAGTACGAAAAGCGTGCGATAAATTAATCGACTACCTTTCCTCTTACGACTAATTTTGCACCACAGGATATTCACCCAAATATTAACTAAAAGAAAGGATATACCAACGAATAATAATCTCAAAGCAGGCTTTTTATTATTCGTTTTTATACGACAGATATTTTTCAACCGATAGCTAGTTTCGATTCCAAATCTTTTTCGATAATCTTGATAGATATAATCTAAATTCGTTTTAATTTTATGCACAACATAAGCCAAATATTTTACCCCATGCTTATTATGTTTTCCCTTTCTATATTTACAGATAATCCATAAATCAAAAGTAACTGAATCGTCTTTATCTCTTGTGATAGTATGGGTGGTTTTATAACTTTTTTTACCCTTCAAAAATTGCTTGATTCCTCCTTGTTTTCCCGTTTTAATAGCAGGCATCATAAATGGTATATCTAATGCTTGCAACCATCGGATTACAGGAGTGTTAAAAAATCCCCTATCTAGATAGAGTTTTTTAACATTTATGTTAAGAGAGTCAAGTTCTGCCAATAAATAAGTAATTATTGCAACACTAGTATCTAATCGTCGAACACCTCTCACTGCAAGAGTTACACGCTTATTTTTGCTAATAACATATAAGGTTGCATAGGCGTAAAATGAATGAGTACCAGATTTTGCTTGACTTCGATATATGTAAGGTAATTCCTCATCCGTTGGTTTACCATAATAGCAAATTAAATTTAAATCAATCGCTATTTTTAAGCACCCTTTTTTTAATCCTAAAGGAATTCGACTTTTCAACGCTTGATTTATTTGCGCCTCTAATTCCTCAAAATTGTTGATTTTATTGAGATGATATCTAATATCATTAGCTGTGGGAACATTCTTTAATATTTTAGCTGTATTCTCAATACTATCTCCACTGCTTGCTGCTTTTATGAGGATCTCAAATAAAGTTTTTTGGTCACATATCCCTTGTGTTTCAATCGAAAAATTTTCTACTAAACATTCAATAACCTCATCCAGAGTTTCTGAGTCTGTTAAAATTGGTTCTTCTGTAAACTCGTTCCCCTTGGCTTTTTTTAGAGATGAAATAGTCAATTTTTTTAGATAAAATACAATTTATTACTTTGATTATTTCACATTTTGACCCACTGCAAAATATGATAATTATTTTTTATACAAAGAGTATTACATAATACTCTCTTGCTATACGTATTTATTCGTGATACCTGCTGCATCCCTAGTGGATCGCTCTCTTTGAAAAACTTTTTGGTTTACTGTTTAACCATTTCGGGAAGTATTCTGGCTGAGTTCTCATGTATTTAGATCACAGTCTTGATTCCTCTCTGTACCTCTGCGCTACGCCAGTTGCTACAACACGGGGAACCCGCGCAACGCATTGGCTCCTCTGCGTGAGAAAAAAGTGGTTCATTGACCCGAAAAGTCTTGAGGTTTTAGTTTTTTGTATCGGAAAGATAATGAAAACATAATGAAAACATAAAGTTTTAGTGACATTAAATACAAAATTACTTGAGTAATCAATAATTAAGAAAGAGTTAAGGCTTTCAACCGACTGCACTGAGTGGAATTACTGGTATGAAAAATAAATTGGCTTCTCAGCAAGAGGTGTATCAAGGCAACCTGCTCAGTTACATCACCGATCGCATTTCTCAATCTCTAGAGTTGCCAGAAATACTAGCCACGACAGCAGCGGAAATTCGCACATTTCTCAGAATAGACCGTGTAAAAATCTATCAATTCCATGAAGATGGTAGTGGTGAGGTAGTAGCAGAATCAATTCAGGCCAATCGCTTGCCTTCATTACTCGGATTGCACTTTCCAGCCAGCGACATTCCACCCCAATCACGGGAACTCTTCATCACAGCCCGTCAGAGAATAATTGTAGACGTGGGTTCTGAGCGCAAAACCCTGAGCCGCATTAAATCTTTCGGGGTTCTTAACGATCAAAATCAAGAAGATATTCGCTACAAATCTGTAGATCCATGTCATTTGCAATATCTAAAAACAATGGGTGTAGCCGCTTCCCTAGCTGTACCGATTTTGTACCAAAATGAATTGTGGGGGTTGATGGTAGCACACCACACTCAACCTAGACCCTTTACAGAACAAGAATTACAGATAGTACAACTTCTAGTAGACCAATTGCTGATTGCGATCGCGCAATCAAACCTATTTGCCCAAGCGCAACAGCAAGCACAGCATGAAGCCTCCATTAATCACATTAAAAACTGGCTCGGTACTGCCGTGGTTCCAGAAGAGGTGCGGCAGAAAGTTCTTGAACACATAGTCACCACACTAGGCGCAACCAGTGGGAGACTCTACATCACTGCTGATATGGCTGAACGCCCTGCACAGATCTATACCTGCGGTGAACAACCAAATCAAAACTTCATTGAAGAAAGCAAGGCGTGGCAGAAACTAATGGGATGGCAAGGTGTGCTGGCAGTCAGCCCTCGTCAGTTCTCAGAAGTGATGAAAACCTGGGAAAAAACCGAATCATCAGTCAATCAACCAGGCGCTGTTTATTCCTATACCATTGCCGACTTTTACCAAGATGCCCGCCTGAAACCGCTAGTTGCAGCCTTTGAAGCCACCTTAATTAGATCAGTACTCATCATTCCCCTGCAATATCAACAGCAGTATTTAGGTTGCTTAACCCTTTTCCGTCCAGAAATGGAAACAGAAACCTTGTGGGCAGGACGCTGGAATCAGGACGAACGCAATTTACGCCCCCGTGAATCTTTTGCAGCTTGGAGAGAAATTAAAACCGGACAGGCAAAACCCTGGAGTCAGAATGAAATCAAGCTGGTGCAATCCTTTGGTATGCATTTGTATATTGCGATCATGCAGCAGCGAGTCGAGAATTTACTGCGCCATCACACTTCTTGCGATTTACTCACCAAGTTGCCCAATCGTTTGTTATTTGATGAACTCCTGGCTTTGGCATTGGTGAACATTCACCAACGGGGAGAGATGTTGGCGGTTATGTTTCTAGATCTAGATCGCTTCAAACGAATCAATGATAGCTTGGGTCATGCTGTAGGCGATCGCTTATTGCAAATTGTCGCCGAACGGCTGAAGGGTTGTCTCAAAGAAGGAGACACCGTAGCGCGTTGGGGAGATGACGAATTTACCCTGCTGCTAACTCACATCAATTGTGCAAACGATGCCACCCAAATTGCTGAGAACATTCTCGAAGTCATCGCTAAACCTATTCAAGTAGACCAACAAGAACTGCATATCACTGCAAGTATTGGTATTGCCTTAGCTCCCTACGATGGTGAAGAGGCAGAAACTCTACTAAAACACGCAGATTCTAGCCTGAATCGTGCCAAGCAACAAGGCAAAAATAATTACTTGTTGTATACAGCAACTATGAATGCCACTTCCTTTGAAAAGTTGATATTAGGCAATAACCTCTACAAAGCTTTAAGTAAACAAGAATTACTACTGCACTACCAGCCCCAAATAGACCTCAAAACCGGGCAAGTTAAAGGAATGGAGGCATTACTGCGCTGGCATCATCCAGATATGGGGTTAATTTCGCCTGCCCAATTTATTCCCCTAGCAGAAGAAACGGGATTAATCTGCGAAATTGGTGAGTGGGTATTACGCACTGCTTGTTTCCAAAATCGCATTTGGCAGTTAGCCGGATTACCACCTTTGCGAGTTGCTGTTAATCTTTCTGCCCGTCAGTTCCAGCAGCCTAACTTGGTGCGAATCATTACCGAAATCTTACAGGAAACCCAGCTAGATCCTGAATATCTAGAATTAGAAATTACCGAAAGTTTGCTGATGCAAGATGTAGATTTTACCGTTTCTGCCTTGCGGGAACTCCAGGCTTTAGGAATTCACATTTCTATGGATGATTTCGGCACTGGTTATTCTTCTTTAAGTTTGCTGATGTATTTCCCACTCACTAGCTTAAAGATAGATCAATCATTCATCCGCAATTTAACTAAAAATTCCAGCAATGCGGCAATTATCACATCTGTGATTTCTCTGGGACATGGACTCAATTTAACCTTAGTAGCTGAGGGTGTAGAAACTTTAGAAGAATTAGAATTTCTCAGATTAGCTAACTGTGATACTGTCCAAGGCTATTTTTTAAGTAAACCCTTGAGTGGGAAAGCTGCGACCAAATTCCTGCTAGAAAAATTATCCCCAGCAGACCCACCGCATATTCTTCAGCCTAGTATTGAATCTATTCAACCTTGCCCTTTACCGGCCAGGGAATCGCAACGATTAGCCGCACTGAGGAAGTATCAAATTATTGATACACCTCCCGATGAAGCCTTGGATGATCTGACCCGTTTAGCGGCGCGGTTATGTCAAACACCTATTGCCTTTATCAGCTTGATAGATGCAGAGCGACAATGGTATAAATCCAAGATAGGGTTAAGTATTACCGAAACTCCCAGAGCGATCGCTTTCTGCTCCCACACTATCTGCCAAAATGATTTATTAATCGTCCCAGATACATTAGCTGATAGTCGGTTTGCCACTAATCCTCTAGTAACATCCCATCCGAAATTGCGATTTTATGCTGGTGCTTCCCTAATGACAGATGAGGGTTTGGCATTAGGAACTATCTGCGTTGCCGATTACGTACCCAGAGAGTTAAGTCCAGACCAACTAGAAATATTGAAAATTCTCGCAGGTCAGGTGTTAACTACACTAGAATTACGCCGTAACCAGATATCGCAACGACTTTTAAAAAAGAAACTACACCGCGCTCATGCCTTGGAAGAGTTACAACAACAACTCGAAAAAACCATCACAGCCTATAAAGACACAGAAAAATCATTAGTTGAACAAGTCAACTTGGCTCAGTTAGCATCTCATATCGCTAGTCTTCTCTGTCAGCAGGAAAAGTTACCTGTGGTACTGCAAAAATGTACAGAAGCCTTGGCTAAACATTTGCATATTGCCTTTGTTGGCATCTGGACGCTTAATCAAACTAGCGAAAACATGGATTTACAAGCGGTATTTGCAGAGCGTGTACCTTGTACTCTATCCTCCGGAGGCATTGCTACTACGCCCATTCCAGACATCGCTATCAGCGCATTTAAAGTTGATTGGATTACTCAAAACTGTCAGCCATTCCAGACGAATGCAGTCAGTAAAGAACTTGATTTAAGTGATCAAGAATGGGCAAAGCAAGAACAATTACAGGTTTTCGTTGGCTACCCATTGGTAATAGAACATTCGGTAGTCGGAGTGATGACACTATTTACCCGTCAACCACTAACTCAAGGTACTTTGACTCAATTAGCTGTTATTGCTGAGGATATTGCCCGTTGTGTAGGACAAAAACAAACAGAAGATTTACTGCGGTTGCAAAATCAACGGGAAAAATTGGTGGCGAAGATCACTCAACGTATCTTGCAATCCTTGGATCTTGATGAAATCATGGATACCACTGTGCAGGAAGTACGGCAATTTCTGCAAACAGACCGAGTAATTGTTTACCGCTTTAAGTCAAATTGGACTGGTGTAGTCGCAATGGAATCCGTCGCTAATGGCTTTAACCCCATTCTCAAAACAGTGATTGATGAACCATGTTTTAAAGATATCTATGTTCCCCAATACCGTGAGGGAAGAGTGCGAGCTATTGAAGATATCTATACTGCGGGGATTAGTCAGTGTCACTTAGATTTACTCGTTGGGTGTCAAGTCCGAGCTAATTTAGTAGTACCGATTATTCAAGGAGAAGAATTGTGGGGTTTACTAATTGCCCATCAATGTAGTGGGCCGCGCCATTGGCGACAATTGGAAATTAGTCTGTTGAGTCAATTAGCAACTCAAGTAGCGATCGCTATTAAACAATCTGAATTATATCAACAAGTACAACGTCAAGCCAGAGTAGACGGCTTAACCCAAATTGCCAACCGTCGTCGATTTGACGAATACTGGACTCAAATGTGGGAAAAGATGTCACAGACACAAACACCGTTATCAATTATTTTGTGCGATATCGACTTTTTCAAGCTTTACAATGATACCTATGGCCATCCCGCTGGGGATGATTGTTTGCGCCAAGTAGCGGCTGCTATCAGCAAAGCCGGAAATCGGCCAGATGATTTAGTAGCTCGTTATGGCGGTGAAGAATTTGTAATTGTACTACCAAACACCTCTGCACAAGGGGCTGTGCAAGTAGCAGAACGCATTCGCGCCGCAGTAAAAGCATTAAAAATTATCCACGCAAAGTCTGCTGTTAGCGATTACGTCACTCTCAGTATGGGGGTTACTAGTATCATTCCTAATCAGATGACTTCCCCTGTGGCTATAATTGCAGAGGTAGATCAGGCACTTTATCAAGCTAAAATGGAAGGACGCGATCGCTTACGAACCAGTATTTAGTTTTATTCGTAATTACTCATACCAATCCTGTGTGAAGTTGCTCCAAATAAATACCGTAGAGACGTTCCATGGAACGTCTCTACATCCGTGAATAAAGCGCATCCTCATAAAGAAATGGTATCAGCACTAAAATATCTTCAACTGCTGCTTTAACTCTACTGGCAGATTTTTCGCTATTTCTAAACCTTCCACATTTTTCCAACTTGTCTTTTCATCCCAACAAATATCACCTAATAAGCCATTACTCAACTTAGCACCACTGAAATTAGCATCTTCCAGATTAGTACCTCTGAGATTAGCACCACTCAGATCTGCAAGGCTCAAGTCTGCGTAATTGAGGTCAGCACTACTCAAATCAGCACCAGTTAAATTAGCACGAATAAAGTTTGCTTCATGCAAATTTGCATGGGTAAATAATGCTTCACTGAAATTAGCACTAATCATGTATGCACCACTACAGTTAGTCCGGCTGAAATTAGCACAATTGAGGTTAGCACGACTGAGGTCTGCATGAGAAAGATTAGCACCACTGAAGTCAACCTCAGAAAGGTCAGCACCCCTCAAATTAGTACCACTCAGAAATGACCCAACTATTTGATTAAAATTCTCCCCTGACAAGCAATTACTGTAGTTAATAATATCCCGTAATTGGGTAGTATCAACATCATTCTGCGGTTGACCAGATGGATAAAAAATAATGTCTTCCTTGAGTACATCATGCTCTTGAGCATAGCGGTGTAACTCCAACAAAAAAATCATCAAATTCAAACCAGTATAGACATCTACCTGATTTTGGTCTAAGTGATGAATTCCATACCTTTGTAATTGTTGCAGTTTGATTTGAGGTAAGTTATTTTCTGAATCATTGATGAATTGCTTTTGACACCAGTTATTATAAAAATTCTCTAAACGTTTAAACAGCATCACCCAATCAAAATTGGGAACTTCTATCAGCAATTGCACCAAAAATTCAATAATTTCATTTGTGATTTTACCAAAACCTAGCAAATCATAAATTTGCCAATTCATCTCGTTTTCACTAACAACAGGTTCCTGATTATCTTCTATTTTCTGCGTCCAAGCTACCAGTATCTCTTTGAACCTTTCCGCAAACAGAAAATCTCTAAAACTGCCATGAAAAAATTCAAACCGACTATCATTTGCAAAAACACCACAAGCAACTAAACTTGTTTTCAGGAATTGACGATCCTGTTGGGCAATTAGATCTTGAGTTTTTTGATCCTCTTGTAAATAGGTTTCTAACATTAACATTGAGGTAAAATTACCTCCTGACTGCACAACACAATTTGCCGCTGCTGTGAGAATAGCTTTAAAAGCTATGGCTTTTTGCGAATTTAAATCATCACGATGTAAATATGGAGTAATCAACCAATTAATAGCTTCATGATAAATAAAAGTTTTAGCTGTTTTTTGTTTTGCTCGCTCTAATTGATCAACAGTTAACTGAGCATCTCTATACATCGCTGCTAATAAATGCAGTAAAAGCGGTTCATGGGCTAATGTTTGTAATGAAGATGGGAGTTTTTTGGGTTGTAAAAATTGCTGAAAATCTGTATTTTTACCTTGATTTACTGGTAATGCTGCCCATTTTTGTAGCCATTTCTCTTGTAGGGTTTCATTCAAAGCAATTATTTCTACCTGCTCTAAATTTTCAGGTAGCTGAGAAATAGCTTTTAAAGCATTATTGTGACTAGTAATTAACACCCGATGACCCATTAAAGCACTACTTTGACATTTCTGCTGAAATGCGCCAAGTTGTTGCATGAATTGTGATAAATTGATTTGAGTGACTATATCAGAATTTAACTCATCTAAGCCATCTAGAATAAAGAAAAAGCGGTGATTTTTATTCTGTAACCAATTATTAGCTTGACTAACATTCAATGGCAAAGCTGATTTCAAGGTATCCTCTAATTCCATAGAAATGGAATTAATATTTTTTAAATCAATCAAGATTGGTGTCCAAAGAGGATGAAGATGTGTTTTTACCCAATTGGCAAATATTCGAGCGAATATACTTTTGCCTCTTCCTGTTTGTCCTTGAATTAAAATTAATTGTGCTGCTTTATTGGGATTGAGAAGCATTCCTTTAGTCCATGTTTCTAAATCAAAAATGTCAGAACTTATATTTTGAGATTTAGCCTGGAGAGGAATATAAATATCTTGAATAGAGTAGCCTTGTTGAAAAACTGTTTCTAAAGATGGGGAGGTAATATATTTATCTAAATATTCATCAATACTGTGAATATTTGCTTGTGATTGCTGCCAATAGATCAAATCTATGGGAATTATATTTTCAATTACATCACCTAAATTAATCAAAGCTTGAATTATGTAACGCTGAGTATTAACAGCAATTCTCTTGGTCAAAAGATTAGCTAAATACTTGGTAACATCTGGTGTTATTAATCGTGCTGATAATATTTGATTGAATGCTGTTGCTAATTGGGACTCATGAAAACATAAAATTGTATCTGTAGCAATTTGAGTATCTAATTGAATATGATGAATATTTTGGATCTTTTTACTAACTTCTAACAAATTATCAGTATTAGTATCCCCAGTTATTGCCGGATATAAAGATAAAATTTCTTTGGTACTTTCTAAATAAGCTGCTTGACTGACTATAGATACACAGTCTTCTAAAGTAAGATTTCCTGGAGATATGTCACCGTAAAATTTCAGTAAAGCAATACCCAAAGACAGAAAAGAAAATTCCGAATCTATGATTTGTGCTAAAGGTAAATCAAGCACATCTAATAATGAAGATGAATTTTGCAGTACAGATTTTAAGGTTTCTAAACTAGCACCTTGCCTTTGCATGGTTTGTGTTGCTTCTATAACTGCTAGACCAGTTTTTATTGTTGTATTGAGATTTTCTTCTACCGAAAAAGATTGCTGAAACTGATGCCAAATTTGTGATAGTTTTTTTTTCATGAGTATTATTTGGGATTTTGCAGCTTGAATTTTTAACTTAGTTTGGAAAAAGTAGGGGCTGATTGCAATACGCCCCTAATTTATCGTATCCGACAAAGATTCCAGAATTTAATGGCGGTTAATCCAAATACCTCTCATACCAGCGCTTCTAGCACCATGATAGTCATCTATAATACTATCGCCAATGTGCCATGCCTCCTCTGGGGAACAGTTATGGTTTTGCAAGGCGATATCAAAAATTTGCGGGTCTGGTTTAGCTGTACGGACTTGGGTAGAAATGGTAATAGATTGGAAATAGTCTTTTAGTCCCAAGCTTTGCAATACAGAGTACAGACGGGAATCGAAATTAGACAACACACCCAATTCAACTCCTAACCGTCGCCAGTTTACTAAAGCTAGAGGCACATCTGGATAAACAAACCAAGGTTCAGCAGTACCAAAGTGGATATAGAGTTCGCTAAAAAAAGCTGAAAAATCGGTAAATTCTTGGAGAACACCTGCACCTTCAAAGGTATTGAGGGCAATTACCCGCCACCAATCAAATTCTCGTTGGGGAATATCTTTAATATCTGTATCGAGAAATATGGGTGGTGGTGAGGCTTTGAAGCTTTTAAAAAATTGTTTATTCAAGGTTTCGGGGGAAACCACAACGCCAAAGTCTTGGGCTATTTGACTATAAATTATGCCTACACTGCCTTTGACACCAAAGAGTGTACCTACAGCATCTAAAAAAATAACTTTCGGTTTTTTCATAATTCCTAATGCCATTTACCCCTACACCAGCGTCATACAGGAATTTTACCTTTGAGAAGGTGTGATTTTTGGTCAAAACAGATTTGTTATTATTTTTAGTTTGCCATTGTCAGGTAATTTGATTCCAGAGTTTTGATGATTTTGGGCATGAGGAATTAGGAAACAGATAACAAAATCACAGTCTATCTGTCATCTGTTACCTTTTTACTGAGAAAGAGTTTCGATAATTGGACGCATTAGCCAGTTTAAGCCAACTTTGAGTTGATGATCTAAAGTTGGTAAACGATATAGATAAGCTAGACGACGGGCTACGTATGCGAGAGAACCATCTAGTTTAATACCTAGACCGGTGAGGGTGGCGTTGTCTATTCCTAATGCCATCATTTCTCCTAACTGTTGATAGCGGAAGGGAAGTAAAGGGCGATTTGTTAAGGATGCCCAGATGTTCCAAGCGGTATAATCAGCTTGTTGGAAGGCAACTTGCGCGGTTGCGGGGACTTGCTTTCCTTCGGCATCAATACAGTCTGCTAAGTCTCCTAAGGCGAAAATTTCTGGATGTTCTAGGGCTTGTAGGGTTGGGGTGGTGGTGATTTGTCCACGCTGGTTTTGCTTGAGGGGCAGGGTTTTTACGACTGGGGCGGATCTTGTACCTACTGTCCAAATTACCAAATCTACGGGAATTTCGTCTATTTGATTTTTATACTCTAGGGAGATGGTTTTTTCTCCAATTGATACTACTTTGGTTTCTAAATCTATGAAGATGCTTCTGGCTTCTAGGGCTTTTTTGGCGGCTTCGCGGTTAAATTCTGGGGAAGTTCGCAAAATTTGATCGCTGATTTCAATGAGGCGAAAACGTCCTTTTTTTCCAATTCTATCTGCGAGTTTACAAGCTAATTCTACGCCACTGTAACCAGCACCGACTATGGCAACACGAATTTTGTCGGTATCTAATTCTTCTAAGATTCTGAGGTTTTCTTCTAGGTGATAAGCATCTGTGATGGTGCGGAAGGGGTAAGCGTGGGTTGCTGCACCGGGAACTAGGTCTAGGGGGGTTTCGCCACCTAATGCTAGGACTAAGCGGTCATAGGAAATTCCTGGGCTATCTTGTAACTGTACCCTTTGTTTGTCGATGTCAATTTCGGAAACGGTTGCTTGATGAAAACGTACACCTGTGTTTTGTAAAAGTTCTTGGTATGGTGGGGCAATTTCCCAAGTTTGTAGTTCGCCGGTGAGGAGTTCGTAAAGGAAGGGGGAGAAGAGAAAGCGATCGCTCTGATCGACTAAAATAATCTCAGGTTTGGGTGTAGACTCCCACGGTAACTGGCTTAAACGCAGGGCGGTGTACAGTCCACCAAAGCCACCACCTAGTATACAAATTCTTGTAGTTGGTTCATTCATGGTTTTTATAAGCAGCTAAATCCCAGCAAGGCATTATAGTATTAGTGTAATGATTTATTGCGGTCTATTGCCATCAGCCAGCAATCCTGATATTTACCTTCATGCAAATCATGACCGGGTAATAGCTTAATCTTCACAAACCCACATTTTTCATAGCAGCGAATAGCACGGGGATTTTTGACGTTGGGATCAATGACAATTTTAACAGCTTCTAGTTCATTAAAAATATAGTCTCTCGCAGCTGAAAGCACTTTTGTCCCAATTCCCTGATTCCAATATTTAGTTTCACCTATAAATAAGTCAATTCCATACACCTGATTTGTATCTTCCAGAGAATACATTTGTTTAATGTGTTCTGGTAGATTATTAAGTGAATAATATTGTAAATAGCCAATGTCTATATTTTGATAAGAAAAAATACAGGGAATTAGAGGGTCTTTCCCCAAAATCCTTGGTTTATAAATGGCTATAACTTTTTCTAAAAAATAAGGATAATCTCGTCCCCCATAAAATTTTAATACTTCTTCATCTGTACGCCATTTTTCTATTAACAGATAGTCTTGTTTCTCATCTCGCATGGGACGAATTTGAATTTCGTCTTCGATCATCAGCATATTCAATATTTCTATAGAAAAAACGGTCTACGTAAATTATAAACCGTCGGCAATAAAATATTGATTTAAAAAAGTAAGAATTCAGGAGTCAGGAGTCAGGAGTCAGGAGAAAGAAGGAAGAAGAATATTTTTCTATTCCCTGTTCCCTCTCTCAACGCGTGAATTTAATTTTGTCTGACTACTTATATCAAACATTATGTATCCTGAATCTTTACTAAAAAACGATTAATTACCTCCAGACATTACTGCTTTATGATGTATGGCAGGATCTTCTGGTTTTCTATGCCAGTTACCTTCTCTGTCTGGTTCATATTCATTATGAACACTATTCCAAGCTACTTCTAAAGCACCGTCTTCACTCATGCCATTACTTTGAGAAGCATTGAAAGCAGCTACAAAAATCTGTTGTGCGTGTTCTGGTAGTCGTGATTGGATGTCTTGAGGTAATTCATCTATTTTGTTATAAGGCATAAACCTAACTCCGATGTTCTAAGTTGGGCTTATGTTAGTAATTTAGTGATGATTTTGCCTCATTCTAGAAGTAGATATTTATATTGTTAAACCCAGTTGCTGGTAGTGCTTAATTGCTGAAATTCCTGATGAATCTCTATTTTTTCCTGTCAATCTTTCTTGAACTAGAAACTTGGATGACTATACTTTAGATAGAGTTTTATGAGTAATACACAGAGTCTGTGGAATTAAAAATTAGATTACCAAGTTACACGTTCTTGCCATTTTTCTAAGGTTTTAGCACTAATGCCGGGTATTTTTTCTAAATCTTGTAAGGATGTAAATTTTTGTTTTTGACGGGCAATAATGATCCTTTGGGCTAATTTCTTACCTACTCCTGGCAGGGTTTCTAATTCTTGCTGGGTTGCTGTGTTGAGATTGACTGTTGTAGTTCCTAAGTTTTCCAGAGATGAAGGAGTTTGAATTTGAGGACAATTTTTTACTTGTGCATCAATTTTAGCTTGAATATTTGGTGGTAAACCTGGTTTAACTTTGGTGTAAAGACGGTCAAATTCACGTTGATAATGCTCTGCAACTGTGGGATTTTCAATTACTACTAAAGTTTCATCATTACCATTATTAGCAGCTTCTGACCAATTGTGTGAACCTGTAATTACGGTTTTGTTATCAATTACGGCAAATTTATGATGTAATAAATCGCCTTTGGCTAAAATTGGCACTCCAACTGTAGAAATAGAATTTTTCCAAGGACGGTTATCAAGTTCATATTTACAGTTATCACTTAAAGATAAACCCATCATATCTAAAGCTTCACTATAGGGACGATAGGCAAATTGGGGTTCAATTAAAGCACGAATTTCTACATTTTCTGCATGGCGCTTTTCTAGGATATTGGCAAGTTTTTGATCAGAAAATACAAATAATGCCATGTCAACAGATTTTGTGGCTGTATCTAATGTTTTAGCAATCAACCCATTGCTAGTGTTACTCCAAATTTCCCTTGAGGATGTAGGGGAAAAATGTACGGTAATTTTAGTATTAGTTAAAGTAATTTCTTTGGGTAAACGGACAAGCTTTTTAACTCCAAATTTACTATCTGGTTTTCCTCCTACCCCATCACCCCACATGATGTTAAACTCTTGGGTAAATAAGGTTGCTAATTCAGGACTATCAATTTTTAATAAATTATTGGTATTACCTAAACTAGTAAAATTTGTTAAATCCCCAGAAGTATCGCTAAAGGTAAAATTAGCTGAAGTAATCACGACAAAGCGATTATCGACAATTACAAATTTATGATGCATTAAACTGCTGCCATTAGAACCATCAGCGGTATCATCTATCCAAGGAATTTGAGCATTTTGGATAATTGCTAAGGCATCACGTTGATTAATTTCTGCTGGTGTGATTTGATGATCTTGGTTGATATCAACAAATTTACTAAATTCGTTATATCGTTCTTGTTGCCTTTTATCTAGTTTCTGTACTTCATTTGCTGTTAAACTACTCCAAGGACGAGAATAGTTATTTTCTAAAATTATCCTCACTTTCACTCCAGCTTTTTGTTTTTCTGCTAGTGCTTGGGCAATTTTAGGTAAACGCAATTCTTGTACTGCTACATCTATTGTAGATTTTGCTTGGGATATAACATCTACAATCTGTTTTTCTAAATCATCACCTAAGCGGGTTTGTTGTCGATAGGTTTCTCGATATTGGGAGGATTGAGAATGATTGAAGTAAACTTGAATTAAGGGATCTTGGGGTAATGGTGCTAAAAGCTGATTTGAGGACTGGACTTTTTGACAACCAATGAGGGTAAATAGTAATAAAAAGATATAAGATAAATATCTTGGGTGAGGGAAAATAGACACGGTAATCTGCTAAAAGTGAATTGAGGTTTAATGTATTTATTATTCACCAAAAGGTGTATGTCAAAGGTAATAATTCAGGAGTCAGGATTGATGTCTGGTTCTGAATAGAGATTTTGTAAATTATTGATCTGCAATCTGCTGTGTGTAGAAACCTGACTGCATCAAAAAAGCCAAAATTCTCTATACACATAAAAATACTCGCACTTGACAATTTCGGCAATATTTTACCAGTGTGTTATCTTATTCAACTATTGATTTTATGCAAATATATTTAGATTACAGTGCTACTACCCCTACTCGTCCAGAAGCGATCGCTAAAATGCAAGCAGTCTTAACTCAAGAATGGGGTAATCCTTCTAGTTTACACGAATGGGGCAACCGTGCAGCTTTGGTTGTGGAAACAGCGAGAATGCAAGTTGCAGGTTTAATTAACGCTGTCCCCGAATCAATTATTTTCACTTCTGGGGGAACAGAAGCAGACAACTTAGCAATTATGGGTATTGTGCGGAATTATGCGGTTCCCCAACATATAATTATTTCTAGCGTGGAACATTCGGCTATTTCTGAAACGGTACCAATGCTAAAAATGTGGGGTTGGAAAGTTACCCACTTGGGGGTAGATAGCAAAGGAAGAGTTAACCCCGAAGATTTAAAAGCAGCTTTGCGACGGAACACCGTTTTGGTATCTGTGATTTATGGACAAAGCGAAGTGGGGACTGTTCAACCTATTGAGGAATTGGGGAAAATCACCAAATTACATGGTGCTTTGTTCCATACAGACGCGGTTCAAGTTGCGGGACGTTTACCTTTAGATGTGGAAACGTTACCTGTTGATTTATTGAGTTTATCTAGCCATAAATTATATGGGCCTTTGGGTGCAGGTGCTTTATATGTGCGTCCAGGGGTGAATATCAGACCAGTCTTGGGTGGTGGTGGCCAGGAAAACGGACTGCGTTCGGGAACACAAGCGACACCAGCTATTGCAGGGTTTGGAGTGGCTGCGGAATTAGCGGCAAAAGAGTTAGAGACAGAAAGGGTAAGATTGATAGAATTGCGCGATCGCTTGTTCACTAATTTAGCAGATGTTCCCGGTTTAATTCCCACAGGTGACAAAATTAACCGTTTACCCCATCATGTCAGTTTTTCTCTAGAATATGCAGATGGTGAAAAACTCAGCGGTAAAACTTTGGTACGTCAGTTAAATTTAGCAGGAATTGGGATTAGTGCAGGTTCTGCTTGTCATAGTGGAAAATTAAGTCCCAGTCCGATTTTATTAGCAATGGGTTATTCTCAAACAGCAGCTTTGGGAGGAATTAGATTAACTTTAGGAAAACAGACAACAGCAGCAGATATTGATTGGACTGCGATGGTTTTGAAACAGGTTTTACAAAGACTAACACAGGATTTATACCCGTCTAAATCCCTGTTTTCTAGAAGAGATTAAAAAATATATTCAATATATTCAAAAATGTGTATGGTGCATTAGCGACAGCATAACGCACCATACACATTTCAACTTTACATTTTTCCGTGTGTCATCACTTGTTGTAGATGATGACGAATTTCTTGTGCTTCTGCAATTTCTGACTGACGCAATTTTTGGAACAGTTCTACACAAGGCTGAGAATTAGCTGCTTGTGCATCTTGGATATAACGTTCGTAAGCTTGCACCGCTTCGGCTTTATTGTGAAGTACGGTAATGAAATCGTACTCTAAATTACTAATTGGTAGTTGAGATTGCCCGTTACCAGTAGTCATAAATTTACCCTTTTTAAACTTTATAATTAATTTATACTCATTCTAAAATAGTCATTCATCTACCTAAAAGCTGAGGGAAAAGTATCAAGGCTGCTAGTGCAGCCTCAAGCATTTATAATTCCCACTTGCTACTTTTATGGCTTGGTTTATCTAGCCAGAGAATGATGTCTGTCGGCTTATTTATGCAGGAGGTTGGTTTTCGTCACAGGTTCGTGAATATCAAAATTCTAGTTCATTTTCCTGTTCCCTAGGTCCTTGATGCACGATTGGACAAAATTTTGTGTTAGCACTCATACAGTCCATGTGGGGCGTTTTGGCACACACTAATAGTAGTCCACCTAGAATAAGTAATAAACCACAAATTGCTGCTGTTTGTACTCCTGAAATATCTAGCGCACCGTGGACTACTACTTCGCGGAGTACAGAAACAATTGCTACTTCGACTGCTACACCAACAGAAATACTATGCTCTTGTAAGTAAACCATGAGTAGTCGAAATAATTCAACTAGAATTAACACAAATAGCATTTTGGATGTCAATTCTTTGTAGTCTAGCGACTGTGTGATGGCAATAAATATACCCCACAACTGTATCAACATAACAGCAAATAATGATAAACAGAGGACAATCACAATTAGGTCTTGGAAAGCCTCCATGTTACGAACTATTGAATGTCGATCTAGCCAGCGATCGCAAAATAGAAATCGACTCTTGAAGCGTTTTTGCATGACTATTTACATTCCAATGGGAGTTTAGACTACACCAGCCAGTTAACTCCATTTTCTTATTATTACTTAATACTCATGCTTTACGCCTCAGCGTGGTTTGTTATTTAAATTTTGTGCTTGTGTTAACAATTTTTCGGCATTTATTGCCCATTGGGAGTTATTCTGAGTTTTATACAAATCTCTGGCATATTGGAATACTTTTACAGCTTCTGTATATTGTTTTAATTGTATAAATACTAATCCTGCACCATAGTAGGGGTCTGCATAGTTGGAATTAATTTCGGCTGATTTTCTAAAAGCAGCTAATGCTTCGTTAAATTTGCCCTGATTAAACCAAATTGAGCCAAGATTATAATGAGCCTCTGCATATCTGGGATTTATGGCTATTGCTTTGCTAAAGGCTTCCTTTGCTAATTGAACTTTACCCTGTTGCAAATAAGACATCCCTAAATGATAGGCTGGTTCAGGGGAATTCTGACTATATGCGATCGCTTTTTGAAAAGATGCGATCGCACTCTCCCAGTCCTTTTGCAGTTCTTTCACCAATCCCAAGTTATAATGGGCAAAGCCCAGTTGCGGATCTAGCTGTAGCGCCCTTTGTAAATAATCAGCCGCTAACTGTAAATTATTCCCTTCTAACAACGCACCTCCTAAATTAGCAAAAGCCGGAGCAAATTGCGGATCTGCTTGCGTCGCTTGATAAAAAGCATCTGCTGCTGGTTGCAGTTGTCCCGCTTGTCGCAGTGCTAAACCTAAATTATAATGCGCCGGCGCTAACGTCGAATCTAGTTGAATTGCTTGACGAAAAGCGGTAATTGCATCTTGCATATTTCCCGCCTGAATCGCTTGTAAGCCTTGATTTAACAACTCTGTTGCTGCTGGGCGGTTAGAGGCTTGCGAAAGAATGTATTGTAGAGATGTTTGCTCAAATTCCTCTACATTATTGATAGGAAGATCAGACAATTTTGCATTGACAGAGGCACAATCAAAACCCAGTAGTAAAAAACAGGAAAATCCCCAAATTTGATATTTATTTACGAAATATTTCATGAATTTTCTCCAATTTCGGTTTAGCAATGCTAAATTCCTAACGCTTAATTATTATCGTTACAAAAATTTTAAATTCACAATAAAACTTAGTACTAATTAAATCTTCTTAAAGTAAATCTTACAACAAGCAACGATTTTATTATCTTCAGATGAAAAGGAGCATAATAAAAAATTAAAGCAGGAATAATTCTCCTGAACGAAAAATGAATTACTCCTGAAAAAAAACAAAATGCGGTTGAGGGAATCACCGTCAAGGAGGGTTTATGAACGAAAAAGTAAAATCCGGTTCGCGGAATGTAGCCATTGTTGGCCCTTATTTAAGCGGAAAAACCACTTTACTCGAAAGTTTGTTATTTGTCACCGGAGCGATTTCTCGCAAAGGTAACGTTAAAGATGGTAACACAGTCGGAGATAGCGCCAACGAAGCCCGCGACCGACGCATGAGTGTTGAAGTATCCGCAGCTAATACCGAATATGAAAATACCCGCTTCACATTTATAGACTGTCCCGGTTCAGTAGAATTTGCCCAAGAAACATATAATGCTTTAATGGGAGTCGATGCCGCAATAGTTATTTGCGAACCAATACGGGAACGTGTACTTACACTCGCACCATTATTTAAATTCCTTGATCATTGGGAAATTCCTCATATCGTTTTTGTGAATAAAATGGATAGGGCAAATATTCACGTTTTAGAAACATTACACGCCCTCAAAGCCGTTTCTAGTCGTCCTTTAGTTGCTCACCAATACCCCATTATGCAAGGGGAACAACTCACAGGATTTATTGATATGGTGACTGAACAAGCATATCAATATCATCCCGGCGCACCTGCTGATTCTATACCTTTTCCCGAAGAATTAAAAGTAGAAGAACATATAGCCAGAGCCGAAATGTTAGAAGCTTTGGCCAATTTTGATGATCATTTACTCGAAGAAATTTTAGAAGATATCGAACCTCCCCAAGAAGAAATTCTCAAAGATTTAAAATTTGAATTAAGTGCAGATTTAGTTGTACCAGTTTTCTTTGGTGTCGCAGAACAAGATTATGGTGTCAGACCTTTATTAGAAGCACTTTTGAGAGAAGCACCAGAACCAGAAATAACAATAGAACGACGTTTAGGAAAAATCAGCGATACTCCCTTAGCCCAAGTTCTCAAAACCTTCTATACTCCCCAAGGTGGTAAACTTTCCTTAGTGCGAGTTTGGCAAGGTACATTAACTGATGGTATTGTTTTAAATGGTGTTCGTGCTGGTGGTCTTTACCGTTTAATGGGACAACAACAACAGCAAATTAATCAAGCTGTTGCAGGTGAAATTATTGCTGTAAGTCGGTTGGAAGGAATTAAAACTGGAGATACAGTTTCTACCGATTCCCAAATGATGGACTTACCAAAAGCTGAACAATTAGAACCAGTTTTTGCACTAGCAATTACACCAGAGAAACGCAATGATGAAGTCAAACTTAGTGCTGCTATTACTAAGTTATTAGAAGAAGATCCGGCTTTAAATTGGGAACAGCATGGAGACACCCACGAAGTCATTCTTTGGGGACAAGGTGAAATACATTTGCAAGTTGCTTTAGATAGATTGCGTCGCAAATATAATTTGCCTATGTCTACTCATTTACCCCAAGTTCCTTACAAAGAAACTATTCGTAAATCTGTAAACTCAGTTCATGGACGTTATAAACATCAAAGCGGTGGACATGGACAATTTGGAGATGTTTTTCTGGATATTCAACCTTTAGCAAGAGGGGAAGGTTTCAATTTTAATGAAAAAATTGTCGGTGGTGTGGTTCCTAGACAGTACATTCCTGGTGTAGAAATGGGAGTGCGGGAATTTCTCACCCACGGGCCTTTGGGTTTTCCTATCGTAGATGTTGCAGTGACATTAACCAATGGTTCTTATCACAGCGTTGATAGTTCGGAACAGGCTTTTAAACAAGCTGCGCGTCTGGCAATGCAGACGGGGATACCCCAAGCCCAACCGACCCTGTTAGAGCCGATTTTAAAGGTAGATGTGACTACTCCCAATGAGTTTACCTCTAAGGTTTTGCAGCTTTTGAGTGGTAGACGGGGACAGATTTTGGGTTATGAAGGTAGACATGATTGGCCTGGTTGGGATAACGTGGCTGCATATTTACCCCAAGCGGAAATGCAGAATTTTATTGTAGAATTGCGATCGCTCACATTAGGCGTTGGTTCTTTCCATTGGCAACAAGATCATCTCCAAGAAGTCCCAGAAAAACTGGCTGAACGCATTCTCACTAATGGTAATAATAACGGGAATGGTAACGGTAAATAGTTAAACCTCGTTCCCAGTCTCTGACTGGGAATGCTATCAGGAAGGTTCTACCTTCCGTTTTTTTGTCTCACGCAAAGGCGCAAAGACGCAAAGAAAGAAGATAAAGAAAGATCAATGTTGTTTTGGTAAATAATCTTGATTTAAACATTCATCTGTAGTAAACGGAGAATCTACAGGAAAAATATCAAGTGATAAACCAGTTTCTAATGAAGCTTGTTTTCTAGCATCTTGATAACATTCGTTAAATACCTCAGAAAAGTATTTTTTTAAACTTGGACTTTCGGTTAATTCTTCTTTCAATCTACGTCTATGTTCAAACGCTTACTTTAGGCGTTGGTTCTTTCCATTGGGAACAAGATCATCTCCAAGAAGTCCCAGAAAAACTGGCTGAACGCATTCTCACTAATGGTAATAATAACGGAAATGGTAACAGTAAATAGTTAAACCTCCTGCCTCGTTCCCAGTCTCTGACTGGGAATGCTATCAGGAAGGTTCTACCTTCCGTTTTTTTGTCTCACGCAAAGGCGCAAAGATGCAAAGAAAGAAGATAAAGAAAGATCAATGTTGTTTTGGTAAATAATCTTGATTTAAACTTTCATCTTTATTTGCCGCGTATCGGAAAATAAATTAATAAAAATGAAATAATGCCTAATGCCGTTCCAACAGCACTTATACTTTGTGTGACTACACTATTAGTCCCAAGCATCAAATTTGCTGCTAGTGTCAAGGCTACAAATAACACTAATTTTAAGCACCTATTGATGACCAAACCTTAAACCCAAGATTATACTTGTGTGTTAAGTATATATAACATCTTAACAACACAGGATAATCTTATGGGCTTTATATTCTCCCTCCTCACCAGTCTCATAGCAAGTCTCATATATCTCCAAACAGGCAAAATCACCAGCGCCAAGACTCAGATTGCAATACGCGGAATTACCATATTGATTGGTAGTATTGCCTTACTGGCTTCAATTTCCAGACTTTTGGTGATTGTTCCACCGGGAAATGTCGGCATTGTCAACTTCTTTGGTAAAGTTTCTGATAATACCCTTGATTCCGGTGTCCACTTAGTTAACCCTTTTACTAAAGTTTTGAATTTTTCTACTCGTCTTAAAGATATCAAGGAAAACATAGACACAACATCTCAAGAAGGTTTGAGTTTAAATATTGATGTTAGTCTTCAATATAGACTTGACCCCCAGAAAGCAGCGATAGTATATAAAACAATTGGAACTGACGAAAAAGAATTGATTATTTCCAGATTTCGCTCTACAGTCCGTGGTATCACAGCAAATTATCCAGCTAGTGCAATTTACTCAACACAACGCCAAGAAATAGTTCAAAAAATTGATCAACAACTCACCCCCCAGATAACATCTTTAGGTTTTATTGTTGACCAAGCACTTTTGAGAAATATCAAAATGCCGGATACTCTGCAAACAGCAATTCAAGAAAAACTCAAAGCAGAACAACAAAATGAGCAAATGAAATTTGTCTTAGAAAAAGAGCGTCAAGAAGCTGAAAGGAAACGTATTGAAGCCAAAGGTGTAGCTGATTCTCAAAAAATTATTGCTGGTGGACTCACCAATCAAATTCTGCAATTACGCGCAATTGAAGCTACAGAAAAACTTGCTCAATCTAATAATTCTAAAATTGTCGTTCTTGGTTCAGAAAAGGGGGGAATGCCTATTTTAATCCAGCCAGATTCAGGAACAACAAAACCATAAATCTTTTCAGATTTCTGCGTTTGTGCGCGAAACTTAATTAATATTAATCATCATTACCGAAAGTCACACAAGGACTGTCAATTTCTACCGCTGGAGTAAAGGAATTACAGAAAATGATAGTAGCGCAATTAACCCCAAATTCATCAGGGTGAGTGCATTCCGTCTGCATAAAAAAAGCACAGTCTTTACAAATACTCTGACATGACATTGGTTGTGAATGAATGGAGTCTGGCATCAATCAAAATCCTGAAGGAAAGGAAAGATAAAACCCACTACTTTGTGTGTTCTGTAGTGGGTGATAGCAGTAACAAACAATGTCGTTCCTATCATCTGTTATTTATGTAACCAATTCAATTGATTAATGTAATAATTGCATTATTATCTTGCATTTATAGTAAGTCAACTACAAATCAAAATTTTCAGATGACTGAACAAAATACACAAACTTGGTATCCTGTCAAGCACAAATCTGAAAAATGTGAAATAGTCCCCAGCCCACAATTTGAAGACAATAACCAAGAAATAATCGAAAAATGGGGGCCTTTTAATTCAGAAGAAGAATCTCTGTCCCGGCGTGTAGGATTAATTAGGGCTGGAAAATGCCAACCCGTTTAATTTTAGATTTCTTTGAGATTTGAGATTTTGGATTTAATTATTTTTTGTTGTCGTAGTATTTTGAGCAGCTTTTTTACCCAAAATTTCCACCGCTTTGGCAAATTGAGGATCTTCTAAAGTAGCTAATTTATCCCGTTCCCGTAACCATAAATTTTCTTTTTGGGCATCGGTCAAATCTACTACTATATCTGGATCAATACCATGCTTGTTAATATCTTTACCGCTAGGGGTGTGATATTTAGCAATTGTTACTGCTAATCCTGAACCATCTTCTAAAGGCCGCACAGACTGCACTAAACCCTTACCAAAGGTTTGCGAACCTACAATAACAGCACGTTTATTATCCTGCAACGCACCTGAAAGAATTTCACTGGCACTAGCCGAACCTTTATCTACCAAAACCACCAACGGTTTAGTTGTCAAAGCACGTCCCCTAGCTATTTCCCGTTCTTGCTCACCTTGACGGTCAATAGTAGAAACAATTATTCCCCTATCTAACCACATTCGGGCAATGTCTACACTGGAGAACAATAAACCGCCAGGGTTGCCACGGAGGTCTAAAACGTAACCAGATACTTTTTTAGCTTCTAGCTTAGAAATCGCCTCTTTCATTTCCTTACCAGCATTGGCACTGAATTGATTCAGGCGAATGTAGCCAAGATTGCCAGCGGGGGTTGCCTTCTCAGAAAACTTAACTGGATGAATTTCAATTCGCGCTCGTGTGATATTAAACTGTTTTTTCTGTCCATTACGCTGAATTGTTAGCCTAACGGGCTTTCCTGGTTCACCACGAATCAAGGATACAGCCTGGTTAGTATCCATTCCTTTAGTACTTTTGCCATCAATTTCCAGAATCAAATCTTTAGCCAGAATCCCTGCTTTGAAAGCAGGTGTGTCTTCAATTGGGGCAATCACAACCAATTGTTTAGTTTTTTCGTCTTGGCTGATAGTAATACCAATACCTGTGAGTTCTCCAGAAGTATCAACTTGCATACTCTTGAACTCTTCTGGGTTCATAAACCGGGTGTAAGGGTCTTCTAGCTTTTTAAGCATTTCCCGGATGGACTTATAAGCTTCCTCTTGATTAGTGTAGGACTTGCTTAAATATTCCTTACGAACAGCCTGCCAATCTACCTGATTAAAAGTGCCGTCTACATATTGGCGATGAACAATCTGCCAAACTTCATCTATCAATTCCTTGGGACTTGCTTTAAATAAAGCCTGACCACGAGAATGAATACCAAGACCAGTAACCGCAATTGTAGAAAGCGTCACTGCCGTAGCACCTAAAACAAGCCTACTCTTTGTAATCACCATAATGACAGCTGTGTCAGAGGGAAAATTTATAGTCAGTATGCCCAATCTAACACAGGGATTGATAATTGGTGATTGCTGATTGGTAATGGGTGATGGGTAATGGTGATTATCCCCAGATCCCCATCTCATCAGTCCCTTTAAGGCTCAACCCAACGTCCATCTGCTTTAATGAGGTTGATTAACTCTTCTACACCTTGGGCTTCTGGGACTTTTTTAATTTCTTCTCTGCCTCGATATAAAGAAATGTAACCGGGAGTTTTGCCGACATAACCATAGTCAGCATCTGCCATTTCTCCAGGGCCATTGACAATACAACCCATTACGGCAATGTCTAAACCTGTTAAATGTTTGGTGGCTTCTCTGACTGTATGTAGCACTTCTTCTAGGTTAAATAAAGTCCGTCCACAAGAGGGACAAGCGACATATTCAACCATTGTTTTCCGCAAACCTAAAGCTTGCAAAATGCTGTAACAGACAGGAATTTCTTTTTCAGGTGCTTCTGTTAAGGAAACACGAATTGTATCACCGATACCATCAGCTAATAGTGTGGCAATGCCAGCGGTAGATTTAATTCTGCCATATTCCCCGTCACCGGCTTCTGTTACGCCCAGATGTAGGGGATAATCCATTCCCAAATCATCCATGCGCTTGGCCATTAAGCGGTAAGCAGCTACCATCACAGGCACCCGTGAGGCTTTCATGGAAATTACCAAGTTGTGAAAGTCCAAAGATTCACAAATGCGAATAAATTCTATGGCTGATTCCACCATGCCTTCTGGGGTGTCACCGTAGGTAAATAGCATTCTTTCGGCTAGAGAACCGTGATTTACGCCAATTCGCATTGATTTACCTTGATCTCGTAAGGAAATTACGAGAGGTGCTAAGGTTTCACGGATTTTTTCGCCAATTTCGTCAAATTCGTTTTTAGTATATTCGGTGCGGGTAGTATTTGGCTTTTCAAATACATATAACCCTGGATTAATTCGCACTTTTTCGATATGTTTGGCGACTTCCAAGGCTATTTTCATACCGTTGTGATGTACGTCGGCAACAATTGGCACATCACGGTAAGTTTTAATTAATTTCTGTTTAATTTCCGCCAACGCTTTCGCGTGTCCGAGGCTGGGTACTGTGACGCGGACAATTTCGCAGCCTATTTCATGGAGACGACGAATACCAGCAACGGAACCGTCAATATCCAGGGTGTCTTCATTAATCATGGATTGCACCACGACGGGGTAGCCTCCCCCAATGGTGACATCTCCTACTTTGACAGGACGGGTTTTGCGGCGTTTGATGGTTGTATCAAAGGCGGGTTCAGTGGCTGTAGTGTTGATAGTTTCTAGAGTTGGCAGAGTTTGCATAATCTAAACAGGTAGATTGTCTGTAGTTAAAATATCAAATTGCAAGGGGTTCTGCTTCTCAGATTGCCACAGTTGGGGCGTTTTTGGGTGATGGATTCAAAAAGTTAGGAAACCAGCAATATCTACGGTGAGTGTCAAATTCCTGCCTCAGCTGATAACTGTTGTAGGCATTCTGCTGTCTGGTGAGGATATCCTAATGCCAGTAACCGATTGATTGAATAGGGGTTAAGAATATAGGCTTGCACTTGATTACCATCAATTAAAATAGCCATTGGTGTCGCTGTACCTTTGGATTTATTAAACCAATCGGCCATACCGTAGCGACCAATTACGACGAGATTATAAGCTCCCGTCTGCCCTTGGGCATTAAATTTTTTGTTAATTTTAGAACGAACCTTCTGGTCTTGGCGAGATGGTAACGAAGCCTCTTCCAAGGTAGGACAATCGGATCTGGGGCTTTGAGCTAAAGTTGAAGGTTGGTAGCAAATTGTCAGCATTCCAGCACTAAGAAGCAATGATGACATGACATAGTGTATTTTCATAAATTGATTTTGAACCGTGTATTAATTTAATTAAATAACACAATTTACTACGGAGAGATAAATCATGAAGCAAGATTGTAATTATTCTCAGTCAAGTCTGTTGAATTGCGATCCAACACTTTTCTAAACTACATCTTTGCTATTCCTTATGGTGACAAAATGACACCTTAGCGTTAAAATGAAATTCCATACACATCCAAAATCAGCTATGTCTTCCACTTCTTCTGTCAATGATGCAAGGGTGACAGCAAGGATTTCCTCTCAGGTAAAGGAAACTTTGGAACAAGCAGCAGCCCTATCTGGAGCAACTTTAAACCAGTTTTTGGTTCAGTCAGCCCTCAAAGAAGCTCACAAGATTTTAGAAGCAGAACGGATCATTAATTTATCCCAACAAGATGCTGATATAGTTTTTAGCCTAATTGAAAATCCTCCTGAACCTAATTTAGCTTTAAAAGCTGCGGCTGTTAAACATCAAGAATTTTTCCGTGAAAATCATTGAACTGCTCAATAAATCCCATAACCGCGAAAGTTTTAATTGTGGAAATGAGATACTAAATCAATTTTTGACACGCACCGCACGTCAGCATATTCAAAAAGGGATTTCTCGCACTTTTGTTTTAGTTGAAACGGAACAACCTAAAACTATTATTGGCTTTTTTACTTTATCTATTTGTGAAGTGCAAGCCGAAAAATTACCGCTACAGCTTGCTAAAAAATATCCTACAAAAGTTCCTGGTGTCAAACTTGCACGTTTGGCTGTTTCTCAAGACTTGCAAAGGCAAGGAATAGGAGAAATTCTGATGATTGAAGCTATGAAACGGGCTTTAGTAATTGCTGATAATGCGGGAGTAATTGGTCTATTTGTTGATGCTAAAGATGAAAAAGCTCAAGCTTATTATCAACGTTATGGTTTTGCTAGTCTTCTGGATATTCCTTTAGAAATGTTTTTACCTCTAGAAACTATTAAACAACTATTTTGAGGTAAATGAATAAAGCAGTAAAAACACAATCTATTAGACATCTCCAGAAATTAAATATGCGTATCCTAGAAGCCTTGTAGAGACGTTCCATGGAACGTCTCTACTTTTTCGGAGATGTCTATTGAATAAATTGGGTATGTTATTCACAGCATGGTTTTTAACTATCTAAAATTTGACTGCTATAATTCCATAATTTTCTGGTTCAAAAAATTAACTGTTTCTTCATCTTCTATTTGAGCAAAGTTTTTTGCAGCATTTTCTAATAAAGTTTTAGCTTCTTCTAGTTTTTCTTGTTCTAACTTAATTTCTGCTAATTCCCACTGCCTTCTTCCTATGTTTAAAATTAGCTCATTTTCTCTTTTTTTGTTACTTTGAGGAGGGTTACAAAAATGTCTTAGAGCATATTTACCATCTTTACTTTCCTTTATTACTTTATCAGGATTTGCATCACAAGTGACTTGTACACTTCCACCTTGGATAATTAATAATTCACCAAAGTTTAATTTTCTAGGTGCAATAAATTTGACAGGAGTTTGTCCTGGCTTTTTAATTTTTACATTACCTGTAAAACTAATAATTTTAGCAGACATTATTTTGCTCCTTTTTCTGAGGTTTGTGAATATTTTTTAGCAATTTCTACCCACTTGTCTATTTCTGGTAAACGAATGTTGCCTTCAGCATGACAAGATTCATATTCTATGATTATTTTTTGTTGATTAATATCTGAAATTTTTTTCCCTTTAGACTCTGCGAGCAAAACTTCAGCTAATAAACAATGAACAGCACCATCTTTGTATTTTTCATCATTAGATAGTTTATTATAAAATACAATTGAATCCTCTAATCTTCTTTTTGTTGTTTCATAATCTCCTTGTTTAAATCTTGCCCAAGCAAAATTTTTATATAATTGATATTTTAATAAATTATCTTCCATCTTTTCATTTTGATTTATTCCTTTGGTTAGAGATTCTAATATGTGAAGCAGCGAAATAGCTTCATCTGGTTTATTATCTAATAAATATAATCTTGCCAAATGATTATATGCCATTAATATTTTTCCCTGAATGGCTAACCGATATTCACTTTTGGCTTTTTCTAAATCTTGCAATTGTTCATAAATAAATCCCAATTGATTATGAGATTCAGCATTTTTTGGATCAATACTAATAGCTTGTTGATATTTAACAATTGCTTTATCCCATTCTTCTTTTTCATAGTTACGATATGCTGGCATGATGTAAAACAATTTAGATATTAAAGGTAATGAAGATTGAAAAGATATTAAAAATATAAGTAGTGATAATGAAATTCCCAATTTAGATTCTGCCCAAAAATAAGGTTTGATTTTTGCTTTCAACAATAATTTTTCAATAACTGTTTTTCCAGTTTCTGTTAAAACTCCCCCCGCAGTTAATAGAGTTAAAACGCTAGGAAAAATTGTTGCAAACACGCTACCAACTGCTATTCCTCCACCTAAAAATCGAGTAGAGATATCTACTACTAAACTCATGGAACCAGTCAAAAAAGTAACGGTTAAGGAGTTCCATAACCAATCATATTGATCTAAATGATGACTTTCTGGTTTTAAAAACCACCACCAATGATTGACAGGTATGTCTAAACTACTCCGCCATTCTGCTATTTCTACGGTTCGATTAATTTTATCCGCTTGTTTTTTTAAGCGACTATCCAATTCAAATAATTTCAACAGAATGTCTGCTGGAACATCTATTTTGTCATTTAATAATTTCTGAATGCGATCGCGCACCAAAAAAACTTGTAAAATTTCTTTAGGTAATATTTTGCTAGATTCTTCTAAAATCTGAAGTTCTTTTTCATACTGGTCAATAAGTAGCGTTAACACAGCAAAAGCATTAAACTATACTAAATCAAGGTTTCATCAGAATACCTGACAGAATTAAAATTATCAAGTATCAGGTTACTTTTCTTAACATTGGCTACTGCGGTTTTCCACTATCTCAATCTATCTGTTCCCAAGTTTTAATACACTTATGACGACCCAAACCCAACTCCCCATTCCTACACACTTTAACCCTGCAAAAGTCGGAGAAGTATGGCGTGTACCTTACCAACAACGCGCAGCCGAAGCTGAAGCATTTGCAAAACAACAAAATATCCAACCAGCAGCCTTAGATAAAACTCGCATTTGTCTATTATTAATAGATGTCCAAAATACCTTTTGTATCCCTGATTTTGAATTATATGTAGGTGGACAAACCGGAACTGGTGCAGTTGATGATAATAAAAGATTGTGTGAATTTATTTATCGCAATTTGGGAGTAATTACAAAAATTGTTTCTACGCTGGATACTCACTTAGCAATGCAAATATTTCATCCTATTTTTTGGATAAATGCAGATGGAGAACACCCCACACCAGCAGCAACCAACATTACACCCGCAGATATTGAAGAAGGGATTTGGCAAGTTAACCCGGTAGTTGCTAATAGTGTAACTAATGGTGATTGTGAATTATTAAAAAAACAGGCTTTTCATTATGTAAAACAACTTAGCCAAAACGGGAAATACCCATTAACAGTTTGGCCTTATCATTCCATGTTAGGGGGAATTGGTCATGCTTTGGTTTCATCGGTAGAAGAAGCGATATTTTTTCATGGTATCGCTCGTCAAAGTCAAACCCAATTTGAATTAAAAGGAGAAAATCCTTTAACTGAAAATTATTCTATTTTACGTCCAGAAGTATTGGTAGGATTTGATGAAAAGCCAATTGCTCAAAAAAATACAAATTTAATCAAACAACTTTTAGAATTTGATGCAGTGATTATTGGTGGACAAGCTAAAAGTCATTGTGTTGCTTGGACAATTGATGATTTATTAACAGAAATAAAGCAGGTAGATAGCACCCTAACAAATAAAATCTATCTGCTTGAAGATTGCACTTCTCCTGTTGTGGTTCCGGGAGTAGTAGACTATACTGAATCAGCTAATGCGACATTTGCTAGATTTGCAAAAGCAGGAATGCACATCATTAAATCAACTGAACATAATTTTATTTAACGCAAAGGAACGCAAAGGTTTCGCAGAGGATCACAGAGATTTACCCTGCGAACCTCTGCGCTAACCTCAGCGACCCTCTGCGTTTTAAAAAAATCCTCATTTTGTGAAATAAGCTTTGGGATCTTTTGCTTCCCAACCCAGGGAACCATTAAAACGCATTTCAAAATGTAGATGGGGTTCTCTAGCAGTTGGTGTTCCTGTAGTGCCGACAGTTCCAATTGTTTCGCCTGCTTTAATCATTTGACCCAAAGTGACATTTATTGTCTCAAGTTGGGCGTAACGGCTCTGATAGCCGCCAACGTGGTTAATTATTACTAACTTGCCATAACTACCCTGATCTTTAGCAAATACTACAATGCCTGGTGCGATCGCTTCCACGGTCGTACCCACTGGTGCTACTAAATCGACACCACTATGAAAAAAAACTTTCCCTGATGTCGGTTCTATTTGCCAACCATAAGCTAAGGCTACAGTTGTCCCATTCGGTAAGGGATAACCTGCTATTGTTGCAGATGGTGCAGTTTGTGTAGGAGAAGCAGCAATAATACGATTAGGTGATGCTATGACTCCAGGAACAACTGGCACAAAAACAACTCTAGGGTTTTGTTGGCAACCATTAATCTCAAACAATGTATCTGGACGGACTTTATACCTAGCGGCAACTTGTCGCCAACTTTGCTCACGAGGTACTTCTACAACAGTTCCATTGAAGGGAGGAATCTGAAGTTGAGTACCAGCTGTGACTATACCGTTGTTTACTGATGGATTCATGTTGATGATTGTGGCTGGCATTAGCTTGTAGCTCTGCGCTATGCTCTCCACAGTTTCGCCACGAGTAACTTGATGGCGTTGGATACGAGATAGGGCAGGAGTTTGACAACTGGCTGCATTGGCACTTTCCGGTTGTAGGAATGTGGAGATTAGTCCGAAAGTGCTAACTAAGCTACAGAGAAACATGGAACGAAAGGGAAAACTCATGTCAACAAGTCCAGAGATCGCTAATTCTAGATTTTAGTTGGGTAATTGTAAAGATGGGGTAATTTTTTTGCTTGACGGGAGGTGATCCCCAATTGTGTAGTCAAAATGATATAAATTCATCTTTTCAGTTATCAATTGCTTGACTACACTTAGAAATTAGTAACTGTCTTTCTGTCAGCTTAATTATTCTTAATTAATTAATATGAAGTTATCTGTGAAGCAACTGGCCATTTATCTGAGTTTGGTGGTTATTAGCGGTGGTGCAGGTGTTTTTGGTAGTCGATATTTCCTACGATACAATCACTCTTTTCGAGAGTTAAAAAATATCACTGTGGCTTTACCTCCAGAATCTATTACTCCTGATCCTATTCAAGGTTTAGAGAATTCTGCTGGAGGTGATAATGTAAATTTTATTGCTGCTGCTGTACAGAAAGTAGGACCTGCAGTTGTACGAATTAATGCGACTCGCAAAGTGGCAAATCCGATTTCTGAAGCTTTAAAAAATCCTCTGTTTCGTCGTTTTTTCGGGGAGGATGAAGAACCAATTCCCCAAGAAAGAATTGAACGTGGTACAGGTTCAGGTTTTATTTTGAGCGAGAATGGGGAATTATTGACTAATGCTCACGTAGTAGCAGATACAGATACAGTACTAGTTACCCTTAAAGATGGTCGGACTTTTGAGGGCAAGGTGGTGGGAGTTGACACTGTGACAGATGTAGCAGTGGTCAAAATACCGGCTGATAAGCTGCCTATAGTTAAGTTAGGCAATTCTCAAAACTTAATTCCTGGTCAATGGGCGATCGCTATTGGCAATCCTTTAGGTTTAGATAATACTGTCACTATTGGCATTATCAGTGCGACAGATCGCACCAGCGCTCAAGTTGGTGTTCCCGATAAACGCGTTAGCTTTATCCAAACTGATGCAGCCATCAACCCTGGTAATTCCGGCGGACCCCTCTTAAATGCTCAAGGTGAGGTAATCGGCGTTAATACGGCTATTCGCGCTGATGCCCAAGGACTCGGTTTTGCTATCCCCATTGAAACTGCTGCTCGTATCGCTAAAGAGCTATTTACCAAAGGACGAGCAGACCACCCTTTTTTAGGCATTGAAATGGTAGACCTTTCCCCTACCAAAAAACAGCAGTTAAATAAGGAAGATAAACTTAACATTCAGCCAGATGTTGGGATTGCGATTAAGAAAGTTCTGGAAAATTCACCAGCACAGCAAGGAGGACTACTCCCCGGAGATGTGATTCAAAAAATCAACGGTAAACCAGTGAAAATTGCAGCCCAAGTCCAGAAGATAGTTGATTCTAGTACAGTCGGTGACGTTCTCGAAATTGAAGTTAACCGCAAGGGCAAAACTCAAATCTTCAAAGTCATATCAGGAACTTATCCTCAAAAATAGTGAACAGTACAGGCGCGTTTTATAACGTCTGTACCATTGACTATTGATTAGACAAATGCTCTAGTTGCATCCTTTGTTCCATCTGACGCAAAAAATACCCCGTCATCATTGCTGATGCTAACAACCCCGCTAAGTTATCCCGGTCTGTAGTAATTTGGACGTTAAAACTTTCTGCTGGGAGCATTCCAACTAGCCCTTGGACGTTTTGGGAAATGATTTGTTTAATTTCCGGGCTAACAGACTGGGCTACACGGGCTAAGACTTCGGGAGATTGATGCTGTAAATATTTTAGTAACTGATTAGGGTTTTCCCCGAAGTGATCGTTCAAAAGCTGATTAGGGTGTTGCTCAGAGTTGTCATTCAAAAAGTCAGGATCAAACACCATTGGCAATTTCTTTTAGCTTAGTTGCTAATTCTACTTTAAACCATAGTACAAGCCTAACGCATTTTTCGCAGGGATTAGGAGTTCGGAGTTCGGAGTTCGGAGTTCGGAGTTCGGAGTTTGGAGTCAGAAGTCAGAAGTCAGAAGTCAGGAGTTAGGAGTTCGGAGATGGTTTGCTGAAAAACCTATTGAGTTGTCAAGTTAGGGAAACTTGGTACTCAGTAAGCAGTACTCGTTACTCAGTACTCAGTACTCAGTACTCAGTACTCGTTACTTCTAACTCTAGTTCTAGCTGTTGTTCTTTTGCGGTTGTGGGGAAGATTTGGGGGAGCTGATCGATTTGAAAATATTGGTGAAATTTCGGTGTGATTTGTAATGAATACGAACGAGAATCGCTGTCTCGGCGTTTGCGAACAAAACCTAATTCCACTAGTTCGGGAACGTGTTGATATACTCCTGAACCTCTGAGTTCAATCAAGTCACTTTGGAGAATGGGACTGTTAAGAGCGATCGCAGCTAAAGTCCGCAATGCTCCTACACCTAATTCTACAGGTATCAAAGTTTGTACTAAATCATGAAAATCTGACCGGACTTGCAAACTGTAACCATTTGGGTTTTCTACGACTTCTAAGGCGCTATCTCGACGGGCATAATCATCCATGAGTTCAATTATCCCTTCTTCGGCTGTAGCGCGATCGCACCCGGCATACTCGGCAATTTCAGTCAAAGATAAGGGTTTACCCTTTAAATAAAGAATTGCTTCTATTTTGATCGCTACAGGTATATTTTTTTTGGACATTATGAAGCAGGAGTTCGGAGTTCGGAGTTCGGAGTTCGGAGTTCGGAGTTCGGAGTTCGGAGTCAGAAGGAAGAACAACACTCTCCGCTATCTTTCCAATCACCAATCACCAATTACCAATCACCTATTACTAAGGATAAATTCTGCGATCGCTAAATCTTGGGGAGTAGTAATTTTTAAATTTGTCTCCTCTCCTGGAACTATATGTACTTCAATACCGCATTTTTCAAATAAAGCCGCATCATCAGTGACTTCCCACCCTTGACGCACACCCTCGGCATGGCATTGTTTTAATAACTCCACATCAAAACCTTGGGGAGTTTGAGCCGCCCAGAGTTGTCTTCTGTCGGGTGTACTTTGAATTATGCCACTTTCATCTACAATTTTAATTGTGTCTTTCACAGGTACAGCGGCAATTAACCCACGATAATGGCGTATAGCTTCAGCACAAGTATTAAGTAAATCAGGTGTAGCTAAACACCTCGCACCATCATGAATTAATACTTGTTGAGCATCTGCGGGTAATGCCTGCAAGCCATTGTAAACTGACTCTTGTCGGGTTGAGCCACCAGCAATTAATTCTATTGGTTTAGTTAACTTTAAATCAGCCATAATTGCTTTAAACTGTTCCCAGTCATGAGGTTGGGAAATAATACCGATCCAACTAATAGAACTTGCAGCTTCTGCGGCCAGCAGAGTCCAGGCTATAATTGATTGCGATCGCACCTGTAGAAAAAGTTTATTCTGGTCAGCACCCATTCTTTTGCCACTACCTGCGGCAGGAATTAATAAATACACAATATTCCTCGATGTTTAACTTAGGTATTGGGCATTGGGGAAAATTTAATTACAATTACGAATTATGAATTACGAATTACCAATTACCCATTACCTATATTCGCCTAAAATAAGGAGCGAGTAAGCGTCAATAAATATTATGCGTGTAGTAGCCCTTGTACCTGGTGGAATTGGCGATCAAATTCTCTTCTTTGCCACCTTAGATGATCTAAAGCGTAATTATCCCCACGCTCAAATAGATGTCATTGTCGAACCCCGGTCAAAGGCTGCCTACCGAGTGAGCAAATCAGTTCACGAGGTATTAACCTTTGATTACAAAGATCGCAACAGTCTAGCAGATTGGGGTAACTTGGTAGGCATGATGCGCGATCGCGAGTATGATGTCGCCATTACTGTTGAACCAAGCTGGTTTGTGGGTTTGTTACTTTGGCTGACGGGAATTCCCACACGCATTGGCTACAAAGGCAAAGGTGCAGGTTTTCTCACTAATGCTGTACCTGTAAACACATCCCAATATGTGGCAGCAATGTATCATGACCTATTGCAACCTTTGAGTATTAACACACCTTGCCCAGATTTAGCAGTAAATGTACCCAAGTCAGATATTGAATGGGCGCAACAAGAACAAAAACGCTTAGGGGTACATGAAACAGGTTACATCCTCATATCTGGTGGTTCTGGCAATCATTCAGACACAAGTTATCCTGTAGCCAGTTGGCAACAAATTATTCAAGATTGTCAAAATAAACAACCTAATTTACCAGTGATGGTAATTAAAGAGGCTAGTGATGAGCAATTTGTGCGCTCACTTCAAGAATCTTGTCCAGATATCAAAATAACTTCCCCTGATGATATTGGCAAATTAACTGCCATAATTGGCGGTGCAAGTTTAATGCTTTCTATTGAGAGTGCGCCACTACAACTAAGTGTAGCTGTCCAAACCTATACTATCATCCTACTTGGCTCAACAGATCCAGGAAAATTGCTACCAAAAAGTGATAAATTCCTAGCTATTAAATCCCCCACTGGCAAAACTGCGGATATAGCACCTGCGATCGTTTTAGAAAAAATTTGGGGTGGTTGAAAAAGCGTAGGGACAATTCATAAATTGTTCCTACAGAAAATTTCGGACTATTACAACCTACTCTTTTCAACCATGTCAAAAAAAGTATCTTCTAACTCATAACCCAGGATTTGCGCTAAAGACTTGAGTCGGAATTGAGTGGGGATACTTTGCTGTTTTAGCCAATCACTCAAAATAAATATTTTGTGCATCAAAAAAATTTCTAAGGCTTCAGGATTATACTGTATCCCTTCTTTAGAACTAAACTGATGGGGTACTAGCATGGCAGTGTAACGGACAAATTCTCCCGCTTTCCAGTCCAGTAAAAATGGCAACCAAGGATACTTGGCATCAAGACGCACAAACCACAACCGTACCTCTGGTATTTCTGAAAGCTCCCTTGGATCATTTGCATCCCGTATGTAATTAATCTCAAAGCATAACTGCTGTTCCTGAGATGTAATGGATTCCTCTTGCAGCAGTGGTTCAATTACCGTTAATGCAGGTGACAAATCCAGATTATTAATGAAGTCGTTATTGAGGGCGATTGTGATTGTCATTGACTGATTGCTGCTTTCTTTATTGTTCAACAGTGGAATCGAGAATCCACTGTACCAGTTTTTAGCACTTGACCGAAAAAAGAGACGCAAGCCCTTAAAATCAAGGGTTTTCAGCCTACTTTCCTATAAGTCGGCTGCGACTAAAGTCGCCGTCAAAGATATTCTTGCACCATCATAACTTTTTGTTCTACTAATTGTTACTTGTAAACAATTGACCATTCCATTTACCAGTACAAAAAATACACCTGCCCTCACCTGGACATTTACGGCATTTATAAGCTAAAGTTGTAATGACTTTGTTTTAGAGTTAGGATTTGACATCGCAACTGTCAATCAACAGCTAAAACTTGCTCAAACCTATGTTTACTTAGGCTCTTAACAGCAAAAACACAGGTATAAGCGAATAATGTTGTGTGTCCTATCCTGGCAGAAAAAATCAACAATCGTCATTGAAAAGGAAAACTATCCCGATAGTTAAAACTGAAATATGCAAAAACAAGCTATTTCTACACGACCAATTCGTTCATTAGAAGATGCTATAGATCGGTGTCAATTGCTAGGTATGCGTGTCAGCCGTCAGCGCCGTTTTATACTAGAGTTATTATGGCAAGCAAATGAACATCTTTCTGCTAGAGAGATTTACGATCGCTTGAACCAACAAGGTAAAGAGATCGGACATACTTCGGTTTATCAAAATTTAGAAGCGCTATCCAGTCAGGGTATTATTGAGTGTATTGAACATTGCGATGGGCGTTTATACGGTAATATTAGTGATGCTCACAGTCACGTCAACTGTATAGATACAAATCAAATTCTCGATGTGTATATAGAACTACCAGCAGAGTTGATCCACCAAGTTGAGCTACGAACAGGAGTGAAGATTACTAGCTACACTATTAATTTTTTTGGCCACCGCAACCCAGAAGAAACACAGGTGACGGATGATAAATGATAGGTAACAAGGGGAGAAATAAATTGAAAATTAAATGATTAATGATAAATGATCAAAGGAGTATGGCTTAAGTCACGCTACGCTAACAGCAAAAATTCTTGTCTTCTGCCTCCTGCCTTTTCCACTGACAAATGATGGCTGGAAAGTCTATGTGTATTTGACTCGACTATGAGCGATCGCCCTTTAAGATTGTTGTTGATTGACCCAGATCCCATATTTCGTCTAGGATTAAGGGTAGCGCTAGAAACAATTTCCCACCTCCAAATAGTAGCAGATGTTCCCACAGATACCGCAGCCTTACAGGTTTTAGCGGAAATTACTGCTTCAGACCTCAGCCCAGTAGATTTAATAATTTTAGAATTAGGGAATGGAATTTCTCCCGACTCTCAGCAGATAGGTTTACAATTTTGTAGACAACTCAAAGCTTTATATCCCCATACACCTATTTTGTTGCTGAGTTCTATTTCTACATCAGAAATGCTATTAGCCGCAAAAAATACAGGTGTCAACGGCTATTCTCATAAAGGTATATCCATTTCGGAATTAGTTCCCATCATCCAAGAAATAGCAAATGGTGGTTACTATTGGTTAGAAAAAACAGAAATAATAAATTCCTCATCACCTCGTTTACCTTTTGCTAGGCTGCGAAATAATATCCGTTTATCAGGAGTTAGCCACATTAACACAACTCTTACCGCAGTCACAGCACAACTAAAAATACCCGGACTACCACTATTAGATAAAGCTATTCTCGCTGGACATCGCCGAGAACTTTTAGCTGCTCGCTGGCTGGTTAATAACTTATTATCTGCACCGCAAGAAATGCAACCAATACCAGCACCTCAAGCACCGCCAATTCAATTTCTGAGCAGTGCTATTAGTAAACCAGAATCACAACAAATGCAAACTTTTGTACCACTTTTACTGAGTCCAAAAGCACTACAATCTACATTATTTGCATCTTGTATTAATAAACTTCAGTTTTCTTTACAAAATATCACAGATATACCTTTAGAAATTGATATTTTTCGGGAAGATAAAAAAAGAGAATTACTTTATCTAATTTTACAAAAAGTATCGCAACAGTTAGATGAGCTAAATAATTCGCAAATAAAAGTTAAGCAATTCCCTGATTTAAAAAATAAGATCTTAAATAATTTATGGCAATCAGCAGTTACCGATTTTTATGGTAAATATTCACAAATACTTGTAGGCGACACAAATATAGAGATAGCCAGTTTTTTATTGAATAATGCAGCAGGTGTAGAAACTGAAATTCTGAATAAAATTCCCTTGGTTGAAGAGTTGTTTTCTTATCTACTATGGCAAACTGATTTGTATGTCGATAACACATCTTATACAGCAGGCAGTGAACAAGCAAATTCCCAAGCATCTATCATTTTAGAGAATTTATTAATTCAGATTGCTAATGGTGTAGTCCAACCATTGCTAAATTTTTTAGCTGACGTAGAAATAATTAAACAAAATTTTTATGATCGTCAATTGATTTCTACACGAGAAATTGAACGCTTTAGAAACAATTTATCTTGGAAATACAGATTAAATAATTATGTGAATGAGCCACAAGCAATATTTGAAAGTCGTTATGAACTATTTATATTTGCATCTCGTGGCATTGCTAAAATATCAACTTATGCACCTCGTAACCAAGAGTTAGAAAAGCTTTCTGGTGTTCCCTTAGTAATGACATTGCTGCTAGAATTTCGTGATGCGATCGCACCTCGAATACAATCTCTAGTTAGCTTTGCAGGTAGTGGTATTGTGTTTGTACTTACCAAAATAGTTGGTCGTGGTTTAGGTTTAATTGGACGTGGTATTCTCCAAGGTGTGGGTAGCGTTTCTTTAACAGAAAAAGGTATAAAACGCAATAGTGAAAAACAAAATAACAACTCAAAATTCTAATAATGAACTATGAATTTATCACAAACCAAGACTTAATAGGATTATTTACTTCCTATATCTACGCCATTAGTCTGCTTCTCTTTGGTGAAGGATTACATAGATTTTTTGGTATCAAACAGAATATCACCCGCAAAATCATTCATATCGGTGGAGGAATGTGGGTTTTTGCTATTTTACTTTTATTCAAAAACTGGCAAATAGGAATAATTCCCTTTGCTACCTTTATCGGTATCAATTATCTTTTGTACCGTTACCGATTCATTAGTGCAATGGATAGAGAAGATAGTTCACCAGGTACTGTATATTTTGCCATTTCTATTACCTTGCTATTTGCCTTACTATGGCGACCAAATGGCCTCATTGACAACGTTCCTATTGCTGTAGCTGGGGCGATGTCTATGACTTGGGGAGATGCACTAGCAGCGTTAATTGGTAAGCGTTTTGGAAAACATCAGTACCAAGTAGGAAATTCTATCCGTTCTTGGGAAGGTTCAGCAGCAATGTTTTTGGTGAGTACAACTGTAATATTTTTGGTGCTGCGGCTACTCCCTGGTTCATTATTTAGCCCTTTAGCAACTCTGGTAAGTATGAATAGGACAATTTTAGCGGCTATTCTTAGTGGTGCTTGTGCCACTTTAGTAGAAGGAATTTCTCCTAGTGGTACTGATAACTTGAGCGTGCCTTTAGTAGTAGCGGGGCTTGTATGGGGTGTGATGCAGGTGTAAACTATGCGACGTATTGAAATTGGCTCGGAGGTTGGCATAATGACAAGTAGAGACTATAAAAATGACTAGAGCTTCATCTTTACCACCAGATTATACTATTCGCCAAGCCCGTAATATAGACCTTCCTGCAATATATCAAATTATTCTCTTGAGGTTTAATGATTTTAAAATTCTAATTATTTTTACTCTATTTCTGACCTTAACGGGTATTTTTTTAATTTTTTCTGCTATGTGTATTATTATCGGAAATTGTTCTATTAGTTTTCAAGACTTTTGGATAACCCTAGTATTAATACCACTTATAGTAAGCGGTTCAATATTAATAATTTCCTTTTTACAAATAGCAAGTATTTTTAATAGACAAGATAGCTCAATAGTTTTGCTAATAGAACATAGTAATCGTTTAGTAGCTTATGCTATGCAGTCTAACAAAGGTAGTTATTCGTTGTTGATTTCTTTATATGTTAAGCCGGATTATCGCCGCCTCGGGTTGGGGTCTTGTTTAGTGCAAAACCTTGCACGCAGAGGAGTTAGACCAATTTATGTAGTTCCTACTCCTGAATCATTCAGATTTTATATACGTCATGGTTTTACTTTATTCCCAGAGCAAAATCTTCCACGTGAACTTCGCAGAACTAGCAGATATTTAGGGCTTGCTGAATAAACCAAAAACCTATATATATCAACAGTTTCAGGCTGAAAAAGTAAAAGAAGGTGCAAGAAATAAAGGAGAAACTCCGAACACCGAACTCCGAACACCTAACTCACGTTAATTTTTGGTAACTTTCTCCTGCTTCTCTCACTGGTTGCAAATTATTTTAAATTTACACGTTACAAATTCCAATCACGACGAAAATGAAAGAAACTTTGTAAAAATTCTTGTAAAGCATGGTTTTTATTTAACCGTTGCTTACCCCATTGCTGTGCCGTTTCTACTAAAATTTCTGAGAAACTAGGATAAAAAGGAGCTAAATTTCCTAAATGCTTAACTTTGATATTTTGTGACATTGCCAAAGCAATTAAGTTAATTAACTCTCCTGCTTCTTCTCCTAATATAGAAGCACCTAAAATTTCCCCATTTTCGCGGACAATTAATTTACAAATACCTGTTATTTCTCCCCGGAATTGGGCGGCTGTTAATGTTTTAAAATATTGCTTGAAAACTAAAACCTGATTTCGACCATATCGGCGTTGAGCTTGCTCTTGTGTTAAACCTATTTGTGCTACCATTGGTTGCGAAGATATTACCCAAGGAATACAACGATAATTAACTGAGTTTTTAGGAAAAAATAGAGCATTCTTCAGAGCAAGATTAGCTTCATAATTGGCAATGTTGGCAATATCATAACCACCGATAACATCACCACAAGCGAAAATGCGTGGGTTAGTAGTTTGTAATTTTTGATTGACGATTAAACGGTGTTGATTCCATTTCACACCTACTGCTGCTAAATTAAGAGATTCTAAATTTGGCTGTTGTCCAGTTGCAACTAAGATTTCATCAGTTTCAATAGCTTTATCTCCTGCCTGAATCCATTTTTTATCTTCAATTTGCCGAATTTGAGCTACTACGGTTTCGGTGAGGATGCGTACTCCATCACTTTCTAATTTTGCTATCAATAATTGGGCTATTTCTGGGTCGAGAATAGAAAAAATATAGGGATGATTTAGTATCAGTGTAGTGCGGCAACCCAACCGTTTTAAAGTTTGGGCAATTTCAAAGCTTTGAGGTAAACCACCAAGAATTACCCAATTTTTTGGTGGGTTTGGTTTTTCTAATGATTGCCAAATATTAGCTAAGGTTAGATAACCTGTAGTTTGCAATCCTTCTATGTTGGGAATTTTTGGATGTGAGCCGCAAGCGATTAAATAGGTACGAGCGCGTAACAGTCTCTCATTAACTGCAAAACTTAGTTGGGGAGCAGATTGGAATTGACCATTACCAAGGATGACATCAACTCCTTGGGCGGCTAAATTAGTCACAGAATTAATTTGTGTGAGGTTTGCTGCGATCGCATGGGCATATAATATTTTTTCTTTATAAGCTTGTGTGTGGTTGGACTGAAGCATCCCTAGCTGTAATTTTTTGGCTAGTACTGCAGTACCGTTCGTGCCGTCTGAGTAAATATCTGGTGTTGTATTCACCTGTGAGTTAAGAATGCCAAGATTCGCTGCTTTACCCAATTCACTAAGTGCGTAATGATAATTTAACTCATAGTTGATTTGAGGCTGTATCAAGGCAACTTTGGCGTGTAGTTGGGTTGCGGCTAAAGCAGCTTTGTATCCGGCAATAGTACCGCCAATAATTACAAGATCATAATCAATATTCATAGGGAATAGGGAATAGGGGTTTTTAAATTGATTTCTCTCCACACTCATTACTCATTACTCATTACTCATTACTCGGTACTCAGTACTGATTCCAGGGCTGTTAGTAAGCGTTGGTTATCAGCTTCAGAACGGATAGATACGCGGAAATAGCGATCGCCTAATTCTTTAAAACTAAGACAATCACGAATTAAAATCTGGTACTGCTGGAGTAATTTTTTTTGTAACTGAGAGGTAGATTGTTGAGACTCCACCAATAAGTAGTTAACAGCACCTTCTAGGGGTTGTAATCCGGTCATTGAGGCTAGACCTTGAAAGAGTTTATTTCGTGCCTGTGGCAGCCATTTCCAGGCGTGTTGTTGAAATTCTGTATCTTGGAGTGCGGCGATCGCAGCAGCTGCGGCTAAAGTATTGACAGGCCAGGGATCTCGCCATGATTGCCATTTAGCGAGACGGTGAGGGTGAGCGATCGCATATCCTAACCTGAGTCCAGGCAAACTATAAAATTTTGTGAGCGATCGTAAAATCACCAAATTTTCATATTCCTGCACCAACCCAATCAGGCTTTGTTCCTCATCAGGAGGCAGAAAATCCATAAATGCCTCATCCACCACCACCAAAGCAAACTCTTCCAGGTAAGGCAAAATGGAATCCCGTGAAAATAGCTTTCCCGTTGGATTATGCGGGTTATTCAGCAATAAACCGCAATTGGGAGATGGAGGGAATAACATTCTTGATTCTGCCTTTTCCCTCCTGTTCCCTATTTTCAAATCAACAGGAAACTCCAGAACTTTAGCGTTATAAGCCGTCAGAGTGCGGTAATAATCACCAAAGGCTGGAGTAATTAACATCGTTGCGGCTAATTGCGCTAGTTCCCTACCTATTAACGTAAGTAATTCCGCAGACCCGTTACCAGGCAGAATCCACTCAGAAGGAACTTGATGGAAATGACCCAGAGCTAGTCTCAATTCGCTATATTCTGGGTCTGGATAGTGCCTCAGATTACCAAGTTGGGACACAATGGCAGCAAGAACGCTGTCTGGTGGTCCCAACGGGCTAATACTGGCAGAAAAATCCACAATAGCATCAGGGGGACAGCCAGCTAGTGCTGCTGCCCAAGCTAAATTCCCCCCGTGTGCTTGTTGTGGCATAAAAAAAAGATTTCCTAGAACAGAACCTACTCTTTTGGGGGTGCTACTCTTTCTCTAAACATCTTCCCAGCGGAGAAAGCAGGAACCTTGGTAGCAGGAATTTCCATTTTCTCATTGGTTTTGGGGTTACGACCTTCACGAGCTTTACGTTCCCGTGATTCAAAAGAACCAAATCCTACCAATGTCACCTTATCACCAGAGGAAACAGCCTCAATAATTGTTTCCAAAGCGGCGCTTAAAACAGCATCCGCTTGTTTTTTGGTAACACTTGCCTTTTCAGCCACTGCATCAACTAATTCGCCCTTGTTCATATCAAACTCCTTAATGTTTACTGAGATTTTTTCCAGATGTAATTTGTCGCATCTTTACAGTAATCTCTGTTTGCAGAATTACAAAAATCGTCCCTTAAGAGTATTTACACTCAAAACCGCTGTAAATCAGATTGGCTCGACTTTTCAATGAATCATTCTAAGCCGTTGTAGCCCGAAGTGAACACATGAAAGCATTAATTTATATAGATTTCAGGATTTTTTGTGTTTTTTGCCTCATTGTTGCCCTGGAAACACACCATTTTTAGGAATATATACTTAGTGGCAACTGGGTACTGGGGAATGGGAATAAATAAAAGTTATTTTTTTCCTTAGAGTTAAAATGGTACTAATGTTTTAAGGTTAAGAGTCAGGAAATTTTACATGGCGAAGGATCGCTTTCACAATGCAGTCAGAACTGCTCTGGAGAAAGAAGGATGGATAATCACTGCTGACCCTTATGAAGTAAGCGTTGGGGATGTAGACTTTGAAATTGACTTAGCAGCACAGATGTTAGCTGCTGAAAGAGCAGATGAAAAGATCGCTGTCGAAATCAAAAGCTTTATTGGTGCTTCCAATGTTTCCGAATTTCATACTGCTCTTGGGCAGTTTCTTAACTACGAGTTTGCTCTTGAAGAATTTGATCCGCAACGAAAACTATATCTAGCAATACCCGAATCAGTTTATAAATCATTCTTTCAGCGTCGTTTTACACGGTCAGTAATTGCGAGAAATCGAATTAATCTACTCGTTTATGAGCCAAAACAGGAGAGAATTGTGCAATGGCAGTAGAAGAGTATCGCCAAATAATTCAGAATTTAATTTTAGAAAGAGCGAAAAAGCGATTTTCGCCAGAAGAAATTGAAGCACAAGCGGTTATAGATACCCAACACGACCACTATCTTCTACTTCATACCGGTTGGCGTGGAAATAATCGCACTCATGGATGTAGTATGCATATTGATATCAAAGACGGCAAAATCTGGATACAGCATGATGGCACTGAAGTAGGAATTGCTACACTACTACTTGAACAAGGTGTACCCAAAGAAAGTATAGTCTTAGCATTTCACTCTCCTGATATGCGGGAATTTACAGAATTTGCTGCACATTAATGTTGTATGAAATACAGAAATTATTCAGCACCTAATGATCTTTCTATTGCTCGTCTAATGTAGCGTTGATAGGGGATACCCTCTTTTTTTGAAACCTTCTTAACCGCTTCTAGCATTTCCTCAGAAATTCTCACATTGACACTTTTGTTTTTAGGCTGAAATTCAAAAGTTACAGGTTGAAAATTTCCAGGATGAAGGTATTCTGATAAATCCTCTTCTAAGAGTGATTCTATTTCTTCATCCGTTTTGACTCTTGGGAAAGTTTTCTTCATAGGAACGTACCTCTTTTTCGTGCATATATCTGGCACTGATTGGTCTAATTAGTGTTTGTTCTTGGTGATTACGGAAGGTAAAGGCTACAAAAATGTGCTTTTCTTTATAGAAAATTCCTATCGCAAGATATCTATCTTCATCTTCAGAATGCCTGATATCTGGTGTAATCAGAATATCGTTTTGATGAAATAAATACTCAATTTCTTCTTGAGAAACTCGATTCCAACATTTTGCAGAGTTCCCTTCATCCCAATCAAAGCCATTTACGCTTTCGATCATAACAACAAAAATGACATTTGTATATACAAATGTGAAAATTTTTTATAATCTCTTGTAGAGACGTTCCATGGAACGTCTCTACAATCTTTTTCACTTCTATGTCTATTCATATTATCTGCGATACCCAACTTTTTATATAAGCAGGGTATCTGCACAGCCTACTGTCTACCAGGAACCTGCAAACCACGACGTTCCAGGATTTGCCGTACCTGTGGACTAGGAGTGTAGTTATAACCGTAAGCAGAACGCTCAGAGTCATCCATAACTTGCGGTGTGAGCAACACAATCACCTCTCTGCGTTCATTGATTCTGTTTGTTCTTCTAAACAGTGAACCAATGAGGGGAATATCACCTAAAATAGGAAGCTTGGTGATAGTTGTCCGATCTTGGTCTTGAATAATACCGGAGAGAATCAGGGTTTGACCATCTCGTAGACGAATTGTGCCAGAATTTAGAGAACGTTCAGATACCAGGAAGATAGTTTGGCTATTACCCCCAACATTGATCACAGCAGAAGATTGAGGTGCTTTAACAACAGGAGCTACTGATAGAGAAACAAAACCATTGTCATCAATTCTATCAATCTTGACAGCAAGGGTTAAACCTACGTCTGTTTTCTCTGCCGTCACCGTTTGGGTAGAAATATTATTACCACTAGTTGTTGTGTTCGTGATGTTACCTACAACTTCCTGCGTTAGTTTGACGTTAGCCGTCGAACCTTCTTGGACAATTAGGCTTGGATCAGTCAAAATTTTGGCGTTACCGCTTGTCACCTGAGCTTGCAAACTAGCAAGAAGTCTTTTGGGGAACTGGTATAGAGAAGTGAGAGCATTTGTTACCGTACCTGTAGTACCTTGAGATACGCTTGTAGTTCCATCAGCGTTTATAGTGATAATGTTATCCGTCGGTTGGGTAATATCTGTTATGCCCGTTGATAATGCGTTTGAGGATGCTGGCGAAATAGCCTGAGGTGTTGTTAAACCAGATCCAGCTAAGGTGATAATGCCACCTGGAGGAACTGTTTGCCCTTGTATAATTCGTGTTTGTGCAGATTGGTTAATTATTGTTGTGTTTTGTCTAACACTAGTTATTGTTGTAGCCTCAGTGGGGCTTAAAAAAGGCGTTCCTGTAATTGGATTAGTGATGGTTGGTGTACTAGTCACACTATTTGCAACTTCAGTACTAGTAGCTGGTCTAGAACCGCCAAAATTGAAACTGGCTGCACCACCATCAACTGAAAAATAGTTATTACCAATGCCAAAAGAAAAACTAGTATTGTAGTCTTGAGCGCCCGATAGGTTAACATCAATGATCTTGACATTAACCACTGCTTGACGACGGCGGATATCAAGTTGAGTCAATTGAGTTGTCGCCATCTCAACTAGTTTTGGAGAACCAGTCAAGGTGATAGAATTTGTACGTGTATCACCCAAAGCCTGCAAACCTCTAAGCAAAGGGGTTGAATCTTCAAATTTAGCTCTCAGAGTCTCTATTTTTAGTTCTGTAGTTGTTTGAGTTTGCTTAACTGCCTCAGCAGATCCACCACCTACAGCTACAGCATCAACAGTAGTCACCTGTCTTTCTTTACCAATAGCCGCTTCTGCTCCCATTCCTACCAAAAAACTCAAAGCAGTGTCTACAGGCACCTGATTTAGTCGCAGACTCCGCATCACAATATCACGGGTGGTATTAGGCAGTTTAGTACCGACAAAAATTGTTCTACCACTGCGGTTTGCGTCTAAACCACTTAAGCGCAAAACGTAGTTAAATACATCTTGCACAGGCTCGTTTTCTATGTCTAGGGAAATAGATTGGCTACTTGCTGTAGCACCTGGCTGACCTCCCGCAGGTGGCGCTGCTGCGCCTTCGCTACCGACAAAAGCTAGGTTAAGACCAGCAGCACGAGCTAGCAGTGATAAAACTTCCCTAACTGGTGCATCTCGCAACACTAGACGCGGAACCCGTTCTTGAGAGCCTAAATCAATCACGGTAGGAGAAGTATCAGTGTTAGATTGAGTAATATCTCCAACTGGTGGGGCAACTGCTCTAGGTAAGAAAGGAGGAGCTTGGTTATAAGGTTGATTAGGACCGGCTGCTTTGCCGGTTGTCCGTCAATAGATACTTCTGGATTGGGTACTAGCACCTCTATCTTTTTACCAGGTTCAGATGGAGTTGCTGCTGATGATATTTCTGTATTTGGTGTTGTGGGTACTGATGCAGTTGCGTCTGTGCTGGGTGTAAAGCTAAGAGTAAGACCGTTATTTTGTCGGACTACAGGCTTACCAGTGGGGGCATTATCACTACCTGTCACTGTCACCCGCACACTATTAGCATCTAACTGATTAACCTCAACTGAGACAATTCCCGGTGCTGGGTTTTCTTGTCGGAAACTTTTACCCTGAGGTAAACGCAATTGGGTATTAATAATATCTGCGACTAGGGCTTTATCCCTCTTGGTGGTAAAAACCTGAGGCTTGTCACCAGAGGAAGTCTTTAAAATAACACTAATTCCCCCATCAGCAGGATTTAGTTGCACTTCAGTAATTTGAGTTGTCTGAGCCAAAACTGGCTGCGCTGCTAAGATTACACAAGCAGTCACACTTGAAATTAAAGCATTACTATGAACCTGTTTCACAGTTCATTCCTCACATTAAATAAAAACCAGTCTGTATGTCTACTTGTTAACTAACCATCTAGAAGTAACCTTTCGTGCATTAAATTTGCATTTATACAAATCAGCACTCAGTCATTTGGATGGTTAGGGTTTAGGTGGAGCCGCTTTTGCTGTTGCTTCTGCGGCTTCTTCTGCTGTTAATGGCATTAATGCCTCTAATTCAAAGGAAGTACCCAGTTTAGCTGGGCCAGTCTGAACTATTTTCTGTTTTCCATTTACAGTTTCTGCTTCTGGTAGCACTAATTTAGAGTTATAGTTTTTGACTAGCAATAAAGGCTGTAAACGTTCAATATTACGCATAATTGATTGCGTTTGCTCAAAAGTGCCTTCAATATCAACTTTGATAATGCTGCTTTTGAGTTTATTGTTGACTTTTTCTCCAAGACTGCTATCAGTAACTATTTGTGCTTCTTCTCCAGATGGTACAAACTTTTTGAGTTTGGCTCTGACGTTATTTCCAGTGCCTTGACCATTGCTAGACTCGACCAAGCGATTGGTATCCATCAACAATGTGCCTAAACTTTTCTCATTAGCAAATAACGCTAAGACTTGGATTTGTTGCTCCTTGGCTTGGGCTAACTCTGCTAATACATTGTCAATTTGTTTGGCTTGAAGTCTCTTTTGGTCAACTTGTCCTTGGAGTGTGTTACTTTCTGTTTGTTTCTGCTGATAGGTATCCCATGCAGGCATAACCATGTTCAGTATCATATAACCAGCCGCGAGAACCCCCATGACTCCAACTACTCCACCAATAATTGGTGGTGTGAAAGTAATACCAAAAGCAATGGGATAGGATGATGGGGCATCATCAAAATTGTTAGCGTGTTGTGAAAAACTTAAATCATCACTCAGTGTCATTTGGTAATGGCTCCTGTTTTTTGGATGCTACGAAGCCTAGTCACTAGTCCGACTGTGCCTTTTTGCTCTAATTCACGAATTAATTCAGATGCTGGTACATTACTTAGACCAGCTTTAATGGTGTATTTCACCACTTGAATTGGTTTGACTTTCTCCTCACCTTGCCCTTCAGGTTGAATAGCACCTGTTTGTGAAGGTGCATCAATTAACTCTGCTGTACTAATTTTGCTGTTTGAAGCATCCAAGAATTTGGATTGTCCAAGACTCAATACAAAATCGTTGACATCGTTAAAAGAGCGAGCAAAACCGCTAATTTCTAGGCTGCCAGAGGGATTGCTAGGTGTTTTACCCTGTGCTTGGATAACACCGGGAGTTTGCTTGATATTTTCAATCTGCACATTCGCGGGAATGCGATCGCGCAAATCTTGTAACATGGCAGACCAAGGACGAATTTGATCAAACACAGTCACTAAAGCTTGTGTTTGCACTTTAATATTTGTGGTTTCATCCTGGACTTTCTTAATGTTGGCTATTCTACCGTCTAACTCCTTATTTTCCAGATCTAGTTTTTGGATTGCCTGGGTTAATTCATCTGTTTTGGCTTGTAAAAACAACAAACCACCAAATACCAAAGCTGGGAAACATAAACCCACACCGACTCCCAAATACACGGGCATCAAATCACCCAGATTAATTGGCTGTCTGACGGGTTTTTCTGTATTGATTTCAACAGGCGATCGGTCTTTAAGAAAGTTAATATCTAAACTGTACACGTTGTTATGCCTCCCGCATTCCTAAACCCAGTACTATCCCCAAACCAGGGCGTTGTACCAATGGATATTTTTCAGCTTCTACTTCCAAAGACAAATCTCTGATTGGATCTATTTGGGTAGTTGGAAAACCTAATCGTTGAGTAAAAAACTCATCTAGCTGTTGGAGTCCTCCTCCTGTACCTGCTAGGAGAATCTGCGCCACTTCTAAACCTTCACTCTGATTGATATAAAAATCTATAGATCGGCGCAATTCATCCGATAATTCTCCCAATACTTTCAACATCGGACCCATACCAGGATTAACACCTGTAGTCCCAGTTCTGCCCAAATCCATAGGATTAGCAGGAATAGTCATACCCATCAACATATCCATATCTCGTGATGTGGGTAAATTCATTGCCCTTGATAAAGCAGCTTGCAATTGATATGTACCTATAGGGACGGTACGCGAAAATTGCGGTACGCCATTGATAATAATGGCAATTTCAGTACTATCAAACTCAATATCAACTAATACTGCTGCTTCTTGGGGTCCGAATAGCCTCAACTGATCACGAATAGTCCGAATGAGTGCAAAGCTGTTAATTTCTAAAACATCAATCTTTAATCCTGCTTCAGCAAAAGTATTAATATAGGTATTTGTTACTTCCTTGCGAGTAGCTACCAAAAGTACCTGTACTTTTTCAATTCCATCCTCATCTACAAAGTACCCCAGTTTCTGATAATCTACATCAGCTTCCTCTCGTGGATAGGGCAGATACAATGCGGCTTCATGGTTCAGCACCATCTCCCGCAATTCTTTATCATCCAACTCTGCTGGCACAGGAATGACACGCACAATAGCGTCTCTTCCTGGGATGCAAGTAGCAACGCGGGAAGCTTTAATTTTGCTTTCAGCCAATGCCTCCTGGATCAGTTCTGCCATCCTTGGAGAATCGTTAATTTGTCCGTCGCTAATTAACCCCTCTGGTACTGGTATCGTTGTCAAGGATTCTAGTTTTAAGCCTTGGCGTTGCTTACGTAACTGAACTATGTTCATTCGTTCTGGTGCAAGCTCAATGCCAATTCCTTTATTAGATTTACCAAGGAGATTACTGAGTTTACTGAAAACGTTCACCACAGTTTTACCCACTAGACTACTAAATGAAAAATTTAAATCTGGTTCCAAGCAAACTTAGTACCAAGTAATCTATATAGCCTATAATCTCGACATTTCTGCATAAGTTTTGCACACCTTTCAAACGTAAAAATATTACCACGATGATTCAATCACGAAAATTCAAACAACTAACTGTTTGGGCGCTGCTGGGCTTACTTACCAGTTGGGTTGTAAGTTGCAGCACAGGTAACTTTAGCTCAAGTACAAAACCAGTTGCTTCAGAAGCCGCAACCATTGAGTTTTGGACGATGCAACTCCAACCCCAATTTACAGACTACTTTCAAAACCTAATTGCGAGCTTTGAATCGCAAAACCCTAGTATCAAAGTAAAATGGGTGGATGTACCTTGGTCGGCGATGGAGAACAAGATTTTAACAGCTGTCTCCGCAAAAACGCCACCTGATGTTGTCAACCTTAATCCAGATTTTGCTTCCCAACTTGCAGGACGAAATGCCTGGTTAGATTTGGATGCAAAAGTGTCAAGTGAAGTTCGTTCCTCCTATTTGCCTAATATTTGGCAAGCTAGTACCCTCAATGGCAAGAGTTTTGGGATTCCTTGGTATCTCACCACAAGGTTAACTATTTATAACACTGATTTATTAAAACAAGCAGGTATCAACAAAGCTCCGGCAACTTATGCAGAATTAGCGCAAACGGCGCAACAAATTAAAGATAAAACGGGTAAATACGCATTTTTTGCAACTTTTGTACCCCAAGATTCTGGTGAAGTGTTGGAATCATTTGTACAAATGGGTGTCACTTTAGTAAATGCTGAGGGTAAAGCAGGTTTTAATTCCCCACAAGGAAAAGCAGCGTTTCAATATTGGGTAGATTTATATAAAAAAGGATTACTACCTAAAGAGTCATTGACACAGGGACACCGTCATGCTGTTGATTTATACCAATCTGGAGAAACAGCGCTGTTAGCTTCTGGACCTGAGTTTCTGAAGACGATATCTAATAATGCACCAAAAATTGCTCAAGCTTCTGCGATCGCACCACAAATTACTGGTGATACAGGCAAAAAAAATGTAGCTGTTATGAATATAGTCATTCCCCGCGCTACAAAAAATCCAGATGCAGCGGTTAAATTTGCCTTATTTGTGACTAATGATGAAAATCAACTAGTATTTGCTAAATCCGCTAATGTCTTACCATCAACCGTTAAGGCGCTTGGTGATAGTTATTTTAAGAATGTTCCAGCTAATGCTTCAACTGTAGAAAAGGGGCGCTTTCTCAGCGCCCAACAGATGGAAAAAGCTGAGGTGCTAACCCCGAAAATGAAAGATTTTAAATTCTTGCAAAAAACTATTTACGAAAATTTACAAGCGGCGATGTTAGGGGAGAAAACAGTAGATAAAGCTGTAGAAGATGCAGCGCAACAGTGGGATAATCGGTGATTGGTAATGGGTAATACAGCAGAATGCAGATACATAAGACAAGGAATCTAAATTCAAAACCAGATACCAAGCCAGTTTTACTCCTGACTCCTGACTTCTGACTCCTGACTCCTGACTCCTGACTCCTGACTCCTGACTCCGAACTCCGAACTCCGAACTCCGAACTCCTGACTCCTGAATTCTGCTGTTATGATGAATTACCTAAAAAATGACCAATTAGATAGAGGGAACCACAGAGAACTACTAGGTTATCTGTAGATGTGAAAGCAGCATCTAAGGCAGAAAATACATCTGGATAGGTGCTGCAATAACTTAATTCTGGGCAAATTTCATGAGCTAAATTTGTTAATTTCTCAAGATTTGCTGAATTACTATCTGGGACTGGCACTAAATATAATTTATCTTCTGTTTTGAGTAGTGCTTGAAAAATATCAGCATGATCTTTAGTCGCTAACATTCCCATTACCCAGGTTATGTTCTGGGCATTAAAAGTATCTACATAATTGCGTAAAACCTCTGCTGCGGCTGGGTTATGTGCGCCATCAACTAATAGTTGATAATTCTGATGAGCGTTTTTCCAGGTTATCCATTGCATTCGGCCTGGCCATTTAGTTTTTCCCATGCCGTTGACTATGGCTGTTTCCGAAATTTGCCACCCTTTTTGTTGCAAAATTTCCAAGGCGGCTAAAGCCAAAGCTGAATTAGTTAATTGAATTTGTCCCTGTAGCGGTAAGGGATATTTTATTAATCCTGGAGTGAGAATTTTTTGATATTCTGCCCAATCTGTTGTTATGGGAAATCCGGGCTGAGGTGTGATGATAGGGCATTGTAATTCTATATTAAGCGATGGCCTTTGCGTCAGTGTGTCTCCTTGAGACTCAGCGCTGCTGCAAGCAGTTCGCACCATTTTTTGAGCGTCCGGTGGCAATGGCCCAACTACTACAGGACATCCAGGTTTAATGATACCAGCTTTTTCTCTAGCAATATCAGCAACAGTGGGGCCTAATTGCTGCCAGTGTTCCCGACTTATAGAAGTAATTATTGTCACCAATGGCTGAGAACAGACGTTAGTTGCATCCAAACGCCCTCCTAGTCCTACTTCTATTACTGCTATATCAACTTTTTGTTGTGCAAAATATAACCAAGCTGCTGCGGTAATTACTTCAAACTGAGTTGGTGATTCTTCTTCCGAGTCAATAGCAGCTTTGACTTCTAGAATTAATTGATAAAGATAATCTGTGTCAATTGGCTGTTCATTTATACAAATGCGTTCAGTCCAATCTACTAAATGGGGTGAAGTATAACGTCCTGTCCGATAACCAGCTTCAGTAAGTACAGAGGAAAGATAAGCACAAACAGAACCTTTGCCATTAGTCCCAGCAACATGAATTATAGGGACTTGGTGATGAGGATTACCGAGATTATCTAATAATTTGACAATGCGCGAAAGTCCCAGATTGACACCAAAGTGTTGAAAGGGTTGGAGTAAAGAGTCGATATTCACAGGAATTGGTGACAGGTGACAGGTGACAGTATATATTTTTTCTGTTCCCTGTTCCCTGTTTCCTGTTCCCTAAATTAACTAATTATGCTTCTTTGTTCAAGAAGTTTTGTACTTGTCTTAAAGCCGCAGCACCGATGTTAAACACAGCCCAACCAGCAGCAATAGCGATTGGTGCCAAAACGATTACTACACGCATATCCATGTCCATATCTAGAATCCTTCTGTTAAGTAGAAATTAAAGTTTTATCAACAGCTCTCAATTTTTATTTTTAGCCGAAGTGGGGTATTTTTCCAAGCTTAATTGTAAAGAATGATTAAGTTGGTCGTTGGTCATTGGTCATTGGGAAAAGGTTATAGATAATTCTCCCCTTCGACTACGCGGTAGTTGAGCGTTCACGTAGTGTGTCGAAGACAAGTCGAAACTCAGGGCAAGCTTGCCCCCTCTTCCCTACCTAAAACCAATATCCGTGCCTTTACCGGCGTGAACTAGGGCTAACTTGTGGTATTTTTCGGCGTGTTCGATGAGGTCTGCGGCTTCAGTTTCTGTGAGTTGACGTGCTACTTTAGCTGGAATGCCTACTACTAGAGAAAATGGAGGTATATCTTTGGTGACTACTGCACCAGCGCCAATGATGCTACCTGTACCGACTCTGACTCCACCTAAAATTATTGCGCCAATGCCAATTAAACTCCCACGTTCAATGTGGGCAGAATGTACCACAGCACGATGTCCTACGGTAACATGATCTTCTAGGATTGTCGGACAACCAGGATCACCATGTAGGATGGCTCCATCCTGAATGTTTGTGCATTCGCCAATTTCAATGCGTTCTACATCTCCTCTAACCACTGCTCCATACCAAATGCTTACCCCTGCTGCGATGTTGACTGAGCCGACAACAACGGCGTTGGTTGCGATAAAGGCAGCTTGAGAAAAATCGGGAGATGTCCAGTAGGAAACAGTAGACACGATAGAATATTGATATGGTACCCAGGAACACTGGAAAAACTCCAACCTTTGAGGCTGGTTGCACAACCAGGATATCACAGCCGTTTGCTCTGTACGCTCAGGAAGGCACTAGTACTGCAAGGCGGAAGTTAAAAGTCAAAAGTCAAAAGTCAGAAATCTCATATGCTTGACTGAGAGTTTTATTTCTGCCGTGTTGTAATATTGAAAATTGCTCTGGTTGCAACCTTTTTGGTATGCAGTGACGAGCAAGTAACTCAAAGTGGTGAACCAAGCTGTAAAATCAAACCCACTGGTGCTGGTGAAGACAAAATTATGATTGTATGCACTTCATGATGAATCCAGGCTTGCAGTACCCGATATTTGGCCCTGAAATACAGTGTCCTCACTGTCGCCAGTCTATTCCCGCGCTGACGCTAACTGATACCTATCTGTGTACGCGTCATGGTGCTTTTGAAGCGAATCCAAAAACAGGTGAGTTGGTTCATCTCCAATCTGGTCGTCATTGGCGCAGGTGGGATGGTGAATGGTATCGACAACATACTCATCCTGATGGGATTCGCTTTGAAATTCACGAAGCGTTAGATAAGCTATATACTCAAGGATATAGAGCTACAAGGGTGATTATTGCCCAACGCTATCAGGAGTTAATGAGTGGATATTTGGAACGCAGTAGTCCTTGGCGTTCTGGACAACCAGAAGCTACTCCGGCTCGTTTGTATGGCTTACCAGTAGAGTTTGGCCCCGATCCGGCTAAGGAACCTTGCTGGGAAGTGATTAATTTTGATTTAGACAAGGAGCCTGGTGTGCCTGTGCGTTATCCTTACTTTAGACTGTTTGAGTAGGGCGTACTGAGTATTGAGTACTGAGTACCGAGTGTGAAGTTCTGAATGATAATAATTAGTAGTTGCTCTTAGTAAAAGGTTTTCATTGACTTGTTTACAAAGAGTATTACTTGGTTCAAGACTTTAGTAAGGTAATTTTTATTACTCATTACTCATTACTCATTACTCATTACTCGTTATGCATCATGCTTCTATTCGGACTGCTAATATTCATCTAGCGATCGCTTTTTATGAGCAGTTAGGATTTACGGTTGGCGATCGCTTCACTACAGGTTATACTTTAGCTTGTTGGCTGGAAGGATTGGATAGCCGCATTGAATTAATCCAAATTCCCCAGCCCAAACCAGCCCCTGATGCTTTTGCAGATGAGCATTATGTGGGCTATTATCATCTTTCCTTTGATCTAACTGAGATTGCACCAGATTTACACAGTTGGTTGGAAAGTTTAAAATCACGAATAGCTATGGTAAGTGAGTTGCAACCCCTGCAAATCCTGTTAGAACCAACTCAGCAGCAAATAGGCGATCGCATTTTGGAAGTTGCTTTTATCGCTGATGCTGATGGCTTACCTTTAGAGTTTATTCGGTTTTTGGACAAACTTGGTTAGTCTGGTAATGGGTAATGGGTAATGGGTAATGGGTAATGGGTAATTAGAATTATCTCTCTTACTCAGTACTCGGTATCCGTGTTAGCGCAGTGTGGACTAAGCCATGCTCCTTTTTTTCATCTTTTTTTGTTCTGAAAATTTTCCAGAAAGATTAAACGAAAGATGTATAGGTAAAAAGAATGTAGTCTTATTTACTTATGGCTAAATAAATATATGTTTGTGATTTCTGGATTTTATCGTTATCGTATTCCCTTAATACTGTTCATTTTATCGCTAATTGCCACATTTTCGTTGAAGCATACTGTTTCAGATAGCCAAAAATTAGTGAGTGCCAGCTGGGAACATTCTCAGCAAATATTCGTAGACACAAAAACAAATAATCTGACATTGACAAAAAATGTCATGCAGACAGTGCTAGAAAATGGTTTAACTGTATTGACTAAAGAAGTACATAATGCACCAGTTGTAACTGTGCAGATGTGGTATAAAGTTGGTTCAGTTAATGAAGCACCGGGAATGAATGGTATTGCTCACCAGTTAGAGCATATGATGTTTAAAGGCACAAAAATTCGTCCTTTGCAATTTGGACAGTTGTTTAGTGCTTTGGGTAGTGATTCCAATGCTTTTACCAGTTACGAACAAACTGCATATTACAATACAGCCGAAAGTGATCAACTCCAAGCGCTGCTAGAACTGGAAGCAGACAGGATGCAAAATTTGCTTATTGATAACCAGCAATTAGCCAGTGAAAAGCGGGTAGTAATTTCTGAGTTGCAAGGCTATGAAAATAGTCCAAAATACCGTCTTAAGCGTGCTGTCATGAAGTCGGTGTTTCCTAATCATGCTTATGGTTTAGCTACAGGTGGGACTGAAGCTGATGTAGAAAAATTAACGGTTGAGCAGCTGCGAGAATACTATCAGCAATTTTACAATCCTGATAGTGCTATACTGGTGATAGTCGGAGATTTCCCAACTGCACCAACCCTAGAAGTAGTAAAAAGTATTTTTGGCAAAATTCCCCAAAGTCAAAAATCTCCCCAAATCCCCAAATCTCCGACTCTCCAAATTTCTGCTTCTCCAATTTGGTTACAAGAACCAGGTGTTGAGAAGCTTTTACAAGTAATTTATCCGCTTCCAAATTTAAATCACCCAGATGTGCCAGTTTTAGGGGTGATGGATTATATTTTAACATCGGGAAAAAATTCTTATTTATATGAAGTTTTAGTTAAATCAGGTTTAGCTATTAATGTTTCGGCTCATGTAGCTAGTCTGCGGCAGTCAGGATGGTATGATTTATCGGTGACTGCTGCACCAAATCAGGATTTACAAAAAATTAATGCGGTTTTGAAGAGTTCGCTAGAGAAACTGGTAAAAACTGGCGTAACATCAGAGCAGGTTAAACGGGCAAAAACTCAATTAGCAGCTTCTGTAATTTTGAATGGTCGGGATATCAATAGCCAAGCTATGCAGTTTGCTAATGATCAGCTAGTTGGTGGTGATTATCGCTATACAGAACGGTATTTAGAAAATGTTCGCCAGGTAAAGCCGGCTGATATTATATCTGTAATCAATAAATATCTTAAACCAGAAGCGCAGGTAGTTGGTTTTTTTGAACCAACCCAAAAAGAAGTGAATAGGGATACTCAATCATCTCCAGTAGCAACTTCAGAAAATTTTTCTGCGGGGGTTTCTGTCGCTGCATCTGAGGTGATGAAATATTTACCAAATACGATCGCTGTTGCTAATAATTCAAACCGAAATTTACCACAAAAGGTAACATTGACCAATGGTTTGCGGGTGTTACTTTTACCTGATCAAAGTAGTCCCACAGTGAGTTTGAGTGGTTACATTAAAGCTGGTAAAGAATTTGATGCCGATGATAAAGCGGGTTTAGCTTCTTTGGTGGCAGATAATTTGATGAATGGGACTACAACCAAGGATACATTGACTATTGCCAAAACTTTAGAAGCACGGGGTGCGAGTTTGAATTTTGCAGCGCAGCGTGAAGGTGTGCGTATCCAGGGTAAGAGTTTAAGGGAAGATTTGCCTGTTTTACTGGAGACGATGACGGATGTTGTCAAAAATAGTACTTTTCCTGTAAATGAGTTGGAACGAAGTCGTCAACAGGCTTTAAATGGGTTAAATGCAGATTTGAATGATGCTGACGAGGTTGCTAATAGAAAATTAATTCAATCTATTTATCCGTATAATCATCCATTGCATAATTTTCCGACAGAAAAAAGTATACAGAATATTAATAGAGGTGATGTGATTGCTTTTAAGCAAAAACATTATCGTCCAGATACTACAGTATTAACATTGGTGGGTGATTTTGATGTAGAGAAAGTGCGATCGCTTTTAGAAACTCAAATGGGTGATTGGCACGTTAAAGGCAAACCGCCAATATTAAAATATCCGACAGTGGTGATGACAGATAAGGGGGTAAATTTTAATTCTGTTCTGCCTGGTAAATCCCAAGCTGTGACTTATATGGGTTATACAGGTATTAAACGCCAAGATCCACGCTTTTATCAAGCTTTAGTGTTGAACCAAATTTTGGGAGGGGATACATTATCTAGTAGACTGGGAGCAGAAGTGCGCGATCGCTTGGGTTTAACTTACGGGATTTATAGCAACTTCCAAGCGGGAAGGAATATTGGGACGTTTTTGATTGAAATGCAAACCAGTCCAGAATATACTCATAAAGCGATCGCAAGTACCCGCAAACTATTAAAACAACTGCATCAGCAAGGTGTTACAGAACTAGAAGTAGAAACTGCCAAACGCACCCTGATTAGTAACTATAATATTTCCCTAGCAAAACCAGAGGAATTAACAGATAGAATTCTGATGAATGAGGTTTATGGACTAGATGAGATAGAATTGCGTTCTTTTGTCCAAAAAATCCAGAAAGTCAATCTTACTGAAGTTAATCAAGCAGCGCGTGAGTTACTCAATCCTGATAAAATTGTTGTTGTCACAGCTGGCCCCGCAATAATGGCAGAGCATAGATAGGTTACTCCGGGCTAAAGCTATTAATATAGTTAGGGCTTCGCACAAGTTGCTAAAGCTATTAATATAGTTAGGGCTTCGCACAAGTTACGGAACAACTAACCGCAGAGGACGCAGAGGACACGGAGGAATAAGGGTTCGGGAGATTTTTTGCGTAAGTTCTAATAGTTAGTTTACCCTTCGGAAAGCAAGCTACATAAGTAATGGGACAGAATTAATTACACAACTGATTTTTCTGTTCCCTGTTCCCTCCCTCAACGAGTGAATTTAATTTTGTCCGACTACATATCCAATTTCAAAGACATTAAACCCTAAAAACATTTTTAGGGTTTAATTCCGGGGTTTTCAACTTATTTTCTGATGAGATAAATCGAGAAATTTCTTAGATTCTAGTTTCCCAAGGACCCCAAATTGCAAAAGTAATACCAGGACTTTGCATATTGACAAACATAGTCTTACCATCGGGAGAGAAGCAAGCCCCAGCCCACTCACTACCATTGAAGGTATTACGGACTAAATTATAGAGTTTTCCATCGGGAGTTACACCTCTTATGGAATTAGGAGAAGCTCCATCTTCGCAAAGAATAAGATCGCCATTCAAAGGTGCCACACAAATGTTATCAGGCGCACGAAGATCAGACGCACTTGGAGAATCTACAAATAGCTGAAGTGTATTAGTAGCAGGAATATAACGGAAGACTTGACCACGGCTGCCAGGACCACCACTGGTACAACAGAAATAAATTTCACCGTTACCATACCAAATACCTTCCCCACGGGCAAATCTGGCTGCACCTAAATTACGACCTTGCACACGGACATTATCTGTGGTTGGATCTGGATTAGGAATGTCTACCCAGCTGATATTAGTCCATATTTGTCCCACATTGAAACCAGTAGCAGTGTTAACACTACCAGCACTGCTGCTTGTGTAACCTATTCTGAGAGCTTGGAGTCTGCCACCTTCTATTAACTTACCTGGTACATTAGGGATAAAACGATACAAGAGACTATCTCCGGTATCTTCAGTTTGGTAAACAATGCCAGTTGCGGGGTCTACAGCGATAGCTTCGTGATTAAAGCGTCCCATAGCCTTGAGAGGTATAGCTTTTACAGGCCCGGTGGCATTAGCAGGAACCTCAAAGTTATAACCGTGATACTGTAATCGGCCACTACCAGGTATGTCTACATTTTCTTCAGAGGTAATCCATGAACCCCAAGGAGTTGGACCACCTGCACAGTTACGAATCGTGCCACCAAGAGAAGCAAACTGTTTAACTAGCTGACGATTGGAATCTATAACCAGTGTTGTAGTACCACCTCTGCAAGCAGGATCATAGGCTAAATCACTGGGTACTTGTACTTTTCCAGTAGTGCCAGTACCGCCAATTTCGTGGTTGCAAATGAGGATGGTTGTACCTCTGGGGCCTTGGAAGGCTGCCATTCCATCATGATTACTAGGCACTGGAAAGCCATCAGCCATAAGATTACCCGTGCGAGATATCTCCCGATATTGGAATCCAGCGGGTAATGCTAAAGGCGCACCAGGAACAGTAATCAGGGAACCATATCCTGTGGTCGTAGGTGTTGTTTGACCGAAAGCTGCTCTAGCCAGAAGACCTTCTAAAGGAGAAGCCGCTAAAGTGGTAGCCGCAGTTGCACCTGCTATGGAAAAGAACTTACGTCTTGATAATGTCATGGGGAAATTTTTGGTTATGTAAAATGTTAACTAAACGTCTAAAGCGTTTAATTTTCTCATGTGAATTAATTCTTAGATGTAGAGACTATTGTGATTTAGTTAATGTCTCTAAAACTATTATTCTGTTCAATTTGACAACCTTTCTGCGATGACACGATGTTTTAATTCACGGCAGATGTCATTAGTAAAATATGTGATATTGATTAAGCTTTGGTAATGATTAATTTAATAAAAGATTTTTCTCGGTTGTCAGTAGATTTTTTTTGAAAATTTTTCTTAGCAAAAATAAACTTTTGAGTATTTAAAGCTTAATGCAAATTAGTCAAATGTAGAGAATACAGGGGATATTATTAGTTAATCAATTGTCATACGTTGATGAAAATAATTTCATGATATTGAGAAAATTATTCAATAGATTATGTTCATAATTTAATTTATTTAATTTTGTAATAGCGATCGCTATATTTTATTAAGCAAACAAATATTCAATAAATATCTAGAAATGGTGATTGGATGAATTTTCAAATTTGTCAGGTTTTTTTGATCTAAACCTACATATGAAAATCCGGTTTGATTGTTGCTGGCATAGCATAAAGCTATGTGTTTAAAGCCCAGTATGCCTTGCTTTCCATACATTTACGAGTGTTTATGGCTATGCCACACAAGCTATCAAGAATCAGGTCTGATTATTATATGACTTTATTCACTGTACAAATTTATTATATTATGCACTAACACAAATACTGTTTAATTAGGACGGGATTAATGCCTATAAAGTGTTGAACAATCAATGTTAAATGTCTAAAAATATGGCAAATACTCTAAATGATTTTGCGGCTGAATAAAATAACAATATTAAGTTAAGGATAGATAAAGATTTATTTAATTAATGCAGAAGATAACTTTCATCCAAAACATCTACTTTATTTTTTTGAAATATCAAAAAATCCAGTTCAATTTATATTGATGAAATTGAATCTAATGATAGAATCTCCCCAAGGGCATTTTTTTGGAAATAAATTAGGTCACATCAGACCACTATTGCTATGACCCAAAATTCAAGCATTTGAGATTATAGAAGGTAATCTACCGGATTGGTTATAGCCTCTTTTGTCGTGCTTAATCGGGCATAGAGATTTGATTTCTAAATTTCACGTTTTCTTAAGCTAACCAAAAATTAGCTGATAGCTAAAAGCAAAATCACAATAATTGGCATCAAAAAAATGAAAAGCATTTACAATCAAATCAAAGCAACAGTAGCTGTTGCTGCTGTTTCCTCTGTAGCGACTTTTGTTAATATTCCTAGCGCTAATGCAGCCGTATTCGGTATAAATTGGACAGGGGAACAAGGTTATACTGCTGAAGGGCGGTTCAGTTATAGTGATAGTCTCTTTGGTAGTGTCGTTACCCAAGATCAACTAAAGACATTTAGTCTTTCTTTCTTCAACCCCAGCGGCGATTTATTACAAACTTTCTCTTACAATTTCTCAAGCCCTAGTACTAGCCCTAGTTCTAGCTTCTTCAATTTCAACTTTGATACAGTAAACCAGACTGTTCTGCAATCAGGTAGTTATGATGCAGCTACTGGCTTTGACTTGGGAGATGAATTTACCGGATCTGGTAATGGGTTATTATTCTATACCTTCCAAGATCCTTTCCAAGGCTTGACAAACGCGACCATTTTTTTAAAGCCTAATGACCTTAACGCAGAAACCTGTGTCATTAGTGGAGGATGTGATTTTGATTTTGGTGGTCAGTTAACAGCAAATAAAATCCCTGAACCTGGAACAATTTTTGGTCTGTTGGTACTGGGTTCTGCGGTTGGATTCCTAAAGAAAAAGTCAGCTGTTGCCTAAGCAATCAAGCTAACTTAATTAAAAATCAAACTAATTGACTTTTATTCTAGCTCCAGCACCCAAAATGTCGAGGACTAGAACCGCATAAAATGTGTCAGGGGCTTATTTGCATAAGTCCCTGTATACTTTTGGATCAATCTTGTGATGTCATGTCAGACTAAAAAAGTTATGATTGCGATCGCTGCCAAGCAATCCTAAAACCTTACGTCTGATGTCCTGGCAATAATAGTAGAGGTGACAGGGAACAGAAAAATAGGAGAGTTTTATTTAGAGACTTCGGCTCATATCATAGATAATAGTCAGAGGTGTTACTAATAACCAAAGTGAGAAATGAGTAGTTTACTGACAAAAATTTCCAAACATATATATCCCGTCTTTTATTTCTTGACATTCCTAGTTTGTCTTAGCTTCATGGGTGCAACTCCAGCCAGAGCAGCAAATTTATCTGGTGATCTACTCAAACAACCAGCTACAGAAATTAAAGTCAGTTTGGGTAATGCCGCTGGTGAACTCAAGTTTGAGCCAAATTATCTAGAATTACAAGCTGGTAAACGCTACAACCTCCACCTAAATAATCCTAGCCCTGTGAAGCATTATTTTACGAGTAAAGATTTTGCTGATGCCATTTGGACACAAAAAGTCGAAGCTGGTAATGTAGAAATTAAAGGTGCTATCCACGAATTAGAACTAAAACCTGATGCAGAAGCAGAATGGGTATTTGTTCCTCTCAAACCAGGTAAATATGGTTTACGCTGTACCATCGCTGGACACGCAGAAGCGGGGATGGTTGGGGAAATTGTGGTTAATTAATAACTGTCTAAATCAGGATTTTCTAGGATTTACAAATCCTGTTTATCCTGTAAATCTTGATTCTGAATTGAGGATAGAAACAACCTTGCTGAAAAAAATTATTACAGAGATACTTTTTGAGTATACAGGTATAATACCAGAAAAAATGTATAGGTCAATATCAATTGCTGAAAAAACCTAAATTCGTCAAATTATTGATAATGTTGTCAACAATATTGAGAATAAAGGTAACTTATTGCTAAAAAGCTGATGCTGCACAATTTTTATAAAATTCCTATTTAAAAAACTTATTTATCTCAATTACTCCAATCCGAATGAAAACTATTTCCTCTTCCTAATCACCTCTATTTCTCCAGAGGCACAAAATAAGTTAAGTTAAATGTAGATATTTTTTCTCAACTAAGCTAGACAACTAATTAACACTTAGGCAGTCAAGCACCAGCAATTATTAATTTTCCCATGAACATTTTCAGTAACTTGCTTTCTAAACCAGCCCAGCCAAAACCTGCACCAAGACAACGCAGAGGAATTGAAATTAAATCTCCCCGCGAAATTGAAATTATGCGACAATCAGCGAAGATTGTGGCAACCGTACTCAAAGAAATTTCTGAGCTAGTCCAACCAGGAATGACTACGGCTGATTTGGATGCTCATGCGGAAAAACGCATCCGGGAAATGGGTGCAACTCCGAGTTTTAAAGGTTATCACGGCTTTCCGGCTTCAATTTGCTCTAGCATTAACAATGAGGTTGTGCATGGCATTCCCAGTCATAAAAAGGTGATTCGCACTGGAGATGTTTTAAAGGTAGATACAGGTGCTTATTATCAGGGGTTTCACGGCGATTCCTGTATTACAATTGCTGTGGGTGAGGTGACTCCAGAAGCTGCTAAACTAATTCGCGTTGCGGAAGAAGCTTTATTTAAAGGTATTGAACAGGTAAAAGCTGGTGTACATTTAGCAGAAATTGCTGGTGCTATTGAAGACCATGTGAAAATCAATAAATTTTGTGTAGTGGAAGAGTTCACTGGACATGGTGTTGGTCGAAATTTACATGAAGAACCTGCGGTATTTAATTACAGAACTCGTGATATTCCTAATGTGAAATTGCGTTCTGGGATGACTTTGGCGATTGAACCAATTTTGAATGCTGGTTCTAGATTTACCCGGATTTTATCTGATAGATGGACGGCTGTAACTGTTGATAATGCGCTTTCTGCTCAATTTGAGCATACGGTGTTAGTGACAGATAGTGGTTATGAGATTTTGACAGATAGATCATTGGTTTAATAAAGTAATACCCATATCCCCAACTTCTTGAATAAGTTGGGGATATCTTGATAAATACCAATTAGCAGTTAATATGACTCTGAATAGCCTGCAACAAATTGCTAACAGGTTCAGTTTTCGAGAAAAACGCCCCAACATTGCTCCCTCTTCTTGACCAATAACGAGTAAATTCATCATCTAAAGCAGTATGAATAATTACTGGAATATCCCTGGTTTCTGGATTAGAATATAGCCACTGACAGAGTTCAAAGCCATTCATCTGTGGTAATATAATGTCTGTTATGACTAAATCAGGGTGAGTGGTTTTGATAATTTCTACTGCTTCACTACCATTAGTTGCTTCAACAGTAATTAAATTAAGATTTTTAATTGCAGATACGAGTCTCTCTCTGACTTTGGAACTATAATCTACGATTAGGATTGTTTTCACTAAATTTACTCTTTATAATCGTCAATAGCTGGTTAAAAACTCTGATTTTCATTTATTTTCAATAAATATTTTATCAAGTTTGTGTCTCTAGACACAAGCATCTATAAATGATAACTTGCTAAAAAGTAGAAGTACGATTAAAATTTTAATGTTTATAATTTTGGGCGTTGCTGATTAAGAGTATGATTTTGTTATGCCTACGGCACGCTGCGCGAACACGCAGAGGCGCAGAGTTGCAGAGAGTAAGAGTTTGAAATCATTGATTTTTAAATTTCATACTTCAGTTCAGCAATGCCTAATTTTGAAATAGCCTGAATGTATAAATTTTGATAGATGTATGAAAATTACAGTTTAAAAAACAACAATGAATGAAATTGATTTGGCTTTTACACCGGCTTTAGATTTAGCGCAATTAATCCGTCATCGGGAAGTTTCACCCCTGGAGTTGGTAGAAATATATTTAGAACGGATTTCTCGCTTAAATCCCCAACTGGGAAGTTATTTTACGGTAACGGCGGATTTAGCTATTGCTGATGCTAAAGCGAAAACAGAATTACTCACAACCACTTCAGAACTACCACCATTTTTCGGTGTACCGATTTCTATTAAAGACCTCAATGCTGTAGCTGGTGTTCCCTGTAGTTACGGAAATCCGGCTTTGAAGAATAAGATTGCTAACCACGATGATGGCGTAGTGATCAAAATTAAACAAGCTGGATTTACAATTCTTGGTAAAACTGCAACCTCCGAATTAGGTTCTTTTCCTTACAGTGAAGCTACGGGATTTACCGCAGCTAGAAACCCTTGGAATTTGGAATATACTCCTGGTGGTTCTAGTGGTGGTGCAGCTTCGTCAGTGGCAGCGGGATTAAGTGCGATCGCACAAGGTTCCGATGGTGGTGGTTCCATTCGTGGCCCTGCGGCTTGTTGTGGGTTAGTAGGCATCAAACCAGCACGGGGAAGAGTCACTAAAGCACCTGTAGGCGATCGCTTGGGAGGAATAGCAGTTAATGGCCCTATAGCCCGCACAGTAGCCGATGCAGCCGCTATGTTAGATGTAATATCTGGCTATTTTGTCGGTGATCCTTATTGGTTGCCAGATCCAGAACCCTCATTTCTCGCTGCAACTCAAACCAAAACCAGTACTTTAAAAATTGCCTTTAGTACCAATCTTCGTCCCTTTGGAGAAGCTGATGATAACTGTAGACAAGGGGTTTTAAAAACAGTTCAATTACTAGAACAATTTGGACATCAAATTGAAGAAAAATGCCCAGATTTCAGCGGTTTAGTAGAATCATTTCAAATTGTCTGGCAATCTGGAATAGCGGCTTCAGGAATTCCCGCAGAAGCTTTACAACCCGTCAATCGGTGGTTATTAGCTAGAAGCGGTTCTGTGGGTGAATATTTACAAGCACTTGCCGTCATGCAAATAGTTTCACGGCAAATAGTCGCATTTTTTGATACTGTAGATATCTTGGTGTTACCAGTTTATCTGCATTCACCGATTCGCGTAGGTGAATGGGCAAATTTGAGTCCAGAACAGACATTTGAAAATATTGTTAACTGGGTTGCACCTTGTCCGGTAGCCAATGCCACTGGATTACCTGCGATCGCAATTCCTGTAGGTTTTGATAATAACGGCTTACCCATAAGTGTACAATTAATCGGTAAACCTGCCGCTGAATCTACCCTAATTAGTCTCGCAGCGCAATTAGAAACAGCTAACCCTTGGATTCAGCATCGTCCCGCATTTGCCCTATAATGCCAGCTTCCCTAGCACAAATTGCCCAAATTAAAGTACTTGCAGACTTAGAAATAGCAGATAGAATCAGTCTGCAAACTTATACTTTGGTGCAAAGTTATAGAAAAGGCGAGATAATTTTTCATGAAGGCGATTCTTTACCCGCTAAATTATATGCTGTTGCCAGTGGAGTAATTAAAGTTAGCAAAACAGCAAACACAGGTAAAGAAACAATACTTCGCAACTTAGGAACTGGAGAAATTTTCGCCGCACCTGCATTATTAGGTAATGGCATTTCTCCAGCTACTGTCACCGCTGAAACTGATTGTGAAATTCTCACCGTCGAACGAAATGCTTTATTAACAGCAATTCAACAAAAGCCTGATATTGCTTTGCGAATGTTAGTAGTTTTCAATAACCGCATTCAGCAACTACATGAAACAGTTCACGGCTTAGTTTCCGAAAGGGCAATTATTAGACTAGCCAGATTAATTCAATATTTTGCAACCACATCAGGAACAGAAACAACACCAAAAGGTGAAAAATTAAACGAAAAACTATCTTATTATCGCATGGCGCGGAGTATTGGCATCACCTATGAAGAATGTGTGCGATTAATTAAAAGTATCAACTCCATAATATCCTATCATCGAGGTGGAGAAATCACAATAATTGATATTGATAAATTAAACAATATTGCAGATGGAAACATCGAGTAGGGTAAGCATTTTCCATCTGACCAATTAACTGTCCCTCTCCGCGTCGGAGAGGGGTTGGGGAGAGGTTCATCGAATTTAAATCACCTTAGCAAGTTTTTCTTGTTCACGGGCATCAACAACCAAAACTAAACAAAGTGCAGCAACAGCCTTTTCCCATTCCTGGCGTACTTTAACATCTTCCACACCATCAAATAAACCAACCAAACGAGGAACAGCCTGTTCTAAAGCAGCGTGTGGAACAGGACGATGTAACTCAACTAAATGATTGATACTTTCTTGATTATTGAGAAAACCAATTACCCATTTTGTCGTATGATCTGGACTATCAGGAACACGCTTAACTCCTAACTCATTTTTTAGCCAATTATAAAAAGGCGGTAAATTTTCAGCTAATACTTGTCCTGCTGTGGGTAAAGTTTCTCGTAACAAGTTAACATCTAAACTGTCTAATTCTTGTTTTAATTCTGGTGAATTTAGCACCTCATTTAACGGTGTTGAAAGTATTGCTTCTATTTCTGGTGCAGAAAAAGCTAAATTTTGAGTGAAGCTAGAAATTAGTGATGACATTTGACACATCTCCAAAAATAATTAATTAATATCTGCTGATTTTTCAGAAAGTGTCAGCAGAAATGATAGATTAGATTCAGCCTGTAAAGCATGAGGTGCATTAGCAGGCATAAAAACAAAAACTCCGGGTTCTAATTTAATTTCTTCCCCTGATAAAGTTAGTAATCCTCTACCTTCCAAAACATTGACAGTAGCATTGCGAGTAGAAGTATGTTCGGAAATCTCAGTGTTAGCCGCTAGACAAAAGAGAGTATATTGACAAGCTGAATCCTTTACTAACACCTTGCTTAAAACTCCCGTACTGGGATATTCAATTTGTTCTTGTAATTGGGTAACAGTAGTAATCATAAAAAGTGCAAATTTCCAAAGTATCTAAATATTATTCAGCAGCAACAGCACAGATAATTATGTAGCCTAGTTCTTGCTGATATTTCTGGAAAACATCACGCATTTCTAAAACACGTTTTCTGATATCTGGCTTCGTCAAAATATTCCACAAAATCTGCATAGTTTTGAAAATGCCTTCATCTTGCAACATTCGCCACAAATTCAATAAACTCATAGCACCGATTTCATGTTTCTGTACCTGTAAACCTGCTTGTGTAAAAGCCTGAATCCAGTTAGTTGCTGAAAGAGGTGTAGAATTAACTTTAATTACTTTGGCTAAATCTGCACTAATTTCTGCTTCTTTGTCATTAGCTAATAATTCATGGGAGAGAAATTTACCCCCCGGTTTCAGTCGGTTGTGAATTTCTGTTAACAGCTTGGCTTTCCCCGGTGGAGATTGCATTGTCAGAATAGCTTCTGCAAAAACGAAATCAAACTTTCCTGGTATTGTATCCAGGTGGAAAATGTCACCTTCAATAATTTCAATTTCATTTTCTAAACCAGCAGCACGAATATTGGCACGCGCACTAGCTACACTTTCGGGATTTTTTTCTATTCCTACTACCTTTACATGGTAGCGTTGAACCAAAGAAATAGCACTATAACCAAAGCTAGAAGCTAATTCTAAAACTCTATCTCCTGGCTGAAAATTCGCCCATTGGCATAATTTTTCTGTAGCTATACGTCCACCGGGACGTAAATATTTTTTACCTGCTGCTGCTAAAACTTGGTGTCCTGAAGCAGTTGAGAAATTAAGGATAGTGTTGGTCATTTGTCTGACCCTCTGAAGTTGTTCTATCCCCAATCTGCCAGAATTTTATCATACTGTCTTTGAGGTAGCTCAAAGAAGGAACTTACAAATAAAAAATCTTCAATTTTTAGGATGTGTTAGAGGATGTTTGAAAAGTTTTGGGCGAATATAATTCGCTACTACACAAACGAAGTCCACCTGCGTGGACTAACCAAAAAACAGGTGTTTTAAACCCACGGAGGTGGGTTTTTTCTATGTAGCCGCGACTTCTAGTCGCCAGGGTTAGTATGGATTGAGACTTTTCAAACAACCTCTTAGGGCTAAAGTCCGTAACGCACCATCAACTTCAAGAATAATGGTGGGTTATGCTGAGGGAAAATTAATTTTTTACAAATTATTTAGGACTGGTATAGATAGGAGAATAAAGGGAATACTGTACTGGTAGATTATGTATTCTATACAAAAGCACTGATGAAAGTTGTAGAAGAAACTCACACTAGATTAGTTATCAAACACCGACCTGTTTCCAACTGGTTATTAGGAGGCTTATTTTTTATAGGTGGTTTGAGTTTTTGGATTTATTTGATATTTTTCGATTTTGCTTCCCTCCGTCTCTCCTGTACTCGTTCCGCACCTCCAGAAATTAACTGCGAATTAGAACGGTTTACTTTGCTGGGAAGTAGGAAAAGAATCAAGCTATTTGATCCTCAACAAGCATACGTGAAGACAATACTTGGTAGCAAGGGAAGTAAAAGCTATCAAACTGTTGTGGTGAGTAGGTTTGGAGAATTTTCTCTACTACCTAATATTAGTTATCAAAAAAATGAGGAGTTTATTTTTAAACTTAATAGTTTTATCAACTCTGGGGAAACTTCCTTGATAGTGACGCAAAATCGGCGTACATATCTCTTTTATATGAGTTTATTTGCATTAGTTATCACAGGAATTGGTGCTTTTTTAGCAACATCGCCTTTAAGCATTTGCACTTTTTATAAAAGTATCAATAAGGTTTTTGTAGAACGTAAAGGTTTGCGTGGTAATACAACCATTGAATATCCGCTGGAAGAAATTGTCCGATTTTATATTCTGGATAAGCAAGTTAAATATTCTAGGATTTATCAGGCTGTGATTTTTTTCAAAGATGGTAAAGAAATTCCCATTAATCCACAATATACAGATCAACAAAGCGTTCAACACGTAGTTATGAGAATCCGCCAATTTCTGAACGTTGATTTATAAGTTGATATAGAGGAGAGAAAATAATATAATCCTGATTTGGAAAATATTGTGGTAGATAAAATAAATTGGTTGCTTTTTATGTAAAGTTGAGTGAAGATTTTGCAACTATTAACCGTAAAGTACAAAATCTAAGTTGTATCTTATTCTCATAGATGCAAATTTGTCTATAGATTAAGATTCTCAGATAATAATCATATTATGTCAAAAAATAAACAAGAACCAAGTGGCTGTGGATGTGCCAATATCCCCATTTCTGTGATGTTAGTTTTTTTTGGAGGTTGTTATTGGTTATTTACTCAAAGAAACAATATAGATGTGAGTAAATTTGTTTCACAAGCACAACAAATCATGACTCCAATCTTCAATTCTATATCAACCATTACAGCAACTCCGACACCAATTATTTCACCAATACCTAAAACAACTCCTCAAGCAATTTCTACAAAAAGTCCTTCTCCTGCTGTACCAAGCATGGCTAAAATTATTCCTAATATTCAACCAACTGCTATTAAAACAACCAGAACAAAAACAACACCATTACCTGTAAACTCTTGGGAGAAAAAAGCAATTAGAGGTATTTATTTAAGTCGCTACCAAATTACTAATAATGCTGATGAAAAAACAATTCGTGAAAGAGTGCGTAACTATCACTCTCAAGGATTTAATACAATTATTCATGGTGTTTGGGGTAATGGTTGTACAATGTACAATAGTAAGGTGATGCAGCAGACTCTCGGTTATAAAAGTTGTCCAAATCTGTTTCAAGATCAATGGTTAGATTGGTTAATTGATGAAGCACATAAACAGGGAATGCAGGTTCACGCTTATTTTGAGAAAGGTATTAAAATAGATAAAAATAGCCCTATTTTTGATTTAGCAATTGAAAAAAAATGGGTTGTTCCTGGTGTAGATAAAACCTATCCTGCTATAGAACATTATGTTTTAGATGTAGAAATTCCTGAAGTTGCAAATTTCTTTAAAAATATCTTAGTAGAATTTGTGCAGCGGTATCCAAAAATTGATGCTGTACAATGGGATGATTATTTAGGTTATCATGCTGAATTACCAGGAAAAGTAGATCGGACTGCTAAGTTAACTACTTTTGTGCAGCAAATGATTACTGGCATGAAAAAAGCTAATTCAAGCGTTAGTTTTGATATTTGTCATCATAATCCATATTGGGCTAAACGATATTTTGCGGCTGATTGGGAAAAATGGAATGTGGATAGAGTTTTTATTCAGGTTTATAATGATGCTAATTTCCAAGAAGAATTAAATTATGTCAAAAATTATAATGGTATTGCTATTAGTGAACCACAATTTCATCGTTTGCAAGCATTATTAGATAACCCAGAAGTTAAGAGTGTTTTAGTTTTTCCTGCGTCTGGAAAACCTGAAGAAACGGCTTCTACCTTCAATAATTTGATTAAAAATAAGAAATAAAATAGGATCTAGCATACTCTAAAAATAATGTGAAAATATACTTTAAGATAAAATGTTCGTATCTATACTGCTATAATCCTGTCATTCCACTCCCCAATTAATTGGAAAAGATGACAGAATTATGTCTGACCTGTCTGCACTAAATCTAGACCAGTCACAACTTAAAGTAATTGAGCAGTTACTTGATGATATTGAATTGCAAATTAAGCAAAATCCTGTATCTGCTGCAACATATATTTACACGCTTAAAAATAAAATTGTAATACTGAACAACCAAAAAAGCCAATCAAACGGTAGCATGATTCCTGCCAGTACTCGTGAATTAAAAATGGCATTTCAGATTCATTTAGGTACTATTAAGGTTCAACCAGATGAAAATATTTCCTCCCACTTGCTTAGATTCTATGCTGTAGAGTCTGGATTAAAACTTATCTGGCTTAGAAGAAACGGAAGATTAACCGGAACCGATGAAATTCAGGATCAAACAATCCTCACAAAAGATGGACATAACTTAACCAGATGGGTTAAGGAACTGAAATTACCAGCTACAATAACTGGTAATGATAAAATTCCTCGGTTTCATCTTGCAAAGGATGGATCTATTCATGATGTAAGGCAATCTCACCAAGTTTGGCGATATGGTATTAAGATGAAACCTGAAGATGAAAGAAAATTAGTTGAATGGTTAGAGTGTATTTGCACTTGGCTTGAAGACAATATTAATCAAAGAAGATAAGAACTTTTTAGCTGAAGTAATTATAAATAGCAATCCGGAATCATTCATGAGAAAATACGGAGAGAGCTTAAAAGTAACGTTTGAAACCAAGGTGCAGGTGTGGTGATGTGGATACAATTATTAGAAGATTTTATCAAAAATAATAAAGAGCCACGTGAAATCAAGCGAGCTACAGCAGTAAAAATGCTGTTATGTGGATACAAGCATGAAGAGATAATGCCAATATTAGGTGTCTCATCTGGCTTCATTAGTACCTATAAAAAAGCATTTTTTAAACTGGGGCTGGAAGGGTTAAAACTAGGGCATAAAGGAAGTAAAGGTTTTCTAGATGAGCTTCAACGTGCCGAGGTAATGGAATGGTTGCAAACCAAAGACAGATGGACTTTAAATGAATTAGAGTACTATATTGCCTCAGAATATGGAGTAACATTCTCCTCAAAACAAAGTTACTACGATTTATTTGATGCTGCCAGTATTAGTTGGAAGAAAACTCAAGCAAATAATCCAAAATATAACCAAGAATTAGTAGATTCAAAAAAAAAAGAGATTTGTGAGTTGTTGGAGACGCGACGGTCTCAAATAGAGACAGGAGACCTAGTTGTGTTCATGGTAGATGAATGTCATTTACTTTGGGGGGATATAATAGGGTATGTTTGGGGGAAAACTAGTGAACGAGTAACAATACCAGTAGTAAATGCTCGTGATAAACAAACATATTTCGGTGCATTGGATTATAAAACCAAAGAATTTCTCACGTATAAAGCTGAAAAAGGTGACTCTAAAAACACAATTAATTTTTTAGAATATCTTCAAAAACAGCGACCTGGAGCCAAACTTTTAATAATTTGGGATGGTGCAAGTTATCATCGTTCACAAGAAATTCAAGATTATCTAGATTCATTAAATCGTGAACTTGAAAAAGAACAATGGTGGATTACCTGCTTGAGATTTGCCCCGAATGCACCACAACAGAATCCTGTAGAAGATATTTGGCTACAAGCAAAACGATTAATTAGAGAGTTTTATTTTTTCTGTCATTCTTTTACTGTAGTCAAGGCGTTATTTGAGTTATCCATTCATTGTCAAATTTTTGACTTTCCAAAACTTTATGAGTATGGTGTTTTCTCATGAATGATTTAGGATTGCTAAAGCATTTTATTGTTATCCCAAGGATTAAAAATTATGATTTCTACAGATACTCTTCTTTACGCTTGGTTAGATATTCGTCTTTATACTTGGCTTGATGTCGAAGAAGTTTTACTTCGCATTCAAGAAAAAACTAATCTACCAAATTGGTTAGTTTCGGTGCAAGCTTATTGGGATAGTTTAACAATTGGAATTCGCCCTGGTACTCAGGATGAGGCAAAAAGCTGGCTAAAAAATGTATATGATACTCGATTCCGAATTGATGAAGAAGATGATAGAGTAGACGGGCTAGTCATTTTAGAGAGTTTACCTAATAAACCACAGCTTTTACCAGTAATTCTTGAAGAAACAGAGGAAGATTATCGTGTTCCCAGACTAACACCAAGTTTAGTTAGACCAGGAATAATTGTTCCACATCGTCAAGATGATGATAGAGAACTTCCACCAAGTTTTGAAGCAGATTTTCCGCCAATAGTAGCTTTTCATTCTTTTAAAGGCGGTGTCGGACGCACAACTAATGCTCTTGCTTTTGCACAGGTTTTAATAGATGCAAACTATCGTGTACTGTTGGTAGATGGTGATTTGGAAGCTCCAGGGATTAGTTGGCTTTTAGAACAAAGATTACCTTCTCCACCTGTATCTTTTGCTGATTTAATAGCTTTGGTTCATGGTGATCCAGATCCAAAAGCAACTGATTCAATTCAATTAGTTGCTGATCGAATTCAGAATGCTTTAGTTGATAATATTTATTTCTTGCCAGCATTCCGTTCTACTAAAAGATTTACTTCATTAGAAATTAAACCTGAGCATCTTATTCAAGGCGCAAAAAATCCATATATATTAACGCAAATTCTGGCAGATTTAGGTAAAGTTTTAGGTGTAGATGTTGTTTTAGTTGACTTACGTGCAGGACTGTCTGAATTGTCTACAGGTCTAATTTTAGATCCACGAGTTTACCGGGTTTTTGTTACCACTTTGAGTGGACAATCAATTGCAGGTACAAAGCAACTTCTAGAAATCATAAGAGAAAGAGCGCCTTCTCAAAGAGATACAGATCCATTACCAACAATAATTATAAGTCAGGTTCCTGATGAATTAAAAGATTCTGAACTATTACGAGATGAAAATGAAAATCTTGATAAGCTTATTAATACGTCTGAATCATTTTCAGAAAAAAATATACAAAACACAGAAGCAAATATCCTTGATTCATCTAGAGATGTCCTTGCACAAGCTTTAAGACATTTAAACTTAACCACTCAATTTTCCGATAGTTTACTTGTCTTACCTACAACATGGGAACAAGTAAATTCTCGTCTTCATCGTTCTGGAATTGTAGATGACTTACGTCCATTACTAGATGTATTACCAATAAAGCAAACTCAAACAATTAAGGAAGATATTTCCTCAATTAACGATCATCCTCCAGCTATAAAATCTCAAAGAGAAAGCCTCAGAGATATTAGTAAAAAATTGGTGTATGCTGAAACGGCAGAAATTAAACAGTTTTTACCTACTATTCCTCTACGTCACTTGGCTTCAGATCACAGACACCAAATTCCGATTACAGTTGTAGTTGGAGCTAAAGGTTCTGGAAAAACTTACACTTTTTTACAAATTATTCACAGAGAAAATTGGCAAAAATTTGCAGAAGATGCTTGTGCCGCTCAAGTTCAAGTTGATGCTATCATTTCTCCTATTTTGGCATCAAACAATCTTAAGCCTGAAGATGTGAAACTAGTGGCAGATGTTCAAAAAAAGGCAGCACAAGCATTAGGTTTTGAAAATCCTCAAGAGATCCAAATTATTCGTGAAAACATTGAAAATTTTTGTCAGCAGGATCTTCTTGAAGGTCAGTGGAGAGAACATTGGTTAGATATCATTGCTTGGGGTGTGGGATTCCAGCCTGAGCAAAAAGGGGCTGGTAGAGCATTAACAGAACATTTGTTTTCCCAGCAACAGCGATTGCTAGTAGTTATTGATGGACTTGAAGACCTTTTTCAAGATTTCGCTAGTGACAAAACTCAACAGAAAGCATTGCGAGCTTTACTTCAATCAGTTCCAGAATGGCTGGGACAGCAACCAGGTCGTTTTTTAGGCATTCTCATTTTTATTAGACGTGATATGGTTTTGTCAGCCATACTGCAAAATGCAGCTCAGATGATGGCACGCTACGAGCCTTATGCTTTGAAGTGGAATAGAGAAGAAGCTTTAAGACTAGTAGCTTGGGTTACTTCTTTATCACCAAATATCTCACTTATATTACACAATACCTCACATAAGGCTATTGTAGAAGAACTTCAGAAAATGAAAGAAGAGGATCTAACACAGATTTTAGTTCCTCTATGGGGTAAAAAAGTGGGTACTGATACCTCCAAGGAAGCTGCTTCAGCTAGATTTGTAATAGCAGCACTTTCAGACTTTAGAGGACAAATTCAATCACGAGATTTAATGCGTCTTCTTTACTTAGCCGCAGAAGCTTCTGTAGATGATAATGATGATCGCTGGTTAAACCGTATTCTTACTCCCAAAGGAATCAAAGGCGCTTTACCAGAATGTAGCACAGAAAAAATAGCAGAAATTGAAAAAGAAAATACTACCCTGAAAGATATTTTTGCTAAATTACGGGATCTTTTTGAAGAGGAGCGAAAAATTCCTTTTACACGGCAGCAATTAAGATTATCTTTGGAAGAAATGAAAATATTAGAGGAAAACGGTGTAATTATTCGAGAAAAAGATGATTATTATATGCCAGAAATATTTCGGTTAGGCTTAGATTTTAAACTGACAGAAGCAGGGCGACCTGCGGTAATGTCTCTAGCTCGTCGTGCTGCTAAACAGGGAAGTTGACTTTGTATTTGTACTACCCCTGTCGCGGTATTAATTTGGTAAAAGGTAATGGTTAAAACTGGGTAATTACCAATCATCAATTACCAATTACCAATTACCAATTTTTATGCTTTTTTTAACCAGCTAAACATGGCGCGTAAATCTTTACCAACTTCCTCAATAGGATGTTCTGCTTCTTGACGACGCATAGCGGTGAAACCTGGTTTACCTGCTTGGTTTTCGAGAACAAATTCCCGCGCAAATTGTCCAGATTGAATTTCGCTCAAGATTTTCTTCATTTCTGCTTTGGTGTCAGCAGTAACGACTCTTGTCCCACGAGTATAATCGCCATACTCAGCAGTATTAGAAATACTATCGCGCATGGTGGCTAAACCACCTTCTACAACTAAATCAACAATTAATTTGACTTCGTGCAGACATTCAAAATATGCTAATTCTGGTTGATAACCTGCTTCAACTAAGGTTTCAAAACCGGCTTTGATTAAAGCACTCAAACCACCGCACAATACTGCTTGTTCACCAAACAAATCGGTTTCGGTTTCTTCGCGGAAAGTAGTTTCTAGGATACCTGCACGTGTACCACCGATACCTCTAGCATAAGCCATTGCGCGATCGCGTGCCTTGCCTGTAGCATCTTGATATACTGCAAATAACGCAGGTACACCTTGTCCTTGTTCATAAGTCCGACGCACTAAGTGTCCTGGCCCTTTTGGTGCAACCATGACGACATCAACATCAGCCGGGGGGACAACTTGTGCAAAGTGAATATTAAAGCCATGTGCAAAGGCTAAAACATTTCCTGCTTCTAAATTTGGTTCAATCTCGTTTTTGTAAATTGTTTTTTGAACTTCATCAGGTAATAAAATCATGATGAAATCAGCAGCTTTAGCAGCGTCAGCCACATTTTTCACAGTCAAGCCAGCAGCTTCGGCTTTTGCTGTTGACTTACTACCGGGATATAATCCGACAATTACATTTACACCACTGTCTTTTAAATTAAGGGCGTGGGCATGACCTTGAGAACCATAACCAATAATAGCAACAGTTTTTCCAGCCAAAAGGTCTAAATTGGCATCTTCATCATAGTACATCCGCGCCATAGAAGCATCTCCTGTCCGCAAGCATAGTTATAAAATAGGCAGACTTTTGATTTTACCCCAAATTGTGTTACCAAAATAAATACTCTAGGTTAGAATCTTGTCTCCAAGACATATTGGTATATTTTTTAACTTCAATTGCATATAAACTTGATATTAATCTTGCTTATCTTTAGGTGAAGAAAAAGTTATACACAAAATTTGCACTTTTATGTAGAAAATATGAATCCTGTAATTTTTTTTCAATAAGTTGAACATAAACAGAAAAAAATATGACAAATTTGTATCAATTCTGTTAAGAATAGTTACAGCACCTGTAATACAAGGAAACATTTCTTATGGTTGATGCACATGACAATAACTCACCACATGAGGTAGTTATCGTTGGTGGTGGTTTTGGTGGACTTTATGCCGCAAAATCACTGAAAAAAGCAAATGTCAACGTGACACTGATTGATAAACGCAATTTTCATCTATTTCAACCACTTCTGTATCAAGTCGCTACAGGTGCTTTGTCTCCGGCTGATATTTCTTCACCGTTACGTTCTGTTCTCAGCAAGAGTAAAAATACAAAAGTGCTGTTGGGTGAAGTTGATGATATTAATCCTGATGCAAAACAGGTAATTGTTGGTGGTGAAGCCGTAGCTTATGATACTTTAATTGTAGCTACAGGTGCGAAGCATTCTTATTTTGGCAAAGATAACTGGGAAGAATTTGCACCCGGTTTGAAAACGGTGGAAGATGCTATTCAAATGCGTCACCGGATTTTTATGGCCTTTGAAGCCGCAGAAAAGGAAAGTGATCCGGTACAGCGTCAGGCTTGGTTAACTTTTGTGATTGTAGGTGGTGGCCCGACTGGTGTAGAATTGGCTGGTGCGATCGCAGAATTGGCAACCAAAACCCTGAAAGAAGATTTCCGCAACATTGACACATCAGAAGCGCGAATCTTGCTTTTAGAAGGTATGGATAGAATTCTCCCACCTTTTGCCCCAGAATTATCCCAAGAAGCAGAAACTTCATTAACACAATTAGGTGTAAATGTCCAGACAAAAACCCTGGTAACAAATATTGCCAATGATATTGTGACTATCAAACAAGGTGATGATGTTAAAGAGATAGCCGCAAAAACAGTATTATGGGCTGCGGGTGTGAAAGCTTCTGCAATGGGGAAAGTTTTGACAGAACGAACTGGAGTGGAGAGCGATCGCGCCGGGCGTGTTATCGTTGAACCAGACCTGAGTATTAAAGGACATCCCAACATCTTTGTAGTTGGTGACTTAGCAAATTTTGCCCATCAAAATAATAAACCCTTACCTGGTGTCGCACCAGTCGCCATGCAAGAAGGCGAATATGTAGCTAAACTAATTCAGAAACGCCTTAAAGGTGAAACATTACCACAATTTAACTATGTTGATAGAGGAAGTTTAGCAATGATTGGGCAACACGCCGCCGTTGTTGACTTAGGTTTCATCAAACTTAAAGGTTTCTTCGCATGGTTTTTCTGGTTATTCGTTCATATCTACTTCCTCATTGAATTTGATAACAAATTAGTCGTCATGATTCAATGGATTTGGAATTATTTTACCCGCAATCGTGGCGCGAGATTAATTACAGGGAAAGAAAATATTTCATCTGTCCCAATTGACAGTAATGGAAATTATCAACCAGTGAAAACTAGACAACCCCTAAATGTTTAGCTATCCCTCGTTCCCAGTCGGAGACTGGGAATGCCATCAAGAGGCTCTGCCTCCCAAAATACCATAATAGAAGCTCTGTCTCCCAAGAACTCAAAATCAATTCATGTATCTCATATTTACTAATTATCGTTGATAATACGATGTATAACTTCTGCCTCCCATATTAAAATCAAATCACCACATCTACCAAACCAAATCATCCAATGGGACGCAGCCGCTATCATGTATTAGGAAGTCAACCACATTTTATAACCAGCACAATCGTCAATTGGATGCCATTATTTGGACAAATTGAACTTGTTCAAGTTATCATAGATTCCCTCAACTTTCTGCAACGACAGCAGCGTATGACATTGTATGGTTACATCATCATGGAAAATCATCTTCACCTCATCGCTGCGGCTGCAAACTTATCTAAAGAAATAGGAAATTTTAAATCATTTACTGCTCGTTCTATTATTGATTTACTTCATAAAAATAAAGCTGAATATATACTTGGTCAACTGGAGTTTTATAAAATAAAACATAAGATAAAACAAGAGTATCAACTGTGGCAAGAAGGTTTTCATCCCCAGGCGATTTTAGATGAGGAAATGTTGAGGCAAAAATTAGAGTATATGCACAATAATCCGGTGCGACGTGGTTATGTTGATGATCTGCTTCATTGGCGTTATTCTAGTTATCGGAATTATATGGGATTACCGAGTTTATTAGATGTGGATTTAATTGATTTGTGAGATATTGAGGCAGAGCCTCATCGTAGCATTCCCAGTCAGAGACTGGGAACGAGGAATTGTGTATTTAGGGAATAGAATTAATATTATGTCTAACGATGATATAAACGATATAAAAAGAAATTGGTTGATAGCCGCAGTGGTAGTAATTCTTGCTATACCTATTTTAGTTGTAATATATTCAATTGCAATTATTTTAACTACTGAGAGGATAGAATTAGTAAAAGAAAAATATGAATACGTGGTGGAAATTTTAAAAACTGCTGGCTTATTTATTGGTGGAATTGCAGTATTTATTAATATTTTCTTTGCAGCCAAGCGTGCATACGCTATGGAAGAAAGTGCGATTGCTGCTAATAAAAATGCTGAAATTGCACAAGATAAGCAAATTACAGAACGCTTTGCTAAAGCAATAGAACAGCTCGCGAGTGAAAAAATTGAAGTCAGATTAGGCGCGATTTATACTTTAGAGAGAATTGCCAAAGATTCAGAAAAAGATCAATGGACAATTATGGAAGTTCTTACAGCTTTTGTGCGTGAAAATGCACCTATTAAAAAAGAAGAGAAGTCACAGAAGAAAAAACCGTTAATAGATGAATTTCTAAATAGTCAAAATAAAAAAGAGATAGAAGAATTACCAAAACTTCAGCTTGATATTCAAGAATGTCTCACTGTAATTGGACGACGCGAACATCCAGATCCAGAAAATAAAAGGCTTGATTTAAGTAATGTTAATATCAGTAAAGCCAATCTTAAAAAAGCTAAACTTGAAAAAGCTAACTTTGAAGGAGCTAAACTTGAAGAAGTTAACCTCATACTTGCTAAACTGAAAGGAACAATCTTCATAGGAGCTAGCCTCCAAAAAGCATATCTCGAACAAGCCGACCTCAAAGGAGCCTTTCTATCTAAAGCCAACCTTCAAGAAGCCAAACTTGTATTAGCTAATCTCCAAATAGCCCTCCTTACTGAAGCTGACCTCCAAAGAGCCAACCTCGAAAATGCTAACTTTGAAAGCGCATATCTCAGAAAAGCCAACTTCTCAGGAGCCATACTCGAAGGTGTTAACTTCAAAGGAGCCAACCTCGAAGGAGCTACAATGCCAGATGGGTCAATTCATGATTAGGAAGATTTGATACTTCCACATTCTCAATAAACAAGACTTTCTTACCCAGCAAAACCGAATATTTAAAACAGTCGCTACCATTTTCTGAACCTAATCATATTGCTACATAATAGAAATAAAAATTCTATCTTTAGGATTGTCAACAAAGTATCAAATAGATCCGCCACTTTCCCCTAAAGAAACATTACCGACAATGTATGATCTTCCTAGCGAAGACCCGGAGGAACCTGATTTACCAGATCAATTTCATTTACTACAACCACAATTATTCCTCTCGTTCCCAGTCTCCGACTGGGAATGCAATTTAGAGGCTCTGCCTCCACCTAAATACCAATATAAATCAAAATCTTCATAGAGAATCATCTTCATCTTATCGCTGATGCTACAAACTTATCTAAAGAAAGAAGAACCATCTCATTGACGTTATTCTGGTTATCGAAATTATATGGAATTACTCAGTTTATTGCAGATTGAGTTTATTGATGAGTGATGAGGCAGAGCCTCTATGGTAGCATTCCTAGTCAGAGACTAGGAACGAGAAATGAGAAAAATCAGCTTGTGCGTTTTGAGTCAAAATAACCATTACATTAATAAGTAAGGATATAAAAAATAAACTGATGAATGCGATGTCTAACGAAAAGACACAAAGTGTCTACGCATCTACCCTAGCATCTATTATCAACGCAGAAAACGCTGTCTTACCTTGGGAAAATCTCGAACCTAGTCAGCAACAACGCATCCAGCAAGCAATGGACTCCAAAAGCCATCCCAGTTGTATCGTTTATCCCCACACCCAAGCAGAATTAGCCACTGTCATAGCCACCGCTAACCGCAATAAATGGCGCGTTCTAGCTCAAGGTAGCGGTAGTAAACTCAACTGGGGTGGTTTAGCTAAAAATATTGATATTGTCGTTAGTACGGAACGCATAAACCAACTTATAGAACACGCAGTTGGTGATTTAACTGTCACCGTTGAAACTGGAATGAAATTTGCCCATCTTCAGGAAATTTTAGCAAAATCTCGCCAAACATTAGCCCTAGACCCTGCTAAACCCACATCAGCCACCATTGGTGGTATTGTCGCAACTGCTGATACAGGTTCTCTGCGTCAACGTTTTGGGGGTGTACGTGACCAACTTTTAGGTATAACTTTTATCCGTGCAGATGGACAAATTGCCAAAGCTGGAGGAAGGGTAGTAAAAAATGTTGCCGGTTACGATTTGATGAAATTGTTCACCGGTGCTTACGGTACTTTAGGAATTATCAGCCAAGTCACTTTTCGAGTTTATCCTTTAGCAGAAACATCAGCAACGGTAATATTAACTGGTAAAGCTGAGGCTATATCCCAAGCTGCAACAATTTTGCAAGGTTCTGAGTTAACACCAACTCAAGCAGATTTATTATCAAATAAGTTGGTTTCTAATTTAGATTTAGGTACAGGAATAGGTTTAATTACCCGGTTTCAAAGTATTAGCGAAAGTGTGAAAGAACAGTCAAATCGACTTTTAGCAATTGGGCAAAAATTGGGTTTAGATGGATCAATTTATTCAACAGAAAATGAAGCTGATCTATGGCAACGATTACCAGAACAAATCCATGCTGATGTTACAAATTCTCTAATTAGTTGCAAAATAGGAATATTACCAACTAAGGCTGTTGAGGTTATTAATCAGATAGAAATAGGTTTGATTCACCTTAGTAGTGGTTTGGGTTTGGTAAGGTTAGAAAATCAAAATCAAGTTTTGTCATTGCGTCAGTTATGTCAATCTAATTATGGCTTTTTAAGTGTTTTAGCTGCACCAGTGGAAATAAAGGAAAGGTTGGATGTGTGGGGTTACACTGGGAATGCTTTACAACTGATGCGGGGTATTAAGGAACAGTTTGATGGTAATTATATTTTAAGTCCTGGTCGGTTTGTGGGTGGGATTTAAGAATAACGAACCGCGAAGGCGCGAAGAACGCGAAGTTAAGAGGGGAAAGAGAAATGCAAGAAGTTTCAGATGGTGCTATTGAGAATATTGCTAGTATTAAGAATTTGAAGGGGTTTGATGAAAGTCATCCTCCTGATCCAAAGTTGATTGATAGTTGTGTTCATTGTGGTTTTTGTCTCTCTACTTGTCCTAGTTATCGGGTGTTAGGTAAGGAGATGGATTCACCAAGGGGACGCATCTATTTAATGGATGCTATTAATGAAGGTGAAATTGCTTTAAATACGGCAACTGTTGAACATTTTGATTCTTGTTTGGGTTGTCTGGCTTGTGTGTCAACTTGTCCTTCCGGTGTGCAGTATGATAAGTTAATTTCGGCAACTCGGCATCAGGTTGAGAGAAATTATAACCGCAGTTTACCTGATAAGTTAGTGCGTCAATTGATTTTTTCTCTGTTTCCCAATCCTGATCTTTTAAGAATTTTACTTTTTCCCTTATTGGTTTATCAAAAGTTGGGAGTTTCTAAATTATTGCAAGCCACTGGGTTAATTAAAGCTATTTCTCCCCGGTTAGCAGCAATGGAATCTATTCTGCCAGAAATTACTCTCAAGTCTTTTCAAGATAATTTACCCGATGTAATTCCGGCTAAAGGTGAAAAAAGATATCGTGTTGGGGTGATTTTGGGATGTGTACAACGGTTGTTTTTCTCTCCTGTCAATGAAGCAACGGTGAGAGTATTGACTGCAAATGGCTGTGAAGTGATAATTCCTAAATCCCAAGGTTGTTGTGCTGCGCTTCCTGAACATCAAGGACAAACGGAACAAGCGCAGGTTTTAGCAAGACAAATGATTGATAGTTTTGCTGATACTAATGTGGATTTTATCATTATTAATGCTGCTGGTTGTGGTCATACTTTAAAAGAATATGGTCACATATTAGCTGATGATCCAGAATATGCAGAAAAAGCCAAAGCATTTGCAGCGAAAGTTAAAGATGCACAAGAGTTTTTAATGAATGTGGGTTTAACGGCTAAACTTTCACCTTTAACTGATAAAAATCTAACTTTGGTTTATCAAGATGCTTGTCATTTATTACATGGACAAAAGATTAGTGTTCAACCTCGTCAGTTATTAAGAAAAATTCCCGGAGTGACTTTAAGAGAACCAATAGACGCGGCTTTATGTTGTGGTAGTGCAGGTGTTTATAATATGCTGCAACCGGAAGTTGCTGAAGAACTAGGTAAGCAAAAAGTACAAAATTTATTAAATACAGGTGCTGAGTTAATTGCTTCTGCAAATCCCGGTTGTACGTTGCAAATTAGTAAGTATTTACCGGATAATAAAATTTCGGTAATGCACCCAATGGAGTTGTTAGATTATTCAATTCAGGGTGTGAAGTTGGAGATTTAGAAACTCACCTACAAACCCCCTTAACTCATGAAAAGGGGGCTAATTTTTATAAAATATGATGGTAATATAAGGTTTTTTAAGGTAAATTTTTCCTACCCAGTGGCAGACTTTTATGAGCAATTGTTAAGATCATGAAATTATTAGACCAGGTGAAGTTTCCTATTATTCTATGAAAATACTAGTACTTAATGCCGGTTCTAGCAGCCAAAAAAGTTGTTTGTATGAAATTCCAGATGCAAGTTTACCTAACCAAGCAATCCAACCCTGTTGGGAAGGAAAAGTTAACTGGAATCAAGACGGGGGTGTGGCAGAAATTGAGGTAAGAACAGCGACTGGTGAGGTGTTGCAAGAATGTATTTCTGGGGACTCGCTACAAGCACACGTTGTTTATATGTTGAATACTCTCAATAGCGGTGCGACTAAGGTGATTAGTCATTTATCAGAAATAGATGTGGTAGGACATCGGGTAGTACATGGTGGACAAGATTACCGTAATAGTGTGGTAATTACAGAAGAGGTCAAAAAAGAGATAGGTCATCTTTCTACCCTTGCCCCAGCCCATAATCCAGCCGCTTTAGAAGGAATAGAAGCCATTGAACAGAGCTGGGAAATGTTACCCAAGTGGCAGTATTTGATACTGGATTTCATAGTACTTTACCCGACGCGGCTGCAATTTATCCTGGCCCCTATGAATGGGTGGAAAAAGGTATCCGTCGCTATGGTTTTCATGGTATTAGTCATCAGTATTGTGCTAGTCGTGCAGCGCAAATTCTAGGACGAGATTTAACATCACTGCGATTAATTACCTGCCATTTAGGTAACGGTTGTTCTTTGTCCGCAATTAAAAATGGTCGAAGTATTGATACAACTATGGGTTTTACACCTCTTGATGGCTTGATGATGGGTAGCCGTTGTGGTTCAATTGATCCAGGAATTTTAATTTACCTGCTAGGGCAATCTGATTACTCAGCAGAAAGGTTAGATTATGTTTTAAATAAAGCTTCTGGCTTAAGAGGAATTTCGGGTGTTTCCAGTGATTTACGGGAAGTAATAGCAGCAATTAACCAAGGTAATGATCGCGCTCAATTAGCTTATGATATCTATGTACATCACTTGCGCGCTGGCATCGGTGCTATGCTGGCTAGTCTAGGGGGATTAGATGCTTTAGTGTTTACCGCTGGGGTGGGAGAAAACTCTTCAGAAATTCGTCAAGCTGTCTGTGATGCTTGGGAATTTTTGGGACTGAAAATAGACCTTGAAAAGAATCAACAACAGCCAATTGATATAGATATTGCTACTTCTGATTCAACTGTGCGAGTATTAGTGATACACACTCAAGAAGATTGGGAAATTGCTCAACAATGTTGGCAAATACTGCAAAAATAACAATTGTGATTGTAAATGTCTGAATATGCTTTTATCTCGTGAAGCTATTACTACACCTTTGGTAGCTTGTTTGTGTATTTTAGGAGTTAGCTTAAGTCAATTTCCTAGACTGCAAAAACTCTTAATTAGTAAACAAACTGCATCTATAGAAACTCTAGAAAAAGACCAGCAAAAAGAAAATCTGCGTCTTAATTTACTCAAACAAATGCCCAGTTTTGGTTACGATAACGTTATTGCTGATTGGGTATATATAGATTTTTTGCAATACTTTGGAGACAATGAAGTCAGAGATAAAATCGGTTATGGTTTAAGTCCAGAATATTTTGAAGTTATTCTTAAACGTGACCCAAGATTTTTAGCAGCTTATCTAGGTCTTTCGGTCAGTACTTCTTTATATGCTGGTATGCCAGAAAGGTCTATTGGCTTAATGGAAAAAGGTTTAAAATCTCTATCTCCTCAAGTACCTCAGAAATCTTATTATGTCTGGCGCTATAAAGGAACTGATGAGTTATTATTTTTAGGTGACTCTCAATCGGCAAAAGAATCTTTCTCACAAGCTGCTAGTTGGGCTAGTAATTTTGCTGATGATGAAAGTAAAAAGGCTGCTTTTATTTCGGGAAAAACTGCTGAATTTCTCCAAAACAATCCTGACAGTAAGTTTGCACGAATTGCTACCTGGACAATGGTTTTACAAAACAATGTTGATGAAAAAACTCGCAAGAGAGCAATTGATGAAATAGAGAAATTGGGAGGAAAGGTAGTAATTAATGATAATGGACTACCTGCTGTTACTCTCCCTGAAAAAGATTAAAATAATTCGTAATTCGTAATTGGTGATAAGTAATAAGAGAACTCCACAAAAAGAAATGCCCAATGTCATTCTGAATGGAACGAAGTGTAGTGTTCGCGTAGCGTTCTGAAGGAAAGAATCCTCCGAGATGCTAGAGCCTCCGGCTCCCGTAAGGGATACGTTTCTCTTCGCTACACTCAGCATGACAAGACAGGATCATTTATTTTGTGGCTTACTCTAAGTAATAAGTAATAAAGTCTTCTTCCCCTGCTCCCTATTCCCTCTTTATGTATTGGTATTGTGGCAAATTAATTACATCTCAAACTCTAGAATTGGATATTAATGATCCGGGGTTACTTTATGGGGCGACGGTTTTTACAACTTTGCGGGTGTATGATCATTCCCTTGATCATAGTTTAACTAACTGGGAAGCACATTGTTCCCGGTTGAAATTGAGTTTACAAAGTTTTGGTTGGAAAGAACCTGATTGGAATTTTGTGCGTCAAGGTGCAGAAATCCTCTTGAAAGATTTTCCTGTTCTCAGAATTACTATCTTTCCTGATGGGAGAGAATGGATAATTGGTAGATTATTACCGCCTAATTTGACAGAAAAGCAAAATAATGGTATAATATGCGCCCTGGCTAAATCGGAATTTGCTCGTTCTCTCCCTAAGCATAAAACCGGAAATTATTTGAGTGCTTGGTTAGCAAAAAATAGTGTGCAATCTTTACAAGCCGAAGAAGCGATTTTAACAGATGCTTTGGGAAATTGGCTGGAAACCAGTACTGGCAATCTTTGGGCTTGGTATGATGGCTGTTGGTGGACACCGCCTTTAGAAGTGGGAATTTTGCCAGGAATAGAGCGATCGCACATCATCAGCCAGTTAAAAAATCGCCAAATCGCTATCCAGCAAGAACCTTGGACACCGGAGCTAGTCAAAAAATTAGTAGCGATCGCTTACACTAATAGCGTTATCGAGATTATTCCCATCCATACCGTACAACAGCCCACAGGGTCGCTACAATATAATCCCCACCATAAATGTTTTTTGGAACTTAAAGGATTATTTGTATCATGACACGAACACCTTTTTGGTATACGTTAAGATAAGTTAACATAATTCTAATAAAGCTCTCTCTGATTTTAAAGCCGTGATGCTATCGCGCAGAACGCCTGCTAAAAACGAAACAGACAAAATATACAGGAGAATAGACCTCTGTGAATAAAAGATGGAGAAATGCGGGGCTGTATGCACTGCTTTTTATTGTTGTAATTGCTTTAGGGACTGCGTTTTTCGACAACCAACCCCCTCAAGTAGAAACATGGCGCTACAGTGAATTTATTCAAGAAGTTGACAAAGGCAGAGTAGAAAAGGTCAGTCTCAGTTCAGACCGTTCTACAGCAATGGTTACACCTAAATACGACCCTAATAAAAAGCGCGTCACCTTAGTTAACGACCCAGATTTAATTAATACTCTGACAGCCAAAGGCGTTGATATTGCAGTATTACCCCAAACCGACGAAGGATTTTGGTTTAAAGCACTAAGCAGCTTATTTTTCCCTGTATTACTTCTGGTTGGTTTATTTTTCTTACTCCGTCGCGCTCAAAGTGGACCAGGTAGCCAAGCAATGAACTTTGGTAAATCTAAAGCCAGAGTGCAAATGGAACCCCAAACCCAAGTCACATTTGGTGATGTAGCGGGTATTGACCAAGCCAAGTTGGAATTAAACGAAGTTGTAGACTTTTTGAAAAACGCCGATCGCTTTACCGCAGTTGGTGCAAAAATTCCTAAAGGTGTACTTTTAGTTGGCCCTCCTGGTACAGGTAAAACCCTCCTCGCTCGTGCTGTAGCTGGGGAAGCAGGTGTACCTTTCTTCTCAATCTCCGGTTCCGAATTTGTGGAAATGTTCGTTGGTGTAGGTGCTTCCCGCGTCCGCGATTTATTTGAACAAGCTAAAACCAACGCTCCTTGTATCGTCTTCATTGATGAAATTGACGCAGTAGGTCGTCAACGGGGTGCAGGTTTAGGTGGTGGTAACGACGAACGGGAACAAACCCTCAACCAGTTACTGACCGAAATGGATGGTTTTGAAGGTAACACAGGTATCATCATCATTGCTGCTACCAACCGTCCTGACGTACTAGATGCAGCTTTATTGCGTCCCGGTCGTTTTGACCGTCAAGTGGTTGTAGACCGTCCTGACTACGCTGGACGCAGCGAAATTCTCAAAGTTCACGCACGAGGTAAAACCTTATCGAAAGATGTGGACTTGGATAAAATCGCTCGTCGTACCCCTGGTTTCACCGGTGCAGATTTATCTAACTTGTTGAACGAAGCCGCAATTTTAGCAGCACGTCGCAACTTAACCGAAATTTCGATGGATGAAATCAATGATGCCATCGACCGCGTATTAGCTGGGCCAGAGAAGAAAGACCGTGTAATGAGCGAAAAGCGCAAAACTTTGGTTGCTTATCACGAAGCTGGTCACGCTTTAGTTGGGGCTTTGATGCCTGACTATGACCCTGTACAGAAGATTAGCATTATTCCCCGTGGTCGTGCCGGTGGCTTGACTTGGTTTACTCCTAGCGAAGACCGCATGGATACAGGTTTATATAGCCGTGCTTATTTGGAAAATCAAATGGCTGTGGCTTTAGGTGGTCGTTTAGCTGAAGAGATTATCTTTGGTGAAGATGAAGTGACAACAGGTGCTTCCAACGACTTGCAACAGGTAGCCAGAGTTGCTAAACAGATGATAACTCGATTTGGGATGAGCGATCGCTTGGGTCCCGTGGCTTTAGGTCGTCAACAAGGCAATATGTTCCTCGGTCGAGATATCATGTCAGAACGTGACTTCTCAGAAGAAACCGCAGCCGCAATTGATGAAGAAGTTCGCAAATTAGTCGATACAGCTTATATTCGCGCTAAAGAAGTCTTGGTAAATAATCGCCACATTCTTGACGAAATCGCCCAAATGCTGGTTGATAAAGAAACCGTAGACGCTGATGAATTGCAAGAAATTCTCACAAATAACGATGTTAGAACCGCTGCTTTTGCTTAATAGCTGGTAGTGGGAATTTAAGATTTAAAATAGGGGTAATTCTGGGTTTTCTGGAATTACCCCTATTTTTTATCTCACGCAGAGGGGTTTTGTGAGAGGAATTTGTAACAACGGGAAAGCCAGGGATATCAGTGGTAAGCTGTGCTAACGCTCTCCATAACAATACTTTTAAATCCGATTTAATTATACTTAATGTTAACGTGAGTTCGACATAAGATAATTTGTGGAAAACTCGCCACAAGTAGGAGTCTCAAACCCTTATTCTCTCGCCCTTAAAAATCATAACTCCGTTCGCGTAGCGTCTCCATTCGGCGAAGCCGTGCCGTAGGCATAGGAGAAACACCGAACACCGAACTCACGTTAATGTTATGTCTTGCAAGGTGACGTTGATTTAGCCCTGGAAAATTTGCAACAGGCAATTAATATCAAACCTCGTCGATGTCGGAGTGAAGCGAAAATTAATCCTGATTTTGACAGCATTCGCAATGATGTGCGGTTTCAAGTATTACTGCTAGGGTAAATTATTTGTGAAGAACAAGATTTCCTACTTATTAAGTTTGTTTCGTTGTCTTATTTTAGGAATATAACTTTCCTAACTTTTATTAGCTGCCCAAAGAATAGTAGCATCTTTATACTGTTTGAACATTGAATCGGCAGTAACAAGCGTCATGTCCTCCATTTGTGCCTGTGCAATTAGCATTCGGTCAAAAGGATCTCGATGATGTAAGGGTAATGTAGCCGTTCGTAATGCATGAGAAGCTGTAATTTCCAAATATCTCGCACCCAACCTTACCATGCGGCTAGAAATGTAACTGTCCAGTGGTTCTGGTAATGGCAACTTACCAATTGCAACTTTTATTCCCATTTCCCACACACTAGCAACAGAAAGCCATAGTTCGTTGTTTTCATCTGTGATTTGCGTAATTACTTCTTGATTCAAACGTTCTGGTTGGGTAAACCACCATAACCAACACTGGGTATCTAGTAAAAGTTTCACTTCTCATTGCCCTCAAATGCTGCCAAAATGTCATCTGGTAAGGGTGCATTAAAGTCCTCTGGAACTACAAACAATCCTCTATCTTGCCCTAAACTATCCCGTCGATTAGATGAGACACTAAAGGGAACTAGTTTGGCGACAGGAACACCCCGGTTGGAAATAATGATCTCTTCACCAAGTTCTACACGAGACAAAAGGCGTGAGAGATTTGTTTTAGCTTGATGGATATTTACGGTTTCCACAGTTTTATAGCTAAGTCTACAAACTAAGTTTAGTTTTATTTTCAGATTGGTGCAAGATGTCAGCTAAAGAGTAACGGCTATGCCTGTAGCAAGCGTGGCTATAGCGTACAGCGCGACCTAGTAATCGCAATTTTTCCCACTGCACGCTCTCCTTCACTATACCGATGAGCTTCTGCTAATTCTTGTAAAGGATAGGTGCTATCAATCACAGTTCGCATTTTACCCCCTTCAATCAAATCTTTTAAATAAACCAAATCCTTGCTATTAGGTCTTTCCAACACAAATTTCACCTTTTGACCAGGCAGAAACATTGTTAAAAAACTCTGCACAATCACTTCCGGGTTAGGCAACGTAGACACATAAACCCCATTTGGCTTTAAAACTTTTCTGCAATTAGAAAATGCTCTTTTAGCAACTGCATCAAAAATAATATCGTACCGAACATTACCTTCTGTAAAATCCTGTTGCGTATAGTCAATTACTAAATCTGCATTTAAAGATTTCACCAAATCCAAATTTCTGGTACTGCAAACACCCGTCACCTCAGCCCCCAACGCCTTAGCAATTTGCACCGCAAAAACGCCCACACCGCCCGAAGCTCCATTAATCAATACCGTTTGACCTAATTTGATATTTCCCAAGTCTCGCAGGGCTTGTAGAGCCGTTAGCGCCGCTAAAGGTACAGTAGCGGCTTCCTCATAACTCATATTTGTGGGTTTGGGAGCCGCAAAATTTTCCGGGATAGCTGCAAATTCTGCATAAGCACCTCCAGGAAAACTAGTGCTGCCATAAATAGCATCACCTACTTTGAAGCGCGTCACTTGTGAACCAACTTCTACCACTTCCCCAGCCACATCAAACCCCAGAATCATGGGGAAATAGTTTCCCGTCAATAAACTCAACATTCCCTGGCGGATTTTCCAGTCAATGGGATTAACACTACTAGCGTGAACCTTTACAAGTAACTGCTCAGGCTTGATTTTCGGCTGTTCCACCTCTTCATACTGTAACACTTCAGCAGAACCATAGCGACGGATAACAACAGCTTTCATGACATTTTCCCCTGTTTGACTTGTTCGCCACATATATAGTGTAGCGATGCCAAAAGTTCAAAACGATTAATTTTTTTCCCATTCCCTGTTCCCTGATTTGACATTATTTATCATTCCCGAACAGCTTTAAGAACGTGAAACCAGGAAAAACTGCTGTAAAAAACTAAATTTATTGCAAATAATCTGCATTAAGAGTTATCATCCTATTAGAGCTTAAATGCTGATTCAACATAGGTGAGAAGTGCAATTCACATCATTAATCATTGAAAAGTTAAAAGAATATGAACTGCATTTTTATCTCAAAAAAAATGATATGTTGGATACAGAATATAAATTGGCAGATATCTGGACTATGACAACGTTTTCTACTCCAGATCTCCAACTCAAATCCCTTGTTAACTAAGGCTTTCAGCAGGATTTGAGGATTGTTTGAGTACATGGGTAATGTAGCCCAAATTTAACTAAATTATTACTCAATCCCTTGCAGGTATTGGGTTTTGACTGAGTACAAAGAAATCCTGAACCCCACTCGAAAAATACTCGTACCCCAACTGAAAAATACTAGAACCTGTACCCGAAAAAATTTTATTTAATTTTTGTAACCCTGGCAAAGATTGGGGTTTCTATATCTGAGTACAAACATAATATATCCAATAAATCCTATCCTAGACAGCCCAAGCACCTATCTAGAAACGGCTGCTATAAATCATTTATCGCCAATCACTTAACGCTCCTTAACAAAGTTAGAAGCCAAAAGTGAGTGGAGGGATGAGATAGCACCATGCCTAGAGTGAATGGAAGTCGCGGCTGTACACACAAAGTCTACCCAAGACCCAAACGTTGACACACACCAGCCGAACCCCAAACATTATCTGCCCACCATTGTATCAAATTTAGATTAGGAATTTGGAAGTTTGGATAAAAAGCCTTGATTAATAGGCTATTCCCAGAAATATAAATTATCCTACTTGTCTAAATTTTGTATCAATACCAGGTGAACACCTGTGGGCAAGTGAGTAAGACGCGACTTCGGTTCATAGGCATTGGCAGTAGTAAAAGCATCTCCCACAGTGGCTCTCAAGTCCACCGACCTTGCGAAATTCAATGACACTACCTGCTACAAACATTCTCACCTCCTCCAATCAGGAATCCATTATCACCCCAGCTAAATCTGGTGGTTGCGGTTGCGACAGCACCACAACTCCAGAAATGGACGAAAAACTTATAGAACGCATTGCCAAACATCCTTGCTATAGTGAAGAAGCTCATCATCACTACGCCCGGATGCACGTTGCAGTTGCACCAGCTTGTAATATTCAATGCAACTATTGTAACCGCAAGTATGACTGTGCTAACGAAAGTCGCCCTGGAGTGGTAAGTGAGTTGCTCACACCTGAAGAAGCCGCACATAAAGTGTTGGTAATTGCGGGTAAAATTCCCCAAATGACTGTTTTGGGAGTTGCGGGGCCTGGTGATCCTTTGGCTAATCCAGAAAAAACCTTCCGTACTTTTGAATTGATTGCAGACAAAGCACCAGATATTAAACTGTGCTTATCTACTAACGGTTTGATGTTAACAGAATATGTTGATCGCATCAAACAATTAAATATAGATCACGTTACTATCACCCTTAACACCATCGATCCAGAAATAGGCGCACAAATCTATTCTTGGGTTCATTACAAACGTAAGCGTTATAGAGGCGTGGAAGGAGCAAAAATTCTCCTAGAAAAGCAGTTGGAAGGTTTGCAAGCTCTCAAAGAAGCTGATATCTTGTGTAAAGTTAATTCCGTGATGATTCCTGGAGTTAATGACCAACATTTGGTAGAAGTTAATAAAGCCATTCGTGAGAGAGGGGCATTCTTACACAACATCATGCCGCTGATTTCTGCACCGGAACATGGTACACACTTTGGTTTAACAGGTCAACGGGGACCTACAGGTAAAGAACTGAAGGAAGTCCAAGACAACTGTTCTGGTAACATGAAAATGATGCGTCACTGTCGTCAGTGCCGAGCAGATGCGGTAGGATTATTAGGAGAAGACCGCAGCCAAGAATTCACTAAAGATAAATTCTTGGAAATGGCTCCAGAATATAACTTGGAAACACGCCAAGAAGTTCACGAAGGTATTGAGAAATTTAGAGAAGAAATTAAAGCAGCTAAAGATAAAGCCAAAGCAACTGCTGTAGAGAGCAATAATGGCAAATCTCTACAAAACAAACCCAAAATCTTAGTTGCAGTAGCAACAAAAGGTGGTGGATTGGTTAACCAACACTTCGGACACGCTAAAGAATTTCAAGTGTATGAAGTTGATGGTAACGAAGTGCGCTTTGTCAGTCATCGCAAGATTGACCAATATTGTCAAGGTGGATACAGCGAAGAAGCTACCGCAGACAATATAATGAAAGCGATCGCAGATTGTAAAGCGGTCTTGGTATCCAAAATCGGCAACTGTCCTAAAGAAAAACTAGAAGCAGCCGGAATAAAAACTGTTGAAGCTTACGACGTAATTGAAAAGGTTGCTTTAGAGTTTTACGAGCAATATGTAGCGACTGGGGAATAGGGACTGGGGACTAGGGACTGGGGACTAGGAAAGAAACTTTTCCCAATACCCAGTACCCAGTACCCAATCACTAATCACCAATTCACACAAAGGCAAATAATCATGGCTTACAAAATTACTAGCCAGTGTATTTCCTGCAAGCTTTGTTTGTCTGTTTGTCCCACCGGTGCAATTAAAGTAGTTGACGGTATTCACTGGATTGACTCTGAACTTTGCACAAACTGTGTTGGCAGCATTCACACTGTACCTCAATGTAAAGCTGGTTGTCCCACTGCTCATGGTTGCGTTAAACAACCAAGCGATTATTGGGAAGGTTGGTTTGCTAATTACAATCGCGTCTTAGCAAAGTTGACAAATAAACAAGATTACTGGGAAACTTGGCGGAATACTTATTCTCAGAAGTTCTCCGAACAGTTGCAAAAGCATCAAGTAGTGGTTTAGGTGACAGGTGATAGGTGATAGGTGACAGGTGACAGAAAAGAAGTAAGTTTTTACCAATTACCAATTACCTATTCCCAATTACCCATTACCTATTCCCAATAAGTAATAACTAATAACTTAATGACTAAAATGCAAAAGAATTGCATCTATCTCGATAACAATGCTACCACCAAAGTAGATCCAGCAGTTTTAGAGGCGATGCTGCCTTATCTGACGGACTATTACGGTAATCCTTCTAGTATGCACAGTTTTGGTGGACAACTTGGTAAAGGTGTCAAAATAGCCAGAGAACAAGTTGCGGCTTTATTAGGAGCAGAAGAATCAGAAATAGTCTTTACCAGTTGTGGAACTGAGGGAGATAATGCTGCGATTCGTGCTGCATTATTAGCTCAACCAGAAAAACGCCACATTATCACAACTCAGGTAGAACATCCCGCAGTTTTGAATGTCTGCAAACAGTTAGAAACCCAAGGTTATACTGTTACTTATTTGTCAGTAAATGCGAAGGGACAGTTAGATTTAGATGAACTGGAAGCTTCCCTGACAGGTAACACCGCTTTGGTGAGCGTGATGTATGCCAATAATGAAACCGGCACTATCTTTCCAATTGAAGAGATTGGTGCTAGAGTTAAGGAATACGGCGCTATCTTCCATGTCGATGCAGTCCAAGCGGTAGGTAAATTACCCTTGAACATGAAGACCAGCACCATAGATATGTTAACTATATCTGGTCACAAAATCCACGCACCTAAAGGCATTGGTGTTCTATATGTGCGTCGTGGGGTTCGGTTCCGTCCTTTCCTTCTTGGTGGACACCAAGAACGGGGACGCAGAGCAGGTACAGAGAACGTTCCCGGAATTATTGCTTTAGGCAAAGCTGCGGAATTGGAAATGCTACATTTAGAAGAGGCAACCAAGAGAGAAAGCCGATTGCGCGATCGCTTGGAAAAAGCTCTCCTTGCTAAAATTCCCGACTGTGAAGTCAATGGTGATCCTAGTCATAGATTGCCAAACACCACAAATATTGGTTTCAAATATATTGAAGGTGAAGCAATTTTGCTCTCCTTAAATAAATACGGTATTTGTGCTTCCTCTGGTTCTGCTTGTACTTCTGGTTCATTAGAACCTTCCCACGTTTTGCGGGCTATGGGTTTACCCTACACCACTTTACATGGTTCGATTCGTTTCAGTCTTTGTCGCTACACAACCGAAGCTGAAATTGATCAAGTTATTGCAGTTATGCCAGAAATTGTTGAACGTCTCCGCGCTTTATCTCCCTTCAAAAATGATAATGCGGGTTGGTTACAACAACAATCATTAGTTAGTAGTAAATAGCTGATGGGTGATAGGTGATATGTAAAAGTCTCCTAAATCCTGTAAGGGTTTAGCATTGCTAAACCCCTACCCAATCCTCAATTAGTTCTTATAATCCAAAATCTAAAATCCAAAATCCAAAATCAACTATGTGGGACTACACAGATAAAGTATTAGAATTGTTTTACGATCCTAAAAACCAGGGTGCAATTGAAGAAACAGGCGAAGCAGGAGTTAAGGTTGCAACTGGAGAGATAGGTAGTATTGCTTGCGGTGATGCTCTGAGATTGCATTTAAAAGTGGAAGTTGCATCTGATAAGATTCTCGATGCTCGCTTTCAAACCTTTGGCTGTACCAGTGCGATCGCATCTTCCAGTGCTTTAACCGAAATGGTAAAAGGTTTGACATTAGATGAAGCCTTAAAGGTTTCTAATAAAGATATTGCCGATTACCTGGGTGGTTTGCCAGAAGCAAAAATGCACTGTTCCGTGATGGGACAAGAAGCTTTAGAAGCTGCCATCTATAATTATCGAGGCATCCCTTTAGCTGCCCATGATGATGATGATGAAGGCGTACTAATTTGTAGCTGTTTTGGTATCACCGACACTAAGATTAGAAAGGCTATTGCACAAAATAATCTCCTCAGTGCAGAGCAAGTAACAAATTATGTAAAAGCTGGTGGCGGATGCGGTTCCTGTTTAACGAAAATTGATGATATAATAAGAGAAGTAAAGCAGGAAACCGCCAAACAAACTCTCAACACCAACGGCGTGAAAGCTACTACAGAAATTGCTAATTCAGGGACTCAAAAACCATTAACCAATGTTCAAAGAATTGCCCTGATTCAAAAAGTATTAGATGAAGAAGTCCGACCCGTATTAATTGCCGACGGGGGAGATGTAGAACTCTACGATATAGAAGGCAATAAAGTCCAAGTTATTCTCAAAGGTGCTTGCGGTTCATGTTCCAGCAGCACAGCCACTTTAAAAGTTGCGATTGAAGCGAGATTACGCGATCGCATCAACAAAGAAATCATAGTCGAAGCAGTGTAGGGGCAGGTTCTCCTCGCCCATGAAAAAACTAGTAATTCTTACAACCCAATAAACACCATGTACACAACCAAATTATCTGTAGAGCGATCGCCTCCATAGCGACGTTCTACACACGCTCACTGCCGTAGATAAATAGGCGTGAGAACCAAAAGACGAAAGACAAACACCCCAATCAACCAACAAATTCTAGGAAAAAACGAACAATGAGTACCGACGCAAATATTAGACAAATAGCTTTCTACGGCAAGGGCGGTATCGGTAAATCTACCACCTCTCAAAACACCCTCGCAGCAATGGCTGAAATGGGTCAACGCATCATGATCGTAGGTTGCGACCCTAAAGCTGACTCTACCCGTTTGATGCTTCACTCCAAGGCTCAAACCACCGTTCTTTCCTTGGCTGCTGAAAGAGGTGCAGTTGAAGATTTAGAACTCCACGAAGTCATGTTGACCGGTTTCCGTGGTGTTAAGTGCGTAGAATCTGGTGGTCCAGAACCCGGTGTAGGTTGTGCAGGTCGTGGTATTATCACCGCTATTAACTTCCTAGAAGAAAACGGTGCTTACCAAGACTTAGATTTCGTATCTTACGACGTATTAGGTGACGTTGTATGCGGTGGTTTTGCTATGCCTATCCGTGAAGAATAAGCTGTTTTGTTTAGGGTTTTTGTTAATGCAATTGGTTGGGAATTTTGATTTTTTTATGCCCTATTTATGCCCTGGGATATTTTAGTGAAATGGGCAATTTGTTTTGTTTTTCTTCTTTTGTATACCCTATTTTATCCCTAGTGTCAAGAGGTATACATGATTTTTGATAAATAGGTTACTGATTTTTTGTTTATGATTGAGTTGTGAAAGTTTTGACGAATATTTTTGGAAAAAACAATCATTTGGAAACAAACCTACTCCCCTCAAAAATTCCCATTTTGTGATGATTAACCCGTAAGCATAAAACGTGAAATTTTAGAATGGAATAGTCCTGGTTTGTACTAACTTAGTATCTTATCTTTTACTTGATTTGACTAGACTGTGTTGAGGAAAGAAGTTCTGAGCCAAAATTAAGATAGTATTTATGCCAATCTTTGAATAATTCAATTCGCTCGATACCTGAATTACTACTACGATCAAAATATCTGTACTTATTCTGACCCACAGTGAGTTTAGGTTTATCTCTCAAAAATGACCAATCTGTTCTACCTAAAAATAAATATTCATCATTGATTAAAAAACCATGCCAATGAGGTAAATTTTTATAAACTTTAGCCGCAATAATCAACCTATTTCTTAATTGTTCCGGTATGCCATTCATGAAATTATTAATATCTCTTACGCGCTGTTTACTTTCCTCTGACCAATTGATATCATAATTTTCAAGATTCAGAGATTCCAAATATTGGTAATCAACAAATGTCAATTCAATAGTTGCATAAGCATCAGGAAAATCTTTCAAAATCTTGGGAATTTTATCACAAATAAACCTCCATGAAAAAGTCATAGCAACTGCTATAACTTTAATCTCTATTTTATTCTGTTGTTCCGTAGTATTTTTGTTTTTTTTCATTCCATCATTGAGAGTGGATATAATATATGTCTCTGTAGCTCTTAGAGCATCAACATAATCAGCATAGGGTTTTTCTTGTTGAGCAATTTTTTCTATTTGTTTACTGATATCTTTAAGTATTTGTGTAACTTCTTCACTTTGGTCAGCAATTTTACCTAGTTGTTTTTGAGCTTCCAATTCAACACCATCTTTTGATAGTTTAGCCTTCACAACCCGGTTGATAAGCCCAATCATTGGTTTGGCATAGACTAAACCTAGAATCAACACTACTATCCAAGGCATTAAAGAAGTTATATTCTTGAGTACATCATTCAGATTCATGATTATTTTGACCTTCACGGATGATAATTTTGTACGTACTGACTTATAAAATCAGTATAAGTAATTGGACTGAAATATTTACACTTATGTTTTCAACTGGTTAAGGGTTTAACACCATATTTTGTGTAATTAATTTTGCCTTACTACTTAATACAGCACTTTGCGTAAGGTTTACGTACAATAGTTGAATAGATCAACTGGAAAATAAGATAAAACCTGTTTCAGTTAATCGCGCAAAGTGCTGTATCTCCAAAAATTAGCATAACTGGACTGCAATAACCTATAGCTTGTATCAAAATTTATCTGCTGTCATCTAAATATTATGCAATGACTGTCTACACCAGGAGTAAGTAGGCACAAATAAACCTAACTAGTAACAAAATGTAAAAAACTCAAAACCCTTGCGATCGCATTTCCGGTGTTGTGGTTTGAGTGCGATCGCATTTGGGATATGTGCGTTGTGGATGCGATCGCATTTCCGATGTTGTGGTTTGGTGCGATCGCATTTGGGATATGTGCGTTGTGGGGATGCGATCGCATTTCCAGTATTGTGGGTTGTGAGAGCGATGTTATCTTAGTATTATCTTATCCATTTTTACAATATGCCACTAAATGAATTATTACCTACTGTTAGTCAACTATCTCACGAAGACAAATTGCGTCTTATTCATTTTCTATTATTAGCCGTAGCAAAAGAAGAAGGATGCAATTTAGAATCACCTGATAATCAACAACAAGAACACTTACTACTAAAACAACTAGCATCAACAGAAGCCGTTGTCTGGTCTCCTTATGATGCCCATGAAGCCGCTCAAACATTATCTGATATGCTGACAGCAGCAAAGGAAGAAGATGATGCTTGAGGGTAAAAGATTTCCCTTTATTGAGAGAAGTAATACTCCTGGTGTTTCTAGCACCATGCCTTATTTACCATTAACTTTGACTCACAAAAACAATTCTGTTGAAGTTATGGCTTTGTTAGATACAGGTGCAAGCGTTAATGTATTACCTTATGAAATAGGTCTGCAACTAGGAGCAGTTTGGGAAGAGCAAAAAGTCCCAATTCAATTAATTGGAAATCTAGCTAATTTTCAAGCAAGAGGATTAATTTTATCAGCTACCGTTGCTGAATTTTCGCCTATTTTGCTTGCATTTGCTTGGACAGAATCTAGAGAAGCACCTATAATACTCGGACACATTAATTTTTTTGCAGAGTTTGATGTGTGTTTTTATCGCGCAGATTTAGCTTTCGAGGTACGTCCCAGAAATAAATAATAAAGCGATAGCGAAGCCCTACGTAGGAATCGCATTTCCGGTGTTGTGGGTTTTGAGTGCGATCGCTTTTCGGATGTTATGGGTTGTGAGGTGCGATCGCATTTAGTGGATCAAAGTAGGTGATTTAATGCTAAAATTAGTATTGAGAATATAATTTTGAGAATTGTTATTAATTCAAAGAGAAGGAGATAAAGATGCAAATTGCAGTCAAGCCAGATCAAGAAAAATACATTCTTGAAAAACTACAACAAGGTAAGTATAAAAACATTGATGAACTATTATCTGTAGCTTTTCAACTTTTAGAACAACATGATGAAAAAGAAAAGCAACTCATTGAATTAAGACAAAAAATTGCTGAAGGAACAGAGCAACTTCGTCAAGGAGAAGTAGTTGAAGGTGAATTAGTTTTTCAACAACTACAACAAAAGTTAAAGCAAATGGAACAATCTCAATAATGGGTACTTATTTTTTCTCTAAACTTGCAGTTAAAGACCTCAATGAAATTTGTGAATTTATCGGACAAACAAATATCAACGCAGCAAGTCAACTTTTTGATAATATTAGGCAAAAATGTAAGTTAGTCTCTGGTTTTCCAAACATGGGAAAAGGCTATGCTTGGGTTGCATCTGATTTACGTGGTTTTATAGTTAATGATTATATTGTTTTTTATTATCCTGTGGAAAATGGAATTGAAATTGTCCGTGTTGTTTATGGAAAACGAGATTTAAAGGCTGTATTTGAAGAATTTAAAGATTAATTTTAGTCAATACAATTAATGGTGAACTATTCACAACCCATCGTCTAGTCACGCGCTAATTCCTCAGCTAATTCTTCAGGAGTAACCTGAAAAGGTGAAACATGATAACGGTTAAGTGCTTCTAGAAATTGATGACGACTAACTCCAGCAATTTCAGCAGCTTTAAATTGGGAAATCATACCAATTTCATACCATTTAACAGCAGCACCTAAACGCATTTCTTGAACAAAAGTTTCTGGGTTACTGCGAAGGGCAGAAAAAACATCATTGGGAAGTTCAACATTGATGTTTATAGTCATAGCGTTAATTATGTTGACTGATTTTTCTTAGGCTAACTCTTATCTTAGCTCAATTCTCATCAAACTTTGATTTCCTATCTTTAACCTCAACCTTTCATTCTCAATTTTCAATCTCTCATTTTCCTGTTCCAATCTAATCACCATATCCTGCAAATCTTCGACCTTTGATTTTTTCTTAATCGCTTCCTCGATTGCAACCTTACGATTTTCCAAACTAAACCACTTTTGATAAATGGATGTGTGCATATTCACAGAATGACCCAAATTATCAGCAGCAGCTTTAATCGGAATCCCCATCAAATGCGCTCTAATTGCCCAACCATGCCGTAAATCATAGGGTTGAAAAGGAATCCCCACAAATCTAAACCATCTATCTGTACCATGTCGCGCAGAGTTGATTTCTCTACTCGTAACTTTGTCTTTAATTTTTGCCTTTAATAATTCAATTGCTGCTGTATCCGTTTTTAAATTAAAAGTTTCTACCCAACGAGGATATAATGGTAAAGCTTCCCTTTCTCCGGTTTTACACTCTTCATTTACCCGCCATGTATTCATCACATTCTCTGATGATAGCCACCAATTTAAATCAGGATTAACAAAAATTTCAATTGGTCTTAATCCATAAGTTGCTAACATCCCATATACCCAACGCCAAAGTTTCCAATTATTTCTATCTTCCCTAGTTATCAACTTACTAGAACGATTAATAGCATAATTTTCAAACTTCAGATATTCCTGTTCTATCTCTGCATCTGTAGGAATATCACGTTTACGTTGAGAAATAGCCTTGATTTTTAAATTACTTAATTCTGGAACTTCTACACCAGAACATTTACATAAAACCCTAATCACCTTAATTAATTCATTTTTCACACTATCCGAAGATGGGCAGAATTTCACAGCATCAATAAAATTGGCATTTATGGCTAGTTTATCTTTTGGTAAATGTGTTTTAGCAATATAGAAATAACTATTAAAAGTATTGTTACTTTTGAGAGTGCGTTTTCTCGTTTTGAAATAGTTTTGTTCAAACTCAGAAATCAATTCTCCGATTGTGATGAATTTAGCTTTAAATCTAGTTTTGCCTAAATATTTATCAGTCCAGATAAATTGTTTTCTGGCAATCAATTTTCCTAACTCATTCGCTTCCTCTTCCGCAGTATTTAAACCATCAAAACTAAATGGTATCCCTAAAGAAATATCATATTGCTTAGTTCCTATACCGTTTTTATCAATATCACCTGGTTTAATAGGTAGGGTAGTTCTCAATTGTAATGAATTACCAGATTTTCTGACAGAAACACTCACCCTTGCGGCTCTTAGTCTACCATTAATTGCTTTTAATTCTGTTGTCAGTTTTGCCGTTAGGTGATTTTCTTGATTTTCTACTGCTTGCATTCTGCCTAAATATCCCCCATCGGTAATAGCTGTTTGGTGAAAATCGGCAAATGCTTCCTGTGTTCTGTCCATACCCTAGATTTACCCTAATAAAAAAACTGTTTACTCAAAACAATGATTGCGGTAAACATTGCATAAAATAAACATTTTCTGGCTATTAGAATAATATTATTACTCTTTCCCGTGAAGGTAAAGCACAAGAAATCTACATCGTTACCTCTGGTGAAATGATGGCGATGTACGCTGCAAACAACATCGCTCGTGGTGTTCTTAAATATGCTCACTCCGGTGGTGTACGTTTAGGTGGTTTGATCTGTAACAGCCGTAAGGTTGACCGTGAAATCGAATTGATCGAAACCTTGGCTGAACGTTTGAACACTCAAATGATTCACTTCGTACCCCGCGACAACATCGTTCAACACGCAGAATTGCGTCGGATGACTGTTAACGAGTACGCACCTGATAGCGATCAGGGTAATGAATACCGCGCATTAGCTAAGAAGATCATCAACAACAAGAACCTCACCATCCCCACACCAATTGAAATGGATGAGTTGGAAGCATTGTTGATTGAATTCGGTATTCTTGATGATGACACCAAGCACGCTGAAATCATCGGTAAGCCCGCTGGTGCTACCAAGTAGTAATTGATTATTTAGGAACAGGAAAAAGGAAAACACTACATAATTTCCTTTTTACCTTCCTTTCCCTCCATTCCCCACCGGGGACATTAAGTCCCCAAACCTATCCCCCGTTCCTTAGGAGCAAGAGAGACAGAATATGACTCCTCCAGATGACAAGAAGATTGTTGAACAAAGAAAAGAACTAGTTAAAGAAGTTCTGAAAGCTTACCCCGAAAAAGCTGCTAAAAAGCGTGAAAAGCACTTAAACGTATACGAAGAAGGCAAGGCTGATTGTGGTGTTAAATCTAACATCAAATCCCTTCCTGGTGTAATGACCGCTCGTGGTTGTGCTTACGCAGGTTCCAAGGGTGTGGTTTGGGGTCCTATTAAGGACATGATCCACATCAGCCACGGTCCCGTAGGTTGCGGTTACTGGTCTTGGTCTGGTCGTCGTAACTACTACATTGGTACAACAGGTGTTGACACCTTCGGTACCATGCACTTCACCTCTGACTTCCAAGAACGCGACATCGTGTTTGGTGGTGACAAGAAACTCATTAAGCTAATTGAAGAATTAGAAATATTATTCCCTCTCAACCGTGGTGTTTCCATTCAATCTGAATGTCCCATTGGTCTAATTGGGGATGACATCGAAGCAGTAGCTAAGAAGTCAGCTAAAGCAATTGGTAAGCCTGTTGTTCCTGTACGTTGCGAAGGTTTCCGTGGTGTGTCTCAGTCTTTAGGACACCACATCGCTAACGACATGATTCGTGACTGGGTATTCCCCAGAGCCGATCAAGCTAAGAAAGATGGGACATTGAAGTTTGAAGGCACTCCTTATGACGTAGCCATCATTGGTGACTACAACATTGGTGGAGATGCTTGGGCCAGCCGCATTCTGTTAGAAGAAATCGGTTTGCGCGTTGTTGCTCAATGGTCTGGCGATGGTACAATCAACGAAATGTTGATGACCCCCAACGTGAAGATGAACCTCATCCACTGTTACCGCTCGATGAACTACATCAGCCGTCACATGGAAGAAGCTTATGGTATACCCTGGTTGGAGTATAATTTCTTCGGACCCACCAAGATTGCTGCATCTTTACGTGAAATCGCTTCTAAGTTTGATGAAAAGATTCAAGCAAATGCTGAGAAGGTAATTGCTAAGTACCAACCCACAATGGATGCGATCGTTTCTAAATATCGCCCCCGTTTGGAAGGTAAGACAGTTGCAATGATGGTTGGTGGTCTACGTCCTCGTCACGTTGTTCCCGCTTTCCAAGATTTAGGAATGAAGATGATTGGTACTGGTTATGAGTTCGCTCATAATGACGACTATAAACGTACTACCAACTACATCGAAAACGGAACTATCGTTTATGACGACGTTACCGCTTACGAATTTGAAGAATTCATCAAAGCATTGAAGCCAGACTTAGTTGCTTCTGGTGTGAAAGAGAAGTACGTATTCCAAAAGATGGGTCTTCCTTTCCGTCAAATGCACTCTTGGGATTACTCCGAACCTGATAATGTTGGTGGAAAGGTGCGTTAATTTGAGGTTTTTTAGTTGGGAAATTAAGAGAATTTGATTTTTAGACTAAATGTAATTTATTATGTTCTATAATAACATTGTTTGTAGGTGGCTGCAAGTAATAAAAGTCTTATTCTGTCTAGTTTTGAGGTTTGGATTAAATTTGACTTCAATCAATAATGTTCAACAGAAAACTTTTTTATGGGGAATTTTATTAGCCTAAATTTATCTAATTTAGTGTAAACTGATAAACTTTTAATTTGCATAAGTATGGCGAGCAGGATGCCCACCACACAAAAGTTTTATTTTTAAGTTTATTTTAAGAAATATGCAAGTTCAATTTCCAACAGCTTACGACTAATCCAGCGACTTTAAAAGTGGGATTAATTTTTCCTTTCCAACCACGTAAACATTTTGTAATTTTTCTGATGGTAAGGAAACTTGAGCATTAGAAAAAGCCACAATTGGTGTAACAAAATTTAAGGTTTTCTGTTTCTTGACTTGTAAAGCTTGCTTCATTGCTTGTTGCAAAAAATTCTTTTCAAAGGGATAAGTTGATTTTCCCATCTGTTTATATAACTGTGTTCCATCTGTGGTAACTTCTCCTCGGTGTGATTTAACATCAATTACATAAGCTTTTCCTTTAGGTGAAATGCAAATAATATCAGCATCTCCTAATCCATTACCTAAGCGCATTCCATATTCAATTTGCCATCCTACGTATTTTAATTGAGTCATTAATTGGGCAATATCCTCTTCACCTTTAGCACCTTGATCAGCATGATTTGCTCTTTTCCACAAATAAATACCATTGATGAATAAGCCGACAGAAATAAAAATAAACAGAGCATAAAAAATTATTGGGAATTGTAACGTTGGAGGTGGTGTTTGGGAAGAATTTAGAGAAAATATTTTTTTCAAAAAATCATCGAAAATTTTCACAAATAAAAATGGGAATAACACCATAAAACCTGCGGAAGCAAAAGAAGTAATGGCTTTTATCCGTCTTTTTAAAGCCATTTCACGAACGTTTTCTCCTGCTTGATGATTTAGCTTTGGCATGGGTATCTGAAAAATGCTACAATAAACAAATAATTACTTGGTATCATATCATGATGATTACTCAAGCACTAGAATCACAACCCAATATCTCAGAAGATATATCTGAAGATATCATTTTCCCACCTAGTGACCTATATAGTGATGAACCTCCTGTGGAAACAGAACTGCATCTCGAACAAATAATGCTCTTAATAAAATCACTCAAATGGTTATGGAAAGAGAGAACTGATTTTTATGCTGTCGGAAACCTGAGTATTTACTATAGTCCTCATCAAAAGAAATCAGAAGATGTGAGAGGTCCAGATTTTTTCGTAGTTTTAGGAACAGAACGGAAAACTAGAAAAAGTTGGGTTGTGTGGGAAGAAAATGGTAAATATCCTCATGTTATTGTCGAAATTCTTTCACCAACTACAGCTAAAACTGATAGAGAAACTAAAAAACTACTTTATCAAGATACTTTCCGTACACCTGATTATTTTTGGTTTGATCCTTATACATTAGAATTTGCAGGATTTAATTTAATCAGTGGCAAATATCAACCCTTAGAACCTAACGAAAAAGGATATTTGTGGAGTGAAGAGTTGGGGTTGTATTTAGGAATTCATGATGGTTTATTAAGATATTTACCTGATGTTTCTTTTGTGCGGGCTGCACGTCTGCGTCAAAGCCCCCGTTATTTTGGGGAACTTGTGCCAGATTTAGTAGTAGAAATTAAATCTCAAAGTGATAGAATTAAACCTTTAGTTACTAAAATTCTCAACTTTATAAACTTAGGTGCGGTGATTGGAATTTTAATTGATCCTGATGAGGAAACTGTAACAGTTTATCGTCATCAAGGTGAAACAAGTATTTTAAATAATGGCGATATTTTAACTTTACCAGAACTTTTTCCAGGTTGGGAAGTAGCTGTTTCTGAATTATGGCCTCCTATTTTTACTGAAGAAGAAACTCAAGGTTAGTTTGTTTAATCGGATTAGTTTTTCTGTGGAGTTATTTCATGAGAAACAGGGGATTTTGCCTGAAGATAGCGGTGTGCGGAGGTTTCTCCGCACTAATCCCTGATTTTATTCGTGAATAGTCACTTTGATCATTTTAACTGGAGTTTTGGGGCGATCGCCTTGTCCCGTTGGAGTTGTTTCAATGGCTTTCAAAACATCCATCCCTTCAGTAACGCGACCAAAAACAGGATGCTTGGATGGACCGGGTGTAAACCAATCCAGATAGGAGTTGTGGACAGTGTTGATGAAAAACTGGCAACTCCCACTATTAGGTCTCCCCGTATTAGCCATAGATAGAGTTCCTGGTTCGTTGGAAATTTTCCCATCTTCAGGATGCTCATCTTGAATGCACCCATCAGGACCATTACCTGTCCCCGCACGAGGAGAGCTAGGATCTTTGCTATAGGGACAACCAAACTGCACCATAAAGTTTTTAATCACACGGTGGAAATGCAGACCATCATAAAAGCCACTTTTAGCCAATTTGATGAAATTTCCGGCAGTTATGGGCATAACGTCGGTGAATAGCTCCAGAGTAATAGTACCAAGGGAAGTTTCAAGGGTTGCGGTGGGATTTGTCATGAATATTGAATTACTAATCTGTGCAATGCGTTATTTTGTCGCTTCCAGTTTACCCAAAATTTTGAACATAATGTTGACTGAAATCCATAACTTTTCAAACCAACAACTTCCACTTGTGATAAAGAAACTCAAGGTTAGGTTGTTTTTTCAGCGTTTTAATCTGGGAAAGCTAAACCAGTTCTGGGATCTCTGATATATAATCCCAGTGTCAAACTCCGCATCACTTCATCCCAAACAGGTATTAATTGTTCTGCTTGATCTGCCCAATAATCAAAGGTAATCAAGCATTGAATATTTGAACCTAAACCAACACAAGTCCGAGAAAAAGCTTCCCTTGGTTCAGCTTGAGTATCAATAAATTTAATTTCACACCACATAATCCGGGCAGTTTGTCGCTTGACGGTAATCACTTCTCCCCTTTCAATCACATCACGGCTATCATCTTCCATGATTTTCTTCAAAGTAGATTTGAGGGGAAATAGAGTCCAGTCATTTGGTGGTAAGTGATTGTAAGATACCTCCAAGCAACAATCATCATTAGGAGGTTTTTTATCCATGAACTTAAATGATTTTTCCTGGGGTTCAGAGATCCAATCACGAGGAACATTGAAACGTACAGCCCCTCTACCTGCTACAAAAATATTATATTCTGGGGGAGATTCCCAATGATGATCTGGCTTTAATTCCAGGGTTTCTTTAATCCATTGAAAATTACTTTTTTTACGTTTTGCCATAATCTTAATAAGTCACTAAATTCTATTTTATATTCAGATTTATTTGATCAAGTATGTTGATTGTAGTGTTATTATTCGGTTTCCAACCCAACACCATCATAAAGCATTTCAATCGGAAATTCAAATTCAATACTTGATAAAGTGATGATGTCTCCAGTAGTGTAAGGATAATAAAGCCACATTCTTCCTTCTCCCCGACAGTAACGTTCAACAGATATTTTTTCAGAATCAATCAAGATGTATTCTTGCAAACTGGGAATTGTTAAATAATATCTGAATTTTTCTCCTCTATCTTTACTGCTTGTACCAGGAGAAAGAACTTCAACAATTAATTTAGGATATTGAATAAATTTACGGGCGTTGAGGTCGTCAGGGTGACAACTAACGATAAGATCAGGATAGAAATATGGGCTTTTAGGGGTAACTTGTACTTTTACATCTGATACATTGACTCGACAACCTCTAGGACGGAGATGAGAGTATAAAGGTCTGTAAAGATTGAGAGCAATATCATTATGGGGAATTGTACCACCTGTCATGGCCAAGACTTCGCCGTTGATGTATTCATAGCGAATATCCTGGTCAAGTTCCCATGTGAGATATTCCTCAATGGTCATTTTTTGCGGTTGTTGGGGAATAGCTATCATATCAGGATTTTTTTAAGTTTGTTTTGATTATAGCAACTACAATTACAGTTATTTTCAGGTAAGTTTTGCGCCAAGATACAAAGGAGGAAAGTAAGGAAGGATGCAAATATTCACAAATTATTAAGATTATTTTCACATTTTGCGGCGCAGATAGTGGTTTAAAATGATTCTAGTATATTACAGGTAAATATATTTGCCTGAAACAAAGCTGAAAAATTAAATATTTTTGCTAGGTTGAATGTGGCATTTATTTGTGTAAATTAGTTAATTTAACTATCTTATTATGATGAAAACCGAAAAATGGAACACGGAAGATATTCTAAGTCAAAAAGGAAGAATAGTAATTGTCACAGGTTCGAGTAGCGGCATCGGTTATGAAACGGCGCGGGTTTTAGCTAATAAACAAGCATCTGTGATCATTGCGGTTCGTAATTTGGAGAAGGGAAATAAGGCGTTGGCGAAAATTATTCAGCAGAATAAAGAGGCTGATGTTCAGGTCATGGAACTTGATTTGGCAAATTTAGCATCGGTTAAAAATTTCGCTGAAAACTTTCAGAAAAATTATTCCCGTTTGGATTTATTGATTAATAATGCAGGTGTGATGATTCCACCGTATTCAAAAACTAAAGATGGTTTTGAATTACAATTTGGAACTAATCATCTCGGACATTTTGCTTTGACGGGACAACTTTTAAAACTTTTAATTAGTACGGAAGGTTCACGAATTGTCAATGTTTCCAGCGGCGCACATAATTTTGGTAAAATAGATTTCGATGATTTGAATTGGGAAAAGAGAAATTATGCCCAATGGACGGCTTATGGTGATAGCAAACTTGCTAATCTTTATTTTACCTACGAACTCGACCGAAAACTCAAAGAGCAGGGGATCAACACCCTTGTAACTGCCTCACATCCAGGTTGGACTGCTACTGAATTACAGAGAACTGCGGGTGATGTGATGAAATATCTCAATGGTATCTTTGCTCAAGATATCACGATGGGTGCGTTACCGACTCTGCGGGCGGCAATTGAAAAAGGTTTGAAGGGGGCGGAATATTTTGGTCCCAATGGGTTTATGGAGATAAGTGGCTATCCAGTCAAGGTGGAATCGAATGAGTTATCTAAAGATCGTGCGATCGCTCAAAAACTATGGGAAGTGTCGGAAAAACTCACCAGCGTGAAATTTGAATTTGATAAACAGGTGTAAAGTAAGGGAAAATAAGCAGTGTCCGGTAAAATCTACCGGACGTTTTATTTTTGAAGATATGATTGAGATATTGAGAGCGAAGCACTCCGCGAGAATCTTCTTATTTCCCAAATCAGATTTCCAGATTCTCTTGAGAAGCGTGCCAAAACCTAGCAATACTAATTTGCTTTTTATCTTCTTCAATTCTGTAAACAATCCGATATGGCTTGAGAATAAGTTGACGAATACACGGATCATTAAACTCAGGTACTTTTTGCCCTTTCATCGGAAATTGACTTAACTCTTTGGTCTTTTTCAGCAACTTTTGACCCAAATTTCTAGCTGCTTCAGGATTATACAGTGCAATATACCTGACAATATCTTCTAAATCAGTAACAGCCCTGGGAGCAAGAATTATACAGTAGTCCATGATTCAATCATCTGCTCCACTGATTCAATTGATACACCTTCCCCTTGGTCAATCTCATTTAATCCTTCTTGAACTGCTAAAATGAACTCAATTTCTTTAATTATGTTACGAATTGAGACATCTGCTGGCAGACGTTTTACAAGTTCCAGGACAGTTTCTTTGTCACTCATAATAGTTTACGATCTTGTTCTGTAGTTATTTATTATTTTAATCTAAATGTAGAGTTTAGGGATACCGAATCACTTGTCGGGGTTGGGGAAAGTGCTAACACTCAGTTTTTATGCTCTTTCTCAGTAATCAGAATCTTCGTACATCCAATCTGGCTCCAATTCTCCAAAATCAATGTCATGTGTTGTTATCTCAACTTCAACATCATTTACCTCAATCTCTGCACCAATTTTATTCAAATTACCTACAAATGAAATTAAAACATCAACATCCAAATTAGTTTCAATATTTTCACTACTATTCCCCATTGAAACATAGTCTTTATCTATAGAATCCCATATAGATAATGAAAAACTGCACTCTATATTGACATCAATACTCAATTTAGATTCAACTACCAAACTATTCTTATCAAAGTTGATTGGTCTAAATATTATGTTAGGAGAATCAATAATCTTAAATTCAAAGTCATTGAGAGTTATTTCTGTTGAATCTAATTCACAATAAAATCGAGAGTTTACTTCTGGATTAATATCAATATCGTTTATTTTATACTCTAAAGCATCAGTAATGGCGACTGTTATATTTTCAAGCTCACCATTTTCATACCGTTCTGACAAGTATTTACATATATCATCAGCATCTTGAAGTTGGAATAATCCTAAAGCTACGGCAAAATCATCAATATAAATAAGTCTTTCCGAATCTTCACAAAAGTCTTTCCAATCATTATCAGACGAAACAACACAAATTTCTGTATCGTTTTTCTTAGCCCAGTTTTCCAAAGAAATTAAAGCAATAGCATCAGGAAATTCATTTTTTTTCTTACCTGTTTCCGCGAATGGTGGTTTTGCTTGAAAGTATTTTTGTATTAAATCACCGACCATTACATAGTCTTGAGCATTAATTATCTCTAAAAAAGTAGCCTCTTCAAAATTACTAAATCTTTTCAGCGTGATTTCTTGTGCTTCATAGTCACCAAAAATGGAGTTTTTTATTTTTTCTATATCTTCATTATTAATATGCCAGTGTTCCTTTGCTTGTCTTAAAGAGTTCTCAATTTCTTTCTGCACATCTCTTGCCTTTTTTGTTAGATGTGATAGCACCTCATTTTTTACAACTTCAGAAATAATCAGTCTTGTAGAACTATCTCGAAATTGTTCTAGTTGCTTAAGTAGACCTGACTCTAAGCGCAAACCCTGAGCATCAAAAATAGATGTGTCTAGGGTCATAGCTCCAACTTGACCCGTTCTGACAAGATTTTTAAGTTCGTCTAGTTCCATTGATTCCATATAAGCAAAATACTGGTAGATATCATTAGCACAAAATTACCATACTATATTTTACCCCCATTACTGTGAATTCATTCTAATTAAATCCGTCAAAATACTATCCAAACTACCATTAACTTGAATCCGATCAATCTTCTCCGCAATACGTTCTAAAACCTCCAATTCCTTCAACCTTAACGCCACTGGATTATCTTCCATCACCTTCGCAGTATTCAACATACTCCGAGTAGCAGCAGTCTCTTCTCTACGTCTGACAACATTCGCTTGAGCAGCTTTTTCAGCTTCAACAACCTTACTCAAAATAGTCTTAATTTCGCCAGGTAAAATAATATCTTTCACCCCTACAGAATCTACTTCAATTCCATAATCAGCAGCTTTTTGGCGAATATATTCAGAGATACTTCTATCAATAGCTCCTTTATCTTCCAATAAAGTATCTAAAGTCCGTTCACCAACTGCACCACGCAAAGCAAATTGCAACTCTTTGTATAAAAATCCATTAATATCTGATAACGTATTTTTGGCTTTTAATGGGTCTTGAATGCGGAAACCAGCAGTTAAATTTAACCGCAATGGGACTTTATCTTTAGAAAGGATTTCTTGACCAGAAATTTCCATGTTTTGCAATCGCAAGTCAATGGTTTCCGTTTGCAAAGAACGTCCTAATGACCACCAAGCGTGTATTCCTGGTTGGAGTTGCCCTTGAAATTCTTGATTAATGTAAAATAGTCCGATATGTTGAGAAGGAACTTGGCAGATATGCAAATAATTACGAGTGAGAAATTTTATTTCTGCTGCACCCTCAACCAACTCAGCGACTAAGGGTGATTGTAATTTTGCATTATTGCTAATGTCGATAATTTCCACTTCTACACCTTGCCAAAATAGCTTGCGGCTTGTGGGTGGTAAAATAGAAATTACTTTTCCTCGATAGCGCACAATTGCAACTTGTGAAGGCAGTAATTCCACGATTTCACAATAAGCCGCTACAAAATCAGGATGTTTTTCAATGAGGATATCTTCTAGGGGAAAATCTGGGTTAGGGACAATCCGGCTAATATTCCGCACAGCCACTGTCTTATCTATTGACCAAAAAGCATACTCTCCTGGTTCTAGAGGTCGGACAAAATTATTTTGGAGATATAGTAAACCAATTTCAGACTCAAAGATTTGGAATTTCTTCAGTCCATTTAAAGCAACTGAGCGCAATTGTTGGACAAAGGAATTAGGTAATTCCCCGTTTTCTTCTAAGTTAAAAAGATGAAATTCTACCTCTATAAAACCACGCCAAAAAGCCCGTAATTGATTAGGAGCAATGCTTATCCAATTCTGACCCAAACGAACTAAAGCCGCTTCATTAAATGCAGTTTTGACAATTAATATATGTTCTTGCAATTCAGTTCCATGATTTCGCAACAATAATTCTAGATTGTCAATTTCCGCTTCTGGTTCGTTGAGGTCATAGGTTTTAATTTGCCAATGACGACCAAAATAAGTATATGTACCAGGCTGTAAAATTTTCTTAAAGTCGCTGCGGTGATATAAAATCCCGATTTCGTTAGGTTTGATATAAAATGTTTTCCACATAGTAATTTGCATATTTAGACGATAAATTATTTATTGTATTTACTTGTAATTGAATACTACAATATATTTTTTACTCTGTCAATACAAGTGTTCACAGTTTATGTGTGGGCAAAAACTTCGCCAAAACTGGATTAAGATGAATGTAACTTTTTCCTAGCTGCTTTGTAGCAACCGAGAGCAAGAAAACATTCTGCAAATATGCCGTTCAGTTGTCCTTATGGAAACTGAAGGGACAAACTCAAGTTAGGGAGAAAAGCAGTTGCGCTTACTCATTAACTGTAGCCATTGAGCATCACCCTTGCGAGTAATGACCAACAGCAGAACACTTGCACCGCAGAGTTAGTGAAGATAACACGGATTTGAACCGTAGGATTTCTCCTTTACCACTTGCTACTTCCCAAAAGTAGTGTCCTTGAACCCGGACAGGGTTGGTTGAAAGTACAGGATTTGAACCTGTTACAGATCGATTAAAAGTCGATTGCTCTACCAAATGAGCTAACTTCCGGGGGTTTGATACAGGAGTCGAACCTGTGACGGGTTGATTAAAAGTCAACTGCTCTACCAACTGAGCTAATCAAACGATAGAATAGTTTTGAGGACTCGGCGGTATACGCTCATACTAGAGTTTGGCGCACCAGTTAGGTATACAGAACCTAAACTATAGCTTTGTAACTTTACTACTATCCCACTTCAAATGTAGCATATTGTAATTTACTATGAATTTTTTTTATTTTTGCCAAAATTAGTGAGACTTTGACTAGATACACAGTGTTCTTTATGGTGGTTTGCTGAACCTGAGCGTTTGAATGAAGAGGCGATGTCTTCGGCGATCGCTGCGATCGCACATATTGCTGATGAAAGCAATGAACTATGGCTTTTTGTGGCTAAAGGTTAGTTTGGGAAGTGCGATCGCTGTTTGGGGTTTGGGAAGAGTGCGATCGCTCAAACCGTGCAAATGCTGAAGTGGCGTTTTATGATTTTTCTAAAAACTTACTCCACATTATTAAGGTGATTTAACCTTCCTGAAACGTTTTCTCATATTTGCACATACAGGACACCAAGTACCAAAAAAAACATTACTTGCTCTTGCATTCCACTTATGCCCTTCCTTACATTCCCACAAAAGAGGAGTTATACTGTTTATATACTGCTCTGACAAACATTTTCCACCACGAGCTACAGCCAAAGCTTGCATATCTTGAATATTTCTGCCTTTCCCAACACATTTTGGACACCAGCTACCACTATTCTTCACATTATTTGGTGCTGCTTTAAAGCGATGACCTTCTCTACATTCCCACTCTAGATTTTCAAATATTCCTAAATATTTTCTAGAAATTAACTTACCTCCTCGTTCCATTGCAACAGTTTGTAGTTCTTCTAACTTATTTGGACAGTAAACTTTGTTTAGATCGATATCTTTATTTTCAAAATCTGGGGGTAGAGTAATATTATTTTTTAATAGCTCTCTAGCAATAAATAATTTAACTTGATCAATACCAAGTATTTCTAGAATTGATGGCACTTCTATAAGAACTACTCCATTAGCTCTACATAAATCACGTTTATGTTGATCACGACTTTGAATTGTTTGCAATTTAGTTTTGGATGAATGAAAGTATTTGATACTCTTATAATGCTGCGAGCCTTGATGTTCAAATGCAATCTTTAATACGTGAGAATAACCATCAAGCTCCATTTGATACCCCTCAGAAGTACGCAGCCAAGTTGGTCTAGCCTTTTTGAAAGGATAACCTAAAAGCTGCTCAAAAAATTCTCGACAGATACGCTCTCCTAAACCAGAACTGCACTCAGAACACCAACCTCCTCTGATAATAACCGATGGTCTTGTTTCCCACTGATGTCCCTCTTGACATTCCCACAATAGTTTTCTATTAACTCCTTTATAGGTAGATGATAGACACTTACCTCCACGTTCTAATGCAAGTTTTTGCATATCTTCAAGAGATTTTCCTTGATTACCCGCACATATAGGACACCACTTTCCTCCGTTTACTACATTGTCAGCATTAGCCTGCCATTGATGACCCTCAATACATTCCCATAACAGATAGTCCTTAACATTGGCGAATACAAGAGACAAGCATCGTCCATTCTTAGTATTGGCAAATGCTTTCATATCATCAATAGTGTGTTTTTTCCGTTTCTCCGCACGAGTTTTTTGAGCGCATAAAGGACACCAAGAACCACCCTTAATTTGGTGCGGAGTAGCTTCCCAAATATGCCCCTCTAAGCATTGCCAAGTTAGTTTTTTTACGACACTTTCAAAATTAGATGATAAACACAAACCGCTAAATGAACTAGCCAGATTTTGCATATCTACTAATGAGTATCGTCTCCGATTTCTATCACTTTTAGCACGTCCACAGATAGGACACCATCTGCCAAGACTTTTAATATTTCGGGGTAATGCTTCCCATCTGTGTCCTTCAGTACACTCCCAGATGTGCTTTTTATCCATACCCAGAAAATGTTCAGATAAGCAACGTCCTCCATGTCTACTCGCTAGTTCTTGTAAGTCTTCAATAGTTTTACCTCTTCCAGCACAAAATGGACACCAGTTACCTGCTTTAAGATAATCCCAACATGATTGAAATTGATGTCCATTTTCGCACTGAAAAAGTAGTTTGCTGCTGGAATTTACATATTTATCTGAAATACAGCGACCGCCCTTTTGTCGAGCAATTGCACGTAATTCTTCAAGCATTTTTTCCTTATTTAACATACAGGTATTTATTGTTGTCTGATATTCAATGAATATATACCTATTGGATACAATATAAGCTGTGACGTAGCTTAATAGTCTAATGATTGATAACTCTCTTTATATTTCATCAGGGTAAGCACTCAGAAACACTAACTGATTGATCATGTCTTCTGCTGATTTATCTACCATCAACTTGAGAACCCTTCGCATTTGTTCACCAATTGAATAATCCTGAGATGAAATTATAATTCCGGCATGAATCCGTTTTTCTTCTATGTAGTTACTATGTAACTGGCAAAAGTCACCAACATTAAATGTGTAAAAAACTCTTTGCAGTTCAGTCGCTAAAAGCAGTTGTTCTTTATCACTAGAACTGATAGTTTCAACTTCAGCAACAGTAATAACATCTACTCCTCTAGCTCTTAATGCTTTAATAAATCTTTGATCCATTGAATCTTCATCAATGAATAATTGAATTAAACTCATATTGCTTGCCCCATTTCTGTTGCTAACCGTTGATAATCAGCTTTTTCAGCAGCAATATAACCCTCAATTTCTTCTCGATTAGCATGATAATAAGTTAATGCTGCATACACTTGAACAAGAGTTACATTCCCCATGCGTTCAGCGATTTCTTCCGCATTTAATCCCATTTTGTACCAAGCTGTAATTCGTTGCACAGAAACCCTAGTACCAGCAATGCGAGGACGACCCCCTAAAGTGTCTGATGATTTAATAATTAGTGTCCCAATATCAGTAGCTTGCATAAAGATTTTGATTATTGTTGACAAACTAATTATACCACATCACACAAAAATGAGATTTTTGATTCACCAAACTTAAGTCCGTTTATAAACCATTTCCATCCTCAACTTCTCCACCTCAATCCTCAATCGTTCATTTTCCATTTCTAACCCTGTGTTTTTATCCTTATTAATACAATTAAATTTCTATTATTCACTAACTGAACTTAATCTTAATCACAAATTTTAACTTAAAAAAAATAACAAGTGGATAAAAATCATGTAAAATAATATTATTCTTAGCTACTTAACACTAAGTTTATAAAAAGGAAAAACTGTTATGGAAAAGCGAATAACTATTGATCCAGATATTTGCAACGGCAGACCGATTATTACTAACACTCGAATTTCTGTACAAACAATTATGGAATTTTTAGGTGCTGGAGATTCTATAGAAGAAATTTTGGAAGAATACCCATCTTTAGAAAGAGAAGATATTTATGCTTGTATCCAATTCGCGGCAAAATTGATGGGGAATCATTACAAAGTGAGAAAAATTGCATGAATGGGTTTTTATTTGATGAAAATCTCCCCACTAAAATTCAATTTACTCCATCTTTACCCATCATTCATGTTTCTATTTTAGGGAATAATCCAAGTGATACCCAAATCTGGGAGTATGCAAAGGAAAAAGAATTGGTGATTGTTACTAAAGATGCAGATTTTTCGGATCGGTTGATGCTTGATTCTTCTCCACCTAAAATAGTGCATCTACGTTTTGGAAATATGCGAAAACGTGAATTTCACTCATTTCTAGCTAGAGTTTGGCTGGAGATTGAAATATTAGTCACTGATCACAAGCTGATTAATGTTTATTCTGATCAAATTGAGGCATTTAAATAGTGTTATAGTGCATTACTTAACTCCTTTTATAAAGCATTTCCATTCTCAACTTCTCCACCTCAATCTTCAACCGTTCATTCTCCATTTTCAATCCTGTATTTTCATCCTTAATCAACTCCACCTCATTCCGTTTACTCAAAGCCTGATTAATTGCCAACTTCCGCATATCCAAAGAAAACCAACGTTGATAAGTTTTCGTATGAATCTGGACACTATGACCCAAATTATCCGCCGCAGCTTTGATAGGAACTCCCAAAATATGCGCTCGAATTGCCCAACCATGACGTAAATCATAGGGTTTAAAATCTAAACCAATTTTTCTAAACCACCAACTCACTCTTTGGATTAAAGCTGTGATTTCTGCATGATTATTTTGGTCTTTTTTACTAATTGCTATTGCCAACATTTCTAAAGACTTAGGATTCCTTAAATCAAATTCATCAATCCATTCCTTATATAAAGGTAAAGCTTCCCTTTCACCCGTTTTACAATCTTTATCAACTTTCCAAGTTAAATCTACATTTTCATTACTCAACCACCAATCAATATGAGGATTAACAAAAAGCTCACGGGGACGTAAACCGAAAACTGCTAACATTCCATACACCCAGCGCCATAATTGCCAACTATCTTTGACATCTTGATTAACTTGCTTACCTCGATTATTCAGATATTCATCAAACTTGTAAAATCCTGCAACTATTTCCTTATCTGTAGGAACATTCCGAGAATTACTTTCAGGAACTTTAGAATAACTAGTTAAATTAATCTCAATTTTAAAAAGTTGACAAAAAACAGAAATAGCCCTCACAGCATTATATCTAGCCCATTCCTTATCTATTTTATCAATTGCATGAATAAAATTTTCCCCAGTTGTCAAATCGTTAACATTTGTATAACGCTTAATGCGGGAATAATAATAGAAAAAACTATGTTCACTTTTAGTGGTGCGTTTATGGGTTTTAAAATATTCCTCTTCAAATTTTTCTAATAGCTCACCAATGGTTGGTAAATCTTTTTTTATTGCCTCATTTCCCAAATACTTCTCATTCCAAACAAAACTTTTTCTCGCAATTAACTTACCTAACTCATAAGCTTCCTCCTCAGCCGTTTTTAAACCTGGTAAATTTGCGGGAATATTCAAACTAAGATTGTATTGCTTTTTCGCCGTTCCCCTGATATCCACATCTCCCGGTTTAATAGGTAAAGTTGCCCGTAATTGCAGACATCCATTTGATTCTCGAATAGTTACTCTGGTCTTTGCAGACTTCAAACGCAGATTTACCTGTTCTAATTCCCATAATAGTTGTTGTTTCATAATCCTTAATGTTGCCGAGGAAGAAATTATTTCACGCAGAGACGCAGAGTCACAGAGAGTAAGAGTTTGGAATTTCATACTTTAATTCAGCAACGCCTATATTCTTTCTCCCCTTCCTTTGCGTGAGACTTAATCCTTTAGACTATATTTAGACTAAAAATAAATGAGTTAACTGCAAACATAGTTTATCGCTGACATTGCTCACCGCAAACATAGCGGGACTAAAAGCTATTAAACCAGAAATATAAATACTCCGGTCCTTATCACGGTTACGACGGATTCGCAATCTTTGCTCGTGACATGGATTTGGCGCTAAACAGCCCAACCTGGGGATTAATCGGCGCTCCCTGGAACAAAAAAGCTCAAGCTAAAGCTAAGGCTAAAGCTTCCGTCTAGAAACACCAGAGAGTAGGGGCAACCCTGCCCGTACAGGGATAGCCTGGGGTGTTCACCCCAGGGGGGAGTTGGAAATTCAAAATTCAAAATTAAAAATTCAAAGTTTCGGATTTTGGATTTTGCATTCTGAATTTTGAGCCAAATTCCCGACTTCCCCTAAAGGTAGAGAAACCCTGCCCCAACAGCAAACACAACACACAGCAATCTTGGAGATACACAAAATGCCTCAGAATCCAGAAAATATTAAGGATCACGTTGAGTTATTCCACCAGCCAGAATACAAACAACTGTTTGAAAACAAGAGACAGTTTGAGAACGGTCACACTCCCGAAGAAGTAACACGGGTTGCAGAATGGACAAAAAGCTGGGAATATCGTGAAAAGAACTTTGAACGTACAGCTTTAACTGTTAACCCAGCTAAGGGTTGCCAACCTTTAGGTGCTATGTTTGCGGCTGTAGGTTTTGAAGGTACTCTTCCCTTCGTTCAAGGTTCTCAAGGTTGCGTGGCTTACTTCCGTACCCACTTAACCCGTCACTACAAAGAACCATTCTCCGGCGTTTCTTCTTCTATGACTGAAGACGCTGCTGTGTTCGGTGGTCTGCAAAACATGATTGATGGCTTGGCTAACTCCTACAAGCTTTATAAGCCAAAAATGATTGCTGTCTGCACCACCTGTATGGCAGAAGTTATCGGTGATGACTTACAGTCATTCATTGGTAACGCGAAAGAAGCTGGTTCTGTTCCTCAAGATTTCCCAGTACCTTTTGCTCACACACCTAGCTTCGTTGGTTCCCACATCACTGGTTACGACAACATGATGAAGGGAATTCTTTCTACCTTGACCGAAGGTAAGAAGAAAGCTAAGAGCAATGGTAAAATCAACTTCATTCCTGGTTTTGATACCTACGTAGAAAACAACCGCGAAATTAAGCGGATTGCTAACTTGATGGGTATTGACTACACTGTTTTATCTGATAACAGTGACTATGTTGATTCACCTAACACTGGTGAATTCGATATGTACCCAGGTGGTACTAAGTTAGAAGATGCAGCAGATGCCATCAATGGTAAGGCTACTGTTGCTCTGCAAGCTTACTCCACTATTAAAACCCGTGAGTACATTGCTAAGGAATGGAAGCAAGATGTCTCCGTTTCTCGTCCTTGGGGTATCAAGGGAACTGATGAGTTCTTGATGAAACTCAGCGAATTGACTGGTAAGGCTATTCCTGAAGAGTTGGAAATTGAACGTGGTCGTGCTGTTGACGCAATGACCGATTCCCACTCATGGTTGCATGGTAAGCGCTTTGCTATCTACGGTGATCCTGACTTAGTTTACAGCGTAGTTGGTTTCATGTTGGAAATGGGTGCTGAACCTGTACATATCTTGGTTCACAACACCAACGACGTATTCGAGAAAGAATTGCAAGCGTTGTTAGATTCTAGCGTCTTCGGTAAGGGAGCTAAAATCTGGGGTGGTAAGGACTTGTGGCACATGAGATCATTGTTGTTCACAGAACCCGTAGATTTGTTAATTGGTAATTCCTACGGTAAGTACCTGTGGCGTGATTGTAAGGTTCCCCTGGTAAGAATTGGTTATCCTATCATGGATCGTCACCACTACCACCGTTATGCTACTGTTGGTTACAAAGGTATTATCAACCTCCTCAACTGGATTGTTAACACAATCTTTGAAGATATCGACCAACACACCAATATTCCTTCTAAGACAGATATTTCCTACGACTTGATTCGTTAAGAATGTCCTTGGGGATGGGGTTTCTCCCACCCCTGCAAAGAATTGTAGTAATTATCACTTGTCAATTAAGGGTCAGGAAAAGACAAATCAATTCAAATATCAAAATTCAAAGTTATGAGTTTTGCAAATTGAATTAATTCAAACTTTTCCTTTTCCCTTTTCTTTTTTTTCATTGCATTTACCTTCATTATGTATTATGGAAACAACTCACTCTCACACTCATCCACATCCTCAGCCTAATTACCATCCACCTAATTCTAAAGGTTCTGGTTCTTTCGGTATTCTTAAGCCTTTACGGCGATGGGTGGATGGAATTGAAGTTAAAAACTATCGTTTTGCTCATGTTCTTTGTCAAGTAATTCCTTGCTGTTGTCCTTTTGAGCGAGATGTTAATTTATTCGGGTGGATTTTACATATTCCGCCATTGTGCAAACTCAATCCGTTGTATGATGAGTTTGTTTATTTAAGATTTCGGGCTTTGTCTTACCTTGCTGATGAATGTGGTGAAGATATCACAAGGTACATTTGCTAGTATTGATTACTTATTTCATCTAAGAAAAATATCACGCAGAGGCGCAAAGAGAAATATGGAGTTTTTGTACTTACAGCAATTTTCATGAAAATGTGCCACATCTTGATGAATATTTCGCACCAAGGCAGAAATAAATTAATTCAGATTGTAGGTTAAATGCATGAAAACTGCTGTAAGTTCAGCAATGCCAATAATGATATAGGAAATTGTACTTGATGATTTCTTGTGAATTTAAGTTTATATGTTTATTGGCAATATTCAATGCCAGAAAAATTCGGCGACAGCTAAATAGATATCTTTTCTGAAACTTTATCTGTGTAAATATTGTGTAAAGAGGAATTTTGCGGGAAGTCTATTCAGGTTTGCTCACATTTCAATTAACAACTTCCATTCAACGCGAGACGAGAGATGAAAATTACCCAAGGCAAAATTAACGAGTTACTTAGTGAGTCAGGATGCGAACATAATCAAAAGAAACAAGAAAAGAAAAACAAGTCTTGTACACAACAAGCTCAACCAGGTGCGGCTCAAGGGGGTTGTGCTTTTGATGGGGCGATGATTGCTTTAGTACCTATTACTGATGCTGCTCATTTGGTTCACGGGCCTATTGCTTGTGCTGGTAATTCTTGGGGTAGTCGTGGTAGTCTCTCTTCTGGCCCTATGCTTTATAAGACTGGTTTTACCACTGATATTGGTGAAAATGATGTTATTTTCGGTGGTGAGAAAAAGCTCTATAAGGCAATTTTGGAATTAAAGGAACGCTATACACCAGCAGCAATTTTTGTTTATGCTACTTGCGTAACTGCTCTGATTGGTGATGATGTTGATGCAGTTTGTAAGGTTGCGGCTGAGAAGATTGGTATTCCTGTGATTCCTGTTATTGCTCCGGGTTTTATTGGTAGTAAAAATCTGGGTAATCGTTTTGGTGGTGAAGCTTTACTAGAATATGTAGTGGGAACTGCTGAACCAGAATATACTACTCCTTATGATATTAATTTAATTGGTGAGTACAATATTGCTGGCGAAATGTGGGGCGTTTTGCCTTTATTTGAAAAGTTAGGTATTCGCGTTTTATCGAAAATTACTGGTGATGCTCGTTATGAAGAAATTCGTTATGCTCACCGGGCTAAGTTAAATGTGATGATTTGCTCACGGGCGCTGTTAAATATGGCGCGGAAAATGGAGGAACGTTATAACATTCCTTTCATTGAAGAGTCTTTTTATGGTATTGATGATATTAACCGTTGTCTGAGAACTGTTGCTAAAAAATTAGGTGATGCTGATTTAATGGCACGGACAGAAAAGTTAATTGCTGAAGAGACTGCGGCTTTGGATATTGCACTTGCTCCTTATAGAGAACGCCTGAAAGGTAAACGGGTGGTTTTATATACTGGTGGTGTGAAAAGTTGGTCAATTATTTCGGCAGCTAATGATTTAGGAATTGAAGTTGTTGCTACTAGTACTCGCAAAAGTACAGAGGAAGATAAGGCCAAAATTAAGAAGTTGTTGGGCAATGATGGCATTATGCTAGAGAAAGGTAACGCCCAAGAATTATTAAAGTTGGTGCGAGATACTAACGCAGATATGCTTATTGCTGGGGGACGGAATCAGTATACGGCTTTGAAGGCGCGGATTCCTTTTCTGGATATTAACCAAGAACGTCATCATCCTTATGCGGGTTATGTGGGGATGGTGGAAATGGCGCGGGAGTTGTATGAGGCTTTATACAGTCCTGTCTGGGAACAAATACGTAAGCCGGCTCCTTGGGATGAAGAGGAAGTTTAATGGGGGTTTCCAGGAGGCTTTGCTTCTAAGGTAGATGAGGCAGAGCCTCACTCTAGGCATTCCCTGCCAGAGTCAGGGAACGAGAGGAAAGTTTAAAATTTATGAAAGAATAATTTATGGCAATTGTTAATACTCCAAACAAGTCTCTTACGGTTAATCCGCTGAAACAAAGTCAGGCTTTGGGTGCATCTTTGGCTTTTTTGGGGTTGAAGGGGGCTATGCCTCTGTTTCACGGTTCTCAAGGTTGTACTGCTTTTGCTAAGGTGGTTTTGGTGCGGCATTTTCGGGAAGCGATTCCTCTGGCTACTACGGCTATGACGGAAGTCACTACTATTTTGGGTGGTGAGGAAAATGTTGAGCAAGCTATTTTGACTTTGGTGGAAAAGGCTAAACCGGAAATTATCGGTTTGTGTACGACTGGGTTAACGGAAACGAGGGGGGATGATATTGAAGGTTTTTTGAAGGAAATCCGCAAACGTCATCCTGAACTTGACTATTTAGCGATCGCATTTGCACCTACTCCAGATTTTAAAGGTGCGCTACAAGATGGTTTTGCAGCAGCTGTAGAAAGCATTGTTAAGGAGATTCCCAAAGCTGGGGGAATTAAACCGGAACAAATCACCATTTTGGCTGGTTCTGCTTTCACTCCTGGAGATGTGCAGGAAGTTCGGGAAATTGTCACCGCTTTTGGATTTGAACCCATTTTTGTACCCGATTTGGGTGCTTCTCTAGATGGACATCTGGAGGATGAATATAGTGCGGTGACGGTTAGCGGGACAACTCTTAAACAGCTGCGTTCTTTGGGTAGTTCGGCTTTTACCTTAGCTTTGGGTGAAAGTATGCGGGGTGCTGCCAAGATTCTCCAAGAGCGTTTTGGCACAGATTACGAAGTATTTAAGGATTTGACGGGTTTAGAACCTGTGGATGAGTTCCTGCAAGCGTTGGCGGTTTTGAGTGGTAATCCCGTACCAGAAAAATATCGCCGTCAGCGTCGTCAGTTGCAAGATGCAATGTTGGATACTCACTTTTACTTCGGTGCAAAACGGATTTCTTTAGCGCTAGAACCGGATTTACTTTGGTCTATGGTGCATTTCTTGCAGTCAATGGGGACTTCTATTCACGCTGTCGTGACAACCACGCGATCGCATTTATTAGAACATCTCCCCGTCAAAAGCGTGACTATCGGCGACTTGGAAGACTTGGAAGAGTTAGCAGTAGGTTCAGATTTGCTGATTGGTAACTCCAACGTGAATGCGATCGCTAAACGTCTCAAAATCCCCTTCTACCGTCTCGGAATTCCCATCTATGACCGATTAGGAAATGGCTTATTCACCAAAGTAGGCTATCGCGGCACAATGGAAGTTTTATTTGGGATGGGAAACCTCTTTTTAGAACACGAAGAGTCATTAATGATCAATCATTGGTCATCAGTAATTAATAGGGAATAGGTGACAGGGAACAGGTGACAGGTGACAGTCAAGAAGTAAGTAGATAAAAGTTGATTGTTGACTTCTTCCTTCGTTCTTCCCTTCTTAACTCTTCACTGTAATTTGTCACCTATAACCTGTCATCTTCTTAACCATTCACTGTAACCTGTCACCTTCTTAGGAGTATGAACGTGAAAATTGCCTTCACCACAACAGACAGAATTCATGTTAATGCTCACTTTGGTTGGGCTAAAGAAATTGATGTTTATGAAATTTCAGATGATGGATATGAATTCCTCGAAACTCTGAAATTTGAAGGCGACCTCAAAGAAGATGGTAACGAAGATAAAATCACACTTAAACTTGAGGCATTAAATGATTGCACAATCGTTTATGTAGTCGCCATTGGTGGTAGCGCCGCCGCTCGTTTAATCAAAAAAGGTGTAACACCAGTCAAGGCTAAATCAGAAGAAGAAAAAATCGAAGAAATTCTGAGTAAATTAGTCACAACCCTCAAAGGCAACCCCCCACCTTGGTTGCGTAAAGCCTTGAATAAAACCAAGTCAAATTTTGCAGAAGAAGTAGAAAACGAAGCAGCCGTATGAGTGAAAATAACAGCGTCAATGGAACCGCTACAAGCACACCAATAACTTCACCATTTCTCAAAGCATTAGTTCAACAAATCCGGGCGCAAGATACCTATGGAACTTACCGTAACTGGGCTGATGAACTAATCCTTAAACCTTTTGTTGTCACCAAACAAAAGAAACGAGAAATTTCCATTGAAGGTGAAGTTGACCTAGCAACAATATCACGAATCAACGCCTTCTTCAGGGCTGTAGCCTCCAGCATCGAGAAAGAAACAGGATTAATTTCTCATGTTGTAGTTGATTTAGGTCATGAAGGATTCGGTTGGGCATTAGTCTTTTCAGGTCGTTTATTATTAACTGTAAAAACCTTACGCGATGCCCATCGCTATGGGTTTGATTCCCTAGAAAAACTGGAAGAAGAAGGAACATCATTTGTCAACAAAGGCATTGACTTAGCCAAACGTTTCCCCGAAGTAGGAAATATTTAACAAATTGGTCAGGAGTCAGGAGTCAGGAGAGAGAAGAAGAATATTTTTCTCTTCTGTTAAGAGTTCCCTGCTATATCAAACATTCTGTATCCTGAATCCTTACGAATTATCCTACTTCCTTCCTTCTTCCCTCTTACCTTCGCGTCCTATGCCTACGGCACACTTCGTGAACGCGCCTTAGCGGTTCAATAAATCCATATTCCTCCGTGGAAAGAAGTAGTATTCCCAATCAGCCATGACAATTGAGGAACTAACCACAAAAATCAGAAAGCTAAATAGCAAAGCAGGTCAAATGAAAATGGATCTGCACGACTTAGCAGAAGGACTACCAACAGACTACAAAACACTGATGGACGTTGCCGCCGAGACATACGAAATCTATCGACAACTAGATGAACTCAAGCAGCAACTAAAACAAATGGAGAGTGCCAAATGACCGGGACTATTCAAGAATTCAACAAACTAGTAGATGCAGAAGAATATTTTATCTTCTTTCAACTGCCCTACGACCAAAAATTTGTAAACGTAAATCGTCTCCATATATTGAAAAAATTCTCTCAATATATGCAAGAGATTGATAATAGTTCTCCTAACTTAAGTGATACCGAAAAATTAACTCAATATTCCTTAGCTTTGCAAAAAGCTTATGAAGTTTTTATTGAATCAACACCCCATGAACAAAAGCTGTTCAAAGTGTTTAACGATAAGCCAAAGAATGTAGTCACGCTGACAGAAATCACTTCTGATTAGGAGGTATAAATTGATCAACCTAACGCCTACCGAATTAGAACGCTATAGTCGCCAAATGATGCTCCCAAATTTTGGCGAAGCGGCTCAAAAGCGCCTCAAGTCAGCGACTGTTCTGGTATCGGGTGTGGGAGGATTAGGCGGTACGGCGGCGCTTTACTTAGCAGTAGCAGGCGTTGGGCGGCTAATTCTAGTCCGGGGTGGTGATTTGCGGCTGGATGATATGAATCGTCAGATTTTGATGACTGACGACTGGGTGGGTAAACCTAGAGTATTCAAAGCCCAAGAAACACTCAAAGCCATCAATCCTGATGTGGAAGTGGACGTAGTTCACGATTACATTACCGCAGAAAACGTGGATTCATTGGTGCAATCGGCGGATATGGCTTTGGATTGCGCTCACAATTTCACAGAACGCAATTTGTTAAATGAAGCTTGTGTGCGATCGCGTAAGCCAATGGTAGAGGCCGCTATGGACGGGATGGAGGCTTACCTCACCACGATTATTCCTGGTGTCACCCCTTGTTTATCCTGTCTGTTTCCAGAAAAGCCTGATTGGGATCGGCGCGGTTTTTCAGTTCTAGGGGCTGTGTCTGGGACTTTGGCTTGTTTAACGGCATTGGAAGCCGTGAAGCTAATTACCGGTTTTAGTCAACCGCTATTGTCAGAACTGCTGACGATTGACTTGAACAGAATGGAATTTGCTAAACGTCGTTCTCACCGCGATCGCAATTGTCCCGTCTGCGGTAACACTGCACCTTGGCGATACTCCCAATCCCAACCGTTAACGGTGTAAAGTTCCGTTCCGCCAAAAAAGCAATTTCCCACATCTCAAAATCAGAATAATCGCTACAGAACAGGAAACAAAATGGCTGTTACTTTAACAGAAAAAGCAGAATTTCGTCTGTGGGCATTTTTAAGAGGTTCAGCAACCGACGAATCTAATAAAGCCACAAAAGGTGTCCGCATCTCTGTCAAAGATGGGGGTTGTAGTGGCTATGAATATGGAATTGACATTACAAGTCAGCCTCAACCAGATGATATCGTAACCCAACAAGGAAATGTGTTGCTTTACGTAGACGCTAAAAGTGCGCCCTTATTAGAAGGTGTGGTAATTGATTTTGTTGAGGGAGTAATGGACAGCGGTTTCAAGTTCACTAATCCCAATGCAACTGATACCTGCGGTTGTGGAAAATCTTTTAAAGCAGGTGATTGTTCACCTGAAGGTGTACCTTGCAGCTAAGAAATTCAAAGTTCAAAAATTCGATCCTTTATTTTGAATTTTGAATTACACCAGGGAGACTTAAGCAAGTCAGCAAAACTAACTTTATTCACGTTTGAGGAGAATCGAACAATGGCTTATCAAGTACGATTGATGAACAAAAAGGACAACCTTGACACCACAATTGAATGTGATGAAGAAACTACAATTCTAGACGCAGCAGAAGAAGCCGGTATTGAATTGCCCTTCTCTTGTCATTCCGGTTCTTGCTCTAGCTGTGTAGGTAAGGTTGTAGAAGGTGAAGTTGATCAATCTGACCAAATCTTCCTAGATGACGATCAAATGGCCAAAGGATTCGCTCTATTGTGCGTTACATATCCTCGCTCTAACTGCACAATTAAAACCCATCAAGAGCCTTATCTAGTCTAAAATTTTAATGTCTTAGCTTTTACAAAGATGAAGGATGTTAATCATCCTTCATTCTTTATAATTTTAACCTTTCATTTTTATTCCGCAATGTTTACTCCTTTTAGTTTTACAGGTTGCTCTTTAGAATTGCTCAAGCCAGGAGAAAAAGGAATTATCATTTCCTGTAAAACTCAGGATGAAAGCATTCGTAAAAAAATTATTTCAATGGGTATATCAACAGGAAATAGTATAATTTTAGAACAGCAGTTTCCTTCCCTAATAGTTAAATTTAATAATATATCTATGACAATAGATCGGCAAACAGCCCGTGCTATTTATGTTCGTGTAGTCAATATTTAAGAAAATTCATATAACTAGTAGGATGCGTCAGACAAATAACCTAGTAATAAAATTATTAAATTAAAAATCTGACGCACCATTACCATTTGAGGGGATTATTCATATCCAATATGTATTTGCACTTTTACCCTTCTATTTCAAATCTAACGCCTTCATAAAGCATTTCAATAAACTATATACAGAAAAAGCGATACCTGCGGTGAACTACGCAATAGTGTATGGCGTGACCTAGGAATCGCATTACCCATCCTACACTTTAGAAGATGTTTGAAAAGTCTAATTTATTACTAGCCCTGGCGACTAGAAGTCACCGGAAACTTTTCAAACATCCTCTTACAAGTCGCTGAATTTTTTAGTCAACAGCAACAAGTACATCCGATGACTTAATCACAGCATAAGCTTCTTTACCTTCAACTAAACCCAGCTTTTCTGCTGATGATTTAGTGATGACAGATACTACTTCCACACCAGGTGCTAATTCTAAAGTTACCTCTGTATTAATTGAACCAGGAGTAACTTTTTTCACAGTTGCTTTAAAGGTATTTCTGGCGCTGATTTCCATTATTTTTATTTTCCTTTTAGTTATTTACACTGAATAAACTAACAAACTTTATATATCAATGGTAAATTTTTAGATTTTTTTAACAAGCTCGTTGAGTAGAATAACACAATATTCAGAAAATTGTAGGCTGAGTTAAGCGACAGCGCAACCCAACAAAGTTTTAGGAATGTTGCATTTCCTTATGTCAATCCAACCTACACAATAAAATTTTTGGATCTTTATAAATGATTTATAATTCAACTTTATCAAAGTGATAATATATAAATAAGCTAAATTGTTGGTGGTGAACCAAATTTCCACTAAAAGCGATTACAGAGTTATCAAAGATGTTCTTACTTTATTCTTGTTGCAACTAAAACAAAGGTAGATAGAAAGCAAGTTAGAGAAAAATATAGAAAAACTGCGTAAATATTAATCTTCAACAAATTATTTTTTGCAAACGATTTGCTGCTGATCTATAAACTATAAATTGTTCATCAGCTACTAATCGTTCGTGAAAATTGAAATAGTGTTTTTAGATATGGTGAGCATTGCTCACCATTACATTTTTAGTTGTGTTCATTGTTCATAGTCATAATTATGAGTCAAACAAATCAGCCAAAATTGAGCTTGGAAACTAGCCATTGGTTAATAGCAAATGGTTACAATGCTGAAGATTTAAATCAGCATGGTGAAAACGGTGATACAGCTTTAATGAAAGCCACAAGAGAGGGAGTCTACCCAGTTGTCAAAGAACTGATAGATGCGGGTGCAGATATCAACGCTAGAAACAATGATCGCAATAATGCTTTATGGTTCGCTTGTTTTGGTAATCACTACGATTTAATGAATTTGTTGTTGTCAGTCAACATTGATATTAACAATCAAAATGATAATGGCGCAACTGTCCTGATGTATGGTGCATCGGCTGGAAAGACAGAAGTAGTGAGGTTGCTATTACAACATAATCCTAACATGAATTTACAAAATTTGGACGATTATAAAGCAATTGACTTTGCCAGCAATGTAGAAGTTTTAAGGTTACTGAAAAATGCCACACAGTAAGCTTTCTAAAGAAGCCTGTCACGAGTCTACCAAGCATTCTTACCTATCAGTGCAGATGAATCCCAATTATGTGGATGCATCAACTCAACCTCGCACCTTTAAAGTTTATCCAAAATTTTATCGGCGAGTGAAATTAATTGTCGATAATCCAATTCATGCTTTTATCAGGTTAACAAGCGCCATTACTTTTGAGAAGATTTATAAGGATGGCGCTTATAAACTCCGGGTAAATCCCTCAGCAGGCGCGTTATACCCGACGGAGGTTTATGTTCAAATACGTGGTGTTGAGGGATTTATAGATGGTATCTATCATCTGGAAGTTGAGAATAATTGTCTAACACTGATCTATGAATTAATTGATGATGGGTTGGAGAGTTATGTTATACCAAATAAACGTATCAATGGATTCATTTTTTTAGTTAGTTGTGTTTATTATAGGTCTAGCTGGAAATATCAAGACAGGAGCATGAGGTATTGCTTTTTGGATAGCGGACACCATTTGGGTGCGATCGCATCTTCAGCATATCTTCACGAAAAAAACATCCAATTAATCTTTGACTTTGATAAACTCTCTCTCAATGCTGATTTAGGATTTGAGAATAAGGAGTTTATTACTAGTTGTGTGATATCGGGAGAAACGCAAGAAAAGTCAGTCAGACGCTTAAGACTACCAATTCCTTTTGTTTGTGGTACTGATTATTTTCAAGCTAATCAATTCATTGAAGATGCCTATCAAGCAACATCATGGCAACCTAGTCACCAGCAACATCTAGAACATCCTCAATTTAATTTTCACCGAGAAAGGTTTTCTGAGAACGTTTGGAATAGGCGTTCTATTCGACGTTTTCAAAAGCAATCTATTTCCCAACAAACCTATTGGCAAATTTTGCAAGATGTTCAACAACCAATACCAAGTGAGAATTTTGAGGAAATAGAAATTTACTCGGTGGTGCATCGTGTCGAGGGAATGACACCCGGTTTATATAACGGTAGGAATCTCATAAATTCGGGTGATTTTAGCGAAAAAACAGGTTACTTGTGTATTAATCAGGCGCTGGCTAAAGACTGCGCTGTAACTTTGTTTTTTGTGTCCGATTATCTCAGCTATCAAACTGCGATGCAATTAGCTGGTTTTGTCGGACAAAGAGTGTATCTATTTAGCAATTATTGGGGCATAGATTGTAGTGGAATTGGTGCTTTTTATGATGATGAAGCCCAAGAGTTTCTAGGAACCAATAAGGATGTGCTTTATGTAATGGCAATTGGTAAATAAAATAGGAAAATCAAGAGAAATGGCTAGAAGACAATTTGATTCCCATGCTGATGATAAGCACCCTATGCAGCCAACATCAGCAGATATTATTTTGCGGCAACAATTAGAGTATTCTATTAGTAGGTACTTTTATGACGGGTGCGATCGCACTATTCAAGGTCTACTATCCGATTGTCGTTGGTATGTGACAACCCATGCTAGTGCTTTGACATTAGTAATTGAATGCCCTGATCAAGTTACTAACTGGCGAGTTTTGCAAAAAATCGTGCCAATGGGAAGTTTACTCTACAGCATTGTCAGCAGTGCTAAAATTCGCGTATGTCCCCCAGAAACTAATGGCATACCATTTGAAATGAGGGTAGATGAATTATCAGTTTATCGTGATTGGGCATAAGCTAAATTTGGGACTTTGGATTATTAATTAAGCCATAACATTCTGGCTGAGAATTGTGATTAGTTCTGCAAAAACTAAATCGGCTGAATGTTGGACAACTGGACTTAATTCTAAGCCTAAATCAAGGTTAGCAGCTTCAATTAAATAAACTGTCACCTGTTGAGGAAAATCATCTGCAAAGATTTTTCTCCCGGCTGCTAAAGCATGATCCCAACGAAAATCATGCAGGTTGTAACTAGGTTCTGGCAGTGCTTCTAGTTCTTTACCTGGGACTTTAAATATAGCACCTGGTTCGGAACCTGTGCAACTGGCATCCAAAATAATTAATTTTTCACTTCCTCTCGCTTGAAACATCACTTCCATTCCCGCAGTACCACAATCAAAAACGCGGATGTTGGGGTGAGGGTTTTGGGCGAGATATTGCTGTAAACGTTGGGCGATGATTACGCCTACAGCATCGTCATTACGATTGAGATTTCCACATCCAATGATAGTTAGCATGGGATATTTATAATAACATGATTTTTATTATATCGGCGCGGAAAAATTAATATTTACGGAAATTTTGACTATATCTTTGATTATTAACTTTATAGTGGCTATAGCAGCCGTAAATCATGCACTAAAATCTTTATTCTCTCTGCGTTTGGCGTGATTAGTCCTACACAATATTTTTCACCCATCAGACAGAATTGTATATGCTAGTATTTCGTGATACAGACTCTAAAGGTAGAGGTATATTTGCTCAGAAGAGTTTTGCTAAAGGAGAGGTAATTGAAAAAGCAGCGGTGATAGTTATCCCTAAGCAACAAGTTAAATTAATTGTCAAAACGGTTTTATTAAATTATTATTTTGGTTGGCATGGGGAAAGTGGCGCTATAGCTTTGGGCTTTGCGTCACTTTTTAATCATTCTTATCATCCCAATGCGCTTTATGTTAAGAATTTTTCTAAAAATGTAATTGAAATTATTGCTCATAAAGATATTCGAGCAGGTGAGGAAATTACTGTTAATTATAATGGGCAAGTTGATGATTTATCGCCTGTTTGGTTTGATGTGGTGGAATGAGTCTCACGCAAAGGCGCAGAAGCGCAAAGAGCAAGAAACTGGAGGGAGTTATTGTTCAAGTAAAGTAGGTTGGGTTGACGAAAGGAAACCCAACAGGTACATTTATAAATGTTGGGTTGCAACTGTCTATACCAAACTAAAATCACTCATTATTATTTATAATATTTAAACCAAGGATAGTACACAAAGCTATTTCTAACTCAACTAAATAATTATCATCTAACTGACCAATCAATTTGATAATTCTTGATTTATCAACAACTCGAATTTGCTCGCAAAGTACTACAGAGTCTTGGCTTAAACCACCAATACCAGAAGGCACAAATACATGAGATGCTAAAATAGCACGTCTAATTTTAGAGGTGAATGGTGCAATAATGGTATGAGGGCTAACTGCATTTGCTCGATCAATTTGCACCACTAAAACAGGTCTAATTCCTGCTTGTTCTGTACCAATAACAGGATTAAGATCACATAAAACCACATCTCCCCTTTTGAGATTTACCACTTAATTTCTCCATTTGCCAAGCGTTCTTCATATTTTTCTAAATTAGATAAGTAATCAGAAAAATCAGATTCTGACATATCTAGCGATTCACTAAACTGAAGCCACAAGTCTCCGTTATCACTGCTATGTTTCATGAATAGAAAGTCTATAAAATCACTGACTTCCTGAAGTAAAGAAGGTGGCATTTGCTGTATTTGAGCAATGGTTTTCTCTTGTAGATTCATACTAATATTTTCGCTGGGTTGCTTGTGTCTCTGTTCTGATTTTAACCTGTCAGTGGGTTGAATTGAGCATTTTCCTGTTCCCTAAAATGAAAAAACTTTGTACCTCACGAGCATGGGAACGGCTATATCTTAGAGGTTGTTTGAAAAGTCTCCTTCCATGTCATGCTGAGGAACGTAGCATCTCAGTATGTGGGCTAAACTCCAGATTCTTCGTTGCGTAAGACTCCACATGGCTAACGCCACGCTATGCCTACGGCACACTACGTGAACGCGAACAGAATGACAAATTATACGTCCCTAAACTTTTAAAACATCCTCTTAGAGATATCTTACAACTGAGTTAAAAGTTTCCTTCTAATAATGATTTATTGGTAACTTTGACTACTTTCATTATTTTTTCAAGTGTTCTAAATAAACGGCAAAATATATTATGATTTTGTTACATTCTTGTTAAGAAAGGTTACAGGAATCTTAACAAAAGGAAATATGTCTTATGGTAGCACTGGAGAAAAAGCCATTACATCAAGTTGTCATTGTTGGTGGTGGCTTTGGTGGACTGTATACAGCAAAGACTCTTGCTAATGCAAATGTAGATGTTACTCTCATTGATAAACGGAATTTTCACTTATTTCAGCCGCTTTTATATCAAGTTGCGACAGGTACGTTATCACCTGCTGATATTTCTGCACCATTGCGATCTGTATTCAGCAAAAGCAAGAATACAAAAGTATTGCTGGGAGAAGTAAGTGTTATTGATCCAAAAGCGCAACAAGTTATTTTGGGTGATCAAATAGTACCTTACGATACATTAATTGTGGCCACAGGTGCTAACCATTCCTATTTTGGTAAAGATAGCTGGAAAGAAACTGCCCCTGGTTTGAAAACTGTTGAAGATGCCATAGAAATGCGTCGGCGGATATTTTCGGCATTTGAAGCGGCAGAACAAGAAACCGATCCTGTAAAACGCCGTGCTTTTTTGACTTTTGTGATTGTGGGCGGTGGCCCTACCGGTGTAGAATTGGCAGGTGCGATCGCAGAATTGGCATACAAAACTCTCAAAGAAGATTTTCGCAACATCAACACCTCAGAAGCGAAAATTTTGCTATTGCAAGGGGGCGATCGCATTCTCCCACACATTGCGCCAGAATTATCCAAAGTAGCAGCAGAATCTTTGCAAAAGTTGGGAGTTGTTATTCACACTCTTACCAGGGTGACAAATATTGAAAATGACATAGTTACTTTCAAGCAAAACGATGAACTGACAGACATTGCCTCAAAAACTATATTGTGGGCAGCAGGTGTTCAAGGTTCGGCACTGGGGAAAGTCTTAGCAGAACGAACAGATGTAGAATGCGATTTCTCTGGAAGAGTAATTGTCGAACCAGATTTGACTATTAAGGGTTATAAAAACATTTTCGTAATTGGAGATCTAGCAAATTTCTCCCATCAAAATGGTAAACCCTTACCTGGTGTTGCACCTGTAGCTAAACAACAAGGAGAATATGTCGGTGGACTGATTCAACTACGGCTTCATGGTCATACTTTGCCACAATTTCATTACACCGATGTTGGTAGTTTGGCAATGATTGGGCAAAATTTAGCTGTGGTAGATTTAGGGTTCATCAAACTCACCGGTTTCCTAGCTTGGGTATTTTGGCTAATAATTCACATCTACTTCTTAATTGAGTTTGACACTAAATTAGTAGTAGTATTTCAGTGGGCATGGAATTATATTACTCGTAATCGTCGCTCTAGATTGATTACAGGTAAAGAAGCTTTTTTAGCAGTAACACCTGTTAACAATAGCAGTAATTCCCAGACTACAGAACAGAAGCAGCCAGTTAAGCTTTAGGATTTTTGGCCAGTTGTACTCCGAACTCCTGACTCTTAACTCTTAACTCTTAACTCCTGATTCCGAACTCCGTTCGCGTAGCGTCTCCGTTCGGCGAAGACGTGCCGTAGGCATAGGAGAAACTCCGAACTCCTGCTGTATATTTCTTGAACATCTAATCGGTTAAGATTGCATTCCCTGTGGTACGCTATCTGCTTTAGATAGTGTCGAGGTACAGAAGATGTCTAAGCTGCGGGTGGGATTGCTGTTTGGTGGACGTTCTGGAGAACATGAAGTTTCAATAATTTCTGCACGAGCGATCGCTAATGCTTTAAGTGCAGAGGAAAATAGTCATAAGTACGAAATTGTGCCTTTCTACATCCAAAAGGATGGTTTTTGGCAAGCTGGGGAAGTTGCACAGCAAGTTTTATCATCTGGTGTGGCTAGAGAAAATCTAGCCGTAACCCCTAATTTATGGGAGTTTCCACCGCAAACAGCAGAAATTGATTTGTGGTTTCCTATTCTCCACGGCCCCAATGGTGAAGATGGTACAATTCAAGGTTTACTCACTTTAATGCAAGTCCCTTATGTGGGTTCTGGGGTGTTAGGTTCGGCTACGGGAATGGATAAAATCGGCATGAAAACCGCTTTTGCTCAGGCTGGACTACCCCAGGTAAAATATAAAGCGATAACTAGGGCGCAAGTTTGGTCAAATCCTTGTATTTTTCCGAAATTATGCGATGAAATTGAAGCAACACTAGGTTATCCCTGTTTCGTTAAACCTGCTAATTTGGGTTCATCGGTGGGAATTGCGAAAGTGCGATCGCGCCAAGAGTTAGAATCAGCTTTAGATAATGCCGCAACCTATGATAGACGCATCATTGTCGAAGCCGGAGTTGTCGCTAGAGAAGTAGAATGTGCCGTTTTAGGTAACGATAACCCCAAAGCATCTGTTATTGGTGAGATTACGTTTGATAGTGATTTTTACGATTACGAAACTAAATATACCCAAGGTAAAGCCGATTTATTTATTCCCGCACATCTATCTGAGTCAGTAGTTCAGCAAATTCAAGAAATGGCATTAAAAGCCTTTTTAGCAGTTGACGCTGCTGGTTTAGCACGGGTAGATTTTTTCTATATCGAAGCTACCGGAGAAATTTTAATTAACGAAATTAATACTTTACCAGGGTTCACAGCCACAAGTATGTATCCTCAACTTTGGGCGAATACTGGTATTTCTTTTCCCAAATTAGTAGACGAATTAATTCAATTAGCTATTGAAAGACATTTAAAGAGTAACGACGGTTGAGTGAAAAGGAGCATCTTTCTTAGGACTCACGCAAGATGTAGCTGAAAATCTTATGATTACGTAGCGGTAATTCATGAATTACTGCTACTTTTTGTTTTGCTTAAGTCCTGTTTCTGTAAAGTTTGGGTAAAAACTATTTTTGCCAATACAAAACTGTATTACGAATTAAAATAATGGCAACGGACAACTAAAGAGTAGTGAGTGCTGAGTAACGAGTGCTGAGTAAATCTGACTCCTGCCATAACACTTGTGTCTTCTAGTACAATAATTTACTAGAGCATACAAGCGTGATATTAATTATGGACAATAGTGACGGTGTAAAGCAAAAGCCAAACCAATCAACAGAAACTAGTTTAGAAGCATCAAAAAATACACCTCCAGCTAAAAACCTGTTGCTAAAGCATTCTTGGCTTTTGTTTGTAGGGTTGTTTGGAATTTCTGTAGGAGTCTCAATTTTTGGTTATTATCAACTAAGTTATATTGGGGATGTGCCAAAAAAAGAAGCAGAAAAACCATTAAAAGTAGTCAGTGCGGAACTAATCACACAATTCACTGATACCAGTAATGCTACACCTTCATGGTTAATAATTGCGATCGCCCTGACTTGTGCTGCTGGTTGCTGGGTAATCTTCCGCTTACTCAAACTTCCATAACGGGTTTGAAGAAGAGTATAGGGTGTAAGGTTTTGAGAATAATCAGAATACTTGAATAACATCCTCTCAAATTGATAACCGATAAAAAGTGCCAACTTGGCAACCAATCTGTAAAGAACCCAGTTAAATTAATAAAAGATAAACGACTTAAAGGGTGTTGTTATCAGGGGCAACTACTATTAATAAATCAGTCTGATAAAGGCTTTTTAAAAAAGTCTTTCTTGGGGATAAAAAGCAATCTACTTACAATTTTCTGGACTATGAGTTCAGCAAAAAAAATAATAATCAAGTTTAACATTTGCTGCAAGGGAATATTCACAGCATACAGGCGCTGTCGTTGACGTACAATTTAGCCCCCCTAAATAACGGGCAGCGTCTATACATATTCCTGAACGCTCCAGCAGCAAATGCAGAGTGGGAGATTAAAGGCGATTGGTATGCCTTCTCCCACTCTTATTTTATGGATAATTGGGATCACCTGAGTTCGGTGTTAGGAGTTTCTCCTATGCCTACGGCACGGCTTCGCCGAACGGAGTTATGATTTTTAAGAGCGAGAGAATAAGGCTTTGAGACTCCTACTGGGGACGAGTTTTCCACAAATTATCTTATGTCGAACTCAGGTGGGATCAACTTAATTAAACATAAAAAATCTATATAGCGGTATGCAATTGAGTGAGATACAGTCATTCAATCGCAAAACCTTTAGGGGCTGGGTTTTCCTGCCCTCGATTAACAAAAATCTGTATCCTGCAAAAATTTAATAATCTCTGAATTCACTACCTGAGAAGCACCAGTTGAGGCATCATGATAGCAGTTATGCAAAACTTGAAACCGTGAATTAGGGATATGTTGATGTAATTTCTCTCCATGACTAAGAGGAAACCAACTATCTTGATCACCCCATAAAATTAGTGTAGGACATTCAATATTGCTAAGATTACTTTGAATCTGACTAAGCATATTGGGCTTTTTAGCTTGGAAATTTTCAATTTCTTGCACTGCTATTTGTAACTCTTCTGCCACCTTTACCAAAGTTCCTGGAATTTCAATAAACGGATAAGTTATCCAATAAACATCTTCTTCTGTGAGAATAGAAGGATCGAATAACACTTTACGTCTTTCTATACCCATTACCTCTCTAACTATAGGTGCAAACCAATATGCTAAACGTAAAAAGTCAATTGTATGTATGATTTCCAGCGGTGTTTGGGCAAGTAATCCCATAGCCCAATGGGGTAACTGTTCAACAAAGATTGGCGCGTTAATAACTACCAAACGCCCAATTAATAGAGGATTTTTTGCAGCTAATGCTAAAGCAACTAATGCACCTAAAGATTCTGCGACGATAACAGGTGGTTCATCGCATAAAGCCTGAATAATTCTTTCTAATTCAATTACTTGATGACCAGTTTTTTCTCGGCAGAATAGATTTTTTTCAGAAAAACCATAGCCCTTAGCATCAAAACAAATTACCCGAAAATCTTTAGATAATGGTTTGATACTATGCCGCCAATTATAACTCCAACTGCCCAGACCATGTAATAAAATTAGCGGCTTACCTGTACCTTTTTCGCCATAAGCGATTTGTGCGGTATATCCATTAGCATCTTGAATAATCAGACTTTGTTGTCCTTTAGGAAAGTTAACTTGCCACCAGTTTTGCATTGTGTAATTAATAATTAATTTAACCGCCAGTTAAGGCACTCCATAGCATTCTTATTAATATCACGGGTAATGCTATTAAGACAATGGCAAGTAAAAATAATCCAGCAAAAAGGGTAATAATAAATACCTGGTCAACTTTCTTTTTTTCACCAGGAGATTCTAAGTAATCTTCTAATAACTTGATGTTATAATTATTTGCTTTCCAGGCAAAATCAAATAAGTCTCCCAACATGGGGATAGCACCTACTAAAGCATCAATAATGATATTTGCAACCATTCGGATTAATGTAGCTCTAGGCACACCCATCTGTGCTGATTCAATGATAATGTAGATAGAAACTATCAATGACAACACATCACCACCAACAGGTATTAATCCGAGAATTGGATCTAACCCAATCCCAACCTGAGTTCCAGGAATTGTAATAGCATTATCTAAGAGTCTACTAATTTGACGTATACGCTTTAATCTAGGTGCATATCCATCAGGTTCAATGGAAAAGCGATTAGGAGGATTAGACATTTTTAATAATTGGTGATTGGTGATTAGTAATTGGTAATTGGTGATTGGTAATTGGTAATTGGTAATTGGTAATTGGTAATTGGTAATTGGTAAACTTCCTCTGTTTTTAGTAGTTTGTCAAAGACATTTTGACGGATTCAAGACTTAGCCAATTGGCTTGCTTTGTAGGGTGCATCAGACTTGATAATTTACCAACAATCAATAGACATTTAAGAGGATGTTTGAAAAGTTTAGGGACGTATAATTTGTCATTCTGTTCGCGTTCACGTAGTGTGCCGTAGGCATAGCGTGGCGTTAGCCATGTGGAGTCTTACGCAACGAAGAATCTGGAGTTTAGCCCACATACTGAGATGCTACGTTCCTCAGCATGACATGGAAGGAGACTTTTCAAACACCCTCTAATATCTGACGCTTCTAACTCCTAACTCCGAACTCCTGACTCCGAACTCCTTACCTAATACCTATATTGACTGATTTATATTATTTGTTTTGTCAAATTGCTCCCTTTTTGTCTGTATAAATTCGCCAACAGTGACATTTAATTGGTTGCCAACAAGGAGAACAAAGGCACTCATCCACAACCACAACATTAATACTATAAAAGTTCCTACTGTACCATAAACTTTATTATAATTTCCGAAATTGCTAACATAAAGCCGGAATAGTGCAGAAACTAGCGCCCAAAATATAGCTGCTAAAACTGCCCCTGGCATCAATGGTATGCCTGGTTTCCACACGCTCGGCCCATAACGATAGACTAAACTAAAAGTGGCAGAAACAATAACTAAGGCTAAAGGCCACTGTAACAGTTTCCAAAGAGGTAATAAGAATGCTAAATAAGGATTGCTATTTACCACTATTCCTAAAAGTAAATCACTAATAAATACTAAAAAAGAAGCCAGAATTAAAAGTAATATTGTACCAATTGTTAATCCCAGAGAAATGAGTTTAGCTTTCCAAAAAGGGCGTATATTTTCTGGGGAAATTTGCTCAATTTGATCAAAAGCAGTCATAGCTGTACTAACGGCACCAGAAGCTGTCCAAATAGCGATCGCAAAACTGACAGAAAACAAACCCCTATTTTGAGACTCAGCAATCTCTGTACTCGCAAAGTCGCTAATTAAAATCCACGCATCTTCGGGTACAATCTGACTCAGTTGCACTGTTAGTTGAATAAAGGTGTTTTGCAATGATTTCCCTGCTAATCCAATAGCTGTTAGCACGGCCAGAACAGCCGGAAACAGCGATAACATGGCGTTAAAGGCAATTTCTGAAGCTAGTCCTAAAAGCCTTCTCTCCATAGTCTTGGCAAAGGTTTTCTTCAGTGTTCGGCCATTGAGGTGGCGAAAAAATCTGATAAAACGAGGGTTAATCATATTAGCGCGGTTCTGGCAGAGTTTCCAGTGGTGGCTTCTTCTGTGATTCTACTGTAATTTGGAGTTTGGCATTTGGTTTAGGTTCTGTACCTATTTGTGTATCTATCCTGTAGTCAGTGATTTGCCATTTTAATTGTAGGTATTCTAGAATGGCTTGCGATCGCGCTTGAATAATATCTTGTGACTCAGTTAGTTCCTGGTTAACTATCACCTCTAGGCTTAAATTAGGCTGTTGCTGTAAAATTTCACCAGCACGATCTAACAACTTAGCATTAGCTGGTGTCACTACTGATTGATCTTTTTCAAAAGAAATAATTCCTAAATTAGTTTCTATTCTCTGCATCGTCACTTTCGCAGATTGGTAATTAAGCTTACTTCTAATATTATCTGCCAAGAGTATTTGAGCATCTCTATCAATATCTCTTTCACTCAGATAGATTAATCGGATACTTAATAGTTGTAGAGGACTACTAATTAATTCGTAATTAATTAATTTTGCTGGTTGAGGAAGTTGTATATCACTTAAAGAAAATTGCATTTCTTGGAAAAGATTAGCTTGCAACTGAGCAATATTAACAACTTGTTCAGCAGGGTTTTCTACAGTTAATTGGCGGACAAGTTCATTTGATGCTGTCGGAATTTCAATCAGTTTCAATGCTAATAATTCTGGTGATTTTTGCAAACGAGAAGCCAATATTTGAATATAATTATTTTTTTCTTCATTCGTGTATTCTTTACTGCTAAATACCTGAAGTTGAATTGTTAGTTTATTATTTTTTTCTGAAGTTGATATATTACTAATATAAGAACGTGTTTCACCACTAGGGAAATTTTCAAATTTCTGCTGCCATACTTCAGTCGCTGTTCTCCGAATTTTATTTTCCTGTTGCTGTAAAGCGATTTCACGCCTGAGTTGGCTGAGAGATTGATTGAGTGGGAAACTAATTATGCCAATGGTAGTAAAAATCAACAAAAATCTGCCAGGAAGACCTCCAACTTTTTTCAGTTTATTGTATGCAGGTAATTTTTCTAAAATATTCTGCATCCACAAACTTTCTTTATCTGTTGTTCTCCATGCTTTTACTGTTTTTTTTACCTGATCATTATCAATATGTAAACTTAGAAAAACCAGCATGGCAGTGAATGTAATTGCTACTAAGTTGGTCAAAAATAGTAATCCCCCACCACTAGCTACCTGTAGTCCTTTGACAGAATCCACGCTAATTGCTACACCAATACCATAACCCACAACGCATAAAGGCGGCATTAAGGCCACTGCAATAGCCACTCCAGGGACAGAAGTTGCTACTCCTTTTGCTTCTTTACAAATTGCCACTGAACCAACTGCACCGGAAAATAAAGCAACTACTAAATCTAAGATATTGGGGCGAATTCTAGCTGCAATCTCAGTCGTCATTTCCTTAAATGGTAATACTGACACTAGGAAGACAGCAAAGGAAATGGCAACTATACAACTGAGGATAAGATTAAAAAGCGATCGCATAGCAAGGATGACATCACCGGCAGCCAATGCTAGTCCATTTGCCAGAATACTCCCCATTAGTGGAGAAATTAGCATTGCGCCAATAATTACAGCGGCGCTGTTTAAGACTAATCCTAGTGTAGCAATGCCCGCAGCAAATAAAACCTGAATCCAATAACTAACATCTTCCAGAGTTACTGATCTACATAGATCCAGGTATACTTGTTCCTTCCGAGCTTGACTAATTCCCAAGTTATCAGCAAACCACTGTCTAAACATAATTTAACTGCTAACTAGATTTGAGTATCAGTAACAATATACAGCAGAAGTCAGGAGTAGGGGTTTAACACTGCGCTTTACCTCTACAGAAATGAAAGCGGCTTGATGCTTGATAGTTCAGCACGGCGTATTTTTATCTTATTTACCTACAATGTGCTGTAATAGCAGTAGCAATTTTTTCTCTAGTCTACTAATCTATTGGTTGTAAGGATTCAGGATACAGAATATTTGATATGGCAGGGAACAGGGAACTCTTAACAGAAGAGAAAAATATTCTTCTTCCCCCTGACTCCGAACTCCTGACTCCTGACTCCTGACTCCTGACACCGAACTCCGAACTCCGAACTCCGAACTCCGAACTCCTGACTCCTGACTCCTGACTCCTGACTCCGAACTCCTGACTCCTGAATTCTTACTATTGGTTGTATTAAAAACATTAAATACAATTACTACAAAAACCTTCTATGACTCAAGATTTAACACAAAAATGGTTAGCGGAAATTCAAGCCCTGAAACAGCAAATGGCTGAACTTCAACAAAAACGTGATGAGGCTTGGGAGAGTTCACAAAAATGGCGACAACTATATAATACTGAATCAGAACAACGTCGTGCAGATGCCAAAATGCACCAACAAGCCATAACATCTATAAAGGCTGAACTTCAGAAATTGCAAGGTATAAACGCTGATACCATTGCTGAAACTCCGACAACGACGATTGAGTCAGAATTGGCAGCACCAAAATCTGTAGAGGAATTACAAGCCAAATTCATCGCTGTGACTAAAGAGCGCGATCGCTTAATTCAAGCTTTGAAAATTGAGCAAGACAACCACGCTCAAACCCGCAACAGCCTAACCACAGCCTTGGGTGATGCTATTGATAGTTTGACAAAGTTGAGAGGAGCAGATAAGGAAACTAAGAGTTAATGATTCGACTTTATTTGTGATTAAACCGGTTTCCCACAGCCATAACACCCCACCCCTAACCCCTCCCCGCAAGCGAGGAGGGGAACTAGATTTCTCAATTGAGTTGTAACTAATGAGCAATGCTATGTCCCTACAAGTGTTTTAATCTTGCAGGTTATTTGATTCACGATCCTAACTAATCACAAAATTATTCACATTCAATGTTCCTGTTAATCCTGTAACTTCAATAATGGCATCAGTGGAAGCATTAAACCCTGCTGTTGCATCATTAATTGCGACAAAGGTTTTTTGTCCAAGGCTGAATTGGGCTGCAAAATTAGATTTAAAGGCTGTGGCTGTTAATTTTGTTCCGATATCTGCTGCATTTAGGGTATTTACTACTCCGACTTTGACAAATCCGGATCGTGCTGTGGAAACACGGAATAAATCATTACCAGTTGTAGCGTTGAAGTCTGTGATGATATCAAATCCATTTAATAAAGAATCGGTTAATTTGGAATAATCAAAACGGTCTTTTCCTAAACCACCAGTGAGAGTATCTTTCCCACTGTCACCTTTGAGGATGTCATCTCCCGCACCACCTTTAAGGATGTCATTATTAGCACCCCCGTAGATATCATCATTTGCTAATGTGCCAGTAATGATGAATTTCTCAATGCCACTAAAATTCACACTGTCACGAGTATTGCTATCTTTATACGCAGAGAAATAGCCACTGTAACTACCATTAGTATTAGCATAAGAATTGTTGTAAGTTGTTATGCCAGAGGAAGACCCCGTATAAGTGTTGCTAGAATAATCAACTATTAAGGTGTCAGTTCCCGTACCACCTGTGACGTGATCCTGTCCTACGCCCGTGGTAATTGTATCATTCCCTGCACCTGCATCTACAGTATCAGATCCTAAACCTGTGGTAATTGTGTCATTTCCTGCACCTGCATCAAAATTGTCATCTCCTGCACCACCTTTGAAAATTTCACTAAAAGCAGTACCTATGATAGTGAAAGCTTCAATACTGGTGTAATTAATGAGTGCAGTTCCCTGAGCAGTAATTGTGCCATTATTACCACCACTCATTGTCAGAGCTTGAGTAGCTGTGCGAAAATCAACTACTAACCGATCATTACCTGTACCACCATCTATAGTGTCATTTCCAGCCAGTGCATTTAAAGTATCATCTCCCGCACCACCTTTAAGGATGTCATTACTAGCACCCCCGTAGATATCATCATTTGCTAATGTGCCAGTAATGATGAATTTCTCAATGCCACTAAAATTCACACTGTCACGAGTATTGCTATCTTTATACCAATACTGTAGCCAAAAAAAGAGTATAAAAAGAGGGCTGATGTAGTAGAGTTATAGTCTTCCACAACGACAACTCGAAAGCCACATACAGCCCATGTTTGACATACTAGCACTGTTGCAATGCCTACTACCAGAAATAAAAGTGACGACGATGCGGCAGTTAAGCCAGATCATCACGGCCATGTTAGCCATGAGCGGGCGAGTCACAATGTTGGGAATATCGCGTTGGACGCTTAGTGGTGGTAGTTATCGGACGGTAATCAGATTTTTTCGTACAGTCATACCGTGGACAACGGTGTTCTGGGTGTTTTTTCGGCGGCATTTGTTCTGCCCAAATGATGTTTATTTGTTGGCAGGAGACGAAGTAGTAATAAGCAAAGCCGGGAAAAAAACCTATGGATTAGATAGGTTCTTTTCCAGTCTAATAAGTAAACCAATATTGGGACTATCTTTCTTTACATTATCATTAGTAAGTGTTCAACAAAGACACTCATTTCCGATTCAGATAGAACAGGTAATAAAAAGCGATGTAGAAAAAAGTAGTGTCTCGCCAAGTCCAGAAGTAAAACCTCAAGAAAAACGTGGACGGGGACGACCAAAAGGAAGTAAAAACAAAAATAAAAAGGAGGTGACTTTTACACCTGAATTGCTAAGAATTAAGAAGATGATTAATGAGCTATTTAAGTTAATAGCTAACTTTATTCCCCTCACTTACTTGGTCGTAGATGGTCACTTTGGGAACAATAATGCTTTGCAGATGGCTAGGCAGGTAAAGTTACACATAATTTCCAAGTTACGTCACGATTCGGCATTATATATACCTTACCACAATCCTGACCCTAATCATCGTTCCCGTCGTAAATACGGAGAGAAGTTGGACTGGCGTAATATTCCTGGGGCATATTTGCGTCAAAGTAGTCTTGAAGAAGATATTAAAACTGATACTTATCAAGCTACTCTACTGCACAAAGAATTTGGCCAACCACTGAATGTAGTTATTTTGGTGAAAACCAATCTCAAAACTAATGCTCGCAGTCACGTAATTCTGTTTTCTAGTGACTTAACTTTATCATCTGAAAAAATAATTGACTACTATAAGTTGCGCTTCCAAATCGAATTTAATTTCCGAGATGCCAAACAGTTTTGGGGATTGGAAGATTTTATGAACAGAGGTCAAACTGCTGTGACTAATGCTGTTAATCTTTCTTTTTTTATGGTCAATTTGTCTCATTATCTTCTAGCTCAGTTTCGTGAAGATAATCCCGGTGCTGGCATTGTTGATCTTCAGGCTTATTGTCGGGGTTTTCGATATGTTCGGGAAATATTAAAAATGCTTCCGCAACAGCCTGAGCCTATTTTATTATCCCAGATTTTTGCCAAGCTTACCTCTCTTGGTCGTATTCACAATGCTTCTACAGCCGTTGAACCCTCGTAATTTGGCTACAGTATTGTTATACGCAGAGAAATAGCCACTGTAACTACCATTAGTATTAGCATAAGAATTGTTGTAAGTTGTTATGCCAGAGGAAGACCCCGTATAAGTGTTGCTAGAATAATCAACTATCAAGGTGTCAGTTCCCGTACCACCTGTGACGTGATCCTGTCCTACGCCCGTGGTAATTGTATCATTCCCTGCACCTGCATCTACAGTATCAGATCCTAAACCTGTGGTAATTGTGTCATTTCCTGCACCTGCATCAAAATTGTCATCTCCTGCACCACCTTTGAAAATTTCACTAAAAGCAGTACCTATGATAGTGAAAGCTTCAATACTGGTGTAATTAATGAGTGCAGTTCCCTGAGCAGTAATTGTGCCATTATTACCACCACTCATTGTCAGAGCTTGAGTAGCTGTGCGAAAATCAACTACTAACCGATCATTACCTGTACCACCATCTATAGTGTCATTTCCAGCCAGTGCATTTAAAGTATCATCTCCTGCACCACCTTTGAGAATGTCATTACTAGCACCCCCGTAGATATCATCATTTGCTAATGTGCCAGTAATGATGAATTTCTCAATGCCACTAAAATTCACACTGTCACGAGTATTGCTATCTTTATACGCAGAGAAATAGCCACTGTAACTACCATTAGTATTAGCATAAGAATTGTTGTAAGTTGTTATGCCAGAGGAAGACCCCGTATAAGTGTTGCTAGAATAATCAACTATCAAGGTGTCAGTTTCCGTACCACCTGTGACGTGATCCTGTCCTAAACCTATAGTAATTGTGTCATTTCCTGCACCTGCATCAAAAGTGTCAGCTAAATTCCCACCTTTAAAAATGTCATTAAAAGCAGTACCAGTGACAGAGAAAGCTTCAATACTTGTGTAATTAATGAGTGCAGTTCCCGGAGCGGTAATTGTGCCATTATTACCACCACTCATTGTCAGAGCTTTAGTAGCTGTATGAACATCAACTACTACCCGGTCATTACCTGTATAACCAGCTATCGTGTAATTTCCTGCAAGTGTATTTAAAGTGTCATCTCCTACACCACCGTTTAGAATATAGTTATTTGCTGTACCAATAATGGCTTTGCCCATCCCAGCTAGAAAGAAGGCAAAACCCTGAACCTCGATATTACCTTGTTGCTGTAAGGCAGCTAATACTTGTTGCCCAAGCTCACCACCAATAGTTTTGAGGTTGTTACCAAAATCTAGCATCCAGGCAGTACCAGCAGTTGTGTCTGCTGTGTACTTGGTTTGCAACGCAGTGATGGTAGCACTGACATCAAAATCAAACTGATTTGTAGTGCTGTTCCAACTCAGGTTGATGCTGTTGTATAGGCTTTTGAGATCAGTTTGCGCCAATAATTGGGAGTATACCATTTCAGATAAATTGCTATAAGCACTTTGTAAAACACTGGCAGCACCTGGATCGATGCCAGCATTTGTTCCAGGGTTTTCCCAGGCATAACTCCAAGATTCACCGATAAATTTTTCTAATACAGAAACTTTTCGAGCGTCTATCATTACACCACGACTCGCCGGATCAATCCCTTCACTTCCTGTCCATTTGAATAATATTTGATCCAGTAAAGATTGTCTTTGTTCTGCATTAGTAGTTGTAGCAAATGACTTAACCAAATTTTTCAGAGTACCGCTTGTATCTCTGACCATTGCTTGATGTAAATCATAGACATTGCCATAACCAGTTAAATCAGGAAGGTCCGCAATATCAGAGGGTACATCTAGCCATGTTTCCGCTATAGTGTAAGTCTTTTCAGACTGAAACCAAACATCTGTAGCTTTACCTGTTGTGCCATTCGTGCGGGTGAAACTTCCCACTTGGCGATGTTCATTTCCTTGAGCATCAATGTAGCTTGAATTGGTATAACTGACATTGATAGATTTTACTCCAGCAATACCCAAACTGATTAATTCATCGGGTGTGCTGTAACCATCTTCATTAGAGTCTTTCCATACTTTCAGATTTGTCCAATTGCTGTCTTTGGCATCAATTTTACCGTCGCCATTGGAATCAAGTTCTGCTAAAGCTTGAAAACCATTTGCAGCACGATTGCCATTTTTCAAGATAGTTTGATCGCCGAATAATTCCTTACCATCATTAATGCGACTATCTCCATTTCTATCCCAAACGAGTAAGCCATCATCTTTACCTACCCATGCTGTTTGTTCAGCAAAACCGTTACCATCATGATCGAAGTATGCGCCATCGTTTAATCTAGTAGTTTCTACACCATCACCGTCAAAATCAAAAATGATTGGGCTGCCGACGCTTTTGGCGGCGTTAAATTGGTCTTTAACTTCTTGTAAAGGTTTACCAGGATTCAGAATACTTTGTGCTGCACGATGTCCAGTATCATGGTCTCCAGATATCCTATCAGCCATAGTCAGATATTCAATTGGAGGTAAAAGTCCACGAAACGATGGTAAAGCTGGATAAAGCGGCACATACTTCTCAACGGACTTGAAAACAGCAGCATTGTAGTCTAGAACAGCATTAATTAATGCTATGTTATTCTCTGCTCTTTTGCTTGGATCATCATATTCTCGTAAAAATTTTGCATCTAGCCCCTGAACGTTTTTATAAGCCTGATCAACATCATGTAAAGCATCAATAACTTCACGTCCCTTATTTGCTTTTTTTCCATAGCTAAACAAATCAAAGAAAGATATAGACATAATTTATTCCTACAAAATTAGAACTGTTGATTTTTCTATGACTCTCAAATAATTTCTGCTGGTCAGCTTTCATTGTTGAGATTTTACGCAAATCGCCCCTGCTGCATAAAAAATTACAAATCAGGAGCGATCGCCACTTTTATACTACATATATCAGCACTAAGAAGTGATTTTATACAAATCATACTTGCTTCATAAAGATTTTATAAAAACTTTAAATATCAGTAGCGACCCTTAGCCGTAGTTTAGTATCGGCTTCGCAAACACTGATAACTACATTACTAGTTTCGTGATAGTTAAAATTACTTTTATCAGAATATACCAGAAATAATTCAAGGTGTAGTGATAAATCTCATATAAAACAGCATCTATGATCACAAGTCAGACAAGGAGTTTATGATGTATGTAGTGATAGTTAAGATAGTGAGGTACATTAATTCAAAAAACCTTGTCCTCACCTTTGCATAACATTCCATAGAAAAAGCGAAGATCAGAAACCAGGTTTTTTACCTCATGATCTGTTGATGAGCGATTCGCTATCGCTTGGCTAAAATATAGTTTAGTAAGGAGAAATGGTTATGCTGCAAACAACAATTTTTCAAGATATTGAAGAGAGCCTCAAGAAACTTCCTGAATCTTTACAAATTGAGGTGTTTCACTACATAGAGTATCTGAGAAATAATTACGCAAAGCAAAGTAATGAAAATATTACTGATTTGCCTGTAAAGGATACTGTAGAAGATTTAGAAGAGAAGCAACCTAAAAAGCGCGATGGTTTTGGCATTTGGAAAAGCAAAATTTCGATATCAGAAGATTTTGATGCACCAATGGAAGAGTTTGAGGAGTATATGTAAATATGGATATACTTTTAGATACTCATACATTTATTTGGTACATAGAAGGAAACGCAAAGTTAACGAACAAAGCTAGAAGCACTATTGAATTGTCAGAAGACAAAGTATATCTAAGTATTGTTAGTCTTTGGGAGATGGCAATTAAGACTGGCAAGAAACAACTTGATCTCCAAAATCCGTTTGAAGATTTATTGGAAGTTCTAAATTTGTTGAAAATTGAAATTTTATCAATGACATTCGCAGATATACAAGTCTATAAAAATCTGCCCTTATATCATAGCGATCCTTTTGATCGGATGCTAATTTCTCAGGCAATCAATAATAATTTAACTATTATTGGCTGCGATCAATTTTTTAACAATTATCCAGTGAAGATGTTGTGGAAATAACTATTGCCTTACAGCTTTAATTACTACTAATAAAATTTTACAAATCAGGAGCAATAGGCAATGTGATAAAAAATTTGTCTATAATAAGAACAAAAGAGGTATGATTGTGCAATTTGTTTCAGATATGGAATTATATTTATGGTTCAAACTCCTCAAGTACCAGTCAATTATTTTTCCTTTGAAGATTACTATGCCTATGATGATGGCACTGAAAATCGCTATGAATTAGTGGATGGAGAATTAGTTTTAATACCACCAGAATCAATTTTTAATTCTGATATATCAATGCGATTATTATTGGAGTTGGGTAAGATAGTCCCTCTCCATTTATTACGATATAAAGAAATTATGATTGAGGTAAGTGGACGTAGAGCTAAGGTAAGAATCCCTGATTTATTAATCTTGGGTGAAGAATGTCGCGCTGCTTTAGAAACTACGAACAGAGGAACAATTACCCATGATATGCCACCACCATTAATAGCGATTGAGGTGGTATCACCTGGTACTGAAAATGAAGTTAGAGACTATCGTTTCAAGCGTTCTGAGTATGCAGCTAGGGGAATTGCTGAATATTGGATTGTCGATCCTGTACAGAACAAAATTACGGTTTTATCTTTAGTAGAAGGTTTTTATGAAGAATTTATCTATAGAGGTGATGATTTGATTAAAAGTGAAGTATTTCCAGAAATTGAAATTAAGGTAAGTGATATTCTTGTTCAATAAATAGCAATTAAAAGTATTGTATATCTCGTGAAAATTAAATATGCTTAACCTGAAAACCTTGGTAGGGAAAATTTATGAATTGTCCCTACACCTTGTTTATCAGAGGTCTATTATGGTTGGGAGATCGCGTAACAATTAGTTTTTGGCATGAAAGCCAATGGGTATCAATCCTAATCAAATATTATATGTTCGCACAGGATTTGAATTGAGCGATCGCCCTTGATTTCTTCAAACAGAGTAAGCGATCGCTTATTTGAGTAATTAAAACCCTCAAATTCGTTCAAAATCCCATAGCTTCAGCTACAGCTTTGATATCCGCTGCGATACCTTGTTTAAACTGAGCATGACTGTGTTTAATCGCTGTATCTGGGTCTTTTAAACCATTACCAGTTAAGACACAAACCACTGTTGCACCTGTGGGAACTTGGTCTTTGACCTTTAACAACCCTGCCACAGAAGCCGCGCTGGCTGGTTCACAGAAAATTCCTTCTGATGAGGCTAAAAGACGATAAGCGTCGAGAATTTCTTCGTCTGTGACAGCGTTGAAGCTGCCTTGACTGGCAGATTGAGCAGCGATCGCTTTATCCCAACTAGCAGGATTACCAATTCTAATTGCTGTGGCTAGGGTTTCAGGATTCGCTACAGGTTGACCATTTACCAAAGGTGCAGCACCAGCAGCTTGGAAACCCATCATTTTCGGCAAGCGATCGCACTTCCCATCTTGATGATATTGGCAAAAACCCATCCAATATGCTGTGATATTCCCCGCATTTCCCACCGGAATACACAACCAATCGGGAGCATTACCCAAGGCATCCACCACTTCAAACGCTCCTGTTTTCTGACCTTCCAAACGGTAGGGGTTGACAGAATTCACCAAAGTGATGGGATAACTATCTGCCATTTCCCGGACAATTTCCAGCGCTCGGTCAAAATTCCCTTTAATTGCTAATACCTCTGCACCATAAAGTAAGGCTTGCGCTAACTTACCCAAAGCCACATAGCCATCAGGAATCAACACAAAAGGTTTCATTCCCCCACGTCGAGCATAGGCAGCCGCAGCAGCGGAAGTGTTACCCGTACTAGCACAAATTACCGCCTCAGCCCCTGCTTCCTTGGCTTTAGAAATTGCCATTGTCATCCCCCGGTCTTTGAAGCTGCCGGTGGGGTTAAGACCATCATATTTAACAAATACCTTGACCTGTTTTCCAATGCGTTCTGCGATCGCTGGCACTGGGATTAAAGGTGTGTTACCTTCCAATAGAGTAATAACTGGAGTGCTTTCGCTGACAGGCAAATATTCACGATAGGCTTCTATCAGTCCGGGCCAAGGTTGGCGATGAGATTTAGCAATAGACAAGCTCAAAGTCACAGGATTCTAAACTTCTTAACTAAGGATTTGGGATTGGAAAAATGGGATTTTATCAAACAGAATACAGGAGTCAGGAGTCAGAATTCAGAATTCAGTTGGCTATTCTATACGACTGGCAGATGTATAAGTGGGTTTAAACCACCCACCAAATCTATGATTTAGTGATATTGAATTTAGTAGGAGATACCCTGCGGAAAGCAAGCTACAGACTCGCCACTAATTAATTCTGACTCCTGGCTACTGACTCCTGACTCCTTCTTTAATTATTGTGTCAATAACTTTACCATGCTGAGGGCGCTGTTATCTCTGGAATGGAGTTACTATCATCGTAGTCTCTTATGACTAAACAGCAAACCTATCAGACTATGTGATGGAAAGTATACAATGTTTTAAGAAAGATTAAGATGACATTATTATAGAATTACTCGGTAAGCGGGTAAGCGTAAAACTCAATTCCTTTAGGGCTGAGATATAAGCGACGCTTACAACTCTAATTTACCTAATTTTTGGTGAATGTGTGAGTGCGAGAATAAGTCTAAAAATTAAGTATAACTAAACGACGTAAAAACTTAACTAAATTGGTTGAGTGCGTAGTCACACCTAACGGTGTAGCAGTTTAGGAAAGCTAGATTTTGATCAGACTTAAAATACAAAAAAACTAATTGAGTACGGTAGGGCATACCGGAATTTACGCTTTAGGAGAATTAACCTCTACTCCGGTTGGAGTCATCCAGCAGTAGCAAGTTAGCTCGTTGATTAAAGAATCGAGGGTGTCTTTATACCTGAGAGTGTCAATATAATATATCCAATGGTGTGAGTTTAAGTTTGCAAATGAGTATAACTATGTCCACTTTGTCATCCAGTGTTGCCAGTTGTGAATCCCATAGCGAACTAGTCAAAAAGCTTACCAAAGCTTACTATAGAGACGATCAGCAAGAGAAATTTATGGATTTGCAAGCCGAAGTAGATTCCCTGCTCGAACAGTTACAGAACCTGAAGAGCCAAAAGACAGAATCTTCCAGCCACGAATAATAAACTAAGTATTGAGTAACGAGTACCGAGTATCGAGTGCTGAGTAACCCTAAATAGCTAAATGAGGGATGGTTAGTGAAACTTGCCGAAGTTAAGTTCTATTGATTTTACTCATTACTCATTACTCGGTACTATTCAAAGCGTTGATTAGTTTCTGACCAGCGCTTTAATGTATATGTATTAGCACTTTCCACCAATAAAGCCAGAGATTGATCACTAGACAGTTTAGCGATTGCAGTCAGATTTTGCTTTGAATTGGGGATAAAATCGGTATATATAATCTTGCCATTAGCTCTAAAAATCAGAGTCCGGGGGAGAATCTGATCATCCTTATTCCCCAAGTTTTCATTTTTTGGCTGAGTCAAAGAAGCGATCGCAGAACCAGAAATAGTCAATACCACATCAAGATTACCATCATTAGTGACATCAACCATCTGTACAGGCCAACTACCCATTTGTGCTTTCATCTTCTCCAAGCTAGGAACCTGACCAGAAGGAATATCCCCAGACTGCTGTAAAGCACGCCATACATTCGGTAAAATTGCTTGTAATCCTTGAGGATTCTGTCGATTCAGTTCTTGAATAGCGATCGGAGCAGGTTGCACCCATTCTAATGCTGCCGAAGTCAAAGCTAGAGGTTTGGGTTGAATAGAACTACTTTCATTTTGGGCAATAGAATCACCAACCGCTAAAAGTCGCAACACCCCGCCCCGCATTTGTACAGCTTTGATAGTAGCCGTGTTGATTTGTTGTTCTCCATTGTTACCCCAAACAACTATCTGAATAGAGTTATCAGTCCTCATTCCTAAAACTCTCGTCCAAAATTGGCTAGTCTGAGTTTTTGGTAATCGCAAATCAGAAAACGGGTAACTTAACCAACTTGTACCATTATGAAATGCGCTCACTTCCACCTGATACCATACTTGGTTATCCGTAATTTTAAAATCGGTTTGAGGATCTATTGATAGCCAATCAGCATTATTAACTTGGGTAATTTTTTTTACCCCACCAATCATCTGACTAACATGAGGATTATTTACCTGCTCATCGAGTTGAGCGAACAGACCTTGAAGATAGAGTAGAGTTTCCTGAGAAATATTTGCTTGTCCTTCTATCCACGAATCAGCACGATCTTCTCCCCTTTGCACAGCGAAGATCAGATATGCCCAAGCTAACACAGCACGTCTAGTAGGATTGAGCCGCAACGCTACCGTTGTCCGATTCCATAACTTACCTTTATCTGTTTTGAGTAGGGTATAAATTTCTTTACCTTTTTCAGGCGATTCTATCAATATCTGTAAAGCTTGCTCCCAGCGACCATCAAGTAAATATGTCAGCACTTGTTGACTAGGACTAGCCCAACTTTGATCAGCTTGAATTTTGGTAAATTGAGAATGCAGGCGAATGAAATCTATTTGCGCCTGTGCCGCTTCTGGATAAGGCTTTTTGCGCTCTTTTGCCAGAGATGTCAACCAAGCATCAGCAGGTGTCCACAGTCCATTGCGGGCTAGTAACAGAGAGTTTTTATAACCAAAATCTTCACTTTCTGGTTTTTTGAGGTTAATTGCTTCCAGTAACAGGGAATTACTAACTAATTTGCCAGATTTAACTTGATAAACTTGCAAATGCGGCTCTAAACCTACTGTCTGATCTATCACTAACTCTTTAGCACCACCACCAGTCACTTCCTGCCATTTAGGTAGTTTTCCATTAGGGTTTTTCCACGATAAGATCTGCTGTAAACTGCGATTTTGTGGATTGTAGTGAACAATTCGACCATAAGCAGTTTTATTATCATTGTCTTGTGTGCTATTGCCCCGCAAATAAAACCAGAAACCTGGTGATGTCGAATTTTCTAAAGCTTTTATTTCCGTTAAAGGCAAGTTAATACCTCCCTCCTCAGTTTCTGACTCTGCAACATTGTCACCCAACGCAGACTCCACAAAAGACTCCTTCAGACCAGTCACAGACAGTTGCGTAACTAGGTGGTAGTATTTTTGTGGTTGAAATTGAAACTCCAGGTCTTTTGATAGCTCATAAACCCTCAGTTCCACAAGTTCTTGACAATCAGACTGACAATTGTTCCGTTTTTGAAAAACTGGTAGGATGAATAAATTTTTTTGCTGATTATCTAAAGATAGACTTTCCCCAGCTATACGCTTTTGTTTACTTAAGGTGAGTTGAATTTCCGGGAGTGTGTAGGAGACATCTTTCTTACCCAAAGGGATTTGCGCCCATTTTGGTAAAACTTCATTTAGCCAACTAATCTGTTCTGGATTCAGTATGTAGAGAATGCTAATCCAGCCAACACCCACAATCATACCAGTACTGCTCAACAAAATTGTCAGCGCTAAAGTTGATATTAACCAACTGCGCCATCGAGGCTGTTTGTGAGATATTTGATTCGTCTTTTTCAATGCCTCATCTGCACGGTGCTGATTAGTTCGAGCAGCTTTTGGCTTCAGCTTACGCCTTTTGTGTGCCATGTTAATTTTCAGTCAATGCGGAGAGTCTTTTCAGACTGAGTATTTTTACTTTGATACTCGTACTTTGGGTAATTGCCCACAATGATTAGGACTTACGCTAGATTAACGTATTTTCGTTATAACGACGGTCAGGAATCAATTGCAAGTTAATATCTAACTTTGTTACGCCACGATCCAGCATTATTAGGACTTACGCACAACACACCGAAAGTAGCGGTAATTCATGAATTACCGCTACGGAAGAATCAGGTTTTCGATCACATTTTGCGTAAGTCCTGATTATATATGCCTTAAAATCTCTAATCTCAGCAATTAGGTGCTTGGAAAGAGATTTACTTCAATGTTTCAATATATTAGAGAATTGCAATTATAAATGATGGAAAATACATTAGTTGATAAAACCTTCCGTGACAGCAATGGCAAAATTGTTTTAGCTCAGATGCCAAACCTACCGCTGATTGTTTGGGCAGTAGCTAGTTTACTAACTCTAATTTTTACAAATGGCAAAATTAATACAGTGTTAGGCGTACTGGCAAATGGCTCGTTGTTTACTTGGGCATGGATGGAATTATTTCAAGGCGTTAATTATTTTCGCAGATCACTAGGTCTTGCGGTATTCATTGGTATTATCGCCTCAAAAATCATGTAGTTTACGGCGTTTGAGTAGCATCCATACAGATGAAAGCTATCTGTATGAATGCTCAATTGAGTTGTTACAGGGTTTGATAGTCTGTGTAGCCATGTTCACTACCACCATAGAACGCCCTCACATCAGCTTCGGTCAGGGAAGCATTGAGCCGTAGCCGAGCCACTAAGTCAGGGTTAGAGATGAACAGCCGCCCGAAAACTATGGCATCAGCCCGCCCGTTTATAATTGCTTCATCACCTCGTTGTCGATCAAACCCACCGACAGCCAGCAGTGTTCCTTGGTAAACGGGACGTAGGAGATCAATGGGGTTGAAGTTCGGTGCAGTCCCTCTGGCGTAACCTCGGTCATACCCGACGTGCAAGTATGCCAAACCCAGTGGATTAAGTACTTTGGCGACATAGGTATAAGTTTCGGCAGGATCGTCATCAAATGTGTCGTTGACTGTGAAGCCGGGGGCGATCTTGACCCCTATCCGCCCCGCTCCCGGACGCTACAGAGAGCATTGACTATTTCAAGGGTGAAGCGAGTTCGATTCTCTAATGTGCCACCATAGGCATCCGTGCGTTGGTTGGAGCCACTGACTTGGAACTGGTTGGGTAGATATCCAGTTGCTGCATGAAGTTCCACACCATCGAAACCTGCTTCTATAGAGAGTTCTGCTCCTCTGCGGTACTCTTCCACTATGGAGGGTATTTCGTCCAACTCTAACGGACGGGGTGTCTCGAAAGGGACTTTACCATCCCAAACGTGAACTTCTTCAGATACCACTGGGACTGCCGAAGGTGCGATCGGTCGGGCATGATTAGGTAATAGGGAGGAGTGTGACACTCGTCCTGCGTGCATCAGTTGCACAAATATCCGACCTCCAGCAGCATGAACGGCATCTGTTACTTTTCTCCAGCCTCTAACCTGCTCCTCGTTGTGCAGCCCAGGACAGGTTGTGTAACCCCGCCCCATCGGAGAAGGATGTGTTCCTTCCGTAATGATGAGTCCCGCCGAAGCTCGCTGGGTGTAGTATTCGACCATTAGGGGGGTAGGTACACAGTTAGTAGTAGCCCTCAGACGTGACATCGGAGACATGATGATGCGGTTGGGGAGGTCAAGCGAACCTAGTCTAACTGGCGTGAACAGTCCTGATTTTTCTGGCATTGGCATTTTTCCTCTTCTAGAACTAGTACCGCAGGGCGGAAGTCAAAACGAAGACAGCATCAGCTTTTTGGAGATTTAGAATGGTTGGTTTATTTCTGCCGTGCTGTACTATAACGGTTCTCGGTTGAGTGAGATACAAGAACCCTACCTCACAAGGGGAGGTTTTTAATATTAACTGTGAAGGCAGGACTAGGAAGACAAGGAGGTATGTCAAAAATGCTCTTAATTCGTAATTCGTAATTAAGTTTTGCAACTGGGATTTAGACCCCGACACAAAACTTGCTGCTTGTAGAGGCAGGGGAATTAAACCCCCAAAATTAGTTAAAGATAAATATTAAATAAATATTAAATATAAATGTAAAAAAGGTTTGGCTAATCACCAAACCTTGCTATAAATCCAGTGCATAACAACATCCCAAATCAATTTAGCTTGTCCTGATTTATTAAGGCATCTTCCTAGAGGATGTATGCAAATAGGCTAAAAACTGATAAGAGAGGATATTATTTTTGATAATAGAAGTCGGGGATCTAAGTCATCGGTTGACAAATCAGCGATGGCGCTATTGTACTCGTCGCTAATTCAATGATTATCTTAACCCTATACCAAAAATAAAGGACGGGGGGTTATTCCGTCCGCACTAATAGCTTGAAAGTGGCAATACACCTTGGAATATGAAAGAAAATAGTACAAATAAAATTCAATAGGTTTTCAGGATTGCAAATGAAACAAACAATAAGAATGGGAATTCAGCCCATGCTATTTGTTTTCATCATTATTAATTCCTGCCATTGATAATAATCTAACATAGATATTTTTTCATTTTCTGCCAAAATGCCAATTGGTAAATAGCAAAAAAGACGGGGTTCAACCCGTCTGCGGTATAATTAGTAAAAACATCTTGGTAATCTCTGTAATGTATCAAGTCGCTATTGTAAACGAGTGCCAAAATGCCAAATTTTTATATAAATAATACTTTGCTGAAAATCCTCTTAGTTATGAAACGGTATCAAAGAATCACAACTAGCGTACCAATTAAAATTAAAGATGTTCCCAAGAATATTTTCAGCGTTAGCGGTTCCTGGAGAAAAAGTACTGAAAAAACCAGTACTAAAACTAAACTCGATTTGTCCAAAGGTGCTACTAAAGAAGCTTTTCCCACTTGTAAAGCGCGAAAGTAAAACAACCACGATAAACCTGTTGACAAGCCAGAGAAGACTAAAAACAACAACGTTTTGGGTGTGATTGCCAAAAATGTATCGAATTCTCCTCTAATTAAAACCCAACTCCAAACCATCACAAGAATAACTACTGTGCGGATTGCGGTTGCTAAATTGGGGTTAATCGCTTCGACTCCAATTTTGGCAAAAATGGTCGTCAAGGCTGCAAAAAATGCCGATAACAACGCATAAAAAACACTCTTGCTTGCATCATCCAACATTTATAATTTATGTAGATAAGTATTTATTGAGAAATAATATCATTATTTGTCTATTCTTAAATCTGTGCATTTATAAGTAAAGGTAGGTATAATTTTTTGCATATCCTGCGATTGAGGACAAAAAATCCACACAGGGTATTTTCAGAATTTACTGTCAGGGAACACCAAAAAATAAATTACCCCAAAATTTTAGGATGGGTTATGCGCTAATCCAACCTACAAACAGGGGATTTTATTTTTTGGAAGTCCCTAATGCTGTCTACATGAAATGGGTAATCTTGTTTACATTATAATTCAGTAATGCAATTCGTAATTACGAATTACACAGTTGCTTTTAATGCAAAAATTTTCTCAATAATATCTTCCACTACTTTATCGGGGGTGGAAGCACCGGAAGTGATGCCTACAACAATTTCTCCTACTGGTAGCCAGTTTTCGGTAATTACCAAATCTCCTGTTAGTTGCCTGTGTTCAATGGCGTTAGTAGATTGAATACGCTCAACACAATCTATGTGATAAGAAGGAATAGTACGGTCAAAAGCTATTTGTTGTAGTTGAGTAGTATTTGATGAATTAAAACCACCTATTACTACCATTAAATCTAGATTTTGTTCTACTAATTCTAACATAGCATCTTGACGTTCTTGAGTAGCATCACAGATGGTATTGAAGTTTTGGAAATGCTGAGTTAATTCTGTAGGACTATATTTTTGCATCATAGTTCGCTCAAACATTTTACCAATTTTCTCGGTGTCATCTTTGAGCATGGTTGTTTGGTTAGCGATACCTACTCGTTCTAAATCTTTGTCGGGATCAAATCCCGCAGAACAAGCTTTAGCAAACTTCGCTAAAAATTCTTCACGGTTGCCACCATTGAGGATGTAGTCTGTTACATATTCTGCTTCTTGTAAATTTAAGACTATCAGATATTTACCTGCAAAGGAACTGGTGGCGACGGTTTCTTCGTGCTTGTATTTACCGTGAATGATGGAGGTGTATTCGCCTTTTTTGTGTTTTTCAACTGTGTTCCAGACTTTGGAAACCCAAGGACAAGTTGTATCAACAATTTGGCAGCCTTTATCATTTAAAATCTGCATTTCTTGGATGCTGGCACCAAAGGCGGGTAGGATGACTACATCCCCGGTATCAACAACAGAGAAGTCTTTTTTATTCGCTTCCACAGGGATAAATTTGACTTCCATCTCTTGCATTCGTTGATTCACAGAGGGATTGTGAATAATTTCGTTGGTAATCCAGATGCGTTCTGTGGGGAAGTGCTGACGGGTTTCGTAGGCCATGGCTACTGCACGTTCTACACCCCAGCAAAAACCAAATGCCTGTGCTAGTCGGATGGTAACATTGCCTCTTTGGAGGGTGTAATTGCGATCGCGTATTTGTTGAATTAAGTTACTTTGATACTCAGACTGCAACTGGTTAGCGACTTCTGCTTTATGTCCAAACCCTTTACGGTTGTAATTTTCTGAATGTTGGAGGCTGCGTTTAAATGCTTTCGTATCCATTTTGGTTTTGTGGCTAAAATCACTATTAATCATTTTCTCGTGCGAAGTCACGATTTCGATGGCTAACTTTCTTTATTAAATCCGATCTAGACTTGGTTTGTTTTGCCTTTCTTGAAACTGGGCTGCTAATTCTCTGTTGCTATAAATCTGCAATGCAGTCCGCCAAATTATGTAGCCTTGAGGATTGAGGTGTAAGCCATCGGTGGTAAATTCCCGACGGAGATTACCTTGTTTGTCGGTAAACAAGGGATGTAAGTTGAGGTATCTGATACCTTGTTGAGTGGCTATCCCCTGTAGTTCGTCATTCAAATTGCGAATGCGACTATTGGGAATAGCCAGGAGTTTTTCCCGTCCTTCCCAGGTTGCTTCCTCTCCCCCATGAGGTAAAATTGATTGCGCTACAATTTTTGCTTGGGGGTGCTTTCTACGCAAATAACGGAGAATTTGCCGTTGATTGGCTAAAATTTCTTCATCGCTGACCCCACGAATGAGATCATTAATCCCTATCATCACAAAAACTATTTCTGGCTGGGTACGGTCAAATAAATCTAATCTTTTCAATAATCCATCGCTAGTTTCCCCAGATATTCCCTGATTCAGCCAATTTCTATCTTCGGGTAATAAATCAGGTGGAAACCACAAACTCAGAGAATCTCCGGCGAGGACAGTTAATTTCTGGGGTTGTTGTTCTGCTGATGCTTCGGCTTCTTGTCTGAGGACATCTAGCCATTGTCGGTAACTAAGTTTATGGCGAGGGCCTAACTCTGGTGCTAAAGGTTGGGTTTGTGGGACGAGGTTAACTTGTTCTGGGGGAGTTGTGGTTGCAAATGCGGTAGTTAGTTTCTGCTGTCGCCAAATCAGCAGGATGACGGCTAACATCAGGATACCGTTGGTGACAAGCAAGAAAAATCCCCAGATCGGAAATGTTTTGGTTGGAGTGGACACAACTAAAAAATTAAAAGTCCTAAATTAAAAATTTAAATGAATTCTATAGTTAATCTCATGGCGAGTAAATTAAATGTACATCAGTCCCACAAATTTTAGCAATATAAAAAAAACAGCGGTAATAAAAGCTGTTCCGCTGTTACTTCGGTTGTAGTACTGAGTGCTGAGTACTGAGTACCGAGTTAAGAGTTAAGAGTTAGGAAACGTTTATGCGATCGCCAAATTCGGAGTTATAACCTTCTTCACCGTGTTCGTTGATATCCAAACCTTGGTTTTCGGTTTCCTCTTTCACCCGTAGTCCGATTGTGGCATCAATAAATTTGAGGATTAGCCATGTACCAACAGCGGCAATGATATAAGCTATAGCGATCGCTGTTAGTTCTACGAATAATTCCCCGAAATTACCACGCAATACCCCATCTTTCCCAGTTGAGTTGACTTCTGTCGTCGCAAATATGGCGGTTAAAATTGCCCCTAGGGTTCCGCCTACACCATGTACTGGATAGGTATCTAAGGCATCATCAACATTCAGCTTGTGCTTGAAACTCACCGCATAGAAGCAAACGACGGCGGTGATAAAACCAATGAAAATTGCTGCTAAAGGGGTGACAAATCCTGCTGCTGGGGTGATACCAACTAAACCAGCTACCGCACCTGTGGCTGCACCAACGGCGGTGGGTTTGCCCCTTAAACGTGCTTCTAGAATTAGCCACATTAAAGCACCTGCGGCGGCTGAGGTATTAGTGGCTACAAATGCTACTGTGGCAATGCTGCCGGCAGATAAGGCGCTACCAGCATTAAAACCGAACCAGCCAAACCAGAGTAAGCCTGCACCTAGCAATATGAAGGGTACGTTGTGGGGAGGACTAAGGCGATCTGGATGGTTTTTTCGGGGGCCAAGGACGATCGCTGCGACAAGGGCAGAAACCCCAGAACTAATATGTACTACTGTACCTCCAGCAAAGTCAAGAGCGCCTATACCACCGTATAAACCTAAAAATCCACCTTTTGCCCAAACCATGTGCGCTAAGGGTGTATAGACAAAGGTTGACCACATTAGCACAAATAGGCAATAAGCGCGGAAACTCATTCGTTCGGCGATCGCACCAGAAATTAAAGCTGGGGTGATGATTGCAAACATGGCTTGGTAGATCATGAATGCTTGATGCGGAATTGTCCCTGCATAGGAAACAACATCTTCAGGGTCTAAACCTTCCAAATAACCGGTTGTTTCTAAACCGACACCATTCAACCCTAACCACTGTAAGCCACCAATGAAGGGTAAACCAGGGGCAAAGGATAGGCTATAACCCCACAGAATCCAGGTGACTCCCACAATCGCCATCAACACGAAACTCATCATTAAGGTGTTGAGGATGTTGCGCGATCGCACAAATCCACCATAAAAAAAAGCTAATCCTGGTGTCATCAACAATACCAGCGCTGACGAAATCAGCATAAATGCCGTATCTCCAGTATCAGGTGGTGGAGTTGTTGCTGCTTGGGCCAAAGCATTACCCATCGGTGGAACTCCCAACAGCAAAAGGGTAAAAACCCCAATCATGAAAAATTTCTTCAGCACTTGTTTTTGTTCCTATGCACCAATTGCTTGACGTTATTTAAGTAGTTTCCGTATTCCTTGATACTATTTCTGTCTTTAAAGTTACTCAACTTTAAGTTTGCGGGAAACCTTAACAAAAAAATAATCCTGATCATAGCTGCTAATGGCACAACTAATTATTTGCCTATGCAATATTCACATAATCTATTTTCATAAAATACATATAATGATGGCGAAGTGATTGTTAATGACTAATAGACATCGGGTGAAAAAAGATTGTAGGGTAAGAATTCAGGAGTCAGGAGTCAGGAGTCAGGAGTCAGGAGAAGGAAAGAAGAAGAAGGAAAGAAGGAGAAGGAAAGAAGAAGAAGGAAGAAGAATATTTTTCTCTTCTGTTAAGAGTTCCCTGCTATATAGGGTTTGCTTAATAAACCAAAAATGGTGCAAGAAATAAGCGATGAAAGCATCAAAAACCGTTCATTTACCCAGATTTGAGAATATTCTGATCTCCTTCTAATTCTTCTTCCTGACTCCGAACTCCTGACTCCTGACTCCTGACTCCTGACTCCGAACTCCGAACTCCTGACTCCGAACTCCGAACTCCGAACTCCTTACAATGATTTTAAATCTTGAAGAACAGCAGTAGCAGATTGATAGCGATCGCTAAAATGGTAGCAAACCATCTTCTCTAAAATAGCTGCTAACTCAGTGCTGACGGTAGTTGTGTGTTGCCACATAATATTACCAGTCTCTGGATTTGGTTGTAATTCCTGCGGTGAAATGCCAGTGATAGCTTGAATAGCAATCATACCCAAAGCGTAAATATCACTAGATAAGCGGGGATGACCTGCAAATTGTTCTGGTGGTGAATAGCCTCTTGTCCCAATAGCTACTGTGGCTAATTCTGTTTCCTCATTTATTCTGGGTTGGATTAATTTAACCGCACCAAAATCTATCAAAACCAGTTTATTATTTTCAGCACATCTCATAATATTTGTTGGTTTAATATCCCGATGAATGACATGATATTGATGTATAAATACTAGAATTTCTAAAATTTCTTTGAGCATATCAACTACAAAAACTTCGCTTTTAACACCTTGGTGGGGTAGTAATTCTTCACTCAAAGTTTGACCAGAAATATATTCTTGCACCAAATAAAACTCTTGATTATCTTCAAAATAAGCAAATAATTCGGGAATCTGAGGATGTTTACCCAAAACAGCTAAAATTTCAGCTTCAGTATTAAATAATCTACGGGCAACTTGTAAAAATTTGGTATCCTGACGGGCAGGCATTAACTGCTTAACGACACAAATAGGATTACCCTGTCGTTGGGTATCTGCTGCTAAATAAGTACGACCGAAACCACCAGAACCAAGAGATTTAGAGATTTTGTAGCGTCCAGCCAAAAGTGCAGCATCGTTTTTAGGTATGGATATATCCGAGATAGTCAGGTAATTAAACTGGGATGGGAATGCTGTTTCTTGATCAAATAATAGGCTTAATTGTGCGATCGCTTCTTGTTGTTTTTCTACTTGCAACAAAATCGCCTGATTTTCCTGCTGAGTTCGGTAACTCGTGTAAAGCATCATAGTAATACTACTTAAAACTACCGCTAAAGAAGGTGCAAATAATGGTATCCATATTCCTTGTAGATAAAGACCAGCAGCAACTCCCAACAAACTGAAAAGAATAAAACTCGCCACTAATAATAACAACAAAGGATGTCGCCATTGCCATGCCAAAACCGCACCCACCAAGGCACAAACCCAAATCCACAAAAATTCAGCCCAGTCAGTCCAATAATAAATTAGAGGTCTTCCATCTAGAACTGTACTGAGAATTTGACTAGCTAGTTGAGCATGAATTAGAACACGAGGCATTCTCGCCGGTTGGTCTGGCAAACCGCTATAAGGCGTATAGTAACCAGGATGCACACTAGCCGCAGTAGTCCCAATAATTACCAAGCGATCTTTTACCCAATTGGGGTTAATTTGATTTGATAGAACTTGTGTGAGAGTAACTTGTTGAACAAAATTATGTGGGTGACGGTAATTTAATAGAATTTGATAGCCATCTGCATCTGTATGCTGATAACTGCCGGCATTGTGATCTAAACGCGGAAATAAAGTTTTACCTATTTGCAGTTCTTTATTTTTATTAAAATTATATGTAATTCCTTCTTTTTCTAGGTATTTAATCGCTAACAGAACCGGAAAAGAAAACTGTGTTTGACATTTATAATCTGTATTTGTAGCTTCGGTAAATAATAAACTACGCCGAATAACTTGGTCATTAAAGTTATCAGTTACTACATCGTCAAAGCCAATGTTTTCAATAAGAAAGTTAGGTGGTGGCGGTACTTCCGATCTACCGAAATTACTTAACAAACAAGTACCAATAATGTTATCTTGCTTTTGGAGATTAGTACCTAAATTTGTTTGTTCGTTGCGGTAAATATTTAACCCGATTATACGGGGTTGATAAGATTCTAACTTTTCTAATAATTTGTTGATAGTTTGGTCTGACAAAGGCCATTTTTCGCGTGTCAGATCTTCTTGAGTAATTGTAACTAATAAAATTCGCCTTTCAAGTGGTTCTGGAAAAGGAGATTTCTGGGATTGTGAAGTATCTCGCAGCATTTGGTCATAAATGCTTAACTCCCCAGCTTGTAACCATTTCAGTCCCCGCATTCCCCATACTGAAACCGTCACTCCCACGCTAGTCAGGAGAATAATTGACAGCCAATTATAGGAAGTAAAAACTGGACGTGAAACCTTATCTGTGACGAAAACTGCACGAAATCTTGCTAAAAGTCCATTAATCACTGTATTGCGGCAGTAGCCTGGATGTGGTAGATGATAATATTTGCAATATACAGCAGATTTCACATACATGAAATACAGAATCTAAATTCCAAGCCAAACACCAAGCCAGTTTGACTCTTGATTTTAGAATTGTGCTGTAAGTGTTTTTTATTCCTCTTGAGTTTTTTGAACCTCTTCAATGGAATTTAGCATTGATAAAGAAATTGGTGTTGATGAATCTAATTTAGGTGGTTCAGGTAATAATTCAGCCATAGCATTACTGAAATAAGAACCGACAATTTTATCGTAGTTGGAAGCAACCGCTAAAAATGCTCCTCCTAAAATATATATCGGTAAGGGTAGCGATAATTCTTTCACCCAGTCAAAAAATTCCGCTAAGGCAAATAATACAAAAAAACAGGCAAGCCAAACCCTCATCTTTTTTCCCCTGTATGGAAGCAACTCTATTTATAGGTTAAACAGCTTGCATGATACTGGATGTACGCCACAATCACAAATTTTTGGTTAAATCCTGTATCACCTGATGGTAAACTTCTTGGACATCTTTGCGATCTTGTAGTTCTGGCAAGGTTTCCAGGCTGCCACGCTCAATCATATCAGCATGATGACGCAGAACTGCATGGTATTGGGGATTGTGGGTAAAATTGGCAATAATAGCGATCGCTTTTAGTAAATGCATCGTCACCGCTTTTTCAGAACGGGAATTTTGACGAATTTGGTCAAAAGCATCATTAACCACCTCCTCAAAAGTCACAGGTTCGGCAATGACTCGCAATTTATGATCCTCATCGTAGCAGTAAGCTGAGGGAATTTCTCTCTGCACTAACTGGCACAGTCCCGCACAAAGTCTATCAATAGAGTAAATTGCTGTAAATGGATCGTTCACAGATGGAGAAATAGCACGCAAAGCAATTTCAACTAATTGCAAAATAGGAAATTCTATATCTTGTTGTTCAGTCCTGGTTTTCCCTAGAATAAAAACCTGTTTAATTTTTTTTGTGAGTTTATGATTTAATTTCTCACCAGGATAAACCATTGCCAATTGATGACCTTTGATAATAAAATTACCTGGTCGATATTGAATATGGATTAAGATATTATATTCACGAGCTATTTTAATCAAGGCATGATTATCAATTAATTGTAAATAACCATCTTGATCAGATGGAACTGATTCAGCTTGTAAATCGAAATCAACAGGAATTTCTTCTAAATGTGGATAATTTAAATTTTTACTTTGTCCAATTTTTTCTGGAAATATTCTATCAATAGCTTTGTGTAGATCCTTACTAACACTTTCTAGGACGTGGGATGTTTGAATAATAGTTGATGCATGATGAATAAAGTAAATTAGCACCCCAATGCTCATAATTGCCAGCGCAATACTGACTGTCACCGATAAATGGGGGACAAATAGGTTATAGTTTTCTCCGTAAATACTTCTAAGAACTAGTAAAGAATAGATAAACGTAGAGAGAAAAATACCCAGGACAATCTGATTGCCAGTATCGCGCATAAAATTCCGCAACAGTCGTGGGCCGAAGTTAGCGGAAGCTAGTTGTAAAGCTACAATAGTGATAGAGAAGGCTGTAGCGGCAACACTTACCATTGAACTAGCGATCGCAGATAATACCTCTCTAGCACCATCAGGGCCACCTGTATAAATCCAACCGAGGTCTTTAAATCCTATTTCACTATCAAGGGTCAGCATTGCGATCGCTAAACCCACCCCCAATAATGTCATCACACCAGGCAAAAACCAGTAACTAGAATGTAGTGCATCCCAAAGCTTGTTTAACTTGATATTATTCATGATTTACCAGCTTAGTGAGCATCTACTTTGTAAGTAAAGAAATAGGGACTGCTTCTCTTGCTTCTGACTCCTTAAAAGGGTGTTTGCAAAGTCTACGCTTGTATCAATATCCCCCCTAACCCCCCAAGGGAGGAACTAAAGTTTTTAATACATCAATCACCACTTTTCAAACATCCTCTAACGCATTTCCACAGCACTTATATTCCTCATTTTCAAAAATCTTTGTTCATAACTTTAATTATATAGCCTTTCCCACTCTAGTTAGATACAAAATTACCCCTCCCCAACCCTCCCCTTGGTAAGGGGAGGGTGCGCGATAGCGCGGGTGGGGTGTATTTCATGAGCTTGGGAATTGCTATATACAAAGCCATATTGATATTCCCACATTAATATTACACATTAACAACATAGAAACTTATCCATTTAATTGGCATCAGACTTGAGAAGTAATTATATATTTAATATTTAATTAAATAGGTATAAAATATTTATGAAATCAATTGCAAAAATCAGTCTTTCAAAAGTTTTATTTTTAATAAAAAAACAGTATGCTCGATCAAGAGGTAGAAACTCACCAACAAATTTGAAATTATGGAGGCAACACTGTGCGTTTTGGGCAATGGCTAGGCTTACTCGCACTTGTTATATCTCTTTATATTCTTTGGCAAATTCGGCAAATAATTTTAATCGCATTTGCATCTGTAGCTTTAGCAACTGTATTAAACCAACAAGTGCGATTTTTACAGAAATTTAGGATGCGGAGAAGCCTTGCTGTTAGTATTTCTATTGGATTGTTATTAGTAATAATAGTAATTTTTTCCTTATTGATTGTTCCTGCTATTCTTGAACAATTGCAACAATTTAGTAATCTAATGCCAATAGCATTAGAAAGAATTCATTCTTGGAATAATTGGTTAATTCGTGTTATCCCAGATAATATTTTAGAAAATATTCAAGGACTACAATATTTAACTCAAAATATTCAAACTTGGGCGAATCAAATACTTAGAAACTTTTTTGTTTTACTCAATAGCTCTTTCACAATTGTTTTAGGATCACTGCTTTTCTTTGTATTAACTATTATGCTTCTAGTCAACCCTGGCGAATATCGACAGGGTTTTATTATGCTATTTCCTGCCTTTTATCGTCCACGAGTTGATGATATTTTGAGCAAGTGTGCTAATTCTTTAGTTGGTTGGATTAGAGGCACACTTCTAACCATGTTAATAATAGCTATGATGAGCTATATTGGGCTATTGATTTTAGGAATACCATTACCGTTAATCAATGCACTTTTGGCAGGATTATTAGAGTTTATTCCTAATGTTGGGCCAACTTTGAGTGTAATTCCACCTGCGCTACTTGCTCTCAATGAATCTCCTTGGAAAGCAGTTGGAGTGATAATTTTATATTTTGGTATTCAACAGGTAGAAAGTCTAATTTTACTACCTTTAATCATGAAAAGTCAAGTCTCACTATTACCAGCAATTACAATATTAGCAGTAGTTATTTTTGGTAGTTTTTTCGGTTTTCTAGGTGTATTTTTAGCCGTTCCCTTAGTAATTATTTTCCAAATTTTGATCAAAGAAATTTTAGTTAAAGATATACTAGACCACTGGCATAGTCAGTAGATAAAATTACATACATTATAGCCCCCTCATCGCTTGCAGGGAGGGGGTTGGGGGTGGGGTTCTTGTATCTCACTCAACCGAGAACCGCTATCAGATTTCCCTCTGAACTACTATTCATGATTTTCTCTTTGAGAATCTACTTTGCTATTACCATTTTGCATTTCCATCAATTTTCTGAGAGAACTGATACTTTGAGGTTTAGGAACTTCCGCTTTTCCTGCTGGCCAACCTTCTCTTTGACGGGATCTATCCCCATCTGTTTCTTCTGTTTGATCATGAAATAAAACTTGTGTGGTTGGATAAGGTAAATCTATGCCATTTTCCACATATAGCTTTTGCTTAATTGCAGATATTACTTTATCCCTTGAATCCAAAGCATCTGACCACAGCGGAGGGTTAATCCACCAGCGAACACGGATATTCACAGCGCTATCAGCTAGTTCCATTACTAAAACATCAGGTGCGGGGTCTTCTAACACTACATCTACACTATATAATGCTTCCATCATTAACTGCTTTGTCCACTCAATATCATCACCATAACCAATACCAATATCATACTCTAGACGGCGGTTTTCAAAAGCAGTATTCACGGTTACAGAATTAGTAAATAATTCAGAATTAGGAATGACAATTCGCCGACCATCGTAGGTTTTAATAGTTGTAGCTCTTGTTTGAATATTTTCTACTGTGCCTTCAAAACTTTTAAAAACAATTTGGTCACCAATTTGAAAAGGTTCAGTTAATAAAATTAAAATACCAGCTAAGAAATTTTGCAAAATATCCCGAAAAGCAAAACCAATTGCTACTCCACTAATTCCTAATAACTGTACTAAATCTCCTGCTTTTAATGATGGAATAACTATCGAAAGAGATACAAATAAACCCATTAATATAGTAGTACCTTGTGCTAATCTTCCCAACACCATCCCTAAATTACGTGCATAGCGGTAATGACGAGTTAAACGTTTAACTAATCGCTTGATTGCTCTACCAACATAAACAAAAATGGTAAAAACAATCAACGCCAAAATGATATTAGGTAGCAGTACTATAAATCCATCGATCATTGCTTGCGATTTATCCCAAAGTATAGATAACTCTGCTTTCATGTAGTCGCCTTACTTATTAGTCGCTACTGATAATAGTTAAAAAGTTATGCCATTCAAATCTGACTAAGGGTGAAAGATTAGTTGACTAATAGGTAGACAAAGCCAATTTTTGGGTCAGTTTTGGTAAAATGTGACAACTTTGTGAAATTTTCTACTTAGGGAAACGATAGGATTAATAATATACAATTGACTGGAATAAAATTTTATGTCTTTAACTGAAGAGATTCTTTCCCCACTACCAGGTGATGTTTTAGGTGGTTTACGTCGTACTGACCGCATATTAACATCCCTAAGAGCAGATAATGCAACTATCCCAAATGTAGTTAAAGAAAACCAGCAGCCTTTAGACTCTGTAGACTGGGATGTGATTATCTGCGGTGGAACTTTGGGAATTCTGATTGGTTGCACTTTAGCAGTGCGGGGTGTGCGTGTAGCGTTGCTAGAAAGAGGTTTTTTGCGAGGGAGGGAACAGGAATGGAATATTTCCCGCAAAGAGTTGGAAGTGTTTCGAGAATTGGACTTGCTGACAGAGATGGAATTAGAAAGAGCGATCGCAACTCAATATAACCCAGCACGAGTTAGCTTTCAAGGTGGCACAGAGGTTTGGGTAGAAGATGTCCTCAACATTGGTGTAGATCCTGTTTATTTATTAGAAACCTTAAAAACCCGCTTTCTCGCTGCCGGAGGTCAGTTATTTGAAAATACACCCTTCAACGCAGCAGTAGTTCACCCCAACGGAATCACTGTAAACAATAAATTCACAGCCAGATTATTACTTGACGCAATGGGAAATCTTTCACCAATATGTCAACAAGCGCGTCAAGGAAAAAAACCAGATGCACTATGTTTAGTTGTGGGAAGTTGTGCTGAAGGATTTCCGGAAAATGATGCAGGTGATTTGTTGTTATCTTTCACGGCTTTGCAAAATCAATGCCAATACTTTTGGGAAGCATTTCCCGCTAAAGATGGGAGAACAACCTATTTATTTACCTATATGGATGCAAATTCCCAACGCTTAAGTTTAGAAACTTTGTTTGATGAATATCTCCGTCTTTTACCAGAATATCAAGGCGTGGAAATTAGTCAACTCAACTTTAAAAGAGCGTTATTTGGTTTTTTTCCCAGTTATCGTCAAAGTCCTCTCAAAACCCCTTGGCATCGCATTTTACCAGTGGGAGATAGTAGCGGAAATCAATCACCTTTAAGTTTTGGTGGTTTTGGGGCTATGGTGCGTCATTTACAAAGATTAACTTATGGTATTGATGAAGCACTAAAAACTGATCAATTATCTGCCTTATCTTTAGCACTTCTGCAACCATATCAACCTAGTTTGAGTGTAACTTGGTTGTTTCAGAAAGCCATGAGTGTGGGTATAAATCAAAAAATTGCCCCCAATCAAATTAATCAATTACTCGCTGCCGTTTTTCAAGAAATGCAACAGCTAGGTACACCTGTTTTAAAACCATTTTTACAAGATATAGTCCAGTGTGGGGCATTAACACAAACTTTGTTAAAAACTGGTTTATCACATCCTGTATTAGTCGCCAAAATAATTCCGCAAGTTGGTTTAGATAGTTTACTTGATTGGATATTACATTATATTAATTTAGGTGTGTATACTGGCTTGTTTTCTATAAATCCCATCTTTAAATCATTAGTTGATGTATTACCAGAAAAACAACAATATTATTGGCATCGTTTGGTTGATGCTTGGAAATTTGGTTCCGGTAGTGATTATTGTGAATAATATCTGAGGATAAGATGATTGAACGTAAATCTATTAGAATAAAATACTTTGCCGTCTTGATTAAATTACTGCGAGAACGTCAAGTATTTCTCGAAGAAATTCGTCAAGGTGTAAGATTACCAAGCAAAATTATTTCTCTGTTAGTTTGTAGTTCCCTATTTATAGCAATGTATGGTGGAATAATTGGTGCATATCATAGCTGGATGCAAGCTTTATCTTCAGCAGTAAAATTACCAGCACTCTACTTAATAACTCTGTTAATTTGTCTGCCAACTTTGTTTTTTTCTAATATTATTTTTGGTTCAAAGCGCACCTTTGGTCAATATTTCGCCTTAGTGTTAACAGCGGTTGCAGTTACGAGTGTTCTACTATTTAGTTTTGCACCAATTGCCTTGTTTTTTTTAATGACTACAAATAATTATCAATTTTTGATTTTGTTAAATGTCATTATTTTTTCCCTAACTGGATTTATTGGTATTTCTTCTTTATATAATGCTACTAGTGTAGTTTTAGAACAAGAAGATGAAGGTAGTCAAACACGCAAAAAAATTATCCAAGGTTGGTTATTTCTTTATGCCTTCGTGGGTAGTCAATTAGGATGGACTCTCAGACCTTTTTTTGGCACACCAGATTCTGTATTTCAATTGTTCCGCCAAAGAGAAGGGAACTTTTATTTGAGTGTGCTGCAATCTCTTGGTCATATCTTAGGAATTCGTTAATTACTCAGGGGAAATTAAAATGATAGAACAACAATCTTATGTGAAAAAACACTTTGGTGTTTTACTAAGTTTATTAAGAAATCGCCAAGGTTTTTTAGAAGAAATTAGCCAAGAAGTCAGATTACCATATAAAATCAGTTCTTTGTTTGTTACCAGTTCTATATTTTTTGCAATTTATGGAGCAATTATCGGTGCATCTCACAGTTGGCCGCAATCATTATCCGGTGCGATTAAACTCCCAATTTTCTATTTATTAACACTGATTATTTGTTTCCCTACATTGTTCTTTTTTAATGTTTTATTTGGTTCTCGTAGTAGCTTCAAACAGCATTTTGTCATCTTACTCACAGCAGTATCAGTAATTAGTGTGCTGTTATTTAGTTTGGCACCAGTGACGCTGTTTTTTATGATTACAGCACCTGATTCATATCAGTTTTTCAAACTATTAAATGTCTTAATTTTTGCAATCACAGGTGTTTTTGGTGTCAAGTTTCTTTATGAAGGAATGCAGTTACTGTCTCAACAAGATGAAGTTGGACAAAAAACTCGGACTACAATTTTAAAATCATGGTTATTGCTATATGGTTTTGTGGGTGTGCAATTAGGATGGTTTCTTCGTCCCTTTTTTGGTGCGCCAGGTACTAAATTTGAGTTATTTCGGGCAGTCAAAGGTAACTTTTATCTAGATATTATGAATGCAATATCAACAATTTTTAAGTAGAATTAGTTTAAGTTAAGACAGAATTTTGTATTTTGGTATTTAAGAACTGCAACTGTTGATATAAACAACGAATCTGCGGTAAATTTACACCTGCTGCTTCTGCTTTATTTAATGAGTTGCCAAAAATTGCTTCTACTTCCAAAGGACGACATTCATCAAAATCAATTTTCATGCTGGTGCGGTATGGTGTCATTTTTACTGTATAATCAAGCATTGTTTGAATAAAACTATCAGGAATCATTCTTCCTGTACTTTTTGCACCTGCGACTACTTCAAACATTAATTGTTTAACTAACTCACGGGTGTGAATATCTGCCATTAATTCGTCGGTTGTAGCATTGAGAATCACAGATAATCCGTTGTAGGGAATATTCCAAACCAATTTTTTCCAACGTCCTAATAGTAAATCTTCTGCTAGTTCTATTGATATCCCCGCATTTTGAAAATCTTCTGAAATTTCCCGCATTCTATCTGTAATTCCAGTGGGGAGATAGTTAGATGCATATTCACCAAGGGTAATTTGTCCATAGTCTAGATGATGAATATGTCCTGGACTTACTTTGTTGGAACAAAGAAAACATAAACCACCTAAAATATGAGTGTTGCTGACAATTTGGGAAATTTCTGCTTCTATACCAATTCCATTTTGTAATACTAAGACTACCCCATCATGCTTGACGACAGATGGTAATATTTGTGGTAGCAAGTGGTTTTGAGTTGTTTTTAGTGCTACTACCACCACATCACATCGAGGCATTTTCTCTGCGTCGTTGTAGGCGTTGACTTGGGGTAGGATAAAATCACCGTCTTTAGATTCAATCAATAAACCATGTTGCTTTACTTGTAGATAATCACTTTTGAGTAAAAAGTGGACATTATTGCCAGCTTTTTGCAGTTTAGCGCCATAAAAACCGCCTAATGCACCAGTCCCGATAATTGCGTATGTGCGTTTACCCATTTCATCTATAGAAAAATCTTAGGAAAATCATAGAAGGATATTGTAGCAAGATGTGAGTTAATAAAAGTTAAACATGATTTACTATTCTTTAGAACTTTTGGCAGAGATAAGGTGACATAAATGGCTGATATTGTTGATATTGCAGTTAGTAATAATTCGTTTCAAACTTTGGTAGCAGCTGTGCAAGCGGCTGGTTTAGTGGAAACGTTGAAAAGTCCAGGCCCATTCACAGTTTTTGCTCCAACTGATGAGGCGTTTGCGAAGTTACCCCCAGGTACAATTACAACTTTATTACAAAATATTCCCCAGTTAGCAAGAATTTTAACATATCATGTTGTTCCCGGAAAGCTAACTCAAGCTGATTTAAGTAAACTGGGTACGGTGACTTCTGTGGAAGGTTCCCCCATAAAAATTAATTGTGAAGATGGTTTTGAAGTAAAAAATGCCCAAGTTTTAGCAGCAGATATTGATGCAGATAATGGTGTAATTCATGTTATTGATACTGTGATTTTAATGGGTTAATTTAGTTAGGGCTAAAGCTGAATTTAACAATCAATATCTTTTGTAGGTTGCGTCAGAATCCATAATTTGGCAACAATCACAGATTTTCGGGATCTGATGCACTCTACTAAACTAAATATTCCAGTTGAGTAAGTCCTGTTGGTAATGGCGAGCATTTTCCGTCATATCTCAATATCTAGTTAAGGATTTTAGGTTGCTTAATTCTTTAAAGAATGTAAAATAATTGATGTGAATACTCACTCCTATGCTATTGTTTAGTTTGGGTAAATAAATAAATGTTAACCTTATAAATAAGTCAATTCTTAATTACCATAACTTAATGCTCGATTTCAACACTTTAGCTGAATTATCTCGTGCCAACTGTGCAGGTATTTGTGCGTTTCTTATACCAGCAAATATTTTGTCCACATTGTTGACAATTACCCTCACAGCACTAAACCGTCCCACAATTCAAGTATGGCAATCTGCTGGCTTTGCTAGTATTTTCGCTTGTGTGATGATGCTACACGTTTATACTTGGTTAATGATTGGCGTGGTGATGCTACCAACTTATATTTTATTGGGTCTAGCAATTACTTGTTTACTAACTAATTTAGCTGCTGTTCTCTGGCGGTTTAATGCGCTACCATTGCTTGCTCACTGGAAGTATAATAAACAATCTGAATAAGTTCAAAAGATTGGTTTATATCAATTTTCCAGATTAACCAGATTAAATATATATCAATAAAGTGGGAGGGTAATTATATTACTCTCCCGTATTATTTAATTAGTTAATTACCACCAGCCGCCAGAGTAGCCAGAATGGTTTCTGTAGGAGTGGTCTTTGTAGGAGTGGTCTTTGTAAGAATGGTTGTGGCCGTGGTATTTACCATGACAAGAATGACCACCGCCTGCAACAGCTAGAGTTTCCTGAGTAGCTAGTTCGTTGAGAAAGCTGGCAGAATCATTGAATAATTCATAACCAGTAGGAAGTAGTTTGGAAATATGGATATTAGCCATGAGAATTTCTCCTTTATCTCGATGTAAGTTCTCTGCAATTTATAGATTAGACTTGATTGCAAATCTTATTTTTCATGTTTCCAAAAAAACTATATTAAATCAAGGCTTTTACCTCAATTATCTGGACATAAATAGATTAATTATGTCTGGGAATATTCTGAATGAAAGCGGTGTTTTTACGAAAGTGAGATGCTTCCATTGGGCAGGGGGTTAAATATTTGAATCAGCGGTAAATAAGATGAAGCGTGGCAGACGTAATGACTTTAGTTATGTCTGATAAGATAACCTTTAGCACTGTAGAATAGTATTACCCCAATTCCTCTAACCAAGTTTGAATGACTCCTAATAAATTATCCTGTTGAGGCGCAAAACCTCTCAAGGGATATGCTATTGGTGTATCGGTAATCAAGGCGATTTTCAACCAGTCATTCTGTAATTGCTGACAGAAATTAATTAATTCTGGGTGAGGATTGATGTTACAGAAAATGAGGGCAATTTTATCTGTATTTAGATGTTCTCTCAGGGGTTGGAGTTGGTTTTCTAAGTCGAATATATCTTCAATGCTGTTGGCTTTTTGTTTGGGAAAGATTTCGCCATAAATTTTGATTAATATACCTTTGGCTATGGCTTTTTCTGCGGTTTTACCTTCCAGGTTAGCAGCATTGAGGGGGATGGGATAGGTGGTGGAGGTGGGTTGCAGTTGCTTTAATTGGGTATAAATATCGGTGTATTGTTGTTCGAGTTGGTTAAGGGTGGTGGTGTCGGTTGCGTGCCATGCTTGGTAGAATTGGGGATAGGTGAGGTTTTTGGCACATTGCCAGAGGATTGTGAACCAGTTTTCGTAGAGGTCATGATTGTTTTTATAAACTTCATTGGTGAGATGTTTCTTTAAAAATGAGACTGTCATGAAATAGTTATTTTCAGTTTTTATAATTTTGTCTAAAATCTTAGCAACTTTCGTCATATATATCTGATAGAAATCTTCATCCTGAGTGTTATGAAATAGCTGAAATATCTCTGAGATTAAAGTAGCAATCGCCTGTTCATTTTCTACTGCTATTTCTCTTAAAGTCTCAGCAACTCGCTGACGGATAGATTCATTCTGAGTGTCATGAAATAGCCCTGAGATTCCAGTAGCTACTATAAAAAAGGAGGTTAAAGCAGCGATCGCCTGTTCATTTCCTACTGCTATCCTTACTAAACTAACAGCAACACCCCAATGGATAGATTCATCCTGAGTGTCTGTAAGGAGAGAGATTAAAGCAGCGATCGCCTGTTCATTCCCTACTGCTATCTCTCCTAAAATATGAGCAACATTCCAACGGATAGATTCATCCTGAGTGGTATTAAGAAGGGAGATTAAAACAGCGATCGCCTGTTCATTCCCTACTGCTATCTCTCCTAAAATATGAGCAACATTCCAACGGATAGATTCATCCTGAGTGGTATTAAGAAGGGAGATTAAAACAGCGATCACTTGTTCATTCCCTATTGCTATCCTTCCTAAACTACAAGCAACACAAAAACGGATAGATTCATCCTGAGTGTCTATAAGGAGTTTGATTAAAGCAGCGATCGCCGGTTCATTCCCTACATCTATCTTTCCTAGACTTTCAGCAACACAAAAACGGATAGATTCATTCTGAGTGTCTGTAAGGAGTTTGATTAAAGAAGCGATCGCTTGTTCATCCCCTACAGCTATCTCTCCTAAACTCTCAGCAACTTTCCAACGGATAAATTTATCTTGAGTGTCATTAAGAATAGAGATTAAAGCAGCAATCACTGCTTCATTCCCTACTGCTATCTTTCCTAAACTTTCAGCAACTTTCCAACAGGTAACTTTATCCTGAGTGTCATTAAGAATAGAGATTAAAGCAGCGATTGCTTGTTCATTTCCTACTGCTATCTCTCCTAAAATCTCAGCAACTCTCCAACGGATATATTCATACTGATTGTCTGTAAGGAGTTTGATTAAAGCAGCGATCACTTGTTCATTTCCTACTGCTATCTTTCCTAAAATCTTATCAACACTCATACAGATATATTCATCCTGAGTGTCTGTAAGGAGTTTGATTAAAGCAGCAATTGCTTGTTCATTACCTACTGCTATCTTTCCTAAACTCTCAGCAACACTCCCACGAATATCACGAATATATTTAGCCTGAGTATCTGTAAGGAGTTTGATTAAAGCCGGAATTACTCTTTCTATATCAATCAATGATAAAGTTTTTTTTGCATCTTCTGAAATAGAATCAATAAAAATTTGCCATTCTTGTTTTTCCATATTAAAATCACCAAATCCCCATTTGATAATTTTATCTACAATTTCATCAGCAAGGGAACAACTTTTAAACTCAACAATGGCTATACCCGCTTTACAGTAAGCTTGATACCTGTAAAAATTATCTACACTATCTGCAAAATTAACTAATGCTTGGATCAACTCTTCCTTTTTATGATCAATATTTTCTCTTCCTATCCACAATAAAAATATCTCATCCCATTCATTTTCAAAAATACGATATTTCTTACCCTCAACAGGTTTATCAACATGATTTTTAGGTAGAAAATAATCCCTATCGTCAATCACACAAGCTGCAAAATATTCTGCAAAACTCAGGTGAAAGAAAGCATAAACCCTTTCATCAGTTTTTTGATCACGATAAACCCAATTTAACCAACCTAACTTTTCTGCTAATGCAAACTCCTCTAAACTCATGACATCTTTAATCACAGACTCCTTGAGACTGATTTGTTCATCAATCATCCTTAAAGCCAATTTTCCCAAGGCCTGATTTAACTGTTTTCTTTGCGCTGCTGTAGTGCCAAATTCCCCTTTTTTCCATTCATAAGTTGCATCAACAAAACGCTGATACAAATTAGCTTTAGTTTCCGGTAATTCCCCTTGCAAAAAATACCAACTCTGACACAATATTGCCAACCGCAAAGGGTTTTTGACTAAATCAAAAATGCGGCTGTGTTGGGGTGCGGTTAACTTTTGCTGTAACTGTTCCCCTAACTCCGGTTTTTTCTCCTTTTCATACCACTGCTGAATAAAATCTCTCACCTGGACATTACTAAAAGCTAGAGTGCGATAGTAGTCAAAATTAGCTATGGGGTTAGGTTGCCAAACATTGAGACGACAGGTGAGAATTACCCTTGTCCAAATTAACCATCCTTCTAATTGGCTATTGAGTTGGGATAAAGGTGAGTTTTCGGTGGTTTTCATCTCATCCACCCCATCCAACAGCAACCACACTCGCTTATCCTTAAACTGTTGCTGGAAATCTGCCTCTAAAGCGGGTGTAACGGTAATTTGGGAGGGAATAAACTCTAAAGCCTCTTCTAGCCAAGTATGCAGTAAATAGTCTTTTAGGGTTCTATTGTCTAAGCGACTGAGACTAATAAAAATAGGGCTAGGGTAATCAGAATTATCGGCTAAATATTCGGCAATTTTGCTTAACCAAGTGGTTTTTCCTGCCCCTGGTTCTCCAATAATGGCTAAATTTTTGGTTTGCTGGCCAATTACTTCATCAATAAATTGCTTATATTCGTATTGTTTGGTAATTTCTTCTGATTTTAATTCATATTGCTGCATACCCTCATCAGCATCGGGAAAGGGTGTTTCTTCTTTACGTCGTGAGGGTTTGGGTTGAATTAAGCCTAATTCTACAAAGATTTCTATTTCGTGTTTTAATTCGGTGATTTGTCGTCTTAATCGTTGTTGATGTTGCTGCTTTTGTAGCATTTTCTGGCAAACTTCGCGCCAGTTGATTTGTAGTGTTTCGGGTTGGGGTTCAGGTTGATTATTTTGGGTTTGTTGTTGTGCAAGCCATTCAGGATATTTCTCTTCCCAAAGCCATTTATAAGCCTGTTTCCAAGGCTCATTTCCTTTTTGTGGTCTACCTTTTTTTGATTCTATAACGCATTTGTTTTGTTGAAGAATAGGGTAAATATTATTTTTTAATTCATCTTTAATCTTTTGATCTTTAACCTCAATTTTATTTTTAAAAATAATTTTATTGGCAAGTTTCTCATCATTATCAATACTATAGTTGTTCGGGTCAAACCTAACTATAAATATTTGATGTGTATCTCCAGTAAATTCAAATTTCATGGACATCTCTTGCAGAAATTTTTGTTTGAATGTCGTTTCTTCTAGGGATATCATAAATTACGCTTGTTGATTAATTATTTATGGCAATTTTAGTATTCTCAATTAGCTTTATAATACGCCGGGGAATCAATTCCCAGCCTAATAGCCAAAGTCCGTTAAAACGGACTATAAATTTTTATTTATATGTAGGGGTTTAGCATTGCTAAACCCCTATCCATTAAGGCTTTTTGTGTACAGAATTTATATGGCTACACCACACAAGCTATCAAAAATCAAATATAGGAATGCTGTATTTCCAAAATAACATCATCAATCATAATGGGCAAGATTTTTATTAAATTCTAGTAAATTCTTTTTTTTGGATATTTATTTTCTATTTTTTATTTGATTTTATATAAATAATCAAGCAAAAAAACAATAGCGGGAAGTTATAATGGATATCTTTACTCTTCTTTTAACAGTTCTAATCACTTGGGCAATTGAGAAGTCTGCGGATGAGGTTCTATTTTGGGTGATGAAAAAGATAAAAGAAAAATCCTCCGATAATAACCAGGATAACCAGCAATAAAACTTTTCTAACTCATTATTTAGGTGTGATTTGATTGTGGCAATTCTTTACTAGTTAATTTAGAGGGAATAAAAGCAATCATCCAAATCACATTTTTAGCTTTTGATTTCTCTAATTGAGACACACAGTAAGGTGGGTTAATTTTACCCACCATTTATCTCGTATTTTTCCTAATAAAACTGTCAAAAGCATTGATAATGAAATCCATAATTCTTATTATTTTATATTTCATCTAATTCAAAGCTGATTAGGTTGCGTTTTATTGCTGAGATTTGTAGTTTATGAAAATGATTATATAATAATGTGTCTAAAGTTATACTACTTCTAGAGTGGTAATCAATTATGCAAATTAAAGGAATAAGCATTGCTTTAGTTCTGGGTCTTTCTTTGCCCATAGTCGCAGATATTGCCATCCAGAATCAAGCTGTGGCTGGTCTCGCTTTTCCAGATGGAGAATTTTTTGCAGAAAAGGGTCAATCACACACTTGGCATTTAACTCTTTGGGAAGAAAAAGGTAATTATTATTACAAAAATTTAAACCTGAAAACAGGCAAAAAACTTTGTTTAGTTGGTGCTAGAGCATCTGGTACTAAAGCTCGTCCTGTCTTCACCTGGACTAATGGCAAATTTAAATATCAAGTTGCCTGGCAAACTACCCAATCCGATTTGGTACGATTACAGGTAATAAATCCTGCTGGTCAGATGATTTTAAATGAACTTCTGATCCGTCAGCCTGGTGAATTTGAAGATCCCAATGCTACTAAATGTTAGAAGATATTTAGAGGTTGTTTGAAAAGTCTAATTTATTACAGCCCTGGCGACTAGAAGTCGCGGCTATACAAACTAAACCCGCGCAGGCGGGTTAAAAAGACCACCTTTTCATCAGTAGTAGCGTACAGCCTACGGCATCGGAGTAATATTATACTAAAAACGGGTTAAAAGTGTCATTCTGAACGCAGTGAAGAATCTCCGAGATACTTCGCTGCACTACGTTACGCTCAGTATGACATAAGTCCAGATTTCACCCGTTTGCAGTATATATTCGCCCAAAAATTTTCAAACATTCTCTTAGATATAGGCGTGAAAGACAATGTAGAGCGGAGAATCCCGATACATGGAACGTCTCTACATTTTTTCCACCAGATGTCTATTGGAAAAAAGAAAATTCTGCCGAATCAGTTGTACATCGGATACTTCAGCCTGATGGCAAGGTACACTGTTGGAATTGACTGATAAAGTTAAGAGTGACCTATGCCTGCGTTTTTATTAGAAGTTGGAACAGAAGAACTACCTGCAAGCTTTCTTAGTAATGCTATTGTACAATGGCGATCGCGCATTCCCCAAACTCTGGAAGCTAACAGCCTTACATATCAAGCTTTTGAAGTTTATGGAACTCCTCGCAGATTAGCAGTTTTAATCACTGGTTTACCATCTCAACAACCAGATAAAGAAGAAGAAATCAAAGGGCCACCCGCACAAGCAGCCTTTAAAGATGGTCAACCCACTCCCGCAGCAGTCGGTTTTGCTAAAAAACAAGGTGTGGAAGTTGCAGCTTTTGAAATTCGTCCCACGGAAAAAGGTGATTTTGTCTTTATCCAGAAAAAGACTCCCGGCCGTCCAATAGCAGAAATTTTGACAGAACTGGTTCCCCAGTGGATTTGGAATTTAGAAGGAAAGCGGTTAATGCGGTGGGGACATGGAGATGCTAAATTTTCCCGTCCGATTCGCTGGTTGGTGACTTTGTTAGATGGGGATATTTTGCCGTTAGAATTAGAAAATGGCGGTAAAACTGTCAAGAGTAATAGAATATCTCAAGCACATCGCGTTTTACATCCAGAACCTGTAACCATTTCCCACGCGACAGAATATGTAAATACTCTCCGTTCTGCTTTTGTGAATGTTGTCCCAGAAGAACGGGAAAATATCATCAAAGAACAAGTAACAACAGCAGCACAAAAGTTAGGCGGATATACACCAATTTATCCAGATTTATTAGCAGAAGTCATCAATCTTGTTGAATCTCCTAGCGCAGTTATCGGTAAATTTGAAGATGAATTTCTCCAATTACCAACTGAAGTAATTACTACAGTCATGGTAAATCATCAGCGTTATTTCCCTATTTTTAAAACTGCTGATAGCAAAGAGTTATTACCCAATTTTATCACTACTTCTAACGGTGATCCTGCTAAATCAGATATTATCGCCGTCGGTAATGAAAGAGTCATTCGAGCGCGTTTAGCTGATGGTAGATTTTTCTATGAAGCTGATTTAGCTAAACCATTAGAAAGCTTTTTACCTCAATTGGAAAAAGTCACTTTTCAAGAAGATTTAGGTTCAGTGCGGGCGAAAATTGACAGAGTTGTTAATATTGCTAATCTCATCTCTCAACAATTGCAATTAGGAGAAAGTGAAAGCGAGAAAATCAAAAGAGCAGCATTATTGTGTAAGGCTGATTTAGTCACACAAATGGTGTATGAATTCCCAGAATTACAGGGAATTATGGGAGAAAAATATGCTTTAGCTAGTGGGGAAAATGTAGAAGTTGCCACAGCAATAATTGAGCATTATTTACCCAAAAATGCTGATGATATTTTACCCCAAACCCTCACAGGTCAAATTGTCGGTTTAGCTGATAGATTAGATACATTAATCAGTATCTTTGGCTTAGGCTTAATCCCCACAGGTTCATCCGATCCTTTTGCATTACGTCGCGCTGCCAATGCCATAGTTAATATTACATGGTTTGCGAATTTGCAGATTAATTTAGAAAAGCTATTAGAGCAAATAGCTATACATTTTGCTACCACATTTAATAAAGATGCAAAATCTTTAATTTCTACATTACGGGAATTTTTCCTGCAACGGATTCGCACCTTATTACAAGAAGAAAAGCAGATTGATTATGATTTGGTAAATGCAGTTTTGGGAGAAAATGACCCAGAATACACAGAAAGAGCATTGCAGGATTTATTAGATGTACGCGATCGCGCTCTCTACTTGCAACAAATCCGCAAAGACGGTACTTTAGATAAAATCTACGAAACCGTCAACCGTTCTACACGTCTAGCAGCACAAGGTGATTTAGACTTCCAGCAGCTAGAACCCCAGTCTTTAATTAACCCCGAATTATTCCAAAAATCCTCTGAATCTGCATTCTACAATGCTCTGATTGAGTTAGTACCCGAAACCCAAGCAGCACAACAAAACCGTGATTACCTACGATTAGTAGCCGCACTGGAGAAAATTGCTCCCACAGTAAGTAAATTCTTTGATGGTGAAGATAGCGTATTAGTCATGGACTCCAATCCTGAGATTAAGCGAAATCGGTTAAATTTACTGGGATTACTTCGCAATCATGCTCGTGTCATAGCCGACTTTGGTGCGATCGTAAAAAATCTGTAGCAAAAATCAACAAAAACAGGTGTAATTTTTGCTAATTAACGCTACTATAGGGTAGCTTAACCAGGGATGCTACACAGTCTATGCCAGAAGCTATAGTTATTGGATTGGGAAAGTCCGGTGTTGCTGCGGCAAGATTGTTGAAACAGGAAGGCTGGGAGGTGGAGTTAAATGATAGTAGCACCTCCCCGACCCTCCTCAAACAACAACAAGAACTTGCCATTGAAAAAATTCCCGTTAAATTAGGTCACACCCCAGACCTAAATAATACTCATTTACCCAAATTAATAGTTGTTAGTCCCGGTGTCCCTTGGGATATTCCTATCTTAGTCAAAGCACGAGACTTAGGGATTGAAACCATTGGGGAAATGGAACTAGCTTGGCGAAATTTACAAAATATTCCTTGGGTGGGAATTACTGGTACAAACGGTAAAACTACCACCACAGCCTTAACTGCTGCCATTTTTCAAGCCGCCGGATTTAACGCTCCTGCCTGTGGTAACATCGGTTTGGCAGCTTGTGAAGTAGCTTTAGCCAACACGAGTATTGAAGGCGACGACCAAAACCCAATCCAAAATCCAAAATCTAAAATCCAAAATCGTTATGATTGGATAATTGGTGAACTTAGCAGTTATCAAATAGAGTCTTCCGTCACTCTTTCCCCCCGCATTGGTATCTGGACAACCTTCACACCAGATCATTTAGCGCGTCATAAAACTCTAGAAAATTACTACAATATCAAAGCCAAGCTATTAAAAAATTCTCAGTTGCAAATATTCAACGGAGATGATGCCTATTTAAGTAAAATAGGATTAAGTGATTGGCCGAATGCTTATTGGACAAGTGTGAAAGGTAAAGATTTTTTAATTGGTGAAAAAGGCTTTTATATAGAAAATGGTTGGGTAATAGAAAAGTTAAGTTCCACCTCTGCACCCACACCAATTGTAGAAGTTTCAGCTTTGCGAATGGTAGGAGAACATAACCAACAAAATCTCCTTATGTCAGTAGCGGCAGCAAGATTAGCAGGAATTAATATTGATGCAATTTCCCATGCAGTGCGTGAATTTCCTGGTGTTCCTCATCGTTTAGAACATATCTGCACCTGGGAAGGTATTGATTTTATTAATGATAGCAAAGCGACTAATTATGATGCTGCCGAAGTTGGTTTATCATCTGTAAAAAGTCCCGCAATTTTAATTGCTGGTGGTGAAGCTAAAGCAGGTGATGATACTGGTTGGTTAGCCAAAATTCAGGAGAAAGCAGCTGCTGTTGTACTTATTGGTAATGCTGCACCAGCATTTGCTCAACGTCTGCAAGAGGTAGGATATACTAACTTTGAAATTTTGGAAACAATGGAAAAAGCTGTACCCAAATCCGCAGAATTAGCAAAACTCCATCAAGCATCTGTAGTCTTGTTGTCTCCCGCTTGTGCAAGTTTTGACCAATATCCAAATTTTGAAATACGCGGCGATCATTTCCGGCAATTATGTCTTATTGAACAGAATTCAGGAGTCAGGAGTCAGGAATCAGAATAATGTCGGGAAGTGCTGTATAGCAATAGTATTTGAGTTTTGAAACAATCTAAATATTTGTAGGGTGTGTTAGGCAAAGCCGTAACGCACCATCAATCAAACCCACATTCCGTAGGCAAAATTATAAAATATTTATTTAGAGCATGTTTGAAAAGTTTAGGGACGTATAATTTGTCATTCTGTTGGCGTTCACGTAGTGTGCCGTAGGCATAGCGTGGCGTTAGCCATGTGGAGTCTTACGCAACGAAGAATCTGGAGTTTAGCCCACATACTGAGATGCTTCGTTCCTCAGCATGACATGGAAGGAGACTTTTCAAACAACCTCTTAAACCCAAAAAACATTTTTCCCCAAAAAATTTTCTCACATAATGAAATGCTGTGTTAGTTCCGGCTCGACAGGCATATTCCCATTCAGCTTCACTAGGTAAACGATACTCTCTTTTAGTATGTTTTGATAAGCGATCGCAAAACTCAACTGCATTTTTCCAAGAAACAGACTCTACAGGACGGTTATTGCCTTTTTCGCATTTTTAGATCACCAATTTTGTTAAATATTATTTAAGCGCACATTTAGCAGGTAATTTAAGACAAAAAATAATATCGGTGACAAGTAAGGAACTGTAAAATTATTTTTTGTCTATCTGTGAGTTGAATCGAAGATTTAATCCCAACACACGTCACAAAAACTATGCTCTTCATACAGATTTAAACGTTACAGCTATATATAAAGATAGATGAATTATCTATCTTATAAATGATTAAATTTGGCAGAGTCTTTCACTTCTGTGATTAAGGTTTGGCACAACACCAAGCCTTTTTTATACTTTTACTATATCAAACTATAAAGTAAATTGAGCAGTACTTTCGTTCAAAATTAGCCTTGATTGTACTCCTTAAGGAGGATGCTTAAATTACTGAGAGTTTATACACTAGGATATATTTTACCCTGAGTGAAGTCTTGGCTTGGTTTCCCTTCCAAGCCTTTTTATTTTTCTAACTATCTTTTCATCAACCCCATTGCATCCATAGGAATTTGTCTGACTATACTAAATGGAAACAGAGTAGTTGAGGAAATTTGAGCATATTCTGGAGTCAAAAATTCCGCATATTTACTAGCTTCTGGTGTTAACTGTGCTGCCATCGCTAGAGTCACAATTTTCACAAATTTCCGCACATCAGTTGCTTGCTCACCCTTAATTTCTCGACTTGAAAATGGTGTATTTGGTTCTACCTGCTGATTTAAATTGGTATCAGGATCAATAACACTCAAATGTGTAGCACCAACAGCACCAGCAAACCATTTAGGAGTCTGAATTTTAGCAAAGCCTATGACCTGTTCGGTTAAAGGTGGAGTAATTTTATCTGCGGAACTTGCTAAAACGAGGGTGGGAATTTGTACTTTTGTTAAACCAGTTTCACCAAATAATAAAGAAGTGGCTGGATTAAGTGCAACTATTTGTTTAATTCTGGGATCTTGTAATTGATAGCTTTTCTCTGGTAATTCTTTAGCTACACACAGAAAACCTTCAACTATACTCAATTTAGCCGATTTCTGTTCACAGCTTTGTTTGAGGCTTTCAATTTGGAATTCACCACCAGCTAGTGCTAAAGCTGTAGTACCACCAAAAGAGTAACCGACAACCATGACTTTATCTGTTGCAAGTTTCCCTTGGAGTGGGTTATTAGCAGTTTTGTTGATTTTTTCTAATTCATCGACAACAAAACTAATATCACGAGGTCTGTCTAAAAATTCTTGAGGTTTTAGCAACTGGGTTTTATTTTTAGCTGCTAATTCACTGCTAGTTTTATTACTACCAGGATGTTCTAAGGCTGCGACTACATAACCGTGGGATGCGAGATGTTGTGCTAAATAACGCAAATCAGAGCGGGTTGAGCCAAAACCGTGAGAAAAGACAATTACGGGTTTATCGGTATTTGCGGAATTTGGCCAATAAACGTCTACGGTAATATTACGATTGCGCTTGTCGTCATTTAAATTTAAATTGAGAAGTTGAACTTGGCTACTTCCAGTTTGTTGAGGGTCAAGGAAATAAGATGATTTTAGATTACTGGGGGCATTTGGGGGAGCCATAGCCAGCATAAACATTTGAGTCCGCAGAAAAGCCATATTTAAGCTTTTTGCCACATTTAAAGCCTGTGGTACATCAATTTCTAGGCTTTTACTGGGATAAGCAGCAATAAAACTGAGTACAGATAGACCTTGAGGCGAATTAGCACCTAAAATCAATCCCGATCTCAGTGCTTGAACACCAGCCTTATCTTTGCGGCTGATACCGACAGAAATGTCATTGAGAACGGTGCTACCGATTTGAGTATTAAGTAATCTAGTCAGGGTGATGACATTTAGCGGTATTCTTGCTCTCAATCCCCCTACCAAAAATCGGCGTTGTTGTTCTGATAGTCTTTTGGTATAAGTTCCTAAACTAGCGGGTAATTCTCCAATTTCTACCGACTTTTTTAAGTCAGCTAAAGAAGCAGATTCTTCTAATGCTCCATACCGGACAACAACTGTATCTGCTGCTTGCGCTGAAGTGTTTGTTCCTAATAATGGCATGAATGCGATTGCTACCGCAGGTATCGCGCTAAATACACTTGCAACTAGCTTGCTATTTTTCCAACTGTTTCCTGTCAACATTTTTAAACTGCACTTCTACTTAGAGGATTGTAGCTGGTTTTGGTGTGTTTGACCACTATACTTTTGAAAAATATGAAATAAAATAATTGATATATAGCGATCCTATTTGAGTTGAGAACTGATTGATGGGGGCAAGGAATAGGGACTAGGGAAAACAAATCATTCATACATCATTTAGGATTGATATATTATGCCATTATTCTGATTTATCTCCACACAATTTCTATTTCCAAAACTCATTTAAATTTATGCGTAGTCCCTTTATATATGGTTCTATTTTTCTGCTTTCTTGCTTAATTGTTATTATTTGGTGGCCTATAAATGATTCTCCTTGTAGCCTTGTCGATATGCTGAAGTTTAAAAAAACAAATTTTCAAGTTCAAGCAACTCAGGTTGTTGTTAAACCTTGGCTGGGTAAACATCATATATACGCAATATTTAAGGTTCCTGATGAGTACAAAGACAGCAGATTTTTACTCAATGTTCCAGGTAATCGTCAATATTGTTCTAAACCTTTTGGGCATAGCCAAAATTATGATGATGTTTTTGCAGAACCAGGAACTCATTTAATTAAGCACTATATTAGAACTCGTACTGCTGTCAAAATGATTTTTCAAGGTTTGTATTCTGAGCTTAATAATCCCAAAAATTGGACTTTGATATTTCCTAAAATCAAGGTTAATTAAGTTGCTGGTTGAGTTGTTAAAACACCGGATTTTTCCAACAACTTATTAGTTGCATTGACTATAATTTGTGCCGAACCTGTGAAAAAAGCGCGATCAATGTTTTTTGGTAAATCACTTGGTTGGTGGTAATTAGGACTACGCAAATTAGCAGTATCTGTCACTAAAACAGCACCTATACCTTGATACCAAAATGGTGCATGATCACTGCGAAGGGTATCTGGTGTTAATAAGCCTTTAAAGGGTATGGGTAATGTCAGCACTGCGGGTAGATTTTGATTAGTGCTGTTAAAAGCATTTAATAAAGGTAAATGTTCCATATCACCAACTACTGCTAGAAAATCACCTTTATCACTAGGTGGAGTTACAGGTAATCCAGTCGGGTATTGCTGACACCCAGGAGTGTAACAAGCATAACCTACCATATCCATAACAATTACACCTTGGATATTTTTTAACCGTGCTGCTTTGCTCACAAAAGCTTGACTACCTAAAAGTCCTGTTTCTTCTTTGTCAAAAAAAGCTAACTGCAATGTTCTAGGTGCGGCATAATCTGCAAAAAGCCTAGCAACTTCTAATACTACAGCTACACCAGTGGAGTTATCATCTGCACCAGGAGAAAATTCAACTGTATCATAATGAGCAGCGATGAGAATTGCACCAGCGGCTTTGTCAGTTCCTTGTTTTTGGGCAAAAATATTTACACCAGTGGGAAATTTTTCTATTTGGGGTTTCCAGCCAAATTTTCGCAATTGGGTTGTAATATAAGTGCGGGAGTGCGATCGCTCTTTTGAACTAAAACGCTGAAAATTTAACTTCTGAATATGTGTCCAAAGTTGATCAGCCGACACCAATTGCATAGAAGTATTATTTTGTTGTTCTGGCTGTACTTGGGGCTTTTCTATGGGTGTATTGTCAACGATAGGTAAAGTCTCAGGTTGCTGGAAAAAACTGCTAATACCCATCACAACTATTGCACCCGATATCACCAAAAGCAGCCAAAGCCATTTTTTCATGATGATTATTCATGTCTTCCAGACTAAGATAGCGCAACACTTAGTTTGACAGCGTGTCTTTTGACAAAATGACAAATTCACTCTATATTCCCACTCTAGAAAATTTCTGATTTTTCAGAACTCAGGACTCAGGACTTTATTTATGTTAGATTTGCTGTTGATCACAATCCTGGGATTCCTGGGGAGTTTTGGACATTGCTTTGGAATGTGTGGCCCCTTAGCAGTTGCATTTTCCCTTTCCCATCAACAAGAAACTCAGGGTTGGCAACAGCAATTAAAATTTCATACCTTGCTCAACTTAGGACGAATGTTGAGTTATGCTCTAGTAGGTGCGGGTATTGGCGCATTAGGTTCTGTATTAGTCGAAGGTGGACAATTAGCAGGTATTGGTAGCGATTTCCGCCGCTGGATAGCAATTGTTACAGGTTTAATGTTGATTTGGTTCGGTTTAGGACAAGTCAAACCAGATCTATTACCGAGTATTCCCTTATTACACCCCCTATTAAAAGGTAGTTTACATAACCGTTTGAGTGCAGGTATGGTGAAGCTATCTTTACACACAAAATGGTGGACACCAGCCTTATTAGGGATGACATGGGGTTTAATGCCTTGCGGTTTTTTATACGCTGCTCAAATTAAAGCTGCGGCAACAGGTAATTTATGGCATGGTGCAATTACCATGTTAGCTTTTGGCTTAGGAACCCTACCGACGATGTTGGGAGTAGGTGTTTCGACTTCTTTAATGAGTAAAGATCGCCGTAGTCAGTTATTTCGTTTGGGTGGTTGTGTGACATTAATCATCGGTGCAATTACCTTATTGCGGACTGGTGACACAATGGTAGACTACAGTGGACACGCTGCCCTGATATGCTTAATTCTGGCGTTAATTGCTCGTCCCATCAGCAACCTTTGGGCATCACCTATGCGCTATCGTCGTGCTTTAGGAGTGGGGGCTTTTGTGTTGTCGGGAGTACATACTATCCACATGATAGAACACTCCCTAGAATGGAATTTTGCAGCTTTCTGGTTTTTGCCGCCAGAATTTCAATGGGGAATGGGTGCAGGTGCGGTGGCGTTGGTATTAATGATGCCTGCGGCTTGTACAAGTTTTGATTTTCTGCAAAAGTATTTAGGTAAGCATTGGCGACAAATTCATCTTTTGAGCGTTCCCGCTTTGTTATTAAGTGCCATTCATGCAGTATTGATTGGTTCTCATTACCTGGGTGCTTTAAGATTGACTTGGGAGAATAAATTAGCAGCTTTGCTACTAGGAATTATTACTCTTTGTGTGTTGTTAGTGCGATCGCATTATTTTTGGTCAAAGTCCAGTATAGAAAAATTATATGTCCCCCCAAAAAAATAAAGGTGACTGGGGACTGGGGATCTCACAAGGGTAGGTGTTTAATATGAACTGTGAAGGCAGGACTAGGAAGACAAGCAGGTATTGTAGACAAGGAAGATTTTATACGGATAATGGTCTGTTGACGGTCTATTCTTGTTGCTAATCATACAGAGTTTGTCCAGTTTTCCTCCCTTGTCACCTTGTCAGTCTTGTCTCCTAAGTCTTGCCCTCACGACAATCTAAAAAACCTACACCTGTGAGGAATTGAGGACTAGGTAATGGTTTTTACCAATCACGGATTATGAATTACGAATTATTATTTCTGCCCAGTGCTTCTGCCCATACGGTAAAAATAGCAGGTGATGTTGGTGGTACTATCCACATTGAACCCAATGATAACCCCCGTGCTGGTGAACCGGCTCAAACATGGTTTGCTCTCACCCGCAAAGGTGGTAAAGTGCTACCGCTGAAAGAGTGTAATTGCCAGTTGGCTATTTATGCCGAACCGCATACACCAGGAGAACCTGCACTGCTTGAACCTGTTTTGAAACCTGTGCAAGCTGAACGGTATCAAGGCATACCCGGCGCAGAAATTACTTTTCCCAAACCAGGGATTTATGAATTGCAACTGCAAGGTAAACCAGTCACAGAAGCGAATTTTCGACCTTTTGAGTTAAAGTTTCAAGTTACTGTGGCCGCAGGTAAGGCTGTAGCAGCACCACAATCTGTACAAAATGTAGCTGAGACTAATCAACAGCAAAGTACGGCTATAGGATTCATACAGCCTATAATTATCCTGGCAATTACCCTGCTATCTTTAGGTATTGTAATTTTCTTAGTTAAAGCACTAAAAAGAGAGTAATTCCTCAATACTCGGTACTCAATACTCAGTACTCAGTACTCAATACTCGGTACTCACTGATGCCTTTTTTGATGCCAGTTCCAGGCATGAGCGACAATATCTTTAATATCAGGATACTGAGGTTGCCAGCCTAAGATGTTTTTAGCTTTCTCGCTTGTGCCAATGAGAACAGGAGAATCACCGGGACGGCGATCGCATTTTTGCACAGGTATAACCTTTCCTATAACACCCTCAGCAGCAACAATCACCTCTCTAACTGAGAAGCCATTACCATTACCCAAATTGAAAACCTCACTATCTCCACCTTGGAGTAGATATTCCAAACCTAAAATATGAGCATCAGCTAAATCAGTAACATGGATATAATCACGAATGCAAGTACCGTCTGCGGTATCGTAATCAGTACCGAAAATTGAAATTGATTCCCGCTTACCTAAAGCAGTCTGCAACACCAAAGGAATTAGATGAGTTTCTGGATTATGATCCTCACCCAATAATCCATTGGGATCAGCACCAGCTGCATTAAAGTAGCGGAAACACACTGATTTTAAACCGTAAGCCACATCAAAATCCGAGAGAATCCTTTCTACCATCAGCTTAGTAGCGCCATAGGGATTGATAGGATTTTGAGAATGCTCTTCGGTGAGAGGGATAAATTTTGGTACTCCATAGGTAGCACAAGTGGAGGAAAAGACAAATTTTTTAATAGAGGCAGCCAGCATCGCCTCTAAGAGTGTCAAAGTACCTAAAACGTTATTTCGGTAGTATTTAGCAGGATTGGTCACTGATTCGCCCACATAAGTATAGGCAGAAAAGTGCATAACTGCTTCAATATTATGAGTTTTAAAGAGATTATCTAACAGGGGGCGATCTTCTATATCACCTTCAATCAGTTCTACCTGCAAAACCTTTTCTACTAAATCCCGATGCCCATACACCAGATTATCAAGGATGACTACCTGATAGCCAGCTTGCACCAGAGCCAGCACTGCATGAGAACCAATATAACCTGCTCCCCCCGTCACCAAAATGGTAGGTTTTCCCGGCGACATAATTTTTCCTTTCAACGAGTTGACAACGACTACCCAATCAATTTAGTTTACCGAAATAGTGCTGAGTACCGAGTACCGAGTAATGAGTGGGAACCCTATTTAGAACTCAGCACAAATAGGTCTAAAGCCCCTGAATCCATTCATAGAAGAAGGAAAAATATTTATTTTGAGATTATTGCACGAGAAATAATGCTTCCTTGTTTCAATCCCATAACTTTAGTTATGGGGTTACTCAGTACTCGATACTCAGTACTCGGTACTCCTGAATGGTGCTACCTTACTCTTACGAAAAATTCTAAATAATACACTCAGTGTCAAAAAATTGCACTAAAATCACTACGACGGCAGTTTGTGTGTGTGAGGGTTAAGTTATTTTTAAGTCACTTAGCAATTACAGTTTGACGATAAAATCAATCTACTTCTCACCTCCTCTAGACCTGCCGCACCAGAAAATTAGAGAGTTAATCTATGTTTCAATTACTAAGCCGGGTCTTGCTATGGATGCTCATTGCCGCTGTTGTCTTTTCTTTGTTTCAAAAATTTTACCCAACAGTAGACTATTTTGGACGATTTGTTTTATTGGTTGTAGTGGTAGTTTTAATTGTGGCATTTTTAAATCCCAATGAATCAGGGCCTGTAGCTTCCTTGTGGCGCTTTATATCTTTTCCACTCAAGCCTCTGGGAGCTTCGGTATTAATGTTGATTTTCGCTGCTCAAAAAATCAAAGGAGGTGGAATAGACAAGCCGGGAGGACTCTTGGTGGGTTGGGCGCTGACAATTTTGCTGTTATCTAGTACACCAGCTATTGCTTACTTTTTATTGAGGTCTCCAATTGCGGCAATGGCTCCTCCTAGCACATTAGTAGCTATGGGGCCAGCAGCTAATGTTGCTAATAACATCTCCGATGTGATGGGAAATGGCATTATATCGGTGGGAAATATGAAAATCCCTGCCTATCTACTACAAAATCCCGCAGCTATTGAAAGACGCGGATTACTTGTAGAAGATTTTGTACCTCAGGCGGAAACCTTGCAACTCACAACCCAAGTTTGGGAAAGTTATCTGAATCAGGTATACATTTTCTTGCGTGGTCGTTCTTAAGCAGGAGGAAGAAAAATTTTGGATTTTGGATTTTGGCTGGAACTATCTCAAGATTTCCTTTAATCCAAAAATCCTCATTAACAAAGTAACCGGGGCTTGTCAATAGTGACTCTGAACGGAAAACGATGAACAGGAAACAGGTAAGAATTTTACCAATTACCAATTACCAGCCTAAACTAGATAACTAGCAACTGAAGTTAGTGGTGAAGATTCCTTTGACATTCTCCGGGCTAAAGCTACGGAGATTCTTCGTTCAACGAGTAAAGTCCGAGATACGGAACTACGTTGCTTTCCCTCAAGGGTTTTTGGCATATTCTTTATAAAGTTGCAAAATTGCTTGAATGTCACAATCTCGACGGCTTGCTAAACTCGCTGCTTACCTACGTCCCCATTGGCAGGACACGACATTAGGCATTATTGCTTTATTGTCTGTTAATGGGCTGGGTGTTTATATCCCTTTGCTGATTCGCTCTGGGGTTGACCAACTTTCGACAACCTTTAGTTTGGATCAAATACTACGTTATGCAGTAATAATCATCTTGCTCAGTTCAGCAATGTGGCTGATGCGTATGGCTTCCCGCATCTGGATTTTTGGTGTGGGTCGTCAGGTAGAATTTGAACTGAAACAGCGAATTTTTGAACATTTACTCAAACTCGAACCGGCTTATTTTGCCATTAATACTCCTGGTGATTTAATTAATCGAGCTACGAGTGATGTGGACAATATCAGACGGTTGTTGGGTTTTGCGGTATTGAGTTTGGCAAATACTTTCTTTGCTTATGCTCTAACGCTGCCAGTGATGCTGTCAATTAGTGTGGATCTGACGTTAGCTTCTCTGGCAGTTTATCCGTTTATGTTCTTCTTGGTGCATCTGTTTAGCGATCGCTTACGCAAACAACAAGCGGCTGTACAGGAACAGCTTTCAGAAATTAGTGAGCTAATCCAAGAAGATATTAGCGGCATTTCTTTGATTAAAATCTACGCTCAAGAAGAAAACGAGCGTCGCGCTTTCCAAAGGAAAAATCAGGCTCTATTGACTGCTAACCTCACATTGGCAAAAACTAGAAATACTCTCTTTCCTCTCATTGGTGGTTTGGCTAATATCAGTTCCCTCATCATCATTTGGTTGGGAACTATGCGGATATCTGCTGGAACTCTAGCTGTGGGAGATTTTTTGGCGCTATTAATTTATGTAGAACGTCTAGTTTTCCCCACCGCTTTACTAGGATTCACAATTACTACCTACCAACGAGGTGAGGTGAGTATTGACCGTCTGGAGTCGATTCTGAGTGTGAAACCAAAAATTCAAGATCCACCAGATGCTGTAAATCTTTCAGCAAGTAAAGTCAAAGGGGAAGTGACAGCCAAAAATCTCACTTATACCTACCCAGGTGCTAATATTCCAGCTTTAGATCATGTCAACTTTACTATTGCTCCTGGGGAAATTGTGGCCATTGTCGGTGCAATTGGTTCTGGAAAATCAACGTTGGCTAATGCTTTGCCTCGGTTGTTAGATATTGAAGCGGGGCAATTGTTTTTGGATGGTTTGGATATTACTAAAATAACTTTAAATGATTTACGGGGTGCGATCGCTTATGTACCTCAAGATAGTTTTTTGTTTAGCACCACCATTCAAAATAATATCCGCTACGGCGACCCCCTCAGTGAACATCAAGATGTGGAAGCAGTAGCAAATCTTGCCCAAATCGAGGCAGAAATTAACAATTTTCCCCAGCAATATGAAACAATCGTCGGCGAGAGAGGAATCACTCTTTCAGGTGGTCAGCGGCAACGTACAGCCCTAGCTAGAGCCATGTTGATTGATGCCCCAGTCTTGATATTAGATGATGCCCTCTCCAGCGTTGATAATCAAACAGCTACACAAATTCTCAAAAATCTATCTAGTGGTACTCAACAAAAAACAGTAATTTTCATTACCCATCAACTTTCAGCCGCTGCCACATCTGACCGAATTTTGGTCATGGACAAGGGCAAAATTGTCCAAGTAGGTAATCACATGGAACTTGTAGAACAACCAGGTCTATACCAAAAATTGTGGAGTCAGCATCAAGTTGAGGAGTTATTGCATTAGGGAGTTGGTGAGTACCGAGTATTGAGTACCGAGTATTGAGTATTGAGTATTGAGTAAGAATTTTCTCTCCCTGCCTCCTGCCTCCTGCCTCCTGCCTCCTGCTCCCTTACTGTGTTGGTAATTTCGGATGTGTGGCTGAATATTTAGAAACTAAAGCAGAAATCGAGGGGTTATACAGTCGTAGATAATTCCAGTAATTACCAAAAACTTGGCGGACGTAATTTTTGGTTTCGTCAAAAGGAATTTCTTCGACAAACTCATCTGGATCTTGTTTGGGTATAGTTCGCAGCCATTTAGCCACATTACCTGGGCCAGCATTGTAACTAGCGATCGCTAACATGGAGTTATTACCATATTGCTGATGGGTATGATCTAAATACCACGTACCCAGCATCACGTTATCATTCGGGTTTTCCAAATCAATCGTTTTCATATCCACATTGATTTGCGGTGCTATCCATGCCGCTGTACTGGGCATTACCTGCATTAAACCAGTCGCACCCACTACAGACTTAATTTTCGGCTGAAACATCGACTCTTGCCGCATTAAAGCCGTAACTAGCAGAGGATTAAGTTGCCGTGTATTTGACCATTTTTCAATTTCCTGGAGATAGGGAAAAGGATAACGAGCTTGCCAGTATATTTTCTGCTGGCTTAAAGCCTCATATTCGGCTTTTTGGGCTGGTGTTTTCCAATCCTCTAATTTAGAAATTTTGGCAATACCAATCAGATTTTCTCCCTCTGCCAACCGCATTAACCCTTCAGTAAATTGTTCAGCTACACTAGGTTCAGATTTATTCAAAAATTCTGTTTCCCACTGCAACCAAGCATCACGATCTTGACCGAGTAAATACAATTCTTTGAAGGTTTCCGAACCCGCTGTGGGTACAGGACGCTGAGGGGTGACAATTTGTGGTTTCAGCAGCCGTAGGTTATTAAAATCACCTACATCCAAACCCAAAATGCTTGCAGAACGCCATGCGTAATAAGATTGAGGAAATTGACTGAGTACATACTCATATGCAGCGCGAGCTTCTTGCTGTTTCCCTAGTATAGTTGCCCATTTGCCTACCCAAAAACCGGCCCTAGGAGCCAAAATACTGGTAGGATTTTCGGTGGTAATTGGTTGCGCCCATTGCCATGCGCCTGTGTAATCTTGGGCTTTAGCTTTACTTAAAGCGATTTTCCAGCGATATTCTGCTGCTTCGTTAGAAGTGCTGTACTTACCTAATAGTAATTTCCAAGTTGCGTTTGCTGACTGGTTATCTTTCAGAGTTTCCTGTAATTTAGCTTTTTGTACCAGTGCTGTTGGTGCTTGTTCAGGAAATTTATTAATGATTTGATCAAGATAGGGTATTGCAGCTTTCCCTGGGGCTATTTCTGCTAGTCTGAGCAGAGCGGTTCCTGTTTCTGTCGCTGTAGGAAATTGTTGTACCTGTTGTTTATAGAGAGCAACTGCTTTGTCTCGTTCTTTATTTAACTGTACACCTCTGGCGATGCGATAGAGGTTACGGGCTGTTTTGGGTGCTTTAGTATAAGCGGTAGCTGCCTTGGTAAATTGATTATTATCCCAGTAGGCTGAACCAATTAGTTCCCACTCAGCGGGTGTAAGTTGAGACTGTTTAAGCAGCGGATCTAAAATACCGACAATTCCCGGTTTATCAGAGGCATATTTAGCCAAGATTAATCTTAATTTAGGCTGATTGGGATTATCTTGTAAGCGTTTGCGGATAATTTCCCAGGTGAGGGGATGGGAAGGAAATTGTGCGATCGCTGTATCATTGAGTTTTGGTAGCCCAATTAAATATATGGCTTTTACTGCTGCCGCTTCCTGGGGATAATCTTTCAATACTTTTCGCCGCAGATCCGAAGCCTTACCTTTCTCCCCCAGCATATCCTCTGCCTGGGCTTGTTTGAGCAAAATATATGGTGCTAAAGCAGGATATTCTTTTTCCAGTCCTGTCAGTAAACTCAGAGCTTTTTTCCCTTGGTCAGTTTCAATGTAATCACTGGCCAAAAGATAACGGGCCCGTTCCCTATCTGGTGAACTTCCTGTTTGAGCAATTTCCTCTAGTTTAGCTGCCCGCTCTGGTAATAATTGAGACACCAAGCTAAATACAGGTGACTTAGCTTGATTACCCTCAAATAGTTTCTCAGGCTGACTCTGACTTAATTTCAACCATTGACTCAGGGTTTTTCCAGCTTGCGGGGCTGATACCATACCCCCGACTAAAAAGGCACATAATCCTGCACCAGCAATCAGATAAATTTGCTTGTTTTGTAGTTTCTTCAGCATGGATACCCGCTGTTCGTAGCGTCTCAAAGAGAAAGTTTCTAATCAATTTTCTGCAACTTTAACACTACTAGCGCGAAATGTTATCACTTTTGAGTTACAAATTTGAGCTTTTTTGAGAAAAAACGTCAATCAATTTTGGATTTACGTTAGCGAAGCGTACGCAGCGCAGCGAGTATTTTGGATTTTGGATTGACTCCAGCCTAAAGTGTGTAGCTTGAGGATTTTAGATTGGCTATTTTGGATTAATTCTGCCCTGAAGGGGCGGGGCTTGTACCGAAAATTCCCAATCCAAAATCTAAAATCCAAAATCTAAAATTTTTTGGTCAGGAGTCAGAAATCAGGAGAATTTTCAAATCAGGAATTAACTCGTTCTTAATTTAACAGTTGGTATTGGGAATATCTATATTGAATATAGATTTATTGCTTTGGCTGCTGGTAGGATAAAAAATAATATCCCGGTTCAAAACTCGCAGATGACTAATTAACACTTCTATAGGGTTTATCCCCCGATTCATTAACCAAATTGACCAACCAATCAGTTTCAGAGTATTGAAAAATGATGTGCGAGTTAACCATTCGTGAAATGCAACACGAGCCTCATCTAAAAGAGCATCATACTCTGCTATGATTTCTGTATCATGGAACATTGGCGAATTAATACCATGAATTCCACTTACCTGATGTTTTCCCATTTTAATTCTTGGTAAACAGGAAACTTCAAGATGATATAAATCATGGAAACAAAGTAAATCATCATGTATGTGTATAAGCCTACCTCCTATTTTTACACGTTCTTTGCTGATGCAACCTAACATTTTTTTGACTGATAAATCTATCCAAATTTGCGAAGGAGGAATAAGTTTGTCCATAGAGAGATGACAATTTATTTTAGTTTGGGTAATTAGTAGGTTTTTTAGGTTGTTAAGCTATAGATTAACAGCAATAATTTGTAAGTTCTCAAAATAATACGCTTGATATCCAGCAAAGTTATCTATAACTATGCCAAAAATATCTTGTGTTATCAAATATAATTTATTCCAAATTCCAAAGATGTCAAGCCTATATACAACATCAAAAAATCCAGAAAAATAATTTTAAATTGTAATTATACGCAATAATAATCCAGAAACTAAGATATTTTTTACTTTGATAATAAATTAAACGAATCACAAAAACCACCAATACTCTTAACTAAATATTTTTGCTTATTTTTACTAGTTTCTACACTGACTTGATATAGTCTCTTGTCAACTAAAAATATTCTTTGTTTAACAATCAAATCACCAGGTTTAGTATAGTTAACTTCTCTGCCTGAATATTTACCTAAACTAATTTTTTCTTCACTGATTAAGGTACTTTTTGAATTCTGTAAGGCTGTTTTTTTACCAGTATTTATAGCTTCTTCTACAAGATTATTCCGCTTCAGTAGTTCGATATAATCATCTGGATAGTCAATATAAGCAACTGTATATTTAACATCATCCTGTGGACGCTCTACAGTAAATACATTTACTTCCACGATGCCATTTTTAGTCTTGATTTTTTGTTTAGTTTCTGTGGGTTTACCAGGCATTAAAATACTAAAGTTACCTTCTGGAGAAGAAAATATTTTCCATATGGACTGAGCTATTATTAACGGCTGATTAGCTGATACAGTTTGTGTGATTGTGTATCCACTGAATAAAACAAATACTGCAAGAGAGTAATGTAAGAATCGGGCTTTCATAAGACTTAATGATTTATTGTATGGAATGCCAATACTATTTCTTATAGCTTAATTTTATACCAAAATTATACATTTAGATAGATGAAATTTTTACTAAACGTACTATGGTGATTTTTAGAATCTCCCGCTACACCATTTAAGCGGGTCAAGTCATCTGTCGTGTCATCAAATCAGCAAATAAGCCCTCCACCGCCGCTAAATCCTCAAAATTCCCCTGCTGTACTATTTTCCCAGATTGCAATACATAAATCCTATCTGCATGACGAATGGTACTCAAGCGATGGGCAATCACCACACGAGTTACTCCCAATTGTTCTAAAGTGTGAGTAACGATCGCTTGGGTACGATTATCCAATGCAGATGTCGCTTCGTCAAACAACAAAATCTGCGGCTTATGTACCAAAGCACGGGCAATAAACAACCTCTGTCGCTGTCCCCCGGAAAGATTGTTGCCCCCTTCGGAAATAATAGTATGTATCCCCATCGGCATAGCTTGAATATCATCGGCTAATCCAGCCATCTGCAACGCTGTCCAGGCTTGATCTTGGGTGACAATTGCGCCCCCAGCAATATTCTCCCAAATTGAACCACTCATAATTCGGCCATTTTGCAGCACTACTCCTAACTGTCGCCGCACCGCGACAATATCCAATCCTGATAAATCTCTACCGTCATAGGATATTATTCCCTCTACTGGAGTTTCAAATCCCAACAGCAATCTCACAATAGTGGATTTGCCACTTCCCGATGCTCCGACAATGGCAATAAACTCACCAGCTTGGGCTTCCAGGGTGATATTATCTAAAACTAAAGCACTATCCGAGCGGTAGCGAAAGCAAACTTGGTTTAATTTTAGTTGACCGGAAAGCCTTCCAGGATGGAATTTGTGAGCGTCAACTTCTGGCTTTGTTTGCAAAATAGGTTGGGCGCGTTCCCACAAAATTGTGATATCCAAGATATCAATCAAGGTGTTGCTTAATCCCGTGGCGCTGGTGATAAATGTACCAAAAGCGGTATTAAACGCCAGAAATGTGCCAGTAGATAATCCTGTTTCTCTCGCAGACTGTCCTATTAAAGATACACTCAAGCCAAACAGCAGCATTGAACTGATTACTGGCAGCATAAAATTAAAAGCGGTGAGTATATCTTCCATTAACTGGGTACTTAACATCAGTTTTACCTGCTGAGTGTATTTTTTTGCCCAATAGGCAAATGCCTCTGATTCAGCAGCCGCAACTCGCAATTTTGAGACTCCACCAATTAACTGCACCGTCAGTCCAAAGATTTCTCCCGAAAGCTGTTGGAGGGGACGAATTTTTTTGCGGGTAATCATACCCGATACAGTAGTAATAATCACTGCTACTAACGCTACTGCGATCGCTACTAAGGCTAGAGGGAAACTATAAATTAACAACAGTCCCAGATTTAGCAGGGAGAATAAACTGGTAAATAGCGATCGCAAAATACTCCCACTAAGTCGATTGCGAATTTCAGTAACTGCTGAGACCCGATTGTGTAAATCTCCTGTGGAATATTGGCTAAAAAAGGCGGGTTTCAGCTTCAGCAGTCGATCCCAAACAGCAGCTTGAGTATCAAAACTAACTTTGGTTTGCAATCTGAGGATGACAAAACTTTGAGCTAATTGGAATATCATCACCCCAAAACTACTCGCTAACAACCCTAAACCCATCTGAATTAATAACTTGTGGTTCGCGTCAGGTATTGCATAGTCAATAAGAATACCTGTGATCTGTGGCGTAAACATTCCCAACAAAGTGGCAATTACTCCCACCCAGAAGATTTTTAGCAAGTCTGAGGTACTACCTCTCAGAGAAAATTGCAGAATATCCAGGACTGTAATTTCTTTGTCTGGTAAAGGACGATAAAAGGTGTAGGCAATGGGGGCTAGGTTGGCAGCAATGTGGCGATTGACAAGGGTGCGTGTCAATTCTACCGGGTCTAGTATTTCATACTTGGTAGCTTTAACGGGTAGGAGAGCAACAGGAATATTTTCTTCTTCAGTAAAAGCCAGAAGAGTACCACAATCTGTTTTCCACCAGTTGGGGGTGAGAGTGACTCGACGAGTGCGGAAACCAGAAGCGCGGGCAATTCCCTCTAGGGTTTCATGGACTCCGTTAAGATTTTCGGATTTCGCGGCAGGAAGAATGTGGATACCCAATGCTTTCCCCACTGCACCCGCAGCAATAAGTAGGGGAGTTTCTCCTTGGGGAAGGTTAACAGTGGGATTAAGGATTGAAGCTAGTTCTTGTAGGGCTTTTTCTGTCATGGGACATGGAGTTTTACCATGTTCTCAATTTTACTAGATTGGAGAAAGTTAGCAGATTATAGCAAATGCCGCTAACTTTCTTCTGAACGAATTAAACGCTGATAAACTCCCCCTTGTTGCCATAATTCTTCATGAGTTCCGCGCTGCACCACCTGACCCGCTTCCAAAACAATAATTTCATCACAATCTCGAATGGTACTCAAGCGGTGTGCCACCAAAATACAACTACAGTTGCGCTGATGCAGATTTTCCACAATAATTTGTTCTGTCTGGGTATCCAAAGCCGAAGTCGCCTCATCCATCACCAAAATTGCCGGATTTTTCACCAAAGCGCGGGCAATTTCTAACCGTTGGCGCTGTCCTCCACTTAAATTTATACCCCCTTCCCGCAATTCCCCGTCGTATCCCCCTGGAATTGCTATCACAGTTTCATGAATAGCCGCATCCTTACAGGCTTTGATTAATTGCTCATCTGGAACTTTAGCATTCCATAAAGTCAAATTATCCCGTATTGTACCCCCAAACAGAAAGATATCCTGCTCCACTAATGATAGGGAACTTGCCAAAACTTCTCGTGGAATTTGACTTCTGGGAGTTCCATCTAAGAGAATCTCCCCCTCCCACGGTTGATAAAGTCCACAGATGAGTTTAGCGAGGGTAGATTTTCCCGAACCACTCGCACCTACCAAAGCTACTTTTTGCCCTGGTTGCAAAGATAGACTAAAATTCTCAATCAATGGTGGATCAACATAAGAATAGCCAAAGGTGATATTCCGTAACTCTATATAACCCTTTAAATTTTGGATTTTGGATTTTGGATTTTGGATTTCTTTCTTTGTCTCCACTTCTGGATCTAGGGAATTACCTAACACATCATCTAAACGATTTAAATCTCCTTCTAATTCCTGGAGGGTAGTACCGAGATTTACCAGGGTATTAACAGGTTGCTGAAAACTTAGCATTAAGCTTTGAAAAGCCACCAACATCCCGATGCTGAGGTTTCCATCCATGACTCGCCAACCCCCAAGCACTAAGATAAACATTGAGGTTAAAGAGGTGAGTAATATTGGCAAAACCCCTAATATCTGATTTGAAACTTCTAACTCTTGCTGGGCGCTAACGGCTTTGGCATAATATCCAGACCATCGGGTAAAGAAATCCGATTCCAATGCTGATGCTTTCAATGTTTCCATACTCTGAAGCGCCGCAATACTGACTCCATCGGCTTTCCCCCAATCTTGCACTAAGCGCATATTTGCATCTGCCCGATATCTACCTACCCATTGCAAAGCCAACCCGTTGATAGCTGCAAAACAGATACCAATTAAGGTCAGTACTCCGTCATAGGTAAACATCACCACAGCGTAGAATAATATCATTACTGCATCAATGACTGTGGTTGCCAATTGCCCAGAAAGGATCTGAGCCACTTTATTATTTAAACTGGCACGATTGCTGACTTCTCCGCCATATCTTTGGGCATAAAATCTCACAGGTAATCTCAGGATATGCCACATGAAGCGCGTGGACATTCCTACAGCTAGTTTAATCCTCAGTTTTCGTAAATAGCGCAGTCGCAGCAGGGTCAGCAGTCCTTGCAATAAGGTGGTGAGGAACATTCCTAAAATCAGAGGACGTAGCCATTCAGTGCGATTTTCCACCAGCACCTGATCTACAAATATCTGACTGAAAACGGGAATTACTAAACCGGGTAGTACGAGTAAAAATCCTGCCAAAATACAATATAAAATGGCTCCAAGTGAATTTTGCAAGCGATCGCTCAATGAGAGGATAATGCTAGGTTTGCGTCCTCCTTTGAGGAAGTCTGCACCCGGTTCCATCACCAGCACCACCCCAGTAAACCCCTGATCAAATTCCTCCCAATCAACTCTGCGGGGGCCTGTAGCGGGGTCATTGAGGAACACCCAATTTTTACTCAATCCTTCTACAACTAGAAAGTGGTTGAAGTTCCAAAAAACGATGTAAGGGGGAGATAATTCTCGCAGTTGTTCTAATTCAGCTTTGAAACCTCCGGCTTCCATTCCGTAGCGTTGGGCAGCAAGAATGATATTCGAGGCTTTGCTTCCATCACGGGAAACTCCGCACTCAATCCGCAGTTCGGCTAAAGGAACAATGCGATCGTAGTAAGCAAGTATAATAGCTAAGGAAGCCGCACCGCATTCGACCGCTTCCATTTGTAAAACAGTAGGAGTTCTGATACGCACTTTTGGGCGGTATAACAGTTAAGTTCAATTCATCGTATCAAAAATATTGCGGTTTCAGGCAGAGAAAATTATCACTCAGAATTCATACGTATCCCTAGAGAAAATGCCACAGGACATAGAAAAGGGTTTTTGACCTTTTGGAACGCTCTGCGGCTAAGTACTTATTCAGGCAATAAATCTTGATCAGAGTTCTCCAATTAAAAAAAATATCCCAAAATTTCTTAAGGGCAAGATGCCCATCCCACAAGATTGGATCATCTTTTTTGTGGAGTTCTCTAAAAGACTGTATTGCTCATGTGTTAAAGTTTTATACAACATTGATTCAACAACGGATAATTGATAAAACTATTTAAACTGCGCGAGTAAAACCACTGTTATCGTTAGGATCAGGATTAGTGTATTGAGTACGGAAGCCACCAGCAACTTGTTGAAGATTGCTGTCGTCGATTTGATTCAACAATGTAGACGCTTGCTCTAATTTGCTTGATTTTTGGGTTTTTTGTAGTTTCATTTTTTGGTTCCTTAATTGTTGCAGAATGAACATTTCTCATTCCTGTGTTTTTCTTCAAATAAGAAAAGGCTGTTTTCGGAAAAGACTGAAACTCTTATTGTTATTAACTTTCAAAAGCTGTGAGCAATTTTTCCAGAGTCGATGCCATCCCTTGATAAGGTATGACAACGACTAGATGTTGCAGATACACTGGTGTATATAGTCAGTTAATGCCTGCCTAAAAATTACTCCAGATTTATTGTTTTCACGGTTAAACTTCCGAGCCGTGTAAGTATGCAATTATACTGTTTGTAGACAGTTAGACTTGATTTTTGTAGATAGTTAGACTTGATTTCCACAATCCGTCAGATGACGTGCAAGTAGTAGTAGTTTGTCCTGCTACCGTCGTATCGCGTGTACAAGTAATGACGACACTACCACCGTTAACTTGATGTAAATCGTCGATTTGATTTAACAATGTAGATGCTTGCTCTAATTTGCTTAACTTTTTGGTTTTTTGTAGTTTCATTTTTTGGTTCCTTAATTGTTACAGAATGAACATCTCTCATTCCTGTCTTTTCCTTCAAATACGAGAATGCTGTTTTCGGAAAAACTGAAAATTTTATTAGTAAAATGTTAAATTTTCTGCATCATTTCTTATACAAATTAAGGTTTCTGGGATTTTTTGCCTAGATTTTGCATATCAGGTGCTGAAGAACCGTATTTAGAGCTTTTACAAGTTTTACCACTCAAGAGAATTAAAGGCTTCAATTAATTCCACTCCACTCTTTTAAAATTGGTAGTAAAAAGGTGATTGGTGCTGTTTCTTCTACCGTGACTTTAGCTGTAACCGTTGTCCCCAATGTTAATTTAGTATTCGGACCATTTGAGGATGACCATTGATAACCACTAACGGTATTGGGGTTAAGATTCAACTTGGCCATGACTTCAATTTTGCCACCTTCAGATCCAATTAACTTATTAACTACTTCTGAATTACCAACTACAGAAGTTGCTCCTTCTCGTGTAATTGGTAATGGAGAAACAGCAATAACTTCACCAACAATACTGCCAAATCTTTCCCGTTTGATAGTATCTGGCGTGACTAAAATTTTCATTCCTGGTTGAATTTGTTTACCATCTTCAACTGCAAAATAAATCACACCAGATTCTAAACCTTCATTTTTTTGACCTGCCATTTGCATCGTTCCTAAGCGGGTTCCTGGTTCAACAACCTGCCCAGTAGTAGCAGTAATTTCCACAATACAACCTGCGTGTGAACTTTTTATTTGACTATTATCAGTAACCCTTTGTTCTAGTTGAGCAATTTCTCGTTGCACATCTTGGAGTTCTTTTTCTCTGGTTTGAGTATTTTCTAAATTATCTTGTTCTATTCGTTTATCGCGAGTTGCTAATTCCTCTAATTCGGCTTGAAATTTAGTAATTTCATTGAGATTATTGAGATACTTTTGCTGAGTTTCTACTTCTTGCAGTTGTAATTGTTGTAATTGTGATTGAATGTTGGTGACAGATTGCAAGGCTTGACGATAATCTTGTTCTGCTTGCAGCAAAGTGTCTTGAGAAATAGCGCCAACTTGGATTAGCTGTTGTCGATTTTGTAGTCTCGTGGCAAAAATTGGAGATAATTGTTGAGCATCACGCAATTGTTGTTGTAAGCTATTACGCTGTTGTTTAATTGATATCAACCCTTGTTTTTGCAACATAGGAGTTAGAGCTTGAGAATTTTGTAATTGTTGCTGTAAGCTAATTCGTTGAGATGCGATCGCTTCTTTTTCCAAACTAGTCCTTTGCATTCTTACCAAACGAGTTTCTAAATTTTGTTGTCGCAACTGAGTTAATTTTCCCCGTCGTTGTTGGAGTTGTTTTCGCTCTTGGGATGGGTCAACTGTTGCCAATACTTCATCTTTTTTGACACATTGTCCATCTCGAATATTCAGAGCTTGTAACTGCCCAGAAATTGGTGATTGAAATTGCAGAATTCGTCGGGGATTAATCAGCACACCCTGGCCTGTTACCGTCATGGGTAGCCTGCCAAATACACTCCAGAGCAAACCCACACTCACTAGAATCCCTAACATACCCAATGGTAGCCAATCTTGTGGTTTGACGACCTGCACAACCCGATCTAGCTGTTCTGGGGAAGATAGGCGTTCTAAGGATTTTTTTCGGAATAGGTGTTCTTTGTTAATAGCCAAAATTATTGCGTAAGAATTCAGGAGTCAGGAGCGGAGCCGGTTAGAATGCTTAGGAAATAAGGAGTCTAGTTTAAGTGGTCTAATTGAACTAAGAATCCCCGTGTTTTTATACCGAGGAGTGTCAATTAGTAATATTTACCGCTTTGCTAATTCTGGAGTTTTCCCTTTTAATCCAATCATTAATTTGAGCGCAAATATTTTTAGCATTGGAATTCGCTGCATTAACCATAAACCCAAACGTCGGATAATTACCACTGGTAAGAAGTTATTAGAAAATACTCGATCTAATAAATCAGTGAAACCTAAAATTGTGAGATTTTCGTTTTTTCTCCAGTGTTCATATTTTTTGAGAACCTGGATATTACCAATATCTTCACCTGCTTGGTGTGCTGTTTGAATGACTTCGGCTAAAGCTGCTGCGTCACGAATACCTAAGTTTAAACCTTGTCCACCGACGGGGTGACAGTTATGTGCTGCGTCACCAACTAAAGCCAAACGGGGGAGAACATAGCGATCGCTCTGCATCAACTGTACCTGAAAAATAAAGCGATCGCCCAATAATTCCAATTTACCCATCTGATTACCATACCGCTTGGTCAATTCAGCTAAAAATTCCTCATCATTTAAAGCACACAAAGCCTTTGCTTCTTCATGCGGTGCAGTCCAAACAATCCGACAACGGTTCCCCGGTAACGGTAAAATTGCAAAAGGGCCACTAGACCAAAATTTCTCGTAAGCTGTATAGTTATGGCATTTTTCAGGCTTGACAAAAGCCACAATACATGATTGCCAATATTTCCAACCCTTAGTTTTAATTCCCGCTGCTTGACGAATTGGTGAACGAGAACCATCTGCTGCCACTAGCAACTGAGTACGAATTGTTCGATTCTCACCATCAACTTTAAGGTTAATAGTAACTATATCTTGCTCATTTTGCGTATTTACCACTTCGGCTGGACACAAATAAGTTACATTTGCACAACCTTGCACAAATTCCTGTAACGGTTCTAACAGCGCATAATGTTCAGCCACATAACCTAATTCTGGTGTCCCTAAATCAGAAGTTTGGAACTTCACCACATCAGGATAGTCAGCGTCAGACAAACGCACCTGGCTGTATCTAGCGATATTAGGCAGAATTTTCTCCCAAATGCCAATTCCTTGGAAAATTCGTGCCGAAAGCATATGTACAGCATAAGCCTGACCTTTAGCGACTGCGGCTGATGTCACCTTAGCCTCAATTAGCAGTATACTTAAGCCAGAGTCTTTTAAAGCAGCAGCGGTGGTTAAGCCAACAATCCCACCACCGACAATTACCAAATCATAATCATATCCACGATTATCTGCGGGAGTGTGGGGAGACGCAAGGGTTTGAGTAAGCTGGGTAAGTGGCATTGTTAAGATAGATGACAGCATTTTACCTATTATTTTTACGCAAGTCCCCTCAGAGAGCAAGTTCAGTAGCAAACTATCGCTAAATCCAAAATGTGCTATCAAACATCAAAAGGCTTTTACTCCTGACTCCTGCCTCCTGCCTCCTGCCTCCTGCCTCCTGCCTCCTGCCTCCTGCCTCCGAACTCCGAACTCCGAACTCCGAACTCCTGCCTCCGAACTCCTGCCTCCGAACTCCGAACTCCGAACTCCGAACTCCGAACTCCGAACTCCGAACTCCGAACTCCGAACTCCGAACTCCTGCTGTATTAAGCCATACTCAAAGCCATAAGATTATCAGCCATTTCAAAGTTAGCTGTGACATTCTGCACATCATCTAACCCTTCTAGAATATCAATTAATTTCAGAAGAGATTTAGCCTGATCGGTATCTGTGACTTCTACCTGATTTCCCGGAATCCAACGCAACTCTACATCTGTAACTTTAAAGCCTTTTTCTTTGAGTGTTTGACTCAGTTTCTCTAAGTTTCCTATCTCGGTCAACACCTCAGCCGTTTCATCTGCAATCATCTCATAAGATTCAGCATCACCTTCAAAAGAAGCTTCTAAAAGCTGTTCTTCATCCTCAATTCCTGCAACTACACAAACCCCTTTTTGGGAAAACATCCAACTAACACAACCTATTTCTCCCAGATTTCCACCGTTTTTACTAAAAGCTACCCGCAAATCTGCTGCTGTACGATTGCGATTATCTGTTAAAGCTTCAATTAAAATCGCTACACCACCGGGTCCGTAACCTTCATAGCGAATATCTTCTAAACTGGAGTTATCACCGCCAAGAGTACCTGCACCTTTAGCGATCGCTCTTTCGATATTATCATTGGGAATCCCCGCCGCCTTAGCTTTATCAATCGCTGTCCGCAGTTGAAAGTTGCCTGCCGGATCTGGTACACCATTCCTAGCAGCCACAATAATCGCCCGCGATAGCTGAGTAAAGATATTTCCCCTTTTAGCATCTACTACTGCTTTCTGGCGCTTAATAGTTGCCCATTTACTATGTCCTGACATAAACAAAGAAAAATATTAACACTCTCTTCAAACATAGAATATATCTAGCTTTGACTTAGATGCAAATATCAGGTTGAGCCACTGCGGTTATTTGCTGGTCACATCTTGGACTAAGATGATTGTGCAAGTTCTCAAGTTCTCACGATGAAATTGCGTAAATTTACTAATTATCTGCATCAATTTTGCATTTTCCGTCACTTCCGACGCAAATCCAAGAAATCACTATATTACTTTAGTAGTTTCTTGCTGATGCTGTTTATGGTCATATTTTCTTTAGGTGGATGTAACTTTATCCAATCATCTAATAAAGTCAGTTATGTTACCTTGTGGCATGGTGTAAATCCACCACAAAATCGGGATGTATTGCAAAAGTTAGTCAACAAATTTAATCAAGCTCACTCAGAGATTCACGTAGAATCTTTGTATGTAGGGCAACAAGATCAGCAAATGCCCAAGATTTTAGCCGCAGTGGTCGGGAATGCACCACCTGATTTATTGTGGTTTAATCCGACAATTACTGGACAATTAGTTGAACTGGGCGCATTGATACCATTAGATGAAAAATTAGCTAATTCTCCAGTCAAAGAAGAAATTGATCCTGCCTTGTATACATCAATGCAATACAAAGAGCAAATTTGGTCAGTTCCCTTTGCTACCAATAATGTCGGTGTTTATTACCGTCCCAGTTTGTTCAAAGCCGCAGGAATTACTGAGTTACCGCAGACTTGGGAAGAGTTGCGACAAGCTGCGAAAAAATTAACTCGTGATACCAATGGAGATGGACAGATCAATCAACATGGAATGCTGTTACCTGGTGGAAAGGGAGAATTTACAGTTTTTACCTGGTTGCCTTTTATGTGGAGTGGTGGTGGTAAATTGGTACAGGGTAACGGTCAGAGTGCAGCAGATGTGGTTTTGGCAGATAATCAAGGAGCGATGCCTGCGGCGAGCGGAGCGATCGCAGCTTTGCAATTTTGGCAAGATTTAATTACAGATAATACTGCATTACTATCAGTCCCAGAACGGGGTTATGAAATCGAAAGCTTGGTTAATGGCAAAGTGGCAATGCAGGTAACAGGCCCTTGGAGTTTGGGAGAATTGAAACAAAGTGGCATAGATTTTGCTGTTTTTCCCATTCCTGTGCAGCAAGAACCGGCTACCGTCATTGGTGGTGAAAATCTATTCCTGTTTAAAACTACCCCAGAAAGAGAAAAAGCCGCTTTTAAATTTGCTGAATATACCTTAAGTGCAGATTTCCAAACAGAACTAGCTTTGGGAACTGGTTATTTACCTGTCAATATTAAATCTCGTCAAAGTCCTAAATATCAAGAATTCCTGAACCAACAACCACAGATCAAGGTATTTTTAGAACAGGCAAAACACGGACATTCACGTCCCATCTTTCCCGGTTATACTCGCATTTCTGACAGTTTAGGACGCGCAATTGAATCGGTATTATTAGGTAAAAGTTCCCCAGAATTAGCCTTGAAAGCAGCCCAGCAACGCTTAGATTTAATTTTCAAGTAATTACTGCTGAAATTGGGTTAATGACCTAGCACAAACTGACTTGTGTCTGCCCTTAAGTATATATGTTCTATAAAAGCATCCCGGAAGATTTAGAAAGAACTGTAACCTGTATTGTCCTAATGAATAAGACAGTTTACAATAATATAGTATGCAAGCCAGAAAACACTACCCACACGCTCCAATCACCGAAGCAGTAATTGACATACAAGCTCAACTACCACCAAAAGTTAAGCTTGAAGCTTTGTTGCAAATATATTCAAGCATTCAAGCAGAGTATCCAATGCGTGAAGATATGTTCATTTTACACGGGGAAATGATTGTAGGTGCTAGTGTGGGGGCGACAGCAAGTCAATCCCACATGGGCTATAGAGCCTTAAGTAGTGACCAAAAGCATATTTTACAAATGCGCTTGGATGGATTTACTTTAAGTCGTTTAGCCCCATATGACTGTTGGGAAACATTCCGAGATGAAGCCAAGCGACTATGGAGTACATATCAGTCGTTGACCAATCCACAAGCTATTACTAGATTAGCCATCAGGTACATTAACAGGTTAGATATTCCTCTACCTGTTGGTGATTTACAAGAATATTTAAGGACATTTCCTGAAGTTTCTACTGACTTATCTCAAGGACTAAGTGGCTACTTTATGCAGCTACAAATTCCACAAGAGAATTTAGCAGCAATGCTAGTTCTTAACCAAGCAATTGTTCCCCCACCTACAGAAAAATTTGTTTCTATACTCTTAGATTTAGACATATTTGTAGAACAAAATATTCCTAACAATGACACAGTAATGTGGGAAATGCTGGAACAAATGCACAAACAAAATAATCAAGCCTTTGAAGCTTGTATTACAGAACGCACAAGGGAGTTGATTAACTAATGGCTACTATTACAACCCCACAACTTCATAAGAATCTTAGTCCACCAAAACTACTTGTTTTAGATTCAAAAGCAAGTTCACAATTGCAAAGTCCAGAGGGACGCAAAATAGATGAAATTTTGCACAATTTGACGTTTATTAAACAATATTTAGAATCTTTGCCAACAAGCATGGAAATAGATCATAATCCTGTGCCACCCAAACGCTCAGAACGTGTAATTATGCGTGCTAAATTAAAAGGGCGTGGAAAACCTCTGCCATATCCTCTAGACGAAGAATGACCATAGAAAATTTCTGGGTGCAAATAAATGAAGCTGCACTCAGGCAAGGAGATTTCCTTCCTGGGTGTCTTGTACCAATACCAGTGTTTGACCCTACAAAATTTGGAAAAAATAGCTCAACTCAAGAAGTAGAACTAGAAATAGAGGAATACGATTTAATTATTTTAACTCAAAGCTGTGACTTAGAAAATTCAAAAATAAGTCAAGTATTATTATGTCCAATTTACTCAATTCCAGAATATGAGGAAGCTAACCCAGCATTTAAAACTAAAGGTGTATGGAACGAAGTTTTAAAAGGTAGAAAAGAGGGTTTATATTTACTTGCTTCACCTACTAATCCAGACAATAATAGAGAAGCACTAGTGGTCGATTTTAGACAAATATATAGTTTGCCTTATGATTATGTTTTAAAAAACGCAACAGAATTAGGATTTAGGTGGCGGTTAAAATCTCCTTATTTAGAACACTTTTCTCAAGCCTTCGCAAGATTATTTATGCGGGTTGGTTTACCATCTTCAATTCCGCGTTTTTAGTAACAGAAAAATGACCACAACAATATGGTGTGTAGGGGAATAACTAGCCCCAAAACAAAGGATGCAGAGAAAATAAATTTATTGATGCAGCGTCCCAACACCATTTTTTACTTTTGACTTCCGCGTAGCAATTACTCATCTATTGCGACAGTTGGAGCAAAAACTACTAAGCTGGTAATATAGCACATTAAAACTTTACCGGAAAACCTGAAGCGCAAGACCAGCGGTTCAGATTTTTTCTCTGTCTAACTACGTTGTAAATACATTATGTTTGATGCACTATCTGACCGTTTAGAGTCTGCCTGGAAAAAACTGCGGGGACAAGATAAAATATCCCAATCTAACATTCAAGACGCTTTGCGGGAAGTGCGCCGCGCCTTGTTGGAGGCAGATGTGAACCTCCAGGTAGTCAAAGATTTTATTGCCGAGGTCGAAACCAAAGCTCAGGGATCTGAAGTAATTTCCGGTGTGCGTCCTGACCAACAGTTTATCAAAATTGTCTACGATGAACTGGTACAGGTGATGGGGGAAGAAAATGTTCCCCTAGCCGAAGTTGAAGGTAAAACTACAGTCGTACTCATGGCTGGGTTACAGGGTACTGGTAAAACCACTGCTACAGCTAAGTTAGCCTTACATTTACGGAAATTAAATCGTAGTTGTTTATTAGTGGCAACAGACGTATATCGTCCCGCAGCAATTGATCAGCTGTTGACACTAGGTAAGCAAATTGATGTACCTGTGTTTGAATTGGGCAGCGACGCTGATCCTGTGGAAATTGCCCGTCAAGGTGTGGAACGCGCTAGAGCAGAAGGCATTAATACAGTTATTGTAGATACGGCTGGACGCTTACAAATCGACCAAGAGATGATGGGGGAATTAGCCCGCATTAAGTCAACTATCGAACCTGATGAAACTCTGTTAGTTGTGGACTCAATGACGGGTCAAGAAGCTGCAAATCTGACTCGTACCTTTCACGATCAAATCGGCATTACTGGGGCAATCCTGACCAAATTAGACGGTGATAGCCGTGGTGGTGCAGCACTGTCAGTACGGCAAATTTCCGGTGCGCCGATTAAGTTTGTTGGTGTGGGTGAAAAGGTAGAGGCGCTACAACCTTTTTATCCTGAACGGATGGCTTCCCGGATTCTGGGTATGGGTGATGTTTTGACCTTGGTAGAAAAAGCCCAAGAAGAAATTGACTTGGCAGATGCCGAGCAAATGCAAGCGAAAATTTTGTCGGCGAAGTTCGATTTTACCGATTTTCTCAAGCAGATGCGGCTGCTGAAAAATATGGGTTCCCTGGGTGGGATCATGAAGATGATTCCGGGTATGAACAAGCTTTCTGATGACCAGTTGAAGCAGGGTGAAACCCAGCTAAAACGGTGTGAGGCGATGATTAATTCTATGACACGCCAAGAACGCCTTGATCCAGATTTGTTGTCTAGTTCTCCTAGTCGGCGGCGGCGAATTGCTTCTGGTGCTGGTTATAGAGAGGCAGATGTCAGTAAATTGGTGGCTGATTTCCAAAAAATGCGATCGCTCATGCAACAAATGGGTCAAGGTAACTTCCCCGGTATGCCAGGAATGTTCGGCGGCGGCAACCCCCTAGCAGCAGGTAATAATCCCGGTGCCGGCTGGCGCGGTTATCCTGGTGGCGCAGCACCCGCGAAAAAGAAAAAGAAAGAGAAAAAGAAAAAGGGTTTTGGCACTCTGTGAAAATAGGTGACAGGTGAGAGGTGACAGGTGACAGAGGGAAAATGAGGGAAATGGGCGAGAGATGGTGGAGTTCTCTAATTATCGTTCTTGTACCTTCTTCCATCCTTATATCTTTTGCTCTTTCTTATCTTTCTTATTAACTGTCACCTGTCACCTGTTCCCTGTCACCTTCCTCCTGTCACCTTCCCCCTTGCTACCTTCTTCTCCTATTAACTGTCACCTGTCACCTGTTCCCTGTCACCTTCCTCCTGTCACCTTCCTCCTTGTACCTTCTTCTCCTATTAACTGTCACCTGTCACCTGTTCCCTGTCACCTTCCCCATTAATGCCTAGCAAGTGCTAAAATTGTCATTTCAGCATCAGAAGTTTTGAATAGAGTCCGTCTAGGCTAGTCACTTCTTCCTCAACCAGTCACCAAATAACTATAAACAGGAGAAAAAATTCTCAACATGATCAAACTGCGCTTGAAGCGATTCGGTAAAAAGCGGGAAGCAAGTTACCGCATTATTGCTATTAACGACCTTTCTCGCCGTGATGGTCGTCCCCTAGAAGAACTAGGTTTTTACAACCCCAGAACAGATGAAGTACGACTAGACGTTCCCGGTATTGTCAAGCGACTACAACAAGGGGCCCAACCCACCGACACCGTTCGTCGCATCCTCGTAAAAGCTAATGTTTTTGAACAGGTCCGTGCAACAGCCGCATCATAAGCTTGAAATGAAATCACCAACAGCCAGTCCTGACTATGTGGGACTGGTTCAGTTTCTTGTCCAACCGTTTTTAGAATCTCCAGAGTCTTTAAGCGTCGATTGTGAAATTTCTCCCACCCTCAAAAGGGCTTGGATTCGCATCGCCTTTGAAGCCACAGACAAAGGAAAAGTCTTTGGTCGGGGTGGACGCAATATTCAGGCGATTCGCACGGTAATTGCAGCAGCAGCAGAATTGGCGGGGCAATCAGTACACCTGGATATTTACGGCAGCAACTCCCAAAGTCGGGAGGGTATGTCTTTTGATGAAGAGCAGGAAGAAAGAATACCGCCACCAAAATCGAGAGAAAGAAGTGGAAATGTTCCCATGCCTGTTGCTAAACCTCGGTTTCGCTAGGTTCACACTGGGAAATTTACACAGAGTCAGTCAGTGATCAATTCTGGGAAAAATGTAGACAGGTGGCAACAAGATTGTCAAATACTTGCGGAATCTCTCGTTGCTATAACGGAGTTGTTAGTAAAGTATAGACATCTGTTGCCAGCCTACTCTCAGAATTAAAATAATTCATAATTCGTCGTTTGTAATTCGTATAGGCATATTTTTAAGTTAAGATACTGTAAATACTTATAAAGATTTAAAAAATTATTTTGCTGCTTTCTTCAGAGAAATATCGTCATTTGTCAAGAACTGTTCCTCAACTAATTGTAAAAAAACTATGGCAGGTGCTTTAACAATTCAACTGCCTAACATTCCCAGTGCGATCGCTCTAGGGGGATATGGGGAAGCAAATCTCAAATTCCTATCTCAACAAACAGGAGCTAGTTTAGTTCTACGCGGACAGGAACTGCTGATTACGGGAACAGACAAACAAGTTGAACTCACGGCGCAATTAGTGCGATCGCTCGAAAGTCTATGGAGTAAAGGCAATAATATCTCAACTGCTGATATTTTAACAGCCCGTCAAGCCCTAGAGAGCGATCGGCAAGGCGAACTCCAAGACCTACAGCGAGACATCCTCTCCAAAACTCGCCGTGGTCAAGAAATCCGCGCCAAAACCTTTCGTCAAAGACAATACATCGAATCCATCCGCAAGCGTGACCTCACCTTTGGTATTGGCCCTGCGGGAACAGGTAAAACCTATCTCGCCGTTGTTATAGCCGTTCAAGAACTCCTCGCTAATCAATTTGAACGCATAATTTTAACTCGTCCCGCAGTAGAAGCCGGTGAAAGACTAGGATTTTTACCTGGAGACTTACAACAAAAAGTAGATCCCTATCTCCGTCCCCTTTATGACGCTATTCATGAATTCATCGACCCCGAAAAAGTCCCCAACTTAATAGAACGTGGTGTAATTGAAGTAGCACCACTTGCCTATATGCGGGGACGTACATTAAACAACGCCTTTGTAATTGTCGATGAAGCTCAAAATACCACACCTGCCCAGATGAAAATGGTTTTAACTCGCTTGGGTTTTGGTTCACGCATGGTAATTACAGGAGACATCACCCAAACCGATTTGCCAATTCACCAACAATCAGGATTAACCATAGCTTTACAAATTTTGAAACACGTTGAAGGCATCGCCTTTTGTGAATTTACCCAAAAAGATGTAGTTCGTCATCCTCTAGTACAACGTATTGTTGCCGCTTACGAACAACATGAAAAATAGTCAACTAGTCATCAGTTATTAGAAATAAAAAACCAGCTTATGAGTACAACCTTGAGAGAATTTATAGAAGCTTGTCAAAACTTAGGAAATGTCAGGCTCATTGTCACCAGCAGCGCCACTGTCTTAGAAGCAAGATGTAAAATAGAAAAACTATTTTATGCTGAATTACTCAAAGGCAAATATGCAAATATGCACACTGATGACTTTGAATTTCACTTGAACATGGATAAAATTACCCAAGTGAAATTTGAAACAGGTGAAGCAAAAAGAGGCAATTTTACAACTTACGCAATTCGGCTTTTAGATGAAAAACAAGAACCTGCATTAAGCATATTTCTACAATGGGGTAAACCCGGTGAATATGAACCAGGTCAAGTAGAAAATTGGCAAGCTTTACGGGAGAAATATGGAGAAGTTTGGCAACCTTTACCCATCGAAACTTTGTAATTTAATCTCTAAATCCCCTTTTTCCCTCGTTCCCAGTCTCTGACTGGGAATGCCCATTAGAGGCTCCGCCTCCCTTAAATAAATAATAAGTAATAAATAATAAATTAACACTTATAAGCAATAGTGACATACTCCACACACTCCCTTTCAGGTGAGTGTGGGCTTCTCAGTGACTCCTCTCTAAATCTTCCTAAAATCTAATAGTCGTATGTTCAAAAACGTAAGTTTCAATTTTTTCTTTTACTGCTAAAGAAATTTAGTACTGGTGTTTAGACAGTGACCTGTGGTAGCTTAAGTGAAGTAAAGTACTCAGTACATAACTAAACAGGTTCTTATGAATGAATGGAAAATTATTGAATCTCTGCCTGGCAAAATTGTCACTCAGGAAGACTTACGCATCAAAGGAAGCTGGATAGCTCCCTTGCTTCTGGTGCTTCCTGGTTTAGTGCCAATTTGGTTGGGGATACCAATTTTACCTGCAACGATTTTTTGCCAACCTGTAGGTATAAGTTCACTCCAGTGTAAAAAAAAGCAAGAATTTTTGGGAATTCCCATTCAAAGCCAATCGTATACCCAACCAGCATCAAAGCCCAAGCCTAGCACTGAAGTTATACCAGGCAATACCCTTTTAGTTTCCATTGGAGTTACCTGGATAGGTGGATTAGGATCGATATTGCTGTTGTCGGCTTGGTTTACGGTCACTCTAACGACTTGCACCCTTGAAAGAACAACAAACCAGATTTCTATCAGCAAAAAGACTGCTCTCCGTCAACGTGTGACTACTTACCTCTCTTCAGAAGTGCAAGAACTGATGCTGAAACTTCCCAGTAGTCCTACAACAATTGAGGGTTTTGCTGGTGGTGTAGTGAAAATTAAACTAACAACCCATTCAGGTAAATCTCTGCTGCTTTACTCCCAAACTTATGACCATTTACCCCAGGATGACAAGCTGTTAGTTGGTCTAAGTCAGCTACTTAATTTACCCTACAAGCTAGTTCTAGATTTGGGATTAGAGGTTTGGAAGTTTGAATCAAACGGGAAAATCACCACCCATAAGTTAGGTAAATGCTTTGCAGAATACACGTTTAAAGATATTGCTGGGGTGGAAATAGAAACTCTGGAAGAAGGCAAGAATGCCAATAATATCTGCCGTTATCGAGTCAACTTAGTTACAATTGATGGAAAAAGATTACCCGTTTCCGAGTTTATTAGTGAAGACTTAGATGCAACTAATACCAGTTATGCCAAAATCTGGGCTAACCAAGTGAGCGATCGCTTACGTCAGTTTGCCAATTTTCCTGCTGTACAATAAGGCTATGTGTCACAATTTGTCTTATGCACAAACTAAAACAGTAATTTTATGTTTTTTATCAGAGTGCTTCGCAGCTTTTTTTTAATGCTTTTACTCCTACTAGGAAATGGAGAAGCACAAGCTGGCGAATTAGCAACCCGTTTAGCAAACTTTCCACAATGGGAAAAATTAACATCAGTCAAAATAGCCAAAGGTGATTTAGTATATCCTGATTGGATGGCTGGAACTTGGCAAGTTACCAGTACCTTAGTAGATTTAGCCGCACCTTTAGCACCAGATATCATTACACCTGGTTTTGAAGGAAATCGTCTTCAACTAAATCAACCTATTACTTTTTCAGTCAGATTTGTGAAAATTAAACCGCAAATCTCAGGTTTAAAACTTATTCCTAAAATAGATAATCAATCACAAATATTAGTAGCTGATAGAGTATTTAACAGCCTGAATTTATCCAGAGCTTACTTAGGAAATGATACAATTTTATCAGTTAAAATAGATCCAGAATCTCCTAATCGTCAAATTACCTTTTTGCGTGGAGAACGTCAATTAGTTTCTATTGTCACCGCACGCGCCACAGAAAATACACCTGATCATAAATTTATCACCACAGAAGTATTTCAACAATTATTTAAAGGTAGTTCTCGTCCCTATTTCAATACTGTAGAATCTACAACAGCCTACCATCAACTTTCGGCATCTAACCCAGTAATTGAAGCAGATCAAGTTACTGCTGTTTACCTTTCTCCCCAAGATCCTGATTATTTTACCGCAGGTTCTCGACCAGTAGCACTTTATCGTTATCATCTCGACTTTTTCCCATTAGCACAACCAAATATTTCTCAAGAATGATTTCATCGTTTCACTATTGACATGCGTGTATTACAAGTGTAGCATAAATATTCCCAGCTAAAACTCATGCTTTGGGATGGTGTGCATTATGGCAAATTTTCGAGACATTATTAATTATTTTTCTCCCTATTGGAAGCTGAGTATTTTCAGCCTTACTGCATCCAGTCTTTACGAAATTATTGATTTAATCGTACCTTATGCGATTGGACAAATTTTGAATGTTTTGTCGAATCAACCTTTAGATAAACCAATACAAGGAGCGATAAATAGTTTTTCAAATATCACAAATTATCCAGTTAGTCAAACTTTATCATTAACTGTATTACTGGGGCTAATATTTATTGTCACTGTAGTTAGAGCGCCAACACAACCTTGGTTAACTAGTTGGTTTCACTGGGATATAGCTTTAAGATCACGTCGAGATAAAACCAAAACAGCTATCAGCAAAATTCTCACCCTTCCACTGGAATTTTACGATGAAAATAATCCTGGACGCATTGCTGGAAGAGTAGCTAGAGGACTTTTTAACCATACTTGGGGTTATCCTGAAATTGCTGGACAACTGATTCCTAAACTTTTCCGTGTGGTGGGAATATTTGTATTTATCGCTTTTATTGATTGGAGAATTGCTGGTGTATTTGTAATTTCCTTTGTTGTTATCCTTAGCTTTACTTTAAGACAATTAAAGAGGCTAGTTCGGTACGAATCAAATTTGGATAAATACATGGAAAATACCGAAAGCCGCACTTCTGAAATTATCACTAACATCAAAACAGTGAAAGCTTTTGCCACAGAATCCCAGGAACTAGAAAGACAAAAACAGCGGTTGCATCGAGAACTAATATCAGTTGATTATCGACTCCATAAAGGTTATGTCAAACTTGGTACATGGCAAAGAACTGTCATCCAGTTTTGCATATTTATGATTCTTGGTTTGACTCTAGTAGCTACAGTAAATGGTAAAATTTCTCTAGGTCATTTTATTATGACTTTGACTCTTTCTAGTATGGCTTATTCTGAGTTAGAACCTATTAGCAACTTAGCAGAATCTTTCGCACGTCGCTATTCTGCTATGGTGCGGTTTCACGAATTTTTGCAAACACCATCAGGAATAGATTCAGATGGACTTTTGACAGACATAAATCAGAAAAAGCCGCCATATAAATTTACTGGTAAGCTGGAATTTTCTCAAATCAGTTTTGGATATGATAGCAATCGTCAAGTTTTGCAAGAAATTAACTTGTTAATTGAGCCATATCAAACAGTGGCGTTAGTGGGAAAATCAGGTTCTGGTAAGTCTACTTTAATCAAGTTGCTATTGCGTTACTTTGAACCACAAACAGGGCTGATTTTGATTGATGGTGAAGATATTCGTAACTTAGATGTAGGCAATTATAGACGCAGATTAGCGATCGTCCACCAGGAAGTAGACATTTTCAACGGTACAATTTTGGATAACCTCAAATATGGTAGACCAGAAGCGACCTTTGAGCAGGTGCAGGAAGCCTGTAGAATCGCCAGACTTGATGAAGTAGTTCAACACCTACCCCAAGGTTATTACACCGTTGTGGGGGAAAGAGGGGTGAGGTTATCGGGGGGGCAAAGACAGCGTTTAGGAATTGCTAGGGCGTTGCTGGTGGAACCAGACGTTTTAATTTTTGACGAAGCTACCTCTAGCCTAGATTATGAATCTGAGCGTTCCATACAACTCGCTATGCGCTCAATTCAGGGAACTCGCACCACAATTATTATCGCCCACCGTCTCAGCACAGTCAGGGAAGCCGATAAAATCGTAGTTCTTGATCAGGGAAAAATTGCCGAAGTCGGTAGCCACGCTGAATTATTACTTCAAGAAGGCATTTACCACCGCTTACACTCCCTGCAAGAAACAGGAAACTTGATTGATTAATTCCCTAAAACCCTTTTGGAGTAAGCTATTTGAGTTTTTCACAAAAATCTTTTCCCCAAACCCTTGCCAGATTTTAAAACTGGTGCTATTGTTGTTAATCGTGGGACACAGCGGGTCGATGTCCGAGTGGTTAAAGGAGACGGACTGTAAATCCGTTGGCTTACGCCTACGCTGGTTCAAATCCAGCTCGGCCCACCACTTTTAGAGATGTGAGTTACAATAGCTGAGTGTCGAGTAAACTTCTCAGCTTTGTAACTTGTAACTCGCAATCTAAGTTAAGTTTTAGTTTTTGCCCGTGTGGCTCAGTGGTAGAGCACACCCTTGGTAAGGGTGAGGTCACGAGTTCAATCCTCGTCACGGGCTTTTAAAAGAAAGGTTGTTGTATGTGGGTTCTAGAAGTTTACTTGATGAAAGAGAACTCTTTTGTACTTGTGAATAACAGGATTCTACCACTTTTCTACCAGGTAGGCTTTTGTATGAATTGGGATTGATAAGTTTTCCTTTTGCGATCGCTAGTAAAGCTAGAGATTTTACTTATAGGTGCAATTGATAAGTAAAATCTTAGATTTTTAACAGGACATTGAGAATTTACTTATCAGACAATAAAAAAGCGCTACGAATATTTTCGTAACACTAATTTAGATGGGGTAGGGTATGTCATGTTTGAGTCGTAATACAATTCTGTTATACAAAGCGTAATAGGAATTGCAATAGGACTGTTTTTTGCTCGTAATAGGATTTGTATTAGGATTTGTAATAGGGAATTGTAATACATTCAGGAAACTACCCTAGGACATACCCCAGGGAGAATTTATTTTTGGTCAACAGTTAGTTTTTTGTTTAGTGCCAATGGGTATTGGATGAGAAGCTTACGTTTACCCTGCTTTGTTGCCAATTGGAGTTAACTTAGATGAGTAATCGCATTGTTTTGAAAAAACACGATGTTGTCAGTATGGATAAAGCATCCAATCCTATGCAGGTTAAAACGTTTGAAGTAATTGATTTAATGCTGAATCTAATAAACAGATGTGGGAGGGATGGACTGACTTCACAAATGCTTACCGATTGGATTGGTAACGGTATTCCGTGTGAGGTTTTACAAGCTAATAAAATCGGCTGGCTATATGGGAAGGTCAAATTATCCCTAGAATTTATACCAGACGAAGTAGAAGAGGAACTACAAGAAACAGCATTACTCCCACCTGCTAAAGAAAAATCACCATTAGATGACCTCCGAGCCGAACTTCTGAGCAACTAATAATTACACGGGTATTATCTATAAAACACAAACTCTCTCATATCACAAGATGCAAGAGGGTTTTATCGTAAGGGGCAACGGCTGGAATTTTTGACCACTAGCAAGCTCATCTACAAAACCTTTTTTTAACAGGTTAAGGTATTAAAAAATCTTTTTGTAGATGAACTCGCTAAGGGCATCTCATTTCAGCCGTTTTCGATGTCCTAAAAGGTATGCCTAGAATCCTGTAGCGGTAAAACTACATCCCAGTTATTTACCGTGGCTTTATCGTGGTGTTTTAGATGAGCAGTTGCAACCTTTTTAGTAAAACCTCCAAACGTCTTACCTGACGTTGGCGCGTGTTCTACCTGCCACATCTTACCATCACCACCTACAATCTTTACAAGCTCGTTGCCATAGCAAGCCCAAAAACCTATTTGCACACGCCAAGGCTCTGATTTTGTTTCACAAGATTTTTGATTTTCAACAGTAAGTTCAGTAAGGTTTAGCTGAAACCCTTGTGCATCATAGCTTACTGAACTCTTTACTGTTGCCTTACTGTTCTCCTCGTTCGGTAAGGTTTTTGTATTAGGGTGTGACACTTCCCTTACCGTTGTCTGATTATCGGTAAGGTATGGGTAAGACAACAGTAAGTTATGTTCTACATGGGTTTCGGCGTTTCTTACTGAACTTACTGTTAAATCATCAACTTTGTCTAGAAACCAACCCGATTTTGTTTTCCCTAGTTCTGATACCCATCTTTTGTCATTCACATAACCAATGCGTGTTAATTCACTGGCTATAGGCTGCCATTCATTCCGCTTGGGATTACGACCGTCTTCTGTGGGGTTTATTCCCCAAAATATTTCCTTAAGAGTCACAAACCGCTTTAATTCTTCACTGGTTTTGCTAACTCTACAAGCTTCTCTCACGTCTTCAGAGATTGGGTCATAGTCAGTATATTTTTCATTGTTGGCAGCACTGGCTATTTGTTCATCTTCTGACAATTCATAAGAGTATCCAGATGCAAATAGATTGTATGCACAAGCCCAAATTAAATCCCTGTATCCAGGTAAGGATTTAACATCTATTTTCCCTGGTATGTTTACAACCCAAAAACGAGTATGTCCTGTGGGGTCTAGAAGGATATCTTGTTTGTTAGTAGATGCAACTAAAACCGAACGTCTATGTAGTGTGGTTGACGATCTAGCATAAGGTAGTACTATCTTGTCAAAAGAATCGCTAATTATAGCCTTGAGGTTCGCTACATCTGTTTTTCTGTATACCTTATCAAATTCAGCTATCTCATTAATCCATGCTGAATGCAAAGACATTAAATCGTGTTTATCGGTAGTACCTTTGTAGGAACTATTAAAGAATTTATCGCTAGATAACTCTCTCCAAAAACTACTTTTACCAGCGTCTTGTTTACCATAAAACACGCATACCCGTTTAAAGAAACAACCAGGTTTGAATACTCTAGTCACAGCAGCTACTAAGGTTTTGACGATAAAGGTTAGCTGCAATTTGTCTTGCACTCCGGTAATATCACTAAGCATCTTATGGAGTTCAGACAATGCTGTCTCTGTATCTACATTTGCCGCTTTATCCTTAACAGAATTAAGGTATTCAACAACGGGGTGATATGCTTTCTGCATAGCAACATCTATCAAGTAAGCAATCGCATAGTTTTTGGAGAGTTCTAGCCCGACTTCCCTGCTGATATCTATAAAACAATTATCAACATAATATTCTGCACCGTCCTTTTCTATCTCATTAGTCATCTGATTTAATCTGATACGATTACCGTAAAATTCAGACAACTGGTTGACTATCTCAGCATGGCTTTTTCTGTTAGGCGTTCTACCTTTCTTGCTATTTTTAGTCTTTGAGGTATCCCCAAACTTATCGACGTATTCATCTAGAGTGTATGCTTTTTCTAGTACTTCCCTAAAAGCTTCTATCCCATTCTTACTGATAAAGTCATCCATTCCCTTACCTTGTTCTACAGCCCATAAACCTGTTATTAGTTTAACAGTGCAACCCAGGTTAGTTAAATACAGTGCTAGTTCTATAGATGCTTTATGCACATCTGGGTTGGTAGCACAATCAGCGTCATAACCTATGATGAATTTTCTTATACCGCAGTCGTAAAGCTCCTGTAAGGTAGGTACTAATTTCTTATTGCCATCATCATCACGGGTTAAGCTATTCCAGATACCAGTAGAGCCAACTGTAAATATGCCCTCGCTACATCCTTTTGTTGCTTTAAAGTATCCTTCAGTGATTAATACCTCTACGTCTTCTAGTTTTGTTTCACCTCTCTCTATACGCTTTCCGACAAAAGCAGCATAATCCTTGCTATCAGGGCAAATGGGGATATATACATCAGCTTTTGTCCCTGGTGCAGATTTATAACGTCTCGTTTTACCTGGCTTATCTGGGTCGGGCTGTGGGTCGTCATATCTGTATTGAGGTTGATTGCCATTGAATCCTACCTCCCATGCTTGAATGCTTTCTACTCGCCTAACGTTATGCTTTAACCATTCAACTTTGATGTCTCTTTGTCTGGATAGCTGCTCTAGTTTCTCTATGCTTGTTTCGCGGTTGAATATTGATGGTAATGCCATGAGTCTTTCTCCAGTTGTATGCTGTGAAACTGGAAATAATCAGAAAAATGTATATAACGGTGGCAAATTTTATCTCAGTTTGTAGTACAATTCTGTATAACAACTCAGATAGCTGGCTGAAAAAGCAGGGCTGTTAAAGCCTTGGGAATTATGGTATAGTTGACCATAATTAGAATATTTTTCAGTCCACCAATTATTTAGTTGTTTCTGACTACTCCCGGTTAAAGAGTTGAATTATCGACCCGTCGTGATTGCAGTCACTAAGGTCAAGTTTAAAGAATAGGATACCATGCCTCAACTGAAGGCGTGGTATTTGCGTTTTTAGGGTTATTCATCCTCAGCGTTTGCATATATCCCCTTAAAGTCGATTCCTAAGCCGTCCAACCGTTCTCTGATTGACGCTGATAGCTTTCTGGCTTGCTCATACCGTGGCGATGTCTTCTTTACCTCACAGGTTGCTTCCCATGTGGCAATCTCACTGTCTAACTCAGCCAGGAACAGATACAGGTCATCAAGCTTGCTGGCAATGGGAACGGGAACCCATTTCTGAACCGTATCAGCACCATATTTTTTACTTCTGCCACCACCGGGGTTACGCTTTCCGGCTTTGGGTACTCCTCTGGGCATAGTCTTAGATCCAAGTAATGTTTTTAGAGATCGCTCTGACATCCTGGTTATCGAGTAGAGATCGTCAAATCGCTCGAATACCCTCTGTGACTGAGTTATCTTATTGATATCACAGAAACAAGAGAAAGGTAAAGAGTACATGAATACTACAGTCTTATTGTTGTGACGAAATAAGATGTTATACAGTATATGGATAGCGGTTATTTCCTGGGATAGCATTTTATGGATAGCAGAAAAACATCGCTATGGTACAAATGCACTCTAGTCAAAGTAAGCCGGTATGGATAGTATAAAAATAATTTAATGCCCAATATATAGATGTGATTCAGACATCTATATATCAGGACTTCCCAACTTGATTACCCAAGTGAGCAATATAATGATACACGTTTCAAACATCAATTCCAGATTGATTGATATTCATGACGCTATCAACGATGTGGACAACACACGATGTATACTACACGTTTTGCGTGATGAATTAAACGATATAGACGGTGATACAGGCTTGGTTCATGAGGTGCTAGACCTTCACGAGGCGCGGTTTGATAAGAAGATGAGCGAGCTACAAGACTTAATCATTAATCTGAGAGCCGATATTGACGCGCAGGGAAAGCAACCTATCCTTACCCTAGTCGGCTGAAAGGTGGGTCAATTCACACACATTACATCTAGCTAAATAAACAGTTAACCGATAAGTGAAACACTTTGAGACTACAAAAAAATCAGGGTTTTGCTTATCGGTTAATTATTGGGAGGTAGACATTTAAGTTGTAATACAAAATCGTTATACAAATTGTAATAGGAATCGTAATAGAAAAATGTATTACGTTTGGAAAACATACCCTAGCCTACCTCAATGACAGCAACTAAATCTCTGGCAACTCAATCTCGTCATTACTAGCCAAATAATGCTTCATAATCGTCTCTGGACTATTCCCTACAATACTAGCAATAGTTTTAATATCTACTCCATCTCGTAACATCCAAGTGATAAAACTATGCCTTAGATCATAAAATGTTAACTCTTTTGATATGAGCTTTTGATTGCACAATTTACTTATAATTGACTGCCAATACCTACTATGGAAATTGTGACTATCAATATACTTACCTTCATAGCTAGGGAATATCAAATTATCCTCATTGGATATTCTTGGTAGGCTATCAATAAATTCTATCATCTGTTTATTGCAAGGAAACATTCTAGCATCTACACCATTTTTAGTCCCTGATAACAATTGACCGCTAGTATATCGCTTACTAAAGATAATTTTATTGTGCTTGATATCATTCCAGGTTAAAGCTATAGCTTCACTAGGTCTGCATCCTGTTCTAATTCTGAACTCAATATAACCAGCATAATACGCACTTGAATAGGCTGATTTGTCTTTATCAAATCTTCCATCTCTGAAAGCTTCTAGTATTATCTTTGCCTCAGCCTTGGAGTATATCTGAATGCTTCTAGTTTCTGTTTCTAGGATTGATAGCAGAGTAGAGAAGGGGTTGTTAGCATTTTTTACGTTGCCTAGTTTGATTGCTAGGTTTACAGCAGTTCTGATGCTTGATAGCGGTGTATGAATATATCCGTCTGAATATTTAGATTGTAACCATGCTAAAAGCTTATCTGCATTGCATAGTTGTAAGCATTCACTAGGACATTCCGATAGCCATCTGTTTACAGGTATCCATCTATTTTTAAAAGTAGATTGAGGTACGTCTAGTTTAAGTGCTTTATAGCTTTCCCATATTTCCTTTAGATTTGGTTCTGAGTGTATAGGTGTTATTTCTATAAGCTTAGGTTGGCTTTGTTTTGCTAAACCATATTTAACCAAGGTGCTATCAAAATTACCACGGTAATAGTCTGACTCTATTTCTTTGCATAACGCTAAAGTTGAATTTATGCCCTCATTGGTAAAAGCATAGGTGTACTTACAAAATGCGATATCGCGCTTTCTGCACCTGATACGTAACCTTGTTTTATCAACCTCTATTTTTAGGATGTCTAGCTTTTGATTAGCCCGTTCTAATGCTTTTTCTAATTTGTTGCTGCTTGATTGCATTTTTGTACCTACCTAAGTAAATACAAAAGAGTTTCTATACCAAATTTCTACCTATAAGATATTTCTCAGCTATTCCCACGAAACACCTATCAACCCATCGTTTTACTACTGTTTCACTTTGGTAAGGGTGAGGTCACGAGTTCAATCCTCGTCACGGGCTTTTAAAAAGCATCGAAAAATCAATAATTTAAACTAGTTGCATAAATTGGCTGTACTTTAGCATTGTATCAAATATTAAAGGGACTTCCAAATAAAAAAATGTACAAAGATTTCTTGTGGTGCGGTCCAAAAGCCCGCAAATTATCAAGCAAAATTTCATAGAAGTTGAAACTGAAACTCGTTATTATATTGCTTCCTTCACGGCTGCTGTAGGTCGCTAGACCTAAGCAAGAAAAACTTAAACTTCCTGTAGATATTTCCCGGTAAAATGTCTCTATAATAACTCTTCCTTTACCAAAGTTGCTAATTTAATTGCAGCACCACCTTCACCTCTCACACTGCGTAATTTATCGCGCATAGTAGCCAATTTTTCGGGATTTTCTAAAAAGTCTAAAACCATTTCTCCAACTTCTTGCGGTTTAAGTTTTCCTAAAAGTTCTGGTACTATTTCTGCTTGCGCCCAAATATTTGGCCAGGATAATAAACCTATGCGTTTGAGAAAAAACCAATTAATCAATTTAGCAAAATTTGTACCTACTCCTGGTAAATTTGCCAACAACCCCGGTAAACCATCCCAAGAACGCATTGAATCCATTTGTTGAGTTGGTAATAAAACAATCATTGGTATGCCTAAAGCACCAAGTTCAGCAGTGTTTGCACCAACTGTAGTTAAGCAAATACTGCACTGAGATAATAATTCATAAGCTGGATTTTCTTGGTACAACTCCACAGTTAATCCTGTCTCTGTTTTTAATATTGGCTTACCTTGTTCGGGAATAATTAAGGCTGCACTATTAGCACCAAAAATTTCTATAAATGGGTTTTTTTGGGGATTTGCAAAACTCGCTAAAGTTTGTAAGTCTAAAGTTGGTGCAACAGGAATAACGAATTTAGTTAGAGGTTTTTTGGTATGAATATATTCAGCAATAGCTAAGGTTAAAGGTACACCTTGGGTTAATTTCGCAGCTTTTGAACCTGGTAAAATCCCAATCATTTCAATTTTAGATTCTTGATTTTGGATTTTGGATTTGAGGTGATCTTGTGCTGCTGCTTCTAACATCAAATCACCGACAACGGTAAATTTATGAGCATATTTGGGTGAGACATTTTCTGCAACTTTTGCTTTCATGACCCCAAAACGGTCGATTAAATTATGCCAACGGGCTTCCCATTCAGCGTATACTACTGTTTTATATCCCAGTTTTTTACCAATAATAACGGGGAAAACTTGATCACCACCGAGAAATACAACTATACCTTTACTTCTCCAGTCCCAATTATCTGCGGTTTTTCCCCAAAGTAGAAATTGCCAAAAATGTGATGCGGCTTGGACTCTATCAACTTCTGGGTAAGAAAGTGCGATCGCTCTCTCTTTGCCACTAGCATGGGGACAAGGTGATAAAATTACAGAAATTCTGACAACATCACGTTCATCACCTAATTGTTCTCTTAACGCTTTCACTACCGGACGCACCCAGGTTGTTACTTCCCCTGGTCCATTGGATAAAATCAGGATATCTATTGGTGTTTTCATCTTTATGTATATAATTAATTGGGCGTTGCTGAGTGCAAGTCTGATTTTATCTCACGCAGAGACGCAGAGGTGCGGAGAGTTAAGAGTTTAAGATAAGTGTTTAAGCGAACTTTATAAAGTATATATTTTTTTAGGCAATTTATATTTTTACATTAAAGATGCGTAATAGTTGCGCTTTTATATCTAGACATAATCATGCGATCGTCTTATTGTGAGAATAAAGCAATGATTGGCGTATCTATGAAGACAACTATAATATTGAAAATAGCTCTAATTCCTATCTTGACTATATCTACCCTTTTATCTGTATCCAAGAAAGCACTAGCTGATTACTTAAGAAGTGAGGGTAGGGGTGGTGATTGTCTTTATGAATTATAGTCTACTGATGATGGTAGTAAATACTACTTGAAAATTTGGTCTGATAAAGCAGATCCAAGACTTTTTGCTTTGGACAACAGATACAGTTGCTAAACTGAAAACGCATGATTTTGATCAACTTGATTTAGAAAATTTAATAGAGGAAATTGAGAGTTTAGGACGCTCTGAAAAAAAAGAACTAAAAAGCCGACTCTTGATTCTTCTAGAACATTTACTAAAAAGATTGTACATCAACGCACCCAATGACTATCGTGGTTGGGAAATTACTATTGATGAACAAAGACGACAAATAGAACTAGAACTTGAAGACTCTCCCAGTCTCAAAACTATCTGGGAAGAAGCTTTTAATAGTGCTTGGAGACTTGCACTCAAAGGGGTTCGCAAAAATTATCCGCAAGTCACATTTCCTGATGTATGGCCGTATCCTAATGATATAGACTCTATTTTAGATTGCGATTTTTGGAAATTATAATTATTGGTAATTGGTGATTGGTAATTTTCCGAATCAGGATATCCAGATTAATAGCGTTCATGAATTGATTTACATTCCCAAAACATTCCAGCCCCACTGTTAAAATTTGCTCATTTGGCATCATTAATTCCCAATAAGCAAGCTCAGAATCATCTTCTAAATTTAAATTTGGGTCTAAAATCAGTTCACAACCACCCTCAAAGGATAAAGTCAATTTAAAATTATTATTAGGATTAATTACAAAATCAGTTAGTTTTTTATTTTCTAATACTTTTACAGAATCTATAAAAACCTGGGCAGATGAATCAAGTGTTAAAAATCTTAGAGTATATCCACGTTTTCCGTCCATTACTTTGATTAAATAATTTGTTGCTCTGGTATTAAGTTGCCAAGTTCCTTTGCGTAAATGTCTTAATTTAGGATGATTATAGGCAGACATTTCACCAAAATCTAACCGTAATTCATCACCATAACTAAATGTAACCTGATTGCAAGTTTCTCCTATAATTTTTTGAGTAATTTGATTTAGATTTGGTTGAGAATTAGCAACTCCTATATTAGTATTCATAATTAATATCCTCTAAAAATTCTTTAGCTTTCTGACGGAGTTCTAGATAAGTAAAATCACCTCTATCGTTTAAAGTTCCACCATAACCATTTCTTTTTTCTTCCTCCAGAAATATACCAAAGGCATTTCTTAATTCTGCAGACATCCGAAATTCTCTAGCAATTGAATCAACTTGTTTAATATCATCTTTTTTACCCATAAATATGGAGAAACCCTGATTCTATGTCCTGTATGAATTTTAGGCTTTATGCCAGGATTAAAATTGTCTTTTCAAAAGAGCTACACCCAAATAAAATAGTAATATTGAAGTCAAAGGAGAATAAAAACCTATATAAGTTGCCGCTCAACATTCTGCACTGCTCTAAGTGCATCTTGCATTATAGGAGCATTTTGTTCAGGTATGGAACTATAAACAGCTAAAAATTGCTTTGCACGGGTAGCAGCTACATAAAACAGGGAACGTTTTTTTATAGTGTTTTGATCTCCTCCATCTGGATTAATAACATACACAATATTAGCATCATATCCTTTAGTATCCCAAACCAATGCAACATTGATGGTTTGCGGCTCAACTGCTAATTTCATGCGTTTTTCTTGACTGCTAATATCCTCTCCACTACGACGGTTTACCCTATTGCCAAACTTTGCATACAATATATTAGATATCTCTTGTACCATATTTTTGCTAAAACACTGGATTAATACACCTCCTTTCAGGACATTCTCTAAACCCTGAGCAGAAAAAAGTTGATCGAGGTCTTCAACAACAGCATTACAGCATTCTTGGTTAGAATTAAACTGACGCACTTCTGGTGTTGTTTCTCCAGGGAAAACACAGAAATTACAACTAATCCAATTCCGACCATTTTCCATATACTTTTCTGTAATTAAGGATCTTTCTTTAAGTTTATTAAGGCTCATTAAACGCTCCAGTTCAACCCTACTGGTATCATCAATGGAATCTCCCAAACAGGTATTAAAAGTAAAGTCAACTAATTTTTTAGAGGTTCTGACACAGCTTGATAAAAAATGCTCAATAGGTCGTTGGCTATTGACTCGTTTTAAAACAAGGTCTTTGATTCCAAATATGTTTTGAAGATCATCATAGAAAATGTATATACTTTTAGATTTAGTTTTTGAACCACTACGACATAGATTAATAATCAAATTATATTCTTCTTGACTAATATCTTGTCCCTCATCAACAAATATAATATCAAATATTCCTGTATAATTGTTAAGATAATCAAATATTTTTTTAGCCCGCTCATTACTTTCCTTAATTCCCTTAAGTGAAAGACCTTTATTCATCATCTTTCGATCATAAAGTTCATCTTTTAATGTTGAAAGATTGTGAATCCATACATAATCTCTATAAAATGATTTGGGTAAAGGTGGAATATTAATAGGTGTATTTACAGCAGATTGAATTTCATCAGCCAGAAGTTTATTTATATAATTATTGTGGTGATAAACTAATATAGATGGATAGTCACCATGTCTAACTCGAAATGTTGCTGCTAAGTGTGGTACTAATTGACCAAGAATAATAGTTTTTCCACTACCTGCTACACCACGAAAAATATGTGTCCTTCCCAGTGTAAGAGCAGATTCATTATTAGCTTCTTGAACCAATTCTTGAAATACCAATTCTTGAGTAGGAAAGAGAATTTTTCCACCTTGATTAATTCGTTCAAGTAACTTGTTAGCCTCTTGTATTACTTCAGAGTTTTGAGTATTAGTAGTGGTTTTAGGTTCTGAATTAGTTTGTTTTGAATCTGCCGATTGAGATGCTTGTGTGCTATTTTTAGTCTTAAATTTCTGTTTATTTAAAAATTCTTGACGAAAATAATGATGCACTTTGTTTAGTAACATCTCTGTCAGAGCTTGCATATAGGGAGTCATAACTACTCCCACTACAGGTGGAGTCAAAAGAGGTGTTAGAATTTGAACCAATTGTGACCATACTAATTCACCAGCAAGCTGTCCATAAATCATTACTGTTGCAACGTTTAGCATATATTTACGATTGACAGTATATTCTGGGTTATAAATATGTGCTATTGCCAATCCTCCTATAATCTGACATGGGATGTATACTATAACGCCGGGCGCACCAAATGAATTTAACGATCCAGCAGCTATAATAAGTTCATGAATAACACGCTGTTTGACCTCTTCTACAACTTCTTCCATTTCATCAATAGTTCGATTTGACCAATTACTGTTAAAAATTGTTTTGAATAACTCTGAGTTTTGCTCTATTTTTGCAGGTAAGTTAAAAGCTAAATCACGTGCATCCTGCATGGATGAGATGACTCGGTTATAAAGACTAGCAATCTTATTAAAAAATCCCATAAAGAGGTGGTTTGTCTAATGTTGTCTGTAGCATAATATCATTTTTTACAAATCCTCTATAGTCAATAACTATTGATAAATCCTCATTGATTATTGTTATAATGTAATTACATCATGTACATACACAACAAATGAGCAACTCCTACAATATTCGTAGTACCAAAATTGGTAATAGTGCAGGGTTTAGACTTCCTGCTGATTTTTATCGTGAACATCCCCAATTTGCGAATGCAGATGGTTGGATTGAAGTTTTATCACCTGATACAGCAATTGTGCGAATTGTTCCTCAATTGCATGATGATGAAGATGCAGAAGACTCGCTATTAATGCGGCTGTTTCTTGATTTTGCTACCACAGAAGCATTGAAAAATAATACATTACAACCTTATACAACAGAAATGTCTGAAGCTGCTCATCAACTAATTGAAGGTGTGCAATTAGACGATGAATAAATTTGTTAGTAATGGTTGGGAAATATATTTTAATCCTCAATTATTTGGTAGTCAATATCAAGTATTATCAAATCGCGTTACTAATTTGCGAGAACAATTATCAGAATCAGAGTTTAAAACTCATGCAACGGTAAAACTTTTTGCAGCCATTACGATAGCAATTGAAACTAAAATTCCTGCTGATCCTTTTGCTAGTCATTTTGCTTTAACTGGTGCATTAAAACGCTATAGTCGAGTCAAAAAACTGGGTTTACCAGAACGATATCGGCTATTTTTTCGGGTGTTTGATACTCCCCAATTAAAAGCAATTGTGATTTTGTGGTTGGGGTTTCCGCGAAAAGAAGGTGCTAAGGATGACTGTTATAATGTGTTTACTAAAATGGTAACAAGAGGGACATTTCCAGATAGTTTAGATGAATTGTTAGCAGATTGTGAGATAAATGGGGATAATCTGGAGTAGTAACAGTAGCTTGGGTTTTGTCACGGTAAGTCCAACTTTGTATTTTAAATCTATGTCAAAGCGAGCAATAGAGGTTTAGCAATGCTAAACCCCTACAAATTAGTTATTCTGCACCCTCAATAGGTGCAAAACCTTGACGCTGAATGTTTTCTGTCACCGTTTTTGGTTCTAAGAATTGCAACAGATAATCAGGCCCTCCAGCTTTAGAACCCACACCAGAAAGCTTAAACCCACCAAAAGGTTGACGGGCAACTATTGCCCCGGTAATATTCCGGTTAATGTATAAATTCCCAACTTCAAAATCTGCTTGCGCTTGTTCAATATGGGAAGGTGTCCGAGAATAAAGTCCACCAGTTAAAGCGTAATTTGTGCCGTTGGCAACTTCTAAAGCTTCTTGAAAATCCTTAACTCTAATTACCGCTAACACAGGTCCAAATATTTCTTGCTGGGCTATTATCCCATTTGCAGGTACTTCCGAAAAAATTACAGGGCCGATAAAATAACCTTGGGTTGGTGCGGGTAATTCCAAAGCGACTTTTGCTTCTTCTTTTCCTTTTTGAATATACTCCAAAATGCGATCGCGCGAATTAGCATCAATCACAGGGCCAACTTGGGTACTTGGTAATTCTGTTTCTCCAATATTCAACGATTTCGTCGCTTCTACTAACCTTTCGACAAAAGCATCATAAATCGGTTCAAGAACAATCACTCGTGAACAAGCAGAACATTTTTGACCACTATAACCAAAAGCAGATTGGACAACTCCGACAACAGCTTGGTCTAAATCAGCACTTTCATCCACAATAATTGCATTTTTCCCACCCATCTCCGCAATTACCTTTTTCATATGCTTTTGACCGGGTTTAAGAATTGCAGCTTCTGCGTAAATTCTACAGCCTACTTCTTGAGAACCAGTAAAAGCAATGACATGAGTATCCGGATGATTGACCAAATAAGCACCGACTTGAGAACCTTTACCAGGGACGTATTGAAAAACACCTTTAGGGATGCCGGCTTCTATTAAAATTTCTGTAAATTTAGCAGTAATTACAGAAGAAGTTTCCGCAGGTTTGAGTAAAGTGCAGTTTCCTGAAACCAAAGCAGCGACAGTCATACCGCAAGCGATAGCCAAAGGAAAATTCCAGGGAGAAATTACAACAGCGATTCCTTTCGGCTGGTAAATATAACGATTATTCTCCCCCGAAACGTCATAAATTACACCTTTATCCAGCCGTTCCATTTCATCAGCATAATAAAGACAAAAATCAATCGCTTCCGAAACTTCCGCGTCAGCTTCCTTAACAGGTTTTCCTACTTCTAAAACTATCCAAGCAGAAAGTTCAGCGCGTCTTTCCTCCATTAACTCCCCAGCTTTCCGCAAAATATCAGCACGTTGTTTAACTGGGGTTTTCTTCCAAGCGGGAAAAGCAGCTTTAGCAAACTTCATTGCTTCCTCAGCTTGTTCAATATTCAGAAGTCCAATTTTCCCAACCACCTGACTAAAATTAGAAGGATTAAGAGAATCAACAAACGTCGTCGTATTTACATATTCCCCATTAATCAACGGTAAATAAGTTTTTCCTAATTGCTGACGGACATTTTTAAAAGCTTGATTTGACGTTCTTCTTTTTTCCTCTTCTGCAAAATCCGTATCTGCTACACCGAAGAACCCCCCCTCAGTCCCCCCCGCAAGCGAGGGGGAAGCTGGAACTGGAATTGGTGGTGCTAACAACTCCTCAACCGGACGATTTTCCAAATTTTGCCGTAAAAAGGAACTATTTGCGGTGTTTTCTAATAACCGACGAATTAAATAAGCCATTCCGGGGAGAAGTTCACCGTAGGGACAATAAACTCGCACACGATAACCTTTATCTACCAAAGCTTTGGCTATTTTATCACCCATGCCGTAGAGGACTTGCATTTCAAACCGACGACGGGGGACTTGGAGAGTTTCTGCAATAGCGATAGCGCGAGATTGCGATCGCACATTATGACTGCCTATGGCAGAATACACATACTCATGATTTTCTAGCAATATCTGCGTAATCGTCTCAAAATTCGCATCTGTAGCCGCTTTATCATTGTAAACCGGTTGCTGCCAATGTTTTTGAGCCGCTTTGATAGTTTCCTGATCCCAATACGCACCTTTAACCAAACGAACAGTTAGAGGATAACCCCGTTGTTTTAACCAAGCAATGATATCTCTAGCATCTTGTTCACTATCACGCAGATATGCTTGAATAGTCATGCCAATATCAGTACGTTGACGAAATTCCTCTTCTAGCAAAAGTTTTTTGAGAATATTGAAAGTAATATCCTTATATGCATACTGTTCCATATCAAAATGGACTGCTGCACCCAACTCTTTCGCCCGACGTAGTAAAATACGAATGCGATCGCTCACCCGTTCCTCACTACCTTGAGCATCCAAAGGATCAAACTGTGAATAAAACGCTGTTAACTTCACCGAAACCTGAACCTTGGGAATATTCTCACCCTCAGCTTCATCAATAGCCGGAATTTTCGTCCATTTTTGCGAAGCCTCCACCAATTGCTGCATCAACTCCAAGTATCTTTCTAAATAAGACTGCGCTTCTGTTTCCGTAATTACCGCTTCACCAAGTAAATCAATAGTGAAAGCCATCTTGTCCTTTCGCAGTCTCTCAACCGTTTTGATAACTTGTTTAATATTTTCCCCAGAAATATACTTATGTGCCAAAGTTTCCACAGCCGTTCCCACAGTTGTCGCTGCTACCTGTCCCGGCATAGAATCAGGATTAGCAAAATTTAGCATCCCTTTCAAAGCTGCGGGTAATTCTACAGACTCATCTCCCAAATATTCTTGTAAATGAGACGCAATTTCTGATTTACTATGTAAAGCGGGTAAAGTATCAATAAAGCGAAAAAGTTGCACCCTTAACCCAGGATTACTCATAGCCCAGTCGAGTAATTTATCATCCCAACGCATTTGATCCCGTAAAGCAGCCAAAAAAGAGCGATTTTCTTGAGTAGCAGCAAGAACCTGTTTAGCGATTTCTTGGGTTTTCGCTTCGTAACTACTGTTTTCTACTTGTAATACCACTGAAATTAAACTCCTTAATTTAAGATTATCTATGGAAGCCGGTGACAGGTGACAGGTGACAGAAAAAAGATAAATATGCTCCGAATCAACAATTACCAATTCAATACTGTTCGGTTAAGGATTTTAGTAGGTTGGGTTGAACAAAGTGAAACCCAACAAACCCCTGTAAATGTTGGGTTTCGTTCCTCAACCCAACCTACATAATTTTATTGTTTTAAGCTTAACCGACAAGTATTGATTACCAATTACCCATTACCCATTACCCATTACCCATTACCCATTACCCATTGTGACGTTTTCATCATTTAGTAGCCACAAAGGTCACATTTTTGTGGAGAATCTCTAATCATCGTGTAAAAATGTATTACAGTGCTGCCCGTAAAGTAGCCAACCCCAGTTTACAAACCTTCTTAAAGTAGTAGTTTTAGATGTGGTTGTATTGAATGTCTGGAAAAACTTGGCCTTAGCATCTTTAGGGATAGCTATAGTCTGCTTGGTAGGTTGCACAAAAAAGCCGACAGATCAACAATTGGAAGTATGGCGCAAAGAAGCGGTTACGCGCAATAGGCAAATTCTGGCAGATAACGACAAAAACAATCAGCAGCGTCAATGGAATTTAGTTATTCAGGGTGAGACAACAACTGGTAAACCTGTAACCTTAAATTGGCAACAGATACAAAATTTAGCTCAAGCTAATATCAATACAGTTGATGCAAATAACATCGTTAACCCAAATCAGGTATTTAAATTTAGCGGAATATCTATAGCCACACTGTTGCAAAAGTTTGGTATTCAAGCAGGAGTAACTGAAGTAACTTTTGTCTCTTACGATGCTTATCAAGTCACAATCAAAATAGAAGACTTGCTCACTTACCCAATCATTTTAGCACTTACCAGAAATAATCAACAAATTCAGCGTAGTCAAGGAGGTCCGATTTATTTAGTCTTTCCTTATACCCAGCATCAGGAACTCAAACAAAAATATGATGAAGGTATGTGGGCATTTTACGTCACCGATATCATAGTTGGTACAGAAAAAGCCTTAGTGCGAGTGGGTCAGCGTGAATTTAACTTAGCAGACCTAGATAAATTACCTCAAGTTACCCTGACACAAAAAGTTGGTTATCGAGTCTGGTGGCCAAGTAACAAGGTTACGCTACAAGGTGTCAGAGTGCGCGATGTTTTGTCCTTAGCTGGTGTTAACTTAACCCCAAAGGGATCTGTGGTTATAAGTGGTAAACCAGCAGTTTACCGGAAAACTACAGAAGCAATAAATTTAACTGCTAAAGAAGTACTCGACTGTGATATTCTCTTAGCTACCAGATGGGATAACGACAAAAAACCAATTTCATCGAAAATGGGTGGCCCAGTGACTCTAGCTTTTGGTGAAAACTGTCAAGCAGAAACCAAGCAACTCAAATGGGTGACTTTTGTAGAAGAATTGACTGTAAAGCCATGAAATCTTTCGTTTTACGTTCTTCAATTCGCACCCAGATCATGGCTTCTACCACCCTCCTGATTCTGGCTTTAATTGGTGCGATCGTTACGGTTTGGGCAAAAAGTGAAAGTACTCTTTACCACCAAGAAAAACTAAATGATGCTAGAATTCTTTCTAAGGTATTAAGTTCTACCTACGCCAACGAAGTATCGGAGGAGAACTGGAGTCAAATTCGTTTAAATATAGATTTGCTGTTGAGAGAAAATGATGATTTTATCTATGTCTTAGTATCTGATTCCAATCAAAACAATCAGATTGCTGCCGCTTCTCCTAACGAATTTCAAAACAATTATATCCCTGATATTGTATCCCTCAATGTCACCAATGCTGCCATAAATTCCTCCGAAAAAACTCACGTTGTCGAAACATTTATTCTCCGAGATATTTATTTTGCTGATAAGTTGCGAGCTAAACGTGGTGAAAAGGTGATGGAGGTAGCATCAGATATTCAAACACTATCTGGTCGAAAACTTGGCAAATTAAGAATAGGTATATCCTTACGAAAAATCAATCGTGCTGTCACCAATGCAGTCAATCAGGCTTTGAGAGTGGGTTTTGTCGGACTCAATGTAGGCTGGATATGTGCATATTTCTTAGCACAACATTTAAGTGATCCAGTACGCCGTTTACAAGTTAGTGTTGCTAAAATCGCCGGCGGAGATTTACAGCATCGTGCAGATATTCATTCTCGTGCAGATGAAATTGGCGCTTTGGCAACTTCAGTAAATGAAATGTCTGCTGCATTGCAGATATCATTTAGCAAATTGAAAAAAACTTTAGATTCTTTTGAAAGATTTGTTCCTAATAAGTTTATCTCAGTTATTGCTCCCCAAGGAATAGAAAACATTGAAGTAGGTGCAGCTTCAACCAGGAGAATGACGATTTTATTCTGTGATATTCGCGGTTATACCTCAATGTCTGAAGCAATGGAACCTATAGAAATCTTTAGGTTTTTGAATGACTATTTGGCTTGTATGGGAAAAGCCATAGATGAAGCAGGGGGATTTATTGATAAATATATTGGTGATGCTATTATGGCGTTATTTGACGATGGGAATACAGACTGCGCTTTACACGCCGCAATTTTAATGCAACAGGCTTTAGATAAGTTTAATGATGAGCGAAGTATACAGACAGGACAAACTGGTTTACCAAGAATTAGTGTTGGCATTGGTATTCATCGTGGTACAGTAGTTATGGGTACAGTGGGTTTTACCTCCCGCATTGATTCTACCGTGATCGGTGATGCAGTTAATGTTGCCTCCCGAATTGAGGGGCTAACTAAGCAATATGGATGTAATATTCTCATCACAGAGTCAGTAGTGAGAAACTTATCTTGTCCTGAATCTTTTTCTTTGAGACTAATAGATAAATCAGTGAAAGTCAAAGGCAAAGATGAAGCAATATCTATTTATGAAGTAAAAGCATAATTTGGTAAAAATTCAGGAGTCAGGAGTATTCTCTATTCTCATTATTTACATAATTTTAAATTCGTAATTAAACGCACAAGAAACTAAAATTTTATGGATAGTACAAAACTAGCACAATATCTAGAAGCCACAGGGGGCATTTCTAAACCTTGGTTATTAGTTCAATTAAGGCTGCAAAAACTAAAAGAACGGCGAGATACAATATCAACACAGGTTTATGAGCAAGAATTAGCAGATATTCTCCAAGATTTGATGAATTTGGGTGAATGGTGGCGAGGAATTGAGGATCAGGTATTTTAGGAAATAATGCGTACTGGGGAGTGCATTAAATTTTTTGAAAAAAATTTAAATAATGATTAGCCCTTCCTACCAAGTAACTTAAAACTTCCGCATATTATGAATAACCGGGTCAAAACCTCTCGCAAAGCGTGTGCTGTCGTCATAACAAGCACCCGTTAAATTTGCACCGTATAACTTAGTATAGTGCAGTGTAGCGCCCCGGAGATTTGCCTCACACAGATTAACACCACACAAATTAGCCCTAGTCAGATTAGCCTTAGCCAAATTAGCCCTACTCAAATCTGCTCCCCACAATTTAGCTCTAGCAAGATTAGCTTCACTTAAATCTGCTCCCCACAAATTGATTCCTGGTAAATAGGCATCAATCAACTTGACTCTATTTAACTGAGCAGATGGAAAATATCTCTCTCCTGCGACATAGCGTCGTTTAATATCTTCAGCATCCATATGTATTCCCAGAGCGATCGCAATAAAAGTAAATTCTATATCTGACTTAGCTACAAAAATAGCCAGCTTCTATTATCTCTAGCACAGCACAGCGGAAATAAAGCTACCATACCCAATCAACAAAAAAAGTTCAAAAACTGCTCAAACTAGTTTGGCTAAATAAACCCTGTATTTTCCTATCTCTAACAGTGCTAACGAAAACAAACAAATTAATACCAGAAAAATAACCTTTGCTTCTTTATACACGAAAAAGCGCCTGAGTCCTTTTTGCTTACTCAAGCGCTCCCCCGTATAACTTTATACCATATCACTGTGTAATGCAACATTTGGAATCCGCAACATTGCTATTAGGGGAAGCACTGCCAGGATAACCTGTAACAAACATAATGTGAAGTGGTATCACTCCTTGCATTCATTAAGAATATCTCTTTTAAAACCAAATAGCTAGTGTGGAGAGTGACACTTTATTAACTGACACGAGTTAAAAATGGCTCAATCGTTATGGTAGCTAACAAGACAAAGCCCAACAGTAAAAATTTCTCAGACGTAGTATAAAAAATCTAGATACCTTGATAAATCAGTTAAACTTTACCCAATCGAACCATTAAGTGACGAAATATAATTTGTAGTCTGATTTACTTAACTATGCCAGTCATTAGTCCCCCAAGTATCAGCATAAAACCCCCTTGGATATTCACATTAAGCCTTTTTAGACAGCTAAAATTCACAATCTCCACCAATATTGAATGTATCTTTTATCCACCCAAACTCTAAAAATTTTGCCTTTGTAGCGCTTGTGCCTATTTGTTCAACATCGTGATGGAACCAGAGTTAACATAGCTACAAATCACAAGCATAAAAAAGCTACACATTGCCTTTTAGCACTAAATACTGAACCACCGCATCATCAAACCTCAGTTAATACTCAATATTTTTCTAATTAACCGTAAGTTTTAAGAAGGAGGAGTAAGAATATTTGCTCCAAATCCTCCCCCACCAGGAGTTTCAATTACAAAAATATCTCCAGGTTGCATTTCTACAGTTGCTGTACTGCCTAAATCTTCATCAGTTCCATTTTGACGTTGTACCCAATTGCGTCCTAGTTGTCCAGTTTCTCCACCATTTAAGCCAAAGGGAGGAACCAAGCGATGACTAGAGAGAATATTAGCCGTCATAGGTTCTAAAAACTTAATTCGACGGATAACCCCATTACCCCCCGAATATTTTCCCTTCCCCCCACTATGGGGACGTAAATTAAAGCTTTCTACTTGTACAGGATAACGAGTTTCCAAAACTTCAGGATCTGTCAAGCGAGAGTTAGTCATGTGGGTATGAACTGCATCAGTACCATCAAAATTAGCTCCTGCTCCAGAACCACCGCAAATAGTTTCATAATATTGATATTTTTGATTACCAAAAGTAAAATTATTCATTGTCCCTTGGGAAGCAGCCATCACACCCAAAGCACCATATAAAGCATCGACAATAGTTTGAGAAGTTTCTACATTTCCTGCTACTACTGCTGCTGGATAAATTGGATTCAACATACAACCTTCAGGAATAATAATTTCTAATGGTTTGAGACAACCAGCATTGAGGGGAATATTATCATCAACCAAAGTCCGAAAAACATATAAAACTGCTGCTTGAGTGACAGCCTTGGGAGCATTGAAATTACTATTTAATTGTGCAGATGTGCCAGTAAAATCAATTTTAGCACTACGATTTTCTCGATCAATTATCACTTTAACTTGAATTTTAGCTCCGCTATCCATTTCATAAATAAATTCACCATCTTTGAGAACATCAATTGCTCGTCTGACTGATTCTTCAGCATTATCTTGAACAAACTGCATATAAGCTTTAACTGTTTCTAGTCCATATTGTTTGACCATTTTCTCAAGTTCTTTTACTCCCCTTTCATTAGCAGCAATTTGTGCTTTAAAATCGGCAATATTTTGGTCAGGATTACGGCTAGGATAAGGATGATTTTGCAGAAAATCTCTCACTGCTGTTTCTTGAAAATTACCCTGTGCAACCAAGAGAAAATTATCAAAAATAATTCCTTCTTCTGCCACTGTGGTACTGTGAGGAGGCATAGAACCGGGAGTGATACCACCTATATCAGCTTGGTGTCCACGAGAAGCAACAAAAAAGAGAGGATTGGGAATATTTTCTCTACTCTCCAGAAAAACGGGGGTAATGGCTGTGACATCAGGTAAATGAGTTCCACCGTTATAGGGGTTATTTGATAAATAGACATTTCCCGGTTTGATTGTATCCCCTTGATCATTAATTAAACAGCGAACACTTTCACTCATTGAGCCTAAATGTACGGGAATATGGGGAGCATTCGCAACTAATAGACCAGACGCATCAAAAATAGCACAGGAAAAATCTAGCCGTTCTTTAATATTGACTGATGTCGCTGTGTTTTGCAGAACAATTCCCATTTGTTCAGCGATAAATTGATAGAGATTTTTGAATATTTCTAAACGTACAGGATCTGCTTGATATGTGGTATGCATGATAATTTGTCACTACATAATTTTTAATATGCTTAGATGAGATATATCAGTTTATTTGTAACTTTTTTTTCGTAGGCATAACCCAACAAATTCTTGATAAATGTTGGGTTTTCTTGCGTCAACCCAACCTACATTTTCAGTGATCGTTTAAATGGTATCTGGGTCAATATTTAATTCCCGCAATTTAGCCGCTAATCGTTCGGCTCGTTGAGTTTCATATTCTGCTCTTTGAATTTCATTCTCTGCGGTTTCTTCAGGTGTAGGTACTAAATTTCCTTCTGGTGTGAAATAACGTAATAAACCTTGATGAATTCCCAAATATAAGTCTAATTGTTCACTCCATAAATGTCCTTTTTCGTTAGCTTTTACAGGTTGATATTTTCCATTTATTAACTGAAAACCTACAAATTCTAATGTATAGGGGTCAAACCAAAAGTATTCCGGTGTGCGGAAAGTTTCTTGATAAAGTTCTTTTTTAGATTCCCTATCAGTCTTTGCTGTTGTTGGTGAGAGAATTTCGACAATTACATGAGGATATTTACCATTTTCTTCCCACACTACCCAACTTTTGCGAGTTTTGCATTCAGTTCCTAAAACTACAAAAAAATCAGGCCCACGAAAATTTTCTGTTTTTTTCTGGTTAGGACTATAGTAAATGCTCAAATTTCCTGCTGCATAGAAATCAGTTCTTTCTTTCCACAACCATTTAAGACATTTGATTAAGAGTATAATTTGCTCTAGATGTAGTTCTGTTTCCACGGGAGGTTCATCACTATATAAATCGCTGGGAGGAAAAATTACATCTTCAGAGATATTTTGTTCATCTACTAATTCTTGAGTAATCATCATGATATGATACCAAGTAGTTATTTGTTTAGTTTAGCATTAATTACAGGCGCTATAAATATCACTAAAAAACACGTTCTAAGATCAAATAGTTACGTTTTGTTAATTTCGCTTTCCAGTTAGGTTCAACTACAATTGTGCTAATTTTTTCGATAATGATTGCAGTACCATTTATACAATCTCCTGGTTGTAAATCTTCCCGACGATAAACTGGCGTATCATGCCATCTTTCATCAGTAAACATTTGGACTATTTTCATGGGTTGTGGAAGTTCCTCTGCAAGGCGTTTACGAATAATTAATGGTTCTTCAGGCGTATCCATTTTTTGTATTACTTCTAATGAAATGGATTCTATAATTAAGGTTTTTTCTATTTGAATGAACCCATAACGTGATTTATGTTCAATTTCAAAATTTCGTTGCATTACTGCCACATCTGATGCGAAATCAACGGTTAAAATAGAGTTAGTTCCTTCATATTTTAAATTAACTTTTTTAACTACTTCTTCTAAATTATTTGCTTCCTGAGTTAATTCACTTTTGGCTTGGGTTTCCAAAAATGCCATTAATTGCTGTAATTGAGGAATTAATGTTTGATGTAAAGGTTGTTCTACTCCTATAATTTTGGTTGCTCTCACATCAGCTAAACCCATTCCATAAGCAGATAAAACACCAGCAAAAGGGTGAAGAAATATTTTTTTTATCCCTAAAGTATCAGCAATTAAACAAGCAACTTGTCCTCCTGCTCCACCAAAACAACAAAGCACATATTGATTAACATCATAGCCACGTTGGAGGCTGATTTTTTTAATAGCATTGGCCATATTTTCAACAGCAATTGCAATAAAGCCAGATGCTACTTGTTCAGGAGTTCGATAGTTTCCTGTGACAGATGTAATTTTTTCTGCTAGTTGAATAAATTTCTGAATGACAATTTCTTGATCTAGAGGTAATTTACCTTCATTACCAAAAACTGCGGGAAAATATTGAGGCTGAATTTTTCCTAAGATGACATTAGCATCTGTCACTGTTAATTGTCCACCACGTCGATAACAAGCAGGCCCAGGATTTGAACCAGCGGATTCTGGCCCAACACGATAACTAGAACCATCAAAGAATAAAATTGAACCACCACCGGCAGCAATGGTGTTAATTGCTAAGACGGGAACTTGCATCCGCACACCTGCAATTTCTGAATCTAATTGTCTTTCATATTCCCCTTTAAAATGTGCAACATCTGTACTTGTTCCACCCATATCAAAGGTAATAACTAAATCAAAACCTGCTCTTTTACTAGTTTGTACTGCACCAACAATACCACCAGCAGGGCCACTTAAAATACTATCTTTACCTTGAAAGTTTGCCGCGTTGGTTAACCCTCCATCAGATTTCATAAACATTAATTTAACATTGGGTAAGTGACTAGCCACTTGGTTAACATAGCGACGGAGAATAGGAGTTAAATAGGCATCGACAACTGTTGTATCTCCTCGACTTACGAGTTTCATTAATGGACTAACTTGATGTGATACAGAAATTTGTGTAAATCCGATTTCTTCTGCAATTTGGGCTATTTGTTGTTCATGGTGGGGATAGCGATCGCTGTGCATGAATACAATGGCACAACTCCTAATTCCTGTATTATAAACTGCCTGTAAATCTGTTTTAACTTGCTCAATATTGACGGAGGTTAATTCATTGCCTTTTGCATCATATCGTTCATTTACTTCAATTACTTGTTCATAAAGCATTGTTGGTAAAATGATATTTCGAGCAAAGATGTTAGGACGGTTTTGGTAGCCAATTCTCAGCGCATCTCTAAAGCCTTTAGTAATAATTAAGACGACTCTATCTCCATGCCTTTCTAAGAGCGCATTAGTAGCTACTGTTGTCCCCATTTTGATTACTTTTATTGTTTGATCAGGAATGGGTTCATTAGCAGATAGTCCGATAATATCCCGAATTCCTTGGATCACTGCATCTTGATATTGTTCAGGATTTTCGGAAAGTAATTTATAGACTATTATCCATTGCTGGTTAGGTAGAGGGACAATTAAAAACCGTTCCGTATGTTTTGAAAGTCTGTCTATAATTATCTGATTATTGGTAATAGCAACGATATCTGTAAATGTCCCACCCCTATCTGCAAATATTTTTAACATTATTCAACTTCCTCAATTGCATTATGAATTAAGTTACAGCAGCTTCTAACATTTTAATTGTGCCATTATCAGCGTCTATTTCTACCTCTAAACCTACAGGCACTGTAAATTTGTCTTTAATATGACCAATCATAGAGCCATACCAAGCGGGAATTCCTAAAGGTTGGATATGATGTTTGAGGATTTGGATTAATGTAAATGCTGGTTCATCTCCTGGTTGACAATTTGTGCATTGTCCAAAAATAAACCCAGAAATTTGATTGAGAATTCCAGCATTTTTTAATTGTGTCAGCATTCTGTCTATCCGATAAATATCTTCACCTATATCTTCCACAAATAAAATGCTTTGATACCATGATGGTAAATAAGGTGAACCCACCATAGCAGCTACAATTGATAAATTACCACCAATAAGTTTACCTTGAGCTTTTCCTGGGTTAATTGTTGCTATTTTTCCTTCATTAGTGGGGGTGTTCTGCATGATTAATTTTTCGCCATCAAATAAAATATTTTTAAAGTAATCAACTGTAAATTGATTCCATGTAGAAGTAGCAACTGCACCATGAAATGTAATTAATCGACTGCGAGCATTAATAGCTAATAATAAAGAAGTAATATCGCTGTAACCTATAATTATTTTAGGATTTTTACGAATGAGGGGATAATTAAGTAACGGTAAAATACGATTACAACCCCAACCGCCACGCATGGACATAATTGCTTTTACAGAATTGTCTATAAACATGGTATGAATATCTTGGGCGCGATCGCGATCTTTTCCGGCTAAATAGCCATGACGATCTAAAATATGTGCGCCTGTTATGACTTTCAGCCCTAACTTGGTCAAAGTTTGTTGTGCCGTTTCGATGTCTTTAGGTTCGATAATACCAGCCGGGGCTATTAATCCTACGGTATCACCTATTTTTAGATGTGGTGGTTTGATGATGATGTTTGGTGAAGTCTGAATTTCGGCGAGAACTGGGGCAATGTGGGTGGCTATGGTGGTTAATCCCAATGTGGTGAGAAATTGACGACGGTTGATGCTCATGGAGTATGTAGGCGAAACAATTACGACAACGAAGTTTCCAAGCTGAGGGAAAATTTGACAATGTTAATCTTAAAGATTTCTTAAGAAATTATCCAAAAAAATTGCCCCTCATAATGGTAAATCAAAGAACGTGTAAAACAGAGATTTAGCAAAAAAATAGCAGAATTTGAACAGGTATTCTATTGTTGTCGTGTATTCTCTGGGCGCACTCTGAGCAGGAAAAAAAGAAGCCCAAATTGTAAAATTGACTATAGCTGATATACTAATCCTATGATAGGTCGCTCAAGTGTCACACTTAGCAATATCACAAAATGGTGTTTATCTAAGCACGTATTTAAACGTGTATAAACTATGGAAACTACTGCAAATTTAATTCCAGAATTTGAACAATTATTTCGACAAAAACTCAAACTAAATAATTGTAAACTCAAAAAGAAAAGACAAGAGAATAATTATGAAATTACTACTCCATCTAAAGATGTTTTTTTGATGTATTGGTGTGAATTTCCAGAAATTAACTTGATCTATCAACATATAGGAGTACGCACAGCACAGACTGGAGTTTATGAAAAGGCTATCCGCTCTCATATTAATTTTTGTGTCACTAGCATTAAGGATAAACCACTCTCTTAATTAAGATTCTTGGTAATACCTTTACTATTCAAATAACAAATAGAATCATATATTATACTCTCGTCAGGTTTTTTGTAAGCATTTCAGTCATTGGTAGGACTAAAGCTGCGTGTCATAGGAAATATCTATGTTTATGGCGCGTCAGATATCCAATATCTGTTTATTTGCAGGATTAACGAACGTCTGACGCACCCTACAAAGTAAGCCAGTTGCGTAAGTTCTGATTGGCTTTAAACTGACTGATGGTTTGGTAAGATAACCGGCGAGAGTTTACTAATTTGGATGTAAATACTTTTTATTTATGGCACTGAAACGCTTTATTATCGAAATGGGTATGGGTATAGACCAGCATGGACAGGAACCGACAGTAGCAGCAGCGAGAGCGGTTAGAAATGCGATCGCTCATAATGCCTTGCTTGGTATTATGGAAGTAGCAGGGCTAAAAGATCCTAATGATATGATTGTAGAAGTCAAGGTCGCAGTTCCTTACCCTGAACAAGTACGGGAAGCAGAGGTATTAGCCGTACTCCCCTTTGGTCGCAAAACCCTTACTGTAGAGGCCGGAGGAATGGTAGTGGACGGATTAGCAATTCCTGCACTCAACGATAAAAATGACGAAATGTTAATAGCAGTTGCAGCAGTGACAGTTTTAGTTGAAACTGAATAACCAAATTTGAGATTATTGCAGGCAAGTTAGTAATCGACCTTGAATTTCTGCGCTAAAATAAAGCTAAAATAAATTTATCGGGATCATCTCTGGCGGTAGATTCAATTCACAATCTATCTTCATCACTTCAGTTATAATGCCATCAGAGCCTCATAAATCACTCGAAATCCAGGATATCATCGGACTCAAAGCGCAACACTTTGCAGACTTAATTAGAACTGCACAGTTGGTTTTTGATCCTGCTGCGGGACTTTCTGGAAGAAATGTAGAAATTGACTGGGAAAACTTTGGTATTCCTGTTGATGTAGCAGATAATCTCAAAGAACTTGGTCAAGAATATCAGTATTCTTCTCCTCACCTTCCTCCTGAAGTTGTGTGGAGTAAGTTAACCACCGAAACTCGTATTTGGTTCATTGAAAATAAAAATAGTTTGTGGCGGTTTGAAGAACTTTTTCCTGCGCTTGACGAAGACTAAAAAGCTGAATAAATTTCAGCAATACGTTTTGAAAATAGGATGTAATAATTTTGTATCCTATTTTCTATTTTTGCTATTTTAATTAAATGCTCTAGTAAATGCTCTAGAGTTCTCCAATTAAAAAAATATCCCAAAATTTCTTGTGGTGCGGGCATCTTGCCCGCTAATAATACAAGGTTGGGTTGAACAAAGTGAAAACCAACAAACCCTGGTAAATGTTGGTTGATGCCTCCGGCACACTATGTGACCGACAAGTATTGTATAGGAATCATATTTGATTTTTGAAAAAATACGTAGGGTGCGTAAATCCCTTGCGGGCATGACTATGCTTAGAGTGACAACATAACGCACTATTAATCAAATTTACGGTGCGTTACGGCTTTGCCTAACACACCCTACAAATATTTAGATGGGTTCAAAACTCAAATACTATTGCTATAGAAACTGGTAAGGGTAGCGTTGATGATTTTTAAATCTCAACCCGGAATAGAGCTAAAAGTGATGGAATTAAGTACTAACTAATCTTTGAGAAAAGATACGTATGAAGATTTCTGCTGTGAGACTTTTACTAACTTCTTTTTGGTTGATATTTGGCTTCTTTGCTACAAATTTACAAAAAATTAATAGCGTTTTAGCAGAAGCGCCCTTAGAAACTTCTCAGTTAATTAATAGTCAAAAAATTACTATCAATAAATCTGAGTTCGGGGTCAGAATAGTTGATGCTAAGGGTAAAGTTAATTTTTTTCCTACCACTAAAGTACCACTAAAACAAGGTGATACTTATGGTTGGCAGATTAAACTTAAAAATTACCGGGGTAAAGTCAAATGGCGTGAAGTTTTGCGTTTACCTAAAGCACCAGAAACATGGGCTACACAAGAAGATGATAATTTTTCTATCTCCGCCGATGGAACAACAGCTATTACAAAACGTACACAAACTTCTAGCGATGGTGTAATTGAGAATTTTTGGAAAATAGCTCCTGGAGATCCTCTTGGTAAACATAAGATAGAGGTTTATGTTGATGAGCATTTAATTGCCGCTTTTGAGTTTGAAACAGTAGAGTTTTAGCAAAAAAATCAAAAAAGTCTGAATGGTCGAATTTACACCATATTGCAGGTAAATAAAGCTATCAAATATCCTCTGATTATTACGTAGCGGTAATTCATGAATTACCGCTACTTTCATTCTATTTTGCGTAAGTAATGAAGATGCTAAAGCCTGATTTATCTCCATATTAAACCTTACTTTCTAAAGGTTCCCGAACTGGGTTAGTTGCAGCCAACCTTCTCCCGTAGCGAATAGCAATCCACCCGGTGATATACATAAATAAGCTGTAAACCGCAGCGGGTATAGCCATATCAGGATTGTTGAGTAATCCGGCAGTAATAGCGATCGCTAATGTACCATTTTGAATCCCCACTTCAATGCCAATGCAGATTTGTTGAGGAGTGTTGAGTTTAAACAGCTTGCTAACATAAAACCCCGCCAGCATTGAGATCACATTCAACAGTAAAACGCCAACTCCAACTTGAACAATAAAGCCAGGGATACGATTCCACTCACGAATCACAAGCAAGAGAATAATTAGCGCCAGGAAACCAACTGCGAGGCGGTTAGTCACTTTTTCCAGACGACGAGCAACTTCTGGAAATATTTGTCGGAAAACCATTCCTAACCCAATAGGCACAAGCGTGATCAGAAAAATTTGTACTATTGTTGCCCCAATGGGTAGAGCGATCGCAGCAGTTTGTCCGATAAAGTGCTGATATGCTAGGTTTCCCAACACCGGAATGGTAAATACTGTAATCAAACTGCTAAAAGCCGTCAGCGTCACAGAGAGAGCAATATCACCTTTAGCGAGAAATGTAACTATATTCGAGGATGCCCCACCTGGACAAAGTGCTATGATCATTAATCCCATAGCGATCGCAGGTTGCATGGGGACAACTTTAGCAATAACAAAACCAATAATAGGTAAAAAAACTAATTGACTAATCAAGCCAATGGAGACAGCTTTGGGATATTTCTTTACACGCTGGAAATCTTCTGGTACAAGAGATAAACCCATTCCTAGCATAATGATGGCTAGAGCGATCGGTAAAACAACCGCACTCAAAAAGCTTGCTTCCATAATCAATTTTGTCTGAATTACACAAAAAGATAATATCAGACTGTTTCTACATGATTTGCATCCGCATAAATTAACGAAAGGGTTGGTACAAAGAAACTTCAGTTCACAACCTCAGACAGACGCAGACAGGCACAGAGAAACTTGATAATTATCTGTAGGTGTTTGTGTTTATCCCCTATGAATGAAGAAGTCTCCGCCAAGTTGGAACTAATGAGACAAACCCTAGCTGAAACCGAAACCCAGGCTATACGTTTACGCGGTACAGATTGGTCAGAACATGGATTTCCCCATGCTATCCGTGAACATCATCAGGGAGGAACTACAGGATATTTAGCCAGAGAAATTGTGGCAACTCCAACTACTACCGATACTTTAGCCGCAGGCATGGCTGTTGCTTGGAACCCAAGTTTAGCCGGGGCAAAGGTGGAAGATACTTTTGTAATTCTTGAGGATGGGAAGTTAGAGAATTTGACTTTTGACCCGAATTTTCCCAGTGTAGAGGTAGAAAGGCGATCGCGTCCTGTCCCTTTAGGAAAATAGGCTTTTGCCTCTTTGCCTCTACCCTGCGGGATCTCTAAGAGGGATTGCGCGAAACAAAAACAAAAAGATTATGAATTTTGAAGAAATATTCAATACAATACCCGAAACAGAAGCCAGTGCGCCAGGTAGGGTAAATTTACTCGGTGAACATACCGACTATAACGATGGTTTTGTGCTGCCAACTGCCATTCCTCAAAGCACAACCGTATTACTGGGTATGAGTAGAGATAACGCACACCACTTTTATTCAGAAAATTTAAATGAGCAAGTCACTATATTAGATACGCACCATTCACCATCTGGATTTGCCAGCTATATTTATGGCTGTATTGAAGTCTTAAAAACCGCAGGCTACACAATACCATCTCTGTTGGTGTATGTGAAATCATCTGTGCCTATAGGTTCGGGTTTATCTAGCAGTGCGGCTTTAGAAGTGGCAACATTGAGAGCAATACGTCAACTTTTTGATCTCCCTCTCAATGATGTGGAAATTGCCCAACTCGCCCAACAAGCAGAAATTCACTATGCTGGTGTGCAATGCGGCATTATGGATCAAATGGCTGCTAGTCTGGCGGATAGCAAACATATTTTATTTTTAGATACCCGTACTCTAGAACGCTATCTCGTGCCTTTTCCTCCTGGAACTGAGATTATAGTCATAGATAGCGGTGTACCGCGCACACTTGCCACTAGTGGTTATAATCAGCGTCGGGCTGAATGTGAAGAGGCAGCGCATTTGTTGGGAGTAAAGGCACTTCGAGATATTACTGATCCCAAGATTATAGAAACATTATCTCAACCGTTATGCGATCGCGCCCGTCATGTAGTAACAGAAAATAATCGCGTTTTGGAAGCTTTACAGGAAGTTACACCTGAGCGATTTGGAGAGTTGATGAACGCTTCCCATGCCAGTTTACGGGATGATTACGAAGTTTCTGTACCTGCGCTGGATACTTTGGTAGAAATTTTGCAGAATACAGTAGGAGTATTTGGTGCAAGGCTGACAGGAGCAGGTTTTGGAGGAGCTTGCGTAGCTTTAGTGTCATCAGGTAAAGGAAGAGAGATTGCCACAAAAGTAGTTGAAGAATACAAATATACAGGTTACAACGGCAAAATTTTAGTACCTACAATACTCATGTAGCGGTTATATCCGGCTGTCCCTGCTGAGGCTGAAATCGACAATGTTTAAACTGAAATTGTTAAAATCTAATTCAGAAAGTGCCTGATATCTGAGATGGATGGTACAAAATATGGTACAAGAGATAGACTTGTAAAATTAAGCACTTTGATATTTTCAAATCATGAAAGCATCTGCCCAGTTCGACTTTGAAGACGAAAAATTTAACGCCCCTCCTTCCCAAGTGCTTCCCTGGGGTTTGATGATCAATCCTCGCTATGGTACGGATGGTTTACAAAGCTATGGTTTAGCAATTAGCCGCGATAACGCTCAAGCTGTTGGTTTTCAACCTGATGAAAATTGGCAACAGGTAGAGCATGAATTTAGTTCGGGAATGGAAACTGTTTTTATTAGCACTACTCCCAGATTAGTAATTGTAAGGCGCGGGCCATTATCTGTTAAAGACAGAGAAACTGGCATGAAATTGGGTACTTTTAAAGATAATTATGATGCTTTTTTAGCTGATAAAGTTAAATTTAAAACTTTTACCCGCCATCTCATTTTTTTAGTAGGTGAAGATAAAAAGTTTTTACATGAATCACCTCTGCAATTAACTCTTAGTGGTTCAGCAGGAGCTAGTTTTGGTAAAAATTATTCTGAATATCAGCAGGGTAGACCTATCGGTGGTTTTGTCGCGGAATTAGAAAAGGCTTATGCTTCCTTTCAAAAGAAACCTGTAACTCCAAAGGGTCCTTTATTCCATGCTCATGGAATTTTTTGCCCAATTATTGAATGTGAAGAAAGAGGAATTGAGCCGAATACGGCTTTGGTGGCTTCAACGGTGGATTACAAACATCCCACGGTTTCAACTTTAACTGATTATATGATTGCCTCAGATTCTCCTGAGTCGGCAATTATTTGTAAGGCTTTTGAAGAACACAAGGATTTTGGTAAGGAAGTTATTAAACCAGAAGTTTCTAAGGTGGAAATGGCTGGTGTTACCAATTCTTATGTGTATGCAGATGATGATGAATTTGGTTATCCACCATATTAGAGACTGGGAAGAAGGCGACAGGTGACAGGGAAGAAGGTGACAGGTGACAGGGAACAGGTGACAGTGAAGAAGAACTGAGTACCGAGTACCGAGTACTGAGTACCGAGTAAAAATTTTCTCTCCTGCCTCCTGCCTCCTGCCTCTTATTTGAGTAATAAATAATACAGTGAACCGTTGCCGCCTGTGATGCCGGCGCGATCGCCTGCTAGTTGACCAGTTCCCATAAAATAATCTACTCTTCCTGGCCCTTTAATCGCACTACCTGTATCTTGATCTAAGACAAAACGACTAACTCTCCGAGGCTGCAATCTTCCTCCACCAGCAGGATAAGGAAATGAGTTGTTAATCAACGCTAGTGCGCCAGGTGGCATGAGAGACTTATCTGTGGCTATGGAACGCTCTGCTGTTACAGGTACACTAATGCTGCCTGTAGCTGCTGCACCGTTAGTTTCTTGAAAGAAAACAAATCTTTCCCAGCGTGGTAAATAATTATTCATCTCCCTGGGATTTTGACGGAAATAACTCAGTAACTTGGGCATGGTTAAACCGCTAAGTGGCAATTTACCATCTTTTGCTAGTTCTCCCCCGATGCTAGTCCAAGGATAATCTGTTCCTCCAGCAAAGCCTACAGAGGTTCTTCTACCATTGGTTAATTTAATTTGGGCAGAACCTTGGATATGGATCATATATGCATCCATGCGATTGCGGAACCAAAGCATCTCTAAGCCACGCAATTTGCTTTTATTACCCAATAAACCATCTTTACCTTCCAAATCAACTCGTTTTGGATGAGGTTTAGCCCATTCTTTAAAGTTAGCCGGTGCTTTATACAAGGGATATTTATATGTTGAAGTTCTCACCCGGCTGGCAGTATACTCCGGCTCATAATAAGCTGTGAATTTAACAGTACCTTTGCCATCGTTGCCTACAGACTGATAAAAAACAAACTCCCGTCGGACAGCGGCTTGTAGTTCGGCCGCTGACTTGGAACTAACAACAAGTTGCCGGAAGCGTAACAAACTCCGACGGACACGATCTAGAGTAATCTCTTTAATTGGATAATTTTGATAAATAGCGATCGCTTTACTGGTTCCCAAGTAACGCAAACTATGATCAATGGAAGTTAACAGTGCTTGTCTATCTCCTTGTTGACCCCAGAGTTGCTCATCCCAACCCAAGCAACCTTGGGTGTTACAAGCATTTTCCACATTCACAGGTTGGAGTGCTGGTAAAACTTCTGGAGTAGTCGGTATTGGTATCGGCAGTGTAGTCGGAACTTGAGCAACAACTGACCAAAGTGGATTTACAAGGGCAATTCCCAGACTCAAAGACAGCAAAGCAAAGGTTTTTCTCATCATCTTTCAATACTAGAGCTAAAAATCGGTTCTACCCGAATGCCAACAATCCGGGATGGACGCACCACCATATATTCGCCTTGAATATTCTTAATCGGTACGCTAATAAAATCATTAGAAGCTGACTTTGGCACAAGCTCCCCACTATACCACTTCTGAAACTCTTGAATCGTAGGAAAACGCACTTCTTCCCGATGTCCGCTATCCAAAAGGAGGAAAACGGCATATTCGTTTGGAGTTCTAGGCATAAATTCACATCATTTTAAATACATCCAACCTATTGTTAACCACGTCGGCCTCCTATGAAAAGGGTAAGCACACGGGAAAAGTATCAGATGTACCAAAATCATGAGTGTTCAGAACTTTTACTTCGCATCACGACGCTGGCCTCCCCAGAAATAGTTCCCAAAAAGTAGGAGATTGGGGAAAGGGGGCAGGGGGAAAGATAAATACTCTCCCCATTCAGCCTCTAAAATAATTTGAATCGTGCTAACTGGGTTTCAATAGCCCCTGTGAGGATTTTATTTAATTCTGCCTTGTCTTGAAATTGTAAAATTTGCTGCAAGGGTAAATCAAAGGGAAATTGCCCTTCTAATTCTGGACGTTGCATTTGTGCTAATAAAATTTGTTCAACCCGCTTAGTTGCGATCGCATAACCAATTTCTACGCAGACATTGGGACTAGGCATTAGTTGATGGGTTTCTTTGTTATCAATGCTTGTTATGGCTGTAGTGTCGCCGATAAATAATAAACTCTTGCGAATTTTCCGCATCATGGCACGGTTTAGCCGCAGAGGTGCATTGCTAGGACGGGATGATTCTATTAATGTTAGGGGCAAACGCGAGCGCAGGTTTAAAGTTTTCAAACTTTCTTGCAGTTCTTCTCTGAGTAAATCACTCGCTGCGGCATACTCCGTTTGATAGCAGAAAAAAATCGTTGGTTCTAACTGAGCTAACAACGCTTGCTTAGTAAAGTATATTTCATGACTAATCAAGTCAATGTTAGCTACACAATAACCACCGCTACCCTCAATATAAAATTCAGTGTTTTCACCTTCCAAATAGCGCCTAAACCAAGTTGAAGCTTTAACTTCATCACTTTCTTCCAAAAAATCCGCACGCAGTCCAGTTTTGAGTAAACTTTTTTTACTCAAGCGAATGTCTGGAGGACGTTTTTCCAATTCTGTAATTGGCTCATAATCTTGTAGATACCACGCTCTGAGCGCAATAATTGACATAAGGCGCTATTTTAAGTGTCTGTTGCTATTCAATTGTAGTACAAACTTACGCCTAATGCTGGGGACTGATAGCACCTGAGTTCGGAGTTAGGAGTTCGGTGTTCGGAGACGCTATGCGAACGGAGAAAGTATTTCCTGGAAGTCCCTACAAGCAACTTTTTTTCTTGCCTATTCCTTGTTACACACAACAACACCCAACATCTACTAACTTGGTTTTTCCCTCTTCTTATTTTTTGATTCTATCTTGGGATGTAGTACGTTTCATCACTTTAATAAACAATGAAAACCACATACATTGCCCCCTGATTTTAATCTTTGGAGGGAATATCAGCGTTCGCGTTGGGTGTTGTGTTGTTTTGACGAGACAGATAGGAATTTAACAGCGGTTTTGACCTCTTTTTACTTTTCAACTCTAGCTGTTTGATCTGCCAGGGAAGCTAGTTCCTTTTGCTTCTATATTTAGGATATCACCTGTAGATAGAGGTGCTAATTTTCTTCATTAAACTTTACTTTTTGAGCAACTATATTATTGATTGAATTAAAATCAACTACCTTCTTCCTTCTTATTCCTTCCTTCCTTCTTTCTTCCTTCTTATTCCTAACTCCGAACTCCTGACTCCTGACTCCGAACTCCGAACTCCGAACTCCTAACCCCTAACTCCTGACTCCTGACTCCGAACTCCTGACTCCTGACTCCTGACTCCTGACTCCTGACTCCGAACTCCGAACTCCGAACTCCTAACCCCTAACTATTTTTTTCTCTTGTCAATTTCAGGGGAATTTCAATCCAGAATTCTGTACCTTTGCCTGGTGCGGATATACACTCCATTAGTCCACCATGTTTTTCGACAACGATTTGGTAACTAATTGCTAATCCTAGTCCTGTACCCTTGCCTACAGGCTTAGTAGTAAAAAATGGGTCAAAAATACGCTTTTTAACTTCCTCACTCATACCTGGTCCATTATCTGCAATGCTAATTAACAGATAGGAATTTTCTGCTGAGACTCTGGTGGAAATACGAATAGTTGGTAAAGGTCTGATATCGGCGGATTTTGGACTTTCTTCTACTTGATCAGTCAAGACATCAATAGCATTGTTAATAACATTCATGAATACCTGATTCATTTGTCCGGCATAGCATTCTACCTTTGGTAAGTCACCATAGTCTTTCATGACTTCAATCCCAGGAAAATGGCTATGTGGTTTGAGCCGATGTTGCAAAATCAGTAAGGTGTTATCAATGCCTTCGTGTAAGTCAACTCGCTTGTTTTCAGCTTCATCAAGACGGGAAAAGTTGCGTAATGACAAGACTATGGAACGGATGCGATCTGAACCTAGTTTCATTGATGACATGATCTTTGGTAGGTCTTGAATCACAAAGTTAAAGTCTATAGTTTCCATAGTTTCACGAATCTCAGCTATAGGGTCAGGATAGTGGGATTGGTAGAGTTGTAAAAGCTTGAGTATGTCTTCTGTGTAATTACTGGCATGACAAAGGTTGCCGTAGATAAAGTTGACAGGGTTGTTGATTTCGTGAGCTATACCTGCAACTAACTGTCCTAAACCAGACATTTTTTCTGTTTGAATTAATTTAGACTGGGTTTCTTGGAGTTGATGCAGTGTATGCTCCAGTTGTGTAGCTTTAGCTATCGCTTCGGCTTCGGCGCTACAGCTTTGTTGGTAGAGTTGGGCTTGCTGAATTGCGATCGCAGCTTGGTCTGCTAACTGTTGTAACAAATCAATTTCTGCATCTTGCCAATTTCGCGGTGATTCACAGTGATGGGCAATTAATAAACCCCATAGTTGGGTTTCCATTTTAATAGGTACGATTAAATTGGCTTGGATTTGTATACTTTCCAAGAATTCTCGATGGCAAGGACTTAATATATCTGTATATACATTGTCAATTGCTCGCACTCTGCCCCGTAAGTAGAGACGGGCATACTCTTCAGGAAAGCATTCTGATGGTAACTGCAAGCCCAAAACCGATGGCCAATTACCATTAACTTCTTCGACTATTACCTCACCATTACCTTCATTCAGTAATTGATAAATCAGTACTCGGTCAGAATTGAGTAGAGGACGAACTTCTTGGACGATGGTTTGTAGGATTTGATTCAAGTCCAAAGTTCTACGAATCTGATCTGTAACTTGTTTGAGTGCTTTAGTCAGCAGCAGAGTTTTTTCTATTTCAGCGGTTTGTTCCTGTACTCTCACTTCTAGGTTAGAATTCAGCAACTGTAGTTGTTGATATGTTTGCTGCTGCTGAATTGCCATGGCAAAGTTATGAGATAAAGCTTTTCCTAGGGCTATATCTTCCGGTTTCCATGCAGGTGCTTGTCCTTTTTTTTCTTCTCGCCAAAGTTCAAAGGAAAGACGTGGTAATTCTTGATGCTTATTAGGATCTAATCTTCCTGCCCAGAGAACTTCACTATCTAATTCTGGGCGAAAAATGCTTAATACACCAATGAAATTTTCGCGGTAGTGGAGGGGAATGATCATTAGTCCCCGAATTCGAGTGGACTGAAAGGCTAGGGCTAAAACTCTGAAATCAGGTTGTTTATAAAGGTCAGAAATTGACCAAATTTGACCGGGTTTGTACTCAGATATCCAGTTTTGCCAGACAGGATGTTGTTCAATGGCAATATTTTCTAGTTCATAAGTTAGTTGTGGTTGTTCACCATAGGTATATATTTCTTGACTTTGTTGAATATAAAGCCTGCCACCAATACCATTAAAGGATGTAATTGTTGCTTCTAGTGCTTCTTGTAGTTGGATTGTAGGTAGTTGATGTAATAGGGTTGTGACTTGATTAATGATGGCTTCTTGCCTCTGCTTGGCTCTAGCTTCGCTGAGGAGGTTACTTTGAGAAATAGCGATCGCCACTTGATCGGCTACTTGGGTGACTACTTTGAGTTCTTGTTTTAAAATCGTTCGCGTTTGACTATCGTGGGATACCAGTAATCCCCACAGTTTTGGTTGTGTCGATTGTCCTGTGGGGTCGTATTCTAAAATTGGGACTGCAAAGGAAGATTTTACACCCATGGTCTTTAAATATTGAAGATGACATGGATCTGCTTGTCGATAGTGAATATTCTCTGTAGGTAATGGTTTACCGTTTTTTGCCGACTTTAGCGGCGACAACCCAATTGTTCCCGCAGTTACATCTACTATTGAGCGTTGTCTTGTTAATAAGAACATCTCTTTAGCTGATGCTGGAATGTCAGTGGCAGGAAAATGAAGTCCTAATAATGATGGTAGGCAATTGTTATTAATAGATTCTGCAATGACTTCACCGCTACCATCAGTATCAAACCGATATATCTTGACTCGATCTGTTCGCAAGAATAAACGCACTTCGGTAACAGTTGAAGTTAAAATTTCTTGGAGATCCAGCGAACGCCGAATCTGCTTAATCATTTTGTGCAATAAATTTTCTTGCTGCAAACCATCTGGCTGATCTTCGCTAAACGTCATTACTAATATTCGCCTTCTCAAAAATATTTTTTTTAATTTTCCCCTGATGTAAAGTTATGGCAGAAACCTTTGTAGATTTATTGCCTTTTTTTACTAAAGTTTATCTTAATCTACATAGTATAACTAAGAAATTTCAAATCTCAATTTTTCGGCTATTTTCAGTAATATCACTTAAACTATTCTGGCTTTTAAAGTTATTGTTGTAATAAGATTAATAAATATTTAAACAGCAAGGTTGATTCTATTGCCGTCAACTGCAACCCCATGACAATTGTAAATCTTTTTACTTATGAATTGGTGATTACTGGCAAAGACAATAACTGACGGATTTCTTCACGTACACTCATGAGAATTATTCCTAGATGATTTTGACCTGTTTTATTCGCACCACAGCCCCAAAAATAATCTGTGGGTGAATTTTCCACCAAAATCTCATCACCTGTTACCAAAAGAACTTTGCGAATTTCTGGATGAGTAGTAAACTTTTTCCTGACAGCTGATCGCATCACATCAATTTTGACTATTTCCCAGTCTGGACGAAGTTTGCGAGTGCTGCAACGTCCTAAGGCAGCCGCTTCTTCAGGGGTAGCAGAGGCATGGATTAATGGTATAATAACCTCATCTTTACTGCCAACAAACTTTTGTGCTTGATAGTAATGCTCAACTGTTGGCCAGTGAGTACCCTGTACTTCGATAGGGTGAGGAGAGAAGTTAGAAAAACAGCCATATGGCTGCCAAACCTTGTAAAAGTAAATGGTCATATTAAAAGCAACCTTACAACTGGGAAGCCTCCCAATAGCGATCATCGCACAACTACTGCTATTGCTGATCTATCTATCAGGATATGAAAGGCTGCTGTTGAATGCCAGAAAAGGGTAGATCAGCCCATTCCTATGTATTATTGGTAAATTTGCGTAGCTTTGAGCATATGATAAGTAATAATTAGCTGTGTAAGTGCGAGGGGATAACTTTGCAAAGTCTCCCCGGTTGTGCCTGCGATTTTTCCTAATTCTGGATTAATTTCGCGATCGCATATATTTTTTAAGTAAGGCATATCCGAACACATAATATGCTCTATCTTCGTCACCTGTTCCAAAGTAGCGTGACCATCAACTTCTAATACATCTACCGGTTTACCCATATCTCTGTCTAGTCCCAGACGCACCGCTGATTGAGAATTACCATTACCAGCATCAAGAATCTGGGTAAAATCGGGATGGGGAATAGATGGACGTAGTACCAAACGTACATTTAACTGACCATTGGTTCCATCTTCATCCTCGTTAGCAGGATAAAAACTCACCACAATATCCGACCATTGACGCTGGGGACGGATAAAAGCGTCTGAATCTGGTTCTCGTTTTTCTAGCTCTGCTAATACCTGTTCTGGCGTATAACCGCGCTTTTGTGTATCCCGCTTAACTTTCCAATCAGCGCGGAGTGATTCAGGAGGTGCAAGATAAACTTTTACATCATAAGCATCACGAGCAGCACGGGTAGAATAACCCAATAAACCCTCAATAATTACAAATTTATTCGGTTTGATATATTGTGGCGCTTCAAATGTACCTGTTTTGTGACTGTAAACTGGTTTGAGAATTGGCTGTCCTGTGCGTAGCAACGATAGATGTTGCTGCATAATATCTAAATGGTTGCAGTCAGGATGGAGAGCGGTAATCCCAATTTCTGCCCGTTGTTGGCGATCATAACGATGGTAGTCATCTGTACAGATGAGGGTAACATTTTCTGGGCCAAGTACCTGAGCAATTCCTCTAGTCAGTGTCGTTTTACCAGCGGCGCTGTCACCAACAATACCAAGAATAATTGGACGGCTCATTTATATTCCCCTCTCACAACAGATAGTTTAGTGATTGAATTTCCACAGATTAGATTTCATTTTAGAAGGGAAGTTGACAATTAATTCATGCCGGGACTATGGATGAAACATCTCTACACAATCGTCAGAATTCAGGAGTCAGGAGTCAAGAGTCAGGAGTCAAAATGCTTATGAAATGAAGGATAGAGAAAAGTGATTTTTTATCAAAATCATCAAATTTGACTAAAAAAGCCTTTATTCTCATGACTTGAACTATTCTTGATCCTGAATACTTACACACAATCAAAGAAGTGTGGCTTATGATGATGTTCGTGTACTTAATCTTACTTATTGGGTCTGGTAATTGGTAAGAGTAAAGATCAATTAGAATACTGAAGCGGTTTGAGTTTTTACAGCAGAATTAATCAAGCAGATAAATTATGAGTAAACAAACAATTGGCTTAGAACAAGATTTGTATAATTATTTACTATCGGTTTCCTTACGAGAACCAGAAGTTTTAACTCAACTGCGTCAAGAAACTGCCCAACTGCCAATGGCTATGATGCAGATTTCGCCGGAACAGGGACAGTTTATGGCGTTGTTGGTGAAGATTTTAGGAGCTAAAAAAACTTTAGATATAGGTGTATTTACGGGTTATAGTTCTTTGGTGGTGGCTTTAGCCTTACCAGCAGATGGGAAAATTGTCGCCTGTGATGTGAGTGAAGAATATACAAGCATTGGTCGGCGTTATTGGCAACAAGCAGGAATTGCAGATAAAATTGATTTGCGGATTGCTCCAGCTTTGGAAAGTTTAGATCAATTGCTGGCAGCAGGGGAAGGGGAAACCTTTGATTTTGCGTTTATTGATGCTGACAAGGGGAACTATGAGAACTATTATGAGCGATCGCTCCAATTAATTCGACCAGGTGGACTAATTGCTGTTGATAATGTTCTGTGGTCTGGCAAGGTTGCAGATCCCGAAGTGCAGGATAATCAAACTAAGAAGATTCGCACCTTTAATCAAAAGTTACATGAAGATTCGCGGGTTGATCTGAGTTTAGTACCTATCGCTGATGGTTTGACTTTGGCTAGGAAGATTTAAACGCAGAGACAGTTCCTGAGTATTGAGTACCGAGTACCGAGTATTGATTATTGAGTTCAGGGGAAACAATTAAATTTCTCCTGTTCCCTATTCCCTATTCCCTATTCCCTATTCCCTATTCCCTATTCCCTATTCCCTATTCCCTATTACCAACTAGTAATTTAAATAAGTACCGTAAAGCCTATTTCATTTTGATTTTTCTAATTTGTAGTGTTTCCATTTCTGTTGTTGTCGTCTTCTTTTTTCCTCGGTCATGTTATCAAAACAGTAGGGGCAAGAAATACCTTCTTCATATTTGGGAGAGGTTTTATCATCTTCAGCAATGGGATGACCACAACAGAAGCATAATTCATAAGTTCCCTCTTCTAAGCCATGACGAACAGCAATCCGGTCATCAAAAACGAAGCATTCTCCTTCCCATAAACTTTCTTCGCTGGGGACTTCTTCTAAATATTTGAGAATGCCGCCTTTAAGGTGATAGACTTCTGCAAAGCCTTGGGAAAGCATATAAGATGAGGCTTTTTCGCAGCGAATGCCACCAGTACAAAATAAGGCAACTTTTTTGTGTTTGCTGGGGTCAAGTTGTTGACTTACATATTCGGGAAATTCTCGGAATATTTGCGTTTGCGGATTTTCTGCTCTTTTAAATGTACCGATTTTCACTTCATAATCATTGCGGGTATCAATTACTGTTACTTCTGGGTCGGAAATCAAATCATTCCACTGCTGAGGACTGATGTAAGTACCAACTTTTTGATTGGGGTCAACTTCTGGTATTCCTAAAGTCACAATTTCTTGCTTCAACCGCACTTTCATTTTTTCAAAAGGTGGTGTGTCGGTGTAAGATTCTTTATGTTCTAAATCTGCTAAACGCGGGTCAGTACGAAGAAACGCCAGAACAGCATCAATTGCCTGACGTGAACCAGCAATAGTACCATTAATACCTTCTTGGGCAAGTAAAATTGTTCCCTTAATGCCTTGTTCCTGACAGCAGGAAAGCAGGGTTGTTTGCATTTCGGCAACATCAGGTAAACTAACAAATTTATACAGTGCAGCTACAACTAAAATATTTTTTGGTGTCATCGGTTCGAGTCTGCTAATCTGCATTAATTATGTCGGAAAACTAGTGACAGGTTATTTGCTGGCATTGAGCAAGTTTTGTGCAAGGTCAAATTTTGAGCGTTAGCTGCTGCGACAACATCCTCTAAATTACGCACTCCCCACTCTGGGTTTTGTGCTTGTAATGACTCATCAAAAGCCTCGTTACTAGGTGCTGTATGTTTGCCGTTTTGTTTGTATGGGCCATACAAGTAGAGAATACCACCTGATGGCAGAATCCGCCCAGCACCAGCCATGAGTCCTAAACCGGCTGACCAAGGGGAAATATGAATCATGTTAATGTTAACAATGGCGACAATTGGTGAGTCTGGAAATTTGTCTTTCTCCACTGGCCAAATTGGCTGACTAGCATCAAGTTCCAACGGTGGGTAAATATTATCACTTTTGAATTCTTCTGTCCAAGCTTTAATACTGTCGCGTAATAAGGGGTTAGGGTCAGAAGGTAGCCATTGACGGGGTTTGAGGCTGGGGGCAAAAAAAACAGCGTGTTCTCCTGTACCACTGGCGACTTCCAAAATAGTGCCACTTGCAGGTAATACTTGTAAAAGCACCTCTAAGATGGCTTCGCGGTTGCGTTGGGTTGCTGGTGCAAATTGTTTTTGGTCTGGTGATGTGTTCATCTAAATTCCTGAAAGGTGTCAAAATCGAGTAAAGTCCTCTTTATTATTGTCATATCTGCGGGAGAACAAATTGCCTAAATCAATTCATTCCACCCAACCACCACTCAAATTCATTCCCCCACGTTTTAACGCCTTGATACTCAAGATTACTTCTTGGGTTCTTCCGTTCATTCTCCAGGTGAGAACTAGACCTTGGCTACCGGCTGGTATTGTGAAGATTGAAGCCAAAAATGCTGAAATATTAGGCAAATTATACCAAGAATTTCAAGGGGGGAAAATTCGTTTTATCATCGCATTTCGTCACCCTGAAGTAGAAGATCCGCTCTCTATGTTGTATCTACTAACACGCATAGTTCCCAAGGTGGCGAGAGAAAAGGGGATTTCTCTACAATACCCAGTACACAGTCATTTTATGTATGAACGGGGAATGACGCTATGGGCAGGAAATTGGTTAGGCTGGTTATTTTCTGGGCTTGGTGGTGTACCTGTTCGCAGAGGAAGACGAGTAGACAGAAATTCTATTCAAATAGCGCGGGATTTATTGGCTAATGCTAAATTTCCGATTGCGATCGCACCAGAAGGAGGTACAAATGGTCATAGTGGCATTGTTAGCCCTCTAGAACCAGGTGTAGCACAGTTGGGTTTTTGGTGTGTGGAAGATTTACAAAAAGCTAATCGGGAAGAAAATGTTTTTATTATCCCCATAGGGATTAAATATAGTTACGTTAATCCACCTTGGCAAAAAATAGATTGGCTGTTATCTAAATTAGAAACTGATAGCGGTTTACCAATTCCAGAAATTAGTCAAACTGGAAATCAACTAGAAGAATTGTTATATCAACGCCTTTGTCGTTTGGCTGCATATTTAATTGCAGAAATGGAAGAATTTTATCGCCGTTTCTATCATCGAGATTTACCAGAAATTATACCGGAGGAAACAGTCACTCCTAATGAAGTCTTAATTATTAGATTACACCGTTTAATGGATACAGCTTTACAAATTACAGAAGAGTATTTTAACGTTCAAGCCCAAGGTAACTTGATTGATAGATGTCGTCGTTTAGAAGAAGCTGGGTGGAATTACATTTATCGGGATGATATCGACGATATTGAAAGTTTACCACCTCTCAAACGTGGTCTAGCTGACTGGGTAGCAGAAGAAGCAGATTTGAGAATGCAACACATGAGAATTGCAGAAAGTTTTGTAGCTGTGACTGCTAATTATATTCAAGAAAAACAGACTGCGGAAAGGTTTGCAGAAACGGCATTATTAATGTTTGATATGTTATCGCGTATTCAAGAATCTACTTTACCAGGAAGACCGCGTTTAGGTTTAAAACAGGCAATGATTATTGTTGGTGAACCGATTTCTGTAAGTGAACGGTGGGAGAGTTGTCAGGGAAATAAACAAGCATTACGAAAGGGTGTTAGTGATTTGACAAAGGATTTGCAGGTGGCTTTAGAGGAATTAATTAAGGATTAAAAAGCCAAATAAATCCTGTAGAGACGTTCCATGGAACGTCTCTACAACCAGGAATAAAGCGCATCTTCATAAAGAAACGGTATGATATCATGTCTGCCTAATCACTTGCGATAAAATATAAGTACCCAAGCAAAATTAATTGTACATATTGATTGAAAACAAGAATGTCTGTATTCCTTACCTGATCCCTATTCTCTATTCCCTGTTCCCTTAATTTAAATTAGCACTCTCAGCCAGCAAGTGCTAATTTATGAATAAATTTTAAAACCTGTAATTGAGGTTGTAATTCTACATTTTTATAGTTATAGTTGAATGTAGTAGAGCAATATTACCGAAGTAATTTCTTCCTTAAACTCAGATTTCTGTGCCATTAAACAAGGGAGCATCCCAATGAAAGCAAAAACATCGAAAATTGTCATTCTGAGCGGAACGGAGTGAAGCGCAGAATCTCGCGAGATGCTGAACGAAGCGCAGCGTAGTGAAGCATGACACTAAACTTACATATTTGGGATGCTTTTTTAAACAACACGTTTGGAGGGCTGGAATGACATATTCTTTTGACATTGTAGGGGTATCTCCAGTTTTGTACTTTTTCAATCATCAACGGCAGAGTTGGGAAAAACCCCAACCAGAAGGTGTTGAATATTTGGGAACCCAGACTTGTACGCTAGATGCATTTCTAAAATCTGTGGAATCGGTTCCACCAATTGGAAGTTGGAATTTAGATCAAGTACTAGACACGGTAATTCAATTTTGGGTGAATAATGCAGAAAGTATTCAATATTGGCAAGCAAGGTTAAAAGATGCAGGAAGAGATAATTTACTAGTAGCTAGAATTGCAGATATCAAAGCTTTACAAGCTGAATTTGAATCTCTGCTAGGTAGAAATTGGTGAATTTATTCCATCTTGGATTTTAGATTTTAGGTTGGGAATTTCTCTGTGTGTCTGAGTGCTGTTGCCATTATTTTTTAAATTGGTGAACTTAGTCATTTTCTAAAGCTTGGAGAACTTTTAAATATAAGTCTTCTACTTTTTTGGCTTGCGTTTCACCACTGGCAGCATAATGAGATAATCCAGGAGAGCCATTTACTTCGAGCAGTGTGTAATCTACTATTGGCTGTGTAATGTCGCTAGTAAGTATATCCACACCTGCTAATCTTAGTCCCATGTCTTTTGTAATATTGATGGATAATTTCTGAAAGTCAGCATGGATAGTTTCAGCATAATCTACTGATTCACCGCCACTTGATAAATTAGCATTATCTAAGAGATATACAATAGTATTTTCAGGAATAATACTTTCAAAACTTAAATTCTGTTTTTGTAATTTTTGATGAATTCGGAAATCATTAAAATCAATAATTTTTTTTCTCCCCTGCTGGATAAATTTTTCTTGCTTGTGGTGCATAAGTTGTAGAATATTAGATTTACCATCACCGGTGATAAATAAAGGAATTCTTTGATAAGCTGCCATAACTTGATTATCTAATACCACAATTCTATAGTCATTACCGCTATAAAATCTTTCTACAATTAATCCTGAATTATTGGCTAAAATTTTCTCGGCTACTTCGTAGTATTCTGCTTGATTATCAACTTTGGTTACTAATATTCCTTGACTGAGATTCAGCGGCTTGACAATTAATGGAAATCCTAGTTTATTAGCATAATTAAAGCCATCATCAATATTTCTAGGGTTGGATAATTTATTACATATTTGAGCATTAAAAAATGTTTGTCCCTCTGGAACTCGATATCCAAATTGCCTGAGAAAAAAGTTAGAGTATGCTTTATCTTTAGCTAAATGTGCTGAACCAAAGCCGTTAATATTTAATTTGTTAGAACTAAAGCATGATTTTTTGCCATTTTTAAATGTAATATGTCCAACTAATTCATATTCTGGTTCTACTAAGATTACTGCTTCTATTTGAGATGCTACTTTTTGCAGTATTGATGTTAGTAATGCCATTTTAGTTTGCCAAATTTATGGGTACGTAGTTATTTTACCGAATTCAGTCTAATTTGCCAGGACTTACGCAAAACATCAAGAAGGTAGGGGTAATTCATGAATTACCCCTACGAAAGAATCAGGTTTCTGATTACTTCGTGCGTAAGTCCTATTTGCATAAGTCTTGGTAGATAAAATACAAAATTATGGTAGCTTATACTGAATAAACTAGGAAGGTATATTTTTTATAGTTCTAAAAGTTACAAGTTTAAATTGATAGGAGATCCCGGCACAGTACTGATTCTTTTTCTAATTCGCTCTATAAATAATACAAATACTGAGATTTTTTTAGATTTAAATTCAGATTCCTAGAGTCTGTAATCTTTGTTGGTAGAGTTAACTTAGTTTGTGTATCCTGACAACTCTATAAGCTGCATTTATCTCAGTTTTGTTGCTTAATATGAGTCATGTTGTTGCACTAAGTATTGACAATCCAAGAATTATGTAATAACAAGGTGGCATCATCAATTAAAGGCGCTAGTATTATCCCCCCTAAGAGACACACTAACGCCATTCACTAAATTTCATACGGATAATATAATCATGCCACAAAACACAGATTACAAAGATACCAAATCAGAAAATCAGGCAATTACTTACAGAAATCGGCTGAATGGTTGGGCTATAGCTCGTATGGTAGCAGATCAGCAACGGGTGATTGTGGCTAGATTCCGTAGTCGGTCAGATGCAGATGGATATATTCAGCACTTACGTGAATTAACACCTACTGCTTCTTTCGAGATTGTTTTTGATTCTCAACGTGACGAAGTTGTGATTTAAATTTTCAATTATGGATACCGTTGACAATTCAAAAATAGTTGATATTTAGAGCCTAAATTCGGTTGATAGTAATTGTATAATCAGGCTTCTAGACTTTTTTGAGATTTGTCAACGGTGTTTCATTAGTAGTAATTTTACGGTGTTAGTAAACGAGAAGCTACTTTCTCTAATACTTTGAGTCCCTGTAAGGAACCGCTAATCAGTCGAGTAGCAGCTAAGGGTTGACGGATTAATGCCCAAGTTAGGGGTAAAGGTTGGAGGGAACCATCAGCTGCGATCGCTGATGTGAGGTCAGGTATATCATGGAGAGAATCGTCGCTGACGACTCGTAGCATTGCTACTGATACCCCAAGGGGCTGGAAAAATTCTAATGCGGCTAATCCTTCCATATCGACAACATCAGCACCAAATTTTTGATGTAAATTACGTTTTTCTTCAGCAGACGAGATCATGCGATCGCTTGTTAGTCCCTTCACAAAATATACTGTACCCTCAATTTGGCGATGTATCTCCCTGGAGTAGGTAAAATCGCACGTTTGTATATTTTCGTGATCAACACAATCTCGATAAAAAACAACATCACCAACTCTGTGACGCTGATTTAAGCTGCCACATAAACCCATCAGTAGCACTCGCTGATTTAGCTGATTTAAATTTTGGCAATTTAAAGCTAAAAATTGGCGTAGTGGTTGCACACCCATCGGAATTGCGATCACCTGGGGTTGATAACCAGTAACGCGACTTAAACCGCGACAAACAGCTTGGTATTCTGCTCCTTGGGGTACTAAAATTGTGTGAATCAGGTGCATATTTTCAATTATCGGGAAAAAGGTAAATCTATATCCGATGCTATTTAATTTTTTAAAACCCCCTGAATCTGCTATTTCAGGTGTGGAAATAAAGCCTAGTTGGTATGTAGGATGGGGCAGGTTAGAGAGTTTAACAGAAGATGTAATTTGGCAAGATGAGCAATTTGCAGTTATTTCTGCACCAGCACACTTGGCAATTAGTCCGACAAAAAGGTTTGTGGTAGTTGGGGATGTGTGGCTAAGTAACCGGGGGGAATTACTGCGAAAATTGGGAATAGAGATTAATGATCATTGCAGTAATCAACAACTGGTGGCACAACTTTGGGAAAAATACGGTTCTCAGTGTTTAACCCTATTAGTGGGGATGTTTGGGCTAGTAATTTGGGATTGTGAACAACAGGTATTGTGGTTAGGGCGCGATCGCATCGGTAGCCAAACACTATATTACACCACCACTGGTTTAACTCGCTGGATATCCCCCAAATTAAGAACTCTAAACCCTTTTCACTCCCATGATTTAGATTTAGTCGCATTGCGAGATTACCTCTGTTGCGCTTTCGTCCCCGGAGACAGAACACTTTGGCAAAACGTCAGAGAAATGCGTCCCGGAACCTTAATGCAAATGCCAACAGAGCGAATTTATCATTATTGGCAACTACAAGAACAGATTACAGATAGCAATCAACCTTTAGAATGGTATAGTACAAAACTGCGTTCTTTACTTGAGCAAGTTGTACAGGAATATTTACCACAAAATGAACCTGTGGGAGTTTTCTTATCAGGTGGTTTAGATTCAAGTAGCATTACAGCATTAGCCGCAAAACTTCATACCGCACCAGTTCATACTTATTCAATTCATTTTGGTACAGAAACTGCCAATGAATTAGAATTTTCTAATTTAGTTGCTCAACATTGCCAAACCCAACACCACATTTTAGAAATCACCTTCCAGGATATGTGGGAACGTCTACCAGAAACAATGGCTTACTTAGACGATCCTATCGGTGATCCATTAACAGTCCCAAACCTACTATTAGGAAAAATGGCAAGGGAAAATGTACAACTTACCCTCAATGGAGAAGGTGGAGATCCTTGCTTTGGTGGCCCTAAAAATCAGCCAATGTTAATTAATAGTTTATATGGTTCTATTAATAAACAAGATTCATTACAAGCATATTTATTTTCTTTCCAAAAATGTGCATTAGATTTATCACAACTTTTACAACCAAAAATTTGGCAAAATCTCAAAAATGAACCATCTATATTTTCTGCTGACTTAAATTCCAATGCCAATTATTTGAATAGATTAATGGCATTAAACATTAAATTTAAAGGTGCAGATCAGATTTTAACAAAAGTCAATAACTTAACTCAAGCCGCAGATTTACAAGGATTATCACCATTATTTGATCAGCGAATAGTAGAATTAAGTATGCAAATTCCCCCTGAATACAAACTTTCAGGAGTCGAGGAAAAAGCCGTACTCAAAAAAGCAGTTAGCGATATTTTACCAGATACCATTATTCATCGTCCTAAAAGTGGCATGATGGTTCCCGTACAACTAGGATTTAAAAAATATTGGCAACGGGAAGCTAGGACATTGTTGTTAAATAAAAATAGTGCGATTTCACCTTATATTAATCGTGATATCTTGCGTAATTGGTTAGATTTTAAAGGAGACGTTTGGGGAAGATATGGTGTTAAACTATGGTTATTGGTAAGTTTAGAAATTTGGTTACAGGTAAATAAACAAGTAAAAAATTAACCAAAACTTTCAACTATATAAATATCATTTCTCTCATCATCATCTTCTCTTGATAAATCCACATTACCAGAAATACCGCTTCTGAGAATTTTAATTAACATCTGCGGAGTAAAAGATTCCAATTCTACAAAATTACCAGCATCTAACCAAGCTAATCCTTCAGCAGATAAAGTTTGACGAATTTCGCTAGGTAATTCGTGGGATTTAGTAGCTACAGATGCTGCATTTTGAACAAAAAATCCCCTTTTGCTAGTAAGAATTTGATGAGGTAGTAAACCCACATCAATAATAGTCACATCACTATTTAAAAACCAATTCTTACTGGTGCGGAGATGATGTACCAAACTTACACCTTGAGGACTACAATCATGAAGAGTGAAAACTTTTAAATTTGGGTTTCTGCGTAGCATTTCCATTGTTATCTCGAAAATGCTGTGAGGATAACCATCAATACTGAGAATTGCACAGTTATTTTCAAAATGGAAATTGTTAGCAATTAATAATTGTGCGATGGTAGAACTATCACAAACCACTAATCTATCAAAACTATAAGCAGTCACATCGGGGTTTATAGATACAGATGCTCTAGGTTCTTGTGCTACTTGTTCTTGTTGCAAAGGTAAAAGTTTATCAAAATTACCATTAATTTCCTGCCATTTTTCTAACCAGATATCTAAATTTGACTGAGGAATAAAAAATTGTTGAATAGTGGTTGCAGGATTAATCTTAATATATCCTAAAAGTAGAGAAACAGTTCCCAAAATACTAACACTAATAGTTAGTGGTTTGTTTGGGAATAATAAACTATTAAAAAAAAGTCCTACTAATAAAACAAAAATACCAACAATTTTTAAAGAATGCTGACTGGCCTTGCGCCCATTATAGTTAAGAAAATTAGATTTTGTCTCTGTATATAAATAAAAGATGACAGCTACTTGATAAATTAAATTAGCAATTATAAAACAATGGAGTTTGGATAATACTGAATTGGTTATTACTACAAGCATTGATCCCAAGAAGAAAGTTGCCAAAAAATTATAACTTGTATAACAAGATAGAAATTCAATCAATGTAAATCTCTGACGACGAAACCGATAATCTAAAAAATATAGTAATTGTTTGGGTGTAAAGTACAAGGTGTTACTAGCTGAAATATCAGTTATTGTTTTAGCAAAATATGGATCTGTAATTTTTAAATCACCCATTGCTGTTGGTTCAAAAGCAAAAGGATGATTGCATTTTTTACATTTTCCTTGGTTTGCCATTCTCTCTTTGAGGTTGTTTTCAGTTCCGCACTTAATACACTTCATAATTATGCTTGAATTTTAGATTAAATTTAACTCAATAATTAATCAACCAAAACTTTCCACCATATAAATATCATTACTAGAATCACCAATTAAAATCATACTATTATCATCTGTTTCTAAATTCAGACTTCCCGAAATACCACTTCGCAGCACTTTAATTAGCATTTGCGGAGTGAAAGATTCCAACTCTACAAAATTACCAGCATCTAACCAAGCCAACTCTTCTTTAGATAAACTTTGACGAACTTCTAAAGGTAATTCTTGAGATTTTTTAGCTAAAGAAGCTGCATTTTGTACAAACATTCCCCGCTTATTAGCCAGAATTTGACGAGGTAATAAACCCACATCAATAATTTTCACATTGCTGTTCAGAAACCAACTCTCACTAGTGCGGAGACGATGCAATAAACTAATCCCTTTGGGACTACAATCATGAAGAGCAAAAATTTGTAAATCAGGGTTTCGTCGTAGCATTTCCATTGTAGTGTTAAAAATGCTTTGGGGATAACCATTAATACTAAGAATGGCACAATTATTTTCAAAGTGGAAATTATTAGCGATTAATAATTGAGCAATAGTAGCACTATCACAAACAATTAACCTATCAAAACTGTAAGCTGTAACATCCGGGTTAATAGATGTAGGTGTGATTTGTTCTTGTGGTATAGATAAAAGTGTCTCTATTTTACCATTGATTTGTTGCCACATTTTTAACCAACCATCTAGATAAGGTTGGGTAACTAAAAATTCCTGTGGTAAATTTCCTACTTTACCTAACTGTCTAGTTCCTAAGAATATTGACAACATTCCTAAAATCACGACAATAGAAAAAAGTGAAAAATAATTAAATATAAACAAACTTGCTGGTATTCCTACTAACAAAATTATCACTCCCAGAATTTGTAAAATTCTAGCACTTGCTTTGCGACTAGAAGTGATTAACTTTCTTGATTTAGTGTTATTAAATAAATATAATATTATAGCTGCTTGATAAACTAAGTTAGCAATCAGAAAAGAATTAGGTAAAAAAATATTTGTTAGTCCTCCAAAAAAGCCAGTTACCCAAATATTTAAAAATAAATACAAACCGATAAATGCAGCTATGTGAAATCCTTTTTTGCGGATACGACGATCTAAAAAATACAAAAGTTGTTTAGTTGTAAAATATAAAGTGTTATTAGCAGAAATATCAGCTAATATTTTCGCAAACATAGGATCTGTAATTTTCACAGTTCCCATTGCTGTTGGTTCAAAAGCAAAAGGATGATTACATTGTTTACATCTTCCTTGATTTGCTGTCCTGTCTTTGAGATTATTATCAGTTCTACAGTTAATACATTTCATGGTTTTGGTTATGGGTTAATAATTTGATTATTCAGTAAAACGCTGTAATCTTCCCGTTTTCTAATTAAGCGATGTTTCCCATTTTCTAATAACACTTCTGCTGGTTTAGGACGGTGTAAAAAATGTGAAGACATAGCATAACCATAAGCACCGACATCTAAAATAGCGATCATATCCCCAATTTCTAAAGCGGGAAGTTGACAATTTTTTCCTAAATAATCTCGTGAATAAGTTGTATTTCCACAAACATCAGTTATGTAATTTTCGGAAGTTGAATTTTTCCAAGTAACAATTTCCCGATAACCACCATGTACAGAAGGTACAGAAAGATTAGCAATAGTAGAATCAACACCAATAATTTGTTTTTCTCCTTGCCATTTCACAGATACAACCTTAGCTAACATAGTGCCACAACCAGCTATAGCAGCGCGTCCAGGTTCAATAATTAAATTAATATTTTTATCTAAATTCCTAATTTTCTTACTTAACTCATCTCCAAATATTTGCCAATTAAAAGCCGCACCTTGACGATGATATGGATAACCAAAACCACCACCAAAATCTAAATATTTCCAATCTGGTAATTTTTTTGCAGTTTCTAAAATATTATCAATAACAGCCGTAAAAGCATCTGTTGCATTAGTTCCCGTTCCCCGATAAAAATGTAACCCCGAAACTTTTAAACCTACTGTATTAGTAATAGCAACAGCTTGGGGAAATTCCTCAGTACGCACACCGATACGACTATCTTCCACAACATTCAAACGTAAACCAATATTTAACTTTTCCTCTTCGCGTCTCTGCGTCTCTGCGTGAGACAAACAAACCTCACACAACAAACGTAATTGAGAAATACTATCTAAATTGAGAGTAGTCACACCCCAATCTAAAACCTGGAACATTTCTTGATGATTTAAATTACTGCCACTATAAACAATATCACGGGGATGAAAACCCGCATTTAAACCCAAATAAATATCTCCTGGGGTATTAGCATGAAGTCCCCAACCAGCATTTTTAAATATCTTCAATAATGCAATATTGCCATTTGTGACACTAGCGAAATGAAACCTTGTGTGGGGATAATTAACAGCTTTAGTAATATGTGAAATAGTTTGACGTAAAATATTGCTATCATAGACATACAAAGGAGAACCGTAAATTTCCAATAACTCCTGAGCAAGGTTGAGTGCTAAATTTGGAATTGCTTGTAATTTTTCCATAACCAGCTAGGTAAGATAAATGGATGATTCCAAGACTTTGTACCTAATTTTTCACCGAGAACGTGATTACGCCAAAGTTGCCACATTACCAGCAACCAAAGACTCTCACCCACACGTCGTCCTTGAATTGCTCCTCCTAATTGTCCTGTAACAATTTGTGATGCAATATCAGGGTAAAAAATATTTTCTGCATTTAGTATACCTGGATTTAACCAATTACCGATGTCATGCCAAAAATCATTTAAACACCAGGAGGTTAAGGGAACACCCATACCCCGCTTTTGTCTCCAAACGATTTCCGGTGGTAGCCAATTTTCTACTGCACGTTTAAGGATATATTTCTCACAAGCACCGTGTAAACAGAGTTCACCAGATAGCTGAAAAGTCCATTCTGCTAAAATTAAATCACAAAAGAGCGATCGCACTCCCAACCCATGAGCAAACCCCAACGCAGTCGCACGAGGATGGATATTCTGCGCTCCCTTTAGCATCAAACTGGCACGGCGGAGGCGATGCAGTAAAGAAGGGCAAAAATGACTATCCAGAGCATCCAAAAGCCATTCCTGAGCATCTAAACCCTGAATCTGTGCATATATCTCTGGCTGATAAACCCTCTCTTCATACCCCCAAAAACGATGAAAAGTGCGGAGATATTGTTGAATAAAACCTTCTGCTTTATTGGGATGTTCACCTTGATAAATACCAGCAGCAATCAAAGGTTTATTAGTCCAACCAGCAAATAATTGATCACCACCTTCACCATTAAAAATAACCTGAGTTTCTTGACTAGCAACTTGATTAAGGAGATATAAAGGAACAGTCACCCCATCACCAAAAGGTAAATCTAAAGCTTTAATAGTAGGAACAAGAGCATTTTTAATATTATTTGGACTTGCGTCAACCTTAACTAAAGGAATCTTGAGAAATTCTGCAACTTTTTCTGCATAAGGATATTCAGAAATACCAAACTTACCAAAATCCAAAGTGTAAGCGCGAACTTTTACCCCAGCTTGTACCAACAAAGCCGCAACAACCGAAGAATCTAAACCCCCAGAAAGAAAAACCCCCACAGGTTCATCTGCTAAATCAGCAACTTGCTTTTCTGCCGAATTTTTCAATAAAACTTGTAATTGAGAAACTGCGGTATTTTCATCCTGAATCTGTTCCTTTGATTCACACCATTGATAAATATTGCAAAATTGAGGAGAACCCACATCTTCCCAAACTACCTCAGTACCCGCAGAGACAGCAAAGATTTCATTAACAGGTGTCAAAGGATTAGGAACATAAGAAAAACAACCATAACCATATAAACCAGAAATACTAACTTCCGGTTTTTCAATAACTTCTAAAAGTAATTTTAGCTGAGAAGCAAACCAAATCGCCCCTCCTTGCTGAGTCCAAAATAAAGAAACCTTTCCAAAAGGTTCCCTACCCAAAATCAATCTATCTTCTTCTAACCTTACCCAAACATCAAGATTATCAAAAACCCTAGCCGCAGAAATACCCGCAATAGTATCTTCCGGTAACAACGGTACAGACTCACACCCAACATAAACAACATTCCAAACAAACTTTTCCCCCTCACCTTCTTCCTTTGCGCCTTTGCGCGACGGACACTTTGCACAAGTCGGGAGACCCGCCCATGCAAGTGTCCTCCTCTGCGTGAGCCTTTCTTGCCCATAACCCCAATACCCAATAAAATGATAGGGAAACATAACTATTGAACCGCAAATGTTTCATCGCTAATTTTCCTACCTTCGAGCAACATTTCCACCTGCCAATCACCAACAGGTGCAGCAGAATTAATAGTATAACGACAGTAAGTATCCCAAGGAGAAGTTTTAACCTCACGGGTTTGATATTTATTTTGCTTGACAATTAGACCACTAGGGTCAATCCAATTACAAGCAAGAGATAGCTTTTTACCTATAGGTACATCTTTCAAAGTCACACGATAAAAAACTTCTGGATTAGTTTGCCGAGAGATAGTTTTAAGATTAGCATTATCAGCTAAAGTAATGCGGTCTTGTTGTGCAGAAACATTAGCTAATAAAGAAGTTTGCTGTTGATTAAAAAATATTGTTGATGCGATAATTACTATAATAGCCACAACCACCCCAGAAATAATCAACTTATTTCGACGTTGCTGCACTTCCAAAGCTTGACGACGACGTAATTGAATCAAAGCTTCATCTAATAACTCTGGTGCTAAATTCAAATCTTGTAAAATTTCTCTAACTTGCTGTTGGTCGAGTTCTGCTTCTCGACGTAATTGCAGTCCTTGAACTTCAGCAATGATTTTATTTAATTGCTCTTGAGTAAGTCGTTGATTCATTGCTCTTTCCAATTACCAATTACCAATTACCAATTACCATTCAAAAATTCAAAAGGTCTAGTTTTCACTTAACATCACACCTAGTCAACAGAAAACCTGCAAACCTGTTGTCATATTAATGTAAAAACCAGACCCAGTAGGAGATGTCACTTAATCAGACTACGAATCTTAGCGTCTACCACGATAAGGAACTGCATTCATGTAATCAATGTCAAATGCAGACAGTTTTTGAGCGTAGTTACCCTTACCAGATACTGACGCAGCTAAATCTGCAAATTTGCGAGGATCGCCTTCTGCCATGCGCTTTTCTTGCGCCTTGCGAGTGTAGTATTTCTCCACAGTAAAGCGCCAGTCTGTTCTGACTGTACCTGCTGTTTCTTGGAAGTCCACACCATAACGAGGAGTCACCAAGTTGTAGGGACGACCTACTCCGCGCTTGCGTTGGTAAGGTACAGTATTATCACCAAAGCTGTTGCTGTACTCTTCACTGTCTATTAAAGCATCAACAAAGCCGCTAAATCCCTTAGTCCCAATCACAATAGACCAAGCAATTTCTTCTTCTTTGTTGTAAGCACAACGACCCAACAAGCGCTTGAGAGTGATGTCTACTAAACGATAGTTGTTGTTAACAGAAACAACTAAACGATAGAAAGCCTCAGATTGAGCTAAACCCCGAATGAAGTCCCGGACTGAGAGAGAGCCATTTTTCAGTTGAGATTCTAGAGTCCCTTGACGGTTAAACTTGAGAATTTCATGTTCGCTGAAAACTTGGCGATAACTTGCCCAAATGATGCTTTGAATGTCAGTGTAAGAACTAACATCTTCTAAGCGATAGATATATGGAGTATCTTCATTTGTGTCAGCAACGCCGAAACTGCTAACCCGGTGGTTTTGACTGCTTGGTTTGTATTGAAGTAATGGCAGTGCCATGCTGCGTCTTTCCTCTTGTTAATAAATTCGACTTTGAAAACGGAAACAGGATTGATTACTCAACTTCCTCATTCACGCTTTAACTATTTTCCCGCATTAGGTAACACACCTAATTAGGAGATTTAGCGCACAGGGAAACTGGCACTAGGACTGATAGAAACAGGAATACCTTGGGGTACTGTTTCCCTGGTGGTATTGGGAATTTTAATGTTAGCTGTGCTAACTGGTGTATGGGTGACAGTCCTGATACTAACGGAAGCAGCCATTTTCATGAAGTCACTAATACTACCAGGCTTATACCGTGCATCTTCCAGTTTGTCACGCCAGTAGTTAGCGTAGCGTGGTGTTACCAAATTAAATGGTCTATCTTTATAACGTCGGCGTTGGTAGGGAACTATATTTTCACCAAAGCTGCTTTGATACTCTTCAGAATCTAGCAGAGCATCAACAAAACCACCCCAACCAACGGTAGCAATTTTGATTGACCAAGCGATTTCTTCATCTTTATTGTAAGGCGCACGACCTAACAACCGCTTTAGTCCCAATTCTACTAAGCGATAGTTGGAGTTAGTCTGAATTACCAAACTTTGGAAGGCTTCAGATTTAGCCAAACCTCGGATAAAGTCGCGGACGGTGATAGCTTTGTTCTTCACCTGAGATTCTAAATTATTCTGACGGTAGAATTTCAGAATCACGTGTTCGCTGAACAACTGCCGATAAGCTGCCCAAATTAATTCTTCGACTTCACCACCCGCAGCAGAGTCTTCTATGCGGTAAATTTTGGGGGTGTCTTCGTTGGGAACTTCGTAACCAGAAACTCGCTGGTTCTGAGAACTGGGTTTATATTCTAGTAAAGGTATTGCCATATTTCAGGATTTTTGTGATTTGTGAGTTGTCAGTTCTAATTCATCTGGTTGCCAGGTATGTAACGATAAGGCAAAGCAACTGCAACTGGTTTAACAGTTGGTTGTTCTGTACCTATCTCGCGGGTGGTGTTGGGAATCTCCATTGTGGTGATTTGAGAACTAACTGAGGCCATTATGCGCTGATAGTTACGTTCAGTGGTGATAATCTTCCCAGCCATGGCAAAGAAGTTAGCAGGAATTGCTTTCCGAATATCTTCTGTGGTTAGAGTTCCTGAGGTACGGGTGCTGTAGAAGGAACGACCAGCCAGTCCCCGAATGCTTTGAGCATCACGCCAATATTCATTGTACCGGGGATTAACCAGGTTAAAAGGTCTGGAACCGTAACGGCGACGTTGGAAAGGTACAATGTCATCACCAAAATTTTCCAAGTATTCGCTAGAGTCTAACAAGGCATCAATGAAGCCATGTAACCCTTTGGTAGCAATAACAATAGACCAAGCAATTTCTTCGTCTTTGTTATAAGCAGCTCTCCTAAAAACCGCTTTAAGGTGATGTCAACTAAGCGATAGTTGGAGTTTGTGTCTGCTACTTGGGTGCGGTATACATCTGATTTACCCAAACCCCGGATAAAATCGCGGACGTTAATTGCCCGATTCCGCAGTTGCGATTCTAAAAAGCTTTGACGATAGCTTTCTAAAATTAGGTGTTCGCTAAAAATCTGCCGATATCCTGCCCAGATGATGGCATCAATGTCTGCATCTGATGTAGCAGTATTTAAGCGATAAATGGTTGGTGTATCTTCGTTGGGTACTTCGTAGCCATCTACCCGCTGATTTTGGGAGGAGGGTGAATATTCTAACAGTGGTATTGACATCTTTACTTTTACCTTTTTTTATGCTATAAAAAGCAACTTATTGACTATAAGCCAACTGTACGCGGGCGCGAACTGCCTTTTCAACATCAGTAGCCAGCATTTCTTGGAGTCTAGTCATGATGGATTGTCTTACTTCGGCAATTTTTGCTAAAGCTTGTAAACCGACAACGGCAGCATAACGAATTGACCAGTCTGTGTCTTGGGAAATGAACAGCAGTGTATCTAAGGCGCGGTTGATAGCGGTGAGATTTTCGGGAAAATCTAACTTATGCCAGTGTAAGTTGCCAAGTCCCTTAGCGGCTGCACGGCGGACACTGGGGGAAAAGTCAGTGGCTGCGACTGTGATTAATACGTCTATTGCACGGGGATCTGCGATCGCTGCTAATGTGCGAATCGAATAAGCCCGTGCGCCATAGTTATAATCATCTATTTGATCGAGTAATTGGGGTACTGCTATTTCTCCCAATTCGGTTAGTCCATCTGCTGCCACTACTGCGGCTGTTGGGTTGTTATAACCGAAAACGGCAATTAAGGTGGAAATTGCGGCTGGATCTTTAGCTGCTGTCAGATTTTTGACTGCCGTCACCATTTGGGCTGGTGTTTCTGCCAGAGTGACAGCACGAATTAGTTCCTCAGTCATTGCTCAACCATCAATGATTAATAGTCAATAGTCATTGGTTGTTAATCATTTAAATAATGACTAATAACTAATGACTAATGACTATAAGAGTGAATCCATCAGGTTCATTACCCGGATTGCCTCTTCAGAAACGGTCAAAGAATCTAACTTTTCTAGAAGTTGATGCTCTAACAATCCTTTGAGGGCTATGAGTTTGAAGCTATTTTCTGCTTTAGCCTGGGCGATCGCTTCTGCTGCTGCTAAATACCCTATTGCCCCTAAGTCACCCAAAACAACGCGACGCAACTTTAAATCACCTTCGTCCAACATTTTCACCAATAGCTCACCATAACTAGTGTCTTGTGTGAGTTGATACATGGCTCTAGCTGCGGAGCATTGTACTCGTGGGACTGAATGCTTTAAAAAAGGCTTAATTAGGTCGATAGCTTCAGTTGCACAAAGCTCTCCCAAGGCTTCTAACACCGCTTCATAAGGCTGGGTGAGATGAGGACGACCGGGTACTTGCACGGCTTGGGCAACACCCCCATCTAGTAATTTAATCAGTGTTGGTATTGCTGTTGTGTCGCGCAGCATTTCCAGAGATTGGGCTGCTGCTTCACGCACATAAAAATCAGAGCATTCCAAGCATTTTATTAATGCTGGTACGGCTTTGGAGTTACCCAATTTACCAAGCGCCCTGGCTGCATTGCGTCGTAAGGGATAACCTCCAAGTTCTGTTTTGTCGGCTTCATCTTCTAACGCTGCTATTAGTGCGTCTACAGCTTCTAGCTGACTGACTCGAAACTTACCCAGCCACCAAGCAGCATAATAGCGGAGACTTAAATCTGATGATTGCAGATTAGCGATTGCTAGCTCTGGTGTTAGCTGTGGCCCGTTTTCGGCAGAATGTTTTTCTGCACTGGGTTCTATCATTGCCAGGGCGTTTAGTTTTCCTCTGCTGAAGTTAGCGGCTCAATCTTGATGATTCTGCCACCGAGACGGGTAATCCGCTGCATTTCTTCGTTCATGCGGCCGTAGGGTACGGTAATAAATACGCTACCACTACGACGGATGTTGAATTGATTCTTGTCAGTTTCTTGATTTTGTCGCAAGCCTATAACTTCGTAACGAAATACCCGGCTTGCAGATGAAGAAACGCTACCAGCGCCAAGTGTGGTTTGACCGAACATTACTTCTAAATCTCCTCTTGATGAGTTTTGCTGATCAACAGCAATTTACCTTACGTTGATATGACGCTGACGATTTTGCCACCTAGACGGTGAATTTGCTGCATTTTGTCTAGCAGTCTTTCGTAAGGGACAATATATACTGTGCTGCTTCGTCGCACGCTGGGGTAGCCTAGACCGCGAATACCTGCTACTTCAACTCGGTAAGTGCGATCTGATTGCCCTACTGCATTACCTAAATTTTGCTTAGGAGCATTATCCGCAGATGCACGGAAACTCCAGTTATTGTTGCTGCCAGAAGGACCAACAACTGAGGAAGATGTATTACTAGCCAATTCCCGCGCTAACCGAGATTTAGAGCCTTCAACTTGAGCAGTATCGCTGTTGGCATAACCACGGTATAAACGGAACATCCGGGTAAAACCAGCGGCACTTTGTCCAGCTTGAAAATCAAACCCGCGATAATAGGGAACTACATTCTCGCCGAAGCTATTTTGATACTCCTGAGAATCAATGTAGGAGTCAATTTCAGCGTCGTAACCTTGGTTAATATATAAGTCTAGGTGATAAGTCACTTCCGACTCATTGTATGGTGCGCGACCCAACAAATGTTTATAGTTGAGTTCGATCAACCGAGTTTGAAAACTGTTATAGAAAAATTTTGCTTTGTAGAGTTCTGATTTGGCAACGCTCCGCACGAACTCACGCACTGTAAAATTGCGATCGCGCAACAGTGATTCTGCGCTGACCAGGCGATCTGATGCCAAAATATAGTCGTTTCCTAAGACTTGCCGATAAACGGCTTGGATCACCAATTCGACTTCTTCGCGGCTGGCGTTGGGGCGCAGTTCAACTCGACGTGCCTCGCTAAAAGGCTCTGTTCCCAGCCTAGATGCTGCTGTTGTAATTGCCATTTTTTTTCCCCTATTTATTTACACTACGGTTTTTATCACCGAGTGCTGGCTGAATAAAGCTTGTTATTTATACCTACATAAAACTATGCCCGGGGCGAGATCCAACTGCTAGGTGATCCAGTGCGGTCTTGGGTACTTCCCCACGAACCACTGGCTAACCCCGTAGGGTTGATTTCATCCAGCATTTGCATCCCTCTCCGGGCATGACGCTATCTAGCTTAGAGCGTTGATTGCGTAGTCAATGTAGGTGTTAGCTTCGTTAGCAGCTTGACCGCTCAAGCCATGATTGCCTTTGATGTACTTCAGAGCTTCTACGTACCAGCTGGGAGACAAATCAAACGCGCTGTTGATTTCAGACAAGCCAGCAATCAAGAATTCATCCAAAGGACCTGTACCACCAGCAACTAAGCTATAGGTAACGATGCGTAGGTAGTGACCAACGTCACGAGCGCACTTGGACTTACCACGGCTATCAGATGCAAATTGAGTGCCTGGTGTAGATGTGGTGTAAGGGAATTTTTGGTATACAGCACTGGTTGCGCCATCAACCAATTTTTGAGCGTTAGCTGTCAAACCACGAGCAGCTTCCATACTAGCAACGGCACGTACAAAACGTCCGTTAACAGCTTGTAATTCGGTGTTGCTCAGGAAACGTCCTTGGGTATCAGCAGCTGCGATCGCTTCGGTAATTGGTGTTTTCATGTTTTCTTATCTCCTTGATTGTTTCTTAGCTTTTTTTTACTTGGAGAAAATCTCCAACTTTTCGCCGTATCGGCTATTTGAAGTTATTACGCAACAGCCGCAGCAGCGCGATCAAAATAGCTAGCCAATTCAGAAACTAAAGAGCTGCAATCACCCTTGGTGATACCGTTAGGATCGTTAACGATGGAGATTGCTGCATCTTTCATTTTGCCAACACCCTTAGCTACAGAAGCACCGGGAGTACCCAAAGCTTGGTAGGTTTCGCGCAAACCGTTCAAGCAACGATCATCTAAAACACTAGCGTCACCAGCCAATGCTGCATAGGTAACATAGCGTAAGATGATTTCCATGTCGCGCAAGCAAGCAGCCATGCGACGGTTGGTGTAAGCGTTACCACCAGGAGCGATCAAGTTAGGTTCGTCTTCAAACAAAGAACGAGCTGCGTTGGTAACAATATCTTTAGCGTTGCTGGTGATGCGGTTAACTGTATCCAAACGCTTGCTGCCTGCGCTAACAACTGCGGTTAAAGCATCTAGTTGTTCGATGCTTAGGAATTCGCCTCTAGCATCAGCTTGAGAAACAACCTTGGAAAATACATCTAATGTCATGGACTCTAAATCTCCTAATTACTTAGTTGAGAGATGTTTTGATTAAAACTGCGGATGTTTTATCAATTTAGAAACGGCTGACAACGAACTGCAATTAAACTGTCTCTCGACTTGGGTTCTCACTTCCTTGGCAATGATGATGAGCCATAAATATGAGAATCAGAGTGAATTTTATGAGAAACACGCAAATCTAATGAACTAGTTGCATCGTTTAACTTTGGTCTGTTGTTTAACCCCTTCAGCTTATGTTTATACAATGCTATAGATCCTTTATTTGTTACAAATTATGAATAAATAAGTTGAGGGAATAAGAAAAGCCCCAAATCCTTCACATACAAGGAGTCTGACTGAGAAAAGTCTGATATTTTCGTTACAAAACTTCATTAAACTCGTTAATAATAGAAAATTTTCAGCGGTTAAGAATGTTTTAATAATTCCAAAAATCCATATCAGAACTAACTTTGACTGATTTTTACAGTTTTCCCGCTTTTAGTAGTTTTTGTTACAGAATGTAAAATTTACATTTCTAAATGTTTTCAAAATTATTTATGAGTCTCTGGAAAATTCCCCCCTGGGGGGATTTAGGAGTTCGGAGTTCGGATTTAGGATTTAGGAGTCAGGAGTCAGGAGTCAGGAGTCAGGAGGAAATTTAATTGTTTCTCCTGAACTCAATACTCGGTACTCAGTTTCCTAATCCCTAGTCACCTACGACGCAAAACTTGGAGCAAAGTTGTAAATGTATGGGGAAGATTTGCGGTTACTTCAATGGCAACTCCAGAGATGGGATGTTTTAACTTAAGTTGCCAAGCGTGTAATGCTTGACCGGGCAAATTTACCCCTACGGAACGACCAGCACCATAAACTGAGTCACCGACGATGGGATGACCAAGTTTGGCGCTATGGACACGAATTTGATGAGTACGTCCTGTTTCTAGTTGGAAGTGGATTAACGTGTAGTTGCCGAGGCGTTCTCGGACTTGCCAATGGGTGATTGCTGATCTTCCCCCTTCTGCAATGGGGATGATTGCCATTTTTTTACGGTCTTGGGGATTGCGACCAATGGGTAGGTCAATAATCCCATTTTCCGTTTTTGGGACACCATAAATCACCCCTAAATACTCTCTCTTGGCAGTTTTTGCTTGCAGTTGTGCTTGTAGGCTTTGATAAGCAAGATCTGTTTTAGCGATCGCGATCGCACCAGTAGTATCCTTATCCAGCCTGTGAACAATTCCCGGACGTTGTACACCACCAATTCCCGGTAAATTGGGACAATGTGCTAATAAAGCATTGACTAAAGTTCCATCAGGATGACCAGGTGCAGGATGAACTACCAAACCTGCGGGTTTATTGAGAATTATTAACTGGTCGTCTTCGTAGAGAATATCTAAGGGGATATCTTCTGCTACCAATTTCAAAGGTTGCACTGCGGGAATTTCTAAGGAAATGCGATCGCCTGCTTGGAGATGAATCTTTTTGGAAGTGCAAATCTTGTTATTAACCTGCACATGACCCTTTTCAATTAACTGTTGAACACGGGAACGTGATACATCTGGCAATTCTTCGGACAAATAGCGATCCAGGCGTTCACTTTTTTCTTCGACTAGGAGATTAATAGCGGTCACAATTGGTTAATTTTAAACTTTTAGATGTGTGAGAGTGTTACTGATGAAGCAGGAGGCCGTCTTGCTGGAAGTAGAAGGAAAGAAAGCAAGTGTTATCAGCTTTTATAAATTTTTTTGACTGGATAGTTATTTTTGCCATGCTTTACCAGGTGAGATTTTAGGATTTTCAGATTATGGCATTATCCATAAACATCCTGATAGTTAATGACTAAAGCTGAAAAGAATAAAACGAACACCGCACTAGACCGGAATCGCTGGATGATAACATAGTACAGTGGTGATTACCTATTATAGAGTGTAATACCATTTTAAATTTTGGGTTAAGCCTGAGATATTTATTTGTAATAAATTTGAGCTTGATAGTTGTCACCATTGTGTTTCCAACTGGTATAATCACTAGTAAATTTAATCAGATATAATCTGATGCCATGAGAAATACCTGGTAAAATATATTCATCAGGAAAAAAATCATTTTTACTATTAACTTCAATTTTTTATAATTGGTTTAAAATACTTTTTTATTTCTCTGACAAATCTATAGTAACCTGAATTTAGTAAGTAATTATTGAGCATCTACGATTTATCTAAAAATGGCTATTTTTTAGATATTTACCATCCTCCTCAAACCTAGCTGCAAAAAAAAGCCTCAAACTGTAACTCTAGAAACGCTAAAATCATTTCTGTCTATGTAACTGTAGCAGTTATTTATGTTGTAGAAAATTCTCTCCCCTAGATCAGCAAGAAATGCTGTGTGATTTTCAACAACTGCGAGAAAGTAAGAGATTTAAAATCTTAGATGAGCCAGGTTAGCGAAAAATACAGAAAGTCAGCCTGATTTTTGGCATACTCTTTTCTGGGTTTTTCAGCCTTTGACATTTGGGAGTGGGGTGTGGGGTGTTGGGTATTGTGTATTTAGAGTAGAGGCTTGCTATACTCACCACAATGTAAACCGCTATCTTGATCTGGCAGTACGTCCAAAAAGACCGGTGTGAATCCCCAACGGGTGATTCACAAATTCTAATTTGCAAATTTTTATTTGATGTTAAAGCCGTGCTAATGAAAACGCTTCCTATAAGTAGATACAGATTTTTCCAAAAGCTACAGCCCCTATCCCTCTTGAAAAAAATCACCAGTAAGTCTGTTACTGGTTGTCTACAAGTATTTAGCACTTCCGGGGCTTGGTCAATATATGTACAAGAGGGTAAGCTGATTTATGCCTGCTACTCAGAGCAAATGTTTGAGCCGCTATATAGAAACTTACAGCGGTTAAGTCAACACAATTCCACTCTTCCTAGAGAGATTAACGAGCAGTTGCAGACAATATTTGAAAAGGGTGTTGAAAATCAGACAATACCGAATCCAGATTATTTAGCTATTTGCTGGCTAGTTAATGAGAAATATCTTAGCCCCTTACAAGCGGCAATGCTGATTGAGCAATTGTCTTTAGAGTTTTTAGATTCATTTCTGAAAATAGAAGAAGGGAGTTATGAGTTTATCCCTGAGAGTTTTCTGGATGATTTACCCAAGTTTTGCCATTTGAACTTGCGCTTATTAGTCGAAAAGTGTGAAGCGGGTGTAAAAGTATCTCCAGAGCAATTTTGGCAGTATAATCAGCCAAAAACAAGTTCAACGATTGAAGTACAATTGCCTCCAATCGGTAATAGATTAGTAACTGCGGACAGACATAAACCAACTTATGCACGACCTACTGGCAAAAAGAATTACACTATTTTTTGTGTAGATGATAGCCCTGTAGTTCTAAATACTATTAGAGGTTTTTTAGATGAACAAATATTTTCTGTAATGGGTGTTACAGATTCTTTAAAAGCTTTAGTAGAAATTTTCCGCGTCAAACCAGACATGATTTTGTTGGATGCGTCCATGCCTAATTTAGATGGATATGAAATATGTGCTTTATTGCGGAAACAAGCATCTTTTAGAAATACACCGGTGATTATGGTGACAGAAAAACCTAGCTTAGTAGATAGAGCTAAAGCGAAGCTAGTGAGAGCTTCTGGTTGTATGACTAAGCCTGTTAATCAAGGTGATTTACTCAGAATCATTTTTCAGCACATGGTTTAATTTTTGCTCGCTTGAGACTACTGTGGACGACACCCAGACAGTATACTGTGCATCTTCACGACCGATCCAATTACTGCGATCGCTGGGGCGCTAAATCCAGTCTCTTCTACTTGCTCGACGATTGTTCCTAACTGACCAATTAATTCTTCTTGTTCTGGACGAGTACCCCATCGTACCAAACCAATTAGAGTCTCTGCACTTAATCCAGCTATGCTAAGTTGTTCCACGATATAAGGTAGATTGTGGATACCCATATAAATGACGATTGTTTCTGAGCCTTGAGCGATCGCTTGCCAGTTAACTTTCGGACGATATTTTCCCGCAGACTCGTGACCCGTTACAAATGTCACTGACGAACTATACAGACGATGAGTAAGGGGAATACCAGCATAAGCCGCCGCCGCAATTCCGGCTGTGATCCCTGGCACAACCTCTACATCAATTCCCGCTTCTAGTAATTCTGCCATTTCTTCGCCACCACGCCCAAATATAAAGGGATCTCCACCTTTCAAGCGCACGACGATGGCATGATCCTGAGCTTTTTCAATCAATAAATGATTGGTTTCTTCCTGCAACAGTGAATGTCTCCCCATGCGCTTACCTGCGTTAATTTGCTCGGCTTGGGGATTAATCATAGCCAAAACTGCCGGACTGACTAAGGCATCATATATAACTACATCTGCACATTCCAACAGACCTTTGCCTTTGAGGGTCATGAGTCCGGGATCTCCGGGGCCTGCACCTATTAAATAAACTTTACCCAAAAACTTTTTCCCCTTCTGTTGCTAAATCCCAGATTAAATCAGCTAGTTCTGTACTTATTCCTAGAGGCTGTGCCAATTTGAACGTTACTCCAGGGAATTGTAATTTTAACTCTTCTACTGCACGAGCGATCGCATCTGTTATCCCACCAGTGAATAAAAAATATGGCAAAATTGCAATTTGCTCATAACCAGCAGCAACTAATTCTTTTACCCTTGATTCTAAACTAGGAGCTACAGCCCAATAAGCAGCTACTGCTCCCAAATTCATGGCTAGAGTTTCAACTGGCTGTTGAGAACCAGAACGACGGCTACCATGAGCTAACAAAATCGCTGCCTCTACTTTTATAGTAGCGATCGCTTGAGTGAATAATTTTCCTAAATCTGGGTGATTACCTAAATACGGTTTCAGGTCAATGACTATATCTTCACCAAGTGCTTTTTGAGCCAGTGCCACTTCTGCGGGAATATCTGTCATTACATGAACTCCCGGAACCAGAAACAAGGGGACAATTTTTAGGCATTTATACCCCAAAGCCAAAGCAGTTTCAGCGAATTGTTGAATCTGCTGATGTAAAGGTTGGATATTTAACTCTAAAGTCGCTATACCTACCAAATTTTCACCATTTGGTAACTTCTGACTAATCAGCTTTGCCAGTTGCTGCATAGCAATCTCTGGACGTGGATCACGACTACCGTGAGACAATAAAAGATAAGCAGATAACATGAGGTATTTATATGAAAGAATTCATGAGTGTTTTAGAAGGGTTAGTGGATCAGCTAACACTAGGTGCAATTCTAGAGATGCTAGAACGAATATGCCACAAAAAAGCGGAAAATCTCAGAACTCATTGGCAGGATGAAGAAAACGCCAAATTGTGGGAAAAAGCTGCTAAACAGATCGAAAATATCAACGTTGATATCTGATTGATCAATTTAAGTGTAATTGTCCTCGAAGATATCGGAATCAGATGAAGACTATGATTTTCACAGTTTTCTGATATATATTCATGCCTGTTGATGCTTAGAAAATATCCTGCGCCTAGAATTGGGATAGTTGTAAGCGATCGCAGAAAGCCTTAAGATTCTGTCCAAGTATTTATTTACTCATCATTTTCCCCAATTGCCGCAAGTAGAGATGCGATCGCTTTTTCAATCCGTTGCCATCCGCTTGGTGAACTGAAATCAATTCCTAAAAATGTGTCGTTAACTTTGGTTCGTAGAACTAGATAAACAATTCCCGCAATCAAAACCGCACTGATAGCAGGGATATCTTTATCTGGTGGGAAGGAATACTTTTGCTTCAGAAATTCTAAACTCTCAATTGCTACCTGATCTCGCACTGTTGCTAACTCATGGGTTAACTCATTACCTTCAAGCAGTTCCCAGCGCACAATTTCTTGAGTGATTGGTCGTTCTTGTAAGTCATGCAGGAAGTGCGTCAGCAACAAAACCATCGCATCAGCCAGTGATTTATCATCAAAAACCTTTTCATCTGCAATTAACTCTGCAACTGTAATCCAGTAGTTACCTTCTTTGCCAAAAGTTTGTAACAACGAGGGAAGATTCTCAAAATATCGGTAAATCAAAACCTTATCAACCCCTGCTTCACGAGCGATCGCATTCACCCCTAGTTGCTTAAAACCTGATTCTGCCAGAAGTTTACCAACCGCAGATAGAATTCGTGCCTTCGTCTCTTCTTTGTCTCGCGCCATAAATCCTTCTCATCTACTTGTCACCAATTGGTGACTATGATACTATGTCACTGAGTGGTGACTTATAAGATTGAAAATGCAAAAAATTTCCTTTGAGTTAGAGGTGTATTCTTTCCACATTGATTTTATTGGTCATGTTAACAACATTGTTTATATTCAGTGGATGGAAATTGGCCGGACAAAACTACTGGAAGCGGTTGAGATGCCAACACAGAAAATCTTTCAGCAAGGGTTTGCTCCGGTTTTGGTTCAAACCAATATCACCTACAAATTACCGCTCTATTTGGGCGAACGTGTACAAGCAGAAATGTGGATTTCTGAACTAAAAAATGCCTCTGCTATTATGCAGTTTTGTTTCTATAACGAACAGAAAATATTAGCCGCAGAGGGATGGCAGAAAGGATTGTTTGTGGATACAAAAACAATGCGCCCAAGGCGGTTACGTCCAGAGGAACGTTCTTTGTTTTTACCTTATGTACACTCCCAAGTAGATGCTCAAAGCGCTAAGTTGCTGGTTGATATTGCGTAAATTTAAGGAAATCTGATTATGAATCTTGAACTCAAACATCAGAGGTTATTGAAAATTGGGTTAACTGGTTTAGCGATATTAGGATTTATTTTCTGGTCAGCATTAATCCCCAAAAAGTGGCGGCGAGAATCTAGCCTGACTGATAATATCTAATCTTAATATCAATTACTCATTACCCAACAACTTTGTAGCCAAAGTATTCATATGTGTCCATAATTTAGTGCCACCAACCCAATTATGTGAAGGTAAACGTCCTTTAGGTGCTGACGACATAAAAAATAAATTGTGAGTAGGAGAGTTAGATGTAATTAAATTCCAACCTACAGCACCGCAAAACTGACTGTAATCTCTGCCACAATTTTCATAAATTTGGATCTGCACAGTGAAACCAAAATGACCTTGACTATATTTTGTCCATAATTGGTCAATTATCTGTAAGTCTTCATTAGGCAATTTTTCTAAATCACTTTTAAATAAATAGCTTTTCACAGGCTTAGATAAAGATTTACACATCACTACCCAAGTCTCTTCATCCGCTTGTTGCCATTGCTTAGTCATTAGTAAATTACGTAAATGCTTGTAATCAACTCCTGTGGATGAATGTAGAGTATTTGGCTGTTTTTTAACTGGTTTTGCTTCTACGTTGATTGCAGCTAAAACTTCTGTAGCCGATTGATAGCGTTGGGAAAGGGCATTTTGGAGGAGTTTATCAAGAATTGCGCCCAAACGGTCGGAAATATTATTGCCATTCGGTAAATAATTTTGCCATATCCAGCGATCGCTTGTCACGTCAAACAACTCAAAGGGAGAAATACCAGTTAACAAATAAATGCAACTCACACCCAAACTGTAGAGATCACTTGCTGGTAAAGCTTTACCCCGCATTTGTTCAGGAGCCATATATTCGGCACTACCCACTGTTGTCCCCGTATTTACCAAAGCTGTAGCAGTGATTTGTTTAGCAACTCCAAAGTCAATTAACACTATCTCTCCAGGTGCAGAGTTGTTGGTGCGATTTGCTGCCTTGATATTACTAGCTGGTAAGATTTTCCTTCGCTGTTGTTGAAGAGACAGAGATTCCAGTCCACCAATAGTCATGGTAGAACCTTTATTTAATAATGCAGCGTTGGTAATTGGTTGAGGATCTTCAGATTCATTCCCAGCTACAGGAGTATATCTTCGCATGATATTTGCTGGTTTAATATCCCGATGAATCACCTGTCGAGCATGAATAAATTGCAGCACAGGTAATAAATTTTTAAGCAATTGCCAAATATCAACTTCACCAAATACACCTTGTTCTTCCAATTCCTGCGCTAAAGTCCGCCCCACAATTAATTCCTGCACCAAATACAACTGACTTTCTTGTTCAAAGTGTGCCAATAATCGAGGAATTTGGGGATGTTGCAATTCATCTAAACGCACCGCTTCCTGATGAAATAATTGCACAACCTTTGTAAAAGTTGCTCTATTCGTATCTGAAAAATAAAGTTGTTTGATTACACACCTAGGTTTTGACGGCAAATGCTCATCTACAGCCAAAAATGTTCTGCCAAATCCACCGCTACCAATGGGATAAAGCGCCCGATAGCGTTCTTTGAGTAATAATGGCTTACCACATTTGCGACAAAATCGACTAGTATCTGGATTCTGTGGATATAGACAAGCAGTACAAAAACTCATCATTAGTCATTGGTCACTGTGAAAAACTCTTCCTTCACCTGTTCCCTGTCACCTCATCGCTGCTCGGCCTTATAAGTATAAAACTTGTCCAACGCTCCTACAGTTTCAAACTTATAGTTAGGTAATAAATTATCAAGCTTAATTTCAGTGCTATAAACACTAAAAACAATATAATTTTGCCTTTTTGTCGTACTAGCAATAATATCTCGCATTTGTGGGTTAACTGACTCAATTAACTTATCGCAATTAAATTGTATGAGATTTTGCAAGAAATTCGGTGTTTTTTTGCAAACATCCGTTTTTAAGTAGGTTGTCAGCCGTTGCACTGCATACTCTTCATATTCAGCCTGTTGAGGATTTGTCTTGGCCATCGTCACTCCCAAGACGGCGATTCCTGCCGCTCCTACAGATGTAATAATAGTCCAGACTTTCATATACTCTCGATTGTGATGTGGTCTTTATACTATTAAAGATTACAAAGAAATCAACTCAATTTCTGGCAAAAAATATTGACCATTTTTCCGAAGGCGTGCTATACTCAAGTAGTGAATGGCGAGCGTAGCCAAGTGGTTAAGGCAGTGGTTTGTGGTACCACCATTTCGCGGGTTCAAGTCCCGTCGTTCGCCCTTAAATATCTAAAATGCTCTACAGCAAATAGATTTATTACTTAAAAATGGAAGCTGATGCACTTAATTAATCAATCAGCTTCCATCTTTGCTGTTATTAAACGCACATTAAGCCTTAGAAAATTCCTAAAAGAAAGATGAAACTTAGCCCACAAAAGATAAGAAACGTGATGATCATCATGTTGCCTATACTGTGGTCAGGAGCTGTTAAGTTTTGTGTATTGTCAGCCATAGGTTATCGACCAGATATTAATGACTTTAATTGTAGAAATTATAACCAATATCAATCAGCAATTTAGTAGAAGATATCAAAAATTAATTTTAATTTATTTAAGTTAAAAATAGCTATTATTTCTAACCCAAGTTGCTGGTAATTGGTGATAAATTCCTAGACTCATCCTGTTCATCCTTAAATCCTGGAAATCCTGATTCTGACAAAAATAAAACTTTACGTAGTTTTATGCCTGATGTATTATGCGTATTTAATAAAAAGATAAGTATGAGAATTTTATCATCAAGTTAATCTTTGTTTAAGTACAACCAAAGGTTATAAATCATAAGAGGTAGAAGTCTGAGTTATGTTGTTGAAAATCGCTACCAGACATCTATCAAAAGTTAGAAAAAAGGTACTCCTGCCGTTAGATACCAAAATAGTGTGATATAGATAATTTAGTTCAATATCAACACGTTCTATCTATTTACTAAACCTTCAATACTCAGAAAATATATTGAGACGTGTTGGTCTACTTTGCAAAAAAAATATTATTTTGTGTTTGTCATGTCTGAATTACTCCAAACATTACTAGACAGTGAAGAAAAAGTTGATTTACGTTTATTTATGAGTGATTTACGCCAGCAAGATAAGAAATACTGGCTCAGGAACGATACAATTAATGTTTATAGTGATTACTGTTCTAAATACTCTAAATCTGAGCAGTTCTGCACCGACTCAAATTTAGGCAAACTAATTTACTATACCCAGGAGATTATTCAAGAAGAATCAAGCTTCTGTTTCATCATCCGTCCGAAGATTGCGAGTCAGGAAGTTTATCGGCTGACGGAAGAATTGGACGTTATCCCAATGACGGTACAGGAGTTATTGGATTTGCGTGACCGGTTCGTGAACAAATTTCATCCCCAAGATGGTGATCTGTTAGAACTTGATTTTGGCCCGTTTTATGATTATTCCCCGGCCATTCGTGACCCGAAAAATATAGGTAAAGGGGTACAATTCCTCAACCGTTATCTATCTAGCAAGATATTCCAAGATCCAAAAGAATGGCTAGAAAGCTTATTTAATTTTTTGCGCTTGCATCACTATAACGGCGTGCAGTTGTTAATCAACGATCGCATTCAATCACGGCAACAACTTTCTGTACAAATCAAGAAAGCCATAGCTTTAGTAAGCGATCGCTCTAAAAATGAACCCTACGAACAATTCCGGTTTCAATTGCAGATGATTGGTTTTGAACCTGGTTGGGGAAACACAGCCGGACGTGTGCAAGATACTCTCAACATTCTGGATGAACTAATTGATTCTCCTGATCCGCAAACTCTCGAAGGTTTCATCTCCCGTCTGCCGATTATTTTTAAAATTGTTTTAGTTTCTGCTCATGGTTGGTTTGGACAAGAAGGAGTTTTAGGTCGTCCTGATACTGGAGGACAGGTAGTTTATGTCCTTGATCAAGCTAAAAGTCTAGAAAAACAGCTGCAAGAAGATGCAATGTTAGCTGGTTTAGAAGGCTTAAATGTCCAACCAAAAGTAATTATTCTCACCCGCTTAATTCCTAATAGTGATGGTACTTTGTGTAACCAAAGGCTAGAAAAAGTTCACGGTTCAGAAAACGCCTGGATTTTGCGTGTACCTCTGCGGGAATTTAATCCCAACATGACTCAAAACTGGATTTCTCGGTTTGAGTTTTGGCCTTATTTAGAAACCTTTGCTATTGATTCAGAAAGAGAACTATTAGCAGAATTACAAGGTAGACCCGACTTAATCGTGGGTAACTATTCTGATGGTAACTTAGTGGCATTTTTACTAGCGCGACGGATGAAAGTCACCCAGTGTAATATTGCCCATGCGTTGGAAAAATCTAAATACCTGTTTAGTAACCTCTATTGGCAGGATTTAGATGATAAATATCATTTCTCTTTACAATTTACTGCTGATTTAATCGCCATGAACGCTGCTAATTTTGTCGTCAGCAGCACTTATCAAGAAATTGTCGGTACAGGCGACAGCGTGGGACAGTATGAATCTTACAAATGTTTCACCATGCCAGATTTATATCATGTAGTCAATGGCATAGAATTATTTAGCCCGAAATTTAATGTTGTGCCACCTGGGGTAAATGAGAATTATTATTTCCCTTATACCAGGAAGCAAGACAGAGTAGAAAGTGATAGTCTACGGCTAGAAGAAATTCTCTTTACTCTAGAAGACCCGTCCCAAATATTTGGTAAACTCGATGACCCTAGCAAGCGTCCGTTATTTTCAATGGCACGTCTTGACCGAATCAAAAATTTAACTGGGTTAGCAGAATGCTTTGGTAAAAGTCCAGAATTGCAGGAGCATTGCAACTTAATTTTAGTAGCGGGTAAATTGCGTGTAGAAGAATCAGGAGATAATGAAGAACGAGATGAAATTATCAGACTCTATCACATAATTGACGAATATAATCTCCACGGCAAAATTCGCTGGTTAGGTGTGCGCTTAACCAAAAGTGATTCTGGGGAAATTTACCGCGTTATTGCTGAACACCAAGGAATATTTGTACAGCCGGCTTTATTTGAAGCTTTTGGTTTGACAATTTTGGAAGCGATGATTTCGGGATTGCCAACTTTTGCTACCCAATTTGGTGGACCACAGGAAATTATTCAGGATCAGGTGAATGGTTTTTATATTAACCCTACAAATTTAGAAGAAACAGCCGCTAAAATTCTGGAGTTTGTGAGTAAATGTGATCATAATCCTAATTATTGGTCGGAAATTTCTCAGCACGCAATAGAGCGAGTTTATAGTACTTATACTTGGAAGATTCACACTACCAAACTACTATCATTGGCACGGATTTATGGCTTCTGGAATTTTAGCTCCAAGGAGAATCGTGAAGATTTATTGCGCTATCTAGAGGCTTTATTCTATCTAATTTACAAACCCAGGGCGCAGCACTTATTAGAACAGCATAAATATCGCTAAGTTCTTGTGGGACAGGTATCTTGCCCGTCCCAGTGATTAAATTGACAACTCCCACCAAGTTCTTTGACCGACTATACCATCTACTAATAAACTGCGCTGATTTTGAAAGGCTTTGATAGCTGCCTCTGTCAGAGGCCCAAATATGCCATCAATTCGGATACCGTAGCCGTTGGATACTAACAACCGCTGCATAATTCTTACAGATATACCTGAGCTACCAAAACGTAAAGTTGGCATAGGTTGTCTATTATATCCTTGATATCGTGCTAATATCTGCTCTTTGGTGGGGAGATCCTTGGCATCGGCTAAGTTCAAAGATATTGAGGACAGGTGCTTTTGTCGGATTTGCTTTAATATTTTATCTCGCTTGATGGCGATCGCAGAAATTTTAGATTTCTCTCTTCCATTTGTTTCTATAAATTCCGGTGGAGTGATTTGAGAAGTTGAAACTAACGGAGATAATTGACTAATGCTTGACTTCTGCACGCCATTTTCGATCTGAAATGGTCGTTGCTCCGGCAAATGGGGCAAATTTGGTTGTGTGGTGCTTAAAACGCCCGTCATTAGCAGGCCAATTTCAGTCATCGTAGTTCATCTCATATCTTGCACCTATAAGGATAAACCAGGAGTAGACAAACAAATAAGATAAAACTATGACTCCTTAAAAAAATTATTTCCAGTAATATTCAGTGCTGACTTCACTAATGTAGCGTTATTACGAATTAATAATTAATTATTTTATGTTTGTGTCCAAAGCAATAGTAGACATCGCTCTGGACACTGGATTGATCTAACCCATAGTGTCAACAACTGGATGGAAATAGAAGGCGAAACCCAAGACCGTATAGGCAGCTAAGAGTAAAGTTCCTTCCAACCAATTAGACTTACCATCAGAACTAATGCTATTGGCAATTAACACCGATACTGCCACTGCCACCAATTCAAAGGGATTGAAATCTAAATCCATCGGCTGACCTAATATCCGCCCGGCAATCACTAAAACAGGGGCTACGAATAGGGCAATCTGCATACTAGATCCTACAGCCACAGATAGAGAAAGATCCATCTTATCTTTCATTGCTACGGTGACAGCTGTAGCGTGTTCTGCGGCGTTACCAACAATGGGCAATAAAATCACCCCTGTAAAGAGTGATGTTAAACCTAATTTGGATGTAGCTACTTCTAGAGTATCAACTAGCAATTCTGACTCTAGGGCTACTAGCAGGGTACATACTAGCAATACACCAGTCCAAAGCCAAAGATTTGGTTTTTCTTCAGCGATTTCTTCTATTGTTGCATCTGTATCTGCGGCTTCTATCTCTATCTCTGCTACACCCACATCATATAAATAGGCATGGGTTTTCATGGAAAATAGCAGTGTTAAACCATAAACCAGAATTAAAACGACAGCAACGGCAAGAGAAAGATTCTGCACTGTTCTTTCGTTAATGCCGATTGACGTGTAGTTCATCGCTGTTGGTAATAAAATGGCAATCACTGCCAAATTCATTGATGAAGCATTTACTCGTGCTACAACTGATTGAAATGTTTGCTCTTTGTAGCGTAGTCCACCCAAAAGCATGGAAAAACCCATGACTAAGAGTAAATTACTAATAATCGAGCCTGTGATGCTGGCTTTAACAACATCTATTAGCCCGGCATTGAGGGCAACTAAAGCAATAATCAGTTCTGTAGCGTTACCAAAGGTGGCGTTTAATAACCCTCCTAATGATGGCCCCACGACTACGGCAATTTCTTCTGTGGCTGTACCCATCCAAGCTGCTAAGGGGAGAATTGCTAGTCCAGCGGCAATGAAAACTATTAAGTCTCCCCATTCCAGGAAGTGAGCGGTTAACGAGATTGGTATAAACAGTAACAAAATTGCAAAAATGATGTTTTTAGCTGACATTTTTGATCTCGAATTTTGGGTATCAGATGCCTATGATACTCTCAACTGTCCGTGAAGCTATTCAGAAATTTCACTGTTTGTCAGATGGCAGCAGAGATCTAAAATAAGATGGCGATTTAATTAGTAGTTGCAATCTTTTGTTGTAAAACTATGACTTCACGCCAGGATTTCATCACCAACATAGGTTTTAATGGATTAAAAGAGTATTAGTTTTCTTGGCTGATTGGCGTTGCTAGTGATAAAATTCACAGTATGTATCTTGATTCTATAATTAATTGATGCTCTTTTGCATTTGGGGACATGACTGCGCGATAATGCAGATTTCCCGTCAGATTAAGACTATTTTGCCGAAATTCCGATTCAGCTTGATTTCAATGATGTTGTTTATACCGGATTTTGTGAAAAAACAACCGTAAAAATGTTCCTATAACTATACTTTCGCTACAAATACAATTTTACTTGGGATACAAATATCATGACTTCTGCTGCTGAAACGCCAGTTAGCTCTGGCTCAAAATTGCAATTAAACCAAGATTCTCAACATACCCTAAATAACGATCCCCTAAAACAATCTCAGGGGGTATATGTAACGGTACATGGTCATTTTTACCAGCCCCCAAGAGAAAATCCTTATTTAGATGCAATTGAACGCCAACCCAGTGCTGCACCTTTCCATGATTGGAATGAACGCATTCATTGGGAATGCTATCGCCCCAATGCCTTTGCCAGAGTGTTAAATGACCGTAATGAATTGGTGGGGATCGTCAATAATTATGAATACATGAGCTTTAATATCGGTCCAACGCTGATGTCGTGGTTGGAACGTTACGATATGGAAGTTTATGAGCGAATTTTGGAGGCTGATGCAAAGAGTAGTCAAAGATTGCATGGTCATGGGAATGCGATCGCTCAAGTATACAATCACATCATCATGCCTCTGGCCAATGAAAGAGATAAACATACCCAAATTCGCTGGGGTAAAGAAGATTTCAAATCCAGATTTGGCCGTGATCCCGAAGGTATCTGGCTGGCTGAAACTGCTGTGGATTATGCCACTCTACAAGCTTTAGTGGATGAGGATATTCGCTTTATTGTCCTCGCACCATCCCAAGCCCAACGCTGTCGCCCTTTGGGAACTCAAGACGATCCCCAACCGCAATGGCATGAAGTAGGTGGTAGTCAAATTGATCCCACCCGTCCCTATCGTTGTTATTTAAAACCATCTCTGAGTATTGCCTCTTCTCCTCTGAGTTCAACTAACGCGACCAACTCAGATAAAACCGAAGGTTTACCTTATATTGATATCTTCTTCTACGATGGCCCGATTTCGCGGGATATGGGCTTTAGTGATGTGGTTTATAATTCTCATCACTTCGCAGGTAGGGTTGGTGCAGCAGTGCGCGGGGATCATCGTCAGTCCCAATTGATATCTGTGGCTACAGATGGGGAAACCTTTGGACATCATAAAAAGGGAACTGAGAAAACCTTAGCTTATGCGTTTATTGACGAGTTTCCTCGCCACGGTTGGACGGTAACAAATTTTGCTCACTACTTGAGTTTAAATCCTCCCAGTTGGGAAGTGGAATTAAAGTCAATTACAGCTTGGAGTTGCGCCCACGGTGTAGACAGATGGCAGGATGATTGTGGTTGTGGTGGGGAAGGGGGTGTATGGCATCAACAATGGCGAAGACCGTTGCGGAATGCTTTAAACTGGCTGCGGGATCAGTTAATTGAGGTGTATGAGGAAGAAGGGGGCAAATTATTTCGTGATCCCTGGTTAGCAAGGGATGAATATATTCAAATTTTGCGCGATCGCTCTCCGGCCAATGTTACTCGCTTTCTCTCCCAACATCAAACCCACAAACTCACAGCCACAGAACAAATAGATGCTTTGCGTTTATTGGAAATGCAGCGTCATGCTTTGTTCATGTTCACCAGTTGCGGCTGGTTTTTTGAAGAAATATCCCGCCCCGAAGGCACACAAATTCTCCGTTATGCCTCCCGTGCTTTAGAATTAGCTGGGGATGTGGCTGGTGTACAGTTAGAAAAAGGCTTCCTCAAACATTTGGGTTTAGCCCCTAGTAATGTTGAACAGTTTAAGCATGGTGCAGAAATTTATCGTCAATTGGTGCTAACTGCCCAAATCGGGTTTAAACAAGTTGCTGCCCATTACGCCATTACTTCCCTATTTAACAATCACAACAATGCACCTGCGGTACAGGATGGGGATGAACACCTCAAAGCTTACCAAAAGCGCGTTTATTGCTATACCGCCCATGAACTAGATTATCAAATGCAACGTATGGGCGCGTTGAGTATGGCAGTAGGACAATTAAAACTAGTATCAGAAATTACTTGGGAAAGTGAAAATTTAGTGTTTGCGGTTCTGCATTTAGGCGGTTGGGATTTCCATTGCTGCATTCAAGCATTTACGGGCAGACGTGATTATACACACTTGAAAGAAAAGTTATTTGCATCTTTACAACAAGCAAGCGCGGCTCACGCTATCTTGGTGATGACGCAACTTTTGGGAGATGAAGCCTTTAGTTTACAGAATTTATTTGCAGAAGAACGCCACCGGATTATGCGGCTGTTAAGTCAGGAAACACTAACAAGACTCGACCAATTGTATACCCAAGCATATCGTGAAAATTACGGTGTGATTATGGCGTTTCATCGGGATGAGTTAGAAGTCCCCCAAGAATTGCAGGTAGCAGCGGAGATTGCTTTAAGCTATCGCTGTATGATGACATTAAAATCACTGGATCAAGATATTACCGAACCGCAACTCAGTTGGAATCACATATTAGAATTAGAAGCGATCGCTACCGAAGCCAAAAATCTGCGTTGTCAGCTAAATATACCTGAAGGTAAGCAGATCTTAGAACAGTTAATTGTGCGTTCTCTAGGACAACTTCTGCACGATGCTAATGGTTCTTTTGGTACAGATATCCAACGTTTAGAAAAACTCATTGATGTAGGATATCAGCTAAATCTAGGTATTTCCTTAGAAAAATCCCAAGAACTCTACTTTAGCTATTTGCATCATCATATAATCCCCCTGTGTCTTAGCAACTTTAACAATCCAGCAGAAGCTAATCAATGTAGTCAATTGTTAAAACTAGGACAAAAATTAGCAGTAGATGTCAGCATGATTTTGAAAAAGTTGGCTTAGGAATGTAAAGATTAACTGATACCAATTCTGTGTAAAGTTGCGCCAAATAAATACCGTAGAGACGTTCCATGGAACGTCTCTACATCCGTGAATAAAGCGCATCCTCATAAAGAAATGGTATGAGATGGGAATGATAGTTCAAAAGCATCAATTCTTCCTATGCTTTTAATCGTAAGTAAATCGATAATAATTCAAATCTCTATCCATTGCACAACCATACTTAGGGCTTGCTGCAAAAGTCTTTCCGTTAGGGCTAGGATTCAGGAGTCAGGAGTCAGGAGTCAGAAAGAAGAATTAGAAGGAGATCAGAATATTCTCAAATCTGGGTAAATGAACGGTTTTTGATGCTTTCATCGCTTATTTCTTGCACTTTTTCCAACTTTTTTAGCTTGAAACTTTTGATATATCTAGGTTCTTGGTTTATATGCCTAACGGCACGCTCCGCGGTAAGCGAAGCTATGCCCGCAGGGCTTTACAGCAAACCATACTTACAAATGTGCGTCTTTGTTGATAGAGATTTTTTGGCAATTTCACCACAAATATAGCGTTATTGGCTTGTATATTGAGATTAACCGCCTCAGTGACTTTTTTGAAACTTTTCTCAAGTATTCAAGCCAAACACAAAAATAAATCCCCTTGCACCCTTACCTCTTCCTCAAACTTCTCAGTATTGTTTGTAATTGTTGCAACTAAACTCTATTTGGCTGAGACTTATGCAAATGTCACAATCAATGCAAGATTTTAGGGTGCGACAAACTCCATAATTTGATAATAATCAACAGATTTTCGGCATCTGAGACACCTTATTAGTATACTATTTGCGTAAGTCTTATAGCTGATACAGCACTTTGCAGGTAAGGGTTAAATATTGTTATTTTTTTTCTAGTTATAATTCAAAGGCTTAAGGATAAATACTGAGGCATTTTTAACCACACAAGAATAAACTGTATTATTTATTGTTATCCGTTTCCGTGAAGATTTTTCCCCTAACGTAAGAATTCAGGAGTCAGGAGAAAGAAGAATATTTTTCTCTTCTGTTTGCTATAGAAAACATTCTGTATCCTGAATCCTTACCCCCTAACTAAATAATTTATTCTTCACAACTACTTATTTATGTTTTCCTTGTTTAAACCTTTACAATCAATTGATCTGAGACTAAAAATTTTAACATTAATAAGTATTTTAACTATTGTGATAACGTTATTATTTATCAATACCAGTTTGAATCAAGATTATTCAAAAATTAGTAACAATAATATAGCCCAAACAACAAGTATTAATCAGCTAGATTATCAAGGAAAATTCAAAGTTGTTTATACTGCTTTACAGCGCAAGCATTCTATTGACAGACAACAGAGATTGCAAAAATATCAGTCATTTGAAAAACTAGCCCAAAAATTGAATACAGTTTTAATCATGCCTAATGATATCCAAATTATTTTGGGTGATTGTGGTGCTGTGAATGCCTATTATAAACCTTCTGAACATAGTATTACTATTTGCTATGAATTAATAGATAGGTTCACAGATGTATTTATGAACCACTATCAATCAAAGAGACTAAATATCAATCTATCCGAAGTAGTTAATAAAGTTAATCGTCGGGTAGCAGGTACGACTATTTTTACTTTTTTTCATGAATTGGGACATACCTTGATCGATGAATTAGATTTACCTGTAACTGGCAAAGAAGAAGATACTGTTGATGAATTTTCTACAATTTTTTTGTCAGAATGGGGACAAGAATATGCGGCTTTGGCATCTGCTATCCAGTTTGGATTATCTGGAAATCGGGAAATAGAAATTGTTAGTAAAGATTTATCTTTTTGGGATGAACATTCTTTGAATTACCAAAGATTTTATAATATTATCTGTTTGGTATATGGGAAAAATCCACAAGCATATGATGTTTTAGTAAAAAAAATAGGTATCCCTGCTCAAAGACAAAATATGTGCCGAATAGATTACAATAGGAAACTTAAAGCTTGGCGGACTTTACTAAGCCCTCATTTAAGAGCAGGTATGAATTTATTGTAAATTTAATTTAGAGCAGAAAACAGGGTTGAGAATCTCTTGATACAGTGGATTGCAGATCAATGAGGTACAGAATCTAAATTCAAAGCCAGTTGTACTCCTGACTCCGAACTCCGAACTCCTGACTCCTGAATTTTAGAATTACTTCTAATTCGTAATTAATCAGTTAATTACGAATTAGAAATAAATCAAAAATCTAAACTTATCCAGTCTGGTTGACGATAATAGTGTGTCATGTTATCAAATTTCCGCAATTCAACTCTATTGATTAAAATTTCTGGAAAATTTAATAACCATTGTTGATTTAACTCAGACAACATAGTGCTGAGTTTTGTGCGGTCTAATTCTGTGGGAATTTCCCCAAAATAGCCTAATGTAATATGGGCTGTAAAGTTATAATGCTGCTCAATTCCCAAGCCCATTAATTTACGATTTTGATAAATTAGTCGGCGAAGTTGAATTATCTCCTCATAGCTGCGCTCATCTTTGGGTATTAAACAAACACCTACAGCCCTTGGCATCACGATCAGTCCCAGCAGTTGCCAAGAAATGGGATTATTTGCCTTTGTCATGGATTCTTGATACTGTTGAAACAAGTCACCTAGACAAGAGTTAAGTTCTTCGGCAAATTGGGGATTTTTTTCAGTGGCATGAATGAAAGCATGATCCCAGATGAGGTCAGCTACGGTGACATGAAAGCTGGCCGGAGGTACAGGTACAATCAAATCGCAGTTGAGTGGTAATTCTAAAAGCGATCGCTGATAAGACTCTATTTGACTGTAAAAATCAGCGTTTTCTGTATCTTCTGCCGCAGGTGGAGTAATCAGCGTATAGCCAGGAAAAGGTGCTGGTTCTCTGATTCCAGAATTTGGCTGAAATTTAGAAGATTCCTGAATGTGCTGAACTTGGGATTTGTAAGCTTCTGGTAGCGTCATGCGGGCTACCCGATTTAAGTAGGTTTGGTAGTTGTCGTCCAATCTTCATTGCCTCGCGATCTCTTGATAGATTGTAGGGAAAATTAGACCATTTTGGGTTTTTGATTTTGGTCGTGTTCGGGGGGATTTATTTATGCCAATTTATGTTTACTGGGGTGAGGATGATTTTGCGATTGAAAAAGCGGTGGCTGTTTTGCGCGATCGCATTCTTGATCCTCTCTGGACTAGTTTTAATTATACCGCCTTCCCCCCGGATCAACCCGATGCTATCATTCAGGCTTTAAATCAAGTCATGACACCTACCTTTGGTGCAGGTGGACGCTTAGTTTGGTTGATCAATACCACTCTGTGTCAACAGTGTCCAGAGAATGTCCTAGGGGAATTACAACGCACTTTAGCCGTAATTCCTGAAGACTCATTTTTATTGCTTACCAGCCGCAACAAGCCTGACGAACGCCTCAAAGCTACAAAATTTTTGAAACAATTCGCTCAGGAGTTCCGGGAATTTCCCCTCATTCCTCCCTGGAAAACGGAATTATTGGTGCAAGCTGTCAATCAAGCGGCTCAAACTGTGGGTGTGAAACTAACTTCCCAAACTGCGGAACTGTTAGCAGAATCTATAGGTAACGATACCAGGCTTCTCTACACGGAAATGGAGAAATTGCGACTTTTCACTGAAGGTAGTAACAAACCTTTAGACGTAAAAACAGTAACTCAGCTAGTTAGAAATACTACTCAAAATACCTTACAATTAGCAGCAGCGATTAGAACTGGAGATACAGCTAAAGCTTTAGGGATTGTTGCTGATTTGATGAATGCCTCTGAACCTGGGTTGCGGATAGTTGCAACTTTAATTGGTCAGTTTCGTACTTGGCTATGGGTAAAGATTATGATGGAAGGTGGAGAGCGAAATCCTCAAGCGATCGCAAAAGCTGCCGAAATCGCTAACCCCAAACGCATCTATTTTTTACAACAAGAAGTTAATTCTCTTTCTGTACAGCAATTAATTTCATCTTTGCCCCTACTACTGGAATTAGAAGTTAGCCTTAAACAAGGGGCATCAGAAACCTCAATACTCCAAACTAAAGTTATCGAACTTTGCCAAGTATGTCAGAGAAGGTAACTGGGGATTGGTGATTGGTGATTCTCACCTGTTCCCTATTCCCTGTAAAAATTTAGCTGATTTCGGGTTTACTGGAACTTCTTCTTCCTAAAATAATTCAAATCCACTATCATACCTCTAACATATATTCTGTGTCATCTATCGTATGCAGGAAAATTACTTTGTCCTTTTCCGAACACAAATCAGGCAAGTACTGTCTCAGTCCTTGGTATTTGCAACTCTGACTACCACTGGTGTAATTATTAGCACTTTGGGATTGGGTGCCAAAGCTGATGCTCAAGCCTTGACAGTTAACAATGCAGAAGTTACCAAGTATGCCGAATCTGTATTAGCAATGGAACCAAAACGGCAGCAAGCCTTTGAGGAGATTAAAAAACTGATTGGTGGAAAAGATATTCCCACAATTGTTTGCAACGAACCCAACAGTATGAACTCCCTACCCAACAAGGCCAAGGATATAGCAGTTAATTACTGCAACGATTCTCAAAAAATTGTTGAAGAAAATGGCTTAAAGATTGATCGCTTCAATAGAATTACTGTAGAACTCCAAACTAACAGTGCTTTAAAACAACAGGTATATAATACTCTACTACGTTTACAGAAAGTCTCTGATCCTAAGTCGGGTGCTTCTGCTCCTTAAGCCATCATTTACTTATGAGGATGGGCTTTATTCACAGATGTAGAGACGTTCCATACAACGTCTCTACTGTATTGATTTGAAGCTATGTGAGCAAGTCAAACTCAGAACAGAAAGCAGACAAAGAAGGCATTATCCCTCTATCTATTTGGGTCTTTCTTTTCTTTTTTGTCCTTGGCATCTTTTTTAGGCTTTTTAGTTTCTTTATTACTTTTATGCTCTTTTGACATTAGTTTTATCCAATGAGGTTAACCTACTTAGGTAGGGGCAAAAAATATAACTATATTAAGAAGCGTCAAGGGCAGGAGAAAAGAGAAAAACCTTTACTCTTTAACCTTTTCCCTACAAAACTTAAAATAGTATTGTTTAATGCCACCTATTTACTTAATTGAAGCATAAACAAACTATCATTAAACATGATTTTGAATGCTCCAGGACTTACGCACAACAGAACGAAAGTAGCGGTAATTCATGAATTACCGCTACGTAATAATAAGGTTTTCAGCCACATCTAGCGTCAGCCCTATGCTCTAAAACCGTTGACCTATGCCAATATGCACTCGGCTATCTCCTTGGTCATTAATTCCATAATCAGCCCGAATTAAGCCCAAAGGTGAGTCAACCCGCACCCCTGCACCATAACCAAAACCATTTCCAGGCTTATTCCGATCACCCGCAGGATCTCCTATAACAGTGTCACCAGAACCTAAATCTGAAGCAAAGTCTGCAAAAATTACACCCCCAGCGATGGGGAAGATGGGAAAGCGATATTCGGCAGAAGCTAACACATAACTGCGTCCACTAGCCACTTTACCAGCATCATAACCACGCACCGAATTAGAACCACCCAAATTGAAGGTTTCGTAAGGTGGTAAATCACCAATTACAGTTCCAGCTTGCAGATTTAAAGCAAATACTTGTGGCTTGTTGCTGTTAAATAAGTTAACTGGCATAAACTGACTGTAATTGCCCCGGAGACGATTCATAGAAATCTGACCGTGACCAACAGGAACAGATTGTTCGGTGGTGAAACTGAGGAGAGAACCTTGAGTTGGCTTATTAGGGTTATCGCGTTCGTCTTTGGTGGCTGTGAAAGATACGGTAGTCAGGTCATCAATTCCATTGCCACTAAAAGATAATTGGTTGTTATTGGCATCTTTTGGGGTGATATTACCTTTGCGATCGCGGATGGAGACACGAGTATAATTAAGACCTAAAGAAGCATCCCAGCCATCAACCTCTTGCTGAATACTCACTCCACCACCAATCCTGCCTTCCCTTACTTTGTCACCATTTTCTAGCTTGATAGTATCGTCGAAAGTATCTGAAAGTTCCCTTCTACGGAATGTCTTGATGTTATATCCAAAGCGATCGGGGGTAGTTGCGCGATAGGGACTGTTAAAATTAGTATTAAACAGTACATCCTGTCTATTAACTTCAATATTTGCGGCCAATGTATCATTGACACCGCCAACATTTTGATCTTTATAGCTGACAATGACTGATATCCCATCATCAGCATTGTAACCACCACCCAAGTTAACCGATCGCGCCCCAACTTCTTGGAGTTCGTAGATTAAATCGGCTTTGCTTGCATCCCCTTCAAAAGCAACATTGACGGTTTTAAATAAACCCAATTTATATAAATTTTGTACATCTTGACGGGCTAATTTGTCTTGAAAGACTTGACCTGGTTGCAACTTGAGTTGCTGTCGGAGAAATTCAGTTTGAGTACGTCCCTTGACTGGGTTGCCTTTACTATCAACTTTTTCCCCCTCTTCAGTCAAAAAGCGAAATTTAACATCAGCTACCAAACCTTCAGCCACATTAACTGTAAGAATACCTTGGCGGCTGGGTTTAATTGATAGTACTCTACCTAAGGTATAACCGTTTTCTGTGTACCACTGATTAATTTTTTGGACTATTTCCTGGAGTTTGGCTGGACTAATATCTTTACCAATCTGATTTTGAAAACTTTCTAAGGCTACTTTATAATTAAGTACCTTTGCACCAGATAATTGTAAGGCTTGTACGACTACTGGCTTGACTTGATACACCACATTCAAGCCAGCGGATGTATTACTACTGTTAACATTGGCACTCGCAAATAAACCAGTATCTAAAATTGCTGTTACATCTTTTTGGAGTTGGGTTTGACTGGTATTACCGCCTATTTGGGTTTTAATAACTTTGCGAATTATCTGCTCTAATTCTGGATTAGCACCAACTATCTGGACATTGGTGGCAATAACTACTAAATTGTTATCTGTAGTCAAGTTGTTATTGATATTGTTCGGTACAACCACAGGCTGAGAGCTAAATTCTATGGCATAAGTAGTTTCTGGAGATGCTAGGGTTTCTACCTGTGCTGTTTGATTTTCCACAAATGGGACGACGACAACATCACTTGTTGCGTTTACTTCCTCCTCATTTGTGGTTTGATTTGGTACAGCACTTGCTTTGTGAGTGATATTACTAGCAACTAAAGTAGCTAAGGTAAAAATTGCCGCAGAGGAAACTCGCATAATTAATATTGATTAATTTAATTAACTGGTAGTTAGTTGCAGTCAGGGCAAGTCCTGGGGATAATGCTAATTTCTAGCTTTTTGCCGATTTATATCCCTATGCCAGTAAATCAAGAGACTGTTAATTGTAATTTTTTGTTTCTTGTCAATTATTCCTAATGCCTAACACAGATTTAATGAGTATTTATATCTAGGCAATCTAGAGATTTTTTACCAGATGATATTTGGGGCTTGCTGAATAAACCAAAAACCTACATATATCAACAGTTTCAGGCTAAAAAAGTTGGATAAGGTGCAAGAAATAAGCGATGAAAGTATCAAAAACCGTTCATTTACCCAGATTTGAGAATATTCTGATCTCCTTCTAATTCTTTCTCCTGACTCCTGACTCCTGACTCCTGACTCCTAGCCCTAAAGGAACAACTTTCTCAGCAAGCCCTATTTAGGTTGATTTAGTGCGATCGACAATACTTATTATCAGATTTTATGATCACAAATTGCAATACTCTGCAAATATTACTAATCTAAAATCCAAAATCTAAAATTCTATGAGTGATTTATCCCAATTACCTTTAGTTGCCAACTCTTCAGATACTGCTTCTCGGTTACAGTTACTAGTTTTAAGTAATGGTCATGGAGAAGATGTTATTGCTGTCCGCATTTTACAAGAATTGCAACGGCTATCTTCACCACCAGATATCTTTGCTTTACCGATAGTTGGTGAAGGACGTGCTTATCAACAATTGAATGTGCCTTGTATTGGTTCGGTGCGAAGTATGCCTTCTGGTGGTTTTATTTACATGGATAGTCGGCAATTGATGCGTGATGTCCGTGGTGGTTTGGTGCAATTGACTTGGACTCAAATTCAAGCTATTCGTCGTTGGGTGAGTTCGCAAACGAAATTAGGTCATAACAAGGCTATTTTAGCGGTGGGAGATATTGTCCCGCTGTTGTTTGCTGCTGTCAGTGGTGCTAATTATGCTTTTGTGGGGACGGCAAAATCTGAATATTATGTGCGGGATGAGGTGGGTTTGTTACCCAGGAAGTCAAAATCGGCACGTTGGGAAAATTTTTCTGGTTCCATTTACCATCCTTGGGAAAGGTTTTTGATGAGTCGTCGTCGTTGTTGTGCTGTGTTTCCTAGAGATTCGCTGACGACGCAAATATTAAAAAAGTGGTCAATTCCAGCTTTTGATTTGGGGAATCCGATGATGGATGGTTTGGAATCGACTTTGAGAACTCCAAGATTTTATGGTGCTGATGCTGAACAACAAGAAATTGTTCGTCCTTTGATGGTGACTTTGCTGCCTGGTTCCCGTGGGACTGAGGCTTATGCTAACTGGGAGATCATCATGATTGCTGTATCTGCTATGATTGCTAGTTGGCAGGAACGAGATTTGGTATTTTTAGGTGCGATCGCTCCTGGTCTAGATAGCAATATTTTATCTCAAACTTTGCAAATCCACGGCTGGCAAAGATCTACAGTCTCTCCTGTGCAGCTTTCTGACCCTGATTGTATAACCTTTAAACAAAAAAATGCTTATTTAATTCTCACTCAAGCCGCTTACAATGACTGCTTACATTTAGGAGATTTAGCGATCGCAATGGCAGGAACAGCAACAGAACAATTTATTGGTTTAGGCAAACCTGCGATCGCTATTCCTGGTCAAGGCCCTCAATATAACCCTGCTTTTGCTGAAGCGCAAAGTCGTCTTTTAGGAGTCTCTTTAACTGTGGTGAACCAACCAGCAGAAGTTCTCCAAGTGGTACAATCCCTATTCAAAAATCCCGACCTGATCCAAACAATTGCCGAAAATGGCGTTCAACGCATGGGACAACCTGGTGCAGCGAAACGGATTGCCGAATGTTTACAAGACAGATTAGGTTGAAATTAACCTACCAACCCAGAACGCAAAGCCCGAACCGCAGCTTGAGTACGGTCATCCGCACACAGTTTATTTAAAATATTGCGGACGTGAGTTTTGACTGTTCCCACTGTGATGTAAAGCTTTTCCGCAATTTGTCCATTACTACAACCAGCTACAATCAACTCTAAAATTTCTAATTCCCGTTGAGTCAGAGGATAGGTTTCCAATACCTGTTCATACTCTGTAGCCAACGCCTCGATTTTTACAGTCTTTGGTTTATCAGATGCCAGACTCTCTCCAGGTATACCCAAACGCATCTTCTTGAGTACCACATTAGCGATCGCTGGATCAATCCAAGAATTACCAGCATGAGTCGCTTGTATAGCCTCAGTCAATTTATTAATACTTGTTTCCTTCATATAATAAGAATCTGCCCCTGCTGCAAAAGCCGCTAGAACCGCATCTTCTGTATGATCCATTGTCAAAATCAAAATTTTTGTATTTGTTTGTCCAGTTTCTGCTTGATAACGCTTAAACTTGCGGGTTAGTTCAATCCCGTCCATATCCGGTAAACCAATATCTACTACCGCCACATCTGGTTTAGTCGTTTCCAAAAGTTTTAAACCTTGGGTCGCATTTGCCGCTTCCCCAATAACTCTTAATCCGCTGTGTGACTGCAATGCAGCCCTTAGTCCCATACGGGTTAAATCATGATCCTCAATTAAAAGAATGCTAATTTCACTCATCGTTACACCTAACTAGAATATCTGACTGCTTATTTAAAGTTAAAACTTTTTGTAAGTATTTGATCTTATTTCTCCAAACCAAAGATAGATGATATTTAGTTTCACTTGCATCTGTCGATAGAAATAATCAAGTTGATTTGTTTTATGTTGGGTAGAAGTAAAAATCTAGCTACGGATATATGGCTATTATTTTTTAAAACATGAAATATGGAGACTAATGTGCAATTATCTGACCTCTTTGTCATGACTTAACCATAATTTATCAACTTTTAAGTTCATAATTACACAATGCAACAACTAATAAAGGGTAAAATGAATCTCGCTAAAAACTAGCATAGCACACTAAAGCATAGTTAGATTTTCTTAAGAAAATCTCAGATTATCCTGTTAGTAGCAAACCATAGTCAAAAAGGAATAAAAGTTATTTAAACAAACTAAGTAAAATTCAAGATAAACATCAGAGCTTACTTTTAATTCAACTTTAAATTTTTTTTAGAACTCCCACTCTCAAAATATGCACTTAAAACTAGTTAATAGTAAATGAGTCAAACAATTTTGGATTTTAGACTTTGTTGCGATACTTTCCTACAAAAAGCTACGCGAAATGATTTTAGATTTTGAATTAACCCTACGGATAAATCTAGACCCTTGTAGCATCAATGAATCGTCAATACAGAGAAATATTCTAGTGGGTAAAACTGCTCAAGCTTTTGGTACACAATGTTTATATGCAACTCTCACTAATGGCTGAAGACGGTGAATCATCTGCTCATTTACAATTGTGTTGAGATGGATAAAGTATTTTATTTTACTTTATATCGACCCTGCCTAATTTAGAAGAGAATAATTTTCATCTAGATAATGGAAGAAAGGAGGACGATAAATTTAATTTCATGAACATCAATTTAGATTAGATTATGTGTAAAATCCTTAAATTACTCTATATCTATATCTGATGATACACAAAAATTTTGAATTCTGTAGTTACATATTTTTCACATGGAAATGCTGTAAATCAAAATTATTGAACAGCGAAAATAAATAAAAACTGATGGAAGAGACGCTGAAAATTTTGGTTGTAGATGATGACGAAGTAGATCGCATGGCAGTTCGGTTAGCCCTGACGAAAGCAGGCGTTTATATGGAATTGTGTGAGGTCAGTGATAGTAATAATGCACTCTCTGCCCTCAAAAGGACTAACTTCGACTGCGTGTTTCTAGGTTATCACTTACCAAACCAAGATAGCTTAATTTTAATTAACAAACTACGCTCTTCAGAAATCAAAGTTCCTTTAGTCATCCTCACTGCGCCAGAAGATGAACAAATTGCTATTGAATTAATGGCAGCAGGTGCTACAGATTATATTGTTAAGTCCAAACTATCCTCGGTAAATTTGGCACAGATTTTGCGGAGTTCGATTCGATTATACAACGCACAAATCAAGGCAGACTTAGCATATCAGAAGTTAAAAGAAAGTCATGAACAACTAATTAATCAAAACCAAGAATTGGAGAAACAACGGCAACAAATTCAGGCACAAAATTTAAAACTTTTGGAAGCAACACGGCTAAAATCACAATTTTTAGCAACCATATCCCATGAATTACGAACACCAATGAATGCTATCATTGGTTTTTCCCAAATCCTGTTACGTCCCAAATTTGGTCAACTTACTCATCAGCAAGCGGATATGGTGGAACGGATTCTCAATAATGGTAAGCATTTGTTAATGCTGCTCAATGAAGTATTAGATTTTTCTAAACTAGAATCTGGCAGATTAGAGCTAAAACCTGAAATATTTGACCTCTCAAAAATAGTTAATAATACCGTATTAGAAATACGTTCCTTAGCCGAAGCAAAAAAGTTATCCTTGCTTGTAGAAATAGACTTAAAAAATACTTTAGTATTTAATGATCCAATCCGAGTACATCAGATTTTAATCAACCTTCTTTCCAATGCAGTTAAATTTACCGAATATGGAAGTATTTGGGTAGAAATCAGAGAAATTACTGCCAAAAATCAGATTACAATTACTATCCGAGATACAGGAATTGGCATTTCTCCTCAAGATTTTCAACATATTTTTGAAGCATTTCGACAAATAGATCAAGGTATTAGTCGTAAATATCCTGGAACAGGTTTGGGTCTAGCAATTATTAATTCATTAGTGCAAATGATGGGGGGAAAAATATTTCTAGAAAGTCAATTAGGAGTAGGTTCAATATTTAAAATTGAATTACCTCGTCAAATAACATCAACACCTAGTTCTCATCCAGGAGATAATTATAGTTTCAGTTTAAGTAGTGGCGATGGTTTGTTTTATTCTGCTCAAAATCCACCCGAATTTCCACCATCTCAATCTAGCCAAGCTGTGATGGGTTATCCTCACTTAACAATGTAGATTAATTGAGATTCATTTCAAAAAAGTTGCTAAATTATGTCTGTTGTCAAGATTGATAAAGTTGATCGTATCCTCGCCGTTGATGATACTAGAGATAATCTAATTTTAGTGCAAACAATTTTAGAAAGCGAGGGCTATGAAATTGACTTAGTATCAGATGGTGCAACCGCTTTACAAAAAGTATTACAATCTCCGCCTGATCTGATTCTACTAGATGTCATGATGCCAGGGATGGATGGTTATGAAGTCACACGTAGAATTCGTCATCATGCCGATCTCAGCTATATTCCCATCTTGTTAATTACAGCCTTTCACGAATCTAGCGTAGTGGAAGGATTAGATGCTGGTGCTGATGATTTTATTCGTAAACCATTTGATACGGATGAACTACTAGCCAGAGTGCGATCGCTCTTGCGGCTTAAACACAGCATTGACGAACAGCAAAAAATGACCCGTCAGCGAGAAGACTTTGTATCTCGTCTCACCCATGACTTACGCACACCCTTAGTAGCAGCGGATCGAATGTTAGCTTTGTTTCAACAGGAAACTTTTTGTAAAATATCTCCAGAAATGAAACAAGCCATTTCTGTGATGATTCGCAGTAACCAAAATTTAATGCAAATGGTCAACACCTTACTAGAAGTTTATCGCTTTGAGGCAGGTAAAAAGACCTTAAATTTGGAAAAATGCAACTTACAGGAAATAGCCGCAGAAGTAATTAGTGAACTAACTCCCCTTGCTCATGAGAAAAATTTGACTCTTAAATTAGATACTCATCAATTAGACCAGCTAAGTAATCATGCTGGAATTATTATTGGCGATAGACTAGAACTACGACGAGTGTTGAATAACTTAATCGGTAATGCAATCAAGTTCACAGATACAGGTGGTGTCGAAATCCGCATTTTGGAAACCTTATCCACCAAGACCAAGCACAGTGGAATCTTAATTGAAGTTGCAGACACAGGTTATGGAATTTCCCCGGACGATCAAGCAACAGTTTTTGAAAGATTTCGTCAAGGTAGAAACAAAAGATCCGGTAGTGGCTTAGGACTGCATCTATCACAACGAATTGTAGAAGCACACGGTGGAAAAATAGAACTTTCCTCAGAATTAGGTAAAGGTAGTATATTCACAGTGAGACTACCTAAAGAAAATTGATGACCTTATTACCTAATTTTCCTGACATACTTCAAACTCCAAATAAGGCTCGATTTTATCATCCAGCAAATGACAAATGATCGCCTCTAAATCCTCAAGCATATAGGGTTTGCTAATATAGTCATTAAAACCGGCTCTGAGGATACGCTCTTGGTGTTCTCGACCAGTTAAAGCTGTAACTGCAATTACTGGAATATTGCAAGTTAGAGGCTCGCGTTTTAGATATCGAGCAACATCTAGTCCATTCAGACTAGGTAACAAAATATCTAACAAAATCAAGTCTGGCTGATGCTCTTTTGCTACTAATAGTGTGGTGGAACTGTCCGATTGACAAATAAACCTGCACCCCAGTAACTCTAGAGCATAACTAAGTAAAAGTAGACTATCATCATGATCCTCGACTACCAAAATCAAAGGTGGCTGAGAGCTTTGCTTCTTTTCATCACTCATGAATGAATGTGTCAGATACATCTCTTCTCCAGAAAATTAAATTGGGATTTATCATCTTTCTAGTAAAAACAATAATCCCGCGAGCCATAGGAGATTGCTTATTCAGGATTAGCTAGTGTATTGCTGGCGCTCAGTTGATAATTTTTCCCGGCATCAAAAAGGAAAGAAAAACTCAATCTGAATAGCTTTAGCAGACACACCTTGATTATATGCAAAATTGCAGAATATTTTCCTAATAGTTTTACAATAACTTTATATATAAAAATTAGATAGTTATTTATATTAGTATTAATAATAACTACTTTGTAAGTATTATTTCACAACTAAAACTTGATTTACAGCATACAAACCAGTATGAAAATACACTACTCAATTGATATAATAGAAATTTTACTAACCTTTTCACAGTAGCCTGAAATATCTATTAATATATAGCGATCCTATTTGAGTTGAGAACTGATTGGTGGGGGCAGGGAATAGGGAACAGGGGGAAAGAAAGCGTTCATAAATCATTTAGGATTGCTGTATCTTGATGACTGCAATACAGTCATTTACCAATTTATCTTAAATTAAATAAATTAGGCTCTCCGGTACTTTTTATGCTAAATTACCAAGTCGATAAGAGAGAACAGAGAACCACTATAGCAATAAATATACATTAATAAGTTGGTAAAAAAGTTAGCTAATCCCCACTGGAACGTAAATATTTTCAGCATAATACTTGACATAGTGGTGCTTATGTATTATATGTAGTATTTAAATGGGTGATACGCTCATTATTTAACTCTTTTCCTAGTTAATTTGGGTAATTTCCCAGCTTAATAACTTTTAAATTATGTAAACTTATGTAATATTATTTTTGTTTTCCAAAATTGAGAAAAATTACTTAACCTTACCACTTGTGTTCTCTAACAGTTACAGGTAATAAAAACTAGGAGATTAGCTTAAAAGTAAAATATGTGTAATAATTTACCCATAGAGTTTCTTGGCAATAAGAAATAATTTTGTTTTGGGAACTAACACACAGGTAGTTTATAGTACGATCAAACTTTTCCATCATCTCCTGCATTATTACCAAATAACTTAACCCTCACTAAATTGCATCAAATATGGATTTTGATTATTTCAGAAGTAATGACGACAATAATTCCAAGAATAACAATCGGCAAAACTTACTCTCTAATGGTTGGCGGCCATTTCAACGTGACTTTGATTGGGGCTATTTCCAGCAAATTATATTTCATGATACCCATGAGTTAACCCAAAAAACTATTAATCTAGCAAGTTATTATGCAGATGCGTTAGCCAGAAAAGATTATGCTTGGTGGGCAAATATATTAAATCTAGCTTCAGAATATACTCGTGGTGAATTGCAAAAATATTGGAATTTTATTACACCTGATGCAATAACGCCTGACCATCGCTACAAGGATGTTTTAACTACAGAAACACCCATTGTCCAATTTGTGAGTCGTAATAGTATCCCCATTGATTATGTTTTGAATTTATTGCAAGAAATTACAGTTTTGAGGGTTTTACGTTTATTAGAACGTCCTGATATTATTACTCAATATTACTCAGAGAGAGATTTCTATTTTCCCGCAGAAAAATTTGTTAATTGGGAACGACTAGATGTCATCAATACTGTTTATGCTTACTGGTCTAAATACGATATTTGGTTACAGATTGATCCTTATGATCGTGGACGAAGACAATATACTTTAATGTCTCAAAATCTAGCGCCATTAATTAATAAAGCGACTTATGATTTAGCTGTGATGTTGAGTGGATATCAAAGTCGTGTTGGTAAAGTTTATAATCAATTTCCCATTCGTACATTTCCCCAAGAAATTCAAGACTTTAGTGACTCAGTTCAACAAGCAGTTCTCAATCAGAACCAATTAGCCGTTGTAGTACATGGAGAACCGGGTACAGGTAAAACAGCATGGACGCAATCAGTAGCCAAGGAAATTTTAGTACCTTTAGGCTATGTAATTTTTATTTTGGATCATGATGCTATTACTAATTTTGTTCCTCCAAATTACTTAGAAAGGATTTGTATAATCATCAATGAAGCCGATAACTTAGCTCAAGATAGAGCTTCGGAAGTAGCACAATATAACAACAAAACTGAACATATTTTAGCTTTGTTAGATGGAACTTTATACCAAAGTGTCATAGATGAATCTGGTGTACAGATGAAGCAGCATTTAGTGGTATTGATGACTTGTAATACTACAGAAAGATTAGATCCAGCTATGTTACGGAAAGGCAGGGTGGACTTAATGTGCGAGTTTACACAGCGGTTTGTTTAAAAAATCAATTGAAAAAGAGAGGAAACAAATTTTGATTAATTACCGTCACATTCTCCCGTAAGAATGTAGGTACTACTACATAATTTAATGTACATCTTTCCAGGAGTTAAAACTGAATGTTGTTAAATCGTATTTCTGTAATGACACTGTTGATTTTGACTTTAGGTAGTACTGCGGCATTTGCCCAGTCTAATCCCACTCCTACTTCTACATCAACTCCTACTCCCACACCTACTAAAAAGCCCGCTCCCAATTTGGAGTATCCAGGGGGATTACCCAAAGACTTGAATTTAACGCCTAAGCAACTGGAGCAAGTTAGAGAAATTCGCAGAAATAATCCGGTTAGAGAACGTATACAAAAAAAGAGAGAAGAACTGCGTCAAGCACAACAGGAATTTTTGAAACTCATGGCGGGGAATGCTAGTAAGCAGGATGTAAATACTAAATATCGTCAAATTAATAATCTCAGAGAGCAAATAGCTAATGCAGAGTATCAAGATGATCTAGAGATTAGGGAAATTTTAAATTCAACACAACGCCAGAAATGGGTTGAACATATACAAAAACGTTTTCCTGCTCCTCCAAATCCCTCAACACAACCAAAATAAGGCTATGACCTTAATCAGGAATAAATATTGGGTTTTGTCACTGTTGCTGTTATTAGGAAGCGTTATTCCTAGTGATGCGGCAACTACAACCGTAAATCCCAAGGTTCTGCATATCATTAATCGTTTGAGCTTTGGTCCTGCACCTGGGGATATTCAAAAAGTTGAATCTATGGGTGTAGAGAACTATATTAAACAGCAACTCTCCCCTGATTCTATTTCTGAGTTGGAAAGTTTGACTCGTAAACTTTCACAAATGAAGACTCTAAATTTTAATGTGGTACAACTTTGGCAATATTCCACAAAGATTCCGGGCGGAGTACTATCAAGTCAAGAAAAAAAGCAAGCTATCATCAAGCAATCTAGGCAAATTAGTAATGAAGCAATCCAGTCTAGATTGTTAAGGGCTACTAGCAGTCACCGCCAACTTCAAGAAGTGATGGTGGATTTTTGGTATAACCATTTCAATGTGGATGCTAATAAAGGACGAAATCGCATTTGGGTAGGTGCTTATGAGCAAGAAGCGATTCGTCCTTATGCTTTGGGCAAATTCCGGGATTTATTAGGAGCAACGGCACACCATCCGGCGATGTTACTTTATTTAGATAATGCTAAAAATAAAGTTTCTAATCGTCCAAATGCTAAGGGTAAAGCCGAGGGTCTAAATGAAAATTATGCCCGTGAGTTGATGGAACTACACACCTTGGGAGTAGATGGTGGTTATACTCAACAAGATGTGATTGCTTTAGCACGAATTTTGAGTGGTTGGGGGATTGTTAATAATTCTCATCAGGATAAGAGTGATGGATTTGAATTTAATTCCAAACATCATGATTTTAATGACAAAGTTCTTTTAGGTTACAAAATTAAAGGCAGTGGTAAGGCTGAGGGGGAAGAAGCTTTAGATATTTTGGCTCGCAATCCGGCTACTGCTCGTCATATTAGTTACAAGTTAGCTCAGTATTTTGTGAATGATAATCCTCCAGAAACTTTAGTTAAAAAACTGGCACAGCGATATCTGGCGACTGACGGTAATATTCGTGATGTACTGAATACTTTATTTCAGAGTTCTGAATTTTGGGACGAGAAGAACTTTAACAGCAAGTTTAAAACACCCTACCAATATGCAGTTTCAGTAGTTCGGGCAACGGGGATGGAATTGAATAATACCAAATCAATTTTGGAATTTTTCAAGCAGTCAGCGATGCCTCTCTATAAATGTCCAACTCCAGACGGTTATAAAAATACTAAAGAAGCTTGGTTAAATCCTGATGCGATGACTCGACGGCTGAGTTTTGCGACTGCGATCGCTAATGGTAGTTTAAAAATATCCAGCTTACCACCGCAAAACAATCCAGACAAAGCAAAAGCACCAAAACCCAGAAAAACCATCCCACCTGCTGGAAATGGTGATTTAACCATATTTAAACCAACACGACGACAGATGAAACCAGGTAAACCAAAAAGGGTGCAACAAAGAAAAGCTAATCAGCCCATACCTGTAGATTATGAACAACTGATTAATACATTGGGTAATTCATTTTCTCCTCAAACCCAAAAAGCGATCGCATCAAGTCCACTAGAAATTCGTAGCGGTTTAATCTTAGGTAGCCCAGAATTTATGCGGCGTTAGGCTGATAATTCGTAATTAGGAACACTCTTCCCAGTCCCCAAGCTTATGAAAAGACGTGATTTTCTCATCCAAACCGGGCTATTTTCCACTTCACTTATTACCACTATTGGTAGTAATGCTTGGGTTGCCCATTCAGCTACTCCTAAAAATAACCCAAAACGCTTAATAGTCATCTTTTTGAGAGGTGGAGTGGATGGTTTAAACATCGTCGTTCCCTATTCAGAAACAGCTTATTATCAAGCTAGACCAAAAATAGCCATTCCCCAACCTGGTAAAGAAGGGGGAGTGATAGATTTAGATGGTCGCTTCGGATTACATCCTGTATTATCTCCGTTAATACCTTTTTGGGAAAAAGGCAATTTAGCATTTGTTCATGCTTGCGGTGTAACTGACTCGACTCGTTCCCACTTTGACGCTCAAAAATATATGGAAAGTGGAACTCCCGGTAACAAAGGGACTAGAGATGGTTGGATGAATCGTTTACTGGGAGTGATAGCGAAAAAAACGCCTGTGCAAGCTGTAACCGTGGGACAAAACACACCTTGGATTTTGTATGGTCAGATGCCCATAGCCAATTTACCATCAGGGGCAAATCCTAAACAACGGCTGTTGATAGATCGTCCCCAAGTAGCAACGGCATTTGATCAACTCTACAGTGGCAACGATAGCCTCAGTCAAACCTATCGTCAAGGCAGAATGGCGCGTGAAGCGATTATGAAAGACTTGGATCAGGAAATGACCATGGCCAACAATGGAGCGCCTTTACCTGATGGTTTTGCTAAAGATGCGAGCAGATTAGCACAACTGATGGCGAGAGATTCCAGAATCGAATTAGGATTTATGGCTTTAGGTGGTTGGGATACTCACGCTAATCAAGGTAGCACCCAGGGAACATTAGCTCAGAATTTGGGCAAATTGGGCAAAGGTTTAGCAGCTTTGGCTCAAGGTTTGGGCAATGTTTATCAAAATACGACCATTGTTGTCATGTCTGAATTTGGTCGCACTGTGCGCCAAAATAATAACGGTGGTACAGATCATGGACATGGTAACGTTGTCTGGGTTTTGGGTGGTAATGTTAAAGGTGGCAAAGTTTATGGAGAATGGCCTGGTTTGTCAGCATCCCAATTGTATGAGAAAAGAGATTTAGCGATCGCTACAGATTTTCGTGATGTAATTTCTACAGTGCTGCAACGTCATATTAATTTAAATTCCAGCCAACTCAATCAAGTCTTACCAAATTACAAACCCACTCAAAAAATAGCATTACTTTAACAGTTATCAATTGTAGGCATATCTCGTTCCCAGTTTCCAACGGGGAATATCATCACAGAAGCTTTGGCGCTGCCGTCAATCAAGGCAGACCCCTATCACATTCTAGAGTATGGGAACAAGAAATAAAAGGTGAGAATTAGCGTAAATCAAGGATTTTTGCTACAATTATTTACATAAATTCATATCTTCTTCCCGTTTTGGGCAGATATTTGAGCAAAAATCTCTATGAAGACAGTTCTCCAATCAGAACAAAAGCAAATCACTAGATTATTTTCTCACCTGGAATTTGATGGAAATAAATTAAATCATCAACCAGGTAGCGTCTTAGGAAGCACTGCTTTGATTGCTGGAACTACCATTGGGGCTGGTATTCTTGCCCTACCTGCGGTGACTTTACCATCTGGGATTTTACCATCTACAATTCTCATCATTGCGGTTTGGTTATACACATTATTTTCAGGCTTGTTAATTGCAGAAGTGACATTAAATGTCATGAGTGCAGAGGGCATTTCCAGCATAGGTTTTTTGGCAATAGTAGAAAAGACATTAGGTAAATTAGGAGCGAGAATTGCTGGTGGTACATACTTGTTTATGCACTATGCACTTTTAGTTGCATATATTAGCAAAGGTGGAGAAATTTTAGTATCGGTATTAACTAAAATCACCGGTTCAGCAACTAGTTTACCTAACTGGATAGGAACAACAACTTTTACCCTCTTATTTGGCGGTATCCTGTATTTAGGAAAAGAAAAATTTATTCAGAAACTAAACAGTGCCTTTGTGGCAATTGTGATTATTTCTTTCATCGGGTTATTATTATTAGGATCAGGGCAAGTAAAAAGTTCACAGTTTTTATTTCAAAATTGGAATGCCGTGGGGAGTGCAGTTTCAGTTATCTGTGTCGCTCTTTTTTATCATAATGTTGTACCTGTAGTGGTGACACAACTAGAAGGTGATATACCGAAAATTAGAAAATCCATCATTATTGGTTCTGCCATTCCCCTAATTATGTTCTTGGCTTGGAATGCCGTAATTCTGGGCAGTGTTAGTCCCAATATGCTAGAGAATCATTTAGAAAATGGCAGTATTTTTGATCCTTTGCAAATTCTGCGTTCTGGTGGAGCAGGAGAATTTTTAGGATTAGTATTAACTGTATTTTCAGAGTTTGCAATTATCACCTCATTTATCGGTTTTGTTTATGGGTTGGTGGATTTCTTTAAAGATATTTCTCGAATGACAAAAGGTGAACTTTCCCGTTTACCTATGTTCTCACTTGTTTTATTTCCCCCAATGAGTTTAGGCACAATAAATCCCACCATTTTTTTTACTGCACTGGATTATACGGGAATCTTCAGCATTTCGGTTTTAGGTGGAATTATTCCCGCAGTTATGAGTTGGAAACAACAAAACCAACAAAACTTAACAAATGGTATTTATCAATCTCTGATACCGGGTGGTAAAATCACATTAACTCTCATGATTACAGTTGCATTAGCCTTAATAATCAAACAAGTTTTATCAATTTAATACCTATTAAATACTAAATACCAATTTAAAGCTTATGCATCCAAAATCTCCTTTGCAGTTGACGAAAGGGGCATTTTTACGTTTAAGCCTGTTATTTGTGGCAATGCTTGGGTTTGTTGTGTGGTTGAATCAGTCTGGTTCTTTGGAAAATGCCCAACTTTTAGAAACCCTTTACAAGCAAGGAAATTACATTGAGGCAGTATTATGGGGTTTATTTGCTTTGGGGTTTATAGCGTATAGCTACAAACGAGATTCACTGATTGCTAAACGCAAAAATCAAATTACATCGGTAATTTTTCTTTTGTTTGGATTATCTGATATTGTCGAAGTTCAAACAGGAGCATGGTGGAACCCTTGGTGGTTATTTCTCTGGAAAGCAAGCTGTGTTTTAGGTTTTATAATTTGTTTTTGTGACTATTTAAAAAGCCATTATTCCAAAAATCATTAATTCATTTTTTTGTTGTAAGGATTCAGGATAAAGAATGTTTTATAGAGCAGGGAACAGAAGAGAAAAATATTCTTCTGACTCCGAACTCCGAACTCCTGACTCCTGACTCCTGACTCCTGACTCCTGACTCCTGACTCCTGACTCCTGACTCCGAACTCCGAACTCCGAACTCCGAACTCCTGAATTCTTACTTTTTATTTTTATTTAAAATGAGTAATTCTCGCTTAGTGAAAATTAGTAAATTTCTGAGTAAATATTTACGTCACACACCAGAAGAAATAGGTATTAAATTATCTCCTGGTGGTTGGGTTGCTGTGGATGAACTTCTAATAGCTTGCACTAATCACAAATTTCCTATTACTCGTGAAGAATTAGAAGAAGTAGTTGCTACCAGTGATAAAAAACGTTTTGCTTTTGATTCTACATTGACTCTGATTCGTGCTAGTCAAGGACACAGTACACAAGTTGATTTGCAATTAAAACCTGTTGTACCTCCAAAAGTGCTGTATCACGGCACAGGAAAAACATCTGTAGATGCAATTATGCAAACAGGAATTTCTAAAATGTCACGTCATCATGTACATTTATCATCTGACATTGCCACAGCTAAAGTAGTGGGTGCAAGGCATGGAAAACCCGTTATTTTAGCTGTAGATGCTGGTGTGATGTATGCAGCAGGTTATATTTTTTATTGTTCTGATAATGGTGTTTGGTTAGTAGATCATGTACCACCTGAATATTTACACTGCATTTAGTTTTAAATATGTCCTTTGACAGACTTCGTGAGTAGATAAAATTACTAATCTATGGATAGGAATTTTCATGAATTAGACTATGAATATTATTGCTTGGATAATTCTAGGACTTATTGCCGGAGCGATCGCTAAAGCTATTTATCCTGGTCGTCAAGGTGGAGGTATATTAGCAACCATGATTTTAGGTATGGTTGGTGCTTTTGTTGGTGGAACTTTAGTAACTCTTTTAGAAACAGGAACATTACAATTTACAGCCGCAACTCTGAGTATTCCTGGCATAATTGTGGCTATTATTGGCGCAATAGTTGCAATTTTTCTGTGGGGTTTGTTTACTGGACGTACTAGTTATTAGGTGGAATGTGGCTAAAGCCAATATGATATAAAATAACCTTTAGTCAGCGATGAAAAGGTAATGAGTTTTACCCCATTACCTGTTACTAATTCTTTAATTGCCAGAAATTAAACTCTAACTTTTTCTTTGGACAAGATACCATTTTCATCTTCATCAAATTGTTGATGAACCGCATCCCAGCCGGCTTGTTCAGATGTAAATTCGTCGCTAGTTTCATTCAATATGGCATTATATCGCTGAATGAATACTTGCTGCGCTCCTGGTGATAGATGAGCGCGAACTTCAGGAGATAAATCTTCTGGGCTGTTACATGGGCCAGGACAAGCATGAGCCAGGGTTTTATCACTTGTGTGAATTTCTTCAGCACCAGCACTTTCTAATAGCAATTGAAATTCACCTGTGCGATCGCTCGGAATTTCTGCCATTAATAAGAATTCTCCAGCTTGTAAGCGGGTTTGATAAATTGCCGCTTTCTCTTCTGGCATCCCCATAGCCGTGAAAACCGACACTAAACCAGCACCTGCACTACCTGCGATCGCACCACTCGCAGCCCCCAACAACACCGCACCAATTGGCCCTGCTGCCACAATTGGCCCCACAAAGGGAATAAATAACACGCCTACACCTGTCAGCAAGCTCAAGAAAGAACCGAACAAAGAACCAAAAACTGCCCCTGTTCTCAAACCCCCTAGAATTACATCCCGCTTAGTAATAAAACCAGAAATTCGCGTTTCTGACTGGAAATTTCGACCCATTACCGAAATATGATCCTTCGGTATACCTCTATCTAGTAAACGGCGAATTACATCATCAACTTGTTTCTGCTCTCTTAATACAGCCGAAATTGTCCGTTCTGCTTGATATCCTTCTGACACTTGTATACTCCTTCTACTTGTTATTAACAACTCTCAACTACACACCAACTGGAACTTTAGTTTCTAATTGTTCTTGTCTATCTGGTTCTAATGACTCCCCTTGAATAAATGAGCGCAGCATCCAAGCCATCTCCTCATGTTCTTCCATTAATTCAGTCAAAAAGTCAGCAGAACCCTGATCATGAAACTCTTCACTACACCGATCTACATGACTTCTTAAGTTGCGAATAACCTGCTCATGATCTTCCACTAATCGAGTTACCATCCCCGTTGCTGTGGGAATTTCACCACTATGTTCTTTGAGCGTAGCAAGCTTGAGAAATCCTTCCATTGTGCCAGTTGGATAACCTCCTAACTTACGAATTCTTTCCGCTAATTCATCAATATTTTCAGTCAATTCTTCGTATTGTTCTTCCCAAAGTTCATGTAAGGTACGGAACTGAGGCCCAACAACATCCCAATGATACTTTTTAGTTTTTACTACCAGGACATAAGAATCTGCTAAATCTTGATTTAACAAATTCATCACACCGTAACGCTGTTCTTCTGTCAAGCCAATGTTAATTTTAGTCATTAATCTCGTAGTCTATTAGTACTTACAATATAAGTTGTCATAATCTCGATATAATCCACATCAATCAATAGAAATATTAATATTTATTTTCTTGTATATCTAAAGAAACATTCTGATTTTATTTACTTAAATAACTAAAAATATAACTCCAATAAATAGGGTCAATTCCAATGTATATATTGACCCTAAGCCATTAATAATATTTACTTGTTTCCGCCTGTAACTTTTTCCAAAAAACCTTCTACTTCCTGTTCTACTGAAGTCGCATTTTGTGAATTTTCGGGACGCTTCATTTTGTCAATATCAGCATCTCCCTGAACTTCATTAAGCCCTCTCCTTGTTTTTTCTTGCGTTTCTTTAAGTCCTATCGGTGGAGCTTTAGCTGCTTCATCAGTTTTGCGTTGGGTTTCCAATAGCTGCGTTGTTGCTTCTGTGGGTTCACTTTGATAACTACTGATAGCTAAAGCAGGAGAAGCACTAAATAAAAAGATGAAGGCACAGGCAAAAGCCATGAATATAAATCTGGATGCTAACTGCAATCTAGATATAGCAAAATCAAGAATCTTCATTATGATATTTTCGCGCTTTATATTTCTACTTGTAGAGTAGTTTAAATAACTATTTATTTCATCAATCTTCAGATATAATTTGCCTTGATCATAAATTAGATAAATTCACTCTTTAGATATATACAATAGTGTTTGTGATGTTTCGATTATTTTCATATTCAAGGCATTGTTTTTGATACTCTTGACAATATTACAGTCTTGCTATACAGCCATAGCTAACCCCATAAAGATTCCTTTTACCCTATCTTTGAGTATTTCTTTGCTCACTTTATCTTGTTGATCGCACGCACTACTAAAGCTAGAATAATATAAGCTATAAGACATATTTCCTGAGATAGATTGCTGCTTAAAAACCTCTAATCAATTTTCTGATATAGCCTTTCCCCTTAGTAAAGGGAGGGTGCGCTACAGCACGGGTGGGGTGTATTTCATGAGCTTGGGAATTGCTATAATTCTTCTATCCGCTTTACTCCTACACCGCGTCTAAATTTTCTGTTAAAACTGTAAAAGTTCAAATTTCTAACCTGTGATATATTTCACAGAAATTTATGCTGCCAAGTGATAATTACACTTCCACAAACAACTACAAAAAAACAATAAGAATAATTACTGTTGCCATAATAGTATCCTCTCTAACTGCTTGTACCAGTAATCCAAATCCACCACAATTAAAAACCAACAGCGAAGCCGTGGGAGTTTCCATTCCTGAAAATCAAGCAAATATCAAATCTCAACCAACGGCTAAAATCAAAACCCTGAATTTTACCGTTCCTGCTAAATTCCAAGGAAAGACAGTTTATAAAGTCGAACCCAAAAATAACGAAAAAGTTATTGCTTTAACTATTGATGATGGTCCTTGGCCAAAAACCACAGTAGAAATGTTAGATATCCTTAAACAAAATGATGTAAAAGCCACATTCTTTTGGGTAGGAAGTTCCTTACAAGCCAATAAAGAAATAGCTAAACGAGTTGTAGCTGAAGGTCACGCTATTGGTAATCATACGTGGAATCATTTATATAAACGTATGGATGCAGCCACAGCCAAACGTGAAATTGAAAGAACAAATGAATTAATCTATAAAACAACAGGTGTAAAAACATCTATTTTCCGTCCCCCCGGAGGCTATTTAAACAACGGATTAGCCGCTTATGCTAAAAATCAAAAAAATTCCGTTGTCATGTGGTCAGTAACTTCAGCAGATACTGATCCTCGTGCAAAATATCAAGTATTCGTTAAAAATGTTCTTAGAGATGCTAAACCCGGCGCAATTGTTTTAATGCACGATGGTGGAGGAAATCGAGAAAGAACTGTCAAAGCCTTACCAGAAATCATCAATGGACTGAAACAACAAGGATATAGATTTGTCACTATTCCCGAATTATTAGAAATAGAAAAATAGCTAATAACCCAAGTTGCTAATCATCTAGTTGAGGTTGGTCTTATATCATAGTGTTTCCTAATCACATGAGGTACATCATAGTCCCCTCATCGCTTGCAGGGAGAGGGTTGGGGATCACAAGGGTAGGTATTTTACATTGTCGTGAGGCTTAACGGGTGACAAGGGAGAAAAGCCGTACAAAAATATGTATATTTAGTAACAAAAATACTCCGTTAAAAGACTATTTTGAGTATAAAATCTTCCTGGTCTACTTTCCCTCCTTGTCTTCCCAGTCCTGCCTTCACAGATCATATTAAAAACCTGCCCTTGTGAGAGGGGTTGGGGTTTTTGTACATCACTCCATCGAGAACTGCTATAACTTACGTTAACGTGAGTTCGGTGTTAGGAGTTAGGAGTTTCTCCTTTGGAGACGCTACGCGAACGGAGTTATGATTTTTAAGGGCGAGAGAATAAGGGTTTGAGACTCCTACTTGTGGCGAGTTTTCCACAAATTATCTTATGTCGAACTCACGTTACGTTAATACAGAAAATCATGCCCAAAAATAAACTCAACAAAATACAAAATATTATTGCCGCTGTCGTCATCATTCTCTTGATTATCTCTGGAATAATCACATTACCTAAAATACCAGAAATCTCACTCACTAATCTCAATGCAATTCCTGTAACTCCCTCACCCTGTCAACTGAATGACCAATTACAGCCACCAGCTAACAGCGCAAATATAACTTTTAATATCCCAGATAAATCTCAAGCTCAAATCTATCGTCGAGTCAAACCAAAGAACAATGAAAAAGTTATTGCTTTAACTATTGATGATGGTCCCTGGCCAACAACAACTTTAGCAATGTTAGATATCTTTAAACAAAATGATGTCAAAGCTACATTTTTTTGGGTAGGAGCTTCTTTAAAAAATAATCGGGAAATTGCCAAACAACTTGTAGCGGCAGGACACGCTATTGGTAATCATACATGGCATCATTCGACTAAACCCATGAACCCGGTAACAGCCAAAAACGAAATTGAATGCACTGCTCAACTTATTTACACTACTACAGGAGTAAAAACATCCTTATTTCGTCCTGCTGGTGGTAGGTTAAATAACGGATTATCCGCTTACGCCAAAACTCAAAACTATGCCATTTTTAAGTGGTCAGTAAATTCAGGTGATACTAATTCATCAAACCCACAATTTATTGTTAATAATGTTCTCAAAGGTGCGAAACCAGGTGCTGTTGTGTTATTGCATGATGGTCGGGGCGATCGCACTCAAACGGTAAAAGCCTTGCCAGAAATCATCCACGGACTCAAACAGCAAGGCTACCGATTTGTCACACTTCCCAAATTGCTGGAAATGCAACGATCAAGTTCAATCAACATTCAGCACTTTTGACAGCAGCATCAGCTTGAGCCTCATTCCAAAGTTTGTTTAAGAAGAATTCAGTGCGATCGCTCATTGTTGTCACAAACACACCCACAGCATCATCTTCACCATCTGATAACCAAGAACCCCGCAAAGTGACTTCCAGATATTCAGCATCACAGGTAGACAACACGATGATTTCACCATCATTTCGTTGCACCTCCATCTTCAGCCTTTCTACTCCCGGTAAATCAACAGGAAGCAAAAAGGAAGCCGTGCTAGGTTCAAAATGTAGAGGTTGACCAATACGTAGTGCCAAAATTACTCTTTGCGCCACCCATTCTTCTAGTGACAGAGTAAGACACTCTAAATTAAAGCTCCCTTCAGTGTAAGTTAATTTCAGCATTCCTTATGCTCTCCTGTTATTCCAGGTTTGCTTGTAGATCTATCCAGAACTGTTCCGCAAAATAAACAGCTGGGTGGACTGGTGCTTTTGGCTTGGTACGCAATTGCATTCCAACTTCAGCGATCGCTTTATCGCCTTTACGAGAATTACATCTTTCACAGGCTGTGACTACGTTACTCCAAGAATGAGAACCGCCTTTAGAACGCGGAATCACATGATCTAATGTCAGACGTTTGTTAGTACCGCAATATTGACAACTGTGATGATCTCGTCGCAGTACTTCCCGCCGATTTACTGGGGGAACTCTCCACATCCTCTCAGCCGCAGCGATTTTCAACCGGATGTGCTTTGGTACAGATAACACTAAGCTAGGTGAGTGAACTAACCATCCCCCTTCTGAGGAAAAGTCTAGTGGTTCAGCTTTATTCGTTACTAACAACACAATCGCTCGTTTAATATTGACCCGACACAGTGGTAAATAATTTTGAGAAAACACCACTACGGATTGCTCTAAAACTTGTATGGCGCTCGTCACAGCCCGACTCCTTATTAAAAAACCCCCGCTTCTGATTTGGTGGAAGCGGGGGTTAGAAATTGACCTGATACTTTTCTGGTCTTATTACGGTACAGCATTTATTCGCTTGTACCTCCCGCTTCTGGTATCTATTTGTGGTTTACTAATCAGCCCATTAAAACTGATATATCTAAAATCATCATTACCCTCTGTGTTTTGCCTTTGATGCTGGCTACCATCGGCCATAAATAGATACTCCACTCCCACAGCAGCAAATTCCCAATTGGCTTGGCAATTGGCGGGATATGAAGAGGTAGAGATGGGGTAAAAGGATTTCACAGAAAATTTCACCTATTGAACATTTCTTTAAACATACTACACTTGTATTACTATCCTGTCTATACCCATAAGGAGAAAAAATCATGCATACCATCGCACGCACCCCAACCACTGACATGGAAGTTACCAGCATCCGCTTGGAGCGCGAACTTAAAGATAAACTCAAGGAGATAGCTGGCAATCAAGGATATCAAGCCCTCATCCGAGATATCCTCTGGAATTATGTCCAGCAAAAATCAGGTGAATGGAAACCCAGATTTTCCCGTGCTGATATTCGAGCTAGTATACCGGCTACAGCCCAACAAGAAGAACGCTGTGTACTCACAGGCACATTAATTCAAGCTCAACAGCCTATGTTATTGGCGCTAACTAAGAATGGCGATATGGTTCCTCTAAGTGTCGAGAGTCTGGCTGAGTAACGAGTGGTGAGGGAAACTTTCTACTGTTTAATGATTTCTGCCAGCCTGCGCCAGTCTTAATATTTCAGTCAATGCAACCTGGTTTTCCTAAGAGTAACTAGGTTGCACTCCGTTAAATTGGGTTTTGATTTATTTTTTTGGATCGGGCGACAGGTACAGATAACCTTTACATACCAAAATTTCTCTTATTTATTCAAAAATGTTCTCAGTACCCTGCCCATTGCTATAAATCAACTCGGTAAACCCAGAATACCCAAAATTGTATTTCGTGGACTGTTACCGACTTATCCAGTATTAACTCGGATACCAACTATGATATTTCTTGTGTAATTATAGAGAAATTACGGTTTATGTAAAGTTACAGACACGATATCCTAGTCATGAGGCTATAAACTAATTCAACCTCAAAATGCTGATATATTAAGTGGCTCTTAGAATATGGGCAAAAAATTGATGCCTAATTACTACTAAAGGTAGAGAAGACTTGCCTTTTAGCCTCGTAGCAGTTTTTCAGTTACAAAAATTCACTGCTTTGTCCGCTAATACCTAGATTGATATGGCTGTTAAAAAACAGTAACTGAAATATAAATAATTAAGATTTAACGGAAAATCTTCATAAATGACTCAGGATTCATCAGATTGTTAGCATTTTTGTATCGGATGATCATCCACTAGTGTACCAGTAATGAAAAAGCGTTTATTGTCATTCCCACAATACGTAAATGATGTAGAAAAACTACAAAAATACCCCACCCATCTGATGCAGCAACAGGACAAAACAGGCCATGCTTTGGTGCAGGATATTAATCATATCATTGCCAATAGTGCAAATCCATCCTTGATGCTGCAAGAAATTGCTCACTTACTGGGATTAGCATTTAAAGTAGATTGCTGCTGTCTATTAGCCGTCACAGGTGATGAATCGGCTGAAATATCTACAGCTAATTGGTGTAGTGAAGAATATCTGGAATTATCACACTCCAGCGAAATATTATCAATGGAACAGTTGATGATGAGTTCACCAGTTGTACAATGTGCATCTGAACCATTGACTATTGATGATATTTCCATAATTCAAAAAAATCTAGTAATTGGGTGTCAATCTTTATCAGTCCCGATTAAATCGGTTTTAGCAATTCCCACGCGATTTAATGGGCAACAGAACGGTGTAATTAGCCTGATAAAATTCCAACCTTATGATTGGAATGAATCAGAAAAACAATTACTAAAGGTAGTAGCGTTATCTTGTGCGATCGCTTTAGCTCAAATATCACAAATACATCTGCTATCGACTCAAAAACAGTATCTGCAAAAGACTAGCCAGCATCAAAGTTTAATTAAGCAATTAACTATACTAAGTCTTAGTAACTTGGAGTTGAATCAAATGCTCCAGTTGGTGATTTCATCGACTGCTGAATCTTTAGAAGCAGATCGAGGTTTATTGATTTTATTGAAATACGCAGACCCAATGTTTAGGAATCGTCCAAAAAAGCAAATTCCTAAAGCCAAAGCTACTATAGTTGGGGAATGGAGTAAGACTAACAGCGTTTCTGCCACTGCTTTAGAAAAATTAGAGCAGTCTTTTTGGTTATCAGATTGTAGTTTATGTCAGCGTGTATTTGTAGAATCGGGGAAACCGATTATGATTGATAATTTTACAGAACTAAAAGATGATTGGCAACCAAATCCATTATTTGCTACTGAGGAGTTTCCTACCACACTGTTAATGCCATTGGAAAATCAAGGCAAAGTTTTAGGTTTTGTGGTTTTACAGCAAGAAACTGCTCGCAATTGGCAACCTGCGGAATTGAACCTGGTGGAAATGGTCTGCGCTCAATTGAGTAATGCCATAATTCAGTCACAGACACTACGACAAGTCCAAAATTTAGTAGATGAACGAACAGAGCAACTGAAGCGGAGTTTGGAAGTACAGGCAAAATTGTATGAAAAAACAAAGCAATATGTTGAGCAGTTACAACAATTAAATGAACTCAAAGATGAATTTGTCAGCAATATTAGCGATCGCTTGCGTTATCCCCTGACAAATATGCGAATGTCCATTCGTAACCTACGCTTGCCAGGAATTTCAGCAGATCGTCAATCTCGATATCTAGATATTCTAGAATCCGAATGTACTAAAGAAATTAACTTGATTAATGACCTACTGACCCTCCAAAAACTTGAATCTCATCAAGAAGCACCACAATTTGAAACTATAGATTTAAATACTAAGATTAATGAGTTTGTCGCTGGTGTTGAAAAGCAACTGACGGAGAAGGAATTAACTATCACCGTGGATTTACCCAAGGAGCCATTAACGCTCCAAACTGAAATTGAGAGTTTTGAGCGCATTTTGCAAGAACTTTTTACTAATGTCAGTAAATACTCGGAACGTGATACTGTTGTCCATTTACAAGCCAGTCACAAAGTCGAACAAGAAATTGATCAAGTTATTATTAAAGTGACTAATACAGGGCGTGGCATCTCACAAGAAGAAGCAGCCTATATTTTTGACAAGTTCCGTCGTGGTAAAGGACGTTGGACACCAGGTACAGGCTTGGGATTAGCGTTAGTCAAATCTCTAGTGCAGCATTTGCAGGGTGCGATCGCTATTGAAAGTACTCCAATTACAGACTCCCCTCTCAGCGAAATTTGTTTTACCCTCACTCTCCCTCAGTTTTCCTCACCAACTCAACCATATTCCCAACAATAATTACAAAAAAATACAACGGGATTTTGACCAAGCTATAAAAGTGATACTTAAGCCAGCTACTTTTTACTCAATTTTTCTATTTTCTCGATAACTGCTAATTTCATTAGGGATTTAACTAATAAATATAGACAAAAACTACATACACAAAAAATAGCAATCGCCCAATTATTATACTTAGCGATCATCAAAATTAATCCTGTCAACATACTAAATCCTGTTAAGCAAGCATAAATTAAGGTTTTGACTGCTAGATAAATTCGTCTTAATATGCGATCGCTTTCAACATTTTTAACTCTTAACTGTAACTCTCCTCTTTCAACTCTTTCTTCTAATTTTTTAACTAAAACTTCAGTTTTATTCGGTTTTGTCAATTGATATTGAATAAAATCCCTTGCTTGTCTGCTTAATTGGGCGATAGAATTTCCTTTACTTTTTGTAGTTGCCAGGCTTTTAACAAATGATTGGGCTGATGCTGTAGGATTATATTTAGGATCTAAAGTCCTAGCAATACCATCTAATGTGGTTAAAGCTTTTAAAATAAATGTCATTTGAGCAGGTAGGCGAAATGGTTGCTGTTCAAACATTTCATAAAGTTCACTTTTTAACTCGCCTAATGCCCTAATATCCAAGGGTTTATCGGTGAACTTATCTAATAAAAATGTGATTAATCTTCTCACTGGGGTCATATCTGGGATAGGTTCAAGTAATCCCATACTCATTAGAGTATTTACCACTTCATCACTATCCTTTTTTAACACCGCAAAAAAGGTTTTAATCATCTGATCTTTATCCAAAGTTCTGATTTCTGCCATCATGCCAAAATCATAGAATATGATACTACCATCTGGATTGACTGCCATATTCCCTGGATGAGGATCAACTTGGAAAAATCCATCTTGTAATAACTGTTTTAAATAACAACAAATACCCGTTTCATTTACCTTATTAATATTAATTCCACAAGCTTCTAAAGCGGCTTTATCATTTATTTTAATTCCTGGTCTATATTCTAAAGTTAATATCTTAGTTGTGGTATATTGCCAATATACTTTAGGCACAACAATACGCGGATATTCATAAAAATTCTCCCTAAATCTATCAGAATTTTTGCCCTCTTGAATATAATCAATTTCTTGAAATAACAAATTAAAAAACTCATCATAAATCGCTTCTAAATTATATTTTTTAACCTGAACAAAATATTTATTGCAAAACTTGATTAACTGTAATAATATCTTAAAATCTAACTTAAATAAAGTCTCTAAACCCGGACGTTGTACTTTGATAACAACTTCTTCGCTAGTGTATAATTTAGCTCTATGAACTTGACCTAAACTAGCAGCAGCCAAAGGATTCAATTCAAATTCTTGATAGATAAATTGTAAAGGTTTACCTAATTCTAACTCAATCATAGCGATCGCTTCTTGACTACTAAAAGCCGGAACTTGATCCTGTAAAGTTCCTAAAGCTTCCACATACTCTAAAGGTAATAAATCAGCACGAGTTGATAAAGTTTGACCGATTTTAATAAAGGTAGGCCCTAAATTAATTAAAGTATTAACCAACCAAGTAGCCCGGTTTTTTTTATGTTCTAAAGAATCTTGAGGAAAAATACTATCCCACCAAAGAAATAACATAAATTTCCCCGCAGCCATAAAAATGTCGATTTTTCGAGATAAAGCCGAATATCTAGTTTTTTGCCAACGAAATTTTTGAGCTTTTGCTATCATAAATATCAACAAAAATAGTAAGCATTCAAGGGGTGTAAATAAACCGAAAAACAACCCCAAAAAATAAATTCATAAAAATTAAGCCGCTTTCAGCAAGTCAGAATCATCAGAGCAAGTAAGCTATTGTCCATTTAATTTGTATAAATCTGGCGGGCAAGATGCCCACCCCACAGGATTTAAGCATTTTAGGATTATCCAATCTAGATGCGTAACAGCTTAGTAGCTACTGGAAGTAAAGAAAGAATGGTTGTACCACCACAAGCAGCAACAGCCTCAATCATAAACTCCAAAACTTGAGGTTTTTGAGATTTAATGGTTATAAGCACAGTTAGTATCTGCTTAACTAAAACACTACCAGCCTCGGTTTGAGAGCCGAAACTGGTACATTACCAGATGTTTGCGCTTTGAATATGAGTCTCTCCTCAATCTTCGGGAGGTATCTGCTCTAAGTGATTGACGCGCTTATGTTCCATGTCGCTTAATTTATCAGATTTTGAGGGTAATTTTTGGCTCTTTCTTTTCTACCCCCTTGAATGCTTATACTGATTAATGGCAATATCCATTATTTAACACTGCTTCACCAAATACTGACAATTCAACGTTATGGCGATTAGTCAACGTGCGAATGAATAAGCATTGTGTAAATCTATAGTTTAGAAAAAGTTAGCTTTTAGGCAAAAAAGAAATCTACTAAACTTCTTCCACCTATCTAAATTATCTATACATTTAAAGTACCCCCAGGGGAATTCGAATCCCCGTTACCTCCGTGAAAGGGAGGTGTCCTAGGCCTCTAGACGATGGGGGCATTGGACTCAGACTTTTTATAAAGTAACGGATTTTTCAGAGATTGTCAACAAATTTGGCAAAAAAATTTTGAACAGCATCTAAATCAGTAGGAAATTAGAAAAATATCATGGCGTAAGCCATACTTCTGATAGCACAGGGCGGCGTTAGCCATACTCCTGTATTCTGGTTAAACACAGCCTATTTGGTCGCCAACTAGCTAAACAAGATGTACCATAAAAGACTAAGCACAAAAGAATCTCTTAATTTCTTAACGATGGGTGTGCTGTTGTACCCTGTAAAGTGAGTATTTATGATTCTTTACAAAGGATTTTGAAATCAATCTCTCAAAATCTACAACATGGAAGCATCTTTTGAAATTACCTTACAGATGGTGTTTACAGTCCTTGCTGGCATTAGCGCCCAAGTAATGGCTGCATACCTCAAGCTACCTAGCATCGTCTTATTACTTCTGTTAGGCATCCTATTAGGCGCTGATGGTATTGGATTATTACATCCCCACATACTAGGAACTGGAGTAGAAGTCATCGTCTCTCTAGCAACGGCAATTATTTTATTTGAGGGTGGACTCAAATTAGATTTGCGGGAGTTGAGCAGAGTTTCAGTCAGTTTGCAATTACTAGTCACCCTGGGAACGCTAATAACTCTCCTGGGTGGGAGTATGGCAGCTCACTGGCTGGGAGAATTTCCTTGGAATATAGCTTTTCTCTATGCTTCCATAGTCGTTGTTACAGGGCCAACAGTTGTTGGGCCCCTACTCAAACAAATCAACGTAGATAGACAAGTAGCAACGCTGTTGGAAGGTGAAGGGGTTTTAATCGATCCAGTGGGTGCTATTCTTGCCTACGTTGTCCTGGATACAATTTTAAATGGTGATGCTGACCCTATTAACGCCATTATTGGTTTACTAATGCGTTTGGGTGTGGGCGCTGCCATTGGGGGCGTTGGCGGCTACTTGATGAGTTGGATTTTTAAACGCGCTAATTTTCTCTCGTTTGAACTGAAAAACTTAGTAGTCCTAGCAGTTCTGTGGGGTTTATTTACTCTAGCGCAGACTATTCGGAGTGAGTCAGGAATTATGACTACTGTCGTTGCTGGTGCAGTATTTGCCAACTCATCAGTTCCTGAAGAACGGCTGTTAAAAAGCTTTAAAAATCAGCTGACAATTCTCAGCGTCTCTGTACTGTTTATCCTTCTAGCCGCTGACCTATCTATTGCCAGTGTATTGGCTTTGGGTTGGGGTAGTTTATTTACTGTTTTGGTATTAATGTTCGTTGTTCGCCCCATTAACGTTCTGTTATGTACTTGGAATAGTAATCTTAATTGGCGACAGAAACTGTTTTTAAGTTGGGTTGCCCCTAGAGGAATCGTTTCTGCCTCTGTGGCTTCTTTATTTGCTATTTCCCTGACCCAGCGAGGTGTTAATGGTGGTGATGCGATTAAAGCTTTGGTGTTCTTGACAATTATGATGACGGTTTTTTGTCAAGGGTTAACAGCAGGCTGGTTGGTTAAGTGGTTACGAATCACTTCTAAAGATGCAACTGGGGCGCTGATAGTTGGTTGTAATCCCTTGAGTTTGTTAATTGCCCGATTTTTTCAAGAACGGGGAGAAAGCGTGATCATGATTGATACTGACTCCCAATATTTTGCTCAAGCTGAAGCTCAAAATTTGCGGGTAATTGCTAGTAGTGCGCTTGATGCAACAGTTTTAGAAGAAGCGGGAATTGCTTCTATGGGAACTTTTTTGGCGATGACTAATAATGGGGAGGTGAATTTTGTTTTAGCACAACGGGCTGCTGAGGAATTTAGTCCACCTCGTGTTTTAGCAGTTTTTCCCCGTGATCCTCAAAGTTCTAATTCAAATAGTAAGGTTGATCAGGCTTTTATATCCGATTTACCGATTAAAACTTGGCAAGAGTATTTGAACGATGGCAGGGTGAAATTGGGGACTACGACTTTAAATGAGGAGGAATTTGCTAGTCAGCAGGAGCATATACAAGAAAAGATTCGTAATGGGCTGTTGGTGCCATTGTTAATAGAACGAGAAGGTCGTCTACAGGTGATGTCCGCAAATCAGGATTGGGAAATTGGCGATCGCATTATCTACTTGTTACACGATTCTCGACCGAACCTGTTAAAACGCTTATCTGGTGCGAGTCAGTCTACACCCCTGTCCTTGGAAAAGTTAGCGGAGGTAGAAGAATTACCCACCGCTAAATTGTCTCAACTTTCTGCTAGTGAGGCATCTGCTAATGAACTATCTAGTAATTGAAGTCCGCTGTTCTCCTGAGACATTTCCCACTCTTGCCATAACAAGGCAGACAAATGTACTAAAGCCAAAATGATAGTTGTAGCTCCAATCACGTAGCTGTGCAGGCTATAAAGATGTTGCACTGTTAGAGTGTTAATCGCCCCTCCACCAACTAAAATGTCTCGTAGTTGTCCACCAATGACAGGAATTGCTTCTATTGTGCCTAGCTCAATTTGAAATCGCCAGTATCCTAATTGATCCCAACCAATCAGCATGGCTGTCCAGTTTAAACCAATGGCACTTAATGTTAATAAAATGCCACTGATCCAAGCAGTCAGCCAACTCTGACGAAATTGCCGACCTAAAAACATGACGACGAGATTAATGAGTGCGATCGCAATAACAGCGTTACCAGCAATTTCATGAGTTGTATAAAATAACCAGCCATAGGGTACTTGCGTCTTAATCATCTGCAATGAATGATAAGCACCACCTGCTGTAGGTTCGTAGTAAAAAGACAGTAAAACTCCCGTTGAGGTGTAAATGAGGCTCAGAGTCAAAATTACGACAGATAAAATTGTCGCCAGTCGCCGCAAAAACCGCTCAAATAAGGTAATTTGCATGGACAAACCTCTATTCTAATTAATTGTGTATTTATATAACAATTATAATCAATTTTTTAATACAACTTTAAATTATAACTAATTTAGGCAAAAAAGTAAAAACTTAAGATTAATTGAACCGTCCTGTTTTGAATGCCAATATAAGAAGTTATTATTTGGTTAGAGGAACCCATCTCTGAAGATGGCAATATAATCGAAAAAGATAAAATAGCTAGTAAAGCACGGCAGAAATGGTTCAGTAGTTAGCAAGAGACAAAAAGTAGATTTGATCAGTGTTACAGTCTTCTATCTCCTGCCTTCTGCCTTCTTAGACTAGTCAAATGCAACTGAGCCGAGTGAACGATAACAGCTATGTCTTACGTCTCCATACTGAAAAATATACCAGAAATATTAAGTCAACCAACTGGGATAGCAGCTATAGCCTCTCTTGGCATCCACGGTGCTATCGCTTTGATTGTTCCCTTAATGCCTGTTGATTCCAAATCTGCAAAAACTGATTCATCTCAAGCGCAAGCGGTCGGATTAATGGAATTGAGTCCATCTGACCAAAGTCGGTTGCCACAAACTATCGATCCATCCCAAGTTGCATTACAAACACCGCAATTGCCGCTACAACAGCAACTGCCTCCGACAAACTTGAGCAGTCAATCAACAATAATGCCACCCTTGGAGCCACCTTTATCTAGCCAGCAAGTACTGCCACCCATCCCCCAATCATCTGCCAACTATAATCTTTCTTACTTGCCTAGAAGGCAACCCGTCCAGAGATTTGCTAGAAACGATTTTCGGACGCAAATTTCTAATTTTCGAGTTCCTAAAAGTACATTTTCTCCCTCAGTTTCCCCTTTTGTTGATGACCTAGATGCCAAAATTAAAGAAACCCAAGCACTGAATATCAATAGGTTGCCACAAGTTCAGGCAGATAATAAATTTGCAGAACCGCTAAATAACCCATCTCCTGACCCGATTGATATTGGCTCTAGAACAACAGGATCGGGAACTGCTCAACCACAAGAAATCCAGTTGGGTGATAATGGAGTTCAAATTGCGGCAAATTCTCCATCTGACTTGGCTCCTGAACAATCTTTTTCAGGTAAAGGTGAATTAGCATCAGCACCAAGAGGGTTAATGCCATCCCCAGAAACTACAACGAGGCAACAACCAGAACGGACTAATTTCAATCGGTCTGATTCACAAGCCCTGAAAAGAGAAGAGTTATTGGCTAACCTCAACTCTTACAATGCCCTCAGAAAAACAATTCAGCAAGAATATCCCAACGTTAAAGAACAAGCAGTCATTCGTGAAACTATCTCGACAGATCAACGAGGTATGGAAGGTACTGTTGTGGGTCGCTTGGTGATAGATCCTGATGGCAAGGTTTTAGATATCAAGTTTCAAGATCGGTCAGTAGCTCCTCAACTACAATCGAAAACTAGGGAATTTTTTAGCGCTAATCCACCTAAAGTTTTCAAGCAGACTAGTTCTTATCCATTCCAATTACGGTTTCAGAAAAATAACGATAGCAATAATACTCAGGAAACGACTGTAAAAATCCAGCCTTTACAGAATCAAGATTCTCAAACAGTATCTCAACCAGAAGACAGAAAAAATCAGTCGAATGCTCAATCTGTGGTGATTCCCAACCCTTCTCCAATATCCGTTGGGGAAAATCAGCCTCCAGTCTCTACGCAATCTACTCAAAAGCTAATCCAAAATTTACGTCAAATTAAGGAAGAAAGACAAGAAAAGTCAAATAAAAAACAATAAAATTATTGTGGTCAGGCTGCCGCTATCAACGCGAGTAGCCTTTGCATTACTTAAATTCCGCTGTTATTAGGACTGAACACTCAGCCCTACTCGCTTTTCCAGCCTTTTTCAGCTTTTTGGAAAACATAAGCTGCTGCTTCTATAATTTCTTGATTGCTCAACTTGTTCTTGAAGGTGGGCATAGCACCTTTTCCGTTTTGTATTTGGTGGATAATTGCCTGGATAGGTTCAGTGTCATAATTTTCCAGGTATTTTGCTAATGCTTCCTTTTCTAAAGTTTTATGTTCGACCAGAATGTTAGTGCCTCCAATATGGCAAGAAGCACAGTTAGCGTTAAATATTTTTCTACCGTTAAATGTTTCTGTTGCTAAGGCTGGATAAATAATTATTGAGTTAAAAAGAGTGATGCTTGCGGCGAGCGAAGCGATCGCTAACAATAAAATTAGTAAACGTATTTTCAAGAAACTTTCCTCGCACCAGTATTCTGCCACTGCACAACTGTTGCTAGTAAATATATCCAGGGCTAATAGCAGCCTCAAATATTTAGTTACATCTCCAGTTATTAGCTATTACGTATAATATAATACGAAATTCCCTTGGTTAAAAATTTGATAAAAATTAGCGGTAACTAGCTTAATCCCTCTCTAATTACCTGGGGATACAACTCGTTACCGCTTCTTATCAAGAGTTTCTGCCACTTAATAAGCGAAAAAAAATTATCTGGTGTTCAGGCAGAAAGTTTTTTAGCCTTCAACAATGATTTTACCAGCCATACCAGCACCACGGTGAGGAGTGCAATAGAAATTGTATTCACCGGCAGGTGCATCTGCGGCAAAAGTTGTTGTTACTTTCTGTCCAGGATTCAACAGCAATTTATTGTGAGATAGAGATGCAGCTAAAGCTTTATCTTGAGCAGGGTTTTTGGCAGGATCAAAAACAACATTATGGGGAGCAAGTTTGTTGTTAACCCATTCAATTGTGTCCCCTGCTTTAATTGTCAACTTACTGGGTTGAAATTGTAACAATCCTTTATCACTACCCAATTTGACCTGAAATGTTTCAGCGGATGCTGTGGGAGCAAAAACAGTAAAGCTGCTCACAACTAAAAGAACGGTCAATACAGCTAGAGTTAAGCGTCTCCAACTTGCTGCAATTAATTTCATGGCTCTCTCCTGAGATATAGTTTTATTTTCCTGTTCCCATTTTAAATACAATCAACACCAAATATGACAATCTGTCATAGATGATTTTTTTTTTAAACCAAAAGACAAAGTTCCCAGTCCTGCTTCCAGAGAACAAATTCAAGCAAAAACCGAAATCATCTGTAACTAATGATCAAGGTTGTGCTTAAATGCACTCAAGTAACACGACTGGGAACTGAGATTTTTTATACTCAGGGCAATATTATTGCCCTACTTCATTTGTTACAGAGGCTAGTCAGGAAAAATTTAGTAATAAATTTTACCGCCACCCCATTTTGTACCAACGACTTTTGGTTGGATGAGAATGTGACCTGCGATCGCTTTTAAGTCATCATCTGTCAGGTTTCTCATTTCTGTAAAGATATCAGCGCTCTTAATACTGGGATGTATTTCAGAAATCTCTTCTTCACCGTCGTAGGTTGTAGGATTGTTCATGTAGTCTACTAACCCTGCAATGTTGTCACGTTTTGGTGTAGCCCCTGCCAAAGCTTGTGGTTCTAGTCCCACGTTTTGGTTAGTCTTAGTTACGCCCCCAGCATGACATTGAGCGCAAGTATCATTAAATAAGCGTTTACCTTTTTCCAGTTCTTTGACGCTGATGACAACAGTATCACCTTGTTCATTCAATGGCACTGTGCGGGTAGCTTTATCCACTTCCACCGCTGTTGCACTACCAACAAGCATCTGAAAAGTTAGCAAAACAGTAATTACAACAACACCAATTAGTCTTCTAAACATATTTCCCCTCTCAGTTTTTAATGCTCAACACAACTAAGACACGAATAGTTCCAAAAGCATAGATATTTATCTGATGCTAAAAGTTTGCCGGGTATAAAGCCGACGGGGAGAACTAGAACACCCCTAATCCCTGGGCTAAAAGCTGTCGGGATTACTTTACGTAAAATGTTCTCGCTATCATTAACATCAGCATGAATCAGTTTACCATTAGCTGCTCTATGCTGTTGCTGAACTGAGTTTCTCCATAAGTAAGAATAGGGTCAAGAGCGGTTATGAGAATGGGGAAATTTGATTTTTTGATACAAATCTTTATAAATAAATTTACAAATTGCAAAGTTAACCTTTTCCCCCTGTAAAAGTTACGCCTTGAATAAAGTAGCGGTTGAAAAAGGCGTAAATTCCCAAAGCTGGTAGGGTGAATATCATTGAAGCTGCCATGATGTAATTCCAATAGCTGATGTATTGACCTTTAAAGCTATTTAACCCTAGGGGTAGGGTAAACATTTCTGGGTCAAATAAAATCACTAGAGGCAGTATAAAATTATTCCAACTGCCCATAAATACAAAAACAGCCTGTGCTGCTAGTGCTGGTTTTGCTAGAGGTAAAACAACATCTCGGAAAATTTCCCAGGTGTTAAAACCATCTAATTGGGCTGCTTCTTCTAATTCTTGGGGAAAATTGACGAAAAACTGCCGCATCATAAAGATAAAGGTGGCGTTTACCATGCTGGGTACAATCATCCCTTGGTAAGAATTGAGCCAACCTAACGCTTTTAAAATCAAAAATGTGGGAATTAGGGTAATTTGTGCGGGTACTGCGAGTACAGCTAGAATCAGGAAGAACCAAAAACGTTTACCGACAAAGCGCAGTCTAGCTAAGGCATAACCAGCCATTGAATTGAGAATTAAGTTTAAAAGCGTGACGCTGAGTGCGATCGCTATACTATTGAATAACCAGCGGAAAAATAGCGGTTCTTGGAAAAAGATTTGCTTGTAGTTATCAAAAGTAAAATTTTTGGGGATGAAATTTGGCTCACCACTGATGATTTCTGACAGCGGTTTAAATGATGCAGAAAGCGCCCAGAGGAAAGGAATCAGGGTAATTAGGGCATAAATTGACAAAAAGAGGTATAAAAGGGGTTTAAGACAGAGAAAGCGAGAGATATGAGTCAAATCCTGTCACCTCCGAAGACTTTCCGCTGAATTAGAGTGATAGTAATGATGACTGCTGCGAGTAAAAATGCCACAGCCGCTGCATATCCTAATTGTAAATTTCTAAATACGGCTTGATAAATTAGCAATACCACTGTCAAAGTTGCATTATTAGGGCCACCAGTCCCACCAGAGAAAATATAAGATTGGTCAAATAGTTGAAAAGTGCCAATTATCCCCACTGTCACCACAAAAAACGTCACAGGTTGCAGCCAGGGAAGAGTAATGAAAAGAAATCTTTCCCACCAATTTGCACCATCTAATTCTGCCGCTTCATAAAGTGTTTGGGGGATATCTTGTAAAGCTGCTAAATAAATCACCATATAAAAAGGTGCAGTTGACCAAATATTCATCATCATGATGCCTTTGAGTGCAACTGCTGGATCTCCTAACCAGTTATACTTAGGTAATCCGATCAAAGCGAGAAAATCATTTAGTAATCCATCGGTGTTATAAATCCACATAAAGATGAGTGTTAACACCGCAGAAGATGTGACTGTGGGTAAAAAATAAAGAATACGCCACCAGCTTTTACCACGAATACCAGAATTTAAAGTTACAGCTAAAATTAAAGCTAAAATAGTTTGACTGGGAACAACAATAGCAACATATTCTGCGGTGTTTTTTAAAGCAATCCAAACCTGTTCATCTTCTAACAAACGGATGAAATTGCGAAAGCCAATAAATTTATAATCAATACCGCCTAAAAGTTGAACTTTGTGGAGAGAAAGAAATACAGCGTAGAGAATTGGTAAAACTACAAAAGTCCCTAAAACGAGAATTGTGGGCATCATAAAAATATACCCTGTTAGGTTTTCTGTAATTTTCCAGCGTTGGTTTCTGCGTTGTCTATTGATGGGAAACACAACTAAACCTCGACAATCTTCTATAATGTTAAGACTTTGGTTATAGTTTGAAACATCAGAGTGTTCCTGATATTTTCCTAATAAAAATTATCGTAAATCTTCTACCCAACACAAATAATTAAACAGCTTATCGTTAGACAGTGCATTATAAAATCGTTCATCAGCCGTTACCATTTGACAATCGTTATTCACCGCTAAAGCTAGATATACACAATAATAAACAATACACAATCATAAACAGCCTGCTGAACTCTTACGGCAATTTCCAAGGACATTGGCATTAAAGAAGAAGATAAGCAAATTTGCAAAGGTAATCCTAAAAGTAATTATAAATCATTTTGAGCATCATCTAAAGTCATTTCTCTTCGACGTACACGCTTCCATAAAATATTTCCAATTTCTGGAAAAAAGAAATCAGGAACTAATAATTGATAATTTGGTTTATTTAAACGTAATGCTGCTTGTGAATGGATTTCCGGTAACACCCATTTAATTCCGAAATTTGCATCTACCACAAATTTACTCAACGGTTTCTATCCTCTCCTAAAAGTTCAACACTGTCACTGAAAGTTTTACCTAAATGATGTTGACGTGCAGCATCTATTTTCGCCCACGCTTGTGATTGAGCAGATTCTTCATTGACTAATTCAGCCTCTACAAAATTTTCTAAAATTGCCTTGACTTCATCTTCTAAACTGCGGTTATGGCTTTGAGCTAAAACCTGTAATTTTGGCTCTTCATTACCTATTATGCCAAATTATTAGCAGTAGGCATAAAATACTATTAAAAAACATATTAAAAACTGACTAAAAGTCTTACAGGTATTGACATATGAACAATATATATTGTTAAGTATAAATACAATTAACCGTATTTTTAGATAAAGTTAGAGTTATGACTGGCAAAAGAGATATTAAAATTCTCACAGAGCTTCTTGATTTAGATGATGTAAAAGTCATATCACATCGTCTTCATAGTGGGATTGGAATGATTTTACAAACCGAATCAAAAAAGTCATATGGTACTTGCCCCAACTGTGGCACAAAAAGCCATAAATTACATCAAAACCATCACCACATTATTAAAGACTTACCTTTTGGAGAAAAGCCAGTATTTTTAGAAATTAATAGACGACAGTTCAAATGTGCTGTATGTAAAAAACCGTTTAGCGAAGACCTAGATTTTGTCAGAAAAAAAAGGACTTTTACAAAGCGACTGGCACATAAGACAATACAAGAAGTTTTAGAGAATGATATTCATAGTGTAGCGTCAAAAGGTATAGTGACAACGGAAGAAATAGAACGGATGCTAAAAGATGCATCCGAAACATTACCCAATTTAAAACCTCTGAACTTAAAAAGACTTGGACTTGATGAAATAGCTCTGATTAAAGGCAAAGGTAATTACTGTGCAGTCTTAATAGATTTAGATACATCTCAACTAATTACTATATTAAATGGACGTACGCAAGAAATAATCAAGAAAACTCTTATGGAATGGGGATTTGAGGTTTTAGAACAAATAGAAGAAGTCAGTATAGATTTGTGGCAAGGCTATAAAAATTTAGTCATAGAATTAATGCCAAATGCCCAGGTAGTAGCAGATAGATTTCATGTAATGGCACAGATAAATAAAGAACTAGATACACAAAGAAAAAAAGAAAAACGCAGCGTAGAAGAGTTAATTAAAAAAGCAAATTCAGCAGAAGAAAAATCTAAATATGAACAAATATTATCAGGTCTGAAAAATAGTAAATATCCCTTACTTAAGAATGAAGAGAATTTAAATGAGGAGCAATTACACAAACTTATTCAAATTCAAAATGTATCCCCTGTATTGAAAGTAATGCATGAACTGAAAGAGAAAATTAGAACGATTTTTAATAATACTCGTGATTGGTATACGGGAGTCTTTAAACTGGGTATGTGGCTATCAAAAGCTAAAAAATATTTCCCAAATAGTAACAATACTATTATTCGTTGGTTTGATGAAATTATTGCTTACTTTGATAACCGAACAACTAGTGGTACTGTAGAAGGAATTAATAACAAACTTAAGCTGATCAAACGTTCTAGTTATGGGTTTAGAAACTTTGACAATTTCCGAGTTAGATGTTTACTTAATTGGCATCTATATTATTAGTTTAGCATAGCAACTACTGAAGAGCCGTAATTTTTCTAATACGTAAGGATTAATATTTCCTAGTATAACCTGAGTTGTCATATTACCTCACTATGGGTATTTTTGTAGATTGGGTTAAACACAGTGAAACTTTATTATAAGCCTTGGCAAATAAAAGCAGACCAGTATCGGGGATGAGAAAAGGGGAAGTTTGATTCAAAAGTTTTAATTTTTCGTTTGATAAGTCTATTAATTTTTGTATAAGCAATATATTGATTCTCCCATTGTGAATCTTTATCCAAATTCCGAGAATATTGTTTTTGAAGTTCTTTTTCTTTTACTTCTGTTTGATTTAATATATTTTCTAAATCTGCTTTGCTCAGTTCCCTTAGTTTAATTTGCGCTTGTTTTAGTGCTTTAGGTCTATTTTTAACTACTTGTCTCTGTTCATAATAAAAAATTGAAAACAACGCCGTAGCTAAATCATCAACTATCCATAAGGAACTAACAACATTTATAGCACCAGCACATAAAAAGCCTGTGGAAAGAGTAAGAATATCATCAGTTAAAGTGGGTGTACCTAAATTGGTTTCGCAGCAAGAGAGAAACACCTCTATAAGTTGAGGTAAACGCCAGCCTGGTGACATCAATTGTCCTAAAGTAATATTACCATCAGCTAATATTAATTCTGATTCTAAGGGATTATCAAGACGAGATTGAGCATGGTGACAAGAGTGGAGAAATTGAACTTGTTCAGCTAATTGACGATAATTTTCACGAGTTGCTTGACGACTACCAATTAATCTTTTTTCTGCTGGAATATTATACATTTTAGCGATTTGTTCACCTTCCCATCTCGCACAGTGTAGATCATCTGTTGCGTCTTCTATAGTTCCATATTGTAGAAAATTGACATCTAATGTTTCTAACTCTTGGCGTTTTTGGTTTTGGTGACAAAAATCTAAAATTTGACAACTGGGAGTATAACGAATTAGGAATTTATCTACTAAATATTCCTGATATTGTCCTGTAGGTAAAGCTGCAAAGGGAATTTGATGTAATAACAGATGAGGAACAATAATTAATTCGTCTATTCCTTGAAGATGTTGGTTAATTAGTTCTGATAATTGCAACCGTTCAGAAAGTTCACGCAAAATAGTTTCAAGTTGAATTTCCCATTTTTCAAAATCATTTGTATAAGTTAATAACCAATCTTGATAAATCCATTGTTGGAATTTTTCTAAACTTTGTCCTGTGCAGGTGTGAAGGATTATTTTATTTTTTCTGACTATAAAAATATGGGTATCAGTGTTTGTAGTGTAGAAGCTGATAATTGCTGTATTTGGATGCTCAATTAGCTGCTGAATTTCTGAGAGACTGAGAGGAGTAACTTGAATTTCTCCAGCTAAAATGGGATCTTCTCGTCTGATTTTTTCCCAAAGTTGTTGTTTTTTACTTTCTAAAGATGCTATTTTTTCATTGTATACTTCCCAAGCTGCGCGTGTTTCACTGCGGTTATTTTCTGATTGATACCTTTGGCATTCTAGATAAATCTTGTCTTCTAATTCTTTATATTTCTGCAATAAACCTCGAACTTTTTGCGGAATATCCTCTTTCAGATTGTATATTTTTCCTGCCATTAAGTCTACCAGACGTTGAGAACGGGAGCGTTCAGAGTATTCAAAGGCTTTATCTATTTGTCCAGCATTGATACAGGCTTGTACAATGTTTTGATAAATATAGATGTAATCTTTTAAGATTAATTGACGATGATCTTCCGAATTTGACCAAGTTCTAATTTTTTCAACCGCTTCAATAGCATTACTATAACCCTCAATAGCAGTTTCCCAGAGTTCATGTTTAAAAGCTAACTTTCCAAGGTTACAACCAACAATATGTAAGCTTTTGATGTTATTATTATTTTTAAAGATATTTAGAGCTAGTCTATAACAGTCTATTGCGGAATCAATTTTTTCTAGTGTTTCGTAAGCAATGGCTAAGTTATTTTGAACCTGAGCATATTCAAAAGGAAAAACATCAGAATCATACACTTCTAAAGCTTGGTTATAAGCTATCAATGCCAAATTCAAATTTTCTTCTTTATCTTCTTTCTTTATTTGGCTTCTTTCACTATATATAGTCCCCAAATTCATTTGACATTTTGCCCATTCATTAAGATATCGGTTTTGTTTCAATATATCTAAAATATCATTATTATAAGCTGCAATTGCTAATTCTAAATAGATATCTTTCTCACTTAGATCATGTGAAATTTCTTCAGTTATGATTTCAGAATATGCTTTTCCTAGAGTAGCTTTTGCTAAAGCCCAATTTTTACCAAATTCTTTTGTTTTAAAGACTTCTAAGGCAAAATTACAATACGTGATAGCTTTATCTATGTTTTTTTTCTTATCAGAAGTACAAACATTATGAAATTTATCCATATAAAGATTTGATAAATTTAAATTATTTATACCCCAATCTTCTGTATCACGCTTAAAAACAAGTTCAATAATTTCGCAACAAACAATCGCAATTTCTAAATTATTAGTCTGATTTCCATTTTTTAACTCTCTAATAATTTCGCTAAATTTAGCAAGATTTAAAGCTTCTTTATGAGCAATATTTGGTTCTAGCTTTAATAATTTTTCCGTAGCCCAATTTCTGAGTATATCTGAAAAATTGTGATCTAGTTTGTCTAAATTATCTTCTAGAATTTTTATTTGTAGATCAGATTTATTTTCTCTAATCGTCCATAACATCTTACGCAAAAAATCTAGATAATCTCTGCGTTTTAATTCACATTTTTTTTGTTTATTACCAAATCCATTAGCCATATTTATTCCAGCATCACTAAATTATACTTACCCCAAAATCTCTGTCAACTTATCCAGCAAATCTTCCGCTAAATTCAACAACTCAATTTCATCAATCTTTTCATGACTAGAACTGCGATTACTTCCCGCAACCGCAACACCATCAACTAATAAATCCTTCGCAGCAAAAATCCTGTCATTCTCTGTTAATTGACTCAAACAATATTCTAAACCTTCAATAATTTCTAAAACAGATTTATTCTGTAACTTTTCCCGTACCTTCACCGCAACTGCATCATCACTTTCTAAAAAAGTTGTCATTTTTTCAATATAACTTGGTTCATCTTCATCATCTCCCCAAGTTTCTAACCAATCACTATCTATATTTTCAAAATATAAATCTGCTGCATCCAGCCCATATTTCATGATATCATCTTGTAATTGTTGGGCAGCTTTTACAGATTGTAAAAAATTCTCTAATCTTTGTTGACGTTCAGTTAGTTTTTGGTTAACCATAATTACTTACCTTCTCAGAACTATTACTATACAAAACCTCTAAATTAAACTGACTAAAAACTATAAATTTAATTTGTGATAAATACCGATATTCAAATTATCGCTATTATCTAGGGATTTATTAACTATCTGATTTATAAAATCGCTTTCACGAGGATTATAGCTTATAAATAATCCTCTTTCTATTCCCCAAAAAATTAGAGTATTTTCCCAATCATCAGATTTGGTTTGTGAAAACTCTTGAGATTGGCTAGTGAGTTGAATACAAAGGGGCTTATCTTGAGTGCTACTAACAATTATATCAGTGGCCATTGAAAAATCAGCAATAAATCTGGTTACAACTTTAGCGTCTCGTTTCTGAATGATATTAATTATAGAATCAATAAGTTTTCCATCATCCTGACTAAACTTACCCCCCATCATTTCACTTCTCCAACGGAAAAACTTGGTATCTTCTTTACTCAACCACTGGGGAAATAAATAACCATACCAATACTTTAGCGTGGGTGGCAGTGAATCTAAAGCTAACTGTCGTTCTTCCTTAGAAGGTAAGGATTTAAGTTTTAACCAAGCGTCAGCATCCTGAATAAACTGTTGTAAGAATAATAAAACAAAACGCTTAGAACGTAATGTACCAGGTTTAACTCCTTTAATCCAAAGATTAATCTGGTTTAACCTGATTACTAAAAATGGATCTATGGTTGATGCTTTCTCAGTAAGGAACTTGAGCGTTTCTTTAATATCTTGTGGCTGCAAAAATCTACACCTGATAAATTGAGTTTATTTTATACATTCTAGTATAATTTGCTTTTTATTAACATAATAAAAAGCAAATTAATATTTATTAACTTATAAAATCACAAATTTACTCCATCATTTTAATCTGCTGATTAGCGTTATTCTGCGCCTTTAACATCGCCTGATTTAATGGCTGTTCACCCAACAAGGCACTTAAAAATTGATTCTCAAAATTATTCACAATTGCGGCTGGATATTCCCCTACTTGCCAAGGTGTAGCGTAATTAACTCCCGCGACTAAAGCAGACCTTAAAGGATCTTGATCATAGCCCAATTTCTCCGCTACAGATTTCCTTGTTGGTAAAGCAAAACCTGTTCCTGTCCACTTTTGCATTCCTTCTTTGCCGGTGAGATAAGAAATTAATTCCCAAGCTGCTTTTTTATGTTTTGTTTGTTTATTCATTACATAGGCAACAGTAAAAACCATTGTGCCTTTTTTGTTATTAATTTTTGGAACTTCTGCTGTTGCAAAATTTATCTGCGGAAAAGTTTCTTGAAGATAAGGAATAGCCCAGTTACCTTCTATCACCATTGATACTTTACCTTGACCAAACATATCACTACCAGAACTAGCACCAACATCAGATGGAAGGGCTGAAGTTTGTTTTTCTCGATATTGGTCGATTACCAAATTTAAACCTTTTAAAGCTGCTTCACTAGCAAAATCTGCATAACCATTTTTATTAATTACTTTTCCACCAAAAGCTTTAATTTTATAAGCCTGACGTGCTAATTCGGGACTTTCTCCAAAACCGTATTTGTTGATTTTATCTGTTAACATTTGAGAATAAAATTGTAGTTCATCCCAATTAGTTGGGGGACTTTTTAAATCTGTGTTAGTGAATGCTTTTTTGTTATAAAATAAAGCTAGTGTAGAATAGTCTTTAGGAAAACCGTATATATGATTTTTGTATTTAAAGCTGTTAAGTAAATTTTTTTCAAAGTCTGCTAAATCAAATTCAGGTTTAATGTAACTATCTAGAGGTTCTAAAACATTTTTACTCATCAAAAAAGGAGCTTCTAACGCATCTAGATAAAATACATCAGGTGCGGCTTCTCCAATTAAGCGGGTTTTAATTACATCCATGTATTGGTCAGAAATTACCTCATATTTAACTTTGATAGTTGGATGTTTGGTTTCAAAGTCTTGTAATACTTGTTGGAGAAGTTTTTGTTCTACAGGGGAACCGCCCCAACCACTGAGTTTAATGGTGACTGATGATGTACTGGGTGGTTGTAAACGGTGACAACTAATAAAGATAGTTGCGATTAATAATCCCCAAAAATATAACCATTTGCGCTTGTTCAAAGACCGATAAAAGTTTTTATTTATTCTTTTATAGCTGCTGTAACTCAGGACTGATATTTAATTAATCTAAATTTTTGTTGAGAAATAATAGATAAAATAACAAATAATTGTCATTCACTTAATTTGTGCTATCTTGCGTCATCTGTAGATGATATTTTATGGACTCTGTTCAAGTTGAAACAGTTGCATCTTTAAATCTGGAAATTCCTCAGATTGATTCATTAACAACAGTCTTATCTTCTCAATCTAAATCTAGCTTTCGTTTTCCTAAAAATGCTATTCGTACCAGTTTACAAGCTTCTACTTTAGATGCTATTTTTGCCACAATTTTTTCTATTACTACTGGGGGAATTTTACTGAGTAACTTTTTGGTGGAGTTGGATGCTAGTCCAGTTATTTTTGGTATGCTTTCCTCAATTCCCATGCTGGCAAATCTGATTCAGCCGTTAGGTGCTTATATTTCAGAACGCACTTCTAGCCGTTTTCAGTATTCCGCGCTTGTTTATGGGCTTTCTCGGCTGTTGTGGCTGATTTTAGTAATAGGTATTGTTGGTAAGAGTTGGGGAGTTATAAATTCTCAACAGTTGGTGATATTAACTCTGTTAATCGTTTTTTTTAGTCATATTTGCGGTGGATTGGGAAGCGCATCGTGGATGAGTTGGTTAGCAATAATTGTTCCCCGACGGTTGCGTGGGAGGTATTTTGGAATCCGCAATAGTGCTACCAGTTTGACTAGTTTGTTGTGTGTACCTTTGGCTGGTTTGGTTATTTCCCATTGGTATGGGGGAACTCTCCAAGGTTATGGGGTGGTTTTGTTTGTGGGGATTTTGTTTGGGTTAGTTAGTTTGGGATGTCAGTATTTCAAAATTGATGTTAATCCCCAATTACAAAACACTTATATAGTTGATTCTCCAAACAGCAAAAATGATCTGGTATCAATTCCTGAAAAGCAATGGGACGATAAAATCTGGAAAAACTCTAATTTTTGGATATTTATACTGTATTTCAGTTTATGGATGCTGGCTTTTAATCTCTGCGCCCCTTTTGTTAATCTTTATTTGTTAGAAACTTTAAATGTAGATGTGGGTTGGGTGACGGTTTATAGTAGTCTGCAAGCGGGAGCAAATCTGCTGATGGTTGTGCTGTGGGGTAAGTTAGCAGATAAGGTGGGAAATCGCCCAATTTTGATATTTGTGGGGATTATTGTGGCTGTTACACCTTTGTTGTGGTTCGGAATTGGTAACAGTAATTTAGATGTTTGGTTGTGGCTACCACTATTACATCTTTTTGTCGGTGGTACTGGGGCGGCTGTGGATTTATGTAATAACAATATGCAAATTGGGATTACACCGCTGAGGAATCAATCTATCTATTTTGCGATCGCAGCTGCTATTGCTGGAGTAACTGGTGCATTAGGAACAACTATTGGCGGTTTTATCGCCCAATCTCCGCATTTTGGCGGTTTATTAGGTTTATTTGCCTTCTCTACTATATTCAGATTAGCAGCATTAACACCGCTGATTTTTGTCAAAGAACAGGGAAGAGGTGACAGGTGACAGGTGACAGATGGAAAAAGGCAATGGAAAAAGGCAAAAGAAACATAAATATTACTCCTCTGCCCCCCTGCCCCTCTGCCTCCTGCCCCCCTACTCTGCAACAGTAGAAGTCAAACTCATGGTTTCCCACAAAACCATATTGGGTGCGGTTGGGATAGGCTGGTGTAAAGCTATTAGTTGTGCCAAAGTGTTCTTTAATTGGGTACGGGGAACAATATCATCCACAAACCCATGCTTGAGTAAATCTTCAGCGGTTTGGAAATCTTCGGGTAGTTTCTCTCTCAAGGTTTGTTCAATTACTCGTCTGCCAGCAAAACCGATTGTGGCTTTTGGTTCAGCAATGATGATATCACCCAACATGGCAAAGCTGGCTGTAACGCCGCCTGTGGTTGGATTAGTTAAAATGGGAATGTATAATAAACGGGCATCTTGATGGCGTTGTAAGGCGGCGGATATTTTCGCCATTTGCATTAAGGAAAGCATCCCTTCTTGCATTCTCGCACCACCGGATGTGCAGATGATAACTACAGGATAGCGGCGTTGTGTGGCTTGTTCAATCATGCGGGTGAGTTTTTCACCAACAACGGAACCCATGCTACCACCCATAAACCGGAAGTCCATGACTCCCAAAGCGATGGGTAAACCGTTAATTTGACCTATACCGGTTTTGACTGCATCTATTAAACCAATTTTTTCTTGGGTTTCCCGCAAGCGATCGCTATAAAGTTTGCGATCGCGAAATTGTAAGGGATCTGTTGGTCGCAAATTCTCATCTAAAGGCTTCCAGGTATTTGCATCAATTAATTGACGGATACGTTCATCACTATCTACCCGATTATGATGACCACAGTCCACACAAACCATTTGATTGGCTTTCAGGTCTTTTGCATAACTTAAAACACCACATTTGGGGCATTTATGCCACAAACCATCAGCAATTTCCCTTTCTTGGCGTTCTAAGCTGGTAGATCCTGATTTACGCCGATTTGCGAACCAATCAAATAAAGACTTTAAACCGCGTGATTCTTCGTTGTTTGCCATTTTTATCTTATTTAAGTAGGTACTAGGTCACAAACAGGTCAATCAATTTAGAATTTTAGATTTGAGATTGACCTTACCCGCTTTTAAGGTGGGTGTAAAAAATTGTTTGACTACGTTATCAAAATTGCCCTTGTTAACAAGTCAAACCCTATGGGAGTATATTTTGCTTGTCAGTTTAATGACAATGATTTTGCCAATAATTAAGTCTATTACTGCCGTCTTAGTGGACTTTATTATATCAAGGTATTGGCAAAGCCTAAAGAATCAAAACCCCCAATTAGAATACTTTTTTATCCCCATTAATCAGGATTTTGCTAATTTATCAGCAGCCAGAATCTATGGCATTAGTGGTATTTGCCAACTGCATATTTGGGGAGAGTAATACCAGTCATAAGCTAATATTACCAAAATATAAAGAGCAAATGGGGTAATGAAGGTTACATTCATATTCTTTTCAAGATACAGGAACAAACAAACGCAGGTAGTGCGACAAAATAGTTTCACCGCTAAAAACAGCAATTACCGCTCCCATAGCTAAGAAAGGCCCAAAAGGCATCTTTTGTCCTATTTTATGACGTGAGAGCATAATTGCGCCTCCACCAACTAAAACTCCCAAGGTGCAAGCCATAAAACCAGCTATTAATAAATACTTCCAACCTAACCAAGCTCCCATCATGGCTGCTAATTTTGCATCACCTGCACCCATGACAGCTTTACCATAGGCTAGGGAACCAAGAATTGAGATACTATCAAACAACCATAAACCCATGACAGCACCGAATATACCAAGCATTAAGTAGTTTGCCACTCCTACCCAGCTATTTGTTGATAAATAACCAACACCCATTTGAAAGATTAAGCCCAATATCAACCCGGATTGAGTCAGTGGGTTAGGTAAGGTCATTGTATCCCAATCTACAAGGGATAGTGCCAACAACCAACTACAAAAAGCCCAATAACCGATGGTTAAAATTGAAAATTGAAAGACCCAAAATACGATTAAAAATATTATGCCTGTTATCCCCTCGACTAAGGGATAACGGCGAGAAATCTTGCTTTTACAATATCGGCATCGACCTTTTAACCACAACCAACCCAAAACCGGTACATTATCGTAAGATTTGAGCTTATTTAAGCAATGAGGGCAACGAGAAGGCGGCCAAAGTACTGATAATCCAGCAGGTAGACGATAAACTACAACATTGATAAAGCTACCGATTGATGCACCTAAAGCAAAGACAATGATACTCCCAGGGACGAAGATCAAAATGTCCATATAGTATTTTGTCCATTAGTTATTAGTTATTGGTCATTAGTTATTGGTCATTGGTCATTGGTTAATTTCTCCTCTGTTCCCTGTTCCCTAGTACATATACGATTCTATCTGATTCAATGGTATAAAACACTCTTGTGGTAATAGTACTGGATGTTGAGTAAAAATCACCTTACCCCGATGAGTTACTAGACTAATTGCTACTCCTGAAGGTTGCCCAACAATTTCGGGATGTACTTCACAGTAGGTATAGTAGATGTATCCAGCGGCTTTAATTACGGTGGGATCAACCAAAGGCATCTGGTTTTTTGGGGCGGGAAAATTCGCCTGTCCTTGTTGTGTAACGTACACTATGGGTGTTTATGTAATTTATAGATTTGCTTCTAGTTTATCCGAAACTTATAGCAAAGAATGTTAAAATCCCCAACGTTAAATGAGGAAATTATTCTGCTTCTAGGATTTGAATTAATGCATTGCCCATAGCGCGACAACCCAAAAGATTCATGCCTTCAGACATAATATCTCCTGTGCGATCGCCTTGTTGTAAAACTTGTAACACTCCATTTTCAATCAAATCCGCCGCTTCTGGTTGATTTAAGGCATAACGTAACATCATCGCTGCGCTCAAAATCTGTGCTAAAGGGTTAGCTTTATCAAGTCCAGCAATATCCGGGGCTGAACCGTGAACGGGTTCATAGACACCAGGGCCAGAAGCACCCAAACTCGCAGAAGGCAACATTCCAATGCTACCAGTGAGCATAGCCGCTGCATCAGAAAGAATATCACCAAATAAATTCCCTGTCACAATTGTGTCAAATTGTTTAGGAGCGCGTACTAATTGCATTGCTGCATTATCAACATATAAGTGTGATAATTCAATATCTGGATATTCGGCGGACAATTTAGTGATACATTCTCGCCACAGTTGAGATACCTCTAACACATTAGCTTTATCTACCGAACAGAGTTTTCCTCCCCGTTTCCGCGCTGTTTCAAAAGCTACTTTGCCAATTCTGTCAATTTCTGATTCGGTGTAAACCATTGTATTTACACCACGTTTTTCACCTGTTTCTGTAGCAAAAATGCCCTTGGGCTTGCCAAAATAAATCCCGCCTGTGAGTTCTCGCACCACCATAATATCTACGCCTTCCACTACTTCCCGTTTTAAGGTGGAAGCATCAATTAACTGGGGTAAAATTTTCGCAGGACGCAAATTTGCAAAAAGTTCTAAACCTGCACGTAGTCCTAATAAACCTGCTTCTGGGCGTAAATGAGAAGGTAGGGAATCCCATTTGTAACCACCAATAGCAGCAAGTAAGACGGCATCGCTATCGCGGCACATATCCAAGGTAGCAGCTGGTAGGGGTTCACCCGTTGCGTCAATTGCTGCACCACCAATTAAAGCTGTTTGAAAGTCAAATTTAATATCAAAGCGATTACCGACGACTTTCAGCACGTCTACCGCTACGGCCATAATTTCGGGGCCAATGCCATCGCCGGGAAGTAGTGTAATACGGTAGTTCTGAGTCATAGCTAAATTTGATGATGTAAAAATTGAGGTGGACTAAATATCATACCTAGAAATCGTACCAAGATAATTTTTCTTTTGCTGAATATTGCAATAATTAAGAAATATTGCCAATTTTAAACAAAGTTCTGTTAAAAAATTAAAAAAATATATCTATACACCTTTTTACTCTAATTAGCTGTATTTTGATTGTGTTAAATACATAAACAACAAAATAATTTATGGATTTCCAGCAGATTAGCAAAGTTGCGGTCGAACTGTTAACTACTTTTGGACTTAAAGTAGTCGGTGCAATTCTTCTCTGGGTAATTGGCCAAAAATTGATTGAGTTTGGCGTAAGGTTATTAAGACGTGCTTTTAGAAGCCAAAGCGTTGAACCAACCCTAATAAGCTATCTGTTAAATATCATTGCTATAACTTTAAGAATTGTTCTAGTTGTGGCAATTCTTGGCTTCTTTGGTGTTGAAACAACCTCCTTTGCGGCATTACTGGCTGCGGTTGGTATTGCCATTGGTGCGGCATGGGGAGGACTGTTGGCAAACTTTGCCGCAGGTGCATTTTTAATTATTTTCCAACCATTCAAAGTTGGTGATTTTATCACTGCTGGCGGTGTGACAGGTACCGTTGTAGAAATTGGATTGTTTACAACTACTTTAAATACACCAGATAATGTGATGACAATTGTGGCAAATAACAAAATATTTGCTGATAACATCCAGAATTATTCCACTAATCCTTACCGTCGTGTGGATTTATTAGCTCAACTAGCTCATGATGTTGATCATAATCAAGCGATCGCACTTTTGAAAACCAGAATCAGCCAAATTCCTAACGTGCTGAAAGATCCAGCACCAGATGTAGAAATTCTCACCTTTAACCTGGCTGGCCCGGTTCTAGCAGTACGTCCATATTGCAATAATGATCACTACTGGCAAGTGTATTTCGACACCAATAAAATTATCCGTGAAAGCTTTGGAGAAGCTGGTTATCCAGTTCCCGAACAGCGTTATACGGTCAATGGTTCATCTCCAAATGGAGGCAACGTTTTGATCTCCATGCCATCAGAAATAGGGTAAATATTCAGATAAAACTTTTTTCTCAGCTGAGTTTAAAGGGTTTGTACCAATTTTATGTGAGCCTATCCAGAATCATGAACTCAATTTAATTATCCGTCTTTATCTGTATTGATCTATGTTTCTCTGCGGTTAATTATTATTGATACATTATTCTATGCCACTTCATATCAATTTGGTATTAGAGAAAATGGAATTTAAAAAGTTTCAATATTTAAGAACAGGTAGGGTTTACACCTTACCTATTTTATTGGCTCTACGGTACTTGTTATGGTAAATTACCAAGTCGATAAGAGGGAACTCTTAACAGGGGAAAAGAGACAAGATTTTGCAATGATGTTAAAAATTCTGCATCATTTCTTATACAAATTAAGGTTTCTGGAATTTTTTGCCTGGATTTTGCATATTAGGTACTGAAGAACTATTTTATTTACCAATACTTCTATGAAAATCTCATGTAATTGAGAAAGTCAAAAACAATACCTGACATCCCGGAGAGTATTTAATATTAAAAAAATTGCTATGAGACAGACCCAAATATATTCAAATTTGGCATATATATTATTTGTTGCCTTAAATTTTAGTGAAAAATAAATAATAAATAAAGCATATTATATCCAATATGAAGAGTATGTAAAAAATGAATATTCAATCTAGATAATGGAAAAAGATAGATTATTATGTATTTAATAAATAAACTTGGTCTTGCTGGATATCAAGCTAAAATACACCAAAGTCACAAAATTAACTTCAGGAGCAATAAATTAAACTATTATTGCGTTAGTTAATTAAAGTTTTGCTTGAAGTTTTCAGAAAGATCAATCATAAGGCGAACTTTCAATACAATTTCAGGGAAGAGAGCAGTTCGCACAATATTAGAAGTAAGGAGTCAAGATTTATAATCCAGAATGTTTGTCAGAACCAGGATATCCATCTTAGATAATTTCATATCCCATCACTCCAATATCTGACAAGCAATGTTAATTCTGGATCATCTATTCTGAATCCTTACTATTAATCTACAAGTACATACACGGCAATTTATATTTTCTATACCAGGTAGCCATAGGATTTGTCATTCAAATTAGTAATTGACAAATTGGATGTAGCGTTCGTCTATCAGAAATGACTTTTGGGTATTTTTCGCGTTTTAAATTAGCAAGACCTAGTTTCCGAACAACCTGATTAAAATTCGGAGAAATTATGGCAATTATCTTTGGTGATGAAAATCCAAATAAGTTGGTTGGAACAGCTGATCATGACATTATTGATGGTCTAGGGGGAAATGACATTCTTAAAGGTAAAGATAGCAATGATACCCTTGAAGGTAGAGCGGGTAATGACAATCTACAAGGTAACAACGGCGACGATTCATTATACGGGCATAATGGCAACGACGTACTAGATGGTGGAGTTGGCAACGATTTCCTGATGGGTGGAGCAGGTAACGACACTTACATAGTTGATAGTACAGGAGATGTTGTCAGTGAGAACAATGGATACGGTCAAGACGCAGGTGGTACTGATATAGTCAAGTCTTCTGTAACTTGGACTTTGGGTGATTATGTTGAAAACCTTGTCCTCACAGCCACAGATAGCATTAATGGTACAGGTAACGCCCTCAACAATATCATCAAAGGTAACAGTGCCAATAATATTCTCTATGGTGAGGGTGGCAATGACATTATTGAGGGTAACGATGGCGATGATGTGCTTCAGGGTGGTGATGGCAACGACGTACTAGATGGTGGAGTTGGCAACGATACACTCTATGGCGGTGCAGGTAACGACACTTACATAGTTGATAGTACAGGAGACGTTGTTAGTGAGGATAACGGCTCTGGTGGGGACGCAGGTGGTACTGATATAGTCAAGTCTTCTGTAACTTGGACTTTGGGTGATTATGTTGAAAACCTTGTCCTCACAGCCACAGATAGCATTAATGGTACAGGTAACGCCCTCAACAATATCATCAAAGGCAATAGTGCCAATAATATTCTCTATGGTGAGGGTGGCAATGACATTATTGAGGGTAACGATGGCGATGATGTGCTTCAGGGTGGTAATGGCAACGATGTACTAAGGGGTGAAGTTGGCAACGATACACTCTTTGGTGGTGCAGGTAACGACACACTCATTGGTGGTGAAGGTGCTGATATCTTTGGCTTCAATAGTTTCACTGATAGCGTTGATAATATTAAGGACTTCAATGTAGCTGAAGACTTTCTTCAAATATATCCGCCTGGTTTTGGTGGAGGGTTAACTGTATCCCCACTTGATCCTAATCAATTTACCATTGGTTCTGGTGCGACGACCGGTGAGCAGCGATTTATCTATAACAATAGTACAGGCGCACTTTTCTTTGACCAAGATGGAAATGGTACTGCATTTGCTCAGACGCAATTCGCACAGTTATCTACAGGACTATCCCTCAGTGCAGCAAATTTCATTGTTTTAGTCTGATTGTGATCTCAAATTCTGTTGTCTAGATTTGACAGGACTCTAGCAGAGAAAGTATAAATTAATCCTGTGAGAATCCATCTCTTCAACAACATGAAGGGGTGGTTTTTCCCCATTAATCCAGATTCATGCACAGTATTTATCTGTGATAGCGCAGCGTGACGTAAGTCATGGACTGGGTTTAAGGGTGTAGAAGTTTTCCGGTATTCGACCTTAATTTTTTTATAATTTTACATCAAGAATAAAGCCTGTTTCCATTTCCGAAACCAAAGTAGATGCAGCTGTAGACACAGGTTAGCTTAACTGTTAAACACAAGCCGCATCTTAAGCGTGATGGTAAAAGATATAGCAATTAGTACCCGTGGATTAACTAAGCAATTTGAACGACACGTTGCAGTGAACGATGTTGACTTAGAAATTCAGATGGGCGAAGTTTACGGATTAATTGGCCCCAATGGTGCAGGTAAAACAACTTTAATTAGAATGTTAGCCGCAGCAGAAGAACCAACTACAGGAGAAATTTATATTAATGGCGATCGCTTACTTCGTGATCAAAGCAACTCCAAACTCAAGCGTCACCTGGGTTACTTACCCGATGACTACCCACTCTATGAAGATTTAACAGTCTGGGATTATCTAGATTATTTTGCTCGTTTATATCGCTTGCGGGAACCACGACGCACACAACGTCTACACGAAGTTTTAGAACTCATCCAACTGGGTAATAAGCGTAACAGCATGATTTCTACCCTCTCACGGGGGATGAAACAGCGTTTAAGTTTAGCCCGCACCATCATCCACGAACCAATTTTACTACTTCTAGACGAGCCGGTTTCTGGTCTTGATCCCATTGCGAGAATGCAGTTTCGGGAAATTATCAAAGCTTTGCGAGAAGCGGGAATGACAATATTAATTTCTTCCCATGTTCTTAGCGACTTAGCCGAATTGTGTACTTCCGTGGGCATCATGGAATTAGGCTTTTTGGTAGAAAGTGCTTCACTACAGCACCTTTATCAACGTTTAGCCCGACAGCAGATTTTATTCTCAACTTTGGGCAACATAGATGCATTGGTGAATGAACTTAAAAATTATCCCTTGGTGGAAGAGTGGGAAATACTACCTAGTAAAAATAGTGTGCGGGTGAATTTTTCGGGAACACAGGAAGATTGCGCTGAATTATTGCGATCGCTTATCAGTACAGGGATACCCTTAACTGACTTTCATTGCACCCAAGAAGACCTAGAAACTATTTTCTTAAAATTAGGTCATAAACAAGCATCCTAATTAGTTAATAATTCTCAGTTTTAAATTTTGGAGATTTTTTCTATGATGGTCAATTTTATAGACAGAGTAGGTGAATGGAATCCCCAACTATTTCGAGAACTGAAAGGACGATTTAAACCTTTTAACGTCCTAATTGCTGTTGCATCATCCTTACTACTGCAACTCATTGTTTTTCTATTTCAATTACGAGAATTTCCCGATGATAAATACTCTCTTAGGGCAAATTATTGTACTTTGCAACAAGGATATCACAACCAAGAGCAACAACTTTACCAACAGCAAAACCTACTCAACCAAAAAATAGCTAACTATCAACAAATTAAATTATCCGACACTACCTTAATTTCACAATTGGAAGCAGAGGTTAAGCAAGTTGGAACACAAATAACTAACTTGCAAAATTATTTGTCTAATAATATTTGTCCTCCTGATCAAATTAACTGGCAATTATGGTGGAGGAATCATTGGGAATATTTCTTTTTAACATTTAGTGTCATCTTTGTTTTTACACTATTAGTTGCTGGAACTTATTCACTCATCAGTGACTTAGCTAAAGAAGAACAACGTGGAACACTGAATTTTATTCGTCTTAGTCCACAGTCAGAAACTACTATTTTGACTGGAAAAATTATCGGAGTTCCGAGTTTAATTTATCTTTTTGTACTGACAGCCATTCCTCTACATTTCTGGGCTGGACATTCTGCCAAAATCGCCTCTAGTCATATTTTCAGTTACTACACAATTCTTGTTGCTAGTAGCATTTTCTTTTACAGTGCTGCACTTCTATTTGGTTTAGTTAGTCGCTGGTTTAGCAGTTTTCAACCTTGGTTGGGTAGCGGTGCTGTCCTCTTGTTCTTGTTTCTGACAATGACAATAGTATCGTCTTACACTAATATCAATAATCCCTTAGCTTGGTTTCGATTGTTCAGCCCTTGGGAGATTACAGCTTATCTATTTCCTAACTTGTTTCGTGTATATAACGGTTCTGCCATGGAAAATTTGCAAATTTTCTATGTACCAATTGGAAAAAGTTTAGTTAGCTTAGTTGGCATTCATTTAATCAATTATGGGATTTGCACCTATGGTATTTGGCAAGCAATGAAACGCTGCTTCCGTAATCCCAATGCCACTATCTTGAGCAAGGGACAAAGTTATTTATTTATAGCTTTTTCTCAGTTCATGTTTATCGGATTAGCAATGCAAGATATTACACGGGGACAAAATACAGATTTTATCGCTTTAGTAGCACTTCTCAACTTAGCTTTAGTTCTCTGCTTAATTGCTATTCTCTCACCTCATCGTCAAACTGTCCAAGATTGGGCAAGATATCGACACCAAAATCATAGAAATAAATCTTTATGGCAAGATTTATTTTCAGGTGAAAAAAGCCCTGCACTAGTGGCAATAGCAATTAACTTAGTAATTGCTACTATACCTTTGATAGTTTGGATTTCACTATTATCAGAAAATTCATTCACTAGCGACTTTGGGAAGCTTAAAGCATTTTTAGCTATCGCTTTATCTGTTAGTTTAATGATGATTTGTGCTACTATTGCTCAGTTAATGTTGTTGCTTAAAAATCCCAAGCGCCATATTTTTGCAATTGGTACTGTGGCTGTAGTCATGTTTTTACCACCCATTATTTTCCAATTTCTTGGTATCTACGCTTCCAAAAATCCAACTATTTGGCTATTTTCTACCTTTCCTTGGGCAGCCATAGAATACTCTGAAGCTACAACAATTTTCATGGCATTACTGGCTGAATTTACTGTTTTAGCGTTGTTTAACTTTCAATTAACAAGACAAGTGAGAGTTTTAGGTGAATCAGCAACCAAGGCATTATTAGCAGCAAGGTAATGATGCACAATTAAAATTCAAATATTACCAAATTTCAACCGTCGGTATAAGTGTTTATCGGCGGTTAAATTTTGTAATAAAAAATTAATGTGGAGAACATAAAAATACCTGAGTTCGGTGTTAAGAGTTTCTCTTTTGGAGACGCTACGCGAACGGAGTTATGATTTTTAAGAGCGAAAGAATAAGGGTTTGAAACTTCTTAAAAGGAAAATTTCAGTTAGTCGAATTTTGCATCCAATAAATTTGCATATTGAAATGAGGTCATACCAACGCTATTAATTTCTTGGATGACTTGAGTAAAACATAACAAACTCATTCCAACCATAATTAAAGCCAGAATTGTATAACATATTCCCAATATTAAATTTCCCGAACTTAAATAAATGGCTGACAAACTACTAATTAAAAATGCTAATCCATAATTATTGATTGACCCAGCCATAGCGATCGCAATATTTGTCAGAGTATTTCCCATAATTTTTCCCAAAAAACCTGGAGATGGGGAACCAAGTATAAAACAGATAGCCGCAGAAATTATTGCGGCTATTGCTGCGGATGCGATCGCTAATTGAGGATTGTTATCTGTGCTGCTACCACCGTAATAAAAACCCAATAATGCTGCTGATGCAGCACCTGAGATAATTTTCATCAATCGTTGCCAAATTAAGCTATTTTGGAGTAAGCTTGCGATCGCGCTACTCAATCCCGCTACTACCAAGCTGACAAATAAAGCGATTTTAAACGACCAAGTAATATCATCTGGTGTCTTCTCAACAACACCAAAACTCATTGCAGTGATGGCTATAAAACTAGCGATCGCAACAAATACAGCAACTACCATCAATATTATTGTCAACTTCGGACTGCGACCAATTTTGGCACCTAAAAAATTAGCATTTTGTAACTGTGCGTAACTGAAGTTACAACCTCGAATATCTGCACCTCGAAAATCTGCACCCTGTAGTTCGAGTCCTTGAAAGGAACGATTTTGTAAGTTGCAATTGACAAAGTTACGGTCTTGTTGATTCATAAAGTTGGCTCAAGCAAATTTTTCACACATCAATTAAATTTATCAGGTAAATTTATCAGGAGATCGCATTTCCTTCTACGTTTTACGATAAGATTGCTTTCTGCCTCCTGCTTTGTCATAACGACAATTTTCAACACCGACCTACTTAAAGTCCTAAAACAATGTTTATCATAGCTAATTTACTTAGATATTTAGATAGATATTCAAATCACTATTCCCAAAAACAAAAATACTTTACCCTGGCTGGAGGGATTTTACTTGCTTCCCCGTTAATTTATTATAATTGGTTGCATTTTCTTCGCCCCAATCTCATTGATGAAAAACGAGAGCTATTCAAAGGTGTTATTTATCAGCGTTATTCCAAATCAACTCCACGCTCCTTATTAATTCATATTGTTACTATCGATCTGACAACACCGAAAATCAAGCCTTTTGTTACACCAGGAATCGAACTAGGGGATAGTGAAACAATTGCCCAAACAGTTCCAGAATTTTTAACTAAATATAAATTACAAATAGCGATAAATGGTAGCTATTTTCATCCATTTAGAGAAAATACACCTTGGGATTTCTATCCCCGCAGTAGGGAAAATACTTTTGTACTGGGGCAATTAATTTCCAATAGTAAAATCTATTCTGAACCAGAGAAAAATTGGTCTGTTTTATGTTTCGACCGCAATAATCGAGTGCAAATTCCTGGAAGTATAAGTTGCCCTTCGGGTACGGTTAATGGGATAGCGGGTGAAGAAGTATTAATATTTCAAAATCAAGTCAAAAATAGCTTTTATCTCCAAAAATATGCGTCGAAAACGAAAGAAACAAAAGAAAAAGACTTGAAAATAGATAAACCCTATCCCCGTGCTGCTGTTGGTATAGATAAAGAAGGAAAAAAATTATGGTTGGTATTAGTTGATGGAAAACAACCTTTGTATAGCGAAGGGATGACTAAAGCCGAATTGACAAAATTATTTGTGGATTTGGGTGTTTACAGCGCTCTAAATTTAGATGGGGGAGGTTCTACAACTCTGGCTATTTCCACTACCAATAGCAAAAATAACGATGTGAAACTATTAAACGCAGTCATCCATACTAAATTACCAATGCGCGATCGTCCTGTCGCCAATCATTTAGGTTTTTATGCTGAAAATTCACCCTAGAAATTGCTAGGAGAAAATCTAATAATTGTCACTGTTGTTTGTTCAACAAAAAAGAATTATTTATGGACTTACACCTTCTAGTATTTGACTACGAACTTTTTTCTATATTTTCTAAGTCTGTTAACCAACTCTTATCTGCTTATTCATACAGTAATAGTAATATAGCAATCCTAAATAAGATATGAACACCTCTTTTTCTCTACCTCTGCGCTCTCTGCGTCTCTGCGGTATGGCTATAGCTTGCGTGACGACGTAGGAGTCATACGCCACGCTACGCGAACGTTTTAAAAATTCCGTTCATAAATCAAATAGGATTGCTATATTGACAATTCTGTTAAACAGGCTTTGATTCTTGCTTGATTTTTAAAACTATCGTTTTTAACTAACTAGTAATGTGTTGAATGTGGGTTAAAATTATTTAGGACTTACGCAAATGTTACACTCAAGGTATCTTTAGAGTATGTCAAATTCCAACATTTGGTAACAATCAACCAATTTTTAGCATCTGACTCACCTGACTAAATAATGCCAGTTGCATAAGTTCTGTTATTGATGGATATAACCCTAATAAAGTCATGAAAAATTCGCTAAAACTACCCCAAAAGTTAATGCTGCTAGGTGCAGGAGAACTAGGCAAAGAATTTGTAATTGCTGCACAACGTTTAGGTAACTATGTTATTGCTGTGGACCGTTATGCAAATGCTCCCGCTATGCAGGTTGCTGATTGTGCAGAAGTTATTTCTATGCTTAGTGCTGAGGATTTAGAAACGGTTGTTAACAAACACCAGCCTGATTTTATTATTCCCGAAATTGAAGCAATTAGAACCGAGAAATTACAGGAATTTGAGAACCGAGGAATTACAGTAATTCCTACTGCGGCGGCAACTAATTACACGATGAATCGTGATAGAATTAGAGAATTAGCGCATCAAAAATTAGGAATTAGAACAGCTAAATATGGTTATGCAGTAACTTTAGAAGAATTAATTGCCATTTCTGATCAAATTGGCTTTCCTAATGTTGTCAAACCTGTAATGTCATCTTCTGGAAAAGGTCAATCTGTAGTAAAAGATAGAACAGAAGTTGAGAAAGCTTGGAATTATGCTATTTCTAATTCTCGTGGTGATAGTCAAAAAGTAATTGTGGAAGAGTTTATTAACTTTGAAATCGAGATTACTTTACTCACAATTAAACAGTGGGACGCACCGACAATTTTCTGTTCTCCCATTGGACATCGCCAAGAAAGAGGAGATTATCAAGAATCTTGGCAACCAGCAGCTATTTCTGAAGATAAAATATTAGCATCTCAAGCAATAGCGAAAAAAGTTACTGATGCTTTGGGTGGTGCGGGAATTTTTGGAGTTGAATTTTTTATTACTAAAGATGAAGTAATTTTTTCTGAACTTTCTCCCAGACCTCATGATACAGGTATGGTAACATTAATTTCCCAAAATTTGAATGAATTTGAATTACATCTGCGGGCGATTTTAGGCTTGCCTATTCCCCACATAGAACAGTTAGGTTTTTCTGCAAGTGCAGTTATTTTAGCTTCTGAAAAATCTGATTCTATTGCTTTTACTGGTGTTGCTGATGCCTTGGCAGAAAAAGATGTAGATATTAAGCTATTTGGTAAACCTACTGCTCATCCCTATCGACGTATGGGTGTGGCTGTGGCTAAAGGTGCTGATGAGAAAGAAGCAAGGGAAAAGGCAACAAGGGCAGCTAATAAAGTTAAATTAGTTTGATATCCTGGAACCTCACCCCCAGACCCTGACAGGGGTAGGTTTTTTACACTTGGGTGAAGGTTGGACAAGGAAGATAAGGAAGGAAAGTAGACAAGGGAGTGTGAAGAGAAGTTTTTCTCCACGCCTCTGCGAAGTTCGTACAAACTGAACGGGAGGAACGACGTATTTGGTCAATCAATTTTGGATTTTGGATTGACGTTAGCGAAGTGTACGCAGCGCAGCGAGTATTTTGGATTATCCTCTCCTTTAAAGAAGAGGCTTGAAGGTGAAAAACATTTGTATTTTTCTCCATAAATGGAGAGGATTGAAACCTTACTTTTAGATTTTAGACTTTGAATTCAATCTAAAATCCAAAATCTAAAAGCTAAAATTTTCAGTCAATTCTATCTAGTAAAACTGTGATCAGAATCAACTGAAGCAACAGGGATTTGTTGATTTAGGTAGTCATAAACTAATCGAGAAACTGCTTGAATAAATTCTCTACCCCTGACATCTTTATAAGGACGTTTAACAAAAATTGCTGCTAAATAATGCTTACCATTAGGCATTGTTACAAACCCAGCATTACCAATCAGAAAGCCAATGTCGCCAGTTTTGTGAGCGATAATAGCACCTTTGCCCAAACCAGCAGGAAGCAATGTACGAGTTTTGGTATGGCGCAAAATATCTAAAGCTTGTTCTTTGCTTCGGCTAGAAACTAATTTGTCATTTACTAACAAAGCCAATGCACGCGCCATGTCTTGGGAACTGGTGGTATTAGTTCCTTTAAAGTCACCTAAAAGATGACGAATGACTGTATTTTTCAGCCCCCAACTACGAAAACGCCCATTGAGTTGTGCTGCTCCACCTAAACGATCAATAATCATGTTGGTGGCGGTGTTATCGCTAATGACGATCATTTTGGTGATGGTTTCCAAAGCTGTGTATTTTTTTCCCACTCGCTCATATTGCATCACTCCTGAACCATTTGTAACTAAATCACGCCGCATGGTTAGTTGGTCATTTAGGCTGACTCTACCTGCGTCTAATTCTTGAAAAAAGGCCAGAAGAATAGGCAGTTTAATGGTGCTGGCAGCTGGAAAAATGCGATCGCCCCCGATATCTAAATAATCACCATTATCCAAATCCAAAAAGAACATCCCCGTTTGCAGAAAACTGTAACGATTCATTAATGCTTTAATCTGCGGCTCTAAACCCTTCATAGGCGAATGTAAAGGAACCACACCAGCAAACAGCTTACTATCAGAAAGATTTGGCGCAGCCTTAATTTCTGGGGTATTCAGCCTCATGACAGGTTTAGGTAAACGTACAGAAAGATTAGCTGATTTTTTAACAGTAGGGGAAACCTGAATTTGAGGACTATTTAGTCTGCTGAAATTTTGTTTGATAGGCTTGGGTAACTGCACAGACCAATTATTAACTGATTCTTGTTGCAGTTTTACCTGTGCGGGGTCGAAGGTATAACTAGGTGCTAAGGTAACTACAATACGGGTATTACCTGGGTTAATTTGTGCTATTTTCACTTCTCTAATTATTACCCCCACCCTTTGACTAACTGGAGAAGATCCCAGAGTAACTCCTGGTAAGTCAATAACTAAACGATTAGGGTTAGCAAGCTGTACTTGCGGTTGTACCTGTTCATCTGTGGAAAACTTGAGATGATTACGGTTACTGTCAAAATACCAACTAGCAATAGTCGCTGCTTTGACGGTTGAACCAAATAGGAAAACACTTAAAAAACTGGATAAAAGCCAGCTTGCTTGGAAAAAATTGGTTTTGTGTGTGAGTTGCATGAGTGAGGAGTTATCGAAAAGAAGACGAAAAGCAATTGCTCGCTATTAAAACACAATATGCAAAATTTGCATCACTCATCCGCCAAAAAGTCAAACAATTTTAGATTTTAGATTTTGGATTAACCTCAAGAATAAATCTGGAAGTCCCTAACATCAAGAAATCATTGGTCAAAGTCCCAAATCGACAGCAATGCGATGAGCGCAAGCAAACCCAGAAAACGCTACTGCATTCAAACCTTGACCAGGAAAGGTACTATCTCCCACACAATACAGCCCAGGAATAGCTGTACGATTAAAAGGCATTCCCAACAACCCCCATAATTTACGCCTGGGTATAGGGCCATAAGTGCCATCTATGCGACCTAAAAAACGACGGTGGGTCAGCGGTGTTCCCACCTCTAGATAATCTAACCCAACATCTAAACCAGGAAAAATCTTTTCTAGTCGTTCAATAATTCTTCCTGCTGCTTGTTCTTTCTTGCTTTCATATTCACTTGGTGTAAGTCCTTGCCAATCCGTTATCCAGTGTGGTGTAAAAGCATGGATAATGTGGTATCCTTTGGGGGCTAAATCTGGGTCAAGTAGTGTGGGAATAGAAACGAAAATTGTTCCTTCAGCCAACTCCATTTTTTGCCAATCTTCTAGCAAAATGTGATGACACTCTGTAGCAGCCTGTAAAACTGATGCTTTTACCCCCAGATGTAAACTTAAAAAACTAGGCGATTTTTTATATTTTTGTTGCCAATTCTTCTCATTAATGGGTATTTTCTCTGACGGTAGTAATTTTTCAAAAGTATCCCACCGGGTAGCATTAGATACGACACGTTTGGCATTATAAACTTTACCATTAGCTAATTGAACACCTACAGCTTGTCCTTGTTCAGTGATAATTTTTGTCACTTTAGCTTGGTACTGAATTTTACCTCCAGTTTTTTCTAAACCCTCGACTAATTTTTGAGCAATTTTTCCTACTCCACCTTTGGGATAGTTCACTCCTCCATAGTGTCTATCCGAAAAAACCATGCCAGCGTTAATCATTGGTGTCATTGCTGCTGGAACTACTGACCAGCAATAACACTCTATATCAATAAATTTTAATAACAGCGGATCTTGAATATAACGCTTTGCTAAATCTCCTACATTCAAGGGTAAATACTTAGCTAAACCCAGACAAGCTAGAGGATGTTTTAAGAATACTCGCAGTAAATATCCTGGTTCTTCTAATGACAGCAATTCAAAGCTATTCAGATAATTAAAAACTTTTTGGCACTCATCATAAAAGCGCCGAATCCCTTGTTTTTCATGGGGAAAATAAGCTGTCAGATTTTGTAAAAATTTTTCATAATTTTGGTCAATTTTAATATCTAAATCGTTAGGTAGATGATAATGAATCTGCACCGGATCTGCTATTGATTCTAAGCTGACATTCACAGCTTCTAAAGCGCGGGTGAGTAAGTTAGTTGTCCCTTTTTTCCCTAAACCAAAAATCATTGATGCACCAACATCAAATGTATATCCTTGGTGTTGAAAATAACTAGCACTACCTCCGGGAATGAGATAACTTTCCAGCACCAGGACTTTAGCTCCTTTCGCTGCTAATTGTGTGGCTGTTACTAAACCACCAATTCCAGAACCAATAACAATGACATCAAATAATTCGTAATTCATAATTTGTAATTCGTAATAGAGTCTATGGCAGGATTTATGAGCGTAATTCATAATACCGCTACGTGGAAGTAAGCAATTTAAGAAAGCCTACGGCAGGATATATAAACTTAATTCAAATGTATTTGAACTTACTTTGATTTTATTGGATAATACGCAAATAAAAATTACATTCCTCAAAATAATCAAAAAAAAGAGGGACAAACCTGCTGCTGCTGGCTATCCCGTCTGCCGATCCTTTAAAGAGAGGAGAACACTAAATAATAATATAGCGTTGATTGAGAATATATGTCAACTACTAATGCAAAAAAGTCTCAACAATCTAAATGAACCTGAGCATCACCCAAGCAAAGTTGGGATCAGCCACTCACTGGAAAGAGTATGATGTTGTATCAGTTCCCATATAAATTAAAGGCTGCCCATTTCTTGCTATGACACAACAATTGCTTGTTTATGTCCCACCTCATCCGCTAATCAAGCACTGGTTGGCAGTAGCTCGTGATGTGGCTACGCCTCCAGTATTATTTCGTGCTGCTATCACTGAGTTAGGAAGATGGTTAACTTATGAAGCGGCTAGAGATTGGTTGCCGACTCTAGAGACAACTGTAGAGAGTCCATTGGCTCCTTGTCCAGCAACTTTAATTGATGCACAAGTACCGGTGGCAGTTGTGCCGATTCTCCGGGCTGGTTTAGGCTTACTAGAGGGAGCGCAGACATTGTTGCCTTTGGCAAAAATTTACCATTTGGGTTTGGTGCGAAATGAGGAAACTTTAGAACCCTCTTGTTATCTAAATAAATTACCAGAAAAATTTGACCCGGAAACACGGGTGTTAATTACCGATCCGATGTTGGCAACAGGAGGGTCTATAATGGCAGCAATGGCAGAATTGACGAAAAGAGGTGTTGAACCAGCGTTGACAAGGATTGTTTGCGTTGTGGCTGCACCACCAGCTTTGCAAAAGTTGAGTGCTGATTATCCTGGTTTAACAGTTTACAGCGCGACTATTGATGGGGTGGTAAATGATCAGGGATATATTGTGCCGGGATTGGGGGATGCAGGCGATCGCATTTTTGGGACTTAGGCTAGGATGCAGTTAAAGCATGAAAATAGCTTAAATACTTTGAAACTTGCAGATTGAAGGCGGTAAAAATATGAGTCAAAAAGATGGTTTTGCCAGCGGGTTTTTATTGGGGACTCTTGTTGGTGGAGTAGTTGGTGGTGTGTTGGGTGCGGTGCTGGCATCTCGACGGGATGCACAACTAGCAGATGAGGAGATAGAACTCTCTGATAGCTCCATCGAAGGAAATAAAATGGCAGCTAAAAGACGGCAAATGAGATCCGCAGCGAATGAGGGTTTAGAAATGGAAACGGCCAGGCGATCGCTAGAAGATAAAATTGCTCAACTGAATGCCACAATTGATGATGTGCGAAACCAGTTGGGAAATGTCAACGGCACTTCATCTCGGTCAGTTGAAGGTTCCGTCTCTCAGGACTCTTGAAAAGCTTCTGTTACATAGCGAAATCAGGAATTCTCATCAATATAGACGCTATTTGCAGACTCAATGCCATTGACTCAATTAAAATCAATCATAAGACCGTTATTGTCATTTAGCAGGAAACTCACCCATCTATGTATTTACTGTTTAACACATTAGCTACCTTTATTACCATCTATGGTTATTTGCTAATTAGCCGGGTTTTATTGACCTGGTTCCCGCAAATTAACTGGTATAACCAACCATTTGCTGCTTTGAGCCAGATAACTGATCCTTATTTGAATCTGTTCCGCTCAATTATTCCCCCATTAGGTGGTATGGATTTTTCTCCAATGGTAGCGATTATACTACTCCAAGTTCTAGGTAGTGGATTGCAAGGTTTTATGTAACCGCTGATTGGCAATCGCTCTACATTCAAATCAAAAATGTTAGGTCTGGGCTAACTAGCCCAGATTTACAGCAGAATTCAGGAGTCAGGAGTCAGAATTCAGGAGTCAGGAGTAAAACTGGCTTTGTGTATAGGTTTAAATTTAGATTTTTTACCTCCTAACTACGCAAACTGCTGTATTAGCGTCTGACTTGTCCACTAAAACCAGTAGCTTTAAACTGCTTCAGCTGTAATGGAGTTGGCTGATTTGCAGGTACAGAAATTCTGAACTCAAAATCACTGATACCTGGGGGAACTTCGGCAATTGAACCGATACGGGTACGATTTTGCATAACCGAATCATTGTTAGCATCATAGATGCGTCCAAAAATATCTGCATCGTAAACTGTTTTGTAAGTGCTATTTTCTGCTTTCCCTGTGACAATAAAGCAACTTGCGGCTGCTGAACCGCTACTAATAACAGCACCTTTTGCTAATTCTGCTGGACAATCTTGATAAGAGACATCAAATAGTCTAATTTGTGTCAGCGCTACAGCCGGGGGACTAAACACCCAGGCCAGAACAACAATTAAACCAGAAACGAAGATAAAAGTGAGCGATCGCAACCGCATAAAACACACCATCACTTTATTAAAAGATTATACCTAACTTTTAACCTCAGCTTACCTGAATTTTACAGTTAAGGAATTGGAAACTTATATTTAAGATTGTCATAATTGTAAAGATAGACCTTCAATTGCTAGTATCCTATGACGACCGATGAGATTGAAGCAGCCTTGCGAACAGCCTTTAAACGTTGTGATGCAGCCAGCTGTCCTCTCACTGATATGCAGAAACAAATATTACTGCAAATAGTCGAGCAAATTCAGAGAAACTCAACCTTTCCGGTATCAGATATTGCCAATCCCTTAGATGAACTGACTCCAGAGGAGTTGGAAGCATTTTTACAGTTCGTCAAAGCAGAAGAAGAACAAAACCGCACTTGGAAGGTGCAGTTGCTCAATGATTGGTTGTTGGCACAAGATTCGGGAAAAGTGCAATTTATTCGCCAACGCTATGGCTTACAGTGGTTGAATCGGGTTGAATCATACCATTTTGACAAGTATTCTTATTTTGAAGAAGCACTACAGTTAAAAATAGGCGATCGCATAGAAGTTTCTAATGCACTCTGGGAATGGATATCAGAAGATGACTCCTCTCAGCGGGAATGGTTTCCTTGTATGGTCATCAAGGTTGATGAAATCCGTGATGGTGATGATACCTTTACCAGTTGCCTCATTCGCTTCTTTAACGGCACTGAGTATGAAATTCAAGGCATCTTTGAATGGAATCGCTATAATTGGCGTTGGCCGCAGAAGTAAAATAAATAACTAAGCTAGAGAATCAGAAAATAACCTACACCTCATTTACTTCTCTAAGCATTTGGTAATTTTATTATTCAAAAATATATTTCTTTCTATATAGATAGACAACATAAATTGTATATCTTATGAGGGAAGCCTTTACCTATTTTTTTAGATAAATTGGGTAGGTAATCATCAAAAAAGGCAATCTAAATGAGCTTAGAAGAACGGGCTAAAGCCACAGCTAAAAATATTGAGGGTAAAGCCCAAGAAGCAGCAGGAAATGTAACTGGTGATCCAAAAGATCAAGCTGAAGGTAAAGCTAAACAGGCAGAAAGTCAAGTACGCCACGCTGCCGAAGATGTAAAGGATAATGTCAAGGAAAAACTTGATTAGATAAATTTAAAATTCGTAGTTGCATAAAAAAATCAACTACGAATAAAAATTGTTCGATGAGGAGGTAAATATGATTCTGCTTCAGCAGATACGGCAACTTTTGATGCCTTTGATATTAATTTTAGTATTAACTTTAACTACTGCTTGTGGTGGAGGAACAGTTACAAAAGCTGATCGTACAACCACACCATCAGCTATTGGTAGAGATGTAACCTATGCAGAATTAGAGCGTGGTAATACCCCAGGAGGACAGACTTTTGGTAAGTGGGTAGTGCAGACTTCTAAAGGATTAGTCCAAGATGCTTATGTGCGAGATAATAACAAACTAGGTGTGGTTATTTCTCCTCAAGTACAACCGAATGAAATCAAACCATTAGCAAAATCTTTAGCACAAGGCTTTCATAAGAATTTTCCTAATCAAGATGTAAAAGTCTTGATCTATGCTCCTGATAAAAAACTGATTTTGACTGCTGATTATGATACCCAGAGCAACCAAGTCAAGTATAGCTAGAGAAATTAATTAAAACTTGCTCACAAAAGGAGATATATCAAGTGGCAAATAGTGAACAATATAGACGTGAAGTTCTGAAAGATTTAGCAACAGGAAATGTTGAATCTTTAGATAATACTCCAGTCGATACGACAAATGAATATCAAAGCTTTGATGATTTCGCACAGAGGACAACAACAGACCAACGTCGGCAATTATTTAATCAATCTTTACAACCCGAACGTATCCCCCCCAGCGAAATGGAGCCAGAATTGCAAAAAGCAATTTCTCAAATTAAACCCAATGAACGGGATGATGTTGCCAGGGCTTTTTTCAAACAGTTAAAAGAACGAGGACTAGAGGATAAACGTTTAGAACAACAATTAAATCTTTCTACCCACCACCCTAACCGCATGACTGCTGATGATGTCAGTAAAATTGCATCTTTCGCGTATCACAACCATCCTGATGTTTTTCGTGAGGTGTTAGCAGAACAACCAGGAATTATGAAGTTTCTTAGTAATCCTATTGTCGCTGGAATTATCGGGATTGCAGCAGCTAAATGGTTGGGAAGTCGGAAGTAATAGGTTTTGAAACCTGCTTTGAATGGGAACAATAAAATAAAAAATGTAGGGGTAACGCACAGTGCTAAATCCCTACATTTTTGTCACACTACTAAAAAATAGGATGATTTATTTTTTGGTAGTCCCTAACATATATCTGGTGAAAATTAATTTTTGTAGAGATGTTCCATTGAACATCTCTACATTTTTTGTCAGAGATATCTAATGGTGATGATGATGGTGAGTTATTGCTAATTCACGATTAACTTGCGTACCTTCTGCTTCCATCAATTTGGCAATATGAGCATTTGCCCATTCAGCAGCCATTTCTAGAAATTGAGGATGATCATTCACACAAGGCATTTGTAAATAATCAACACCAGAATACTGTTTTTCTAAATCATGAATGATGTGATGAACATCTAACAGCGTTTCATGGTTTTCTGTGGCAAAGCCAATAGGCATGAAAATGATCACCTTTGCACCCAATAAAATTAGGTTTTGGGCTGCTTGGGTGGCATTTGGCTGAGTCCATTCAATTAGCGGTGTGTCGTGATTGAGCCAACCTACAGAAATTAAAGGATATCTGTTAATTAACTCATTTCTGACCAATTCGTAAAGCGCTTGACTTTCATCAATTCCTGATGTGAATCCTTTGGCTTTGTGAGGACAGCCGTGATTCATCAACACGATACCAATTTGGGAAGGTAGGTAAGCTGCTGCTAGATTAGCTTGAATTTTCTCTTCAACCAAATGCGCCAATAAATGAATATATTCCGGTTCGTTATAAAATGAAGGAATATATCTTTGTGCTTTTACCCAATGTTCATCACCATCAGCTAATTCGACCAGAGCATTGTTAACTTGCTCAATGGCAATACCACTGGTAAAGATGGAATCTACTACCAAGAGTGGGTAAATGAGAATTTTGCTAAAGCCTTGCTTTTTAATTTCGGCTAAAACTTGATTTGGCAAAAAAGGAGCGCAAAAGTTAAAGGCTTTGAAAACTTGGACACCACTGCCCCATTTGTGTTGTAATTCGTGTTCAATACCAGCGCGTTGCTGTTCAAAGATGGCATTGTGCGGGGAGATAAAATCGTGGTGAGTATGTCCCCATTCATGACGATCAAATAATGCCAACAGTTTTGCTAGGGGGGGATAAATCCAGGTGGGAACGGGTGCGAATTTTGCTGTAAGTAGATTTAAAGCTTGTTCGTTATAGTTAGCAAAATCTTCGTAGCTTTCGACTTCGCCATAGCCCATGAGTAATACGGCTACGCGGTCTTGGCTGGGTAAATGCTCGTGGGTATGTTGCAGTTTTTCTGGAGTTGCAACCACAATTAAATCCTCAATATAACCAAAATGGAGATAGCGAACTAGGAAAATGCTAGATCGTTCATCTTATTCGTAGCATAATATCCCATCCAGGGGGATAGGATAAACATAAACATAAAAATATACATCTAAGGGCATAATATGCTTACTCCCACATAGAGGAGTTTGTATATTTGTTTGCCTGACGCTGATATAACTCAAATTGTGCTGAGTGCGGAGTGTTGTTACTTAGTAACCTGAGTTCGATATAAGATAATTTGTGTAAAATTCCCCCCAGTAAGAGTCTCAAACCCTTATTCTCTCGCTCTTAAAAATCATCACTCCGTTCGCGTAGCGTCTCCGAACTCAGGTAATTTAGATAGCAGATGCTGAAAAACTGACAATTCCTGACCATTGCACCTTTTTTTCTTTTTCCCGACGGTAAGAAAAGAAATGTTCTGGGGTTTGATAGGTACAATAGGGTGCGATCGCAATTTGTTCTCCACTAATCCCCAATTGCTCCAACTGTAAAGCATTGATTCGACGCACATCTAAACGCACCTTTCCCGGCTCTGGATCTGCCAATAAAGGTGAATCCGGTAAATCGTGTAAAGCAGCAACAATATTTTCTAGGTCATTATGTGGTAAAATAGTGCTTCCAATTTCCGCAGCCACTTCCACGGAAACTTGGTAAACTTCGCCCGCAATCGCTGGCCCCATAGCAATTCGCAAATCTGCTAATTCGCTGCCTTGGGATTGCATACGAGCGATCGCTTGGGGGACAATCTTCGCTGCTGTACCCCGCCAACCAGCGTGTAAAGCCGCCACCTGTCCGATTTTTATATCCCCAATCAACACAGGTGTACAATCAGCACTCGCTACCCAAATTGCTTGTAAAGCTTGCTCACTAATTAAACCATCTGCCAAAGCCAGATCATCATCACTATTTTGTAACTGTTCATCTACCTCTTGAGGGGTTAAAACAGTATTGCCATGTACCTGTTGTAAACGATAAGCTAAAGCCTGCGGTTGCAGCACTTTTGTTAACTCATGTGGCGGACGAGGCCAAAATTGCTGGGTAAAAAAACCGTGATGCCAAGGTTCTAAGAGATTACAAGTGAGGTAAGGTAGACCTTCCCAATTGTGCCAGTGCCAAGTGTGCATCTTCAACCTCACCTAAACAAAAAATTAAAAACTGTCAATCAATGCTAACGTGAACAACAGGATTTATGGGAACAGCTGTGGAATTTAATCAGCAACTTCTGGTAAATACTCTGAAAGCAGAGCGAGAACATTCATATTTACCATTTTCTCTACATATTTTTGACAGCTTAACCTCAACTAATCAAACTGCGTGGAACCTGCTCAAGGAAGGAGCAAAACCAGGATGTGTAGTTATAGCCACCCAACAAACCGCTGGTAAGGGACAATGGGGAAGACAGTGGCTATCTCCTTCTGGCGGTCTATATCTCTCGGTTGCCATTACTCCTAAACTAGAAGCTACTGAAAGCTACCAATTAACTTTGGCTACCGCCTGGGGAATTGCAGCCCAATTACGAAAGTGTGATGTGAGGGTGGGGATAAAATGGCCGAATGATTTAGTATTAGATGGTCGTAAACTAGGCGGCATTTTAACGGAGACAAAAATCCACAAAGGACAAATTACCCAAGCTGTAATTGGTGTTGGCATTAACTGGGCTAACCCCGTACCCCAAACCGGCATCAATTTAGAATTGTGGCAAGGTTCCCAGAATTTTAGACCCATTCCTTCTCTAGAAATTCTCGCCTCCACAGTTTTACTGGGAATAGAATCCGGTCTAGAGTGTCTTACCATCGAAGGAATAAACATACTTTTGTCTCGTTATGTTGATTTACTTACAAACATGGGTGATGAAGTGTATGTGAATAATCTTTTAGGCACTGTAGTGGGGGTAACACCTCAAGGAAATCTCCGCTTAAAAATGGCTGGATATAATACGCAGGAACTGATAACACCAGAAATTTCTGTCGAACCCGGTACAATTAGCTTGGGTTATTGCAAAACTTCTGTTTAACTTTTTTAGACTTAAATTACACACAACTGAGAGAAGAAATGACGCAGCGCCATAAATCTGCCCATAACCGCTTGGATTATTTGCGGACTCAAGGTTTAACAAAACGACGCTTTGCGTCTAAATTATCAGCACGGAGTCTCTGTTTTTTAAGCAGCGTTAGCCTCCTTAGTAGTGGTTTCGTTCTTGCTCAAACAGAAACATCAGTAGATAACATTGTTCCAACTATTGAAAGTTCTCAACCAATTGCAGTTGCAGAACCCGTAAAAAAAGATACTCCTGTATCAGAAGTACGTTCACAATCCGATTTTGCAGAACGCCGAGTTAGACTCAGAAAAAAACTCACCCAGGAAAATGTTTCCCAACCAACAAAACCAGTCAGAATTGCTCAACCTAAAGTAGAAAATTCTGAACCGGCAGTCATCATTAGAACTTCTAAACCTAAAGTAGAGAATTCTGAACCGACAGTTACTGTCAGAACTTCTAAACCCAAAGTAGAGAATTCTAAACCGACAGTCACCGTTAGAACTTCTAAACCCAAAGTTGAAAGTTCACAAGCTGAAAAACCTCAGATTCCTGCCAACTCAGTACCCGAAAAAGCCGCAGAAGTTGCTAAACCAGCAAATAACGGCACAACGGCGAGAAAAAACAAGGATTACAACAACTCATACATTGATCCTACAGATTACAACGGTACTGCAACTGGTAACTATGAAGCACCCAGTTCTGTAGTCGTTACAGAACGCGCTGGTGGCTGTCGAGCCGTTTTTTCAGAGAGAGAAATTGCTGCTGGTGCTTGCGGTAAAAAAGCAACTGACACTCCCCGCGTAGCTGATTCTCCTAAAAAATCAGCACCCAATTGGATCAAAAAAAGTGAAACCGCTAGTTTAGAAAAAGCGCCCACCGCCCAGCGAGTAGCCACTGAGTCTAGCCAAAAAACCCAGAGTGTAGTTGAGACTGTTGCTAGTGCGGTGAATAATAAAAATTGGGTGACTCCCAAAAGTAGTACTAGCACTCATACAAAGACTGCATATCGTCCTAATCGGTTTATTCCTCAACCCAGTGAATTTAGTAGTAGTACAACCGTAAGCGCTACCCCCATTGCCCCCAGCTTTGGGACTTTACCCGCACCAATGGCTGAAGGTAAGGTTGCACCCCGCCCCAGTACAGTCTCTTATGACTTTGCACTGGCATCGGTTTTACCACAGGTTTCTTACAATAGTACCCTTGCCTATCGTGGCGGTTCTGGGATGATGTTCCCCTTGTCTGTTGCTGCGCCCATCACTTCTTTGTTTGGCTGGCGCGTTCATCCAATTACAGGGGATAGACGGTTCCACGCTGGTACAGACTTAGGTGCGCCCACAGGAACACCCATTTTAGCCGCTGCTAAAGGTCAAGTAGAGACTGCTAACTGGATGGGTGGTTATGGTTTAGCCGTAACCATTAATCACACTTCTGCTCAACAAAGTCTCTACGGTCATATGTCAGAAATCTTTGTTAGCCCTGGTCAATGGGTAGAACCAGGAACTGTCATTGGCCGGGTTGGTAGCACTGGCAATTCTACAGGCCCCCACCTGCACTTTGAAATCCGCCACATGACCCAAAATGGTTGGGTTGCTGTTGACCCAGGTGTACAACTACAAGCAGGTCTCAACAACTTGCTGCAAAACACACGGACAGCACAAGTTCCTCAATAGAAGGCAGGGGAGCAGGTGACAGGTGACAGAAAAAGGCAGAAGGTAGAAGAAATATAAATACTCTTACCTCTGTTCCCTGTTCCCTGTTCCCTGACTCCTATAAATACCCGTGTTCTGCTAAAAATGCAGGTGTAACATCCTCTTGATGGTGTTTTTGACCCGGAGAGAGGAATTTTTCGACGTATTTGCCGAGGATATCTCCTTCCAGATTCACATAACTGCCAGGAACTAAATAGTTGAGATTAGTTTCGGCATAGGTTACAGGAATCACTGCTACTGTAAATTGTGAGTGCTGGGGTTCATAAGCAGCTATGGTGAGGCTGATGCCATTGACAGCGATGCTACCTTTGGGGACGATATAGCGATCGCACTCAGCTGATGCCGCAAAGGTCATTTCCCAAGAACTAGCTGTTTGTTCTACAGAAATTAATTCACCAATCCCGTCTACATGACCCATCACGAAATGACCACCGACTTTACCCCCCACTCGCAGCGACGTTTCTATGTTGACATATCTGGCTTGGGTTTCTTCTCTACCTAAAGTTGTGCGGTGTAGGGTTTCTGGTGAAGCAGTGGCAATAAAGCCATCTTTTAAAATTTCTTCGACTGTCAGACATATACCATCTACCGCTACACTATCGCCATAAGTCAAATCAGCCAAAATTGTATCTGACTTGCTGACAAAAGTAATCTGCCAAAAATCGTTCTCTAAGGGTTTGATTGTACCTAATCCTTGAATTAATCCTGTAAACACGGTTTTTCTGCCAAACTAATTCTATTTATTGCTTAATTTTGGCGGAAATTAACTAATAATTCTGCCAAAAAATGTAAAAACTTTGAATATAATTTCTGGCATCTTTTTTTGGTAGATGAACATTAACACATTCACATCAATCTCAAGGCATACTTGGGTAAGACGATAATTCTTTTGGGAGAGCAATTTGGCTTACTCTGGTGTTCACTACAAGTTCGGAGTTTAATAGAAGCAATTATAGAGAAGAAAAGCCCTATGTTTACTTCGGTTTCAGAAAAACCCAATCAAGGGTATTATTTTCCACATAGCACTCAAGCACTTAAAGAATTTTTGAGGGTTAGCCAATGATTGAAATGAAAGTCGCTGGTATAGCATTAGATGCCATAACCCGCAGCCCGATTGTATTACTGAAAGATGGCTCAGATCGTCGGGCTTTACCAATTTATATCGGTCAAGAACAGGCTAGGGCTATTATGGGTGCTATGGAGCATCAAAAACCACCTAGACCCCTCACCCATGACCTAATTGTGAATATTTTGGAAGTCTGGAATATGACCTTAGAAAAGGTGATTATTCATTCTTTGCAAAAGGATACATTTTACGCTGCTTTGATTGTGCAGCAAGGTGAGGTCAAAAAAGAAATTGATGCTCGTCCTAGTGATGCGATCGCAATTGCCCTCCGTACAAATACTCCTATCTGGGTTATGGAAGAGGTAGTAGCTGATGCTTCTATTCCCGTTGATCGAGATGCTGATGAAGCTGAACAGCAAGCTTTCCGCGAATTCATTTCCAATCTTCGTCCTGAAGATTTGATTAAACGATTTGATAATAGTGATAGTTAAGAGGTGACAGTTGACAGGTGACAGTTGACAGGTGACAGTTGACAGGTGACAGTTGACAGGTGACAGTTGACAGGTGACAGTTGACAGTTGACAGGTGACAGTTGACAGGTGACAGGGTTAAAAGTTTGTTTGTGTTTAAGTTTTATCATTAGTTAATGTCCTAATCACCTAGAAAGTTGCTATAAATGTAAGGGTTTAGCATTGCGCTTTACCCCTACTAATTTAATTAACCTCATCATGAAATATAAAATCTTCACAACATAAATCCAAACTGATTTATGCAACACCGACGTTTTGGTAAAACTAATTTACACTTCTCTGTTTTTTCTTTGGGAACAATGCGTTATTTGGATAACGTCGAAAATGCTCAAAAAACCATTGAAAAAGCTTTATTTTTGGGAATTAATCACATTGAAACAGCCAGGGGTTACGGTAAAAGCGAAGAATATTTAGGTACGGCGCTCAAAGCTGGTTTATCAGTACCCAGAAACCAACTATATATCACTACTAAAATTCCCCCCACTCGCGACGCTGATACCATGCATCAGTATATTAATGAATCATTACAACGCTTGAATTTAGATTATCTTGATTGTTTGGGTATTCACGGTTTAAACACCCAAGAACATCTAGAATGGGTACAAGCGAAAAATGGCTGTATGCAAGCTGTAAAAGCAGCAGTAAATGATGGCAGAGTCAAACACGTTGGTTTTTCTACCCATGCTTCATTAGATATAATTCTGGCAGCAATTAATACAGGTTTGTTTGAATTTATTAATTTACATTATTATTATTTTTTCCAACGCAACGCTGCTGCTATTGATTTAGCTACAGAAAAAGATATGGGTATTTTTATTATTTCTCCTGCGGATAAAGGAGGAAGACTTTATACACCACCCTCAACTTTAAAAGAACTCTGTCAGCCATTTACACCTTTAGAATTAAACTATAGATTTTTATTGAGTGACAACCGCATTACAACTTTGAGTTTAGGTGCGGCAACTCCAGAAGAATTAATTACACCTTTAGGATTTGCTGATGATATTAGTAAATTAACATCAGCAGAAATTAATGTTTTGGAAAAATTAGAAACTCAACAAAGAAAGATTTTAAATACTGATAAATGTAGTCAGTGTTATGATTGTTTACCTTGTCCAGAAAATATCAATATTCCGGAAATTCTCAGATTGAGAAATTTAGCAGTAGCTTATGATATGAACGATTATGGCAAATATCGTTACGGAATGTTTGAAAATGCCGGTCATTGGTTCCCAGGAATGAAGGGTAATCGTTGCACAGAATGCGGTGATTGTTTGCCTAAATGTCCTGAAAATTTAGATATTCCAGCTTTGTTAGCAGATACCCATGAGAGATTAAATGGAAAAGCAGGAAGAAGATTGTGGGGTTAATCTAGCGATCGCACAAAACAAAAATCTTGATCGGAATCGAAAGCTGCCCATTTTTCGGTAGGATAACTCCCAGTTCGATCAACTGAAAACCTAAGTCATGACTACTTCCTCAGTTCCTATAAATTGGTCTATTTTGCTGCAACAATTATTAGACCGGCAATCATTATCCCGTACTCAAGCAGCAGATTTGATGCAAGGATGGATAAATGAAGCGATTCCCCCAGAGTTATCGGGAGCAATTTTAACAGCATTGCATTTCAAAGGCGTTTCTGCTGAAGAATTAACAGGAATGGCGGAAGTATTAAAATCTCTCTCTGCTGTACCAACAAACAAGGGCGGGGATACCCCGCCCCTACAGCTGATTGATACCTGTGGGACTGGTGGAGATGGGGCATCAACTTTTAATATTTCTACAGCGGTGGCTTTTGTGGCTGCTGCTGCTGGTGTACCCGTTGCTAAACATGGTAGTCGTTCTGCCTCTAGTTTGACGGGAAGTGCTGACGTTTTAGAAGCATTGGGTGTTAATTTGAATGCTGCTAGTGACAAGGTGCAAGCAGCAGTAAAAGAGGTGGGAATTACCTTTTTATTTGCCCCTGGTTGGCATCCAGCAATGAAAGCAGTTGCACCGTTGCGGAGAAGTTTGAAGGTGCGGACTGTGTTTAATTTACTTGGCCCTTTGGTAAATCCCTTGCGCCCTACTGGCCAGGTGATTGGGGTGTTTGATTCCCAACTGATAGCAACGATCGCTCAAGCATTAAACCAATTGGGAACACAGACGGCAATTGTACTGCATGGACGGGAAAAATTAGATGAAGCGGGGTTAGGGGATATTACTGATTTAGCAGTATTATCAGATGGTGAAGTACAGTTAACCACTGTTAATCCTCAAGAAATCGGGATCACACCTGCGCCAATAACAGCCTTGAAGGGTGGGGATGTCCAAGAGAATGCTCAAATTCTCAAGGACGTGTTGCAAGGAAAGGGAACTCAAGCACAACAGGATGCAGTGGCGTTAAATGCTTCCTTAGCTCTACAAGTAGCTGGTACAGTTCCGCTGCTGAACCATGCTCAAGGTGTGAATTTAGCTAGGGAAATTTTACAAAGCGGTAGCCCCTGGAAAAAGTTGGCACAGTTAGTTGAATTCCTGCGCGATTAATTTCTGAGCGTTGTTGGGGGCGGAATTCGACAACATTGCGTTTGATAGTAACGTCGTAGTTGCCAAAAAAGTCATGTCCTAGTAGTCCTGTTTCTAGTTCTACACCAGCGATCGCAACAGGAACTTTATTCACCATTACCCCCCCAACTTCCATCGAATCCAGATAGCCAACCGGAAATTCCACAGATTTGGAACTGACGGTATTAGCCCTAGCTTTCCCCACTGGTACTACACCCAAAGCGTTTGCTACCTGTTGAGTAATCACAGTCCCACTTGCCCCTGTATCTACGATCATCTCAAATCGCTGTCTACCATTAAAGGTAACTTCTACAATGGGCGTGCCACCAAGTCGCCGCTTAATAGGTGCTATAAACACCTCGTTATTTTGGGCGAGGAGTTCTGATGAAGGGAAAATCGGCTGGGGTGGTGGTAGTGGTTGCACTTGTCTAGTGGGAAAGGGAGTTGAGTAACGTTGTACTTTTGGTTGGGGAACAACAACAACAACCTTTTGCCTGGGTATGACTGGAGATGGGACGCTGCTAGGATTGGCTTTCTGTCTGGCTAATTGAACTTGACGTTGATATTCGGCAATTTGTCTTTGCGCGAAGGGAAAATTGGGGCTGTCTTGTCTTACCTGTTTCAAAAGAGCGATCGCATCCTGAAACTGACTCGCCACCAAATTCCAATCATCTGAAGATTGAGCAGATTTACTAATATTCAACCCTCCCGTAGCCTTATCCAGCGCCAATTCTAAAGCACTTGGTTCAGTTACTGACTCTTCGGTTTGCTGTGGTTTTGGGCTGGCTGGCAGCAGCATTGGCTTCCTGGTGGGCGGCTGTACAGCTGCCAAATTACCAATAGGCACAGATTGCTTATCACCATCGGTCGTCGTTATCTGTTTGTTTTCACTACAGGCAACAGTCACAACAGCTAGACTACCGGAGAGAAAAATTAGGGCTGCGCGGGATAAAAAAGACTCAAGCATAATCACTTTCAGGTTAACCGCCCTGGCTCTCTCCAAGTGTACCCCTCCCAAAGAAAAAGATGCTCTAGCTTGAATTATTTAATTTTTAATTAATTTCAGTAATCACCTGAACAAAAATCTCTAACCATGCTCTCAGGAACTTAACGTCATCTTTTGCTCTCAAGTTTAAAAACGCTAAAATTCCTATATTTTTGTCAATGATCATCAATTATTGACTAATGACCATTGACTAATGACTAAGTAACTAATACTTAACTTGCTACTGCTTCAACAGCAACAACTGGATAAACACTCACTTTTTTCCGGGTTTTACCCTTTCTTTCAAAGGTAACTACACCATCAACTAAAGCAAACAGAGTATCATCGTTGCCGATACCAACATTATTACCAGGGTGAATTTTAGTACCGCGCTGACGGATAAGAATATTGCCCGCACGTACAACTTGACCACCAAAGCGTTTTACGCCCAGACGTTGAGCATTAGAATCGCGACCGTTACGCGTACTACCCGTTCCTTTCTTATGAGCCATAATGTCCTCTTAATTTATTTACTTCTGTTTATTATTCAGCTGCAACAGCTTCTCCAGCAGGAGCGCTGTCCACAATATTGGGAGTTTCCGCAGTGGTTGGTGCTTCTTCATACACCAAAACCGCACCGTTGAGGTTAATGGAGTTAATCAAAAGTCTGGTGATTTCCTGGCGATGTCCGCGTTTTTTGCGGGTTTTCTTCTTCGGCTTCATTTTATAGACCAGGACTTTACGACCTCTAAAGTGCCGCATTACCGTCCCCTCTACAGTTGCACCTGCCACTAGTGGCTGCCCAATAGAGACTTCACCCTCGTGCTGCACCAGTAATACTGCGTCTATTGTAACTTTTTCATCTGGTTCAACACTCAGCAGTTCAATATCGTAAAATCGACCCGCTTCGACTTTAATCTGTTTGCCGCCAGTTTCAATAATTGCGTAAGTCATCGAGTTGTCCTTGAAGTTGCCGTACAGGTAGCTGGCTTTTATCTCCTGTAGAGACAATATTTTTAGCTTTTTATCGCTTTTGCCAGCTTTTTAAGAATGTCTACCTGATCCGAGCAGGTAATTAGACAGACAATCTAATATTTTACTGTAATCAATATCATTAAGTCAAGCAAATTAACAATAATAAATTTTGTCTGCAAAATTTGACCTCATCACCGGAATCGTGAAGTTTACCTGTGTAGTTAACACAGACACAGACAGAAAAACATTTTACACATCTGAGCAGCCGCTAGAATTGCTCAGATTTTTTTTAGCTTCTATTATAGAATATGGTTCCGTTAAAATCAGGACTTACACAAAACAGAACGGAAGCAGGGGTAATTTATGAATTACCCCTACGCAAGAATCAAGTTTTGATTTCAATCTTGCGTAAGTTCTAAAAATAAACCGTAGAGGCACTATATCAACCAATATTTGAGTAAAAAATACAATTTTAGAGAACACCACAAAATAAATTATCCAATTTCACTGAATCAAAACAACTTTTTCATCCCCCTGTCCCTGCCAAACAATGGGATACTTTTTATTTGGAAGTCTTTTATCTTAATGGATGCCTTGCCACAACTTACCCATGAAGTTTATGAAAAGAATAGAAGTTGAACAAAGAACTATTTTTGTAGGTTTAGCTGGTAGTCACGGCTATGGCTTAAATCGTCCTGATTCAGATTATGACTATCGAGGAGTATTTATTGCCCCTAAGCGTTACTATTTAGGATTTGATAGTATAGAACAAAAAGATACAGGTTGGGATGAACCAGGAATTTTTCCGTTTATAGATGGCAATCAAGATACAGTAATTTATGAACTTAGAAAAGTTTTACATTTACTCGCAGGAGCAAATCCCAATGTTTTAGAATTGCTCTGGTTGCCTACCTATCCTATGATCACAAAAATTGGTGAGCATTTAATAAACAACAGGCAAATATTTTTAAGTAAAAAAGTTAAACATACTTATTCTGGTTATGCTTTTGCCCAAATTAAAAAAATGGAAACCCATCGCAAGTGGTTGTTAAATCCACCAGCAAAAAAACCCATCCCTTCTGATTTTGGCATAGAAGACGAAGCCCCACTAAGCAAAGATGAGCTAAATGCTTTTTTAGAATATCTTTATATCTTAATTAGAGGAAAAATTGAATTTCTAGAAGAATCTGAACAATTATATACATTATTGACAGCAGATGTTGATTTTAAAGGTTTATTGAAACAATATACCTTAGCAGATGAAGCTTTAGAATATACACAAAATCTCACCAATAGCCGCAAAGACTTTATTCGGCTGCTGCAAAAAAGTCAAAGTTATCAAATCGCCTTAAGAGAATGGAAAGCTTATCTATCTTGGCAGGAAAATAGAAATCCTGCTAGAGCAGAAATGGAAAAAAATTCTGGTTATGACTTAAAACATGGGATGCACTGTATTAGATTACTACGTAGTGGTTTAGAAATATTACAGCAAGGAGAAGTAATTGTAGATAGAAAAATAGCTGGTGATGTTGATGATTTAAAAGCTATTCTCAGAGGAGATTATACCTATGATCAATTAATGAAAATAGCTGAGAATTTAGTCACTCAAATGGATATTTTTTATGAACAATCAACCCTACCTCATAAACCTGATTTAGAGCAAATTAATGATTTGTGTATGGAATTAGTAGAAATGCAAGGTTGGCAATAAAGCAACTCCTTATACTCTCCCTGTCTGGAGCGCCTCTGCGTGATAGAAATCATCCTGTATTTAGGATTGCTATAGTTAAAAAAATCTGTAATTAGCTTTTAACTATTGCCAATAATAATTTAAAATAAAAGTCTGTTCATATCTTAAAATATCTGCGATGAAAGAGTCATATTTTATCCTAAAAATAAGATTAATTAGCCAAAAAACGACAGAATACTGGCGTTTATTTAATCGCTGGTTTTTAAATACTCCAGAAAGAGCTATATTAGAAGCTTATCAAGCTGCTCAAGCGATTCAAAATATTGAAGTTAACCAGTTTAATGGCAAAAAAATTGCTCCCGAATCAGAGAATTATACTGAAAATGTGATGGCTTTCTGGCAAGGAAATCTGAATAGAAAATTAGCTATCATTAAAGTGAGATTAGCAGAATTTCAATTAGGACTTAAATTAGTCAATACTACAAATCCAGATTTATTAGAAAAGCTTAAGTTTATTGATGAAGTCATATCTAAGTATATCGCACCAGATGAAATAAATACCCCAATACGACAAATTAATCTTCAAACAGTTAAAAACGATGTAAATTCATCTGATACAGATGTTATTAAAGCACCATTTATATCTCAAAAAACTGGTGTGTTACCGAGATCAATTGGTAAAACAGTTAGTAAAATAACTAATGAATTTACACCAAATGCAGAAGCAGAATTTGTCAGAAACTATCGAATTTCTAGAAATAGGACAAGAAGAACAATTAAATTTTTATTAATGCTGATTATTGTACCACTATTAACTCATCATTTTTCTAAGCAACTATTAGTATTTCCTTTAGTAGAACACCTTAGAGGTGAAAATACAGAGCAAATTTTTATGAATTCGGAAATGGAGGAAAAAGCACTCCATGAATTAAAGAATTTTGAAAACTTATTGAAATTGAAAACTCTAATACAACAAACACCAGAAATTTCACCAGAAAAAATCACAACACAGGTTAAAAATAAAGCCTTGGAGGTAGCAGAAGAGTTTCGCAATCAAAGCAGCAGCGCTATTAGTAATGTCTTTGCTGATTTAATATCACTAATTTCCTTTGCTATAGTTGTTGCTTTCAATAAAAAAAATATTATTTTTGTTCAGTCTTTTATAGATGAAATTGTCTACGGGTTAAGCGACAGTGCTAAGGCTTTTTTAATTATTTTGCTTACAGATATGTTCGTTGGTTTTCACTCACCACATGGGTGGGAAATCCTTTTGGAAGGAACGGCTAAACATTTGGGTTTATCCGCAACTAGAAGCGGAATCTTTCTATTTATTGCTACGTTTCCGGTAATTTTAAATACTATATTTAAATACTGGATATTCCGTTATCTCAGTCGCTTATCTCCTTCAGCATTAGCTACATTGAAAGAAATGGATGAATGATATATAGGAATCATATTTGATTTTTGAAAAAATACGTAGGGTGCGTAAAGCCCTTACCGGCATGGCTATGCTGTAAATTTGATTAATGGTGCGTTATGGCTTTTCCTAATACACCTTACAAATACTACAAATACTTAGATTGTTTCAAAGCTCAAATACTATTGCTACAGCATTTCCTAGTCTAATGAAATACAAAATTATCTGCGTTTAATTATTAACCTAAGTTGTTAGTCATCTATTTTAGGCTGGTAATTCGTAAAATTCTTGATTAAACTCTACACGATGATTCGTGAAAATATTTTATTTCTCTCTGTTTTCTCTGCGGTTAAATCATTTTAACACATGATAGGGAAATGCTATAACAATTTCATCCAGATATCAACAATTTTTCATGAATTCAGAGAAAGATTTAGTGCAAATTCTCTGATTTTCTGCTACTAATTGGGATTGGTAATTACTTTTATGGCTACAGACAAAAGTAATTAAGAATACAAACGTATAATGCACTGTTAAGCATTACCTTCAGCACACAGATCATTTTAGAAATTTACTTCTTTTTAAGCTTATGAGTATCTTCTGCAATCGTAAATTCCAAATCACAGCAGGCATCGCTACTTTCTTAGTAGTTAGCTTGGTTCATCAACATCTATATGCACAACCAGAACCTCACCAAAGCAATACATCTAACTTAAGCAGAATCCAGCCTGAAAAAAATATTAAAACTAAAGCTGTTCTGAATGAAACACCACTGAATAATTTAACTAATCAGCCCATATCTGATTTAAATATTAGTCAGAATACCCAAGCTACATCTATCTTCTATTCTGTGATTGATGAATGGAAAAAATATAAATATAGTGTAAATGGTAAACACGTTTTAAAATCAGCAAAGTTACCAACTACAAAAATTAATTTTAATCAAGCTGATTTACTAATGGTTCTCACTAATACGAGAAAATATTACCAAGATTATGCTCAAGCAGACCCAGATATTTCTCGAAATGGATTATTATTAAGCCAAGGGGTTACAGTCGAAGATATTATCAAAACTTTGGATTTTATGATTGTAGTTTTACAGGAGGATATTAGTAATAATCGCCCTACTCGGTTAGAAGATCCAAATTTTATTAATGCTAATTTCCGAGTTATCAAATGGTCTGCTTATAATCCTGATCAACCCAAACAAAAACAACTAAGAATTACAAAATATGCCGTTTTTACTCATCCTGGCTCTCGCACAAAAACAGCTAAATATAACATTCCTATTTATAGTTTAAAAGAAAAATATGCTGCCGATAATTTCTACACTAAATACACCAAGCAAGATGTTTTAAAAGGTATTTATGAACCTGGCGGTAAGGAATTTGGTAAAGTTGAACCTCTAGCATATTTAACCCGTGAAGGTTTAGAAGAAGCTTTGATGGAGGGAACAATCCTCATTAATTTTACAGATGGTTCAAAAGCATTTTTTAATGTGGATAGAAACAATGGCATATCTTATGTGAGTGGATTAAAAGCCACATCGCAAAAGCGTTATTGGTATTTTAGAAAAGTTGATGAAATCAAAGGTTATGGACACAAGATAGATGCCAAAATATCTATCAAACCAGGCGTTACTTTTGCTGGTGATGTCCTAAATATTGGTTTAGGAAGAGTGATTGTGATGGAGTATAATCAAGGTGGCAGAAAACGTCTACAAATGGGAGTAATTGCAGATACAGGTGGGGCGTTTTTACCAAATCTTGGACAACTCGATTTTCTAGCAGGTATTTTTGAAAATAAAAAAGATTTTGGGCAGCATATTCAGCAATTACCCTCCTATGCTACCGCATATATTTTGGTGAAGAAGTAGAAAGCCTCAAGCCAGATATTTATGCACAGGTTAACAGTTCTGAGTAAAAGAAAGCAATAATCATAGATGACGGTTGTACTGAAAGACAACCGTCAAGTTTTCATTTGCATTTGCCTAAAGTGAGCCACATTGCACATACAACCTTAATAACCAATTATACATTGTGTATTTTATTGTTACGAAACCTTACAATATCAGTAAGAATATTTACACTCAATATATTGCATATACAAGTACATTGACTGTATATTACACATATTGCAATGTTTTGCAGCTAAATAGTGTGTTGTACTAATGATGGGTTAAAAAATAGTTTTTTCTGCAAGTTTAGTTGGTACATACATACTTTATTTGTATAGCTTCTGATTTCTAATCAGAGGTTAATTTTCACATTGGGAATGCGCTCATTAAATTACTAACAATCAACAATAAATTCAGAAACACAAAAAGGATTTATGGATAACTTACACATTAACGATAATTCACTATTTACAGCTTCTCAGTTTATTAGTGCTAATACACCAGATACCTTACAGAATATTACTCACCATTTATCTACGCAACAAGGGGATTTTTACCTAATTCCTGATTCCGTTCCTACCGTTACACCTAGTGAATATCTCGCTCAGGAAATTATTCCCGCTACCCAACTAGCACTGCAAAACTTTTTAAATGACCCTAATTTTGATGAGAAAATGCAGATAGCTTTTGGCTATGGCTGTAATTTAGAATTAGGTCATAGTCTAATTAAAAATTTAGCATCGGGGCAATTAATTCCTCATATTGAAATTCTGCCCCAGTCTCAGCTAAATGCTGAAGGTGCTTTTGGTGAAAATACTATTTTTATATCTCAAGAATTATTAAATTCAGAAATTGATAATTCCGAGTTGGCAGTTAATGTTTTATTAGAAGAAACAGGACACCTTCTCGATTCCCAGTTAAATATTATTGATGCCCCAGGGGATGAAGGCGCTATTTTTGCTCATCTTGTCCAAAATCAATCTTTAAGTTCTGCTGAATTAACAGCATTAAAAACTGAAAATGATCATGGCATTTTCACCTTAAATGATCAAAGTATTGCTGTAGAACACGCAGATTTAGAACCAGGAAGATTTCTCGTAGCTAATACTGGTAACATCACTATAGACTTCTTGGCAGATGCAGGAAGTTACCGCAGTGAAATGGCTTTATTTAGCCTAGAGGGAATGTCTAACTTTACCCTTGGCTCTGTTGAATTTATCAAAGAAGCTGCTAGTCGGGCATTGAGTAATTCTGCATTAGGTTATGTAGTCATAATTGATCAAAATGAAGGTGCAAAATTTACAGGAGATTTAGGAGAAAGTAATAAAAATCAGGGGAATTATTCAGGAAGCAAAATCTATAATTTCACGCCTGGGGATACAGTAGCCATGATGTTAGTTCCCCAAGGAACTGTGAGAGAGATTTTTGATAATCCTAATGTCAGTGATAACAAGCGTCCTTTATTTTCCATCGCGGCTGCTAACCCTAATAATGCTGTACAACTAGGAGAATTAGTATCAGGAACATTTGCTTGGGAAGATATTAGAATTGACCAAAATACAGACGCAGATTACAACGATATTATCTTTAAAATTCAAGGTGCGACAGGAACAGCAGTAGACTTAGGAGAACTATTTGCTTCAGGTAAAGATTGGCGAAATCTTCCCTTAGCGCTAGAAATTATTGCCTTTAGCAGTACAGATTTAACAGCTATATTATCTGAAGATACAGGAATTAGTAATTTAGATAGAATTACCAATAATCCAGAAATTTCTGGTTCTGTAAATAATGCTGGTAATATTAGCAAATTCCAAGCACAATTCAGCGATGGTAATAATTTTGTTGATATTTTATCAGAACTAAAAGCCAATGGTAGCTTTGTTTTAGATAGAGACAAATTAACTCAAATCAAAGGTAGTCAATTAGCAGATGGAGAATATCAATTAAATCTGCGTACTGAAGATACATTTGGTAATGTTGACGAATTTTTAGTTCAATTTATCTTAGATACAACCAAACCAGATACTCCAACTGATATAGGTTTAAAAAATGATAGTGATACAGTCACAAATCAAAATACACCAACTATTACAGGTAAAGGAGAAAATGGTGCATTAATAGAACTATTTAACGGACAAAATAAATTAGGACAAACAACAGTTGTGAATGGTTTTTGGGAAATTACCACATCTCAAATTACCGATGGATTGAAAAATTTAACTATCACAGTAACTGATATTAGTGGTAATAAAAGTGATGCTAGTAATACAGAATTTACCATTGATTCAGCCTTACCGCAAATCAATATTACCAATCCTCAAACTAATGCAACATTAAATCCAGGTGCAAGATTGCAAGGTACAGTTAATGGTACAGGTTCTCAGATTGATAAATTAAGTTATCAATTTGGTGATAGTAGTGAAATTAATGTACCAGTGAATCCTCAAGGTTCGTTTGATATTGAGTTGAATTTAACAGGTTTAACTGGAGAACAAAACCTGATTATTAAAGCAGTTGATTTAGCAGGAAATAGCACAGAAACGACTCAAGTCGTAGTTGTAAGTTCAAATATTACATCACCTTTAACACCAGGATTCATGCTGGATACAATGTTTGATTCTGCCCCTATAGGTGATTCTTATACAACCTTTGAAACAGTCAATCTTATAGGACAAACAGAAGCAAATGCAACAGTAACATTACAAGAAACAGGAACATCAATTACTGCTGATGCTGCGGGTAAATTTGTATTTACTGATGTGGTATTAACATTAGGTGATAATTCCTTTACTGTTGCTGCACAAAATATCGCTGGAAATACCAGCACATTTACCACAATTATCAAACGAGTTGAACAAGATAATAGTGATGTGGTATTAGATTGGAATGGGATTTTATTAAATGCCATTTATGAAGATAAGACAGCACCACCTGTAGCTTCTCGGAACATGGCAATTACCCAAGCTGCGGTTTTTGATGCTATAAATACAATTACTGGAACTTACGAAAACTATCACTTCACAGGAATAGCACCCACAGAAATATCAGCAGCAGCAGCAGCAGTATCAGCAGCATATCAAGTTTTAGTTAATCTTTATCCTGAACAAAAAGACTATTTTGATAATGCTTTAACTGCTTCTTTAGCAGAAATTACCGATGGTACAGCAGAAGATAATGGTGTGACATTCGGACGCACTGTAGCTGATGATATTTTAGCTTTAAGAAGTACAGATGGTTGGGATAATACTGTTACATATACACCAGGAACTAACCCCGGAGAATGGCAACCAACCGCCCCAGCTTTTGCGGATGCTTTGTTACCACAATGGGGACAAATTACACCATTTGCATTAACCAGTGGCAATCAATTCCGTCCTGATGGCGCACCAGCTTTAAATAGTGCTGATTATACCACAGAATTTAATCAAGTTAAAGATTTAGGCAGTAAAAATAGCACAACTCGTACTGCTGAACAAACAGAAATTGCTAAATTCTGGGCTGATGGTGCAGGTACATTTACACCTCCTGGACATTGGAATCAAATCGCTCAAAATGTCACTGCTGAAACAGACAATTCTTTAGTAGATAATGCCCGTGTATTTGCCTTATTAAATATTTCCTTAGCTGATGCGGGAATTGCGGCTTGGGATGCTAAATATACTTATGATTTCTGGCGACCAATTACCGCTATTCAAAATGCAGATATTGATGGTAATAATGATACCATTGCTGATGCCAATTGGACACCTTTATTAACTACTCCACCTTTCCCAGAATATATTTCTGGACATAGCACCTTTAGCGGTGCTGCGGAAACTATATTAACAGGATTGTTGGGTAATAATGTCAGCTTTAGGACTAATTCTTTAGGAACTCCTGGTATTTATCGCCAATTTACTAACTTTACCACCGCAGCAAATGAAGCGGGTATTAGTCGCATTTATGGAGGTATTCATTTCAATTCTGCCAATGTGGAAGGGTTAGCAACTGGTAAAAATGTGGGTAATTACATTCTGCAAAACTTGTTAGCACCAATTAGTGAACCCGTACAACAGTTAACTGTGATGCCGGGAGAACAGTTAAAACTGGAATCTCAAGAGATATTTGGTAAAAATGCCAATTTTGCCCTTGAAAGTGAGCAAGACTTGCCTATAGGTAATTTAGACAGTGATGGCACACTAATTTTTAAACCGGCACCCTCACAAATAGGCACTTATGATTTTACATTGGTAGCTAGAGATGGAACACAAGTTACAACTAAGAAATTTAACTTATCTGTTGTTGCTGATACTGAAATCACAACTAGAATTAGTGGTGTAATTCAGAATATTGCACAAGAACCCTTGGCAGGTGTAAAAGTTAAAATCGGTGATATATCTACTACCACAGCAGCAGATGGTTCATTTACCTTGACTTTGACTGAACCACCATCGAACGATGCAGCATTGATAATTGAACCCGGTCAACAAGTCAATAATGTTGTTTATCCATCTATTGCTGAAAAATTGCCTTTAGTGTTGGGACATAATGTTTATGCAAATGTGAAAAACATTATTGATCGTCCCATTTATTTACCACCCATTGACATTACCAACGCCAAAAAAATTGACCCAAGTGTTACTCAAACCGTTACCAGTGAAGCTATACCAGGGTCAGGGGTAACAGTATTTGCTAATAGTTTATTTGACCAACAAAATCAACCATATACGGGTCTTTTAAGTATTACTACAGTTCCCACAGAACTGACTCCGGCTGCATTACCAGAAAATCTGCGTCCTGATTTGGTGGTGACTATTCAACCAGGGGAAATGGTCTTTACTACTCCTGCACCTTTGAGTTTACCCAATCTGGCTGGATATGCACCGGGTACGGAAATGGATTTATGGTCTATTAATCCCCAAACAGGAAATTTTGACAGTGTTGGTAAAGGGCGGGTTAGTGCTGATGGTAGTGTGATTGAAACTATTGATGGTGGTATTCGTAATAGTAGTTGGCATTTCTTCGCACCACCCGCACCAACCCCGAATAATCCTGATGATGATGACCGCAACCCAGATGATGGTTGTGATGAATGTAAGGCTACAGCACCAGGAACTTCGGAAGTAGAATTACACTCAGGGGCAGTAATAGAAACCCATGATTTAGTAGCTTATCAATCTTTAGGAATTAATCGCGGTATCAGTTTACGTTACGATTCAGAACGAGCAGATGCAAGACCAATTCTGCATTTTGGTTATAACAATGTCCCCAATGATTCTAACCTCAGATTAATGGCTGAGTTAACGATTAAACGTGGTGATTTTGAGTTAGAAGTACCGGGTTTTGCTGGCGGTGAGTTTGGATTAAATGGTGGTGAACATTTCTGGTCTATTCCTAATGGTGGTGGCAAGATTGATGCGGCACTACAAGCAGATTTAAGGACTTTAGATTCTGGTCGTTATGATTATGATTTGACCACTGGTTTGTTGCGCTTCAATAATAATCAGTTGAATGGTTCTACTTCTACCACTGAGGGTAAATTCCTGCATATCAATACTAGCAATAGTGCCTTTGGTAGTGGTTGGGGATTAGCTGGTTTACAAGAGTTAGTTATTAATCCTGATGATTCGGTAATTATTATTGATGGTGATGGTAGTGAATTATTGTTTGAAAAGAATGCAGATAATAGTTATGATTCACCAGTTGGCGATTTTTCGACTTTAGAACGTTTAAATAATGGTACTTTCCGTCGCACGATGACAGATCAGACGGTTTATAGCTTCAATGGGGACAATCTGTTAACAAACATCCGGGATTCTGTTGGAAATGAGACCGAATACATCTATGAAAATCGCCGTTTGATAAAAATGGTTGATCCGGTAGGTTTAGAAACAACCTTTACCTACACCAATAATAGGATTACACAAATAACAGATCCAGCTGGTCGTAACACTCAATTAACCTATGATACTAATGGTAATTTAATTAAAATAACTGACCCTGATGCTACAAGTCGCACTTGGGAATATGACGCAGACCATCACATGATAGCTGAGGTTGACAAGCGAGGTAATAAAGAACAAACTTTCTATGATTTTGCAGGAAGGGCAGATCGAGCAATTCGTAAAGATGGTTCTGAATTAGATTTTGATCCTGTACAAGTCCAAGGTTTGTATGCACCAAATCAAACTATTGACCCTGTAAATGCACCTGTCGCTTTCCAATTAGGGGAAGTTTCATCTATCTACACAGATGCGAATGGTAAGCAGATTTTTAATGTTTTAGATCAGTCTGGACAGATAGTTTCTTCTTCTGATGAAGTTGGGTTATTACCTTCTGTTAAACGGAATGAAGATAATTTAGTGACTCAACAAACTGATGCAAGAGGTAACGTTACTTCCTTTACTTATGATAATAATGGTAATGTCTTGAGCATTCAAGATTCACTGTCGTTTAGCACAAAAAATGCAGGAGGCAATGTTTTGATTGTTAATGGAGCTAGTACAGCTAGTACCAATAACCTAACAAAACTCTTGCAAGAAGCTGGTTTCAAGACTACAGTATCTAGCAGTTTACCAATAGATATAACTGGGTTCTCTGAAATTTGGGACACCCGATATGATACTCAGATTACGGATACTGAAGTCACAGAATATCTTTCTTTCTTGAACGTTGGTGGTGATCTATTTTTAATTGGAGAAAATCAATCTTTTCCAACTCGTAATAACTCAATCATTGATTTCATTAATCAAGCAGGTGGAGGTCAATTAAACTTTGTTGCCCTTCCTTTTATCAGTAACGTAAGTCAATCTGTTCTTGCTCCATTTGATAACCCTAATCCGATTTCTGACGGTAATGTAGGCTATAATGCACCTGGTGGATTCTCTGGTTCAGGAAATGGAAAATTTATTACTATAGATACCTCTAATAATGGAACAGCGGTAACTTTTGATCAAGGTGATCTTAAAAATGCTCTTAAAGGAGAATTGAAAGTTATCTTGGATATTAATTTTACGGAGGCAATTTATGATCAACCTGATTCCCAGAATTTCCTGAAAAATTTGATTCAGTCAAACGCTACTCCTCGCAAGTTTACTTATGATCCAAAATTCAACCAACTCACCAGCAAAATTGATGAGTTAGGTCATCAAACCCTATATCAAATTGACCCGAATAATGGCAACTTGCTATCTCTAACTCAAGTAGTTGGTGAAGTTGGTGGGGATGATGATATTATTACCCAATTTACCTACACAAATAACGGATTAGTTGACCTCATTACTGACCCTCTAGGACGCATTACTGATAGTGATTATGATGCTAATGGTCGTTTAATTTCCATCATCTACGCTAAGGGAACAGCAGATGAAGCTAAACGCCAATTTGAATATGATTTAGCAGGAAATCAAACCGCAGTTATTGATGAAAATGGTAATTTTACCCAATTTGAATATGATGCTCTGAATCGGTTAGTTAAAATAATTGAAGCTGACCCCGATGGTGCTGGTCTTTTAACTTCTCCCATTACTACCTATAGCTATGATGCTGATGGGAATTTGATATCGACTACTGATGCTGTAGGTAATGTGAATCAGAATACCTACGATAAGTTGAATCGTTTAGTTGAAAATATTGACGAACTGAATCAGGAGACTAGCTATAGTTATGATTCTTTGGGTAATTTACTTTCAGTGGTTGATCCTTTAGGGAATGAAACTGAGAATAAATATGATGCTCGGAATCGTTTGATTGAGACAGTTGCTCCTGATAGTGGAATTACTAAATTTACTTACGATTTGAGTAATAATCTCACGTCTGTTACTGACCCTGTAGATAATCAAACTACCTTTACTTATGATGCCAGAAATCGCCTGATTAATGAAACCGACCCATTAGGAAAAGCTACTCAATATCAGTATGATTCGGTTAATAATTTGATTGCGAAAACTGACCGTAATGATCGCCAGACTGAGTTTAAATATGATGACATCAATCGTCTGACTCAGGAAATGTGGGTGGGAACTGACCAGGTAATTAATTACAACTATGATAAGGCTAGTAACCAAACTGCTGTAGTAGATAAATATAGTGCTTTAACTTATAGTCATGATAGCCGCAATCGCATTCTAAGTGTTGATAATGTAGGAACTCCCAATACGCCTCATGTTCTTTTGACTTACACCTATGATGATACTAGTAATCCCCTCACTCTTACTGATACTATCAATGGCGTAACAGGTGGTACTAATTCGTACACTTATGATGCTCTCAATCGTCTCATCAAACTCACACAAATAGGAAATGGAGTTAGTGATAAACGAGTTGATTTTAATTACAATGCTTTTGGTCAATCTACTTCAGTTAATTGTTACGCTAACCTAACTGGAACTCAGTTAGTAGCTGCGACTTCCTATACTTACGATAATATTGGACGACTAAACAGTCTGACTCATAACAACGGCAGTATAGATATTGCCTTTTATAACTTTGCTTATAATCCTACTAGCCGGATTAGTCAAATCACAGATATTGACGGTGTTACTAACTATACGTATGACCAGCGAAATCAATTGATTGAAGCTAATCACACTAATGCTAACAATCCTGATGAGTCCTACAGCTATGATGCCAATGGCAACCGCATCAGTTCTAGCATTCATGGAGATGATTATCAAACAGGTGCAGGAAACCGTTTAACTTCTGATGGAATTTACAATTACGAATACGACAATGAAGGAAATTTGAGCCGGAGGATGGAGATATTGACAGGTAATTTGCGTGAATTCCAATGGGATTATCGTAACCGTCTTGTTGCAGTCATTGACAAAGATAATACTGGAAACCAGATTCAACAGGTTGATTTTACCTATGATGTCTTTGATCGTCGCATTGCTAAAGCAGTAGATACCAATCTTCAGGATACGGTTCCTGCTGTAGTCACACACTTTATTTATGAAGGAGGCGAAGTACACTTAGAATTTGTAGATAAAGATGGTATATCAAGTGTCAATCAGCCAGTTTTGGATAAGCGATATCTCCACAGTTTTGAGGTTGATCAAGTCCTTGCTCAAGAAGAAGCTAATGGCAATGTATTCTGGCATTTAGGTGACAAGTTGGGTACTGTCCGTGATTTGGTAGATAGTGCAGGTAATTTAGTTAATCATCTTACTTATGATTCCTTTGGCAACGTTATCGCTCAAATTAATTCTACCGTTCATAGCCGTTATCAATTTACTGGACGTGAATTTGACAGTGAAACTGGGTTATATTACTATCGAGCGCGTTATTACGACTCAGCTACAGGGAATTTTATTAGTAATGATCCAATTGGTTTTGCTAGTGGTGATGTCAACCTGTATAGATACGTCCGCAATGATACAATTAATTCTCTAGATCCAACAGGATTAATTCTAGATACCATAATAGATGTTGGGTCTATTCTCTACGATCTTTATCGCATTGGTAAAGATAATGTCTTCGGTAGTTGCGATAATTTAGGTGAGAATCTCACTGCTTTGGGACTTGATGCTGCTGGTGCTTTAATCCCATTTGCAACAGGTTTAGGTCCTGCATCTCGTGTTGCTGCTCATGGAGATGACCTTGTTAAGGGTACTAAGAAAATCACTGAAGGAATTTATGATTTTCATGCTACCTCTTCCAAGCGTTATGTAGGTCAATCAAATGATATTGATCGACGACTTCAAGAACATATTAAAAGTGGAAAACTTAATTCAAGTGAACTTCCCAATGCTAACCGAACAGACGTTCCTGGAGGTAAAACCCAAAGAGAAATTGCCGAACAACGAAGAATTGATGAACTTGGTGGCATTAGAAACCCAGATGGTAGTAAAAATCTTGAGAATAAAGTGAATCCAATTGGACCAAATCGCAGACATTTACTTGATTAATAACTATGACATCTAACTTTCTCATTGAATCAGGAAAATACGGAGAAAGACTAGTTGTAACAGCTTCATGGAGTGAGGATATCAGCCAATATATCCTTGCTCATAACATTTCTGAGTTACACCTAAATTATGCTAAAGGGTGGAAAGGAAAAGATTTATCATTCTTATCTGCTCTTTCGCACCTAAAAGCATTCTCTATTATCGACTGGACTATAGATGATATCTCTCCAGTCAATAATTTACACTTGTTGCGAAGTTTAGAAATTAGTACATACTGTAAAAGCCCAATTAATTTTGAAGAATTTCCCTATTTGGAACAGTGTGGATTAAGGTGGAGAGCAAAAGCAAAATCACTTTTTAATCAAAAAGCTCTCAAAAGATTGTTTATTGACAACTACTCAGAAAAAGATACTTCTAAATTCTCCAATTTAACTGAATTAGAATCTTTATCATTAGCTAATTCTCCAACTCGAAGTCTTCAGGGATTAAGTCACCTCTATAAACTAAGGTTTTTGGGACTGTACAATTTAAGAAAATTAGAATCTATTACAGGGATTGAATTTTTAATTAATTTGGAAGAGCTAGAAATAAATGGTTGTTCTTCACTAGAATGCATTAGTGAAATCGCTACTCTTTCCCAGTTAAATAAGTTAGAATTATGTGACAATAAAGATATTGATTCACTCAAACCATTAGAAAAGTTAAATAAATTAGAATCTGTACTTTTTTACGGTTCTACGAACATAATAGACGGTGATTTATCTTCATTGATAAAACTTAGCCAAATTTCTAATATATCATTCCAAGATAGACCCCATTATTCTCACAAAAAAATTGAATTTTGTAGCTAAATAGTCATTTAATATAAAATTATGGATAATATCAATCAACAATTATCAATTCCAGAAAAAGCTCAAGAAGATTCCAACTCATTTGAGTTAGTAAGAGTTTGGATAGCTCAGAAAAATCAGCATTCCACTATTCGTACTGGAGTGTGGGATGATCCAGCAGCATGGGGAATTTTTCTCGCAGATTTAGCTCATCATATAGTTAATTCATATGAACCCAAGAATGAGTCAGAAAAAACTGCTATTCTGCAACGCATAAAACTTGCCTTTAACTTAGAACTTGATGTCCCAACAGATGAACCTCAAGGCGAAAACTTATAATCAGTCGATCGCTTTTCGGGAATGTGGGGTGCGATCGCTTCTGGGGTGTGAGAGTGCGATCGCTTTTCGGGAATGTGGGGTGCGATCGCTTTTTGGGGATGTGAGGGGTGCGATCGCTTTTTGGGAATGTTGGGAGGGCGATCGCTTTTGGGAATGTGGGGTGCGATCGCTGTTTTGGGGATGTGAGGGGGCGATCGCTTTTGGGAATGTGGAAGGTGCGATCGCTTTTTGGGGATGTGGGAGTGCGATCGCTTTTCGGGAATGTGGGAGGCGATCGCTGTTGGGGATGTGCGATCGCCTTTTGGGGATGTGGGAGAGCGATAGCGCAAGCGCTGACTTGTCAGTTCGCTTTGGTAATGTGGGGAGTGCGCTGTTAAAATTAAAAAGGTTTGAGAAGGCATAAAGCTATGACTATTGCAGCAATTAAACCCACAACTATTGCAGAATTTTTACAACTGCCCGAAACAGAACCTGCTTCTGAATTTATTCATGGACAAATCATACAGAAACCAATGCCTCAAGGGGAACATAGCCAACTTCAGATCGATCTATGCGAAACTATTAATCAAATTACTAAACCTCAAAAAATTGCTAAAGCTTTTCCAGAACTACGCTGTATTTTTGGTGGGTTAGCGATCGTTCCAGATATAGCCGTATTTCGTTGGGAGCGAATCCCTCGCTTTCCATCAGGACGCATCGCTAATCGTTTTGAAATCCATCCAGATTGGGCTATTGAAATTCTCTCTCCCGATCAGAGATATAAACAAGTCCTAGCCAAATTACTACACTGTGCTGAGTATGGTACTGAGTTGGGTTGGTTGCTTGATCCTGAAGATGAAAGTATTTTAGTCGTAGATAGCGATCGCCGAGTTAGGGAACTTAAAAATAGCGATGCCTACGGCGAGCGCAGCTATCGCTTACCAGTTCTTACAGGGGTTGAATTAGATATAACTGTTCAAGAAGTATTTAGCTGGTTAAATTTATAACATAATCCCTTTTTGGGATGTGGGAGAGCGATCGCGCCAGCGCTGACTTGTCCCGTAAGTAAATTAAATATAGCGTTTCTGCGTTGGGTGCAATGTCAGGACTCATGACTTTGCCATAGCCATACACGCAAAAAGCCCACGATAGCCAGAAAAATGCTACCCATGAGCTATATCAACTTTATTTAGCTGACAATGACAAAGCAAATAACTTGCTGAGAGTTGGTAATATTACCAATACTAGAAATTTAGATAGACCAAGAATTATTATTCCTCTTCTTCTTCGTCTTCATATTCCTCGAAGACTTCATCTATCAGTTCTTCTGCTCGCTCATCGGAAATCTTCAATATTTCCTGAAGTTCAAAGAGATACTCTTGCTCTGCGTCGAGTGTTTCTTCGTCCATGCCTACAACTAAGAGCGCAATGACGTATGCAATTTCACGGAAATCTTTATCTGGTAAAGATGCGATCGCACCAGCAATGAGATTTTCTACTTCTGTTTCTTTAATCACTGTGTTGACTTTTACTGTCAACTTGTCAAAGTCTTTCTCAGCGTAATCTTCAAACATTCCAATACCATCAAACATTTCCGGTAATGGATATTCTTCGGTGGAAATAATCCCTTCACCATCAGCAGCGGCTGAAAAAAGTCCAATGATAGCAAGTGCTACTTCTGGTTCTAGCTTCACCGCAGTGCTACTGGGGCTGTTGAGCAACTGACTTTTAGACATGATGATCCTTTGGATTGAGCTAACTTATAAAGATTCCCAAATCATTGCAGAAAATCACAGAGACTGTTACTTTTTTTCATACAACTAACCTACAGGGATAATTTTTTAACGCCAAGGTAATATTTTATTGATTAATGTGGGGAAATATCTTCTATCACAAAAATGTAAATATGTAAATAAAGTAAGGGCGTATGCAATACGCCTCTACTGAAGTTCAGAATCTACAATTTATTTCCACATTCAGCACAGAAATTATGGCTGGCTGGGTTTTTTGTCCCGCAGTGGCTACAATAAACTGGCTCAACGGCGGTTGTGGGCGTGGGCTTAGGTAAACCGAACATCTGGGCGTTACTTTTGCCAGGGGCTACCATTGGATAACAGTTTTCGTCTCTGGTGACATGAACATTAACGATTACCGGGCCGTTGTGCGCCAGCATTTCTGCGATCTGATCGGATAATTGAGCGCGATCGCTAATCACCATCCCCTTGATCCCGTAAGCTTTGGCCAAAAATTCAATATCTGGCATTCCTACTTCCATATTTGAGCAGGAATAACGCTCACCATAAAAGGCTTGTTGCCACTGACGCACCATTCCCTGCCAGCCATTATTTAAAATCACAGTTTTGACATTTATGCCATATTGTGCAAGGGTTCCCAATTCCTGTAAACACATTTGGAAACTGGCATCACCACTGATACAAATCACTTCTTCGTCAGGGAATGCAACTTTTACACCCATAGCCGCAGGGACACCAAAACCCATTGTTCCTAAACCGGCGCTAGAAATCCAACGTCTGGGGCCATTTTTGAGGAATTGTGCTGCCCACATTTGATGTTGTCCCACATCTGTCGTGTAGAAAGCATGGGGGGCTTGACTACCAATTTCGACAATCACCTCTTGGGGGGAAATGCTGTCAGGATAATGAGGTACAACCAAAGGATAATCTTGTTTCCAACGGTTAATTACATTTAACCATTCCTGATTTTGATGAGGTGGAATTTTGTTAGTTGAGTTTTGACATCGGCGTAACAAATCCGTGAGAACGTGCTTAACATCACCAACAATAGGCACTTCAGGTACACGGTTTTTACCTACTTCAGCCGGGTCAATGTCGATGTGAATAACCTTCGCATGGGAGGCAAATTCATCTAACTTACCTGTTACCCGGTCATCAAATCTAGCACCGACACAAATCAGCAAATCGCAATCTGTCACCGCAAAGTTAGCGTAAGCGGTTCCGTGCATTCCCAACATTCCCAAGGAGAGAGGATGATGTTCATCAAATGCACCGATACCCATCAAAGTGGTAGTGACGGGGATATTAAATAATTCTGCCAGTTGTTTGACTTCTTCGTGGGCATTAGATGCGATCGCACCGCCACCAACATACAACAACGGACGGCGACTTTCTCTAATCAACTGAATCGCCCCGTTAATTTGGCGGGGATTGCCCTTCACCGTGGGACGATAGCCAGGTAACTTCACCGTACCTGGTTCTACCGGCACATAATCAAATTCTTCTAAAGCCACATCCTTGGGGACATCGATCAAAACAGGCCCCGGTCTACCAGTACTGGCAATGTGGAAAGCTTCTGCCACAATTCGCGCCATATCTTTGGGGTCACGCACCACATAAGAATGCTTGACAATAGGCAAAGTAATCCCGTAGATATCTGTTTCTTGGAAAGCATCTGTACCAATGGAAGCCCTGGGGACTTGTCCTGTCACCACAATCATGGGAATAGAATCCATGTAGGCTGTAGCAATACCTGTGACTAGGTTTGTTGCTCCTGGGCCAGAAGTACCAAAACATATCCCCACCTTACCAGTAGCACGGGCGTAACCATCAGCGGCATGGGAAGCGCCTTGTTCGTGTCTAACGAGGATATGTTTAACTCGGCCAGTTTCTTCTACTTTATACAGGTCATCATAAATCGGTAAAATTGCTCCACCGGGATAACCAAAAATATACTCAACACCATGACGGACAAGACTATCTAACAAAGCAAAACCGCCAGATGCCCGTTTTGGGGTGACAACTGACGAATTAGAGATAGGGGATTGCTTGTGATTTTCCGATTGTGGGAGACTGATTTGAGAAGGCGATCGCACGGTTAACCTCAAAATATAGCTAAAATTAACGCTTAAATTCTGTATTTAAAATTTCATTCTAATTTAAAAATTCCAGAAAATGCTGAGATAATCTCCATCTATGAGCATAAGACTGGATTATGATTCTACAATCTTTAAATCACATCTTGCAAGACTCGGCGAGTATTTTTCCAAGCCCAAACACCAATCAGCGCTACTACAAAACTCATGATCATTAGCACGACTCGCAGTCCTAAGATATCAGTTAATGGGCGAGCGATCGCTAAAGGTAGGGAAAGCGCAATATTCACAACATGGTTTTGAAAGCCAAAAACCTTACCGTGCATAGTCGGTGGCGTTTGCTGTTGAATCAAAGTTTGCATCGGTACGCCAATTAAAGAAGCACCTATACCCAACAATGCACAAAGTCCCAGTGCGAGGATGAGACTGTGGGTAAAAGTAACCACCCCTAAAACCAAAGCCATCATCAAAAATCCAATTAGGGGTAGAGGTTTGTGATGTAACTTATCACTCCAATGACCCAAAATACCTGCTCCTATGACCATCCCGACTCCAGCAGCAGCCAAGAAGAAACCAAACTGTTTTTCCTTTAAGCCAAAGTCTGCGGCTAATCTAATCGTTAGCACTGTTAACGCTGCAAACACGCAATACAAAGTCATTAATTGCAGCATCGCATTCAAAACTAGACGGTTTTTCTTGATGTAGCGCAAACTATCTGTAAATTCATTCCAAACATGAGTTCCCGTCGAATTCGCCTCAATTGGTTGATGTTCTTTAAAATTGATAGGCTGCATAATTGCCGCAGATAGTAAATATAATGCCCCAACGACAATTTCCTGACCAAAATCTTTTCCTAGATAGCTTTTAGCCAAACTCAATATTGGTTCACCTATCGCAAACCCAACAATTAAAGCACCCATCATAGTAGTGCTAAATAGGGCATTGGCAGCCATTAAATTCTCTCGTTCTACCAACTGAGGAATTGCAGCTTGCTCCGCTGGGGCAAAAAACTGTGTCACACAAGAAATGGCAAAAGTGAGAATTAACAAAATCAGAAATTCTCTGGGCAAAAAGGGAATCAATAATGTTAAAAACCCCCGCACCACATCCGAACCAACCATCACCAACTTTTTCGGTAAGCGGTCAACAAGGATACCACCAGCAGAACCAAATAAAATTGCTGGAATTGTAAATGCCACCATCAAAGTTGAGTACATCGAGTTTTCCGCTAACCCCGGTGGCGGTGGGTAGTTCTCCAGCAAGGCAATCATCAAGACAAAAAATACCTTATCTGCCAACTGGGAAACTAGTTGTCCAATCCACAGGAGCATAAAACCCCTGTTTTTTAACAGTGTGCCAAAGCCGTGATTAACAGCAGTAGGTTCAGTGGGAAACATTAACTATGTGTAGGAATATGAACTATGGTAGATGAAGCAAAGGGCAGCAGGATCAGCAAAAATATTGATTTATCTCTATTGTCCTGACTAATTCTCACTCCTGGTTGCTAACTTTGTTGTCCGGATTGTTTTTTTCATAACGTTTTAGCAACAAATGCAAAAATTCAGCAGCATTGAGGTAATTTTGGGGTAAAGACAAACCTATTGACTGGTCTACCCATTTGCCTTGTACTGTTTGAGGGGAGTGCCACATTGATAAATGGTTAACTGGTGGTTCAGCGTAGAAATTATCTTCCCCACCACCTAAAATAGCAGAACTCCAATGGGTGAAGTAATCATGACTCATCCGATGAATTGGGAAATTACCCCATAGTGGCATTCCCCATCCATCTATGGCAATAAAGGCTTTGACTATACCGCCCAACATTTGCCACTTTGTCGCAGCAATAATGGCACCAACGACTCCCGCACTATAGCTGATGAATATCACAGGGCAGTCTAACTGATCATGCCAGCACTGACTTGCACTCCGCGCTCCGTAGGCATCGCTCAAAAACTGTAAAATATGAAATGCTGATAAGGCTAAAATACCCTGCCCAGGATAAACCAGTATATCTAATTTATTTTCTTTGATTGCTATATCCGTTGTTGAATTTGATAGCCCTGTAATAAAGTTTGCGGTTAATTCTGGTTCATGAATCCCAGGGCAAATAATAATTATACTCATTTAATTTTCATTTTAATAGAACTTACTTCAGCTTCACACTATTTCTTGTAGGGTGCATCAGACCCGATAATTCGCTAACAATCAACCTACTAAACCTGAGTTCACCTGAGTTCGGTGTTAGGAGTTTCTGCTATGCCTACGGCACGGCTTCGCCGAACGGAGTTATGATTTTTAAGAGCGAGAGAATAAGGGTTTGAAACTCCTACTGGAGGCTAGTTTTCCACAAACTATCTTATGTCGAACTCAGGTTACATTGAATGAAGAATAGAGAGAAGTGAGATTTTATCAAAATCATCAAAGTTGACTAAAAAAGCCTTTATTCTCCTGACTTGGAGTATTCTCTATCCTGAATACTTACAAACTAACATTCTTTAAAAGCCAAAAATTGAGCATCATTTATTCTTCCTGCTTGGTGCAGAGTGGTGACAATTTCTGAAATAGTTAAAACAGAATGAGCGCAATAACCATTTTGGCTTAACCTATCTTTTACCCCTTGTTCATGGTCAATAAATACAACAATATCATTAATCTTTAATCCCGCAGATCTTAACTTTTCCGCACCTTCCATCACGCTTTTACCACTGATGAGAATATCATCAACTACCGCAACCGTTTCACCAGGATAGAAATTACCTTCAATCACCTTCCTTGTTCCATGTGCTTTTACCTCTTTTCGGGGAAAAATCATCGGACAATGAAGACGCAAAGATAAACCAGTTGCTGTCGGTAAAGAACCATAAGGAATCCCAGCCAATCTATCAAAAGTAAGATTTTTTAAAATTTCCTCATAAGCACTAAGCACTTGATTAAAAACTTGAGGATTAGAAATAATTTTCCGTAAATCAATATAATAAGGAAAAGTCGCTCCTGATGCCTGAACAAATTCCCCAAACATAATACAGCCAATATCATAAAGTTGTAAAATCAAATCTTGATGTGGCTGTTTATCTTTTACCGAAACATCAGGCAACCACACCTCACAAGTAGAAGCATCATGGATAATTTCACTTCTAAATTGATTAATTTCCGTGCGTAATAATTGAATTTGTTGAGATAAATCAGATTGACCCAACATATCCTGAGGAACCGGAATTAGTAAACCATCACCATTACCATTTAACCCTGCGGCTAAGATATTTTTTAAATTACCTTCCTCAGCCCAAATACTACGTGCCATAATAATTCTTTCGGGAGCGATTAACCGAATAGATTTGAGAATATCAGCATCTGTGGTTCCTACCTCCAAGCCTAATTGTTCTGGTGTTCCCCAGGTTTTTGATTCCTGAACTATCTGCAAATAAAAGGGTGATTTTTGATGAGGAAATTGCTGTAAAATTGCTGCACCTGGGTTAGAAGTACAACATAAAATAAACACCGCTTGATCAGGGTAAACTAAAAATGGTGCTACATGATCCTGTCCAGTATAGGGACTAAGAGTAATAGCATCTACCAACCATTCTGTAAATACAGTTCTGGCAAAAATACTACTAGTATTTAAATCACTGTGTTTAGCATCTAAAATAATAGGAATGTGCGTAGGGATAGATGCCAAAGTTTTGAATAAAAGTTCTAAACCGGGAACACCCAAAGCTTCATAAAATCCCAAAGTTGGTTTATAAGCACAGACAAAATCAGCCGTTTCGGCAATTATAAATTGCAACCAATTTGCCAAACCTGCAATAACATCTGATGATTGATAACGCGCAGGGATCATTTCTGGATTTGGATCAAGTCCTACAAATAGTAAGCTTTGATTTTGGGAAATATTCGTATTTAATTTATCAAAAAAGTTCATGTTTATTTAAATTTCCAAATAAAATGCTATGTAATTAAACTTTGTACCTCATGTATCTATAATCCTGCAAACCATTCATAACCTTGATCTTCCCAGTAACCTTTAAAAGCTGATAAATAGCGAGTCAGTGTAATTCGCGTTACCCATTTACTCTGTTTATAGCCTAGTTTAATTGGGGAAGCTAGACGTAAAGGTGCGCCATTTTCTACAGGCAACTTTTCACCATTTTTTTGATAAGCTAACAAAGTTTGAGGGTGTGTAGCTGAAGCTATATCCCAACTTTCATAATAACCATCTGCTGATTCAAAAAAAGCATACTTAACATTTGCCTGGGGTTTGGCTATGGCAATAATATCACGTAAGCGTATACCTCCCCATTGTACGATCGCAGCCCACCCTTCTACACAAACATGACGAATAATCATGGAGGTGAGAGGTAAAGCCTGAATTTCCGCCATACTCAGGCTGAGGGGATTATTGACATCACCGTCAATAATTAAACGAAATTTGTCTTGATCAATAATTGGTGTATTGCGGAAACTATTAATTATTAAAGCTTCTGGTTCAATAAGACTAGCAGAAAATTCTGGTACAAGTTTTTGGGGCTGAAAAATGAATTCTTCAACCTTCTGGTTCAGAGGTTCAGAAAGCTTACCAACTAAATCTTCAAATGCAGGTGTACCACAACCACCAAGAAACAAGCCCGTGCTAGAAATTCCAGAAATTTGTAAGAATTTTCGCCGTGTTAACTGAGGTTGAATTAGATGGATTAAGTCTTTATTTTTATCAACATTCATGGCTTTATTACCAATAAAATAATTTACCAAAACATAGATTCAGTCAGCTTTTCTCCTCCTGCCTTCCGTCCTAAATGCCAATGGATAATTACAAATATTATCACCAATGGCACAGATGCAAAATGAACAATTCTTAATGCTTGCCAATCGCCAAACATATCGACTATCCAAGGAAATTGAGCAGGTTTATACATCCCAATTCCTGTTAGTATTGCTAGTAATAATATGGGAATAATGGCTGTATAGGCGATACGATGCCAAGCATAAATGAGACGTTGAGGATTTTGAGTTTTTTGTAATGCTTTGATGTCATTAACTCCCACAAAGCGATGTCGCCAACGCCGAGTCATAAAAATGTAAATTCCATAACCTAAAAGATTGAGAGAAAATAGCCACATAGCAGCAAAATGCCAGTGTCTACCTCCTGCCAACCAAGCACCTAAAGTAAAAAGTGGTGGAATATGTAAACCTGCACGTCCACCAAAAACGGGGTTAGCATTATAAATTTGTAGTCCACTAGTCAGCATGAGAAAAAGACTAATGATATTCAGAGAGTGAAATATCTTAGCAGCTATAGCTTGGGTTGGTAACTGGCGAGGTTTGGTAGGATTATTCATATAATTCGTTTAATTTGTTTGTTGTTATAGCAATCGTATTTGACTTGAGAAATTATCAGTGATAGCATAGCGTGACGTAAGTGATGGAAAGGAACAGGTAACAGGAATAGAAGTTTTCATGAATCATTAAGGACTGCTATCGTTTACTTCTGTGAGAACTAATTAATACTGGTTCAATGACAACTAGGATAACTTAACCCCGAATTTTGAGAAGTGACATTAGGTGTTTCTGCTGTGAGAATTACCTTCCCATCACCATTAATTATCCATCCTTGTGCCTGCTGAATTACTAGATTTTTAAGATTTCTGTGTTCATTCTTCATAACAACTGGTGTTATTTCTTGTTGGCTGGTTTCCTGAACAGAAACGACATCTACCAAATCTACTAACGGTGTTGTCCCCGCCAATAAATCATTAGGATTAGATGGTAATCCACCCCGACCCACAATGGTAAATCTATTTTTTCGACGTGCTATTTTTGCATTACCTGTACACCCTTGAACTAACTGATTAGCCGTATCCACTAAAGTGCTAGGTAATGTCACTAAGCCTCTGGATGGATCAACGTCTAAACGATTAATTGTCACTTGACCACTTAATCCAAATTGTGAAGAAGCAGTAATATCACTTTTTAGGGTTAATTGAGGACGAAATTCTAGTCCAAATATGTCATTAGTCGTAATGTTGATTTTTCCTCCATTTCCTTGAAAAGCATTAGCAGTAATATCACTATTTTCATTAGGAAAAGCTACAATAAAGGGAGAATTGATATTGATATTTCCACCATTTCCTCCTGCACCATCTGTACCAGCAGTAGCAGTTAAGCGGCTGTTATTTCGTAGCAATAATAAATCTTGAATATTGAGATTTATTTCTCCACCTTGGTTACTGGCAGTTTCAGCAGTGATGAAAGCTTTATTATCTAAACTCAGAGTGCCTGCTTGCAGTGAAATATCTCCACCTTTCCCACTACCTTGACTATTTACTCCTATCCCTGCACCATTTTTGATGATGAAGGTTTTGGGGTCAATATCAATACTACCACTATCACCTGTTGAACCTGTTTCTGTGTTAGCAAATAGTCCGCTGTTTCTACCATCTAAGGTGATATCATCTTGAACTTTGAAGATGATATTTCCAGCTTTGGCACTACCTGATGTGGTGGTGAGGATTTGTCCCCCATTGGTAGTTGTAAAGGTATTAGTGTTAACGTTGATATTACCACCCTTGCCACTACCAGAAGTAGAAGCTGATATTTTTACACCATCAGTAATATTTAAATTTTGAGTGGTAATTTGAATATTGCCAGCATCACCTATACCTGAAGTTTCAACTGCTAATTTGCCTTTACCTGCAATATTAATATTTTCCGGTGCTGTGATAATTAAATCACCACCTTTACCACTGGCAGCAGTGGAAGCAGAAATAATTGAGTTAGGAAAAAGAGTAATGTCTAAATCTGGCTGATTTTGGTAAGGATTTAGTTTTAATGTACCTGCGGGTGCTTGTCCTTGAGTTTCGGCAAAAACGCCGACGATGCCCGCTAGGTCTATTTTAGAGGCATTTAAAGTGATGCTACCACCACCTTCGGAATTGGTGGCTGTTGCAGTGGCTGTGGCGGTGATGCGGGCGGTATCGGATACGGTGAGGCTGGGAGTATTAACGATGATGTTTCCGGCTTTACCTGCACCGCTGGCTTCAACGGAAAGAATGGGGGCAAAGTCTTGAACACCAATTCCTAAATTAACAGCTTTTTCTGCATTAATGGTGATTGTACCGCCATCACCTGTGCCTGTAGTGGTAGCAAAGATTTTCCCTCCATTGGCTACTGTTAAGGTAGGAGTATCGAGGGTGATGTCTCCGGCTTTTCCGTCTGCTGTGGTGGAAGCGGAGATCTCTGAGGCTTTTGTGAGGGTTAAATCCTCAGCATCAATTTGAATATTGCCGGCATTTCCTATGCTGCTGGTGTTGCTGACAATTTTACTATTGTTGAAGGTGACAATACCAGGACTGCTGATATTTACATTTCCTGCGGGATTGTTGCCTTTGGTGTCACTTTCAATGCGAGTATTATTGAAGGATAGATTGCCCGTGCTGGAAATATCCACATTTCCTGATTGACCTACTCCACCTACATCCAGGATTATTTCTTCTCGAAAAATCTTGATTGTCAACTGTTTGCTGGTGATGATGGCAGTTTTAGTTAATGATAAATCGCTAAAACCATTAATTTTAACATCTCCAGATTTGTCAGAAGAAGACAGCGTTAAAATTTCTAAATCTGTAATCTTATTTCTAGCTGCTAAGGTAACGTTACCACCCTGTCCTGAATTTCCGGTTTCGGAAACAGAAAAGGAAGAAAACACTGGGAATTCATTGTTATCATCTTTGATTCCCTTGATATCGCCACCAGCATTTAAAGTTATCCCCCCGCCATTTCCTCCTGTTCCTGAATCTGAATATGAGTAGGAGTCTAGGGATTGAGTGGAGATATCGCCACCAGCATTTAAAGTTATCCCCCCGGCATTTCCTCCTGTTCCTGAAACTGAAGATGAGGAGGAGTCTAGGGATTGAGTGGAGATATCCTCACCAGCTATAAGAGTCATCCCCCCGCCATTTCCTGCTGTTCCTGAAAATGAAGATGAGTAGGAGTCTATGTATTGAGTAGAGATATGCCCACCAGCATTTAAAGTTATCTCCCCGCCATTTCCTCCTGTTCCTGATTCTGAATATGAGGAGGAGTCTAGTTTTGCTGTAGTGATATTACCTTGTGTGGTAGTGAGAGAAATTGCTCCCCCTTCTCCTACGTTTCCTGAAAATGAAGATGAGTAGGAGTCTATGTATCCTGTAGTGATATTACCTTGTGTGGTAGTGAGGGAAATTGCTCCCCCTTCTCCTGCGTTTCCTGAAAGTGAAAATGAAGAGGAGTCTAGGTATCCTGTAGTGATATTACCTTGTGTGGTAGTGAGGGAAATTGCTTCCCCTTCTCCTGCGTTTCCTGAAAGTGAAAATGAAGAGGAGTCTAGGTATCCTGTAGTGATATTACCTTGTGTGGTAGTGAGGGAAATTGCTCCCCCTTCTCCTGCGTTTCCTGAAGATGAAAGTGAGGAGGAGTCCAGGTATCCTGTAGTGATATTACCTTGTGTGGTAGTGAGGGAAATTGCTCCTCCTTCTCCTGCGTTTCCTGAAGATGAAAGTGAGGAGGAGTCCAGGTATCCTGTAGTGATATTACCTTGTGTGCTGGTGAGGTAAATTCCTCCCCCATTTCCCAAAATAGAGGAAGAGTTAATATTACCCGTAGTAATGTTATGGTTAGCATTCAGGTTAATCAACCCAGCATTAACGCTACTAGATGAATTGATATGACCTATAGAAATTTTACCTCCAGCCTTGAGATTAACATTTCCTCCAGCACCAAGACTACGAGAGGTAGTGATGATTAACTGTGTACCAGTTGCTATTTCCCAAGGGGCAGTGTCTCCAGCTTTATATACATTCATTACAGTATTACCCGGATTGTTATCTTCATAACTATATATAGTTAAATTCCAAGTACCATTGGGGTTGCGCCGATTCAGAATAGCCAATGGCTCATCAGGTTGGAAAATGCCGTTAAAGGGAGTAGAACCTGATGAAATAGGAGTAGAAGCACTATCAGTAAGTAGAGTATCTTGAAAATTGGCTAGATTATTTCCTGTGGAATTAATCAAATTTACATATATTTCTGTGGGTGACGATAAATAAACATTTGAATTACTGAGAACATTACTAGCTGAAAGTCTGACTTTAACTTCTGTGATGGGGTCAGTAAGATTGCTAGTAAAGGTAAAGAAGCCTTGGTCTGTATCTGTAAATGTTCCACCTTCATCAATGTCTATGATGCTGGTTTGATAAGTATTATAAGTAGTATCAAGTATCCCTGTAATAATATCTCCATTCTCACTGGTGATATTAATATCTCCACCTTTGGTACTAATATCCTTGATGTTAATATTGTCTTTGGCTTGCAAATTTACTAATAATCCTGGTGCTGTAGTGGTAATATTTCCTATACCTGCAATCTGTTTTCCTGCCGTTAATGATAAGGTGGGATTTATTGAAGAATTGGCTGTATTATTATCAGCAATTGAAATATTGCCATAGTTAATATTTTGATTAGCTGTTAATGTAGCTGCTTGTGCAGTTAATTCATTAACTTTGATATCTCCTGTTGTAGATGTTAGTTCTATCTTGCCATGAGGTGCAGATAAAATCCCACTACTATTAATCTTGCTGCTAAAAAATGTTAAATCTTTACCTGTTATTAAATTTCCTTGATTTTCTATCTTTGCTTGTTGATTTTTAATAGCATTAACAAATAACGCACTTGGTTGTACAGTCAATAAATTACTTTTAGCTGGTGCTGTAGAACTAAATGAACCATTGTCACCTAACTTAATCTCATCCACAGTTGTGGCAGTAAAAGAACCACGAATATCTAAAACTGCATTTTTACCAAAAAATATTCCATTGGGATTGATTAAAAATAAATTTGCTGTTCCATCTACTCCTAATTTTCCTAAAATATTAGAAGAATTAACACCAGTTACACGAGTTAATATATTCTCAATTCCTACAGGGTTGGCAAAATAAACACTTTTACCTAGTTCAATATTGAATTTTTCAAAACTATGAAATAAATTTGACCCTCTAGTAGCACCACCATTGATCAGGTCTTTGATTTCGTCAACTTTGTTAACAATCGAGTTTTCTGAACCTAATGTGTGATCTGGTTTTAATTGGGCGAATACTCTTATGTTTGTAGATATTAATATTTCTCCTATTACCAATAAACTCGTGATTCCTAATTGATAAAATTGTTGTGTCCATTGAGGTTTCATTATATGAAAGCCTTATATAGAGATTTGATTTGCTTAGGTAAGAAACAGGGATTAGGGAAAGGGGAACAGTAAATAAGAGGAACAAAGCACAAATATTTATGCTGAGTTTTTAATCCCAGGCTATGCGAATAGATATTAGCTATTGGCTCTAATTGATTAAGAAACAGCTTTAAAAATTATACCAGCTTCTGCTGGAGATTTGAATATTGAATACCAATTGAAGATAAATTTACCAATAATGGCAGGTTGATTTAAAAGTCTGCCATAGATATCAATGCTATATACCACTGCCAACGTAGATAGTTAGTTATCGCATTGATTGTGAATATTTAAGAATTAACTTTGAATAGATTTTACAATTTAATAATTTGCTTTACAATTTTAGACATCACTAACTAATTTTCAGATTCAGATTTAGAGGAATAGGAAGAAAATTGACAACAAGAAATAACAGGCATTTGAACCAGCTTCTCTAACTGAACTGAATTTAAAATTTCTACCCATTCTGACTGTGCTTGGGAATTACGACCACGCAAATTATCCAAAATAATCAGAGTTTCATTCCAAATTCCATATTCCGTATATAATCGCGCCTGTTCTATAGAATCTTCTTTTACCTGCTGTATTTTAGCCTTTTGTTCCGAACTAAGAGGAATGACTTTAATCCAACCATTAATGTTTTTATCTAAGTCTCTATCGTCCGGATTACAAATTATCAGCATTTGCCAGCGATAACGATTATTTACTTCTAAATTGATAGTTTCAGGGATACTAACTTTAATAATTCCCGGAGTATTCACCAATGGAAAGGATGTCTGATAAACAACTTTTTCTTCTGGCTGACTTTGTGAATCAAAAAGTAAAAATATACCTTGTTTATTAATAGATTTAGGAACATAGATATAAACTATCGGATGAGAAGAGACTGTTGTCAATACATTATTACTAGGTGTCACAGCAGTCAGCCCAGTAGTATCTTTATTAAGATTTGGATCAGTACAAGCTCCCCGCGCACCTGCACCTGTAGTCCGTGAAGGCGCTCCCAAATCTTCTGCTGGTGGAAACTTGATGCTTACTTGTAACCCTTTCTGTAACTGGGCGCTACTTTTAGTGGGCAAGCTAGAAATCATCAAGACTGCTGTTAAAATAGCTAAAGTACAGGTTTTTACAGAAAAAAAGAGAATTTTTAGATTCATAAAAACTAGATTTGATTTTATTAATACAGATTTTAAAATGCTCAAAAACTTTTTTGATGCCAACAAGATAGACGTAGAATTTCTACTCCTTATCTCTTGATGTTTCTGTAATTTATTCTACAAAGGCTCAATAGGCTTTTCCAGAAACATGAAAATAATTAGTAATACCGCTACGCGCAAGCAAGCTACATAATGAAGTTTTGTAACTAAGATTTAACACAAAACTGGCAGCTTTTAAAAACTGCCAGGATTAGTTAAATATAAATTAAATTAATATTGTGTGAGGTAATTATACCAATCTTCCAAACCCACACCAGTAGTAGCGGAAAGCTGGAAAATCTGCATTTGCGGATTTACCTGTTTTGCATATTCAATGCAGCGTTGTACATCAAAATTTACATAAGGCAACAAATCAATTTTCGTGAGAATCATGACTTCACTAGCGCGGAACATATGGGGATATTTAATTGGTTTATCCTCACCTTCCGTCACCGATAAAATTACAACCTTAGCCTGTTCTCCTAAATCAAATAAAGCCGGACAAACCAAATTTCCGACATTTTCAATCATCACTACAGAGTCTAATGGTGGATTGAGTTGTTGCAAACCCCTGTCTATCATTGATGCATCTAAATGACAGCCTGTTCCTGTGTTGATTTGCACAACTTTACAGCCTGTTGATTTGATTTTTTCAGCATCATTTGTTGTTTCTTGGTCGCCTTCAATGACACTAATGGTTAATTTATCTTTTAAATCATTAATGGTGCGAGTTAATAAAGTAGTTTTTCCCGCACCTGGAGAACTCATTAAATTTAAAGCGAGAATATTTCTACCTTTAAACCAACCGCGATTTTGGGCAGCTAATAAGTTATTTTTACCTAAAATTTCTTGTTCTAAAGATATTGTTGTATTATGAACTTGGGCATGAATATTTGCAGGTTGTTCATGGTGATGTGTATGAGTTATTACAGTTCCATCTGCTAGGGTATGGGTATGATGTTCAGGTTCTAAATTAGTAATTTTTGCTTCTTGGTCATCAGAACAGCCACAAGTTACACACATAATTCTTCCACTTCAATTTCTTTAATTTTTAATTCTTCACCATTTATTATCTCTATTTGTAGACTACCACATTCACAGATTCCAAATGGTTTATCTACATAAAAAGTTTTACCGCATTGGCGACATTTAGCTGTACCCGGTATTTCTAATATTTCTAATATTGCACCTTCTACTATTGTATCTTTAGCACAAATATCAAAACAAAATTTAATCGCATCTGGCATGATTGCGGAGAGTTGACCAATTTCTAATAATACTCTTTGGACTTTTTTACCTTGGGCGTTTTCTCTAACTATGGCGATGATGTTTTGAGTTATTCCTAGTTCGTGCATAGGTTTATGATTTTATCTCTTGCAGAGACGCAGAGGGCGCAGAGAAAATAAAAATGAGCTATTTTTAACAGATTCTTGGGAGTTGGTCGCCTACTAGCATATCAACTATTCTTTCTGCACCAAAGGCGGTTTTTAATAGAACTATTCCGGGTGGTGTGGGGATAATTTCACCAATTATAGCTGCTTGTTTTCCGGCTGGGTGTGTTTTCATTGTTGATAAAATTGTGTCTGCTTTTTCTTGGGGTACTACTATTACTAGTTTTCCTTCGTTGGCTAAATATAAGGGATCTAAACCAAGTATTTCACACACTCCATTTACTTCTTCCCTAATGGGTATGGAGTTTTCATTCAGGCGAATTCCGACGTTTGCTGTGAGGGCAAATTCATTTAATACTGTGGCTAAACCTCCTCTGGTCGCATCTCTCATGGCGTGAATATTTGGGCAAATGTTGAGAATAGTGGCGACTAAATCATGTAATGGTTGACAGTCACTTTTTATATCACAATCTAATGCTAATTCTCCTCTAGCAATTAAAATTGCTGTGCCATGATTTCCTATTTCACCGTTAACAATAACGATATCTCCTGGTTGAATATTGCGGGCAGAAATATCAATACCTGTGGGAATGATACCAATTCCGGTGGTGTTAATAAATAGTTTATCGGCACAACCACGATTAACAACTTTTGTGTCACCTGTGACTATTTGTACTCCTGCTTTTTGCGCTGCTGTTTGCATACTAGTAGCTACACGACGCAATGTTTCTACTGGTAAACCTTCTTCTAATATGACGCTACAGGTAAGATATAAAGGTTTTGCCCCACTTACGGCTAAATCATTAATAGTGCCATTGATTGCTAATTCTCCTATGTCAGAACCAGGAAAAAATAAGGGATCTACAACATAAGAGTCTGTAGTAAATGCCAGTCTATCTCCATGTTGTAAAAGATTGGCTAAATTAAAGGTAGCTTGGTCTTCTAATTGGGAAAGAATGGGATTATTAAAGCTTTTAACAAAAATATCATCTATTAAATCACGCATGGCTTTACCACCACTACCATGTGCGAGATTAATATGAGTATCTCTGACTTTAGCTTGACGACGGCGAACTTGTTCAATTTTTTGAAAGAGTGGATTTTGAGATTCTTGATTATTGTAAATTTCCATATTTAACTTAATTTTTAATGGCGACTCAAAAATATTTTTGAGTACTTTAATTTTTTTTGTCTTTAGTTTTAGTTATTGATTGGTGCGTTACGCTACCGCTAACGCACCCTACAAATTATCTACAAATTATCTACCTGTTTCTTCGTGTCTACCAATGTGTTTATCTGAATGCAAAACTCCACCAACTGCCCAATTATCTCGTTCAAATTCATCAATATGAATAGTTATCCATTCAGGTTTAGTTCCTAAGGCAGAAACTAAAGCATCAGTCACAGCTTGGACTAATTTCCGCTTCTTTTCTATCGAGTGACCTTTACCAATTTGGACAGTAACAAATGGCATATAAACTTTCCTCGAATGTTACAAATTATCTAGCCCAGAGGAACACCACAAGTGGGGAGAGGTTCTTGAGTGAAGTTAACTTTTGTTTTTCTAGCAATGGTAGAAAGTCGCCCATATTTATAGTATGCTGCACAAGCACCTTCTGAAGAAACCATGCAGGTTCCAATTGGTGTTTCGGGTGTGCAAGCTGTTCCGAATACTTTACATTGCCAAGGTTTTAAAACTCCTTTGAGAATTTCTCCACATTGACAAGCTTTATGGTCTGCTATTTTTAAGTTGGGAATGGTAAATTTAATTTCAGCATCAAATTGGGAGTATTCATCTTTAATTTTAAAACCAGAATTGGGTATTTCACCTAAGCCTCTCCATTCAAAGGTTTCGCGGACGGCAAAAACTTGATTCATGGCTTGTAATGCGTTTTGGTTTCCGGCTGGTTCTACTAAGCGATTATATTGATTTTCAACTTGACAACGATTTTCTGAGATCTGTTTTAATAGCATCCAAATTGATTGGAATATATCTAATGGTTCAAAACCAGATATGACGATTGGTTTATGATATTTTTGGGAGATAAATTCATAAGGTTCAGTACCTATTACCATACTGACATGACCAGGTCCGACAAAACCATCAAGTTGTAAGTCGGGGTTATCTAATAATGCTTGCAGGGCTGGGATAACGAGAACATGATTGGAAAACATACTAAAATTAGTTATGTTTTCGGCTGCTGCTTGGAGAATGGTGAAAGCAGTACTTGGTGCGGTGGTTTCAAAGCCTAAGCCGAAGAAGACTATCTCTTTATTTGGGTTTTCTTGGGCGATTTTGAGGCTGTCTAGGGGGGAGTACACCATGCGGATGTCGGCACCCTGTGCTTTGGCTTGTAGCAGGCTGGTGGTTGAACCAGGAACGCGCATGGCATCGCCAAAGGTTGTGAAAATAATGTGAGGATTTTGGCTAAGTGCGATCGCATCATCTATTCTACCTTTAGGCATAACGCAGACTGGACACCCAGGCCCATGAATGAGTTCGATGTTATTGGGTAATATTTCTTCTATTCCGTATTTAAAAATAGAATGGGTATGTCCACCACATACTTCCATTATTTTGATGTGTTTATCTATTTTTTGACTGAGTTTGACTATTTCTTGTTGTAAGGCTTGGGCTTTTTCTGGGTTGCGAAATTCATCTACATATTTCATATTTTTATTTCTCCCGCAAAGTAAGAGAAGATTTTAAGTATAAGATTGAGCTATTTCTTGCAATAATTGTAATGTTTCTGCGGCTTCTTGTTCATTGATTCGGTTCATAGCAAAACCAACGTGAACTAATACCCAATCTCCTATACAAGCTTCTGGTGGGTGTTGTTCGTCTACGATACAAGCTATGTTTATTTGGCGTTTTACTCCTCCGATATTGACTATGGCTAGTTTATGTTCGGGGTTGCTTATTTCTGTTATTTGTCCGGGTATTCCTAAACACATTTTGATTTTCCTTGTTTGAAGATTTATCTCACGCAGAGGCGCAGAAACAACAGAGGTTTTTATGTTACTTGTTTTAAGTATTTAGCAGCAGCTATAACAGCTTGTCCTAGTGATAATCCGCCGTCATTTGCAGGTACTATGCTATGAGTGAGGACGTTTATTTCTAATTTTTCTAATTGCATTTTTACCTGTTTTAATAAAATTCGATTTTGAAATACTCCCCCTGTTAATGCTACTTGGTTAAATTCATGTTCTTGTCTAATTTTTTTAACTATTGTTACCACTGAAATAGCTAAACTTTGATGAAATTTAGCGGCTATTTCTGATGAGGAGATGTGCTGGTTTATATCATTGAGTATTTCTCGCCATGTTGAAGATGTATCTATATAATAGATATTATCTGATTTTTCAAATTTAAAGGTATAGTTTAGAGTTTCTTCATCATTGTTTAATATGTTAACATCAGCTATTGCTTCCATTTCTATGGCTGCTTGTCCTTCATAGCTAGATTCTGCTCGACAAATACCTACTGCGGCTGCAACTGCGTCGAATAGTCTCCCTACTGATGATGTCAAAGGTGAGTTAATACCTTTTTCTATAATTTGGTTAAGTAGTTTAGGGTTTTTATTTTCTAGAAATTTTATTATTTCTAAATTCCCATATTTTTGTTTTATTTCTTCCCAAGTAAGTGCTGATATCAATTGGCTATAAGTGTTACGCCAAGGTTGATAAATTGCTTGTTTTCCACCAATCATTGCTACTGATTTAAATGTGGCTAGGCGTTCAAATTGGCGATAATCTGCTAATAAAAATTCTCCTCCCCAAAGTGTAGCATCTTCACCATACCCTAAGCCATCAAATGCTATTCCTAAAACTGGTTTTGAATCTAAAGGAATATTATTTTCTGCCATACAAGCTGCTATATGGGCATGATGATGTTGAATTTGATCTAGTGGGATTTGGTTAGTTGTTGCTAGTTCTTGACCTAATTTTGCAGATAGGTATTCTGGATGTTTATCAATAGCAATTATTTCTGGTTTATGTGCAAATAAGTTTAAATATAAATTCAATGTTTCTTGATAAGCATTAAAAGCAGCAGCGTTTTCTAAATCACCTAAATGCTGTGAAAGTATGGCTTCATTTGATCGCAATAAGCAAAAGGTATTTTTCAACTCGCTACCCATTGCTAAAATTGGTGGTACTTTCTCAAATCCCGGTGGTAAAATAATTGCTGCTGGTGCATATCCCCTCGCACGTCTTAGGGTTTGGATTTTATTATCAATAACTCTCACAACAGAATCATCGACTCTGTTAACAATATCTCGATTATGTAAAATAAAATAATCAGCTATTTTAGATAATTTATCTTTTGCATCTTCATTATTTATACATTGCGGTTCATCAGAAATATTTCCACTAGTTAAGACTATTGGTACTTTCATTCTTCTGAGAATTAAATGATGCAAAGGAGTATAAGGCAGCATAAACCCAAGCTGATTTTGTCCTGGTGCTATAGAAAATGGTAACTTTTGATCATCTTTAATATTTAGTAAAACAATAGGTGCAGATGGACTTGTTAATAATTCTTGTTCTAAATCATTAATATAACAATATTCGGAAATAATATTAATATCTCTCGCCATTAAAGCAAAAGGTTTATGATAACGTTGCTTACGGTTTCTAAGTTTTATAACTGCATTTTCTAAAGTTGCATCACAAGCTACATGAAACCCACCTAAACCCTTAATAGCGACAATTTCACCCTTTTGTAATAAAGTGCAAACAGCATCTACATCATCTAACATAGAGAACATATCAGAAATGATAGGTTTCCCGTCAGCCCTTTCTAACCATGCACGAGGTCCACAAACATGACAGGCTATAGGTTGGGCATGAAAACGACGATTTTCCACATTTTGATATTCTTTTTCACACTCTCCACACATCGGAAACTTCACCATACTAGTGTTATTTCTATCGTAAGGAATAGCGCGAATAATACTCAACCGAGGACCACAATGGGTACAATTTGTAAAAGGATAACGGAAATAACGACTAAAAGGATCAAAAATCTCCTTTTGACATTGAAAACAAGTTGCAGCGTCAGGAGAAATTTCAGTTTTCACCAAACTATTAACACTACCAGAAATCACAAAGTCGTCAAAATGAAATTCACCTAAATAAGGACTTCTAATCACCTTCTTAATTCTTGCCAAAGGAGGACATTCTTGATATAGCTTTTCCAGAAATTCCGTTATTTCTTCCTCACTACCAGAAACACGAATTAAAACACCTTCACCATCATTACAAACATCACCCTTTAACCCACAAACCTTAGCCAAACGATAAACCGTAGGACGAAAACCCACACCTTGCACAGTACCACAAACTCTAATTTCCTCAATAGGCATCTTTCTTCCTTTGCGCCTTTGCGCCTTTGCGTGAGATAATCAAAACCTCCAAATCAAAACGCGATTATTCCCAGAATCAGAAATTACCGCCATTTCACCACAAACTTTAATTCCATAACACCAATTTAAACTTTGTCTTGTGGGTAGTCCAAAATTACGATTTTCGCTTTTACTAATAAAACTATCTTGTCCAATCACCAAATCAGCAACAGCACCCTGTAATAATAAAATAGATTCTAGTTTCTTCCATCCTAGCAAACGAGAATTAGCCGTATCTGCAACTATTAACCAATCTCCTGCTACATCTACCCCATAGGGCATACTTAAACTACTACCACTAGGGAAATATACCCCTTGATTCAACTCCACAGAATTGAAATTTTTTTGTCCTAAAACCACCGCACAAGGGGCATTATTTTCTGTTGGTATTCCTTCCCAAATCATCACCCGGTTATTACCTGCATCAGTGACAACTAAATTATCTTCCCAAAGGGTGATATCATGACACCAGCGCATACTAGAAGCAGTGGGAGAACCACCCCCATTTTCATTGCGAGATATCATGTCTGGTTGCCCCAAAACTATATCCGCAGGTTGACCATTTTCTGTAGGTAAATTATTCCAAATTAATAAACGTCGATTTCCGGTATCGGCTACAAATAGCTGACCTTGGTGATAGAAAACTCCGTAAGGCCAATGTAAAGTATTACCCCCAGGTTGTTGACTTCCTCGGTTGGGTTCGTTATCAATAAAATTAGCTTGTCCTAATACTAAATCTGCGGGAACATTACTATCTTCTGGGATATTATGCCAAATTAAAATACGATGGTTCCAAGCATCTGCAACGGCTAAACCATTACCACATTTACAAAGTATTGTCGGAACACTAAAAGTTGCTTTTCCTGGTATACCTTTGGCGTTTTGTCCTTCATGATAAAAGTCAGGTTGTCCTATTACCCAGTCAGCAGGTTGATGATCTTGCGTGGGTAAATTTTGCCAACCTAATAAACGATGATGTCCTGTATCTGAAACCCATAAGGGACCAGTTGGTGATAATAAACAAGCTGCACGGGGTCCAAACATTGTTGTTGGAGTAGGTGCAAGAGGAATTACTAATTGTTCTGCTGTGGTGATGTTTCCTAAAATTACTTCTGCATTTTGGAGTGAAATTGGGGATTTGAAGTCATTAATAATCATTTTAAAAAAGATAGGACTATTTAACACAATACGGTTTAGTATCAAGACATTGTTGGGTTGCGGTGTCACTTAACCCAACCTACAATTTTTCTATTCCCTGAACTGTATTGTTATTTAATACAGAAATAAAAATTTATTTTTGGTGTGAGTTTGGTACTTTGATATAAACTTTATCACCTTTAATTTTTACTGGATATGAATGGAGAGAGATGTCAGGTGTAGTTAAACATTTTCCTGTTTTTAAATCATATTGAAATTCATGTGCTGAACAGGTGATAATCCCTTTTTCTACCTTTCCTTTATCTAAGGGATAACCTAAGTGACTACAAGAGTTACGATAACAAGTAATATTTTCACCTTGACGATTTAAAATTACATCTTGATTAGCAATACGAACTGAGAAAACACTGGATTTATTAATTTGATCTATAGTTGCAACTCTCACCCAATAAGAATCTGTAGGTAAGGGAAATGGACTATTGAAATTACTTTCAGTTACATTAGGACTACTAGTAACAGCAATTACTTTTGTAATTTCTGGACAATGCTTTTTAATTGCTTGTTCTACTCCTTGGGTTAAGGTTAAGGTTGAAGATGGGCAACTACTACAATTACCAATTAACTTAACTTCAACGGTATCTGGTGGTTTTATTGCTACTAATTCTACATCCCCTTCATGGCTTTTTAAACCTGGACGTACTTCTGCAAGGGCTGTTTCAATTCGTTCTACAAGTGGAGGTTTTACTAATTCGTGATATAGCAAAACTGCATATACAATTTCATCAGATACGGCATCGCGTAAACCTGAGATATTATTTTGTTTTAGGCTTTTGATTAAATTTGTTAAAGCTGCTTTATGTAAGGCTTCAATTGCTCTTTGAAGTCCTACTGCTACGCATCTTTTACTTTCGTCCCATTCGGCAATAATAGCCTCAAAGCGGTTAATGTCTTCTACTAGTTCTTCAAGTTTATTCATTGGTTATTTTTATTTAGAGTTGAAGAGTAATAATATTCAATTTGCGTAATTAACGACTAAGAATGTAAAAAATTATGGAATAACCCCTCTCCAAACCTCTCCTCCACAGGGAGAGAGGCTTTGAAATGAAATATAATCTTTATATTATTCAATCCCACAGATAAATAAATCTGTAGGGATTGATAGTTTTGAAGTTGGCATTTTTAATTTCCTACAGGAAAGACTTATTTCATTTTGAAGTCTTTGAGAAGGAAGGGGGTAATTATACCTGTGATTAAGCTAGATACAGTTATAGGTATACATAGAGGAATTTCTGCTTGTGCTAATAGGACTAATATTAGTGTACCTATGGTACTAGCAATTGTAATTTGACCTAGGAAATTTACAGGGTCACGTAATAGTTTACCTTTGAAAAATAGTTTTATGGAAAACCAGCTAAGTTCTAACATAAATTCTCCTAATAATTAGCTAAGAAATTCAGGACTAATAATCCTAAAATGAGGACAGGAATCACGCCAGCAGGTGCAAATAAACTGCCAATAGTAGCAGCAAATTTATATCCTAAATCTTTGCCAGCTAAAATCATGCCGCCAATAGCACCACCAATCATGGAGATGATGACAGCAATGATTAACCAAGCGAATGCGGTAGTCAGATTGATATCTGTATTTAAACTATGTAAAAAGTCTCTGAGGGCTAAATTGTTGATCATGTCTGTCATGTTTGCTATCCTTTTAGTTTACAAGTGTGGCTTGTATTTCTGATGCTATTTCTTGTAGGGTTGTAGCAATTATTTCTGCTTGTTCTAGCTGTTGATGTTCTGTAAATATTTGCCAAGCTTGTTGATAATAGTTTTGTGCTTGTAAGAGGTTTTGCTGATTACCTAATTCTGGCTTTTCCGGGTTGTCGGGTAAGTTGAAGAGAGCATTAGCTTTGTTGGAAATTGTGTTAGCATATTCTACGGGTGTATCTTTGAAGTTACGCACTTTCAAGGCTTCGTTGTAAGCGGAAATAGCCCGCAAGTTGTTTTCTACAGGATGAGAACTCACTAAATATTGCAAAGCATTACCTAAGTTGTTTTGCAACATTGCATATTCCCTGGGGTGGTCAATGAGGTTAATATGCTTGAGGGCGACTTCAAAGGACTGGACAGCAAGACCTTGACGCAGATATTCCCGTTCTGATGCCATTGGCATAGAAAGATATGCGATCGCTATATTGTTATATAAAATCGCGTATTCTTGTGGGTATTCTTGCCACGTAAACACCCGCAAAGCCTCATGATAAGCTTGGATGCTGTCGGTTATCCGTGCTAAATTATAGGGAACTAGGGACTGTAAAACTAACCCCAAATTCATCTGCACTTCTGCCACTTCCACCGGCGCAGCTAACTGTTGTAAAATGGGCAAAGCCTCCTCATAGCCTATTTTCGCCTGTTGTAGCAGTTCAGTTCCCGTATCAGGAATCATCTGTAGAGTCCCCGACATTCCCACTTGGGCGCGGGCTTTAAGCAGCGGATAGTTGTCACCACACATATCATAGGCACGATAAAACAAACCCACTGCATTTCGCAAGTCTTGGGCAGTTTTCGGCTTTTTTTGGAAGCCTTGCGCCATTTCAATCAGCATTTGAATTTTTTCTTCTTCTGTAGCTGATTCCGAAGCAATGGCTATAATAGCCGCTTTGACGGCTGAATCTGTAATACTAGGGTTCATAATCGGCGTACTTTAGCCAGTTGGGGAATTGAGTCATCAACGCCCACACACATAGATGCGGGGCTATAAACTAAGCCGATTTACGCAGGTTTTGAGTCAACAGATTCCCCAATTTCAGACCATTTTCACGAATTAGAAAGGTGGAAAACAGAGAAGCTTAAATTTCAATTAACGAGTATTTTTACCCAAAAATATCAAAGTATGCTTCCTTATTTACCCGAATCAATCTTCATCACTATAAAGTACTCTATTGATAAAATTCTAGAGGGAAATTACCAAGATTAATATGAGTTTTAATTAATTTAAAGTTTCCCTAACTGTTTTTGGTATCACTAGTTTACCAATTAGGGATGAATTGGATATTTTGTAGACTTAATTATATATAATTTCCTTGATTATATCATCAAACGACAACTATTATCCCTATAAATTATTTAATTTATTGCATAAGTTCCTCAAAAAATCTGTTTTTTATATCCAATTACTTAAAAAAATAACAATCATTTTATTTTCTAGTAAAATAAATTTTTATTTAAGCATATTGAATTTAATCAAAAAATCTCTAAAATGAAAGTTATCAATACTTATAAGCAAGTCCAACTCTACAAATCTCTTCACAAAAGAAGTTGATGCAGATGAAAAAACTGTACATCCTGAACTTCTTTAATTTCTTGAACTGTTCATGGTAAACAATAGTAAAATACATAGCCAATGACTAACGTACTCTGGCTGCAAGGTGGTGCTTGTTCAGGTAACACCATGTCATTTCTCAATGCTGAAGAACCAACAGTTTGTGATTTAATTGCTGACTTTGGGATTAATATTCTTTGGCATCCTTCTTTGGGAGTGGAACTAGGCACAAACTTACAAACCCTGCTTTGGGAATGTGTTTTAGGTAAAACTCCTCTGGATATTTTGGTATTTGAAGGTAGCGTAGTTAATGCACCTAATGGAACAGGTGAATGGAATAGATTTGCAGACCGTCCCATGAAAGATTGGTTAACAGATTTAGCCCAAACTGCTAAATTTATTGTTGCCGTGGGAGACTGTGCAACTTGGGGTGGAATTCCAGCCATGTCACCCAACCCCAGCGACTCTAAAGGACTACAATTTCTCAAACGTGAAGAAGGGGGTTTTTTAGGTAAAGATTTCGTCAGCCAAGCCGGTTTACCTGTGATTAATATTCCTGGTTGTCCAGCACATCCTGATTGGATAACGCAGATATTAGTAGCGATCGCCACAGGTCGCATTTCTGATATAGTTCTCGATGAACTTCACCGTCCCCAAACCTTCTTCAACACCTTTACCCAAACAGGTTGTACCCGTAACATCCACTTTGCTTACAAAGCCACAACCGCCGAATTTGGACAACGTAAAGGCTGCTTATTCTACGACTTAGGTTGTCGTGGCCCCATGACTCACTCCTCCTGTAACCGCATTCTCTGGAACCGCGTCTCCTCCAAAACCCGCGCCGGAATGCCCTGTTTAGGTTGCACAGAACCCGAATTTCCATTTTTTGACCTCAAACCCGGAACTGTCTTCAAAACTCAAACCGTCATGGGAGTCCCCAAAGAAATACCCCCCGGAGTCAACCATAAAGATTACGCAGTCCTCACCGTGGTTGCAAAAAATGCAGCCCCAAAATGGGCAGACGAAGACTTTTTTACTGTTTAGGTAATGGGACTGGAAGATAAATTTCTTTACCTGTTCCCTATTCTCTATTCCCTATTCCCTATTCCCTATTATTATGCCAATTCAAACCTTAGATATTTCCCCCGTCGGTAGAGTCGAGGGGGATTTAGATGTCCGTGTCGAAATTGATAATGGATATGTCACAAACGCTTGGACTCACGCTGAACTTTTTCGCGGCTTTGAAATTATTTTACGCGGAAAAGATCCCCAAGCTGGATTAATTGTTACACCCCGAATTTGTGGGATTTGTGGTGGTTCTCACCTCAGTTCTGCATCTTGGGCATTAGATACAGCTTGGGGAACAGAAGTTCCTCGTAATGCAATTTTGGCGAGAAACTTAGGTCAAATTGTCGAAACAATTCAAAGCATTCCTCGCTATTTTTACGGTTTGTTTGCCATTGATTTAACTAATAAAAATTATCGCCGTAGTCATTTCTATGATGAAGCTTGTCGGCGCTTTGCTGCTTTCACAGGTAAATCCTATGAAATCGGGATTACAATTTCTGCTAAACCTGTCGAAATCTACGCTTTATTAGGAGGACAATGGCCGCACAGCAGTTATATGGAAATAAATTGGGGAATTGCTTATATAGTAGGGATTTGCAAGGATAGGTTGAATGATTCCCTGGCTTTTCCTTAAATTAGGCAGTAAATCCATTTATTTTTCTATGCTAACAGTTATTTGGTTTTCTCAAGCGTTACCTAATTTTTCCCTAAATCTAGATTAGCGATGCCTTCAGCGATTCCTAGGTCGCGCTTCTCTACGAGACGCTACGCGAACGCGATCGCATAACTATGGTAAATTTTTAGTACGCGAATAATCCAATCTACCCTATTATGAATTTCAAACGATGGCAGGAACTCAAGCAAATCCTCACTGAAGAAAAAGATTTGTCTAACATCTGGACATATTACATGGATCATTTTGCGGATCATCCCAAATTCATCAACTTGGGTGAACGTGTCCAGAATCAATATATCGACGCAGTTGTCAAAAAAACCTGTCAACAACTATTTGGTCAAAACGTCAAAATTACCAATTCTCTCCTCATCTATATTCCCCGACATCAATTTTTCCATGGCCCATTCCAAGCAAGCCGACGAATTGGTGGTGTGATTTTCTTTGAAGATATCAAAGTCGGTTTAATGGCTGTTTCCGCACAGTTTCCCCCAACTAGTGAGGTGAAATATTCCCGGTTTACCGAAGTCATGGATCTATCACCACCAACAGGTCATGATTTAAATTGAAGGGATAAAGTGTATTTTTATTTGCTATGTTTATAGATAAATATCCTTAGGTATCGAGTTAAAGCTATGGCGAGAGAAAAAGGGTGATCCACAAACTGAGGGTATTGAGCAATTAGAATCCTATTTAGGGCGTTTGGGATTAGATTTTTGTGGTTATTTGTGTTTGACAGGTTTTTGTTATGTGTTTCAGAAAAAACGAATATTCATCAACTTCAACTGTTCAAAAGTTATTGATGTCCTTTTTGAAGAAATAGAAATTGTAAGTGTTAAATCTTTAGGGATTGTAAGATTATCAGCATAAGCCGTACCGTATAATAAGATATCTTGGCTAATCTTACTACCAATGTAGAAAGACTCTGAACAAATATGTCTGCCAGGTTGCATATCTCCAAAATCAATTTTAATTATCTTCCTTTCAAAAGTATTTTCAATACTGACATCTCCAGGATTTTTATGAATGGATCGAATACCTTTTAAAAATGCAGCGTTTGCAAATCTTTTTTTGCTGGGTCGTGGTGGCAAATCAGATTCTTCAAAGGCTACGATTTCATCCTGGTTGGGAACTGTCAGCTCAACGCGCACATTTTTGGCAACAACCTTGCCAGCGTTTTTAACAGCTAATCGCACAGGTTGACAAAGCCGACGAATATACTCATGGTCAGCTAGTTCGCGATAAAAATTGGAATTAACCTGATCGAGTATGTGAGATTGCCAGACTTCATTCCTGGGACTAGGCAAATCAGGAATTGAATACTTCGATGGCATTTCGTAATACTCAGATTTCCAATCAAGTGAATAACCTATAGGCATTCCAGTTTCTATACCGCAGAACTGAACAGAGAGTAAAGCATCTTCATGAGATGATCCTATTCTCATTGTTGCGATCTCATCAGGCAATGCAGGCTTTGTAGGATCAGTAGAACTTCCCCTGCGAACATAAACCTCATTTTTTTAAGCTTTCCGTAATCACGCTTCAAATAGATAGGTCTTATTTGTTCTTCAATATTTATGATACCAATTTGCTTCCCTTCAAAACAGAATGCTTCATATTGAAAATTAACTGGATAATTAGTTAAGTTGTTGACAAACTGTTGAAGTGCATGATCTTGTAAATGGTCATTCGGAGAAATGCCTATTATTTTTCCACGACCACCTCGAATATCTTCTACTCCTATAAGGATGTATGCAGTAGTTCTACGCCAAGCGTTGGCAAAACCTAAAATGTCTTTAAGTAACTCTGACTTTTCTTCATCGGTTACTTTTGAAAACAAATACTGCTCTTTCTTAAAGTCAAGAGTGTTTCCTTCTTCTTCGTACAAAAGCTGTTCAAATTGATCTTGATTCATAGCTTACGACTAGTTAATGGCCATTGCTTCATATTTTCGCTTATCGAATAATTCTGTGATGGGTCGTTTTAGTCCGCCTAACTATTTATTGTATTTTATTAGACGAAACATTCCGTCTATCACACCAACAGAGCAAATAAAGCGTTACAGATACTTTAGTCATAATATTAAGAACTTTTCAGTATATCGTTAATATCCACCTATTATACGGAATTGTTCTGGATAACTACCCAAATATGTATGGATAGCAATAAATTTTCTGGACATCATCCTTTTCCGGGTATATAGACGGAATGATTCGGTATATCTACCCGATGTCTAAACAAACAAAAATCCCCAATTAGCCCTTCCTGCCATCCTCAACTGCAAAATCGTCTAAACTTAAAGTGTCCGCTAACTGCCAAAATCTCATGTCTCGCTGGTTTAATATCGCAGGTCCTTGTAAAGAAGATATCCACTATATGCTCTCTCCAACAATACGATTACCAGATTTGGAGGAGCTAATTCAACAACAAAGCTATTTTGTCCTTCATGCACCACGACAAACGGGGAAAACAACAGCAATGTTAGCCCTAGCGCAGCAACTTACCGCCACAGGAAATTATGCAGCAGTGATGGTATCAGCAGAAGTAGGAAGTGCATTTAATCATGATCCCAATGCAGCAGAATTAGCGATTTTGGGAACTTGGTATGATACAATAGATATTCGTTTACCTAAAGAATTACAACCACCTGTTAAACAATGGCAACAGGAAGAACCAGGAAACAGAATTAAGGCTTTTTTACAAAATTGGGCAAAAGTTTCACCCCGACCTTTAGTATTATTTATAGATGAAATTGATTCTTTACAAGACCAAACTCTAATTTCTGTACTCAGACAATTAAGAGATGGTTTTCCCAATCGTCCAGAAAATTTTCCTTCATCGTTAGGATTAATTGGTTTACGAGATGTGCGAGATTATAAAATAGCATCAGGTGGTAGTGATAGATTAAATACATCTAGTCCTTTTAATATTAAAGTTAGTTCTATTACTCTGCGAAATTTTAATATTGCAGAAGTAGGAGAATTATATCAACAACATACAGCAGCAACAGGACAAATTTTCACACTAGAAGCTATAGAAACAGCATTTGATTTAACTCAAGGACAACCTTGGTTAGTGAATGCTTTGGCTAAAGAAGTTGTCGAAAAAATGGTTAAAGATAGAAAACTTGCGATTACAAAAGAACATATTTTAAAAGCCAAAGAAATATTAATTACCCGTCAAGATACTCATTTAGATAGTTTAGCTGAAAGGTTACGAGAACCAAGAATTAAAGCTATTATTGAACCAATGTTGGCAGGTTTGGAATTAGGAAATATACCTAATGATGATATTCAATTTGTGATTGATTTAGGATTATGTAAAATGCACCCCTACGGAGGTTTAACCATTGCTAATCCCATTTATCGGGAAGTTTTACCCAGGGTGTTAACCGTGACACCAATGGCTTCTTTACCAATGATTGCACCGACTTGGTTAACTGCGGAAGGTGAATTAAATATAGATGCTTTATTAACTGCATTTCTCAAGTTTTGGAGACAGCATGGAGAACCGTTATTAGGTAGCACTGGCTATCATGAAATTGCACCGCATATCGTATTAATGGCTTTTTTACATCGTGTTGTTAACGGTGGGGGAATTTTAGAAAGGGAATATGCAATTGGTAGCGACAGAATGGATTTATGTCTGCGTTACAAAGGTGTCACGTTAGGTATTGAGTTAAAGGTGTGGAGAGATAAAAAGCGTGATCCGCAAACTGAGGGGATTGAACAGTTAGAATCTTATTTAGGGCGTTTGGGGTTAGATTTTGGTTGGTTGTTTGTGTTTGATAGGCGTAAAAATGCCCTACCAATGGAAGAACGGTTATCAACTGAGGTTGTGGTGACGGAAAATCAACGTCGGATTACTGTAATTCGGGCTTGAGTATTATATTTTTCTCACATAAAGGCACAGAGAGGAGAACGCAAAGAGGGAATTTTAGCGAACTGCTTGCAGCAGCGTCTGCGCTATCGCATTTCTCAAAGATGTTTAATAACCATTAGCTGGCTGTTGTGTTATTTTGCAACCATTCTACAAATTCCTCACGTTCTAGCTTACTTGATGCGATCGCCAACACTACACGCTCTTGTTCATCTACAGAGGCGTTAATTTCTACCCCATTCAGCACCAGAAAAGTCTCAGTTGCTGCATGGCCTGTACGTTTGTTTCCGTCTACAAATGGATGATTCATGATAATCGAAAACCCTAATGCGGCTGCTTTTTCCAGCAAGCTTGGGTACAGGTCTTCTTTGTCAAACGTCATTCGAGGCTGTGCGATCGCCGACTCCAGTAAGCCTATATCCCGGATACCCGATGTTCCACCAGATTGGTTAATAATTCTGCGATGCAGTTCCAACACCTCAATCAATGTCAAATAACGCATTAGGCTAAACGCTTGTATAATTCGGCATTTTTATTTAGTACATAATCGGCTGCATCAATAAACTCACTTGTTTGCGAATTTAGCCAATCCTCAAAGCTTGACTTTAACAGGATTTCAAGGGGAATTTCATGAGCTTTTGCTAATTCCTGTAGCTTTTGGAATTGGCTGTCTGAAAGGTCAATGGTGATAGAAGCCATAGCGATCATTTTCCTAAAATTTCTAGGTAAAGTTTAACATTCACATTAACTCAGGTAGTAATAACGTCACTTTTCTCAAAGAGATTAAACAGTAGGTTCATATTTATAACTTATTTCAAGAGCATTGCAAAAGCTATTTAGTTGATGAAGCAAAGCATTATAGTAAACGTAAGCATCCTCTCGTTTATCTTGGAGATCAGCATATAAAGTTAACTCTGGTTCTGGTGCTAAGTGATCTTTGGGGATATCTAAACCTGCTTCAGTTAAGCGTATTGCGGCAATTGCAATTAATAATGCTCCAATTGTATTAGATTCACCATTGTAAAGATCATTCAGTCCAGGTAATATTGTTTCTGCACCTGGTAACTCATTGAGATTCATGATTGATTTTCCTCCAGGTTATTTTCACAACGTTCAATAAATTTCTCGACTCTGCTTTTAAGGATATCAGGGTTTAGAGAGGGAAATCTGATTAGTTCAGGTGCTTCCATTAATGCACCCTACAGGATAGGCGATCGCACTGTTATATAAAGCATTATAACTAATTAGTCATAGTAAAATGCATTACCCATGAAAAAACGCTGATCTCTCTAGATTGTAATAACGGAAAATCAACGTAATACTGTGGTTATGGCATAATGTGAGAGCCTAGAAATGTATGCTAAAGAGGCTCGGAAAACTGAGTAATCTTCTGTTTATATATCCAGAAAAGAGTTCCCAAATACTGCCATCAAAACACCAGCTAAACCATAAGTACCTGACAGTTTTATAGCTTGGTTCAGAGGTTGAGTAACGATTGGCGACAAAAATTATCCTAGAATTTCCATTACCTTGCGATTGTTAGCCATTGCCTTGATGCTTGAGAAAAGGTACTAAGTGCATCATAAAATCTCGCTTACCTATTGGCGCTCCTGCCATCCGTAGAATATTGTACGCCGTTGTGATATGAAAATAAAAGTTAGGCATGAGAAAATCATCTACATAGGAAAGTCCAGATAATTCTATGTATAGCCCTTCTCCAAGATCCATCCGATGGAGTTCTGACAACTTAGAATCAGCAACATTGATACTTGCTAACAACTCCTTAGTTGATGAAATATGACCACGCGCTTCAGCTAAAGATGCAATATTTGGATTCAAGTTGTTTGCTGGTTGTCCTAAACACCACAAGGCAAAATTACGGGGTTGATTGCAAACAAAAGCTATTTGTGTGCTAAAAGGCAACATATCAGGTGCAATGCGACGTTGCAATATAGACTCTACATCATCAGCAAAATGAATCTCTGCTACTTCTAATAGATGACTCAAGGTATCCAGCCGAGAACTGAAGATATTTTGTAATTCTATGATTTTCTGATTTTGCATACAATTTTATTAAGACGAATTAATCATATACAGTATAACTAACTATTGCTGATCATCACCTTTTCCTTCCTGCTATTCCCAACCCGAAAATCATCTACAATCAAAATGTCCACTAAATAATAAAACTATGATATCTCGCTGGTTTAATATTGCAGGGCCTTGTAAAGAAGATATCCACTATATGCTCTCTCCAACAATACGATTACCAGATTTGGAGGAGCTAATTCAACAACAGAGTTATTTTGTCCTTTATGCACCGCGACAAACAACGAGTTAAAAATATTATTGAACCGATTTTAGCAGGGCAAACATTGCCCGATACTCTAGCAGATGATCGCCAATATTTAATTGATTTAGGATTATTGCGACGTGATCCGGCGGGAGGATTGGTTATTTCTAACCCGATTTATCGTGAAGTTATTCCCTGTGTTTTAGTACAAGGAACTCAGGATAGTTTACCTCTGATTAGTCCGAGTTGGTTGACTGCAAATGGTGAATTAAATATTGATGCTTTACTGGCAGCATTTCTCAAATTTTGGCGACAACATGGAGAACCATTATTAAGTAGTGCTGCTTACCATGAAATTGCCCCTCATATTGTATTAATGGCTTTTTTACATCGTGTGGTTAATGGTGGGGGAATTTTAGAAAGGGAATATGCAATTGGTAGCGATCGCATGGATTTATGTCTGCGTTACAAAGGTGTCACGTTAGGTATTGAGTTAAAGGTGTGGAGAGATAAAAAGCGTGACCCCCAAACTGAGGGGATTGAACAGTTAGAATCTTATTTAGGGCGTTTGGGGTTAGATTTTGGTTGGTTATTTGTGTTTGATAGGCGGAAAAATGCCTTACCAATGGAAGAACGGTTATCAACTGAGGTTGTGGTGACGGAAAATCAACGTCGGATTACTGTGATTCGGGCTTAAGTATTTTGAATGATTGATTTTTGTGGATATTGAGCGATCTGCTTGCAGCAGCGCTTCGCTATCGCCCTCAATACCAAAATATCTCAATATTGTCTGCTCCAATAGACATCTTCGGGAATGAATATAGACATGGAACGTCTCTACAAGGGTTTCAAGTCACGCACATTTAATTCTCACCAGATGTCTAATGAGGTAAAAATTTATCTGCGTACCCTGCGGGAAGCAAGCTATATCTGCGTCCATCTGCGGTTAATTCTGTTTTTATAGAAGTATTGATTTATTTGAAAATTGAGCAATTAGCGATCGCACTAGCATCTCGTAGAGAAGCGCGACCTAGGAATCGCATTTCTCAAAGATGTTTAACAACCCGATTCACCTACCCAAGTAACTTCTCGTGGCTAGTACAGTCGAATTTCCCTTTTCTGATGATGAAGCATTATCCACAATTCCTATCATTCTGAGTTATGGTTTTTTCAAACGCTCCGGCACTATATCAATCTCCGTTACCGAATAAGGTTTACCATTTAAGCACTTACGGAATTCATCCCTCACTTTTAGCCCACTATGCCACATGGTCTTAGCAACAGACTTACCATCTATTTTTACATCAAAGTTCTGGACATCTTCTATCCCCGCTAAAGCTGCATCAATTGTCGGTACAGCAAAAGCAATCACCCCAAATGGCATATCTGGCATTGTGTAATTGAATGCCTTGACAGTAGCAGGGGGGTCATTGTTTTGAATCAAAGTAACCGTGATTGTTTGTATCGTTTTAGGTCTAGGAATACTTTCGGTTGCAAATGTCAGGAGAGCAAACTTTTCGTTGCCACTTGGCCCTAACAAATTGATCATGACTGGGGCATCTTTAGCTTCTGGATCCATTGATGCCTTGAAAAAGGATGCAACACAAGAGCCACCTAGTTTTATCCCCTCTAACCTTGAAGTAGGAAAAAGCTTCCAACTCCCCGATAGATATTTCAGATACTTTGGATCTTGCAATAAATTAGCTTGTTGTTGCAAATTGATCATGGCAGAAGCGGCTTGAAACTGTAGAGCCGCAAACTTAGGGTCATAATAACTAGAACGAGAATTATCACTCCCTCTATCTTCTGGCTCCTCTTGATAATTCGGGTCTCTGTCACAAAGGAGAACAGATGCCACACCATACCCACCTTGGGTTTCCCCAACCACTATCTCTCCAGGACCAGCGCCACCGCAAGCATATTCAGCTTTTGCTTTCGGCGCAAGGAAAGTCATAATGAAAACAATAGAAAAACTAACTGGTAAACCTTTGCAGAACAAGTCTTTAGATAAATTCATCTTTGAAATTTCAAGCTGAGGTTAATGTGAATTTTTTAAGCCGTTGCCGTTACCAAGAATTCAATCTGCATAACGGTTAAATTGAGCGGCTAGGCTGTAGCCTAGCTTACCGCAAGTATCGCTCTCAACTTAAAACTAAAATATCATATTTGTCCGCTCCAATGTTTTTTTATAGCCCTTCTAAATGGGGCTGGAAGTCTAGTCTGGTGGTAAACTTATTTTGCCATTATTATAGTTATCCCACAATTCAAATCCCATTTTGAATCTTTGTTGAGATGTATCCATATATGCTTGAACTTCAGACTTCAACAACTTTTTCATCACAGGTTGCTTTGATAACTTTAACAGTTCCTTTAATTCATCTTCCGAAAAATCGGCTTCCAGTTTTGCTGCATAGGCATCTTGGAAGTGTCTCCACCCAATTTCTCGGACAAACATCTTCCTAAACCTTGTATAAAGCTTAAAATCGTCGCCGTTACCAATTAGCGTGCCTATCAAGTGGTCGAAGTGGGTATCGTATCTTTTTGCGATTCCTGTCTCTAGTAGTACCTGGGTTGCTAATTTATACTTGGAGGTTTCTCTGGCAAATGTTTTGGATTGGTATTCAACTAAAGGGGGTTGTTGAGAATACGCTACATATACCGTGAAGAAGGTCAAGCAGACAACCAGTAACAATCCGAGCAACCTTGAAAATTGTAACTTTACTTTTAACATGGGAATTTAAGTACCTAAAGTTCGATATACAATTACACGAACAATCTAATCCAAATTGCGGCTCAATTCTGCTGTTATATTAGTTCTATGTAAATGAAACCGACCACTTTTGGTTGCCTAATAGTCAAACCGATACGTATAAAAGTTAATTAAACACCTGAAACCTCTCAATATTTTCAGCATTATTACTTAGTGATACAATGAGCATGACTTTAATTTGCTGAAAATAATCTTCAATTAACAAAATCAATCTCCTCTATAGACTCTTTCATTTGTTGTAAATGTGTCAACATTCGAGATTCGCAAATCCATTCATCAAAATCAAAATTATGGGATAATTCATCATTATTAAAGCGGTTTATAAATTCCTTTAAGGAAGCACAAGAAGATGGAAATTGAGCGATCGCAACGCACTACCCAGAAATCGCACTTTTCAAACACCCTCTAACGATAAGGTTAGATGGCTAATATTTATAACTTAGTTCAAGTGCATTGCAAAAGCTATTTAGTTGATTAAGCAAAGCATTATAGTAAACGTAAGCATCGTCTCTTTGATCTTGGAGATTAGCATATAAAGTTAACTCTGGTTCTGGGGCTAAGTGATATTTGGGAATATCTAAATCTGCTTCAGTTAATCGTGTTGAGGCGATCGCAATTAATAATGCTCCAATTGTATTAGATTCACTATTGTGAAGATCATTCAGTCCAGGTAATATTATTTCTGCACCTGGTAACTCATTGAGATTCATGATTGATTTTCCTTCAGGTTATTTTCACAACGTTCAATAAATTTCTCGATTCTACTTCTAAGAATATCCAGGTTAAGAGATGGGAATTTAAACTAGAACTCCTGTCATTTCCCTACATATCGCTTATGATAAATCTATTATTGTATATCTCAAAGTTTAAAATATGTCACTCGCTTGATTCAGGATCACCAAGAGGCATCTACTGATGGCTAGTACAGTGGAATTTCCCTTTAATGATGATGAAGCATTACCCACAATTCCTATCATTCTGAGTTATGCAAACTCTTCTGTTTCTGCAAATGCCCTGCTGGATACTGGGTCTACTGTCAATGTCTTACCTTATGATATTGGGTTACAATTAGGCGCAATTTGGGATCAACAAACTGTCCGCTTGCCATTAGCTGGAAATCTTGCAAAGGTTGAAGCACGGGGGTTATTTGTGCAAGTTCAAATTGGGAATCTTGAACCCGTTCGTCTAGCATTTGCCTGGGTAGAAGCCTCTCATGTACCCTTGATACTTGGGCAAACGAACTTTTTTCGAGAATTTGATGTTTGTTTTGAGCGAACTGCTTGCAGCAGCGCTTGCGTGATCGCACTAAGCGACCAGAAGGCTAACGGCCTTGAATTGAGGGGTGGCTAGTAAAGTAAGCAAAACAGACCGCGTGTGCCGTCCATCTGCTCCAATGAGGTGTTAGACGCTTGTATAGCCTTTTTAGACAGGAACATACACTACTTCCACAAAGTCTTTTCATGTCTATCACATAAACTTGATGGATAATCTAAAGTCGTTACAAATTTACGAATTTCATTAAAATCGTCCCAACCAATCAATTCTATATAGGTGCGACCAGAAGCAATTAAGTTTCCCTCATTATCGTAAATTTCAATCCATCCATCATCACCATCAGTTAAAACACAGATAGCATAGCTAAAGTCATTTCCGAATGGAACTTTACACAGCCTTGTCCAGCCTTCAAGCTCATCAAAAAAGTACTCATAAGCTAATTTGACGGGCGATGGGGTTTCATTTAGGATTTCAGGATGTCGGTGAACATCAAGATCAAATTCCGCAAGAACCGTCCCTTCAGAATCCTCTCCATCTAAATAATTTTGATATCTGTTTTGATAATAGTTTAGATATAAATCTGAATATTGCTGTTTTATTGAAACTTCTTTCTGCATAAAAATCATTTGTAAATTCAAGTTATAGATGATCAAGTTTATTGGCTGGAGGTCTAACTATTTATTATACGGAAAGTTTCCGTCTATTACGCCAAACAATCCAGTGCGTTACACTCTACAGTATTGGCGATCGCATTTACAATTGAGTTGTTAAGTAATATTATGACTTCTTCATCAGCTTGATTATTATATCTTTTTTTATTTCAATTAATTTTTTAATGAAGTTTTCATAACTTTCTTCAGGGTAATCGGGATTAGGAGATGTTTTATACTCGGTTTCACCAAACATCCTTTTTCGATCCTGCCTTGAGAATATTAGTAACGCACCGAAGATCGGCGATCGCACTACAAGATGGGCGATCGCATTAATCGTAGTTAAAGAATCACAAGATAATGGATTTTAAGCGATGGCACTAACCCAATATTAGCGATAGCTTCGCTCGCCGTAGGCATCGAAGTTAATCGAGATTAAGGAAGCACAAGAAAATTTGCCCCGAAGATGGTGTTACACTGAGAAAGAGTGCAAAAAACATCGCATTTAAGGGTAGTTTATCCAAGACTAAAATAAAATCAACATTTTTTAGGAGGTGCTATTTCTGAATGATTTTTTACCAGATGATTTAGACATTGCCGAAATTCATCAAGCAATTGGTAATCTTGTCATTCGATTTCCATTACTTCATTGCCAAGAATGTGCCAAGACACTCAAACAGTGGCTAAAACAACGTAAAATTCCTGGTAAACTTTGGCGACTTTCGACCATATACGACAATGAAGACTTTATTTTGAGTAATCGCCTAGAAAAACAAGGTTGCTTTGAAACTATTACGGAAAATGGCGTTCATTACGGTGTTGAAGTTTTTGGCAAAATTTTCGACAATCTTTCCCCGCAAGGACTATACCCAGATGACTGGATTAAAGATTTTACTTCTCTATCTAATGAGTTTAAAATAGAAGTGATAGAAGAATTTTGAAAATTTTTAATGGAGTTAAACTCAATGAGTGCATTATTTAATTTACTCGAAAAAATTAAAACCAAACCAGGCTTATATTTGGGAACGGCATATATCAGTAATTTACGAATGTTTATTTTGGGATATCGCTTTTCTCGCTCTGAATTAGGTATTACTAATACAGAAGCTGAAAGTGATTTTTATAAAAACTTTCAACCTTGGCTGCAAAACCGCTTATCTATTCATACTGTTAACGCTTGGGATAAAATTATTTTACTCACCTGTATTGATGAAAAGTCTGCATTTGATTACTTTTTTCAATTACTAGATGAATTTATTCAAAGAGACAAAAGCCAGGATATTGAACCAATTCTGGCTGAACCATCCTCTCAAAATTCTCAAAAAGCTGCCTGAACAATAACACTGAATCTTAGAGTGCTGGTTGTTTCTGTCGCAATTATTTTTTCAAATGCGATAGCGAAGCGCAACCTAGTAATCGCTTTTCTCAAAGATGTTTAACGGTTCGGGTCAGCGGACACAAGTAAGTTTGGCAACTCAATCAACAGAACTGAACCGTTCCGCTGCAACCGAATTGTTAGCAGTCTTTTTCTCAAACTTTTTGACTGCCTCCTCATATGCCTCCTCAATTAAAGGGAAGATATCCTTAAACTTGTCTCGGCTAGGGGAAAGTATTTGTACCCAAGACATCCAAGCGTAAATTGGATGCGGCATAAGTTCATCTAACTTTGTAAAGTCGTGACCCGTTGTAACAATACCACCCCTGCTAGGGCGTGCTGGTTTCTGACCAAACAAGCGAACGTAGGTTTTGGGATGAAGACCAATAGCAACTCTAAATACACCTTCTCGATCAAGATTTGAGGCTTTGTCGTTTTCGCCATTATGTTGTTTGATCGTGCAAAAATAAACACCATTGGGCAATACGCGACCAGGATTGTAGAACAGTGAAGTTTCGCCCCAACTGGCTTTTGGGATTACACCTGGGAGATTACTGTATATGTACTGGATAATTTCTTCTGGTATCAGAATAGCAACCTCCATTCGGATTATATGGAAAACTTCTTTTTTATGTCCTTATTCGGCTATTATACCGAATTTTTCCGTATAAACACCATGAATTATACCCAAATTCTTAACCATGATGATAAACCTGTTCCCAGTCCTCTGAATTTTGAGTAACCGAGAATTTCAACTTTTCCACCTCCAACCTTAACCTTTCATTCTCCATCCTTAGTGCCAATATTTCATTCTTCTGCAACTCAATTAACGACTTTTGACTAATTACCTCACCGAAGGCTTTTTTACGATTTTCAATCCCAAACCATCTTTGATAAGTCTTTGTATGTTCATCAACAGTATGACCTAAATTATCTGCTGCGGCTTTAATTGGTATTCCCTGAAGATGCGCTCGAATTGCACAACCATGCCGTAAATCATAAGGTTGAAACTCAATTCCCACCTTTCTAAACCATCTGGATATATCTCTTCGCATCCAATTAATATTTTGTACAGATGCAATTTTTGCCACCTTTTGTTCTAAAATATTTAATGGTTTGGGATTTTTTAAATCAAATAAATCTATCCATTCCGGTACAAAAGGAATAACTTCTCTATATCCAGTCTTAGTATTTTTATTCACTTTCCAAGTATGATCTATATTTTGGGGAGACATCCACCAATTAATATCCGGTTCTACAAATAGTTCCCTTGGTCTTAACCCATAAGTCGCTAACATTCCATATACCCAACGCCACATTTCCCAGGTGTCTATTTCATCGCTAATGTTTGTATTTTTGCGGTTGAGGGCGAATTTTTCAAAGAGGTGAAAAGCAGATATTATTTTTTCATCTTCAGGAATTTCTCGATGGGCAGGGGTGACATGATCTCGTTTGACATCGATTTGAAATCCTAAATTAAAGGTTTTAATCAAAACAGAAGTTATCGCAATTAGTTCATTTTTTTTATTACCCTGAAATGAATTAATAATTTCTTCAAAATTTTCTTTTGTGGCTAAATGGGTGAGAGTCAAGTTTCTTTTAATTACAGATATATAGTTAGCAAAAGTATTTTGACTGGTTATAGTTTTCTGACGGGTTTGATAATATTTTTCCTCGAAGGTATCTAATAATTCCCCAATTGTTTTGATTTCTTGCTTCTCTCTCGATTTAATTCCTAAATACTTCTCATTCCACTGGAAGGTATGACGAGCAATTAATTTCCCCAACTCATAACTTTCTTCAATAGCTGTTTTTAATCCCTCTAAATTTGCAGGTATCCCTAGAGATAAATCATACTGCTTTTTTGTTTTACCTAAGCTGCAATCCCCTGGTTTTAACGGTAAAGTAGCTCGTAATTGCAGAGAATTTCCAGTTTGTTTAATGGTAACTCTTATTCTCTCTCTTTTTAAATTAGTATTAGCTTCGACTAACTTCTGTTCAAAAACTGCTTGATACTGTAATTCTGTTGCTTTTATTTTCGCCATTGTTCCTCTATAGCTGCCGTCTGTGGTGTTCTGCGGCTCGAAATCTGCAAACATATCTGCAAACCAGTCGCTTGAGTCTGCATTGTCATATTCCTGTGTAGATGTAGCATAAGTCTCTTCGCAATTACCCTGATTTTGCTGACTCATTCCCTAAATATTCCCTTATTTATCAAAGCTAAAATGGTGAAAATAAAATGTTCTTATTGAGCAAAATTACCTTAAAAATAAGTTACTCAGGAACATTTTCAGGATATCACCAGCTGCCATTGCAGTTATATGGTGCCTGGTGGTGTGATGTGCGCCCCTACTTTAACTGACATTACCCGCGCTTGGGCAATTCTGGAATATTTCCGCACTAATTGGTTAGAACCAGTGTGGTTAGGTTGTTCTTTGGAAAGATATGAAGAAATTCAATCTTATGAAGACTTCCAAAAATGGTTAAATGCTGATGTTAAACATCGAGAATCTGATTTAGGTTTATACTGGCGCATGGGTTTAGATATCGGTTTAGATCGATATGGTGCTGGTGTGGGTAAATATGTGACTTGGGGTTATATTCCCCATGAGGATAAATACAATAAACCCACGATTGAGGGACGTAACGCTGCTGTGATTATGAAAAGTGGTGTTTACGATAGCTTCACTGATACTCATACCTTGATGGATCAAGCTTTTGCCCGTGAGAATTTAACCCATTCTTGGTATGATGAAGGTACTGAAGATTGGCATCCGAGCGATCGCACTACAAACCCTATCGCTAACAATAATAAAGACTTTGGCGGTGCATATTCCTGGTCTAGCGCAGTCCTTCACCAAGATTTAGGACGTTTAGAAGCCGGCCCCCTAGCACGTCAATTAGTCGCAGGTGGTAGACACGGAGAATCTTGGCAACATTATGACCCCTTCATTCTCGACACCTTCAAAAAAATGGGTGGCGCAAATGTTCATGTTAGACAACTAGCACGAGTTCACGAATTAGTCAAGTTGTATCGCCAAGCTGAACGCTGTTTAAGAGAGTTCAAATTAAATGACCCCTGGTATATCAAACCTGAAGAAAAAGATGGTAAAGGCTGGGGTGCAACGGAAGCAGCTAGAGGTGCATTATGTCACTGGGTAGAGATTGAAAAAGGCAAAATTAAACAATATCAAGTTATTGCCCCCGGTACTTGGAATATTGGCCCCCGTGACGGTGCAGGACAACGGGGCCCCATTGAAGAAGCCTTAGTAGGAACACCTATTCAAGACCCAACAGACCCTGTAGAAGTAGGTCACGTAGCCCGTTCTTTTGATTCTTGTTTGGTGTGTACTGTTCACGCCCATGATGCGAAAACAGGTGAAGAATTGGCACGTTTTAGAACGGCTTAATTTATGGTTTCGCACCAACATTTGTAGAGTGGGCATTGCCCACTTTACCTCTCACGTCTCGTAACAATAGCGATCGCGCCCTTTGTTTTTAGCATTGTACAGTGCTTTATCGGCTGAAGCGATGAGTGTATTTGGTTTGATATCGCAAGTGGGGATGACAGAAGTAATGCCCAAACTAACCGTGACGATATTCTTGATATCAGACTTTGCATGGGGAATAGCCTGATTATGAATTGCTTTTTGAATACTTTCTGCTACTTTAATCGCTCCTGCTAAGTCAGTATTGCAGAGGAGTAACGAAAATTCTTCTCCTCCGTAACGCGCCAGAAGATCAGTAGGACGATGAACTATTATCTGGACTGTTTGCAGGGTAAGCTCATCTAATTTGGTATAGTATGAACTTGACAAAATGACTAAGATAAGCATAAGCAAAGGGATAAAAAATACACTTGACAGCAGAGCAAAAGACATGGGATGAAAGCAATGCAATCGCTCTGAAAACACCGGGAAAGAAACTTTATGTCGGCAGGATTTGAAACTAAATCAAGTGATTCCAAGAAGAGAAATTGCCGTCAGTCAAAGCCAGTACAGGTGGCATCCATAGAAGCAATTCAAAAGAGTTTAGTCGAGAATTTTGGAGACATCAAAGACCCAAGAGTAGAGCGAACAAAGAAACATCAACTTACAGATATCCTGGTGATTGCAATTCTGGCAGTGATAGGAGGAGCGCAAGGATGGGAAGACATAGAGAACTACGGCATCAGCAAGCAGGAGTGGTTGGAAGAGTTTTTAGAACTACCAAATGGCATCCCCTCAGATGACACATTCCGAAGGGTATTTGAGTTCATTAACCCTGAAGAATTAAATCGTTGTTTCAGCAGATGGATAGAAAGCCTAGTCACAAACATGGGAGGAGAGATAATTCCCATAGATGGGAAGACCATTAGGGGTTCTTACAACCGAAATCAAGGGAAATCAGCACTGCACGTTGTTAGTGCCTGGGCAAGTGAACAGAATTTGGTCTTGGCACAGATGAAAGTGGAAGATAAATCCAATGAGATTACAGCAATTCCGGCATTATTAGAATTATTGGATATGACAGGAGCTATTATCACTATTGATGCAATGGGGACTCAAACTGAGATTGCCAAAAAGATTATTGATAAAAAAGCAGATTATGTTTTAGCACTCAAGGCAAATCATCCAACTCTCTATAATCAGGTAAAACAATGGTTTGAAACATCATCTACACAGGATTTTCAAGGCATTGATGTCAGTTACGATCACCGCATTGAGAAAGGACATCACCGCACGGAAATCCGTCAAGTTTGGTCTGTTCCTATTTCGGCTGTTGGTGAACTTTACCAACCCAAAATCTGGGCTGGACTTCAAACTGTAGTCATGGTTGTTCGGGAGCGTCGTCTTTGGAATAAAACTACTCGTGAAGTTCAATTTTATCTCTCTTCTTTACCCAGTGATGCTCAACTTTTAGGTCGGGCTATCCGTAAACACTGGGGGATTGAAAACCAAGCTCATTGGACTCTTGATTGCACTTTTGCTGAGGATTCCTGCCGTATTCGCTCTTTCCATAGTCCCCGTAATTTTGCTCTTTTACGGCGCATTGCTCTCAATGCTCTCAATCGCGAACAAACTTACAAACGTAGTCTCCGCCAAAAAATGAAACGCACTGGTATGGACAACAATTACATGATTCAAGTTCTCAGTTGTTGTTTTCTTGACTCTACATTAGATTCCTCACATCCCTTATGTCAAGCCTAATTGAGATGCTCTTACCCTGGGACTGTTTGCGCTATCCTAATTAGACAATCATCGCCTCCAAGATGACCATAATAATCGTTGTAAAGTTTGAATTTATCAACATCGAATAAAATTAATGATAGAGGCTGTTGTTCTCGTGCAAGGCGATTCCATTCTGCTTGTAGTCGTCCATCGAAACAGCGACGGTTAGCCACCTGAGTCAAACCATCTAGATTTACAAGTTGTTCTAGTTTCTGATTTGCATCTTCTGCTTTTTCTTTAGCAATTAGTAACTCTGCTGTTCTCTCTTGTACACGTTGTTCCAAAGTTTTCAAAGATGTTTGTAATTGAAGCGCCATATTATTAAACGATTTTGCCAACTGACCTATTTCATCTTTGGAGTTTATTTTGGCACGGATATCTAAATTACCTGCGGTAAATTGGGAAACTATATTGGTAAGATAAATTATTGGCTTTGTTAGTAGTTGCCCAATAGCAAAAGCAATGATTGTCACTACTGAAGCGATAATTGCAAAGAGAAACATTGCATCATGTATTTGCTTTTCTACAGGTGCTAGGGCAACACTAAGGGGTTGTGCGAACAACACAGACCAAGGTTTATATTTTAAATGAGAGATGGCAATCAGATTTATCTGATTACCTGTTGATGACAAAGATGAAATTAAATACGACTGTTTATTATCTAATGCTTGCTTCAGTTTTGTCTCATTAGTCGCCAGTTCTTGAATAGGAGCATTAGGCAAACTACCTTCTTTTTGCAGTTTATTGACAACAGCCAAAGGCAGAGGCACAATTGATTTAAACAGTAGTTCTGGTGCTGTACTATGTGCTATATAAATATTATTTTCATCTAAAAGAATAGCAAAAGATTTTGCCCCAGCCCTTTCAGTTTCTCTAGTTACTAACTGCTGGACAACAGTAGCATTGTAGTCAACTCGCAACACTCCCAATATATCGCCCTTGGCATTCCGAACCGGACTACTAAAAAAGAGAGTAACAAGATTAGGAATTTTTGGTGATCGCTTCAAACCAGAAACATAGGATAACGTAGTTTCCAGTGGTTTTTTAAAATAATCTATGGCTGATTCATCTTTGACAATGCTCGATGTATCTGTATCCAATACATTTTTCCCGTTTAAATCGAGCAAAGAGTATGAGAGAATGTTGAGCATATCTTTGCGACTAAGACGGCTTAATGTTTCTGTTGCCAATTGCATTTCGGGGCTATCATTTCGCTGTTGTGGAGTGAGGCTGAGGTAGCGTGCCAAACCTGGTAAAATCGCCTCTACGCGCACAGCATTGAGATTTCCATCAATAAAGGCATCTATTCTATTAGCAGTTTCCATAGCTGCTACAGATAAAGCCTGTTTTGCATTTTCAGTAAGTGCATTTTCTGTTGTCTGTTTGTTGACAAATGCCAATAACAGCAACGGCATCAAAGCCACAATTAGAAACGAGGCGATCAACTTTCTACGAATTCCACCCAAAAAAGTCTGCTGCATAACTTTATACTAGGGTTTGCTGTAAAGCCCTGCGGGCATAGCTTCGCTTACCGCGTAGCGTGCCGTTAGGCATAAAAGTCTTTCCGTTAGGGCTAGAAGTCAGGAGTCAGGAGGAAGAATTAGAAGAAGAGAAGAATAGTCTTGAATCAGATCCAGTGATAGGTTTTTGGTAGTTTCAACGCTTATTCCTTGCACCTGATTCACTTTTTTATCCTTCAAATTCTTGATATATCTAAGTTTTAGGTTTATTAAACAAGCTTTATCCTAGAAGGGAGGTTTCAAGAAAGAAGAATTGAACAAACTTCTTAACTCAGGAAGGCGTGTTATGTTTCCAGCGCGAATAAAAAAGTCTGCATATATCTTGGCAGTTTTGTAGATGGAGTTAGAGTTGGTAGATTGAAATAACTTTTGATTTTCTGCTAAATTAGTGAAGTTTACTCCCTCCACAGAGAGTTTATTGCTAGGAATTTTTAACACTTTGCTGATGATAGCGTTTCCTTCCTGAATATTTGCTTGCCAGTAGTTTACTGCTTGCAACCATCCTCGCACAAATGCACGAACATCTTCGGGGCGATCGCGGATTATCTCTTTGCGAAAGACAATCAGATCTAAAATCAAGCCAGGGGTTTGTTTGCTGGTAAATAAAATCTTTCCCCCTGATTTCATAGCTTCAGAAAGATGGGGTTCCCAAGTGTGTCCGGCTTGAATAACATTATTTTTTAGACGTTGAGGAATTTCTGAAGCCTCTAATTTAACCAAGTTTACATCATCGCTGGTTAAGTTAGCTTGTTTCAACATCTCAGTCACGAAAACTTCGCTAAAACCGCCTAGATTTGCACCCAGCTTTTTACCTTTCAAGTCAGCAACGGTTTTAATTTCTGATTGGGCGACTACTACATCTGCTCCTGTTGATTCATTTACAACCATCACGCCTTGTATATCTGGATTTGTGGCACTCAAGATGATAAAACTTCCCAAGGAAGATATAACACCATCATACTTACCCGCACTGAAATTTGCTGCTTCTAATCGGATGTATCGTGTAGGAATTATTTCCACATCTACCCCTTGGGCTTTGAAGAATCCTTTTTGTTGAGCAATGATGGCTGGATACTCCCCAACAAAATATCCAGATGGTATTTTCAAGGGAGGGTGCTTTAATTTGGTTGGTGTCGAAGCATGACAAGCAAATAGCAAACAGATACTAATAAAACAAATACTAAGGTATTTGAGTAGTTTTAACATAGAATATTTGATATTTTTTAATTAGGGTGTGCTGATAGGGTAGCGTGGCGCAAGCCATAAAAGTCATGCCAAGGCAAGAGAAGGATGGAGTAAGACAACTCCACAAAAAACATGATCAATAGACATCTTCGAGAATTAAATGTGCGTAGTTTGAAATCTTTGTAGAGACGTTTCATGGAACGTCTCTAATTTTTCACCAGATGTCTAATCTGAATTTTCCCCATCTCTGCGTCCGAGTTCATAAATTCCTGCACCCATACAGGCAAGTATGCCGGTGCTAATTCCCCAGCTATCGCCTAAACTGATTTCTAGACCCCAGTTACATAAAGCACCAAAGATGAAAAAAGGCATAATGCTAAACAGTGAGGCGTAAAAAGCATTTTGCGATTCTCTGGCTTTACGTGTCTTTTCAAATTCTGTTTGACTAGTATAAAGGGAACGCTCGGCAAAGTTAAACCATCTGTTTAATTGCTCTGTTACCCATTCCCTAGTTGATGCCAAAGCCAGATATAGAGCCAAAGACCATAAACAAGCTCCTGCGATCGCAATTTTATCCAACTCAAACCGGAAAGGCAATATATCAAACATGGCACGGCTTATTTCTGCAATGTCTCATTTTAGCTTTTATTCGCTGCTAAATCGACCCTATTAAGAAAATGTTCATTTCCAGACAAGAATAATTTTGTCTGAATTGCCGATTTTGCATATTTACATAGTCTTATTTTATATTTATACTCAGACAATAAAACCAAATTTTCTCAAAGTGAGCAAATATATTTGTCCATCAACCCTAAAACAGATTTTTTTGGCATTCTAGCTAATTACGAGTATGTTATAGATCCAGAAAAATTAGAAATTGTCAAGATTCACATTAAAAAATTTGCTGAATATTTACCTAATATAATGATGCTCAATAGGCTTGAGCAAGCTTTAAACTCAGGACAAAAAATTTCTGGAGCAGATGCTAGTTTTTATTTTCATGAACTTAAAGAAGCTGAATTAATGAAAGAAGGTTATGATTATTATAAAGCACATCCTAGGGCTATAGATTATTATGGTGTATCACCATACAGTTTATATCATCCAGAAATAATAAAGGCTTGCCCAGACGATTTTAACAGAAATTGGCGAAAAGCTTGGGAGATGGACTAATGAGCAAAGTATTGGATTTAGGTTTTTCAGGAAAAGCTCGTATTTGGAGGAATGAAGGATTTTATTTTCCTGGTTATTCACAGAGTCCTGTTTTTTATCCTGTATTAGAAGACAGGATAGAAGTTATAGATGAAAATGCCAACATTAGTTCATTCTCTGCAACAGAAGTCATGATTGAGATAATAGTACCTTTAGGGGCTAGGTTTTTATATGGTTGTTTAGGTGCTATGTTTTCTCCTAATGATTCGGGTAAGTTAGTGTTAAAAGTTGCTGTTTCAACTGATGTTGAACGAGAAGTTAAATCTTCCCTTGCATCATCATTAGATACAGTGAGAGTTGGGATACCAGAAGAATATGCAAATAGTGTCTTGGAAGGATCAAAATCAAAACTCCAAGAACCTGGAATTAGCAAAATATTTGGTTCGGGCGAAATTGCTTTTAAATGGGGTACGTTTGGAGAAATCGGATCTTCCAGAGCATTTTTTCGTGATCTTGCCTATACAATTATTGAAGTTATGGTGCGAGATAAAGTTACAGCTAATTATAATATCAATCCACCATTTAAAAAGGTTCTGGAACAGTCTTTTTAAATTATCTACTAATCAGAAATATCAATGATCTATCAAAATAGATCATTGACTTCTTAACTATTTTCTAACGAGATACAGCTAACTTTTGATCTATCACCTGAACCTGTGTATTTTCTTCTACAATCTGGCGGAATAAATCCCCATCAATTGTTTCCTGTTCCGCTAATAAATCAACTAAACGCTCTAAAATTGAGCGATTTTCTTGTAACAATTCTTTCGCTTTGATATAGCCACTATTAACAATTTCCCGGACTTGAGCATCAATTTTAGCGGCAATTTCTTCAGAATATTCTGATTTATTCCCCCAGTCTCGTCCCAAAAATACTTCCTGATTTGGACTTTCCAAGGACAATGGACCCAAGTCAGACATTCCAAACCGTGTTACCATTTGTCGTGCCATACTTGTGACTTGTTGTAAGTCATTTCCTGCACCTGTTGTCACTTCAGCTTTACCAAAAACAATTTCCTCCGCAGCCCGACCGCCTAAAGCAGCTATAATCCTCGCTAGGATTTGGGAACGGGAAATTAAACCTTGTTCTTCATTGGGCGTAAACCAAGTTAAACCTAATGCTTGTCCTCTGGGGATGAGGGTAACTTTTTGTACTGGGTCATGGTCTTTAATTAAAGTACCTACTAAGGCGTGTCCAACTTCATGGTAAGCAATTAAACGCTTGTTTTTGCTATCTACTAAAGCTGCACCTTCCATTCCGGCGACAACTCTATCTACTGCATCATCTATTTCTGAGATAGTAATGGCTTCTTTGCGTCTTCTGGCTGTGAGAATTGCGGCTTCATTGAGGAGGTTAGCTAAATCTGCGCCGGTGAATCCAGGAGTGCGACGTGCGATCGCATCTAAGGATACGCTAGGATCTAATTTCTTGTTCTTAGCATGGACTTGCAATATCTCCAAACGTCCTTTAATGTCAGGAGCATCAACAGTTATTTGTCTATCAAAACGACCGGGACGTAATAACGCCGAATCCAATACATCAGGACGGTTGGTAGCAGCAATAATAATGATGCCTGTATTCCCCTCAAAACCATCCATTTCGGTTAATAGTTGGTTTAAAGTTTGTTCTCTCTCATCGTTACCACCACCAATACCTGCACCTCGTTGACGACCTACAGCGTCGATTTCATCAATAAAGATGATACAAGGAGCGTTATCTTTAGCTTTCTTGAACAAGTCGCGGACACGGGAAGCACCCACACCCACAAACATTTCTACAAACTCAGAACCGGAAATACTAAAGAATGGTACACCCGCTTCACCTGCGATCGCTTTTGCTAGTAAAGTTTTACCAGTACCAGGAGGGCCAATTAACAACACACCCTTGGGAATCCGAGCGCCAACAGCAGTAAATCTTTCTGGCTGTTTGAGGAAAGTCACAACCTCTTGCAGTTCTTCTTTCGCTTCTTCCACACCAGCCACTTCATCAAATTTTACCCCAGTTTTCGCTTCCATTTGGAAACGAGCGCGGGATTTACCGAAATTCATCGCTTGGTTAGAAGCATTAGAAGAACGACGCAGGAACAACAGCATTAAAGCTACCAGTGGTAAAATCCACATCAGATTGATCAACAACCCCACAGCAGCCCTACTATTAGCGGAGGAAACCTCACCAAAATCAACATTTTTTTCTTTGAGTTTATTAATTAACTCAGAGTTTTGATCTAAAAGTCGTACCGGTATCGGTGGTGCATCTGGTTTTTGATCTGCCAGATAAACTCTAGCTATTTGCTCAGTTTCATCCAATTCTACTTTTCTAACTTGCCCTTGCTCAGTTTTTTGCAGCAATTCTCCATAAGTTAAGGAATTACGCTCTACTTTTTGTGCCAAAACGGGATTCATCGCCAAAACTCCTGGCATCATAATCATAGTAGCTGCTAAAGCCCCAGTCCAAATACTGCGCTTTGTGGGTCGCTGTTTCCTCAATGTCTTTTTCCCAAAATTTGTCATAATATTTACCCTTTTATTTTTTGGCATAAGCTGATATCTAGTTTTATGCCTATTCTTCTAGCGGAAATTGCAATAACTGGAAATTACGGTTTTATTATCTAGTTTAACTTCCAGACAAAAACATTCCCAGGTTTTTACTACTGATGTTATGCCAATACTGCAAACTAGAGACTTCCAAATAAAAAAAATCCTCAATTTGTAGACTGGGTTACGCTGCGCTAACCCACCATTATCCCCTAAATTTATTTTTTGGTGTTCCCCTATGAACTTGATTTGGGTAAAGGTCAAAGGTTTTTTCCTTCCCTGCAAAACCCGACTATTGGATCTACCCCGTGTCCTGACATCAGTTCCAATTATAGATTTTTATCTGAAATATAGGGATATTAAGGATTTCCCTAGCCTGCGATAGGTATTAACATAAATTTTTCCCGGCAATTAAAATTTGACATATTACGCAATCAATCGCTACTATAATCATAGTCGTAATGAGTCCGACTTTTAAGAATTCTGGTTTTAGTGGGTGAACTATGGTAAAAATTGTTGGTATTGGTGGTAGTTTAAGACCCGGATCTTATACCCAATTAGGCTTACAAGTAGCAGCACAACGAGTAGCAGCTTTAGGTGCAGAAGTAGAAATTCTTGATTTAAAGCAAATGAACTTACCTTTTTGCACCGGTGCCAAAGAGTATCCAGATTACCCAGACGTGCAGAAACTACGCGATACCGTTTTTAATGCTGATGGTTTAATCTTGGCAACACCAGAATATCATGGCAGTGTGAGTGGCGTTATTAAAAATACTTTGGATTTAATGACTTTTGATCAGCTATCTGGTAAGGTAGCTGGTTTGATTAGTATCTTGGGTGGACAAGTAAACAGCAACGCTTTAAACGACCTCAGAATCATCCTCCGCTGGGTTCACTGTCAATCAATTCTTGAGCAGATAGCTATTGGTCAAGCTTGGGGTGCATTTAGTCCAGAGGGTAAAGTATTGGATGAAAAATTATCTCAACGTTTTGATCAATTTGCTCAAAGTTTAGTTGAAAATACTCGTAAATTGCGGGGAGTTAATTAAAAACGGCAGCGATTAGACATCAACCGAATTTAATAGAACTTATGCACGAAGTAATCAAAAACCTGATTCTTTCGTAGGGGTAATTCATGAATTACCCCTACTTTCGTGATGTTTTGCGTAAGTCCTGTTTAAATATGCATTTTCTATAATCCTCGTAGAGATGTTCTATGGAATATCTCTACGGTATTTATCTAGCGCAACTCTACACAGAATTGGTATAAATCAACCTAAAAAAACAAAATCCACCTACACATAAAAGTGTCAGGTGGAATTGTTCTTTTCTTTAAATGGAGCTTATGGGAGTCGAACCCATGTCCAAATTGGGTATTAACCCACCGCTCGTTCACAGGTTTAGCCTTTCTGACCCTCAAGGCGGGAATCGTTCATTATCCCGAACGTAGGATGCTCTGATTTAATCTTAGCCTTCAAGCCAACCAGAGAACGCTTGTTGGAGCATCCGTTGGGGGTTAGGTCTTTAATCCTTAACGGAGTCAAATTAAAGACGCTCGAACCTAAAAGAGGTTTCTTAGGCAGCTACTAGAGCTTCCCGACGAGCAAATTTTACGATATTGTTCGCATTTACTTTTTTTTCGAGTCATTGATTTCCGAGAGATAACTCGCTCTCGACCTGAATCACAGAGAAGCTTTCGCCAACCTGTCGAAACCGTTAAAGCCCCATGTGCTTCACACTCTTATTATAGTACGCAATTTTGCAAGTTGACAAATAAATTCAAGGTAGAGAGAAATATTTTATCGCTAAGTGCGATCGCTTTGCTGACCTTGGATATCGCCATGACTAGCCAAATTTTGATTCAATCAGAATAAATTGTCCATTTATCAGGTATTATTTGGCATACTTATGAGAGTTTGCTAAATAAAATTAGTTCGCGCTGATTATCAGATGATGAACTACAGAAATTAAATTCTATTCAAATTGAGTCCAAGCTTTAACGCCTTCAATTAAAATACCAGCAGGAGCAAATATTACCTTTACTGTTTCAATACCGACTGCTGTTGCAACTCTACGCAAACGTATTTTTAGATTTGGATAATTTTTTATCGCTTGTTCAATCACTTGTTTATCTTTAAGCACCGGATGATTATCAACGGCTTGATTGACAATTAACTCGGCTTGCATTGGTGTTGGTTTATTTTGTTCAATTTGCTCAAGTAATTTTTGAATTACTGTTTCTACTTCAGCGATATTTTGTGCTGATGAGTAATTGTTTTGAGTGCCAATACTATAGCCTTCAACATTTCCTGCAACACTGCTATCAGTAATAGGTGCATTAAAATTCATTTGTACTTTAGGAGTTTCTGACATAATTTTAAGAGTTTGATTGAGTGTGTTTATAGAATTAGTTAACAAATCGGTGTTATTTTCCTGTTCACGTGGGGGAGAAGTTGCGACTATATAATTATGGCTCTTCAGTAGTTGCTATGCTAAACTAATAATATAGATGCCAATTAAGTAAACATCTAACTCGGAAATTGTCAAAGTTTCTAAACCCATAACTAGAACGTTTGATCAGCTTAAGTTTGTTATTAATTCCTTCTACAGTACCACTAGTTGTTCGGTTATCAAAGTAAGCAATAATTTCATCAAACCAACGAATAATAGTATTGTTACTATTTGGGAAATATTTTTTAGCTTTTGATAGCCACATACCCAGTTTAAAGACTCCCGTATACCAATCACGAGTATTATTAAAAATCGTTCTAATTTTCTCTTTCAGTTCATGCATTACTTTCAATACAGGGGATACATTTTGAACTTGAATAAGTTTGTGTAATTGCTCCTCATTTAAATTCTCTTCATTCTTAAGTAAGGGATATTTACTATTTTTCAGACCTGATAATATTTGTTCATATTTAGATTTTTCTTCTGCTGAATTTGCTTTTTTAATTAACTCTTCTACGCTGCGTTTTTCTTTTTTTCTTTGTGTATCTAGTTCTTTATTTATCTGTGCCATTACATGAAATCTATCTGCTACTACCTGGGCATTTGGCATTAATTCTATGACTAAATTTTTATAGCCTTGCCACAAATCTATACTGACTTCTTCTATTTGTTCTAAAACCTCAAATCCCCATTCCATAAGAGTTTTCTTGATTATTTCTTGCGTACGTCCATTTAATATAGTAATTAGTTGAGATGTATCTAAATCTATTAAGACTGCACAGTAATTACCTTTGCCTTTAATCAGAGCTATTTCATCAAGTCCAAGTCTTTTTAAGTTCAGAGGTTTTAAATTGGGTAATGTTTCGGATGCATCTTTTAGCATCCGTTCTATTTCTTCCGTTGTCACTATACCTTTTGACGCTACACTATGAATATCATTCTCTAAAACTTCTTGTATTGTCTTATGTGCCAGTCGCTTTGTAAAAGTCCTTTTTTTCTGACAAAATCTAGGTCTTCGCTAAACGGTTTTTTACATACAGCACATTTGAACTGTCGTCTATTAATTTCTAAAAATACTGGCTTTTCTCCAAAAGGTAAGTCTTTAATAATGTGGTGATGGTTTTGATGTAATTTATGGCTTTTTGTGCCACAGTTGGGGCAAGTACCATATGACTTTTTTGATTCGGTTTGTAAAATCATTCCAATCCCACTATGAAGACGATGTGATATGACTTTTACATCATCTAAATCAAGAAGCTCTGTGAGAATTTTAATATCTCTTTTGCCAGTCATAACTCTAACTTTATCTAAAAATACGGTTAATTGTATTTATACTTAACAATATATATTGTTCATATGTCAATACCTGTAAGACTTTTAGTCAGTTTTTAATATGTTTTTTAATAGTATTTTATGCCTACTGCTAATAATTTGGCATAATAGGTAATGAAGAGCCATAACTATAATACTTACAACTTTCTTGAATAGAGGAAATTACATACAGTACATCATGAAGTATATAACTTTCGCAAGTGGATAATAAAGACTCATTTAGAAGAGGTAATGCAGCACCACCAACTTTTTCTAAAGCCTCAGAAGCCATCCACCGCATTTCTTCATCCCACTCATTCCTCAATGCTTCAATCAGAGAAGAAACTTTAGCATCACTGCCAAGTTTTCCTAATGCTAAAATAATCTCCCAACCAACAGAATTACCTTCGTCTGATAAAGCTTTTTGTAACGCAGGAATTGCTTCCTTACTACCAATATTACCTAATGCCTCAGCAGCAGAATCACGCATACAGGGTTCGTCATTTAATATTTGAATTAAAGCGGGAACTGCTGTCTTAGTGCCTATTTTTCCTAATGCCTGAGCAGCTATTTTACGAATATATGATAAAGATTTATCTTCTAAGACTCGCAATAAATCAGGAACTGCTTCCTCAGTACCAATTTTGCCTAATACCTCTGGAAAAATATGTACAAAGTCTACATCACAAGCTTGTAGTAATGTTAGTAAAGCAGGAATAGCTATAGCTGCTTTGCTACCTATTTCGCCCAAAGCTTTAGCAGCATAGTAACTAACCTCAGATTCTTCATGTTCTAATAGTTTGATTAGAGGATAAATAGCTGCCTCACTACCAAGTTTTCCTAAACTATCGCAAGCTAACATAATACTTACAATATCTTCGCTTTCTAAAGCTTTAAGCAGATGAAGAATTTCTGCTTCACTACAAGGTTCTTTTAATGCCTCAGCAGAAATTGCTGCATTATTGCCAATCTTATTTAATGCTTTTTCTGCTCTGTATTTAATAGAAAAGTTTTTATTATTATTCGATAAAATCTCAATGAGAACAGGAATAACAGCTTGAGTACCAATATTACCCAGTGCCTCAATTGCAATTGTACGAATATAGTTGTGTTCTTCTTCTTCAATTCTTAAATTGTATAGCTCAGAACTAGGATCTTCTTCGTACTCAATGTAATTATAAACTGACGTATCATATTTAGTTTTCGCAATTTTTATGAGATCAGGAAGTGCGGCATCGCTGTCTATCTTACTTAATGCAACAGCAGCAGTACCACGAATAGAAAATAAATTATTTTCTAATCTCGGAATTAAAGTCAAATATCTAGATGCACTATTAGATCGTGTTATTCCTAAAAGTTGTGTTTTAAGGATGATAGGAATTTCTAATTGAGCGACTAAATTAACCGTTTGTTCCTGGACATCGAGCTTAACTGATCCTGCAAACTTCGCACCCAAATGTAAATCAACATCTAAGGCTAAACTGACTATTTCGACTGCCTTTTTTTCTTTTACTTCAGGCAAGGCCAACATTAACGATAAAGGTTCTGTCCACTTAAAATAATTTAGATAATAATACTTCAACTTCTCAGGACTAATGTTATCAAGCTGTCTCAACAAACACTCTGCGGCGTAATATTCCTGAATTAATTGATGTCTAAATTCTATTTGGTCATTACTATCAACTTGGATTAAATGATGATTAAGTAAATCATTGAGCCAAGAAAAAGCACATTCTCGTGGTTGATCAAATTTCTTGGCTGATAGAAACTCAGTCAAAAGGTCTTCAGCGTCATTTTTAGAAATATTTCGCCTAATCTCAGTTGAGTTTTTTCCATCTATCATCTCAAATGCTAAATGCTGTAATAGCAAAGACCATCTACTACGAGACTCTTTACTAACAGGGACATCTTCTTTGATTTTGTTGTCATAGATTTTAGTAAATTTCTGAAATGTTTCTCCCAGATTAGAGGGTATGTTGTCAGTTTCATCAAAAACGCTACATAGCATCCACAGCAACAGGGGAGTTTGTGCAAAAGTTCGCAACTTTTCACCTAAACGCTGCAACATTGCATCACCTTTATCTTCCAAATAGGCACGGACAAACTGCTGCATTTGCCCTTCTGTCAAAGGTTGCATTTCTAGCTTTTTCTCAATCCCTAAATCACCCCCCATTCCTAAATCTCGTGTGGTGAAAATCATGGGTGTGTTGGCGTAATTCTGGCGAAAGGTATTTAAATCTTGTCTTGCTGTTGCATTGTGTAATTCGTTTACTCCATCAAATAAAAGTAAAAATTGTTTTTCATATAGCAGCGTGTTAATTTCTGCTATTTCTAGAAGTAAATTATGCCGTTGTAAAAATTGCTGAATTAAATTTAGTACAGAAGTTTTATATTGGCGTAACTCTACCAATATAGGAATCTGACCTAACCCACCGATTCCCTTCCCGACATGGGAATAGGGAGAATGAGCGGTTTGGGATAGAGGTTTGGCTTGTTGTGCTTCTTCCCATAAGAGTTTTTCTAGTGCTGTAGATTTACCGGAACCTGGTTTTCCAACGAGCAAAACATGGTTAGTTGCGTATTTTCTCAACCCTGTTAAAACATCCAACCGTTCAATTTTTACTCTGTCTGGTGTTTCCCTTTCCCGTTGTGGTGGTTGTATCGTTTCCACCATCAACCCTAAATTAAGATGTCTTCGGGATTTATTGGCTGTAATTTGTTGATGGTCTAAGGCTTCGACAGGTGTATAAAAGTCCTGCCAATCGCTATATGTGTCATTTTCATAAATAGATTCCAGGTATCTTTGAAAATCAATGCCCATACATCGACGATAGGAAGGTAGGTGCTGTTTCCTATCTTACTCGATAAAATATCTCTGGATTGTGATCACCTACATAACTGATCTCTTAGAACTTAAGCAAGATTGAACTAAAAACCTGATTCTTGGGTAGGGTTAATTCATGAATTACCCCTGCTTCCGTTCTGTTTTGCGTCAGTCCTGTCTCTATGCAATGCCGATAATTATCCAATTTATATGAATAAATTGATTTTCCTCGATCCTAATATTTTAGGAATGATAACATTAGAAATTGATCTGAACAATGGAGGAGACAATAAAAATTAATGCTGATGTCATTTATAATAGAATAATAGCCTAAGTAGTAGAGGTGGAACTATGACTATTGAACAAGCAGTTTTAGAAAACCTGCGAGAGTTACCAACCGATAAACAACAAGAAGTTTTAGATTTTATTCAATTTCTCAAACATAAATTATCAGCAAAAAAATCAAATGTTAAACCTAATAGTGAAAATTTCTGGGAAATGACCTTGCGATTTCGGGAACGTATGGAAAGAGAAGGTATAGAATTTACAGATGAGGATTTTGCAAATCTTAGAGATCGCAGTCCAGGACGGGAGGTAGAACTGTGAGTTTTCGTTTTCTTTTAGACACTAATATTATTTCGGAAATTAATAAAAAAATCCCAAATAAATTAGTCGTTGATAAAATGAATCAGTACCAAGGTAAAGTAGCTACTGCTTCGGTAGTTATTCATGAATTATTATTTGGCTGTTTACGTTTACCTCCTGACTCTGCAAGGAGACGTTTTTTAGAAGATTATATCGAGGAAATACCTACTAAAATGCCAGTGTTGGATTATGATCTCAATGCTGCAAAATGGCACGCACAGGAAATAGCTAGATTATCAAAAATTGGTAAAACGCCTGCTTTTATTGATGGACAAATTGCAAGTATTGCTTTCTGCAATGACTTGATTTTAGTAACAAATAATGTGGCAGATTTTCATTATTTTGAGGATCTGGTAATTGAGAATTGGTTTATTATAAGTTAATTGAGTTGAGGTAAATTATGATAAAATTAAATAATATTTACATTCATAAATTGTTCCATAATTATTAAATTTGTTGTTAAAAATAGAGCATAAATTTAAATTTAATAATTATTAATAACTGATAATAATTGATGATTGACTATGGTTCATTTAACAATTACCCATAACCAATCACCTATTACCAAATTAAGTTAGTGCCTCTGCACCACCCACAACTTCTAGGAGTTCTTGGGTAATTGCGGCTTGACGGGCTTTATTGTAAGACAATGACAAGCTTTTGATCAACTCACCGGCGTTTTCGCTGGCGTTACTCATAGCTGTCATCCGTGCTGCTAATTCACTAGCTGCTGATTCTTGGAGCGATCGCAATAACTGATTACTCAGATACAATGGCAACAAAGAATCAAGAATTTGTACAGGGTCTTGCTCGAAAATCATATCACGAGGCAAAACACGGGCTTGGCTGACCACTTTCTCCCGTTCTACTTGGAATTGACCACCACGGCTAGTTAAGCGGAAGATTTCGTCATCTGCTGCTTCTAAACCTTGGGTATCAAAAGGAAGTAAGGTTTGCACGACGGGACGAGAGCTAACCAAAGATACAAATTTGGTATAAACTAGCTCAATTCGGTCTACTTTTTCTGACAGAAACAAAGAAAGTAGTTCGTCAGCAATATTAGTAGCTTCTGCTGCGGTGGGAATTTGTTCCAAACCGCTGTAGGTAGCATCAATAGGCTGATTGCGACGTTGGAAGTATTGAGTGGCTTTGCGTCCAACAGTTACAAATCTGTAGTCTACACCTTCTGCCTTCAGTTCCTTGGCGCGATTTTCTGCTCTGCGGATAACATTACTATTGTAACCACCGCACAAACCACGGTCGCCAGTAATAACCAACAAACCTACTGATTTAACTTCGCGTTTTTTCAGTAGTGGTAGATCTACATCTTCAAACCGTAGACGGGTTTGTAAGCCAAATAAGACTTGTGCCAAGCGGTCAGCAAAGGGACGGGTAGCAATTACCTGTTCTTGGGCGCGACGTACTCTAGCCGCAGCCACCAGCCGCATGGCTTCTGTGATTTTTTTGGTGTTTTTGACCGACTGAATGCGATCGCGTATTGCTTTGAGATTAGCCATAATCCGATTTTAGATTTTAGATTTTAGATTTTAGATTTGGAATTTCGGATTTTAGATTAGACTCATCTGCAAATAAATACCAAAGCCGTTGATCATGAACGGCTGATATCTAAATCTTTGGACAAATCTATTTAATCCAAAATCCAAAATCCAAAATCCAAAATTGTTACGCTGCTTGGAAGGTCTTCTTGAACTCGGTTAACGCTGCCTTCAAGGCTGTTTCTTCTTCGTCACCTAGGGCTTTCTTGCTTTGTACTGCTTGGAAATATGCAGTGTTCACTGTCTTCAAGTAATCCCGTAAACCTTTAGCAAAAACGGTGACTTTGTTAGCATCAATGTCATCCAAATAACCGTTAATACCAGCATACAGAATTGCTACTTGTTCAGCTACTGACAGTGGGTCGTTTTGGGGTTGCTTGAGGAGTTCTCGTAAGCGGACACCGCGTGCTAATTGATCTTGGGTGGCTTTATCTAAGTCAGAAGCAAATTGTGCGAAAGCTTGCAAGTCATCAAACTGCGCTAATTCCAACTTAATCTTACCGGCAACTTTTTTCATTGCCTTGGTTTGTGCCGCAGAACCTACACGGGATACTGAAATACCGGGGTTTACAGCGGGACGGATACCAGAGTTGAACAAGTCAGAAGACAAGAAAATCTGACCGTCTGTGATAGAAATTACATTGGTAGGAATATATGCAGATACGTCACCTGCTTGGGTTTCGATAATTGGTAAAGCGGTCATGCTACCTTTACCCAATTCATCGCTCAATTTAGCGGCACGTTCTAACAAACGGGAGTGGATGTAGAATACGTCTCCGGGATATGCTTCCCGTCCTGGTGGACGACGTAGTAGCAAGGACATTTGGCGATAAGCCTGGGCTTGCTTAGAAAGGTCATCGTAAATTACTAAAGTCGCTTTGCCTTTGTACATAAAGTACTCAGCAATTGTCGCGCCGGTGTAGGGAGCAAGGTATTGTAAGGTGGCTGGGTCACTGGCGTTAGCGGCTACAACTACGGTGTAGTCCATTGCGCCTTTTTGTTGTAATGTTTGAACTACGTTAGCAACGGTGGAAGCTTTTTGACCGATGGCAACATAAACGCAAACTACATCTTCACCTTTTTGGTTGATGATGGTGTCAATAGCGATCGCAGTTTTACCAGTTTGACGGTCACCAATGATCAATTCCCGTTGACCACGGCCGACGGGAATCATCGAGTCAATCGCAGTGATACCAGTTTGCATCGGTTCGTGTACAGACCGACGGGCAATAATCCCAGGTGCTGGGGATTCAATCAAACGGGTTTCGGTAGTTTTTAAATCGCCTTTACCATCAATGGGGCGACCCAAAGCATCGACAACGCGACCAACTAAGGCTTCACCTACAGGTACTTGAGCAATTCTACCAGTAGCAGTTACAGAGCTACCTTCTTGAATTTCCCGGCCTTCACCCATTAATACCGCACCAACGTTATCTTCTTCTAAGTTTTGGGCGATACCAATTGTGCCATCTTCAAATTCTAATAATTCCCCAGCCATAGCTTTTTCCAAGCCATAGATGCGGGCAATACCGTCACCAACTTGGAGAACAGTACCAACGTTAGCAACTTTAACCTCTTGGTCGTATTGCTCGATTTGTTGTTGGATAATGTTACTGATTTCGTCAGGTCTAATGGAAATGCTCATTATGTCTGTGCTTTTAGTTTTCTTTCGAGACGGAAGAAGTTAATGGTGATTGGGTATTCGATTTTGGATTTTGGATTTCGGATTTTGGATTGTATTCAATCAACTCCAATCTAAAATCTAAAATCTAAAATTTTCCTTCCCATTACCCATTACCCATTGTTTAAGCTTAGGGAAAGGCGACGTAGTTGACCGCGCAAACTAGCGTCAATTACCTGAGAACCCACTTTGATAATCACACCACCAATCAACTCGTTGTCTATCTTGGTTTCCAGTTCTACCTGGCGAGCATTGGTGATAGCGATTACTTTTTCTGTAATTGCTTGCTGTTGAGCTTCTGTCAAAGCTACCGCAGAAGTAACTTCTGCTAATACAGTTTGATTTAGCTGGCGCAACAGTACCAAATACTGCTGCAAAATTGCTTCCAAGCAAGAAATACGTCGTCTGTCAACTAACAGCAACAAAAAATTACGTAGGTAAGGGCTAACGCCTTCCCCAAGTACTTGTTTGAGCAGATTCTTCTTGTTTTCAGCCTGAGTAAAGGGGTTGCTCAAATAGCTCTCTAGCTCTTTGCTGCTTGCCAATAAGCCGAGGAAAGTACGCGCATCTGTACCAAAATCTTCTGTTAAGTTTTTGGATTGCGCTAGCGACAACAGTGCCTGGGCGTAAGGCTGGGCTATTTCGGCTGTTGCGGCATTACTTTTCATAGATTTCCTCCCAATTGTGCGATGCTGCGTTCAATTAAAACTTGTTGAGCATCGTCAGCAATTCCGCTCTTTAGTTGGGCTTCGACTTTTTGCAGTGCTTGAGCAACTACTTTTTGACGTAATTGAGCGATCGCTCTATCTAGTTCTGCACTCAAGTCAGCTGCTCCTGCTTCCTGCATACGGTCAATATCTATAGCAGCTTGTGCCAAGATAGCTTCTTTAGCAGCTTGGGCATTTTCTTGGGCTGATTTTTTAATTCTTTCAGCTTCTGCGGTAGCTCGATCTAGGTTTTGCTGCGCCTCTTTAAGTTTTTCGGCTGCATCCTTAGCTCTTTGCTCTGCACTCTTAATGGCTGTTTCAATATTGTCTCGACGGGTTTTGAGGATATTACCTACAACTTTGCGCCCGAAGACAAACAGCACAGTAATAATAATGGCCAGGTTAATCAGGTTAGTGTCTAAAATATTTGTGTTTAGACTAAACCCTCCTTCTGCCAATTCACCTCCGACGGCACCAGATTCGGCCATCAACAGTAAAAAAGTCCCCATGATTTTCTATCCACAACTGCGCTGCCAAAAATTTTTGTCAGTTGTCAGTTGTCAGTTGTCTTACTTAACGACTAATGACTAATGACTAATGACCAATAACTATTTTGTGAGTTAGCGCTGGTTAACTAAATCGGCTCCTAAAAGCTTTTCTAGCATTTGGCGACTGAGAGCATCAACTTGTGTTTCCAAGGAAGCTAAAGCTTGTTGTTTTTGCTGCTCAATTTCTCCAGCGGCTTGTTCTCTTTGTGCCTGGGCTTCCTGTTGCGCTGCGGCCATTTTCTGACCAGCGATTTTTTGAGCTTCGGCTTGAGCTTCAGCAACTATTGTTTGTGCTTGCCGTCTAGCTCCTGCTAGATCCTGCTCATATTGCTGTGCCAATTTTTCTGTTTTCGACAAACGTTCTTGGGCTTCTAATTGATTGCTACGGATGTATTCATTCCGTCCATCAATGGCATTGCCCAAGGGCTTGTAAAGAGTTGCGTTCAATATTAGGGCTAAGATTAGAAACTGGATTGCCATCAAAGGCAGGGTAGCATCTAGATCAAACAAACCCCCTTCTTTGGCAACTTCTTCTACAGCCAATAAGGTGATCCAGTGTGTCATGTTTGCTTATTCCTATCTACTATTTTAGTGCTGAGTCCTGAGTACTGAGTACTGAGTCCTGAGTTACTAGTTTTGAGTTATCTTTGTTAAACTCCCAACTCTTAACTTGTTCTTACTCAGCACTCGTTACTCAGCACTCATGACTGATTATGCGAAGGGGTTAGCAAACAGTAGTACTAGAGCAACTACTAGACCATAGATGGTTAACGCTTCCATGAATGCCAAGCTCAACAGCAATGTGCCGCGAATTTTGCCTTCAGCTTCTGGCTGACGAGCAATACCTTCAACAGCTTGTCCTGCTGCGTTACCTTGACCAATACCAGGGCCGATTGCAGCCAAACCAACAGCAAGAGCAGCAGCTAAAACGGAAGCAGCAGAAACTAATGGATCCATGATATTTTTCCTTTCTTTACTGAGTCGAATGGGTCTTGTAGTTGTCGTTTGTCAGTTTCGGGTTGACTGTTGACCGATTACTGTTCACTGTTGACTATTTTCTGTCAACTGTCACTAGTTTTCTGTCAACTGCCACCTGAATATGACTATTTTCTGAAGGACTTCAATGATGTCCTTCATGCTCTTCACCACCATGATGATCTTCCATCGCTTCACCGATGTAAGCAGCAGCTAAGGTGGCAAAAATTAGTGCTTGAATGGCGCTGGTAAATAGTCCCAAGGCCATTACTGGTAAAGGTACGAACAAGGGTACTAGCAGCACTAGCACTCCTACCACCAGTTCATCAGCTAAAATGTTACCGAATAAACGGAAGCTTAGGGACAGGGGTTTGGTGAAATCTTCAATAATTTTGAATGGCAACATAAACGAAACTGGTTGCACGTAGTTGCCGAAATACCCTAAACCCTTTTTGCTGAACCCAGCATAAAAATACGCTAAGGATGTCAACAAAGCTAAGGCAACCGTTGTGTTGATGTCGCTTGTTGGTGCGGTTAGTTCACCTTCTGGCAGGTGAATTAGCTTAAAAGGAACTAGCGCCCCTGACCAATTTGACACAAAAATGAACAAAAACAAAGTGCCGACAAATGGCACCCAAGGGCGATATTCTTTTTCGCCAATCTGGTTTTTAGCCAAATCTCGAATGAATTCCAGGGCATACTCCATCAGGTTCTGTAGCCCACTGGGAATTCTTTTGATGTTACTGCTTGCCAAGACGGAAACCAGTACTAGCACACCAATAACAAACCATGAAGTGAGAAACACCTGTCCATGTAGCTTTAAGTTACCTATTTGCCAGTACAGATGTTTTCCCACTTCCAATTCGGCAAGTGGAACAGAGTAGAAATTCAGAAAATTCAGCATTTTCTTTCCAATTCAATCATTTCTCCAATATTACCTGGAGAGGAGGAGCCTTGTTAAGGTTGCCGCAGTTTTGGTAATTCAGCGCAGTCTTGGGGTTTCCCCCAGGAGCTACTGCCAACCCAGAGGGTAATTCAGCGCGGTCTTGGGGGGTTTTCCCCAGGATCTGCTGCCAACCCAGAGGGTGAGTCAGAGATAAACGCCACCCTAACTACGTAGATGATGAGCGTGGCTTTGTAGGTGAGAAATCCCAAAAATATGGGCAGTATTTGCAGTTGATCCAACCGCGAGGCTAGTAGAATCATTCCTACTAATAAAGCTAACCGAGTTTTACTCAGTGATTGTTTCTCTCTGCCCAAACGCTCAACATCTTTTGCCAACATCCTCAAGTAAAGCACACCTGCACACGCTCCTAATAAATAATTCAGGGCGATGTTTAGTGAATAGGCAATCCATACAGATATGAAAATAACCCCTGTCAGAACAAGTGTGATTACTAACAACTCTTGATAGAGTTGATAGAAGTCTTGCATGGAAGAGTCTACTGGTTCTGTGTTTTCAAAACCAGGTTGAGCATCTTGTTGGGTTGTCGGAGTCGGTGCAATTGATTCTTCTGACAAGCTCACAGGACTTGAAACCAGTAAAGCGGAATATGATGACTGCACATTCAGTCAGCTGAATCATATCACGATCCGGTAACAATACTTTAGGAAAAAACAATTAACTTCTTGGCATTGGTCATTGGCAACAGAATTACTTATTACTGATTTCTTTCATGAAGCGGGGGTTAGTAAGAGTAGTTGTTGTTTGATGAGATGTCTGACTCCGTTTAAGTCTAGCTCGATTTGGGCTAAAATGTCAGCCACTGTGGCATGACTATCACATTTTTGCATAAACTCAAACTCGGCTGGTGACAAGTTAACAATTTGGTAATCGTAATTAAATAAACATTGATTAGGAAAACCATCTATGCAAGGGTTAAGTTCGGGGATAGCTGCTAGTAGTATGTTATCTGCTGACCAGTCGATTTTGCTTAGGGGGGGACGACTGAGAAAAAATTCGTAATGGGTGACTTCTGGGTTTAGTAATTCTATCAGGCGATAACGTTCTCTTTGGCTCAATTTTTCTGCTCGTTCAATTAACTCTGGTGCTTTTTCTAGAAGCTTTTCTAATTGCCAAAATCCAGGATTAGAGAAACCAACAAACTCTAATCCGGAAGCATCAATTAATTCAAATAGTGTATCAATGTTGTAATCAGTTTCCTGGGGATGTACATACATATCCGCAAAACATTCATCCCGCTGATTTTCCATTGCCCAACGTTCTTTTTCGCGTTTGACAATTCTATTATTTTCTGGTAAGGAGGCAAATATTTGTCTTCCAACTTGAACCCCATCGCGGTAGTCGCCTTTTTTGTTACCTTGGAGGAGTGCGATCGCTTTTTGCATGAGTTGAATTTCCCAGCGTCCCAACTCCCCATACACAAAAATGTGCATCAAACCACCGGGTGCGAGTTTTTTCGCTAAAGCTTGGATACCACGAATCGGATCTGGTAGATGATGCAATACACCCACACTATTAATTAAATCAAACTCTCCTGGTAACTGTTCCACATCATACAAACTCAGGTGATGAAACTCTACACGGTCAGCACCAGAACTTTGACAGCGTTTTTTTGCAACTTCTAAAGTTCCCGCACTTAAATCAATTCCCACTACCTGCGCTTGGGGGTTGAGATGTACTAAATATTCCGTCCCCACACCAGAACCACAACCAGCATCTAAGATGCGGATATCTTGCTTTTGTGGTTTTCTTCCCGTGCAGAAGTTGTAAGCAGCTAACCAATTCCAACGCCAATTATAACCAGGGGGTGGTTCATCGAGTATCGGTTCTGGAGGGAATGGATAGGTATCGTAGAGTTTCGCAACAGCAGCACTTACGGTTTGGGAGTCGGACATGATCAGGAATAACGCAGCATTTCTGAGTTTAGCGGATGGCGGGTATTAGGGCAAAGATTGATTAGAGAAATTCTCTACATTCGTAAGGGTTTAGCAATGCTAGACCCTGTTTATAGATATAGCTATTGATTACGTAATAATACTACTGTTAAGCTATGTATTAACAAATAAAATCTAATTTATACATTTTGCATCTCAATGTGATTAACCAGGAGTATTTAAATACCAGTAGGTTTACCTGGATTCGTGGAAAACCCTGAAAATCGTTGTCCAGTAATACTCTTGCTTGATACGTCTGGCTCAATGTCAGGAAAATATCACAGAATAAAAAATTACTGGGAGTTAGCTTAACGCACTTTGTTTCAACCCATGACAGAATAATCCTAAGTGATTTTAATGAAATTATTCCAAAACAAAGGTATATTTTTATGAGTAAGCGCGTGTTTGATTGATTAGATAACTCGTTTAGTAGTATACTGTCAGAGGTGGGGTAAATAGTAAATATGTAAATAAAAGCAATAGGGTTGAAAGTATGATCGGAATCAGTTTAAATTTGCTTTAATTCCGTGTTTGTATAACAATACCTATGCAAATTTTCTAAATATAGGTCTGAAACCCAATAAATTTGTAGATTGTTTGTTGTGGTTTTCTGAATCAGGATTACCAGAATTTAAGGATGTACAGGATTAGAATTTGTAGATTTTCCGTGAATATTTAATGATTATAAATTATGATTTAGAGAAAAATATATTTTCTATTATTTACAAAAACCTATATTTTATAAAAAACATCCTGTTAATCCTCTAATCCTGGATATCCTGATATGGCTTGCGCCACGCTACGCTATCAGACAAATAATGAAATTTATTCCCTGGCTTCCTCAATTCATGGTATTTTTACCCTGATTATAGTCTTCTATATTTTTTATAATCTGGCTAAAAATATCCTACATCATGACTAATAATGATATTGTCCGTCAACTACATGATATAGCCGAACAATTTCATATTTTTGAATGTGTTCCTTGTGCTATAGCTTTGCGTCAATTCCTAATTAATCAGAAAATACCTGGTAGAGAAATTAATTTGTTTACAGGGAGTACAGAAGACCCCTTTTGTAATATCTACCATGAAATGGTACAACAAAACATCTCCATTAACGGTAGACATTATGCTATTGCAGTAGAAATTGATGGACAAGAACTAATTTTTGACAACATTCATCCCGAAGGAATTTCTAGGGTAAACTGGATAAATAACTTATATTGCGTTATACAAGATTTAGGTGGAGAATTTCAAATTACTGAAACAGAATTTTAACCAGAGGAATATTATGTTAGATTTATACGATTTAATCCGCAATATCCAAAAACGTCCAGCTATGTATTTAGGAAAATCAACCATCGCTAACCTTCGCACCTTTATCGCTGGTTACAGTTTTGCACGTCGTCAAATGGAAATACCTCAAACTTCTCAAGAACAAGAATTTTCAAATTTTCAAACTTGGATACAACAAAAATATAATGTTGCTTATAATCAAACGTGGGATCAGATAATTTTATTTTTTTCTAAAGATGAAAATACTGCTTTTGATGAATTTTTCAAATTATTTGATGAATTTACACAAACAAATTCTATTTCTAAAAAGCAAGAGAATATCAAAGTAAGTTCAGCCAGTATAGTGTAATCGTTATACTTTTGAAAAATAAGTATACAACAATGAATCCAAATAATTTATTGGCAACTTTGCAAGAAACTCGTTTAATGCAAACAGAAGAACAAGTTAAAAATTTTGAAAATGCTTTAACTGAAATAGCTGATAATCCCGATCATGATAATTTATCTGCCTATCATCTAATTTTAGATGATCAATGTCAACAGCCAGAAGTGATGTTTAGCTTAATTCATTTTCTGGAATCTTTTGATATAGAAAAACAAATTACAGCATTTATTCATGTTGTCCCTCAATTAATGATAACAGCACCAGAATGGACGAGAATTATTCATAACCGGATTTTAAAGGATGTATTAGCGTGTCAAGCTTATCAAAAACTGTTACATTCAGCTAATTTAAAAACTCCCCATTTTCTCTATCATCTTTTGGAAGAAAGTATTGTGAATAAACTCAAAATTAAAGAAAGTTCATTGACGATGATAAAATAAAGAATATTCCTACATATTTTTAACTATAAACCAAGTGATAAAATCACTTTTCTCTTAATAAAGCTACAAAACCAGCTTGAACAAAATGGATATCAGCCGTTACTGCATAAATCAACCTCTGTTCCTGCATCACAACAAATGAAATACAATCTGTTAAACCCCAATTTTTATCTTGACGACTGTGATAAAGTTCCAGCGCACGCATAAGAAGCGATGAATCTACACTGACAACCTTAATATTATCTGTTTGATAACACTTATTAATAAACTGAACTGATGCTGTGCGGTTTACTGCACTTAAAGCATTACCAACTTCTATTAAAATGGCTTCCGTTACCCATACTTCAGCAGCATTTTTCACTCTTGGTAATAATGCTTTAGCTTGTGTATGGTATTGATCATTTTTGTTTAGTAGAGCCTGAATAAATACCGTATCTAAAAATAGTCTTTCTTGATTCATTCTATGATCTCATTGTCATGTTTAGAAGTACCATATAAATAGTAATCATGTTGAATTGACCAATCACTTGGTGCTTCAATAGTTCCTGTTAATGCCTCTAGCACATCCCAAGCATTACCTTCAGCTTCTATATCTTCTAGTGCTTCACTAAAAAGAGAATTATTCTTGTGCATTCCCCCAAATTTCATCCACGGATGTTCTGTTTTTTGTGCTTCAATTTCTAAAGTTACTATTTCTGGTTTTCTGGCTTGAAAAAGTTGAATAAGATTATTTAATGCTTCTTCTTTATTTGCACCAAAACCTTGACATTCTGGTAAACTTAACAGTGTAGCTTTAACAGTTCCATCTTCTTGATTTTCAATCAACACATCATAAGTTAACTTGGGTGCAATTGTGGAAAGAGCATTTTTAACAGCTAAAATCATGATATTTTTACTTTTCTAACTCCAAGTTAATTATAACATTAATCACAAACTAGGTAATCAATTCTACTATTTTAAATACAACTATAAAAGCGATACCTTTCCTGCGGAACACTACGTGAACGGTCAGCTTTGCTATCGCACTTTCATACTTTGCATAAGTTTGTTTTTTCTACTTTTGATCGTATTTAATTATACAGTAAATAAGATTTAGATTCCTTCTAAAAAAGTTGGGAATTTGAGCATTAATTTGTATTTATACGAATTTTGCTATTGCAGCTACTATTGAGTCGCATACAAACTCATGTATACTCGCTGATCAAGTGAGCTAAGTATTAAAAAATATTAAAATTTAATACTTTCACTACAAAATATGCTGGGAATTATGTAGAGTCCTGATACAAAAAATCAACATTTTACAGATCGTCCAGAGTATGTACTTATTCCGACAGGCAGATTTAGATTACAGATTCGACATACTTCTTAATAAAGCAACAGCGTAAACGCAAAACGTTCTAATCTAAAAATTGACTGGGTTAATTTACTGGCAGTTTTGTAGGCAGTACTCTCAAAGCATAAATACGCAAGAGCGTCAAGCCTCAAAGCAACCCAGACTTAACACATAGACTTATTGATAGGAGTTTTAGAAATCCAATGAGTGTTAAGGCAAGTGGTGGAAGCTCCGTTGCGCGTCCGCAACTATATCAAACCTTACCAGTAGCTACCATTTCCCAAGCGGAACAACAAGACCGCTTTTTGGGAAAAGGGGAACTAAGTGAACTGGGAAGCTATTTTGCATCTGGTGCAAAGCGTTTAGAAATTGCCCAGATTCTCACAGAAAATTCTGAGATTATTGTATCTCGTGCTGCTAACCGGATTTTTGTCGGTGGCTCGCCAATGGCTTTTTTAGAAAAGCCCCAAGAGCGAGAAATGGCAATGGCTGGTGGTGGTAGTAATGTCCAAGAGGGCATGATGCTAGGAACTGTCACCTACGTTGAAAGTCGTGGTGGGTTTCTAGAAAACTTGCGCTCAATTTTTAACACATCTGCTGGGGGACCTGTACCAGCAGGCTTTAGACCAATTAACGTTGCTCGTTACGGCCCTGGCAACATGGGCAAGAGCTTACGGGATTTATCCTGGTTCTTGCGTTATGCTACCTATGCAATCGTCGCTGGCGACCCCAATATCATCTCTGTAAACACCAGAGGGTTGCGGGAAATTATTGAAAATGCCTGTTCTGGTGAAGCAACCATAGTCGCTTTGCAGGAAATTAAAGCAGGTTCCCTGTCTTACTTCCGCAAAGATCCTGTAGCGACAGAGATTGTGACTCAGTACATGGATGTGTTGCTGACAGAATTCCAAGCACCCACACCTTCAACAAAAGTCCGTCAACGTCCTTCGGTTGACCAACAAGGTTTACAACTGCCGCAAATTTATTTTAATGCAGCAGAACGTCGTCCTAAGTACGTCATGAAGCCTGGTTTGTCTTCTAGCGAAAAGGTAGAAGTCATCAAAGCAGCATACCGTCAAATTTTTGAGCGCGATATTACCCGTGCTTATAGTTTGTCGATATCTGATTTGGAATCTAAGGTCAAAAATGGCGATATCTCCATGAAGGAGTTTGTTCGTCGTTTAGCCAAATCTCCCCTTTACCAAAAACAGTTTTATCAGCCTTTTATTAACAGCCGGGTGATTGAATTAGCTTTCCGTCACATTTTAGGACGGGGGCCAAGTAGCCGGGAAGAAGTACAAAAATACTTTTCCATTGTTTCCAAAGGTGGTCTACCAGCTTTAGTAAATGCCTTGGTAGATTCTGAAGAATACAGCGATTACTTTGGTGAAGAAACAGTCCCCTACATTCGGGGTCTGGGTCAAGAAGCTCAAGAGTGTCGTAACTGGGGACCACAGCAAGACCTGTTTAACTACAGTGCGCCTTTCCGTAAAGTTCCTCAATTCATCACTACCTTTGCTGCTTACGAACAGCCTTTACCTGACCAACATCCCTATGGTTCTGGTAATGACCCCTTGGAAATTCAGTTTGGGGCAATTTTCCCGAAAGAAACTCGCAACCCCAGCAGCAGTCCTGCGCCTTTTGGTAAGGATACCCGCCGGATTTTGATTCACCAAGGCCCTGGTATTAATAACCAACTTAGCAATCCTAAAGCACGGGGTGTAGCTCCTAGTTCTTTGGGCGCTAAGGTGTTCAAATTAGACCAGCTTCCTGGAACTATTGGCAAAAAAGCTGCTAAGGGTGCAAGTGTTAAGTTCTCTGAAAGTTCTACCCAGGCGGTAATTAAAGCTACTTATCTACAAGTTTTTGGTCGTGATGTTTACGAAGGTCAACGCCTAAAAGTTGCAGAAATTAAGCTGGAAAATGGCGACATCACTGTCCGCGAGTTTGTGCGGATGTTGGCTAAGTCGGATTTATTCCGCAAGATGTACTGGACTTCGCTTTATGTTTGTAAAGCGGTTGAGTATATTCACCGCCGCTTGCTGGGTCGTCCTACCTACGGTCGTCAAGAAAACAACAAGTATTTTGACATCTGCGCCAAGAAGGGTTTCTATGCCTTGGTAGATGCCATTATTGATACCGTTGAATATAGTGAAGCTTTCGGTGAAGATACAGTTCCTTACGAACGTTATCTAACTCCTGCGGGTGTGTCTTTGCGTCAATTGCGCGTGGGTACAATTCGTGAAGATTTGGCGAATGTTGAGAAGGAAGTAACTCCTCGTTTTGTGGAATTGGGTGAAGTCACAGAAATGCGGACTGAGCCAGATATTGAGTTCCGCATGAACCAAGGTGTTAGCAAGCAACGTGAGCAAACGAAGGTCTTCAAGCTGACAGCGGTTAAGAATGACAAGGTTGCTGCTGAAACTCTGATTAGCGGTGCTTACCGTCAGATTTTTGAACGCGATATTGCTCCTTACATTTCTAAGAACGAATTTACGGTTTTAGAAAGTAAGTTGGTAAACGGTGAAATTAGCGTTAAGGAATTTATTCAAGGCTTGGGTTATTCTAACCTGTACCTGAAAGAGTTCTACACACCTTACCCCAACACGAAAGTAATTGAGTTGGGTACTAAGCATTTCTTGGGTCGCGCCCCTATTGATCAGGCAGAAATCCGTAAATATAACCAGATTTTAGCTACTCAAGGTATTCGTGCCTTTATTAGCGAGATGGTGGATAGTGCGGAGTATCGGCAGGTGTTTGGTGAGGATACTGTTCCTTATCGTCGTTTCCCAACGTTACCAGCGGCTAACTTCCCCAATACTGAGAAGCTTTACAACCAGTTAACCAAGCAAAATGATGATTTGGTTGTACCTAGCTTTGAAACTGTGAAGCCTCGGATTAAGACTGAGAATACGCCAATGTTAGCGAATGCGATCGCAGATTTGGCGGCTCAATCTAAACAAATAGACAAGAGTAAGCCCTTGTTTATTGAGTTGGGTCGTTCTTACAATGATGGTCGTGGTCAGTCTGTGGAAGTAGGTGTGGGTACAAGTCGCCGCAAACCAGCCCGCATTTACCGCGCTACCACTGGTACAAATTCCCCAGAAACCAATCAGGTCATTAATGCTATCTACTGCCAGGTCATGGACGTATTTAGCGGTCAAGTTCCTGATTATTTCCGTCGCAGTGAATTAGATAGCAAACTGCGTAACGGTGAAATTACCGTGCGTGAGTTTGTTCTCGAACTTGCTAGTTCAGAAATCTATCGCAAGCGGTTCTACACACCCTATCCCAACACCAAGGTGATTGAATTCCTATTCCGTCACCTATTGGGTCGCGCACCAGCTACACAAGGCGAAATCCGTCAGTACAATAAATTGCTGGCTGATAGCGGTTTAAGGGCTGCTGTAGAAGCAATGGTGAATAGCCCTGAGTATGCTCGGTACTTTGGTGAAGATGTTGTACCTTACAACCGTTACCCATCTTTACCAGCAGGTAACTACTTGGGTAGTGTACAGGCAGAAACTGACTTGGTGAAACAATCCTGGTCTAGTCTGTCTCCTGCTGTTTTAACAGGCCGTCCTAGTAATCGGTAGGTAATTGGTAATAGGTGATGGGTAATAGGTAATGGGAAAAATTAAATTTCCGCCTTTTGCCCTTTGCTTATTACCTTTTACCTATTTTCAGATCCTCTGAGAAAGAGCAAATCTGAAAATTAATATTACAAAGTGTTAAGAGCAGTAATAAATGCTCAACATAATGCCGGACAATGTTTTCCGGAAGGTAACTTAGTTTTCCGTCTTAATTTAATTGCATTCAGTCCATCTGACTAGCAATGTGTTTGAGATGGCAAGCTATTATCGACCAACTGAAGTCGTACCTGCTTTTAAGACACACGGTAAATACTCGCTAGAGGTGGAACCTACCTAAAAGGTCGGTCAAGTCATCGGACTCCCCATCAAGCAAGAATATCTGTTTCTTTAGAGCCTGGCGCTGTCAACAGTTTAATAAATTTTGGTTTCATTAGTTTTGGAGGAATCCATTAATGAGTATCGTCACGAAGTCCATCGTGAATGCTGATGCAGAAGCTCGCTACCTCAGCCCCGGTGAATTAGATCGCATCAAAAGCTTTGTTGCTGGTGGTGCAAGCCGTCTTCGCATCGCTCAAGTATTGACCGAAAACCGCGAACGCATCGTTAAGCAAGCTGGCGACCAACTGTTCCAAAAACGTCCTGATGTTGTTTCCCCCGGTGGTAACGCTTACGGTCAAGAAATGACAGCTACTTGCCTGCGTGACCTTGACTACTACTTGCGTCTTGTTACCTACGGAATCGTTTCTGGTGATGTTACCCCCATCGAAGAAATCGGTATCGTTGGTGTACGTGAAATGTACAAATCTTTGGGTACTCCCATTGATGCTGTTGCTGGTGGCGTTGCCGCTATGAAGAACGTTGCTGCTACCTTGTTGTCTGCTGAAGACGCTGGTGAAGCTGGTTCTTACTTCGACTACGTTGTTGGTGCAATGCAGTAGGTTGAAGCTGTTTACCTGCTGAAACTGAAATATTGCAATTTAGAAATAAGGAAATAACAACAATGCAAGACGCAATTACCTCTGTAATTAATTCTTCTGACGTTCAAGGTAAATACCTTGACACCGCTGCTCTAGAAAAGCTAAAAGGCTACTTCGCTACTGGTGAACTGCGCGTTCGTGCAGCTACAACCATCAGCGCTAATGCTGCTGCGATCGTAAAAGAAGCTGTAGCTAAGTCCTTGTTGTACTCTGATATCACCCGTCCCGGTGGTAATATGTACACCACCCGTCGTTACGCTGCTTGTATCCGTGACTTGGATTACTACTTGCGTTACTCTACCTACGCTATGTTGGCTGGAGATCCTTCCATCCTTGACGAGCGTGTATTGAATGGTTTAAAAGAAACCTACAATTCCTTGGGTGTACCCGTAGGCGCTACCGTTCAAGCTATCCAAGCAATGAAGGAAGTAACCGCTAGTTTGGTTGGTCCTGACGCTGGTAAAGAAATGGGCGTTTACTTCGACTATATCTCCTCTGGCTTGAGCTAGGAGTTAGGTTTGCACTTAATAATTTAGGTGCGGCTTTATTAAGGTCTGGAAATCAATTGTGAGTGCTAGAAAGTTCTATTGCTTATTAATTGTGAGTATTAACTGTCTGGTATTGACGTTTGATTTCCAGCCTTGGAAAGAATAATTAAGATTTGCACTCCAAATTTTGAGATAAAAAGTTTCTGCAAACGATACAGGAGATTTGAAAAATATGGCACGTTTATTTAAAATTACCGCTTGTGTTCCTAGCCTAACTCGTACTCGCACCCAACGCGAATTACAAAATACTTACTTCACTAAGCTAGTTCCTTATGAAAATTGGTTCCGTGAACAACAACGGATTCAAAAAATGGGTGGCAAAATTGTTAAGGTAGAATTGGCAACTGGTAAGCAAGGTACTAATGCTGGTTTATCTTAATTCCTATAAATCAGAGATTATTTTAGTAGATTTCTAAGGGGTCAGTTATGACCTTTTTTTTTGATTAATTTTTAGTTTTAAGACGTTGCATGATGGCGGTATGAATATGTTTCGCGCATTCGCAGCCATGCGTTCCCAAAGGGTAGGCGCAAAGTTTGAGAGTTTGAATTTTCTAATTTCATACTTCAATTCAGCAACACCTATTTTAATTATTATTATGTCACGCACTCAGTTTTTATCTGATAACATTTGGGCTATGCATATGTTCTATGTAAAACTTTAGTTGGTCTAAATTATTATGTTGATATAAGTAATTTAATACCGCAAGTAAAGCAGCATAATTACCTTCTTTTTCATATATAGATGCCTCATAGGTTGCTTTTTTAATAGTGTCTATCTGTTGCCAAGATGGAGGAAGTTCGGGAGATTTTAGTTGATTAAGAACGGGAATTTTTACTTTTGCACGGAAAGTCTCACTAAACCATCTGTGAACTGTAGAAATTGTGATTGCTTTTCTAGAATCAGCAGCATCAACTAATTCATAATTTGTTCTACCTTTCGGATACCATAGCGATACGTACATTCCATCCTGCACAAGAGCATCAATTAGAGGCTTAAAGTCCAAATCGCCTGTTAGTAAGGTTGCTTCATGCATATTTTGCCTAAAGGAATGCGTTAACATATCTACCGCGATCATAATATCAACTTGTTTTTGTTCCTGTCCTCTTTTTTTATCTCTAAATCGAGCAGTTCCTTCATAAACATGAAATCTATCCAATGACTTCAGGTGGTTAAATAGCTCAATTTTGGGTTGAACTCGATTGTTGTAATTCTCTTGATTCTCCTCTGGTTTTTGGGCAGGTAAACAATCGTAGTAGAAAATTTTATGAAAACCTTTTCCTAATTGGTGGTAGTCTATTTCGAGCTTAATTCCTCCAAAAAGCTGTTTTGATAGTGTTTCTAGAAGTGAGTCTAAGCAACCACCATCAATAAATAAGTATCTAATTTTTTCAAGACCGGAAGATGCTGAATATAGAGGCATAGGGACTTCCAAATAAAAAATATCCCATCGTTTTGATGGCAGGGGAGCAAGGAGCGGAAAACTTGTTTTGATTACAGAAATTGTATATTTTATTTTCTGGAGTTCCCATAATCAAATAAAGATTGTATCGGGTTCAATTTTTACGTACCAGAAATCTTCTGAAAAATATGGAATTGGTGAATTAATGCGCGGGGTTTTGCGACTGATTAACACCAAATCAGCAAAAGATATGCAGGAGGCGAGTAGAGTTTTTAAGCAACTGGGTTTATTAATTATGCCAGTTTTTACAGTCAGTTATACTTAAATAACAAGCTATTTAGCATTTAAACTTTGTAAATCAAAACTATTACTATAAACTCATACATTGTGAGCGATCGCTTACATATCTCAATATCCTTAGACAAAATACTCATATATAATAGTTACATCCAAAATATTAACATCGGTAAATTTATCTTGCTAAAGCCTTGACAACAATCACCTATTCCCAATAAATTTAACAACCTAACTTAACAACGACTATCTTTTTTCGTTAGTATTAATACTCCGCGCTGACTCATCTAACTGCTATGCTCAATCCCAATCTGGATGAAATCCAGTTGACTAAAGACGATTACGAACGCTACTCTCGCCACTTAATCTTGCCAGAAGTGGGGGTAGAGGGGCAAAAACGCCTCAAGGCGGCTAGTGTATTATGTATCGGTACGGGTGGACTAGGTTCACCGCTGCTGTTATATCTGGCCGCAGCAGGTATTGGCCGCATTGGTATTGTTGATTTCGATATTGTTGATACTTCTAACCTACAACGCCAAGTCATTCACGGTACATCCTGGGTAGGTAAACCCAAAATCGAATCAGCAAAAAACCGTATTCATGAAATCAACCCCCATTGTCAAGTTGATTTATATGAGACTCGCTTGAGTTCAGAAAATGCCCTTGATATCATTAAGCCTTACGATATCGTAGTGGATGGAACTGATAACTTCCCCACCCGGTATTTAGTTAATGACGCTTGCGTATTGTTGGATAAACCTAACGTTTACGGGTCAATTTTCCGCTTTGAAGGACAAGCAACCGTATTTAATTACCAAGGTGGCCCCAACTATCGTGACTTGTATCCAGAACCACCACCACCAGGAATGGTTCCCTCTTGTGCAGAAGGTGGTGTGTTGGGAATTTTGCCGGGAATGATTGGTATTATTCAAGCTACGGAAACCGTCAAAATTATTCTTGGTAATGGTAACACTCTCAGTGGTAGGTTGGTGCTTTATAATGCCTTGGATATGAAATTCCGGGAATTGAAACTGCGTCCTAACCCCATTCGTCCGGTAATTGAAAAGTTAATAGACTACGAACAATTCTGTGGTATTCCCCAAGCGCAAGCAGAAGAAGCGAAACAGCAGATGGAAATGCAAGAAATGACTGTTCAGGAATTGAAGGCGTTACTAGATAGCGGTGCGAAAGATTTTGTCCTGCTAGATGTCCGTAACCCTCATGAGTATGAAATTGCCAAAATTCCCGGTTCGGTTTTGATACCCTTACCAGATATTGAAAACGGTGAAGGTGTGGCTAAGGTGAAAGAAATTCTTAACGGACACCGCTTAATTGCTCATTGTAAAATGGGCGGACGTTCGGCTAAAGCCCTGGGTATTCTCAAAGAAGCAGGTATTGCGGGAACGAATGTTAAAGGTGGCATTAATGCTTGGAGTCAAGAAATAGATTCTTCGGTTCCTCAGTATTAAATAACAGAGAATAGGGAACAGGGAAATAAGACTTACGCACTATACAAATTTTACCTAATATTGTGTGAGGCAAATTGCCTAGTTCCAGGCTTTGGGAATCGCCTATTAGTGCGGTGCGTCAGATAGAGAATATCTGTTGTGTCTTAAATTATTAGGTCTGACGCACCCTACAAGAGATGAAATCCATAACCCATATTTGATAGATTTTGTCAATGCGTAAGTACTAGGAAAGATAAAATACTGTCACCTGTCACCTCTTCTCCCCTATATCAAAATTATGAATACGTCGAAATCTCCACCAAGTGTCTTATGGGTACAAGTTTGGGCTTTGGCAGGTTTGCAGGGAGCTATTACTTTAGCTTGGTTGGTATATAATGCCTATTTACCTAAACTTTTGATTCAGTTTGGGTTTCCCGCGTCTCTAGCAGTTGGGATATTAGTTGTAGAAAATGCCTTGGCTGTGGTGATGGAACCAATGATGGGGGGACTTTCAGATCAAGCTAAAGTCAAAATAGGAAGTCGTTTTCCTTTTATTGCTGTTGGTGTGATTTTAGCATCGGCTTTGTTGATTGCTATACCATGTATTGTGACTTTTGTACCACCAACTGAGGTGATACGCGGTATTTTACCTTTGGCTTTGATAGCTTGGGCTTTAGCAATGACGGTTTTTCGTTCTCCTGCTATTTCTTTGTTGGGAAGATATGCAGTTCCATCTGAGTTACCTTTAGCTGTCAGTTTTGTGACTCTAGTGGGGGGGATAGTTGGGGCTTTTAGGGGAATTGCGAATAACTTTATTCTCAGTCTCAGCCCGATTTTTGCTTTTACGATCGCATCTTTTGTTCTCCTAGCTGCGGCTTTCGCCTTACGCTTTTTCAACCCCCCAGAAATTCCAGTAAGTCAACAAAACGCTGAAATATCAATCATCCCGCTGCAAAAATTAGGCTTAATTCTAGGAACCGGTTTTAGTGTGGCGTGGGGTTCTCGCTTACTTATGGATGCTTTAGGCAAAGTTCTCAAATCCCAATTCAACACCAATGATATTAGTTTATTCATGTTGTGGATTGGATTAGCGATCGCATTTGTGGCTTTACCTGCGGGATTCTTGGCTACTAAAATTGGTAATATTCAAGCAATGCTCTCTGGTATTGTGGCGACTGTTGTAGCAATGCTAGGATTAATATATATGGGCGCACAGATTCCCATTATACTTTTTATAGTATCTGGATTTAGTTTAATTGTCAATGGCGCAATTCCTTTTATTTTAGAGCTAGTGCCGCAGCGTTGGGCTGGGTTAGGAATTGGTATATATTTTGGTGGGTTTTCTTTGGCGATGAGTATATTTGGGTTTATATTTGCCCCAGGGATTACGCCTGTAATAGCTGCAATTACTGGTGCATTGGCGTTCTTAGTAGCTGGTGCGTGTATCTTTTTAACGCAGAAAGAATAACGTTTTTTCACAATTGTAGAGTGCCAAGACCTAATCGGATCGCGATCGCGTTAGGATGTTCTCAGCCTTTTGGCATTAAAAGTACTATTCCCACATTTTTCGGTTAAGATAGTATATCTGTTCTACTTAAACTCCCACCGCAAGAATTCTTAAATTCTATATTTAGAGGCTCTAATGGCAACCAACACCAATACCAACACCGATACTTCTGGCAAGCAAAAAGCGCTGACGATGGTACTCAACCAAATTGAGCGCAGCTTTGGGAAAGGGGCAATCATGCGCCTGGGTGATGCTACCCGGATGCGTGTGGAGACTATTTCTACCGGGGCGCTGACTTTGGATTTAGCCTTAGGTGGTGGTTTACCCAAAGGACGGGTAATTGAGATTTATGGGCCGGAAAGTTCTGGTAAAACTACAGTAGCACTCCATGCGATCGCAGAAGTGCAAAAAGAAGGCGGTATCGCTGCCTTTGTTGATGCCGAACACGCCCTAGACCCCACCTACGCCGCCGCATTAGGCGTAGATATTAATAATTTACTCGTTTCCCAACCTGATACAGGTGAAGCCGGTTTAGAAATTGTTGATCAACTAGTGCGTTCAGCCGCAGTTGATATTGTCGTTGTTGACTCCGTAGCCGCATTAGTCCCCCGCGCTGAAATAGAAGGCGATATGGGCGATATCCACGTTGGTTTACAAGCTCGTTTGATGAGCCAAGCTTTACGGAAAATTACCGGAAATATTGGTAAATCAGGTTGCACAGTCATTTTTATCAACCAGTTACGGCAAAAAATTGGTGTTACTTACGGTAGCCCAGAAACCACAACTGGCGGTAACGCCCTGAAATTTTACGCCTCGGTCCGGTTAGATATTCGCCGTATTCAAACCTTGAAAAAAGGTACGGATGAATTTGGTAATCGCGTTAAAGTTAAAGTTGCTAAAAACAAAGTAGCACCACCTTTTAGAATCGCCGAATTTGACATTATTTTTGGCAAGGGAGTTTCTACATTAGGTTGCTTAGTTGACTTAGCAGAAGAAACTGGCATTTTATTACGTAAAGGTGCTTGGTACAGCTACAATGGCGACAATATTTCCCAAGGTCGAGACAACGCTATCAAGTATCTAGAAGAAAAGCAGGAATTTGCTGAGAAAATTAAAGAACTGGTGCTAGAAAAACTAGATAAAGGGGCTATAGTTTCCGCTAACTCTGCTGTTTCTAAATTACATGGAGATGAACAAGAAGACGAAGATGAAGAAATCGAATTAGAAGAATAAAAACCTGAAACTTAAAAGAAGTAGGGGTGTATTGCAATATGCCCCTACCCAGGATTACTTAGGGCTTGCTGTAAAGCCCTACTTACCTGGCAATAAAGCTGTGTGCATCTAGCTTTTAATAAATGTCCATTCCAGTACATTGATAGGAGCTTCCTGAAGTGCTTGAGTCAGTTCGGTGTTGCTTTCAAATTTTGCCTGGAATAATTCACAGGCTTCGATGTTGACTGTAAATTGTTCTTCCTCAAACGGCCAAGGTTTGACAGTAACCAATTGATCACGGCGTTGCATGATGTCATATCGCTGACCTGAAGGACCCTTACTGATTTCTAAAAATCGCTCATCGGCAGGTAGTTCCTGTTGACAGAGGATGAGAGAAAGGCGATCGCACCATTGCATAAAAGCATAAGCTGCATCAACTTCCGATTTTTCAATCCCCAGTTCCTCTCGCCAACGTTGCTGATTTTGAAGTTGCTCATCCAGAAATCTGTCTATTTTTGCAGACTGACCTCGCTGTGGCTCATGTAACCGGCTGATGTGCATGGAAATTAATAGAGCTACCCAGCGTCCCCGATAGAGGGCATTCTTGGCCAGATCAGCCAATTTCTGGAAACCAATCTTTGCATCATCATTTGAATGAAGGGTAAAGTCCCGTGGCGCACCTGCTTCAGTCAGATTTTCCTCTTCCCACTCTTTTTCTAGGTCATCGTGATGGGAAATTGCAGCTAGGGTTTCATAAAACCGGACTGGAGCATCTTGTCGTCGCCATTGTCCTGCTAATTGAGCCGCTAGTAAAGCATGAGCGCGGTGATAAATTATTTTCCAACCCTTTTGTGTAGCGTTGACAATCACAAATCAATCTCCTGACTCTAAGTTTTGATTGGGTTTCATTGATTGCAGGATCAATTTTTTTATGGAGCTAATTTATCAATTCAGAAATTTATTTTGAGTTAACCTGCTTTTTTTAGTGTGTATTGAAAGTCATGATTTCATATCTGGCTGGCGATACATTCTGTGTTCTACTATTGGTTATTTGTTCACTAGCAGGAGAAGGGTAAAAATCAGCTTATTTTTAGGTTTTTGCGACTTTTTCAGCAAACCCTAATGAATAGGGTTGGAGTTAGAACTATATTGAACTCAACAGTTAAGGAATCAGGGCTTACACAAGATGTGGCTGAAAACCTTATTATCACGTAGCGGTAATTCATGAATTACCGCTACTTTCGTTCTGTTTTGCGTCAGGGATTGTAGAGACATTCCGCCGGAACGTCTCTACAATGATTTTCGGAGATGTCTATTGCATTTTCGCTTTATGCCGAAATAGGCATTCGCAAATTGACGTTCACTGCTTGCAACTCTTTCGCTTTCTCCTCTGGTAAAGCGTCGTTAGCAAACATCCCGGCGGCAAGTTCTGTTCCTGCCAAATACTTCAAGCGATCGCTCGTGCGGTATGGTGGATAAAACTGGGCGTGTAAATGTGCTTCTGGATGAGGTAGACCATCCGTTGGTGCTTGAAACCACGACATTAAGTAAGGGAAAGGACGATTCCACAAACCATCATATTTGAGAGTGACGGTTTTTAAGGCTTTAGCAATTCCCCAACGTTGCTCTAAATTTAAATCAGAGAAAGTGGCCACTGGTTGTTTTGGTGCTACCCAAACTTCATAGGGGTAACGCGCACAGACAGGGACGAATGCGATCGCATCCTCATCTTCATAAATTATCCGTTGCTTGTCAGCAATTTCTTTCTTGATCAAATCCGCTAACAACCCACGTTGATGTTCCTGATAATACCGCTGCTGTTGTTCTAACATTCGGGCTGGCACAGGTGGAACAAACGGATAGGCGTAAATTTGCCCGTGGGGATGGTGCAAAGTCACACCAACTTCCACACCTTTATTCTCAAACGGTAGTACATATTGAATTTGGGGATTTTTACCTAAAACTTCTGTGCGATCGCTCCAAACTTGCAAAATTAAATCCAAATGTTCCAATGTCAAGGATGATAGCGAAGCACGGGTATCTTGAGTAAACACTACCACCTCACACGCGCCATTTGCAGGTACAGTTTCCACAATGCAATCAGGTGGATTTTTTGCCGTCGTTATCATCGAGGGAAACCGGTTCTCAAATACTGCCACATCATACTTACCGACTGGTATTTCAGTGGGGAAATTAGGGTTGCGGCTAGGGGCTAGGGGGTTATATTCTGGGGGTGGTAAAAAAGTCCGCCCTTGACGATGACTAGCATAAGCCACCCATTCACCCCGCAGGGGATGCCAACGCAAGTGAGGATTTGCCCGCACTGGCTCATCACTGGGGCTAGTGGGTATAATTTTATCAGAAATGGGCCAACGACTATACAAAGTCATCTGCCGTCCATCTGGCTTTAACAGGCTGTGGGAGTACATAATCCTTGTCCTGAAAGAGTAGCAGCACGGATCGCCGCAATGGGAAATTTGGGAGTGCGATCGCCGTACAATAAACCGTTAGCTTCTTGGAATGTATCTGTGAATTGGGTGTAACAAAAACCACTGAACATTTCGATATTATTCACAGTTTCGAGTAGGGCAGTGTACTTGATTTCCAGATCGGAGATATTCCAGCAACGCTCATATCCCCAAGCTTTATCTGCTTCAGGCTCAGTAGCAGGTGCATAAGCGATGCCACCAAACTCTGTCAGCATAATTGGTTGTCCTTGGTGCGGATAGTTGTCCAAGGTGAGGATACGTCCACCAGGACGCTTACGCTCAAACAAATCTGATAATTTCACTTCTGGGCCATAGCGATGAACCAATTGCTGGGGCTGAGTGTCGTAGTCATGAATAGCGAGAATATCTGTATCTGTACTTTCCCAGCCATCATTACCAATCACCGGACGAGAAGGATCAAGGGTTTTGGTCAAATAATACATTGCCAAAACATAGTTTCTATGGGCAGCAGTTTCAACTAAATTCGGGACTCCCCAGGATTCATTAAACGGAACCCAGGCGACAATACAGGGATGGTTAATATCACGGTTGATTACCTCAGTCCACTCATGGGTCATCCGTTCTACGGCTTTATGGCTAAAGCGATAGGCACTGGGCATCTCTTCCCATACTAGCAAGCCTAAGACATCTGCCCAATATAAAAATCGGGGATCTTCAATTTTTTGGTGTTTGCGAACTCCATTAAAACCCATTGCTTTGGCTAGTTCCACATCACGCCGCAAAGCATCATCATCCGGTGCGGTCATCAAGGACTCAGGCCAATAACCTTGGTCGAGAACTAGGCGTAAATAATAGGGACGACCATTAAGCATAAAGCGATCGCGCTGAATACTCACCGTCCGCAATGCAGTATAGGATTTTACCTCATCTAGGACGTGGTTGTTATATACCAACTGAATTTCTGCATCAATCAAAGTTGGTCTTTCTGGACTCCAGAGTAACTCATTGCGGTAGTCATCAATACCAGGATCAGCCAAGGTAATCCGCCGACGAACTTCCCCATCGAACACTTCGTAGGTATCATTTGCGAGTACCCTATTGCCAACGCTCAATTTCACCTTCATTTGAATACCGGAAACAGGTACATCTCCTGCCAGCGCCGCAAAACAGCCGATTTCCCACCGCTCAAAGTCAGGAGTCCAGCGAATGTGATCTATATATGTTGTCCCTACACGTCAACCCACACAGTCTGCCAAATACCAGTAGTGCGTGGATACCAAATACTGTGGGGTTCTAATTGCCAATCTTGCTTACCACGAGGTTTTGCTAAGTCGTGAGGATCATCTTGCGCCCATACTGTCACCTTGGTTGTGTCACTTTTATTCAAAACGTGAGTAATATCAATGCTGAAAGGGGTATGGCCGCCTTCATGTTCAGCCAGATATTGGTCGTTTACCCAAACCCGCGCCCGATAATCTACAGCCCCAAAATGCAGTAGTAATCTACCTTCTCCAGGAGGGGTGTCAAATTCTCGCTCATACCAACAATTGGGATGAAATCCTGTATCACCAATCCCACTTTTGATAGATTCAGGAGCGAATGGGACTTCTATATGATGAGTCCATTGACTAAGGTCGCTGGGTTGAGCGCATTTTCCTTCATCATCAAATGCGAACTTCCATTGCCCATCCAGACTTTGACAATGCGATCGCTGTAATAGCGGACGGGGGTGTATCACGTCTGTAAAACTGAAAATTTGCTTATTCTCAACCCCAGAGGTGAATTTAACTTCAGGATTGCCGATAGTTAGCGCTTTCATCTAAAACCTCTTCTCTAACTGCAAAAGAACAAAGTATTTTCGTATTTTTGGTTGAAAACAACCTAGTACCGCTGCGCGGAAGTCAAAAGTCAAAAATAATATTGACGGATTCAGCACTTACTCAATTGGCTTGCTTTGTAGGGTGCGTCAGATTCGATAATTCATCAATAATCAACAGAAATTTGACATCTGACTCACCTGACGAGTGAACCCGTCATTTTCCGGTTGACAGAGTACTAGTTTAAGAATTTAGAAAGCATAAGGCAGAAGTCAGAAGGCTTTAATATTCATCTAATCTACTGTTTGTAGGTTGCTAATCGTGTAGTTATTTCTGTGTTCTGTATTTAGTCTATTTACAGGAATTCTGGACTGAATTATCCTTTCTAGCCTCAATGCAGTATTGTTTACTCCCATGAGATTAACTCTAACTGGCAAGTTTAAATAGCCTCCATCACTCTTAGTGTTGGCAGTCTTAGAATATTTTATTTATTGACATCCTGGTTCGTGACATTATGGCACAAATAAACTAAATATTTATCCAGTCCCATGAAAATTTTAGTTGAAATTTTGGCTACTAATTATAGAGTATATTCAAAACCTAAGTATTATTAGATATGCTTTTATTTCAAAATTGTATTATATTAAACTCGTTCAAAAATTAATGTGATAGTTATTGCTAACTAGCAATTTTGAGTAAAGTAGCCAAAAATGATTTAATTCTCCTTTTTTAACCTAAAGCTATTAATTAGCTGTTCATAAATTCGGCTATTAAGGTTTTATTAATCAGGATGCAAGATAATAGCCTACCTAGCTTGTAGTCTGGGCTAACCCAACAGTTTGATTACCAAGTATATTGTGGTAGTAATAGATGAAATACAAACTTGAATGATGAAACTTTTGTAGTGCAGGCATCTTGCCCGCTAGGTTATGTACATCCTGACAACGAAATTCGCTGCAACAAATGTTAATGCGTAAAAACAATTATTTAGCACTGGATGGATGAATACCAGTATTATTATTTCAGTCATTTTTATTACCACCTAAGAGCGTGTTTTAAAAGTTTTTTGTTGTGACTTTAGGCACTTTAAAATTCCCCCTAAAAGAGGCGACTGTGTACACACAAGTGATCTGATTACCCAAAACAAGCCTTGGCGATTATAAATCACAGTGCGATCGCTTTTAGGACTGCATCGAGGTTCACCAAACAAGACAAGCCAATCAAGACCAATGGTAGTGATGGGACTAACTGGTGAGGAAAAAGTTGTCTTGCGATCGCATTGTGATTGGCAACGGTTTCTAAACAACCGATTGATGTATGGTGAATTCTATGATTGGCATACTTTAGAAGGCCCCTGTTGTGAAGGCCCGACTTGGAAACCACAGACGATGAAACTGTGAATTTACGAGATTTTACTAGGTTGCATTGTCCCGTAACCCAACCTACGTTAAAATTCTCTGAAAAATTACTGAAATCGCCATAAAACAAGTATTCTGGTCAGTAGGGATATTACGCAACTATCAGCATAATCATACTACTGACACCATGACTATAAATATAAAGGATTTTTATAAAGCCACTAACCCTGCTCGCACTCTGAAAGCGCAGAATGTAGAAGATCAAAAATGTTATATCGACTTTTCTGAAGTGCGTGGTGAGGATATTATTAGCACTCTTAAAGATAGTATTACAGTGTGGAATCCAGATGATCCCACCTGTAACTTATTTACTGGACATATAGGTTGCGGAAAATCCACAGAATTATTACGTTTACAGGTGGAATTAGAAGCCGCAGATTTTCATGTTATTTATTTTGAATCTAGCGAAGACTTAGAGATCACAGATGTAGATATTTCTGATGTGTTTCTGGCTATTGCTAGTCGCATTAGTAAAAGTCTGGAGAAAATTGTCTTAGAAGAACCGAAAAAATTTCAAGAATTACTCCAAGGTGCATGGAATATCTTAAACTCTGAAGTTACAGGTTTTAAAGGTAAAATTGCTGGTCAAGATATTGGTTATACTGTTGACGGACAAAAATTATCTTTGTCTTTGGGTATTGCAGAAATCACCACAAAAATGAAAAGTGATTCCACATTAAGAACCAAAATAAATCAGTATTTGGGACCACAGAAAAGCAACTTATTACAAGCAATTAATCAAGAACTTTTACAACCAGCCATTGCAAAACTCAAACAACAGGGTAAAAATGGTTTAGTTGTCATAGTTGATAACCTAGACCGCATAGATAACAGCGTGAAAGCGTGGGGTCGTACACAACAAGAATATCTATTTGTAGACCAAGGGGAATATCTCACCCAACTTAATTGTCATGTCATTTATACCATGCCTTTGGCTTTGAAATTTTCCAATGAATATGGAACATTAACCCAACGATTTCCAGAAGAACCGAAAATATTACCAATGGTTCCTGTGAGGTGTTCAGATGGTAGAGTTCATGAACAGGGATTAGAACTCATGCAACAAATGATTTTAGCTAGAGCTTTTCCTAATTTATCACCAGAAGACCGCTTAAATAAGATTACTGAAATTTTTGACAGCCCAGCAACTTTAAACCGCTTGTGTCAGGTTAGCGGTGGTCATGTGCGCGATATTTTGCGGTTATTAAATCCTTGGATTATGAAAGATAAAAAATTTCCTCTCCAGGGTAATACTTTAGAGCAGATTATTCGTGAACGACGCAATGAAATGTCTTTACCTATTTCTGCTGGAGAATGGGAATTATTACGTCATGTCAAAGAAAATAAGCACGTTAGTGATGATCAAGGATATCAGAAATTAATCCGCAGTAGATTTGTATTTGAATATCGAGATAAGGGTGAATTATGGTTTGATGTCAATCCGATTTTAGCAGAATCGGAGAAATTGTCTGAATCAGGATACCCAGGATTTAAGGATTAACAGGATGTTTTAAGGATTATTCTCGTTCCCATACTCTGTATGGGAATGGATTTTAGAAGGCTCTGCCTTCTCTATTAAAGCAGAGACAGAGCCTCTGTAATGGCATTCCCGGCCGGAGACTGGGAACGAGATAACGAGATAAAACCCAACATCATTATTGTCTGATAGTAAACCAATATGACAAACTCACAACAATTAGAAGATTTAGCATGGTCTTTAGAAGCTTCCCAGGGAGAATTTAAGCTGATTTTAGCTAAGTGTAATTATCTCAACTTACAAAATCAACTGATTCAAGAATTACAGAGAATCTGTGAATTTAAAATTAGCATTTTACGGCTACAAACATCAGAAAGGACATTATATAATGCGATTAAAGAAGAATTTAACGATGAAATTCAAGCCTTAATGATTGTTGGTTGGGAATCATTGCCGAATTTATCAAAAATGTTCAGTTCAGCTAATCAAATCCGGGAAGAATTTAGAAATAATTGTAAATATCCGGTAGTGTTATGGATTAATGATGCAATATATCAACAAGTCATGGAATCTGCACCTGATTTAGAAAGTTGGGGAATTACTATAAATTTTTCTCTTCCTTTTGATGAATTAATTAATTTACTTAAATCAATAATAGATAAAATATTAAATGCTGATTTGAATATAGATTTACCAGAAGTTGAATTAGCATGGCAAGATTTACAGAAATATGGGCAAGATTTAGAACCAGATTTTCAAGCCAACTGTTGTTTTCTGCGTGGCTTTATTGAATATAACAAGAATCAACTGGATACAGCTATTAATTACTATCAACGCAGTTTAGATTTTTGGCAAACAACCGATAATTTAGAAATTCAAGGTAAAATACTTTATAATTTGACAATTTGTAATTATGAAAATTCAAAAATTAACCCCGCATTCAGGGAAGGAGGAAAGATTAGAGATTATATTCAAAGAACATTAGAAATATTTAAAAATGCTCAAAGATTGGATTTAATTGCTAATTCTTTAACAAAATTTGGGTTGATTTTGGAAGATTTACAAGCATGGCAACTATTACAAAAGTTAGCTACACAAGCGTTAGAAGTACATAAAACAGAAAATAACTTATTAAAAATAGCTGAAGATTATATATTTTTAGCAACAGCTAATTCTGCACAATCTAATTTTTCAGAAACAGCAAAGATTGCTAATCAAGGATTAGATGTTTTAGTAGTGGTAAATCATGAATTACCCCTATACAATAATCAATTAGAATATGAACTAGATTTTTATCGTCAAAGTCTACTTTTAATTTTAGCACAAGCTCAAGAAAAATTACAACAATATGACGAAGCAATTAGAAATTTAAACTTGGCTAAAGATATCGGTGTTATTAATAATCAACCAAAATTGTATGTTAAGATTCTCAATCTTTTACAACAGCTATTATTTCAAAAAACAGAATATCTGGAAGCTTTTAATACCAAATTAGAATCTCGTTCTATTGAACAACAATTTGGTTTACGAGCATTTATTGGTGCAGGTTGGTTAAAACCAGCAAAAAATACATCTTTTGTGAATAAAGAAAATATTTCCCCAGAAATTGAAGCATCTGGACGGAAAATAGATGTAGATAAATTACTAGAAAGCATTGGTAGAACTGATAAAAAAATCATTGTTATTCATGGACAGTCGGGAGTTGGTAAAAGTTCTCTAGTGAATGCTGGGTTAATTCCCGCATTGCAAAATAAAGCTATAGGGTTTAAAGATAATTTACCTGTAACTATTAGAGTTTATAATAGTTGGTTTACAGAGTTACAAAAAGAACTTTTAAATGTATTACCAAAAAGATTTAAACCAGAAGATTTGAAATTAGATTCTCAGGACGAGTTTATTTCACAACTGGTAGAAATGGAAAAAAATAACCTGAGAATACTGTTAATCTTTGACCAGTTTGAAGAATTTTTCTTTGTTTATCCTGAAGATATAGCTAGAACAGAATTTTTTCGGTTTTTAGGGAAATGTTTAAATGATAAAAATAGTGGATCTTTGCGAGTAATTTTATCTTTGCGGGTAGATTATTTACATCTTTTATTAGAATGTGATGAAATTCCCGATATGAATATTATTGGTGATGGTATTCTCAGTAAGAATGTGCTGTATAAATTGGGGAATTTAACTCCAGAAAATGCTAAAACTACAATTGAGAGTTTAACTAAAAAAACAACTTTTCAGTTAGAACCGGATTTAATTAACCGACTGGTAGAAGATTTATCACAAGAACTTGGTTCAGTTCGTCCCATTGAATTACAAATTGTGGGGGCGCAATTAGCAACAGAAAAAATTACAACATTAGTAGCATATCAAGAATGTGGTAACAAACAACAATTAGTTAAACGTTATTTAGGAGAAATAGTTAAAGCTTGCGGTGATAAAAATCAAGAACTTGCCGAATTATTACTTTATTTTCTCACGGACGACCAAGGAACAAGACCGTTAAAAACTAAGGCAGAATTAGAAAGAGATTTAAACTCATTATTAGAACAAGATCAAACTGAAGCTGGGAATAATTTAGATTTAGTCTTAGAGATAGTTGTTAAATCTGGTTTGGTGGTGTTGTTACCAGAAAATCCTAAACGTTATCAATTAGTTCATGATTATTTGGCTTTGTTTATTCACCAGCAACAAAAACCAAAGCTAATGGCGGAACTGGAAAAAGAACGCAAGCAACGTCAGTTAAAAGAAGCAGAATTAAAACAATCAGAAGAAGCTAAGAATATTTTAGCGGTGGCAAATAAAAAAGCTAAACAAAGAATTAGTATTAGTTCAGGAGTAATGGCTATCTCCCTAGTATTAGGAGGAATTGCGGCTGTACTGGCTATGCAAGCATATCGCCTGAGTTACGAAGCCCAAGCAGGTTCAAGGTTAGAAAGGCAGGGAATTACAGCTTGGCAACAGTTTGAAACATACGAAATAGAATCATTATTATCAGCAATGGCAGCAGGACAAGAAGTTAAAGAATTAGTTAAAGATGGCCGCCCCCTAGAAGAATATCCTGCCGCTAGTCCCCAATTTGCATTACAAACAATTCTGGATAATATTCACGAAAAAAATCAACTCAAAGGGCATACCAGTGAAGTCAGAAACGCCAGTTTTAGCCCGGACGGGAAAACCATAGTCACCGCATCTTTAGACAACACCGCCAGGGTGTGGGATGTGTCTGGTAAACAATTGGCCGAACTCAAAGGGCATACCGGTTATGTCTACAACGCCAGTTTTAGCCCGGACGGGAAAACCATAATCACCGCATCTAATGACAACACCGCCAGGGTGTGGGATGTGTCTGGTAAACTATTGGCCGAACTCAAAGGAGTCAACAACGCCAGTTTTAGCCCGGACGGAAAAACCATAGTCACCACATCTGATGACAAGACCGCCAGGGTGTGGGATGTGTCTGGTAAACTATTGGCCGAACTCAAAGGGCATACCAGTAGAGTCATCAACGCCAGTTTTAGCCCGGACGGAAAAACCATAGTCACCGCATCTTTTGACAAGACCGCCAGGGTGTGGGATGTGTCTGGTAAACTATTGGCCGAACTCAAAGGGCATACCAGTAGAGTCAACAACGCCAGTTTTAGCCCGGACGGAAAAACCATAGTCACTGCATCTTTTGACAAGACTGCCAGGGTGTGGGATGTGTCTGGTAAACAATGGGTTGAACTCAAAGGGCATACCAGTAGAGTCATCAACGCCAGTTTTAGCCCGGACGGAAAAACCATAGTCACCGCATCTTTTGACAAGACCGCCAGAGTGTGGGATGTGTCTGGTAAACAATGGGTTGAACTCAAAGGGCATACCAGTTATCTCATCAACGCCAGTTTTAGCCCGGACGGAAAAACCATAGTCACCGCATCTTTTGACAAGACTGCCAGGGTGTGGGATGTGTCTGGTAAACTATTGGCCGAACTCAAAGGGCATACTGATACAGTCAACAACGCCAGTTTTAGCCCGGACGGAAAAACCATAGTCACCGCATCTTTTGACAAGACCGCCAGGGTGTGGGATGTGTCTGGTAAACAATGGGTTGAACTCAAAGGGCATACTGATACAGTCAACAACGCCAGTTTTAGCCCGGACGGAAAAACCATAGTCACTGCATCTTTTGACAAGACCGCCAGGGTGTGGGATGTGTCTGGTAAACTATTGGCCGAACTCAAAGGAGTCAACAACGCCAATTTTAGCCCGGACGGAAAAACCATAGTCACCGCATCTTGGGACAACACCGCCAGGGTGTGGGATGTGTCTGGTAAACTATTGGCCGAACTCAAAGGGCATACCAGTAGAGTCATCAACGCCAGTTTTAGCCCGGACGGAAAAACCATAGTCACCGCATCTTTTGACAAGACCGCCAGGGTGTGGGATGTGTCTGGTAAACTATTGGCCGAACTCAAAGGGCATACCAGGGAAGTCATCAACGCCAGTTTTAGCCCGGACGGAAAAACCATAGTCACCGCATCTTGGGACAACACCGCCAGGGTGTGGGATGTGTCTGGTAAACTATTGGCCGAACTTAAAGTGCATACCGATTATTTCATCGACGCCGTTTTTAGCCCGGACGGAAAAACCATAATCACCGCATCTGATGACAACCCCGCCAGGGTGTGGGATGTGTCTGGTAAACTATTGGCCGAACTTAAAAGAGTCAACAACGCCGGTTTTAGCCCGGACGGAAAAACTATAGTCACCGCATCTGATGACAAGACCGCCAGGGTGTGGGATGTGTCTGGTAAACAAATAGCCGAACTCAAAGGGCATACTGGTACAGTCTGGAACGCCAGTTTTAGCCCGGACGGTAAAACCATAGTCACCGCATCTTGGGACAACACCGCCAGGGTGTGGGATGTGTCTGGTAAACAAATAGCCGAACTCAAAGGGCATACTGGTACAGTCTGGAACGCCAGTTTTAGCCCGGACGGTAAAACCATAGTCACCGCATCTGATGACAACACCGCCAGGGTGTGGCGGGCTGATAGGCTGGATGAATTGTTATCTCGTGGCTGTCAGTGGTTGGATAATTATCTCGTTATTAATCCCAAGGAATTGGAAAAACTGCAAGTATGCCAAAACCAATCTAATCTGGTAGCAGCCGCACCTTTTTTAGTCCAGGTGGGAGAAGAGGAAGCCAGAAATGGGAATATTGATAATGCGGTAGCAACTTTCCAAACTGCTTGGAAATGGAATCCGAGTTTAACATTTGACCTCCAGACAAAAGCACAGGAGTTGGCAAATAAAGGTAAGGCTAAACGCTTAATTACCGAGGGAGAAAGTATTGTGCAGAAAGGGGAAGTTAAGAAGGCATTAGAAAATTATGCTGAAGCACAAAAAATATATCCTCCATTAGAAATTACTGCATCTTCTTGGAATACACTTTGTTGGCAAGGTAGCTTACATAAAAAAGCTGCTGATGTGATATTTGCCTGTGAAAAGGCTGTTAATTTATCACCCAATTATGGTGATTATCGTGATAGTCGTGGTTTAGCTAGGGCGTTGACTGGTGATTATAAAGGGGCTATTGAGGATTTTGAGGCATATATTAAATGGACTGGTAATAAAAATAATAAAGCGCAACGACAAGGCTGGGTGAAGGATTTGAAAGCTGGGAAAAATCCCTTTACTGATGAGGTGTTGGAGAAGTTAAGGAATTAGTCTGAATCAGGATTTACAGGATTTTAGGATTTACAGGATTTTTATTTTATTAATTTTATATTTGCCATTCTTCGCAATATCGAGAAATCGCACTTTCTAGACCAGGCATTATCTCACCTCGACTACTACCAAGAACGCTATAAGTTGGACGAGGAGCAGCTAAATTAAGTAGTCGTGTAGGTAAAGCAATTAAATTTTTCACACTCACACCCGCTTGTTTTGCTGCTAACCGTGCTAAGTTTGCCCAGGAAATTTCACATTTATTAGCTAAATGCCACAACCCAGTTTCATCATCTATTAACAAATCAAGACTGGCATGAACTAAATCAGGTACATAGGTAGGGGAAACTATAATATCTGCTGCTGCTAAAAACTCCTCTCCAGTACTGAGTTGACGTAGAGCAATAGTCACAAAGTTATACTCATCCCAAGGACTAAAAAACCCACATTCCGCAGATGTGACTTAGATTATTGATATTTTTGAAAAATTCCAGCCAGGAAAATTTTATCTGCCTAATTTTTCTGGTTGAGTTTAACTTTGTTTGCCAAAAAATAGAGCATATTAAGTAACTTCATTTTATGAGGTTTTAAAATATCTTCTCTCTCTATATTAAATTAGTAATTTCGGGTAAAATAAACATGACAATTACAGCCAAGAATATTTACATCTTCGCTAAAAATTTATATTTACTAATTTTACCCTTGAACTATCTGCATCTTTTTCGGTCAAATAAACCACATCAAGTAATTAGATAATATTTACTACAACTCTTTCCTAAGTATCTAACAATCTTTTCACGTTCCTCTGTTAAATTGCTCATTTGTTTCTGTCCATTTATAATTACCAAATGTACAGCCTGAAACATCTGAAATACCCACCTCATTGTCGGTTTATTTGTGATTTTATTAACTTGATTTCTAATCCCATCATCGAATTTAGCTAATTCTTGTCTTAACTTTCTTTGTGCGAGGTTATAGACCAACAAACACAATCCCATTATCATTGCTATTGCTTCTACTCTTTCCGGGGTTTTGACAAATACACTTGATGTAAAAAACAACGGGTCTTTTAAAAATCTAAATCCTCTCTCGTTGGATTGTTGGGCTTTATATTCCTCTAATACCTGCTCATCACTCAATTCATTGTTATCTAAGATATTCGTTGCTAATATAAATCTACCTGCCTTAATTTTTTCAGCTTCTATTACTTCTTCTCTTATTTCTATTTGACCTTTAACTTGATATTTTATTTGACTTGGTTCGGTCAATTTACTTGGTCTACCTGCTGTTTTATATTCTGGTTTCTCTATGTACTCAATTTCTTTTATTTGGTGATATTTCCAGGATTTTGATAACTTTTCTATTGCTATTTTAGCATCTGGCTGACAAGCAAACTCTTGCCTGGATAGTTTACTAAGTAAGGCTTTTGCTTTTGATTCCTGTTTTTTTACTTGTTTTTCTACTTGTTGGATACTTGATTTTTTTCTTATTTCACTTTCGACGATTACCCATCTTTGTTTTATCCCTCCATATTCTGATTCTTTAGCTGCTATTTTATACCCTGATATTTGACTATCTTTCCATTCCAATTCTTTTATGCCTACGATTTTATTTTTTGCTTCTTTGATACTTAATGGTACTCTTGTTATCCATTTTATTTCTCTCATTGCTGCTAAGTTTTCTGCTGTATATAAGGCACTATATGCTACACATATTCCCTCAAATGTCCATTGTTTTTTAAATTCTTTTAATCTTTCTACAAATACACTTTTATCATCTACATTTCCTGAATCTACTTTTAAATATAAGGAGATGTCTCCATCTCCTGTTACTATCATGTCTATGATAAATTGTTTGAGGTCTGGTCTTTTATCTCTTGAGTATCTATGCACTATTTCTATTGCTTTCATCTCTGCTTCTATCTCTAATTTATTTTCTCCTGTTTCTTGCTTTGTTTCGTCTATTTCTTCGATTTCTTTTTTGTACTCTCCTTCTACACTCATTGATGTTCCATCTAAATGAATACTCTTGCTTTCTACTTGGAATTTATGGGCTGATTTTATGGCTACTGCTGTAAATATTTTTGTTGTTCCTATTTGATGATATTTGTCTAGTTCTCTTCCTAGTTTATCGTCATTTAAATGCTCTGGCAATACTCCTTCTCCTATTAAATGTTCTGTTGCTTTTCCTACAAAAAATTCCCCAAATAGATATAATGGGGCGCTTAAAAAGCCTAATCCATTTAAGATCATTGCTTTTACTACTTGTCCTGGTGTGAGAATTTCTTTTGTTTTTATTCCCACCATTTTATTCACTTCTTCTACCAATTCCATCTCGTCTATTATTCCCGCTACTATTCCTAAATGGTCTATATCTAGGATTTTCATGACCTCTTTTGACTCTTTCATTGTTTTTTCCCTTCTCTATTTGACGCTTATTATTTTACCAAAAAAGCCTGAAATCTTTGCTAGGCAATCTTTTCAGGCTTTACTTTTTCTAAATTTTTAATTCCTAAATTTACTTTAATATCTGCGGAATGTGGGAAAAAAGGCACTGGTGCGAATGATCAGCGATGAAGGACAAGCTTGTAAAACCCGCTTTTCGGCTAAAGCTTTACTACATCCATAGACACTTAAAGGGGAGATGGCATCAGTTTCTACATAAGGTTGTGTGACAGCACCATTAAATAGTGACATACTCCACACACTCCCTTTCAGGTGAGTGTGGGCTTCTCAGTGACTCCTCTGTGAGGACATTACCTGAGCTTTAAGACCGTGTGCCCCACGGTTCTTTATGTTTATGGCTGCATTTAAGTCCCTGCAAATACTTGTATGGCAAACAGGACAGTTATGCATCCTTTGAGATAGTGGCTTTTTAACTTTATGACCACAGCTAGAACATTCTTGGCTAGTACCGTTAGGACTTACAGCTATTACTTTCAAGCCAGCATTTTCGGCTTTGTTTGAAAGTATGGTTATAAACTGTCCCCATCCAGCATCATTTACACTTTTAGCCAGTCTTGATTTAGCAAGTCCTTTGATATTCAATTTTTCAAGAGCTACCACGTCATATTTATCTAGAAGTGATTTAGCTGTTTTAAAGTGAAAATCTTTTCTGGTGTCTGCAACTTTTTTATGTTGCTTGCCTAGTTTTTTAATCGCTTTTTTACGACGATTAGAACCTTTCTTTCTTCTAGATACTTTACGCTGTGCTGATTTTAGTCTACGTTCAGCTTTGCGTAAAAACTTTGGTGCTGAAATTCTTTCGTTATCAGAAGTAACAAAAAAATCAATCAGCCCGACATCAATACCAACAATATTATCCACGTCAAAATCAGGTTTAACTGTTGGAACTGTTTTATCGTCGAGACTTAATGTGACATAATAACCATCTGATTTTTTAGTCACAGATACAGTTTTTATATCGAACCCGTCAGGTATTTGACGATGAACAATTACTTTTACATCACCAATCTTTGAAAGCGTAATTTTATCACCTGAGAAGTGATGGCGCTTGAATTGAGGATAGGTAAATGTTTTGTATTGACCAATCCGGCATAGGTGAGAAAATAACCAACTGTGAAGTGAATTAAACCCACCAACCAACCTTGAACGATAGACATAGCCACAGGTTTATCCTTCCAGTAAACTAAGTTGGCTAAAGGGGTGCGTTCGTGCGCCCAAACCAGAGTTTCAATCAACTCTTGCCAATAACCACGCCAACTAATTAGGAACATAAAACCAGTTGCCCAAACTAGGTGTCCAAATAGAGTTAAAACCGAAATCTTTTTTGTCAGGAAATTGCTTAGTTCCACGGGCATCTAATGCACCTTTAACACAAATGAGTGTGGTGGTGTGCAAACCAAGTGCGATCGCATGATGAACTAAAAAATCTCCGGGTCTAATGGTTAAAAACAGCGAGTTAGTACCTGAGTTAATCGCATCTAACCAACCTGGTAGCCAGACGTTAGCCTGGTTTGGCCAGGCTGTATAGGCAATACTATTTGGGTTAGATAACAAAGCATCCATACCATACAGTAATTTACCGTGAGCAGCTTGGATAAATTGAGCAAACACCGGCTCAATCAAAATTTGCTTTTCTGGCGTACCAAAGGCAACTACAACGTCATTGTGGACGTATAACCCCAGTGTATGGAATCCCAAAAACAGCGACACCCAACTTAAGTGAGAGATGATCGCCTCTTTGTGCTGAAGTACGACTTAATTTATAAATTATTACAACTATTACAACTAAAAGATTGACTACAAATAAATATTAATTCTATCAATTGGCAGAAGTTATAACTAACAGCAGCTATTACTGTGCAGGTTAGGAGTATTGTTAGCGGCAATTAGATTCTTCATGTTTAAATTTATTCAACAAGTTGGCGATTACGTTCAAAACAGTGTTCAAGCTGGTCGATATATTGGACAAGGGCTATCGGTGACGTTTGACCATATGCAACGTCGTCCTATAACTGTTCAATATCCTTACGAAAAACTCATCCCATCCGAACGCTTTCGAGGCAGAATTCACTTTGAATTTGATAAATGTATTTCTTGTGAGGTATGTGTTCGTGTTTGTCCTATCAACCTGCCGGTCGTAGATTGGGAATTTGACAAAGAAACTAAGAAGAAAAAACTCAATCATTACAGCATTGATTTTGGAGTTTGTATTTTCTGCGGTAACTGTGTGGAATTCTGTCCGACAAACTGTATATCATTTACTGAAGAATATGAACTTTCTGTTTATGATCGCCACGAATTGAACCTTGATAATGTAGCAATGGGAAGACTACCTTATAAAGTCACCGATGATCCAATGGTGACACCTTTACGAGAATTAGTGTACTTACCTCAAGGCATTTTAGACCCTCATGAAATTCCTGCTGATGCTCATTGTGCAGGTCTAGATCCTGCGGAAATTTTAGGTGAGAATTTAGGAGTCAGTAGTCAAAATGCTTGAAATGAACTGCGGTTAATCATAGCTCGGTGATTTTCTGAACTTTAGTAAAAATTCAGAGATTTTGCTGTATGTATAATCAATATTTTCGATTATTCTAGATTTAGAGGATTTTCGAGCAATTTAGGGCAACTACAAATAATGAAAGCTGTGCAAAGGATAGGGATTGCTGCTGTATCTGGGATGATGTTTTTAACAGTACCATCTGTAGCCAAAGCTAATGATCCTGGTGGTTGTTTTATGGTGACATCATCAGGCAAAACTGTTAGTTTGGGACAACTCTGCGGAATGACACCACCACCATCAACTCCCAAGGTTTTTCGAGTCCCAATTAAGCGTCGTAGCGGTCAGACTCCAATTATAGATGTTAATTTTAACGGTAATCAAGTCTTTGAAATGGTTGTTGATACTGGTGCGAGTGGTATTTTGATTACTCAAGGAATGGCTACAGCCCTGAAAATTCAACCTTCAGGAACGGTAAAAGCGAGTATTGCCGATGGTAGTATAGTTGAGTTCAAAACTGGTAATATCTCAACAATTGCTGTTAGTGGTGCTGTTGTTAAGAATGCCAGAGTGGCGATCGCACCCAAAGCGATGATTGGGCTGCTGGGACATGATTTTTTTGGGCAATATGATGTCAAAATCCTAGAAAAACAAGTTGAATTTCATCAGCGTTAGCACAATCATGGGTAGTAATTACCCCCTGGCTAAATTAACCAGGAGTATAAAAAAGATAACTTTAACCTTACAAACGTTGCAGCAAATTTAAACCATGCGTATCAGTACCACAGGTATTAAATAAACCGAATTCTGCCGCTAAAAGTTGTACTTCTTCTGATACAACAGTACTGGGTTTCCAAGGATTGGGATTGTTGTAAGCATAAAAAGCTTCAACACCGTCAATTCCATCTTCCACAGCAGCGGGAATTAAGTCGAAGTGCGATCGCTTGTAACGGGCTGGATGAGCGAGTACAGCTAGTCCACCAGCATCATGAATAGCCGATATCACATTAGCTGCTTGATATTGTTTACCTGTAGTTGCTTTTTTTTGCAAATAAGGATTAAGACTAGAGTTTTCAGGCTCAAAAGCATAAGCCAAAATGTGAACTTCTATATCCAACAAATTGGCATTGATTTCTACACCACTCCACAGATGAGGAGTATGTGAATCGGGATGACCCCACTTCCAATCTTCTAACCAAGCTTGCGCGGCTTGATAGCCAGCAATAGTATGATGGTCAGTAATCGCTAGTCCTTTTAGCCCAATTGCGATCGCTTGCTCCATCAATCCACTCGGCTGCAATCTGCCATCCGAGTTGACCGTGTGCATATGAAAATTAAATAAACTAGGACAACTTTGGGCATCAATATTCTGGAATACTTGTCTTAAAAGTTCTGTGGAAGCAGTAGTCTGGACACAATTTACAACCATAACCCCCTCTGAACAACAATATATAATTCTTAAGACACCAACACGCCGCACTGAATAAATGAAAAATCAATATACACTGGGTGTTGGCCGCTACTTTATCGGCTACAGCAATTAATTTTTGAGATTTGTTAAGACTACGTTAGCAAATCTCAACGCTCATGGTCATGAGTATTTTTGATTACTTCTATAAAGACAGTCTAAAATTTTGCGTAAGTTTGGATAAATACTGATATTCTGTTCATTTTAGATACCTGTTATATCTGTTTAGGCTAGTACCGCTTCGCGGAAGTCAAAAATCAAAAATCAAAAGTCAAAAATAATATGGGGTAAGCTTTTTAGCGATTGAGAATGGTTGGTTTATTTACGCCATGCTGTACTAGTAATAACCAATCACCCATTACCAATCACCAATCACCAATCACCCATTACCAATTCCCCTGTCCCAGTCACAACCTCACCAATTGCATAAGCGGGAATATCCTGTGATTGAAAATGGTTAATAGCTTGTTCCACTTGGTGCGGTGGTAGTATCACCACAAATCCAATCCCCATATTAAATGTATTATACATAGCTTCAGCGCTCACAGAGCCAGCCTCAGCTAACCACTGAAACATAGAGGGAATAGTCCAACTATTGGGATTAATTTTGATTGCTTGGCCTGTTCCCAGACATCTAGGTAAATTTTCCGGCAAACCCCCACCAGTAATGTGAGCCATAGCGTGAACTTCTAACCCAGCTTTCAACGCCGCTAAAACAGGTTTAACATAAATTCGAGTAGGAGTGAGGAAAGTCTCACCAATAGTTTCCCCATTTAATAATTCCGGGTTGTCATCCCAAGAAAAGCCACCATTGCTGACAATTTTTCTGACTAAACTCAAACCATTGCTATGAACCCCAGTGCTGGCTAAACCTATAGCCACATCCCCAACTTGCACTTGAGAACCATCTAGCATCCGGCTTTTTTCCACAATTCCCACACAGAAACCAGCCAAATCATATTCACCTACTTGGTAAAAACCAGGCATTTCTGCTGTTTCGCCTCCTAACAAAGCAGAACCAGCCAATTTACATCCAGTAGCTATACCTGCCACAACCTGAGTTAACTGCTCTTTGTCTAACTTACCAGTTGCCACATAATCTAGAAAGAATAGTGGTTCGGCTCCCGATGTCAGCACATCATTAACACACATCCCTACCAAATCAATCCCGACGGTATCATGGCGGTTGAGAATTTGGGCTATTTTTAGCTTTGTACCGACACCATCTGTCCCAGACACCAAAACGGGTTCTTTGTAACCTGTAGGGAGTTGAAAGCAGCCACCAAAGCCACCTAATCCGCCAATTACTTCCGGTCTAAAGGTGCTGTGAACCAAATTGCGAATTTGATCTACAAAGGCTCTACCCGCTTCAACATCAACGCCTGCATCCCGATAATCCATGCCTAATTACACCGTTCTCAATCTGCGACACTCATAGGCTATCATCATGACACAATTTAGGCACTAATTTAGTGATTGGTCATTGGGTTATTCACCTTACCATAGGCGCAAAATGATGATCCTTTGCACCCGCTCACCTTAGGGACTTCCAGATAAAAAAATGTACAAAAATTTCTTGTGGTGCAGGCCGAAAAGCCCGCAAATTATCAAGGACGGGTAGGATGCCCATGCCACAAGATTGAATAATTTATTTTCTGGTGTTCCCTTACTTTCTGATAATCTTTAAAGTTGCGCTCAAATCCTTAACAATTAAGTCAGGTTGATAAAGTTCTAGTTGTGTACGATCGCGGATTCCACTTTCTACACCTATGACCTTAATGCCATGTGTCTTCGCTGCGGTGATGTCTGCTTCTGTATCCCCCACCATCCAAGTATCAGCAGCGGGGGGAAGTTCTGCTAAAGCTCTAGCCATTAACAGGGGTTTATCTTCTATGTCGCGGGTTTTCACATAGTCGTTACTGAGGCAATAACGGCGATTTTCTGGGAAAAATTTGCTTAAATCGTATTTATTAATAGCATAGTCCAGTTCTCGCACCCGGCGCATGGTCATCACAACCAAATCAATTCCTGCTTGTTGAACTTTGGTGAGGGCTTCTATTGCACCAGGGACGAGGCTATCATACTGAAAATAAGGCTCTGTATGTACTGTTTGTTTGCGGATTTGGGTAAATTTTTGGGACTGTTGTTCATCTAAACCAGATTTTAAGGCAATATATTTTTCGGCAGTGTGCGATCGCTTGAGTTGCCAAAATTCTGCTTTAGAAAGTTCTGTCACCGCTTGATCAGGATATCGCGTTTCCTGTAAACATAATTGATAAACACGATAGTACCTCTCAGAAACATCCATAATCGGGCCGTCAAAATCAGTAATTAGTCTCAGCATTAGCAAATTATGTTAATTTTTTTCACATTATCTCAGTAATAGGTGATTGGTAACAGGTGATTGGTGATTGGGAAAAATTCTTCTCCTCTGCCTCCTACCTCCTTATCACCTAGCAAATCCGCGTTTAACTTGTTCGCTTTCAATAGCTTCAAATAAAGCCCGAAAATTACCTTCACCAAAACCAACCGCTTGAGAACGACGTTCAATAAACTCAAAGAAAAAAGTCGGTTTGCCAAAAATCGGCTGAGTGAAAATTTGCAGCAGCAACGCCCCTAGAGGAGCATCTTTTTGACAATCAACCAATATTTCTTGTTGAGCGATCGCTCGCAGTTCCTGGGCTGATAAAGGAAAATCTAGACGCTGCTGTAGTTGTGAGTAATAAGTTGTGGGAACAGAAAGGAAAGATAGACCAGTTTTACGAAATTGAGCGATCGCACTCACAAGATCAGAAGTACGTAAAGCAATATGTTGAATTCCTGCCCCCCGATTCACTTCCAGAAACTCCTGAATTTGCGAATTAGGCGAAGCCGGCTCATTAATCGGTAACTGTACCCTCCCATTAGGAGAAATCATCACCTGACTATGCAACGCAGAGCGATTAGTTTGAATTTTAAAACTTTGTTGGGGTCGAAAATCCAAAATATTTTGATACCAACTGACAGCAGCCTCTAAATCACCAACTGCCACATTCAAAACCACATGATCTATAGCCGTAAAAGTATGGGGTGATGTATCATTATCCCCCATTTCCCCATCTCCTTTTCTTTCAATCAGAGTATGGGTTAACCCACCCCAAGCCGCAATTTTGGCGTATTTGATCGATACATCATGCTGGACAGGTTGCAAAAGTTTAGCACCCTGAGCGATCGCTCTAGCCGTAACCGCTTCCACATCTGCCACAGCAAAAGCCACATCTGCCACACCAGCAGGATGATGACGAAAAAACTCAGCCACAGGACTAGTCGGTAACAAAGGTGAAGACAGCAAAAAGTAGACATTGCCATTTTTCACAACTTCCGTACAAGTGTGAAACAATTTTCCCTGACTAACAGGGGTAGGAAACATCGAACCCGCTACTGCTTTAAACCCCAGATAATTGACAAACCAATCTCGCCACCCTTGGGCATCTTCTACATAGAAGTGAACGTGATCAATTTGGAGCATAATTTCTGAAAATCCAGAGCAACAGCTTATATAAGTAAATTTTGCCTCATATGCTCAATTTACGCTTACGTCCTCAGCAATAATTCTGAATCTAGAAAAATAAATGACTATCAGGTTGAATATTAATTTCCATCGGTACAGCTTCCGGTTCAGCAGATAGCGCATAAAAAATAGCATTAGCCGCAGTTTGACAACTCAGCATTTTTTTCCTATCCACCTTCAAACTCACCTGATCCCAAAAAGGAGAATCTACCCCACCAAAATAGAATAAAGTGAACTTCACACCAAAACGCTTCAACTCCTCCGCCATACACTTACTAAAACCCACAACACCAAACTTAGAAGCAGAATAAGCCGCAGCCATAGCCATCGAATGCTTACCCAGAATTCCTACCACATTACAGATATGACCAGATTTACGTTTTTGCATCTCTTGGGCAGCAGCTTGACTCGTATAAAAACAGCCTTTTAAATTCAAATCCAGCATTTTGTCTAAATCAGCCGGTTCGATATTGTTGTAGGGCTTAAGAACACCCGCTCCAGCCGCATTCACTAAAACATCAATTTGACCAAATCTAGCTACAGCTTTTTGTATTAATGCGTCCACTTGTTCCGGTTGAGTAATATCAGTAGGAACTGACAACACTTCCCCTGGTAACTCATTTGCCAAAGTTGCTAAACTCACCCCATCTCTAGCAGCTAGTACCAACTTAGCCCCAGTAGGTGCAAGTTGACGACTTAAAGCAGAACCAATCCCACCAGTAGCACCAACAACGACAATAACTTTATCCAGCATCACAATATTTACATTTCTTTACACAACATATCTATTATACATAGCCCCCTCCTCGCTTGCGGTGAACCAGCGCTGTAGGCGGGTTTCCCACCGTAGGCGACTGGTGAATCCGAAGGAGGAGGGGGTTGGGGGTGGGGTTCTTCTTAAGACTATTTACTGATTCCAGAAAGCGACACCATACATTTATTACCTTTTTGCTGTATTTGGAAAGAACTGCAAGATTGCAAAAATTTAATAAAACTACCACTAATTTTTAATTCTTTCATTTGTTTAGTTATTGGTTTATTATATTTTTGATTAAATTTAACACCTAAAATACCAATATCCACAAAATTGCTTTTAGAATCTTGGGTGAACTCTGCCAGAATCATCTTAATTACCTGTTCTAAATCAAATGCAGAATTGATATGAGAAAAGGAAATAGATGAAAGGGTAGCAATATTAACTTTACCGATTTCCCATTTTTTATCTTTTTGTTGAAGATGAAAATTATTACAAGACTGTAAAAATTTGACAAAAGTACCACTTAGCTGTAACTCTTGAATTTGCTCCGTAATCGTTTTACCATATTTTTGTTTAAACTTACTCGCCAAAATACTAATATCAAAATAGTCATGAACAGATTTTTCTATTAATTCATCGAGAATAATATTCAACGCTTTTTCTAAATCTTGTTTAGAAGTGATGCCAGTTAAAGATTGTAGCTGTTTATTTTTATCTATTTCAGATATTTTACCATCTTCTGTTTGAACTTGATTGTGATCAAAAACAGTTACATATAACTCTGAAACATCATCAATTTGATGAATCACAAAATCAGCAGGATAATTAACAAATATATCTCTTGCTCTTTTACCAGGTAAATATTGAGAAACAATATGGCTAATATTCAACTGATATTTAATTTTATACAATTTAGAAATTTGAGAAAGTTTAATCCAATAACTTGCATTTAAATTCTGTTCATCTTGAATTAAATTTTTCAGTTGTCGAATAAATTGCTCAAGTGATGGAACTTCAGGCAGCGATTTAATTCTATAATTTGTAGTCTCACCTGTAGAGTTATTGAATAAATTAATATTTTCTCCATGTTGACTTACTTGATATACTATTAGCCCATGTTGCTGTAAATTATTACATAAATTAGTCATTACTTTATCAGAAGAGCAAACCAAAACTTCCTTAGCATTTGGGTATCGCTCATGAATTGAAGAACCAAAAGCAATCATTTTGCCATCTGCATTATCTCTGCCAGCAGGAACATGAATCAAATCATAGCCACGTTCATGTAATTCTATATCTAACTTTCCCCGATTAACCCAATTAGCAAAAGCAATTTTCACTTGAATCGGACTATTACAAACAGTAGCCAAAAACTTCTCTGTATTAGTATTAATTTGTAAATTCTCAGCATCTAAAAGTAAAACAGCAATTCCTACGGGTTGTAAAACCGGAGTGAATATAGTATTTAATGAGCCATTTAATTCAGAAATAATTGGATTAAATTGGCGAACATTAGCAATTAATTCTGATAATATTGGTGAGTTTAAAGCTTCAGCAACAAAAATTGCTCTGAGATATAATTGCAATTTTTGCAGTAATTCCTCCCAACTTTGAGTTTGGCTTAATAAATCCATGAATTTGGCACTCAAAGCCGATTGATTAGAATTATTTTGCCACTGAACTTTTCTATACTTTTCAAGTAATAATTCTGGCTGCTGTTTTTGAATAGTAATGATGACTTGGCAGACCTGAGAGACTATTTTATTTAACAAGGCAGAATCATAGGTAGTCAGCGATCGCTCATGATTTAGCATAGCTCACACAGTACAATAGGATATCCTGACTGAAAACACCATTCAAAATACTAATTTATACCAAATTGGGATTTTAGATTTGCCTATATCTCTCAACAAGCATAAAACTCCTAATCTACCTCCAGAGAAACTCCCGTACTTGATATTCATAAGTACAGAGCAGCGTAAATAAACCACCCACTGAAAAACCTGAACCCTTGACTGAATGGTAATTACGTATCCCTAGCGCGACTGTAAGCACTATTACGAATTATTCTAAACTTCCCATGAATCAAAAAATAACTACCGCAATTCAAGGTATCTATGAAGTCTGCATTGGTGTTCCCGATCCAATTCCAGCACTTCAATATTGGCAACAATTCGGTTATCGCATCGGGCAAATAGGAGAACTAACCGCAGAAGCAGCCTATCAACTATATTGGGTAAATTCCCCCTTAAAAGTCATCCGTCTTTACCATCAAGACGCAGATCATGGTTTAATTCGGCTCATGACTTGGCAAAATCCCACAAATCAAGGATTGGGCATCAGTTCCATGAAAGTTAAAGGTAATCGCTGGACTACCACCTTAACCGCCGACTTACTAGGTATCTTAAATCATGCCGAAAATGCCAAAATCACTGATAAAACCATCAAATACTCATACCCTTACTGGGAAGTCATTTACAACAAAGACCAAAAAAGCCATCCTTTTATAGATCCTGCCATTGGAGTCCGGGAAATGCTCCTACTGCAACCCCTAACTCGACAAGTGTTATTTCAACGCTTTGGCTATGTCATGCCCCATTATGGAAAAATTAATCATCATGCAGCCTTTAGCACCAGCCAAATTACCCATCTAGGCTTAGTTGTTCAAGATGACAGCAAAGAAACCCTACGCTTTTATGAAGACATTTTAGGTCTATTACGTGTACGCGATGACGTAGAAACCAGCTATGAATCTTCCCTAGCCGGTCGAGAATTATTTGACCTTAATCCGGGAGAAAAATTTATAGTTACAGCCTTTGATGACCCTCGTTCCTCCCAAACCAACCTCATGGAAGCACGTAGCGGCAGACTCTATATCATTCGCTTTCCAGAACATATCAACCTAGAATCAAACTTTGAAGCAGCCCAACCAGGAAGCTTAGGAATGTGCCTTTACACCTACCAAGTGCAAGGAATACACACTTATTTTGACAAGATTAGGGCAAGTAACGTACAAAAATTTACTAATATAGTCAGTAACGAATTTGGAGAACAGAGTTTTTCTTTTATTGCCCCAGATAGCTATTTCTGGACTTTGGTGGAAAAAAATTAATTAGTCGTGAAATCAGGAAACAGCAAATGGTAGCCTACAACCAAGAAATTGATGCTCAACAATGGGTCAAAACCCGTTCCTCCCTAGACTCAAACGAATCTACTTTCCTTGTTTGGACTGGTAAAATATATAGCTTTGTCCCTGGTGAAAAGCGGCAACTATTATTTAAAATCATCGGCATGAGCGTAAGTCGCTGTATTCTCACCGCTGAAGGACGCTGGGATTTTACCTCCAGAGAACTAACTTATTATCTCCACCCAGAAACAGATGAAATCTTACAAAAATGGGAAAACCCTTGGACAGGGGAAACAGTATCAGTGATGCACGTTGCCAACAGTCCCGTACAAGGCAAGTTTAAAGGCAAACTTCCCGTCCAAGTAGAAGCAGAAAACACCACCTTTATCTTTGATATCTTTCCCCATTATCCCAACCCCCTAGCAGAAGATCCTCAGTTTGCTGAATACTGTCCATCACCAATTTATCAAGCCGCAGAATTGTTTAAAATCACAGTTCCCAGCGCAGACTTAGTTAACTCAGAATTAACTTCCGTCACCGAATTAAAACTCAGTTGGGATAGAATCGGTCAATGGTTGCCTTGGATGAAAATGGGTACACGCCCTGGTTATCTCATCTACAGTGCTACTGGCAGCAAAGTAGGCGGTTTTACAGAATTACCACCACTACTACAAGAAGAAATCAATACTCGCGTTCCTTTATACAAGCAAGCACCCAAAGCCTTTCTAGATGGCGAAGATATGACTTCATGGTTATATTTTCAAAAGCATTTTCCCGCTTACTTAGCTGGAGAAATCTTTCCCAGACCAACACCAGAAGAAAATTTGTAATTCTTAATTCTTAATTAGAATTCCTTAAGAGTTTTAGAGTCTTCAAACGCGTGGATGGGTAGGTGTAAAATTTGAAATGATCCAAAAGATAATGTGAACAGATACAGGGTTTTTGGGCTGTAATTGTAGTGTTATTAATATTGTTGGGTTTCCTTGTGTCAACCCAACCTACGCCGTAATTTTTATGGTCATGAAACGAATTCATCAATTTTTGCTGTTTCGTGATTTTTCTGACTTTGATAGAATTCTTCAAACAAGGTAAAAAATCTATCTACTGCGCTTTTTTAATCGGCTGAATGGAAAAGCAGAATACTTGACCATAATTGACCTGTTTCTACTGAGGTGAATGTTTTCAGGTCTATATGTGATGGTTCTATTGTCTTTTCTTATTTAGATGATAGTTGGTGATGGTTGGGTGAGATGATGTGAATAGATACAGGGTTTTTAGGTTGTTGCGTTTAATTTACCCTGCAAAATGATTAAAAATCAAGTAAATGATTTAGTTGTAAATCTCTCTCCGATGTCCAACTCTATCAATAAAAATAATTCTTTCCTCTGCGTCAAATTCATAAATTACTCGATAATCTCCAACTCTCAGTTTAAAGAAACCTGATAAGTCAGCAGTCAGGGGTTGCGGTGTAATTTGGTCGAAATTTTCAGCTAACCAATTAATTTTATTAAATATTCTTTGACAAACCGATGTTGTCAATTTTTCTAGGTCTGCTAGTGCTTCTGGTTCATACTCAACTAGGTAATTCATCTGTTTTCTAAACCTAGTCTTTGCATAACTTCTGCTGTGGAAATACCTCTAACACCTGTTTCTCTGCGTTTCTTAATGGTTAATAGTTCTTGTTTGAAATTCTCTTTGATGCTTTGATTTGTATCTGGAGCTATTAGCATTTCTTCTATGGTTTCTCTAACTGTTTCTCGAATCAGGTCTTTTAGTTGATCAATGGTAAGATTATTAATTTGCATACTGGTGATTTTGTGAAAAGGCTTGTTTACTAATTTTAGCCTATCGGTAGGAGGTTTGATTTGGTTCAGGTGATAATTCTCAGGTGAGGTGAATATTTCCTTGTGTATCTGTGATGGTTCTATTGTCTTCTCTTATTTACATGATAGTTGGTGATGGTTGGGTAAGATGATGTGAACAGATACAGGTAATTACTTCAAAATAGCAAATTTTCAAAAGGATAAGTTTGCTTCCAACGATAGGTGTTAAAGTCACGCTGATCTACTGAAAAAATGCGCCCATGTCCTAAATTTTCTGCTAAAATTACTAGGGAAGCATCAGCTAAATCCATTGGCAGATTAGCATATTTTTCCATTAATTTAATAATTTGCGGAGTATGGTGAGGCTCTAAATTAAAGATTGTAAATAATTCTTGTTCCAGACTATTTAAAAAGGTGAATTGAGCTTGAACTCCTTTGCGAGTTAGTAAAAGATAACAGGTTTCTGTGACAACACACCATGTTGTAATTAAGGGTTCATTGTATTTTTTTAAAGCCTGTTTTGCTATTGCGTGGTAGGTGTCTTTTTGATCAATGAGAGCTAACCAAAATCCTGTATCAACTATGATCATATTTGTTTGGTAATGTATTAGCTAAAACTTCTTTATATGTGGTTGATAAATTTTCTTCCACAGCACAACAACCAATTAATCCAATTTCATCAAATTTTTCATAGATACTTTTTTCTTGATGATGATTTTCTGGTTGTGGATAACGTTTTTTAAGTAATTGAATAAAATCTAGTAGTAAGATTTGGGCTTCTTCTGGTAAGGTGTCAATATCTTTAGATATTTCGGCAATTTTTATTACCATTATTAACTCCTTAATTGAGTAAAATTTTCCGGTATGATTCTATTATACGCATTGTTGGGTTTCCTTGCGTCAACCCAACCTATTCAGTAATTTTTATGGTCATGAAACTAATTCATCAATTTTTGCTATTTCGTGATTTTTCTGATTTTGATAAAATTCTTCAAACAAGGTAAAAAATCTATCTACTGCGCTTTTTTCATCGGCTGAATGGAAAAGCAGAATACTTGACCATAATTGACCTGTTTCTACATTGAATTTCTGTCTTATCCATTGTAAAAAAGTTTGAAATTCTGTTTCTTCTGCTGTTAAGGGAATACCAATTTCTCGACGTGCAAAATAGTATCCATCTAAAAATGCTTGGAGGCTAAAAATAGAATTTTTACCTATATACATTGCAGGTCTTTTTTTGATCTTTTGCAGTAAGTTGTAGAGATTATCCATGTTTAACTCACTAAATTTATAGGTTAAAAGTAAGTTTCTGTGATTTGAAACTCTAATCCTGCATCTAAAATAGGTGAATAGAGATTCTGTATCCAGTTAGGTTAATTAATAGCAACAGAAGACTCAATAACTGATGACAAGAAACCCTTGATTTCTTGTATTAATGGATGTTGTTGCAATTTTTTAATTTCATCATCATTTAGATTTCTAAGTATTTTGTCATTGAGCGACATTTTGTTATCTAAGACGGTTTCTAAAAATTCTTTAGGTTTACTTTGAGCTAATTGCCATTCTAAATCATTAAATTGACGTTTTGCTATTTTTTCAATTAATGATTTATCTTGTAAAAATATGGATTCTATTTCTGGTACTGCTAGAGAAACTTGAAAAGGAATACCAGATGATGCTTGATTTAATACATAATTAATTAAATCTTTTTTTTCAAATATTTGCGATTCGTTATTTGTATCTGCATCTATGACAAGAGCAACTGGTGTTTTTCGAGTAGCAAGCAATGAAGTAGCTAAAGAACGCGCTCGGTAAGAACTTCCACCGGCTATAAATTGAATATCTTGAATTAGATTTTTTGGTAATAATTTCTGTAAAATTTCTATGTCCTTATCACCTTCTGTGAGAATGTATGCTAGTTCCATGAAAAACCTCCTTTACAATGCTGTAATTATTAAATTATAATGTCGTAATTGGGGATACCTTTATGAACACAAACGCGATATTTTTTGATGAGAAATTTACATATAGATTTATTTTTTAATGAATATTCAATTTCTTCTCCTCCCCACAATAGAATGGTTTGAGGTGCTACAAATCCAGTTAATGTTACTGTAGCTTCTGTAAATCCACTGCGACTAAACACACTACCAATAGCTGTTGCTGGTCTTCGCAATAATTGATTTCTGAGTTTGGCTATGGGTTCGATATTAACTTCCTCGCTGGTATCTTTACATTCTATCAGACAAGCTAGGCTATCTGCATAGACTACGCCATCAATTTGTTCTACTATTTTACCTTGAATTTTAACGGTTTCTGGCCAAGCTATGTCAGCACCATCAAGTTGAAATGCACGTAATATCAAATATTCTAATGCTTTACCTGCATCCCAAAAAGTTGAGGTCTTTTTTGTTTTAATTTCTGACCAGAATTTGATTAAATCATCCCAGTTATAAGTAGTAATTCTTGCTTGATATTCTGCATCTGTGGTCATGATTCTATTTCAAGTATATTAAGTTTTTGACGATTTAATATTATACTACTAGCACGTAAGCTATTTATTCTAGGATTTGATTTATTTCGGGTGAAGATGATGTGAACAGATACAGGGTTTTTATAGACTAATTCACTATCATTTGATATAATTTACGGTAATGACCCATCATGATAAAAGCAATGTCACAGACAGGATTAAATCTATTCATTCCGATGGAGTTACTGATTAATTCCTTAAATGCGCTAAGTTTATCAGAAAAACGTCAGATTTCGCAGCTTCTTAATGAAGCTATTGCTGGTGCTGAAGAGGAAAATTGGCGAAAAGATGAAGCTACTAAAACAGAAATTCAATTAGTGCGCGATGAATATGCAAATGGTAATTACAGTGAATTTAGTAATATCAAAGAACAGTTGAAGCAAGGAGCTATCAAAAGAGCAGAACGTGATTTAGGATTAGTTGAAGAGTGGTTTAATTTGGAAGAGGAAGCGTGTTAAGTAAAGGAAAAATAATCTATCCCCAGCGTGGTGAAACCTACTTGGTTAATTTTGATCCAACTATAGGTTCAGAAATCAAAAAAACACGCCCAGCTTTAATTTTACAAAATGACGTTTCTAATCAATATAGTCCTATAACTATTGTAGCTGCTCTTACTTCTCAGTTTACAGAACCTTTGTATCCTACTGAGGTGCTAATTAAAGTACCAGAAGGAGGTTTACAGATTGATTCTGTTGCACTTCTTAATCAAATTCGTTCTATTGATAAACAAAGATTAATTAAACGGTTGGGTGTTCTGGAATCAGTCACAATGGAACAGGTAGATAAAGCAATTCAGATTAGTTTGGGTTTAGTGAATTTAACATAGGTGAATGTTTCGGTGGTGTATCTGTCATGGTTCTATTGTCTTCTCTTATTTACATGATAGGTGGTGATGGTTGGGTGAGATGATGTGAACAGATGCAAGGTTTTTGGGTTGTAATTTAGTGTTATTAATAGTGGGTATTGTTGGGTTTCCTTGTGTCAACCCAACCTACTTAACTCATATTTCTAAATCCTCATCTAAGAGGGTGTTTGAAAAGTCTCCTTCCATGTCATGCTGAGGAACGTAGCATCTCAGTATGTGGGCTAAACTCCAGATTCTTCGTTGCGTAAGACTCAACATGGCTAACGCCACGCTATGCCTACGGCACACTACGTGAACGCGAACAGAATGACAAATTATACGTCCCTAAACTTTTCAAACATGCTCTAATATTGTTTCAATGTCTCTTGCACCATGAATAACTCGCAAAATATCAACTTCTGATTCAGTGATACGATAAAAAACCAAATATTTTCTAAATCCTTTAATTGATTGTTGTCGAATATCTGCTAAATTGGGATGAGAAAATTGACAGAGTTTTCCCATAGCTGGAGTTATAGCTAATTGTTTAAATGTTGTTTCTGCTGCTATGAGAAAGCTGTCGGAAACATCTAAATTATCTTCTGCTATGTAGGTAGCTAAATCTATCAAGTCGCGGATAACTTGAGGTCTTTTTTTAATTGTAAACATCATGGCTAAATTGCACTTTGACGTTTGTTAGTTTTTTCACGAACTGCTTGACGAATATCTTCCCAATCTTGAGCAGTCATTTCTGTTGCATTTCCTGAGTTTAATCCTTCTAAGAGCATAGTTTGTAGTCGTTCGTTTGCTTTCTGTTTTTGGTCTTGTCGCACTAATTCCCGAAAATATTCACTAACGCTGCTGTAACCACCTTGCGCTACCTGTTCTTCTATATAATCGCGCATCGTGTCAGGTAAGGAAATATTCATACTTTTCATAATGTGATTTCCTAAATCTACTTTTTTAAAGTATGGCAGATTTTGTCATTTTCTGCCATGATAACGGTGATGGTTATTTGTAAAGTGTTGTAAATACTAATCAATGAGTTTTCAAAATTACCAAATTTAGTTTCAACCTAACCTACTTGCTAATGATGAGTTAAAATAAAAATATTGTCTACTCAAATGGGAAGATTTATGGAGAACTTACTACCTCAAAACATTTTACAATTAACTATTGCGGAAAGAATCCAATTAGTCCAAGATATTTGGGATAGTATCACTGTAGATGCTGATAATGTAACTATTAGTGATGCTCAAAAAAAGGAATTGGAGAGACGTTTAGAACTTTATTATCAAAATCCTCATCAAGTTTCTAGCTGGGAGGAAGTGAAACAAAAATTTAATCGTTAGTTAATATATGACTTACAAAATTTTCATTACACCAGAAGCAGAACTTGATTTAGAGGATGCTTATAATTGGTATGAACAGCATACTGTTGGATTAGGTTCTGAATTTATTCGTGTTGTTGATGCTAGTTTTTCAACTATTCAACGTAATCCTTTTGCTTGTCCAATTGTTCATGAACAAGTTAGAAAGAAGTTAATTCGGAAGTTTCCCTATGGATTGCTTTACATTATTATAGATGAAACAATTTCTATTATTGGTTGTTTTCATGTTAAACGTGACCCGCAACAATGGGAAAGGCGTTTATAAGATTTAATTCAGGTGATAATTCTGATGGTGAGGTGAATGTTTCGCTAGTGTATCTGTGATGGTTCTATTGTCTTCTCTTATTTACATGATAGTTGGTGATGGTTGGGTGAGATGATGTGAACAGATACAGGGTTTTTGGGTTGTAATAAGTCCGTTATTAATGGTGGGTATTGTTGGGCTTTCTTGCGTCAACCCAACCTACAAACTACTACTTTTTAATACCTTTAATAAATGCTGTTCTTGCATCAATAATGTAAGGCATTAAAACACAACTCGCCAACAAATCTATATCGACATCTGGCAATAATTCACTTTGATTAATTTGCTCATAATTATCATTTCTGAGATGATATAGAGACAATTGATTATTTTCCCAAAACCAAACTTCGGTAATATTAAATCTTTTGTATTTTTCAAGTTTATCAATACTGCCACTGGTAATATTAATTTCAATTGCTAAATCTGGATTTGCTTTTTTCTCTCCGATGTAATAAGATTCATCAGGTTCAAAGGAAGCACTTTTTTCTTTTGCGCGACGAGTAGCACTACCTACTGGAATAAAGTTTATCCCTTTTTCAAAAAGATATGCTTCTATCAAAATAGCGATAATTTTTTTGATATTTTCGTGTTGTTCACCAAGTGTCATAAATTCGATGCACCCATCAAGATAAGTTATCCGCAAATTTCCTGCGTCTGCGGTTAAGGTTTCTATTATTTCAAATTCTTTCCAGGTGTAATAACCAGGTAGAAGAAATCGCTGTTCGGAAATTGTGGTAGTTTTGTCTAGGATTTGGAGAGTCATAGTAATTTTATGGTTATGACTTTAATGTTGATTATAACTCATGGTTGGGTGATAATTCTCAATATGAACAGATACAGGGTTTTTCAACTGCGGATCGCCCCATTAATCCCTAGTAATGCTTGACTGAGATAATGTAAACATATACAGGGTAAGCTTTTCAGGTGCGATCGCTCTACTAATCCCTAGTAATGCTTGAGTGAGATAATGTAAACAGATACAGAGTAAGCTTTTCAGACTGCGATCGCCCCACTAATCCCTAGTAATGCTTGAGTGAGATAATGTAAACAGATACAGGGTTTTTGATTCTTTGGAAGATATTTATTAGTTTCAAGTGAAGGCTATTTTAAACTCCCATTTACTACAACACTATGTAATTGGGAGTTTTTACTTTGTCATTAATCTCAATCTAAAAAACAAATATGTTTTTATGTGCGCTACGCGCAAATTTGTTTCTTGGATATTCTTTGTTTTTCCATTAATCTACACAGGCTAACGCCTGATTTGTGGTGAAGGAAAGTATTCTAGTTTCAAAATCATCTATTTCATTTGAGGTGTTTCAATGATTTCTTTTTCTATTTCTATCTCTCATCGGAATTTTAGAGGTATTCCAATTGGACGGATTTATATTCATCATTCTTTGGTTTCCCATTCTTCTGTTATTTCTTTACTTCCCTTACTTCATATACTTGATGAATACATTTATATGGATGGTTCTAAACGTATTTGGTTTCTTGCACCTGTTTCTCTGTATTATCGTCTTGCTTGTCAATATCCTAATCCCAAGTTTTCTGCTTATACTTTGTATCTTCTGAGAAAAGCAGCTACATTTTTTAAAGGGCTGAAATCTCCGCATTTACCTGATAGTGACTATTTTGACTAATCTTAGTTATCCCTCTATTATGTACTTATGTAATCTTCTATTCCATCCGAAATATAAACTATTATCCTTAACCTCATCTATCTCTTCACTGTCACCAATGAGGTCTTGATTTTTCTCCTCTAATTCTCGCATATAATGTCTGAGAACTCCCCCAACTGCGATCGCTCTAGTTTTGTGTAGTTGACGGGTTAACTCCAGAAACCATTCTCTATCAGCCACTAAATCAGCCTCTTTTACCTGATATTTCAGAATTTCAGGAATTAGCACCTTTGGATCATGGTGTTTTTTAATCACTCTTATATCAACTACTGGCTGATAATTCACCCTGAAACACTGCTGCCATAATGATACCCATTTAACTTGAGAAATATAACCATGACTGAAATATGAAGGCTGTACCATCGCTAAAAGGTGTATATGTGGGTGTGCTGATATTCCATCTTTACCTTTGGTGACTTCTACAGACTTTACCCAACCTTTAGCTGGCCATGCTTTCAACTCTGATAAACGTTTAAAACCTTTGTTTATTCCATCCAAAGTTTCCCTGAGTTCTTTAATGTTGCAATTTCTGACTGTGAAAGTGATAAACAACCAACGGTATTTAGGATAATCTGTAACAACTTGGGGGAGAATTTGATAAGCTTTTGCTTTCCACATCATAGAACGTCGCCACTGACACACCGGACAGTGACGCACTCGACAAAATCGCGCATTAGTTAATTTTAACTTGAGATTATCTGCTGATTCTTCTGGTACTAAGCGAAACTCTAGCCACTCAGAACAGCTTTTCAACCGCCAAGCATAATCATTAAAAGTCTCATCATCAGCTTTGGCGTAATATTCAGCAACTTTATCAGCATTAATTCGGTGTTTTTCCCAAGTTTTACCTGTAGGATCAAGTCCAGAAAAGCAATCTAACTTGGTCATTCTAGTGCGTCTAATCAACAACTTGACATTCCCGTATATTACATACGATTACAGCATTATTTTTCCCATTTTTTATGAAAAAATATACTATAGTATACATAATGTGCGAAAATAGCACAAAATGAAAGATATCTGAAAGAATCTTAAGGATAATTTATGACAGATGTTTATTTGCCTTTGCCATATACACCTATAGCTCAAAGTGACGAATCTACCGCTATATCTAAAATTGGTACTACCTTTGCAAAGACTCTTAAACTAGGAGACCATATTGAATTAAGAGAAACTATCATCCCTAATAAAATGAGTAGCGTGATAGTAATAGGTTTTGATAAAGGGCGTTGTTTAGTACAATTCTTAAAAAAACCGAAAAATGTTTCATTTTCAGATAATGATCTTGCGCTGCAAGCAGAGATAAATTTCTTTGAATCACATCCCAAACACAATTACAGACTAATTTCTCAAGAAGAATACGACTTACTCTATCCAGATGAAGCTAAATTACTATCTAAATTTAGGGGTTAACCTGGATATTTAAGCATCTTGTTTCACTTATGGAGAAAAATTAGATAAAACATATCTAGAACTATAATAGTTTAGCATTAATTCCTAAAAAATGAGTAACTACACTGATAAGCTTGAATTTTTGCTTATCCAAAAAGATTGGAAAGGTGCGGATATTGAAACAGAAAGATTAGTTTTTTCATTCTGTAATTATCAGCAGCAGGAGTGGTTAAAAGTGGAAGATATTGATTTGATTCCTCTCGATGTTCTTGCTAATATAGAAAAGTTATGGACAACTCATAGTCAAGGTCGTTTTGGGTTTAGAGTTCAAGAACAAGTTCATAAAAGGATTAGAGAAAACATTACTACTAACCCACGAGATATGTTAAAAAAAATGGTATCCGATATATTACGTGGCAGTAGTGACTCGATGAGTGATAAAGAAGTTTTAATGGTCCCATATTTTTATAGTGTAGAAATAGGCTGGATAGAAGGACATCCTATGGATTTTTTGGGAGCTTACGGAAAACAAAAAAGTTATGAAGAGTTAACATTTGATTTAACTGCTCCAATAGGACATTTTCCTTGCAAAATATGGTGGACATTAAATTATCAAGCCAAAAAAGTTCCCGTCAATATTTTATTTAAAAAATATGGGATTCTTGGAATGGCAGGAAGTATTTGTAAGTATATTTGTTCACTTGAATTACTTTTCTTTAAACGTATTCAAATAGCTTGTCAGCAAGATATAAAAATCTCTTTCAATAGAGCGAATACCCATTATCAATTGGGAAGATTTCAGGATGCAATTGAAAACTACAGTCAAATCTTACAAATTGATTCCAGTAATGCCAAGGCTTATTTCTGCCGGGGGGCTGCACGCTCTAATTTAGGAGACTATCAGGGTGCAATTGAAGATTATACTCAAGTCATCAAGAGACATTCCAATGATGACTATACTTATTTCTGGCGGGGGGTTGCACGCTCTAATTTAGGAGACTATCAGGGTGCAATTGAAGATTATACTCAAGCTATTAAAATTAACCCAAGTGATACCTATGTTTATTACCTTATTTTAATAGACAATGAATGTATCTTCTAGTAAGGTGCGTTACGCGATCGCTAACACACCCTACAGAAATATGATATTAATGCACCAACTCAATAGCCCGCTTAGTCAACGCTTCCGCAGTCAACCCATTAAAAGCCATCAACTCACCCGCACTGGCGGTAGTTTCCCCACGCTTCCAGGCAAAAGAATCACGTTTAGAATTACTGCGTAACATGATTGGTTCTAACATCGCCGCAGCCCCACCTGTCACACCAATTAAGGCATCTCCACCAAACAATTGCTCAAAATCGGCATCACTTAAAAAACCGCCATCTGCTTCAGAACAAGTATCCCAAGCTGTATCATGAGGACGATATAAACGGCGGGGATTGATAATAGAAACAATCTTCACTCCAATACCTTCAGTCTCTAAAAAAGCCGCCGCTTCAAACACAGGAATTAATGTCAAATCGCCAATGACAGCAAATACAACAGTCTTCCCACCAGCCACTTCATGTAATAACACCGCACCATCATTTAAGCCTTTTTCAGTTTGGGCAAAGGTGCTACGAATTGGCAAAGGAGACTTACTAGCAGTAATGACAATGCCCTTATTTTTTGTTTGCAAAGCCCAGTTATAACAGACTTGAATACTGTTAGCATCTGGGGGAAATAATGGGAAGACATTTCCTGTTCTCATCAAAGATGCAAAATAAGCTTCAATTTCTGGTCTTTGGTGAGTCCAACCGTTGCGTCCTTGTTCTAAAGCCCCGGCTGTAAATAATGTAATGGTCGAGGGAGTTTGACGGCGTAATTCTGCCATTGCTTGGGTGACAGTTTGCCAAATTGGTAAACCATTGATAGCAAAAGATTCGTAAGAACACCACAAAGTTCTCGCACCCATTAAGGATAAACCAGCGGCTAAACCTGCACAAGCATCTTCGCTCAAAGGTTCGTAAACTTGACCTCCTGGGGCTTGATTATATAAATCATCGGTGGTGGGGTGATTGATTTTTAAAGCTTGGTTAATGTTAGCAATTCCTGAAGCTTCGTTACCGTCAGCGTTAGTGACGAGGAAATTTTTATCTTTATTTCCAACTATGCCTACTAACCTTCCCATTGCCGTTGTCGCCACTTGGGGAACTGCGCCAACCTTATATTCTTCTAATGGTAATTCCCCTAAATCTGCTAAGGGTAATTCAAATTCTGTCACCACTGTTTTCGCAGCCGGACCACCTCCCGCACGTTCAGCATTTGTCCGCACAATTTCCCATGCTGCTGCTGATAATGCCCGTTTTTGTAATGCGGTAACGATATGGGGCGCGTCTAATGTATCTTTAGGATAGAGGTTGTGTGATTTTGCACCCAAGGCGTGTACCCCTGCACCTTTGAGTTGTTTGATAATAAATACCGTCAATTTACCGCTAAGTGCTGAACGGGCGGCTTTATCCATACCTACTAATACCGCTTTGGTAAATTCTAGGCGATTGGCAAAGGAAAATGCGGTACTATCAACGTATTCACCGGCTTGATTTTGGTCGTCAAAATCTTTAGCATTGACTAATACGACTTCGGCAAAACCGTTACCTTGCCAGTAGGCGATCATCTCTGCGTTGGTTTTCAAAGATACCATGCTGTGGTGTTCTTGGCTGTAACCGTTCCACACCAATACGGGTAAGAAGTTGGTGACGGAGGGGTAAGCGGTGTTGAAATGCGCCATTGAACTCATGATATAGGGTTCACCTAGTCCCCCGTCTCCCAGGGTGAAGGGGAAGAGTTTATCACGGTGCAACAGTGCTGCGGCCATGGCAAAATGTTGTCCTTGTCCCAAGGGTCCAGCCGGTGCAAGAATACCGGGAATGTAGCCGGATAGGTGTCCTAATAATCCATGCTTTTCTCGAAAGCGATCGCGCAATTGTTGTACTGTAGAAATGCCCATGTCTTCTAAGGAACGATCCAAGAACATGGCACTATAAAAACCAGGGGCGTGGTGTCCGACTTCGGTGATAATGTTTTTGTGTCCCAGCATGACCAAAGCTGCATAAGCTTCCGCTTGGCTGGCAAAACCGCCGGGGTGTCCAGAAGCCTTACTACCAGTGACTTGTAGGGTTAGGTAGCGCAGGGCATCAGCCGCGAGTAAGGTTTGATATACTGCATTTGTATCAGTAGGATTTGATATAGCTACTTTACCAGATGCGATCGCTGGAGTAGCACCATAAGTTTCAAAATTTGGCAATGCTTCCCCAAAATATTGTATCCCTTCACAAAAATTAGGAAGCGCAGAAGATGCTTTAGATGTAGCGACTGTCATGCTGAGTACCTTAAATAAAAAGCCAATAAACTGAATATGCTCGTTTAATGTAACCAAAATTTTACATCTTTGCGGTTGTCACAGTGAATTGCTTTTTCGCAACATCAGCATAAGCAACTCCAATATAGCAATCCTGCTGTTTGCTGCCAAACACAGGCAATAAAGGACTTGCAAATAAAAAAACATCCCATCATTGTTATAGCTGGGAAGTAGGGAGGCAAATTATTTTGACAGAAATGATGATGCCCACCAAGACTGTAACTTATCTGAATTAAACTACCAAATAGATATCTATGTTAGAAAAATCAATTGTCAGAATCTTGTTGTTGTAGAGACCTAATGAACTCAAGTATGTACTTAGTAAGCTATTTAAATCATCACCAAGAATTGCATCATTACTATTCCATAAAGGTATAACAGTATTACCTCCTGATATTGATTCCATTTCTAGTGAAGTTAGTTTATGAAACAGTTTATTCAATTCGACAGAACTTAATTCAATATTCATGATTGCAGCCATTGTCTTAATTGATCAATCCAGAAATGAGCAGGTATGAAAATTTACGAGGGGTAAAATATGTAAAAACAAATGCCCTAAAAAAATGTTTTACCCTCAACTAACTAATTTTTTTTTAATGTTTGTATCAGCATACAAATAATTAATTACCAAGAATTTATGACAACGTATATTGACCTGGAATAGTCTATAGTGGCGACCTTATTATCGCGGATGCCACTATCTACACCTTTAGCATCACCAGTCCCTGTAGTCTCCACATTTCCAGTATTACCCGATATAAAATAATTATTGATGCTTCCACCACTACCACCAGATACAGTCTCTGTTTCAACTACAGATAACTCACGAAAAAGGCTGGCTACATTATTAAATTTCAAGTTTGCGATTACTATTCTCTTCATTGTCTTATCCTCTAAATTAGGAGTTAATTTCATTCAGATGTTTGTGCATAACTAGATTTAAACTAATACAAAGTTCCGATAGATATAAAGCTTTATGCACATGAACATAGGACAAAAAACCGAGAATTTTGTCTAAAAAATTAATTCGTATGTTTTTATATTTCTAAATCTCCATTATAGAAAAATCCAATATTAAAAATATTTTTAGATATTATGTTAAGACATAAACCATATAACTTTGTTGGAAATTGTTACCTTTATATATTGAGATTACCAGATTAAATTAATACAAAATTTCGATATGATATGGTTTGAAGCATATTCTTTGCAGACATAAATCCCAGGATTTTGTCTAGAAATTTAATGCTTTGATAGTAATTCTGAGGATAGATGCCCATGTTGACATCTTATTTACAGCAGAATTCAGGAGTCAGAAGAGTTGTGAGTACCAAGTACCGTTAGCGGTAGCGTGGCGTTTAGCCTGTACCGAGTGCTTGACTCTCCTTCTTACTCATTACTTGTTACTCATCGCTCTGTACTGGTTTTTTGTATAGGTTTGAATTTAGATGTTGTACCTCCTAACTACGCAAAACTGCTGTAATAATTCAGAGGGAACAGAAAAAACTCATGTTTAAAAACATGAGCTTGAAATAATGACACTGTTTTTTTGACTGAGCTTGAAACTCAGAACTAAAGTTTCTTATCTATTCCCTGTTCCCTGTTCCCTTTTTTGTAACAGGAGTTAGAAGAAGAGATTTCCCTCCTACACCCCACACCCAAAAATTTATTCCTTGCTTATCATCCCATCACACGGTTGTCAATGAGTATATTTGTCATATACTACTATATAATCAACATAAAGTTTTGTGAAGCGAGGGCTAGGAATGTACATAGTACAAATTGCCTCAGAATGCGCTCCTGTGATTAAAGCTGGAGGGTTAGGGGATGTTGTTTATGGACTCAGCAGAGAATTAGAGAATCGAGGAAATACAGTCGAGCTAATTTTGCCGATGTACGATTGTATGCGCTATGACCATATTTGGGGGTTACATGATGCATACCTCAACTTGTCAGTTCCCTGGTATGGAGCAGCAATCCATTGTTCAGTATACTGCGGTTGGGTACATGGAAGAGTATGCTTCTTCATTGAACCTCACAGTGAAGACAACTTCTTTCATCGGGGTTGTTACTATGGTTGCGATGATGATAATATGCGTTTTGCATTTTTCAGCAAAGCAGCTTTAGAATTTTTACTCAGAAGCAATAAAAGACCTGATATCATTCATTGTCACGACTGGCAAACAGGCTTAATTCCCGTCATGCTTTATGAAATTTACAAATATCATGGCATGGAATATCAACGAGTTTGTTACACCATTCACAACTTTAAACATCAAGGTATGGGTGGTGTAGAAACTCTTAAAGGAACAGGTTTAAACCAACCATCTTATTACTTCCAATACGATAAGCTCCGTGATAACTTTAACCCTTTTGCTTTAAACTTTATGAAAGGGGGCATTGTTTATTCCAATGCATTCACCACAGTTTCACCCAACCATGCTATAGAAGCACAAACCAGTGATGTAGGCTGTGGTTTAGGTCATACATTGCATTTACAAAAAGAGAAATTCACCGGAGTTCTCAACGGCATTGATTATGATTTTTGGAACCCTGAAATTGACCGTTACATCCCCCATAATTACAACCGGGATGATTTTGAACAAAAAACATATAACAAAAAAGCGTTGCGAGAACGGCTAATGTTAGCCCATGATGATCAAAAACCCATTGTGGCTTACATCGGTCGATTAGATAATCAAAAAGGTGTGCATCTTGTTCATCATGCCATTTATTATGCCCTCAGTAAAGGAGCGCAATTTGTATTACTCGGTTCAGCCACAGAACCAGCAATCAACGCTCATTTTCAACATGAAAAACAATTTTTAAACAGTAATCCAGATGTGCATTTAGAACTGGGTTTTAATGAAGAATTATCCCACCTCATTTATGCTGGTGCAGACATGATTGTTGTCCCTAGCAATTATGAACCTTGTGGGTTAACTCAGATGATTGGTTTAAAATACGGTACTGTTCCCATTGTGCGCGGTGTTGGGGGATTGGTAAATACAGTCTTTGACCGAGATTACGACCAAAATCTACCTCCAGAAAAACGCAATGGTTATGTATTTTATGAAATGGATAACCAAGCCTTAGAGTCAGCAATGGGAAGAGCAATTGATTTGTGGTATCAGCAGCCTGAACAGTTCCAGCAACTAGCTATTCAGGGTATGGACTATGACTACTCATGGAATGCGCCTGGAGCCGAATATTTAGAGATTTATAACTGGGTAAAACACAAATGGTAACTCAGTAGACATCTCCAAAAAAAGTAGAGATGTTTCATGTAACGTCTCTACAAAAGTAGATTTAATTTTTGGAGATATCCAGTATTATTAAAGTCTCATTGTTATACTACAAACGGTTAATAGCTTAACTAAATATGGAACCCCTCTCCAAACCTCTCCCCGTTCACGGGGAGAGGCTTTGAACTTGTTCTTTAGTATTATCAAAAAGTTAAATTTCTAGCCGTTTTGAGTATAAGTGTGCGTTACTTGTTGTCTGTGAATGAACACACTCTGAGTTTTTCAGTTAATTTATTAGAAGATAGATTTACGCTAGTCGAAATTTTATGCCTCTACCAATCAGCCCTAAAACCCCAGCCACTTTGCAAATGCTCCGCTGGGTATTCACCCCCATGCCCTACATGGAAGAATGTGCCAAAACCTACGGAGACATTTTCGCTCTCAAGCTGCAAAAAAACTTACCTCCTCTAGTTTTTATCCATAGCCCGGAAGCAATACAGCAGGTTTTAAGCAATGATACCAAAGAATTAGAAGCACCAGGAGAGTTAAATAGCATTTTTGAATATTTACTGGGGAAACGTTCTGTTATTTCACTCAGTGGCGCAGAACACCAAAAACAACGCCAGTTAATGATGCCTCCTCTACATGGAGAAAGAATGCGGAATTATGCTGACTTAATGTGTGATATAACTGAGAGAACTATCAATAAACAGCAATTAAATCAACCCTTCAATGTCCGTACAGTTACTCAAGAGATTACCCTTAGTGTGATGATGCAAGCTGTCTTTGGACTCTATGAAAGGGAGCGTGCTGAAAAGTTACAAAATTTACTGTGTGAAATTTTAGAAGTAGGTAGTGCGGTTTGGAGAGTGGCCGTACTTTATTTTCCTGCTTTAAAAGATGTGATTGGTATCTCCCAGCTTTGGGAAAAACAGCAGCGGCAGCAAGATAAAGCCGACCAACTCATTTATGAAGAAATTCAGGAACGGCGAGAAAATCCTGACCCGTCGCGCACAGATATCCTCAGTTTACTCATGGCGGCTAGAGATGAAGCTGGTCAACCTATGAGTGATGTAGAATTACGGGATGAATTAATGACTCTGTTAGTAGCAGGTCATGAAACCACAGCTACTGCGATCGCTTGGGCTTTATACTGGATTCATAAACTACCGGAAGTTCGGCAAAAATTATTGCAAGAAATAGATGGTTTAGGCGGCAATCTAGACTCCAATGCCATCTTTAAATTGCCCTATCTCACCGCTGTTTGTAACGAAACCTTACGGATTTACCCAATCGGAATGTTGACTTTCCCCAGGCGAGTAAAAACGCCTATTTCTGTGTGTGGTCATGAACTCGAACCAGGTACAGTCATCATGGGTTCAATCTATCTAACCCACAATCGAGAAGATATTTATTCCAACCCCAAACAATTTAACCCAGAACGCTTTTTAGAAAAACAATTTTCACCCTATGAATTTCTACCTTTTGGTGCTGGTGCAAGACGTTGTATCGGTCTAGCATTTGCCCAATTTGAAATGAAGTTAGTATTAGCTAAAATTCTGAGTGGTTGGCAATTAGAACTAGCTGATACTCGCGATATCAAACCAAAACGCCGTGGTTTGGTCACAGGGCCAGACCGTCCTATTCAAATGGTCGTCAAGAGTCAGCGTCAGGTAAAATATCGCACCTTAGAAACCAGTATTATGTAATTAATTCTGGCAATTTTAAGTTAATAGAACTTACGCATTAACAAAATCTATCAAATATAGCAATCCTATTTGATTTATGAACGAAATTTTTAAAACGAACCGCAGAGACGCAGAGAGCGCAGAGGTAGAGAAAAGGAGTTGTTCATATCTTATTTAGGATTGCTATATTATGGATTTCATCTCTTGTAGGGTGCGTCAGACCTGATAATTTAAGACACAACAGATTTTCTCTATCTGACGCACCGCACTAATAGGCGATTCCCAAAATCTGGAACTAGGCAATTTGCCTCACACATATTAGGTGAAATTTGTATAGTGCGTAAGTCCTTGACAAGTTTTGTGGCGGAATCTCTCTTGCAAAATCTCCGTCGCAAAACTTAATTACCAATTACCAGCCCAAGCAAATATAATCAGTAGTCAAATGAACATGATACAATCTACCAATTGAATTATGTCTCACTATAGATACTCTTCTTAGGAAACAGCGTATACATTGGCCAGTAGTAGAAACTGATAAAAAAATATTTTTATGTCAGACCAACCAACTTTTGAGGGAAAATTATTATCTCAGGAAGCTAAAAGAAGAATATCTGAAGAATTAGATGAAGTAGAACAAATAGATATAGATATAAAAACTGATATTGGTAAATTATTTCAGGGACAAGTAGATAAGGTTGAACTTGCCGGACAAGGGTTGGTAATTCAAGACAAAATCCGTGTCCAAGATATAAAAATGCAAACAGATAGAATTTCTATTAATCCCTTAAGTGCGATTTTTGGCCAACTGAAACTTAATGAGCCAGTCAATTCCAATTTTCGCATTGTTCTCACGGAAGCAGATATTAACGATGCCTTAACTTCAGAGGTGATTTACAGGTGGGTGAGACAATTTAAGCTAAATGTAGATAGGGAAATTGTCAGCTTTGAACCGCAAGAAATGCAGGTATTTTTACCCGGTGATGGCAAACTAGAATTTAAAGGTAAGGTATGGATCAAAGACAAAAATAATACTCATATCTTAGGTTATCATGCGATAGCTCATCCCCGAACTCAGACAAAACCTGCCATGTTGCAGAGTTTTCATTGTACTGAAGGAGAAGGGATAAGAGTGGAATTAATAGCAGCCGCTATGCAGAAAATTAAAGAAATAATCAATTTACCTGACTTAGAGTGGGAAAATATGGTATTTTCTATCATAGATATGGAAGTAAGAAAGGGTAGTTTAATCCTGATCATCAAAGCCCATATAAAACAAATTCCGTCAATGGAAACTATCCTTTCTCCTGATTAGGATCGACCTTGGTAAATATTAATTTTTATAAATAACAAATTTTGTAAATTTATAAAAATCTTACTCACCTTAAAAAGTTTGTTTATTTGAACATAAAATTCATGCAAGAATATGATGTTGTAATGATCGGTGCAGGACACAATGGTTTAGTGTGTGCTGCTTATTTGCTCAAAGCAGGCTATAGCGTCCTGCTACTAGAAAAACGTCCTGTTCCCGGTGGTGCAGCCACAACAGAAGAATGTATCCCAGATCAAGCACCAGGCTTTAAGTTTAACTTGTGTGCCATTGACCATGAATTTATTCATTTAGGTCCAGTTGTTGAAGAATTAGAACTGACAAAATATGGCTTGGAATATCTAGAATGTGATCCAGTAGTTTTTTGTCCACACCCAGATGGTAAGTATTTTTTAGCTCATAAATCATTAGAAAAAACCTGTGCAGAAATTGCTCGTTATAATGAACGTGATGCTAAAAAATATGCAGAATTTACAGATTACTGGCAACGGGCTATTAATGCCATGATTCCCATGTTTAATGCCCCACCAAAATCAATTATAGATATTTTTGGAAACTACAACATTCAGAAGTTTAAAGATTTATTTTCAGTTGTTGGTTCTCCGTCCAAAAGCTTTGATTTTGTGCGTACCATGTTGAATAGTGCTGAAGATATTCTCAATGAATGGTTTGATGAAGAATTTCTCAAAGCACCACTTGCTAGATTAGCTTCAGAACTGGGTGCGCCCCCTTCACAAAAAAACCTGGCAATTGGTGTCATGATGATGGCAATGCGTCATAATCCCGGTATGGCTAGACCTCGCGGAGGTACAGGTGCATTAGTGCAAGCATTGGTGAATTTAGTCACAAGTAAAGGCGGGGTAATTCTCACAGACCAGCACGTTGAAAAAGTTTTAATTGATGATGCTAAAGCCGTAGGTGTGAGGGTTGCAGGTGGTCAAGAATACCGGGCTAAATATGGAGTAATTTCTAATATTGATGCCCAACGTTTGTTTCTACAAATGACTGATAAGAGCGATATTGATGCAGTTGATTCTGATTTATGGGAAAGATTAGAACGCCGTATTATTAACAACAATGAAACTATACTCAAGATAGATTTAGCTTTAGACCAACCTCTACATTTTCCCTATCACGCCCACAGAGATGAATATCTCATTGGTTCTATCTTAATTGCCGATTCCATGAATCATGTAGAACAGGCTCATAGCAAATGTACATTAGGAGAAATTCCTGACTCTGACCCATCAATGTATGTGGTCATGCCCAGTTTCCTTGATCCTAGTTTAGCACCTTCAGGTAAACACACGGTATGGATTGAATTTTTTGCTCCTTATCAAATTGCAGGTGCAGAAGGTACAGGTTTAAAAGGTACGGGTTGGACTGATGAATTGAAAAATAAAGTTGCAGATAGGGTAGTTGATAAATTAGCAACTTATTCGCCAAACTTGAAAACCTCAATTATTGCTAGACGTGTGGAAAGTCCAGCAGAATTAGGGGAAAGATTAGGTGCTTACAAGGGGAATTATTATCATATTGATATGACAATGGATCAAATGATATTTTTCCGACCTTTGCCAGAATTAGCCAATTATAAAACCCCCATTGATAATCTATTTTTGACTGGTGCGGGGACACATCCAGGTGGTTCAATTTCGGGTATGCCAGGACGCAATTGTGCAAGGGTATTTTTGCAAACCAAGCATCCAATTAGTCAGACTTTAAAGGATGCAGGAAATTCGCTTAAGTCTACTGTGGGTTCGGTATTTGGGATTGGTTAGGAGTATGTTATGGCAATGCTATCATAAAGGCTCTGCTTATATCTGTTACAAAAGGAAGGCAGAGCCTTCTAGAATTCATTCCCATACAGAGTATGGGAACGAGAAATCAGAAGGATCAAACCCTGGTTTTATAAGGGTTCGATCCTTAATTTGAAATCAATGAAAGCTCCTTAGGCGTTTTTAGGTAAGCATTCAGCTATCAGCAGTCAACGGTCAGCTTTTTTTAACGGTTACAGAAAAGATAACTATTCGATCATCTACCGATTTATCAAACATTCTGACTCCTGAATTCTTACGTTTTTAGTTAATCTTGGAATAAACTAATAAGTTCTTGTATTCCTCGATTTTTTTGATTTTTCCTTGGGCTGTAAATAATTCAATCACTTCTTCAGCTTTCCCCCAACCAACAGACTTGGTGTAAAAGAGAATTTTGCCATGAGGATTCAACTTACTCAAGAATAAATCTACTAAAGAAGCATCATCATGATGCACAAAAGGAGCTTCTTCTGGCATATAAAATTCACCAATATGAAAGAGTGAAACCACATCTAACATAGGTAAAGAACGAGCCGTTAGAGTGTATATATCCGTACAAATCACTTTATAAAACTTGGCAAGTTGGCGATTTTTTCGGCAGATACGAATATATTCTTCATGTTCAGGAATGGAAGCGGTAATGCCCAATATTTCATTGGGATTGTCAAGTTTTTGATTTTCTAAACCCAAAATATGATGAGCGCCTGTACCGAAATGAAATATACTTTTATCCTGAATATTGTATTTTTGCAAATACTCGTTCAGTTCAATATCACAGGGACAAAGATGAGGTTGTAATCCCCATGATGATTTTGTTCGGTAGTAATCAGCGCCAACCCAATGTGGTAAAACGGGTTGACTAAAACTAAAAGAGTAGTATAATTTTGCGAGTTGGCGATTACTGAACACTAGCTCACGAATTGTTTTCCTAAAAGTAACTACCATTAGTGAATAACCCTCAATAGTTTTAAAAAAGTGAAGTGAATTTGATTTTGATATTTTAGCTACAACATCGGTTCAGTTATTGAGCTAAAAATGTTGATTATTAGCTTCATGTGTGATGAGCAGTAGATATTTTGCTATCCTTGCTCATAAGTTGATAGGATTCCCCTGAGTACCAAAAAAGTTGCGTAGATGCTAATTAAGATGTTTATTCGGCAGAGAAAATTATCTTGTCTTGAAAGCTATCTGCCGATTTCTCATATTAATTTTATACCTTGAAGATATTAACTCCAGGAGCTTTGGTACGGTATTTTTACTAATGTGGGTAAGCCTAACACATAAAAAATCAAGATATTATTAAGTTCCGATGAAAACTTGCTGAAGTTTTGGGAATATGTGTCTGCTTTTGCTTTTAAAGGATAAGACAACACCTTTATCCCTGAAGCCATCTACATAATGAACTAAAAATCACAAAATAATCAGTATTAATTCCTGTTTAGTACCAATTTTAAAAAATAATTTTGAGAGGATATTTTTGTAGGACTCAGACACAGAAGGGTATTTCCAATCTCAGATCCAAAATCAAAACTCCAAAATTGTATGACTTGTTACCGATGACAAAAGGGACATCTATCTGATGAAATAAAGATAATGTTGTCCAAACTGTAATCATGACAGACCGTGTTTTAATTCTTGGAGGACGGGGACGCATTGGTAGCGCAGTTGCTAATGATATCCTCAAGCATACACAGACATATATTACTATCACTGGACGTTCCCCAGAGGGAAGTTTATATTTAGGTGAGAGAGTGCAGTTTTTGCAGTTGGATTTGGGGGAAGTTGACAAATTAAGGGATGCGATCGCACAATCAAATCTTGTCATCCACTGTGCCGGGCCATTTCACTACAGAGATACTCAAGTTCTCAAAATTTGCATTGAGCAAGGTATAAACTACTTAGATGTCAGTGATCATCGTTCCTATACTCAAAAGGCATTAAATTTACACGATCAAGCTGCTACTGCTGGAGTAACGGCAATTATTAATACAGGTATTTTTCCTGGTATTTCTAATAGCTTAGTCCGCCAAGGAATCGAGCAATTTGATGTAGCTGAAAAAATTCATTTAAGTTATTTAGTCTCTGGTTCTGGTGGTGCTGGTGTTACCGTCATGCGAACAACTTTTCTAGGTTTACAACATCCTTTTGAAGCTTGGATAAACCGCGAATGGCGTTTAGTTGAACCTTATTCTGACCAAGAAAATATTAACTTTCCGTCACCCTATGGAATCAGTGGAGTTTACTGGTTTGATATGCCAGAAACTATCACACTACCTCATTCTTTTCCCACAGTGAAAACTGTAATTACTAAATTTGGGTCAATTCCTGATTTTTACAACCACCTGACTTGGATAGCTGCCCATATTTTTCCAAAATGGTTAATGCAGCGTCGTTATATGATTGAATTTTTGTCTCATGTTAGTCATAGCATGACCGATTTGACAAATATTTTTACTGGAATTGGAGTAGTAGTACGAGCAGAAGTAACAGGAGAAAAAGATGGTCAAACAGTTGTTTATGCTGCTACTTTAGTCCATGAAAATACTGCTATTGCTTCTGGTGTCGGCACTGGTAGTATCGCCAAATTAATGCTAGAAGGTAAACTCAAACATCCTGGAGTTTCACCTATAGAAGCAGCATTACCTACCAGTTTATTTACAGAGATTATGCAAGAACGGGAAATACAAATTAATTCCCATTGGTTAACAATATAATATAAGTAGGCGTGCAATTTATTTTGCACATTTCGGTAAGGGAATGGTGAACATAACAAGATGACAGGGATGTCAATTTTTCGAGAAAATGTATAATTGATTTGGCTGAAGTACTGACAATATAATTTTAGGTAAATCAAAGTTATTCAAATTCATCAATTGTCGCAGAAATATGAGATTTTGTGCCATTGGCAATATTCCGCTCATACCAATTCATTAACGGAGTGGCGCTAATTCCATGTACAATCACAGAAACGACAATAGTCGTATAAGTTATCCAGGCAATTTGTTCAGCAGCCTCACCTTTTAAACCATTGCTTAAGCTATAGGCAAGATAATATAAAGAACCTATACCCCGAATACCAAACCAACCAAATAGCCAGCGAGTTTCCGGATTGAAAGTTCGACGGTGAGAATTGAGGGGACGTTTACCAATGGTGCTAACCCATACTCCCACAGGTCGAATCACTAAAAATAGCAAACTTATTACTAAAAAAGATTGGGTAGCATAATTAAACATTGGTTCCCATAATAAAATTGTTCCTAAAAGCAAAATTAGACCAACTTCTAATAGCTTTTCTAATCGTTCAATAAATTCTAATTGTGCAAGTGGCTTTTGAGGATTTGTATAACTTCTTTGGACAGCTAACCCTGCCACAAATACTGCTAAAAAGCCATAGCCATTAACAACTTCTGTTAAAGAATAAGTTAGCAAAATCGTGCTAATAGCTACAAAATCTTCCATTACGTCATTAACAGGACGAGATTTTTGGATTTTTTTATCAATCCATACTATGACTAAGGGAACAATCAGTCCCATAACGATACCAGATGCGATCGCCCAAATTACATCTACTAGAACCCATTGTCCAAACCAGTGATACCAATTACTATCTTTGAGGGCATAAATACCAAAATAAACAAACGGAAACGCTAAAGCATCATTTAAGCCTCCCTCAGAAGTTAAACCAAAGCGTAACTCATCATCGTCATTTATATCAGTTAATTGCACCTCTGAGGCTAATACAGGGTCAGTTGGAGCGAGAATTGCACCTAATAAAATCGCCTCCCCCCAATTCATCCCTAACCATAATTTCCCCACAGCAGCTAGGGAAAAAATGGAAATTGGCATTAATAATCCAATCAGTCTGGCTGTAATATTCCAAAACTTCCACTTTAGCAGTGTAACTATTTTTAAGCCACAACTAAATACCGAAACAATCACCACAAATTCAGTTAGTCTTTCTAGTAATTCGGCGTTGAATAATTCATCACGACGTAATTGAATCAGTCCTAATCCATAAGGCCCCAAAAAAATACCTACCATTAGGTAAATCATGGCAAAAGAAAGAGGTAGACGCGAAATCCAACCTGACGCTAAAGTAACAATCAGTAAGAGCAGACCAATTACCAATAAATCAAGAATATAAATATCTACCATGAACTTTTGTATAAAAAATTATTGATCCTTCGTTAGTCTAATCGAGTCTACTTTTCGGTATAAGTAACCCAAAGGTAGATTTTGTGGAAATATTTGGCATTTATGGGTATATTTGTTAGCGTATTGGGAAAAGAATTTATAGTAATTTTTGTCATGCAAATCCCACCTAGCCCACAAATTCCCAAATTCATACAGTTGATGCAGTGGATTTTTAATCCTTTAAAACTGATGGAAAATTCTGCTAAGGAGTATGGTGATTGTTTTGCAATTTGGCTAACTAGCAAGCAGCCAATAGTCTTTATTAGCGACCCTCAAGCAATTCAGAAAATTTTTACTTCTTCACTAGATCAGTTGGATGCTAGAGGTTCGAGCCAAATTTTACAACCCTTGGTAGGAAAAAACTCTTTACTATTACTAAGTGGCACAACTCACCAACGTCAGCGACGGTTGTTGACTCCACCTTTTCATGGAGATCGGATGAAAGCTTACGGCCAAATTATTGCTAATATCACCAACCAAGTAATTAGCAATTGGAAAATTGGCGAACCTTTTTCTGTTCGCGACTTCATGCAAGAAATCTCTCTCAAGGTGATATTACAAGCTGTGTTTGGTTTGTGTGAAGGAGAAAGGTTTACACAATTACAAGAACTTTTGCGTTCTGTTCTCGATTTATCTGGTTCTCCCTTGCGTGCTACCGTTACATTTTTGCCCGCATTGCAAGTAGATTTAGGCGCGTGGAGTCCTTGGGGAAAATTCTTGCGTCAAATGCAGCAAATTCAACAACTACTCAACGCTGAGATTCAAGACCGCAGAGATCATCCTGATGCTTCTCGCAGCGATATCCTTTCATTAATGATGTCAGCGCGGGATGAAAATGGTGAACCAATGACAGATGATGAGTTGCGCGACGAATTAATGACTTTGTTAGTTGCTGGCCATGAAACTACTGCTTCAGCTTTAACATGGGCCTTATATTGGATTCACCGCTTGCCAGAAGTGAGAGAAAAGCTACTAACTGAGTTAAATAGTGTAGATGAAAATCCAGATTTCAATTTAGTTTCTCGCTTGCCTTACCTTACGGCTGTTTGCCAAGAGACATTACGTATTTACCCTATTGTTATGGTGGCTATACCTCGTATTGTGAAATCACCATTAGAAATTAGTGGCTATGAATTTGCACCAAATACATTACTGTCACCTTGTATATATTTAACTCATCGCCGCCCAGATTTATATCCTGAACCGGAGAAATTTAAGCCAGAACGCTTTTTAGAAAGGCAGTTTTCACAATATGAATATATTCCCTTTGGTGGTGGCAATCGTACCTGTATTGGTATGGCGTTTGCGATGTTTGAAATGAAGTTAGTTTTAGCTACTGTGTTATCACAAATAGATTTAGCTTTGGTTGATAATATACCTGTTAAACCTATGCGTAGGGGGGTAACTTTAGCGCCTTCTGGTGGTAAATGGTTGATTCCAAGTGGAAAAAAAGAAAGGGTGAAAAGTGTTGTTGAAGTTTAGAGGTTGTTTGAAAAGTCTAAATTCATACATCTCTGGGCGGTTAGAAACCGCTGGGTGTGAGGAACAACAAGCAAATAAAAACGGCTTACCGTTCCCATCCCCAGCCTATTTAGCGATATTTGGAACAAATTTCAGATAGGTTCCACCTAGTCCTTCTACAATACTGCGCGTATTGGCATCCATCATTTTTTGATAAGTTTCTCCATCACTACCAGGTTTACCAAGTCCATCAATATAAAGTTGTCTGGAGAAAAGTTTTACATTTGCTTCTTTGGTAATTGGCTTAATTAACATGGGGTTAGTTGTTGTATCTGCAAAAACTGTTGGTACTTTAGCCTGTTGAATATATTGAGCCAAATTTCTTACTGTTGTATTTGTTAAATTATCTTGGTTGCTAATACTTGATAAACCTTCTTTATAGGGAAGATTGTAAGCTTTGACATAATAAATCATTGCTTCATGAGTTGTTAGCAATTTTCGATTTTTAGCAGGAATACTAGTAAGTGTATTTTTAATCCAGCTATGTAGTTGGTTTAATTCATTTGTTATTTTTTTGGTATTATTGCTATATTCTTTCTCATTTTTTGGTGATATTTTACCCAAATTACTATTAATTACTTCTACTAATTTGATAGTATTTTTAACATTGTGCCAAATATGTGGTTCAGTGTAATTTCTGCCATTTTTTTGAATTTTTTGAGGTTCAGATACGGCACGTTGACCGACGGCTATTTTAAGGGAACGGTTTTTAGTTGATGTAATAATTTTAATTAAACCTGGTTCAAAATTATAGCCATGATAGAAAATAAGATTCGCTTGTTCAATGGCTTGGATATCTTCTGGTGTCGGTTGATAAATACGCGGATCTATACCAGGGGGAATCAAGCAAGTAAGGTTGATTGTTGTGCCGGCAACCTGTTTAGTGAGGTCACATAATATACTGTTAGTTGCGACAACTTGAGGTAGATTTTTATTAATTCTGTTGGATTGATTAGATTGTGTGTATGTTGTATTTGTAAATTGATTTCCGCACCCAAAAAATCCAATTGTTAAAATCAACCCTGCATTATTTAATAAGTTTTTATATTTCACTGGATGATGATTTTTTCTATGCTGTACTAGTTTTATAAATTAATAAAGGCACAGCATTAATAGTGTGCCTTAAAAATTTTCATAACGCCTAACTTTATTGAAAGCCAGCAGCAGGTAACTTACCTTGCAACATTTGAAAATTAGCTTGTACACAAGTCCCACAATTGCAACCAATGTGATCAACAATTGAATTGTTTGCTGGAGTTGAATTTGGTGCTATCAATTCGGGGTTTGGCTGTGCAGATGCAATAACAATTATCTGCGAAACAGGTGCAGATTTCATTTTTGTAGATGCGTGGGCTGGGCTAACTACCAGCAGTAGAGATACGAAAAATACATGACAAGCAAGCAAAATCAATTTAGCTATGTTCATAGTTCACTCTCAGAGGCTAGGCTGGCTGCTGCTGATACAGCATAGCCAATTATTATTCATTAGTCAGTAGTTGTTGACCAGATTAGTAGTTCTCCTTGTTCCCCACCTGCGGCTAATAAGGGTGGGGAGACTCCACTTCTACTGGGATGCCAAGCTAGGGTGGAAAAACCGGCGCTGACACCTGTGAGAATCTGTGATACTTCTGTGGCTTGGTTCCACAAACACAACCAACCATCAGCACCGGCAGAAGCGAGAAGAAAACTTTGGGGTGCAAATGCGATCGCATTAATGATATCCACATGATTGGTTAATATCCGCGCTTCCCAACCCAAGGATTCATTTTCTGATTTTTCCCAAACTACCACACCCTCAACACTGGAAGAAGCCAAAAGCGGCGCACCTACGGCTGTTGTAACTTCTGACCAAGCTAATTGGCGAATTTTTCCCGGAAAGCCACGCATTACCCAAGGTTCATCAGGCTGGTTCCATTCCAATACGGTAACGCTGCGATCCATATTACCCGAACCCAAGTATTTGCCATCAGGCGACCAAGCCATTGCGACACTAACGGTAGTCATGGAAAGAAAATAAGGTTCCTCATCCCAATCTTGAGTATTCCAAATCTTCACTCCCTGATAACCGCTAATGGCTAAATATTGCCCATCTTTACGCCAATCAATAGCCAAAACTGACGAGTTTTCAAAATTCAGCGTCACAACAATTTCTTCTGTGTCTGCATCCCATACTTGAACATAACGCCCTAAACTAAAAGCGAGTTGGTTATTAGTATGACTCCAAGCTAATTTATCAACCCAAGCGGGAGCATTTTCTAAAGTAGCAATTAATTTATTTTCTCGCCAAATTTTAACTTGCCCATTTTGTCCACCAACGGCTAAATATTTACCATCGCTGGAAAATGCAACACAATCTACTGATTGATTCGTAGCGGTTTGTAAAGTTTTTAATTCGCCATTTTCCCACAAAACAACTTCTCCCGCAGCCGAAGTTGCTGCTAGTATCTCTCCTTGAGATGACCAAGCTAGGGATGTGACATAATCTGCAAGTTTCCCTGAATAATGGGCTGCAAATTGTTGAGGTTTGCTAGTTGTGAAGTTCATGTCTAGATATTATTTTACTACCTATAGAAGCACAGAGAAAATGGCGTTACTGAATCAAGAAAAAAAATCAAAAATTCCATCTCTCAAACTTTTACTCTCTGAGCCTCTGCGTCTCTGCGTGAACTAAAATTATACTTCGATTCAGCAACGCCTTAAATTTTATTTATTTTCTCCACTTTCAATTCATACCAAACAGGCGAGAAAATCTTGTTTTAGTTGGGATTCATCTAGATTTCGACCGATGAATACAAGTTCGTTTTTCCGGGTTTCGCTGGCTTTCCAAGGTCTATCTGGCCTACCATCAAATATCATGTGTACTCCTTGGAAGACGAAACGATTATCTTCTCCGGCTATGTTTAAAATGCCTTTCATGCGGAAGATATCTGTTCCTTGGGTACGCAATAATTCACCCAACCAATCGTTTAATTTTTGTCCATCTATTGCACCTTTTTCGACTAAAGCTACAGAATAGACGCTTTCATCATGTACATGGGCATCTTCACCTAAGAAATTGGGGTCAATTTCTAAAGCGCGGTCTAGGTTAAAGGCTTGTACTCCCAAAAGTGCATCCATTCCTAGTTCTGAGTTACGGGTGCGGTGGATTTTAGCGATCGCATTCATCGACCGAATCCGCTTTTCTAGTTCTTCTAAATTTTCTGGGGTGACTAAATCTGTTTTATTCAATAAAATCACATCAGCAAATGCAATTTGTTCTTGGGCTTCGTCTGCTTCCCAATGTTGCCAAATATGTTTAGCATCCACAACTGTAACTACTGCATCTAATGACAGTTGACTCTGCATATCTTCATCAACGAAGAATGTTTGAATTACAGGTGCAGGATCAGCTAATCCAGTAGTTTCAATTACTAAATGGTCAAATTTATCCCGCCGCTTCATCAAATTGTTGATAATGCGAATTAAGTCGCCACGCACTGTACAACAAATACAGCCGTTATTCATTTCAAAGATTTCTTCATCTGCATCAATAACTAGTTGATTATCAATGCCGACTTCCCCAAATTCATTGACGATAACAGCAACTTTTTTGCCATGTTCGTAAGTAAGAATGTGATTAAGTAGAGTAGTTTTACCTGCACCCAAGTAGCCAGTTAAAACAGTTACAGGTACGGTCGTCGATGTTTCTGAAGCAATCATATTCTTAAAGCAATTTTGATGATTTATTGATAATCATTCTCTATTTAACACACCTTGGTTAAAAATGGTAGTTTTGTGTCAAAGATTGTTTTAATATTTTCAGGACTTACACAAAACATCATGAAAGCAGGGGTAATTCATGAATTACCCCTACTAAAGAATCAGGTTTTTGATTACTTCGGGCATAAGTCCTAATTTTCACTAATGAGTGCGGAAGGTGGGAATCCTCACAGGGGTAGGTTTTTAATATTAACTGTAAAGGCAGGACTAGGAAGACAAGGAGGGAAGGTAGACAAGGAAGATTTGATACGCACAATGGTATTTTGACGGACTGTTCTTGTTACCAAGAGAATCTGATTTTGCACGGTTTTCCTCCCTTGTCCACTGTCCTTCCTTGTCATCCTTGTCTTGCCCTCACGACAATGTAAAATACCTACCCTTGTGAGGGGTGGGAATCACCCACCCGATATTTACTCATCACCGAACACACTTGCAAAAAATTCCAGTGTTTCCTTCAAAGCCTTGATGAAAATATCAATTTCTTCACGGGTGTTGTAAAAATATAAACTTGCCCGTGCAGTTCCCGGTAAATCTAAATAACGGTGTAATGGTTGAGTACAATGGTGTCCAGAACGAATGGCGACCCCTTCTTGATCTAATAATGTAGATAAATCATTTGGGTGGACACCTTCTGCTGTAAAAGCTGCTAATGCGGCTCTACCTTCTCCTTGAGCATTAGGTTTTGGCCCGTAGATTCTGATTTGGGGTATTTGTGCTAATTGCTCGAACAAATAAGCGGTTAATTCTGCTTCATAAGCATGGATTTTATCCATACCAATATTAGTCAGATAATCTATCGCTGCACCGAGAGCAATTGCTTCTCCAATTGCAGGTGTACCCGCTTCAAATTTATGGGGTAATTCTGCATAGGTAGAATGGTCTAAATATACCTCGGCAATCATCTCACCACCACCAAAAAATGGCGGCATTGCTTCTAGTAAATCCAACTTACCATACAAAAAACCAATGCCAGTGGGAGCGCACATTTTATGTCCAGAAGCTACCAACCAATCACAGTCAATTTCTTGGACATCAATATGCATATGGGGGACACTTTGGCAAGCATCCATTAAAAATTTTGCCCCGTAGCTATGAGCAATTGCGGCGATTTCCTTGACTGGATTTATACAGCCCAAAGTATTGGAAACATGAACTAACGACACCAGTTTTGTTTTTTGAGAAATCAGTTGTTTAAACTGTTCCAAATCAAAAGTTTCTTCTGGTGTTAATTCGACAAACTTCAATACTGCACCAGTTTTTTGAGCAACAAATTGCCAAGGAACTATATTGCTATGATGTTCCATTACGGAGAGAATAATTTCATCTCCTGGCTGTAAATTGTTCATTCCCCAACTGTAAGCTACCAGGTTAATAGCTTCGCTGGCGTTGCGGGTGTAAACAATTTCTTGACGTGATTTGGCATTAATAAATTTAGCAATTTTGTCTCTTGTGGCTTCATAAGCATCCGTTGCTTTTGCACTTAGAGAATGAGCGCCACGATGAACATTAGAATTATATTGTTCGTAATAATCACGCCAAGCATTTAATACAGCTAAAGGCTTTTGAGAAGTAGCTGCATTATCCAGATAAACTAATGGTTTACCGTGAATTTCCTGGTGTAAAATCGGGAAATCTTCACGAACTTGATCAGCTAGAGTTTTGGTAGAAGTGATGATCATTTTTTAGAAGTAGTTCAGAATAATATCTAGAATTTAGATCTTGAAGAATTAAATAGAAAGTAGAAAGTTCGTAGTTAGGACTTTAGTCCTAAAAATTCTTGGTTTGAGCGATAAAACGCTCACTACGAACTGACAAAGAGGCCAACTTATTTATTTGTGAGACTTGTGACAGTTCTCAACAAATTGTCTCGCAACGAAGGAACAGGTAGGAAATTAATAATTTCCGCAGCGAAAGCATTAACTAACAACTTGCGTGCATTAACTTCATCAATACCACGACTTTGCAGGTAGAATATTTGATCATCTTCCAATTGGCTGACAGTCGCACCGTGAGCGCATTTGACATTATCAGCAGTGATTTCTAATTGGGGTTTGGTATCAACTCTGGCTTTGGGTGATAACAGCAAATTCCGGTTTAGCTGTGCTGCGTCAGTTAACTGCGCGGGTTTAGGGACAAAAACCTTACCATTAAATACACCATGAGCGCGATCGCCTACAATGCACTTATGTAGCTGCTTACTTATACCATGAGGATGATTGAGAGCGATCGCACTGTGAGTATCACCCAATTGATTATCAGCAACAACTGTTAAACCATTCAGCGTCGTTTCCGTTTGCTCACCAGTCTGCAAAACCTCCAAATTGTGACGCGATATCTTTCCACCAACAGTCACAGCATTACAAGTATAACGACTAGATCGCGCCTGAGTCACCGCAGTTTTCCCCACATGAAAAGCCGCTTCACCTTCCCGCACAACCCTAGAGTGACTCACCTGAGCATTTTCATTTACCCAAATTTCTGTCACACTATTAGTAAAATAAACTGCCTTCTCTGCATTCTCTGCGCCTCTGCGGTTCGTATATTCCTCAATTAAACTCACCTGAGAATTAGTTTCCGCAATCACCAAAACACGAGGTTGAGAAATAGTAGCAGATTCACCCGACACAGAAACAAATAGCAGATGAATAGGAGACTCAACCACCACATTTTTAGCAACCCATACCACAGCTACATCATTTACAGCCGCAGTATTTAAAGCAGTAAAAACCTCATTTGCTCCCTCAGATTGGGCTAAATATTTCCGTAAAACCTCACCAGATAAAACATCTAAATTACCAACCATTAACCCAGAAGGCAAATTTTCAGTATTTGATAAATTCGGTGCATAAACACCATTTACAAATACCAACCGCTGAGAAACTTCAGGTAAAATATGATCTTCTAAAGATGTTTCCTCAAACATCCCTAAATTAAATTTAACCTGCTTCAGAGGTGATAAATCAGTAAAACGCCATTCTTCCTCACGGGTATTAGGAATAACAGAATGACGCACCCAATTAGCAGCAACATCCCGTAAACCTTGTAACCAACCATCTTCTTTTTTGGTAGTTACACCACTTAACAAATCAGTCAAAAAAGCATCTCTATCTAATAGATTTTTTTGTAGAGACGTTTCATGAAACGTCTCTAAATTAATTGGAATACTCATTATACACCCACTCCCAAAGCTTCTTCTAGAACCCAATCATAACCACGAGATTCCAACTCTAACGCCAACTCCTTACCACCGCTTCTAATAATGCGTCCTTGTGCCATAACATGAACAAAATCAGGAACAATATAATCTAGAAGACGCTGATAGTGAGTAATCATAATTGTGGCATTTTCAGGACTGGCTAATTGATTAACCCCATTCGCCACAATTTTTAGAGCATCAATATCCAAACCCGAATCAGTCTCATCTAAAATGGCCAACTTTGGTTCTAGCAAAGCCATTTGCAGAATTTCATTCCGCTTCTTTTCACCACCAGAAAAACCTTCATTCACACTGCGATTCAGAAAAGAGGAATTCATCTTCACCACATCCAACCTTTCCTCAATCAAATCATCGAAATCAAAAGCATCAACCTCTTCCAAACCCTGAGCTTTGCGACGGGAATTATAAGCCACCCGTAAAAAATCCAAATTACTCACACCGGGAATTTCCAAAGGATATTGAAAAGCCAAAAACACACCACTTCTGGCTCTTTCCTCAGCTTCCATTTCCAAAAGATTTTTTCCTTGGAAAATCACCTCACCACCAGTAACAGTATAAGCCGGATGTCCTGCTAAAGCCTTAGAAAAAGTACTCTTACCAGAACCATTAGGCCCCATAATCGCATGAACTTCACCAGCGCGAACTTCCAAATTCACACCCTTCAAAATTGAAGTACCATCAACATCAGCCGTCAAATCCTTAACCGACAAAATCAAATCACTATTTTCAATAATCATCTTCTCTCTCTCTTCTCTTTTCTGTCTTTCTTTGCGCCTTTGCGTGAGACTATTTAACCCACACTACCTTCCAACTTCAGACTCAACAACTTATCAGCCTCAACAGCAAACTCCATAGGTAGCTGATTAAAAACATCCTTACAGAAACCACTAATCATCATCGAAATAGCATCTTCCGAAGAAATTCCCCGTTGAGCAAAAAAGAACAATTGATCTTCACCAATCTTAGAAGTAGAAGCCTCATGCTCAACCTTCCCCGTATTATTCTGAACTTGAATATAAGGAAAAGTATTAGCGTGAGCATTATCTCCAATTAACATCGAGTCACATTGAGAATAATTTCTTGCGCCCTTCGCAGTCGGATTAATCTTCACCAAACCCCGGTAACTATTGCTAGACTTACCAGCAGAAATTCCCTTAGAAATAATGGTGCTGCGGGTGTTTTTGCCAACGTGAATCATCTTCGTTCCGGTATCAGCTTGCTGCATATGATTTGTCAGCGCCACCGAATAAAATTCACCCACCGAGTTATCACCAACCAACACACAGCTAGGATACTTCCAAGTAATAGCTGAACCAGTTTCAACCTGAGTCCAAGAAATCTTAGAATTTACACCCTGACACAAACCGCGCTTGGTGACAAAGTTGTAAATTCCACCTTTACCATTTTCATCCCCAGCGTACCAGTTCTGCACAGTAGAATATTTAATTTCCGCATTATCTAAAGCTACCAATTCCACTACCGCAGCGTGTAATTGATTACTGTCGTACATTGGGGCTGTACAACCTTCTAAATAGGAAACATAACTACCTTCTTCAGCGACAATTAAAGTTCTTTCAAACTGTCCTGTATCACCGGAATTAATGCGGAAATATGTAGATAATTCCATTGGACATTTCACACCTTTAGGAATGTACACAAAGGAACCATCACTGAACACAGCCGCATTTAAGGCTGCAAAATAGTTATCAGCAATAGGAACAACACTACCCAAATATTTTTTAATCAATTCTGGGTGTTCTTGTAATGCTTCCGAGAATGAGCAGAATATCACACCATCTTCGGCGAGTTTTTCTTTAAATGTAGTGGCGACAGAAACACTATCAAAAATTGCATCAACAGCTACATTGCTTAGTCGCTTTTGTTCAGAAAGAGAAATACCTAACTTCTCAAAGGTTTCTAAGAGAGTAGGATCAACTTCATCCAAACTGTTGAGCTTTGCTTTCTTTTGTTTCGGCGCGGAATAATAAATAATATCCTGATAATTAATAGGCGGATAGTTGACACTTGGCCAAGTTGGTTCCGTCATTTTTAGCCACTGGCGATAAGCCCGGAGGCGAAACTCCAGCATAAATTCCGGTTCGTTCTTTTTAGCGGAAATCAGGCGGATAACGTCTTCGTTTAGCCCACGCGGAATAGTATCAGCTTCAATATCGGTAACGAAGCCGTACTTGTAGGGTTGGTTGACTAAGGTTTTGACAGTGGCACTCATCGTTATTAGTCTCTCGCGTTCGGAAGTGGTTCTCTAAAAAAGGATGGGAGACGGGCTGCTTGAGCCAATTCCCGTTTCGTGTTACCAAGCGTTCACACGGCTGTTAAGATAAATTGAGAGGATAAAACAACAGGGGTGTTGTTTAATCTATTTTTATCTTACGATAGATTAACAACAACAATGTTGTTAAAGTCAAATTTTTCAGAAAAATTTTTGGGACGAACGCAAACAGCGTCTCGTAGACAAGATGACGACTACCCACCAATCCTCCACAAAGCAGGATATTCTAGAGTACCTTTTGCAACACTCACAGGCAACTGCTGTTGAGTTGGCAAATTTCTTCGATGTTAGCCCGCAAGCGATTCGCCGCCATTTAAAGGATTTGGATACTGAGGAATTAGTTTTGTATTCAGTATCAGAACAGCCAGGAATGGGCAGGCCACAGCACGTTTATCAATTAAGTCAACGGGGAAGAGAACACCTTAGACGCACTAGAGGGGAAGGCTTTGGTGATGGTTATGGTGAATTTGCAGTTTCCTTACTGGACACCTTGGCCGCAACTGTCGGATATGAACAGGTAAAGACCATTTTACAAAAACAATGGGAACGCAAAGCCCAGGAATACCGCGAACGAGTGGGAAATGGGTCTTTGCAGGAACGGGTGGCAAATTTGGTACAATTGCGAAAGGCGGAAGGCTTTATGGCTGAGTATCACTCTGTTGATTCATGTTCCTCAGCCAAGGATAGTTTTATTTTTATAGAACACACCTGCGCTATTTCTAACGTTGCGGAATCTTTCCCCAGTGTCTGTGGTCATGAATTAGAAATGTTTGCAGCAATATTACCAGATTGTACTGTAGAGCGTACTCACTGGTTAAATAACGGTGAACATCGCTGTGGTTATTTAATTAAAAGGAATTAGGCATGGGCTATTTGTCTGCTTATATACCGACCTGGAAATCAATCTTTTTAAAATTATCTGAGAATAAAGTTGTTTAGATTGTTGTATACTCAACAACTTCTAAATCATTTCCTATTTCTATTTGTCTAATATTATCCCAATCAATAATTGCAACCCAAATATTCTCTTCTTGAGAATGTTTAACCATTCCCTATAAAAAAAGTCCTGGGACAAGGTGGTTTCGGGATTACTTATAAGGTATTTCATACAGGTTTGCAGGATTATGTAGTTATCAAAACACTGAATGATGATAAAATATTAGTTAAAGAATTTTTACAAATAAGTGAATCATCATTAAATAAAGTTTGGCTTGAACCAGAGGAAGACGATGCATGGAAGGATCTATAGAACATTGAGACAACCCTTTACTATCAATTCCCATTTTCTTGAATTAAAATTGATGATACTGATATAATAATTAAAACTGCGAGGTGAATTTATATGGTAACTTTAGCACCTACTCACAGCAACACTCATACCAATAGCGTTATCCTCAATCATATTTCCTGGAATACTTTTGAAAGAATTTTATTAGAAACCGGTAGCGATCGCCATCACAAATTTACTTATAATCAGGGAATATTAGAAATCATGACTCCATTAATGCCCCATGAACATAATAACCGTTTGTTACAAAATCTAATTATTGTTTTAGTTGAAGAGTTAAATTTCAATGTCAAAAGCACTGGTTCATTAACTTGTAAAAGAGAAGATTTAGCTAGAGGTGTAGAACCTGATTCTAGTTTCTATATTCAAAATGAACCAATCATGAGAAATAAAACCAGTTTAGATTTAACTCAAGATCCCCCACCTGATTTAGTCATAGAAGTCGATTATGCTAGTTCTTCTATTGATAAATTACCTATTTATTTAGCTTTAGGTGTTCCTGAAGTATGGCGTTATGATCAACCTGTAATGCAAATTTATAGTTTAGTTGATGATCAATATCTTCCTTGTAATGGTTCACCAACTTTTGCTAATTTACCTTTAAATACGGAAATTCCTCAGTTTTTAGCTTCTAGTTTACAAGTGGGTGAAGTGGCAATGATTAAGAATTTTCGCAGGTGGTTAAAAACACAGATTTCCTGATTAAATTAAGAAGTCGGGGATATTTAATTACTTACGATTAAACCAACTTTTCCCACCTGGTAACTGTATTAAAACTTCCGCTATAGCTTTCGGTAAAGTTTTCGCTGAATGATATAATAAAATAATTAAAACTGCGAGGTGAATTTATATGGTAACTTTAGCACTTACTCACAGCAACACTCACACCAATAGCGTTATCCTCAATCATATTTCCTGGAATACTTTTGAAAGAATTTTATTAGAAACAGGTGGCGATCGCCATCACAGATTTACTTATAATCAGGGAATTTTAGAAATTATGACTCCATTAATGCCCCATGAACATAATAAAAGATTAATAGAAAAAATAATTGATACTTTAGTTGAAGAGTTAAATTTCAATGTCAAAAGCACTGGTTCATTAACTTGTAAAAGAGAAGATTTAGCTAGAGGTGTAGAACCTGATTCTAGTTTCTATATTCAAAATGAACCAATCATGAGAAATAAAACCAGTTTAGATTTAACTCAAGATCCCCCACCTGATTTAGTCATAGAAGTTGATTATGCTAGTTCTTCGATTGATAAATTACCCATTTATTTAGCTTTGGGTGTTCCTGAAGTGTGGCGTTATGATCAACCTATAATGCAAATTTATAGTTTAGTTGATGATCAATATCTTCCTTGTAATGGTTCACCAACTTTTGCAAATTTACCTTTAAATACAGAAATTCCTCAGTTTTTAGCCTCTAGTTTACAAGTGGGAGAGGTGGCAATGATTAAGAATTTTCGGAGTTGGTTAAAAACACAAATTTCCTGATTAACTTAAGAAGTTGGAGATATTTAACTACTTACGATTAAACCAACTTTTTTCACTTGGTAAACAACCTGAAACTATAAATCTCTCTCTGCTTTCACCTAGCTTCTGCCTAATTAAAAACAATTTTTATTACTCAAGAATTACAATAATATGATTTGATGGTACAATAATATTGTCAATATTCCTGAATAGGTCTGAAACCCAATAAAATCGTGAAGATATCAATAGGGTTTCAGGGTTTTGGCAATAGTATTGATGGTATAAAAGCATTTTCGTAATTAAACGAATTTTGAATTTAAGTTTGAATTGTATGGATATCGCACCTAATCAATCATCTACCCAATTTTTAACTCTGGAAGAGTCAGCCAAGGTAGATGCCGCTTTGTTATCTTCTCCAGAAAAGTTTTTAACCAGATTGACGATCTCTTCTTTGAGAATTTTACAGCATATTGCTAAAGATTATGAAGTTGCGATTGAAGATTTAACAACACCACAAGTAATTGCTTGGTTTGAAAAAGATGCCAAAATTAGGAGAGAAGAAGGCATTGAATCTGCATATCTAAAGTGGTAAATATAATCATTAACGAAGGCGAGGTTTTAAACTCGATCGTTTCGATTATTTATATTTTTAGGGTGAGCAAGTTGCCCACCCTGTAAGAGTTTGATTTTATTCAAGTACGCAAAGTTAGATTGTCAATGATTGTAATTATTAGTTCGAGGAGTGCGAGAGCCGGCAACTGCTCCCATTAGTGCCGCAGCTAAACCTAACAAAGATCCCAAAACAAACCACCATAAACTTCGTGAGGTTGCAGCTGCAACTTCACGGGTTTGTTCGGCGTTTAATTGAGGTATATTTGGCGGTATGGTAGTACCTTGTTGTTGTAGTTGAGTTATCACTTCTGCTGCATTGTAAGCAGCAACGCCAAAAGCACCCCAGACTCCACTTGCTAATAGAAAAGAGCTAACTGCTAAGGTTGTAGCCCAGAGAATTGCGCCGTTGAGTAAGGCTGTATCTCGGTGCATGGGGCCACAAGCACGGGTTGTTACCCAACCACCCAAAAATAGAGAAAGTAACAACCCAACTGTTGACCAAATACCGACATTGCTAATAATACCTGAAGCAATTGTTCTTGGTGCTAAGGAGTCGGCTATTCTGCCTGCACCAAGAGCGCCAAAAAAGGAACTCAAAATTAATTGGGTGGCTAAAGCAACTAAAACACCGGAGATAATGGGACCCCAACGCACGCGATCGCGATATTCAGTTACTCTAGCTCCTACCGCAGACTCAGGAGTAATGATTTCATCACCTACCCGATTTACGTATGACATAGTTTATTTTCTCCCTTGCTATTTCAGCAAAGATTTTCAGGTATATTTATGCTTATATTTAAAATTAAATACTTATTTGTAGTTTTTAATCTCTATCACCAGAAGGAGTTAACCACTACGCCTGAAGTTAGAATAAAATTCCTGAGTATACGGATTTGGGAATTTTGGATTATTCCTCATTAGACAAGAGCGTGGAAATTAAATGTGCGTGGTTTGAAACCCTTATAAAAAAAACCCTTATAAAAAAGTTCCATGCAACATCATCTACATTTTTTATGGAGATGTCTATTATCCACGAATTTTTACAGCTGTTCCTGTGGCAGTAATTAGTAATAAAACTCCAGATTGATCTACATTGATTGTGCCTGTATCAATTTCAATGCCGATAACAGCATTTGCTCCTAAACGTTGCGCTCTTTGTTCTAGTTCTTCTAGTGCTTTACGTTGCCCTTGTTCAAATAAACGTTCGTAGCTACCAGTGCGTCCACCGACGATATCACGAATACCAGCTAAAAAATCTCGGAGGAAATTGCTACCATAAACGATTTCTGCTGTCACAATACCTAAATAGGAATCAATTACAGCGCCTTGAATTACATCAGTAGTACTTAAAAGCATAAGTTTCCCTCATAAATAGCAAGTAACTTGATATATACTAATTGTGCATTTTTATGATGCAAATTGCAAGAAATGCCGGAACTTTTTGGATGTTGTTGTCATCCTATTTTGTGATGCTTCTGCAATTCTAAATGAAAAGTAGGTGTGTGTGAACATTGATTGTCAGGATCAGGTAGGAGACAACTATGCTGGAGGCAGAAGAGAAGAGGATTTGAAACGCGTTATTTTTTTTGCATGGTTATGTTTCATTGTGCCGATTTATTTATCAATGATTGAGTATTTTGTAAATGTGAATAAATACAGTTTTCAAATTTAAATATTTTTGTTTTAATGTACAAACAAAAACTTAACTAAATTTTCAGGAAATTTACTGTGTACAAACAAACATCATTTTTAGTTACTGTTCTATTATTAGGAAGCTTCGTTACTAGCACCCCTTTGGTAGCTGAGGGTGCAGAAGTATTAGTAGCACAAGCTAGTAATCCCAGGTTAAAGGAACTGCTGGAGGAAGGCCGGAGACTAGTAGATGCAGGGGATTATAATCGAGCGATCACAGTTTACCAAGAAGCTGCAACTATAGATAACAGAAATGCCAGAATTCATTCTGGGATTGGCTACTTGTATGCTCAACAAGGGAATTTCCAGTTAGCATTAGCTGCTTACCGTCGTGCGATCGCAATCGACTCCAATAATAGTGATTTTTATTACGCTGTAGGTTATATCAAAGGCAACTTAGGAGACACCCCTGGAGCTAAGGAGGCTTATCGTCGTGCTATCCAGCTAAACCGGGGTAATCTTAATGCCTATCTAGGTTTAGGTGTCACCCAAACTGCTCTCAAAGACTATGAATCAGCTACATGGGCTTTTGAACAAGCCATTGAACTGAATAAAAACAATGCTCGCACCTATGAGTTAATGGGTTCAATGTTTAAACAACGACGACAAACCCAACAAGCCAGTAATGTATTGAGAAAAGCTCTGAGTTTATATCGCAGTAGCAATGACCCAGAAGGCATGAATAGGGTAGAATCCATATTACGAGAAATTGGAGGATAACCCAATTTTGGCTTTGAGATTGGGAATGGAAAACATCAATATCAAAAGTAATGCTTCAGAAGGAACTCTTAACAGGGAACAGGGAATAAGAAAAACTCATGTTTAAAAACATGAGATTGAAATAATGACACTGTTTTTTGACTGAGCTTTAAACTCAGAACTAAAGTTTCTTATCTGTTCCCTATTCCCTTTTTTTGTAATGAATTCTACTCATTACCCACTAGTTTAAACTTGCCCTTTATCCAGGAAACTGTTTGAGTAAATCATCCCCTGGAATAATAGTTGTGTAGAAGACATAATTATTATTTGCTACATAACGGCGGTCTTTTTTTATAATCGCCATAAACTCCTTATGTCCGTCTATTCTTCGTCCCACTAAACAACCTGCACTGGCATTCTTGATATCATTGACAGGTGCATCATAGCCCCAGTGTTGATTGACATAAAAATCATCGCCTGTATCAAGTTTATCACCTGTCCGTTTAAAGTCTTTGTTGAAATCTCTACAAACAGTAATATTTCCAACTTGTCTTAATGCTTCATGAGGCTGTGCTGTACCGTGCATTCCCACAGCCCAAGCTTTGTATTGTCCAAACTGAATCCTAGCTGCACCTTTGGGATTCATTGGATTATAAGTGTAATACTTTCCTGGTTCAGTAGTTGCTTGCCAATTGTTGACTATTTTGGGAACACCATCTACGACTTCGATCACAATCCGTTGGTCATTAAATTCATTGGGGGCATCATTATTAAGAGTCCAATCCCCATTGATTCCTTCTATATAAACTATGTTGTATTCTTTAGGGTTTGTGAATACTTCATATTCTTTTGCCTGCATATATTTAATAATTCTGCTGGCGATATCGTTCCCAAGTTTTAGGGCTGGTTGGGGTATTTCTTCTTTTTTTGTTTCAATCAGTTCTTTAGCCGTGATTGCTCCTAAAAAGTCAGCTTCTCCAATTTTCATTAACTCTTGAAATTTTTTGAGGGCTGCTGTAGAAACAGGGCCAAATTTTCCATCTGCTGGGGGTTCAAGTAACCCCAAATCAATTAACCGTAGTTGAATCTGACGTGGCAATTCTGCGTCAAGTGCGATCGCTTCGTAGCCCCATTTTTCATCTGTACCTAGAAAATCTTGTAGCTTCATTCTGCACCTTATCGTTATTTACCTAATTTTTCTGCTCATGTCCGAATATATACGCTGAACTAGAAAATAGCTGCAAATTTTTACTTATTTTAAAGATTAAAAAAATCCCCATAAATAATGCTGATTCCTCATATTGGTGAGAAACAGCAAAATTTGAAAATTGGCTTATTGTATAATTAAAGACTTATTTTTTTGACTACTACTGTCATTGTTGAGTTGAATTCTTATGAGAATTATTCACAGCTATCCAGTTCATTTTATTAGCAATAGGCATTCTCCACCCAGTACCAAAGGCGCGGTCAGTAATTTTCAGTCCAGGAGGTGCTTGTCGCCGCTTAAATTCAGAACGTGCTACCATTTGCAACACTCGGTTGACAATTTCTGGATCATGACCTGCTGCAACTATTTCTACCGCTGATTGGTGGTCGTTAATTAAACGCTGCAAAATATCATCTAAGATATCGTATGCGGGTAAAGAATCTTGGTCAACTTGACCCGGTTTAAGTTCTGCACTGGGTGCTTTAGTGAGGATATTTTCCGGAATAATTTCTTGCTGGGTATGAAAATTTAACCACTTACACAGGGTATAGACGCGGGTTTTGGGGACATCTGCAATCACCGCTAAACCGCCATTCATATCACCGTAGAGAGTGCAGTAACCAACAGCCATTTCCGACTTATTCCCAGTTGATAGCAGGAGATGACCGAATTTATTAGCGATCGCCATCAACAAGTTACCACGAATCCGCGATTGAATATTCTCCTCAGCAATCCCAAACTCAGTCCCAGTAAATAAATCAGCCAAAGTGTGGTCAAACCCTTGCATTAATTCCCCAATCGGTAAAATATGAGTTTTAATTCCCAAATTCTCACCTAAAGCCAAAGCATCACTAATAGAGTGTTGGGAACTATAAGGAGAAGGCATCAAAACACCAAAAACATTTTCCTTACCGAGTGCAGCAGTAGCAATTGCAGCTACCAATGCCGAATCAATCCCACCACTTAAACCCAAAACTACTTTAGAAAAATGGCATTTCTGGATATAGTCTTTCACACCCAAAATCAAAGCGTGCCAAATTTCCTCATCTTCTGATTCATAAACAGATGAAACCGCACCTAACTGTAAATCGCGTTGGATTTCATCAAATTCAACAACTAATAAATCAGATTCAAAACCCTTAGCGCGACAGATAACTTCACCTTGACGATTTAAAGCAAAACTGCGTCCGTCAAAAATCAAATCATCATTGCCACCAACTTGATTAGTATAAATTACTGGGTGTTGAAAATTGACTGCACTATGTTGCAGCATTGCTTCTCGCAACTTTTGCTTACCAACAGTATAGGGTGATGCCGATAAATTCACAATTAAATCTACACCTAAAGATGATAAATCAGCAATAGGATTAACCGCATAACTACGCTTACCCCAAAATTCTGCATCATTCCATAAATCTTCGCAAATAGTTACACCAATCTTGATATCATCTAAATTGAAATAACTAGGTTTCAACCCTGGCTCAAAATAACGGTTTTCATCAAAAACATCATAAGTCGGTAAAAGTCGCTTATGAAAAAATTGCTTAACTGTACCTGCTGCCAATAAAGCAATACTATTAAATAGATTTTTTCCACCTGTAACGTGTGCTTGAGAATTTTTAACCACAGTTCCTACCAACACAGCTAAATTAGCAGGTAAATCTTGAGCTAATTGTTGTAAAGTCATATCCATAGCTTCCACAAAACTAGGATTTAGTAATAAATCTCGTGGTGGATAGCCACATAAAGAAAGTTCTGGAGTTAACAACAAACGCACACCTGAAGATGCAGCATTTTCAGCAGCCTCAAGAATTTTTTGAGCATTTCCCGACAAATCACCAATGATCGGATTAAATTGAGCGATAGCTATTTTCATATAACAAGGGAATAGGGAATAGGTAAGTAGTCGTGCAAAATAAATTTTATAACAAGGGAATAGGGAATAGGTAACAGGTAAGGAATACAGATATTTTTGTCTTCAATCAATATGTGCAATTAATTTTGCTTGGGTACTTAATAGGTAATAGGTTGTTAGGGTTATAATTTTTTTATTAAAGCAATAATCATTCTAGTTTCTTCCCTCCATTAAAATACTATTCCCTGTTCCCTATTCCCCATTTCCTTAAATAAACACCAAAGGCTTATCCTTAAAAGGCGCAAAAGCCGCAGCATCAAACTTATACAAACTAGCCGGACGACCAGCACCCCTGGAAACCTTAATTCCCGTATCGCATAAAAAACCCAACTTAAGTAAACGCGCTCGAAAATTAGAATAATCTGAGAAATTTTCCCCCAGAACAGTAGTATACAACTGATATAAATCATTCAAAGTAAAAGTTTCTGGCAAAACATCAAAAGCAACCGGACTATATTCCAACTTATTTTTTAATCGCCTGTGTCCATAGGTAATAATTTCATTATGATCAAATGCTAACTGGGGTATTTGTTTAACTGGATACCAAGCAATTCCTGCAACCTTATCGGCAATTAATTCGGCTTCTTCAAATCGAACTAAAGCAAAATAACTAACTGATAAATAACGTACACCATAGCTATCCATTTTTTCCCTTGGATCACGATTTGGCCCCCCAAAAGTATAAAGTTGTTCAAGATAGAGATTATTGACTTTAATTTTTTCTGCCATAATGCGATAAGCTGCATCTTCCAAAGATTCCCCTTGACGTACCAAAGTACCGGGAAGACTCCAATAATTTAAAAATGGTTCTTGCTGTCGCATTATTAACAGCACTAATAACCGATTTTGGGCAGTATCTACCGAAAAAATTACATTATCTACACCGACTTTGAAATCAGCCAAAGGTTGTTGATTGATCTGATTTGAATTCTTCTTATGGTTGCGTTCTGGCATCTAAACGTACAAATGCTGTTGATGAATATAAGCAACGACATGGGGTGTGAGGGTGTCGGGATCTTTTTGTTCACGAAAAGCCGTGGAAGAGACATCTAAACCGGTTAAACTAGCGATCGCAATTTTCCCTCCTAACTGCCTAACTCCCTCCAAGCTAAAATCATCTATTACATAACCAGGCCGGGGAATTACCAGCAGTTGCACTTGTTGTAACAAATCCTCAATATGATACCACCGTGGTAACTGATGCAATAAATCTGAACCAATTACCAAAGTATAATCAGGGTCATCACCCCAACGCAGTTTTGCTTTTTCTACTGTTTCTAGTGTTCTCCAGCTACTCAATTCTTGTTCTAAAGTTATATTCTGCCTGGGTGTATTGATATCTGTTATTAGCAATTGTAACATAGCTGCCCGATGAGATAAAGGCGTTTGCTGTGACTTAAACGGATTATCAGCAGCCCAAACCGCAACCCAATCATAACTTTCAGATAACCACTTGAGAATTTTCTGATGTCCAGCAGTTGGAGGATCTGCACTAGTACCAAATAAAGCAATTTTCATAATTTTACTTTGTGGTATTTGCATTTTCTGTAGTTCTTTTTTTTGTCTCCTCAGTCAACTTCTGCAAACTTGGAGAAATCTCAACTTTGACAGAAACCGGATTTTCTAAACGTCTGGTTTCCTCCGGTAAACTAGCAACTGATGCGGAGGTACGTTGGCGAATTGTTGCTAAACTTTCAGATGGTTGCAATTGTTTACCCTCTTTCATTACCAACTGCAATAAAGGTTTTGCTGAAACCGGATTTTCAGCTAATAATCCCAGTTTATCTACCTGTAATTTATCTCCAACAAGTGAACGAAAAATCTGCTTACGTCCTGGATAAGTAAATTTACCACTAGACATTTTCATAACGGGAATGCCATCAATATCGACGAGTTTATAAACTCCATTCACGGGTGAACCTGTGACTAATTTAGTTCCTAGTCCATAACCATCAATTTCTGCACCTGCTTTTTGAAGTCGCTGAATCTCCCCTTCATCCAAATCACCACTAGCGAAGATGGATATATCTGGTAAGAGCGATCGCACTGCTTTTGATAAGCTAACTAAATCCCCAGAATCTAACCTCACCCCAGTTAATATCATTTCCCCGGAATTTACCTTTTCAGCCAATCTTTGTGCCGCAGCAACTGTATCATAAGTATCAATTAATAATGGCGCACCAGGAAAATATTGATGAAATGCCGTAAACGCCTGTTCTTCACTTCCTTCTAAAGCAGACAAAGCCATAACTAAAGCGTGTGCCATTGTCCCACTTGGTTTTTGACCTAGTTGTAGTGCTGCTAACACATTAGAAGTGGCATCTAAACCTCCTGCTAAAGCTGCCCGTGCTGCCCACAAAGAAGCTTGAGGACTAAAAGCTCTTCTCGTTCCAAATTCTAAAAGTGTTGCCTTCTCCCCCGCAATATCACGCAATCTAGCAGATCTGGTAGCAATTAAAGTTTGGTAATTAAGGGTATTTAAAAGATAAGTTTCTACTAACTGCGCTTGCCATAAAGGTGCTTCTATCCTTAATAATGGCTCATTGGCAAATACTGCTGTTCCTTCAGGTACTGCCCAGACATCACCAGTAAAAGCGCCCGCTGTTAATAATGACCAAAAACGCTCAGGTGCATGGGTAAAAATTCTCGTTGCCTGCAAAGCGGTAATTTGCGCGGAATTAAAGCGGAATTGAGTCAAATATTCTAAAGCTTGCGCCAAACCCATTGCGATTAAATAGCCAAAACCTTCGGGTAAGCGTCTCACAAATAATTCAAAACTGGCTCGTTTTTGTTCTATACCTTCACCTGTATAACAAGCTGCCATTGTTAACTGGTAAAGGTCAGTCAGCAAGCTATAATCCTCTATACTGAGATTCAATTCTGGGTTTTGGTAGCTTTTTTGTTCATAATCCACATCTGGAAAGGTTGTCATTTGAGAGCTTCCCCAAGTGCTGCTTTTATTATGGTAGAACTTACCATAATTAATGTCAAGGGTAGAACGGATTAAAAGTAAAAGATGCCCAAAATCCCTACTTTTACAGGTAGAGTAATATATAACTAGCTATTAATTCATATTTTTTAATGGTGATTAATAATAATCTGAATCCTGACTGCTGACTCCTGACTCCGAACTCCGTTCGCGTAGCGTCTCCGTTCGGCGAAGCCGTGCCGTAGGCATAGGAGAAACTCCAAACTCCTGTATTCTGTTTGATAAAGTATTGCAAATATATCTAAAAAATCATTGCACAACTTGTCAATATATTGCGAATATGAGCAATCAGATCATAACAGAACTAAAGTATAGATATCGCAGTTTATAGCGAATAAAAAAGGAGTTTTCAATATTATGGCTATCTCCAGAATACTTGCTAGTATGGCTCAGTTTATCTCTGAAGCAGCAATGCGGATTTTTTCTCCTAATGATGATGCCTATCCTGTGATTGGTTTCCAACCTTTTACAGGTGATCCTTATAAAAAAGGGAGAGCAGAATCTTGGTAGGTCAAGACTTAGTAATAATTAAGATTTTTAGAAGCAATAAAAATAAAGGCGTGAGATTTTTCTTACGCCTTTTTATTGTTAAAGAGAATTGGTGTATTCCCATTACCCATTACCAATTAACCATTACCTACTAAGATTCTCAAAAATAGCTTTATTTTGTAACCAGTCTTTACCTAGCTGGATACTAATATCTGAGCCGATATTACCAGTACTTTCTACCCGGACTTCACCAAATCCTAAGGCATTACGAATTGATTCGGCACTGTCACTATCTCCTTGTTGAGCGACAATGTGAGTAATTTCTAGAGGTTCACCCCAAGATTTAGAGATGAAGACATTACGATAACCAGATTTTTCCAATCCTTTAATTAAGGGGCTGATTTGAGAATAATCGCCACCTGTACTATCTTGAATTGCGATGCGTAAACGAGCAGGATCAGTTATTTGTGATTCAAGGGATGTAGATTCTAAACCAAAGTTTTGCACCATAACTTTGGTAATAGCAGCTTTATTTGGCAACCAATAACTAGCTTCATACTCATTTCTTTCACTAAAACGACCAGGCAACATTAACATTTGCATATTAGAACGATTAGTCCGTGAGCCAAAACCAACTAATGCTACTAATTCTTCAATTGTTAAATTAGTGTCGATATTATCTTTAACTACATTCAGAATTTGGGGTAATTGGGTGAGTGTAGTGGGGTTGATAGTTTGTTCAATTAAGGCACGTAATACCATCTGCTGACGCTGAATCCGGCCAATATCTCCGAGTTCATCATGACGAAAACGGAGTAATTGTAATGCTTGATTACCATTAAGATGCTGTTTACCTGCTTTTAAATTAATATATAAATGCTGGGAATCATCCTGATATTTCATATCCTTGGGAACATAAACTGTTACCCCACCCAAGGCATCAATCAGTTTACCAACGCCTAAAACGTTAATGCGGACATAACGATCAATTCCCACTCCACCCAAGAGATTGCTAACGGTTTTAGCAGTTAAAGCTGGCCCACCATCGACATTAGCGGCGTTAATTTTTTTCACGCCATACCCTTCAACTTCTGTGCGGGTATCTCTGGGAACGGAAAGCATGACTATTTTTTTGCTCTCTGGATCAAATTTGAGCAAAAGCATAACATCAGCAAGACCATCAAAAGAATTTATCTGGGGTAGATACCTGAGTTCTTTGCTTTCACTAGGTGGGTTTTGGACATCTGGGGGCAGTACACTCATGCCCATAACGAGGATATTGACAGGGCGAGTTAATTGAGAAAATTGGAATCCATCACCGGAAATGCTATCGCTATCAAACACCGCAGCTTCCTTGGCGCTCAACTGGGCTTGCTGCAATGGTGTACTCTCCCAAGAAACTGCCAACAATGCTCCTGCCATACCTGACACCAAGGCAATTCCACCCATACCCACAGCAAACCATAGCCACCGCCCAGATTTAGATTTACGATAGTTTTTGCCTCTGGATTTGGCTTTTGCTGATTTTTTATCTTCTGCTGATGTTCTTTGACTGGTCACAGATTCCCTCACACTGACTGATAAAATACCGTAAATTTGCTGACTCAATATATGTAAATAAATCAGACTATGACAGATAAATCTTAATTAATAGTGCTGACTTTTTTCCTCAAGTAGATACTACAAGACCTATACCCGGATTTCTATTTATTTGTTGCTAATCCGGAGATGTTTCTGGAAGTATGGCAATAATAAACCACATTTGACCATATGCCTTGTTAGATTAACTGTCAAGAGGAGTAATTGCCGTAAAAACCATGACTAGCTCATCACTTAAAAAAATTCAAAATCTAGTAGATTAACTTGAGTTCGACATCAGATAATTTGTGGAAAATTCGCCTCCAGTAAGAGTCTCAAACCCTTATTCTCTCGCTCTTAAAAATCATAACTCCGTTCGCGTAGCGTCTCCAAAGGAGAAACTCCGTTCGGCGAAGCCGTGCCGTAGGCATAGGAGAAACTCCGAACTCAGGTTGTACTAGAACTTACGCAGTATTCGCTGGGACAAACTACTCAATCCTGGTAATCGGTAAGATTTTCCTTGGATGATACGTAAAATTAACCAAATACTCAGCAAAAAATAACCGGATGTGAAAAAACTATTAAGTATCAAAAAACGTAGTGTCAAAAAATCAGAAGTTGCTGCCCCAGTTGTGAAAAATAAGTACCCTAACATCCATGTAAAACCCAAGGTAATGGACAGACGACTGACAGCTAGTTGTTCCCGGTTGCCCTGACGGTGATAGAGAGTCCAGAGTGAGGGGAAAAATCCTAGCACTGGAATCAAATATAAAAGCAGTAATCTTTTCGAGGCCACCTTGTCATCAGCCGTGGGGTAATTATCAATTGGTGGTAGATTGTCCATTGTGGTTGGTCTAATCATAAACTAGAGGAATAAATAAGACTCAATTAGTTAGAGATAATAGTCTGTAAAGAAGAATTTAACTTAGTTCTATCCCCAATCATCTGAAAATGCAGACACGCAAGCTACTTGACTGGTGGCAAAAATTTACACCAATAGCTCGAATCGGAGCGATCGCACTATTCGCTCCCCTATTAGTTCTCAATGGTTGGGCTATATTGGCAATTTTCAATTATTTCCACTCTTTGATAGCTATTTTAGTTGGAGCCTCGGTTTTGGCATTTCTGCTCAACTACCCAGTGAGTTGGATGGAACGCCACGGCGCGAGACGAGAACAAGTTGCTATCTTAGTATTTTTATTAGCTTTATCCATTTTATTGGCGCTGGGTGTCACCCTCTTTCCTTTAGCCCTTACCCAAGCCCAGCAGCTGGTAGCCCGCTTACCAGAGTTGATTGACTCAGGGCGATCGCAGTTAATGATTTTAAACGAAAAAGCCGAAATCATGGGCTTACCAATTAATCTTGATGCGATCGTCGTGCAAATTAACGATCGCGTCAAGGGACAATTGCAAGCGATCGCCGGGCAAGTGTTAAATTTAGCCGTAGTCACCTTTACCAGCCTGCTAGACATCCTGCTGACAATAGTTTTGACCTTTTATCTATTACAGCATGGCGGTGAACTCTGGCAAAGCTTAGTAGAATGGCTACCTGCTAAATTTCGTGACCCTTTTTCCAGAACAGTACGTCTGAGCTTTCAAAACTTCTTTATCACCCAATTAATTTTATCCACCTGTATGGCTTCAGCCCTCATTCCCACCTTTTTGTGGTTGAAAGTACCCTATGGGTTATTATTTGGTTTAACTATTGGCATTATGGCTCTGATTCCCTTTGGTGGTTCTGTGGGCATCGCCATCACAACTTTATTGGTGTCCCTGCAAGATTTTTGGATGGGGACAAGAGTCTTATTAGCCGCAGTCATAGTACAGCAAATTCTCGAAAATATCATTGCACCACGGATTTTAGGCAGTTTTACAGGTTTAAATCCGGTTTGGATTCTCATTTCTGTCTTGACTGGAGCGAGAATTGGCGGACTTTTGGGCGTAATTGTAGCGGTTCCCTGTGCTGTCGTCATCAAAACAGTGATTAGTGCCGTCCGTCCTCCGATCATTATTCATCATGATACCGAAAACTCCTCTCCTGGGGAAATAGTTGCACCCATGACATCAGAAGAATCTACAAAAGCTGACGCTAAAAATTCCCTCAGTATTTCTGATAGCGTAGCTTAAGGCATCACAAATCTACATAATTCAAGAACATAGAAGACAGGAGGCAGAAACAAAAAAATCAAATCGGTTTATTATCTTTAGTAAGTTGAGACTCTGTATCAGGTAGACGAGACTTACTCGCGAAATTGTAACTACTATCGACTTGAGAATAGCCTAATACACTCAATAGTACAACACTGGCTGCCGCTAAAACGTAGCGTCTGCCCAAACTCACGCCATAACGTCTCTGTAAAAAATTTTTTTGCACAGCACTAAACTTCTGTCCGTTCATCTGCTACCTCATTTATTTTTTAGCTGCCCATCAATTTAGACGCTAATGATGTGTCAGACGTTAACTATCGCATTTACTGGCAGATAAACAGATGATGGTTACAGTTTTAGTAACGGATATCAAGGAAGTATAAGATCGTCCCGGTTTGATTGATTAATTACAGCAGATTTATTATAAAAAATCATGGTACTTGAAATCCTGAATTTTCCTGGCTATTTCTTATTCTTAGGACTTACGCAAAGCAGAAGCAAAGTAGCGGTAATTCATGAATTAACGCTACACAGGCATAAAGTTTTCAGTCACATTTTGCGTAAGTCCTAACTCTGTTACCTATTTCCTAATACTGCCCGGAAGATATGGTAAATTTGCAAACTGCTTTCAATGAGGTGTTTCATGTCCACAGTTAGCCTGAAGAAAATTCTGAGTAAAAAAGAGTTACCGTCTCTGCTTCAAGACTTAGTGAACCAGTTGAATATTGCCATTGATGTTGAACTGATAGATGGCACTAAACTGATGAGCATAGGCGAGAAAATTGCAGACAACAGATATCCAATTGAGGTTTCAGAAAAAATAATCGGTTGGGTTGTTGGGGAAAAACAGGCAACCCTAGTGGCAGCTTTACTCTCAATTCTGGCAAAACAAGAAGCAGAGAAAAAAGAACTCGCTAAAGAATTGTTGGAAAGATACCAGGAAATTGATTTATTTGAAGATATTTCGACTCAACTCACCACAAGTTTAGACACACAACAAATCGCCCAACTTGTACTTGAAGAAATGAGTCAATTAATTGAATCATCTGCGGGGATGATTTTGCTTCTTAGTTCAGATGCAAGTGTATTTAAAATTATTGCCGAATTTGGAGTATTTTTTGTTAACAGTCAGCCGCAACCGGGTCAGGGAATTATTGGTCATGTTGTGCAATCTGGTCGGGCAGAACTCATCAATAATGTGCAAGCTGATCCACGATTAGGAGAGCAGAACAACAGCATGAACTCTTTGATTTGTGTGCCATTAAGAGCCAAGGCCAGGGTACTGGGAGCGATCGCTATAGGAACCATCAAACCCGACGCATACAAAGCAGAACACCTCAAACTAGTGAGTATCTTTGCCTCCCAAAGTGCGATCGCTATTGAAAAAGCTTTACTCTACCAGCAAAGTTGTCAAGCGGCTGTTGCAGCCAAAGCCCAAACAGAAAAGCTTCAGCAAGCTCTACATGAGTTGCAAATGGCACAGACCCAGTTGATCCAAAGCGAAAAAATGTCAAGTTTAGGACAACTCGTGGCTGGAGTTGCCCACGAAATCAATAATCCCCTCAACTTCATTTGCGGTAATTTAAGATATGTTGCTGAATACGCCAAAAACCTATTACATTTGCTACAAGACTATCAGCAATTCCTACCAGTTGCTCCTCTAGATTTACAATCAGATTTAGAAACTATAGATTTAGAATTTATTATCCAGGATCTACCAAAACTGCTGGATTCAATGAAGTTGGGTACTGATCGCATTGTGGAAATTGTCCAATCTCTGAAGAATTTCTCCCGCCATGACGAAGCCCAAATGAAAACCGTCAACATCCATGATGGGATTGATGGCACACTGATGATTCTTCGCCATCGTCTCAAAGCAGCTAGTTACAATTCTGAAATTGAAATCGTTAAAAACTATGCAAAACTTCCTCTGATTGAATGCTACCCCGGACAGTTAAATCAGGTGTTTATGAACATCCTGTCCAATGCAATTGATGCCCTGGAGACAGGAATGGACAATGGAGAAATAACCACTATTCCTCAAATCACGATTGTGACAGAAGTTCTCGATCAGGAGTGGGTGGTAATTCGCATTGCTGACAATGGCATGGGTATGAAAGAGGAGGTATTGCATCGAATTTATGACCCCTTCTTCACCACAAAAGATGTCGGCAAAGGCACAGGGTTAGGTATGGCAATCAGCCACCAAATTGTTGTGGATAGACACCGAGGAATTCTCAAGTGTCGTTCTCAACCGGGTGAGGGGACAGAATTCTGGATACAGATTCCGGTGAATTGTGCCATGAATACCAGTATTCAAGAGCATAATGGCACTATTTTAGCCCCAGACCCGAAAATAGAAACTTCACCACCTATCCCCAATGAATTATCCCCCACTCCTGATGCAGATGGATTCGTTGCTTCCACAACTCCCATACTCAGACCAACGGATTTACTTATACGTCATGCTCAATTAATCCGGCGACTTTTACAGCAAAATACAGATATTAGCAGTTCATCCCCTGATCAAATTTACCAAATGTTCCAACAGTACCCAATTTCATTAAAGCTTTATGCCACCTTGTTGGCCTATTTGCCTACTCCTAACCCTACTCATATTGATCAATAAGTAGGTGGGCATAAATATTTATCGTTGAGACAAGGCAGGAGGCAGAGGGCAGGAGGCAGAAGGGAAGAGGTTTTTAGGCAAATTTACATTTCGTTGCATACTTTGGTTTTTTAGTGTCTACCTACTTAAATAAATTTCAATATCGAATCGAGTTCACGTTTTTACAACAACATCTATAGAAATCTCTAATGTTAAGAAACTCTCAATTTTCCAAAATCGGTCATCCAGAAATTATCAAGCGATTTCTGATCACTTTTTTGCCACTGTCTGTCCTGCTTGGGGGTGTGCTGCGAATCATTCACCAAGCAGAAAGTAAGGCTGAAGAGGTTGCAATCTCCATCAACGAAACCCGTAACGTTGACTTGCAAGCGAAAACGGCTGCCAGTAACTTCAATTTAATCCAGTCAGATTTGATGTTTTTGGCTAATCAGAACGAGTTACAGTCAATGCTCAATGCATCTGTAAGTCCAACTGAAATACTGAAATTGAAACAAGCGATCGCTCAAGAGTATCTTTCCTTTTCTCAACACAAGCAACTCTACGACCAAATTCGTTTTCTGGACTTAACTGGTAAAGAAGTTGTCAGAGTCAACTTTAACAAAGGTCAGCCCAGTGTTGTCCCTGAAGAAAAACTGCAAGTCCAGGCAAAACGCTACTGGTTTAAGGACACTATTCCCCTCAAATCAGGAGAGGTATTTGTTTCACCGCTGGATCTAAATATTGACGAGGCCAGATCGAACAACCACTCAAGCCGATGATTCGCTTTGGCACACCTGTATTTGATGCCCAGGGGCAGAAACGAGGAGTTGTTGTGCTGAACTATCTGGGTGAAAAGTTCATCTACAATTTGAAAAAAGAAAACTCAACAACTATGGGTGAAACTTTGCTACTCAATACTGATGGTTATTGGCTCAAGGGTTCAAAACCAGAAGATGAGTGGGGCTTCATGTACGAAGACCGTAAAGACCAGACTTTTGCCAAAGCTTACCCTCATATCTGGCAGCGAATCAGCACCCAGGAGTCAGGACAGTTACAAACAACTGATGGGTTATTCACCTTTAAAACCCTGTATCCGCTACTGGCAGTGCAAGGGGCTAAATCGAGTACAGGAGCGACCCGTGCTTTTGATTCCAGTCAAGGCCAGGTTGATGCCAAATCTTACCGCTGGAAAATATTGACTCATGTTCCTGCTGTTGTGTTGAATGCGCGATCGCACAATTCCTTTCAAAAACTCCTACTTTTATACATTGTTTTGAGTGGGTCAATCGGGATAGGAGTATGGTTATTAACCCTATCCCACTGGCGACGGCAACAAACAGACACAGAACTGCAATCAACATTTGCTGACCTGACCGCTATCATTGACAATCTAGCAGATGGCCTACTTGTAACCAACACTGCTGGAAATATTACACGCTTCAACCCTGCTTTGCTAAAAATGTTTCAACTGGGAGACATTGACCTCAAAGGAAAAGACTGTCGAGAAATTTCTCAAGCTGAAATCGCTAATTTAGTACAACAGACCTGCCAGCAGCATCAAGAAATCTTCACCGCTGAGGTCAATCTAGCAGCAGGAAAAATTGGTCAAGCTTTAGCTACTACGATCTTCAAACAAGCTTCTGGGAATGAGGCAGCGGTGTGGCTAGGTTCAGTCATCCTCATTCGGGATGTAACAGCAGAAAAAGAAATCGACAAGATGAAAACCGACTTCATCTCCACGGTTTCCCATGAGTTACGAACACCACTAACTTCCGTCCTCGGTTTTGCCTCCATTATTAAAGAAAAGCTGGAAATAAATGTCTTCCCCTTGCTGGCTACCGAAGACCGCAAACTTCAGAAAACTATCAAACGAATCAGTGACAATCTCAATATCATTGTCTCCGAAGCAGAACGACTCACATCATTGATAAACGATGTCTTAGATATCGCCAAAATGGAAGCAGGGAAAGTGGAATGGCAAATGCAGCCCCTAGATCCCAGCGAATTACTAGATTGGGCCACCAAGTCCACAGCGGGATTATTAGAAAGCAATGGATTGAAGTTAATCAGCGAAATTGAACCAGGACTACCTCAGATCATAGGCGATCGCAACCGACTACTCCAAGTCCTCATCAACCTGATCTCCAATGCCATTAAATTCACCGCATCTGGTTCTATCACCTGCCGCATCAAACAAGCAAAAGATGGTGTTTGCATCAGCATCATTGACACAGGCGTTGGTATTACACCAGAAGACCAATCGAAAGTCTTCGAGAAATTCCGCCAAGTTGGTGACACCCTCACCGATAAACCCAAAGGAACAGGACTAGGACTACCAATCTGCAAACAAATTATTGACCATCACGGCGGTAGAATCTGGGTAGAAAGTGAACCCAACAAAGGCAGCACATTCTCATTTATTGTTCCCACCCAAACCAGCCAACAATACTCTAGTTCCAATCTGAATTTAGATACCCTCGTCAAACAGCTTAAAGATCACGTCATCACCTCCAATGCCGTGCAGAACGAAAACCGTAAAACCATTTTGGTAGTTGATGACGACCTCAACATTCGAGAACTACTCCGTCAACAACTAGAAAATGAAGGTTACAATGTCCGGGAAGCCAAAGACGGAGTAGATGCAATTCATCAGATCAAAACATCCCGTCCCGATCTGATTCTCCTAGATGTCATGATGCCTCAAATCAATGGCTTTGACGTGGCAGCCGTCCTCAAAAATGATCCTCAGACCGCAGATATTCCCATCATCATGTTGTCCATTATTGAAGATAAAGAACGAGGATATCATATTGGCATTGATCGCTATCTCACTAAACCTATCCATACAGAAAAACTTCTGGGCGAAATCGGCTCGTTACTTTCCCAAGGTGCTTCCACTAAAAAAGTATTAGTTGTTGATAAAAATGCCTCAACATTAAAGACCATATCAGATGTACTACAAACTCAAGGATACAGCGTGATTGTAGCCTCTGATCCTCAAGAATGTATTCATAAGGCTCGGTCAGCTAAACCTGACATGATTATCATTGATTCTATTTTTTCTCAAGAAGCCGACTTGCTTAAAGCTTTACGCTTTGAAAAAGAGCTAGAAAATGTAGTTTTCATTATGCTATCTGATCGGTAATCTCAGCAGGACAGATCATCAAGAGCCTGAAATATTAAATTTCATATTACACACTTCACATTTTTCTCCTATCCATCTAAAATCAATCTAGTAACCCACTAGCTTCCTAAAATTGTACATATTCACAAAATGAATAACAATTTATCAGAACTCAAAAAATCAAGCATCTTTCCAGACAAACTTAATTCAAAAATTTTCAACAAAAAAAGCTTATTAGCCAGTTTAATCGTATTTCTTGGTTTACTTGGAATTACAGCTTTCTGGTTTAAATCCAGATATGATTTCAATGACAAAATGCCAATTAAACTCCAAGAATTATCTAATGCCGAATATCCAGCCAATCCTGCTCCATTAGGCAAAAATTTTCAAAGATATTCTCAAAGAAAACTAACAATTGTCAAAAAAACTGAAAATACTTTTGATTTTGTTTTAGAGCCGACCAACGAAAAAACAGCCAAAATAGTTATCAAAAATGTTGATTTAAATTTATTAGTTCCTAAAGCACCAGAATGGGTGAAAAAAGATCCAGGTTTAGAAATAATTGCCTTTACAGACCGGGAGTGGAACAGACAGCAAATTAGCTTTCCTGCAAATTCTCAACATATAGAAATTACCGGAGGAGATGGTTTTGAAAAGCAAAATATTGTCGAAATTGCATTGGCTAACAATTGCTTAAATGCAGGATTTTGGGAAGTTTTGGTTTTTAATAAAGAAGATGATAATAAAACGCTTTATTATCAAGGTTGGTTTACTTTCCCAATGGGACATTATAAAAATATCTTTGAAAAGAATAATAATATGTCCTATTGGAAGCATTGGTGGAAATTAGAACATTGGCAAGATCCGACTGGTACAGTCATTAATGCTAGTTTATTGAGAAATGTGGTCGATGAAAAAGAAATAGTTGCCCAATTCCCAATGGATGAAAAGATATTTTCATCTGGAGAGCAAAGTCGGAAAATAAGAACTACACTAGCAACTAACTTAAGGACTTGGAGAGATATTTATAGCGGAGATAATAAAGTTGAATTTGCAAGTTTTATACCACCAGGCTTTTATGATTCAAATAAGCCTTGGAAAAATGAATATTGGAGAATAGGTAAATTTGAAAAAGCTGTTTTAAGAAATATTAAACCTGTTGGTGTTCAAGAAAATTTACAGGAACTAGAATTGATACTAGGAGATACAAAAACCGGGGAAAAAAATAAATTACTCATCAGTGGTATCAACCTCCAAAATCTGCCTAAACTAGCTGTTAAAGACTATCCAAAAGGCTTGTATATGCCACTGGGAATTGGCATACCTCCTTTTTATCAAAGCTACGAAGATTTAACCAAGTCTCATCCAGATAAAAGCCCTTATTTCAGCGTTCTACTAGATTCAAAAGACAGATGGATAGATCATCATCGTCTAGCACTTGACGGTGTAGTAATGCATAAAGATCAAGAAAATCCCAATCTTTTACATCTTTATTTCCTCTCCTATGAAAGGAATACTTTAATTGCCCATTTTTTGGTTAATCTTAAATAGATATAAATAGACACATCACATTTCCAGTTAGAGGATGTTGGAAAAGTTTTCAATGTATAAATAAACCCCTCTCCAAACCTCTCCCCGCGTCGGGGAGAGGCTTTGAAACCCCAATTCCCTGGTAGGGAAGGAGGGAAGGGGGGTTGGGGTTCTTTATTGGTGTCAACTTAAGCTCAAATCCTGATGATATCTCGTTCCCAGTCGGAGACTGGGAATGCTATTACAGAGGCTCTGCCTCTGTTTTCATAGAAGGCAGAGCCTTCTCGAATTCATTCCCATACAGAGTATGGGAACGAGAAAGAGTGAAACTGATATTTTACGAGGCTTTCACGTTAAGTTGGCACCAATGGGGGTTCTTGTACCTCACTCAACTGATAACCGCTATATTATGTACTGAAGAACAAAAATTATCCTCATCTAAATTACAAAATCTCAAATTGTATGATCCAAAAGATTCTAATTGTTGACGATGAACCTAATATCGTGATTTTGTTGGAACAAGCCCTAGAAGAATTAGAAGACGAGGGGGTTGAACTCCTAACTGCTAGAAATGGAGAAGAAGCTCTCGAAACTATTAAAACCGAAAAACCAAATCTAGTTTTTCTCGATGTGATGATGCCTAAAATGAGTGGACTGGAAGTCTGTCAAATTATTAAACACGAATTACAAATGGCTGATATCTACATCGTGATGTTGACAGCTAAGGGGCAGGAATTTGATAAACAAAAAGGAATTGATGTTGGTGCTGACCTATATCTAACTAAACCATTTCGTCCCAAAGAAGTACTTGAAAAATCAAAACAGGTGCTAGGCTTTTGCAATTGAAAGTGAAAAGTCTGTTGGTGTTTAAGTTCTATCAACACCTACTACTTTTTTAAGGAATACATCTACCCTCTGATTTCTACTCTTGACCAGAAAACTTTTTTAGCCAAAGCTATTTGATAGGGACAGTCCACCAAGCTAAACCATAAGCTTGCTTTGCTTCATTCACTTGTTGTTTAAACTGCACACGAATTTTATATTGACCAGTAGCAGGAACTGGACAAAAAATATGTTCTACATTATCAATTTCACTAATTGATGAACAAACAACACCAGAATCTGAATCTTTAGCATCTGTTTTGACTAAATAGAGATTGAGGTTATTGAGTCCTCTATCTATAAAATTTTCATCTACATCATATTGTTGATTATTATTTTTATCTGCTAATTCAACTAATCTATCCCAAGTTAAAGTAAGAGCTACAAAACTATTTTGTTTTAAAGGTTTTGCTAAAGCATATTCTACAGATGAGGCAGCATTAATTGTGTGATAATCCCAACCAATAAAGGGAACAGATTCTGAGGGTTGCCATTGACCAGGAAGAAATTGTTGATAAGCACGAAAAGCATTTAAATGACCTGTTCCCATTTGAGCATCTAAGGGAATTGTAGGATTTTGATAAGCATCAGAAGCTAGCCAATTTTGATTTTGTTTATCAATTAACGTCTTTGTCATTCCCAACCGTAAACCATCACCGCTATCTTGGATTTTTTCGGCTGAATTTAATAATACAGCTTTCATCACTTGATGATGTCGAGCATCAATGCTCCAGTTGGGCAGATTTGTGCGGATTTGTCGGTCAGCAAATTCTTGTAATAAAGCCACAGTCGCTGTAACGTGGGGTGCTGCAAAACTTGAACCTGTGGACTTATTTAACTTACCATCAGGATTGAGTAAAGGAATATTACTACCAGGAGCAACTAAACCTATAGATCGCCTACCACCAATATTAAACTCTTTCCCCACTAAGCGAACTGACCAGTCAGCGCTGGCGCTATCGCTCACACCTTGATAATTACTCGCTAGATTAGAAACATCAACTTTATTAAAAATCCCCTCTCTTCGGGATGAAAAAGCGACGTTAACTCCGTTAAAATTGTCTGTAGGAATGGGAATCCCGCCTTTGCCTTGATTACCTGCGATCGCATACAGAACATTATGAACTCTAGTAGACCAGTCAATACACAACGTTAGTAAAGCTTTGCCATCTAAAACAGCTTCTGCCCTGGGATCACGGTTCAACGGTTCACCAAAACTAAAGTTAATAGCACGAACATCACCACCGTTTTGTAGCGCTATATGTTGTGTCGATAAACACTCCTCTGGTTGACCCATATTCTTTGTAGAACCGACAGCAGAAGAATATAACCTCGCATCTGGAGCAACTCCTTTCCAGGCTTTATCTCTACTCACCATCACAGCCGCAACATTATAAGCATGGGGATCAACACCACTATTTGATTTAGCTGGTACATTGCGTAAAAACACCGCAACTGGAGATAAAGCACGATTTTTAGACACGGCTTTATCCAAGCCAAACATCCCCGGACGACCAATTTCTACCTGACCAATGGCAATCTTGCGACCAGTTAAATTGTAAGGAGGTTTGTGTAGTTTGAGCGCATCAATTCCACTACTTTCTAGAGAACTACCAAACTTGACAGCAGCCAATACCGGCAAACTCAAGCAGGAAATTCCCAAACCGCAAATTATCCAAGTTAGTTTTTTGTTCATTGTCAGTAGTTAGTAGTCAGTTCCAATTTCCAATTTCCAAAAAATCCATATTTTGTTACAATGCCTACAGACGAATATGCTTAAAAACCCACCAGCCATGACCCAAAACCCATCTAAAAAGCCTATAGTTATCTCTCCATCTATCCTATCAGCCGATTTTAGTCGGTTAGGTGATGACATTCGCGCCGTAGACAAAGCCGGAGCAGATTGGATTCACGTTGATGTCATGGATGGACGTTTTGTACCTAATATTACAATAGGTCCTCTGGTTGTGGAGGCGATTCGTCCCATTACAACCAAACCCCTGGATGTCCACTTGATGATTGTGGAACCAGAAAAGTATGTGGAAGGTTTTGCTAAGGCTGGTGCTGATATTATTTCTGTACACGCTGAACATAACGCTTCACCTCACCTACACCGGACTTTGGGACAAATCAAAGAACTCGGTAAAAAAGCTGGAGTTGTACTTAACCCCGGTACACCTTTAGAACTAATTGAATATGTACTGGAACTGTGCGATTTAGTGCTAATTATGAGCGTTAACCCCGGTTTCGGTGGACAAAGCTTTATTCCTGGTGTGGTTCCTAAAATTCGCCAACTTCGTCAAATGTGCGATGAACGCGGTTTAGATCCTTGGATCGAAGTTGATGGAGGACTGAAAGCTAATAACACTTGGCAAGTTTTGGAAGCCGGCGCTAATGCTATTGTAGCTGGTTCTGCTGTGTTTAATGCTCCTGATTATGCTGAGGCTATTAGCAGTATCCGCAACAGCAAGCGTCCAACTCCAGAATTAGCAGCAGTTTAATTTCATCCTGGTAATTAAGTAAAACCTAGATCCTCGATTTCTTTGAAAAATCGGGGATTTATTTTATTAACTATCACAATACCTTGTCCATTTTCGGTAGGTTGAGTTAAGCGACAGCGCAACCCAACGCTTTTCTTTTATGACAGATTTAGGCAGAGCCTTTGTGATAGCATTCCTATTCGGAGACTGGGAACGAGATACATTAAGGATTACCTCGTGTTTCTTGTCTCAAGTTTGGATGTTAATCTGGAACTAACTACAAGACAAGTACCAGTTTTAGGAGGGAATGATGACACAAGCTAATGTATCTCCAGCTATGGCTGTGAATATCCCTACTACAATAACGTTGAAAATCTCCCATGAGCAGTTTGTTGATTTAGCACTTGCTAATCGAGATTTACAATTAGAACGAACTGCTACGGGAGAGTTAATTATTATGCCACCAACGGGAAGCGATACTGGAAACAAAAACCTGGATATGGAAGGCCAGCTTTGGCTGTGGAATCGTCAAACTAAACTGGGTAAAGCATTTAACTCTTCAACTGGTTTTCATCTTCCTAATGGTGCTGACCGCTCTCCTGATGCTTCTTGGGTACGTCAAGAAAGATGGGATGCTCTCAGTTTAGAACAGCAGGAAACTTTTGCACCTATTTGTCCTGATTTTGTGCTGGAATTACGTTCTAAAACTGATTCTCTGGAAAAGTTGCAAGCCAAAATGAGAGAATATATAGAAAATGGCGCTTGTTTAGGTTGGTTAATTGACCGCAAAAGTCAACGAGTAGAAATTTATCGTCCAGGTAAAGATGTGGAAGTTTTAGCTCATCCTGTAACTTTGTCTGGGGAGGATATTTTACCTGGGTTTGTGTTGGATTTAACCGAGGTTTGGAGTTGAGAATATAATGATACAGCCAGTTATTTTAGAAAAATTAGAAGAACTCCCTGAGTCTCTTCAGACAGAGGTACTTCATTACATTGAATTTTTGATAGATAAGCACGCTAAAGACTCTACCCAAGAAGAACCGACAAAGAAGCGTCGTGTTGCTGGAACAATGAAGGGAATATTTATTTTACCACTGCCGGAAGATTTTGATGAGCCACTTGAATTGTAAGGTGTTTTGATAGGATTAAGAACAGGAGGAAATGATGACCATAGTTAGGCTACAAGTTACTTTTGAATCGTTACTTGAAGGAATTACATCTTTAAGTTTAGAAGAAAAATATAAGCTTTTAGGAATCATAGAGGAGCAGGTTTTAGAAGCAGAAGAAGATTTATTAGAGGAAGATCCACAGATTCTTGCTGAGGTTTCAGAGGCTCGAAAGGCTTATAAAAATGGTGATTATACAACTATTCAAGAATACATTGCTAATCGGGCTTAGGAGATTATTTCTAGAGTTTTGCGCTAAAATAATCATTATATCCGTGTAAATGCGGTGGGTATCAGGGTATTTACAGATTATTATATTCTTTGTAATCTTAGATACACAATTTTAACTTTTATGACAACGTTTTTTGAAAATGAATCAGCAAAAGTGAAAGTAGCTGAATTAAATGAAATTTGCGGAACTATTATGCATTACGGTTTTGGCGGTATTTCATCTTGTGGGGCTAAAATTGACATTGACCCTGATTCTAAGTCCTATGGATATATTAGGGGATATACCATACAACAAAATGGAGAAACAAAGACTTTCACACTTGAAGATGCTGAAATGTTTCTGAAAGATATATGGAAGAACGCAACAGATAAAGATTGGGATAGCTGAGATAGCTTGATTTATCATTCATGAACAGGGAATATCGAAAAGCAGGAATACAGACAATGACTGATATTGCTGATGGTATAGTAATATCGCTTCTCCTGTAGGTTGGGTTGACGCAAGGAAACCCAACATCTAGTTGATAAAATAAATAAATTAGTAATGAAAGATGTAACGTTGGTGAAACTGCCACCGTAAGCGATCGCTTCTCTCATACCCAAATAGCTAGGATGGGTATAGCGTAACGCACCAAACCCTTGATAACGTTGCGTTACGGATTTCATCCTAACGCACCATACAATACTTAATCCTGTAAGCGCAAGCGCAGGCTACGCCAACAAAAATCAAATAGTAATCCTATAGGGGAAATTAAGACTGAAAACGTTGAAGGATTCTTTCCTTAGCGTTCTCTTTTTGATGAATTATTTGTCAAGAAATGCAAGTATATGTATGATAGATTTGGGATTTTAAATTATGCCAAGAAAAATAAATATTTAAGTCGTATTACATTTGACATATTTAGGAATTAGTATATTTTTCTAGTTAAAAAATATGCTGAAAAAGAGCATTTATTGATACAAGTTAAAATAATTGAAATCTATTCTTGATTACAGCTTTAAAAAGAATTTAGAAAGAGAATAGTGAAGAGAAAAGAATATTATTTGGACTCGGAGACGAATCATGGTAGCGATCTCAGAGAAAGTTCAGCCCCGATTAACTATACAAACTGTAGAAATTGCCCCTAACACAACGGCGATTCGCTCTCTTGATTGGGATCGAGATCGTTTTGATATTGAATTTGGCTTGCAAAATGGCACAACCTATAATTCATATTTAATTAGGGGTGAACAAACAGTTTTGATTGATACTTCTCACCAGAAGTTTCGTCACTTGTATTTAGAAACCCTTAAAAGTATTGTTAACCCGAAGACAATTGATTATATAATTGTCAGTCACACAGAACCAGATCATAGTGGTTTGGTAGAAGATGTATTACAGTTAGCACCAAGAGCGACTGTTTTGGCTTCTAAAGTAGCGTTGCAATTTTTGGAAGGTTTGGTACATGATCCTTTTTCTAAGCGAATTGTTAAAAGTGGCGATCGCATAGATATTGGTAAAGGACATGAGATAGAATTCGTCAGTGCGCCTAATTTACACTGGCCTGACACCATTTTCAGCTTTGACCGCAAAACCAAAGTCATCTACACTTGCGATGCTTTTGGAATGCATTTTTGTGATGATCGCACCTTTGATGAAGATTTAGAAGCAATTGAAGCTGATTTCCGGTTTTACTATGATTGCCTAATGGGCCCTAACGCTCGTTCTCTGTTGAATGCAATGAAGAGAATGGGTGATTTAGGCAAAATTAACATTATTGCGAACGGACACGGGCCACTGCTGCACCATCACCTAGATATCCTGACTGAGTGCTACCACAGTTGGAGTCAAAGACAAGCTACAGCAGAGACAGTTGTCGGTTTGTTCTATGTTTCAGAATACGGTTATAGCGATCGCTTGGCGATGGCAATTTCTGAAGGTATCCAAAAAGCTGGTGTGGGTGTAGAAGTAATTGATCTCAACACCACAGAACCCCAAGCAATTCAAGAACTAGCTGGTAGAGCAGCTGGTATTGTTATCGGAATGCCTCCAACTACCTCAGCTGCTGCTCAAGCTGGAATCAGTTCATTATTATCAGTTGCCAAAAATAAGCAAGTAGTGGGACTATTTGAATGTTACGGTGGCGATGATGAACCCATTGATACCTTCCGTCGTAAGTTTATTGACTTGGGAATTAAAGAAGCCTTCCCAGCAATTCGGATTAAAGAAGTTCCCAGTGCATCTACCTACCAACTTTGTGGAGAAGCGGGTACAGATTTGGGACAAATGGTGATGCGAGAACGCAACATCAAACAAATCAAATCTCTCGACGTGAACATGGAAAAAGCGTTGGGTAGGATTAGCAGTGGTTTATATATTGTCACCGCCAAAAAAGGTGATATGAGTGGAGCAATGATTGCTTCCTGGGTAACACAAGCGAGTTTACAGCCTTTAGGCTTCACAATGGCTGTAGCTAAGGACAGGGCTATTGATAATTTACTCCAAGAGAGCGATCGCTTTGTTCTCAATGTCTTGGAAGAAGGAAACTATCAAGACCTGAAAAAGCACTTCCTCAAACGCTTACATCCCGGTGCTGATAGATTTGCCGGCGTAAAAACCCAAACCGCTAAAAACGGTTCTCCAATTCTTACAGATGCACTTGCATATATGGAATGTCAAGTAGTCACCAGCATGGAATGTAGTGACCACTGGATTTTATACTGCACAGTCGAAGAAGGACGCGTTTCCAAACCTGATGCAGTCACAGCAGTACGTCATCGCAAAGTAGGAAATTACTACTAATTCGTAATTGGTGATTGGTGATTGGTGATTGGTGATTGGTGATAGGAAAAAAATTCGTAAGGATTCAGCATAGAGAATGTTTGATATAGCGGGGAACTCTTAACAGAAGAGAAAAATATTCTTCTTCCTTCTTCCTCCTGACTCCTGACTCCTGACTCCTGAATTCTTACGAAAATTCTATCTATTACCCATTACCCATTACCCATTACCTATTTTTAATTTTGAATTGCAATGCACAGATATTTTACAGCGATTCTTTCATAATTGCTATGGAACTTACAGATTCATTTTCCAACGCTTTTGCATCGGCTAAAAATTGGTTTTCTCAAGTTTTTTCTCCACAACAAATATCCATGAGCAATTCCAAACCACGGGACGTACAAATTCTACCTATTGCTACAAATACAAAAGTTCTCAGAGCGCGTAGTTGGTCACGTCTAAGGTTTGAAATTGAATATGCACTTGAAAGAGGTACTACTTCCAATTGCTATTTAATCGAAGCTGATCAAACTGCACTAATTGACCCTCCTGCGGAAACTTTTACAGAGATTTATATCCAAGCATTGCAGAATACGGTCAATTTCCGTAAGTTGGATTATGTGATTTTGGGTCATTTTAGTCCCAACCGCATACCCACATTTAAAGCTCTTTTAGAACTTGCGCCACAAATTACTTTTGTTTCTTCTCTATTGGGTGCTGCTAATTTAAAAGCTGCTTTCCCAGATGAACACATCAAAGTGTTGGTAATGCGCGGTAAAGAAACTTTAGATTTGGGTAAGGGTCATGTCTTAAAATTCTTCCCTACTCCTAGTCCTCGTTGGCCAGAAGCGCTTTGTACCTACGACCAACAAACCCAAATTCTCTACACAGATAAATTATTTGGAGCGCATATCTGTGGGGATGAAGCATTTGATGAAAATGCAGAAAGCTTTAAAGAAGACCAGCGTTATTACTTTAATTGCTTAATGGCGCCCAATGCGACTCACGTAGAAGCAGCGTTGGAAAAAATTTCCGATTTGCAAGTGAGAATGTATGGCGTTGGTCACGGGCCTTTGGTACGGTCTAGCTTAATTGAATTGACCAAAGCTTATGGTGAATGGAGTCATTCCCAAAAGAATCGAGAAATATCTGTGGCGTTACTTTACGCTTCAGCTTATGGAAATACAGCGATTTTAGCACAGGCGATCGCATTGGGACTGACTAAAGGTGGGGTTGCAGTGCAATCAATTAACTGTGAATTTGCACCACCTGAAGAAATTCGCACCACTGTAGAAAAAGCTGATGCGTTGATTATTGGGACTCCTACCATTGGTGGTCATGCACCCACACCTATTCACACCGCTTTGGGTATTGTCCTCTCTACCGGTGATAACAGCAAATTAGCTGGGGTGTTTGGTTCCTATGGTTGGAGTGGTGAAGCTTTAGATTTAGTTGAAGGTAAATTGCGAGATGCTGGCTATCGGTTTGGCTTTGATACCTTAAAGGTGAAGTTTAAACCTGATGAAGTTACCTTGAAATTATGTGAAGAAATCGGTACAGATTTTGCTCAAGGCTTGAAAAAAGCCAAGAAAATCCGTGTACCCCAACAAGCTTCTACCCCCACAGAACAAGCTGTAGGCAGGATTATTGGCTCTGTGTGCGTGATTACGGCCAAGCAAGGAGAAGTTTCTACAGGAATGCTTGGGGCTTGGGTTTCTCAAGCTACTTTTAACCCACCTGGGATTACTGTTGCGATCGCAAAAGATCGTGCAGTTGAATCACTTATGTATCCTGGTGGTAAATTTGCCCTGAATATCCTCCCAGAAGGGCTGCACATAGACTACATGAAGCATTTCCGCAAAAATTTCGCCCCTGGAGAAGACAGATTTGCTAACTTCCAGACAGTAGAAGCCGACAACGGTTGTACAGTCCTCACCGAAGCTTCAGCCTATTTGGAATGCTCAGTTGCCCAACGTCTAGAATGCGGCGATCATTGGGTAGTATATGCAACCGTAGATAACGGCAAATTACTCAAACCTGATGCTGTGACAGCAATCAACCACCGCAAAACAGGTACACATTATTAATAGGACTTACGCAACTTGCTTTGTAGGGTGCGTCAGACCCGATAATTGAGCATCTAACAGATTTTCTCTATCTGACGCACCAGCAAAGGATATTAAATGTGACACTTGCGTAAGTCATAATTAATCATCAACTAGTATAAATTATAGAACCGCCTGGAGTAATAACCAAGGCGGTTTTATCATCTACGATTTCTATGAACCCGTGTAAAAACCTGATCTCGTATCTCGTTCCCAGTCTCCGGCTGGGAATGCCCTCATAGAGGCTCCGCCTAAAATTATCATTAAAGGACTTCCAGAACATAAATGAATCTCATATCTCGTTCCCAGTCTCCGGCTGGGAATGCCCTCACAGAGGCTCCGCCTAAAATTATCATTAAAGGACTTCCAGAACATAATTTTAAGTATAATTGAATACATACTAATACAAAGTATATAGTTATACTATTGTTTTAATAAAATCTGGGATATTACCTGAGTGTAACCCTTACATAATCAAATCAAGACGTATAATATAAACAGTATAATTGAATGTATCATACATAGTATGTCTAGATATCCGAATAACGCACGTATTATTATAAATAAAATCTTTAAAATTGACTGTTGGCACTTAGTGAACAAATTTATCATCCATGATTTTTTCTAGTTAATTTACAGCTTTAAAAAACTGATGAATAAAAAAATTATTCTTTTAGTAGTAGCTTTTGCATTAAGTTTCACAATATATTTTTTCACTCATACCCAAATTCAACTTTCTCAAAAACCTATTAAAGTTGGTATTCTTCATTCTCTGACTGGCACAATGGCAATTAGTGAGAAATCAGTTGTAGATGCTACCTTACTCGCCATTGAAGAAATAAATGCACAAGGAGGTATTTTAGGCAGAAAAATTCAACCAATAATTGTTGATGGTAAATCTGATTGGAACACATTTGCTAAACAAGCTAAAAACCTGATTACTAAAGAAAAAGTAGTTACAGTTTTTGGCTGTTGGACTTCCGCCAGTCGTAAAACAGTAAAACCTATATTTGAGATATACAATCATCTATTGATTTATCCTGTTCAGTATGAAGGACTAGAAGAATCGCCAAATATTGTTTACACAGGTGCAGCCCCAAACCAACAAATTATTCCAGCCGTAAAATGGTCTTTTGATAACTTAGGCAAACGATTTTTTTTGGTTGGTTCTGATTATATTTTTCCTCGGACAGCCAACGCCATCATCAAAGATCAAGTCACCGCTTTAAAGGGAGAAATCTTAGGAGAAGAATATATACTTTTGGGTAGTAATCAAGTAGATAACGTCATCGCTAAAATTGTAAAAACTCAACCAAACGTCATTTTAAATACAATTAATGGTGATAGTAATATTGCTTTTTTTAAAGCCTTAAGACAAGCGGGAATTAGCTCTGATATAATACCTACTATTTCCTTTAGTATTGCTGAAGCAGAATTAAAATCTTTACCAAACAAAGATGTTGTAGGTGATTATGCAGTTTGGAATTATTTTCAAAATATTAATAATCCTAAAAATAGTGAATTTATTCACAACTTTCAAAAAAAATATGGGAAAAATAGAGTTACATCTGACCCCATTGAAGCTGGATATTTTGGAGTTTATTTGTGGGCGCAAGCAGTTAAAGCTGCTGGTACAGATGAAGTCAATATAATTCGGGAATATATCAAAGACCAAAGTTTTAAAGCACCGGAAGGAGTTGTATACATAGATGCTAGTAACCAACATACTTGGAAAACAGTTAGGGTTGGAAAAATTCAGTCAGACGGGCAATTTAAAATTGTTTGGAATTCAGGTAAACCAATTCGTCCCATACCTTATCCTATCTCTCGTTCTAAAGCTGAATGGGAAATATTTATAACTAATCTTTATCAAGGCTGGAATCGAAACTGGGCTAACCCTAATACTAATTAGATAAATACCTAAATTTGGAAGTGAAGGATTTGAAAAATAAAAAACTTGTTAATAAACTGCTGTTTTGGTTTTTATTAATTGCCTTAGTACCTCTGAATATAGTTACCTCTATACAATATTACATGGTCAAGAAGTCTTTAACAAAAGAGGTTGATAATAATTTGGTATCTATTGCAGATAGTAAAGCAAAATTTTTGGATTTTTATATTAATGAAAAACAAAAAAATGCTGCAATTATTGCACAAATGCCAAATATAATTGACGCAACAGAAAAATATCAACAAGCTTTTACTGAAAATGGAATTAAGACAAGAGAATATCAGCAGATAGACAAAAAGTTTCGCCAGTCTATTACTAATTATTTAGATATATTTGCTTATTCTGATATCTTGTTAATCTCTCAATCTGGAAGTACTATATTTTCTGTAAATAACAGTAAAGAAATAATAGGAAAAAACTACTATCAAGAAACTTATAAAAATTCTGAACTTGCCAAAGTATTTGACCGTGCCAAAACATTAATGCAAGTAGAAATATCTAATTTCACCTATTATGCATCTAATAATGAACCCACTGCTTTTATCGCTGCCCCTATTTTTAAGAATAATCTGATTATTGGGGTCGTAGTACTGCAACTGAATAATCAAGAATTTAATAAAGTAGTCAATGACTATACCGGATTAGGCAAAACTGGTGAGACAATTGTCGGTTCATTAGTTGATGAACGCATAATTTTTACTGCTCCAACTAGACATGACCCAAAAGCAGCTTTTAAAAGATATATCAATATTAGCAACGATAAATCACACCCACTCAACCAAGCAAATCAGGGAATTAAAGGCAATAGCATCACAATTGATTACCGGGGTCAAGAAACAATTGCTGCCTGGAGATATTTACCTTCTTTGAATGCAGGACTTTTGGTAAAAATGGATGTAGCCGAAGTCTTTACACCCTTAAAAACCCTCCAAAATATTGTTATTATTTTAGGAATTATTACACTTTTATTAGTTATATTGGCAGCTATTACAGTAGCCAAATCTATTTCTCAGCCAGTTATTGAACTTACCCAAATAGTTCAAGAATTTGCTCAAGGAAATCTCAAAAAACAAGCATCTGTTCTTAGCGATGATGAAATTGGTCAATTAGAACTGTCATTTAATCGCATGGCAGCACAACTTGAAGAATCCTTTGAAACAATTCAAGAACGGGAACAGGAACTGACTACTGCTAAAGAACAACTAGAAAAAGTTTTAGCAGAGGTGCAGCAGGAAGCACATCAACTAGCTGCTCAATTGATTCAAAGTGAAAAAATGTCGAGTTTGGGACAGTTAGTAGCGGGTGTGGCACATGAAATTAACAATCCAATTAACTTTATTTATGGTAATCTCACCCCTGCCAATGAATACATTCAAGATTTACTCAGACTGTTAAAACTTTATCAGATGCACTATCCTCACCCAGTTAAAGAAATTAAAGATGAAGCAGAAGCAATAGATATTAACTTCTTAATTAAAGATCTTCCTAAGCTGCTGACTTCAATGGGAATTGGTGCTAAAAGAATTACAGAAATTGTGAAGTCACTGCGAAACTTTTCTCGTTTAGATGAGGCAGAAATGAAAGCAGTAAATATCCATGAGGGTATTGATAGTACACTAATGATTTTAGAAAATCGTCTCAAAGCCGCATCTAATCGTCCAGCGATTGAGGTGATTAAAAACTACGCTGATTTACCACTAGTAGAGTGTTACACAGGGCAACTTAATCAAGTGTTTATGAATATTCTTGCCAATGCAATTGATGCTTTGGAAGAGAGCAAAATCAAGAACTTTGTAGGTTTAGAGAAACTCCAGATTCAAATTTACACGGAATTAATTAATGACGAGCAAGTAAGTATTCGCATTATAGATAACGGTGTTGGTATCCCAGAGAAATTGAAAAAATTATTGTATGATCCTTTTTTTACTACTAAACCTATAGGTAAAGGAACGGGTTTAGGTTTATCTATTAGTTATAAAATTATTACTGAACAACATCAGGGAAAATTGCAGTGTATTTCTTCCCCTGGAAAGGGTACAGAATTTATAATCACCATTCCCTTATATCAAAATCTTAAAAAAGTTAACTAAGAAACTTCTAATCTAGGACTAGCCCTTTGAAGGTGACTAACGAATATACGTCATTTCCGTGAGATCATCTTAAGATCATGTTTGAAAAGTTTAGGGACGTATAATTTGTCATTCTGTTCGCGTTCACGTAGTGTGCCGTAGGCATAGCGTGGCGTTAGCCATGTGGAGTCTTACGCAACGAAGAATCTGGAGTTTAGCCCACATACTGAGATGCTACGTTCCTCAGCATGACATGGAAGGAGACTTTTCAAACAACCTCTAAATCCTCCGCCCATATTTTGGGTTTTTTGAAGGTTGAAACAACCAATTTGCGTTCCAAATTTCACCACCTTGAAAGGGCTAGTCCTGTCAACCTATAACCGCCATAATTTATTTTCTGGTGTTCCCTAAAAGGAACTGGGAAGCAGATGATTTTCCTATATCCCCAGTCCTCAGTTTCTAATCCCCAGTTTCTGGATTTGGCGGTAATTTTTCCGGTGGTGCTTCTGCTGGAGGTGCAAGTACCGCATCTGGTGCAACTTCCTCAACAGGAATTGGTTGTTGTTCCCCAGTTTCTGGTTGCGCTTCTGCGACTAATTCAGGAGTGGGGGGATTTGGGGGTGTTGCTTCTGGTACATTTTCAGTTTTAGCTTCCGTGTCAATCGTGGGGATAGACTCCACAGGTTGCTCTGGTGCGGGAACAGTTACAGCTTTAGCAGGAGGCGTTTCTGTTGCACTTGCTTGTTCTGGAATAGGAGTTCTTTTATCAATAATTTCCACTGTAGGTTTATCTATGGGTGCAGGTGGCTTTTTGCTCACAGCTTGCTTTAGCTTACCTTTGACACCACTGAAAACACCGCCAATTAATGCTGGTAATTGTCCCAGCTTTTCCCGCACAGAAAAATTAGATACCTGTTCTTGTATACTCATTTTCACGAGTTCAGGACTGGGTATTGGCGTTTGTTGTACTTCTGGTGTCAGTTGTCGCCGTAATGAGAGAGTTTGCCAGCCAAACCAAACCAATAGAGCTACACTGGCTACATGACCGAGCAAAAGACCGCCAGTAATACGTGGTGTAAAAATCCATAATACCAAAGCGTAAAATAGCCCCACACCACTCCAGATAAAATCATTCTTGCGGTGGATTTCAGGGAAGAAGAAAGCTGCCAAGTAGATGGCTAAACTTCCAAGTCCGACGACTAACGCTAGGACATATGCCAGCATTTTTGGATACTCCTTACTGTTTCATTTGACTCGATATTTTAATTTTGCAAATTTTGTGACTAAATTGTTGACTTAGATACAAATTAAAATTAATTATTGATGTTAGTTGTGATTCTTTTTCGTTTACATCAACTCTTAATATCTTCTTTAGGAGTGAAGCGAAAATCTCGGATTACCCTTAAAGAGAAAGGATCTGCAAGAGTTAGCCAAACAAATTTATGACCCTACAAAGCTTTGGTGTGATTGGATTAGCCGTTATGGGCGAGAACATCGCTCTCAACGTTGAGCGTAATGGCTTCCCAATTGCAGTTTACAACCGCTCTCGTGAAAAAACCGATGCTTTCATGGCGCAGCGTGCAGGAGGACGGAACGTTGTTGCAGCCTTTACCTTGGAAGAATTTGTTGCTGCACTAGAACGTCCCCGTAAAATTTTGGTGATGGTACAAGCTGGTAAGCCTGTTGATGCGGTAATTCAACAGCTTAAACCCTTGTTACAAGAAGGCGATATCATTATCGACGGTGGTAACTCTTGGTTTGAAGATACTGAAAGACGTACTCAGGAATTAGAACCTACTGGATTACGCTATCTTGGTATGGGTGTCAGTGGTGGTGAAGAAGGTGCGCTGAATGGCCCTTCGCTGATGCCTGGTGGTACAAAAAGTTCCTATGAGTACCTGTCCCCCATTTTCAACAAGATTGCTGCTCAAGTCGATGACGGCCCTTGCGTTACCTATATTGGCCCTGGTGGATCTGGTCACTATGTAAAAATGGTACACAACGGCATTGAGTATGGTGATATGCAGTTAATTGCAGAAGCCTACGATTTGCTGAAAAATGTGGCTGGACTTAATCCTAGTCAGTTACATGAGGTGTTTGCCCAATGGAATACAACTGACGAACTCAATTCATTTTTGATTGAGATTACAGCTAATATTTTCCCTTACGTTGATCCAGAAACCAAGAAACCCCTAGTTGATTTGATTGTTGACGCAGCCGGTCAAAAGGGAACTGGACGTTGGACTGTACAAACTGCTTTGGAATTGGGTGTTGCGATTCCGACAATTACCGCTGCTGTAAATGCTCGGATTCTCTCTTCAATCAGAGATGAGCGGATTGCTGCTTCTAAGCAACTGACTGGCCCTTCTGCTAAGTATACTGGGGACATCAAGGCTTTTGTGAACATGGTGCGTGATGCGCTCTATTGTTCCAAAATCTGTTCTTATGCTCAAGGGATGGCGCTGTTATCTACAGCTTCCAAAACTTACAATTGGGATTTGAATCTGGGTGAAATGGCTCGGATTTGGAAGGGTGGTTGTATTATTCGCGCTGGCTTTTTGAATAAGATTAAGAAGGCTTTTGACGAAAATCCAGCTTTGCCAAACTTGCTATTAGCACCTGAATTTAAGCAAACAATTCTGGATAGACAAGCTGCTTGGCGTGAGGTAATTATTACTGCTGCTAAGTTGGGTATTCCTGTTCCAGCTTTTAGTGCTTCTCTAGATTACTTTGATAGTTACCGCCGCGATCGCTTGCCTCAAAACTTGACTCAAGCACAACGCGACTATTTCGGCGCTCATACTTATCTCCGCACTGATAAGTCTGGCAGTTTCCACACTGAATGGGTTCCCATTGCTGAAGCTAAGAAGTAAGATACTTCTGGTTAAGCTTTAAAGTGAGTCCTTGCTGTTGATTTGAGCAAGGTTGCCTGTAGGGGCGGGGTTTTCCCGCCCTTAATTGTAAGATAAAGATGCTATTGAATTTAGTTCAAAAGTTATGCTATAGTCACTGAACAAATATCGTGCCAGTAGCAATAGTAATAATATTGATTGTCATTAAAAATAAAAAATAATCTCATAAACATAAAAAAGCTATGTATATACGAAAAATTGAAATTAAAAATTTGTGGGGAAATGATTTCTTATGGACACTCAATGAAGACGTAAATGTTTTAATTGGTAAAAATGGTTCAGGGAAATCAACGATACTACGAATGCTTTACGAAGCAGTATTGCCTGTTGAAGATAGCAAATTGGATTTTAGGTTATTTGATCCCATTGATGAAATAATTATCGAGTTAGAAGATGATATTGTCGTCAGAGTTAATAGTGAAAGTAGAAGTATAACAGCAAACAAAGAAATTACTAATTATCAACCGAATATAAGCTTTATTAATACTTTTGATGTTGTTGAAAAGAAGTTAAAACAAAATACTACATTGCTTGACTACCAACTGGATAAGTTAAAACAAGAATTCGTTACTTATCAAAGAGATTTATCTAATCAAGTAGAAGAAATATTTAAAATAGATGATAAAGCAACAAGAAGAAATCAATTAGATAAAATTGAATCTATCTATGAAACTAAAAATACATTTATTAAGATATTAACTCAACTATTTAGTGATACAGAAAAAAAATTTAATGAAAAGAAATTTCACTTTTTAAAAGAAGGTATTCAAACACCAATATTACCAAAGAATCTGTCATCTGGGGAAAAACAGATGTTGATTATCTTATTAACAACCTTACTTCAAGACGGGAAAGGTTATATATTATTAATGGACGAGCCGGAAATATCGCTGCATATTGATTGGCAAAGGAGTTTAATCTCAAATATAAGGCAGATAAATCCAAATTGCCAAATTATCATCACAACTCATTCACCAACTGTTTGGTATCAAGGCTGGATTGAAGAAGTCACACAAATAGAAGATATTCAGTCAACTTCAGATTTAGTAACAGAAAGTACCATTTTAAAAGAAAAAACTGATCAATTAGGAGAGCGTGTACAAGAAATAAAAAATATTTTTGGCAGCTTTTCAGGGGACACGTCACGTAAACTTTATCAATTTAATCGCAAAATTAATGAATATACTTTATTTACAAAAGATGAATGCCTTCAATTGTTGGATTTCCTGAAAGAAAATACGATTGATCCTGATGTCATAACATTTACTACTCTTATTTCCAAGCTCAATAATTATAAAGATGCAAAAGATATTTTTGATTTAATGACAGCAGAAACCTGTAGTGAATCATCTCATGTCAAGCCTAATAATATAACTCTTAATACTTTGATTAAAAAAGTCAGTGGGGTTGAAGAAGGCATTGAATTTATTCACAATATAAATCACAACATCAATGAAAACCTGGAATTGCTTCCTGACATTATAACTTTCAGCACTTTGCTTGGTAAAGCAAGAAATATGGATGAAATTAGATCACTTGAAGAAGCACGAACCTATTATGGAATTAAAGCAAATGATATATATTTAAATAAATTGGCTTTTAAGGGGTTTCAGGGAGGACGGTAATTAATGAATTTGTATGAAGTTGCTGCTGAAAGAATCGAAGGAGAGGCTCGTCAGAAGAGGTGTGATATTTCTGTATTGGTTGAAGATTTTTATGATGAAGAATTTTGGAGACTTATTATTGAAAATGTTAAACCGAATTTAAGAAATAGAATTTATTTTCCATATCCCAATAAAAAAGGAACACGTGGAAAATCTATTTTGAAGAACTTTAAAGAGTTCATTAATAGAAAATTTATTATTTGCATTGATAGTGATTGCGAATACTTGTACGATAAAGATGTTTGGTATATCGCTGACTATATTTACCATACAGTTGTTTATAGTAAAGAGAACTTTCAGTGTAATTATCTGTCATTAAATGAAATATGCAAAAGTTTAACCACCGAAAGCTATGATTTTCAGAGTTTACTTGAAAATATTTCCCAAAGAGTTTCCCCTATATTTTACGTTTGGTTCTACTTCAAAGAAGCCAAAAGCAATAATTTTAATCATCTTATAAATAACGAAGCATTTGGAACAATTTTGAACTTTCAAAATAGTCAATTCGACAATATTGGAGATGAGAAGACATTATTTCAAAGTATTGAAGATAGAGTGCAAGATACATTACAAAAACTAAAAGAAGTAATGGATGATGATGCTTGGTATGACTCAATTCTTATAGATGGTATTCCTGATATACAAAATCGGTTAATAGAACAATACTCAATACGTCCAGAAGATATTTTGTCATTTTGCTGTGGACATGGTGTATTAGATCAATTTGTTGAGCCTTTTATGAGAAAGCTCATTACAATATTAAAGAACTTAAAAATAGAAGAAGTAAAAAAGGCTCTAAGTGAAGACAAAGATATTAATAACACAATTAGTCGTATCGAAAATCTTGCAAGACGAGACGTTAAGACTATGTTAAATACCAGTTTAATATATCTCCTTCTTTATAATGCTGTCGAAAATCAACAGATGCAAGAAATCAAAGACAAACTAGCTAGAGAACTGAATTAGTGCGATCGCTACATCGCACTAAGAATTTATTTCTACAAGGGTTCTAGGATACGCATATTTAAATTCGGTCGATGTCTATTTGTTATACCAAGCTTGCCGCCACTGTTGCATTTGCTTAATCTCTGCATCTTGGGATTTGATAATATTTTCAGCCAATTTTTTAATTTCAGGACGCTGAGATTTTTGCAAGGCATCTTTTGCCATCACTACAGCTGCTTCATGGTGAGGAATCATGGCATTGATAAAGCGCAGGTCAAATTTTGCATCAGCTGCACCTAAATCCATATTCATCATCATGGCTTGCTTTTGCTCAGGTGACATCTCCATGTCATGTCCCATTTTGGCATCATAAGCCATTGGTTTATCTCCCGCTTTGGGATACCAAGCTGTACGCCACTGTTTCATCTGGGTGATTTCTTGGTTTTGTGCTTTGGTAATTTCGTCTCCTAGCTTTTTGATCTCAGGGCGTTTCGATTTCTGTTCGATTTCTTTGGCCATTACTATTGCACCCTGATGGTGGGGAATCATGGCATCAATAAAGCGCAAATCATAGTTGGCATCGGCTGGGCCTAAATCCATTGTCATGCTGTGATTCATCATGCCACTACCATGATCCATTGGTTGGTTGTCATTTGTAGTAGTCGCAGTGGTGGCAGGGTTTGATGCTTGGTTTTGGGAATCGGTTGTAGAACAAGCTGTTAATAGTCCACTGGGTACAGAAGCGATCGCTACTAAGGTCAATGACAAGAAGCTGTTTTTTAGCGTAGAAAGTTGCATAGGGAGCATCTAAATATTTCCTGATTTCATTCTAAAGTCTCTAGTTAGCTGGAGAATCAAGCCTTTATCCAATTTATTTTGAGTAAGAATTCAGGAGTCAGGAGTCAGGAGTCAGGAGTCAGGAGTCAGGATAAAGAAGGAAGAAGAAGAATATTTTTCTCTTCTGTTCCCTGTTCCCTGCTATATCAAATATTCTGTATCCTGAATCCTTCCCAATTACCAATTACCAATTACCCATTCCCAATTACCCATTCCCTAAAAACTTAGCTTTCATCTCCTCTAATTCTTTGTCTATGGCATCATTAATAGTAGGCACAGATGTAGGATTAGATGGTTGTTTAGGAACATTTTGCGGTTGTATGTTACCACCTGTAAATTGTGTTTTTAGTTCTTGTAATTCTTTCTCAATTTCAGGGGAAGTTGGATTAACAACAGTGGGTGGAGAAGTAAGGGATACTGGGGTGACTGGTTTAGTGATTATCGCGGGTGGGATATTTGCTGGGGATTGATGATGATTTAAATGATTAAGAACTTCATCGGCAGTTTGGTAGCGACGGCTGGGGATGCTTTCTACCATTTTGTCAATAATCTGACTCAATTCTTTACTGACGGGAGTTTTGAGATATTGTCGCCAAATCCAAGCAGCATTGTGGGTATCATAGCTGTCAAAGGGCGATCGCTCTGTTAAAAGATTAATACAAGTTACACCTAAACTATAAATATCACTGGCAAAAATCGCCCTCCCCCGCATTTGTTCCGGTGCGACATATTCGGGACTACCTATACTTGTACCTGTGTGATTCAAAGCTGTGCCTGTGGCAGATTTAGCAGCGCCAAAATCTACTACAACCAGTTTATTATCACTACTCCGACGAATAATATTTTCTGGCTTAATATCTCGATGGATGACTTGTCTAGCATGACAAAATTGCAGCACTGGCAATAAATCATTCAATAATTGCCGAATCTGCGTTTCATTAAAAGCACCTTTATGCGCTAATTCCTGAGCTAAATTGAGTCCATCAATAAATTCTTGTACCAAATATTGCCTATCATCTTGGCTACAATATGCCAAAAGTGCAGGAATTTGGGAATGTTGACCCAATTCGTCTAACTGTATTGCTTCTTGGTTAAATAATTCTACTGCTTTTTGTACCGTATTTGTACCTTGAGCTTGGGGGTAAAACTGCTTAATGACACAGGGTGGTTTTGAGGGTTTATCCTCATCTACTGCTAAAAAAGTCCTACCAAAACCACCTTGTCCGATGGGTTTAATAGCGCGATAGCGTTCTTTAAGAAGTAATTTTGTGCCACAAGTTAGACAAAACTTGACATCATTAGAATTTTCAGGTTTGGAACAATGGGGGTTCAGACAGTAACTCATAAAAAAATCACTCGTACTTGTCTTTAATTGTGCCTTGTGGGTTGCCAAAGGGTGGTGATTAACTGTTATTTCGCTTTTGAAGTAGTCGGACAAAATTAAATTCACTTGTTGAGAGAGGGAACTCTTAACAGAAAAATCAGTTGTGTAATTAATTCTGTTTCATTACTTAGCTAATTTTCTGGGATAGCATTTTAGAGTTTTTAGTGTAACAATTTAAATCAGTAAAGATTAAAATTTCTGACTACTTAAGAAATTTAAGTATGAATTCGTGCAGGTTGATTTGGTTAGGAAAAGAATTTTTATGTAAAATTCCTTAGTTTTCGGTAATAAAGTTAAATATTTTACACGATTGAGATGTTCTCATTCTGCCTGTATTGGATTAATGATAATGCCTATTAATGACAACAAGGTGAAACTATGCAAACAAGATTATGGGAATTATTTCCGCATTTTTTGGTGAATAATTCATATATGCCTCATGGACATTGCTATCTATGGCAAACGCCTCTTGTAGCTTTGCATTTAGTTAGTGATGCACTAATTGCGATCGCTTATTTCTCTATTCCCGTCATGCTGATCTACTTTGTTAGCAAGCGGAGTGATATTCCCTTCTCCAAAGTATTTGTCCTCTTTGGGGCATTTATTGTCCTCTGTGGTATCGGACACCTGCTTGATATTTGGACACTATGGCATCCAGACTACTGGATTTCTGGCATTGAACGCGCTATGACTGCCTTAGTATCTTGTTATACGGCTTTACAACTAATAGAACTGCTGCCGCAATTTTTGGCATTAAGAACACCAGAACACTTAGAAAGCATCAACAAAGAATTAGAAAAGCAGATAGCAGAACGGCAACGCACTGAAGAAACCCTGGAAATGATTGTAGCTGGAACTGCTTCAGTAACTGGAAACGATTTTTTTCCGGCTCTGGTACAGAACCTAGCCACAGCCTTAAATGTGTCCTACGCGCTGGTGTCTAAAACAGTTAATAGTTCTACCCCCAGTCTGCGGACTTTGGCGCTTTGGGCTGTCTCTAATTTAGCAGAGAATATTGAATATGAATTAACGGATACTCCTTGCCAAGTAGTAGTAGAGAATCGGGTATTGTGTTCTTATCCAAATCAGTTGCAAGAGCTTTTTCCTCATCCTACATTGCTCAAAAACATGGACGCACAGAGTTATGTAGGCTTGCCCTTACTAGATATCAATCAAAATGTGATTGGTAATCTCTGCATTATTGATGTTAAACCCTTTATAGTCGATGAACGCACCACAACACTATTGAGCGTTTTTGCCGCACGAGCTGCTGCTGAACTGCAACGAGAATGGGCAGAAGAAGAAAAACATCATGCCTATGAGGAATTAGAATTCCGGGTTGAAGAGCGTACTGCGGCATTTGTCAAAGCTAATAACGCCCTGGAAAGTGAAATTAGCGAACGGATTGCCGCTGAAGTTGCTATGAGGGCAATGGCAGAGCGGGAACAGGCGATTAACAGGGTAATTTTGCGAATGCGTCAAACCCTGAATTTGGAATCAATTTTTAATGTCACCACCACAGAATTACGACAAACTATAGAGTGCGATCGCGTTTTGATTTATCGCTTCCAACCAGATTGGAGTGGGGAATTAGTTTCCGAGTCAGTAAATCAAAAATGGAATACCTTACTTCCGGGACGAGCAAAAGATCCCAAACTTACCCAAACCGCTGTAGATCAACCCGATTGTGTCACCACTAAACTCAGTACTACAGATGTTTTGAGCCATGATACCTATTTGCAAGACAACAAAGGTGGTATGTTACGCCAAAAAAATACCTATTGCTGCGTTAATGATATCTACACAGCCGGATTTGATTCCTGCTATCTCAATCTTTTAGAAGAATTGCAAGCACGAGCTTATATTATTACTCCTATTTTTTGTGGCAAAAAACTCTGGGGTTTGTTGGCAGTTTATCAAAATAGTAATTCCCGCAACTGGCAACAAGCAGAAATTGGCATTGTTACCCAAATTGGTAATCAATTGGGAGTAGCAGTGCAACAAGCAGAACTACTTGCCCAAACCCAGCAACAGGCAGAGGAACTAAAACGGGCTAAAGAAGCTGCTGATGCTGCTAATCGGGCTAAAAGTGAATTTTTGGCGAATATGAGTCATGAACTGCGTACTCCTCTTAACGCCATTCTGGGCTTTACTCAGTTGATGCAGCAGGATAAATCCTTAACTATTGACTATCAACGGTATATAGAAATTATTAACCAAAGTGGTGAACATTTGTTGGCGCTGATTAATGATGTGCTAGAGATGTCGAAAATTGAAGCTGGCAGGATTTCACTCTATAAAACAGAGTTTGATTTGCACAAGTTGCTTTACAGTTTGGAAGCCATGTTCCTGATGAAATCACAATCCAAAGGCATACAACTAAGGTTTAATTGTGATATTAGTGTTCCTCAGCATATAAAAACTGATGAAAACAAACTGCGTCAGATACTCATTAATCTGTTAGGCAATGCCATTAAGTTTACTGAAAAAGGCAGTGTATCCTTGCGAGTTAGTAGTCAGGAGTCATTTACAGGAGACAAAGGAAGAGAGAATATGCTCTTATTTGCAGTTGAGGATACAGGCCCTGGTATTGCCTTAGAAGAACTAAGTGATTTATTTCAGGCATTTCAGCAAACACGAGCAGGTCAAAAATCCAAAGAAGGAACAGGTTTAGGGTTGGGGATAAGTCAGAGGTTTGTGCAGTTGATGGGTGGAGAAATTACTGTTACTAGCAAACTAGGCCAAGGTAGTTGTTTCAGTTTTAGTATTCCAGTTAGTTTAACAAAAGCAATCCCTAATTCCAGTTCATTTCCCGTTGATCATGCAATTAGTATTGCTCCTGGGCAGCACTATCGGATTATGATTGCTGAAGATAATGCTACTAACAGATTGCTACTGAGTAAAATCTTGATCAGATTAGGCTTTGAAGTGAAGGAAGCTGAAAATGGACAAATTGCGATCGCACTCTGGCAGCAATGGCAACCTCACCTCACCTTCATGGATATGCATATGCCTATTATTGATGGCTATCAAGCAACTCAGCGCATCCGTCAACTAGAACAAGAATTAGCAACCGAGCAAAGTTTCACCCCAACCAAAATCATTGCTCTCACTGCTAGTGCTTTTACCGAACAGCGACAGGAAAGCTTAGACGCAGGTTGTGACGATTTTGTCAGCAAACCATTCCGCTGGGAAGAAATTCTAGAAATCCTATCCAAGCATCTTCAAATAGAATACTTGTATGAATCGACTCCTGACAGTGATATTACCTCGAACACAATTTCATTTTCATCCGAATATGTTCTTGATCAAAAGGCTTTAGCTATCATGCCAGCAGCATGGATTCAGGAATTACACTTTGCAGCAGTCCAAGGTAATGATATGAGTAGTCTTCACCTCATTGCTCAAATCCCCCCTGAGCAAACTTCTTTGATTGCAGCTTTAACCGGACTGATTGAAAGTTATCAGTTTGACAAATTAATGTTATTAACGCAACCAAAAGAATGAGGATATTTAAGGTGAATTTATGACCATTGACAGCCAGGAAAATCAACTTTTACCACAAAAACCGACTCATATCAACATCTTAATTGTTGATGATGTTCTGGAAAATATTCGTCTCCTCTCCAGTATTTTGGAGCGCAATGGATACCAAACTCGTAAAGCACTCAGTGGCACAATGGCACTGACAGCAACTGTAGCGGCTCCACCTAGTCTAATTTTATTAGATATCAGAATGCCGGATATGAATGGTTATCAGGTTTGTCAAGAACTGAAATCAAATCCTAAGACTGCTCATATTCCCATCATTTTTTTAAGTGCAGCAGATGATGTTGCTGATAAAGTCCAGGCTTTTCAAGTAGGTGGTGCAGACTATATTACCAAACCATTCCATATAGAAGAAGTTTTAGCACGGGTTCAACATCAACTGACAATTATTAAAGCTCAACAAACGATTTGCGATCTCAATGCACAGTTAGAGGAACGAGTCAGAGAACGCACCCAACAGCTAGAAATCGCTAATTCCCAACTTGCAGAAATGGCTTTTCAAGATCCATTGACTAAGCTACCTAACCGCGCATTGTTAATGGAGCGACTTTGGCAAGCTATCAAAAAACAAGAGTCAAATCCTGATTATCAATTTTCTGTATTTTATTTGGATTGCGATCGCTTTAAAATTATTAATGACTCTTTAGGACACCCAGTAGGAGATGAGTTACTAATTGCCGTTTCTCAACGTCTCAAATCCTTTTTACATCCAGAAGATGTCTTGGCACGTCTAGGAGGTGATGAATTTGTTCTCTTGCTCACCAGACTCTCTGATCCTGTTACAGTTATTGACATAGCCGAAGGAATTTCTAGCCATTTTGCTCACCCCTTTTATCTCCAAGAGCGAGAAATTTTTCTCTCATTTAGCATTGGCATTGTTGCCAACTGCTCAACTTACTCTGACCCTGATGCTTTGCTGCGAGATGCCGACATAGCCATGTATCAAGCCAAATTCGCAGGTAAAGACCAATACCAAATCTTCGCTGAAACAATGCATCAAACTGCTTGTGAGCGATTACAAATGGAAACAGATTTGCGGAAAGCCATTCAACAACAAGAGTTTGTCCTCAATTATCAGCCCATTATTAACCTGTCAACAGGCAAAATTATGGGTGCTGAAGCCCTGATTCGCTGGAATCATCCTACTCAAGGATGTATTGCTCCAGTAGAATTTATCCCCATTGCAGAAGAAACAGGTTTGATTTTAAAACTAGGTCACTGGGTACTTAAAGAAGCCTGTGAGCAACTTCGTCTCTGGCAGCAAAAACAGATTGTAGATTTATCATTTACCATCAGCGTTAATATATCAGCTTACCAGTTTTCTCAATCTAACCTTGTCGAGCAAATTGATAATATCTTGATAGAAAGTCAACTTGCCCCAGAATGCTTAAAGCTAGAAATCACCGAAACAGCCATCATGGAAAATTTTGCCTCCGCTGCTAATATTATTGCTAATTTGCGAAAACGACATATTCAATTAAGTATAGATGATTTTGGGACAGGATATTCCTCACTCAGCTATTTGCATTATTTCCCCGTTGATAACCTCAAAATTGATCGCTCATTTATTCGGCATTTAACTGAAAAATCTGACAGTTTAGGATTGGTAACTGCAATTATCCAAATTGCCAAAACAATGGGCATGACTCTCATCGCTGAAGGAATTGAAACTGCTGAACAACTGAGACAACTGCAACTATTAGATTGTCATTTTGGTCAAGGCTACTTTTTTTCTGAACCTCTAAACTCTGACAATCTGGCTAGATTAATATCGACAACTTTTTAATAATCTCATCAATAAGCACTGATTTATTAATTGTACAAGCCCCAGATTTGTCCGTGGGGTCAATCCAAAATCCAAAATTGTCTAATTTTTGTTTTTACCTAAAAAAATACCATGAATATGCGTCCACAAAACAACGCATTTATAGCGGATATTCTCATTGTTGACGACAAGCTTGAAAATATTCGTTTTTTATCTGATTTTCTCTCTAAAGAAAATTATCAAATTCGGAAAGCAATCAACGGACAAGCAGCATTAATGGCTGTTAATTCACTCCTTCCCGATTTGATTCTTTTAGATATCAATATGCCAGGAATGGGAGGTTATGAAGTATGTAAATATTTAAAAAATGACCCCAAAACTAGTTCAACTCCTGTAATTTTCTTAAGTGCTGGTAATGAAGTTAATGATAAGGTTCGTGCCTTTGAAGTTGGAGGTATTGACTACATTACTAAACCATTTCATTTAGAGGAAGTACTAGCCAGAGTAAGAACTCAATTAAAAATCCAAAATTTACAAAAGGATTTAATATCTAGCAATGAAAAACTACAGACTATGTTTCTGTCATTAGAAAATGCTCAATCTCAACTTATTCAAAAAGAAAATCTAATTAATGCCAGCCGAATCGCAGCCGGAATTTCTCATGAAATTAATAACCCGCTCAGTTTTATTCTTTGCAACATTAATCCTGCCTCTGAATATAGTGACCAATTAATTAATCTGATTCGACTTTATCAAAAAGCATTTCCAGATGCAACTCCACAAATCAAAGATTTTATGGCAGAAATTGAATTAGATTTTCTGCTTCCAGATTTTACAAGAGTTCTTCATTCTATTCGCACCGGAGCCGAACGAATTCGCTCAGTTATTCAAGCTTTACATATCTTTTATCGTCTTGATAAATCAGGTATAAAAATGTTTGATATTCCCGAAAATATTGATGGCAATATTATCACATTAGATTATTATTTTACAATAAAAGATGGTTCCCCTAATATTTTTCTTATAAAAGACTATGCAGATATTCCATCATTTACTGGTTATGTAAGTCTATTCAATCAAGCAATAATAAATCTTTTGCAAAATGCTATTGATGCACTGGAAGCCAAAATTGATTTAAATAGTGACGGTTCATTTCAACCTACAATTTGGATTCATACACACACTACAGATAATAAAATAATCATCAGTATTAAAGACAATGGTATAGGAGTTGCCGCAGAAAATAGATCTCTTCTATTTCAGCCATTTTTTACAACAAAATTAGTTGGTAAAAAATATGGGTTAGGTTTATTTACTACTTACCAAATTATTAATGATCTTCATAAAGGTAATTTAATTTACCGTAACTGTCCTGAAGGAGGATCAGAATTTGTGATTGAACTTCCAATATCAAAATTGTAAAATCATGCTATGGACATACAGCAGAATTCAGGAGTCAGAATTCAGGAGTCAGAATTAGAAGAATAGTCTTGAATTTGGTCAAGTGATAGGTTTTTGGTAGTTTCAACGCTTATTGCTTGCACTTGATTCACCTTTTTATTCAAACTCTTGATACAGCAGTTTACGTAGTTAAGAGGTACAAAATATAAATTGAAACCTATACACAAAGCCAGTTTTACTTCTGACTCCGAACTCCGAACTCCGTTCGCGTAGCGTCTCCGTTCGGCGAAGCCGTGCCGTAGGCATAGGAGAAACTCCGAACTCCTATCCCTACTTATTACTCAATGATGCTTTCAATAAATCCCGATGTAAGAAAGCTCCATTTATTAAAGATTGTATTTTATCAGATGATAATGCTTCGCTATTGTAATAATATTGAATCCAAGTTTTACTAATTAAATCTACATCAGTTGGTAAATCTTTTAAATCCCATCCAGGTATTTCTAAATCTTCCATCAAACGGTTTACCTTGGGGTCATAACTCAAAGCAAAACAACGACAACCTTCACTAGCTGCCATAATTAAACTGTGTAAACGCATCCCTATTGCCATTTCTACACCACGAAATATACCTTTTAAAAGTTGTGGATCTTCTGCACAGATAATTTTACTAACATCTTTTAATTGCGATTGAATTTTTTCTGCAATACCTAAATCTTCACTTTTTTGAAAAGGCAATAATAAAATAAATGTTTGGGTAGCTTGTTGTAAATTCACTAAAGCATGAATTAAATTGGCTAACCGAGTTTCTGTAAGTTGGGGATGATTTCTTAAAATAACGGCAATTCTGGGTTTTGGTAAATCTGCTAATTCTGTTACTGGTTTAGACTCTAAAGCCCAAACTGGGTCAGGTGCAAGGATATGAGGTATGCCCCAATTTGATAATAAAGCGGCACTAGAGCGATCGCGTACACTGATTTTAGTACAAAGAGCAAAATTTCGCTTTGCTAACCAACGAGTAGGCGATCGCAATAAAGGCCCTATTCCCTGTCCCCAAGCTATAGTTTTCAAACCCATAGCTTGAGCTAAAGCCATTAATCCCCCATAATAAAAAGGGCTAATGCTGCTAGTCGCATCCTGCATTAAACTTCCACCACCCCAAATGAAAGCATCACAGGAATGCAAAGCTTTGATAATCTGCAAAAACGCCATACGGTTGTAACTTTCCACACCATAACGCTTTTTAGTTTCCTCAGGATTCCCAGAAAGCACCACAGGCGTTACATCAGGTGGTAGCATTTGCAGAAGTGTTGCCAACAAAGCTTCATCACCACCATTACCTTTACCGTAATACCCAGACAATAACGCCCGTATCTTCACCATTTTAAATTTTAGATTTTGAATTTTGAATTAATTATGCACGCTCTTTCGATTCCCACCTGGATAATTCATGTTTCTAGCGTCATTGAGTGGATAGTCGCTATTTGGTTAATCTGGACTTATGGTGAACTCACAAAAAACCGTAGTTGGTGGGGATTGTCCTTTGCCATGTTACCAGCTTTAATCAGCGCCATGTGTGCTTGCACTTGGCATTATTTCGACAACGCCGAATCGCTAGAATGGATAGTAACACTGCAAGCTGCCATGACATTAGTTGGTAATTTTACCCTTTGGGCAGCAGCTGTGTGGATTTGGCGTTCTACCAAGTCTGCAAACCCAGTTGAGCCAAAAACTATCAAATCAGAGCAATGATATCAAAAGAAACCCTGTTTGCCCTTTCTCTGTTTCCCTATTTGGGTTTCTTGTGGTTTATCAGCCGCAGTCCACAAATGCCACGTTTAGCCCTATATGGATTTTACGGCACTTTGGTATTCGTCGGCGTGACTATCCCCGCAGGTATTTATGCCAAAGTCGCTTATGGAGAACAATTAGCCAATATAGATTGGTTACATGGTGGTGCAGAGGTCTTTTTAACCCTTGCCAATATTGTACTAGTGTTAGGTTTTCGCCAAGCGGTGCAAAATTTAAAGAACAGGGAACAGGGAACAGGTGACAGTTGACAAGTGACAGGTGACAGGTGACAGGTGACAGGTGACAGGTGACAGGTGACAGGTGACAGGTGACAGGGAATAATTATTCACCAATTACCAATTACCAATTACCAATTACCAATTACCAATTACCCATTACCAATTACCCATTACCAATTACCCATTACCAATTACCAATTATGGAAGTAATACCAGCAATTGATTTACTAGAAGGTCGTTGTGTGCGACTTTATAAAGGAGACTATGAGCGATCGCAAGTATTTAGCGAAAACCCCGTCGAAGTTGCTAAACTCTGGGCAGAACAAGGTGCGACAAGATTGCATTTAGTTGATTTAGATGGGGCAAAAGCTGGGAAAATCGTTAACCTAGCCGCAATTGAAGCTATCACTAATGCAGTTTCTATCCCTATTGAAGTAGGTGGGGGATTGCGCGATCGCTCCAGTGTGCAACAATTATTTAATCTCGGCGTAAATTGGGCCATTCTCGGAACCGTTGCTGTCGAACAACCCCAGCTAGTTCAACAACTCTGTGAAGAATTTCCCCAACAAATTATAGTTGGCATAGATGCCCGTAATGGTTTAGTTGCAACTCGCGGTTGGTTAGAAACCTCTGAAGTTTTAGCCACCCAACTCGCTACCCAAATGCAAGAACTAGGTGCAGCAGCCATTATTTACACCGATATTAACCGTGATGGTACGCTAGAAGGGCCAAATCTAGACGCATTAAGAGAACTCGCAGGTGCAATTTCCATCCCTATTATCGCTTCTGGTGGTGTAAGTTCAATTACTGACTTGTTAAGTTTATTAGCCTTAGAACCCCAAGGTGTAACAGGGGTAATAGTTGGCAAAGCTTTGTATACTGAAGATATTATCCTCAAAGAAGCATTACGTGCGATCGGACCAGGACGAATTCAAGATATTCCACCCAACTTAGATTTTTCTAGCTTCGCTTGAACATTCCAGATTTCGGGAATCATTTATCTTACTTTTGTAGATAAAATTATCATCGAAGGTCAAGGTGAATTCTGATGTCTAACCAAAAAGTAACTTCCAAGCCAAAGCTTAAAGTACAGCAGATATACACAAAAGCTAAAAAACCTCAGCCCCCTAAAGGACTAGGAAAACCAAAAACAGAATAATTAACTCAAAATTCAAACCAAATGTAGAAATATAATTCTATTTATGTCTCTACATTTTTTATTTGACGAGTTTGAACACCGCAAGTCAAAATTAAATTGTTGAAAATAGGATCTGTCGCCGGAGTTGCACCTGCTTCTTCGGATTCACAAACAATAGAAATCGCTTTTCGTGCTTGGCCATGACAAAGCTATTAAGATAGCTACTAATCTAGAAATTGTCACAATATTAATAGCATCTGGTGAAGATGTCAGCGATATAGCGTTTCCTAGTCTAATGAAATACACGCCAATTTATTCACTGTTCCCTATTAAGAGTTCCCTAAAACGAAAAAATTTGTACCTCACGAGCATGGAAACGGCTATATTAATAACGATATGCGACGCTCACTCACTGGAATTGAAAATAGCAAATTCTCACTATCACAATTATCGCCAGAGCAATATTTTACTGGTAAACATCCGCGCTTTGGTAAAACCAATCCAGAATTGATGAAAATTCCTTTTTGGGAAGCGATGATTTGTGAGGGTTGTTCTGCTTATACAGCAAAAAATACTTTTCAGGATCTAGAAAATCGGCAAGATAAAGTATGGTGTTATGATAGATTTGGTAGAACTATTACAGAATTACCAGATGGCAGAATTATCGAAATTGCTGGCGAACATGAAGACTACTATGATCCTGATTTTTGTATATATAACGATGTCGTAGTCTATCAAGGTAATGGTAATTTTCAGATTTTTGGTTATCCTCAAAATGTTTTTCCACCAACTGATTTTCATTCAGCTACGTTAGTGGGAGAATATATATATATCATTGGCAATTTAGGATATTTCGGTACAAGAATCTATAATTCTACTCCAGTTTATAGATTACATATCCACACATTTAAAATAGAAAAATTAAAAACAACTGGAGAGAAACCAGGATGGATTAGTGAACACAAAGCTTACTATAAAGAACCAGATAAAATTTATATTACTGGCGGTAAATTATGTGTAATGGGTAATGAAAAATCGGAAAATTATATAGATAATTCGGTTGATTACGTCTTTGATTTAATCAAATTAACTTGGAGTCGTGCTACTGTTTAAATTGATTCTACTGCTTCTTTTATGTAATCGGATTTTCCAATCCATATCCATGTTAATTTTAACGTGAGTTCGACATAAGATAATTTTTGGAAACCTCGCCACAAGTAGGAGTCTAAAACCCTTATTCTCTCGCCCTTAAAAATCATAACTCCGTTCGGCGAAGCCGTGCCGTAGGCATAGGAGAAACTCCGTTCGCGTAGCGTCTCCGGAGGAGAAACTCCGAACTCACATTAATTTTATTGTGGTCTTACAAAAGAAGCAGTAGAGCCGGAATTATTTATTTTTTACCTGACTTTTAGCCTGTTCTAAGGCTATTTCTTTGATAGCCTGATATGAATTTACATTTGCAGTCCCTTCAATTGCTTTAACAGCTAAATCCTGAACTTGTTTGAGAGCAGATTCTAATTGTTTAGACAAGTTCTGTAATCGAGTTTCTTGATTAGTAATCGTCAATTCTAAAGATTGTAACCTTTGTTCATAAAAACGCTTTTGTCCTTCCACTTCTTTAGCATTTAAATCTGCTTTTACTTTCGCTTGATAACTAGCAATACCTTTACCCTCCTCAGTCGCTTTTTTAATTGCAGCTTCTTTATCTTTCGGGAAAGCCTCTACCTTAGTTTTCAATTCTTCAAATTGCTTTTCTCGTTCAGAAATAGTTTTTTCTCGTTCAGTCCATTGTTTTTCTGTGACTTGTTGCAATTCTTCCAGTTCTTTATATAAAATCTTCTGCTGCTGTTCATATTCATCACTGGCTAATTTACGCTGGAGTTCTAAATCATATTTATACTCTGCTGCGTCCCGTTGTCGAGTTCTGTTGAGATTATCATTCCGTTCTTTAATTGTCCGTTGATGTTCCTCCTGTTCTTTTGTCCAAGTATTCCTCAGTTCTAATATTTCTTGTGATAAAACCTCATAGCGTTCACTATATTCTTCATGATAAGCTTTTTCATTTTCATCATAAGACTCTATCAAAGTATCTAAAATATTTTCAGATACTTCTAGATTATGCAGTTGGGATAATTGTTGAATTTCAGTGGTTACAGATTCCCCAATTTCTGCCAATTTAGAAGCTTTTGTACTAAGCTGTTCCGATAATTCGTTTGCAGCACCACCAAAACCTAGCTGAATTTTCATCAAGCTTTCAATAGTGTTATTCATTTTTTGCTGAATGCTAGTAGACTGATTCATAACTGGTTTTGATTCTGCTTTTGGTTTTTCTTGAGGTACAGATTTAGTTTCTTTTTGTGCTTGTGATAGTTCAGTTTTGAGCGTAGATTGTTCTTTAACTAACTCTTCATATGCCTGAAGAATTTCCGCTTTTGTGTTTTTATCAGTTGGTTTTTTTGCTACCATGGTTAACCTCTACAAATTTGAAAACATCTAACTTGAAAATTAGCTATTTGCATAACTAATTGTTCTAAATTTCTTATGAAATGGGCATCTTAACAGCCCTAAACTCTGCCAATTTACTTATTTAGCATTATTTAGCTTGTAGGTTGGGTTGACGCTAGGAAACCCAACATCATCAAGACTCAGCCCTATTTAGAATTGGAACTATCAAAAGCTCTCATTGCCAAATCTTGCGCTTGTGTAAGTGCAGTTTGAAGTTGAGCAGAAATACCGTCAATTTGCTGAATCTGTTTCTGAATTGTTTCTTCCAGAGATTGAATTTTAGCTTCATAACTCTGTTTTGTAGATTCCCATTCTTTTTCAGATAAATCAGCTTCAACTTTTGCTTTTTGGCTAGTGTCTTTAATTGCATCTTCTCTAGATTTTTTAATTGCTTCTTCCAATTCAGTAGGAAATGCAGCAACTTTCTTTTGATATTCATTCACTAGAGGTTGACGTTCAGTGAGGATTTTTTCTCTTTCTGCCCAATCTTTATCTTTCTGTTGGGTATTTTCTTGGATTTCCAGTTCTAATTTACGTTTTATGGCTTGATAAGTATCTGTATTTAGTTTGTGAGTATTTTCTAATTTATATTGATATTCCTCTTGTTCTTGCTGACGTTCTTTAGCTAATAATTCAGTATATGCTTGCAGTTTTTCTGCAAATTCAGCCTGCTCTTTTTGCCATTCTTTCCGCTTGAGAGTAACTTCTTTTTCTAATGCTTCTCGTTTATTAGCCGTATCTTGTTCTAAAATTTTTAACTTTTCTTGATGTTCTTGCGTAAAAATATCTAATGTATCTGCTACAACTCTAATTTGCTGTAGTTCTTGTAGACGTTGAGTTTCAATTTCTATAGCTTGATTGAGTTCATCTAATTTAGAGTTTTCTTGAGCTAATTTTTCAGAAAGTGCATTAACAATGCTACCAAATTCTAATTGTAAATCAGCTAAACCTTTAACAATACTATCTACGGTGTAGGTAGAAGCTGCTGTCAGAATTTCTTGGTTTTTGGCTTTTTCTGCTTCCTCTTGTTTAGTGGCTATTTTGGCTTCTAGTTTTTTTCTTTCTGCACGAATTTGTTGAAATGCCTGTACTAGTTGTTGTTTGCTGTCTTTGATTACACCTGCGGTCATATTTTAACTCCCTGAAATAAGTAATGATTAAGTGATGATTAAATGGGTAGAATAATAGATATCTCCGGTAATTAAATGTGGGTGGATTGCAACCCTTGTAGAGACGTTCCGGCGGAACGTCTTTACAATCATTTTCACCAGATGTCTAATATACATTAAGGTATACCCTATGCAGACATAAGATTAGCCCTTTCAACAGCGTTTTTAATGCAGTATAAATACCGAAAAAAGCAACGAAAGCACACCTTGTCGTCAAGAGTTATTGCGGTCAAGCTCGCTCTGTAAAGCACATCTGTAGTAATTTTGTACTAAAATCATATCTCAACTAATTTGTGATTGTCAAGACAGAATTTAACTCGTTGAGGATAAATGTGCAAAGTCACTAAAAATACTTTGTCGCTAGTAGGCAATGTGATTTATAGTATAGTTATTTTGTGATATACAGCACAATCTAACAAAATATAGATCCACTGAAATAAATGTGGATTGTCGGCAGTTAAAAGATTATCGATACAAGTATAGTTTCAAAACCCTGTGTTATCAATGTATACCAGCGAATTAACTAAGTATTCTGCCAAAACGGATCTTGGACAAACCAGCCGCATTCTCGTAGTGGAAGATGAAGAACTCATTCGGGAAATGCTTGTTGTGGCGTTAGAAGAAGAAGGCTATGGGGTAATCACTGCTACTGATGGACGAGCAGCTATAGAATATCTCAAAAGCTGCGAACCCAATTCCGGAGAATTACCCTTTGACTTGGTGCTTTTAGATTTGATGCTGCCGCAAATCAATGGGCTGGATATCTGTCGTCTGTTGCGTCATCAAGGTAACTCAGTCCCAATTTTGATGTTAAGTGCCAAAGGTGGCGAAACTGACCGGGTGCTGGGTTTAGAAGTGGGTGCAGATGACTACTTGACTAAACCATTTAGTATGAGGGAATTGGTGGCTCGCTGTCGCGCTTTACTGCGCCGTCAACAACGTTTAAGTATTGTGCCGCAAATTCCAGTACTAAAGTATAAGGAAATTAGCTTAAATCCTCAAGAGTGCCGAGTGTTGGTTCGTGGACAGGAGGTAAATCTATCACCTAAAGAGTTCCGCTTGTTGGAACTGTTTATGAGTTATGCTCGCCGGGTATGGTCACGGGAACAATTGCTAGATCAGGTTTGGGGGCCAGATTTTGTTGGTGATAGCAAAACTGTGGATGTTCATATCCGCTGGTTGCGGGAAAAGTTAGAGGAAGATCCCAGTCATCCAGAATATATTGTGACTGTGAGAGGTTTTGGCTATAGGTTTGGCTAATTGTTGAGGATAGTTGTTAGTTTTTAGTAGTTACATAGCAAATAACTACTCAAATGCTTTTATTAGGATTTTTTCTGGGTTTAGTGGTCGGTATTGGGTTCTTGTTTTGGCAACAGGTGCAAATGAATGGCTATTTGGAGCAAGTACTCCAGCCTTTAAGTTCCCATTCTGGTAGGATAGGGTTGCCTTTGCTGCCACGCTTACGGCAAGAAATGTCAATGGTGAAGCGCCAAAGGCAAGATTTGCAGTTGTCGTTGGCAACTTACAAGGAATTACTAGATTTTGCACCTTTAGGATATTTGCAAGTAGACGAAGAAAATCAATTGCTATGGTGTAATCAACAGGCGAGGGAGATATTGCATCTGCAAAGGTGGCAACCAGGACAGATCCGTTTGTTGTTAGAGTTGGTAAGGTCTTATGAACTTGATCAGTTAATTGAGCAGACTCGTGATTGGCAAAAGCCTCAGGTGAGAGAATGGGTTTTTCACCCGTCTCGTGAAAATGCTACAGCTATGTTAGAGTTAAAGCCTTTGACTTTACAGGCTTCTAGTTTACCTTTGGTGGCAGGACAGGTAGGGGTATTTTTAGAAAATCGCCAACCGTTGCTAGATATGAATCAGCAGCGCGATCGCTCTTTTTCCGATTTAGCTCATGAATTGAGAACTCCCCTGACTTCTATTCGTCTGGTAGCAGAAACTCTCCAATCCCGCTTAGAACCACCTTTGGATCGTTGGGTTAACCGTTTGATGCAAGAAGTTGATCGGCTAATTAATTTGGTGCAAAGTTGGTTAGAACTGACGCAAATGGAAACAAACGCCACCATGCAATTGCATCTAGAAACGGTGGAAGTGCGATCGCTCATCGCTTCGGTGTGGGAAACTCTAGAACCACTTGCAAAACATCAAAATCTGAATATTTCCTATTCTGGCCTCGAAAACATCTACATTCAAGGCGATAAATCTCGGATTTACCAAGTATTTGTCAATTTATTGGATAACAGTATCAAATACAGCCCCCCAGGGACAACTATTTACATTGAACTTAATATTATCTCTGTTAATGAGTTGCTCAATAGCAATACCAAATCTCAACTCGTAGAAATTAATATCATTGATTCTGGTATTGGTTTTGCTGCAACTGACTTACCTCATGTATTTGAGCGATTTTATCGAGGAGATAAAGCCAGACATCATGAATCACTTCCTCAAGGCCAAACGACAACAGCAATTACTGGTAGTGGCTTGGGATTAGCGATCGTCCAGCAGATGATCATCGCCCACGGTGGAGAAATTAAAGCCATGAACCATCCAGAAACAGGTGGCGCTTGGATGCAAATTCACCTACCAAGCATCATGGCAAACTCACCAAAGCAAGATTATAGTTAAAAAAATACAATTTTGAGATTAAAAGTGTGAAAGCTGTTATTCATAATTCCAATTCTGAAAAATCACAGCCAGTACGCGCCGTTAGGCGGTTAGAACGCGATGTATTGCGTATGGGAGCTTTGGTCGAACAATCATTTCGCCTCAGTCACCAAGCATTATTTGCCCGCGATTTAACAGCAGCTGAAGAACTCCCCCGATTAGATAAAAAAATTGATCGCTTTTATAGACAAATAGAATCTGACTGTACATCAATCATGACAGTACAAGCACCTACGGCTCAAGATTTACGCTGCCTTAGTGCTTATATGCAATTAGTCAGAGATTTAGAGCGCATTGGCGATTATGCCAAGGATTTAGCCAAAATAGCCATTAAAATATTTCCTTATCCAACCCATGACACTCTACCAGAGATTGCATTGATGTCTCACCATGCCCAAGCAATGTTAGCAACCAGCTTAGTAGCTTTAGCCGATTTAGATGAAGTCAGTGGACGGCGTATTAAATATTTAGATGATGCTGTTGATAATGCTTATGATAATCTGTATCAAATTTTAGCATATCAACGAGATGTTCCAGGAATAATTGAGCCAATTCTGCTCTTAACATTAGCAATTCGTTGTCTAGAAAGAATGGCAGACCATGCTACTAATATTGGTCAACGAGTAGCATACATTGTCACAGGTCAACGTTCTTAAGCAGTCAGACAAAATTAAATTCATTGCTGGAGAAAGGCAACAGGAAAATAATCTGTGTAATTCATTCTATCTGGGTACTTAAGGACTTCCAAAAAAATACGGCTTTCAAGGTAGATAGGGTTTAGCGTCAGAGTTTTTATCGTTTTTAGCTAAAAGCTAACCTATTCTTAAACTTTCACTATTACAGTAAATGGAAGATAACTCAAAAATATCTTCTATCTAATACCTATTGACCATTCATCTGTTTATTTGTCAGGATACCTCATTTAAATTCCCTACCCATTTAACCCAAAAATGACGTATTCTACCAATCAAACTCTAAAATCTCCTGAAAATAAACAATTTTCCCAACATCTATTCACTCGTCGGTCAGTAATTCCCATCAGCAATGATGTTTTATGGCGTATTGATCGAGGTATAGTTCGTACCTCAACCTGGAATGAAGATGGAGCAGCTATCACCTTGGGGTACTGGGGCTTAGGAGATATAGTTGGCTATCCTTTATCCAAAGTTAAACCCTACCAAATTGAATGTTTAACAAGTGTCGAGGCAAGCATTGTTCCTCCTCATATCTGGCATGAAGATATCAAGTCTTTGTTATGCCACATTCAACAAGCGGAAGAACTAATAAGCATACTACATCGAAAACCAACTTCCCTCAAATTGTGGCAATTTTTAGTGTGGTTAAGTGAAAAATTTGGTCGTGACTTAGAACAGGGTAAACTAATTGATTTAAATATAACTCATCAGGATCTATCAGAAGTACTCAACACAACTAGAGTCACAGTTACACGGCTATTGCAAAAATTTGAAGAAGAAGGAAAAATATTACGTTACAAACGGAGTATTGTTCTGAACTTGCCACCCAAATTAACAAAAGGCCAATCATACTAAAAACGTGTTAAAAGTGTCATTCTGATAGCGTTCACGTAGTGTGCCTTAGGCATAGCGTGGCGTTAGCCATACGAAGTGTTTGCGTAGCGTGCCGTAGACTCTAGAATCTCCGAGATACTTCGCTGCACTACGTTGCCTATGGCTAACCCTCCCGTCAGAGATACAGAATTACATAAAGCTTTCAATATTCAGATAATTTCATTTCATGGCGAATTGGAGTCATATTTGTGTTTCAAATGCTTAGGTTTCTAAACCATCCAGCTTAACTACAACAGCCACCTCATAAAGACGATTCCTCCATCCAATTACTTCCCCAGATTTGCACAAAAAAACTATAAGCAGTCAGCTAAAACTTTCTGAAATTCGGACTCCAGAAGTATTAATCTTTGTCGAAGATGTCTAATGCCTTCTTGTATCCTTGCACATCTTTATAACTTTATTAGAATTTCGTTTTTTTCCATACCCCATATTCCTTACCCTCTGTGGGTTTTATCACCAAACTTAGTTTGATAGGTAAAAAAATAACAAGGGGGGTTGTGCTAACTATGATAAATAATGTATAGTCATTACTGAAACTTTGTGAGTGAATTCCCTTAAGTTTAAAGGGGCTTTATCATCACTTTGATTTTTTTTAAGTGTGTGTGTGAGAGTAAGAACATGACAAAACTATTTTGGAATATCCTCAAGGTAAGTCCAGTTATTGCAGCGACATTTTTGTCTGCGAACAGCGCTTTAGCTGCTGAAGTTAACGAACAAGCAACCAGCGTTGCTCAGTTGTCCCAAGAATCGAACAGCATTGGTCAAGTAACTTCCGTTTCTCAATTTTCCGACGTACAACCCACAGACTGGGCGTTCCAAGCTTTGCAGTCTTTGGTTGAACGTTACGGCTGTATTGCAGGTTATCCCAACGGTACATACCGTGGTAATCGTGCATTGACCCGGTATGAATTTGCAGCTGGTTTGAATGCCTGCTTAGACCGGGTTAACGAACTGATTGCTACAGCTACCGCTGACATGGTAAACAAAGAAGATTTGGCTACCTTACAGCGTTTGCAAGAAGAATTTTCTGCTGAATTAGCAACTCTGCGCGGTCGCGTTGATGCTTTAGAAGCTCGTACTGCTGAATTAGAAGCAAATCAGTTTTCTACTACCACCAAGCTCAAGGGTGAAGCGATTTTTGCTTTGTCTGGTGCTTTTGGTGACAACAAAGCTAATAGCGGTGCTGACTTAGAAGACAACATAGTTTTCTCTAACCGGGTACGGTTGAGCTTAGAAAGCAGCTTCATGGGTACAGATAGGTTGCAAGTTCGTTTACAAGCTCGCAATACTACTCAATTTGATGGTGGTAGCACCACTCCTGGCAGTGAGAGAACTAATGTCACTGGCACAAACATGACCCGTCTCGGCTTTGACGGTGACAATGGTAACAACGTTGAAATTGATAAAATCAATTATGCTTTCAACTTTGGTGACAGAATTCGTGTCAAGGTTGATGCCAATAATGCTGAATTATGGGATAACGTCAACGTCTTCAACCCTGACTTTAGAAGCGGTGGTTCAGGTTCTATCTCCCGGTACGGACGTTTCAGCCCCATTTATCGCCAAGGTTCTGGTGGTAGTGCTTTGACCGTAGAATTAAATCCCAAAGGCGCTTTTACCCTCAGTGCAGCATATTTAGCACCCAGGGGAGAATTATCCAATGGGAATGATTTTGGCCCTAATATACCTACAGATAAGAACGGTATTTTTGACGGGAATAGTTCCATTTTTGGTCAGTTAGCCTTCAAACCCAACAAAGCTTTTAATGTGGGTCTAACCTACGCTCGAACTTATCAACGGGGTGGTTCAGTAAACCTTTTTGGTAGCACAGGCAGTCTTGCTGCTCGCAGACCATTTGGTAATGTTGCTACTACATCTGACAACTACGGTTTACAAGCTACGTTTAGCCCTAGTGCTAGATTTAGTCTTGGCGGTTGGGTTGGTTACACCACAGCTCAAAGTGAAGTAAGTAATGCAGATGCAGACCTGTTTTACTGGGCTGCTAACGTGGCTGTGAAAGACATAGGTAGAAAAGGTAACACATTGGGTCTTATCTTCGGTCAACCACCCAAAGTTACTGGTGGTAGTGCTGGTGTTACCACAGACCCTGATAATTCTTATCATATAGAAGGTCTTTATAAGATGAGAATTTCCGACAACATAATGATTACCCCCGGTTTGTTGGTGATCTTAAATCCTGAACACAATGATAACAACAACACCATCTATGTAGGTACTTTACGTACTACATTCAGCTTCTAATTTGAGTATAGACATCTGGTAAAAATTAAATGTGCGTTTACTAGAATACTTGTATAGAGGTTCCATTGAACTTCTATACATTTTTTCCTCAGATGTCTAATGAATTAATTATGGCTCTTGTGTTATTTTTATGATAATTTGGGGATCGACTATAACAAAACCCTTCGGGCGTAAGGGTTATAAAAAATTAGTCTTTGATTTTCAATGAAATGCCTATTTAATAAAGCTTTCAACGATTTTGAACTTAGTTTTCCATAAAAAAACTGAAGAACCTTAGTTATTAGCATCAATAACCTTTTCCAAATTCAAAAAAGCCTTTTTTTAAGTGTGTGTGAGTGAGAGTAAGAACATGACAAAACTATTTTGGAATATCCTCAAGGTAAGTCCAGTTATTGCAGCGACATTTTTGTCTGCGAACAGCGCTTTAGCTGCTGAAGTTAACGAACAAGCAACCAGCGTTGCTCAGTTGTCCCAAGAATCAAACAGCATCGGTCAAGTAACTTCCGTTTCTCAATTTTCCGACGTACAACCCACAGACTGGGCGTTCCAAGCTTTGCAGTCTTTGGTTGAGCGTTACGGCTGTATTGCAGGTTATCCCAACGGTACATACCGTGGTAATCGTGCATTGACCCGGTATGAATTTGCGGCTGGTTTGAATGCCTGCTTAGACCGGGTTAACGAACTGATTGCTACAGCTACTGCTGACATGGTAAACAAAGAAGATTTGGCTACCTTACAGCGTTTACAAGAAGAATTTTCTGCTGAATTAGCAACTCTGCGCGGTCGCGTTGATGCGTTAGAAGCTCGTACTGCTGAATTAGAAGCAAATCAGTTTTCTACTACCACCAAGCTCAAGGGTGAAGCGATTTTCAGCGTGTCTCAGGCATTTGGTGATAAGCAAGCTGATATCACAGACGGTAACGGTGATAACGATGACTTAAATAGCAACGCAACTTTCTCCAATCGGGTGCGTTTGAGCTTAGAAAGTAGCTTCATGGGTACAGATGTGTTGCAAACTCGTTTGGAAGCGAAGAATATCATCGAAAACAATAATGTTACAGGCACTAATATGACCCGTTTGGGTTATGACGGTAATACTAATAATAGTGTCAGAGTTGACAAACTAAATTACGCTTTCAACTTTGGTGAAAGAATTCGTGTCAAGATTGATGCTGTTGGTGGTGAGTTGAATGAAAACGTCAACGTCTTCAACCCTGACTTTAGAAGCAGTGGTACAGGTGCGCTTTCCCGTTATGGACGTTTCAGCCCCATCTATCGCCAAGCTGGTGATGGTGCTGGTATTACTGTTAACGTCAGTCCTAGTGACAAATTTACCTTGAGTGCGGCTTATTTTGCCACAGGTAGAAATGATGTGGCTAATCCATCTGATGGTGAAGGTTTATTCGATGGTAGTAACACTATTTTCGGTCAGTTAGAATTTAAACCTAGCAAAGCTTTCAATGTTGGTTTAGCTTACGCTCGGACTTATCAGACTGCTAATGACTTAGACTTATTTGGCAGCACAGGAAGTTCCTTGTCTAATGGTGTTTTGAATGGTGTAGGTGCTGGTGTTCCAGTTGTATCTGACAACTATGGTCTACAAGCTTCTTTCCAACCTAGTGCTAAACTAGCTCTTGGCGGTTGGGTTGGTTACTCCAACGTTAAGAACCAAGAAGGACCCGAAGATGCAAGCGTTTTTTATTGGGCTACGACCCTCGCGGTAAGAGACTTCGGTAGACAAGGTAACACTTTAGGTTTAATCTTTGGTCAACCACCTAAAGTTACCGACATATCCAATTTTCCTGTTGGGACTCCTAATCCAGACGACAACGGCACTTCTTATCATATAGAAGGTCTGTATAAGATGAAGCTTTCTGACAACATTATGATTACCCCCGGTTTGTTGGTGATCTTAAATCCTGAACACAACGATAGCAACGACACTATCTATGTAGGTACTTTACGTACTACATTCAGCTTCTAATTTGAGTGATGAATTATTAGCAAAGTAGGCGTTTCTTCTGTCCTACAATTTTAAACCCGCCATTGGGCGGGTTTTTATTTGCACATTATTAGCTGTTTATTTGCTAAATTTAACTATTTCGCGGTAAGTCCCTACTGATTCGGAGTACAAAATTCAAGTGGGGGGAATTACTGCTGGTGATTATCTCGTTCCCAGTCAGAGACTGGGAACGCTATCACAGAGGCTCTGCCTCTATCGTTACAGAAGGCAGAGCCTTCTAGAATTCATTCCCATACAGAGTATGGGAACGAGAAATAGGGAGAAAGTAACAACTGATAACTGAAGAAACTATTGCATTACATCCACGTCTTCACAGATATCACAAGTTATTGGAACCTACCTTATGAGTCGTCTTATGCGTTGGAAATCTAGCACTGCTGCACTTATGGCAATGGCAATTACTACGGGTGCAGTTACCCCCTTGTTTGCCTTTGCTCCTGCTCAAGCACAATTCAATCTTAATCAATCTCGAAATACTACTATTCCGGCAAATGTCACCTTACCTGTTACCTATGAAAAAGAGAAGGTTATTGTTAAGCCTGGTGAGACATTACCTCTAACTCTGACAATAGCTAACGATATTATTGACAGCAACCGAAATGTTTTGATTCCCGCTAGAACTGAAGTGATTGGAGAATTACAACCAGTCAATTTAAATAGTAGTTATTCGAGAAATAGAGATGATGTAAATAACCAAGGGGTACGCTTTGTAGCGAGAGAATTAGTATTTGCTTCAGGGCAGCGGCAGCAGATTTATGCTAATTCTAGAACTATTACTGAGACTGAAAGAATCTCCGAGGGAAGTAATACCGGACAGATATTAACTGATGCTGCTATTGGTGCAGGTGCTGCTAGTGTGATTGCATTGATTACAGGTAACAAGAGAATTGAGATTTTGGAAACTCTTGGTGGTGGTGCAGCAGGAGCTTTAGCAAGTGTGCTGATTAGGAAAAAACAAGCTGATGTCTTTGTTCTGCGACCAGAATATGATTTAGATATCACACTTGTGTCCAATTTAGTGCTTTCTCGTTACTAGACTTAATGTACTTGAAGTCGTGACTTTCATTCATCTAGAATAGCGATCGCACCTGTAAATAATGTGTGCGATCGCTTGCTTTTATATCCTCAGTAATATTTACTATATTACTAAAGTCCTATGCACCTCTATTCCTAAAGTCCTATTTATCACACTTACCAAAGCTACAAGTCAAACTATTGACAAAATATAAGAAACATAGGGAACTGTTTAATGTCAAAATTGTCTAGGTAGTTAACAGAACAGTTAACAAAAAGAACACAATAATTTTTACAGGGTAAAACCAATGTTAAATTTAAATCGCTTGCAATCACAAACCGCCCTATTGATGGCCTTGAGTGTCACAGTTGGTACTGTAGCCCCCTTCATGACAGCTACACCCTCCTTGGCTCAAACTAGTTTTTCAGATGTCTCATCTAACTACTGGGCATCACAATTTATTCAACAATTATCACAACGGGGTGTAATTGCAGGATTTCCTGATGGTACATTCCGTCCAGAAGAACCGGTGACACGCGCTCAATTTGCCGCGATGATTAACAAGGCTTTTAATAAGTCAGCACAACGGCAAGCAATCAATTTTAACGACGTACCCAGTAATTATTGGGCATACAGCGCCATTCGGCAAGCCTACACCATCGGGTTCTTATCTGGATATCCAGGCAATGTCTTCAGACCAAATCAAGCTATTCCCCGCGAACAAGTTTTAGTTTCCCTGGCTAATGGTTTGGAATATGCTGCTACTAGTAATGTTGACAGCACTTTGGGATACTTCAACGATTCCGCTAGTATTTCTGGCTATGCCCGCACTCCCATTGCTGCGGCAACAGAAAGGTCTATTGTAGTCAACTATCCTAATGTTAACTTTCTCAATCCTGGTGTTACTGCTTCTAGAGCGCAGGTAGCAGCTTTTATTTACCAGGCATTGGTGAGTTCTAATCAAGCTACAGCAATTAACTCACCTTATATTGTTGCTCTGCAAACCACTCCGCCACCACTGACATCTATCACCATTCCCCAAGGAACTACTATTCCTGTGAAGTATGAGAAGGCAGAAAAAATTCTTGTCACCAAAGATGAAACTGCACCTTTAACTTTGACAACATCACAAAATGTGATTACCCAAGATGGTGCGGTAGTGATTCCTGCTGGTAGCCAGGTTATAGGTGAACTCAGACCGGCACAGGGTGGTTCTCAATTTGTGGCTCAGAAATTAGTTTTGCCATCCGGTCAACAATACAACATTAGTGCAACTTCTGATGTGATCACCAAAACTGAAACTGTCAGAAAGGGAACTAGCACTAGTTCAATTATCAAAAATACCGTATTGGGTGCAGGAGCAGCAGCAGCGGTATCTGCGGTGACAGGCGATCGCGCTATTGCCACAGAAGAAGTGCTAGGAGGTGCTGGTATTGGGGCGCTAATTGGTCTTTTCTTCGGTAAAAATAGCGTTGATTTAATTACCATTGAACCCAACACCGATTTACAAATGACAATTAATCAAAACCTGTTAATCTCCTTCCAATAACAAATAATGTAGAGACGTTTCATGTAACCTCTCTACAAAGATAGGACTTACGCACTCAGCCAAGTTGATAACGACGCTAGAATATGCGTTTCAACTTCTGGAGAGATTCTTCGCTGCGCTCAGAATGACAGTTTTCCGTTTCAGTGCGTGAGTCCTGAAATAAACATCTCTACTAGCGTTTAACTTCAGGTAGCCAGATAATAAACTTCGTTCCTTGGTTTTGAAGTGAATTCATGTCTGAGTTAAATGCAGGGCTGAAAACCTCTATTTCACCTTGCATTTGTTCTATTAATTGTTTTGCGATCGCAATTCCTAAACCTGTACCGGGAATTTCTGTTTGTGCTTGTACACCCCGGTAATGTCTTTCCCCCAGATGTTCTAAATCTTCCGGTGGAATACCAGGCCCATTATCACTAATCGCTATTCCTTGAAAATTAGTTCTTTTTTGCCCTGCTTGAATCCAAATTTTACCGCCAGCGGGAGTATATTTTAAAGCATTATCAATAATATTACTCAAAACTTCTTGTAATGCTTTGATATTAGCTCTTACCAACGGTAAATTTTCTGGAATATCTGCAATCAAATCGAGATTGCGTTCTTGGGCAATAGCTTGAGTTGATATTAATAATGGTACTAATAAATCCGTTAGTGAGCAATCAATTACCTTGTCCCCCGTTCCCGGCAATAATAGCAGTGGCTTGGCATCTTTTTGTACAGATGCTTCCACAACTTGAGATTCTCTGAGAGAAATTGGTCTTAAATCTGCTTCAGTGAGGTCAATTACCTGATCAAACTGTTGCAGCAATTCTTGCAAGCGATCGCTCTCTCGGATGACACTAGTTGCTACATCTCGGTTAGTATCTCCTGGTCGCAGTCGCTTCAATAGCAGTTTACCAAAAGTGCGGATAGCGGTTAAAGGATTGCGAAACTGGTGCAAAAGATTATCTAATAAATCCCGTTGTGTTTCCTGGAGAATTTGTTGCTGATGTAACTGCTGCTCCAACCAAGCCCGACGTTGATCTAAAATACAAGCGATCGCTATAGTTTGGGCTATCCGTTGAATTTCTCTTTCCTCCCCCTCATCCCAGGCTCTGTCTTCCCTCCCCGTCACCAATAATCCCATCATCACACCCTCATAGATCAGCGGTAAAACAATTTGATTACCACAGAACATCTCTTCATCTTCTAAATTGGGTTGGGCTGCATCTTTATTTGCAGATTCCTGTAATGGAGTAGGAGATATTGATCTTGCTGTCAGTAACTTCCCACGTTGATTTGGTAATCTCAAAACCCGATCAAAATGTATTTGCTTACCTAATGCCACCTCTCCTAATTGCTCCCTTTGCCTTAATACTGACGTTTCCGGGTAAGCAACCACCGGAATTAGTTGTGCCTCACCCGTAGAAGTTTCTACCAATTCCTGCGTTAAATATACAACACTCAAAGACGCTCCCAGTCCTTGGGTTAGCAGCGATATTTGCTCTCGACACAGAGCAATAAAATCAGAACTGGCAGACATTAACATTTTTTAGTTTTTACTCAGAATTAAGGACTAGTACAAGAAGGCAGGAAGGAAGAAAGCTACAGCAGATTACAGATCAATGACGTACAGAATCTAAATTCAAAGCCAGACACCAAGCCAGTACAGACCGATGAGTAACGAGTAATGAGTAAGAAGGAGAGTCAAGCACTCGGTACAGGCTAAACGCCACGCTACCGCTAACGGTACTTGGTACTCACAACTCTTCCGACTCCTGACTCCTGAATTCTGCTGTATATCAGATTTTTCAGCTTTTTTAGTAGATAGTTATTTTTTCCTATGCTCCACTAGCAGAGAAAATTAGAAAAGACACCAAGTTGTTTACTATCTCATCTTATCAAGCTTACCTAAATCTTCTCATTAATGCTTTATTTCCGGGAATGATATTTTTAGTCAAGCATAGCAAAAAGAAAGATCCGGTTAAAAAGGTTCACTCATCTGCTCAAACAACCTTTCTTCCCCTATAACTCCTATTTTCTGCCTCCTGCCTTCCCACACAACCTAGTAATATTTTTTCTAAAGTTCAAACCGATAAATTTTGTTGTATCAAAACATTAAAAACTATTGATTTTTTAAACTATAACTCATATAATTACGACGGGTTTTGTAGCTATGACTACAATCTTTTAGCTTGAAAGAGGAGGACAATAGGTTGGCAAGGAGACGTAAACGGAAAAGTCGTCGTCGCCAAGAAGGACGACGGATTTTAGAACACGTGCCTCAATATAGCATCGAGAGTGGCGAAGATAAACCTGTGACAGCAGCAAGAAAATTCATTCAAGCTGAGGGTATCCTGCCTCCTGCCTTGCTACTTGTAAAAAGAAACGAACACACCACAGACCGTTATTTCTGGGCTGAAAAAGGTCTGTTTGGCGCTCAATACGTAGAAGAAAATCATTTCTTGTTTCCCAGCCTGCGAGTTTTGGAACCTCCTGCTGGTCAAGAATTAGTGACTGTGGGCAGTCGTTAACATCTAAATGATCCTCTTCCGCATTGAATCTGACTTCTGACTCTGACATTAATTAACTGGCAAAATTGCTCAGTTTATGCAAAAATTCAATTTTTTTTAAGTTTGTAGCTGAACTGCCAGTAGAGCTTCTCCAAATTGGAACATCCACTCCTTTGCAGCCGACTCAGTTGCCGGAGTTGATATCTAGTATGCTGATGCAGCAGGGAGTAGCAACAGAGAAAAACGCATTTAAAAGCATTTTAATCGTGTTAACATGATTTGGATTGCCAAGACTCTCTGTCAACCAATCTAAAATTTTCCCTACGACAGAAGTCGTAAGAAAAACTGCCAACACTAGATTTGTTTTGCCTCCTCCCTACTGTTCCGTTTTTTCAACAGTCAGTCAGAAGTCCGCACTTGATCATTAGGTGATTGTCTTAGCAACCAAGATTCAATCAACCATCTCTAACTGTAAAGCCCTCTGTAACTCAGCAAGTTCATCTCGATGGCCAATCACAGTTATTTTACTTGAGGAGTGTTGTTCCCTTTGGATTGATTCCATTTTGAGTGACACTTTCTCAAGTCTTCCAGATTTTTGCCAATAAAATATACCACTTAAAGGTGACAGCAGCACTAAAGAAAATAAAAATGGACTTTGACTAGAAAAAAGTTGAGCTAAAACTAGTGATAGACAAGCAAAGCCAACAGCAGCTAAAAAAGTCAAAAATATAGCTAAAAACCAGCTAGGTCTGACAAACCCTTCAAAAGTCACTTGATTCTTTTCTTTATCTACAGATGTCACCCGATAGGATCGGGATAAAAAATATTCCTTCAATTGGCTCATTAAAGCGGCTTCGTCTTGCTCAGATATTAATTGCGCTCTTTCTATGCGGTCTTTAGTAGAAGCGCGAATAAAAAAGAATAACCCCACTGATAACAACAAAGTTAGCAGGAAAGTAGATGGCACAATAGCAGTATCCATAATTAATTGTTACTTTTTGACTGGATCAGACTTACTTATTATCAATTATTATTGATGAGGATTGTCGGGATTTTAAGCGTATACAATAATTGTTTTTTAGCAATCCCCAATCCCCAGTCCCCAATCCCCAGTTTTTTATGTCACAAAACTCCGAAACCCCATCAACTAATCTCCTAGCGATCGCTAAACATTTTCGCTTGGCAGGTTGGATTAGTCTATGGATTCAACTAGTACTGGGTGTCATTTCTGGGATTATTGTCTTATTATTTGCCATCTTTAGTCAAAGATCAGGAAGTCCAAATAACAATCCTGGAACTGGATTTGGTGTATTTCTCGCTATTTGTGGACTGGTTGTTTTAGGTGTGGGAATTTACTTAGCCTATCGTTACACCACAATTGGCAAAAAATTACAATCACCCAATCCTAGCAATCGCCCACGTAAACTCGAAACAGTGCAAGTTTTAAGATTGGGGCTATGGGTGAATTTAGGAGGAATACTGGTGACTCTATTAGGAGCGCAAGCGATCGTCGGTACACTGGTAGCTAGGTCAATATCTCCCCAAGCCGTAACTACCCAACTATTCGACCCTACGCGGATTATTAGCGGTTTAGATATGCTAGTAGTCCAAGCAAATACAAACACCATTTCAGCCCACTTTGCAGGGCTGGTTGTGTCCCTATTTTTGCTAAATCGCATTACCAAGTGAGAATTTCAGAAAGAAATGATATAACAACTTAGAATCGACCAAAAACAAGCAATAAATGCTAGATATTAAACAAATTTCTCTTTCTCGTTCTCATACTCTGTATAGGAATGAATTCTAAAAAATTTCTCGTTTTCTCGTTCCCATACTCTGTATGGGAATGAATTCTAGAAGGCTCTGCCTTCCTTTTGTGACATATCTAGATAGAGCCTTGTGATAGCATTCCCAATCAAAGGCTGGGAGCGAGATATGGTAAGGATTTGGGTTTAAGTTGACAATCATGAGCATTGCGCTAAACCCCTACTATTAACAATTGACAACTAACAACTGATAACCAAAAAATGCTGGATATTAAACAAATTAGAGAAAATCCCCAACTCGTACAAGACAAGTTGAACAGTCGTAGTGGTAAATATGACATTCAGCCCATATTAGATTTGAGCCAAAAACAGCGGGAATTAGAAACAAAACGCAATGAACTCCAAGCCCGTAGCAATGAAATTGGTAAACTAGTCGGACAAAAGGTAAAATCTGGTGTTAATCCTCAAGATCCAGAAATTCAAGCTTTAAAGGATGAAGGAAACACTCTCAAAACCACATTAAGCGAATTAGAACCCCAGGAAAAAGAATTAAAAGCGCAAATTCAAGAATTACTCTTAGCACTTCCTAACCTTCCTAGTGATTCTACACCCATTGGTGCAAGTGAAAACGATAACGCAGAAGTGAGAAAATGGGGAGATGAATATATACCCCAAAACCCGAATATCGTACCACATTGGGAAATTGGGGAAAAATTGGGAATTCTCAATTTTGAAAGAGCGGTAAAAATTGCCCAAAGTCGGTTTGTGAGTTTAATAGGTGCGGGTGCTGCTTTAGAAAGAGCATTAATTCAATTTATGCTTTCTAAGCATATTGAAAATGGGTATATAGAAATTAGTCCACCATTGTTAGTAAATACAGATTCTTTAACGGGAACAGGACAGTTACCTAAGTTTGCAGAAGAAAGTTTTAAATGTGCAGATGATGAATTATGGTTAATACCCACCGCAGAAGTACCAGTTACTAACTTTTATCGGGGAGAAATTATCAACGCGGAAGAATTACCAATTTATCACTGTGCATATACTCCATGCTTTCGTCGAGAAGCAGGAAGTTATGGAAGAGATATGAGGGGTTTAATTCGGTTGCATCAATTCAATAAAGTTGAGTTAGTGAAATTAGTAAAACCGGAAGATTCTTTTGATGAATTAGAAAAATTAGTCGGAAGTGCAGAGAGTATTTTACAGGCTTTAAAATTGCCTTATCGTGTGATTAATTTATGTACTGCTGATTTAGGTTTTGGGGCAACCAAGACTTATGATTTAGAGGTTTGGTTGCCATCTTCTGGGAAATATCGAGAGATTTCTAGTTGTTCTAATTGTGTTGATTTTCAAGCACGACGGGCGGATATTCGGTTTAAGGAAGGGGGTAAAAAAGGGACGCAGTTTGTGCATACTTTAAATGGTTCTGGTTTGGCTGTAGGAAGGACTATGGCAGCGATTTTGGAGAATTATCAGCAACCAGATGGGACGATTAAAGTACCGGAGGTTTTGCAGGTTTATTTGGGTAGGGAGGTTTTGTAATTTAGGGTTTTGTAGAGGCGTTTGGGGTGCGTCTCTACGAGAATTATTTACATTTTTATTCCCAGATATTTCATTAATATTTCAATTCCTAAATTTCACATTTCATCCTCTAAATATTAAATATACAACTCAACTTCAATGAATAGAAAATGTGCCTACTGTGGGAATCCAGAATCTTTAACTCGTGAACATCTATGGCCTGCTGGCTTAATTAAAAGATTTGAAGAAGAACTCATAACATATAACGGTCGAATTGATAAGTTTTATAAACATGAAGGTAAAATTGCTGATGTTTGTCAAAAGTGTAATAATAAAAAGTTAAGTGTTCTTGACAACTATCTTTGTTCATTGTACGAAGAAAACTTCAAAAATATTATAATTCCTGGACAGCCAGCACGTCTATACTATAACTATGACCTTTTGTTACGATCACTACTCAAGATTTCATATAACGTTACAAGGTCATTCAAGAAGAGAGAAGATATTATTGATATACATAGAAGATTCTCCCAGTACATTTTAGGAGATGAATCTTTGAGACCAAAGGGTATTAGATTAAATCTTCAAATCATTACTCCATCAAAAATTATCAATACAGATTCCAATGAAGTAACAACTTTAGAGCTTGATGGTTTCAGATGTGGACAAATAAATTATGATGGCATACTTTCAGAAAAAATATTTATTAGAATGGTAGCAATTCAGTCCTACTACTTTTATATAATTATCTCAAAATGCCCAATTTCAAATTCAAAATATCGTAGCTTGATAAAGGAACTTAATAGCTGGAAAACTCCACTAGGCGTTTATGTTAATCCTTCTTCATCCAGTCTGTATATTCCAGTTTAAAAAACTACTGGGATGCATCTCAAACTCTTAGAATGTATGCTACCAGCAGCTATTAACTACTCTCTGGAGAAACATTGACACGACATTTTTAAATGTGATCCCTCATCTTGTAGGGTGCGTTAATGAAATGTAACGCACCGATTTATATTAATATTTAATTGTCAGAATCAGGATATCCAGGATTAAAGGATTAACAGGATTGTATTTGATATTAATATTCTGGAATATTTGAATTAGTGCAATTTCAGAAAATATAGATTAATTGTAATAAAACATCCTGTACATCCTCAAATCCTGAGCATCCTGATTCTGACAAAATGCAATTTATGAGGATGTAGATTAATTTTAATAAAACATCCTGTACATCCTCAAATCCTGAGCATCCTAATTCAGACAAATTTGGTATAATTAAAATGATTATTTACTCATTAAGTAAATCATGAAAACACTAGACATAAAAGTAACTATAACAAATGATGGTAAATTATTAATCAATTCTCTTGTAGATATACCAATGGGAGAATATAACGCTGTTCTTGTATTAGAAGATCGCCCAATTGAACATCATCTGCAAACTTCTGTGCAGAATGCTCAGGCTATTTTTAGAAAATATATTCCTGCTAGTAGAAAACTTTCTGAAGAATTAATTCAGGAACGAAGAGAGGAAAGTTTGAATGAGTGAAGTTGTTGTAGATGCTTCTGCTATTTTAGCTTTGCTTAATCAAGAAACTGGTAGCGAAGAAGTTTTAAATTTTATTGGTAAAGCTGCAATTAGTACAGTGAATCTATCCGAAATTATAGCAAAATTAGCAGATGCAGGAATACCGGAAGAAGATATTAGACAGATTCTTTCTAATCTCAATCTTGAAGTTATTGATTTTAATGAAAAACAAGCATTAAAAGCAGGAATACTGCGCCCAATTACTAAATCAATTGGGCTTTCATTTGGTGATAGAGCTTGTTTAGCATTAGGTATTATTCTTAATCAGCCTGTTCTAACAACTGATAGGTTGTGGGGTAGTATTAATGTGGGGTTTGAAATTAGATTATCACGTTAGACATTAATGAAATGTAATGCACCGTTTTTTATTAAAATTTAATTGTCAGAATCAGGATAACCAGGATTAAAGGATTAACAGGATGATATTTGAGTTTGATATTCTGGAATATTTGAATTAGTACAACTTCTGAAAAGATAGGTTGATATTCAAAAATCATCCTGGACATCCTGATTCAGACAAAATGCAACTTCAGATTTACCTTCTGCATTCGTTAAGCAAAAAGTTGCGTTTAGCTGAAATTCTCTGATTTTGATAAAAGTTGCTGAATAGTAATTGCAAGTTGTTTAAGTCTGACAGGTTTAGACAAATATTCATTTGCTCCTGCTGCTAAACAACTTTCCATATCCCCTGGCATAGCTAGGGCGGTTAAGGCAATAATTGGCACATCAATCAATTGTAGATCCTTGCGGATGCGTTGAATTGCCTCAAGTCCATCCATTTCTGGCATCTGAATATCCATTAAAATTAAGTCGGGGTGTTGAGTTGCAGCAATATCCAGTGCTTGCTTACCATTGTTGGCTGTAATCAGACGATATCCGCGACTTTCCAGATAGTCAAAAATCGTATCAATATTTACCTTATTATCTTCCACTATCAAAATTAAGGGAGATTCTAAAGATGGTGGTGATAATTCCATTTCAATAGGTGAGGGAATATTTACCTTTGTTGTTAAATTTTCATTGCTGCTACGGTAAGGAAGACGCACAGTAAAACAACTGCCTTTTCCTACTTCACTGCTAACTGAAACCCTTCCCCCATGTAGTTCCACAATTTGCTTCACCAATGCTAGTCCTAAACCAGTGCCTTCGTATTCGCGGCTCAGGCTGCTATTAACTTGTATGAAAGCTTGAAACAACTTACTAATATCCTCTTTACTAATACCGATACCAGTATCCGTAATAGAGAAACAAAGGAAAGGAGAAGACAAAGCAAAATTTACCGTAGCTACAGATTCTACTTCCCCTGCTTCTTCTAAGCAGACTGTTAGGGAGACAGAACCGTTTTCTTTTGTGAATTTGACGGCGTTATTTAGTAGGTTGATCAGTACCTGACGCATCCGGCGTTCATCTACCTGAACGCTGCCAAGGTTGTTGGCAATATGGGATGTGAGGGCAATATTTTTTTTCAATGCCATCTGTCTGATGAAGACTAGACTAGAATTACAGAGGTTGTTAACTGAAACATCACTCAGGACTAGTTCTAGTTTGCCAGATTCGATTTTTGATAAATCGAGAATATCGTTGATTAGTTCTAACAAATGTCTACCGCTACGCTCGATGGTAGAAATGGCTTTTAGTTGTCGTTCATTGATAGCACCAAAAACATTGTCCTGTAAGCCTTCCGACATCCCCAAAATCGCATTGAGCGGTGTTCGTAATTCGTGGCTCATATTCGCCAGAAATTCATCTTTGAGACGAGTAGCGTATGCTAGTTCAGCATTGACTTTGTTGAGTTTTTCATTGGTTTCCCAAACTTTTGTTTCTACTTGTTTTCGTTCGGTGATATCAGTCAATGTACCAATGTAGCCGATAATGCTACCATCGGCATCTGTTTCTGCTATGACATAGCTGTAGTACCAAGTAATGCTGCCATCTGGTAGCAGATGTCTACCTTCGTGAGAAAAGAGTTCTCCTGGCTGGGCAGTTTGAGACCATTGAAACCATTTTTGCAACAAGCGATCGCGGTCTTCTGGGTGCAAAGCTTCTATCCATCCCTGACCCAAAGCTGCTTGTGTCGGTCTACCTGTCATCTCACTCCAGGATTCATTAACATAGAGACAATTACCAAGGGTATCAAACCGGAAAATACCAACCGGAGCCGCTTGTGTTAAAGCTGCATAACGGCGTTCACTTTCGCGCAGGGCTAATTCTATTATTTTGCGCTCTGTAATATCAGAGTTAATACCTACCATTCGTATTGGTTCACCCAGGTGATTGCGCTGAACTATGGCAGCGGCTTTGATAAAGTGAATGCTGCCGTCTGGATGTATAGCGCGAAATTCTATGTTATATTCTTTTTCACCTCTGATAGCCGCTTGAAGGGCAGCTTCAAGTTCAGGAAAATCGTCAGGAGCAATTGCATTCATCCAATCTTCATAAGTGACTGGTATCTCTGACTTTTGCAGACCATACAGTTGATACATTCGGTCATCGCATACTGGGTCGTGAACCATATCCCAGTCCCAAGTGCCAATTGCTCCAGCTTGGAGTGCTAGTGTCAATCGGTCAGAAAGATTCCGTAACTGTTCCTTCTTTTGTTTGCTTTCAGTAATATCAGTTTCTGAACCACTCATACGAATGACATTACCTGCGTCATCCCATAAGGCTTGACCCCGGTCTAATATCCATATATAGGAGCCATCTTTACGCTTGATTCGGTATTGTTCTTGGAAAAAAGCTGTCTTTTGGACAAAATGATCAGCCACGGCTTGCATCACCCCTTCATAATCGTCGGGATGGATGCAACTAGACCATTCTTCTGGGTTGTTACCAATTTCTTCCTCGCTAAAGCCCCGCATTTGCTTCCAACGAGTGGAGAAGAAAACTTGATTGGTTCTAATATCCCAATCCCAGATTCCATCATTAGTACCATGCAATATTAGTTGCCAACGCTCTTCACTTGCCCGTAAAGCTGCTGTACGTTCTTCTACTATATTTTCTAATTCCTGATTCAGGACTTGTAATGCTATTTCTGCTTGTTTGCGTTCAGTAATATCTTGGGCTGAGGCAATAGTACGATAAACTTTACCAGAATCATCCAAAACTGGAAAAGCCTGGACGAAAATCCAGCGTAATTCTCCACTGGGTCTAAAAATGCGGTACTCGGTTTGGCATTTCTGACCAGACATCACTTGCTGCATTTCTGTTTGTAACCGACTTATGTCTTCTGGATAAACAGATTCCAGCCACACCATCGGATTTTTGTACACTTCTGCACAAGGCCGCTGCCAGATGCGTTCATATCCGGGACTAAGATAAAGTGTTTGACTAAAGTCAGCATTTTGAATCAGAAAAACTTCCTCCACTGCTGCTGCTAGTTGGCGAAAATTTTCTTCGTTCTCTTGGAGATTCTTTTCTATCCGTTGGCGTTCTGCTAGTTCTGCCTGTGCCTGTTGATATGCACTTGCTTGTTGAATAGCGATAGCAATTTGCACCGAAAGTTGATCTAATAATTCTAGTTCCTGCGCTTCCCAGTGACGTGGTGCAGAACATTGATGAGCAATTAATAATCCCCATAATTGCCCTGTGACAATAATCGGCACTACCAAGTTGGCTTTGACTTGAAATTGTTCTAGTAACTGAATATGGCAGTCTGTTAACCCTGCTTGATAAATATCATCAATTGCCCGCTTTTTTCCCTGCTGATAATCTTTACCTGCACCCTCTTGGAAACAAGTGTCCTGAATCTGCACCCCTAAAGCGGCTTTCCAATTTGGCAGCACTGACTCGGTAACAATAGTACCACTCATATCTGGATTAAATTGATACACCAATACTCTATCTGCCTTCAGCAACTGGCGTACTTCTGTTGTTGTGGTCTGTAAAACTTCTTCTAATTTAAGAGACTGATGAATCCGTAAAGCTGCTGCCACAATTATTTGTTGTTTTTCTTGGCTTTGTTCTAGCTGTCTGGTCAGGTTCATCCGTTCAACTGCTTGATGAATCGCCCGGTGCAGAATCTTAGGGGTCAGTTGGTCTTTGACGAGATAATCCTGACAACCACTTTTCATCGCACGGACAGCAATCATTTCGTTTCCCTGTCCTGTTAGCAGTATCACTGAAGTTTGATTTTTGGTGAGGTATTGCCTTAATTCTTCTAGTACCTTTAGTCCATCTTCGTCTGGCAATTTATAATCCAGCAAAATGATATCTGGTATCTCTTGCTGACACCATTTTAATGCCTTGGTTGCTGTTTTACACTCTACAATCCGATAGGTATACAAGCTGTCCTGCTGCAAAAAGCGACGATACAAGTACCTGTCTTCGGGGGAATCATCAATCAGTAGGATACTTAGGGGGGAAGGGTCACTCATAAAATCATGAATTGAAGAAGGCAGAGGTACTAATTGCAGCTTTACCTATAAATTTTATAACTTCTTCGCTACCAGTTTCTTGATTAACAGGAATTACGCAACTGGCACATTGGTAAGGTGCGTCAGATATCAACAATCTGTTTATTTGCAAGATTTATGCAGTCTGACGCACCCTACAACAGATTTTTAGTGTGACACTTGCGTAAGTCCTAATTAAGGGGAGCATCCCAATTTTGAAAAAATAACCGCAGCAATACCAAAAACTCTCTTCCTCTTTCTTCCCTTTGTGTCCTTCGCGTCTTCGTGGTTCGTTCATTTCAGGTATTAACCTCAGACAAAAAATAAACTTACACATTTGGGATGCTCCCTAATTAAGCAAAGCTAAAATAGCAGAAGCATCAACAACAACTTCACTCATTTATAAACTAATTTCCAATTTATCACTCTAATTCCCCATCACATTCTTCTATTGGCTAATCCTTCTTTAATTGATTCTCTGATTCCTGGAATAGAACGTAAACATAGGGTTTATTGGATAGATCTCCAGTCACTTTTAGATCATAAAACTGCGTTGCTATTTTCTCCTACAATAATAGATGGCTTACGCCACGCTACGCTATCAGACAGTTAAATTTTAATAAACAATGGTGCATTACATTTCATTAACGTACCCGACAAGATTAGCGAACTGACAAGTCAGCGCTTGCGCTATCGTACTGTAAATCCTCGAATCCTGAGTATCTTGATTCTGACAAGACAATTAACTGTTTTAACTACTGTTCAGTTGTGGGGTAGTATTAGCATGGGCGTTGAAGCTAGAGTAGTGCGTTAAGTTTTAATAAGGTGTAACGCACTGCTTTCTATATTGATATGAATAAAAAAATGCAAATGAATTTACCTAACTGGATTACTTTTTCTCGACTTTTGGGAATACCATTTTTACTTTATGGTTTATACAATCCCAGCAATGAAGCTAAATGGATATGTTTAACTATATTTTTAATTGCAGCTTTGACTGATTGGTTAGATGGTTATTTAGCCAGAAAACTTAACCAAATTACTGATTTAGGTAAGTTTCTTGATCCTTTAGTAGATAAATTATTGGTACTTGCACCGTTATTGGTTTTGGTGGAATTAGGAACAATACCAGCTTGGGGAGTGTTTGTGATTTTAGCACGGGAATTAGCGATCGCAGGTTGGCGAGTTAATCAAACCACTATCACAGGTGCAAATATTTGGGGTAAACTCAAAACAGTCAGTCAAATCATAGCCATATCACTACTAATTGCACCCCTCTCACCAGCTTGGCAACTTCCCTCATTAATTGCCTTTTGGGTGTCTGTCACTTTGACTGTGGTATCTGGTATAATTTATTTCATACCACCCAAAAAATTCACTAATACCCAATAATCAGCCCAAAAAGCCTGCCTAACTTACCTTTGTTGTGTTGATTTATTAAATCTGAGACAAAAATTCGACACAAACCGGAAATTCATGAGAATATAAAGAAAATATTAAATAATTCAAAACTCATGATAACTGCCAAATTGATCCAACAGCTTTGGGCTATAATCGAGTCCACACAAGTCACCACCCTACTCCAGTTTGACGATACAGCTTTAGTACAGTTGCTCATCCAGCAACTAACAGCCAAGCAGAGTCTTGACGCTCAAGAAACTCCTACCATTGATACTTACATCAAATCTAAACTGCCCCTAATTCGTGATACAGCTGAAAGCAGAATGTCTTTTGGGCAAGGCAATAATTAGCATAATAAACACAATAGTTACTCATTGCCAAACATATCTCTAAAGTTTAAACAGTATAATATGATCAATCACTGGCTAAGTATTGCCCTAGTAGCTTATCTAATCGGAGCGGCGATTGAAGGGGTTAGTGCAGCCGGTCATCTATCTCATTCAACAACAGATCTAAATAAAAGTACACAAGAAAATACTCAAGAGTCTGAAAATTCTCATGTTTATAGTTGGCGAATTATCGCTGCTATCGCCTCAGTAAGTTTCTGTGGTGCTTTCTGTTGGCCTTGTCGTTTGCTGCACCGTTCACTTAAAGACGGTAATGATAGTTTTTAAAATAATTCGTAATTCATAATACCGCTATAACTAAAGCAAGTTAGGTAATTTTGGCTTGCTTAATAAAGCTAAAACTTAGATATATCAAGAGTTTGAAGGTTAAAAAGGTGAATCAGGTGCAAGGAATAAGCGTTGAAACTAGCAAAAACCTATCACTTGACGAGATTCAAGACGATTCTTCTCTTCTTCTAATTCTTCCTCCTGACTCCTGAATTCTGACTCCTAGCCCATGACTTACGTCACGCTACGCGGTAAGCGAAGCCATGCCCGCAGGGCTTTACAGCAAACCCTAATTTTGAATTAAGTTTGGTAACGAAAACTTTAACCACCCCCAGAATTTATTCAGATTAAATATCTGATGAGCGTCCCCAACCTTAGAGGAATGGGGAATTATAGCGTTAGGTTAAACAGCCTTTAAAATTTCGTCATCTACAGAAAAATCTTTTTCTATTTTATCTCTACCACTAGCTAAATAATCGCTTTCTAAAGAATCTTTCAAACCAGAAATTAAATCATATTCAGGTTGCCAATTTAATTCTGTCATCGCTTTATTTACCGAGGCGAAAAAGTGTTGTACCCGCATGGGGAAGGCTTTACGCTTACCGAAATCAAATTTTTTCGGGTCATAATGGACAATTTTAACATCATCTGGTGATTTGCCAGCAGCCACAGCACAGGCACGAGCTAAACCATCAAAAGTGACAAAGCGATCGCCTGATATGTTATAAATCTGCTGGATAGCCTTTTGATTGCCGATCACCTGAGTCATTGCCTGAGCTAAATCCTTGACATGACCTAGCTGGGTGAAGTGCATTCCATTCCCAGGAATGGGAATCGGGCGATCGCGCACAATTCTATCAAAAAACCAGCCTTCCAACTCGTTATAGTTTTTCGGCCCGTAAATATAAGTTGGACGAATAGAAGTAAAAGGAATCCCTGATTGTTGCAAATAAGCTTCCGTTTCATGCTTACCTTTGTGACGACTCTTAGGATCAACAGCATCACCTTCTATATGTGGCATTTGGTCAGATTTGAGATATACTCCGGCTGAACTCATGTAGATAAAATGTTGGACACGTCCTGCAAAAATTTCTGCTAGTGGTTGTGTATCAGTGAGTTCCCTGCCATTATTGTCAAAAATGACATCAAAGTTTTCTTGTGATAACTTGGCTTTTAACTGGCTAGGGTCAGTGCGATCGCCTATAATTTGTCCTACTCCCTCTGGTGCTGGAAAATTACCGCGATTTAACAACACCACCTCATGCCCAGCCTCTACTAATAGCTGAGTCAAGAAGACACCGATAAACCTAGTTCCACCAATAATCAAAATACGCATCAATTTACAATTCCTATGTCACTTATTTTTACAATCACCCTTATCTTTGAGGTTATCAGGTTACAGCATCATCCTGGAACATCTTTTGGTAGGATTACATCTTACCGAGTACCGAGTACAGAGTATTGAGTACAAGAGAAACAATTAAATTTCCCTCTGCCCCTTACATTAAACTGTGTCCTTGAAATATGCTTTGGTTCATGAGTGGCTCACACCTAAAGCCACAGGTGGTTCAGAACTTGTTGTCCAAGAAATTTTGAATCATATTGATGCTGATTTATATGCTCTGATTGATTTTGAATCTAGGAATCCTGAAAGTTATCTCTACAAGCGTCAGATTGGGAAAACGTTTCTTCAGCACTTGCCATTAGCCCGCACAGGTGTACAAAAATATCTACCGTTGCTGCCATTAGCGATCGAACAATTAGATTTGCGCCAATATGACGTAATACTATCTTCCTCCCACGCTGTAGCCAAAGGAATCCTCACAACCCCTGATCAGATGCATATCTGTTATTGCCACAGTCCAATGCGCTATGCTTGGGACTTGACATTTGATTATTTAGACCAAAGCAAACTGGGTAGAGGTGCAATCGGGTGGATCACTAGATATTTATTGCATAGTTTGCGTCAATGGGATGTATTGAGTGCAAACCGGGTTGATTACTTTATTGCCAACTCTGAGCATACAGCAAGGCGGATTTGGCGTTGTTATCGAAGAGAAGCAAAAGTCATTTACCCACCAGTGGATACTGATAACTGTCCCTTTTCATCTGAAAAAGAGGATTTTTATCTGATCGTTTCCCGATTAGTCAGCTATAAACAAGTATCCTTGATTGTTCAGGCTTTTAATCAACTAAAACGACCATTGGTGGTGATTGGTACAGGACCAGAAATGAAAAATCTGCAAGCGATCGCAAATCCTAATATTCAAATACTAGGATGGCAACCTGATAATGTAGTAAAAAAATATATGGCTCGTGCTAAAGCCTTTATCTATGCAGCTTGCGAAGATTTCGGCATAGCCTTAGTAGAAGCCCAAGCTTGTGGCACTCCAGTCATTGCTTATGGAGCAGGAGGCGCTCTAGAAACTGTTCGAGATATTCGCGCTTGTTTCGATACTGGAACAGGTATATTCTTTAAAGAACAAACAGTAATAGCTTTAGTAGATGCAGTAGAAAAATTTGAAGCCTATCAGGATTTTTTAAAATATGAGTATATAAGATTACACGCAACCCAGTTTTCTCAACAGGTTTTTGCCGATAACTATCTAGGTTTTCTCAACCATTGTCAAGAAAAAAGACCGTTCCCCAAATAATGGTCAGGGTGATTGTATTTTTTTTGTAGGTTTTTGGGAATATCACCCCAGAATCACTGCCTTTTAGCTTTAAGATCGGGACTATGTGTGGTGTGGATTATTAAGGAGTATGATGACTGCCCAGAGCTCACTCCTCTCCGGCAAGCGTTACCCACGTAAAGATGCTAGTGCCTCGACGCATACTTTAGCAAAACGTGGTCAAAAAGCTAAACCCCCCAAGGTAAAACCTAGAGGTTTCGCTTTTCAGGGTTTAAACGGAGAGTTTGCCAAACGACTGTTCGATATTGCATTTTCGCTGTCGATTTTGATTTTGTTTTTCCCCATATACATAATTTTGGCTTTACTGATAGCTGTCAGTTCAAAAGGCCCAATTTTTTATGTCCAAGAACGGGTTGGTAAAAACTATCGTCGCTTCAAATGTATTAAATTCCGTACTATGGTGAGGAATGCCGACGAAATCCTCGTCCAAATCATGGAAACATCCCCAGAATTGCGCCAGGAATTTGACAGCACTTTTAAGCTCAAACAAGACCCCCGAATTACCAAAATTGGTCACTTCCTGCGAATTACCAGCTTGGATGAATTTCCCCAGTTTTGGAACGTTTTAACAGGAGATATGAGTGTAGTTGGCCCACGCCCCCTAGTAGCGGAAGAATTACCAAAATATGGCTGTCACATCGAGCATATTTTAACCATCCGTCCGGGAATTACTGGATTGTGGCAAGTATCTGGACGTAATGATATTCCTTATCCACGGCGAGTCCAAATAGATCTGCATTATGTCAAATTCAGGAATTTTTGGCTAGATTTATGGATCATCTTGAAAACTATTGATGTAGTCATAATGCCCAAAAATAACGGGGCATACTAAAAAAATACCCCAATTCGAGTTTATGGGGCAATTCATGAATTGCCCCATAATTTTGGACTTTTGTATAAATTGTTGAAGTACCACTTCGGACAGAAATGCTTTAAAAACATAAATTTTATTCAGTCTTTATAAAAATCAATAATCCATGAAATTTTGGCAAAGATATGAAAAATAACCAAATTATACTCAGAACTTAACCCCAGATCATGAGAGAATCAGTTGTTAAAGTACTTTTTATTAAGTATATTGGTCTACATTTAAGTTTTGATAGCAACTAAGACTTGTAGGTTTATAATCAGACAGTTTTAGGGATGATTTGCCAACGTATTTGTTATATCCGGTAACTTTTACAACATCAATAACAAGGAATAATTAGACATGACACAACAAAAACGAGCCTTGATTACTGGTATCACTGGTCAGGATGGTTCATATCTGAGTGAGTTTTTGCTAGAGCAAGGTTATGAAGTTCACGGTATTATTCGTCGGACTTCTACCTTTAACACAGACCGTATCGATCACATCTACGAAGATCCTCATAAAGATGGGGTCAAATTATTACTTCACTATGGCGATTTGACAGACGGTACTACATTGCGCCGAATCTTAGAAGAAGTCAAGCCTACAGAAATTTATAACCTGGGCGCTCAATCTCATGTCAGAGTCAGCTTTGATTCACCAGAATATACAGTAGATGCGGTTGGCATGGGAACCCTACGTTTATTAGAAGCTATCCGTGATTACCAGCAACGCACAGGGATTCAAGTCAGGTTCTACCAAGCCGGTTCCTCGGAAATGTATGGCTTAGTACAAGCAGTACCTCAAAGTGAAACCACACCCTTTTATCCCCGTAGCCCGTATGCTTGTGCTAAAGTTTACGCTCACTGGCAAACAGTGAATTATCGTGAATCTTACAACTTGTTTGCTTGTAATGGCATTCTGTTTAACCACGAATCTCCTCGTCGGGGTGAAACCTTTGTCACTCGTAAAATCACTAGAGCCGTTGCCCGTATCTTTGCTGGCAAACAAAAAAATATATACATGGGCAATTTAGATGCCAAGCGAGATTGGGGCTATGCCAAAGATTACGTAAAAGCTATGTGGTTGATGTTGCAGAAAGACGAGCCTGATGATTACGTGATTGCTACGGGTGAAACTCACTCAGTGCGCGAATTTCTCGATTTGGCTTTTGGCTATGTGAATCTCAATTGGGAAGATTATGTGGAGTTTGATGATCGTTATCTGCGCCCTGCTGAAGTAGATTTGTTAATTGGTGATCCTACCAAGGCACAACAAAAGTTAGGTTGGAAACCTTCTGTAACTTTCCCAGAACTTGTATCCTTGATGATGGAAGCTGACTTGCAAGCTTTGGGTTGCACTTCTCCTAATGGAAATGGTTCACAACAACCCAAAGATATTGCTACTACTCGTCAGGAATTAGGCGCTCTCCACTTTTGATTTATACCCCTAAGGATAAAAATATGACTGCCTTAGAACTAAAAAATAAACGGATTGTTGTGACGGGTGGGGCTGGTTTTCTAGGTCGTCAAGTTATAGATCAGCTTTGCAAAGCTGGGGCTGATCGTGAGAAAATTACAGTAACGCGATCGCATGATTGTGATTTGCGGGTGTGGGAAAATTGCCAACGTGCTGTTGACCAACAAGATATTGTTATTCACCTAGCTGCTCATGTTGGCGGTATTGGTCTCAACCGCGAAAAACCCGCAGAGTTGTTTTACGATAACTTAATGATGGGAACCCAGCTAATTCACGCTGCCTATCAAGTGGGTTTAGAAAAGTTTGTCTGTGTTGGTACTATCTGCGCTTATCCCAAATTCACACCAGTTCCATTTAAAGAAGAAGACCTCTGGAATGGTTATCCAGAAGAAACTAACGCTCCCTATGGAGTTGCAAAAAAAGCCCTTTTAGTTCAACTACAATCTTACCGTCAGCAATACGGTTTTAATGGTATTTACTTGCTACCAGTGAACTTATATGGGCCTGAAGATAATTTTGACCCTAGAAGTTCCCACGTTATTCCAGCGTTAATTCGCAAAGTTCACGAAGCCCAAGTTAAGGGAGAAAAGCAACTTCCTGTTTGGGGTGATGGTTCTCCTACCCGTGAATTTCTGTATTCAGAAGATGCTGCACGGGGGATAATCATGGGGACTCAGTTGTATAACGACTCTGACCCCATTAATTTAGGAACAGGTTATGAAATCTCTATCAAGGATTTAATTAATTTGATTTGTGAATTAATGGAATATGAAGGGGAGATTATCTGGGAAACTGAGCAACCCAATGGTCAACCACGACGCTGTTTAGATACCGAAAAAGCAAAACAAGCCTTTGGATTTACTGCTCAAGTTAGCTTCCAACAAGGGCTAAAAAATACCATTAACTGGTATCGTCAACACGCTGCATAGGTAAAAAAGCAGAATTTCTATCTCGCTGATATCGTTCCCAGTCTCCGGCTGGGAATGCCATCACAGAGGCTCTGTCTCTTTGTTAGCAAAAAGGCTTCTACAATTCATTTCCATACTCTGTATAAGAACGAGAATAGGGGTTTCCGCGACTTTTTGATTAAATTATTTTATTTTAAAATTGAACATTGCAAAAAATTGATTTACAGGTAAATAAGACAAAACTCCGGCGTAATCTGCTGAAAATACGTCAATCTCTGACAGTAGAAGAGTGGAGAGAAAAGAGCGATCGCATTTGTTCACAAATCCAAACCTCAATTCAGTTTACCCAAGCAACCACAATCCTGGCCTATTTCAGTTTTCGTCAAGAACCTGACCTCAGTCCATTATTTGCAGACTCTCAACGCCGTTGGGGATTTCCTCGCTGTGTGGGTCAGTCCCTATCTTGGCACTTGTGGGAACCTCATGATCGGCTTCAAATTGGCAATTATGGCATTAATGAACCCCATCCGCAAGCACCAAACATCCACCCTGATGAAGTAGATTTAATTCTCGTTCCTAGCGTAGCTTGCGATCAACAAAAATACCGTTTAGGTTATGGTGGTGGATATTATGACCGTTTGTTGAGTTCTCCAGCTTGGGCTAAAAAACATACCTTGGGCGTGGTTTTTGACTTTGCCTATTTATCCCAACTACCTGTTGCAAATTGGGATAAACCGTTACAATCTGTGGTAACGGAAGTAAAAGTACATCATATTTAAAAATCGGAGCGGCGGGATTCGAACCCACGACCTCCACTACCCCAAAGTGGCGCGCTACCAAGCTGCGCTACGCCCCGTTTACTTAACTGGAAATTTTAGATTTTTGGATTAGGGATTATTCCAAACTTGTGCATCTAAAATTAATTAAGTCACTCTTACGAGAGTAACATGAGTTTAAGGAAAATAGCAAGCCCCTTTCAAAAAATTTTTAGCATTACCGTGGCTTGCAATAAACCTGGTACAGCTTCAGCTTCCCATTTACCTTCTACACCCCTGCCTGTATTGAGGATAAAGCGTAAATTATAGGAATTGGCATAGCCTTCTACCTCCATCCACAATAAATTGCTTTCAGCTTCACAGGCGATTTTTTCCTCATCCATTAATTCTGCGGCTAAATGTTTCATTGTCTCTCCTAGCTGGTTTAAGAGCCGACAAAAATCATTTAATTCAATTTCGGTTAATTCTATCGCCCAGTCGTCTGTACCAACTAAGCCTTTAAACTCTGCTGCGTCGGGATTCCAGCCTATACGCCAACCTTTACCGCTTTTGAGGATTTTGTGCATGGTTTTTTTTTAACGCAGAGGAACGCAAAGTACAGCGCGGAGGAACGCGGAGAGATTTTACGATGGTGGGTTGAAGATATCGACTAGGACTTGGACTAGTTGATTGCGTTGGTTGCGGGTGAGTTTGGCTATGGCGGTGCGATCGCTCTCTAGTGGATTTTGCTTTAAGGAATCATTACCTGGATAGGATGCTTCATAGATAGTTTCATTTGCATTTAAGTAATCTGCCAAAGTTAATTTCCAATCTAAGCGATATATGGGCGATCGTCCTTTCACATAAATGTGGTAACGAATCATCCGACTAGCTAAGGTGTTTTTTTCGGCAACCTTGCCAGTGTCTTTGCTTATATATTGGTTTTCTTTTGGCAAGTCGGGTAATTGCTGGTACACCACCTGCCAAACATCGCTAGGGCTGATTCTCTGAGCTACCGCAGGAGAGATGCTAGGAAAATTTGAGCTTCCTAAACCCAAGGTAATTACACTCACTGTAATCAAGATAATTATCAATCCTGAGTTGAACTGCAAAAATAAAAATTTTTTCTTATTCATTCTCTAAACCTTTATGGGCATGGTTTCCCCGCCCTAGATTGTATTGCGTCCCACAGAAAACCTATGAGTAGTTAAACAAAAAGGGAATCGGGGAGCAGAAACCAGGAAAAAATTTTTCCCAATATCCAATCCCCAATAACGTGCAAATTATAATTCGCCGATAATCTCTGGTTGAGTCATTTCATCAGACATCTCAATAATTGCTCTGAGTACGGGTTTCATCATCACATCTTCGTTATTTTCAAAGTCTTCATAACGCCGACGCTTGGCACGATTTGCCACTTGAACTGTAATCCGATAGCGATTTGAGGCGGCGCTAATGAGATCCTCAGCACGGTGCATAATCTGAGACTGGGTTGTCTCGAACTTGGAACGCTTCAGCATAGTTAGTGTTTGTTGGGATTCTTCCTCAGTTTAGCAGTACTTATGGAAGCTGAGAGATTTGAATCACATATATTAGAAGGATACAGGATTTTTTTCAGCTGCACTTATGTCTAAATACAACGTAGTTACTGGACAGAAATCTCTTCGGCTCATACTGAGCTTAAGTCTCAGCACCTTTTCTATTTTACCCACCCTTCCCTCACGGGCTGAAAATATACCCCAGCCTTCTGATGCACCATTGGAATTGAATGTACTTACTAAGCCCACAGCTACTGTGATTACAGCGAATACTATCAACCCTAAAAACTTAACCATTCCTAGTTTATGGTGGGCAAAAGAAAATTCCGAAAACAAACTTTTAGATAACTGGATAGCATACCCAGCTTCTGAACAAGAAACAGCCCGTGTAGACTTAATTGTGAATCAGCAAGTTTGGAGCTTACTAGACTATTTAGAGCGCTACAAATTCGTTAACGGCTTGGGTAGCATGGCTAGGAATTTTGGTTATAACATCCGAGTTTTTAATTATCAGCAAGAAATGTTAGCAACTTATACTTGTAATTTGGGAAAAAGCCCAGCTTTATGTAATATCAAAATGAGTATTCAGAGTAAATTAGGGTTACGTCAAAATCTCCAGTTAACTGGAGAATAAATTCAGTATTGACAATTAACCTACATTTTTCATCTTGATAAATAAAGACTCATATTGCTTTGTTGCTGCTGGTGATAGGGGTAGTAAAAATTCACTTTTATCAAGAACTTCCTGGTTTGTTAATAACAGATTTTCTAATTGTTTTTGGATATCAGAAGCAACAATATTTTTTGCAATTGGCGAATTAGTTTTGGTGAGTAGGGCAATTTTTTTGGCTATATTTGGTTGCCAACAAAAATCAATCCATTGGGATGCTAAAGCTCTTTTATCAACCCCTGCGGGACTTACCCATAAGTCTGCCCAAATTGCAGTTCCTGATTGGGGAATTACTGCGGTCAGTTTTGGATAACGACTTAGTAAAGGTATAACATCATTTGACCAACCTACTGCTAACCAAGTATCTCCGGTGATGAGTGGTTCTAGATAGGTAGTGGAGTTATAGAATTTTACTTGTTGATTTAATGTCTGTAATTCTGCCTCTAAGGAGGGAATTTGGTCAAGATTTTCTGTATTATATGATTTTCCCAGTTTCTTTAAAACCAGACCAATTACTTCTCTGGGGTGATTGAGGAGAGAAATGTGCGATCGCAATTCACTACGCCATAAATCACTCCAATCTTTTGGTTGCCAATCTAATTTTTGGAACTTTTCCCGATTATAAACAATTACCGTATTACCCCAGCGATAAGGCGCACCCCAAACCCGTCCTTGAGGGTCAATATTACCTTGATCGTCTCGTTTCACTAATTGCTGCCACTTTTGGTCTAAAACAGGCCATTGTTTAATTTTTTCTGTTTCTAATGGTTGAATCAGTTTCTGTTCAATTGCTGCTTTTAACCAGTAGTCTCCTAATGTCACCAAGTCTGATTTAGATGTTGTTTGACTTTGGTTGAACGGGATATAACGCTTCCATACCTCTTGATTCTCAGTTTTTGGTTGCTGCCAAGTTTGTAATTTCCGAAATAGATCATAAATCTGATCAATTGGTACAAATTTTGATTTCACCTCTGGCTGCAAACTTTTGTGAAATTGATTAACCACTTGAGGAGGTATAGAACCCTTTAACAACTGTACATTGAGTTGTATCTGGTTTTTACCATTACACCCAATCAGGAGTTGGGAAACTACGAATCCGCTTGTACCTACCAAAAAAGACCGTCGATCCATTGATTTTTTACTTTGGGAATATAATTGACTTTTCTCAATAAATTTAAATTGTTGATCTGATTATTGAGCAAATAGCGGTGTAACTTTCTAATTTTAGACTTTTGGGATAGATTTTCAAGGTAATACTATCTAAAAATTGCGATTATCAATCGCCATCCCCTATTAACTTGAATTTAATCATCTTTATTGACCATCTTGATGGAATATAAATAAATCCTAAAGAATTAAACAATTTTTAACATAATTTATGTCAATAAACGTAAAATATTTAACTTTATTTAGCAAAAAAAACGTGAGCAACACCGTTGATGTTTGTTGAATTGTATGTATAAATGATAATTTTAGTTAGCAAACTGCTCAAAACATCTGAAAGATTAAATAAATCATAAATATTTTTAACATTGGAAGTAAATTGAATAACATAGAGAGACTATTTTGTGATCAAGGTATTAAATGGAGCCATTACAAAAACAAATACTGAATCTGAGCGAAAAGGTAGATGCTATCTATCAGGTGATTGAAAAGCTTGACAGGAAACTATCTCAAGGTTTGTCTGATTGCTTTTTAGAGCAAAAACAGCCAAAAGACAACTATCTAGAAAATCATGAAGTTGAAAATTATAAGTTTAGAGGACGGAGCAGTTGGAATGCTGATTTAGAGCATAAGGATGTATTGATAGATGGTATTTATCCAGATATGAATACCCAAGCTGGAGATAAACAAATAACACCAGAAATTCAAATCCAAAGACTGACAGCGCAATTAACAGCAGCTTATAATCGCATTGCGGCTCTAGAAGAGCAACTACTGCGAGAGCGAATTCACTAATTGGTCAAGTTGGGCTTCAATGGCTGCTAAAAGTTGTTCTTGCTGCCAATTTTGATTAAGATAGGCAGCGATGCAAGCGGCTCCAGCACCAACACCTTCTTTGACAAAACCCTGCTCATAAGCTCGGAGTTGGGGATAACGAGAATCAGCAAAACTTAACTTTGTCGCCAAGAGGGGAGGAGTTTCTTTGCCCCCATTAATGCTATTTTTACCTAAACTGAGGGCTAAATCAACGGTAGCCCCAGTAGGATCTTCTGCTACCCAACGAGTCGTACCAACGACTATAGCTTCTGGTTGCCAAGATAAAGAGTAAGATTGAGCGATCGCTTGAGCCAGAGCATAAACAGCCAGCATTTGTGTACCACCAGCTAATAGAACTCCACAACGACAACTAGCTGCGATCGCCATCCCAGCTACCACCACTTGCATAGGATCTCCCACCGCCGCCACCAGCGCCAGAGGATCAATAAAATTTTGATTTTTGACCGTCTCTAAACCGGCTTGCACCACAGCCAACTTTTGCTCATGGTTACAGACAGGATGACTACTGTTAACTTTACCTACAGCATCAATCCCTAAACCAGTTAAAATTGCCAACGCAGTCGTAGTCCCACCCACAACGCACTCACTTAAAATTAGATAACTCTGGGAAATATTAGCACCTAGTTGAGAACCCCAACGTAAGCCCTGTGCCAACAGATGTTTTACCGTCCCTATTTCCATAGCTACACCTGTACTTAAACACCTAGCACTCGTACCACCCAAATCAATAATTGGCACAGCCGGAACCTGTGGTAAACCCGCATTAAATAAATAAACTGGTAACTTCAACCCAGCCACTACAGCACGGGAAATCAGCACAGGAGAAGCCCCAGCAGTCAAAGGTGGTAGGGGATACTTAGGCTGATGTGCAGCACCATAATACAAAAACTCAGCATCAGCACAAGCGGTATACAGTCGATCCTCTGGAGTCAAACCAGCCGCCGAAATACCAGGCAGCAAAGCAGTTTCTGTAAAACCCAAAACACAAGCAAACACAGGTAAACTACGACAATAACGGTTTAACCATGCTTCACCCTGTGCTATTTGCGTATAAATCTTAATCATAGTCAAAGAGAACAGGGAACCGCTGACAGGTAAAGATTTACCAATTACCAATTACCAATTACTAATTACCAATTACCAGCCTCAACTAGTTATCAACCCTCATAATCCATTAGCACTTGTACCCAACGTGGGGGACGGGGAATAGGATTTCCCAACCGATCTAAAAGTAACCATGCGGCCAGATGTACCACAAACAAATAAATCAAATTGTTAAATGCAACTAAAAGCACCGCACCCACTTGGATAAAAAATACACTCGGAGTCGCCAATATTTCCAACTTCAGGAAAATCCATTCAATGATTTCTGTCACCTGGTTAATCACATAAACCCATAGGTCTTCACCAGATAACACCGACAGCAACCACAAGCGAAAAAACACACCCAACGTACCCAACAACATACCTAAAGTAATCGAAACAATCCAGGGTACACGACGATACCAGGTCGCCCCCAATAGGACACCCATCAAAGCAAAAGGCATCACAAATAACATACTGCGAACTGGCCCCATCAGCACCGCTAACAGTAAGCCAGAAGTCACAGCAGCCATCCATGCAGCACGTTTACCCCAGCGTAAGTAAACCAGAGCAATAGGAACAGGAAAAAATATTCGTAATACTGGCCCCAAGGGAAAATAGAAATTAATAAACCAAATCAAACTAGCAGTACTAGCTAAAAATGCTGTTTCTACCATCCTTAAAGGTGCATCAACCTGAAGTTGGGGGCGTTTCAACTGCTTTTGTTGATCTAACTGATTATTGGGGGTTGGTGATACAGGAGATGGGTTTTCCTCCGGTTCATCTGACAGAGAATCTAAAATATTCATACTGAACAAGGTGTTAAATAATCATTTTTTCCAAAGCTGACACATCGGGGATGCACATAACATCTTGCTCCCGTACAATCAAGCCTTTTTTTTCCAGCCTTGTCAATACGCGTGTCACTGTTTCCCGCGCCAGACCACTTAAACTACTCAATTCCCGGTGAGGTAAATTGGGAATTTCCGTGCCTGTCTGTCCTCTTTTACCCTGTCCTTCTGCCAAAAATAGCAAGGTATCTGCCACCCGCGATTGACTATCCGATTCTCGCAGGCGTAACCGCCGATTTACTTGTCGTAACCGTCTCGCCATTAATTGCGCCAATCTGAGTCCCGCTAAGGGTTCTGTTTGCAACAATTTGACAAAATCTTGAGCAGGCATACTCCCAATCATTGTTTGAGTAAGAGTAATAACATCAGTAGAACGGGGAACTTCATCTAGTGCCGCCATTTCACCAAATAATTCTCCATGCCCAATAATATTTAGTGTTACCTCTTTTCCTTCTAAATTGTAGGTACGGATTTTTACCCATCCATCTACAATAAAATACACAGAACCACCCCAGTCATTTTCTAGCAAAATTACTTGATTGGCAGGGTGGGTACGGGTAACAAGATGGGAGAGGGCTGTTTCCACAATAGATTCAGGCAACCCTTCAAAAAAGGGCGCTGAAGTGATCCAGTTATGAGCGGATGTCTGCAAGCTATATCGATCTTCCATTAGGACATATTTATTAAAGCTGCTATCAACTGAACAAGCAAGATCGTGTTTTAAGTCCAAGCTATAAAATTACAGCCGCTTTTTAAAGGGAAACTAAACTATGTTACACAAGAAAACGACCAGATAATTTTTTCTTAGCAATCTTTATTTTCTCTTAGTGTTTGCTCATTACTGACACATGATTTATTCTTAAGTTCAAAGTATAACATTAAGGATGAGTTCTACACTTAACAAAGCCCAAAATTGGGCGACCTGCCTGAAAAGGCAGCAAACCTTGAGGATCAAGTTGCATCTCCCAGTAATTCATAACATAATTGCCCTCAGAAGTCTGAGCAATAACTTTTGCCACTGAGAACTTCTGTAATCGTAAATACCATAAAAATCAAAGTACATTTCTAAATAAGGTAATTTAACGTGACTTCCCGTGCAGATGAAATTCACAAACTGATTGCAGACATTGACAACTTACTGTCTAACAGTGGCAATCGTCTTTCTAAACTACTGTCTGGTCAAGGACAAGAAGACAAAGACGTTTTACAACGGGTGCGAGACTTTCTTGTGAAACTCGACGAAAGTGAGGAATCTGAAGAAAGCAACGTCCCCAAGCAGTCTGAGACTCCACCATTATCATCTTTGTTGACACGGTTTGTGGAGCAGGAGCAGAACCAATCTGCCTCACATTCCTATCAATCACAACAAGAACAAAGTAATTTTACCGCAGGGCAATTCAAAGATGAAATTGCGTTTTTGCTTCAACCCTTACAAGCAGAATTATCAGGACTGTTGGAAGAAAGAGCTGCTCTTGTTAAGGAAATTAGGCAGCTAGAGCAAAAACGACTGCAAAACTATTCTTTAACACAACAGTTAGCGAACCAAGAGCAGATAATTTCTGAATTTTTACAAGTGTTAATCAGTCGCTTAGTGCCAAATTTATTACCACATTTGACAAGAACTTCGCCTACTTCTCCTGGTTTGTTAACAGGTGAACAAAAGCAAGAAGCGTTAAATTCTGCTATGCAACCTGTTTTGGGTTCAGTGGAGGAGATAGATCGATTAGCTATTCTGGCACAGGAGTTAGATCAACGCTTGCTATCGCTAGATGGAACTGTCAATGTTGTCTTTGGTTCACTAGAGCGTAACATCACCACTTATCATCAGTCTTTATCCCAAGCGCTGGCAAAAATGCACAGTCAGGGAATCCAAGGTGAACAGTTGATGGCAAATTTTTTGAATAATTTGACTCAGCATTTACAACAACAATACCCCGATGCTCAATCTTTTCTGTTTGGGGTAGATACTCAAACAGTATCATCATCATGGTTAGATGTACAGCCAGCGCCTGATAATGCTGAGAAATTAATTCAGGAAATTGGTGCTGAGGCAGAAGAATATCCCACTGTTGAGAATCTAGATACAGTGTTGTCAGAATTGACAGCAGATGAGTCACTAGCTTCAGTTACTGCCACTTTTAATGTTGCCAATGAATTACAACCAGAGGTTGCTGTTGAAGAAGAATTAATCCAGGAAATTGGTGCTGAGGCAGAAGAATATCCCACTGTTGAGAATCTAGATACAGTGTTGTCAGAACTGACAGCAGATGATTTACCAGCTTCAGTTACTGCCACTTTTAATGTTGCCAATGAATTACAACCAGAGGTTGCTGTTGAAGAAGAATTAATCCAGGAAATTGGTGCTGAGGCAGAAGAATATCCCACTGTTGAGAATCTAGATACAGTGTTGTCAGAACTGACAGCAGATGAGTCACTAGCTTCAGTTACTGCCACCTTTAATGTTGCCAATGAATTACAACCAGAGGTTGCTGATGATGTAGATCAACTTTATGCAAGTTTGTTTGGTGGTGAAGAGACTCCCAAACTAACAGATGCGATTATTGTGCCTGTGGTAACAACAGGTGAGGTATCTACTTCAGCAACTGATTATCCATTAGCATCTCAAATTGTCGATAGTATATCTCCATCTCCAATTATTCAGGAGCAACAAGAGGATGAGTTGGTGTTGTCAGAAGATGAGATATCTACTTCAGAAACTGATTATCCATTAGCATCTCAGATGGTCGATAGTATATCCTCATCTCCAATTATTCAGGAGCAACAGGAGGATGATTTGTTGCTATTGTTAGATGCTGTTGAGGAACAAGATTTAAATCTTTTATCAGAGAGTTCTGGTACTGTCATAGAACCAACAGAGCAACTATCAGAGCTATGGGGAGAATCATTGTTAGCAGAGGAGACGCAGCCACAAGTAGAATTTGCCAGCATTTCTACGGTACTCGAATCTCAGCCAGATAGTAGTGATACAATTACCGTTCTAACTGACTTATTAGTTGATGCCAGCAGTGACGAACAACTTCCATCCCTTGATGATCCAGAAACGATGGTAGAAGAGACTTCAATCATTTCTTCTGCTGGGGAAGACCAAGATTTAGTAGCCACTTATATTTCTGCTTCACCACAGGAAAATTTACTGTATTTAGAAAATACGGAAACGGAAGGTGTGCCAGATATTGTTCTGGATGCAGAGCAGTTGCAGCAATTGGATCAAGATTTAGCTAATTTTAATTTGCAGTTAAATTCTGACTCGGAACAGACAACAAATTTAGAAAGTTTGCAAAATTCATTTTCAGAAAGTTTGCAAAATTCGGTGGATGATAGTCAGTATCTGCTAAGTACAGATTGGCTGATGACGGAATCTCCTGGCAGCGAACAAACAGAGAATATCCCAATAGTGGCAGTTTCTGATCTAGATATTCCCCAAGCTGAATTAGATTTGAGACAGAATACTGAAAAAAAAAAGGAAGGTACTATTTCGGAACCGGAAGATGCTTTGTTTGTCAGTGACATTTTGAGTGATGATTCTCAGGTGAATATCAATGATCTAGAAGCTGTTTGGTATTTAGGTATTGATTTGGGGACAACGGGAATTTCTGCGGCGCTGTTAAATCATTCCAGGTTGGTTGTTTATCCAATTTACTGGTCAGCAGAAACCCAATTAGGCGAAACTGCTTTTGAGCAATCATTTCGTTTACCGGCAGAGGTTTATCTACCTACGGCGAGTATTCCTCACTCAGAGGCTGAAAGTGCTGAAACTGGGGGGGTGGCACAGGCCAAAATATCTGATCATGTGGCTCAAAATTCTACTGGCTCTCGATCTACATCAGAAGTACAACATCATCTTTATTCCGCCCATTTAAAGCCTTATTTACACGTGGCTATTCCCTATAAAAATACGCAACAGAAATGGGAACCAGTATTGCAATTAAATGAATTTTCTGCGGGGCCTTTGATTTGGGTGGTGCGATCGCTCTCTAAATTACTATTAACGCTCAAGTCGGCTTCAGCCAGTACTACTCCAGCTTTAATTGCTCATGCTGTGGGTATAGATACAGAAACTTTTGCTCACATCATTAATAAAGTTACGGGTATTATCTGTACTTGTCCATCTAGTTGGTCAGAACAATATCGCTTTAATGTGCGAGAAGCCATACTCACAAGCAAGCTTGTATCCCATCCCCAACAAATATTTTTTGTTGAAGAAGCGATCGCTAGTTTACTCCCAGAACTTAATCCTGCCAATAATTTAAAATCAGTCCAATTAAATGAAAATCAGGGTTTGCGTCCTTTAAAAACCAGCGAAAATCCTATGCAGGGTAACACCTTGGCACTGAATATTGGCGCAACTGCCACAGAAATGGCATTAGTCGATTTACCCATAGACTTGAGCCAATTAACATACAGAGATTTCATGCTCCACAGTTTTGCCTATGCTGGTAAAGCTATTGAGCAAGATATCATCTGTCAGTTACTACTACCACCAAAATCGCGCCAACCCCGTGGGCAAATACAAGTTGATAGCAACACCTCTACTGGTCATCCTTCTCTGCGAGAAATTCCTGGTTTAGACCAAATACAGTGGTCTAGTTTGAGTTGGGAAGGGTTAGAACTACCGCGAGTTGGGGAACCAGATATTTCTGCCCGTATCCGTTTCCAGCAAAGGTTAGAAAGTTCTTTGTTAGGGCAAGCTTTATTAGATACTGCCTTGAGTCTGAAGCTGATTTTGCAGCACCAAGAATCTTTTACCCTAGAATTAGCCGACCAATGTTGGATATTGCAGCGACGAGATTTAGAAAGCCAAGTTTTTGTACCTTATGTACGTCGTCTCAACCGTGAACTCAATAAATTATTAGTAGCTCGTGGTATCCCCACAGAAGCTATTAACCAAGCAATTCTCTCTGGTGGAGTCGCTTCTATTGGTACAGTCAACCGTTGGTTAAGACAAAAACTTCCCAACGCTAAAATTACTCAAGATTTATATCTGGGCGAAAATGGCGCTCCTAATTGCAGTCGAGTTGCCTATGGTTTGGCTACGTTACCTCTGCATCCTCAGGTTTTAGAAATACCCAGGCAACAGTATACAGATTATTTTTTGTTTACTGAATTGCTCAAACTTCTACCTGATAGTGTACCAGAGGCATCAGCCATGCGTTCTCTATCTTTTGGTGAAGTTCTGCAATTATTTGAGAGTCGCGGCATTAATACTCGTATTTGTCAACAGCGGCTACTGGCTTTTTTAGAAGGTGAATTACCTGCGGGTATCATTCCTTACAATAAGAAAGAAGAGGTTTCAGATGTTAGTCCCACATTAAACTCTCTGTGGTTGACAAAAAGCTCCCAGGAAAATCCTGATTATCAAGCGATCGCATCCGCACCACTTTTTGAAAAACAAGGCAATCTTTCTTATCGTCCTAATTCTCAACAACTTCTATTTCTACGTCGCTATCTAGACGCTATCAAAGCCAGTACTCTGCAATCACTAGATGAACCACATACAGTTAATTTTTCTGTATCAAGAAATCCTATTCATTGATATCACAGAAAAACTTCCTCCAAAAGGAATAGATTAGAGTACACCTGGAAAGATTTACGGAAATATTAACTGAATCTTCATGAATCATGCCTACTCTTGGGTAGAAATACTGTCTATTCACGAGTAGGTATCTATTTCAATACTACTTAGTTAAGAGCGGAATAAAAAACCTTTACCACCTGAGTTCGACATAAGATAATTTGTGGAAAACTCGCCCCCACTAGGAGTCTCAAACCCTTATTCTCTCGCTCTTAAAAATCATAACTCCGAACTCCGAACTCCTAACACCGAACTCAGGTTTTACCCTTTACCCTTTAGGCTTTTTTCAAACCAACTCAAAATTTCCAGGCTCTTAATCGAGAAATACTGGTATCTTTTATTTCAAAATGAATTTATAGCAGGTTTACACAAAAAACATCAAAAATTTAAAATTCCTTGGCTAAATTAAAAGATTGTATGAACTTCGCTAGTTTTGCTTTCCTCTTACACAAAAAATTACTTATAGTGTGACTGTATTTAATAAAACTTACTTTAGTTGACAAAACTAAAAATGTAAGCAAACAACATTATTAATCATGTCCCTGTCTACTATTACAACTAAAACAATAAATTATACTGTGGCTAATTTAGGTGTTCTGCATCATCCGCACGTGGTTGACTTATCACCTCAGTCTCACCACCCATCAACTACTAGTTCCACAAAAAGATTCATTGACATTCTCGGAGCAATTGTTGGTTTAATAATTACATCATTGGTTGCAGTTCCTGTAGCGATTGTTACATTAGCTACTGATCCAGGTCCCATATTATATTCTCAAATCCGTTGTGGTCTAAACGGACGCACCTTTCGGATCTGGAAGTTCCGTTCTATGGTGGTTGACGCAGATAAACTGAAATCTATAGTCAAAAACCAAGCCAAAGGTCACATTTTTAAATCTACTGATGATCCTCGTATTACTCCCTTGGGTAAGTTTTTGCGACGTACTAGTTTAGATGAACTACCCCAATTTTGGAACGTCTTAATGGGAGATATGAGTATAGTTGGTACTCGTCCACCCACTCCTGATGAAGTTGTTAAATATGCACCCCATCATTGGGAAAGATTACGAGTCAAACCAGGAATAACTGGAGAATGGCAGACTCATGGACGTTCTAATATTAATGATTTTGAAACTATTGTCCACATGGATATAGACTATCAGCGTAAATGGTCTATTACCTATGATTTGATGTTGATTTTTAAAACCATCTGGGTTGTATTACATAGAAAAGGTGCTTATTAACTTAGAACTGGTGATTGGTTAAGATGCTGAGAATAACCTCCTACTTAGCCCTTGACACCACTACCCGTATCTGTGGGGACAATAAACTTTTGTAAAAATAAAAACAATAATAACACTGGAGCGATAGAAATTACTGAGCCAGCAGCTACCAATCGCCAATCTAGAGAAAACGTACCTGCTAATTTGGCAACTCCTAAGGGTAAAGTATATAAACTTTCATCTTGGATGACAATTAGAGGCCACAAAAAGTCACTCCAAGCACCGATAAACACAAAGATAGCTAGGGTGATGAGTGCTGGACGAATAGCTGGCAACATCACAAACCACCACAATCCTAGCTCTGAACTGCCATCCATGCGGGCAGCTTCTTCTATTTCTTTCGGTACACTCATAAAAGCTTGTCTGAGTAAAAAAATCCCAAAAGCAGAAGCTAAACTGGGGAAAATCATGCCTAAATAACTATTTGTTAAGCCTAACTGGACTGTCAAAATATATAAAGGAATCATGACAATTTGGAAGGGAATCATAATTGTGGAAATAATGGCAATAAAAATCCCATTTTTGCCCACAAATGACAATCTTGCTAAGGGATAAGCAGCTAAAGCACAAAATAGCAGATTTAATCCCACAGTCAGTAAAGACACTAGGATACTGTTATATAAATATTGCCCAAAAGGTAGAGATTCCCAAACACGAGCGAAATTATCTAATGTGGGTTGACTGGGCCATAACTGCGGTGGTGACTGTAAGATATTTTCTGTAGACGATTTTAAGGCTGTACTAATTAGCCATAGTAATGGGAAAAGGGTCAGGAGTGCGATCGCACCCAACAAACTGTATATGATGAAAATTTGCAGTTGTGATTTTTTGATATTCATATTTTTTTCGTGCCAAAACGCAAAGAGAGAGATTAATTCAGCTTCTGGTTTAAATACGTGAAAACTGCCGTAAATCATTACTTACGCTACAACAGCAGCACAATTGCTCTAAAAATTGTAATTTTTCTGCTAATATTTCTGACGTTAGTCAGCGTTAGTTCTTTGGGTAAAAAAATTATGATATCACCACCGCAACTGCTAACAGACCCATTTTTACAACTACCAACAGAAAATTCTGTGCGCGTAGTCTGGTTTACAGAGTTTGCAGGTGATAAACACTTAGTTATTTACGGTGAAAAACTAGATAAAAGTTCAATTGCAAAAACTACCAAACTTAGCCGCACCAGAGAGGATCAACAATCAAGAGTAGCAAATCAAACTGAACCCGGACAAATTTATCAACAACCAATACAACGGGAAATTTGGCGACACGAAGCCGAAGTTACAGAGTTAAATGCTAATCTACGAGTCCCCTATCACGTCACCAGTATACGAGAAGATGGAACAAGCGTTAATAGCGAAATTTTTACCCTTGCACCCTCTCCAAAACCAGGTACACCATTAAAAATTCTCCTCACCTCTGACCACCAGCTTAAACCAATGACGGCCGCAAATCTGCAAAAAGTAGTGGAAACTGTGGGAAGAGTAGACGGTGTATTATTTGCAGGAGATTTAGTCAACGTTCCAGACCGCGCTTCAGAATGGTTTGATGATAATCGCGGAAATGCTTTATTTCCAGGTTTGCAAGGTCGCGCTAATTATCAAATGGAACATAATAACTTTCAAGTAACTTACACAGGTGGGAAAATTATTCAAAATGCACCTATGTTTACTTGCATTGGTAATCATGAAGTCATGGGTAGATTTGCTAGAACAGAAAGTTTAAATGATGAATTTAATGATACGATTCCTCGTGAAGTTGCTCGAAATTTGTATGGCGAAACATCTTTGAAAGATAATTATTTTAATACTGAAACCTACGAAGAAATTTTTACCTTACCCGAAACCAAAGAAGGGGGTAAAACCTATTATGCAGTTACTTTTGGTGATATTCGCTTGGTAGTTTTATATATCACAAATATGTGGCGACATCCCCAATTGAATTCAAAAAATAAGGGTAGATATAGAGAAACAGAAAAAGATTTTAATCATCCTGAAAACTGGGGTTATGGACAGTTAATTTATGAGCCAATTTCTGAGGGTAGTCAACAATATAATTGGTTGCAACAGGAATTAAAAAGTTCTGAATTTAAACAAGCAAAATATAGAGTTGTCATGTTCCATCATCCTCCTCATACTTTGGGAGATAATATTGTTCCGGCTTATACTAATCCAGTAGCTATGATTGAACGGGATCATCACGGAAATATTCAAGAAATTCGTTATGAATATCCCAAAAATGCAGATTATATTATTCGTGATGTTCTCCCTTTATTAGAAAATGCTAATGTGCAGTTAGTATTTTATGGACATTCCCATTTATGGAATCGCTTTGTTAGTTCCAGTGGAATGCACTTTTTAGAAACTTCTAATGTTGGTAATTCCTACGGTGCCGCTTGGGGTGAAAGAAAGCGAGAAGTACCAACAGGCTATCAAGAAGATTATACTGAAATTGGCGATCCTAATGGTCTAGAACCAGTCTTACCAAGCATTGCACCATTATTAGGAGAAGATGGTAAACCGATATCTTATATTGCTAGTAATGATATTACTGTTTTCAGCATTTTCGACACCGGAACAGGTGCTATTAGCAGTTATCGCTTTGATACCAAAAAACCTAATTCCGAGATTATTAAGTTTGACGAATTCCAGATTAATAGGTGATTGATGATTTGTAGGAGTTATTTAATAGTCACCAGTTAATCAGACATAAATCAATCATTAAGTAAGGTGGGTATTACCCACCACAAGTAAGACTTCAAGTGTATAAATTAAGCGCAATGCTGAAAAGCTTATGCAAACTCTTCCAACTGTTCCAACTTTAACCAAATATTGGGTGTTGCTACTTTTCCAAACTTAACCAAAGCGTAATCACCTTTGATATCGACAATTTCCCCTTGGCTATCAAACAAATAAGCAGGGAAGCGAGAATCACTAGCTTTAGCTTCTATACTATTTTCTAACTTTTCGCGGATAGCGCGAACCATATTTCCTTTTTTAACTGCCATGAGTTCCCCTCGTTCCAAAATAAATGCTTTTACTCAAAATTTTATCTTGCTCCCAGACGCAAAGGCATAATTTCTTTCCTCAAATAAGATAACCGCCTATTATTAGGTAAGCGGTTGAGGAGATTTTATATTGTTAGATAGTTCTTCCTTATCAAATCAATTTTAGCAAATTTTAAACCTGTTGTCAACCCTCCCCATACTCTATCTTCTGGACTTTGATTAATTTTTAAATTCTTTTGTAAATTGCTGATTTGTCCATTTTTCCATCAATTATTGGGCAAATCTAGCTAATAATTCCTCACGAGATGATTGTAGAAGCAAAGGAGTAAATTCTTCCCTAGTCATGGCTATCAAAAAGTCGATAATTTTGGCTAAATCTGAATCAACTTCCCCAAAACGTACTTGCATGATACTTTCAACCATAGCGCGTCGTTCTCTTTCTACACCTTCTTGTCGTCCTTCTTGGAATCCTTCTTGTCGTCCTTCTTGTCGTCCTTCCTGGAATCCTTCTTGGAGTCCTTGTTTTTTTAGTTCTTCCAATTGTTGTTGATACATTTCTGATAGTTTCATAATCAACTCCTGGTCATCTTTATCAATATCTTGTTCTTGACGTTGACGAGCCGATAAAACAGCAATTAGGTCATGTACTAATTGTATAATATGGGAAAGGAAGGGGCTGTTTTTAGGTATTGTTTCTAATTCTTCAACTGCTTGTCGTTGAACTTTCCCTTTACCTAATATCCTGAGAAACAGGGTTTCTGGTGTGCTGGGGAGTTGATGAATAGCAATAATTACGGTTTTTAAGCCTTCTCCCAAAAAATAAATGCCTTTACTCCAGTTTTCTTCATCGACTGTAGTATTAAAACTTCCTAGGAGTTCCACTGAAGCGGTAGGAGAAAAAATCCATAATCGGGGTAATTCTGCCTCACTTATACGGGTATTGTTGCGGTTAGATTGACGCTCTATGTCCGCATGAATGTCAAATAATTTACCCATACAACTGCGAATTTCGCTTTTGGTGACTGCATTGCGGAATGGTTCAAATATAGCATAATTTGTCGCCATTCGTCCTAGTAGTCCGAGTATTTCTAGACTTTGTTTAGGTTGAGGTGAAGGAATAAATAAAACGTCAATTTGTCTTACTTCTGCTGTGATATCTTTGCTGGTTTCTACTTGACCGTAAGGTGTTAATAGTTCCGTTAGATATTGTTTTGCAAATTGATCATGTATAAAGCGAGTCATTTAATCATTTAAGTTGATGTAAAGACAGAGATATTAATTTTACACTCTTTGAATAAGATGTAGTGACAACGAAAATGTATGGGTTTAGCAGCACTCGCTACGCAATATTGGTGTCAACTTAACGTAAAAGCCTTGTAATGACGGTATATCAAAATTACTCAATTACCAATCAATTTCTAAGAATCCCCTACCCTTTCCCTACCAGGGAAGTGGGGAAATTAAAATCAAAGTCTCTCTCCTTGTAGGAAAGAGAGTGAGAGAGAGGTTTCTTAATCCCCCTCATTTCTGACACTGAGAACAAAAATGACTAGAGCGCCCGCCTAACTTAATACGCTGTATGACATTACCACAAACTTTACAAGGTTCTCCAGTGCGGTTGTAAACCCAAGCTTCACCGCCATAATTACCGTTAACACCTTTAACATTCAGGAAATTACTAAAAGTTGTCCCACCAGCAGCAATACTGGCAGATAAAACTTGAATAATTGCTGTTCTTAAAGGTTCAATTTGTTTGCTGCGTAATTCTGTGCAGATGGTTGTGGGTAAAATACCACTTTTAAACAAAGCTTCATCAGCATAAATATTACCCAATCCTGCAACTATAGACTGATCTAACAGGGCGGTTTTAATGGGACGGCGAGATTTTTGCAGTTTATTTGCTAAATATTCAACAGTGAACTCTGGTGAAAATGGGTCTAATGCTAGTTTCGCCAAACCTGTGATGATGCTTTCGACAGGTACTCCAGAGGGAACATACCATATCTGTCCAAAGGTGCGCTGGTCAACAAAGCGTAATTCTTGATGTTCGCCAAAAAATAACCTGACCCTTGTGTGTTTGTGTAAAGGTTCGTTGTTATTTTGCCATAATAATTGACCAGTCATTCGTAAATGAACACCTAGCCATGAAAATGGGGAGAGTTCAGCTAAAAGATATTTACCCCGACGATGCCAAGATATAATGGCACTTCCTTGAATATTTTCTATAAACTCGTGAACAGAAAACGGGTAGGCGACTGTGCGTTCTAGCAACACATCTCCCCCCGTGATCTTTTGGTTAAGGGTTAATTGATTTAAACCCCGTCGAACTGTTTCAACTTCAGGCAATTCAGGCATTTGCAGAGTAATTAGTGCTGGATGTTGAGTTGGGAGTAAGACCTCAATAATTAATTAAGGGCATGAAATCAGCATTTAATAGTTTACTGCTTTTCCATACTTTCAGACTCAACACTCAGCACTGTGATGTTGCTTACTTTTTAGCAGCAGCCTTAGCTTTGGGTGCTTCCACTTCGATTAATTCATCTACGGCGAAGTTATTGGTATTGATCCCAGAGTAATTGACATTGGAGAAGCGGACAATTACAGAGTATTTGATGCCGCTTTGATCTATAGATGCCACGGTTCCTACATCTTGAAACCAGTAGGATTCTGGGCGGAGGACGCGTACTTTAGAACCACGTTGAACCATGATTATCTTCCTTGTGAATTAATTAATCGCCAATAAATTAGGGCTAATTGTTTTCACTCTACAACCTGAAGGTCTTTGCTAGAGTGTTTGTTAAGTTATTTGTCAAGGAACAGGGAATAGGGAAGGGGAGAAGGGGGAACAGGGTAATAACCCAATTACTGATTACCTATTACCCTCTTGACAAAGTACCTATAATAGAATAAGGTCGTTCGCAACACTTCTTGCGAATTAGTATTTTATGACTTACTCAAAACAAAGACGCTGCCCTCGTTACCTCTGCCGATTCTCAAATCTTGATCTATGTAGGTGATGTCTAACCATCCTTGTTGGCGATCGCTCTTGATAGGAAAATCAATAGCTGTGAATTTCTGACCGGATTCAATTTGTTGGATGAATTCTGCTGGTGACTTGTAGTCAATTAGCTTTTGTAAACCAATAATAGAACGCTGAAATTTTACTTGGACTCGACGTTCTGAGACAGGTTCAAATTTAGCTGCTACGCTGACTAATCCTTCTAAAGAAGGTAGTCCGTAAATTTCAGCTATGTTATAAACACTGGTAGTTTCTACTCGAATAGATTGGTAAATCTGGCCAAGTTTATATAGGGGAAAGCGATCCAGGTTTAACAAAGCCTTGCTGGTCGTGTAAATTAGTCGCCAGTTGCCTTCTAGTAAGTGAGTAGCTTCTAAAGGGCGTGGAGTGGGGTTAAAGTCTTCTAAACTAGCGATCGCAGCTAAGATAGCCTGTTTCTGGGTTTCATTTACCAGCAAACCACGATTTGTCGGAGCGATCGCATCCAAGAGAGTAGATTTGACTATCATCGCCTTATACCTCAAAATGTTTTGATGAAATCAGCATTAACAAAATATTAATGTTCTATGTATATAATCTGTTGTGCAATCAACTCAGAATGCTCTACTGTTGATGATACATAGGGTTATTAAATAAATTTTTTTGTTTAATTCGGATTTATCAATCAAAGAGTTGAATCATTAACTTAATAATCCCGTATCAAATGATAGACTCTTAATGTCTAGTTACATAAATCTCTTCGTGTCTTCGTTGATATGTTAAATTCTCCCCTACGTAAAGAAGCTTGTAACCAGCGAGCCGCTGTAATTCCCCAAAAGCCAGAGTTTTCTATGTTGGACTGGTGGCAATTTAGGGGTAGTTTCATGGCGCGTGATGTTTATGAATCATATAGTTGTGGGAAAAAAGAAAAAATATCCAACTTTTTGGGTGGAGAATACGGATTTAGCACCATTGAGGATGATGAAGGGAATATCAGCATAGATGAGGATTAGCCTTGAGAGTGGTGGAGACTGATTTTCATTGATAGTCCTTGTGGTTTGATTTTTTTTTTAAGTGTGGAGTGAAGGGAAAATTTCTGTGGACGCTAAAATATCTCCTGACCAAGGTTCAAACGTTTCTGGAATTGGGTTGGCCTCTCTGTTAGCCTTCTCATTGAGTACAGCTGCCATAATCTTAGATTGGCTGGGAAATAGATTACCCTGGCATACTGGCTCGTTAACCATGCCGTTTTTGCTGTGTGCTGTAGGTGCGGCTGCTGCCGGTAATTGGGTGATACCCTTGTTACAAGCATTAAAAACAGGACAGATTATCCGGGAAGATGGGCCTCAAGCACATCTGAGAAAAGCTGGAACTCCCACTATGGGCGGTGTGTTTTTCATACCTGTAGGGGTGATAGTTGCCTGTATCTTGTCTAATTTTGCTCAAGATGTGGTTGCTGTTTCAGGTTTAACACTCAGTTATGGCTTGATTGGCTGGATTGACGATTGGCAAATTTTGCGCCGTAAATCAAATAAAGGTATATCTCCGAAAATGAAACTGGCTTTGCAGATTATTTTTGCGGCTTGTTTCTGTTTATGGATGATCTTGAATAGAGATTTTAGTATAACAAATATCGCTTTACCTTGGGTTAGTTTTTCTCTACCTTTAGGATTAATGTTTTGGCCTCTAGCTGGTTTTGTACTAGTAGCTGAAAGTAACGCTACCAATTTAACTGATGGAATTGATGGGTTAGCGGGGGGAACAGTAGCGATCGCTATTTTCGCATTAGGCGCTGTCATTGCACCAACCTCACCCGACCTGATGATATTCTGTGCAGCAGTCAGTGGTAGTTGCTTAGGATTTCTAGCCCATAACCGCAACCCAGCCCGTGTATTCATGGGAGATACTGGTTCCCTAGCATTGGGAGGGTCTTTAGCTGCTGTAGCGCTATTGACTAACAGTTTAGTAGCCTTGTTTATCCTCAGCGGCATCTTCTTTGTAGAAACCCTGTCTGTAATGGCACAAGTTAGTTATTACAAAGCCACCAAGGGGCCAGATGGGAAAGGTAAACGTCTATTTAAAATGGCTCCTTTACACCATCACTTAGAATTAACTGGCTGGTCAGAACTGCAAGTAGTTACAGTCTTCTATATTATTGCTGCAATTTTAGCTACCATCTGCTTAACAATCATTAAATTTTGAGATTTTTAACACATTAACGAAGACAAAAATATAAACCTCCTAGAGATTAGGGGGTTTTTTATATGGGGAGGATATTTTTCTGATCACAACAGGACTAAAGCTGCGATTTCTCAAAGTCCCCCTGAGAAAGTGGGATTTAGATAGTTAGTCATATTTTTTGTTGAATTGTTTCTTAGCTTGTTCGTAAATCTCAATGGTGATTGGAGATAAACTATTATCTTGAGCGTAAGTTTCAATCTTTTGGCGGGCAAAAGGACGAACAAAAAAGGGAATTTCTTTGAGTTTAGCTTCGGCTTCAGCAGTCCATTTAATTTTTTCAGTCATTGATTTTTAGGTTTTGTTCTTGATATTTTAATTATCCTGTTACCTGTTTTACCAAATGTACCAATTCTGGTAAGATCAATTTTTCCATACCCAGTCGCACAGCGTTACTAGAACCGGGAAGAGAGAAGATAACTTTGTTTTGATAAACACCAGCGACTGCACGAGATGCGATCGCTCGTGAACCAATTTCTTGATAACTTAAAAAGCGAAATAACTCACCAAATCCCGGTAAAGTCTTTTCTAACAACTTTTCTATAGCATCATAAGTGGTATCTCTAGGTGCAATTCCTGTACCACCATTAAATATTACAGCATCTAAATTAGCATTTTTACCCAGCAATTCTAGTTGTTGTTGAATCTGTGCTGGTTCATCTTTGATAATTGTGTAAACTCCGATAGAGTGATCAGCCGTCAACAGCAATTGCTGAATCAGTTGACCACTTTTGTCAGTTTTTGGGGTACGTGTATCGCTGACGGTAACTACAGCACAAGTTACCGCCATTTTGGGTGAGTCTGGGTGTGGTTGAGGGTGCATGGATATTTAAGTTTTAGCCAATAACCAATGACCAAAGACTAATGACTACTCTATGATTGGCTCAATCCCAGTCCGTTTTCATTAGCATAGCGATCCATAAACCGCATAAAGCGATCCCACTCTTCAGGGGTTTTCATGAGGTAAATTGCTTCTAACGCTTCTGGTTTACCGTTAACAAATTTACCCTTAACTTCACGGGTAATCATTTCCCCCTCTTCGTCAATCATGTACATCCCGGTGATTTCTTCGTTGCTACCTTGTGCCAAAATCTGCGGATTGGTGAATATAAATGTTGCTGTACCTTGATCACCACTGCGCGATCGCGTCAAGCGTACCTCTGGAATTACTTCTTCGTCAATGCCTTTAGAAAATTGAATTTTTGCCATGATGAATGAATTTAAACTTTTGTGATCATTATGTAATATTCTCTCATCATAGAGGAGGCATTTTACCTATGGTAGTTAAATCTAGTTCACAATTTGGATTACCGGGCAGTTTATTAGCTGGGTTTTTAACCCTGGTAATTATTATAGTCGGAGCGATTCCTAGGTCGCACTTTGCTATCGCTGCTAATTCAACCCCAGTGACAACCACGACCAAGAATGTAATCATCATGATTGGGGATGGTATGGGTTGGGAAATGGCTCACGCTGCCGCTGTAGCTAAAGGATATAATTACACATCAGGGAAGGGAGAAGGACTGAGCTTTCAAACCTTGGACAATTACACCCTAGCTACAACCTATGGTACAACTGTTGCTCCTGGTAATGGCGTTTTCAACACCAGCAACTCTGCATTAACTAACTCTATTTCTATTACAGGTGGTAGTCCTGTTTTACCAGGTTTCAAATTTCAACCAATATTTAACCCAGGGAATAAACCATCAGGTGGTGGAGAAAATCTCAGTTCTGATGCGATTGGTAACTTAGTTGGTTATGATCCGATTCGTGGTGGGATCAATCCTTGGACACCAGGAAATGATCCTGAATATATCAAACACAGTTATCCTGACTCAGCGAACACAGCAACTACACTTTATACCGGAGTTAAAAGCTATAACAACGCTATTTCAGTAGATATATTTGAAAAACCGCTAAAAACAATACTCAAAACTGCTGCTGATGCTGGTAAATCTACAGGGATTGTCACTTCTGTCCCGATTGATCATGCTACTCCTGGTGCAGCAGCGGCTAATGTTAATCGTCGGAATAAATACGATAGTGATTACCCGACATTAGACAGCATTTTACAGCAGGAACTCCGCATTTATCAACCGACAGTAATTTTAGGTGGTGGACATCCTCTCACGGGTGGGAGTAGTCAATCTTTACCAACGGGAGTAGAACCACCGACAAAATTTGAATATATCACTAAATCGACCTATGCGGAATTGAGTCAAAACCCCAGTCAAAACCGTTATAATTATACATTTTTGGAACGAGGAAAGGATGCTGCTGCTAAATTAGCGGCTACTGCGAGTAAGTTAGATCCCAATAAGAATCAGCGTCTACTAGGATTATATGGAGCGCGAGGACAAGAAGGAAATCTCCCTGTTAGTACAGCTAACGGAGACTACAGCAATACAGGTTTGAGTATCTTTTCTCTGTTTGGTTCCCAAGGACAAAAACCCGATACAGTCCGTCCCTTACTTCCTGGAGAAACAGATAAATCATTTATTGCTAGAGAAATTAACGAAAATCCCACTCTCAAAGATTTAACAAAAGCAGCTTTAGAAGTTTTATCTAAAGACAAAGATGGATTTTGGTTAATGGTAGAAGGTGGTGATATTGATTGGGCTGCCCATGATGATAACCTAGATAATTTAATCGGGACAGTACTGGATTTTGATCAAGCTGTCCAAACTACAATTGACTGGATTAAAAATCATGGTGGTTGGGAAAATAACCTCCTCATTGTCACCGCAGATCATGATCATTACCTAACTTTAAATCCCAATTTTGAGGAACTTCTAAAAAATAAAGGTGCAGAAGTTTTAACTGCTGAATTTGATCCTACAAAAGCAGGTCATTTTTGGGGTTCTCAACCTCAAATTAAATATGGTTGGGGAAATCATGCAAACCGTCCAGTTCCTGTTTACTATCAAGGTAAAGGTGCGGAGGTTTTAACTAAATTTATTGGTAAGGGGTTTAAGAATTATGGTTTTGATGTTCCTGGGATTAATGGTTTGGTAGATCAAATCCACATTTATCAAACTCAGCTTGCTGCAATGAAAAGCAGTGGCTAATTTGGAAATTTGGCTCTTCAGTAGTTGCTATGCTAAACTAATAATATAGATGCCAATTAAGTAAACATCTAACTCGGAAATTGTCAAAGTTTCTAAACCCATAACTAGAACGTTTGATCAGCTTAAGTTTGTTATTAATTCCTTCTACAGTACCACTAGTTGTTCGGTTATCAAAGTAAGCAATAATTTCATCAAACCAACGAATAATAGTATTGTTACTATTTGGGAAATATTTTTTAGCTTTTGATAGCCACATACCCAGTTTAAAGACTCCCGTATACCAATCACGAGTATTATTAAAAATCGTTCTAATTTTCTCTTTCAGTTCATGCATTACTTTCAATACAGGGGATACATTTTGAACTTGAATAAGTTTGTGTAATTGCTCCTCATTTAAATTCTCTTCATTCTTAAGTAAGGGATATTTACTATTTTTCAGACCTGATAATATTTGTTCATATTTAGATTTTTCTTCTGCTGAATTTGCTTTTTTAATTAACTCTTCTACGCTGCGTTTTTCTTTTTTTCTTTGTGTATCTAGTTCTTTATTTATCTGTGCCATTACATGAAATCTATCTGCTACTACCTGGGCATTTGGCATTAATTCTATGACTAAATTTTTATAGCCTTGCCACAAATCTATACTGACTTCTTCTATTTGTTCTAAAACCTCAAATCCCCATTCCATAAAAGTTTTCTTGATTATTTCTTGCGTACGTCCATTTAATATAGTAATTAGTTGAGATGTATCTAAATCTATTAAGACTGCACAGTAATTACCTTTGCCTTTAATCAGAGCTATTTCATCAAGTCCAAGTCTTTTTAAGTTCAGAGGTTTTAAATTGGGTAATGTTTCGGATGCATCTTTTAGCATCCGTTCTATTTCTTCCGTTGTCACTATACCTTTTGACGCTACACTATGAATATCATTCTCTAAAACTTCTTGTATTGTCTTATGTGCCAGTCGCTTTGTAAAAGTCCTTTTTTTTCTGACAAAATCTAGGTCTTCGCTAAACGGTTTTTTACATACAGCACATTTGAACTGTCGTCTATTAATTTCTAAAAATACTGGCTTTTCTCCAAAAGGTAAGTCTTTAATAATGTGGTGATGGTTTTGATGTAATTTATGGCTTTTTGTGCCACAGTTGGGGCAAGTACCATATGACTTTTTTGATTCGGTTTGTAAAATCATTCCAATCCCACTATGAAGACGATGTGATATGACTTTTACATCATCTAAATCAAGAAGCTCTGTGAGAATTTTAATATCTCTTTTGCCAGTCATAACTCTAACTTTATCTAAAAATACGGTTAATTGTATTTATACTTAACAATATATATTGTTCATATGTCAATACCTGTAAGACTTTTAGTCAGTTTTTAATATGTTTTTTAATAGTATTTTATGCCTACTGCTAATAATTTGGCATAATAGGTAATGAAGAGCCGGAAATTTCAGTATTAGAAATACTAACGAGTAAATTTAAACTCAGACCAATTTTGCCGATAATTTCCCCATTCCCACTCACTTAAGAGGGTGTTTGAAAAGTCTCCTTCCATGTCATGCTGAGGAACGAAGCATCTCAGTATGTGGGCTAAACTCCAGATTCTTCGTTGCGTAAGACTCCACTCAGAATGACAAATTATACGTCCCTAAACTTTTCAAACATGCTCTAAGATGATTTGAATAGTTGAATAATGACTCGCATAAGTACCTGAGCAAAATTAATTTAACATTTTTGGAACAAATAAAAATTTCTGTATTCCTTATCTGTTCCCTTTCCCAAATATAAAATTTATTTTGCACGACTACTTATTTGATATTTGTGATTTATCAGTTGTCAATTATTTTTTATATACTATTGACAACTGAAAACTAACTAATTTTTACTTCCCAAATCCTTTACCTCGACTAACTGAAGGAAGACAGATGCAGTTTTCTAGCTGATTAATTAAAGTTTCTTGATCAAGGTTTTGACCAATTAGTACTAACTGGTTTCTCTTTTCACCTTTCCATTCATCATCATCTATGGTGAAGCGTTTACCGCAAAGGTGGAAAATATGACGTTGGGGACTTTCATCAAACCACATAATCCCCTTAGCGCGGAAGACGCTTGTGGGTAGTTGGTTATCTAAGAAATATTGAAATTTTCTAATTGAAAGAGGTTTATCACTTTGAAAAGATATGGAGATAAAGCCATCATTTTCTAAGTGGTCGGAATGATGGTGATGATGTTCATGGTCATGATGGTCATGTCCACAGGTAGAATGATCGTGATCATCATGATGGTCATGTTCATGATGATGATCATGATGTTCGTGTTCGTCTGTTTCTGCATCAAAATATTTATCAGACTCAAACAAACCAACACTAAGAATTAAAGGAAGTGGAACTTGGGAGTTTGTAGTGCGAATTATTCTTGATCCTTCTTTCAGATTGTTGATTTTTTTCTCTAGTGACTGTAAAGTTTCTTCATCAACTAAATCTGTTTTATTGAGAATAATTACATCTCCATATGTTATTTGACTCAAAGCTGCTTCAGAGTTGAATAAATCCAAGCTATAATTTGCGGCATCAACTACGGTAATAATGGAATCTAGGCGAGTTAAATCTCGTAATTCTGAGCCAAGAAATGTCATGGCTACAGGTAAAGGATCTGCTAAACCAGTCGTTTCTACAACTAGATAATCTAGTTTTTCTTCCCGTTCTAGAACTTTGTAAACAGCATCAACTAAGTCATTATTAATGGTGCAACAGATACAACCATTATTTAATTCCACCATGTTTTCATCGGTGGAAACGACTAATTCGTTGTCGATGCCAATTTCACCAAATTCGTTGACTAAAACAGCAGTTTTTACACCTTGCTGATTGGTCAAAATATGATTAAGTAAAGTGGTTTTACCACTACCAAGAAAACCTGTAATAATAGTGACTGGTAAACCTTGTTTGGGAGCTTCCATTGGGTGAGATTCGGAGGTGTCTTTTGATTGCATAGTTAATGAAGTAGGATTTTGGTGTATCTAAAATTTTATCTTGATTTTAGCTACTCGGCGTTGCTAATTGGCGGTAATATCTAGCAATAATCCTGTTTGCATACCAACTTGAAAAATCTAGAGTTGAGTAAAGTTAGGATAATGGTGGGTTACGCTGTCGCTAACCCACCCTACTGATTTTTTCCATAAAGGTTCATTTGCTAAATTAGATGGATTGAGTAGTAAAACATCTGGTGAGTAAGCAGATTCATTTTCAGGAGGTTTAACCAACACAGTTTTTGCTATTCCATAGGATAATCCTAAACGTTCCGATTCTGAGTTTATTTTTCTATTTAAAAACAGAATAATCCACTCATGATCGCCTAAAGGTTGATTCATTTCAACAATTACTCCATGATGTAATTCATAAAACTTTTCTTCTGGTTTCCATTGCACAAATTCCTCAAAAGTTACTGGTTTGGTTTTGGGTAATGCTTGAATCATACTTTACATCCAGATTTTGATAAAATTACGATGTATTACTAATAATAATGGTAGCTAATTTTAAGCTGTTAAAATTTTCACTTATTCCATTGCCATCAACTTGCGTTATCATTGTTTATCGTCAGATTGCCGCATTACTCTGTTATGACCCTATCTATTTACAATACTCTCACCCGTCGTCAAGAACAATTTACTACCGTCGAACCTGGCAAGGTTAAGATGTATTGCTGCGGCGTGACGGTATATGATTACTGCCATTTGGGTCATGCTAGAACTTGTATGGTCTGGGATGTGGTGCGTCGATACCTTCAGTTTATCGGGTATGATGTGCGTTATATCCAGAATTTCACCGATATTGATGATAAGATTCTCAGACGCGCACGGGAAGAGAATTCGACGATGGAAGAGGTGGCAGATCGCTATATTCAAGCATATTTTGAGGATATGTCACGGCTGGGAATTAAAGAAGCTGATGAATATCCCCGTGCGACACATACAATGAACGGTATTCAACGATTAATTCACGATTTAGAACATAAAGGTTTTGCTTATCCCGCTGATGGTGATGTGTATTATTCTGTGCGGAATTTTTCAGAATATGGCAAACTTTCGGGACGCAAGTTGGATGATTTACAAGCTGGTGCGAGTGAACGGGTAAATGTAGAAGACGCGGAATATCAAAAGAAGAAAGATCCCTTTGATTTTGCTTTGTGGAAAGCTGCAAAACCGGGTGAACCGGCATGGGATTCTCCTTGGGGAAAAGGCCGTCCAGGATGGCATATTGAATGTTCGGCGATGGTGCGCGATGCCTTTGGCGGGCGTAGCCATCGCTTGGGTGATACCATTGACATTCATGTTGGTGGTGCAGATTTAATTTTCCCTCACCATGAGAACGAAATTGCCCAATCAGAAGCGGTGACTGGTAAACCTTTAGCTAATTACTGGTTACACAACGGTATGGTGAAGGTAGATGGTGAAAAAATGTCCAAGTCTTTGGGTAATTTTATCACTATTCGGGAATTGCTTGATCGTGGTGTAGATCCAATGGCTGTGCGGTTATTTGTGATGATGGCACAATATCGTAAGCCGATAGATTTTACCGATGAAGCTATCACCGCAGCAACCAACGGCTGGCATACTTTAAAAGAGGGTTTACTGTTTGGTTATCAGCATGGTAAAAAATTAGGCTGGGATGAGTCTAATTTAATCCAAAATCCAACATATAAAATCCAAAATTCGGGAATTGAGAGATTTAAAGAAGCTGTTGATGATGACTTTAATTTCCCTGGTGGATTAGCAGTAATTTTTGAATTAGCTAAAGAACTAATTCGGGAAGGAAATATTATTGTGCATCAAGGGAAAACAGAAACTCCCTCTGAAGAATTACGACAACAGTGGCAAACTCTAGTTACTTTAGCAGATGTTTTGGGTTTAAATGCCCAACCAGAAGCAGAAGCTACTCCACAAGATGGTTTAAGTGACGGGGAAATTGATGATTTAATTCAACAAAGACAGGAAGCACGGAAAGCCAAAAATTTTGCAGAAAGCGATCGCATTCGTGATCAACTTTTAACCAAGGGAATCACCTTGATTGATAGCCGTGAAGGTACTCGTTGGCATCGTTGAAGAAGCAGGGATATCAATCACCAATTACCAATCACCAAGTAATATATGACAGAAAAAAAGATTTCCCTTTCCGAATTGCTGCTAATTGTGGCAATTGGTTGTTTGGTAATTCTCTTGTGGCAATTACAGAGTTTGTTGGTAACATTAATGATTGCTGTGGTTTTAGCATCTGCGATCGCTCCCATCGTTAATGCTGCCGAAAAATTACGCGTTCCCCGTTGGTTAGGTGTCATAGTCGTGTATATTAGCTTAATTGCAGGATTAGTTGGTGCAGGTTTAATCATTGGCCCATCTGTTTCTGAGCAAATCCAACGATTAGCTAATAAATTCCCCATTTATTTAGAAAATCTGCGGATTACAACTGAAAATATAGCTTTGCGAATGGGAATCACTCAAATAGAGACAATTGAGCAATTCCTAGATATTCAATCCCTAACAAATTGGGTATTTCGTTCCAGTCAGCAGCTACTTGTGCGTTCCTTCGGCTTGACTCGTGGCATTGTTGGGGGAGTGGTGAATCTGATTTTAGCTTTAGTCATTTCTGGATACATGGTTGCTGGGAGTAGCAATTTAGTCCGAGGTTTAGCGGAATTATTTCCCCAACCTTGGGATCAACGCCTAGCTGACCAAATTGCGCCGATTTCTCGCCGTATGGGGGGTTATGTTCAAGGTCGAGTTTTGGTTTCAGCGATTTTAGGTGTCGTGATCACCCTAAGTTTAAGTGTTTTGGGACTATCAGAATTTGCCTTAGCACTCGGTGTCATTGCTGGATTTACAAATTTAATTCCCTTTATCGGGCCAGTATTAGGAGCGATTCCGGCATTAATTGTCGCTATTCCTGAAGGAGGATTAACTTTTTTGTGGGTTCTGCTGTTATTTGTGGTAATTCAAAATATAGAAAGTTATGTTCTTGATCCCTTGCTGGTCGGTTCATCAGTGCGTGTTCATCCCTTGTACCAACTTTTAGCAGTATTGGGGGGAACACAGGTTTTAGGAATTATTGGCGCTGTGATTGTCCCCCCTTGGGTGGCTGGTGTCGCAGTGTTGTTAGAAAATCTCTATCTACGTCCAAAAATGTTAGCTCAAGATCAGTCATCTGTAATTGAGTTAGATAATTGACTATGGGTAAATAAGTAAAAATTACTAGGTAAAATATTTTAAGTGCCAAAAAAATTACCAAATTTGTGTTTATAAGATAACTTTTGTGTTAAGCATAATAACTTAACCAATGTTTTTATAATTTGCGTTATGTGGTCAGAATTAACAAAAGCGATCGCTCATCTCAACATTCCTGCTGATTGGATCGGTATTCGTGCCGTCAAGGAAACAGCATCTATTCATTTTGTGCGTGATGGTTTACCCAAAAGCAACGGCAAATACTTGACAACAGGAGCCATGTTAGAAGTAATGGTAAATGGTTGTTTAGGTTATGCCGCTACCAACTCTCTATCATTACCATCCTTGCAAACTGCTGCCCAAACAGCCTATAAACAAGCACTAGCAGCTAGTGAATGGTGGATATATAAATTTCAAAATACACGTCCTAAGGTTGTAGGCGAATATAACTCACCTTTCCTAGAACCATTTGATGCTATTAGTCCAGGGGAAATCAACGATTTACTGATTCGGATTTGCCAAAAGCTGAAAATTAACGACAAAATCGTCCAAACCACCGCCAGAATCAACACCAGCGAGAAAGAAACTTGGTTTGTCAGCAGCAACGGTTCCGAAGTGTATCAAAAAATTCTTTCCTTGGGAAATCATTTTGGTGCGATCGCTCAAGATGGTGCGATCGTTCAGCAACGCACTAATAATGGCACAGAAGCCAACTCTTATCAAGGTGGATGGGAACTGTTAAAACAAGATCATATCTGGTCTCAAGTGCAGAAAGTTGGCGAACAAGCATTAGAACTATTAACAGCTACAGAATGCCCAGAAACCCGCACCAATTTAGTTTTAGCACCAGACCAAATGATGCTGCAAATCCATGAAAGTGTTGGTCATCCTTTAGAAATTGACCGCATTTTAGGAGATGAACGCAACTATGCCGGTGGTAGTTTTGTCACCAAAGAAGATTTCGGTCAACTCAAATATGGTTCACCCTTGATGAATATTACCTTTGACCCCACCGTAGAAGGTGAATTTGCCAGCTATGGTTTTGACGACACTGGTGCAGTAGCTACCAGAGAATATGTCATTAAAAAAGGAATATTACAACGGGGTTTAGGCAGTTTAGAAAGTCAGTCTAGAGCAGATTTACCAGGGGTAGCTTGCGCTCGTGCTTCTTCATGGAATCGACCAGCAATAGATCGAATGGCTAACTTAAATTTAGAACCGGGAAATGCCACTTTTGAAGAAATGATTAGCGGTATAGAACAAGGCGTTTATATGGAATCTAACCGTTCTTGGTCAATAGATGATCGTCGATATAAATTTCAGTTTGGTTGTGAATATGCAAAGTTAATTGAAAACGGTAAACTTACTAAAACCCTTCGTAATCCTAACTATCGTGCCACTACTCCAGAGTTTTGGCACAGTTTAATTCAGGTAGGAAATGCTGATAATTGGCAAATGTATGGTACACCTTTTTGTGGGAAGGGAGAACCTAATCAGGCAATTTGGGTAGGACATGGTTCACCTTTTTGTGTATTTGCTAATGTTGAGGTTTTTGGGGGAGGTTAGGAGGAGTTTTTTAACGCAGAGGTACGCGGAGGTTAGCGCGGAGGTTCGCTGAGTTTTTTTGTGTTTGCTAATTGTAGGTTTAGGATAATTATGAAATTTGAAGAGTTATCAGTTTTAGAAAGTAATTTTAATCAGTTGGTAGAAGGTTTGTTGATTAAGAAAATGGCAACTGAACATTTTACTGTTAGACTTAGCAGTGAAATTAGTCAGTTTACTCGCTTTAATCATGCTAAAGTGCGACAAACGGGATTAGTGGCTGATGGTTGGATTAAGTTAACTTTGATGGAAAACCAGCGCAGTAGTTTTCGACAATTTCCTTTTACTGGAGATTGGGAAAAAGATTGGCAACTGGGGTATAATGCTTTACAAGAGTTACGTGATGAGTTGACTCTATTGCCTATTGACCCTTATTTGGTTTTACCTACTGGAAATAATACTAGTCGAGAAGTTCATTCTGGTAAATTGTTAACTCCAGAAACTGTAGTCTCTTATATCTTAGAATCAGTTAGTAATTTAGATTTTACTGGTATTTATGCTGGGGGAGTTGTCATTAGAGCTTATGGTGATTCTAACGGACAAAAACACTGGTTTGCGACTGATTCTTTCACCTTAGATTATTCTTTGTTTAGGGAATTAGGACAAGCTGTTAAAGGGACTTTTGCTGGTAGCAATTGGGACGAATCTAATTATATTGCTAAAATAAATGATGGTAAAGAGCAATTAGTCATGCTGTCTCGTCCAGCAAAAGAATTACCAAGAGGACAATACAAAACTTATTTTGCACCGTCTGCTGTTGCTGAATTATTAAGTATGCTTTCTTGGGGTGCTATTAGTGAAGCTGATATTCAACAAGGTAATAGTGCTTTGGCTGTTTTATCACGTCAAGAAAAACAACTTTCATCAAAGTTTACTTTGCAAGAAAACTTTCAACAGGGTTTAGTGCCGAGATTTAATGATTTAGGAGAAATGGCAGCACCAGAATTAAAGTTAGTAGAAAAAGGGATTTTAGTCAATACTTTAGTTAATTCTCGGACTGCTAAGGAATATAATAAACCCGCTAACGGTGCTAATAGTTCAGAAACCTTACGTGCGCCAGAAATTAGTCCTGGTAATTTAGCATTTGCAGATATTTTAACCAGTTTAGATACAGGGTTATATGTTTCTAATTTACATTATTTAAATTGGAGCGATCGCCCTGCTGGTAGAATTACAGGTATGACACGCTATGCCTGTTTTTGGGTAGAAAACGGCAAAATAGTTGCACCTATTGAAAACTTGCGTTTTGATGAAAGTCTCTATCGTTTTTGGGGCGAAGAAAATTTGGTTGATTTAACCGATTTTCAAGAATTCATTCCCGATGTAGGAACTTATGAAAGCCGTCAATTAGGTGGTAGTTTAGTTCCTGGTATGTTGGTGAAAGATTTCACCTATACTTTGTAAAATTCTTTTGCAAAGATGTAGATAAGCTTTCTTATTTTTATGTCTTTGCATGAAAATAATCTAAGAGGATGTTTGAAAAGTTTAGGGACGTATAATTTGTCATTCTGAGTGGAGTCTTACGCAACGAAGAATCTGGAGTTTAGCCCACATACTAAGATGCTACCCTGCGGGAACGCTAAAAGCGAACGTTCCTCAGCATGACATGGAAGGAGACTTTTCAAACACCCTCTAAAACTATCTTTACTTATTTTATATCAATTGTACTAAATACAATATCTTTGATAAGCAAGTAAGTAATCAATATGAACGACAAAAAATGTACAAACTGAAGACTAGGATCTAATCTCCAACCTTGAAACAATAAGATTAGTCCACAAAATAACATGATCAATGGTATAAATATTAATTGGATAATATAAAATACCAATATTAAATTCCTAGGTTTAGGTCGGCGTAAAAATAGCAAAAATAGCATGATTAAAAAGTAAGCAACCGCAAAAAGTAAATAAATAATTCCAATTAAACTAGTGCTATTTCTACCAAAACTGACTTGAGCTAAAGTGAACATTGATCAAAAATCCTGTGAGAAAACCTGCGGTTGGTACTACTACGAATTATTTTAATCACTTTCCCCATCTACTTCAGCTTGCATGGCTTCCAAGTAGGCATCTAACTCTTGAGTATTGGCAAACACCTCAGAGAGAGGAACAGCTTTAACGATATCAAATACTTTCTTCACTTGAGGAGTAGGATGGGTAAAATATACCTTACCCTCTCTTGATTTCATCGTTTTTCGTGCCTTGGCAAGAATTCGCAGTCCGGCACTGGAGATAAAATTCAATTTCTGGAGGTCTAAAATCAGGGTTTGGATGTTCGGTGTCAAACTATTGTGAATAGATTTATCTAAATCCGTTGCTGTCAATGTATCAAGCTGACCATCCAATGCTAAACACAAGGTAGTGGGGTTAGTAGATTCTACGTAGATTTGCAATGACATAGGTTATTATTTTGTAACTAGTATTTATGTGTAGTTTAGCTGAAATTGGGTGATTTTAAGCTACTTTAGCGATCACTTGCCGGACTGTCAGAATGTTCTTACCGTTGAGATAAGCATAGTCTACTTGCTCTGCGAGTTCTTGCACCAAGAAAAAGCCAAATCCTCCCAGAGAGCGCTCTTCATCATCCATCATCATATCTGGTAAGGCAATTTCAAAGGGATTAAAAGCCTTGCCACTATCTTTAAAAGTCATTATTAACTGTTGATCATTGATTTCAACTCGCAAGTCAATATAACCGCTGCTGTGATTTTCATAACCATATTGAATAATATTGACTAAAACCTCTTCGACAATTAACTGGGCATCTTCAATCAATTCCACAGTCAGACTAGCTGCCTGCAAAATCTTACCTAAGCTTTGTTTCACTGTCTCTAACTCAGTTAACTCGCTGTTGAGAGTCAGGTTCCATTCCATAACATTTACTGCTTGAGAAAAAGGACTTGACGGTAGATACTGCACAGCTAACAAGGTAATATCATCTGATTGCGGTGCATTCCCTACAAACTCCTGGCAAAAATGTACAATTGTGCGAACTGCACGGGCTGGGTTGCTTGGTGGATAGGATGTCATCATCTCAATTAACCGGGTTTCAGAAAATATCTCGCCCTGGGAGTTCATCGCTTCTGTGATGCCATCAGTATAAAGTAAGATTAAATCGTTGGCAGCAAGTACACACTCACTTTCCTCAAACAGAGAATCTTCATACAGTCCCAGCGGTGGGCTAGTTTCCAAATCTAGATACTTAACCTGCTGTTCGTGTATCAATATAGGAGCATCATGACCACCACTGGCATAAATAAATTTGCCACTACGTAAATCGATCACACCGCAAAATACAGTCACAAATAAACATTCTTCATTTTCGGCACATAGTTGTTGATTAACAGTTTGCAGAATTTCGCTGGGGGTATTGAAGGGTTTGGTGAGAGTGCGAATTAAAGTAACTGTGCGTGCCATCAGTAGTGCTGCTGGGAATCCTTTATCAGCCACATCGCCAATAATTACACACAAGCGATCGCTTCCCAAGAGAAAAAAGTCATAAAGATCACCACCCACAATCCGCGCAGGTTTCAATAAAGCAGATATCTGATATGGCGAATTGGGACTGCTATCCACAGTAGTCTTAGGAACCATTGTGCGCTGAATTTGGGCAGCTATAGAAAGTTCGCTCTCTAGTTTTTGTTTAGCCGCTGTTGTCTCTTGCAGATTGCTGATATACAGTTGCAGAGAATCGCGCATTTGCCGAAAAGATTGGGTTAACCGCCCCACTTCATCATCGGAAGTAACTGCGGGTAGGATGGTATCAAGGTTGCCCTGAGCCATTTCTTGGGTGCTAGTGTTGAGTTGACGTAGAGGGCGGGTAGTAAGTTGAGAAATAAAGGCAATTACCACACATATCAACAACATATCTTTCGACATAGAAACAATTACCAACCACAGGTATTGCTGCTGGAACTGCTCTAACTTGGCAGATGGAAATGTGATGCCGACAATCCAATCTGTAGAGTTCACCTTTGTTGTCACCAAAATGCCTTGGTAATTATTTTTAGTATTAATTAAACCCGGACTTAGTTTTTGGTTATTTAAACTATGATTTTGTTGAGATAACCATAGATGAAGTAGTTGGGGATTTTCTGGTTTGACAATCCATTGTGCATTTGATGGTGAAAACACAAAATAATTACCCAATTCTAGACCATGCGATTGATTTGACTGGGCTAACTTTTCTGCCATATTAGGAGATACCCAATCTAAATTCACTTCCATCGCCAGCCAATTGATAGTTTTTGGATTACTATTAACAGATAAAGGAACGCAATAAGTGATAGCTGATGGATGATTGAGGGGATAGGGTTGTGTCCAAAACGTTGAGTTAGCAGGGGTATTGCCCTTGATTTGGCAGCGAGTTAGCCAAATTTTGCTTGTTTCTGGATTCAGGTTGGTGTATTTTCCTTGGCGGTCATAGTACCATCCAGTCCCAGGAATATTGCTGGCATTAATGAGTGCAACTGCCTGAATTTGAGGCTGTTTTTCGACTAGGGTTGTTAGTATTGGTAACAGTTCACTTTGATTAACAGCATTGGAATTTTGTGCTGATTTTTCAATACCATAAATCGACAGCAGCAGACTTCTCTCAATGGCTTGCAGTTTCCCTTCCATCTCATTTGCAACAGTGTCAATTCTAGACTGAGCTAAATCAATCAACCAAGCATCTACACTTTTTTGCAACAGTTTACGTGCTTGCCAATAGGAAACCCCATAAATAGCGATCGCTGCCACAACACAACTAAATATCAACCGATGGGTAATACTTTTAAATCTAAATATGGATGGCTTCTTCATAACTAAATTTGTTTATAAAGCGGTGTGAATAAACTCATATTTGATATAACAAGTCCTCTCATCATACTATTACCACCAAGCACAGCATCGTATTTTCTGGGTTGTTGTGGATTATTCATAATTGGTTAATGATTGGTTTCATGTATGCTGTATTAAAAAGGCTCTTCGGTACTTGTTATGCCAAATACGAGTTTATTTAACCCATAACCTTTATAAAAAAGGGTTTCATCGTTTTTATAATAAATTTATGTCAAATCGAGGATAAATTTACATTAAATCCTTATATAATCAAAGATTTTAACGATTCGATAAGTTATTTTAGCATATTAAGTACGAAGAACCATTAAAAATAGCATATTATTGTCTGAATCAGGATGTCCAGGATTTGAGGATGTACAGAATGTGATTGGACGATTTTTTGTGTTGTGGTGAATGTTGTGGTTGTCAGAATCAGGATGTCCAGGATGTAAGGATGTACAGAATGTGATTGAATGATTTTTTGTTAGTTGTTGATGATTGTTATAGAGAAAGGTTAATTTTTATGAAATGACCGTAATAATCAATATATCATTCACTTCTAGTAATCATCCTGTTAATCCTTTAATCCTGAGTATCCTGATTCAGACAATTTTATAATGTGTAATATCGTCATTATGTTACAATCTAAATTGAGAGAAACAGGAGCATAAAACTATGCCATTAATCAAAATACCAAGACATTATCTTGTATCTCAAGATGAAGATTCAATTACGTTAGATGTACCTGAATCAATGCTATTAAATTGGAAAAAGGACTATGAAAAAATTATTCAAGCTAAAGGAATTTTAAAGCATAAAAAAGCAGCAATGTTAGCTCATTTAGATACTCTTCGTCAGGAATGGGAAGAATGAGATATCTTTATGATACCAATACTTCTATTTACTATCTAGCCGATGACATCACAGTTAATTCATGGTTTACAGAAGAATTTCTGAATTTACACGAAATTCTAATTTCACCGATCATCCGCATTGAATTACTGAGTTTTGCAGGTTTATCAAAAGAGGAAGAACAGTCTATTGAAGATTTACTATCCCAGTTTAACTCAGTTCCATTGTTACGAGAAATTGAAAATCAGACAATCTAATTAAAACGACAATATAAAATTAAGCTTCCTGATGCAATTATCGCCGCTACAGAAATATCAGTGATTTTAAAGGAATTACTGGGCTGAAAATTGAAAATCCTTTTGTTAATTGATAGTGGAGGAAGATATGACTTTTATTAATTTCTGCGGCTTTTAAACTCCTTTCGGCTTTTTATAACAGTTTTTGTTGTTCAGGATTTATATTACTAAACTATCTTGTATAAATATTACGGAAAACACACTATTATGATTTTTTAATTGTTTAAAAATAGCAAAAATACAACTGAATAAAACATTATATTCTAGGCATAAATCAGAAATTAATTGACTAATTGCTCACTTTCTTTTGGAAATAGTTAAAACATCCTTTAACACAATTAAAATACTGCTTGTGCTGTTCTTCTAATCCTATTTATCCTGATTCAGACAGAATATTAAGTAGATATTAATGAAGTGAGCTATAAGAATAAATACATAAACAACAGCCATTAACTATCAAATAACAATCCTGTAAATCCTTTAATCCTGGGTATCCTGATTCTGACAATATGTTACAATGTCATATAGAGGTAAAAGTAAACCAAAATTCTGTAATTCAATTTGGAAGATAAGACAATGCAACAAATTAATTTTGATGCTCGTGTAGATGAAAATGGTTTTTTGTATCTGAAAATGCCTTCCAATTTTGCCGGAATGGAAATAACAGGAAAACTTTTATATCAAGCTCATCATATTTCCTTACCAAATCGAAAAAAGAACAAAATTGATATTAATCTTGTTCATAGTATTTGTCATCAAATTAGAAATTTACCTATGCTTGATAGTAGAACTCCTGATGAAATTATTGGTTATAACGAGTTTGGAATCCCCGAATAATGGTTATTGATACTTCTGCTATCATGGCAATTATTTATGCTGAACCGCAAGAACTGATTTTTCTGCAACTTATTAACGAAAGCGAAGATTGTTTACTTTCTTCTCCAGGTTATGTTGAAGCATCAATAGTTTTGGGTACTAAACATGGTCAGCAGGGTGTAGAAAATTTAAATTTATTAATTGCAGCATTGTCTATAACTATTGTACCTTTTACTGTAGAACAGGCACAATTAGCAAGTGCAGCATTCTTGAAATTTGGTAAGGGTCGTCATCCTGCAAAACTGAATATGGGAGATTGTTTTTCTTCTGCTTTGGCAAAATATACAAATCAACCTTTATTATTTAAAGGTAATGACTTTATCCACACCGATATTGATCAAGTGAATTATTAATTGATGCGACAGCAGAATTCAGGAGTCAGGAGTAAAACTGTCTTTGTGTATAGGTTTGAATTTAGATGTTGTACCTCCTAACTACACAAACTGCTGTATCTGATTTAGACATTTTAACGTTTATAATAAATCATCATGTATGTAATAAAAATTGGATGCAATACCAGAAAAGGTAAGGCATCAAGATGATTTTCAACTTTGCCACAATTATGAATTACGAATGATTATCTCTTTTTAGGATTAGGTGAATTACGCTGCTTGGGAATATCTCCTCGCAGTTGTAGACGACCATTAGTAATAATTCGCAACATTTCCTGAAGATCCTGTTCGATATTTTCCAGGACATTATCGGCATATTGATCAGCACCGTCTTCAATTTCTTGAGCTTGTGCGATCGCACTTTGTCTCATTTCCTCCAATTCCTGCATACAAGCACGTCGTTTTTGCTCAATTTCTGCCAGAGTATCCTGCATCATTGCATCACACTCTTGCTGCACTTTTCGCCGCAACTGTTCAGCTTCCCGTTCTGCCTGTCTGATAATATCGCTCTCAGCCAAAATTTGCGCTCTTTTGGCTTGTGCTGACTCCACAACCTGCTGTCCATATTCTTCCGCTTCCAGCATGATTTCCTCCTTTTGTTGGAGGAGTTCCGCAGCTTCCTGAAACACCGACGGTAAAGAAACGCGGACAAAATCAAGCTGTTCTAGTATTTTGTCTTCATCTACTAGCGTGCGTCCCACTAGGGGAATTTGTAGACCAGAAAGAACAATATCCTCCAGTCGGTTGAGTTCTAGCTGAATGTCTACACCTGTTGGTCCAGTAGGTTGCTCTGGAAGTGGGGGGTTGTTTCCGTTGTGATTAGATTCAGGGCGGGAGAGTTTTGGTTGTAGCATTGGTATATATCTAAGGCAATGTGTGGGGGAACGAGATGATTGACAGAGCCACCAAACTTTGCAATCTCTTTTACCACACTACTACTTAAAAAACTATACTCATTTGAGGTTGCCAGAAAAACTGTCTCAATTTGAGTAGAAAGTGTTTTATTAGTGTGAGCCATTTGCAGCTCGATCTCAAAGTCGGAAACCGCTCGTAAGCCGCGTAACAAAACTTGTGCTTGTCGCATTTGGGCATAATTAACGGTCAGACCGTCGAAGCTGTCTACTTCCACATTAGGTAAATGTTTTGTAGTCAGACGAATTTGGTCTATTCTTTGTTGTACTGTAAACAGTGGCATTTTGTTAGGATTTCGCAATACAGCCACTATCACCCCATCAAACAGCCGACTACCCCTCTGAATCAGGTCAAGGTGTCCTAAAGTAATAGGGTCGAAGCTTCCAGGATAAATAGCAATCATTCATATATATCAAACGGCTTTAGGTAATTATAGCGACAGAAGGGGCAGAAGAGGCAGGGAGCAAGGGGGCAGGGGGAGTGGGGAGGAAAATTAAGTCTTTCTCCTGAACTTCTGCCTATTCCCTATTCCCTATTTTGAATTGATTTCCACCCAGCTTATGATGTTTAGGGTCGGGAACGTAGCAGTAGTCAATCAACTCTTTTAGGTAATTTTGCATGGAACTGGATTTTTTTGCTTTGCCCTTAGGGTTTCAATTTACTTCTCCAGGACCGATTCTGTTAAAACTAGGGCCAATAGTTATCCGCTGGTATGGTTTGTTGATCGCCTCATCTGTGTTAATTGGCGTTAGTCTTTCCCAGTATTTGGCAAAACGTCGTCACGTTGACCCAGAATTAATCAGCGATTTGTCAATTTGGCTAGTAATTGGAGCTATTCCCGCAGCCAGGCTATATTACGTTTTATTTCAATGGTCAGAATATTCCCAGCATCCAGAACGGATAATTGCGATTTGGCAAGGAGGTATTGCCATTCACGGGGCGATTATCGGCGGTGTAACGGCGGCGTTAATCTTTGCCAAACTCAAAAAGATATCTTTTTGGCAATTAACTGATTTGGTAGCGCCTTCGCTGATTTTAGGGCAAGCGATCGGACGTTGGGGAAATTTTTTCAATTCTGAAGCTTTTGGCGGGCCTACGAGCTTACCCTGGAAGTTATATATTCCCCCTGAGCGTCGTCCCCCTAGCTTGGCTAATTTTGAATACTTCCATCCCACGTTTCTTTACGAATCTTTGTGGGATTTAATGGTATTTGCACTGCTGCTAACTTTATTTTTTCGCGCTTTATCTAGCAAGCCAAGGCTAAAAGTTGGGACGTTATTTCTAGTTTACTGGGTAGCCTACAGCTTAGGACGCTTGTGGATTGAAGGCTTACGCACAGATAGTTTAATGCTAGGTTCACTACGGATAGCGCAGATAGTCAGTTTAACCGGAATGTCCTTTGGTTTGGCTGGTTTAGCCTGGCTTTATTTTCTGAAACGCCCTTTACCCGATGTCGTTTCCCCCTCTAAAGGTGATGGGGTAATGGGGACTGGGGACTAGGGACTAGGGAGAGGTTAATAACCCCATCACCACCTGAGTTCGGTGTTAGGAGTTCGGTGTTAGGAGTTTCTCCTATGCCTACGGCACGGCTTCGCCGAACGGAGGCGCTACGCGAACGGAGTTATGATTTTCAAGAGCGAGAGAATAAGGGTTTGAGACTCCTATTATCTTATGTCGAACTCAGGTATCACCAATGACCAATCACTAATTACCATGACTAAAAATAAAAAATGCCCCAGAGTTCTCTCTAGGGCTTAACCAGGGTGCATCTACCATTTCTCTCTACTAGGGAAAGGGAGTTAATCCGGAAAGGCTCTGATGCAAATGCCAAAGATTTTTTTGTTGCGGAATTGTTGTGTGAGTTTATATGACTGAATGTACGAATGATTTGAGTTACGCCAGTGTGATGCAACATCCCTTAGAATCAGCGGTATATATTGTGGGAGCAGGGCCTGGAGATCCTGATTTATTGACGGTGAAAGCCCAAAAACTGCTGGCTGCTGCTGATGTAATTTTATTTGCTGATTCCTTAATACCAGAACAAATTTTAGATATTTGTCGTCAAGATGCTGAGATTATGCGGACGGCAAATAAGACTTTAGAAGAGATTTTACCGATTATGATTGAAGGGGTGCGATCGCACAAATCTGTGGTTCGTCTTCATTCCGGTGATCCTAGTCTTTATAGTGCTATCCACGAGCAAATGCAGCTTTTAGCCGAGGCCAACATCCCTTTTGAGGTCATCCCTGGGATCAGTGCTTTCCAAGCTGCTGCGGCTAAACTGAAGGTAGAATTAACTGTCCCTGGTTTAGTGCAAACTATCATCCTCACCCGTATCAGTGGACGGACAGAAGTCCCCGCGACAGAAGAATTAGCTACTTTAGCATCACATCAAGCTAGTCTTTGCTTATATTTGAGTGCGCGTCATGTCGCTGATGCTCAAACCAAACTACTAGAACATTACCCAGCCCAAACTCAAGTAGCAATTTGCTTTCGCATTGGTTGGCCTGATGAAAAAATTCTGGTTGTTCCTCTTGACGAAATGGCAACTTGCACCTACAAAGAACAATTACTCAGAACTACACTTTATGTAATTAGCCCCGCACTTTTACCAGTAACAGGTCGCTCTCGTTTATACCATCCTGAACATAATCATTTGTTTCGTTCATCTCATCTTTAGTACTGAGTAGCGAGTAGCGAGTACCGAGTCTTAAGTAACTGATATTTTGTGTATACTAAACACGGTTGGGACATGGACTTTTGCAAAATTACGAAAAACCCAGATAGGTAGGGGTAAAGCACAATGCTCAACCCCTAACGATAGAATCAAATGATTAAGCCGTTGTGAGTTTCACCTGACATAGAATTTGTATTAGCAATTGTCAATTTAAAATTTTTGATTATGCCACTAATTAAAGTCCAAACTTCTGTAGCTGCCCCGGAAAAGAGTGAAATTGAGTCAATGCTTAAAGGTCTTTCCGCTAAATTAGCTAAACATACAGGTAAACCGGAATCCTATGTAATGACTGCGTTTGAACCAGAAATACCCATGACTTTTGCCGGAACTACAGACCCAGTTTGCTATATTGAAATTAAGAGTGTTGGCACAATGAAACCTAAACAAACTTCAGCTATGAGTCAGGAATTTTGCCAGCAAATTAATCAAGTTTTGGGTGTTCCTAAAAATCGAATTTACATAGAATTTGCCGATGCAAAAGGTGCAATGTGGGGTTGGAATAGCACAACTTTTGGTTAAGAAAGGAATCTGATTTTATTTTTGAAAAAATCTCAGTATTTGTAGTAACGCACCATCTCAAGCTCCTAGTGCGTTACACTACGCTAACACACTAATTCTAATTACGAATTACGAATTACGAATTACGAATTATTTTGAGGGTTGTAGGATAGAGATCCTGCATCAATTAGTAATTTTTTATGTCTGCTACACCGTTTGTATCTCAGGTAGGTTTACCCACATCCGAAAATTCTGAACTTGTTCTCCCCCTTCTCGGTGCTTCGGTAGCGGAGTTAACTGCTTGGGTTCAGCAGCAGGGACAACCTGCTTATCGGGGTAAGCAATTGCATGATTGGATCTATCATAAGGGTGTGCGATCGCTCGCTGATATTTCTGTGTTCCCAAAAAGTTGGCGTGAGCAAGTTGCAGATGTTCCCATTGGCCGCTCAACTCTACATTACCGTTCTGTTGCCCCAGATGACACTGTAAAATATCTGTTGAAACTCGCAGATGGGGAAATTGTCGAAACTGTTGGTATCCCCAGTGATAAGCGGTTAACGGTATGCGTTTCTACTCAAGTTGGTTGTCCAATGGCTTGTGATTTCTGTGCTACTGGGAAAGGAGGCTATAAACGCAATCTTAGCTGTGCAGAAATTGTTGATCAGGTTTTGACTGTACAAGAAGATTTTCAGCAACGGGTGAGTAATGTGGTGTTTATGGGGATGGGTGAACCGTTGTTGAATACGGAAAATGTCATCTCTGCGATTAAGTCCATTAATCAAGATGTGGGCATAGGAGCGCGATCGCTCACAGTTTCTACTGTAGGCATCCGCGATCGCATTCGTCAATTAGCTGAACACCTTTTCCAAATTACCCTCGCTGTCAGTCTCCACGCACCTAACCAAGCATTGCGGGAACAACTCATTCCCAGTGCTAAACCCTACCCCATAGAAGACTTACTCGATGAATGTCGAGAATATGTAGAAATAACAGGACGCAGAGTCACCTTTGAATATATCCTCCTCGCTGGGGTAAACGACTTACCAGAACACGCTTTGGAATTATCAAAACGTTTACGGGGTTTTCAAAGTCATGTGAATTTGATTCCTTACAACCCCATTGAGGAAGTAGATTATAAAAGACCAAACCGCGATCGTATTCAAGCCTTCGTTAACGTTCTCCAACAGCAAAACACTGCTGTTAGTGTCCGTTACTCCCGTGGTTTAGAAGCTGACGCAGCTTGTGGACAATTGAGAACGAGTAAAAGATAATTCGTAATTCGTAATTACAAATTATTTAACTAGTCCCCAATCTTTTACCTTTTTGCGTAAATGCCTGGGGCATAAGCCTCAATGACTTTACCAGTGCGAGTGCAGGTGATCATCAAGTAATCACAACTTGGGCATTGTGTCCGTGTGATTTGACTTTCAGCAATATAGTGACGTTCAGCTGCACTGCCGCAATTTGGGCAGTGAATTTTTTGTAAAACTTGCATTTTAAAACCCCTGGATTTAATAAAATTTTGGAAAAATTGGCAAAAACTGTAACTCTAGTCAGTAAATATTCAGCCGTAAAATTGGCTAACTTTTCTTAACGAACTTTAACAGAAAAAATTTTGATATTCTTAGTCATTATCCTAACTTTTATACTTCATCGCCCTCACACTTTAGATATAGAAATTTACCTTTGCTGTGATTTCTTCTGAGGTTATTGGTGATCCCTAGCTATAAATCTTTGAGACAGTCGTGTTTTCCTCTTGTTTCAAAATAGTCTGTCTTTGTATTCAACCGCTACAGACTGAGAAAAACTGTAGTTTAAGTCACAAAATTTGTATTTTTATATTTAATTAATATTTGGTATCCGGTGAATATCTTACCAAAGTGGAATTAATACAGCGCTGTTGAAGATTATAGTAGCTTCTGAAAATTAGTGGATAAATATATCATATAATCTCAAGTTTTGAAGATGTTGTCTTAAACTTTGCTATAATATTAAGTCTATTTGTTTGTATTAGATGATACTTAACTAATTTTTTATGGAAAAATTTAAACTCAAATTTGCTGACCTATTTGCAGGTATTGGAGGTTTTAGATTAGGTTTTGAAAAAGCAGGATATGACTGTGTATATTCATGTGAAATTAATGAAGCTTGCCAAAAAGTCTAGTTTAATAATTTTGGGGAAATTCCCGCAGACGATATCAGAAAAATTGATTTTAGAAATTTACCTTATTTCGATGTTTTAACGGCTGGTTTTCCTTGTCAACCTTTTAGTATTTGTGGCAGAAAAAAAGGCTTTCATGATACTAGAGGAACTTTATTTTTTCATATATGTGAAATCATTGAATATATAAAACCTCCTGTAGTTATTCTTGAAAATGTTAAGCATATATTACATCATGATCAAAGTAAAACATTAGAAGTAATATTATATTCTTTAGATTATATTCTTTAGAAGATATAGGTTATGTAGTTAACTACGAGATACTTAATTCTAAAGATTTTGGTTTACCACAAAATAGAGAAAGAGTAGTATTTGTAGCTACAAAAGACAAAAAATTTGATTTTAGCCTTCTCAAGAAAACTCATCAATTTCCCAAGCTACGAGAATTTTTGCTAAAAGTAACTTTTGCCGATGTTGTCATAGACCGGAAATTTCATCTAAACGCGATCGCTTTAGTTTATCACTTCTTTGCTGACGATGGAAACTCACTGCAAACCTATGTGCTTCGTCCCGCAAGCGCTGACTTGTCAGTTCGCTGATCTTGTAGGTTGGGTTGAGGAACGTTCGCGTAGCGTGCCGAAGGCATAACCCAACATTTACGATATGATATCTAACGAATAACTGAAAACATAAATTAACTATACAAATATTTCTACATCAACGAACTTTTGAAAGAAATGTAAAAGGGGAAAAGGAAGAATAAAGCATCTCTTCCCCAAATTTAGGGAAAATCAAAAAAGATTTACAGCAGTTTGTGTAGTCAGGAGGTACAAAATCTAAATTGAAACCCATACACAAACCCAGTCTTACTTCTAACTTCTTACCCTGAGCGAAGTCGAAGGGCTAACTCCTGATAGCGTAGCGTGGCGTAAGCCATATTCTGCTGTATGTTGAAATGCCTCAACTATACAAACTTTTAACCCACTCCCATTCCTTACTCAAACCATCTCTCAGAGAAACTTGTGGCTGATATCCCAAAATTTTCCGCGCCTTAGATACATCAGCAGCAGTGTGACGCGCATCTCCCATAGCTTTTTCAATATGGTTGCGTTTAATAGGCTTACCAACAATGTCCGCCATCGTATCTAACACTTCTGACAAAACCACCCTACTACCACCACCAATATTAAAAATTTCCCCTATGGCTTCTGGTACACTAGCAGCAGCTAAATTGGCAGCGACGGCATCACTGACAAATGTAAAATCTCTCGTTTGCTGTCCATCACCATACACAGGAATTGCTTCATCCTCTAAAACAGCTTTAAAAAATTTATGAAACGCCATATCTGGGCGTTGTCTTGGCCCATAAACAGTGAAATAGCGCAAGGATACAAAAGGGACACCAAAATTTTTATGGTATAGTTCACACAATCTTTCAGCTGCTAACTTGGTAATACCATAGGGTGAAACTGGTTGAGGAGCAATTTTTTCATGAGTAGGTAAGGTTTCGGCATCACCATATACACTCGATGTAGAAGCAAATACTAACCTTTTTAGAGATTTTGCATCTTTTGCCGCTTCTAATAACACTTGTGTAGCACTAATATTGCGTTCAGTGTAAGCCCGAAAGCCTTGTCCCCAAGAATTTCTTACCCCAGCTTGTGCTGCCTGATGATAGACTACCTCTACATTTTGGAAAATTTTTGGTAAATCGAGAAATTGAATATCGCCTTCGATTAAGGTAAAGTTAGGCGATCGCTCGCAGGTAGCAATATTTTTTCGCTTTAACAGTGGATCATAGTAATCATTAAATTCATCAATGCCAATTACTTCTTCTCCCCGTTGCAATAATGTATTAACCAGGTGAGAACCTATAAACCCAGCAGCCCCAGTAACGATAATTTTAGTCATGTCACTTAGTTTTTGATTTTTTTAAGCAGAGTCAAGTTAACTATTTAACACTTAAACTAATTAAGGATATATTTTTAAGTACTCATGTTCATCTTTACTTAAAAAATACAGGAATTAACGAAATCATTACAATTTTAATTCACAGTGATGAATTTTACTTGTGGACAAATTCATCAAAATACCAATTAATTCAGTCGCATAATTCACGAAAAATATCACCCAACTGGATTCTAGAGGAATTTGTACCCGATTCCCAATCTCCAGTTACCCTTGATTAGAAGGATAATTAGTGAAAAAATTGATCTGCGAGTAGCCTTGAGGCATTCTCGTTTCGCAAGAGACGCACGAGGAAATCAGTGAAGGTTTTAATTGTAGGTAATGGGGGACGTGAACACGCTCTAGCGTGGAAACTGCTGCAATCAAAGAAAATTGAGCAAATTGTCTGTGTCCCTGGAAATGGAGGTACAGCAAGTATGGAAGGTTGCCAAAACCTGCCCCTCTCAGTTAATGACTTTGCAGGTATCAGTCAATTTACTTTAGAAAATGATATTTCTTTAGTAGTGGTGGGGCCAGAAGTGCCTTTGGCCAATGGAATTACAGACTATCTCCAAAGTCAAGGACTGATGGTATTTGGCCCAGTTAAGGCAGGAGCGCAAATTGAAGCGAGTAAGGCTTGGGCTAAGGCTTTGATGCAGAAAGCCGGAATTCCCACAGCCAAGGCAGCGGTATTTACAGAAGCAGCCGCAGCAAAATCTTATGTAAAAGGGGAAGGAGTGCCAATAGTTGTCAAAGCTGACGGACTAGCCGCTGGGAAGGGTGTGATAGTCGCTCAAACTTTAGAACAGGCAGAAAATGCCATTGATGCGATTTTTCAAGGGCAGTTTGGCAGTGCAGGCAATTTTGTTGTTATTGAAGAATGTTTGCTAGGAGAAGAAGTTTCTGTTTTAGCATTAACAGATGGTTTAACAATTCGTCCGTTATTACCTGCTCAAGATCATAAACGTATTGGGGAGGGCGATACAGGAGAAAATACTGGGGGAATGGGAGCTTATGCACCAGCACCCATTGCTACAGCCGAGTTGATGGCACGTGTTCAAACAGAAGTGTTAGAAAAAGCGATCGCAGCTTTAAGAACCGCAGGTATTGACTACCGAGGCGTACTGTATGCTGGGTTAATGGTTTCACCTGATGGCAATTTTCAAGTTTTAGAATTTAACTGTCGCTTTGGTGATCCGGAAACGCAAGTCATATTGCCATTACTAGAGACACCTTTAGAAGATTTAATCTTGGCTTGTATTCAACAGCGTTTAGGAGAAATGCCGCCAATTGCTTGGAAACAAGGGTCTGCTGCTACTGTAGTGGCAGCTTCAGGTGGTTATCCTGGAGATTATGAAAAAGGCAAAGTAATCACTGGTATTGAAGAAGCTGAAACTGCCGGAGCAATTGTATTTCACGCCGGTACGAACTTAAATACAGCCCAACAAATCGTGACAGATGGTGGTAGAGTTTTAAATATCACTGCAACGGGCGAAAATTTCCCACAAGCGATCGCTCAAGCATATGCTAGTATCGAACACATTCAATTTCCAGGAGTGTATTACCGTAGAGATATCGGTCATAGAATCCTGAAAAACGAATAATTAAGTTAGCAGGTTAGTAGTTTTTCGATTTTTCCACCACCCTATCATTCCTCTTCCTAATTTCTCCCTAACACTTTTGTAGAATTAACTGTTAATTTTTAAGTTGTTAGGGTAGAAAACACAGAACTATTAACAATAATATTTTAAGTATATTTAAGATGCTGGCTTTTTTAACAACAATCCGAGATGCGTTTGCCAATGGCGTATCGAAAACACTCGCTCATTGGTGGTACGAGTTCACCCTCCAAACCAAACTCCTAGCTGTCGCTACCTTGGTCGTTTCGCTGGTGATGAGTGGTCTGACTTTCTGGGCAGTAAACACAATTCAGCAAGATGCACGTCTCAACGATACCCGCTTTGGTCGTGATCTAGGACTACTACTTGCATCTAACGTTGCCCCACTCATTGCTGATCAAAATCTCACAGAAGTTGCCCAATTTTCCCAACGCTTCTACAGCAGCACCTCCAGCGTGCGCTATATGCTTTACGCTGATGAAACCGGAAAAATCTTTTTTGGCATTCCTTTTTGGGAACCAGAGGTAGAAAACTCCCTTACCATCAAGCGAAAAATACAACTACCAGAAGATTATCCTGGAAATGATGACCAACCAATGGTACGTCAACATAACACTCCAGATGGTGTAGTCACCGATGTATTTATCCCTCTAATAGTCAGTCAAAAATATTTAGGTGTCTTAGCAGTCGGTATCAACCCCAACCAAACCGCAGTCATATCTACCAACTTCACCCGTGATGTCACCATAGCCGTCTTCATCACTATTTGGGTCATGGTGATTTTAGCAGGAGTCATTAACGCCTTAACCATTACTAAACCAATTAAAGAACTACTTGTAGGGGTAAAACAAATTGCTGCTGGAAATTTTAAACAGCGAATTGACTTACCTCTAGGAGGAGAACTAGGTGAGCTTATTTTTAGCTTTAATGAAATGGCAGAACGCCTAGAGCGCTATGAAGAGCAAAATATTGAAGAACTAACAGCCGAAAAAGCCAAGTTAGAAACCTTGGTTTCCACCATTGCTGATGGTGCAGTATTAATTGATAATAATATGCAGGTAATTTTAGTCAATCCCACAGCGCGGCGAATTTTTGCTTGGGAAGGCATTGATGTAGTAGGTAGAAATGTATTGCATCATCTACCTCAAAGCGTCCAAATGGAAATCACCCGCACATTATACGAAATGGCCGCAGGAGAACGTGAAAGTGCCGAATTTCGTATCCCCCTCGATCAACCAACCAAACGCACAATCCGTATTCTCTTAACTACAGTACTTAACCTACAACGAGAAAGTATTAAAGGTATCGCCATTACAGTTCAAGATATCACCCGTGAAGTAGAACTGAATGAAGCCAAAAGCCAATTTATCAGCAATATCTCTCACGAACTCCGAACACCACTCTTTAACATCAAAACCTATATAGAAACCCTGCATGATTATGGTGAAGACCTAGATATAGAAGAACGACGTGAATTTCTCGAAACTGTCAATCATGAAACCGACAGACTTACCCGGTTAGTCAACGATGTCCTAGATTTATCAAAACTTGAATCCGGTCGTACTTACAATTTTGATGGTGTAGATTTAGCGCAAGCACTAGAGCAAACATTGCGTACTTATCAACTCAATGCTAGAGATAAAGGAATTGAACTTGTTCAAGAAGTTGCTCCTAACCTGCCTTTAGTTATAGGTAATTATGATTTATTATTGCAAGTATTTGGTAACCTAATCGGTAACGCTCTGAAGTTTAGCCCAGCAGGTGGCAAAGTAGCCATCCGAGCCTACCAGGTAAATCCTCAACCACACTCTACCTTTTCTGCTTCTGACGGAAACTCTGCACTCCCAGAACTGCGGCACGAAGATAATTATCGTTCCAAAGTGCGGATCGAAATCAGTGATACAGGAATTGGTATTGGCACAGAAGACCAACAAGCCATCTTTGACCGCTTTTTCCGAGTAGAAAATCGAGTTCACACTCTCGAAGGCACAGGTTTAGGTCTGTCCATTGTCAGAAACATCATGGAAAGACATCACAGTCAAGTCAATTTAGTCAGTGAAGTTGGTGTAGGTACTACTTTTTGGTTTGATTTAGACATTGTTGAAGAAGTATCACCACCCGTCCTAGAAACTACTAATGAAGTTTCTGAAATTACAACAACTTGACGCTTGGGCAGTGAATTTATTTGGAATTTTGAATTGTTATCTATATTCATTTTAGGATGCTAGGATGCTTACAGCCCACATTCCGCAGATGTGACTTAGATTATTGATATTTTTGAAAAATTCCAGCCAGGAAAATTTTATCTGCCTAATTTTTCTGGTTGAGTTTAACTTTGTTTGCCAAAAAATAGAGCATATTAAGTAACTTCATTTTATGAGGTTTTAAAATATCTTCTCTCTCTATATTAAATTAGTAATTTCGGGTAAAATAAACATGACAATTACAGCCAAGAATATTTACATCTTCGCTAAAAATTTATATTTACTAATTTTACCCTTGAACTATCTGCATCTTTTTCGGTCAAATAAACCACATCAAGTAATTAGATAATATTTACTACAACTCTTTCCTAAGTATCTAACAATCTTTTCACGTTCCTCTGTTAAATTGCTCATTTGTTTCTGTCCATTTATAATTACCAAATGTACAGCCTGAAACATCTGAAATACCCACCTCATTGTCGGTTTATTTGTGATTTTATTAACTTGATTTCTAATCCCATCATCGAATTTAGCTAATTCTTGTCTTAACTTTCTTTGTGCGAGGTTATAGACCAACAAACACAATCCCATTATCATTGCTATTGCTTCTACTCTTTCCGGGGTTTTGACAAATACACTTGATGTAAAAAACAACGGGTCTTTTAAAAATCTAAATCCTCTCTCGTTGGATTGTTGGGCTTTATATTCCTCTAATACCTGCTCATCACTCAATTCATTGTTATCTAAGATATTCGTTGCTAATATAAATCTACCTGCCTTAATTTTTTCAGCTTCTATTACTTCTTCTCTTATTTCTATTTGACCTTTAACTTGATATTTTATTTGACTTGGTTCGGTCAATTTACTTGGTCTACCTGCTGTTTTATATTCTGGTTTCTCTATGTACTCAATTTCTTTTATTTGGTGATATTTCCAGGATTTTGATAACTTTTCTATTGCTATTTTAGCATCTGGCTGACAAGCAAACTCTTGCCTGGATAGTTTACTAAGTAAGGCTTTTGCTTTTGATTCCTGTTTTTTTACTTGTTTTTCTACTTGTTGGATACTTGATTTTTTTCTTATTTCACTTTCGACGATTACCCATCTTTGTTTTATCCCTCCATATTCTGATTCTTTAGCTGCTATTTTATACCCTGATATTTGACTATCTTTCCATTCCAATTCTTTTATGCCTACGATTTTATTTTTTGCTTCTTTGATACTTAATGGTACTCTTGTTATCCATTTTATTTCTCTCATTGCTGCTAAGTTTTCTGCTGTATATAAGGCACTATATGCTACACATATTCCCTCAAATGTCCATTGTTTTTTAAATTCTTTTAATCTTTCTACAAATACACTTTTATCATCTACATTTCCTGAATCTACTTTTAAATATAAGGGGATGTCTCCATCTCCTGTTACTATCATGTCTATGATAAATTGTTTGAGGTCTGGTCTTTTATCTCTTGAGTATCCATGCACTATTTCTATTGCTTTCATCTCTGCTTCTATCTCTAATTTATTTTCTCCTGTTTCTTGCTTTGTTTCGTCTATTTCTTCGATTTCTTTTTTGTACTCTCCTTCTACACTCATTGATGTTCCATCTAAATGAATACTCTTGCTTTCTACTTGGAATTTATGGGCTGATTTTATGGCTACTGCTGTAAATATTTTTGTTGTTCCTATTTGATGATATTTGTCTAGTTCTCTTCCTAGTTTATCGTCATTTAAATGCTCTGGCAATACTCCTTCTCCTATTAAATGTTCTGTTGCTTTTCCTACAAAAAATTCCCCAAATAGATATAATGGGGCGCTTAAAAAGCCTAATCCATATAAGATCATTGCTTTTACTACTTGTCCTGGTGTGAGAATTTCTTTTGTTTTTATTCCCACCATTTTATTCACTTCTTCTACCAATTCCATCTCGTCTATTATTCCCGCTACTATTCCTAAATGGTCTATATCTAGGATTTTCATGACCTCTTTTGACTCTTTCATTGTTTTTTCCCTTCTCTATTTGACGCTTATTATTTTACCAAAAAAGCCTGAAATCTTTGCTAGGCAATCTTTTCAGGCTTTACTTTTTCTAAATTTTTAATTCCTAAATTTACTTTAATATCTGCGGAATGTGGGTTACAGGGCAACAAGCAGACATATCAAAAATATAAAAATTAGTAGCAGCAAGGTTTGATGGCGTTGAAGCCAGTTTTTTACAACGGCTAATCCAATGTTTTTACTCTGCTGTACTAATAACTCTAATTTACTCTCTTCTAGATTTTGATAAAGCGTGCAGCTTTTAGCATAAGGACGTTGAGGAAAATTACAACTATCATCTTGGTGATAGACGCAGCTTTCACACAAATAATAGTCCCCATTTGATCGGTGTAAGGGAACTCCAGGGTGTCCATAGGCTTTGAGAGTAATCCGGCAATAGGGACAAGAAATTGCCTGACTATCAATAGTTTGATGACATCGGGAACAAGATACAGTACTCAAAACCTGAAGGAAAAATAGGTTAAGTCAACATTTTGATTCTAGCCATTTACGCAAATAAAGGGATGCCCACCCATAATCAATCCAAAAACCCTGTATACATAAGGCGGCCAGCCATCCCGATCCTTGCCATAGAAGCGAACCAAAAAAAGTTTTCAGAACCCCTTGACAGAAAAGAGGAAGAGTTGGTATGTTTATTAAGTGAGGGCAAAAGCCCAATGCGCTGAACCGAGAAAAGATAATAATACTTTGAAAGAATAGAGACGACCATTCCTCGTCAAAAAAATCAACTGAACAATCCTGGAAAGAAAAATAGAGGATTGAAGAGGTTAAAGAATTAGAGCTTAAGAAGAACGAACCAAAATGGAGAGTTTGATCCTGGCTCAGGATGAACGCTGGCGGTATGCTTAACACATGCAAGTCGAACGGAATCCTTAGGGATTTAGTGGCGGACGGGTGAGTAACGCGTGAGAATCTGGCTTCAGGTCGGGGACAACAGTTGGAAACGACTGCTAATACCGGATATGCCGAGAGGTGAAAGATTAATTGCCTGGAGATGAGCTCGCGTCTGATTAGCTAGTTGGTGGGGTAAGAGCCTACCAAGGCGACGATCAGTAGCTGGTCTGAGAGGATGATCAGCCACACTGGGACTGAGACACGGCCCAGACTCCTACGGGAGGCAGCAGTGGGGAATTTTCCGCAATGGGCGAAAGCCTGACGGAGCAATACCGCGTGAGGGAGGAAGGCTCTTGGGTCGTAAACCTCTTTTCTCAGGGAAGAAAAAAATGACGGTACCTGAGGAATAAGCATCGGCTAACTCCGTGCCAGCAGCCGCGGTAATACGGAGGATGCAAGCGTTATCCGGAATGATTGGGCGTAAAGCGTCCGCAGGTGGCCATGTAAGTCTGCTGTTAAAGAGTCATGCTCAACATGATAAAAGCAGTGGAAACTACACGGCTAGAGTACGTTCGGGGCAGAGGGAATTCCTGGTGTAGCGGTGAAATGCGTAGATATCAGGAAGAACACCGG
>NZ_CM172472.1:2162500-2292500 GCF_057568715.1 Anabaena sp. EIM26 | reverse complement strand
ATAAATGATATCGCTTGGCAAGCTCACCAGGGTAGCGTCGCTGCGATTATTCAACTGTTGAACGAAAAGCTAGTTATGTCTGGTGTCAGAACTAGAGCTATTTTTGCTGATGGTGTCTTACAACTTTTGTGTGAGGCTGCTACAGTAGAGCAACTTGAGCAATCTACTCTGGTACAAAGAATTCAACAGATTCTTGATTCAACTGCACCGCGTAACATTCGCAAGGTTAATATTAATAGCCGAATTGTGCGTGAGGAGCAATTACTATGGTTAGAAGAAATTAACCGCGATTCTGAAAATCAATTACTGTGGTCACAGGAAATTACACTAGTACAGCCTGGTATTGTCAAGCGATTAATTCAAGATTTTACAACAGCCTATGCTGAATTAGGAAAACCGATTTTGCCCAAAGGCCAATCTTTACTGTCTACTCCATATAAACATAAGACCTTAACTAAACAAGTGATGATAGGGTCTACTGGTTTATGCACAATGCTTTTACTGACTTTGCTGGTTGATTTTTTAACTGGGAATCAACTAAAAAAATTTTTACCGTTACATATTTCCTCATCTTTGAGGACAACCAACGAAATTAAATCACAAGTATCACCCTATACCATCAATAAAAGTTTGTCTAACCCGTCCAATGATGATGTGTTGGATGACGCATTTGCAGATGCTGTAAGACTTGCTAACCAAGCTTCTGCTTCTGGTAAAACAGCTACAACTTCAACTCAGTGGTTAGAATTAGCAGCTAGATGGCAAAGAGCTTCTGATTTAATGAGTCAAGTTCCTCCTAATCATACCCGTTATCAAGAAGCTCAAATTAGAACTAAGTTATACAAAAAATATAGTGAGACAGCACAGAAAGAAGCTGAGAAGATGACATTTTAACAGGACTTACGCAACTGGCACCTTACTAATGTGCGTCAGATCTCAATAATCTGTTTATTTGCAAGATTTATGCAGTCTGACGCACCCTACAACAGATTTTTGGTGTGACACTTGCCTAAGTCCTATTTAAGTTGAGCATTTTGTTTGCAGATAGTTTTTAGACAGTCTAGTAAATTTTGTAGAGCAGCTATTGCTGCTTTACAAAACTCATTAAATACTCATTTCTAACATCCGTTGCATTGGCCGCAGTGCAGCGAGGCGAATTTCCTCTGACATGGTGATTTCGGGGGTGCGATTTTTCATTGCTAAATACAGTTTTTCTAAGGTATTTAACCGCATAAACGGACATTCGTTACAATTACAATTATTCTGTGGAGGTGCAGGAATAAAGAGCTTTTCAGGCGCTAATTTTTGCATCTGGTGGATGATTCCTGGCTCTGTAGCGACGATAAATTCCTGTGTATGACTGTTTTGGCAATAATTAAGTAGGGCTGCTGTAGAGCCAATAAAGCTGGCATGACGCAAAACACTGGTTTCACATTCTGGGTGTGCGATCGCTTCTGCTTGAGGATGTGTAATTTTTAATTGGACTATTTTCTTTTCGGAAAAGGTTTCATGAACTATACAACTACCTTGCCATAACAGCATATCCCGCCCTGTTTGTTCCATCACATACCGTCCTAAGTTCCGATCTGGAACGAATATAATCTCTGATTCTTCGGGTATTTGCTGGACAATTTTCACAGCGTTGGAACTAGTGCAGATAATATCGCTCATGGCCTTGATTTCGGCGGAGCAGTTAATATAGGAAATAACTAAATGGTTGGGGTGTGCGTCTTTGAACTCTGCAAATTCTTTTGGAGGACAACTGTCTGCTAAAGAACAACCAGCATTTAAGTCTGGTAGCAGCACCAATTTATCAGGATTGAGGATTTTGGCTGTTTCTGCCATGAAGTGAACACCAGCAAAGACGATTACATCTGCATTGGTATTTGCTGCGGCTTTGGCCAGTTGTAAGGAATCGCCAATAAAGTCGGCAATATCTTGAATATCGGGGTCTTGATAGTAATGCGCTAATATTACCGCGTTGAGTTCTGTTTTTAGCTCCTCAATAGCGGCAAATAAATCTAATGGTAGTGTACCTTGTGGTCGAGCAAGTGTAGTTGTAAACACAATTAGAAACTGCTTTTTTTACAATGAGATTATCTTGTGGATTCAATTATAGTAGTTTTTACCAAAAATAGTGGACGGTTGATGTCGGCAATTTATGTGCAAATCGGTTGGAGTTTCATATCCTGGAGATATACGGCTTTTTAAAGTGGCATGACCAGTCAGAAAACTCAATCAAAACCTGTGAAAATTGCTGTAATTGGCGATGTTCACGATCAATGGGAAGTAGAAGACGGCATAGCACTCAAGCATCTGGGTGTAGACTTGGTGCTATTTGTCGGGGATTTTGGGAATGAATCGGTGGAAGTGGTCAGAGCGATCGCTTCCCTGGATATTCCCAAAGCAGCGGTAATGGGCAACCACGATGCCTGGTACTCGGCCACTGAATGGGGACGCAAAAAATGTCCCTATGACCGCACCAAGGAAGACTGGGTACAGGAACAGCTAGATTTATTGGGAGTGTCCCACGTCAGTTATGGGAAATTGGACTTTCCTGATTGGAATTTAACTGTGGTGGGTGGTCGTCCTTTTACCTGGGGTGGGCCAGAATGGAGATTTGCAGAAATCTGTCAGGAACGTTACGGTGTCTCTAGTCTGGAGGAGTCCGCAGATAAAATTGTCAAGGTGCTGAAAAGTGCTGCTTATGACAACATTATTTTTCTAGGACATAATGGACCGAGTGGATTAGGCGATCGTCCTGAAGACCCCTGTGGTAAAGATTGGCATCCTATTGGTGGTGATTTTGGTGATCCAGATTTTGCTGAGGCTATTTCTCAAAGTCTCAACATGAAGAAAACTGTTTCTCTAGTCACCTTTGGTCATATGCATCGCACTCTCCGCCATACTAAGAAGGTGCAAAGGAAGGCTGTATTTAGAAGTCCAGAGGGAACAATTTACCTAAATGCCGCTACTGTTCCCCGGATTATAGAGGAAGACGGTGTCAAATTACGAAATTTTTCTCTGGTTTCTTTAGAGGGTGGTGTAGTCACAAAAGCTTCTCTGGTTTGGTTAGGTAAAGACTTCCAGGTGGCTGCTGAGGAAATTTTTTATAATTCTTCCCCTTCAGTAGTGCCAACTGTGTAATTATAGGTTATGATATTATTTGTCAGTTTTTGTGTTACACAATTCTGACAAATAATTTGGAGAGGTGGCAGAGTGGTCGATTGCGTCTGACTTGAAATCAGATGAGGTGAAAGCTTCCGGGAGTTCGAATCTCCCCCTCTCCGTTTAATTAGTCGATACGACTAACGAGCTTTGCTTACCTGCTTGCGTAAACTTTGAACAGTAGAAATTACTTGTTGTGCAACTGTATCTATTTCTTCCATTGTATTAAATCTGCCAATTCCAAACCGCACTGAAGCATAGGCTAACTTCTCTGAATTTCCCAAGGCTGTAAGAACATAGGAAGGTGCAGTATTTGCTGAAGAACAAGCAGAACCAGAAGACACGGCCATTAATTGTTGTAAACCCAGAGAAAGTGCAGCACCGTCTACATCCTCAACACTTATATTTAAGTTTCCTGCTAATCGTTTTTGAGGATGACCATTTAAATGAATTCCTTCTACAGTAGATAAATGTTTCCACAATCGTTCTCTTAATTCTATTAGCCGCTGGTTTTCTGTTTCTTGCTCTTCTAAAGCAATTTCCACTGCTTTACCAAAACCGACAATTTGCGGTGTATACAAAGTACCAGAACGCATTCCCCGTTCGTGTCCACCTCCGTGTTGCTGGGGAGCGATTTGAACTCTAGGATTGCGTCTGCGAACATATAATGCCCCAATACCCTTTGGCCCGTATGCTTTATGAGCAGTGAGAGACATTAAATCAATGTTCATCGCTTCCACATCTAAGGGAATTTTACCAATTGCTTGGGCTGCATCTGTGTGAAAAATGATTTGGCGTTGATGGCAGATTTCTCCGATTGCTGCCAAAGGTTGTAAAACCCCAATTTCATTATTTGCCGCCATCACAGATACTAAAATTGTATCAGGACGCAAAGCTTTTTCTAAATCGTTTAAATCAATTAATCCATCTTTTTTAACTGGCAAAATTGTTATGCCAAAACCAAGACTTTTTAAATATTCGCAAGGGTCTAAAACTGCTTTATGTTCCGTTGCTACAGTAATAATATGTTGACCTTTTTGGAAATAAGCTTCTGCTATACCTTTAATTGCTAAATTATTTGCTTCTGTCGCACCACTGGTAAAGACAATTTCTTCTGGTGTGGCGTTAATTGCAGTTGCTAAAATTGTCCGTGTTTGTTGAACAGCAGCTTCTGATTCCCAACCGTAAATATGACTAATACTAGCAGCATTACCAAACTTTTCAGTAAAGTAAGGAATCATTGCTGTTAATACTCTTTCATCTAGGGGTGTGGTTGCATGATTATCGAGATAAATAGGACGATTAGACATAAATTCACTCAAAATTTGATCTATTCATAAATTGTAGAAGGTCTGGATAATTATGTTATTTTATTAACATGACACAGTGAAATAAAGTTTAAAGTACTTAACACTTTGAGAAGAAACGATAAGACTGCTGTCAAGAAGTTCATAAAATCCTTAATAATACGCAAAAATTATCCTGTCGATGAGTATCAAGTGCGAAATATCTATGGGACAAAAATGGGCAGTTTATAGATAAAAGAATTTGATTGCTGTCAAAACTGTGAACAAATTTATTGTAAAGGGTGATATCATGCACGATTACAAGAGTTCATTGACGTGATAATAGGTAATGGGGAATAGAGGCTGGGAAATATTTTTGGTGATCTGAATACCCAATGCCCAATATACAATGCCCTATTGGGAAAATGCTATGACGTTAATATTAGCTCTTGATTTTGGTGGAACTAAACTGGCAGCAGCGACGGTGAAAGCTGGTTCTAGAGAGTGGTTGCGCCATGAAAATCGCCTCTCACCTGCAAATGCAGATGCCTTGAGTGATGTAGAAATTATGCGATCGCTCATTGATTCTGTGCTAGATAGAAGTAAACCTGATGCCATCGGTGTCAGCTTTGGTGGCCCAGTAGACGCAGCCACCGGACTAGTCAGGCTTTCTCATCATGTCCCTGGCTGGGAAAATATTCCTCTCAAACTACTGCTAGAAGAAGAATATCATGCTCCTGTCAGCATAGATAATGACGCTAATGTGGCCGCTATCGGCGAACATCGCTTTGGTGCTGGACAAGGATACGATAGCCTGTTTTACATCACTATCAGCACTGGTGTAGGTGGAGGTTGGATACTTGACGGTAAGCCGTGGCGGGGTGCATTAGGTATGGCTGGTGAAATTGGTCATATAGTTGTAGATCCCGCTGGGCCAGTATGTTTATGTGGAAAAAGGGGATGTGTTGAACGTTTAGCTTCTGGCCCCTATATGGCACAAAATGCACGGGAACTTTTAGAGAAAGAAGCTCATAATTCCCCAGCTAGTACAAGAGGAGAAATACTCAGGGATTTAGTGGGTAATGATCTAAACCTGATCACAGGACAAGTAGTTAGTACGGCAGCTGCTCAAGGAGATGAATTAGCACAGGCAGTTTTATACAAAGCAGCTTGGGCGCTAGGTGTGGGTATTGGCAATGTCGCCAACCTGATGAATCCCCAACGCTTTGTTTTAGGTGGTGGTGTCACTAAAGCTGGGGATAGTTTTTGGGCAACAGTACGCAAGGTAGCGCAGGAAACAGCATTACCTGAAGTTAATTTTGAAGTTGTGCGGGCGTTATTAGGTGATGATGCGCCATTATGGGGGGCTGTTGCCTTGGGTTTAGATGTCAAAAGACTCTCGATCCCATAGACTTCGTAACCTTGGGCTGTGATTTTGATTTCAAAAAGCGATCGCGTTTCACCCACTGTAGGCGATCGCATTTGCTCATCAATGAGATTTAAGTGATCTCAGTGCGATCACCTTAAATCGCCTGAGTTCGGAGTTTCTCCTCCGGAGACGCTACGCGAACGGAGATGCTGCGCGAACGGAGTTATGATTTTTAAGAGCGAGAGAATAAGGGTTTGAGACTCCTACTGGGGGCAAGTTTTCCACAAATTATCTTATGTCGAACTCAGGTTAAATCAATCTGGTTGAACTACTATATTCTGTAGTGTAAAGATTTTACCGTAAACATCTTTACATTCTTTGAAGTTAAAATTTACCTGAATTGTCACAATATCTAAAAATTCACAGGGCTAATCATGCAACTGGACTTTATAACTCAGTTTCTCCCCCCTTATGTTAGTGGTTCTCCAGCTTTTGGAATCCTTATACTCCGATTAATTTGGGGAAGTGCAATGGTTTTATATGGATGGACTAAGGTCAAAAATCCATTTAATTGGATGAAAGAAGAAGGTATGCCAGAATTTCCCAGTGTCTTACAGTTGCTGGGCGCATTAGCAGTCTTTGGTGGAGGTATTGCGATTATTGCTGGATTTATGACACCGTTAGCGGCCTTGGGTATTGCCGTATCAATGGGAATTGCACTTTCTATTCATTGGACTGTTTTTCACGATCCATTTGTGAAATATCCACCCAATCAACCAGGGCCTTCTTATGATGTTCCTTTCATTTATTTTGCGATCGCACTTATGTTTATCTTTTTGGGTCCTGGTAAGCTTTCGATAGATTATCTGTTATTCGGGTAATCAGCTACTCTTAACAGTGTAGGGAGTGCTTTAGCGTACCCCTACCGAGAATTATTATGATTATAAAAAATTAGGACTTACCCACAAGTTACTGAAAAACGAGCCACAGAGGCGTAAGTCCTGGATATATTCAAGTGAATCCAGCTTGATATGTGCGATCGCAAATCGGGAAGGAATAGAAATTGATGAACAAGAATACAGAAAGGATCTGAGCAAGTAATGCTAAAAGCCGTAATTGGACATAGTAATGATCCAGAGACAGAAGTAGCGATCGCAGAAGTATTGGAACAATGCCTGACTGGACTGGTTGATATCAGCCCTCAAGCCGGAATTGTGCTGGCGGCTCTAGATTTTGATCATGCGGAGATTTTACGATCTATTCATCAGACATTTCCAGGTATTCAGTTAATTGGTGGCACAACCGACGGTGAAATTTCCTCAGTTTTAGAGTTTCAGCAAGACTCTCTCGTTTTAATCCTATTTTGTGCTGATCAAATAGAATTTCATGCCGCAGTTGGTCGTCATGTCTCCTCTGATCCTATAGCGATCGCTCAAAAAACCGTGCAAATTGCCCAAGCACAAACTCAATTTCCCACTGCTCTGTGCATTACCACTCCCGAAAGCCTGACTACCAGTGGACTCTTAATCCTGCAAGGATTACAGCAAGCCTTGGGGGCAGAAGTCCCTATTGTTGGTGGCACAACCTGCGACCAATGGCAATTTAAGCAAACCTACCAATTTTTTGGAGAAGAAGTCCTCAGTGATGCCCTACCCATTTTGTTACTATCAGGTCATGTACTTTGGGGACATGGGGTATCAAGTGGTTGGACACCAATCGGCAAAAAAGGAATGGCTACCAAAGTCGAGGGGAATGTACTTTATGAAGTCGATGGACAACCTGCCTTGGAGTTTTATCGGGATTATTTAGGTGACATTCGCCCCTCTGCCGCCTATAGATTAGCAGTTTTTGAAACCAACCGAGATAGTTGGTACATGAGAAGCTCCAATGGAGACTACGACGAAGCCTCCGGTAGCATTAGCTTTTTTGCGGATATTCCACTCCACTCAGAAGTTCAAGTTGTACGATCTAACCGAGATGAAATAGTTGATTCTGCTCGCCTCTCCATGCAACAAGCACTTGGGCATTATCCCGGAAACCAGCCAACCGTAGTGTTATTCTTCTCCTGCACGGGACGAATGCACGTACTAGGAACCAGAGCCAAGGAAGAGTATCAAGTATTGCAATCTGAAATACCTACTGGAGCTACTTGTGCTGGTTTTTATACCTATGGTGAAATTGCACCATTGCGACCCAATGCCGAAGCGCAATTTCACAATGAAACTTTCGTGACTTTGCTGTTGGGGGTGGAGTAATCCACCATGGATAATCTGTCTTTTGAGCAACTGCAACAACGGGTGAAAGAGTTGGAAAAGCATAATCGCCTATTGCAGAAAAAACTGGATCGCTCAGAATCTAATCGGGTGGAATTAGAAAACTCCTATGAAATCCAATCAAAGCTAGTCAATCAAGTCATTCAAGGGTTAGAAAAATCGCGGGCAGAAGCCGAAACCCGTAGTCAGGAACTACAGGAAGCATTCAATAATCTGCAAATGATCCAAACAAAACTAGTGGAATCTGAAAAGATGTCTGCTTTAGGCGTGTTGGTAGCAGGTATTGCCCATGAGATTAATAACCCCATTAACTTTATTCATGCCAATATTGACTACGCTTTTACCTATGTGCAGAATTTGATAGATTTGCTCCATCTCTATCAGAAGATATATCCTGAGCCAAATGATCAGATTCAAGCTCTGATGCAGGAATTAGATATGGATTTTGTTGTTAGCGATTTGTTTCGGCTTTTAAATTCAATGAAGACGGGTAGCGATCGCATCACTAATATAGTTTTAGGATTACGCACCTTCTCCCGGTTGGACGAAGCCGAATATAAACAAACAAATTTGCACGATGGCTTAGATAGCACTTTGATGCTCCTGCAACATCGCTTAAAGGCTAAAGGCAATTTTCCCCCCATTGCTGTGATCAAGCACTATGGGAACTTGCCCCTAATCCCCTGTTTTGCCGGGCAATTGAATCAGGTGTTTATGAATATTTTAGCTAATGCGATTGATGCGATTGAAGAACGTTATTGCCAACAAACACCAAAAGAAAATCAACATCATCCTGGTTGTATAACCATTAGCACATCTATAGTTGATTCACAATGGGCGAAAATAGCGATCGCTGATAATGGTTTGGGTATGCCTGAACCGATTCAACAGAAAATATTTAATCCGTTCTTCACAACAAAACCAGTTGGTAAAGGAACAGGTATGGGCATGGCGATCAGTTATCAGATTATCGTCGAGAAACACGGAGGTAGATTGGATTGTCTCTCTAAAATGGCAGAAGGGACAGAGTTTGTGATTCAAATCCTTCTTAAACAGTGAATCTGCTATCCAATATTCAGGAGTCAGGAGGAAGAATAGAATAACCCTGTTCTGTCAGAAAATACTCGCCTTAAAATCCTGGGATTTTATCGCCATAGTTGCACCCCGTTGGTAGTTGTACAATTTTTACCCAAACCAATGAAAACAATACCCCAGAAAATTTAATTTTGGGGAATTACTCCATTACTATCAAGTTTTAGTAACGGTTGTTCAGTAATTTGTTGTAAACCAACAGAATTCAACAGTGAACGCCAATAATCCATAACCCTTAGATTTTGAGGAAATTGCCGACGTAATTGAATCAAGGTAGAAATTGCCTCTATCCAGATTCCATTTTTGGCATAAATGACAGCAGTTTGTAGAGAATTTGCCTGTTCAAGTGCAGATATCAGTTTTGCAGAGGGTTCAACCCGTCGTACCAGTCCACCAACATTAATTTGGTGGTAATCTTCAATATTGCAAACTATCGCAAATTCCCACAGATAATCCTTATCTACTTCTAATTCCAGAACATTGTTTGGTAAATTAATCTCAGTGATTCCATTTTGAGATATTGAGATTTTGGTACTATAAACTTCTTCCTCAGTTGCCGGAATAACCAAACGAAACTCAGCTTCAAGTTTTCCATCTGATGGATTATTATATTTTTTGTCTATCTTGGGTACATAAACAAAAAACTTCGGACGAGAAGACACAGTTAATGATGGATTATTATTCGGTACGATCGCTAGTAATCTTGATTGCCGACAACCACAGGGACACCCGGCATATCCTGGCTCTGTCGTCGCCAACGGTATTTTTCATCAGTGGCTTGTTCTGGTTTTATAAACTCTATTTGTGCCTTAACAGGCGTAGAAACCAAAGAAATTGTCAACCCTGCCAACAAAGTCAAACCAATATATTTTTGCATTAGCTTCCGCATGATAACGGTGTTTTGCAGACATTCTGCCAAGACTTTTAACCAATCAAGTTCTCTGACGGTTTCATTCTGAGATTTTTATCGGGTAATACGGAGAATTTTATCCCGCTGTGGAGGGCAATTTCCCCGTCCATCACAGTTACTGGTGCTGACATATAATTCACCATCTGGACTCATAATCGCCTCTCGCAGCCGTCCATATTGACCTTGCAAATACACCTCATGACGCTCAACTTGTTGGGGGAACTGGGGGTTGAAAACAACACGCTGCAAGTGTTGGGAACGCAGGGTAGCAATAATTAAGCTCCCCTTCCACTCAGGAAGAGAATTGCCAGTATAAATTACTGCACCACCGGGAGGTAAAGCTTCACGCCAAACAATCGACGGAGTAACCATTCCTTTCTTTGATTCACAACGGTAGATAGTAGGCCAACCCAGATTGTCTCCTGCTTTTGCTAAACTGAGTTCATCGTGACCCCTTCTATCCAAATCTCCACTAGGCCCGTGGTCTGTTACCCATAATGTGGATTGATCACGCCAATCAAACCCCTGAGTGTTGCGAATCCCAGTGATATAGACAGGATTTTTCGCAAATGGATTATCTGGGGGTACTTGTCCGTCAGGAGTCACACGCAGAATTTTACCAGCAAGACTATTTACATCCTGGGAACTTTGCGGTTCTCTAGCATCACCAGTACCAATGTAAAGCATTCCATCTGGCCCAAAGCGAATACGACCGCCATTATGAAATTGTGCAACGGGAATATTATCAACAATTACCCGATCTGGTGAAGCACTGAGTCCATTCTGCGATAGTCGCCATCTTTCTACACGATTAACCTGTGACCCATTTTTATCAGCGGTATAGTAAATGTAAAAAAATCGGTTGTCAGCAAAATTGGGATGAGTGGCAATACCAAGTAAACCATCTTCACCACTCTCGGTCACATTGATAGTAGCCACTGGTTTGGGAATAAGTTTACCACCCCGCACCAGGCGAACTCGTCCCGGTCGTTCGGTAACTAACATATCTCTATTTGGCAGAAAAGCTATTCCCCAAGGAACTTCTAGACCTGTTACGACTTCTTCTACCCGCAGTTTTACCTGTCCTGGGGAACCGAAGCCATTTTCTACTAAAGTACAGGCTTGATTGTTAGTAGTAGTTTTTTGGCTGACTTGTTCAGATGTTGGTTTTTCTTGATTGTTAGTGTTTGCAGAATCAGATGTGGGTAAGTTGCAAGCAGAAAGTCCTAGTAAGATTAATCCAAAAAGAATTTTTCCTGGAATAAGAGTTCTGATTAGTTTCATGATTTGTTATCTTCATATAAGAAAGTACAAATTCTGATTAAGCCAGGGAAAGGTAGTTATGAAAAAAAATGCTTAAAACAACTGATTGGGAGCATTTCACCTGTGCAGCAGTAATTTAATTTTAGGGTAATTTATGGGAAATTGGGTTTAGGGGTGCGATTGCGCGGAGCGCAGTGCCAAAGGCAATCGCTTATTGATAGAGAAAGGAAAGGATGAGCGATACTTAGATGTTAAGAAAACATTTGTGTATAATCAGTGTTACTTGAGTATATTTTGTAAAATAGTAAAGATAAGAAAAAATGAACCACGAAGAAGCGAAGGACACGAAGGAAGAGAAAATAAGAGAAGAAGAAAGAAGAATGAGGAGGTTTAGTGATGAGGTAGAAAAGCTGGCTTATGCTGTGATTGGGGCGGCTATTGAGGTACATCGGATGTTGGGAGCAGGTTTTTTGGAAAGGGTATATCATGAGGCGTTGGCTATGGAGTTTCGCTTGCGTGATATCCCTTTTAAATCTAAACATTTGGTAGCTGTCAAGTATAAAGGTCATCCGATAGGTGAGGGTGAGTTAGATTTTTTGGTTGGTGATTCGTTAATTGTTGAATTGAAGGCTGTAGAAAGGTTATCTCCTATTCATGAGGCGCAAGTTATTTCTTATTTAAAAATGACTAATTGCCCTCTTGGTCTTCTCATTAACTTTAATGTTCCCGTTCTCAAAGAAGGTATTAAGCGGATTATCCTTTCTTCTTAACTCTTCCTCTTTTTCTCTCTTCTTCCTTCGCTTCCTTCGTTACTTCGTGGTTCATTATTCCATAACTCAAAGTTTACACATCGACCCAATCAAAAGTTCTACTAACCGCCTTCTTCCACAACTTATAACAACCTTCCCTACCCACAACATCCATCTTCGCTTCCCAAGTCTGATCTAAAAGCCAATTCTCAGACAACTCTTCCAAACTCCCCCAGAAACCAGTCGCCAACCCAGCAGCATAAGCTGCCCCTAAAGCTGTAGTACATGACCAAATTTCCTTGGGGTCGTGTTCTACCCAACCCGGTTGAAATCACATCAAATATTAGTTTGTTTTGTACCACTAAGAGAACTCCACAAAAAAGATGATCCAATCTTGTGGGATGGGCATCTTGCCATTGGTGTCAAGTTAAGGCATCAGCCCAAATGTCAAGAGAGCGAGCAGCCGTTCGTCGGTGACGTTGACGGACGGTCTTGATTAAGCCCATAGAACGATGATGTTCGACAAGCCAAGGAATAAGTTGTAAATCAGGAGCAAGTAAAAGTGCGCGGTGGAAAAAATACAAACTGCGAAAAACCATTTCCACAGAAATGCGTTCTAAAGGTTGTTGTAAAGCAATAGCCACATCAGCACACAAGTCATTGAGGACAGCGTAGAAAATCCAGGTAGCATATATTTGCATCTGTACACCATTAGTGCCACCAACCCACAAATAGGACAAGCCCAATAAACGCTTAGTCAATAAAAATGCGTCCTCAATTCGCCAACGTCGGCGGTATAAATCACAAACCTCCTGTGGTGAAAGCTGTTGTGGGTCAAGAACATTAGTCAAATAATGATACCAAGTCTTACCCCATAATACGGATACTTGGCGCATGGGATAGCGACATGGGTTGGTATGATGCAATCCCATTTGAATAATTTCATCCCTGTAGTGAGAGCCGCTAGAAAGTACACGCACTACCTTATATCTAACCTTTTCCTTTTGGCGCGTGAGAACATACTTGCCGGCAGCAGTTAGAGAATCAAACCACTCAAAACCATAAAATCCCATGTCTACTATGAGTAAACCACCATCAGGTAAAAGTTCTAACAATGCTTGCCACCAACGAGTCTCATTCCGCTTGGCATCAGCATCATACCAAACTGCTACAGGAATATGAGTGAAAGCTTCTACTACCATCAGCATTTTTCCTGCCAACACTGAACCTGTTTTTTCTTGCAATTGTCCGAAGTGCTTTTTCATGGCTTCGAGTGTTGAGGCATCACAAATCCAAATGGCGGAAAATCTCTGCGCCACTGATGCCCAGGCTGGAGCTAATTCTTTTGCATTCCTTTTTGCTGCTAGACGTTCTACTACTTGCTCAAACATCTTGGCAAATAGATGCGCCGGTAAACTGTTGAGTCTTTGGGACAGAGCTTGCTTGCTGACTTTTGTTGCCTCTACCCACATTAGTCCTTCTATTTCCAGGCAGCGCAATACATCTGTTAAGTGTTGTACTTGTCGATATACTAGACTCAGTATTATTGCTGCCATTACTGGTAGGGTTAATACTCTTGAGCGCAAGCTTCGCTCTTTGTCTTTTACCCCTTTGAGGTTGGCAAATGTCCCTGGACTTAATAGCCCAATCAACCGTGATTCTATTTCTTCACTAGCTGGAGCAGGTACGCTAACTTGATGGCGAAAGTCTGGATTCCCTTGTTTTTTCCTTGGTTTACTCATGGCTCTTTTCAACACCCCTGTGTTGACTTTTACCATTTATTTCCCACTCTTGACACAAATCCATTTTTCTTAACTTGACACCAATGGCATCCTGCCGGCACCACAAGAAATTTTGGGATATTTTTTTAATTAGAGAACTCTAAATAACAAAACTGTAGCAATGAGAATATTCAAAAATGTTCTCAATCAAGCTAGAGTTTCAGTGGAAGAATTTCTAGAAAATATCTAAGATTATAACTATGCAAACAATTGATAAAAAGTCAACAAAAAAAGCATGGGCAGGGGCGATCGCTCAACCTGCAACTGAATTTCCTCTTACTCAACTACCTGTTATCGCGGGTAAAATCCCTGATGGTTTACGAGGGACACTTTACCGCAACGGTGCAGCGCGACTGGAACGAGGTAATATGGCTGTAGGACATTGGTTTGATGGAGATGGGGCTATTTTGGCTGTCCATTTTACTGATGCTGGTGCCACTGGTGTCTATCGCTATGTGCAGACTGCTGGTTATCAAGAAGAAACTGCTGCGGGTAAATTTCTGTATGGTAATTATGGCATGACTGCACCGGGGGCTATTTGGAATCAATGGCGTAAACCAGTTAAGCACGCTGCAAATACTTCTGTTTTGGCATTACCTGATAAACTGCTGGCATTGTGGGAAGGTGATAATCCTTATGCGTTAGATTTGCAGACTTTAGAAACCCAAGGGTTAGATAATTTAGAAGGTTTGGAGAAAAAACAACCTTATTCTGCACATCCTAAAGTTGATTATGCCACGGGAGAAATTTTTAATTTTGGTGTGACTCCGGGAGCAAATGCGGTATTAAGTCTCTACAAAAGTGACTTGACTGGCAAGATTTTGAAAACAGCTAAGTTGACGTTAGAAGGTTTTCCTGTCATCCATGATTTTGTGTTAGCGGGACAATATTTAATATTTTTTGCACCTGCGGTACATTTGAATGTTTGGCCTGTTTTGTTGGGAGTTAGTAGTTACAGTGATTCGCTGCAATGGCTACCACAAAAAGGAACTAAGATTTTAGTAATTGACAGAGAAACTTTATCTTTAGTGAGTGAAGGAATTACAGAACCTTGGTTTCAATGGCATTTTAGCAATGGTTATGTTGATGATAGCGGTACGGTAATTGTAGATTTTTCCCGTTATGCAGATTTTCAAACTAATCAATATTTAAAAGAGGTGGCATCTGGAGAAACTCAAACAGTTGCTAAAACTACGTTGACGCGGGTACAACTTAATCCGCTAACAGGGAAGGTGACGGGAATTGAAACTCTGTTAAATAGAACTTGTGAATTTCCTAATGTGCCACGGCAAAATGTGGGTAAGTTTTCTCGTTATAGCTATATGTCTATTTTTCGGGAAGGAACGGATATTGATGGCGAAATATTAAACGGTATTGCTTGTTTTGACTATCAAACTGGAACTCTGTCGGAAGCGGACTTGGGTGAAAATCGCTATCCTTCTGAGCCTCTGTTGGCACAAGACAGTCACAACCCTGAGCAAAGTTGGATTTTGACGGTGGTTTATGATGGTAATACTAATAGTAGCGAGGTTTGGATATTCGAGAGCCAACGCTTGAATGATGAACCAGTTTGCAAACTAGGACTACCTAGTGTAATTCCCCACAGTTTCCACGGTACTTGGAAACCTGGTTAAAATAATTCATAATTCGTAATAATTTGATAGAATGCTTCGATGTTAAAACTAAAACACCCCCAGAAGACAAAATTAGGGTGGTCTTTGGACGAGCGAGATCCAAAGTTCATCGAAAATCTGATGCCTGTATTAGGCGTTTTATATAACTACTATTTTCGAGTTCAAACCAGTGGTTGGGAAAATGTCCCAGAGGGAAAAGTCCTGGTAGTTGGTTCTCATAACGGAGGACTAGCTTCCCCGGATACATCCATGATGATGTATGACTGGGTGCGTCGGTTTGGGGCAGCAAAACCACTTTACGGTTTAATGCATCCTAAAGTCTGGGAAGTTGTTCCCCCGATTGCAGAAATGGCTATGAAAGCTGGAGCTATTATGGCTCACCCCAAAATGGCTTATGCGGCTTTGCATTCTGGGGCTAGTGTGTTGGTTTATCCCGGTGGGCCAGAAGATGTATTTCGACCTCATCAAATGCGGGACAAAATTTATTTTGCTGAACGTCGGGGGTTTATCAAGCTGGCTTTGCGTGAAAATGTGCCAATTGTACCGGCTATTTCCTGGGGTTCTCATGACACTCTGATTGTGTTGGCTGATGTGTATGAAGTTATGCAGCAATTGCACAAATGGGGGATGCCTTGGCTGTTTGGGGTTGATCCTTTGGTTTTTCCCGTTTATCTGGGATTACCTTGGGGTTTAGCAATTGGCCCGTTGCCAAATATACCTATGCCAGTGCCTATGTACACAAGAATTTGTCCACCAATTGTATTTGAACGTTATGGTAGGGAAGCTGCGAGCGATCGCTCTTATGTTAACGAATGCTATGAGTTAGTGAAAAGCCAAATGCAACAAGAGTTGGATGATTTAATCAAGTTAGCTAGTTCGTAGTTATAGCAGGAGTCAGGAGTTCGGGGTTCGGGGTTCGGGGTTCGGAGTTCGGGGTTCGGAGTTCGGAGTCAGGAGGCAGGAGTCAGGAGGCAGGAGTTCGGAGTTAGAATTCAAGGGGAAAGCAGAGTTTGAGTGGTTTTTAGGTAAGTTTCCTAACTATCAAAGCCTAAATCAACCTAAATAAATGTCGTCTTTGGTATATTGTCAAGGAATAATAGAATGGGTAACTGGCTAAGGTATTGCAGTGCTGGGAATAGTTATTGTTTCTCACAGTAAACAATTAGCTTTGGGAGTGCGGGAACTAGCCGCACAGATGGTTCAAGGACAAGTTCCTCTTGCTGTTGCAGCAGGTATGGATGATCCTGAAAATCCACTGGGTACAGATGTAATGCAGGTTTATGAAGCGATCGCATCTGTATTTTCTGATGACGGTGTTCTGGTGTTGATGGATTTGGGTAGTGCTTTAATGAGTGCAGAAATGGCTCTGGAGTTTCTACCCCCAGAACAACAAGAAAAAGTATATCTTTGTGCTGCACCCTTAGTAGAAGGGGCTATTGCAGCTACTGTTGCTGCTGCTGCGGGTATGAATATCCAGGAAGTCATGGCAGAAGCAAACGGGGCATTGTTAGCCAAAACCACACAGTTGGGTTTAGATGCTCATCCATTACCAGTGGTGAGTATTCAACCCATCACTAATGCCGAAGTTGCCACCAGAGAAATACGGCTAAAAGTCAGTAACCGCTTAGGTTTACACGCTCGTCCTTCTGCCCAATTTGTGGCAACTGCATCCCGCTTCCAATCACAAATCCAGGTACAAAATTTAACCAGAAATACAGAAGCTGTCCGGGGTGATAGTATTAATCAAGTTGCCACCTTGGGGGTACGTCAAGGCCATGAATTGCGGATTACTGCCACTGGTGTTGATGCCCAGGAAGCCCTGCAAGCTTTACAAGCATTAATTATCAACAACTTTGGCGAAGATGATAGCATTGTCGAATTAATAGCACCTGCCCAGGAATTTGTCGCCCCGACTCAGGGTGAACTAGGGGGAATTGCAGCTTCTCCAGGAGTTGCGATCGCACCATTATTTCATTATCAATCTGCTTCAGTGGCAATAACCGAATATCATATAGAAAATGTAGAAATAGAGTGGCAAAGATTACAATCTGCTATACAAATAGCAAAACAGGAAATTGCAACTTTACTCTCCCACACATCTATTCAAATTGGTGATGCAGAAGCGGCAATTTTTGATGCTCACCTGCTATTTTTACAAGATCCTGTCTTGCTCGATGCCGCACGTCATCATATCGTAGAACAACATCTGAATGCGGAATTTGCTTGGCAAGCCGTAGTTGATGGAGTGACTAATTCCTACCGCAGACTTGAGGATGCTTACCTACAAGAACGAGTTGATGATGTGGTCGATGTGGGTAGCAGAGTATTAAGAATCTTACTGGGTAATGCTCCCACTGACTTAGAACTGACAGAACCTGCGATTATAGTAGCAACAGATTTAAGCCCTTCAGATACGGCTAAACTTGACCCCTGTAAGGTAATGGGTATTTGCATGACCTCTGGGAGTGCGACTTCTCACAGTGCCATTATTGCCCGGACATTGGGGATTCCTGCGGTTATGGGTGTAGATGCTCAGGTATTAAACTGGGAAAATGGAACTTTGATCGCACTAGATGGCGAAATCGGTAAAGCTTGGGTAGCACCAGATATAGAGACATTAAATATACTAGAATCCAAGCGGCAGATATGGCAGCAAACCCAAGCAGAAGCTCGAAAGCTGGCACACAAACCAGCAATTACTCGTGATGGTCAACACATTAAAGTCTTTGCTAATATTGGTAGTATTGCGGATGCCCAAGCGGCGATAAATCATGGTGCTGAGGGTGTGGGATTACTTCGCACCGAGTTTTTGTATCTAGAAAGGAAAAATGCACCAGGGGAAGAGGAACAACTAGAAGTTTATCAAGCCATAGTCAAGGTTTTAGAAAATAAACCGTTAATTATTCGCACTTTGGATATAGGTGGAGATAAACACCTTCCTTATCTGAGTTCGGGAGTGACAGAAGCTAACCCGTTTTTAGGTGTGCGGGGAATTCGTTTTTGTTTAGAAAATCCCCAGTTATTGAAAACTCAGTTACGGGCAATTTTACGCGCTAGTGTGGGAAAGAATATCAAAATCATGTGGCCGATGATTGCCACTTTAACAGAATTACGGGCAGCTAGGGCAATTTTGGAGGAGGTACAGAAAGAACTGCGACAAGCGGGAATCAGTTTTGATGAAACAATGAAAGTAGGAATGATGATAGAGACACCCGCAGCAGTAGCTATAGCTGACCAGTTAGCAAAAGAAGTTGACTTTTTTAGTATTGGGACAAATGATTTAAGCCAGTATGTCATGGCAGGCGATCGCACAAATCCTAGAGTAGCAACTTTAGCAGATGCCTTGCAACCTGCGGTATTGCGAATGATTCAGCGAACTGTCAAAGTTGCTCATACGGCTAATATCTGGGTAGGATTATGTGGAGAAGTCGCAGCAGAAACCATTGTTGCACCCATTTTATTAGGTTTAGGAGTAGATGAACTGAGTGTCAATCCCCAAGCCATAGCCCCACTCAAACAGGTGATCTCACACATGACTATAACAGAAGCTCAAGCTTTAGCCAAAGTAGCACTACAGCAAGACTCAGCAACCAGTGTTAGAGAACTAGTTTATCCCATCGGTTAAAATCCAATTTCCTCTGCGTTCTCTGCGTCCTCTGCGGTTAGTTCCATCTTTAACCCAAATCCTTCAACTTCTGAACATCCCTATTTATCACCTGCCAAATTTTAACAGTTTTATCAGCACTCCCACTAGCTAGAAACCTACCATCTGTACTTAACGAAATCGAATTCACCACCCCAGAATGTCCCGTCATAGTTTGCAGAACTTCACCTGTAGAAATACGCCACATCTTAATAGTATTATCAGCACTACCACTAAACAAAAATTCCCCATTTAGACTAACAGCAATAGATTTTACCTGATCTGTATGTCCAGTTAAAGTATTTAGCAATTTACCTGTACTCAAATGCCAAATTTTAATTGTTTTATCAGCACTACCGCTAAATAGAAATTTCCCATCTGCACTAATAAATATTGATGTCACCTCACCTACATGACCAGCAATAGTGCGTAAAGGATCACCTGTGTGGGGATTCCACAATCTAATTTTAGAATCAGAACTACCACTAGCAAGAATTGTCCCATCTGCACTTATAGCAATAGCATCAACAGTTGACGAATGCCATAAAGTGCAAATTCTTTCTCCTTTTTGTAAACTCCAAATTTTGATTTTATGACTACCACTAGCCAGAATTGCACCATCTGGACTAATAGCCACTACATTAACAGGTTTTTGATGTCCTAAAAGAGTATGGATAAGTTTACCAGTTTTTAGATTCCATACCTTAACATTACTTTGTGGATGTTCACAAATACCAACAGCAAGAAAATTGCCATCAGGACTCACAGACACAGAAGAAATAGCACCTGAATTACCTGTAAAAGTGCGAATTAATTTACCAGTTTGCAGATTCCACATATTAATAGTTTTGTCTGCACAGCCACTAACTAAAACTTTGTTATCTGGACTTATAGCCACAGAAGAAACTTTACCAGAATGTCCTGTAAGGGTATATTTAAGAGTGACATTTTCTAAACTGCATTTGACTTTAAGAATCGCTATTTCTTCTAAAAGACTTTCCACATAAACAAGATTTTTGCCATCACCAATTTCAGTAAAATATTCTTTTAATTTGCTGATATAAGTTTCATCTTCTACTCTCAACGCTAATTGCATCGCTTTTAAAGGATGAATTACATCTGTTGTTGATACTTGCCGCATCTCTAACCAACTATCAATAGAGTAATCAACTTGTTCTTGTGACCAATTAGAATTAGGAATATGAGATAAACCTTGAGCTAATTGCAAAGCTAACTCTGGAACCCTAGAATTTCGCTCATTTTTCAAAGCTTGGTAAACTTGTTTATAACTATTAGCAATTAGCTGTAATGATTGTAAATCGACCGCATCATTGAGTAAGCTTGGTAGCAATTTTGGTAATAAGGGATTTACATCATAATTAACTAAATGATAAGCATCTGTCACCCAAGCAGTAACTAAACAGTGACAAGCAATTAAAACCTGGAAAAGATGTTCCCAATCATGATGACCAATGTGATATTCTAAAGATAACTGACTAACATCAATTCCTTGAGATTGCCATTTTTCTAATTTTTCTAAAATTTCCAAGTTGAGGTTTCTTTCTTCACCTAAATTGTTAATTACTTCTAAATCCTCTCCGAGTGCTAAAAGTTGATTTTTAACCTTCTTCCATTCCCAAGCCCGATTTTTAGCAGACTCTTGTAAAATTTGCCGATAAGGTAATCGAGAAATAGTTTTATAGTAATAATTTTCCTGTCCTAATCCCCAATAAGCAATGCGGAAATTCAGATAATCTCCATCTTTTTCAGATTCTAAAATTAAAGTCGGTTGATTTTTTAAACTACTAAACAAAGCCTTAATGCTAGATTCACTATGAAACCGCTTACTATCCCAAGCACCAGCTAAAAACTCAATTGGTCTTTCTGGATGATGCAGAGAATAATTATTATTGATAAACTCACGCAAACCCTCAGCCAATTTTAGTTCAATTTCTTCAGTAAGTTGGGAATTTTGAAAATCAAATTTATCAAACTGGATTTGTGGTGCTGCGAGAAAAACTTTGAGGGGGACACGTTGACAGTTGAGAGAAGAATCTAAAAGTTGGGAAGGATACAACCGCAAAGGCCAGCTATCAAGAATTTTATGAACTTCTGGTAACTTAATAGCTGTTTCTCTCTCTTGATTAGCGATTTTTAATTGTGTTGCGTGATGATAGATAGCTAATTGCTGTTGCTGGGTAAATTCAGTTGCAGTAATATCTATGTGTGTAACATTATCTACAGTTTTAATAAAATCTTGGATTGCTTTAGGAAGTGGAGAAATATTGTTTTTTAAATTACCTTCTGTTTGCTTTTGGATGATATTCACCATCACAGGTGCAAACTCTAATACCAGTTGAATGAGTAGATTTAAACCTGGTTGCATAAGTAATTTCCTAGCTAATAACTTACATTAATAGCACAATAAAAAGTTAGGTAATATTCTTTACCAACCTCTATTATGAACAGGACTTACGCAAGATGTGACCGAAAACCTGATTCTTCCGTAGCGGTAATTCATGAATTACCGCTACTTTCGTTGTGTTATGCGTAAGTCCTAATGAATAGAGAAAATAAATAGACAACAGCTATATTACTATCTTAAGGCATAGTTTTTTTTTATAAAAAGAATAATAATAACAGTTAGGTTGGTTAGAACGTAGAGAAACCCAACACACCCATAATAAAGAATACGATAGATAGCTTGAGTAAAATATAGAAAAACCTAACAAATCTCTAAAAATGTTGGGTTGCGTTCCTTAACCCAACCTACACATCTAGAGAAACCTAATAAATCCCTATTACTCACTTCCCACTACCTGTAGACGTAGAGGTCTTAAATCCTTTCATTTACAAAAAAAATCCTTCATTCCGTGCAATCCTTAAATCCGTTAAATCAGTGATAAAAATTAGAATTTAACTCCTAGCTGTCCATTGAAACCACGTACAGAATTATAACCAGCACCAACAAAAACGTGTTTAGTTGCGTTAGCTTGGACACCACCAGAGAAAGCAAAACCCTTATCTTCTGAATAGTAACCAACTCCAACATAAGGAGAAATTACAGGTAAATTGATGAATTTTAGGATATCTACCCCTGTTGCACCGTCAGCACCAGTTCCCACTTCAACACCTAAACTAAAAGCCTTCGCACCCACAGCATAAGTAACATCACCATCTTTTCCACCCACGGAAACCCAAGGTTGGGGTACAATTTGTGCTGATGCTTGACTGGGGTTCAACAACACAAACAAACCCAGTGATGTGATGAGAGTTTTGATCATAACTACTGGTTTCATTTATTCCTCCTCACTATTTGCCACAATAAATAATCGTGACGTATTTCACCTCAACTAAGTGCCTGAATATTTTCGGTATCGCTATAGAAGAAGTATTGCTAAAAGATGTAGGACTTACTCAAAAAACCTCTCAAACTCTTATTTCTCTGCGTCCTCTGCGGTTTGATTTTCCGTAACTGGTGCGTAAGTCCTAAGATGGTTGAATAGAAGATACATATGCCATATTTTTAGTCATATTCAACATTTCTCAATGATTGGGAGAGCAATTTCTAGTTCTTGAGGGTGCGATCGCAGATTTAACTCCCCATAAAATCAAACTACTACACCCACCAGGGTTTTTCTCCAGTCCGGGGATCAATTTCTGTCCAGGGTAATACGCGGTTCAAGCTTCACACCAACAAGCTTGAAAAGCAAAACTCAATCCTAGCCCTTTGGTGGTGCTTTATTCTCTGCCATGCACGGTTCTCTAGTCACCTCCTCCTTAGTGCGAGAAACCACTGAAACTGAATCCCAAAACCAAGGTTATAAATTCGGACAAGAAGAAGAAACCTATAATATTGTTGCGGCTCACGGTTATTTTGGCAGATTGATCTTCCAATACGCATCTTTTAACAATAGTCGTGCTTTACACTTCTTCTTAAGTGCTTGGCCAGTAATTGGTATCTGGTGTGCAGCCTTAGGTGTATCCTCTTTTGCTTTTAACCTGAATGGTTTTAACTTTCACCATTCCCTTCTTGATTCTCAAGGTACTGTAATTAATACTTGGGCTGATATTTTAAACCGCGCTAACTTGGGAATTGAAACAATGCACGAACGCAACGTTCATAACTTCCCCTTAGATTTAGCGGCTGGGGATATTCAACCTGTAGCTTTAGTTGCTCCTGCTATTCACGGTTAATTGATTCTGAATTCAGTTTTTTCTAATCCTATCAAAAACAGTCCAGGCAACCCAAGTAAAAAAGACTTCGGGTTGCTTTTTCATTGATGAACTTTTTCTCATAAATTATTTAAGTAAATTTCATATAACAGTGTGAGATTGATAACTGTAACCTTTCACAAAAACTTTAACCATAATGCTAAAATCAATTTCTGGTGTTGCTGCAATAACATTGATTGGACTCAGCACTGGTCTAATGTTCTCTAACATTGCGATCGCAGAAGAAATAGCCTGTCAAGGAAGCTTAGGTGCAATCACCGTTGATAATGTGAAAGTACCTCAAGGCAAAACTTGTACACTCAATGGCACAACTGTTAAAGGAAATATTGTTGTCGAACAGAGAGCAACCCTCAAGGCCGTGGGTGCAAAAGTAAATGGCAGTATTCAAGCAGAGGGAGCAAGTCTAGTTGATGTAAATTCTGGTGCTACTGTGGGTGGAAGCATCCAAGTCAAGCAAGGTAGTGCTGCACGCGTGGTGAGTACACGCATTACTGGAGATGTGCAGTTCGAGTCAAACTCAGGAAAAATGGTTGCTAACCAAAACCAGATTGGCGGAAATTTACAAGCCGTTCAAAATACTGGAGGGGTGACGATTCAGAAAAATCGCATCAACGGCAATTTGCAGTGTAAAGAAAATGCTCCTAAGCCGACTGGTGGTGGCAATATCGTCCAAGGTAGTAAAGAGGATCAATGTGCAAAGTTATAAAAATCACATTAATTTTTGATAAGAATACTTTGATAAACTCCACTTTTATTTACTCAGGACTTACGCAAAACAGAACGGAAGTAGGGGTAATTCATGAATTACCCCTACGCAAGAATCAGGTTTTGAGTTTAATCTTGCGTAAGTCCTATTACTAACTCTGTACCAAGGAGCGATTCGCTTCCCTCGCAGTAGGATCACTCCTTGGTAAAATTGATTGATACTACCTTAATTAAACTCCGAAAAGAAAGTTTGACTGAATTTATATATGCATAACTAGATTTAATTCATAACTGTAATTAGTTTTATGTGGAATTATCGAAAAATCATATTTACCTCTATTCGGTCAAGAATTTTCATTTTTTATTTTATTTTATTATCTCTATTTTTAGTGATTACAGTACCATTAATATTCAAATTTGTATTTTCTGCAATTGCTAATCGGGTTACTGAAGATATTAGAGAAGAAGTAGAGATATTTGAAAGACTCCTTCATAATGACAGTCATATTAAATCTAAATTAGCTCTCAGGAATCAAGAAATACAATATCCAAAAGATGCCGGGCAACTCGCTAACTTATTTAACATTTATCTCTCACGACGCATCCCAGAAGATGACACTTATCTCATCGGTGTCTTGAATGAAGATTTTTATCGTTCCAGCCCAGAAGCAATGCCTAAGGAATTGCAACCTGAATCATCATTGATGCAGTCTTGGATAAAACTAAAAACAGTCCATGAGGGGATTAAACTGCAACCTAATACGAGGACTGGCAATATTCTATATATCGTTAAACCAATTCGCTTTCAAGAACAGATTATTGGACGCTTGATTATCGCCCATGCTGTATATGGAGAGCAAGAAGAAGCTTTTGATACCCTAAAAATAGTTTTTTGGGTGATGATAGGTGTCTTTATATTATCTGTTGTTGTTACCTGGTTTATGGCAGGAAAAGTCCTTTCTCCTCTTAGCTCCATCATTTCTACAGCAATTAAAATCACTGAGACAAATCTCAACGAACGAATCGAAGTACAAACAAGTGGAGAATTGGCTGAATTAACAAACTCTTTCAACGCCATGATGAATCGTTTAGAGGCTGCCTTTGTCAGTCAAAGACACTTTATGAATGATGTCGGTCATGAACTGAGAACACCGATCACAATCATTCGAGGGCATTTGGAACTAATTGATCTAGATCAGGCTTGTGGTATTGAACAGGAAACTATTAATTTAGTCATTGACGAGATTGACCGCATGAGTAGGTTGGTAGATGATCTGAGTTTACTAGCAAAGTCTGAGCGTCCAGACTTTTTACTACTAGAAACCATTGATGCTAAATCTTTTTTAGACACACTATCTGTTAAAGTACAAGCTCTAGCCAATCGGAGTTGGCAATTTCAGATCAAGGTGAAAGGAATATTAGTAGGCGATCGCCAGCGACTCACCCAAGCCGTCATGAATTTAGCCCAGAACGCCGTCCAGCACACCCAGGAAAGCGATCGCATTACACTAGGTGCTGCTCTCAATCATGGGGAGTTGAAAATATGGGTTCAGGATACGGGAGAAGGAATAGACCTATCTGAGCAAGAACGAATTTTTGAGCGGTTTGCTCGTGTCAAGAATAGTCATCGTCGTTCAGATGGTTCGGGGCTGGGATTATCAATTGTCCGAGGGATTGTAGAGGCTCACCGTGGCTCGATTCAACTCCAAAGTCAACCAGGAACCGGATCGACTTTTTTGATTGTCATACCCCTTAATCCTCTTCAAGAGTAGAAGATAGATGTCACAAATTCTGATAGCAGAAGATGAACCCCGCATTGCCTCCTTTATTGAAAAAGGTCTCAAGAGTCACGGTTTTATTACCACGGTTGCTACTAATGCCCAAAAGGCAGTGTCATTAGGGCTAAGTGGTATGTTTGAACTTCTTATCCTCGATTTAGGACTACCTGGTAAAGATGGTTTTGAGGTCTTGAAAGAGTTGCGCGGACAAGGTGCAACTTTACCCATCCTGATTTTGACTGCCCGTGATGACCTCCAGGATAAGGTATTTGGTTTAGAAGCTGGTGCAGATGACTACATGACAAAACCCTTTCGATTTGAAGAGTTACTTGCCCGTATTCGAGTTCGTCTCAGAACAGTCAATCAAATCTCTACATCAGAACAATTTACTCTGAATGCTCATAATATTGTTTTAGATTTGAGAACTAGAAAAGTAAAAATAAATAATCAGTGGCTAGAACTACCTTTCCGTGAATTTATCTTAGCGGAAACTTTTTTTCGTCATCCAGGACAGGTTCTAAGCCGCCAGCAACTGCTGGATAGAGTCTGGGGATATGATTACGAGCCTGGGTCTAATATTGTCGATGTCTATGTTGGATATTTGCGAAAAAAATTAGGTAGCAACCTCATCGAAACCGTTCGTGGAGCAGGGTATCGCTTAAATACATGAGAAGATTCTTATAGGATTGCTATAGAGTAATTAATAGCTAACTATTCCACCAATCGATCTACAGTCAAAATTTGATCATCAACAACTAACACAACTCCGGGATTGACTGTTACCGATGCTGGTGAATGGACAGGTTAGCATTAAGTAGGGCTTGCTGATAGCGTAACGTGGCGTAAGCCATAAAAGCTATCTGTAAACACGATTAATAATATTAAAATATAGACAAATCGGCAATCAACTATCAAGGAAATAAATGATGCAACAGATAGACATTACCCAAGTTCAAATTCAACTACCTCAATTATTTCAAATTGCCCTGCAAGGAGAAGAGATCATTATTACCCGTAATAATCTCCCTATCCTCAAAATCACGCAAATATCACCTACTAAAAGACGACAACGGGGCAGTGCCAAAGGACAGATAAAAATTGCTCCCGATTTTGATGCTCCTCTCGAAGAATTTAAGGAGTATATGTAGGGCTTGCTGAAAAAGTCTTTCCGTTAGGGCTAGAAGTCAGGAGTCAGGAGTCAGGAGTCAGGAGGAAGAATTAGAAGGAGATCAGAATATTCTCAAATCTGGGTAAATGAACGGTTTTTGATGATTTCATCGCTTATTTCTTGCACCTTCTTCTACTTTTTTAGCCTGAAACTGTTGATATATATAGGTTTTTGGTTTATTCAGCAAGCCCTATGTAATGAAAATACTCCTAGATACCCATACCTTTTTGTGGTTTATTAACGACAGTCCCGAACTCAGCAACAACGCTGCCGAATTACTAGAATCAGATATTGATTTATTGATTAGTATTGCTAGTCTTTGGGAGATTGCCATTAAGGTTAATCTCAAAAAACTAACTTTACCAGATGACTATGAACAGTTTATCCCTCATCAAATAACTCTAAATAGTATGAAAGTTTTACCCGTGAGTTTTCAACACCTAGCTGTTGTTGCCAAACTACCACTACATCACCGAGATCCTTTTGATAGGCTAATTATTGCTCAGGCAATTGCAGATGATATTCCCATCATTAGTATTGACAACAAATTCGATAATTACGCAGTTGATAGACGATGGTGAAAAACTGACAAATTCAATAAATAATCTAACTATATAATTAGCTTTTACAAATACTAATGAACGGAAAAATCAGCGTTAGTTAAATGTATCATTACACAATTTATTTGAGGTAAACCTGATGTTGCAACTACAAATTAAATCCGATTATCCTGATATTAAAATTGTCCAAAACTTAATTAAAGCAGCTATTGAATCTGAGATTAAGAGCTTACAACGCTCATTAGCAAAAACCAATAACTTATTGATGGAATTTGAAGCAAAATATCAAGTTTCATCCGAGTTTTTTTTCACTAATTGGACAGCAGAAGACCTGGCAGGAGGTGACGAAGAATATGTGAGTTGGTCTGGGGAGATAAAAATCAAAGAAAAATTAACTAATTCTCTGCAAAATTTAGAAGCAATTGAATATGTTACTCAACAATTACCAAGCTAATATTATTTCTGTTATTCAAAAAACTGTAGTAAGCGAATAGAATACTACTATCTGTCAGAATAATAGGAGGATAGTCCTTCATTAATTATGTTTTTGATGACGATTTTGGATATATTCTGCAACGGTTCTTTTACGATTTTCTCGTAATGATAAATCAGGTGAAGCATCCTGTAATAGGTATTCAGGGTGGCTTCCTCGTCTTTGAGCTAAGGTTTGACGAGGTTTTAAGGTTTGCCAATGTTGGTAAATTAGGTTTTTTAGCAGTTCTTCAGAGGTAATATTCTCTTGGGTAATGATTTCTGCTAAGTAGCTTTCTGTTTCTTGATCTAGGTTGATAGATAACATTTTCACTTTGTGCAATAGGTTTATATATCCTAAATTATAGTTTGAAAAAGATGATCACCAATATCTAATATAGGGCTTGCTGAAAAAGTTTTCTAGGATAGCGTGATGTTATCCAACAGATCTGTCGGCAATTTTTTTCTGGTTATCACTTACCCTACGCCAAAACCAGGCTTTACGGATTTTTCATAATCTCTGCTGATAGATGCACTCTTTCATTGGCATTTACGAAAACAAAAACTGCCCGTTTTAGTCGAGAAAATTTCGCTATTTTCCCCCTATAAATTACATACGAATTTTATTAATGCTTCATGGTATCCTGGGGAGGATGGTTTCTGCCAAGGATCTACTTGGCTTATGTAGTTAACCCGTGTATCTGATTGAAAATCTCCTTGTCGTACCGCGCGAAATTTACGAGTTTTGCAATTTGTTTGTACTTGTGTATATCCAGCATCGGGATTAATCAAGTCATATGTTAATATGTTTCCTTTCTTTTTGATTGCATTAACGTTGACAAACGCAGGGCTATCATATTCCTCACTTTGATCACCTTCTAATTTCGTGCCAGGAACTTCTTGCCAAGAAGCATTCTTTATTTCTTCAACTTCAGCTTTTGCTGACATTGGGACAGATAAAAAACTAATGAAGAGAAATGCAGGAATAAAACTAGATGTAGCGATAATTTTAGTAAGTTTCTTCATAATTAAATACCCAACTATTTCTGAATATTGATCGCAGGGAGTTATGATATTTTATTTCCGATACTATTAGTCTGTCAAGAAATAAATAATTGATGTGAATTTGCTAAAAGCTATATAAGTAAGTCGGCACGATAAAACCGATGTATGTTGAGTTTTATAAAAACCGTGAAATGACCTATTGATAAGGCATTGATTGAATTTACATTTTGTTACATAGTTATAAATTTTCCCGCCGACTTACTTAATACAATACAAAGCTTCTCGATTATAGCAACCTGTAAAAATAAATTTGTCAGGCTACTAGAGTAAAGTATAATAAATATTTAATACCCTAGCATTAAGATTATATAAAAATCATGAAGTGCATTATATGTAAAGAGAATAAATCTAATGAAGAATTTAGTGAGGAACATATATTTCCTGATAGTATTGGTGGAAATTTAATACTAAATTGCGTTTGCAAACCATGCAATGATTTTCTTGGACATTCAGTAGATTCATTTCTTGTTAATCATGATTTTGTTGAATTATACCGTCTTCTTTTAAAGATACCTGGAAAATCAGGAAAAATTCCAAATCCGTGGAAGAAAGTGCATCTTATTGATACTAATGAAGAAGTTCAATTTATATTCGATAGCAATGGTAATGCTCAAGGACTAAAAGCATTTCCAAAAATCAATAAAAATTGCATAAATGATAATCAAGTAGAATTAAAAATCCAAGTTGACGTAAAAGATAAAGATAAACTACCATCAATTTTTAATAAAAAACTAAAAAGAGAAGGGTTAAATAAATTAACCGAAAAAGAAATAGAAGTAATTGGAAATAATCAATCAATAATCAGCTATCGACCACAAGTTTATAAAAAATTTTCGATTGATTTATTTCTTTATAAACGCGCAATCATAAAGATTGCATATGAATTATCTTATTATTATCTTGGTTGTACTTACCTCAATGATGAAATGGGGGAATTATTGCGCTTGACTATCAAGGATAAATCTCCAGAAGGAAAGCAATTAACTAAATATTCAATTAATGCTTCTATTGAAATTTCAGGAACAATATTATTTCCTTATTTTAAAAATGAAGATGAACATCATATTGCATTAATAATGCGACATGAAGGTTCTCTAAAGTGTTACATTAGGATTTTTGATGTTTTTCAATGTAGAATTACTATTAGTAATGATGCCAATCTATATCCAAATTTTACAGATAAATTTATAGCAATTAATGCTAAAACAAGAAAATCACGACAATTAGAACTTGAAGAAGAAATGTTAAAGATAGCAAACCAAATATGTAACAATTCTTCTAGTTTTGAATCATCTGTTGATTTTTGGATGAAAGCATAGTTATGGCTTGTCCGTTTCTATTTACCTTCATGGTAGATAAAACCCTTTATTTATAAGGGTTTTACTATTCTACACGAAAATGAAATTTTCTAGCATTATCTCGCTTTTACATCCTTTCTAACACCCTAATTCCCAATAAATCTAATCCGAGTTTCAGCGTTTTTGCAGTCAAATCACATAACATCAACCGCGATGTTCTGATTGGTTCTTCAGATTTCAGCACCGGACAATTTTCATAGAACTTGTTAAACTTATCGCTGAGATTATATAAATAATCACATAAACGATTTGGTAATAAATCTTGTTCAACTTCACTAATCACTTCATCCAGTTGTAATAAGTGTTTTGCTAAAGTTAATTCTGTATCTTCTTTCAGAAGAATTTTGGCATCTGTTCCCAAATTACTAAAGTCAATATTACCTTCTCGACTAATGCCTTGAGTTCTCACATAGGCATATATCATATAAGGTGCTGTATTGCCTTTGAGGGAAAGCATTTTATCATAACTAAAAACATAATTGCTAGTGCGATTTTGGCTTAAGTCTGCATATTTCACCGCACTAATACCAACCACATCAGCAACATTATTAATAAATTCTTCAGTCTCTTCTCTACCTTCTTCTTTTAATCTCGCTTCTAAATCTGCACGAGTGCGAGAAACTGCTTCATCTAATAAATCTCTTAATCTTACGGTATCCCCAGAACGAGTTTTGAATTTCTTCCCGTCATCTCCTAAAACCAAACCAAAGGGAACGTGAACTAATTCCACATCATCAGGTATCCAATTCGCTTTTTTTGCTACTTGCATAAATTGAGCAAAATGGTTTGCTTGTCCTGCATCTGTAACATAAATTATCCGTTTGGCTTGATCTTCTTGAATGCGGTAACGGAGAGATGCTAAATCTGTGGTGGCGTAGTTATAACCACTATCTGATTTTTGGACAATTAATGGTAAAGGTTCACCTTCTCTATTTGTAAAACCATCTAAGAAAACACATTTCGCACCTTGGTTTTCTTCGACTAATCCGGCTTTTTCTAAATCTTCTATAACTGCTGGTAAACATGAGTTATAAAAAGATTCTCCTCTTTCTTCTAATTTGACATTCAGCAAATCATAAATTATTTGAAACTCTTTTCGTGACTGTTCACATAATAATTTCCACGCATGAAGTGTATCTTCTGCACCTGCTTGTAATCTCACAACTTCTTGACGTGCAGTTTCTTGAAAATCTGCATCTGCATCAAACCTTTGTTTAGCTTGACGATAAAAATTAACTAAATCACCAATATCTAAAGCGTCAGCGGTGGTAAGTGCTGCTGGGGAAACTTCCCGCAAATAGGTAATTAACATCCCGAATTGCGTACCCCAATCACCGACATGATTTAACCGCAATACATCATGTCCACGAAATTCTAAAATTCGGGCTATGCAATCACCAATAATTGTTGAACGCAGGTGTCCGACGTGCATTTCTTTAGCAATATTCGGACTGGAAAAATCGACAATTTCTTTTTGGGGATTTTTGGCTTTGGGAACTCCTAAGCGAGAATCTGCTTTAATGGCGTTCAGTTGTCCTTCCAGGTAGGATGTTTGCAGTTTAAGGTTAATAAAACCAGGCCCAGCGATTTCTGGTGGTTCGCAAATATCAGATATATCTAGTTTTTCTACAATAGCAGATGCGATCGCTCTCGGTTGCATTCCCAATTTCTTACTCAGGGATAAAGCCACGTTCGCTTGAAAGTCACCAAATTTAGGATTACTCGCACTCACCAAAATCGGATCTACCCCGGTGTAGTCAGCGCCAAACGCAGCTACCAAAGCCTGTGCTAATTTTAGTTTAAGTTGTTCTTGTGTAGCGTTCATATTTAAATATAATCTCTTTAAAGCCGGGATATTCACAAATGCTTGATTATTCTAGCCTTAAAATATATTTATCTCAGCATTTGTTTTCGTTGAATACCCCCTCCTCCTCATTCCTTTCTTCCCTTCGCGTTCTCTGCGCCTCTGCGGTTGGTTAAAGATTTTTTCCCGCAGAACCTAGACAGATATCACCTGAGTTAGGAGTTAGGAGTTAGGAGTTAGGAGTTAGGAGTTAGGAGTTATGATTTTTCAACGAGAGAATAAGGGTTTGAAACTCTTACTGGGGGCGAGTTTTCCACAAATTATCTTATGTCGAACTCAGGTGATATTAACTACTGACTCACACCGAGATTTTTCACCACGGACATACCCTGAATTCGCCATGCACCTTCTTTGCGAATTAAATCATAACGAACTCGCAAGCGTTCCTGAGAAGACTTTTTATTCTGACCCAGTTCAAAAAATTGCGTAACTTCCTTAACTGTAGCTTCTACCACAGCGTTATCTGCAACACTAGGAATCTGATTGACAAATTCCACCTTCAAATCATGTTCATACGTGCGATAGCGGCTGTCTTTGATATCTTGTTGAACTATTAACCGCCATTGAGATACCGCTGAACCAGTCAAAATTTCATCTAAACGATTAATTTCATGATTGGGTCCCAAGGCTGCGGCTTTGGTAGATAGCCAAGTTTGAATTACTTCTTGAGCGATCGCATTTGTTATTATACCCTCAGCTACTTCTGGTTGGCTATTGGGATCAGGAATGCTAATCGGTGGTTGACTCAGTTCTATAGCCAACTGTTCTCCTTGTAGAGATGGTCGAGGGAAAAACAGATTGTTTAACCATCCAAAAGCTGTGGAAACTAGTAACCAAAAAACTAATAAACCCCCCAAAGACAAGAAAACCATCCAAACTAAGCGGGTTTTTGCATCTAAGCTGTGAGCAAAATTGCGCCTTGGTCGAGATTGAGATGGACGATATTCCCCAACACGATTTCGACTATTAGCCGCAGTTGGCTTGCGTCGTTTCCGCTTTTGAAGTTGACCGGGTGCAGTTGTCTGAGTAGGGATATTCATTTGCTGATGATTTCCTTTGGCTGCTACTTCTGCCGTCGCCGAATGTTCTCCAGGCATTGCTGGTGTTTGACTACCACTAGGTCTAGGTGAAGTATGCCATCGAGGTAGGGAGAAATGTCCAGATTCGGGTACTTCACGGTTTACTGGTTCTGCTAACTCAGTATCAGGTGTGTGATTGATGGGTTGAGTAGTTGCATTATGATAGTTGTGATAACGAGGACTATTTATTTGTGGTGGGGTTAAAGGTTGGTTGTTAATTGCAGACCATTCATGAGTTGTTTGGGTATCCGTTGGTAAAGCTTCTAAATAAGCTTGTACCTGGGCATCAGCGAAGTAATCTTTTAAAGAAGCTTGCTTTCTGACTAAATCCCGAAAATGAGGAAATACCTCTTGTTGTAACCACTGTTCACAGTACAAACAAAGTCCTGGTAACAAGTCTGGCGAATCTTGGGATTTTTCCCGAATAATCGCTAAGGCTTCATATTCCTGACTTAATTCTAAAACACGGGTTGCTTCTTCGGTTTGTCCCAATAACAAAGCACACAGGGATTGTTCTAAATGCACATCTTGGCGTTTACCCAAACGAATCAGCATTTGCTTGGCTTGGCGAATTAAAGCTGGTTGACGTTGGGTAAAACCTCTAGCGATTAAGGCATAGACTGCTAGATATGTGGCAACTGCGGAGGGGCGCTTGCTTTCGGCTTCAAAGAGTTTATGTTGTTCTGTAACTGTTAAATGATTGCGTAACTGCTGAATAAATCTGAGAAAATCATCTATATTTAAGCCGGATTGATCATTGCCAGCGCCATCAATTCCGCCCCGTTCTTCTAAAATATTCTGTAATAATTCCAAGCCTTGACGGCGTTCTTTAGTTTTCTCTTGAGGTAGTGCGAGTAACTCCAGAATGCGATATGGTCGCAACTTACAAAGATCCGCTGCAATTTCTGATTGCACGCTAGGGAATATGCCTTCGCGCATTAATAATTCTTCCCCGGTTTCTAAAGATATGGCAGCATTTTCATAATGATTTTGTTGCCATTGTTCACGTCCTAGTTCTAGACAGGCTAAGGCCACGGTGAGAATAATATCTGCTAGTTCAGGACTAGCTGAGTATTCCTCGCCGGATCGATGACTACCGACTCTGACACCGACTCCATTTTTATTGACCAGGTATGGACGACCTAATTTGAGTACTAGTTCGTATTCCCCTAACTCTTGGAGGAGTAATAAAGCACCAACTAATTCCTCAGGGGCAATTTCGATGCTGAGACTTTGAACATCGTGATTACGGCTGTTGTTTTCGGCGCGATTTTCTAATCCAGATGTATTTGCTGCCCGATCTGGATCATAGGCGTGGGCGAGATAAATCTGATCATACCTGCTGCGTTCTTTGGAATCTGATAAAACCACGTAAGCTTCTTCTATGAGTTGTTTACGAGAAGAGATGGCTGTAATTGAATACTCGCGTCGGGGCAATTGAACAATGCGATCGCTGTATGCTTGCCGCAATTGCTCCTCACTTGCCGCTAACGGTAATCCTAAAATTCGGTAGTAATCGAGCGGAATTCGCACAGCCTACTTCCCCTGCACCGTGGTCGCGTAGTGTCTCCTAGAGATAGACATAGTTCACCTAGATGATTCCAGGTATGTAAAACCGTGCCATAATAATAGCTTTATTAATACCGTGTCAAGTATACATCTGAAGTGTATATTATCACAGTGCTTTTTGTTTTTTTCTCCCACAGTAAATCATATCCTCAGAGTTGATTTTTGGCTTTGGCGTAACCCCCCTAAGGTACCGCACCTAGCTTATGATTTGAACTCGCCTCACAAGCTGTAGCCTTTAATTGTGATTCTTAGTATATGCTACTGCAACATAAATACACCCTAGTTATCCCTCAACATCTGCAAGCCCAAGTACCGCTTTTGATAGTGGTCGAGATGTTGCACCCAGTGTAGTCTAAGATTTATGATCTTTTTGGGTTGTTGCCAGTCAGGTAGTTGAATAAACACCACCAGCACTGGTTAGTTATGGATAACTAAAAAAAACAATATATCACGATTAAAATTTAATGGCAATTACCTAGTGCAAAGTGATTTGAGTTACAAATTAAATTGTTTTCCAAGTCAGATAGCGGGCAGCCAGGGAAAAATTTTCCAGCCAACAGGGATCTCAACTTTTTTAATCTCAACTTTTTTAAATTGTTAATGGGTATGCAGACAGACAGCTATCCGAATTGCTAACGTTAAAGACTTCCAGAGCGATCGCTAAAAGCGACGGTTTTTACTTCAACATTCTTATAAAATTTGATTGTTGACTCTTACTAACCCTGGCTTACTAAATAGCTATTTAACTTTTACGATAGGGATACTTTACAAAAATGGTTCAAGAACGCACGTTACCCACATTTGATGCTGCCACAGTCCAAATTACCAAAGCAGAAGGGTTAGGCTTATACGAAGACATGATCCTCGGTCGCTTTTTTGAAGATAAATGCGCCGAAATGTACTACAGAGGAAAAATGTTTGGTTTTGTCCATCTGTATAACGGTCAAGAAGCCGTTTGCAGCGGCATCATCAAAGGAGCAATGCGACCCGGCGAAGACTTCGTTTCCAGCACCTACCGCGACCACGTTCATGCTTTGAGCGCAGGAGTGCCAGCAAAAGAAGTAATGGCAGAATTATTTGGTAAAGCCACAGGTTGCAGCAAAGGGCGCGGTGGTTCCATGCATATGTTTTCTGCCGAACATCGTCTATTAGGCGGCTATGCGTTCGTAGCAGAAGGCATTCCCGTTGCAGCTGGTGCAGCATTTCAAAGCAAATACCGGCGGGAAGTCTTAGGAGACAAAAACGCCGACCAAGTAACAGCGTGTTTCTTTGGTGATGGTGCAGCTAACAACGGTCAATTTTTCGAGACATTAAACATGGCAGCACTATGGAAACTGCCAATCCTGTTTGTGGTAGAAAATAATAAATGGGCGATCGGCATGGCTCACGAACGGGCAACTTCCCAACCCGAAATTTACAAAAAAGCCAGCGTGTTTAACATGGTAGGCGTAGAAGTAGACGGAATGGATGTTCTCGCAGTTCGTCAAGTAGCTCAAGAAGCCGTAGCCCGCGCTCGTGCTGGAGAAGGCCCCACCCTCATAGAAGCGATGACCTATCGCTTCCGTGGTCACTCTCTAGCCGACCCAGACGAACTCCGCAGCAAAGAAGAAAAAGAATTCTGGTTTGCCCGTGACCCCATTAAAAAATTAGCTGCTTATTTGCTGGAGAAGAACCTAGCAGACGAAGCAGAATTAAAAGGCATTGAAAAGAAAATTCAGGATATCATCGACGAAGCAGTGAAATTCGCCGAAACCAGCCCCGAACCAGACCCTAGCGAGTTATATCGCTTCATATTTGCCGAAGACGTTTAAAGAGTACCGAGTATTGAGTACCGAGTATTGAGTACCGAGTACCGAGTATTGAGTGCTGAGTAGAGAAACTTCAAAATTCAGTATTTAGTACTCACTAGTACTCAAGATTAACCATAACTTTGTACCGAGTACCGAGTGCTGAGTAGAGAAACTTCAAAATTCAGTATTTAGTACTCACTAGTACTCAAGATTAACCATAACTTTAGGAATAAACCCGTGTATACCATTGCCGTTGAACAACAACAATACAAAACCTACATCCTTACCGATGATAGTGCTGGTACACAAATAGAAGTTGTACCTGAACGGGGTGGTATCATTACCCGTTGGCGTATTCAAGATCAAGAAGTCTTTTATTTAGATACTGAACGCTTTACACACCCAGATTTGAGCGTCAGAGGTGGAAACCCGATTTTATTTCCTCTGTGCGGTAACTTACCAGATAATACTTACACCGTTAACGGTAAACAGTACACTATCAAACAACATGGTTTTGCTCGTGACTTACCTTGGGAAGCAACTGAGCAAAAAACCGATGGTAAAGCTAGTTTGACCGTTGTTCTCAAGAGTAACGACGAAACCAAAGCAGTTTATCCTTTTGACTTTGAACTGGCTTTCACCTACGAATTACAAGGCAATGCCTTAGTAGTACGTCAAGAATATAAAAATCTGTCATCCACACCAATGCCCTTTTCATCTGGTTTCCATCCCTATTTTCTCTGTGGTGATAAATCTCAAATAGATGTGGAAATTCCTTCTGTGCAGTATCAAGACAATAAAACCAAAGAGTTTCACGCTTTTAACGGCAAATTTGACTTTAACCAAGATGAAATTGATTTTGCCTTTGGAGGGTTAACTAGTAAATCTGCATCTGTGACAGATGACAGCCGCAAGTTAAAGATAACCCTAGATTATGATGATTTCTCTACCTGGCTGGTTTTCTGGACAGTGAAAGGCAAAGAATTCTACTGTCTAGAGCCTTGGAGTGCCACCCGCAACGCCTTCAACACTGGAGAAAACCTGACTGTGTTAGCACCAGGAGCTAGTTGCACAGCCTCTTTCCAGTTAACAGCAAATTTTTGCTAGAAACCCCTTGACAAAACCCATGCTTTTAATGGTATATTGGGAAAGTTGCAAATCACTGCAAAAGGGTCGCTAACTCAACGGTAGAGTACTCGGCTTTTAACCGATTAGTTCCGGGTTCGAATCCCGGGCGACCCATAAAAAGCTGAAGATAATTTTTATATTCAAAAAAGATGGATATTTACCATCTTTTATTAATTCCTTTCGATGACAAGAGAGTTTTATTTTTTCAAAAGAGTGCTGATTCCTGAGTACTACTGAATAACTTCATCCACAGGTAATACATCGTGAAAATAATTATAATCAACGTAGCGATGTCCATCTGGTGTCCGGTGCATAATATCAACAAATCTGCTATTCCATAAAATATCGTTAGCAGTATAACTATGACGAGCATGGACAACCTGCGCCACAGTTTCATCAATACCACTAACGGAAACCATAAATAAGGATTGTGTCTTCACCAGTGATTCTGATGTCATCCCAAACAAAGGACTAGATTCATCAATTATATGCATAATTGTCCAAGATAAAGAGAAATTAGGTGTTTGGTTTCTGACTAACTTGAGATCATGAATTTTCCTTAAAGAAGCTCCATCTTGATTTACCTCATCACGCATTAAATACAGCCGTATCTGCGCCTCTAAAATCATATTGCGGCGCTGATTTGCAGTACGAAATAATAGAGTTGATAATCCTTCCTGTGGCATAATTACTGCTACACGGCTAAACATCACACGGGCAGTGGGTCGGGAAAAGCGAGCAAAAGCTAATCCTGTCATCACGGCAATTCCCACCACACCAATCATCGCCTCAATAGTGACTATGATATTGGCATAAGTTGTGGTTGGATACATTGCACCATAGCCAATAGATGCCAAGGTTTGCACACTAAAAAAAAAGGCATCTAGAAAAGAACCAGGTTGAGCATTAGCAATACAATCTCCTCCTAATCTATAAGCTAAGGCAAATAGAGTGTTAATAGCTACATAGAAAATACAAATCAGGATCAAGAAGCCAGTCCAAGGAATAGTTAGTAGCAAATGATAAGGATCTCGCCAGTATGAATGCCATACACCCATACCCATAATTTCAAATTGTCCATTACTAACTTGGATATGAACTCGTGGAATTATAGGCTGTTGGTGCTTTTGGGAAGGTTTTTTGTGTCTAAATTTCATGAAGAGTAGTTGAAAGCATGGTGAATGGTACTATGACTGGAGTTGAATACAACCATAAAGCAAAAACCCGGTGGTTATTAATTACTGATGAATCGCAATTTTTGGATTACTGCTTTAATTGCCTTTGTTAACTCCCTGAGTCTGACGATTTTAATTCCTATTATCTATCTTTATGGCAAACAATTTGGTCTGAGCGATTTCCAAACCAGTTTATTATTTTCTATTTACTCTATAGCTCAATTTTTTGCAACTCCTGTCATTGGCAAACTTTCTGACCGTTTTGGCAGGAAGCCTTTATTAATAATAAGTTTAGCCGGGACTGTCATTGCCAACTGTATAGCTGGAACTGCAACAACTGCAAGCCTGTTATTTTTTGCCCGATTTTTAGATGGAATTACAGGTGGTAATGCTTCTGTGGCTCAAGCAGTAATTTCTGATATTACCAGTCCCAAAGATCGCGCCCATGCATTTGGTATTTATGGGGCTGCAATGGGTCTAGGTTTAGTTTTAGGCCCGGCTATCAGTTTATTAGCACAGCAAAAGTCTTTGGGAACTGCATTTTTAGTTTCTGGTGGAGTTGCGCTTGTGGCTTTGTTGATGACTATTTTTTTCTTACCCGAAACTCTCAAAAATAAGGCTGCACGATCTAGTAATATATTCGATTTAGGTTTGGGAAATTTAATCAAAGGTTTAGTAATGCCAGGAGTTGGCATTTTGCTATTCATTAATTTCTTAACTGGCACGACTTTTACTATGTTTACCTATGCTTTTCAACCTTACTTCATCAAGGTTTTAGCTCAAACTAGCCAGTCTTTAACACTCCTCTTTTTGGTCTTTGGCACATTAGGCGTAATTATGCAAACCTGGGGAGTGTCTGTGATGATCAAGAAATTTGATGTAGTTAAAATTTTGTTTTTAGGCCTATTTTTTCGTAGTCTGTCATTTGCATTAATGCCAGTTTGGCCCAATATTACCTATTTTGTAACTATCAGTATCTTATTTTCCCTGTTTAATTCTCTCGTGCAACCAATGATTAGCACTTTAATTTCTCTCAATGCTAAACCTGATCTTCAGGGGACTGTATTGGGTTTGAATGCTTCTTATTTAAGTATTTCTAATGGTATTGGCCCTGTAATTGCTGGACTGATTGTCAAACAATCTAACCCTATTACCTATGGCTATCCTTTATATTTAGCAGGGGGGCTAACATTTTTAGTTTTAGCTTTTGCAATATATAACCGAAAAAGATATACACCTAGTAATTCATAATTCATTAAAAAGGTGGGCATTGCCCACCTTTTCATTAACTAGAAGTACAACGATTAAACCATTCTTGATACCTTTGTTGCTGAGATTCATTTTCTACAATAATTGATATTTTTATGTGCTGACAGCCCTGATTTTTTTCTAGGTTAATAGCATTTAAGAGTAAGCTGGCAATTTTTGGTGAATTGAACTCTCCACTGACAATTAAACTACTTTCAAAATTACTCACTTCCGATGTTTTTGCAGCATTTAAAATTTCAGAAATCTCTTCTTCATTTAAATCTATCTCGGCTAGTTGTTTGTGTTCTGGGCTTACTTGTTCAATAATCAATTTTTCCCGACGGACAGGAATTTGTATCATCTGAGTTTCGATTTCTTTGCGAACAATTACTTCTCCAATTTTTTGTTTGCTATGATCAACAAACAATCTTTCTTCTAGAAGAGGAATAATTTTTTCTTGCTTGTCTATAGAGATATCTTTCTCTTGTTGTTCGCTAGGTGTTTCTGAACTTAAATATTCAATCATATACTTTTTCGATGTGGCTATGTTTGGCAACAAATTTATGGTAATGATATGAATGCTGGTAAGTATCCTTACCAATTACAAATACAGGTAAAGCTGATAAAAAGCCTCACCTGCACTGGCTTTAACTAGTTATGAATGAATTCATTTTTCTCAAAATCAAAAATTATCGTTCTTCAATAGGTATATTAGGTGCATTCACATCTAATTCTTCACGACGCACACTTGCTTGGGTTTCAACTGTGTCTTGCTCTACGACTTTTTTGACTCTAACTTCTTCACGGACAAATGCTTCTTTACGAACTTCTGGTGTTTCTTCGTAAATTTCCACGCGAGCTACTTCACCTTCTCGGAAGTTGGCTTCACCAGGAGCTACAGCTCTACCAGCATCTTCAGGTGTGACACGTTCAACAACAACGTGTTCTCTTTCCACTGGTACTGATACTCGTGCTGTTTCGGTTTCTACGTGCTTGCCAACGGTAACATCCCCCATTTTGCGGCGATGTTTACTGGTAATAAGCCGCTCTTGATACAATTTCAGATTTTGATTATTTTGATCATTTAAATCGAACAGATCAGGTTCCTGTTCGTAGCGATAAGTATCACGGTTGTAGGTTGGTGTAGTTCTGGCAGAGGTTGTTCCTACCCCTACCCCTGCGGATTCTACAGGTGTTGGTGATTCTAGGGGTGTTGGTGATTCTACAGTTGAGTTGCGGTACTGGGGATTGCGATATACACCACGTACCCGTTCCTCATACTCGTAATCTGTTGTTAGACGTTCGTTAAACTCAGGTAAATTTTCTGCTTGTTCTCTTGTCAAGCCAATGGCATAAACACGTTTAGCATTATAGTCGATGCGGGTACGTCCAATAGGCATCAAAACTTTCTTCCCAAAAATCCAGAAGCCTAAGTCAACTACTAAATAGCGAAAGTGTCCTTCTTCATCAACTAAAGCATCATGTACAGTACCTATCTTTTCATCTGTTCTGTCTGTATATACTCCTAGACCCTTAATGTCATTACCTTCAAAACTATCGCGGTACTGGGGATCAAAATCTTCTAATTTGTAAAGAACCATTATATTCTACCTCGAAATACTATAGCATTTCCTGATTTATATGTTAAAAATGCATTCGTTATTTTTCCTCTTTCTATTGAATGAATTACCTAAAAATAGGTTCATCTAAAGTTATAGATATTGGTATTGCTTTATTGCTAGTAATAAATACGAATATTACAAGAAGTCAAAAATTATATAGGAATCATATAGGACTAATATTTGATTTTTGAAATACACGTAGGGTGTGTTAGCGGAGCGTAACGCACCTTCCTTGAAGCCTTTGGTGCGTTACGGCTTACGCCTAACACACCCTACATATACCTAGATTTTTTCAGAAATCAAATATGATTACTATATTTGATTTTTGAAAAAATAAGTAGGGTGTGTAAAGCCCTTGCAGGCATGGCTACGCTTAGAGGGACAGCGTAACGCACCGTAAATTTGATTAATGGTTAATGGTGCGTTACGGCTTTGCCTAACACACCCTACAAATACTTAGATTGTTTCAAAACTCAAATACTATTGCTATAGGAATCCGATTTGATTGCTGTTCGCGGTAGAGTGCCGTAGGCATATTTACTTGCGTAGTCAGAGAACTCTAGAACAGGAAAAATAGAATTTATACCTACTGAGTCTTGTATGGCTACGCCACGCAAGCTATCAAAAATCAAATAGGAGTCCTATAGGTAGAATACTATTCAAAAATTCGTAATTTTACATGATCAAACAAAAAGTTTCATTGTTTTATTGATTGACCTTATCACTGTTTTCCTGTAAATGTAATGTACCAGAAGTATCAATATCTAGCTCTTCCCTGCGAATGACATCTTGAGCTTCTACCATATCTCGATCTACTACTTTTTTCACTCGCACTTCTTCTCGAACAAATGCTTCTTTATAGATTTCTGGTGTTTCTTCAAAAACTTCTATGCGTGCTACTTCCCCTTCTTGAAACTGGATTTCATCAGGATGTAATGACGTTTCTGTACCTGTAGGTTGAACTCTCTCAATAACAACACGTTCTTTTTGAACAGGTACTGTAACTCGTGCTGTTTCCGTTTCAATATGTTTACCAACTGATACTTCTCCGGTTTTAACACGGTGTTTATTGGCAATTAAGCGCTCTTCATACAGTCTGAGAGTTTGATGATATTGATCGTGCAAACCATATAAATGCGGTTCTTGTTCGTAAGTGTAAGTTTCAGGATTATAAGTTACAGCACTGCTGGGAGAACGATAAACGCTGCGTACCTGTTCTTCATAATCATGATCAACAACTATGTTGTCATGGTACTCAGGCAATTTTTCTACTTGCTGTTTACTGAGTCCATCAACATAAACACTTTTTGCTGGATAATTAATGCGAGCAAGTCCAATAGGTAGTAATATTTTCTTCTCCAAAGAATCAGACTCTCTATTAGTCTCAATAACTAGATATCGAAATCTTCCGTCATCATCAACTAAGGCATCATTAATTGCGCCAATTTTTACTCCACTTTCTGTATAGAGATGTAAGCTTTTAATATCATCTCCATTAAAAGTTTCTCGATAGTTTGGGTCAAAATTTTCGAGTTTATGAAGCGGCATATTGTGTTTCCAAACAAATTGTACATTTTTCTATTTACATACAATAGTAAGAATTATTTTTCTATTTGTTATCTCGCTGATGACTGAAGTTAGGAGAGATATTACATGGCTGATAGAGATATAACTAAAGATAGAAAAGTAGACAGAGAGGAAGTAATACTGCTAGGTTAATATGCACTATCTTTGGAGATAGATTTTAGAGATTTTCAAGAAATAAATTACCTAAATAAATGAACTACAGAAATACAGAGGACACGGAGGATTGAGAGATTTTTTGCGTTAGGTGGTTGATTGAGTATCTTTGATAACTTCTAAGGCTTGATCACACCAATCTATCCATTCTAATTCATAACGAATACCCGCATTTAACACTAAATATCTGAGTTTTTCTTTTCTAGTTGATGCTTTTGGATTAGGGAATTTCTCCTGCTCAATTTGTCGATATTTGGACAATTTTTCTATATGTGTTTGACGACGGCGTTTTATATCTTCTATCAGTACACTAGCTGGTACTAAACTACCAGAAAAAACTTTTACTAATATGTCTTCTCTAATTATGTCGGGTTCGCTAGGTTGTCGCATCCATTCTAATAAATGTTGTTTACCTAGTTCTGTAATTGAGTAGATTTTTTTATCTAAGCGTCCTTGACGGGGAATAATCTCGGAGACAATTAACCCTTGTGATTCTAATTTACTCAGTTCTCGGTAAATTTGCTGCTGTGATGTGTTCCAAAAACAACCGATTGATTCGCTAAATACCTTAGAAAGGTCATAGCCACTATGGGGTTTTTCAATTAAACAGGTCAAAATGGCTTGCGGTAAACCCATAAAAAACTACTTGACAGATATTTTCTTTAGGTTACACTAAATTTTGTATACAACAAGTTGAATAAAAATAGTTTAGTTAAATAAATTGAGTAAATTAATTCAGGTGGTGAATTAAGTGCAGAATTTTCAGGACTTACGCAACTGGCGCAAGCGATCGCTCATTGTCAGTACCCTAGTTTTAGCTGTCACCAGTATTGCAGCATCATCATATTTTTTAATCAATCAACAAAATAGCGCCCAGAAAGCTAACACCCTAACAGCAGAAAGTCTTCCAGCAATTAAAGCGGTGACGGCTTTGGGAAGAATTGAACCCCAAGGGGAAGTTATTCAAGTGTCTGTGTCGCAAATTGCAGGTAGTAACCGAGTTGATAAACTATTAGTTAAGCAAGGTGAAAGCCTTAAAAAAGGACAAGTAATTGCTATTTTGGATAGTAGCGATCGCCGTTTAGCAGCACTGAATCGCGCCAAGCAGCAAGTCAAAGTGGCCGAATCTCAATTAGCACGGGTAAAAGCTGGCGCAAAACAGGGAGAAATTGCTACTCAAATAGCGACAGTTAGTGAATTAGAAGCAGAATTACGTCAACAAAGTGCAGCAAGAATAGCCACAGTCAAACGATTGGAAGCAGAAGTAAAAAATGCTCAATTAGAATATCAACGCTATGAATATTTACAAGTAGAAGGTGCTATTTCTACATCCATTCGTGATAGTAAAAAATTAATTTTAGAAACAGCAAAAGCCAGTTTGCAAGAAGCTATTGCTAACCAAAATCAAACATCAGAAACCCTCAGAGAAAAACTCATACAAGCTAAAGCAACGTTAAATCAAATTGCAGAAATACGCCCCACCGATATCCAAATAGCAGTAGCCGAAATAGAAAGTGCAAAATCTGCCGTTCGTGAAGCGCAAGCAGATGTAGATTTAGCTTATGTGCGTTCTCCCCAAGATGGAAAAATCCTAAAAATTCATACTTGGGAAGGAGAAATTGTCAGTGATAAAGGTATTGTAGAAATTGGAAAAACCGAGCAAATGTATGTAGTCGCTGAAGTATATGAAGCCGATATTAATAGTGTAAAGATAGGACAATTAGCAACTATTACTCAACTCAATTTACCGGGAATATTAGCAGGAGATGTTGAAGATATAGGCTTACTAATCGCTAAAAAAGATGTACTCAATACTGATCCTGCGGCTGATATAGATGCGCGAGTTATAGAAGTTAAAATTCGCCTCAATCCAGAATCTAGTCAAAGAGTTAAGACTTTAACTAACTCTAAAGTAAAAGTAGCAATTCAATTATAATAAAAACGGTTGGGAACTTTACTTTTAAACGCAGAGTTTCGCTGAGGTAAACGCAGAGTGACGCAGAGTTTTTATTGGAGTTTTTACTTTGAATTTTGTTATCTATGAAGTCGAGATATTAGCCGTTTTTAGTATAAATAATAATTCGTGATTAGAAAAAATATGTGGAAACGCAAAATACCATTAGCATGGTTACAGTTGTCAAGAGAAAAATCCCGAATGTTAGTTGCTATTGCTGGTATTGCTTTTGCAGATGTATTAATGTTTTTACAACTTGGTATTCGTGAAGCTTTATTTGATGGTGCAGTACAACTACATAACAGTTTAGAAGGAGAAATTGTTTTAGTTAGTTCTCGCTATAAATCCTTAATTTCACTAGATCAATTTTCTCAAAGGAGATTATATCAAACATTAGGTTTTACAGGTGTAAAATCTGTAAGTCCTATTTATTTAGGTTCTCTTCCCTGGAAAAATCCTGACAATCAACAAACTTGGAATATTTATGCTATTGGCTTTAATCCAGAAGAAAAAGTAGTAAATCTAGCTGGAGTTAAAGAGAATTCAAACAAATTAAGAGAGGCAGATACTATTTTATTTGATCGTGGTTCTCGTCAAGAATTTGGTACTATTGCTTCCCAAATTCAAACTAATAATACTGTCATTACAGAATTAAACAATCGTCAAGTTAATGTTGTGGGTTTATTCCGTTTAGGTACTTCTTTTGGTATAAATGGAAATATCATCACCAGTGATGTCAATTTTCTGCGTTTATTTGGAAAAAAGAGAGAGAGAGGATTAATTGATTTTGGACTAATTAAGTTAGAAACTGGAGCGAATTTAGATTGGGTAATAGCCAATTTAAAAGCCAAACTCCCGAATGATGTACAGGTTATTTCTAAACAGGAGTTTATGGCTAGGGAAAAAAGCTTTTGGAATACTAGCACACCTGTAGGATTTACCTTTACATTAGGTGCAATAATTGGCTTTATGGTTGGTGCGGTAATTGTGTATCAAATTCTCTATAGTGATGTTTCTGATCATTTACCTGAATATGCAACTTTGAAAGCAATAGGTTTTAAAAATAGCTATTTAATTGTTGTGGTATTTCAAGAAGCATTAATTTTAGCAGCTATTGGTTTTATTCCTGGAATTACTATTGCTCAAGGTTTATATATGATTACCAAACAGGCAACTCTGTTACCAATCATGATGACTTTAGAAAGAGCAATTTTGATATTTATGCTCACAACATTAATGTGTTCTATTTCGGCATTCATAGCTATGCAAAAATTACAATCTGCTGATCCTGCTGATATTTTTTAGGTGAATTCTTACTAATCATTGCCACTCACCTTGTAACATAAATGCAGCCCAGTAAAATGGGGAATTCCATTTTTGTTCTTGCCACATTTCAATTTGTGCTTGACGCAATGCCGCTGCGGGTTTTAAATTTTCTTGTAACATCTTTTGGTAAAATTTCTGCATTAATATGGAAGTTCCTTCATCATCTACACTCCATAAACTCATGATTACACGGGGACTACCTGCATACATAAATCCTGTTGTTAATCCTACTAATCCTTCTCCACGAATATTTTCACCTAAACCTGTTTGACAAGCACTAAGTACAACTAATTCCACGGGTAGATAGAGGTTATAAAAATCAATTAGTCGCAAAAAGCCATTTTGGGGTTTACCTTGTTCGTCAAACAGTGATAAGACTACCCCAGATAATTCTGGCCTTTGATTATTGATGATTCCGTGAGTTGCAAAATGAAGAATTTGATATTGACTGAGTTGGCTACTGGTAACGAAATCACGGTTAGCAGCAAAACCTAAAACTTGCAATCGCTGATCTTCAGGTACTAATTCTAAAATTTTGTCTGCTTCTTTGCGGGTAAAATACAGACGATCAAATTTCACACTATAATTATTGACGGCTCTGTTTAAAGCTAGGGTATTTATATTATTAATTGGTGATAGTTGGGGAAGTGGAGTTTGTTTAACTGTGAGGCGTTCGTCAGATTGACTAAATACGGGATCTGCAATTACAGCTAGTTTTTTGGGAGGTAATTTACGTCCTTGGTGTTCACGTCGAATGATGGCGAGTGTGGAAGCTGAGGGGAGAGAGATAATTTCGTGTTTGAGTAGTAATGGTTCATATTTGCTGCTTGTGGTTAGCGCCCCAAATGGTAGATACTGTAATGCACCATCGCTAACGATGACTAGGCGTTTGTGTTGTGATATTGTCGCAGCTGGGGGTAGAAGTATTTGCGTTAATGGTGTTGCGGCTTTCGCTATTTGGACAAAGCTATTTCTCTGACTGGGTGCGGTTAAAGCTACGGAAAATTTCTGGGCTGCGGCTTCGATTTCGATACGTTTGGGTAGTTCATAAGTGGAGATATTGGTTTTGCTAATTACCCAAAGATAACTGCGTTTTTCTCCTAGAAAGTATTGCAATAGCAAAGTATCTTTGTCTAATACTTGCTGCTGAATTTCTGTTAGTGTCAGGGGTTGGGGCTGAGTTAAGGCGGCATAGCGCGGACTGCTAGTGCGAATTTGTGCTTTTAGTTCTCTGTATTGATCTATAAGTGCAGCAATTTCTGTTTCTATGACTTGGATTTGTTGTTGGGTGTGTTGACTATTGAGTAAATCTAGCCGCTGTTGTTCGAGAGTATCAAATTTTTTTCGTAGGTTGCTTTCTGCTGCGAGTAGGTTTGGATCTATGCCTTGGCGGATATCGACTTTGGCTTCTGTCAGCAATTCTAATAGACTGCGGGCGCGGGTGCTTTCACTGGCTTGGAGTGCGATCGCATCATAACCTTTTGTTGGTTGCTGTTTGTGCAGTTGCATCAATAAGTCAATATAGAAGGCATAAACCTTGTGCTGTGTGGCAAAGTAGAAAGCACGTAAAACTTTACTGGCGATGTTGGTACGTAAATCTTCAATAATCTGGATTGCGGCTTCAATTTGGATCAGTGCTGCTTGCAAGTTACCGCGATCGCGTTCTAAATCTGCAATCTTAACAAGAGTATTAGCCTCACCCTCTTTATCCCCTACTGCTTGTCTCAAGGGTAGCGCCTGTTGATAGTACGCCATTGCCTTGTTGTCATCTCCTAAATTGGCATAAACTTTGCCCATGCCAGTCAAGGTAATCGCTTTGCCAGTGGTATCGCCTACTGCCTCTCTCAAAAACAATGCCTGCTGATAGTATTCTAATGCCTTGCTGTTATTTCCTAAATTTGAGTAAGTTAAGGCAATATTATTCAGAGTAGCGGCTTCACTGCCTCTGTTACCTGTTTGTTTGGTAATAGGTAAAGCCTGCTCAAAAAAAGCCAATGCTTTCTGTTTTTCTCCTAAATAACTGTGAACCCTACCAATGTAATTGAGAGTAGCAGCTTCACCATCTTGATTATTTGTTTGCTGCATGAGAGGTAATGCCTGGTGGTAGTATTCCAGTGCTTTCTTTTTCTCTCCCAGGTATGAATAAACTAAACCAATATTATTAATAGTTATGGCTTCGCCTCTTTTATCACCCGCAGCTTTTCTGAGAGGTAATGCCTGATGGTAGTATTCTAATGCTTTTTGTTTATCTCCTAAATGAGAGTAGATTTTACCAATGTTATTGAGAACAGTAGCTTCATCTTTTTTATTATTTATTTTCTGGATGAGAATTAGTGCTTGATTTAAAAATGTCAGTGCCTCATATTCTTCTCCCAATAAGTTGTAAACTCTGCCAATTTGACTGATGGTTCTAGCCTCACCTTCTTTATTACCCAATTTTTGCATCAGAGATAGCGCCTGTTTTAACAATTCAAGTGCTTTGTGCTTTTCTCCTAAATCAGAATAAACTAAGCCGATATTGTAGAGGGTTTCAGCTTCGTTTTTGGTGTCACCTATTTGTTGCCATAACTTTAAGACTGTTTGCCATTTCTCAATTGCCTGTCGTCGTGATTCTGCTGTGCCTTGCCATTCAAGTTGTAACCCCTCCTGATCAGCTTTTTTAGCCGCAGCACGTTTTGCATCTAGGGATGTTGTTTCTGCTATGGGCTGATATTCAGCAATTGCTAATCCAGGGTAGGAAAACAAAAGTATGCCCATTAAGAATGCGAGAGTACGATGATCGCTAAAAAATGAGAGAACTAGTTTTGGCATTGAATTATACTAAATCTCTAACAATTTCTGCATACTCAATCTTTCAGCTTCTTGGGGAGATTTTCCAGATTATAAATCATGACGTAAGACGTAAGGAGTCAGAAGTCAGAAGTCAGGAGTCAGGAGTCAGGAGTCAGGAGTCAGGAGTCAGGAGTCAGGAGTCAGGAGTCAGGAGTCAGGAGTCAGGAGTTCGGAGTCAGGAGTCAGGAGAAAGAAGGAAGAAAGAAGGAGTCAGGAGTCAGGAGTCAGGAGTCAGGAGTCAGGAGTCAGGAGTCAGGAGTCAGGAGTCAGGAGTCAGGAGTCAGGAGTCAGGAGTCAGGAGTCAGGAGTCAGGAGTCAGGAGTCAGGAGTTCGGAGTCAGGAGTCAGGAGAAAGAAGGAAGAAAGAAGGAGTCAGGAGTCAGGAGAAAGAAGGAAGAAGGAAGAAAGAAGGAAGAAAGGAGAAAGAATAGACCTCTTGAATCTTCCAATGATTGAGTCTTGCGAGCGCGTGTTCCAGTTCATCTGGTGATAGCACAGCGCAATGTACCAATTGATTACCAATCATACAATTTATGTCTCCAATCGATTTATCAAAATTGCGTCAAACTTGAAGGGCATCTAAGCCTGTTGGATGCCCTTCAAAGCCTGATCAACGGAAAGATTATGTCCTTAACAGTCGACTAATGGGCGCTGCGCTGCGAGGGTGGGGGCGATCGCATCCCGCAGATAAGGACGGCTATACCAACTCCAGAGTCCTTCGGTCACTGGCACAATGTTTAATTCGGCACGCCACTCGTCTAGAGGACGTTCCAGTCCTTCTTCAAACTTCACCGGAAACAAGGGTGTAGCTTGCCGTGCAATGCGGATGCCTTGAGAAACCAGGTCAAACTTATATTCCAGAGGAGAATCGATGCCTTCTGATGCTTGATTAGCCATAAACGTTAGCAACGAACCAACCAAATCAATGAACGTGAATGCGGGATAGCCAATTTGCCCAACCGTCACTGAAATCACTCCCAGTTCACCGTAGTCATCAAAGCTAAAGCCCGTCAAAATATGATGCAGGTCATGAGTTTTGCGAACGCGATGGGTAATGTAATCGGCATCTGATTCAATTTTTCGGAGGCGATAGAACTGTAGATCATAGTTCATGGCACTGAGTACCCGACCATAAATCCAACCCAATGAGCCTTCCGGCAGCTTCAGCAAGGTTTCCAGATCAAACTCTGGGCCTATATAACGCTCATCAACTAATTGTGCTGAGGCTGGATTTTGGCGGACAACCTGCAAACATTTTTTCATTTGCTCACTACCAGTCAAAGCATCCTCAATATCGAAGATGTTTTGCGTGTCAAATCTCCCCCCAGCAACCATATCAACTAAAGACAGCAGTTTATCAACATTTTCAGGAGTTGCTAGTTCATTGATATATTTGAATCCCATGATTTTTACCTCGCGGTGCGTTGTTTGTTTTCGACAACTGCATCCTACGGTGACTCCACAAGTAAGCAACAGGGGATTTTTTTGATATATGTCAAATTTGATATTGATCAAATTTCCTGGGCTAGATGACGGCGGCGTTGCTGATTTCGATATCTGGCGCGGATACGACTGAGGGTTTCTTGGGTTATTCCCAAATAGGAGGCAAGATGTCCTAGCTTGACGCGCTCAAGGATATCAGGGTGTCTCTGAACAAGATCCTCATATCGTTCAAAAGCGGTTTGAGTTTTCATTAGAAAAGCCCATTCTGCTAACTCAATATAATAATTTTCTATCAATAATCGTCCAATCTTATTCCATGCAGGGTCGTTGTCGTAAAGATATTGCAACCCCTCATAAGTTGTCACAAAAAACTGGCAATTTGAAACTGATTTAATATTTTCTTTACTTGGTTTTCTCGAAATAAAGCTATGAGGTGAGTAAATAAAATCATCTTCAAATGCAAACCTTGACGTGATCTCCTTGTCTTCAACATAGTAAAATTTCCGAACTACCCCTTTAACCAGAAAATACAAATAGTTTGATATTTCACCTGACTTCAGGAGTTGATAGTCTTTTGGGAACTCCTGGTACTTGAAAAATGTACGAACATTTTCCTGCTGTTGTTTACTGAGTATGACTACTCGATCTAAAACTTGAAATAGCTTTTCGTATTGATCAATTTCTGGCTGCATTTGCATCATGTATAATCCTGGCTGAGAAAAGTTTTGATTGCAGGTCTGAGCGATTAGTATTGCAGGTCGCTACACTTACGAAGAAAATATGGGGAATATAGTAGAACCTATAAAAACAGATTGTAGCCTTGTGAACAGTGTGTCATATCCATGAAAAATAAGGGTTTTAGGTCGTTTAGGCGATGATTTTGACTTTTGTTTGCGAACCAACTGGTGGCAAAAGTATTCTACAGTCAAGGAGATTCCAAGTGAAAGACGGAGTATTTTTTCATCATCAAAAAGTAATTCGGCAAGAGGTCTAATATTTTTTTCTTCTATTAAGAGTTCCCTGCTATCTCAAAAATTCTGTATCCTGAATCCTTACATCATGACTATTATCATCGCCATTCACCCTGTAAGGTAAAAGCAGCCCAATAATCAGGTTTATAAAAACGCTCATCCTGTAACATCTCAATCTGTGCTTGTCTTAATGCCGCAGAGGGTTTCAAACCATCTTTGAGCATTTTTTGATAGAATTTTTCCATCAGTACCGAAGTCCCCTCATCATCGACATTCCACAAACTCATCACCACGCGAGGACTACCTGCATATATAAAACCAGTTGTTAAACCAACTAATCCTTCTCCTTTGATTTCCTCACCTAAACCAGTTTGACAAGCACTCAAAACTACCAAATCTGCTGATAGGTTTAAATTGAAAATATCATGCAAACGTAAAAAGCCATTTTCTGGTTTACCTTTATCATTAAATAGGGATAAGACTAAACCGGATAACTCCGGTTGTTTACTGTCGATAATACCGTGAGTAGCAAAATGAATTATTCGATATAAGCTGAGTTGGGGATTTGTTACAAAATCACGATTAGCAGAAAAATCATAAGCTTGTAAACTTTGATTTTTAGGAACCAACTTTAAAATTTTTTCTGCTTCTTTGCGGGTAAATGGTAAACGGTTAAATTTGATGTCTGTATTACCTACGGCTCTTTTTAAAGCCACATTTTCTAAATTGTCTGTGTTTGGTTTTGTTGGTTTTCCTTTATTAATAAAACGTTGATCATCAGTTGTAAATACCGGATCTGCTAACATTGCTAAACTTTTCAGTGCGGTTTTTCGTCCTTTTTGTTCAGTGCGAAGCAGTGCGACTGTAGAAGCTGATGGTAAAGTGACAATTTCGTGATTGATTATTAATGGTTGATATTCCTGGCTATTGGGTATTGATAAAGCTGTAAAGGGTAAATATTGCAAAGCCCCATCACCAACGATAACTAATCTTTTATTACCTAACTTTGCTGCGACTGGTTCTATTAAGATTTTTGTTAATTGTGCAGATGCTTTAACGATTGTTTTTTTATTTGATGAAGGTTTGACAATTTCATTACGGAAGTTTTTAACTAAGGTTTCTATTTCGCTACTTCTAGGAAGTTCATAACTTGTCATTCCTCTTTTAGTAATTGCCCACAGATAACTCTTTTCTTCACCTAGAGAATATTCTAAAAGTATGGTGTTTTCATCTAAAACTCGCTGTTGAATTTGTGCCAATGTCAATGGTTGTGGTTGAGTAATAGCAGCATAACGAGGGCTGTTAATACGGATTTTTGTTTGAATGTCTTGATATTGGTCTAAAAGTTTAGCAGTTTGTGTTTCTAAAGCTCGTTTTTGTTCTGGTGTGTATTTACCACTGAGTAATTGAATACGGTGTTTTTCATGATTATCAAGTTGTTGTTGTATATTCCGTTCTGCTTGCAGTAATTTGGCATCTACACCAGTACGAATATCGGCATTAGCTTCTGTAATGAGTTCTAACAAACTACGGGCGCGGGCGCTTTCGCTGGCTTGCAGTGCGATCGCATCGTATCCTTTTGATGGTTGCTGTTGGTGTAGCTGCATCAATAGGTCGATGTAGAATTTGTAATAACTTTGGACAGTGGCAAAGTAAGAAGTGCGTAATTCTAGACTAGTGATTTTAGTGCGTAATTCTTCAATAATATTGATGGCATACTGCATCTGCTGAAAAGCTTCAGCGAGGTTCCCTTGGCTACGTTGTAGATACGCAAGGTTACGGTTGGTATTGGCTTCCCCGACTCTATCTCCTACTGACCTATACATAAGCAATGCTTGGTTGTAGAATGTCAATGCTTTCTGCTTTTCTCCTAAATCGAAATAGACTAAGCCAATGTTTTTGAGATTAGTGGCTTCCATACCTCTATTTCCTACTGCCCTTAATATAGGAAATGCTTGGTTGTAGAATGTCAATGCTTTCTGCTTTTCTCCCAAGTCGGAATAGACTAAGCCAATGTTGCTGAGTGTAGTGGCTTCCATACTTTTATTTCCCACTACCTTGAATATGGGTAATGCTTGGTTATAGAAATCTAATGCTTTCTGCTTTTCTCCCAAGTCGGAATAGACTAAGCCAATGTTGTTGAGGGTAGTGGCTTCCATGCTTCTATTTCCCACTGCCCTTAATATTCCCAAGTCGGAATGGACTAAACCCATGACACTCAGGATACTGTTTTCCATAATTCTGTTACCCACTACCCTTAATATGGGCAATGCTTGGTTATAGAAATCTAATGCTTTCTGTTTTTCTCCCAAGTCGGAGTGGACTAAGCCCATGACAGTAAGGAGACTAGCTTCCCCACCTTTATCCCCTACCTCCCTAAATATGGGTAATGCTTGGTTGTAGAACTCCAATGCTTTCTGCTTTTCTCCCAGGGACGAGTAGATATAGCCCATATAAGCAAGAGATAAGGCTTCTAACCCTTTTTCACCAGCTTGACTATATAGTATGACTGCTTGTTGAAATTTTGTAATTGCTTGTTTTAATGATTCTACTGAGCTTATCTGATACAGTTTGTCTGCCTCTGCAAAGGCTTTGTCAGCAGAAATTTTGAAATTTGATGATGTTGTCTGTGTTTGTTGGGCTATCTTGACAGACTTATAGCCAGTAGTTGCGACACCAGGAGAGGACAATAAAAATGTACAAACCAAGAAAGAAAGAGAAAAATGATTTAAACAGAACAGAGATAGTTTTAGCATTTGTCATAAATGTTTTCATAATTTTATCCAAAAACCCTAGAAATCTATGTTTAATTTTAATTGATTTAGGCTTTTTGATTTATTATCTCCACTCTCCCTGTAAGGTAAAAGCAGCCCAATAATCAGGTTTATAAAAACGCTCATCCTGTAACATCTCAATCTGCGCTTGTCTCAATGCCTCAGAGGGTTTTAAGCCACCTGTAAGCATTTTTTGATAAAATTTCCGCATTAGTAATGATGTGGCTTGATCATCGACATTCCACAAACTGACTACAACTCTAGGACTACCTGCATACATAAATCCCCTTGTTAATCCTACCAATCCTTCTCCTTTGATTTCCTGTCCTAAACCTGTTTGACAAGCACTCAAAACTACTAATTCTGCTGATAGGTTCAGGTTGAATATATCGTGAAGACGTAAAAAACCATTTTGCGGTTTTCCTTGATGATCAAATAGAGATAAAACGATTCCTGATAATTCTGGTTGTTCGCTGTTAAGAATTCCGTGAGTTGCAAAGTGTAAAATCCGATATTGGCTTAGTTGTGTATTGGTAACAAATTCTCGATTAGCCGCAAAATCATAAGCTTGTAATTTTTGATTTTCTGGAACTAATTCTAAAATTTTTTGGGCTTCTTGGCGGGTAAAAGGTAATCTTTGAAATTTAATAGCTGTATTGAGTGTGGCTCTTTTTAATGCTAGGGTATTTAAGTTGTTATTTTCTTGATTTTTGGGTAATTGTCTATCAATATTGAACCGTTCATCATCTTTTGTAAATACTGGATCTGCTAAGAGTGCTAAGGTTTTGGTTGCAGTTTTCTTTGTTTGTTGTTCCCGTCTCAGTAGTGCAACTGTAGAGGCTGATGGTAAGGTGATAATTTCGTGATTGAGAATTAATGGTTGATATTCTTGGGTATTTGGTGTGGTTAAAGCTGCAAATGGTATATACTGTAAAGCACCATCACCTACTATAACTAAGCGTTTTTTTCCTAATTGTTGGGCTATGGGTGTTAACAATATTTGTGTTAAAGATGTCGCTGCTTTAGCTATTGTTTTTTTATTTGATGTAGGTTTAACAATTTCGTTACGGAAGTTTTTAACTAGGATTTCTATTTCTGCACTTTGAGGAAGTTCATAACTAGAAATACTTGTTTTTGTAATTGCCCAAAGATAACTGCGTTCTTCACCAAGGGAGTATTCTAAAAGTAAGGTGTTTTCATCTAATACTTGCTGTTGAATTTCTTTGAGTGTTAATGGCTGGGGTTGGGTGAGGGCTGCGTAACGGGGGCTGGTGGCGCGGATTTTTGCTTGGATTTGGCGATATTGTTCTAATAGGTTGGTTGTTTCTTGTTGGAATGCCTGTTCTTGTTTGGTGCTGTCAGGTTTGCTTGATATTTCAATGCGGCGTTTTTCTAAAGCATCAAGTTGTTGTTGGAGGTTGCGTTCTTGGCTGAGGAGTTGGGGATCTACGCCTTGGCGGATGTCTGCATTGGCTTCGTTGAGGATTTCTAATAAACTCCGGGCGCGGGCGCGTTCGCTGGCTTGGAGTGCGATCGCATTATAACCTTTTGCTGGTTGTTGCTTGTGCAGTTGCATCAACAGGTCGATGTAAAATTGGTAATATTTCTGGACTGTGGCAAAGTAGGATGTGCGTAAGTCTTGGCTGGTGACTTTGGTGCGGATGCTTTCGACTATTTGTATGGTTTTTTCAATGGGGGTAATGGCAGCTGCTAAATTGCCTCGATTGCGCTCTGTGAGGGCGATGTTGTACAGTGTATCAGCTTCTCCGGTGCGATCGCCCAATTTTTGTCTGAGTTGCAATTCCTGATGATAAGTCTCAATCGCTGGTTGATACTGTTTTAATGAATTGTAAGTTTTAGCGATATTACCAAATATATTAGCTTGTGCCGCAGGATAACCCAATTTTTCAAATCTAGATAAAGCCTGACGCGAAGCTTCTAGGGCTTTTTGATCATCTCCTGACGCTAAATAAATTCTCCCCAAATAAGCTAAAGCTGTGGCTTCACTAAAACCATTTTTTCTTTGCCGTGATGCAATCAAGATTTTGTTAGCAGCATCTAAGGCTTGGGGATAATTTTTTAATTCTTCATGCACTCTAATTATCCCTGTTGTTATCGCTAATTCTTGGTTAATATCTGCCAATTTTTGGGATATTTCCAATCCTTGGCTATAATATTTTAATGCTGAATTATAATCTTTTAATTCTTTATAAACATCTCCAATATTATTCATAGTTTGAGCTAAACCACTGAAATCATCCATTTTTTTAAACTTCGTTAATGCTTGATTTAAAGTTTCAATACTCAATTGATAATTGCCTAAATATTGATATGTTTTAGCAATATATCTCAGGGTTTTTGCTTCTTCTAGCAAATTTTGTGTTTGTCGCTGAATTGTCAATGCTTGGTTATAAAAATCAATTGCTTTTTGATATTCACCAATTGATTGATAAACATCTGCAAGAGATGTGAGAGTTCCAGCTTCTTCAGGATTTTTGCTTTTACGTTGTAGTTCTAATGCTTGATTTAGGACATCAAGTGCTTTTTGCTGTTGACCAGTTTGTCGGTAAATCAGACTAATATTATATAAAATTTTGGCTTCAAAGGATTCTGGCTGTAAAGTAGGGTTGGTAATTTGTTTAAGTAGAGAACGTGCATTTTCAAACGCATTTAAAGATTTGCTGTATTCATAAAAAGTTAGATAAGTTCCAGCTATACTAGAAAGAATAGTTGATTGTTGTAATAAATTCAATTGTAAATCTAGCCCAGAAAGGTTTTTCTGTGTAGTTTTCTGTATTTCTAAAGCTTGATTTAAGGAATTAACACTTAGTTCTGTTTGACCAGCATAACCATATAATAAACCCAACATTCCCAGATTTTTAGCTTGTCCAGATAAGTCTTTTAGTTGACGACGAATTTCTAAAGACTGATTTAAATAGTTAATGCTTTGTTTGATTTCTAATAAATTTGCATAGGTTGTAGCAATGCTTTCTAATGTATCTGCTTCTCTAGATCTATCATTATTAGCCCGCTGAATTTCTAACTGTTGATTATAATATTCCAACGCTTTGTTTGTATCTCCAATACTTGCATAAGTTTTGGCAATAGCATTGAGTACAAAAATAATATAGTCTTGATTTTTCTCAGCTTTAAGAATAGAGAGGGATTGCTGATAAAATTCAATAGCTTTTTGTTTTTCACCTAATTTAACGTAGATATTAGCAATAAACAAAAGAATAGTAGATTGTCCTTGGCTATCTTGTATATTTCGTCTAATAGCTAATGCTTGATGATAATATTCTAAGGATTTAGGAATTTGGTTTAAATCAAAATAAATTCCTCCTAGTCCTACAAGTGTGGCTGCTTCCGAAGAACTTACTCCCAACGTTCGCCAAATTTTGAGTGCGGCTTCATATTTAGTGATTGCTTGCTGAAATGATTCTGCTGTTCCTTGTTGTTGCAGTTTTCCGGCTTCTACAAATAATTGTTTTGCTTGTGCAATAGCTGCTTGCTGTGCTGGAGTGAAAGTTTGCTGCTGGGCTATTGATAGTGCAGGATTAATGTTGATATTTTTGACAGATGCGATTGCTGTCAGAGGATTTGATAATAATATAGCGATTGCGCCAAGCGCAGTGCTGGAAGCGATCGCTAAAACTTGACGACATTTTCTCCCCTGCACCATTACACCACCTTTAATTGGTAATATCGGTCATCAGTGGTAAATGCTAAGTGGAGTCAAGCTTTTTGTCAATATCATTTAAGAGGTTGTTTGAAAAGTATTAGCTAAAACCAATAATCTCCAGAAGCCTTCCCTACCAGGGAATGGGTGTTGGGGGGATCTTCACAAGGGTAGGTTTTTAATATTGTCTGTGAAGGTAAGAGTGGGAAGACAAGGAGGGAACGTAGACAAGGAAGATTTTCTCCGCAAATACGAAACATACATATTGTTGTATGGTTTTCCTCCCTTGTCACCTTGTCCACCTTGTCTGCCAAGTCTTGCCCTCACGAGAATGTAAAAAACTACACCCGTCAGTTCGGGGGATCTCGATTAATTCTGATACTTTTCAAATATTCTCTAAGATACTCCCACCAGTTGTCTAACTTGCAATTTCACAGTTTCCACAATGGCATCAGCATCAATTCTAGCCGCATGGAGTAGTTCTTCTGGTGTACCGGAAGTGGGCATATCTCGAACAGCGAGTTTAATAATTTGCAGTTGCGAACCTTTGTAAGGATGAGTGCTACTATTACCGGCAAAGGCATCCAACACAGCGTCACCTAAACCACCTTCTAGCCAATGGTCTTCTACAACTACTAAGTTACCGTTAGTATCTTTTGCCGCTTGACGTAATGTTTGCACATCAATGGGTTTAACGGAATAGGCATCAATCACGCGGACTTTGATCCCTTCATTTTTCAATCTATCGTAGGCTTTAAGGGCTTCATGGAGGGTAATACCTGCACCAATAACGGTGGCTTGATCTTCGTGGGAACGGTGGAGAGTTTTGCTACCACCAATGGGAAATGTTTCTTCACTGCTATAAATTACAGGTGTGCTTTCTCTGGTAGTGCGAAGATAAACTATGCCAGTGCGATCGCTTCGCTCGCCGTAGGCATCGCTCATCTGTGCTACTAGTTTAGCAGTTTGATTAGCATCACTAGGATACAACACAGTACTATTCCACACAGCGCGAAAAGCAGCTAAATCTTCTAATCCCATTTGGGAAGCACCATCTTGACCAATGGAGACACCAGCATGGGAACCAACTAAATTAATGTTGGCACGAGATACAGCCGCCATGCGAACAAAGTCATAAGCACGAGTTAAAAACGCTGCGAAGGTGGAAGCAAAAGGTTTGTATTTTCTTACCTGCAAGCCTACCGCAGCGGCAATCATTTGCTGTTCAGCAATGTACATCTCAAAGTAGCGTTCAGGAAAGGCTTCAGCAAAATCTTCAGCATATGTGGAATTACTCACCTCAGCATCAAGGACAACTACATCAGGTTGTGATGTTCCCAAAGCTAATAAAGCATCACCATAAGCGCGACGGGTAGCAACTTTCTGATCTTGTTTATATGTGGGCAGTTGTAAAGGTTGAGGTACTCCTAATGCAGCAGGTTGGCTTTGTGATTCTGGTTTATCAACAGTGATAGTAATGTGACGTTCTCCACCCAATTCGGCAATAGCTTGTTGTTCTTGTTCTGCTTTCAACGCTTTACCATGCCAACCACCTATATCTTCTAAAGCCTTTACACCTTTACCTTTTTTTGTCTTCGCAATAATCACTGTAGGTCGGTCATTTACAGCCACAGCAGCACTAAACGCTTGATCAATTTCTGTTAAGTTGTGACCATCAATTTCTATAGCTTGCCAGCCAAAAGCCTTGGCACGATTAGCATAAGCTTGTGTATTCCAGCCTAATTCAGTTTGTCCACGTTGACCAAGGCGATTGACATCAATAATCGCAATTAAATTATCTAAACTATAGTGAGAGGCATGATCAAAAGCTTCCCAAATCGAACCTTCAGCCGTTTCACTATCCCCCAATAATACCCAAACGTTGTAGGGTAATTGGTCTAAATATTTACCTGCTAAAGCCACTCCCACACCAATGGGTAAGCCTTGTCCTAGAGAACCTGTAGCTACATCCACCCAAGGGAAAACAGGGGTAGGATGACCTTCTAAGCGACTACCAAGCTGGCGTAGAGATAGTAATTCTTGGTCAGAAATTACGCCTGCTGCTTTATACATCGAATACAGCAACGGTGCAGCGTGTCCTTTAGAGAGAATAAAGCGATCGTTATTAGGATTATCTGGGTGATCGAAATCGTAGCAGAGATATTTAGATAATAAAACAGCCATTAAATCAGCAGGAGACATAGAAGATGTAGGATGACCAGAACCGGCGGCAGTCGTAGCGCGAATACTATCAACACGCAACTGTTGGGCTAATTCCTGCCATTGATGTAGCTGTTCTTGGGTGGTCATAATGGTAGTTTCCTAAATAGAATTTCCTAAATAGAAATTGAAGTTATTGACAATGATTAAACAGTAACTTTGTAGATAAAATATAGAAAAAGATAAATTCTATATTTGTTTGGATTTACTATATATAATTAAGTTTATAAAAGCTTCTTGCTAATGGAATAAACAATTGATATATCTTTGGTAAGATGACAATTAGTTTATACAGAATTTTACATATTCTTATATTTTCTATTAGAGTGTTCCCAGCAATAAAATATCCAGTCATGTTGTACCTCACTCAACTGATAACCGCGATATTTTATTTCTCAATTGAATTATTCAATAGTTTTTTCCATCACAAAATTAATAAATAACTGTCCTCGACATTCTACTTCTTGTTCTTTTACTACAATAAAGTTTTTACTCATAAAAAAAGGCTTGGCTGTGATACTAGCTTCTGTAAATAACTTGGTTATTCCCAAAAATTTAGCCTGTAACTCGATACCATCTAAAATTTTTGTGCCAACTCCTTGCCTTTGAAAAGCATGATGACAATAGAAACAATCAATATGTCCATTTTTTTCTAAATTACTAAACCCAATAATTTGGTTATTCTCTTCTACAACATAAGTAAAACTATTACTCAAACGATTAATCCACATTTCGACATCTAACTTAGCTGAAGCCCAAGCTTCTACTTGTTTATCACTATAATCACGAATGTTTATATTATGAACAGTGTCATTAAACAAATTTATAATTTCTGCTGTATCTTCTATTTGAAAATTTCTCAATTTCATAAAATATCTCCATCAAAAGGTAATTGGTTATGACAAAAAGTACTAATAAAAATATTCAAGAAATACCTTCTGAACAAACACCAGGTAAGGACTTATTAATAGCGAAAGGTTGGCAGAAAGAACAATATATAGGTATTACGATTCTTTTTATATGCTTCATTGCCCTAGTCGGATTTTTTAGTCGTAGAGTTGAATATGCTTTAATCTTTGCCTTGACTCTGAGCATCATTTTAATTGTTTTCTTCCTCAGTGTTTAAAATTTGAGTACCGCATATAGAAAATAAACGAACCGCAGAGACGCAGAGGACGCAGAGGCAGACAAAAGAGGGGTGTATGCCTGCGGCACGTTACACGTACACATCTTATTTTAGGATCGCTATAGATACTCATTAGACATAGGAGTGAAAAAGATTGTAGAGCCGAGAATCCCTACCCAGGTCACGTCTCTACTAGGGTTTCAAGTCACGCACATTAATTCTCGAAGATGTCTATTGAATTTTAATAAATTTTAACTTTCTCATCTTCTTCAGATTAACTCTAGGTGCTGCCATTCCAAAAATATATTTTTGTAAAGCTTTCAGTAAATTTAACTTGTATTTAATGCTACTTTCATGTAATATCGGGTTTGTTTGTGAAAATAACCACTTATCAGGCAAAAACTAATTTACAAATTGCCTGTAGGTCTAAATCTCTTTTTTTAGTCAGGTAAAAAAATGTTGTTGTTCTTAAAGCTGATTGATTATCTATTAGCAGCTGTTTTTATTAGTGCTGCAATTATTATTTATTTCGATTCTAGTAATCAACAATATGTAATAGTTGGAGCCGGAGCTTTAGCTGTTGCAATTTTTTTGTTTCTACTCAACAGAAACTCTGTAAACAATGCTCGTAAGGAAGCACAAAAGACTGAACTGGAAAAAAAAGCTGAAATTTATACATCTTTATTAACTCATAGTAATTCCTTGGAAAACAATACTATAATTCCCGCTAGAGCTAAAGCTTTGGAGTATTGTCAAGACTTAATTGATGATTACAGAGGCACTAGAAATTGGGCAAGAAATCTTTACTATATCTTGCAAATATCTACTGTTATTTTGTCTGGTGTCACACCAATTCTAGTTTTGGTAGATAAATTAGAAGCTGGACAATCTTGGCTGAAGTGGCTGCCAGTAATTTGTCCGGCACTTGCATCTATTGTTGCTAGTATTGTCACATCTTTTCCGTTTCAAAAAAATGCAGTTGCTGCTAACACAATTGTTGAGTTATTAGAAGCAGAACAAGAGAAATTTATCTTGGGAATTACCCCGGCTTATCGTTGTTATGATGTCACTGATGAAGCTGAACAACAACAACGGATTAGTCAATCTGTAGAACAATTTATTACCCAAGTAAATAACATTCACCTACAACAAGTACAACAAACTGAACAACAGGATAAAAAGAAAGAGGCTCCCCCCACGGAAGAATCTAGTTCTGAACCAACTAAAAACGAACAGCCTGCTTGAAACCGAATCTGATTTGGGTGATATCATAATTGTAAGCATATTGCCGTTAGGCTTATGCTTACCAAAAATTAAATACAATTACTATATAAATGATTCAATGTAAGAAATCAGGAGTCAGGAGTCAGGAGTCAGGAGAAAGAAGAATATTTTTCTCTTCTGTTAATAGTTCCCTGCTTTATCAAACATTCTCTATCCTGAATCCTTACATATAGTGTTTCCTCATTACATGAGGTACATCATAGCCCCCTCCCCGCAAGCGATGAGGGGGTTGGGGGTGGGGTTATTGTATTTCACTCAACAGAGAACCGCTATAGATAAAATTAGGATTTATGCAAAAAATCTCCTGTTCTTCTTTCTGACTCCTGACTCCTGACTCCCGAACCCCTACGATTCAATTATTAGCAGATCCAGTTTCTGCTATTCTAAAAATTATCTCTTCCAATGTTCTCAATAAATCTTGTTCATTATAAGGTTTAGAAAAATAAGCTCGCGCTCCTAATTGCATTGCTAATTGACGATGCTTGTTACTACTCCGAGAAGTTAACATGGCAACAGGAAGACTTTTTAAATCATCATGAGATTTGACGCGTTCTAGAAAGCTATAACCATCTAGACGCGGCATTTCAATATCACAAATTACAGCTTGCACTTTTAAACCACTTTCTAATTTTTCCCAAGCGTCTTGACCATCTTTAGCCTGTTCGACCTGATACCCTCCCTTTTCTAGGGTTAGAGCTAAATAACGACGGACATTAATTGAATCATCAACAATTAAAATCATGCCCTTTTGGTGGCTAGGTCTGACTAGAGGTTGATTTTTTTGTGGTTTGAGAAAAGCTGTTTTTAATTTCGTTGTGGGTAATTTATTACTTCTATGAGGACGTTGATTGCTAGTAATCCAAGATACTAATTCACTTGTATTGACTAGTGGCACTACCCGACCATCACCGAGAATTGTACAGTTACTAAAACCATCTGGTAAAGGTATGTTGCCTTCAACTTGGCGAATTGCGACTTCTTGTTCACCCCAGCAACGATCTATTTGTACGGCTACTGGTTGATGATCATTTTTAATAATTAAGACGCTACTGGCATTAATTCCCGTGGGACTTTCTATTTCTAAATTATTGTAATGGGAACAATTAAACTCAAAGTAATTCCCAAGACGCATTAAGGGTAGCATGGTATCTTGCCATTTGAGGAATTCTCTACCATCCATTGAAAAAACTTGATCATTTTCTAATAAAAATATTTCTGCAACCACATCTGTAGGAAATGCCAAAACCATTCGGTGGTTGATACCGCTACCCGTATCACTCTCTACTAATAAAACTCGTGCTACAGACAGTGTAAATGGTACTGATAATGTAAAAGTTGTACCAATTCCTGGCTGTGTATCAACTGTAATATCACCCCGCACAAGTTTGAGGTTATTTTGAACTATATCCATGCCCACACCACGGCCAGATAAAGCTGTGACTTGATCAGAAGTAGTAAAACCTGGCTCGAAAATCAGTGTTAGTAGTTCTTCTTCACTGGCAGTAGCTATTAATGCTGTATCTAAGCCCATAGCTAGAGCGCGCTGGCGAATTTTTTCTAGAGAAATGCCTCTACCATCATCGCTCATGGTAATGATTGTGCGATCGCTCCGATGATATCCTTTAATCTCTATCAATCCTTGTTCTGGCTTCCCTTGAGCGTTACGGGTAGCTGGATCTTCAATCCCATGATCGAATGCATTACGTAATAAGTGCATTAGTGGCTCATTCAAAGCCTCTAAAATGGTACGTTCAATTAAGGTTTTACCACCTTCAATCTTTAACTGCACATTTTTACCATACTCAACATTCAAATCACGGATTGCCCTCGGAAAACGCTCTACTAAATCAGATAAAGGACGCATTCGCACTTGCGTTAATTTTCTCTGCGCTTGCTTAGATGTTTTATTCAACTTCCGGGCAATTTGATCTGTATCATCAACACTGAGTTGAATATCACTCGTAACTTCTGCTACCTGAACAATTGTTTCCATCACATCCTGAGATAGCAGGTTTAATTTTTGATAGCGATCTATTTCTAAACCTTTTACCTCAGAATCTTGCACCTCTTCCCCCGAAGTTAATACTCCAGCAGAGACACTTTGGGTCATAATTTTCTCATATGCCGAACGCACTTCTTGATGTTCTTGATCAAGAATTTGCACTCGTTGGCTCAGTCCTAATACCAGTTTGCGTAATCTTTCTAATTGGGAATTTAATCCATTTCGCTGAATAATTATTTCTCCAAATAAATCATTAATTTCTTCTAATTGTTTACTCGGAACTCGGACTGTATTCTCATAAATTTCCTTATCTTTAGAAACACCAACTATTTCGCTTTTGCGTTCAATATGTTTATAATCTATAGAGGCAATTTCTTGAGTAAATACTATATTAGGTTCGGGAAACTCAACAGCATTAATTTCTGGTGGTAATTCTACTTTTAAAGAGGTTAAATCAGGAATTAAGTCCTCTGCAATCAGAGGATTTTCATGTATTTTTACTTGTACAGGCTCAATAATCTGTTCTTGGATATCACTAACAACTACTTCATTTAACTTAATTTCTGTTGGTAAGCTATGGTGTTGATTTGTCAGGACTAAAGCTTGTGATCTTCTCCATGCTTGCAATGCTAATTGAGCAATTTCTAAAAAACGCTGAGGTTGAGTTTCTAAATAATTAGTAACTGATTCACAAAGCTGAGTAAAAGCAGGTAACTGAAGCATTTCTCCCAACCCACCCAACTCAGCAGCCATAACTCCTACTTCTGACTGTAACTTAGTTGTTGAACTATTTGTCAATAAAGATTCTAAATTCTGCAAACACTCTTCGACTTCCGTTTCAAACAGTAGGGGAATAATTTCTTGTCCATCTTCTGGTGATAGCATGGTTGTGATATCTTCTGGAGAAGGATCACCTAAACGATCATGCAGCTCATCAAAAATTGGATAACAAAAAGTTCTTAACCATTTATCCTCTGGAGATTTTTTTTCTGACAATAACTCTACAATCTGCCGTAGCCAGTCAACTCCCGATAATAACAAACTCTGCAAATGAGTATCAATTTCTAGCGATTTCTTGCGAGTTTTGAGAACCTTGAAAGAATCTTCTAATCGGTGCGCTAAATTACTCAACAACCTAAACCCCATCATCGCTGCACCACCTTTAATAGAATGGGCAGCCCGCATGGCAGCATTAATTTTATCTAAATCAATATGTTTACTAGTATCAATTTCCAGTAAAATACTTTCTAATGTATTTAAATAATCAGTTGCTTCCTCTAAAAATTGCATCTGAATTTCAAGCTCTTTATCATTAGTCATAAATCATTAGTCCTTAGTCGTCGGTTATTAATTATTAGCCAAGAACAAATTACTTAATCAATTGAGTTTAAAATTCTCAATATTCTTTTGTAAGTTTTGAAAAATCTCCATGTTTTTTTGTAAAACCTCACCAATTTGCTCGGTAGAATCACCCCTAAGTTGTGAAGTTTCAGCGATATTTTGCATCAATTGTCTCACAATTTGCGATGTTTCTAATTGCAAACCAGAAGCCATAGAAATTGATTTTACTAAAATATCTACTTGTTGAGAGACATCTAAAATTTCACTCAAACTTTGCTTGGCATCGGCGACAATTTGTGTACTCTCAATTACTTGATTATTTCCCACTTCCATCGCTTGCATAACTTCATTGGTATCTCGTTTAATTTTCTCGACAATTTGCTCAATTTCTTGGGTTGCAGCCGCACTGCGAGCTGCTAATTCTCCTACTTCTTCAGCTACAACAGCAAAACCTTGACCTTCTTCTCCGGCACGCGCGGCTTCAATTCCTGCATTAATTGCTAATAAGTTAGTTTGCATAGCAATTTGATTAATTAAAGAAACCACGCGGGAAATTTGTTGAGAAGATTCTCCCAAACGCCGAACTTTATTAGCAGTTTCACCTACGGTTTCTTGCAAAGACAGAATATTTTGTACTGTCAAATCCATTGCTTTTCCACTTTTGGTAGCGGTGTAGTGAGCATGATTAGCAATAGTAGTAATTTCTTGAGCGCCATCTACTAAAGCTTGCATAGAAATGGTCATTTGGTCAACTGCTACTAAGGTGCGGTTAATATCATCAGCTTGTGTAATTGCTGCTTGTGTTAAGTCCCGAATAGCATTTTGATTCGAGCCAAGGGAAGTATTTACTTGACTAGCAGCCTGTTGTACTTGGGTAACAATATCGCGGAGGTTTTCTAAAATTAAATTGAAAACATTGGCAATAGTCCCAACTTCCCCAGTTATTACATCAGCGTGTGCTGTCAAATCTCCTTTAGTGACACTTTCTACTTGGCTGAGTAAATTGAGAAGTTGCAAATGTAGCGTATCTTGTTGTTGCCATTCCTGCTCATTTGTAGATTCTCTACTCACTTTGATATCTTGTTCTTTAGTTGCAGCGGCTAATTCATTATTTTGTTGATTTACCAACCCAATTTTGATTTCATTTTCAATTCCAGTTTCTACTCCTGCTGATGCTGGGGAATTTGGCTTTGTTATGCCCTGAGCTAACCAAGCTGCAAGCAATGCAAACAATAATGCTACTAGTGCGGTTCTCTGAGTAACCAGCATTAAAAATTGTCTTTGCGGCTCAAAAGCGATCGCAGCATTTTTAGCCAAAATTAACTGCCAATTCAGATCAGGTAAACCTGCTAGTTTTTTTAATGGCACATAACTGACTAGTTCTGGCTGTTGTTTAATAGTCTGAATTCCTGTAAAACTATCAACATTTTGGATATCCTGCGGGTTAGCTAAACCAGGATATATTACTGTAGCGGCTTGACCTAATAAATCCGGCTTGAGACTGAGAAAAAACTTTCCCCTAGCATCGACTAAATAATATTCATCACTATCAGATACATAGTTTTTAACTGTTTCTACTAACAATTTTATGGGTACACGTGTGCGGACTACAGCAATAGTTTTTTGTGTTGCTAGATCTTGAATCGGTGCAGCAACATAAATAACCACTTCCTTATTTTTTAATGTTTCTGGTTGGCTAATAACAGGAGAATTATTTTGTAGAACCTCTTGAAAATATTGCAGATTTTTTTCCTGAGTACTAGTTCCACCTTTAGATTGAATAATCACTTTTCCATTCAGGTCAAAAACCGCCACATGGTCATAGGCTTTATAAGCTGTAATAAAGCGGTTTAGCACTGCTTGCTGTTCAGGAATACTCGTACTTTTACTAACTTGAGCGTTGATTAAAAATGGGAGAGTTGAGAGAACTTGAATATCTCCATATTTTGCCAACATAAAACGGTTAATAGTGTTACTTAAGCTCAAGGCTTGAGCTTCCTGATTGCTGACAATTTGCTTACTAATGGATTTACTACCGAAATTATAAGCCATCATGCCCAGTCCGAATACTGGTAAGGTGCCGAGTGCGATCGCTAAAATTACCGATTTCGTTCTTAATGTCAGTCGCTGTAAATACCTCACTGCATGATTTCCAGGGTAATTTCTAGTCGTGTTGACATGAGACTGGCTAACCATTTCTATTCTATGATCAGTAACTTTCGATGATGCTCTCAGAGATGCTTTTTTTTGAGTATCACCACTCTGAGCAGTATCAGTTTTATTAAACATAAAATTAATTTCCCTAAATTTATGTAATAATATCAGCAAAGACTGATTTTTATTACCTTGTTCAATTAATCACTCCGAGCATTAGCATAATTTACAATATTCTGTGCATCTAAGACCAGCAATATTTCTTCTTTTTGCTCAACGCAGCCACACAAATAAGGTACTAAACTAGTGGCCACTTGTCCCACAGGAGAGTGAATATCATCAGCCATAAATTTAGCTGTACCTTTTATTTCTTGGACAACTAAACCTAAAAGCATTGATTCTACCTTAACAACAATAATGTTGTACTGTCGAAGATGATAATCTATTCCTTCTAAATTGAACATTTTTGGCAGATCAATTACCCAAATAATGCGACTACGCCAATTCATTAATCCTAAGATAAATGTAGGCATATTAGGCATAGAAGTCACAGACTCTACAGGGATAATAATCGCTTCTTGGGTATGATCAATTGATAAAACAGCAGTAGTTTGTTGATTGAGTTTAAATTTAAGATAGCTATCTGCTAAAGAATTTTTACCTGGTTGATAATAAAGGGTTAAATTGGAATTTGTCATTGATTTAATTCAACAAAACTTACATTTGTTTTTCTTCGGTGGTAATTGCTAAATTAACCGATATGCTTAGATACCATTTTCAGCAAATCTTCTCTAGTAAAAGGCTTGGTTAAATAGCCTGAAGCTCTGACAATTTTAGCCTTTGCTTTATCAACAAACCCTGTTCTCCCAGTCACCATAATAATGGGAGTATTTTTAAAACTTGAATGTCTCCGTAATAATGAACATAGTTCATAACCATCTAAATTCGGCATTTCTACATCTAGCAAAATCAAGTCTGGCTTACTTCTAATAATTTGCATTAAAGCTTTAATCGGATCATTAATCATGACCACAGAAAATCTCTGTTCATCTAAAAAATGTTGAATAGAATTTAACACTGTTTGACTATCATCAATACAAGCAATTGTATATAACTTCGCCTGAGAATTTGATTGCAAATCGTTGTCTAATTTTTCTTCATAAAGAGGTGATTTTGCGGATTTTTCTCCTAGTTGTTTTTTATGTTTAATCTGAGTACCAAAATTGCTAACCGATGAAATGGTATTTTGAATATTTTGCCGATATTTTAATGGTTTTTGACAGTGTTCAACTATTAATTGCAAATCCAAGTGACAGAACTTTGGTAATTCATGTAAGTAATTATCGGCATTAAGTTGATAGTTACCTTCTTTTAAACCAAGAAATGATTCCAGTACTTCTTGAGCCAATTCTTCTATCAATATTCCCGCTTGTGCAGAGGTAATATAGTTTTGTTCTACTAGCCAGCAAATAGCATGATAATCCGCGTTTGCTATCAATTTATTTTTGGACTTGGGTGCTGACATCAATCCCATCTGTTCATAAGTTACACTGTTGAAACTAGGAATTTGCTGATTTAAGCGTTGTAAATGAATCTCAAGGCGCTCAAATAGTTGATCCGAATAAGTAGCATAAGTTAGTTTACCCCCTTCTAAGTATATTGACCAGGATACTATATCTGTAAATACACTTAAACAACCCGTTACTTTTCTAGTACTTAATTGTGCCAACAGGGATAAGGGATGTAGTTTATGGAACAACCTGTAACTACCTAGAGGTGCTGTCGTCATTTTGCTTTTACTTCACCTAAATTCAATACTTGTGATTTTAATTCGCATCATACATCACAATTAAAATCAAGTATAAAACATCAAATAGTTTGTAGTCCTCAATACAAGGTCTGATATTCTAGTTTGTAGTAAAACTCAACAATAACAGTGTTAATTTAAAGATGATCAAATCTTCAATAATTTCTAAGTTGTCATTAATTTACTTACTGATACTGCGATTATCCGGTATTTTTGTGTAATTACACAAAAAGCGTCAATACCATATTATATGAAGTTCGTTTAAATACTTATTTTTATCCCAAGTTTATAGATGGTAGGACTACAGCTGCATGTCACACCAAAAATCTATTAGACATCTCCAGTAATTAAATGTGCGTGCCTTGAAAACCTTGTAGAGACGTTACACCGGAGCGTCTACAATCATTTTCACGCTCTTGTCTATTGTAGGGTGTGGTTCGGCAAGCTCACCAACCACGTCAGACTGCATAAATCTAGTAAGTAAACAGATTTTTGATATCTGACGCACCTTCCCAATGTGCTATTTGCTTAAGTCCTGGATGGGAAAGCTGTTGATTAAGTTCTCTGTTATGGGTAATTAAAATTTTTATCCATGTTTTGTTGCGATTCGTTTAAACGAAAATACAAAATTTCAATATCCTATGAATTTCCCTCTCAACTAAGTAGGGAAAGACCAAAGGAAAAATATATTTCTTTTCTATAAGTGCGGATAAAAGGACTTGAACCTTCACTCCTTTCGGAACTAGAACCTAAATCTAGCGCGTCTGCCAATTTCGCCATATCCGCATCAGTATTTAATAATAGCATAACAAATTATGGGTGGCAAGGGGTAATTGGGAATTGGTGATTAGTAAAACTCTGATCCAGTTCCCAGTTCCCAGTCCCCATTCCCCTACATGACAGCTACACGAGGTAGACGATGCTTAAAGCCGCAGAGAATTTCCCAAGAAATGGTATTTAATTGATTAGCCCAATCATCGGCTGTGATTTTTTCTGTTCCCTGTTCTCCTAGTAGGGTGACTATTTCACCTTCTTGCACATCGGGTATAGAACTAACATCTAACATGATCTGATCCATTGTAATTGTGCCTATTTGTGGTATTCTCTGACTGCGAATTAATACCTGCATTTGGTTGGAAAGACTGCGGGGAACTCCATCTGCATAACCAATACCAACAACGGCCAGACGCATTTCTTTGGGTGCGATAAACTGATGACCATAGCTAACACCAGTCCCAGGTGCTATGGTTTTAACGTGGGTGACACGTGCTTTGAGTTGTAAAACTGGTTGTAATTTGATTTTGTCTTGCAAATGGGATGCGGGATAGAGTCCGTAAATAGCTAAACCTGCACGCACCATGTCATAGTGTAATTCTGGATCTGCAAGGGTGGCAGCTGAGTTTGCTAAATGTAAACTCTTAATTTTGATGCCTCTAGCTTTGATTTGTACAATCGCTTCCTCAAATCTTCTATGCTGTTCTTGCATAACTGTGGCATCAGGACTATCGGCTGTTGCTAGGTGAGAATAAATACTCGCAATATCCAGACGAGGTAATCCCTGTACTAGCTGCACAAAATCAGCGGCTTCTTGCCAATTTGTGCCTAATCTCGACATTCCTGTATCTAATTTGATGTGTACAGGCATGGGAGAATTATAATTAATTGCTTCGAGTGTATTAGAAAATATTAAAGCTTGTTTGGGGTTGCATAGTGTTGGTTGAAGTTTCCAATGAGCGATCGCATGAATTTGTTCTGGTGTATGCGTTGCCCCTAAAATTAAAATCGGAGCTTTTATCCCACCTTCCCTTAATTGAATCCCTTCAGGAACCGTAGCCACTCCCAACCAACTCGCACCGGCTTCTAGGACTGTTTTCGCAACTGTCACCGCACCATGTCCATAGGCATCAGCTTTTACAACCGCCATTAACTGTGTACTTGGTGATAAAAACCTCACCAACTGCTTAACATTATTGGACAACGCCCCTAAATCAATTTCTACCCAGGCACGTTGAGAAAACCAAGCGTAGGTATCACGCTCCTGATTATCAGCAAAACTAGGGGTTTGCTTGCGACTTAACATTGTACTTCACTCCTCTCACACCACTGCAAAGCTCCCAGACTATCTGATGATGCTGGTTTGCTACCCTCAAAGCCATATCAATATTAATCAGGAAAGTTTACCTTTTATCCGGGAGTTTATACAAGATGTTGGCGAGTGTTGAGTTTTCTTAACTACTAAGGGTTGAGCAATGCTCAACCCTTATCCCATGACTATAAAATTTCTCACACAAATATTTTAAATAGTTCTTCCTTATCAAATTTATGATAACAAATTTAGAGTCAAACGTCAATCCCTAAATGCTCCTTTATTGCGCTGTTGTCTAAAATGTATAATAGTTGTATCACCGAGAATGCCAAAATAAATATCTACATGGAGACTGATCTAGATATTGACGAAAATCTGATTCAAGAAGCCTTTGAAATTGGCGGTCTTGGCACTAAGCGTGCGGTTGTTGAAGATGCATTAAGAGAGTACATACAACGCCGCAAGCAACGTAAAATTATTGATTTATTTGGCACAATTGAATACAACGATGATTATAATTATAAGCAACAGCGTCAGAAAGAATGAAAGTCATCGTTGATACGTCTGTTTGGTCTTTGGCATTAAGACGAAATCCCCAGAGTGAAAATCTTCCTCATATTGTATTATTTCAGGATTTGATTATGGAGGAATGATTTTGAGAATTTTAGCGCGTATATTCCAATAATATTGCTTGTTGCTAAAACTGTATTTTATTAACGTATAAAAAGTTAATAATATCTTAGCCAAGTACGGAAAAATATTTATTTTGCTTCTGAAATTATGACTCCTGCAACCAAATTATTTAGATTATTTAGGAAGTATAAATTATTCTCATCTCCCCAGGATGGTATATTCGTGTTAAAATATCTAAAACTAATACCTTGAGCTAACATCAATGGGGAAGGTTTTAGTCCTAAACGCCTCCTACGAACCGCTCAACATCACGAGTTGGCGACGTGCCATAGTTTTGTTGATTAAAGGCAAAGCAGAACACGTAGAACATAACGGTAAATTCATTTACACGGATTTTCCATTGCCAACCGTAATTCGGTTGCGTCATTACGTTCGTGTACCCTATAAGGAAATTCCTCTTACTCGCCGAAATATATTGCATCGTGACAGTCATACTTGTCAATACTGTGGCTACACAGGAGACGAGTTGACCTTAGATCATGTCATGCCGCGATCGCGTGGAGGGGGGGATACCTGGGAAAACATAGTTACGGCTTGTGTACGTTGCAACGTCAAAAAAGGTTGTCGTACACCTCATGAAGCCCGTATGCCTTTGCGCCATCCTCCGCGTCAACCTTATAGTAGCCTCTACTTTGAGGTGACAAAACATCTGAAGAGTGGACTTCATCAAGAGTGGCAAAAATATGTAATAGGACTTTGACGTTACAAAAAATCAGCCAGACATCAAGGTATAAGTCTTCACTTGTGAGTATTACTGTTTGACTTTAGCCAGTTAAGCATACCACAAGTAGAGGGTTTAATTTGGTGTTGGTTGGTGTTCATCCGCAGTTTTTCAGGAACGTTCCCAAAAGCTGGAATAGGGTGCTGCCAAAATTTAGCTAACCTAAAATATAGGCAGACTTATAATCATACATCATTCTGTGAAGTATGGTCTATTGCTGCTGAAAATTATTAAAATTTACAAATCACAAATTCAAGACTGAAAATACGAAGACAGGATTATAGCCAAACTTAGATCAATATTCAAGTCAGAATCAGCGTCTGAGCAAAATTGCCTAATTTTCAAAATACTTTCAACACTCTAGCCTGATGTGATCAATTATTGAATAATGCTGTCGAAAAAAATAGACCCACCTCAGCAGTGCAAAGACTGTAAATTTCTGCCAAGATCATAATGTGTGGCTAAACCAGTGATGCGCTGATCGGAGTATCTCGGAAGGCATACACAAGCCACCACGCTGACTACTAAATGCCCTATGTACTTGAATTCTTCAGTTACTCAATTTGATAATTTATCGTTAGAACTAAAACCGGAGGAAGTTGAGATAGATAAAGAATCTTATGAACTTCCACCACTTGCCAGACCTTCTTTGCCAGGATCAAATGGTGATGGAGGAGGTATATATTTAGCTCAACGTGGCAATAATTCCCTGGCTGGACAAAAGTCAGAAGAGTTACAAAAAACCCTGCTCTGTCATAGACATGAGCGTCATTTGGTAATTCTACAAGATTTTCCTGACCCTGATGCGCTTTCATGCGCTTGGGCTTACCAATTAATTACTCAACAATACGATATCAAATGTGAAATTGTTTATGCTGGAACCTTAAGCCACCAAGAGAATATTGCCTTAGTTAAGTTAACTAACTTACCCGCTCAACGCTGGACAATGCAATCCCTGAAAAGTAAAGATTTGTCATCGTATCAAGGGTTTGTATTAATTGATAACCAGGGAACCACATCACAGCTTTTATCAGCAGTACAACAGGCAGGAATTCCCTTAGTAGTGCTAGTTGACCATCACAGCTTGCAGGGGGAACTGAAAGCCGAATTTGTTGATGTGCGTCCTTACGTGCGAGCAACGGCAACAATTTTTACTCAATATTTACAAGCGGGGTTACTGTCCTTAGATAGCAGCATTAGCCAACACGTTAAATGCGCTACTGCCTTAATGCACGGTTTGCGCTCAGATACCAATCGGTTAATGCAAGCGCAGGAAGAAGATTTTATGGCTGCTGCATATCTGAGCCGATTTTATGATGCTCAGTTGCTGAATGCCATTTTACAGGCAAATCGTTCTAAGCGGGTAATGGATGTGATCGAGCGATCGCTCAAAAATCGCATTGTCCAAAATAACTTTTCCATAGCTGGGGTTGGTTACTTACGCTACGACGACAGAGATGCTATTCCCCAAGCGGCTGATTTTCTTGTCACAGAAGAAAATGTTCACACCGCAGTAGTTTATGGCATCGTTCACGATGAAGACGACGAACTAGAAGTAGTCATAGGTTCCCTCAGAACCACAAAACTTACCCTAGACCCGGACGAATTTATTAAAGAAGCCTTTGGACAAGATAGCACCGGACGGTTTTTTGGTGGTGGACGTACTGGTGCAGGAGGGTTTGAAATTCCGATGGGTTTTCTATCTGGTAGCAATGAAAATTCTGCTTATGCAAAAATGAAATGGGAAGTTTATGATGCTCAAATCAAGCAGAAATTGTTGAAGTTAGTAAATCCTAGAGATAACCCAATTCAGTCGTAGTAGGAGATTGGGAAGTGGGGAGAATTGCTAACTCCTCACTATTCAAATCAGGAATATCAAGAAACTGGTTGATCAGACGTTAATTTTCCTTTTGTCTGTCCTGTTGCTATTGATAAAATTTTAGATGAGGTCTGTTAATTCCTGTGTCATCTTCGATCACCTTTTTCCTGATTTCCAATCTTCACCACCTGGTAATTGAATTAAAATTTCTACAATAGCTTTAGATAACTCTTTCGCCGAATGTGAATATGTCAATTCCAGAAATCTCAAGCCAGTAGAAATTATCTGATTTTGCTCTACCATTTCTGATAGTTGAAATTCATTATAGATGCCATTCATAACTTCAAGACTTGCATCAGCTATTGCTAGATCAATTCCTTCTTCTATCCAATTATTCCATTCATCTTGATTAATATAATAGGATTTTTTATTTTCTTTGAGATTAATATCTTGAATTTCTATTAATGCATTCCGAATAGAAGCAGCCCAAGAATTTGTCAAACGTTGTTCTAAGTGATTTTTAATCAAATGTATTAATAATACCTTCAAAAAAGATTTAATTTGCCGTAAAATAGCTTTTTTGCTCATCCCCTCCAACTCATCTACAATTACCAAAGCATCAGCATAACGCCCTGATAAAATACTATTTCTGAGGTCTATTAACTCCTGCGTCATCTTTTCTCACCTTTTTCTTAATACTTCCAATCTTTACCACCAGGTAAATTACTTAAATAATCATCAATAATATCTGGTAATTCCCTAACTGTATAATTATATGTCAATGCAATTAACTCAGTGGTATTTAAAATTAACCGTGATTTATCTAACATTTGAGAAAGTTGCTGTCGGTTAAACTTGCCATTCATTATTTCTAAACTTGCTGGACGAATTGCCGACTCTATTGCATCTTCTAATATTTCTAACCATTCATCCATATTAAGATAGTAAGATTTTTTATTGTCTTTTAAATTCAATTTCTTAATTTCTAGCACTGAACTTTCAATTGATGCAGCCCAAGAATTAGTTAATCGCTGTTCTACTTGATTTTTAATCAAATGAATGATCAATCTCACTAAAAATGATTCAATATTCCGTAAAATAGCTTGTTTACTCATCCCCTCCAACTCATCCACAATCACCAAAGCATCTGCATAACGCCCTGATAAAATACTATTTCTCAAATCTATTAACTCCTGCGTCATCTCCATTCACCTCCGAACCAACTAACCTCAATATAACAAAAACCTCCGCGAACCTCTGCGTTTACCTCCGCGTCCCTCTGCGTTTAAATACTGCCCTTCAAAAAAAGTAGAGACGTTTAAATAAAACGTCCCTACATTCTCATCCTAATAAAGCCACTTCCAATTGCGGATTTCTGGCATATCTTCACCGTGAGTCTCGATGTAGTGTTTGTGTTCAATCAACTTATCTTGGAGTTTTTGCTTCACATAAGCTGCTTTTGAACCTAATTTAGGTACACGGTCAATGACATCCATAACTAAATGGAATCTATCTAAATCATTCATCACCACCATATCAAAAGGTGTCGTTGTTGTTCCTTCTTCCTTATAACCACGGACGTGAAGATTTTTGTGGTTAGTATGACGATAGGTGAGACGATGAATTAACCAAGGATAACCATGAAAAGCAAAGATAATTGGTTTATCGGTTGTGAAAATAATATCAAAATCTTTGCTGCTTAACCCGTGGGGATGTTCACTTTGTGGCTGTAGTTTCATCAAATTAACTACATTTACAACCCGTACCTTTAGATCTGGGAAGTTTTGGCGCAGAATGTCTACTGCTGCGAGGGTTTCCAAAGTAGGAATATCTCCAGCACAGGCCATGACTACATCTGTTTCTCCATCTAAATCACTGCTGGCCCATTCCCAAATACCTAAGCCTTTGGTGCAATGTTTAATTGCTGAATCCATGTCTAAATATTGTAATGCTGGCTGCTTGCCTGCAACGATGACATTGACATAATGACGACTTCTTAAACAATGGTCAGTAACAGATAGCAAAGTATTCGCATCAGGTGGTAGATAGACGCGCACAATTTCGGCTTTTTTGTTCATTACATGATCAATAAAACCGGGGTCTTGATGTGAGAAACCGTTGTGGTCTTGTCGCCAAACGTGGGAGGTTAGCAGATAATTTAAAGAAGCAATTGGTCTTCTCCAGGGAATTTCATTAGTTGTTTTCAACCATTTGGCGTGTTGGTTGAACATGGAATCAATGATGTGAATAAATGCTTCATAGCAAGAGAAGAAACCATGACGACCTGTGAGAAGATAACCTTCTAACCAGCCTTGACAGTTGGTTTCACTGAGGACTTCCATGACTCGACCGTTGGGTGATAGGTGGTCATCTTCTGGGAGAATTTCGGCAACCCAAGTGCGGTCTGTGACTTCTAATACGGGGTCGATGCGATTTGATGCGGTTTCGTCAGGGCCAAAGACGCGGAAATTGCGGCTTTCCTGGTTGAGTTTCATGATATCCCGCAGGAATTTACCACTAACTTTAGTAGCTTCTGCGATCGCTTTACCAGGAGAAGGAACAGCTACAGCATAATCTTCAAATTCGGGCATAATCAAGTCACGCAGCAACATACCGCCGTTAGCGTGGGGGTTATCTCCCATGCGACGTTGACCTTGGGGCGCTAGTTCTGCGAGTTCAGGAATTAGTGTACCGTTAACATCAAAGAGTTCTTCTGGTTTGTAACTCTTCATCCAATCTTCTAGAAGTTGCAGATGTTCTGGTTTACCAGCTATATCACCAAAAGGCACTTGGTGCGATCGCCAATAATCTTCTGTTTTCTTCCCGTCAACTTCCTTCGGACCAGTCCAACCTTTAGGAGTTCGCAAAATAATCATTGGCCATTGCGGTCGTTCCTTGAATCCATGTACCCGCGCTTCTCTTTGGATACCTTGAATTTCGGGAATAATTGTATCTAATACTGCTGCCATTTTTTGATGAACTTCCGCAGGATCAGAACCTTCCACAAAGTAAGGTTTATAGCCATAGCCGATAAATAGGCTTTCTAGTTCATCATGGGGTATTCGTGATAATACTGTGGGATTCGCAATTTTGTATCCATTCAAATGCAGAATTGGTAAAACCGCACCATCAGTAACGGGGTTGAGGAATTTGTTAGAATGCCAGCTAGTAGCTAAAGCGCCTGTTTCTGCTTCACCATCACCAACAACCGCAGCGACAATTAAATCAGGGTTATCAAAAGCAGCACCAAAGGCATGAACTAACGCATAACCTAATTCTCCCCCTTCATGAATAGAACCAGGGGTTTCTGGGGCAACGTGGCTAGGAATACCACCAGGAAATGAGAATTGTTTGAACAGTTTTTGCATCCCTTCAGCATTTTGGGAGATGTTGGGGTAATATTCGCTATAAGTTCCTTCTAAGTAAGTGTTAGCAACAAGTCCGGGTCCACCATGACCGGGGCCTGCGATGTAAATTGTACTTAAATCGTACTTTTTAATGACTCTGTTGAGATGGGCGTAAATCAAGTTGAGTCCTGGTGTGGTTCCCCAGTGTCCTAACAGCCGGGGTTTGACGTGTTCTTGTTTGAGTGGTTCTCTGAGTAGGGGATTGTCGAGGAGATATATTTGCCCAACAGAGAGATAATTGGCTGCACGCCAATAGGCGTTGATGTTCTGTAATTCTGTATCTGATAATGGCTTTATTTGTGGAGTGCTGGTAATGGTCATTTTAAACTCCAGAAAGGTATTTGCACGATTGGTGTCAGTGTATTGGTTGACTGACTCACTGCCATCTTACCTGTGATTAATTTTTTCGGTAGAAAGTTAAATATTTTTTTATCTCAATATAGAGACAACGAAAAAGGCATAGGAAATAAATCCTAGCCATAATAAAATAATAGAAATTTTTCTCAAGACGATTTAGGCAATTTAACTAAAAGCTTCTGAAAGGTAATCTGCTGCTGCGGCTACAACTGCGATCGCACTTTCATAGTCTAAACGAGTTGGCCCCAAAACTCCCACACTCCCCACCGGCACAGAACCCCGACGATAGGTAGAAGAAATTAAAGTACAACCACGAATTGGTTCTAGTGGGTTTTCTGCACCAATACGAATTGTCACCCTTGATTTCCCAATTTCCTCAGTTTCTGGTTCCTCACAGATTAAACGCCACAACTGTTCCTGTTCTTCTTCCAAAAGATGGATGATAGTTTGTACTTGCTGTAATTGGGAAAATTCTGGCTGACGCAAAACTTCTCCCACACCCCGCACCATAATTTGCGTTGCAGCTGGTGCTAGAGTACGACGTGTCAACTCTGCAATTGAATTTTTCAAGAATTCACCATAGCGTTGAAACTCTTGATCTAACTCACTCCAATCAAGTTTGGCTAACTCTAACAAACTCCGTCCGCGTAAGTGGCTATTTAAAAAGTTGGATACAATCTGTAACTCGTGATCAATTACCTCAGGATTAGGTTTAGTTTCTGAAGACGCTGTGAACAAATCCATCACCTTAGAATGCGTCTCATAACCATCTGTCACCACAATCAGCATAATTGTACCAGGTTCAATCTGCACTAATTGCAAATGTCGTAACTGTGCTGTTGCAGGTTGTGGCATAGTAATCAAAGTAATGCAGCCACTCAAAGTTGCTAAAATTTGTGCAGCACCTTGCAATAAAGCTTCCAAACTCCAATCTTCCCAAGGTCGAAGTTGTTGTAATGCTGCTTCTACCTCTTTAGTTAAAGCTTCTGTTCGTGTACCATCTCGGAAAAAAGGTGTAATTAGTTGATCAACATAAGTGCGATAACCAGAATCAGAAGGTATCCTCCCTGCTGAAGTGTGTGGTTGGTAAAGTAACCCGGATTTTTCTAAAACACCCATCACATTGCGAATAGTCGCGGAACTAACACCAAGATCAAACTCCTCAATTAGAGCTTTAGAGCCAACAGGCTCCGCAGTAGCAATGTAGTGGCGTACAGTTGCCCAAAGTATATGCTGTTGTCGATTTGTCAGCTGGACTTGCATAAGTGATATTTTACTGAAGGCAAATTTTAATCAAAGGTTGAAAAAATATTCTGGCTAGAACCGCAAAGCAAAAAAAGGTTAATAATTATTTAATTTAAGATAGCAAATTATATACTCGTATGATGGTGATTCACGCAAAATTTTCCTTTAAGTCATCATCACAGCGTATTAGCTGATACAGCTTGACCATAGCACCAAAAGCTGCGTTTAAGATGATATTTTCATCTTTTTCTGTATTCTTTCATAAGCTTCTCAGCAATGCTGTATTTTTCGATACTGATTTATTTATTTGATAGACAGGGAATGGAAATGAGGAGGACAAATCAAGTTAAAAATACTAAACTTCTGCCTCCTGTCTGCTGCCCCCTGTCTATTAATGTTAATACTGAGGAACGGAAGAATCAACTAAGATCGAATAAGCTGAAATCCCACCTGTAATATTTTTAACATTTGTAAATCCTTGAGCAACTAACCATTGACACATCTGGGCAGAACGTACACCATGATGACACAGGACAAGGGTTTCTGCATGGGGATCAAAGCGGGTAGGGACTTGCTCACCCCATGAGGCAAAATCACTCAGGGGCAGGTTGACAAAGCCTTCCAGACTTGCTATCTCAACTTCTTGGGGTTCGCGCACATCCATCAGTTGCATACTAGAATCACCTGCATCAAGACGTTGTGCTAGTTCTTCTACGCTAATTGAGGCAAAGGGTTGAACAAAAGATGTACCTGTCATGTAGTTTTTCTAAACGATCCTATACTATTCATGGTGACAGAAAAGCTGGAAAATAGGTTTAGTGAACAGTCAACGCTCATTTTATGGTTTCCTGGTAGCTGGTGTCATCGTCTTGCTACTAATTGGTATTGCTGGCTTTTATTGGTTTTTTGGTAAAAGTCCATTTAACTTCAGTGTTCCTAAATCTGAACCTGGGGCTGCTATATTTGTGTCAAAAACGTCACCTGTGATGGTGTCATTATTAATAAATCCCGACCGGTTGCAAGCAATAGACCAAAAAGGGGATATTTCCAAGCTCAAAAACAGTTTATTGTCCAAAAGTAATATAGATTTCCAAGATGATATCAAACCTTGGCTAAGTAATGAAATTACCCTGGCTGTTACTAGTGAAGATATAGACCGCGACCCAGAAAACGGGTTGCAACCAGGGTATCTGATGGCGCTTGCCACTGAGAAGCCAGAAAAAAGCCGTGAGTTTGTAGAGTTGTTATTCTCTAAACGGGCTTTAGCTGGAGCAAATTTGGCGGTTGAACAATACAAAGGTGTGAAGTTGCTTTCTGATACCCCAGAAGTAACAACACCTGAAAAAATTCAAAATCGTTTAGCTGGTGCGGTTGTTGATAATTTTGTTTTGTTTGCTAATGATGCTAAGGTTTTACGAGAAGCGATTAATAATGTCCAAGCACCGCAATTGAATTTGAGTGATTCTCCTGAATATCAAAAAGCTGTTCAAGAGTTGCCCAAAGATGCTGTAGCTGTAGCTTTTTTGAATCTGCCCATAGTTGCTAAGTGGCAAGGATGGGAATTAGTAGAATCAATCTATAATAGCCAAATTGTTTCTTTAGTATTAAATCCCCAAGGATTGCTGGCGGAAAGCACATTTTTAACAACTACAGAAGTTGCACCTCTATCTCCATTATTATCTAAACCTGTGGGTGCATTGGGCTATGTTCCCAAATCAGCAGGTTTGGCTGTTGCTGGGGTGAATTTAAGTAATTTGGGTGCAAGCGATTTAGCAAAACTGTGGAAACAAGGAACAGCTACAATCTACGGTTCAGAGGAACAGGCTATTTCTCGCTGGTTTAAACCTTTGGTGGATTTGCAAAAACGCTGGAATCTCAATTTGAGTGAGGATATTTTTAGTTGGGTGACAGGAGAATATGCGATCGCATCCCTAACTGAAGATAAACCACTTTTACCCAATCAAGCCAATTGGATGTTTGTGGTGGAAAAAACACCGCAGTTAGAAACAGGTATCGCTAGGTTAGATAACATCGCGATCAACAATGGTTTCAATGTTAGTTCTCTCATTCTCAACCAGCAAAAAGTCTCCGCGTGGACAGAGTTAACTGCTACTACTGAAGACAAATCAGCCGTCAACGTTGAAGCCAAAATCGGAGGAGTGCATACAACCATTGATAATTATGAAATTTTTACCTCTGACTTAGCAACGATGGAGAAAATTCTTACACATCAAGAAAATTCTCTTGTTGATGATCGCAATTTTCAAAATAGTATTGCTACCTTCCCCCAATCCAACCAAGGATACATATATATTGACTGGAAAAAGAGTAAAAACATTCTTGAAGGTCAGCTACCGATTCTCAAATTTGTCGAAGTGTTAGGAAAACCACTCTTTGATAATCTGCGATCGCTTACAGTCAGTAGTTATGGTAGTCAAGCAGGAACCCTCAAAGGTGGCGTGTTTTTGCAGCTTAATCGCTTCACCAAATAAATATCAATAGAAAAGTGCTATCTGTGTCACCTGGAAATGTGACACAAGCACTAGCAATTGGATCTTTTTTTACATAAAATTAGTATAGATAGTCACAAAAATCAACATCTGGGAGAGCTAACATGAGAGATCGTCGCTTCTGGCTTCACGTTCGGGGTGGCTGGCTGTTAGCTACAATTATCGCCATGATAGCTACACCTGTAGCCGCAGAGACAGCAAATTTTGGAACCCTGAAGTTGTTACCAGGTTTTGAACCAGGACAAGGAACCGTGACTGGTTATACAGGCGGATCTTATTCATTATCTGCCATGAGCAACCGCGATCGCGATAAAAATATTTGCATCGGCTTTGGTGATCCCAATCCTGATCACATCCTCGTCTTAGAAAAAGATTTCGATCAACTGAAAATACTAGTTAAAAGTGGCTACGACACCACTTTATTTATCCAAGGCCCAGACGATCAGACAATTCGTTGCGGTGATGATACAGGTAGAAGCAAAGATGCTAGTGTGAGCGATCGTCAATGGAAACGTGGCAAATATCGTATTTGGGTAGGTACATTTAATCGTGGATTCAAGCATAACTACACTTTGACTCTAGAACAATAATTCGTCATTGGAGTCAGGAGATCGAAGATTGTTCTCCCCAATCATCAATCATCAATGGCCAAGTAACGATAATATGAGAGAGTAGCTTGTCTTGCTCTCCAAGGGTACTATCTCGTGCTATCTACACTAAGTGCCGATTTTCGCATTATCTTTGAACGTGACCCCGCAGCCAGGAGTTGGTTGGAAGTCCTGTTTTGCTATCCGGGTTTGCAAGCCTTAATCTTCCATCGGTTAGCTCATTGGCTGCGTAGTATTGGTATTCCATTTTTCCCACGCTTGATTTCTCATATAGCTCGATTCTTAACCGGCATTGAAATTCACCCAGGCGCTGTAATTGGTCAAGGCGTATTTATTGACCACGGAATGGGAGTAGTCATTGGTGAAACAGCCATCATCGGTGACTATGCCTTAATTTATCAAGGTGTCACCCTTGGGGGTACTGGTAAAGAAAGCGGTAAACGCCACCCCACATTAGGCGAAAATGTTGTTGTTGGCGCTGGAGCAAAAGTTTTAGGAAATATTCAAATTGGGAATAATGTCCGCATTGGTGCAGGTTCAGTTGTTTTGAGAGATGTTCCTTCTAGTTGCACAGTTGTAGGCGTACCAGGTCGCATTATCTATCGTGCTGGAGTTCGAGTTTCCCCTCTAGAACACAACAACTTACCAGATTCAGAAGCTCAAGTAATTCGTACCTTAGTTGACCGCATTGAAGCATTAGAAGAACAAATTCAAGCTCTCCAAAGTCCGGCAAAAACTCCAGTTTTAGCAGGTAAATTTATTCAAGAGAATGAATTACCAAAAGAACACAACTTTTGTAATATTAGAGATAAAAATATCCAAGAATTTTTTGATGGTGCGGGAATTTAGAAACGCAAGTTTGGGTTTTTCCCGCCCATTCATTAATTTAGATTTTTGATTTTTGGATAATTTAAAAATATGCCAATCATCAATACAGAAGCACTAACAAAAAATGTCAAACAACATGGAATAATATTAATTATTCCCTTGTTTTTTGTAGCTAGTTCTGTATTTTATTGGTTGCAACTACGAATAGGTTTAATATTTCCAGTTACAGAAATTCCTGAGATTTTATGTATTTACAATTGCAAATTAGAACAAAAAATACATAAACCTCTAATTGAAGATGAATTATTAAATTATGACCAACCAATAGAAAAATTAATTACAAAACCTATCAATAAACAGAAAATCTCTATTTTAATTGAGAAATCCCAACACAGATTAACGCTTTATTATAACCTCAGTCCCATCAAATCCTATCCTGTTGTTTTTGGTGCTAACCCGACAGGTGACAAACAAAGAGAAGGTGACAAAAAAACACCAGAAGGAATTTTACAAATTCAAGACCTTTATCCGCACCCCCAATGGTCAAAATTTATGTGGTTGAATTACCCTCATCCTCAATCTTGGCGAAAACATTTTCAAGCTAAAATTAATGGTGAATTAGCTTGGTATATTCCTATTGGTGGTGAAGTGGGTATTCATGGTGTACCTGCGGGTGCAGATGAAATGATTGATATCCGCAAAAATTGGACTTTAGGCTGTCCTTCTTTAAAAAATAAAGATGTAGATGAGATATATCAATTAGTGCAGAAAGGTACAGTTGTGGAAATTAATCCTTAAACATTAAGGATTGATTTCTTGGCAATACCAATTTTCATTTTCATCAAGTTGATAAAAAGTTCTATTTTGTGGTTCCCCTCGCAATTCCAAATGGTCTACTTGTGTAGGTTCAAGCAATAACAAACAAAAAGTTTCTACTGGTTGAATAGGATCTGGTGCTGGTGGTGTAAACGCTTCTGGATTTCTTACTCTCATTTCACCCGGATCAGGCCAAGCAAATTGTAATCTAGCTGCATCACTTAATTCTTGCCACATTTTGATTCTCGCAGGTTGTAAATGTGGATGAGAATTAGCAGTAATTAAAATTAATTTTCCAGCGATACGAAATTGTTCTCTAGTTTTAGGGAAATACCAGCAAACTTCCCCCCAAGATTGTTGCTCTATTTGTTCAGCTTTTGCACTACGAATATCTGTAATAAATTTTAGCTGGTTTGTATCTTCCAGAAAACCACGAAATACTACAGTGCGGTTTGCAGGTAAACCATTTTCTCGCACCGTTGCAAGTTGTACATAGCGGGAATAAACCAAACTGCGGTTTTGATGTAAAGCGCGAGTGATCAGACTGCGCCAGGGTGCTAGAGACATTTTTATTGTGGTTGTAATTTATACCTTTGTATGAATAGTACAAATTGGTAAATTAATTATAATTTACCACCCTGAAACCAAACTATTTGGCGTTATATTCTTATTTCATCCAAAAATAAATGGATCTTTATTATGGTTCAAGAACTGGAACATAAATGTCAGAGTGCATCTTTCCCCGAAACTGCCCCAGCAGCGAATCCTGTGTTTTTTAGAACTTACATTTGTTGAACTGGTGGGACAAAAGGCGATCGCACTTACGCGATTTAGTTGAATTAGATAAAACTTACCCCCAATTTAAGGATAAAAAATGAATAGTGCTGAAAAATGGGCCTTGATTTCAGAACTTCCTCCAGACACTAAGCATAACCCTGAAAAAATAGTCAAGATTGCTAAACAAGCTAATGGCAAAATCGTCTTTTTAGAAGAAGGAAAACCTGGTAAAGGAGGAAGTGGACTATTACATATTTTGGAGAAACATCAAGAAGACTTTACCAAACGTGGAATTTCTGAAGATGAAATCGCCGATGTTGTTATGGCTGCTGTAACCAGTGGAATATTTCTTGGTTATCAAGGAACAGTAGAACCTCGAAGAGAAATATATGAAGTAACTTTTAATGAAAAAAAGCAGTGCATAGCAGTGACGGTAAGTAATAATGGTTATATAGTTGGAGCTAATCCCGCGTCTTTACCATAATTCCACCTGCATAGCTATGACCATCAAAATCAAATTAATGGCTGATTATGGGTGCGACCCTTTATGGTGGGCAGATGTTGATAAAGTTGGTAACATCGACCCAGCAAGATTGCCCCTCAGCAAAGAAACCATTAACCGTCTCAGAAATTGGGCAACCAGTTATAATGCAACATTAAATTGGCAAAATCCTGCTAATTCACCAGATTTGAGTCCAGAAGAAGAAGAAGCAGCTTTTGAACAAGAAGGTATTAGTTTGTGGAAACAACTGCAAAAAGAACTTGCACCTAATTATGAAGTTATATATTTCAGTGAGCAATTAGGTAAAGTTGTAACAGATATCAATGAATTAGAATCTTTACTAGCTATAAATGCTTAGTAGTATGATGTATAAGCTTTTTTAATAAAAATGATAGATAAAACTTTCATGATCTATAACCCTGACTGTGTGCACAGGGTTTTGTACTGGAACTAAAATATAGTTACAATTAATACTAAATAAGACATAGCGCAAAGTGGTAAATTTATCAATCTTCCATCCACTAACGACTTGGCGTTATAGTCTTAATTTGTTAGTCAGCAACAAGACCTTATTATGGTTCAAGAACTGGAACGTAAACGCCAGAGTGCATCTTTTCCCGAATCTGCTCCAGCAGCCAATCCTGTGTTTTTTAGAACTTACAGCCGCAGGACAGCCGCAGGTTTAAGGGAAAGTTATGATCAGGTGTGCGATCGCACTCTAAAAGGCTTAGTCGAACTGGGAAAACTCACCCGTGAAGAAGCTGCTATTTTAGACAAAATGCAGCGTAACATGAAAGCCCTTCCCAGTGGGCGTTGGATGTGGGTTGGTGGTACAAATTGGTTAACTAAACCCAAAAACTTCTCCGGTGCTTATAACTGCACCTCCACCAACCTTGTAGACTGGAGTGCTTTTGGCTTAATGATGGATCTAGCCATGATGGGCTGTGGCACAGGAGCCATCATTGAACCACAATATATTAATCAACTGCCTCCTATCCGTAATCGCCTAAATATCACCGTCACAGGTGAAATTGGCAGCACTCCTAAAGAACAGCGTCGTGAATATACACAAACCGATATAGAAGCTAACACCGCTACTATCCACGTTGGAGACAGTAGGGAAGGTTGGGTAAAATCCTATCAAACCCTTTTAGAACTCTCCACCGACGAACGCTTTACAGGAGACGTTGAAGTAATTGTAAATATTAGCGACGTGCGCCAATCGGGGGAAACCCTCAAAGGCTTTGGCGGTATGGCTAATCCTGTAAAATTACCTGGATTGTATCAACGTTGTGCCTCTATTCTCAATAAGGCTTTAGGTAGACAATTAAACTCTGTTGAATGCTGTTTATTAATTGATGAAGCTGCTGTCACCATTGTCGCTGGGAACATAAGGAGATGTATCGCTCATGGAGCAAGGGTTTCAGCGATTGATGGCATAAAACCGATTCAAGATATTCAGTTAGGAGATTTAGTATTAACCTCTTCTGGTGAGTATCGTCCAGTAGTTAATAAATTTATTCAAGGTGTACAAGATGTTGTAGAAATTCGTACCTCCACTACCTCCATTCGTTGTACTGCTAACCACCGTGTTGCAGTTTATGATGGTCTGCGTTCCTATAGCTGGAAGTATGCTGGTGAACTACAACCAGGCGATCGGCTAATCTCCGTTCCTCATAACAAAGGTGCAGACTGTGCAAGCACTGATTATGCTTGGTTGCTCGGTTTTTACATAGGAGATGGACACGCAAACAGGCGATCAACAGGACAATCTGAAGTAGTTTTTGCTCTCTCTAAGTCCAGACTCGAAGGTCAGTTAGGCACAAAATGCCTTCGGATACTAAGAAGTTTGGGATATAACCCAACTATTTGTTATGGCGGAAAAGGTAACTACGGTTTTATCAAGGTATATCGCAAGGAACTAGCTGAGGAGCTTTTAAAATACAAGCAAGCTTGGGGAGTTCCCATTATTCCTGAAATTATTTGGAAAGGCAGTCTAGAAATTCGTGCTGCTTTCTTAGCAGGTTTGAGTGACGCAGATGGTACTCCTTCTCGGAATGTACTTGTTAACTCAAACAAATTAGAATTTTTACGAGAAATCCAAAAACTAGCCCTTTCCCTGGGAATTGCTACAACTTTACAAGAACGTAAACCTAGAGCAATTCAAGGAAGAGATAAAATTTATGATGGATGCCACGCGCTTCACATTAAAGGTTTGCAATCTCAAGCAGTAGTTGTTGGCTTAATTAATCAATTTGCTATCAGAGATGCTTTTACCATCAGGTTAGCAAAGAAAAATGGTTTAACTCTACCTTACCAATTAGTTCAAGAACTAGCGGCCACAGGATGGCAACCCAATACTTTGTGTCGTGCTAATGTCCTTTGGGTAGATCCAAAAGGCAGACCAGGAAAATTCCGAGACGCTAATTTTGATACTCTGATTGCTGAGGATCTAGTTAACCCACACTGGCTACCAATCGAGGTTCAATTTGTTGCTCCCGCAGGTCAAGCTGAAACTTTTGATATTGAAGTAGAAAGCGATCATGAATTCATTGCTGATGGCTTGCTAGTCCACAACAGTGCTGGTATGCGTCAATTCATTGCAGAAGATGAACAAGGCGCAACTGCCAAAGATAACCTCTGGCAACAAGACACAGAAGGCAACTGGCGCATAGATCCAGAACGCGATTCTTTGCGGATGGCGAATCATACAAGAGTGTTTCACCGCAAACCTACATTAGAAGAATCCATTGCAGCCGTTCAAAAGCAATATTACAGTGGTGAGGGTGCAATTCAATGGGCTGGTGAAGCTGTCGCTAGAGCTAATATTGATTTACTAACTACACCAGAACTGAAGACTGAGTTTCTGCAAGCTTATGAACAAGGAAAAGCCAAGGAATGTATAAAAAAATACAGTCCTGAGATTGATGCTAATGAGCTAGAACATAGATTAGGTAGGTTCGGTTTAAATCCGTGCGGAGAAATAATAGGTGCTGATTTTCACTGCGTAAGTGGTGATACCTTACTCATCACTCAAGATGGAATGCACAAAATTCAGGATATTGTCGATTCTGAAGTGGAAATTTGGAACGGTAAAAACTGGAGTCAAGTTCAACCATTTAAAACTGGTAGTTCTCGTGTTCTCTATCGCGTGCGCTTCGGAGATGGTTCATATCTAGATGCAACTGAGTATCACCGCTTCTTTGTCAAAGATAGATTTGGCAAGAATTACAAAGAAGTGCAAACAAAAGATTTGATGGATACCAGTCGATATTCTATTCACACAGAACCATTCAAAATTCAGTACGACGATGGATTAAACATTGATCTAAGTTATGCCTACACTCTAGGAGTAGCTGTAGGAGATGGCACAACAGATCAAAAAGATCGTGCCAAAGTTAGGTTGTATGAACAGAAAGCCGCTTTAAATTTGGCAGGAAATAAATCTCCTATCAGAGATTACGATTACTTACCAACTTTTACAGATGTTACAGATTTAGGTTTTTCTGGAGAATTCTTAAAAAGCCTCAAAACAAATCCAGATTCATTGAGTGTCATAGCAGGTTGGAATCGTCAAGCAATTTTGCACTTTATCGCTGGTTTAGCAGATACAGATGGCTCTAATACACAAGCTAATGGAATTAGGATTTATATCTCTGACTATGAACGCGCTTACCGAGTTCAGTTACTACTAACTAAATGCGGTATTCGTTCATCTCTCAATCTTTGCGCTCATAAAGGAGCAGTTACTAACTATGGCATCAGAAGTAGAGATTTGTACTACTTGCAAATCACTGACTGTGCTGAGATTCCTTGTCAGCGTTTGGACGTAAGCAAAGGTACAGACGCTAAATGTAAAGGTAAATGGCAAGTTGTAAAAAGTGTTGAACAACTACCAGGATTACATGATACTTACTGCTTTAATGAGCCGGAGTACCATAAAGGTGTTTTTGGTAATACCTTAACCGGAAACTGTAACTTGTCTGAGGTACACTTAAACCAACTTGATCCCGACAACTACAAAGAACAAGAAGAAGCATTTACCGCTGGGGCGCTTTCCGTAGCCGCACTGTTAAATCACCATTTTCTTGAACCCCGCTATCAATACAGTCGGGAACTTGATCCCATTGTCGGTGTTTCCTTCACTGGTTTATTTGACTTCTTTGTTCATGCTTTTGGTGTGGACTGGTTACGCTGGTGGGAAGCAGGAAGACCAGAAACCCCTGAAGGACTGGTTTTCAAACGTGGTGAACAAAAATATCTCAGCTTCTGGAAAGATGTAGTCCATAAAGCTGTTTGGGAATATTGCGATCGCCACAACATTAAACGTCCCAATCGTTGTACAACTGTGCAACCAAGCGGTACAAAATCCCTCTTAACAGGTGCAAGTTCCGGTTGGCATCCCCCCAAAGCCCAAAGATTCATTCGTCGGATCACCTTCCGCAAAAATGACCCCGTAGCCCTAGCTTGTATAGATTATGGCTACAATGTCATACCTTCTCAATCTGACAAAGACGAAAACGGTAACTTACTAAATGACCCATTTGATTATCGTTGTACAGAATGGTTAGTAGAAATACCCGTCGCTGTATCTTGGGCAGATTTACCCGGTGCTGATGTAATTGATGTGTCTAAGTTCTCAGCCTTAGCCCAATTAGATTTCGTCATGCAAGTACAAAAATTTTATACAGCCCATAATACAAGTGCCACCATAGAACTGCGTTCCGAGGAAGTTGAACCCTTGGGAACACGCATCTATGAAGCCATTCACAATGATGAAGGCTATATTTCTGCGGCTTTATTAGCGCGGTTCGATGATTTGCAATCATTCCCCCGTTTACCCTTTGAACCCATAGACAAAGCTACCTATGAACGCTTGTCTCAAGAAGTCAAAATTAGACGGAAAACAGACGATTTCTGTGGTGCTTTAAGTCGTTACGATTTAGGTGAACTAACAGACGCAGGCCCCAGCGGTTGCGACTCTGATAAATGTATGTTTCCTGAACAGCAACCAAGCTCATAGGGAGTGGAGACAGGGAAGATAGGGAAGAAAAATCATCTCCCTGATCTCCTTACCTACGAAATCATTTTCCAAGTTACGATTGATTAAGAAATAGTAATTTTTACAGCAATACCAGGAGACATTTAAATGTTCATAGATGAATTGTCCCCCATCTTTAAACAAGCTACCCAGCACCCAGTCTCATTTTTTGGTGGGTTATTCTCTGGAGTGCTGCGACTTAACCTCTCAGATGATCCTGTTAAAACTTGGCTAGACCAACATATTGGTTCAACCAGTTCCACTACTTCTGGGCTTCAGAATGGTAAAGCCTCTGGCCCTCAACAAATTTCAATTGATTAACCTTTTCTTAACCGTTAACTGTTAAACGTTAACGGTTAATATAGCAGTTGCTATCACCTGATTCAGATCAATTTTTTAAAAAGCTGACTGCCATAACTGCAAAGACGGCAGAATACTTAACTAGATTCTCAATCATCAAATATATCTCCGCTTTCATGAATAAGATACTTTGTCAAATCTCATACGTGAGAAAAAGTCACAATCAGTTATGATTATGAAAATATGCGTATGTTCAGTCTGATGGTAGATGAAATTGAGGATATTGAGCCATTGTCGTTAATTCCTGCAATTTTTTCCGTCCGTGAATCAGAGAAAACTATGCAATGCTTACAATTTGCTTAGTTCTGTTTTCCATCTAGCTGAACTAATCGCTTTTTGTTGAAAATTACGTGACTCACATGACTATTTACGTTGGAAATCTCTCTTACCAAGCGACAGAAGCAGACTTAAAAGCCGTGTTTGCTGATTATGGCCAAGTTAAAAGAGTTGTTTTACCTATTGACCGCGAAACCGGAAAAATGCGCGGATTTGCTTTTGTTGAAATGACCGAAGATGCACAAGAAGATGCAGCTATTACAGAATTAGACGGTGCAGAATGGATGGGTCGTCAACTGAGAGTTAATAAAGCAAAACCACGAGAGGATAATCGCAGGGACGATAACCGAAGAAGTAGTTGGGGGTAAAGACAGGACTTTTAATTAACCAAGTTTGCAATTGCAGCAAATTGTTTTCTAGTTATACAAGATGAATGGGCTGAAATTCACTAGAAACAACAAAAATATACCCGACTAGTTATGAACAGCCGACAAATCTCCAAACTCGTCGGGGCTTTCTATTTTTTATGTATAAAAAATGATGGTTTTTAGGCAGTGTCTTTAATTACCCAAAAAAATATTTATTAGCTAGACAAATTACTGAATACTCCAGATCACCGACTTCTTGAAGAAGTAAACCAAAATATCAATTCTTTAGTTTATCTAAAATCAATCTTTAGTTATCAAAATACCTTTCTAAGATAGAGGTAGCGACCAAAAATCGCCATTGAGAAAACCAACCCAACAGCAAAACGCTAGGGAGTAACAAAAATGGCTCACGCCTCTGAATCTTTAGATTTGTCTATCAACTACGCTACAGATAAAGCCCTAGATCGTGATTGTACAACCTTATCCCGTCATGTCCTTCAACAATTGCAGAGTTTTTCGGCAGACGCACAAGATTTAAGTGCGTTGATGAATCGTATTGCGTTGGCTGGTAAACTGGTGGCGCGTCGCATGAGCAATGCTGGCTTAATGGAAGGCGTTCTGGGATTTACTGGCGAGGTTAACGTCCAGGGAGAATCTGTTAAAAAATTGGATGTCTACGCCAACGACGTATTTATCTCAGTGTTTAAGCAAAGTGGCTTAGTTTGTCGCCTCGCTTCCGAGGAAATGGAAAATCCCTACTATATTCCAGAAAACTGTCCTATTGGTCGTTATACCTTGCTGTATGACCCAATTGACGGCTCATCTAACACTGATACTAATCTTAGCTTAGGTTCTATTTTTTCCATCCGTCAACAGGAAGGAAATGATAGCGATGGTAAAGCTACTGATCTGCTGACCAACGGACACAAGCAAATTGCCGCTGGATACATACTATACGGGCCAAGCACGATGCTGGTCTATACTATAGGTAAGGGCGTTCATTCCTTTACCCTTGATCCCAGTTTAGGGGAGTTTATTCTCACAGAAGAAAATATCAAGATTCCTGATCATGGTTCTGTTTACAGCGTTAATGAGGGGAACTTCTGGCAGTGGGATGAATCCATTAGAGAATACATTCGCTATGTTCATCGCACTGAAGGTTATACCGCTCGTTATAGTGGCGCGATGGTGAGTGATATTCATAGAATTTTAGTTCAAGGTGGTGTGTTTCTGTATCCAGGAACTCTGCAAAAACCAGAAGGTAAATTGCGCCTACTTTATGAATCTGCGCCTTTAGCATTTGTGATTGAACAAGCCGGGGGTAGAGCAACTACAGGATTAGTGGAGATTGTGGACGTAGTTCCGAAAAAACTACATCAACGCACTCCTCTAATTATTGGTAGTAAAAAAGATGTGGCTAAGGTTGAGTCTTTTATTCAAAATGGTCATTAGACGAATTTGAAAAAAGCGGCTAACTAATGCCAGTAATGAATTTCAAGATTGGGAATGTGGGATTGGAATGCAGGACTAGCAATGTTTGTTAGTGAATTTAAAGATTCATCTCAGTTGGTTGATGCCAAAAACAAAAGCTGCCATCAACTGAGGAACTTTCTCAACTTCACCAAAAAACACTGTTAACTTAGGAGTTAAAAAATAGTTATGGCAACCAATCATTTATTAGAGATTAAACAATACGGTCAAAGTATCTGGATGGATAATTTGAGCCGTGACATTATTCAATCAGGGGAACTCGAAAACTTGGTAAAAAATCAAGGAATCTCTGGTATTACCTCCAATCCTGCCATCTTTGAAAAAGCAATTACTGGTAATGCCATTTATGATGCTGATATTGAAGCAGGAATTCGTGAGGGTTTACCAACATACGAAATCTATGAATCTCTAATTTTTGCAGATATCCGCAATGCCTGTGATATTTTGCGTCCTGTTTATGATGCCACGAATGGTTTAGATGGTTATGTGAGTATTGAAGTTCCACCAACTATAGCTCATGATACCCAAGCCACAATAGCTGAAGCTCGTCGCTATTTCCAAGAAATTGGGCGAGAAAATGTGATGATAAAAATTCCTGGAACTGAGGCGGGTTTACCTGCTGTAGAACAAGCAATAGCTGAAGGAATTAACGTCAACGTGACACTGTTGTTTGCAGTCCAAAGTTACATTAATGCAGCTTGGGCGTATATTCGTGGCTTAGAGAAACGGGTGAGTGAAGGTAGGGATATTAGCCAAATTGCCTCTGTAGCCAGCTTTTTCTTGAGTCGGATTGATAGCAACATCGACGCTAAGATAGATGCGAAATTGCAGCGAGGTGTTGATGACATTAACCATGAAGCAGTGCTGCGAGCAGTAAAAGGTAAAATAGCGATCGCTAATGCCAAGATAGCCTACCAAGAATACAAAAAAATTACCAGCACTGATGCTTGGCAAGCCTTAGCAGCAAAAGGCGCAAAAGTACAGCGGTTACTGTGGGCCAGCACCAGCACCAAAGATCCCAGTTATAGCGATGTCATGTATGTCAACGAACTAATTGGCAGAGATACCGTTAACACCCTACCACCAGCCACAATAAAAGCTTGTGCCGATCACTGTAATGTCAGCGATCATCGCCTGGAAACAGGCGTAGACGAAGCTTACAATCTCCTACAAAGCTTGAACACACCGGACATCAACATTGATATCAATACCGTAATGGACGAACTACTCGTTGAAGGTATTGACAAATTTGTCCAGCCCTTCCAGTCACTAATGAACTCTTTAGAAGGCAAAATCAAGCTATTGTCACCAGTATAGGGAATGGGGAATAGGGAATGGGGAATAGGGCAAAACTCTTACCCTAAACCCTACACCCAATACCCCTTCCCCAGTCTAAAATCCAAAATCTAAAATCCTAAATTGTTATGGTCAGTCTGCTAGAAAATCCCCTACGCGTTGGTCTACAACAGCAAGGGATGCCCGAACCCCAAATTATAGTTATCTTTGGCGCTTCCGGGGATCTTACCTGGCGCAAACTAGTACCAGCACTGTACAAATTACGTAGAGAAAGACGTATTCCCCCAGAAACCACCATTGTCGGTGTAGCACGTCGAGAATGGAGTCATGAGTACTTCCGTGAACAAATGCAGAAGGGCATGGAAGAAGCTCATAGCAGTGTCGAACTAGGGGAACTCTGGCAAGACTTCTCCCAAGGTCTATTCTACTGTCCTGGTAACATAGACGACCCGGAAAGCTACCAAAAACTGAAAACCTTATTATCCGAATTAGACGAAAAACGGGGAACACGGGGCAACCGGATGTTCTACCTTTCCGTTGCACCCAACTTCTTCCCCGAAGCTATTAGACAGCTAGGCAGCGGAGGGATGCTAGAAGATCCCTACAAACATCGCTTGGTAATCGAAAAACCCTTTGGTCGAGATTTGGCAACTGCCCAAAGTTTGAACCAAATAGTGCAGAAATATTGCAAAGAAAACCAAGTCTACCGCATTGACCACTACTTAGGTAAAGAAACCGTTCAAAACTTGCTGGTATTCCGTTTTGCCAATGCCATTTTTGAACCTTTGTGGAATCGCCAATTTGTTGACCATGTACAAATTACCGTAGCCGAAACCGTCGGAGTAGAAGACCGGGCTGGTTACTATGAAAGCGCCGGCGCACTGCGGGATATGTTGCAAAATCACTTAATGCAACTTTACTGCTTGACAGCAATGGAAGCACCCAACGCTATGGATGCTGACAGCATTCGCACGGAAAAAGTTAAAGTACTACAGGCTACTCGTCTAGCCGATATTCATAATCTGTCACGTTCGGCAATTCGTGGTCAATATAGTGCTGGCTGGATGAAAGGACAACCAGTACCAGGATATCGCGTAGAGCCAGGAGTTAATCCTAACTCTACTACACCCACCTATGTAGCCATGAAGTTTCTAGTAGACAACTGGCGCTGGAAAGGTGTTCCTTTCTACCTCAGAACCGGAAAGCGGATGCCGAAAAAAGTCAGTGAAATTTCCATTCATTTCCGTGAAGTTCCCTCCAGAATGTTTACCTCTGCGGCTCAACAGGCAAACGCCAACATTCTGACAATGCGAATTCAGCCCAATGAAGGAATTTCCCTGCGGTTTGATGTGAAAATGCCAGGGGCAGAATTTCGTACTCGCGCAGTTGACATGGACTTTAGTTACGGTTCCTTTGGTATCCAAGCTACTTCTGATGCCTATGACCGCCTATTCCTCGATTGCATGATGGGCGACCAAACACTCTTCACACGGGCAGACGAAGTGGAAGCAGCTTGGCAAGTAGTCACACCAGCACTTTCTGTTTGGGACGCACCCGCAGATCCTACCACCGTTCCTCAATACGAGGCTGGTACATGGGAACCAGCGGAAGCAGAATTCTTAATTAACCAAGATGGTCGCCGTTGGCGCAGACTCTAGGAATTTTAGATTTTGGATTGGGGATTGAGGATTAACAATTAGTAATTGGTGAGTTGGAAAAGAATTATTACCCATTAACCATTACCGATTAACTATTACCCAAACTCTATCCAAAATCTGAAAATCCGAAATCCAAAATCTGAAAATCCAAAATCCAAAATCCAAAATCCAAAATAGACTATGGCGACTCAAGCTCCTACAATTTATTCACTGCAAGCACCTAAGGATGTTTCGCTCACAGAAATAGAAGCGGAATTGACTCAAATTTGGCAAAGTTACGGCATTACTGGCGAAGATGGGGCGTTACCTGCTGCTACCCGCGCCACAACATTCACTTTGGTAGTCTATGAACCAGAAGAAACCCAATACTTATTAGCTGCAACAGGCTTTTACAATGGCCCTATTGATGGAATTCTGGGGCCGCAAACTGAAACAGCATTACGGGAAGTGCAGAAAAAGCATGGACTCCCAGAAACTGGTATTGGTACACCAGAAACCCTAACTACATTACGGGAGGAATATTTCAAAAATCAGCACAGCGGACCACAGGGAGATAGTCATGGTGCTGCTATGGGCTATACTTTCAGCGCTACCAGTCCTACCATTGCTGATGAAATAGCTCTTCGCAATCCTTGCCGGATTATTGCTTTGTGTCCCATTGCTGGGGAAGATGAAGGGGTAAAAGCACAAGTTTCTGCTTATTGCCCAATTCAAAAGCAATCATCTAGTACACTGATTTGTTGTGAATATATTACTCTCACTGGTACAGCGGCTGCTTTGGAACGAATTGGGGGTATGATTCCGGCTTTGTTAATTGGTGGTTTACCCAAGTTTCTGTGGTGGAAGGCAACACCAGATTCTGGTAATCCTCTTTTCAAACGCTTGGCAGCGGTCTGCAATAATGTGATTGTCGATTCTTGCAACTTTAATACTCCAGAAGATGATTTACTCAGCTTGCAAGATTTGGTAGAAACTGGTGTGCCTTTAGCTGATTTGAACTGGCGGCGTTTGGCTGCATGGCAGGAATTGACTGCTGAAGCTTATGATGCACCAAATCGTATGGCGGCTCTGAAAGAAATCGATCGCATTACTATTGATTATGAAAAGGGCAACTCTGCACAAGCCTTGCTATTTTTAGGTTGGTTAGCAAGTCGTTTGGTATGGCAGGCTGTTTCCTATTCTAAGGAAAGTGGTGATTATGATATCACTCGCATTCGCTTTTTGGCTCAAGACCAAAAACAAATAGAAGCAGAATTAGCAGGTGTTCCCATTGCTGATATCGGTGAAATTGTCGGCGATTTGATTGCTTTGCGTCTGAGTTCTACCAATCCCCAAGCAAATTGTGGTACTGTGATTTGCTCGGAAACTGGTGGTTGTATGCGTATGGAAACTCACGGTGGCGCTCAATCTGCTGGTTTGTTTCAACAGGTAAGTTCACTTTCGGAACAGAAAGCTGAAGTGTTGTTAAGTCAACAGGTACAACGCTGGGGTCGTGAGGCACTATTTGAGGAAAGTTTGGCGGTGATAGCACAAACTTTGAAGTTGGAAAATCGGTAATTGCTAATTTATTCATTGCTCTTTTACCCTCTTTCTATCATGTAAGGGGGTATTTTTTATCACTGATTTAACAGATTTAAGGATTTCACGGAATGAAGGATTTTTTTGGCAAATGAAAGGGTTTAATTCATTAATTGCTCTTTTACCCTCTTTCTATCATGTAAGGGGGTATTTTTTATTTTTAATCTTTGGGGTAATGGCGCAATGTGATATTCCAAAGCATTCACAGATTCAATTAGAGTTTATCTACTAGATTTTTGGATATTCGGTTACAAACTAAAAAAGATAGTTAAATCTGTCTTCTTCAATACTGCGGTGAATATAAATTTCGTACTTTAATGTAATAGCTATAATATAAGTTTCTGAGGAGTGATATAGCAGTGAAACCCAATGAAGAAACCCACATTAGAGCAAAGGCAATTACTTATTGTCAAGACTTAATTGAGTATTACAAAAGTTGCCGGAAGAGTTATCGTAACACCTGGTATGCTTCACAGTCTGCTACTGTAATTTTGTCTGCTGTGACTCCTCTTCTTATATTGGGAAATGCGCCAAAGATACTACAAGCAATTCCTCCGGCATTGGCTTCTATTACTGGTGGTCTAGCAGTATTCCGGTGGCAAGAGAATTGGGTAATTAGTAAAGCCACTCAAGAAGCTCTTGAAGCTGAATTAATAGCTTTTGAAATTGGTGTTACAGAATATTATCGCGTGAATGATGATAAAGCAATTGAGACTTTTACAACTCGAATAAACAGATTACATTTGGATCAGGTAAAACAGTGGAGTACCGTTATTATGAAAAATAAGCTCCTTCCTAAAAATAGTGAAGATGAGCTTGAGAATCTACTTTGATTAAAGAAATTAAGGCTCTTACATCTCTTTTATATTGTAATAAAAAGTGAATTAAGATGAATTACATCTGCGGAATGTGGAATATATAATTTAGGTTATTCACTAAAACTAGATAATTGGCGTTTATAGTAAAAATGTCGATGAAATAATTCTCATTACCAATGTCTATAATTATTGCTGGTGAACGTAGTGGTGTGGGTAAGACAACTGTGACACTTACCCTTTTAGCGTCTTTGTGTCGTCGTGGTGCAAAGGTGCAATCTTTTAAGGTAGGGCCAGATTATATTGACCCGATGTTTCATAAGTATGTTACTGGTCTTGCTTGTCGAAATTTAGATCCTGTGCTGACTTCGGAAAGTTATGTACAGGAATGTTTTCATCATCATTCCCCTGGGTGTGAATATGCTTTGGTTGAGGGGGTGATGGGTTTATTTGATGGAATTAAGGGAACTGGGGAAGGAGAAAAACAATTACCAACTGATTTTGCGAGTACGGCGCACGTAGCACGTTTATTAGACATTCCTGTGATCTTGGTGATTGATTGTAGCCGGTTGTCTGGTTCGGTGGCTGCGATCGCACACGGCTATTGTTTTTTGGATAGTAGAATTAAGATTGCTGGGTTAGTATTGAATCAAGTGGGAAGCGATCGCCATTTATCCCTGCTCAAAGATTCCCTAAAACCACTACAATTGCCTATTCTCGGCGTTTTACGAAGACAAGATAACATCACTATACCCGACCGTCATTTAGGTTTAGTCCCTACAGCAGAACTTCCCCAATTAAATAATATCGTCAATCGCTTGGCAGATTTAGGTGATAATTGCTTTGATTGGCAAAGATTATTACCACTACTTCAAGTATCTCCAATTTCAGTTATTAATCCTCAATCTCCCAAATCCAAAATCCCCCATCTCAAATCTCAAATCAGAATTGCCGTTGCCAGAGATAAAGCTTTTAATTTTTACTATCAAGACAATTTAGATTTACTGGAACAATTAGGTGCAGAATTGGTCTTTTGGAGTCCTTTAGAAAATACAGAATTCCCAAAAAATATCCAAGGACTTTATTTTGGTGGCGGATTTCCTGAAGTATTTGCACAACAATTAGCTGCAAATACCAGCGTGATAAAAGAAGTAAAAACAGCTATTTTAGCCGGAATGCCCACAATTGCTGAATGTGGAGGATTGATGTATTTATGTGAAAATATTATTGATTTTGAAGGTAAATCTTGGTCGATGGTGGGAATTTTACCAACATCAGCACAAATGGATAAAAAGTTAACTTTAGGATATCGTCATGGGATAGCTTTACAAAATAGTTTCTTATTCGATGCAGGAACAAATATTTATGGACATGAATTTCATCGTTCTCATTTAATTACTCATCCTCAACAACCATTATTTGATACTTATCGTTATGATTGTGAAGAAAATACAGGATTTGAAGGTTGGAATTTACCTAATGTTCATGCTTCATACATTCATCAACATTGGGGAGAAAGTTTAGCAATTCCCCAAATGTTTCTGCAACAAGCTCAAAAATTTGGTGAATAAAATTTTTCAGGATGATTTAAGAGTTATTTATAATTAGCTAAAACTTCTATATGACTTAATGCTGCTGATATGGTCACAGGTGTATAATATCCACCGCCATGCCTGGAAATAACTGGACAGGATACTTTTTTAGCTAAATCTAAAACATATTTAGTTAATTCTTGAAAGTCTCTATTTGTCCAATCTGTAATGCCTTTACCACAATCATCTCGATGTGAGTCATACCCAGAAAAGATGAAAATTAAATCAGGATTCCAGGGTAAATTTTCTAAAGCATGACGGAAGGTTGATAAACTCTCATAACTTCGGTAAAATTTCCCGTCTAGTCCTATTTTGGCAATAATATCTGGTGTTATTACCTCAGAAATCAGAGGAATATTACAATGTCCAATTTTTTCTGCCATCGTCGTTGTACCATAGCTTAAATTAGAAGCTTTAGACATATATATATCAACGGCAGTATGGATACTAATGCAATAAACATTATCTTCACAGCTAAAAATTGACTGCGTACCATCTCCATGATGAATATCCCAATCTATAATTAATATTTTATGTAAACCTTGAGACTGAGCATATTTTGCTGCTGTTGCTAAAGGGTTAAGTAAACAATATCCATGTCCCCAGTTTCTATGTGCATGATGTCCTCCTAAACAAAAACAGTAGGCACGTTCTAAACGTCCTTTTTTCATTTCATCTATAGCAGCAAATATTCCCCCCAAGCCGTATAAATAACCGGGTAGGCAATATTCCAACCCTTCGCATTCAATACCCATAAGTGGTAAGGAACACAATGATTCATTAAGTGGTTTTCCCAATGCTTTGAAAATTAACTTTTGTAGATAATCATGACTATGAACTCGCAGATATTCACTATATTTAACTTTTTTAACAGGCAAAGATGGATAAATAGTGATTTTTTTAGCAATTTCTTGTCTGATATGATTGTAATGAGGAAATGAGTAACCTACAAAAGAAATCGAATTAATGGCTTTAGAGGTTTGGCAGGTGTGCGGATGAAAATAAGTTGCAAACATCATTGAATTAAGCTTTGACTAATGACTAATACTTTCATTCAGTCGGCGAATTATACGAGATAGTTCACGAATAATATTTACTGCAATTTCTGGAGTTTCTTCAATCGCATCATAAAGTTGTTCTTGGGTGAGTTCCAAACATTCACAAGATTCTAGAGTTGTAGCGGTAGCTGAACGGGGTTGAGTATCAAATACTGCCATTTCTCCAAAGTATTTCCCCTGCTCGACTTCTGCTAATTTTGTGTCCCCAATATGGACTTTGACCTTACCTGATACCACAATATAGAGCGATCGCCCTTCTTCTCCTTGTTTAAAAATGCTGTAATTAGCAGGATACGATAACTCATTCATTACAGAAGCCAGTCTGACCACAAAATCATCTCGTAATTCATTAAAAATGGGAACGCGCCGGACAAATAACAAACGATCAACGCTAGTGAGCATAATTACAAATTATAAATAAAACACCAGTACAAGTATCAAACCGTAATCAGCTTACCCTGCGGGAACGCTCTGCGTACATCTAGATTTAACCAGATTTTTAATCAGTCGTGACAAACCCTATGAGGGAAACGTGCAACTCAGATGATCATTATATTTATTTTATACCAGTAAATGTCTGCTGGTTGATCATCATCAAAACTATCAACTTTTTAAGTCTTCATCATAAAATTAAAACAGTTACTGAACGCCTCAGTCATAAGTAAACTTATTCTCAAAAAAGTTAAAAAATTACCAGGATTATTGATATAATAACCACCACCATCAGGTATAAATAATTTTTTCATCTTGCCAGCATAGATAGAGTGGTAAATTTTCATCCACACTATATGATACAGCTAATTGACATTTCTTGATTTACAGCATCTTCTCTCAAGGGTATAATTATGTACTTTATGGAAAATTATTCTTACATAGAAATTGACAATTATCTGTACAGTGAAATTATCTACAATCATCAATTAACCACGAGTCAGTTTTCAGATCCAAACCCTCTCAATGAGTTTTTCTCCACAGAACTGAGCCAAGTATCTAAAAATCAAATCACACCAACAGCAATAGAAGAGTCGGCTAATTCCTTAAGTCAATTACCTGAGACAGATACAGATAAAAGTGTTGATCCAATTCGTAAAAATAGCTTACAAACAGAGCCTACATACCCGGAACAAAAACCGTTTAAACCACAAAAGCTGCCCTTAGTTTTAGAAAAGAAAAAAGCGCGACCGCTGCCATCTGCGGGTATTACTATGCTCACGCCATCAGCTTATGGTAAATCCTGGGGGAGAGCTTCTTTTGGGGTGGGATTACAATCTCGCGCTCGCTTTACTGATACAGCTGATGGAGTTTTAGGGGTTGGTATTGGTTTTGGTGATGGGAAAAAATTAGTTGGCTTAGATGTCAATATAGGCGTTGTTGACATAAGTTCTTTTGAAGATGGAAACATTAGTTTGAAATTACATCGCCAACTTCCATACGATTTAGCTGTAGCTGTTGGTGTTAAGAATTTAGTGACTTTTGGTAGTACTGATGGGGGTACATCTGGTTACGGTGTGATTACAAAAATGTTCCGTCTCCAAGATAGCGACAGCAAACCGTTTAGTAGGCTTTATGTCTCTGCTGGTGTTGGTGGGGGACAGTTTCGTTCAGAATCAGATATTAGAAATAATATTGATTCTATCGGTGTTTTTGGTAGTGTGGCTTTGAAAGTTGCTCAACCAGTGACGACAATTGTTGAATGGAGTGGACAAGATTTAGGTTTAGGTGTATCTGTAGCTCCATTTAAGAAAATTCCTTTAGTTATAACTCCAGGTATTAGCGATATTACTGGCAATGCGGGTGATGGTGTACGATTTATATTAGGAATTGGTTATAGCATTTCTTTTTAACTAAATTTATCACCAAAGATTAGGATAACAATGATTAAATTTACGCGTTCATTTTTCTCTATTTTTTTATCAGTTATTTTAATTTTATTATTCTTTAAATCTGTTCAAGCTCAAGTAGGAAACCAGTCAGATATTACTAATCCTGATCCTCAAGAAATTGTTAATCCTAATGAGCCATCAGGTAATCAGTCAGATATTACTAATCCTGATCCTCAAGAAATTGTTAATCCTAATGATCTGCCTAATAATCTAATCATTGATCGTGAAGTCTTTGATAATAATTTTGATAATACAACACCCGATGAAGCAGTTGCACAGCTTGAAGAACTGAATGCAGTAGAATATGGGGCATATCTTGGGACTGATTTTTTTGGCGAAATTAGTTCCTCTGAAGAAATTGCTGATAATCTGAGTAAGCTGTCTAAATTGACAGGAAGAAATGCAGCAGTTCTTTATGTAACTTCGCTAAAAGATCAACTCAGCTTGATTCTCATTCCCCCAAAACCACAAGAGAAAGATTTATTAAACAATACCAAAAGCTTGAAAGATAGTTCTTTACTGCTATCACAAGAAATTCCACTAAAAGTTGGTGAAATTGTCCGTAAATCTGTGGTAGAAGCTAACAGCAGCAATATTCAAAAAATTGCTCAAGAGTTTCGCTCTAAAGTTACTAATTTTAGAGATAAAGATTACTTTATGAGTGCTGAAAAGCTATATAAATGGATAATTTATCCCATAGAATCAGCCTTAGAAGTAAATAAAATAAATACTGTAATATTTGCAATGGATAGCGGGTTACGCTCTCTTCCTGTAGCTGCTTTATATGATGGAAAACAGTTTCTAATTGAAAAATATAGTGTGGGTATTATTCCTAGTTTTAGCCTCACTGATACCCGTTACATTCCCATAGTTAATTCTGATATTTTGGCATTGGGAATATCGAAAAGTACAGAAGGGCAAGATCCTTTACCATCTGTACCATTAGAAATCAACACAGTGAGTAAAAATATTTGGCGCAGTCAAAGTCAGATATTATTAGATCAAGAATCAACGTTAGAGAATCTCGAATCTCTCAGTCTTAAGAAGCATTTTGGAATTTTGCACTTAGCAACTCATGGTGATTTTAAATCTGGAAAAATTAGTAACTCTTACCTTCAATTTTGGAATCAAAAAATTCACATAGATCAGTTGAGAAATATATCTCAGAAATTAGGATGGAGTAAAGATCCAAAGGTAGAAATGCTAGTTTTGAGTGCTTGTAGAACTGCTTTGGGTAGCCAGGAGGCAGAATTTGGATTTTCTGGTTTAGCTGTACAAGCAGGGGTAAAATCAGTTTTGGGTAGTCTTTGGTATGTGAGTGATCAAGGCTCTCTGGCACTGATGACTAAATTTTATGATCAGTTAAGCGCTACTTCCTTGCGATCTGAATCTCTTAGGCAAGCTCAGTTAGCTATGCTGAAGGGGGAAGTACGGATAACTGATAAAGAATTATATCTATCACCAGAAAAGCCTATTGCTCTACCGCCAGAACTGGTTAATTTAGGTAAGATAAACTTATCCCATCCATACTATTGGTCTGCTTTTACAATGATTGGTAACTGGAATTAACCATAGCCAGTTATCTACATTCAGCGTAAGGATTCAGGATACAGAATGTTTGATATAGCAGGGAACAGAGAACGAAAGAGAAAAATATTCTTCTTCCTTTTTTCCTTCTTTCTCCTGACTCCTGACTCCTCAATTCTTACAATTCAGCTTGGTTTTGATCACAATTCAGCAGTGTAAAAGGAATGTTTTGGAAATGGTGCTTTAGAGTTATTATCCTCTGCCTGGGGTTGTGGATAACTTTGGATTTAGGTTCCCATCTGGGGGCTGAGATTTTTTGGTTTCAAGAAATTGGCTATTTGCAAACATTTCTGCTGCGGTTAATAACTCAGGGTGTTTTATGGGTGAGTGTTGTTAGTGTCAGTGTTATCTATCTGTTGGGGAATCTTGCTGTAGCACAACGTTGGAGATATCCCTCGTCTCTTAAAAGTGAGTCGATCATAAGTGGAGAAAAAAGACTGGGTAGGGAGCTGATAAACTTTCCGAGTTCCCAGCATGGCAGAGTCTATGAAAGTCTCCCAATTGAGGTAGGAAACAGACAAATGAGATTGCGCTGGCTGTTACCCCTAACATTAGGCTTGAGTTTGTTGCTGGGGTTAATGGTGACGCATTATGGAAAAGTGGCTTTGAGTTACTGGTATGGAGAAGTTGATCAGGTTAACTCGCCTTTTACTATTTTATTTAGACCAGAGATAGTTTTGCAGTTGAGTAGCAGGATTGTTTCTCAAACTTGGGATTTTGGTTTGGCTGTGGCCATGGTGATACCTTTAGTCGGCTTTACGATCGCTCTTTTAGTATATTCTCAGTTTTTGCTCAGAGCGATCGCACTTGTCTTTAGTCTCGGTTTTGGCTGGATACTATCTCAAAATTGGTCTAAAATTCTCCTTTACTTTCATACCACCTCTTTCAACAGCACAGAACCTTTATTTGGTAAGGATCTCAGCTTTTATATATTTTCTCTCCCCATCTGGGAACTGTTGGCTTTTTGGCTAATAGGATTATGTTTATATAGCTTTATCTCCGTCACTCTCACCTATCTTTTATCAGGAGATAGTCTCAGTCAAGGCATTTTCCCTGGCTTCTCCCCACCACAGAAACGTCATCTATTCGGCTTGGGTGGCTGTTTGATGTTGGTGGTAGCCTTCAGTTATTGGCTAAGTCGTTATGAACTCGTTTATTCTCCCCGTGGGGTGAGTTTCGGCGCTAGTTACACCGATGCTAAGGTACAATTGCCAGCGGACACCATGTTATGTGTTCTCGCTGTAGCGATCGCATTTTACCTACTATGGCAAACTATATTTTGGAAACCCAAATCTGGGCATCATCAATGGGTACTTTACAGCTTGGGTGCGTATCTCAGTTTGATAATTTTAGGAGATATCGTAGTTCCCGCTGTTGTCCAATCTTTAATAGTTCAACCCAATGAATTGCAGCGAGAGCAACCTTATATTCAACGTACCATTGCGCTCACTCGTCAAGCATTCGATTTAGAAGCAATTGATTCTCAAACCTTTAACCCCCAAGGAAAATTAACTGAAGCTGATCTTCAAGCTAATAACCTCACAATTCGCAACATTCGTCTTTGGGATCAAGAGCCATTATTAAAAACTAACAGACAACTACAACAAATTCGTCCTTATTATCAATTTCCTGATGCCGATATTGATCGTTATATAATCAAAACCGAACCCAACCAAGAAGCAACACCATCAACAGAAAAACGTCAAGTACTAATTGCTGCCAGAGAATTAGACTATACTTCCGTCCCACAGCAAGCACAGACATGGGTAAACCGCAACTTAATTTACACCCACGGTTATGGCTTTACCATGAGTCCTGTAAATACAGTTGCACCTGGTGGTTTACCAGAATATTTTGTCAAAGATATTAGCGGTAATGATAGTGCGCTAACTACTTCCAGTGCAGCCATTCGGGAAAGTATTCCCATAGGTAAACCGCGAATTTATTACGGCGAAATTTCTAATACTCATGTCATGACTGGCACGAAAGTTAGAGAATTAGATTATCCCAGCGGCAGCGATAACGTTTACACCAGTTATGATGGTGCAGGTGGAATTAGAATTGGTTCACCGTGGAGAAGATGGCTATTTGCTACCTACTTAAAAGACTGGCAAATGATATTTACCCGGAATTTTCTACCTGAAACAAAAGTATTATTCCGACGCAACATTAACCAACGCATTCGTGCGATCGCACCCTTCTTAAAATTTGACAGTGAGCCTTATTTAGTAGCTGCTAATCCCTATACTGGCAATCAAAAAAATCAATTTCCAGGAGCTAATAATTATCTTTATTGGATAGTAGATGCTTACACAACAAGCGATCGCTATCCCTACTCAGATCAAAATAATGAAGGTATCAACTATATTCGTAACTCCGTTAAAGTCGTAATTGATGCTTACAACGGCACAGTCAGATTTTACATTGCTCAACCTCAAGATCCTCTAATTAATTCCTGGTCAAAAATCTTCCCTCAAATGTTCCAACCACTGGCAAATATGCCTGTAAATCTCCGCAGTCATATCCGCTATCCAGTGGACTTTTTCAAAATTCAATCTGAGCGGTTAATGACCTATCACATCACTAACCCCCAAGTATTTTATAACAGGGAAGATCAATGGCAAATTCCCAAAGAAATCTACGGTACTGAACCTCGTCAGCTTGAACCTTATTATTTAATAACCAGTCTTCCTAATGTTCCCTTTGAAGAATTTATTTTATTAATTCCCTACACACCAAAAGAAAGAACAAATTTAATTGCTTGGTTAGCAGCACGTTCTGATGGAGAGAACTACGGTAAATTACTGCTTTATAACTTTCCTAAAGAACGTTTGATTTATGGGCCAGAACAAATAGAAGCCAGAATTAACCAAGATCCCGTTATTTCTCAACAAATTTCTCTATGGAATCGTCAAGGTTCCAGAGCAATTCAAGGTAATCTTTTAATTGTTCCCATTGAACAATCTTTATTGTATGTTGAACCAATTTATTTAGAAGCAACACAGAATAGTTTACCAACTTTAGTCAGGGTAGTTGTTGCTTATGAAAATCGCATTGTCATGGCACAAACTTTAGAACAAGCCTTACAGGGAATTTTTCAACCAGAGGAAACACCAGCACTGCCAATTATTCGTCCTCTAGAAGAAGAAGGAATACCACCGGAATAATTCGTAATTGGGAAATAAAAATGACCATACAACTACAATTAAAGCCAGAAATCGAAGCTCGTCTTCTTGCTGAAGCTGCTGCAAAAGGTGTATCAGTAGAAGTTTATCTTGAATCTTTAATTGAAAACATTTCTGCTAGTCAGGAAGACTGGGAAGCAGCACTGACAGATTTAATAACATGAAATCTATCAGCAGTTATATTTGCATTCGGCATTAAATCTTAATAATTTTAGTTTTCACCATAAAAGAGACGCAAGAACCATATATTCTTGTTGATTTTCAGTTAATAACATAATATTTCCTCCATTGAAATTATCATTTATTCCTATTCTATCAAATTCCAAAAATATCTGCGTTCATCCGCGTTGAATTATTATTGAGAATGCAATATTTACCCTTTCCAAAACTCAGTAATGCTAATAAAGTATGCAAAAACCGCAAACACCTTATCCGGTTTCTGCATGATTACTCAAATTTCGTAACCTACTATACGAATTGTTATGAAAAATCACCCTAACGTATCAATATCGAAATTGTTACAACCACCAACCAGGAAACTACCAACCGTTATTTCCGCAAAAGTGGCAAGTACAACACCGACAAGAACACGGATACACAGTTAATTAAGTCCTGTTCCCCAGAAAACAGCCCATGACAGAAACAGCAACTACCACCGAAAAACTGAATAAATTCGAGAAATTAAAAGCAGAGAAAAATGGACTCGCTGTTAAAGGAGAGATAGAAAAATTTGCTCAATTGGGTTGGGAAGCAATGGACGAAACAGACCGTGACCATCGCCTAAAATGGTTAGGTGTGTTTTTTCGTCCAGTCACTCCCGGTAAATTTATGATGCGGATGCGTTTACCTAACGGTATTCTCACCAGCAATCAAATGTCCGTTTTAGCAGAAGTAGTGCAGCGTTACGGTGACGACGGCAGCGCTGATATTACTACTAGACAGAATATACAACTACGCGGAATCAGAATTGAAGACATACCAGAAATCTTTAATAAATTTCACACAGTTGGGTTAACCACTATCCAGTCGGGGATGGATAATGTTCGCAACATCACAGGTGATCCTGTAGCCGGATTAGATGGTGATGAACTGTACGATACAAGGGAATTAGTGCAGCAAATTCAAGATATGCTCACCAATAACGGTGAAGGGAATCCAGAATTTAGCAATCTCCCCCGTAAGTTTAATATTGCCATTACCGGAGGCAGGGATAATTCAGTTCATGCAGAAATTAACGATTTAGCTTTTGTGCCGGCTTTTCAGGAAGGTTTCGGGTTTAACGTCCTTGTCGGTGGCTTCTTTTCAGGTAAACGTTGTGAAGCGGCAATTCCCTTAAATGCTTGGGTACATCCTGAAGAGGTGGTAGCTTTATGTAGAGCTATTTTGGAAGTTTTCCGAGATCATGGCTTACGTGCTAACCGTCAAAAAGCCCGTTTGATGTGGCTAATTGATGAATGGGGGATAGAGAAATTTCGTGCAGAAGTGGAACAGCGTTTGGGTAAATCATTGTTACCAGCAGCCCCCAAAGATGAAATTGACTGGGAAAAACGCGACCACGTTGGGGTATATAAACAAAAACAACCAAGTTTAAATTACGCAGGTTTAAATATTCCTGTTGGTCGATTGTATGCGGGTGATATGTTTGAAATTTCCCGGTTAGCGGAAGTTTACGGGAGTGGGGAAATCCGTTTTACCCTTGAACAAAATATTATTATCCCTAATATACCCGATTCGTGTTTGCCAACATTTTTGACAGAACCACTGCTAGAGAGATTTGCAGTTAATCCGGGTTTGTTAACGCGATCGCTAGTATCATGCACCGGCGCACAATTTTGCAACTTTGCTTTAATCGAAACCAAAAACCGCGCTTTAGCAATGATCAAGGTTCTGGAATCTGAATTAATTCTATCTCGACCTGTGCGAATTCATTGGACAGGTTGCCCTAACTCCTGTGGACAGCCACAAGTTGCAGATATTGGCTTAATGGGAACAAAAGTCCGTAAAAATGGCAAAACCCTAGAAGGTGTTGACATTTACATGGGGGGTACAGTCGGAAAAGATGCACATTTAGGAACTTGTGTGCAGAAAAGTATTCCCTGTGAAGATTTAGAACCTGTATTGAAAGAAATACTCATTCAAAATTTCGGCGCAAAACTTCGGGAAGCAGCCTTAATTTCCTATTAAATCAATCGCAAACCATAATTAAAACTGACTAAGAGTTGACAATGAGCAATATTTCTCGCAGAAAATTTATTATCACCTCAAGTGTAGCAGCAGCAACTTCTATCTTGGCACACGGTTGTTCATCCAGTAACTCTAAGTCAGCAACAACAGATACCGCTGCTTCTTCCAATACCAAACTGGCTAACAATTCTACCGTTAGTAATGCTCCAAAAGTTGAGACAACCAAGGCTAAATTAGGATTTATTGCTTTAACAGATTCCGCACCTGTAATTATTGCTAAAGAAAAAGGTTTCTTTGCTAAATATGGTATGACAGATGTTGAAGTCAGCAAACAAAAATCTTGGCCAGTCACCCGCGATAACTTAAAAATTGGCTCATCTGGTGGTGGTATTGATGGCGCACATATTCTTACCCCAATGCCCTATCTTCTCACCATCAATGATAAAGTGCCAATGTATCTCTTGGCGCGGTTAAATATCAATGGTCAAGCAATTTCAGTTGCGGAAAAATTCAAAGATTTAAAAGTCGGGTTACAAAGTAAATCGCTGAAAGAATCAGTAAATAAAGCCAAAGCTGACAAAAAATCCATCAAAGTTGCCATGACTTTCCCAGGGGGAACTCATGATTTATGGATGCGTTATTGGTTAGCGGCTGGGGGTATTAATCCTGATCAAGATGTAATTTTGGAAGCAGTGCCACCACCACAAATGGTAGCCAACATGAAAGTTGGAACTGTTGATGCTTTTTGTGTAGGAGAACCTTGGAACGCTCAATTAGTCAGCCAAAAATTAGGTTATACAGCCTTATTGACAGGTGAATTATGGAATAACCATCCAGAAAAAGCCTTTGCAATGCGTAAAGATTGGGTGGATAAAAATCCTAATGCTACACAAGCATTGTTAATGGCAATTATGGAAGCACAACAATGGTGTGATCAGGCAGAAAATAAAGAGGAAATGTGTAAAATCTGCGCTGATAGAAAATACTTTAATGTTGCTGCAACTGACATTTTAGAACGAGCTAAAGGTAATATTGACTATGGTGATGGACGCAAGGAAGAAAACTTTGCATATCGGATGAAGTATTGGCAAGATAACGCTTCCTATCCCTATAAAAGTCATGACACTTGGTTCTTAACTGAAGAAATTCGTTGGGGTTATTTACCTAAAGATACGAAAGTGAAGGAAATTGTTGATCAGGTAAATAGAGAAGATTTATGGAAACAAGCTGCTAAGGCTTTGGGTGTGGCTGCTGCGGAAATTCCAGCCAGTTCTTCTCGTGGTGTGGAAACGTTTTTTGATGGGGTAAAATTTGACCCAGAAAAACCAGAGGAATATTTAAAGAGTTTGCAAATTAAGAAGGTGTAAGTAGTAGGGGTAATTCATGAATTACCCCTACCATTACCTAAATTATCTGGTAAATTAATTCAATTTTTAATGCTCACGCAGAGGCGCAGACAAGAGAAAGAAAAGCGAGTTTCAATAATTTACTTAGGAGAAATAAATGGCTGCTATTGTAGGAAGTCTTAGAGTTGGTGGTAAACAACGGAAGGTTATTAATAAGTTTTTGACCAATAAGGTTTTTCCGCCGCTGTTTGGATTGGTTATTTTTTTGGGGTTATGGGAATTACTTTGTTTAATTCCTAGTTTTCAATTACCTGGTCCAATAGAAACAATTCGTGAAACTTGGGACCCTTTTGTTATTCATCCTTTTTTTGATAATGGTGACAGTGATAAGGGTTTAGGTTGGCAGATATTGACTAGTTTAGGACGGGTTGCTTTAGGTTTTTCTCTGGCAGCAGTTGTCGGAGTTATTTTAGGAATATTAATTGGTGCTAATACTTTTTTGTATAATGCGGTAGATCCAATTTTTCAGGTGTTAAGAACTATCCCACCTTTGGCTTGGTTGCCAATTTCTTTAGCTGCGTTTCAACAAGCTAATCCTTCAGCAATTTTCGTGATTTTCATTACTTCAATTTGGCCGATTGTGATTAATACAACTGTGGGGGTGCAAAATATTCCCCAAGATTATGTAAATGTGGCTCGTGTTTTACGTTTGCGTAAAGAAAAATATTTTTTGAAAGTTGTGTTTCCGGCAACTGTTCCTTATATTTTTACAGGTTTGAGAATTGGGATCGGTTTATCTTGGTTGGCTATTGTGGCAGCAGAAATGTTAGTTGGTGGTGTGGGTATTGGTTCGTTTATTTGGGATGCCTATAACACGACTACAGAAACAAATATGAGTGAGATTATTATCGCCTTGGTATATGTTGGTTTTGTGGGATTAGTTTTAGATAGAATGGTGGCTTTTGTTGCTGATAAAGTTGTAACAACAGAACAAAAATAATTCTTGGTTTGTATTTTTTTAGTAAGTATTCAGGATACAGAATATTTGATATAGCAGGAAATTCTTAACAGAATAGAAAAATATTCTTCTTCCTTCTGAATCCTGACTCCTGAATCCTGAATTTTTTTACATTATCAATTACCATTCATCATGAATACTTTTTTAGAAATTGACCATGTTGACCGAATATTTAACCTCCCCAATGGTGGTAAATATATCGCTTTAAAAAATATTGAATTGAAAATCTCTGAAGGTGAATTTATTTCTTTAATTGGACATTCTGGTTGTGGTAAATCCACCTTACTAAATATTATTGCTGGGTTAGATCGAGCCAGTATTGGTGGTGTGACTTTGGCAGGTCGGGAAGTAAGAGAACCTGGGCCTGATAGAATGGTGGTTTTTCAAAATTACTCGTTGCTTCCTTGGTTAACTGTGCGGGAAAATATCGCTTTGGCTGTGGATGAAGTACATCAAAATTTATCTACAGGAAAACGTCGAGGAATAATAGAAGAACATATAGATATGGTGGGGTTGCGTCGAGCAGTTAATAAACGTCCTAGCGAGTTATCTGGGGGGATGAAACAGCGAGTTGCGATCGCTCGTGCTTTGGCTACTCGTCCCAAGTTATTGTTGCTAGATGAACCTTTTGGCGCTTTGGATGCATTGACCAGGGGCAATTTACAATCACAATTAATGCAAATCTGCAATGAACACAGAATCACCTGTGTGATGGTGACACACGATGTCGATGAGGCTTTATTATTGAGCGATCGCATTGTCATGCTTACCAATGGCCCAGAAGCACACATCGGGCAAATCCTGGAAGTTCCTATCCCCCGTCCCCGTCAGCGTTTGGAAGTAGTTAACCATCCGAGTTACTACAACTTGCGGAACGAAATAATTTATTTCCTCAACCAACAAAAACAAGCCAAAAAACGCCAAAAACAACCCACAGCACCAGCAATTATTTCTAACAACAATTTAGAAAAAACTCATTTAGAAATTGGCTATATTCCCCTCACCCAAGCCGCACCTTTAATAATTGCTAAAGAAAAAGGTTTCTTTGCCGAATACGGTTTAGAAGTCAACCTCAATTGTGAAACCACCTGGAAAGACATCGCTAAAGGTGTAGCAACTGGCAAACTTGATGCCGCCCAAATGGTCGCAGGAATGCCCCTAGCCATGACTTTGGGCGCAGGTGACAAAACTCCTGTGTCAATGGTGACAGCCATGACCCTTTCCCGCAACGGTAGCGCCATTACTTTCAGCCAAGAATTACTCAACGCTGGAGTCAGAAACCTAGCAGATTTCCAAGCTATCATCAACGCTGACCTAGACAAAACCCACACCTTGGGAGTCGTCCATCCTGCATCCATGCAAAACCTATTATTACGCTACTGGTTAGCAGCAGGCGGAATTCAACCTGATATGGATGTCAGTTTGATGGTAATTCCACCACAAGAAATGGTGACTTCCCTCCAAGACAGAAAAATTGATGGTTACTGCGTCGGTGAACCTTGGAACTCCCATGCAGTTGATCAAAATCTGGGTTTTATCATCGCTATCACATCAGAACTTTGGAATGGACATCCAGACAAAGTATTAGGAGTAAGAGAAGATTGGGCGCAGGAAAATCCCCAAACACATCTAGCATTAGTTAAAGCACTATTAGCAGCTTGTGAATATTGCGACGACATTCGCAACCGAGAAGAAGTTCTCAAATTAATTTCTCAACCTGACTATCTTGGTAGCAATTCTCTCCATCTGCGTCCAGGGTTTATAGATACTTACCAGCATGGTCATCAAAACAAACCTCAGACTTCCCATCAGTTTTATTTCAACAAAGCCAATTATCCAGACCGTAATGAAATGCTATGGATTTTAACCCAACTAGCCCGTTGGGGTTTAGTAGCTTTCCCGAAAAATTGGGTAGAAGTAATTGATAGAGTTTGTCGTCCAGATGTGTTTGGTGCCGCTGCCAGAGAAATGGGCATTTTAGATATTGGCAGGGAAGAAAAAATTAAATTATTTGATGGCAAAATATTTAATCCTTCCGAACCCATCGAATATCTAAAAAGTTTGGAAATCAAACGTCAGCTTCGTGTTGAAGAAGTATTTATTTAGTCATTAGTTTTTTAACCAATTACCCATTACCAATTACCCATTACAAAAAAATCATGACAACAGTAAACTTTAATCACAAAACCCAAAGCCAACAATTACAAACCCAGAAGAAAGAAGATTTTTTAGTAATTGAAGGTGTTAACAAAATTTACCCTACATCTGAAGGGCCATACATCGTTCTCGATGACATTAACCTGAAAGTACGTGAAGGCGAATTTATTTGTTTGATTGGACATTCCGGTTGTGGGAAATCAACACTCCTGAACATGGTTTCTGGTTTTAATAAACCTACCAACGGTGTCGTGTGGTTGCAAGGTCAACCCATTACAGAACCAGGGCCAGACCGAATGATGGTATTTCAAAACTATTGTTTACTACCTTGGTTGAATGTTTTTGATAACGTTTACCTAGCTGTTGATTCCGTATTTCCCAGAAAAAGCCAAGCCGAAAAACGGGCAATAGTTAGAGAACATTTAGCAATGGTAGGACTGACAGAAGCAGCACAAAAGAAACCCAGCCAAATATCTGGAGGGATGAAACAACGAGTTGCGATCGCTCGTGCTTTAGCTATCCGCCCCCAACTCCTTATTTTGGATGAACCCTTCGGCGCTTTAGATGCCATCACCAAAGAAGAATTACAAGAAGAACTACTGCAAATTTGGTCAGAACATCAAGTCACAGTTTTAATGATTACCCATGACATTGATGAAGCACTTTTCCTAGCAGACAAACTCGTAATGATGACAAACGGCCCTGCGGCAAATATTGGCGAAGTTTTAGAAATACCCTTCTCTCGTCCTCGCAACCGTCGCCGCATCATGGAAAATCCAGAATATTACAACCTACGAAACTACGCTTTAGACTTCTTATATCGTCGCTGCGCTCATGTTGATGAGTAATTAATTCTTCCCCATTTCCTACGTCCATAAGTCAGCATAGCTACATTACGCAAGCTATTATAAATCAACAGGAAAATTTAAATGTTAAAAGGATTATTTTCATTAAAAGGTCGTTATCGCATCTTACATCAGACTTGGTTTGCTTTCTTTCTTACCTTTGTCTGTTGGTTTAACTTTGCACCCTTCGCTACCACAATTGGTAAAGAATTAAATTTATTACCTGAACAAATTAAAACTTTAGGTATCTGTAATTTAGCTTTAACAATTCCAGCCCGCATCATTATTGGAATGTTACTGGATAAATTTGGCCCCAGAATTACCTATTCCCTATTATTAATATTTGCTGTTATTCCCTGTTTAGCAACAGCATTAGCCCAAGACTTTAACCAACTAGTTATTAGTCGCTTATTAATGGGAATAGTCGGTTCTGGATTTGTGGTTGGTATCCGCATGGTAGCGGAATGGTTTCCTCCCAAAGAAATGGGAATTGCTCAAGGTATTTATGGCGGTTGGGGTAACTTTGGCGCATTTGGAGCAGAATTTGCTTTACCAACAATTGCAATTGCAACTAGCTTTTTAGGTGGTGGTGTTTCTAGCTGGAGATTAACAATTGCATTAACAGGAATTATAGCTGGAATTTACGGCGTAATCTACTACAACAGCGTTCAAGATACACCCATTGGTAAAGTTTATAAAAAGCCCAATAAAAATGGCTCTTTAGAAGTAACATCAATCAAAAGCTTTTGGGCGATGATTGTGTCTAATTTCGGGTTAATTTTTGCATTAGGCTTATTAGCTTGGCGCTTAGAACAAAAAAATATTCACTTTCTTACACTCAGCCAAATTTATATAGTTTGGTTGACCTTAGCAGCATTATTCACTTACCAAAGTTATCAAGCATATCAAGTTAATCAAGAATTACTAACTGGACAAAAAACCTACCCTACAAATCAACGTTATCAATTTGGTCAAGTAGCATTACTAGAATTTACCTACATCACCAACTTCGGTTCAGAACTTGCAGTCGTTTCCATGCTACCTTCCTTCTTTGAAAAAACCTTTGGTTTAGAACACGTAGTAGCCGGAATGATCGCTGCCACATATCCATTCTTAAACTTAGTTTCCCGTCCCAGTGGAGGCTTAATATCTGATAAATTAGGTTCTCGTAAATGGACAATAACAATTGTTTCTGCTGGGATTGCCTTTGGTTATTTAATGGCACATTTTATTAACAAAGATTGGCCTATCCCCTTAGCAATTGCTGTGACAATGTTTGCTGCTTACTTTGCTCAAGCAGGTTGTGGTGCAACTTACGGAATAGTCCCATTAATTAAAAAAGAAGCAACTGGACAAATAGCAGGAAACGTTGGCGCTTACGGCAACTTTGGTGGCGTAGTTTATCTCACAGTATACAGCTTAAGTGACCCATCAACCCTATTTGCCACAATGGGTATAGCGGCAATTATTTGCTCATTTATGTGTGCATTCTTCCTCAAAGAGCCAAAAGATTCATTTGCATCTGATAATGACAGTGAAGAAGAAACAATTAATCATCAACCGATTTTCATGACAGAAGAATAATTGTCTCACGCAAAGGCGCAAAGGTAAGAATACAAAGAAATTTTCAAACACACCTTACTCTTTATTCTCTCCCCGTCTCTGCGCCTCTGCGTGCAATAAAAAATCCTAAAATTATGAATGAATTTACCAAAACACTTTGCCCTTATTGCGGTGTTGGTTGCGGTTTAGAAGTTTCCCCACCAGCACAACATGGAAAAGCCACAAATCGGGACAGTGATGGAACTCCAACTTGGCGAGTACGTGGCGATAAATCTCATCCGTCTAGTCAAGGAATGGTATGTGTTAAAGGTGCAACTATTACTGAATCATTAAATAAAAATAGATTGCATTATCCAATGGTACGCGATTCTTTAGATCAAGAATTTAGGCGTGTTAGTTGGGATGAAGCTTTCAATATTATTAGCCAACGTATTCAAATATTACGCTTACAGAATGAGACAGATTCCATTTGTATGTATGGTTCTGGACAATTTCAAACTGAAGATTATTATATTGCTCAAAAATTACTCAAAGGTTGTTTAGGTACTAATAATTTTGATGCTAATTCCCGGTTGTGTATGTCTAGTGCGGTGTCTGGGTACATTCAAAGTTTTGGGGCTGATGGGCCTCCTTGTTGTTACGATGATTTAGAATTAACTGATTGTGCTTTTTTAATTGGTACGAATACAGCAGAATGTCACCCGATTGTTTTTAATAGATTAGCGAAATATCATAAGAAAAATCGTCATGTGAAAATGGTAGTTGTTGATCCACGTCGTACTCCTACCGCAGAAGCCGCAGATTTACATTTAGCTATTCGTCCTGGAACAGATATTGAACTATTAAATGGGATCGCCCATTTATTAATGAAGTGGAATTATATAGATACAGCTTTTATGGATGATTGTACTAGCAATTTTCCAGCTTATGCGGAAGTAATTCGTCACTATTCTCCTGATGTGGTGGCGCGTCAATGTGGTATTAGTATTGAAGATTTAGAAACTGCTGCTAAATATTGGGGGAAATCCAAATCAGTACTTTCTTTATGGTCGATGGGTGTTAATCAATCTACAGAAGGTACAGCTAAAGTTAGAACTATTATTAATTTACATTTGATGACGGGTCAAATCGGTAAACCTGGTGCTGGTCCTTTTTCTTTAACCGGTCAACCTAATGCGATGGGAGGAAGAGAAGCGGGAGGTTTAGCACATTTATTACCAGGCTATCGGTTGGTAAAAAATGATAAACATCGGGCAGAAGTTGAGGATTTTTGGGGTTTAGAAAGGGGGAGAATTTCACCTGTTTCTGGTTTAACAGCTTGGGATATGATTACTGGTTTGGAATCTGGAAATGTGGGTTTATTGTGGATAGCTGCAACTAATCCTGCTGTGAGTATGCCAGATTTAGAACGCACTAAAAAAGCGTTGTTAAAATCGCCTTTGACTATTTATCAAGATGCTTATTACCCTACAGAAACATCAGCTTATGCTCATGTTTTATTACCTGCGGCACAGTGGGGTGAAAAAACTGGGATTATGACTAATTCTGAACGAAGAGTGACGTTGTGTTCAGCTTTTCGTGAACCACCAAGGGAAGCAAAAGCAGATTGGGAAATTTTTGCAGAAGTGGGACGACGTTTGGGTTTTGAAGATAAGTTTGCTTTTAATAATTCTGCGGAAGTTTATGCGGAGTTTGTACAATTAACTCGTCACCGTCCTTGTGATATGTCGGGTTTGAGTCATGAGATGTTAGCAACGCAAGGTGCAACTCAGTGGCCATATCCAAAAGAAAATAGGCAAAAGTTAGACGGAAAACGTCTTTACACAGATTTACGCTTTCATACCTCTGATGGACGCGCTAGATTTGGGGCATATTATTCTAAAGGACTCGCAGAACCACCTGATCCTAATTATCCTTTTATATTAACTACTGGGCGACTTTACGGTCATTGGCACACGCTAACGCGCACAGGGAGAATTGAGAAAATTCGCCAAATGCACCCGGAACCGTTTATTGAAATTCATCCCCGTGATGCTGCGACGTTGGGAATTATTGATCATCAGTGGTTGGAAGTGCGATCGCGTCGTGGTAAAACTAAGTTTCCCGCTAAAGTCACAAAAGCTATTTCTCCTGGTACTGTTTTTGTCCCCATGCACTGGGGTAAGCTATGGGCTGATGATGCTGAAGCTAATAATCTCACCCATTCAGAATCTTGTCCTGATTCTCTCCAACCCGAATTAAAAGCTTGTGCTGTGCAGCTAGTCCCAATTTCTGTAGAAACTTCTGTTCAAAATTATCAACTTCAGTCTTCACAATGGTAAGCTTCTAAGTGAATTCCTCAACAATCAGTTGGTAATAGAGTCAATAATCTATAGTTACGATTATTTTTTTTGATTCTTGATTTGGAGAAATAAACACCTGAGTGCTTGTTTTTTCTTGACTTTAGGCATTTAAATCGGCTTAAGTCCTATTACCAAACAGGCAATTGCCTTCATGAGGATTTCTAACTTTATTATTGAAGCATGGGACACTACCTAATGAAGAAATTATTTAAGCAAATTAAAGCTTTGACTTGCGATGATAACTTCATGTACCTCATTGAAAACATCGTGGTGGTGGTTTCTAAGATTCTCTCTATTTTGATGATGGTGGTAATTTTTGCCGCTATTGGAGATTTGAGTTTCTTTCTGTTCAAAGAGTTATTTCATGTAACTTATGGTAACTTTAATACCATTTTATTTAAGGTATTTGGTTTATTTTTAAATGTTTTAATTGCTTTGGAAATCTTAGAAAATATCACAGCTTATATACAAAAACACGTCTTGCACGTAGAATTAGTAATTGTAACTTCTTTGATTGCTGTCGCCCGAAAAATTATTATTTTAGACTTGGAAAAAGTCACAGGCATTGATATTATTGGCTTAGGAACTGCCGTACTTGCTCTTTCAATTAGTTATTTCATAATTCGTTCTAGTAGACCTAATAATAGAAATTAGTTTAATCCTAAACGATATCTGAAAATTTTAAAGTTTATATGATAGACAAATTCTTTGAATTTGAAGCAGATTTTGTTAATGCTCTCCGTTGCATACCGATGCTGGTACGTTACAAATTAGATACTTGTGGAATAAAACTCAAATTGTCTGATTGGAATCAAATGACTTTATCAGAACGTGCTATTTTAGTTGAATTGCCTTGTTCCACAGCCACCGAAATTAAATCTTACCAAGAGTATCTACAAAAATTTATTTTAGACCATACAGGTATACCAGCTACCCGATTACCAATTGACCCTCTTCCCCCTTGGATGGATGCTACAACTGTACCACCTAGCATTTTGGAGAAGGCACAAGCAATAGGCGTTACCATCACGTTACAACAGTGGTTGGGATTAACACCCTTACAACGTTTTGCTCTGATTAAACTTAGCCTTTCAGGACATGAAAACAAAAACTTTCCCAGAGCAATAACAGAGTTTAATCTGATTTAGTCAGTGGTCAGTAGTCTGTTTTCAGTCACAAAATAACCAAGAATCGACATTGGTTAGTTTCTGGGTTTTAAATTTGGTATTTTGTATTTTTAATTGGAGCAAAGCAACGGTTGGTGCAGCTATAGTGTATTTAGCAATGGTGCTGCTGTTAATATGAACAAGGTTAAATCTACTACCAACACATTTGATAGTATGGCGTAAGCCATAGAATTTGTTTAGACACACTCACTAACTCGATGACAGGCAAAAACGCAAGACATAATGCATTTCTGCGGCTAGTGTCTAGTAAGGTCGTAGCTTCTGGTTCAGAATCTCGCTACTCACTACTTCCCAGTCAAGAGATGGTCATTGGACGCGACCCCAGCTGCCAAGTTGTCTTGGATGCCATGATGTACCGGATGGTATCTCGTCGTCATGCAGTGGTTCGTCCCCTCTCTTTATCTCCAGATAGCAAATTCAGTTGGGTAATTTGCGATTTAAATAGCGCCAATGGCACTTTTTTAAATGGACAACGGTTGCAAGGTTCTCAGGAATTGCACCAAGGCGATCGCATTTCCTTGGGTGCTGATGGGCCGCAATTCATTTTTGAGTATGAATTCGTCCCTCAACCAACAGTGATGACCGCTAACCAAGGGACAGTAATTGCATCGGGGAATCATCGGCAACGTCAATCACAACACGATTCAGTGAGCTTTACACAACTGTTTCCCATTATTTCCACTGGTAAAGATCTAACTCGCAAAGCTTATCTTGTACCGGGAATATTAACAGTTATCTTTGTCGTGTTAATGTTTGGGACAGTCGGCAATCCTCAAGCAAATCAAGTTATTGTCGGGTCGTATATCGCCTCTGCTGCTTACTACTTTGTTTATCAACTATGTGGTAAACCTAAGCCTTGGTGGGTACTCATCGCTATGGCATTGAGTACAGCGCTGATTTTGCTCAGTCCTTTATTAGATTTTTTTATCTTTGTCTTTCGCGTTATTCTTCCTGGTAGTTTACCTTCGTCTCAAGACTCGATTACCTTCACTGAATTACTGGTGCGGATGTTTTTTGGCGCTGGGTTGATGGAAGAATTTCTCAAGGCTCTACCAGTATTGGGTGCATATTTTATCGGTAACTCCTTACCATCACCTTGGCGAGAACGGATAGGGGTCTGGGAACCTCTAGATGGTATTTTACTAGGAACTGCTTCGGCTGTGGGTTTTACTTTGCTAGAAACTCTTGGTCAATATGTACCTGTAATTACGCAAAATGTCACTCAACAAGCAGGGGTAGGCGCTGGTCAGCTGGTAGGTTTACAGTTACTGATTCCGCGTATTTTAGGCTCTGTAGCTGGACACATGGCTTACAGCGGTTATTTGGGGTATTTTATCGGGTTAGCTGTCCTCAAGCCAATGATGGGTTGGCAGATTCTTTCGGTTGGTTATTTGAGTGCCTCTGCACTTCATGCTTTGTGGAATGCTACGGGTTCTATTAATGCTTTGCTGTTGGTGATTGTGGGTGTTTTATCTTACGCTTTTTTGATGGCTGCAATTCTTAAAGCACGGGTTTTATCACCAACGCGATCGCAAAATTTCGCTACTCGCTTTCTCGAACCCAAATAAAATACTTATCAGGGACTAGGGACTGGGGACTGGGGAGTAATATCTTTCTTCTGCTTCCTATCACCTAATTCCCTAGATTTTTTATGTCTAAGGATAGATGGTTTAATTTTTCTAATTAGTCTATATGTGGTTTATGCTAAGGCAGTTATGACTAAAAAACTAAAATTCAACAAGTGAATTTGAGACACAGAAGCACAGCGCCACAAGAAATTAAAAAGTAATTACCACTCTAATTCAATATCAGCCCGTGAATGAGGGCATAAAATTAAAATTAGGTTTGTCAGCTAGAAAGTTGTTTGAGAGCATAGTCTGCGATCGCTAAACTAACTTTGGCCTGTTCTATTTCTGATAAACTAGACCACTCTCGATTCTCAATATTGCTGATTACAGATGTCAAATGTTGTTGCTCGCTACTTCGCATAGAGTATGCAAAAGGACGGGCTAAAACTAACAGGTCATCTGTTTCCCAAGTTGGTAATAAAGCTTGAATGCACTCTACTAGTTTTTCACTAGGTGATTGCTCTAAACTAATAATTGCCGCTGCTTTTTGAGCGATCGCATTGAGCCAATTGACAGGAACAGAAGCAGCAAAGGCACTATGCAAGGATGCTTGTAGACCTTTAGCTGGCTGTTCATCATGATCCGTTTTAGAATGGTAAACTTGAGACCAAATTGCATCGAGATTATGATAAAAATCTTGCGTTTGTGTAGCCAGGTGTTCTTCTAGTAAATCCTGCCACCCAAGTTGCTGCTCTAGTTTGTTAAAGTACGCTTCTGATTCCTGATCATCGGGATTCCAGGGATAAGCAGCATCTTCAGGTTGTAGTAGTATTTCTAATAACTCTAGATCTACTGAAGATTTTAAATCGTGACAAGTATGTAAACCGTTGATTTTATTAATCATGTTTCACCTCATAATTAATTAGCCTTGTTGACAGCTACAACTGGAAGAATCAGATTTCCGCAAAAAATAATTAGACTTGTCTTGTGTTCAGAGTAAATTGTTAAAGTCCAAAAATTTGCCGGTAGTTATTTCTCCCTTAGGGTTCTTCAATCAGAAACTCCCATGTTTCAGCTTTAGCGCTACCAAATTTTAAATGCATTCCCGATGTTAAAGGCACTTCCTCGCGGAGAATTTGTTGCCATCCATTTGGGCCTAAACACCAAGTTGTACCATAGGTAGAGAAATCTTGTAGATAGTAAGTTTGAACTGATTTAGTCCCAGTGAAAATACTTCGGCATAATATCTCGGCATGGCGTTTAGAAACATACAGTTCGGGGATGATAATATCATTGTCCTTTGTGCGACCAATACGAGTGACACCAGAACGCAGTAACCAAGTTTTACCTTCTGGGGAGAGCGATCGCAAAGAAGCTGTGGGTATGGTCGAACCTAGTCCAGAAATAGCGGTATCGGGTAATTCTGTAACTCCTTCATCAATACCTTTAATCAGATCACCATGAAAATCTGGATGCAGGTAGAGAACTGGTAATGTCCAAGCTGGTTGATTGAACTTATAGATTGTTAACAGTTCTTGCCTAGCTGCTGCTACTGCCTCATCAATTGGTTTGCGCGATCGCAATGCTTCTGCAAAAGCTTGAATAAAACTGTGACTTTCTTGGTCTGCAATTTCATCTCGCATTGCCAATACCGCAGGTACACCATGACGAATGAGTACTTCTGCTAAACTACTAGCTGGTATCGCTTGTTGATTAATTGTTGCTGGTTGCGCTCCCCAGCAAGCATTAAACACCCCAAGTTTTACACCTGTGCGAGTTAGTACTTGGGCTAATTCTATACCATTTAGGGTCATATCTGTCCCCAAAAATAATAAACCACCATCTGGAGCAGGTAGACCGTGACCAGCGAAAAAAAACACATTGTAAGCTTTGGTTTCCAACTCTTGAATTAACTGTTGTGGAGTGGGTTGCAAGAGTGTCTTCACCATACAGGCTGATACAGAATTTTTACCAGATGGACTACATTCTGACAATATTTTCTCCAGAATAGCAGCTTCTTTTTCCAATTCTAGATTGTCATCATGTCCTAAAACTAATAAGACATTTAAAGCTGGATCTGCTCGCAAATTTGGTAGAGGTTCAACTTCACTGGTAGTGCGACTAAATAAAATATCTTGGGAAAGAGATATTGCCGACTGTCCGGGTTCGCGCTGCATAATCTCCCAAGGTAGAGCAATTAGATCAGGATCACGAATTTCTAAGCGAAAGCGCAAACGTTTATTTTGGCCCATAGCCATCCCGCGACTACGTTCTAAACTACCTAGAATTGCTCCATCAAATACCCAACTCCATAAACTTATCCCCAAATATTGCATCAAACGACTACTGTAAGGACTTGTTGTTTGACCAACTAGGGGTGAACTCAAATCAATTGGTAATGTATTTAATCCTGGAGATGTGGATAATGAACCAATATCTATGGGGCTATGACCAGCAAACATTTGTTGCCATTCTTGCCAAATTTGACTAAGTTCAGTAGCAAAAACACAGTCACGCAAAACATAACCACTGGGATAGGGAGCCTTAACCACCCAAATAGCGAAGTTATCAGTGCCAGTATTTACCAGACGGGCGATCGCCAGATTCAGGCAGGACATGGATTTGTGGAAACTAAACTCTAAGAACAAATAATTGACAATAAACTCTTTTGTCCAGCAGGAAGAATTTTGTACCTAGTGAATTTTTGATTTTGTTTATTACCTGCATTATCATATCCCATGACGGTGATGATAATCACTAATGCAGTGTGACGGAAATAACTATCCAGTTAAAAAGCCTTCTATATCGGATCAAAAAGCTTTCTTTCTTGCCTCCTCCAAGCGCTAGGGCGCGGGTGGTTGACCAACTGGTGCGGGCGAAAAATCTTCCTGTTTCTCCAAGGTTTCTGGTGTAGGTGTTTCGGTTATTGTTGGTTGTGGACTAGCAAATGGAATTAGGGGATCTGTAATTCTAGAAGGTAGCTGTCGTTGGATTTTTAGCCAATATCCCAATGAACCTGCTGCTAAAAGTACTCCTAAAAGAATTAGTAATTGGAGTGGTAGTTGAGAAGCACGTACCGGCTTAGTTTCGGGAATTACCTGAGTTTGCTGATGGGAATTGCCTAAAATTGTGCTGTTTGTTGTTCTTGGTGTTAAATCTACCGTTTTGCTGGCTGAAATAGTAGTAATAATGTCTGCTTTGAGTGCCACCTCTGGTTCGGAGTATTTGACTTGAGAATGTACTAAAGCGATCGTGACATTATCATGTCCATTTTTTGTATTAGCTATTTCTATCAGCCGCTGGGCAGCATTTTCTATAGTTGTATCACCAGAAATAATTGGTAAAATTTCTGTTTCCCAGTACTCTTCCACTCGGTCAAAATCACTTAAACCATCGGATGTAAGGAGAAAAACTGCATCTTCGTCTATGATAAATCGTTGGGATGTGGGATGCAATGAAACACTTTTACCCATCCCTAAAGCTTGGACTAAAGAACCAGAACCACTATGTTGTAATGCTTCACGATAAATAGCATAGCCTAAACGCACCTCGCGGGAAGCCACATCATCATCCAGAGTAACTTGATAACAACCGTGGCGTGTAATCCAGTAGGCACGACTATCACCAATATGGGTAATATACATTTCGTGGGCAATAGGTAAGGCCATGACCAAGGTGGTTCCCATCCGTTGTCGTCCTTGGCGGTGTTCAGTGTCATTGCGTTGACTGATTTTATCATTAACAAGTGCTACCGCCTGTTCCAAATCATTTAATAGCAGCAAGGGGTCTATATTTTCATAAGGAACAGAAGTTAGTTCTTTTACCTGCTGCTGAATGGTTTCAATGGCTAAACTTGATGCTATATTGCCTCCTTCATGCCCACCAATACCATCGCAGACGATAGCTAAGGCAGTTTGTTGGGGCGGCTTACTAACAACTACACCACTAGAAGGGTAACAAGCATCTTCGTTCCGTTGACGACTAGGGCCTGTATCTGTTTGCGTGACAATTTTAATGGTGGTTTGGGCAGGTGAATTCCGTCCTGATGAGGTTTGTCCTAATCTTGCCAATCCTTGATCTAAAACTTTAATTAATAGCTCAGATGTGTTAATTTCGCCGTGAATGAGAGAATTGCTAATTTGCTTGACAAATTCAGCTATGGCTGGTTTGGCTTCTTTGAGCAGTTGTTGCCAAAATTCTCCTAATTGCGATAATGTTGGTGCTGTTTGTGAATCAAAATGTAATTCTAGTAACCTTACTAAAGACCCTTCAACTCGTAATAAATTGGGATCTAATAAGCTAGAGGCTACTCCTTCTGTCAAAAGGGGTTGCCACAAATGAGCTAACTGCCATAGCCAATTCATTTGCCGCATTGATGAGGCATCACCCCAAGCCGTTGTTAGCTTGCTGCACAGATGGATTTGAGAGTCTGTACTATCAGCTACTAGGGGTGGTTGTTCTAGGAGTAATAGAGATTGCCCCTCGTGAATAGAGAGCATCCCATATATTTGCGGAATATGTAAGCGGTAAGGAATTAGCTTCAGATAAGCTTTAATTTGCTGTAAATTATCTAATTCAGGGATTTGGGGTAATAAACCAGGCTTGAGATCAAAGATTATTGATTGATTAATGACTAGATAGCGATCGGCTAAAATTTCTCCAGGAATACCCAAGTTCAAACTATCTCCCACTGCCCGGAGGTAACGCTTGGGTAAAGGTGTGGAACATCTCTGGCAAAACTTGTAGGTCAGGGGGTTAGCAGCTTGACAATATTCATTTGGGCAGTAGAGCGTTGCCGCGTCATTTTCCATATTTGTCGAACCGATCAGCGATTGGCAATTTATTTAACATTATTTTTTGGTGAGTTACAAAATTTATAACTCACCAATAACTCATAACCTTATTGATTTGCGTTGGCTGCAACTTGGGGTAATCCCATGCTGTAGTTAGTTACACGGCTAGAGAGATTGTAGCTAATTTCGCCTTTTTGGAGGAGCGATCGCAGATAATGCTCCAGGTCTGACCCAATTCGGCGTAAGTTATAATCTGTGAGATCTACACCACTAGAAGCCTCTACCAGTTCATCAAACTTGCGATAAACTTTTTGCAGCGTATCTTCATTCCAATTAAATTCGTTGTCTGGGTCAATATCTAACGTCAATACATGATTACTAGGAACTAGTTCATCCTTGTCCATTTCCGCCGCAAAAATGCGAATATGACGGGTTGTGGACTTGAGCAGCATCGGGTTATCCATAAAAATGTGTAAGATTTTGGTTAATTACACTGCAATCATTCTAACTGCTGTGCCTGAGCTTCATTCTCTCAACTTACAAGCTTTAGCTTCCTGTGGAAGATATTTTGTTAGCTTTAACTAGCATACTGTCTCGGTAGGTTACTGCCACTACTAAAATTTTAGGTTTTGAAGCGGATTCGGCGGCTAAAGCCAAGCGAGCAGATGCGGTTTGATTTTGTCACACGACACACACTAAAATAATTATACTCTAACATTTTCCTAACCTTGCAGGAGATTTGTCAGCAGAACAGTGAAGAGCAGACAAAAAAGGTTCAACTTCAAAAAGCAGGATATTTTTGTATTAACTTTAGCTTTTTGGTACTGAGAATTATTAATTTTTACTTGTATGAATTCTGATTTTCCACATCAGTTATTTTTTGGTCATCAAACGTTAAAATCAGTTTCTTAATCTTATATCCATGCTTTAAAATACCCCAATTAGCGGTACTATATTTGAGCAAGACCTGAAAAATTGATCACTTATCGGGGTACTGAAGCGGAAAAAGAATTGCTCAAGCAATATTATGAGCAAGAGTGAAAAATCAAATTGATGTTTTGTGGGAGTTGATGAGATGATTGAGACTGATGCTCAAACCTGAAATTTTAATGATTTTTTTTTCAGTATGGCTAGTAATATTTAAAACTTGCTGTACTTTTTTGTCAAATTCTGGGCTAAAATGTTCTGGTTTATTATGTGTGATACTTCCAAAACGAAATTTTTACAGTTCATAATTTTACTGATTAACTCCTTCTAACTTCACTGATCAAAAAGCGCACATTTAGTAATTTAACTTAAATTGTCGATTATGTTACCTAGCTTTAATCAAAGGCACAAATCAGCATTTTTGCTTAAGTAGAATCACTTAATAGCCTGTAAAAAGAAAACCAGTTATTGACGTTTAGATAAAGTTGATGTAAAAACTTTTAACAAGGTTTGGAAAGTTCTTACAGAAACTTTATTGTATGGAATCTTAAAAACTGAATAATAGTTTATGACTCACATATGCCATAACTAGCACAGGATCATTAAAAACTAGACAGCAAAAATTTAGATGACACACAATAGGAGAGTGAAAAATGGAACGTAAATTTGATGGATGAGAAAAAAATCTTAATTCAAACACCTCTTTGTATTTACAAGAAATATAAAGAATTTTTTTCTGAATCTTTAGCGCCTCAACTGCATGAACACCAAGTAAAGGAACCTTCAAGGCTATGAACTCCAAAGCATTACCGCGCCAAATAAATAATCTCGAAGTGGGTGTTTATGAGTGCGAAATTCATCTCAAATTCCGTTTGAT
>NZ_CM172472.1:127500-2157500 GCF_057568715.1 Anabaena sp. EIM26 | reverse complement strand
AAGGCCCGGGAACGAATTCACTGCAGTATGCTGACCTGCAATTACTAGCGATTCCTCCTTCACGCAGGCGAGTTGCAGCCTGCGATCTGAACTGAGCTACGGTTTATGAGATTAGCATCACATCGCTGTGTAGCTGCCCTTTGTCCGTAGCATTGTAGTACGTGTGTAGCCCAAGACGTAAGGGGCATGCTGACTTGACGTCATCCTCACCTTCCTCCGGTTTGTCACCGGCAGTCTCTCTAGAGTGCCCAACTTAATGCTGGCAACTAAAAACGAGGGTTGCGCTCGTTGCGGGACTTAACCCAACATCTCACGACACGAGCTGACGACAGCCATGCACCACCTGTGTTCGCGCTCCCGAAGGCACTCTCTCCTTTCAGAAAGATTCGCGACATGTCAAGTCTTGGTAAGGTTCTTCGCGTTGCATCGAATTAAACCACATACTCCACCGCTTGTGCGGGCCCCCGTCAATTCCTTTGAGTTTCACACTTGCGTGCGTACTCCCCAGGCGGGATACTTAACGCGTTAGCTACGGCACGGCTCGGGTCGATACAAGCCACGCCTAGTATCCATCGTTTACGGCTAGGACTACTGGGGTATCTAATCCCATTCGCTCCCCTAGCTTTCGTCCCTCAGTGTCAGTTACGGCCTAGCAGAGCGCTTTCGCCACCGGTGTTCTTCCTGATATCTACGCATTTCACCGCTACACCAGGAATTCCCTCTGCCCCGAACGTACTCTAGCCGTGTAGTTTCCACTGCTTTTATCATGTTGAGCATGACTCTTTAACAGCAGACTTACATGGCCACCTGCGGACGCTTTACGCCCAATCATTCCGGATAACGCTTGCATCCTCCGTATTACCGCGGCTGCTGGCACGGAGTTAGCCGATGCTTATTCCTCAGGTACCGTCATTTTTTTCTTCCCTGAGAAAAGAGGTTTACGACCCAAGAGCCTTCCTCCCTCACGCGGTATTGCTCCGTCAGGCTTTCGCCCATTGCGGAAAATTCCCCACTGCTGCCTCCCGTAGGAGTCTGGGCCGTGTCTCAGTCCCAGTGTGGCTGATCATCCTCTCAGACCAGCTACTGATCGTCGCCTTGGTAGGCTCTTACCCCACCAACTAGCTAATCAGACGCGAGCTCATCTCCAGGCAATTAATCTTTCACCTCTCGGCATATCCGGTATTAGCAGTCGTTTCCAACTGTTGTCCCCGACCTGAAGCCAGATTCTCACGCGTTACTCACCCGTCCGCCACTAAATCCCTAAGGATTCCGTTCGACTTGCATGTGTTAAGCATACCGCCAGCGTTCATCCTGAGCCAGGATCAAACTCTCCATTTTGGTTCGTTCTTCTTAAGCTCTAATTCTTTAACCTCTTCAATCCTCTATTTTTCTTTCCAGGATTGTTCAGTTGATTTTTTTGACGAGGAATGGTCGTCTCTATTCTTTCAAAGTATTATTATCTTTTCTCGGTTCAGCGCATTGGGCTTTTGCCCTCACTTAATAAACATACCAACTCTTCCTCTTTTCTGTCAAGGGGTTCTGAAAACTTTTTTTGGTTCGCTTGGTAATTGAGGTTCGTGATGGCGGATATCCCTATAAATAAGGCTTTTCTTGATTTATTATGTGTGGGCATCCCCATAATTCATCAATACTGTACAGCTATAGCGGTTTTTAGTCCACCAAATTACAATAGCAGCACTGTGTAAACCAGCTATAAATATATGTTAAAGAGACCTGAAGCAATGTCTCTGGAATTGCTTACGCTGAATCTGGATAACTCCTGATACCGATCAAACACAAAAAATTCTTAATCTTGAACTAACGGGATTTAAATAAAAATCAAGCCCAAATAAAGCCAAAACTGGCTTTATGAGCGGCAAATAGGTCAATCCTGCGCTCCAGCTTGCCGTAAAAGCTGGGCAATTGTGCGATAGTTATTAAACTCGGCAATCATTAAAGCTGTGTAATTACCTTGGTTTTTTAAATTCACATTTGCCCCGGATGCAATTAACATCTGCACAGCTTGTCCATAGCCCTCGGAAGCAGCCCACATTAATGCTGTTGCTCCAGATGAGTCCTGAAAATTCACATCTGCTCCTTGTTCGAGCAGCAGTTTGAATACCTCTGGATGGTTGCTGGCTATGGCTTTGACTAAAGCATTTTTACCATCATCTGCTAAAATATTGACATTAGCTCCGTGGTCAAGCAATACTTTTACTGTCTGAGCGTGTCCTTGGGATACTGCCAGTGTCAGAGCTACTTCTCCAAAGTTTTTCTTATCCATGTCTGCTCCAGTAAGCAGTAAAACCTCAACTATTTCGCTGTGTCCCTGGAATGCAGCTAAGAGTAATGGTGTATCACCAAGATGATTTCTAATTTGTACATCTGCTCCTCGTTGAAGTAATAGTTGCACTACATCAATGTAGCCTTCAACAACGGCACAATGTAGGGCAGTTTCACCTTCTTTATCTTGGTGATTTATTTCTGCACCTCTATCTAATAAAGCTGCGATAATATTACTGTGTCCTGCGGCAGAAGCAGCTAAGAGTGCAGTGCCACCATCGGAATTTTGCAAATTAGGATCAGCCCCTTGTGATAACAGTGTTTGCACTACATCCAAATATCCCAAGTCTGCCGCTATCATTAACGGTGTTTCACCTTCTGTATCTGGTTTATTGACGAAGGCACTATTTTGTGTAATTGCTTGAACAACTGCTGTATAACCTTGCTTAATGGCAAGTTTTAAAGCCGTATCATCATCTTTATCGGTAATATTTGCATCAGCGTCCGCAGCTAATAAGACTTCTACCACATCCAAATGACCTTTGAGTGCTGCTGCCATCAAGGCTGTACTACCATCTTCATTAATAGCATTTACATCTACACCTTTAGATATTAGAAGCTTAACAATATCAAGTTGATTGGCACTCGCTGCCAACATTAAAGCCGTTAAACCATAGGTTTTTCTGGGTAGGTTAATGTTAGCCCCAAAATCTAGGAGCGATCGCACAATTTCTGTATAACCTAAATTCGCCGCGAACATTAATGCTGTCGTGCCAGTGCGATCGCACACATCCACCTTAGCACCCGTAGCTAGTATTTCACACAGCCGCTGAATATCACCATTTTTTGCAGCCTTGAGCAGCAAGTTCTCTTTGTTTTCAGTCATAAATGCAATCCCGCTTCGGCAAATTTATTGATCTAGCCTCCAATTTCAGTCTGAGATTATTTAACCACTTTTGCAAGAGGGAATTATTAACTCTTTTACTGACGTATTGCAATACGCCCCCACTTAACTCTTCAACTAAGGTATGCTAAATTTTATTAAGATTTAATAATTGGAAAAAACACAATGAGTCCTGAACTTTCTCCAGACATAAAATTTGCTTTAAACTTCTTTCACCCAGCCATCATGTGGATCTTATTGGCACTATCACTGTATGCTGCCTACTTGGGACTACAAGTACAGCGTACCAGAAATGCCAAGGGTGAAGAAAAGAAAGAACTAATTCAAGGTAAATATACCATTAAGCACTACCAAATCGGCTCGATCATCTTAGCCCTGATGGTAGCAGGTTCAATTGGTGGTATGGCTGTCACCTATATCAATAATGGTAAATTGTTTGTTGGCCCTCACCTATTAGCAGGTCTGGGCATGACAGGTATAATAGCTTTCTCTGCATCCCTCTCTCCCTTTATGCAAAAAGGGGCAAATTGGGCGCGTGCAACTCATATTTTACTTAATTTCGGGCTTTTAGGGCTGTTTGTTTGGCAAGCTTTCTCTGGTGTAGAAATTATCCTCAGAATTATTAGTAAAGCATAGATGATCCGTGGGTAGGAGGCAGGAGGCAGAAGAAAGATAAATATTCCCTATTCCCTATTCCCTGTTCCTCATAACTAATGACGCTTTTTTGAGGAATTAACAGGAAAGGGGATATTGAGAGATTTATGAAAATCTTCTTGAACTTTGCGGGTTAAGCGACGGGAGACTTGGCGAACAATTTGATTAAGTAAGCGATCGCCTGTAGATTGAATCAAAGAATGTGGTAAACGCTGAATAAATCGGGGAAAGTGCAGCTCAACAATCAAATCTAATTCCCATTCTACCCGCGTCCCCTGTTCCAAACCTTCTACTAAATGCATTACAGCATTATAGTCCACATCATAACCAGGTGCTTGATAGTCAGGGATGGGAATTGTACGGATACGGTATTTACCTTCCTCTGGGGCCAACAATTCCAAACCAATTTTTGGTTCTACCTCATAACCAAAAGAGCCAAACTTACCAATCACCAAAGCATAACCATTTTCACCCAAAGCTTCCACCCTCATGGGTTCAGCACAGCGGACAAACCATGAAGAATGACTACTAAGATACTCAGCCACTTGATCAATAGGGGCATACATTTCCATACAGTCTTGATAACGACTGCGAAATTTACTTGGCCCTACATGAGCCTCTTTTAATGGCGTTTCATTGACCGTAACGCTAGAACCTATAGGCAAAACTGACTCTGTTATATCTAAAGATTGATAATCCCACTTGTTTGTCACCATAAATCTATTTTTTGTATAGTTTGCAGTTTGTCTATATTAATCATTCCCTCTTGAGGAGGATTTATTCACACAAAAATACAAATTTCACGAAAACCTCAAAAATCTGTCATCAACTCCATAGAATTACTAAAATAAAGAACGGAACAAACACATATTAGTTTCCTAGGATAGCGTTAATTATGAAAGTATTTGTAGCAGGGGCAACAGGTGAAACAGGTCGTCGGATAGTACAAGAGCTAGTATCCAAGAATATTCCCGTTCGCGCCTTGGTACGGGATGAAGATAAAGCTAAGGCTATCTTGCCTCCTGAAGTCAAGTTATTTGTAGGCGACGTATTAGAACCAGCAACCCTAACTGCTGCATTAGGTGATAGTACGGTGATAATATGCGCCACAGGAGCAAAACCAAATTTTGACCCCACCAGCCCATATAAAGTAGATTTTGAAGGTACGAAAAATTTAGTAGATATTGCTAAAGCCAAACAAATAGACCATTTTATTTTAGTTTCCTCTTTGTGTGTTTCCCATTTTTTTCATCCACTCAACCTATTTTGGCTGATTTTAGTATGGAAAAAGCAAGCCGAGGAATACATTCAAAAAAGTGGACTTACCTATACAATAGTGCGACCTGGGGGACTGAAAAATGAAGATAACTCTGATGCCATCATCATGAAGAGCGCAGATACGTTATTTGAGGGTAGTATTCCCCGTCAAAAAGTAGCCCAAGTTTGTATCGAGTCCATGTTTGAACCCGCAGCACGTAATAAAATTGTCGAAATTATCGCTAAACCTGAAGCTACACCAAAAAGTTTTCAGGAATTATTTCAAAGCACAGGGAATAGGGAATAGGGAACAAGGTTGAAAGTCTCTTTACATAAGGCTTTGTTCTTAAAATTTGTGCCTCATCTGCCGCACTTTAATAATATGCCAGTTGTGTAAGCCCTGGTTTAGGCAAATACGCAGCAGATGATCAATTTCCCGAAATCAGATCATCGGTAATTGTTGTTTTAGATTAGTAAAGTGAATTTGAAGGAGTCCAACTCTGAAAGGCTTTGAATTCAAAGGCGTAGAAAAACTGATTGCCCCCCTAGCGGCACTGCTCGGCTTTGTATATTTATTACAGTGGTATATTGGTGGAAATTTGCACTCATCTTCAGATCCTGTGTTTGAGCGCAAACAACCTCCCTTAGTTATGCAAAATGGTGATCCTTACATCCGGGCTTTGATGCGAACTATTTCCACAAGTGAGGCAAACAGTAAGCGTCCCTACTCTCTGCTATATGGTGGAAAGCAAATCAATGATCTCAGCCGACATCCTGAAATATGTGTCACCATTGTCACAGGCCCCAATATTGGTAACTGTTCCACTGCGGCGGGTAGATATCAAATTATTAATACCACCTGGTATCAAATTGCGCCTCGTTATCACCCAAAACCAACGCAGTTGATGTTATGGTCTAGTTATAGTTTTGAACCAGAGTATCAAGATGTAGTAGTTTACCGTTGGTTAAATGATTCAAAAGTGTGGGGAACAGATATTTCTCAACTGCTCAGACAGAAAAAGTTAGATGAAGTTTTAAAGCGGCTTTCCCCAACTTGGACAAGTTTAGGGTACGGAATAGAAACTAATTCTAATACTCGTTTTTTACCTCAAGTTTACCAGAAGTTATTGCAAGAAGAATTACAGCAGAATTCAGGAGTTAGGAGTTAGGAGTCAGGAGTCAGGAGTAGAGACCTAATGATACTTGGGTTTTGGTTTAAATTTTATGGGAATAATAGGACTCTTATTTGATTTTTGAACAGTACTCGGTATACACTGAAATCCTTCTTCCCTATTCCCTATTCCCTGTCTTCACAGACAACTTTTATGCCTAACGGCACGCTACGCGGTAAGCGAAGCTATGCCCGCAGGGCTTTACAGCAAACCCTATATATTGATGCTAAATTATTAGAAAAGCCCGGATAGTTTTCACAAATGCCAATGTATTTTCTAGATGAATATTATGTCCAGCTTGATTAATAATTTTTAGTTGAGCATTTTCACATCTATAAAACATTGCTGTATTAATAGAGATAAATTTTTCATCATATTCTCCAACTAACAAAAGCAAAGGTATTTTATTTTCTTGAATCTTCTCCCATAAAGAAGGTTGGTATCCAGTTCCCATAAATCGCAATGATTTTGCTAGTTCTAGAGGATTATTATCTAATCTTTTTATTAGCATTTGTTCATATAATTGATGAGTTTGAATCTCACCAAAAATTGCTTGACTATACCAATTATTTAAAAATATCTTAAATTCATTTTTATTGACCATTCTGGTGATTTTTTTGGCAATTTGAGCATCACCTTTAATTCTGGCTAATCTTTCTACTCCTGTTTGTAAACCTGGAGAAACTGACTCTAATATAACTTTAAAAAAACGTTCAGGAAAATGAAGCATAAGATATAAGGCTAATCTTCCTCCCATTGAATAACCGACTAAAAAGCATTTTACTATTTCTAATTTATCCAATAAATTGATTATAGCTTGAGCGGTAGGTTCCATTTTATAGTATTCATCACCTCCTAAAACTTGAGTTTTACCATGTCCAGGTAAGTCAATTGTGAGATAATAAAAATCTTCCCCTATTAATTTTATGACTTCATCAAATTCTTCAATGTCACCCATGAAGCCATGTAGAAAAAGAATTAATGGTTTTTGGGAATTACCTTGTAAAGAACAGTTAAATTGATAATTTTTTAGTGTCATGTTTCCGCAGCCCAAGTAAAAAGATTTGTGGCTGTATAAATAAACTTTGTTTATACAGCTTAGTTACTTGTTTAACTTAGATACAAGACAGTATATTTTTTCTGCACGTAATCAAGCAAGATGCATACACTAAATATTTACGATTGTTCGTAATTGCTAAGGCAAAAACCGATCTAAAGCAGCTTTGAGTTGTTCAATTTCTACATCAATATTGCCATTTTTTGAAGCTCTAGCAATACATTCAGTTAAATGTTCATCCAAAACAATGCGGGCTACTTTATCTATAGCACCTCTGACAGCGGCAATTTGTAATAAAACATCAGGACAAGGGGTATTTTGCTGCACCATTGTTTTAATTCCGCGAACGTGTCCTTCTATACGCGATAGTCGGTTGATAATTCGCCGTAAAGATTCTTCACTATGGACGTGAGGATGAACGGAATCAGTCTGTCCAGGAGTATGATCTGTATGTTGGTGGTTTAGATCGTGATGGTGTGTGTGTTCTGCTGACTGAGAAGGCAAGGATTCGTCAGCTAATCGGTTTGATCCATTCATTGGTCATCACAGTTTTGGTATTAATTAAGATCCTAACCTAGAGAGATCTGAGATTTTACAGTAGTGTTCAGAAGAGGCGTATTGTGCCATACGCCTAGCACTAAATTTTGTACTGTATATTTTTAAGTTGGGGAAAATCCGAACCAGAACAGTCCAAATTTCCATACTAGCTTTAGGTCTGATTGTTCTATTAACTTAATCGCAGTAGGACAAATTCTATCTGGAAATCGTCTAAAGAAACCTGAATTAAGCTAAAAATGTTAATAGACGTGGATTTTATCCAAGCTGTAACAATTGTAAATAACTTTATCGTCTATCTGTAGTTTTTTCTGAGGCTTCTAGATTAGGTTGTAATTATGCAAATTTCCAAACTAACTCGGTCTATACGCCAACTCACTACCCATGCAATCGCAATTTTTATGGGAGTGATGCTGACCGTTACCTCTTTACAAGTGTTACCATCTCAGGCAGAACCTGCGCCAGATTCTGTAGTTTCTCAAAAGCTATCTCCGGCTGTTGCGGCTGTTGGTAGTAGTAGTTTTGTCACCGCAGCGGTGAATCGAGTGGGGGCGGCTGTAGTCAGAATTGATACAGAGCGAACAATTACCCGCCGTGTTGAACCGATGATGGAAGATCCTTTTTTCCGGAAGTTTTTTGGTGATAGCTTCCCTCAACAGTCACCAACTGAGCAGTTACGCGGGTTAGGTTCTGGGTTTATTCTGGATAAGAGTGGTCTGATTCTGACTAATGCCCATGTGGTAGATCAAGCTGATAAAGTGACAGTCCGCCTTAAAGATGGCCGCACATTTGAAGGAACTGTTAAGGGTATTGATGAAGTAACTGATTTGGCAGTTGTCAAGATTAATGCTGGTAATGATTTACCTGTTGCACCTTTGGGTTCGTCTAATAATGTACAGGTTGGAGATTGGGCGATCGCAGTTGGAAATCCTTTAGGATTTGATAATACCGTTACCTTGGGCATTGTCAGCACTCTCAAACGTTCTAGCGCCCAAGTGGGAATTAGCGATAAACGCTTGGATTTCATTCAAACTGACGCTGCAATTAACCCTGGTAACTCTGGGGGACCCTTATTAAACGGTGAAGGTGAGGTAATTGGGATTAATACTGCGATTCGTGCAGATGCGATGGGGATTGGATTTGCGATTCCTATTGATAAAGCTAAAGCGATCGCACTTCAATTGCAACGAGATGGAAAAGTTGCTCACCCTTATTTAGGTGTACAAATGATCACCTTAACACCCCAACTAGCCAAAACAAATAACAGTGATCCCAACTCCATGTTTGAGATTCCTGAAGTCAAAGGCGTTTTAGTCATGCGGGTTGTCCCCAATTCTCCAGCTGCAAATGCAGGTATCCGCCGTGGAGATGTAATTGTGCAGATTGATGGTAAACCAATCACCAATGCAGAACAGTTACAAGGAGTGGTGGAAGATAGTAACCTCGGTCAACTATTGCAGGTGAAAGTGCAACGAGGTAATCAAACACAGTTGCTTTCAGTCCGTACCGCTGAACTAAAAGATATTTCTTGAAGAAGAAGTCAGGAGTCAGAATAAATTCAGTAATTCGTAGGGTGGGTTAGCGCAGCGTAACCCACCATTATCCCCATAAATTTATTTTTTGGTGTTCCTTAAAGTTTCAACACCTTTTCTGCTTGGAAATGTAATAACAAACCATATTCCAAACCCTCAACTACCGCTTGATAAGAAGCTTCCAAAATATTCGTAGAAACTCCAACCGTTGTCCAACGTTGTTGACCATTTCCCGATTCTACTAAAGCACGGGTTTTAGCTGCTGTCCCTGTATGTCCATTGAGAATTCTGACTTTATAATCTGTCAACTCAAAAGCAGCAATGTGGGGGTAAAAGTTGACCAATGCTTTGCGTAAAGCTGCATCCAAAGCCGCTACTGGCCCATTACCTTCCGCTGCTTCCAGAATATTGTTACCGTTAACAGCTACTTTAATTGTTGCCAAAGAATTGGTCGGTTCTTTCCCCTCAACCAAATCACAGTGGACTTGAAAACCTTTAACTTCAAAAAACTGCTCACGCTGACCCAAAGCCTCATACATCAGTAAGATAAAACTCGCCTCTGCGGCCTCAAATTGATATCCTTCACTCTCCAAATCCTTCATGCGTTGGAGAATTTGCCGTGCTTGGGGATTTTCCTTATCTAATTCAATGCCAAAAGTCCGAGCTTTCGCTAACACATTACTGAGACCAGACTGTTCAGAAATGACAATTCGGCGCAGGTTCCCGACTTGTTCTGGCTGAATATGTTCATAAGTCAAAGGGTTACGTTCTACTGCTGATACATGAATACCACCTTTATGAGCAAAAGCAGAACGTCCTACAAAAGGCGCGTGTTCATCAGGAGCGAGATTTACAACTTCGCTGACAAAGCGACTAGCTTCTGTAAGTTGATTTAGCTGGTGTCCACCGATACAGCTATAACCAAGCTTTAGTTGTAAATTGGGAATCAGAGAACACAGGTTAGCATTACCACAGCGTTCACCATAGCCGTTGATTGTACCTTGTACCATCTTCGCCCCAGCCATTACTGCTGCTAGGGCATTAGCTACAGCCATCTCTGAATCATTATGAGTATGAATGCCGATTTGAGGAATTGTCATTGATTTTTGACAAATGACTAATGACAAATGACTAATGACTAATTCCACAATTTGAGAAACTTCATGAGGTAAAGTCCCGCCATTGGTATCACATAAAACTAACCATTCAGCCCCTGCGGTTACTGCTGCTTTTAATGTTTGTAAAGCATAATTAGGGTTTTGTTTGTAGCCATCAAACCAATGTTCAGCATCGTAGATGACACGCCGTCCTTGAGAACGCAGGTACTCAATTGTGTCAGTAATCATGGCTAAATTTTCTTCTAAACTGGTCTTGAGTCCAGCTGTGACGTGTAAATCCCAGGATTTACCGAAAATTGTCACCCAGCGCGTACCTGCTGCCAGAATCGCTTGCAGCATTGGTTCATCTACTGCTTTAGTGTGAGGGCGACGAGTGGAGCAAAAGGGAACAACTTCTGCTTGTTTGAGCGGATTTTCTTGGAGTTGCCAGAAAAATTGTACATCTTTGGGATTTGCTCCTGGCCAACCGCCTTCAATAAAGGGAATCCCTAATTCATCAAGTCTGTGAGCAATGCGTAACTTATCTTCTATGGACACTGATAATCCTTCCCGTTGAGTCCCGTCCCGGAGAGTAGTGTCATAGAGCCAAAGTTGATTTGAGGGAGTTGTGGTCATAAAAATTTGGTGAACCTTTAGTTCAACACTGACACCTGAGAGACAACTTTGCGGCGATGTGCCAATATACAACAAAAAGCTATTTTGGTAATTTCAATATGCCCCAAGTAGTAGCTCAAGGTAAATTAATTGAGTGTGAAAGCCAAGCCAATTTACGTAAAGTTCTGTTAGAAAATGGTATTGACCTCTACAATGGCGGTTCCAAGCTCATAAATTGTCGGGGAATTGGCAGTTGTGGTACTTGTGCGGTTAAGGTAGAAGGCGAAGTATCCGCAGCGAATTGGCGTGATCAAACGCGGCGATCGCTTCCTCCCCATTCTCCTACATCAGATTTGCGTTTAGCTTGCCAAACTCAGGTTTTAGGTGATGTGAAAATAACAAAGTTTGATGGATTTTGGGGTCAAGGTTCTCAATTAGTTTGGACACCAGAAGGTTAACAAGGAGAGAAACAAGATGGGTAGATGGACACCCTTAATTCTGATGGCTGGAGGCGTGGCAATTTTGCTGGGTACGTTGCTAGGCATTAATTTTCCTATGGGCGGACAACCAAGTGCTAATGTTCCGCCTGGACGTAGAGCTTCTAGTGTCCTCCCGGCTAATATTAATGTTAATAGCACTGCTACCCGGAATGATTCTGAAACTGCTAACAGCAATGATTCTGAAACCGTTAACAGCAGTAATTCTGAAACTACTAACAACAATGATTTTGCTGATGAAAATCGCCGCACCAGCGTAGCTCAAAATAATGCTTCTACTGAGCCTACAGGAATAAATGATAGTACACAAGTCGGAAATACTACTGATACTTCCATAACAAACAGTAGTTCAAGTTCAGATAATCTTGATCAAGAAAAAGAACCTATTCGCGCTTTGTGGTAATTATGAGGATGTCTGAAAAATTTTTCCTGTGGTATCCAATATTTGTAGATCCCCCTAAGCCGGGGGACTTTGGGAAATTTATCTCCCTTGTTGAGAGGTAAGGGGGATCTGAATAAAACTTGATACTTCTTAGACATCCTCGTCGTTTGTAGACTCTTCAAGAATCCTACGGACAGAAGCCGGGGGGAATTGTCAATCCTGATAGGTTATTAGTTATGTAGTAATGACTAATGACTAATGACTAATGACTAGTGACATTTTAATTATTGGCGGTGGCGTTATTGGCTTGGCTTGCGCTGTCGAATTGAAATTACGGGGGGCAACTGTCACCGTGCTTTGCCGTGATTTTTCTGCCGCAGCCAGTCACGCAGCCGCAGGGATGTTGGCTCCTGATGCGGAAAAAATATCTAATGGGGCGATGCTTTCTTTATGTTGGCGATCGCGCTCACTATACCCCAAATGGACACGCAAACTAGAAGATTTAACTGGTTTAAATACAGGTTATTGGCCTTGCGGCATCCTCGCTCCAGTTTATCAGGAGGCAGGGGGGCAGGGAGCAGAGGAAGGATTATCTATCACCTCTTCCCAATCACCAACTTACTGGTTAGACAAAGCAGCTATTGAGCAATATCAATCAGGTTTAGGTGCAGATGTGATTGGTGGTTGGTGGTATCCTGAAGATGGTCAGGTTGACAACCGTGCTTTGACGAAAGTTTTACGAACTGCGGCTGATTCTTTGGGTGTGGAATTCAAGGATGGCGTGACGGTGGAAGCGATCGCTCAACAACAAGGAAAAGTCATCGGTGTCCAAACCAATTTGGGTTTACTCCACGCTTCCCATTATGTTTTAGCCTCTGGTGCTTGGGCTAATCAATTATTACCTTTACCAGTGAGTCCCCGCAAAGGACAGATGCTGAGTTTGCGAGTACCGGAATCTGTCCCAGAATTACCATTGACGCGGGTGCTTTACGGTGAAAATATTTACATTGTCCCCCGGCGTAATCGTTCTATTATTCTGGGGGCAACTAGTGAAGATGTGGGCTTTACTCCTGATAACACCCCAGCCGGAATTCAAAGTTTACTCCAAGCTGCAATTCGTCTCTATCCACAATTAGCAAATTATCCCATTCAAGAATTGTGGTGGGGATTTCGCCCTTCTACAGCCGATGAATTACCTATTTTGGGCAATAGCCATTGTGATAATTTAACTTTGGCTACTGGACATTTTCGGAATGGCATTTTGCTCGCACCTGTCACAGCCGAATTAATTGCTGATTTGATTTGGGAAAAAAAGGCAGATCCTCTCCTGGATAATTTTCATTATTCACGCTTTCAAGCTCAGTCATCTACCACTACATCCATGCTGACTCATTCTGCTAATTTCACCAACGGACACCGTAATCTACAACCCACAGATTTGAATATTCAAGATTCAAGTTTGATTATTGCTGGTAAATCTTTTCAATCTCGCTTAATGACGGGAACTGGAAAGTATCGCAGCATTGAAGAAATGCAGCAAAGTGTTGCCGCTAGTGGGTGTCAAATTGTGACTGTTGCGGTGCGGAGAGTGCAAACTAAAGCACCTGGACATGAAGGTTTAGCGGAAGCTTTAGATTGGAATAAAATTTGGATGTTGCCAAATACCGCAGGTTGTCAAACCGCAGAAGAAGCAATCCGGGTTGCCCGTTTGGGACGCGAAATGGCAAAGTTATTAGGACAGGAAGACAATAATTTTGTCAAGTTGGAGGTAATACCTGATGCCAAATATTTACTTCCAGATCCCATTGGCACTCTGCAAGCTGCTGAACAGTTAGTAAAGGAAGGTTTTGCTGTTTTGCCATATATCAATGCTGACCCGATGTTAGCCAAGCGTTTAGAGGAAGTTGGTTGTGCAACAGTGATGCCTTTAGCCGCCCCTATTGGTTCAGGACAAGGGTTGAAAACTACTGCCAATATTCAGATTATTATTGAAAATTCCAATATCCCTGTTGTGGTAGATGCTGGTATTGGTGCGCCTTCTGAAGCTTCTGAGGCGATGGAATTGGGTGCGGATGCGTTGTTAATCAATAGTGCGATCGCACTAGCTCAAAATGCCCCAGCTATGGCTTATGCGATGAATCTAGCAGCGGTAGCCGGTCGCATGGCTTATTTAGCGGGAAGAATGCCAATGAAAGACTACGCTAGTGCTAGTTCACCTTTGACAGGGACAATTACCTAATCTGGAAAACCTCTCTCCTTAAATGGAGAGAGACTTTAAATTTCTCCCTTTAGATGTATGAAAAATACTATTAATATTTTCAACAATAATAGAGTAAAAATTTTGAATATTTAAATATACATGGAAAATGTAATTACCTATAACAATGATAAAGGACTCCTCGCTTATATTCAATTTCTCGCATCCAGAGCATTAAGAACCAAATATGATGGTACTGATCCAATCTTTAATTTTGAAGATGCACTTGATCAAACCGAAATAGCACATTTGACTGTAGATGAACTCAAAAAAATCCCTGAAGTTAACACCCTATTTACAGAACGCTGGCTACCTGCACCAATAAATTTAGATGAGTTAAGTAAACTTCCAGAAGGAACTTTAGGATATGTTTATGCTAGGGAAATGAAAGCTAGAGGTTTTGATCCCAACTTCTATCAAACAGTTCCTGTGGTTGATGATATTTCCTATCTGAAAATGCTATGGAGAACTACCCATGATATTTATCATGTAGTCACAGGATTTGATACTGATGTATTTGGAGAACTTGGTTTACAAGCTTTTGTTTTAGCTCAAACTGCTATTCCTATCAGCATTATGCTTGTGAGTTTTGGTATGGTTTTGATTAGTCTCTACCAACCGGATAAACTCAAACCTTTAATGACAGAAATATCCCGTGGCTACCGTTTAGGTTCTCATACTCCCCGCAAACTTATTGCTCAAAAGTGGGATCAGTTTTGGAATGTCCCAGTTATGGAAATTCGCACTCAATTAGGAATAAATTCTATTCCTGAAAACTGAAAATCAGTTAATTGTTAGTTAGAAAGTGTATGGATAAAATGTAGTCAGAGGTACTAGTAATTACAGGCAAATCCATATTTTGTTTATTCTGTCAATTCGTAAATTCTACTAAAATATAAATTTTTTATTTTAAATGTAAAGATTTATATAATATAATGAAAATAAACTATAATGTAGTTAGCACTCAATAAAACAAAGATTAAGAAGGAATCACTTCATGCCCTATACAAACGAAGAAGGCGGACTGATCAACAATTTTGCTCGTGAACCTAAGGTTTATGAAGCAGAACCCCCTACACCCACTCAACAGCGTAACTATGTTGTTTTAGGACTTGCTGCTGCGCTTTTGGTTGGTGGTGTAATTTTTGTTGCCTTCTCTGTTTCTAACGTCGGTTAATTTCAAAATATTTTAATAAAATTTAATTTTTCAGAATTTCAGGTTCCAATCTCAGGAGGAGCCTGATTTTCTAATTATTTGCTAAAATTGAAAAGAATACTTAAGTATAATTATACACTTATTAATCCGTCAAGTTTGGAAAAGTCGATTTATCCTGAACAGAAAAACATTGACTTGAAAATCAGAATATAAGATTTTTCAGTTATGTTTATTTGACTGACTTGAGAATGTATACTGTATTTCGGCTGTTTTAGCCACTATGAGCGTGAATGAAACTTTACCTACAGATATTTTTGCTTGGAATAGGCAGGTATATCAACGCCTAAAATTTGCCCTGAGTATTGGTTTACGACGGCAGATATTTTTTGCTGTATGTGATGACTTACACTTAAGAAATCAAGTAGCTACTCGGTTACATTCTACCTTGGCTTATCCGGTAGGGCAAGTGCTATATCAGCCAACAGAAACAAGGGGAATTAGTACTCCAGCTTATCCACGGTTAGTTACATTGCGGTTGAATTTAAATGATCCTAACCCCATAGCGCAGATAAATCAGTGGTTGGCTAATTATCCTCCACCGATTGTGGGAGAATCAAAAGACACTCCTGGTCGTCCCTTACCAATACCCGCATTTCAGATTGTCGGAGTGGAACTGCTGACTAAACAATCAGTAGCGGTACAACGTTTATTTTTACATTATCTCAGATTAAGCGAACAATATTTTTCTACCCAAGAATCCAGTCCGTTTCTAGAATCTAGTCTGCTGTTTTGGGTTCCCCGTCCCTGGTTGTCTGCTATTCAGCAATCAGCACCCAAGTTTTGGCATGGTCGAACTGGTGTTTTTATCTTTGCTGGAGAACCAACACCAACAATAGATAATCGGAGTTATACAGAAAATTTCTCTAGTTTGAGAAGTGTAGATCTAGGAAATCTTGAGAAATCAATTATTGATGAATCAATAGCTTCAGAAGAATTGTCAGAAAATCTGATTCAAGAGTTTAAGTTTACTGAAGATGATGATTTTTTGGCAGAGAAACATAAAAATATAGAATATCCGCTACATGGTATATCAACAGACAAAATTGAGATTCCCAAACTCTCATCTTTCTTGCATATTAGCGATGAATTAATATCGTTAGTTAAAGAAACACTGAATACCGATATTCCTGAAGATGCGGATGAAAATTTGCAACCGCAGCAACTTCTCTGGGAAATTGAAAAATTACAAATCCAGCAAGCTGCTGGGGAAAAAATAGCGGTAGCTTATCATAATTTAGGAAATTTATATCGTCTTCGCATTGAGCAAGGAAAGTCAAGTCTAGAAAATTTAATGGTGGCAATTATTGCCTATCAGGAAGCAGTTAGTTATGACGATAATTCACCACAACTCCCAGATACTTTAAATGATTTGGGTACGCTGTATTGGATGCTGCACCGCACACCTAGTAATAGTGAGGAAGGAAAAACTTATATAGAACAGGGAATAGAGTTTTATGAGTTGGCAATAAAATTAATTACACCTGATAGCCAACCGGATATTTATGCTCGTGTGCAGAATAATTTAGCCACAGCTTACGGAGATTTAGCGCGATTTTCTAACCCTGTGGAAAATTGGCAACAAGCGGTTACAGCTTATGGTGAAGCACTTCTCTACCGAACAGAGGAAATTGATCCTATTAAATATGCTGCTTGTCAGAATAATTTGGGGACTGCTTACTGGCATTTGGGACAACATAGTCAACCGGTGGAACATCTCAAAAAAGCGATCGCAGCTTATAATCTAGCACTTGTATATTATAAACCCAGTGATGAGCCGCTCAAGTATGGCATGATTCAAAATAATATCGGTACTGCTTATTGGAATTTATCTCAATATGAACAACCATTGGATAACTTACAATTAGCAGTTGATTTTTACCGTGAAGCCCTTAAATATCGTACTCCTGCAAATGTTCCTAATGCCTGTGCGGCTACTCGCAATAATCTTGGTACTGCCTATTGGCATATAGCAAATCTACCACAAGTCACTAAAGAAATTCGCCAAAGTTTTTTGAAATTATGCATCAAGACTTATGAAGAGACTCTAAGTATATCAGATTCTATAGATCGTAAAAATTTAAGTTTTGATTTATTGGCAACGCAAAATAATTTGGGACTAGCGCATTATCAATTAGTTACAGATCCATCTTTTAATGGTGATAAAAAGATACTTTCTCAGCATTTAGAAGCATCTTTAGAAAATCATGTCCAAGCATTAAATGCCTTGACTCAAAATACGGAAGCTTATCAAACGACTTTTACCCACATAGTGAAAATAATTCGCACTTTCCATGATCAATTAGGTATTCAAGGACAAAATTTGGCTTTATCTAAGGTTCCGGGTAATTTAATTCCTGAAATTTTACCTAAGTTATAGGTGGCTGGGGATTGGGGACTGGGAAGAATAGCTAATGATTGGTAGTTATTGGCTAAAGGTGTCACAATCGGTAAAATTACCGCAAGGGGTTTTCAAAGGCTGAAAAAGTCTTTTGTCCCCTGTTCCCTGTTTAATCACTACCCCAGACCTATGAAAGAAACTATCCTAGAGGTTCGCAATCTACAAGTTGAATTTTCCGGTGATGGCAGTAAAGTTAAGGCTGTGGATGGTATCAGCTTTGATTTGCATCGAGGTGAGACTCTAGGAATAGTGGGAGAGTCTGGAAGTGGTAAATCAGTTACGGCTTTGGCTGTGATGGGTTTGTTGCAGTATCCCGGTAGGGTTGGTGGGGGAGAAATCTGGTTTCGTCCCCAGGAAAATGCCCAACCTCTGGATTTATTGGCTTTACCGGTTAAGGAAATGCAGCTGTACCGGGGTGGTGACATTGCGATGATTTTTCAAGAACCGATGAGTTCACTCAATCCGGTTTATGATATTGGATTTCAGATGACAGAAGCAATTATGCGTCATCAAAATGTGAGTGCTGTTGAGGCTAAGAGAATTGCGATCGCAGGTTTGCAAGAAGTTAAACTTTTACCTAGTGATGAAACAATCCAGCAGCAGTGCCTTGATAATCAGTCATCTCCACCCGATAGCTTCCAATTAGCGCAGTTGGTGAAAGAACAAAAAGCAGCAATGCTGGAACGCTATCCCCATCAGTTATCTGGTGGTCAACTGCAACGGGTAATGATTGCAATGGCAATTTCTTGTAACCCATCTTTGTTAATTGCTGATGAACCAACTACAGCTTTAGATGTAACCGTACAGGCGACAATTCTGGAATTGCTGCAAGAATTACAAAAAAGTCGCAATATGGCGATGATTTTTATCAGCCATGACTTGGGGTTGATTTCGGAAATCACTGACCAAGTAGCGGTGATGTATAAAGGTAAAATTGTCGAATCCGGTGCGGCAGAACAAATTTTTACTAATCCCCAACATCCTTATACAAAGGGACTTGTAGCCTGTCGTCCCTCCCTTAACCGTCGTCCCCAAAAACTGCTGACTGTTTCTGACTATATGAGTGCAAAGGAGGATGAATTTGGACAGGTGGTAATTTATCCCCAAGAACCAGCACAACCACCAGATATCAGCAGCGAAGAGATTAATGTCAGATTAGCTAATTTGTGCGCCCAAGACCCTCTTTTACAAATTCGCAACCTGAATGTTGGCTTCCCAGTCCGGGGGGTACTTGGTGGCACAAAACCTTACAATATGGCTGTGAATGCTGTTTCTTTTGATGTTTATCCAGGTGAAACTCTGGGATTGGTGGGAGAATCTGGTTGTGGTAAAACTACTTTGGGTAGAAGTTTGCTGAGATTAATCGAACCGATGAGCGGTAAAATTATTTTTGATGGACAAAATATAATTACCCTCAAAGGAGAACCGTTGCAAAAATTGCGACGGGAAATGCAAATAGTTTTCCAAAACCCGTTTAGTTCTCTTAACCCCCGGATGAAGATTGGTGAAGCGGTGATGGAACCGTTGTTGATTCATTCTGTGGGTAAGTCTAACTCACAGCGACGGGAAAGGGCTGTGGAACTGTTAGAACGGGTGGGATTGGGTGCAGATGACATGAAACGCTATCCCCATCAGTTTTCTGGTGGTCAACGTCAACGGGTTTGTATTGCCCGATCTTTGGCTTTAAATCCTAAGTTTATTATCTGTGATGAGTCGGTTTCGGCGTTAGATGTGTCGGTACAAGCTCAGGTATTAAATTTGTTAAAAGAATTACAACGTGATTTTAACTTGACGTATATTTTTATTTCCCATGATTTAAGTGTGGTGAAATTTATGAGCGATCGCATTTTGGTGATGAATCAAGGGAAAATTGTCGAAGAAGGTACAGCAGAAAGTCTCTACCGCGAACCAAAAGAAGAATACACACAGAAATTAATTGCAGCTATTCCTACAGGTAGTTTAGAGAGAATCAGGAAGAAGTAGACAGAAGGAGTCAGGAGTCAGGAGTCAGGAGGTAGAAAGAAGTAGGAGTCAGGAGTCAGGAGTCAGGAGTCAGGAGGTAGAATTGTTGAGAATAGCTTTTGCATAACTATCTAATAATCTACTAACTTCTTGCAATTTCAACATTACTAAAGAAGTAGAAGTCAGGAGTCAGGAGTCAGGAGGTAGAAAGAAAAAGACAGAAAGAGTTAGGAGATAGAATTTTTGAGAATAGCTTTTGCATAACTATCTAATAATCTACTAACTTCTTGCAATTTCAACATTACTTCTGAGGTGTTACCATATCCCAAATCATTTGTGAGAATAAGATAGTATCTACATTCTTCGAGAGAAGCCTGTGCTATATTCATAAATCTTACTTTATCTAAATCTCCTTTTTTCTTAAATCCTTCCGCTATATTTGCAGGAATAGAAACTGATGCGCGTCTAAATTGAGAGGTAAGTCCATATATTTCTGACTTGGGAAAATTCGCAGTTAATTGATACACTCCTAACACAAACTGATGTGCTTTTTGCCAAACTATTAAATCTTCAAATGTTCTCGCAGGTTGCATTTATTCTGACTCCTTTTCTATTCTTCTTCTTTCTACCTCCTGACTCCTGACTCCTTCTCTATTCTTCTTCTTTCTACCTCCTGACTCCTGACTCCTGACTCCTTCTCTATTCTTCTTCTTTCTACCTCCTGACTCCTGACTCCTGACTCCTGACTCCTGACTCCCGACTCCTGACTCCTGACTCCTGACTCCTGACTCCTGACTTCTGATTATTTAACATCAGTGTAAAGATAAGCCCTAATAGATTTATGATTGCGAATAATTTCCGCAGATTGTTCAGCCGCACTAGCGAAGTTTTGACTATAAACACCATGACCATCTATTCCGTCTAAAGTTATCCAAGCATAAGCTATTTGATAAAGTTCGCTTTTGCCTAATAAATGTTCGAGCAGAGGTTGTTGGTCAGGTAGAGTTTTTCTATTTAATAAATTATTTTTATCAGCGAGAATTACCACTTTTTCATCATACAATTTCTGGGCTACTTCAATTTGCATATCTGGATTTCCCAAAATTTCTTCATCAGAAATATTAGGGTCAAATCTATCTCTAGAAATTTGGAAAGCACCATAAAACTTACTGTTTGGTCGGTGTTCTTGCCAATTACCACCACTAGATTCAGTAGCTGATATAGCAATTAAAAAAATAGCAACTTCTTGACGAAGAGTACCTTGTTTAACTTTTTCAAGAATTTGTTGAGCAAAATCAATTTTAATCGTACCATCAATAATTACACCAGCTTTTTGAGCTTTTTTAGCGGGGATAACATCTTGAGATAAATTATGATCAGAATTAAAGTTTATTTGTTTGGATAAGTTTTCCTCACTATTTATATAAACAACAGGAACTAGTTTTTTATCTACTCTATTTTTCACACTAATTGCTACAACAAAAGCCAGGAATATGAAAATTAATAAACTAAATTTTTGTGTGAGAATAAAATAAATTTTATCCCCTTGAAGGTTGAACCAGTTATTTTCATAAAATAGTAATTTTTTTAATTTCCAACTTCTTTGAGAATAAACTGGGTTAGCATCCTTTAACATCCCTCTTCCTGCTAATTTTTTTAACAGAAATTGTATATCTTCGATATTAACCTTGTATTTAGCAGCGATAGTTTGTGGTGGTAGTTTACCTAGCTGTAAAAGCAGATCCTTTTGATCAGGGCTAATTTGAAGATAGGCTAAACTATGTGGGTGTTCCATACGCAAAAGCCAATAACCATTTGGGTTCCATATCCACTGCACTGCGGATTTAAGTAGAGGCCAACGGTTAGGTTTTCGAGAATGTTCTCGCAGTACATAAGCTCTTTTATTCTCTGTTTTGTGAATTCCTAAAACTCCCAAAGCCACCAATTTTTCTAATAGCTTGATCACAAAATCAGAACCAATTTCTTTCCCAAATTGCTGTTGACACTTTTCCTGTACCTGTTTGATTGTCCATTTTCCATTAAACAGCTTGAGAGCGTAACCTTCTGTTAATGAAAATGGAAATCTCTGTCTGGTTTTAATTCCTTGTAAAAGTATTGGTGAAAACCCGCTTACCCCTTGCTCAGATTCAGGTACAGAGATTATTTTCCAGTGAGATACCAGATTTGGACACACTAAACTCTGATCCTTACGTGTATTAACAGGTGATAGTTTCACTGGGTTCATGTGCTAAAAAGATATCAAGGTTCTGCTGTACCCACATCAATTTAGTGAATAAGGGTTGTTGTCATATTATACCAGTGGATATGACTGAACCTGACAAATATCATCCCAGCGATGCTACTCCGCAAACGCTATTGCTCTAAATTACCTTCAATTTTTATAGCTATGATCAAAAAGTAAGCTTAGATATTCAGACTATTTTTAACAAAACAGCGATGTGGCTGATGCACCTAATTTTTTTCTGCTATCCTTAATTTAGCGGAGCGCGATCGCACATTTTGAGAAATCTCTTCTTCCCCAGCAATAATTGGTTTTTTTGTCAATACCTTTAACATAGGGGAATTTCTTAAACCATGCTTGACTAACCTATCTTCCAAGCTGTGAAAGCTAATCATCACAATTCTGCCACCGGGAACCAGCGCTAATGGTGCTTTCTCTATCAAAGTTTCCAGCACCTTTAACTCATCATTGACAGCAATTCGCAAAGCTTGGAAAACGCGGGTAGCGGGGTGGATTCTTCCATGACGGTATTTAGGGGGTACAGAATATGCGATCGCATCAGCCAATTCTGTAGTAGTCTGAAAGGGGCGCTTCTCCACAATTCGTCTCGCAATCCGTCGTGAAAGCCTCTCTTCACCATATTGAAAGAAAATATCTGCTAATTCCTTTTCATCCCACTCATTAATAATATCCCCAGCAGTTAAAGGTTGTTCTTGATTCATTCGCATATCTAAACTTGCAGTATTTCTAAAACTAAAACCTCTTTCTGGGTTATCCAAATGATAGGAACTTACCCCCAAATCCGCTAAAATACCATCATAAGTATTTGCAGGAAATGTGTAATTTGCAAAATTGCTATGAATAAAATTTACCCTATCTCCAAATTCAGATAAATTATCTTTTGCTGCTTTTAAAGCATCTAAATCTTGATCAACAGCAGTTACTTTTACATCTTCAGCCGCTTCTAAAATTAACCGACTGTGGCCACCACCACCAACAGTTAAATCTAAATAATTTCCACCGGGAACTACTGCTAAACCCTCAATTACCTCTTGGCTTAAAACGGGAATATGAGAAAAAGCAGTTTCTTCTAAATCTATTGGTGTTTGTAAATCTGATTCGATCATTAATTTTATCTTTGGTAAATAACTGCTTCAGGAACTTGACGCAGATTTTTTTCTAATTTTTTCGTATCGTTATTGATAATGATGACATAAGTATAGCCAGGAAATTCTACTTCATGTATTATCTGGTCGATAAATTTGTATTTACCGCTATCTGTTAAAGTCCATTTGCGCTGAACACCAAGTATATAAAAATGATCTTCTGGAAAATATTCCACGACTTTTTGGACTAAATAAGCCCTTTTCAGTTCTGGATATTTAGCTAACTGTAAACATAGATTTTCAATCACTTCAGCAGATAAATCGTGCTGTTTAAATTTATCATTATCTTTAACATCAGAACGCTCTTGTTTAGCCAGCCGCATAAACTCATAATGCTGCTGGATGCGTTTTTGATAAGATTTTAATTCTTTATTTCTTCCTTGACTCTTCAGAAAGGCATAAATCAAGTTACAACCATCAATAACTATATTTGAATTTTTAGAAATTGCTCTTTCAATATAATCTATGCCACTATCATCACTTCTTTTTAATAAAGCCTGTCCTAATAGATAATTAGCTTCGGTATGATTTTCGTCATCAGCCAGAATATTTCTAAACATAAGCATAGCAGTTTCTTGACTACGAAATTCCCATGTCAAATAAGCAATGTCCCAGTTTTCATCTTTAGTCAAAGATTGACTTTTAGACTTTTCTTCTAAAACCTGAAGCTTTTGTAGAGATTCTTGAGTATAGGCGTACCGTTGTCGCCAAGTAGTTTGTACTTTTTCTTGCCAATTTTGATCAAAAAGATGAGTAAATTTCTCTAAATTATTTCCTAAATATTCACTAGCAGCACTGATTTCAAACTGTGGTGGGACAGTTAATGTTTGATTGTTAATAGTCAGATATCCCAAAGACTCCAATCGATCTTGTAAACAGGGATGAGTATCTTGATGATCGGTTTTTTCTGTTAAAGCTTGTTGCAAAAAGCGAATAGAATTTTCTTGTGTTGAACAACTAAGCAACATCAGAGATACTTGTTCATAAACATTTTGGGGAGGTTCTACTAATTCTTCTGCTTGTTTATAGATACTCGGCCAAAAAGATGTCTCCAAAAATTTAGCTTTGACATCAACATTAATCAAAGCTTCGGCTATATTTTCTACACCTACAAGTTCCGCTGCACAACGATCCGCTTCATATTCATTCATTCGCCTCAATACAAATGAATAAGCAGCAAAAAAAGGAGAATACCAATTAAAAAAAGGTTGTAAAATTAAAGAACCGATTTCATCGCCATTTTCCTGTAGTTTTTCTAAAATTTGGTAGTAAGTTTTTTGAATACGATAAATCCAGCCTGCAAACTGACTGTGATTTCCCGATAAATGTCCTAACTCATGTCCCAGCACAGCACAAAACTGTTCTGGTGATAAAGCCTGCATTAATGGTAATCCTAATAATAAGTAATTTTGTTGCCATCCCAAAAAACCCAAACGAGGTCTTTGGACAACAGCAGCGTTCAACTCATCTGTAAGTAAAATGTGGTGAAATTTTGGTGATTTTAACTTAGTGGTGAGTTTATCTACTAAATTAAATAGATAGGCGGCTTCTTGGCGCTGGAGTTTTAAGCCTTGCGGTTCTGGAAATGTCACCCAGAGCGATCGCAAAACCACAAAAATTGGTACAAGCAGCAGTAACGCTAACTTTAGCACAAAACCTTCCAATACCTTATTATCAAATCCTACAGCTACAATTCCCGCAAACACCAGCAACATCAATACTAACGAGAAAAATATATAACCATAACCGAGTAGAGCCAACAACCCGACTCTCAACTTATAACTACCAGGTTGCTGCTGGGCATACTGCTGTAAATTAGTAACTAGCGTATCAAATTCTTCTTGATTTAAAGCCATATTCGCATATCACTAAGTTAAAACACTACCTTAATCTAAGTATTAGTTATTGAATATCAATACTTAAAGAAGTTTATTACTGGACTAAGTTCTGAATCTTAGTGCCATAGAATTTAATTACTTTCAACATAAATTTAATCTATTTGTGTTTCGCTACAGAGAATCATAGTGTAATGAGGTGAATATTTTTTCCACTCAGCCCATAGCGCATATAAAAAAATTGCCTGTAGCTCAATCCCTTGAATCTCTTGCTCCCTATAATAATTGAAGAAGTGCAACAAAATAAAGCATCAAGTACAAATCCGACCCTGCTATCCTCTCTTCAACATCACCCTGTAGAGACAGCAAGATTATCCCTACAAGCTAAATTTTGGCAGATACGATAAATCTTGTCTGGTTAGCATCTTGGCGGTTCAATTCAAAAATGGCAATAACGGGAGAACATCAAATCTATGAGTAGAATCGAAACCCGCACTGAACCAATGGTGCTAAATATGGGGCCTCATCATCCCTCAATGCACGGGGTACTGCGGTTAATTATGACACTGGATGGCGAGGATGTCGTTGACTGTGAACCAGTCATTGGCTACCTACACAGGGGAATGGAGAAAATTGCCGAAAACCGCTCAAACATCATGTATGTCCCCTACGTCAGCCGTTGGGACTACGCTGCGGGGATGTTCAACGAAGCGGTTACAGTGAATGCACCGGAAAAATTAGCAGGTGTCGCAGTTCCCAAACGCGCCAGCTACATTCGCGTGATTATGCTGGAACTAAACCGCATTGCTAACCACTTGCTATGGTTTGGCCCCTTCCTCGCTGACGTTGGCGCACAAACTCCCTTCTTCTATCAATTCCGGGAACGGGAGATGATTTATGATTTGTGGGAAGCTGCCACAGGTTATCGCATGGTAAACAACAACTACTTCCGCGTTGGTGGTGTAGCTGCTGATTTACCCTATGGTTGGGTAGACAAGTGTTTAGATTTCTGCGAGTATTTCATCCCCAAAATTGATGAGTACGAACGTCTTGTCACTAATAACCCCATCTTCCGCCGACGTATTGAAGGTATTGGCACCATTACCCGCGAAGAAGCGATTAACTGGGGACTTTCTGGCCCCATGTTACGTGGTTCTGGGGTGAAGTGGGATTTGCGGAAAGTTGACCACTACGAATGTTACGATGATTTCGACTGGGATGTACAGTGGGAAACAGCAGGTGATTGTCTCGCCCGTTACATGGTGCGGATGCGAGAAATGCGCGAATCGGTAAAAATCATTAAACAAGCTATTCAAGGTTTACCTGGTGGCCCCTACGAAAACCTAGAAGCTAAACGCTTAATGGCTGGGAAAAAATCTGAGTGGGATGCTTTTGATTATCAATTCATTGGTAAGAAAGTTTCACCTTCTTTTAAGATTCCCACCGGTGAAATCTACGCCCGTGTAGAAAGTGGAAAAGGTGAATTGGGTATTTACCTAGTGGGTGATAATAATGTTTTCCCCTGGCGGTGGAAAATTCGCCCAGCCGACTTCAATAACTTGCAAATTCTTCCTCATTTGTTACGGGGGATGAAAGTTGCTGATATTGTGGTCATTCTCGGTAGTATTGACGTAATCATGGGTTCTGTAGATAGATAACTGATACCTACGGTTAGCGGCACTAATTGGTTATTATGTAGGGACGTACCTATGTACGTTCCTATACAGCTAATAACAAAACATAATAGCTATAAATGCTTTAATTAAAGCCTGCTGTTCGCGGAACGTGCCTAACGGCACATAAATCTAAAACTCAGATATATCAAGAGTTTGAAGCTTAAAAAGGTGAATCAAGTGTAAGGAATAAGCGTTAAAACTACCAAAAACCTATCACTTGACAAGATTCAAGACTATTCTTCTCTTCTGTTCTTCTGATTCTTCCTCCTGACTCCTGACTCCTGACTCCTGACTCCTAGCCCTAACCCAAAGACTTTTATGGCTTACTGTTTTCATAAGTTTCTCCAGTTAATTTTTTTGGGGAAAATAGACAACTCTTGCATCTAAACCCCGCGATTTCAATAAATAAGACAAGCACTCTGCCTTTTCTCTATGAGAAGATCCGCCTGCGTATATATAAGCACCTAGTTTATGCTGTGCGATAAATGCGTCAGCAATATAGCTTCTGACACTGTTTAACAACTTATCTGAGTTGCCAGGAACAATAACCACGTATGGATGTTCTGGTATTTTGCCAATGACAATAACGTCTCTTTTGCGGAAACTATTGAGAGAGTTGCTAACTTCAGGCAGGCTTTTAGCCATGCAAGAGGGTGGCTGCGTCCAAGCCTGGGACGATAAAGTTTCCCATAAAACAGTTGTGACTATTCCTGTAATCAGATACCTGTTCACGTACTCACCAGATTTTGATAGATGTTTAGATAACTAAATAAATTGTTGAATCTACGGAAGTTTTGAACTCGTTTTCATCGAGTAGAAAGTACCGTTATGTAAGCAGCTTTATTTTTTTACCACAATTTTAGTGATCAATGTAAAGTTATTGGAATTAGGGCTTGCTGTTTGCGGAGTGTGCCGTTAGGCATATAAACCGAAAACCTAGATGAATAAAGAGTTTAAGGGTGATAAAAGGATAATCAGATGCAAGGAACAAAGTTAGATAAAACAAAAATCGACCACTTTTACAGATTGGATATTATTGCTATACTGCAAACCTTTTACAGTTGATGATATGGCGATCTTATTTGAGTTGAGAACTTATCGGTGAGGGCAAGAAAATCTTAACAGAGAACAGGAAATAGGAAGTGTTCATGAATCATTTAGGATTGCTATAGTTAACGTGAGTTCGACATCAGATAATTTGTGGAAAACTTGCCACAAGTAGGAGTCTCAAACCCTTATTCTCTCGTTGAAAAAATCATAACTCCGAACTCCGAACTCCTAACTCCTAACTCCTAACTCCTAACTCCTAACTCCTAACTCCTAACTCCTAACTCCTAACTCCTAACACCGAACTCACGTTATAGTTACTTAATTAAATTAGTTTTGATATAATTAATCTATTAATCCAATAACCGAATAAATCATTGTTAATTGGTGTCGTCCACGTAGATTCAACTGCTCTATTTTTTGGGCATGAAAATGCTTTTTGATGAGATGGAATGTTGTTTCACTGATTAAGATGTTTTGAGGATTATACCAGTCTGTGTTTTTGTTGAGTTGTTCTAAGCGAGATGCAATATTGACAGCATCTCCTAATACGGAATAATTTAATCTTTGAGATCCACCAACGCTGCCAGCAACTATCAAACCTGTATGAATTCCAATGCCGATGCTAATAACAGGCTTACCTAGCCGTTCTAATTCCTGATTTAATAGTACTAATCGTTTCTGCATAGATATGGCGGCAGAGACAGCATCAATGGCATCCTGCTGGATTTCTTCTGAGTGGGTGTGGGGAAAAGGAATGCCAAAAACAGCCATTACGGCATCACCAATGAATTTATCAACTACTCCATGATGCTCTTGAATGCACTCGGCCATTGCACCCAGGTATAAGTTTAACCAGTCGAGCAACTCGCGTGGTTTCATATCCTCAGAAATTGAGGTAAAACCCCGAATGTCGGTAAATAAAACCGTTGCTACCATTTCCTTAGCTTCTAATTGACCATTTTGAAAAATATCTGCCCGGTTTTGCCAAATTAATGTTGCTGTTTCCTGGGAAACATGACGTGCGAATAAACTCATCAATTGTTGTTTTTCTTTTTGTTCTTGCCATTGCACAGTTAATGCAGCTAAGAAGGTTGTGCTAATGGGAGCCGCGATTGGCAACCAGAGGTTGGAGATAGTGAGAGCTAAAACTGATAGACTGAACCAGGCAAAAGGTAGTAGAGCTATAACAAGAGCGCGTTTAGGAAATGTTAAAGGGGCTAGTATCAGAGTAGAACCGAGTCCAAATCCGAATAATAGTAAGAGTTCAAATTGCTTGGGCAATCTTTGCAGTAGTCGATTGTTAAGTAGATTATCTATCAAAGCAGCGTGTAGGTAGACACCAGATGTTGGTGGTATTTGATCGAAAGGAGTTTTTAAGGAATCGTTGGCTCCGGTGGCGGTTAATCCGACTAAGATAATTTTGTTTTTGAGTTTGGCTGTATCTACTTTGTTTTGGACGACATCAGCAAAGGAATAGGTAAGGATTCCTTGATCTCGCTGAGTTTGTCCTAACCAGTTAATCAAAACTGATTGTGCTGTTACTCCCAGTTGCATGGGTGGTAAGGTAATTTGTGGTTTTGTCGGTTTAGTGGTGTCTGCTGTAAAGGTTTGCTGCAAGCTATTGTTGTATTCTTGTAACAACATGATGCCGAGGGAGGGAACTTGATTGATGTAGAGGGAGTATTGACGTGTGACTCCATCCAAATCAGCATTGTTGACAATGTGGCCTTTGCTGGTGACGCGATCTAAAATCGGTACTGGACGCAAGGTCTGTTTGTGTAAATTGGGGGCAATTGCTAAGACAACCTGACCATTGATTGCCATTGCTTCGGCTAGTGTGGCATCGTGACTGGTAGGATCTGTAAATAGAATATCAAAGCCGATAACGGCTGGAGGAGAGGCTTCTAGGGTTTCTAACAATTGAGTATAGCGATCGCGCGATAATGGAAATTGTCCATACTGGCGTAATGTCGCATCATCAATCCCAATCACGGCAATCCGTGAATCCCAACTAGGATGAGGTAAACAGTTGCGTGTGCGAAACAATAAATTAAATCCTAGTAACTCTAAACTAGTCCAAGTCCCTACTTGCCATAATCCAATTGAGACAAGAGCAGTCAATATATAAGGATTCAGTAAATGTTTTTTATTTAAAGAATGTCGTAGGTATTTCCGAACATCTCGCATAAAATTAGCTATCTTCTTCCTTCTTCCTTCCTTCTCTCTTATCTTCGCGTCCTTTGCGTTTTTGCGATACCCTGCGGAAAGTCTCTCCGCATCTACATTTAATCGGTATTCTTCTGATAGTACGGAAGTAGACCAACTAAAACCTAAAATAACTTAATTATTCCTACCCAAATCAGACACTGTGAATCTACGCCAATTAATTCCAATTTTTGATAGTTCTGTTGCCACTTGGGCAATAGAGGCACGATTATTGCGCTGGTTAACAATGATTTGGTTGTTTTGCGGCTTAATCGTCCTATTTTCAGCATCTTATCCCGTAGCTGATGAACGACATGGTGACGGGATGTACTATTTTAAGCGTCAAATCATTTGGGTATTAGTTTCACTAATAATCTTCAATATTATTGTTAATCTCCCCTTACGGAAAATTTTGGGGGTATCTCATTGGTTTTTGTTGCTGTTTTTAGGGTTAATTTTCGTCACCCTGATTCCTGGATTAGGAAAAAAGGCGTTTGACGCAGCCAGGTGGATAGCAGTGGGGCCAATTCCCATTCAACCATCAGAATTGATTAAACCCTTTTTAGTTCTACAAAGTGCTAGGCTTTTCGGTCAGTGGGAAAGATTAAGCTGGGGGGTTCGACTCTCTTGGTTAGGTGTCTTCTGTCTTGTACTATTAGGAATCCTTGCCCAACCTAACTTAAGTACAACAGCACTATGCGGAATGACTATTTGGTTAATTGCTTTAGCTGCTGGCATACCATCAAAATACTTGGGAGGAACAGCCCTTGGTGGAGTGCTATTAGCATTATTGAGTATTAGCATCAAAGAATATCAACGTAGACGGGTGATGTCTTTTCTCAATCCTTGGGCTGATGCGACAGGAGATGGGTATCAATTAGTACAAAGTTTATTAGCAGTAGGTTCGGGTAAAACTTGGGGAGTTGGATTTGGTCTTTCTCAACAAAAGCTGTTTTATTTACCAATTCAAGATACTGATTTTATATTTGCAATATTTGCAGAGGAATTTGGCTTTGTTGGTAGTCTGTTGCTGTTATTACTTTTAGTTGTATTCGCTACTTTGGGACTAATTGTAGCATTCAAGGCCAAAAACACTATTCATCGGCTAGTGGCAATTGGTATCACGGTGGTTTTGATTGGACAATCATTACTGCATATTGGTGTAGCTACAGGTGCGCTGCCAACTACCGGTTTGCCTTTACCCATGTTTAGTTATGGTGGTAATTCGATGATTGCCAGTTTGGTGGCTGCTGCGTTGCTGATTAGAGTAGCCAGAGAGAGTAGTGAGGCGGAAGTAGTGCCGTTGCGAACAACACAGCCCGATAATGGACGTAAAAGACGAATATTTTAGATTACAGCAGAATTTAGGAGTCAGGAGTTCGGAGTTCGGAGTTCGGAGTTCGGAGTTCGGAGTTCGGAGTTTGGAGTTTGGAGTTTGGAGTTTGGAGTTTGGAGTCAGGAGTAAAACTGTCTTGGTGTATGGCTTTGAATTTAGATTCTGTAGCTCATTGATCTGCAATCCGCTGTAAGTCTAAAGTTTTTATAAAAAAATCAGTAAAAGCGCAACAAGATGGGATACATGAAGACAGATATCAAATCATGCGATTGCGCTTTTGCAAAACTCAATTAATGTCATGCCTACAATTCCCACAATTAATAGAATGACATCTGCTCAAGTCCCCAGACTCGATCATTGCAGTCAACAAACCCTACTTACATACTTTGAGGATTCTTGGGAACTTGAAGAAAAACTCCTGCAAAGTTTAGTTGATCCCCAAACTTTCTATCTGAATCCTGACCCTTTAAGAAATTGTCTCATTTTTTATCTCGGTCACTCTGCTGTTTTTTATATCAACAAGTTAATTCAGGTTGGTTTAATCGCAGATCGCATTCATCCAGAATACGAAACCCTGTTTGAAATTGGTGTTGATCCCGAAACTCCAACAGAGTTGGATGCAGCTATCAAAGGGATTTGCTGGCCTGATGTGGAAAAAGTTTGGCAATATCGGGATAAAGCTAGAGAAGAAATTACAAAGGTAATCCAAACCACTCCCATACATCTGCCGATTCATCAACAGCATCCCCTCTGGGCTTTATTAATGGGGATAGAACACAGCCGCATTCACTTTGAAACCTCTTCTATGCTGCTGCGTCAATTGCCAGTAGAAAGCCTGAAATGCCCCTCTGGATGGAATTATGCAATTGGTAATAGTGATATTATTTCTAACAATGAAATGCGGGAAATTCCTGGGGGTGTGGTGCAATTGGGCAAACCTGATCATGATCTGACTTACGGTTGGGATAGCGAATACGGACATCTGCAAGTAGAGGTAAAACCATTTTTAGCTAGTCAATATCTGGTGACAAACAGGGAATTTTTAGAGTTTGTGCAAGCGGGTGGCTACAATAATCGAGATTGCTGGAATGCTGAATCTTGGGAATGGCAGCAACTTTATCAAGTCCAACACCCTAAATTTTGGCTACCCACATCAGATGGCTATCGCTATCGGGCTACATTCGATGAAATAGACTTACCTCTTGACTGGCCTGTAGAAGTTAACCACTATGAAGCGATCGCATTTTGTCGCTGGAAAGGTTCAAACATACGCTTGATGAGTGAAGCAGAATGGAATCAAGCCTTGCTAATATCTGAAGGTAACTGCTCATCAAGTCACTGTAATCTTAATTTACAATTTATTTCCCCTAATCCGGTGGGAATGTTCAAACCAGCCAACAGCGCATCTGGTCTTTTTGACTTAAGAGGAAATGTCTGGGAATGGTTAGAAAACACTTTTTACCCCCTACCAGGATTTAAAACTCATCCCCTTTATGAAGACCAATCTGCACCATTTTTTGATGGTAAACATCAGATGATGCTCGGTGGTTCTTGGGCTACTAATGGTTCAATGGCATTACCATCTTATCGTAATTGGTTTCGTCCTTATTTTTATCAGCACGTTGGTTTTAGAATTGCTCAGAATGTTGTTTAAGAGGATGTTTTAAAAGGGTCTTTCAATGTCATGCTGAACGAAGTGAAGCATCTCGGTATGTGCCTGAAATCCTAGATTCTTCTTTCCACTTTGTTACACTCAGAATGACTAATTATACCTTTTCCAACTTTTCCAACAACCTCTAATTTAGATTTTTTTCACGCAGAGTCGCAGAGTCACAGAGAGAATTGAATAGTCAGGTCTGTTTTACATGGTTTTTGCTCAAACAAAAAATCTCAGGAATTAAAAAATGCTAATTAAACCTTTGACAATTCTTGATGATCACTATCAAGATTTAAACAATGATGGTGCAGATGTTATTCAAGGATTAACTCAAATTCCTAAAAGTTTACCCGCTAAATATTTTTATGACGATTATGGTTCTGAGCTATTTGAAAAAATCTGCGATTTACCTGAATATTACCCAACTCGCACAGAAGCATGGATTTTAAATCAATATGCTGACGAAATCGCTCAAATTACAGGTTGTTGTGAATTAATAGAATTAGGTAGTGGTAGTTCTACTAAAACTCGTCTTTTATTAGATGCTTATCAAAAAATAACCGATTTTTGTAGATATTTACCTATTGATGTCAGTGGAGGAATTCTTAAAAATAGCGTTTTACAATTACAACAAAAATATCCTGATTTTACAATTCATGGATTATTAGGAACTTATGAACAAGCTTTAGTTCATCTGGAATCTAATTATTTACAATCAAGAATGTTGTTTTTCTTGGGAAGTTCTTTAGGAAATTTTAAACCGGAAGAGTGTGATAGTTTTTTAAATCAAGTTTCTCGAACTTTACAACCTGGAGATTACTTTTTACTGGGTATAGATTTACAAAAACCCAAGGATATCTTAGAAGCAGCTTATAACGATAGTCAAGATGTGACTGCTGCTTTTAATTTAAATATGCTTTCTCATTTGAATTGGCGTTTTCAAGGTAATTTTGACATTAATTTGTTTAAACATCAAGCGATTTATAATCAGGTAGATAATCAAATTGAAATGTATCTACATTGTCAAGAAAGTCATTTTCTATCTTTAGAAGCATTGGATTTAAAGGTGTTTATTGAAGCTGGGGAAAGTATCCTTACAGAGATTTCCCGTAAGTTTGATTTAGCAACAATGGAAAAACAATTGCAAAGTAAAGGATTAACAACTGTGAAAACTTGGACAGATGAAAAGGGATGGTTTGGCTTGATTCTTGGTCAACTTAAATGAGCTTTGTGTGAGTATTAATGAAACCAAGATTTAAATTTTATATCTTGAATTATCTTATCTCTAGACATTGACTGAGATGATTTTCATGAGTTATAAAAATGCAAAAGTTCTTTAATTGCTGTTTAGAGTTAGAGTTTTATTTCAAGATTGCTATTAGTTGTACAATGGTTCAACAGGTATTTTATTTTCTGTTCAATAATATCATAGATTATTTCACACCAAATCATTTCTCAAAATTCATCTTAAACATCATGAATTTCAAGATACATCAAGTTTTGTAGCTGGACATAAAAGCCTTCTGGAATATATTATTGTTACCATCACAGATGTTTTACCTATCCTTATCTTTGGATATGATATAAATCAACTTTGTGTATGGACTTTGATAGGTAATATTTATAATTTAGAAGGTCATAGTTCCTTATCAATATTTTTTATCCCCGCAGATTTTCATGATCTTCATCACACTGCTTTTCATGGAAATTATGGCATTCATGGCTTTTGGGACAGAGTATTTAAAACACTCACCCCCATTACTAAGAACCGAGGAATTATGTTTCCTTTAAGTTTGATTGAATCCAACATTATCAATACTTATATTATTGCTAAATAAGCAACGGATAATAATAAATTGTATGATTGAAAAACAACAATGTAATCCAACTAATGATATAATATTAAAAGACGTAATAATAAATAACTTGACATTTTAAATGACAATGAAACCAAATCCTATACCTCCAGAACCCGGTCAAGAATCTGTTTGGGATTATCCTCGTCCAGCGATTTTACAGGATACAGATAAACATATTAAAGTGATTTTTAATGATATTGTTTTGGCAGAAACAAATAAAGCAAAAAGAGTTTTAGAAACCAGTCACCCTCCTAGTTATTACATTCCTGCTGAAGATTTTAAACTAGAACATTTAATAGCTACACCTAGAAAAACTATGTGTGAATGGAAAGGTGTATGTCAATATTATGATGTTTCTGTAGGAGATAAATATGTCAATAATGCTGTTTGGAAATATATTCAGACTACTCCTAACTTTAACTCGATTCAAGAATACTATGGTTTGTATGTTAGTTTAATGGATGCTTGTTATGTAAATGATGAGTTAGTTAAAGCTCAAACTGGTGGTTTTTATGGTGGTTGGATAACTTCTGATATTGTTGGACCATTTAAAGGTGAACCAGGTACTTGGGGATGGTAAATAATAAAAATTTCAGTTGTCAAAAAAGAAGGTATTTTTCTATAAAGAATGTATTGCTATTCACCAGCAGTTGTTAAAATATGATTGTAGAGTTTGGGACTAATTCTAAATCCTGCTATATTTATTAAATCATCCATTATGGGCTTAATATTGTTAATTAATCCCCTGTGTTTAACGATTAACATAACTCCTAAAATTCCTGTGACTTTTAATCCTAAACGAGAAGCTACAACTCTACCCTTATAGTCATCTATAATTATTATGTCAGCTTTTATTTCCATAGCTAATGCTATTGCTTCAGCTTCACCTGGATCAATTTCTGTTTTTAACTCTGTAACTAATGTAGAATTGCTAACTGGTTTAACTTGAATCCATGCTAGGGTTTTAACTTCTTTTGTTCCTGGAACTTCATAACTTAAATTTGCCATTTCGTCATAAACAGCTTGAGGGATAATAATAGTATCATAGATTTTTTGCAATATATCTATTTTCTGAATAGCTGCTAGGTTGGTAATAGGTGAAGTATTGCTGACAACAATCATAATTCACCTATTTCTCTGAAACTTATGAGATCATTTTCAAAATCCTCAACATCATAATTAATACAAATTCCTCGATTTGCCATTTCTTTTTGAAATTGAATTAAGTGCATTCCTGCTAAATAACGAGCTTGACCTATACTAATTTTTTTCTGTTTATATAGTAAAATTGCTAGTTCAACTTTAATATCATCGGTTGACATTTGAGCAGATTCAAGAATTTCATCAGGTATAGTAATGTTCATACGCTGTTATCTTTTTTCATATCTTTGACTATATATGCTAACATAAAATCTATATTATTTTTCATATTTTTTTAGATTTTAACCACTCCCGCACAACTTTTTCTACTGGTTGAGATTGATTATCTACTTGATAATTCATCTTTTGTATTTGTGTTGTAGAAATTTTGCCAGCTAATTGATTAATGGTTTTTGTTAATTCTGGATATTGTTGCAAAATTTCTTGGTTAAATATAGGGACAGCTTGATATGGTGGAAAGTATTTTTTATCATCTTCTAAAATAACTAAGTTGAAAACTGGAATTAAGCCATCTGTAGAGTTTGCAGCAATAAAATCTACTTGTTTTTCCTTTAAAGCTTGATACATTAATCCTAATTCCATTTGTTTGATGCTGGCAAAATTTAAGCCATAAGTTTTAGATAAACCTGGAAAACCGTCTGCACGTTCTAAAAATTCATAACCAAAACCTGCTTGCATTTGGGGAGTATATTTAGCAGCTTCTGACAAATTTTTGATTTGCAATTTTTTTGCATCTTCACCACGAATAATCATAGCAAAGGTATTTTCAAATCCTAAAGATGGCATGACTGTTAATTTATACTTATCTTGATATTCTTTTTTAATTTTTTCATAAACAAGTTGAGGATCTGTAATTACTTTTTCTTTTAAAACTGCTGTAAATGCTGTACCTGTATATTCTACATAAGCTGCTATTTTACCTGCTTTTACTGCTTCATGACAGATAAATGTACCTCCTAAATTAAAACGACGATCTACGTTTAATTTTGTATGATTTTCTATTTGTTGAGCTAGAATTTCTCCTAAAATAACTTGTTCAGTAAAATTCTTGGAACCGATAATAATTGTTGCTGGTGTTTGTTGATAGTTAAATGCTACTAATCCGGCTATAATTAAACCGATTATTCCTAAAATAAAAGCTATTTTTTGATTAATTTTACCTTTATTTTCTGTTTGTTTAGTTAGATTTTTTTCTAATAATCCTAAACCAAAATCTGCACTCAAAGCAATCACAGCAGCGGGGATTGCACCTGCTAAAATTAATTGATTATTAACTGTAGAAATACCCCGAAAAATAAATACTCCTAATCCTCCACCACCGATCGCAGCTGCAATGGTAGCAATTCCCACCGAAATCACCGTTGCTACTCTAACTCCCGCCAAAATTACGCCTGATGCTAGGGGAATTTCTACCTGAAAGAGCAATTGCCAATCTGTCATTCCCATGCCTTTGCCGGCTTCTCGAATGGCTGAATCGACGTTATTAATGCCTATATAAGTATTACGAATGAGGGGAAGTAAAGCGTAGAGAGTCAAGGCGACAATAGCGGGAATTTTGCCAATTCCTCCTAGAAATGGCACAGAAATGAGGAAACCAAAGATGGCTAAACTGGGAATGGTTTGGAGGGCGTTAGCGACACCGAGAATGGGTTGGGCGAGTTTCGGCTGGCGAGTGATGAAAATGCCTAAAGGGATGCCGATGGATATGGCCACCAACATGGCGATCGCAACTAAAACTAAATGTTCCCCAGTACGAAGAAGGATTTCTGGGGCATATTGGATTAAAAACAAGGTTAAATCCTTAAATTAAGCACTTTTTTCCCAAGCATTTAAACAAGCAATAAAAGCCTTGGCCTCTGGATGTTGAGATTGGAGAAATTCTGCTCTCGTACCCAGGAAAACTAAATCACCCTCATACATTAACCCAATTCGAGTACCGAGGAAGAATGCTTCTTGAATGTCGTGGGTAACAAATATCACGGTTTTTCCCAGTTGTTTTTGCAAGTAGTGAAACTGTTGTTGTAATTCTAGACGGGTGATAGGGTCAAGTGCGCCAAAAGGCTCATCCATCAATAATACAGGCGGATCGGCTGCTAAAGCCCTGGCCACACCTACTCGCTGACGCTGACCTCCTGATAGTTGATGGGGATAGCGCTGGGCGAATATTTCCGGGTCTAAGTCCACCAACTTTAACATTTCATAAACTCGCGTCTCAATTCGCCGTTGTGTCCATTTTTCTAAAGAAGGGACGAGGGCGATGTTTTCTTTGACGCTAAAGTGGGGAAATAAACCAATGTCTTGGATCACATAACCGATACGCCGCCGCAGTTTAATCGCATCCCATTCAGTTGTCGGGCGATTATTGACAAAAACCTGCCCTTGGGTAGGAATCAGCAAATGATTGATTAATTTTAAGGTGGTTGTTTTGCCGCTACCACTGCGTCCAAGTAAGACAAGGGCTTCCCCTTGGTAGATGGTGAGATTTAAATGGGATAACAGAAAACGACGATTAATTTTAAAACTGACATCCCGAAACTCAACGGTGATTTGTGATGTTGGAGACATTTAAAATATTTCGTATACTCCTTGAGATTTGAACTTTTATCAGATTACTAAAAAAGATGATCCAATCTTGTAGGATGGTTATCCTGCCCGTCTTTGTATTATTAGCGGGCAAGATGCCATTGGTGTCAAGTTAAGAAAAATGGATTTGTGTCAAGAGTGGGAAATAAATGGTAAAAGTCAACACAGGGGTGTTGAAAAGAGCCATGAGTAAACCAAGGAAAAAACAAGGGAATCCAGATTTTCGCCATCAAGTCAGCGTACCTGCTCCAGCTAGTGAAGAGATAGAATCACGGTTGATTGGGCTATTAAGTCCAGGGACATTTGCCAACCTCAAAGGGGTAAAAGATAAAGAGCGAAGCTTGCGCTCAAGAGTATTAACCCTACCAGTAATGGCAGCAATAATATTGAGTCTAGTGTATCGACAAGTACAACACTTAACAGATGTATTGCGCTGCCTGGAAATAGAAGGACTAATGTGGGTAGAGGCAACAAAAGTCAGCAAGCAAGCTCTGTCCCAAAGACTCAACAGTTTACCGGCGCATCTGTTCGCCAAGATGTTTGAGCAAGTAGTAGAACGTCTAGCAGCAAAAAGGAATGTAAGAGAATTAGCTCCAGCCTGGGCATCAGTGGCGCAGAGATTTTCCGCCATCTGGATTTGTGATGCCTCAACACTCGAAGCCATGAAAAAGCACTTCGGACAATTGCAAGAAAAAACAGGTTCAGTGTTGGCAGGAAAAATGCTGATGGTAGTAGAAGCTTTCACTCATATTCCTGTAGCAGTTTGGTATGATGCTGATGCCAAGCGGAATGAGACTCGTTGGTGGCAAGCATTGTTAGAACTTTTACCTGATGGTGGTTTACTCATAGTAGACATGGGATTTTATGGTTTTGAGTGGTTTGATTCTCTAACTGCTGCCGGTAAGTATGTTCTCACCCGCCAAAAGGAAAAGGTCAGATATAAGGTAGTGCGTGTACTTTCTAGTAGCTCTCACTACAGGGATGAAATTATTCAAATGGGATTGCATCATACCAACCCATGTCGCTATCCCATGCGCCAAGTATCCGTATTATGGGGTAAGACTTGGTATCATTATTTGACTAATGTTCTTGACCCACAACAGCTTTCACCACAGGAGGTTTGTGATTTATACCGCCGACGTTGGCGAATTGAGGACGCATTTTTATTGACTAAGCGTTTATTGGGCTTGTCCTATTTGTGGGTTGGTGGCACTAATGGTGTACAGATGCAAATATATGCTACCTGGATTTTCTACGCTGTCCTCAATGACTTGTGTGCTGATGTGGCTATTGCTTTACAACAACCTTTAGAACGCATTTCTGTGGAAATGGTTTTTCGCAGTTTGTATTTTTTCCACCGCGCACTTTTACTTGCTCCTGATTTACAACTTATTCCTTGGCTTGTCGAACATCATCGTTCTATGGGCTTAATCAAGACCGTCCGTCAACGTCACCGACGAACGGCTGCTCGCTCTCTTGACATTTGGGCTGATGCCTTAACTTGACACCAATGGCAAGATGCCCGCACCACAAGAATTGATATTGAGCTATTGATTAAAACTTGATAGTTGCAGCAGTAAAAGCTAAAATACCCCATCCAGCCATCAATGATATGCCTCCTAAGGGTGCGATCGCTCCCAAGGATTTGATACCTGTTAAGCTGATGGCATACAAGCTACCTGAAAAAATTACCACACCCGCTATAAATAACCAACCACTGGCTACCAGAGTTAATGGTGGAGTAGGGATGCGGCTCATGAGTATGGCGACAAACAATAGTGCTAGAGCGTGGTACATCTGATAGCGAGCGCCAGTATCGAAGATTTCTAAAGCGCGATCGCTGATTTTTTCCCGCAAAGCATGAGCGCCAAAAGCACCACCAGCAACAGACAAACCGCCGAAAATAGCAGCTATAGTCAAAAAAATCTGCGTCATCATAAGACCTCGCGGTATGCGGGAAACTCAGTCCTTTTAGGGCTGAGAGGGAAGCGACACGAGCGGTTTTAACCGCATTGAATCTTTTTCATTACCGCCTTGGAGTTAGGAAATTCGGGGTACTTTTGTGATGTACTTTCAACGGGACAGTTACCGATTCAAATTTTCCAACTCTGTACGCATAATGTTTTGCTCCTAAGAGCCTCCCATTTCTGGGGTAATGTTAGCTATGCCTAACGGCACGCTGCGCGAACGACCAGTTATAAGAGCTTGTGTTTTGCTTGCAACACTGTTCCAGTGACCTTAGAACTGTTTAATCACAAGCGACAGAGCAGGGAACTAGCTTCGCATTCCGGGGTGTCGTGACTCAAATAACGGCTACCCTTAGACTATGCTTGGGGTGGTCTGGTCAGTACAGCTTGATTGATTTCTCTTGCAAGCTCAGTCCCTTTAGGACTGGGTTACTGACACTTAGGCGTAAATTGGTGTTGGTACTTTACACATCAAAATGATATGATACGCCTCCTTCTTCGTTGACCTGAAAATTTGCATTGAATTCTTTAGCTTTTGCATCTAAATATTCTTTGGCTTCAGTTGCTGGTAATTGCGACTGCATTGCAAAGCCTAGCAGAGTGACTCGTCCTTGATTTTCCTGTAGCATTTGATAAAATTGCGATAGTTTCGCTTGCTCTAGCGATCGCAAATGTTCATTCATCTGTTGATTAATCGCCTTTTTATTTTGTTTGCTTTGCTTATACAATCCCAAAGCTAACCATCCTCCCAATACTGCGGTAGGAAAGCCAAACATTATACCTTGCGTAGCTGTATTATCAAGCTGGTTAAGAGCTTCGTGATTCACAAAATCTTCCACCAAACCTTTATCATCTATACCTGGCAAAATTGGCTTTAGTGTAGTATTTTTTGTAATTACTGCTGAGACTGATATCGTTAAAAACATGAATCCGAGTGTGAGCAGCCAACCAGCAGCCAATTTTTCAGCCGTCTTCATAGTTTTACCTCAGAGTTAGACCTTGTTTGCGATTTTAACCTCACTAGCGCCCAGCTTCCAGTCACCTGAGTTCGGTGTTAGGAGTTCGGAGTTCGGAGTTATGATTTTTTCAACGAGAGAATAAGGGTTTGAGACTCCTAGCGGGGGCGAATTTTCCACAAATTATCTTATGTCTAACTCAGGTTCCAGTCATATTTTCACAAATCTGTCAAAAGTCTTTTAATATAGAGCCGGAACTAGTAGACGCTACGCATATCTTCACCTGAGTTCGGTGTTAGGAGTTCGGAGTTTGGTGTTTTTCCTTGACTTTTTTCGTTATAGTTACCAAAATTCTGATAATAATATCGATTTCTTGCCTAAGAGATTTGACCTTTTCTGGGTGAATAGCTTCTGATTGAACTAAAACAATCAGCCAATATTCCGTTTCGCGGGCTTCTTTTAAAGAAATTTCCATTTTATGGAGAAAGTCTTTATCGCTCTGTGCTGACTGAGCTTCTCTTACATTCGCACCAATGGAAGTACCACTACGAATAAGTTGAGATGAGAGAATTCTTTCTACGCCACCCAAATCATGGAGAAAGCGACAAAGTTGGACAATCCTGACAGCAAAAGTTAAAGTTCTCTCTTGAATTCCTTGATTATCCGTCATCAGTCAAATATGCGTATCTTTTGCTCTTAAATTTTAACTCCTAACACCGAACTCCTAACACCGAACTCAGGTTTGAATGAAAGCATAAAAATAGGCTCTGACTCCAGGATCAAGGAAAGCAGAGCCTGCAAAAATCACATTCCCATACAGAGTATGGGAACAAGAGAATTTTCGATAAATTACACCACCGCAGCAGCAGCTTGTTTCTTAAAGAAAGCTTCCAAAACAGTTTCTGCAATTTGCCGACTGCTTAAACCTAACGCTGCAAAAGATTGATCAGGTGTCGCATGATCTACCAAAATATCTGGTACACCAATCCGCTTCACAGGAACCAAAACATCAGCATCCATTAAAGCTTCAGCTACAGCAGAACCAAAGCCACCCATTAAACAACCTTCTTCCAAAGTCACAACCCGGCCGATTTGTTTAGCCAAAGGTACAATCAACTCAGTATCCAAAGGCTTAACAAAACGGGCATTAATCACAGTTGCTTCAATACCGTGTTCACTGAGAATTTCTGCCGCTTGCATTCCTGGATAAACCATTGTGCCGTAACCAACGATTAACACATCATCACCTTGACGGAGAATTTCCCCTTTACCGATTTCCAAAGGTTCCCAACCTTCTTCCATCAAAGGCACACCGTGGCCATTACCACGAGGGAAGCGCATGGAAATAGGACTACTAGTATGATTAATACCAGTAACAACCATCCGTTGTAATTCCGCTTCGTCCTTAGGAGCCATAATCACCATATTCGGAATACATCGCAGATAAGCAATGTCATACATACCTTGGTGAGTCGGGCCATCAGCACCCACAATTCCTGCTCTGTCTAAACAGAAGAACACAGGCAGGTTTTGAATGCAAACATCGTGAATGATTTGGTCGTAAGCGCGTTGTAAGAAGGTGGAATAAATAGCCGCGACAGGACGCATTCCTTCACAGGCTAAACCCGCAGCTAAGGTGATAGCGTGTTGTTCCGCAATACCGACATCAATATATTGATTAGGCAGTTTAGCTTGTAGTTTGTCTAAACCCGTACCTGTAGCCATTGCTGCTGTAATACCAATGATTTTCGGGTTTTGTTCAGCAAGTTTGACTAAAGTGTGAGAAAAGACCTTAGCATAAGCGGGGGGTTTGGGTTTATTAGAAGGAATAGCCTTACCAGTGGATACATTGAAGGGGTTTTGGGCGTGATAGCCTACTTGGTCTTTTTCAGCAATTTCATAGCCTTTGCCTTTAGTTGTCACTACATGAACCAAAACAGGGCCTGTCATTTGATGTGCCTGTTGGAAAGTAGCAATTAATTCCTCTAAATTATGTCCATCAACTGGCCCCATGTAGGTAAAACCCAGTTCTTCAAAAACTGCACCTACTTTGGGAACTGCCAAACGCTTCATCCCTTCTTTGATGCGATCTAGTTCTGGTGAAAGCGACTCACCAACAAAAGGAATGTGTTTAACTTGTTCCTCAAAATTATCTTTGATAAATTGCACCGGTGGGCTAAGGCGCATTTTGTTGAGATAGCGGGGAATTGCACCGACATTGGGAGAGATGGACATCTCGTTGTCGTTGAGAACTACCAGCAGATTCGTTTTGGGTAGGTGTCCAGCATGGTTGATAGCTTCTAAAGCCATACCACCAGTTAAAGCACCATCTCCAATTACAGCGACAGCTTTAAATTTTTCCCCTTTTAAGTCACGGGCTAAAGCCATGCCTAAGGCAGCTGAGATACTGGTTGAAGCGTGTCCTGCCCCAAAGTGGTCAAATTTGTTTTCGCAACGCTTAAGATAGCCAGCAACTCCGTCTTTTTGTCTGAGGGTGTGGAAGTCACTGTAACGACCTGTGAGTAGTTTGTGGGGATAAGCTTGGTGGCCTACATCCCAAATGACTTTATCCCGATCTAAATCCAGTGTCTGGTAAAGCGCTAGGGTTAATTCTACAACTCCTAAACCGGGACCTAAATGCCCTCCTGTTGCTGCAACGGTTTGTAAGTGCTTATCTCGAATTTGATGGGCAATTTGTTGTAATTGTCGAATCGACAAACCGTGCAACTGGTTAGGATGGGTGATTTCACTCAGATGCATATTATAGGATTTTCCTCTCTAAACTCTATTTTTGGCATTCTTTTGATTTTCTCACCTCAAGTGGCGACAAGAATCCTACTGTTACCAATGTTGTTGTTGTAGTATAACTTTTGTTAACAATACATTGCAGGAACAAGACATAGATTCAGATTTTTGTTTGAATACGAGATTTTCGATGTTGTACTGTCATAGTTACTTGTGTTGAAAGTAACTAAAAATGTTTGTATTTTATGGTATTTTCTACCTTGACAAAAATTATGGCTGTTGGGGAATACCGGGTACTACTGGAGTTTCTGGTTGTTTTTGTTGACGTTGCAAATATTTACTTAAGACGTAAGCCAGATCGCCACGGGTCATAGGACTTAATGGGTTAATCTTACCTTGGGGATCTATATTAATTAAATCTTCGGTGATAACGGTTGCGATCGCTCTTCTAGCCCAATTAGGTATAGATGCTGCATCTGGGTATGGTGTCAAAATTTCGTTGACGGTTGGCTCAGAAAACTGAAAAACTCCATAAGCTTGGGCAAAAATCGCTAAACCTTCCGCTCTTGTTACCCTTTGGTTTGGGAAGAACATATTGCCCCGATAACCTTTCATAATATCAGTTTTCAGCACTGTCTGAATATCCTTATATGCCCAATAAGAACTGGGTACATCTGGTACAAATATAGATTTTTCTTGTTTTGCCGCTTGTCGTTTATCTAAATAAAAAGCTTTAACTAAAACTCCTGCTAATTCTGCACGACTAATTAATCTTTCTGGATAAAATTGTCCATCAGGAAAGTTATCCATTAATTTTGTTTCCAGCACTTTCTGAATATAATCTGATTTAATGACAGGAATATTTTCTTGTGCTTGTGTTGCTTGAATTAATGGAAAGCTTTGTATTAATACAATTAAAGAAATTGTCCCTAGCAAATACTTCATATTTATCACCCTTTCAAATCTGCTTATTTTGGAGAACAACTACAGTAGACGAGCAGTTATGTTGATTTGTTGCTATTGATTCGTAATTATTTTAATTACTTGTATTAGTTAGGCTAATACCATTGTATAGCAATCCTATTTGATTTATGTTCACGTAGTGTGCTGGAGGCATCACGGAATTTTGAAAACGTATCCCTATTAATGGTGGGTTTTGTTGGGTTTACTTGCGTCAATCCAACTTACTTACTTTTCAAAGCATTTTCAAGAACTCTTCTGGCAACATTGCCGGTATTGAAGACTCTGCAAAATCAGATTTATTTCGTGTTACGATTATTTCTAAACCTGCGCCCATTGCTGCTGCACTTGTCACCGCATCTTCAAAATCTTTAATTGGACTTTGCAAAGCTTGATGAATTACTTCATCTGTAACGCTGGCAATTTTAATATTTTGCAATAAGTTTTCTATTAATTTACGTGCTGCTTCGCTACCAATTTGACGGCGTAAAATATAGAATATATTGGTGACAGCATGTCCTGAAACAAAGCCTTCCACCTGTCTTTTCATGACTGTATTTAATGCTTGTGCTGAGGCAAGAACAAACGGTTGACGCTGTGCTAAAATATCTAGTAAAACATCGCTGTCAAATAATACCTGTTTCAACTATATTTCTCCTCTAGGTAATTAACATAACTTTCCTCTGGATTTTCTGATTCTAAGCTAATTACACCTATTAGGCTTTGTGTCCAGGGGTCAAGTTCAGATAAACCTTCTAGGGTATGTTGAGGAGGAATAGAAAATAGTGTTTCTTGTTGAATTGATGCTAGTAAGGTTTGTACAAGAGTCCAGCGTTCTTTGATTGGTAATTCTAATACCTGTTCTTGCAATTCTTGTAATTTAATCATTACTTTGCGGTTGACTTTATCATTCGCCATTATAACAGATAAGAAGATATAACGTATTTATGTTAATCTGTCGCCATTAAAGAATAAGGAATAATTTGATTTAAAATTTCTCCTAAATCTCTTTTTGCCTCCATTATTTCATAAGCATTTTGCAATCTTAAAAAATAACCGTCTGAAAGTCTAAAATAGCGACAAAGGCGCAAATCTATATCTGCTGTCATTTTAAGTTTACCTGTAATAATTCCTTGAATAGTAGGATAAGTTAAACCTAAGTTAACAGCTAATGTATTTTCACTGATGTCTAATTCTTCTAAAAATTCATATTTTAAAATTTCACCAGGGTGGGGATTATGTAGTAAAAGGAAACAATCATTACTTTTAATTATTTATTATCATTAATTCTACGTTACGCTGTTATTGATTATTGTTGGGTTTCCTTGCGTCAACCCAACCTACTACTAAAATACTAGAACTGAATGGGAAAATTTATGGATGATTTTTGTAAAATGGGATTGTCCTATTAATGATTATCCATCTGTTTTATCGTGGTTAAAACAACATAAAAAAGGTCTAGAACTTCGTCCTGAAGTCAATCAAGGAAGATATCCTTGGTATGCACTCAGTCGCTATGGTTCAGATTATTGGCAATTGTTTGAACAACCAAAAATTATTTGGAAAGACTTATCTACATATTCAGAGTTTTGTTTTGATAATAGCGGTATTTTTACTAATGATTTGTGTTTTATTTTTAGTTCAAGTGATCTTTGGATATTAAGTAGGTTAACAGAAAAATTTAAAGGTATGTAACGGTATGTAAATTTGCCTCAATGCGATATTCTGATTGAGTTTCAGCCATTTTAAAAAACGCAATACCCCTTGTTTTTATTTTGTTCACCTACTTAGCAGTTCTGAATTCTCCTGTCATGTGGTACTACTTGTCTCGCACTACAATTCATGGACTGAATGAAACACTTCGGTTAAAAAATATTTATACAGAAAATATTCCCATTGCACAACCCACGGAAGAAATACGCGCAGAAGTAGAAGTAATAGTCACGCGGTTAATTGAAATTACCAAACTCAACGGACAAGTTTATAAAGATGTTCTTGACTGGTTGCAAATAGAATACAAAATTGAGAAACTGGGAAATAAACTAGAAGATTTTGCTGCCTTATAATTTGCTGATTTTGTAGAAGAAGTTAGAAAAAGAATGCCCAAACCAAAAACTGCTAAAAGATCTTCAGATCCTTTAAGTATACCAGCATTTACCGCTTTACGTAAAGCCCATAATGATTATGTTCCCGAAATTAAAAGTCTTAAAAATGAAGCTTTACAATTAGAATATCGTCTCTCTGATTTGGTTAATCAAGCTTATCAACTCACACCAGAAGAAATTGATTTAATGTGGAAAACAGCACCACCAAGAATGCCTATTTCTAGAGTTGATAAATAATAGAACTGGAAAGAATTAGATACACAACTCCTCGACTCTTTGAAAAATTGGGTAAGTAGGTGAACAAAATAAAAACAAGGGGTATTGCGTTTTTTAAAATGGCTGAAACTCAATCAGAATATCGCATTGAGGCAAATTTACATACCGTTACATACCTTTAAATTTTTCTGTTAACCTACTTATCTATTTTATTTTTTGCTGACTCAGAGTTAAAATAGTAGATTAATAACCCATCCAAACAAGATTGCAAAAATATCATGGTTTCTATTTCCAAGACAGCAATCCGGTTGTATGATACTGATTTTGTAACATGGACACAGCAAACCGCTGAGTTAATCCGTGCTGGAAAATGGGATGGAGTAGATTGGGATGCGGTGGTTGAGGAGATTGAAAGCTTGGGAAGGTCAGACCGAAGAGAGTTGAAAAGCCGATTGGAGGTATTGTTACAGCATTTGCTAAAATGGCAATATCAGCCCAGTTTGCGAAGTGGCACTTGGCAAAATACGATCGCAGAACAACGAAACCGCATTGAAGATTTACTCCAAGATAGTCCCAGTCTTAATCCTGATCTAGAAGAAGTTTTAGCTGATTGCTACCGCAGAGGAATAAAACTAGCCAGCAACGAAACTGGAATTCCCCAAAATACCTTTCCAGCAGATTTACCTTACACAGTCACTCAAATACTGGATATTGAATTTTTACCATAATCCATCACAAAATCTGTAAAACTACCAAGGTCATATCATCGGTATTTTGCTTATCTGGCCCGATGAATTCCTCAACCTTATCAAATAAATAATCAACAATTTCCTGTGGGCCGTTGCAATAACGACAAGCGAAGTTAAAAGAAGTGATAAAATTTTCTTCATCAAAGCGATCGCCCCCAGCCGCAGCTGCATCCGTCAAACCATCTGTATAATAAATAATCGTATCCCCAGATTCTAACTGGGCATGGGCATCTTCATACTGGCTATTAGCATCTAAGCCAATCAGCATCCCTAAAGTATCCAAACGAGTCACATTTTTTGTAGCCGCGTGCCACCAGAAAGGAGGATTATGGGCAGCATTACTGTAAGACAAAATCCGTGTGCGAGGATTATATTCTGAGTAAAACAAAGTCACAAAACGGTGGGAATTTTCCAAATCCGCGTACATGACTCGATTCAAATTTTGCAAAATTCCGGCTGCGGAATTACCATGCAATACTTCACCTCTCAGCATTCCTCGCATCATTGTCATAATCAACCCAGCGGGAACACCTTTACCCATAACATCCCCAATTACCAAACCCCAACAGGCATCTTCTGCACTGCCTTTATGATTATTTGAGGGCAACTGATGATGATTGGTAGGAATAAAATCGTAGTAATCTCCACCAACTCGATTAGCCGGTTTACAACGTGCAGCCAAAACTACACCAGGAATACTAGGACATTGACGCGGCAAAAGTCGGCGTTGAATTTCTGCACCAATTTCTAATTCTTGATCTAAGCGTTCTTTTTTTCTCAGTTCTACCGCTAGTTCATCGTTTTCAATCGCTACAGCCGTTTGATCTGCAACTAATCTCACTAATTTTTGTCTGGTTTCTGTCCAACTATAATCAGGATCACGGCTTAAAACGTAAAGCCAACCACGTTCTGTATGCTTAACTAAAATTGCTGTGCCAAAAATTTGTACATCTGGCCCTAAATAGTGATGCATCTGAGCATCTAAAATCCCTGTAGTTGTTGCTAAAGGAACTGAATTAGGTACAAGTGTAATTTGACTACTGGCATTTTCTAAGGCTTTGCGAATATTTTTTCTTTGCTGACTATCCTGCCAATGCAGTTGTTCTAGCCTAATTTGACCATTGGGTTTGTAGAGAAAAAGGGCGCTACCTTCGGCATCAGTTACTCTGGTTGCCATAAGTGGAATCAATTCTAAGAACTGATTCAAATTATTGAAGCTTCTGAGGGCGAATCCTAAAGAACTGAGCAAATCTTGAATTTTGTTCTGTTCACGATGTAGCCTGGCCACAAGTTCTTTCAGTGCCACGACTGGAGTGACATCTGTCGTGGCACTACTATTACTTTCGGTGGGGTGAGAAGGCACTTGAGACACAGGTAAATAATTATTGCACTTGATATTAACAGATTGCAGATTTATGATTTTTTACAAATCCTTTGTCTTAGGCATTGTTCAATCATATTGGACAAAATTAGTCATTTTAGCAAGAGTAAAAAAGCTGAGGATGTGATTTTTATGAGTATTATATTTTTTAGTAATTTACAGTCACCTCTTTATTTATTTGAAGATTTGGCAGTAAAAAACTGTAACTAGGATTACGTTATAGACGGCTTATAATTTTTTCATGACTTAATTGGTAATTCATATACCTTGAGAAATAAAACTTTGTTAGTAAAAAAAGCCATATATTACACTTACAGAGTAAGCCTTAGGAATCTTGAAGCCATGAATTTGCAATGTTGTTTCTTGACGAGTGCGTTTTTTTAGGAGTGAGGAAAAAAAGATTTACCATCCTGCCTGTAAAAGAAAAAATGTAAATTTATAGATTGCAAACATTTCACCCTTTCTTGTGGATACCTTTTGCAGTAATCAAGTAAACCTGCTGCTGCATTAGATAAACTACTTCGATAATTGGCAAAATGGCTTTAGTGTGCAATTTTAGCAGAAGTTAGCCATTTATTGTAAAAAAAAATAATTATTTTAGCAAATATATTGTTTTCTCTATTTAATTTTTGCTGAATGCAAGGGAGCAAAAAGCTTTCAGCCATTAGCTACAATCCCAATTTGAACAGTAATTTCTAAAAATTTGGGTTGAGTTTGAATATAGCAGGGAATAGGTAAGGGGGAACAGTGAAATAATACAGCGATTTCATTCGTGTTGAAAAATGGCTAGATATTTTTACGTAGGTATTTAGCGCAACATAGCGATAATAACTATCCATAAAACAAGGTAAAAAGGCAGGTTAAACCGACTTTAGAGGACTCCACAAAATAAATTATCCAATTTCACTGAATCAAAACGACTTTTTCCTCCCCCTGCCTCTGTCCTTCCTACACTAGCCATTTAATAGTGCTTCAACAAACTCATAGCTAGAAAATGGGCGCAAGTCTTCAATGCCTTCTCCAGCACCAATAAAGCGAATGGGTAAACCTAGTTGCTGTACAACTGCTAGGGCAACTCCTCCTTTGGCTGTACCATCTAGCTTTGTTAAGACAACGCCACTCAGTTGGGCTGCTTGAGAGAAAACTTCAGCTTGGCGCAGTCCGTTTTGTCCCAAGGTAGAATCTAAAACTAAGAGTGATTCTATATGAGCATTTGGGGCTTTTTTGTCAATAATTTTCCGAATTTTACTTAATTCGTCCATTAAGTTTTTCTTGTTTTGCAGTCGTCCGGCGGTATCTATTAAGAGTAATTCGGTTCCTCGTGATTGGGCTGCGGCGATCGCATCAAATACCACTGCGGCAGGATCTGTATTCTTGCCTGGATTGGCTATAACCTCTACACCGCTTCTGCTTCCCCAAACTTTAACTTGTTCTACAGCGGCAGCCCGGAAGGTATCAGCAGCACCAATTAAGCATTTATAACCAGATTTTTGGGCTAAATGGGCAATTTTGCCGATGGTGGTAGTTTTACCAGCCCCATTGACTCCGGTAATTAACCAAATGGTCAGGTTTTCTTTATCCGGGGCAAAACTGGGTCTTTCTGCGACTTGATTGGGTGCATCTAGCATATCCCGGAGGATTTTTTTCAGAAATGCGATCGCTTCTTCCGGTGGAGTCACTTCATCCCGCAGTTTTTTCTGTAAAGCATCAATAATAAAATCTGTTGCCTCTACACCCACATCTGCTTGCAGGAGTAAGGCTTCAATTTCCGCTACAGCAGCTTGATTGAGAGGCCCTTGACCAACAATTGATTTCAGTTGGTTGAGAATATTCCGCCGAGTTTTATCTAAGCTTTGGCGTAACTTTTTCAGCCAAGTAATTTCTTCTATGGAAACATCTTCAGCCTTTCTGCCTTGGGCTGCTAACACTTCAACTGACCACACAAAGCCATCATCAAATTCTAATTCAGGAATTTCTACTTCTACATTTGCTGTGGTTGTAGTTGATGAAGGAGTTGATGTTGTCTCTGGTTCCTCAAGTTCAATGGCGTTGGCAATTAATCTTTCTTGCTTGGCTTGTCTTTCGGCTGCTGCCCGTTCTAAAAAGGATAAGGCGGCTGGTTGTGTTTCGCTGACTGGTGTTTCTGTAGTTTCTTCAATTGCAGCTACTGGAGTTAATTCTTCAGTAACAGGTATTTCTTCTATTGCGGCTATTTCTGTAGTTTCTTCAATAACAGTTACTGGAGTTAATTCTTCAGTAACAGGTATTTCTTCTATTGCGGCTATTTCTGTAGTTTCTTCAATTGCAGCTACTGGAGTTAATTCTTCAGTAACAGGTATTTCTTCTATTGCGGTTATTTCTGTAGTTTCTTCAATAATAGGTGTTACTGATGCTGCTGTTTCTTCAGGAATTACTTCTGGTGTATCTTCTGAAACAGTTGCAGGTGCTTGGATCTGGGACTGTTGTTTTTGCTGAATATTTTTGTAAGCCGCTTTAGCAAACGCCAGCAAGTCCTCTGTATCTGGTGTAGTTTCTGCAGCTGGTTCTGGCTGCGTTTCTGGCGCGGGTGGAGTTTCCCCCTGTGGCTGTTGTTCAGGGGTATCGGGGGTATCGTTATGTTGACGGCGGAACCAATTAAAAACCATTGCAGCAGTAATTTTAGTAACTTATTAATTTTCAGTTTAATTTAATTCGCCACGTTTTCTGGGGATGAAGGTTTTCGGGTTATCCTCACTTGGAAAAAATTCAGGACAGGTGAAGTGAGGATGTCACCCTATGCCGGTTGTTTTTGCTCTGTGACACGGCGCAGAACACCATTAATAAAGCGATGTCCTTCATCTCCACTGTAGCGTTTGGCTAATTCTACAGCTTCGTTGATGGCTATACTGGCGGGAACTCTCATAAATCGCATTTCTGCCACAGCGATTTGCAAAATATCCCGGTCAATTTGCGCTAAACGAGAGACTTGCCAATCTACTAAAGCTTCAGAAATGAATTGATCGATGATACTGCGGTTGTCGTTGACGGTGATGATGATTTCTTTGGCGTAATTGCGGACTTCTTTGTCTTGATTGGCTAACTGAATTAATTCTGGGAAGTCAATGGCTGTGCCTAATTGATTGATGGCTGTTTGGGTACAAGCGATCGCTTCTTGCAGCATGGTTCTCGCTGTATTCAGGTCTGAAGCCCTTGTTTGGCTAGTTAAAAGGCGATCGTTACTGCGTTGGAGTTCACCCGCAGCGTTATCAAGGGTATCTTGCACTTCTGTCGTCAAAGTGCGTACTGCGCCGAGTACTAATTTTGCTACTAATTGTTCATCTGGCAGTTTCTCCAATTTCTTGGGGTTAACTGGCAACTGGCTCAGGCTTAATAAAGCTAATTCGCGTGCTATCTGTTGGGGTTTACGAGGTTGCATGATGGTGGGGGTATTTGGTAGGGAAATTAATGAACTAAAATGGCAAACTCATAATTATATCAATTTATGCACATTCAAAGAATAATTTTACAGCAGATTTCAGATAAATGAGGTAAGGGACTTCCAGAAAATAAATGATCTTATCTTGTGGGGTAGGCATCCTGCCTGCCCTTGATAATTTGCGGGCTTTTCAGCTTGTACCACAAGAAATATTTGTATATTTTTTTCTTTGCAAGTCCCTAAAGTATCTAAATTCAAAGTCAGACACCAAGCCTCTTTAACTCCGAACTCCGAATGATGAGTTTACCTAGTTAATTTTACTTTTCTTCCACAGGCATCACCTGCTGTTTAGTTTCTAGGGGTGATATTGATTTTGGTAAAACTAAGGGGGATAGGGGCGCATTAGAGGCAACAATTCCACCAGAGACAACTATCTTGAATGCCTCTTCTACAGATAGTGAGAGGTTGACTACTTCGTCTTCTGGAACTACTGCATACCATCCAGTGGTAGGGTTGGGGGTTGTGGGGATGAAGACGCTTAACATGGGACGATTCATCTGCGCTTGGATATCATTGCTAATTGCACCAGTGACAAATGCGATCGCCCAAATTCCCCGTCTCGGATATTCTAATAAAACTACACGCCGAAATTTACCATTGGAATCTTTGAGTATAGTTTCTAGTAATTGTTTGAGGGTTTTATATACCTGACCTGCCAAAGGAATTGCTTGCAAAAATCGCTCACCAAAATCTAGCAACCACCTACCAGCTATATTCCGAGCCATTAAGCCAATGATCAGGATACTTAGTAGTGGTACAGCTAGTCCAACTACTAAATTAAGTACATTGACTAGTATAGGATGCAGACCATCAAAGGGATTCACCTGTTTGGGGATTTTGGTGAGAAAATTAACTACCCAACTGGCAATAGTAATGGTCAGCCAGATTGTAGTTGCTAGGGGAATCACCACCAACAAACCAGCAATCAGGTCATTTTTGAAGTCCTGTTTTAGGCGTTCAATTACCAAGCCCCTATTCTCCTTTTTTTGGTTAGTCAAATTGTTGTAATTGTTATCCACACCATTGATTTCTGGGTATTACGTTAAGAGTTGTTAGCAAGTCCTTAATAATCAGTCCCCATTAACCTGCAAATAGACGTATACCAACCATAATATTGGTTGGTTAATCTTTAATAGTGTTACTTTTCTTTATAAAACCTGTAAATGATTGTTGCAAGTTTCTTAGGTAATACTAATCCTAACGCGCCATATCACCAGATGCTCACAATTATAAAAAAAATGCTGCAACTCCGACCAAAAAAGGGTTTTATTCCTGACTCCTGACTCCTGACTCCTGACTCCTGACTCCCGACTCCTGACTTCTGACTTCTGACTCCTGACTCCTGCTATATTTCATTTCCCAAACTTTCAGCAAAATCAAGTATTCATAGAATGCTTGCAAAGTACACCAAGCTAAACCAGGGTGTCCGTCTAAGCAACCACCTAAGAAAAAATACATATATACGAAGCGTATCACTGGTCTAGCTGGTACACGCAAAGATAAATCCTTAAGAGCGCGTCGTCTTTCTACTTCCGATTTGCCAAAAAATAAATCTCGCCATTTCACATCCCCATTTTCTAATTGATACAAAGTTTCTTTAGCTTCGTCTGTAGAATAACGGTTATGCTTATCGAGCCAGCGGCTCAAACCTTTGCTAGAAGTGTAATGGGGATAGGTTTCTTTTAAAAAGCTGGTTGCACCATCACAAACTTCCCGTTCTGTATGACCATAGTCTGTAAACCAAACTTTACCATGACGGAAAAGACGCAATTGATAGCGGGGATACTGGGTGCTATAACGAATCCAACGATTCATAAACATCACTCTTTCCGCAACGTAGTAAGCGATGTAATCTGGGTTTTGAGTTGCGGCGACACATTCAGCAAAAAGTTCTGGGGTCATGCGCTCATCGGCTTCGAGAATGTACACCCATTCATGTTTGGGAAGAACGGATTCTAGCATCCAGGTGCGTTGTTTCCCGTGACTTTCAAAAGGGTGTTGGATGACTCGAATAGGATAACCACTGGCAATTTCTATAGTGCGATCGCTACTACAAGAATCTACAACTATGATGTCATCGGATAACATAGCTGATTCTATACAAGCAGCAATATCTAACTCTTCGTTATATGTGAGTATGTAAATTGAGAACATTTCCGATTTTATAGAGATTTGACGAAACTTATTAATTAGTTTGTAGCAGTGATTTTTATAGCAGATTTCATACCAGTGAGGTACAGTTTGTCATCGCCAAACCTGTAGGGGCGGGATCTCCCCTTCACAAGGGTAGGTTTTTAATATTGTCTGTGAAGGTAAGACTGGGAAGACAAGGAGGGAACGTAGACAAGGAAGATTTTCTCCGCAAATACGAAACATACATATTGTTGTATGGTTTTCCTCCCTTGTCTCCCAAGTCTTGCCCTCACGAGAATGTAAAAAACCTACACCTGTCAGCGGGATTTCCCCGTCCTCAATTGTATTACTGAATGTCCCTTAACGCGCTGGCACCTTACGTTTACTACCTTGTAAAGTACCCATACCTTTTAATCCTGTCCAACCAATGATGATATAACCAATAGACAACAACAAACTGCTCAAACCAATCCGCAGTCCAGATTTCCAAGCATTATCTTTAGCTTCTTTTTCTGCTGTTTCTTTGCGTTGGCGAATTTCGCTCAGTCTTTGATTAGCAACTTCTTTAGGATCTGTTTGTTGAGCGATAAATTTATCAAGCTCTTGGGGATTGGCTTTAAATTTCTTGAGTAATTCTTTTTGTTCTGCGGGAAGTTGGGGGTTTTCCAGTGCTTGCTTATATCTCTGCTCATCTTTAATTAGTTCACCGAACCTAGCTTTAGCTTGGATTCTCGCTTGCTCTAATTGAGCTTTGGCCTGATCGTTGTTGAGTTGGGCTTCAAATTGGGATAACTGGCTGTTAAGTTGATTTTCGGCTTGTTGGGCTTGTTGGGAGATGTCTTTTACAGTTTGTGTGCTGGCTTGCCGCACGTTATTAAGGTGCAGAGGAAAAATCAGCAAAAACATCAATCCCAAGACGCTTGAGAGTATTAAAGATGGAAGTCTTAAATCTATACCTCGTGGGCGATCTTCAGCCCCATCAAACCAATATGCAGCAAATAGCATTCCTAATCCAACTAGCGGCACAATTCCTCGGTCAACTAGGGCTGTTGCCAAGCCAATTTGTGATTGCTTATTAGTGGGACTGAAGCCTAACAACAGGATCAGAAAATCAACGAAAAAAGACAAAATGCAGATTATTCCCACAACTTTGAGTGTGAGTGAAGTATTTGAGGCAGCAGCGCGGTTAACCATATTTTTGTAAATTTGTTGTGAATAAAATTGTTTGCCATATATAAAGTTACAACTCTTGGAGCATAAAACCGAGCAGACTTATCTGCCTCACTGGGGGCTTAACCTAGATTTTTGTGTGAGTATCCACTATAAAAAGTCAAGGCAGATGATATCCATCCAGAATTTTGGTTTTAAACTATACCACAATAGCAACTTTTGAATGCTTTATCGTTAAAAAATACTGAGTCTCACATTTCGACCTTTCCAGCCAGGGTTTGTTCCCAAACGGGTAAATCTTCTGGACGATCTACATCAGCTAAAGTAAATAAATATACAGTTGATAAATTAAGTTTTTGGGCAATCTCTATAGTTTGTCGGCATACTTGACCAGTTCCCCACTCAATTTGAGAAAACAAATCTGGTATTGCTTGCTGCAAACCAATTAAGTAATAACCACCATCAATTGCGGGGCCAAGTACAAGGTCACAAACAGCTAGTTTCTCAAAGGCTGTGGTTAAAAGTTGTGAATTCACTCCAGGACAGTCTGTACCAATGATAATGACATATTCTGCACTCTTGTCAAAAGCATCGGCAAGCGATCGCACCATCCGCTCACCTAAATCTCCCTCTCCTTGAGAATTGTAAACCAAATCTAACCCCAACCAATCTTGCATTAGTTGCAAGTTTCCACCCGCAAACCGCACTTCCACAGTTACAGCCGATGTTTTTTGTAATTCTTTTACCTGCTGGATAGTATATTCCGTCATCTGTCTTTGCAGATTAGCCGCACCAACATCACCCAAAGCAGGGATCATCCGGGTTTTTGTCTTCCCCGGTTCTGGATAGCGGGTAAAAATAATCAGGTGCTGTTTCTCTTTAGTTAGTGATTTCAACACAATATACTGAGTTTATTTAGATATTTAGATATAGCGTTTCCTAATCACATGAGGTATATCATAGCCCCCTCCTCGCTTGCAGGGGGTTGCTCACAAGGGTAGGTATTTTACATTGTCGTGAGGGCAAGACAAGGATGACAAGGAAGGACAGTGGACAAGGGAGGAAAACCGTACAAAATCAGATTCTCTTGGTAACAATAACAGCCCGTCAAAATACCATTGTGCGTATCAAATCTTCCTTGTCTACCTTCCCTCCTTGTCTTCCTAGTCCTGCCTTTACAGTTAATATTAAAAACCTCTGTGAGGGAGGGGGTTGGGGGTGGGGTTTTTGTATCTCATTCAACCAATAACCGCCATACTATATTTAATAACAAAATTTACCATCTTGAGCAGTAGGACGATCTTTTGCCGTTCGCATAGCCCCTAAAATAGTAGAAGCTATCACACAACGCTTCACTGTTCCACTAGACTGACTAAATAAAGTCACTCTCCCTAATTGTTGAAGTTTTACACTACCCGTATAATCAAATTGAATCTGCCGAATATTATTGACAAGATCCAAATTTGTTTCACTATGCAAGCGGACACTAGAATCTAAACTATTCCATACAGCATTGCTGGGGCTAACTGTTGCAGGATGAACAGCCCATTGCACAATACTATTTTGTTCCCTAAAACTAGCTTGCCAAGTCAATTTCTCCTTTTTAGCTTGGTTTTGAGCTTCGCGCATTGCTTGGTAAACTTGACCTTGTGCAACATTCAGACGGCGAATATTCACAAAACCTAACCAACTAGGAGCTGCGATCGCTGATAGTATGCCAATTACAAACACAACAACTAGATTTTCTAACAAGGTAAATCCGTTATTAGATTTATCAAAAAAGTATTTGCACCTTGTATTCATTCGTCATAGCCATATTTGGTTTTACAAAACATTAAGTAAATATCTCTCCAGCTTCACATCATTACAAATAACCATGCTTCCAAAGATAGAAAGGACTCACTAAACTACTTAAAAATAATTGCATTTCACACGCAGCAACTAAATCATTTTCTAAACTATTTCCATATTTAATTAAGTGTAAACACACTTTACGCAAATCATTAAGCATATAGACCAATGAAAAAATTGGTTTCTTCCAAGGTTGTACACTCACCATGCGAGTCACATAACGGCTGAGTCCAATACCCCTAAAAAATGGTATTAAGTATTCTCTTTTTAAACGAAAACTAGGTATTTGATGATAAATTTCCATTTCCGGGTTATACCAAATTTCCCACCCAGCTTTTTGGATATAAGACAACATCTCTAAATCTTCACTGGTCAGCATATTATCAGCTATTCTACCAGTTAAAATTGTTGGACTCTGTGCAATGTCTAAACAAGCCTGACGACGGACAACAAGTCCAGCAGAAGGAGGAAGTAATCTTTTCTTAGTTTCATACAGCAGAGGTAAGTCCCCTCGTTCTGTAATTGCTAAAAATGGGGCAATTCTCTCAAAATTCTCTGGTGGTTTTACCTCCCAGTGAGGATGAATTTGACTACCATATGCCCCAGCTTGGGGATATTTTTGAGCAAAACTATAAGCGGATGAAACCCAGTTAGGGGTTGGGTAATTATCGTCATCTAGAAACCCAATCAATTGACTTTTAGCTTCTGCAATTGCTTTTTTCCTAGCATAAGCTGCTCCCTGTTTGCCTTCAAAGTAGTATTTTAAAGGGAATGAACACAGCCAATTGTTCTGATAGCTTTTCACAATTTTAGCTGTATTATCCGTACTGTTGTTATCAACAACAATAATTTCCCAAGAGATATTTTTTGTATTAATTTGACTTCTTAGTTTTTCTAGTAGCTCAGGTAAACGATGTTCACCGTTGTAAGTAGGGATAGCTACGGTAAAATCAATGCAATTATTCATTGCTTTTAAAGTTATATTTTTACTGAGGGCAGTTTTTTCCAGGAATATAACAATTCCCAAAACAGTTCCTCAAGTTCCAATCTTGCTACTTTTAGGACTCCTTTAGATATGGTTTTTTTACCGAAATTATCTAATTTATTAATACCAATAGATTTAAGTACAACTATTATCTTTTGCTGTTCGCATTCCCCCAATCAGGGTTTCTAAGATAGCACAGCGTCTCAAATTACCAGCTTGAGTAGTTCCTGCTGTGGGTATGGCTACCATTACTTTTAAAGGTATGTCAGCATCATTACCATCAGATTTCCGTGCTAAAGCACCCATATAGTCAAAAGTAATTGTGCCACTTCCAGTTGTAGTCAGAACTATATTCCCAGTAGTAGATTTAGTATTCACACCAGTCATATTGCTATAAAATAGAACCTTACTTTTCTCCAAATCACTTCCTAAACTATTCCAACCCAAACTCGGTAGAGTAGTACCCTGATAAATAACATACTCAGGAATGTTACTGGTGCTATTGACTCTAAAACTGGCGCTATAGTTCAATTTGCTATTTTTAGCTGATGTCTGAGCTTGCTGTAAAGCTGATAGAACACCGTCGTAAGCTTTATTTAATCGTTGTCGGTTGAGAAATCCCTGCCAACTAGGAGCTACTATTGCCGATAAAACGCCTATCATCAATATAACTACGAGTAGTTCTATTAAGGTAAAGCCAGCATTCTGATCGGTGTATCCAGATTTTAAATTTCTCAGCTTTCTGGTAGTATTATTGAGGTTGTGATGCCATAACTTAACAAGAAAATTTTCCATTCCATAATCAACAGCCATTTTTTAATCCTCCAATTTTCAGCATTATTTATACAAGTACCCCCGCCCTTGAACTCTGATGTTTGCAGTAGGAAAATAAGTTTTTTGTCCATCACTATATGCAATGTTATTTCCCTGATTATTAATACGAGCTAGAGCATTACCACGTATAAATACTTCCGATGTTGTATTAAGTGTATCAATGCAAGCATAAAAACTAGTCATGCTCGTTGGTGCTAATTTTGACCAAATAATGTCAGCACTTGCCGAGTTAGAACAAGTTGCAGCAGGCGCACCAGTTGTGGTTTGATCAATATAGTCTACAAGTACTAAAGTATCAGCTGTATAAGTAGTTGAGGCTTTTTTTGTCCAGGCATTCATACTTTCGGTTATGGTTCCTTGTTGACTGAGATCAAAGGGTTCAAAACCTGTACTAGGACAATATTTATCGGGATTGCTAGTGGGTCCCTTAACATACCTAGAAGTATATCCAGTACAAAGTTTGCTATCACTATCACTTGTACTAGTAGTGACTACACCATCCTTAATTTGCCATCTACCAATACGAGCGGCTTTAGACCAAGTTGTGTCATTATTTTTAATCAAGTAGTAGACAACTAATGAATACACAAAAGTATCATCTTTATCCGTGTTTTCTGAATTAGCGATTACATCTTCAATTAATTCTCGTTTCCAAAAGACAAGAACAGGAGTTCTATCGGATGCTGTAGGTATTTGCGGTCCGCTATTTGCTGTGCTAGTAAGAGCATTAACACCATCTGCATCATAGATATAGATGGCTTGTTTTAAGTCACGAGCAATGTAATCTAGTCCAGCTTGAATTTCTTGCTCGGAATTGGCTTTAGCTTGCTCCTGTTGTTCTGTATTCATGACACTGATCATAAATCCTAATAAGGGCGTGATGATCAGAAATGCCATTACCATACCGATTAACAATTCAATCAGGGTAAAACCACTAGCTTGCTGAATGACTTTTGAGGATTTTAGCTGGTTCCTGAGTAGAAATTTTAGTGTATTAGTCATCATGTGGTCTTTCCTTTACTGAATAGATGCACGCCTTACACACGTTAACTTGTCCCAAGCTTTTATTGACAGGTTCTGCCAGGTGCAGCACCTAAACGCTTACAGAAAGCCTGAAATGAAGTAAAACGAGTGCTGATATCAGTAGTCATTTCTACTAATGGGGCTTGTTTATTACCTAGTCCACCTGTCATTACTGAGGCTTGATTTTTAGTATTTCCTTGGCTGACTAATACAGGGTTGCTAGAATTTCCAAACGCCACATCTCCCCTATATACCCGAATTGCCAACCGATAACCGTCATTTATGCCAGCAGATACTACTTCAATTCGACCAGCTTGGACGAAAAAGTTGATGTTGTTAATATCCGCACAATCTGTTGATATGTTACTGATCACATTATCTTTCCTCAAGCAATAGAGACCAGTTGCTGAGGTGGGAGCAGGCATTTTTGTCGTGTTAACTAAGTAGTCACCTGGTGTGGCCGTAATATTTCTGGGTGAGCCTGTTGTAGGAACAGAAAGAGGAGTACCAAGTACATCTGGGGTTGTAATTGAGCCGGTTATGACACCATCAATAAATGTTTTGGCCGCGTGAGATGCTAGTTCTATCCGTTTCGCTTGAACACGAGTAGCAGTGGATAGAACAATAACTGGTGCGATCGCAGCTAGTAAGATGCTAATTACAACTATCGCTACCAACGACTCAATAATGGTAAAACCAGAATTGCTATCAGAATGACTTGTTTGCTGTTGTTTACGTCTAATCATTGTTTATCACCAGCTTCTAAGTTTTATGGGCAAGTACCATATTGATCTGAATCAATAGCAAAAGTGTCATCACTAGTACTTGTTGTTCCCTTTGTATCTTTAGCACACAACAAAGTTGCCACCCAGATATCATCTCTACCAACTTCTCGGACATACTCATCTGGCTTATCAGGTGGTATAGTCACCAATTTTTGGGCAAATAAATCGGGTGATTGAGACAGCAAACCTACATCATAACCCCACTGCCTCTCAGGAGGAAGATAGAAGGAACCTCTACCACCGTTAATCCCGATTTGATACAGAAGATTATTAGCTGCACCTTCTAGAGAAGTAGTAAATGATGCAGTGGCATAAGCACTTTTTTTAAGCTGCATAAAAGAACCGTTAATTCTAGCTTTAACGTTAGTTGTCCCTGGGTTCCAGTGTTCTAAAAAGCGGGTAAAGTTATGCAGCCCGCCATTATCTTCAGTAGGACGAGCAGGAGTATCACCAGCAGCCATGATGACGTTGAAAGTAGTTTCTGTAGCTACTTGCAACCAATTACTGTTACTATTCGTACCCACATCAGTTGAACTTGAACTTGGAGGAGTACCAAAAGGTGCATCTACTTGTAAAACTGGCAGCAATCGGGGATGGCTGTCCTTCGTTGCGGTCAGAATCTCGTTAGCAAGTACCAACACCCTCCCAGAAGCAACAACTGGATCGTTGTTAGTATCGTTTATTGGGTTGGTAGTAGTTGTCGTTGTTTTGAACCATAAAGCATTATTGTTGGTAACAACCCTGGGATTATTAGTATTACTAGCTCCATAGGGAAACTCTGCTACGTTACCACTTGAATCAATACCCAATGGTGTAGGACGTTTAAATGTTGTGTTGTTATCAAGAACCAATATTCCATTAGTTAATGGATCTGTACTACTAACACGTTTGAAAGCAACTCGACGGGGATAGCGGCTAAGATTAGCAGCAGGAGCATCAACAGTCGTGCCAGCATTTAGCGTTAAAGGAGAGAAGGGTACACTGCCATCAGTGGGCAGTGCAGGTAGCACAGTAGTACTATCACCTGTGGGTATCCATAAACGTCTATTCAGGGCTGAACCTGGTGCGACGTAGTGAACATACCAATCGTCAGCAGTACAAGCTGAAACAGGCAATTTCGGACATATTTCCATCAAATACTCATTGAAGGTTGCCCGGCGTTGAATTGGTGTGACAAAGTTGTTGACGTAAGTACTACCTTGAAACGTATTTGGACTACTAACCCCACCTTCCCAGTCTTTTGGATACCCCCTTAGAGTTGCGCCAGTGTTATACCAGGGAGCATTTGTGGCGAAGGTGTTAGCAAAAAAGCCAACATTTTTCAATGCTGTGATAGAGGCGCTATCTCCCAAGTTATTGTTTAAGTCATAGTCTCCCTCATTGCGGAAGCCCAATCTAAAGTTATTAGAAAGTGCGGTAATGGCATCTGCCAAAATAGAAGCAGGTCGCCACTTGTCACCAGTTGTACAATTCGGCAGCCTTAAATCATTAGGACGACAGGCAAAATTAGGATTACGGGTGCTTTTAGCGCGAGTATAGAAATTGCCCCAATCATCAGTTAGGTCAGTTGTAAATTCCTGTTCGTCGTGTAGATTAAAATCACCCTTGAGATATACAGGCAAATTTGTAGTTAAAATTAACCCTTTCTCTGCATCTCGATAATCCTCTTCACGCCAAATTTCTGAACCATTGAGAAGCATGATCCCATTAGGACGGCGAGTAGGGTCAAGCTTATAGTCCACCGTACTTTCGGATTTTTTCGCCGTTGCATCTGTTAAAGCTGAACTTGCATCTATGAGGGCATCATTGCGAGTGGCATATATAATACCGCTATTTGGCAATAAGTATTCCTGTGATGGAGTTGTCCCACCAATTGCAGTTGTGCGAAGCTGACCTATATTTAAAACAGTGGCACGAATTTCCAGGGGCTGTCTGTCTCTGAGGGGTAGATCATAATTTGCTGCTGCTGGTACTTGCGCTTTGTTTGCAGCAGGTATTCCCGAAGGGCAATCACCGGAGGCTTGAGGACAAAAACCAGCCGCATTAGTGAAAGTTTCTACACCAGAATTGGGTGTTACATCATCATGAACTGCTTTAACCTGCCTCGCATCTAGAAATGCTACTTCTTGAATTGCACCGTGAGGAATTGGTGGGGGGGTAGAAGGTGCTGGAATACTGCCATCGAAAATCTGTAGGGCGCAAATTTCTGCATCTATAGCAGATTGCTCGGCAATGGTGCGATTTGCGGCTGTTTTTGCTAGAGCAGTTTGAAGTGGTTCATTCACCCAACGACCATTTGGATATTTTAATTGGGCTTGGTAATTGAGTACGTTTTGATAGTCACTTACAGCTTTATTAGGCGCACCATAAACTATGCCATTGTGGGAATTCCCGGCATTTGTATTAAGAGCAGTATTGTAAGGCTGAGTGGTAAGGCGGTCAACAGGAGATACATCTGCTAAACCCGATTTATTTCTGGCTAGATCTTCGTTAGTTGGATCATAATAGCTACTGACACAAGCGATGGGTACTGGACTATCCTCATTGTAACTAGTGGATTTATAATGATAAACCGCTGTAGCCCGCATTCGCAAATAAGGTGTAAGTGCGTTTGGTAGTATAATGGTTGGATCAACTGTACTACTTGGTAATGTCGCTGTGCTAGAAGCTACTGGCATCATATCAGACCATATTTTTATAGTCCCAGTATTCACATCTGTAGCTACTGCATAAGTGGTGTCAGTCCCGTCATTTTTACCTGTGGTAGTGTAACCTTGAGGCAAATAAATTCCTGCACCTGTGATGACTCTCAAACCACCAATAGGTTCTTGTGGGTTATCTGGTACTGTAGCGGCGGCTTGCTCCCAAATTCCATCTCTATCTGTAGATCCTACATCAGCCAGTGTTTCTACAAGAGAGCGACGAGTCCTAGGTACTGTAGGACTGGTAGGATTATCCCAGTTAATACCAGTAATTGATTGAGTATCAGTGGCATTTGGTCCCACAAATACTCCTCCTTTAAACCAGAGTTGAGGTAAATTATTACCAACAGAAATCCTATCGCCTAAATATTGCTCTTTTCCACCATAGGTTGTTTGTAACCTCGTTGGTTCAGTTGCACTAGGATAAAGCTTGTTAGTACCATTCAGTGCGAGTGTCAATCCTGCGTAGCCAGTACCTACTTTACCATTAGCAGGGTTGGTAGGAAAGCTCCAAATATTTATTGGGCGTAGTGTGTCACCACTACCTTGCAGTGGTGTTGTTGTGGCATATGTACCTAAAGCATCGCCGCCAAAAGCGACTTCTCTATAAGGAACACGACGGGTACGTCTTTGAAAATACAGCTGTAATTGTTCTGTACGAAATCTTTCTTCTTCTTCTGTAGTGTAACTATCTAACCCAAGTTCATTCTTTGTCTTTTGAATACCTTCTTTAACCTCAGTTGGATCAGTATCCCCATCGTTATCTATAGCTATCTGAGCCGCTACTAAGCGGTTTATACGCTGTACATAGGCTAGACTGTTGTAAGCTATGAGTGATGGGTTGTCTGTGACTGTTTTGTGGTCTTTGATTTGAGAGGTAGAGACATTACCGGTGCCGTTAAATAAATGAACTATGGCTCCATTATTTAAATCACTTGTATTTATAAATCTACCAATACCTATATTGCCCCCAACTATAACCTTGGCATTGTCAGGCTCGTAGAAACAGGAATCTTTGCTACTAATTTGATGTAATGTAATATCTGCACCATCAGAACCCACCAGTAAGTTGCTATTAGTAAAAACCCGTCCATTCAACTTGAAGTTTGCGCCTGGAGTCAGTTCTAAATCATCTTCATAAAGAACAGCATTATTAATTACAGGGATTTGCACTCTGTCTTGTTGATACTCTACGGCAGAAAAGCCTTTGTTACCTTTGTAAACCTCATAATTAGTTGCAGTAGCAGTTGGGATAGTAGCTGTAGTGGTAATAGGAACTGTGGCAGTGTATACAAAAAAAGCTTTTTTCAACCTGCTGCTAAACCTAAACCAACCATTAATACCTACTAAAGTTGCACTTGTACCAAAGGTATCTTCGCACCCTGCCTCCCCATTATTAGCAGCCATAGGTTGAGTTCTCGATTCCAAGGGATTTCTGGCACGAGTATATTGACTACCGCTTAAAGGAGGATTTCTAAAGTAAATACCGTACAGAGTGTAGCTGTCAAATTTCCCGTTATTATCGGTATCTACGGGAAATCTCCATGCTGTAAGCGACTCATCTGCACCAGAAACTAGCCTCAGTTTGGTTTCATCGCCAAATGTATATTCATCTATATTATTCGCCAATGTTTCGTATAATACAGAATCTGCTGGCGTAGCTCTTGGTAGTCGTTTATCTTCAAATAGCTTGTTGATTTTAGCTCTGGCTCGATCAATTGCCGGTGTGGCAGCATTAATAACCGCCTCATTCACACGTACATTACTGGCATTTTTAGCTCGATCAAATGATCGAAACATAATAGCTATAGTCAGTAATACAACTACTATAGAGACCATTGCCACTGTGGGCAAGATAAAACCGGCATTGGCTGTTTCTCGGGTTCTGTTAATTCTAAAAGTAGTACGGAGCAAGTGAATTAGTTGCTTTTTTGCTGCTCTTAAAAACTTCTGAATATTTTTTTTTGATATTCTTAGCATTGCCTGAATTGAGTGACGTTTCTGAGACATAGCTGCTTTCCCTGCTAAGTAATTTGGTACTTATTTTTAATGTTTTTTGGATATCGAAAAAATTGGGCTAAAACTCTATTTTGTAACCAGAATTTAAACTTTATATTCATCTCAATAGTGCATTTTAATTGTGCTAATTGAAAATCAAGTAACTATGCAACTAAATACAATTTACACAAGAAGGTATAACTTAGTTATAACATTGTTGTAATCTTCGCTTTCATCTGGAAAATACTGAAATTATTAAAATTAAATAGTTCTAATATGCTATATTCTAGCATATTGCTCAGTGATTTCACTTAGAAGTGTGGAACTGTAGTCAAACTTTATGAAGTTTCTATTAACAGTGCAAGTTTATACTACCCAGCTTTTATAAAAAAAATATCACTTATGTGCAAAAATATGCAAACTAATTAAAAACCTCCCCAGAGAGGAGGTGATTGAGGGAATATTTTCCTACTCTGGTACTAAGCAGGGATGCGGGTTTAGTAATGGTTCAGGTTAATACCTGCTTCTTTAGCCATTACTTCTATACCTTTTTGGTCTAAAGTTTTGATGGCTTTGGTAGACATTTTTAGTTTTACCCAGCGATTACCACCAGCCCACCAAACGCGCTTGCTTTGCAGGTTAGCTTGTTGCAAACGCTTGGTGCGACGGTGAGAGTGGGAAACAGCCATCGCATTATTAGCCTTTTTACCAGTTAGTTGACAACGACGGGACATGACAAATATCTCCAGATTACTATTTGAGTACAGCCTTTCTATTTTAGGCGCTTTACAGCAAAAATTTGGGTTTGGAATTTGCTATTGCAAAAAGGCAGAAGGGGAGAAGGCTTTTTCTCTGAGATTTTGAACTTTTTTTAAATTTTGGAAGAGCTTAGGTTATATTTTTGCTTAAATTAGCAACATAACACAGAAGCGGCATGGATTAACTAGGGAATATCTAGGGGAGTACCTAGGGGAGTGCGATCGCATAATTAATCAAGATCCCGGTAACAAGATACAATTATTGGTTAATCTACTAATTCTTTCATCAACTGTTTAGCAGTCTGCACAGATACTCGCCAGTTTAATCGAGATTGATATTGCTCAAAAGATGAATACGCTATTTGTTGGTACTCACTATAATTTGTCATTAACCTAATTATATAGTTACAGTATTCGGAAATGCTGGCGTTAATAGAAAATGTTTTACCATTGAAGTTATCTTTAACTACGGTTGGAATACCACCAATATTACTTGCTAAAGAAGGCAAACCAAAAGAACTTGCTTCACAAAATACATGACCAAATGCTTCTGCTCTCGAAGGCAAAATTAAAAAATGTGCTTCAGCTAATAATCTATTGATTGTTTCTGCACCTTCTGTTTTATATTTATCAACAAACCCTATAACTTTCACAAATTCGGGTAGAGGTTCATTAATTTCTGGTTGACATCCCACTACTATTAATTCAGTATTTAATCCTGCTTCATTTAACTCTTTCGCTACTTGAAAAGCAGTATTTCCGCCTTTCCTCAACCAGTCAACACCCATAAAAAGTAATTTGCATTTATTCTTCTCTCTAGAGCCTACAATTACTCGGATATCTTCCCAAGTTCTATCACCTTCTAAATTTGCTCCATAAGGAACTACTTTGATTTTAGATGTAGGAATCCCATAAGTTTGCATAGCATCTTCAGCAGCCCATTCTGAAGTATATATAATTAATTGACAACGATTCAGAGCTTCCGCTTCCATCGTATAGATATTTTTAATATTCTCATCACACAAATTTTCCATATGTCGATAGAAATTTATGAGAGAACTGAGAGTTGCATCAGTCCACAAAACCAGTGGCTGATGACAATTAAGATAAGCAATTGGGACTATATTTTCTGGGCATAAAACTATATCCGTATCTAATAATTTTAATTTTTTTTCAATTTGATGGGCATAATTTTTAACGACTATTGGCTCTGCCCAGCGATAATATTTTTTGTGGAATATATAATTATATAAGCTCCATTTTGCTCTGGTTAATAGGGAAAATTTTTTGCCAAGTGGGCTAATATAATCTATGTATGTAGATTCATCTGTCAGATTTTTAGCAATATAATATTCAGCCGCACAACGCCCTTGCAGATTTTTTGTCCAAGAGCTTTTATTTAAAAAATCATCTACCGCTACATACGCTATTTTCATATTCATAATTTACTTCTTTCTATTAACTAATCTCATACAACGAAATTTAAGAACAGATTGTAATTTTTGACTTCCATTTAGCTTGAAGAATCTGGGACTGGGACATTAGTTTTTATATAACCAAAAAATGTACTAATATTAGAGAGCTTAGGAAATTTATTCAGTAATAACATTGCTTGTTGAGGACTTAGTAGAGTCATAATCATTAGTTTTAAGAAAGCTTTATAGATAATTGGCTTCTGTAAAAGAGTAGTGTCATTTATAATAGTTAGCCATAAAATTCGAGTTGCTTGAATGCTGTTGTGTTTTCCTGGGGCAACTGTCAGGGCTTTGTAGCTGAGGTATTTATATAGATTAGCAATTCTGTAAGGCTTTAGATATTGTAAAGATAGAGGAGCAGTTGCAAACTCTCTTTCAATAATTCGTAAGTTAGATATTTCTAGTCCTAGAATATTAGAAGATTTTGAGTTATTGGATATACGATAAAAAATCTGTACTTGAGGAACAAAAATAAAATGATATTGTGCAGCTAACCGTAACCACATATCTGTATCTTCAGCATTAGTAAGTGTTTCATCAAAACCACCTACTTTGTCGAAAGCCAAAGAGCGAATCATTGCATTAGAACCACTACCAATAAAATCATCCAACAATAACTTTGCATAAACATCACGTTGCCAAGTAGAGTGACTGCATGGACGTAGGAATTTACCTAGTTCGTCAATCGCATCAGTCCAACTGTACACAACAGTTGCTTGGGAATTTTCTTGTAGCACCCTATATTGTGCTTCAAGTTTATCTGATGTCCAAATATCATCTGCATCTAAAAAGGTAATAAACTCACCACAAGCGTGTTTTAAACCACGATTCCGATTAACTGCTGCATTTGCCTTTGGATAAGAAAATAGTTTTATACGTGGATCTTTAATTTGAGAAATAACTTCTAACGTTGAATCTGTTGAATCAGAATTTATTACTATTAACTCGAACTGACCAAATGTTTGATTTAAAACTGAGTGAATAGTTTCATGAATAGTTCTTTCAGCATTAAATACTGGAATAATTACAGATATAATAGACATTATTTTATTTTTAGTAATCTTTTGATTTTTATCCATCCTAAATAGAAAGGACTAATAAAAGTGGCAAAAAGTCTTTCCATTTCACAACCTGCCACAACTTCACTTTCAATTATTTGACAATGACGAATATAATATGATATTAATTTACGTCCATCATTGAGCAAGTATAAAAAAAATAAAAAAGGTCTTTGCCAATTTGTAAGCAGTAACATTCGCAGGTAAAAGCGGCTCAAACCAATTCCACGCATCAAGGAAATTAAGTAATCTCTTTCTAATCTCCAGGATGGGATAATATGTTCTATTAGCATTTCTGGATTATACCAAATTTCCCATCCGGCTCGATAAATATACAACATAGCTTCTACATCTTCACCAGCTAACATTGATGACCCAACCCTACCTACTAGAAAAAGCTTTTTGGGGACATAGTTTTTCCACAGATGACGACGTACAACCAAACCTGCACCTGGGGGAAAACCTTTTTCACGAGGTTCATACAAGAGGGGTTGGGAACCTCTTTCAGTAATAGCTAGGTAAAACAGGATTGGTTTGAGATCTTCTGGGGGTGGGACTTCAAATAAGCCATGAATTTGACTAGCATATACTCCTGCTTTAGGATGTTCTTGTCCAAATTTATAGGATTCAATCACCCAGTTAGGTGCTGGTAAGTTATCATCATCTAAAAAACCAACTAATTCACCTCTTGCTTCTGTGATGGCTTTATTTCTAGCAAAAGCTAATCCTTGTTCCGGTTCAAATATGTAACGTAAGGGTATGTCGTTAGGCCAATTAGCTTGGTATTCCTGAATCAGCTTTGCTGTACCATCTGTACTATTATTATCAACGATGATAATTTCCCAATTAAGATTTTCAATACCTCTTTGAGTTTGCAGCCGTTCTAAAACTTGAGGTAAACGGCTTTCTCCATTGTAAGTAGGTATAGCTACAGTCAAGTTAGGAGACATATTTACTAATACTTACTCGTTTTTCAAAAACAAAAGGGATCATAGCATACATTAATCTTGAGAATTATTTTTCCGGCACTTTGATATTGGGGAAGCAGTTGAATATGAAGGACGGTTATATAGTGCTTCATAATTTTTAGGACGGAAAGGGCGTTGTGCTATGAATTCTTTTATTTGGTTGATCATTCCATATTCCTTTATTTTTGGTGCTTTCTTTCCTTGTCTTTTTAAAAGTTGTAATTCAATTGTTTGTGTTGATTTTTCACCTTTAATCTGCCACCCAATAGACTTGTTGACTACAGAAAAATCAGAAATTTCAATAGGTAGTTTTTCTGGAGATGAATTCCACAAAGGAATCGACTGATTTACGTAAAAAGCAACTATCAAAGACCGCAGAGACCACAAGCAGCTACCTGCTCCTGAATATGAATCAAGAATGCTCAAATCTGTAGAACAGTAACCTTGTGTAACTGTACCTTTTTGTAGTGCATTTTGCTCTACAAAAAAACGCCAAGTTAAGTCTAATGCTTTGTAAGCAAAACCAGGAGATACTATATTTGGCGCTAATAAAGTTCCAGTTAATAGTGGTGTTGGTGCTGCCATACGATAACATAGACTTCTTCCCATTGCAGGAAATCCATTTTTACTGAAGAAATAACGGTAAAACTTTAAAAACTCTTCGTGGGTTTTTCTAATAAAAACAGGGTCAAACTGAGGATCGATTTGGTCTAGCCAGAAAAGACTATAGTGGATAGCCCAAGCGTTATAATAGTCCACTCCTGTGGGTGGGTCATCAAACCATCCCTCACCTATATAATGCCGTTGTTTATAATCTTTATACATATCTTCAATAAATTTATCATATTTTTTGTTACTTACTCCTAGACTTTCAAGAGATTTATGAATAATGATAGGGAAAAGAATCCAATTACTATCAGGTAATTTTGTGACTATTGCTTGCTCAAGCCAAGCAACAATATTGTGGCGTTCTTGAGGCGAAAAGGTAGTCCAAAGATGGTCACGACTAATCCAAAGCCCAAGAGCAATATCAGATGCTTCTACAGTGCGTTGATTTATATTTTTTATTTCGCCCCAGTACTCTGAATTCTGTATATCAGTACCAGCAACTATACCTTGATGCAAAAGTTGAATGAGATCACTTTTATTACCATTAATATCTACAATATGGCTATTTCCAGATGATATCCATACAGCAGCAAGAGGAAAAAAACGGGCAAATCCTTCTATCGCATCTACATTTTTGCCATTAAAGCTACCCACGCCTGGATAATAAACAAGCGCTCCATTAGGAGAACGATATTTTATAAACCCAGTGGTGAAATATTCAAATATAGCTTGGTAACGCAAAAAGGGAGATTGCTGATTTTGATTTATAAAGGTATCTTTAATTTTTGCATCTATTTCTTCATAGCCCTGAAATGGTTTGCTTGTTTTAGACCACCCAGGAACTGCTCTGCTGGAAAGATTTTTTACTTTTGCTTCAATAAACACTACGCACATAGCTATGATCAGCAAAATTGCTATCCACTTCATAGTCTTTTTTGTAAAAAGGTTCATTTTGTGATTAGTTAAAAGGGAAATCACCTTTTTCAATAATAAATTCTTAATATCAATATTTAATTGATTATTGATTTGATTGAATTGATCATTCAATACGGTTTAGTCAAAGCAATTTTGACATTATATTCAATAACTTAACGTAAAAATGAATTTTTTATGATTACCAAATTTGATATTTGGTAATTTTCTTGCTGAATAAGCTATCTGTATTAAGGTAGCTTACGGGAAGGATCGCTCCGATGAATAACTAGCAACTTGAGTCATCACCATGTTTAGCATAATATCATACTTGTGATCATTACTGAAGTACATCAATTTTACACTGAGATCATGGATAAACAACGACTAAAAAAACTGCTAATTGGTGATTTTACCTGGAAACGGATGCTCAAATCTTTAATTTTTATCTACACTTTGTTTGCTGTCTATGTATATTTTCGGGCAGATAGTATGATCTTTCTGCCTCAACCATCTAGCTATGAAGATACAAAAGACATTATCAAGCTGAAGACTAGGGGAAAACAGCAAATTTCAGCAGTATATTTACCAAACAATCAAGCTAAATACACAATTCTTTACGTTCATGGGAATGCGGAAGATTTGGGAGATATCAAAGAAACATTAAAAAAATTACGCGATTTAGGTTTCAGTGTCTTTGCTTATGACTATCGCGGTTATGGTACGAGTGAAGGAACACCTACAGAAAATCATGCTTATCAGGATATTGAAACTGCTTACAATTATTTAATTGAAGATTTAAAGATTAAACCAGAGAAAATTATTGTTTTTGGGCGTTCAGTTGGGGGTGGTTCAGCAGTAGATTTAGCGGTACGAAAACCGTTGGCTGGTTTAATTCTTGAAAGTGCTTTTACTTCAGCTTTTCGGGTTGTTGTACCTTTTTCGATTTTACCTTTTGATAAATTTACTAATTTGGATAAAATCAAAAAAATAAAATTTCCTGTGTTGGTGATACATGGTAAATCAGATGAAATTATTCCTTTTGCTCATGGTGAAAAATTATTTGCTGCTGTTAATTCACCTAAACTTTATTTGTGGGTAGAGACAGCAAATCATAATAATGTACTTTCGGTTGCAGGAGATAATTATGGAAAGATTTTGCGCGAGTTTACTGATTTGCTTTTAAAAAATTAGAACTTATTTCAAATTACAAACTAAAGCTATAATATTCCCATTTTAAAAAATAATTACTCCCCCTAATTCTTGCATCATTTCTTCTAGCAGTTCTTCCATCATATCCTTTCTCGATGAGCGCAAACTGGGGGGACCTGCGAGAAATTCTTTAATGGTAATTTTTTGCTCTCTAAAGTCTTTGATAAAATCACGAATATCCACAATGATATTAATCTGAGATTCTAAAGTTTCTAACATTAAATTAACAGAGTTAATTCCTTGTTTTGCAGCTTTGCGAGAATCAGAAACCATTGTTCCTTCAGGGGTATTTTTAGCTAGACGTAGTTCTTTTTTTAATTTCTCATATTGAGTTTTAAGAATTTCATTCTGTTGTTCTAGATTGTTACATCTACGAGTTAAATCATCTTCACTATTGCTATCAATAGATTCTCCTAGTTGATGCTGACGTTCAATTTCTAAAAGTCTTGCTAAATCTCCTTCTTGGTAGGCTTTATTGATTTCTTTCATGATCTCTGTATGAGACTTATGGGTTTCACTGTCTTGTACTTTATCTGGGTGAAAGATTTCTGCTAATTTCAAAAATGTCTGCCGAACTTTTCTTGATTCTTCTGTTCTGCTTGCAGAAGTAGACTCTGATTCATTTCGTGATTCCCAATAGTGATGACGATTTTGATTATGTTCATCATCATTTTCTGAATTTTCAAACAATTCATCTAGTTCCGTATCATTATCATCTTGTTTTTGGGCAGAGTTGGGGCTAATTATCCCTGACATCTGAAGATTTAAATAAAGCTGTTCTATATTTTTTTGGGTTTGTTTACCAAATTTTCTGGTAGTAAAAATTTCCTTGAAAAGTGCATGAATTTCCTGGTCGAGGTCTGCCATTTTTTTGAAGCATGGGGTGGCTTGATGAAATACCTCGGTGGCTAAAGAACGCATTTGTTCAACAAAGTTATTTAGTTCTGTGCGTTTTCTCTTGATCTGTTTGAGTAGTGATTGGTGTTCTTTTTCTAAACCTTCTAAATGGATATGTAGTTCAGAAAGTGCAAGTACAGGTGTTGGGTTGGTAGGAGATGCAGACTTGGTTTTTCTAGCCATGACAAAGGTAAGTAAGTTTCAGGTTTACAAGATTGCTGTGAGTGGACAGAAGAAATTATAATTATTTAGGGTTTGCTGTAAAGCCCTGCGGGCATAGCTTCGCTTACTGCGTAGCGTGCCGTTAGGCATAAAAGTTATCTGTGTTCGCGCAGCGTGACGTAAGTCATGGGCTAGGAGTCAGAATTCAGGAGTTAGGAGGAAGAATTAGAAGAAGAGAAGAATCGTCTTGAATCTGGTCAAGTGATAGGTAAATGAACAGTTTCAACGCTTATTCCTTGCAACTGATTCACCTTTTTAACCTTCAAACTCTTGATATATCTAAGTTTTAGCTTTATTAAGCAAGCCCTATTTAGTGAATTGATATTTTTACTTTACTATTTTTTGAACAGGTAATTGTGTTAATTAAATTTAATCTATCTAATGGTTTATTTTATCTCTTGGGATGCTATTTTATCAAAGGAAGGCAGAGCCTTCGAGAATTCATTCCCATACAGAGTATGGGAACGAGAAGTGATGAATTAGAGTAAGTATTCAGGATAGAGAATACAAAAGTCAGGAGAATAAAGCTTTTTTAGTCAACTTTGATGATTTTGCTAAAATCTCACTTCTGTCTATTCTTGATGTCATAAGCATTCTGAACCGCAGGTCTGCGTAGCGTCTCCTGACTCCTGACTCCTGAATTCTTACGAATTAGATAGAATTTCTCAACTGTGATTCTGATATCCAAGCACCGTGGAAACCATAGGGTATTCGTTGGGGAATGATGACTCGTGCGACGGGTTCGCTGGTGACATCTTGAGCATTTATTACTATTAATTCGGAAGTTTCTGAATTTTGATCATAAATAAAGGTTATAAGCCAGCCATCATCTTCTGTAGTTGCATGAAGACGGGGTGCAAATACTGCTTCACCGCCATAGCGTCCTTGTCCAAATTCATGGGTTTGGGATTTGCTATTACTGAAATTGTACTTAATTACCCCTTCAAATAAAGGTACAGGACTGTTGGCCATTTTTCCAGCGTAGCCATATTGGGTTTTTCTTCCTAAAGCATTTTCGTTAATGCGAGGAAATTCGGCTGGTACGTCATCTAGCATTTCTTCTTTGACTACACCTGTGCTGAGGTTAAAGCGCCAACGGTGTAGTAGGGGTATGTCTGCTGTGGGATCTGTTGATTGAGTCATTAAGAGGTTTGTGGAACTCATGCGACAAGCAATAAGTACTACTTCGTCACCATCTTCGTAGGCGTTGAGGGTGTGAAAGATGTAGCAGGAAGGAGTTTCAAACCAGCGAATATTGCTGTTGTCGCCGTGACGTGGGACAATGCCAAAGCGACTGGGACGTTGGCTCTCAAACATCATCATCGGTTCTCCCTTTTGCATTCGTTCTGGACTAAATGTCAAGGGTAAATCCATAAAGATGGTGTAATTTTCAGTAATGGCGAAATCATGCATCATTACTCTCATTGGGATGTCAATGGGGACGGTTCGCAATAACTCTCCTTGGGCTGAAACTACGCCATATTGCAGGTATGGTGGGGCAAATGAGTAGCCAAAGAACATCATTTCCCCTGTCACTGGGTCTACTTTAGGGTGAGCAGTAAAAGGAGAAACGAGTTGATTATTGTAAGTATATTCACTAATGGTTTCTAATTGAGGAAGTTGGATATTATGCGGCGCACCCCCTTCCCACAGTGCTAGAAGTTGTCCTGCGTGCCATACTAACGCAGTATTAGCTGTATTTTTACCAGGCCCGTGAGGGTTATCCATTTGGGGTGGTTCTAACAATCCACTCCAGACAGCTTTACCTGCTTCATGTTCAATATTCCAGCCTCTGGTGCGGACAAAGCGATTGCGATAAGTGGCTTTACCGTTGCTAATTTGCACGCCATGTAACATTCCATCACCGTCAAACCAGTGATACTGTCCTATAGGTGAATGCTGGGGGTTAGGGCCATTACGGACAAACATCCCAGAAAGATCAGAGGGTAATTCACCGATAACTTTTAGGCTGTCTGTGGTGATTTCTTGGCGCACTGGGGCAAAATTGCCATCAAGATAGGGATTTACTGCGGTTACTACCATTGTTAATATTGAGTTTTATTACGGTACTTTCTTCTTTAATATAATTGAGCAAAGTGTGCGATCGCTATACCCCCATAGGCATCGTACTTTCTCCTGGACAGTAATACGACGTGAGTTCGACATAAGAGAATTTGTGGAAAACTCGCCACAAGTAGGAGTCTCAAACCCTTATTCTCTCGCTCTTAAAAATCATAACTCCGTTCGCGTAGCGTCTCCGCAGGAGAAACTCCTAACACCGAACTCACGTTAATACGGTTATTCTGAAGATTGAGACTGCTAAATTCAACCTCAGTGAGAATATACCGTGAGCCTAACTCTTTATCTACTCCGTCATGGACAAACAGAATCTAGTCGCATGAATGCATATTGCGGTGCAATAGACTCAGAACTCACCCCTGACGGGATAGAAATGGCAAATGCTTTTGCAGTTGCTTATAGTTCTACCCACTGGAAGGCAGTTTTTTCTAGTCCTATGCGACGAACCATAGCGACAGCGAAACCTCTATGTACAGCCATAGGAATGCAACCTGAACTGCGAGATGGTTTAAAGGAAATTAACTATGGTGAATGGGAAGGTAAAACCCCAGAAATTATTAGCCGTGAATATCATGATGATTATATCCGTTGGTTAGCCGACCCCGCTTGGTATGCTCCCACTGGTGGAGAATTAGCGGTAACAATTGCTTCTCGCGCTATGCAAGTAATTGAAGAAATTAAGCATCTTTACAACGATGGTAATGTTTTAATTGTTGCTCATAAGGCAACTATCAGAATCATTCTTTGTAGTTTATTAGGAATTGATGTGGGACGCTTTCGTTATCGTTGGGGGTGTCCGGTTGGGTCTTTAAGTATTGTCCAGTTTACAGATCATGGGCCAATGTTACAGGCTTTGGCTGACCGGACTCATTTAGATGATAGATTGCGGAATTTACCCGGAACTTAATAGTTATAGCTGTTTTTGGGTGAATGCAATCGAGGGTTGGGAAACCCATTGAGTCAACTTAACGTAAAAGCCTTGTAAAAACTGGGTGTCATTCCTCTGATCCTTTCGTTCCCATATTCTGTATGGGAATGAATTCTAGAATACTCTACCTTCCATGAAAGTAGAGGCAGAGCCTCTCTTGATATCATTCCCAGTTAAAAACTGGGAACGATATAACGAGATAAAACTTAAAAGTTCAGTGGTTGAACAAAATTAAATTCATTGCTGGAGATTCTTAACGGGGAACAAATATCTGTCTAGGGAAATATTATCTGTTTTTCTAGATTTATATATACTCAAAAAGATTAAAAATTAACTTTTGCAAAAATGCTTTTGGGTTGATTTGAGAAATCCGGGTTTAGCATTTAATTGTACCCATAGGACAAATTTAGGTTTTTTTGTAATCTTGTAAAACTTCTTATCTCAATCAAAAGGAGTACATTTAAGGTGAGTTAGTTTGAAAACTATGGAAGTAGTGAAACAATAATTATGGGCTTTTTGGTTTTTGATGTTTGAAAAAGTATATTATTTAAATAGGTAGCGTAAATTTAAGATCAGAAAATATCTGGAATTTCCAGGTGATTTTATGTTTATTTTCGATTACAGCAAGAAACCCATTTATCCCAATCGTGAAATATGAAGGTGGAGTCTAAGGTGAGTAGTATTGATAATTATACATTCTCTTTTGCAGGAGAAGTGACAATTCCCCAAGCTCCTCCTGAATTTAAATCAGGTTTTATCGGCATTATTGGTCGTCCTAATGTCGGTAAATCTACTTTAATGAATCATTTAGTCGGTCAAAAAATTGCAATCACATCACCAATATCCCAAACTACACGGAATCGGTTACGGGGCATTTTAACTACGGAAGCAGCACAGTTAATTTTTGTAGATACCCCAGGAATTCATAAACCTCATCATCAATTAGGGGAAGTATTGGTAAAAAATGCCAAGCTGGCAATTGAGTCAGTAGATGTGGTGTTGTTTGTAGTTGATGGTACAGTGGCTTGTGGTGGAGGCGATCGCTATATTGCTGAATTACTCAGTCGTAGTCAAACCCCTGTGATTTTGGGGATAAATAAAATCGACGAACAACCCTCAGATTTCCAAAAGCTAGATGATAGTTACACCCAGTTAGCAACTGAACATCAATGGCAAATGGTCAAATTTTCTGCCAAGACTGGGGTAGGATTACCAGAACTGCAAGAATTATTAATTGGTAATTTAGAAACTGGCCCGTTCTACTATCCACCTGATTTGGTTACAGACCAACCAGAACGGTTTATTATGGGGGAATTAATCAGGGAACAGATTTTGCTGTTGACCCGTGAAGAAGTACCTCATTCAGTTGCGATCGCAATTGATCTAGTTGAAGAAACCCCAGCTATTACCCGTGTCCTCGCTACCATCAATGTTGAAAGAGACTCCCAAAAAGGAATCCTCATTGGTAAAGGTGGCACAATGCTCAAAGCGATCGGTAGTGAAGCTCGTCAACAAATTCAAAAGCTAATTACCGGCAAAGTGTATCTAGAATTATTTGTCAAAGTCCAACCAAAATGGCGACAGTCAAGAATCAGGTTGGCAGAATTGGGGTATCGCGTGGAAGAGTAAGAGATTAGGGATATGGGGAGGTTAATAACCCAATCACTAATTACCAATCACCAAACTAATGCTGATGGACTCGCTCTAGCAAGAAGATAGAACCCACAGTTCCCACAAAATGAGCCGCAATAGCATTGACATTTGCCACTGCGACAAACACATCCATAGCGCGAATAATTCTGTAAGGGTCGGTAATTGCTACTCCTGGGGGTTGGGATACAGATTTGGCTACCAGCACACTCACTGTAGCTCCTGCACCAAAGATGCTTAACAACATCCCTACTAAACCGACCATGATTCCCAGTCGGATCGCTCTAACTGTTTCTGCCTTACTAGGATGCAAGGTTGGATTAGAATTTGCGAGGCGTTTACCGAAGCGTGTATAACGAAAATTCCAAAAAATACTGAAAAATAGCACTAAAATTCCCCAACCACACCAAAATATGCCAACTCCTAAACCAGTATTTTGTTGTTGAGCAAAATCACGACCAGTAATAGTAAATAACAAAGCCAAGCCGCAAACCATAGACAAAGCCAATTGAATCCAGAAAGTCATCCAACCGGTGAGACGAATAGTTTTGGCAAGATCTTGTACTTTTGGTTTTAGTGCCAGGGATGCTTGGTGCTGGTTGTGCGATCGCTTTTTGGAGTCTGATTCGTGCGATCGTACTTCGGGTTCATCAGTGTGCATATTCATTACTGGTTGCACGGTATATCTTCTATTTGTAAAGGTTAGTTCCATTAGCCGACTCCATACCCCCATCTCCAGACATAATTAGGGCTAGAAGTCAGGAGTCAGGAGTCAGGAGGAAGAATTAGAAGGAGATCAGAAGATTCTCAAATCTGGGTAAATGAATGGTTTTTGATGATTTCATCGCTTATTTCTTGCACCTTTTTCTACTTTTTCAGCTTGTAACTATTGATATATCTAGGTTTTTGGTTTATATGCCTAACGGCACGCTCTTCGCGTTCAGCAAGCCCTAATTACTGCCAAATATTCAAGCGCAAAGCAGAAGACAGGAGGAAGTAAAATATTCTCCTTTATCTTCCATAATATGTACAATTCACCACATCATTAACTGATAATATTACTGTATCAGTCCTCTTGAAAATCAGCGCCAAGGATCGGAAACTATGATTAAATCTTGGATGGTAATCGGGGGTGTGGCTTTTTTAGTAGCCTTAGGGGCTAACCAGATTACACCAAGCGATCGCCAGTGGTTCAAGCACTTAAAAAGACCCAAATGGCTTACGTTTGAGTCCGCAATTCCATTGATTTGGACAGTAATATTTATTTGTGGCGCTTGGTCAGCTTATATTATCTGGGAACATAGCCCAGGTACTGGTGTAACTTGGTTAATGATGATTTTATACCTACTTCTGGAAATATTTACAATTGCTTACACACCTGTAATGTTTCGATTTCGCAGTTTAACGGTAGGTACAATTCTTGGGGGTACAGGTTTTATAATCTGTCTTTTAGTAACCATAGCCGTCTTACCTGTTTCTGTTTGGGCTGCAATATTACTAATTCCTTATTTACTGTGGAGTCCCATTGGCACATATACAACTTGGGAAATGATTCATCTCAATCAACAAGATGCTTAAAATCATTCAATTGAGAGTTCATAATTGCTCTAAAATCAGGGAAAATTTACTATCTATTCAGAGATTAAACTGGGAGAAGTAAGTACAAACACATCCCTAGTTCCTGGTGCTGGATTGAGAGATTTAATGGGAGTTGTAAAGTGGAAAAAGTCATGGTCATTGACTACAACTAGTTCTCCTGGTTGCAAAATTTTGTTAAAAACTGGCTGATCTTTTTTAGCAGCATATAAATGTGTTTCTCCACCTTGAATATTTTCTCTAGAAACAGAAAATATGCCAATAAAATCACTTCCATCTTGATGAATGCCTTCAGGTGCAGGATTTCCTAAATGACCTGGTGAACAAGCAGTTCTAATTTGATGAATACCAATTTCGGCTTCTGGGTGTAGTTTACAAGCATCGCTAAAAGCTAAAACCAGGTTCTTAAAAATATCTAGTTCTACAAGTGCATCTTCTAATTCTGCAAAATCTCTTTTTATATCACCCAATAAGGGATTATAATCTCGGCTTTGAAATAGGTATCCATGTGGAAGTTTAATTAACTTATTTTCAGAAACCGTAACCCGTGATAACCTTCTTGAGCGATATTTACCTTTAATATAAGGATCAACAGGTAAGTTTTGAAAAAATGGCTGAAAACCTTCAGTATTGATCGAATTTACTTTTCTCAGGGTAAACAGAAAAGCATATTCTAATTCCGTAGCATATGAGACTTTTTGCATAGGACTTTTTTCCTTGCATTTTAAAATCCTTCCCAATTTTTTAATGTGGAAGGCCTGTAATATCTATTATATGCAACTATTATTTAACTGTCGTAAATTTAACTACAAAACTTGTTAAGTTACTGAAACATTTCATCAAGCCCACCTACTTAGCTGTACCTGACCAATTATCGTTAATTCATTGAACCTGAGTTCGACATAAGATAATTTGTGGAAAACTCCCCCCCAGTAGGAGTCTCAAACCTTTATTCTCTCGCTCTTAAAAATCATAACTCCGTTAGGCGAAGCCGTGCCGTAGGCATAGGAGAAACTCCAAACTCCAAACTCCAAACTCCAAACTCAGGTTCATTGAGGGTTTTCAGATTTGGCTAATTTTCTTTGATGGATATTCAGATGAGCTAATGCAACCAGGTCATCTAGTGAAATAGTCTGACTGGAATCATAGGGATAGACACCTATATTTACAGATAGCGGAAATGGTAACTGTTGAGTCTGATTAAATTGGTGGATATTAGTTTCCATTCGTTGCTCTATCACTTCACAAGCAAGCTGGTATCCCTGTACGAGGACAACAAATTGATCTTCTTCTATCCGTCCTAGTGTATCAGAATTGCGTAAACTCCGTTTGAGCAAATTTGCAGCGATAACAATAGCGTCTTCAGCAAATTCATAACCAAAGGTTTCATGAATGTAAGTAAGTGTACTCAGTTCAATAAACATGAGACTGGTGTACATTTGCGATCGCTTGGCTAATCGTAGCTGCTGTTCGGCCATCAGGTAAAAGCCGCGTCGATTATGCAGTCCAGTCAGTTCATCGGTGTGTGAGATGCGGCGAATTTCAGCCTCAATAGCTTTGCGTTCTTGGGTTTCTTGTAGTAAAGTGATTTGAGCAATTTCTAAGGCTGTAGTGCGATCGCTCAACTTTTTCTCCAGTTCTGCATACATAGCCACATTATCCATTGCGATCGCTGTACTATCTGCAAGTAATTGCAGCAACTTCACCTCTTCATGAGTCGGTTGATAGTGTTTTCCCCAATAAGTACCAATAGCACCAACAGCATCAACACCTCCTTGCGGACAAATGGCAACCATAGCCATACTTTTGATAAATGTGTTTTCATAAAAATAATGGGAACTCCTTTGATCAACAGATACATCTTCAATAATCCCTGGTTGACAATTCCTCATTACCCAGCCACTAATAGTTGTATCCATTGGAAATCGCTGACCTTTCCACATCGGACTTATAGCATCTTCATCCACGTAGTAGGAAAAGCCATTGTCGGATAGCACAAAAGTAGCACCATCAGAACCCGTCAGTTTTCGTACTGCTACTAGTACAATTTTTGTAATCTCTTCTAAAGAATGTACTGAACAAAGTTCTTGAACTATTTTCAGTAAATGTTCCATTGAATGCACATAGTACTCAGTAGCAGTAAGTGCAGAATTATATTCGTTGCTCATAATATTTTTTAACGAGTATTTTTATAGTTACCTAATGTGAGTCACCATATCAAAATATTCTATAAAATTATGATGATATTTATTTTTAGTTTAATCGTATTATTACTAATATCTTAAATAAATATTTAACATAATTACATGATTGATTGCCTTTATAACTATCCAGTACTCTACCCTGGTGTATTGTTAAAACGCTACAAACGTTTTTTTGCTGATGTTCAACTTACTTCTGGGGAAATGGTGACAGCCCACTGTCCCAACACAGGGCCAATGACTGGAGTGTCTACTGTTGGTAGTCCAGTACAAATTTCTAAAAGCGATAATCCTAACCGTAAATTAGCCTACACCTTAGAGTTAATTCAAGTACAAGAGCCAGAACCGACTTGGGTAGGTGTGAATACAGCCTTACCCAATAGAGTGGTAAAACTAGCTTTAGAAAAATATCTTTTTCCAGAACTAAGTGAATATACACAAGTTAAGGGCGAAGTGGTTTATGGAAAAGATAAAAAAAGCCGTGTAGATTTTTACCTAACCGGAATTGATCAACAACGTCCGATTTATTTAGAAGTTAAAAACACTACTTGGACACAAGGAAATTTAGCATTATTTCCCGATACAGAAACCACAAGAGGACAAAAACATTTACGTGAATTAATGGAGGTGTTACCCCAAAATCGTGCAGTCATGCTGTACTTTATCAATCGGGGTGATTGTCCAGAATTTGCTCCCGGTGATAGCACAGATCCTATCTATGGTCAGTTGTTACGACAAGCTATAGCCCTTGGTTTAGAAGTTTTGCCCTGTCGTTTTGATATTTCTCCAGAAGGTATCCGTTATTTAGGTTTGGCAAAATTGAAAATTTAATGTAAGAGAATATTTGAAAAGTATGAAAAAGCAGTTGAGTAAATTTTAAAGGAAAATTTCCCCTATCTTTACCATAAAAATTATTATGGTTTCCAGTTATCAAGTTGCTCTTGGAATTTCTTCAAGTTTCCAGGTCTATAATTGAGCGAAGAATCATGCCAACGCTTCTTTACACTGTCATGCAACTCTGAAAATTGATCATCAACGTTGCGTAAAATAGTTGGCAAAATTTTATCAAATACTTTTTGATCATGGTGAAAAATAGTTTGATAATTTGCTTCAATTCCATCTTCAACATAGCTTCTATCTAAGTCTAGACCAATTTCAGATACTTGATCCATTATCCACTGTAGAGCCGCATCCGATAAACCTCTGGTTGATTGAGTTCCTCCTCCAACACAACCATGAACACCAGGAAACCATAGTTGTGTTACTTGCTGGGGATGATGAGGTGTCATAGGAGTTACATCAAATGCCTTGCGGGTTTCGTCAATTGCCACTGCATGAAAGGCTTTTTTAATATAGCGGTTGAGCTTAGTATCAAAAAACTTATATTTCTCATTAATCCAGTTATCTATGGGGATATAAGGAATCAGATCTGGAACACCTAAGGAACCTACAGTATCCCAACATCCTAAGACTTCAATAGGGACATTCTCTCCATATTGTTTGCGAAAATTAACTGATTTTTCACCATTAGGTCGAGCATTTTCATCTCTATTTCGATAAAGTTCATAAGCTTCTGGAATCTTCCGAATGTATTGTCTTTTCAATAATCCTGAACAATAAATTAATCCAGCCAAGCTACGTGCAGTATAAGCACCACGACTGAAACCAAATAAATAAATTTCATCACCGTTTTCATAGTTGAGACATAAAAAACGGTAGGCTTTCTGAATGGCTTGGTCAATGCCCCAACCAAAAACACCTCCTCCAATCTGATCAACTAAGTTACCAGTGCCAAGACCTTCATCATAAAATAACAGTTGGTAAATGCGCTCATTAGAGACTGGTTTAATAGCTTGAGCCATTTTGACCACATTCGTTGGATATGGAGTTTCTAAGGTTTGCCAAGTTCCATCACAGCAAATAATAATCCGTTTCATTTGCATTCACTCTTCTAGAGAATACTGAATTTTAATCAAGCTAGATTTTCTGTATATTACCGCCTTATATGGTAAATATACTGCAAAATACACGATATTTAAACTTTAGTACTTCTTCTTACAGGGATGGAAATACGTATAGTTTTTAATGATCTCGATACTTAGACAGAATTAATTACACAAGTTATTGTTCTATTCTCTTCCCTCACTGATAAGTTCTCAACTCAAATAGGATTGCTATATAGTTTGGGCAAAGGTTAATTGTTGTTTCTGGCTGTAATTTAATGATTATTGTTTTAATGGGTGTTTCTGGATCTGGTAAAACTACTATTGGTAAACTTTTAGCAGAATCACTAAACTGGGAATTTTATGATGGTGACGCTTTCCACTCACCACAAAACATTGAAAAAATGCTGCTCGGTATTCCCCTCAATGATGCTGATAGAATGCCTTGGTTACAAGATTTACAGACCAATATTAAAATTTGGTTGCAAGAAAATAAAAATGTAGTTTTAGCTTGTTCTGCTCTTAAAGCCAGTTATCGCCAAATTCTCTTATGTGATAGTCGCATCCAGTTAGTCTATTGCCAAGGATCTTTCGATATTATTCAAGAACGGCTGAAAAAGCGGCAGAATCACTTTATGAATAAAAAACTCCTCAAAAGTCAGTTTGATGACCTTGAAGAGCCAGATAATGCTATTTATGTTGATATTTCCCAGCCGAATGAAGTGAGTGTAGATAAGATTAGAAAGGCTTTAGGATTTTAGGCGAGTTGATGAGAAGCTAGAAAAGCATCAACTTCAGCAGGGGTAGGTTGGGATGCGATCGCACCTGGTTTAAGAGTAGTCAGCGCCCCCACAGCACTGGCATAGGTGACAACTCGTTTTGCAGTTTCTCCATCCCTCAAACTTTGAATTCCAGATTGACATAATTGATGGATAAACCCAGCCAAAAAGCTATCTCCCGCACCAGTTGTATCAACAACAGATATAGAAAATGCAGGTAATTTGCCCTCGTTTTCACCTAAACAATAGGAACAACCATTTTCACCATCTGTTACTAAAACACCTTCCAATGAATTCAGGCGATAAGTAATAGCTCCTGGATCTGTGGTATCAAATAACCATTGGGCTTCTTCTTTAGTTAATTTGAGAAAATCAAATCTCTTCAATAACGCCTGAATTTTTGACTTAGCTGTATTTTCATCTTGCCAAAATACTGGTCGCCAATTTACATCCAGAATAATTTTCAGATCATATTGTTCTGCTAAATCTAAGGCTCGCAAAACAGCTTGCTCACTTTCAGGATAGGCCAGTTCTAAAGTTCCTACTACCAAAAAGTCTGCTTCATCAAACAGCGAATTTGGCAGTTGTTTAGCTTGAAGACGGGTATCAGCAAATTCTGAAGAATCATATTTACCAAATCCGGCAAAAGTGCGATCGCCCCCCGAATCCCTAATCACATAAACTTGTCGCGTTGGTGCTGTAGGATGACGTTGCACACCCGTCGTATCCACGCCTACATCTTGTAACAGCTTCACCAGAGTAGTACCAGGTTCATCCTCTCCCACCGCACCAATAAATCCTGCTGGCGTTCCCAACTTTACTAAAGCACAGGCCACATTAGCAGGCGCTCCACCTGGATAGGGAGTCCAAGACTGCACTTCTTCCAACTTTAGCCCCAATTGATCAGCTAAACAATCAAACAAAACTTCGCCAAGGCACAAAACACGGGGATTACTCATCTCATTTTTGATTTACGACTTGGGATTAAGAATATGTTTGACCTCTCTCTGGGCTAAAGCCGTAGAGATTTTCAAGCAGTTCAAAACTCTTAAAGGTGTAGTCAATTCACCTCTAGACATTCACAAGAATATTACCTGTTCACATCCCGAAGGGCTGGTCATAGAATACAATAGCAATTTTTATGCCTAAATAGAGTGTATATGCTTTTAAATTCCTAAATTTATTACCTCAGTAAACAAGGGAATTTTCATACAAAAACGTACCATTTAATACAAAATATTTAATGGGCTAGATGAAACTCCAGATCAAATCCAAAGAAAATATGGACTTTAGTATTACTCGGAACATTTGTAATGTCTGCCTCTGAGAGAATCTTTTAGAATTAGAAAGAGCGATTGAGTACATATACCAAGGGAGAAATAAATAAGTCATGGCTGCTAATGAGTCTCAGACCCCTGTTAGTCTGTCAGACAGAGAACTGCAAATTATCGACTTAGTGGCCGCAGGCTTAACTAACCAAGAAATTGCAGGAAAACTGGAGATTAGCAAACGTACAGTAGATAACCATATCAGCAACATCCTCACCAAAACTAAAACGGACAACCGAGTCGCTTTAGTTCGCTGGGCTTTACAATGGGGTAAAGTTTGCTTAAATGATGTCAATTGCTGTACCCTCCCCATCCATAACGATGAAACCATTGGTTAGTCGATTGCTATTACTCCCATCTGGTATGCTGAAAAGTCAATTTTGAGGTTTACTGATTGTTCTCCTCCTCACTCCTATTTTTCAGTGTGAACCTCTACCACAAGTTCCGCAACTTTCACTTAAGCGAAAGTTGACGCTAAGGAATCAACTTTCTTTCCACTATCGGAACTTGTATATCAGAATTCCTCTTAGAATTCAGCACAACAGATAACCGAGGAAAAGCTCAAAGAATCAATAGACTTTATTCAGAAGTCAGGGAAGGCATAAGGGGAAAAGGGCATAATTGTTCTTGAATAGAGTGACCTTTAGAATCCCCATCTTTAACGTAAGTAAGATGGTGAGAATGTCAATCTTTCCCCCTTGCCTTCATCTTTTTCCAAAAATTATCCACAAAAATTAGCAATAATACAGCGGTGCAAACGCTACATTGGAAAGAAATCTATGTTGCTTTATCAGCTGAGGGAAAATGAATACTACTAATTCTTCTTTTCCAGATGCCTCATCTCCCTTTAACTTTTTTAACCTTGACTTTATCGCACCATATTCTCAACAAGACGCGGAATTACTTAAACAGCTATCCTTTTTGCCTGGGTTACAAGAAATTCTTATGCTGCGTCAGGTTCATGCCCTAGAACACGCTACTGTTTGGGTTCTCAGTGAAACTAAAAGCGCCTATTCCCCTCCAGGAAAGCCGACTAATGTGCAATTGGATAACGAACTATTAGGTGGTTTGTCCACAGAACATGGATTTTATCTATATGGTGACGTGAATATAAGTCATTTGCGACGCGCGGTAACACTAGCCCAACATCGTCTCACCAGCGGAGAATGGGATTTAGCCGTGCATCCCCGTTGCGGTACAAATTTATCTGTAGCAATGCTTTTAACTGCTGGACTGGCTATAGGTGTGCATTTATTGTTACCATTTCGACCGTTTGAACAACTGATAGGCTTAGGTTTAGCGGCCACAACAGCATCTGAACTTGCACCCGATTTAGGTTTTATAGCCCAACGTTATCTAACAACAGCTATCCCATTTAACCTAGAAACTGAAAATATTACCCGCACCCGTGACTCCTGGGGACGTGAAGCGCATTTTATTAAAGTAAAATGGTGTGATTCAGGAGTTAGGAGTCAGGAGTCAGGAGTCAGGAGTCAGGAGTTAGGAGTTAGGAGTTAGGAGTTAGGAGTTAGGAATAAAAGTCTTTTTCTGTGTGGTTTTTACCGTAAATTTTGTATCTTCTTCAAGTGAATACTGCTTATATTAATTTTCTGATGAGAAAACTTTATTTTTTAGTTCCTGGTACAGATAAAAAATTTTCCTGTGGTGGTCTTTGGGCAGAGTTAAAAACAGTTGGTTTAGCTCAACAGATTTGTCATGCTGATGTTGTTACTTATCGTCAACGCGAAAAAGATAAACTATTTCTTGATGATCTACTCAAAGAAAACAACTTAAATGATGTGATATTTATCATTAGTTGGGGATTTGATATCGCTAAATTAGCGCCCAAACTACAAAAATATAATGTTATTTATCATGCTCATACTGCTGGTTATAATTTCAATTTACCGTCAGATATTCCCATCATTACAGTCAGCCGTAACACAATGGGATATTGGGGACAAAAATCACCTAATTCATTAATTTATTATTTACCTAATCAAATTGCCGATGAATTTACAAATTTGCATCTTGAGCGAGATATTGATATTTTAGTTCAAACTCGAAAATCTTCTGAATATTTAATCAAAGAATTAATTCCTGCATTGCAGAAAAAATGTAATGTCTTTGTCGTTGATTCTTATATCGAAGATTTACCAGGATTATTCAACCGAACTAAAATTTATCTTTACGATTCTGCTGAATATTGGGCGCAACAAGGTGTTAGTGAAGGTTTTGGATTACAACCAATGGAAGCCCTCGCTTGTGGATGTCAGGTTTTTTCTAGTATTAATGGGGGACTTTCTGATTACTTAGATCCTGGCTTTAATTGTTATAAAATTGCTGGATATTCTCTAGAGTATGATGTGCAACGTGTTCTTAAATCTCTAGCATCTCCAGTTTCTTTAACTTTATCATCAGAAATTTTATCGGAGTACCGGAGTGAAAATATTATTAAGAGATTTACATTAATTTTAACAGAAATAAATGATTTTTTTGATTACAAAATCTATTCGTCTTTAAAGATTCCAGATTTAACAAAATGGCGTTTAACAAAACTATTTGTCAAAAGAGTATATGGTAAACTCAAGCAAAAATATTTTTCGTAATTCAAACATCCTCTTACGCAACTGGCTTGCTTTATAGGGTGTGGTTCGGCAAGCTCACCAACCACGTCAGACTTCATAAATCCTGTAAGAGACTTATAACTAAAAAAATATCCCGTCGTTGTGACGGCAGGGGGGCAGGGAGCAGGGGGAAGAAAAGTCGCTTTGATTTGGTGAAATTGGATCATCTTTTTTGTGGAGTTCTGTAAGTAAAAAGGTATTTAATATCTGACGCACCATAGTTGTCAGTAAAACCCTGACAGCGCAAGGATTTTCCACTAAATTTTGTCTGAGTAACCAGATCCCCGATTTCTCAAATCCCCAACTAATTTGGGCTTGTGGATAGAAATGTCATGAAATCTTGATATATATCTCCCCGAAAACTGATTATGTCATGGTTTCCTGACATAATGATCCCCAAAGAGCTGATAAATACGTCAAACAGACGAAAAACCGTCTTCAGACCCCTTGCTCACTAGGCATGATTACCGGTTAATATCTATTTAACGAAAGCACGCCGCTGATCCCGAAGAAATGCTAATGACGGCAAGACTAGGAATTAAGCAATTCGTGTATCTCCATTTAAAAACAAACTAAAACACTTATAAACTGGGCAAAACCAGGAGTCAGGAATAAGAAATTCATCTGGGATAGATGACATTTTATAAACCATTCTATAACCCAGGGATATCATTTACCTTTACCACTACTGGAGGCCAAATAAATGGCAAAAGAACGCCCCCCGCTAGAGGAGATGACATTACGGCAACTTCGTAAAGTTGCTAGTGAATATAGCATTTCTCGCTATAGCCGAATGCGTAAATCTCAATTGTTGGCATCAATTCAAGAAGTCCAGCGCAACAAAGTTTCGCTCAGTCCATCTCGTTCACTGGAGGCACAGGAGACCGTGGAAGCAGCAAAGTTTGAATTAGGTCAGGAAGATCGTACTGGTGGTTCTCTCGCTGATGTAGATGAGGCACTTGCCGATTTACCAGCGGGTTACGGTGATAGCCGTATAGTTCTATTACCCCGTGATCCCCAATGGGCTTATACATACTGGGATATTCCCAATGATCACAAAGAAGAACTACGCCGTCAAGGTGGACAGCAACTAGCGTTGCGGATTTATGATGTTACTGACATTAATATCGAACATCAAAGCCCCCACAGTATCCAGGAATATCCTGCTGATGAACTAGCCAGAGAATGGTATTTACCAATTCCTGTGAGCGATCGCGATTACGTCATTGATATCGGTTATCGTACCGCAGACAGTCGTTGGTTGGTATTAGCTCGTTCTGCAAGAGTTCACATTCCTCCCGTCTATCCTTCCGACTGGATTGAAGATGTCTTCATCACCGTAGACTTTGAAGAAGAATTGCGCGGTACGACTAAGTACGAACTAGTTCCTCCAGCTAAGAAAATTGCCACCACATCTGCCGCTGCTGGATCTGCAAATGGCAACCCCATTTATGACCAAATCTTTGGTTTAGCAGAATCTGCTGAAGCTCAACGAGTTGCAGGTTCTCTCTTCGGTTCCATGCAACAAGTACCCAGTTCTGCACGTCCAGAACAAGCTATTAGTTCCTATGTCTTCCCATCTGGTGTGGGTATGTGGGCAGTTCCTACCGTATCTGGTTTAACCATGTCCGGTGTGGGTATGTCTGGTGTTGGCTTCTCCGCTTCCGCAGTACCTGTACGTCCTCGTCAATTCTGGTTAATTGCTGACGCTGAATTGATTGTATACGGTGCAACTGAACCAGATGCAACTGTAACAATTGGTGGCCGTCCCATTAAGCTCAATTCAGATGGTACATTCCGTTTCCAAATGTCCTTCCAAGATGGTGTAATTGATTACCCAATTTTGGCTGTTGCTGCTGATGGTGAACAAAGCCGTTCTATTCACATGAAGTTTGAGCGGGAAACACCATCTCGCAATACCAATACCAAAGAAGAAGCTGTTCTTGAATGGCTTTAGTAAATTTTGAATTTCCCCATTGAATTTTACATTACGCCATAACTGCAATTTGTAATCAGCCCCGCTATAGTCATCCTGTAGCGGATTTTTTGTATGATATGTACTTAAAAACCTGCTTTGCGAGCCGCAACATCTGTTGATACTAATAGTTATGAGGGGATTAGTGAGCGATCGCTGACAGATACTTGTCTAATTGGCTTATCTGTTGTTATGTTATCTATAGCTTCTGAAGTTATCTAAAGTTTCTAACAGCTTCTAAAATATTTGGTTTTTGACTGAGCGAGAATGTAACCTTAAGTTATCTATAGTTTCTGAAGTTATGGGTCAAACTAAAAAGGCAAAAATTACATTTACTTGCTCACATGAACTACGGGAAGAGTTAGAAAGTATCGCAAATGCCGAAGATCGTACATTATCCAATCTTGTAGAACGGATGATTACACGAGCAATTAAGAGCTACAAACCTCAAGACCAGAAAGCAAGTTAGCCGCACGCACAGCAAAAATCGGCATGACCAACCCACAGCCAGTAGACACCAACACCCGTTTAACCAACATCGACTCACACCTACAGCAATTAGATGATGAGTTTGAGACTGTCAAACAGCTTCTGATATCAGCCGCTTCCTATGCTGAATCAGCCAATAATCGCATTGACAGACTATCAGAAAGACAAGATATCACCCAAAGACAGCTTGACGGGTTATCCGTAACAGTTCAAGTCATGGGCGAAAAAGTTGACAACTTTATTGTCAAAGCAGATGAGCAGTTTGACCGCTTAAGCCACAAAATTGACGATTTTGTGGATACAACCAAAGCACGTAATGCTGTAGTAAATAATGTAGTTCTCGAATTACGAGATAGCCAACAATCAACAAATGCTGCTATAGAGAGGCTAGAGAGGATTTTAGAGCAATTGCTGAAGCAAAAAGATTAAAGAAGACAGTGAATTCATTTACTGTCATTTTTTGGTATCGGACAGTTAGCAGGTAAGATATTACAGAGGATGATATAGCCTTTCCCACTCTAATTAGATACAAAATTACCTCTCCCCAACCCTCCCCTTACCAAGGGGAGGGTGCGCGACAGCGCGGGTGGGGTGTATTTAATGAGCTTGGGAATTGCTATAAGGCAAGAAATTCAATGATTGATTTGTTAGATCCAGTAATAATCCCCGCTATAGTAATTCTGTAGCGGTTTTTTTGTGATCATAACCGCAGATAAACACAGATGAACGCAAATAAATTATTTTTGATATCTATTCCCATAATTAGCGCTGCTTTATTATTAGGTTGTCAGGATATGGTAGCTAATTCAGCACCAAAAGCATCCACTAATTGTCCTGGCAATAATTCTCAGTTTAGTATTGAATTTTTTAAGACTAATAATCAAGGTGAAAGATATTCTAAAGGCATTAATCATGTGATTATTTTTAATCCTAAATCAGCAGAACTAGATTTTAAAGTTAATGTTGGTTTAGCTCATAAAATATATGCTAAAGATGGTAGAGGAAACTTTCGTAAAGAATATATACCCAAACAATTTAGTCAATTAATATTAGATGGCAATTCTAAATTAAATGGTAAATCACCAATTGCAGCCATTAATGCTGACTATATAGATACTGTTAATAAACCCCAAGGTTTAAATATTTCTCGTGGGATAGAGTATTCAGGTGCATTTAAAAATAAACGTTCTTCATTTGGAATCTCAGGAGGAAACCCCAGGGAACGTAAAGCTACTATTGATACTGGCAGAAGAGGAGCGAATATTCTTAATTACAATTTAGTGGGAGGTAATGGCAGATTCTACCGTCAGGGTCAGTTTAAAGATATTTGTAAAGCCTTGGGAGAATTTGCTTGTAAAGGCGCAACTAATCGCTCTATGGTAGCAGTTACTAGTAAAGGTTATGTGATTTTGTTAGTTAATGATGTGAAAGCTAATTCTAGTATTCAAACTTCTGCAATTAATAAAGAGTTGCTACCAAGTCAGTTTGATAATGTTTTAGAAGGAATTTCTAAAAATAATTGTTTAGGAAGAATTCAAGAAGGGATGTTATTTGATGGAGGGATGTCTCCGGGATTGTTTTATAACAATAAAATCTATTTGGAAAACTTTGGGCCAATTGGTTCGGTGTTTTTGATTTATAAGAAGTAAAGTTACATTAAAAAAAGGTAGCAATGCAACAAAAACTTTGATAATGTTGGTTTTTAGGCTTAAATAAACTGCCTTAACCAATAATTTAGGCAAAATTAAAATTAATGATGATAAGTCAGGAGAAGAGTGTATGCAAGTAAGACAAGAGATTTTTGATACCTATTGGCGATTTGCTGCTATGCGTCAAGAAGTATTTTTCAACAAACTTAAAAATGTACCACCACCTTGGACGAGCGATCCTATCCTTAATACTTATAAATTTTGTAATGCTTATCGAGTAAGTGATCGCGTTTCTCAATATCTGATCAAGAATGTAATTTATGATGAGAATAGAAGTCAAAACGAAGAAGATGTGTTATTTAGAATCCTACTATTTAAAATATTTAATAAAATAGAAACTTGGGAATATTTAGAAACCAAATTAGGAGATTATATTACACTCGCCAACTTTAATTTAGATGTATATTCCCAGATATTACAAGAGGCTATGGATTTGGGATATGTGATTTATACAAGTGCATATATGTCTTGTGCTAGTAAGGAGTTTGGTTATGATAAAAAACACCAGAATCATTTGGCATTAATTGATAAAATGGTTTGCCAAGATAGGGTGATTAATCCCATAATCAAAGCTAAAAGTTTGGCAGAAATTTTTCATATTCTTGAATCATATCCATTGTTAGGTAAGTTTATGGCTTACCAATTAGCAACAGATATTAACTATAGTGAAGTTATCAACTTTGATGAAAACAGTTTTACTATAGCAGGTCCAGGAGCAGAACGTGGTATTAACAAGTGTTTTCTTGATACAAATGGCAAAAATTATGCTGATGTCATTCATTGGATGACAGAAAATCAAGAAAATGAATTTCAACGTTTGGGGTTAAATTTTCAATCGCTTTGGGGTCGTCCGCTACAAGCTATAGACTGTCAAAATCTTTTTTGTGAAACTGATAAATATTGTCGAGCCGCATTTCCTGATTTGAAAAGTAATCGCAAAAAGATAAAAGCAAAATTTACTGCAACTCCTCAACCAATTGATTATTTTTATCCTCCTAAATGGGGTATTAATGATAAAGTTAAAGAAACTTTAGCCCAGAGATTACCATCATTAGAGATTCCTAATTTACAAGAACTGAATAATCGTGCTAAAATAATTGCCGTTCAATAATATCTTTTTCTATTAGCTATAAGAATAATCTAATGAAAAATACTATAATCTAGCCATGAGTCGTCATATTAGAGATGACTTTCGTTAAATTTATGTCTATCGATAGTTTATAGAAAAAAAGCTATCAGTTTATAACTCAGAGAGTGTTGTGCAGATAACAGTCTGTTTTCTAACCAGTCTGCGGTTGTTCAATAGAAATTTGTTAAGTTAATTTTCTATGTGCTTCAATCTAAGGAGATATTATGAAGAGTAAGACCAGTTTAAAAGTCATGTTAGATCAAGTAATTTCATCTGAAGCATTAAATGCTTATCAACGCTTGCAAATGAAACATGATGAAATCTATCATCCTGAAATCATTGCACTTGGCGTTTCCCGGCGAATGAATCATATCACGCTGCATCTCGTTAAATATCTTGGAATTCTTTCCTCCACGCCTGTTTCAGCAGAAGAAAACAAGAAGGTATTTATTGATTCATTTATAATGATTATTTCAGCAAGTAACCTATTAGCAATTCCTTTAGCAAAAGAGTTAGAGATTGATAACATCAATATAATTGATGTTAACTTTATTGATGAATATATTCGGCTTCTAGCTCAACTTGCTAAGGCTTGTGAAGCAACAGATCACCAAGAAGATTACCCAATTCGAGCTACCTGGAATAAGAACATAAAAAGATTTTTTTCCCTCCTTGTGCGTGAATCACACTCACGAAGCATTCCTATTTTGGAAGAATCTAGTAAGCGTTTAGACTTTGTGGAAAGGAAACATTCACTTAACGATATCTTGCGAGGGCAAAGATGAGTTTTTGGTCATCACAAACTTTGAGATCTCGTCTTCCTAATTTAATTGAACCGTTTAATAGCGATCAAATTCAGTCTGCATCATACGAATTATGTTTGGGAGAAGAAGTTTATATTTCAGCCCTTCCTGATACACCTTTGAAAGAACGGAAAAAAATTATTCTTGGCGAAAAAGAAACTGTTCCTATTCCGCCAGGACAGTTTGCATTTCTAATAACTTCCGAAATAATCCAAGTGCCTAATAATGCGCTTGCGTTTATTTCGATGAAATTTAAATTTAAATCACATGGGCTGATTAATGTTTCAGGTTTCCATGTAGATCCTGGTTATAGTGGGAAATTAATTTTTGCTATTTATAATGCTGGACCTCTTAATTTTTATGTAGGAAGAGGTGAGAGAGTTTTTTCTATATGGTATACAGACTTAGATCAAGATGATGAAAATCCACGAAATAAGATAGGTTATGATTCAATTCCTACTGACTTCATGAATAGTCCTGATTTAGTTTCTTCTCTTCCTTATTTAGTAAAACGTTTGGATGATCTGGAGAAAAAAATAGATAATTATTCTATTAAACAGGCTTTTGTTTTTACTATTGCTATTGGTATTCTACTCGCTTTTGCCAAAATAGTATTGGATATCTTCATAAAGCTATGATGGAAGATAATTAAAAATTTTGAATAATTAAGAGCAAGCAACCATTTATATAAATTGCTAAAACAGGAATAGAGAAAGCCAATGAACTCACAGCAAAAGCTTTGATAAATCAACAACTTATTGGATTGCTCTACCAAATTCTAATGATGAATTGCATCTGAAAGCTAGAAGTGTGACTGAATCTTTATTGCCTAATGTAAGTATAGTTACAAGTGAAATGGTATTTAATGAATTGTTGAATGCTTTTTCTAAAAAAGGAAGTTTTTTAAAAGTAGCAGCAGTTAGTCTAATTAATAAATCTTTTAGCAACCCTAATATTGAGATTGTTACCCAAACGAGTGAACTGTTTATCAGCGCACTTGAATTGTATAGTGAACGTTCTAGATTAAGATTGGGGTCATACAGAAAATTAGTATAATAGCTTTAATTTTTATGCTTAATTAGGTAAATTTACCATCTAATTTCACCACAATTTTGTAGAGCATTTTCAAACTTCATTTTTCTTGATTGTTGACTGGCTTTATCATCTAGATAATGTACCTCAAAATTAAGAACTATGGCATCACCAGAATTATATCCAGTGATGCGATCTAAAAAATCAGGTGGTGGAAGGTCAGTGCCTAGCTCAGGATTTACTTGGCAGCAATTCGGATTTTTGCGGATAAACTCATCAAAATTTTCGTACTTAATGTATTTGTAATACTGAGTTCCTTTATGAGCAGTTTCTATTGGCATACTTTCCCTGCTGTTGTGATAATTGAATGCCATTTGAATTTTTTCTGTGTCAGTTAAATAACGCATTTGCTTAAAGCAAAGTTTTGAATGATTTAGACCAAAAAATAAAGCAGCAATGAAGACCATCGTACTACAGGCAGTGGTTAGCCACACCCTAATATCCATACTTGTTTCTGATTGTTGTATCCTAATATAGGAATTATATTTGATTTTTGAAAAAATACCTAGGGTGTGTAAAGCCCTTGCAGAAATGGCTATGCTTAGAGCGACAGCGTAACGTACAATTAATCAAATTTACAGTGCGTTACGGCTTTGCCTAACACACCCTACAAATATTTAGATTGTTTAAAAACTCAAATACTATTGCTATAGCAATCCTAAATAGTTTATGAGAAAAAACCATATTCATGAAGTTTGGAAAAGTCAAAAATCTGACAATGTGTAGATAATATTTGCTCATTTGATATAGATGGTAGCTAATTGAGGTGGCACAAATTATGTATCTGTAACACTCTCAGTCACACTAGAATTAGAATTGTTGTGATGTACTCTATTAGCTAAAGTGTCAGATTCCCTACCTCTGCGCGAGCATTATCTCGCTTTAATTGATGAAATTGTTGAAACCACTCTCAAGGGTAAGATTAGCTCTGTAGAGCAAGTATATCAAATGCTGCTCAAAGGTATTACTTCCGGTACAGGGGAAGTGTTTGAGTTAGCTTTGAGCGATCGCTTGACAACCCTGCAAACCCAAGTAGATAGTGAAAAAGACGAACTAAAAAAGTCTAAAGCTACGCGTGGTTTAAGAGCAATTAAAACCATTCAAACACAATGGCAACGCTGGCAAGAGCAAAACAAAGCCACGGAAGCTATAATTCTCGCAGTCCGAGAAATTACCATTGCCAGTAATGATGAGCGTTTAGCCGTATTTTTGCGTTTAACTGACCCTAATTTAAAATATCAATTAAATTTATCCCAATTACAGCAATTAGCTAAATCCTTACAGCAATTTGGTGAAGCTAATTCCGATTTAGCGCAAATATCAACAGGAATTACTCGTGGTGTCGCTTCTTGGCAACGTATCCAAGAAAATCTACTGAGTTGGATGTATGAACAAAAAGGTTCTCTAGGATTTGGTGGTGTACCCGGAGAAAGTGGTCCTTGGGCAAGTTGGGCAAAGTTAGTTAAAAGCGAATTCCCCGCAGCATTTTTCCGCACCTTAGCACTTGAAGAATCTGCAATTGAATTTGTTCAAAAACAACAAAATATTACCCTCGGTGATTGGGTAGAATTAGCAATAGTTTTACAATTTTTACAACGAGGTTTAGTTACTTGGTTTGACCAACAAGCTTATGATATCCAAGCTGGCCCCAAATTATCAATTTCTACATTTTTGACCTTTGCGGTAATTTGGAGTCAATTAGCAAATGCTTTTCAAACCCAAGGAATAGTTTACAGCAATGGAGCTTCACAAATTATGCTCCAGATTTTAAGAACTTTTGCCCAGCGTCCTTATTTCCCTCTCTACGGTGGGATTTTTGCTTCGTTTTCTGGTAGTTCTTTGCGAGATGCCTTAGATTATTTAGATGAACCTCTGCGTTCGGTGGAGAGAACTCAGGAAAAAGCCAGAATTTTGACACTTTTAGGATATTCTCAACGTGCTTTAGGCAAATATCCGCGCTCAATTAATTTTCATCAGCAAGCTTTGGAAATAGCGAGAAATGCTAAGGATAGTTATTGTGAAATTGCTAATCTTAATCATCTCAGTCGTACCTATGTCCAAGAAAAAAATTATGCCGAAGCGATTAACTACAGTCAAAGGGCATTAATTTTAAGTAGACAAGCCGGTGATAAAACCGGAGAAGCTAACGCGCTGGTAAATTTAGGTTATAGCGAAGTTATGCAAGCCCAGCAGTTGGAAAATATTGAACCAGAAGTTTATGAATCAGCAATTAATTATCTTGAACAAGGTTTAAAGTTAGCCGAAAAATTAGGTGATGTTCAAAGTCAAGCTTTATGTTTTAGCAGTTTAGGTATTGCCTATTTAGTAACTGGACAAAACGAAGCAGCAATTAAATATTTAGAGGTAGGTTTTAAAACTGCACAAGTTTCTGGTGATTTGTATCTTCAAGGTCGTAATTTAGCTTATTTAGCCGAAGCTTATTATCACCTCCTTAATTTTGAAAAGGCTGTTTATACTGGTGGGTTGGGAATGTATCTGCTAGAGCAAATTTCTTCCCATGAATGGCGACAAGCCGCAGGTTTATTGACCATAATAAAAGGACAAGTTGGAGCAGATAATTTCCAAGTTTTACTTCAACAAAATCGCCCGAAAATGATTTCTGTTATCGGTGTTGATGGGTATGATTATATTCCCCAATTACTAACCAGATATCAAGATTCATAGTTTTTTTCAGATCTCCAACTTCTTAGACAAATCGGGGATCTTTTTGTTTATGTTTGCCAAAAATATGAGGTGAGGTGTTGACTTCAGCCTCAAAATCTGATATTATTAATCTTGATAAGGAAGAACTATTTCATAAACATTAAGTCACTATAGCAATCCTAAATAAGATATGAACACCTCTTTTTTTCCACCTCTGCGCTCTCTGCGTCTCTGCGGTTAGTTTTAAAAAATCCGTTCATAAATCAAATAGGATTGCTATATAAATATAAGTTATTAAAAACCCTTGGTAGAGACGTTACAGGAACTGTCTCTACGTTCTGTTACTAGATGTCTAATGTTGGTGGGCATTCCCCAATTACGAATTACGAATTACCCATCACCTTTTTCAATAGTTCGGGAATTTGAGAAGGACGTTCAGCTATAGGAATGTCTGCTGATTGGAAAGCTGCTAATTTATTTTGTGTTGTGCCAAAAGTGGAATCACGTCCAACAACGGTTGCTAGGGTTCCTGTTGACCGCCAATGTTTAGTTAATGGTGCGTGTCTACCGGCAATGTAGGCAATGACTGGTTTATCAATAGCTTCAGCTATATATCGTGCGGCTGCTTCTTCACTTCCACCGCCTGGTTGACCGACTAAAACGATCGCTTCTGTAGTTTCATCCTCATCCAGAATTTGCAACCATTGCAGGAACGATGAACCCACAATTGCATCACTACCAATGCTGACACTAATGGACTGACCTAAACCAGCTTTGGTTAATTCCCAAGCCACTTCATAAGTAAGAGTGCTGCTGCGGCTGACAATCCCCACTGATCCAGGTGTGTAAAATTCGCTTGGTTGAGTTCCTAAGAGAATTTTGCCAGGAACGATAATTCCAGGACTGTTGGGTCCAACTATCAAAATTTCACGAGTTTCTGTTTTGCGGAGTAATGCCACCATATCCAAAGGTGGCACACCAGCGGAGATAATAATGATCTGTCGAATATTAGATGCGATCGCTTCCAATGCAGCATCTAATACTTGATAAGGGTGTACACAAATAATCGACGTGTCAATTGACCCAAATTTTGCTGTCACCTCCTCTACTAAGTCAAATACTGGCAGGTCGTACATTTGCTGACCACCACATCCCGGATTGACACTAGCCACCAAATTAGTGCCATAAGCTTTCATTTGAGCAATATGAGTTGCTGATATAAATTCACAAAAACCCTGAATTAAAACTTTACTGTCTGGTGTTAAGTTCATATTTAGTTATTGAAAATAGGGAATAGGGAATAGGGAATAGGGAACAGGGAACAGGGAGAGGAATATTGATCCTGCCCGTTCAATTTTGGATTTGCAATTTTAAATGGTTCAATCCAAAATCTAAAATCTAAAATCTAAAATTTTCCTGCCTCCTATTACTGCTTTTTGTACGCAGGTAACTTAGCCAAACGAACTGCTTGTAAGACGGCCTCATCTAAATTTTCTACGACTATCAGCATTTGGGTATCGGGTTTGAGCGTAGCTAAATACTGTCTGGCATTCTCAAAATCAGAACCAGCAAGGCGTACAACTAATCTGGGTAAGGTTCTGGGCTTAATTTTGCTGCCATTAGACAGAAGAGATTGGAGTTCTTTTGGGTCTAATTGTATAAAGTTGGCAATGACTTCTGGCATTTGGGAAACCTGGGGAATAGTTCCCAAAAAGTTAATGAGAATCACTTTAATGGTGTTGTCAGCAGCTAAGATTTTCAGACCTGTTTCTAAGCGATCGCAAAAAGTAGTTAGTGAGGTATCAGTGAGGAAAGAATGTCTTAAGTTTAAAGAAATACCAGGTTTGCCACCCGCATTAGCAACTGCGTCTAAGGTTGTCAACACAGAACCAGTCCCATTGCCTAATATACCGATTTTTCCGTGTATTTCTAACCCATCCCAATCACCGACGATGCTGTTAATCTTGCTACCTCGATGATGGGAGAGCATTTTTGCTGCCATTTGGACTATTTCTGGATGACGTTTAATTGCCCTTTCGTTGACTCTGATTTTGCCATTGAGAGCCATAACTTGCCCAGAAGTGCTGACTGCTAGAGGATTTATCTCTATTAAATCTAGGTCTTTCTGCACAAATAACTGGTACATTTTTTCTACAATATCGCTTACCGATTGCATCAGCGCACCTTGTAAGCCCATTTTCAAGCCTAGTCGTCTGGCATAAAATGGTGAAAATTCCTGTTCTACAACCACATATTGCATTTTATCCCCAGGGGATTCCCAATCAATATCCGGTTCTTTGCAACCTAAAAGCACTGGACGACACAGGGCTGTATCTAAAACAACGGCAAGATACAACTCTTCTTTGGCATCATATTTGGATTCTGCCAGTAAGACTTCGGGCAATTCTCCCCAAATTGGTAAATTAAAGATATTTTGAGCAGCTGCGATCGCATCAATGGTGGTTTCCACAATTCTCACTCCACCAGCTTTGGCTCTTTCATCTGCGTGTACTTGCGACTTTAGTACAATAGGGTAGCGAATTTTTAAGCGTTTTAAATCTGTAGGATGGTCAATTCTCTGGGATGGTAATACGGGAATGCCCATCTTTCCAAACCATTCTTTAACTTGGTATTCCAATAAATCCATTGACACACACCTTGTATTAATAATTCCAAAGCAGGTTTGCAGTGCTGTCTTATAGGTTTTACAGCACCTTGATTGCATAAGCAAGCTTTGGTTGACTAAAAAAATTTATTTGGCACGAATTAATTTTATCGAATTCAGCAAGAGTGGTACATTCATTTCTATAAGCCTAACCGCTGCTATTTGGTTGATGAGAACTAATCCACCCCCTGGATAAACTTGCCAATCTCTAAGAATTACTGAAATATTATTGTATATTTTTCCTTAGATAATTTATACTCGCATTTGGATTGGCTTATTGCTCATCTCGCCGTATAAATATGTAGCATCCCTATTATGCTGTTTTTGGTTACAGATTTAACTCGGGTTGCAAAATTTGGATCGGTGGTTAAAACTATGTATCTGTGTGTAACCAACGCAAGTACTTTATTTCATACGCTCAAAGATAATAAAAACTATAAAACTATATAGAAAATTAGCAATAACACCCTATGAAAGTAGCATTCCAAAAAGAAGATTTACAGCTTCTAGCCAGTATTTTGCAAGAACAATTACTACTGGAAATTACATCTGGCGAAGTCTTACAGGTCAAATGTGCTGTCCAAAATGATGAACTGATGATTTTAACTCAACATCCTTTTGGCGTAGCAATTGATACGAATCAAGTATTAGCGGTACTTGAAGAAGCACTCCATTGGCAATCTCAATATGATTCACAAAGGGTGCAATTTTATATCAGAGTTTCAGGAGAAAAGCTCCCTTACGCCAAACATTCCATAATAGTGAAGGCAAAGGATAGACAGGAATATCAGAAAACTTTTAGTCAAGAAGAAGAAATGGATAGTAGCAGCTATCTAATTTTTCCACCACTTAATCTTCCTGACTCTGCATCTAGTGTACAAGAAGACTATTCAACAGAAACAATACTTAGCTCATCGACTACAGAAGATGATGATGTTTCAGAAGCGGAAAACTACATATTAGATACATCATTCAGTTCAGATACATCATTTAGCTCAGATACATCATTTAGTTCAGATACATCATTTAGCTCAGATACATCATTTAGTTCGGATACATCATTCAGTTCAGATACATCATTCAGTTCAGATACATCATTTGGCTCAGATACATCATTTCTGGATGATAGTGAGAATGAGTCATTAGAAGAAGAAAAGTTTGATCCCTTTGCAGATGGACAAAATTTATCTAAGAGTAGAAACCTATCTCTTCCACCTTTACCCATCCTTGTCGGTGCAGTATTGGGAGTGACAGTAATTTTTGGTGGTGGTGCTTTCTTTTTGACTCGTTCTTGCGTGATTGGTCAGTGTCAAGAATTACAAACTGCCGAGCAATTTAAAAGTGAGTCTGAGCAATTGATGCGTCGTGCTAAATCTGAGCAGGAATTATTAGCAGTGCAACAGAAATTAGATACAGTAATTTCTGATCTAAAAATAATTCCTCAATGGTCACCTCGTCACCAGCAAGCGCAGGAACTGAGTGCAAGTTTTTCTGAACAGTCAACAAAAATTAACCTGGTGGTAAAAGCTTTACAGGCAGGATCTGTAGCAGAGCAAAAAACTAAAACTCCAGCAAATAGCCTAGAAGAACTACGCACCAGACAAAGTTTATGGCGGCAAGCGATCGCACCATTAGAGCCTATCAAACCAGAAAATCAACTCTATGGGCTGGTAAAGGCAAAATTACCAAATTATCAACGCAATTTACAAACATTAAATCAGCAGTTACTCCAGGAAGAAACATGGCTGAAAAAACTAGACACAGCTAAAACCATAGCTGATTCAGCCATCCAACGCGAAACAAAAGCTAAATCAGGTAATGATTGGCAAAGGGTAGAATCTGCTTGGCAAGGGGCTATTAATGCCTTGAAAAGTATCCCTTCAACGAGTACAGGATATCAAGAAGCACAAAACTTGTTGAGGGATTATAAACCAAAATTTATCTTGGCACGCGATCGCTCTAGAAAAGAAATGCGTGCAGCTACACTCTATCAACAAGCTATCAACCTGGGTAATCAAGCCAAAGTCTTTGAGCAAAAAAATCAATGGCAGGCAGCAGTAGCATCTTGGCAACAAGCAGGGCAGACGGCAGGGCAAATTAGCCAAGATAGCTTTAACTACAATCAAGCACAATCTCTAATTCAAGCCTATTCGACTGCTCTAGCAGAGGCACAACAAAAACAGCAACTCTATGGGAATTTAGCCCAAACTCGTGCTGATCTGAGCAGTACCTGTGTTAATGGAATGCGGTTCTGCACTTTTACCATAGATAACCAAGGTATTAGCGTCCGCTTAACCCCAGAATATGACCAAACACTACAAAGTGGTAATCCTGATTTACAAACTCATTTCCAAAGCCTGAGAGAAGCTTTAGGAGTGATTAGTGACAATGCTAACCTGCGTCTAGTTCTCTATAACTCCCAAGGACAGGAAAGATATATGAAGCAGCCTCAATAGATGAGACAGGGCTTCTAGCTGAGGCTAAGAAGCTATTGTTCTTCCAATATTGTCACATTGAATCTCACTATCTTGACTTCGCATAACGGCAGTCATGGACGACAGACTCAGTTTAATTTAACGTGAGTTCGACATAAGATAATTTGTGGAAAACTCGCCACAAGTAGGAGTCTCAAACCCTTATTCTCTCGCCCTTAAAAATCATAACTCCGTTCGGCGAAGCCGTGCCGTAGGCATAGGAGAAACTCCTAACACCGAACTCACGTTGAATTAGCTGAGGTTTTATTGATTTTTTTGATTTGGCGTTGGAGAACGTCTGCACGTCTGTTATCTCCAAGAAAGATATAACCTACTCTAGCTTGGCTAAAATGTTCCAATGCTTTCTTATAGTCATCTATCGCAGCATAGACTTGTCCTAAACTATACTGAGCTAGTGTCCAATCTTCCATATCTTCTAGTCCCTGGACCGAATCAACTGCTTGCAAATAATTGGTTTCTGCAAGACGGATAAGTCCAGTTTGCCAATAGAGATCGCCCAAAGTACGATAAATGAGAGCAGACTGTTTTCCCTGTTGCAACAAAGATTCTAAAATTGCGATCGCATCACCAGTTAAGCTATAAGTCTCAAATGTATTATCTGGTAGTTGATAGGCTTGAATTACAGACTGCGGTAAAACGTAGTTGCTATAAAAATTTGCCAGCGTTAAAGCGTCTGCTTCGTTATTTACAGAACTGGAAGCAATTTTGGCAGTTTCTGATTTTACTGCTTCTGCCTCAGATTTACGCAGGATTCTAAATTCCAGATTGGTAGCTTTTTGCTCAGAATTGTAATTATCCTCCTGAGAGGATTTCCCCGTATTGGTGCGGACGATGATAGAGTAGGGTACACCCGCAGCCAGAGGTTTACCAGCATAAACAAGCTGAGTTTCCTTGGTTTTAGTCTTCCACATTAAGCCTGTTGCACCTGTCACCTCAATGGTGTATTCTGTCACTCCAGAAACTTGATGCCAACGAATTAAGGGAGTATGACTGAGTAGGAGACTATGACGGGGAGTAATTAAATAGGGAATAGCAGCATCAATTCCGCCAAGAGTTCCCTCAGCTTGAGAACCTCTATAATCTCGATTCACCCAGGTAAGACAAACTGAACCCATACCTGATGGTACTCCAGCTTTGACAAGGACAGGCTTACTCCAATCAGGACACCTGACATAAACTTTGACTCCTCTATCTGGCAAGATTTGATCACCTTCATGTAAATCAACAGCTTGACGAACTGGAATCCAATCTGTGCGTTTTTCCCGCTGTATTCTTACCTTACCCGTGCCGGAAATAGAATAAATTTTAGCAGTTTGAGCGATAACCGAAACAGGAAAAAACGCCACCAATGCAACTATAAAAACTGATAATTTAATCATTTAGTCTCCTGGGGTATCAAACGCTTCTGAGCCATTGTTGCCCATTCATCCTGTTCAGGAATGGTAATATTGGCGTATTGGTTGCAAGTTTTCCACTTTAACAAAGCTTCTTTTTTATCACCTTGGGCTTCCATGACTTGGGCTAAAAGACAATAAACATCAGCAATATCATACTTCTCTAACTTGAGAGTAGATTGCAAATCAATGGCTTCTAATAACTTGGCTTCAGCATCTGGATAGTTTTTTTGCATCAATCGCGCCCAACCTAGATTTTTAAGAACAGTATGTTTTATTTTTGAATCTAGAGTTTTATCTGTATATAATTTAATTAGTAGAGAAACTGCCCCTGAATAGTCCTTTTTCAAAATATTCAGCCGTGCTAAATTATTAGTAGCCGCAGGAATTCCTCCTTGAATAGCTAATTGATATTCTGGACGAGCTTTTTCAATTATTTGCATATCTTCGTAAAGATTTCCCAATTGAAAATGTGCTTGGGCATCATCAGCATTTAATTTAATAGCTCGATTAAATTGTTCTTCCGCACTACTCCAATCACCGTTTTTCCGGCTTTCTATCCCTGGATTAGTATAAAAAATTGTAGCAATTTGTGGTAAATATTGGCGAAAACTGAACAATCCCAAAACTACTAATAGAGAACCAATTGCACCTAATTCATGCCAATATTTTTCAGGAATATTAATTGTTTTTAGTAACTGTCTGAGAGATTCTTGACCAATTTTTGTGAGTGCGCCACCAGCAACAAGGAGAGTAAGAACACTTTGGGTACTGACTGCAAAAGCACCAAAAGCATCAGGTACGCCAGTTAGAAAGCGAGGGGCAATGTCACCCATCAAGCCCAAAGAAACCGTCAAACAGGTAACAGAAACCCCGCTACAGAGCCAATCAAAGCGATCGCTCCATTGGGTTTTAGGAACTTCCAGAAACCACCACCAGGCTTGCTCTTTGGGATGAAAACTAGCACGTAAATTAGCAGATTCAATCAAGGGTGCAATAACGTTAACCTGTTTTCTCAACCTTTCATCAAGCTGATTGATTTTTTCTAAGCTTTCACCAGATGGAAGAGGAGAATTTACAGAATTAGCGAGTATCTCTAAGACAGAATTAACCCGATCTCGTGCAATCAAAACTCGGAGAACTTGAGCAGGAGAAAGTTGATTTTTTATAGCAGGTTTAGAATCAACAATTTCAGGAGGAACTTTTGCAGATAGTTCTTCTGGTTGAGAAAGAGGAGTTAATGGTTCAAGAGTCTGAACTACATCCTCAAGAGCAGCATGATATTGTTGGATTGCCTGTTCCAGATTAATATTTGTCATTTCTTTCTTTGCCTCCTCTGCGTCTCTGCGGTTAGATTTTATCTTTAAATTAATCATCTAAAGATGTCTTCTGTACACTTACAACCCATTGCCAATCAAAATAAAAGGAGACCAATAATAAGGATGACTGAGATTACGAGAAATAGGTGCATTTTGTCTACTTTTCCCTGGTGTATAATTTACACTACTTCGCTTCTTACCACTGCTCTGGTTTTTACCTGCAATCATAGTCAATTGTGCTTGACGTAAGGCTGCCGTTTTCGTCATCTTCCCAGTAGCGAGATTTTGATAAAACAGCCGCATTAATTGGCTGGTGCTGGCATCGTTGACTAACCACAGAGAAGCAATTACCGATTTAGCACCACTTCTTAGAAAATAATAACTGATTCCTGATACTTCTATACCTTCTTGATCTTCTCCACCCCGCGCTGTTTCACAGGCTGATAATACCACTAGATGAATTCCACCTAAATCAGTCAGATTCTTGATTTCTGTAATATTTAATTTATTCCCATTTCCCAATAGCAGAAAAGAGTTTTCTGGATTACCAGAGACAAATTGACCGTGGGTGGCAATATGCAAAATGCGATAGTCAATCAAATCTTTAAAAGCATCTTTGGAAAAGTCTTTATTGAGTCGAGACAAACCAGGATAAATACCATTTGGATTACTGGCTGTGCGAATAATGGCGTTAATTTCATCTTTGACATTGGGGAGAGGATTGAAGTTAGGAACTGCATCGGAAAGTCCTAATCCCAATACAGGATCATCCTCGATTTTGGATGAAAGTTTATCATTTGTATTCGTTAATCCCGAAGTTAAAATAGTAGAAGTGTTAAAAGATTCGACTAAATATTTTTTTCCGTCAAACAGCGCCGCCATAGGGATGTAGCGGGTGGAACGGTCAAGAGAAAATACCAAATTCTGAATATTATTAGCGTCTAGTTCTGCTCGTAACGGTGCAATTAGCCATTGATAAAGTTTTTGGCTCACCTGCTGCAATTCTTTTTCGTCCCCTGGTTGTTCTAACAATTGGCGAAACTTCACAACTGTAGTAGCTAATTCTTTGCGACTAACAACTACGAGTTTGCTGTTAAATACAACTCCCTGTTTACCAGCTTGAGTTCCCCAAACTAGCCAAAGTTTGTCATCTAAAACTAAGGGATAGATTAACACCGTCTTGGGTTGGGCTGTAACCACCTTTTGGGCTGCAACCGTGAGTTCTTCCTGTGCTAGTTGAGCAGGATCTTTACCCCGTTGTTGCCTTGCTATAGCTAAAAGCCGGTCTACTTCCTGGTTAAATTTCTGATTGGCAGTATCTCGTAAATTGCGTAATTGGTCGCGTTCTGGGCAGTAGGGGGGTTTACGTTCGCATTCAGTTAGTTTTAGTCCTACGTTAATCACACTGTCATAAGGCGGAACTACGCGGGATTCTGATGGATTGAGGGGACTACCCTGAGTTTCGCCACCTGCTCTAGTATCTCTGGTAAAGTCGCGTAATTCTTGGATTTTTAATAGTTCTAAGACTTGTTGAGCCTCTAGTACCCTTCCTTGGGAAAGAAGTAAATCAGCAAGACTGCGATATGTCTCTGCTACGGTTTGGGTGTAGGATTCTTGTTGCTCACGGGGTAACTTGCGTAAGTCCTGACGGATGTTTTCTCGCACATTGACGGATTGTTTGTAGAAGACAATAGCTAATTCTGGTTGCTGCTGTTTTTGTAATGTTAAGCCAATATTACTGAGAGTAAGACCTTGCCCTTCGATATCGCCGACTTCTCGTAGAATAGCTAAAGACTGCTGATAGAAGTCTATTGCTTTTGGGTATTGCTCCAGGTTAAGGTAAGCATTGCCTAGACTACCCAGGGAGTTAGCTTCACCATTGCGGTCTCCGATTTCTCTAGCAATAGCTAAAGATTGCTGATAGAACTCTATTGCCTTTGGATATTGCTCCAGGGAATAGTAAGCATTGCCCAGACCCATCAGGGAAGATGCAACCCCATTGCGGTCGCCGATTTCTCGTTTAATAGCCAAAGACTGCTGATGGAACTCAATTACCTTTGGGTATTGCCCTAGCTTAAGATAAGTATTGCCCAGATTATACAGGGAATTAGCTTCACCATTGCGGTCTCCGATTTCTCCTGTAATAGCTAAAGATTGCTGAAAGAACTCTATTGCCTTTGGGTATTGCCCTAGCTTAAGATAAGCATTGCCCAGACCCATCAGGGAATTAGCTTCACCATTGCGGTTGCCGATTTCTCGTTTAATAGCCAAAGACTGCTGATAAAAGTCTATTGTCTTTAGGTATTGCCCCAGGTTAAGGTAAGCATTGCCCAGATTATTCAGGGAAGATGCAACCCCATCGCGGTCGCCGATTTCTCTAGCAATAGCCAAAGACTGCTGATGGAACTCAATTGCCTTTGAGTATTGTCCCAGGAAATAGTAAGCATTGCCCAGATTATTCAGGGAAGATGCAACCCCATTGCGGTCGCCAATTTCTCCTGTAATAGCCAAAGACTGCTGATAAAAGTCTATTGCCTTTGGGTATTGTCCCAGGTGAGAGTAAGCAAGTCCCAGATTATTCAGGGAAGATGCAACCCCATTGCGGTCGCCAATTTCTCCTGTAATAGCTAAAGACTGCTGATAGAACTCTATTGCCTTTGGGTATTGTCCCAGGTGAGAGTAAGCATTGCCCAGATTATTCAGGGAAGATGCAACCCCATTGCGGTCGCCAATTTCTCCTGTAATAGCTAAAGACTGCTGATAGAACTCTATTGCCTTTGGGTATGCCCCCAGATCGTTGTGAGCATTGCCCAGATTATTTAGGGAATTGGCTTCCCCATTGCGGTCGCCAATTTCTCTAGCAATAGCCAAAGACTGCTGATAGAACTCTATTGCCTTTGGGTATTGTCCCAGGTGAGAGTAAGCAAGTCCCAGATTCTCCAGGGAACTGGCTTCCCTATTGCGGTCGCCGATTTTTTGTTGAATAGCCAAAGACTGCTGATAGAACTCTATTGCCTTTGGGTATTGCCCCAGGGAATAGTAAACAAGTCCCAAATTCTCCAGGGAAATGGCTTCCTTATTGCGGTCGCCGATTTTTTGATAAATTGCTATTGCTTGTTGTAAAGATTGGATTGCAGCTTGGTATTGACTGCGTTGATATTGCTGTCTTGCTTGCTCTGAAAGCTTATCTGCCTCCGCTTTTCGGTCTTGAGTTGTCTGTGCTTGGGCAGTAGTGGAAAGGGGATAACTGGGAATGGGCAAAAAAGAGGGAATCAGCGTCAGCAGCAGAGGCGACGTGAGCCAGCTAACTAGTCTAAGTCGCAATGACATTACATTTAATATTGAGGTAATTACTGAAGATTTTGCTTTTAATCAATATTGTAATTAGATAAATCTTAGAAGCGCCACTTTTCAATTACTTTGGCATTGCTGAATCAGGTGTGGAAGTAGTTTGCAAATCCGGCTTTTAGAGAACTCCACAAAATGACTTCTGTACACTACTCTACAGCCCATTACCAATCAAAATAAAGGGAGACCAATAATAAGGATGACTTAGATCACGAGAGATAGGTGCATTTTGTCCGCTATTTCCTGGTGTCAATCTCACACTACTCCGCGTCTTACCACTGCTTTGATTTTTACCTCTAATCAAGGCAATTTGAGCCTCGTGGAGGGCTTCAGCTTTAGTCATTTTCCCAGATTTGAGTCGAGCATATAAAGCATCCATGAGGGTTTGAGTACCACCATCACTAACTTCCCACAGAGAAGCAATGGAAGCTCTCACTCCTGTTCGCTGGAGTTGATAACCAAACCCCAAGATTTCCAAACCATTACCCAAATCTCCACCCAACGCAGTTTGACAGGCACTTAGTACCACCAAAGTAACATCGGGTAACTTCCACTCCTCAATCTCTTTTAAGTTAATCCGATTACCATCACCCATGAGAATAAAAGAATTTTCCGGCGCACCTTTGACGAAAACAGCATGAGTTGCCATGTGAACAATGCTGTAGTTCTTAATTTGGGATAAAATGGCATCCCGGTTAAAAGCTTTGTCAAACAGTTTGGTAGTGTTAGGAATTGCTGCACCTAATCCCTCAACTTCTGTCTTAGCAAAGCGTAATCCTTGGAAATTGAAAGTTTGTCCTGCTACCTGAACATTGTAGTTACCTTGTGTAAATGCTCCTGCTAAAACACGAGGATCATGAGTAGATTCAGGCTCAAGTTTGGTCAATGCTAGGGCGGTGAGGTAGTTGATTTGATAGCGTTCCGTCAGCCATTGCTTACCATCGTAAAGTGCAGCCAAGGGAATATAACGCATTTGTCCGTCAGGTGCATAGATGATTGATTGAACATCTGCTTGTTGGAGTTCACTTTCTATTGGCTTAATCAGTTGGCTATAAAGCTTTTGGGCAGTTTCCTTAACCTGAGAATTTGGATCTTGTAAATCTTGACGGAAAGTTTGAATCATTGTTTCTAATTCCGTCCGCTTGATTGCCACAGAACGACGGATTGGTGGTTTACCTGGGGGTAGTAATACCAATTCCAAGCGATCGTCCAACACCAAGGTATAGAATAGGGCGATACGTTTTCCTAACCGATTTAATCGGATTTGCAGTTCTTTATAAGCGGATAAAGTCTGATTTTGTTGTGGAGCGGTTTGTTGTATTTGTTGCGATAAAGCTATCACAGCAGGACTTTTGAGAAACTCGCTCATTTGTTGGTTAGTTTGCGCCTGGATTTTTTCAATTTCCTGAATGCGTTGCTGTTGACTAGGAGTGCGAGTTTGCAATTTGCGGAGGTCGGCTAGTTCAGTACCAAGACGAATAAATGGAGCTTGAATTGCTGTGTAATCTTGGATGATTTTTTGTTCTTCTGGGAATAGTTCAATCTTCTCTTTGTTCTTCTCGTTTTGCACATTACGAACATAGTCCTGTAGTTCTTGAACTTTGAGCAAGTCTAGAACTTGTAAAGCTTCCATGACTCGATTTTTTTCAAGTAGCAGCGATGCTAGACGGCGATAGTCATCTGCTACGGTTTGGGTGTAGGATGCCTGTTGTTCACGGGGTAATTTGCGTAAGTCTTCTCGGATACCTTCTCGGATATTCACAGATTGTTTATAGAAGACAATAGCTAATTCTGGTTGCTGTTGTTTTTCTAGTATTAAGCCAATGTTACCCAAGGTAAGCCCTTGCCCTTCGATATCACCGACTTCTTGTTTAATAGTTAAAGACTGCTGATGGAACTCAATTGCCTTAGCGTGTTGCCCCAGGGAATTGTAAGCATTGCCTAAATTACCTAGAAAAATACCTTCCCCATTGCGATCGCCGATAGCTCGAACAATAGCCAAAGATTGCTGATAGAAATCAATTGCCTTTGGGTATTGCCCCAGTGCAGAGTAAACATTGCCAAGATTACCCAGGGTCAGACCGTCCCCATTGCGATCGCCGATAGTTCGAACAATAGCCAAAGATTGCTGATAGAAATCAATTGCCTTTGGGTATTGCCCCAGTCTAGAGTAAACACTGCTCAGATTACCCAGGGAAATGGCTTCCCCATTGCGGTCGCCGATATCTCGAAAAATAGCCAAAGACTGCTGATAGAAATCAATTGCTTTTGGGTATTGCCCCAGGGAATTGTAAGCACCGCCCAGACCCATCAGGGAATTAGCTTCCCCATAGCGATCGCCAATTTCTCGAAAAATAGCCAAAGATTGCTGATAGAACTCAATTGCCTTTGGGTATTGCCCCAGGGAATTGTAAGCAATGCCCAGATTACCAAGAGAACCAGCTTCCCCATTGCGTTGGCGAAGCCTCTCTTCTGGAGAATCACCGATTTCTCGAAAAATAGCTAAAGATTGCTGATAGAACTCAATTGCCTTTGGATATTGCCCCAAAGAACCGTAAGCATTACCCAGAACCATCAGGGAATTGGCTACCCCATTGCGATCTTTCAGTTGTCTATAAATCGCTAACGCCTGTTGCCAAGATTGGATTGCTGCTTGGTATTGGCTACGTTGAAATTGCTGTATTCCTTGATTTAACAACTTATTTGCTTCTGTTTTGCGGTCTTGACTCGTCTGTGCTTGGGCAGTAGTGGAAAGGAAATAACTGGGAATGGGCAAAAAAGAGGGAATCAACGTCAGCAACAGAGGCGACGTGAGCCAGCTAACTAGTCTGAGTCGCAATGACATTACATTTAATATTGAGGTAATTACTGAAAATTTTGCTCTTAATCAATATTGTATTTAGACAAATTTAGAAGCGCTACTTTTAAATTACTTTTTGGTCAACAATTTCAAACGTAATTGATAAAGCTGCCATCTGTTGAGTATCAAAAAGGCGAATATTTGTTTCTGTTTCACCGCGTCTCCCTTCAGCCAGGTCATCTAATAAACTAGCTATTGCTTCTTCTGCTTTCTCAGCCACCTGACCACTACTTCTTTTTTCGCTCCTTTGTTCCATTACCAATGTCTGTAATGGTTTCAATGCTTTGTGAATTGGTGCTGTACTCGCCACAATCAACACCTCTACAATCCCCAAAGGTTTAACAAAAGACAGCTTTCCTCCGGTTTTCATTTCTGCTTCACTTGGGATTTGAATTGTCTGCCCTGCTGGAACAAGTGCAGCATCTTTACCATCACTCAAAGGAAACAAAATATCAATATCCCCATCTGGACTAAAGATTAATACACCAATATGTAAATCACGATTTTCTTGATTTTCAACAGCTATTTGTACGGGTTTGTTAATCTCAATTTGAGCCAGAGAACCATTTTCAGAACTGATAATTTGCAGATTTTTTGTAGATGAACTTTTATCCCCACGCACAGTAAAAGACTCTGCTAACAAAGCTTGATTATCTGCAACTGTCAACCTAGCCGTCACGTTTAACCGAGATGAATTGGTATTCAGGGTCATTTTCATCAATCGAGCCGCCAGCAATAGTTTAAACTTTGTCTGGAGGCGATTTACTGCATCTTCAATAGTTTCATCTCTCACTCCAAATGAACCAGGAATTGGTTCAAACCCAACCGAGAATAAACCCACACTATTTACATCTGGTAAATCTGCAAATTTTCTGGTTTCCAAATCTTGACGATAAGCTGGCAGCATTCGTCCCAAAATATAATGTACTTCCTGCTCTAACAACGTCACTACTTCAATGCGGGGAATTGATTGTAATGCCTGTTTTGCTGCTTCTGTATCCACTGATTTATCTAAGCCAATCCGTAATTTTAAATCAGCAGGAATTGCCCGAATTTGTTCTTGCAACACCGCTCCAGGAGCAATTTTGACACCTGACTTAGTTTGTAGTAATCCCGTGGCATTCAGGCTAGATCGTGACTCAATTTTTACAGTTCCTTGCAGTTGCCCTTGATTATCTACAATATTAAAGATTGCCCCTTTACCTAAAGCTTCTAAAACTTGTGGTTCTGCACCAGTTAAAAGTAACTTCACAGCATTTCCTTTAACTTCCGTAATCACCGCTTCTGCGGCTAATTTCTGCATAGGAGTAAAATACATCGGTTGTTGTTCATCGTTACTACCAGTTTTTACTTCAAAATCTGGATTTTGTCGGCGAGAATTTGCCATACTTTGCAGAAACTGCTCAGTTTTCCCAGCCGCAGCTATAACAACTTTACCCATGCCCTGATTACTCGTTTGTTGCCACAACTGACGAGTCAAGGAATATGTAAACACACCTGCATTTACATCTTTAGCAAATGTGGCATCAGCCGCTTGCTGATTACGTCCAGCAGCGAAAATAACGGCACCATTAACAATATTTTTTTTGCGTAGTTGAATCCATTCTGCTTGAGATAATTTTAAATCAGTCAGCCAACGTTGCTGATACTCCAATTCTTCTTCACTTGATTTGAGTCTTGTAGTTTGGTTCTCACCCCGCAGTTTCAGAATTTCTGCATCACCAGGACGCGACCTAAAAATTAAATTTCCCCGCACTCCACCACCAGAATAGCAACTATCAAGAATGAAAGTCACATTTTTAGTTTTGCGTCCCAATGCTTCCCGCAATAAAAAGATAGTACCTGCTGTAATATCATCAACTTCTCCACCTTTTTTTGGAAAACCTGGAGGTAAGTCTGCATCAACAGGAACGATAGTTCCATTAAACCCATCATCGAAAACTTTATTTGTGTCAATTACAGTCGAACCATGTCCTGAATAGTGAAAGACAACTACATCATCAGGAGATTTTACCCATTTAATCAAATGTTGCTCAAATTTCTCTAAAATATTTTGGCGTGTTGCCTTTTCATCAGTCAAAATCAGAATATCATCTGGATGAAATCCAAACCGATGTATCAACAATTCTCGCTGAAGATATACATCGTTCACCGTACCTCGCAACTGATACCATATTCCGTACTTTTCTAAGTCTTGGGCATTATTTCCCGGATAGCTGTTGATACCAACAAGTAAGGCGCGTTTGCGGCGAGTATCCTGTGCTAAAACCTGGCCATAATTAAGGGAAGCTTGATGAATGGCAAGTTGATTTACACCCAGAATGGTGAGGGATGCACCGATAGATTGGAGAAACTGACGACGCTTGATGATAGGCATAGTTTCGATACTGTGCAGTTAACGGGACTTAAAGAAAAATCAAGCCCAAATAAAGCCAAAACTGGCTTTATGAGCGGCAAATACGTCACGATTAACAGTCAACCATTCAAAAAAACGAAAAGAAATAGCAGTTCTAAAGGCTTCTAAAGCCTCAGTAAAAGTGTTCAAAGGTTTAGTTGCCCACCTACGCCTCAAACCGCCAGTCAACTGATGCCAAAGAATAAAAGTATAGGCACAAAAGACCAGGATAAAATGTCGTATGAGACTGGTTTTATCTCGGACTTGATATTCTTTCAAGCCTAAAAATCCCTTGGCTTCTCGATAAAAAACCTCTACCCAATTACGTTGAGAATAGGTGTTGACTATCCATTCTGGAGTGACAACAGATGCAGAAACATTGGTAATAAAGTAGTCAACGTCAGTGGCTTGGGAGAAATTATTAGCATTCATGACGATAGCTATACTTCGCTTTCCCTCTAGACGTGATAATTCTACTTCACAAGTTGCCACCCATACCGTTCTGGGCTTATCTAAATTGAGTTTAATTTCGCTAAAAGCCTCTTGGGGTAAAGTCTTTGCCAACTCATCTAGCCTAATTGTTTGTTGCTTATTCTCTTGCTCACCGATTGTGACTTTCCGATTTTTGGCTATTCCTCCTAAATACTTTAATTTCCGATTTTCTAGTTCTAATAGGAATGATGTATTGTTACCATATCCCGCATCTACAATCACTATTCCTGGTTGATATCCTCGCTCTCTAGTTTGGTCTATTAACTTAATTGCTATCTCTGTTTTTTTCTCAAATAGAGGGTCTTGTTTCCCTTCGGGTAATGAATCAGCGTGTTGATATAACTCTATATCTAATGGTAGGCTTTTTCTCCCATCATATAAATGAGTTGTTACCACTACTATTCCATTATCTGTCTTGCCAATTTCTCCAATATATTGTCTTCCCACCCCCTCGGTAAAATTACCACTTTTTCTATGACCTGAGTCATCTATTATCAAGCTGAAACCCCTAGTGATTCTGGTCTGACTACATTTGTTCATTACCTGCAAGCGTCTCTCATTTATCTGGCTCGCAGACCAAGGAGCTTCTGTTAAAAAGTGGTGTAATCTGTGGTAATTTACACCTACAGCGGTTTCTGCCATCTGGAACAGGTTTTTGCGCTCGCTTTCTCCTAATAACCCCCCTAAATAATGTCTAAATTCCCTTTTTTGGGCTTTATGATTAAATAAATCATCAAACCTTTGACACCATTTTTCAAAGCATGGGGGCATGGCTGTGGGTGTTGTCTCTTTCATGGGGGTTAGTTTGATGTGAAAGCTTTGCTATCTCTGCATCATAACCTCTTTTGGTCTCTTTTTTTGCCTAAGTCCCATTAAGAAAAGTAGAATCCTTATGGTAAATCTTTAGTTTTTTAAGTGACTGGACGTACCACACGAATTAGTTTTTTTCGTAATGATGCTTCTGCTGTTACAGCGTCATTAATTCTTGCTGCAAATTGTTCCCAGTTACGATTATTGCTACAAACAACAATTCCAAAGTGGTCATCATCACGACGATGCAAACGGATAAAATCATATTTATTAATAGTTAATATTGCCCGTTCTTGACTGATGGCAAATGCTAATACTTCATCATCAGGTATGCGTTGATCTGCTTTTCCTGCTTCTTGAACTGTTAAAACATCATGCCCTAAATTCCGTAATAATTCCACAACTGGAAAAGGAAACTGCTCATCTGCGTAAAAACGTGCCATTGACTATGCTGCCTCATTACGCTCAATTGCCAATTCGATTTCATCAGCATGAGCTTCTGCATATACCCAAGCATGAGCTAAATCCGTAGCTGAAATGGTGGGATAGCTGGTTAAAAGGTCAACATCACTATATCCAAGTCGTCGAGCTTCTACTAATACCCAGACAGGAATACGAGTATTAGCAATGCAAGCTTCTCCACCACAGACTCTAGGGGTTTTCTCAATTCCTTGCCAATTGCTACCAAGACTTTGAGCAAGTAACTGTATAATCTGGACTTTTTCACTAGGTTTAAGGGCAAGGAGTTGTTGTTCTAACTCTTTGAGTATCATGGATATCAATCCTCTAATGCCTTGTCAGGCTACATTTACAATTTTAATCTGTTGCAGTGCGTCAACTCAAGCTACTCAAGATTTACGATATACTGAAAGCAAAATTTTAAGTAATTACCCTAGTATTAAATGTAATGTCATTGCGACTCAGATTAGTTAGCTGGCTCACGTCACCTCTGCTGCTGACGTTGATTCCGTCCCTGTTGCCCATTCCCAGTTATCTCCTCTCTACTACCGCACAAGCACAAACAACTCAAGACCGCAAAACAGAAGCAGATAAGCTGTTAGAACAAGGAATTCAGCAACTTCAACATAGCCAATACCAAGCGGCTATCAAGTCTTGGGAACAGGCGTTAGCCATTTATCAACAACTCAAAGACCGCCAAGGAGAAGCCGATTCTCTGAATAATCTAGGTGCTGTTTACCATAACCTGGGACAATACCCAAAGGCAATTGAGTTCTATCAGCAATCTTTGGCTATTAGACGAAAAATAGGAAACCGCAATGGGGAAGCCGCTTCTCTGAATAATCTAGGCTTTACTTACTATTTACTGGGGGAATACCCAAAGGCAATAGAGTTCTTTCAGCAGTCTTTGGCTATTAAACGAAAAATAGGAAACCGCAATGGGGAAGCCTATTCCCTGGGTAATCTGGGACTTGTTTACAATTCCCTGGGACAATACCCAAAGGCAATAGAGTTCCATCAGCAGTCTTTGACTATTTTTCAAGAAATAGGAAACCGCTATGAAGAAGCCAATTCCCTGGGTAATCTGGGACTTGTTTACAATTCCCTGGGACAATACCCAAAGGCAATAGAGTTCCATCAGCAGTCTTTGACTATTTTTCGAGAAATAGGAAACCGCAATGGGGAAGCCAATTCCCTGGGTAATCTGGGCGTTGTTTACCATTCCCTGGGGCAGTATCTAAAGGCAATAGAGTTTAATCAGCAGTCTTTGGCTATTTTTCGAGAAATCGGTGATCGTGAAGGGGAGGGTCTGACTCTCAGTGACATTGGCTCAACACTAGAAAAACAGCAGCAACCTGAATTAGCTATTGTCTTCTACAAGCAATCAGTCAATGTGCGAGAAAACATCCGTCAGGACTTACGCAAGCTACCTCGTGAGCAACAAGAATCCTACACCCAAACCGTAGCAGATACCTATCGCAGTTTAGCTGATTTGCTGATTTCCCAAGGACGATTACTAGAAGCCCAACAAGTTCTAGAACTATTAAAAATTCAAGAATTACGTGATTTTACTCGCAATGCTAGAGCAGGTGGTGAAACTTCTGGAATTGCTTTGTCCCGCATTGAAGAAGATATCCTCAAAAAATATGGTACTCTCATCGCCTTTGGACTGAAGCTTTACGAATGTGAGCAGCAAAAATGTAACAGCCTCAGCCAACTGCGTGACCAACTCGATACATTAACTAAAAAATTTAATCAAGATACTAATACTTTTCGGAAAACTCTCCAAGAGCGATTAGCCAAAGATCCCGCACTCCTGGAACCGGAACAAGTCCGCAATACTGCCGCTAAAATCGTGACTGCTGAACCGGACACAATTCTGGTTTATCCCCTAGTTTTAAAAGATAAAATCAGGATTCTACTAGCAACAAGGGCAGGGGAAAAAGGCGTAGTTTTCCGCACTTTTGAAACACCTGTTAACCAACAACAACTCTGGAATAAGGTTTCCCAGTTTAGAACCCAACTAGCTAACCCAAATGATGAAAAAGATTTAAAAGCCACTAGTCAAGAACTCTATAACTGGTTGATTAAACCGCTAGAAGGGGAAATCAAGGATAAAAATGTGCGTCATTTGGTCTTTTCCCTTGACCGTTCCACTCGCTACATCCCAATGGCTGCACTGTTTGATGGTAAACAATATCTGATTGAACGCTATGGAATTTCTACAATTCTCAATGCCGGTTTAACAGATGTGAAAGACCGTTTACCGAGCAAAAAACAGGATATCCAAGTTTTGGCAATGGGTGTTTCTAAAGGTTTTCCGGGATTCAATGCTTTGTCGAATGTGCCGCTAGAATTGGCTAATATTGTGCAGAAATCGGGGAAAGAAAACACAGGCATTTTTCCTGGTTCAGAATATCTCAATGAAAAATTTATTTTTCGGACTTTGCGAGATCATCTTTCTGGTAATAAGGTGTTACATATTGCCACTCACGGTAAGTTTGAATCTGGTCGTCCTGAAAACTCTTTTCTGCTCTCTGGAACTGGTGACAAATTAACTGTTGAGCAGATTCAAACTCTCCAAAACTACATGACAGATACCCATTTAGTGGTGCTTTCTGCCTGTGAAACAGCTTTAGGTGGGGTGGATGCTGATGGGATTGAAATGTCTGGCATTAGTTTCTATTTTCTCACCAATGGAGCTAAGGCGGTGATTGCTTCGCTGTGGCTAGTTAATGATGCCAGCACCAGCCAATTAATGCAGCAGTTTTACCAAAATCTCTCTACTGGGAAGATGACAAAATCCGAAGCCTTGAGAGAAGCTCAAATCGCCATGATTCAAGGTAAGATCCAGAGTAGTAATACTAACCGCAGTAGTGTAAATTATACGCCGGGACGAAGTAGAAATTCTGAATCCATCTCCCGTAACCTCAGTCATCCTTACTATTGGGCCCCTTTTATCTTGATTGGTAATGGTTTGTAGATTTACCTAAGCTTAAATCGTGCTGACTAATAAGTTTAAAGCTTCTAAAGCAGTAGCGATCGCTTCCTTGACTACAGGTAACTGTCGCATCTCTGGACGCAAACCAGCACGACGTACCAACTCCTACTCTTGAAGATACAAGTTTTCTTGACGAAATCTATCTGCTGTCCACTTAACCCTTCTGACCGCAAACTCCTCCCTACTTTCAGCTACTTCAGATAAAACCTTTGTGGTTAATGGCAATCTCTGGAGGTGTCTTTTCACCCAGGCACTGGTAGGATGTTCTAGAGAATTAGCGATCGCAGTTCTACTAATCCAAACGGAAAGTTAGCTTCAATTTATCCGCTTGACACAGCACCGTCTTCACACTCACTCATAAATGCTGTCCTATCTCTTTGAGAGTAAGTGATTGGTCATGCCAAAGAAGTCTTAATGATTCTTCGTTAGCATTTACTAATCTGGTTATTCTAAGCCTGGTAAGGTTAGTTGTAGCGCGTTTGTTTGTGGCTGGGTGGCTGGGATAGGAAGGTTTTCCGCTTTATCTGTAGATTTTGGTTGTGGCTGTTGTGGGTGATTTTCTGCCGATAATGCGGATATTTCTACATCGTTGCAGTCTGAGGATGTGAGTTCTCCACGAAAGGCTCGATGTAGCAGGGTTTGAAATAAATGTTCTGCTTGGCGTTCTGCTTCTCGTTGTTGGCTGCGAAAGCGTTCAAATTTTTGGACTATTTGGGCAAATTTTTCTTGTAGGGGGAGAGGAGGAAGAGGTATAGATTGTTCTGAGAATTCTTCTCGGTTTATTTTAGGAATATTTGTTCTAGATTCAGCTAATTCTGATACTAAATTAGAAAAATAGTTACTTCTAAAAAAATGTAATAGAAAATATTGATTACAGGAAAAAGACTTAATTCTAATTGGATATACATCAGCACTACAAAGACCATGTATTTGAGGAAATGCAACTTTTCTCAACTTTGGTCGAATTTTTGAAAAAAGTATATGTTCAGGGTTAATTAAGAATTTACTACTAATAAGTTTTTCTTGCCCGACTGTTTGTAAATTTAAAATGTTCCCGGTAATAGATTCTATATTTGCAGCACCAATATGTAAAAGGTTACAAAATTCTGGCAGTTTAGGATCTACCATTTCTGCATCAATGGTACATACATCATCAAAAGGAATCAAGTTCCAGTCTTTAGAATTTGTTTCTAAATTACCAAACATTTCCAGAAAGACGGATTGGAGGAAGGTTTCGCTAAGTTGTAGGGAGTAGCGACGGGTTCGACGCAAGCGATCGCATTTTTCCAATATTGCTGCAATTCGCTTTTGTTCTGGTAATGGTGGAACTGCTATTTGTAACTCCTTGACATCAGTAACATTGACTCTCTTAACTGTTGTTCCCATCGAAACTTTTAAAAGTTCTTCTTGACAAAGAGGAGAATTAATATAAGCTGTTAAATAAATTGGATTAATTTTACTGAGATCACACCTTATGATCATTGTTCTCTGACCAATTGCATACTCTCGGTTATCTTTAATATAAGATGCAACCCCAAATGAACCTTCTCTGGCAAAAACAATATCTCCTTGTGCTGGTTTATTTATATCAGTAAGATTTTCGTATTCTTCACGGGAAACATAAACTGTTGTGCCAAAAATAAAAAATCCAGGCACTAAGTCATTTGTTTTAATTAAAGGAATACCTTCAGGAACATAAGTAGGCGTATAATGTTTACAGTCAAATATATTTGTAATTTCTGCTAGTTTTTTCCATTTCCAGCCTAATGGTAGTTGTGAGTTATTCGATTTGATAGCCATCTTATTTGGATAAAAATTTGTAATTTTTCTAATTTTACTGCTATAAAATATGATGAGTCACTTGTTGCACATCATCAAAAATCTTACCATCTACCATCAATAATGCCAGGGAATAAATTCCCTGTCTAAAAGCTCAAGTCCGTTAAAACGGACTAGAATGAGATTACCAAAAAATCGGGTTTAATTGCAAAATAAAATTGCCATTATTCCCCAAAAAAACAATCAAATCAACATCCAAATTATATTCAGTCGGTTTCAACCGACTTCAGCTATGAGACAGGGAATTTATTCCCTGGCATTGATTGGCATTGATTAGCATTGATTGACATTTATTCCCTGGCATTGATTGGCATTGATTAGCATTGATTGACATTTATTCCCTGGCATTGATTGGCATTGATTAGCATTGATTGACATTTATTCCCTGGCATTGATTGGCATTGATTAGCATTGATTGACATTTATTCCCTGGCATTGATTGGCATTGATTGACATTGATTGATATTTATTCCCTGGCATTGATTGGCATTGATTAGCATTGATTGACATTTATTCCCTGGCATTGATTGGCATTGATTAGCATTGATTGACATTTATTCCCTGGCATTGATTAGCATTTATTGGCATTTATCTCCCAATATTTTTGACAATGAATACATCTGAATAAATCTATAACAACCTCTCCAATTCTCGCACCTCAGCGCCCATAACATCCTCCAATTTTAACAACCTTTCTAACGTCACCTGGGGAACATCATAAAAAACCTCATCCTGTTCCACCTGACGATAACGACTAGCAGATAAATCATATTTATTCCCTTTTATCTGCGCCTTTGTAACCCAAAATTGACGATTCAGGCGATTAATTTCATTTTGCAACGGTGAGATTTTTTCATGTAATAACGCCAACTTTTGTTTATCCGTTTCCAAAGCCTGACGAGTTGCTTCATCATCAGCCGGTGCAATAGCATTTTCAAAAGTTAAGCGGTTAATTTCCTTATGTAATAACAAACGTTCCGCTTTTAAAGGTGCAATTTGCTTTTTCAATTCCGCTAAACGTTCCTCATTTTGTTTAGTAACATCAGCATTAAACCGATTTTTCCAACAATCCAAAATATCAGGAATATCGTTTTCAGTCACAGGTTGACGCTTATCATCCAGAGAAAAGCCATCATGCTCCATATCATAGAACCAAACGCGGTCAGTTGTTCCCCCACGAGTAAACAGCAACACCGCCGTAGACACCCCCGCATAAGGCTTAAACACCCCGCTAGGCATAGAAACTACCCCATCCAAGCGATTTTCTTCTATAATCTTTTTGCGAATCTCCACGTGCGCTTTACTAGAACCAAACAGCACCCCGTCTGGGACAATAACCGCACATCTCCCCCCCATATCTAAAACCCGCAAAATCAAATGCAGAAATAACAACTCGGATTTTTTGCTTAAACCTGCCAATTTTGGATGTACATCCCCCGCATCAACCGCACCCTTAAAAGGTGGATTCATTAATACTAAATCGAGGGTATTTTCATCATCAAACCTTTTAGAAAGAGTATCTCTAGCAAAAAACCGAGGCTGTTCAATACCATGCAGTATGAAATTCATAGAACCGATGCGTAACATCGTCATTCCCGAATCATTATCATAAGCTGTAAATGCCTCTGTTTGCAGAAATTCCGATTCTTCAGGTGTGAGTAAATCACCAACTAAATGTTTATTACCTTTTTCATCAAATAATATTTCTGGACTGGTGTATTTTTCTAAAATATACTGATAAGCATTAACCGGAAAACCACAAGTACCCGCAGCTAAATCACCAATTCTATCAGTAGGTTTAGGTTCTACCATTTCCACCATCATGCGGATAATATGACGGGGTGTTCTAAACTGGCCATTGCGTCCAGCGATACTTAATTTATTTAATAAATACTCATATAAATCACCCTGAACATCTTGATTTTGTTCAGAGATTTTCATTTCATCAATGGATTTACAAGCCTCAATTAACAAACTGGGTTTATTAATTTTAAATTCCGCAGTTTGCATATACTCACTAAAGGAACTTTGATTTTTATCGGTTTCTTTCTCTTTTTCTTCCTCGTTGTCAGAATTACCCATTTCTTTCAACCAGGGGAAAACCTTATTTTTAAGATGATTTAAAGCATCCTCAGCTTTCATCTGTGTCCAATTTCGCCAACGCATTTCTGCGGGAATTTTGGGCTGATAATCTTCTTTGCGGCGTTTGGCTTGACGTTCGTTTAAATCTTCGGCTTCGTCTAACCGTTTCAAGAAGAGGAGAAATGAGAATTGTTCGATAGCATCCATTGGGTTGGATAAGCCTCCTGTCCAGAGTTTATCCCACAGGAGGTCTACTTTTGATTTTAGGTTCGGGTCGGTTAGCATTTTTAATTAGCGTTTTTGATTCAATTTAGCCATTCATTCATTTAGCCAGCCATTCATTTAGCCGGGGAATAAATTCCCCGTCTGATAGCTAAAGTCGGTTTTAACCGACTAATTTTTTAAATTTAATCCGTTTTAACGGATTTTAGCTTTTAGCCAGGAAATTTATTTCCTGGTATTATTGTTAGTTTAGTTTTTTATTTTCCGGTGGTTTATCTAAATCTGTTTCTTGTTCTAATAATGGAATTGTCGTTTTATTTAGATGATGTATTTTTTGATTATCTACATAATCAATAGCTTCTTGTAATTGTTTACCTCCTAAAGAAAAAACTCCATATCCTTCCTGCCAAGCAAATTGTTGTGTTTTACCTAAAGTATGATTATAATGATAGGCACTACTACCTTTTAAGGTTTTAACAAATTCAGCAATAGACAATTTGGGAGGGATAGAAACCACAAAATGAATATGGTCTTCAATTCCACCAATAGCATGAATTATACAACCTAAATGATCCGCCTTCCCAATTAAATAACCATAAAATTTTTCCTCTATATCATTAGTAATTAAAGGCTCGCGTTTTTTCGTAGCCCAAACAATATGATAATACAACCGCCACAAAGCCATAATGAATTTTAAAACAATACTAATAAATGTGTAATTATCCAGCAATTCCAGTCAATTCAGCCAGGGAATAAATTCCCTGTCTCAAAGCTCAAGTCCGTTGAAACGGACTCAGATTATATTACCAAACAATTGAATTAAATTAAAAATAAAATTTCTATTATTACCCAAAAATCAACAAAATAATAACATAAAAACCCAATTTAGTCGGTTTTAACCGACTTTAGGTATTAGACAGGGAATTTATTCCCTGGCTATTAAATCTAACTCAATCAATAGATAAATAAACAAATCACAATTTAAGCCGCCAACAATTCCGTAAACGCCAACAAATCATCCACCTCATCATCAGAAAAAAACCTATCAACGGCATTTTTCCCAAACCTAGCCAAAGCCCCCTCATACAAATCAGCTACCTCTAACCTCCGCTTTTGTAAAAACACACTCTGCACAGCCCTTAAAAAATTAATCTGATTAGCATTATATTGATGTTTGGCAATAAAATCCTCAAATTGACGCTTCACCACCTCATCATAATCAGGTATGGCATCCAAATCTAATAAATGCCGCAAAAACGCCAACAAACTATTAGCCTTTAACCCGTAAGCCTTGCGAATATTAGACTCAGAAAGCTGAATATTACCACCTCCTAAACCTTGGCGTAAAGTCCTCTCTAACTCAATTAATTGCCAATCTGTAACCGCTTCACCTTCCTGAATAGCCTTAATAGTAGGATGATCATCTACAATTACATTTATTTTCTCCTCAACTCGTTTTTTATATTCCTCCACATAAACTTGTTCACCACCTTCACCCACAGTAATAAAACCGCGAGTAGCCACAAAATCAGCTAAATCTAACTCTAAAAAAATACTATGGCGTTGTCGGCGATTTTTCATTTCTTCAGATAAAGCCTCTATTACCTGATTCAATTCTTTCACTGTTGCATCTTTCAAACGTGAAGATAAACACAACTTAATTGCATTTTGTTTTCGTTTATCTTGATGAACAAAATCAGGTAGACGACTCACATCTTCAGCAATAGATTGTACAGTATCCGGTTTTGCCCCTTCCGTTTGAATTTCTAACTTTAATCGCTCAATTTTACTTGTAAAAGTTGCTGCTGCTATCTCTACACCTGGCACAAATCGCAAAAGAGGAGCAACTTTAAACCGTAATGACTTCAATTTATCTTTAGTAATGTAATTCCAAAATAAATCTGTCCAAGCTTCTGCAATATCCAACATCTTCTTTTTGACAGTAAATGAATCTGTAGGAATTTGGGTTATTTGTTCACGTAAACTTACAATTACCGCTTGACAATCGGGTGATTCTTGGTCATGTAAATATAACTCCAGCAAATCCAGACGAGTGTTAAAAATGCGTTGAAGTACCGGAATAGTTTGGGCTACTTCTGTTTGTGCTTTAGCTGCAAATTCATTTTCCCAAAAATCAATAATTAAAAATTCCTGCTTTGTCCGATTTGGCAACCATTCCAACTTTTTACAAGCCTTTTGATTGCGTGTTCCCCGTCCAATCATTTGCCAAAGTTTAATCTGTGATTGCACGGGTTTCATAAACACCAAATTCATGATTTCTGGTACATCTATTCCGGTATCTAGCATATCCACAGAAATAGCAATGCGGGGCATATCATCTTTTTTGAAATTCCCTGTTAGCTTGCCTTTGTATTCTGTTTTGTGGGTAATTACTCGCACTAAATCAGAATATTGTGGATACATTTCTTCAAAAGTTTCACATAGCCGTAAAGCGTGTTCTTGAGTCAATGCAAATACAATTGTTTTCGCTGGTAGTTGCCCTGATTCATCCTTATGGCAAACTTCCATGATTTCTTCCCACTGCTTGCGGAGAGTGTCTTTATTACTAACCTTTTTTTCTAAATCTGTACCTGAAAAATCAATATCATCTGGATCATGTCCTTGTGCTATCAATATATTCTGTTCTTCTTCTGAAAGTTTAGCACCTTGAATACCTTCACTTTGAAATTTAGTTTGTGCTTGATAAAGACTAAAATCAACTAAATTTTTCTCTTCAATTGCTTGTTTATAGGTGTAGAGAAAAGTAGGAATCCCATCAAAACAATGAAAAGTATTAAAAGTATTCCTATCAATAAAACCTGCGGGTGTAGCTGTTAAGCCAATCATCCGCCCATCAAAATATTCCATTACCTCTTGAAAGAGATTGAAAATAGAACGATGTGCTTCATCAAAAATAATTAAATCAAAAAAAGCCGGACTAAATTTTTTATAGGAATTCCTCAAAGTCTTTTCCACAACAACATACAGCCGTTTAGTTTTATCTATGTTGTAGCTGAAAATGCGATCGCATGGTTCATGGGGTATATGTTCCATAAAACCATCTTCCAAAGCTTGTTTGACTAAATTATCCCTATCAGCAACAAATAAGATTTTCCGACTTTGATTAGCTTTTAAAAATAAGTCAATAATTGCCATTGCAGTGCGGGTTTTCCCTGTTCCCGTAGCCATTACCAACAAAGTGCGGCGTTTTCCTTCATCAAATGCTTCACAAACCCGACGAATAGCTTCCTGTTGATAATCTCTGCCGGCAATTTGGGTATTAATTGGTAATGAACTTAACGCAATTTGATTTTGACGAATATATAGTAAATTTTCTAAATCTGATGGCGAAAAAAAGCCAGCTACTTGACGTTTTGCAGAATTTCCCACATCCCAAAAATAAGTTTCCTCCCCATTAGTCATAAACGCAAAAGGGCGGAAACTTTGATGCTTTTCTATTTCTTTAACGTAGTATTCTACCTGGGTTTGGGCAATTTGAGGATCACTGCTTTGGCGTTTTGCTTCCACCACTGCAATAACTTCCCCATTGGGTTGGTACAAGCAATAATCAGTAACTCCATTCCAAGGTTCAGCATTATAGCCATCAACAGGAATTTCTAACCCCACTTGGTTAGGGTTTTTGATGTTCCATCCTGCTAGGGTTAAAGCAGGGTCAATAAATTGTTTCCTAGTGTTGGCTTCGTTCGCTGACATTACAGCATCCTTTATTACATTCCGCTTTGCAGAGTATTACTGTGCTTTCAAATTACTCTACTGTAATAGTCTAGTATGCTTTTTAGCTTGACAGACCACTAGGGTAATGTAACAAATCATAACCAATTCTGTGGGTGTTCTCCTTAACCGGACTAGTAATTTTTATTCTCTTTATACATCTCACAACTGAAACGAAGCAGTTAACGCCACCGCTAAAGCATCTGCTGCATCATCAGGCTTGGGAATTTCATCTAAATCCAACTCTCGCGCTACAGCATCTTGGACTTCTGCCTTATCTGCATTACCATAATTTGTTAAAGCTTGCTTAATTTGTCCAGGGGTAAATTCTACATAAGGAAGCTTGCACTGTCCCAAAACCAACATAAGTACGCCTCTGGCCTGTGCAACAACAATAGTACTTGACATACGATAGAAGAATAATTTTTCAATTGCCACCAAATCTGGCTGCAACTCCTTCATCAGGGTGTGTAAATCGTCATATAAAATACATAGCCGCTGTGTCATTTCAGTATTAGAAAAAGTGCGAATCACACCAAAATCGATCATCTTTACTGTCGTATCTTGTACTTTACCTTGACTTTGTTGCCAAGTAATTGCCCCAAACCCTAAAGTTGCTAGTCCTGGATCTAATCCTAAAATTCGCTTTTCCATAAAATTCATTTTCACAAATACAGGGTGTCTTTACATACAAAATAATTACTGATGAAAATGTTTCCCATCTTATGAAACATCCCCATAGACTGAATTACCAAGCTCACATAGAAAATCTCAAACTGATACGACAGGTAATATTAACAACTTTAAAGATCGACTCCAAATATAAAGGAATTGAAAAATATCATGGTTCCACCCTTGGTCTTGAAACCAGGTAGTGTACATTTTCTGTTAAACATTGTTTGTACCACTGTTCCCTATTAGGTATGTCAATCGGTTTTCTCAGACAAGCCCTCAATGCCCTACAACTACAGTCCCACAGCCGCACTTCCCATCGGGTTAACCAGTGGTTTAAGTGGCTATCCCCTGGAATATCGGTGAAACGCTGGTTTTTAATCAGTATTGGGGGTGTTTTCTTGGCTAGTTTGGGGTTGGCTATTTGGATTAAGCTAACCCCCATTTTTTGGGGGATAGAATTGCTGAGGGGTTTTCTGGGATTCCTCGCCAATATTTTACCCAATTACATCAGCGGTCCCTTGGTTTTACTATTCGGTGTGCTATTGGTGTTGTGGGGACAATCCCGCACAGTGGGTTCAATTACTGAAGTTTTAAGACCACAAGGTGATGACGAAGAACTGATAGATGTGCTGTTAGCCCATCGTCGCTTGTACCGGGGTCCCAAAATTGTGGTAGTTGGTGGTGGGACTGGACTTTCTACTTTACTCAGAGGCTTAAAAACCTATAGTGCTAATATTACTGCCATTGTTACCGTAGCTGATGATGGTGGTTCTTCTGGCAGGTTGCGCCAAGAATTTGGTGTTTTACCTCCTGGGGATATTCGCAACTGCTTGGCCGCACTAGCAGATGAGGAAAAGTTATTAACAGAATTATTTCAATATCGGTTTCGGGCTGGGGATGGTTTGACAGGTCATAGTTTTGGCAATTTGTTTTTAACTGCCATGACTGATATTACTGGAGATTTGGAACAGGCTGTTGCGGCTAGTTCCAAAGTATTAGCAGTGAGAGGACAAGTTTTACCTGCAACCCTCAGTGATGTGCGTCTCTGGGCAGAATTGACAGATGGCCGCCGGATTGAGGGGGAGTCTAGCATTCCCAAAGCTGGGGGAAAAATTGTCAGAATTGGCTGTATTCCTGAAAATCCACCAGCCTTACCCGCAGCAATTAAGGCGATTAAAGATGCTGATTATATTATTATTGGGCCGGGTAGTCTTTATACTAGCTTAATACCGAATATGTTAGTTCCAGAAATTGCGGATGCGATCGCTTCCAAAAATGTTCCCCGCATCTATATTTGCAATATCATGACCCAGCCAGGAGAAACTGACAGTTACACAGTTGGCGAACACATTCAAGCAATAGATGCCGCTTGCGGTAACAGAAGGCTTTTTGATGCCGTATTAGTACATAAAAAAACACCTTCCGCCCAAGCACTTATCCGCTATGCCCAACAAAATTCTCATCCGGTTTTCTTAGATCGTGAAGTTATCAGCCAATTAGGTCGGCGTATTATCCCCGCTAATATCATCTATGAAGATGAAAATGGTGCAGTTCGCCACGACCCGCAAAAACTAGCTAAGGTTTTACTGAAATGGTACAGTGGGGCGCATCACGGAAAGTGATGGGGGCAGGAGTTCGGAGTTCGGAGTTCGGAGTTCGGAGTCAGGAGTCAGGAGTCAGGAGTCAGGAGTTCAGGAAGCAGAAGAAGAATCACCAATTACCAATTACCAATGACTAAAATTTTCCTTTCTGATACAGAGGCAACACAGAGATTAGGTATTACCCTGGGAGAAAACCTGACTGCTGGGAGTGTCATTTTACTAGAAGGTGATTTAGGTGCAGGTAAAACTACCTTAGTCCAGGGTATTGGTAAGGGTTTAGGAATAACTGAATCTATTGTCAGTCCTACTTTCACTCTGATTAACGAATACATTGAAGGGCGCATTCCCCTTTACCATCTCGATTTGTATCGTCTAGAACCTCAAGAAGTGACAGGCTTGAATTTAGAAAGTTACTGGGAAGGGATGGAAGTTATACCGGGAATTGTCGCTATTGAATGGGCTGAACGAATGCCATATCTACCAGATAGTTATTTAAAAGTATCTTTAACCTATGGTGAAAATGGCACTCGTCAAGCAGAAATTACTCCTGTAAACTGTACGTTAAATTGTTTACAAGAATGTTAAAGCTTGCCCGCGAATTTCCGTATTTACCTGGCCTTTGTCATAGACAATCTCACCGCCGACAATTGTTGTGACAGGCCAACCTGTCAGGTTCCAACCTTCAAAGGAATTCCAACCGCACTTGCTTAAAACTTCTTCACGTTTAACTTCACGGTAGTTGTTTAAATCTACCAACACTAAATCAGCATCGTAACCAGGGGTAATTTCTCCCTTATTAGGAATACCATAAGCCACAGCTACAGCCTTAGACATCCAATTAGCGACTTGGGCAACAGTACATTTTCCTGCCATAGCAGCCGTTAACATTAAAGGTAGGGAAGTTTCTACACCAGGCATTCCTGAAGGGGTATTGGGGTAAGGTTGAGCTTTTTCTTCTAAGGTGTGTGGTGCGTGGTCGGTAGCGATAAAGTCAATGATGCCATCACGTAAAGCTTGCCACAGTATTTCATTATCGTGGGGCGATCGCAATGGTGGATTCATCTGCGCTAAACTCCCAATAGTTTCATAAGCACTGGTATTTAACAACAAATGTTGTGGTGTCACCTCCGCCGTTACCCAACTTGGTTTATCCTCACGCAGCAACTCTGCCTCCTCAGCCGTTGACATATGTAGAATATGTAACCGTCGGTGGTATTTTTTAGAAAGTTTTAATGCCAATTGGGTTGCTAACAATGCAGCTTGATTATCTTGAATTTGGGAATGAACAGCAGGATCATCAATCCCAGCAAACTCCAGACGGCGTTGCTTAATTCTCTCTTGGTCTTCAGCATGAACAGCAATTAACCGGTCTCCTTGGGCAAAAATAGCCTCTAGCAGCCCTTCTTGGTCAACCAGCAACTGCCCATGCATCGACCCCATAAAAATCTTAATTCCCGGTGTCGGCTGCGCCGAAAGTAATTCTGCTAAATTATCAGCCGTCGCCCCAATAAAAAAGCCATAATTAACTAAGCACTTATCGGCAGCACGTCGTAACTTGTCGTCCAAAGCTGACTGGCTAATTGTCAAAGGCCTTGTATTAGGCATTTCTAAAAAGGAGGTGACTCCCCCCTTAGCACAAGCACAACTAGCAGTGAACAAGTCTTCCTTGTGTTCTAGTCCCGGTTCCCGGAAATGTACCTGTGGATCAATTACCCCAGGCAACAAAGTTAACCCTTGTGCGTCAATTTCTTGAGTTGATGTAGCATGATTAATTTGAGTCCCTACCTCGACTATTTGCCGTCCAGCCGTCAGCACGTCCCCAATCATCAACTCACCATTGGGTAGAATTAGGCGTGCTTGGCGAATCAGTAAACTTTTTGGAGATGACATGGATTTAACAACGTTAGGTATAGAGATTCATTGATAATAGATAAATTTATCTCCAAGGTAAACTTTTTTAGGCTTTATTCTGAATGCTTTCTCCGGCGAAAATTTTACGAAACACGCTCCCCAAATACCATGTTAATGAGGAAAATACGCTTCCCTAGTTAAGATAATAAATAAAGTCTCCCCCAACGAGTTAAGTACTTGCTTCTTACCGTAAAATTTAAGTAATTTCATGCAAAATCAAGTGTCTGATAACAAATCTAGCCAACAACCTGATAACTCCTGGATCTTAGAGCTAGGTAAAACGGTTATCTTGAGTATCTTTCTTGCTCTAGGAATTCGTACCTTTGTCGCTGAAGCACGTTGGATTCCCTCTGGATCAATGGAACCAACTCTGCATGGTGTACCAGACCAATGGAAGGCAGACAAGATTATTGTTGATAAGGTGAAGTACAAATTTGCTACTCCTGAACGGGGAGATATAGTAGTATTTTCACCAACCGAGGAACTACAAAAAGAACAGTACCAGGATGCCTTTATTAAGCGAATAATTGGTTTACCTGGAGAAAAAGTAGAACTTAGGGATGGCAAAGTCTATATTAATAACAACCCTCTCCAAGAAAATAAATATTTATCCCCTTCTGTACGTACAGTTGTCGATGTTTGCACATCAGGGCCGCAACCTCCCTTTTTAGCTACGCCCGAAACCATACCACCCAATTCATACTTAGTGTTAGGTGACAACCGTGGTAGTAGTTATGATGGTCGTTGTTGGGGTCTAGTTCCTCAAAAAAATATTATTGGTCGTGCTGTAGTCAGATTCTGGCCGCTTAATAATATCGGGGCGTTAGACAAGTCACCTTTGTATCCCACTTCCAATCCTTAAACCTACATTCCGCTATAGCTTATGGCTATGGCGGTGAAAATAATTAGAGACTTCCAAATTAAAAAATATATATCCCAAAATTTCCTGTAGAAGGACGGGCAGGATGCCATTGGTGTCAAGTTAAGAAAAATGGATTTGTGTCAAGAGTGGGAAATAAATGGTAAAAGTCAACACAGGGGTGTTGAAAAGAGCCATGAGTAAACCAAGGAAAAAACAAGGGAATCCAGACTTTCGCCATCAAGTTAGCGTACCTGCTCCAGCTAGTGAAGAAATAGAATCACGGTTGATTGGGCTATTAAGTCCAGGGACATTTGCCAACCTCAAAGGGGTAAAAGACAAAGAGCGAAGCTTGCGCTCAAGAGTATTAACCCTACCAGTAATGGCAGCAATAATACTGAGTCTAGTATATCGACAAGTACAACACTTAACAGATGTATTGCGCTGCCTAGAAGTAGAAGGATTAATGTGGGTAGAGGCAACAAAAGTCAGCAAGCAAGCTCTGTCCCAAAGACTCAACAGTTTACCGGCGCATCTATTTGCCAAGATGTTTGAGCAAGTAGTAGAACGTCTAGCAGCAAAAAGGAATGCAAAAGAATTAGCTCCAGCCTGGGCATCAGTGGCGCAGAGATTTTCCGCCATTTGGATTTGTGATGCCTCAACACTCGAAGCCATGAAAAAGCACTTCGGACAATTGCAAGAAAAAACAGGTTCAGTGTTGGCAGGAAAAATGCTGATGGTAGTAGAAGCTTTCACTCATATTCCTGTAGCAGTTTGGTATGATGCTGATGCCAAGCGGAATGAGACTCGTTGGTGGCAAGCATTGTTAGAACTTTTACCTGATGGTGGTTTACTCATAGTAGACATGGGATTTTATGGTTTTGAGTGGTTTGATTCTCTAACTGCTGCCGGCAAGTATGTTCTCACGCGCCAAAAGGAAAAGGTTAGATATAAGGTAGTGCGTGTACTTTCTAGCGGCTCTCACTACAGGGATGAAATTATTCAAATGGGATTGCATCATACCAACCCATGTCGCTATCCCATGCGCCAAGTATCCGTATTATGGGGTAAGACTTGGTATCATTATTTGACTAATGTTCTTGACCCACAACAGCTTTCACCACAGGAGGTTTGTGATTTATACCGCCGACGTTGGCGAATTGAGGACGCATTTTTATTGACTAAGCGTTTATTGGGCTTGTCCTATTTGTGGGTTGGTGGCACTAATGGTGTACAGATGCAAATATATGCTACCTGGATTTTCTACGCTGTCCTCAATGACTTGTGTGCTGATGTCGCTATTGCTTTACAACAACCTTTAGAACGCATTTCTGTGGAAATGGTTTTTCGCAGTTTATATTTTTTCCACCGCGCACTTTTACTCGCTCCTGATTTGCAACTTATTCCTTGGCTTGTCGAACATCATCGTTCTATGGGTTTAGTCAAGGCCGTCCGTCAACGTCACCGACGAACGGCTGCTCGCTCTCTTGACATTTGGGCTGATGCCTTAACTTGACACCAATGGCAGGATGCCCATCCCACAAGATTGGATCATCAGGGACTTGCAATTAAAAATATCCCAATTTGTAGTATGGATGTAGGGGTTTAGCACTGCTAAACCCTTAGTTGTGTGACACACCACTAAAAAAAGTTGGATAAATTATTTTTTGTTACTCCCTAACACACCCTACAATACTTATAATCAAGCTATTCTATTTGATAATTGCTCTCACCAATTTACCCTAACTTAGGGAAGTTTCAATCTGGGAGTCTTCCGTTGCACAAAGTAAAATTTCATGATTAAAAAAATTCACCATCTTCCCAAAGTCATAACCAAACCTTTCAGCAAGTCATACTATCACCAACCTGGAACTTTACCAGGTACAATCATCATTGATGAAAATGCTGAACCACCAAATATTATTTTGATTGACTATAACCAAAGTACTTTAATCCGAGAACAAATAACTAACCCAGAAGATTGCGCCAATTATTTGGATACAGAATCTGTTTCTTGGGTAGATGTCCAAGGTTTAGGGAATCAAGATATTTTAGAAAGATTGGGTAAAGTTTTTGATTTACATCCTCTTGTTTTAGAAGATGTGGTCAATATGGTAGAGCGACCAAAAATAGAAGATTATGAAGACCAGTTAGTGATCATTGCTCGCATGGTAGTACCAAAAGAACGAGGCTATGGTTTTTATAGCGAACAAGTCAGTTTAGTCTTGGGTCAACATTATTTACTTACTGTTCAAGAAGAGCCAGCATATGATTGTTTTGAAGGAGTAAGAACGCGAATTACTAAAGGTAAAGGCATAATTCGTAAACAAGGATCAGATTATTTAGCTTATTGTCTATTAGATGCAATTATTGATGGTTTTTTTCCGATCTTAGAACTTTATGGAGAGCATATTGAAGAATTAGAAGAAGAAGTAATAGTTAAGCCTACTCCACAAACCCTACAAAAAATATATCAAATCCGAAGAGAATTACTGCAATTACGTCGAGCAATTTGGCCTCAACGGGATACAATTAATTTTTTGATTAGAGATAGCAGTGAACTAATTAGTGATGAGGTAAGAATTTATCTGCGAGATTGTTACGATCATACAGTCCAAGTAATGGATATGGTCGAAACTTACCGAGAACTGGCTTCTGGATTAATGGATGTCTATCTTTCAGCAGTAAGTAACAAAATGAATGAAATCATGAAGTTCTTAACAGTGGTTTCATCAATTTTTATTCCCTTAACTTTTGTAGCTGGAATTTATGGCATGAATTTTAATACAGATAAATCTCCATACAATATGCCTGAACTGAATTGGTATTGGGGCTATCCATTGTGCTTGGGGTTAATGGCCATAATTGCCTGTGGATTAATATTCTTCTTTTGGCAACGGGGTTGGCTTTCAAATTCAGTAGGGATGAAACGAGATTAAAAATAATTAATTGGTAATTAAATAAAAATATTCAAAAATATTCAGAGGGAGTTTGTATTTAGGTTTATGGCAGTACAAAATGGCGACCAAAATCTCATTGTTTTAACAGTTTATATTCTGGGTGTGTATTACACATTCAATCGGATGATTGAATCCATTGATGATATGGTGATGCTAAATTTTGAAAAAGGTATCGTTGATCAGCAATTGAAAGAGCAAAATCTCCAAGACCAAGTAGGAATTTCTTTTAAAACTGGGACATATTCTTTAGAAAAGCTGAAAGATGATTTGAAAGAGATGTCTATGAGTATTGAGAATAAGTCAGAAAGTTTAGCTGTATATGTTGATTGGGATAATAGCTCTTGGGTAGTTGAACATACTAAACAATCCCGCCGTGTAATTCGCAAATCACCAGACTTAATCCGCGATTTAGCAATACCACAAGTTCCTACTATTATTGCCCCTAAGAAAACAATTTCTGAGACTATTACCGCAGAAGATGTTTTACAAAGAGATAAAGATACGGGAACATATAAAACAGGTTCACCATTAATTAATATAGTTGGGCTAAAGGATCAGAAGCCTTTCAAGAGTTTGTACAAAGATTTTATGGATGGTAAAAAAAAGGTAGAATTTTCTCTCCAGTTGGTGCTAAGGATATCTGAGTTGCGTGTCGGTTTAGCTCCTGGTATGAATGTTCCACCGATATCAATTATCAATTGTCCCTTCACTATCGAGAAACTACATTGGAGTTATGCCCTACCTTGGAATAAAAAGAAGTCTTAATCATCCGGACAGAAGGGGCTATCAAGGCTTAAACTGGATCTAGGGGAGAGTAGGCGCAGGCAGTTGCAGATCAGTTTTTATGACTGGTTTGAGGAAAGTCCGGACTCCCGAAAGACCAAACTTGCTGGATAACGTCCAGTGCGAGCGATCGTGAGGATAGTGCCACAGAAAGATACCGCCAATATTGGGGACTGGGTACTAGGTACTGGGGACTAGGGAAGAATTTTCCCTATCTCCAATCATTGATGCCTAATTCTCTACGTTGGTAAGGGTGCAAAGGTGCGGTAAGAGCGCACCAGCAACGTTGAGAGGCGTTGGCTCGGTAAACCCCGGTTGGGAGCAAGGCCGGAGGAACTACGGTTGGTCTTTTACCAGTTCCGTAAGTAAAGAGCCGCTAGAGGCGTTTGGTAACAAGCGTCCCAGATAGATAACTGCCCTCGCAAGAGAACAGAACCCGGCTTATGTCCGACTCTCTCTTTAAACGAATTATGGATGTTTATTTTCCATAGTTCGTTTTTTATGGTGGTGGCTTTCGGTTTAGCTATGAATATTTTGAGGATGAATGATGGTAATTCCTGGGATAGCTATAAAATCTTTTGGATTTAAAGTTAAAATATGACTGATATATTGATGATTATTAGATATTAAATATTTAATTGTTTTATCAACTAAATGAAAATCAGGAGAATTGATATCTCTTGAACGTAACAGAATATTTGTATCTAGTAAGTAATTAGTCATTTTCCTCTATCATCATACATATTTTCTCGACGTAGTGCTTCAACTGCAAGAAGAAGCTACAGTTATTGATTCCAACTAGAATACGGCGCTTTTATGAGTGTTCCAACCCCATTGCAAATTCTAAAAATTGATAAAGATGCTGGTACAGTAACTTTGTTAACAAAAAACTGACTTGTATTTATACTTTATAATTAATGTTAAGTTAGGACTTATTAGCCCTTTTTTCTACCCTTACTGAATGTCCCGCGTTTATCCTCGCCGTCAACGGCAACTTGAAAGTTTAGTCCAAAAGTTAGGTTTGTCGAAAGATAGTCCGATAAAGTGGCCATTGCTTGATTTGGCGTTAACTCACGCCACTGTTTCAGACTCGGCAAATTATGAACAGTTAGAGTTTGTTGGTGATGCGGTGGTACGGCTGGTGGCTGCTGTGGTGTTATGGGAACATTACCCAGATTGCTCGGTTGGTGATTTTGCGGCTATTCGTTCGGTGTTGGTGAGCGATCGCATTCTCGCCCAATTAGCAAGAGGATATGGTTTAGAATTATACTTGCTTGTTGCTGGTAGTGCTACTGCTGACCATGTGGGTCAAGAATCACGTCTCGCAGATGCTTTTGAAGCAGTTCTGGGGGCGCTTTATCTCAGCACTCACAATCTTGACCTCATTCGTCCTTGGCTAGATCCCCACTTCCAAGAACTAACCACAGAAATTCGTCTTGACCCGGCTCGACTCAATTATAAAGCGGCATTGCAAGAATGGACTCAGGCTCAATTTAAAGTTTTGCCAGAATATAGAGTTGTGGAAGTTAATCAACCCCACCGTACTCATGAGCGTTTTGTCGCTGAGGTTTGGTTACATGAGAAAATGTTAGGACAAGGCAAGGGACGCTCGATTAAAGCCGCTGAACAGGCTGCTGCTAAAATAGCTTATTCGGCAGTTACGGAAGAGGTGAGTAATGACTAATGACTAATAACTAAATAACTAATAACTAATAACTAATGACTAACATTAAACTTGCAGTTATCGGTGTTGGACGTTGGGGAGTACATTTGCTCAGGAATTTTCTGGCACATCCCCAAGTGAGCGTTGTAGCGGTTGTAGACCCGCATTTAGAACGATTGATGGTTATAAAAGAACAGTTTAATTTAGATGAAAATATATTATTAACAACCAACTGGCAGCAGGTGCAGGAGGTAGCTGGACTAACAGCAGTTGCGATCGCAACTCCAGCTAATACTCACTATGCCTTAATTAAAGACTCTCTCCAACATGGATATCATGTTTTAGCAGAAAAACCCCTCACTCTTGACCCAGAAGAATGCCGGGAACTTTGTCAATTAGCTGAACATCAGCAATTGATACTCGTGGTTGACCACACTTATTTATTTCACCCAGCAGTACAAAAAGGTCAAACTGTAGTTCAAGCTGGTCAGTTAGGCGATTTACGTTATGGCTATGCTACCCGCACTCATTTGGGGCCAGTCCGGCAAGATGTTGATGCACTGTGGGATTTAGCTATTCATGATATTGCCATCTTTAATACTTGGTTAGGTAAGTCACCTGTGAAAGTGCAAGCAACGGGTACTGTGTGGCTACAGGAAACTGCGGAAATAGCAAGAAACACTGCAATATCTGAAACCCAAGGTTTAGCGGATTTGGTGTGGGTAACGCTGACTTATCCAGATAATTTTCAAGCATATATTCATCTCTGCTGGCTGAATCCTGATAAACAGAGACGCTTAGGGATTGTCGGTAGCAAGGGTAGCTTGATTTTTGATGAAATGTCCCCTTCATCACCTTTAACCTTGATACATGGCGAATTTGCTAGGGATGGGAATCAATTTATGCCAGTGAATCAATATCAGGAAGTGCTGGAACTAGAAAAGGGTGAACCATTGGGACGAGTGTGCGATCGCTTTATCACCTCTATTCTCCACAATACACCTTCACAGGTTTCCTCTGGTTGGGTAGGTAGAGAGTTAGTAGAAATTCTCACCGCTTTGACAAAATCTCTGAATCAAGGCGGCCAAATTATCAACATAATTCCTAATTCCTAATTAAGCCCAATAGCCGCTATCATGACCTTTTTAGGCTGATTTTCTGTCTTATTTACTAGCAATGTGCTGTATATCTGGCGTTGTATTCATCTCTCCCTTTGAAGAAGCATAAATATTTGCAGATTGATCTTGCTGCAAGTTAGAATAACTACTTCCTTTCACTTCATTATTACCCAAATCTCCCTTTTTCTCGGCAGTCGGTAATAGAGAAATATCAATTAAAGGTAAGATAATTTGCACAGTTGTACCTTGGAGAGAACCCAAACTTTCCAGAGTAATTTTTCCTCCCATCAATTCGATTAAATTCCGAGAAATCGCCAATCCTAATCCAGTACCTTCAAACTTGCGTGCGCTTGTGCCACCTACCATCACAAAGGGACGGAATAGTTTATGTTGCTGTTCAGGATCAATACCTATACCTGTATCTTTCACCGAAACTATGACATGAAAGCTGCCATTGATCTGCTGAATATCGGTACGAATTATAATGCTACCTTGGTCTGTGAATTTAGTAGCATTACCAATAATATTAATGAGAACTTGTTTGAGTTTTCCCTTATCTGCCTTAACTGGCAACAATTCATTACCTAACTCGCATTTTAATTGTAATCCCTTTTGTTGCACATTAAGCGATTGTAAATTAATCACCTCTAGTAATAATTGCCGCAAATCCAGAGGTGCTGTCACAACGGAAAGTTTACCTGCTTCAATTTTAGAAATATCAAGTAAATCATTAATAATACCTAATAAATGAATTGCCGTGTCATCAGCTCGTTTGAGAAATTCTAATTCTTCTTCTCGACTATCACACAAATCATCTCTAACTAAGCGAACACAGTTAATAATGATATGCAACGGATTTCTCAATTCATGGGAAGTCGTGGCTAAAAATTGACTTTTAACTTGATTGGCTGATTTGGCTTCTTTCCAAGCTATTTCTAATTCTTCTGCCCAAGCTTTGAGTCGTTCAACCATTTGATCTAACGCTTGAGCTAGTTGATTAAACTCCCGGATTTTAAAGTTACGGGGAATTGGTTGTGCAGCGTGGTGACTGTGAATATTTAAAGCATAGTCTCTGAGTTCTTCTACCGGCCCCGCTAAATAAGGAGCTAAATAAAAAGATGCCAATAAAGTAGTGCCAATTAAACCCACTGTTAAGACAATGAGAATAAGTTTGATTTCTTCTAATCCATACAATGCATCTTGAACACTAGCAACAGCTAAAATAATCCATTTTTGTTGCTGCTGTTGTGTTAGGGGATTAGGAATCGCTGTATAGCCGGCAATTGATTCCTTATTTTTTTGTAAATTCAACTTGATTGAATCATTATTGCCCTTAATCGCATTTTTGACCAAATTTTGTAGTTCTTCAGCATCTGAGTAATTTCTAATATTAGTTCCTACTCTTTCTGAAGATGGGTGCGCCATAATAGTACCGTCTTCAGCAATGACTACTAAAGAACCTATCAAAGAGCCTGTCTTATTTTCAATTTGTTGGTGTAATGTAGTTTGAAGAATTAAGGCGTAAGCTAAATTTCCTCGCTTATTATAGACTGGGACTGATAAAACTAATTGCAGTTGATGTTGGTTATTTCTTTTACCAGTTGTTCCTGGTTTAGGTGGTAAAATAGCTGTAATTTGAACTTCATCATTAGTAAAAGATAATGGCAATTTATCAATTGTTTTATCACCACAACTACTAGCAATAATTTCGGCTCTTTGGATATGCTTGAGTTGAATACAATCAATTTGGGTCGGTAGTTGTTGCGCTAACTGATTGAGAAATTTTTGGGCTGGAGTTGATGAACCAGACTGAATAACTCTGGTTTGACTAGCACTCAGTAAATTAGTTTTTAGTGCTGCGATCGCATCAGTAATTTTTTCCCCTTTATGGATAGCACTCTCTGTTAAGTTTTGCCGAGCAGTATTCAAGAGGCTAGAACGAGCTTTATTCAGTGCAGCCATCTCCCCGATTAATAAAACTGGGACAAATAGCAGCAATATTTTGGTTACTAAAATCCGCCGAAATGACGATTGAAAGTTAGGCATCGAGTGTCTCACTTCGCATCTGCAAACCACAACAAAAAATATATGTAATTAGATCGGCTAAATGAGACATTGTATTAGTTTATGAAAACTTTATTGTAACTTTTAGAAAATATCAAACTGTGATTTGCTAAAAAGAAACTTGATATACCAAAACTCTGATTAAGTAGATTTAATAATGATTTGTGTGACATATCCATCCAGGTATGAAATTAACCAACATTTTCTTGTATGCAGGGATTTTTATTCACTTAGAGAACTCCATAAAAAACGTGATCCAATGGAGTATAAATAATTCATGAATTACCCCTACTTTCGCGTGGATAAGCTTGATGGGAATGATATTAAAACAGGATCAATCATTCTATGGAGTTCTCTTACTTAAAAAATCAACACACTGACAAGAGAAAGATCAAAACTATCAAACTAAATAAATGGTTCAATATATTCCTCATACCAGAGTAGTTTTGGCCACAAGTGCAGATGGCAAGATGGTTGATTTGAGGCGAAATCACCTGCTCGGTTTAACTCAGGGACTGACAAAACACACCTGGAAAAACAAATTGCTGTCTCTGATGCCGTTCTATTTGGTGTTGTTACGCTCCATGCCTAAGGTACAACACTTGCAGTACTACGTCCAATACTGCTGCAACAGAGAAAAAAATAAATCTCCTTAGCTAGTTCATATAGTGTTTTCGAGTTCTGAAAACCTCAATCCGGTTAAATTCTTTCCGCAACCAGTTAGTTAAATGCTGGTTAGTTACAACTACGATGGGAAAAATTTTTGGCACTGCGAGAATTTCAGCAGTTGATCAAGAGGTATTTTACATGATCGGCTGCAACAATCAGTGCGATGGATTAGGCTAAAAAAAGCTTTTGCTCACTTCTTGAGATATTCAAAGTAGATATTTAAACCCACACGATGGTCAAACAACTCAAATCTAACTATTCTGTCATTTGGACTAACAAAATTGCCGAAATTCCCCAAGCAGCCTGGGATGATTTGGCTATGCCACTGCAAACCCCATTTTTAGAGTGGGAGTGGCTGAATAATATGGAAACCTCCCAGAGTGCTACGGCAAATGCAGGTTGGTTGCCAAATCACCTGACATTATGGCGAGATAGAAGCTTGGTTGCTGCTGCTCCACTTTACTTAAAAGGGCATAGTCAGGGCGAATTTGTCTTTGATCATCAGTGGGCAGAGTTAGCTTCTCGCATTGGGGTAGAATATTATCCGAAACTTTTGGGTATGGCACCATTTACTCCTGCGGAAGGCTATCGCTTTTTAATTGCACCTGGGGAGGATGAAGAGGAAATAACAGCAGTAATGTTGCATGAAATTGACTCTTTTTGCCTGAGAAATGGCATTTCTGGCTGTCATTTTCTCTATGTTGATCCCCAATGGCGACCTGTGTTAGAACGTCAAGGTTTTACGCCGTGGTTGCACCATAGCTATATTTGGGAAAATTCTGAATTTAAAACTTTTGATGATTATTTGGGAGTGTTCAATGCTAATCAAAGACGGAATATTAAGCGGGAACGCAAAGCTGTAGATAAGGCAGGTTTACGTCTGCAAGCGTTGACTGGTGAAGAAATTCCCAAGTCGCTGTTTCCGTTGATGTATGATTTTTATGCTGATACCTGCGATAAGTTTGGTTGGTGGGGTAGCAAGTATCTCACAAAGCGATTTTTTGAGCAGTTATATACTAATTATCGCCATCGGGTGGCTTTTTTTGCCGCCTATAGTGAACAAGATGATCGCCAACCTGTGGGGATGTCATTTTGTTTGTTTAAGGATGATAAACTATATGGGCGATATTGGGGGAGTTTTCAAGACATAGATTGCTTACATTTTGATGCTTGTTATTATGCACCTATTGAATGGGCGATCGCTCATGGTATCCAATCTTTTGACCCTGGTGCAGGGGGTAGACACAAGAAACGGCGCGGTTTTCCGGCTAAACCCAATTATAGTCTCCACCGCTTTTACAACAATCGTTTGGGGCAAATACTGCGCCCCTATATCCTGGAGGTGAATCAAATGGAAGCAGAGGAAATTAAGGCAATGAATGCAGAATTACCTTTTGCTGCCAAGAGTCCAGAATAAAAATATAGTTCCAGCTTGTAATTTTCAAGGAAAAGGTAGCTTAAGAATTACACTGGAAATGTAATGTAAAAAACTGTTGAAATAATTTCTCTTTTTAGAATTGGTATGGATTTAATAGTTGATGATTTAGCGGCAATTGATAATAAACTTTCTCAGCGTCATATTGATCTTGATCCCGGTGGATATTTCATTATTTATGTGGATGAAAATGCAAGGTTAATTTATGCCAAGCATTTTACAAATGTGATTGATGAACGTGGTTTAGCAGTAGATCCTGAAACAGGTCAGGTAATTCCAGCACGGGGAAAAGTGGAGAGAATTCACACCACTGTATATTGTGCGCGGACGGCAAAAGAATTGTGTGTGAAGATTTTTGAAGAAACTCAACCCTGTCCAGTAACTATGTTCGACCATGCAGCTTATCTGGGGCGGGAATTTGTCCGCGCTGAAGTTGCTTTGGTGACGGGTAAGGAATACGTACAGGATTAGGAACTGGAGATTGGAGTTTAGGGACAGTTATCAGCAATCTCTGGTTACTGTTCACAGCCTCCAATCATGCCAACAGCTTAAAAATAGTTGCCATTGGTAGATAGAGTCTTAGAGGTTGGCAATGATGCCATTTATTCAAGGTCTAAAACTTTTTGGGTGTTATCACGGCGACGCTGTTCTTTCTGTTCAAACTCACTTACACAGCCACCTTTATCAACCATCACACAGCTGAGATAATTCGTTATTTCTATCAACCCTGCTCGGATTGCTTTACCAACAGGGGCTTTACTTGTTTTCTGATTATCACCTCCAATGTTGATACCAGCGATACCCAGACTCCCAGCATTGCTTTCAGATTCACTAGTGGCACGTCCTTCAATAGTACGGGAATGAACTACTTCCCCAGTACTGGAATCCACTACACGCAAGTCAATAGCAACGTAAGCCTTTTCTTTATTTTTGCGGTTGCCACCACCAAAACTGAAGGGGCCTACACGAACTCCTTGCACCCCTACTCCACCGGATTCAGTATCAACGCCTTCTTCATAAGAGCTTACTTTGCCCAAAATAATATACTTCGCCCCAGTGAGTTGTCCTTTCTTTGCGCCGGTGTCTTTGCGAACTAGCCCAAGTTCAGCAAGCTCTTGTTCGGAAATGACTTCTCCTAACTTTTGTCGCTCCACAACAGTGAATTTTCCAGTTGATGTTAATTCATTGCTAAGAACATCTGCCAATTGCCGAGATGTATCACTTTTCCACCACCACCAAGTATTTTCATTCTTGAAGTCTGGTACTGAGATACTAGGTTTTTCTTGAGCAAAAGCATTAACGCTACCGATAGACAAACTTAAAGTTAGGGTTGCTAAAGCAAGTGCAGTATTGCCACTTAATCGCTTATAAAGAGAGGATGCTTTCATAATTAGAGTATTGTTATTACAAAGAAGAGACGTAGTTTTATTTAAACGACAAACACACAGAGAAGTTATCATATTCTCAGGTAAATAACAATACTTTCATTAATTTATTTAGAATGCCCTCATAATTGCGGTATAAAATTTTATTCTTGATTTTTAGAAAATATTGCCAATTTTAGGGAATAGGGAATGATTTTTGTATGCAATCCCCAATCCCCAATTACCTATGCCTCATTTGATGGCTGATTGATTTGATAGATGTAGTAAGTTGCCATTGGGATGACAGTGGCAGCAATTAACAATCCGACTACCCAAGCTGTAGCATTACCTTGATCAGTATCTTCAGCTTTTGTAAATGTACCTTCTACCTGTAGAGTTTCTACTACTTTTGGGGGGCCAGGATCTGGTTGACCAGAGATGACAGCAACCAAGCGATCGCTCACGTCAATAAAGGCTTGGTTATATTTATTACCATTTCTTAATGGAACACCCAAGGTTTCCTCAGCCACACTATAAGCTATAGCGTCAGTTAACACCGACTTGACTTGATTCCCGCTAATCATAGCCGCGTTATTAGTAACAGTATCAATCACTAATAAAGATTGATTTGCTTGCGCTTCTGGGGTAGGAAACCATTTCTCAAATAGTCCTTTAGCAAAACTTTCTGGTGTTTCCCCATAATCAAGACGGTGAACAGTGACTATTCTGACTTCATTACCAGTTTCTTTTGCCAATTCTTTGAAAGCGCCACTAATTTGACCTTCATTAAAACGGCTAATAACATCACCTTGATCTACAATCCAGGTATCTGGTGTCAGGTTTGGTATTTGATAAACACCTGTAGCCAAAGCTGGTACAGCAAACGGAGAACTCACCATCATCATCACCATTAAAGGTAAAATGAGGCGAATAAAGTATTTTTGCATACTAAATAATTGCTTGAATAGCTGTTTCATTGGATGAATCCTAAGACAGTATTGCAATCAAAATACTACAGAACCTATACCAAAAGCATCTTATCTGTGAATAATTAATTCTAAGCTGCTTGAGTCTACCAACGAAAACTAACAGAAAACCTCAGCGTAACTCTGCGCTAACCTCAGCGTTCCTCTGCGTTAAAAAATACAATAATGACCATAATCTTAACTAACGACGACGGCATCGACGCACCTGGTATCCAAGCCTTACTCAAAGCTGTCAACGGTAAAAACGTAATTATTGCTGCACCGCAAGAACATCAGTCAGGTTGCGGACATCAAGTGACAACTACTAGTCCTATTAACCTACAACGTCGTTCTGAAGTTGAATATGCTATTAACGGAACTCCCGCTGATTGTGTGAGAATTGCCATAACACAAATAGATAAAAATGTCAAATATGTCCTCTCAGGTATTAATGCTGGAGGAAATTTGGGAGTTGATGCTTATATATCTGGTACTGTCGCTGCTGTCAGAGAAGCTGCAATGCATGGTATTCCCGGAATCGCTATTTCCCAATATCGTCAAGCCAAGCTTAATTATGATTGGGAATTAGCTGCTAAATGGACATCAGCAATTTTGGCTGATTTACTCCCACGTCCTTTAGAACCTGGTAGTTTCTGGAATGTAAATTTGCCCCATCTTTTACCAGAAAGTCCAGATCCTGAAGTAGTATTTTGTCAACCTTGTACCAAACCTTTACCTGTCAACTATCGGATAGAAGGTGATAATTTTTATTATGTAGGGGAATATGGTAAACGCAGTAGAACTTTAGGCAGTGATGTGGATGTATGTTTTTCTGGAAATATTGCGATTACTCAATTAAGAGTTTGAGTTAAAAGTTTACGTTTCTTCATCTACACTTTGTAGCAAAGACACAATTTTGTTTACAGTTTGTGTCAATTGACTAATTTCTTGTAATGAATCTTTCTGAGATTCAGCCAAACTTTGGACAGCATCACATAGAGCAAAAATTTGATAACCTTGTTGCTGCACCTGTTTTCCTTGAGCTTCCACTTGCAAACTCAGTGCATCTACTCTTTGAGCTAGACTATCAATTGTTTCAGTAGTAGATAGTACCGCTTCACCGATTTGCTCAACAATGGATTCTAATCTACTTATTTTAGCTTCGACTGCTGTTGAAATCATTTCCTGTCCACCCCAATTTTGAGAAATCATCATAGTAATACGGTTAATATTCATCAAATAATTTCATAATCAGCACTAAATTGTGTTAATCGAGATTTAAAAATCAAATGCAAACAGTATTTATAGCCATGCTATTTGATTTGTGAATCTACGAATGATTAAGGATTACTAAAATCCTGTAATTTGTAGTTGTTTGGTAAAAATACTGGCGTTTTTTTCAGAACTAGTTGGGATGTTGAAAAAATAATACTAAGTGGGTAATTGTTTAAACATTTTTACAGACAATTACCAACCTAGTAATTATCGAAGTTGCAAAAACTACGTTAGAAGTATTTTCTTGATCTTTAGATTACTGCGTTGCCCAAAAATACGATACCAATTGCAGAAAAAGTTAACCCAATCCAGCGAATTGTTTTCGGGAACATCTGGTTAATTGCGGATTTGCTGATAATTATGCCTATATTTCTAGCACTCATCACAATTACGGTTTGAGTTAAAGCAACACCAATCACATAAAGTAATAGAGTTACCGTTTCTGCACCGATGATTGCTTGACTATCAACATAACCCTGAGATAAACCAGCGATGCCAGCAGCGATCGCACTAATTATGATACAAGCTAACCTACTGTTTGGAGTAGGCAGGACTAATATTACACCAAAGATGATAGTGCAAATAGCCAGTACTATTCCTGTACCGGGTAAATTTAGTTGACACAGATGCATTAATTGCCCACAGAAAGCCGCTAGTAAAAAAGATACACTTATCCAAATACCACGTACAAATTTGGCAGAGAGTAAACCGATAGCCACCATAGCAGCTAGACGATCTAAGCCAATAACTGGATCTGCAATTCCCCAAATAAACCCTTCCCAACAGTTAGAAATGGTATGCTGCACTGGCGCTCCACCGGATGAACTCAGTAGACTAATTAAGATTAAAGCAGCAATACCACCCAAAAGACGATACTGTTTAGAGATGGGGGGGTTCCCAGAATCAGAAGAAGTTGATAATGCAATTTTGAACATAATTATAGCTCAAATTAATCTTTTCGGTAATTTATATCACTTTAATCCTCTCCTCCTCAAAAAAATTAATGTAGTCACATAGATTTACCAGAATGCTGGTTACAAATGGATAAGGTGGGCGATTGATTGGCTAAAATGACAGAACAGAGTCAATTGAAATGCTAGAAATCAGTCCCATTCTGTAACGCTGACTATTTCCCCAAACGTTTATTTTCCCTGAATTAAATTTTATGTCTTCTTCCAATCCCAAATCGGACAAACGCTTTGTCTACCAAGAATTTGGTAACGGTAGCTCACCCGCACTAGAACGCGCTGTAGAACGCGGAATCCAAGATTTACCCCCAAACCAGCAAAATGTAAGAATACAAGCCACTCGCGCTGGACGCAAAGGTAAAACTGTGACGGTAATTACTGGTTTTCAAACCAAACCAGAAACCTTAGCAGCTTTGCTGAAACAGTTAAAAGCCCAATGCGGTACAGGTGGTACTGTCAAAGAAACCGAAATTGAGATTCAGGGCGATCATAAACAGAAGATTTTGGAGATTTTAATTAAGCTTGGTTACAAAGCTAAAATCAGTGGTGGTTAATGAGTGCGGTTTACCGTATCATTTCAGGAATTGTATTTATAGAACATGATGTTAACTCTAGAGATGTCGAACATTAATAGGAGGCTGAAATGGATTTAGTACGGATTTTATGCGCGGTTTTTCTGCCACCTTTAGGAGTATTTTTGCAAGTAGGTTTTGGTGCAGACTTTTGGATTAATGTTGTCTTGACTTTATTCGGCTATTTCCCTGGTATTATCCACGCAGTTTGGATCATTGCGAAGAAATAATTATTGCAGAGAGGTAGGTTGGATTTGCCTATCTCTCTATTTTTTTCACTAACTTAAAAAATTTCCCCAAAAGACCAGAATATGAAAATAAAGTATCCCATTAATTTTCACAAAGGTCTAACTTTCTTGATTGTGTTGGGACTAATGGTTTTATACCATAATTTTACTATTGGAGCTTGGGTTTATCTTGCCCTTCATAGTACTTATGGTTTCCTTTGGTTAATAAAAGATAGTATCTTTCCAGATAAACAATGGGAGCAAGAAATTCCCACTGTCCAAGGAATAATTACCTTTTTTCTACTTGGCTTGTACTGGGTAGCACCATTTATTCTCATTAGTAGTGGTACTGTTCCACCTTTACCATTAGTAGCTGCTGCTATTTCTTTGAATATTGTGGGTGTGTTTTTACATTTTACCAGTGATGCCCAGAAATACTATACACTCAAGTATAAAACTGGACTAATTACAGAAGGTTTCTTTGCCAGATGTCGTAACACTAATTACCTAGGAGAAGTATTGATTTATTTGGCATTTGCTATGTTAGCTCAACATTGGCTACCTTTCTTAATTCTGGGGTTATTTATAGCCATGATATTTGTTCCTAACATGATCAAAAAAGATAAATCTCTATCTCGATATCCTGAATTTGAGAAATACAAAGAGAGTTCTGGTTTGCTGTTTCCTAAACTATTAATTTCTGGAAATATTCAGGAAAAAGAAACTACAGCATAACGGCAACGAGTTTGTCCACAACTAAATACACAACGATACAATTTATTGTCACCAAAGAGAGTTTTATGAACTACAAAGCTATTACATTAGCTGCAATTTTAGGTATTTCTACACCTGCAATTATTGATATGGCTATTCCTAATCAAGCTGTTGCTGTACAACGATTTGATTACCCAGCCGGGGAATTTAGAGATAAAGATTGGATAGTGAATTTATCCTTTAGCAATAATGTTTATTACTATTATGGAGAGAACCGTAATAATAACTCTAATATCAATTTGTCTGGTGCTGTTGCTTCGGGAAATAAACAACGTCAAGTTTACACATGGAATAATAATGGCTTGAAATATCAAGTTACCTGGCGACCAAGTGATCCAAACTTTATTCGTGTTGAGGTGATTAGACCTAATGGTAAGGTAATTTTAAATCGGGTACTTAAAGCTGTTAGCAATTAAGTTTATTTATTGGTAAATAGGTAATAAGTGAAAACTTATTACCTATTTTTTATGGGGTTTTGTTGGTAAAGCTATCTAACGACTGTAAAGGTGTTTTTATATCTGATTGTAACAAATTATTACCCTGTACCTGTAATATTCCCCTAGCCTTAACCCTCAACCTGTTGGGAATGGGTTAATATACACTTGTATAAATAACAGTAGTTAAACCGCATAAATTCATGGATATTGCTGTAATTGTTAAGTTTCTCGCTCCCTGTCTGCCTTTTCTGCTTACTATGGGTACTAAAGCCGCAGAAGGTGCTTCCCAAAAAATAGGTGAGGATGGTTGGAATAGGGCTAAAGCAATTTGGGCTAAGTTACAGCCGAAGGTAGAAGCCAAGGAAGCTGCAAAAGAAGCCGCAGAGGATGTAGCTAAAAATCCAGATGATGAAGATTTACAAGTAAGTTTTAGAGTCCAACTGAAGAAGATTTTAGAAGCAGATGCAGAATTAGCTAAAGAAATAGCTGAGATTTTGCAAACACAAAACTCTGATAGTGGTGCTGCTGCTGCTGTTAATAATCCTCAATCTTTTGATGAAAGTGTACAAATTAATAAAGCAGGTGGGGTTGATAACGCAACTTATGACTTTAGGAGGTACGACAACCCAAAGTAATTAATATCTATAGTGCTGATATTTCTGAAATACATAAGATAGCAGCATTCATAGAAAGCAGCACCAAACAACAATCACCGGGGATTCTCAAAGCGGGAAACCCACGCAAAAACTTGGACTATTGGCAAGGAAGAACAGAAGAAATTGCCAGTTTAAAACAATGGTTAAATAATCAAAATATTTCTCTAATTGGTATTGAAGGCATTGGTGGTACAGGAAAATCAATGTTAGCGGCTAAGATTTATGAAGATGAAAATATAGGACATTTCCCTAAACGATTTTGGGCAGATGTGAGTTATGGTGTGGTTTTTAGTGATCTAGCTACTCAAGTTTTGCAAGAATTTGGTTTTCGTATCCCAGATCAAGAAACAGAGTTAGTACAATCTTTGGTGAAATGTTTACAGTCAGGTGAATATTTACTGATTATTGATAACTTAGAAAGTCTGTTAAAAACAAATGGATTTTGGGAAAGTCAATTCTATGAAGAATTTTTTACAACTTGGATCGAATGTGGTGGTAAAAGTAAAGTAATTGTCACCACTAGAGAAAGACCAGAATTACCGAAAAGATGGGAATGGCTACCCTTATCAGGTTTAAAGATAGAAGATGGAATTAAATTATTAACAGTATTAGGTATTCAGGGCAATTTAGAGGAATTTGTCAAATTAGTAGATGGCTATCCTTTGCTGCTGCAATTTGTGGCAGATTTATTAAAAGCAGAATATCCCCAAGATTCCAATTTAAACAGGTTAGAAAGTTTAGGTTTAGGAAATTTACAGCAATTATTAATAGATGAAAAAGTTGTAGGTGTACACCGTCGAGAAAATGTGGCGATGGTGTTGGTATTAGATGCCAGTTGGCAGCGGTTGAGTGATTTCCAAAAATCTCTATTAAAAAATATTAGCGTTTATCGTGGTGCAATAAATAGTCAAGCTGCGGTAGCTGTTTTACCTGACACTGCAAAAAAAAAGATGACGACTAGATTTTTTGGTAATGATCACCCTACAAGAGATATTAAAGAAGAATTAAGAAAGGTGATCAAGCGTTCTTTTTTATCAGAAAAACTGATTGATGATTGCAGATGGTTTGAGTTTCAGCCTGTGGTTTTGGAATATGTGCGGTATAAAGCTGGGAATCAGACAGCAGCACATCAAAAAGCTATTAATTATTATCGGTCAATTGCTAAACAACAACCTTGGCAAACTAAAGATGATATTCAGGAATATTTAGAAATCTTTTATCATTTTTACCAATTGGCAGATTATGACTCAGCATTTGCAGCAATTAGACATTGCGATGATTTTTTGACTTTGCGGGGTGATTATGCCAACCAAGTCGAATTATATGGGCAGTTGGTAAATAAATGGTCTGAAATTGATGATAGACAAAATTGGCGTTATTTGGGTTCTCTGAGTTCATTAGGCAATGCTTACTACTCCCTGGGACAGTACGAAAGGGCGATCGCTTCCTTCCAGCAGTCTTTGGAGATAGCTAAGGAGATAGGGCATATTCAGGGGGAAAGTAATTCCTTAATCGGTTTAGGCAATGCTTACTACTCCCTGGGACAGTACGAAAGGGCGATCGCTTTCTACCAGCAGTCTTTGGAGATAGCTAAGGAGATAGGGCATATTCAGGGGGAAAGTGCTTCCTTGGGCAATTTAGGCAATGCTTATGAATCCCTGGGACAGCACGAAAGAGCGATCGCTTTCTACCAGCAGTCTTTGGATATAGATAAGGAAATAGGGCATATTCAGCAATACTGTAGCCAAATTACGAGGGTTCAACGGCTGTAGAAGCATTGTGAATACGACCAAGAGAGGTAAGCTTGGCAAAAATCTGGGATAATAAAATAGGCTCAGGCTGTTGCGGAAGCATTTTTAATATTTCCCGAACATATCGAAAACCCCGACAATAAGCCTGAAGATCAACAATGCCAGCACCGGGATTATCTTCACGAAACTGAGCTAGAAGATAATGAGACAAATTGACCATAAAAAAAGAAAGATTAACAGCATTAGTCACAGCAGTTTGACCTCTGTTCATAAAATCTTCCAATCCCCAAAACTGTTTGGCATCTCGGAAATTAAATTCGATTTGGAAGCGCAACTTATAGTAGTCAATTATTTTTTCAGATGATAAAGTTAAGTCACTAGAAAACAGAATTACGTGACTGCGAGCATTAGTTTTGAGATTGGTTTTCACCAAAATAACTACATTCAGTGGTTGGCCAAATTCTTTGTGCAGTAGAGTAGCTTGATAAGTATCAGTTTTAATATCTTCTTCAAGACTACTTTGACGCAAATATGCCCCAGGAATATTACGCCAGTCCAACTTCTCTCCGTATTTACGACGGGAACGATGATTAGGGTCAGGATTGTGGTAAGGTATATATAATGCCGAATCGTGACGTAACTTGGAAATTATGTGTAACTTTACCTGCCTAGCCATCTGCAAAGCATTATTGTTCCCAAAGTGACCATCTACGACCAAGTAAGTGAGGGGAATAAAGTTAGCTATTAACTTAAATAGCTCATTAATCATCTTCTTAATTCTTAGCAATTCAGGTGTAAAAGTCACCTCCTTTTTATTTTTGTTTTTACTTCCTTTTGGTCGTCCCCGTCCACGTTTTTCTTGAGGTTTTACTTCTGGACTTGGCGAGACACTACTTTTTTCTACATCGCTTTTTATTACCTGTTCTATCTGAATCGGAAATGAGTGTCTTTGTTGAACACTTACTAATGATAATGTAAAGAAAGATAGTCCCAATATTGGTTTACTTATTAGACTGGAAAAGAACCTATCTAATCCATAGGTTTTTTTCCCGGCTTTGCTTATTACTACTTCGTCTCCTGCCAACAAATAAACATCATTTGGGCAGAACAAATGCCGCCGAAAAAACACCCAGAACACCGTTGTCCACGGTATGACTGTACGAAAAAATCTGATTACCGTCCGATAACTACCACCACTAAGCGTCCAACGCGATATTCCCAACATTGTGACTCGCCCGCTCATGGCTAACATGGCCGTGATGATCTGGCTTAACTGCCGCATCGTCGTCACTTTTATTTCTGGTAGTAGGCATTGCAACAGTGCTAGTATGTCAAACATGGGCTGTATGTGGCTTTCGAGTTGTCGTTGTGGAAGACTATAACTCTACTACATCAGCCCTCTTTTTATACTCTTTTTTTGGCTACAGTATTGATTCAGGGGGAAAGTAATTCCTTAAACAATTTGGGACTTGCTTACAACGCCCTGGGACAGTACGAAAGGGCAATTGATTTCCACCAGCAGTCTTTGGATATAGCTAAGGAGATAGGGCATATTCAGGGGGAAAGTAATTCCTTAATCGGTTTAGGCAAGGCTTACAACGCCCTGGGACAGTACGAAAGGGCGATCGCTTTCTACCAGCAGTCTTTGGATATAGCTAAGGAGATAGGGCATATTCGGGGGGAAGCAAATATTTGGTTTAATTTAGGTCTTGCATTAGAAAAAGTGGATAGGGAACAAGACGCAGTTGGTGCTTATCGCAATGCGCGGGAACTATATCAAACAATGGGACTTGATGCCAGTGTGCAAGATTGCAATAATAAAATTGAGGGTCTTTATCAACCAAAAAAACCTGTAGTTTCTCAGCGTGGGTTTTGGGGTTGGTTGCGTCGGTTATGGCGCTGGCTACGTGGTTCGTTTCGGCGATAAATAAAATCTGTTCAGTTATAATTAATCTAACTTGTTAATTTCCAAATCTTTAAAAATCATGGTTTCAAATTTATGAACAGCGAAACTATTCCTCAAATTATTCCTAACAAAGATATCGCAGAATATTTCAACTTTCTCTCTCCTGGAGATATTAGACTAAAAAACTCCAGAATAGGAATTGAAACAATACTTTATGAATATCTTGATTGTGGTCGTTCTCCAGAAGAAATTGCTCAAATATATCAATCAATTTCCTTAGAACAAGTCTATGCGACCATTCTTTACTATTTGCAAAATAAAGCAGTTATCAGCGATTACATGAAAAATTGGATAGAACATGGTCATAAAATGAGAGAACAACAGCGACTTAATCCTCCACCAGTATCAGAAAAACTCCGCCAACTTAGAATAGAAAGACAAGCGAAAATATAAGTAAATGGCAATTAAATATCTGATTGATGAAAATATCAATCCTCTATATCCAAAACAAATTAAGCTCAAAGAACCTGATATTCTTGTTCAGGTAATAGGAGAAACAGGAATACCACCGAAAGGGACACTTGATCCTGAAATTCTCTGTTGGTGTGAGGAGAATAATTTTGTGTTAGTCACAAATAACCGTACTTCTATGCCTGTACATTTAGCTGATCATGTTGCTGTGAATCGTCACATACCGGGAATTTTTATTCTCAATCCTAATTTAAGTGTTGGTGACAATATAGAAGAATTAATCTTAGTTGCTTTAGCTTCAGAAGATGGTGAATATCAAGACCGCATAGTTTATTTACCATTACCATAATAATGTTGGGTTTCCTTGCGTCAACCCAACCTACACCAATTACCAATTACCTACTCGCTAAATATTGATACATTTTCCAACGTGCGTTAACTTCCGCTTGCGCTTGTTCTAGCAACAGTTTCGCAACTTCCGGTTTACTCTTCGTCAACATCTTGAATCGGTTCTCTTGATACATTGACTTTTCCACCGATTCAGAAGGCGCTTTCATATCCAATTGTAAGGGATTTTTACCCTGTTCTTGTAATGCGGGATTATAGCGATATAACAACCATCTTCCTGCGTCTACCAAAGCCTTTTGCTGTTGTAAACCTTTGGTCATATCAATACCGTGAGCAATACAATGACTGTAGGCAATTATGATTGATGGCCCGTCAAAAGCTTCGGCTTCTAAAAATGCTTTGAGTGTATGTTCATCTCGCGCACCTAATGCCACACTCGCTACATAGACATTACCGTAAGTCATGGCCATTAAACCCAAGTCTTTCTTTGGTGCAGGTTTTCCACCAGTTGCATATTTAGCGATCGCACCTTTGGGAGTTGCTTTGGAAGATTGCCCCCCTGTGTTAGAATAAACTTCGGTATCCATGACAAGGATATTGACGTTTTTACCACTGGCTAAAACATGATCAATACCCCCAAAATCTATGTCATAAGCCCAACCATCACCCCCAACTATCCAAACGCTTTTCTTGACGAGATAGTCTGCAAGGGATTTGAGATTTTCAAACGCAGATAAACGCTGATTAACGCGGATATTCTTTTCTTCTATCTGCGTATATCTGTGTGCATCTGCGTTTGTAATTTCTTCTAGCTTTTGTTTGAGAATTGCGACTCTTTCCCGTTGTTCCCAAATGTCAGCTTCATCTTTTTGTTCAGCGTTGAGAATACCGTTGACCAAATTATCCCCTAACTCGCTGCTGAATTGTTGCACTAATTCCGCTGCAAACTGCGCTTGTTTGTCGAGGGAGAGACGATAACCAAAACCAAATTCCGCGTTATCTTCAAACAGGCTATTAGACCATGCAGGCCCTCTGCCGTCAGCGTTTTGACTCCAGGGTGTGGTGGGGAGATTTCCACCGTAAATGGAAGAACAGCCGGTCGCGTTGGCAATGAGAGCGCGATCGCCAAATAATTGTGTTAATAATTTAAGGTAGGGCGTTTCTCCGCACCCAGCACAAGCACCAGAAAACTCAAACAACGGTTCCTGCAATTGCTGCTGACGAATTTGGTTTAACTTCAATTTTGTGCGATCGGGATTTGGTAAACTCAAAAAGAAATTCCAGTTTTCCCGTTCTTGTTCCCGCAATGGTAACTGCGAACTCATATTAATAGCCTTCCGTGTCGGTTCTGCTTTGTTTTTCGCAGGACAGACATTAACGCAGATAGTACAACCTGTACAGTCTTCTGGTGCTACTTGAATGGTAAATTTCTGATTAGCGAAATCCTTATCTTTCGCGTTAGTTGATTTGAAAGTTATCGGTGTGTTAACTAACTCGCTTGGTTGATAAGCTTTAGCACGAATTGCACTGTGGGGACAAACCATCACGCATTTCCCACATTGAACGCAGACATCTTCATCCCATACTGGAATTTCTTCCGCAACGTTGCGTTTTTCCCATTTTGCAGTTCCACTGGGGAAAGTTCCGTCAGCAGGTAAAGCACTGACAGGTAAATCATCACCTTCCCATACCATTATTTTCCCAAGAACATTCTCGACAAATTCGGGTTTGGTGATTGGTAATTGGTGATTGGTGATTGATGATTGGTAATTCTCCTTTTTGGGAATTTCGATTTCATGCAGATTTTCTAGAGTATTATCTACAGCTTGTAGGTTCATGCGGACGATTTCTGCACCTTTTTTACCATAGGTCTTTTCTATGGCTTGTTTGATTTTAGCAATTGCTTCTTTTTCTGGTAAAACTCCCGCTAAAGCAAAGAAACACACCTGCATGATAGTGTTAATTCTTCTACCCATACCGCTATTTTTTGCTACTTGACTAGCATTAATAGCATACACCTTCAGATTTTTGTCAATAATTTGCTGTTGTACTTTTGGTGGTAAATTTTCCCAAACTGTATCAGCTTCATAGGGACTATTTAACAACAAAATTGCCCCCGGTGCAGCAGTCTTTAAAATATCAATACTTTCAACAAATCCCCAATGATGACAACCAATAAAATTAGCTTGATTTATCAGGTAAGTTGAACGAATTTTTCCAGCCCCAAAACGCAGATGAGAAACAGTCATTGAACCAGATTTTTTGGAATCATAGACAAAATAACCTTGAGCGTTATTATCAGTTCCTTCACCAATAATTTTGATAGAATTCTTATTTGCACCAACTGTACCATCAGAACCCAAACCGTAGAACATAGCCCGAACCACATTATCCGGTTCTGTCGAGAAATTGGCATCAAAATTCAAAGAGGTGAAAGTCACATCATCATTAATACCAATGGTAAAATGATTCTTGGGTTTAATTTGGGTGAGGTTATCAAAAATACTCTTCACCATTGCAGGAGTAAATTCTTTAGAAGACAGTCCATATCTGCCACCAACTATTTTTGGAAATGTGGTTTTTTTCCATCCTTCATAAATAGCTGTCACCACATCTAAATATAATGGTTCTCCAGCACTTCCTGCTTCTTTAGTTCTATCCAAAACAGCAATAGATTTAACACTATTAGGTAAAGCTTCTACAAATCTAGATACATCAAAAGGACGATAAAGCCGCACTTTTAAGACCCCGACTTTTTCTCCTTGTTGATTCAGATAATCTACAGTTTCATGTACCGTTTCACACCCAGAACCCATAATCACAATTACTCTTTCTGCATCCGGTGCGCCATGATATTCATAAAGTTTGTAATATCTACCTGTGCGTTCCCCAAATTTATCCATGATATTTTGGACAATATCAGCACAAGCATTGTAATAAAGATTTGCACCTTCACGAGATTGAAAGTAAACATCAGGATTTTGGGCTGTTCCTCGTAATACTGGTTTATCTGGTGTTAAGCAACGCTGACGGTGTGCAGATACTAAAGATAGGGGAATAAAACATTGTAAATCTTCATCTGATAATAACTCAACTTTTTGTACTTCATGGGATGTTCTAAACCCATCAAAAAAGTGCATAAATGGTACTCGTGCTTCTAAAGTTGCAGCGTGAGAAATCAATGCAAAATCTTGACTTTCCTGCACAGAAGCCGAACACAAAAAAGCGAAGCCAGTTGCCCTAGCAGCCATGACATCGCTATGATCACCGAAAATAGATAAAGCGTGTGTAGCTAAAGAACGGGCTGCAACATGAAGTACAAAACTGGTTAATTCTCCCGCAATTTTGTATAAATTAGGAATCATTAATAACAATCCCTGAGAAGCGGTGAAAGTTGTACTTAATGAACCTGTTTGTAATGCACCATGTACCGCAGCAACAGCCCCTCCTTCACTTTGCATTTGAGTAACACTAGGAACAGTTCCCCAAAGATTCGGTTTATTTTCTGACATCCAAGCATCAGCCCATTCACCCATTGCAGAAGATGGGGTAATAGGATAAATAGCAATTACTTCATTTAATTTGTAAGCTACACGCGCAACGGCTTCATTACCATCAATTGTGGCAAAAGATTTGTTCATGATTCTCCTTCCTGTCTCTTCTCTGGTTGTTTAAACTGTATGCAGATAAACCAAAAATATAAGCATTGGAAATAGCTAAAGTCAGGAAGTTATTTTGTGATATTTTCTACATTTTTATGAATTGATAATTATTAATTACGAATTATTTTGACTTTTAGCCAATCTTTTAAATTTTAGCAGGTGGTAAATATCCTATCTATATCAATATTAATGTTGTACTCAATATTTATCGTCTTTGATTTATCAAGGTTTAATGATTGTTATAGGGTAGAGGTGCGGGAAATTTTTGGGGAGAGTAGTTGGGAATTTTTTAGGACTTTGATGTATAATTAGATTCATCTGCTATGCATTTATACCCAAAAAATATAAATTATGACTTACCGAGATCCTGATATTGAAGCTGAACTACAACGGATGAAAAGAGAGTTAAATATCCCTGGAAGTAAGAAGGTTAATAGTACAGGTAATCATGATTCTAAATCGCAAGGATTAGATCATGTTATCAATAAGCTAAATCATCTTGTGGGAATGGAAAATGTCAAAAATGACATCAACACTTTCATCAATTTTCTCAAAGTTCAGAAAATGCGGCAAGAACAAGGTTTACCGAATATTTCTATTTCCCTACATTCAGTATTTTGTGGACCTCCTGGAACTGGTAAAACGACAGTTGCACGTTTAATGGGTGAAATATACAAAGAATTAGGAATACTTTCCCAAGGACATCTTGTGGAAACTGATAGATCAGGTTTGGTTGCAGGATATGTTGGACAAACAGCTTTAAAAGTAGATGAAGTTGTGAAATCAGCATTAGATGGAGTTTTATTTATTGATGAAGCTTACGCACTAGCACCAGCAGGTTCAGGAAAAGATTTTGGACAAGAAGCGGTAGATACTTTATTAAAAAGAATTGAAGACTACCGAGATAGATTAGTTGTAATTGTTGCTGGTTATAGTGATGAAATGTCGCATTTTATTGATGCTAATCCTGGTTTACAGTCTAGATTTAATAGATATTTTTATTTTGATGACTATAAACCAGAAGAACTATTAAATATTTTTGAGGGGATATGTAAGCAACAACATTATAGAATAACTCCACGAGGTAAAGAAAAACTACTGCAACATTTCACCAAGTTGTATAATGAAAAAAACAAGAATTTTGGAAATGGTAGACTTGTCAGGAATATCTTTGAAAAAACAATTGAAAAACAAGCTAACAGATTAGTGAAAATAAAAGAAATTAACAAAGAAATGATGATGACAATTACTTGGGAAGATATAGCGTAAATAATTCAATAAATAAATAATATATCAGTAAATTTTAAATTGTAGGGTGCGTCAGACTTGATAAATCCTACAAACAAACAGATTTTTAAAATCTGACGCACCGTAATAATGTGCCGATTGAGTAATTCCTGAAATTAACGAATATAAAAAGATTGATTTTGTTTAGGTGCAGAAGACGGACGCTGGGGTATTTGATTTCGCATTAAAAGTAAAGGAAGACTGAGTAAACCAAAAACCATAACTACTCCCGTCATAATCAAAACTGGTAAACGTTTAGGTCTATAGTCTCCTTGTTCAATTTGCCAAAAAACTTGATTATATCTCCATGCTGCTAAACCAATAGTAAGAATACCAAATACTACTAAAAAAACGCCTAAGTTTTCAGAATTGATTAAGGGGTTTACAGTAGTTTCTTGTTGTGTAAAAGCAATATTAATTTGACGCAAAAATATACCAAATCTAGAAATTGCAAAACCAAACCCAATTAAGGCAATAGAAGTACGTAACCAAGCTAAAAAAGTTCGCTCATTTGCTTGATGTTCTCGGATACGATCAATATTAGGCAATTTACTCATTAATACCAATTATAGCCTTTCCCACTCTAGTTAGATACAAAATTACCCCTCCCCAACCCTCCCCTTGGTAAGCTACGGTGTACACACAAGTCCTATTTAAGATTAAATCGGCGGTTAGAAACCGCAACTACACAGGCAAAACCCACCTCCGTGGGTTAAAAACCAGTATTGTTTCTTAGTCCACGCAGGTGGACTTTGTTTGTGTAGCCGTGATTTATAATCGCCAGGGCTTGTTTTGGGTAATCAGATCACTTGTGTGTACACCGTAGCCTTGGTAAGGGGAGGGTGCGCGACAGCGCGGGTGGGGTGTATTTCACGAGCTTGGGAATTGCTATATATCCCTTCATTATCTAGTATAGACAAGTAATTATTGCTTGTTCCCAGTTCTCGTTCCCAGACTGGGAATGCTATCAAAGGTTCTACCTCCAGTTAATTTCCCATAATTCCGATTGATCAAGAATCACAGTTTGACAACTACAAGATTGTTTAAAAACTGAATAAATTTGATTCAAGGTTTATCAGGTAAAAGAGGATTAGTAATTACACAAGGATTAGCATCACACTGTTTTTGATATAATTGATTGACATAACTTTTTTGCCAAGCCAGAGGAACTTCTAACAAAGATAAAGTCCCAGTCATTGCCAAACCTAAAAATAATAAGAGTGCAACACAATTAGCAATAATATGTACCCTTCGCCAAACATTGGTTTTATCTTTATAAATTTCCGGTAAAATTGCCAAAGATATAATCATTAATAAAACCGCAGCCATCCCATAATAGTAATGAGACATATACCATTTATTTGTTAGACGATAAACGCCATCTTGGCAACCAAGGACAACTAAACCCATACCTGTCAGAGTAGCAAACACACCACGCCAATTTTTATCCTTGGCTTTAGCTTTATAGAGGAGAATTGCAGAACCTATCGTTGCCGCAAAAAGCAAGACAATAAATACTACTTGAAAAGATGATTGCAGCCAAAGTTTTTTTTCTAAAATATTACTAAAAATAGCAAAAGCTAGTGCTATCAAGACAATACTAATAACAAAACCTGTTAACCAGCGACCTAATTGCACGTGTTCTTGTCCTGCAACTGGTGGAATTTTACTTTTACCAGTAGCTATAGTTTCTAAGCGACGTTGACGTACTTGTAAAGCACGATTTAACACTATACCAATTAACGGAAAAACGACAGTTACAGCAATGACTGGATGCAGGAGTAAGATTATATCTTTGAGTGTCATATCAACTATTCAAAGTATTTATTGAGTTCTGAAAATTGTAAAAAACACATTAGGAATAATACCTAAAATGCCTTGACATTTATATGTGGTAAAAACCACAAAGCTCGGTCTTAAGAAAATAGTAGGTTGGGTTAAGCGACAGCGCAACCCAACAAAACCCCAAAAATTTTGGGTTTCCCTACAGCACATACCATTTGCCACAAACAGGTAAAACCAACGCCCCAACCTATACAGTGTCAGGTTGTTGGATTTAACTGAACTATTTTGTAGTAAAAATGTAAATTAACCACAGTGAAAAAAAGGAAAAAATTATTTGACTTCGCCAGCTTGAAATCTAGTTACTTTACCTTGCTTGATATTTACTACCACATCATAAGTAGCGCAGTAGGCAATTGTCACATTGTTGGCTTTATTGTATAAATTAACTACCATACCTGCACCACCTGGTTGTACAGCAATTGGTTCTAAGTCACCAAAAAAGAAACGACGTAGTTGATCACCGCTACCAAACTGGCCTTTATTCTTCATCAGCATATCAATCTTTTGTTTAGCAGTTAAGCCAGTAGTATCTTTCATTTCGGCTTTCTGCATTTGCTTAACTTCTTGGGCTGACGCTTGAACTAAACTAGGATTAATAGCTTTGAGTGGAGCATCCCAAACTGTCATCATACCAGCTAGAGCCACAGTTGCAAGCAGAGAAGAAGTAAATTTCATTAGCGTTTTCCTGAATTAATTTCAACTATGCAAAGCATCCCATTCAATACTGAACCAGAGATGAAGGCAAACCATAAATTTTCTGAGTTTATCGGAAATAATAATTAAATTTCTACTCAGCATTTTCTCATAAAAACTTTACTTAGCCAATATAGTATGATTTATTGTGGCTGAATAGCATCAGATCTATAGTGAATAAACTCAAAAAATGGCATGATTTAGTTGACAAAATTCCCGGACAAGTATATCTTTGTTTGGCTACTTTGATTTTTGGTATTTCTAGTGCCGTAACTCGCAAGTTAACAGAAATTGGAGCGCAGAATTTAATAGCTGATCGCAATCCCATTTCTTTGTGTAACGTCTTATTTGTAGGGAATCTCTGCGCCTTAATATTTTTAGTCATCATTTATTGGCGACAGTGGACCAAAGCTACTCTCCAGAAACTTTCTCAACGGGATTGGTTTTATCTCACCATAGTAGCCATTCTTTCAGGAGCCTTAGCTCCTAGTTTATTTTTCCAGGCTTTAGCTCTCACCAATGTCAACAACGTCGTTTTAGTTGGACGCTTAGAACCACCTCTGACACTAGCTTTATCAGTCTGGTGCTTAAAAGAAAGGGTAACTCGTTGGCAAGTTATAGGAGCATTTTTAGCTTTTGTTGGTGTTACCTTGAGCATTATCCTTCAGCCACCAGCACAAGCCATGATGAACATGGGAGGTTTTACCATAGGACTAGGCGAAATTCTTACGGCTGTAGCCTCAGTAGCCGTAGCTGTTGCCGCAATTATTGCTAAACAACGTCTTTCCCAAATTCCTTTAGGTATCTATAGCATTTTTCGGACTGCTTTGGGAACGGTGATATTTTTTGTTGTGGCTTTAACACTCTATGGTAAAGAGCATTTTATGGATGTATTCTCACCGTTCCTTTGGCAGTGGATGTTATTGTATAGTGCAGTAATTGTGGTTTTAGGTCAATTACTGTGGCTCAGAGGCTTCAAAACTTCCTCTGTATCCACAACTATTTTAGTTGGCTCAGTGACACCAGTTATCAGTATTTTAGGAGCTTATTTAATCTTGGGTGAAATTCCTACTCAAGCACAATATATTGGTGGTAGCTTGGTTTTAGTTAGTATATTGTTGAGCCAAATCCAAACAAAACGCCAAATTAGTCCGTTTGTATCCCAGATGAATTTAACTCCAATCAAACAAAAAATAGAAGCAGAAATGGGCTTTAAGGGTTTTTAACCACAGCTTGATTCTCACCTGATTATCCAAAATACGCTAAAATTCAAGCAGAGCAAGCATTCCCACACACATATCCATGCTAGAAACTCTCGCTTCCCGAATTTACGAACTTGAACAATTTGCCAACACCCTTGTCACTAACCAACTCACCCACCTCAGCATTGTGAGTATTGGCATCATCTTTGCAGCTGGCTTGCTCACCAGCCTTACGCCATGTATGCTATCTATGTTGCCAATTACCATTGGCTATATTGGTGGTTATGAAGCCAAAAGTCGTTTACAAGCCGCCGCACAATCTACTTGGTTTGCTTTGGGATTAGCAACCACATTAGCAGGCATGGGAATTATAGCAGGTTTAGTTGGAAAAGTCTACGGTCAAGTGGGAATTGGTTTACCAATTATTGTCAGCATTATTGCTATTATTATGGGGCTGAATTTATTAGAAGCCTTACCTCTACAATTTCCATCTTTGAACGAAACAAATTGGATTTCCCAAGATTTGCCTCCCGGAGTCCGTTCCTACTCCATTGGTTTAACATTTGGGTTAGTCGCTTCACCTTGTAGTACACCAGTTTTAGCTAGTTTATTAGGTTGGGTTGCTAATACTCAAGATTTAATTTTAGGTGCTGTTTTATTACTTTCTTACACAGCTGGATATGTAGCCCCTTTAATTTTAGCAGGTACATTTACTGCGTCGATTAAAAAACTATTAGAATTGCGTCGCTGGTCTGGTTGGATTAATCCTATCAGTGGTGCATTATTAGTAGGATTTGGTGTGTTTTCCTTAATTTCTCGCATTCCTCTTAGTAATTTATAGGCATGACTTTAGATAATACAACATCCACAGAATTAAGTTGGTGGTTAATACCTTGGCGATTTATCCGGCGTGAAATTCTGCCTGTATTGACCGATTTACGTTTGGCAATTATCCTATTATTAGTAATTGCCTTATTTAGCATTAGTGGTACGGTAATTGAACAGGGACAGTTGCCAGCATTTTACCAATCTAATTACCCAGAACATCCTGCTTTATTTGGTTTCCTATCTTGGAAAGTAATTCAGGTTGTAGGCTTAGATCACGTATATCGAACTTGGTGGTTTTTATCTTTATTAGTTCTATTTGGAACTAGCTTAACTGCTTGCACTTTTACCCGGCAATTACCAGCTTTAAAAGCTGCACAACGTTGGAAATATTATGAAGAACCTAGACAATTTCAAAAGTTAGCTTTGAGTGCAGAATTAGATGCGAGTTCTTTGCAATCACTCACTCCCATATTACAAGAAAAACGTTATCGCATATTTCAGGAAAAAGATGATCTTCTCTACGCCCGTAAAGGTATAGTCGGACGCATAGGGCCAATTATTGTTCATATTGGCATCGTCGCTATCCTCTTAGGGGGAATTTGGGGTGCCATGACAGGTTTTATGGCTCAAGAACTGATTTCTAGTGGTGAAACTTTTCAAGTTAAAAATATTATTGATGCTGGCCCTTGGTCATCTCAAGATGTGTTGAAAGATTGGTCTGTGCGTGTAAATCGGTTTTGGATTGATTACACTCCTACGGGGGGAATTGACCAATTTTATTCTGATCTATCTGTGTTGAATAATGAGGGTAAAGAAGTTGACCACGAGAAGATTTATGTCAACCAACCTCTGCGTTATCATGGCGTAGTTTTTTATCAAACTGATTGGGGAATTTCTAGTGTCCGTGTGAGATTAAATAAAAGTCCGATTTTTCAATTACCTATGGCGCAATTAGACACCAAAGGAAAAGGACGAATTTGGGGAACTTGGATTCCGACTAAACCTGATTTAAGTGAAGGTGTATCTCTGCTGGCAAAGGATCTGCAAGGCATGGTATTAATTTATGATGCTCAAGGCAAATTAATTAATACTGTTCGTGCAGGAATGTCTGTTCCTGTAAATGGAATCAATTTGAAAATCCTTGATGTTGTTGGTAGCACGGGGTTACAAATTAAATTTGACCCTGGTATTCCCATTGTTTATACAGGGTTTGCTTTGTTGATGTTGGGTGTAGTGATGAGTTATTTTTCCCATTCCCAAGTTTGGGCTTTACAAAAGGGCAATATGCTTTATGTAGGTGGGAAAACTAACCGCGTTCAAGTTGCTTTTGAAAGAGAGGTTTTAGGGATTTTAGATCAACTGACTAACCCAGCACAAAAATAATTTTTTCTTCATCTTTGGGGCATAATAGCAATTGAGTGGTGTATTTTATTGCTATGAATAAATCCAATATTCAATCACTGATTGCAAGTATCCACCAAGAACTGATCCCACAGTTAATTGTGGAAAGTGTCCATCCTCACAACCCAGCACAAGTACGCCATATTCCTGCGCCTTGGCAACTACTAGGTACAGGAAACTACGCAGCAGTAGTTTATCATCCTGAATACCCGGACTTGGTGGTTAAAATTTACGCACCCGGTCGTCCTGGCTTTGAGGAGGAACTAGAAGTTTACGGTCGTCTTGGTTCTCACCCGGCTTTTTCTGAGTGTTTTTATGCCCACGAAGGCTTGTTAGTCTTAAAAAGATTATATGGTGTTACCCTTTATGATTGTCTGCACAAAGGTTTGCGTATTCCTCCCCAGGTAATCAAAGATATTGAGAGTGCTTTGGACTATGCGCGAACTCGTGGGCTTTACCCTCATGATGTTCATGGCAAGAATGTGATGATGTCTGAGGGGAGAGGTTTAGTTGTTGATATTTCTGATTTTCTGCAACAGGAATACTGCTCAAAATGGGATAATTTGAAAAAGGCTTATTATTTGATATATTTGCCTATTTTCTATCCTTTGCGGTTGCGAGTACCTTATCCACTTTTAGATAGGGTTCGCAAAACCTACCGCTTTGTAAATTCTTTTGCAGGTAAGGTATTTAAATTCATTAACAGGTTAATTCGTCGGAAATCTCTCAAAAATTAATGGTGTGGGTTTGAAAAGATGCTCAAATTTCATTTTATACTTCTCAAACATTCTTTTAGAGACTTGTAAATCAACAAATATCCAAAACATTACAGGACTTACGCAAGTATAAAATTTAATATCATTTATTCGGTGCGTCAGATATTGTAAATCTAATAACCAATTTATAGGTCTGACGCACCCTACAAAGCAAGCCAGTTGGGTAAGTCCTCACTAGTAACCTGTGTTAAAAAATCTCGTCTTTTTCTTTTATATGTTTTACCTCAACCACAGTATGTACATTTCCACGGGGAGTAAAATCTGTCTTTACAGTTACTTCCAACGGGTCGCAAGCAGCGACAAAATCATCTAAGATTTGATTTGCTGTTTCTTCGTGGGAAATATAGCGATCGCGATAACTATTAATATACAGCTTCAAAGCCTTTAGTTCTACCACCCTTTCATCAGGGATATAGGTAATATAAATAGTCGCAAAGTCAGGATAACCGGAAAATGGACATTTACAGGTAAATTCCGGCAAGGTAATACTAATATCATAGCGTCTACCCACACGCGGATTAGGGAATGTAATTAATTTCCCTTCTGCAATCTCGCGTTCACCATATTTCATTTCTGGGTTTGCTGAGGTAATAGTCTCAGGTAAAGTATTACTCATAAAATTTAGTCAAAAAAATGCAGAGATTCATAACTACTAACTTAACACTCATTACTCATAACTCGCTACTCAGTACTCTTGTCCCAGTCTGGACAATTCGCATCATCCCAACCGTGGGGATGCATAGCACAAACTAGCAAGTTACCGCTATAAACTTGTCCATGATAGTTGCTACAACCAATACAAGCAGCGTTTTTTTCTATTGTAGGTTCGACTGCATAAGGAAAACCGGGATCTACATCTCCTACCACGTCTTCCAATTCCCAGAAAACTTCCAAAAGCGGTTCGGCTAATTCTTGTAAGTACTGGTCAATATCAGCAGCAATGTTATTGTGTATCTGTTCGGTAATTTCTTCTGTCAGCTCAAAAAATGAATCTACCATGTCATTCATTGCTAGGAAGAAGCTCTCTACTTCATCAGCCACAGTTTCGATGATTTCAACTAAGTCTTTTTGCCACGGTTCCATAAGCTTAACTGCCTTAATGGCTACAAACAGGATGCTTAATATACCTGCTTGTAAGTGCTAGTGTACACAATAGGAAATGCACATAAAACAAGCTGTGCATATAGAATCATTGCCAACTGACAACTTTTGCTGAGTCCTCAAAGTAAAAAGTAATTTTTTGTAATTTTTTACTGATCGCTTTTGAGTTGCTCTAACTTTTGCTGCAATTCTAGTACTTGTTGGCGTAAATGATCAACGTTTCCAGTTGGTTCTTGTTTAACAGTTGGTTCTTCATCTACCTCCAAGATTTCGATGCGACGAGGTTCAGAAGGGGCTGTTTTTTCAGGTGTATCACCAGGTGCTTGGGGCTGTTGGGCTTGCTTCATCATATCTTCGACGAAACGACGAGCTTCTTCTGTATTCATTTCGCCCTTAGCAACCATCTCATCAGCCAATTTTTGGACTTGCGATCGCAGTTCGGCTAATTTCCCCCCTGCTTTCTCACCAGCGTAAGAAGCCAAGCCTACACCGAGGTAAAAAGCTTTTTGAACAATATCTCCAAAACCAGGCATTGCTGCAAAGCGCTCCTAAAAATGGGGCGACCCGGAGACTACGCCTACCACAAGCATCCCTTATTGCTGCTACCTTCCGGTCCTGACAAGATTTGGGCGTTGAAGTTGCATAGATCCAGGTCTAAAAGTAATCATAACATGAAAATTCAGTAATTGTGTGTCATTCCATAACAATTCGCCATTCGTAAAGCTGATAAGTGACACAACCGTTATGTACCAAGGGATCACCAGCAACTATGGCCTGTGCTTCATCCATTGACGCTGCCTCAAACAACATCATTCCCCCTCCTCGTTGCGCCCAATAGCCTGTTTTAGCTTTGTGTCCTTTATCTATCAAGTCTTGTACATAGGCTGTGTGGGCGGGTACATATTGATCAAAGGTGGGTTTATCCACTTTACCTGCTTCAATCTTTACAAACCAAGGCATATCAATTTTAGATTTGGAATTGGCAATAACTTATCATATCCTTGATTTTTGTCCATATTGCATGATCATGACAATGGACATTGACAAAATTAAATATGCCTTCCCCAACACTCTGCTGGAAACGCTACTAATTGACGACGCTAAACACTGCAATATTAAATCAGAGTTTTCTTTTTGGTCTTGTAGATGTTGAGCAAAATATGTTTAAAAAATGGTTACGAATATTTATTTTTATTCAATTATTACAATATACCAATGATGGATAATAGGGAAAATACGGATTTTCCTCAAATTAAATCCACCACGATAGCATCATGATCACCGAACTAATTCTCAATCCCAATCAAGCTCTCAGACTAGGCTCAAAAGGTGAAAAAGTTGAGCAGTTGCAACAAATATTAAAAGCACTCAACCTAGATCCAGGTTTGATAGATGGTGATTTTGGCAACAAGACTTTAGCCGCAGTGCAACAGTTTCAACAACAACAGAAACTTGAAGCTGATGGAATTGTGGGAGTGAATACTCAGAATGCTTTAAATCAGTCTATTGCCAACTTAAATCAAAACCTTTATGGTGGCAAATCTGGAAAACTACCGCTTTCAGGAATTGCTATTATTAAAGAATTTGAAGGGTTGTTTTTAGAGGCCTATCCTGATCCTGATCCTAAAAATGGTGGTAAACCTATCACCATTGGTTGGGGAACCACTCGCAAAAAAGATGGTAGTGAATGGAACTTAGGTGAAAAAATTACCAAAGAAGAAGCAGAAGAACTTTTGATTTCTCAACTAGAAAATAATTATTTACCAAGTCTGCAAAAAATTCCTGTATGGAATGAGTTGAACCCTAACCAACAGGGAGCTTTATTAAGTTTTGGTTACAACTTAGGTGCTAATTTTTATGGTGCTGCTAATTTCCAGAGCATTACTAGAGTCTTAAAAAATAAACAGTGGGATGAAATAGAAGAAACTTTTGTTAAGTACAGAAACCCTGGTAGTCTTGTTGAAGAGGGTTTAAAGCGCAGGAGATTGGCAGAAGCTAAACTATTTTTAACTAATTTGCCGTCAGCCCCCTACTGAACCTAAAAGGTTAGTGGCAAGCCAATACTTGTCGGTTAAGCTCAAAACAATGAAATTATGTAGGTTGGGTTGAACAAAGTGAAACCCAACAAACCCTTGTAAATGTTGGGTTATGCCTCCGGCACACTACGTGTTCACGAAGTGTCCTGTAGGGATAGGTTTCTCAAGCCAACCTACGAAAATCCGTAACCGAACAGTATTGAGTGGCAAGCAATATCTGAAATTTGGTTGGGGAAGGTTCGTCTTTGCTGTAGGAGGGGAGGTAAGACCAAAGCTTAGACTTTCGTCTAAGTTGCGGCACTCCCCATGCTTACAGAAGCCGAAACTGTTCTTGGTACTCCAATTCAGTGTGGGTAGTTCACACTATATTACTCACCTTCGACCAAAGCACGATATTCGTCGGCTGTCATGGCTTCATCAAGCTCACCAGGGTCATTGATACGGACTTTGATCAACCAACCTTCACCATGTGGGTCGTCTGATACTTGTTCGGGAAATTGAATCAAAATCTCATTGCGTTCTATTACTGTACCGCTGATTGGCGCATTGAGTTCCTCAACGGCTTTTACTGATTCGATTGTACCAAATTTGTCGCCCAGGCTGATCGCATCTCCAATGTCTGCCAGTTCTAAATGTACAATATCACCCAATTCATCTACAGCAAATGCGCTAATACCAATAGTAGCAATTTCTCCATCTAGGCGTGCATACTCATGAGAATCTAGATATCGCAAATCTTGCGGATATTCAAAAGACATAAAACTTCCTCTTCCACGTTCAAAAATTAGTGTTACAACAGTAACCCAAAACACATTATTCCTTAAAACCTTCAAAGGTTATCAATTAGTTACACGATTTTTTGAGCGATAAAAGGGACGTTTGATAACTACTGCGGGGTACGCTTTACCCCGAATTTCCACTTCTAGCTGCTGTTTGACGGTTGCTAATTGGGTAGGAACGTAAGCTAAGGCTATGGGATAACCGAGTGTTGGTGAGATAGTTCCACTAGTTACTTCTCCAACAACTTGACTTGAGGATAACACTGGGTAGCCATGACGAGCAATATTCCTGCCTTGGGTTTGTAAACCTATGAGTTTACGCTGCACTCCTTCAGTTTTTTGTTGTTCTAAAACACTACGCCCAATAAAATCGCCTTTGGTATCTAAATGAACTAACCAACCTAAACCAGCTTCTAAGGGTGTGGTATTATCGTCGATGTCTTGACCATAAAGCGCCATTGCTGCTTCTAGACGCAGAGTATCTCTGGCACCGAGTCCACAAGGGATGACACCAAGATTATGGAGATGTTGCCATAATTTTACCCCTACTTCTGGATCTACCATGACTTCAAAGCCATCTTCCCCAGTGTAGCCTGTACGGGCGAGGAAGGCGGGTTGACCGAGAATGTTTGTTTCTAGATGCCCAAAGGCTTTGACTGGTGTTAAATCTGCTGATACTAAGGACTGGAGATGGCTGGTGGCTTTTGGCCCTTGTACGGCAATTAAGACTTTATGCCGTGACAGGTCTTGGAACTGGACTGTATCAGGGTCTAAGTGTGCTAAGATCCATGCTTTATCTTTATCGGTGGTTGAGGCATTGACTATAATGACTACATTTTGTGTATCTGTGGTGTCTTTGCCTAAGTAATAAATAATGATGTCGTCAATAATTCCGGCTTGATCATTTAACAATACTGTGTATTGGGCTTGACCTGGTTGTAAGCGACTCAAGTCTGAGGGAACTAGGTTTTCAAGCTGGTCAATGAGGGTTTTACCTTGAAGGGTAAACTTACCCATGTGGGAGATGTCAAACATTCCAGCGTTGTTTCTGACCGCTGCGTGTTCACTGCTGATACTGCTATATTGTACGGGCATTTCCCAGCCACCAAAATTGGTGAAACGGGCTTTGAGTTCTAGAGCCGTTTGATACAGAGGGGTTCGCGCTGGAGATTGGGAGGTCGAGGTATCATGGAGGGTTCCCCCATGAGTTACTGCCGACGGGGTAATATTTTCTTGATTAGTCACAGGTAGTTAGTTAGGCGTGCGATCGCGGGTACGCTTGCCGGAGGCATCGCACCTCAATATCTATCTATCCTACGAGATGAGTTCTAATTTAGCAGATAATTACTCAACACTCCCTAGTACGGTTTAATAATTAATAGTGGAAGTGTTGAGATTTATTAAGCAGAAATTATGAAGTATTGGCAAATATTGGCTAGTTTTGTTTTAGCTGTGGTGCTGTTTGTGTCTCCCTTACCAGCAGAAGCTGCGAGTTCTTCTAGTGTTAATAGTTCTATTGGTAACATTGATAACAAAGGAGCCAGTGGACAAGACTATTCTGGTCAAAACTTAGCCGGGACTGAGTTTACTAGCGTGAAATTAGAGAATACTAACTTTAGCAATGCTGATTTACGTGGTGGTGTATTTAATGGTGCTTTATTAGAGGGCGTAAATCTACATGGTGTAGATTTTAGGCAGGGTATTGCTTATCTTGCCAGGTTCAAAAATACAGATTTCAGTGATGCGGTGTTGACAGATGCCATGATGTTACGCACAACTTTTGATGATGTTGATGTCACTGGAGCAGATTTTACTAACGCAATTTTAGATATGACACAGGTGAAAAAACTCTGTGCAAATGCTAGCGGTGTCAATTCTCAAACTGGGGTAGACACTCGTGAGTCTTTAGGTTGTAAGTAAATACCAGAATAATTTTATCCCTCTCCCCACTGTTTCCTGTGGAGGGGGATTTTCTCAATTTACAGAAGATTTTGCTAACTCTACAAAAAAGATGATCCAATCTTGTGAGACGGGCATCCTGCCTATTCTTCTTTTAGGTTACTAGGTTACGTAGTTTATTAAACTGGCACTTTAGTATTAATTCTCCATAAAAATAATGCAAGAGCCAGAAAAAGCTGGTTGGTGTTGTTCTAAATGCGATCGCCTTTTACCTTCGGATCAACCAAAAGAATCCCGTACACATACATCTACAAGTACACCACTGGAACAGAAATCCATCGGACAACAGACCCAAAAATTTAGCCCCTCTATATAACCAAGGTGTCATCTTAGTTACCATCGGGGCGGTAGGGGTAATATTTTTGCGGGGCAATTGTCGCTGTTTGATAGTCAAAAGTTGAGAAGTGCTGAATTTTTTGGAGGAGCTATTATGTTCCAGGACGGGAGCGAATATGATCGGGTATATGATAGCGATCGCCTAATATTTCTAACAAAGGACCATTCACGTCAAATTTAACCATACTTACCGAAGCGACCAAAATATTTACCCGATAACGATAGCGTCCCAAATCAATTCCCAGTAAACTACAAAGCATAATCCGAATCGTGGCTTTATGGGCAACTACTAAAACATTACCTTGGGGATGTTTTTCTTGAATTTCCGCAATTACAGCCATAGAACGGTTAGCTATCTCTACCGCAGTTTCTCCTCCTAGTGGTGCATTCCAAGCGGGTTCTGTCAACCATTTTACATAGTTTTCTGGGTAATTTTCTTGAACAAACGATTTACTCTTGGTTTCCCATTCACCGTAACTACCTTCTCTAAGTCCTTCACGCAACTGCATCTCCATACCAGTAGCATTACAAAATGGCTGGGCAGTGGCAATGGTGCGTTTCATGGGACTAGCATAAACTGCTGACCACTTCAAGTTTTGATAAACATCAGCAAAACTCTCTGCCATCTGTATTCCTTCAGAGGTCAATTCTGCATCAGTTGCACCGCAGAAATTACCACTTTGACTAAAAGTAGTTTCGCCATGTCGTAGTAAATATAAATTGAGTGTCATAGCTGGCGATGGGGATAAAAGAGTTTGTGCAAAAATAAAATACCATCAATCTCGCAATCGAGTCTGCTCCCCCAGGACAAAGAAATCCTCCAAAAAAGTCAATTCCCCCACAAACTTTTGTCTGCGAGTTCACCTGAGACTGCTAAGGGGGGAACGGTTCAACTCATCCTTATAAAATTGCCAATTGGGCATAAATTTATTCATTAAAGCCACAAATCTCTCTCCATGATTGCGTTCTAACAAATGCACCATTTCATGAACTACAACATATTCTAAGCAGTGGGGGTATTTTTTGGCTAATTCGAGATTTAGCCAGATGCGTTTGGCTTGGATGTTGCAAGTACCCCATTTGGTTTTCATTAGTTTTATCCCCCAGTCATTCACCTTAACGCTCATGTTGGGTTCCCACTTGGCGATTAATGGGGGAATATCCTTTTTTAACTGCTGTCGATACCAGGACATCATTACTTGTTGTCGTTGGGCTTCATTACTTCCTGCTTTCACATAAAGGTCAATATAAGTATTATTTTTAATTTCTACTTTAGGATTAGCCTGAGAATAGATAACATTTAATAAATAGGATTTACCTTGAAAATAATGACTTTCTCCAGACACAAATTCTCTTGGTGATTGGCGTTCTTGGGTGGCAAAATTAGCTTGATGTTTTTTAATCCAGGCTAGTTTGGAAATAGCAAATAAACGTACAGAATCGTCATCAATGTGTAAGGGTGTGGCGATACGTACCCGCCCATCAGGTGGATAAACTCCCAAGTGTAGGTTTTTAATGTCTTTTCTGGCAACGTCTATGACGAGTTCACCGATTGTTATTTGGTGCATTTTAATACTCGCTTTGGCTTTTGACAATTTCAAAAATTCGCTCTAAATCTGCTGATGAATCTAGATATTTCTTAATAGCATTTTTGACTTGGCGCTCTTTGATGATGTTTCCCCGCCACCCATCTTTTTTGGTTTGACGAATTATATCATCTATCGCTAGAGCTAATACTTCATTTTGATTGAGGTTGTCGTATAACGCCCTTTTCGCAGGAGAGTTCAAAGATTGAGGATACTGAGATGAGTTATTAGGTTGAGCAACTTGTTTACTTAACTCAACAATTTGCTGCAAATAGGCTTTATAATCGTCGGCTGCTGCGTTGCGGGTTTGAATTAATTCATCCAGCAAGATGGACATTTTATCAAAATATTTGGGGTTGGTGGGCTGCTGTTCAATAATCAGTTTGCGGAGGTTGTTTTCGATGGTTTCCGCTACGGCTTTGGGGTTTTGCTGGATGCTTTTGGGTAATGCGTCAACAGCATTTGCTCCACGTTCAACAATTAACTGAATTAGTGTCATGTCGTCAAAGTTGGAAATAACTTCGCTTTCTTCTGCGCCAATATAACTATCAATTAAGTGACGCATGGCGGGTTCATAAGTTTTCAAATCAATATAATCGCTACTGGCTAGTTTTACTTCGGCGCGTACCTGTTCGTAATGTTTAACTTCTTGTTTAATAATTGCGATTTCTGCGGGGGTATATCCGGCTGCTTCCATATCATTGGCAAGATTAGCATAAGCCCGGATAAGTGCAGCGACACTTTTATAAAGAGTTATTCGTTTTGGTTCGTTACTTTTTAAATTTTCGGCGTTTGCAGTGTCACCACAGAAATAGCGAATATAGGCGGGTGTGTCTTGGGGAGGTTCTACCAATTTGCACAAAGCTTGAATAGTTTCTCTGGCAATTTCCAGGTTTTCTCTACCTTTTTCGAGTCTGTCTTTTAATAACCCGACAATATCATTGATATCATAATCTGCAAAGGCTTCTGAGGTATAATCATTAACGGATTTTTCTAAACTTTTAAATAGGTCTTTGTAGTCTATAATATAACCATAATCTTTGTCTTCACTATCTAAGCGATTGACGCGACAAACTGCTTGAAATAATCCATGATCTCGCATGGTTTTATCAATGTAGAGATAGGTAGCAGCAGGAGCATCAAAACCTGTGAGGAGTTTATCTACTACTATCAGCAGTTTCATTTGAGCAGGTGATTTAATAAATGTATTTTTGACATCTTTCTCAAATTGCTCTGAGGTTTTACCATTGAGCATTTTTTGATAAATTTCATATTGTTGAATTTTTTCGGTGTATTCATCTTCTCCTGTACTTTCACCTTTAATACTTTGCAGTGAAGCATCATAAGAGGTGATAATGGCGCATTTTGTAAAGCCTTCAGCTTGGAATAATTCATAATATTTACAAGCTTCGTAAATGCTCCCAGCTACAAGGATGGCGTTACCCCGTCCGCTTTGTAATCGGTCTTTAGTGCCAAAGTCAAATAAGATATCATTGACTATTTGACTAATGCGTGATTTTGAACTGAGGAGTTTTTGCATAGTTCCCCAGCGTTTTTTGAGTTCGGTTTTAGCGTCTTCGGTTAAGCCTTGGGTTTTGGCTTCAAACCATTTATCAATTTTGGTTTGTGAAGTAATATACTGCTCAACATTGCGAGCTTCATAACGCAAATCTAAGACAACTTGATCTGTTACAGCTTCGTCAAATTTGTAATAGTGAATGTAATTACCAAAAATCTCGTTACTATTTTGTTTGTCTTTTTTGAGTAAGGGAGTACCTGTAAAACCGATGAATATAGCCTTGGGCAAAATTTTCTTCATGGCTTTGTGTAAATCACCAGATTGGGTGCGGTGACATTCATCAACAAAGACATAAATATCGCCTTTAGCTTGAAAATTTTGGGGTAAATTGCTTTTAAGTTCGGCAATATAGTTATCGTAATCGGCTTGATTTTTTTCTTTTTTATGATCTTTTCTGCCAAATTTATGGATTAAGGAACAGAGTAACCAAGGGGTAGTTTTATTCAATTGGTTAATTAAGTCTCTCCCGCTTTTGGTGCGATAGATGTTTTCGTTGACTCCGAGAAAGACGTTTTTAATTTGCTCGTCGAGTTCATCCCTATCAGTGATAATTAAGACGCGAGCATTAGGGTTATATTCCCGAATCCATTTGGTAAGCCAAACCATTGTTAAGCTTTTACCACTGCCTTGGGTATGCCAAATGATACCTCCTTCCCGGCGTTGGAGATAAGTTTGGGCAGCTTTGACTCCAAAATATTGGTTATGACGGCAGAGTTTTTTGATGCCACTGTCAAAGACGATAAAGTTGTGAATGAGTTCTAAAAAACGCTCTTTTTCACAGAGTTGCAGTAGATGTTTGTCTAAGGGATTTTCGATGTCGCTGGCTTCTTTCCAGGTGAGATAATATTTTTCTGAGGTTTCAATAGTTCCATAACGAAGTCCTTCGGTGTCGTTACCTGCCATGACTAGCTGCATGGTGTTAAAGAAGGATTTGATAAAAATAGATTTTTGATTGTCGAGGTTTTGGCGAATACCTTCGGAAACTGAGACGGTGCTGCGTTTGAGTTCCAGAACTCCGAGGGCGATGCCGTTGATGTATATAACTATATCTGGGCGTTTGGTGTTTTCACCTTTGACGGTGACTTCTTCGGCAATGGCAAAGTCGTTTTCTAGGGGTGCTTCCCAGTTAATCAGCCAAACGGTTTGGGTGTTTTCTCCTGCTTCTTCTTTGACTTTGACTCCATAGCGCAGGAGGCTATAGACTTCTCTGTTGATGTCGTATAGGTTTTTGCTTTGGTCGCCGGCGACTTTGTTGAGTTCATACAAGGCTTTGGTGATTAGGGTGTCGTTGTAGCCTTGGGTGTCGCGGAGGAAGGTGGTGAGGATGTCGGTTTCGATGTTGCTGTTGTTCGGTCGGTCTTGCCAATTACCCAAATAGCGATAGTTTAATTGATGCTGAAATAGTTGCACGATGCGGTTTTGGGTTTGGCGTTCACGTTGTCCGACTTGATTCATAGCAACCTCGTTTTTCCGGTGAGAAGTTCTTGTATCATCCCCTGTTTTATGGCTTTGTGTTTATCGCGTTTTTGTTCTAAAGCCTCAATCTCTGCGTCCATGTCGCTGAGGATTTGCGTAATGGCTTTTTGTTCTGCTATTACGGGGAGAGGAATTCTATAATTTCTTAAACTTCCTACTAAAACATTTGGCTGACTTGAGGTTGCATTAAATCTTAGCACTTCGTTTAATCCAAGGGGACTCATCAAATAATGAGCCAAATAATATGATGAAAGGATGCCTTTTATTGGAGTTATTTTTGCAATGTTTTGCTGAATATGGTATTTATCATTTTCCTCTATAACAACTGCGTTTCCGATTGTTCCTACGCAAGGATAGATTACATCACCTATATAAAGTCTTGATCTGTTTAACTTCAAAGAAAGTTCATTTGAAATTCTGGCTAAGTCTTTCTCAATAATTCGGTTTTTTCCAATATTAAATCCTCTCAATGCAATTATTTCACCATTGTCGTCCTCCTTCCATACAGAAGAATATTCTGCACCTGCTAGTCTTGTAATTGTCGTTAATTCTTCCAGTCTCTTCACCTCCCACTCACCGCTAAAACCGGGTAGGCGTTTTTTACCCGTGAGTAGTTGCTGCATTGTACCCTGCTTGATGTTGCGTTTTTTGGTGATAAGTCGCTCCAACACTGTAATCAGGGCATCTACATCACTTAGGGATTGTGCGATCGCTTTTTGTTCTTCTATTGTTGGAGGGATAGCACACGGAATTTGGAGCAAAGTATTTTTTGTTAATTTATATCTTCCTGCCCCCTGGCGTGTTAAATACGGCGTGAGTTCTCTATGTCCGAAGTAATAATAAAACCACTCAGTAAGATTTTTAGTTCCTTTAATTAAGTGGGCATGATTGTTAACATTAAATTTTCCTTTTACCAATAATGTCATTGATAATTCACGCCATTTTAGAAAATGGTCTCCATCTTCTCCAATTAAGGCATACTCTCCTTCAACTCTATATTCATCAATATAGCCCTGTATTTTTGTGGGTCCATAGTATGGATAATCTCCAACCTTCTTTTTTCTAACTTCTTCACTAATGGGATAACGAAGGTTATTAACAATCTCAAACGATTCACCAACTGATTGAACTTCCCAATCATCAGGAATAATCCCTACCTCAGTTTGTTTATAGCCTTCTGATATCTTCATTTCCATTACCACACCATCCCCATTTTTTGCAAATGTCCCTCAACCTTCCTTGTCAACTCCTCAACCTCATCAGTCAACTGCGGCAAAGGCCTATCATACCGTTCTCCCAACTCCTGAATCCTTTGCGTCAACCGTTGCGAAATCCGATCCATCTCCGAATTAATCGCCTGTCTTAAAGTCTGCATCCATTTATCATCAACCACCAGAGTTTTAATTTCTTCCTCTGTTAATTCTCCATATTTTTTAATCACCTGATTATGTAAAGATTGAGTTACATCCCTGATTTGTTTACTAACTTCTGCCTCTTTATCAATCAATTTTAAATAACTCTTTAACACCTTTAATTCATCGGCATCTGCAAAAAGTGGATTTTTCTGAATTTCTTTAATGCGAACATTAAGATTAGTTTTGGTGACTTTTCCACTGTCATTAGTCACTTCTGCTAATAAACCCTCTTCTCCACCATATTCTTCTTGTAGTTCTTCCTGCTGGCGGACAATTTCATCTTTTTGAGTTTCCAGCTTATCAATTTCCGCTTGTTCAGCTTGAAAATAGCGGCTAATCATCAACTCCTTGGGAATCAGTTCGCAGACATAATCTATAACTGCACCTTTTTTATTTGTTACCGTTGTTAGTTCTGCCTTCCAACCATCCTCAACCAAAATATAAACATCGTCCCGCATGATTTCCACCCAATAAGTCATCAGGTGCTGATAAACATCATACTTATCAATCAGGCTTTTACCCGTAAATCCTTGCAGTAAATCTTCCGACAGGGCATGAATAATCGCTTTTGGCTTGTCTCCCGGCTGGATAGCCTTTAGCAAAGGCGTGTGTTTTCTTTGCCACGTCTCAAACACCGCTTGAATGTCTTTCCCATAGTTGATAAATTCAGGATGAGCAAAAATACAAGCTTTGACTTCTGACGCTAAAATCTTTAATACCAAGTATCCTGGGCGATTTGCTGGCTCAAATAACGACTGTTGCAGCGTCGGGTAAACTTGCCAGTAATCGCTCAAAGCCTCAATATCTCCCTTGGGTATCCCCCCCAATAAATGCGCCTCAATATCCTGAATATCTTCCTCTTCCTGAGAGTCAATGTAACGGGGGATATTCAGATTGTAGTCATGAGTTTCAATTTCCTGAATTGGAACTAGGCGCGAATATTTCGCCACTTCTAGCTGCTTATTAAAGACATCAACAATTTTATGAATGTCTTGCTCTCGCAAACGGTTTTTATTGCCGTCTTTCACAAACCCCTTGCTGGCATCAATCATAAAAATGCTTTGACGATTCTCGGCATCTTCTTTGTCTAAAACAATAATGCAAGCAGGAATCCCCGTTCCATAAAACAGGTTCGGTGGTAGCCCAATAATCCCTTTAATAATGCCCTTGCAAATCAGATTTTTGCGAATTTCTGCCTCGGCATTCCCCCGAAACAGTACCCCATGCGGCAAAATAATCGCCCCTTTACCATTGCTTTTGAGGGAGCGAACAATGTGCAGCAAAAAGGCATAGTCGCCATTTTTAGCGGGAGGGATGCCATAACCATCAAATCGTTGAAATTCGTCCTTGGCTGGATTTAGTCCATTACTCCAAGCTTTTGAGGAAAAGGGAGGATTAGCTACGGCAAAATCAAAGGTTTTCAGGCTACCATCGTCATCTTTGAAGTAAGGACTTGATAAAGTGTTATCCTGCCAAATTTCGGCGGTATCGTGTCCGTGGAGGATCATGTTCATCCTCGCCAAGGCGCGGGTGGCGTTGTCCATCTCCTGCCCGTAGATAGTTAAACCCCGTTCCGCTTCATCGGCAGACTTTAACAACAAAGAACCACTACCACAGGTAGGATCATAAATTGTTTGCTCCTGGCTTTGGGCGGAATTAACGCCTATCACTTGAGAGATAACACGGGAAACTTCCGCAGGTGTATAAAATTGTCCTTTGCTTTTACCCGATTGGGTGGCAAAATTCCGCATCAGATACTCATAGGCATCGCCTAAAATATCATCACCATCGGCGCGGTTTTTACTAAAATTTAAAGCAGGGGTTTCAAAAATCGCCACTAAGTTGGAAAGCCTGTCCTGCATTTCCTTACCTCTGCCCAGTTTATCGGCATCATTGAAATCAGCGACATCAATAACACCTTTTAAATCATTAGCTTCAGCTAAATTGGCGATAATTTTGTTGATACCATCCCCGATATTTTTCTGTCCTTTGAGGGCGACAATATCCTGAAAGCCTCCACCTTCAGGGACTTCAATCAGGGCATCTGCAACACCAGCATATTTATCAGATACATATTTAACAAATAATAAAACCAATACATAATCTTTATACTGGGAGGCATCCATACCCCCCCGCAATTCATCACAGCTTTTCCATAACGAACTATAAAGTTCACTTTTTTTAATTGCCATTTTGTGTCGCCTTCAAAAGATTCCCCTGATCCAATACTTGTCAGTTAAGCTCAAAAAATAGAATTACGCGGCGACTGTCCCTCAGATTGGTAAAGTTGGACAATAATTATTTAATAGACAATGGAGCTAAGGGGAATCGAACCCCTGACCTCTTGAATGCCATTCAAGCGCTCTACCAACTGAGCTATAACCCCGTGAAACGCATTTACTATAATGCCTTAATTATTGGTGTTTTGTCAAGAAATTGATTGTTAAATATTAAATTTGAAATTATATGTGAGCTATACCCTTTACTTTATTTAGATGTGAGTACTCGCCTAAGAAACTTGCAACAGATAAGTCATGCAATGACCCATCAAAAAGTAGACTACTAACATAGCGGCAGCAGCTACGGCAACCAATGTACCAGCCAACATCAGAGAAAATTCTTTGCTCTCGTAGGCTCTCTCCATCAGGTGCAGCGACCAGGCTACCAGCGCCACATCAAAAAGTAAAATAGGAATCAACATAGTTCTTAATATTTATTCATACTAGTAAACATAATCTTAACATTGTTTTGGGTAACTGTGTCTAACTTAAGATAGATGTGGTTAGTTTCTATTTGGTACTAGCAGGGGATTCTGACTGGAACAGATCGCTCTTGCAAATAATTCTTAATTTGGGCTACGCTTAACTGCCCGTAATGTAACAGCGATGCTAATAATGCGGCTTCTGCTTTACCTGTGGTGAGGGCATCGTGGATATGTTCACAATTTCCTGCACCTCCAGAAGCAATGACGGGAATTTCTACAGATTGAGCGATCGCTCGTGTTAACTCCAAATCATAACCAGCTTGAGTACCATCTGCATCCATACTTGTCACCAACAATTCACCTGCCCCGCGTTGTTCCACTTCCTGCGCCCACAGTAGGGCATCCTTGCCAGTGTTTTCTCTACCCCCTCTTACATAGACATCCCAGCCTGGGTTATTGGGGTCAACTCTTCGCCTAGCATCAATTGCCACAACGATACATTGATTACCAAAGCGATCGCTTGCCCGATTAATTAAGTCTGGGTCACGGACTGCCGCAGAATTAATACTAACCTTGTCAGCTCCGGCTCGTAACAAACCTTTAACATTTTCTAAGGTTTGAATCCCACCCCCCACAGTCAATGGAATAAAGACCTGTTCAGCAGTTCGGTAAACCACATCAATAATCGTGTCCCGGTCTTCATGAGTCGCCGTAATATCCAGAAACACTAACTCATCAGCACCGGCTTCGTTATAAACCTTGGCCAGTTCTACCGGATCACCCGCATCCTTCAAATTTACAAAGTTAACTCCTTTGACAACCCGTCCCGCCTTGACATCCAAGCAAGGTAAAATTCTTTTAGATAACATAACGACTTTCATCCTCCTGGTAATTGCCGGAATTTAAATTGTAAAGGTAATTGGGAAATAGGTGACAAGAGGATGAAAACACTCAAGCTCTCAGAAGATAATGAAGACTGCAAATATCTTATACTGGTTGTAATTCTTGACTGCTGTAACGATTTATCGGTGCTAAACCTCTACTTCTGAATTTCTGAAAATTATGGCGATAATCTCCTCAAGAAAAAGCGGACAAGAACCTAATCAAGAACCTCGACAGCCGAGAGAGTCAGCAAAAGTACCTCCCCAGGAAAATAATATATTGCAACCTGAAGCGGCTATTGATGAAGAAGGTAAGCAAGAAGAGAGTATTCGACCCCAGCGATTTGCAGACTACATCGGGCAAAAAGACTTAAAAGATGTACTAGATATTGCCATTAAAGCTGCTAAGTCTAGGAGTGAAGTGATGGATCATCTGTTGCTGTATGGTCCTCCTGGCTTGGGTAAAACCACAATGGCGATGATTTTAGCCTCGGAGATGGGAGTAAGTTGTAAGATTACCAGCGCCCCAGCATTGGAACGACCAAGGGATATAGTTGGGTTATTGGTGAACCTCAAAGCCGGAGACGTGCTTTTTATTGATGAAATTCATCGCCTGTCGCGGATGACTGAAGAGATTTTGTATCCAGCGATGGAAGATTATCGCTTAGATATTACGGTGGGTAAGGGTTCCAGCGCTCGGATTAGAAGTATACCACTGGTTAAGTTTACCTTAGTGGGGGCGACAACCCGTGTAGGTGCATTAACATCACCTTTGCGCGATCGCTTTGGCTTAGTTCAAAAACTGCGATTTTATGAAGTTGACGAACTCAGTCAAATTGTTCTCCGCACCGCTGAATTATTAAAAACACCAGTCAATGCAGATGGGGCTACAGAAATTGCCAAACGTTCACGGGGAACGCCACGGATTGCGAACAGATTATTAAAACGAGTCCGTGATTATGCTGAGGTGAAAACCTGTGGAGAAATCAATGAAAATGTTGCTGCTGAAGCTTTACAACTCTTCCAAGTAGATCCTTGCGGCTTAGATTGGACAGATAGAAAAATGCTGAGTATGATCATTGAAAACTTCAATGGTGGGCCAGTGGGCTTAGAAACCATCGCCGCAGCAACAGGTGAAGACACCCAAACCATTGAAGAAGTTTATGAACCTTATTTAATGCAAATTGGCTATTTAAGCCGCACCCCTCGTGGTAGAGTTGCCACGCAAGCCGCATATAAACACATGGGATTTAAACCACCCAATGAGCAATTATCATTGCTTTAATTCCCTGCAAACATCAATTCCCCCATTCCCATGACTCAACAAACAAAAGCAATAGTCGTTTTTGATATAGATGGCGTTATCCGTGATGTTGGTGGTTCTTATCGCCGCGCCTTAGCAGATACCGTAGAGCATTTTACCGCTCAAGCTTACCGTCCCACACCAGAAGACATTGATAACCTCAAATCAGAAGGAATTTGGAATAACGATTGGGAAGCCTCCCAGGAATTCATTTACCGTCACTTTGTTACCCAAGGACAAAACCGCGAACAATTACAATTAGATTATCAAAATATTGTTGCTTATTTTCAAACCCGTTACCGAGGTACAGACCCAGAAAATTGGAATGGCTACATTTGTAATGAACCTTTATTAGCCCAACCTAATTATTTTCAAGAACTCACACAAACGGGTGTTGGTTGGGGATTTTTTAGCGGTGCTACTCGCGGTTCTGCGACTTATGTTTTAGAAAAACGCTTAGGTTTGCAATCTCCGATATTAATTGCAATGGAAGACGCACCCGGTAAACCTGACCCCACAGGACTTTTTGCCACTATTAGCTTATTAGAAAATGGTAGTGACAGAAAACCAACAGTAGTTTATGTAGGTGATACGGTTGCAGATATGTACACCGTCGAAAAAGCCAGAAATATAGATGATTCTCGCACTTGGCTGGCTGTAGGAGTTTTACCACCCCATGTGCAAGAAACAGCAACCCGACGTGATGCTTATACTGAAACATTAATTCAAGCAGGGGCAAATATAGTATTTAGTAATGTGCAGGAATTAACTTTCGAGCAGATTCAGAAATTGCAAAAAGGATAATCAGTATTTTAAAATTAATTAAAATCAATCAAGCAATGGGTTCAAAAGCGATCGCTCTATAGAAGTGTGAGAGCGATTCCTACAGATATCTGTACGCTATCGCATTAATAGACATCTGATGAAAACTTGCGGGCATAGTGACGAAATTGAATTATTTATGGATTGGAAGTCCATTAATCTCTCAAGTTTAGACCTAAATCCTTAAAAAAAATCTGTATCCAATACGATCGCATTAATAGACATCTGATGAAAACTTGCGGGCATAGTGACGAAATTGAATTATTTATGGATTGGAAGTCCATTAATCTCTCAAGTTTAGACCTAAATCCTTAAAAAAAATCTGTATCCAATACGGTAGAATCTGGATAAATTAAGTTTTTGTTGGATGAAGGAAAATTTATGTCCCCAGAGATTTCTACTCAGATAGCTTTTTCTTCCTTGCATCTAAATTTAGTCATAGTCTTAGGCGTTACTAGCGCAGCGGGAATACTTGGTGGGCGGCAGTGGAAACAAAAAAACGCTTACAAATCTCTACAGTCACTTCCTTCTCCTCCCAAACATTGGCTATTAGGAAATATTCCTCAAGTATTAGCAGCAGTAAAACAAAAGAAATTTTTCCAATTATTATTTGATTGGAGCAAGCAACTAGGACCGATGTATGTTTATTGGACTGGCCAACCAGTTCTTGTGTTGAGTCAGCCAAAAGTTATAGAAGAAACCATCGTTAATGGAATGAGAGATGGTAGTTTAGTTAGATCCGCACGCGCAAGCAAAGCTTGGAACGACCTCGGTGGACCGATTCTTTTAGGTCAACAGGGAACTGAGTGGCAGTGGCGACGTAAGGCTTGGAACCCCGAATTTAGTTCTAGCAGTTTGTCCAAATATGTGGATATTATTAGCCAAGCTTGCGAACAAGTAATTGAGAAAATTCAGGAAACGGAACCATCAAAAGAACTTCAGGTAGATCCTCTATTTGTAGAACTAACAATGAGGGTGATTTCCTGTCTAGTACTGGGCATTCCTGTGAATAGAAAAACCCCTACTCCAGAAGGTCCACCCCTTGATGTTGCCAAGGTGTACGAGGCGATGTCTATTCTAACCTATCGGTTCTTACGGGTAGCTACTGGTGAGAAGAGTTGGATGAAATATTTACCAACTAAAAATTCACGAGATTATTGGGCAGCAAAGCGATATGTAGAGGATTTTATTACTCCCCGTGTAGACTTAGCTTTGCAGATGAGAGAACAAAATAAAACCGATTTACAACAGGTAAGTTCTTTGTTCCAAGAATCAATGTTAGTGAAAATAGCTGCCAAAGAACCAAACTACAATCGTGAATCACTAATAGGGGAATCTATTGAACTTTTACTAGCTGGTACTGATACAACAGCCCATACTTTATCCTTTGCAGTAGCAGAATTATCCTTAAATCCAAGGGTTTTTCAGCAGGCACAGGTTGTAGTTGACAAAGTTTGGGAAAATCAAGGCGCTATTAATACAAACAGCTTCAAGGAATTGAGTTATATTCGCGCTATTATCAAAGAAACCTTACGTCTTTATTCCGTTGCTTCCGGCTCAACTTCATTGGAGGCTAAACGAGAAATTGTGATTGAGGGTCAAGTGATTCCTAGTGGTACGAAAATATTTTGGTCAATGCTTGCTGCTGGAAGAGATCCAGAAGTTTATTCTAGTCCTGAAGAATTTATGCCAGAGCGTTGGTTAGATAACAGCAAGGAAATTAGTCAACTGCCCATGATAGATTTTGGCTCTGGTTCTCATCGTTGTTTGGGAGAGCATTTATCAATGCTGGAAGCTACGGTAATGCTGGCACTACTGCTGCATCACTTTGAATGGGAATTAGCTGAAGGTCGTTCATCTGTGGAACAATTACAGCAGAACCTTTTGATTTATCCATCTGATGGTATGCCAGTGCGTTTTCGTTCGAGACAGTAGGGAATTTCTGAGTAAATTTTTGGGAATAGTGCAACAGAAAGACAGCTAAAAGTTAAGTATGCTAATACATCTGTAGGAGAAATAAAGCCTCATACTTAGTTTTATGTGAAGTTGCATAAAATAGAAAGATAGTCAGAAGATAATAGCTGAAAAAAATAACCTAACTTGAATTAGCAAAATTTACATTTCAAAAATAAGGATAGTGTTATATGCCTCTAATTAGCCTCATTGCAGCTATTTCTGAAAATCGGATTTTAGCTGACTCAACAAAGGAACATATTCATGTGGGTATTCCTTGGAATATTCCCACGGATGGACATCATTTTCAAGAAATTACCTGGCGGCATCCTGTGATTATGGGTCGGAGAACTTATTCTACTTTTTATCAACCGCTGCCAAATCGTACAAATATAATTGTTACCAGAAATCTTGATTATCAAGCTCCCGGTTGTGTTATTTTTCATTCACTTTTGGAGGCAGTTGAATGGGCTAAAATGAGTGAAACAGAGGAGATATTTATTGCTGGTGGTGGAGAAATTTATGCTGAGGCGATCCAATTTGCAGATAAGCTTTATTTGACAATTGTGGAAGGTAATTTTGAGGGAGATATATATTTTCCTGAGTTTGCAGATTTCGGTAAAGTAACCAAAGAAGAACATTTGCAGGAAAATGGCTTTAAGTTTAAGTTTGTGGAGATGGAAAGGGTTAATTAACAGTAGCTGAAAAGCTAACAATTAATACCAATTACTCACTTATGATTCCAGCCAAAGTCATCAGCTATTGTGACTAGATTGGCATTTGGCTGTAAAATACCTACATGCTACTAGGATTCAAGACCGAACTCAAGGTAAACAAGCAACAACGTCTACTACTGGCACAACACGCAGGAGTAGCCAGACACGCTTGGAATCAAGGATTAGCATTGTGTCAACAGGTTCTCATACATAACAAACTTAATCCTGAAGACAAAATTAAATTTCCCACAGCCATAGATTTACATAAATGGTTAGTAGCAGCAATTAAATCTACCCATCCTTGGTATTATGAAGTATCTAAATGCGCTCCTCAATACGCATTAAAATATTTGTCAGATGCCTTTAAATCCTTTTTCAAAAAAGTTAAAGGGTTTCCTAAATTCAAGAAAAAAGGTAGACATGATTCTTTTACGTTAGATGGTGCAATTCATATTGACCATAAAAAAGTAAAAGTTCCCATAATTGGATGGTTAAAAACTTATGAGATTTTACCTTTTGGATATAAACCCAAATCAGTCACAATCAGTAAACAAGCTGACAAGTGGTTTATCTCTTGGAAAATATCAGTAGAAACCAGTAGTTCGACTTCCTTCGACTTCGCTCAAAACAAGTCGCCCACTAACCATGAAACTCCTGACAAACAAGAGTTTATTGGAGTTGACTTAGGAATAAATCATCTAGCAGTGTTGTCAACAGGAGAGATATTTGATGGAGCAAAAAGCTATAAAAAGTATGAATACTTACTAGCAAGAATACAATACTTGAATCGGCATAAAAAAGTTGGGTCAAGTAATTATAGAAAAGCACAAATCAAAATAGCGAGACTACACCAAAAAATAGCCAACATCAGAAAAGACACATTACACAAAATCACCACCTATATCAGCAAAAACCACGCGGTTATAGGGATAGAAGATTTGAATGTATCCGGGATGTTAGCCAATGGGAAATTATCAAAAGCTATAGCGGATATGGGCTTTTATGAATTTAGAAGGCAGCTAAAATATAAAACCCAACTCTATGGTAGTAAGTTATTGATTGTGGATAGATTTTATCCCAGTAGTAAGACTTGCTCTAGTTGTGGACAGAAGAAAACATCACTGTCATTATCTCAAAGAGTGTTTAAATGTGATAGCTGTGGCTTTGAGTGTGACAGAGATTTAAATGCTGCTTTGAACTTAAAACAAGAAGCGGTCAGATTGACCGTGTTAGCCTGTGGACTAGATAGTGCCGACACTTCTAGGATGAAGCAGGAAGAAAAAGCTGGCTCTTGTTAGCATTTGTTAGCTTTTTTGTATCGGTTTAGTCTAAATTTGTTTGGAGTGTGATGCAAGCATCGCATCCAGTAGAGCTTTTGTTTAACCCTCTATCTTACCACAAAACTTTTTTGCAAGAGGTCTATTGAAACCTATACACAAAACCAGTACAGAGCGATGAGTAACGAGTAACGAGTAATGAGTAAGAAGGAGAGTCAAGCACTCGGTACTTAATACTCACAACTCTTCCGACTCCGTTCGGCTGACGCTCACGGCGAAGCCTGACTCCTGAATTCTGCTGTAATAGCAAATCCATTTACTGTAATTTCAGAAATTTATCCAAGGCTGCTACCATACTGGGAGGCCAACGACGGATATTTTGTACCCAGTTCATATCTTTATAGCGGGTATCAAGTCCATAGGCTGCTACCCAGTTGCTTTCAGCTTCGCCTTTTTGTCCACTTACCCAGTATGCAGCTGTTAAGGCGGCACGCATATCAGCGAATTTGGGATATTTACGGACTATATTTCGCATTTCCCGGATAGCTTTGTCTGTTTGACTAGTTTCATATAAAGCTAGGGCATAATTAGCTCTAGCGAAGGCAAAATTGGGAGCGATTTCTGTGGCTTTTTGGTAATCTGCGATCGCATCTTCCCATTTTCCTAACCCTGTTTTGGCGTTACCCCGATTGTTGTAAGCCATTGCATCATTAGGATCTAGCTCTAAAACATGATTATAATCTGCGATCGCTTCTTCCCATCTCCCCAAACCTTCTAACGCTGTCCCTCGATTTAAATAAGGGTCTGTAACATTGGGTGCTAATTCTACAGCCTTGTTATAATCTGTCAGTGCTGCCGCTAATTTATTCTGGCTAACGCGGGAATTACCCCGATTACTCCAAGCACCGGCATTAGTGGGAAACTTTTCAATAATCTCTGTCCAATAGCTTTCAGCCGTAGCAAAATCACCTTGATTTGTAGCGGCAAATGCCTTAGTTGCTAACTCATCCCCTTGCTGTAACTCTTCTTGGGTAGTACTCCCTATTGAGGATTGTGCCATCACTGGTGTACTCCAGCTAAAGACAATTAACAAACTCAAAAAAATACAGATTATTTTAATCATTGATCGCTCTGTGGTGGGCAATAAAATTAATCATAAAGCATAAATATTCCTTATCGGTTCCATCCTCTTCCAGTCCCAAAGGGCTGGTCAATTGGTCAGAGTTTGCGTTAAAATGAGCCTCTGTGTAGGTTGCCGCAGGCATCGCTAATTTAGTTAAGTAATAGCCGGATTTTTCCCGGAGGTGTAATTGACCAAGTTCATTTTAAAAATTCTCTGGTTAGATGAGAACGTCGCTCTAGCAGTTGATCAGGTTGTTGGTAAAGGTACTAGTCCTTTGACCAAGTATTTTTTCTGGCCCAGAAATGATGCCTGGGAAGAATTAAAAAAAGAGTTAGAATCCAAACACTGGATTACAGATGTTGACCGCGTTGAGTTGCTCAACAAAGCAACAGAAGTAATCAACTACTGGCAAGAAGAAGGCAGAAACCGTCCCATGGCCGAAGCCCAGTTGAAATTCCCAGAAGTTGCCTTCACAGGTAGTGCTTGATCCTTTTAGTAATCGCTAATTGGTGATTGAAGGCAGAAAGAAGGTGACAGGTGACAGGTGACAGGTGACAGGTGACAGAGAGGAAATAGCTAGAACGTTATTTTTCTGATCTCCCTATCCTCCCTAGTCACCTTTTTTGATTGTCGAAGATTATGCTAGCAATCGTTTATTGCTAAAACAATTTTTGCCAATTTCGATTTTGAAGTACAGGAAGCTGAAAATGGAATGGAGAAGATGCGGCACTCAGGCAGCAATGACAACCTTATACGGTTCAATTAAACAGTGGGGGTAGGGAAGCAGTTCCCCACACCCTGTTTTTGGTCAACTGTAGAAATGTTTTATGGAACATCTCTACAAACGGCATATTATTTATCTACTGGCAATTGCACAACTAACTGGGAATTACTGTTGTGATCATCTGGTTCAATTTTAGTCAGCGGTGGAGGTGGTGGTACAGGCATTTTGGTTTCTGGATGTGTTTTGCCTGTTTGATTCCATAAAATCATCGACAGTAAACCATCTACCAAACCGTTGCTATTGCCATTGTTACCGGCAACCATAACATCAGGAATGAGACGCACATTGCGATCGCCTATAATCTGCATTAATTGCATGGCTGTATAACCCTGAGAACCCAAAGCTTGCACACCTGTACGGTAGGTTTCGGCTTTAGCATTACCTGTAGCCCGGATACCTTCTGCTTCCGCTATGGATTTGAGTTTTGTGGCTTCTGCTTCACCATTGGCTTCCTTAATTGCAGCTTGGGCTTTAAGTTCAGCAATTTGGACACTTTGCTCAGATTTGACCATTTCTTGCTGAATATTCGCCAAGGCTGTTTCCCGTACCAGTTGTTGGCGTTGGGTTTGTGCCATTTGCTGAACTTCATAAGTTTTGCGTTCTTCTTCCGCAATTTTCCGGTCTGTCTGTGTCTGCATTAAGGCCGCAGGTGGTTGAATATCACCAATTAAAGTATCAATTGCTTGTACATCATAGGCACGCAAAGCTGCCTTAATAAATTCAGCAGCTTCAGTTTGGCGTTCACTCCGCGCTGTTAAAAAGTCGAGTACAGTGCAGTTTTGAGCAGAGTTGCGGAAATAGTTGCCAATTGTGGGTTCTAGGACATGATCTACCAAATTTTGCATTGCACCAACGCGGGAAATGACCTTTGGTGCATCTAAAGCACCGACATGAATGATTTGTGCTACTTCCAAATCAAATGCGAACCCATCACGCGATCGCACGGTTAAAGATTGTAATTTCTCATCATAGCTATGTCTTTCCGTCCGTCCTGACCAATTTAAAACTATGTTCGTCGTCGGTACTAACTCAATTTTCATAATCCGGGAGTTAGTCGGGTGTTTACCAGGATACAGAGGTTCTACCCAAACGCCTTTATGTCCCTGATGCACCAAATTACCATGAGTGAAAGCTGCACCGCTGATATCTTCCTGCTCTTGCCCCACGAAAGAAATTACCACACCCACATAACCAATGGGTATTTCTGTCATCGGTACTTGTTCTACCTGTACAAACCAAGGATTCAAATTCCAAGAACCAGATAGCAGAATCTGCTCTTGCAAACCCCTTCTACCACCACCATTAATAAATTTCTGTCCATTTTGGAAGTTGTCATGTCCTTCAATCACAACCCCAGCAATTTCTCCTGGTGAAATGGGCAACCCATCCAAAGTGGTGACAATGCCGACTTTATCAGATTTGACACTATATACATTCAATTGTTCTGCACTCATGCCATGACTACTAGCGTTAGCAGCTGTAATCACTTTGAACAAAGCAGTGTTAATCCGGTAACTACCAGCGGTGAGAAAGCCCATTTGCCGTCCTTTTTCCCCACCTTTAGTCAAGAATTTACGGGCATCTTGGAAATTATCACATTCGACAATTTTGCCTAAAATCCGTTCTGGTGGGTTTTGTGCGCCATCTGCGGCAACAATTAAGGCTATTTGACCTTGAGGGACAACAATTATCGGCTCTTTTTTAACTGAATATTGCCAAGGCCAATGTCCCCAATGCCAACCAGGTGCAAGGGTATCTGCTTGTAAACCTGCTTCTCCGTTGAGGGCTATTATCCTACCCGCAGGTAATCCTTTACCAGTCAAGGCGAATTTTTTCACCACAATTCCGACTTCGCGCTCACCGATAACTACCAGTCCCCCAAATATCAGAGGAACACTAATCACGAAACCACCGACTAAAATCAAAGGTATCAGTGCAAAAGGTTCTAGCCCCATTGCTTGATATTGAGGTCTATTATTTGTTAACTGGTTGATGTTAGGTTCTGTTTGACTAGGCTGGACTGAGGCGGAAATAACTTCTGTTGCTGTGGGCGTTTTTATACTTGTCGCATTGGCGGCATTAATACCACTAGCTAAGGCTAAAGCTGCTACAGTCGATGCTGTCAACTTTACAAACTTATTTTGTTTACTCTTACCAAAGGAAGATAGAAAGCTTTTCATATTTTTGCCCCTTTGGGCAATTAATCATCTAAGATATCACTTCACTAAGGCAGAGGTTATTTTCTTAAACTTGATGTAATTTTTTTGAGTATAAATAATAAAGCCAGAATTCTGCTATATACCTTAAAGACAATAGGGGTTTAACACTGTTAAACCCCTACTAGGCAAAATGCCTGTTCTGACAATTTGAATGTTTTTAAACCAAACCACCAGCAGCTTGAAAACGAGCGCGGGCGCGTTTAAAGGCTTGTGTTGCCTGGATTTGTGCTTGACGGTCGCCTGCGGCAACTTGATTCAGAACAGTTTGGGCTTGGTTGTAAGCTGTACGGGCTTCTTCCAGGTTGATTTTGTCGCCACGTTCAGCACCATTGACCAAGATTGTGACTTCATCTTCATCAACTTCAGCAAAACCGCCCAAAAGAGCGATCGCTTGCCAATCTTGATTTTTGTTGGCACGAACACGCATTACACCTGTATCTAAGGCTGATAACATCGGTGCGTGTCCAGATAGGATACCTAATTGCCCAGTCGTGCTAGGTAAAATCACTTCTTCAGCTGGGGCATCCCAAACAGTCTTATCTGGGGCAATTACACGAACAGTTAGGGTCATATTGTTAATTTCTAATTGGTGAAAGGGTGACTGGTAACTGGGAAAAAGGCAATTGGTGATTGGCAAGAATTTCTTACCCATTACCTATTACCTATTACCCATTACCTATTAACCTTTGAGCTTTTCACCTTTAGCGATCGCTTCGTTAATATCGCCTACCAAGTAGAAAGCTTGCTCTGGTAAAGCATCCAACTCACCAGACAGAATTTGTTTGAATCCTTTAATGGTGTCTTCCAACTTCACATACTTACCAGGAGAACCAGTAAATACTTCTGCTACGAAGAATGGCTGAGACAAGAAACGCTCAACTTTCCGCGCCCGTGCCACAATTAGACGGTCTTCTTCAGACAATTCATCTAAACCAAGAATAGCGATGATATCTTGTAGTTCTTTGTAACGTTGTAGGGTTGATTGTACAGCACGAGCAGTGTTGTAGTGGTCTTCACCAACAATGTTAGGTTGAAGCATGGTAGAAGTAGAACCCAGGGGATCAACCGCAGGATAAATACCCTTAGATGCTAAACCACGAGACAATACTGTTGTCCCATCCAAGTGAGCAAATGTAGTTGCAGGTGCGGGATCTGTCAAGTCATCCGCAGGTACATATACAGCTTGAATAGAAGTAATAGAACCCTCTGTAGTTGAAGTAATCCGTTCTTGCAACGCACCTACGTCAGTACCCAATGTAGGCTGATATCCTACCGCAGAAGGCATCCGACCCAACAGTGCCGATACTTCAGAACCAGCTTGTACAAACCGGAAAATGTTATCAACAAACAGCAATACGTCTTGCTTGTTGACATCACGGAAATACTCAGCCATTGTCAAACCAGACAAACCAACCCGCATTCTAGCTCCGGGTGGCTCGTTCATTTGACCATAAACGAGAGCAATTTTGGATTCATTGAGATTATCTTTATTGATAACCCCAGATTCCATCATTTCGTTGTAGAGGTCATTTCCTTCCCGTGTCCGCTCGCCTACACCAGCAAACACAGACACGCCACCGTGTTGAGTAGCGATGTTGTTGATCAATTCCATCATGATCACGGTTTTACCAACACCCGCACCACCGAACAGACCGATTTTTCCACCGCGTCGATAGGGAGTTAGCAAGTCAACAACCTTAATCCCTGTTTCAAACACAGAAGGATTGGTTTCCAAATCTGTGAATTTAGGAGCAGGACGGTGAATGGGTAGAGTTGCTTCAGCATTTACAGGGCCCCGGTTGTCTACGGGTTCACCCAAAACGTTGAAAATTCGTCCTAAGGTAACTTTACCTACGGGTACAGTGATGGGAGCGCCAGTATCAACAGTTTCCAAACCGCGCACTAGGCCATCTGTAGTACTCATAGCCACAGCTCGTACTTGGTTGTCGCCTAGTAGTTGCTGTACTTCAACTGTGAGGTTGATTTCCTGTCCGGCTTCGTTGGTGCCTTTGATGGTCAAAGCGTTGTAGATTTGAGGTAATTTCCCGCTGGGAAATTTAACGTCTACGACTGGACCAATGATTTGAGTAATGTAACCGATGTTTGTTTTTTCTGCGGTGGTGACCATGCTGCGCCTAAATGATTGAAGCTATTTTTGAGAATGGGTCGTAAACGACCTGAGATCAAGCAATGTCATCTTTTAGGTTAGCACCTAACGCCCCCACCTTCGCCTTAAATTCATTATTAAGAGGAGATCCCCGATTTCTTGAACAAGTCCAGGATCTCTGGTATCAAAATTCAAAATGCCATGTCTGGAGTTGACACGGCAAGGATTGAATTATATTTAATGCTAAATTTATGCTTTAACTGCGATCGCTTGTTTACGTTTGCGAAGTGAGGTAACACCAAAAGCACCTAAGCCTAGGATACCAATGAGGGAAGCTGGTTCAGGAACAGACTTAGCTCCGATGGTTAAATTGTCAATTGTAATATATCCAGATTGAGTTGATAGTCCATTTTCAAGACCAACATGAAGTGTTTTAATGCTTTTATCAGAGGTAATACCCCAAAAGTTTTGTCCAGCAAGGGAGAAGTTTTCAGTACTATTATCCCCAAAGGTGACATAAGCATAATAATCAGTCGGATCTAAAATATTAAAGCCTGCACCAAATACCCCTAGCGCATTTCCCAATGCTGTTTGGGTAAAATCTAATAAGAAAGAACCATTACAACCAGCACAGTAAATGTGATTTCCCGGAGTTCTTTCAAATATTAAGTTGTATCCGTTAACACCAAAATTAGTGGTTGTTGTGTATTTGGTTTCGCCAAATACATCGTTCATGGAAGCATTCGTATGAATACTTAGAGAACTAGAATTAAATATATCACCATTCTGGTAGCTGAGACTTTCATAATCATCAATGATGAAATTACTTAGGGAATTCTGAAATAGTGTCTGATCATTAAACAGCGTTGTGGCTTGAGCAGCTTGTAGGGATACACCCAAAGCAATAACCGCTGCTCCTGCGGTAGCCATTGATAACTTTGTCAATACATTTACGTTAGTCATAGTATTTTTCCTGAAAAACAAGTTTTTTTATTGCCTGCGATGCCACTGATACTAATACGGCTATTAAATGCCTGTAAAGCGGTTTTCGGATCTTCACAGAAAATTCACCGTCAGAAAAAATACTCTTTTCGAGAGAGTAGCGTCAAATACTTATGGTGTAAAGCTTTCAAATAGAAGAAGTAGTATACCCAACCGATATCAGTATATAAAGTTATTATGAAGCTAGTAAAAATACTATTTTGTATGCAGTGGAGTATGAGCAAGTGTACTACTTCCCGGTAGTAGCAAATATACAGATATTCTGTCTCCATAATATGAGACATAGAATATCCAACAGAAAATTCCCAGTTTGGAGACTGGAAACTAGAAAACCTGACCTGTTGTGATTATGGATATCTTTTACTACCCGCACCAACTACACCGATTTTATGGCGATAAGAAAGTTCTGCTCCAAACCAACCAGTCATACTCGTTAATGTCCCGACCAGTGCGGAGAGAGCGAAACCCCAAGGGAGTATACGTAACTCAGCATCTCCGTAACGCAGAATAAAGTTTATGGCTGTGAAGATAAGAATAGAAAGGTTAAGAATCAAATGCGCCCAGCCTGCGGAGCGTTTGCGGACTCGTTCAATTTGCAAAAAATCGCTCATGCCAATTATTGAGGCAATGATACCAGTAACTAACCCCGAACCGATTAACCACAGAGAAGCCCTAGCCCAAAAGAAATCACGAGTTAACCAGTAGCCAAAATCGCTACCCAAAGCTGCTGCTAGAAAGGCGATAGGGAAAATTATACTTAAGGGATGTAAGGGATGTCCAGCGATCGCTACTGTACTGGGTACTCCGCTATCTCGATATTCTCTATCATCACTTTCAATAATTGGTGGAACATTCGGGAATGGTGTAGAAGTCGGTTCCGTAGTTTCCATGAATTTAGCTCCTTTTATTTCCCTATTTGAGGAAACTAAACATCAGATTTTATCTATCTAGCGGAGGAATTGGGTATCGTTGGTATTAAAATAAAAAATGCCATGTCCAGAATGAACACGGCAAGAATTAAATTAAATGATAGATTTATGCTTTAAATGTAGCTTGTTGCTTGCGTTTGCGAAGAGAAGTAACGCCAAATGCACCTAAGCCTAAGATACCGATGAGTGAAGCGGGTTCGGGAACTGGCTTAGGTGGTACTACATTAATAGATCCGCCCTTTAAAAACACAGCAGAATCCCAAGCACTATCACCTACATCCTTAATTTTGATGCTGAGAGTATTTACCGCATTTTTATTTACAGCACCCTGAAAAGTAAGATTTGTGGTGTATCCATCTAACTGGGTGTCATTACCAATATTATTGATGTAAGCAGGATCAAAAGGTCCAGTAGGACTATTTGCCAGGTTATTGATACTGACTGGGTTACTATTAGCTAAAAGTGCTAAGTTGGTTCCGTTCAATAAAAGCTCGAAGGAATCGTTGAATCCGCTACCGGCCCACTCTAAAAATTCTTCTGAACCAAATACATATTCAAAGAAGACATTGCTTACTGTATTGTCAGCAAAGAAGGAAATATCTAGTTGAGCTAAGTCGAAAGATCCAGCAGTGTCACCTGCTGTTCCATAATTGGTAGTTTTGCTAGATGTATCATTGGGACCAACTACATCTAAAACATTTCCTGTACTGAGAACAACACCAGAACCCAAACCAAATGGATCATCACTGAACAAGCCAAACGCATTTGCGTTACCTGTAGTGGTGACACTGAAACCACTGAGTCCATTAATATTTGATCCTAGTAATGAGTTGAGTAATGTATTACCATCATTGTTTTGGGTTACAGTAAACGCGAAAGCTGCACCTTGACCACCTAGAGCTACAGTTGCACTCACCGCAGCAGCTGCTACCATTGAGAATTTTTTCAAAACACTTATAGTATTCATTGTGTGATTTCTTTGGAGACTAAGTTTTTATTTGCTGTCTATGCTGTTAATACTAATACTGACTAAAAGTGCCTGTAAAGCATTTTTTAGTAGCTTTACAGAAAATTTACTGAGGGATAGAAATACTATATGTAGAGAGATCACAGGACAAAACACTTGCTTGATATGGATTAAAGACTGATTTTGTAGCAGATTTTACGGTTATTTATACATAAAGAAAATATGAAGTTGGTATCAATATTAGTAAATTGGGTGTGAATTAAAAAGCTATTTTTGACAATTTTTCATACCTTGGATAGATGTGTTAATTTTGAAAATACATAAAAACTTCTTTCGTGTTCATGGTCTAGGTGCGATATTAGGAGGTGTCCATATACGAACTAAGATATGGGAGGTATGACATCCAGAACAGCTTTCTCAGTCTGGAAACGGGTAACGAAAGAATAGACATTTCTAAATCCTCTAAATACCCTAAAATAAGAGTAAGTACAAAAAACCGTTTACTTTTCCCTCAGTCGCTTCATCCCTATTGCTTATGAATTTCTCGTCAGCACGTCAGTATTTTTACCAAGAGATTCAACAATCTGACGAGTCTATCAACTTGGCCAAGGCAGCTTTGTATATTGCTCAAGAAGAATATCCTGATATTGATATAGAAGAATATTTCAACGCCCTTGATACAATGGCTGTTGAGTTACAAGAGCGTTTACCATCTTCCCGCTATCCACTGCGGGTAATTCAAAGTATTAATCAGTATTTATACGATGATTTGGGCTACAAGGGTAATAAAGTCAATTACTATGACCCGCGTAATAGTTTTTTCAATGATGTAATTGAACGCAGAACGGGGATTCCCATTACTTTAGCCCTGGTTTACCTAGAAGTTGCAAAACGTATTGATTTCCCAATGGTGGGGGTGGGAATGCCTGGACATTTCCTGATTCGTCCTGATGTTACTGATATCGAGATTTTTGTTGATGCCTTTAATGGTGGTGAAGTGATGTTTGCACAAGATTGCCAAGAAAGGCTTTCGCAAATTTATCAGCAATCTGTGACTCTACAACCTGAATTTTTGGCCGCAGTTAGTAATAAGCAGATTTTAGCCCGAATACTGGCAAATTTGAAGTATATTTACCTCAAACAGCAGGATTCAGAAAGAAGTCTAGCCGCAGTGGAGCGAATTTTGTTGTTGTTTCCTGGCGTGAGTTTAGAATTGAGAGATAGAGGTTTGCTCTACTATAAACTTGGTCAGTTCACTCAAGCTATAGAAGATTTACAAAGTTATTTAGCCAAGGTTCCCGACGCTGAAGATGCAACTGTAATTCGCCAATTACTGGCACAATTGGGTAGAAAAAACTAAATTAATTCAAAATTACTTATAGAAGGGGGCAGAGGAGCAGAGAAGAATAACTTTCTACCTATTCCCTATTCCCTATTCCCTATTCCTCAATTACGAATTAGCCAGTTCTTCTGCAACTCGTTTGAGACGACGCAGTTGAGCTTGCATATCTGCTTGTGTCCAAGATGCAGCAAAGGTGTTAAATCCCCAACTAACTAAAGGGTTGGGAATCTGAAACTCAAAGCGATTAATTAGAAGTGTGCCTTTTGCTACAGGTTGACATTCCCAGCGATCGCTTCCTTGGAAAAATCCTTTGAATCCCCAGATTACCAAACCTGGTTGCCGTTCGATCACAATTGTGTTCAATGTGGGCTTAATTACAGGAATTTGAATTATAAACCGACTACGACTGCCAATATCTGTACTCCAAACTTTTCCCACAGGTTCGCAACGGAGAACGGGGTTAAGCCAGCGGTGCATTAGTGTTAAATCGGTGACACATTGCTCTACTACTGTAGCAGCGGCTTTAATTTTAATTGATTGTTCTAAAACCTGGGACATTTTTTGGTGGTGATGCTATTGCTATTTTTATAGTAAGCTATAGGCTAACTCTCTGCCAGATGCTATGTTTTGGCGATAGAGGGAGGCAATAGGAACGATAAGCGGTAGATTGGTACGGTGTTTTGAAGGGGTAGAACACAGATCAAAAGCATGAAATTAACGCACAGTTTCTAACTGTAGGCTTGTTTTTTCTTGCTGTTGTAAAGTTTCTAGTTGTTCTTGCAGTTGTGCTTTTACTTCATGACGAAAATTAAAAAAGTGTTCACCTACACCCAAAGCAATCAAATAGTCATACAATAAATTTGGTTTACGAAATGCGATCGCTATCAATTGCCACCAAAATAGAAACCGAGTAGAACGCATCATACCCTGTCTCCAGCAGATAGCAAGGAAAAATCGCAACTCTGCCACAGTCAAAATCCGGTAGTGTTGAGGCCGCCAACCATCCATGATGATAAAATGGCGAAATGTTCGTTTAAGATAAGGCAAGGGTTGATATATATTCCAGAAAGCTTCAATAAACTCGTTGACAATTTCAGACATTGGACGAGTGGGGGCAAAATTCATCAAAGACTTCTGAGTAGTAAAGAATTCACCTACCCCTTCCTGTAACCGTCCTTCTTGTTCCAGACGAGTCCACATTGTTGTATTGGGTAACGCTTGCAATAAACTTAGATGAGCTTGGGGAATACCGGTTTCTTCGATAAACTGCTGAATGCGTTTACCAGCACCTACACGTTCATTATCAAAACCCAAAATAAAACCAGACATTATTTGCAATCCTGCGCGGGTAATTTTGTCGCATGATTCCTGCAAAGATTGACGTGTATTTTGTTCTTTATTAACTCCTACTAAGCTATTAACATCTGGGGTTTCAATTCCCATAAATACAGTTGTGAAACCTGCTTTCACCATCAAATCTATCAGTTCATCATCTTCTGCTAGATTCAGCGAAGCTTCTGTAATAAAAGTGAATGGATATTTGCGTTCCTCCATCCAAGGAATCAAAGCCCGTAAAAATATCTTAGCATTACGTTTATTACCAATAAAATTATCATCTACCAAAAATATATAACGATTCCAGCCCATTTGATAGAGAACTTCCAGTTCAGCTAACATCTGTTCAGGGGTTTTAGTGCGTGGCTTACGACCAAATAAGTTGATAATATCGCAAAATTCACATTGAAAAGGACAACCCCTAGAAAACTGCACCGTGATTGCATAATAAGCATTTAAGTCGAGCAAATCAAACCGGGGGATAGGAGTTTGGGTGACATCCGGTTTTTCTAGAGAACGGAAAATACCTTGTTCTTCCCCCCTTTCCAAAGCCTCCAAGAACATGGGGATAGTGCATTCACCTTCATCTAAAATGAGGTAATTAGCTCCTGCTGCTAAAGCAAATTCTGGGACTGATGTGGGAAAAGGGCCACCCACGGCCACTTTTTTACCTAATGCAATTCCTTTTTGAATTAATTCACCAAAATCTTGTTTTTGGATAATCATTGCAGAGATGATGATGATATCGCACCATTGCCAATCTGCATCAGTTTCAAGATGGACATTGCGATCGCACAATCTAATCTCCCAGTCACTCGGTAACATCGCTGCAACTGTGACTAAACCCAAGGGGGGACTTGTGGCACTTAAACCAGCCAAATCAAGGGTTTCCTGGTAAGACCAGAAGGAATTAGGCATGATTGGCCAGAGTAGTAAAGCTTTCATCAACCATATCCCCCTGATTTGCTTTATTATCAAAACCCATTCAGTTTTGAATTGTAAAATCTGGGTAACTTAGTTTTTATCCATCTGGAGATACAGATTTTTCAATTAATATCTAGACAAGATATGATTAGGGCATTATAATTATCTAACTTAGTTTATTTATTTATTCAACAATCAGGGAGATTCAAAGAGGAGTGAATGTTATTAGTCGGAAAATTTTGCGAGAGTTTTGTTTTACTCATGCTGATGCTTGTGATGCACTTTATAACTGGTATAGAGTAGCTAGTAAGGCTCAATGGCAAAACTTAATTGATGTCCAATCAGTTTATAAAACTGCTGAATCAGTTGGTAATTTTACGGTTTTTAACATTAAAGGAAATAACTATCGCTTAATTGTTGATATTGTCTATTCTAGCCAAAGAATTTATATTAAGTATATTTTCACTCATGCTGAATACGATCAAGGAAAATGGAAACATGACCCTTACTTTTAATCCAGAGTCCTATGCCGCTTTACTTGCTCAGTATCAACCAAAAGTAATCACTACTGAGGAAGAAAATGAAGCAGCAATCGCTATTGTGCAGAATTTAGAACACCGTTCCCATCTAACGCTAGAGGAAAAAGCACTATTGGAATTGTTGGTAACACTCATCTCCAAATTTGAGGAAGAAAATTATCCTATACCTCTAGGAACACAGCATTCTATGTTATTACACTTAATGGAGGCACAAAATATTACCCAAGAAGATTTAGTTGAAGTGATTGGCTCGCCTAATATAGTTTCTGAGATTATTAGTAATCAGTTACCGATAAATGAAACGCAAGCTCAAGCTTTAGCAAATTTTTTTCAGGTAGATGTAGAACTTTTACAACGGTAAAAATCTGATTAGGTGTGCAAAATATAAAGATACTTTCGCAAGATGTTTATTATAAATGAACAAGAATTAATTGCCACCCAAAACCAAATTAATTCTATTTTAGATAAAGTAAATATTACAGAAGATAATCGAGACTATCTCAAAGCTCTTGGTACTCTTGTTTATGATTATGAACAGCAACATGAAATAATACCTACCCTAAAAGGGGTTGCACTTCTTCAAGCTTTGCTAGAAGAATCTAATCTCCAACCAAAAGATTTAGTTTCTATTTTAGAAAGTGAGTCAATAGTTTTAGATATTTGTAATGGTAAACGCCAATTGACAGCGAATCAAATTCAAGACTTAGCGGCTTTTTTTCAAATAGATCCTACTTATTTAGTTGAGTAATGGTTCAGTATTGAAGTAATAGACTTCTTGCAAAAGTCTAGAGAATTTGGGTCTTTTTACTAAGGTTAGATTAACCAATCCCCAATCACTAATTCCCAATGACTACTAAAATGGGTTTTGTGACCGCAACCTAAAAAAGCGGTGATTGGAGATAACTAACTAATAATTATGGGTAAGCAGCGCGTTTTGTCGGGAGTTCAACCAACTGGTAATTTACACTTAGGTAACTACTTAGGTGCGATTCGTAACTGGGTAGAAATTCAAGACCAGTATGAAAATTTCTTTTGTGTGGTAGATTTGCACGCAATCACTGTACCGCATAATCCCGCCACTTTAGCGGCTGATACTTACAATATTGCTGCTTTATATTTAGCTTGTGGTATTGATTTAAGTCATTCTCACATTTTTGTCCAATCTCACGTTTCCGCGCACAGTGAACTTACCTGGTTGCTAAACTGCATTACACCGCTTAACTGGTTACAAGATATGATCCAGTTTAAGGAAAAAGCGGTTAAACAAGGTGAAAATGTCGGTGTTGGTTTGTTAGATTATCCCGTGCTAATGGCTGCGGATATTCTGCTTTATCAAGCGGATAAAGTGCCGGTGGGTGAAGATCAAAAACAACACTTGGAACTAACAAGGGATATCGTCAACAGGTTTAATCACCAATTTGCGAAAGATGCACCTGTGCTGAAGTTACCAGATCCTTTAATTAGAAAGGAAGGTGCAAGGGTGATGAGTTTGACAGATGGAACACGGAAGATGTCAAAATCTGATCCTTCAGAATTGAGTCGAATTAATGTTTTAGATCCACCAGATCAAATTACGAAGAAAATTAAACGCTGTAAAACTGATTTGGTGCGGGGTTTAACCTTTGATGACTCAGAACGTCCAGAATGTCATAACCTGTTAACGCTGTATACTCTGCTGGCTGGAAAAACCAAAGAAGAGGTAGCGGTTGAATGTGCAGATATGGGTTGGGGACAATTTAAACCATTATTGACAGAAACAACAATTAATGCTTTAAAACCAATTCAAGAAAAATATGCGGAGGTAATGAAAGATAAAGGTTATCTAGAGTCGGTGTTGCGAGATGGTAGGGAAAAAGCGGAAGCGATCGCTTGCTCTACTTTAGCAGATGTTAAAGCAGCTTTGGGTTTCTCTGTTCCTCTCTAAGGTTTGCGCTTTTGGGTGTGATTTGTTTTACCCTTTAAGGAAACCGAACTGATAACATTATGCCGGATACCCATAGCTTTAGTGCATTAAATAACTTCCGCAAGGCGGTAGCAGCAGGTGAGTTTCTCGTTACTGCTGAAGTCGCACCTCCCAAGGGAGGAGATCCCACGCAGATGCTGAAAATGGCAGCGACTCTTAAGGGGAGAGTTCATGCTGTCAACATTACTGATGGTAGCAGAGCCGTGATGCGGATGTCTTCGTTGGTTGCGTCAGCGATTTTATTGCAAAATGGAATTGAGCCGATTTGCCAAGTTGCTTGTCGCGATCGCAATCGGATAGGATTACAAGCAGATTTAATGGGCGCTCATGCTTTGGGTATCCGCAACATTTTAGCTTTAACTGGCGACCCTGTAAAAGCAGGTGATCATCCTGATGCAAAGGCTGTATTTGATTTAGAAGCTGTGCGGCTGTTGCAATTAATTAGGAAGATGAATCAGGGTGTTGATTTTAATGAAAAAATTCTCAATGATGGTGCATTAGATTTATTTGCAGGTGCAGCGGTAGATCCTCAATCTAAAAGTTGGTCAGGTTTGCAAAGTCGTTTTGAAAAGAAAGTAGAAGCCGGAGCGCAATTTTTTCAAAGTCAATTAATTACAGATTTTGAAATCCTTGAAAAATTCATGGATAAAATTGCCGCAGGTTATAATAAACCAATTTTGGCGGGAATTTTTCTGTTGAAATCTGCAAAAAATGCCCAGTTTATTAATAAGGCTGTTCCCGGTGTAAATATTCCCCAACATATTATTGATAGGTTAGCAAAAGCGAAAGATCCGCTAGAAGAAGGAATGAAAATTGCAGCGGAACAAGTGCAGATTGCGCGGCAATTGTGTCAGGGTGTGCATATGATGGCGGTGAAACGGGAAGATGCGATCGCACCTATCTTGGATTTAGCAGGGGTGGAGAAGGTTATTTAGAGGGAAATGCGATCGTATTGAGTTAGTTAGGTGCGATCGCTTTCCTTCCCAATATTGCTAAACTAAAACAAACCTCATCCAGCGCGAGGGTATATGACCGCTGCAATCAACCGTCCCTACCTAGAAACCAGCCTTCCAGATCATACGCAACTTCCAGAGTCTGATGGTACTTTTGTAAAAAACTTTCAGGCACATCCCCAAAGCATTTTACTAACCGATTCCATTAAACCTGTATTGCAAAAACTTCATTCAGATGGGCAATATATCATAGGTCAAAATAGTGCTATTTATTGGCGCATTACCGAGCCACCAGAAATTGGCACACTAGCTCCAGACTGGTTTTATATACCCAATGTCCCACCTTTACTAGATGGTAAAATCCGACGTTCTTATGTTCGTTGGTTAGAATGGATTTCGCCATTGATTGTTGTAGAATTTGTTTCTGGGGATGGTGCAGAAGAGCGAGATAAAACTCCTTGGAAAGGGAATTTTTGGATTTATGAACAGGTAATTAAACCTGCTTTTTATGGAATCTATGAAGTAAATAAAGCCAGTTTAGAAGTTTATAAATTTATTGGTGGACAATATCAGCTATTACCAGTAAATGAACAGGGACATTATCCAATTACACCTATGGGTGTTGAGTTGGGTTTATGGCAAGGTGAATATCAGAATATGGAATTACCCTGGTTGCGGTGGTGGGATTTGCAAGGTAATTTATTATTAACTGGTGAGGAAAGAGCGAATCGCTTGACTGCACAGTTGCGGGCTTTGGGAGTTGAACCAGAAGCTTAATATTAGTTACTTTAGTTCTCATTTTTGATCTAGTAGGTAGGTTATTTATTGACTTTCTGAGAAGCGATTTTCCAACGCCCGTCTACAAATTGAAAATTGTAAGTAATATTCATCGTTTCTAGAGTTTTCGTAACAAGTATATTACTCTCGTATAAGAAAATCTCTTCAGTAAGTTTTAATTGAATCACTGCGCTATTACCATTTTGCGAAAATCTGTATACATCGTCAATACGCTGTGTACCATATTTATAATATGAGTTATTTAATTGAAGCCAATCTATATTAGAATTTTTTCCAGCTAATTCTTCATATTTCTGACCTGTAGTCAATTCAGCAGCAAATTGACGATCATAGGGAGGAGCGACCATTAATTGTTTTGCTTTTAGGTAAGTATTAATTAAAGAAACCGCTTGCTCTTGGGTAATTAAAACAGGCTGATTTGATTTAGGAACTGTAGCGTTTTTACTTGAAATTGACGGATTGGATTTAGGGACTGTAGCATTTTTACTTGAAATTGACGGATTGGATTTAGGAAATATATCATATACAGTTGCCAATACAAAAAAAATAAATGTATAAAATACTTTTTTAATTTGAGTTTTATTGAAAGGTATTTCAATTTTGAGAATGTCTAAAAATGAATAATTTCCAATACCCGCTAAAAATTCAACTACATCTAGTGCCATTATTCTAACACTTCTCATAAACAGATTTTCTACAATTTCTATTATTTCAAGAATGATGGATAAATTCTTATCTTGAAAACTTGAAACTTGTGGCTCATAACTTGAAACTTGAGCCTCGTAGTCTAACATTTCTAACCATGCTTGCATTGATTGGGGGCGGTCTTTTGCCTCCAAAGCCATACCGTTGACAATTGCCTGATTTAATCCATCGCTGACACTGGAAATAAGCTGTTGTGGTGGAATCAGAGGATCATTATCTAGCTTACGAGCTAAGGAATTTGTGGGGTTTTGACCAGTGACCCCATAATAAAGACTAGCAGCTAGACAGTAAATATCAACCCGTGGATCTCTACTACCTTTGTATCTCTGTTCATAAGGTGCAAAGCTCTCATGAGCCGCTTTATCCGTTGAACTCTGGGTTGCCGGGATTATTTGTTTGGCAATACCAAAGTCAATCAAAACCGCTCTGCCATTACTCCGCAGCATGATATTTCCAGGGTGAGCATCTCGGTGTACTAATCCCGATTGATGCACCACCATCAAAGCTTCCCCGATTTGGCGAATATAAGGAACGATTTCCTCCTCTGGTAATGCTCCCCTACGCTTGACTACCTGAAATAAATTTTCCCCTGGTACAAATTCCATCACTAAGCAATGGGTGTTACCTTCCTCGAATAGTTCAATTACTCCCACAATGTGAGGATGGGGGTCTTGAGTTAGACGTGCTAGTGTCTGTCCTTCTGTAATAAATCTCTTTATATACTTGTCATACTCTGAGTCATAGTGAAGATATTCATCAGGAGTCTTAATGACAACTTGCCGATTGAGGTTAACCTGCAATGCCCTGTAAGTAATCCCAAATCCCCCTTTTCCCAGAACCTGCTCAATAATATAGTCACCACCTTTCAATTTTTGCCCTATTGGCCAGGTCATGAATACCTCTGATTAAAAAATATTTATTTTCATACCACCTCATAAGAAAAGTTTACTTGATTCTACGGTGTCTTGGTAGGTGAAGAAGTAGGAGAAGGTGACGGTGTGTTGGTAGGTGGAGATTGCTTGAAAAGAGGAATCCAGCCAACTAAGCCTGAGAGTAATGTTCCAATAGCAGCGATCGCACCTATAATCAATGTCCAGAACTGGATTTTTTTATCCCAATTTGGGTTAGTTTGAGGATTTACAGTTGACTTAGGTTTGCTTGCTTCTCCAGGTAATCCCAAAGAATCGAGCCATTCTCTCATTGATTGCGATCGCTCTTGGGGAGATAATTTCATACCGGTTAAAATTGCTTGGTTGACGCGATCGCTAATTTGTGGATTGATTTCTTTTGGTTCTGGTAAATTAATATTATCCACTTTACGTTTGAGAGCATCCACAGGTATTTTTCCTGTCAAAAGTACATAGAGAGTTGCAGCCAAAGAATAAATATCACTTGCAGCAGTTGGTTTAGTACTTTTAGCGTAAAGCTCAGGAGATGTAAATCCTTCGGCGTTTTCCTTCGCCCGTCGCGTCGTTAGTTCATTGCTAAAATCTAGGGCTAAATCAAAATCTATTAATACTGCTTCAGGTCTTCCACCGCGCAGAATAATATTTTCTGGTTGCACATCTCCATGAATCAAATTGTTTTCATGTACAACTGTCAAAGCTTCCCCAATTTGTCGAATATAAACTAATGCTTGTTCTTCAGGAATTTGTAATTGGCTACGTTCATCTAAATTTACTCCGTCCACATACTCCATCACCAAACACGAAGACTCTGCTTCTTTAAAAGGTTCGGCAAATTTAACAATATGCTGGTGCTGACAGCGAGTAAGTTTTACCGCTTCTTGCCAAAACATCGTTTCTACCCGTTCCCGGTCTGATTGGCTCAGGGATGTGAGTAAATTAACATCTAAGGTTTTAATAATTTGGCGATGATTATTTTTGTTTCTCACCAAATAAGTAATACCAAAGCGTCCCCTTCTCAACTCTCTTTCAATGGTGTATTTTCCACCTTGCAATTGATTACCTGCTACCCAAGCCATTTTTGCAACTTCCAAAATACTTGGATCAATTTTCACATAAAAAGCTCGTGTAGCTTAAATCTGTCTTGATGGTGACCGCTATAACTAACCCCGCATCACCGCATCTAAGAACACTGACGACTTTCGCTATTAGACTTAAAATTTATTCTGAGCCGTGCTAAGTAAGTCAGAAGCTTCCAATTTCAATTACTTCTCCTGGAGTAATGCTATTCAAAACATTACGAGCATCTGGTATGAGAGGAAGTAAGTCAGAGAGCTTATTACTGGGTGCTACAAGAACGACGACTGCCACTCCAGCTTGCTGTAAATTTTGCTGATAACGCAAATTTTGATCAGTAGTGAGCAGAATTGTGAAGCCATCCTGACTCATAAGCCGCAGCAATTCACCATTCTTTTTTCCTGACCATCCCATCTCGACAACTGTGCGTATCTTGTAATCAGAAAGTTCACGCTTTAGAGGACGTGGGACACATTCATCAAGCAGGATTCGCATAGGCTGTCAGCATTTCTTTTGCTAATTCTAGGGCTGCAATCGCCTGTTCTCGACTGACGCTGGGAAAATGGTCTAGAAATACTTCTAATGAATCACCCGCTTCAAGATAATCAAGTAGGGTTCTCATTGGTACACGAGTTCCCACAAAAACAGGGATTCCTCCTAGAATGTCTGGGTCGGTATGAACAATACGGGATGTTAATGCCATCACAAATACAGCCATAAGGCTACCAGCTTGTACGGTAATTGTATCTTAAAAGTAAGTTAGTGGAATTTATATAAAGTGAGAAACTTAATATGGTTAACCACGCATGACTGCATCTAACAACACTCCAGCATCAAAACGCACAGGATCTGTACAAGGTAGACCGGTTTCGGCTATAGTTTGAGCGATCGCACTCCTAGCTCCAGCTTCATCTAAATTTCTAGTATTCAAAGCAATACCCACCACCGGAACTTTAGCAAAAGCACCCGCTGCACTAGCCACCATTTCATACATCTTAATTACTTCTGGTAACGGTGGAATTGGCACATGAGGATTATTGCGGTTATGAGTTTGTCCGGCTTGATGAACTAATACCAAATGTGTTGGTTGGGAACCACGAATTAAAGGTAAAGTTGCAGTCGAACCAGGATGCAACAGAGAACCTTGTCCTTCAATTTGCAGAATATCGTAGTGCTTACCAAAACGCATTACCAACTGTTCTACAGCACCCGCAGCAAAATCTACCCGTACAGCATCCAAAGCTACTCCATCACCTTCTAACATTAAACCAGTTTGACCAGTTGCCAAAAACTTAGAACGCCAACCACGCAATTTCGCAGCCCAATGTAATTCTAAACTAGTGGACATTTTACCAATAGCCATATCAGTTCCCACCGTCAACACCCGACGACAGGGAAGAGTCCGCGCTAACCCCGAAGCTACATCTAAATTAGCTGGTTCTTTGCGGACATCCCAAATTAACTGTCCTGGTTTTAATAGTGCATTTAACTCCGGGATATTAGCTAAAGGTGTGTGTAAACCGTTAACCAAAGACATTCCTCCTTTGAGAGCATCTTTAATATCAGGCCAGTAATTATCCGGTACTAAACCACCTTTGGGAGCAATACCAATTACTAATACTTCCGGCATATACCGAAAGGTTTCAGCTACCGATGCCACAATGGGAACATCACGCTTGATACCTGTTAACTCTGATAAAGATTTACCAACAGATTCACGGTCAATAACTGCGACAATTGGGGCTTCACTGTAGCGTAAAATGGACAAACCGGTTTTACCCTGAGTACCACTGAGTCCCTCATGCAGTAAAATTGCTGTTTTTTGATTAAGCGGCAAACGCACTATATTTTACTCCCAAACCAGGTAAATCATTAGGTAAAACTCGTCCTTCATGCACCACTGCACCCATAAAAGGGTCATCAATTAAATTGAGGTGACTATCTAAATCTAAATAATCTGCTAAAGGTGCAAGTTGTAAAGCTGCTGTATTAGCCAGTGAACTATCAGAATAACAGCCAAACATCACTTTTAAACCATGTGCTTTAGCTGTATGTACCATTCGCATGGCTTCACTTAAACCACCAGATTTCATTAGCTTGATGTTGATACCATCTACATAGTCGGCTAATTCAGGAATATCAGCATTTGTAAAACAACTTTCATCTACAAAAATTGGTAAAGGGGAATGCTCCTTCAGGGTAGCTAAATTGTTTTCTTGACCCCGTGGTAATGGCTGTTCTATATATTTTATACCTAAATCAGCTAACCAAAGAGACATTGCGATCGCATCTGCCAAATTCCAACCCCCGTTAGCATCTACAAATAACTCTGTTTCTGGTGCTTCTTTCTGCACAGCTAACAGCATTTTTCGGTCTGCATCTATCCCTGCTGGTGAACCTAACTTCACCTTTAACAGCCGCACATCCATGTATTCTAGCCAGTCTCGCGTCCTCGCTGCTGCTCCTTCTGGGGAATTAATACCAATTGTCACCGAAGTGGGTGCGATCGCATTTTTATCCAGTCCCCAAATTTGCCATAGAGGTAGTCCCAGATGTTTACCCATCCAATCATACAGCGCCATATCTAAAGCCGCCCTCGCTGCCGAAGGAACCTGCTTTTGAGCCAATACCTTCTCTATCTGCTGCCGTTCCCAAGGGCTAAATGTCTGCAAAATAGGCGTAATTTCCTGCAAAGCTGCTCTAATTGTATCAGTAGACTGTTTGCGATCGCCCACACCAAAAGGTGATGCTTCCCCCCAACCTTCAACCCCATCATGGGAAATCTGCACCCACACATTAGTCGTCTGTGCCGTAGTCCCTCTACTAATAGTTAATGGAAATCGTTTGTTAACAGTAAATATTTTGACATTAATTTGCATATATATACTGGATATTGAATTGAGGCAAGCAAACAGTTTAAGTTCAAAGTTTAGGTTTTTTAGTATATCTGTTATACTTTTTTACATTTGCACTTAACCATATAACATTTTAAGTAATTTTTTATCCGCAACTTGAATATATGACTAATTTACAAAAATGGAAAACTCTAACATCAAACATGATCATAGACCATCACTGGTGTAAGGTTAGACAAGATAAAATAGAATTGCCTAATGGGCAAATTATAGATGACTATTTTATCAGTATTAAGCCAGATATTGCACTCATTTTACCGATTACTAATCAACAAGAAATAATTTTTGTTCGTCAATACAGACACGCTGTAGGGGAATTTTTTTTAGAACTACCCGCAGGAAGCTTTAATCCCACCAAAGAAAGTGCAGAAACAGCAGCAATCAGAGAATTAAGAGAAGAAACAGGTTATTCTGTCCAGAACTTACAAAAAATTGGCACTCTTTATGACAAACCGAGCAAAGATACCAATCAAATACATTTATTTTTAGCAGAAAATGCCGTTAAAGTTGGTGAACAAAATCTAGATATTACCGAAGAAATTGAAATTGTTTTAATTCCCATAAAATCAGTATTAGATAAAATTGCTCAAAGAGAAATCTCTGTAGCTGGGACTATAGCAGCCCTTTTCTTAGGTTTAAATTTCCTCAAGCAGGGATAATTACGAATTACAAATATCTCGATCTCGTTCCCAGTCTCCGACTGGGAATGCTATCATATAGGCTCTGCCTAAAGCCTTCATGGGAAGGCAGAGCCTTCTAGAATTCATTCCCATACAGAGTATGGGAACGAGAAAAATTACGAATTATAAATATCTCGATCTCGTTCCCAGTCGGAGACTGGGAATGCTATATATAGGCTCTGCCTAAAGCTTTCATGAAAAGGCAGAGCCTTCTAGAATTCATTCCCATACAGAGTATGGGAACGAGAAATCAATTATCTTGCCCATTGCTGTAAAATATAAGCATAAAAAGCCTCCTTATCTACTTTATCCATCGCGTAGATTTTCCTCCCTCCAGATACTACCTTAGTTCGTCCTTGACTAACACCAGTAGTAATAATTTCTGTTTCCCATTCTCGCAATTCATAAAATTCAGGTTTACCTAAATAAGCCGTTGCTAAAACATCCCAAAAATAATAATCTTGATGGGCAACTAAAGCATAACATTGACCTGCTAAATCAGAAATAGGATATTGGCGTTGTCTAGTAATTTTTTTGAATAACTCTAATGACATAGGTACATTATTAGTTAAATCCAAAGGACACATAATAACTTCAATTTGTGTTTCCCAAACTCGTGCTGCTGAAACTGCATCCCAATAAACATTCCATTCAGCAGAACCATCTTGTCCTGCTTCTATACTTTTTTCCACATTTCCTGGTACATTTAAAGCACCACCCATCCAAGCAATTTTAGCAATTTTTTCTTCAATTTCCGGTGCTTTATCTAAAGCTACAGCTACCGTTGTTAAAGGGCCAGTTACCATCAGCGTGACTGGTTCTTGTGCTTCCCGCAACACCTGCACCATAAAATCTTGACCTGTTTGTGCAACTAAAGGCGTATTAATAGTTTCTTCTTGATTGAGAATAGGTAAACGATCAATAATAAAAGAATCACGACGATAAAGACGAGGAAAAGGATTAATTCCGCGCACAGTACTTTCTGCAACTGGAATATGAGAAAATCCCATTAAATCAAGAATTTTACGAGTAGCGCTAACAGATGCTTGAATATAACAATCTGCGGGAGTTGCAACAATGCCAAGAAGTTGGATATGATCCATTGTCAGCAATAGCATAGTTGCTAAATAATCATCTACACCGCCATCATGATCTAGTAATACCAGTTGTTTTTTCATAACAGGAGAATTTATAAATGGACGAATTTATGCAAGCTGCGATTAGCGAAGCTAAACAAGGCAGACAAGAAGGAGGAATTCCCATCGGTTCTGTTTTGGTCAAAGACGGCAAAATTCTCGGTAAAGGACACAATAAACGGGTACAAGATGGTGATCCTGTCACCCATGCCGAAATTGATTGTTTAAGGAATGCTGGGAGAATCGGTAATTACAAAGGTACAACATTATATTCTACCTTAATGCCTTGTTATTTATGCGCTGGTGCAGTTGTACAATTTGGCATTAAAAAAGTAATTGCTGGAGAATCAAAAACTTTTCCTGGTGCAAAAGAATTTATGGTTTCTCATGGAGTAGAAGTCATTGATTTAAGCCTTGATGAATGCGAAAATATGATGAATGAATTTATTACACAAAAACCAGAATTATGGAATGAAGATATTGGAAATTGAGGATTCTTTAATTCTGCATTCAATATTTATAAAGTAAGTTGGGTTGGTTTATATCAACCCGAAAATCATTATTCTATTGTTAATAAACAATGTCATGCTGAACAAAGTATTTACAAAGGTTATCAAAATTCATAGGGTTATTAATTTTCTATTAATATTTAACTGTCAGAATCAGGATATCCAGGATTAAAGGATTAACAGGATTAATTTTCATATTATAGTAATTACTATTGAAGTGAGGTACAAACTGTAATCATTAAACGCAGATGGACGCAGATAAACGCAGATGATTTTGTACTTCACTAGACTAGGAAACGCTATATTATATTATATTAGATAGAAAGAAGCATAATTGACAGATGGAGGATTATGATTCCAATTAATGAAGCTCAACAGCAGTTACAGGATTTAATTGATTCGGTGAATCAGTCCCATCAACCTATTATTATTGCTGGACAAAATAGCAATGCAGTATTATTATCGGAAGCAGATTGGGCATCTATACAGGAAAGCCTCTATCTTCTGTCTATTCAGGGGATGCGGGAATCAATTAAAGAAGGACTAGCAACACCGATTGAAGAATGTGATCGGGAGTTACAGTGGTGAGTTGGAATTTAGTCTACACCAAACAAGCTCAGAAAGATGCTAAGAAACTAGCTGCTAGTAATTTACGAGATAAAGCACAAAGCTTACTTGATTTAATTCAAATAAATCCGTTTCAAAATCCGCCACCTTATGAGAAATTAGTGGGAGATTTAGAAGGTGCATATTCTCGACGAATTAATATTCAGCATCGGTTAGTATATGAAGTAATTGAATCTGAAAATACGGTAAAAATTTTGCGAATGTGGACGCATTATGAGTAGTATATTTGTTAATGAATTTATGAAAAAACCAGAATTATGGAATGAAGATTTTGGTAATTAAAGTAGGGATATATTCAAAACGCCTACATTAGTAAAAACTTTTCTAAAGTCATTCTATCAGGTAAAGAACTCTGCGCCCCTAATTTTGTTGTTGCTAAAGCACCTGCGGCTGCACCCCAAATCACAGCTTCACGTAAAGGATGTTTGTGAAAAAGTGCTGCTGCTAAAGCTGCATTAAAAGCATCACCAGCAGCGACTGTATCAACTGCTTGAACTGAAAAAGCTGGGATAAAGAAATTTTGGTCAGCAGTGGCACAATAAACTCCTTTTGCGCCTAATTTTATGACTGCACATTTCACTCCTCGTTGCAATAAAATAGTTGCTGCTTTTGCTGCTGTTTCTTCTCCATTTACAGGGAAACCTACTAATTGACTCGCTTCTATTTCGTTGGGTGTAATAATATCTATGAGCGGGTAAAGTTCATCTGGTAATTGAGATTGTGCTGGGGCAGGATCGAGAATAACTGTAATGTTTGCTTTTCTGGCAGATTGGGCTGCTTTAACAACGGTTTCAATAGGGATTTCTAATTGTAAAAGTATGGCTGCTGCTTGTGGTAATAGATGAGATAATCTTTCTATATCATCTTGATTAACTTGTGCGTTTGCGCCGGGTATTACAATTATGTGATTTTCCCCAGCATGATCTACGGTGATGATGGCAACTCCAGAACTGACATTTTCAGAAATTGAGATATTCTCTGTTTTTACACCGGAAATTTGCAAATTGTTGATGAGTTCTTCACCAAAACTATCAGCACCTACACGTCCTATCATGTGGGTAGGAATTCCCAATTTTGCTAATGCTACTGCTTGATTTGCACCTTTACCTCCTGGTGTTTTAAAAAAGGTTTCTCCTAGCAGGGTTTCACCTGCAATTGGTAAGCGGGGGGTTATTGTTACTAAGTCTATGTTGATGCTGCCAAAGACGATTATAGTCATAATATATATAATTTATTCACTAGATAAATTGGATATAATTGGAATCATAGATAATTGGTTATTGCAGGCTTTTAGGACAACTATAGAAAATATGTTACAGCGATTTTCAGGTAAATTAACCACATTTTATATCTCACGCAAAGGCGCAAAGACGCAAAGGAAGAAAGGAATAGAAAAATTAGTGTGTGGTACAAATACATGAAGACTGCTGTAAGCTTTTGTGCTAAGTTATCGAGCCTGAAAATTTTGTAGATTAGGGGCATATTAAAATACGCCCCTACAGGCTAGAATTTACTTGTAAAGACCCGTTCTGCTGGCCCTGTCATGTAAATTCGTTGATCAATTTCTGACCATTCAATTTCTAGGAGTCCTCCTGGTAATTCTATCGTGGCTGTGCGATCGCACTTATCATTCAAAACTCCAGCTACCAAAACAGCACAAGCACCTGTACCACAGGCTAAAGTAATACCTGCACCCCGTTCCCAAACCCGCATTTTTAAATAATTACGGTTAACAACTTCAATAAATTCTGTGTTGATTCTTTGGGGAAAAGCTGGGTGATGTTCAAATTTGGGGCCAATGGTTTCTAAAGGAATAGCCGCAACATCCTCAACAAAAGTTATACAGTGAGGATTTCCCATACTGACACAGGTAACATCCCAAGTTTTTTCTGCGACTTCTAAAGGTTGATTAATGACTTTACTATCAGCTGCAGCGAGGGTAGTAGGAATTTCTTGTGCGAGTAACCGAGGTAAACCCATATCCACCTTAATTTGACCATCATCAGTGAGTTGGGGAGTCATCACACCTGCTAGAGTATGAATGCGATAATAGTCTTTAGTGCGGGATACACCTTCCAACTCAGTTAAAAATGCTGCTAAACAACGAATGCCATTACCGCACATTTCTGGTTCAGAACCATCGGAATTAAAAATCCGCATAGAGTAGTCAGCACCATTTTCACCTGGTAAAGCAAAGATAACACCATCAGCGCCAATACCAAAATGGCGATCGCACCACTTCACAGCTTCCTCTGGTTTAATGACTGGTGTAGAAGCAGAACGGTTATCAATGAGGATGAAATCGTTACCCAGACCATGATACTTAGTAAATTCGATTGCCATTTTTCTCTAGATGAATTATCAAAGATAGATGAGTGCTGATTTAAACATTATCCCTCGTACATATATCATTACCAAAAATGGCAACAACTGACTTTAATACGAGCTTACCTAGCATTCGACAAGTGCAAACTTGGATTAAACAAAAACCAACAGTCGAATTCAAACTAGTGACTGGAGACCTAATCATAGGTCAGGTTTTTTGGCAAGATCACAATTGTGTATGTATTGTAGATAGCAACAACGAGCAGATAATTGTTTGGAAACTAGCGATAGTTTATATGAAATCTCACAGTGAAGCAGTATTAGAAAGGGGATTAGTCCCACGAGAAGCCAGCGTTGAAGTTGCCAATATAGAATAGGAGGCAGGCTCACAGGTGTAGGTTTTTTACATTGTCGTGAGGGCAAGACTTGGGGGACAAGGCTGACAAGGTGACAAGGGAGGAAAACTTGACAAACTCTGTATGATTAGCAACAAGAATAGCCCGTCAACAGACCATTATCCGTATAAAATCTTCCTTGTCTACAATACCTCCTTGTCTTCCTAGTCCTGCCTTCACAGTATTCTTCTTTTGATTTAACATCCCCCACCCCTACGGAATCACAGGTAACTCACAAGCAGGAGTAAAAAATTCTTGGAGTTCCTTCAAACTGGTTAAACTACCGCAAAGCAGCACTTGATCGCCTATTTTCAAATCCATATTGCCACGAGGAAAGCGGATAAATTTGCCATCTCGCCGAATTGCCTGAACCTTGACCCCATAATGTTCATCAACAGTTAAATCTGCCAGAGTCTTACCCAAAATAGGACAATTTGCGGGAACACTTATCCACTGACAAGCATTACTTTCTCCAGGAACAGCGGCTTTTCCCTGAGCAAACTCTGCTAAAGCTGCCAATTCCTCACTTGCTCCCACAACTAACAAGCGATCGCCCGCTTCTAGTTTAATCTGACTATTAGGATAATCAATCTCCTCCCCAGTATGGCGACGAATAGCCATTAAACTGACCCCAATGAGATAGCGCATATCCGCTTCTTCTAAAGTCATCCCAATCAACGGAGAACCAGAAGGTAAGTCATACCAACGACGATTCAAATCGCGGGTTACTTCCTGTAAATATTCAGAAACCTCAGTTGCAGAACGTTCAGGACGCAAATCTAAATAATGGTCTTTGCGGATTTCCTGCATTTGCTGTTGTACCACTTCTGGCAACAAACCAACACGACCCAGTAAGTAAGTAGCCATTTCTAAACTAGCTTCAAACTCAGGTTGGACAACTTCCCTAGCCCCCAATTGATAAAGGATTTCAATATTTTTATCTTGGGTAGCGCGGACAACTAAATCTAATTCTGGGGATAATTCCAAAGACCGTTTCAAGCATAAACGGATACTAGCAGGATCTGGGAGTGCGATCGCCATTCCTTGAGCATCATTGACCCCAGCAGTTTCCAAAACATGAAAACTCACCCCATTCCCATAAACATAAGGTATTCCCGCATCCCGTAATTGCTGAATTCGACTTTCTGCTTGGTCAATAACTACCACCGGTAAATTATTTTGTTGTAACAACTTGACCAAATTCTTACCTATGCGACCATAACCGCAGACTACTACATGGTCTTTGCGTGGTAAATCTTCCGAAACATCACGTACCTGATCTTCTTCTAAGTAAGGTTTCAACCAAGGCATTGATTCCGCAAAATTGAATAAAAATGGTACCAACCGCAAAACAAAAGGAGTCAACATCAGCGTGACTGCGGTAGTTCCTAAAATTAGTAAATATATGCGTCGGGACACCAACCCCAAAGCCTGTCCTTCACTAGCCAGCACAAAGGAAAATTCCCCAATTTGCGCTAGTCCCAACCCCACAATTAACGCTGTTTTCAGTGGATAGCCGAATAATTTAACTAGGGGAGTGATAATTAAAAATTTACCAATAAAAACAAGTCCCACCAAGCCGAGAATCAATTCTAGATTATTCCATAAAAATACTGGGTCGATTAACATCCCAATAGCAGCGAAAAATAAACTAGCGAAGATATCCCGTAAAGGTTCGACAATGGTGAGAGTTTCGTCAGCGTATTCCACCTCAGAAATCATCAAACCGGCAACAAATGCCCCCATTTCAATTGATAAACCCAAATATTCAGTTAGTAGGGCAATACATAAACATAAAGTCACCACCCCTAATAAAAATAACTCCCGGCTTTCAGTGCGAGCTATGAGTCTGAGTAAAGGGGGAATTAACCAAATTCCGGCCACAACTGCACCGGCAGCAAATAGACCAATTCGCACCAAAGCTGTGATTACAGCTATCCCCAGGACTTCTCCGGGTTCATGCAGGGCTGGTAATACTGCTAACATTAGCCCCAAAGCCAAGTCTTGGACTACCAAAATCCCCAACATGACTTGACCGTGAGGTGTTTCTGTTTCGTTGCGTTCCATTAAGCACTTGAGAACAACTGCGGTGGAAGACAAAGACAGAATTGAACCTAAAAATACCCCTTTTGCGGGTAAAGTTCCCCAAGCACCTGTGATCCCACACACCAAAACAGTGATGAGAATGGTGAGGATAATTTGTAGTCCACCTCCTCCCAGTGCGATCGCTTTTACTTTCTTCAGTTCCCCAAAGGAAAACTCCACACCCAAAGCGAATAACAAAAAAGCCACCCCAAACTGAGCCAGAGTTTCTACCTGCACAACCTCTTTAATTACCCCCAGTCCAGCAGGCCCCACGACCATACCGCCAATCAGATACCCCAGCAGTACAGGTTGTTTTAATAAAGCAGCCAGCAGTCCACCACAGGCGGCGACTGCAAGAACCGACACCAAATCAACAATTAACCGAAAATCCTCTTGCACCAGTTTTTATAAGAACTATGAAGAACTATAAGAATCCTAAATCATTTGTGAAAAATTTGGAGTAGTGTCCGATGGACATTACCCACTAAACATCTAGTGACAAAGAACGTAGAGCCGAAAATCTCTACCCATGTCAAGTCTTTACACAAATGGGGATCAACGCATATTTGATTGCTGAATATATCGAATAACCAGGGTGATAAAAATTGGTAGATATTGCAGGTATATGATGTACAACACTTTATCCCCAAGCTATGCTGAAAAAGGCTTTTCCCCCTTGTCCTGAGCAAAGTCGATAGCGTAGCGTGGCATTAGCCATAGGGCTGACTCCATTCGACTGAGGCTCACGGCGAAGCCTGAATTCTACTGTATTTAGCGTGGTTTCTTGAGCAAATCACTCAACTGAGTTCCTGTATAATTTGGCATCCAACCCTCTACAGTTGTGAAATAGCGAATCACCTTAAAATGCAACAATGCAGAAGGACTACTCCAGTGTTCAACTACCGGAGGAATGTGAATATAGTCTTGTGCTTGAATTAATAACTTGACTTGGCTACCATCAGGTTTAACAAAACCATACATCATCTCTCCTGCTAATAAATAAACAGCTTCAGCCGCAGTATGAGTGTGGTAACGTCCATAGGTTGCTATCAGTGTTTCTAGATTGGGTGAACCTGGATGAACATTCAGCAAGTCACACCATAAATAACCATTTTCTTGCTGTAGAAACTCAAACACACTATTATGAAGTCCCACAGCATAACGCTTCTCTGCTTCTGTCACCACATCTTGGTCTAGTAGATGTGGAAACAGCAACGATGTTCCTGGGTCATAATGTCTGATTTTGATTCCTAAAGGTGCTAATTCATCTATAATTCGATTTAAATCAGTTTCAATCGTCCCGTCGTCCAGTAATAGAGTCGCCATGACAAAATCAAAATACTAAATAATCTGTTAAGAATAGTATAGTTAAATTTACATGAAAAAGCCACTATTCCGACCAAGTAAATGGCGTTTTTTATAATACCGAATTTTTATATGTGTATCTAATAAATTTACTCAGTGGAGTGATGCTAAATACTACTTTTAGTTCTAAACTAGTACAAATAAACTGTATAAAGAAAGAATGTCTGACCTAATTTTATTTTGGCATCGCCGCGATTTACGTATTTCTGATCATACAGGACTGGCTAAAGCTAGAGAACAGAGTGCAAAGGTAGTAGGGGTGTTTTGCCTTGATCCTGATATTCTCCAACGAGATGACATAGCACCAGCTAGAGTCACTTATATGATTGGATGTTTACAAGCACTGCAAAAGCGATATGCCCAAGCTGGTAGCCAGTTGTTAATTTTGCAAGGTAATCCAGTCGATGTAATTCCAGCTTTAGCAGCAGCATTACAAGCTAAAGCAGTATTTTGGAATTGGGATGTAGAACCGTATTCTCAAACACGAGATCTGGCTGTCATTGATTCCTTAACAACAAAAGGGATTCAGTTTCTCAACCAAAATTGGGATCAGTTACTTCATTCACCAGCCGAGATTTTTAGTGGTTCTCAAACTCCCTATACTGTTTATACTCCTTTCTGGAAAAATTGGATTAGTAAACCGAAAGCAACTCCAGTAGAAACGCTCCCAAATTTTACAGGTTTAACAGCACAAGAACAAGAAATTGCTCAACAATCAGGTGCAATTAATTTACCTTCTGCTCAAGATTTAGGCTTTGCTTGGGATGGAGAATTAATTATTGAACCAGGGGAAGCAGCAGCACAGGAACGTTTAGAAACTTTTACAAATTCTGCTATTACTGAATATCAAGAACAGCGCAATTTTCCTGCCATTGATGGCACATCGCAATTAAGTGCAGCTTTAAAATTTGGTGTTATTGGTATTCGTACTGTTTGGCAGGCGACAATAGAAGCATTAGAAAATAGTAATAGTGAAGAAGCAACAACAAGTATTCGCACCTGGCAACAAGAATTAGCTTGGCGGGAATTTTATCAACACGCCATGTACTATTTCCCAGATTTGGCTGATGGTGCATATCGAGATAGTTTTAAAAATTTCCCCTGGCAAAATAATGAAAAACATTTTCAAGCTTGGTGTGAGGGAAAAACGGGTTATCCCATAGTTGATGCAGCCATGCGGCAATTAAATGAAACAGGTTGGATGCACAATAGATGTAGAATGATAGTCGCCAGTTTTTTAACTAAAGATTTAATTATAAATCCCCAATGGGGAGAAAAATATTTTATGCAAAAACTCATTGACGGTGATTTATCTGCTAATAATGGTGGTTGGCAATGGAGTGCTTCGAGTGGCATGGACCCGAAACCATTAAGGATTTTTAACCCCGCAAGTCAAGCACAAAAATTTGATGGAGAAGGGGAATATATTCGCCAATGGGTTAGAGAATTAAAATCTGTGGAAACGCAGTTTTTAATAACTGGTAATATTACACCTTTAGAGCGTCGTGCTATTGGTTATCCTGCACCAATTGTAGACCATAAAAAGCAGCAAGCTTTGTTTAAGGAGATATATAAAGAACAGAAAGCTCCGATTTAAAACTACTCCCTACTCTCTTAAATAGGGCTTGCTTAATAAAGCTAAAACTTAGATATATCAAGAGTTTGAAGGTTAAAAAGGTGAATCAGGTGCAAGGAATAAGCGTTGAAACTAGCAAAAACCTATCACTTGACGAGATTCAAGACGATTCTTCTCTTCTTCTAATTCTTCCTCCTGACTCCTGACTCCTGAATTCTGACTCCTAGCCCTCACAGATAACTTTTTCAGCAAACCCTAAATAATAGTTCTGTAATGTGACATAATTAGGGCTTTACAGCAAGTCCTAATTATTAAATTATTCCCGTTAACAGTTTTTGGATCAAATTTGCCATCTGTTTTAGTTTTACAGGTTTACTTAAATACTCATTAGCACCAGCTTGGAGACATTTTTCCTCATCACCGGGCATAGCTAAGGCAGTCAGGGCAATAATTGGCATCGAGACTAGTTGAGGATTAGCGCGAATCTGGCGTATTGCTTCTAAACCGTCCATATCTGGCATCTGGATATCCATGAGAATAAGATCGGGGGTTTGAGTGGTAGCCTGAGCGATCGCTTGATGTCCATTATTGGCCAGGATCAACTGATAGCCACAAGCTTCAAGATAGGCACAGAAAGTCTCAATATTGTCGAAATTATCCTCTGCTAGAAGGATGACTGGTTGCTTAATTACTCGTTCAGGTGTGACGGTTGCAGCCGATGTTTGGGTGACACCCGTTTGCTGTAGTTTCTCTATGGTGTCTGCAAATGGCAATACACTGGAACTAAGCGAGGTTGGTGGGGTAGGACTTACAGACCGTTTGGGGATGTGAGGTAAACGCACAGTAAAGCAACTACCTTGGCCTAGTTGGCTATTGACAGTGATACTAGCACCATGCAGTTCGACGATTTGCTTGACTAAAGTCAGCCCCAACCCTGTACCTGCATACTTACGATTCAAGCTGCTGTCAATTTGCATAAAGGGCTGAAAAAGTTTATCTATATCTGTAGCGGCTATGCCAATGCCTGTATCAATAACGGAAAAGCAGAGGGAATAGAGGAAATTTGGCGGCTCTGGAGGACAACCTCCATCTGCTTGACAGACTTCTAAATATTCTAGACCAACATCCAGTATTACCTGACCACCGGCAGGGGTAAATTTGACTGCATTCATCAGCAAGTTAATCAACACTTGTCGCATCCGTCGTTCATCGACAATGATTTCTCCCAGGTCTTTTTGAAAAGCAGTTTTGAGTTGAATATTTTTCTGCATTGCCTGTTGTTTGACAAAGGCCAGACTGGAGTTGCACAGTTGTAGAACAGAAACGGAAGTCATCTCAAGTTCTACTTTCCCGGCCTCAATCTTCGAGACATCCAGGATATCGTTAATTAATTCAAGTAAGTGTCTACCACTGCGTTCAATCGTCGAGATCGATTTTTTCTGGCGTTCATTGAGGTTTCCAAAAACCTCGTCCTGTAAGCTTTCTGATAAACCCAGAATGGCATTAAGGGGGGTGCGAAGTTCATGGCTCATGTTGGCAAGGAACTCATCTTTGAGACGGGTAGCACGGAGCAATTCAGCATTGGAACGTTCTAATCTCTGTTCGTATTCCTTGCGAACCCGGATATCACGGATAATAGTCGAGAAAAATTCTACTACTCCTTGGGGAGATTTATGGGCGATGACCAATTGTGATACGGGAATTTCTTCTCCTTGGGCGTTCAGTAATGCAGTTTCTCCCATCCAAGTGCCATTAGCGATCGCTCCAGGTAATCCTTCTTCCAGCACCAATTTTAGCGCCCATTGGGGATGGTAATCGGAAACACGTTTGTCTTGTATTGATGCGTTGCTATCTAAACCCAAGAGTCGCCTAAACTCAAGGTTGTTCCAGAGTATATCACCATCTGCGTTGGTCATGCCAATGTAATCGGTAGAGGCTTCTAGGATGGCAATGAGTCGGTTTTGTTCTTGTTCTAAACGTTTGCGTTCGCTCACATCTTTCATGAAACAGTGATTGCCAATGAATTCCCCCTGCTCGTTATAGGTAGAAATCATTGTTACTTGCTTATAAAATACTGTTCCATCTTTGCGAATTCCCCTAGCTTCGGCTTCTATTTTGCCCATTTTCAGCATTTGGTCATAAGCAGCTTCCATGTAGGCAATGTCGTCTGGATGCACAGTTTGTTGCCACATCATACCAATCATTTCCTCTGGTTCATAGCCACAGGTATGAGCATAGGCCGGATTAACAGAAGAATAATGTCCTTGTGTATCTAACCGCGAGATTCCCTCAACAGCATTTTGCATCGCTGTATTCATCTCTCGTAGTGCGGCTGTTCGTTCTGCAACCTTAATTTCTAGTTCCTGGTTTAACTGTTCCAATGCTTTCTCTGTCTGGACACGCACATCAACATCCTGTACAGTGCCAAACAACCGTTTAATTATTCCCTGATCATTAAGTTCGGCTCTAGCTATCACTTCTACGAATCGAAAAGAACCATCAGACTGCAAAACTCTCAACTGTAGTTGATAGGATTCTCCATCATAAATCGTCCGTTCCACTGCTTGGTGGAGTTTTTCAGCGTCTTCTGGATGGTAAAGTTGCAGGTTCTCTACGTAATTGGGTTCTCCCAAAGACGGATCACGTCCTAAAATTCGGAATAGTTCCGTAGACCAGGTAATTTCCTCAGTTTTAATATCAAATTCCCAGTTGCCAATCTTGGCTACCCGTTGGGCTTCTGCTAAACGAGATTGACTTTGGTGTAGGGCAAGTTCGGTTTGCTTGCGTTCAGTAATAGGTGTACTTGTACCCACGATGCGATAAATTCGGGATGAAGCATCTTGGATTGGGGTTAAGGTGGTAATCCACCAAGTGATGTTGCCCTGAAAAGAAATAGATTCTTCATAACAAATAGGGACTCCAGCCTGGACACAATCAGCATAATGCTGTTTTATTGCTGTTTTAGGGGATTTTCCTTGCATTTCTTGAGTCAACATCCCCGTTAAGCGTTCGCAGGCTGGGTTAAATGTCAGAAACTGAAATTCGCCATTTTCTAAAACATCAATGGTAAAAACGGCTTGTTCTATGCCTTCATAGATGCTGCGTAAAAATTCTTCTTTTTCCCGTAGGGCTACTTCTGCTTTTTGTCGTTCTGCTAGTTCGGTTTGCGCTGCTTGGTGAGAGGTGGCTTGTTGAATAGCGATCGCTAGTTGGATGGCTATTTCGTCTAACAAAGTCAAATCGGTAGTATCCCAGTGGCGATAATCTGCACAGTGATGCCCAATTAACAATCCCCAAATCTGTCCCGAAACCAAAATTGGCACAACTAAATTAGCTTTTACTTGATATCGCTCTAAAAGTTGCACGTGACATTCTGTATAGTCGGTTTTGTAGATGTTATCAATAGCAATAGTCTGCCCTGAGCGAAACATTTCTACTACCTGCTCCTGAAAACAGGTATCTTCAATGCGATGGGTGATGGATGCAGTCCAACCTTCACCAACGGACTCAGCGACAACAATACCATTCCCATCTGCTGGAAACTGATAGACAAGGATGCGATCGCACTTTAAGAACTCCCGCACTTCTGTAACGGCTGTGCTGAGTATTTCCTGTAAGTTCAAAGAAGACCGAATTTGAGTAGAAATTTTGGTCAGCAAACGTTCCCGTTCTACTTGCACCTCTAAAGCTGCGGTACGCTCTTTCACCTGACGTTCTAAGTGCTTATTCCGGGCTTGCAGTAACTCTAGTTTTTCAGACTCCAATCGAGATACTTTTTCTTCTAGGGTTTCTACCATGCGGTAGATTTCCATCGGATTCAGCACATTTAATAAACTTGTCTGGGTGACAATGCCCAATAAGCTATTTTCTTCATCTGTCACCACCACCCGATTAATTTGTCGTTCCTGCATCAACATCCGTACTGACCATAGGGAAATATCTCCCCGCACAGAAAACACAGGAGTACTCATGACTGTCTGTGCCTGTATGTTGGCAAAATCTAGCTCTAAGGCTAAAAACTGGACTATATCTCTCTCTGTGATCATTCCTACAGGAATCAACCGCTGCTCGTTGGCGGCTACAATCACTACTGAACTCACCCGATTTGCTGTCATTAATTGAGTTACGTCAACTATGGTAGCGGTGGGTTGAGTGTGAATTACCTCTGTAGTCATCACCTCCGATGCTACACGCAAATGTAACAAGTCAATGGGGCGTAACAGTTGCCGCAAGCTCTCAGGGGTAATCAATCCTAGCACTGTTCCCTGTTTATTTACCAAGGGCAAATGGCGAATATGATGACGCTGAAATAGGTTAAGAGGCACAAATAGGTTAGTGAATTCTGAAGCTTCCAGGGTCAGCACTGGAGATACCATAACTTCAGCAATGGTTAAACCTGCTAGATTAAGTCCTCTAGAACTCAGTCGCACTAAATCGCGCTCAGTGACAATCCCCATCAACTGATTGTTTTCCACGACCAGTACGCAACTACTTTGAGCATGAGCTAGTATTAGTTCTGCTTCTGCGTCAATTTCGCAACTAAAAGAGCAATTTGTACCCCCAGCACTCATCAAAGTGATAGCTTCTACCACACAGGCAGTTGGTGCGATCGTCAGAGGTCGGCGAGAAATTGCAGGTTCTAAATCAATTGCTGTCAGAATAGTTCCAGCCACCTTGTTACCTCATCTAGAAATGGTGGTTTTGCTTCTTACCTGCTAGGATATAGCGGCTTTAATAACTAAACCTTGTCCAAGTTGAGAACTGGAGTTTTTCAAAAGGGAACAGGGAACTCTTAACAGGGAAGAGTATAGGATTTAGGAACAAAAACCGATTAAGCAATACCTTGTCCAAATCGAAAGTCTTGATTTGTAGGTTAGGTTGAGGGACGTTCACGTAGTGTGCTGGAGGCTTAACCCAACCAATGCGTTGGATTGCGCTTTCGCTTAACCCAACCTACAAAAAATGGACAAGGTATTGATTAAGAAAAAACTATTGGTTTCAAAGTAGACGTGGTTTATCAAGACAGAATTAATTATATATTGCTTATTTGCCAATTCTTTGCCAGTCAAAAATTTCCGACCAGATTTTGTGTACTTAATTTTGTACGATTACTTAAGTGTCACAATTTGCGCCAAAATAAACTTTAATTGCCACCATAATTACAGTATCCACTTATACTATTGCGGCTTATGTCACCCCCTTTTGACCGTCCGCCAATTATTACAGTTAGACTACCGTCCTCCCATGCTAATTTATTAGACGGACTCGATGAATTACTGTACTTGGGTTTGATATCTGATGCCCAAGTTAGGCAAATATGTCGAGAGTCTCTTGTTTGTTCTGTGATAGTGCAAACACAAGCTGAACCTGAAACACAGGTTGTATTTCCAACTTCTCAACCTGAGAAAATACCTGTAGTTGCCAGTTTGCCTCCAGAACCGAAACCACCAGCACAACCCAATTTCGTCACCTCAATGTTGCAGTCATTGGGGGAAGAGTTGAGTGTCCGCTGGTTGCTGTTTTTAGGGATATTTTTGGTAGTAGTTTCCTCTGGAGTGCTGGCCGCAAGTCAGTGGGAAAGGTTTCCAGCAGTTGGACAGTATGGGGTTTTATTAGCTTATACTTTGAGTTTTTGCGGTTTTACCTTCTGGGCGGGTAAACAAAGTAATTTAAGATTGACAGCGCAGACTTTGTTGATTGCGACTTTGTTGCTAGTTCCGGTCAATTTTTGGGCAATGGATAGCCTGAAATTGTGGCAAAATCCTATTAATTGGCTGGTAATGGCTTTTGCTGCTGTGTTGTTATCGACAATGACAACTTTACTTTACCGCGATCGCACAATTATTACTAATTTTCCCAGTGCTAAATTACCTTTAGTCAATATTCTGGCTTTGAGTTATCTGCATTGGGGTTGGAATTTAGCTGGATTTCCCCTCATTGCCGTATATTTGGCCATGGTCAGCACAACTATTATTACTGTTTATCAAAACCCACAACAAAATCAAGGTGAACAGGGTTTTAGTGGGAGTTTTGGTATATATGGCTATGTCATCATTTATGCTTTAGCATCTCTGTTAACACGGGCAATTTTTCTGGCTGGGGTAAATGTCACTCAGTTGGGTTTAGCTATTGGTATTTGTGGTGGGTTAGTGATTTGGTTAGCAGAGAAGAACCTCACCCCCAGCCCCTCTCCGCAAGCAGAGGGGGTAAGAAATGTAATAGATTCGACCTCATCTCCTGAACTCAACTTACTTTGGGAAAAGCTAGGGGGAATTTTGCTGTTTTTAGGCTGGTTTGTGTCGGTATGGACACAACCTGCACAAGCTGTAGTTGTCAGTACTATAAGTTTGTGGTTTTGTAGCCGTCGTTTACAAAGGTGTAGTTTTAAAGTTGATGTCGCTGCTATTTTCTTTATTGGTTTGCAAACAACTTGGCTAATTTGGCGGTTAGTACCCGATGAATTGCAGACATTAGCAATTAATACAGCAACTTATCTTACCAATTCCCAAAATCAACCTTGGGCATTATTGAGTATTGCTTTATTTCCTTACATCATTTTGATGTTGGTGTTAACAGATCGTCTTGATCGTGATCAAAAGCCGGAATTAGCAATATTTGGCGAACAGTTAACCCTATTATTAGGGGTTTGTTTAACGATGTTCGCTTTACTAAATCCGACATTACTAACTCTCAATTTACTATTTTCTACCATCACTCTAGCTATCGTCACTAAACGCCATGATTCCCTACCCTTACTGGTTTATTTAACTCATATCACCGGAATTTCGACACTTTTTTCTACTATCAATTGGCTGTCACCAAATTTAAATCAGGAAATTTGGGCAGCAATTTTATTAACTGTAATGGTTGCAGAATGGGTATTTAGTCTGGGTGCAGGAATCTGGAAACGTAGTGCTTGGTATATTGGTTTAGGGCTGGCGGCTTTCAGTTTTGCCTTATTATTTGTAAATCTGCAATCATCTACCTATGGCGTGATTTACAATTACAACCGCTGGGGAGTGATTTGGTTAATTACACCTTTAGCACTAACAGGTTTAGGGATTCGCACTACAGAACAGCGTCGCATTATTAATACTTATTTGAGTGTTATAGCTATTATAGTTGCCCAATTTCTCACTTTACCCCTACCAGAAACCCGATTAATTGGTTTGGGTGTGGGTGTAGGTGTGATGTTTGTGAATACTGGCTATTTGAGAAAAGAAGAAACTGCGAGGTTAACAATTGGTTTTGGGTTGGGTTTGATTGCAGCGTTATTGTGGAGTTTTCACAGTTTAGCAGTATCTACTTGGTTGATAGTGGGAGCTATAACTACCTTAAGTTTATGGTTAGGGCGTACTGTGCTTTTACGAAAAGGTACAGAATTAGCGGTTATTTACGCGGTAGCAAGTGATAATTGGGCGATCGCTCTAACTATCCTAGAATTATTAGGCATCACTGTCCATTCATTCCTGATTTATTCAGGAAATGCGAATGCTGGAATTCCCTATCTTATCGCCACAGCTATTACTTTCACCGCAATTATCTATCGCACTTGGCAACAACCGACAAACTGGGCGTTTTATAGTATCGGGTGGTGTTTAGAATTATTAACCGCCGAAATACTAGGATTTGGAGAACACTCAATTATTAAAATCGGCATTGCCAATATCGCCCTCGGCTTAACAACCCAACTATTCGGGGAATGGTGGCGACGAAAATATCAATTAACAAACTTACCCAGTAGTTTCCACATTTTACCCCTCATTTATGGTGCATTTAGCCTTCTCTTGAGGTTTAACACCTTCACCGACTGGACAGGTTTATATAGTTTAGGTGTAGCCTTGATTCTTATTGGCATAGGACGCAGAAGAGAAGAATTTAAACCCCTGCTTTACTTCGGCATCATCGGAGTATCCATTTCTGCCTACGAACTCCTCTTTTATCAAATGTCCCAAGCCTCAGGAGGCGCATTAGGTGATGGATTAATTGCCATGTCAGCCCTTGGTGCTACCATCATGTATGCTTACCGCATTCTCTCTCCTTGGCTGATTAGTTACTTGTGTCTCACTCCTGGAGAACTCAAAAATATTGCTCATCTACATTGGGTTTGGAGTAGTTGCTTATTCCTAGCTGCCATTACAGTTCCCATTCAAATAAACCTCTCTGTAGGAATAGGCACAGGGTTATTTTTGATGCGCTATGCCATTTGGCAAGGAAGGAAAAACACCCTCAATATTCCTGTACAAAGGTATTGGGGAATAGAAATAGATGAAATCTGGGTTTACCTGGGTTTAATAGAAGCAGCCATCGTAAATATTTACTTGCAGCATTTACCCGTAGTAAGTTTTATAGGCAAACTGTTACTACCTTGGCGTGGTGCATTAGCTTGTATAGTCGCCTACTTCCTTTACATCATACCTTGGGAAAATTGGGGTTGGTCAAAAACACCTTGGCAACGAGCCGCATACATCCTGCCATTATTCATTATTTGGCAAACCCAACAACAAATCTATCCCATTACCCTAGTTCTGTGTGCTGGTTTTTATATCTTTCTAGCTATAGTCACATCACAATTGCGTTTTACATATCTGAGTGTGGCATTAATTGATTGGGCTTTATTTCGTGAATTTAATCATTTAGGCCTTACAGATAGCTTATGGTATGTCACACCCATTGGATTATCTTTCTTATATATTACCCAAATAGATCAACAACTCAGACTACCCGAATCTAAATCACTTCGCCACAGCTTACGAATCCTAAGTAGTAGTTTAATTTGTGGCTGGCCAGTCTTGTTTCATCAAAATCTGCCCTTCATACCTGGAATTTTCAGCCTCATTGCCATTTTTGCCGGATTAGCTTTGCGAGTACGTGCTTTTCTCTATGTTGGTACAGCCGCTTTCTTAATCACCAGCATCTATCAATTAGTGATTTTCAGCCTTAGTTATTCCTTCTTAAAATGGATTGTAGGTTTGCTAGTTGGTATTCTCTTAATTTACATTGCAGCCAACTTTGAAACCCGACGTACCCAAATCAATATTCTAATTCGCAATACCATCAACGAATTTGAAAATTGGGAATAACCTGAGTTCGGAGTTTCTCCTCCGGAGACGCTACGCGAACGGAATTATGATTTTTAAGGGCGAGAGAATAAGGATTTGAGACTCTTAGTGTGAGGGAGTTTTCCACAAATTATCTTATGTCGAACTCAGGTGGGAATAGGTTAATAGGACTTACGCATCGACAAAATCTTATCAAATATGGATTATTACATCTATACTCAAGATGGATGAAAATAATTATAAATCTCCTGTGCTAAATGAGTTCCAATTCCCGAAACTTCAGCAAGTTGTGCAGGTGTCGCTTGACGGATATAATCAACAGAACGAAAATGGGCTAAAAGTAACTTTTGCCGATGTTGTCCTAAACCGGGAATTTCATCTAAACGCGATCGCTTTAGTTTATCACTTCTTTGCTGACGATGGAAACTCACCGCAAACCTGTGTGCTTCGTCCCGTAAGCGTCGCAGCAACTGTACCCCAGGTTGTTCAGCATCTGTTTTTAAGGGTTGAGATGAGCCAGGTAAAAAGATTTCTTCACGCTTTTTCGCTAAACTCACAACCCGTAAATCTGCAAGTAAATCCATTTCTTGCAAAATAGCCACAACAGAAGATAACTGACCTTTACCACCATCAATCATAATTAAATCAGGCCAGTCAGGATTATCTATGCGTGATAATTTTGGATCTTCAATATATTTTCTAAATCGTCTTTGAATAACTTCTGCTAAACTAGCAAAATCGTCAGAGTGTCCGATAGTAACATTGGGATTTTTAATTTTGTAATGACGGTAATATTGTTTTGCTGGTAAACCATCAATAAATACGACTTGAGAAGCTACCGCATTAGAACCTTGAATATGAGAAATATCATAACCTTCAATGCGTTGGGGTAAATCTGGTAAATCGAGAATTGCAGCTAAATCTTGGGTAGCTTGAAGATTACTATTTCCCAATTTTTGCATTCTTTGTAACTCAAATTGGGCGTTACGTTCCACCATCTCAATTAATTCTGCTTTAGTTTGTCGCAAAGGAGCTAAAATTGTGACTTTTTTACCTTTGCGTTGAGTTAAAATATCCGTCAAAATTTCTCCGTCAGATAACTCATGTTGTACCAAAATCTCTGTGGGAATTTCTACACTTTCCGCAGTTTGGTAATGTTCTTCTAAAACTCGTTGTAAAATAGCCCCAGGTTCAGCGTGTGCATCGGCTACAAACCCCAATCTTCCTACTAATTGACCTGCACGAATTTGGAATAATTGAATACAAGCGTGTTGATCATCTGCGGCTAAGGCTATGGCATCTCGTGATACAGTATCATCAGGTAAGGATACTTTTTGTTGTGCATTTAGAGATTTTAGACCAGTAATTTGATCGCGAACTCGCGCTGCTGTTTCAAAATTCAATTCTTCAGCCGCAGTTTGCATTTGTGCTGTCAAAATATCAATTAGTTCCTGTGTCCTTCCTTGGAATACCATTGCTACCTTTTGAACAATTTTGCGATATTCTTCGGTAGAAACTAATTTTTGACAAACACCAGGACAGCGACCAATATCATAATTTAAACAAGTACGGTCTTTAAATAAAGGTTGTGGTCTTTGTCTGAGGGGAAATATGCGTTTACACAAATGAACAATTTCGCGCAATAGGCCAGAATCTGTATAAGGCCCGTAATATTTATCTTTGGCTTTTCCTAATTGGCGTTTGCGGGTAATAAAAATACGCGGATAGTCTTCTGACCAAGTGATGCAGAGATAAGGATATTTTTTATCATCTTTGAGTAAGATGTTAAAATATGGCTGGTGCTGTTTAATTAAATTGGCTTCTAGTGCTAAAGCTTCTACTTCGGTATCGGTGACGATAAATTCAATTTCTGTCACCAGCTTGACCATTGTGTTGATGCGTTCCGTCTTGTTGGTGGAGTCCCGGAAATAGGAACGGACACGCGATCGCAATTTGCGCGATTTACCTATATATATGATGCGATCGCTCCCATCTCGCATCAAATAAACTCCCGGTTCAGCAGGAATCTCCCCAAGACGATTTTCCAGTCTTTCAGGATTTTTAACTAGTGGTAGTGTTTGAGCAGATAGAGTCACGGTTAAAGTTAGGTAATTTGACAGATATACCCTTCTTTATTTTAAGAAATATTTCTAAGAAATTGGCTGCTGCTATCAAGGATATCTAAGAGGTTGTTTGAAAAGTCTCAATCTATACTAACCCTAGCGACTAGAAGTCTCACGCCACTTGCTACAAGTCGGGGAACCCGCCCAAAGCAGTGGCTTGGCTACACAGACAAAACCCACGGAGGCGGGTTTGAAACACCTGTTTTTTGGTTATTCCACGCAGTAGCGAATTATATTTGCCTAAAACTTTTCAAACATCCTCTAAGAGCATGTTTGAAAAGTTTAGGGACGTATAATTTGTCATTCTGAGTGGAGTCTTACGCAACGAAGAATCTGGAGTTTAGCCCACATACTGAGATGCTACCCTGCGGGAACGCTAAAAGCGAACGTTCCTCAGCACGACATGGAAGGAGACTTTTCAAACAACCTCGCCGCAAGCTCTCAGGAGTAATCAATCCTAGCTAAGAGTATTCCAAGTAAAAAAATGCTCAATTTGTAGAGTGGGTTAGCGCAGCGTAACCCACCATTATCCTAGAAATTTATAGTGGGTTACGGACTAGCGTCCTCAACCACCCTACGATTTTTGGATAATTTATGTCTTGCAACACTCTAAAGAATTGTTTGTAATACATAGAAATAGTAGAGGTAAGTAAAATCCTCAACCCCTACCTTCTATATTTATCGTATTGAATTCAAATTTGAGTTTTAAGCAGAAACGTTTTTTAATTTACGTTGTGCAGCTACAATACCAGCGACACCAAATAAACCCAGCATTACAGAAGGTTCTGGTACTGGTGCTGGTTTGTATCCAGGCGTATTCCAGGTATAAATTGCATTGTAAGATACACCATCATCAGAAGCTGTAATTCCAGATGCAGCCGGGTTAAAACTGTAAGCGTAGCGAGTTTGTCCACCTGTTACAACTTTGGCAATTTCACTTGCTTGGAGTAGTCCTTGGTATCCGTTTAATGTTGATTTTAGGGTGAATACATCCTTAAAAGTTTTTAGTCCATCTAGCTTTAATTGCAAAGTTGCTTTTGTAATTCCTGAAGCTGAATTAACCTGTACTTGCAGTTGTGAAATCTTCGTATTAATTACTGTAGTGGTTAGTGAATTTAACGTTGTTCCTGTTGCAAATAATGAACTGACTCCACTATTCCACGCAGTATTGAGTTGACTAGAAACTGTAGTCTTAAGTTTTTCCTTTACATCGAAATGACCAATCAATTTAAGTTCTACACCGCCATTTTGACCGAATGCGAAATTACCAATGTTAGGATCTCCCATACCCAATGCAGGAAAATAACCTGTAACTAATGATTTGGTATTTACCGAAAAACCGTTCCATACCGACTGAAATGGTTGATACGCGTTCAACAAATCACCTAGCCATTGAGAACCAAAAGTATTCCAATCACTAGCTGTAACACTGCTGACGGTAGCACTATATGCTCCTTGTGTAGCGGTAAAGCCAACGTTAGCCGTGGGATTTTCGTCAGTGTACCAAAGTTCCACGTTTGAGGTAACATCAGCATCGGTCAGGGCGTTGGTAGCGGTGGCGGTATTATTGGGAATGAAAACTCCATTTGACCCACCTGTGTAGGTTTTAATTTGATTGGGATTGTTGTAACTAAAGGATACAGCTTGTGCTGGGGTAGCTGCTACAGCACCCAAACCAATCACCATTGCACCGACCAACAATTTTCCAAAAGAGTTTGTCATTGTTTTAGAGTTGAGTTTAAAGTTATTTCTATCTTTGATCCGAGTTAATAATAGACATCTCTGAAAAGTAAAGACGTTTCATAAAGCTTCTCTACAAGGGTTCTAGGAAACGTACATTTAATTTTTTGGAGATGTCTAATAGGGTTGCTAATAAGTAGCAGCTATTGCCGATTTAATAGTGGAACACACAAATATACTGTAAGGTAATTTAGCGCTTTATTTGATAAAGCTAATGTATTTTTTCAATAAAAATATGAAGATTATTACTGTATTTTTCTACGTTTATTTACTTAGAGAACTTAGAGCAGCCTTGATTGACAATTATTTCAGAAACTCTGCAATTCTCTCTACGGCAGTTTCTAAAATATCTGGTTCTTGTACCAAAGCAAAACGCACATAGCCTTCTCCAGCTTTGCCAAAACCTGCACCTGGGGAAGCGGCTACACCAGTTTTTTTAACTAGCTCGGTGCAAAATTTGATGGAATTGTTACACCAAGGTTCAGGTAATTTTGCCCAAATGTACATTGTCGCTTCGGGTGTGGGAACGTTCCAACCAATGCGGTGTAAGGCATTTATAAAAGTATCACGGCGTTGACGGAAGATATCAACGGCAACTTTGACACCAGCTTGATTTCCTGTGAGTGCTGCGATCGCACCGTTTAAAATTCCTAAATACTGATTAAAGTCAACTGCGGCTTTTACTTGCCTTAAAGCTTGAATTAGTTCGGCATTACCGATCGCATAACCTATGCGGAAACCACCCATATTGTAAGATTTCGACAGGGTAAAGAACTCAATAGAAACGCTTTTTTCTGGATCAGCTTGCAAAATTGAAGGGACTAAGGATTTTGGATTTTGGATTTTGGATTTTGGATTAAAAGTTTCTTCTTCGGTAAAGACCAAATCTACGTAGGGGAAATCGTGAACTAGGACGATATTATTTTGCTGACAAAAAGCTACGGCTTCTTTGAAGAAAGATAAAGGTGCGATCGCACTGGTGGGATTATGGGGATAGCTTAATACCATCATCCGTGACTGAGCCAAAACTGAAGCGGGAATATCAGTCAACACGGGTAAAAAATTATTTTCTGCCTTTAATGGCATTGTGTAAATTTGCCCACTAGCTAAATAAACTCCTCCAACATGGGAAGGATAGCCAGGGTCTAATAATAGGGCAAAATCGCCGGGATTGAGAATTGCTAAAGGTAAATGAGCCGTTCCTTCCTGAGAACCAATCAGAGGTAAAACTTCTGTTTCTGGGTCAACTTTAATACCAAACTTTTGTTCATACCATTGTGCCGCAGCTTGACGAAACCCCTTTGTACCCCGAAACAGCAAATAACCGTGAGTACTGGGATCATAGAGAGATTTGGCGATCGCTTCAATGACATGATTTTCCGCCGGTAAATCGGAAGAACCAAGAGATAAATCAATTAATTCTCTTCCAGCAGCCACAGCAATAGCCTTGGCTCTGTCCATATCAGCAAATACATTAGATTGTAGAGGTTGTAACCGATTTGCAAATTGCATTTTATTTATTAGTCGTTGGTCATTAGTCAATGGTCAAATATTATCAACCACTGACTAAAAGATTAATTATTATTTAAATGCTGTTCTAAAAGGCTGAGTAATTTATCTTTGGTAATTACTCCTTCTGTGGATTCTATGAGTTTGGTATCTTTAATTAGCCTTAAAGCTGGGACACCTTCCACCTGATACTGTTTGACAGTTAAAGGATTGGGGTCTATTTCCATTTTCACAATTTTCAAGCGATCGCTGTAAGTATTAGCAGCTAAGTTAATCATTGGCGACATCAATTGACAAGGCCCACACCAGGAAGCCCAAAAGTAAACTAATACAGGCTGCTCGGCTTTTAACACTTCTGTTTCAAAGTCAGCATCAGTGATAGTGATTACACCCTTACTCATTAAAGTCTCCATTAGGTGGCATTGATCAAAGTTGACTCACAAAATACTTTATCCCAATCTGAGGGAACAGGGAACAGGGAATAGGGAACAGGGAACAGGTGACAGGTGACAGAAGGAAGTTTACTAATTACTCATCCCCATTACCAACAGGACTTACGCAAAACAGAACGGAAGTAGGGGTAATTCATGAATTACCCCTACGCAAGAATCAAGTTTTGAGTTTAATCTTGCGTAAGTCCTAACCAATTACCAATTACCAAGGAAACAAAATCCCACAACCAAGAGGTGCGGGATTTTCTCAAGTTTCTTGGGGAGCAAAAGTTACAGATTATCCAATTGCTTGCGTAGAGCTTCCAACTCAGAATCTACTGGTTCAGCAGTTTCAACAGGTTTAGCAGTACTGGTTGGTTGAGAGGGAGGTAATTCTGCTATGGGTGCAGGTGCAGGTGCTAAAGATGCTTTTAGGGCTGCTAATTCATCATCTACATCACTACCAGATTCTAACCGCGCAAATTGGCTTTCTAAATCTGCACCTGCCAACTCTCCCATAGACTGAGCGCGGGCTTCCTGGATCATTACCTTTTCTTCCATGCGCTCAAAAGCGGACATGGCGCTACTGGTATTCATCCCACTGACCATACCTTGCAGTTGCTCTTGGGCTTTAGCGGTAGTAATCCGGGCTTTGAGCATTTCTTTCTTGGTTTTAGCTTCAGAAATTTTGCTTTCTAGTTGGATTAAATTGCGCTTCAGGCTATCTACCTGAGTAACTTGCTGATCTAGGCTGGCTTTGAGGGCTGTACCGGTTTCTGTGTAAGTCTTTTTGCGCTCCAAAGCTTGACGTGCCAGGTTTTCATCACCTTTTTGCAAAGCTAGTTGGGCATTGCGTTGCCATTTGTTGATTTCATTTTGGCCATCATTGTACTGTTTCTCGGTTCGTTTTTGGGCTGCGATCGCTTGAGCCACCCCCTGACGTAGCTGTACCAAGTCTTCCTGCATTTCCAGGATGGCTTGTTCTAGCATTTTTTCTGGATCTTCGGCTTTACTGATCAGATCGTTAACATTAGAACCAATTACTCTTTTAAGACGATCAAATAATCCCATAAGTTTGTTGTTCCTGTTGAGGTTTACGCGCTTTGTTGGAAAGTTAGCTTTTTTATGGTTTAATAGCTACCTATTTAAATTTAATCTTTTCAGTTGGGATTGGTATCCTCTCTCCATTCTGAATCATGAAGCTATAATTCAGCTACATTAACTTAAGTTGCAATTTAGTCATAGGAGTATGGTTTACGCCAAGCTACGTTATCAGTAGTGATGAAACATCTCCCTCATCCTCCTCATCTTCCCATCTCCCCATCTGCTTGGGTTTTTTTATCTACCTCGCCTAACATCTGAGTTTTCATCGCTGTCAGTTCAGCATCAATGTTATTACTAGATTTCAACTTAGCAAATCTTGTTTCCAGATCATCACTACTAAGTTGAGCAATTACTTCTGTTTGCGCTTCCATCTGTAAAACTTTTTCTTCCATTCGTTCCCAAGCGCTCAAGCTAGTTGTGGCAGAAACTCCACTTAGCATTTCCTGGAGTTTATAAGATGCCTGGGCAGAACGAGCGCGAGCAATGTACATATCTTTTTTGGTTTTTACCTCCACAATTTTTAACTCTAGCGTCCGCATATCCTGTTTCAGCTTCCCTACAACTACTTGTTGCTGATCCATTTGCAAAGAGAGAGAAGCACTAGTTTCTTGGTAAGCTTGGCGTTTGGTGAGAGCTTCCCGTGCTAGAGGTTCATTACCTTGTTGCAGAGCTAGTTGGGCCAGACGATACCATTCTTCTACTTTAGATTGAGCAGCGATCGCTTGACGTTCAGTACGTTTTTGAGTTGCGATCGCACAAGCAACCCCTTGCCGCAATTGCACCAAATTTTCCTGCATCTCCAGAAAAGCTCTCTCCATCACTTTTTCCGGATCTTCAGCACCATTCACCAAATCATTAAGATTAGAACGAATTACCCGCAAAATACGCTTCATTACTTCCATCTTGGCTCTACTCCATTAGGGGGGATTGGGGACTGAGGAGATGGGGAGGATGAGGAAGAGTATTTTTCTCCTGCTTCTTTCCTTCTGTCACCTGTTACCTGTCACCTGTCACCTGTCACCTGTCACCTGTCACCTGTCACCTGTCACCTGTCACCTGTCACCTGTCACCTGTCACCTGTCACCTTTCACCTGTCACCTGTCACCTGTTACCTGTCACCTGTCACCTGTCACCTGTCACCTGTTACCTGTCACCTGTCACCTGTCACCTGTCACCTTCTTCTCACTTCTGTACACTAGCTTTAATTCCCTTGGCTTTTAGTTGTTGCAACCTGAGTTTTACTTCCTCTTTAGTCTTCAACGCACCCAGATAAATATACTTTTGGTTAGGGGATAAATAAGCATCAGGAACTACTTGCCGCGCAGCAGTTAAAGCACCAGCGCCTTGATTATCAACTACTACATAATAGAACCCATCTGATGACGGTTGAATTTCTTCATTTAGCGTTGGTGAGGTTGCCGTTGACTGAGGCTGAAGTATTGGAGTGACAGGGGGGACAGGGGGGACTGAAGTTAGGGGAATTACTGGATTTTTTGGAGTTTGGACGGCGATAGGTTGAGGTATTGCTGTCGGAGTTGGTTGGACTTTAGGTTTCAAACCCACTACATCATTAGGATCGTTCACTTCTGGAAATTCACGAGTAGCCAAATTAGGATATTTGGGTATTGGTGTAATTTCTGGTACTGCTATCGGTGGGGTATTACTCTCAGTGATTTCAGGATTTACAGTATTTGGTGAAGAAGTAACGTTAAATAATTTACTTAAATTGAATTGCGGTAAAGTTTTGGGATTGAATACCACATAACCTAAAGTCAGACTAGCCAATAGCAGCAGCAGCATAGAACCAATACCCAAAGGTGATAGCAAGCTGTCACTAGAATTACTTGATTTCTTTGTTGGTGGTTGTTCTTCAGTCAAACTCCGTAGCAGTGCTTCACTAGATTCTAAATAGTCATCTGGCTGTTTAGAAGTATCCTCGGCTGGGAGGAGAGCTTGATGTTCAGAAGCTTTAACCTTTGTCGGTACTATGCTGCTGATGGATTTTGAATCTGTTGGAGTTTCTGTTTTGCTAGACTCTTGGCTAGAAGACAGATGCAAATGATCAATTTCTTCCTGTTTGTCTATCCCTGGGGATGGGCTTTCCTGGGGAATTGGGTTAGTGTTGACTTCTACTGCTGACTGAGTTTTTCCCAGTGTTGCAGTCATGCCATTTTGTTGGGGTTGATTACTCATGTAAGTCTCTACACCAACTTGTTTTGGTGGACGAAATCCACTGCGTGTGCGTCGGTATCGAGTTAACTCTTGATCTAGCTGCACTTCTAAACTCGCCAGTGCTGTGGCTAGTACTGGCTTTAAGCCAGACTGGTTAGGCGGTTGAGTGCCAGAATCGATTATGGGATTTTGACTCATTGCCATGATGCCTCAAACCTAATACTGCTGGATAAATTTTATTAGAATTTTATTAAATTCTATACCAAGCTCAATTTTCGCTTTGTTTGGATAAAAGATGTCATTCAAATCTGTTAATGATATTTTAGGCATTCTGGAACAGAAAGCCAAATGGCAAGAACAACCATTTCAATACGTGCTTAAGTGTTGGGTAGAAGTTGTTGGTGCTAAGGTTGCGGCTCAAACTCGTCCTGTGTCAATTCAGCGAGATGTGTTGTGGGTAGCAACTTCTAGTGCTGCTTGGGCGCAAAATTTAACTTTTGGACGCAATGCCATACTTCTAAAGTTAAATAAAAAGTTACCTGCGCCTTTGATGGATGTTCGGTTCTCAACTGCTGAGTGGAAGCTCACGCCATTAAAAGGAAATCAGCCACCAACGGTTTCACCACCAGAACATCCTAGTTACCTCGGTGCTAAGAGTGGTTCTGAGTCTGAAGTTAGAAAATCTGTTGATGATGTTCAAACTGCGTTTGCTCTTTGGGCTAGGGCGATGCAAGAGCGATCGCACAATTTACCCCTTTGCCCCCAGTGTCAATGTCCCACCCCACCCGGTGAACTCCAGCGTTGGCTTGTTTGTTCTCCCTGTGCGGCTAAACAGTGTTAAAGGGGGATTCGGAGTTCGGAGTTCGGAGGCAGGAGTTCGGAGTTCAGGAGGCAGGAGTCAGGAGGCAGGAGTTGGGAATTTTTTTTAGATATAAGAAAATTATCTGCTATCATATCCAGCCTTGAGATACGAAACTGATGAATTATCCTCCTAAAGAGTGATTTAAGAGTATGTGAAGGAATAGTTTCAAAACCTGGCTAAATGTAAAGTTAAACTTTTAACTTTGATCCCCAATGCTTTTTAGCCAAAAACAAGTATGTAACCACTCTAGTAATTATTTACATATATAACAAGATTCTAAAGACATCCTAAAGTTTATTTTTCATAAAAATAGCTAGAACCCAGATAAAATAATACCTTTTTGGCTCTTATACCTATTTTGTCATAGAAGGAAAATATTTAAGTGTGATAACCAGCCCTAAACGGCACTAAAGATGAACCCAAATGAAACCTAATCACCATTTAACATCTGCCTGTCGATATTGCCGTCATTACCAACCAGAGGGTCGTCGTGGTGGAATGTGTCAGAAATTGGGCGCACCAGTGCAAAGTACTTGGAAAGCGTGTCATTTAGCACTACCAGCCTTTGCACCTCCTTGGGAAACTTTAGAAGATTCTTGGAGTTTACCAGTAGCAAAACCAGTATTACCTGTTGCTCAAACCTTAAATTCAGATTTAGAAGTTCTAGCACTTGCTCCTGTGGAAGAAACATCTGTTTCCACACCACAAGAAGTCAAGACGACAGCAATCCTAATTTAGTTGCTCTTTTTACTGTAATTACTGTAATCAATTTTTTCTTTGTTCAAAATAAAATTTGACTTTAAAATTTTAAGTTTTGCCAATTTTTACTTTTCAAAAATCGCACCTGTCAACAAGGTGCGATTTTGCCATTATTTTAAGGTAACCAAGGAAATTCCCGAAAATTCGGGGGACGTTTTTCGAGAAAGGCTTGTTTTCCCTCAGATCCTTCCTCTGTCATGTAATAGAGTAGGGTGGCATTACCAGCAAGTTCTTGTAAACCAGCTTGTCCATCACAGTCAGCGTTAAATGCAGCTTTGAGACAACGAATAGCAATAGGGCTTTTTTCTAAGATTTCTTGCGCCCATTGTATACCTTCAGCTTCTAGTTGTTCTATGGGGACGACAGTATTAACTAAACCCATTTCTAAAGCTTGTTCGGCATTATATTGACGACAAAGATACCAAATTTCTCGTGCTTTTTTTTGTCCTACTATCCGCGCTAGGTAACTCGCACCAAAACCACCATCAAAACTGCCAACTTTAGGGCCTGTTTGTCCAAAAATGGCGTTATCGGCAGCAATTGTGAGGTCACAAATTAAATGTAAAACGTGACCACCACCAATGGCATATCCAGCAACTAATGCGATTACTACTTTTGGCATGGAACGAATGAGACGTTGCAAGTCCAAAACGTTTAAACGGGGGATACCTGCATCATCAACATAACCAGCTTGCCCGCGTACACTTTGATCACCACCAGAACAGAAAGCATATTTACCATCTGTGTGGGGGCCTGCACCCGTAAATAGAACTACGCCAATGTTAGTATCTTCACGGGCATCACAAAAAGCTTCGTATAATTCAAAAACTGTCTTAGGGCGAAAAGCATTACGTTTATGGGGACGGTTGATGGTGATTTTAGCGATGCCGTCGGTTTTTTGATACAGGATATCTTCGTAGGTTTTGACGGTTTTCCAGTCTATTTGCATGGGTATGAAGTACGTTATTGTGCTAGAGAATTTTATCGCGGAGTTAAGAAAAAGAGATAATTTAAGTTTGTATTTATAGCTTGATAATAAGTGTCTTTTAAGGTATATCAAACTCTATAATTTGGTAACAATCAAGCAATTTTACGCATTTGACGCACCTGACTAACCTTTCTCAGGACATATTCCGTAAGTAAGAACGAAAAAGAAGGTATTTAAGGATAGAATAATCTGCGATCGCTTCTGATGCCGCGTAGCCCATCGCCTTTCTTAAAGGTAAAAAACAATGACAATTACATTCAACAAGTTTTAACATGATTAAGCTCGACCAGTTTTTAAAGTTAGTGGGTATCACTGCAACGGGAGGACAAGCCAAATTGATGATTATTGATGGCGAAATCAAAGTCAATGGCACAATTGAAACCCGACGCGGGCGAAAATTAGAGCCTAACGACCAAGTAACAGTAGCAGGGAAAACTTTCAATGTTGGGGATGTAATTTAAGGCAAGAGGCTTGAGAGGCAAGGGTTTGAGCTTCTTTATTAAAAAATTCTTGATTAGACCACTCGTATTTTCTGTAAATTTGTTGTATCCTAGTTTTCCGCAGGTAGTTTTTTACAACTCTATTTCATAAGAGCTTTTTGCTGATCTTTCTGACTGTTATTGAAAGACTATATTGGTCTGGCTTAAATTTCAGTCTGGAAATTTTTTTCCTTTAATGCCCACTTGTCAAAATTTTAAATACAGAAACTATGAAACTGATTAAAAAATCCGAAAAACTCCTTCTCGATAAAATCAAGAATATGGAGGAAGAAGAGCAAAATCTGCAAAAGGAATCTCTGTATTCTCCAGAAGCATTAATTGATGAAACAACTTTCGCAAGTGAAGCAAATCAAGAACCTCAATATATCCCCTTGCGAGATAATCCGGTAGTTTACTCTATTGGCAACACAGGGTGGCAGGTTTCTGAAATTTGGAAAGATGTGAGATTAGATGATTTCTGTGGTGGTTGAGCCGATTTTTTCAGCATCTCCAATCCTTCGAGTTGGAGACTATCACAACCATTCAATGATTTTGGCATTTTCTGGCAATTTTGCCTTTTTTTGTCCTTCAGAACGCGCCCTAGCAGTAAATAAACCAATGGGAGTTTCTAACAAATCTACAAGACTTGCTTTACCAATGATGTTGTTGAAACTTTCCTTTGGTAATTCTTTGAGTAACCAACGTAGTAGACGATAACCGTAGTCTTGGGGTGTCATTTCACGCATCAAGTCTACGCCATGTAGTTCATGTAAATAGCGATTAGAACGTCCGTAACGTCGCCATTGACTAGCTAATTCTTTTATTGTCAATCGGTGACGGTGTTGGACAATGGCATCTGGAGCAAATTCTAAACGGCCAAGATTAGCTTTGAGAATACGCCAACAAATATCTGCATCTCCACCAGTGGTGAGATAGGGACGAAATAAACCTGCTGTGGTGAAGATGTGACGACGAATTGCTAAATTTGCAGTTTGACCATAAGGACAAAATTTATGGGCTAGGGTATGTTTTTGAGATAAGGTTTCTTGCTTGTCTGCGTGTTGTTCAAGCAGGGTTTTACCTGGTAGTGCCAAAATTTCACCAGCGACAATTACGACTTCTGGGTTAATGAAAGGCTGAATTAATGAATTTAGCCATTGGGGTTGGGGACGACAATCCGCATCGGTAAAGGCAATGATTTCACCTACTGCGGTTCTAATACCTGTGTTGCGTGCGGCGTAAGAACTTTGAATTTTGTTTTCACTTAAGGGCAGGATAGGGATGGGGGAATTTTCAGCAGTTGCTTTGATAATGGAGAGAGTGCGATCGCTGCTATTATTATCCACTAGCAAATACTCTACTTGGTCTTGGGGATAATTTTGCGACAACAGACAATTAAGCAAGTCTGGTAAATCTGCCTCACCATTATAAATAGGTATTACCACCGAAACCTTTGGGAGTAAGCTTTGGCTGGTATTTGCCTCAACTGGCTGATGATTCATAAATCTGAATTTTTCTGGCTGATATCAATAAATATACAGCAGGAGTTAGGAGTTAGGAGTTCGGAGTCAGGAGTTCGGAGTTCGGGGTTTGGAGTCAGGAGTTCGGAGTTCGACATAAGATAATTTGTGGAAAACTCCCCCCAGTAAGAGTCTCAAACCCTTATTCTCTCGCCCTTAAAAATCATAACTCCGTTCGCGTAGCGTCTCCGTTCGGCGAAGCCGTGCCGTAGGCATAGGAGAAACTCCGTTCGGGTAGCGTCTCCGGAGGAGAAACTCCGAACTCAGGTAAAATCCCACCCTGTATTGCCAGAGTGGGAGGAGATTAATCGCAAAAATATATGAACATCTAACAACGAAGCTTAAAATTTCAAGTCTTCGGCACGAACGCTCAGTGGCTGTGAGTTAGGAATTACCAGGGGTTGAGCAAATTTGCTATTAGAGAGAACTGCGATCGCACGGGCATATTGTGGATCACTCAAAGTCCCGATTAAATCTGGATTAGAAGCCAACTGACGCTCTTGTGCTTCTGTCAAATCTAGTTGAATATCAGGAGTAATCCCCTTATGGTTAATATCTGTACCTTTAGGGGTGTAGTAGTGAGCAATGGTAACTGCTAACCCAGAACCATTTGTCAGTTCATGGACTGATTGCACCAAAGCTTTACCGAAGGTTTGACTACCAACAACAACCGCCCGTTTATTATCCTTGAGTGCGCCGGTGAGAATCTCGCTGGCACTAGCAGAATTACCGTCTACTAACACAGCCAAGGGTCGATTTGTCAAGGCTGTACGATTGGCTTTAGTTTCTTCGCTACCTCCCACACGGTCTACAGTCTTGACAATTGCGCCATTGTCATACCACATCCGCGCAATTTCTATGCTTGCTTGCAACAAACCACCAGGATTTCCTCGCAAATCCAAAACATAGGAATCGACTTTTTGACCGTTCAAGTCACGAATAGCCCGACGCATTTGATCAGCTGCATGGGCGCTAAACTCTCTTAAACGAATATAGCCGACCCGACGACCACCTTCTTGCTTGAGGGTATAACGCACTGTGGGGACTTCTATATTTGCCCTTGTCAGCTTTAAATCAAATTCATTTTTTCCCGTTCTTCCCAATCGTAAGGTGATGGCAGTACCAGCTTTCCCTCGAATCAGGTTAGAGGCATCATCCACTTTCATCTTGAGAGTCGGTTTACCGTCAATTGCCAAAATCTCATCGCCTGCTTTTATGCCTGCTTTGAGTGCGGGAGAATTTTCTATAGCCTCAACAACGGTCAATCGCTTGGTTTTTTCGTTTACTTCCATGCGAACACCAATTCCAGAAACTTCCCCTGATGTTTGACTGGTAAGGGTTTCAAATTGTTTGGGGTCCATAAACCGCGTGTAGGGATCTCCCAGTTTTTGCAGGGCTTCGCGGATGGCTACATAAGCTTGTTCATTGGAAGTATAGTCTTTATTTAACAGGCTCTGCCTAGTTGCTAGCCAATCTTGTTGATTAAATTTGCCATCAACATATTCACGATTCACCAGTTGCCATACCTGGTCAACTAACGCCTTGGGACTATCTTGTAGAGCCGCGTGAACGCACCTCGTCCAAGCTTGAGCAAATACAGATAGAGTAGCAGTAGTAGCGATCGCTCCACTAATCAAGGCTACTTGGAGCGGTGAGTGACGTTTCGCAGATTGGTTCATGTATATTCAGATGGAATAGTTGGGTTATTGACAGTTTAGCAATCAGGCTTTCCTGATATTTTTAAGTTTTTATATCCTCATCTTCAGTTATGCTTAATTCATCATTTTTTTCCTTGTAAATGATGTGGGAATTACTGTCTTTTTATTAAGAATAATCTCTTGGATTTTTCTATTTTTCCGTAAAAACAACTACAGGATCAATGTGACACTAGTCACAGGCAGATCTTTACACCCTAAATTCTTTTTCTAAGATAGCACTTTGTTGATTTGATGGCAGTATTTATCAATATTAGACAACAAAGCTTTTATTTTCTATGTTATGAAGCACAAATCTATCATCAATTCATCAATTTACTTGAAGAACAGATTGAGAAAATTCAAGCGGTTGTTACAAAATATTGCTGTCGCTTTGTGCTTGATCTTGGGTATTTGGTTGACTTTCACTACTATAACCTTAGTTTCTGCTTCCTCACAGCCGATAGATGCTTTTTTCGTGCTGGGGGGCAGCATTCGCAGGGAGATTTATGTAGCCCAACTAGCAAAACAGTATCCCCAAATCCCGGTTTTAATTTCTCATGGTTCACTAGATCCCTGTATTTTGCTGATTTTTCAGCGGGAAGCAGCAGACTTAGAACAAGTTTGGTTAGAGAATTGTGCTAATTCCACCTTTGAGAATTTTTATTATGGAATACCAATTTTGAGAAGTTGGGGAGTAAAAAAAGTAAAATTGATTACTTCCGGTACGCATATTTTCCGCGCCAAGTTGATGGCACAGATTATCTTAGGCGCTCATGGCATTTGGGTAGAACCAGAAGTAGTTAAAGAAATTGGTATTCCTGGCAATCGTGAATCTTGGATAAAAACCGTATTAGATATTATACGTAGTTTGTTTTGGGCGCTGTTCAGTCAAGTCATTCAGCCCCAATGCTCACAGGTAACAAAACTAGTAGAAGTAGATATACAAACGTGGGAACAGCGTGGTTTTCAATGTGAACATCAGGGGGGTGTGGGGAAAAAGGGTCAGCCCCAGAGGGCTGTTAAAAATTCAAAATAGTGCAAGCTGACAGCACTCAGCACTGAGTTTGCTCAAAACCCCAAAGCGATTCCTTCGCCAACCAATTGTACGGATGATTATTATTCTATGTAGGCTCGCATAAAATTGGTATAACCAAAGAATGAAGACAGACACAATATTTTATACCCTCCTGCAAAATCTCCCCAGCGTTTTATTTGAACTGCTGGAAAAACCACCCCAACTAGCTGCACACTACGAATTTTCATCAGTAGAAATCAAAGAACTAGCACGTCGCATAGATGGTGTATTTCTACCCAAAGCCGAGTACCCAGATGATCCGATTTATTTTGTTGAAGTCCAATTTCAGCCCGATGAAGATTTATACTGGCGGTTAATTACCGAAGTATTTCTTTACTTAAACCAGTATAAACCTGATAAAAAATGGCAAGCTGTAGTATTGTGGGCTAAACGGAGTCTTGATCCTGGAATACCTTGTGCATATCAAACTTCACTAGCTGCGGGACAAATTCATGTAGTTTATTTAGATGAATTAACTGATACATCATCTTCAATTGGTTTAGGAATTATTCAATTAGTAGTTGCACCAGAAGAGGAAGTAGTACAAACAGCAAGAAGTTTAATTAATTTAGTACAACAAGCAGATGCGGCCAACAGTCGTTATCTTTTAGAATTAGTAGAAAGAATCCCCAATCGGATTAATTAGATGTTTTGGCAGTTCGTAGCCCTTCTAATTTATCCAGGCGATAATTTTGAATTTCGTTTTGGGCCACAACTTCAGACCTAATCAGCTTGATTTCAGCACCCATATCAGAAACCTTGCTACCAATAGAAAAACCACCGGTAATTAAATAAAGTCCTGACTGTGTGGCAATAGTCAGGACTGTGATCAACATCGTCAGTCGTTCGGTACTCATTGAATTTCTGGAAAAGTTAGGATAAGCGATCGCATTCTATGGTGGTGTGAGTGCATCAATTTTGAAATTCAAATTAGCAAACTCTTGGGTAAGTAAAATTTCCTCAGAGGTATCGTCAACACCAGTATATTGCCAAACAATAATTTGAGCGTCTCGGAACCACCGGGGTAAAATAATACTCAAACTGTAACTAGCACTTATTTTTGGAAACATCACCAAATTAATCTGATTCAAAAATAATGCTTGAGATTTGTTGAGCGTGGCATCTTGAGAACCACCCAACACTACACCAGTTGATATCTTTTGATTGACATAACCAGAAAATCTCCAAGTAGCATCTTCCGGAACCGTTGTACTGATGCTAATGGCAAAAATGAAGGATTCCAATAAAAACGGGATAGTTACAGGAGGGATAGGCAAAAGAATAGGTTTACCATCATCTGTGTAAACAGTCCCTCCTGTAACGCTTGTATTGTAAAGACTTTCCCAGTTTGCATTATTGGAAAGTTCGACAACTCTCATAGCAGAAGTAGCGGTGATAGTTGGTTGTTATACACTAATTCTTCTACAGGCTGAACGTGTTCAAAGGGGTTAACCCCGTACTCATCCAAAATGTCAAAGTATGTTCCGGTATCAATTTTGCCCATAAGCCAATCAGCAGAACCCTGATTAATAATGAGCATACCTTCGATACTTCGAGAATCAGTCGCGGAAACGAAAAGTAAATCCCGGTTGTCACCGGGAAGTATTAAGCCATGCTGCATTACACAATCTCAGGGGTGAAGTAAATTCGGTTGCCTGGTGTAGTTAGAAAAGTTTCGACTGCTGTAATGGCTTTGATGGCATCTACCGCAGTGCTGTAAGCTTCACCACCTGTTTGCTGAGATCCAAACGGTGACGAAACAGATTTGTTGTTGTAGCGTGCATATTCAATCTCAGTCACACGAGACTTATTATCAGTTACAGCCGCGCCACGTTCGATAGCACCAAATCTTGCAGCCTTGAACCCAGTCAAGCCATCAAGCAGGACTCCACCTGTAGGAAGGGTGAAACCTACAGCCACAGTTCGTCCAGTTGTTGCAGCAGCAGTCCTGACCAAGCTGATAAGGTCAGTATTTGCCGTTTGAGATGAAGAAAGCAATTTTACAGGTAAATAAATACGACCCGCCAAATTAAAGGATTCTATGTACCCCTTAACTTTATTTGGCTTAACTTTTACAGCAGTACCTCGTTGAGCTTTGTATGCTGCTTGTTTTTGCGCCCTGGTCTGGTCTTCGTAAGCCCGAACTTTAATTAGCGCTGCGTTAAGTTCTGCACCGCGTCTAATGTCAGAATATCTTCCCATACAAAATTCTCCTCTGTGACTGAAACCCAGTCTAGCAGCGCATTTTAAGAAGAATTAAACCAGCGACAAGTTAACTTGTCGAAAAAGAAGTACAGCGTAGTAAAAATCCTAAACCTCTTCGATCGCATTTCTTAAGCGTCCTGCAACGGATACTAGGTTAACTGGCTTGATTTGTCCTGGAATAATTAAGTGAGCGTGGGTAAATTTCACATCAGCCGTTGGTCTTTGGCGTGATTTTTTAACTGTCCTGCCATATACCAGATGAGTGCCTGGTACTGCTGGGTAAGATTTTGTATTTTCTATGAACTGGAAAAAATCATCATTGTAAGTTTTATCTAGGATTTTCAAGACACTTTGGATAGTAGAAATACCTTCAGCCTTGCTAATAGCTAATATTCTTAAATCAAAGCCATTTTCGAGGTCGAGATAGGTGCATTTGTATTTACCTTTTTTCCACACCAGAGGAGGTGTAGCAAATTCAGCTTTTATTTCTCTGGCATACTCCACAGCGTCAGCACGAGTTATGGTTTGCGCGGTTTTATTCATTACACGAAATGTGATTTCACCGCGAACTTGTTCAGCCCCATTACCATGCTTTTCAAAGTCATATGGTTCCTTGAAATAAAGGCATATTTGCGGTTTAAACTTGCTATCTCTTTGGAGTTCTTGTACTGGAATTCCATAAATAGGCACTTGTATGGATTGCGCGTGTCCTGCGGTGATTTCAAAAAGCCACATTCTTAATAGCACCAAAATCACCGTATCTTTTGGCTGGATAATGCAAGCAACTTTTAAAGACCTTTTTTCTGTAGAAATATCATTGTCAGGCTGGTTTTTATAAAATGCTCTCACCCGCCGATTATGAATAAGTTCTACAGTGTCCCGTAAATGTTTCCAACTATTAAAACCTTCAGGTAAAGCCATAATTATTCATCTGCCTCCAAGTCAGCTTCTGGAGTCTCTTTCCCTGCACTTGCTGCGGCTGCGGCTGCTTCATCAGCCTTTAATTTATCCGGCTCAGGAATAGGAATGGCGTTGTTTTCGGCTTTATCATCCTCTTTTACTGACTTCACGAATTCAGTTGAAGCTGTTGTTAATCCCGTGGTTGCATCCACGAAATCCAGAGGCACTTGAGTCACCATTTGTATCGTTGACGCAGCTTGTTGAAAATTTTCTAAAGTTTGCGAAACACGATTAAATTTAGGGCTTGGATTCATCCAGCCATAACTATCATCAAGAACTTGTCCGGCCTTCTTTAAAGCATTCCCAATCTTCCCGGTGTAAGCCGCTATCATTTCAGAAGCTTGCAGCACGATTTGCGTCAGGCTCATGAAGTTATTTAGAACATTAGTTGTAGCCTGGTAGATTCTATTAGCTCTAGCCCAAGCATTTGAGAGATTTACGTAATTATCCTCGCCTACAATTCCCTTAACAACATTCTCCACAGTATTGCCAATTGCTTCACCAATATTGAACGCATTACCAGCATCATCCTTGGGAAGGATTAAGGTAAGTACGTTAGTCAATGCCCCTACTAGAGTTTGAACAATATCATTTGATAACATTGCGGCATTATGAACTGTAGCCGCAAAAGTAAGAATATTTAACGCTCTATCAAGCTGTAACCACTTGAAGCCATCGACCAATTTCCCACCAATTCCTCCTACAATTTGCGCTCCTAACTTATTATCAATTCGGGTAAGTAGTCCCAATTGAACAGCGTTAGCACCTGTATTAAATAGATTGGAAATCTTACTAAATAAATTGTCATTGGCATCATTGATGGCTTTGTGACCACATCCACCCGGCTGCATTGTTTGACAAGTTCCCGCAGCCGCAGCCGCGATAGTCTGCGGTGCGGACAACGGTGTAGGACGTGCGACCAATGCCGGAATAAATGCTGCATTGCCATTGATATTCCTGATCAATGCTTTCATTTCTGCATCCACTTCCAGATCCCTCCCGTCTTTACCGTCTTTACCGTCTTTACCATCACGTCCCGGCGCTCCATTAAATCCTGAAATGCCATTTTTACCATCACGACCTGGGGTTCCATCTTTACCATCACTTCCTTGACTTCCATCGCTGCCATCACGTCCTGGTTTACCTGGTTCACCTTGCTTTCCTGGTTCACCTGGTTCACCTTGCTTTCCTGGTTTACCCGGTTCACCTTGCTTCCCTGGCTGTGATGACTTATTTAAAGCTTGAGTAGCTTTTTCTCCTATTTCTGTCAGCTTTGATTGGATTGTTCCTATTGTTTTTTTTGTTTCATAATTTTCACTGTTCCTATTTTCTGCCTTCTTTTCTAAAGTGTTAATCTGTGCGTCAAAAGTCCTTTTTTGTGTGGCGACTTCTCTTTCTAATTCCAGCAATTCTGTCTGGTTGGAATCAGCTATTTTCCTCGCTGCTCTAACTTCATACAAAGCTTCATTGGCTTTTTCTCTTACTGGTACGGCTTGCTTTTCTAGCGCATAAGTCCTATCCCTCGTTCGCTGGTCTGATTGTTTGAGTTCTTGAATGTCTTTTTTTGATTTGTCAATATTAGATTTATTCGTTTGAATTCCGGTTAATGCTTTCGATAGGTCACGGGAAAGTGAATCATTCATCCCGTCTTGAGCTTTTTGAAGCATAGGACGCAGCCAATATAAATCAGCCAGGATAATTCCATAAGTTGCTGCGCCTACAGCCAAACCGCCAAGTGCCAGGCTTGCCTTACCTGCCTTTTGTATGGTGCTGCCACCGCCCGGCACTTTCTCCAATACTTTGTCTGTGACTTCTTTGGTTTTCTTTGCGACTTTCTCTACCTGGTCAACCTGCTTTTTATAGTTAGCTGTTGACTTCGCGAACTCGTCAAAAGTCCGCACTAATTTACCTTGTTTTGCAAGATATTTCCCCAGCGACTCAGTTTTAGAAAAAGCCTGTTTATATGCCTGCAAAACTTCGGCATTGACTGAAACCATAGCTTGAGACATTTAATCATCCTTTCTCTTAAATGAATTTATCTATAAATGAGGTTACGGTTTTTATAAAATTACTGATAACCAAAACCACTTTTTCAATATCAGAAATATCTTTTTCATGGCGATTTAGCCGCGCTTTTATAGCTGCCAAATCAGGCTTTTCTGGTGATGAATTGCTGCCATCGGCATTCTTACCCGGAACACCCTGCAAGCCTCTATCACCTTTAGCACCAGGCTTTCCAGAAACACCCTGCAAGCCTCTATCACCCTTAGCACCAGGCTTTCCAGAAACACCCTGCAAGCCTCTATCACCCTTAGCACCAGGCTTTCCAGAAACACCCTGCAAGCCTCTATCACCCTTAGCACCAGGCTTTCCAGAAACACCCTGCAAGCCTCTATCACCCTTAGCACCAGGCTTTCCAGAAACACCCTGCAAGCCTCTATCACCCTTAGCACCAGGCTTTCCAGAAACACCCTGCAAGCCTCTATCACCCTTAGCACCAGGTAAACCCGGAATACCCTGTAATCCCCTATCACCTTTGTCCCCCTTGATGCCAGGCTTGCTCATTACCTGCCTAGCTAAATTCAAAGCTTGATTAGCAATAGATTTTACTCCTGTTAGTTGGGATAGAATTGCTGAAACTTGATTTTCTAATTGCGCTACTCTTCTAGCCAAATCATCAGAAGGCTTGAATAGTCCTTCGATATAAGCAAGAATTGCATTGTAAATTTCAGAATAGGCTTTATTTACAGCTTCACGAATAATATTCGCTCTATCAGATTTTGGGATAAATTTATTATTAAGAGCCGCAATTTCTGCACTCAGCGCAGATAATTGATTTGAGATTTCATCACAACTACTCATTTTATTTAATACCTGCTACTAACCTTCTAGCATTAGAAATCCCATTAAAAATATCAGCACAATCCAAACAGCAATCGCCGCAATCAAGAGAGTTTGGCGGGCATCCTTCAATACATTCAACAGAGTAATCATCTGTAGAAAATATTTCCTCATAAAGCACCTCGTTGCTTGCACTATTAACGGTTATGCGATAGTTCGCTGGTGTGATGCTACTAACAAGGCTACCTTCGTAAATAAATCTATTTACCGAACTGATGTCGTCCCACTGGGTGGACGTTCCCGGAGGACAAAGATACAAAGCGCTTTTGACCTCCAGTGATGAACCGGTAAACCGCCAGCCTTCATAAGGGTATTTCCCTATAAACCCCAAGGTTCGATTAGGGAAATTCACACCAGCCTGTATATAGCTGGCTGTAAAAGTAGCTGTAAAAGTAGCGCAAGGGGTAGTATCCGGTTCGGCTGTTATTGTGATCGGCGTATCAGTAAAATCCTGAACGCTACTATCAGGAAAAGTTACGCGGGCTGTATCGCCCGCATTGCAGTAGGACATTAGTAGTCGTTAGGGTCAAGGGTTGCACCAGTATCAACCTTGGATAAGGTTATCGTTAGCTGATCAGTTCTGTACTGGGTGTTATCTTCTCCACGATTGACAAAACCTGGAAAGCCATTGGCGACGACAATCGACTGGTCAATATTCGCGTCGTAGTTAGCCTGCGTCAAATAAGTTTGAGCCTTGAGAGCAGCACCAGTCAAAATTGCTTCGCCTGTGGCTGATGATGCTGTTACGCCAATTTCAGATTTTGTAATAGTTACTGTAGTAGCGTCTTGAGTTGCGCTTGCTCCAAAAACTTGCTGTAGAGTCGGTTCCATGTTAATGGTTTTATTGAAGGTTGTTAAACCATTAATAAATCGCTATCAATTAAATGTAAATATTCCACTTTTATGTAAAATTGGAATGTTGAAGAATCGACTGAAACTATTGCTGTATATAAAATACAAGTTATTATAGATGGTGGGTAACAAAGGTTTTATTCCATTTTTACCAATCCAAAAGGTAAAACCGGAATGCCCAAAGGAAATAATTTTTTGTATGAAAAATGAGCGAAGTGGAAAAGCTGCAATCTTAACCGAGAACGACTACTCTAAGTTAAGAAGAAATATTAGAACTCTTAAATATAAACTTTTTTTAGATTTAGCTTGGTACACGGGAGAAAGGTGGGGCGCTTTGGTTCAGTTGCGAGTGAGTGACGTTTACCTGCCTAACGGAATGCCACGGGATGTAATCACATTCCGAGCGGTCACTAGAAAAAAGAGAAAAGATGGCAGCGCGGACACTCGACAAGTTCCGGTACATCCTACCTTATTTGAAAATCTGAGAAGTTTCGCCCCTGGTGCGAGTCCTTGGCTGTTTCCCAATAGAGAAGGTGATGGGTGCGTGTGCTGGAGAAATCTTTATGACATACTGATGAAAGCTGTAGATAAAGCGGGTTTAGCAGCCAAGGGAATTAGTACTCATAGCACCCGCCGGACGTTTATAACCAAGCTTCATAGTAATGGCGTGTCAATTGCAACAATAAAAAAAATCACGGGACACCGTGACCTAAAATCAGTTGAAGGATATATAGAAATAGAATCAAGTCAGATTCGCGGTGCGATCGCAACTCTCTAGATATGGTATATTTGTACTCGCGGGAAGATTCCAGCCTTGTACTCTGTGAAAACGCCCGCACCCCCATAACTCACAATTACGATGCACATTGATAGGTATAGCCCGGCGCGTGGGAGATACCTATTTTTATTAGGCACTTTTAATCATCTGCTCAATTTGCTGGGGAGTTTTACCCAGTGCGATCGCTTTTTCAATTCCCTGCTTCACCAGTTCGCACCGTTCCGAATTTACCCGCCCGCCTGGAATGTGGACGTGTTTTATCTTCTTCTGGTAGTAGCAATACCTGTAATACCAATACTTTGAGCCGCTGCGACTCACATAGTAAGTCTCAATCCACTGGTTAATTTTGGATTTTTCCTGAACCTCATTTACTTGTTCTGGAAGAGTTGGACTTGGTTTTTCCGGGTAATCCACATCCTCATCAATCGGGTGCAACTCAGAAAGTAGGACTTTCTCCTTGATAATCTCACCAGCAAAATAACCTTGTGCCTTGGAAACGGATGCGAGTAATTTGGTGATTTTGAATTTACAGTTTCTGGAAGAATGCCAGTAAATTTCACCTTCCTCAAAATGAAAACCTTTAATTGGTGTGACGGCAACATCATCAGCAAAATCCTGGGGCAACTCTTCCAGATGTTGAGGAGCAACATCTTTGACCAGTTCCAACTCTGACCAGTGGAAAACTCCAGCCGTTCCCCAAAGTTCGGTGCAGACTGAACACCTCACAATTTTCTTGACTTTGGTAATTACTCCAAAATATTTAGAATCCGGTTTGGTAACTGCGACCTGTTGCCCTGGTTTGAATTTGGTTTTAATTTCTTCAGCAATTTCTGGAAACTGCTTTTCCCAATTTAGCCACGCTTGCTGGAAGTCATAGGGAGTTTCATAATCGTCAGGGTCTGGTGGTTCACTGGACGAGTCGTAAAATAATGTAGCTTGACCGTTCTCGTCAACTCTTCCAGAACAATCTAAAACTACTTCATCCCACGCCGGGTCTGTCACCCTGGGAGACTCTGGTAGTGAGTGGAACTCATCAAGGTTAAATAAGGTATTCATGGTAAACAATTGGTAATTGGTAATTGGTAATTGGTAACTACCTGCCTGATGCTCTAGTAGTTCGGCGACGACGGAATGGTACTATTTCATGCTTGACTGTAGCTGCCACTTCCCTCATAGCATCAGCCCAAGCTAAAGCTAAATCTAAGGGCATATCAAGTAATTCTGCTTCTGTCACAAAGCGGTTACGTATCCAATTCTTGAATAATTCTGTTTGATAATTCATGGCTTTTATTCTGAATTGGCTAAGTCAACACACTCACATCAAGTCCAACAGTTGCGAGGTTTTCTAGCAACCATTCCCTAGCACTAGGTCTAAGATGCCACTCAGAGCGCCATGTTCTTAGGGTTTGTTCTGCGTGTTGGTAAGCAATGCCGAAAATGCCAGAAATACGCTTTATTGTCTTAATTTCTTCCTCTTCATTCTTAACCAAAACCCCTTCGCTCTCTGTCTTTAACTTTGGATGAACTATATTGAACTCTATATTATTCACCGCGCTGGTTTGAGCGCTGGAATCGTCATATTCTTCTAATGGAATTGGCATTACCTCATCTTCGATTTGCTCATCCTGACAAATGAGTGAATTCAATGCTTCCTGGACTTTCTCTACTTCTAATTTGTACTGCCATGTCCGGTCATACTTGATGTGTGGATTATGGCGCTTGCTGATGAATCCAAGGTCATGCAGGATATTAATTGCTTTTCTAATGGAGTGTATGCCGTGTTCACCCATTAGCTCATTGTGTAAGCAGTCCAATGATTTATAAATCCAATCTCGCGCTGTTCTACCCAGTGCGTTTAATTTATTTGTCCAGAATTCAAAGATTGCTAATAATTTGGCAGCACAATGATTGCCAGTAATTTCTAAGTATTCGCTCCTGAGTAAAACTAAGGGGACTTTTTCAGGGTGTTGAATGCAGCTTTTTGGCTTTTTAGTGGTTGTTGTCATGATTTTTGAATGCAGGAATCTATCACCACCTGTTAATTAGGTGGTAGGGTTGTCAATTGCGATCGCGCTCCAGGTCCCAAATCACTTTTTCCCAACACCACTGCTCTGACTTGTCCGGAAACGAATTTCTTACGTGTCGAACTAATCTATATGCGGACTCTTCATCTCCCTGCACCATCTGCAATAGCTGTCTTTTGGTTGATGAACTAACTCGCGTCGGCTGCTCACTCTTGGGACTCTTTCTAGCAGAACGTCTGTAGCCGCGCTGCGCTGATTTATGGGAAGCAACAACCAACCATGCCAGATACAAAGACCCTGCCAGCATTGCCAGTAACAGCATTAGAATTAGATGGCTCATGATGAATTAATAAGGTGAGTGGTATTAATTCATCATGTAGCTTTTAAGTCTTTCTCTTCAGTGATATTGGTCATAAGCATTAAAAAACCGTCCTGACCTGTGGGCATAGGTGGACGGTTTAATCAGTTGATTCTGAAAGTTGCCTTAACTCTTTGATTCTGCTTTTCAGAAGTTGAGACTGTTGATCATGATATGCCAGTTGTTTCTCAGCCTCGTTTATCAGCTGGCTAATTAGTTTCCCAGCGACTCCCTCAATTGACCTTCTTCTGAAGACAGAGATATCTGATTCATGGCTATCTTCTCCACTAGCTCCGACCTGGTAAGTCCCATCCCCTGAGCCAGTTCTTGGAAAAGTTCCCACGCATCCGGGTTGACTTTTAAGCTTACCCCCTTTGTTTCCCGCCCCTTGGGCCGTCCCGTTCTTGCCATAGTTACTAGCCTGCATAATATTTTCTTGCTTCTAATTATTGCATATCCGAAAATCCATAAACTAATATTGACACAGGATATCTGGATATGCAATAGTATGGTTAATCGGATTTTCAGATATCCGATAGCTCTCACCCCACACCGGGGAATACCACGACTAGAGCAAGCACCCACACCTAGACCTTGTGTGGAAACACCCTGAACAACAAATCACCGGAGATTATGCGCTGATCACGAGTTGACAGCGCGGTGATTTCTTCCATGTCTGCAATAACCAATAACCATTACCTATTAACTGATGACCAAAAAAGCATGGCAGTAATGACGGTGGAGGCACTAATCAAACTACTTGAACAGTTCAATGGTCAAGCAGCAGTGCAAGGTTTAACCGCCCAAGGTGACGCTTTCAAACTCACCGGAGTTGAGGAATCCGACACCACAGGCAACGTAATTATCAACATCCAACCCGTTCAAGGATATTTTTTAGAGGATTAAATGATGCAAAAAATTGAAGATTATCTTGTCAGCGTGTACGGGCTACTCATTCGTTACCCGCTAACATTTGCAACTGTTTTTGTACTCTGGTGCATCTTGCTGGCTCTTTTTCTACCTTACCGGTAAACCTCATGGGAGGTGTGGCGAAATTGGTAACGCATGGGTAATGCCAACCAGGTTGTAGGTTCGAGTCCTGCCACCTCCCAGATTTTCACCAAACACAAAAACCATGACAACTACAGTTCAAGAATTAATTATCAAGCTCGACGGTTTTGAAGACGGTGCAACTGTTCAAGTTCAAATTGATGGCGTTGACCTCCATGTCAGCAACATCAAAGAAAAAGACGGTAACGCAATTTTGATTATTAATCCTGAGTATGAAGGAGAGGAAGAAGATTAGACGACAAAACTGAATTGTATTGTTTATTCCCAGTTCTCCCACTGGGTATTTATCCGCTAACTGCTATTTGATGGTCAAGCCAGTATTAGCTGGTGGCTGATACTGGCTTTTTCTCTAGGAGCAAATATGTACAGACAATTGAAACCGTGGGCTGTGTATCGTGTTGGCATTCCGCATCTACTGTTGATTAGATTCAAAAAGCGAACGGATGCAGAGGAATACGCCAAGCTTTTAAAACAAGGTAGCACACCATTCAACTTCGAGATAATTTTTGATAACTAATCATGATTAAAACCATCACCTACAAGCGAGTTTTGAACATAGGCAACTATGAATCAAGACATCTAGAAGCAGCATTTGAATTTCCAGAAAATTCAACTTCTGACTGGGTAGAAGAAGAGACTACTGAATTAATGGAGTTCGTCGAACGCAAAATTAGAGAGGATCATTCAGTCGAAATCAGACAACAAATAGCTTCTCTAGAGAGAGAAGTAGCACAACTCAGAAAAGATAGAAACTCTCTCAAATCTTTACTGGAGTCATCACGAGAAAAACAGCCAGCAACAGAGGAATATTTACCACTTGTGGCTGAAGAATGCGGTGTGGGTGAGGGAGGACTATTTTAATGGAAGAACCAAAATCTTTAATTCCTTATTCTGGCGACTACGTATTAATTCACAAACGCGCATTGTTTGTAAATAATTTTGCAGCTTCGCTCATTGTTCAATACTTGGTACAGGAAGTCCCAAGATTTAAAGGTGCAGATATCAAGGCAGTTATGGATCAATTTTCTCTAATTGCTGTCGGGGAATCAAACAAGATAACGGACGAGAAGATTAACGAAATAATTCTAGAGAGCCTAGCCAAATGCCACGGCACTCAAGACAAGGTAATTCAGGTCAAATTTTAACAATGCACAACAAACCCCAGCAAATTCTCCCTCATGACGACGAATACATTTTGATTCGTAAACGTCGTTTTTTAGCTTCTAATTTAGCGCTGGCTTCGATGGGTAAATATATTTCGGGTGTTAGCAATCGGTCATTGGTTGAAGTTGTTAATAACTTCGCCGAAGGTGCAGCGAGACAGGCTAGAACAATGTCAGATGATGAGGTGGAAAAGCACATAGTGGATGCAATAGAAGCCTCATCTAAATCAAATTCTCAATCCGCCTGATGAGTCTGGGTAGAACTCCCCAGACGAAACACACCGCTCCTGGTGTGTCGCGGTCTGAGTCCAAATCAGTTCCGCACAAAGCACAATCAGCTTAGGGTTTTGAGAAAGAACTAAGCTCTCGGCTTTTTAGCATTCATAAGCTCGGTTGATTGTGTTTTAAAAATGTGTCCACCCAACATTTGCAGTGTTGGGTATTGCTTTGAGACTGAATCAGGCTGTAACGGCCTTTGGGTGATTCACAAGCGTAATTGACACATATTTCACCTACACAGAGAAAACAGAATGACCAGAGTTGTTGGGTTGGATGTTTCCAAGTCAAGCGTTTCTTGCTGCTTACTTACCGAAAAACCAAGCACCCCAAGAGAATTTTACTATGAATGTAGTTTTTATAAGTTCGGGACTGACAGAGCCGGCTTGACTGGGTTGCTGCTGCTAAAGCCAGAAGTGGCCCTACTAGAACCCACTGGAATGAATTACTCTAAGTTTTGGGTGGAACACTTGACCCGTGCAGGTTGTGAGGTGCGATTTGTGGGACACAAGCAGCTGCGAAACTACCGCGAGAATCACTTAGCGTTACCTGACAAAGATGACGATGCTGATTCGTTGGCACTGGCCTGTTATCAGTTCGATTACGGAAATGAGTTGAATCGGTTTGTTCAAGTGCGCGATCGCATAATTTCCAGAATGCGGGAACTAGTGCTGAGACTCAACCACCTTTCCAGAATTCAATCACCTATCATCAATCGCGCCCGTCAGGATTTAGCATGGCAGTTTCCAGAAATTGCACTGGTAACTTCAGTCAGAGGAAATTCTGGAAAAGTACCGCTAATGTGGGGATGGTTAGCCGGTCAACGAGAAAGTAAAAAATACGATCGCATTTATTCCACCACTGCGGGACTAGGATTAACCGATTCGGTAAAGTTCCATGCTCAAAGAATTTGTAGTTTGCAACTAGAAGAACAGGCGATAGAGGATGAATTAGATACACTGCTCACTGATGAAAGGTTTAAAACTTATCGTGAAGTCTTCCAGAAATTCAACTTTGGGAACCGGGTACAGTCTGTAATTCTCTCCCAAATTTTCCCGCTAGAAAACTTCTTAGGTGAAGATGGTAAGCCAGAAATTAAAATTCGCAAGGGTAGAAAGTCTGGTAATCCCACCAAACGCCATTTATCACTGCGGCGGTTTCAGAAGGCTTTGGGTGTTGCACCGTCACAAGAATCAAGCGGTGATATTTCTAAATCTAAAGTTTCCGGTGGTTCTGCACTTTGTCGCCGTTCACTGTGGCAGTGGGTATTCAGTGCAGTGGAACCCGCCCGCCGTCGTACCAATCCCACATTAAATGGCTTGGGAAATTTCCTCGATGTGGAGAAAGCAGCGGGTAAGCCAGTGAAGTTAATCAGAATGCGTGTAGCGGTTAAAGCAGTCAAACTACTGTTCAAGGAACTGGTTTTGTCAAGAAAAGTTGTAGACTGAATGCTAATTTACAAGTTTTCCACCTATAGCCGTCAGGAGTTAGAAGCGATGTTTGGATTAACAGAATGGCGACAAACCAGATTTTATCAAGAAGTTAAGGAAGAAACTGAGCTAAAAACTAAACTAGAAACTATTCCTCGTCTTTTAAAAATGGGGTTGAGTGTAGAACAAATTGCGGAAGCACTAGAATTAAAAATCGAAGTAGTACAACAAGCTATGGAAAAGTAAAGTCCAGAAGAATACCAATACCGCTATTCAAGCGATTGCCGCTTTCCAAATCGGAATGTAGTTAGGGTAATTACTAGCGATTTTCAAAGAAATATTAACCATAACTGCAAATAATAGAGGTAGGTGAATTTATTGTATCTTGCTATTCTCAAAGCAGACTATCAAAAGTGATCATCGCTTGAATAATAGATAGAGGTACTGTGGCAAAATATTCTTGTTGAAATTGTTCTTCACGGACTGCGAATAAAAATTGGTTAATCACAGTATCAGCATTGGTTTCGTTACTCGTTTCTGCATTCCAGGTAATTTGCAAAGAACGGTCTTGTCGTTGAACTGTAAATCCTAAGTATTTTAAAGCTTGAAATCCTAAATGTAAACTCTTATCGCTGATACATAGTTTCTCTAAAAGTTGGATGCGAGTCACAAGTTGATTTGTACGACTGAGGTATTTAGCAATTCCTACTAAAGTGAACCAGATATCTCTGGGTTCAGAGTTTTGAGGTTTCGACCAAGCTAAGGCTAGTTGTTGCTGATTATAAAGTGACTTTCTAAACCATGCGCGTAAATCATCCCAACTTGTTGGAATATTTGGAATCTTCAGGACTGAGTTTTTCTCGGAATAGTCCTGATTTCGCCAGTCTAGAATCATCACTAAGTTTTGAGTTTTTACATCTGCTTCAACACTGGGACGGACAGCAACTAATCTAATTTCATAGCGTTTTTTATAGCTGTTGTAATCTATTTCGGCAATACAATCACATCTACCTAGAGGTAATTCATCTTTATAGTGTCCCCACCAAATACCAGGAAAAGGGTTGTGAGTAGAATCATCCCGAATATCAAACTCTGTTTTAATATACTGTATTTTTTTACCCTGTAAATCTTGCTGATTGCGATGCCAAGAATTTTCAAACCAACAATTTTTAATTAATAGTTTGGGAATTGGGTTTCCCATTCCGCATGGTTCTAAAACTTTGAGTTCTAAAAATAATTCTTTTCCTAAATCTGCAACTTTTACTTCTAAATCTGCTGTTACGGTGGGTGCGAGATTTATTCCTCCTAAAGATTGCCGCAATTTTTGGTTAATGGCATCTGTAAATAAAGGAATATTTTCAACTAATAAACTTAAACCAGCTGCAAAGGGATGTCCACCGAAACGATGCAATAAATGTGCTTGTTCTTTAACTAATTGATATAAATCAACTGAATTAATAGAACGTGCTGAACCTCGTGCAAAAATTGGCTGAGATTCTCCACTTTCTGTACTTAATAAAATCGTGGGACGACCAGTTTCTTGGGCAACTTGACCTGCGACTAAACCTAAAACACCACTAGGCCATTGAGGGTCTTCTAAAACAATTACACTAGTAGTTGATAAATCTAATTGGGAGAGTTTTTTAAATACTTGATTCTGGACATCTTTTTGTAATGACTTGCGTCGGCTGTTAGCTAATTCTGTTTCTTCTGCCAGTTGCTGACAACGTTGAATATCCCGACTTGTTAGTAATTCTACGCAGAAACTAGCATCACCATGAATGCGACTAACAGCGTTAATACGGGGGCCAAGACCGAAAGAAATATCTGTGGGGCGATCGCCATTTTTCTGACATAATTCCAATAATCGCCCTACTCCTGGTCGTCTTCGTTCTGTAACTGGTTTTTTATAATCTGCTTGGAGTTGTTGAATACCTAACTGGGCTAAATAACGACAATCACCACTTAACTGCACTAAATCGGCAATTAATCCCACTGCAACTAAATCTAATAAATCAGTTAATGGATGCTGCGGTATATCAGGTAAAGTTTCATATAGTGCTTCTACCAATTTATAAGCTACTGCAACCCCAGAAAGATGAAATAAAGGATGTTCTTTTGGTAGATAACGAGGGTTGATAATTGCACTGACTGGAGGACGTTCGAGGGGTAAGGTATGATGGTCTGTAACGATGACATCTATACCTAATTGTTGAGCATAAATAATTTCATCAATATTTGTGCTGCCGGTATCACAAGTTACGATTAATTTGCAACCTTGTTCAGCTAAATTATCAATTCCTGCTTGATTCAGTCCGTGAGATTCTTTTAACCGATTAGGAATGTAATAAACTAATTGCTTATTTTGAATAAAAAATTGTCCTAAACCATCCCACAATACAGAGGTTGAGGTAATACCGTCTGCGTCAAAGTCTCCCCAAATAGCCACTTTTTCACTTTTTTCTCCTGCATCTTTAAGGCGTTTTACCGCCAAATGCATTTCTGTTCCAAATTCAAAGGAACTCGCTGGTTGATAATTTTGAAAATTAGCAAATGCGGCTAATTGTAATTCATTTTTTATCCCTCTTTGCCAAAGTAATTGGGCGGCAAAAATTCCATTTGATAGAGGTGTGTAGTTTTTCACTACTTGAATAAACCACTCAGGAGGTTGTTCAGTTGCTGCTAAAATCCACTGCATTTAATTAATAAAAAAAGATAAAACTGATTAAAAACTATTCACCATTCATAATTAAATCTGATGAGGCAATATTCTGGATCTGTGTTATAAAGTCCAATCACTTCCCATTCATCCCAGGTGCGGTATAAATAAGGATATAAATCGCTGGTAAATAGCTTTTCACCTAAGTGATAAACTGGAGCTATATCATCAATTCCTATTTCACGAACATAAATTGTGTCAGTTTCATCAAAGGCTTTCATAATTATTGCTGACTTTGATATAGCAGGGAACTCTTAACAGAAGAGAAAAATATTCCTCTTCCTTCTTCCTTCTTCCTTCTTCCTTCTTTCTCCTGACTTCTTACATTGATACTTCTTGGATATGATCAATGTTTGGTAAATTATTAGAATTTATTGCTAATGGATTATTTGTTTGATTGTAACACAGGAAAGCATATTGACAAGTTTCACAAGATTTTTTAGATGCCGTTTTTTGGGGAAATGGCTGATTTTGGTGATATTGTTCTAAGCAATTAGTTAAATTATTCAATAGTTGATTTAATTCTTGTTGTGTTTGTTGGTGTTGTTGAGTGTCGTAGTTAAACTGAATACTTTTAGGTTTACCCTGAGTTTGAACAAACCAATAAGTCATGGATATATTTTCTGGTAAATATTCACTAGTTTCTGCCAGAACATACATATAAAGACGTGTTTGCCAATTTTTAGCTAAATAGCTTTTATTTGGTGGTTGGGGATAGGTTTTCCAGTCGAGAATTTGTGCTTTTTGAGGATCTGCAATTAATAAATCATAGATAACTGTAAATAGGTAATCTTGAATTTGCAAAATCCGATAGTGTTCACTGTCGTGGAAAGATTGGTTATCAATATCAGGTGTTAATATTTCTGGTGCAACTTTGGCAAAAGATGTCATCCATTTTTGCAGTTGAGTATCTGTTTGGAGAAAGCTATTAATTGGTAAACCCATTTCTTGCTGTTGCATAAGCAAGTGAAAACGACTACCTAGAGTTTGATATTCTTCTTGTTGGGGGTCAGTGGGTGCGGTAATCTGTTCTAAGTAGGTATGCTGGAATTTACGAGGACAAGCTGCGAGCAGGTTGAGATGTCCTTGAGAGAGTCTGAGTAGATGGGTAGAAGTGGGTAGCATTCTTCTATTGGGGGAAATCGGGAAGCGATCGCAAAATTTTTAATCTATTATCTGCTATCTGCTGTGAATTAATTAATACAAAGGCAAAAAATAAAAGGTAAAAGGGTGAAGTTTACATTTTTCTTTCATCCTCTTACCTTTTTTATGTACCTGATGCTTATTTAATGTTAGCCGTTCTACAGCAATTGCACAAAACCAAACAAAGTGTAACATTGCTAGGATTTCTTTCTGCTTCATGCTGGTAGTGTGGAGTACCCACTAGTTACCGTAATTGTACTGTTGAGATTATGAGCAACTTGGCTGCTCTATTCCATTATTTTCACCATTATTAAGGTGTTTTAATTTCTCAACCGTGAGGAAATAGGTGGCCGACTCTGAAAAGTTTTGTACTGAATCTCAAGCCTTGACTTGATTTGCTTGATTTTTGCGTGATCACAAGTATAACAACTTTTGTGTTTGCCTAACTATTTAGTTGGAGTTGTTAGCCCGCGCATCCCTGACTGCGGCAATAAAAAATAATATGGTCAAAGGAATGCTCAAAGCTAAGATAATGGCAGTGGTTGGGACACCTAAATCTGGTTGTCCAGAACTGAGTTCAAATACAGAACCGACAGATGCGATCGCAGTAAAACAAGAACCACCTAAAAATAAACCGCTTTTTGGAGTTAAATACACGCTCTAGATCACCCTATACTACTGGTTTCACTGTTTGATACGAGAAGCCATTTTTAGATAACTCCTGTGCCAAAGTCAAGGAATTTTCTACACGATCTACAAATACCACACCGTTGAGGTGATCCATTTCGTGTAAAATACACCGTCCTAGTAAATCGCCGGCTTTTAATGTTTTGGGACGACCATATTCGTCTTTATAGGCGATTTCTACCACTTGGGGGCGTTTCACATCTAAATAAACTTTAGGGATGCTCAAACAACCTTCTTGAGCTACACATAGTTCACTGCTAACCTGCTTAATAACTGGATTAATTAGTACCAGTGGAGGCGCTTCTGGCTTGTCTGGTTCGCAGTCAATTACAATGAGTTGTTTATTAATTCCCACTTGGGGGGCTGCCAAACCGATGCCATCTTCGCTGTACATAGTTTGCAGCATTTCCCGCACCAGTTGGCGAAGTTCATCATCTATTTTTGTCACACGCTTTGCGGGTTGACGCAAGACGCGATCGCCTAAATAATGAAGCTTCAAAGGTGGATTTTTTAACTTTTTCTTCTCTACAGCTATATCAGAGGGCATGATTCTCGTGGCTTAATAGTGAATGTCTTACTACTCAATTCTATCGTTAGGTGACAGGAAATAGGTGACAGGTGACAGTTGACAGGTGACAGTTGACGGTTGACAGTTGACAGAGAATAATTATTCGCCAATCACCAATTTTCGATGTTTAAATTTTTTACCAAACTAGACTATCTGCTGAAAGAAACTTTCCTGGGGTTGCTGCGGGGGGGATGGATGAATTGGGCAGCTGTGAGTACTGTGACAGTGTTGCTATTTCTATTCGGCTTAAGTCTGCAAACCTCTTGGCAAGTCGAAAGACTTCTCAATCAGTTCGGTAGTCAGTTGGAATTATCGGTTTATCTAGAATCGGGTATTCAAGCGGTTAATATTGAACCATTAATAGCGCAAATGCCGGAAGTAGCGACGGTGCAAGTAATTACCAAAGAACAAGCTTGGACGAAGTTAGTCAAGGACTTGGGAATTGCTGATATTGATGGTGCTACCCAGCAATTAGGGGATAATCCGCTAGTTGATGAAATGAAGGTAAAAGCCTTGAATCCGCAAGTTGTGCCGAGTTTAGCGACACAGTTAGCCAAGTTGCGGGGAGTTGATGTGGTGCAGTATGTAGACGAAGCTGTAAAACGCATTACCCAGTTGCATCGGGGGCTAAATTGGATTACTTTAACAATTACTATAATTTTGACTTCGACTGCGATCGCTGTGACAACAACCACAATAGGCTTGATTGTCATGGCACGACGACGAGAAATTGAAATTATGCAACTAGTAGGTGCAACTTCAGCTTGGATTTACCTACCATTTATTTTACAGGGAATTTCCTTTGGTTTAGTTGGTGGTGCGATCGCTTGGAGTTTTATTTCTCTAACTCAACAATTTCTTAATCGCTTACTAGCCAATCAACCTGAATTTATCCAATTTATCAGCAACGGTTTACAACTAACTGTTTCTCAAACCTTATTATTACCTTTGATTCTTTTAGGATTCGGTGCCACAGTTGGCTTAATGGGTAGCTTATTTGCCGTCCGCAGGTTTGCTAAGAGTTGAAATACCTGAGTTCGGAGTTCGGAGTTTCTCCTTAGGAGACGCTACGCGAACGGAGTTATGATTTTTTAAACGAGATAATAAGGGTTTGAGACTCCTCGTGGAGGCGAGTTTTCCACAAATTATCTTATGTCGAACTCACGTTGGATTAAATGAACCGCAAAGACGCGAAGAGCGCGAAGGAAGAATGAGCAATATATTTAGAGAGTTATTAAAAAAAGTAGGTAGCGGAAGTCATACGTCTGAGAGTTTAACTCGTGGGGAAGCTGCTGCTGCCATGAAAATGATGTTGTTGGGTGAAGCAAAACCGGCGCAAATAGGCGCATTTTTGATTGCCCATCGCATTAAACGTCCCACTGGGGAAGAATTAGCGGGGATGTTGGATGCTTTTGATGAGTTGGGGCCAAGTTGCAACCAATTGATGCTGCACGTCCGGTAATGGTTTTGGGTATACCTTATGATGGCAGAACTCGGACTGCACCAATTAATGTTATTACGGCTTTGTTATTAGCTGCGGCTGGACAACCTGTGGTTATGCATGGGGGCGGTGCCTTTGGCGAGCGAAGCTATCGCTTGCCGACTAAATATGGTTTACCTTTAATAGAGATATGGCAAGGTTTAGGAGTCGATTGGACTACTTTATCACTGGCTCAAACTCAGCAGGTTTTTGCACAAACAGGAATTGGTTTTGTTTACACACCACAGCATTTTCCCCTCACTCAAAAGCTTTGGGAATATCGTGATCAACTTGGTAAGCGTCCACCATTAGCGACTATGGAGTTAATTTGGTGTCCTTACGCTGGGGATACTCATATTATTGCTGGGTTTGTTCACCCCCCTACAGAAGCTATGTTTCAGGTGGCTTTGGGGTTAAGAGGGACAAGAAAATATACTTTTGTCAAGGGTTTGGAAGGTAGTTGTGATTTACCGCGCGATCGCACTGCTATTATCGGTTTATCTTCAACTAATTCACAAGAGTTAGAACGCTTACAACTCGCACCCCGTGAATATGGTTTTACTACCAAAAATGTCCCTCTTGGTACTACGGAAGAATTAATCACCGATTTACAAGCTGTTTTGGCTGGTAAACCAAGTGAACTAATGCAAACTGCCTTATGGAATGGTGGTTTTTATCTCTGGTTGAGTGGTATTTGTCCAGATATGATTTCTGGTATTGCTAAGGCAGAGGAGTTATTTATTAGTGGTGCTGTAGCTAATCAACTTCTCCTACTGCCATTGTCTAATCAAAAAGTTTAATAATGGTCTAAAAGCTATTAGAAATCAGATATTCAATGCTATTTAGCGGAATTTTGGCAAAGGCTTCCAATAGGTTTTGGATACCCTTGGCACTCAATCCCCTGAGTTTGTCGCTTGTAATTGTTGCACCTGTTCAAACGTTAAACCAGTTACTTTTGCCACAAATTCAATAGACATACCCTCCTTAAGCATATTGACAGCAACAAGCTGAACAGCTTCTTCTCGACCTTCTTCTCGACCTTCTTCTCGACCTTCTTCTCGACCTTCTTCTCGACCTTCTTCTCGACCTTCTTCTCGACCTTCTTCTCGGCCTTCTTTCCGACCTTCTTCTCGACCTTCTTCTACCAATAATTGATAAGTTACTGACTCACGCATAATATCTCTCCGCAGCAAACGCTGAATCACTTCTTTTTCTAATACTAACCCAGCTAAAATAAATGCAGATGCAGCCAGGTTACTTTGCATCTGTTTGTCAGGGATGTTATCAATGACAGTTGCTACTTCCTGCAAAGTGTTGACTTTATTACCAGTATTGCTTAAAACTGCAAAAGGCAATAGACCGGGAGTCTGCAAGAATGTTTCTGTCGGTTGTTCCCATAAGCGAATCACTTGGAAACGATGGCACGTTTCTTCTAAGGTAAATGTAGTTTGCTGAACGAGTTCTGAATCAGTCTTTTGCAAGTAAACCACTACTTGACGCATTTGCTTGCTAGGAAAGCGACGATATCCCCGCAAACGGTAATCTGTCATGCGGAAAGGAATGTTTTTGTCTGGTTGAGTCTGAAACTCAATATGCAAGACCATTTCTTCTGATTGTCTAAGAATAAGAGCATCAGCGCGAATTGGTTCTAATGATAGTTCTTTTGGACTTAATTCAGTTAGGATGATAGGTTCACCTAACAACCAAGTAGCGAAGTCGCTAGAAAAGTTTTCTACAAGAAATTTACATAAATTGTCAAACATGAAACAACTTTATCAGAAATTTTGATAAATAAGCAAGATTACCATCTTCTGTAGTGATCAAACCTGCATTTACTTACACGGTTTCAATCCCTAATAGGGAGTAATAGAAATTGCAATCGGTGAGGTCACTATACGGTTTCAGTATCAGTCTAAGGAGTTTCAATCCCTAATAGGGAGTAATAGAAATTGCAATTCCACTGAAATTTGAAACATATTAAATACGTAACCTGAATGTTTCAATCCCTAATAGGGAGTAATAGAAATTGCAATGGATGAAGACCCAAAGCAAGATTCCCAAGATAGTGTTTCAATCCCTAATAGGGAGTAATAGAAATTGCAATGAATGCCAATCAACCAAAATTCCTGTTTTCGTAAGTTTCAATCCCTAATAGGGAGTAATAGAAATTGCAATCTTAAAGCTAAGATGTACACCACTATTAAGACAGGTTTCAATCCCTAATAGGGAGTAATAGAAATTGCAATACCTAGCGTGTATGGTCAAGTTACACATTTTTTCGTTTCAATCCCTAATAGGGAGTAATAGAAATTGCAATTAAGCGTGAGGTTATCTTTGCTGGTGATATTATAATGTTTCAATCCCTAATAGGGAGTAATAGAAATTGCAATATGAGTGTAGTACATTTAGCTAGTTACAAAGTATGAGTTTCAATCCCTAATAGGGAGTAATAGAAATTGCAATTTACCAATAGGCGTAATATTGTTATATAGCAATATGGGAAGTTTCAATCCCTAATAGGGAGTAATAGAAATTGCAATCACTACCGATGAATGGTGGACAATTGATAATGTGGGTTTCAATCCCTAATAGGGAGTAATAGAAATTGCAATTCTTCACTGAGTGCATGGAAATTAATCGTCAATTGTTTCAATCCCTAATAGGGAGTAATAGAAATTGCAATTTTAGTTAAAACTCGCGCTTTTTCATCTTCCGCTAACGTTTCAATCCCTAATAGGGAGTAATAGAAATTGCAATGAGCTATTTATAAAAAAGGTAAATTAACACTATTTAGTGTTTCAATCCCTAATAGGGAGTAATAGAAATTGCAATCCCCTTCTCCCAAAGCTTAAGGAAGTTGTGGGGATTTGTTTCAATCCCTAATAGGGAGTAATAGAAATTGCAATGGGTGTGGGCATATCGGTTAGAGGGTCTACACCAGTGTTTCAATCCCTAATAGGGAGTAATAGAAATTGCAATTTTAGAGTTTTCTTAAAACATGGGCGGAACATACCTGTTTCAATCCCTAATAGGGAGTAATAGAAATTGCAATAGGGATTTCCTGTCGTTTTTAAAGCAGCAGCCATCGTTTCAATCCCTAATAGGGAGTAATAGAAATTGCAATTTACTTTCATGTCTACCTGTTTTGTATTTCTATTAATTAAGTTTCAATCCCTAATAGGGAGTAATAGAAATTGCAATAATTAATGGGGTTCGCGGACAGTTGTTTTTTGAAGGTTTCAATCCCTAATAGGGAGTAATAGAAATTGCAATCCCATAGATCAACAGTTCCCCATTGGTAGTTGGGTGTTTCAATCCCTAATAGGGAGTAATAGAAATTGCAATATGTGACAGAAGAATCTCAACTAGAAAGACGCAATAAATTCGTTTCAATCCCTAATAGGGAGTAATAGAAATTGCAATAGAATATTTATGTCTCGGATGGATTCTCTAGTTTTACGTTTCAATCCCTAATAGGGAGTAATAGAAATTGCAATCAGATCGTGGCTGCTTTAGTGATTAAAGCTAAGGCGTTTCAATCCCTAATAGGGAGTAATAGAAATTGCAATTTTTCGGACTTCTAAATACTGTTATTGAACTGATTAAGTTTCAATCCCTAATAGGGAGTAATAGAAATTGCAATCCATTCATTTTTGTTCTTGCCCGTGGCAGTCATGGTTTCAATCCCTAATAGGGAGTAATAGAAATTGCAATAAGAATAAAAAAAGTTTGAAACTCTAAAGGGTCGTCGTTTCAATCCCTAATAGGGAGTAATAGAAATTGCAATTATCATTTTATCCTTGAGTTTTAGTAAACAAATAAGTTGTTTCAATCCCTAATAGGGAGTAATAGAAATTGCAATAAGCGCTAGAGATTGCGAGACTTCACCCCTATTTCTAGTTTCAATCCCTAATAGGGAGTAATAGAAATTGCAATTTTTAGACAACAAATCATTGTCAAAACAAAGATAGTTTCAATCCCTAATAGGGAGTAATAGAAATTGCAATTACTTTACAACCTGGCTGCCTTGCTCGTGCCACTGCTGGTTTCAATCCCTAATAGGGAGTAATAGAAATTGCAATTTGGAGATAGCAGAGATGAAATTTATTGATATAGTTTCAATCCCTAATAGGGAGTAATAGAAATTGCAATTTATATTGTTATGTAGCGATATAAACATATAGCAAGTTTCAATCCCTAATAGGGAGTAATAGAAATTGCAATGATGCACTGTTTCGGAAGCTGCCAAGTGGCTGCAAGATGTTTCAATCCCTAATAGGGAGTAATAGAAATTGCAATTCAAAATAATCAATCAGTCTTATTATCTGGTTTGGCAAAGTTTCAATCCCTAATAGGGAGTAATAGAAATTGCAATTGGGTAGGATACTAGAGTTAAGTAATGCTGCAAATTGGGGTTTCAATCCCTAATAGGGAGTAATAGAAATTGCAATCTGAATAACTTAATGAATGTAAATGCTGTAATTACAGTTTCAATCCCTAATAGGGAGTAATAGAAATTGCAATGCGTCATCATCTATAAGTCAGGGTGTTTCCGTGCGGTTTCAATCCCTAATAGGGAGTAATAGAAATTGCAATCTACTGAGAAAAATGAAGTTGTTCCACCTGTAGTTTCAATCCCTAATAGGGAGTAATAGAAATTGCAATCTGCAAATTTGCCGATCTTTAGCTCATCAGCGATACGATGGTTTCAATCCCTAATAGGGAGTAATAGAAATTGCAATGAAATTCAATCTCTAGAAAAGCAAGTTAATTTACTCGTTTCAATCCCTAATAGGGAGTAATAGAAATTGCAATGCTCCTGTAGAAGGTCAATACTTTAGTTTAAAAGGTTTCAATCCCTAATAGGGAGTAATAGAAATTGCAATACAATACCGGAGTTGAGGCAGTATCTAGCTGATAGTTTCAATCCCTAATAGGGAGTAATAGAAATTGCAATCAATTCTCGTGTACCGGAATAAAAGACTCTGATATGATACCAGGTTTCAATCCCTAATAGGGAGTAATAGAAATTGCAATCTGATACTACACTCAGAAATATAGTAATGACTATCAAGTTTCAATCCCTAATAGGGAGTAATAGAAATTGCAATTTACTCATTTACATCTAGTAGAAATAATAGATGTAGTTTCAATCCCTAATAGGGAGTAATAGAAATTGCAATTATGCAGTGTTTTTTCATGGAGCGTAAGCTAAGTGTTTCAATCCCTAATAGGGAGTAATAGAAATTGCAATCAATGAAAGACTACCTTGCCTAAAGAAGCGTGGTTGTGGCGTTTCAATCCCTAATAGGGAGTAATAGAAATTGCAATAAATGCTCGATACCCTTCACTTACTAGTAATTTATAGTTTCAATCCCTAATAGGGAGTAATAGAAATTGCAATAATAGAACTCGTCAACTGAATGCAAGAATTGATTTATTGTTTCAATCCCTAATAGGGAGTAATAGAAATTGCAATTTGCAATGCGGCTGGTACAAAAATAGTCGAGGCTATTAACAAGTTTCAATCCCTAATAGGGAGTAATAGAAATTGCAATGGACTAATGGCTTTACCGGATGACTTTAACCCATTTGGTTTCAATCCCTAATAGGGAGTAATAGAAATTGCAATGAGGTGGTGTGAGGAATCGCCCTACTGGGAATTAAGTTTCAATCCCTAATAGGGAGTAATAGAAATTGCAATTAGTAGCTACCCTTGACAACAAGAATTTACTAGGTTTCAATCCCTAATAGGGAGTAATAGAAATTGCAATTTCCCCCAGAAATTGAAATAGATTCCGTTGATGTTTCAATCCCTAATAGGGAGTAATAGAAATTGCAATTTATCTTTTTTAATCCCCATCCAATAAAATCAGGTTTCAATCCCTAATAGGGAGTAATAGAAATTGCAATGCGTGACGCGATTAAATTTAGGTTGTGGATTCATCCGTTTCAATCCCTAATAGGGAGTAATAGAAATTGCAATCATGGAGAAGCTTTTGCACTGGATTGGGCTGATATGTTTCAATCCCTAATAGGGAGTAATAGAAATTGCAATCAAAAACCCTTATTTTTCAAGCCAGACAATACTAAATTTTTGTTTCAATCCCTAATAGGGAGTAATAGAAATTGCAATCTGCATTGGCGGCTCTAGGTTTGTCTCTTGGGTTTCAATCCCTAATAGGGAGTAATAGAAATTGCAATAGAGGTCTGCAAGGCATCCCCGGTACTAAGGGAGGTTTCAATCCCTAATAGGGAGTAATAGAAATTGCAATGAAAAGTACCGCTACTTTGGGGATGGTTAGCAGGTCGTTTCAATCCCTAATAGGGAGTAATAGAAATTGCAATAAGCAAGGCGGGACTTCTTATACTTTCCCCTTCGGTTTCAATCCCTAATAGGGAGTAATAGAAATTGCAATCTGGGAAAATCCTCCAGCGCCTTGAATTAGTAGGTTTCAATCCCTAATAGGGAGTAATAGAAATTGCAATCTCTAGGTTTCCCCTTTCATTTTACCTTTACAAGTTTCAATCCCTAATAGGGAGTAATAGAAATTGCAATCAAAATCATTAAATCTAGCATCAGCGTCTAGTTTTGATGTTTCAATCCCTAATAGGGAGTAATAGAAATTGCAATTAGGGGAAGCTAAAAAAGTGAAAGAAGAAAGAGACGGTTTCAATCCCTAATAGGGAGTAATAGAAATTGCAATTTACTAAGGCTCTTTGAGAATTATCTAAGGCAGTGTTACCGTTTCAATCCCTAATAGGGAGTAATAGAAATTGCAATTTACTCAATACTTCAGGCGTGCCGGGCTGCCATTTAAACCTGTTTCAATCCCTAATAGGGAGTAATAGAAATTGCAATACCATGACTTGATATTTATGGTTTTGCAGGAAATAAATGTTTCAATCCCTAATAGGGAGTAATAGAAATTGCAATTAATAACTATGTGGAACGTTATCTATCAGCGAAAGTTTCAATCCCTAATAGGGAGTAATAGAAATTGCAATAGAAGAGGCGAAACAATAAAAAAGTCTCAGGAGTCGGTTTCAATCCCTAATAGGGAGTAATAGAAATTGCAATCATCAAGCCCGTGAGCCTCAGTACGCCGCAATCCTTAAAGTTTCAATCCCTAATAGGGAGTAATAGAAATTGCAATAAACTGGTTATCGGCTGGTTTACCCGTTCCATCCAGTTTCAATCCCTAATAGGGAGTAATAGAAATTGCAATTAAGCAGCAGTCCCCACAATCTAAAGTGTTTGGAGGTTTCAATCCCTAATAGGGAGTAATAGAAATTGCAATAATCTGGAGTTATCAGCCACTGATAACGCTGTTATCATTCGTTTCAATCCCTAATAGGGAGTAATAGAAATTGCAATACGCAAATTATTTACGGACAATCACAACCAAAGCCGATAAGTTTCAATCCCTAATAGGGAGTAATAGAAATTGCAATCCTTGCTACACGCCGATTGAAGGGCTGCTAATTTCTCGGTTTCAATCCCTAATAGGGAGTAATAGAAATTGCAATTTTGTAGAGAATATTTCCTCGTAGAGTAAATCGCCTGAGTTTCAATCCCTAATAGGGAGTAATAGAAATTGCAATCCGGCTGCATCATTCAATCCCCCCACAGTTAGCCCCGATTGAAGCATAATAGACATAACCAGAATTGATACTTTTCCCCGTCATTTCCTCCAAACACAAAGCCTGAGCGCAAACCTGTAACTCATCATTATCCCATTCTCCCTTCCGTCCGCGTTTATATTCAATTGGATAAAATTCACCATTTTCAAACTCAATTAAATCAGACTTACCAATAAGTTGATATTGATCAGACTTCAAATAAATTGCCCGTGTCTGCCAAGTTTCATCACGATTTACTTCCCCCACAGTGTGAACTCGTTCATGTAAACTTGTACCTTCAATAGTATATTGATTATCAATAAACTCACCAGCACAATGAATTCGCCAACAACGATGATGACAATAGGAATATTGATTTAAAGACGCAATATTCACATAATCATCATCAGAGGTGACAGTTGACAGGTGACAGGTAACAGTGGGAAGAGAGTTAGGTATATTTAGATTATTCATGACAAGTAATGTTATTTAGGATTAATTCAGGGATTATTTAATATTCGATAACGAAGAGAGGTGAGCATTTTGCTAATTTCTATAATCAGCGATAATGTAGAATCTGCTTGTTCTGAAGTTAGATAATTTAATCTAACAGCAAGCATTAAAAAAGTTTCTGTTTCCATTAATGAACCTTTAGCTATAGATAAAAAATGTGCAAAGTCGTTTTTAGTTGCTCCTCGTGCATGACCTTCGGCAATATTGGCTGGAACAGAAGCAGCCGCACGGGTAATTTGTGAAGTAAGACGATAATTTTCTATGGATGGAAATAACGTTGATAATTGATAAATTTGGACTACCATATCCATTGATTTCTGCCACACAATTAAATCTCGATGTGATTCAATCTTCATAAATAACTCCTCTTCTCTTGTTACTTCTTACTTCTTCCCTCTTGACTGTCACCTGTCACCTTCTTCTTACCATTCCCATACCCATAGTTGTTTTACGTCCTATTCCTGCATATAAAGCAAAATTAGCCAAAGCGTTAATTTGCTTAATACCTATTGTTTCCACATTGCCAAGAATGCGATAGCTTATATCACCTAAACAGCCAATAAACTTATTTTCATAGTTGCCAATAACTTCAGTTCTGACATTAAAAGCACTAGGATAAATTGATTCAATGGAAATATTATTCAATTCAATACCACTATATTTATTCCAGCGATTGAGAAGACTATTAAACACAGATTCCCTAGTTGGTAAAGCATTATCAAAAGCACCTTGACGAAAAGCAACAGGCGTAGAAAAAATGAAATTAAGATTGCGGTCTGTTTCACTTGCTTGTTGATAAAGTTGGTTATAACTACAAACATTCGCCCAAGGTTGTATAGATTGGGGAGTACCTTGAATGCTAGTAATATATAAATTAGCTGAACCCAAATGCCAAGGTTGCTCAGGGTTAAGATTCAACCATAAAGGTGTGAGTTGACCAAATAAATTATCATCTAATAACGATATGCGCCACCAACAAGAAGTACCAGCAGCGATAGGATTTTGATGGGCATATTGCAAAATATAAGATTGATTTTTATGTCTGCTTTGTACCTGCAATGGTGAGAGGGTAAAGGCTTTATCGGCGTTTGATTCGTGGAGGTAGTCGCCTAATTTTCTATCAACAGAACTGACCAGGTTAAGGAATAAGGCGTGGTAGTGTCTGCCCGTGAGGAAATTGGGGTAAATGGGAGATTGGGGGGTGATATTGAGAATGAGACTGTGAGGCATATTTTTTGCAGAGTGACACAATTTGTAAATAGATAATGAAAATTAAGAGAGATTGAGAGTATAAATTAATAAAGGTTGCATAAAGAGTAAAACAAATGAAAGTTGATAATTATCTTGAAGCAAAGGCACTCACTAAAAAGTTAGAAACCTGTTTACCAATTAAAGTCAAGGCGGCAAAAGAATTATTGAAAATGCTGAAGACAAGAGGAGACATAATAAATCCAGATAAAGAATTTGAAGTTAATTGGGTAGCATATTCTGGAGATGAAGGCGGGATTATGTGCAGATTAATCAGCAAAAACGATAATCCCGAAGATGAAGATAAAGCGCAATATGTAGTATCTATTACCCATCTCAAAATAGATCCAGATCATCCCCATGCAGAAGAAATAGCTACTTATCAACGCGAGCGAAATCGTAAGTTAATGTTACAAAATCGTGGTAGTTTGATAACTGAATTAATGCCTTCACGCCCTCCTAAAACAAAGAAGAGCAGTAAAGGTTTTGGTAAATAATTAGCTCCGAAAACGGTATTGCATTAGCTTGGGAAGTTTTACATTTTTGACATCATCAAAATAGTAATATTCTCCTCTCATTTGCACATTTTGAATTAGGCTTACTGGAGGCATATTTACCACATCATAGCTAATAACTTGATTAGTAAACATGACATCCAAGGGATTTAAAGGATGAGTACAGGTGAATAAATCAGTTTTTGCTTTTGGTTGTGGTAATTTCTCAACTCTGACTTCTGCTTTACTCATCCATTTACCTAAGCGAATCCATTTAGGTAATTTGATTTCTTTTTGAGCAATTAGAAAAAATTCAAATTGACTTTCTGGGGCAATTTCCTTTGCTCGTCCAAAACTAGGAATATTCTTTTGGGTTTTTTCCATTTCTACATGGTAGTTATTATTTGCATATTTCCATGTATTCAGAATAGCTGCATGATTCAAAGAACGAGCCGGAGTTAAATAGATTCCTTGCTCATTTAAAGGGGTTAAATGTTGCTCATATTTTGGCACTTGTTCGGGGCAGAAATAGCGATAGGAATCTTCTTCAGCGACGGTTGTTGAGTAGATTTGACTATCAACTAAACCAAGTGCGTAACAGAGGGCATAATTATGAATTATTGGCTCTGTTTCGTAGAGTCTGCCAATTTCACGGGTGGCAAAATATAGGCTGTCGTGTAGTTCTAATTGACAACGGTAGATAATTGTCATGGCTGTTACTTAGTCTTAGCAGCAGTTTTCTTTTTGCTGATATGTTTACTGGCATATTCTTTAGCTTCAGTGTCAGCTTTTTGCAAAATTGATTTAATTCCCGCTTCGTTATTCGTGAGGTTTTTAACTTCATTAATTAGAGGTACAAAAGCATTACCAATAAAATCTGTATGCACGATAAATTCATCATTCATTAAATTCTCAATTGCACTTTTAGCAGCAGCAATTACATCATCTTCATCTAAAGGATCAGGTGATTTGAGAGTATTATTAGCTTTCATTTGGTCATAGATTGCTTGAGTCCACCGCAGGTTACTAGTGATCTCACCATCAGCAAATACAACGCCAATTAACTCATTTCTAATTCTACCTGTACGAGTTGTTTGTGCGCCATAATGACGAGTTCTCAGGACGTTATTAAAAACGTAAAGAAAATTAGCCTCTGTGGGATCTTTCAATGTGACAATGCTAGGAAAAAATACCTGTGGTCTAATATGATCTTGTTGATTAATCCTACTGGTGACTTCACCAGGTTTAGAACCACTTTCTCCTTTAGAAGCCATTGTCCCATTTTCAAAAGGAGCATTGAGAGTAAATGTTTCATGAGATTCATCAAAAGCTGTAATAGAAAATGCAGTATCAACAACAACTTTTGATTTTTCAGAACCAGAATCACCAATAGCGAAACCGTAAATAATACAATCAGGATTATCCATTGCAAAAGATACGTTATATTCACATTCTTCTGCTGTCATGAATTCGTATTTACGTAATAATTCTCTACCTACCAATCTTTCTGGAGTGGATTGTTTACGCTTGAACATTGAAAGACGGCTAATGGTGTTTTTGTCTTTGACTCCTGCTCTAACTCTTGCTTTGTTGAGTTCGCTATCTGTTTGGAATAAAGGGTAAGATTCGGTAACGCGAATAGTGAGAAAATGAGCATATTTACCCATTGGTTTGTAAGGAATTTCTGCTTGAAATAATTTAGCGTCAACGGTTTTTAAAAGTGTCATGATGTTTCTCCAAAATGAAATTAATTGACGTAATAAAGTAGATTTATTTTCTCGTTCCCATACTCTGTATGGGAATGAATTTTTGAAGGCTCTGCCTTCTGTAAAATAAGGTAGAGTCAGAGACTCTATTAGGCATTCCCAGTCAGAGACTGGGAACGAGAAAAGGTGTGGTTTGATTATTCATTTTCATCAATTTCAGATTTAGTTTTTCCTGCGTTTTCTTTGTCATCTTCTAAACGGTAAAGAAACTCACAAGTATCTCGAATGAGGTTTAATTGACGACCTGCTAAACGTGCGCGATCTTTTGCAAACGATTTTTCAAATACATCCACAACAAAATAGTTTGCAAACTCTAAAACTGCTTGTCTTTCTTCCTCCCTTTTACTCATGATCCAACGTCCTTCCGCAGTAGAAGAATGTACCCGATCCATCAGTTTAAAAACCTCTGCTGCTACGGCTGAAATTAAAGTTTCTCCATCAAATACAATGGAATCTGCTTTAAGAATAGTTTCCGCAGCAATATCAATGGGTTTTAAAACAGCATTAGCTTTAGGATTAAACCGCTTATTTGCCCGATAAAAACGGCGATATAATTCCGTTAATTTCTTTGGATGATTCAAGGTTGATATTTCTCCCACAATTAATTCCTCCTTAGTAGAATCAAATTTTGTATAAGAGTCAAAACAAGGGTAAAAATGATAGGTGTAAAGTTTGATTTTCTCAATTCTTGCGTTTTCAACTCCTTGGTTACGTACCCATTTATTCAGATAAGCAAAGACATACAGAGGACTGGTTTCAAAATCTTTTGCTAATTCCGTAAATTTCCCCCAATTAGCATCATATCCAGTTTTACCTTGTCTAGCATTCACATCTAAATGAATAGCGTAAGCCGCAGTTAAAACATTTAAAGGTGCAGGATATTGAATACCGTACTCTTCCCAGCCTTCTAGAATGTAATCAAGTCTGAATCTATCTCTTTTTACCAAAGTCCGAAAGGCATGAGGCGCACTATCCAGAAATACGGTTTCTTCAAATTCTGCACCATCATTAAATGGAGGAATAGGAGACTCAGAAACTACAGTTTTCACATCTAAAATCATGGGGAAAGCAAACGCTAACCAACTCGGCATTATCCAAGATTCGGTATCAGTGCTGTCTCTTCCTGGTGGTAAAGCCATGAAGTAAAATGTTAATGGTTGATCTTCAGGATAGGAAAGTTTAAATGTGCGGTCTTTTTCACTATCTAAATTCTCATCAATTAAGAAACTATCCACACTTTGATAATTTTCTTTACCTAAATCAACCTGTAAATCTTTACTTATGAAATGATTACGGATGCTAGTATCAAAGCGAGTTTGAGCAATATTCATGTAAGCTTTTTGTAAAAACTTATTAGTTTCTGGAGTGAAGTAATAAGTTGGATAAAAATAGAGATAGCGATATTTACCATCTTCAAATCTTTTACCTACAGCTTGAGTTTGATTCATGAGAATCTGTCTCAACATCATTTCTACACCAGCAATACTAGAAATATTTCGTTTAGCGTTAGAACCTCCTAACATTTGTTTATTTGTATAAACTTGAGGTGTAAATAAAACTGCTGATTCCATTTGCTCAGTTACAGAATAAGCAGAATGAGAAATTGAACAAATTAATTGTTTACCTCTCCCTGGCTTTTTAGCAGCATTATAATTACTCAACTCATTGATAAAATTATCAATTTCAGTTTTTACAGATGTTTCTGTATTGGTAGTGGGTAACATCACAACTCTTGATACCCACAGTCTTAAATCATCCCAACCATCAGGTAATTGATATTGTGCAAGAATTGGGGAAATTAAATCTGTTAAGTAATAAATTACCTGTTGACAATTTTCGCGGACATCTTCAATACCTGGATTTTTTTCTAAATATTTAGCCGCTAGATAATACCATTCATAAGGTACACCTCCTGTATTACCTTTGAGTTTTTGTTCTTTCAAACTTTCATTGATACATTGAATTTCTCTAACTTGGGGAAGATATTCTGTTAAATTCCAAAATTCCGCGACTTTGTGCGTTAAATCAAAATTGGGAACTTCTGGTAATTTTTTATCTTTCTTTCTTGCTGTTTCAATTCTCTCAACTGTTTCATCCCAAATTTTGCGAGTAATTAAATCTCCAAATTCGGCAATTTGATCAATGCGAATACTATCATCAAAGTTAAAATCATAATCAACAGATAAAACATTCTGTTTTTGGAACTTTACTAAATTCTCACTGCGGCTTTTAGCAACAGATGGTTTATTAGTATTGAGAATTCGTAAAGTAGCATCTAACGCAACTTGCATTAAACCAGGAGATTCAAAAAAGAGGTTGTAATATTCAGCATATTTCATTCCTTTTCCATCTCTACCAAATCCCGTTTGTCTCAGTTTTAATTGATCTCTACAAAGGGATTTAATTTTATTAACTACCAAGTCTGGTAAATCTTCTAGTGAGATAGGAGGAGCATCACGCAACGCTAGATAAATTACCCCTGTTGGTAGATATAATAAGGGTTGATAATATCTATTTTCTTCTGTATTTAAGTTAGTGTGAGCTTCAATTACAGCATTATTAACAACGTTGGTTAAAACACCTCTATTTTCAGCAATGTGATGATAGGTGAATTTTAATTTACCATCGCTGAGACTGTGGAGAATCCCATTTAATGTCTGATTTTCGGCATCTTGAGGATGTTTGATAATTGAAGAAAGTAAATCAGCTAAACAAGTTAAATCAGCAAGACATATCAGTATATTATCATCAATTAGTGGTTGTAACCCATACTCAGAAAGATTGAGATTTGTATCATTTCTACGCTGGGCATTATAGGCAATAAATAACAAATCATCTCGATATTCTAACCATGCTGATGGTTCATCAGGGCTGACAAATTTATCAAGTCCTAATTCACAAACCATAACATCTATAATTTCTCTGTGAGCATCTACAGATAACTTACGAATGTCTTGTTCTTTATCTTGACAAATTTCTTTATAAGCATCTGGCATTTTGGGAAATAGCCGATAATCAAATTTTTCAAAATCATGAAGAATAAATCCAGCAATTAATAAACGCCGTTCTTGTTCTTGAATAACTCTTTTTACAGTTGTATTAAGTTTCTTTAGACGACGTTCTATTAAATTAGCTGGTAGTAACCCATTGAGTAAATGAGTATTTAAGGATTGATCACCTGCATTTCTACGATCAATTTTTTTCGGCTCTTTTAATTTTTGATTCTTTCCTAAATTATTTTGATAGTAATTTTCTATTTCTTCCGCTTTCTTCTGATCGAGATAATCAAAAAATTTACCACCTTTGGCTGTGACTCCAACCGCTACCCGTAAAAGATTAGGTAAAACACAATCACTAAATTCTTGCATGATTAAATCATCAGAATTTTCTGATTTAATTGCATTTTGCAATAACCTGAGTGTGAGTATTGCTCCTGTTTTTGTTTCAATTTTTAGATTAGATGTATATTCAAAATCAGAATCATCACCTGTCATCCAATCATCATCTGATAATTCAGGGTTTGAATTATCTGTTATTTCCACTTCTAAAAGTGATAATTGTTGATGCTCATCTGATTTTTTACTTTTTTTAGCCATTTTCTGCACCTAATGTTTATTCAAATCCTTCTAGCAATTTAGCAACTTGTTCTGGATCTGGAAGTTGATTTTTTAGTTCTTGTGGTAATTTAGAAACTATTTGGTAAGTTGCCACACCAATAGGTTTATTAGATTCTTTTAGTGCATATTCAACAATGGTTCTCTGTTTGGATTTACAAAGAATAATCCCAATAGAAGGGTTTTCATCTGGTAATTTGACAGTTTCATCTAAAACAGCTAAATAAAACTGCATTTTGCCCACATATTCAGGTAAAAATTTACCAATCTTTAATTCTATTGCTACCAAACACTTTAAACGCCGATGATATAATAGGATATCTATAAAATATTCTTCATCATCAACTTCTAAGCGATATTGACTACCAATAAAGGCAAATATACCACCCATTTCTTGTAAGAATGGTTGAACTTTTGCTAAAATTGACTCTTCTAGCTGTCGTTCGCTGTGTTCATCTGCTAATTCCAAAAAATTAAAGGTATATTCATCCTTAACTGCTAGTTTTAATTGGTTACGTATCTCTACTGAAATATTTTGATCAAAGTTAGTTTGATTAAGAAGAGTTTTTTCATAAGTTTGATTTTCAATTTGGTGAATTAAAACATTTTTTGTCCAGCCAAATTTTCGAGTCATTCTAATATAAAACTCTCGTTCTAAATCATCTTTACACCTTTCCAAAATGACTAAATTGTGAGTCCACCCAATTTCTGCAACCAATGGTTGCAGTTTTTCATTTTGGCTATATGTGATGTAAAAATTCCGCATATTCCAGATATTTCTAGCAGAAAAACCACTAATACCAGGAAATTCTGTTTGTAAGTCTTTTGCTAATTTTTCTACTACTGATTTACCCCAAACAGCATCCTGTTGTTTAATAACAATCATCTGTCCAATATCCCAATACAAGTTAATCATTTCCCGATTAACTGCCTTTAATGCTTCATACTGGGCTGAACGAATCCGCTGTTGTACTTCCATAAGTAGATGTGTGTATTCGTCAGAAATGGAATTACTCATAAAAGCAATGTTCTAATCTTTACAGTCAAAATTATTTTTTTCTTCTAGTTCCTGATTTCTACCAATTAGATAATCAAATTGACCGAGTTTTCTAAAGAATAAGTCCATTGATTCCTCCATTTCTTCAATTCGACGGTCATGTTCTGAAATTCGATTATCTTGAATAAGATTGTGTTGCTGCTGCGCTTTAATCCGATCAATTAGATCATTGATGACATAACGAAGTTGATCTAAAGGGTCGAGGTTTTGGCTTTGCATCTCCGTTTTCCCTGTCTAAAGGATTACTTAGAGCCTAGCACACTCTTTTTTATAAGACCAGCAAATATTAGTCAAATTTGTTCTTTCAACAAATAATCTGTGAATATGATTCTGTAACCATAAAAAATCTAGATGGCTTTTTTATGCTATCCTTAGTTCGTAGGGTCTTAGAAATAATCCCTTCTTAGGGATTGAAACACAGACTCATCATTCACTGATGCTGACTCTACCCTGCTTACAAAGCAGCGAACCCCTATTAGGGATATCAACACTGCGCTATCCAGATCTCATCCCCTTTACTCTTAAACCAGTGTGTCAAGGTGTCTAGCAATAGTGCAGACTGCCCAAAGGCGATGCAGTATGGAGGTGTATTATCCAAAACACTATACTGGTCACTAATAGGGTAAATCTGAAAGTGCATGGGTAATCTTCCTTGCTGACGTACTTTCTCCACAGGAAAAGGCAATATATAACTAACTAATGCCTGTTTTTTCAATTGTTTGTTAATTTCACTAATCCAATAATTTACAGGTTGCCAAACTTGAATATCTAATAATACCTGTACATCCCAAGTATCAGCAAAAGGTTTTAAATTCCCAGGATAAGTAAATTTCCAATTTAGTCTTTCTTCACGATAGCGAATTAATTTCATAAACCCTAGACATTGTTTAAATCTACCTTTGGGAATGGCTATATCTGTGCGTTCTGAAATTTCTTTGCGACGACGTTCAAATTCTGTAGCTGTCATTGGTTCAATTTCCAAGTTGCTAAGAATGCCAGGTAAATCGTAGGTTTTGAATTTATCAGTCTCATTTTGTTCTGTAATGTCATAAATTCCGCACAGTAAAGGACTTTTACCGCGAAAACTCACAGCTTCTTCTAAAATAGGATTTCCTTTATCTTTTCCTGAAAGTTCCTGCCATTTTTCTTCCCATTCTTTGCTACGAATAAATGCTGCTTTAAGATTAGCTTTTCTTTTGTCAGTGCCAAAAACTATCTCGCAATCTTTCTTGAGTGATTCCTGACTACCTGCTGCATATTGTTGTTTAATATTAGGATGTCCCAATTGTCGAACCAGTCGCATAGATTGAACAATTCCCCACTTAAAGTAATAGCCTGTAAAATCATTGATTTTGCGGTATTTATCTCTAATTTGATCATGAAAAAATGGACGTTCATAAACTTCACCTGCTTTTAAAGGAGGTGTTTCATCATTTTCATGTTTTTCAAAAAGCCTTTTCACTAGAAAATCTGGGACAAGTGCATAAGCAGTAAAATCATTGAAATTAATCTGCTTTCCATCCCGTTCATAACTATCATGTCTTCCGAGTCTACCTAAACGCTGGATAAAATTACCCGCATCTGCTGATTCAAAAAACAAAAAGTTAATTTTGAAATCTACACCAACATCAATAGTACTAGTCCCTAAAACTAAATCAGCATCAAAAGATTTTTCTTTGGTTTTCTTACCAGATAACCCAGTATTTTCTTCAACTGTGAAATTATAAGGCTGGAAAAAAGTTGTAAAAAAATCCTTTAAGCGTTTTACAGCAGCAATGGAATTTAGAATAATTGCGCCTTTGCTACCTGGATGGTTTTGTAAATGTTTTAATATCAATTCTGCATTATCTTTTAACCAAGTTTCAGAAGCTTTAGACGTAGATTCTAAACTAACAAACTGCAATGATATTTCCCCGACTACTTTTCGCCAATCTTGGTTTTTTAGCTGCTGACAATCATCAATACTATTGGGAAAGTAATATTTTTTCTCTTCCAGTGGGTTAATTTCATGACAGCGAAATTCTGCTGATTTAAGTCTTTCAATTAACTGGGGATTGGGTGTAGCAGAAAGAAATAAAAACTTTTTCCGTCTGTTAGTACGACGAATTAACAACATTGTGTTAATTACGCTGGCAATTTGTGGAGATTGAAATACATGAAATTCATCAAATATGATAACATTAAATCGTTTATCTATTCTATTCCAGAGTTTATCAGGATTATCTTTGTACAGTAAATATGCACCATAATGAAGATAGTGAAAAATATCAGGGTTGGTAAGTAAAATTTCAGATTGTGCAGCGCGAGTTTCTAAGGCTACTCCTTTTTTTAAGTTTTCTTTTTCAGCATAAATTTCTAATTCTTGTCCACTTAAACGATTAACACGTGGTTCATGTTCAGGTTTAAATTTATCAATATATCCCCTAATTTGTTTCTCTTGATCTCTAGCAAGTTCATTTGTAGGATATAGCCCCAAAACCGGAGAATGTCTTTGTAAAATGTCTAAATATCCAGCTAAACTTTTACCATCTCCAGTCATTGCAGTATTGAAAACTACGTCAATATTGGGATCGCGTAATGCTTTTAAAGTCTCTAATTGATGCCAAGATAAAGACCAACCATCTGGCAATTTTACCCCGTCAGGTGTGGGAACCGTTTGCGAATAAACAGGTTTGAGTTGAATACTGTAATTTTCTGACATACCCTTAATAACTTATTTCAATTTCTGCAACCATTGGTTGCAGTTTTTCATTTTTACCTTAAAAACTGTCCGTAACTCGTTGCTAAAACCTATAATGGCACTGAAAATAAAAGTTGGCAAGAGAAAACAAGTATAAAGTATACGGACACTTTTAATGAGTCGTAAAGGTCAGTCTATAACCCTGTCGGTATCAGAACGAGATAAAAGCGAACTAGAAGCGATCGCTCTCGAATTCGGTATGATGTGGGGAGAAGATCCCAATATCTCCAAACTCATCAAAGCGATCGCACAACGTGAATTAATAGTTGGTAAAAATCATGACTGGCAGGATTCACGTATCCGTGCCTTACATCGCTGTATAGCTGTATTAACCGACATCGGACAAGTTGAACAAGCGGAAATTATCGCCCATTTGTTACTAGAACGCAGCGAATTATCCGTACCCATGCGGAAGGAAATTGAAGCTTTCCTCAATAATTCTCTTCCATCATGGCGTTTACAAGTTGATCACTATATATTGCGTCAACAACCCTTTCAACTGGCTTATCAAGATGCAGCAGAACGAGTGTTTAATTTTACAGTTCGTTATGCAAAAATTACTCCTCACGAAAAGCGTCAATATCTTGACTGTTGGTGTGAAGAAACTGAAGGCAATTTTGATATCCCAGAATTACAACATAACTGGTGTTTCCGTTTAGACAGAATTAACGAAGCAGCAGTTACGGAAATTACTGGAAAATGGCGTACTAGCTTAGATCAAATAGATGTGGAAATGCACATATTGAACAACTTAGCTTTTGCATATCAAACCAAACCAGAGGATAAAACAGTGGAATGGATACCAGATAAAACACAAGTGAAGCGAGTCATTAGAAAGGTATCGAATACATTTTGGTTTATTCGGGAAATCATGCAATATTCATCTGATTGTATTGTAGTCTCACCGGATAATGTGCGATCGCTCATCAAAGCCAAACTTATCACCCTATCTCAACATTATGACTTAAACTTTCATTCCTAAAATCCATCAAAAAACGATTCAGGAGTTATAATCTGTCGCAGCGGGAAAGCAAGCCACAGAATAAAACGTCAAATTAACTCCTGAATTTATTTCTAAATTTCATCAAACTCCATTTAGAAACGCATAAATAAAATTACTTAAATATCACTATTTAAGCTAACCCTACCGTCTTAGGTAATTTAAAATTACTAATTTACAAGTAATACCATACCCTCAGAAGCTAATAACACATTAGGAAAAGCAGCTTTAAGTTGGTTTTGAATTTGGTCAAGAAAAACATCATCATCATCTGGATGATGGTGTGAAATCACCAAGCGTTTGACACCAGCACTTTGTGCTAAATCCACGGGAGTTTTCCAGAGTAATTCAGCATATTCATGGTTTTTATTAGTTGGTGGAGTGTAAGTGGCATTAGTAACCAGCAAATCAACACCGTCAATAATTTGTAGAATTTGTTTTTGTTCTTCTAAATCCAGACTTTGATGCAAATCTGTCGCGTAAGCAACACTATAGTCCCCCCAGCTGATACGATAACCAATTGACCTCTGATTTTTATTGATTAATGCCGTTGTAATTTTGACTTCGCCTAACTCTACCAAATTACCAGGAGTCAAATTATAAAAAATCAACTCCGACTGCATCACCTGCAAAGGGTAAGGAAAGTGAGGCTGGAGCATCTGATCACATAAACATTGTTTAATTGACGCACCATTTGAGGCAGCAGTACCATAAATATGAAAGCTGTTGTCGGCAATAAATGCAGGAGAGAAAAAAGGAAATCCTTGGATACGATTTGACTGGCAATTGGTAAAAAATAAATGCGCCTCTAGCGGATTTTCCTGTTGTTGCCAAGTTTTACCTAGTACGCGTAAGCCAGTACCTCCATCAAAAACCAAACGTTTTCCTGCTACATATATTTCTACACAAGCAGTATTACTGCCATACCCGCAAGTATGGCTATTTGGGGTAGGAATTAAACCGCGTACCCCCCAAAATTTAACCCAAAACTCCCCAGCAAGGTTATTTAGCATGGGAGTTACTTCTTGATCGACATAGGTTTGAGAATCAGATAGCTCAAAATTTGGCATTTTTTTTGAAATTAGAGCTTACTGAGCAGATCATCGTAGTTTCTTACTTCTAGCATCCTGTTTATTTCATCCACAATGACGACCGTAGGAGAGTAGTTTTTTAACTCTTCTAAAGTAAACTGCCCGTAAGTCATTATAATCAAACGATCACCAATAATGCCTAGACGTGAGGCCGCTCCATTTAACTCAATTGTTCCTGAGTTAGCGGGGGCAGGAATAGCATAAGTAATAAAACGCTTACCATTAGCATTATTTACTACTTGTACTTGCTCGTAAGGTAAAATACCAGCTTGATCTAAAAGAATTTCATCTATGCTGATACTACCCACATAGTGGAGATTTGCCCCCGTGAGGGTACAGTTATGAATCTTAGCCAAAAGGAGAGTGCGCTGCATTTCGTTTTGGGTTTTTCCGTAACAACCGCGAGTAGTTTAAGTCTCTTTAGTTGATTTATAGGTGCTTGTTGAAATTGTAACATCAGTAATTTGTGAGTCAGCGCGATTGGGTGGGTTCTTCCGCTTCAAGCTACTGCCAAACCCCTAAGGATCGGCTTCCCTATATAGCTGGCTTCTCCACCAGGGTGCGACTGACGAATCCGAAGGGTAATTGGTAATAAGTAAACAGCAGGTTATAGGTAACACAGAACAGTATCTATTCCTTGTTTCCCTTTTACAGTCAACCATTACCCATTACCCCACCATCTATTTTTTAGCAGCTTTGATGAACTTCTCTACTAAGGGTGCAACCCTGTCTACATCTTGCCAACCGAGAATTTCTGTCACCTTTTTTTCCAAATTTTTATAACTACGGAAAAATTCGGCAATTTCGTCCAGACGGTGGGGCGCTATGTCTTTCAAAGATTTTACATGGGCGTAGCGTGGATCTTTGTCGGGTACACAAAGAATTTTTTCGTCGCGATCGCCACCATCAATCATTTCTAAATAACCAATCGGTCTTGCTGGAATGACGCAACCAGGAAAGGTGGGTTCATCCATGATGACCATACCATCTAGCGGATCGCCATCATCAGCTAAAGTGTTAGGTATAAAACCATAGTCGTAAGGATATTGTACGGAAGAAGAAAGTACCCGGTCTAGGGCAAAAGCTTGCAAATCCTTATCAAATTCGTATTTATTTTTACTCCCGCCAGCAATTTCAATCAGAACATTGATCACACCCGGTTTCGGTTGGGCAGGAATAAGAGATAAATCCACAACAAAACTCCTTCGCTAACAGTGAATCAAGGTAGCACGCAGTTCGGCTCCCCGTATCAGATTTTAGGGCAATAGTGGATCTCTTCCCAAGCTATTCATCATAAACTGCAATTTATAGTCCTTTTGTACTATTTCAATAGGGAGAGGACTTACCCTAGATGTGGCTGAAAACCTGATTATTACGTAGTGGTAATTCATGTAGCTTGCTTGCCCGTTGAGGTATTACCCCTACTTTCGTAATGTTTTGCGTCAGTCCTGCTATAAAAAAACGCTGCCAATTTCTAGCAACGCTTTTTTCCGTCATTATTTGAGATTTCGCTGGGACTTATTTACCTTTGGGGGTAATTTTGGTCAATACCAGCTAATTTCTCGCTGGTGGTATTTTCTGGAGTTTATGTTTATTCTTTACCTCTGGCCAGATGATAGGTTAGCTGTTGCTGATTATTTTGAACATCAGGTGAAGAATAGTGTGAAATTATAAACACCGGTAGGATAAGGGTAATGAGAGCGATCGCAGTTCCCACAATGTCTGCCAAACGTTGGGAATATGTGTCGTGAGAATTGGCAGACGGGCTATTTGAATTCATACAAAATTGTGGTTCTTCATATCACTGTAGTTTTGCTCTCCAAAAAAGAGAGTCTCAATACTATTTTAGCTATTTTTCTTCGGTAAAATCTGTAGCTTTAAAGAATTTCATCCAGTTTAAAAAGTGGCACACTCTGTTTTTATACATGGCTATTTTGTTACAAATTAAAGATCAAAGATTTGATGCTTTATTTGGTGACTAATTCTTTCATAAACTTCCTTCTTTCATGTCAGGATTACTTGACTTAGTGATCATGATCACAGCATGATTAATTACCCTGTGGATTTGAATTGAGATTTGAGAATCTAGGGAGATTACTCGCATATTCTATCAGTCTAACACCTCAAAATACTTGTATTTAGGTTAATTGCGCCGATTTCTTGGGGTTTGATACACCAAAAAGTTAGCTAAACCCACTTACAGCATATTTGGTATTTTCGATCGCTCAGATGTAGATACAATCAAAGCTACCAGCATTCCGGAAAATCACTGCCATAATTTTTTTACAAAATATTTCTACGCTGAAAATAAAGTTACTGTGATAAAAATTTTCTACTAACATTCAGTAATTTTAACTAAAAATATGAACAACTAAAAATTGTATATCGTAGTACTTATGACTAATTTTTTAGCAATCTATATATCAGTAGATTAAATAAGTTAGCCCCCTTTATTCCCAAAGCAGGAGGCTAAAGAAGTTAGTTTTAGTTAATGCTTTGAAAGGTTAAGGAAACACAAAAAAATAAATTACCCCAAAATTGTAGCGTGGGTTACATTCCGCTAAGGAACGCAAATTTAATAACCTGCAATTCTGATTTAACGTGGAATGGTGCGTTACGCTGTCGCTAACACACCCTACTTTTGCACTTTATTTAATTCACATTCCTAACCCACCATTATTCCTTCAGTTTAAAGTGAGTTAGGAGAGTAGCCCCGAAATAGCTCAACCTTTGCCATAAGCACTCATTGGTTCTTTGATAAATCGGATATAAAGATGTCTAAATGTAGACTTAATCACACGAGGCATGGCAAAATCAATGGGCATTAATTTTTCTGGTAATTGCCAATCTGCAATTTGGAGTAAATCTGGTGATAAATTAGGAAACTCAATATCGCTTAATTCGGGGCAAATTCCTAATCTTTGGGAAGCTGCAACGGTGGGAACTTGTGCAGGTGAAACTTGGAGAACTTCTAACATTGCTCTATCTAAAGCAAACACATTCTCTGATGCTGCTAAAACTTCTAAATTACGAGGTTCTCCGCCACTTGGACCATTGCCTTCATGACCGATAATACCATCTAAAATAGTTAAAGTGGGATTAATAGCCCTGGCAGTTTCTACCAACATTTCGCCAAATCTTTCAGCATCTTTTCCTGCTTCCATGTGCCACCAGGCTTTCATTTTCCCAGGAACACAACCAAAGAGATTTTTGACTCCTAAAGTAACAGTTAATTGCATATGAGATTTAACTTTGGGTAAGTTAATAATCACATCTGCTTCCATTGCTTCTTTAGAGAGTAGCAGGTGATTAAAATTGTCGTTGACTGTTTGATAACGTTTACCGTGAAACTCCACAATTGGTAAATTTAATGCTTCTAAAATTGGTAATAAACCATTAGCGATAGCGACACCTTTAGCACTACCAAAAGCGGGACTATCTCCTAAAAATGGCTTACCACCAACAGCAATTACCATTTCGGCAACGGCGCGAACTAATTCTGGGCGCGTGGTACACTCTTTAGTAGGACGAGAACCGGTGAGTAGGTTAGGTTTGAGTAAAACGCGATCGCCCTTTTTGACAAAAGCAGCCATTCCCCCATAGGCTTCTAGCAGGGTTTCCAAGGATTCTTTTAAAGCATCTTGTTCGTAAGATTTAGCCCGAATCAGGCTGACAGACGGTTTTTGTGTTTGCATGGTTAATAATTGCGTTATATGAAAATAATATAAACGAAATTTAATTGAGAAACCACTCGATATCAAGTAATTGATCAAGGGAGTAAGGGCATTCTGGTGGAAAATTAACGGAATTTTGAGTTTTAATTTTCACAAAACCTAACGCATCCTTATAAATAGAATTTAATTCTGCTTCTAAATAATTACGAAGATTATTAGTAATCTTGCGTTTTAATTGAATTCTAAAAGTATAAATTTCTCCTTGCCAGTGAACTGAATTACTTTCATATTCACTTGTCCAATATTGAAGTAGTAATAAATGACGTATAATCTGTTCTAGAAGACTGGCTACAGCATTTTTATCTCTTTTTCCCAAATCTTCTAACTCCTCAATTAAATTATCTAAGTCTAATTTTTGAAATTGGTGATTTTTAAGCAATTTGATTGTTTCTTCTAGCCATTGAGAATCATCAATTTCGTAGAGTTGTTTTAAATCGGTAATAGTTTTCATAACTCTGACCTATTGAGAGTATTCTATTTATATAGTAATATGAATTAATTTTTGTGGGGATGATCGCCATAAATTATAAGAATTAAACATTTTTTGAGGGTTTAGCATTGCTAAACCCCTACATCTTTATAAAGGAATGATACCGGAGGTCAGCGCAACGATCGCACTCATTTGCTCTAAATCTAAGACGGTGGCTAATTCTGCTTCCGTCATTAAGCCTTTTTCTAGCACTATTTGACGCAGAGATTTACCTGTTTCCAAAGATTCTTTAGCCACAGCCGCAGCATTTAAATAACCGATGTGAGGATTTAAGGCGGTGACTAATGCTAAACTACCTTCTGCGTAAGCTAAACAACGTTCTTTATTAGCCGTAATACCTTGAATACAGCTGGAAGTGAGAGCAGAAATAGTATTACCTAAAATTTCGATACTGTGAATTAGATTATAGGCAATGAGGGGCATCATCACATTTAATTCTAATTGTCCAGCTTGGGCAGCGAGTGCGATCGCACTATCATATCCCATCACCTGAAAACAGACCATTGAAGTCATCTCTGCCATCACCGGGTTATATTTCCCCGGCATAATCGAAGAACCAGGTTGGACTGGAGGCAGTTGAATTTCCTTAAACCCTGTTTTGGGGCCAGAATCCATTAAACGTAGGTCATGGGAGATTTTCACCAAGTCCTGGGCTAAATTCCGCAACGCCCCGGAAACATTCACAAATGCACCCATACTTTGCATTGCAGCCATTAAATGCGGTGCAGGTTCTAGGGGAAACTCTAATAACTGTGAAAGCACTTCTACCACCCGTTTGCGATATTCAGGATGAGTATTCATACCTGTTCCCGCAGCACTACCACCTAAACCCAACACCATCAAATCTCCAGAAGCGATATAAAGACGGTTTTGATGCTCTGAAAGAATATAAGCCCAAGCCCGGAAATTTTCACCCAAACGCACAGGTACAGCGTCTTGCAGGTGTGTTCTCCCAGATTTGACAATATCTTGAAATTCGGCCGCTTTTGCTTCTAAAACCGAAATTGCCTGTTCTAAAGCTGGGTGTAGAGTTTGGGTAAGTGCCAATAAACCACCAATGCGAATAGCTGTAGGGATAACATCATTGGTAGACTGGCCATAGTTCACATGATCGTTAGGACTAACCCGTTTGTAATTGCCTTTTTCATCCCCAAGAATTTCCAAAGCCCGATTTGCGAGAACTTCATTAACATTCATGTGGTGAGAAGTTCCTGCACCAGCTTGGTAGATATCAACTACAAACTGATCTCGTAACTTACCTGCAAGGATTTCATCAACAGCTTTGATAATAACTTCACTTATATCTGCGGGAATACAACCCAGTTCACCATTGACAATTGCGGTAGCTTTTTTAATATATAAACAAGCATCAACGTAAGTGGGTAAAGGTTTTAAACCGCTAATGGGGAAGTTTTCGATAGCGCGTTGGGTTTGGATACCGTAATAAACATGATTAGGGATAGAGCGATCGCCCATCGAATCCCGTTCAATGCGAAAATCTGTATTGTCAGTCATAGTCTGGTTTGAATAATCTCAAAATAGAGATCATCCCATGCAAGTACACTAAAAGCCTAATTTAGAAATTATATATTTCGCGTCCAGAGGTTGTCGCAGACTCCAAAGCAACCCAGACAGCGCTGATATTGTCGGATAGTTCATCCCTCTAAGCCCATTCCCAAACTACAATAAGAAGATATATGTCAGTATTTTGATTAATTTGCTCTATGTCAGTTTTAGCAGCGATCGCAGTTTTGGCTATTTTGATTTTGGTACATGAGTTTGGACACTTTATAGCTGCCCGTTCTCAAGGCATTTACGTTAACCGCTTTTCCTTGGGTTTTGGGCCGATTCTTTTAAAGTACCAAGGATCACAAACGGAATATACTATCCGCGCTTTCCCTCTAGGTGGCTTTGTCGGCTTCCCTGATGACGATCCTGATAGCCAAATTCCACCCAACGACCCAAATCTGCTGCGGAACCGTCCAGTTTTAGACCGAGCAATCGTCATTAGTGCTGGAGTAATAGCAAATCTCATATTTGCCTATTTAATGCTGGCTCTGCAATTGGGTATCGTTGGCATACCACAAGAATTTAAGTATCAACCCGGTGTCATTGTCAAACCAGTTAATGAACAATCCGTTGCTTACCAAGCCGGTCTGAGAGAAGGAGACATTATACTGGCAGTTAATGGTCAAGAACTCGCAGCTGATAGCAGTTCAACTTTGTTACTCACCAAAGAAATTCAAACCCATCCAAATCAGCAAATCGATCTGAAAGTTCAGCAACAAAACCAACAAATCCCCCTGAAATTAACTCCTCAACAGGGTGCTGACGGTAAAGGCTTAGTTGGGATTGAACTAGGCCCCAATGGCAAAGCAATTTATCGTCGTCCTCAAAATCCTGGGGAGATATTCACCGTTGCAGCTAATCGGTTTCAACAGTTATTGGTGGGTACACTCAAAGGCTTTGGACAATTAGCTACCAACTTTCAACAAACCGTTGGTCAAGTTTCCGGCCCAGTAAATATTGTTAAAATTGGCGCAAAATTAGCTGCTGACAATCTTGCTAATTTGTTCTCTTTTGCAGCAATTATCAGCATTAACTTAGCAGTTATCAATATTTTACCTCTACCAGCCTTAGACGGTGGACAACTGGCTTTTCTGCTCATTGAAGGTTTACGCGGTAAGCCTTTACCTATGAAAATTCAAGAAGGTGTGATGCAAACTGGTTTAGTGTTACTCTTAGGATTAGGTATTTTCCTAATTGTTAAAGAAACAACTCAGTTAACATCCCAGTTAGATTGGGTACAAAAATTGTTCCAGTAGTATATCTCGTTCCTAGTCTCCGGCTGGGAATGCCATGACTGAGGCTCTGCCTCAACTATCCTAAAATTGTTCCAGTAACTGTGATTACAGTAGTATATCTCGTTCCCAGTCTCCGGCTGGGAATGCTATTACTGAGGCTCTGCCTCAACTATCCTATCAGGCAGATTCTAGAATCAGAGACCGAGAAAAACTAGAAAATAAATCCAAAATCGTCAATCTAAAATCTAAAATTTCTTGACTCGTAAATCATTATCAAAAAAGCAACGCGCTTTAGAAATTCTCTCTCGTCTCCAGCATCTTTATCCAGATGCTACTTGCTCTTTAGACTATTCAACTCCTGTACAATTATTAGTAGCAACTATTCTCTCCGCTCAATGTACAGATGAACGAGTCAATAAAGTTACCCCGGCATTATTTGGGAAATTTCCTGATGCGGAAAATTTAGCCAAAGCTGATTTATTAGAGTTAGAAGAATTAGTACGTTCGACTGGATTTTATCACAATAAAGCCAAGAATATTCAAGGCGCTTGTCGGATGATTGTGAATGATTTTAACTCTATTGTTCCTAATCAAATGGAACAACTTTTAAAACTTCCAGGAGTAGCACGGAAAACAGCAAATGTAGTCTTAGCTCATGCTTATGGCATCAATGCTGGGGTGACAGTAGATACACACGTAAAGCGGTTAAGTCAACGTTTAGGATTGACTACAAATACTGAACCTGTGGGGATTGAAAAAGATTTAATGAAGTTATTACCCCAACCAGATTGGGAAAATTGGTCAATTCGTTTAATTTATCATGGTCGGGCTGTGTGTAAGGCTCGTTCTCCTGGTTGTGATGTCTGTGAATTGGCTGATTTATGTGCAAGGAAGTTATAATTTTATACACATAAAGATTCAGGATACAAAACCGCCGGTCTGCGTAGCGTCTCCAAACTCCTGCCTCCTGCCTCCTGCCTCCAAACTCCGAACTCCGTTCGCGAAGCGTCTCCGTTCGGCGAAGCCGTGCCGTAGGCATAGGAGAAACTCCGAACTCCTTATTAGCAATTTCCCTATAATTGTTCTGGACATTGTATGATGGGGAATGGTGTCTTTAACTAGATTAGGGAATTCATGGCAAAAAAGAGCATGATTGAGCGCGAGAAAAAACGCGCCAAGATGGTGGAAAAATATGCTGACAAGCGGGAAGCACTATTAGACGAGTTCAAAAGTGCGGAATCTCCCCTAGATAAGCTGGAAATCCACCGCAAAATTCAACAATTACCTCGTAACAGTGCGCCTAACCGTCGTCGTAATCGTTGCTGGGTTACAGGTCGTCCTAGAGCTGTATACCGTGATTTTGGACTGTCTCGGAACGTACTGCGGGAATGGGCGCACCAAGGGCTTTTACCTGGCGTTGTTAAGTCTAGCTGGTAATCAATGGTCAATCAATTTTGGATTTTAGATTTTAGATTTTAGATTGACCCCACACCTTTATTCTGGGGCTTAGGCAAGAGATTTTGGATTGGCGAGTACAGGATTTTTCCATAGTTGAAGCAGCGGTAGCTCTGAAACCTAGTTTCAATTGAAGATTTTGATGATTCAATCCAAAATCCCAAATTTAAAATCTAAAATTCGGTCATTAGTCATTTACTCTAAATCAATGACCAATGACCAATGACCAAGATAATTATTGACCACAACAACGATCAATTCCCAGACTTTCTAAGAGTAGATCGCTAACGGCGTTGGCGATCGCAAATTCTCCATAAAAGCTCTTGGAAAAATCGAATGCCTGCATCTCTGTCACAATCGCAATTACCAGAGATCCTAAGTCGTTCTCTCCTTCCATACGTTGTCGCACAAAAATCTGTGCTGCCCGTTGAGCGATTTTTTGATTAATTAATTCAGGAAGAAATTCAGCATCTAGCCACCGCAGTAGTCGCTTTTGCAACCATTCACCTTCTAACTGAGGATTCTCAGACGGTGGTAAAGTAATGGACGAAATTGGCTCAGTCATCTTTGTATATCTTAAATAGATTTTGTTTACCAAGGTAATCTCAGAAGAACTTAGAATCTTGCTGATAATAGCAAGGTGCTTTCGTCTGGGGCTTTTTTTGATGATCTGCTGAACTATGCAATATGATGTCGCCGCTATTATTCGAGGTTATGCTCAAGGTTATTTTCTCATGGCTGATGAGAGCAATGGACTGGGATGGTATGGAAGTAAGGAAAGAACTCTAATCCCTTTGGATGAAAAATTTCGCTACCCCAAGTCCTTACAGCGTGTTCTCAACCAAAACAGGTTTACAGTAGCGATTAACCGCGATTTTCTCGGTGTGGTTGCTGGTTGTGCTAACCGTGAAACAACCTGGATTTCTCCAGAATTACAAAAGATTTACTGGTCACTTTACCAGACAGGCTATGCTTATAGTTTTGAAACTTGGCAAGGTGATCAACTTGCAGGGGGAATTTTAGGAATTGTGATTGGTGGTGTTTTCATTGGTGAATCAATGTTCTACCGCATTCCTGAAGGTTCTAAAGTAGCAATGGTGAAATTGGTAGAAAGGTTGCGCCAACAGAAATTTATGCTGTTTGACGCGCAAATGATGAATCCCCATTTAGCCAGATTTGGGGCTTATCCTATTAATAATAAAGAATATGATATTTTGCTTCAGCGAGCTTTACAACTTCCTTGTTCCCTAGAGTGAGTGCGGGGCGGATGGGGAAATGGTCAAATATTGTTCCCTGTTCCCTGCCTCTACGAAAAATATGGCTTACACCTCCCGTAAGGGATACATAAATCAAATCGGATCACTATATCTGTTTCACATAAACCATCAAATATAGGACTTACTCACTGTACAAATTCATCAAACATAGGTCGTTTTAGGGTTTGATTACTCATGACTTTATGGGTAAAGCTCATTCCTAAACCCCTGCGACAGATCCGGTTTTTTCCATAAAATATATTCGGTATGTTCTGTCAATGCGTAAGTCCTATTATCTTTCCTCTGCCTTCAATCACCTGCTGACGCGATTTTCTGTGACTAGGGTAAGGCTAACCCATGCGCCTTTATCGTCATAGCTACGAATTAAGCGTTGGCGTAAATTTGGTTTAATCAGCCACCCTACCTCTAAAAATAAAGGTTGACGCAACTGCATTTGTAAGGGAGAAGTTGCCGAAGCGCCATCAGGTAAGAGTAAAACTTGTACCTGCTTTTGGGGATTTTGATCAAAGATGATGATTGAATCTTTTATAGTAGCGGTGGAGGTGATTGTGCGACCATTAAAACTGGTATTTTGAATTAATTTTCCTGCGGCATCCAATTGTAGGTGCAGTTTTGTAGAGTAGGTATTGGGCTTTTGCAAATCTGGATATATAGTTACTGCTTCACCTTGCCATTCTCCCAATAAGTCATCTATTTGTAAGATTGGGGTTTCTACTGGTGGTTGAGTTCCCCCTAGATATTCACGAATCAGGGTTATTTTATCTAATTGTCCATTTTTATCAAATAATTGGACTAGACGTTTACGTCGATTTTCATAAATCAAACCGAGTTCAGCCCCAAATTCTGTAAATGGTGCTAGTTGAATCGAACCTTGGGAAAAAGCGCCATTTTCAAAAAACAACGTACTCTGCGCCAGGGAACTGTATTCTAAAATTAAATCTTCTTGCCCTTGACGGCTAACAACCTGGCGAATAGTCTGATTATTGTTTAAACCTGCCAAGGAAACTACACTAGGGATATCTGCCAATAGTTTCCCTTGAGGTGAATAACGAGCAAATGAACCTTGCCATTCACCAAGATTTTGCAGCAAGCATTCCCATTGTGATGTCATAAAATAAGTCCTGTAATTTAACCAGACCAGAGGCAATATTACGAATTACAAATTACGAATTACGAATTATTTCACCTGAGTTCGACATAAGATAATTTGTGGAAAACTCGCCTCCGCGAGGAGTCTCAAACCCTTATTATCTCGCCCTTAAAAATCATAACTCCGTTCGCGTAGCGTCTCCTAAGGAGAAACTCCGAACTCCGAACTCACGTTAATCCATATTCTTCTGATAGGAAGTATTTAAGAAACTGAGCGTTTTTCCTCAACTTGCGGAGGAATATTATCCTTAACTAATTGCCAAAAATGCTGAATAGGAGGAATCTGGAGACGGTCGTGAGTTGTTACCATCACTACCCGACGGGTTAAGCTGGAATTATCAGCTAAATTAGTATTGCAGGCTAGAGGACGAACAGCCAGACTAGGATCACATTTTGCTTCCATTAATGCAGACTGTGGTAGTAAAGCAATGAGTTCTCCTTGACGGACTACACCGCGAAAAGCATCTAAAGTGTTTACCTCCAAAGCAGCGATAAGTGTAGCTTCCAGTCGCTCAAATCTATCTTGGATGAGACGTTGCATTCCATATCCATCTTTAAATACCACTTGTGGATAACGAATTAAATCTGACCAAGGGATAGATTCATACTTGGCTAGGGGATGATTAGCTGCGGTTAAAACTTCAATTGGCTCTTCATATAGTACTTCCACCGCCATTTCTCTACCAGTGATTAAAAAGCGATTATGCATAACAATTGCCAAATCTACCAAACCGTCTTTGAGAACTTTCAAAGAGCGATCGCTTCCTAATGATGTTACACGCAACTGTACATCTGGATAACTATGACAAAATTTTTGCAGAACTGGTGGTAAATAAGATGCACATACAGAATGAATAGCTGCAATACATAATTCTGGCTGTTTTCCCGCGACTAAATCGGCTAATTCTGCCGTTGCAGTTTCCCACTCTTGGCAAATTTTGCGGACACGAGGTAACAATCGTTCACCCCCTAGGGTCAGTTTAGCGTGAGTTGTTCTATGAAATAGTTCTACACCTAAATCTGCTTCTAGTGCTTGAATTTGTCTGCTGACAGTCGATTGAGTAACACCACACTTTTTTGCTGCTTGTTGAAAACTGCCAGTTTGTGCGATCGCCAAAAAAGCTTGCAACTGCTCTAAACGCATTTTAATAATTCGTAATTCGTAACTGAGATTGAGACAGCGATACAAAATCTGCTGCTTTATCCTAGTACATTTTGATACAAGTCCATCAATTTTGGATTTTGGATTTTGGATTTAATCCGTACTCTTGTGCGCTAAGTCTCTAACTGCTGTGATTGTTGAAGAGCAATTTCTGGTGAGATATGTTTCAAAGCGGCAATTACGTGCATTCTAACGTGGGCATCAGCATCTACTAACATAAAAATTAGCGGTTCAAGAGATTGGATTTGTCCCAATGTTCCTAAAGAAAGGGCAATAGAACTTTTAAGGCTAGTAATATGGATTGCTGGGTGCTGAAGTTGCAGCAATTTTAATAAAATATCAGTAGCCAAAGTAGTTAAATGCGGTTTTTTCACTCTACCCAAAACCGTCACAATTTCTTGCCACAGCAATGGTAGAGAAACTTGATAAAGTGCTTTTTGTAAACACTCCAAACTTGATTTACTTTCCATCCAACTTAAAGCCCGGATGATTTCTAACTGTAATATTACTGCTGTTTGAGGTAATATTAACGCTTGGAATAAACACTTAGCTGCATTATCACGCCCCATCCGAGAAAGGGCAATTGCCGCTGCACAACAGACATCAATATTAACGTCATGCAAACGGGTTTGCAGTTTTCTAACTGAATCTAAAGAGTCTTGTAAATCAGGACGAAAACCTAAACCCAGCACAGCTAAACGTCTAACTACACTTTCTTCATCTTCTAAAGCATTGAGTAAAATTGGTGGTATCCTTGCATCATGAAAACTGCTCAAAGCCTCAATAGCAGCAGCACGGATAGCAGGTTGGCAATCTTCAACTACACTTAATAAAGGTGCAATTGTTTCTGGAGTAGAAAGCTGGGAAAGCGATCGCACCGCCAAAAGTCTAGAATCTTCCTGTGCTAAAAGTTTTGACAGTGTAGCAACTCCAATTTTACCCATTTGTCCCAAAGCTGCGATCGCAATATCCTTCAATTCCCCATTTTCATTACTACTCAACAACTCCACCAAAGCCGTAACCGCATCTGGGTGTTGAAATTCCCCCAAAGTCCGCGCAGCATACCAGCGTAACTCTTCCTCTGCATTTTCATCTGCTAAAATTTCGATTAACGGTGGTATAGCAATGTTTCCTAAACGTAGCAAAACCTTAGTAATCTGCCAGCGTTCGTGAAAGTCCCCCATTTGTAAAGCTGAAAGTGCTAATTGCAGCAAATATTCTTGATTTTCAACTATTTCTGAATCTGGAGATTCCAAAACTGATGCTTGCAGATATTCAATCAGTGATGAAAAATCTGTGGTTTGCGACTTTAGCAAAACATGGGGGATCTTATGCACCATAACCTGTATAAATTTGTATTAGTTTAAGTTGTTTTCACTAAAACTGAATTTCCCTCAATCTTGGCGCTGAAAGTTTTGAGTGGTTTTTCTGCTGGGCCTGCTTGTACCTTACCATTACCGCTAAATTCTGCATCATGACAGGGACAAACAAAGTTATTTTTATTTGTTTTCCATTCAACTGTGCAACCTTTGTGAGTGCAAGTAGGGTTAACAGCAATCAAATTTCTGGCATTTTTAGATGTACCAACTACCAATATCGTACCCAGAGGAGAATCTTTCACCAAGAGTTGGCCAGTTTTATCTAATTCTGCCACAGTACCAACTTTTTGCCAGTTTGCAGCAGCGGAATTATTTTGAGAAGCTGCGGAAGATGCTGTTGTATTCGTTTCAGGAGAACAAGCAGCAAGCGCTACAGGTAAAGAACTAGCTAAACAACCCAAACCTACCCAATTGATAAAATCACGACGCTTCATAGTTGTTTTAATTTGCTGTCTGTTTTTTGAATATTCATTATTATTACTGATAAATTTCATGCTGTCATTATTTTGACTTTATTCCTGTAACCAATTTTCTAAACTTAACCCCTCAACCCTCAACAAATCACTATCATTAGAAACTACAATAAACCCCTTAATAATAGCAGTCGCAGCAATTAAAATATCTTCTGTTTGTATTGGTAAACCTCTTAATCTGAGATTTGCATGAATTTCTGCTGCTTTTTCCACAATTGCTAAATCATCCAAAAAAAATGATTTGATAATCCTTACAAAAATTATCAAATCTTTCTAATTGTTTAGTTGCGTTAACTGTAAACAAACCTCTTTTAACTTCAAAGTAAGCAATACAACTGATACTCAATAATCCTTATTGCGATTGAAATTGTTTTAGTCTTTTCTTAATTATGGGATTATTTTTTAGTTCTAAGGAGACAATATTGGTATCTAATAAATAAGTCATTTTCTCTATTTACGTTTAATCATTTCATCAAAAATTGCTAATTGTTCGGGAGTTAATACATTTAATGTGCCTGCTACTGCTTCTGTCACCATAATCCCACTACAACGTGCTTTTAATTCCTGGTCTTCCATACTATTAAACTTCTCAATAGGTAAATTTTGCTGAAATAAGTTACATAACTCTTCCACTATTTCCTCTGCCTTTAGTTCTTCCTTAAATAACGGACGTTCTTCCATTAAAATATTGACAACTTTCTCAATTCTGGTTTTCATATATTCGGCTCTTGTATCTCTTTTATGAAGAATTAATACTAAAGTGCCAGTTTAATAAACTACGTAAAACTAGTTGAAGAAGCAAATACAGGAAATCCCAAGTATTTTACTAAAAAAATAAAAGTTATCTTAAATTTGAGGGAAACAACACTAATTTCTGATTTGTCTCAATATGCTGATACACCAGATTGTCTAGTAGATTATTTAGAATCTTTTAGAACTTCTGTGAGTTGAAATTATCATCATACTTTGCGCGAAACATTCATCTGTAGTATTTTATTATTTGTAATTAACAAAACACTCTTAGGAAAATTACCCATGCTATATCACCTAGATTTTCATGTCGAATACCCCGACAACATGACACAGCAAGAACTATTTACAATTTGGAATGAAGAAGCTGATGCAGCATTGCAAGCAAAACAAGCAGGAATTGTTGTAGATTTGTGGAAATGTGTAGGAACTCGTCGAGTAATTGCAATTGTGGATGTTCCCACACCTGACACCCTTGATCAAATTCTCTTGGATTTACCTATCATGAAAAAAATGGGTCAAAATGTGCAAGTAGAAGTAACTCCTTTGAGAAGATATGAAGACTTTGCAGTAGATATCAAAGCTAGGTTAGAGAAAAAAGAAAAGTAGACAAAAATATAATACCCTGACTTAAAAATTCGTTGATTGCAGATTAGTTATACTAAGAACGGGTTAAAAGTGTCATTCTGATAGCGAAGCGTGGCGTTAGCCATACGAAGTGAAGAATCTCCGAGATACTTCTCTACGAGACGCTCCGCGAACGCTGCACTACGTTACGCTCAGTATGACATAAGTCCAGATTTCACCCATTTGCAGTATAGCTAACTTATAGTGTTTTTTTGACAGACTTTAATTGTCTCCAGAGAAGTTGAATCTGCTTGTAAGCTTCCTCTGGAGCAATTTTACCACCAGTTTGTAAACTACAAATATAATTTACTCGTTGAGAAAATTCTTGCAGATGTAAATTAAACTTTAAACACTCCGTCTTCAATTCTCCATGATATGGACTACGAGGATAGAGAAAATCAGATAATTCAGATAAAAAATCAGAGCTTGTATTCATAAGTTTAAGTACTGATTCAAGATGAATATTGATGGTTAAGAAAATCTGATCAGAGGCAATAAATGTATTTAGTTATAGCCTTTCCCACTCTAGTTAGATACAAAATTACCCCTCCCCAACCCTCCCCTTACCAAGGGGAGGGTGCGCGACAGCGCGGGTGGGGTGTATTTCATGAGCTTGGGAATTGCTATATTAAATCTGTTAATTTCAATCATATTGTAAATCACTTTTTCCTATTTTCCATGTTCGACCCTTTTGACAAGCATTACAAGCAGCAGTTTTTGGCTCAAAATCGACACAGCCAATGGCGTGTTCACAACAAGCTTTCTTAGGATGTACAGTACATTTAAGACGATAGTCATTAGTAAAATATTCACAATTATGACAAGGAATTTGATGTAATTTATATAAATAGTTGATTCCTTTTTTTACCGTTAACCAAACACTGCAAAGCAATAAAATCGTCATTATCCAAGCACATAAGGCGCAAAAAATCATAGCCATATATTTATTACTCCCAAAAAAATTGTAAGAAATAGCCCACAGTCAAATGCTATTAACTACAGGCTGAAATTGTGACTAACTGATGTTGAGCAAAGTTTACGTTATGAGGAAATACTACGGGAACGCCAAGCGTGCCAAACATAACCGAAGAAGGCTACTATTCCCAGAAAAAATTGAATATTTGCCATACCTAAACGTTCTGAGCCATAAAATTCTGGTGGAAAAACCGTATTGTTGTAACCGACAAAAGTGGCAGAAATCCAAGACATTAAAGCCAAACCAAGTAAACTATAAGCAAGTATTTCTTCCCCATTTTCTATGGGTAAAATTTTCCTGATCCAATTAAAAGGACTGACAATAATATGCCAAATGCCACCGAAAATCAGAATGCAAGCGATCCAAATATGACCACCAATGACATCTTCTAAATTGTCCACACTGGCAAGTCCTAAAACATTCCAGCTACCATTTTTCATCCCGACTAAGTAGCTAAAAATTATTTCTGGATTCAGAGTAGGGTGAGAAATGAGACGCACATCTTGTAAATGGGTATCATAAATTCCACCAAAAAACATGGCTTTTAGCACTAACAAAAATGCACCTAAACCTAAAATAATCAAGTGGTGTCCCAAAATTAAACCTAATTGTTTGGGATCATTCCATTCATAGTGAAATCTTGCTACTCTGCCACCAGCAGTATATAAAATTGCTGGACTACGAAACACATGAAATAATCCACCAGCACCCAAGACAGCAGAGGCAATTAAATGTAAGATGCCAATGACAAAATAGGGATAAGTATCTACAATTTGACCACTAGTACCCACACCCCAACCTAAAGTTGCTAAATGAGGTAATAAAATCAAACCCTGTTTATACATTGGGATGTTAGGAACATAGCGAAGCACTTCGGAAATAGTAGTAGTTCCTACCCAAAATATAATCAAACCAGCATGGGCAATATGAGCGCCTAATAATTGCCCCGATAAATCTGTTAAACGGGCATTACCAATCAACCAAGATAATTTTGTATTGGCTGCAAAGGTTCTATCAGTAGAAATGGTCACAGTCATACAATTTGGGATTTTAGATTATGTATTTTGGATTTTAGATTGATTAAGCCCTAACAAAAGGCTATCTTTGAGGAAAGTGCCAAGTCTTTAATTAACTCAGCACTAATGATAATTTATGACTCGCTACTGATGGCATTTAATGATTTTTCAATCTGTTTAAAATCAACACCAATTGCCCTGAGTGCGTGCCACAAATGACCTTGCAAAAAGAAGAATGCTAAGAAGAAATGGGCATTGGCTAACCATGCTCTAGCACTATATCCACCATTTGCTAACTTGATGATATCGGCAAAATAGGGACTCACACCCAGTTTTAGTTCCAATATAGAACCATAAAATTCCACTGGATAAGCAAGGGTATTGACTGAACAAAAATAAGCGGCAACAAATCCAGCTAAAGCAATACCTCCTAATGAATAGGAAAGAATAGCTTCACCAGAAAAAATTAACAGTTTTTTTGCCCAAGGTAATGGCTCTATAAGAATGTGCCAAATACCTCCACCAATGAGGGTTAGACCTACATAAATATGACCACCAATGAAATCCTCTAAATTGTTAACAGTGGCGAAATGAGTTTGATAGCCATAGATAATAAAGGGGTTAAGAGTGGGGTCGGTTACAACTCTGACATTATGAATTGTTGCGTCATATATTCCTCCCCAAAACATCGCTTTTCCCACCAATAATAAGGCTGCTATGCCTAAAAATAGGAGGTGATGACCCAAAATCAATCCTAGTTGTTTGTGGTCATTCCATTCAAAGTGAAATTTACGAGCAAAACCAATGCTTTCTTTTAAATTTCGTGGTGCTTTAAAGGTATGAAAGAGCGCACCTGCACCCAAAACGGCAGAGGAGATTAAATGCAAAGCGCCAATGACAAAGTAGGGATAAGTATCTACAACTTGACCACCTGCACCTACACCAAAACCTAAAGTAGCTAAATGGGGTAGTAAAATTAATCCCTGTTCACCCATAGGGATATTCGGGTTATAGCGAGAGACTTCAAACCATGTAAATGCCCCAGCCCAGAGGGTTGTTAGTGCTGCTTGTGCGACGTGAGCGCCAATAAATAAGCCAGAGAGGTTGGCGAAGCGGGCATTACCAACCCACCAATCAAATTTGACCTTGGGATTATCGTATGTCTGCATTGCTTACTAATTTATGACTTGTTGCTAGAAATACTCAAGTAATAGCTATTTAACTTCAATAGATAAAAGTTGATAACATGACTAAAGTCAGTTAAATGATTGAAGTTAATAGCTGATCTAGTGATTACAAATATAGTTTATTGATAAATATTCCTATTTAGTTAGCTCTGTAATAAAGCTTAACAATTAGTAATTCAAACAAATATTGCAACGCAAAATCAGCGACAATAGTTAATTTTATCGCTGTCAAAGGTTTAGATAAATTATTACTAGGGGTGATAAATATGCCCCTAAGAAATACTTGCTAATTTGTTGAATTTTGAGAAATTAGTTGAGATATCAGCATTGGTTGGAGATGATAAAGTCGCCAAAAACTCAATATTTGCTCCCCAACATCTTGAGGATAAAAGTAATGAAAAAAATGATATCCTTGAGGGCATTCCCAGAGATGGTCTTCTGGTTTAAAAAATTTTAACCAATCCTGTAATGCAGGTGGAGCGGCAATGGGATCATTTTTGCTACCACATACCATCATTGGCATCGAAACTCCACCTTTAGGCAAATCAACCAACTTGAAGAGAGAGTGTAATAATGGGGTTTGCTCCAAATCTTGGTCTAAAGCTGCCATTAACTTTTTAGTGGTGTGAGCAGGTTGCTTGCCAAAGAGACTGCGGACGTTATTTGCTAAGACTTGTTCACGACTAACTGAAAATAGTTCTCTTTGAACATAGTAGTGAGTGTGCCAAGTATGGGCAGGTTGAGAAGCCACAGCTAATAAAGTGAGCGATCGCACCTTTTCGGGATAACGACGAGCAAAATTTAAAGCGATCGCACCACCAGCACCATGACCAGCTAAATGTATAGAACCACTACAAGGGGTCAAAAACTCATAGACTAAATCCACCGCTTCATCTATAGAACTACCCTCATCTTTTTCTTGATGGTACTCCCACTGAGCGACCTTCATATACTTACAGAAATATTTAAGCAACGGTTGATCAAACCTTGCCAAAGCGGGACTAGAACTTAACCACAAAACATCAAACATATCAGACATAAATATTCTCACAAAATAGAATAGAGGATGGTAAGGAAGGTGTAGTTAATCAAATTATCCACACCTTGACAACTGACAAATGACTACTAAATAATGGCAAAAACAGAATTTTTTACAAACCAAATTCTGTCTTTAACTGAGCCACCCAAGCCTTGATACGTTGATCAGTTAAATCAGATTGATTATCATCATCAAGTGCCAAACCGACAAACTTACCATTTTTAAATGCCTTAGATTCATTAAAATCATAACCATCCTTTGGCCAATAACCCACAGTTTTACCTCCACGCTCGGAAATTTTTTCTTCTAAAATGCCCATAGCATCCTGAAAATTATCCCCATAGCCAAGCTGATCTCCAGTACCAAAATAGGCAACTAATTTACCCGAAAAATTGATAGTATCCAATTCCGGAAAAAAGCCTTCCCAATCACTTTGTAGTTCACCAATATTCCAAGTAGGACAGCCGATAATCAGGTATTGATACTCCTCTAAATCAGTGGCATCCGCTTGGGAAATATCCTGAAGTGTCACCACATCATCACCAAACTCATCCCGAATCATTTCCGCAGCAGATTCGGTTTTACCAGTTTGAGTACCGTAGAACAAACCAACTTTTTTTGACATTTTCAAACCCCCTTCAATAAAAATCAACTTAGGAAAATAAACTGCTATTAGTTAATAGCAAAAAAGCAAACAAAGCTCCCCCAGAACCACCAACCATCCAACCAATATTAAACTGACCCCAAGACTTAGCTGTGGTTAAATTATCTGGTAGCTCTCCTTGAGGCGATTGGCGTTTTTGGAAAGTTGCCTTACCATACAGCCACAAACAAATTGATAGAATCAACAGCAACCCAATAGTAGCTATTAACCCAGCTTGATTTGCTAACTCCGTATTCCGTAGCGGACCCAATTTTACAAAAGGGCCAAGCAGGAAATAACCATGAGCCATGCCAATTTCTAAACCGCGATAAAAAGGAGACAACCCCGGACGGTAAATAGGAAGATTGCCTAAAAACTTCAGTGTTAAATCAGAAGCATTGACAGGAGTTTGTAAATTGCCAAATTCTGGGGAATCCAAATAATTGACAACCCCTTCCTGAAAGTCCAAACCCGCTGCAATTACACGCACTCTTAGAGCGTGCCAAATATGACCCAATAAAAAGACAACACCTAAAGCAGAATGGCTAGTTGCTAACCAAGTGCGAACCGAAATTACTTCTGATGTGCTACTAAATCCCAAAGGTCCATAGAACTCAGTTGGATAAACGGTATCATTAACAGTCACAAAATATGCTGCTAACAAACCCATGTATGCCAAAGCAGCAAGACTGTAAGATAAATAAGCCTCACCAGACCAAAACAATATCTTTTTTGCCCAGGTGAAAGGAGTAGTGAAAATATGCCAAATTCCGCCACCAATACAAAGCAGTCCTACCCAGACATGGCCACCAATAACATCTTCTAAATTATTGACAGCAGCCATACCTTGACCACCAAACAGATAACCAAAGATCCGCACAGGATTGAGAGTTGGGGCTGTAATTATCCTCACAGATGCCACAGCAGGGTCATAAATACCACCCCAAACCGTGGCTTTTAGCACCAGTAAAAATGCTCCTAAACCCAACAAAACCAGATGAATCCCAATGATGGTGGTCATTTTGTCTTCATCTTCCCAGTTGTAGCCAAAAGAACCAGGAAAATTTTTGTTTTCTGCTAATACCTTGGGTCCTAAAAGAGCGTGATAAATCCCCCCAGCACCAAGTACAGCCGAACTGACCAAATGCAGTACACCAATAACAAAATAGGGATAGATATCAATAATTTTGCCACCATCACCAATACCAAATCCTAAGGTTGCCAAATGAGGTAGTAAAATTAACCCTTGTTCATATATTGGACGGGAAGGGTTGTATTTACTGATTTCAAATAGGGTCATTGCCCCAGCCCAAAGTACAATTAACCCAGCATGGGCAACATGAGCGCCTAAAATTCGACCAGATTGGTTAATAAACCGAGCGTTACCTGCCCACCATCCATACTCAGGTGGGTTAATAGTTGCAGTAGTCATAGTTACATTACCTCACCACGAGTTGGACGTAAAACTTCACCGGTGCGAAAATCAAAACCCGCAGCCCGTAAGGCGTGCCAAAGATGCCCTTGGAGAAAGAAAAAGCCTAGCCAAAAGTGAGCATTTGCCAACCACACACGAGAAGATAATAAATCTCCATTGTGGAAATAGGGAAACCTGTCAAAGCTAATGCTCAAAGGTGTACCGTAAAATTCTACAGGGTAAGCAAGTGTGTTCACGGAGACGAAATAGGCAGCGATAAAACTCATTAAGCTTAAAGCTCCCAAACTGTAGGATAGGTATGCTTCTCCTGACCAAACAAACAGCCGTTTTACAAAGGCAGAAGGCTCAGTGGTAATGTGCCAGATACCCCCCGCTATGCAGATAATACTGACCCATATATGACCAGCAACCAAGTCTTCTAGGTTGTTCACTCCGGCAATCCAGTATTTATGACTGCCTATCAGGTAGCTGAAAATAACCGTAAAGTTCCAGGTAGGGTGATTAATGACTCGTACTTGTCCAAAATTTGAGTCGTACAAACCTCCGAAAAAGATAGCTTTGGCAACGAGTAAACCTGCCCCTAAACCCAGTAAAACTAGATGAATACCAAGAATATTTGTCATTTTATTGGCATCTTGCCAACGATAGCCAAAGAAAGAAAATTTTTCTTCTAGGATAGCTGGACCCCATAAAGCATGGAATATTCCTCCCAGTCCTAGAAAAGCAGAGCTAATAAGATGCAATGCTCCAATGACGAAGTAGGGATAGGTATCTACAATTTGACCACCACTACCTACACCCCAACCCAAGGTTGCTAGGTGGGGTAAGAGAATTAAGCCTTGCTCGTACATTGGTTGTGAGGGCTGGAAATGGGCAAGTTCAAATAAGGTTGTTGCACCAGTCCAAAACACGATTAATCCTGCATGGGCAACATGAGCGCCTAAAAGTCGTCCTGAAAGGTTTGTTAAATGGGCGTTCCCTGACCACCAAGGTATGGACTCCGGGGTTTGCACAGCCATGCTCGTCATGGTGTAATTTCCTGTGAATTGTTAGAAATAGTTGCGAGGCTCATTTTACTTATTGAGATTTATATTCAATAAGTTCTGAGGATATACTACCAGACTTATTGAGATAATTTATCATCTAATAATGATGAATTTTTGTAAAGCATAAGGTGAAAATAGCTGAAAGCCTTTATTTACAAGGATTTTATTTATATTGCTAGAGAATAAATTTATTTTGCTATCTAGATTACTGAAACTAGATTTGCTATTTATTAGTGATAAGCCTGCTTGGATAAAACCCAAGATTATCATCCTTGCTACTTAATTAAATGAAATAAATGTTACAATTTATGCGAAACAGAAACAATGTTAGTATAAAAAACACAAGTATTACACAAATCACCCATATCTCAATGCGGAGTTGCTTCCCACAGAGAGAGGCTTTGATATTCACAAAAATACTTTTAAAATATCCTCTTAGGAAAAAGTCAGATTAGACACAGTTAAATTAGTATTTAATACTAGGAAGAATAAGGATATCTATCATTTCACCAACGGCTAAACCTAAGCCAGCAATGACTGTTAATATCCAAAATGAATCTGTTTTGTTAAAGCCAGAAAAACGCATTTCTAGATCAGCCAACAGCGTAGTTGCCAGAGGTATAATAAATATGCTGAACAAGATTGACCAAATTGCGATTAAAGCGATTGATGAGCTTAAGAATAAGACTACAATTAAGGTTTGAGAACCAAAGACTAAGAGACTTTCTAACCAAGAGTTACTCTTTCTAACTATAGCTATTGCAAGTACTGCAACAAAAGCTCCCACTAACCAAGCGATTTGGTGAGCAGCAAGATACCAACCTAAAAAATCGTAAGCCAACCAAAGTAATACCAGAGATGTTACAGGAACTCTGTAGAAAAATGCTATATTCATACTTTATCAGACCTATGATAATCTTGCAATTAACATATTTAATTTATAAAAATTAATGTTATTTATCCATTTTATATAAACAATTTTGGAAATTATTCCTCTATCTCTAGATCAATTTTAACATTCTAGATTTCGGAATTTCATTTATCTGGCATTTATTAATTAAATTTATTCCTTTAGATATACATTCAAATCATGGCAAGCAAAACTATCGACAGAGATAGCTGAACTTTTGTTTTGTTAAACCTATAATTGAAATATAGTAAATAGTCTGGTTTTCACAAATTACTGAAAAAACATATTATCAAGAAGGTAAATAATATGTATGTTGAACAAATATTACAACAAAAAGCTGCGGATAAAAGAATCTTACATCAGTTAACACAGAGTGACAGTAAACAAGAATATACACAACAGCAGCCTCTAAATATATCCGATCTAGCAATAGCTTTAACTCCCTTGAGTTTTGTTTTTATTTGGGCTATTTTTTTGTTTATTTTACAGAAAATTCGCTCTAATTTAGATAACAAAATAGCTTTTAGTGTAAATACTGTACATCAAGTCCCTTGTAAAAATTGTAAGTTTTTTGCCAATAACCATTATCTTAAATGTGCTGTGAAGCCTGATATCGTTCTTACGGAAGAGGCAATAAATTGTTCTGAATACTGCCCTAAAAAAGGGAAGTTTCCGACCAATAAACTCTTTGGCTAATTTGGTTCTTATTTTCCTGACTCCTGAATTCTTATGTATTGTTTGTGGGTTTAAACTTCCTTCTGTTTCCCGGACTGTAAGAGGTTTTGTAGCATAGGTGCAAGTTCTTTATTTAATCGTCCAGATCGTACAAATTCTGCGTAAGTATCTGCCTCTATCGCCAGTAATTCTCCTCGAAATTGCTCAGTAGAGAATTCCCTGAGATTAGGATATTCATTTTGTAACTGATCAATTTCTCCTTGTAAATCATCAATTTCACCTTTGATTAGTGCTTCTTGATAACGGTAAAATTCAGGGTCAATTCCCGGACGTTGATCTGCTTGGAGGTGTTGCAGAACTCGCTCTAAGGCTACATTCCGAGCAGATAATTCTAAGTATTGCTCACGGAGACCAGCATCGCCCAATAAATTCAATTTTTGTAATAAAGGTTTGATGGTTAATCCCTGTACTAGTAAAGTAAACAAAACTACGCCAAATACAGTAGCGATGATTTTGTCTCGTTCTGGCAGAATTGTCGGTACACTTAAAGCCAGGGCAATGGAAACAGAACCACGTAATCCACCCCACCAAAGGATTGTTTGTTCGGGTAAGGAAATTTCTGATTTAGTAATATTAGTGCTAATAAAGCTCAGAATATAAATTGCTAATGCCCGCATGATTATCATAGCTATGACTGTGACAAAAATGATGCCTAAGTTTTCTTCCAAACTAGCAAAGCGAATTTGATCACCAATCAATAAAAAGACAATTGAGTTGACAAAGAAAGCCAAAAATTCCCAAAATTCGGAAACAATGATCCGAGTCCGAGGATTCATGCCGATACGAGAACCAAAGTTACCTAAAATTAAACCTGTGGTGACAACTCCAATTACTCCAGAACCACCTAAATCTTCAATAATTAAGTAAGTTCCATAAGCTGAAACTAATGTTAACGACTGTTCCACCATTGGTAAATCGAAGCGTTGGGTAAGGTAGGAAATACCAAAGCCAATTAAACTACCGACTGCGACACCGATACCGACGACGGTGAACAACTCGATCAAAAGAGGCTGAAATCCTAATTGGACTTTTCCTAGCGGTAGGGCTACCAAAAAACCAAAAGCTACTACAGCCATGCCATCATTGAATAAGCTTTCCCCTTCCATGAGGGTGACAAGACGCTTACCTACACCTAGTTCCCTAAACAATGCAGTCACAGAAACTGGGTCAGTAGCCGATAGACTAGCACCTATGAGTAAAGCTGTGGTGAGGGAAATTCCAGCGAATTGATTGAGGCCGATAGCTACACCAAGAATAGAAATTACTACTCCGAAGACTGCATATAAACAAATTGGGAAAAAATCTTCCTTTAGTTCCTTCCAGTGCAAATTCCAAGCGGCTTCAAATAAAAGTGGTGGTAAGAAAATGAACAAAATCAAGCCGGGGGAAAGGGTGACAAGACGGACATCAGCGATCGCTAAACCCAAGCCGACAATTACCAATAGTAATGTATAAGGTATTTGGCGAAACCAACTAAATATCTGCGGTAAAGTCGCCACACTTAAGGAAACTGAAAGTACCAAAAGAAATTGCTTGAGATTGGTTGCAATAATCTGCTCACCGATTTCTGATTCAATCATCATAAAAAAATATGGTAAAGTTCTACACTGATTCCTGCTTTCTGCTTCCTGCCTTCTGCCTCCTAACTCCTGCCTACTCCTGAACTCCATCTTGATATTTTGCTATCAACTCTTTCACTTGAGTCATTACAAGTGGGTGCGGATCTGTTTGCAAGTGGGGGAGAATTTCTTGAAGAACACGTCGGGAAACTACGCTCAAGTATGATATTACTGCTTCTCTGACAAAGCCTGTAGGATGGCGCAAATTTGCCAAAATTACCGTAGTTGTGAGTCGGATATAAGCAGCTTGGGAAAAATGAAAACAGCAAGCTAAACACCAGTCAGAGAGCAAATGAGCATTGGTTAACAGCTTACAAAGGCGTTCAGAGACTGAAATATTTTCATATTGCCAAAATCCCGCATCAACAAGATACTTAAGCTTTTCTGCTTCTGGTCGTCGATCTAAAATGTTCAACAACAGAGACTTACAAGGCAAATTGATAGTGTGATCTAAGATTTCTAAACCCCGTGCTAAATTGACCAATGACTGAGATTGGAGGTTGAAAGCTGCGGCTTGCATCTTTTCTGCGGGGTAAAGCAGCTTCAATAACAGTAATAATCTATCTTTGACATCTAATTCTAATTCTAAAAGTGCGCGTTGCAGCAACTTACCGATAGTTAATAGCCGTTCATTTCCTTGATAATTTTCTAGAGAGTCTAGTGTTTGGAAGTCTAGATAAGCGGCATAAATATCCCCAAGCAATCGTATTTCTTGCTCAACTAAAGCTTCGACGCGACTTTCATAGAACTGATCGATCGCACTGATTTTTCCTGGTTGTTGGTGAATTTTCAGTAAACTGCGGAGGATATAATCCCTATTAGTACCCCAGGATGTTTCCAAATGTAGCCATAAAGTTTCTATTGCTTCAAGGGTACCGATTTGAGCAATGGTACGCCAAGCGTACATTCGCACTACTTCCGGTTTGTAAATATTGGTAGCTAGTTTCAATAACATCGGGATAGCTTCATTTTCCATGCTCACTAGGCACTGCATGGCTGTATTCCGAGTTGATTTGTAATAGAGTGCTGCTAAGAGTGTGGGATAGTACTCTTCTAAACGAGTGGCAGTGATCATTTCTAATACGGCACAGCGTACCCGTAATGAATCATCCTGCAATAAATTGGGGATATGAATCCGCAGTGCCTGTAAATAGATGGCTTCTCTGAGCGCTCGAACTCCATTCACCCGCTCTCTTTCTTGTTTATGAGTCAACATCAGGCGCATAGTTTTAGTAGCTGCCAGCTTTTGCATAGGGTTTCCTTGACGCAATAGCAAAGCTGCGGCTGTGGCGCGGATGAGTGGGTGGTGTTTTGGTTGCAGGTAATCTTCTAATAGGCTTAAATCAGGATTGACTCCAGCCAGCCAAACGTAACGCATCGCTAGAGCAAACACTTCAGGATCAACTGTTGCTTGGGGTTGGTCTAACAAGAAACGAACATCAGGGACATAGAGAGGATTTGCACCTGCCAGAAGCATGATTTCTAGACTTTGGGCTTGTAAATCTGGGGGTAACTTAACTAGTAAAGGTGCTAAAACTTCTCCTGATCCGGGCAGATCAATTTGGGTTAAAAGTTCCAAACAAGAGGTTTTATCGGCTGTACTACCTGTTTCTACTAAAGCTTTGACTATTCCCTGTTTGAAGGCTCGCAAGCCCACGGTTGCGGCACTTAGTCCGCCTCGTTCTGCACTTAAGACTAATACGTCAACATAGCGCGATCGCAATTCCCAGACTACTTTTAAACAGGTGGCAGCGACAATCACTGTTTCGCCGATTAATACCCACTTTTGTAGTGGTTCAGGGATATATTTTTGCGAGAGAAAGATAGTTCCAAAAATTACTAATCCTGTGACACCAGATGCGATCGCTTCGGCTGTGCCACTTGATAAGGCCTGCATCCGGCTCCGAATCCGCTCAGGAATCGGTTGGTAAAGCGCTGGGCCGCTACTAATTACAAAGGTATAACGCAGCAGTTCATCACAGAATTTGAGACTAATTAAGCCCCAGAAAAATCCAGGTTGTTCAATGGCTGGAAATAAATTCAGCAGGGAGATGATCCCTGGTAATAAAAAGCCAACGGTAATTGGTAAGAGTGCAGCTGTGAAAAACACACCCACTTTTTCAATCAATCGGCTAGAAATAAACCACTGAGTAACTAATTCACATAGTCCCACAATGCCACCAAACACACCTAAAAAGCCAGCCAGTTCTTGTTGACTTAAATTGGAATTGAGTTCGCGCAGATACTGAAAATCTATTAACAAGCCAATGACTTGCAACAGGGCAAAAAAGGCGAATAACTGCCAAACATACCGTTTAAGAGGAGTTTCTAGGCGGCGGTGTCGAGAGGCTTGTTCTTCGGTGATATGCCGTTGTGGGGTATAGGGGAAAGAGGTGGGATATTTATAAGTTAAATAAAATAAAATTCCTGAGCCTAAGAGAATGACAATACAAGCGATGAGAATGACTGTATTGAGGTCGGCGAATTTGAGTAACCAAGGTAAACTAAAGCCACTAATCACATCGGCCACTAATATGCCACTACTAACTAATGGGTAAGTCCGCTTAATTTCCCGAATGTTGAATAGTTGATTAGCAACAATAGAGGTGTTGAGGTCATTGACTACGTAACAGGCATCTACCCATAACCTGAGCAGAAAGATGATAATTACTGCCAGGTAAGGAATATTTATGCCCCAATGCAAGACAACTAGTAATAATAAAGGCACAACCATGCCCGGTGCGATCGCCACAATCACCGCTCGCAAGGGGAAAACCTTTTGTAACCAAGAATATAAAACCACCAACCCAGCCCCTGTGACTGCACTAGCGATATAAATCCAGGGGAGTTTTCCCGCACCATATTTATCTAAAAACATCGCCACAGTGCTATCTTCAGCCCACCGCAATCCTACAGATACAATGGTGTAGAAGGCAAACATCATCCAAGTGCGTTCAACTTCCTCCGGTCGGAGATTTACCCACTTCAGCAATCTTGCCAGAGCGCCTCTATTGGTAGTCAACCAATGATTTTTAACTTCCATGCAGTTTTAATTTCTGGGGTAATCACAGCGCAACAGCCAAGTAATTAGGATAACAGTTACTGAATAGCAAAAATCCTGAACATCTGAGTATTATCTTTCCCACTCAGCTGCCAGGACTATCGTTTTTAAATAAATTTACAGGGCGGGAATTGGAGATTGGGAACTGGGGACTGATTAAACTTACCCTATCTTCCCCCATCTTGGTATCTATGAGAACCCTCATTCCCGCTATCCGTTCTTGAGCTTACTTCTTGGGTGAGATCAGCATCATCATATTTCGCCCTTCTTTTTTTGGCGCTTGCTGTACTTCACCTAACGCATCCAGGTCAGTTGCCATACGCTTAAGTAAAGTCTCCGCTAAGTCACTGTGTTGAATTTCTCGACCCCGGAACATCACAGTGGCTTTGACTTTATCACCATCTTTGAGAAAGCGTTCTGCTTGCTTGACGCGCACCAGATAGTCGTGTTCTTCTATCTTGTAGCGCATCTTCACTTCCTTCACGTCAGCCGTGTGCTGCTTCTTCCGGGCTTCCCGCGCCTTTTTTTCCTGCTCAAATTTATATTTCCCATAGTCCATGATTCGACATACAGGCGGATCAGCTTTGTCACTGAGTAGCACCAAATCTAGCTCTTTGTCTTCTGCTAGTTGCAGCGCTTCCTGCGGTGGCATAATACCCAGTTGGGCACCATCGGTGTCAATGACCCGAATTTTCGGGAAGCGAATCCGTTCGTTAATTTGGGGCAGATCGCGAGTTCTTTTTTTCTCAATCACAGGCATTATGATTTTTGGGAGCTCTTTAGTTAAGGATTTGGATTGGTCTTGATTTACTTAGTTTTATTTAGTATGCCCAAATAGGCAAAGTTCGGGAATGACTCAAAACTGAAAAAATGAGTCTCTATATTTATGGTAGCTAATCCATACAATAGTTGCATATTCTGTTGTATTTGTTATTCTACTCACTTTGATATAAATTCCCTACAATAGTTAATCTAAATTACACAATTTTGGCTAATATTAACTATTATTACAATCATTCGTCAATGTCTTGACATTTGATGCGATCAACACATATTCGTCACAAGTTAAGTTAAATATACAAGTAATTATAACTAATGTAACACATAAAAATAACTTGGAGGCATCTGTGACGACTACAGCATCTTGGCAGCAACGAGTTGGTAATCAAAGGGATTGGGTTTGGCGAGGTTGGCAAACCCGCTATACTTATATACGCGCTCAATCTAGTCTAGGTCAGGCAGTTAAAGAGAAAAAAGGCTTATCTGCAACAAACCATATCACACCTCTAATTTTGTTACACGGCTTTGGAGCTTCCATTGGTCATTGGCGACATAACTTAGAAGTTTTGGGAGAATATCATACCGTTTATGCCTTAGATATGCTGGGTTTTGGCGCTTCAGAAAAGGCCTCTGTTAATTACAGCGTCGAACTTTGGGTAGAACAGGTTTATGATTTTTGGAAATCATTTATCCGCCAACCAGTAATATTAGTAGGCAATTCCATTGGTTCGCTAATTGCCTTATTTGCAGCAGCTGCCCATCCTGATATGGTAAAAGGTATAGTGATGATGAGTTTGCCAGATCCGACTTTGGAATTAGAACTCCTTCCCGTTTTTTTACACCCAGTTGTGAGAGGAATTAAAAGTATTATCGCTTCTCCTCTACTCCTCAAACCTCTTTTTAACTTGATACGGCGACCAAGTGTGCTGCGACGCTGGGCTGGTCTTGCTTATGCTAATCCAGAAGCTATCACGGACGAACTTATAGATATTTTGGCAGGGCCTCCTCAAGACAGGGGTTCTACCCGTGCATTTATCGCCCTTTTCAAAGCTTCAATTGGTGCAAATTTCAGTACTAGTGTCAAGAAAATATTACCAAACTTGACAATTCCGATGTTATTGATTTGGGGAAAAAAAGATCTATTTGTTCCCCCAGTACTGGCTAGTGAATTTGCTCGCTATAACGAGAAATTAGAACTGCTGCATCTAGAAAATGTTGGTCACTGTCCACAAGATGAATCTCCAGAACAAGTGAACCAATTAATTTTGGATTGGATTGAGCGAAACTGGGTTGAGTGCTGAGTGCTGGAAAAAATCTTCTGATCACTAGCCGACTTCTACTTGAGTCGTATCTACAGATGTAGCGCCATTTACAGAATTAGCCACAGCCATCATCTTATTCAGGATATTTTGATCGGGAACTTTGCCTTTTAGTACCACTTTACTTCCCGTTTGAGCCACCCAAAGGGTATTAACATCATCAAGTTGGGGATCTTGATCAAAAGCCAATGCTACCCGCTTGGCTAAACCGCTTTGGTCGTATTCTCCGCTTAATCCTAGACGTTCTGGAGGGATGGTTTGAGTTGCAGTAGTCGTAGCTTGTGGTACTGGTTGCGGAGTGGGATTTACTTGTGCATTTTCTGGTTTTTCTAATCCAAAAAGTCTTTTTAACCAACTCATAAATACTTTTCTCCTATTTTGTTGAGGGTTTTATAGCAATTCCCAAGCTCATGAAATACACCTCACCCGCCCTTACCAAGGGGAGGGTTGGGGAGGGGTAATTTTGTATCTAACTAGAGTGGGAAAAGCTATATCTTAGCTGAGTATAGAAGTTTAATAAAAAAATTACATCTACCGTTGATAGGATCTGTACTCAAGACAATTTTGAGTTAAGAGTATGATTTCTGCCTAACTTTGATCTCAGGATGCGAAAGATACGTTACAATAAGGGATTAGACCGAAAATTCAGTGTGGTAGTAAGTCTAGCGCAGCCATGAGTTCAGGTCTGCGTTAATCTCATGCTCCCCTAGCCTGTGTTGGCGAAATGAAACATACTCTTTCCGTTCTTGTAGAAGATGAAGCGGGGGTTCTCTCCCGTATTTCCAGTTTATTTGCTCGTCGTGGCTTTAATATTGAAAGCCTTGCCGTTGGCCCTGCTGAACAGGGAGGTGTGTCCCGTATTACAATGGTTGTACCTGGAGACGATCGCGTAATTGAGCAACTCACCAAACAATTATACAAGTTAGTTAATGTCCTCAAAGTACAGGATATTACCGAAACTCCTTGTGTAGAGAGGGAATTGATGCTTTTGAAAGTGAATGCTACTAGCAGCAGTCGCGCCGAAGTAATTGAGATATCTCAGATTTTCCGAGCTAGGGTTGTGGATGTAGCAGAAGATTCTCTAACTTTGGAAGTTGTGGGAGATCCTGGTAAAATGGTAGCGATCGTCCAAGTGTTGCAAAAATTTGGTCTGAGAGAAATAGCCCGTACTGGTAAAATTTCTCTACCTCGTGAATCGGGTGTCAATACTGAATTGCTTAAGTCTTTGGAAGCAAAGGTTTAGCTGTCAATACTACAATCAGCCTCACGCAAAGGCGTAAAGGTTTTTATGTCTTTGCGTCTTGTTGCAGAAATTATTTGAGAAATTATTTTAAATAAATTAGTAAATTTAATCCCGGAATTGTGCGGGAGAGAGTCCACAAAACTAAGGTGATGTAAAGTAAACCTAAACTCCATTGATACCAAGCTAGGGAGGCAATAATTCCCGGAAGGTGTTCATCCCTTAGGCGAATATCATTAAATCCTAATCGCACGAGATTATTTAGACTAAAGTCATAGTAGTTGAGCCAATTCCAACGCCGATTCCATAACAAAGGCATATATCTTTCTCGAAATGTCGGATTTCTTGGTATTACTGGTAAACGTCCAATTAATAATCTTAATTGTCGTAAAGTTCCGTCTTCTGTAAAATAGGAAAAATCCATTAAATCGTGATAACGCCCCTGTTGATAAAGTCGCCATATTAAAATTAATGGCACAGGAACAATAATCATCAAAAGACATCCTAAGGTCAGCCAAGGTTGTTGGGTATTACGAAAGACTGCTAATAAGCTTAAGGACATTAGACAGCTAAAACTAGTCAGTATAGAAATAGTTTCGTAATATGAAGGAATAATGGGTACAGGACGCAGCCGACGGTAACGGTCTATTAACCAAAATAGTAACCCAAAATATGCGATCGCAACTCCCCCAACACCAAATACCAACCAGAAGTTTGTCCCATAGCCACTCAGCAACAACAGTACACTCAATAACAACCAGTTAAAAGCTTGAATTAACCACATACTCAGCGAGAGTGGTTCACTTGCAACCAAGCGATCGCTTAATTTATCATAGGTTTCTAAATCAATATCTGCTAAAGTTAATAACTCGCTACTATTGCGAAATGGTTTTATCTCCCGTTGTTCTCTAATTGCTTGTGCTTGAGTGGGGGAAAAACCCAAGTTGATCAAACTAGAGACAGCAGCATTATTAATATTTGTAGCTACTAAAAGATGACTTAATTGTATTAATTTTAGTCGTTGTTTTAGATATTCTAACTGATTGGCATCAGCAACTTGTTGCTGTTGACGGAAATTTTGCCCCAAATTTCGCAAAATGTTTTGATTACCTTGTAACGTCGGAACAGAAAATTTATTACCAATTTCACCAGGATTACCTAAAATTTTTGCTTGATTAGAATTGAAATTTAACCCAGGTATATTTAAAAATGCTCCTTTGCCAAACCTCACATCACTAAAATCAGCTTGATTAAGAATGCTGGCACCATGAAAATTTACAGATTGGTTAAATTGGGTTTCTCTAAAAATAATATCTTTTTCAAAATTTGTCTCTTTGAAAAAAACAAATTGATTAAAATTTGCTTTATTAAATTGTACTGAATTCATGAAACTAACACCAGAAAAATCAGCATCTTCTTGCCATAAACTATTATTGAATTTAACTAATTGTTTAAACTTTGCTTGGTTAAAATTAGCATTTCTAACAAAAAACTCACCTTGAAAATCTACAGATTCCTGAAATTTAGCTTTTCTGAAATTAGCTTTATCAAAAAAAATACTACCTTGAAAACTACTAGGTTGAATAAAAGCAGCAGCATCAAAGCTAACAGGACGGCTAAATCTAGTTTCATTCCAGTTAGTGGCTTTGAAAAAAGTTGCACCTCCAGCATTTATAGACTGAAGAAAAAATGTATGCGGAAATTGTACTTCACCATTAAAACGAGTTTCCACCAAAGTTAAAGCACCACGAAATACAGCAATTTCGCTGGAAGTAGCTGATAGAGTTCCTAAAAGCGACTTACAGTCTTTAGAATTAGGGAAAGCTATTGATAATGATTGTAAACATACTAAACGGAGACGTTCTAATTGTTCTTGTTCTATCGCCGTAAAAATTGGTGCTATGGCCTGTGCGTAAAGAGGTGTTCTTAAACCCAAGTCGCTACCGATAAAATCCCCTTGCACTAACGAATAACTTAAATCTAAACCCAGCGGTTTTGTACCAGTCTTTTGTAGTTCTTTTCGCACCAATTTATAAAAATTATCCCGAAAGATAGCGTTTTCTGGTCGTAAATCAATTACCATTTCCCGCAAATCTACTGTTAAATTACCTTCGTGGAGTGTTGGTGTCTTGAGTCGTTCTTGTAATAGTTCTAGAGTTAAAGGGGTGCGTTCTGGTTGTGCTGCAAAGGTTGGAAAAGGGAAAAGGAGTAAAACGCAGAGTAACGCTAAGGTCAGCGCAGAGTAACACAGAGAAAATTTCTGAATTACTGCGTTTAATATTTGCGAGATGCTGCGTTTAAAAAACGAATTATGCAAGTTTTCTAGTTATCGCTAATTAGTAAGACAATTTTACCTGTTATAGCGCCATTTTCTAGCAATTGATGAGCTTTTGCTGTTTCTTGTAAGGGGAATTGATGGGTCACTTCAATTTTTAACTTATTTTCATCTATCCAATTAGCACATTGTTGAAGAATTTCACCATGATGTTGCAGACTTTCGACATTTCCTAACATCATTGGTGTTAACATTAATTCTAAGCTAATGCGAAGATTTCTATTTCTGGCAACTTTCCAAACTGTGTTGGAGTTAGGTTCGAGAATGGTGACGATATCACCATAAATTCGGACTGAGGGAAAGGTTTGATCAAAAATTTCACCACCAATAGTATCAAAAGCTAAGTCTACACCTTCACCGTTTGTCCAATCTAAGGTAGCTTGAACAAAGTCTGTTTGTTTGTAGAAAATTACTTGATCAGCACCAAGTTGGGTGACTAAATTCGCCTTTTCTTGAGAACTAACGGTAGTGACGACATCTGCACCTTTGAGTTTAGCTAGTTGAATTGCTACATGACCAACACCACCAGCACCCCCATGAATTAAAACTTTGTCTCCTGGTTGTAGTCTTCCCCGTTCATATAAAGCTTCCCAAGCGGTTATTAAGACTAGAGGTGCTGCTGCTGCTGCTGCGAAGGTAACAGATTTGGGTTTATTGGCTACAAATCGCTCATCAACGGTGGTATATTCTGCGTAATTACCCTGCTTTGCACCTAAACCACCATAGCAAAAATAGACTTCATCTCCAGGGGCAAATTTCTGGACTTCAGCACCGACAGCTTCAACAATACCTGCACCATCGCATCCGAGTATAGCAGGCATTTGTTCAGGGTAAAATGTGCCTCTTTTTCGCAGTTTCGTATCTAAGGGATTAACACCTGCTGCTACTAAGCGGACTAAAAGTTCTCTATTTCCCGGTGTGGGTTTGGGTATATCTCGCAGTTGTAGAACTTCGGGGTTTCCTACTGCTGTCATTAAGACTGCTTTCACAGCTTTTCTCCTGGGTAAAAATGCACGTCTTTTGCAACTTTAGCTTAATTGAGTAGTTAGGGTTGAATTAATCAGGAAATTGATAAAGCGGGGGATAAATTGCTCAAATTCTCCGACGAAAAATAAAAAAAACCGTGTACCAGATGGTTTCACGGCTTTTGATATGGTGTGAGGAGTTTAACTAATATCATCATAGACTACCTGTTTAGTCATGGGATGCTTGTAACAGTTTTGGTAACAGAAATTTTTCAGAATGAAGATTGTTGAATAATTTTTCGGTATTAGGACTTAGGCAACTGACACATTGGTAAGGTGCGTCAGACTGCATAAATCTAGTAAATAAACAAATCTTTGATATCTGACGCACCCTACAATAGATTTCTGGTGTGATACGCAGCTTTAGTTCTATTTAATATGCGTGACCTGAAACCCTTGTAGAAATGTTCTATGGGTAGGGATTCTCAACTCTACAATCTTTACTGATTTTTTTTAACTTAATTAAAAGCTATGTCAACCCAGAATCAAATAAAAGTTCTAAAATCAATTTTTATCTGGGATTAAAAAATAAAAACCGTGGAGATTTCAATCAAGCCACGGTCGTTTCGTGTGGTGTGAGGAGACTTAACTCAAATGTTATTGTAAGCCATCTCACTATTGATAACTCAATTCCCACAACTTTCGTTACAAAATTTTTGTTTCATGACATATATACATTACTTAATAATTAAATTCCCTAATCTCCTAGTGGGTATTTTTACACTAAAGCGCCACCACAACTAGAACCACAACCGGCAGTACAACCATAGCAATAATCAGCAGTTTGTACTTCCCTAATCATATCTAAACTACCAGATTCTAACAATTTGCTAATTGTTAGGGTTTTACCATTGAAAGTTTTTGCAGGTAAGTTCATCATTTGATTGAAGTCACAATCATAGACATTACCTAAATAGTCAACTGAAATCTGATCACGACACATTAAGTTTTCAACTGTATCGGGGTTAAAATTCGATTCTAAAAACTGCAAATAGCTTGAATAAAGTTGTTTTCGTTCTAAGTATAATTTTGTTCTACCTACAGGTAAATTAGTGATGGTAAAGAGATTATGAAACACAATACCAAAATGTTCTTGTAAGAACATTTTATAAGCTATTTCTAGGTTTGTTTGTTCAGGAGTGACTGAAAATTTGTCACTAGTGGGTAAGGGGGGATTATACACTAAATCTAAAATTAAATTTGGATTTTTTCCATATCCCAGTTGATTTAACCATTGCAAGGCGCGAATAGAGTCATCAAACACACCATTTCCCCGCATTTTATCTACATTATCTGCAAGGTAACAAGGTAGGGAAGCGACAATTCTCACTTGGTGTTTAGCGAAGAATTCTGGTAAATCTCCAAATCCATCAACGAAATAAATTGTCAAATTTGAACGAACAATTACTTTTTTTTCTGCTAAAGTTGCGGCTTCTACTAGCGGCTTAAAACCATAATTCATTTCTGGAGCGCCACCAGTTAAATCTACAATTTTAATTTCGGGAAATTTAAAAATGAATTCAATTAATTCCAGTCCAATTTCTAGGTTTAGCTCTTCTATTCTTTTTGGACTGGCTTCAACATGACAATGGTTACAGCTAAGGTTACAGCGTTTACCTAAATTAATTTGTAAAACATTTATTTCCTTTTTTTTTAAAGGTGATGTTAATTTATATTTGAATTGAGTATTTGATGTATTCTGCATTGCTTACTAGTTCCGAAATATGACAAAATTTTTCTTACTTATTATTACACTAATTTAATTTATAAGTGATACCACTAATAATCGCCGCAGTAGGCAAAGTTAATACCCAAGATAGTAGGATTAGGTAGAAAATACGTAAGGATACAGAAGGTTTGATATAGCAGGCAAGAGGGAACAGGATAAAAATATTCTTCTTTCTTCTTTCTTCTTTCTTCTTTCTTCTTCCTTATTCCTTATTCCTTCTTTCTCCTGACTCCTGACTCCTGACTCCTGACTCCTGACTCCTGACTCCTGACTCCTGACTCCTGAATTCTTACCTAAAATCTAACAGCAACCTCCGCCATCATAATGCCATGTGGAATCTGTTACCATAATTTCTGCTGGCTTTAAATCTCCGAGTTTAGTGGCTGTTTTATCACAGACTGCGGCAGGAATTCCACGTTGTAAAATATGACCTGCTTGGTCATCAAAAAATGCTTCTTTCCCTGCATAAATTGCAGTTTTACCTGTGAATATACAAGCTCCATCTTCAGGAATATCAACTTTAAATGAGACGGAATCAAGGCTTTCTAACAGGAGATTTTTTTCTAGTTGATAAGTTTGTTTATCTAATAATCTATAAGGACGACGGGCGCGAATTTCTATTTGCCCAAAACCAGCATTTATAATTAGTTGAGTATACTCTTGATATGTAAGTGCGCCTGATAAACAAATGGCACGCAATCGTTCATCTTGTTGTAAATGGGTGGGAATGGGACTGGTAGCAATGGGGTCACTCATTTGCAATCTTCCACCGGGTTTTAATACCCGATAAGCTTCTTTTAAAGCACGGGTTAAATCTGCTGGTTCAAAAATGTTGAAAAGACAATTCTGTGCTAATACATCCACAGCAGCATCCTCAACGGGTAAATTGAAGGCATCTCCAGGGCGAATTTCAATAAAACTGGTATCAAACCAAGGATTTTGTTGAGCAGCCATTTCCAAGTTACGTGTGGCGGCTTCGCGCATGGCGGCTACTGGTTCAACGGCAATGACAGCACCAGGACGACGGGAAAAGTAAGCAAATTGTAATGCTTCTAAACCACCACCAACACCAACATAAAGGACTGTGGGTTGATTTGTGAGTTCGGTGGGGTGAACTGTTGTACCACAACCATAATTCATTTCCTGCATTGGCAAAGGAATTTTCAATCCTGGTAATTGCAGGGGTGTACTTTGAACACAACACAGTCCTACTTCTGGTGTTTGAGCAACTTCGCTGTAAAATTGGGCTGCGGTTTCTAAATAAGTCATTGTTGCTGTATGGAATTAACTTTGTATATATCAATTGTGGATATTAATATATTAAGGCTTGAATTTAATGAGTTTTCGCTGAGAGTTCATTAATTTATTCGCGTAATACATAGCCGACACCACGCACAGTTTGAACGAGACGCTTTTCATTGTTGGCTTCCAGTTTCAAGCGCAAGTAGCGAATATAAACTTCAATTATGTTGGAATCACCCATGAAGTCATAACCCCAGACTTCTTCTAAAATGCGATCGCGCGTAATTACCTGGCGCGGATGGGCGAGTAGATAGTCTAGCAAGTCAAATTCCTTCGCAGTTAACTCTACTAATCGCTTTCCTCGATAAACTTCCCGCGTGCGACGATTTAAGCTCAGGTCATCAAATGCTAAGATATCTGCGGTATCTGTTTCCCGGTTTCGTCTCAGGTGGGCGCGGACTCTGGCTAATAACTCTTCGACACTGAATGGTTTGACTACGTAATCATCAGCACCAGCATCTAAACCAGCCACGCGATCGCTCACTTCATCTTTAGCGGTTAATAAAATTATTGGTACTTTATCACCCGTACTCCGTAAGCGACGGCAAATTTCTAACCCCGACACACCAGGTAGCATCCAGTCTAAAATTATTAAATCTAGATTTAACTCCCTTGCCGCAGTCAGGGCGGTTAGTCCATCATAGGCTACACTAACTTGATAGCCTTCATAACTCAATTCTAACTCTATAAATCGAGCTAATTTGACTTCATCTTCAACCAGTAAGATGTGCGTCATAATAATATTCAGGATTTCAGCAGGGATGTTAATTATACACAGAATGATAACTATTGAGAATATGTTAAATACTCAATAGCTAGACATCTTATAGATATAATTTAGCTTAGTATAAACATGGATAAGTAACAATAGTAAATCTAAAATTACCTACAGGTTCTGTATAAATTTCAGATTGAACCAGGTATTAGCAATCAGCTTTAACATCTTCACCATATTTACAGCAGAATATGGCTTACGCCACGCTACGCTATCAGGAGTCAGGAGTCAGGATTCAGAAGTAAAACTGGCTTGGTGTCTGGCTTTTAATTTAGATTCTGTACCTTATTGATCTGTAATCCACTGTATATATCAAACTGTAAATTAAAATCAATAAACATAGTAATAATTGCTCACTTAATCATTAAGAAATTTAACGTAAATGATCAAAAACATCCTCTCAGATCCTCTTTTTTACCGCGATGATGAGGCTGGGACAGTAATTGTAAATATACTTCCTTTACCCTGGCGCGATCGCACACTCACATTCCCACCCATACTCTCTACGAGAGTCTTAACAATCGACAACCCTAATCCACAACCCCCAGTCGAAGAAGTACGGGCTTCATCTACACGGTAAAAACGCTCAAAAATTCGTGATTGGTGTTGTAAAGGAATACCATAACCTTGATCACAAACTTGAATAACTGCCTCTTCACCTTGCAGATTTAATTTAATAATTATAGGTGTTTCTGCTGGCGAATACTTCACAGCATTATCAATTAAATTTAACAATACTTGTTTTAGACGATTATAGTCTATCTTCGCCTCAATTAGCTGATTAATTGACTCAATTTTGATTATGCGATCGCTATACTTTTCTGCCATACTCACAACTTCTGCTACCAAGTCATTGAGTAAACACAATTCCCTCCGCAAATGCAAATAACCACTATCAGCCCTTGCTAAATCGAGTAAATCTTGCAAAAGGCGGATAGTGCGTTCAGTTTCTATTGCAGCAGTTTCCAAAGCTTCCTGTTGTGCTGATGTTAAATTATGTTGCCGTCGCAAAACACTTTGTAAATAACCATGAACAATTGTTAATGGTGTACGTAATTCATGGGAAACATTACTAACAAATTGCCTTTCTTGTTCCCAAGATTGGTCAAGACGGGCTAACATCATATTGAAAGTTTGAGTTAATTCTTTGACTTCACTAGGTGCGTGTTCAAGATATAATTGAGCTTGTCCTAAATCTGCTAGAGATATAACAGCAGTCATTTGGTTTAACTGACGTAATGGTTGTAGAGATCGCTGAATGTAAAATGCGATCGCTATCGAAATAACTATAATTACCAAAATACTCACAATAGCCAAACTTCTAACCATTCCCATAAACATTGTTTGTTCACGAGTTACATCTTGTACTAGAAATAAATTACCCAAAGCCTTACCCTTAAGTGGTAACGCACCCCCACATAAAATATAATAGCGTTGACTAACTTTTCTTAATTCTGGTTGAACCGACATTTCAGTTAAAGACATCAACTCACTAGCTGTTATATCTGGAAGCAGATTCCAATTACTAGATTTACCTATAATTTTATTATCAGCACCTTTAATCCATAAAAATGTATTAGTAGTTGTTAAGTTATTTATTGCTTTTTGCAAACTAGTTTCCACAGAATACATTTCACTATAAAGTTGCACATCCTGCGGCAAACGGTCAGCAATTTGAACAATATTATATTTATGACTAGTAATTAAAATCTGCTGCATCTTCCAACTTGTCCAACTAGCAAGTCCTCCTAATCCCAATGCTGAAACTAGAGCAATACCAATAGTCAGACGTAACCGTAAAGAAAATATATCAATTTTTTGCCAAACCTTGCTGATTTGTTTCACATTAATAATGTTGAATTTGATATCAGAAAAATTTTATTTGAAACTTTTAAATGTTAAATGTTAAATTTAAAATTATAATTCGATACAAATTATTAGGAATGAAAACAGCATAATTACCATCACCACTACAACTACTTAGGTAAACCAGCATAACCAAAGCTAACATTAAATCGACGACACCAAATACCAACAGAACCAAAGTCTGATAATTTCACATTTTTAGGTAGAGCATAACGTTGAGAACCTTGAATTTTTTGTAAAGAAGCAATACTTATATAATCTTGGTTTTTAAGATTATATTTTGGTGGTTTATCACCACGATACAAAATTACAACTAAGTCGGGTCCATGATCCGTTTTGAAATTATTGTCTAATGCTAAGTAGCGGTTGCCATTTTCAGTAACAAAGCTCACTTTTCCCTGAGTTTTATGTTCCAAAGTCTTAAAGCTTTCAGACTGTACTACTGAAGCAGTGACATTAGCCACAGACTCAGGCCGATTATTGATGGGAGTCGAGCTTACTTCCCTGGTACAGCCTATGGTTACAATTGCCACAATACCGAAAATAGCTAAATATTTTAACTTCATACTTCAACCTCCTTAAAATTTATCTTTAAGGATAATTTAAAGCCTTATATCATCGAAAAAATTAATTTAACATGAGAATTAGTTTAAGATTTACTAATCTTCAGATGCCAGCTTGACTTCGTTTGAGTAACAGCATCTAGCAAAATCTGCAATATTAGATATTATTAAAAAATCAATAGTTTTAAACTGCTTATCAATAGCTGGTAGGCTGCATACTTTAGCACCAATGCTCAAATATGCTTGTAAAATTTTAGGAATTTCTACATTATTATATATATCTGGGCAGTGTGGAGTCATTTCTATAGAGTACTCTGAATTAGGATGAACCAAAATACTTGGATGCATCCAATCATTATGCTGAAAATAATTATAAGCACAAGTCGCTTGTTTGGGGCATTGTGTTAGTAATGATGCACAGCCAAAAAAATATTGCTTTCCACTCCCAAGTAGATAATTGGCTAATCCTTCCCAAAGTAACAACAGTGTATGACTATTGCGGTATTCTTTAGCTATACAAGCACGTCCAACTTCTACAGATTCCTGAAGCATAAAATCAGGAATTTTATTGAGATTAAATATGTCAGCAGAATCGAAACCTAACCCTTTACCAGCCATTGTATAGGTTTGCATTCTATATGTACCAATCGTCTTACCAGTATGTTTAGCAATAAGTATCAAATGATGGCAAACCTGATCAAACTTATCTTGATCCATTTGAGTAGTGTTAGAACCAGAAAATCCCAAACCTAGTTCTAGATTAAAAACCTCAAAACGTAAGCGGAAGATAGATTCTAATTCTTCTTCAGTTGAAGCAAGTCGTAGGATATACTTTTCATTTTGCAAAACGGGAAACTCAGGAGGATGCAATAAAGAATTGATTTGATGGTAATACATTTACATCTGTTTTCCTACTTGTATTTGCGAAATATCCCACTAGAATTTAGGGCATAAGTAGTCGGACAAAATTAAATTCACTCGTTAAGAGAGAGAATAGGGAACAGGGAACAGGTAACTCTTAACAGGAAAGACAGAATTGATACGTACTAAGTTTTGTATAGCTACGCCACGCAAGCTATCAAAAATCACATAGGAGTCCTATACATGAATATAGCTACACACGATTGCAGAAGAAATAGGAACAACTATTTTCTATTCCAGTATTTCGATGATTATTGGAGATAGATTTCTTTTATTATCGACATTTTTATAAATAAAATCTGGCAATAAGATACAAATTTATCAAATTCACAATTTAATTTTTCTGTCAATAGTAATTATGTTCAGAAAATCAAAATAGTCAGGGCTTAAGCAACTTGCTTGCTTTGTAGGGTTCGTCAGACCTATAAATTGGTTATTATCAACAAATTTTCGACATCGGACGCAGCTTTATTCCTAATAGTCTCAAAAAGCCCCCGAATCGATCCGAGGGCTAATAATTCACCAGTGAACTGCGGTAAAATTCTTGGAAAAATACATTGCAATCAATTGCGGTGATTATTGTTGTAGCGAACTCTAGTACCTGCCCAAAGTAACTTCTCCCGCAGCGTCTGATAATATGAATTGTTATCCCGTAAAACAATAAATTTAGCCAGACAATCAGCCATCCGCACATCAACACGATGGCCTGGCCAAATTGAAGTAGATAACACCCCATCCATCCACAACTTAGTACTTAAATCATAATCCCCCAACGGCCAAATACTGACCACAGAACCAGGAGGTAAAATCAGCGGACGACTAGAAAGACTCATTGGACAAATGGGTGTGATAGTAATCGCTTCCATCCCATCATGCATAATCGGTCCACTGGCAGAAACAGTGTAACCAGTAGAACCAGTGGGAGTAGAGATAATTAACCCATCTCCTACATATTGATCAACTACCTCCCCATCAATTTCCATTTCCAGAATAGAAGTGATCATTCTGTCAGCAGAAGCGGGTTTGACACAAAACTCGTTCAAAGCCAGGTAATGTTCAGTTACTGGTTCTAAATTTGTCCGATGACCTTCATATACTGCCGCTTGCAACATCATCCGTCGCTGGATAGCATAACGATCCTCAAACAGACGATCCCACACACGTTCTGGTTCTTGAAATTCTTCCACAGACTCAGTTAAAAACCCCAAATGGCCTCCAACATTCACTCCCAAAATGGGAATGCCTGCTGAGGCTAAATGTCTAGCACCTGTTAAAACAGTACCGTCACCACCAAGTACTAAAGCTAGGTCTATTGGTTGAGTAGCGGACGCTAAGAAGACCGGATAGGGGTTATCTTTCGGACCGCTAGGCCCCACCAATACTTGGCACTGACGTTCCTCTAGTTGTTTAGCACAGAGTTCTGCCCAGCGTTTGCTCTGAGAGTCTCGCGCTTTATAAGCAATGATTACCTGCTTGAGTTGCACGCACTGTTACCACTTCAGGAGATTAAACTGCTCCATATCGACGGTATCACGGTTGCGATAAATGGCCAGCACGATCGCTAAACCAACCGCCGCTTCAGCAGCTGCCACGGTAATCACAAAAACTGTGAAAACCTGACCTTTAATTAATGTTGAGTCAAGAAAGTTGGAAAATGCCATTAAATTCAGATTAACTGCATTCAACAATAACTCAATTGACATCAGCACCCTTACCGCGTTACGGCTAGTAATTAAGCCATAGATGCCAATGCAAAACAAAGCTGCTGCTAGTAATAAAAAGTACTGAAGTTGCATGATTGGTAATTGATGATTGGTAATTGGCAATTGGGTATTCAATTTTAAATTTTGGATTTTAAATTTTGGATTGTATTTATTCATGTCCAATCTAAAATCTAAAATCTAAAATCTAAAATTTCCCTTCCCAGTATTTAGTCCTCAGTTCCAGTACTGGTTGATACCAGTTCTCTAGGGCGTTCTGGCAAAGTTAAGATAGATTGTTGTAGTTGAGAAGAGTCTGATTCGTCTGGTAAATATTCCCGACGTGCCAAAATAATTGCTCCTACCATTGCCATTAGCAACAAAATAGAAGCCAACTCAAAGGGTAGCAAAAAGTCGGTGAAAAAATGTTCACCAATCACAACTATAGAACTTTCACCAGCCACAGGAACAGAGGAATAAGCCCAAGGCGTTGCTAGTACCATCGTACTCAATAGGGCAAATAATCCTATACTTACAATACCTGTAACTACTTTCCGCAACCCAGCACTGGGTAAAGGTGAGAAATCCTGACGCTTGTTAACCAACATGATGGCAAACAAAATCAGCACATTAATCGCACCAACATAAATCAGAATTTGTGCTGCTGCTACAAAATCAGCATTTAGCAACAGGTACAGTCCCGACATACTAATGAATACACCCCCTAGCAAAAAGGCAGAATAGACGATGTTAGAAAACAGCACTACACCCAGTGCTGCCCCAATCATCATCACAGCCAGTATGCCAAATGAAACAACCTGTACTCCTTCCGCTAGATTCACTTTTTTTGATCCTTTTGATGTTTGATAAATGCTTGCTGGTAATAGGTAATTGGAAAAAATCTTGATTACCCATCACCTATTACCCATTACCATTTTCTACAAGGTCTTCTGGACGGGAACCAGCACGAGGTGCATCTGCGGGTACACCATGAGGTTCCATAACACCTTTGGGTAGGTAAACTAGTTCGCGCAGTGGTGTCACCATTGGATCGTCTGTAACTTTGTAAGGCAGTCGTCCTAATGCTACGTTGTCGTAGTTTAATTCGTGGCGATCATAGGTAGCAAGTTCGTATTCTTCTGTCATTGATAAACAGTTTGTTGGACAGTATTCCACGCAGTTACCACAGAAGATACAAACTCCAAAGTCAATACTGTAGTGATTGAGCTTTTTCTTCTTGGTGGCTTTGTCAAATTCCCAATCAACTACAGGAAGGTTAATGGGACAAACGCGAACACAGACTTCACAAGCGATACACTTGTCAAATTCGTAGTGAATTCTACCGCGAAACCTTTCTCCAGGAATTAATTTTTCATAAGGGTACTGAACGGTAACTGGACGGCGCTGCATGTGGTCAAAGGTGACAGAAAGCCCCTGACCAATATAACGAGCCGATTGTACTGCTTCTTTGGCGTAATCACCAACTTGTTTGAGGAACTTTAGCATTGTTTGTGTCTCTCACTCTTTGTCAATTTTGGATTTTGGATTTTGGATTTTAGATTTCAGATTCAATCTAAAATCTAAAATCTACAATCTAAAATTGGTTTAGCCACCGAAGGCGACGGGAAAGGCTAATTTCAAGGCAGCGGTTAATAGGAGATTAACCAAGCCAACTGGTAGCAAGAATTTCCACCCTAAATCTAATAATTGGTCAATTCTTACCCGTGGAAGTGTCCAACGGATGAGGATGGCGATAAATACCAGGAAGTAAGCTTTGAGTACGGTCATGGTGATACCTAAGGAGGCAGTTACTACCTGTAAAACAGGGTTTGTGTCACTGACTCCCAACCAATCACCTATGAGGCTGACGGGAATAGGAAAATGCCAACCACCTAGATACAAAATTGCTACTAGGAGGGAAGAAAGTATCAAGTTAATGTAAGAACCTAGGTAAAATAGACCGAATTTCATCCCGGAGTATTCAGTCTGATACCCTGCGACTAGTTCTTCTTCTGCTTCGGGTAAGTCAAAGGGTAAGCGTTCGCATTCAGCTAGGGCTGCAATCCAAAAGATGATGAAACCAAGTGGTTGTCGCCAAATATTCCAACCCAAGATGCCAAAATTAGATTGCTGATTGACGATATCAACTGTGCTGAGGCTATTAGACATCATTGCGATCGCTAATACACTCAACGCCAAAGGAATTTCATAACTGATTGACTGTGCTGCTGCCCGCAAACCTCCCAATAGGGAGTATTTATTATTAGATGCGTAACCAGCCATTAATAAGCCAATGGGCTGAATGCTAGACAAAGCAATCCACAAGAATACCCCCATTCCTACGTTGGTAATGACGATATTTTCCCCAAAGGGAACAATCAGAAATGACAAAAATACCGGAATTACTACAATTATCGGTCCGAGGGTAAACAGCCAGCGGTCTGCTTTGGCGGGGACGATATCTTCTTTAAAGATTAGCTTCAGACCATCTGCTACAGGTACTAGCAACCCAAAAGGCCCTTGAAATTCTGGGCCAATCCGTTGCTGTGCAGCAGCAGAAATTTTCCGTTCTAGCCAGGTAGCAACCAGTACTCCCACTGTTGCACCAATCAGCATCAGGATCATTGGTAACGGCATCCAAATCGCTTTGGCCGCCCCTGGTGGTATTCCTAAATCCCTGACAGATTGAATAAAAGTTCCTTGGAGGTCAATTCCTGCATTCATTTTTGCTACTCTTTAAGTCGTCAAGTCACGGTGAATTCCAACTATTAATTGAGTTAATAACTAGAACTAGCTCTATTGAGATGATGCCTGATTGTAGATTTGTTGCCAATTCCCATGTTTAGTATATCCTTGGATGGTTTTTGCCCCGTAAACCAAGAGACAACTTCTGCTTATGGTTGGGATTGAAATTGGCTAATGCTGGGAATTGGTGACACTTCAGCCTACCGTCAGTGACCACTGGAAACTGGAATCAGATTTCTTTTCTTTTTGCCTTTTCCCTGTCACTGGCTCCCTAGACAATACAAATTGGCCGCTTCCCTGATGGTAACGGGTTTCTACTCTATAGAAATTGTCTGATGTTCTAGCAATGGAGGGCTGTGAAAACAGTATCAATTTAAGATTTTCGATTTGAGATTTTTAACTCAAGCCTAATAGAGGAGACAGATGACAGTTATGAATCTGTCCATATATGGGCATGAATCCCAAATCTAAAATCTAGAATTGATTACTTGTCAGCTAATTACAGGAACTTCTTTTTAACTGTCACCTGTTCCCTAGCTAGTTAACGGTTGTCGATAGGAAGGTAAGGAACTTCGTGACGACCGTTGTAAATTTGAGTAGGACGGAAAATCCGGTTTTCTGCGAGTTGTTCTTTCCAGTGTGCTAACCAACCAGCCACGCGTGCGATCGCAAAAACAGGTGTAAACAAGTCCGTCGGAATCCCCATTTTTCTGTACACCAAACCAGAATAAAAGTCAACATTGGGATAAACTCCTTTACTGCCAACCTTTTCTGCCATTACCCGTTCCATTTCTTGGGCAACTTCATAGTACTTGTCGTAGCCAAATTTATCAAACAACTGCTCCGCCAAGTTTTGCAAGATTGTTGCCCGTGGATCTTTCACTTTGTAGACACGATGTCCAAAGCCCATAATCTTCGCTTTCCGTTGCAGAAGATCATCTACATAAGGACGAACATTATCTACACAACCAATTTCTTCCAACATCTGAATTACTTCTTCGTTAGCTCCACCATGCAGGGGGCCGCCTAAAGTACCCACCGCACTAGCAACCACCGCATAGGGGTCAGTTAAGGTAGAAGCCGTCACCCTCGCACTGAAGGTAGAAGCATTCATTGTATGCTCGACGTGAAGAATCAAGCAGATATCAAAAATCTTTGCTGCTAAAGGATCTGGTTCCTTCTCATTCAGCATATACAAGAAGTTTGCGGAATAATCCAAGTCATCCCGTGGCTTTACAGGGTCATTCCCTTGCCGCATTAACTGGAACGCTGCTACCATCGTGGGAATAGTTGCCATTAAGCGCACTACAGCATCACGAATATAGACTGGATTATGTAAGTCACGTCGAGAATAAAATAAACCCAATGCAGCAGCAGAGGCTTGCAGTGCATCCATAGGGTGTCCGCTTTCGGGAAAGCATTTCATCATATCCCGAATGCGATATTTTATCCGTCTGTGGTAGCGAATTTCATGCTCAAACGCTTCCAATTCTTCCTTGTTTGGCAATTCACCCCAGATTAGGAGATAAGCAGTTTCTATAAACGTACTTTTTGCTGCTAATTCCTCAATCCGAATGCCACGATATTCTAGTATTCCCTTTTGCCCATCTACATAACTAATACTCGATTGGGCTGCGGGAATGCCTTCTAAACCAGGCTTGTATTCGCACACCGTCATGGCAACACCATTTGCTTTGTGAAATATCTGATCACGCTAACTTACCAGAGGTTATTTTCACCATAACAGTTGCCGATCTAACAACTATTCTATGCGAAAGGTTGAAAAACTGTTATGGCAGGTACTTGGGTGGTATCAACAAGAACAACTGACTACGACCCAGAGGAGATCCTATTTCTGGTAGTTTTATCCCAATCATACCTGCTTTTTTGAGGACGAAGCGCTCTTTTGCTTCTCCCCAAAGCAGATTTTCTGCCCAATTGCTCAAATTAGGCTCATGCCCCACTAATGCTAGTTGGGTTGAGTGAGTATAATTCCTCGGTTCAAACCATTCTTTTAGCCAACTGTTAATATTACCTTCTGGGCTGAGGTGATGCGATTCTTCTAACTTTGAACTCAGTCTAGCCTCAATGAGAATTTCTGCGGTTTGCTGGGCGCGGACGAGGGGACTAGTAAGGATTAAATCAAAGTGTAAATTTAGTTTGACTAATCTTTGGGCGACTTTCTCGGTTTTTTGTCTTCCTTCTTTGGTTAGCTGACGTTCTTCATCTTTTAGTTCTGCTTGATGTTCTTCAGCAATGCCATGACGAATTAAGTATAATTCCATATTAATTATTTAAATTGTGTTTAATTCTATCACCTAATAAATCTCGACAAATTTTACAAACTAAAAAATATTTCTACCTAATAATAAGAATGCCGTAAAATTCTATATTTTTACTATCAAAAATAGAACGAGATCAGGTCGTATCCTTAAAATCATCAATTTTCCAAAACCAATCAATAATTTGACTGAAACCATACCCAAATCTATGATACCAATCTAATGTATTTATTCCTCCATTGACAAATATACTGTCTAAACCTTAAAAGATGCCAGCTAAATCGACTCTATGCCTCTTGTGACTGTAAGAATCAGCTAAGTGAGATTAGAATTAACCCGGCTAATTATCCTTAGTTGAATCCTCAAAAATAGGAGGTTTAATTGTGACGAAGTTGAAAGTTGGTATTAATGGATTCGGTCGTATTGGCAGACTTGTGCTTCGGGCTGGTCTTGCTAACCCCAACATTGAATTTGTGGGAATTAATGATTTAGTTCCACCTGATAATCTTGCTTATCTCTTAAAGTACGACTCTACACACGGTAAATTAAAGAGCAAGATAGAAGCTAGAGAAGATGGAATGGTCATTGATGGTCGTTTTATCCCTTGTGTGTCAGTGCGAAATCCGGCGGAATTGCCTTGGGCTAAATTGGGTGTAGATTATGTTGTGGAATCTACAGGACTTTTCACAGATTACGCTGGTGCAGAAAACCATCTCAAAGCAGGTGCAAAGCGAGTAATACTTTCTGCACCTACCAAAGAACCAGACAAGGTAAAAACAATGGTGATGGGTGTAAATCATCATTTGTTTGACCCGGCAAAGGATTTAATTGTTTCCAATGCAAGTTGTACTACAAATTGTTTAGCTCCTATTGCTAAAGTTATTAATGATAACTTTGGTTTAACTGAAGGACTGATGACTACAGTCCACGCGACGACAGCCACCCAACCCACGGTAGATGGCCCCAGTAAAAAAGACTGGCGTGGTGGAAGAGGTGCGGCTCAAAATATTATTCCCTCCGCTACAGGGGCTGCTAAAGCGGTGGCTTTGGTTTTACCAGAGTTGAAGGGTAAGTTGACTGGTATGGCTTTCCGGGTTCCTACACCCGATGTCTCGGTGGTTGACTTGACTTTCAAAACTGCTAAAGCTACGAGTTACAAAGAAATCTGCGCGGCGATGAAGAAAGCTGCTGAAGGTACATTGATAGGTGTTTTGGGTTACACCGATGAAGAGGTGGTATCTACTGATTTTCAAGGTGATGCCCACTCTAGCATTTTCGATGCAGGTGCAGGAATTGAACTAAATTCCAATTTCTTTAAGGTTGTCTCCTGGTATGACAACGAGTGGGGCTATTCCAATCGTGTTGTTGATTTGATGTTGTCAATGGCACGAAAAGAAGGATTGATTTAGATGATTGGTCATGGGTGATTGGTAATTGGTAATGGGGAAAATTCCCCCTGCACCCTGCTCCATTCCTCCCTGCTTCTTCTTGGGCTTAACGGGGTGCGCTACTTTACCGTTATTCCCTATTTTTGTTATGCGTCGAACTAAAATTATCTGTACTGTTGGCCCGGCTACTTCTACACCTGAAAAGCTAGAAGCTTTGGTGAGGGCGGGAATGAATGTGGCACGGTTGAATTTTTCTCATGGTGCTTATGAGGCTCACGCTCAAACTTTTCACCATTTGCGGCGCATTAGTAGCGACTTACAAAGACCGATCGCTATTATGCAAGATTTATGTGGTCCGAAAATCCGTCTGGGTAAGTTACCACCGGAAGGACTGATGTTAGAAGCTGGTAGCGAAGTGACTTTTCTGTTGCAAGAAAAGGGTGAAACTATTGATGAATTACCTCTACCGCTACCGACTTTGTTCGCTATGGTGCGTCCTGGTGAACCCATTTTAATTAATGATGGTCGGGTGAAGTTGACTGTAACGAGTCGTGATGCTGATAAAATTCGCGCTCATGTCAATATTGGGGGTTTGGTTTCGACTCATAAAGGTGTGAATTTACCCGCAACTCCTTTACCTGTGAGTTCGATTACAGAAAAGGATTTGATGGATTTGCGGTTTGGGATTCAGTTGGGTGTAGACTGGGTTGCAGTTTCTTTTGTGCGATCGCCTCAAGACTTGGAACCAGCACGCAGAATGATTGAAGCTGCCGGTGCAAAAATTCGCCTCATTGCCAAAATTGAACGCGCAGAAGCTGTACAACAGCTAGACTCTATTCTCGAAGTTGCTGACGCAATTATGATTGCTCGTGGTGATTTAGGAGTGGAAGTCCCTATCCACGAAGTCCCCCTCATTCAAAAAGACATTACTCGTCGCTGTAATCAAGCTGGTAAGCCGGTCATCACTGCTACTCAAATGCTGGAGTCGATGATTAGCGCCCCAGATCCCACCCGCGCAGAAGCTACGGACGTTGCTAACTCTATTTTAGATGGTACGGATGCCGTCATGCTCTCTGGTGAAACTGCTGTGGGGGAATATCCCATTGCAGCTGTGCAGATGATGCATAATATCGCTGTACAAACAGAAACGGCGCTTAAAGCTGGTAGTAGACATTCCTGGAATCATGAAGCCGGTTGTCTGAGTGTAACGGAATCAGTAGCCCAAGCAGTTTGTCGGATTGCCTATGAAACTGGTTCTAAAGCAATTCTTTGTAACACCACTTCCGGGAATACAGCCAGACTGATTTCTAAATATCGTCCTCTGACTCCTATTATTACTCTCACATCTGAGTCCATTGCTTACCGACAATTAGCACTATCTTGGGGTGTGGAACCTTTACTGATTCCACCTGTACATAGTGCGGAAGAAATGTTTATGAAGGTCGTCAACAGCGTTGTGGAAGGGGGTTTTGCCGAGGACGGGGATAAAGTGGTCATTACCTCTGGTATCCCAGTTGGTCAATCAGGAACAACTAGTTTAATTAAAGTGCATTCGATTGGACAGCCAATTACGGCATGAGACATCTAAAATGGGGCTGAGGCCTAAGCCCAGTCACTCGATTTTGGATTTACGATTTTAGATTTTGGATTGACTCCACCAAACAAGTGTAGAAGCTCGAAAATTTGGGATTTGGGATTTACGTTAGCGAAGCGTACGCAGCGCAGCGAGTATTTTTCCGTCAGTAGAGGACGGGGCTTGTACCAAATTTTTTTAATCTAAAATCTAAAATCTAAAATCTAAAATTCCCGGTCAGGAAAATTAGGCAATCGTTAAGAAAAATTGCCAGAATCGGAATTGTGTGGAAGATGAAAGAGTTTAAATAATTGGGGATTGGGTAAATCCTAAACCAAAAAAAATCACGGAGTATGTTATGCCTAAGAATTTACTGGAACAATTGCGGGCAGTAACCGTAGTAGTAGCAGATACAGGTGATATCCAATCTATTGGCAAGTTTAAGCCCCAAGATGCTACCACCAATCCCTCACTGATTACCGCTGCGGCACAAATGCCGGAATATCAGGAAATTGTTGATCAAACTTTACTCAAAGCTAAGAAAGATGCGGGTGCAGGTGCTACCCCATCACAGGTAGTTTCTCTAGCTTTTGATCGGTTGGCGGTATCCTTTGGATTGAAGATTTTGCAAATTATCCCCGGTCGGGTTTCTACAGAGGTAGATGCTCGTTTATCCTACGATACAGAAGCTACTCTGGCTAAAGCACGGGATTTGATTGCTCAATATAAAGCTGCTGGTATTTCTCCCAATCGGGTTTTGATTAAAATTGCTGCTACTTGGGAAGGTATCAAGGCTGCGGAAATTTTGGAAAAAGAAGGTATTCACTGTAATCTGACTTTACTATTTGGTCTTCACCAAGCGATCGCTTGCGCGGAAGCTGGTATCACTCTCATTTCTCCTTTCGTTGGTCGCATTCTTGACTGGTACAAGAAAGATACCGGACGTGACAACTACACCGCAGCAGAAGATCCAGGTGTATTGTCTGTCACCACAATCTATAACTACTACAAGAAATTCGGTTACAAAACTGAAGTTATGGGAGCTAGTTTCCGTAACATCGGCGAAATTACCGAACTTGCTGGTTGTGATTTGCTGACTATTTCTCCTGGGTTGTTAACAGAATTGCAAAACACTGTCGCCGAATTACCCCGTAAACTTGACCCTGCGAAGGTATCAGGTTTGTCTCTTGAAAAAATCTCCGTTGATAAAGCTACCTTTGATAAGATGCACGCCGCTGACCGGATGGCATCTGATAAACTTTCAGAAGGTATTGATGGCTTTACCAAAGCACTCATTGCTTTAGAACAACTACTAGCAGAGCGTTTGGCTCGTCTGGAAAGTCAAAAGGTGACAGCGTAATCATTTGAGATAATTGAGCTACCTTTAACCTTTTTAGGGTTTTGTTCAGAAAATAAATTATCTAATCTTATGGGATGGGCATCCTGCCCGTCCTTTCACCAATTACCTATTTTGGTACAAAGTTGTAGCCAGTGGGTGTACTAGAATCTGGCTGTATTTGGACTAAAACAGCTTTATCGATGCGATCGCCCGTGCGATCGCCCCATGATAAAAATCTAATTGTCCCTGTAACACCTGGAAAAGAGAAATTATTACTTAAAGCTTGTTGAATATCTATTCTCCTACTACCCTTTTTTTGGATAGCAATAGCCACTGTTTTAGTAGCATCAAAAGCCATAGCTGTACGCCAAGTAATTAAGTTTTGTTCACCCCAAAGCCTATTTGCATTTTGTAAAAATTCCTGATTATACAAAACATCAATTTTCCAAGGTACTGCCATAATCATACCATTAACTGCATCGCCAGCAACAAGAGTTTTTCTTGTTTCTAAACTGGGATTTCCTAATAATAAAAACTGGCGTTGATTACTTTTTGCGAGTTCAATAGCTTGATTAATTCTGTCAACTTGAGGATTAAGCAGAATAGTACTGACCTTTTGCTCAATTGCACTTTGAATAATCTTCTCACCTTGGAAGTTATCAGCAGCAAAATCGCATTTAATATCATTAATTAGCTCCAAATTTCTTGTATTCATTGCATTAACAAAAACTTGTTCAAAAGACTGATCTGCGGCTTTAGAATCACTACAAATTAAAATCCTAATTTTTCCAGTTTTTTTCGCATATTCAGCCAACGCTTCCGCAGTTGCAGTGAAACTAATTACAGTTCTATAAATATAATTACCATTAGTTCGGTCTTGACGGTCAGTTAATTTTGTAGAACTACTAGTTGGGGAAATCATCACCAATTTTCCAGCCTGATATATATTAGAAGCTGGTAGACTAGCATCACTACTGTTATGACCAACTACCGCTAAAATATCTGCATTTTTCACAAATTTTTGAGCAACTTGTTGAGCAATTTCTGGGTTATTATCATCATTGGCAATTTGTACTTGTAAAAACTTACCATTCACCCCACCATCATTATTTACCTCTCGTTGCGCTTGTGCGACTCCTCGGAGAATTTCTTGCGCTACCGAAGGATTACTACCTATAGGTACAGCCACACCAATTTTGATTACTTCTTTATAAGCAATTTTTGCATTTTCTAAATATATCCAAGCTTCTGGATCATTGGGATACTCTTGTAAATAAGTAGTAAATTTTTTAATAGCTTGATTGTAATTTTTCCACCAAAATGCCTTTATAGCTTCTTCTTTATCTAAATTATTCACCGAACTAAATAATACTTTTTCCCCATAACTAAACCTATTTTGCAATTTAATTTCCTTTAAACTCAGCCATAAAACAGCACCCATTATTACTAATAACATCGTAGCCATGACTGACTGCAAAGCAATCTTTTGTAAGTTGCAAGGTTGGGGATATTTTAGTAATGCTGCGGCTGGATTTTGAAAAATTATAGGTATCCAAGAAGCACAAGGATATTGATTTTCTAATTCTTCCTGTAAACGCACACGCGCTTGTTGTACAGAAATATATAAAGATTCACCAGATGCAAAAACTGTGAGAAAATATTCTAGAAAATGTTGAGCAACAATATCAGGAACAGGTTCTCGCATCACAATTGTATAAGGAATTCTCAAATCAGCTAAATTGCGTGCTAATCCTAAACCATCACAAGAATTAAAAATTGCTAATTTCAATCCTTTTTTAACAGCATACCCCAGGCTATGACGCAAATCTAAAAGTGATAAACTTTCATTATCATTAATTTGAATTTCTCCCCAACTATCACCTTCTTGACTGCAACTATGACCAGCAAAAAATAAAATATCCCAAGATTTATGCCATAATTTATGAACAATTTCTTGACGTGAAGGTTGCAGCAAAGGTTCAACAATTGCACCTGGTAATTTTGCTGTTAATGCTTGTAAATCTGGTTGAATATTAATTCCTTCACTGTTCCCTAAAATAGCCAGAATTTTCACCGGACTTTTTAATTGGATTTTTGATGGTTTATACTCTGAACTAATCACAACCTCTGGCTGAATATGACTAGTATGAAATATCTCCCATAAATGCCAAGGAAGTCTTCTTAACAGTGAATCTTGTGTTTCTAAAATAAAGCGGACATTATCCCATTCACCAATTTTTTGTAAAAATTGCCTTTCTAATTTTCTTACAGACGGTTGATTTAACCAATCATGAAAACTAGATTGGAATGTCTTAGCAGCAGTATAACAAACTTCAGTATTAGATACATTAGTTATTTGCGTTTCGGGAACTGTAATTAACCAATTACCAGGCAATTTATAATAAGCTGATTGCCATTCATAATAAGTTTGAGGAATTTTTAAATCTGCTGGAAACCTGCCATAAATTTCTGCAAAATGAGGTTTACCGTCTTCCCAAATTCTGATTTTGACAGGAAAACCTTTTTCAAAACTACCTTCCCCAATCTCGAATATTACCAGCTTACCCACTGTTTTACCCTAATTGATTCGTCTATTTAAATGACAAACTTTTTGTGCTAGTTTATGAAGGTTAGGTTGAACAAAGTGAAACCCAATATTTCCGCGAATTGCTGAGGTTCAATTCTATGGCTTCGCAATGCTGACGCGAACAACCCAACTCACATTTTTTTTAACTAAATCGTATTGGTTTAAATTGCAAACTTTTCTGTAATGGTCGCATTATTTAAAGTAACCCGAATTTGGAATTTTTCACTTAATTCAGCACAAAATTTTAATTGGATATAATTATCTTTTTGTTCTCTAGCTTGAACTTCTAAAAATGGCTGTCCATTTTCATATAATCCTGATAATTTTAAATTTGTTGGTAAATAAAATTGATTTCCCATTGGATATACCCGCAGAAGCACAGCAAAACTTTGATCTAGCTTGGGTAAAATAGCCACCATCAAAGCTACAGGATTTCCTGCCAACTGCATTCCTAAATCCATAATCCTTCTAGCAGTAATTACAGGATGATTTGGTGCTATTGTCCATAAAACTTCTGCTAGAGTCCAACGAATTTCTTCATCATTAGTAGTTTGTAAAAGATGAACAATAATATCTGTTACTTCTACATCTGAATTAGGTAATAATGTTGATGGCAAGATTTTTTCCCAACTGCGCTGGGGATATAATTGTTCAATAACTTGCCAAACTTTTTTGGGTGTGTCTATTTCAAAGCCTCGCACTTTTAAAGAACGGAAGGCTAATTGTGGACTTTTTTGTAAAGCTAATTCCTCAATACTTTGCCATTGGGATGTATATATTCCTTCCAACCATTGTCTTAATTGTACACCAGAAAATTGATGGTAATGTTCTATTAAAAATTCTAATGGTTGTAACTGTTCCAATTTAATTTCTGTTGTGGTAACTTCGGGTAGAAAGCCTCTGATTTTACCTTCTTGGCAAGTTTGATTAATTTCTACTATTACATAACCAAAACGATTATTAGAGACTTCAGGAGGAATATAACAAAATTCTTCTCCTGTTCTGATATATCTACATTCTAAATGTCCGATTCCAGTTAATACCAAATCTGCCATATCTCCACCCATTCTTCCCCAACAATCCCAACTATAGCTGGCTTCTAATGCGGTAGAAATATCTAATATTTGCAAATAATTATTTACAACTTGTACAGCTAAAGTATTCAGATATACGAGTTTAGCTTTTTGTTGATTTGGTTGTTCTTGGGCAAATTTTAAGGCTGTATCTCGGAACTTTGCGGAAATAGGAATAGAAATGCTTTGCTGTTCAGTAGGATAATTCATGACTTGCTATATATCAAAGTAACCTTCGCTATCAAAATAAGCTTGGGATTTACCAAAATTGAGGAGACGGGGAAAACATTGACGTTGATAGAAATTGCTAAGAGTTGCTACAGGTATACCAAACTCTTTAGATAAATCTATCCAAGATGTTTCCGGTGGTAAACGACGAGCAATTAAAACGTAACAATTAACATCAGGACGATCTCTTATATGAATACGTTGCAGTTCTAGAGAATTTATTTTTAACCATTCTTGAATTTCATTTAATATTGGTCTTGGTTCTGGTGGTGCAGGAATTAAATTTGCAGGATCTATTTGTTGTTCATTGTCTTCTAGGAGTAAATCAAATTTATTTTTTTGTTCATAATAATTAATTCGTTTATCTTGTAAACGATAACTTAAGTAATTATTAATCCAAGTAATAACGCTACTTTTCTCAGGATTATAAGATTCTTTTGCAGTAGTCGCTTCACAAAGATTTCGGCAAAAAAACCACCAAGTTTCCTGCAAAGCTTCTTCAGCATCAGGTATACCTGTACCGCGCAATAATTTACCTGTTTTTTGAATCATTAAAATAATTTGATTGAGTCCTTTTTGACGGGCAATACTGCCCCTATAATGTTGACAGGTTTCTTGAATAAGTTGGAGGATTTTTGCTTCTAATTCATCCATGTGATTATGTTGATTTAATCGTGATACATAATACCATTCTTTTGAGATTGCTATAAAGTGGCAAAAAACCTTTTTCCCTATTTTCGATCAATGTTTATCTTCTGAATTAAATCAATAATATATTGATATTGGACTATTTCCCCTTGTTGTTGAAATAGTTTAGATGCTTTTTGCAAATCAGCGATTGCACCTTTCTTATCTCTTGATTGAAGGAGAGCAGTACCTCGGTTGAAGTAGGCTATTGCAAGGTTAGGATTAATACGCAGAGCTTGGTTGTAATCTTCTATTGCTCCTTTCATATCTCCCAATTGAGCGCGGGTAAGACCTCTGTTATGGTGGGCTTCTGCCAATTTAGGATTAATATGCAGAGCTTGGTTGTAATCTTCTATCGCCCCTTTTATATCTCCCAATTCATGACGAGCAAAACCTCGATTTTGGTAGGCTTGTGCATAATTAGGATTAAGACGTATAGCTTGGTTATAATCTTCTATCGCCCCTTTCACATCTCCAAATTCACGACGGGAAACACCTCGATTAATGTAAGCTTCTAGATAGTTAGGATTAATACGCAAAGCTTGATCAAAATCTTCAATCTCCGCTTGCTTATCTCCTGAATAATTGTGGGCAAGACCTCGTTTATAGTAAGCTTCTGCAAAGTGGGGATTAATATTTAGGGCTTGATTGTAATATTTAATTGCTCTCTTAATATCACCAGATTTAGCGTAAGTATTACCTTGATTGTAATATTTAATCGCCTCTTTTACATCTCCTGATTCACTGGGGGTATTACCACCATCTTCACGAAAAATACTACTTTCACTATTTCCCGAAATCGCTTTTTCATCCTTGTTATGGTCAGAACAGTTTTTACATTCCTGTATGAATCGGATAACTCTTTGTTTTCCTCTAATGCTTGTAACAATAAACTCTTTATAAGTCCAGTTGAGGGTAAATTTTTTGCAGTGAGGACATTGGCGATTATTAATTGCTAAAATTATTTTTGAAAAAAAAACTAGTACAAATAACCCAGCCAGTATAATTTGCCAATTGTCCCAGAAGTTACCTTGTTGCCAATTAGGTTTAGTGATATTGAGAATGTTGCTAGGAAATGTAATCTGAATTTCTAAGTTTTCTTGTGGTGGAATAGACTGATTAGCAACAAACTCGAATGTTTTCGGATTTATTTGACGGGCTGTAGCCGCAGCACCAAAATTTTTAAATTCCAAGACTTTCCCAGATAAAGATTCCGGTAATTGTACCTGAACTTTTGCTGCTTTAACTGGGGCTTTGCGATCTGCAAAAATCGCTTTCCAGTAAACCTGAGTATTATCATTATTAATTTGTAATCCACCAATTACACGATATTTTAAAACAAATGTATGTGTTTCTGGTGGTTTTAATTGATGTTGCCAACTAATCCAAAACTGATTATTTTTAATTCCGGTTTCACTAGGGATAACTTGATTATTTTCTTCAACTGTTACATCTGTAATTTCATCAACTTTATCTAAGCGAATATAGCGATATCGTTGATTTGAGTAATCTGATTTGAATACATACTTTTGCGTTTCTGTGATCAACATATCTCCGTTTTTCTGCACGTCGATGTTAACGTTGATATAGTTCCAATAAAACGGTAATTCCTGGGCAACAGCATGAGTAAATGTAATCAGAACCGTTACCAAGATAGCAATTAAACAAAACCAAATTCTTCTGATCGAAATTTTCTTCATATTTTCCTTTTCTCCGCGTTCTTTGCGCTACACCAGTTGCTACAACCGCCCAACTGGTCCTCTGCGTGAGACAAAAATCAATAGCCTAGAAAACGATTAACCACCACCACCGCAGCCACCACCACCGCAGCCACCACCACCGCAACCACTACTACTGCAACCACTACTACTGCAACCACTACTACTGCAACCACTACTACTGCAACCACTACTACTGCAACCACTGCTACTGCAACCACTGCTACCACCACCACCACTTCTAGCAGATGTAGATATCACAAAGATCACAGAACCAACTACTATCAAGAAAAACCAGAATCCTATAGAATTTTCGTAACTTTGGGAACTGCTGTTATTTGATGCTAATAAAATCTGAGAATTGGTAAGGATTAATGTCAAGGTAAACAATAATGCTAAATAAAAATGATCGGGAATAAAACGAGAAATATTGATGTTTGGTAAATTAAATACAGGTTTGGGTAAAATCCAATTTTTGTGAGTATCTACACGCTGAAAATTAGCTTCTTTATCAAAACGAATATGAGAATCTGGCCAAATATCTATGGGTGGAGTTTCTCCAAAAAACTGTTCGTAACTGACTATAGTATTCAGATACCAATTATTAAATTTATTATATTCCTTGATACCACCACGAGTCGGACCATGATCTAGTTGTGTACCTAATATTTTACAAAAATCATCCCAATAAGATTGGGTATATGTTAAATGTAAATGCCAAACTTGATCTACTTGATCAGATGGTGTAACTGGATGTCCAGCGAAAACAGCAATAACTGCAAATTTTTTATATTCATCAATTACTCGTTGAGTATATTCAATTGTCCAGTTATTCTCCCTGGCTAATCTCTGACTAAAAGAGAAAGAAACGTTTTGTTCATCTAAAGAAAATTCTTGAAGGCGTTGATACAATTCTGCTTGCTGAAGATTCATAGATATTGGGAATTAATCTTGTTTCTATGAGTTCTTCTATCAACACAGGGTGATGTTATCTATAACTTTACAAAAGTTTACAATTATAGAAAATATCTCCAAAAAAGTAGAGGCGTTGCAAGCAACGCCTCTAAAATAGAGTGAATATAAACTAGATACCGCTTCTTCCCGGTAAATGAGACACAAAATAAGTTAGGACTTACGCACTATACAAACTTCACATAATATGTGTTAGCGAAACTGCCTAGTTTCAGCTTTTTGGAATCACATATTAGTGCGGTGCGTCAGATAAAGAAAATCTGTTAGATGCTCAATTATCAGGTCTGACGCATCCTACAAGAGATAAAATCTATAATACATATTTGATTGATTTTATCAATACGTAAGTCCTATCAGTAGCCCTTTCAAGGTGATGAAATTTGGAACGAAGATTAGTTGTTTAAACCTTCAAAAAACCCAAAATATGGGCGGAGGATTTAAGATGATCTCACGGAAATGACGTATTTCCGTTAGTCACCTTGAAAGGGCTAGTCCTATCAGTTTTTACTGCACAGGCGTATTACAGCCCATTATGAGTACTGTAATATTAACGTACCTCTTTGAGACTCTCAACTTGCTTGGTAAACATCTCAGTAAACAAACTCATGACTGTTCGTTCTTCGCGTACTTTAATGTTGGCAGTAATTGACATACCAGACTGTAAAGAGATGTTTTTACCTGTCATTTCCAGGTATTGTTTATCTAAGCTGATAGTAGCTGGAAATCTATAAAATTGATGAGTCTGATCTGGGGGTAAAGCATCTGAACCAATATCAATTACCTCACCTTTAATATCGCCAAACTGACTGAAGGGGAAGGAGTCAATTCTTACATCTACTTTCATGCCTTTGCGGACAAATCCAATATCTTTATTGGTGATAAATACATCAGCAATATATTTATCATTGGGGACAATTTGCAATAATTTTTGTGTGGGGTTGGCTACAAAACCAGGATTTTTAGCTTGCATATCAAAAACTATACCCGCTACAGGTGCGCGAAGTTCTTGATATCTAATATTTAATTGTGTCTGCGAAATCTTACTCGTAATATCTGCCAATCGCTGCTCGTTATCCAGGATAATTCTCATGAATTGGCTATCGACTTCTGCAATCCGCTTTTTGTTATCAGCTATCTTATCCAACACAGATTTATCAGAAAATGCGACTGTATTAGTTACTTCTTGTTGCCTTTTTTGAATATCAAACTGAAGGCGTTTTTCTTCTTCAATTAATTGGGCTACTTCAGCCTTGAGAGTTTGTACTTGCTGTTGCTGGTTAAGATATTGAAGTTGAGAAATACCACCTTCTTCTGCTAGGATTTTGAGTTTATTTAAAATCCCTTCCTGAATTGCTAAACTACTTTGAGTATCTTGTCGTTTTAATATTGTTTGTGATAATTGTTTTTTTGTTTTTTCTACTTCCAAATTTGCTGCGGCAGATCGGGAATCTAATTCTGTTTTAGCAGCAATAAGACGTTGTTGTTCGTCAATTCCATTCCCTGATTCTGTTCCTGAATTTTTCAATTGAGAACGCAGTAGTTCATTTTCAGCCACTAATGATGCGCGACTTTTGAGGAGAAAAGCAGATTCTGCTGGTAAGCTACTCCGTAAAAAGTCTAATTCTGATGCTGTACCTGTGCTTGCTCCCATCAAGCGCCGATAAATATCGTTTTCTTTGGTTAAAGCCACGCGAATTTTATTTAAGGAGCTTAATTCCGCTAAGGTGGCGATAGAATCAAAAGTTAAGAGTAAGTCTCCAGGTTTTACTTCTTGCCCGTCTTTGACATAAACAGATTTCACCACACCACTAATGGGAGCTTGTACTTCTTTAACTGTTCCTTCTGGCTTTAATTGACCTGTTGCGGGAACGACTTGCTCTATTTTGGCAAAATTAGCCCAAGCAATCCCAAAACAAGCTAACCCCATCAAGGTGATCATGATGGTACGTGACCAAATAGGAGACTGACGTAGGACTACAGATTGTTCAAAACTATCCTGATAAGGGGTAATTAAGGAATTTTTGGCAGCTTTTTTTGGCAGTGTTAGCACTTGGGAATCTTGCTTTTTGCCGTTACCATTACCGTTGCCGTTGCCATTACCGTTTACATGATGTCCATTAAGTAGAGTCATATAATTTTAGATTTGTGATGTTGAATGGAAAATTTAATTTTCAATAGGTTAAATAACTGATTTGCAGGACGGGTTTTAGCCGCCCATACAAATTACAAATTAACTTCTTGTTGTTGATAAAGATAGAAATAATGACCTTTAGTAGCCATTAATTCTTGATGGCTACCTTGCTCTATTACCCTACCACCATCCATGACGATTATCGTATCTGCACTACTGACAGTATTCAGACGGTGAGTAATAAAGAAGACGGTAGTTCCTTGAAATGCTCTGGCTAAATTTAGACCTATTTGTCTCTCTGTGGGATAATCTAAGGCGCTGGTGGCTTCGTCTAAAACTAATAATTTAGGCTTTTGTAAAATCGAACGTGCGATCGCAATTCTCTGTCTTTGTCCACCGGAAAGGGCTGAACCTCTTTCTCCTACTCTGGTGTTGTAACCATTGGGTAGATTCATGATAAATTCATGGGCTACAGCAATCCGCGCCGCTTCGATAATTTCCTCTGTTGTGGCTTCGGGATTAGTTAGCGCAATGTTTTCTTGGACTGTGCCATCAAACAACAACGGATCTTGAGGAACGACTCCAATTTGCCGACGCAGTGAATAAAGTTCTACTTTGCCAATGTCGTAACCATCAATCAAAATTCTGCCTGACTCGACGTTGTAAAGTCTGAGCAGTAATTTCATCATTGTGCTTTTACCTGATCCGCTTTGTCCCACAATACCGACAAATTTACCAGCCGGGAAATCGAGGCTGACATTATTGAGTTGGAGTGGTCCACTGGGGGCAAATCGGAAGGAAACATTTTCGTATTTGACTGCACCAGATATTGCAGGTAAGGGAATGTTGCCTTTGTCTGCTTCTGCTTCTTGTGGGGTATCAACAATATCGCTGAGACGTTCTAAAGATAACCCAGTTTCTTGGAAGTTCTGCCAGATTTGCGCTAAACGTAATATGGGACTAGTTACGTAACTGGAGATAATTCTAAAGGCGATTAATTCTCCTAAAGTTAGCTCTCCTTGCAATACTAAATAAGCTCCTACCCACAACACTAGTAAGCTGCTGAGTTTGTTGAGAAACTGACTGGTAGAATTAGCCAGGGTAGAAGTGATCACGGTTTTAAACCCTGCGGCCACAAACTTAGCGTAACGTTCTTGCCAGGAAAAGCGCGATCGCAATTCAATATTTTGCGCTTTCACTGTTTGAATCCCTGACATGACCTCAACTAAGTAAGATTGAGTTGCAGCGTTACGTTCAGCTTTTACACGTAATTGTCGGCTGACTGTGGGGGCAGCAATTAATGTAATTACCACAAATAAAGGAATTGTCCCTAAACCAACTACAGTCAGTTTCCAACTGTAAAATATCATGACAATGATATACACCACAGAGAATAATGCATCTAACCCCACAGTTAGAGCAGTACCTGTGAGAAACTGACGAATATTTTCTAACTCATTGACACGAGTAGATAATTCGCCTACTGGTCGGCGTTCAAAATAACGGAGTGGCAACCGCAGTAAGTGGTCAATAATTTGTGACCCCAAACTCATATCAATGCGGTTGGTTGTATCCACAAACAAGTATGTTCGCAGTGTAGTGAGTATGGCTTCAAATACACCAACCGCTAATAGTAAAACTCCTAAAATATTCAGAGTACTAATACTATTTTGAACGATGACTTTATCAATAATTAACTGAATAACAAGGGGATTCGCTAAAGCTGCTAATTGTACAAAAAAGGACGCGATGAATACTTCTATGAGGACGCGACGATATTTGGATAAGTAGGGTAAAAACCAGCGCAAACCAAAGCGTTCTTGGGGTGTTTCCTGGGTAGCGCTGAGTAATAAAACTCTGAGTTGCGGCTGTAAATTGTTTTCGTCAGTCTCTAATTCTTCTAATAGTTTGCCTGGTTTGCAGCGGATAATGCCTTTGGAAGGTACACCTAAAACTACTGTATTTGCATCTACTGCATAGATAACAGCAAAACTATCACTATATTGAATTAAGGCTGGTGCGGGAATACGTGCGATCGCAGCAGCGGGAACATCTACTAATTGGGATCTGAGTCCGATTAATTCTGCTAAATAAGCGCAAAGTTGAAAGGATATACTTCCTTGGCGTTTCATTTGCTCATTTAAAATCCGCCGCACTACCTCCTTTCGGAAGGGAATTTCTAGGTGCTTGGCGAGCATTTGGAAGCAAGCAAGGGTGGAATTTAATTCACCCTGGGCGCGAAAAAATGGATAGTTTAGATGTTTTTGTTTAACTTGTGGTGTATCAGATGGTGATGGAAAAACTTCCTCTGTTGATGCGTAAGGAATGTCTAACTCATCTCTAATTTGTAATTGACTACCTGCAAGTTCTTGTTCTACTTGATCATTATTCAGGAATAATAAATCTGTGGGATTTATACCTAGTAACCGTGCGGGAACGTTCCCTGTTACTTCGAGAAAATTTTTGCCATTGCTTGATTCTAATTGAGAACCTGGGGAGAGATTGGTTACTGTACCACCACCACTAAAAAACCAGATGCGATTGTCATCTAGTTGACTGAAGGGGGTTTTTCCTGGTTCTACATAATGGATTTTTGACCCTGATAAAGCTTGTTGGCTAATTTCTTTGAGATTTAAACCTGCGTTGGCTTGCTGGGCTAACTGGGGGCTGAGAACGTCGAATACTTCTATGATGTGACTAGAGTTCTGACGGGTATGAGCAAAAGCTGGGTTTTGGGAAAGCAGATGTAAATAATCTACTGTACTTAAAGTTAAGCAGATGACTTCGGTGGATGCGATCGCTGTTTCACAAGCAATCTGCCTCAATAAACTAATTTCACCGATTATCGCTCCCGGTTCCAGTATTTTTAAGGTAATTGGTAATTGGGTTTGGGGGTCATACGCTAACAGCCGCACTCGTCCTTCATAAAGAATTGCTATCCGGTCAGGTAGTTTTTCTTTACTAATTATTTTTTGACCGATCCGGTAGCGTAAGGCTTGCTGTTGTGATAAAAAACTATTTTTTTCCGCTGCTGATAATTGTTCAAATCCATCAACGGTAGTCAGAAATTCTTCAAAAGCGCTCTTTATATAAGTCATGTTTATGAAAATTAGTTAATTTACTATTGGCTTGGGAAAGTTAATATTTTCAACATCATTGAGCTATTTATTCATCTCGCCGCTAATTCATCCTTCTAATTCTGTAATTTGCCAATTTTGTGCAGATATTTGTGCTTGCAACCAACCCTGAAAACGTTCATTTAACAATCGCTGACGCAGTGGGCGATCCATCTGCACGGGCAGTAATTTCTCTAACCGCACAATCACTATCCACTCTCCTATTTGAGTGGGTGGTGAAATTTGTCGTGGTTGGCTCGTGGATAAAATTCTCACTAGCGATTGATGAAGAGATTGTAATTCTACTGGACCCACTAAACCATCTGTTTGAGCTTCCGGCCCTTGGGCATATTCCCGCGCTAATTGAGCAAAGGACTGTTCTCCTTCTTGGATGCGGAAATATATTTCTTGAGCAATACCGATATCAGCAGTAGTAATTAGGGAATAGATCACCCTATCCAACTGAGGTTTACGCTGGAAGAAGTAAGATTCTAAATCTTGTCCCCATGAAGCTTCTTTGAATTTTTCTAGTTTTAATTGACGAATGGCTGTGCTGTTCAATTGCTCAGAACTGATTTCTTGTCGCCCTTGATATTGTTGAGCTAACTGTTCACAGGCAAGTTGTTCTTCTTGTGGCGTACACTCAATCTGTGCGATCGCTTGATCAATGATCACTTCTTTGAGTAATGGAGGAATTAATTGGTATTTAGCTAGTAATTGTAGAACTTCTGGGGCTGTCAGTAAGCGTGGGCTATGCTCACCAGAGGCATCGCTAAATTGCAGAACTTGATTCATATCACTTGTAAACAAGGTTAACACCGTTATAAATTGTTGTTAAAAACATAGTAGAAACAGATTGTTGATAGTTTATATATGGATTAAGCTTATACAATTCTTTACAATCTCAGCCCTGGTGTTTAGCTCTTTTCGTATGCATCAATAGATGTTACCAAAGGTATTAGTATAAACCGAATATCTTTTGATCACCGTTGGTAACAAAGGCATACATATTTGCAGATATCGTACCAAATTATCATAATTTTTTGAATTTGCAACCTTAAATTGGCAGTCAGGTACAAAAAAGTCGGACAATTGAGTCTGTAGTCACCATAAATCTATAGTTACACCTTTTATAAAATAAATTTTGTATTGTTCTAGAACAAGATTAAAACGCAGAGGGTAAAGAAAAATCACACAATTTTCTCTTTATCCCCTCGCGGTTTCATTTACTATTTCTCATTGTCAGCCAGGAAAAATGCCAGCCCTACAAAAATATTAGCAAGCTGGCTAAGTGTTTTAGGCGATAACAGAAATGTCAGCAGCACTGAGACTAGGTATTGTACTAAGAAGTGCTATTTGAACACTAGCTGCACCACCAACGCCATCAGTATCAAAGAACAAAGCACCATTACTAGTGTTGTAAATAAATCTATGATCGGCAGTAGTACCTGTAGTGCTACCTACACCAGAAAGGAAAGCTGAAGCAGCTAAATTACCTACAACTAATCCACCACCAAATCCACCAGCAGACACCTCAATTAAGTCATCCACAGTTGAAAAGTCTAAAATTTTATCAATTCCTTCATTGGAGGCATTAAATCGGAAAAAATCATAACCAATACCACCATTGAGATTATCATTGCCAAGACCACCAATCAGGGTATCATCACCATCTCCACCCTTGAGATTATCGTTACCATCGTCACCATCAAGGATATTATTGCCACTATTACCTGTGATGTTGTTATTTAGTATGTTACCTGTACCGTCGATATTATTAGTCCCGGTTAACGTCAGATGTTCCAGGTCATTACCTAATGTATAGGTAATAGAAGATTTAACTGTATCTATACCAGCACTGGCGTTTTCGGTAACTGTGTCACCCACATCATCAACAGTGTAAATATCATTACCGTCACCACCAGTTAGACTGTCAGCACCTGTACCACCATTGAGATTATCATTGCCAAGACCACCAATCAGGGTATCATCACCATCTCCACCCTTGAGGTTATCGTTACCATCGTCACCATCAAGGATATTATTGCCACTATTACCTGTGATGTTGTTATTTAGTATGTTACCTGTACCGTCGATATTATTAGTCCCGGTTAACGTCAGATGTTCCAGGTCATTACCTAATGTGTAGGTAATAGAAGAATTAACTTTATCTATGCCAGCACTGGCGTTTTCGGTAACTGTGTCACCCACATCATCAACAGTGTAAATATCATTACCGTCACCACCAGTTAGACTGTCAGCACCTGTACCACCATTGAGATTATCATTGCCAAGACCACCAATCAGGGTATCATCACCATCTCCACCCTTGAGGTTATCGTTACCATCGCCACCATCAAGGATATTATTGCCACTATTACCTGTGATGTTGTTATTTAGTATGTTACCTGTACCGTTGATATTATTAGTCCCGGTTAAAGTTAGACGTTCTATGTTGTCGTCTAAAGTATAGGTAACTGAAGATTTAACTGTGTCTATACCAGCATCAAAGCCTTCGTTGATGGTGTCACCTATACTATCAACAGTGTAAGTGTCATTGCCAGGAGTGCCAATGAAATTGTCTCCTACAGTAGTATTCAACAACACAGAAATATTATTACCGAGTTGGTTAGCTACTAATAAGTCTAGTTTGTGGTCACCATTAAAATCTCCCACAGCTACGGAGCGAGAACCATTTCCTGCGCCATAGTTAGTAGCAGTACCAAAGTTACCTGTGCCATCACCGTAAAGTAATGAAACATTATCATCATCACTGTTGCCTACCAATAAATCAAGGTGTCCGTCACCGTTGATATCTGCTACAGTCACTGATTGAGGTTCTGCTCCTACATTAAAGTCATTCTTAGGGTTAAAGCCACCTAAGCCATTTCCCAGCTGTATTGACACAACTGAAGCACCAGACCTAACAATGGCTATATCTGGAACACCATCTTCGTTGAAGTCCTCTACTGCGATCGCACGAGTATTGTTACCAACTGGATAGGTCTGAACAGATCCGAATGTACCTAAACCAGTTCCAGGGAAGACAGACACATTAGAACTGAGAAAATTACCCGCAGCTACGTCTAGCTTGCCATCTTTGTTGAAGTCTCCCAGGGAGATTGCACTTAGATTTGTTCCAGGGACAGCAACTGTAATGGGAGTGTCAAAATTACCAGTTCCATCTCCCAGTAAAATTGAGATATTGCTATCAGGATTTAGGTTTGGAGGAACGGTTTGGAGATCAGGTAAGTCAAAGTTTGCTGTTGCTAAATCTAAATTACCATCCCCATCGAAGTCTCCTACAACGACTGAAATAGGGTTATATAAGCCTACAGCGGGACTAGAAATCAGGGAAAAACCACCTGATCCATCACCCGAAAGTACTGAGACTGTTTTATCAAGAGAATTTGCTACTGCTGCATCTAGATTACCATCCCCGTCAAAGTCTCCTACAGCTACTGAAAAGGGTTCAGAACCGACGTTAATATCGTTGGGTGTACTAAATGTTATTGTCATTTACTTATTCCTGGATAAAGTTGTAACACTGTATTTATCTAAATTGAAAACTGTCATATTTGTCTGGATCAGGATCACTCCCACCTCCTGACAAATAATGCCTTTTCTGAAATTCTCACCAATCAATGTAAGCTAAAAATCTTGAATAATCGAGAATTCTCACCATATTTTTACGTAAAATTTATATTAATTAAGTCTTAAAATTACCTACAGGCCAAAACTTCCTTGTCAGTACGTACAAGGAAGCCAAGATTCAACGGGAAATATTTAGCTGAGATACATCATCAGTAGTCGGACAAAATGAAGTTCACTCGTTGAGAGTGTGTAATTAATTCTGTCTCATTACTTAAATCAGCGGAATAATCGAGGGTTGAGGATAGTAGTATTTTGTGGTCGAGAAGGACGACCAATTGAGACTCCATTTCGCAAGTTACTTGCTGTACCACCATCTTGGCGATCTAGGAAAGGTTTCAAATTAATGCCATTTTTAGATGAATTAACACGATTATTACCACCACCTAAAAGGCTGCGTCCCAAGTTGTATAATTCATTAGCTCCTCCTTGGTTACGATTAGCATAGGTATTCACAGCTATAGTTTGCTGACCGTTGTCAGCAGTGGCCAAGTTATTGAAAACACTACTGCGGATAGCATAAGGGTCTTGACCACGAGGCACTGTGAGTACAATTCGACAACCTGTGTTAGCTTCTGTGGTGACACAGATAATATTTTCGTTATTTTCTACAGCTATCTGGAGTTCTTGTAAGCCATCTGGGCGATATAATTCTAAACGAGTTGCGATCGCTTCACAACGATTTTGTGGTGTCCAACCACCACCCAAAGCTTGAGGTGCTGCCCAAGCAAAGAATTGACCTGGTTGACTTTGGGGCTGGTACATTACAGTATATCTACCATTATAATATTGACAGCTAAATCTTTTGCTGCTGTCAACGCTGCTTGAAGTCGGTATATTAGTAGATGGTCTGGGTGGTACTGTTGTTGATGAGCCGGATGGTACTGTGGGGACAACAACACCGTCAACTTGGGCGAAGGCTACAGAATTGCTAAGAAGTAAGGATAAGCTAAGACTACTCAAAAATAAAACTTGACGTGGTTGTAATGACATAATTCAACCTTTAAATATTTCACTGATACATCTAGTGACGAAGAATTTTATTTTTTGATTCATCTGAGAAGCTTATTTTTCTTTTTATTGTTGCAATTGTTCTGCCACGTACACCCTTTTTATCAGGTTAAAAGCTGTATAGCCCTGCTTTGCTCAAGATTTATTCACTTCCAATATCTGTGAGTTTTTTAACCTATCCATCCACTTTTCTAAATAAACAAGATTAGCTGTTTGCTCAGATGGATCTTGTGTATCTATAGGATAAGGTGACAATCCCAAAATCGCTGCTGTCGTTACGCAAAACATTGACTTTTGAAAACTCATACAAATTTGTACACGTAAGTCATCTTCACCACGACGACTGCGACGATAAATATCATGTAAATATTCTGGTAAATAATGACGCATATCTTGCATCAACAACGTGGGAGGAATCCCTGCACCACCTATAGGTAAAGGATCTGCATATAATGCACCATATTGAAATCGAGACTGATCTGGGGGAATTTGATAAGCTTGAGCATTGAGGGAAACTGTGCCGGCAAAAGGGGTTCCCCGGAAAAAAATTGCTTCTACATATGGAATAGCTGTATCTGCTAAAAAAGTCAAACCAACTGATTTAGGAATAAGTTCATAGACTTCGTTATCAATTTTGACATCATAAGTAATTGGTTTTAAAGCATCTGCGACTAAACCTGCTTTGATGTGATCTACAACTTGAGGAATAGTTTTGATTTCGCCGTTGTCATAGCGGTCTGATAAACTCAGGAACATATCAGCCATTACTCGCCAAAATTGACCTAAGCCTGTGTAATAAGCTGAGACTCGCAACTGTTCTGTAAGAAAGTCGGGAAACAGTTGGTTAAGTCCTAAAATTAAGGGATTTTTTTGAAATTTAGCGGCAATAACAGCCTGTGTTCTGGTTTTAAATTCTGCGGTATTTAAATATGTGTCTAATCCACCACCACCATGCCACATCATGGCTTTCAGACAATATTCTGCATATTCAAAATTAATTCTGTCATGCCACCAGTGACGAATTAATTTGGCGAAAGACACCTCACCATTAAAATATTTAAAAAATTGAAAAAATACTAAAAATTGATGTTCAGCTATGTAAATTAGATTTTTGGAATAGGCATCTAAAACTACACCATAGCTTTTGAGAATGCCCACTACTTCCATAACATTTTCTGGACTATCAGAGAGTAATGCACCTCCATTTATTAACCGTTGAATATATTCAGATAAGGGCTTATCAACAGGTTTCTTTCTAAGATTAACCATTACTATTTCTCCAGAAAATTAAAAATAAATCACGGTTGAGGGATAAAAAGTTAAGAATTAGCTTGTAGTAGAATTTAAGCTCTACCACAAAACTAATATCTTTTAAGTTTTACCAGCTTTATTTACTTGTGCATTTGCTACTAGGCTTGGTGTATTTACCATTGCGGTGATTGTTGCTTGACTCCAATGCGTTAACCAAGATGGTTGGATGCCGAAAATCACAATTAAGACAGCTAAGATAAATGCAGGAATGCGATCGCTCCAATAAACTCGTGGCAGATTGGTAACTTGTGCAGATAACCGCCCAAAAAAGGCGCGATTGAGAAGAATTAAGAAGTAAACAGCAGTTAAACCTGTACCCAGCATTGATAACAGGGTTTGTACTGGAAAAACCTCGAAACTGCCTCGAAAAATAATAAATTCGGAAATAAAACCTACCATTCCCGGTATCCCAGCACTAGCCATGACTCCCAAAACTATCAAGGTGCCGATCACGGGCATACCCCGTTCTGGGTTCAGCAGTCCGCGAAGAACATCTAAATCACGGCTACCAGCTTTTTTATAGACAACTCCCACCAGTAAAAACATCATGGCAGAAATCAAGCCGTGGCTAATCATTTGCATGACAGCACCTAATACGCTTAGAGGTGTAGCTGCTGCTGCTGCTAACAAAATATAGCCCATATGTCCGATAGAACTGTAGGCTACCATTTTTTTCATATCAGTTTGAGCGATCGCACAAGATGCACCAAACAATACGCTAATTACTGCCCATGTTGCTAAAGTCGGTGCTATATATTCCCACGCTGCCGGCAACAAGTTCATTCCAAATCTGAGTAAACCGTAAGTTCCTAATTTCAACAATACCCCAGCTAATAAAACAGAAATTGGTGTAGAAGCTTCGACGTGGGCATCAGGCAACCAAGTATGAAAGGGAACCAGGGGAATTTTAATTCCAAAACCTATCAAAATGCCTACCAGTAGTAATAATTGAGTCGCTAAAGGTAGATTATGGGCGTTGATTGTTGCTAGTCCAAAGCTTGGAGAATCGCTTAACCAAACCATCCCCAGAAAACTAGCTAAAATCAAGATTCCCGAAACTGCTGTATAAATCAGAAACTTGGTAGCTGCATAACCACGCTTTGCGCCACCCCAAATTGCAATTAGCAGATATAGGGGAATTAGTTCTAACTCATAAAACAGGAAAAATAATAATAAATCCTGTGCCAAAAATGCTCCTATCACCCCAGTACTCAGGAGTAGGATTAACGAGTAATAAAATCTAGGACGCTGAAGAGATTCATCGCTACTGTAGATGGCAATGGCAGTCAAAAGTCCATTTAACAATAATAATGGCAATGATAAACCATCTATTCCTAGATTATAGTTTAATCCCAAGGCTTCTATCCAAGGTAAAGATTCAGAAAATTGTATCCCGACTTCCTCTGAATGAAACTGAATCGCCAGGAAAATTGTCCATAAGAAAATCATTACAGACACGGACAAAGCCATTGCACGGGACACTTTCCCATTGATAGGATAGGGATAGAAACCGATCAAGGCGGCACCAAGTAAAGGCAGCAAAATCAACGTACTCAGCATCATAAGCAGTTCAAGAAATGGGAATGGAGGGACGAAGAAGGGGGAGATGAAAAGAACTCCTTACTCTTAACTGTTTACTTGGTACTCGATACTCGGTACTCGGTAGCAGTTCAAGAAATGGGAATGGGGAGACGAAGAAGATGGGTATGAAGGGGGAGATGAAGAGAACTCCTTACTCTTAACTGTTTACTCGGTACTCGATACTCGGTACTCGGTACTATTAAAAAGGTAATTTATCAAGTAAGCCTAATGACCAACTAATAAAGAAACCAAGGACGCTAATCACTACGAGAATGGTCAGCATATAGGCTTGAGATTGACCAGAAATGCTGTACTTTAAACTTTGACCACTAAAAATGGCAGCAAAACCGACTAAGTTTACGAAACCATCGACTAAATAGCGATCGCTCCAAGAAGAAATCTTTGATAACAGAGCAACAGCACTGACGATGGTGAGACGATAAACTCTGTCAATATAAAAATCGTAACCAAGTAAATCTTGAATAAATCTCCATGCCAGAATCCTGGATCTTGACCAAGCTTTATGTAGGTACATTGTTGCACCAATACCCACCCCCAGTACAGTAGAAGTTAGCAAAGCTAATACCACATACCAATCAATACTTTCCCATCCTGGCAATAAGTACCATTGCTGTAGCATGAGGGGTAATAGTAGGGTCAATATCGTCAATGTCACCATTGGGAAGGCCATCTGCCAGCCAACTTCGGGGGCGCGGCGAGTCTTCTGTTGGGGTTCTCCCCAAAAGATTAAGCGGAAAACCCTGGTCAAATTCAATGCTGTCAACCCATTGACTAATATTAAAACCACAATTACCCAAGGATTAACTTTCACCAAGCCATCAGCCCAAGCCAGCATTGCCCAAAAGCTACCCAGAGGTAATAGTGTCACTAGACCAGCTGAACCAACGACATAGGCTGTGGTAGTGGCTGGCATCCGTGACCATAAACCACCCATTTCTGTTAAATCTTGAGTTTGGGTAGTGTAGATGATAGATCCGGAACTCATGAATAATAATGCTTTGGCGATCGCATGAGTCAACAGCAACATCAAAGCTACACCTCCTTGCTGTAAACCCACAGCCAAAAATACCAACCCCATGTAGGCACTTGTAGAATGAGATAAAGCCCGTTTAATATCAATTTGCGCGATTGACACCAAGGTTGCACCTAATGCCGTCACTGTACCCATCACGACTAAAGCATTTAGTGCCACTGGTGAGAGTGCTAATAAGGGTTGAATTTTGTACAACACATAAGCACCACCTGCAACTACTAAAGAGTTCCGCATCACCGAAGCTGGGTTAGGCCCTTCCATTGCCTCATCTAACCACAGGTGTAGGGGAAACTGAGCGCACTTACCAGCAGGCCCAGCAATCAAAGCAACCCCCAGTAATGTTGATGTTAATGGACTTAAATGAGCAGTTTGCGCCCACTCATACAAATCGGAAAAGTTTAAACTACCAGCTTGGGTGGAAAGGGCAACTACACCCATCAGTAATAATAAATCTCCCACCCGTTTGGTTAAAAACGCATCCCGTGCTGCTGTTACTACCAATGGTTGAGCATACCAAAAACCAACTAGCAAGTAGGTGGAAAGGGTGAGAACTTCCAACAAGGCATAGCTGAGAAACAGAGAATCACTGATCGCTAAACCACTCAAGGCCGCCTCAAAAAATCCCAGTAGTCCAAAAAAACGTGCGATCGACCAGTCCTTTTCCATGTAACCCAAGGCATAAATTTGAGCTAACAGACTCAATCCTGTGATTAAAACTATTGCACCAATACTGATCGGCGACAGTTCTAAAGCAAATGTTAAGTTAAAATCCGCAGCTTGGAACCAAGTGATTACTAAAGTTTCTGGATCTCTATCCCAGATATTTTGAAATACAAACAGGCTATGGACGAAAGCTACTAAAGTCGTCAACAAGTTGAAGTAGGCCGCAGGTCTTGGACCTGTTCTTTGAATTATTCCTATGCTCCAAGGCAAGGTGAAAACTGCCCCTAGTAAGCTATAAAAAGGTACAAACCAACTTGTAAAAAATAGAAACTCATTCATTTAGATTTTCCTTAGACGACTCAGCTTTTAGTTTCTTAGACACCCTAAAAACAATTCTTTGCTTAAAAACGTTAATTTTGAAAAAATCAGGTTTCTTTTAACTATTTTCCAAATAAACTTTAAGCAGCATTTTTACTTTAATGTGCGCTATTTAATGGCAGTTAAATATCAGTTTACAGATTTAACAGCATTTACTTGCCTTTACTAATCATCCGGGTAGAAATTTATATTTCTACTTGGTGCAAAGAATTTTATAGTTTATATTTAAAAAAGTTATATATTTTTCATTTAATACCTGTGCAAATAGCAAAAATTGAGGAAAGACCGAGACGGTAGAATATACAGCCTCTGCTCAATCCTGACCAGATATGGTTAGCCCTGGTTATGAATGTGATTTTCTAAATGTAATAAAGAAATTATAAAGCATAAGCGGTCGCTCTAGGAAACCGTGAACTTTGATCAAATTTAGGAGTGTATTAAGTTTTGTTAAGTTTTCTAAAACTTTTTTATTACAAACTATTATAGTAATTTATGTTGCCAGGGATGCCAAGGTTTTATATGCTTAATTTTAGAAGTATTTTCTTCCCTCAAGATAAGCATCCCCGTCAAAAATTTCAACCCATAGTACTAATTGATTAAATTTTTAGGAGTTCTGCGATGCCAATTGCAGTTGGAATGATTGAGACTAAAGGCTTTCCAGCAGTAGTAGAAGCTGCTGATGCGATGGTGAAAGCAGCCCGTGTAACTTTGGTAGGATATGAGAAAATCGGTAGTGCGCGTGTTACCGTAATAGTCCGGGGTGATGTATCTGAAGTACAAGCCTCAGTAGCAGCTGGAGTTGACGCAGCCAGAAGAGTAAATGGCGGAGAAGTGTTGTCTACTCACATCATTGCTCGTCCTCACGAAAACCTGGAATACGTCTTACCAATTCGTTACACAGAAGCAGTAGAACAGTTCCGCACTTAATAAAGTGTTTAAACAAAGCGATTAACGGTGTTGCTTGCTTGAGTGGAAATTTAGGCTTGTCGGAAAACTTGATTTAAGGATTTACAATAATGTCAATTGCAGTGGGAATGGTTGAAACGCTGGGCTTTCCAGCAGTAGTGGAAGCTGCTGATGCAATGGTGAAAGCTGCTCGCGTTACCTTAGTAGGCTATGAAAAAATCGGTAGTGGTCGGGTGACAGTCATCGTTCGTGGTGACGTTTCCGAAGTACAAGCTTCAGTAGCAGCTGGAGTTGAAAATGTGAAGCGAGTCAACGGTGGACAAGTGCTGTCTACACACATCATTGCTCGTCCTCACGAAAACTTGGAATACGTTCTACCAATTCGTTATACAGAAGATGTAGAGCAGTTCCGGGAAGGTGTAAACGCGATTCGTCCTTTCGGCAGAAGACCATAATTTAGAATGCAAATTGCCAAAGTTCGTGGCACAGTAGTTAGCACGCAAAAAGATCCAAGTCTTAGAGGTGTCAAACTACTGCTGTTGCAATTAGTAGATGAAGACGGAAAACTCCTGCCAGAATATGAGGTAGCAGCCGATAATGTCGGAGCAGGAGTGGAAGAGTGGGTGCTGTTTAGTCGTAATGGTGCCGCTCGTCAAGTTCTTGGCAATGAACAACGTCCGTTAGATGCAGCAGTAGTGGCGATAATAGATACTGTATATGTTGAAGATCGCCTCCTTTACAGCAAAAAAGACCAAATATAGATAGTCAGGAAACAGGGAACAGGGAACAGGAAGCGAGAATAAACTATTGCCTATTGCCTTTTTCCACTGATAACTGAATCACTGACAAAAAGCTTATTTCAGGAGGAATCTCGCGATGGCAGTCCGCAGCACGGCGGCCCCCCAACCCCGTGGTCTAGGAGTTTAGCTGAACCCGATATCCATAAAACCGCATTTGTACACTCTTCTTCTCTCATTATTGGGGATGTACACCTGGGTCAAAATGTGATTATTGCTCCAGGGACTTCGATTAGAGCAGATGAAGGAACACCTTTTTTTATTGGTGAAAATACTAATATTCAAGATGGTGTAGTAATTCATGGGTTGGAGCAAGGCCGAGTAATTGGTGATGATGGTCAAGAATACTCGGTATGGATTGGTAGCAATGCTTCAATTACCCACATGGCGCTCATTCATGGGCCAGCATACATTGGTGACAGTTGCTTTATTGGCTTTCGCTCCACGGTATTTAATGCCAGGGTAGGGGCTGGTTGCATCGTCATGATGCACGCTTTAATCCAAGATGTAGAAATTCCCCCAGGTAAATACGTAGCCTCTGGCTCGATAATTACTACGCAGCAGCAAGCTGACCGCTTGCCAGATGTCCAAGCTCAAGATGAGGAATTTGCTCACCACGTTGTGGGGATTAACCAGGCTTTGCGGACTGGTTATCGCTGTGCGGAGGATCTTAAGTGTATTACCCCAATTCGGGATGAGCTTAATCTGGCTGGGGCTAAATCTTATACAAGAAGTATTGTTGTTGAAGAGTTGGAAAGGAGTAGTGAAGTGGCAAGCAAATTGGGTGCAGAAACAGTAGAACACGTGCGTTATTTACTAAATCAAGGTTATAAAATCGGCACGGAACATGTAGATCAAAGACGTTTTCGCACAGGTTCTTGGCAAAGCTGCCAGCCGATTGAAACTAGGTCTTTAGGAGAAGCGATCGCAGCATTAGAATCTTGTCTAATAGACCACAGTGGAGAGTATGTGCGTTTGTTCGGCATTGATAGCGGTAGAAAACGGGTCTTAGAAACCATCATTCAACGTCCAGATGGTGTAGTTGCAGGTACATCTAGTATTAAAACTCCTGCGGCTACATCTTTCAAGAGCTACAACGGCAATGGCAACGGGAATGGTAACGGTGCTGTGGCTATTGGTGGACTCAGTGCTGAAACTGTTAACCAAATTCGCCAACTCTTGGCTAATGGTTACAAAATTGGTACAGAACACGTAAATGAGCGTCGTTTCCGTACAGGTACTTGGGAAAGTTGTAACCCCATTGAAGCAACCTCAGCTAATGATGTAGTTGCCGCTTTGGAAGAATGCATGGTTAACCACCAAGGCGAATATGTGCGTTTAATTGGCATTGACAGCAAAGCCAAACGTCGGGTACTAGAAACAATTATCCAGCGTCCTAACGGTCAAGAAGTATCTTCAGGTGGTGCTAAAACAGCAGTAGCTGCCAATTATGGTGGTCGAACTGCAACTGCAACTGCAACCAGCACTCGCTTGAGTACGGAAGTAATAGACCAGCTGAGACAGTTGTTAACCGGTGGGTTTAAGATTAGTGTTGAACACGTAGATCAAAGACGTTTCCGAACAGGTACTTGGGCAAGCTGCGGTCAGATTCAGGCTACATCTGAACGAGATGCGATCGCAGCCTTAGAAGCTATCATTTCTGAATATGCAGGTGAATATGTACGCTTGATTGGTATTGATTCCGCAGCTAAACGCCGCGTGTTGGAAGCAATTATCCAACGTCCATAGGAGGCAGGAGGCAGGAGGCAGGAGGCAGAAGGCAGAAGGCAGGAGGTAAATATTTCTCCCCATCTCCCCATTTCCCCATCTCTCCATTTCCCCACCTCCCCACCTCCCTATCTCAAATTAATTCTCAATATTCATTGTTCCGGCTTCCGAGGTAATAAATTCCATGTCTGTGCCGTTGCTTCGCCTCAGCGACAATTTTGATACGTATATCAGTGGCGAGGTGAATATTCATAAGAGCGCGGTACTTGCTCCAGGAGTAATACTCCAAGCAGCTACCAACAGTAAAATTATTATTGGTCCTGGGGTCTGTATTGGCATGGGGTCAATTCTCCAGGTTAATGAGGGTATTCTAGAAGTAGAAGCAGGAGTGAATCTGGGAGCCGGTTTTTTGATGGTTGGTCAAGGCAAAATCGGTGCTAATGCTTGTATTGGTGCAGCAACGACAGTATTCAACTGTTCTGTCGCACCGGGAGAAGTGGTTGCACCTGGGTCGCTTTTGGGAGACACCAGTCGCCAAGTTAAAGAAACCCAACAAATTGAACCATCCATTAATAATTCCACTGCTACAAAAGTTGGAGAAGAAAAGCAAGAAGAAAAAGTAATTTCTTCGACTCATTTTTCAGCTTCAGCCTTTGTGGAGTTCCAACACCAGTCGAATACTGTTTCTCAGCCTTCTCCGACTCCCAAAAGCCAATCTCCCCCAGTTGAGGAACAGGCTCAAGTTGCTGAATCTCACCAAGAAGAACCTAATACCCCAGAATCTGCCGAAATTAGTAATTCAGAAGCAGCACTCGGCCAAGCTGAAACTGAAGCTAATAATACTTTTGGCACTCAAATTTACGGACAAGGTAGCATCAATAGGCTATTGATCACATTGTTTCCCCATAGACAATCCTTGAACGACAAACACTCTGACAATTCCTTGTAGTAAGTGTTAATTGTTAAGTGGAGAGTTTTGTGAGTATCCTGGAGAATTCATGATGGAAACATCTAATCAACGGTCTCTTACCACTATCCAGCCATCACGTCGCCGTCATCGAGACAACTTCAAGGATACTGCCTTGGGTTTAGTATCTACTCTTAGCTTTCCAGCAATAGTTGGAACAGCTGACATGATGTTGAAATCGGCCGGGGTTCACTTGGTTGGATATGAAAAAATAGGTAGTGGTCACTGCACAGCAATTATCCGGGGTGGTATTGCTGATGTTCGATTGGCTGTGGAAGCTGGCGTACAAACTGCTGAACAATTTGGTCAGTTGGTTTCTAGTTTGGTGATTCCCAGACCTTATCCCAACCTTGATATTGTGTTGCCGATTACTAACCGCATTAGCAAATTGATGGAGGAAGGCAGTTATAGCCGATTGAGTAATCAAGCAATTGGTTTAGTGGAAACGCGGGGTTTTCCGGCAATGGTAGGCGCTTGTGATGCCATGCTCAAATCTGCTGATGTTCATTTGGCAGCTTATGAAAAAATTGGTGCGGGTTTGTGTACAGCTATTATTCGTGGTTCTGTGGCTAATGTGGCCGTAGCCGTAGAAGCGGGAATGTTTGAGGCTGAACGCATTGGGGAATTAAACGCGGTGATGGTAATTCCTCGTCCTTTGGATGAAATGGAGCTAACCTTACCGATCGCAAGTTGTTGGATAGAAGAACGTGAACCGTTAAATATCCCCTTGAATATCAGGGATAAAATTGTAGATGCGGAAGCTGTGGAATTGCCAGATTTAGCCAGGTTGCCTGTCAAAATTAAGGAAGAACTATGGAACGATGAATGATGAATTCTAAATAATAAATTATTCAATATTCAGCATTCATCTTGAGTTGGAAGGCATTTTGTCATTTGCTTGTTTTCTGATGATAACTTCTTCACTCCATAAGTCCAATACCGCACTTCTGATAGCGAGCATAGACTTTTGTCTATACTTAGACTCATAACTTGGTATGTGTGCCATTACATAATTGGCTAGTGTTAGGCAATACTGAAATATATGTCTACGAATTGCTATTTAGAGGAGAATCACCTTGAACCAAGCGACGCTGCACCAGTTGAAGGTGTTCGAGGCCGCTGCACGGCACGGTAGCTTTACCCGTGCTGCTGAAGAATTATTTCTCACCCAACCCACCGTATCAATGCAAATCAAGCAGCTGACAAAATCGGTAGGGTTGCCATTATTTGAGCAGGTGGGGAAACGGTTATTTTTGACAGAAGCGGGACGGGAGTTATTTGCTACTTGTCGCCAGATTTTTGAAACTATCAGCCAATTTGAAATGACGGTGGCAGATTTAAAAGGGCTGAAACAAGGTCAATTACGATTGGCTGTGATCACTACGGCTAAATATATTATTCCCCGTTTGTTGGGGCCTTTTTGTCAACTTTATCCGGGAATTGATATATCGCTCCAAGTTACGAATCATGAACGGATTTTGGAACGTATGATTGGTAATTTGGATGATTTGTATATTATGAGCCAAGTTCCAGATCATCTGGATATCAATTTCGAGCCTTTTTTAGAAAATCCTTTGGTAGTTTTTGCACCTGCTAATCATCCTTTGGCAAAGGAAAAAAATATTCCTATAGAACGGTTAGGAGAAGAACCTTTTATTATGCGTGAACCTGGTTCGGGTACACGTCGCGCTGTGCAGAGTCTCTTTGACGAACATGGGGTAAAGGTAAAAGTGAAATTGGAATTGGGTAGTAATGAAGCAATTAAACAAGCAATAGCTGGAGGTTTGGGAATTTCGGTTTTATCTCGTCATACTTTATTGACAGATGCTCATGAATTCAGCATTTTGGATGTGCAGAATTTTCCCATTAAACGCACTTGGTATATCGTTTACCCAGCAGGTAAGCAGTTATCTATTGTTGCACGTACTTATTATGAGTATCTGCTAGAGGCGGCAAAAAAGATTGTAGCGCAAAACCTTACCCCTCTAAGTATTACGGTTGATAAATTTCCAGAATAAACTTTACATCCAAATTTTCCTGTCCGCTTGACGGTGCAACCTCAAACCATTGACAATGAACTAACAGAAACATGAAACCAGTGAACAGTTATCTAGAATCACGGTGAGGAATTTAACTCCAAACGATGAAACTGATAACTGATAACTGATAAATTTATAACTGTTAAACATGAGGCAAAACTGGTAGTGGTGAACCCGGAAATATCATCTTGGCGCAAAACAGTACAAAGCCAAATTGTTGCTGTCACAGTCTATGGTGACAAAGCTTTAGTGACAAGAAGAGGTGTCATATCTTTTACAGGACAAGAACGGGAGTTACTAATTACACCATTGCCTGTAACTCTGGAAACTGAGTCTGTGCGGGTAAGTGGTGCTGGTACGGTAGGAGTGCGGTTACTGGGGGTGAGTTGCGATCGCATTTACACTACTGAACCAGTGGCGGAAAGAGTGGCGCAGTTGACAAGACAAATTCAACAACTAGAAGCAGAAAAACGCCATTTACAAGCCCAAATAGATGCCTTGGCATTGCAATCTCATTTTATTGCCGGCTTGGGTGAAAAGACCGAAGAACCCTTTGCTCAGAGCCTATCTAGGAAAAATTTGAGTTTGAGTGAAACATTGGATTTTCTCAACTTTATTGGTAGTCAGTATAGCGAATATGCGATCGCTTCTGGGGAATGTAAAACCCAACAGCAAGAAATAGAAAAGCAATTACAATCACTCCGCACTGCATTACAAAAAATCCAAACACCCCACCCTAAAGAAAGCTTAAACGTAATTATAGGTATAGAAGTTGGGGGAGAAGGTGAATTTGAGCTAGAGATGTCTTATTTGGTAAATCGTGCTAATTGGAAACCCTTTTATGACTTGCGGGTAGATAGCCTCAGCAAGACTCTACATTTAAGCTATTTGGCAGAAGTTACCCAAAGTACAGGGGAAGATTGGCTAGATGTAGCTCTTACTCTTTCTACCGCTAAACCGGGATTAGGTACACTACCACCTAAATTAAAACCCTGGTATATTGACACTCCACGTATACGCACAGATGATACTCTGACTATGCAGCGTTCCATGTCTCCTCCTCCTGCTATGGCAATACTTTTACCTACTCCAAGTAGTATGTCAAAACCGGTAAAAGAGGAAGATGAAGAAAATTTTATTGACGCAGAAATAGTTGTTACTGAAGTATCTAAACAAGGAAGTGTCGTTACTTTTAAATTGAATAGTGGTGGTAATATTCCTAGTGATGGCGCACCTCATAAAATAACGATTTGGCAAGGTGATTATCCTTGTGATTTCAATTATGTAGGAATGCCTCGTTTAGTTAGTTTTGCTTATTTGCAAGCTACTATAAAAAATAGTCCTAATGGTGCAACTTTATTACCAGGAAAAGCAAATATTTTTCGTGACACTATTTTTGTTGGTGCAACTCAATTAGAAAATATTGCTCCAGGACAAGAACTTAAAATTAATTTAGGTATAGATGAAGGTTTAAAAGTTGAGCGTGATTTAGTTGAACGTCAGGTAGATAAGAAACTGATGAGTAGTCAACGCAGAGTTACCTATGCTTATCGAGTTGTAATTACTAACTTGTTAAATCAAGAAGCACATTTGAAATTAACTGAACAATTACCCGTTAGTCGTAATGAACAAATTAAGGTTCGGCTAAGTCGTTCTCAGCCACAAATTCAATTAGGTGAAATGGGAATTTTGGAATGGGATATTGTGCTTGCACCACAGGAACAACAAGAAGTATATTATCAGTTCACTGTTGAACATCCACCTGAGTTAACGGTGTTGGGTTTGGATATTTAAATTGGTGATTGGGTATGATCACACTACTACGGCAATTAAAATATTATTTCTTTTTTTGCAGTGGAATTAACTAAACGTGAGTTTGACATAAGATAATTTGTGGAAAACTCGCCACAAGTAGGAGTCTCAAACCCTTATTCTCTCGCCCTTAAAAATCATAACTCCGTTCGCGTAGCATCTCCGTTCGGCGAAGCCGTGCCGTAGGCATAGGAGAAACTCCTAACACCGAACTCACGTTAACTAAACATCTGCAAAAACGTCTTCAAATCATTCAAGGTAGGATGTTCAAAGTCCCAAATCCAAGTTTTTTCATTCATTGCCGACTTAAAACTACATTTACGCTCCGCTTGCTTTTTGTCATTTTTTGAGCAAGTATCAAATCTTAGGTATATGGAAACCCAGAATTTATCAAAGTCCTTAATCTTTATTTCTTTACCATGACTGTTCAAGCAATCTTTCCAACTTTCTAAACAATCAGCATAAAATGAATTTTGGCTCTTAATCATTTTTAGAACTGTTTCTAGTTCTCCTTTTCTATCAACATTTGTAAAGTAACAAGCCAGATGGATATTAATATCATCGAAAGTTATATTTACAAATTTATTGACTTCTGCGAGTGACTTTGTTCCTGGAAAAACTTCTTGAAGACACTCATTAATAAAATTAATTCTCTCATTTTCTTCGTTATCATCAATATCAATAACAATACCTACCCTTTCAATCTCACCCTTTTCTATATCTGCTTTTAAGGAATTGAGAGCAGCTATTAGTTTTTTAGCATTTAATCCCTCCATTGATTTATAATCATCCTCTGAAATAATAATTGGAGGTGTAGGTTCTATAGATTCAACTTCTATATTGCAATTGAGGTGACGAATAATTGCCTGTAAAAAATATTTATCATTATTGCTTTCTACAATCAATTTATTACTACTCACCTCTCACCTCCTTATTATGACTTATTCCATACTCTAAAGTATCTAAATCTCGTCTTATAGCAACTATTTTGCTTGTTTTAACATTTCTTGTTAGCTCAAAATGAGCAGCTAAATTATGATAATTTGATCCAGCTTTTATAAAAGCTTCAATCATTTCTAAACTATGTGTTGTTGCAAATATTTGTACATTTAATTCATTAGCTAACTTGTAAATAATATTCCAGAAAGCAGCTTGGTTAGAGTGATGAATACCATTTTCTATTTCATCAATCAGCAAAATACTATTTTCGTTATTCACAATCCTTAAAATAATATCAGCAATGCGATTTATTGCATCACCAAACAATGATAAAGGCAATCTGGTTTCTCCTTTTCTCGTAACAGAAAGATTTGGTTCACCAATACTAAAGCTTTCTACCTTAATAATAGAAGAATCAATACTCTGAAAAGCTCTTAGAAGTTCATTATCTCTCTCATTTAAACGAGCTTTATCAAATTCTTCTGTTAATTCTCTACTAGTAACTCTCAAGAAGGAGGGAATTAAGAAAGCATGATTTATGTCAGGAACTTTGATATCTCTAGCTATGATACCCTTCGCACTAGAAATGATTAATGTTTCAAAAGATTCACCATCATTAATCCTTGTTTTCAAGTGCATTACAGATAATAGAGACTGACTACTTGAAAAAAGACTGATAAGTTTTTCATGATCATCATTATTATCCTGTTGATAGGTATCTTCTAAATTTTGTACAGATTCATCAACAAATAATTCAACTTTTTTTGAATCCCCTTTTTCAAGAGTAGCTTTAATCATTAGGGTGCTATTCTTATTTTCTTGATAAAAGAAGTTGTTCCAGGTTCTTTCCGGTAAAGCTCTACTCAACTTTGACGATTCTCTTCTTACTTGTCGCAACAAAAAAATAGTATCTGGTCTTGGTGTACTATTGAGGAATAATGCTTCTAACAATGCAGTTTTACCAACATTATTTTTCCCACTAATTAAATTAATTTTCTCAAAACCGGATACTTTTAAATTCTCGAAACATCTAAAATTTTTAATCTCAATATTCTTAATCACTGTAACCTCCAGATAAAAATATACTCACTTACATTGCTTAGAGAAATCCACAAAAAAGATGATCCAATCTTGTGGGATGGGCATCTTGCCCGTCCTTGTATTATTAGCAGGCAAGATGCCCGCACCACAAGAAATTTTGGGATATTTTTTTAATTGGAGAACTCTTAATAAAATGTATCCATATTCGATCTTCTTTCACTTTTGTCTAATGAATTAGTAATTTTGGATGCGTAGCCTGCTATAAGAGATTACTAATCTTGTAGTCAAGGAAATTGAGATACTATTTTCATCCTTTTTACACTTCAGTTGGGAAGAAAATTTTGATCTAAGATTTGTTCTATAGATTGAAATTCATGCTCTTGTAATTTTTTTATCGTGGTTTCTAGCCATAAATAATAATCTTGTTCGTATAAAGTTGCTTGAGTTTGAAGTTTCATAGCGGTTTATACTTTAAAATATAACCTTCTTCTGGCATTGAGCTTATTCTATAATCATAATATCATCAGTAAGTTGACAGTATTTAATTGCTGAACTTAGCACAGACTAGTTGGATACATTTATTTATTAATCTGCTACTTATTACCATGACTCTTATCCAAGATATTCCCGTCCCAGAAGATGTTATATTTCCTCCAGGAGATTTATATAGTGACGAACCGCCTTTTGAAACTGATTTACACCGACTACAAATGACGCTGCTCATTCAATGTCTTGAATGGTTGTGGCAAAATAATAATGACTTCTATGCGTCTGGCAATGTTACGATTTATTACAGTCCTCGGCAACTGAAATCTGAATATTTCCGGGGTCCAGATTTTTTTGTCGTGTTGGAGACAGAACGTAAAACCCGTAAAAGTTGGGTGGTTTGGGAAGAAGATGGTAAGTATCCCAATATAATTGTCGAACTGCTATCAGATTCTACAGCTAAAACAGATAAGGGTTTAAAAAAACAAATTTACCAAGATATTTTTAGAACACCGGAATATTTTTGGTTTGATCCTCACAATTTGGAGTTGGCTGGGTTTGTTCTCCTAGCTGGAAAGTATCAACCAATAGAACCTAATGATCAAGGTTGGTTGTGGAGTCAGCAGTTAGAGTTATTTTTGGGAGTTGATCAAAACAAATTACGCTTTTTCACTGCTGAAGGAGAATTAGTTCCCACACCTGAAGAAGTAGCAAAACAGGAATTTGCAAGGGCTGAACAGGAAAAACAACGGGCTGAACAAGAAAAACAATGCAGCGATCGCTTGGCGGCGAAGCTGCGAGAATTAGGTATTGATCCAGATACTATTTAAGGATCTTCAGGAAATACCCATTTTGGCGGTTCTGTCATTTTTTTACGCAGTCTTTCTTCAGCCATTTCTAGCATTTTATCTAAAGAAGTCTCTTCGATAAATTTTGAGGTTGCTTCTCTAAACTCGATATTGGGACATTTATCGCCTAAAATACAACCGTTGACGCAGGCTTCAGCGCAGTTAATTTTCTGCTCCACAGTGAATTCCCTCTCTAAAATACGGCTTTATTACCCTTTAGATAAATATTACTATTATTCTTCAAGTTCAGCCCTGACGACTAGAAGTCGTGGCTATACAAACAAAGTCCGCCTGCGCGGACTAAGATAAAATTAGGTGTTTCAAATGTAGTTGGGGTTTCTCACTTTCGTTTGAACTACTCCTAATTTTTTGAAAAACCCCTCATGTCGGAACTGTTGACTCATACTGGAACGATCGCTGCTATAGCTACTGCTGTTGTCCCTCAACAAGGTAGTGTGGGGATTGTGCGGGTTTCTGGTGATCATGCGATAGCGATCGCACAAACTCTATTTTCTGCACCTGGAAAACAAGTTTGGGAAACTCACCGCATTCTCTATGGTTACATCCGTCAACCCCAAACTAAGCAAGTTGTTGATGAAGCTTTGTTACTAATCATGAAAGCACCTCGTTCTTTTACCCGTGAGGATGTGGTGGAATTCCATTGTCACGGGGGAATTATGGCTGTACAACAAGTATTGCAACTATGTTTAGAAAATGGTGCGAGATTAGCGCAACCAGGGGAATTTACATTAAGAGCATTTTTAAATGGACGTTTGGATTTAACCCAAGCCGAAAGTATCGCAGATTTAGTTGGTGCGAAATCTCCCCAAGCAGCGCAAACGGCTTTAGCTGGGTTACAGGGTAAGTTAGCTCATCCTATTCGTCAATTACGCGCTCAATGTTTGGATATTTTGGCAGAAATTGAAGCCAGGATTGATTTTGAGGAAGATTTACCACCTTTAGATGAGCAAAGGATTATTGCTGAGATTGATCAAGTTACCGCAGAAATAACCAAGTTATTAGCGACAAAAGATAAAGGTGAATTATTGCGAACTGGTTTAAAAGTGGCGATAGTTGGTCGTCCCAATGTGGGAAAATCGAGTTTATTGAATGCATGGAGTCAGAGCGATCGCGCTATTGTCACAGATTTACCCGGTACAACCCGCGATGTGGTGGAATCTCAGCTAGTGGTGGGGGGGATTCCTATCCAGGTTTTAGATACAGCAGGGATTCGGGAAACAGCAGATCAGGTGGAGAAAATTGGGGTAGAGCGATCGCGTCGTGCTGCTAATAATGCTGATTTAGTACTATTCACTATTGATGCTGCCGCAGGTTGGACAGATGCAGATCAAGAGATTTATGAACAGGTAAAACACCGTCCGGTGATTCTAGTAATTAACAAAATAGATTTAATTTCAGTAGAACAGAAACAAACTCTTCAATCTAAAATCCAAAATCCAAAATCTAAAATTGTCACCGCAGCGGCACAAAATCAAGGAATTGATGGTTTAGAAACGGCGATTTTAGAAATAGTCCAAGCAGGAAAAGTACAAGCTGCTGATATGGATTTAGCAATTAATCAAAGACAAGCCGCAGCGTTAACAAAAGCGAAGATTGATTTGGAGCAAGTGCAAATAACAATTATCGAACAGTTACCTTTAGATTTTTGGACAATTGATTTAAGGGGAGCGATTTATGCATTGGGAGAAATTACCGGGGAAGAGGTGACAGAATCCGTTTTGGATAGGATCTTTAGTAGATTTTGTATTGGGAAATAAGTCCACAATTTATGTTTCCATCCCCTTGCGGGGAAGTGGCTTTGGAAAGAGTTAACTTCTGAAAACCTTACAGGGCAAGGGTTTGAAGTACCCCAATCGACACACCTCTGAAAAGCGAGAAAAAAGTTTCTCAAATTCATAAAATTTGTCGTCTGAAATGCTTACTGCGTAAGGCATCGACACAGGTCAACGAAGTTATGCGGTTTTTAAGGTTCGGGCGAGGTGCGTCGATAAAATTTATTTTATACAGAAAATACTATCTTGCTGAAATTGTCAAATAGCCTGAAACGCTTATACCACAATACTTTGACCCAATAGTTAATAACTTAAGTTGCTAGTCATTTAGTTGAGGCTGGTAATAGGTAATATCATGTCCGTTTGAATAGTTATCATATCTGTTTGGGCAGGGGGCAGGGGTTCTTGTATCTCACTCAACCGAGAACCGCTATATAATTGGTGATCAAATACTACTAGGACTTACGCATGGGTTACGGAATAAACGAACCGCAGAGACACAGAGTTCACAGAGAAATGAGGGTTTGAGTTATATTTTGCGTAAGTCCTGACTAGTTTTTATCCTGTAAATCCTTTAATCCTGGAAATCCTGATTCTGACAATTAAACTTTATCCTTAACAGGTGTAGCAATACCACTCTTTAGCAAACCAGCTTCTAGTTCCTGAATAAATCGGAAATCTTCCACGAATAAAGGTTGTTCATCTTTCAATAATGGTTCTTTTTCCAAAAAACTAAACGCTTGCCTAAATTGTTGCGGACTCGCTTTAATTGGTGAATCAAAATGACAAGAAATAATTTGATCAAAATCCCAACTCGCAACTTGATCAGCCCAGTCTAATACGAGTTTTGGTGCTTGGGGAAGAATAAGAACTTGTAAAATCGGTGCTACAAAAGGACGACCGTTTCCACATAATGCATCAAAAGACTGTTGCCAATTATTTTGCCAGTGAAAGGGAAATAAACCAAAATATGCTTTTGGTGAATGGTCTGGTGCTTTTTTAGCATCATGCCACATTTCTTCTATTCCCATAATTTCTAAAGCACTGGGACGAAAATAAATTGCAAATAAAGATATTCTTTGCCATCCTTGACGACGATTATCTGGATTATCTTCTATAATCTGTTGTGCGTTTTCTCTAGCATGAAATAATAAAGGATATGGTTCTAATTGTAAAATTTTTGGTGGTTCTTCGGGAACTGAAAGTATAGTATCTGTAACTAAGAGAGTGCGTGATGGTTTGTGCAATAATGCAACTTCGACAAAAGCACCACGTCCTAAATTTATATCTAAAATTTTATATTCAAATTCATCACCAAAAGGATTTGGATGAATATCCTCTGGTATTTCTAAAGTTCGTTTTTGAGGAAACCCAAGCCAACTCAATGGCAGATTTAAAGGGAAACTCCACTGGTGAGGAGCAACATAAACTAAAGCTTGAGGAAATTTTCTGGCAAAGGGGCCAACAAAGATTTTATGCTCTAAACCAGAACTGGTAGGCAAAATGATATATTTGATTTCACCGTGCTTTGCTGCCAACTCCTGAACTAAACGGATACATTCTGGTGTGGGTGCAATAGGTGCATAAACTAAAAGACCACCTGCTTGTAGCTTGATGATGGTCATCCGAATTGGGACTATGGTATACAGGATGCCTTGTAATTGATCAAATGTCCAAATGGTATCCTTGACTATTTCCCGGCGCAGTGTTCGCCTTCTACCGTAGGGATATAGCGGTAAAACAGGCCAAAAAGGCCATGACCAATCTCGCTGATTTATGCTTCCTGGAGCGTTCATTGTCATTTAACCAAGTAAGTCTTTCCCATTTCTAGTACTAACAGGATTTTTAGTTCTTTGGATAGATGTTTTTAGTGTTATTGTGTTGAATTCTGAAAGTCTCTTGCTCTAGCCTCTAGTTTCCAGAGTCTATATAGTGTAAAAATATTCCTACTTTGATAGCTGTAAAACAAGAATTATGACAATTCATCCTAACTTGCAACGTGCTTTTGCTAACCGCAGTGTCCTGAAGGTGATTAGCGGTTTGAATAACTTCAATGCTGAAAGTGTTGCTGCTACCATTAAAGCGGCTGAATTTGGTGGTGCAACTTTTGTTGATATTGCTGCTGATGTGGCTTTGGTGCAATTAGCTAAAAGTTTAACAAGCTTACCTGTTTGTGTTTCCGCAGTTGAGCCGGAAAAATTTGTCCAAGCTGTAGCTGCTGGTGCTGATTTGATTGAAATCGGTAATTTTGATTCTTTTTACGCTCAAGGACGCAGATTTGAAGCTGAAGAAGTTTTAGCACTAACTCACCAAACTCGCGCCTTGTTACCCGAAATTACGCTATCTGTAACCGTTCCTCACATCCTGGAATTAGATCAACAGGTGCAATTAGCTGAGGAATTGGTGAAAGCTGGTGCTGATATCATTCAAACTGAAGGCGGTACTAGCAGTCAACCTGCTCACGGTGGTACTTTGGGATTGATTGAAAAGGCTGCTCCTACTTTAGCTGCGGCTTATGAAATTTCCCGCGTGGTTTCTGTGCCTGTATTGTGCGCTTCTGGCATTTCTAATGTTACTGCACCTTTAGCGATCGCATCTGGTGCTGCTGGTGTTGGTGTCGGTTCTGCTATCAACCAACTCAATAGCGAAATTGCCATGATTGCCGCTGTCCGTAGCTTAGTGGAAGCTTTGGCAACCACAAAAGTCCTCAGTGCTTAATTCTCCTTGAATTAATATCGTAGGGCAGGTGTATTGCCTGCCCATATAGTGGTATGCACTTGAATGAGATACATCATAGTCCCCTCCTCTTCATTACAAGAGTTAAGTGACAATTCATGGTTTTAATCTAGCGTAATTCCCTTCATAAAATCTGGTTTAGGAACGTTAAATAAATTCAAGATAGTTGGAGCAATGGAAAGCAGAGATACTGTATTTTCATGAACTGAGTGCTGCCTGCTAGGCTTACGAATCCATAAAATGCCATCTGGGTGATGCATTCCGCTTTTTATATCTTCTATTTGGTAAAAAATATCAAAGAATGGTATTGATTTTTTGCTGTTGGCAATATTCAAAATTGCATTTTGTGGTATTTCTTCAAAAATTCCACAGCCACCAAAAATATCTTTACCATTGCGTCTTAATCGCATGATCGGACGCTGATTTATTTGTAAATTTATCAGTTTTTGTTCTGCGTCAGTTGTGTCTTGTTCATTTTCAAACCTGACATGAAATTCTTCAGCCATGACTGGAGAGCAAATATAATTACTCTTCACACCTGCAAAATCTAAGAGACTTTCAAACTTACGCGGCCTACAAAGACGTTTTCCTCCAGTTGCCTCATAGATAAAACAAGGTTGTTGACTTAAAGCTGTAGATAGAAGCAAAGTAGTTTTATCATCTAATAAATTTAGAAATTTACCTATTAGTTTATCCATTTCTTGATAGCCATATAAAATCGCATTTTCATATTCAGTTTGTTCTTTTACTGATGGTTTAACTTGAAATTTATCTGGCTCCATATTCCGCCAGTACATATGTTGAAAATGGGCTGTACTATTAATAAAAAAAGTAGAAAAATGCGGACGAATTTTGTGATAGTAGGAGCGAAATAAATCAAACTGAAGCTTGTCTGCGATAGTTGCACGTTGCCAACGGTATTTTCCTGTGATTTTCTCACTAACTAATTGTTGGATGATAGCACTAATTGTATCTAGTGAAAGTCGATGATTCTTCATAAAGTTCAGAAACCTCAAATAATCTCCAGTACTAAGGGGAACAGAATCATTTGTGTGTTCTTGGACTTGTTTTTGAACAAATCGGAAATATGGCAATAGTTCTTCAGAATTTGGAGTAACTTTTGGACTCCAAAAATCTGGCATTATATAACCATTTAATGGGGAATTGTAGCTAACATTCATACTGCCACAAATCCAAACTCTTAATCCTGCATCTGAAAGAATATCCCAAATTGATTTTGACTTGAGTTTATATCCCTCATCCAGAAGAAATACTTGATGCTCACTGTAAGGGATACCAGAATGTACTGTCACCCATTGAATCCAAGGTTCTAAATATGGTGGTTCTTCTTCTGCATCGGTTGTATAAATTTCTGATTCTTCATAGAGTCGTTGGAAATTCGGCAACTTTTCTTCTTCAAGAAAATGCTGCATTAGTGAAGGAGAAAGCTCGTTAAATTCGAGTGAGATTACAGTTGGTTCTGATTTCATATTTTTTTAAATTTCCTGATATGTCAAGTTTCCTGAAATATCAATCACCAGCCAGTTAATCTCAGAATTTTGTGGCGAAATAATTGATAAGCATAGCCAGTAAAGTGAGCCAAAGGCATAGTCATTAAGGTAATCTCACAGAAAAACCACCTCGTCCATAAAGAAGGAGATTTTCCTTTGCTACCGCGCCAAGTTTCTGCATCAAAATTTCCCCTAAAGTTTAGGGTGACTCGAAGGCTTTCCAGGAAAAGTAACAGTAACCCAGCAATCATCACTAATTCAATATGTAAATCTACCGAAGTAAACAGTAAGTCAATAATGAAGAGCAAAATATTAGTAGATATCACTATGAATGGTAACAAACCTCTTATTTGTAATCTCAGAGGGTGCTTTGTACTTGTTAAATAACGACCTCTACCATATTTAAAATACTGAATAGTTAAAGATTTCCACGTTTTTCGGGGGTAGTACCAAGCACGTATTTTTGAATCTATGTAGATAGCTTTTTTATTCTGACAAATTAATCTTTGATTTAATTCAGCATCTTCATTTGGGGTGGCTTCAATACAATAGCCTTTTAGTTCCAGTAAAACTTGTTTCCAAAAACACCCCAAATAAACTGTATCGCCGTAACCACTATAGTTAGCCCGGATTTCTCACAAAGAAAATAAAAAAAGGGGTCAAAAACTGCGAAAATGTATATTTAGAAAGCATTTCAGCAGTTATAAAGTATGACCCCACTAACAACAGATAGTACACCAAAACAGTTCCAGTTTGAAAGAGAAAAATCAAGACCAATAGTAGTGAATTTCCAGGGTGGTAAAGTAACATCGGATGCAGGTTTAAGTTTAATTGCGGAAATAGACCGAAAATTGCAAATAACATCACGATTAGCTAAATGTTTCCAAGACTACAGAAAGCCAAATAAGACATTACATCCCATAGAAAGCTTATTAACACAACGAATATATGGCTTAATAATGGGATATGAAGACTTAAATGACCATGAAGAATTACGTCATGATCCAATGTTCACACTGGCATTAGGAAAAAGCATTGGTCAAGAGAATGAACCATGTCCATTGGCAGGAAAGAGTACATTAAATCGGATAGAACATTGTCCTGAAAATTTAGAACAAGGAGCAGAAAGTCGCTACCATAAAATTAGTCATTCTCAAGAAGAGATTGAGAAATTATTTGTAGACATATTTTTAGAATCTTATTCATCACCACCAAGACAAATAATCTTAGATTTGGATGTAACTGATGATTTAGTGCATGGGAATCAAGAACAAGTATTTTTCAATACTTATTATGGAGGATATTGCTATGCACCACTTTATATTTTCTGTGGAAAACATTTATTAGCAGCTAAACTTAGGGCTTCCAATGTAGACCCAGCAGAGGGAGCATTATCAGAATTACAGAGAGTCATTTAAGATGCCTCCAAGTGAAGTTTATACCCAGAAATATTGTCCTAGAGGTGAGATGGAAAATCGTTTTAAAGAACAACAATTATAACTATTTAGCGATAGAACCAGTACCCATACATTTGCTGGTAATCAACTACGTTTGTGGTTCTCTTCCATAGCTTATGTTTTAATGAATGCTTTGCGAAATAAATGTTTAGTTAAAACTGAATTACAGAATGCTCAAGTTGGGACTATCCGTACCAAATTGTTGAAGTTAGGAGCTTTGATTACTGTGAGTACCCGGCGAGTTTTAATTGCAATTAATAGTTCTTGTCCCTATCAGCATATTTATGCTACTGCTTACCGTTGTTTGCAGTTGTTACCAAATCCTGGTTAATTCTTTTGTGACGATTATTACTCTCATTTTTAGCTTTAATTTAGGGTGGGGATAAAAGTTTTTTTCTTAACTCTTTTTTGTCATGTCTAATTTTAATACTCAATTATTTATATCAGTATATTTTACCTGAATACTTCTTGATATTTAACAAAATTTATCAAATCTATACTTAGGAGATTTCCTTTTTTCATCTTCCCTACTTATGTAGCAAATAAACTTCCTTTGTTTTGCTCTTTATGAATGTTTTTTTTGGCTTGTGAGAAATCCGGGTTAGGGTTTCTATATTTTGCCCCACCATTACCCAATAAGCTTTTGGATGCCAGGGCAATACCTGCTTGGAAAGCAGTCTCGGCGACAAAGCGCTGTGCCCCACCAACATTAGAGGCGTTGGATTCTAGTAAAGCCTCTACACATCGTTCAAGGTAATCAGGTGCGTAATCTGAATGGGCATCAGCTCTGAGAAAAATATCACCTGTGCATTCGTATAAAATTAAATTAAGCCCAGCAGATTGAATTTTTTGAGGATTGTGTAGTAGCTTGACTCGTGCATCTTCAGTTGATAGTTTTTTGACTATTTCTTGAGTACCGTCATTACTGCCACCATCAGCGACGAATATTTCTATTAAATTAGGGTAGCTATTACGTAAAAAAACACGCAATACCTCCTCTATTTTTTTTGATTCATTGTAGGCTGGGATAGCAATAGAAACTGTAGGTATATTATTCATATAAAAAACGGTTTCAGTTAAGTTCATTGCTTTTCCTAAAGTGTTGTGATTATATAGTGAAGCACAGCGTGAGCCTTTATTGTCTGAATACAGTGTAGATTTTTCATTTCTTGCTTATAAACCAAAATTATAGAGATAAATACTTGCTTGTACACCAAGTATTTTAGATGCAGTTTGGGCAAATTGACCCTGATTCGCATCGACATCAAATACTACGGTAATGAGATGTGAGGGTATAGTTATGGCAAATTTTAATAGTGCGTATTTTTCGCCACTATCTTCTACACCTTCACCCAAGCCAATATTCATTCCATAAAGAGAGAATCTATGTAAATTGCTGAATAGAAGTTGGAAATGCGTTGTTTCAAAAATACCAAATATGTAGCGTTTGACAAAAGATTTCATCATAAGTTTCTACTCTATTGGCTATCGGTTAGAGTCTTATATTAGATTATTCAAAGCTCTTGATAGGTAAGTTTCTGAATGATTTTCTTGGAAGTATTTAATTGCCTCCCAATAGCGCCTTTTATAATCATTTATATCCATCTTAAATAAAACATGGATGCATTTCAATATTGCGTTTTCATCACTAAAATTAATCAGGAAAACAAAATTCAGATTTTTAAGATATGAAAATGCAGGAATATCATTTACAATTAACAATTTTCCATAACTCAAGGCTTCTGCTATCACACCACTCTGAGTCGAAAAGGAGTAAGGTATAACAATAAAGTGTGTCAAACCAAATAAGAATCTTTTAGCATTACTGGAAAGAAAACTAGGAAATCTAATTATTAGGTCTTCATTGTAGTTTAAGTTCATATTTCTATCTTTTCCCCCACGAATAAATTTAGCTCGTTCTGGATAATACTTATAAATAGTTTGTGCCAACGATAAAAATCCTTGAGGATTTTTGTCCACATCGGCTCGACCTAACAATGAGAAAGTTATAGAATAATTCCAACTACACTTGAGTTGTGCCAAATTTTGATGTAAAAGATTGTCAGGATTGGAAACAAAGGATAAGTTTAACTTGTAAAGCTTATCAACTGGGATAAAATATTGAGCTTTAAAAAAAGCTTCATTGCTAGGCAATAAAATCTTATCTGCTAAATAACCAAACAATAAATGATAAATAAATACAAGCGATGCTTTGAAAGGATTAATTCTTCCCTTCTCAAAGCGTGGCTCATGCATCATGTAATAAATTTTCAAATTTTTAGATAAAATTTTGGACAGCACCTTCAAAATTAAAGTTAAAACTAAGTAATCTGATTGAATTAAAAAAAGAAACAGAGATATTGTATCTGCTGAGTTTAACCTTACAAGTTTTTTGGCTAAATCTAAGCTATTCTCAAACTTTACAGAAGTTAGATAATATAAACAATCAGTGTCTCTGTCAGAATCACAATTTAATTTCATTGCTTTATAGAAAGATTCTGAGCAATGATGCAGCATAGGATTTTTTGGTCGAAATAGGTATCTTAAATCCATAATTCAGAAATCCAAAATAAAGGAGACTTGCTAAAAAACAATAAAAAAGGTTGGTTGACTAAAGAATAAATTTGTTCGGCTGAAAAGCAGATACTGGTTTCTTGTATCTGCATACTATAACTACTGTGATTTGTTAGCCGCTATAGTTTTCTTATGAACAGTATTACTCTTCAATATGGAAGTTACTAGATTGATGGATATAATTCTTAATGATGCAGGCTGTCTGTGAATAAAAAAATAAAATAATCTTTTCAAGAGAATCATAAATTCTACTTGTATTGGATTATAATAAAAATCCAAATTATATTTTTTTATTGGTAGATTGTACGTCGAAGTTCTTAACATTTTTCCCCCATCAATAATATGTTCTCCATAATCAAATACATTTCTATAAATACCGTAAAAACTTAATTTTATAGGCGATTTTGATCGAGAACTTCCGTACATTTCAAACTCCCATATACTTTCGTCTTCCACTATTAAGGACAGAAGTGTATTTTTCTTCCATATAGAAGCTTGAAGAGAAAGAAAAAAGGGCATTCTTTCATCATATCTACCAAATAATCTCTTCTCATTGTCTCTATAGAATGGGAACGGACGCGGGACAAGTCTGAGGCAATCAATATTGTTATTTATGACAAAGTCTAGACAATCGTTGATTTCCGAACTAATAACTTGTCTCCGGAGAATAAAGTCATCCAGTGTTAATAGAACATATTCAGTTTCAATTTGATTCAGCCATTCGAGTAAGTATGATGACCAGGTTAGACGATTACGATTACCTCTGGCTACAAGAGTTTTAATTTTTTCAAATTTTAATGAATTTGTTCCTAGATAAACTGGATATGGACAATCTGACCAGTACTTATTTAAAAAATCAAAATGCAGATTCCACAAAGACTTGTATTTATCAGATGAACAGATCAGAATTGACATATTTTGCATATACTGATTTGGCTGTAATTTATCAATCATATTCATTACAATTAAGTAGAATTTGAGCAAAGCCTGTCCTTAGAATACTAAATATCTAGTGATAGAAGGATTCTCATACACTAGAAATGAATAAGCATACATGGAAGCGATTGAGAAAAACATGATTATTTTCACTACGGATTTATTTATCCTTTCACTAGCTATAGCAATCCGGAATCATTCATGAGAAAATACGGAGAGAGCTTAAAAGTAACGTTTGAAACCAAGGTGCAGGTGTGGTGATGTGGATACAATTATTAGAAGATTTTATCAAAAATAATAAAGAGCCACGTGAAATCAAGCGAGCTACAGCAGTAAAAATGCTGTTATGTGGATACAAGCATGAAGAGATAATGCCAATATTAGGTGTCTCATCTGGCTTCATTAGTACCTATAAAAAAGCATTTTTTAAACTGGGGCTGGAAGGGTTAAAACTAGGGCATAAAGGAAGTAAAGGTTTTCTAGATGAGCTTCAACGTGCCGAGGTAATGGAATGGTTGCAAACCAAAGACAGATGGACTTTAAATGAATTAGAGTACTATATTGCCTCAGAATATGGAGTAACATTCTCCTCAAAACAAAGTTACTACGATTTATTTGATGCTGCCAGTATTAGTTGGAAGAAAACTCAAGCAAATAATCCAAAATATAACCAAGAATTAGTAGATTCAAAAAAAAAAGAGATTTGTGAGTTGTTGGAGACGCGACGGCCTCAAATAGAGACAGGAGACCTAGTTGTGTTCATGGTAGATGAATGTCATTTACTTTGGGGGGATATAATAGGGTATGTTTGGGGGAAAACTAGTGAACGAGTAACAATACCAGTAGTAAATGCTCGTGATAAACAAACATATTTCGGTGCATTGGATTATAAAACCAAAGAATTTCTCACGTATAAAGCTGAAAAAGGTGACTCTAAAAACACAATTAATTTTTTAGAATATCTTCAAAAACAGCGACCTGGAGCCAAACTTTTAATAATTTGGAATGGTGCAAGTTATCATCGTTCACAAGAAATTCAAGATTATCTAGATTCATTAAATCGTGAACTTGAAAAAGAACAATGGTGGATTACCTGCTTGAGATTTGCCCCGAATGCACCACAACAGAATCCTGTAGAAGATATTTGGCTACAAGCAAAACGATTAATTAGAGAGTTTTATTTTTTCTGTCATTCTTTTACTGTAGTCAAGGCGTTATTTGAGTTATCCATTCATTGTCAAATTTTTGACTTTCCAAAACTTTATGAGTATGGTGTTTTCTCATGAATGATTTAGGATTGCTATACTAACGAAGCTAACGCTAAGATAATTAAGAAATTAAGATAGTACTCTAAACGTAGAGACATAACAGGGAAAGGATAGTATATCAGGCAGGCTATAAACAGGAAAATACAAATTATGAGTAACAAGTCAAAATTGGTATTCTCAAATTTAATAATGATTTTTTTGGAGATGATTAATATCAAGATAGCAATGGTATCAATAGTTAATTTAGAAAATATTTTGGTCGTGCCTTCTTCATTCACTACATCTTGATATGCGGAATAAATTACTGGGGATAGAGCAATACTGTAGCCAAATTACGAGGGTTCAACGGCTGTAGAAGCATTGTGAATACGACCAAGAGAGGTAAGCTTGGCAAAAATCTGGGATAATAAAATAGGCTCAGGCTGTTGCGGAAGCATTTTTAATATTTCCCGAACATATCGAAAACCCCGACAATAAGCCTGAAGATCAACAATGCCAGCACCGGGATTATCTTCACGAAACTGAGCTAGAAGATAATGAGACAAATTGACCATAAAAAAAGAAAGATTAACAGCATTAGTCACAGCAGTTTGACCTCTGTTCATAAAATCTTCCAATCCCCAAAACTGTTTGGCATCTCGGAAATTAAATTCGATTTGGAAGCGCAACTTATAGTAGTCAATTATTTTTTCAGATGATAAAGTTAAGTCACTAGAAAACAGAATTACGTGACTGCGAGCATTAGTTTTGAGATTGGTTTTCACCAAAATAACTACATTCAGTGGTTGGCCAAATTCTTTGTGCAGTAGAGTAGCTTGATAAGTATCAGTTTTAATATCTTCTTCAAGACTACTTTGACGCAAATATGCCCCAGGAATATTACGCCAGTCCAACTTCTCTCCGTATTTACGACGGGAACGATGATTAGGGTCAGGATTGTGGTAAGGTATATATAATGCCGAATCGTGACGTAACTTGGAAATTATGTGTAACTTTACCTGCCTAGCCATCTGCAAAGCATTATTGTTCCCAAAGTGACCATCTACGACCAAGTAAGTGAGGGGAATAAAGTTAGCTATTAACTTAAATAGCTCATTAATCATCTTCTTAATTCTTAGCAATTCAGGTGTAAAAGTCACCTCCTTTTTATTTTTGTTTTTACTTCCTTTTGGTCGTCCCCGTCCACGTTTTTCTTGAGGTTTTACTTCTGGACTTGGCGAGACACTACTTTTTTCTACATCGCTTTTTATTACCTGTTCTATCTGAATCGGAAATGAGTGTCTTTGTTGAACACTTACTAATGATAATGTAAAGAAAGATAGTCCCAATATTGGTTTACTTATTAGACTGGAAAAGAACCTATCTAATCCATAGGTTTTTTTCCCGGCTTTGCTTATTACTACTTCGTCTCCTGCCAACAAATAAACATCATTTGGGCAGAACAAATGCCGCCGAAAAAACACCCAGAACACCGTTGTCCACGGTATGACTGTACGAAAAAATCTGATTACCGTCCGATAACTACCACCACTAAGCGTCCAACGCGATATTCCCAACATTGTGACTCGCCCGCTCATGGCTAACATGGCCGTGATGATCTGGCTTAACTGCCGCATCGTCGTCACTTTTATTTCTGGTAGTAGGCATTGCAACAGTGCTAGTATGTCAAACATGGGCTGTATGTGGCTTTCGAGTTGTCGTTGTGGAAGACTATAACTCTACTACATCAGCCCTCTTTTTATACTCTTTTTTTGGCTACAGTATTGATAGAGAAGAACCTTTTTCAAAGAAAACTTGTGCTAGTAAAATTAAAGATATAAATGAGACTAATAAGAATTTTTGAAATGTTTTTTTTGATTTAAAAGTATGAGCTAGAAATAAGCATCCTAATAAACATATACTTGATATGTGTGAGAATACCTGACATATCTGAAGAAAAATAAAACTAAATCTATACTCCAGGTTTTTGGTATTTCTCTTTATCAAAAATATGGACAGAGGCATAACATTGACAAATAATCCTAAAGCTAACCCTTGTCTTAAAAAATTACCAAACAATAGTATTCCCGTATTAGTGAATACCAAAAACGCTATAACCAGCAAAACTGAATTAGCACTAAATTTCGTCAGTAATGAAACACCGATAAAAATTAACAGAATTATCGTAGCTTCGATCAGGATGAGTAACAGTGTGTCATCACCTACAAGAGTAAAATAAAACTTCATTATTACTTGTAGTAAAATATCGATTTTGGGAAAATTTACACGCCATAGTTCATTCCAAGATAAAGATTTAGCTTGCTCGTGATAAATACCTGGATCTAAATTAACGTCATAGTATACATCTCTGAACCCCAAAAATACAGAAAAAGCACAGTATAAACAAAATACTATCCACAGTAAAACTGTTTTTGGAAAATCACTATAATTAATTAAAAGGTAAATTATTAAAAAAATCATGGCTCTTCATTACCTATTATGCCAAATTATTAGCAGTAGGCATAAAATACTATTAAAAAACATATTAAAAACTGACTAAAAGTCTTACAGGTATTGACATATGAACAATATATATTGTTAAGTATAAATACAATTAACCGTATTTTTAGATAAAGTTAGAGTTATGACTGGCAAAAGAGATATTAAAATTCTCACAGAGCTTCTTGATTTAGATGATGTAAAAGTCATATCACATCGTCTTCATAGTGGGATTGGAATGATTTTACAAACCGAATCAAAAAAGTCATATGGTACTTGCCCCAACTGTGGCACAAAAAGCCATAAATTACATCAAAACCATCACCACATTATTAAAGACTTACCTTTTGGAGAAAAGCCAGTATTTTTAGAAATTAATAGACGACAGTTCAAATGTGCTGTATGTAAAAAACCGTTTAGCGAAGACCTAGATTTTGTCAGAAAAAAAAGGACTTTTACAAAGCGACTGGCACATAAGACAATACAAGAAGTTTTAGAGAATGATATTCATAGTGTAGCGTCAAAAGGTATAGTGACAACGGAAGAAATAGAACGGATGCTAAAAGATGCATCCGAAACATTACCCAATTTAAAACCTCTGAACTTAAAAAGACTTGGACTTGATGAAATAGCTCTGATTAAAGGCAAAGGTAATTACTGTGCAGTCTTAATAGATTTAGATACATCTCAACTAATTACTATATTAAATGGACGTACGCAAGAAATAATCAAGAAAACTCTTATGGAATGGGGATTTGAGGTTTTAGAACAAATAGAAGAAGTCAGTATAGATTTGTGGCAAGGCTATAAAAATTTAGTCATAGAATTAATGCCAAATGCCCAGGTAGTAGCAGATAGATTTCATGTAATGGCACAGATAAATAAAGAACTAGATACACAAAGAAAAAAAGAAAAGCGCAGCGTAGAAGAGTTAATTAAAAAAGCAAATTCAGCAGAAGAAAAATCTAAATATGAACAAATATTATCAGGTCTGAAAAATAGTAAATATCCCTTACTTAAGAATGAAGAGAATTTAAATGAGGAGCAATTACACAAACTTATTCAAGTTCAAAATGTATCCCCTGTATTGAAAGTAATGCATGAACTGAAAGAGAAAATTAGAACGATTTTTAATAATACTCGTGATTGGTATACGGGAGTCTTTAAACTGGGTATGTGGCTATCAAAAGCTAAAAAATATTTCCCAAATAGTAACAATACTATTATTCGTTGGTTTGATGAAATTATTGCTTACTTTGATAACCGAACAACTAGTGGTACTGTAGAAGGAATTAATAACAAACTTAAGCTGATCAAACGTTCTAGTTATGGGTTTAGAAACTTTGACAATTTCCGAGTTAGATGTTTACTTAATTGGCATCTATATTATTAGTTTAGCATAGCAACTACTGAAGAGCCAAAATCATGAAAGAGAAAGTAGGAAAAAGTTTTACGAATTCTGTCATTTATCGAATTTACCTTTTTGGTGGTTGATTAATTCGGAAAATTGCTAAAGTAGAGTACCGAAGCAATAATGCTCTCTTCAGGATTAGTGGCAGAGATAATATTAAAATGTGTACGGCTCTTTTGAGAAGAAGATTTTATCTTGGTACAAAATACTATTTTCAGTTTTTATTGACAAATCTTTTCTTAGGAAGATGAATTACGACTTACAATTGATTTGTACAAAATTCTTACTTCTGGCATACGAAACACTCCTCCTGTAAGAGATAAAAAAGCGACAACACCGACGCTAGCAGTTATAGATGTGGATAATATCAAATCAATTGTACTATTTTGAGTAAATAAATTAATTAGCAATTTTTTACCTACCTGCATACACACCTCCGAAGCTACTAATGCAGATAACAAACAAATAATAAACCTGATATTTATTGGACTAAACCAATTTTTTAACTCATTTTTCCAAATGCAAAAAATAGAAATTCCTAATGACAACCACCAAGTAATTGCATAGGCAGAAACAATTCCTTGCAGCCCAATTAACTGACTTAATAGTCCAGATAATCCAAAGTAAGATACTGTACAAAAAATACTAATAATTACAGTTAATTTTACCTCTCCACGGGCATGAAGTGCTTTAAAAATCAGGCCAACACTTAACATCGCAACCATCCCAAATAGCATTCCAGGTAAGACTGAAGCAACACCTAAAGTACTAGAAGCATCGAAAGCTCCCCGTTGAAAGAGCAAATGAATTAATGGAATACTGAGGAAAGATACAACTAGCGCCAGCATAGAAGAAAATAAGACCACGATACGTAATGCTTGTGCCAACATACTCTTGAATTGTGTATGTTCACCCATAGCTGCCTGTTCAGCTAAGTAAGGCATCAAAACTAGCGACGGGCCTAAAACGACAAGATTACCGATAGAGATAACCAAGCGTTGACCGTAGCCCAGGTATGATAGATTGCTTGAACCCAACCGCGAAGCCCAAATAGCATCGACTGTTCCATAAATGGTGAAGCACAACATTGAAACCATTACTAATGGAACATTGGCAAATAAAGGTTGTATATCTCGCCAGAGCTTAATGCTAATAAATTTAAACCTTATTTCCCTAACTACCCCAACATATAAGAAAGGGATGGCTACTAAGTAACCTGCTAGTGAACCCCAAAGAAGACTAATTACCCCTAGGTGAGATCCCAGAAAAGTCATGCCTGTCATCATCCCCAAGGTTGGCAAAATGTTAACTAGCACACCAACAATAAATTGTTTTTTTGCATTATGTACGGCTACTAAGTAGTTTACTATCACGACACAAGTTAGAGTTACCCATGAAATTTGTGCCAATAGAGTAGCCTCTGTCAATATTTTTATTGGGAGAGTTGGCGCAAGTATTTGTAATAAATTGGGGGCAAAAAAATAAGCTAAACAAGATACGTAAGCTGATAAGACAATAAATACAAGAAATATCGAGCCGACAAAACATGAATATTCTTCTGGATCTGTTGTCCTGCGTCTAACTAAAATCGGCACAACAGAGTAAGCGAATAGTCCAGATATTATACCCGACATTAAAAATGGTAAAGTTACAGCAATCAGATAAGCATCTAAGTGTATACTCGCTCCAAACATCTTTGCAATTAGTACTTGGTTAACGAAATTCACCAAGCTGGAAAGTAAAGACAGTAAAGAAATAATGGCTGATGAACGTAACATGAATATTTAATCTTCACTATTAAAAACTGAGAATTTACTGAGCAGAGATTCTGTCTGTGAACAATTGATGAATTTAGGTGAGAGCCATCTGACAAACCTCTAATATTTCATTAGCAGTCTGTTCCCAACTAAATTTTTTAACTCTTTCTCGCCCTGCAAGTTGAAGATTTTGTCTTAGTTCGGAGTCAGTTAGTCCCTTGATAATACCGTCTGCTATGCTATCGACCGAATCAGGTTGAATGTATAGGGCAGCTTTTCCGCACACCTCTGGCATAGATGCTGCTTTTGAAGCAATTACTGGAATCCCATGAAACATTGCTTCCAGAGGGGGGATACCAAATCCCTCATATATTGACGGATAAACAAATAAATCTGCACCTTTATAAATTCTTGTTAGTTCATGGTTAGAGAGATTTTCTAGTAACAATATTTTTTTTGCAAGCCCTAATTCAGCAATTTTTGATTTAATCTGTGGAGTAAATCTAGGAACTGATTTTCCTATTACTACCAGTTTATGCGGAAAATTTAGATGAATAGCATGGTAAGATTCAAATAACTTAAGCAAATTTTTATAAGGATAATGAGTGCTAGAAACATACAGAATGTAGGGGTTATCTATATAGCTAAAACCTGAATCACTAATATCATTAAAAGCCGAAAATCCATTAGATACGACAAACACTTTATCCGCAGAAATGTTACAAAAATGCAAGATATCTTGCTTGGTATTTTCTGAAACTGTAATTACAGCCTTAGCATTCTGAATTGTTGGGATATAAAGATATTGCCAGAGACTTGCAGTTATCTTAAAGTCGTCTGGCCATTTGAGCGGAATCAAATCATGCACAGTAATAACCTGAGGGATTTTTCGTGTTGAAAATAAAGCTTCATGATTGTAAGGACAATACAAAACATCAATACTTTGTCTGACTAATTCATTTTCAAGAAATGCCTGTTGGTAAAGCCATGAAGTTATTTTTTTTGTTGATGATTTTTGTAAAAATGGATTTTTCGCATAATGCATTGATAATCCTTGTATATCAGAGAATAAATCAGGACTTTCTGTAAACAGCTTAATGTCAATATGCTTTTCATGTAAGGCTTTGACTAGGTTGGAAGCAAAGGTACGTCCACTTCCGCCTTGATGTCGATTAGAAAGAGAAAATTTTACTGCTACTTTCATTACAATCGCCCTGCGTAGACTTTGTTTCTTTCGTCATACCCCCTAAAGTGGTAGTAACCAGACCCACTTTCAGTAGTAACCCCATTCACCACCATTCCCAAAACTGACTGCCCTGACTGCTCCACCAGCGACTTGGCTGCGATCGCTGTACGCGAATCAACCATTCCAGGACGGACAACTAGCAACATTCCATCCACCAATTTGCCGAGAATTTGTGCCTCCGCATTTATGGCTAGTGATCCAGTATCAATAATAACAAAATCATATTCTTGAGCATATTCTTTAATTAACGAATCCATACGCTGAGAATCAATCAGTGCAACAGGATTAGGTGGAATGGTTCCTGATGTTAATACTTCCAACCCAACCATTACTTGTGCCGTTTTTGTCAATTCACCCTCACCTACCAACAAATTACTCAACCCCATGACATTAGGCAATTTCCAAATTTCATGTTGCCGAGGCCGACGCAGATCTGCATCCAGCAACAGCACTCGGTATCCCATCTGTGCTTTGGCTACTGCCAAGTTAGCCGCAACAAAAGACTTACCTTCCTTCGGAATGGAACTAGTTACTAAAATTACTCTTAATTCTTTGTCCGAAAAGGTGAAATTCAAGTTGGTCATCAGCATCTCAAAGGCAGCACTGGCCAACGAATAGGGATTGTCTCTGATAGGCAGTTCTGATCTAATTCCTTCTTTGTAACTTAGGCTAGGAATACTCCCCAATAAGGGATAACCCAACAACTGTTTAACTTCTTCAACTGTCTTCAGTGATTTATCCGTAGCTTCTAACAGTAGTGCTGTACCAATCCCCAATAGCACTCCTAAAAATCCACCTAAGAGCCAAGTTGAGGATAATCTTAGGAGAAATAGCTTTGTCAGGAATTAAAGCCTCTGAAACTATCTGCACATTACCAACTTTTTGCTTCTCTGCTACTTCCATTTCTTGTAATTGCTTCAAGACTTGCTGATAAGTCATTTGTGCTACTTGCAAGCGTCGTTCTAGCGCTCGCTGTTGTTGTTCCAGTTGGGGTAACATTCTTAATCGTGCTTGGCTGGTCAAGAATGCATTTTGTAAGACTCTGATTTTGTTTCCTAATGCCAACTTATCTACCTGCGATTGCACCAATTCGGCTGTCAGTGTTTGCTTCAATTGTCCAATCTGCAAATTTTTCTCTGGTATAGATTCTTGATTATATACAATTTCTCCAACTCGCTTTTCTAGTTGCTGTCTTAAGGCTTGTTCTTTGCTCATCAAATTCTTGACTGTTGGATTTTCATCTGTCAAGCGAGTTTGTGTTACAGCCAAATCATCCTGTACTTTTTGATATTCTGTTAGCACCTGTTGCACACCAGGTGACTGACTTATATTAGAAAGATTAAATGCTTCCTGAATACTCAAACTTAACTGATTTTGCAAACCCATAGAACGACTTTTGGCGGCTTCTAATTGTGCTTGTTCTTTGGTAATTTCACTTAATAAATTCTTGATTTCTTGTACACCTAAATTTGCTTCTTCTTCTAAGGAAACAACTTGATTGTTATCTTTAAAATGACGTAAAGCAGCTTCTGCTTGTGCCACTCTGTTTTCAATTTGAGGCAATTGCTTACTTAAGAATTCCTTCGCAAATCTAGTCTCTGTTCGGTTAATCAGAATGTTATTTTCCCAATAAGTTTTCATCAGAGTATTAACAACTGCCGCAGTTTCTGTGGCATTATTACTTTGGTAGGCTAACTCCATCACATCTGTGCCACGAATTCCGTTGACTCTTAGCTTTTTGATAAATTCCTCAATTGTTAGAGGTGTACCATGTTTATTTTTTAATTTAAGTGTGTCAATAGTTTTCTGAACGATGGAATTAGAACGAATTATTTGTACTTCTGTATCCACTGGATTGCTTGTATTACTCAGACCTGTCAGCCCTCCCACTTTTTGGTTCAACCCTGCCAAGGAAGAAGCTTCACTTTGCTTTAACAGTAGTTTACCTTTAGCTTCATAAATCGGTTTTTGTGTGAAAGTTAATAACCCTGTCAATCCAAAAACAAAGGCGATTATAGTTACTATCACCAACCAATACTTTTTGAAAACCAGCGAATAATTTTGAACTTCTGATAAATTTTGATCTTCTTGGTTATATTCCATATTAAGATGTTGTTACTGATTGAAATCGAATTTCAATTATTAAAAACAAAGAATTGTCTTTGTATGCAATAACAAAGATTCAGGATATTTATTTTGGCAAAATACCCTATTTTTTAACTACTTAAAACACACTAATTTTTACTCAATTATCCCTACAGCAATCTGTAGCCTAAGAGCATGAATTTTGCTGTCAATAACTTCGATTATAGGTTTAAAAATGGGAGGCTATTCCACGTTGATACCTATAAACCAGTTGGGACTTAATTTGGGCTTATTTTTTTGAAGTGTCGTTAGAGGATGTACTTAAAATACACATACCATAATTCATCTGTCTAGCCCTTATGCAACATCAATTTAAATTTCATAATTACTGGATACTAATCTTGTTAAAAACTTGATATAACACTAATTATTTGCTTTTTGCAGCCAGGAAATTAGTGGATATATGATGAATCAAATTGGCAGGAATTTTAGAACGCCAATTTTTAAAAATATCGTTGCATAAAGCTAGACACATAAGCTCTGATGTGTGTATTTTTAGTATATTCTCTAGAAAAGCTCATTATATCAATTTATAGACTGTGCGTCTCAGCTTTTCTAGATTTGTAGGACAAACCAGACCGTCTAAACTTCCATTAGTTTGCCTTGACGAAATCTGATATTTATTGTTGGAAGAATTTAGCGATATCTTGAAACGTTCTGGCTTAAAGAGTACCTGAGATTTTTGCCCAATAAGGGAAATATATCAAAAGGTATAATACTAATTCTCGTAATGTGTTGTACACCTAATTTATATTAATCTGAATCTTTCGCCTCTTTTATGGTGATTGATGATTGATTATAACCAAACCTTTACTGGGCAAGAGTTATATAGGATTATGCTCTTGTTTTCAATGAAATGCCTGTGGAATAAGGCTTTCAATGATGTTGAACCAGGTTTTCCATATAAATAATCAAAGACCCCTTAATCCTCATTTCTGTCCGTTCGCTACATACAAATCTGAGATTAAAAAAATCCCAGCTTATTATTGACCAATGTTTGAGCATATTCACTAATGTGTTATTTTTTGTGGAGCTTAAATCTTGGCAATATTGTGTGAATCTGGATATCAAAATCAGAAAGTAAATCCTTTTTTGGGGTAATAACAGAAGGATAAAAGGTTTTAACCTCAGTTATATCTAAATCAATGTGTAAGTTCGCATGAAATTTAAACCTTGTACAAAAATGAGTAAAATACAAGCTAATAAAATATATGACTCTTACTAGTTACATTAGTTCTCCAAATAATACCAAATTGCCAAACATACCACGTACTCTGCCTATAATCCTTTTTTTAGGTGATATTTTTGGCTTGTATGTTTGTTTATTATTTGCTTTTTGGTTACGGTTAGGCCAACCAATTAACGGATTTGACCCATTTATTTACTGTTTTGTCTTATTAATGCTAGTAGGACTTTATTTGGCTGATACTTACCATCCAGAGAGACAGATTGCGGGATTAAGGACACCATCTCGCACCCTAATCGGCATTTTAGCAAGTGGTTTTTTTATTTTTGCGCTAATGGCTTGGGTGGATCACACATTGGTTAAACGGGGCGTTTTGCTATCAAGCTTGGGAATTTTTAGCATCTGGGCAGTGATGTTAAGATTATTGGCAGCGAGATGGGTGCGATCGCGCACTGAGCAAAGTCGTTGGTTGATGTTGGGTGCAGGTGAAAGCGCTATCAAATTCACACAAAATCTATTACAGCTGAATCTATTGGGAAAGTTAGTTGTGCTAACTCCTGAAGCTGATCAAAAGCCTACTCGTTCAGAACTGGATAATCTGAATTATGTAGGAGACTTCAATGATTTATCTAAATGGATTCAAGAATCTTGGTCTGCCGTAATCATAGCAACCAATATTCAGTTTTCTGATCTACAGGTACAGCAATTGATGCAAATCCGGCTGCGAGGTATTCCAATTTACAGGCTTCCGGATTTTTATGAAACCTTATGGTATAAACTCCCTTCGTACTTACTACAGGATAAGTGGTTCGCTTTTAGCCCTGGGTTTCACTTGATGCCTGGCTACTTAACTATGAAGTTAAAGCGGTTTGTAGATTTGATTCTGGTAATGGTTTTGCTCGTCATTTTATCCCCACTAATGTTGCTCGTGATACTGGCAATTAAATTAGATAGTTCAGGCCCAGTATTCTACAGCCAGTTACGAACAGGTTTATATGGCAAGTCATTTAGAGTGTATAAATTCCGCTCCATGCATCAAGATTCTGAGAAACACGGGGTACAGTGGGCAGATAAACATGACCCTCGTGTTACTAGAGTAGGACGTTGGCTACGTCTGTTGCGAATCGACGAACTACCGCAGATTTGGAATGTGCTAAGGGGAGAAATGAGCTTGATTGGCCCACGTCCAGAACGTCCAGAGTTTGATGCCAAGCTGAAAGAAGCGATTCCTTACTATGAACTACGTTATTTGGTCAAACCGGGAATAACAGGCTGGGCCCAGGTACTCTATCCCTACGGTGCATCAATTGAAGATGCCTATGAAAAGCTGGCTTACGACCTCTATTACATCAAGAACTATTCCATTTGGTTAGATTTAGCGATCGCTTTCAAAACTATACGAGTAGTTTTTTTAGGTCAAGGTAGATGAGAAAAAAAGTTTTAGTAACTGGTGGTGCAGGCTATATAGGCTCACACGTTGTCCGCCAACTTGGTACGGCAGGTTACGATATTATCGTCTATGACAATTGCTCTACAGGTTCACCAAAATCAGTGCTTTACGGCGATTTGATTATCGGCGATTTAGCAGACCTAGACCATCTTTATCTAGTTTTTGCCCAGCATAAATTTAGTGCTGTGCTGCACTTTGCCGCTAGTTTGATTGTCCCAGAATCAATCATCCATCCCCTTGACTACTACGCCCGGATTTCTCACAAGCCAAAAAAAACATTCATAAAGAGCAAAACAAAGGAAGTTTATTTGCTACATAAGTAGGGAAGATGAAAAAAGGAAATCTCCTAAGTATAGATTTGATAAATTTTGTTAAATATCAAGAAGTATTCAGGTAAAATATACTGATATAAATAATTGAGTATTAAAATTAGACATGACAAAAAAGAGTTAAGAAAAAAACTTTTATCCCCACCCTAAATTAAAGCTAAAAATGAGAGTAATAATCGTCACAAAAGAATTAACCAGGATTTGGTAACAACTGCAAACAACGGTAAGCAGTAGCATAAATATGCTGATAGGGACAAGAACTATTAATTGCAATTAAAACTCGCCGGGTACTCACAGTAATCAAAGCTCCTAACTTCAACAATTTGGTACGGATAGTCCCAACTTGAGCATTCTGTAATTCAGTTTTAACTAAACATTTATTTCGCAAAGCATTCATTAAAACATAAGCTATGGAAGAGAACCACAAACGTAGTTGATTACCAGCAAATGTATGGGTACTGGTTCTATCGCTAAATAGTTATAATTGTTGTTCTTTAAAACGATTTTCCATCTCACCTCTAGGACAATATTTCTGGGTATAAACTTCACTTGGAGGCATCTTAAATGACTCTCTGTAATTCTGATAATGCTCCCTCTGCTGGGTCTACATTGGAAGCCCTAAGTTTAGCTGCTAATAAATGTTTTCCACAGAAAATATAAAGTGGTGCATAGCAATATCCTCCATAATAAGTATTGAAAAATACTTGTTCTTGATTCCCATGCACTAAATCATCAGTTACATCCAAATCTAAGATTATTTGTCTTGGTGGTGATGAATAAGATTCTAAAAATATGTCTACAAATAATTTCTCAATCTCTTCTTGAGAATGACTAATTTTATGGTAGCGACTTTCTGCTCCTTGTTCTAAATTTTCAGGACAATGTTCTATCCGATTTAATGTACTCTTTCCTGCCAATGGACATGGTTCATTCTCTTGACCAATGCTTTTTCCTAATGCCAGTGCGAACATTGGATCATGACGTAATTCTTCATGGTCATTTAAGTCTTCATATCCCATTATTAAGCCATATATTCGTTGTGTTAATAAGCTTTCTATGGGATGTAATGTCTTATTTGGCTTTCTGTAGTCTTGGAAACATTTAGCTAATCGTGATGTTATTTGCAATTTTCGGTCTATTTCCGCAATTAAACTTAAACCTGCATCCGATGTTACTTTACCACCCTGGAAATTCACTACTATTGGTCTTGATTTTTCTCTTTCAAACTGGAACTGTTTTGGTGTACTATCTGTTGTTAGTGGGGTCATACTTTATAACTGCTGAAATGCTTTCTAAATATACATTTTCGCAGTTTTTGACCCCTTTTTTTATTTTCTTTGTGAGAAATCCGGGTACGCTAACAACACACGCAATACTTTAAATTTACTCCGCTGTTGTCATGTGATGGGTGTTAATCAAATCATCTTTTCCAGTACAGCAGCAGTATATGGAGAGGTAGGGGAAAATCCGGTTGCTGAGTTTGCTCCAACCATGCCGATTAACCCCTATGGACGCTCAAAGCTGATGAGCGAATGGCTGATTAAGGACTATGCAATTACTTCTGCTCTGCGTTACGTAATTCTACGTTATTTTAATGTGGCAGGAGCCGATTTTAGTGGCAAGCTGGGGCAAATTTCACCTAAGACAAATCATCTGATTAGATCTGCCTGTGATGCAGCACTTAAACGTCAGCCACAAATACAAATTTTTGGTACTGATTTTCCCACACCAGATGGTACGGGAATTCGGGACTATATCCATGTGGAAGACTTGGCTACAGCACATTTGGAGGCTTTACTCTATCTGGAGATGGGTGGAGAAAGCCAAATTCTTAATTGCGGTTATGGGCAAGGCTACAGCGTGCGTCAAGTTATTGAACGAGTCAAGGCAATTTCTGAGGTGGATTTTCCTGTGATTGAAACTGAGCGTCGTGATGGTGATCCAGCCTGCGTCACAGCTTGTGCCGATCAAATCCACAAGGTGCTGGGCTGGCAACCCAAATATAATGATCTGGATCTCATTGTGTCTACTACTTTGGCTTGGGAAAGACAGCGAGAAATGGTGTCTGGGACGAAATGAGCTTTTTGGCTGTGTCTAAAGTTGATGATCTTTTGCAGACAAAATAATGCTACAGACAGGCAAGATGCCTGCCCTAAATCTTACCCTAAACAATCTTTCAAGGCATAAATTACTTTATCTTGCTGTTCCTGGGTTAGTTCTGGGAACATGGGTAAAGATATCACCTCGTGACAAGCTTGCTCTGATACTGGCAATTGTCCTGGTTGATAACCCAGATGTTCATAAACTGGTTGCAGATGCAAAGGACGGGGATAGTAAAGCATGGAACTCACTTCTTTTTCTTGTAGTTGAGTCCGCACCCAATCCCGATATTTAGCACTTGCACCATTTCTGCCTTCACTAGAAACGCGAATTGTATATTGATTCCAAACTCCAACTCCTCCTAGTAATTCTTGGGGTGTGGTGATACCGGGAACTTGACTGAGGTATTGGTAGTAATAAGCGGCTATTTGCTGCCGTTGTTTGTTCCACGTATCTAGATAGCGCAGTTTAATTTGCAGAATGACGGCTTGAATGGCATCTAAACGGCTATTGACACCTATTTCTTCGTGAATATATCTTTCTTTACTGCCGTGTTCTCGCAATATTCGCAACTTGGCTGCGATCGCACTATCATTAGTTGTAATTGCACCACCATCACCACAACCACCCAGATTCTTAGTTGGGTAAAAGCTAAAACAACCAACGTGTCCAATGCTGCCAACTTTTTGATGATCCCAAGTTGCACCTGTGGCTTGAGCGCAATCTTCAATTACTGCTAAATTGTGAAATTGAGCAACCTCCATCAAAGCTGTCATATCCACAGGTAGTCCAAACAAGTGAACTGGGATAATAGCCTTGGTTTTGGGTGTAATTGCCTCTGTTATTTGTGCTACATCCAAATTAAAGGTAGTGGCATCAATATCAACAAAAACAGGTGTTGCACCTACAGCACTGATAACTTCTGTAGTTGCAAAAAAGGTGAAAGGTGTGGTAATAACTTCATCACCTGCACCAATTCCTAAAGCGCGTAGTGCTAAATACAGCGCATCTGTACCCGAATTACAAGCTACGCATTGACTTACACCATGATAAGCAGCAAATTGTTGCTCAAAGCCTTCAATCGCAGGGCCACCAATATAACGGCCAGATGCAAGAACCTCTAGAACAGCACTACTGACTTCCGCTTCAATGGTGGTGTATTGCTGCTTTATATCAAATGCGGGGATGGAATTTACTCTTTGGATCATAATTTATTATTTTAATCGAGATACAAAAGATACACTTTTACGGGTGCTGTTTGCTAATGGAATTTTGAATTATTCGCGTCTAGGCTGTTTGATAGCAGAAGTCAGAAGTCAGGAGTTAAAAATCAGGAGTAAAAACCTGTTGATGTCCTCACCATCTTGGCCGTTGCTAGAAGTAGAAAATCCCAGGAAGTAGAGAAACCATGCCGGATTTGATTAAACTGGATATTGTAGATTTAGCATTAGCTGTAGCATTAATAGCGATCGCTCTTAGTTTATCTGCCTGGGAAAAATTAGGACTAGAGTTAAACTTAGCCTTAGCTACAGGTAGAACCATCCTCCAACTCATCGTATTAGGATACGTTTTAGACTTCATCTTTGCTGTAGACAATGTTTGGGCAGTTTTAGCGATTTTAACAATCATGCTGACAATTACGGCGATTGTCGCACGAAATCGCATCAGCCAAAAAGTTCCTCAAGTACTACCTTTAGTGTGGGGAGCGATTTTTGTCAGTACCGTCTTAACATTGCTTTATACCAATTTTTTAATTATCCAACCAGATAGATGGTACGAACCCCGTTATCTAATTCCTTTAGCCAGTATATTGATTGGTAATGGCATGAATGCAGCAGCAGTAGCAGGAGAACGTCTTGTCAGTGCGATTAACCAATTTCCCACAGAAATCGAAACTCATTTAAGTTTAGGTGCAACTCCCCAGCAAGCTATTAGTCCTTATCGTCAAGACGCAATTCGAGCCGCAATGCTCCCCACTTTAAATCAAATGATGCTGATTGGTATGGTGACAATCCCAGCTTTCACCAGTGGACAATTATTAGCTGGGGTGACAGCGTTAGAAGCCGTATCCTATGAAATCTTGATTATGTTTATGGTTGTTGTCGCAAATTTGTTGACGACAATTTTAGTTACCAAAGGTTTATGCCGTCAGTTTTTTAATAATGCCATGCAGTTAGTGAGATGAAATTCTTCTTTATATTCATAAAAAACCCAGTTTAGCAATAAAACTGGGTTAATAAAGATATGGGATTAATCTTTGTTCTTAGTCCAGAAATCCCATCAGAATTTCAGAATCGTCAACAATATTGGGTGCAATTGGACGATTACCAAACACCGAATAGTTTTCAGAAACCACTATTGAACTGGAACCAATTGGACGAATACCAGAGAGATTGATACTACTAACCATTTGGAACGTGTTTGCACCTATGGGACGAATTCCCATAGCGTTATAGGTTTCAACCACTTCCAAACTACTTGTGCCAATAGGACGCAATCCAGCGATTGATACTGTTTCTGCGACTTGTAAGCCACTGCTGCCAATGGGACGCTCTCCAGCAACGATGAGTGTCCCTTGAGAACCTTCTTCTGTATTCACATTATTACCCTGGGTATTTTCTTCCATTTTTATGTCTCCTTTGCAGCTGTGGCGCTTTGTAAACTAACACCTTTTACTTATTACGTGAATTTTACAATAATTAAGGAAAGATGTATTTTCTCCTATATATGTGAGTGTAACCTTAAAAAACCTCATATAAATATAAGTTTATTTAATCGCTGTAATACCTTTACCTCAAGGTTTCGTAGGTAGGGGATGTAAATGGGATGCGCTCCTCCTCCCAGCCAGTCAACTCGCAGAACGAGAAAATTTAATCATCTTTGACATCCCCACTTTAATCCCTCTGTTTTACCACTCAGACCCCACAGAGAGAGGCTGTGTCGCTACTATGGAGGTGGGTATCTTCAACAAAACTGTATGACGGAATTTAGTCTTCAAGCTCCCTTTAGTCCCACAGGGGATCAACCGCGAGCGATCGCACAACTTGTCTCTAGCATCCAAGCCGGTAATCGTTACCAAACTTTACTGGGTGCAACGGGAACCGGTAAGACGTTTTCTATCGCCGCAGTGATTGAGAAGGTGGGTAAACCTACCTTAGTCTTAGCGCACAACAAAACCCTAGCTGCTCAGTTGTGTAATGAATTGCGGGAATTTTTCCCCAACAACGCTGTTGAGTATTTTGTCAGCTATTACGATTATTATCAACCAGAAGCGTATATTCCGGTTACAGACACTTATATAGAAAAAACAGCGGCGATTAATGATGAGATAGATATGTTGCGACATTCAGCCACGCGATCGCTCTTTGAACGCAAGGATGTCATCGTTGTTGCTTCTATTAGCTGCATTTACGGCTTAGGAATGCCGGCTGAATACCTCAAAGCTGCCATTCCCCTCCAAATTGGCATGGAAGTTAACCAAAGGCAGATATTGCGCGATTTGACATCTGTGCAGTATAGCCGCAACGATTTAGAAATGGGTCGGGGAAAATTCCGCGTCCGTGGTGATGTCTTAGAAATCGGCCCCGCTTATGAAGACCGCATCATCCGCGTTGAATTTTTTGGTGATGAAATTGACGCAATTCGCTACATTGACCCTGTAACTGGGGAAATTTTGAGCAGTCTCCAAGCAGTTAATATTTACCCTGCGCGTCACTTTGTCACCCCAGAAGAACGTTTAGAAGTCGCTTGTGAAGATATTTCCGCAGAATTAAAACAGCAAAAATTAACATTAGAAGAATTAGGTAAATTAGTAGAAGCGCAACGCATAGACCAGCGTACCCGCTACGATTTAGAAATGCTGCGCGAAGTAGGTTATTGCAATGGTGTAGAAAACTATTCTCGGCATTTAGCAGGTAGACAAGCCGGAGAACCACCAGAATGTTTAATTGATTATTTTCCTAAAGATTGGCTGTTAGTAATTGATGAATCTCACGTTACAGTTCCTCAAATTCGCGGAATGTATAACGGCGACCAAGCACGGAAAAAAGTTTTAATAGATCATGGTTTTCGGCTTCCCAGCGCTGCTGATAACCGTCCTTTAAAAGTAAATGAATTTTGGCAAAAAGCCAATCAATGTATTTTTGTTTCTGCAACTCCAGGACTTTGGGAATTAGAAATTTCTGAAGATAATATAGTTGAGCAAGTAATTCGCCCAACTGGAGTAGTAGATCCAGAAATATTTGTTCGTCCCACAGAAGGACAAATTGATGATTTATTAGGAGAAATCAAAAATAGAGTTGACCGTAAGGAAAGAACTTTGATTACTACTTTAACAAAGCGCATGGCGGAAGATTTAACTGAATATTTGGAAGACAAAGGAATTAAAGTTAGATATTTACATTCGGAAATTAATTCAATTCAACGTATTGAAATTTTACAAGATTTACGTGAAGGAATTTTTGATGTATTAGTGGGGGTAAATTTACTGCGGGAAGGTTTAGATTTACCAGAAGTTTCCTTAGTCGCAATTATGGACGCAGATAAAGAAGGTTTCTTACGTGCTGAACGTTCCTTAATTCAAACTATTGGCCGGGCTGCGCGTCATATTAACGGAAAAGCCATCATGTATGCTGATAATTTAACCAAGAGCATGATTAAAGCCATTGATGAAACCGATAGAAGAAGGGGAATTCAAACAGCACATAATAAACTGCACGGAATTACGCCACAACCAATTATCAAAAAATCTGGTAATGCGATTTTATCTTTTTTAGATGTATCAAGACGTTTAAATGCAACCGATTTAAAAGTCGTAGATGAACATATCAACGATCTACCATTAGAGCAGATTCCAGAATTGATTACCTTATTAGAAGCACAAATGAAAGAAGCATCCAAAAAAATGGAATTTGAAGAAGCCGCAAAATTTCGCGATCGCATTAAGCATCTTCGAGATAAAATGTTAGGAAGGTAAATCATTAGCCGTCAGCTAAAAGCGTAAATACTCACATATTTTCAATAATGTTTAGCGTAACCTGAACAGATATAGGGAAAATCCGATAATTACAATCTTCTTCTTTCTTTCTTCTTCCTTCTTTCTTTCCTTCGGAACGTCTTCGACGAACGCGTCCTTCTCTTCGAGACACTTCGTGAACGCGTCTTCTCTTCGAGACGCTTCGCGAATGCGGTTCATTTAACTCTTCATTCTTCCAGAGCGAAGTAAGTAATCATCCAAACTTAATTTTCTAACAAAGTTTATGAAAAACGACACACCAGAAGATTTAAATTCAGATCAAGAAATTTCGCGTCTGATTGATGAGGTAATGTCATCATCTCTGAATGATGATCAATATCGCCAAAAGATGCAGCGACGCAAAGAAGTACAAGATAAACGCATAGCCAAAGCCATACCCGAAAAAGGGTTAATTATTGTCAATACTGGTAACGGTAAGGGGAAAACTACTGCGGCTTTAGGAATGGTCATGCGATCGCTCGGTCATGGTCATAAAGTAGCAATAGTACAATTCATCAAAGGAGCCTGGGAACCTTCAGAAAAGCGGGTTTTCAGCCATTGGTCAGACCAACTAGAATTCCATGCTATGGGTGAAGGCTTCACCTGGGAAACTCAAGATCGCGATCGCGATTTAGATAAAGCCAGCGCAGCTTGGGAAAAATCATTAGAATTCATCCGCAACCCCGACTTCAAACTCGTACTATTAGATGAAATTAATATTGCACTCAAACTTGGTTACTTAGAAGTTGAACAAGTATTAGCCGGTCTATCCCAAAAACCACCTGATAAGCACGTAATTCTCACAGGTAGAGGCGCACCACCTGCTTTAATTGAAAAAGCAGATTTAGTCACCGAAATGACTTTAGTTAAGCATCCTTTCCGCGATCAAGGCGTTAAAGCCCAAGCAGGAATTGAATTTTGATTAATCCTAATTTACCAGGTTTCAAATCCTTAGATACAGCGGTTTCCAATTATAAGTACCACGACAGAATTAATTACATATTGGTTATTTACCAATTCTTTGCCAATCAAGGATTTCAGACCAGATTTCTGTGTAATTAATTTCGTCCAATTACTTCAGGACTTACGCAAAACAGAATGGAAGTAGGGGTAATTCATGAATTACCCCTACCCAAGAATCAGGTTTTGAGTCCAATCTTGCGTAAGTCCTATACTTATCAAGTATATGAGGTACATCGTAGCCCCCTCATCGCTTGCGGGGAGGGGGTTGGGGGTGGGGTTCTTCTACCTCAGAATATCGGGAAGTGCTGTGTCTCCTAAAAAGAATGTAGAGACGTTCTATGGAAAGTCTCTACAAGGGTTCTAGAATACGCATATTTAAATCAATACTGTAGCCAAAAAAAGAGTATAAAAAGAGGGCTGATGTAGTAGAGTTATAGTCTTCCACAACGACAACTCGAAAGCCACATACAGCCCATGTTTGACATACTAGCACTGTTGCAATGCCTACTACCAGAAATAAAAGTGACGACGATGCGGCAGTTAAGCCAGATCATCACGGCCATGTTAGCCATGAGCGGGCGAGTCACAATGTTGGGAATATCGCGTTGGACGCTTAGTGGTGGTAGTTATCGGACGGTAATCAGATTTTTTCGTACAGTCATACCGTGGACAACGGTGTTCTGGGTGTTTTTTCGGCGGCATTTGTTCTGCCCAAATGATGTTTATTTGTTGGCAGGAGACGAAGTAGTAATAAGCAAAGCCGGGAAAAAAACCTATGGATTAGATAGGTTCTTTTCCAGTCTAATAAGTAAACCAATATTGGGACTATCTTTCTTTACATTATCATTAGTAAGTGTTCAACAAAGACACTCATTTCCGATTCAGATAGAACAGGTAATAAAAAGCGATGTAGAAAAAAGTAGTGTCTCGCCAAGTCCAGAAGTAAAACCTCAAGAAAAACGTGGACGGGGACGACCAAAAGGAAGTAAAAACAAAAATAAAAAGGAGGTGACTTTTACACCTGAATTGCTAAGAATTAAGAAGATGATTAATGAGCTATTTAAGTTAATAGCTAACTTTATTCCCCTCACTTACTTGGTCGTAGATGGTCACTTTGGGAACAATAATGCTTTGCAGATGGCTAGGCAGGTAAAGTTACACATAATTTCCAAGTTACGTCACGATTCGGCATTATATATACCTTACCACAATCCTGACCCTAATCATCGTTCCCGTCGTAAATACGGAGAGAAGTTGGACTGGCGTAATATTCCTGGGGCATATTTGCGTCAAAGTAGTCTTGAAGAAGATATTAAAACTGATACTTATCAAGCTACTCTACTGCACAAAGAATTTGGCCAACCACTGAATGTAGTTATTTTGGTGAAAACCAATCTCAAAACTAATGCTCGCAGTCACGTAATTCTGTTTTCTAGTGACTTAACTTTATCATCTGAAAAAATAATTGACTACTATAAGTTGCGCTTCCAAATCGAATTTAATTTCCGAGATGCCAAACAGTTTTGGGGATTGGAAGATTTTATGAACAGAGGTCAAACTGCTGTGACTAATGCTGTTAATCTTTCTTTTTTTATGGTCAATTTGTCTCATTATCTTCTAGCTCAGTTTCGTGAAGATAATCCCGGTGCTGGCATTGTTGATCTTCAGGCTTATTGTCGGGGTTTTCGATATGTTCGGGAAATATTAAAAATGCTTCCGCAACAGCCTGAGCCTATTTTATCATCCCAGATTTTTGCCAAGCTTACCTCTCTTGGTCGTATTCACAATGCTTCTACAGCCGTTGAACCCTCGTAATTTGGCTACAGTATTGTTAAATTCGGTCGATGTCTACTGATTACCACCATCAACATCTTGACTACACCCTTGCAAAATTTCTCTATCACTAGCACTCACAACGTCTAGCTGATGATAATCCTGCAATGCTACAGAATAAGCATAAGTGACAGCATCTTCATCGCTGAGTCTGGGTATTCTGCTGGTAGTTGACACTTGAGTTGCACCAAGTTCACCAGGTGAACTAGTTACTGTCATTGCCAATTCCCCTGACTTAGCAATTGTCCCCTGAAAACAACTATACTCAGAACTCGGCATATACAATGCACCCATCACCTTACCTTGTTGTTTCTGAAACACAATATAACCTTGTCCTAACTGGTTTGGTGTTGAGGACTGGCCATAGAGATAAATACCATCCCTTTCAGGGAAATTTACTCGTGATTTTACCCCTAGTTGTCCTGTTTTTGTGGGGATTGTATGAATATTTTTGGACAAAATTTCCGATTCTAAGTCGTTACTATCTGTATTGTTAGCGCTGAGTTGACTTCTTTGATCTCTAATTTCTCTCAGTTGCGCCAAAAGAGGAGTTTTATCACCACTCTGAATTTGATTTTGAGAACTTGGTAAATTAGCCGCTATCACAGTAGAAGATTTCAGGTTAATTTTTGTTTGTTCACCGATTACACCCAAGCCTAAAATACCAAAGGTGATCAGCATACTAACAACAGGAAACTTTAACTGACGTGAGGTAATGAATTTAGAAATATTGTTAAGCACCTGATTTCTCCTGTAATAAAGCTAACTAATTCTCTGTAATTTCCTTAAATCTTAACTAAACACTGATACTGCGCGATTCCCTCAAAGGTTTTATATATAATATCTGGTTCAAAAAAGTTCAAAAATGAAGTTTTTATAGATTTTTTGCTAATAATGCGGACAATATTATCATTTGATAAATTTACGCTTCAGCCGATAGATTAACCCATTTGAGGGATGACGAGTATATTCTGAACTATCAATTAAACCTAATATTGATATATAGCAAATTGCGATCATCGAGATTGCTCTCACAGTCCAATTTGCTTGGCTACTTTTATCTACAACAGCAAACCTTGAGATTTCGGACGAGAGATGAAAAATATTAGGTAAGAAAAATATTCATCTCGAAAATGTAGTTAATTTCCACATTACTCAGTAATAACCCATAGATTAGTTATGCAACTCACTAACAACGAAATCCAAGCTATGCGGGAATTAATGCCCGATTATACCCCCGGACTGGAGGCTATGGATAATTTAGAAAAGCACAACGGTAATATGGAAACGGCTTTTCAAGATTTATGGCGAGAAAAAAATGGTTCCGCCATGATGGTGGAAGGTAAGTCTCTGTGGGATATCACCCTCAAAAACTTGCGAAATGAACTTTGCGGCGATGATGGGTTTCGTGGTCAAATCAAGGAATATACGAAAAATCCTGGTAGTTCACCTTTACTCACAGGTTTGATAGTCTCCTTAGTGAGTTTAGCCTCAGCCAACGGTTTACCCCTTGATCCTGCGATCGCTACTGTTATAGTTTTGTATATCCTCAAAATAGGCGTAAATATCTTTTGCGATTACACCGAACCGCCGGCTGCTAGTGGTGGAACTTTACCCCCAGCAAAGCCAAATTAAGATTAGATTGGCGGTTAGAAACCGCATCTACACAGACAAAACCCACCTGCGTGGGTTCCAAACTCTTTATTTTTCATTAGTCCGCGCAGGCGGACATCGTTTGTATAGCTGTATAGCCGTGACTTCTAGTCGCCAGGACTATAAATAGATTTTTAATTTTCAGCTTACAATGTAATCAGAGAGCTAGATTTGAGCTAAAAATATGGAAAAATCAAATATTAAAACCGAAGCCCGAAAATTAATTGATAGATTACCTGATAATTTTACTTGGGATGACTTGATGTATGAGATTTATGTTAGGCAAGTAGTTGAGGCTGGACTTGCTGACAGTCAAGCTGGTAGATTAATTTCTGTACAGGAAGTTAGAGCTAAATTTGGATTACCAGAGTCAAATATTCACAAATAACTCAAGTTATGAATACAGAAGTTTTGCATTTTTTCCAAGAATCACATAAACATGATTTGGAAACAATAACTCAAATTTTGGCTGATATAACTAACTGTAATCCTGAAGAAATTAAACCATATTTAGATAGAATACTAACGCAATTGGTAGAACCTCAACAAGAACGACCAGTTGATGAAAATGCTACTCCAGAAAAACGGATAGCTGCATTTCAAGCATGGGTAGAGAGTCATAGAAATCTGAATTTACCAAACCTTTCTGATGAAGCAATCAGCCGAGAAAGTATTTACGGACCTTTAAGCCAGGGAATAAATTCCCTGTCTGATAGCTAAAGTCGGTTAAAACCGACTATTCAGAATTGATTGATTATAAAAGTAGTGCGTTTTAACGTACTTGTGCTATTAGCCCTGAACTAAAGTTCCGGGCGGTTGTGAAAGCAAACAAAACAACCGTATTCATTTTATCAATCTGGTAATCTCTCTAAAATCTCCCTCGCAATATTCCCCCAATATTCTTCTTTATATTCAACATATATCTCTAACGCTTTTTGTAAATTCACCCTTGCTTCTGCATAATTTTCTTGTGCTTCTGCCAGTGCGCCTAAACAGTGGTATATTCCAGCTTGAGAATAGCGATCGCCAAATTCGACTTTGATAGCTAAAGCTTGTTGATAAAAATCCCTTGCTTGTGCATATTCCCCCATTTCTTGGGCTACTCTTCCCAAATTATGGTAGCTGCTAGCTTGAGACAAGCGTGGGCTTTGCCCGCCGAAGGCATCGCCAAATTCGATATAGATAGATAAAGCTTGTTGATGAAAGTCCCTTGCTTGTGCATATTCCCCCATTTCTTGGGCTACTATTCCCAAATTGTTGTAGGTTTTAGCTTGTTCATAGCGATCGCCAAGTTCGATATTGATAGCTAAAGCTTGTTGATAAAATTCTCGTACTTGTGCATATTCCCGCAAATTTTGGGATACTATTCCCAATTGGTGGTAGTTTTTAGCTTGTTGAGAGCGATCGCTAAATTCGATATAGATAGATAAAGCTAGTTGATAAAAGTCCCGTGCTTGGGCATATTCCCCAGGGTAAGAGCATCTCAATTAGGCTTGACATAAGGGATGTGAGGAATCTAATGTAGAGTCAAGAAAACAACAACTGAGAACTTGAATCATGTAATTGTTGTCCATACCAGTGCGTTTCATTTTTTGGCGGAGACTACGTTTGTAAGTTTGTTCGCGATTGAGAGCATTGAGAGCAATGCGCCGTAAAAGAGCAAAATTACGGGGACTATGGAAAGAGCGAATACGGCAGGAATCCTCAGCAAAAGTGCAATCAAGAGTCCAATGAGCTTGGTTTTCAATCCCCCAGTGTTTACGGATAGCCCGACCTAAAAGTTGAGCATCACTGGGTAAAGAAGAGAGATAAAATTGAACTTCACGAGTAGTTTTATTCCAAAGACGACGCTCCCGAACAACCATGACTACAGTTTGAAGTCCAGCCCAGATTTTGGGTTGGTAAAGTTCACCAACAGCCGAAATAGGAACAGACCAAACTTGACGGATTTCCGTGCGGTGATGTCCTTTCTCAATGCGGTGATCGTAACTGACATCAATGCCTTGAAAATCCTGTGTAGATGATGTTTCAAACCATTGTTTTACCTGATTATAGAGAGTTGGATGATTTGCCTTGAGTGCTAAAACATAATCTGCTTTTTTATCAATAATCTTTTTGGCAATCTCAGTTTGAGTCCCCATTGCATCAATAGTGATAATAGCTCCTGTCATATCCAATAATTCTAATAATGCCGGAATTGCTGTAATCTCATTGGATTTATCTTCCACTTTCATCTGTGCCAAGACCAAATTCTGTTCACTTGCCCAGGCACTAACAACGTGCAGTGCTGATTTCCCTTGATTTCGGTTGTAAGAACCCCTAATGGTCTTCCCATCTATGGGAATTATCTCTCCTCCCATGTTTGTGACTAGGCTTTCTATCCATCTGCTGAAACAACGATTTAATTCTTCAGGGTTAATGAACTCAAATACCCTTCGGAATGTGTCATCTGAGGGGATGCCATTTGGTAGTTCTAAAAACTCTTCCAACCACTCCTGCTTGCTGATGCCGTAGTTCTCTATGTCTTCCCATCCTTGCGCTCCTCCTATCACTGCCAGAATTGCAATCACCAGGATATCTGTAAGTTGATGTTTCTTTGTTCGCTCTACTCTTGGGTCTTTGATGTCTCCAAAATTCTCGACTAAACTCTTTTGAATTGCTTCTATGGATGCCACCTGTACTGGCTTTGACTGACGGCAATTTCTCTTCTTGGAATCACTTGATTTAGTTTCAAATCCTGCCGACATAAAGTTTCTTTCCCGGTGTTTTCAGAGCGATTGCATTGCTTTCATCCCATGTCTTTTGCTCTGCTGTCAAGTGTATTTTTTATCCCTTTGCTTATGCTTATCTTAGTCATTTTGTCAAGTTCATACTATACCAAATTAGATGAGCTTACCCTGGGCATATTCCCGCATTTCTTGGGCTACATATCCCAACTGGTGGTAGGAAACAGCTTTCCAGAGTTGTTTTTGTCTTTCTTCTTTACTAGTTAGAAGATCATAAATTTGTAATGTTTTTTCATAAGATTTTTGAGCTTCCTTGTACTGTTTGGCTTCAAACTGACATCTGCCAAGTCTAGCAATTGCAAATGCTATTTGATGTCCTAACTCACTCTTGATAACTGGAGTTGAATAATTATCCAAATGCTGACAAACTGTTTCTGCTAATTTTAGATTGCTAGAATTATCATTAATCAATTCAAAATATTTATACAAACAGAAATAAATACTAATACTTTCTTGTTTATCTAAAAAAATCTGCAACCCATTATATAAATTCTCATATTCTAGCTTACAGAAAAATATCCCCAATTGTCGCTCTTGGGCATCTTTCGAGTCCATTAACTGCTTGTAAGAATCTGCCAAACCTAAATAATGGTTTTTAAATCCCTCTTGCAATGCTTCACAAGTTGCAGCGTCAACAGTTGCTAATTTAGTCTTCAAAAAGTAGGGAAATACAGGCTGAATTGTTAACATAAGGTGAATCTTTATCCATTGGCGATAATAAACCCCAGTTAATTGCTTCTTGAATAGCATCATCAAGTTTATCAAGTTGATAATTCTGAAAAGGTTCTAATTTCTGCAATTCATTGATATAATTAGGAATATCTGCACGATGAATAAACCCACTAAAAGGAGCTAAACAAATCAGCAATTTTTGCGCTTCTGGTGATAAATTACTGTGAGAATATTCCACACATTTTAAAATACTCTTAGTCTTATCCTCACTAGCAACATCTAAATTTACATCTGCTGCTTGCAAACCCTGTAAAATTTCCTGTGGTGTTTGCTTTTGCAAATTTGCTAACACAACTTCCATCGCTAAGGGATAACCGGCTAACAATTTCATTAACTTCTGAAAATCCCCATCTTGGCGAATCTTCTCAATTTTGTGTGGAGGTATATTTGTTTCTAAAATCTTCTCAGCTAACTCCGTCCGCGCTTCTTGATCTAATCCTTGCAATTCATAAAGATTGAATTTAAAAGTTTGCTGCTGTAACCATTCTTCCCGACTGCGTGAACCTAACACCACCAAAGTTTGACCACCAACCAACCGCCCAATAAAATCGCGGATTTGATTCCGTTCTGTTTCTGGTAAAGTATTTTGAATCGCTAATTGTTGTCCTGTCACTGATTCTAAATTATCTAAAATCACGGCGTAATTTTCAGCCCGTAACTTGGCGACTAATTTCTGTATTTGCGCCGTTTGAATCATTGCTTGAAAATTGGCAAATTCAAACTTTTGATATATCTGTTGCCCAATAAAAAATAAAATTTGGTCGAGTGTCCAGGCTTTTTCATCGTAGCCAAAATAAAAGGTATTTTTAACAAAGTTAGTTTTCTGCCACCATTCCCGCAGATAATTTAATAGAGTTGTTTTTCCTGTTCCTCCCATTCCTTGTAACAGCAAAACATTGTGTTTTAACAACGCTTTCTCAATTTTGAGAATTTCCAAATCTCGCCCTACAAAGCCATAAGTCGGTAAAGGAAAGCGATATTCACTACCAACAGTTTCAAAATATTTCTCCTCTTCTTCTGCTGTAAACTGACGTAAATTAAAATTCACCGACTGGTTATAATAAACCACAGGTAATAACCAATCTTCTAACTTAATCAACTTATTAAAATAGGCTTTCCGTTCCTTATCATTAAACAATTCTCGCCGACTTAATCTAATAGCTTCTGTGATAGGTTTATCAGCAAACAAATGTTTATATAAATGTTCCATCATCAACTTAGCCGCAGTCACGGTGACAGAATAACCCATTGCTACCACCATCTGCATTCCCGCACTCATCAACCGACTTCCTAAACTGGTTTCTCTGACCTCTTCTTCTGTATTTTGTAGAGATGTTGTTGTGTTTTGTAGAGACGTTCCATGGAACGTCTCTACATTATTTTGAGGGAGAGGTGATTTCACCTGTTTACCCGACTGACAAGCATTGAGAATACACACAGGAATACCCTTACCAGTCAGCAAAGCAGCTAATTCCGACGCTTCTACCAAATCAACCTTTCCCTGATTCTCTCCCTCAAAGGCCAAAAACGCCTTTACACCTTCAAAAGGCTGCAAATCATCCCGGCCATAGCGTCCTTTGAACAAATAACGATTAACTGCATTGGGTTGTTGCACCTGTTCATGAGTTAATAACGCCCCGTGCATATCCAAATGAATGATGTGATAAAAATTCGCGCCCTTGGTTTCCAAATGCTGAGATAATGCCTGATATGTTCCCGGACGCAGCAACTCTACATTTACCCGTAACTGACCATTTTCGATTAACTCCAACATGGGACGGGAAATTGTCCGATAACCCACATCCTTTTCTTCATCAGGACGCGCTACGACTACCAGCAAATTAATAACTGGGGAAGTTGGCAAATTTACAGAACCGACAGCAGAGTTAACGCTTTTCCGCACCATTACACAATCTACGGCTAAAGGTCGAGGAAAATCTGGGTCTTGTAATGCTTCCCAATGCAGGGCTTGAAATTCCGGCGTTTTACTAATTATTTCTATTTGTACTTGACTGAGATTATTTTTAAGTTGTTGATATTTGCTGTAAGCTTTCCGATGTTGAAAAACCTGATCAAACAGCTTTTCACCGTAGGTTTTAACGCTATTTTTTGCCCTTTCCGCTTTGACTGTATCCACAATGGGATAAACCAGCCACTCTTCAAAGTACCATTCTAGTTCCTGTTCTTCCTGGGGAGTGAAGGGGTCAGTAATAATAATGTCATATTCACCATCACCAAAACTGAGACTGGCTGCAAACCCTGTTGCTGTTTGCTGTTGTTCCCTAATGGTAATCACTGCCACAGAATCATACTCCCCAATCTAAAAGCAAGTATATACTGTTATATCCTACACAATGATCTTAGTAACTGGTAAGTTGTTATTCTGCACATCAAGGGCGGGCAAGATGCCCACCCCACAAGAGTTACATTAAATGAATGATGGATTATATGCAAATGAGAGGATGTTCAGCTTATTACACGCAAAAAAAATTGCCCCCTGAATTCAGGAGGCGTACAGCCAAAAGTCATTTCCTTAACAAGCGGGTGCTTGTGTATACTTTTAGCTGGCAACGTATTCTTTAACATTGGCGCGACGGCGACGTAAATGTGCAAGAGCTTGATGTTCTAATTGACGGACACGTTCACGGCTGAGGTTCAACCGTTCACCCACTTTTGCTAAAGACATTTCATTGCCATCTTCTAAACCAAAGCGCAGGGCTACAACTTCACGCTGTTGGGGTGTGAGTTCTGCCAACAGGTTATTGAGATCTTGGCGCAAGAATTCCTGAGTGGTGTAATATTCTGGTGATGGCCCATCATCTTCGAGCATTTCTTGCAGTTCGGTATCTTGGTTATCACCAACTCGTACATCTAATGAGACTGGTTGACGTGCCATGTTCAAATATTCACGAATCTGAGCAGGTTCTAGTTCCAGTTCTTTGGCGATTTCTGTTGGTGTTGGGGATCTTCCCAACTTTTGCGCCAATTCCCGTTGCACTTTTTTAATTTTGTTCAGCTTTTCGGTAATATGGATAGGTAAGCGGATTGTTCGACCTTGTTGTGCGATCGCTCTCGTAATTGCTTGGCGAATCCACCAATAAGCATAAGTCGAGAATTTATAACCCCTCATAGGATCAAATTTCTCTACTCCTCTCTCTAACCCCAAGGTTCCTTCCTGGATTAAATCCAGAAATTCCATATTTCGCTTCTGGTACTTTTTCGCAATAGCTACAACCAAACGCAAATTGGCTTCAATCATTTTTTGCTTGGCTCGCTTACCTTGCGCTACCGTCTGCTTAACTTCGTTTTCAGATTGGTTAACATGAGTAGCCCACTCTGCTAAACTAGGTTCATGATCTAGTTTTTTGGATAAAGCTTCTTTCGCATCCAGCAAGGTCATCATTTGTTGCACTTGCTTCCCATATACAATCTCTTGTTCACGGGTTAGCAGCGGCACACGACCAATTTCCCGCAGATAGGTTCTCACCATATCAGCCGTGAATTTGGTGTTGAGGTTTTCATTTTGGGTTTTAACAGTAGGCATTGGTGCGTTGTCCTCTACTCCCTAAACAAAATAAATATTTTCTCAATTAGGGTGGATTGAGAAAGATGGTATACACATCAATGAACATTTGTGCGCTACCATAAGCGATTAATTTATATAGTCTTTTTTAGGACGGTGCTATCTGGGAATGGGTTCCTCTACCCTCCCTTAATTATGGAATCTCTCTCGCAGCACACTGAGTTGTTTTCAAGAATTCTTCTTTCCTTTTACTCACTGTCCGTAACTGTAAAACACGAAGTCAGTATGAGTTCTACTTTTATGTTAAGGCAGATCTGGCGGATAGTAAATAGCAGCAGATTAAAGCTCTCTATTATTAAAGTAAAATAGCCTAGCTGCTAAAGTTTCTTAGGAAGTCCCTGAAAAACGCTGACTATATCTATAGTGACGTTAAAAACCCCTCTTCTGTTGCTTACAAGTAGCCGGATAACCGAACTTATGAAGCTCCTCTAATGGAGGGATGTCACGAAATAGTAATGAGTTTTGAGTCCTGAGTAATTGGTAGATTTGTTGCCAATGGTTAAAAACCTAAGTCAGCTTTAGCTAGTTCTGCGGCTGCAAAAACCTCTGCGTCTGACTTCTCCTCCCAAATTTGGTCGCCAATTTCGGCGTAGAAAGCGGAATCATAAGGACGTGTACGCACAACTACAGGCATAGGCACGGCATGACCCAAAACTAGGGCTTGTTGCTTGGAATCTAACTTTGCTAATACTGATCGCAAAGCTCCAGCACCAGATACACCTGTAAAAATGGCATCAATATCTTTCTCGTCGTTAAGCAAAGCAGTGATGCGAGTACCAATTTGGGACATGACTTCATTATCTATCCCCGACGGGCGTTGATCAACTACCAAAAGTGTTACGAAATATTTCCGCAGTTCTCTAGCTATAGTTCCAAAAATTGTACTTTGTACCACTCCTGGGTCAAGAAAGCGGTGCGCTTCCTCAATTGTAATCATTAATGGCATGGGCCGATCTAAGGGATTTTTACTTTGCAGAAACTTATCTGCTCTTTTGACATAATGTTCGTGAATGCGTCTGGTGATCATATTTGTCACCAACATATAGGAGAGCATATTCGACTGGGAACCAAATTCTACCACAACATTTTTCCCAGCTTCGAGAGATTGTAAAATTTTACTGATATAGTTTTGGGGACAAACTGCCCGCATATATTTTAAACTATCTAAACGTAATAATTTACGCTGTAATGAAGTGATTGATCCTGGGTGTCCTGGCTTGTCATCACAAAAAATTTTAATATCTTCACCAGTCATATTGAATAATTGGGGAATCCAAGATTTACCCAACTCGTTAAATAAGATATTGGCATTATCTAAAGCTGCATCTGAGAGTCCTAAATCTCTGCCACATAATTTAATATCTTCTACTTCAATTTGCTCATAGCTCAGAAACAGTTCTTGAGCGTCCCGTACACCCCTGCGCTTGGTTGATTCGGGGTCAAGGGTATAAACTTCAACTTTACCGGGAAATAACTGTTTTAAACCTTTGACGGTGTTAACTTCTTTGCCTTCAGCTACTGCTTCCCAACCATATTCTGAGTGCATATCAAAGATTAAGTTAACAGCTGCATTTTTGCGAATGACACCTGCTAAAAGTAACCGTGTCAGGAAGGATTTACCGGTTCCCGATTTACCAAAAACGCCGTTACTTCGTTCCACAAACCGATTTAAATCAATACAAATCGGCACATCCATATCTAAAGGTTTACCGATAGAAAAGTTCTTTCTATGAGGGTCATCTTCCCAACCAAACACCTTCCGAAAATCTTCTTCACTGGCTTCGTAAACTTGGCTAAAGTGACTAGGAATAGTTTTAACTGGTAACAATTCCATCGTCGTGCTGGTTTGGGGTTGAAATGATGCTAAACCATTGGTAGAGGGAGTAAAGGGATTGATAGATTTACCATTGGTGGAGAAGGAAGTTTCCTGAGATTCGGGGGTAAACATCAACATTGGTGCGAGGTTGATCATGCCATAAGTACCACTGCCGGCTAAAACTTCTCGCAAAAATGTATCATCCCAACTTGGGGGACTAGCTATAATCCTGGCATTGGCAGCGCTTAATGCTACATCAGTCAGCATACAGAAAAAGCGCGATCGCACCCCTTGTACTACTAAAAATTTCCCCACCCGCATATCTTCTACAGAAATATCTGGGTGTAATCTAACTTCTAATCCACCTGTAAGCGAACCTTGGATGACTGAACCTAGTGGTTGGACTGAATTCATTTTATTAGTTATTCATCATTGGTAGGTAATGGGTGATTGGTGATTGATGATTGGAATTAATTGGTTATAACTCTTCCCTGTCACCTGTCACCTGTCACCTGTCACCTAATTACTTAATCAATTTGAATCGAAGTTGGTGCGCTTCCAGCAGCGGGAGGTTTACCTGATAAAGGTTTTCTAAATTGAGTGTAGATGCGATCGCGCCAAGTGAAAAATGCTTCATAATCAGGATTATCCGCTAAGATGGGCAATCCTTTACCTCTCAGGGCTTCTGGTAAATCCAAATAAGCCCCTTCTGGGAACTTCAAGAATATAGACAAACCGGCGACTGTTAAATCAGCTATGGTTGGTTCATCTCCCAAGAGATAGGGACTATCTGCTAATAATTCTGTCAAAATTTCCACATCTTGTTTTAAACTAGCGATCGCAGAACTAATTACATCTGGACTGAAACCCACCCCAAAACCCAACACACTGAGAAAATCAGCGGGGACACCTTCAACCATGCTTTTGAAAATATCTGGTGTGGAGACGGGTAATAAAGACTTACGAAAACTCTGATCTTGACTAATGGCAGCAAATAGCGCTTTTCTACCCTTAACACCTATAGATTCATCAGCCCAATCTTCTAGCAATAATGCGGTAGCACGTTTCTTGGGACTAGTCGGTATCAGCGGACGATCTGGATATTCAGAATCTAAATATTTAGCGATCGCTGTAGAATCTACAATATATTTATGACCATCCTTCAATACTGGAACTTGTTTCTGTCCGGTTAAACGAAACAGTTCGACTTGTCCAATCCCTGGTGTAACCTCAATTTTGCGATACTCCAACCCTTTATAATCAAGGATTAGACGCACTTTTTCTGAATATTGAGATAGTTCCCACTGATATAATTCCAGCATATTCTATTCCTTGTAACTAACTTATTATTTATTGCTTTTACAATTATATCTTTAGTATAAGTAATTTTTTCATTATGTGGAATCATTTGCTCGTTTTACAATTCAAACTAAAGTTAAAATTTCGCCTTTTTTGGCGCAATCAATAACCACTTCCAAATAAATATATCTAAAAATCATCACACTTTTATAATCATTATTAATATCAATCCACTAGACGAACTCTTAAATCTAATGAGTGAGCTTACATTCCGCCTATCGAACATTTGATTTTATAATGAAGTACACACCAATTTATTCCCTGTTCCCTGTTAAGAGTTCCCTAAAACGAAAAAACTTTGTACCTCACAAGCATGGGAACGGCTATAGTATATGGGGCTAAAGCTGGGCGTGCCATACTCAATATAAGATTTGAGGATGTATCAGATCTAATAGTATCAATAGATATTTCACATCTGAGAAAACTTACGAATATGCCAGTTGCGTAAATCTTGAAATACAATAGAATTGTCAAATTCGGCAATATCAACAACTGATTGACCCAAACTCATTACATAAGCCTTGTATAGAGGTTGTGGGCAAGGTTTCTAGAATATTTGTTACCAAATTTACATTAACTTTTGGATAAATTATGCTGATCATTCAGAGCAAACAATCTATAAAACTTTATCTTAACAGCGCCAACTAAGTTTTGGCAAAAAAAAATAGACTTCCTGTTGTAGTTATATTTTGGGTTGGCAAAATGCTATAAGTTTTTATGTAGCTTGTTAACAATGAAGACAAACCAAATTTATGAAGGCTAATTACAGCAAATTATTGACCAACCTCGCGGGCATACTAGGAGTAACTGGCTTCAGTCTCCTGGTAACTTTACCATCTAGAGCGAATGAAATCCTCAATCCCCATCAAAGCATACAAGCAAATTCTCAATCCATACCTGCTAACCAGGCTTTAACAACAGAAAATGGCAACAGTAAAAGTCAAACACAAATAGCCCAAAGCAAGGGAAGTGGAGTACTCAATCCTAGACCAAATATTTTCAACGAACCTCCCTATAGTGGTCGTACCGTACCCAGTGAAACACCACCAGTCAGACCAACTCAACCTAAAATAGAAGCGCCAACAACTCCTGATACCAAACCACAACCAACCGAGACAACTGAAACTAAAAACGTTATAGAAGTAGCGGAATCAGCGGGTTCTTTTACAATGCTCATCAAGGCTTTAGAAGCCGCTGGACTCACAGAAGTATTGAAAGGACAAGGGCCATTCACTGTTTTTGCTCCCACTGATGCAGCTTTTGCCAAATTACCACAAGATGCTGTAGCGGACTTGTTAAAACCAGAGAACAAGGAAGTATTGGTCAAGGTTTTAACTTATCATGTGGTACCTGGGAAAGTCCTTTCCACCGATTTAAAATCAGGTCAAGTTACTAGTGTGCAGGGTGATCCCATTAGTGTCAAAATCGATCCGGCTAAAGGCGTATTTGTAAATGACGCTCAGGTTACTAAAGCAGATATTCCAGCCAGCAACGGAGTTATTCATGTAATTGATAATTTAATTTTGCCACCTAGTTTGTAGATTGGCAGAATTTTTTTACTAACAACCAACCTGGAAATTGAGTAAAATACAAATTCATCAATAATACAAAAAAGCCACAGTCTTAAGGCTGTGGCCTACCAAGGTTAAAGTATGAATTCAGACTTTATTTAATGTGAGTTCGACTAATTTGTAGAACCTCTCTGGTAAAGCCCTGACCTATGTAGAGGGTGGGTTAAAATGCTTAATTTTTGGATATCTTCACAAAAGATTTAACTGACCCTCTCTTTGTCGGAGAGGAGTTGGAGAGAGGTGCATCGAAGTCACATTTATTTACAGTTAAATTAGCGAGATCTCGCAGTAGTCTTGCCATCACTAGACTTTGTTTCTTGCAGTAATTGTGGCATTAACTGCTCTAGCTTTTGTGCTGTTTGCTCTTCTTGTTGCAAGTTTTGCTGTAATAACTGTACAACTTGTTTTTGTTCCATCTGTTCAGCACATTTTATTAAAGAGCGATAACAGGCAATTTCCAAATGTTCGACTGTTAATTGTCCTCCTACTATCCCCTGTTCCAGAACTTTTTGACTATCTGCTGCCAGTAGCATGAATTTTTGACCATCACTAATCACACCAGCGGCAGCATCACAAGTAATCCGTTGTGGTTGTGTTCCCAAGATATTAAAAACTTGCTCTAGGTTACTAATTTGCTGCTCAGTTTCGCTAATATGAGTCTCAACTAAAGACTGTAACTGATGGTTTTGACAACATTGCCAGATCATCTGCTGGGCTTCTAAGAAGCGATTTTCAGCATCATACATCACACCAACTTCATAGATGAACTTATCTTGTGAATTGGTGATTTTCTTTGTTCCTGGACGTTCAGTAATTTGAACCATTGTGAATCTCCTGAATATTTAACGCTGTGATTGACAGTCGTTCCTCAACCCTACGTTGATTTTTCAGTCTTCTCTTCATACCTGAGTGTTAAATCGGACTGCTAATTTGAATACATCAGCATCGGTCTTGGGGCTTAAGTAGTGAATTACGTTAAAGTTAAAGATAAGTAAAGAAAACGCTTTTAACTATAATGACTGTTCCCAGCTTAGAGATAATTTCTACCCAGTTAGAAAGTCCAAATTTGCGCGATCGCATGGTAGCCTTAGCCAACTTGCGCCACATATCCCCAGAAGATGCCGTACCTTTAATTAAAAAGGTCTTAGATGATGAATCCCTCCAACTGCGCTCAATGGCAGTATTTGCTCTAGGGATCAAACAAACCCCAGAATGCTATCCTATTTTGGTGAAAATTTTGGAAACTGATCCAGATTATGGTATCCGTGCTGATGCCGCTGGCGCTTTAGGATATTTAGGAGATAACAGAGCATTAGAAGCCCTATCACGGGCATTTTATGAAGATACCGACTGGCTAGTAAGATTTAGTGCCGCCGTATCCCTTGGTAACATTAAAGACCCCCGCGCCCGGACAATCCTCATTCAAGCACTGGATAGCAAAGAAGTCGTCATCCAACAAGCTGCTATTTCCGCTTTGGGAGAAATTAAATCCATTGACTCTGTAGATAATATCCTGCGCTTTGCCCAAGCCGAGGATTGGTTAGTGCGGCAACGTCTAGCTGAAGCTTTGGGTAATCTACCCACACCCAAGAGTATCTCAGCTTTGAAATACCTGGAAAAAGACAGTCATCCCCATGTTGCTGAAGCTGCGAGAATTTCTTTGAAAAAACTGGAAGAAATAGATAAGCAAGTTTAAGTTAAAGGACTCCTGCTAGATTTTAATAATAAAAGTAGGATTTTTAGAATTTTGATACAGGATCATTTGATTTATGAATATTGAAGAGTTTTTTGAGTTAAGTGCTGGTAAATGGTTTTCTCATCGCACCAGTCACCATCTGGCTTTTAAGCAATCGGAAGATGGTAAATCAGATATCGTGATTGAGATGCTGGCCGCAGATCATCCAGAAGTGATCAAATTGTGTCAACAGTATGAAATTGAACCTAGTACAGCTTCCTGTGGTGCGCGAGTTACCTGGAACGGAACAATGGAATGGGATGAAGAAAAACACCAAGGTTCTACCGTCTTAGCCACCGTTCCTGATGTAGATAACCCAGACGAAGGTAAATTACTGCGGGAAATGGGTTATGCGGAAAAAGCCCCCGTTGCTGGCAGCTATAAAATGGGCAATGATGGCGCTCTTACCCTCATTACTGAATATGAAACCATGTGGTCTGAAGAACGCTTGTGGTTTGCCAGTCCCAATTTACGGATGCGGGTAAGTGTGCTGAAGCGATTTGGTGGGTTTAGTATGGCTTCTTTTACTTCAGAAATTCGTATGGGTAGTACACCAGCGGCCAAAGCGGCTGAGGCTGCTAATGCAGTTAATGCACCCGCAGGATAAAACCTGAATATTGACATTGGTAATGGGTAATGGGTAATGGGTAATGGGTAATTGTTAATGGATAATTGGTATTTATCCCCTGCACCCTGCACCCTGCCCCCTGCTTCTATCTTCTGAGATCAAATCTACCCAACCAGCCGGACTAGCATATAATTTCCAAGGGGCGTATGCTCTCTACTGGATAAGTCAAAGGGGGATAGATGACACTTAAGCGGTTGCTGTTAATTGGGCTGACATTGTTTGCACTCATGTTGTCCGGCTTGTCTTTATTTGGTAGCTGGCAAAAACCTCAGTTCCAAAGTCGTTTGGAATTATACCAAACCAATATTGTCTTACAAGCCCAAGCATGGCAGCCAGAAGATAGCAACAACGATAATTTTCTCGCAATTCGGGCAGCGATACTGGGTGATAAACCTTTAGAAAGTGCTACCAAGCAATATCAACAAGCGCGTGAGTCTGTCCAAACTAATTTAGATAAAGCTGAAATCAAATTAGCAAAATTGCTCTTGCCTGATATTACTGCTGTCACACCTCCTAAACCCTTACCAAACGACCCTCTAGAAACCAAAACCTCTCTTCAAGAACAGCAGCAACAGTTAAAAAAGTCTGTTCAACAACTGCAAAAATTGCGGGATGAATTAGACTTGCGGCTGGGAATCTTACAAGCCAAACAAGGACAAATAGAAAATGCCCTCACAACTTGGAGTCAAGTACAGCAACGCTCAGATATCAAACCAGAATTTAGCGAAACAGCTAAGGTATTAAATGGAGTTTGGAGTAACCCCCCTCGTCTACTCCCCAATTCTCAACAACTTATTCAAAAAAATTTAGAAGGTTGGTTTCAGTCTACTGCTTTGATTCAGCTATACCAACTCCAACAACGTGAAGATGTTCTCGCAGATGTTCTCGCTGCTCAACAAGCTGCTGCTACTGATGCAGTATGGAAATTAGCAATAATTGCTACTATTCCCAGTTTCACAGCGTTAATTGGTGTCATACTGCTGGTGGCTTTGGTGATTCAGCGTTTACTGAAGGGAAGAGAATCTATATTAGCTGAAAATGGTGAAAAGCCTTGGACTACTCCTTGGAATGCAGAAACAGTTTTACAGGTTTTTGTCCTGGGATTTTTCCTGATGGGACAATTGTTTATACCCGCAATTTTAAACACCTTACCGATTCCTCGTGGCACAGGTAATGCACGAGTCCAGGCTTTTTCTGTGTTGGTGAGTTACTTGCTAGTTGCATTCGGGGCGCTATCCGTGCTTTATTTTTCCATTAGGCGCTATTTACCCCTCTCAGAAGACTGGTTCCGCTTCCGTTTTCAAAGTAATTGGTTTCTGTGGGGATTGGGTGGCTACTGCACTGCTTTACCGATTGTGGTGGTAGTGTCGTTGATTAATCAACAACTATGGAATGGACAGGGTGGAAGTAATCCACTGTTACAACTGGCGTTGGAAAGTAAAGATAACGTCGCATTGGGGATATTTTTCTTTACTGCTGGGATAGCTGCGCCATTTTTTGAAGAATTTCTGTTTCGGGGATTTTTGTTGCCCTCTCTAACTCGTTACATTCCAGTTTGGGCAGCCATTGTCGCCAGTAGCTTGTTATTTGCTGCTGCTCACCTCAGCTTATCGGAAATTCTGCCTCTTACTGCTTTGGGGATGGTATTAGGAATAGTTTACACGCGATCGCGCAATCTCCTTGCCCCTATGCTCCTCCACAGCCTCTGGAATAGCGGCACATTACTCAGTTTATTTCTCTTAGGTAGTGGAAATAATTAATACTAAAATTTACGGTTGTAAAAATTCAAAATATTTGATTACATCAACAATTAAAAAGGATTCCACAAACAGATAATTTTTCTGTGTGCATATGCACTGACAACTCCGCAAAAAAATGTATCCTCATAACTATAGCGAACTCAAAAAAGTCCGGACATAATCTCTATAAGCCTGTAAATACTAGCATAGTATGACAAGTTTTTGCCGATTATTAGGGTTATTCTCCTCACGAGAAATGCTGCGCTTTTGAAACTCTTTTGCCTAAAAAACATCAAACCCTCAAACCAAAAACTTTTTAGGTTTTGATTCTGGGGTTTTCAGCATATTGTCTGATAAATCTGTAAACCTGCTGCACGGAAATTTGTGAGCCAATTTACTAACAACCATCAACGAATATGATATTTTCAGGTGTTGTTGAAATATACAGCAGTTTGCGTAGTTAGGAGTTACAAAATCTAAATTGAAACCTATATACAAAGCCAGTACATAGCGATGAGTAACGAGTAACGAGTAACGAGTAACGAGTAACGAGTAAGAAGGAGAGTCAAGCACTCGGTACTTGGTACTCACAACTCTTCCGACTCCTGACTCCTAGCCCTAACGGAAATACTTTTATGCCTAACGGCACGCTACGCGAACAGCAATTCCTAGCTATTGATATTACAGCATTCAGGAGTAACAGCCTTTTGTCGCATAGTTTTGGGATAAAATTTTTACCCCATGTACTCGAAATATGCTTGAAGGCGTACTTTTACTATCAGAAGAAAAGTATATTTAGTTCCTAAATATATTTAATTATTCTTATTTCATGAATGAATTTAATCATACATCGCACATTCAAGAGTATCAATAAATATGGCTAATCTCAACCCATCTCACGCTACTAAACAACTTTTAGCTGGTTATTGTGGTATTATTTTTGGCGGATTTGGACTACATAAATTTATTCTTGGTTACGCACCAGAAGGTTTTATTATGTTAGTCATTTCTATAGTTGGTGGTTCTCTGACTTATGGATTTACATTAATAATTATGCAACTCATAGGTTTAATTGAAGGTATGATTTATTTGAATAAAAACCATGAGGATTTTGTCAATACCTACTTTGTGAATAAGCAGGGCTGGTTTTAGAATTTATATTTGGCTACTTAATAATTGCCTATTACCTAATAATATGCCAATCCTCAAATCTAAACAAATTACTTGGGTCATATTGTTGCTGGTAAGTATGGCTTATTTCGGCACTACATCTTGTTGGGAAATCAACTATTTTTACAAAAGCCTGATTTTTATGATTCCTGTGCAGATTGCATCTGTGATATATATGACTCATCTGCACTGGAGTCGTCATCGACGATAGTTGACCAAAAAAATGGGTTTAAAGCCTCGCCCACTTCGACAAGCTCAATGCATCGCTTTGAGGGCAGGGAGTATGTCAAAAGCGTAAATATTATAATTGACGCTTGGTCATAGTTTCAGATTTCGTCTACGCTCGAAGTAGACAGGCCTTTTGTCAGGCATTTAATTTTTCGTAGCGAATCTAAAAACCTGCCATGCAACTTCTAAAAGAAACTGAACTTACCCCAGAATCTACCCCAATTACAGAAAAAATTATTTTAGATGTTGGGGGTATGAAGTGTGCTGGGTGCGTGACAGCAGTTGAAAGACAGCTAAATCAACATCCTGAAGTTAAAAACGTCTGTGTCAACCTAGCGACAGAAGTAGCTGTTGTAGAAGCAGAAATTGGTACAGTAGATCCTGATGCACTGGCAAAGGCATTGACAGCAACGGGATTTCCTACTCAAACACGCAAAGCCAACACCACATTAGCAAACCAGAAATCAGCCTTAGAGGCATCAGCAGCTAGACAACGAGAGGAAATGCAAGCTGCATTCAGACAGTTGGTGGTTGCTGGGGTGTTGTTGCTATTTTCAGGAATTGGTCATTTTGGGAATACGATTTTCCCGATTTTAAATAATATCTGGTTCCACTGTGGACTAGCTACGGTGGCGCTACTCATTCCCGGTCGCCCTATTATTATAGATGGTTGGCGCGGTTGGCGACGGGGTGCGCCAAATATGAATACTTTGGTGAGTTTGGGAACTTTGACGGCTTATACTGCCAGTTTGGTGGCGCTGTTGTTTCCGCAAATGGGTTGGGAATGCTTTTTTGATGAACCGGTGATGATGCTGGGCTTTATCCTCCTGGGCAGGACGTTAGAACAACAAGCTAGAGGTCGCGCTGCGGCGGCATTTAGGCAGTTGTTAGCACTTCAACCCCAGATAGCGAGATTGATTGCTAACCCAGATTCACAGAAATTAGTTTCAGGAGCGAATATTGTCGAGATACCTGCGGAACAAGTGCGGGTTGGTGAATGGTTGCAGGTGCTACCAGGAGATAAAATTCCTGTTGATGGTGAGGTGCGCTTTGGACAAACTACTGTAGATGAATCAATGTTAACTGGGGAAGCTGTTCCAGTTATGAAGCAATTAGGAGATGTAGTTGCAGCGGGAACTATTAACCAGTCTGGTGCGATCGCTATTCAAGCCACTAGAACAGGTAATGATACTACTTTGGCGCAAATTGTCGCTTTGGTAGAAGCTGCCCAAACTCGCAAAGCACCTGTCCAAAAATTAGCAGACACTGTTTCTGGTTATTTTACCTATGGGGTTTTAACTGCGTCTTTGTTGACATTTGTGTTTTGGTACTTTTTCGGTACTCACATTTGGCCAGAAATTAACGTTGCTGGTGGGATGGAAATGATGAGTCACTCGACACATCATCAACCAAGTACACATTACTCACCGCTGTTAATTAGTTTAAAATTAGCGATTGCTGTGATGGTCGTCGCTTGTCCCTGTGCTTTAGGTTTAGCCACCCCCACTGCTATTCTCGTCGGTACTGGTATAGGTGCAGAACGGGGTTTATTAATCAAAGGTGGTGACGTTTTAGAACGAGTCCACCAGCTAGATACAATAGTTTTTGATAAAACCGGAACTCTAACTACAGGTAAACCAACAGTTACAGATTGTTTGCTATTGGCAGAAAATGCAGAGGAAAATTTATCCCTGATCCAACTAGCCGCAGCCGTAGAAAGCGGTACACATCACCCTCTAGCTAAAGCAATCCACCAAGCAGCAAAACAACAAAATTTATCAATTCCCCATGCTGTAGACTTTCACACTGAGCCAGGAATGGGAGTTTCTGCTCTAGTAGAAGGCAAAACTGTACTCTTAGGTAACACAGACTGGCTGAACTGGCATGGAATAGCTATCAGCGAAACAGCACAACAGCAAACACAGGAATTAGCAACAGCAGGGAAAACAGTAATTAGCGTTGTCGTTGATGGTACTTTAATCGGATTAATTGCTGTGAGTGATAGCCTCAGACCAGATGCAAAAGCCGCAGTCGAGAAGTTACAACAAATGGGTTTACGAGTAATTCTTCTCAGCGGTGATAGATTAGAAGCCGTGAGTGCGATCGCAGGGCAACTAGGAATACCCAGCACCAATGTCATGGCAGGTATCCTTCCAGCTAAAAAAGCCACTGCTATTAAATCTCTTCAAACTAGAGAAAATCTCAGCCCATCCAAATCTATCGTCGCTATGGTAGGAGATGGCATCAATGATGCACCTGCTTTATCTCAAGCAGATGTCGGCATTGCTTTACACTCCGGCACAGATGTAGCTATGGAAACAGCCGAAATTATCCTCATGCGCGATCAAGTTAGCGATGTTGTTGAATCAATTCAACTCAGTCGTGCCACCTTCAACAAAATACGCCAAAACTTATTCTGGGCTTTTGCATATAATACATTTGGTATCCCGTTAGCAGCAGGTGTTTTATTACCCAGTTTAGGTTTTGTCCTCAGCCCTTCCAGTGCAGCCGCACTCATGGCTTTTAGTTCAGTAAGTGTTGTCACCAACTCAGTTTTATTACGAAGCCTTGCTCATCGACCTTGACATCCCTTGAGGAGGCATACTAGGGAAATAAGTTAAAAAACTGCCAAAACTCGCCTTCTAGCCTAAAACCTCCAGATAAGCCTCAGTATTTCTTTCCTCGAATTCTGTCACCAAGGAGTCTGTGTTTAAACAGACTACTCACCTTTCTTTTGAAATCAACCATTTAGTCTCATCTCCAGCAGATAGATAGTATAGAGGGTTTAAAGCCATAGGCTAGGGAGACGCAAGTGTTGTGAGTCTTAGTTTGTCTACATCTGCTATCATGATTTGAGCAGGTATGGTATTCAACCACCTAGCCTATATCCTCAAACACATTTTTTCTGTAACAATACATAAAAAAATATTAAAGTGTCAGTTTTTTATACAAAAAATTAGTAATTTAAAAAATTAAACTTTAATAATATGTAGTTTTAATACTTATTAAATTCAATATTACAATTACATCCCTTGTCTGGAAAAATGTTAAAAGAAGATACCCCACCAACACTTGCAAATCAAAGTCCAACCAATCTTAGTAACCATCTGTCAATGGCAGCAGAACTCAATGAAAACCATCTACTGATTATAGAAGACGATCAAGGACGCAAAGAGTTTCCTTTAGAAAACCCTGTCTATTCAATCGGTAGAGACCGTAACTGTAATATTCGTTTAATGTCACAATTTGTATCCCGTCATCATGCCACATTGGTCAGATTACCACGCAAAAATAATAGTCAGAGTTATTATTACCGGATTGTGGATGGTGATCCCAAAGGAAAGCCTAGTTCCAACGGTTTAATGATTAATGGACGCAAAATACCAGCCCATGATCTAAAAAATGAAGACGAAATTGTTTTTGGACCCCAAGTAAGGGCCATTTATTATCTGCTAAAGAATACTCACCGCCCTGGGCAAACTGATGCAGTTGAGTATGATATTACACTTATCAACCCTGGCATGACAGAGGATATGGAAGACTAATTCAATAGCATTTAACTTACAAATTCAACGAACACTTGCAAGCATTTACAACAAACAACTAAAGACGCAAGCTAACACCATAATTCCCCTATTTGCTACAGATGGGGGAATAACAATTGCTAAAAGCCTACCTATTCAGACCTTACCCTATAGATATTCTCATCCTTCTATCCTCAACAATTGAGAAGATAGTTGGATTTTGAGCAATTTTAGCTTTTTAAGATAGCGTAATTTTTATTTGCAACCTCAGTAATTAAACTGGAATTAAAGTGTATATTTTTTACTAAATCACAAAACACTCGACACTTAAACATTCTTTCCTTGCTTCTTAAAAATTGTTTTTATAAATCCGATTTAAGCTCTCAAGCCCTTACTGCATCTGAATTAATAGGGAACAGGACATGATCAGTGTGACTTGAATCATAACATGAGCTTTTAGCTCAAGATATACTTCACAAAGTAGATATCCATTTGATGCTTCAGAAATGCAACCAAAGCGGAAAACTAATTTCTCCATAGAAGTAGTTCGGCGTTAAAAATTGTCGTTGGGATCAGGCAAGGGGGCAAGGGGAAAAAGGATTTTAGCCTTGTTTACTTTTATTGACACAGTTTGGTTTTATTCTGCCCACCTGCTTAATACATAGTTAAATTGTTGATTTAACGGTGTATTACATAGAAAGGGTGTTATCCCGAATCATTGCACAGCAACATTTTTTATAAAAGCATTAATGATAGAATTTGCATGACATCAAATTACACTGATTGGGATGATGATTTACCACCAGAACCGGAAGAAGTTTATCAAGACTTACTTCGCGCCCTGGAATGGAAGTCAGGGTTTGGTTTATATTTTGTCCAATGTACTCCTGTGGAATCAGACCGTTTTATTGCGAAGATTCCTAATGATATTCCCCAAAAAAGAATTGCTGTATTACGCTTGCTTGAACCAGTTGATAAGTTATATGAACAAGTAGCTGATTGTATTAAAGATCAACAAATTGATATTTTATTAATTAAAGGTCTAGAGTATTCCCTATATAAATATGAAAAAAGGAACTTTGGTGAAATCACTGAAGGACAATTTATAAATTTAACTAAAGTACCACCAATCCTCAATCATTTCAACCAACAACGAGAAAGATTTAGGGATGATTTTCCATTTCGGTTTGTTTTTTTATTACGCTCATTTTCCCTTAACTATTTAATTCATCGCGCTCCTGATTTTTTTGATTGGCGTTCTGGAGTATATGAATTACCGACCACACCAGAATTAGTTGAAGAAGAATCACGCCGTTTGCTGCTAGAAGGAGATTATGAAAAATATCTGCGACTGACTCCTGAGGAAAAAATTGAAAAAGTTCTAGAAATTCAAGAACTGCTCACAGAAAAACATCAAACAGATAATAATAAAGCCAGTTTACTATTTGAATTAGGAAATTTACTTTATTCTGCAAATGAATACGAAACTGCAATTACATTCTATGAACAAGAACTAAAATTTAAACCGAATGATCACTATGCTTGGTATAACCGGGGTAATGCTCTACGTAATTTAGAAGAACATGAAGGAGCAATTTTATCATACAACCAAGCTCTGAAATTTAAACCTGATGACCATTATGCTTGGTATAACCGGGGCAATGCTCTACGTAATTTAGATCAAAACGAAGAAGCAATTGTATCCTATGAAAATGCATTGAAATTTAAACCTGATGATCATTATTGTTGGTACAATCGGGCTAATGCTCTCAGGAATTTAAAACGTAATCAAGAAGCAATTTTATCCTATGATCAGGCTCTGAAATTTAAACCTAATGACCATTATACTTGGAATAATCGTGGGATTGCATTTCGGAATTTAGGATGTAATGAAGAAGCAATTTTTTCCTATGACCAAGCACTAAAAATTCAACCGGATGATCACTACGCTTGGTATAATAGAGGGATTGCGTTGCGGAATTTAGGACGTAATGAAGAAGCAATTTTTTCCTATGACCAAGCACTAAAAATTAGACCTGATGACCACTATGCTTGGAACAATAGAGGTAACGCTCTCGATGATTTAGGGCGCACTGAAGAAGCAATATTTTCTTATGACCAAGCACTAAAATTGAAACCTGATGATAACTTTGCTTGGTACAATAAAGCTTGTTGTTATGCTCTTCATGGTCATGTTGTGCAAGCGGTAGAAAACTTACAGCAAGCGATTAATCTCAACCCTGAAGAATTTGGAAAAATGGCAAAATCTGATTCTGATTTTGATTTAATTCGGGAAGATATTCGCTTTCAAGCTTTAATACAAGGAACGATTTCTTAATCCCTTCTATCTAGCCATAATTTGGGGTTAATTTTAATTAAAAAAACAAAACTTACTGGACATATTTAATATTTGTGTTTTATCTGTAATAAATTATTTTAATATTCTGACATTTATAATTTTTGCGATTAAAATTATATTGCCTGTTTTGATTAATTTTCAGCATCCCTAATACCATAAATACCAAACTGTTTACCAATGACCAACAATTCTGAATTACTAAAAAATCTCTACAATGCTTTTAACCCCTTTCAACCACTACCCGCAGGAGATCCTAACTATGTAGACTGTCAAGATGTCAGAGGAGATGCAGATATTCTGGAAGAATTAGGAAATCGGATTCAGTTGGCAAATCAATACACTTGCCAATTATATTCCGGCCATAGAGGTGCAGGTAAATCGACAGAATTGCTGAAGTTAAAGAAATATCTAGAAGAAAGACAATTTTATGTAGTTTATTTTGCTGCTGACGAAGAAGATATTGATTCAGAAGATGCTCAATATACAGATATTCTTCTTGCTTGTACTCGACGGCTACTCAAAGATTTGCGAACAATTGGTAATCCTCAACCTGTTCTCAATTGGCTCAAAGACCGTTGGCAAGATTTGAAAGATTTGGCACTGACTGACATTCAAATCGAGAATATGAATGTAGAAATGCAAATTAGTCAGTTTGCTAAATTAACGGCAAATTTAAGGGCTGTTCCCGAATTACGTCAACAAATCCGGGAAAAAGTCAATCCTCATACCGTCACTTTGATTAAAGTTTTAAATGAGTTTCTGGCTGATGTCAGAAAACATCTACCTAAAGATAGAAATAAACTAGCGGTTATAGTGGATAACCTAGACCGTATGGTCTTGGTAAAAGATGGGGAACGTACCAATTATGAAGAAGTTTTTTTAGATCGGTGTGAGCAACTCAAAGCTTTGGAGTGCCATTTGATTTACACTGTTCCCATTGCCATGGTTTATTCTACCAGGGCTACGGATCTTCGGGATGTATATGGTGATCCTCAAATATTGCCAATGGTGATGGTACGAACTCCACAAGGAGAAATTTATCAACCGGGAATAAATAAAGTTAAAGAAGTGATTTACCGGCGAATTAGGCAGTTTGCCCCAGATAAACCCCTAGAAACAGCCATATTCGATAACCGCGAAACTTTAGAAAGGCTTTGTTTAATGAGTGGAGGTCACGTCAGAAATTTGCTATTGTTAACACAGGATGCCATAGGTCGCACTCAAGATTTACCAATTTCTGAAAGAGCAGTTCGACGAGCCATCACTCAAGCTAGAGATACCTACCGCCGCGCAGTAGAAAACCATCAATGGATATTGTTGGCAGAAGTCTCCCGGTCTAAGCGGATCATTAATGATGATCAGTATCGCAATTTGATGTTTAATCGCTGCCTTTTAGAATACCGCTATTTGGATGAAGAAGGAGAGATGCATCGCTGGTATGATATTCATCCATTGATTCAAGGCATTCAGGAATTTAAAGAAGCTATAGAAAAACTCCCATGAATTTAGAGCTTAGTGACTGGGATCAAGATGTACCTGCTGAGGAATACGAAGAATATGAAAACCTCATCACTGCTCTGAAGCGCAAAGAGGGATTTGGCTTATTTTTTGTACAATGTTTAAATCGAGAAGCAGAGCAATTAATTAATAAAATTTCCCTCTTCTTACCTGATAAAAACATTCAAGTTTTACGCTTAACTGAGCCAATTGATACTCTGTATGACCAGTTACTAGATATTTATACTAACAAGCGATTTGATATTTTATTGATTACAGGTCTAGAATATTCGCTTTATAAGTATGAAAAACAGCAATTTGGTGAAATAACGGAAACACATTACAGTGATTTAAGCAATGTCCCGCCAATTCTAGACCATTTAAACCAAAAAAGAGAACTAATTAGGGATAAAATTCCTGTTATTTTTGTTTTTTTGGGACATCCATTTGTAATAGATTATTTCATTCATCGCTCCCAGGACTTTTTTGATTGGAAATCATCAAGTGTATTGAAATTAACAACAATCCCAGAATTAGTCCAGGAACAATCATCTAGCATCAGCAGTAGTGAGGCGTTTAGCTCGTGCTGAGTACTGAAAAAATTAGTATTTTAGGTGAACTCTATCTATTTGGGAAAGCTGGACAAAAGCTTCCTCCCTCAAAAGATAGAGCGTGCAACCCAAAGCTTGTTGTAAAATAGACAATAGAACAATTAGGGGGGGCCAGTTCGCTGGTCATGTACGTCTATAGAGACCATCTTTGGTAATTTGCAAGGTTTGAAGTCCAGCCATCTGAAACAACTACAGCGGCTGTACCATCAGCGTATATCGGGCGATCGCATCACAACATCCGAGTTCGCCCAACGTCTGGCAGCAATTAGCACAGAACTAAATCAGCCTGTATGTGCCTACCTCAACCGTCGCGGACAAGTTATCCGGGTGGGGGTAGGCACTCCGCGTCAAACCCAAATTCCACCGCTAGAACTGCCCCGTTACGGTGCGGAACGTCTGAGTGGTATTCGCTGTATAGCAACCCATCTCAAGCCAGAACCGCCCAATGAATCAGCATTGACAGCAATGGCACTGCAAAGATTAGATGCTTTAGTAGTATTGAATATTACTGGTACGGGATTCACAAAGCGGGGTGGTGGTGCGGCAGGCTATGTGAAAGAAGCTTATTTAGCTCATTTAGTAGCTAATAGTAAACAGCTAGTCTTAACTCAGGCTGGGGGAATTAGTACGCCAGACTCAGCTTCCTATTCCAGCATATCGCCACCTTTGAGTTTAGATGCGATCGCCGAACAAGATTTTCTGGACTTGATAGAAAGTTTAGAAGAGGAATTCCGTCGTGAATACATCGCTCAAGAAGTAGATGCTGATCATGATCGCGTCGTCATTGTGGGTGTAGTCACTGATAGCAGCACTGGCCAAGAATTCCAGGACACCATCGCCGAATTGGTGCGGTTAGTGGATACGGCTGGAGGAGATGTCTTACAAATATTGCAACAAAAGCGATCGCGCATTCATCCTCAAACCGTCATTGGTGAAGGTAAAGTCCAAGAAGTCGCCCTCACAGCCCAAACCTTAGGCGCTAACCTTGTCGTCTTTGATCGTGACCTCTCACCGGCTCAAATCCGTAACCTAGAAGCACAAATTGGGGTCAGAGTCATTGACCGTACAGAAGTAATTTTAGATATCTTTGCCCAACGCGCCCAATCTGGTGCAGGTAAATTACAAGTAGAACTAGCACAGCTAGAATATATGCTGCCACGACTCACAGGTCGGGGTAAAACCATGTCCCGACTAGGGGGTGGGATTGGGACACGAGGCCCTGGTGAAACAAAACTAGAAACAGAACGACGGGCTATTCAAAAGCGGATTTCCCGACTGCAACAAGAAGTTAACCAGTTACAAGCACATCGTTGTCGGTTACGTCAAAGACGACAACATCGAGAAGTTCCGTCTGTCGCTGTAGTGGGTTACACCAACGCTGGCAAGTCTACCCTGCTCAACGCCCTTACTAACGCCGAAGTTTACGCAGCCGACCAACTTTTTGCCACACTCGACCCCACCACACGCCGCTTAATTATTCCCAATGCGGATACCAATGAACCCCAGGAAACCCTAATTACAGATACAGTAGGGTTTATTCACAAGTTACCCCCCTCCTTAATGGATGCCTTTCGCGCCACTTTAGAGGAAGTAACAGAAGCTGATGCCCTATTACATTTGGTGGATTTGTCCCATCCTGCCTGGTTAAGTCATATTCGCGCAGTTAGGGAAATTCTCGCCCAAATGCCCATAACTCCTGGCCCGGCGTTGGTGGCTTTTAACAAAATTGACCAAGTTAGTAGCGAGGCACTAGCTTTAGCGAAGGAAGAATTTCCTCTAGCGATATTTATCTCAGCTAGTCAGCGTTTAGGTTTAGAAAACCTCCGCTATCGCCTATCTCAGTTGATTGAATACGCGGTTGATGATGGGTAAATAGTTTTACCTATGTTTCATTAGACTTAAACCTGGGTGGGGAAGTGGATCATGACCTCTCTGCTCAGGTTTCATTATGATTTATGGGTTTTTCTTCCCACCTAACCCGACGTGAGTTCGACATAAGATAATTTGTGGAAAACTCGCCACAAGTAGGAGTTTCAAACCCTTATTCTCTCGCTCTTAAAAATCATAACTCCGTTCGCGTAGCGTCTCCGTTCGGCGAAGCCGTGCCGTAGGCATAGGAGAAACTCCTAACTCCGAACTCAGGTAACCCGGATTTCTCACTCTCACTAGCAACAGACTAAAATTAAAAAGTATTTGATCAAAGAGATAATGTTATGGCTGCAAAAGTAGAAATTTACACTTGGGCTACTTGCCCATTTTGTATACGTGCTAAAAGCTTACTTAAGAACAAGGGCGTTGATTTTATTGAATACAGCATTGATGGAGATGAGGTAGCGAGAAATCAAATGTCTCAAAAGGCAAATGGAAGACGTTCTGTACCCCAAATTTTTATCAATGATGATCACATTGGTGGTTGTGATGATATTTATGCTTTAGATCGTCAAGGTAAATTGGATGATTTGCTAACTGCGGGGTAGATGCAGTTACGCAAAATTTAGCTGAAAACTAACTATTACATTTTTGGTGATTGAGGTATAAAGGGTGAAACTGGCTTTTATTATTGATCCCATCCATCAACTTGACCCATGTCATGATACAAGTGTTGCGCTCATGGAAGCAGCGCAAATACTAGGTCATGAGGTTTGGATAACTCAGGCTAACTTGCTGAATGTTGTGGATAGCAAAGCTTGGGCTGTTCTACAGCAGGTAGAACTTGTACCAGTGGAATTGGTGGAAAAACGTTGGGTAGCGGCGAATCCCTGGTATCAGTTAAGTTCTAGTGTCTTAACTCCCTTGGAATCAATGGATGCTGTATTTATGCGGACAGATCCACCTGTTAATGATTCTTACCTCTATGCAACCTACATTTTGGATTATATTGACCAAAATAAAACTTTGGTAATTAACAATCCCAATGGTATCCGCAGTGCAAATGAAAAAATGTATGCGCTTCAGTTTACTGAGTGTATTCCTGAAACAATTGTTAGCGCTGACAAGCAAGTTATTCGCCAATTTGTGGAAGCTAAGGGCGCAACAGTCCTCAAACCACTGGGAAATAAAGCCGGAGAGGGGATTTTATTTTTGCAATCAGGCGATCGCAATTTTAACTCTATTGTTGAACTCAGTACCCTCCAAGGTCGGGTTCCAGTCATGGTGCAAAACTATTTACCAGCAGCTAAGGAAGGAGACAAGCGGATTATTTTGCTCAATGGTGAACCTATTGGGGCGCTCAACCGCCTTTCCAGTGGTAGTGATTTTCGCAATAATATGGCCACAGGTGGTACAGTAGCTCAAACCGAAATTACCCCCAGAGAGCAGGAAATTTGCGCCTTAGTAGCCGATAAACTACGTCAAGACGGCTTAATTTTTGTTGGTATTGACGTGATTGGTGGCTACCTAACAGAAGTCAATGTCACCAGTCCGACAGGAATTCGGGAAATTGACCGTTTAGATGGTACACTTCTGGGTCATCAGGTCATTCAATGGCTAGAACAGTCACTGAAAACAAATTGACGCTTACAGGGTATTTTGAGCGAAAATTTGAGTTGTAAACCCCGTCCGTCTAGAACGGCTTTTCTTGGTCTTGAATATACATCTAATGAAATTTGGGGTAGCAATTGAATTGCTTACCCCTACCCTAGTCAAATAAACCCTAAAACTAACTAAGAAATTTTATACAGCACTCAGTCGAAACTGAGACTGCAAATTTAATCTAAAATCTCAAATCTACAATCACTTAATTTTTGGGTGGAGTCCTCCGTCTTTGTAGAAAATCAGGAATATCTAACGAGGGTTTTTCTTTCGGTTCGGGAGTTGGGTTGGGTTGATTTACAGTTGGTTGTGGTGCTGGTTTCCTGGAAGTTGTGGTGGGAGTTACTGCCCTAGCGTTAGCTACAGTTTGTTGTGTTGTGGCTTGGATTTCACCAGTAAACCCAGTGGCAATCACAGTAATTCTCACTTCGCCTTGGAGTCTGTCATCAATTACTGCTCCAAAAATAATATTGGCGTTGGGATCAACCACTTCATAGATTGTTTCCGCAGCAGCATTGACTTCATGTAGGGTCAAGTCGCTACCACCAGTGATATTAAAGACAACTCCTCTAGCTCCTTCAATAGAACATTCTAGCAATGGAGAGGAAATTGCCGCGATCGCAGCTTCTCTAGCTCTAGATTTGCCAGAACTAACACCAATCCCCATCAATGCCGATCCTGCATCTGCCATTACTGCCCGGACATCGGCAAAGTCAACGTTGACCAACCCAGGAATCGTAATAATATCAGAAATACCTTGTACCCCTTGACGCAACACATCATCTGCATAGCGAAATGCTTCTTGTACAGGTGTTTGTTCAGGAATCACTTCCAACAGCTTGTTATTGGGGATAATTATCAGGGTATCCACACGACTTTTTAATCCCTCGACCCCTTGCTCTGCTTGGCTGGTGCGTCTGCGTCCCTCAAACACAAATGGCCGGGTAACTACACCCACAGTCAGAGCGCCCATTTCTTTAGCTATTTCGGCAACAATTGGGGCTGCACCAGTACCAGTTCCGCCCCCCATACCGGCAGTGATAAATACTAAATCCGCACCTTCTAAAGCCGTAGCAATCTCATCACGAGATTCTTCTGCCGCCTTTTGACCAATGGCAGGATTACCCCCTGCACCTAAACCTCTTGTTAGCTTCTGTCCAATTTGCAACCGACTAGGAGCGCCTGCTAAGGTTAGAGCTTGGGCATCGGTATTAATTGACCAAAACTCCACCCCAGAGACATCAGACTCTATCATGCGGTTCACAGCATTGCCGCCGCCACCACCCACACCAATCACTTTAATATTGGCAACTCGGCCGGGAACAATTTCACCAATGCGGTTATTTTCCGTCATCTTCTTACTATCATGATTTTGTCCGAAGTTCAGCCCAGAGCTATTAAAGGGGTTGTTGGAGTTAACTGCTAAAGATAATCCTGGTTGTCCCATAGCTTGGGTATTTTTATAGGTAAATTCTTGGTTATTATCAAGTGTCATTGGATTTATGAGAGATAGATAAACGACTTTTTCCGGTGTGATTCACCTAAGAGTCAACTATGGTTTCATACTGCCACAATCTCTGGCAATGTTTTTATTGTTCTCACTGCTGCCAATCCGGTTTGGTTTGGAAGTGCGATAATTAGCTATGGGAAAAGCTTTAAGCACAGGAGATTTACTAAAAATTAGCACTGCTCTTTCTATGAAAAGCTTTCTCACAGGAGTACGCGATGCTGCGGTCGGGGTAGCGATCGTGCAACTTATTTTTAGAGAAGTATAACTACATTGTCAGAAGATCAATCTATATAACTTGATCTAGAAATATTTTTCAACTAAATCTGACAGGGCTAGTCATCTTTTACCAGAGCAAGGTAATTCTTGCAAGCCTACACTAACCTGAAGGTAGGTACAGTGTAAGCAGTTGACTGCTATGTTGCTGATTTTCGTCCCGGTATGTCCTTAGTCTGCTCAATATCCTCCCACTGTTGCTGCTAAAATTTTTATTAGTAATCAATTTTACAACTTACGTTGCATCTTTCTTAGTTAATTACTAAATATTAGTGAAATGAATGTATATCTTTACCCCCGTTACTAAATTAAAATACGTAAAAAAGCCATTCTATCTGATTTTAGAGTTGATTTCCTAAAGATTATAAAGTAGTTGTTATACACCTTAGCAGAGTAAAAGCAACTCCACACTCAAAATTATCAACAGACCATAAGAGTTGTCAGGATACAAGATTAGGACAGATGATCTGCCTTCATCAGAAGGTATCAATTGAGTATCTGTTACTCTTTAACGATTGTCTATCATTTATCCTGCTATTTTAATCAAAATTTAATACCAATTTTTGTTTCGGTGGCGCAGACTGTGAAAATAACAAATATCTTTAGGGATAGAAAAGTACTTGATTTCTAAATAGTATTTGCTCAGTCAAACAGTCTAGTGCAGGATGGCGAAAATAACTATCCAGTGAGAAAAGTTTAAAAAGCTGATAAAACTTGCTTTTTTACCTCCTAGCTTATGCCTCCTTGCACTAAAGCTGCTTAGGGATTTTGGAGATTGATTTTCATTTTTTGGTTCATTTGTACTAAGGGATAGTCAGGATTTTTGAGATCAATGTACGCTATTTGTCCAGGGTTTAATTTTGTAGGTAAATGCTGCATTTGGACAAGGACTTTGATTTTTTCAGGTAATTGGGTATTGGGAAGACCGAAATGTACATTTCCTAGTTCTGTTTTCAAAATCAAATTTGTGGGATCTTGACAATCAATTTCTGTTACCTTCACAGAACTTTGACTGATAGCTTGATAAAGTTGAGTCCAGTAAGAACGGTATTGTTCTGGTAAACCAATAACTTTGAGACTAGGCAATTTGCTAGTGGGATTAAGTGAAGTGTATTTTTCCAAAGGCATCCAAGCACCACTGGCATCTAGTAAACCCACATCACCTTGTTGGCTCTGGTTACTGCTATTTTGCAGACATGATTGTGGTGTGATTGCGGCAGACCTTTCCGAACTTCTAGACTGAGGATTGCAACTAGTTGTTTTTTGTCCTGAGAAGGTGTATGTCATTGCTACTGGCAATCTTTCCTGAATTTCGATGATCAACCCAGGAGGAAATAAACGACGGCTGACACTTGCTTGTGCAATAGCTGGTTGTTGCTTCAAAGTTGCGGCAATTGCAGATGGTTCCAGTCGCCATAAAGATTGGGGATAGGATAGGGCTAAAAGTGATTGAATTTTCTGCTCCGACAATAATTGGTTGCTTGATGTCATAACTATTTGCGTGGGAGCTTTTAGCACCCACATCGGCTGGATTGTCACCCAGAGTAATCCACCTGCTAGACCACTTGCGGCTAATGTTCGCCAAATGGTTTGAATAATTTTCGTCCGCCGCTGCCGACGTAATTTTTGACGGCGCTGGGCTAAATCCCTACGGGAAACTGAGACTATACCGGCCATTAAAACCCCTTTCTGGTTTCAGTCCAATTCATTTAGATGCGATCGCCTGATCAACTTTGATTTAGAAAATACATATGCTTCCTGGTAAAGGTACGCTTTAATCATGGCATCAACCCCAAGCATTCCCTTGAGAGTTGATTGTAGCCATAAGTTTAGTAACTTCCACCTCAAAACTGATTTTTAATTTGCCATTTCCAGGATTTATCCCAATTCAGCGTGTTCTCAGTGTTTTAAATCACAGGATTTTCCTCCTCAACTTTCACTAAAAATGCTTGTAGTCGCATCCGTTCAATATAAGGCCAACCCCCCTCTGACTCAATATCTTTGAGAAGTGAGTAAAGTCTTTGGCGGTTATCAGGCAAACTATCTTGAAAAATTCCATCACGAATTTCTCGATGTAGCTTTTCTAACTGTCGCAGCAAAGCTAACAGTGAGCTAACATCTCCTTGACAAGCTTGGGCTGAATCTTTCACAGCAGTGGTGATCACCTGTAACTTCTCGGTAAGTTGCTCTGATTCAGAATTCTTATTGTTGCTCATGCAAATCTCTCCATGTATACAGGGTAAACTCAAATTTACCCAAGATCTTGGGTTTTCTTTTGTTTATTGGTCTTAATTTAGTCAGCTGCCACTTTAGACCGAAAGTGAAAGCCCTGCTTTGAAAGTTCTGGTCAGATTGTAGAATCAAGCGGGAAGCCGAGAAGCCACTTGGCTTTTAGATAGTGGAGGAACGGCGACACGAGGGATTTTAGATAGTTTCCGGCAAACGTGCCAAAGGGAAGCGATCGCTTCTAAAACAAAGCAATGAAGTGTAACACAGCCTCTACTGCAACTAAATGGGATCGATAAATTCTTATTTCCAATTAGAGTGCTTTGATTTTGAGTTAAAAAAAATCGTATGATCTGGCTGAGTTGACAACTTTAGATATTAATTTTCACATTGAGGTTGACCATGAGATATCGCGCTTTAATTGTTGCATTCTTGGCTTTATGCTTAGGGCTAATCACTGCTTGCAGTGACGCTCCCTCCTCTAGCACCAGAGATTTACTCACTTACGAACAAATTCGCGGCACTGGCTTGGCGAACAAATGCCCCCAACTGGCAGAAACAAGCCGAGGTTCGATTCCCCTGGATACCAGCAAGTCCTACGCCCTCAAAGAACTGTGCTTAGAACCAACTAGTTACTTTGTTAAAGAAGAACCTGCTAACAAACGACAAGAAGCCGAATTTGTACCTGGCAAATTGTTAACTAGATATACCTCCACCATTGACCAAGTACAAGGTGACATCAAAATCAACCCAGATAATAGTCTCACCTTTGTAGAAACAGATGGTCTTGACTTCCAAGCTATCACTGTCAAACTTCCTGGTGGTGAACTGGTTCCTTTCTTGTTTACAATCAAAAACTTGGTTGCACAAACACAACCTAATCTGACCAGTATCAACACTTCAACGGACTTTGAAGGTACTTTCAAGGTTCCTTCTTATCGTGGTGCGGCTTTCCTAGATCCCAAAGGTCGTGGTGTCGTTTCTGGATATGATAATGCTGTAGCTCTCCCTGCCCAAGCGGATGATGACGATTTGACCCGCACTAACGTTAAGCGTGCAGAAATCCTCAGTGGCAAAATTTCTTTACAAGTTTCCAAAATAGATAGTTCTAGTGGAGAAATCGCTGGTACTTTCGTGAGTGAACAGCCCTCTGATACAGATTTAGGTGCTGGTGAACCCAAAGAAGTGAAGATTCGTGGTTTATTCTACGGTCGAGTTGAAAATCGCGGCTAAATTCTCTTGATTGCAAGAGTTTACATTATAAAGTTTAACCCAACTATCCTCCTTGTTTCAGGGGACAGTTGGGTTTTTTAACGGAGACAGAGAACTTGCATCTACTCCCCAACGCCTCTAGTTTCCTCAGTAAATCAACATAAATGAAATGGGATTGTTTAAAAATCAGATGAATTCAATGGAATTGATTACGTACTATTACACACAAATAACTTTTACTGATTGAGAATAACAATGCTGTTTATGCCGGGATACTTATAAGTAAATATTATATTGCATTTGTTAAATTAAGTACGATCTCGGTTTGACATTGAGGACAGAATTGTATATTTTGATTCTAAAGCTTGATTATTTAATACGATACACCACATACAAAATTCCATTGAGAAATAACAAAAAACCAATTCAGATATAAATCACACTAAATTTTCAACCCATCCCAGATAATGACTGAATCGCCAAAAATTGTTACTTCTGTATCTTAACCAGAAGATTATTGATCTGGACAGAGGGCGATATTCTGCTTACCGCAGGCATCGCTAAGACAAAACGCTACAGCCATATTTGAGAACGATTACTCAAATTAACCATTTATTGAATACCCAATGTGCCATGCCTACCACAGCCACGAACGAACTGAAACATGAAATTTCACAGTTGTTGAGAGAGTATCAGACATCTCCCTCAGAACGCCTTCGCAATCAACTAGTGAAACTAAATTTTGGACTAGTGAGAAAAGAAGCTCACTACTGGATCAATCAATGTCAAGAGAGCTATGACGATTTGCTCCAGGTCGGCTGTTTAGGTTTAATTAGAGCTATTGAAAAATTTGAACTTTCTAAAGGCAACGCTTTTAGTTCTTACGCCGTTCCGTATATCAGAGGGGAAATTCAACACTACCTTAGAGATAAAGGTGTGACTATGCGGATACCCCGACGGTGGTTGGCTCTACAACAGCAAGCAATTGGGGTTTCTCGTTCTCTACGCGAAAAATACAACCGCCAACCTACAGACGCAGAAGTAGCAGCAGGATTAGAAATTTCCCACAGCGAATGGCAAGAGATTAAATTAGCCTGGGTTAATCGTTCTCCTTTAAGCCTAGATGTACCTGTATTGGATGGAGAAGAGGGTGCTACTTGCTTAGGCGAGTTGGTTCCAGATCCTCGTTACCGGAGTTTTCAACTAGCCCAAGAAGACCAAATGCGTCTGCACCAAGCACTAATACAGCTAGAAAACCGGACTCGCGAAGTTGTAGAGTGCGTATTTTTGCAGGATTTAACACAGAAACAAGTTGCTGAACATTTGGGTATTAGTGTTGTTACTGTTTCCCGGAGAGTCAAAAAAGGGCTAGATTTGCTCAAACAACTCATGGGTACAGCAGAAGATTAACTGCCAACAAGCTTAAACTGTGGTTGTGCTGGAATGACAGTGTTAAAAACAACCCTCGAAATGTCAAAATGTAGGTTATAAAGAAACAGACTTCGCCTTTAATGCAAATTGTAGGTGTGTCGATTTCCACAAGTAAACTTTCCTATAGCTTTCGAGAACAGCTAATGGGTATAAAAACACAAATTACAGCTGCGGGTATTTTAAGTTTAGCGATCGCTGGATGTACTATAGGTAGCACGCCTGAAGCTACTAACACTCCTAGCCCCGCTAACTCTGCTAACCCCGCGCCAACTTCTGAAGCGACAGCGCCCAAACCACCGGCAGATTCAGCCTTTATCAATCCGGTGGTGCCTCCCCGACCTAATCAAAATGCGATCGCTAGTGGTGGCATTATTCAATCAACTCAAGTCCAGCCACGTTTGCTAGAGATCCAAAAAGGGCGGACTGACCCCTTTGGCCAAATAGTCACAAATCCAGCGGCTCAAACGCCTAGCAATTCAGTCCCAAAAGCAGTTCCTAAATTGCCTCCCTTACCGACTCCAATCAAACCACAAACAAATCAAAATAGAACTCCAGGGCAAACAAACAATCCATCACAGGTAGGACAACAGGGCAAACCTAATGGCAAAATTGCTATTCAAACAAAGCCCAAACCTATATCAGCCCCAGTTCTGCCTAAGCTACAACCTCAAGTTATAGCCAAAGCACCCATAGTACCTGTATTACCACCACAACCACAACCAGATTCCGCAAAAGCGGTTTTAGTAAGTGGTGTAGTTTTAATTGGTAAACAACCCCAGGCAATTATCAAAGTACCAGATGAACCAACCAGCCGCTATGTACAAAGTGGACAACGCTTGGCAAATGGTGTTTTGATTAAACGCATTGAAATGAACCGAGGATCTGATCCCGTTGTCATTTTGGAACAATACGGTATTGAAGTAGCTAAATCAGTGGGAGAAAAACCAGCCAACGCTGATCCATCAAAGACTGCTGCTGCTGGCAATTCTATTTCAATGGTGACACTGCTTTAAAATTTTGTGATAATCTAAACCCTGACGGTGATTTAAATGCGGCTGTCAATCTGAAAAACAGATTAGCTTAACCGTGTCTCCCTCATTTGGGAGTTCCGTACACGGGTTTTAAAAAAACCAAAAATAAATTTAATTACCGGAAATATCCGGTTTTATATTATTTTTATGGAGCAAACTCAGAAAAAAATTGAATTCACTAATTTACCTTTAGCCGTATATCGGGAAATAGCAGCCCATTTGCGTCAAGTAGAAGGAGTAGAAGTGGATTTAATTCCTCAGACATCTTCACAATTTGATTACAATCAAAGCCAAATTAGTAGTTTGTCTATTTCGTGGAAACTAAATACCAACGAGGAAAGAGTTAAGCAAATTTTGGCTTATTATCAAAACCTCTATGGTGCTTCTTCTTTGTCATAGTATTAGCTGGGAATTTTAAATAATATTAATGGGGTGTTTCTCTGGAACACCCTTTTTTAGTGTTGTAGTTACAGTAGAACATTCTTTTTTCCGTAATCTTTTTTTTCTCACGCAGAGTCGCAGAGGCACGGAGAGGAGGAATTTTATTGTAGGTATGATTAATATGAATCCAGAGTACGAAATTCGCATTAAGCATTTTGCTGTTTTAAAGGAGAAATATCAAGCAAGTAATTATGAGGATTCTTCTCCTTCTAGTCTGCTGTATCTGATTTTGCGAAAAGTTGATTTAGAATTAGAACTTAGTGAATTAGAGTTCAATTGGTTACGAGAAAATCAACTAACACAAACAATTGAAATCATTTGGTTACAGAAATTTAGAAATGGTGAACTCAAAAGGCTAGAAGATGAATTTTTTCAGTTGAAAGCTAAGTATCAAATTACTAAATCTTGTGAATCATCATTAGATAGTTTTCTATATCCTATACTTTGGAAACTTGATCAAGAAGGTAATTTAGATAATCATGAAATTCAATTACTTCAAGATAATAATTTATCTCAAATAGTGGAAATAGCTCAAGATATGAAGGATTTTGCTATTCTAAAACAGAAATATCAAGCTACTAAATATCAAGAGTCATTTCCTGATGAGGTACTCTATCCAATATTCAAAAAATTAGACAAGTCTCAACATTTGGATGATTCTGAATATGAATGGTTGATAGATCATGAATTATTTGAAACTATAGAGATTTTTGAACAACAAGAGTTGAAGAGAGAAGAAGAGTTAAAAAGACAAAAAGAGTTAGAAAGACAAAAAGAGTTGGAAAGACAAGAAGAGTTAGCAAAACAAGCGAAATTCACTCAACTGAAAGAGAAATACAAAGCTAATAAATACTTCGAGGCATCTGTCGCTAGTAGATTATATGAAATATTGCAAAAACTAGAGGAAAATAAAAAGTTAGCTTATTTTGATGAAGATTGGTTGAACAATAGAGGGCTGAAACAAACAATTAAGATTGCTAAAGAGCTTGAATTCAAAAGAGAATTTATTGAACTAAAAGGAAAATACAAAGCAGATAAATATGCAGATTTATCACCTGATAGTGATTTGTATGTTATTCTCAAAAAACTTGAATCAGAGAACAATTTAAGTAAGAATGAGTTGGAATTTCTGCAAAAATATCAATTGACAGATACATTAGTGATAGCTGATAAACAATATGCTGCTAGTTTAAAACACAAAGCAGAATTAGGAGAGTTTTTAAATGATTCAGAAATTGAATGGTTGGAAAATAATGGACATGAAGATGTTATTAATTTTGCTAAACAAAAGCACTTTACAGCACTAAAAAGAAAGTATGCATTAATAGATCCTTCACTTCCTCTAGATCCATTTTATGCGATTATGGTCAAATTAGAGAAAAAAGAACGGCTAGATCCTGTGTTAGTTGTTCAGCTTATAGAAGAAAAGCTTTTATCTCGTGATGGAAAAATTACTGTTGCACATTACAGGCTAGAAGCTGAGTTTTTAGAACAAGAAATTCAACGCACTGGACACAAATGGCATATTCCCACAGCTAGTAGTTATTGGCGGAAAGCAAATGAAGCTGAACAGGCTTTAAAACTTACTAATTTAGATTTAGGTAAAATCAAAGAAAATAATCTAAAATCAGCCATTTCAGTCACTAGAGGAGCAGCATTTAGAGATATTGATAAATTAAATGATGCAGAAGTTTGTGCCAAAAAAGCTATGGAATATCAGCCTGATAGTCATCAACCCTACACCTTAATGGGTGCTATCTGTTATGACAGATATAACTATGAGGAAGGTAATTATTGGTTTGAACAAGCTATTCAGTGTGGTGCTGATATTGAAGATATAGATTCCGAAATCAAGCGCGTTGTGAAAAATGCTAAGGATGAAAATAAACGTCAAGAAGTATTAGAGTATCTCTTGAAAAAAGATTCAATACGCTATGCTTGGGCTAAAGATTATCTAAAAAAGCAGAAGGATAAGAAATAAAAAAAATTGAATTTAAATCATGTAGAGACTTTTCATGGAATGTCTCTACAATGGGGTATATTAACGGACAATTCATTAACCATAGTAATATTCTTTGGTAATCATATTCTTATAGAGGTTTGGTATTTTACATCTTCCCAGGTTTCAACCCTAAATTATAAATTATCTATGTTACTATGTGATATGATTATAATCTTTAAATACAATACAAATACAGCTTAGATCCAGATAAAGGCTTATGAGTATTTTTTATAATGCTTTTTTTATTAAAACACAGAAGTCTACAACGGAGCTAAAAGAAAATTTTGTCGGGTAGATATTATGCCAGAATCAGAATGGATAGTTTGCAATTTTGGAGATAGTTTTCCAAAAGTACTTTTTGAACCTGGAGATTATTTAACTAAAGAAATTTCTGAAAAATTATGTAACTAAATTATTAATTATGGATTTTATCACCCTTTTAGGATTTGCCGCAGGTTTATTAACAACTATCGCCTTTTTACCGCAGATGTTTCAAACCTGGAAGACAAAATCAGCTAAAGATGTTTCTTTCGTGATGCTGATTACTTTTATGACAGGTTTATTTCTGTGGTTAATCTATGGAATTATTCTTGGTGCTGTACCCATTATTATGGCTAATGGTATAACTTTATTTTTCAATTTTATTATTCTCTGGCTTAAAATTAAATATAGATAACTTTTTTGATAAACCTGTGACCTCATCTGTATTTGACTCTGAACGCCTTCTATTCACCCCCGCAAACCCCAATACTGACGCTATTCCGCTGATTTTCGCTTTTCCCAATGAGTACACTGTGGGGATTACTAGCCTTGGCTATCAGGTGGTGTGGGCAACTCTAGCCATGCGTGATGATTTGCAGGTAAGTCGTTTGTTTACCGATATTCAAGAACAACTTCCTAGACAACCAGAAATACTAGGCTTTTCTATGTCTTGGGAATTAGATTATGTGAATATTTTCAATTTATTAGAATCTTTAGGAATCCCCCTGCGGGCTAGTTTGCGTAATAAACAACATCCCTTAGTTTTTGGAGGTGGCCCAGTTCTCACAGCTAACCCAGAACCTTTTGCTGAGTTTTTTGATGTGATTTTATTGGGAGACGGGGAAAATCTATTAGGGAAGTTTATTGATTCTTATAAAGAAGTTAGAAACGCTGAGAGAGAAACTCAATTAAAAAAATTAGCACAAGTTCCAGGAATTTATATTCCTAGTTTGTATCAAGTGGAATATGAAACTAAAGATGGAGAAATAAAATCTATTAATCCCATTTCAGCGGAAATTCCCGAAGTTATTCAAAAGCAAACTTACCGAGGAAATACTCTCTCTGCTTCTACTGTAGTGACAGAAAAAGCTGCATGGGAAAATATTTTCATGGTGGAGGTAGTGCGGAGTTGTCCAGAAATGTGCCGCTTTTGTTTGGCAAGTTATTTAACGTTACCTTTTAGAACTGCAAGTTTAGAAAATTCTTTAATTCCTGCTATTGAACGAGGTTTAACAGTTACTAAACGTCTGGGTTTATTGGGTGCTTCAGTTACTCAACATCCTGAATTTACGGAGTTATTAGATTATATTAGTCAACCAAAATATGATGATGTGCGGTTGAGTGTTGCTTCGGTAAGAACAAATACGGTGACAGTTCAATTAGCTCAAACTTTGGCGAAACGAGACACGCGATCGCTTACGATTGCTATAGAAAGTGGTTCTGATAAGTTACGTCAAATCATCAATAAAAAGTTATATAACGATGAAATTATTCAAGCGGCTATAAACGCTAAAGCTGGGGGTTTATCGAGTTTGAAGTTATACGGAATGGCGGGAATTCCTGGGGAAGAAGAGGAAGATTTAGAGGAAACGGTGTCAATGATGAAGGCTGTTAAAAAAGCAGCACCTGGCTTGCGGTTAACCCTGGGGTGCAGTACTTTTGTACCCAAGTCACACACGCCCTTTCAATGGTTTGGGGTCAATAAGCAAGCGGAGAAACGGTTACAGTTTTTACAAAAACAGCTAAAACCCCAAGGGATAGAGTTTCGTCCAGAAAGCTATAATTGGTCAATTATACAGGCTTTGTTATCGAGAGGCGATCGCAGAATTTCCCATCTGCTAGAATTAACTCGTGACTTTGGCGACTCTTTGGGTAGTTATAAACGTGCTTTTAAACAACTCAAGGGGCAAATCCCCGATTTAGATTTTTACGTCCACGCTAATTGGTCAACTGAGCAGATTTTACCTTGGAGTCACTTGCAAGGGCCTCTACCTCAGTCTACACTACAAAAGCATTTGAGTGACGCTATGGGTCATTTTCGCTCTGGGTTGGAAGTGAAATAAACGCAGAGGAACGCGGAGGTTAACGCAGCGAAAAGTTCCTCGTTCGCGTAAGCGTTCCGCAGGAAAGCCGGGTTTCCCGGCGTAGGAAACTTGTCAAGACAAAGGTACGCAGAGTTATAAAATTGAGATAATATCTAGAAATGCAAAACACATCAGAGTTTTATTGTGCTTATTGTGGTGAACCAAATTTAACTTTTATTGATTTTAGTGCCGGAATGCAACAAAGTTATATAGAAGATTGTCAAGTTTGCTGTCGTCCTAATGTTTTGTATGTCAGAATTGATGAAGATACACTAGATATTGAAATTGATAGTGAATACGAAGGCTAAATTTTAGGTTTTTCTTTCCATGCTGCATTTTAAACATTCTTCAATTATTAACGCACCAGTAGAAGTAGTTTGGAAATTTCATGAAAGATCAGATATTTTACAATTACTAACCCCACCTTGGCAACCAGTTCAAGTAATTCGTCGTGAAGGGGGGTTAAGTGAGGGTGCAATTACTGAATTTAAGTTGTTTGTTGGGCTTTTACCTTTGACTTGGTTAGCGCGTCACACTGAATTTGAGAGATATAAACTGTTTACTGATAAACAGATATCTGGACCTTTTGAGTCTTGGGTACATCGTCATGAATTTGAAACAGAAAATGGCAAGACTAGATTAACTGATAATATTTCCTATTCTATGCCTGGTGGTGATGCTGTGGAATTTGTCAGTGGTTGGTTGGTACAGGTGCAGTTAGAAGCGATGTTTCGTTATCGTCATTTTATAACGAAAAGGGAGTGTGAGTCATGATATGACAATGTGCTGAAAAGCAGATTATTTCTCTCCAAATATTAATTTAAAAATTAATTCTGGTAAAAAATGTTGTCTTAGATTATAATATTAATTATATATTTTTTTGTATCAAAAGCCAGCAGTCCAGATAGGTGCATTTTATCTGCACAATATTTTATTGGCTTCTGAAATTTTCAGGAGGCGCATATGACTTTATCACTAAAAAATCCAAATGTAAATTCAACAATCTCCAATATATTAGACAAGTTGAAAAACCTTCTTGGGTTGACCTGTTCAAAAAGTCAGCCTCAGATGGAAATTATGAATTTGGTACAAAGCCTGTCTGAACTTCATAATGTTGAGCAGGTTAGAGCAATACGTCATCACAAAAACGACCTGCACGACATAACATTTGAAATATTATGTTATGCGGACTTTCATGCAACGAGAAAAGTTGCAGAGGAAGCAACTAGATTAGTAATTGAAACAGAATGGAAACTGTGTGATATTACTAAACAAGATGATTGGGATTTTGGAACTCAGATACTCAGAGAATTTGGGTCAAATGTCAAAAAAGATCAAATAGTTTCTTCTAGTAATGTCAAGTCAGTCCAATTCTCAACAGCAAACTGAAGTAAACCAAAGCATCTACCGAAGACAAGCCATTCTTAATGAAGAAACTGCTATTGCCGCAAAAGACTTTCCTAAGTTTGTGTGATGATTCTTATTGTGTCAATTTTTCTTACTTATTATCTGTTAACTCTACACCAATCTCTTTTACAGACGGACGCACACATAAATAAATCAACGCACCAAATAAAGGAATTAAAGCGAATAACCAAAATAATTGATGATCCTTCCAACCCCGTCGCGCCATATCATCTCCTAATAAAGCTGGAAATAATAGACTCAACATACAAAAATCTAAACTCATGACATGAATAAAACGGCTAGTTTGCCATTGTTGGATAAAATCACTCCAGTTTCCTTGGAAACCATATATAAATAAAATACCTGCACCTAAAGTCAATAAAATTCCAGTTATACGAGAATCAAAGATTTTGATAAATAGATTTTTTTTGCCTATAAACTCTTGATTTGGTTCTCTTAAAGCTAAATATGGTAAAAGCGCAAAAGCCCCAACTGCAAATGAAGCTGTAGCAAACGGCCAAGCCCGGATTTTCTGCCCTCTACCATCTATAAATAATAGGGAACTATAGATTAAAGGCCAAATACCCATGATATTAAATAAGGCAATTATTATAGGATTAATACCTTGCCAATTGCCTGTAGATAGATTTTTAATTAATTCTAAACTCTCTGGGAAATTATCAGGAGGAGCAAATAAAGAGGCATAGGAAATAAATCCTAGCCATAAGAAACCAAAGGCAATTTTTCTCAACATGATTTAGGCAATTTAACTAAAAGCTTCTGAGAGATAGTCTGCTGCTGCGGCTACAACTGCGATTGCTTCATTATAACTTACATATACCCTATTTATTTAGGACTTACGCATAACACAACGAAAGTAGCGGTAATACCCTTCGGGAAGCAAGCTACATGAATTACCGCTACGGAAGAATCAGGTTTTCGGTCACATCTTGCGTAAGTCCTGTTATTAAAAAAATCTGGGAGATATATAAAAATTTACTGATTATTATTAAATCTGAAGAATTACAAATTAACACATTACCAAAAATCGAAAAATGCAAATTGTTAAACGCAATATCGAGTTAAGAGTTGATGATAGTTTAATGCGGGTTTATGTCGCTTCTCCTAAACCAGAGGGTAAATATCCAGGAATTGTTTTTTATGGTGATATTTATCAGTTAGGTGATGCCATAATTCGGTTAGTTAATTATTTAGCTGGATTTGGTTATGTTGTCGCTGCACCAGAGATTTTTCACCGTATTGAACCTGTGGGTTCTGTTATTGAACCGAATGATCTTGGCAGAATGCGTGGTAATGATGATGCACGACGGACGTTAATTTCTGAATATGATGCTGATACTCGTGCTGTGATTGATTTTCTCAAAAATGACAATTCAGTTATTGTCGATAAAATCTGCACTTTAGGTTTTTGCATTGGTGGACATTTAGCTTTTCGTGCTGCTTTTGAAAGTGAAATTAAAGCTTGTGTTTCTTGTTATCCTACAGGTATTCCTAGCGGTAAGTTAGGTAAAGGTGTGGCTGATACTATTGACAGGTTTGAGGAAATTAAAGGAGAAATGTTATTAGTTTTTGGAACTCAAGATCCGCATATTTCTGAAAATGACCGAGAAACGATAATTAACGCTTTAGAAACCGCGAAAATACCTCATCAATTTTTCTCTTATGAAGCGGAACATACTTTTATGAGAGATGATGGTTATCGTTATGATGCTGTTGCGTCAACCTCTGCTTGGGGAGAAATTATCGCTTTCTTGAAACGGAAATTGAAAAATTAATTATAAACATAGATCCTCGCTTTATTTAAAAACGAGGGTCTTATTGTTCGTGGTTCATAATATTTGTTAAACTATGACTTAAGCCAGCAAAATTTATTTAATTTATTTATGACTTTCTCTCCTCCCCTGATTTTTCAATCAGATCCTCCTCTTCCCCCTTGGGAAAACCTACCCACAATGTATGACTTACCGAGTGAAAATCCAGAGGAACCCGGTTTGCCAGACGAATTTCATTTTTTACAACCTTTACTTTTATACCTAACCTTTCAACCTATAAACTGGAGTCCAGAACTTGTTTATAGTGCTGCTGATTTGAATCTTTATTATGATCTAGAATATCCTTTATGGTATAAACGTCCTGATTGGTTTGGTGTGGTGGGAGTTTCTAGGTTATTTCAAGGTAGAGAATTACGTTTAAGTTATGTGACTTGGCAAGAAAAAGTAAATCCTTTTGTAGTAGTTGAATTATTATCTCCCGGAACAGAAGATGAAGATTTAGGTAACAAGGAAACTAAAAAAGATAAACCTCCAACAAAATGGGAAGTTTATGAACGCATTTTACGCATTCCTTATTACATTGTTTTTAGTCGCTATACCAATGAACTCCGCGCATTTCATTTAGTTGGTGGTCATTATGAACCTATGAACCTGATTGAAGGAATTTTACCAATGCCAGAATTGGGGTTAAGTTTAGGATTATGGCAAGGTTCATTTCGAGGTGTTTCTAAGTTGTGGTTAAGGTGGTTTACTCTCGAAGGAGAATTAATTCCTGAACCTACTGAGGAAGTTGCTGCTGCTACAGAAAGGGCTATTTTTGCTGAACAAGAAGCAAGTGCAGCGAAAATAAAAGCGGAAAAATTAGCAGAAAGATTGCGTCAGTTAGGCATTAATCCTGATGAAATTTAGAAGGATTTATAGAGGTTGGAGTTTAGTCATAAAAGCCAGGGAATAAAAGCCAGGGAATTTATTCCCTGTCTGATAGCTAAAGTCGGTTTTAACCGACTATTTTTGTTTTATTTAGGAATACTAAAGCTTCCATAACAAATTATCTAATAATCTCTGTGTTCTCTGTGTCTGGAGTGGTTTTTAAAAAATATTCTGCAAAAATACCAACCAGAAAAACTAAAAATGTTGGGTTTCCTTGCGTCAACCCAACCTACAATTATGACGAAATTAATCGTTAATTGACAATAACCCGGGGGGAGGAGTAATTTCAACTCGACGGGTTTCTAAATCTACAACAGGAACGATTTCCATAACAAAAGGAATCAAAACAGTTTTTTGTTCTTTTTCTGTTTTTGCTTGTTCGTTATTAGTTGCAAAAGATGGATCTAATTTCACTTCTAATAAATCATGACCTGAAGGTAAAATATCTACAACTATTCCCACAAATTGGCCAGATTCGCGCATGAAGACTTGCAATCCTATCAAGTCTAAAACATGATATTCACCTTCGTCTAGTTCTGGTCGATCGCTTATCGGCACAAAAAACCGACAGTCACGCATATTTTCTGCACCAGTGCGATCGCTCACTCCCTCCAATTTAATCACATAGAGATTCTTATTTTCAATATACCGACCCTCTAACAATTCTACTTGTTGCAGTTCTGTTTCCCCTGGACGCAATAACCAGCGTGTTCCCGGTTCCTCAAAGCGTTCGGGAAAGTCGGTATTAGGATAAACCCGCAACTCCCCAGCTAAACCTTGAGGGGAAACAATTTTACCAATCTCCAGCCAATCATCAAGATTGGGAACTGGAGACTGGGGACTGGGGACTGGGTTAAGAGGTTTAGGATTAGGTTTAGTCGGGAGGGGAGACCCCGCCCCTACATTCTTCCTTGCTTTCTTCTTCTTCGTGTTCTTCGCGCCTTCGTGGTTCATTTCTCTTACACACTCACAGCCGCAACTTGATAAACTCGTTCAGCAACCTTAGCTAAACGCTGCATACCGATAGTAATTTCCTCATCACTACCAGTTAAACTGATTCGCAGACATTGATGTTTGTGTTCCCATTCTTCCTTTAAACCGGGGAAGAAACTACTACCAGGGACAACAATTACACCGACTTTCTTTAATTCCTGGTAAAATTCCCAATCAGTCATAGGTAAATCTTGCAACCATAACCAACCAAAAATTGCTCCTTCACCACGATGTAAGAACCAAGGTAAATTTTTAGGCATCGCTGCTTCTAAAGTACTTTCTAATACATCAAACTTTTGCTGATAGAAAGGACGAATTACAGTTTCAGCAATTTGGGCTAATGCACCTGATTCTATCGCACGGGATGCGATCGCTTGACCATATCTGGAAGAATGAATCCCTGTATTAGTTTGGAAACACTCCAAAACTTGAATAAGGCTTTCATCACCAATCGCTATCCCAATTCTTTCCCCTGGTAATCCTGCTTTCGATAAACTCATACAGTGCAGGATATTTTCACCAAATACAGGTGTCATCTCAGTAAAATTCAACGCTGGGAAAGGTGGCGCATAAGCCGAATCTATCAATACAGGCACATTATAAGGTGCAGCCAAATCAGTGATTTTGCTCACCTCATCATTAGTTAAAACATTACCAGTAGGATTGCAAGGACGGGAAAAAATCACGCAACCAGTGTTTTCTGTAATCGAAAGTTGGTTAAAATCAGGACGATATTTAAATCTGTGTGCCGCTGTATCAATATCCAAAGTAGGTTTATAGGCAACCAAAGCCTCTGGAAATAAACACACACCACCATAGCCAGTATAATCTGGACTTAATGGTAAAACGATTTCTTTTAAATCGCCATCATGAGTATATCCACCGAAAGCATTCGCAGCATAAAAGTATATAGTTTGACTGCCAGCAGTAATTAAAACGTTCCGGTCTGTTAAATTTAACCCATAACGCTGGTTAAAATCCTTAACAATCGTATTAATTAATGGTGCATAGCCTTGACTAGAACCATAACGACAAACAACTTCACCATACTCAGAACTAGCTAATAAATCTGCCGTGCAGTCCCGCCATAACTGTTCTACCTCTGGTAAAATCAACGGGTTTCCCGCACTCAAATTATATAATTCCTGCCCCGCACTAGCTCGTAGGGTTTCATTAATATCTTTCATAATCGCTCTCACGCCAGTTAAGTTAGACATTTGAGCGCCAATTTTAGTAAGGGCAGGTTTCATAGGTTTGTTACAGACTAGATTAATCGCAAATGTGGATAAATTATTGGCTGGTTGCAGCTAAGACAAAATTTATTATAGTTGCCAAAACAGCTACTGCCTTTAACCAATCTAAACCAGTGAATGCGATTTTAACAAAATCTGGTAATTACAGAACTCCCAAAAATAATAAAGCCCCACTTGTGAGGTGGGGGGTTTCTCTTGTAATAGGTACTAATGTACTATACATAGAATCACTTGACAAGCAATTATTGAAAATATTCCCCAAAACCTTCCCAAACTCATCTCCTCTCAGTGACTCTGCGCCTCTGCGTGAGATAAAATTACGTAAATCCTCACACGGAGAAATAAATCTTGGAAGTCAAAGCAGCAGTAGCTTACACCGCAGGTAAACCCCTAACTATCGAAACCGTACAATTAGCAGCACCACAAGCCGGAGAAGTATTAATCGAGATTAAAGCCAGCGGGGTTTGTCATACTGATGCTTTCACCCTATCTGGTGATGATCCTGAAGGTTTATTTCCAGCAATTTTGGGACATGAAGGTGCTGGTGTAGTTGTGGAAGTTGGGTCTGGTGTCAAGAGTGTGAAACCAGGTGATCATGTCATTCCTTTATACACGCCTGAATGTCGTCAGTGTAATTATTGCTTAAGCTTTAAAACTAATCTCTGTCAAGCAATTCGCACCACCCAAGGCAGAGGAGTTATGCCTAATGGTACTAGTCGCTTTAGTATTGGTGGAGAAATGATTCATCACTACATGGGTACATCCACCTTCGCTAATTACACAGTATTACCTGAAATTGCCGTTGCTAAAATTCGGGAAGATGCGCCTTTTGATAAGGTTTGTTATATCGGTTGTGGTGTGACAACGGGTATAGGTGCGGTTATCTATACAGCTAAAGTAGAACCAGGTGCAAATGTGGTGGTGTTCGGTTTGGGTGGGATTGGTTTAAATGTCATCCAAGGGGCGCGAATGGTGGGCGCAAATATGATTGTTGGTGTTGATATTAATCCCAATAAACGGGCTTTGGCTGAAAAATTTGGGATGACACATTTTGTGAACCCTCATGAAGTTGAAGGTGATTTAGTTCCTTATTTGGTGGATTTAACTAAAGGTGGTGCTGATTATTCTTTTGAATGTATTGGTAATGTCAATATCATGCGTCAAGCTTTGGAATGTTGTCATAAAGGTTGGGGTGTAAGTGTAATTATTGGTGTTGCTGGTGCGGGTAAAGAAATCAGCACTCGTCCGTTTCAATTAGTGACTGGAAGGGTTTGGAAAGGTTCAGCTTTTGGTGGTGCAAGAGGGCGTACAGATGTGCCGAAAATTGTCGATTGGTATATGGATGGAAAGATTAATATTGATGATTTGATTACTCATGTGATGCCGATTGAAAAAATTAATGATGCTTTTGATTTGATGCACAGGGGGGAGTCTATTCGGAGTGTGGTGACTTTTTAGTTTTTATGTCTCACGCAAAGGCGCAAAGGCGCAAAGGAAGAAAGGAATGACAAGTATTGTAGGGTGTGTTAGAACGGAGTTCGTAACGCACCGTTATCAAAGTTTTAGTGCGTTGCTATCGCTAATATACGCTACATATCTTTTCAGAAATCAAATCGGATTCCCATATCATCTACAGTAAAACTTAGAAAATGATATTTGATAAGATTACGGTAGCAAATTTAGCTAATACTATTAATTAGTGTTATTGCAAGATAATATACATTTTCATATTTAAAATTATAATTAAAAAATAATGAAAATCCTAGTTTACAGTCTTCTCTAGAAGTATCACTTTAAGAAGCTTATGAAAATGCTAGGGATTTAGCATCAGGAGAAACAAATTTGCCGTTGTCAACTTTTCCTCTGCAATGTCCATATATATGGGAAAATTTAGTTAATTTAAGCTATTATCCAGGTGAAATTGCAAGTGATGATTTGATGGAATAATAAATATAGAAATTGTCTAAATCAGGATTTTTGTATTTTTCACATCGGGTAAATTAACCTTGCTGAATCAAACTCTCTGTGCCTCTGCGCCTCTGCGTGAGATAAAATCATATTGACGATATAATTACAATGTTCAAGGATATGTGAAATCTATGATGTTAGATTACAATCCCCTTGCTTGTATGCCTTCCTCTGAGGAACTACCTGATTCAGATGAAACGCCTGTGGATAATGAATTACAAGATTTAATTCCCGGTTTACTCAAAGCTATCTTAGCTATGGCTTGGGCTGAACGCATGGACTGGTTTTTTGGTGTGGATATGGGTGTTTATTATGACCCTTATCAACCAGCTATTGTCCCTGATGGTTTTCTCAGCTTAGGGGTAGAACGGTTTTATGATGAAAATCTCCGCCCTAGTTACGCGATTTGGGAAGAAGAAAAAGTTCCTATTTTGGTTTTGGAAGTTGTTTCTCAAACTTATCGTGGTGAATATTCTACTAAAAAAGATACTTATGCTAATTTAGGTGTTTTATATTATGTGGTTTATAATCCCACTCGTCGCCGTAAACCCCGGTTGGAAGTTCATAAATTAGTTAAGGGTATGTATCAATTACAAGATGGTAATCCTGTCTGGTTGCCAGAAATTGATTTAGGTATTGGTATAGAACGGGGAACTTATCAAGGTATTACACGGGAATGGATGTATTGGTATAATCAACAAGGAAAACGCTTTTTAACACCAGAAGAACGCGCCCAATTATTAGCGGAACGTTTACGGGCTTTGGGTGTAGATCCTGATAGTATAATGTGAAAGGGGTAACTTGAGATTATAGTAGGGGTCAAGTTATTAGCTAACTAACAAAAGCCCTCCGGACATCCAAGAAACAGCGCTTGTGCGATTCCTACGGAGCGCTGAACGCTATCGCTCTTTTAACATGACTAATCTTCACCTAGAATCAGAATTTAAATGCTTTGATGGCATACTGGGCTTCTACTCTCATTTCTCCACTACCTGTAACGGTGAGATGCGTTTTGCAGTCTATCAACCACCACAAGTAAATCAAAAACCCTTACCAGTACTTTATTTTCTTTCTGGCTTGACTTGCAAAGAAGATAATTTTATGGTCAAAGCAGGGGCGCAAAAGTGGGCATCTGAATACGGTTTAATACTAGTTGCACCAGATACGAGTCCTCGTCATACGGGGATTGTGGGTGAAGATGATGAATGGGATATTGGTACAGGTGGGGGCTTTTATGTAGATGCCACAGAGGAACCTTGGCGATCGCACTATCAGATGTATAGTTATGTTATCGAAGAGTTACCATCTGTAATTAATAGCAATTTTCCCACCCAACCTGATAAACAAAGCATTTTTGGTCATTCTATGGGGGGACATGGGGCGCTAGTTTGTGCCATGAGAAACCCAGAACAATATAAATCAGTATCTGCCTTTGCACCTATTGTTGCACCTATGGGCTGTCCTTGGGGTCAAAAGGCATTTAGTCTTTATTTGGGCAATAATCAGGAAAGTTGGCGTGATTATGATGCTAGTGAACTAGTTCAGAAAGTAGGATATCACAGTCCCATTCTGATTGATCAAGGAACAGCGGATAAGTTTTTAACAGCACAATTGTTACCAGATGTATTTGCACAAGCTTGTACTAAAGTCCGGCAACCGCTGAACTTGCGTTATCAACCAGGCTATGACCACAGTTACTATTTTATCTCTAGCTTTATGGGCGATCACATACACCACCATGCGATCGCCCTACATTGGTAACAAGTTAATGCTGAAAGTCTTTTGTCAAGAGGCTTTCGGATAATTTCTTCTTTTTCTTAACTTGTCACCATGCGATCGCTCTAGGGCTGATAGAATAGTTGTCTAGAATTGAGAGCGATATTCTCTACTTAACGCGAAGGATTACCTTGATTAGGACTACCCGCTACAGAATCCTCCCCAGCTGCTTCTGGTGTGGCAGTAGGTCTAGCATCACTTTTTTCAGCATTACCAGTCTTGCGAATATCCTCTTGTAGGGGAGTTTGATAACCACCAGAAGCCGTTGGTGTACTCTCTTGATCATCAGATTTTTTCTCTTGTTTTTTAGCTTTTCCGCTCATGATTAAATTCCTATTATTCTCGACACCATCTTAGTCAGTTAAAAAGTACAAATATATCTATCTACAATCTAGTTATGGTAAATTTATTTATCCGTCTTAAGTAGTGTTCCTAACTCTATCATTCAATAGTTTCAGGAATATACAAAAACCGCAAATTCAAATGTCACTCATGAAAATATAGCAGTGTTTTGTGTTAAGACTTGAATTGCACCACACAAACCCAGAGGAAAAGAGTTGATAATGAGTCTGGTTTGGCAGGCTGATTTTTATCGTAGTCCGCTACGAGATGCCGCAGGGCAGATATTATGGGAGTTGTTGATTTGTGACGCAACTCGTAAATTTGAGTATGTAGCTACGTGTCCCCAGTCACAAGCAAATTCAAATTGGCTAACAGAACAATTTCAAACAGCAAGTGCGGAAAAATTACCTGAAATAATTCAAGTATTTCGACCTCAGTCTTTAGGCTTAATTACCGCTGCTGGAAATAACTTAAGTATTAAAGTTGAAGCCACCCGTCGCACTTTAGCCTTAAAACAATGGTTGCAAGAAAAGCAATATCCTACAGCAGTTGATAAACCACCACCAGCACCATTACCAGAAAACCTCTGGGGAGAAGAATGGCGTTTTGCAACAATTCCCGCAGGTGATATTGTCGATGAATTTACAGAACGTCCAATACCTATTTTACAAATACCAGAATTTTTGCAACCGATTAATCTGGGTTTAGCCTCAACAGTTCCCGTTCCCGGTGTAGTAATTTATGGTGGACGGCAATCTATGCGTTTAGCAAAATGGTTGCAAGAAGCCAATCCTGTAAGTTTAAATTATATTGCCGGTGCGCCAGATGGTTTAATTTTAGAAGCTGGTTTAGCAGATAGATGGATTTTGGCAACTTTTGAAGATGAAGAAGTTGCAGCCGCAGCAAAAGTATATTCACAGCGTAAACAAGTAAGTAAAGGATTGCATTTTTTATTAGTACAGCCAGATGATTCGGGCATGACTTACAGTGGTTTTTGGTTGTTGGGAGGGGAAGATTAAAAGTAAGAATTCAGGAGTCAGGAGTCAGGAAGAAGAATTAGAAGGAGTTAGAAGGAGTTAGAAGGAAGGATAAGAATATTTTTCTCTTCATGTTCCCTCTTCCCTGCTATATCAAACATTCTGTATTCTGAATCCTTACGGTTTTACACAACAAACAAAACAACAAGAAGATGCAAAAAGTTATTTTGTCAAGAGATTTATCGGTTAATTGGGTGAGTTTTGTTGCTGATTTCCTATTAGCTGGGATGGTTTTTGGCCCCCCTATTGCTCCTTTTTTAGCTGCGTCTGGTGTGTTTTTGCTTCCGGGTATTGCGGACATCATTTACTTTATGGGTAATCATGTTTGTCCGCAACCTACCCTTGGTTTGGAGTTAGCACCACCGTTTATTATGGCGGTTTGTATGCGCTGTTATGGGACAGTAACGGGTTTGTTGATAACTCGGATTTTGTATGGTTTAACTGGTGGTAAGGGTTTTTATTGGCTACATCAATACGGCTGGAATGGTGGAGCGTTTGCTAGTGTATTGATGATGGCATACCCACTGGAGTTAGCAGCGCAAATTTTCGGTTTGTGGGATTTTAACAACTACATTGTTACCCCTTTTGGTTTGATTACAGGTTTGGCTTGGGGTTTATTTACTATGCCAATTTTTCATAATTGGGAGAATGGGAAGTAGTTACTCCCAATTTAATTAAACTAGGACTTATGCATTGACAAAATCTATCAAAAATGAAGATTATGAAAGAGGAGTGATTGTGGAACATCAAGTTGGTAAATTTGAAAGTCAACGTAAAAATGAAAATCGTTTAAGTTGGTTTGACTCAGGTAAATCATTAAAGTATATTATTGAATCGCTACAAAAATCTAAACAAGAAATTAGGATTGCTACAGGCTTTTTTACAATTAAAGGATGGAACTTAGTCCGTCGTTACACTACAGGTAAAAAAACCTATCTTTTAGTTGGCTTAGATGATCCTGGTGAAGAACGAGCAAGAATGGCTCTAGTTCAAGAGATAATGAGAGATTTGCGAACAGGATTAGACAGAGATAGAAGAAAAGCAGTTCGTGACCTTGTGGAAAAAATACAGTCTAATCAATTTGAAATTGTTGATGCTAGGGCAAAAGATCACCATAATAAACTTTATATTATTGATGAGAAATTAGCTATTCAAACCTCCTCAAATTTAACTGGAAAAGGATTAATGGAGCAAGTTGAAGGCGGAAATATTATTAATAAAAAATCAGAGGTAATAGCATTAGTTCAGGAATTTGATGATTATTTTATTAATGCTTACGATTTAACCCAAGACCTGTTAGAAATTTTGTTGAAATGGTTAAAATTTGCTACACCTTGGGATATTTATCTAAAAACTATATTAGCTTTAGAACAAATTAAACCTGTTAAAACTACTTATAGTAAAAAGCCTCTCATCTATCAACAAGATATGATTTCTTTAACATTAAGCCAAATTTATGAACATGGTGGCTCAATGTTAGTTGCTTCAACAGGACTAGGTAAAACTGTGATGGGAACTTTAATTGCTGTGCAATTAAAAGCAGAAGATTTTATTGATAAAGTAATTATTATTTGCCCTAATCCCGTTAAAAACAGTTGGCGTAAGGAAATGCGAGATGCTAGTATCCATGCTGATTATTTGACATTAGAAACTTTAGATAAAGAAGATTCAACTCAAGCAGGTGGTCTCGATATTTGGGATGAGTTTATTGAAGATATTATATCAGGAGAAGGACGTTATTTATTAATACTTGATGAAAGTCATAAGCTAAGAAAGCGTTATTCAGATCAATTTGGAAATAAATATTCTAAAATTGAAAAAAGAAGAGAAAGAAAGGCATTTACTAGAATCAATGAACTTGTGAATAAAACTGGAAACTCAGAGAAAATAAAAGTTTTATTATTAACAGGTTCACCCTATGCTACAGATATTGATAATATTAATGTTCAACTTCATTTATTACCTCACACATCCAGAAGTTATGTTTTAACTCCAGATTTTTTTGATGATGCTCGTGCTTGGAAAATTGAAGAACCAAGTCAATTTATACAATTACCTGTTGCTCACCAATTAACAACTCCCCACGTCGCAAAATATTATGGTCAATTAGATGAAAAAGGACGTTATATCAAGTTTGGAAAACAAAAAAAATATTTTCCTGATGTTCATCTTTATACTATTTCTTTTCCTGTAATTTTGGAATCTGATTTAACTTCAGTAATCACTCAAGGTTATTTTGATTTAAACGTATCTCATCCTATATATCGAAAAAATATTGTTACTCAGATCAAAAAAGACTGGGCAAGTTCTCCTTTAGTATTAAAAGAAAGTTTAGAGCGTGTTGTTGATACCCCTGGAGGAAAAAAAGCATTTATTTTGGAGAAGTCTGAATTTTTTATTTCACAAAAAGAACGTCAAGAAGTTTTAAATCCAATTATTAATAAGCTAAATAAATTAGAGCAGTCACAAGATAAAAAACTTCAGAATTTGCTGAAGATTTTAGATTTTCACTGTCCTCAAGAAAAATTAGTTATTTTTTGTGAACGTTATCCTACTGTTTTCTATTTAGAAAAAGCAATTACATCGTTAAAGCCATCTTTAAGAATATTTAGCACGATTGAAAAAACTAAAGATACTGAATATCAAACAAAAAATTTAAAAACTGTAGAAAAAGCAATTCAAAAATTTGCCCCCATTGCCAATAATAGTTTATCAAATGGTGAAGATACTTGTGATATATTTATAACTACTGATAATTATGGCATTGGCGTTAATATGCAAGATGCCTCAGTTGTGGTTAATTATGACATAGCATGGACTCCTATTGAGCCGATTCAAAGAGCCGGAAGAATTTTAAGGCTTTGGGATGATTTTAGGACTGTAAGAATATATACTTTTATTCCAATTCTTGCAGAAACAACGGAAGTCCAAGATGAATTGGTAGATATAGGTAAACGTTGGGATAAGTTAATGCAACGCCATGAAGAATCTCGAAAATTAACTGATTTACCTGTTTTAACATCTGATAATAACCAATTAATTAAGATGCCAGATTTTGCCTCTGATACTAAAGTTGAAACGGTAATTTTGAATTTTGAAGAGGCAGATGACAAAGACGTTTCTCGTTATTATCAACATACTTGTAAACTTGATTCATTTTATCGTGATTATGCAGAAAAACTTGAAAGTGATTTGGTTAGTGCTTTAAATTATTCAGGTAAATCTACTCTTCTATATATTCTTTTAAAAAATCAAGATGACTATGAAATATTACTGTATGATCAAGAAAAAGAAAAATTGCAATTTGCTTCACCTGAGTCTATTCTAAATTTAATTGAATGTACTCCTGACTCTGAAGCTGCTTTAGTAGATATAGAAAAAGTAGAAGAATTAGCTGATATTGCTATTAGAAAATGGTGTGAGCAAAATAATATTCCTGAAGAAGACGTGAGTAGAGAATGCACATTATATTTGAATCCAAAAAACAATGGAAATTCTATCAAAGAATTTTTATCCACATAATTTAAGCTTTCATCAAATAATCCTATTTCGCCATTTTAAACCACTCAGTCACCCCGTCCGCCAACGTTTTAGCCATTTTCTTCTGTTCTTGGGGGTTTACTATCTCCTCAAACTCATAAGGGTTACTCATAAAACCCAATTCCAATAATACCGAAGGTGCAACAGCAGGACGAGTTAAAGCTAAATTATTCCAAAATACGCCATAGGAAGGTTTACGAAGTTTGTTAACTACGTAATTTTGTAAAAATATTGCTAGGCTGTGTGCTTGAGGATGATACCAAAAACTACCAAATCCCTTGGTTTTTTCTGCATCACCATTATCAGGTAGAGAATTATAATGGATGGAAAGAGCGATCGCAGGTTCTTCTTTACTAATTATCTCCTGACGTTCCACTAAAGACACATCCCGATCATCTTCCCTTGTCATCACCACCTTTGCACCACGTTGCACCAACTCATCCCGCAGTAATTTAGAAACCACCAAATTTACATCTTTTTCTGGATACCCCGTTGGACCAATTGCACCAGATTCTTTACCACCATGACCCGGATCAAGTAAGATTTTGATGCCAGATAAGGGTTTTCTATTCTGAATATTAGGTGCATGACGCAAACTCAATACCAGAGTTGTGTTGTCATATCTCAGCTTATAACCCCATTGTTGGAGCTTTTTGAGGTTAAAGGTGTATTTAATCTGGGTAGGAGTCACCTGTTGCCAATCCAGGCGAGAAATGAGGGGATCATCATCCAGACGAATTGTATCTGTTTGGGCAGTAGTATTGTAGAGAGTGAGAGCAAAAGTGCTATTTCCCTGTTCCACACTCACAGGTACAGGCACTTGCAAGGGAAAACGCATCTCCGTCACTCCAGCTAATTGACGATAGCCCACACTGCGGATTACTGTTTGTGGGGGAACTGCACCGGGGATAATTTTGGTTTCTTTACTATTAATCCAAGCCCCATAATCTAACCGTAACCAATCACCTTCTGTACCTGTAACCGTTGCCCTTGTGCCTTGAGGTAGGGGTGTCAGTCGAGAATAATCGGTACTTGTCCCCGTCCGTGCTACACCTGATGCGGCTATTACCTCAGCAACAGCTAACCGTTCTGGGGCTAGAATTTGCACTTTTCCCGAACCAAGTTGGGTGATCGTCTTACCCTTCAATGTCAAACTAAATAGAGGTTGTCCCAAATCCCCAGGATTTGCGATTGTTGTACAACCTTGGTATTTACTAATATTAGAAATAGTAGCCTGATTGCGCCCGGTTAAAATGCTGGAATTAGCGGGTAACTCTGCTTGTGGTGATTGTGGTGACAAGGAAATAGTTTGATTCGCCAACTTCACTGAGATATTACCTTGCGGAGGTGCGATCGCACTAAAACAAATCAGTTCTCCTGGTAGTTTAGCAATATCAACAGCGGGAGTCAGTGAATCTTTAGCAAAACCTAACCCATCTGGTAACTGAGGTTGAGTAGAAAGCCTTGTTACCTTAACCTCGCGTTCTTGATTTTGGTAGCGAACTTTAAATATATTTTCTCCCAACTGCAAGGGGAAACTAGGGGAAAAATGACCAGCCTTGCTACGATTAACAGGTTTACCATTAATCAAAACCTGTCCATTTGCTGGTGCTGTACCGATAAAAAATATTTTTTCTGTACTGGTTTGGTGATTGGCTGGAGGATAAACCACTAAAAGTGATGGTTGTGGTTGTGCCAAAGCCAGGGAGGAGGTGAGAATAAAGCTAAATGATACTAATCCTAAAAGTTTTTTCACAGCAAAAATACAAAATATTTAATGATAGTAACTCAATGAGAAGAAATCTATTTTTAGAAGTTTCTAACTGCTTTTTAACTCTTCCTCCTGAATCCTGAATCCTGAATCCTGACTCCTACTCTTAACCAAAACAACTTTTTCATCAAGCCTCAATTCACCATCTTAAACCACTCAGTCACCCCATCAGCCAAAGTTTTAGCTAATTTATTCTGTTGTTGAGAGTTGACTATCTCCTCTAACTCCAGAGCATTACTCATCAAACGAAATTCTAATAATACCGCAGGTGCAGCAGAGGGACGAGTCAGGGCTAAATTATTCCAAAATACACCAATAGAAGGTTCACGGTGTTTGTTAACTACGTAGTTATGTAAAAATATAGCGGGGCTGTGTGCCTGGGAATGATACCAAAAACTAACCAAACCCCTAGTTTTTTCGGCATTACCATCATCAGCTAAAAAATTGTAATGGATAGAAAGAGAAATGGCAGGTTCTTCATGACTAATTATCTCCTGACGTTCCACTAAAGAAACATCTCGATCATCCTCCCTTGTCATCACTACCACTGCACCACGTTGTACCAACTCATCCCGCAGTAACTTCGATAACACCAAATTTACATCTTTTGCCAAATACCCCTTCACTCCACTTGAACCAGATTCTTTACCACCATGTCCTGGATCGAGTACAATTTTGATGCCAGATAGAGGCAAGCGTTTTCTGTTGTGAATATTAGGTGCATGGCGCAAACTCAACACTAGGGTTGTGTTGTCATATTTCAGCTTATAACCCCACTGTTGGAGCTTTTTGAGGTTCAAGGTGTACTTGACCTGATTGGGAGTCACCTGTTGCCAATCCAGGCGAGAAATGAGGGGGTTATCATCCAAACGAATGGTATCTGTTTGGGCAGTGGTATTGTGGAAAGTGATACTAAAAGTGCGATTATCGCTCTGTTCTATACTCACAGGCACAGCCACTTGTAGGGGAAATAGTATCTCTGTCTTACCTGCACGCTGACGATATCCGACACTACGAATTACTGTTTGTGGCGTAACTGCATCTGGTATAATTCTGGTTTCTTTACTATTAATCCAACCCCCATAATCTAAGCGTAACCAATCGCCCTCTCTACCTGTAACTGTTGCCCTTGTTCCTTTTGGTAATGGTGTCAGTCGAGAATAATCGGTACTTGGCCCAGTACGAGCCACACCTGATGCGGCTATGATCTCAGTAACTGGCAGTTGTGTAGGTGTCAGAATTGAAATTTTGCCCGGACCAAGTTGAGTAGCAGTATTACCATTCAATGTCAAACTAAATAGAGGTTGTCCTAAATCGGCAACTTTGGCCACTGTTGTACAGCCTTGATATTTGCTAGGACTAGAGGTAGTTGGCTGATTTCTTCCTGTCAATACGCTGGAATTAGCAGGTAATTGAGCCTGTGACGGTTGTAGTGACAAGGGAATTGTTTGATTAGCCACCTTGACAGAGACACTAGCTTGAGGAGGTGCAACAGCCCCAAAACAGATCAATTCTCCCGGTAATCTAGCAATATCGACAGCAGGAGTTAAAGAATCTTTAGCAAAGCCTAAACCCTCTGGTAATTCTGGTTGAGTAGCAAGCGTTGTTATTTTAATGTCTCGTTTCTGATTTTGGTAATGAAATTTAAACACATTCTCCCCTAACTGCAAAGGCAAACTGGGAGAAAAATGACCAAAATTGCTGTGTTTAATCGGCTTACCATTGATGAGAACTTGTCTAGTTGCTGATGCTGTACCGATAAAAAAGATTTTTTCTGTACTGGTTTGGTAGTTTATAAGGGGAAAAACTACTAGAAGAGAACTTTGTGCTAAAGCCACGGAGGAAGTGAAGAGAAAGTTAAATACTACTAATCCTAAGACTTTTTTCACGGCAAAACACAGAAGATTTTACGATGGTGACTGTGAGACAATGAGTAATAAAGGATAAAGAATGAAGCATGAAAAAAAAGCCCATAAATCGGAACAAAACACGTCGATTTATCCTGGGGTTACAATTCATCCTTCATACTAATGCAAGTAGGCAGAACGCAAAAGGGATGACAGCTTGTTTGAGCAGCTTTTAAACCTTTTTTAACTAGTTAGTTAGTTACTTGTGCTATGTTTCATTAGCCTTCAGGTATAGGCTTTATCTTTCCACAGACGGGATGTATTTTTAGAAGTTACTAGAAATTGAAAATACTATGACTAAGTTTATCTTTGTAACTGGAGGCGTTGTTTCCAGTATTGGTAAAGGCATTGTAGCAGCAAGTTTGGGACGATTGCTGAAATCGCGGGATTATTCGGTATCTATTCTCAAACTTGATCCCTATATTAACGTCGATCCAGGTACGATGAGTCCCTTTCAACATGGGGAAGTTTTTGTTACCCAAGATGGTGCAGAAACAGATTTGGACTTGGGTCATTACGAACGCTTTACTGATACTTCAATGTCCCGATTAAACAGCGTTACTACTGGCTTGATTTATCAGTCAGTGATTAATAAAGAACGCCGTGGGGACTATAATGGCGGCACTGTACAGGTAATTCCTCATATTACTAATGAAATTAAAGATCGGATTCTGAGAGTTGCTAAAGAAACCAATCCTTCTGCTGTAATTACTGAAATCGGTGGAACTGTGGGTGATATTGAATCACTGCCATTTTTAGAAGCAATTCGCCAGTTACGCAAAGAGGTAGGACGGCAAAATGTATTATATATGCACGTTACCTTGTTGCCTTGGATAGCCTCAGCCGGTGAGATGAAAACCAAGCCAACACAACATTCTGTCAAGGAACTGAGATCAATAGGCATTCAACCAGATATTTTAGTATGTCGGAGCGATCGCACTATCCCTGTCGGCTTAAAACAAAAACTCTCAGAATTTTGTGATGTCCCAGTAGAATGCGTCATCACTTGCCAAGATGCTAGTAGTATCTATGAAGTACCCCTGATTTTAGAACGGGAAGGACTGGCACAGCAAGCTTTAGATTTACTGCAAATGGAACAACGTCAACCCAATTTGACGCAGTGGGAGACAATGGTAGAACGGATGTATAGTCCTAAACACAGCATCGAAATTGCCATTGTTGGTAAATATGTGCGTTTAAGTGATGCTTACCTATCTGTAGTCGAATCCCTACGCCATGCGGCTATTGCTACTCATGGCGATTTGCGTTTGCGGTGGGTAAACTCCGAAGCGTTGGAAAATGAACCACCAGAAAACTATCTTGCAGGTGTTGATGGCATCGTTGTTCCCGGTGGTTTTGGTAGCCGAGGCATAGATGGTAAAATCGCGGCAATTAAATACGCACGCGATCGCCAAATCCCCTTCTTAGGTTTATGCTTAGGAATGCAATGTTCTGTAATTGAATGGGCGAGAAATGTCGAAGGCTTAGTTGATGCTAACAGTGCCGAATTTGACCCCTATACCACCAATCCTGTTATTAACTTGTTACCAGAACAACAAGATGTAGTTGATTTAGGTGGAACAATGCGTTTAGGGCTTTATCCTTGTCGCATTCAACCGGGTACATTGGCCTTTGACCTATATCAAGAAGAAGTAATTTATGAACGCCATCGTCATCGCTATGAGTTTAACAACCTTTATCGCAGTCCATTGTTAGATTCTGGCTATGTTGTTAGTGGAACTTCTCCCGACGGGCGTTTAGTCGAAATTGTCGAATTACCCAATCATCCATTCTTCCTTGCTTGTCAATTTCATCCAGAATTTCAATCCCGTCCCAGCAGCCCCCATCCTTTATTTAAAGGATTCATGCAAGCTACCATTTCCCGCACTCATCCCACCCCAACTACACCAAAACCAGTCCAGGTTTTTTAATCCCTTAGAGCATGTTTGAAAAGTTTAGGGACGTATAATTTGTCATTCTGTTCGCGTTCACGTAGTGTGCCGTAGGCATAGCGTGGCGTTAGCCATGTGGAGTCTTACGCAACGAAGAATCTGGAGTTTAGCCCACATACTGAGATGCTACGTTCCTCAGCATGACATGGAAGGAGACTTTTCAAACACCATCTTACACCCTCACCGGTTTTGAAGCCCCCGCTGCACCGCTTGCAGTGGTGGGTAGTTCACCTAAAAATACAAAATGTAGCAAAAATCAGAATTTGGGTAAAATTACTTTAGGAGATACAAAAAAATATGTAGTCTGTGTTGAGGCAATTTTGTGGCTTACTGGGTAAAAATACAAGATCAAAGGAAAGAATACATAATTAATATTGACCGTGTAAATACTTTTTGCTATGAAAAAAACGGTAGAATTACCTTTTGGTTACCCAATAGTTACATACCTATAGTTATTAACCCGCACAGTAATTGGGAAGATTATCAGAAGATTTCCAAATATATAGAGTACGCCCAAGGAGTAGAATCTGAAAATGCTTATTGGGTAAAAATAACCTACGAAAGAAAAGAATATGTAATTAATCTTAACTACATTAGTTCTTTCTGTCAGGAACAAAATGGCAGGTTAACCTTTTGGCTACCAGATATTAATTTTCCCATTATTATTAACCCCACAAATAATGCAGAATCTTACGAAAAGGTGATCTACTTCCTGCAAAAACACACAGGATTTTATTTTGGTAATGGGTGATTGGTGATTGGTGATTGGTAATTGGGTTAAAGACTTTCACCCCAGTTTCCTAAACCTTCGTCAATGCTAATTTAGCAGCACCTACCATTCCCGCTGAGTTACCAAGTTGTGCTGGTAAAATCTGTAAACCTAGACGCGAAGTAGGTAGAACACGCTTTTCAATTTCGGCTTGCATTGATGGTAGAAAAAATTCAAAACTGGCACTGACACCACCACCAATAATTACTGCTTGTGGTGTGAGAACATAGATTAAACTTGTTAAACCAATTCCTAAATCCTTGCCATATTCTTGCCAAAAATTCAATGCTTCAGCATCTCCAGCTTGGGCAAGTGCGCCTAATTCTGCTGGTTCTTTACCAGTGCGACGACGAATAGCGGATATACACGCATACTGTTCCAAAGAACCTTGATTACCACTACTGCACATTGGTCCATCGGGATTTAAGGTGATTAAACCTAATTCTGCTGCTGCACCTTGATGACCAACAAATAATTTACCATCAAGAATAATTGCACCACCAACCCCAGTCCCTAAAGTTAGTAAAATCAGATTTTCAAAATTACGACCAGTACCTAACCAAGCTTCCCCTAAACCTGCACAGTTAGCATCATTAGCTAAAATGGTTGGTTTTCCAGTTTTTGCTTCTAACCAATCTGCTAAAGGTACATCATGCCATCCTGCTAAATTAATAGCAACTTTAGCAATACGTCCAGTTGCGTCAGCAGGGCCAGGAGTTCCCACACCTATAGCTGTAGTTTGATTATCTGGGTCGATTTGAAATATGGCATCCACCATTGCAGATAATACGGCTTCTGGTGTTGCCGGTTGGGGAGTATCCACAGTTAAAGATTGTAAACAATTACCATCTTCTGTAAATCGCCCTAGTTTAATTGCAGTTCCCCCCAAATCAATACCAATTACTTGATTACCCATTACCCATTACCCAGTCTATTGATTTTTGCTAATAATTCGCACATTCGCTACTGGGTATGGATTATGACTTACCCGTTGCCAATCTGTCACAGGTGCGCCTTTTAAAATACCAGATAAAGCTACAGAAAGCATTAACCCACCTGTGGCAGCAGCAATTAAAGTAATATTATCTTTCACAATAAACTCTTGTATTTGTTAGTTTTCGTTTGCTAGTTGTAGGAGTGTAGTACTGCTGAACCCCTACCGTCAGTTAGTTGTTAGTTCTGTTTAGATGATTAATAACCAATGACTATTGCTTATTTTCTCTTCTTAGACGAGGATTTACAAAGTCGTTTAACCCTTCACCAAGTAGTGATAACCCTACAACCATAATTGTCATTGCTAAACCAGGGAAAAGGGTAGTCCACCAGATGCCTGTGGGTAGTGCTTCGAGAGCTTGTTTTAAATCATATCCCCATTCGGGAACTTCTTCAGGCAATCCTAACCCTAAAAATCCTAAACCGCCTAAAACTAATATGGCATCTGCGGCGTTGAGAGTAAAGAGGACGGGAACGCTTTGAATGACGTTAAAAAATAAATAGCGTGACAGTACAGTCCAGGTAGAAGCGCCCATTGCTTGTGCGGCTTCGATGTAAACTTCGGTTTTGACGCTGACGGTGTGGTTGCGAACTACGCGATAATATTGGGGGATGTAGGCGATACTAATTGCGATCGCAGCATTCAAGATTCCTCTCCCCACTACAAATGCCAGTGTTACGGAAAGTAATAATCCTGGTAGCGTATAAATGCTATCCATCAGGAATAGCAATATTTTATCTAATTTTCCACCCAAATAGCCACTTACCATCCCCAAAGGCACACCAACTACCATACTTAGTGCAGTAGCTAAAATCACTACTTGCAGCGCTGCTTGGACACCAAATATAGTCCGAGAAAAGACATCATAACCTAAACGACTTGTACCAAACCAATGTTTAAGTGAAGGTGCTTCATGAATAGGGTTAGAGAGAAATTCTTTAGGATTTTGTAGCCACCCCCAACCCTGTAATACAGGTGCAAAAAAGGCTAAAAATATAAAAAATAAAGTCATACATAACCCTATCAGCATAAATCGCTGGGATAGGTTAGATTTAGCAAAATTAAAAAAACTTGGTATTCGACGTTTTGTAATGGTCATGGAAAATAGTTGACTGGGGTTTGAGTGAAAATATTAGTCTCCTAGACTCGTTCCCAGTCAGAGACTGGGAATGCAGATGTTGAGGCTCTGCCTCAAATAAGCTAGAGTAGTGGAGGCAGAGCCAAGGAACGAGAGAAAAGCTTCTTTAAACACCAGCTGGAAACATCATGCAATTCATAGCGATATCCTGTATTTGGATACCATTCAAAAAACTCTTCAAAGGTTATTAATTTAGTTTGAGGTAAAGCTTGAACCATAATTTAGATTATTTGGTTTGAATAGTTATCATATCTGTTTGGCTAGTAATTGGTAATTGGTGATTGGTAATTGGGAAGAATGAATTTATTATTACCCATTACCCATTACCCATTACCTACAGATTACTTTCAATCAACTGCCGATACTCGCTTTTTTGCTTGACACCCTTAACTTCCTTCACCAATTCCTGATCTTTAAATAACTGCACCGTTGGAGTTCCTGTCACTCCGGCGTTTTCGGCAATATCTCTATCTTTATCAATGTCGATTTCGACAAAGTGGATTTTACCATCAAATTCATCGACTACTTTATTTAAAATAGGTTTGAGAGTGTGACATGGGCCACAACCAGGAGAAATGTATTTGACTAGAAGCAAGCGATCGCTCTCATGGAATAATTTTCTTAAAGCATAACCACCCTCATGGCGTGTTGCTTGCAAATTAAACTCCGCTGCGGTTTCCGTTGTCTGTGTTTCTGACTGAGGTTCTAATTCATTAACCGCTGTTTCAGGTAGATGATGGAACTCATGGATTAAACCCTTTGATGATAACCATCTTTCCGCTAACATCGCCGCCATACAACCAGTACCCGCAGCTGTAATAGCTTGGCGGAACTCATGATCCTGCACGTCACCGGCGGCAAATACACCATCTACACTAGTTTCCACACCACCATGTTTAGTGATAATGTATCCCACCTCATCCAGTTCTAATTGTCCCTTAAATAAGCCTGTATTGGGCGTATGACCAACAGCATAAAATAACCCTTTAGCATTAATTATGCCTTCTTCCCCAGTTTGATTATTGCGGACTTTCACCCCCGACATGAAATCATTCCCGAACACATCCACCGCTTCTGTGTGCCAATGTATCTGAATTTTCGGGTTACTCAAAACCCGATCTTGCATAGCTTTAGAAGCCCGCATTTCCTCAGAACGCACCAATAAATGTACCGGAGAACCGTATTTAGTTAAATAAATCGCTTCCTCTGCTGCCGAGTCACCCGCACCCACAACCGCTAACTCTGCACCGCGAAAAATGGGAGTTGCACCATCACAAATTGCACAAGCAGAAATACCCCGACTCCAAAATTGTTGTTCCCTAGGTAAACCCAAACGTTTAGCTGTTGCACCTGTAGCGATAACTATACTATGTGCCTTTACTTCCCTTTCTTGGGAACAGATAATAAAAGGACGCTGACTCAAATCAACAGAAATCACATCCTCAGTATACAACTCTGCTCCCCAGCGTTCAGCTTGAGCCTTCATATTATCCATCAAATCCGGGCCTGTTATCCCTTGGGGAAACCCTGGAAAGTTTTCAACCTCCGTCGTTGTCATCAGTTGTCCCCCCGGTAAACCCCCCGCTTGGAACCCTTCAAAGACAACAGGTTTTAAATTAGCACGTCCCGCATAGATAGCCGCTGTGTATCCAGCAGGGCCAGAACCGATAATTACCAAATTTTCTACTGTGGAGTTAGTCATATATTTATCTGAACTCATAACGACTACGCTTAATTAATTTAATATAGCATAAATTGAGAAGTAGTAATAACAACAAGATATAGCGTTTATCTCGTTCCCAGTCTCCGGCAGGGAATGCCATCACAGAGCATAGGAACGAGAAAGTCCTGATGGTGATATAAATTTCAACTATTGGGGCATACTGTTATTGATCTGTATATCTGCCAAAAGACAACTAGAAATGTAGAGACGTTTCCTCAAATATCTCTATATAACCAATAAATATCAGCAAGTGTCATCATCAACAGACTATTAAGAGCAATTACCATGACAAATTCAACATCAGATTTATGGGCAAAAATTCGCCAACAATTTGATAGCTCCCCCTATCCCACAATTCCCTTAGATAAATCTCCTAAAAATGATCTTGATTTACTTTACATTCATAATTTAGTTACACCTTACTACTTAAGGAACCAAAAAGTTATAGATACCAAAGACAAACTAATTTTAGATGCCGGATGTGGTACTGGTTATAAATCTTTAGTTTTAGCCGAAGCCAATCCTGGTGCCAAAATTGTCGGTGTTGATATATCAGAAGAGTCAGTTAAACTGGCACGACAGCGTTTAGAATATCATGGTTTTGACAATGCTGAATTTCATGTTTTGTCAATATATGATTTACCTAAACTAGATTATCAATTTGATTATATTAATTGTGATGAAGTTCTCTATCTTTTCCCTGATATAGCAGTGGCTTTGCAAGCAATGAAAGCCGTATTAAAGCCGGAGGGTATTATTCGCACCAACCTACATAGTTCACTTCAGAGAGTTAATATTTTTCGCGCTCAGAAAGTCTTTACGCTGATGGGTTTAATGGATGGCAATCCCGAAGATTTAGAAATAGACATAGTCACTGATATCATGAAAGCTTTAAAGGATAATGTCAATCTTAAAGCTACAACGTGGAGTCCTGGCTATGAGGGAGAGGATAGAAAAGAGACTATTCTCATGAACTATTTATTCCAAGGAGATAAGGGTTACACCATTAATGATATTTTTTCAGCTTTGAGGGTTGCTGATTTAGAGTTTATCAAGATGACGAATTGGCGACAATGGGACTTGATGAACTTATTCAAAGAGCCAGATGATTTACCTGCTTTTCTAGGAATGAGCTTACCAGAAATCTCCATAGAAGATAGTTTACATTTATTTGAACTTCTCCATCCTATTCATAGGCTGCTAAATTTTTGGTGTGGCCATCCTCAAACAGCAGCAGCTGTTATCCCGTTTTCCGAATGGACTGACTCTGATTGGGAACATGCAACAGTACATATACATCCTCAGTTCCAAAACCCTAAATTCAAAACAGACCTTATTGCTTGCATAAGTATAGGCAAAACTTTTTCTGTCCGTAAATGTCTCGCTTTGACAGAGGAATTTGTTTATATAGATAGCTCAATGGCTCTTTGCTTGCTACCTGTGTTTGACCAACCCCTACCAATGATGTCCCTAGTGGAGCATTGGCAAAAGTTTAGACCTCTTGATCCTCTGACAGCAGAACCTACAGATCAAGTCAAGGTTTTTCAGTTATTACAAAAGCTGCTACAGGTTCTAGAGGATTTTGATTGCATTATGTTAGAGCGTCAATCTTGATTCTATTTCGTAGTGATCGATTTTAAGACTTAAGCATTGATAATAAATACCAAATAGGCATAGCACTAAAAACCATATATTTCGTAGGGGTAAAGCAAAAGCTCATTGGTGTCAACTTAACGTAAAAGCCTTTTTTAATCACTGCAAATACCACCCTTGACAATTTCTCCTTTTCCTTAACTTGTCACCAATGGTCAACAGGTACTGAAATTTAGAAATTCCAAACCTGATGTTGATGTTTGGACAAGTGTAGCTTGTTGATATATAGCCGTTCCCATGCTCGTGAGGTACAAAGTTTTTTCTTTTTAGTGAACTCTTAACAGGGAATAAATTGGTGTGTACTTCATTAGACTGGGAAACGCTGTAATATGTTAACAGGATATTTTCTCTACAATTTTACAGATGATCCTTGGTTGGATGTCTTGCACAATAATCCTGTATCTATTCTGCAACGTGATGGAAATATACCTATAAAATTAGCTGAATTGGTAGATTTAGCTTTAACCGAAAAGCCGCAAATCTATTTTCAGAGATCTGCAAAATTTAAGGAAGCGTTAATTGATATTTAGGGTTTGCTGTAAAGCCCTACGGGCATAGCTTCGCTTACCGCGTAGCGTGCCGTTAGGTATAAAAATTATCTGTGAAGGCTAGGTGACAGTTTCAAGATTTGGATAGGAACGATTTTTCCTTTGAGTAGGAATTAAATGCAAGGTTTTTCAGTTGCCACCTCATAAAAGCTTGCACTTTCTGAAAGTCAAAATAGCTAAAACCCTTTACCTGTGAAGTTTTCAAATTTATTCAGCAACCTCTATTTAGTTGTCTGAATCAGGATTTGCTGGATTTGAGGATTTAATTAGGATGTTAATTGTGGGAAAAGAAAAATAAGACTCTATATGCGCGTACAGATCCCGATTATAATAGAAATATAATGAAAAATGGGGCATTTGTCAACTATTAGACTGATTAATTTCTGAATTGAGTAAGATTAATTTAGATGTGAAGATTAATAGAATTTACAAATGTATTTCCTAGTCCTGGAAAAGATTAGATTACATTAAGTTAGGTAACACACAAATTACAATCATGTCTACAGAAATTCAAGATGAACTGCTGGAAGCGGTGGATTTAAGACGCAATTTTGCGATTATTTCTCACCCTGATGCTGGTAAAACTACGTTAACAGAAAAACTATTATTATACGGGGGTGCTATTCACGAAGCTGGGGCAGTAAAAGCCCGGAGAGCGCAGCGTAAAGCGACTTCTGACTGGATGGCGATGGAACAACAACGGGGTATTTCTATTACTTCAACGGTGTTGCAATTTATCTACCGTAATTGTCAGATTAATTTACTTGATACTCCTGGACACCAAGATTTTAGTGAAGACACCTATCGAACTTTAGCAGCAGCAGATAATGCGGTGATGCTAATTGATGCAGCTAAAGGCTTGGAACCCCAAACTCGGAAACTGTTTGAAGTTTGTAAACTTAGGGGTATACCTATTTTCACATTTGTCAATAAACTCGACCGTCCGGGAAGAGAACCTTTAGAATTGTTGGATGAGATTGAGCAAGAATTAGGATTACAGACCTATGCGGTGAATTGGCCGATTGGAATGGGCGATCGCTTTAAAGGTGTTTTTGATCGCCACCAACAGCAAATCCATCTGTTTGAACGTAGCTCCCACGGTAGCAAAGAAGCTCGTGATACCATCATCAACTTGGGCGATCGCCGAATTGAAGAATTACTAGAAGAAAGCCTTTACCATCAATTAAAAAGTGATTTAGAACTATTAGAAGGAGCGGGAGGAGACTTAGATTTAGATTTGGTGCATCAAGGAAAAATGACACCCGTATTCTTTGGTAGCGCCATGACTAACTTTGGGGTGGAGTTATTTCTCAAGTACTTCTTGGACTATGCCCTTAAACCAGGTACACATAGCAGCAGCCTTGGTGAAGTTCCCCCTAGCTACCCAGAGTTTTCAGGATTTGTCTTCAAACTGCAAGCCAACATGGACCCCAAGCATAGAGATCGGGTGGCTTTTGTCCGGGTCTGCACAGGCAAGTTTGAAAAAGATATGACAGTTAACCATGCTCGCACAGGTAAAGTTGTCCGTCTATCTCGACCGCAAAAACTCTTCGCTCAAGAACGGGAATCCATTGATGTTGCTTATCCTGGTGATGTCATCGGTTTGAATAATCCCGGCGTTTTTGCAATTGGAGATACAATTTATACAGGACAGAAACTGGAATATGAGGGAATTCCCTACTTCTCACCAGAACTGTTTGCCACTCTCAGAAACCCCAATCCTTCCAAATTTAAGCAATTTCAAAAAGGCGTTTCCGAATTACGGGAAGAGGGTGCTGTGCAAATTATGTACTCTACTGATGAAGCCAAGCGTGATCCTATTTTGGCAGCGGTGGGTCAGTTGCAATTTGAAGTGGTGCAGTTTCGGTTACAAAATGAGTACGGTGTAGAAACCATACTAGATTTATTACCCTACAGTGTTGCTCGGTGGGTTGAAGGTGGTTGGGAAGCTTTAAATCAGGTGGGACGTTTATTCAACACAACTACTGTGAAAGACAGTATGGGGAGGCCGGTGTTGCTATTCCGCAATGAATGGAATTGTCAACAGCTAGAGGGAGACCATCCAGAGTTGAAATTAAGTGCGATCGCACCGCCCACGGTAAGTATCGCTCCTGTATTCTCCAGCCAAAAACCTGTGGAGGAATAATTCACTCTTGACACAGCCAACGGAGCAATTGTCAACTTAATTCGTCATTATGAATTACGAATTATCAGAGTATCTCAATTTCGCACTTTTGCACCAACGTGTATCACCTTGAAGAAATTGGAGTGCCAATATTTGTATGCCTTCACATGAAAAATCGTCTTTGGAGGCTGGTTTAGTTGCCCTCAAGCAGGGAAATTACTACGCAGCAGTTACTCAACTTGAACCCATTGCTGGCAGCCAAAATCAGAGCAATACTTGCTTGCAAGCTCAGGTTGGTTTGGTTATGGCTTATGCACGTACAGGAGAGGCTTCTAAAGCGATCGCCCTATGTCAGAATCTGATATCAAGTGGTAATCCAGAAGTTCAAGAGTGGGCAACACGCGCTCTTGAACACCTCAAAAAACGCCAAAAACGCCATCAAAAAGGTAAAAAAACTGAAACTGAGTTTGTCAACTTTGATAATTCTTTAGATACTCCCCCAGTCGATGCTGTGTCAACACACCAGACGCTAGAGGGTGTGATTAAAAAGAATATCCCTGCTGCTTACCCTGAACTATCAAATACTGGTTTAATAGGTTCTGTCGGTCGGACAAAAACTGAACCGATGAACATCTTTTGGCGACAAGCTCGACGCGCTAAGATATGGCAACCTCTACGTAAGCCTAACTTCATACTCTCCATGCTCTCCTGTTTACTAGCAGCAGGAACATTCATGGCGCTATTTTGGATGTTGCGAGCATTCGTCAGGTTGGGAATGGGTTTAATCAACCAGATTTTAGACAAACTTCCCTATTTAAAGCCATTACAATTGTTATATGGCAATCCTAGTTTATTAATACTAGTCTTATTTTTGGTTTTGATCGGTTTGTCGCCTTGGTTGATAGATGGTTTATTGGCAAACTTTTATAGCCAAGAACATCTATCCAAAGAAGTTTTACACACTCACAGTCGTGAGGCATTTCGAGTCATACAACGAACTTGTCAACAGCGACACTGGAAAATTCCTAAATTACGAATTTTGCCAATATCAGCACCAATAATGCTGTCCTATGGAAATCTTCCTAGTACAGCCAGAATTACCGTGAGTCAGGGTCTGTTAGAACAATTAACAGATGATGAAATAGCTACTATCTATGCACTTGCTCTCGGACAAATTGGTCGATGGGATTTTAATGTCATGTCCTTGGCATTGCTAATAACTCTGCCCCTTTATCAACTGTATCAGCAAGTTTCAGTGTGGGGAAACAACAGCAAAAAGAAAATCTGGCGCTGGATTTTTGCCGGTTTGGCTGGACTGACCTACGGAATTTGGTGTTTACTGACTGGTACAACTTTGCTTAATTCCCGGTTTCGGCTTTATTATAGCGATCGCCATGCCGCCGAAATTACAGGAAACCCCAATGGGCTAATTCGTGCCTTACTCAAAATTTCCATTGGTGTTGCTGGTGATATTCAAAAACAAGAACAGACTAGTTGGCAGTTAGAAAGCTTGAATGTCTTAGCTCCAGTCAGCTACCAACAAAGTCTTGCTTTAGGAAGTATGGTCAGGCATCTTTCCTTTGAGTCATTCTTAATGTGGGAAAACTTCAATCCCTATCGGCGATGGTTTACCATTAATAATAGTCACCCTCTCATGGGCGATCGCATCGAACGTCTATGTGAAATAGCCCGTCATTGGCATTTAGAACCTGAACTGCATCTGACCATTGAAGGATCTTGCCAAGTCAAACCTCAGTCATTCCTATTACAAATCGCCCCCTGGTTGGGAATTCCCATCAGTTTTCTATTAGCAGTTCTGTTCTGGTTAATTTGGCAAACCGCATTCGCCATTCATTTATTAAACCTGAAATGGATTTATGATGATTGGAATTTCGTAATCGGGTTCTTCATGATTGGCTTTAGCATCGGTACAGTCATGCGGATTAATGCCTTTTTTCCAGAAATTAAACCCTTTAATTTACACGCCGACGACCATCTCTCCCATTTCTTAACCGATCCCTCCGTTTTACCACTCGATAGCATCAGCGTCCGTCTAGCAGGTAAATTATTAGGTCGTCGGGGTACTGCCAACTGTCTCGGACAAGACCTCATTCTACAATCCAGCACAGGTTTGGTGAAATTACACCACATTCCTTGGTTAGGACAGTCAATCAACCCCACAGAATGGATTGGTCGCCAAATTATCGTTACAGGCTGGTTAAGAAGAGGGGCAACACCTTGGATAGACATTCAAACCTTAGAAACTCAAAGTGGCAAAACCATTAACAGTCCTCATCCCATTTGGTCTACTGTTTTGGCAGTCGTCGCCCAAGCATGGGGGGCATATATCATGTTGACAGCACAATCTCTGGCAAGATAACACTGCAATTTATTGACTGATCACATGAAACGTAAACAAAAGTTGCAGGTTAGTCACAAAAATGTTACATTTATTTACACAATCAGTAATTCAGCCCCCCAAATTTATTATTGGTCTGGCTTTCACCACTAATCCATGCTCTTTTATCCTCCCAACACAGCAGCAAATCAACCAGCCACTGGCTGGTTTTTGTTTCCAACGTCTACACCTTGTCCAAAAATTGTGTTTTATGTTACGATGCATTAATACTATCGGCAAAAATGTAGGTGCTGAACTAGCTACGTAAAAAATACCGTGATAATCTTAAGAGATGGTATTTTGTCCTGCCGATAAAACCTAGAAAGAATTCATTTACTGTGGCGGACGGTGGGCTATTAAATTTACAATTCTTAGAATTAAGGTGGTATTAGCTGGGCGCAGTAGCCCTTTTGTCTTAAATAAGCTTGATCCCAACAAAAAACTGTATTGTATAGGTTGGCAGTTTGGATTAAAAAAATTGGTTTATGGCGATTTTAGTTAATAGCATCTATTTAAAAGCCAAAGCCAAGGTAATTGTTTTGTCAAGACAAGTTCATTTAAACTCTGGAGGTATAGTTCATGTCCGTTCGCCTATACATAGGTAATTTGCCTAAAGAAGAAATAGATCGTCAAGAATTGCAAGCAGTATTTGCAGAAGAAGGCGATGCTGTCACCACTAAACTGATTAAAGACCGCAAAACAGGTAAATGTCGTGGTTTCGGTTTTCTCACGGTGAACAATGACGAACAAGCAGACCAAATTATTGAAAAATATAATGGTCAAATGTTCAAAGACACTGCCATCAAGCTGGAGAAGGCATTGCCTCGCACCAAAGGTGAAGAGGGTGATGAGCAAGCTCCCAAAGTGGCTAGTCAAGCTACTAGTATCCCCACACCTAGCATCAACAAAGAAAGTCGTCGTGAAAAAGGCGCTAAGAAGTCTCGGCGTGGTGGCGGTAGTAGTGTACGTGAAACAACTAGCAATGTTGATTCAGACGCTATTCGTCCAGATCCCCGTTGGGCGGCTGACTTAGAAAAACTGAAACAAATGCTGGCTGCACAAACTACAAACTGATCCTTGAGGCAAAGAGATTAAAAATTAAGAATCGCAAATTATGCTGATTTTTAATTTTTAATTATTTTTTATCTGAGTGAGTTGGCTTGTTTGCTGATGATAAACACCAGCTACTAATCTAAAACTGAAATCACCAGCCCCCATGTGGGACTGTTTTTTGTGCGAACCAACACCAATCAAAAAGGTATTGAGCAGTGTCGAAAGCCAAACTAGGCCTTTTGCACTGCTCATTTTAATTTATTTAGTGTAATTAAATAAGCTCAAATCTTTACTATATCTCGTTATCTCGTTCCTAGTCTCTGACTAGGAATGCTATCACAGAGGCTCTGCCTCTACTCTCATTGAGAGTCTTCCAGAATTTATTCCCATACAGAGCATGGGAATGAGAAGGATGAAACCCAGTGTTTACAAGGCTCTGTTAAGTTGACACTGATGAGACCTGAGTTCGACATAAGATAATTTGTGGAAAACTTGCCCCCAGTAGGAGTCTCAAACCCTTATTCTCTCGCTCTTAAAAATCATAACTCCGTTCGCGTAGCGTCTCCGCAGGAGAAACTCCGAACTCAGGTGATGAGCAATGCTAATCTCCTACTGACTCCTAAATTCTGCTGTATTTTTTGAAAGTTTTTGGAAGCCCCTAAGTCTTCTTTTATTGATATCTACTATTTCGGATAAATTTGATAAGGTTTGATTTTCTTTGTTTCTTAGAGATATTTATAAATTTTTTACAAGAATGTATCTTATTTAACAAAAAATAATATTTTCTCATAATAGTATCTGTTAATACAAACACTAAAAAATAAGTTTGTCGAAAATCCCTCTGTTCTTGACAATTAATGGGAGTAAATCTACAGGTAATTAGCATTATTCATTTGTATGAATAGCTAGTCTAAAATGTGAAATTAAAAAATTTAAAATTCACTTTTTTGTGCTGTGGTATTTCTACAGTAAAGTTCATTTATGGCTAATTGATATGTCATAATTGATATATTTTGCTGTATTTTTTCATATACAAATAGTCTTTTATCTATCAAAATTATTGGATATTTTTACTACAAATAAATCATAAATAAATCAAATGTAAATACTAGAAATAAACTACCTAATTATGAACAATATATAAATTTTTTCTGACATAATTAAATTAAAATAAAAATTACATAATACCTTCTAGATTATTCAGTGCAGCGTGAATAACGCCAGCTTGAAACTGCCTACTACCTTGTGAAAATAAGCAAAACACAACTTATGAATTCTACCACTGACAAACGCATTGCCTTGATTTCAGTTCACGGTGATCCGGCGATTGAAATTGGGAAAGAAGAGGCTGGAGGACAGAATGTTTATGTACTCCAAGTGGGTGAAGCACTATCTCGGCTCGGATGGAAAGTTGATATGTTTAGCCGCAGAGTGAGTGCTGAACAAGAAACGATTGTTCAACATAACTCTCAATGTCGAACCATTCGTTTAACAGCAGGGCCGATTGAGTTTGTCCCACGGGATAATGGTTTTAAATACTTGCCGGAGTTCGTGGAACAGTTATTGCAATTTCAACAAGAAAACGGCATTCAATATGAGTTAGTTCACACTAATTACTGGCTTTCTAGCTGGGTAGGATTGCAGTTGAAACAAATCCAAGGAAGTAAACAGGTTCACACATATCATTCTTTAGGAATAGTTAAATACAACACGATAGAAAGTATTCCTCTTGTGGCTAGTCAACGCCTAGCAGTAGAAAAAGAAGTTTTGGAAACTGCGGAAAGAATTGTGGCGACAAGTCCGCAAGAAAAGCAACATATGCGATCGCTTGTTTCTCATCAAGGAGATATTGAAATTATTCCCTGCGGTACGGATATTCGGCGTTTTGGCTCAGTAAAAAGAGAAGCAGCTAGAACGGCATTGGGAATTGAACCAGAGGCTAAAGTTATATTGTACGTAGGGCGGTTTGACCCACGCAAAGGCATAGAAACCTTGGTACGTGCAGTGCGTGAGTCGCAGTTTTATGGCTCAAAAGACCTGAAGCTAATTATTGGTGGTGGAAGTACTCCAGGTAACAGCGATGGTAGAGAACGCGATCGCATTGAGTCGATTGTCAACGAATTGGGAATGAACGAATGTACTTGTTTTCCAGGTCGTCTTAGTCAAGAAGTTCTACCAACTTACTATGCGGCTGCCGATGTTTGCGTTGTTCCTAGCCACTACGAACCCTTTGGATTGGTGGCAGTGGAAGCAATGGCCAGTGGCACACCAGTCATAGCTAGTGATGTGGGTGGGCTTCAGTTTACCGTCGTCAATGAAAACACTGGTTTATTAGTACCACCCCAAGATGTAGCAGCCTTTAGTAACGCCATTGACCGTATTCTCAGCAATCCCGAATGGCGTGCAGAATTGGGTCAATCAGGACATAGAAGGGTGATGAGTAAGTTTAGCTGGGATGGTGTGGCTAGTCAGTTGGATGCACTTTATACTGAACTATTGCAACCTGTGAGGGAAAAAGAACCTGCTTTGGTTACTAGTTGATAATTTTTGAACTGGTTATTTTTGATATCCCCTACTTTTGCAAGATTTGGGGGATTTTTATTTTTTTCAGAACTTACGCAATTGTCACATTTAATATCTTCTGCCTGTGCGTCAGATATGGTAAATCTGTTGATAATAATCAATTTATAGGTATGACGCACCCTACAAAGTAAGCCAGTTGCGTAAGTCCTGAATAAATTATCTACTTTCCGGGTTTTTCAGGCTTTTTTCTGATCAAATGCAAAAAACTGATGCGTTTAGCTTTGTTCACTCCCAACGCAAAGGGTAAAGTTATATAGAGAGTTAAGCAGGTAAGATAATGGAAGTTCAAGAACTCAAAAAATTTCCTAAGCCCAGAAGAACAGAAGCCGAAGCTACAGCTTCTCAACACATCAGGATACTAGATTGCAATCAACCCGTTAGTCGGGTCATTTTTGAGTGTTGGCATTGTAAACAAGGTCTTTTGAGTGAGGTAGATGTAACTTCTTCAGAGTATCTTGAGATTGAATGCCCCAGTTGTGGTAAAACAGGTCTAAGGCTGATGGCAAAAGAAGTGCTTTCAACCACAGCTATTCCTTCACCCTGGCAATAAGTAGTGAGTACCGAGTAATGAGTACTTAGTACTGTAAAGCTTTCGGGTATGGCTGCGTTTAGAATGGTAGCAGGACGTTGAGCAGTATGTAATTAATTTTATTTTTTACTCAACACTCGGTACTCAATACTCGTTACACTTCCGACTGATTTAATAGAGATAAAACTTTAAATGCCAGTGAGTAATCGTTTTGCAACCAGTTGATTTTACTACTCTCACAGCTGCTTGTAGCGAACTACGCGCCAACTGGCTTCCTTCGCGGACAGAACAGGTATACCAGCGCGATCGCTATACTATTGCCATAGCCTTACGTACTTTAAAACAACGGGTGTGGCTAGAGGTTTCTTGGCATCCCCAAGCGACACGCATTTGTATTGGTGAACCACCTCCAAGAACACCTGATACATTTACCTTTAGTCAACAGTTAATTCATCAGTTGGGTGGTTTGGCCTTAGTGGCAATTGAAGCGATCGCTCCTTGGGAACGTGTGATTGATTTACAATTTGCCCGTCGTCCTGGTGAAAATGCTCTCTATCACTTGTATGTGGAAGTGATGGGCAAGTACAGCAACGCCATTCTCACCGATGCCAGCAATTTTATTATCACTGCTGCCCATCAAGTTAGTCAGCAACAATCCAGCGTTCGTCCTATCCAAACCGGACAGTCTTATGAACCACCACCGAAACAGACTGGCCCTATACCCAGTTTGAGTGAATCCCAAGCACGTTGGCAAGAACGAGTTAGTTTAGTACCAGGTGCAATTAAGCGGCAACTGCTGAAAAATTATCGGGGTTTGAGTGCAGCTTTGCTAGATACGATGTTGCTAGTGGCAGATATAGCACCAGAAACTAGCACTGATACCATGATTGCTGATGATTGGAACAGATTATTTTCCCGTTGGCAAGAATGGCTACAAACTTTAGAAGTTGGTAAATTCCAACCTGCTTGGACAGCAAATGGATATACTGTCATGGGTTGGGGTGTTGTCGCACCAGCCAAAGATATCCAAGAATTACTCAATCAATATTATACAGACGAGTTAAATCAACAGTTATTTGCTCAATTGCGTCATCAGTTAATTCAGAAATTGAGTAATATTTTGGGTAAATTGCGGACTAAAGCCCAAACTTTTAGCGATCGCTTAAAGCAGTCAGATCAAGCCGATGAATATCGCCAAAAAGCCGACTTATTGATGGCATATTTGCAAAATTGGCAACCGGGGATGAAAGAAATTATCCTCTCAGACTTTGAAACTGATAAGCCAATTGCGATCGCACTTCTCCCAGATAAAAACGCCGTTCAAAACGCCCAGAAGCTTTATAAACAACACCAAAAACTCAAACGCGCTCGTGCTGCTGTCGAACCATTACTATTTGAAGTCCAATCAGAAATTGATTATTTGGAACAAGTAGAAGCAGCTATTTCCCAAATCGAAAAATACCAAACAACAGCAGATTTACAAGCTTTAGAAGAAATTCGTGATGAATTAATCGGGCAAAAATATCTAGAAGCCCTAGAATACCGCAGCCGCAGCACCAATGAAACTGCAAATATCAATTTCCATCGTTACCGCACCCCTAGCGGCTTTGAAGTTTTAATTGGTCGTAACAACATCCAAAATGACCAATTAACATTTCGGGTAGCTGGCGATTATGACCTCTGGTTTCACGCTCAAGAAATTCCTGGTAGCCATGTCCTGCTACGTCTTGAACCGGGAACAGTCGCAGAAGAAGCTGATTTACAGTTTACCGCCAATCTTGCCGCCTACTTCAGTCGCGCTCGTCAAAGTGACCAAGTACCAGTAGTTTACACTCAACCAAAGCACGTCTACAAACCCAAAGGCACTAAACCAGGACTTGTGATTTACAAGCAAGAAACAATTATTTGGGGGCAACCAGAAATTATTCGTAATCACCCCTCAAGGGGAGTGGTAGAAACGAAATCATGAGATTATTTTTTTAATTTGAATTAGTTTTATCTTACTTTCATCCTCCAACCCTGTGGCAAAATTGATCAGAGTCCTAAAAAACTGAATTATTCCCAGCATGACCGCAACTATTCCCAATCTCCCCAGCCTGTACGAACCTTTCTCCACAGAAGCCAAATGGCAAAAATTCTGGGAAGACAACCAAGTTTACAAAGCTGACCCCAACCACCAGGGTGAACCTTACTGTATCGTTATTCCTCCCCCAAACGTGACTGGTAGTTTGCACATGGGTCACGCCTTTGAAAGTGCGTTGATTGATACCCTCGTGCGCTATCATCGCATGAAAGGACGTAATACCCTCTGGCTACCCGGAACAGACCACGCCAGCATTGCTGTACAAACGATTCTGGAAAAGCAACTCAAGGCTGAAGGTAAAACTCGCTATGACTTAGGACGGGAAAAATTCCTAGAACGCGCTTGGCAATGGAAAGCCGAATCTGGGGGTACAATTGTTAATCAGCAGCGCCGTTTGGGTGTTTCGGTGGACTGGACAAGGGAACGCTTCACTTTAGATGAAGGTTTATCAAAAGCTGTTTTAGAAGCATTTATTCGTCTCTATGATGAAAAGTTAATTTATCGCGGTAATTATTTGGTGAATTGGTGTCCTGCTTCTCAGTCTGCGGTGTCTGATTTAGAAGTGGAACCAAAGGAAGTAAATGGTAATCTTTGGCACTTCCGCTATTCCTTGAGTGATGGTTCTGGTTTTGTAGAAGTGGCGACAACTCGACCAGAAACAATATTGGGTGATACAGCAGTTGCGGTTAATCCTGATGATGAGCGGTATAAACATTTAATTGGTAAAACCCTGACTTTACCAATTATGAAGCGGGAAATCCCCATTATTGGTGATGAATTGGTTGACCCTGCTTTCGGTACGGGTTGCGTGAAAGTGACTCCAGCCCATGACCCCAATGATTTTGAAATGGGTAAACGTCATGATTTGCCGTTTATCAATATTATGAATAAAGACGGTACTCTGAACGAAAATGCTGGGGAGTTTCAAGGTCAAGACCGCTTTGTGGCTAGGAAAAATGTGATTTCTCGCCTAGAAGCAGACGGTGTTTTGGTGAAGATAGAAGATTATAAACATACAGTACCTTATAGCGATCGCGGAAAAGTCCCCGTTGAACCTCTCCTTTCTACCCAGTGGTTTGTCAAAATTCGCCCCCTTGCTGACAAAACTCTCGAATTTTTAGATAATCAAAATTCACCAGATTTCGTCCCCCAACGCTGGACAAAAGTCTATCGTGACTGGTTAGTAAATCTGCGCGACTGGTGTATTTCTCGTCAACTGTGGTGGGGTCATCAAATCCCGGCTTGGTACGCTGTTAGCGAAACCGGTGGACAAATTACCGACTCAACACCCCATTTTGTAGCACGCAATGAAGCTGAAGCTTGGGAAAAAGCCAAATCACAATTTGGGGAAAATGTCCAATTAGAACAAGACCCTGATGTTTTAGATACCTGGTTTTCTTCTGGACTTTGGCCATTTTCAACTTTAGGCTGGCCAGAACAAACCCCTGATTTAGCAACTTATTATCCCAACGCCACCTTAGTTACAGGTTTTGATATCATCTTTTTCTGGGTTGCGAGAATGACGATGATGGCGGGACATTTCACCGGACAAATGCCGTTTAAAACTGTTTACATTCACGGCTTGGTCAGGGATGAAAATAACAAGAAAATGTCAAAATCTGCCAATAATGGCATTGACCCATTATTGCTAATTGACAAATATGGTACTGATGCCCTTCGTTATACCTTAATTAAAGAAGTAGCAGGTGCTGGTCAAGATATTCGCTTAGAATATGACCGCAAAAAAGATGAATCAATATCTGTAGAAGCATCTCGAAATTTTGCCAATAAGTTATGGAATGCTGCCAGATTTGTAATGATGAATTTGGATGGGCAAACTCCAGCCCAATTGGGTAAACCTGAACCGACAGAACTCAGTGATAAATGGATTGTTTCCCGTTATCATCAAGTAGTTAAACAGACCACTAATTATATCGACAATTACGGTTTAGGGGAAGCAGCAAAAGGACTTTATGAGTTTATTTGGGGTGATTTTTGCGATTGGTATATTGAATTAGTAAAATCTCGCCTCCAAAAAGATGCAGACCCTGAATCTCGCAAAGTCGCCCAGCAAATTCTTGCCTATATTTTAGAAGGGATTTTAAAACTACTTCATCCTTTAATGCCTCATATTACTGAGGAAATTTGGCAAACTCTTACTCAACAACCAGCAGAAAATCCACAAATTATAGCCTTACAGCCCTATCCTGAAGCTGATGAAAAATTAATTGACCAAGCTTTAGAAGAACAGTTTGAATTGTTAATTAATACTATTCGCACAATTCGCAATTTACGAGCAGAAGCTGATATTAAACCTGGAGTAAAAGTCACTGCTAATTTGCAAAGTGAAAATGCCAATGAGCGTTTCATCCTCAATGCTGGCCAGTCTTATATTCAAGATTTAGCAAAGGTAGAAACTTTAACTATTACTGACAAAACGACCATTGATGAACAAAAAAGCCAACCTATTGTCACGAAATCAGCTTTTAAGGGCTTAAAAACTATTGGCTTAATTATTGTCGGGCTGGTCTTGTTAAGAGTTGCTATTATTGTCGGGAATGCTTCACTACGTCTTCCCATTTTTGGCACTTTCTTTGAAACAGTTGGTCTTGGTTATGCCGGTTGGTTTATTGTCTACAATATACTCAATGCTGAAAGTAGACAAAAGTTATTTGCAAATTTGCCCAAAACTGATATCCAAAATCTACCACAACCAGAATCTACCCAAATCGAAGAATCAGACAATTCTATTTCTGGTGTTGTCGGGACTGTTCAAGTTGTAATTCCTTTAAAAGGTGTGGTAGATATTGAAGCTCTCCGTGCCAAACTAGAAAAAAGTATCAACAAAGCCGAAGCCGAAGCTACATCCCTACGTGCTAGACTGAGTAATTCTAAGTTTGTGGATAAAGCTCCCGCAGATGTAGTTCAAGGTGTGCGTGATGCTTTAACAGAGGCTGAGAAACAAGCGGAAATTTTGCGCGAACGCTTGCTTACTTTATAACAAGTGACAGGTAATAGGTAATAGGTGACAGAAATAAATTGACCAATTACCAATTACCAATTACTAACTACTAATTACCTAATTTAAAATTAGGAACGCAGCGACAATGCTATACTTAGCCCAAGTACGTAAAAATGATTTTTTAGACCAGTATCAATTACGCTTATTAGCACGTCAGGAAGGTGAACATTTATGGTCAATTATTTCTGAAGAGGCATTTATTCTCTTGGGAAAAGGAAATACCATGAGTGAAAAAGTGCTGGTGTTAGTTGAGCTTTCCTCTACAGGTGATATAGAAGTTATTGAAGATGCTACTTGTTGGATAGTTTATCTAGTACAAACTTATCTCAAAACTGGTATTACTCCAGAATTTTTACAAAAGGAAGCAGAACAAGCGGAAAATTGGCGACAGGCATTAACTTTGCAAAACCAAGATTTAGCACGTCGTTCCTTAGAATTAGAAGCCCGTCGTGAACAAATTCAAGCCCTAGAAGAAAGTATTAATCGGGAGAAAACAGATCAGCAAGATAATTCGTAATATTTTCTTTTCTGTGGCATACCAGAAAGTTTAATACCTCATCAGCAGTAGCAAAAGTAATAATGGGGTCTAGTGTTTTAGGAGATGGGAGAAACTTTTATGAATCCCTAACCCCCAATCTCCATTACCAATCACCTATTTTATTCTGCTGCTAACAATTGTCTAATTAATTTTGTTACCGCCTTTTGTGTAAAACGACTAGCAATTTGTTGACCTAAATGATGCACTCTAGGATTAACAAGTACCTGTGCTAATTGGGGGGCAATTTGGGCAACATCAAAACCTTTTGTTTCTCTGAGAATACCTAAAATTCGTTTGATATGCTCTAAGTTTTGTTGTTGTTCGACTGTTGCACCAGGAGTTTCATTAACTGCTGTTAATCCTACTCTTTCTCGCAGTAAGTAAGTAAAGTTGTGCAAGACATTTTTACTGACAGCATCAATGCCGTTGACAAACTCATCTACTAACCTGTCACGAATAAATTCACCTCGTTCTGAAGATAGAAATTCTACCCCCTGATTGAGTACTAAACTCAAGTCATAATCTTGACTATTCCGTGCATTTGTTAACAGGTTTTCTAAGCGGTTCCAACGGAATTTACCATCTTTAAATAGCAACTCTTTCAATGATGTTCTTAATTCATCTGCGGGGTCAGTTAATAGGCGTTTAGAAACGTAAGGATAAGCTTCACTGAGAACTTTAAAATTGGGATCTATATAAATAGCAATACCTTCCAATGTCACCAAAGAACGAATAATTAAAGCGTAGTAAGGAGGTACGCGGAAGGGATATTCATACATTAAAGCCGATAAATCATCGGTGATGCTTTTAATGTTAAGTTCGGCGACACTTGCACCTTGGGCGTTAGCAAATACTCTGGAAAATGCGGGAATAATTGGTGTTAAGTCGGTTTCTGGGGTGAGAAATTCTAATTTAACGTAGTCTTTTGCTAATGAGTCAAAGTCACGGTTAACGACGTGAACGATCGCTTCAATTAAACCATAACGCTGTGGTGGCTTAATCTCACTCATCATCCCAAAGTCAAGATAAGCTAATTTACCATCAAAGGTGGCTAACAAATTACCGGGGTGGGGGTCAGCATGGAAAAACCCATGTTCTAGCAATTGACGTAGGGAACACTGTACACCTACTTCAATGAGATAACGAGCATTTATACCCAGATCCTGAAGTTCTTGCGCTTGGGTTAATTTAATCCCGTTGATCCACTCCATCGTCAATACGCGACGATTGGTGAATTCCCAATAAATTTTTGGTACATATACATCTTGCATATGACCGTATAATTCAAAGAATCGCTCGGCATTTTCGCCTTCATGGATGTAGTCCATTTCTTCAAAAATGCGATCGCCCAATTCATCCAAAATCCCAACTAAATCACTTCGTACCCGCTTGACTTTTCTTTGCACCCATCCTGCCAAATAGCGCAAAATATACAAGTCAATGGTGATTCTTTCTCGCAAATCTGGACGCTGGACTTTTATCGCCACTTCTTCCCCAGTTTTCAGTTTACCTTTGTAAACTTGTCCCAAAGAAGCTGCTGCAATTGGTTCTGCCGAAATTTCCGCGTAAATCTCCTCTGGTGGGCTTCCTAACTCTTCTTCAATAAACTGGTAAGCTATTTCATTCGCAAAGGGCGGTAATTGATCTTGGAGTTTAGTTAATTCTTCCAGGTATACCGGAGGCACCAAATCCGGTCTAGTAGACAAAGCCTGACCAATTTTGATGTAAGCAGGCCCCAATTTTGTTAGTAATTCTCGCAATTGAATCGCTCGACGGCGATCGTTTTTAACGACAATTCCCCTTTGTTTATCCGACCACATTCCCAAAACATAGGATAAAGTTGGTCGTAAAACCGCTAAAATCCGTCGCAAAACTTGCAGAGGCTTGTTTGCGTAATGTGCGCGGATCTCTTCAGGATCGTAACCCAGTGTCTCAGGTTCATCTCTAGCTGGTACTGAATGTTCTTGCTCTGCTGATATTCTTGGCGAATGGAGAACCAAGGCTGTTGTCCCATTTTCTGGTACTACTTCAATCACGGACAATTCACCTCCGTGATTGTCCTCCGGAGTTGATTGGAAACTAGGGGGAAATGTCTTAACCATTATGAAAAAAGCCACCGGTTTGATGAACGCTGTTAAGTATTGTAACAATATGTTGCCATTTTCGCATCTGCCTAACAAGTAGAAACTTGAAGAGGAGATGAATTTAAATTTGCTATACTTTGTTTAGCCAGTTTATGCTAATAACAATGCAGGCTGGTGGAAATAATTAACCGCTAAAAACCTGTAAAACCAGGGTAATAATGTAAGTATTATAGCTTCAGGCATAAAAATCCAATTATTTCTAGGGTGCGTTCATCTACATCTGAGGAGATATACCTCTATAGATTAGGCAAGAGAACTCCATAAAAAACATGATCCAATAAAGTAGGGGTAATTCATGAATTACCCCTACTTTAGCGAGGGACAAGCTTTAGGGGAATGATATTAAAACAGGATCAATCATTCTATGGAGTTCTCCAAATAAAAAACAGGACTTACTTTGTAATAAGTCCTGACAATTTCGATATCAATGGGAACTCCAAAAAATAAATAATTCTGTAAAGCAGGTATTTTCAGTGTTAGGAATGCAAGACACCTACCCTACAAAAATCGTAAAAGTCCCTATGGCTTGCTTACAGGTGTAACTTTTGCTTCTACTTTGACACTTTTCACGCCTTTGACTTCTTTAATCAAGGTTTCCGCTTTTTTGAGTTCATCTTGAGAAGTAGCTGTACCTTTGAGAATAATCTCACCTTCTTTATTCTCTACTTGCAACTTATTGCTGGGTAAACCTTCCTTTAACTTTTTGCTAACTTCGGTTTTGAGGTCGCTTTTAGTAGTTTCAGGAGTAATTTTTGTGGTTGTGCTAACTGGTGTAGTGGTAGCTGCTGTGATAGGTTGAGCAGTTTTTTCTGTAGTTTGTGTAGTTTGAGACGCAGGTTTTGCTGGTACTGTAGTAGATTCGTTCGTTGTACCAGGAGTTTCTGAACCGGTTTTAGGAGCTTCTTGGCAACCAAAAACACCAGCTACTAAAATACCGCTAACAAGAAAGGGAATTAGCTTCTTCATGTTTATCTCCAAATCGAATAAGTGAAGCGATGTACTGAATGTGTGTGTGATTCTGAGGAGCGAATCTTAAAAAACAAATTAAATAGACCAAAACATAAATGCTTGTGCAAGCACCTAAGTTGCTGAAAATTGATGCTTGGATAACTTCTCTGACTCAAATCTATAAGTCAGTTCTAACAAAAGTACCAATTCAATTTTCATGATGGTTACAGACGTGTAGTCCCTGGTATATGGGATAAAGACTCTTTACTGAATCTTATCTAGAGTCCTAACAGCCTTCTTAAGGGTAAATGCTGCTGTCCCACATCGATCACTCGATATTATCAGATTTGAAGAAGTTTGACGCAACCTGAATGATAATTTTATAAAAGAAAGGCAGCATGAGTCATGAGAAAGATAAATATTCCCCCCAGTTGTCTCCAATTCCCAGTCCCCAATGACCTTTAAAATTGTAATTACAGGGGAAATTGCGCCTCAATTGTTCGGTTCTACGACTGTCGCTAGTGCAGAAAAAACTATAACCTCGTAAGTATATGGTGCAATGTCTACCTTAGCTGCTGTTAGACGATCTTGAATCAAGGGGTGAAAACCTGTGTACGAATGGATCTTGCCAAGTTTGAGAGAAGTTTTAGCCCAAAGCCAATCAAGTATGGCTGGGTGTTCATCTGCCAAAGCAGAGCAGCAATGGCGTATTAGCCTGGCAGCAACAGAACATCTACTACTCAATAATTTAGCAACAGGTTCGCCCGAAATCACCCAAGGTTTAGTTTTAACTGCACCAGCACCTTTATTTAGTCAACCAAAACTAACTCAAAGTTTACAGACGGTAACTTTTACTGCCAAACCATTTAACCCATTGGCACTGATGCCGTTCCATGTTTCACCAGCGATAAGTGTAGAAAGTGATGAAAAAGAAGCGATGTCTGCTTTCCGAGAAGCTGCGCTCACCACAGGCCATGCCCACGCAGATGCAGAAACTATTTTACCTTTATTACCAGCCGATCCTCTAGGTTTAGAGCAGTTTTGCTTGGTGTTCACAGAAAAATTTAGATTAGTTCTGGTTTTATCAGCCGATAGAAGCGGTAAAAAAGAATTTTTATTTTCCTTTGAGCCAGAAGTAGTGCAGCAAGCTTGGCGATCGCTTGGCGCTAGGGTAATCTTGACTAACCCAGAATTATTCGCTGAGTTGGATATGTTAGTTGAAACATATTCCCCAATCGCACCAAGTTACCATACTATAATTCAATTTAGCCAGTTGTTGCTTCAGGAATTAGCAGAGCCAGAAACGGATAAAGCAACACATACTCCTCCCATTTACCCACATCCCCATATTCCTGTTTCCCCATCACCAAAACCATCTTCCCGTTCTGATGTGGAATTACTACAAGCCTTTGCTCACGAAGTCCGCACCCCACTGACTACTATTCGCACTCTCACTCGTCTGTTACTAAAACGGCGAGATTTGCCTACTACTGTAACTAATCGCTTAGAAGTTATAGACCACGAATGTACTGAGCAAATTGATCGCATGGAGTTGCTGTTTAAAGCAGCCGAATTAGAAACTTGTACAGCCGCGAAATCTGCAAATACCCAACTAACACCGATGTCTTTGGATCAAGTATTGCAGCAAAGTATACCTCGTTGGCAACAAGCAGCCCATCGACGGAATTTAACTTTAGATGTAGCTTTACCCCAGCAACTGCCAACGGTGGTTAGTAATCCCGCTATGCTAGATCGAGTACTCACGGGTTTAATGGAGAATTTTACCCGCAGTTTACCTCCTGGTAGTTCTATTCAGGTTCAAGTTATCCCCGCAGGTGATCAACTCAAATTGCAATTAACACCTCAATTGGATTGTCAAGACACAACCAGAATTACAACACTACCAATTCGTAAATCTCTAGGTCAATTATTAATGTTCCAACCAGAAACAGGAACAATTAGTTTAAACATTGCGGCTACTAAGCATCTTTTTCAAGCAATTGGTGGTAAGTTGATTGTGCGTCAAAGTCCCCATTATGGCGAAGTATTGACAATTTTCTTACCGTTGGAAGTTAGTAAAGAAAAAGTGGTATTTAAATAAGTTTGCTTTGCTCAGAAAACATTTTATCGAACAGAATTCAGGAATCAGGATTCATCAATTTCCACAAGTTTTTGCCGAGAGGTTAAACCGGATTTGATTCTAATAGAGGATTTAGGAACATCAAATTTTTCTGCCAAAAGCTTAATTAACTCTTCATTGGCTTTACCATCTACTGGTGGTGATTTTAAGTTTACAGTTAAACTACCATCTTCTTGTTCGGCAATTTTTTGTTGTTTAGAGTTCGGTTTAACTTTGACTTTTTTTTGCATAACACCAAGTTAGCTAATGGCTGAAAAAATAATTAGTACTGTTAAAATTCAGGTATTTAAACCTGTCTGATTATATCTGTGTAATGTTTTATGATTATTTCAAGTGAGTTACCTAACCACTTAGAAAACCAGATTAAAAAATTCCTGCAATAGCCCATGTTAACTCACCCTATGACTACCGCACCCCTCAGTTGGCAAGAACTAGAAACCCTGACGAACTATCAAATAGATACTGTTAATGGTCTCACTAATGCTAAAGCCCGGTTACGCTTGTTTGGGCATCCCGAATCTGATGTGCGGGTAACGCTGTACCGTGATAACCATGCTTGGTGTCCTTACTGTCAAAAAGTTTGGTTATGGCTAGAGGAAAAACAAATTCCCTACCGCATCGAAAAAGTGACAATGTTCTGTTATGGAGAGAAAGAAAGTTGGTACAAACGTAAAGTACCATCAGGAATGCTCCCTGCGATCGCACTAGATGGGCGGATTATTAAGGAAAGCGATGATATTTTGATCGCTTTGGAAAAAGTTTTTGGTTCATTGAACCAAGGTATGGAAGATCGCACAGTGCTTCCTCTACGTCAATTAGAACGACTTTTATTTAGAGCCTGGTGTACTTGGCTATGCTATCCAGCAAGTTCCTCTCAACAAGAACAACGCAATCGAGAAAAATTTACTGAAGTGGTATCTCTGGTTGAGGAGACGCTGAGTCGCACTCCCAGTCCTTACTTTCTAGATAGCTTCGGCACTGTCGATGTCATCTTTACGCCCTATGTCGAACGGATGAATGCAAGCCTTTACTACTACAAAGGCTATTCTCTGCGGGAGGAAAACCCTCACTTGAAAGCATGGTTTGCAGCCATGGAAAGCCGACCTACTTACTGCGGTACTCAGAGCGACTTTCATACCCACGCACATGATTTGCCGCCTCAGATGGGGGGCTGTTGGGAAAATGGCGAACCCCAAATGTTAATCAATAAAGCGCGAGTGGATAATGGGCCTTGGTTCGGGCTACCAGATGTTACTTATCCAGAACCCGAAAACTCTCGTATGGAAGCTCTGCAAAGAACTATCGAGCATCGCACCAATATTATCCGAGTCAATCCCTTAGATGATCAGTTGTTTGATCAAGCCTTACGTTGTGCCTTAACACAGATGATGACAGGTAAAGACTGTGTACCTCCAGCGGGATCTGATGTCGCTTTACGATATTTGCGCGATCGCATTAATGTACCTAGAGATATGTCTATCTATGCAGCCAAGCGATTGAGGGAATCCTTAGAGAAGACCGCAGCCCTGGCAGGTGATGGACAGCCAGAACCCATTCCCACCAAGCATCGACGAGATCAAGATCCATCTAACTTTGTCAGAAAGTAGGATTTATGAACTTTGCGGTTAGACCACTCACAATACCGTTGGTGTAACCAAAAATTTCAATTTTTAGCATCCTCAAAGGTTAATTATGACGTTCCATTTTTGAGAGAGAATAATGTCAATTATCAACACCTATCGGAACTGTTTAAACTTAAACCCTACATCCGAAATGATCGATAATTGTACTATTTTACAGAATGCCAGGAACGAGACTTGAACTCGTGACACGAAAATTTTCTCCCCTCTGTTTTAATGACTGTAATGACTGATAGTTAAGGATAGTCATTCATCTTCATAGTCAAATCATAGTCAATCTTTTGGTGGTTCTAGTTCTATAGGTAATTCTGGTGGTAAAGGAAGAGTAGCACCATCATAGAAAACAGCAGCTTTATCTTCACTTCTAGTCGCATTAATAGCTTGTCTGGCTTCCTCCCACGATGGGAACGAAAGAAACTCCCATTCACCAGTATTATCATTAGCAACGGCTATAGTGGTTTCCTCTTGTCTCCAATCGTTATCTGACATATATTACATCGTGGCAAGTAGCAGATTAAGTATAGATCATAGTTATCTGAAAACCTATCCAACAAATTTATTAAGCTTTAGCCAATAACCATATCAGCTAACTAATCATGTCATATTCGGCTGTAACAGCTATGTTTTAAGTTTTAGGTACAAATTGCCATACAATGTCATATTCATATCTGCTGTTGTAGAGGCATATAGAAAGAGTTATTTGTAATTGCGTTTAATCAAGTTCATACAAATCTTGTTTGTATAAATGCAAAAACACCGCGCTAGATTTTGTTGACAAGACAAGTGTAATAGTATTACATCACACTAAATTACTACTTTAATCATTCAACTTTATGGAAATCAGATGTCCTAGTGGTGTTAGTGGCAGTCTGATAATTGCAGTTAAAACTCAGGAACTTGAACCTGTCTTATTGTACCCGCGTAATGTTTCATAATTATTTCAGGTGAATTACCTACCCATTTAGCAACCTGTACCACACTCACACCAGTTTCTAAGCAATTTGTGATAAACGTATGTCGTGTATGGTACTGCGGACGGTAAGGAACATTTAACTCAGATAATACAGTTTTCCAGGCTCGATTAAGGAAGTTATGAGCATCAATTAAACCGCCCTTGGGAGCTTTAAAGACTGGTGTATCTGCATTAGGATTACTTGGTTTAATGGAAATTAACAACTCTTTGAGTGATTTATTAATAGGGAATTTACGGCTCTTATGAGTTTTGGTATCTTTACGATTACCTTCTACAACTGCTTCACTGAAGGTAATTAACGTTAGATTACTATTGATGTGTTCCCAAGTTAACCCTATAGCTTCAGAAGTCCTACAACCCGTCATAAACAGAAATCTAACATAATTTGTGTAGTGATTGTAGTACATATTCCTCTCAAAAGCTGCAATAATCTGTTCTTGCTCACCTTTATTAAATGGGTTAATTGTTTCATCTTCATCTTTTACAGCTACTCTTACCTTCTGTGACATCCCCACGAATGGGTTATTACTAATCAACTCAGAATCTATTGCCCAATCACAACAAGCTTTTAATTGAGTTAAAACACGCTTTGTTGCATTAGATGTTAATTTATCTAGCAAGAAATCTCTGATTATTACCGCCTCTGAAAGCTTATGTGTTGGTAAACTGGCAATATGGTTTCTAGTCTTCTTAAAATCCTTATTAATCGTGGTGATACTCAAAGTCTTAGACTTATAAGTTGTGTATTTATCCCATAACTCAATCAATGTTGGTTGTTGTTGACTTTCTGTTGTTGTAACAAGGGTTAAATGAACTTGAGGTTTATATTTAGCTAATGTGGGGTCAAAGCGTTCAAATGCAATATCTGATTCTATCTGTTTCGCTTTAGCCTCAGCAAGCTTGCGATTTTCTGATGTATCTGCCATTCCCAAAGTGAGGTATTTTTGTTTCCCCCTATATAGGTGACGTGGTAAACGCAGTCTGAGTCTGTCTTGGAACGTTTCGACACCGACTGAACCTTTTGATGCTTTTTGTTCCACCTTCATTACCATATCTTTCCATCTTTCTGACTATGTTTTGTCCTCTGCTCTATATCATCATAGTCAATTCATAGTCAAAGTCAAGCCCAAAAATGCAAAAAATCCCACAAGAAATTTACTTAATTCCAGATAGGATTTATCAAAATACCTTTGCTTACAAGGCTTTCAGCTATTTTATTTAATATGCCAGGAACGAGACTTGAACTCGTGACACGAGGATTTTCAGTCCTCTGCTCTACCAACTGAGCTATCCCGGCGCGGGCTTTTTTTATGTTCGCCACGATTACTAACATTAGCAAAGGCATAAGAATTTGTCAAGTGGTTTATGGGAGAAAGTTTTAGGCTGCTTTTATCCCTAACTTTACCCAGGAGAAAACTATGACGAACACCAGGAACTGAACGAGAACGATACTGGGTCCGGAAGCCAGGTTAAACACGCCAGAAACCATAATTCCAAGAATGCTACTGCTAGAACCAACAATGACTGACAGGATGAGAAAGCGACTAAAATGGTGACTCATCAATTTAGCGGTGGAAGCAGGAATTACTAAAAAGGCGTTCACGAGTAAAACACCAACGGCTTTAATTGCTACTGCGACGGCTAAAGATAGTAAAACGACAAACCCATAACGATACAATTGAACAGGAACGCCTTGTACTTGAGCTACATCGGGGTTAAGGGTTAACAAAATTTGCGATCGCAATGTTGATAATAAAAAAATCCCGCTACCTACAAGTATCACCAGTGTCAAAATTAAATCTGTGGTATCAATTGCTAAAATATCGCCAAACAGGACAGCCATCAAGTTACCGCGATACCCCTTAATCATGCTAGTAAGGATGACACCGATTGCTAATGCCCCTGACAGGACTATACTAAGAACGCTATCACTAGCTAAATCTGTTTTGTCAATTAAGTAGAGGACAATTACACCAAAAACTAAGGTAAACGGTAATAACATCCAAGTAGGATTTGTATTTAATAACACGCCCAATGCTACGCCTACTAACGCCGCATGACCCACAGCATGACTGAAAAATGACAATTGGCGCAAAGTGACAAAACAACCCAACAATCCCCCTAGTATTCCCATTAATACAGCACCGATCATGGCACGTTGCATAAAGGGAAACTGTAATAAGTTCACCAAATCGTCACTATTCGTAATAGCTAATAAGATGCTTTGAACATCAGTCAATAAATTCATATCTGCGCTTTTACGATTTTTTTAGCTGTTGTGTAAACAGATTATTTTTATTTCATCAATAAGTACTCCATTCTAGTTCATAATAACTATATGGAAAGCTAAAAACTATATTTTTCTATAAATAAATTGATTTGACAACAACCCATGATTCAATCTAATTCGCACAGCACCTTAGATAGTAATATTATTCAAGCCTTACCGGATGATATTCTGAGTACTGAAAAAGCTCAACGCATGGCAGAATTTTTTAGTTTTCTAGGAGATGCTAATCGCTTGCGGGTTCTCTCTTTATTAGCTAATAAAGAATTTTGCGTGAGCGATTTAGCCGCATTACTAGAAATGAGTGAATCTGCTGTTTCACATCAACTAAGAAATTTACGCGTCATGCGTTTAGTTAGTTACCGCAAACAAGGACGTAATGTATTTTATCGTCTCCATGATAGTCATGTTTTCCATCTTTATCAGTCTGTGGCTGAACATTTAGATGAAAAAGATTAGGTAATTGGTAATTGGTAATTGGTAATTAGTAATTGGTCATTGGTTATTGGTTATTGGTAAATATTTTTCTATCTTCTTCATCTCCCTGGAAAGCAACATACAGCAGATTGCAGATCAACGAGGTACAGAATCAAAATTGAAATCTAGATACCAAACCAGTTTTACTCCTGACTTCTGACTGGTCACTGAGCTTGTCGAAGTGCTGACTCCTGAATCCTGCTGTAATTAGTGATGGTGTTGGTAACGACTAAAACCTGGCCCGTAGGTTGCTAAAAGGTTTTGCGGTGAAAGCGCAATTTCTGGCTTTCCAGTACAAACAAGAGTTTGGTTAAGACAAAGGACGCGATCGCAATGACGGTTTACCATATCAATATCATGGGAAACCTGTAAGACAGTCCAACCCTCTTCCCGTTTTAATTCATTTAGCAAAGCATAAAAATCAGCCGCACCCTGCATATCTACCCCAGCAAAAGCTTCATCAAGTACCAACAATTTTCGTGGTGTTACCAAACAATAAGCCAGTAATACCCGTTTCAGTTGACCACCACTAAGAGTCCCAATAGCTTGATTTTTCAAACGATAAATATCTGTTCTGTGTAAAGCTGTTGCTATTGTTGCCGTTTTTTCCCGGTGATTTTGCCAAAAATTTGCAAATAAGGAATGTTTACTGTCATCTATTCCTAGTCCTACTAATTCACTTACAGAAATAGGAAAACTACGATCAAAAATAAAGTTTTGTGGCATATAGCCCAATAGATGACGTAAATTTCCTAACCTAGAAATTGGGCGACCAAAAATTTCAATATTTCCTGCACTGCGGGGAATCAAATCGAAAATAGCTTTAACTAAAGTACTTTTACCCGCACCATTTGGCCCTACTATAGCTGTATCTGTTCCTGGGAATAATTCAAAGGAAACATCCCGTACAGCTAGAAAATTTCCTTGATAGACAGTTAATCCTTCTACTCTTAATATCGGCAATGTCATTGCTTGCTGGTCGTCAGTCATCGAATTTTAAATTATGAGAAACTGCTCACACTAGTTTTGAACCGAAATACACAGATGTTTAATTCTTAAATTCCGTTGGTGCAACCTGCGGTCGGCACTATTACGAATTACTTACATCCTGTTGATAAATTTTGTAAATTAGTTTTCATTGCCTGAAAATAATACTGCGGATTTGTGTCACCATTTTCTAAAGAATTTAGAGGATACAAAGTTAATTTTAAATCTTGAGAAAGGCTAGTCAGTAGTTTGTTATCTACTCCTGGTTCACTAAATAAGGCTTTAACCTTATATTTTTTCACTGCATTGATGGCTTTCTGCACATCCGCTGGTGAAAGTTGGTCTTCAGGAATTTCCACAACTGCTAGTTGCTTAAGATTATAGCGTGTTGCTAAGTAGGGAAAGGCATCATGAAAAGTGATAAAGGTGCAATTAGGAGTTTCTTGTAAAGTCTGTTTAAATTCATTATTTAAGTTGTCTAATTCCTGAATATAAGCCGCAGCATTGGTCTGGTAAGCCTCTTTATTTACAGGATCAGCAGTGATTAATCCATCTCGAATATTAATGACCTGCTGTTTAGCAAAAACTGGATCTAACCAAACATGAGGATTCCCTTTTGTGTGTTCATGTTTGTGATCGTGGTCATGGTCTTGATCTTTTATTTCCTCTACTGGAGAAATATCATTTATAACTTTAATACTTTTACTGGCATCAATTTCAACTAATTGAGGATTTTGGGCGTTTTTAACTGTATCTGTGAGAAATGTCTCCAACCCTAAGCCATTTTTTACCAACACATTAGCAGTTGCGATCGCTTTTACATTATCCGGTGTGGCCTGATAATCATGTATATCAGTACCTGGCGGCACTAAGATTGCTACATCTGCTACATCCCCAGCAATTGCTTTCGTAAACAAATACACAGGTAAAAATGTTGTCACCACTTTGGTTTTTTCTGACTGTTTTACTGATGACTCTTCAGCACGTTTATCTGTATTATTTCGTGTTTGGCTACAACCAGACGCAATTGATAATAGAAATAGTGTTATTACAAGCAGAATTTGCCTTTTTGGGCTATTGATTCTAAATTTTATACCAGTACTAGTCATTTTACTTTCCGTTATTAAGGATACTTGCTGCATTTGTATCAATATTGTGATTAAAAATCATACTCAATTATACCTTATTATTAGAATAATTATCATTATCACTTGCAGGTGACAACAAATATGATGCAATATTTGCAATTTACTTTTATTTAAGTAATCTAAAATACATTTTTTTTAGAGAGACTACTCTACATTACGTTGTTTAAGTGTTGTAAATTTTTTAACTACATTGTCAAAAAATTTACCTGTTGTTAGTATATCAAGAATAATTTTTGATTAAGCTTTGTTGAAAAGTAAAGCTCAGACGGTTCGTGGTACGGTTGTGAAATGTATATGGGTGTGAGGAAAAATGCATAATAAAATGTGGAATAATCTTGCTAGTCCAGCAATTTGCGGTGTTATACTATGTGTGAATACATCTGTTTGGGCAGGAGAAGCACCTGCAAAAACAGAACCCAGTGAACCTTTAGCAGTTTCTAGTTTAGAGAAAGAAGTCAATAAGTCTTCTCAACAAGATTTAATTTCCCAAGTTACCTCCGTATCCCAGCTATCGGACGTGCAACCCACAGATTGGGCATTCCAAGCTTTACAGTCTTTGGTAGAACGTTATGGTTGTATAGCTGGCTATCCCAACGGGACTTATCGTGGTAATCGTGCCATGACGAGGTATGAATTTGCAGCCGGTTTGAATGCTTGTTTAGATCGGGTGAACGAACTCATTGCTACTGCAACTGCTGATGGGGCGACAAAACAAGATTTAGCGACAATTCAAAAACTGCAAGAAGATTTTGCTGCTGAATTAGCAACCTTACGAGGTCGTGTAGATGCACTAGAAGCGAGGGCTAGTGAGTTAGAAGCAAATCAGTTTTCTACTACTAGTAAATTACAAGGGCAAGTTGTCGGAGTTATTAGTGATGTTGTTGCTGGTGACAACGATGGCAATAAAAATACAACTCTGGGGGCGAGGGCGCGGATAGAATTTGTATCTAGTTTTACAGGTCAAGATACATTATTTACCAGAATTGAGAGCAATAATATTAATAGCCCTATCGAGAGTCCCCAAGAAGGTAATTTATTTTTTGCTGGTCCTAATGGTGACACCAACGCTTATTTAGGTACACTTTGGTACAAATTCCCCCTAGGTGAAAAAACACAGGTTATAGCTATTGCTGAAGGTGGTGCAGCCGACGATGTTACCAGTACCGTTAATATCTTTGATGGTGATGGGGCGTTTGGTGCTTTGTCCACTTTTGGTACACGCAATCCAATTTATGGACAACTAGGCAGTAAAGGACTGGGTGTGAATCACCAGTTTAGTAATAAAGCAGGATTAAGTTTAGCCTATTTGAGTAGTAATGCTAATGATCCCAGTGCGGGAAATGGTTTATTTGATGGTCCCTATGGTGCTTTGGCGCAGTTGACACTCAAACCAAGCGATCGCATTTCCCTTGGTCTAACATACATCAATTCCTACAAACAGCCATTACTCACAGGTAGTAATGCAGCAACGTCTGATATTACCAGTGAAGCATTTTCCAGTAATTCTTACGGTGTGCAAGCATCTGTCGGTATTAGTGAAAAATTTGTTTTAGGTGGTTGGGCTGGATATACCAACAGCAAAGTTTTGACTGGTGCAAAGGGAGACGTTGATATTTGGAACTATGCTGTTACTCTCGGTTTCCCAGATTTGGGCAAAAAAGGTAACTTAGCTGGTGTGATAGTCGGTATGGAACCAAAAGTTACAAGTTCCAGTTTTGCTGGAGTAACTGAAGACAACGATACCTCATATCACATTGAGGCATTTTATCAATACAAAATCAGCGATAATATCACCATTACCCCTGGTGTGATTTGGCTAACAGCACCAAATCATAACAATAATAATGATGATGTGGTCATTGGGGCGCTAAGAACCACCTTCAGTTTCTAAATTTCAAGATCACCAACAATTTAGTGGTAGAGACGTTCCGTGGAACGTCTCTAAAAAGGTTTTTATGAAAAAGCTAACCACAGCGGACGCAAAAAAGATTGATAAATAAGAGTTTGAGAGTTTTCGGTGTAGATCCTAATAGAAAAAGACTAGCCTCCCACAGCTAGTCTTGCTCGAAAAAAATGTTGTTCGCGTTGTCTTCTCAATAGAGTCAAAACCAAATTGCGCGTTCCCAAATTGTAACGGGCAACTTTTCTTAACAAGATTGTAACAGCCAGTACAGTTTTTTCATGAAAATATATCAAAAAATATCTGTCCGCAGGTGGGTAGATTTTTATGCTTTAAGGTAGAAGTCAGAAGCGAGAAGACACAAAGCAGAAGCGATCCAGCTAAATTTATAACTATATTCACGTTCATGTCAGATTATGTCTAGCTAAAGACTTATTATCCAGGGAAGATGGGGAAAAACAACACTTTTCAGGTTTTGTAGAGGAAGAATAAGAGATCAAAAGCAAGAAAAGCCTAAATCATAAATTTATGAATGTTTGTCTAGAAATCTTGATAAATGGTGCTAGAGGTGGGAGTTTAGTGAGTTTTCCCACAGATACAGTTCCCGCATTGGCTACTATCCCAGAAAAAGCAGAGTTGATTTATGCGGCTAAACAACGCAGTTTAGATAAACCTTTAATTTTAATGGCTGCTAGGGCTGATGATTTGTGGGCTTATGTGCAAGGTAGCGAGATAGAACATCAAATCTGGCAAGAGGTAGTTGATAAATATTGGCCTGGTGGGTTGACTTTAGTCTTACCAGCCAGTGACAAAGTTCCTACAGTGATGAATCCTGTTGACCCCACCACCATTGGGATTAGAGTACCAAATAATGCGATCGCTCAAAATATTTTGGCACAAACCGGGCCACTAGCTACTACTAGTGCCAATTTATCAGGTCAGCCACCATTACAAACAGTAGCCGCAATTCAAACCGCCTTTCCAGGGGTGATAACTCTGGAATCGACTACATATCAAGGGCTGAGTGTACCTTCCACCGTTGCTAAATGGACAGGGATAGATTGGCAAATTTTGCGACAAGGTGGCATTAAGTTAGATAATTCAGGCAGTATAAATTTGTAACTTAACAAATTCAAAACTGCGGAAATATGAATTTAGATAACTGGCTATATTTGGGAATAGGAACAGGAATAGGATTACTTGGAGGCTGGTTATTAGCGCGGTTATTAACGCCTACAAGCCCAGAAACAGAGAAACAAGATATCCCCCTACGTTTACAAGAACAGGTCAAGCAAAGCCAACTGGCCTACCAAATGGCGCAGGAAATGAGCCAGTTTAAAGCGGGTTTTTTGGCGCGGATCACCCACGAATTGCGATCGCCCCTGAATGGTTTAATAGGGCTACATCAGTTAATTTTGAACGATTTATGTGAAAATCCAGCAGAAGAGAGGGAATTTGTAGAGCAAGCTTACGAGCGATCGCTAAAACTGCTAAAAATGATAGATGAAATTCTCAGCGTTTCCAGAACAGAACACGGGACGAATAAATTATCTCTTCAGCCCATACAGCTAACCCAAGTTTTACACGAAATTCATCAATTAACTTATATGTTAGCGGCCAATCGGAATTATCCCTTTAGCATCTCACTTCCAGAACCAGAAATTTATGTTCTCGCAGATATACGCTGGCTACGCCAAGTATTAGTAAATTTAGTGAATGCCACAATCTCTCAAATGGAAGAAGGCAGTATTTGTCTTGCCACTAGTGTTATACCTAAAAATAATACTATTCATATCTGGCTAGATGTCCCCACTCACGCTGTCATATCCAGTGAACCAGTAGACTTGATGGCATCGGAACAGATGACAAATCAAGAAAATACCGATCTCTCACCAGGAATGAAGTTATTACTTAATCAAAAGTTATTAGCAGTAATGGGAGGAAAGCTAGAGATTGTAACCTCTCCCACCACAGATTCCACCAGATTTCAGATATCTATGCCCCTAGCGATTCCTGAAGCTGAATTTCTCCAGCCGGAAGCAAACCCAGATTAGATTGATTGTCTAAAACCATCGTCGTTGTGCTATTAACTTGAAAACCAATCTTTTTATAAAACGCTTGTTGATTAGTAGTCATCAAATAAACACGTTCTACCTGCATTCGCGGCTGGCTTAAAACAGTTTCTACCAACTTAATTCCCAGTCCGTTACCTTGATACTCTGGGTGAATGACAACATCCCAAATCGTAGCCCGATAGACACCATCAGAATTGGCTCTAGCAAAGCCAATCAGCTTATCTCCATCCCAAACAGAAACCACGGGTTCACTATTAGCAACAGCAATACCTAAATCTTTTATACTACGTCCTTGCGCCCAAAAAGCGGAAATATTAAATAGATTTTGGAGTTCATAAAGATCAATTGCCCCATGGCCTTCCCTAAAATGAATATGAGAATAGTTCATAGACACCAATTGTCGCAGTATCTTCGCTTCTGTTATGCCATATTTTGCTAGAAATTACTGTAACTGTATATATATATGCAACTAAACAGTTGAAAATTAAATATCTGAAAAAACCGTTCATTTACCCAGATTTGAGAATATTCTGATCTCCTTCTAATTCTTCCTCCTGACTCCTGACTCCTGACTCCGAACTCCGAACTCCGAACTCCGTTCGCGTAGCGTCTCCGTTCGGCGAAGCCGTGCCGTAGGCATAGGAGAAACTCCGTTCGCGTAGCGTCTCCAAAGGAGAAACTCCGAACTCCTGACTTCTAGCCCTAATTAATGACAAACCCACTTCCACAGCGGATGACTAGGCCCCTGTTGACGTATTCTATAAACCTGCTTTTCTAAACGTTGCTTTTCCGGTTGCGGTAGTCCTATTAAAATATTTCGACTTTGCCAAACTAAAACAGAAACAGTCATACCAATACAAAAAGCTAAACCTAGAGTAGCTAATGGATGAAAAAAGAGTCCGTATCTCACCGCTACCCAGGTAAAATATTGTTGCCACAATGCAATTTCTGGACGTAAATCCCATAGGCAAGGAGGTGCAATCAAGAACCACAAACAGCCAGAAAATAACCACCTGCCATATACTGTCAGCTGGTGTAACCTCTGTACTTGGTGAACAAAAGAAGCATCAGAGTTGTCAAAGCTTGAGTCATTAATTGGTAGTTCTTCCTGTTGAGCCATAGGACAATAAAATTACAATATATGGGAAAAGCAATTCAAAATTCAACAAGATGCTTTAATCCCATTTTGGACTAATTTCTAACCTAACTATCCTGGGAACTCACAGAAGTATCAATTGCTGAAAGTGTAGATTTTTCCGTGCGTTCTCGCCACCAAGTTAGAAGTGTACTGGCAATAAAAATACTTGAATATGCCCCCATGATAAAACCGATAATTAGAGCCAAAGAAAAATTATGCAGCGTTTCTCCACCAAATAAGAAAATAGCGGTTAATGTCAACAGCGTTGTTAAAGTAGTGTTGATTGACCTGGTTAAAGTTTGGTTGACAGCATCGTCAACAATTTCTGCAATTGGTCTTTCAGGATTAAATTTGAGAGTTTCCCGAATACGGTCATAAATCACCACCGTATCGTTAACAGAAAAACCTGTAATAGTTAGCAAAGCAACGATGAAGAGGCTATCGACTTCTATACCTGCAACTAAGCCTAAAATGGAGAAAGTCCCAACTGTGACTAAGATATCGTGAAATAGGGCAATTATCGCAAACAGTGCATAGTCTAACTGGAAGCGGAAGGTCATGTAGATAGTAATTAGCACAAAGGAAACTACCAGAGCTAAAACTCCAGATGTAAATAGTTCTCGTCCTAATGTGGGGCCTACCGAGTCAATTTGATTTTTTTGTGGATCGAAAGTACCAATTTTTTCCCTTAATGCAGTTTGCAACTTAGTCCGCTGGTCGGTTTCTAAGTTTTTTGTGCGAATGGTGATGCCATTATCTTTACCATCTTCGGAGATTAATTGAATACTGCTATCTCCAAGTCCCTGTTCTTTAGCAACTTCTCGAACGGCGTTGATATCTATTGGGGTGTCACAGTTATTTGGTAGGTTACAGTCCCTGACTAGCTGCAACCTTGTCCCACCAATAAAATCTAAACTGGGGCGTAGAGGTGCTTTAATACCTGGTGTTTGCCAAGAAATCACCATGGAGATGATACCACTGAGAATGATAGCAGCGGAAATAGTCCACCAAAGACTCCGCGATTTATTAATACTTAGTTTCATTTAGCAACCTCTGCCTTATTTGCTGCCCCTACATTGGGAGAGTAAAATTCTGTTTTCCGCAAGGAGGGAATGGAAATAGCCAAAAACATTAATGTCCGACTACAGGTAATTGCAGTAAACATACTCACAGCCACCCCTAAAGCTAGGGTTAAGGCAAAACCTTTAACTAACCCAGAACCTAACCAAAATAGTGCTGCACAAGCAATCCATGTAGTAACATTACTATCTAAAATGCTAGAAAATGCCCGGTAAAAACCAGACTCTACAGAACGATATAAAGATTTACCTGCTTGTAATTCTTCCCTTGTGCGTTCAAAAATCAATACGTTAGCATCCACAGCCATACCGATACTGAGAATAAAGCCGGCAATTCCAGGTAATGTGAGGGTAACGCCCAACAAAGCAAAAGTAGCCCAGGTGAGAAGGGAGTAAATCACTAGTGAAAAATCAGCAATAACTCCTGGTAGTCTATAGTAAACTACCATAAAGATTAATACTAAAATCAGACCACCGATACCAGCGTAAATGCTGCTTTGAATACTATCTTTACCTAAGGTTGCCCCTACTGTTCGTCTTTCGGCAATTTCTACAGGTACGGGTAACGCGCCACCACGTAATTGCACACCTAAGTTGTTGGCTTCTTCTGCCTGAAAGCGACCTGTAATGACAGCAGAACCGCCAGTAATACCAGTAGCGGCAAATTCTACTCCTACAGTGGGAGAACTAATCAGTTCATTGTCAAGAAAAATACCGATGCCGCGTCCTGTTCCTGCCAGTGTTTTGGTCAAGTCAGCAAATAGTTCCCCACCTTTTTGATCGAAGCGAATGGCAACATTCCAATTGCTACCTTGTTGAGTGGGTTCACCGTAGGCATCCTTGAGGTATTTACCTGTGAGTGGTGGTTTGGTGCTTTCAAATAATTCGACAATCGCCTGATTGTTATTCTGCAACTGTTCCTGATTTTTAGCAATTGCAGCTTGGTCTTTGGCAGTTCTCAACTCTCCCTGTTTGGTTTTTAGTTCTGTTCGTGATACTTGCAGAGCAAATAGTTGAGTTTCTGTATTCGGCTTTTGGATGCGGAACTCTAACTGTGCTGTACCTCCTAGTACCCTTTCGGCTTGCTCTGGGTCATTTACCCCCGGCAGTTGGACTAAGATTTTATCTGTACCCACAGTCTGAATTATGGGTTCGGAAACGCCGAGTCCATTAATCCGACCTTCCACAACTTTCTTCACGGCTTCCAATTCGCGGTCGGTGATTACCTTGATATCTTCTGTTGGTTTCACCTGAATTGTAAGCTGTGAGCCTCCCCGCAAGTCCAGTCCCAAGGGTACGGGAATATTAGCAATCACCGCAACTGCGGCGATTACCAAAACTATAATTAACGCTAATAGCGATCGCTGTCTTTGCATACCATCACTCACAACTGACAAAGGCTATAATAGCGTTCTTTTAGCCAGCTGTGAGTAGAAGTTTTGACAGGAGTTCAGGAGTTTAGGAGTTCAGAAGTCAGGGGAATCATCATCAACTTTTACCTTTTGCCTTATTCTCTCTTCACTGTCACCTGTCACCTGTCAACTGTCACCTGTCAACTAAACTCGCAAAGCTACCATTTTTTGGACTGCTTCCACAATTTGCTCTGGTTGGATAATTGTCAATCGCTCCAAATTACCGTTATAAGGTGTGGGAATATCTTGGGAAGAAAGCCTTAACACAGGTGCATCTAATTCATCAAACAACCTGTCATTAATAGAAGCGGTTAATTCTGCACCAATACCCCCAGTTCTCATACACTCTTCGACGATAATTACACGGTGAGTCTTACGCACAGATGCACCAATAGTATCAAAATCTAGAGGTTTAAGGGATATTAGGTCAATAACTTCTGGATCATATCCTTCTTTTTCAAGAGTTTTTAGGGCTTGCAGGACGTGATAACGCATCCGGGAATAAGTAAGAATTGTCACATCTTTGCCTTGACGTACTACTTCTGCTTTGTCCAGTGGTAGTACATATTCTGTTTCTGGCAGATTTTCTTTTAAGTTATAAAGCAAAACGTGTTCAAAAAATAACACTGGATTGTCATCGCGGATTGCTGCTTTGAGTAGTCCTTTGGCGTTATATGGTGTGGAACAGGCCACAATTTTCAACCCTGGAACAGCTTGGAAATAAGCTTCCAGTCGTTGAGAATGTTCTGCACCCAATTGTCTACCGACACCACCAGGGCCGCGAATCACCATTGGGATTTTAAAGTTTCCACCGGAAGTGTAGCGCAACATCCCAGCATTGTTAGAGATTTGGTTGAAAGCCAAGAGCAAAAAGCCCATGTTCATGCCTTCAATAATAGGTCTTAGCCCCGTCATCGCTGCCCCTACAGCTATCCCAGTAAAGCTATTTTCGGCAATGGGGGTATCTAAAACTCGCAGTTCACCATACTTTTCGTATAGGTCTTTGGTAACTTTATAGGAGCCACCGTACTGTCCTACGTCTTCACCCAGAACAAATACGCTAGAATCGCGTGCCATTTCTTCATCAATGGCTTCCCGCAGGGCGTTAAAAAATAGTGTTTCTGCCATTTAGACCTTTATCACAATTTATTGTTTTAGAATTTTATCGCGCCACCGTCCCTAATACCGTCAGCGATCGCACTAGATTGCAGACTGGCGATTGGTGACTAGGAATAGGGGAAGAGGTTATTAAGCTGCTATACTTAGTCTTCTAGCACTTCATATCAATCTTCAATTAAAACTGCAAACGTCCGTGTCAACTTTTGAAGAGAAGTTATATCCACGTTGGCCAAGCCCTTTTCACCTCGTTTATTCTATTTTATAGCGATTGCTGTGGGGAAGGGTGCGATCGCACTCCCAAAAATCATCCTACAAGCGATCGCACTCCCCAAAATCGCATAAGCACTGATTTATTAGTTCCTTCATTTTTTCTAAACTGGGTTAAATAACATAATTTTTGTACATCAATCACAATAAACCTTGAAAAAATTTGGTGTTCTTGTGTCAACCTGATCTTGTATCTTAATAAGAAATATTATCCTATAACATCCGTACTAACCTATTGTTAGTATTCTTACTCAAGATATTCTAATTAAAATTTTTAAATGCTTCTATCACTATTTCTAAGCTTTCATCACACTCAGAACATATGTATTCAAAGTGCTTATAAAAGCTTCCAAAATTTGCCAATGAAGCTTTCCTAATATTTTCAGCTTCTTGACCAGATGTATGCCCTTTAAGTTTGCTACGTAAATCATGTATTTTGTGAAATGAACTCGTTATTTGTCGAGCATGATCCTCATCAAAATTAACACCAATAAGACACTCCTCAATAAGTTTCAATGATCGAAATTTAGCTTCTGGATTTCTTCCTAAGTTTTTTGCCTTATTCCTCAACCATTTCTCCTCAAAACCTTCAACTAAAAGCTGATCAAGGTTCAATATTTCTTCAGCCCATTCATCTTTCGAGGCTGTATAAGGGTAATGTACTTTGTTGGGAGCATTCCGATCTCTTAATTTCCACCACTGTACATTCAAGCGATCAAGTTCATTGAGTTTATGTTTTAAGCTAGGTAGAGGGTCATATTTTTGATAGAATTGCCCTTCAAAATCTCTCTTGATTGCTCGCTCTGAGAGAAGTGATTTAGGTTTTTCATTGTATTGTTTCCAATGTAACTGTTCTTCATATGGAAGCTGACTAAGATAAATTAAATAAGTATGTACCTGTCCCGCTTCATTAATATCAAAGGTTTTTAGATACCATGCACCTCTACAACTAACAGAATTGCTTTCTAATTGGTATTTCTCTCGATCACTTTTATATTTAGATAATACTTCTGGTCTAAAAAATGCAGGTGTTATCTCAAATGGAACATCTGACTCTGTAAAATAATTCGCTAAACATGATGGATTGCAAGATATCTCCTTTATGACATTGTTTTTCCAATCATGTGCAATATATGTTGCGTATTGTTTTTCACTGTCAGCGACAGGTTCTCCCCAAAACTGCCTAATTATCTCCTCTTGAGGTATTCTAATATCAGCGACCTGAATTCCTCTTGAGTAACTGCCATAGCCAGGATAAACTACAAGCCTGCTAAAAATAGCATCGGATTTTTGCAATAATGATTCATTGTTACCATTCCATCCCGAAAATGTCTTACTTTTATAGCGAGTAAAATCGAACATACGGAGAAGTTTTTTACCTAATAAACTAGCATAATATCCTAGTGCCTTTTTTTGCATAGAAATCAGGATGCCTGTTTCATTTCTAGTTATTTTAACAATATCTTCAATATCTCCAAACCTATCTAACTTGCACCAGGAATTTCTTTCCAACATAAAGTGAATATCTAGAATGTGAGTAATTTTTTGCTCTATTTCATAGTATTTATGTTTTGACTTATCACCATCAAATGAACGTTCAAATATAATTTGCTCACCTTTGTTTAATAATTCACTGCCTGTATTTGACAATGGGGATTCAATCCAAATTTCATCTGATGAGCATACGGAACTCCATAATGAATTAGGAAAGTATTGCCACTTTAATAAATCTTGAATGCTAGAATCGTCCAAGACAACTTCTGGTATAAGAACTGAATTAATAAAAACATAAGGTAATGAAGCATATAAGATAATATGTTCATCCAGGATTTCATGTTCTAAAAAAGGGAAAACGTCTTGCTGTTGAACCCAGCAATTAAACTCATCAGAATCTTCTGGTTCATTTGCCAGAGACAACACTAACTTTGGATTAAAAATATTCATTGCTTATACAATCTATCCCTAATTTATAGCTTTTGATTTCCCAAAAATATCGTTACCAAGTTTAACCCAATAACGATGTTTAACGAAAATGATTTTACCATTGCGCTACAGGTTCTTTCGCTAAAAACTTCTCCAACTCAGTCAAAGCATCAGCATCAAAAAAGTATTCAGCAGTTTGGGAAATCTCCTCAAACTGCCAAAAAATATATTACCCTAACCTTCCTCATTCCCCAATCTTTGTAACAATTCCTCACGGGATAAATTACCCAAAGAAAGAAGTAACTGAGTGCGTTCAGAAATAGGAATATTAGCAATCTTTTCCACCAAACCAGATAACTCAGCATCTAAACTACCAAAACGCCCTTCCAGAAGAGAAGTTATCAAAGAAAGTTGTCCTTCCTGTTTTCCTTCTTGCTTCCAGTCTTCTATTTGTTGTAAATAAGCCGGTGATAAGTTCATAATTACTTCCTCTTCATCCCTACTTAAATTATCTCTCAATTCTAAATTCTTGCGCCAGTCCGCTAAAATTTCTAACAAATTCTCTCGAAAAGGGTTATTTTCTGGTAACTCAGTTAACTCCTCTACTGCTCTTTTCTGCGTCCCTCCTTTCCCTAAAACTCGCAACCATAAGGTATCCTCATTTTCTGGTAATTGATGAATCACAACTATTGCTGTTTTCAGGATATTTGGTAGAAAATAAACACCTTGAACCCAATCTTCTGCAATTTCAGTTGCACCTAAACCTGCAATCATCCGAGATGAAAAAGTTGGTGTTAAAATCCATAAAAGGGGTAATTCTGATTCAACAATATTTTTGTTCTCGCGTTTTGTTTTCCTAACTACATCACCATGAACAGCATATAATTTAAGTAAACAACTACGAATTTCGATTTCTGATGGTGGGTTGCGAAAAGGCTCAATTAAACATTGAGTTTTTGCCATCTTCCCTAATAAACCTAAAGGTAAATTTTCCTGATTTGGAGAAGGAGAAGGTTCAAACCAAACATCAATTTCTTGAACTTCACTTTTTACCTTTTCGCTTTTTTTAATAGTTCCTAGAGGCGTTAATAATTCCTCTAAATATTCTTTTGCAAATTGGTCATGAGATTGACGAGTCATTACTTCTCATCTTCTAATTGATTTGGTTATTCAGTATCTAATATGAAAAATCTAGCAAAAACAATCTCTATCAGAAATGAGGCATATTTTTTAAATCATTGTAAAATATTGCCTCTTTTCCCTGTTACCCGTTCCTTTTTACAGACTGTTAATTTAGTATAACCAGTACGGTAGAGCCATTAATTTTTATTTTCCCAGACTTAAATTACAAACTCGTTGTAACATTTTTTGGCTGGCAACATTATCAACATCAACCCGAAAATATTGAGGCCAATTGTCTATCAAAGAAGTGTAGGTTTTCCAGGATGGATTAGCGGTCAAGTTTCCAGAGTTACAAGATTTGGTGTATGCATTCCTTTTTTTACCATTAATACTGTATTCAAATACAACAACTTTTATTTTGGGAAACTTGTCATTATTGTTATAAAATCCATCTTGATTGTTGAGAGTATCGTCAACCAGTATATTATCAAACTTAACACTTCTTTCGTTGAGCTTGAGTATTTCACCGCTATGAACTTTACCAAAATCTATCCACTGTTCTTTGTCTGTTTGAGCAATGACGGGTGTTGAAAATATAGACAGAGCCGAAATAGTGATTACTGCCGCGTATTTTGTTAATTGCATGATTCTATTGTTACAGATATTTTGCTTGAAATTACCCAGTTTCAAATATATATCAGGTAAATATTTTTTGCAAACTGGTCATTAGATTGACAAGCTACTGAAGTAAAAAATATTTTTATATTATTTAGTAATTACGCATTGACAAAATCTATCAAATCTAGATTATGAATTTTATCTCTTGTAGGGTGCGTCAGACCCGATAATTGAGCATCTAACAGATTTTCTCTATCTGATGCACCGCACTAATATGCTATTGCCAAAGCCTGAAACTAGGCAATTTTGTTCATACATATCATCTGAAGTTTGTACAGTGCGTAAGTCCTATGATTTTATATTTGAAATCCCCGGCTTCTTGAAGAAATCGGGGATTGTGTTGTTCAGTGTTTAAACTTGCGCTACAGGTTCTTTTGCTAAAAACTTCTCCAACTCAGTCAATGCATCAGCATCAACCTTAGTTTGCATTGGACAGAATTTAGGCCCACACATTGAACAGAACTCAGCAGTTTTATAGATATCTGCTGGTAAAGTTTCGTCGTGATATTCCTTCGCTCTTTCTGGGTCTAAAGATAACTCAAATTGACGATTCCAATCGAAATTATATCGAGCTTTTGAAAGTTCATCATCTCTATCTCTAGCACCAGGGCGATGTCTAGCAATATCTGCTGCATGAGCAGCAATTTTATAAGCAATTAACCCATTTCGCACGTCTTCAGCATCAGGTAAACCTAAATGTTCTTTAGGTGTCACATAACACAACATTGCTGTCCCATACCAGCCCGCCATTGCTGCGCCAATCGCTGAGGTAATATGGTCGTAACCAGGAGCAATATCTGTTACTAAAGGGCCGAGAACATAGAATGGTGCTTCTGAACACTCTTCCATTTGCTTGCGGACGTTGAACTCAATTTGATCCATTGGTACGTGGCCGGGGCCTTCCACCATGACTTGGACATCATGTTCCCAAGCTTTGCGGGTGAGATTTCCCAGGGTTTTCAGTTCTGCTAACTGGGCTTCATCGGAGGCATCATGGGTACATCCTGGACGCAGGGAGTCACCTAAACTGAAAGAAACATCATATCTTTTGAAAATCTCAATGATATCGTTGAAATGGGTATAGAGGGGGTTTTGTTTGTGGTGATGCAACATCCACCGCGCTAAAATTCCCCCACCGCGAGAGACGATACCTGTAATCCGGTTTCTGACTAAAGGTAAATGTTCTATCAAAATTCCTGCATGGATGGTTTGATAGTCTACCCCTTGCTGGGCGTGTTTTTCGATGATGTGGAGAAAGTCGTCAGCGGTGAGATTTTCAATTGTGCCGTGAACGCTTTCTAAAGCTTGGTAAACTGGAACTGTGCCAATGGGAACAGGTGAAGCGTTGATAATTGCGGTGCGAATTTCATCTAAATTACCGCCACCTGTGGACAAGTCCATGACGGTATCTGCACCATATTTTACTGCTAAGTTTAGTTTATCTACTTCTTCTTGCAAGTTGGAAGAGTTGGGAGACGCGCCGATATTGGCATTTACTTTACATTTAGAAGCGATACCGATCGCCATCGGTTCTAAGTTAGTGTGATTAATATTCGCAGGGATAATCATCCTTCCCCGTGCCACTTCTGCGCGGATAAGTTCAGCAGGAAGATTTTCCCGCTTGGCTACGTATTGCATTTCTTCAGTGATCACACCCTGACGGGCATAATGCATTTGCGATACGTTAGCTTGTCCACGTCGCTTGGCTACCCATTCTGTACGCATTATGAAATTCCTCAAATAAACAGCTTCCCTCCGCTGGTATTACCCAGACTCAGGTGTTAAGGGTTTGATCTCAGCTTGTTTTTCCAAGCACCCCTAGCATGGTGTAGATTGTAGCATTTTGGTTTTGGATGGGGGGAGGAGTGTTATAAATCGTGAAGATGGGGATAGTGGGTAAGTTAGCAACTACTACGCTATTGCTAGTCCTTTGGCAAAATTAGATGGTTCGCAATAGTTTCTAATTAAGGATTTGGCATTTTCTCGTTTTTCACCTGTGAATAAGTTAAATATTACTTCTTCATTTTGTGAGTAAAGATGTAATAAGCCAAAGTCTTTTGTACAGCGATATCGCTCTTTACGAATTACGAATTATTTAAATGCTTCTTGAAGTTGCTCTAGTGTCAGAGATGTAACTAAACTCAATGGTAGCGGTTGTTGACTAATAGTATTAACGTAATCTGCACTCAAATAAGGCAGGTAACTTTGCTGTTCAGCGACATAGGTTTGCAAGAAAGGAACACTTAAGGCTTTGACATAGCTACGTGCCAATGCGGGATATGAACCAATTACCTCTGTAGGAACAGGCACAACTGTATTCGGTGATTCTGCAATAGTAGAAAAGTGTGTGCCACCATTGATCAGCACTAAATACTTGTTTGGTGTTGTTAACCAGGTAAATGGTATAATTTGCTCTGGCAAAGCTGGAGCAATGGTATCTGCACTGCCAGATATAATCATCACTGGAATTTTAATTTGGCTGAGACTAGCTGACCCCATAATACTGCTATTAATAGGGTCAATGGCAATTACTGCTTTAACTCGTGGGTCGAATAAATTATATTCGGTATTTGGTAGATTTATAGCCAAACATTGAAGTAAAAGGGAAAGATTTAGTGTATTTTTGATATCTGGACAATCTTTTTTTAATTGCTCAAAATTAATCTTTGCCCCTGCTAATGCTAACGCTGTATAGCCACCAAAAGATTGTCCAATAACTCCTATTTTTTGTAGATTTAAACGCCCTTGAAATTCTGGATTATTTTGAGATAACCGAGTTAGTTCGTCTAATAAATACTTCACATCTAATGGTCTGTCAATAAACTCTCTGGGGCTAGTTACTGTCTGTGATTTTCCCGCTAATAGAGCTTGTAATTGTTCTGCATTACTACCAGGATGTTCTGGAACAGCAACTACAAAGCCTGATTGAGCAAGATGTTCCGCCAGGTAAGCAAAACTGTTCCTGTCAGAACCTAGTCCGTGGGAGATGACAATAATTGAACGCGGATTCGAGACATCGGGTAAATAAATATCGGCAGGGAAAGTGCGGTTTCGAGATTGGTCATTAAGCGTGATAATTTGCTTTTTCCAAGTGAAATTTACTGATTTTTTGATATCTGCTGAAAGTCCAGAAGTCAGATTAGGTGTGGTTGCTTTGAGTTGGGATTTTTCATTAATTAGTGCTACTGCATTTTGGGTTTTATTTACTAAATCCTGTAATGTAGCTGCAATTTCTAAGCTCCGGTCTAAATTAATTGAGATTGATCTTGCAGGAAATTTGCGTAATATATTTAAAAGCGTCAAATTATTTGGTTCTGCGGCTGCTAAAATGAGTGCTGCTCGAATTGCGTAGAATCCCGATAAACGAGATTCTGTTTGAATAACTTCTCCCAATCTTTCTAATAATCTCTCACCAATTGACGTATAAAGAAATTGCGAAATATTTACTATATTCAAGGGGATAGAAGTTACTAAAACTTTTCGCAGTTGAGTTAGTTGTGTTTGGTTGGCATACTTCGCATATACAGCTAAATTATCATCTATTTTGCCAGTTTTGGCATATTTTTCCAGTGAATCAATCGGTATAGATTCTTCTAAAATGCCGGCAGAAAGGGTTAGTCGTTCTGCACCGAAAACAGGATAAGCAGTTAGTGTAGGTAATAAACCTATACCAAAAACCCCACAAGCTAATTGAGTCCAAACAATCCGTTTAGTTATGAGATAAGTCATTCAACTCCACCTTAACCGGATACTGTCGAGCCACTTTTTTGAAATCTTTCCCACGCCTGTTTAAGATGAGTTGGTGCGGGATTACTAGCATCATAGACCACAATCACATTTGTTAGCTTCCTCCCCGCAGGAACTAAAATTTTACTATTTGCAGCTAAAGCTCTTGATGCTCCCCCATCTAAATTCATCGCTTCATAGCAGCCTATAGCTTTCATTGCTTGGGCTTCTTGCTGCAAAGTGAGATTAATTTCAAAATTCACTAAAAACAGGCTTTTACCATCTTTAGAAAATCCAACTGCTGTTCTTGCACCATTACCCAAAACATGGGGATCTTTAAAACCTTCAATCGCTGGGTTCAGCCAAATTTGACCCTTTCGCAACAGTCTAGGGCCACAGGTGATAGAAAACCAATGTTGATTCCATTCTGGTTTTCCGTCAACTCGTGCTGTCACCATTTCGGGTTTATTCCCCACACCCAAACCCAAGGTAGTACCAAAGTTTTCCCACTGACTGTATTTGAGAAATTTGCCTCCTGCCACCATATTACCCATAACTGTTTTTTGGGCATTTTTGGCAAAAAATGTACCATTAGCAACGACAGTTGCACGAGAACGGGCAACCATGTTGTTAAATTCTTCATCACCGCTGGCTTTCTGCATGGTGTTAGCCAAAGTTGCATTATTTGCCAAACCAATGGTCATGAAAGTGTTGGGGTCAGTGAGGTCTACAATAGTTTGATAGAAAGGAATTCCGTTGACTTTGCTTTTCTTTACTTGTACAGTTTGGGCTGTGGTAGGTAATGCCAGTGTGAGTCCTTGAGCTAAAGTAGCACCCCCCAGAAATAAAAAAGACCTGCGACCCATTTTAGAAATTGGCATAATTCGTAATTCGTAATTCGTAATTTGTAATTTGTAGTTGATGATGGCAGATTAGGTTTTGACCAATGACCAATGACTAATGACTTTAAGTATATTATTTTTCATAAACCCTATGGAGTTCTCAGCCAATTTACCCAGGAATCTCCCCAACACATTACTCTGAAAGACTATATTGATGTTCCTGATGTTTATGCTGTGGGACGTTTAGATTGGGATAGTGAAGGTTTATTATTGTTAACCAATGATGGACAATTACAGCATCGTCTCTCTAACCCGCAGTTTGGACATAAACGTACTTACTGGGTACAAGTAGAACGCATTCCTGATGCTGAGGCTATCAATAAGTTATGCACAGGGGTAGAGATTCAAAATTATCGGACTCGACCTGCCCAAGTTAAGCTATTTTTAGAAGCACCTGCGGTCAATGAGCGCAACCCCCCGATTAGATTTAGAAAAAATATTCCTACGGCTTGGCTAGAGATGACTCTCACGGAAGGGAAAAACCGTCAGGTGCGACGTATGACTGCTGCGGTAGGGTTTCCTACTTTACGATTGATCAGGGTGAGTATTGCCCAGCTACAATTAAATAGTCTACAACTAGGTGAATGGCGCGACCTCACACCCTCAGAAATACAAGACCTGAAAAAATTTCGGTTTTAACACTTTGCAAAGCTACGATGGTAATCCAGAATTATTCCTGAGAATATCTGTTGGCTATTACAATTGATACTGCCACTAATATTCCCTGGTGAATCCACAGTTTTCAGGGTCAGCTAATTGTCAATTGTGGCACTTTGGATATTAGTGGCTAAAAGCATCTTAGAAGGAAAATCAAGGAATTTCCAATATGCTGATTTGCCCTCACTGCGAATTTGAAAACCCTAATGACAATAAGTTCTGTCAAAAATGTGGCACGTCTTTAATTCATAGGACTTGTCATAAATGTAGCGCAGATGTGCTTTTAGATATGCAATACTGCCAAAACTGTGGTGCTGAATGCGGCACAATTTGGTGGGCAATTATTACCCAAGAAACACCTGTTGCTGTTTCAGAAGTTGAAGATGGGAAATTAATACAACATCAGGGAAGTACAAGCTCTCAGCCACAATTTGCGGTAGGCTCGTTTTTAGACAGGGGGCAACGTTATCAATTATTGGAACCGTTACCAAGTCCAGAGGTTTTTGCTGCCAATACTGAGGTTAAAGTCAGGGTTTTAGATTGCCAACCCTATCAAATCTCACCTATTGAGGCAGTGTTAGATAATGAACCACAGGGGTTGATTGTACCTTCGGTGAGTGTCATTGGCATTCCTCCTTTGGCTCAAGCTTATGTGACATTACAACCGGATCGTCCACCGGGAATACCACTGATTCACGATGCTTGGCAGCAAGATAATATCCAGGTTGTTTTGATTGAAGACCGTTCCCATTGGCAGTTGCTACTAGATGCTTGGCAAGATCAGGAAACCCATCCATTACAGATTTTACACTGGTGTTATCAGATGATTCAACTGTGGGGGATACTGGAACGGGTGAATTGTCGCCAAAGTTTGTTGGAGTTATCGAATCTGCGACTGGATGAAGATCAAACGCTGGGACTACAACGGTTGTATCTGGAAACACCTGGGGATAATTTGTCACCAGATGAGGAAGAGCCTTTAACTATCAAGGCTTTAGGACGGGTTTGGCACACTATATGTAGGGAGTCCCAACGCACACAGTTGGGTTCGGCTATGCAAATCTTGGAGGATTTGGAAGTCGGTAAGATTGAAACTTTGGATGAATTGCGATCGCGTTTACAAGACATAGCTACAGAACTAGAACCACCATCCCAAGCTGATTTTAGTTCGACCGCAACAAATAATACTACTTCGCCAACTATGTTGCAAGATAATTATCGGGAGGATATTGATAAAAACGAAGACGCACCAACCATGATCCTGTCCATGCAGTTAAAGAGTGTAGAAAATACAGGACGCACTGATGTAGGTCGTCAACGCAATCACAACGAAGACTATTTTGGCATTGAAAGCAGCCAGCAAAAACTGGAATTACCCAGAAGTCGCATCTTGCAAGCACGAGGCATATATATTCTATGTGATGGCATGGGGGGACACGCTAGTGGTGAAGTGGCTAGTGAGTTGGCAGTCAAAACTGTACGACAATATCTCCGCCAAAATTGGGTTTCTGAGGAACTACCAACGCTAGAAACTATCCAAGCAGCGGTTTTTTTGGCTAATCAGACGATTTATAATCTCAATCAACAAGATGCCCGTTCTGGTGTTGGACGCATGGGTACTACCTTGGTTATGTTGTTAATGCAAAACACTAAGTTAGCAGTTGCTCATGTGGGAGATAGTCGGCTCTATCGTGTCACTCGTAAGCGCGGACTAGAACAACTTACTGTAGATCACGAAGTTGGTCAACGGGAAATTGCCAAAGGTGTGGAATCTGCCATTGCTTATGCCCGTCCAGATGCCTACCAACTCACCCAAGCTTTGGGACCACGAGATACAAATTTTCTCCATCCTCATGTAGATTTTTTCGAGATTCGTGAAGATACGCTGCTACTGTTGGCTTCGGACGGTTTATCAGATAATGATTTATTAGAAAGTCATTGGCAAACTCACCTGGAACCGCTACTTAGTTCTGGCGTTAATCTGGAATTAGGTCTAAACGACTTAATTGATTTAGCCAACGAACACAATGGTCATGACAACATTACAGGTATACTTATTCGGGTAAAAGTATGCCCTAATCAGCAAAGTTTTCCATAAATTAACTCGTTAGCAATCTCTGTTCCATAACCATCGTGAATTTTCCATTTAAGAAAATTTGTGATTGTGAATTTCTTAACTTTTAGGTTGTACTGTGGTTACTCTGACCCTATTAGACACGCAAAATAAAACTCCACTCAAGCAGTGGTGCTTTGAGGGTTCCACCGTGATTCGCATTGGTCGAGCGGTGGATAATCACGTAGTTTTAAATGATAGCTTGGTTTCACGGTATCATCTCGAACTTAAGCAATTTAGTTCTGGTAGTAAGGGTGATGCTTGGCAGGTAATTAGTCAAGGCACAAATGGCACTTTTCTTAATGGTACTTTGGTAAATAAAAGTACGCTGCCAGATGATTCTTTTCTGGAATTAGCACAGGGAGGGCCTCTACTCAAATTCCAACTTCAAGATACACCAGAACCAACTGCTGCACCTTGGCAGCCAATGCACAAGGAAATTCAAAACCCTGGTGCTGCTTGTACCCATGAAGGTAACTCTCCAGCTAATTTATTTTGTGTTCACTGCGGCCAACCGCTCTCAGTTAAACAGCAAATTCGCCATTATCAGGTTTTAAGAACTCTAGGACAAGGAGGTATGGGTACTACTTACTTGGCTTGGGATGCCACAGGTTTAAGCACGGGTGTACCGCAACTGTTGGTATTAAAGGAAATGAATGCTGATATGGCTAGAATTGCCAAAGCTCAGGAATTATTTGCACGGGAAGCTAATGCGCTAAAATGTCTTAATTATCCGGGAATTCCTAAGTATTACGATTTTTTTGTGGAAAATGGTAAAAAATACTTGGCTATGGAATTAATTCATGGACAAGATTTAGAAAAACGTATATATAATAACGGGCCTGTTACGCCTAATCAAGCGATCGCTTGGATGGTGCAAACTTGTGATATTTTAGAGTATCTGCATGGACAAGAACCGCCATTAATTCACCGTGATATTAAACCTGCTAACTTGATGGTGCGGAGTGCAAATAATCGTGTGGTAGTGTTAGATTTTGGTGCTGTCAAGGAAACCGGCACCGCACCAGGGACAAGAATTGGTGCAGAAGGCTATTGCGCTCCTGAACAAGAACGAGGACAACCTCTGACACAATCAGACTTATATGCTATTGGCCCAACAATGATTTTTTTACTCACCGGGGAAAATCCTTTGAAGTTTTACCGTCAAAGGGGAAGGGCGTTTGGCTTTGATGTCCGAAGTGTTCCTACCATCACGCCCCAACTCAGGGAAGTGATTGAGCGGGTTACGGAAAGTCTACCACGCGATCGCTATCAAAGTGCCAAAGAACTGGCTAAGGCATTAATCTCAGCCACCAGCTAGAAAAATCCGGTTAGCAGTTAAGTTCAATTCTGGGAAAGCAGGTGTATGTTGATTCTTTTTCCCAAAGCAGTTCATTGACTGAGTTTCTGGGGTCTATCAACAAAACATCTGGGGAATAAGCTGATTCGCTTGTCGGTGGTTTAACTAATGCCTGTTTGGGGATAAAGTAGGGAAGATTGAGTCTATCAAACTCCACTGTTAGTTTTCTAGACAAAAACCCAGTACTTCTTTCCTGTTTCCCCAATGGTGGATTCATCTTGAAAATTTCCCCATCATGCAGTTCATAAAACCTACCTTCTGGTTTCCATTGAATAAAATTCTCAAAGGTTACTAGCTTGGTTTTTGGTAAGGCTTGAATCATGATTTACTGCCTTAGTCAAGATGCCTATATTGATGACTTACTAGTTGCAAATATCCCAATTTACTATAATGCCATATCATTACTGTTTTAAATACTTTAGATATAGCTGTTATAGTTTTTAGATATTTAGCGATTTAGTCGTCGTCCCAATTTTCTACCGCTAGTAGGTCAGCAATTGGATCTTGCACACTAAAGCCAAAGTCTTCGAGTTCCTGTTTCCAATGCTGCCAGTCATTGCCATATAGTAAGGCAATTTTCCAGATGCTATCGGTGGGCTTGATAATATTCGATTCTACGAGTGATTGCACGTTACGCTGCAATTTCACCATAGGGTGAATTACTTGCTGAGTCATAACCTCGATGTATTACTGATTTTATTTGGATGAATGCCTAAATTAAAACTACTTTCCGGTTGGCAAATGTTACTGGTGCGTAGGGCGCTTTATATTTGGCAAAGTAAGTCTTAACTTCTTTAGTATACCATAACAAAATCTAGTCAATTACTAGTAAATTCGGTTTTGTACGGTAATCACGACCACAGAACACCAGTTGTACTGAACAGCCATGCCTACGGTTTACCCCTCCAGGGAAGCAAGCATTCGACTAAGCTTACGCAGAAGTCTAAGCGCCATGAGAGAGTGCAGCTATCACCATAGCCAATTTCAGAATTTACTAGTCCTGAGAATTGCCATGATAGCGCAGTCTCAGAGAAATGGGAAGATTTTATTTTGGTAGTAAAACCCATAAGTTATGGGCTACTTCGCAGTTTTTGACAGATGATAATATTTGCAAGTATTGAATTTGAGATGAATTTCAACACTATCTACACGATAGCAAACTTCTGGGGATTTCCCTGTGGTTATTAATTCTTTATATCTTTAACTGCACCTTTAGCTATGGATGATAGTTTTCCTGCGGTTGTGGGTAATCTGAGAGTTAGGAGAGAAAGATTGCGGTTAGTTAAGTATTTGCCGCAGTAAATTTTAACGAATGGCAATTTCTAGCGACGACTACTTGATTAAGCGTGGTAAGCAGATTGAACGTAAGAAAAGAATTGTTACATATATTGGACTAGTTTCATTTTGTGGTTCAATGCTTTTTGGGGGTGTAACTACTATACAAAAGGCTTGGGAAAGTCCCCCAGCATCACCAGTACAATCGGTGGAGACTGAACTACAAAAACAAGTAAAAGGTTATGAGTTGGTTTTGCAGCGAGAACCCAATAATCAAATAGCGCTGGAGAAATTATCTATGATCCGGTTGCAGTCGGGGGATAAGCAAGGTGCGATCGCACTCATGGAGAAATTAGTTAAGCAGCATCCAGATAGGCAGGATTATAAAGTCGTTTTGGGGAATATGAAGAAAGAAGAGAGCAATAATCCCTAGAGTTGGCTGCTATATTCAGCAACTCAACTAACTATCTTTAAATCACTTTAATGCAGAAGTTAGTATAGCAGCCTTAATTATTCTCCATCAGTTATATTTATCTATATTTCAAAATTAGGTAATTGTTCGGCTTGGAATTTAGCGATCGCTTGTTGATTTTCTACTTCTAATACAATTCTGCTGTGCAGATGTGGTAATAGCATTTTCCACTGTTTTTCACTGATTTCTACCACTAGAGAAACCTGCATACTTTCAGTAATATCTATCTCATCTTCCATCATTAAATTCATAGCAATGCTCGATAAGATTAAATCAGCAGTTTCAGGATCGGTATTACTAACATATATTAGTAAGGTTGTTTGATGAGCATTAAAACCAGTAGCTATGGTTTTGATTACTTCCCCAAGTTGCAAATATAAATCATCTTCTGATTGATTCCAATCAGGAAATATGATGAGATTAATAGATCGCAGATTAAAAGGTTCAAGAGTTTGACTAATTAAAATATCGCTGACAATATCGGCCATTTTAGACCAAGAAAACTTTTGAGACCGTTTTAATCCTGCTTCAATTAAATAGCGTCTTAAACTAGGTTTCTGTACTTCACATAAAGCATTAGTCATACTCTCAATATTATTATCCTTAACATAAATTACTGCTTCTCCTCCAACTTCAGGTAAAGAAGCATTAGAAGTAGTAATTACAGGACAGCCACAGGCCATCGCTTCGACTACTGGCATTCCAAAACCTTCATATTGAGAAGGATAGACTAATGCTATTGCTCCAGCATAAGCTAGTCTTAATTCATCATCACTCAACTGCAATCCATGAAAAGTACATCCAGCAGTATACCGTCGCCATTCGGAAGATAATTGATTACCTGCACCAGTAGATACTATATCAAAACTGTGTTTATTACTAAGTTGGGAAAATGCTTTAAAAAATAAAATCGTGTTTTTATATCCCGCCAATCCACTTAATAAGAAATAGGGTTTATTGATGCCATATTTATATTTAAAAGCATTAATTTCACTGTTAGAAGCAGGGGAAAAATGAGGAGAAACTCCACAATGAGCAACGGTAATTGATTCTAATGGTATCTCTGGGAAAAATGTATTTAGGTCTTTGGCTGTATTTTCTGATATAGAAATAAAGGCAGATGCGTGTTTGATAGCGTGATGTTTTTCCAGCCACATTGGTTCATTTAAGTCGCCTCCTAAAACTTCTGGTATCATGTCATAAGCCATAAATACAGATGGTGTATCAATGGGAGTAGTGTAATAAGTGGAAATAAATAATTCTGCTGCTTCTTCATCGCAAATCTTCTGGAGCATCTGGTAATCGCTTTCAGTATTGTTATAGTTATAGGGAGATATATCCCGATAACGAATACCGTCAATTTTGGGAGCAGTGTTAGCCCTATCTAAAACTACGATATGATTAGCAAATTCAGTGTTTGACCATTGTTCTAAAAGAGATTTCCAAACTCTAGCAATTCCGGTTTTATAGAGTTGAAAAAATACGCCATCAATTAGGATAACAGGTGTTTTGATTTCAGGAATATTTGCTGGTTGATTTACATTTAATGAATTATTTATTGTTAGTATTTTACTAACAACTTGGTTGAAATCACGATACAAAAGAGATTCTTTTTGATATGGTATTAATTCACCTATTTTAAGGTTATCAAATAATTTTTCGGGTAGATTTTTGTTTGTAGTTAATAGATGTAAAGAAGCTCCATCACTATATAACTTTAAATTATATTTTTTCGCTAATATTTCTAAGGATTTTATTGTATAAATAGCAATATGCTGACCTTCATGAGGAGTATAATACCACCATTCATCAGGTTTAGGATTATTATCCGGTAATAATGATGTACTAAATAAAATATTAGGGGCTAATTCAAGCATTACCTCTAATTCTTGCAAGGGATCAGTAAAATGTTCAAATAACTCAAATGCGGTAACTAATAACAACTCAGATTTAATTGTCTCTGTTAATTCAAAACCTGTTGCGAAAAGATTTTGACAAAATTTATCTTGCCAATAAAAATTAAACCCCTGGTCTCTCATCAATCTTACAAAAAGACCATAACCACCGCCATAATCTAAAAATTTAGCGTCGTGATCGAAATAATTAAATAGCAACTTAGCTGTAATAGTTGCCATCATATTATTACGATACACTAAACCTACATCACTAGGGGCAATTGCTTCTGAATAAGCCTCATTTAACCAGTAAGGATGTTCTGTTTGCACAAAGCCACAGTGAGAACACTGAAAATAATCAGCATCGTATTTCTGAAGTATTTTTGCTGTAGAGAAGTAATGAGAATCTGAATCACAAATTTTACATTTTTCTGATTTTGTTTGATCGTAGGAGAACTTTGATAAATTAGTTGATATTGCTTCAATTTTTAGTTTAGGAAGAATTTGATTTTCAATTTTTTCACCATCTTGCACAAATTTAATAATTTGCCGGATTCTTTTTTCTATTGTATGATAATTTAAGATTTTTTCTCTAGCTTGTGTAGTTATTTTTTCTAAGTCAAATAAATTATTTAGATTTTGAACAAGATGTAGTAATTGTGGAAAATCGCCAATGTCATAGGGAATATAATCTTCATACTCAACAAATAAACTACTACATATAGGTTGAGATTGTAATCTATATTGCAATAGTGTTGTTCCACAAGACATTGCTTCAAAAACTCTTTGTGTATAACCTCCCATATTAGTAGGCAGGTTAATTATTGCATAAAAATTATTGTAGAGATTAACTAACACATCTGGTGAATTGTGAGTTTCAATCCATCCATTTACAAATACTACTGCCCTTGCTGCTAATAACTGCTGTAATAGTTCTCTTCTTTGGTCATATACACCAGGAATATTAAAATTTGTAATCTGTCCAAAGAAAAACATTTGTTTTTGACGCTGGTCAATAGGAGTTTTGATTTTAAAACTATCTTCATCAACACAAACTGGAGAGAAACAAATATTCTTTCTATTTTTAAAAAAAATCAAGTCTCTTTCATCACAGCAAATAAAATAATCAAAACATAAACTAGCACTTGCCGATTTCTCAATCGTATTAGGAAATTTAGCATTAATTATAGTTTCCCAGCAAAGACAAACAGTAGTCTGTTCTAAATTTTGCCAGAAATCTCGTTTTTGAGGTTGATCATGTAGAAAAGGTAAATAATGATCTCCTCCTATTAGTATTATGATATCACTTGTACTTTTTTTTAAGTTTTGAAATAAAACCTCATAGCTTGATTCATTTACAGAAAATACTTGACCTAATAATTTCATTTTTTCTAAAGTTTGCGACCATCCTTTACCAACATTCCAAGGAAAGGAAGAAGAGTCGAGATAAATTAAGTCTATTTTCATAAATTTTTCTCCTTATTGTGTAGCTATGAATTTGGCTTTATACAGTCTGTATAATCTGTGAGAGACTTTCACATATTTGTTGTTGTTCTTGTATCAGCATTTCTGGAAAAAGAGGTAAGATAAGAGAGCGATCTTGAGCATATTGACTAATATTTAAAGCTTTACATTCTGATTGAGGACAGTTACAAGAATTAGACTTTATACCACAATGCCAAGGTTGACTATGATATGATTCTTCTCTATGAACGCACATTATTCCTCTTCGTGTGGCAATTCCTTGATCTAATAATTTTTGCATTACCGCTGTTTGATTAATATAGTCAGCTAATTTAATACAATAACTTTGCCAATTAGTTTTTGCCCATAATGGTTCTGTTGGCACTTCTATTCCAGAAATATTAGATAATAACTCTTGATATTTTTCCGCTAGTTGTCGTCTTTGAGAGATTATTTCAGGTAATTTCTTCAATTGCTCTCGTCCGATAGCTGCTTGAATATCAGTCATTCTGTAGTTATAGCCTAAAACAGGATAGGTTTCAAAAATGATTTGTTTTGAACCATGACGCACGGTATCTGGTACACTCATACCATGTTGTCGCCATAATCTGAACTTTTTATCCCATTCAGGATTAGAAGTGGTTAGCATTCCACCGTCACCAGTGGTAATCACTTTACGAGGGTGAAAGGAAAAACAGGCAATATCTCCATGAGGTTTACCGATTTTTTCCCATTCTTCCTGCCATAATATCTCACTACCAATCGCACAAGCGGCATCTTCAATGACTGGTAAAGAATATTTTTTTGCAATAGCTAAAACTTCTTTTAAACCACAGGGCATTCCCATTTGATGCACTACTAAAATTGCTTTAGTGCGATCGCTGATTACAGGTTCAATTAATTCAGGATTAATATTATAGGTTTGTGGTTCAATATCCACAAATACGGGAATAGCACCACAGTAGCGAATGCTATTAGCTGTTGCAATGTAAGAATGGGATACTGTAATTACTTCATCACCGTGTTGAACACCTACGGCTAATAAAGCCAAATGTAAGGCCGTAGTGCAACTAGAAACAGCACAAGCATATTTTGCACTTACATAGTCGGCAAACTCTTCTTCAAAAGCCTTAACTTGTGGACCTTGTGTCACCCATCCTGATAAAATTGCTTGACTTGCTGCTTGGGCCTCTTCTTCACCTAGAAAAGGTTTAGCGATAGGAATAAAATAAGATTTTTCGTTCATAATAAATTATTTTGGATAGAAAATAAAGTTAAGATAACTGTGAATTATTAAAAAAAAAGCAAGATTATATTTTAATCAAAAATATGAATTTAAACACTAACTAAAATTTAGATAGGTTATAAAAAATTCTTCGTTGTTTTCCACCAATCAACTAAACGAGTTAAACCTTCTTCTAAAGAAATCTCAGCTTTAAATCCTAGTAATTTTTCAGCTTTGCTAGTATCAGCCAATCTCTTTTGTACAGGATTAACTTTTCTTTCATCTGCATATTCAGGTTTAAGATCAGAGTTCATGACTTTTAAAAGACTAAAAGCTAAATCATTCAAACTAGTTTCTATCCCACTAGCAATATTAAAAACATCATCGCTAATATCACTTTGAGCAGCCAAAATATTTGCTCTAGCAATGTCTTCCACTGAAATAAAATCCATTGTTTGTAATCCATTACCAAAAATAAGCGGTGGTTTTCCCTCTATAATACGATCCATCCATCTAACTAATACTTCGGTATAAACCCCATAAATATCCATCCTCGTACCATAAACGTTAAAATAACGTAACGCCACATAATCCAATCCATACATTTCATTAAATGTGCGTAACATACCCTCATTAAAGGTTTTGGCTGCACCATAAAAAGTCCGGTTATTATAAGGGTGATGAGATTCAGTAGTAGGAAATTCCTCTGCCATACCCAAAACAGAAGCGGAAGAAGCTGCGATAACTTTCTTAACTTGTGACTTAACCGCTGATTCTAAAACATTATAAGTACCATCAACCAATACTTCTAATGCTAATCTTGGATCTTCGGCACATTGAGTAATACGAATTGCAGCTTGATGAAAAAGAACATCAACACCGGGCATAATTTTGTTCAGCAATTTTTGATCTCGAATATCTCCTTCGATAATGTTGATATTCCCATTGGCAATTGCCCATTCCAAATTAGCTTTCTTACCCCTGACAAAGTTATCAAGAATAACAATTTCTGAAACTCCTTGTTTAACTAATTGATCGGCAATATGAGAGCCAACTAATCCTGCACCACCAGTTATTAACACTTTCTTCATGATTTTTCTGTTAATAGTTAAATTATTTGTTTAGTTTCATCATAATTTCCTTGACTTTATCTGAGGGTAGTTCATTAAGAATTTCTTGTAACAAATTTTCGAGTTTATCTAAACGTTTCTCTAATTTCTTCACTGGTCTGTTGCCTCCATAAATAGCGTTGTCGGGAATATCTTGATCTACAAAACTAAGAGGAGATATAATTACCCTATTGCCAATAGTCACTCCAGCAGTTACAACAGAAGGACCTGCTATAAAACAATTTTTACCAATTTTTGTGTGTTTATAAATTATAGAGCTACTATCTATACAAGTTTCAGATTTCAAAGCTTGTTTGTGACTACTATGTGACCAAATCATTGTAGAAAGACCAATTTGTGTATAGTCTCCTATAGTTAATCCACCTTGGGCATCAAGAATTGCACCTTCTCCAATCCAAACATTTTTGCCACAAACCAAATTTTCTGGGGCAAGAATTTTTGCATTTTCACGAATCCGACATCCTTCTGGTAATCCCAATAATTTAGCTCTTTCTCTATCAGTTAAAATTGAAGATAAATGATATGTTAGTATTTGGTGTCTTAATTTAGTATCAGTATCATCATCTAAAGGATTTAGTCCTATAAAAGATTCATCTTCCTTATTCATAATTAAATTCCTTAATTGATTTACTAAGTTAATATTTCATTGATTAAAGTTAATTGGTAATGAATATCGTATTCTTTTAATTCTGCATACATGGGCAAAGATAACTCTTCATTAATCACCTACGACTACCGACCCTTTTGCCTTTATATTCAGCACCATGAGCTTGAGCAGCATCTTCAATTACTTTCAGATTATATTTTTTTGCTATGGCGAGAATAGAGTCCATATCCGCAGGTTGTCCATATAGATGAACAGGAGGTATAGCTTTTGTTCGTTCAGTAATAGCGGACTCAATCTGGTTAACATCTATAGTATAAGAAAGTATAAGAAATGGGATTAATATCTACAAAAACTGGTTTAGCTCCTGTATAACAAATAGCAGCTACAGTTGCCACAAAAGTAAAAGGTACGGTTATGACTTCATCACCAGCACTCATCCCTAAAGCTAACAAGGCTAAGTGCAAAGTACTTGTACCAGAATTTACGCCAATACCATAATCAGCACCACAGTAAGTTGCAAACTCAGTTTCAAATGCTTCTACTTCTTCCCCTAATATAAATTGGGTAAATTGGGTAGTTTCCAGCACTCTAGAAATAGCTTGGTTAATTTCATCTTTGATAGTGGCATACCGTGTTTTTAAATCTACAAATGGAATCATGATGTTCCCCCTACTTCTGTCAAGTTCAATTCCACTAATTTACCCTGGTGTTTCATAGACTCAGTAGCAGCCTCGAGAATTTTTACTACTCGCCACCCTGCTTTACCATCAGTCATAGGGCAATCGCCTGTTTTAATACAGTTAATAAAGTGGGATACCACTCTATTTAGAGCTTCTGTCAGATCCAGTTTTGGACACCACATATCTCCAGTGCGATAACCAATTAGCATTTTATACAGATTATCCTGATTATTATTGATTGTAATTCCTTTGTCATATAATTTGACCTTTTCACTAGGTTCTAGATCATCATAAACAATCATCTTTTGGCTACCACCAATTAGTGTACGTCGGACTTTTACTGGAGCAAGCCAATTAAGATGCAAATGAGCAATTAATTGTTCATTAAAAAATAATGTCATATAGGCAATATTTTCTGGCTCTCCACTTACATGACTTATTCCTGTGGCAGATACAGCACAAGGTTTGGGAGGTAGAACATAATCCATAATTGATAAGTCATGCACTGCTAAATCCCAAATTACATTCACGTCATGCTGAAATAGCCCTAGATTGAGACGAGAAGCATCGTAATAATAAGTATCACCTAGTGTATTAGTTTCTACAATCTCACGGATTTTACGAATTGCACCCGTATAAACAAAGGTGTGATCTACCATGAGAACTAGATTGCGTTTATCAGCTTCAGCAATTAATTGTAATGCTTGTTCAGAGCTTGCGGTCATGGGCTTTTCTATTAAAACGTGCTTTCCAGCCCGTAAAGCTTGCATAGCTATATCGAAATGGGATGAAACTGGAGTTGCAACAGCGATCGCCTCAATCCGATCATCATTGATTAAATCTTGATAATTTGATGTTATACCAATAGTAGGGTAACGGGATTGGACTTGTGTCAATTTATCTAGCCGGAAATCACTAACAGTAATTACTTGGGCTTCTGGTATTTCATAAAAGTTACGTACCAGATTTGGTCCCCAATAACCGTAGCCAATTACACCAATTCCTATCATAGTTTACGCTCCCGCACGTCACCTGTTACTCTGGCGGGTACACCCATAGCGATCGCATATTCAGGTACATTATTAGTTACCACTGCTCCAGCAGCAACCATTGCTCCTTCACCTATTCTTACACCACACATAATCACTGCACCGCTACCTATAGATGCTCCACGTTTGATTTTAACTGGAGTTACATTCCAATCAGTTTCTGTCTTCAAAATACCATTACTTGTGGATCGAGGATAACGATCATTGATGAACATCACACCATGACCAATCAGCACTTCATCCTCTATTTCCACTCCTTCACAAATAAAACTGTGGGAAGAAATTTTACAACGATTACCCACAATTACACCTTTTTGTATTTCTACAAAAGCACCTATTTTAGTATCATCTCCAATTTTACATCCATACAAATTAACTAATTCGGGATGATGGATTGTAACATTGTTACCTAATTTAACATCTTGTGAAATTGCCATGTACAATTCTCTTATTTATTTTATAATTTATCCCTCATTCACTGTAATGCTTGAGGGTAATGATAAGTAACAGTTAATCTTGATCTTTACACAATCAAACTATGCTTTTTTTATGAAAGCAGATAGCTATATCATCATTTATTGTTAACCATCAATATACTTTTGCCACATTTTTTTATAAGCATTCTCCAAATCACAAGTAAATTGCTTACCATTCCATAATGATGCAGTTTGACGAGACTTTAATAATTTCCAATGAATATTTTTCCTGAAATCAGTCTCCTTGCCTAACTTCACACCCCATTCAATATACTCCTCATCACTCCAAGCGATACCTTCAGTAATACCAGCATTTACCATCATGCTGTAACTATTACGAGCCGAAAATTGTTCTCCCACTTTTGTTACTAAGGGTATACCTACCCATAGGGTTTCCATAGTGGTAGTTGCACCATTATAGGGATAGGTATCTAATACCACGTCTGCAATTTGCAAATTAGCACGATGAATCGCTGATGATGACACTTTATTCAAAAAACGTAATCTTTCCTTACTTACTCCCTCCTCTTCGGCAATTTTTTCAAAGAACTGTCTTACTACTCCTACTTCTTTATTAATATCTTTAATTAAAAAATAACTATTGGGTACTTCTTTCAGAATTTTCATTTGTAACCGCACATTATCAGGGTTACGCTTATAACCTGCTTGGGCGCTAAAATAAATTACAGCATCATCGGGAATTTCTAAATTTTTCCTGGTTAAAGTCGGTACACCAATTTCAAAACCATCAACTGCTAAATATGTATTTGGTAAACGCCAAATTTTCTCACGGTAATATTCTTGAGCATATTCTGGTAAAACATAATTGTCTGCAATATAGTAATCTATGGTTGGTATTCCTGAACCATCCCAACCTAACCATGTTACTTGAATTGGTGCTGGTTTCAATGCCATTGCTTCACAACTAATATCCGCAGTCATGCTATCTAAATCTACTAAAATATCAATTTCATCTTGATATATTTGTTCAGCAATTTCGATGCCATCTCTTCCCAATTTTCTAACATGATCTGATTTTTGTTCATACCAATCTTGCAGGAAATCATGGATATGAGAACGATAAGTTACGAAATAGGTATAAATTTCAAATTCTTCCCGATTATGATGTTGATATAACCATCTTGCTAACCAACCTACAGAATGTTCTCTTAAGCAGTGGGACAGATAACCTATTTTCAGTTGTTTTTTTGGTGTTTTAATTCTTTGAGCATGAGATTGAGAATAACGATTAAACTGTTCTTGAGCATAGATTTGAATATTGTTTTGGCAAACTTGCAAGACTTGATTATGCAAAAATCTGTTTTCTCTAGGTGTATCACGAATATAGGGTAAATAATATGTACAGTTTAATAAGCGATAAATTCTAGTTCTCTCTAAGTTTGGTTGTTCTTTAATTAGCTGATGTAAATAACTTTCATATTTCTTAATTATTGGTAAAGCTTCATACCACCTTCCTCCAGAACGTAGAAAACCCTGCAATAACATTACGTAAGCATTAATAAAATCATTAGTCTTTTCAGCTAAATTACATATCTTTTTACTAAGATCAATACCTTGATCAAAATTACCTAGTTCATAATGAAAAGTTGCTAAATGACTCAAAACTTCCGAAATAACTTCCGGGTTAGGATAATTAATTGCTAAAGCTAATTCAGCATATTTAATAGCTAAATCAAACCTATGTCCCGTATAAGCTGCTTCTAAAGCAGTTAACATTACAGTATGAGTAAGTTGTAAATTATCTAGATAAGAAATACAAGCTTGGGGAAAACTTAGTATCCAAGCTTCACTCCAGATTAATTTGAGAGTTTTTTGTAGGACAGTAAATAATAATTCTCTATCTATTTCTGCTAAGTCAGAATTTAAAATCTCAATAATTTCTAATTCTTGAAAATTCTCTTCTGTGAGATTTTCTAATTCTAGTGATAGTTTGATTAATTCTAAAATATTGTTAACATCTTCTGGAATAATTTCTCGAAGATGTTGACGAATAACCCAAGCAAATTTATATTCTTGTAATTCTTCCTGTCTTTGTGCTTCTGTTTGTAAAACTGTAACTAATTCATAAGTCCACTGTTCAATTTCTGCATCTTCTCCATCAAAAACTGCTAACATCCAACTAGTTTGTGCTTCTGCTTCTTTTCCTTGCAACAGTAAGGATAATCCTAAATACCAGTGACATTCTTTAACTTCTGGTTGCTGATTAATTAATTCTTGATAAAGTGTTGAGGCCTGGAGATATTCACCTGTATAGAAATTTGTGAAAGCTTGTTTTTTTAAAGATTCAAAATTATTCATAGTTGTGAAGATTAATAGAGATGTTAAAAAATAAAAAGTAGGTAACAACTTACCTACCTCTTATCTTAGTGAGATGAAATTATTTGCAGCATAGCATCAGAAACCTGACAGTTTTCCAGGAGATTTTATAAACAATCCTACTCAATTGCTTTGAAGGTACCTGCACATTTTGGTGCGGTTGTATCAGCTGAGGTACTAACACTTACACCACTAGCAGCATAAGCACCTGCATCTTTCTTCTGACATAGAATTGCAGTTGTTGTTGTAGCACCACCAGACTGAATCAAGTCAGTAACACCGATAAATGCTCTCAAGTTAACAGCATTCACTGGCTCTGCAACGTTAAGTACAGCAATCAAAGCATCAGCAGTAGTTAAAGCACCACCAGCAGATTTTTCAAGTTTGTAAGTATAGTTAGTGGTGGTAGTAGCAATACCTAGACCCATGAGAGTGATATCAGTAGCAAAGGTTTGGTTCTCTAAGTAATAAGTTTGCTGACCACGGTTCATAGAACCAGCGTATTGTTTACCTTCAGATTCTCTAGCTTTGTTAGCTTGGTTCAAGAAGGAAGGTAAAGCGATCGCTGATAGAATACCAATAATGATGATTACAACTAACAGTTCAATTAAGGTGAAACCTTCGTTGTTATTTTTTTTGCCGAGGAGGTGTTGGATAAATTTAGCTTTCAGTTCAGTTTTCATAGTAGTTTTCCTTGGGGTGAAGTATTGTTTTTTCCCTTGTGCTAATAACTTACCCACATCTGATCAGTTTCATATCACTCTACGGAAAAATATTTTTTACTGGATGGGGAAAATGAGCTAAAAAGCTGACTTATTAAGGATTACAGCTATTTATTCTTGGCGAAATCATCAGGCATGATACAACCAATTTGACTGAAAAGAAGACTTTATGGTATCTAAGAGGATGTTTGAAAACTTCATCGTGTGGTAGAGGTAAAGCAAAAGCTTAATGGTGTCAACTTAAGCTCAAATCCTGATGATATCTCGTTCCCAGTCGGAGAGCATTGGTGACAATTTAAGGAAAAGGCGAAATTGTCAAGGGCGGTATTTGCAGTGATCAAAAATAGTGGGAAACTCTATCTAGACAAGTAATTAAGCGATTGAGACTAGCCACGATCACCAGAAAAAAACCAATAGAGACCATGCTAAAAAGAAACACAGACTAATGGTGGAAGATGAAGTAATTGCAGAGCAACTAGAGAGATGACTGACACCAGCTATTACAAATCAAGAAAATTAGGCTGTTGCGTCTCTTTTATGGAGAATTAATACTAAAGTGCCAGTTTAATAAACTACGTAATCTAAAATTGCTGGTTCTTGCGTCTCTTTTATGGTGATTAAGGATTTTTTATAATAAAACCCTTACGGGGCAAGGATTATAACCAATCATGACCATATTTTCAATAAAATGCCCACACAATAAGGCAGGACTTAGGCAACTGGCACATTGGTAAGGTGCGTCAGATATCAACAATCTGTTTATTTGCAATATTTATGCAGTCTGACGCACCCTACAACAGATTTTTAGTGTGACACTTGCGTAAGTCCTATAAGGCTTTCAATGGTTTTTAATCAGGTTTTCCATAAAAAGAACCGAAGAACCATATATTCTAAAGCCTGTCCTATTTGATCTATATATAAAAGTGCTTCAAATTTTGATAATTATCCCTTGCTTTGGACATACTTAAATAAAATTTCCCCATCAATATATTCCATCACAACCCCAAAAAGTAGACCTTCTTGGATGACTTCATAAACTTTGAGAATATGCTGATATCAAAACTTTTACTTGTCAAGGCTTCGTTAATAAACTTAACCTGTTGTCGGGCAAAATATTCTCTGATTTGCATAGTTGAGTTTAAGGTTTTAATAGCGTATAATTTACCCGTCTTAGGTTCTAAAGCTTTGTAGGTAATCCCAAAACCACCACTACTCAAGGGTTTACCCTGAATGATAAATCTACCCTTATTAATTTCTTGATCTGGTTGCCAAATAATCATACCTTTGATAGTAGATATTGCTGAGATTAATTTAAGTTTTTGTAAAAAATATATCATGACAGCAATCCTATCTAATTTTATCAGATCCCAGAATTCTTCAAGAAGTTATGTATTTTTTAGTCTGAAAATTGTGTCTTCATTCTTGATATAATAAATAACAAGAACTGAATAGGAGGTAATAATGTACGACAGCGATAAACGTAAACTATTATCAGCATTGTGTCACGGAGCAATTTTTTTCAGCACCACAATGATATCTGTTGGTTTGCCTATAGCCATATTATTTGTATCCGATGATCCTGTTGTTAAAGACAATGCGAAAGAATCGATCAACTTCCACTTTAACGTATGGTTTTACGGTGCAATTTTGGGAGCTTTATTTTTTCTAACTGGTTGGTTGGTTTTACCACTAATCGTTTTGTTACCACTGGCAGGCTTAGGATATATCATCCATTGGGGACTGACAATCTGGGCGCTAATTGGTGTTTTTAGCAATCCTGATCAACCTTGTCGTTATCCGTTTATTTTCCGAGTATTTTAAGATCAGATTAGGTGGTTTGATTAATCCAAGCTTTTGATTTAACAATTTACCCAAATTAATTGAATGATTTTTTTAAGATTGTTTTTTGTAAATTTGTTCTAACCAAATGTCAACTAAGTTGTAAAATACAAAATTGCCCCACAGCTTCATCAACAGTAGGGCAAAGACAGTTAAGCACTGTTTCTAGTTTGTCTGAAGGTCACAAGATAAAACTTGACTTTTGTGACGCTTTCTTTTATGTCCATTGAGTTTTTTTGTTGATAAAAAATTATGTTTCCTACACATCGCCCCCGCCGTTTACGTACTCATCCACAATTGCGTCGAATGGTGCGTGAAACCGTTTTAACAACCAATGATTTGATTTATCCACTGTTTGCTGTTCCCGGCGAAAGTATTGCTAAAGAAGTAAAATCTATGCCTGGTGTTTACCAACTTTCGGTAGATAAAATTGTTGAAGAAGCAAAGGAAGTTTATGATTTAGGTATTCCTGCTATTATCTTATTTGGAATTCCGGCAGATAAAGATGTAGATGCTACAGGTGCTTGGCATGATTGTGGTATTGTCCAAAAAGCAGCAACCGCAGTTAAAGAAGCAGTTCCTGATTTAATTGTGATGGCTGATACTTGTTTGTGTGAATATACAAATCATGGACATTGTGGTTATTTACAAGTTGGTGATTTGACAGGAAGGGTTTTAAATGATCCAACTTTGGAATTATTGAAGAAAACGGCAGTTTCTCAAGCTAAAGCCGGTGCCGATATTATCGCACCTTCGGGAATGATGGATGGTTTTGTCCAAGCAATTCGTGCTGGTTTGGATGACGCGGGATTTGAAGATATCCCGATTATGTCTTATGCTGCTAAATATGCTTCGGCTTATTATGGGCCATTTAGAGATGCAGCAGATTCAACACCTCAATTTGGTGATAGACGCACTTACCAAATGGACCCCGGTAATGCTCGTGAAGCAATAAAAGAAATAGAGTTGGATATTGCTGAAGGCGCTGATATGCTGATGGTGAAGCCGGCTTTGGCATATATGGATATTATCTGGCGCGTGAAGGAAGCTAGTAATTTACCTGTGGCTGCTTACAATGTGTCTGGTGAATATGCAATGGTGAAGGCTGCGGCTTTAAATGGTTGGATTGATGAACAGCGCGTTGTGATGGAAACTTTGACTGGGTTTAAACGGGCTGGTGCTGATTTGATTTTGACTTACCACGCTAAAGATGCGGCTCGGTGGTTGTAATTTAAGATATTATCTCACGCAGAGGCGCAGAGGCACAGAGAGGGTTTTTGTGTTTGGGCGTGAGATTTTTAGGATAAAGTACAGGATAATTTTGGACTTGCATAATGGTGGTATGAATTATGTTTCGCGCAAAGGCGCAAAGCTTAAGATTCTGATTGATAGCTTGCGGTTTATCCTGATATGGCTTGCGCCACGCTATGCTATCAGACAATCATTTTTTTATAAGCACAAGCAAAACGTTCAATTCCCGCTAAATCAGCATGAATCTGGATATTTTCATAGCTGCCATGATTTTGTAGCAGATCTCTGACTGTATCTGCCTGTCCTGCCATCATTTCAATCAACCACACCCCACCAGGAAGTAAATACTGAGGGGAAATATCAATTAAATGACGAATGTAGTCTAAACCATCAACACCACCATCTAAGGCTAAATGGGGTTCATGGTTAACTACTTCTGGCTGTAATGTAAGTACGGTATTAGTGGGAATATATGGCGGGTTTGATACCATACCGCTAAACTGACCTTTCAGAGATTTTAGAGGTTCCCACCAAGAACCTTGATAAAATTTAATCCGTTCGGCAAAACCTAAGTTTTTAGCATTAGTTTTAGCAACAGCTAATGCTTCTGGACTCAAATCAACAGCATGGATTGTGGCATTTATAAATATATCAGCTAATCCGAAAGCGATCGCACCACTACCAGTCCCCAAATCCGCCCAATGTCCTTGTTCTAAACCTTCTGTTCGACTATTTTTAGCAGCCACTACCGCTAAATCAATCAAAGACTCTGTTTCTGGTCTGGGAATTAAAACCGCATTGGACACTGCGAGTTTAAAAAATCGCCAAGGTGTCACCCCAGCGATGTATTGTACTGGCAAGCAGTCATGTAATCGCCTTTGCCACAACTGTTCTAACTCATCTAGAGATAACTGCATTTGTATTTGAGTCGATGCTTTAAAAGACTCCAAACGCAGCGCCAAGCGGTCTAAACCAGCAATCTCCTGTAACAGCCAATCTACTTCTAAGGGTAGGATATCGTGAGCGATCGCAGTCTCAATTGCTTGATTGCGCCACTGCCAAAGTTCTAAACCACAAACCACCCTTGGCTGTTGACTCATCATGCTTAAAATTGCTTAGAAGGTAAATTTTTCGGCTTAGGAGCATTCTCTTTTGGTAGAGTCCTGATATATTCTCTAGACTCTGCCGATGGCACCAAGACAACTTGGTTTAACCACGAATCGCTTTTATCTTTTAAAGTTTTAATCACCCCATCCACATCTATAACTTGAATATCAGCCGTGGGAAACTTTGGCTTCACCTGGTTCAATAAACCTTGTGCGTCTTGTTTACTCAAGAATAGAGGAATTAGTTGCTGTTTATTAGCAGTTACTTGAATTGGTACATACCCTTTATCTGGTGCAAATCTCACAGCAAAAACTGGGACGCTTTTAAATTGATCTATTTTTTGACCACTGGCGCGTAGCAACTCTAAAGCCCCTTTGAGTTCTTGGTCTACAGGTTTAAAAGCAAATAAGAGGCGATTTGCCTGATTTTTTGTTTGTTGTAATTGTTGATAAATCACACCTAAAGGCACGGCTGTAACTTGTAGTTTCTTCGCCATGTCTTCCAGTTTTGGATCTTTATTTTTCACATTCCGCAGTTCTTTGATAAAAGCTAAAGCTTCCTGGCGACTCATATATACTCCTGTCACCGATCCACCTTTTTGGCCATTTTGAGCATCAGGTAAGTTACGACTTAGGGGTAAACCTTTCTCGTTAGTAATCAAGTAAACAGGTACTGAGTCTAATTTATCTTTTATCTGTTGTTCTGTTAATGCCTGCACAGGAATATTAATGCCAACGACACTTAAGAGCAACGTACCACCTACTAGACCTAAGGTTGCGCCCAAACGAACTAATGATTTCATAATTACTCCTCACTTCAATTTTAATAGTTGAATTAACTTAGACAATCAAAAAATGGTTTAGATTTATACAACAACACCTGATTTTAGTTATCTATTAAGCTATTTGGTGTCTAAATAACTTATAGATTGAGCTAATTGTTTTTAACTGTCTTGCCATTCAGGACTAAATACTGTATTGGCCTATTATATTTCTTCTCAAGCGGAGAGTGATCTCCCGGACTCTTGATCAGAACAATGCTATTTTATTGTTTTTCTCAACTAGTGGTGAAGCTATGATTAAATTAATTGTTCCCACTGCGATGGTTACGCCCTCAGCAGGCATCGCTTCTCTGGGCAGATCTTAAAAAGATAACACTACTAAATTCATTAGTGAAGGCTTTTCCAGGGAAAAACAAAACAATCTATCTATTTAATGAATTTTATGCAATTACTTGCAGTAATTTTTACAAAAATAAGATAGAGAAAACATTTTATACTAAAAACTGCTGAAAATTCTCATTTTGAGTGAGGCATTCCGAAAATTGATAGATACAGCAATTTCCGGAATGCTTCACTGCTCTTAGGGACGTACCCTACGGAAAGCAAGCTACAGCATGACAAAGGTTAACGCTTTAGCTGCAAGAATTTGATCTACTTATGAAGAAACAAAGAGATTTGATATTTACCAAAAATCGGGATGACAGGATTTGAACCTGCGGCATCCTGCTCCCAAAGCAGGCGCGCTACCAAGCTGCGCTACATCCCGAAGAAATTATTTTGCTGTCGATAGTTTAGCTTTACATAACCGAAATTATGCTTTGCTTTATCATCTCCGCCATCATATCATAAATCAAAGCCGATTGCGAACCCTCTTAGCTGGAAAATAAAATTATTTTTGCAATTAAGAGTTTTTTCACTAACTCACCCTGACAGAAGTGATTTTGATAGAAGAATGCTAATCGCTAAACCATCTTAGCACACTTTGGGTATTTTAGCCGTTTTATAGAAGCAACTTGTTTTGTTTGTTTTCGTTGGAGGATTAATGAGGATACCAAAACATCCCTTTAATACCTTCTGGATCAGGCATAAATCCCATAGTCCTGTAAAAATCTACAACATGGGGATCAGCAAAAAGAGTAACATTGCTAATCTCTTCACTCCTGAGTTTTTTGAGGACATATTTCATTAATGCCTTACCCAGTCCTTGACTTTGGAAGTCTGGGTGAACTACCACATCCCAGATAGTGGCATTAAAAGCATGATCTGAGGTAGCACGGGCAAAACCAATCAACCTTTTGTTATTTCCTCGTACTTGCCACATAGAGGCGACGAGAAAACTATGCTCAATGGCTTTTTTTACTTTTCTCAGAGGGCGACGCGACCAACCAACCGCGTCACAGAGTTCTTCTAGTTCATACAGGTCGATATCTCGCTCAGTACTGAAAACAATGTTATCTTTACTGGCGTTAGAGTTGCCTCTATCTCCTGCTGTATACTCTTCAAATGCGGTTGTTTTATTTGTCGTTCCAGACTCAGAAGTACTAAACCAAGTTTTCCAAAAACCCATGCCAACGTGGTTCGGTTAATATGACTGAATTGTTGCCACTCTTTGAGAGTGTTGATTCACAAGTTAAGATAACTGTATTTATTGTATATCCAGACACATAAATTTGAATTTTTAGTGTTTTGGGTTTTGACAATAGTCACAGCTAGTTAGCGACATACTCCACACACTCCTTTACCCTTCGGGAACACCTTCGGTGAACAGGTGAGTATGGGTTTCTCAGCGACTCTTCTTTGAAGACATTAACTGAGCTTTAAAGTCCTATGCCCTAGGAGCTTTTTTGTAAAATTATTCAACGAAATTTAAATAGGCTGCTTTTCAGCATTTAATTTGGATTACGCCTAATTAATCAAATTATATCAGATTTGATGAGTTCGTGAATACATCAGGGGCTTGGCGATTCGTGGTGACAGATCTGTCTGAAGTATCACCCACTCCCTCAATAAGTGGTATTCATGATAATAGGTCGAGGTGGGACTCCTTACTTCCCAAAAACGTTTCTCATTATTTCCTTCTGGGTGAGTGAGAGGCTTCTTTTTGTTTTAGCTAAATTTTTCACGCTGATCATTTCTAACTTTAGCACTTTGTTTTCACACTCCTCTAGCTAATAAAGCACCGGAGTTTTTTTAGAGATGCATAGCCGTTCCTGGTTTTTAAAAGTGATTGATTGCTTGAGACAGGAACATAACTCCCATATTTATCGCTTACAAAAGTCTTGTCTATACATAAAGTATATAGTTGCGTTTAAACTGCATAAAAGAATTTTCTCCACAGTTGTAGCTTACTTCCTCGAAAGCATATAAGTATAAAATTGTTTCTGTCGGATTTAGCTCAAATCAAGATCCTACATCATAAGGTGTTCTACCTTGCCCAAGTTTATAATTTTGATGCCTTTTCAAGGTAAAGAGACTCAAAGTTTCTTATAAATTATGTATATTGTTCGTTTGCAGCTGGTATGATATCAAACTTCCAACACATTTCTCGCCATTAACTAAAGTCTATGATTAAGTCCTCAAACAGAAAGATATGAGAACAAAGTAGTAGATAACGTAGTTTTTAGCTTTATTTTTAACAAAGCAAGCAAGTCTTACCACCAACAATGACTTCTGGTTTAAAATCTTCGACACTGGAACTCCTAAAGCGCTTTAACCGAGCGTTTCCCCAATTTTATGAGCAATTTGTTAGTAGTGAGATTCAACTGCAAAATTTACGACTGGCTTACCGTCTATATAAAACCAGACGAGCAGTTATAGAGATGAAACCTGAAGGTAGCAAAAGTGCGCTGCACTTTGCATACCGCAATCAGTCTTTTCTCCTTAGCGATATTTTTGGTGTGCTGGCAGCTTATGGTTTGACTATTCATGGATTGAGCCTCTATGGTCAGATCCGACCACCAATGTTAGTGTTTATTAAGCTGTTGGTGTCTCGTGGCAGCAAAGCCTTGACCGAAAAAACCGCAGAAAATGTTTGTCGTGCCATTCGTGAGGCCTTAGGCAATCGGTTTGAGGTAGAAGAGATGTTAGCAGTGGAGTTTAACCTTAATGCTGGTTTAGAGCAGGTACAAACCGAGTTCTATGTAGATCCAGTTTTTCATCTCCCGGCCTTAGTCATTGAAGCCGATAATCAACCAGGATTATTTTATAAAGTCATGTATGGCATCTGGCAGGAAGACCTGCTCGTAGTCAATGCCAATTTGTTGGTTTGGCGCGGACGTACACGATTGATACTCTACTTATTGGGACCAAATGAAAGTCTGATTCCTGAATATCTGGGTAACAAGATTGCTGAAGGCGTGCGACAAAGGTTACTAGGTCGATGAGTATAGAAAAATTCAAAATTTGAATTTTGTAGACATACAGCGCCTTCTGACAGGGGATTTTGAATTTATTTTTCTCTCTCCGTATTTAGTCGCACCCGCCCTTAGCGGTACGATATACGTATGGCAACAATAGAAATCTTAGGCGTTCCACACGCATATGAGCTAACGGCTCCCACGTCTTGCCCTCATGCTTTAGTATTTATCCACGGTTGGCTCAATAGCCGTGGATACTGGCAACCTGTGATTTCTCGCCTATCAGTTGATTTCCAGTGTTTGTCTTATGATTTGCGTGGTTTTGGTGAATCCCAGTCTCAGTCAAAATTTGATTTGGAGCAAGCAGAAACTGTTTTGAAGCTCAATGCTCAAGATACTGCTGATTCTCTTTATTCTCCTTCTGCCTATGCTCAGGATTTAGTCATACTTTTGGAACACTTGAATATTTCTAGTGTTTGGCTAATTGGTCATTCTTTGGGAGGCACTATTGCCCTGTGGGCAGCTGCTCAATTACCTGATTGTGTTAAAGGAGTTATTTGTATTAATGCAGGTGGTGGTATTTATCTTAAAGAAGCATTTGAGCAGTTTCGCTTGACAGGTCAGAAATTTTTACAAGTTCGCCCACGTTGGTTGTTCCAATTGCCTTTGATTGATTTGTTGTTTAGTAGAGCAAGTGTAGCACGCCCTTTGGATCGCTATTGGGCGCGTCAAAGGGTAATTGATTTTGTTGTTGCTGATCCAGAAGCTGCACTGGGAACGCTTTTAGATTCTACTACGGAGGAAGAAGTTAACCGCTTACCTCAGTTAGTATCACAACTAAATCAGCCAGTTTATTTTTTAGCTGGTGCTGACGATAAGGTGATGGAACCTAAGTATGTACGTCACTTAGCCAGTTTTCATCGGCTGTTTCAATACGTTGGCGATAATTTTATGGAAATTCCCGATTGTGGACATTTGGGAATGTTAGAACAGCCGGAGGCAGTTGCTGATCATATCCGGTCATTGGTTATTGGTCAGTAGGCAGGGGAACAAGGGAAGAGTTCTCCCAATTACCAATTACCAACCACCCTAAATTACAGCAGTTTGCGTAGTTAGGAGGTACAAAATCTAAGTTGAAACCTATACACAAAGCCAGTTTTAATTCTGACTCCTGACTCCTGACTCCTGAATTCTGCTGTAGATGACTAGCTACTTGGGTGAATACAATTGCATTACCTGCGTTAAGGGTAGCCGAGAATGAACGCCTAATGTGAGGGGGGATGTGTGTCCACGAGAGAGATGATCCGATGCGGCACAGCCAATCATGGCGGCGTTATCAGTACAAAATTTTAATGGTGGGAAGAGGACTCTTTGTAGATGATGCTGGGCTGCTGCGGCTTGTAAGTTCTTTCTCAGCCCACTGTTAGCTGCTACGCCACCACCGACGGCAATTGTATCTAGTCCATAATCACGGGCGCAAGCGATCGCTCTTTTGGTCAGCGATCGCGCTATAGTTTCCTGAAAGCTGGCCGCTACATCTGCTAAAGGCACTTGCCCACCGTCTTTTTCTAGCTGCTGTACTACACGCAATACCGCTGTTTTAAGTCCGCTAAAACTACTATCGTAGGGATGAAAACCCCCACCCGGTAGAGAAATTTTCCCTTCAGGTAGGGCAAAGGCTTGGGAATTTCCCTCTTGTGCCAGCTTGTCAATAATTGGCCCACCAGGATAACCCAGCTTTAATAACCTCGCCACCTTATCAAAAGCTTCACCCGCCGCATCATCACGGGTTTCTCCTAAAGTTTCGTATATACCACAATCTTTCACATAAATCAAGCTTGTATGTCCGCCTGAAACAAGTAAGCTAAGAAATGGGGGGTCTAAAGTTGACTCGCTCAAATAAGTCGCATAGATATGACCTTCGAGGTGATGAACACCCAAAAATGGTTTTTGATGTACCATCGCTAAAGTCTTGGCAGCTGTTAACCCCACTAACAGCGCTCCTACGAGTCCTGGCGCACAGGTAGCTGCAATTCCATCAATTTGCCCCCATTCCAAATGACTTTCATCCATAGCCTGCGCTATAGCTTGATTAACAATTTCTAAGTGCTGCCGCGATGCGACCTCTGGCACTACCCCACCATATTGCTGATGAATGGGAATTTGAGAGGCTATGACACTGCTGTAAACATGACGATTGTTAACAATTGCGACGGCAGTCTCATCACAACTGGTTTCGATTGCTAAAACGGTTGACATAGGGATTGGTGATTGGTGATTGCTAAAACGGTTGGCATAGAGATTGGTGATTGTGATGAATTTTTCCCAGTTCCCAGACCCCAATTCTTACTTTTGGTTGAGAAGCTTTAACTTTTATTTACTTAAACTTTACTCGGTTCCCGCCCAAGAGTATGATGACTTGCTAGTTATGCAAATTAAAACACTGTACAAGCCGCTTCGTTTTGTACAAAGAACTTCTTGTTTTGTAATAAAAGGAAACAACTCCATGAGACGATTGTTTGCTTTGATTTTAGCGATTGGTCTTTGGTTCAATTTTGCTCCTCAAGCTCAAGCTTTGGGCGCTAACCTTGTACCCTGTAAAGACTCTCCCGCATTTCAAGCACTAGCACAAAATGCCCGTAACACCACCGCTGACCCCGAATCAGGTAAAAAGCGCTTTGAGCGTTATTCTCAGGCGCTGTGTGGACCAGAAGGTTATCCTCACCTGATTGTAGATGGTCGCCTAGACCGTGCTGGTGACTTTTTAATCCCCAGTATCCTTTTCCTCTATATTGCTGGTTGGATTGGTTGGGTTGGTCGCGCTTATCTACAAGCGATCAAAAAAGAATCTGATACTGAGCAAAAAGAAATCCAAATCGATTTGGGTTTAGCACTGCCCATTATTACAACTGGGTTTGCTTGGCCAGCAGCAGCAATTAAAGAACTTCTCTCAGGCGAATTAACAGCGAAAGATTCAGAAATTACTGTTTCTCCACGCTAATTCATCTGAACTCATTCACCTGTTTTTGGAGACTAAATTCATGGCTGACAAAAGCGAATCATCCTATTTGATTAAGTTCATTTCTACAGCACCTGTGGCAGCTACCATTTGGCTGACAATCACAGCTGGCATTTTGATCGAATTTAACCGCTTTTTCCCAGACTTACTTTTCCATCCTCTACCATAGGGTGAAAAACCGGGTCTAAATCAGTTAACAGACTGATGACTGATAAGTAAGGGCGAATTGCAATTCGCCCCTACAAATGAAAATAAATGCCACCATTCTGAATTTTAGAGGCAACATAAAAATATGGCGCAAGCAGTAGATAGATCCAAGAATCTCCCCAGTGACCCCAGAAATCGGGAGACAGTTAGACCCGCTGGACGTGATCCACAAGATGGAAACCTAGAAACCCCAATTAATTCTTCTCCGTTAGTCAAGTGGTTTATTAATAACTTGCCTGCCTATCGCCCTGGTCTAAATCCTTCTAGAAGGGGTCTAGAAGTCGGTATGGCACATGGTTATTTGTTATTTGGACCATTTGCTAAATTGGGACCACTGCGTGATGCACCTAATGCTAATTTAGCTGGGTTGCTGGCTAGTATTGGTTTGGTTGTAATTCTCACAGCCTGCCTATCCCTATATTCCAATAGCAATCCTGACAAAGCACTCCCTAGTGTTACTGTCCCCAACCCTCCAGTAGATGCTTTTAACTCTAAGGAAAGTTGGAATAACTTTGCCAGTGCTTTCTTAATTGGTGGTATTGGTGGTGCAGTAGTTGCTTACTTTTTGACTGGTAATTTGGGACTTATTCAAGGTCTAGTAGGTTAATTTGATTTCCGGTAATGGGTAATGGGTAGTTGTAATTGATTTGTTGCTATTACCTATTACCTATTACCAAACCAAAATAGGTGTGTTCTTAAACAGTTGTTTCTTTAAATAGAAACGTTTCAATCTGATTGACAGCGGTGTCAAAATCGTCATTCATGATTTGAGTATCAAATTCATTTGCAGCTTTAATTTCTGCTTCGGCACGGCGCAGACGACGAGCGATCGCTTCTTCAGAATCTTGTCCTCGTCCGCGTATCCGTTTTTCTAATTCGGAAAATGACGGCGGCAGAATAAAAATACTGAGGGCGCTAGGAAAGGAGTTTCTAATTTGCCTTGCTCCTTCTAGTTCTATTTCTAGTACCACCAACTTACCAGACTGAATATGGTTAAGTACAGCTTCACGGGGTGTACCGTAATAGTTACTAGCAAATTCTGCCCATTCCAAGAATTCCCCTTGAGCAACTAATTCTTCAAACTCCTTACGGCTAATAAAGTAATAGTCTTTGCCGTTGGTTTCTCCTGGACGGGGCGAACGAGTAGTTGCAGATACTGAATAATAGAGTTCTGGATGACGCTGGAGAAGCGATCGCATTAAAGTACCTTTACCGACTCCACTGGGACCCGTTAAAACAATCAGCTTGCCCAGAGACGGGGATTCTTTCGTAGTAGCACCACTAGGGATGGGTAAAACTTGCATTATCCGTTTAACTTGTGAATTAATTCATCAATAGACATTATTCATTAGTCTTGTATTGGTTGCCAGAGCAAGCTGGGACTAAAGAATTTGTAGCAATGGTGACAGAATACCTATCTAATTCATATCCTCATGCCGATATGCTGCAAATAGGGGGGGTGACAGCCCCACCTCTAACTAATTATCTACAGTCTGATGGTCACGGGAAATGACAAAGCGATTTGCTACTGTCTCTGGCTGAATCGCTGATAAAATTACGTGGCTGGAATCAGTGATAATTACAGCCCTAGTCCGACGACCGTAGGTGGCATCAATCAGTTGGCCTCTGTCCCTAGCATCGGTAATGATGCGCTTAATGGGAGCAGATTCTGGACTGACAATGGCAACTACTCGATTGGCGGATACAATGTTGCCAAAACCGATGTTGATTAACTGAATTTCCATAAAAAACTGACGCTAAAGGCGCTAGAAAAAGCTTGTGATAAACTTATTCCCATGTTATATCTAAAGAATCGTAGTTACAACGCCTAAAGTCTAGCTAAATTGAGTTTTTTAATAACAACTGCTTTTTTTTAGCTATTTATTAACTAAATTTGCTAAAAATCTCTCTAAAGATATATTGGAAATTATACTCATAAGAGATAAGAGAAAGCCCCTTTGATACTTACCCTACCTCAATAACTATCGTTACGCTTATCTGCTTCTAAGGATGAGCAACTGTACTATATGGTGCGATACCTTCAGTAGACGCAGCGAACTGACAAAAGCCCTCCGGAAATACAAGAAACAGCGCTGACACATTGCACTTACTCTGCATTATCCCATCATGTAGCTTAATCTGACGTGAGTTCGATAAATTGAAAACCCCTCTCCAAACCTCTCCCCCTTCACGAGGAGAGGCTTTGAAACCCTAATATTTCCGTGGAAACTAAATGCATTTCTACCTCTCTCCGTGTCAGACAGGCCTTAGTATGAGGTTCATCGAACTGACGTTAATTTTTTATCTTGCCTTTACTTTAACTTGGTTTGAATGCGCCCAATTTACCCATTTAGCTTAGTGGGCGCTTAGTTGTAATGGAAATGTGGCTGAAAACTAAATCACTTAGCGCTCTTCGTCTTGTTCAAATCTTGCCATCTTTGCTGTAATTGCTTCCAATTAGGAATATGACCACCATAACGCCAACTAACATATGCTTGGCAAATTTCATCTATTACCTGAGCAGTTTCTCTCGAATGTTGTTGATATGACACTTGGGCATATTCCAGAGGTGTCTGTGCTGGATGTTTACCTAAACCCTTTTCGGCTGTCCATTGTAGCATTTGTTGATACAGGCTTTCCATTGGGGGTAATTTTTTTAACCAACGACGGTTGAGCCATTTTCGCCATTGTACCCAACCCAACCAACTAAAGAAAGCTGTAGTTGTCCCGACAATTAAGCCAGTTAATACTCCTAACCAACCTTGAGAAAATAAAGCTAAAAACCAAGCGATCGCTCTAAAAAACCAGCTAAACAGTGTCCCAAATACATTATTTAGCAACCCTGTCACCGGTGAAGGTAGCCAACCAGCCACCCAACTCCAAAACTGACGCAACACGCTAAAAGTCTGATCTTCTTCAATGGAAGGAGGAATCAAGGGATGATTGGGAATTGGATCAAATGCGAACCAGCCATATTGAGGAAAATAAACTTCCGTCATGGCGTAAGCATCGGTGTTACGGACAATATACATCCCCGTAAATGGATTAAATTCTCCTGGTGCAAACCCCGCTACTAATCTTGCTGGAATACCTATGGAACGCAGCATCACAGTTAACACGGTAGAAAATTGGTCTGGATAGCCTCCTTGATGTTTAAACAAAAAGGATTCTACCAAATCATCTTTTTCATCTAAATAAGGTAATCCTAAAGGGTTTTCAGGAATAGAATAATTTTGTTTGAGATACTGCGCTAGGTAAAGAGCCTTTTCATAAGCGGAATTGAGGTTTCTAGTATCTTCTGTTCGAGAAACCCGTTCATGATTATAGTTAGCGAGAATTTCTTCGGTTTTGTTGCGGACTTTTTCGGCAATTTCCGGTGGGATTTGCAGGTAATGATTTTTAATCTCTGTTGAGTATTTATTTGTAGCTTTACCTAACAAAGTACGATCGCGGGAGGGAACTTCCGAAACCACCGTATAAGTCATCCCTTCTGATAATTGTACAGGCGATCGCAAACCCCCTTCTGGATCAACCGCGATCACAGGCCCAGGAAAGTAGATTTCTTTGGGATAAGACAAAGAAGGTATCAGATTAGGCAAATCTGACACCACATTATAAGTTTGTACTACCTCTTTTGCTAGAGTTTTTATCACAGGGAGATCAACAAAAATTCTGTAATTCCAAGATGCTCTCCTCAAAGTAGTAACTTGATCATTACGAGAAATTTTCCACCCCTTACCGGTATAACTGTCAAAAGCTAGAACTCGCCAAAAACCTTCTGCTTGGGATCTTACCCGCATCACCACCTTGGGTTTCATCTCCCCCCGCAGGTTTTGGTTCATCTCACTATTAAAACCGTAATAAAAATTATTATCTACCTTCCCTGCTTCACCACTGCTTCCCTGTCCAGTGCCATTCCCATTAGCACCATTACCTTGACGGACATAACCAGGGTTATTAATATTGCGACCTGTAAAATTGCCCTTTAATTCAATTGGCGCACTAACAGGAAAAGACTTAAGTTGATAACCGGGAAATCGGGGCAAAATAGCGAAAATACCTAATCCTAACCCCAAAATTACTAAAAAATTGACAACTAAAACTTTTAAATTGGAACTAACAGTATTATTTTTGGTAAACTTCTCTTTTTTTGTTGATTTTAAACCCAACCGCGATCGATAATCTAAAACTAAAGTTGGTAAAGCCAGTCCTAAAAATAACAGCAACACAGGTGCAAACCCCATAGTTTGACTCAATGTTGCAGCTACACCTAAGAGTATTAAACCGATCACAATTGAATACCCCAAATCTTTACGTCGGGGCGTATCATAGCTGTGCAGCACCTGAAGCTCAATTAGTAACTGTGCCAAACTCAGTCGTGTATCATTCCAATCACCCAGGAATCGTCCAAAAAAAGCACCAAGAGCCACTAACATTCCTATGGCGATACAAAACTTGACTGGAATATTAGCATTGCGACGACGGTAGTAACTCCAAATTGCTCCCACTATACTCAGAGGCACTGCCCAAAGACTAAAGGTAGTCTCAGATGCAATATCCGTCGCCACAGTTCCTAAAATTACCAACCCTAACACTAGAAACCGTAAAAGGATTGAATCTTCCACTTCTGCTAAAGATGACCGCTGTCTAGCCGGCAGCCAGTCATCACCTACAGGTACGCGCAAAAACCGATTCATCCTGGAGAAATTTAACATTATTTAGGCAAGTATAACTATGATGTAGACGCTACGGACACAATACTAGGGTAAAAAACTGATTACCTTGTCTTCTATCTTAGCCAAACCCTATCCTAGCCCTAGACTCCTTTGAACCTTCTAAGGGAATCTACGCATTTTTTGCACGTGTCCGGCTCATAGTTACTTCCTAATAGATGCCTTAATTAGTGTGTTTGCAAAGAGGAGTAAATTTGAAAACCAGGATAATCATCTTTTTTTATCAGCGTTAATCAACTGAGAACTCTAGCACCAGTAATTTGGATTACACGGTGAGATTGATCGCCAACAACAATGGCTGTTGTTCTAGTTCTGGGCATTTAACTTCCAGGGTATAATTCTGGTTAGTACGCTCACAGTATAATTCAACACTCGGTTTGGCTAAAACCGAAGATTGTGCAACTATTTCTGGTGTGCCTGAAGCATAACCTTGAGTACCATTCATTTGCAGCTTTAAAACTCCTTGAGTAGGTAACTCACTGTGAATACGTAACTTAGTTAGCTTACCCAAGAACTGTAATTCTACTCTGATACTTAGAGTTCCAGCCGTAGTTTGCCATTGTTTTTCTATCACTGGATTGGTGATAGAAATCGGCAGAGTCAGATTTTCTAGCAGTTGTTTAGCTGCCATTAACGACAACGCCATTTGCTGACGTGGTTGTAAATCTGAGTAATCTCTCTGAATATTGGGTATTGTTTCCAGAGCATCTACGGAACGATAGGCGCTTCTGAGTACCAACCCAGCTAAATCATTTATTAACTGGTAATCTTCAGGAAAAAAGCTCTCTACCGCCTGAACCAATTTAGGGCCTAAGGGCAGAGAAGATGTCAGTAATAACTGACATTTTTCCATCAATTGTTGGAAAATTTTGTCTGGTAAAGTAACTGGCAGATTGAGTTTCGATTGCTGTGCCAACCACCCCCAGGCAGGAACTAAGGCAATCGACGGCTCTTCAACAAATTCTGGATAATCTATTAATTGGCTTTCCCAAGGGAACAAAGGTGGGTGGTCTTGGATTTCGACTTGTAACCGTCGCTTAAGGACGGCTTGGAAACGTTCTTGCACAGTAGGAATTTCTCCTAGTTGAAAGGTTTGGGGTTTTCCTCCCAACTCTGGCTCACCACTTTATAATGTAGTGGCTTCCTTGAGAGGGTCTTCTAACCCATCAATTTTCTCACAATCTACCGAGGGATGCTCGCCGGTTTGACATTATCTGCCAAAAACCAATTGAGCCACTCGGATTGTAAGGGTTGTGAGTCACTATTCATGGGTAGATGCACTAGATCCGGACACTAATGAGTTACGAATTTCCCAAGCTTGTTCCAAAATTTTAAACCACCGTTTTTGTAGTTGTGCCATTGACAATCCTAAAGTTTTGGCAATTGTTTCGTCAGATTGACTTTTTTGCTTCAACTCCAGTAAAGACATATCTTGATCATCCAACTGGGCTGTGTAGACTTGCCATTGGTGGGGGGTTAAGCCTAAATTAGTAGGTAAAGAAGCTTCCAACCATTCATGAACCAATTCCCAACGATGCAAGAGTGCAAACCGAATTAAATGATACTTAAAACGTTGCTGCAAATAGTCTCGCTGACGGGAGGTTAAACCCAAAATCGACTCAATTTCCGGCGCGGATAAATCCTGAAGCCGGAGAGAGAAGTAATCAGCACAGTCTGATTGTTGCCTTTGTTCGAGATAATTCATTAATTCGGTAATCACAACAGAGCGGAGGGTATCTTCTTCAGGTTCAGGTTCAGGTTGCATCGCCATTGCTGATCTCAACTGCTGTATGGCTGGATCTTCCCAAAATCCATCCGATTCACCACTACCACCTTCAGCAGCTTTTTCTATGTCTATACTAGTTTCTGGCGGTTGCTGTTGTGAGAAAGTTTGCGCTCGCAGGATAATTAGCTGTTGTTGTCTTCCTGGTAAAGGAATCCGGCGTTTACCATAGCGCTCGGTAAATGCCATATATTCGGACAATTCTAGTAAAGTTTGGGGGCGGTAGGTCGGTTCTTGTTGATTCTCCCTACGGAAAGCATTCAATGCTTCCAGATAAAAACTCTGGAGAAAATCTTCTATGATAGTCAGCCGCCCTTGATAGCTTAATTGCTTTTGAGGAGGATTAATATAGCGATAGATGATTGCACTTAGAGTACTGTGTAGTTCTACCCTGCCCCGATTGGAACCCAATTGATAGTACCTGAGACACTGTTGCAGCCGATGTCGGGCTAAGGTCATGGCGGCACTTTCTATTTCACCGGAAGCTTGGATGCGTTTACTTTCATTACAAATTCGCAGGACTTCACCAGCAATTCGCAAGGCCACATTGTGGCAATTCTTTTCAGAAGCCTTGGTTGACTGCTGTAGCTCCTTCAATAGGAATTGAAATATAACCTCCACGCCGATAGAATTCTCTCCCTGAGTAGTTGCAGTTGCGGCTGAATTCATAGTCTGAATTTTAAAAAGACCCTAACATACTTAAACACAACCTGTAGGGCTGTGGGTGTTAGCTTGATAGATTTCGTGTATAAGCTACCAGTTATCAGTGGTCAGTTGTAACTGTTCCCTGTTTCCTGTTTCCTGCTTTAATATTTTGGACATTACTCAGGAGCTATTTACAAGTCATGACGGATCTAGAAGTACAAATTCAATTATTGATTGATAATGCACCCCAGGATGGTGTAACACCAAAACTTGTAACTACAATTGCCCCTGTCCTGAGAGCGATCGCCCAAAAGTTACGCTACCCCCAGTACTATATTCTCCAAAATTCGCAGTCAAGCTGGATTTTAACTACATTAAGCAACAAGGCAAATCCAGAATCAGAGAAGCACGTGGTTTACGCCTTTCCTAGATTACAGGATGTTTCTCTGTTTTCGTCTGCTGGGCTTGACCCTCAAGTAGTAGCTAAAACCATTCCAGTAATTCATATTTTGTTTCAACTGGTGGCATTAGCACCAGTAGATAGTATAGTTTTTTTTGAGACTCCTGGCACAACAGGCGACGCTATTGAAGTGCAGCGAGCTGAACTGCAAAAATTGATTCAGCAAAACCTGCAACAACACAGACCCAATCAACCAGTGCCTCCGGATATTGCTTGAATCAATTTTAGATTTTAGATTTTGGATTTGCGATTGAACCTAAAATCTAAAATCCAAAATTCTCTAACAGGGCCGACTCAGTACATAATCGGTCATATTAATTAACGCTTGCAGTGAATCTGAGGGTTCTAGAGTAGCAATATGTTCAGCTGCTACCTTAGCATGGTGAGCAGCTAATTCTCTAGCCCTTTGAATGCCTTGGCTATCTGAAATCAGCCCTAGTGCCTGCTCTAAATCTCCTTCTTGAGCAAACTCTCTTTCAATGAGCGTTTCTAAGTAAGGTTGTTCCTCCAAGGCAAATAATACTGGTGCAGTCAGATTACCGCTTTTGAGATCTGATCCGGCTGGTTTACCTAAAGTATCTGTAGAACTAGTGAAATCTAGAATATCATCTACTATTTGGAATGCTAGACCAATATGCTTACCGTAGTTATACAAATTTTCGGCTCTCTCTGGGGAAACTTCGCTAAGTAACCCAGCCGCTTTAGAACTGTTGGCAATTAATGAGGCTGTTTTGTAATAGCTCTTTTTCAGGTACGTTTCTGTAGCAAGATTAGTGTCAAAATGATTTAACCCTTGTTGGATCTCCCCAGAGGCAAAATCCATGATCACTTCTGAAAGCAGTTTTACTACATCCAAGTTATCTAGATTTGCTAAATACCAGGAGGACTGAGCAAAGAGAAAATCTCCTGCTAGGACAGCAATGCGATTACCAAACAAACTATGAACCGTAGGTACACCACGGCGCACATTGGATTCATCCACTACATCATCATGTACCAAGCTGGCTGTGTGGATCATTTCCGTAATCTCTGCTAGGCGACGATGACGGGGCGTAATATCTTGTTTTAGCATGGTTGCCCTTGATATTAGCAGCACAATAGCTGGCCTGATACGCTTTCCCCCGGCTCCAAACAAGTGTTCGGCTGCTGCATAGAGGATGGGGTGGCGATTTCCAACTAGCTGTGTGAGGTTATCTGCTAGTATTCGCAGGTCTGCTTCCACAGGGGTGAACAGGGAGGTGGCTGGGGTCATGGATGGGTGGACTCTGACTTAGGTTACGAAAGTTTACATATCCTTTACTCATTTTAAGATAACCCAGTGCCAGCGCAAAGTTTTCCTCAGGAATCCCATCCTCAATCAATGGTAAAAACCCTGAAAAAGCTGAAAGTATCTTGGATTACTTGTATTACAGGAATTTCTATCGGCGAGAAAAGATTTATTATTGGTAGTCATTTAGAAGCCTGTTCATGATCTGAACATCAATCAATTGGTTTTTTCTTTACTGATTAACTATTTACACATTACTTATTTCCGGGTGAGACTGGGCAATCTAAAAATTGTGTGTCAACTTGGAGAAAATTTAAAATAAAATTTAAAATTTAGTCTGGAAGTTGGCTGAAAATGCAGGTCTGTTGTGTTACGCTAATGTATAGGAATTTTAAATCTTTGAGATATTCACTCCCAAAAAAAGTAAATCATCATTAGGTGATTTTACTCATTTGAGTCGTGAATCTAAAATAATAGGTCGCCGACAGAATGAAGGGAATGATTCCTGATTGTTTGCTGTGCGATCAGCAGACCTCTTGGGTTAGATTATGTGCCTCCTGTTAGGGAAGCCACTACACATTTTCAGCTAAGGTTGAGCATAAGTGTAGCTCTTACTCAATTGGTGTGAGGGTAAATAACGCAGACTGGGTAGACTGCTGAGGAGCGCAGTTTTAAATTGCTATTGAGTAATTTAACTGCTGTCGGATGTGTGGTCTGCGAAAAAATAAATTAAATAATAAATGGGTTGATCCAGGGTTTTTTTAGATTCTACTGGGTGGCTTTGCATAGCCGACTACAGCAATTAAGAATGTACTTAATTAGCTGGAGTTCTACTATTTTTGTATGCAATTTGAATCTTCCTTTGAAAGCAGAGCTGGTAGAACAATGATTTATGGAAATATGCCTATGATGGTATTTATTTTAGCTGCTGGATATTTATTCACCGTCTACTTATTATTAGCACTGGCAAAACGAACAGGTGGAAATAGTGTGATTAAAAGCGGGTCTAAAGCTATGCAGAAGCAGGAAAGAGGATTAAGAGCAAAGGTGACAGAGGTAGTCAATAGCCAATAAAAAAGTACCGAGTATCGAGTACTGAGTGTTGAGTAAAAAAGTTACCGCAGTTTTCATGTATTTAGACCACACTCTTGATTCCTCGCAATGGCTCCTCTGTCATTAACTATGGACTCTTGACTTTCAACTCGGTACTCGGTACTAGGATACTGTGGCATCAGTCAGGTATACTTGTTCTACCAGAGGGGTATAGCCTAACCAGTGCAGTCCAGACTGAGCAAATTGTTGTGGACAACCGCTAACAGCAAAACGAGTAGGCATGGGGAGATAATTATTTCTAATACTTAATAGATCTAACTCTTGAGCGCAAGCTGCTACGACATGAACAGCTGGGTCAACCAGTTTAACGTGTGAGGGGAGGAGCGATCGCAAGATTGGTGCTAAATGGGGATAATGGGTACAACCATAGACTAAAGTGTCAATTTCTTGTTTGATTAAGGGTTCCAAATAAGATCTTGCCACTTCCATTGTGTAGGGGTCGTGAATGCGATTTTGCTCAATTAGTGGCACAAATTCTGGACAACTAACTTGCCAGACTTGGACATCGGGTTGTATTTCCATAATAGCTTGACGATAGGCATTGCTTTTGGCGGTAGCTGGGGTAGCAATGACACCTATTCGCTTACCTTGCTGTACTGCGGCTTTTGCGCCTGGTAGAACTACTCCTAAAATAGGGAAATTAAATTCTTGCCGGACATTGTCTAGAGCGAGGGCAGAACTGGTGTTACAAGCCATAATCACCATTTTCACCCGTTGCTGTTGCATCCAGTCCAGAATTTCTCTGACATATTGTAAAATTTCTGTTTGTGAACGAATCCCATAAGGAAGGTGAGCTGTATCCCCAAAGTAAATAATTGATTCATTGGGAAGTTGCTTATAAATTTGTTGTAGTACCGTCAGTCCACCTACACCACTGTCAAACACCCCAATGGGAGAGCGTTGAGGTTCTTGATCAGAGAAATCGTTAAGATTACCTTCAAAAATAGAGGATGAATACACAGGCAAATATTGATTTAGATTTTGCTATTTAAAATACAGAATTTAGCAGACAATCTGCTGGTTGACCACTAAATTCTGTTTTTTGTAATTAGTAATTTGGACTACATTATTAACGTAGTATATTCTTATCTTTGCTGTAAGTATTTGAGAATACCACGAGCGATCGCATCAGCCATCTGATTTTGGTATTCTCGTGATCCTAAACGAGGATTATCTTCCCTACCAGTCATATAGCCTGTTTCCACTAAAATCGAGGGCATAGAACTTTTTCTGAGGACATAGAATCTAGCTTTACGAGTTCCTCTATCTTTGATAGTACCAATATCCTGAAGAATCGCCTTGCGAACAGATTCGGCTAGACCATAACCACTGTCGTAATAATATACTTCTAAACCATTAACATCAGGACGATTATCTACTGCATTAGCGTGAATGCTAACAAACAAAGTTGCATTGACTCGTTCTGCTATATCTACCCGCCCTTTTAGTTCTACGAAAAAGTCAGCATCTCGCGTCATCACAGCTTGAACGCCATTTTGCTCCAAAATAGCAGCGACTCTTTTGCCGATGGGGAGAATAACATCCTTTTCTGACAAACCGCCTAAACCAATAGCGCCTGGATCTTTACCACCATGTCCGGGGTCAATTACTACTAGTAATTTCCCTCTGGGAACTGATTGACGTGGTTGAGGCTGAATGCGTATTTGGGAATTGTCTGTACTTGGGTCTGGTAGTTGTCTGCTATTAACTGATGGTAAGGGAGGTAAGCTGATTGGAGGCGTTAACTGACGAGAGCGTTGTAACTGTAGAGCTAAAAGCTTCTCTCCAAACTGATTGAGTTCTCCAATTTGCACACCTGATGCCGGTTGAACAAAGACCAATACAGTATTGTTTGCTTGGGGTTGTAGGCGTACCCTGAGGACGGGACTATTAGCGCTAAAAGCAGGGCCTGTTACCCGATTAGCTAACTTAGCATTAGGAATAGTGATGCGAAATAGACCAGTGCTTCTGTCCCAATTTCCAGTAGCAGATATAGCTTGGTCGGCTCTAATCAGTAGTTGTGTCCCATTACCAGCCAGTTCTACAGATTGAATTGTCGCTGGGGAGTCGCTAACATTTGCTCTAGCATTTGAAATAGAAGGTTGATTTTCTTTAACTCTACCCAAACGATTAGGCAATAGAACAAAACCGTTAGTACCACCGGATGTTGCTCGCCAATCAGGACTGTTGCTATCCACCCGCAAAGTCATGCGAACAGTAGGGGTTTGACTAGAAAGTTGTGTAAATTCGATCCGGTTGACACCATAGCGATTAATCAACTGATCTCGTTGTTTCAGATTTGATGATAAGGCTGCGCCAGTAATGTCAAGATTGATAATGCGGTTATCTTCGCTGCGATTAACTTGAATTTGGGGATTACCACCACTAGTCTGAATGAAAAACCCATCGCCTGTTACCCGCAAGTTCTCAATTTGAACTACTCTCCTTGTAGTGTTAGCTGCTATCTCTTGGTTTGGTAAGGTGACAGGAGTAGTTGTCACCATGTTGTAAATATTTCTGGGGGACGCTGCTGGGGTAAATGGTGATGATGGAGGTATGAGTGCTGGTGTTTCCGCTATTTGCTCACCTATATAGCCGGAGGAAGGTCTAGTCTCGGCTTCTATATTTGGTAGTTGTACTATCCAGCGACTGCTACTAGCCCCGGTAAATTTAACCAGATTGGGGTCTAGGGTATAACCAGGGGTCAATTCTATAACTAAGCGCGTCGTTTGTTTGTCAAACTGCCCGATGCGGATAGCGCGAATTGCACCACCTACTGGTTGAGTTAATTGCGATCGCCCAAATTCGGTGTTTGGTAAATCAATTACTAACCTTGTGGGGTTAAAAATGAGTTGCGCTTGAGGTTGAACAGCGCCCGAAGTATTAATTTCTAGTCGGTTTTGATTGCTATCAAACCGCCAAGATGCCAATTTCGCAGCCATAGCAGGCGACGATAGCATGAAGATGGTTCCAAAAGTGCTGGGTATTAACCAGTGTAGTTTCACAGTCCTTTCTCCTGATTCGCATTCATGGGAGCCGTCAATATCTCAACATCTTGGTAAATCCTCACACCTACCTTATACCGCCCAAACTTTGGCTTTGCGCTGGTATCGAGACACAGCTAATGGCGTAACACTATAGCATAGGCTGTGAATTTTGCCATCCTAATGGGCATAAATTAATTTAGCCTGCAAAGCATCAGATTACACCAAAAAGAGCTATCAAAATTAACCGGAATCAGAAAATTCCATTTCTCCCAGCAGAACAACTGGTCAGGTATCATTGCTAATAAATACAATTTAATATTCAATAAATCATTAAGTCTATTTACTGAATACTGGAAATTAAATTACTTACCTTTGTTTTAGGTACTGGAGAATTCCTTGAGCGATCGCTTTGGCCATTTGATTTTGATAAGCTGAAGTCCTGAGCTTGGCAACATCTTCTCTACCAGTTACATAACCTACTTCCACTAAAATTGAGGGCATAGAGCTTTTTCTCAGGACGTAAAATCTAGCTTTCCGTACTTTCCGATCTCTGACATTGACACTTTGAAGAATTCTATTATGGACAGTTCGAGCTAAACTTAGACCGCTTTCATAATAATAAGTTTCTAAGCCACTAACTTCAGGACGACTCAGACCGACTGAATTAGCATGAATGCTGACAAAAGCATCGGCATTAGCTCTTTCTGCCATTGCTACTCGTCCTGGGAGAGTCACAAAATAGTCAGAATCCCTAGTCATAACTGCTTGTACGCCGTTTTGCTGCAAAATTGCGGCTACCCTTTTGCTAATGGGTAAGATGAGATTTTTTTCCTGTATGCCGCCAATACCAACTGCTCCTGAATCCTTACCACCATGTCCAGGGTCAATCATAACTAATAATTTACCTTTAGGAACTGAGCGGCGGGGTCTGGGCTGAGGAGTCTTTATATTTGGGTCTGGTAATTGTCCGCTATTTGGTGATGGTAAGGGAGGTAAACTAATTGGGGGTCTGACTTGAGCATATCGTTGTAATTGTAAAGCCAGAAGCTGACTACCGACCTGGTTGAGTTCCCCAATTCTCACTCCCGATGCTGGTTGGACAAAAATAACTACCGTGTTAGGTGTTTGTGGTTGTAGACGTACCCGGAGAACAGGACTATTGGCATCAAAAGTAGGGCCTTTGACACTGGGAGCTAATTTAGCATTGGGAATAGTGATGCGAAATAGTCCAGTAGTTCTATCCCAACTACCCTGAGCAGATAAAGTTTGATTAGCTCTAATCAGTAGTTGGGTGTTATTACCAGCTAATTCCACAGACTGAATTGTGGCTGTGGTGTTGGTAACATTTGGGTTGCTAGGGTTGGCAGGAATAGTTGTTGATTGATTACTGCTTTGAGGTAAGCGAACAACACCTTTAATTGGTAGTAGAACTAAACCGCCCACACCACTATTACTTACTCGCCAATCGGGGCTATCTTTATTTACCCGTAATGTCATGCGAACGGATGCTGGTTTAGTTCGCAGCTGGGTGAATTCTATGCGGCTGACACCATGCTTATTTACTGATAAATTTCCTGGGGATAGACTAGGTGATAAAGTTGCACCAGCAATATCCATAAATATGGTAGCGCGATCGCGGCTACGGTTTACCTTAACCTGAGGATTACCACCATTAGTACGAATAAAAAAACCATCTCCTGTGGCTTGTAATCTTTGAATTTGAGTAATCCCTGCTGTAGTGTTGGCCGCTGTGGAAAACTCAGGTTTAGTCTGGGAATCTTGGGAGTCTATGGTGACTAAATTATAAGTATTCTTATTATTATTGTTGCCAGACGGTGCGGCTGCTTGCTCAAATTCTATTTTTGGCAATTGTACTGTCCATCGGTTAGCCGATATACCGACAAATTTAACCAGATTGGGGTCGAGAGTATAACCAGGTGCGAGTTCCACAACTAAGCGCGTCGTTTGTTTGTCAAACTGTCCAATACGAATGGAACGAATTGCACCCCCGACAGGTTGAGTTAATTGTGATCGCCCAAATTCGGTGTTTGGTAAATCAATTACCAACCTTGTGGGGTTAAATATGAGTTGCGCTTGGGGTTGAACAGCACCCGAAGTATTAATTTCTAGTCGGTTTTGATTGCTATCAAACCGCCAAGATTCCAATTTTGCTGCTAAAGTCGGGGAAGATAGAAAAAGAATAGTTCCAACTGTACTGGGTAGTAAGTAGTGTAGCTTCAAAGTTATTTCTCCTGATTTACATTTATGTAAGTCATTAATGTCTCAAAATTTTGGCAAATCTGCACACAATCACCACGTATAATAATTTTGAATTGTCAATTAAAATCTCTTACCACAAGGCTATTATCGAAATTTCAAATTTAATATTAAACTTTGACACTGCTACTGAAATCAAAATACATAATCAATGACTTTTAGATGATAACTACAAAAAGTTAGTCAGAATTAATTACGTTTGGACAACTCTATTTTGTGACACTTATCTGCAAATAAAACTGATTTTTAAGTGCATCATTGAATCTAAATTTACAATAAAGCCCACCGCTGTCAACTGTACAAGTAAAGTTAGTGGGAGCTACTTCTTCATGACTAGAAAACTTTCACACCATCACAAATAAGTAGAGGGAGGATAGAACCCAAGGTCATTCCGAATCCTAACAAGAACGATAAACCAACGAAAATTAACTATCACAGGAGACGGCGATTGAGAAATATAAGTTTCCGTTCAGTATTAACTGGTCGAGGTAACTGCTGTAAACACACCTGTCCTGAACTGAATATGGGGAAATAGCAATTAACTGGACTGAATATTATTGACATATAAGGTACTAAGAAAAAGTAGCCAAAGTATACTTGTCCATATTTGATTATGGACAAGTACAAACTACACAAAGACTACTTCTACTTATTCAAGCTCTCCTGAGAATCTGAAGTGACTTCCAAATGCTTACCGTCATTTACTGTGGCAATTGCTAACAATGTATCCGAGGAACCGTCATCTAAAGTAGCTGCGGTTTTTGATTCGGGAAAGACGAATCGTAGCAGAGGGGGAGCTAAAAAGGTAGTTAGAATTACCATCATAATAATTGCTGCTCCTAGGGGTTTTGAGAGAGCGCCACTAGCTGCACCAACACCGGCAAATACCAAGCCTACCTCACCTCTGGGAATCATCCCCACACCAATTGCCAATCGGTTAATGTTGGGTTGACCAAACACGGCTAAACCTGTGATTACTTTACCAATAATGGCAACTGTAATCAGGAAAATTGCCATAATTAAACCTTCACGATTACTGGGAATTGCTGGGTTTAGAACTCCCAAATCGGTTTTTGCCCCAACGGCGACGAAGAACACAGGTACTAGCATATCGGCAATGGGAATAACTTGCTTTTGCAGTTCCTTGCGTTTGTCAGTTTCTTCTAGGACTAACCCGGCTGCAAAAGCTCCAAGAATTGCTTCTAAGTGGATAACAGCGGCAAGATAGGCCATGACAAAAGCGAAGATAAATGCCGGTATGACCAATTCGCCGCGTGTTTTGAGTTTATCTGCGATCGCAACGAAGGATTTATTGAAAACATTCCCCAACACAATCGCACCAACGAGAAAAGCAGTGGCGCTGATAATCAAATAAATGACATTACCTACATCTACTACGCCGTCTTTCGCTAAACTGGCTACTACAGCTAAGACGATAATTCCCAAAATATCATCTATCACTGCCGCACCGAGAATAATCTGCCCTTCTTTTGAGTTTAAGCGGCCTAGTTCTGAAAGGACTTTGGAAGTAATACCAATACTAGTAGCAGTTAAAGCCGCCCCAGCAAAAATTGCCGGTACAGCACTGATACCAAACAAAGTCATTAAGCCAAATGTACCTGCGGCAAAGGGTACTGCTACCCCTACAATTGCCACAACTACGGCTTGGATACCGACTGCCATTAAGTCTTTTAAATTGGACTCCAAGCCAATTTCAAATAGCAGGATAATCACGCCCAGTTCTGCTAAAACAGATACTACCTCTGACTGTGCAGCAAATACCTGTGGAGTGGCTTCTGGTGTTAAACCAGCAGTGATTTGCAGGAAAGTCATGATTAATGAACTAGAACTGTCTGTACCACCTTCTGGGAATACCAACAGATGTAATACAGAAGTACCAACTATGACACCACCCACAAGTTCACCTAAAACCGGCGGCAAACCTATTTTATTTGATAATTCCCCACCAACTTTGCTGGCGAGGTAAATTACTACTAAGCTCAGTAGCACCGCTGCTACCACCATTGAACTATCTGCTGATTCTGTGGCACTTGCCAACAGAGGAACAGTAAAATTGATTGCACTGAAAAACTGCATTGGTTCTGTGAATATCCTTCTCTTTATTTTTACTCTTTTATCGAAACCATTTCATAGACTAGATATATACCTACTGCTAACAGCAATCATAGGATATTAGATATATATACAATACTGATAATAGGTATAAAGTAATTGATGCCTCCTGCAAAATTCATCAGATGCTACCGATGTAACTTTGATATTGGGACAAATGAATACCCAGACTCTAGTACACCCAGATGACTATTAGAAAACTCTAAAACCATTACTGAGTAGTCATTAAGAACTTGTTATACCTGAGTTCGGAGTTTCTCCTCCGGAGACGCTACGCGAACAGAGACGCTACGCGAACGGAGTTATGATTTTTAAGAGCGAGAGAATTAGGGTTTGAGACTCCTACTGGGGGCAAGTTTTCCACAAATTATCTTATGTCGAACTCAGGTTTATAACTCAAAGTCAGAATAAAGTTCTGGATATGTTTTCAGCAGCTAATTCGCCCTGATCAATTTAGAGTCATTTTTTTAGTTGCCAAAAATGTAACCAAGAAATTTTTTGGTTGAGGGAGTGTCAAAGTATAAATATGCAAATTGACTTGGGTTGTAATTGTGAAAAGTTCTGGGTGAAAGTTAGCTAAAACCTGGAAACTTGGTATAAATTTTCTGAGGAGTGTAGATCTAAATGCATCGAAATACTTTATCTCGTTCTCGTGTTCAGACCAGGAACTTTGGGAAATTACTATCTTTGACTTTAATATTATTTATGATTTTTACTTTACCTGCATCAGCGCAGGAAAAAGAAAAACTATGGCGTACTTTGACGGTGAGTGGTCGTGGTATGGAAGCCATTCCTACAACCTTGTCCCAAGTGAGTTTGGGCGTAGAAATTCAAGGAAAAACGGCTGAGGAAGTCCAAAAAGAGGCAGCCCGCAGGTCATCCGCAGTGGTTGCTTTACTCAAAAGCCGAAATGTAGACAAATTGACTACGACGGGTGTTCGCTTGAACCCAGTTTATAGCTACACCGATAATATACAAAGAATTACTGGCTATGCAGCTAGTAACACGGTGAGTTTTCGCGTACCTACTGATAAAGTAGGAACATTATTGGATGAAGCTGTAAAAAATGGGGCGACACAAATTAGCGGTGTGAGTTTTATCGCTAGCGACGATGCGATCGCCAATGCCCAAAAACAAGCCCTTAAAAAAGCTACCCAGGATGCTCAACAACAGGCTGATGCTGTTTTAAACACTTTAGGATTGCAAGCCAAGGAAGTAGTCAGCATTCAGGTTAATGGTGCAAGTGCGCCCCCACCACCTATGCTTTATCGTAGTGAGGCTAAATTAACTAATGCAGATGCTTCTACCCCCGTAATTGGTGGTGAACAAGAAGTACAAGCATCGGTGACATTGCAAATTAGTTATTAGTTAAAAGAAGGTGACAGGTGACAGGTGACAGGTGACAGGTAAGAGAAAACATTATTTTTCCTGTTCCCTGTTCCCTGTTCCCTTTTCCCTGACTACATTAAAAATTTTCTGGAGACATATCAGCCATACCACCGTCTCCGTCGCGCTTGGAACCTAGTAACTCTAGTTGTTCGACATGGATAACTGGACTAGAACGGTTGACTCCGGTTTGGCGATCGCTCCAAGAATCAAACTTTAAAGAACCTTTAACCCCAATTAGACTGCCTTTGCGTACATAATTGCCTGCAACTTCAGCCGTTTTACCCCACAATTCTAGATTAAACCAATCGGGTTTATCGTTGTTACGCGATCGACGATTAACTGCTAGGGTCAATTTACATTTAACTGTACCAGACTCAAAATACTTCATATCTGGGTCGCCGCCTACACGTCCGACCAGGGTGACAACATTGATGCTCATGGGTGTTACCTTCAAGTACAAGTGTACTTATTTATTATGAATAATATAATAGCTAATTGTAAAATTATTTAAAATATGTTAAGTGTTTAGCAATATAATTAATATCAAACAATGATTCAAAAAATACTTGGCATCATTGCCAAAATTATACGGTTATACTGAGTAACTTTGGAATAGAGAAACTAAGATGCCTGAAACATCCATCAAGATTAACAAAAATTATAGATAAAAATAGTCTAGTGTACTGGAGTCAGGCGGAAAAATATCATCGAATCTAGCACAATTAACTCTCACTGTTATCATTACAAATTAGCGCAAATAGGGGGCAAAGACACGCGTGGGTCTTTTTAGGAACTTTCGCTCATCATGGGATATGGGTATCGACCTCGGTACAGCCAACACCCTAGTTTATGTATCTGGCAAAGGAATTGTACTCCAAGAGCCTTCAGTGGTTGCCATTGATAAAAATGAAAAAATAGCGCTGGCAGTTGGAGAAGATGCCAAAAAAATGCTCGGTCGGACACCAGGTAATGTAATAGCTGTCCGTCCTTTGCGTGATGGTGTTATTGCTGATTTTGATACTGCTGAACTGATGCTCAAAAGTTTTATCCAGCGAGTAAATGAGGGCAGATCCCTGATTTTACCCCGGATTGTCATTGGTATTCCCAGTGGTGTGACTGGGGTAGAAAGACGAGCCGTAATGGATGCAGCCACTCAAGCTGGGGCTAGAGAAGTATATTTAATTGATGAGCCTGTAGCAGCAGCAATTGGTGCAGGCTTACCAGTAGCAGAACCCACTGGTAATATGATCATTGATATTGGTGGTGGGACAACCGAAGTAGCTGTCTTAAGTCTTCAGGGTACAGTGATTAGCGAGTCTGTACGTATCGCGGGAGATGAATTGACGGAAGCAATCATCCAGTATATGAAGAAAGTTAATAACCTGGTAATTGGAGAACGTACCGCCGAAGATATCAAAATTCGCATTGGTTCTGCCTATCCAACCAACGATGATGCTGATGCTATTATGGAAGTCCGGGGATTGCACTTGCTGTCTGGTTTACCTAGAACTGTGACTGTCAAGGGGGGAGAAATCCGTGAAAGTATGTTAGAACCGCTATCAGTAATTATAGAAGCAGTTAAGCGGACACTAGAACGCACACCTCCAGAATTAGCAGCAGACATTATTGATAGAGGAATTATGTTAGCCGGAGGTGGCGCATTACTAAAAGGTTTAGACACCCTAATTAGTCATGAAACGGGCATTGTCACACACATTGCCGCTGATCCTCTCAGTTGTGTTGTCTTGGGGACAGGTCGTGTGCTAGAAAACTTCAAGCAGCTAGAACGAGTCTTCAGTGGTCGTTCTCGCAATATGTAGATAACCAAAAGCGTAAATAAGATGATGGATTCTGTATCTACTAAATATGGCATCCATTATCTCAACAATTTAAAGAATATATACAGGTATCAATGTTTACTGTACGCCGTTGGTGGGAACATAAGGGGTTACAAATAGGTTTGTTAGCTCTAGTCGTTGGCGGTGCTTGGACACTGCGACAAACACAAGGCACGCTGGTGATGGAGATATACCAAGGGATTACCCGTCCGTTACAAACGTTGCAGCCAGGTATAAGTCCTGAAGAACGTATCCGTGATGCTCGACTATTAGAGTTACAAACGCGCATAGTTGATCTAGAAAGTCAAAATCAAAAACTACAAGGTTTACTTGGTTATATAGGAAAAGAACCACTTTCAGCACGCCCAATTGTGGCAAGAGTAGTGGGACGCAGCGCAGACCACTGGTGGCAACAAGTAACTCTAAATAGTGGCACAAACGCTGGTATTCAGGAAGGTTCTATTGTCAAAGCAGATGGTGGCTTAGTGGGTTTGGTCGAAAGTGTTACTCCTAACACTAGTCGCGTATTGTTAGTTAGCGATTTGAAAAGTCAAGTGGGTGTCACTATTAGCCGTACAGCTGCCAAGGGGATTGTGCGGGGTGATTCTTCAGTTGAAGGAGTGCTAGAGTTTTATGAAAAAGTTCCTAATGTTAAGGTAGGTGACTTAGTTTCAACTTCTACTTATAGTCAGAAATTTCCGGCTGGCTTACCAGTGGGAAAAATAAAATCTCTGGATTTAAAGAAACTCCCAGCATCCGTGGCTAAAGTTGAGCTATTCCCACCAATTCGTTATTTGGATTGGGTAACTGTATATCCTAAGCCAGAAAACCTAGATCCGGAAAAACAAAAATCTGAATAGACTCCTGAAAATTTCGCAAAACAATGAAAATTCCTGGATTTCCTGGCAGCAAAAATAAAATAGCAACAAGGCCAGATCGAAAATCCAAATCCTTAATTCCTCAATTGACAAGTTGGCATCCCTGGTTACGTCAACTTCTGGATTGGACAGTAACATCAGGATCTGTGCTGTTATGTTTACTCATGTTGCCAACCCGATTGCCAGGTATGGAATTATTGGGTATTGGGCCGAATTGGTTACTAATTTGGGTGGTAGCTTGGAGTGTGAAACGCTCTGTTTTTGAAGGTGCATTGGCGGGTATTGTTCTCGGTCTACTACAAGATGCGATGACATCACCTAACCCGACTCATGCTATTAGCTTGGGAATAGTAGGAATGCTAACTAGCCTGATTCAGAAGCAGCGTTTTATTCAAGAAGACTTCATTTCTATTGCTTTGATCGTTTTTGGGATGGCGGTGGTGGCAGATACTATTTTTGCTGTGCAATTATCTATATTGGGTGGTAGCTGCGGTGAACAATGCGTCCGCAAAGTTGAAGATATCTGGACATATTATCAGCGTGTTGCTTTAGCTTCTGCTATTCTCAGTAGCCTGTGGGCCCCTGTCGTTTACTATCCCTTAAATCGCTGGTGGCAACAGATGAAATTAATTAATAATTCGTAATTTGTAGGTAGAAAATAGGGATGTTAACCCCAGTAACAGTTTCCTCAAATATGGTAGGTAGTGAATTTGACTCCCTGATGATGCAACGGTGTTTGCAACTAGCCCGGCGTGCTTTGGGACGCACTTCACCAAATCCATTAGTGGGGGCAGTGATTGTTAAAGATGGGGAGATTGTCGGAGAAGGGTTTCATCCCTGCGCTGGTGAACCTCATGCTGAGGTTTTTGCCCTTAGAGCTGCAGGAGAAAAAAGCCGTGGAGCGACAATTTATGTCAGCTTGGAACCTTGTAACCATTATGGACGGACTCCACCCTGTTCTGAAGCGTTGATAGCGGCTCGTGTCTCTAAGGTTGTGGTAGGCATGGTTGACCCCAACCCTTTAGTAGCCGGGGGTGGTATTGCTCGTTTGCGTGCAGCGGGAATAGAAGTGCTAGTAGGGGTAGAAGAAGCTGCTTGTCGTCAATTAAATGAAGGTTTTATTTATCGTATTCTCCACAAACGACCTTTAGGAATTTTGAAATACGCTATGACTTTGGATGGCAAAATTGCTACTAGTTCAGGTCATAGCGCTTGGATAACTAATCAAGAAGCCCGCAGCGAAGTACATCAATTGCGGGCTGCTTGTGATGCTGTAATAGTTGGTGGGAACACCGTTAGATACGATAATCCTTACTTAACTAGCCATCAGCAGGGAAGCAATAATCCTCTGCGAGTGGTAATGAGTCGCAGTCTTAATTTGCCAGAAAATGCTCGGATCTGGGAAGTTGCGGAGGCTCCAACTGTGGTGCTGACTGAAGTGGGTAGTTCACCCGATTTTCACAAGCTGTTGCTCGAAAAAGGGGTGGAAGTGTTGGAGTTTCCATCATTGACACCAGAAAAGGTAATGATTTATTTATATGAGCGTGGTTTTTGTAGTGTACTTTGGGAATGTGGTGGTACTTTAGCAGCAAATGCGATCGCTCAAGGGGCAGTTCAAAAAATCTTGGCTTTTATCGCCCCCAAAATCATTGGTGGTAGTCATGCTCCTACCCCTGTAGGTGACTTAGGTTTTACCACCATGACTGAGGCTTTATCTTTAGAACGTGTTCATTGGCGTGTGGTCGGTTCTGACTGTTTAGTAGAAGGTTATTTGCCAGAAAAAAGTCATTAGTTATGAGGTCATTGGTCATTGGATACTGTCTGGACTTTTCCCTGTTCATCACTGCTGACGTTCATAAGCAATATCACGGATAAGACTTAACCTGGCGCGAATATAGTCACAAAGAAAATCGGTTTCGTTGGGATCTAATAAAGCTTGCTTTGTGGTTTGTTTAACTAACCACTGTACCAAGCTAGCATCGTCAAGCTGCAAAAGAGTCACGGTTTGGGCGGCTTCAACTATAGACCAAAGCTGACGCATAATCGTGGGAGTCATCAGACCTCTATTAAATTATTAGCTTAGTTGTTTCCAGATTACACAATTTCGATCTTAGCTGACGAAATAAATCCACAAGCTGAGACAAGTATTATTAAAAACTTAATAAACAGATTTATATCTTTAGAAAAATTAAGAATCGGCAATCCTGCTCGATTAAGTTAACAAAAATTCACTGAGCTAAAAATGACTTGTAGTTATTCGTCAGCAAAAAGAATTGTATCTAATTATAACTCTTGACATTCATTAGTTTGAACTAGAGCTAACAGCAGGAGTCAAGAGTCGGAAGAGTTGTGAGTATTGCTCTGTACTGGCTTGGTGTCTAGGTTTCAAGTTTGATTTTGTACCTCATGAATCTGCAATCTGCTGTATATAATCTATCTTGTCAAATTTAAGGTGTTTGAGCAAGAATTAACCAGAGTAAAACTACTATAAATACAGATGCTAATTAATTAGCCTTAGTAATTAAATTTACATATTTTATAGTAAAAACGCTTAAATATCAAGGGCAGGCAGAATGCATACCCCACAAGATAAGATCATTTATTTTCTGGAAGTCCCTTAACTTTAAAAATAAATTTTATCAAGCAAAAAAATATCAAATCATAATTATTATTAGAGAATAGGAATTACTCACTGTACAAACTTCATATGATCTGTATGCACGAAATTACCTAGTTTCAGGCTTTTGGAATCCCATATTAGTGCGGTGCGTCAGATAGAGAAAATCTGTATGTGTTCTCAATTAGCGGGTCTGACGCACCCTACAAGAGACAAAATCCATAATTCATATTTGATAGATTTTGTCAATGCGTAAGTCCTAGAGAATTGAAATAAAAACTTCGCTTCTAAGATTATTTAGGGCTTGCTGTAAAGCCCTGCGGGCATAGCTTCGCTTACCGCGTAGCGTGCCGTTAGGCATAAAAGTCTTTCCGTTAGGGCTAGAAGTCAGGAGTCAGGAGGAAGAATTAGAAGGAGATCAGAATATTCTCAAATCTGGGTAAATGAACGGTTTTTGATGATTTCATCGCTTATTTCTTGCACCTTCTTTTACTTTTTCAGCCTGAAACTGTTGATATATATGGTTTTTGGTTTATTCAGCAAGCCCTATTTAATTATTTAAAGCGACCTTTCTCTACATAATAAGTGCAATGGTTAAGCCTGAAGACAATTGGAACACGCTTGAGGAAACTTGCTTAACTCCAGAGCAAATTTCATTGAGTTCAATAGCTGCTTATTGCAACAACAGCCAATTTGGCAAACTTTTACCTGATGCTTTTTACATCCATATTTTGGCGCTGTATAGCTTGGATAGGAAGCTTCAGGAATATGAAAGCCGCGCTCGCAGTGCTGCACCTCAATTAGAGAAAGCAACACTAGTTAAATTTAGCACTAATAAACCCAAAATTTCCTACTTATTTTATCCTGATTTTGATACTGACCCCCATCCTGCTTTACAAGCCAGTATTCAAGTTGATGTCGAAACCCTCACGATTAGCTTTCGAGATTATAGAGATACAGAAAATCCTCCTATTCTTCATCGCAAAGAAACCTTCGTTACTCCTGACTATCCCCTTTATCATGAGTTTGCAGCCTTAACACGCGCTCAAGAAGCGTTAGGGTTATTAGATAACACCAGAGGTATCGGGACAAAATTGGGCTGGGAAAAGCGGTTACAAGCCTATGGTGTAGAAATTCAGGGACATAGCTTGATTCAAAAGCCAATAAGTACTGTTACAGCACCATTTATTCCCAAAATAGAACGACATAAAGCGGCTATTGTGCGCCATGATTTATCCCGTCCTGTACGTTTAGCGATTGAATCTGGCTTATTTACCCCAGAAACGACCTTTTTTGATTATGGGTGTGGACATGGTGGGGATGTAAAGCGTATTGCGGAAGAAGGTTATATTAGTTGTGGCTGGGACCCTTATTACTCACCTGATACTCCCCGCACACCTGCGGGTATTGTTAATATTGGCTTTGTCATTAATGTGATTGAAGACCAAGGTGAACGACGGGAAGCCTTGATTAAAGCCTGGGAATTAGCTCAGAATGTGCTGTTAGTGTCTGCCCAAGTTTTGATAGCTGACAGCAAAAGAGGTGTAGTGGCTTATGGTGATGGCATCATTACTAACCGCAACACATTTCAGAAATATTATGAACAAGAAGAATTAAAAGTTTACATTGACCAAGTGTTAGGAGTTGATGCAATTCCTGTGGCTTTGGGCGTTTACTTTGTGTTTCGAGATGAAGCTGAAGCGGAGTTATTTCGGGCTTCTCATTTTCGTTCTCGCGCTACTACTCCTAGAGTTAGGGCTTGTGTCAAGCGGTTTGAAGAGTATCAGGAACTTTTAGCACCGTTGATGGCTTTTATTACCGAACGGGGAAGACTGCCTAGCAAGGGTGAATTGGCGCAAGAAGGGGAAATTTGTACGGAGTTTGGGAGTTTACGTCGAGCATTTCATGTAATTATACAGGCTACTGACTCTGATGAGTGGGATGCGATCGCAGATAAACGTCGTCAAGATTTGATGGTTTATTTAGCCTTGTGTAAATTTGGCCGTCGTCCCAAATTAGGACAATTAACACCAGCGGTACAAGAAGATATTCTTGGTTTATATAGCAGTTATAAACAAGCTTGCTTAGATGCAGACCAAATGCTCCGCAGCTTGGGAAATACAGAACTAATTATCAAACGTTGTCAAGATAGCAAGATTGGTAAAAAATTACCTAATTCTCTTTGGGTTCATATTTCTGCATTACAAGCCCTTGATCCTTTATTACGACTTTATGAAGGTTGTGCTAGTCGCACTATTGGGAGATTAGAAGCAGCAAATGTGATTAAATTTCATCTCAAAACACCTAAAATTTCCTATTTGTTTTATCCTGATTTTGATACTAATCCCCATCCGGCATTATACAGAGGCATGGAAATTGATTTGCGGGATTTACAAGTTACTTATCGAGAATATGATCTTGATGATGATCCGCCAATATTACATCAAATAGATTTTTTAGTAACTCCTGATTATCCCCAGTATGAAAAGTTTGCTAATTTAACTCGTCAAGAAGAAGATTGGGGACTGTTGGAAAATTGGCGCAGTATTAGTCATATTTCTGGATGGAATAAATGTTTAGAAGACCACTGTGCAGTACTTAAAGGCTATAAGTTATATTGGCGTAAAGATGCAGATGCGTATAAAGTAAAAGTGTTACAGTCTGCTATGAGAAGTCGTAAAAACAAAAGATGTAATTCGGGAAGAATTCAGGAGTCAGGAGTCAGGAGTCAGGAGTCAGGAGGAAGAATTAGAAGAAGAGAAGAATCGTCTTGAATTTGGTCAAGTGATAGGTCAATGAACAGTTTCAACGCTTATTCCTTGCACCTGATTCACCTTTTTAACCTTCAAACTTTTGATATATAGCAATTCCCAAGCTCATAAAATACACCCCACCCGCGCTGTCGCGCACCCTCCCCTTGGTAAGTGGAGGGTTGGGGAGGGGTAATTTTGTATCTAAGAGGGTGTTTGAAAAGTCTCCTTCCATGTCATGCTGAGGAACGTAGCATCTCAGTATGTGGGCTAAACTCCAGATTCTTCGTTGCGTAAGACTCCACATGGCTAACGCCACGCTATGCCTACGGCACACTACGTGAACGCGAACAGAATGACAAATTATACGTCCCTAAACTTTTCAAACATGCTCTAACTAGAGTGGGAAAGGCTATATCTAAGTTTTAGCTTTATTAAGCAAGCCTTATTTGCTCAAAATCATCAAAGTTGACTCAAAAAGCCTTGCTAAATGCCTAAAAGTTGGCTAATTTAACCCAATGTTCAATCCCTTTTTTTGTGGGTTGACCAAGATTACCAAATGTCCAAATATCTCTTTTGTGCTGAAGTCCATAACTAATATGAATTGGTCTTTCGCTACTGTAAAAGTAGAGAGAATCAAAAGGTAATTTGGTTTGTAAAATCCATTCAACAAGGGATTCACTAGGTAAATCTGCAATGATAAAATCACAAGCAGCGCCCAATCTTTCACAATAGTATTTAGAATTTTTATTAATTTCGTGACTCATGTGTTGATCTAAATTTGGTGCAACACGACCATTTTTTTGACCTGTTATTGGATCTTTTTTCTCAAGATATTTTTTTAAATCTGGTGAACAAAAGCCATAGGTGAGATGAAAGTTGGCTATTCCGTAATTGTCGATAATTGGGTCGATGATATATTTATTTAAATCTTGTAATGCGGGAATTACTTCTTTGATATTTTGGGGAAATGGGTTGATATGTTGGGCATATTTATGATATGTCTGAGTGCAGGTACAAAATTCTGATAGTGTAACATATTTGCCTAGTTTTAATTCTTTAATATTCATATACAGCAGAAGTCAGGAGTAAAACTGGCTTTGTATATAGGTTTAAATTTAGAGTTTGTTTGAAAAGTCATGATTGATATATCAAATATTTTTACCCCTCCCTAACCCTCCCCTTGTGAAGGGGAGGGAACTGGATTTTCTGGTTTCCCTCCTTGATAAGGGGGGACTAAGGGGGGTAAAAATGTGATGAAAATTACCCGATACCACTTTTCAAACATCCTCTTAGATGTTGTACCTCCTAACTACGCAAACTGCTGTATTAGGGGTGGTTTAAACTTGGTTAGAGGAGTTGAGATCATCATATTACTCTAGTCCTGGTATAGATACCTGTCCTTTTGGTGTTTGGCTTTTTCTTTTGCTTGTGCTTTTTGGTTTGTTGTTGTTTAATTTTTCTCGTTCTGCGCTAATTCGTTCTAGTAATACTGATGCTGGTTCATCTTCAGGATCTTGGGGAACGAGTTCACCCCGAAAGGCTTTGGATAATATTGATTGATTCAGTTTTTCTAGTTTTTCTGTTGTTTGTTGGTGTTGTTTTTCGATGTTATCAATTATTTTGAAGTATTTTTGAATTAGAGAAACAATTTGTTTTTGTTCTTCTAAAGGTGCAATAGGAATATGTAATTGAGCCATTGATTTTGTATTAAAGTGTATTAAAGCAACGCCTACTTGTTTTTCATTTACATGGGAACGCGCCACAGAATTCATATAATAACAACCATAATAAGAATCAATTGCTTTTGGTTGTTTTACAATCACCAAATCTGAGCAATTAGCTTCCTTTAAATCATTAGGTATTACACAAGAAACTCCTACACTGCCAGAACGCACAACCACTAAATCACCTGGTTGCAAACTTGATTTACTTAATTTATTATGAAATTCTTTTGAAATAAACTGTAGTCCTATTGGATCAAATCTATTTTCACGAACATTTTGAGAACGTAAAAAAGGTATCCCTTCAGTAATATACTCATCTTTCATAGAACCAACATGACCAACTGTTACACGCTCACTTACTTGCTCAAATGTTGCCCAATACCAATTTTTAGGTAATGGTTCTAATTCACTTTCAATTAATATATTTAGCTCCTTATACTTTAGTTTATTTTTTATTCTGTCTCGTTTTTCCTGTAAATTCCTTTCCAATAAAACCGAAGCAGGTTCAACATCAGGATTTTTTTCCCGCCAATCGGCTGTTAAATCGCCTCTAAAGGCTGCTGCGAGGACAGATTGACGAAAGCGATCGCACAACTGCGGTATGGCTTCTAGGGCTTTCTGGGCTTTTTGAGAGCGATCGTTCAACTCCTCAATTTTAGCAACTATCCGCTTTTGTTCGTTGAGGGGTGGTAGGGGGATAGTAAGTGTTTTCAGAATTGATAAATTTAGAATATCCATTGTCCCACCATGAGACAATTTTGAAAAATAATTACGTACTGTAGGTGATTCTAAATATTTTTTTATATATTCCTTATTTATCAATAATTTCTCTAAGCTAAGTTTAACCAATCGAGGATTAATAATTCCTGGTTTAATACCTTCTGGTAAAATCAGAACTTTTCCAATTGTTCCAACTAAACTAATTAATATATCACCAGATTTAACAGTACAAGATTTTAAAGCTTCGTATCGTGTCTCATCAATATAATAATCTCCAAAAAATGGATTTTCATTAATTACCTGCTCTTGTCCATAAATTTTATAGCCAGAATCCACATAAAATGATTTTTTAAGTGCAGAACCAAATGGTCCAGCTTTGAGAGCATTTGGAATCCTTTCTGCTAATTCTTCAAAATTCGTCCATTCCCAACCTTCCGGCAATTCTATTAACTCATCACTCATAATAATTTATCTCTTACCCTTTGCGACTTTGCGCCTTTGCGTGAGAGGTTGTTTGAAAAGTCATGATCGATGTATCAAATATTTTTACCCCACCCTAACCCTCCCCTTATAAAGGGGAGGGAACTGGATTTTCTGGTTTCCCCCTTGTGAAGGAGAGGGAACTGGATTTTCTGGTTTCCCCCCTTTATAAGGGGGGATTAAGGGGGGTAAAAATTACCGAATACCACTTTTCAAACATTCTCTGAAGCATATTTATATCATTAAACCATTAAAATTAAAATTCTAAAAATCCGAGAAATAAAAATTATCTGTGTTCATCTGCTTTCATCCGCGTTCAATAATTTAATTAATATAACCCATCAGCATAGAAATTAATAAATTAATCCAGTAAATCCTGATTCAGACAATTAAACTTCCCAATCTTCAAAATTTAAACCATTTACCCGGCTAAACTCCTTAACATTATGCGTTACCAATATCAAATTATTCGCCATAGCAATAGCCGCAATTTGTAAATCATAGGGACCGATAGGAGTACCAACAGCAGCTAATTCTGCTCTAATTATGCCAAAAATACTAGCAGCAGCATCATCAAAAGGTAAAGACACAAAAAGCTTGAGAAACTTTTCCTGTCCCGCTAATGTTTTAGATGGATTATGACTACGCATTGCACCATAAAATAGTTCTGCTTTCACAATTGAACAAACAGCAACATCATTCGGTGGTATTGTTATTAATCTTTGCCTGACATTAGAAAAAGGACGATTTAGATAAACAATACAGGCATTAGTATCTAATAAATAAATCACTCTAACTGCTTTCGTTCTTCATATTCACCTTGAGGATATCTTTGAATAGGATCATCAGCTAAACAACCAGCAGTTTCTTCAAAAAAACCAGCAGGCCAGCCTAATTCCTCTGGTGATTTTTGCTGAGATTGGCCTTTTGTATCTATATCCTGCTTTTGTGTCTTAAAGTGTAAAAACTCAATAAAATTTAGAACCTCTTCTTGTTGTTGAGGCGTTAGATTTTGTACTATTTCTAAAATAGATTTTTGCCTTTCCACTGCTTGAGTCATAATTAAAAAACCTCGTTATTTGCTAAGAATAAACCTTATAAATTGCATTTTTGTTGCATTCTACCGGGTAACTGTGGAAATGCCTCCTCCCTTCTGTCTCTATTCTAAACCTGCCAACCCCACCGAAGAACTAACAGCCTCTGCCGCTTCTTCCCCTTCCAGCAATATCATCAAAGCTGCCATTTCCTTAGTCGCAATTCGCAACTTTTCCATAATCTCTGCTGCAATTACCTCCGGTTCAGGTAAATTATCCCCAGATTGCAAACTTTCATCCCGTAACCAAGAAATATCTAAATTTTCATTACGTTTTTCAATATACTCTCGTGTAAAACAGCGAAAACGCCCATTTTCACCCAAATCTACACGAAGACTATCACCATTAGCATCATCACCATAACACTGCTCAAACTCAACAAAATGATCACGAGTTAGAGGATAACGCTTACCAAAACTAGGCATATTGGTACGCATATCATAAAACCAAACATTTTTAGTATTACCTTTCTCCGTTGTCCCCCGTTGGAAAAATAACACATTTGTTTTCACACCTTGAGCGTAAAAAATTCCAGTTGGTAGCCTTAAAATCGTGTGTAAATTACACTTATTCATCAAATCAGCGCGGATAGATTTACCCTGTCCATCCTCAAACAGCACATTATCCGGCAAAACCACCGCAGCGCGTCCCCCTGGTTTAAGTGACCTGTAAATGTGCTGCAAAAACCCCAATTGCTTGTTAGAGGTGGGAAAAGTAAAATCATCTCTCGAAGGCAGTCCACCGCCTTTTTTAGTGCCAAAGGGGGGATTTGTGAGAATGACATCAGCCTTAGCTAAACGCTGTCCTGTTGGACTTAGGGTATCACCCAAATCAACAGCCCCTTCAATACCGTGTAACATCATATTCATCAACAGCAAGCGGTGAGCATCCTGCACCAACTCCATGCCATAAAACGCCTGATGCTGCTGAAAAGATTGTAAGGCTTCTGACCATTCAAAAGAGTCATGATTTTGGCGAATATAGCGATCGCTGGCAATTAAAAACCCACCCGTACCCGCAGCCGGATCTTGGATTAATTCTCCTGGTTGGGGTTTAATCAAAGCCACCATGCAATCAATCAATGGTCTAGGGGTGAAATACTGTCCAGCACCAGATTTCTTTTCATCGGCGTTTTTCTGAAGTAACCCTTCATACAAATCCCCAAACTCGTCTCGATGCTCAGAAAACCAGTCTAATTCATCAATACTTGTCACCAGCTTTTTGAGAATGCGGGGTATTTTCAACGAAGTTTGAGCATTAACAAAAATCGCCTGTACCCGTTGAGAGGAACTTTCAGAACCCAACATCAGTAAGAGGGATCTATAAAAAGTCAGTTGTTCCGTTTCACCTTTACTAACCAAATCACCCCAGCGATAACCCTCTGATAATTGCTTTTCAGCCCCCGTCTCCTGCGCCATCTTCAGGAATAGCAGATAGGTTAATTCTGTAACGTATTGTAGGTACGTAACGCCATCATCCCGTAAAACGTCGCATAGTTTCCAAAGCTTTTGAACAATATCAGAAGTAGCAGCCATAAATAGAAATTCATCGTGAGTATATAAGTAATACCCCCCTTAGTCCCCCCTTGGAAAGGGGGGAAATAGAGAATCTTATCCCCTCCCCTTTATAAGGGGAGGGTTAGGGAGGGGTAACTTCTCCTCCTTAGAAAGGGGGAAAATAGAGAATCTTATCCCCTCCCCTTTATAAGGGGAGGGTTAGGGAGGGGTAACTTCTCCTCCTTAGAAAGGGAGAAAATAGAGAATCTTGTCCCCTCCTCTTTATAAGGGGAGGGTTAGGGAGGGGTAACTTCTCCTCCTTAGAAAGGGGGAAAATAGAGAATCTTGTCCCCTCCTCTTTATAAGGGGAGGGTTAGGGAGGGGTAACTTCCCTCAACATACAAACAACTTCCCTGATCTTATCAACCACACCATCAATATTTTGATAAACTTCCTGATTGGTAAATCGTAAAATCTTCGTACCTTTAGATTCCAAAAATACTTGACGTTCCCGGTCATATTCTGGAATACCTTCTTGATAGTGACTATCACCATCAATTTCTATGGCAAGTCTCAATTCACAAGAATAAAAATCAACTACAAATCTGTCAATACTGTATTGTCTGCGAAATTTACAGCTTTCAATTTGTTGATTTCTCAGCTTTGCCCAAGCTATTTTTTCGGCTGGGGGTATATTTTTTCTAAGATTTTGCCTTTTTTGTTTTTCTGAGGTTTGGTTGTACAGCTTTGTCATAAGCACTTTCCTATTTATTGACTATGCTTATTGTTCCCAAATTATCTCGTTTCTTTAATAGGTTTTTACCCCTCCCTAACCCTCCCCTTATAAAGGGGAGGGGACAAGATCCTCTATTTCGTCCTTATCTAAAGGGGAGGGGACAAGATCCTCTATTTCGTCCTTATCTAAAGGGAGAGGACAAGATTCTCTATTTCGTCCTTATCTAAGGGGAGGGGACAAGATTGTCTATTTCGTCCTTATCTAAGGGGAGGGGACAAGATTCTCTATTTTGTCCTTATCTAAGGGGAGGGGACAAGATTCTCTATTTCGTCCTTATCTAAGGGGAGGGGACAAGATTCTCTATTTCATCCTTATCTAAAGGGAGGGGACAAGATTCTCTATTTCATCCCTATCTAAGGGGAGGGGACAAGATTCTCTATTTCGTCCTTATCTAAGGGGAGGGAACTATGATTGTCTATTTCCCCCCTTTCCAAGGGGGGACTAAGGGGGGTAAAAACGATATCAACCCACATCCCAAATACTCTCATGAATCTTGATCACAATATTTTTTAAATCGCCACCAAAAACCTTATTGAGCCTTTCAAAGCCTCCACCTTGGGTTTTAAATTCCCCTTTGTCCAAAGCTTCCTGATCAACGATTGTTTCCGCTTTTAGCTGTTTGCCAATCCTTTCTAACCATTTGCGTTGCGGAGGTGTCCAAGGTTGACTGACCAGGATTTTCTTCATCGCCCGATCTACCCGTTCTGTATAGGGAATCAAAGCATCACCCAAAGTAGCTTGACGGATAAAGCCAATAATAGAAGCTGCTATTTCTTCATTGGTTGTTTCTCGCCATGCAATTTTTAAATTAGTTTCTGTATATCCGGCTGTATCTAATTGCATTTTTAATTCCTTGAGTTGTTTTCTGGTTAATTCCCTGGGACGCTGGGTAACAACTATTAAAGCCGGAATTTTATTCATATTTTCTAATATGAAAGCTCTAAAACTATCTAAATAATCTTCTGGACGTTCAGCATTGCCATAACCTCGTTCAATTCCGACTAATTCATCAGCATGACGGGAAACTAACATGGGCTTAGTTCCACCATCTCGACGATCAAGAATTTGTGCGATCGCTTTCCGTTCTCGAAACCATTCCTTTACCTGCTGGGGTGTACTTTGTTTGAGATGGGAACCCAGATTTGGTAATGGCATTTGAGCGATCGCTTCTAACTGTTCCTGACTATTAGCACTCAAATACCTGCGTTTGCGTTGAATTTTCGCCAGGAGTTGGTTAATGACTGTTTCTAAGGCATCAGGATTGTTGACTGTTTCCAACTCTTCCACCAATTGAGTAAAGGAAATATTGGGGTTAACCACCACAGGCTTCATACTCGAAACAGGTGCGATCGCTTCATATAATCGCACGGCATCGAAAATTTTAAACACCTCTTTACCAATATCATGACAGAGGCGTGTAGCCCTTCCCAACATTTGCTCATAGAGAATCCGAGAATTGACCCGACGAATAAACACTAAATTACAAATTGCCGGAACATCAATTCCTGTGGTGAGTAAGTCTACAGTAACAGCCACTTTGGGGTTAACTTCATTGCGAAATTTTCTAATCAACTCTAATGGCTTATCGGCATTGCCTGTAATTTTGACAATTGCATCATCTTCAACACTGCCATAGGTATCCTGAAACGCCTGTTTAAGCTGGTTAACAACAATATCTGCATGACCATCAGTAGCACAAAAAATCAGGGTTTTCTCTGGCAGTGATGGATCAATATGCTGTGCTAAAGCTTCACAAACAACTCGATTAAAATCTTCTGTAATTACTTTGCGGTTAAACTGTTCTACCTCAATCCGCACTTCATCAGGGGCATGAACTAAGTCAAGTTGCCCAGTTTGGGGATTAAAAAATTCCATCTGTTCCCCAGGATTCCAAACCATCCCCTCTTCAGATAGCCTTGTCCTAATTTGGAATGGTGGTTCATGATCAATTAACCAACCATCTATCACCGCTTCTTGATAGGCGTAAGTATAAACAGGTTCACCAAAAATTTGGGTTGTGTGCAGTGCTGGAGTGGCAGTTAAACCAATCTTTACAGCGTCGAAATGCTCCAATACTCGACGGTATTTTGATACATAATCGTTAAAATCCCGAAATTCTAATTCGCGATCGCTCAAATCTCGATCTAGTAAATAGCCCCGGTGACACTCATCCACGACAATGCAATCATACTGATCTGCCGTGATCACAGATGTATTGTCAGATGGGTAAAGAACTCGTTTTACCATGCCCTGGACTGTGGAAATATGAACTTTGGTATCCCTGTCAGTTTCCGTGTCTTTTAAGCCCTTAATCTCGAAGATATCCGCGAAACTTTGCAGGTTTTCCATTCGGGAATCTTTAAAAGCGTTTTCAGTTTGTTCACCCAAAGCTGTGCGATCTACCAAAAATAAGATCCGCCGAAATCGCTTGGTTTTCAGTAAACGATACACCAAAGCAATACAAGTTTTAGTTTTTCCTGTGCCTGTTGCCATTGCTAACAGTAATACCCGTTTTTCCCTAGCTAGGGCAGACTCTACAGCTTGAATGGCCCGAATTTGATAATCACGTAATTGCAATCCATAGTTAAAGCCTTCTTGAGTTAAACGAGTATGTGCTTGGTCAATATCTTGAGACAGGGTATCTAGTAAGCCTTGAGGACTGTACCATGTGGAAAGACACACCCGCAGATTAGTGGGACGACGCAAATCACAGAACCAAATGCCACTCTTGGTTTGAAGTTGCTGTAGATATGGTCTGCCATTAGTAGCAAAAACAAAGGGGACTTGATATTTATTCCCAGAACCACTAGAAAAAATTTCGCCTTCAATTTGGAAACCTTCGCTGTAGCGTTTTGCTTGGTTTAATGCCCCTTCCGAGACATCTTTACTCTGACGCTTTGCTTCCACTACTCCCACAATCTGCAAGCCACAGAATAGGGCATAGTCAGCGCGTCCATTTGCTGTAGGATATTCTGCGATCGCTAAATTTCTTCCCTTCTGCGGACGGACTCCATTTTGATAAGTCAATGCTTCTGAATCTGCATCCCATCCAGCAGCTTGCAATTGAGCGTCAATGAGTTTCCGTGTCTCTTTCTCATCCAGAAATACACCACTCTCAGCAATCTGCGCTTGGGAAATAGTTTGATCAATTGTTTGTTTTGATTTCTCCTGGGCTTGAACTTGAATTTCATTCAGGTGATTTAACACTTCCTGAACTTTGGACTCTGCTTCCCGTGCTAAATCCTCTGCAACTATCCGACGCTGGGCTTCTATTTCTGCCAGTGTTTGGGCTAATTCAACTGCCGAAAGTTTTTCTTTGACCTCATCTCGCAAGCGTGCTAATTCGGCTTTGAGAGATTCTGTTTCTATTTTGGGATCAGGTGGGGGAATAAATGGATCTGGGGCAAAATTAGGATTTTTGGTAAATACTCGATGAAACCAAATCCCTAACACACGAGCATATTTCAGACCACTTAAAGCTGTGCGGTGATTACCTGAAAGTTCATGTGTTGCTGTGTTGCCAATTTTACGTAGTTCATGAAATAGTCTATCAACTTCTCCTTTGAGTAATCCGCGATCGCGCAAACGATTGAGTAAATCAATCTGTTTTTCATTTTCTACCTCATACAGTCCAATATTAGCTGCTGCTAACTGAGCCAGCAATTCACCAAATTGCCGCAATTTAATCAAACAGGTATTGGGGTCATCTGCAAAATATCGCTCGGCTAGAGTACCTAATCGCACCAGTTGTGGATCATGAACCGCAAGGAATGAGAAGTTTAATGACTCTGGCATACTGGCTTTTGAGAGAATCTGTCCAGTTGGTTTCAAGTTGTCTCAAATAACCTAATCAAGACTTCTCTTGTTGTAGGTTGCCCAAATTAACTTAGTCATAGTCTAGCAGTAATTCAAGTCTCATAATATACATCTAACTAAAAATTTGGAAAATATGATTAATTTGTAAATTTTATAGAATGGAGAATAGGGAGCTCGAATCCCTGACCTCTGCGGTGCGATCGCAGCACTCTACCAACTGAGCTAATTCCCCTTGCTAGTCTCAAGTTACTCACTCTAACAGGCGTACTCTATCTTAACACTCAGGCAATGTAGTTTTCACTTCTTTTTGCAAAAAAACTTCCCGTACCCGTTCTAATTCCAAATCAGTCAGATAATCTACAGTCCAGTTAGCTTGACGCTGAAGCATATGGAAGGGATAGGTATTAGCAACTCCCACAACTTGCATCTGAGCGCGTTTGGCAGCTTGAATACCCGCAGGAGTGTCTTCAATTGCTAAACATTCTTGGGGTTGTAAATTCAAATTTGGATCAGCTTGGTTAAGTTTTTCTACCGCTAATAAATAACCTTCTGGTTGGGGTTTACTGGTAGCGATGTCATCCCCGGTGACAATAATTTGAAAATATTCAGTCAGTTTGGCACGCTCTAGCACCAATTGTATTTCTTGCAGAAGAGAGTCACTCACTAACCCTAGTTTAATATTGTGCGATCGCACTTGAAAAATTAAATCATCTACTCCAGCATACAAAGGCAATTTTTCTAGCTTCTCCAATTCCAACACATAAGCTTGCGCTTTGCGGTTGAGCAAATCACTTAAATACTCTTCGGTAGCTACCCTACCACGATTTTTCAGCAGGTCTTGAAAATAAGCACGATAGCTTTGCTTACCACAAGCATCACTTCGCCCAAGAGAAGCTTGACGTTCATTTACCCGCTGAGGTTGAAGATTCTCTTGAATCAAAATTTCATCAATCAGTTGTAGGTGAATTGGTTCATCCTTAATGATCACACCATTAAAATCAAACAAAACTGCCTTTAAACTCATGCCACTATGCCAAACCTGGGGAAGCAATATCCTGCAAATTATTATTATCTATCTTGGTGTTCATTAATGTCAGCAATAGGTTGACAAACACATTACCTATATATTACATTTGTAATACAAGGCTGTGAAGAACATTAAATATCATGTCTAAATCTATACTAGTAATATAGACTGTTATGTTTACAATTCCTCAAATAGTCTATCTATGAACTTTTCCTAATCCAAAATCTCAAATTACCAACTCAAATCATGCCCTACGAACAATTAGGAATTAACACTCCATCACCAGTTTTATCTTGGGCAAATCATCCATTAGGCTCAGATGAAATCAAGATGGCAAAGAATGTAGCATCATTGCCATTTGTGTTTAAACACGTTGCTTTAATGCCAGATGTTCACTTAGGAAAAGGAGCCTTAGTTGGTTCAGTTATTGCCACCAAAGAAACCATTATCCCTGCGGCTGTCGGTGTGGATTTGGGTTGTGGTATGAGCGCCATCAAAACACAATTTACAGGTGAACAACTCGAAGGCAAACTAAAGAAAATTCGCCTAGATATTGAAGCCGCAATTCCTACAGGATTTAATGAAAACAAAGATGTAGAAAAATCAGCCTCCAACTGGCAACGCTGGCGCGATTTCAAAGACTTACATCGTGGGGTGCAAGACTTAGAAAGCAAAGCAATGAAACAAATGGGTTCTCTTGGTGGGGGTGAAAGATTGCCCCATCTTACAGTAATGTAAGATTAAAAACTCGTCCAAATCGGTGAAAGCTGGGATGCTAACACCGAGGGAAGCGGTAAAACGCCCCGTAGAGAGTAGAGGGACTTGGGCATCCTGATATATTAGCTAATTTATTAGGATGAAGGTGTACTCCGAACTATACCGAACAAGAAGGTATAGAATCAAGCAGAAATGGCTTGATCGATTGCTAATTTCATTTATGATATTGTGGGATTATGGAAACCACTAATATCACACTCAATTTAATCAGCTTAACTAGCAATCAGTAACAAATTGAACCATTTTATCGAGGTTTGTCTCGATACCGAGAACCAAGTTTGGCTGATGTTGCATTCCGGTTCTCGCAACATTGGCAATAAACTCGCACAATGCCATATTAATACAGCCAAAGAATTAGCAAAAATGGCAGGTGAGAAATTACCTGATCCCGATTTAGCTTACTTTGTGGCTGGTACAGCAGAATTTCAGGCATACTGGAAAGACTTACAATGGGCGCAAAATTACGCACTTTTCAACCGTGATGTGATGATGGCACGATTTAAACGCATCGTCGAAAAACATTTAGTAGGTGGAAAAGTAACTAAACCTTTATTACAGGTAAATTGTCATCATAATTACGCCGAAAAAGAAGTACATTTTGGCGAAGATGTGTATGTAACTCGTAAAGGTGCAGTTCGCGCTCAAACAGAAGATTATGGGATTATTCCTGGTTCAATGGGAGCAAAATCTTTCATTGTTAAAGGTAAAGGTAATGCTCATAGTTTTTGTTCCTGTAGTCATGGTGCAGGGCGTTTAATGTCCAGAAGCAAGGCAAAAAATGTCTATACACTTGATGATTTAATTGAGCAAACTCAGGGTGTAGAATGCCGCAAGGATACAGGGGTTTTAGATGAAATTCCTGGTGCTTATAAACCTATTGAGCAGGTGATGGAAAATCAAGCTGATTTGGTAGAAATAGTGGCAACACTCAAACAGGTTATGTGTGTTAAAGGCTAAAGCAGGGTGGGTAATGCCCACCTTTTTTTACGCCTATAATGGTAAGTATTCAGGATAGAGAATACTCCTACTCAGGAGAATAAAGACTTTTTGAGTCAGATTTAATGATTTTGAGAAAATCTTGCTTCTCTCTATGTAATGCACCGTAAATTTGATTAATGGTGCGTCACGGCTTTGCCTAACACACCCTACAAATATTTAGATTGTTTCAAAACTCAAATACTATTGCTATATCTTAAGATAGGTTGCCTAAATTTTCATATATAGCGGTTATCGGTCGGATGAAATATAATCGAGGCACACTACATGAACGTTTCTCAACCCAACTTACCTAATTTTATTTTTTGAGGTTAAATGACAAGTATTGAGTTAGTAATTACTATATATGATAAAACTTAAGTTTCACAAATAAAAATGTTGATAAAAATATTACCTGCTCTATTCACTGTGATTGAGAAGAGGGTTGGCAAATCCTTATGATCTTGTTTTTTAGTAATATATTCAGCCAGTGGGTAACGGCTGGTGTAAGGCTGAAAATTTTCACCCAAAAACTTACACAAAACCACCTACGGATTCAGGGAATCATACTGTTTGTTATCATCAACATCATTTGGGGTACAACCTTTCCACTGATTGAAAAAACCGTTGGTAGCCTTTCACCAAGTGTATTAATGGCAACGCGGTTTGGTGTAGCTGCGTTATTATTTAGTGGCAACTTGCGTGGTCTAAACAAGCTGATATTACGCGATGGTTTACTACTGGGACTGGTATTTTTTGCCTATCTAGCTGTTGAAACAATTGCTCTTGAGAGCATTCATGCAAACCGAGCTGCATTTATCGTTAGCCTGAGTGCAATTTTAGTACCTTTACTGGGGTCGTTTTTTGGTCGGCGCTTACCTGGGAAAACTTTCTTTTCTGCCGGACTTGCTGTTATTGGTATCGGCGTAATGTTTTGGGGAGGGGGAGTATTAGGAGTTGGTGATTTGTTAATGCTAGGTGATGCTGTTCTTTATGCGGTTTATACTCTAATTTTAGAACAAATAGCGCCACGCCATTCATCTTTATCACTTACTAGCATCCAATTATTTGTAATTGCTGTACTGGGCGCACTTTGGAGTAATACAAATTTAATTGATGAGATGAATATCATTAATGAAAACTGGGGGGTGATTTTCTACTTGGGGCTGGTTGCAACTGCTATAGTTATCTGGCTTCAGACAGTAGCGCAACAATGGATTCGGTCTGAAGAAGCGGCTTTACTCTACACACTTGAGCCAATATTTTCAGCGCTATTCTCATTTTGGATACTTGGCGAACAGCTTGGTCTAAGTGGTTTTATTGGTGCAATTTTTGTTTTATCGGCAATAGTTTTTAGCCAAAAGCCTCAAGATTTACAGCTAGATGCATAGGTTACTGTCAGGGAACTAATATCTATTGTGCTGGTTATTTCCTTGGCTATTTGTAAAAAATCAAACAATGGGCAATCTTAAATTATCTGATGGGATTTAGCGGTTGTTGGGACTGGTACAAGATGTAAGTAAACGTGAGTTCGGAGTTCGGAGTTTCTCCTATGCCTACGGCACGGCTTCGCCGAATGGAGACGCTACGCGAACGGAGTTATGATTTTTAAAGGCGAGAGAATAAGGGTTTGAGACTCCTACTGGGGGCAAGTTTTCCACAAATTATCTTATGTCGAACTCAGGTAGTGTAAGATTTATCTTCTTTCTTCTCTTCTCTTTCTTCTCTATCCCTACGGGACGCTACGCGAACGCGTCCTTTCCTTCGGAACGCTGCGCGGTAAGCGACGCTATGCCGAAGGCTTTACGCGTCTTCGCGGTTCATTTCAGTATTTTCCTGACTCCTAACTCCTGAATCCTCAAAGTACATTTGTTAATCTTGGTTAGAAAAAACTATGGGAAAATAGAAAGTATGACGATTGAATCTAATTCCTCTCATCCACCTCAACCAGAACCCAAATCGGACAACGACTTGCAACCAGATGACTTTGATGGTGGTGCAGGTGAAAATGGACTAACAGCAGAAAGGTTGGCTGCAAAACAAGTTTTGTCCGCAATTTCGTCTTTACAATCTTCTCAAAATAAAAATGCCCTTAAACGTGCTACATCAGGTTTTAAAGAAACTTCTATTCATAACATTATAGTTAAGCCGAGAGCATTAATCTTTACTTTATTAGCGATCGCTCTCACTTTTATTGGTATTGCCATTAATAACTCGTTCCTGGGCATCTTGGGAACCATCTCCACCTTGGTTTTATCTATAGCCATGCTTTTACCTTGGCTGCAAGATGTCATCCAGGAATGGTTTTCTCCCCAAGAAAAAACGATTTTTATAGCCTTTATGGGCTTGTTAGCGGGCATTTTTGGCTTATTACGATTTACCGGTGTGGGCGATCGCTTGCTAATGTTAGGAAGCAAGATTAACTGGGATATTGCCGGCACTCTAGCCGACTGGTTTGGCGCTTTAGGGCAAATTTTGATAGCTATCATCGCCGTTTATGTAGCTTGGCGACAATATGTAATTTCTAAAGACTTAACAATTCAACAAAACTTGTTAACAGCACAGCAAAATATCATCACCCAACAGCAAACAATTGATTCTTACTTCCAAGGTGTTTCCGACTTGGTGCTAGACGAAGAAGGATTATTAGAAGATTGGCCACAAGAAAGAGCGATCGCAGAAGGACGCACTGCCGCTATTTTTAGTAGTGTAGATGGTAGTGGTAAAGCCAAAATTCTCCGGTTTCTCTCCCGTTCAAAATTGCTCACACCACTAAAACGCGATCGCCGTTTAGGTAGAGCCATACTCGACGGTATCGGTGGCTACGCCGAAGACCGATTAGAAGGTGTCCGCGTCATCGACTTAGGCGTAATGTTAGCAGGTGCAGACCTTGCTGATAATGATTTACGCTGGACTGATTTAAGTGAAGCTAATCTAGTTCGTGCTAATCTCAGTGGTTGCGATTTAGTCAAAGCCAACCTATCCCGCACCATTTTATATGATGCCAACCTCAGCAATGCTGATTTAAACGGAGTGCGTTTATTTTACGGTTCAGTGGAAAAAGCCTCACCCCGCAGTCGTACCCACCCACCTGAGTACGAAACAGGTGAACACACCGGCGCAGTCGTAGAAAATGCCGATTTCACCAACGTACAAAGAATGTCTGAATCAACCCGTTACTACTGCTGCGCTTGGTGTGGTGAAAAATCCAGAGAGACTATTCCCGGTGGTTGTGAAGGAATTCCTAATAAATTAGAGAGATAATTAATGGTTACTTTTGTGTAAATTTATGGAACTATATCTAAAAACTTCAGTCTACATAATCACTAAACCCAGTTCATGTTGAAACCCAGAGTTTTTCAGGAAAGTATATTATTCAGTTGTAGTTTAAGTTCTCAGGTTTACCCTAATTCCCAAAAACGATGGATTTCAAAGTAGACGCGGTTTATAGCAATTCCCAAGCTCGTGCAATACACCCCACCCGCGCTGTCGCGCACCTTACCAAGGGGAGGATTGGGGAGGGGTAATTTTGTATCTAACTAGAGTGGGAAAGGCTATAGATGTGGTATTAGCAAGCAAGAAACCTCGCTAAAGATTGAACTTAATTAACTCAGTATTTCTGAGTAATTCTTATGAAACACCTAAAATTATTGCAGATATCGACCATTGCTTTATTGAGTTTGGGAATGTTACAAAACGTATCTTTTGCTCAAAGGACAAGACCAAATAATTCCCAATTGAAAACACCTTCATCTCCATCTATAGAGCTTAATTCGACTCAAATCAAACTGAATCCCTTCTATCTGGAGCGCGAACAAAAAGCTCCTTTAACAATTAAAAATCAACTTGTCGATCTCCGCCGTGATATCCAAGTAAAAAATCTGACTTTCCAAGTAGGCTACACAAGTGCTTTAGATTATAAATTAGAACAACTAGCCGCTACTAAAGCACCAGATGATTTACCAGCACAAGCTAGTACACAAAATGCACTGGCAGCAGATATTCTCAGAGTAGATTTAGCTGAACGTGACAAGTTTGAACGACTCAACCCAAATGTAATCCCTGAGTTACAATTAATCAAGCGTCGTGGCTGTTTTGCCTCAGCTAAGTCCTTTGACTGGCGGAATTTAAATAAAGTTACACCTGTACGGAATCAAGGTGGTTGTGGCAGTTGTTGGGCTTTTGCTACTCTAGGAGCCTATGAAGGTAATAACTTAATTCGCAATAATACTGCATCTGATACTTCAGAACAGCACATTGTTAATTGGGGTGGAGCAGGTAGCTGCGGTGGTGGTTGGTGGTCAAATGCATTCAATTTCTTAATTAACAACGGTACTGCCACAGAAAGCACTGTACCTTATACCGCAACTAATAATACTTATAACCCTAGTGTATCTACTCCCTACCGTTCTATAGCTTGGGGATATGTCAAGCCTGACGGAGGAATTCCGACTGTGGAAGAAATGAAACAGGCGATGTGTAAGTATGGCCCATTAGCGATCGCTGTCCGAGTTACACCCGCTTTTCAAGCTTATACTGGTGGTGTATTCAATGAGCAAGCCAGTGGAGCAATTAATCATGGTGTTACCCTCATCGGTTGGGATGATCAAAAACAAGCTTGGTTAATCAAAAATTCTTGGGGTACAGGTTGGGGTGATAATGGGTATATGTGGATTGCTTATAACAGTAACAGTGTTGGTTATGGAGCCGCCTGGACTCAAGCAAGAAGTAACTTCTACAAAATTTCTCCTCAATTGTTAGAAAAAGTCACTCCCTTGAAGGTAAACCCAAATATCCGCATTAGATAATTGGTGAGATTATGATTTAAAGATAAACAGGATTGATTTGAAAATTATTGTAAGATTAATCCTGTTTGTTTACATAATGAGGTTAAATTTTAAATTTGCCAAGCCTATAGGCAGGTAAACTACAGACTTGGCAATTAATTACCCAGGTTAAACTTGGAATTTTTTATGTCTTTACCCAAACGAATCTTACCTATATTTTTCATAGGTTTTTGTCTGTTTGCTACCTTGAATATCGTCTTACAAGTGAATGCAAACCCTAATATTTTTATGTCAAATTCTGAAGTAACTGTTAATGATACTAACAATAATGGTCAAATCATTCTTGAAAAAGATAGCGTTTTAATTGTCAAATTGTTAGCAACCCCAGGGACAGGCTACAGTTGGCAGATGATTAAAAATGATCCTCATCAGCTCAAACCTTTGGGAGATTCAGTATTAGAACCATTAGCAGATCAAACCCCTGGAGCATCAGAAAATCAAGTTTTCCGGTTCTCAGCCCAAAGTTCGGGTTCAACTGTGTTAGAACTGCACTATTTGCGTCCCTGGGAAAAGAATATTCCTCCTCTAAAAACCTATCAAATCAACGTCCAGATTCGTTAAAGATACGTTGATCCTTCAGGTAAAGTTAGGATTTCTACACCATCTTCTGTGACTGCTATAGTATGCTCAAATTGGGCGGAAAGTTTGCGATCGCGCGTTACCGCAGTCCAACCATCATTTAACATCTCTACTTCATAGGTTCCTTCATTAATCATCGGCTCAATGGTAAACACCATCCCCGGTCTCAGACGCTTACCCCTACCCCTAATGCCATAATGGGGAATATCCGGGGACGTGTGGAAAATATTGCTAATGCCATGTCCGACAAAATCCCGCACCACAGAAAAGCCATGTGCTTCAGCATACTCTTGAATAGCTGCACCAATATCTCCAATCTTCGCATCTGGTTTTACTTCCGCAATACCTAAGCGCAGACACTCTTCTGTTACTTCTACCAATTTTTGCACCTTGGGCGCAGATGAGCCAACAATAAATGTCTTAGAAGTATCACCGTGATAACCATCAACAATCGGTGTCACATCAATATTGATAATGTCACCTTCCCTCAAAATTTGTTTAGCATTGGGAATACCGTGACAGATCACCTCATTCACACTGGTACAAATTGACTTGGGAAAACTTTTGTAGTTCAGAGGAGCGCTTTTCGCACCGTGCGCTTGTGTCCACCGTTCGGCTTCATCATTGAGTTGCAGAGTAGTCACACCCGGTTTTACCAAAGGTTCTAAATGTTGTAAAAGTTGCGCGGCTAAATGTCCAGCCCGCCGCATTTTTTCTATTTCTCGCTGGGATAAAATAACTATTGGTGCAGTTTTCATGACTCTGTTGTTAAAAATATAGTTAAACCTGTTTCTGCGGCTCTCCGTGCAGCGTCTGCTACTTTTAGCGTATATAAACTTTGTTCCGGGGTGACATACAAAGCGGTTCCATGAAAAAGATGATCTAATACCATATTCGTATCTTTAGCAAACAATCCCCGACGAGTACCCAGATCAATCAAAGTTGTTCCCTCTGCCTGTACTAAAATTCCTGTGTCACCATCTAGAATTAACCCCCCTTTTTCGCCGTTAATTTCAAATTTGCGTTCTGACTGCCATAGACTTTCACCTTTACCATAAATCACTTGGGCTAACAACCCACTGGTAAAGCACAACTGCACCATGCATAAGCAGGTTTGATAATAATCTGTCTCCGTCTCCCAATATCGCTGGTGACAATTCACGCTCAAGACCTCACCAAACAAATCAATCAGCCGATGTAAGCGGGAAAGAGCGCCAATTAAAGGAAAGCCGAAAAGCTCATGGTTATATGTCCACTTACGCGGTGCTGGATGTTGGGGGTTAACAGTGCTGTAGCGGACATAAAATAAATCACCAAGTTGGGCTAAATGCTGTTTTAAAGCTTCATGCCAGCCACCCAAAAGTTCAATATGTTCGACGTGCAACAGTTTATTTTTTGCTTTGGCTAAAGCTACCAGTTCTTCTGCTTCCTTGATATCCACAGATAGGGGATACTCGACAATTACGTGTTTGCCGCTAGAAAGGGCAGCATGAGCAATTTTACCATGATCACGATTAATCGTGGAGATGACAACTAAATCTAGATCTTCCCGTTCTACTAGCTGTTGCCAAGAATTGATCACCAAGGCTTGATATTCTTGAGCAAAAGCTGCTGTCTTTCCGGTAGTATGTCCAGAAATTGCGACTAAATGCGATCGCGGATCTTCCTGTAATGCTGTAGCCCTGAGTTTTGCCGCATACCCAGTACCCACTAAACCCACCCGCATAGTTCTATTAGCCAAGTGTGCATCGGAGTTATACATGATGTTCCGTAGTTCTATTTGTTGGGTTTTGGCTGGACAAAGTTAATTTAGCCACTGTACAGAACTATTAACTTACTCATACAGTGCCATCAATGCCATAGGTATTCTATCAAAAAGCAAGTCTAAAGCATTTTTCCGAACCCCGAACCCCGAACCCCAAACACCGAACTCATTTTCGTTACTGTTTTGATGCCTAAAAAAGTTTTTTTGCCATCTATCTAGTCGAGGATTTTACATAAATAAAACTTATTAGTAACAAGTAACTAAATTTCATTACTAATCGTGGTCAATTTTCGGTTACAACGTTTAATTTTTCCCGTAGTATCAGAATTAAAGCAAATAGAAATCAGCAGCTAATCCCATAAGACTAGCTGTGGGCTTTGCTTTAAGATAACTTATACTGCCGTTTTTACAAGAGAGGATTACTCAATGGCTACTTACACCGTAATACTGAAAACTCCCGACGGTGAACAAACGATTGAATGTGGTGATGATACCTATATTTTAGATGCTGCTGAAGAAGCAGGTCTTGATTTGCCCTACTCCTGTCGTGCTGGTGCTTGCTCCACCTGTGCAGGTAAAATAGTTTCTGGTACAGTTGACCAATCTGACCAATCATTTTTAGATGATGATCAGATCGAAGCTCAATATGTATTGACCTGTGTTGCTTACCCAACCTCTAACGTAACCATCGAAACCCACAAAGAAGAAGACCTTTACTAAAAGTATTGACATCCTCCCCCCGCTATTATGCTTGCGCGTTATAGTGGGGGTTTAATTTCGTTGCCGAGCATTTTTAGTTGTGTGCCAGGATAATAAAACTGGAGAATTTTGGTACTTGACCAACCTAGCTTGGCTAAATTTTGAGCTCCTGTTTGACTCAACCCAACTCCATGTCCTAGTCCACCACCGATAAAGGCATACCCCCAAATATCTGGTTTACCTTTGTTGATAGGTTGCAGATAAAAAAGTGTACTGCGGGGTGCAGCAAAGGCACTGCGAACTTCATCTTTGTGCAGTGTGAAAACGCCGATATCTGTTTTTATAGCCAGATCCAGAATTCTTCCGCTTTCGCTCCGCTTGGTTATTGCTATGGCCTCAATAGTTTTAAATTTGGCATAGGGACTCTTTTTCACCAGCAAAAATTTCTGTAAATCCTTAGTAATATCTTCTAGGCTGGTTTGCTTGTTCCAGCGGAAAACATCCCAGGTACTTTCATTAAATCCTTGTTCCAGGTTAATAAACTGCCGGAAATTGTTTTCGTCGGCTAAACTTTTCTCAGATAAAGGCCAAATATTTGTAGCTGCATCTATTACTGGACGCAGGTAAGGACGATCTTCTCCATTCCAAACATCGCTAAATGAAGCAGTTACGCCACCTGTGGTAGAAGAATAGAGCGCGTCTACTAACTCGTTATTATAAGTTAGTACCATTCCCCTCGTCGCCGCGATCGCTTGATCTGTTGTCTTCGCCACTCCATTCAGCCCATCATAAACCTGGCAATGAGTATCAGCACACAATTGGTAATCATCAATAGCAAACCTGCGTAAATTCCTCAGCGCATAGGTACGAGCAATAATTGCCTGTGATTCTAAAGATGTTTTGGGCGCACTTGTACCAATTTCATAAGGCAAAACCCCACGCAAATAAGTTTCTAATGGCACTTTATTTACTAATGAGTAAGTACCATAGGCGTTGGGTTGTAATTTCATCCCTCCAGCATAAAGACGCGTATTCCCACTTTTTTGATCTTTATTCACCCGAATCAGGTTTTTGTCGGTGCTAATTTCCAGATCATTCTGGCTATATCGTTTGTTATTTACTACCCAACTCACTCGCGGTACTTGTTTACGAATTTGGGTATCTAGGTAAGGCAGTTTTTGTCCTGAAGTTTGTATACTTTGCAATAGCAAACGTCTTACTAAAGGAGTGCTGTAAACATCTCGTTTGGCCCATACTTGCCAACGTTCTGGTTGAGCTATTTCTACTTCTATTCCCTGAGAACGCCAGTTGTTAGCGCTGTCTTCTGCCGTTTCAAAGGTACGGAAGTTGCCTAAAACGACTACTTCGTCAATTTTTGGTTGAGGTAAGGTTTCTATGACTGTTTCTAGTTGGATGGGGTTAGCAGTGACTAGTGTTTGTTGCTGATTCCCCTCTTTCCATTTGAGCTTGATGCGATCGCCTTTTGTCGGTGTCAACTCTAGTTTAGCCGTGGGTGTCGCTCCAAATCGTTGGATAATCCCAATTTTTAGCTCTACATCTTGATTATTGTTCACAGGACTTGATGCAGCAGTCAGTCCCAATAAACAAAAGGTTGTCAGTATCTTGTAGGAAGAACGCCAAAAAAATATTTTCATGAAAACTCTATTTTGCTCCCATAGTGAAGCTTCGGGGCAGGTTGGAATTTGCTTTTTAACGCTTGCATTGTATTGCACACTCAATACCATAATATCATTTACCAGTTTTACGTCAAATACTTGCAAGTTAAAGTCATAACGACTATGATTTATTTATGGGCATAAAACAAAACAGCGAAATTGCTTATGGTGAGAATTCAGGAAATTCCCTTAAATCAAATTCAACGGCCATTACCACGCCATAACGATCCCCAGAAAGTAAAATCCTTAATGGCATCAATTGCTGAAATTGGACAACAAGAACCAATAGATGTCCTAGAAGTAGAAGGACGTTATTATGGCTTTTCTGGTTGCCATCGTTATGAAGCTTGCCAAAGTTTAGGTAAAGAAACCATTTTAGCCAGAGTGAGAAAAGCTACTCCCAGTGTTCTCAAAATGCACTTAGCTTAAAAAGTTGCCAGCATATATCTCAATAATTAAACGTGTTGATTCAGAAAAGTAGATATTGCAATACATCTGTACATAGTTTGATTTGATTAATTATTTGGAGCAAAAAATTATGTCATCTTCAGCAACAAAAAATATCAATATCGGTATTGATGACGTTAGTAGAGCCAAAATTGCCGAAGGTTTATCTCGCTTATTGGCTGACACCTATTCACTGTACCTGAAAACTCATAATTTTCATTGGAACGTCACAGGGCCGATGTTTCAAACCTTGCATCTCATGTTTGAAACACAGTATACAGAACTAGCTTTAGCCGTTGATTTAATTGCCGAAAGAATTCGAGCATTAGGCTATCCCGCACCAGGAACTTATAGCGAATATGCCAAACTGAGTTCTATTCCTGAAACTCCAGGAGTTCCTAAAGCTCAGGAGATGATTCACCTATTAGTAGAAGGACAAGAAGCTATAGTCAGAACTGCACGATCTATCCTCCCATTGGTAGATGACGTAAATGACGAACCTAGTGCAGATTTATTAACTCAAAGAATGCAGGTGCATGAAAAAACAGCTTGGATGCTGAGAAGTTTACTCGAAGATTAAAATATAATAATGGGGTATAATAGATAACAATAGTTTATACCCCATGCCTTATGCCAAATCATGACTTTACCCAAAAGTTGCAAAGTTTAATGCAACGGGTAAGTATTTCTAGTTTTAAATCTCTCAGTCGTGCTGCTGGCGTTTCTGAGCGGCAAATTTTGCAATTGCGCCGGGGAAAGCTGGAGCAGATACGAGTTGGGGTGCTGCTAAAGCTATCAAAAATCTTACAGCTATCATTGAGTGAATTAGCAGCAACTTTTTCTGATGTAAGTTCCACAGTTAACAATCAGTACGCAGATACTGATACAAAATTATTACAAGAAATTGCTGATTTAAAAGGTGAGTATCAGCGAATTGTACTGAAACTGGAACAACAGCGCGAGTTGTTACAGCAAGAATTTCAGGAATCAAGTTTGCAAATATTGGAGTCTTTATTATTGTTCTGGCCTGCGGCAGCACAGAAAGCAAAGGATAATCCCCAGCTAGAAGCTATCAAAATGATACCTTTGGTGCAGAAGCCTCTTGATCGATTATTGCAAGCTTGGGGGGTGGAAGCGATCGCTTCTGTAGGCGCAGAAATACCTTATAATCCCCAACTACATCAATTATTGGAGGGAACAGTAGAACCTGGAGAAATAGTGAAAGTGTGTTATATTGGATACCGTCATGCTGGCAAGCTGCTGAATCGAGCTAAGGTAATGCGTCTATAGTTTAGCGGTTCTTTAATGTCGATATTCATTAAGTCAAATTGATTAAATAATAATTCAATATTAACCACTAATTTATGCTCGATCAATTAATAGCATCAACCGATTAGTTATAAGTTTATATTTAACAATTTTGTATAAACTTTTAACCAAAAAATCCAACTCATTTATTGGCAAATTTATAATTAGCAAACTATTATTTTCATCACGAAAACTTTATGCAGTTTAGATAAAGAGTATTTTTTAAATTTCCTATTTTGGTATATACTAGCTACAACAGAACATCATTGACATCAATCAGAGTAACCTAATTATGAGTCAGCAGGTGAAAGTTCTTACACTCAAAAAAAATTTAAACGCTGAAACTTCATCAGAATTTCAGCAAGATATTGCCCAAATTCTAGAAAGTGGCGTAAAAACTGTATTAGTTGATTGTCAAAATATCACATTTCTAGATAGTTCTGGACTAGGCTCTCTAGTTTTGGCTTTTAAAACGCTACGAGATGCTGGCACTAAAATGGTTCTCTGTTCAATTAATGAACAAGTGAGGATGATATTTGAATTGACTAGTATGAACGAGATATTTGAAATCTTTCCCAGCCAAGATGCCTTTAATCAAATTCTACTCACCAAAAATTAATCGAACTTAATTTGTAAAATAGATAAATCGTCATCAAAGGCTTCTTTGGAGTTTAAATTGATGAGATAATTCAGTACATGATCAAGTTGGCAATCAACTGAATGCTGTAAACTAACCAGCAACTGAATCAATCCATCTAAACTCCAAAGAGTGCCATCTAATTTAGTAATCTCGTATGCACCATCGCTAAAAATATAAAGACGACTAAACTCATCAACAGTGCAAGTTCCATCAACATATTTTGCTTCAGGAAACATACCCACTGGCATACCTGGTGTTTTCAAAGTTTTTATTTCCATAGTAGTGGGAGACTTTCCAGATACTAATATTGCTGGTGGATGTCCAGCGCTTGCATAAACTAACTGACGAGTAATTCGATTATAAACTCCATACCAAATAGTAAAATATTTATCATTTTGATAATTGATCTGGAAAGTATCATTTAAAGCTGTTAACACATGGCTAGGTTGATAGTAATCCAGACCTTTGAGCGCACGGGAGCGAAGTAGATTCAGTACAGAAATAGAGGGAAGAGTCGCTCTGAGTCCATGACCCGCAGTATCTAATAGATAAATAGCCAAACAATCAGAATCAAGCCAGTAATAATCAAAGCAATCACCCCCTAATTGTCGTGAGGGAATAAAACGATAATTAATAGCCACAGGTGTAGATATAGGCAAAGGCAAAAGGGAGGTTACATATTCTGCCGCTTCTGCTAGTTCTGTTTCTAACAATAACTTTTGGGTTTGTATATCTCGATTCAATTGATGTAAGCGTAATCCTGCTCTTACCCTAGCTTGGAGTTCATTTTGCTCAATTGGTTTAGAAATAAAATCATCAGCACCAGCATCTAGTCCCTTAACCCGATCTGCGACTGAATCTAAGGATGTTAATAAAATAAAGAATGTGGTAGATAAATTAGGATCTTTCTTAATACGATTGCAGACTTCTAGTCCATTTAAACCTGGCATCATCCAATCACAAATAATGAGGGCTGGAGGACAAGCAAGCGCTTGCAAAATTCCTTCCTGTCCATTACTGGCCGTGATTACTTGATAACCCTGTTTTTCCAACATCCTTTTCAGGAATATCTGTATTGAGTAGTCATCATCAATTACTAGAATTTGAAACATAATAAATGGCGTACACAATCAATATTTTATACAAAAATAAAAATACAGTGATGAGTAACTTTGTTAGTAGTATTTTATGATTGTGACTACTAACCTGGTTGAAAAAATCTTCATTTTTAATGATCTATGACAGTAGAATTCAGAAGTTAGGAGCAAAGGCTTGTTTGAGTATAAAGTTGGGTTGGGATAAAATTTTAGACCTCATATACCTGGAATAAGCTGTAATTTGCTCCCGTTTTTGATATATAACAATTCCCATTCAAGTGAGGTACAGGTAGTAATAATTAAACGCAGATGGACGCAGATAATTTTGTACTTCATTAGCATTAAATTAGGAAATGCTATAATTAAAATTATGACTGTGATAGAGGATTTAGCCAGAAAAAGATGGACTTTTTAAGCTGATTTAAGTCTCGATATACTTCTTGTTTAAACCATTGTCCTAAAGCATCAAAAGGAGTAAAAGAAGTGCCTGTTTGCCATTTAATTTCTTGACCTAATGGTGTGGTGTGATTCCCAGATAAAGTTTGTACAATTACCATTTCTGGAAAACGATTTTGTAAAATTTTGGTTATTGTGACTGATTGATCAAGATTGTCATTGCTAAATTTTATAATTAAATTACGCCGGATATGATAAAGTTCTTGTACCATCTGGTTAGTTTCTAAAGGTGTGGGTGTAAACTCAATTGCCAAGGTAGAATTTAATTGTTCTACTAGAGGAATAGCTTCCTTAGCGGTGTAGTTGTTAAAGGAAATGAGAATATTACCAGCACGTTCCACTCTAAAAAGGCTACCAATTAGCAAATGGAGTTTGCAACCCATACTGTGTCCAATACCATAAGTAGGGAGATATAGCTTGCGTATTTCACCCGAATCTTGCAAGCGTTCTAGGGTTCGTTCAAATTTAAGTAGTACAGATTGAGCGATCGCTCTATGATCTAAAGTATTGACAAAAGGCGTAGCTATAACAACATATCCTTTAGCTGCCAACTCTTCTAATAACCAACGGTAAGTGAGGTGGGGTGCAGTAGCGACAAATGCACCCCCCAAAAAATGGATGATACCGATGGGATGGCGGGGAATAATTACCCAGTTACCTCTGATTTCTTTCCAGTCCATGCCAATGTGCGAATGCCTACTTCATATTCTTTAATGTTACTCTGTTCCTGACAGAAGATTACCTAATAATGATGGAGAGGGTGTAATCTTCTAAAAATATAAATATATGGTTAGCCTCACCAAACAATTGTGCCGGCGCATACTAGACCAACAAAAACGGCAAAATTTTCACTAAAAACAGCAAATTAATTTCTTCTACAAATATGGTTAATGCTTATATCCCTATATAAAGGGATAAAGGCAACAATTAAGTTAGTCAGCAATGGACTAGAAATCAGGGAAATTGATTTGAAAAATTTCCGGATCTATAAAAATTGTCTATGTATATTGAGTTTTAACCATGACCATGCAACCTCTTCATTTCATACTGCACATCTAAAGCAATTTGTAATGCTTCATTTAATAATCGACCATGCTCACTAGCTTGTTCAGTAACTTGCATGGATGTTAAAGTTGCTAAATTATTGGCAAATAAGTCTGAATTATTGAGAATAAAATTTTTATTTTCCCGTAAAATTTTCTCTGTTTTCAAGGCGCGGATTAAATCAGATCTAGTAAGTTGTAGAGCTTCAATAACTTTCTCTCTTTGCTTTATAGCTACTTCTGGATTACCTGCTGCTTCTATCTCGTCATTAATATTTATAACTTTAATAACATCATTATATCTTTCCACATCCTTGATTAAAATTTGTAGAGAATTTGTCATACTATTTTTCACAAGTTTACGTTTATTTATCCAAAGCAAATATAGTATAGTTTGGATGACACCTCCAACCCAAATACAAAACCAAAATAATAATATCCAAGTTGGTGTTGTCATCCAAGTAGCAAATAATTTTATAAGAACATCAAATAAAAGATATGTAAATGCAAAAATAGAACAGCTAATAAAAATTACAGTAGCACCCTCAGAACCTTTAATTTTACCCATTAAGTATTTCCCTAAGTTCTGGATATTATTCGTAATAATTATCAATTCATGATTAACAGGCAAATTAGTCAGTTTTTGCAATTCATGATTAGTAATTTCCAATCCCTCTAAATCATCCCGCACAGCTTGCCAATCCTTTCTATTATAGTAATTTAATCTAATATAGCAATCAAATTTAGGGAATGGTAATTAGAATGGCATTTTGCAAAAACTTCATCTAATTTTAGAGAAATTAGCTAAAAAATTGATATTTATCCAATTTGTCGATTGTCTGCCCAGCAAAAATAATTGCGATTAGTTTAATACCTTGGATAGATGATAACAAACATTTTTGCTGGTAATTTAATTTACCTTTGAATAAGAGTAAATAAATAGAATCCAGCAATAGTAAACATAAATAAAATAGTAGTAGAATATACTATTACTTCCCTCACTATAAATAATATCCAATCCTTTCTAAGTTCTTGTTTAAATTTTAGTTCTCGTAACTTGCGCTCAAGTTCTAGATCTTCTTTTGTAGATAAATTGACAATCCCATTGCTATATATATCGTCAATGACTTCTGCTGTGTTACGGATGTCTTCTTCTCTATCAAAAGTTTCTATAAAGCCATCTATTTGTTGATTTTCCTGGCTAGAAACAATTAATAAATTGTCATGAATTAGGCTTTTGATTTCTTTTTTGATCACCTTTTTGACAATTTTCAAGATTAACGATTCCAATCTTTTTTCTGTCATATGTAGGAAAATTGAATATTTTCTAGTAGAATTACTTTTTAAGTGTAGTTTAACTCAATATCAGACAACTGAAGTTGAAGCTACAGCAACAAAAAAATTATGTCGGAAGTGAAAAAATCAACTATCGTAATTAGCAGAATTTGTACTTGAAATATAAAAATTAACCTAAAAATTAAACCATTTATCAAGAAATTATAGATTATTAGCCTTGTATTTTTTTACCATGAAAATATGCCAGTATGATTAAATCAGTGCCAAGTCACGCTCATTAGAGTAAAGGTAAAAATGGTAACTGTAGTTGTCCTGATTAATATCCTCATCTCCCTAATACTCCTCTATGTAGCTCGACTAATGTGGCGGATCAAGCAAAAATTGGGAATTATTGCAGATAGGTTAAACAGCTATGAACGTGTTAGCCATGCAGTCCTGTATACAGCACCAGAAAATATTTATACAGGCCAGCAGGAAATTTATAGCTTACGCCAAAAACACCAAAAGCTCAAACTGCAAATTCAACAAGTCCAGCAAATTCTCAGCCTCGTCGTACTAGGCAGAAAAATGTGGCAACGCTTTTTTTGGCAGCCAGATTCTACCTCCAGTAATAAAAATAGTCCCACTCATCAGCTAATTAATCAAAGCAACTTCACAGACTGATATATTGTCAGCAGATATTAACTAGATCAAATCCCCTGACTATTGCCAGAGGATAAAACCCACCTAAAATAGGTGTAAGGAGAGAAACAATAAAGATGTCTAATAACCGTTCTGGATTATTTATTGGTGGTTTGATGCTGGGAGCTACTATCGGTACTTTAACCGGCTTGCTTGCTGCTCCTCGCACAGGGCGCGAAACGCGTAAACTTTTAAAAAAATCTGCTGATGCTTTACCAGAATTAGCAGAGGATCTATCAACCAGTGTGCAAATTCAAGCGGATCGCCTTTCTGCCAGCGCACTGCGAAACTGGGATGATACGTTAGAGAGATTGCGGATAGCGATCGCTGCTGGTGTAGATGCTACACAACGTGAAAGCGAGGCCCTAAAACGGCAAAATCCTGCTGCTCCTGAAAACACGGATTCTCTAACTCAGCATCTAGAACACTCTTGATATCCCCTACCCAAAGGATGGTTATGGCTTCCTAAGTCAACCATAACCTCAAGGTTTTCAGCTTACTTTAAGATAAACAGCATAACCGTGATTGACCCTCTGTTTTGGCTGGGAATGTCCACCCTCCTAGTCGCTGCTAGTCTAACTGCTGTCCTGGTGGCTTTCATACCCGCCTTGCAAGAGTTAGCACGCGCTGCTCGCAGTGCCGAAAAGTTTTTTGATACTCTCTCACGGGAGTTACCGCCTACTCTCAACGCCATCCGTAATACTAGTTTAGAACTGACAGACTTGACTGATGATGTTAGTGAAGGTGTCAAAAGCGCTAGTCAAGTCGTTAAACAAGTAGATCAAAGCCTAGATAGTGCCAAAAAACAAGCTCAAAATATTCAAATCAGCACACGCAGCCTTGTCGTAGGTGTTAAAGCTGCGTGGAAAACTTTCACACGCCAAAAACCTGCTAGGCGCAGTCCTGAACGCTTACCCATGAATGACAAATCAGAGTTAAACCTGCGAGAGCGAGAAGCGTTGAGGCAAGAAAATAGACGCACACAAACAGAATTATACCGCCCTAATCATAGTTATAGTGAAGCTATTAATTGGGAAACTGATTTTAATGATGAAGATTTAATTTCAAAATCTGCACCTTCAGAAGATTGGTCTGATTGACAGGGATTACCTGAGTTCGGTGTTCGGTGTTTCTCCTATGCCTACGGCACGGCTTCGCCGAATGGAGACGCTACGCGAACGGAGTTATGATTTTTAAGAGCGAGAGAATAAGGGTTTGAGACTCCTACTGGGTGCGCGTTTTCCACAAATTATCTTATGTCGAACTCAGGTGGATTGGGTATTGGGTGGGAGAAGATATTATTGATCTGCCCCAGCCGTCTGATCTCTACCTCTTTTCTGTCACCTGTTACCAATTACCCTTTGCTTAGATACCTGATATTAGATTAGAGTAAAGTAAAGAAGTGTAAAGAAGTATCACTTTTCCCGTACTCTTTTAAAATAACTTGTTTCGCTTCTGCCGTTAATATTCGTATAAAAAATTCCATGCAGCTTTGTTTTTGGCGACGATTTTTGGTATCCATTGCAGTATTTTGCTTCACTGCGTCAATTTGGGCGCTGCCATCTCCATCAGCCCTAGCTTATGAAAATCCTGACTTACTACCCAACATATTTACCCCGGTTGTCGATTTAGCTAAAACGCTTCCTGACCCCCAAGAAGAAAAGCTAGTCCAAGAATTAGAACAATTTGAAACAGATACTGGCTGGAAATTACGAGTATTAACCCAGTACGATCGCACCCCAGGTAGAGCAGTCATCAAATATTGGGGTTTGGATGACAAAAGCATTCTTTTAGTTGCTGATTCTCGTGGTGGCAACATTCTCAGCTTTAGTGTTGGTGATGCGGTTTATGAATTTTTACCCAGAACTTTCTGGATTGAATTGCAAACCCGTTTTGGCAACTTGTACTTTGTGCGGGAACAAGGGGAAGACCAAGCCATCCTGCAAGCCTTAGATTCAGTCAAGGGCTGTTTACTCAAAGGTGGTTGCAACGTCGTTCCTGGTCTACCAAGGGAACAATGGATACTGACCCTGATTACCTCAGCTATTGGTGGGGTGATTTGTGGCTTTGCTGCTCAACCTCGCAATAATAAACAAGTATTCGCTTGGCAATGGGCTTTAATCTTCTCACCTTTGTGGGGAATTTTATTTATTGCCTTCGGTATTGGCCCAGTCGTTACCCGCACAAGTGATTGGGTTCCTCTGGTTCGTAATATTTCGGCTTTTTTGATTGGTGTTTTGGTTGCTTACCTATCTCCAGGTTTCAGTCGTCCTTCTTCCAGTACTGAGTCTTGAGTAATGAGTACCGAGCTTTGAGTAATGAGTTTTGAGTTAACGTGAGTTCGACATAAGATAATTTGTGGAAAACTCGCCACAAGTAAGAGTCTCAAACCCTTATTCTCTCGCCCTTAAAAATCATAACTCCGTTCGCGTAGCGTCTCCATTCGGCGAAGCCGTGCCGTAGGCATAGGAGAAACTCCTAACACCGAACTCACGTTGAGTTAGGGAGTTCTTCCCCTGCTCCCCTACTTCCTGCCTTCTGATGATAAGCTGAAAGCTGATATGTGAGAAGCTTAACAGCGATGGAATGGCACGTAACTGATGCTCAAAGCTTGGCAATCATTGATAGTGAAATTGGCGATCATGTCTTTTCACCAGCAGAGTATGAAATAGTCCGGCGAGTAATATACGCCACGTCTGATTTTGAGTACAAGTCTTTGATTCGTTTTTCAGAACACGCTTTACAAGCAGGAGCAGCAGCACTAGCGGCACGTACCACAATTGTGGTAGATGCGCCTATGGTACAGGTAGGCATTGCCTATGAAATTCAAAACACCTTTGCCAACCCGGTGTATTGCAGTATGGAAGCGCTAACACGTCCACAAAAAGAAAAAACTCGTTCCGCTTGGGGAATTGAAACTCTTGCCAAGCGTTATCCAGAGGGAATCTTTGTGGTTGGTCAAGCCCAAACTGCGCTGACTGCATTGGTAGACTTGATTGAAGCTGAAGAAATTCGACCTGCTTTGATAATTGCCACTCCGGCGGGATTTATCAATGTGGATACTGATAAAGAACGTTTGCAAGAATCTTTAGTACCTTATATTACTATTGACAGTCGCAAGGGTAATGCAGTTGTGGCAGCTGCAATTGTCAATGGTTTGGTTGATTTAGCTTGGCAAGCCTACGGACAAGATAGGAATGGGGGAAGTTAGAAGAGATATGGGGAGATGGGGAGGAATTAATATTGATCATCCTCTCTGCTTCTCTGATTTTCTGGACGACGGCGACGACGAGGTTTTTGCTGTTGGTTTTCTCGTAAGCGAAGACTGACTTCATTAAATAAATCTTCTCGCAGGTAGGGATAGTCACTGACCCATAGGTTACGACTGGGAATGTAGATGTTGCTAAATTCTTCGATGCTGCTTAAATCTGGGCGATTTGACATGACTATCATTTCTGCTATTTGACCACGTGCGATCGCTTTATGGGCAGGACGTAATGGGGCATCAAACTCGACAGTAAATCCTGTGTCATCGCCTATTTCTAAGTTAATTCGTTTTTCGCGGTTTTCGATAATTACCAAATCGCCTTTGTTATTGACGGTTTCTTGTTTACCAGTCAATTTGTCTGTAATCCACCAATCTAGGACTCTTCCACGAAAAAAGCCGCTGTACTTGTAACGACGGCATTTTGCATTACGTGTACTAGCTTGAAATACGGGATACCAAAGCCAAAAAAAAGCGCTAAATACCCCGAAGATAAATATTACACTAAAGTCCAACTTAAACAGGAGTTGTACTAGCAGAATCACAACTACGGACACTACAGAAATTAACAGCCTCTGCAAAAAACTGGCAGATTTGCCCCAATAGTACTTGTACTGCATCCCAGTGGCAATGAGGGGCATAATTTGTTCAAATTTTGACCGAGTTAGGGGAACTAACATGAGTAATGAGTTGTGAGTAATGAGTACCGAGTGCTGAGTTGTAAGTACCGAGTTGTGAGTAATGAGTACCGAGTTGTGAGTTGTGAGTAATGAGTTAACTTCTTTATTCCTCCTGACTCCTGACCGAATTTTAGATTTTAGATTTTGGATTGAAGATTCAAAATTTAAAATCTAAACAGGTTTCAAGCCCCCGAATTAATTTGTGGAATAAATCCAAAATCCAAAATCCACAATTTTTAATTAAAGCCCCTGCATTCATGCATGGGGTTAATCTAAAATCTAAAATTTAAAATCCAAAATTGATTGACTTCTGACTCCTTCTTTAAAGTATTTTTTCTAATCCATATACTAATGACTTTAACTGGTTTACTTTGCGAATTGCTAGTAGGACTCCGGGCATATAGCAGGAGCGATCGCTTGTATCATGACGTAAGGTGTAAATTTGCCCTGCTGCGCCAAATATCACTTCCTGATGGGCAATTAGTCCTGGTAGGCGGATACTATGAATTCTAATCCCTTCATCGGCTAAAGAGCCTCTAGCACCTGGGATTTTTTCTGTTTCTTCGACTTGAGGCGGATTAAAGGTTTTACCGAATTCAGCTAATAACTGCGCTGTTTGAATAGCTGTACCGCTTGGTGCGTCGGCTTTTTGGTTGTGATGCAGTTCGATAATTTCTACATGATCAAAATATTGGGAAGCGGTGACAGCAGCCTGTTGCAGCAATACCATACCAATGGAGAAATTAGGAATCAGCAAGCAACCTGTACTTGCTTTTTCGGCGAAATCTGTCAAATTTTGAATTTGTTCGGGACTTAAACCTGTAGTTCCGACTACTGGACGAATACCATAAGCGATCGCACTTCGTACATTATCGTAAACTGCATCAGGATGGGTAAAATCTACCATCACCCCTGGTGCCATCTGCCTTTCACCTGCCACATAGCCTAACATTGGCTCTAATTGATTGGTAATTGGCACTTCTAAAGGTTCGCTTAAACCTGCCAGTTCTCCTGCATCTTTGTCTTGATGTTCCGGTGAAGTATCAAGAGCGCCCATTAAAATCATATCTGGTGCTTGAGCGATCGCTTTGATTACCTCACGTCCCATTTTGCCAGCAGCACCGTTGACAATTACAGGGATAGTAGATTGATTAGTCATATTGTTAGATCAATGTGTTTTTAGTCATTTTACTTAACGTGAGTTCGACATAAGATAATTTGTGGAAAACTTGCCCCCAGTAGGAGTTTCAAACCCTTATTCTCTCGCTCTTAAAAATCATAACTCCGTTCGCGTAGCGTCTCCGGAGGAGAAACTCCGAACTCCAAACTCCGAACTCAGATAAGAGGGTAGCACCCTGAAATTATCTTAAATCTCAGAGTGCTAGGGGTGTAAGTTTATTTTGAGAACACAAAAAAAGAATTTTTTAAGCTAGTCCAACCAATTTTTCGCTTAGTTCCCAGAGACGCTTGGCTTTATCATCATCGCTAGCTTCGTTGGAAACTTCTTGTACAAAAGATTTGCGATCTTTTTTCTGTCTATTTCCCCAACTCCAATACATACCAGATTCATTGTATGCAGGATCAGCAACGACTTCTGCAACTCGTTTACCAGCATCCTCTTCTGACACATACCCTCCAGTGATATACCTCTGAAATAGAGGGAAGAGTTTCTGGAATAATGGATAGTGGTCACGGAATAGGGCTGTTGTCGCTACACATCCAGGATAAAGAGAACTGAAGGTAATACCCGTGGATTCATGATAGCGTCGGTGCAGTTCCTTCATAGTCAGGACATTGCAAACTTTGCTATCTTTGTAAGCCTTGACGGGTTCAAATTTCTTACCATCAATCATGGTGTGAGGTGCTTTAAATCCTGCTTCAAAGCCTTGTAAGTTGCCCAAGTCTGGACGGGGGGGAATTTTTCCACCTAATTCTTTGGGATTGTGTGTTACAGTTCCCAAAATAACCAGTCTAGGATCTGAAGCTGATGATTTCTTCAAATCCTCTAACATCAAGTTACACAAAAGGAAATGACCGAGGTGATTTGTAGCTACACTTAACTCGTATCCGTCTGGACTCCATAAAGGCTCCTTAATCAAAGGCATATATATTGCCGCATTGCAGACCAAAGCATCTAATGGCTTACCAGTGGCGCGGAAATCTTGTACAAACTTCCGAACACTGTCTAAAGAGGCTAAGTCAAGATGAATTATTGTATAGCTGTCTTTTGCTATTCCCACTGTCTGGGCTGCTTGTTCTGTTTTTGAGAGATCCCGACAAGCCATTACTACGTGCCATTTACCAGTTTGAGCTAGAGCTTTTGCGGCTTGCAAACCGACACCTGAGGATGCGCCCGTAATTACGACGGTTGACTTCTGATGTTGTTCCATTCTGTTCAGACTGCGTTGACTGTAGTTGAGTTTTTATTTTTATATGTTCTCACAACATGATCACTAGCAGACATAGGAGATATTATGACCTATGCCCTGGTGTTGGTAATAGGTAACAGTGATTGAACCGGCATCTAAGTAAATTAATTGATTAATTCTACCTAAACATGATATGATACATAGGCTTTAAACAAAACTTATCCGAATCTTCATTTTTTCCTCAATAAAACAAAAGATAATTAATAATACTTTGGTTGATTTCGATACGATTATTAAATATCAAAAAGTCTTAACATCATCTCATGAGTTGTGTAGGTGCAGCATGGTTATTCGGCGATGCTTTATTGCCTGTGGGTTTATGAGTTTTTTGACAATTGGCTGTGGTGATTTGGCAATCTCATCAGCAGAAAATACCAAGCAAGTTGTACAAGAAAGTAATGTTACTCAACTATTAACAGAAGTTAAGGATAGCCAAAAAGCTGATAAATTGTTACGTCAAGGCAATAGTTTCTTAGATGGCAATCGTTACAAAGAGGCCCTATCATTCTACGATCAAGCGATCGCTATTAAAACCGATAGTGCAGAAACCTGGGTTAACCGGGGTAATGCCTTGACGGCTTTACATCGTTATGAAGAAGCTTTGGAATCTTACGAAAAAGCGATCGCCATCCGACCAAATAAAAACGAAGCTTGGTATAATTTGGGAAATGCTCTAACTGCCCTAAACCGTTACCCAGAATCAGTTAAAGCCTACGACGAAGCGATCGCTATTCACGCAGACAAATACGAAGCTTGGATAAACCGAGGAATTGCGCTGACAAAATTACGCCGCTACAAAGAAGCTTTAGCATCTTACAATCAAGCAATCAGCATCAAACCCAATTTACATCAAGCATATTACAACAAAGCCTGTAATTATGCCTTACAAGACAACATTGAATTAACAATTGAGAACCTAGAAAAAGCTATTCAACTGCTTCCTGATAAGTACAAGAAACTAGCCAAAACAGACTCAGATTTTGATAAAGTCAGAAATGAGAAACGCTTTCAGGTTTTATTACAATAGATATAGTTGATTATCCCTTGCATCTACATAAACAAAACCTGTATTTTCGGGTTGAAAAAATTAGGTTATCAATCATTATCTGTGAGAGAAGAATTAAAAATATATTGTAGAGATGCAGTTGAGACTTGATGAAATTTAAGGACGTTCATGGAGAAACCAATGATCAGTTTTTAATAAAGCACAGGCATGGTCTTGAAGAGAAATCCCAGGTAAAATAGTCGTACAAGGCGCTATGGCTTCTTGTTCAATTGCTAACTGTAAAGCTTCTTTAAAAGTTTTGGGTTTATTTTTTACCGTTAGTTGTAACATAGTTCCATAATGACAGACTAACTCTATTGCATATTGTTCATGCCAATATTTTAACATAGCCATTACCTTATCACTTCCTATATAACTAGCACCATACCAATGTAGATAAGCCAGCACTTCCCAACTATTTTGAATAGGTAATAATAGTAATATTAGGGGTTGATTAATTGGTTCATACCATTGCAAATAGCTCAAATCAACAAATAAATCTTCTGGATTTTGTTGTTCTAATGCCGCTAAATTTTGTTTGAATTCTTCTAATGATATTTCTATTTTTTCATTTAAAAATTCTTGAATATTAATTTCATCAACTTGTGCAATTAATCCTTTGAAAACAGTATTTTGATATTGATTGTAAGAAGGTTCATGTTGATATTCAAAGCGGCAGAATAAATCATTATTAATGACATTACCTGCCCAATTTTCCCCTTGATTAAACCAACAAGCAACTATTACAGGATAACGTTGAGTTTGAGAAAGAAGCTTTCTCATGATTTTCCATGATTCAATCTTGTTATCAATATCAACCTGCATTGCTAAGGCTATTTCACTAGTTTCAGGTATTTTTACTTCAATGATTTGTGTTTCTTTGAGAATAGTATTTTTGATGAGTTTTTTGATGTTGCTAATTTCAGAAATCATAATCAAAATGGTGGATTTCACTAAGTATCAAAAAATTCCATAAAATCTGATATCCAGTTGTGATTCTTCTCAAAGAATCTTTAAAATTACTACTTCTGGACAAAGTGCGATGTTATCACTACAGTTTTCACTCAGTAATTCTAACTTTTCTAATGTATTCATAATTAATTATACCTTTTGTGAGGAGGATATTTTTTTGTCAGAATCAGGATATCCAGGATTAGAGGATTTTCAGGATGTAATTGTTTGATTGTCTATGAAGAATACAGCTTTTGGGATGATAAATAAATTATTTGTAGATGATCTGCTGATATTTATTGACTGTTGGTGTAACGGTATTTTACTATATTTAAATAGTCACAGACAATTCATCAATAGCAATCCTGTTAATCCTCAAATCCTGGATATCCTGATTCTGACAATCACAATTTAATCATCCCACCAATCATCTAAAAACCACAATCCTGTAATTTCATGCAAACACCTAATACCCAAAATCTAAAATTAGACGAAATTACATATATAATCAATGGCTGTGCAATGAAAATACACAGAAATTTGGGAAATGGTTTTCAGGAGGTTATTTATCAAAGATGTATGGAAATTGAACTTAAAAAATCAGGTTTAAGTTTTGGAAGAGAGGTAGAACAAATAATTTATTATGAGGGAATTGAAGTCGGAACACGAAGGGCAGATTTTATAGTTGAGAATCAGGTTGTGGTGGAGTTAAAAGCGATAATTAATTTAGAAAATGTTCATTTAGCACAAGCGAAAAATTATTTGTTAGCTTATAATTTTCCTGTGGGATTATTGATTAATTTTGGTGCGTTGAAGTTAGAATATAAGAAGGTTTTTAATCCTAGATATCAGGGATAAATTCTCTGAATCAGGATATCCAGGATTAGAAGATTTTCAGGATGTGGTTGTTTTATTTTCTATGGGGATTTCAGGATTTTTTTGTCTGAATCAGGATATCCAGGATTAGAAGATTTTCAGGATGTGGTTGTTTTATTTTCTATAAAATATAGAGATTTTGGGATGATAGATAAGTTATCAATTAAATTATCCGCTGTTAGTTTTTCACTATTACTGTAATTGGATTTTATAATCTTCAAATCTTCACAGACAATTCATCAATAATAATCCTGTACATCCTCAAATCCTGGGTATCCTGATTCAGACAATTAAAATTTAAACATCCCACCAATAACCTACAAATTACCAACGAACCATACAAACTGTAGGTTGGGTAGAACGCAGTGAAACTCAACAAATTGATCATCATATTACCAAACTTACTTTTCGGTAAAAATCTTTCTCACATACAAAAAGGTATGTTAGAGTGAATCTACTGAGAAATGAATCATATAGCACTGGCAAAATTAGTGATTCTTCTCATATTCTCATCAAGATGAATACTTTGTAAAGAAATTAGTTTTATGTCAATCTCCACAATACTAAAACAGTTTTCTATTGCCATTACCGCTACCACAGCGCTAGGAGCTTTGAGCCTTCCGGCACAGGCAGCGAACATCAAAGTCAACATGACCGTGGATAACTCCTACGCGCTATTCTACGGCACACAAACAGCGGCAACAAACTTCGTCGGTAGCGATTACGATTGGACAACCACGGAAACCTACAACTTCAATCTGCCGTCCAACCAGTACCTTTATATCGTTACTGCCTCCGATCTCGCGGTTGCACAAGGATTTCTCGGTCAGTTCGAGAATCTTGACACCGGATACAAATTCTACAGTAACGATCCGCAATGGCAAGTGATGGCTACTGGATTGGGTAGCAACGCTCCGTATTCGGGAAGCGTGGCTGATTTGAGTTTGCTGACGAACGAGATCCTTGATGCCAACGGTGGGGGCAATCCCTCCAATGGATGGACTACACTGACCGCAGGTCCTGCCAATGGATCAACACCTTGGGGGATTCGTCCCAACATCGACGCGGCAGCCAAGTGGGTTTGGTACAGCAGCAACGGTGATCCTGATCCAACCACACCGGGATTCAACCATCAGGAATGGTTAGTATTCCGTATTCCAGTAGCCGCGACACCGACTTCAGTCCCTGAACCTGCTTCAATAGTTGGTTTATTAGGAATTGGAGCTTTTGCTATTGGTTCTGTCCTGAAGCGTAAAAAGCAACAAGAATCTACATTCAAAGCATAGACTAATAATGATCTCTACTCATTACTAACCTAATTTTGTGGCTGCTTTATCTTCTATCCCACATTCCGCAGATGTGACTTAGATTATTGATATTTTTGAAAAATTCCAGCCAGGAAAATTTTATCTGCCTAATTTTTCTGGTTGAGTTTAACTTTGTTTGCCAAAAAATAGAGCATATTAAGTAACTTCATTTTATGAGGTTTTAAAATATCTTCTCTCTCTATATTAAATTAGTAATTTCGGGTAAAATAAACATGACAATTACAGCCAAGAATATTTACATCTTCGCTAAAAATTTATATTTACTAATTTTACCCTTGAACTATCTGCATCTTTTTCGGTCAAATAAACCACATCAAGTAATTAGATAATATTTACTACAACTCTTTCCTAAGTATCTAACAATCTTTTCACGTTCCTCTGTTAAATTGCTCATTTGTTTCTGTCCATTTATAATTACCAAATGTACAGCCTGAAACATCTGAAATACCCACCTCATTGTCGGTTTATTTGTGATTTTATTAACTTGATTTCTAATCCCATCATCGAATTTAGCTAATTCTTGTCTTAACTTTCTTTGTGCGAGGTTATAGACCAACAAACACAATCCCATTATCATTGCTATTGCTTCTACTCTTTCCGGGGTTTTGACAAATACACTTGATGTAAAAAACAACGGGTCTTTTAAAAATCTAAATCCTCTCTCGTTGGATTGTTGGGCTTTATATTCCTCTAATACCTGCTCATCACTCAATTCATTGTTATCTAAGATATTCGTTGCTAATATAAATCTACCTGCCTTAATTTTTTCAGCTTCTATTACTTCTTCTCTTATTTCTATTTGACCTTTAACTTGATATTTTATTTGACTTGGTTCGGTCAATTTACTTGGTCTACCTGCTGTTTTATATTCTGGTTTCTCTATGTACTCAATTTCTTTTATTTGGTGATATTTCCAGGATTTTGATAACTTTTCTATTGCTATTTTAGCATCTGGCTGACAAGCAAACTCTTGCCTGGATAGTTTACTAAGTAAGGCTTTTGCTTTTGATTCCTGTTTTTTTACTTGTTTTTCTACTTGTTGGATACTTGATTTTTTTCTTATTTCACTTTCGACGATTACCCATCTTTGTTTTATCCCTCCATATTCTGATTCTTTAGCTGCTATTTTATACCCTGATATTTGACTATCTTTCCATTCCAATTCTTTTATGCCTACGATTTTATTTTTTGCTTCTTTGATACTTAATGGTACTCTTGTTATCCATTTTATTTCTCTCATTGCTGCTAAGTTTTCTGCTGTATATAAGGCACTATATGCTACACATATTCCCTCAAATGTCCATTGTTTTTTAAATTCTTTTAATCTTTCTACAAATACACTTTTATCATCTACATTTCCTGAATCTACTTTTAAATATAAGGGGATGTCTCCATCTCCTGTTACTATCATGTCTATGATAAATTGTTTGAGGTCTGGTCTTTTATCTCTTGAGTATCCATGCACTATTTCTATTGCTTTCATCTCTGCTTCTATCTCTAATTTATTTTCTCCTGTTTCTTGCTTTGTTTCGTCTATTTCTTCGATTTCTTTTTTGTACTCTCCTTCTACACTCATTGATGTTCCATCTAAATGAATACTCTTGCTTTCTACTTGGAATTTATGGGCTGATTTTATGGCTACTGCTGTAAATATTTTTGTTGTTCCTATTTGATGATATTTGTCTAGTTCTCTTCCTAGTTTATCGTCATTTAAATGCTCTGGCAATACTCCTTCTCCTATTAAATGTTCTGTTGCTTTTCCTACAAAAAATTCCCCAAATAGATATAATGGGGCGCTTAAAAAGCCTAATCCATTTAAGATCATTGCTTTTACTACTTGTCCTGGTGTGAGAATTTCTTTTGTTTTTATTCCCACCATTTTATTCACTTCTTCTACCAATTCCATCTCGTCTATTATTCCCGCTACTATTCCTAAATGGTCTATATCTAGGATTTTCATGACCTCTTTTGACTCTTTCATTGTTTTTTCCCTTCTCTATTTGACGCCAGGGTAAGAGCATCTCAATTAGGCTTGACATAAGGGATGTGAGGAATCTAATGTAGAGTCAAGAAAACAACAACTGAGAACTTGAATCATGTAATTGTTGTCCATACCAGTGCGTTTCATTTTTTGGCGGAGACTACGTTTGTAAGTTTGTTCGCGATTGAGAGCATTGAGAGCAATGCGCCGTAAAAGAGCAAAATTACGGGGACTATGGAAAGAGCGAATACGGCAGGAATCCTCAGCAAAAGTGCAATCAAGAGTCCAATGAGCTTGGTTTTCAATCCCCCAGTGTTTACGGATAGCCCGACCTAAAAGTTGAGCATCACTGGGTAAAGAAGAGAGATAAAATTGAACTTCACGAGTAGTTTTATTCCAAAGACGACGCTCCCGAACAACCATGACTACAGTTTGAAGTCCAGCCCAGATTTTGGGTTGGTAAAGTTCACCAACAGCCGAAATAGGAACAGACCAAACTTGACGGATTTCCGTGCGGTGATGTCCTTTCTCAATGCGGTGATCGTAACTGACATCAATGCCTTGAAAATCCTGTGTAGATGATGTTTCAAACCATTGTTTTACCTGATTATAGAGAGTTGGATGATTTGCCTTGAGTGCTAAAACATAATCTGCTTTTTTATCAATAATCTTTTTGGCAATCTCAGTTTGAGTCCCCATTGCATCAATAGTGATAATAGCTCCTGTCATATCCAATAATTCTAATAATGCCGGAATTGCTGTAATCTCATTGGATTTATCTTCCACTTTCATCTGTGCCAAGACCAAATTCTGTTCACTTGCCCAGGCACTAACAACGTGCAGTGCTGATTTCCCTTGATTTCGGTTGTAAGAACCCCTAATGGTCTTCCCATCTATGGGAATTATCTCTCCTCCCATGTTTGTGACTAGGCTTTCTATCCATCTGCTGAAACAACGATTTAATTCTTCAGGGTTAATGAACTCAAATACCCTTCGGAATGTGTCATCTGAGGGGATGCCATTTGGTAGTTCTAAAAACTCTTCCAACCACTCCTGCTTGCTGATGCCGTAGTTCTCTATGTCTTCCCATCCTTGCGCTCCTCCTATCACTGCCAGAATTGCAATCACCAGGATATCTGTAAGTTGATGTTTCTTTGTTCGCTCTACTCTTGGGTCTTTGATGTCTCCAAAATTCTCGACTAAACTCTTTTGAATTGCTTCTATGGATGCCACCTGTACTGGCTTTGACTGACGGCAATTTCTCTTCTTGGAATCACTTGATTTAGTTTCAAATCCTGCCGACATAAAGTTTCTTTCCCGGTGTTTTCAGAGCGATTGCATTGCTTTCATCCCATGTCTTTTGCTCTGCTGTCAAGTGTATTTTTTATCCCTTTGCTTATGCTTATCTTAGTCATTTTGTCAAGTTCATACTATACCAAATTAGATGAGCTTACCCTGACTTTATCCAAGAAGCATCAGGAGAACGATCTGCACCATTTGGTAACTTAAAACAAGTAGAAGAATCAAAAGCAATGCCAGTACCATCAGCATCAGTCCAATTCATTAATTGTTGAGTGATTCTTCCATTACGATTTCCTGTTTCTCCTCCCGTTGGTGGCATAATTATTAATTCTCCATTGGCATTTCTTTCAAATCTCAATTCCCGGTTGTTTTGACATAGCTGAAAAAACTGCTCATCAGTCATTTCTATTACTGATTTTAAATTGACAGTTAAAGCATTCATGGTCATATCCTTTTTTTGTCGAGTTCTCTAACAGAGAAAATCTAAAAATGTACATAAAACTCTAGCACAACCTCTTTTCTCTGTTTTCTCAGTGCCTCTGTGGTTAGTTTAAGTACAAATTCATACTATTTTTATTTACACTAATTAACTATATAGTTAAACAACATAATATCAATGTAAACAGAATTTACAAAAACCTGAGGGAATCTTAGTTATTTGTTAAGATTCATTAAAAATAATCACGTTTTCTATATCATTTTGTGTCAGATATAGGACAAAATCCCCACAGAATGGGAGTTTTCTGATAAAAAACTCTTATTGCCGAAAATAATTGAAGTTACAAGCGGTGACATTAGCCGTGATGAATTTCGGAGAACACGCTTGAAAGGAGCTTATTTGAATGTTTACCCAAGTCAAGTCCACTATTAGACATATTGCACCTGACGATTTACGGGGACGTAACTTAATCAAGGTGGTTTATGTTGTACTTGAGTCCCAATACCAGAGTTCATTATCAGAAGCGGTACGGGCAATTAATGCTAATCATCCCAGTGTAGCGATTGAAATTAGTGGTTACTTGATTGAAGAACTCCGCAACTCTGAAAACTATGAGGAGTTGAAACGCGATATAGCTAGTGCTAATATATTCATTGCTTCTCTGATTTTTATTGAAGACTTAGCACAGAAGGTAGTTGCGGCTGTTGAACCGTATCGTGATCACTTAGATGTTTCCGTTGTCTTCCCCTCCATGCCAGAGGTAATGCGCCTTAACAAAATGGGTAGCTTCTCCTTAGCGCAGTTAGGACAATCTAAGAGCGTCATTGCCAACTTCATGAAGAAGCGTAAAGAGAAATCTGGCGCTGGTTTTCAAGATGGAATGTTGAAGCTGTTGCGGACACTACCCCAAGTGCTGAAATTCCTACCTATGGAAAAAGCACAAGACGCGCGTAACTTCATGCTGAGTTTTCAGTATTGGCTAGGTGGTTCAGCAGAAAACCTGGAAAACTTCTTGCTGATGCTGGCTGATAAATACGTATTAAAAGGTGAAGACAGACAAAACTTCGTTGCTGCTGACTATCAAGCACCCGTTGTTTATCCCGATATGGGGATTTGGCATCCCTTAGCGCCGAGTATGTTCGAGGATGTGCGAGAATATCTGAACTGGTATTCTGCCCGCAAAGACATCTCCAAAAACCTCAAAGATCCTCTCGCACCATGTGTAGGTTTGGTATTGCAACGAACTCACCTAGTTACTGGTGATGATGCCCATTATGTGGCAATTGTTCAGGAATTGGAATCACTAGGGGCAAGAGTTCTGCCTGTATTTGCTGGTGGTTTGGATTTCTCTAAACCAATAGAAGCTTATTTCTATGAACCTACAACAAACTTACAATTAGTAGATGCGGTGGTATCTTTAACTGGTTTTGCTTTAGTGGGTGGCCCCGCTAGACAAGATCATCCGAAAGCTATTGAAGCATTGAAACGGTTAAATCGTCCTTACATGGTGGCGTTGCCTTTGGTCTTCCAAACCACGGAAGAATGGCTAGATAGCGATTTGGGGTTACATCCCATTCAAGTGGCTTTGCAGATTGCTATACCTGAACTTGATGGGGCAATTGAGCCGATTATCTTATCAGGTAAAGATGGGACAACCGGGAAAGCGATCGCTTTACAAGATCGAGTTGAAATCGTAGCGCAACGGGCGTTAAAATGGGCAAATCTCCGCAGCAAACCCAAATTAACCAAAAAAGTTGCTATTACCGTTTTCAGTTTCCCACCTGATAAAGGTAACGTGGGAACAGCCGCATACTTAGACGTATTCGGTTCTATCCATGAAGTCATGAAAGGACTGAGAAACAACGGTTACGACGTGCAGGATATTCCCGAAACAGCGCAAGAATTGCTAGAACAAGTCATCCACGACGCACAAGCACAATACAACAGTCCCGAACTCAACATTGCTTACAAAATGTCTGTGCCAGAATATGAAGCACTGACACCATACTCCCAACGCTTAGAAGAAAACTGGGGACCACCTCCCGGAAACTTAAACAGCGACGGACAAAATCTGTTAATCTACGGAAAGCAGTTTGGTAATGTCTTCATTGGAGTCCAACCAACATTTGGTTATGAAGGCGACCCCATGCGGTTGTTATTCTCCCGTTCTGCTAGTCCTCACCACGGTTTTGCAGCTTATTACACCTACTTAGAAAAAATTTGGGGTGCTGATGCTGTGTTACACTTTGGCACACATGGCTCATTGGAATTCATGCCTGGTAAGCAAATGGGAATGTCTGGTGATTGTTACCCAGATCAACTAATTGGCTCAATTCCTAACCTGTATTATTACGCAGCTAATAACCCCAGTGAAGCTACAATTGCTAAACGTCGCAGTTATGCAGAAACAATTTCTTACCTGACACCACCTGCGGAAAATGCTGGTTTATACAAAGGTTTGAAGGAACTCAGCGAGTTAATTGCTTCTTACCAAACTTTGAAAGACACTGGACGCGGTGTTTCCATTGTCAATTCCATCATGGATAAATGCCGCATTGTCAACTTAGACAAAGATATTGAGTTACCAGAAACCGATTCTAAGGATATGACCCCGGAAGAACGGGATAATATTGTTGGTAGCGTTTATCGCCGGTTGATGGAGATTGAATCGCGGTTGTTACCTTGTGGGCTGCACGTAATTGGTAAACCTCCTACTGCCGAAGAAGCGATCGCAACTCTCGTCAATATTGCTAGTTTAGATCGTGAAGAAGATAATATCATCGGTCTACCCAGCATTATCGCTAATAGTCTGGGACGCAACATTGAAGATATCTACAGAAGTAACGATGCCGGCATTTTAGCTGATGTGCAGTTATTACAAGATATCACCCTCGCTACCCGCGCCGCTGTCACAGCTTTAGTCCAAGAACAAATTGACGCAGAAGGTAGAGTTTCCCTCGTTTCCAAGTTGAATTTCTTCAACATGGGCAAAAAAGAGCCTTGGGTAGAATCTCTGCATCAATCAGGTTACACCAAAGTTGACACCTCTGCGTTAAAACCCCTGTTTGAATATTTGGAATTCTGCTTAAAACAAGTTTGTGCAGATAACGAACTCGGTGGACTTCTCCAAGGTTTAGCCGGTGAATACATCCTCCCTGGCCCCGGTGGTGATCCAATCCGTAATCCTGACGTATTACCCACAGGTAAAAATATACACGCCTTAGACCCCCAATCTATCCCCACTTCTGCCGCAGTCCAATCTGCGAAAATCGTCGTTGATAGGTTGTTGGAACGGAACAAGTCAGAAAATGAAGGAAACTGGCCAGAAACCATTGCCTGTGTTCTCTGGGGTACAGATAACATCAAAACCTACGGTGAATCCCTAGCCCAAATTATGTGGATGGTGGGAGTTCGTCCGGTTCCCGATGCTTTGGGACGGGTGAACAAGTTGGAATTAATACCTTTAGAAGAATTGGGAAGACCCAGAATTGACGTTGTAATTAACTGTTCTGGTGTATTCCGCGACTTGTTCATTAACCAAATGAACCTGCTTGACCAAGGTGTGAAAATGGCCGCTGAAGCTGATGAACCTTTGGAAATGAACTTTGTCCGCAAGCACGCTTTAAAACAAGCGGAAGAAATGGGCATAAATCTGCGTCAAGCTGCAACTCGCGTTTTCTCTAATGCTTCTGGTTCTTATTCTTCTAATATTAACCTAGCGGTGGAGAATAGCACTTGGGATAGTGAAGCTGAATTGCAAGAAATGTATTTGAAGCGCAAATCTTTCTCTTTCAATTCCGATAATCCTGGGGTTATGGATGAGTCGCGGGAGATTTTTGAAACTACTTTGAAAACTGCTGATGCAACTTTCCAAAATCTCGATTCTTCGGAAATCAGTTTAACAGATGTTTCCCACTATTTTGACTCAGATCCAACTAAGTTAGTTGCAAGTCTGCGTGCAGATGGTAAGAAACCTGCATCTTACATTGCAGATACAACTACTGCGAATGCACAGGTAAGAAGTTTATCGGAAACTGTGCGTTTGGATGCGCGGACTAAGTTATTAAATCCCAAATGGTATGAGGGGATGTTGTCTCACGGTTATGAAGGTGTGCGGGAACTTTCCAAGCGGTTGGTTAATACCACTGGTTGGAGTGCAACTGCGGGTGCTGTGGATAACTGGGTTTATGAGGACACGAACGAAACTTTCATCAAAGACGAGGAAATGCAAAAGCGTTTGATGAATCTCAATCCTCATTCTTTCCGCAAGATTGTTTCTACTTTGTTGGAAGTCAATGGTCGCGGTTATTGGGAGACGAGTGAGGAGAATTTAGACAAGTTAAGAGAGTTGTATCAGGAGGTTGAGAATCGGATTGAAGGTATAGAATAGGGTTAAATGGGCAGGTTTTATACCTGCCTATTTTTGATATTTTGATTTTTTTTGCACGCAGAGGCGTAGAGGCGCGGAGAAAGAGAGAGATTGGTTTATGATTTGAGTAAAGTGATAATTTTTGTAATTGTGGGATATGGCTATGAATGCTTTAACTGTGAGTTTAAAATCGGTGCTAGTGTAATTATAGAATAAACAATATAATGATAGATATGTATGTCTGCTAAAGATGTTTTTCATGAAGTTGTCAAAATAGCCTTACAAAAAGATGGTTGGCAAGTTACTAATGACCCACTTACAATTAGTGTAGGAGGAGTTAATCTTTCCATTGATTTAGCAGCAGAAAAGTTGATAGCCGCAGAACGGGAAGGACAAAAGATTGCAGTCGAAGTCAAAAGTTTTTTAGAAAGATCGTCTGCTATTTCAGAATTCCATACAGCATTAGGACAGTTTATTAATTATCGAGGTGCATTGAGAAGGTTACAACCGGAGCGTGTTTTATATTTAGCAGTTCCTTTAACAACTTACAAAACATTTTTTCAACTTGATTTTCCCAAAGATATGATATCAGAGAATAAGTTAAAAATGCTAGTTTACGATGTAGAGCAAGAGGTAATTTTTAAATGGATACATTAACTAGATATCGTGAGCTTATACAAGAAATATTACAGGAATATAGTAAGCAAAAACCAGCTTACGGCAATATAGAAGTTGAGACAATTTTTGATACAGAACGTGACCATTATCAAATAGTTCATGTCGGTTGGGAAGGTCAAGATTGGGTACATAGTTGTATCATTCATATTGATATTAAAGGTAGTAAAATTTGGCTGCAATGGAATGGGACGGAGGATGATATTGCTGCTAATTTAGTAGCTGCGGGAGTTCCCAAGGAGGATATTGTTTTAGGGTTTCAGTCTCCTTTTATGAGACAATTTACAGAATATGCTGTTAGTTAGCATATCAAAGGAGTATTAATTATGAATAATTTGCAAGATATTAGTCAAGATAGATTAGTAAGGCCAATAAATCCTGGTGAAGTCATAGCAGATATTTTAGATAATTTAGAGATTAATTATAACGATTTTGCAGAAATTTTAGGAATATCCAATCAAACGATTCAGGAAATTATTAATGGTGAAAAATCAATTACTGTAGATATTGCAATTCGTCTTGGTAAGGCTTTAGGTAATGGATATAGACTTTGGTTAAATCTTCAGCAAAAGGTTGATGTTTGGGATGCTTTGCAAAGTCATCAGGAAGAATATAGTAAAGTTATGACATTGGTTTAGAAGAAATATGGATTTTATTACTCTCTATCTACCTCCATCAATTCAATTAACTGATGATCAATTTTTTGAATTATGCCAAATCAATGAATTAATTAGATTTGAAAGAAATCCTGATCATAGTTTGATATTAAAACCTTTATTGGGTGGTATATCTAGCAATATTAATGCTGGTTTAACTGCTCAATTAGCAAATTGGAACGATGACAAATCACAAGGTTTAGTGGCTCTTCCGTACATAGTATGCTAAATCTAGTTCATGAAAACCATAAAACTCTTTCTATATAACAAATACAGGTCTTATTTATTAACATTTTAGAGATTTTTCGTAGATTTTAGGTTTTTGCCTTATTTTTCAACGAAATTTGGATGTTTAATTAATAGTTTGGCATAACAAGTACGGAAGAGCCGGTTTAGTTTTTGGTTCTGATGTTGGTTTTATTTTACCAAATGGTGCTATTCGTTCTCCTGGTGCTTCTTGGATAAAGTTAGAAACATGGGATGCTTTAACTGAGGAAGAAAAACAAAGGTTTCCTCCCATTTGTCCTGATTTTTTAATTGAGTTACTTTCTCCTAGTGATAGTTTGAAGACTAAACAGGACAAAATGAAGGAATATATAGATAATGGTGTGCGTTTAGGTTTATTAATTAATCGTAAATCTCGTCAAGTGGAAATTTATAGACAAGGTAAGGAAGTTGAGGTTTTGGATTCTCCTGTGACGGTTTCAGGGGAAGATCTTTTGAAGGATTTTGTTTTGAATTTGGGGATGATTTGGTAGTTTATGATATGAATAATTCAGAATCACAATTTTTATTGTTCATTATATTGGGAGTTATCGCCAATTGAGCAAAAGCATACTCAACAAACTCCAAAAACTTCTCCCCTGATTCCCGATTACCATTCACCAAAATATAATTTGCTTGTTGTCTGATATCTTGAGTAGCACGGTTGCGAACAATTACCTGAAAAGCCATACTCACTACTGCGCCGCACCAAAGATTGATCCGCGCAAATCCCGCCAATATTCAGGAGTTACAGGTTCTGCTTCTGAGTCCAAACCTTCTTGCAACAAACTAGCTAATTTTGCGTGAGCATCCTTACGCCGTTGATCTTGCTGCAACAACATCAAAAAATAGTCCGCTACAGTAGCATAATTGCCAGATTGAAGCTGAACCTCAAGATAAGACTCAAGTTCTTTTGGGATCGGAAAACTCACATTCATAAGTTTCTAATATGAATAAAATCTTATTAGTATCTTATCATTTTTTATTCTGGTGATGAATTTAAGCGATAGCGAAGCGCTGCTGCTTTCAGCAGATCGCTGTTTGGGGTTTGGAGGGAGTGCGATAGCGAAGCGCTCCGTAGGAATCGCGTAGTTGATGAATATAACTATTCTTCTTCTAATATCTGTGAAATATCCCGTGCAGCATGAATTAACCTAACAATTTCAATATATTCATCCCCTTGCAAATAAAAAATTAGATGCTTTTCAAATCCTTTAACCACCCACTTCCGTAAACCCACTAAACGCGGATTTCCAATATCATATATACTACCAATACCAGGTAGTTTTGCTATTTGTGAAAAAGTCTGTCTAGTAGCATCAAAAAAACTCAATGCTGCATCAAAATTACTCTGTGCAATATAAGCAAACTGTTCATCTAGATCAACACTAGCCTTTGGTCTAATTACAATTCGTCTAGTCATTGCTATGATTTAGCAATTTTTGTCAGAAGTTGGGTGCGTTTTTGTTCCCACCATTCATCCGTAATTTCAATTGCCTCACCGCTATCTAATCCTTCCAATAGTAATTTTTCTATTCGTGATTGTTGAACTTTTTCTAAGTCTTGACGAATCAAGTGCCGAATGTATTCACTGGTTGTACTGTAGCCACATTTTTCAACCTGTTCATTAATAAAATCCCGCATAGAATCGGGAAGAGAAATATTTACTGTAGTCATAACTAACAAGTGTTGATTTTTCTGATAATTTAATTATGGCAAATATTGTCAATTTTTGTCAAGTATTTTATAGACACAGTAAACGTTAGCACAAAGGTATCGCTGTTTTGAGGATTTGGAGAAGTGCGATAGCGAAGCGCTCCGTAGGAATCGCTGTTATGGTGATGTTGGAGGTGCGATCGCTGTTTTGGGATGTGCGTTACTATCCCCATGAAATTCAGCAATTTCAAAATCTGCTTCCGTTGACTGCTGATTTCCAGAAAACATACCAAACTTCATTATTTTATTTTTGCGGTGATTTTTTTCAGACTTTAAAAAAGTCACAATAACTAGACTTTCTGAAATATCAGATGGTAATTCTTTAAGTTCTACTTAACCATCTTTGTAAATTCCTTCTATTGCTTGCAACATACTTTTTACTATGAGCCAATTTAGCTGATGTTAACTATACACTATAGATAAGCTATCACTTGTTGGGGTTGTGGGGATGCGATCGCGTTTGGAGATGTGGGGAGTGCGATAGCGAAGCTGACCGAAGGTATCGCTGTTTGGAGGTTTGGAAGGTGCGATAGCGAAGCGCTCCGTAGGAATCGCTATTTGGGGAATGTAAGGGTGATGCGATCGCTATTGAGGCTCAAATTTTATCACTCATCTCCTAATAAATCCTGTATATTTTCCAATCTCTGTTGAGAACCATGACGCACACGATGAATATATACAATTCCTTCCTCTTCCCCAAGGTTTTGAACTGTAAATAAAATCAAAAATTGTTTTTGATAAAGAAGTTGTCTAACGTCAATTCCCATATACTTACTTTCTATAGCTGAAGAACAACGTTGGGGAAAATTTTCCAACGTCAGCATAATTTCATAACATCCCCTCACCCAGCGAAAAGCTCTTTCCTGGGAATCCTCTTTTATCCACAGGAAAATACTCTCAATATCAGCAATAGCACTAGGTGAAATCTCAATCCGGTATGCCATACTTTTCCTTAAATTCTGCAAATGCTTGATTTAAGGGCATACCTTCGCCTTGTTCAAACTCATTTATACTTTGACGTATCTTAGCAACGGATTCAAGTAATTCCAGTCTATCAATCATTTTTTGATAACTTTCAGCATCTTGAACCACGGCAGCAGCTTTACCATTCACAGTCAGCACAATAGGAGATTTAGTTTCTTTTAACTTATCCATAAACATCTTTGCTCCTCGCTGAAATTCTGATAAGGGGTGAATATCGCTTAGGCTAAACATCATAATTTCAATAAATTATTTGATAATTTCATGTTAATTATATGAAAATATTTTGTCAAGGGAAGATATAGCTGTTTGGGGATGTGGGAGTGCGATTGCGCGAAGCGCACTGCCGAAGGCAATCGCTTTTTAGGGGTAGGACTTACGCAAGATTGAACTCAAAACCTGATTCTTGCGTAGGGGTAATTCATGAATTACCCCTACTTCCGTTCTGTTTTGCGTAAGTCCTGAGGGGTTTGGGGTAGTGCGATCTTCGTACCTTAGTTATTGCTTTTTGATAAAGAAAGATTTAGGTTGGTTACAATAAATCCATCAATAGCACATAACATAATGAGTGAAACCGTCTACATAGAAACCAGTGTTATTGGCTATTTAACAGCCAGATTTACCAAAAATTTAATTATTGCAGCCAACATGGAAACTACGAGAGACTGGTGGGAAAATCGCCGTCATGATTTTAATCTTTACATTTCTCAAGCTGTTTTAGATGAAGTTGCCGCAGGAGATTCAGAAATAGCTAATAAACGTCTAGTTGCTAACGCACAAATTCAGAAAAAATTGGCTCAAGTCAGTTTAGACTTTGGGTATGAAATGCCAACTATTTGTACACCTTACGAATTAATGGAGCGATAAATTATGTGGGAAGATGAAATTGTAGAAGAAATTCATCACATTCGAGAAGCCTACGCTAAGTCCTTTAACTATGATTTGCGTGCCATATTTTTGGACTTGCAAAAAAAGCAAAACTCAAGCGGACATAAAGTTGTTACACTACAACCAAAACTAAGGTCTAACAAATTATTGGAAGGTACAAAATCATAAATAAATGCAATAGCGAAAAGTAACCTAGCGATCGCTTGTTAGGGGATGTGGAGGTGCGATAGCGAAGCGCTCCGTAGGAATCGCTTTTGGGGATGTGGAGGTGCGATAGCGAAGCGCTCCGTAGGAATCGCTTGCTGTATTTCAAAATACTTAACTCATCAATTGATTTAAAACCAACACAGTTAACCCTGGTAAAGAAGGTAAACGTATATCATCAGTTAAGAAAAAAGACGCACCACCATAAACAGCAGTAGCCATTTGAATAGCATCCGGTGTTCTTAAATTGTAATCTGCTCTTAATTTAGCTGCATTTTCAGCAATATCTGGTAAAACTTCAATAGTTGTTAAACCTTGAGAATTGAAAAGAATATCACGATATTGTTGAGCTAATATTGTATTTCCTGCACGTAAAGGATAAACTAAAACTTCTGATACAGTTAAAACCGACTTGACAACGCTAAACTCTTCCCTATACATAGCTGTAAAAAACGCATCTGTAACTTGCAAATAATGAGGATTTTCTTCTATAAAATAAATTAGCGGTGCAGTATCTAAACCTATAATTTTACCCTGTAATTCATTACAGATAACTTTTTCAGCAAGTCCTAAGTAGGAATGGTAATATCGCTTCAAAAACGGCTGCTGGGTATTCTTCATGCAGTCCCAAAGAACCGGGAATAACAATGCTGCTAACTCCTGGTAAAGCCGCTAATGCGTCCATTTCTTGGCGTGATTTGGGAGGGCTAGATTCGCCAATTACAGCCATTAGTGGGGCTGATAAAGACTGTACTAGGGATAAAAACTCTGTTTGACTATGAATAGTATCTATATTGCCGGTGACAAAGGCCGCAGAAGCAAATCTGGCGTTTGGTTGTTGGGTACTCTGCCATTTTTCGATGATGAAGTCGGCTGTAAGTTTTGCTGTATCAGTGAAAACATGACGGCTGTACATCCAACTTAAAAAAGATGGGGTGGTATTGAGTTTATAGAGTGCTTGACCGATAATGGGCGATCGCACTAACCCTCTTACCATAGCAGCTATATTTGCATTTGCTCCCATTGTTGGCAGAGGCCCTCGCCAAGTTGGTGCTACCAACACAATCTGCAAAAAAATATCTGGCTGCGTTACCGCTAGTTGTAGGACATAACCAGCAGCATGACCCGCTGCAACTACGCTAATTCCTTTATCAAAAACAGATTTAACGAAATTTGCTAAAAATTGCTGATATATTGACGGGTTGTAATCTAAATTCAGTCGGTCAGATTCTCCAAAACCTGGCCAGTCAAAAGCGGTAACTTGAAAATGGGAAGCAAGTAATTTAGCAAGTTCCCCCACTTCCCCCCGTGTGGAAACGCTACTAAAAGCAGGAAGCAATAACAGTGGTGAACCTTGTCCTATAGTTTCATAAATTACCCGCAATTGCTGGTTTTCCCAATTCCAGAGGAATTCTTTAACTTCACCACCAAATGCAGTAGTAGCAGGCTTTGTTAATAAATGGGTAGACATCTTGATTTAATTCGTAATAGTGCCTACGCTCCCGCTAGGGATACGTAATTATTAATTCCTTCCCAGTCCCTATGTATCTAACTTGCATTCCAAAGCTTTTTTCTGCATGGTTTTGAAAATATTGTAAAAACCATTAGCGCGGGAGGGTGTCAGACTAACATTTAAACCTGTGGCTTGAATGAAATCAGGTGTTAATTGGACAATTTGTGTTGGTGCTAGTCCGTTTAATCCTTCTATCAACAGCGCTACTAATCCCTTTGTTAGCTGGGAATCAGAATCGCCTTGGAATACAACTTTACCATCATCCAGTGATGCAGTCACATATACCTGTGACACACAACCAGGAACTTTATTTTCGGGTTTTTTATCAACTTCAGGAAATTCTGGCAGTTTCTGGGCATACCAGATTAATTGCTCATAACGCCGCTTTGGTTCAGCAGCGCGTTGGAACCGTTGAACAATTTTAGATAGTGCTGGTGGTAAAGAATCAAGACTTGAGGACATAGTAAATTCAATAAATTATTCAGTATGGAAAAATGTAGGCTGCCAATTCAATGGCGATTACCTCTATTTTCATAGCTATTAAAGTATGGTATCGACATTACCGTATTTACACATTCATAATAACATCATCATTCAACTGATGTAACCAGAAAAAATATTTTGTACCCTACGGGAAGCAAGTAGTGTCTCATTGATGTAGTGCCTTCATAGCATCTAAATCTAAGTTTGACGCAAAACCTAGTGTAAAAGCTGTGACGATTTTAGCAATTATCGCTTAAAATTTACTTCTCATAAGATGATGATTTATATGAAGTATTTAGACAAAATATTAAAAATTGCTGCAAATTTGAGATTTATATTCACTTTTATGAGGAAACTTTAAGAGCATATTGTTCAGCAAAAATTTCAGGAGCAAACCCGGTGTTGACATCTTTACTCGCTGTTGTACCCGCACCCTTAGAATGGAGTCCTACTGTTGGCATCATCATGATTATTGCCAACATTATTGCGATCGCTTTCGGCAAATTTACAATCCAGTATCCTAGTGCAGAACCAGCCGCACCAGCCCCCAATTTCTTTGGAGGTTTTGGCTTACCTGCCATACTAGCAACTACCGCCTTTGGACATATCCTAGGAGCAGGCATCATTTTAGGACTACACAACATTGGCCGCATCTAGGCTTTAACTCCAAACCACCCTGCATTCAACGATTAATTGTTTAGAGTTTTACAGCCAAGAGCCAGAGAGCCAGCAAGTTCTCTGGCCTCTCCTGTTGGGACTAGATGCCAAAACCTACTTTTAGGATTCGATAACAATCCAGAAGAATTACTTAAGAAAAAAGATTCGGCGTAAATAAATATTACCTGTATTTCTGGTAGAAGTTTAGGTATCTATAAATATGGTTTGTCAAACTACACTGGTAAAGGTGCTAAACCATGTAATTGACGTACAGAACTGATGCAAGCTGGACAATCACAGCCAAACAACTTGATAGCTTCATCACTTTCTGCTTCTGTGAATTCTAATTCATCTGGCTGATTTTGTTGATCTAGCTGATTTTTATTAGTTTGATTTTCCTCTCCTTGAACTTGAGCTAGTCGCATAGTTGGTTTAGCAGTCGATGGAGTAGCATTATCTACCTGTATACACACCTGACGTGGTGTTGCTGAATGGTTAGAACGGACGCAAGATAGATGAGTCCCTACAGGGGTAACTATTTGACCAGCATGAACAGGTCTAGCTATCATCACCGTAGATAGCATGGACATAAAAACAACAGGGCTAGAGAGCAAGGCCAAAACAAATTTTTTGTTCATTTACTTTAAAGAGTTTGTAACAAGAGGAACAAACCAATTGACCTTGTTAGAGCATGTTTGAAAAGTTTAGGGACGTATAATTTGTCATTCTGAGTGGAGTCTTACGCAACGAAGAATCTGGAGTTTAGCCCACATACTGAGATGCTTCGTTCCTCAGCATGACATGGAAGGAGACTTTTCAAACACCCTCTTAGATCAATGAGTTGTTAACCAGTCCATCTTATACAAATTCTCTGAAAATGTCTTAGTTATTCAATAGAAACGATAGAATTTTTCTATATTAGTATCTTGGCAGAAAACAAACTTGAAGAAGAATCCAGAAGTCAGAATTCAGGAGTCAGAATAAATTCAGTCGGGGATACAGACCCACTACTGAATTGTTCTCCCTTGGCGTTCCCAAAGGGTAGACCACCAAATTGAAAATTTGATAGGGGTCTTAAACCCGTTTATTCATGCGCCAGTCGGACAAAATTCATTCTGTTAGCGGTAGCGGGGCGTTGAGCAGCGTTCTGACTCCTGACTCCGTTCGCGTAGCGTCTCCGAACTCCGAACTCCGTTCGCGTAGCGTCTCCGTTCGGCGAAGCCGTGCCGTAGGCATAGGAGAAACTCCTGACTCCTGACTCCTGAATTCTGCTGTATATTGAGAGATGACAGGCTAAAATGCGCAACATAAGACTAAGTTCCTGAGTCGTAAATGCTTGATTGGTAAAAATATCTACTCTTGCTCAGGTCTAACACTTAAATATCTATCTTTGCGAATAGTTTTGATAACAGTTTGGATGTAACTTTCTGCTGCACCTAATGTTTTTAGTAAATGGTTTCCTAACTCTAATGCTGCTTCAAATTCAGGTTGTACCACTTCTTTAGCACCCATTTGGGTTAAAAGGTCAATTTCTTTGTTACTGTGTGAACGAGCAATTACATCTAAATTAGGTGCAATAGCCAGAGCATTTTTGAGAAGTAAGCGAGTGCTGGCAGGGTCTGGAAGAGCAATTGCTAAAGCTTTAGCAGTTTCTAAATGTGCTTTTTCTAAAACTAATTCAGAATCTGCATCCCCAAAAATATAAGGTATTTGGTGCATTCGTAGTCTTTGTACAGATGCTTCGCTATTTTCAATTACTAAAACGGGATATCCTTCAGTTTGTAATATTTTGACTATTACTTGACCAACTCTGCCGTAACCTGCTACTACTACGTGACCAGTCATTATTTCTGGCATGGATATTGTTTTGGGTGCAGAAAAACGTTGTAATAACCTTGCTAGTAAGGGGTTTCGATGCAAATTATCAGCAATTAAAGGTGCAACTTGGAGCGATAAAGGAGTGAGTAGAAGTGTAATTGCGGTTGTCCCTAATAATAGAGAATAGGTTTGTTGAGATATCAGTTCTAATCTTAAACCTACCAAAGCTAATACAAAAGAAAATTCTCCAATTTGGTTGATACCAAAACCGACTATAATAGCATTTTTTAGAGAGTAGCCAAACTTTAAAACAATACCTAAAATAATTGCTGCTTTACCCAGCATGACTAAAGCTACAAGTTCTAAGATTAGTCCAAAATTGTTGATGAGAATGGCAGGATCAATCAGCATTCCAATTGATGAAAAAAACAGACTTGCAAATGTATCTCGTAAAGGTAAAATTTTTGCTAATGCCTGGTCAGCATAATCAATTTCGGAAATCATTAAACCAGCGACAAATGCCCCCATTGCAATAGAAAGACCTAAATATGCAGTTGTTAAAGCAACTCCTAAACATAGGGCAATTACAACTAATAAAAATAATTCATTACTTTCCGTAGCAGCAATATTACTTAAAATACGGGGAACTATCCAGCGACTGAATATAATTGCTATTACTACAAATAGTACAATTTTAATGAGAGCAAAGCCCAGTGCTACAGCAATATTTTCTGGTTGTTGTAAAGCTGGTAATATTGCTAACATCACTCCCAAGGCTAAATCTTGGGTAATTAAAATTGCCAGCATAATTTGCCCATGTACTGTATTAATTTCGCCCTTTTCTGTGAGGGTTTTTAACACAATTGCTGTGGACGAAAGAGATAAAACTGCTCCTAAGAAGATTCCTTGTGTGATTCCAGCAGCCCAACCCGTAATAAAAGTTACTATTGTTACTAAAGCGATTGTCAATCCAATTTGCAGTAAACTACCTTTGATGGCAATTTCTTGAACTCGTTTTAATTCTGCTAAGGAGAATTCTACACCTAGTGCAAACAGCAGGAAAGCGACACCAATTTCTGCTAAAGATTTAATGTCAGCAACATTGGCTAATAATTTGAAACCAAAAGGGCCAATTGCAAATCCACTCGCTAAATAACCAAGTATGACAGGTTGATGCAGCCGATGCGCTAAAAATCCGCCTAGTGCTGTACCTATTAAAACGATTGTCAAATCAAGGATTAAACTATGTTCATTTATCATGTCGTTTGTTATTCAGTTTAAGTAAATTATAAAAAAACTTGGAATTTAAAAACTCCAAGTCTCAAATTAATATTTATTGGTAATTATCCCATTTTTTCGATCATAACTGGCGTTTAGCAGCGTAATTCGCCATTATCCCTTAAGTTTATGGCGGGTTTCGGACTATAGTCTTAACCCACCTTACAAATTGGATATTTTTTATTTGGAAGTACCTGATTGGCTTGTAAAGTTATTGGTTAAAGTGCCAAAGATTGAGGTTCAGTTTCAATCAATTTCGCCAAATCTTTCAAGAATGCGGCTGCATGAGCGCCGTAAATAATGCGGTGGTCACAGGTGATATTAACTGTCATTTGCGATCGCACACCAAATAAACCATCTGCTGTGGCTACTACTTGCGGACGGGATGCGGCGATCGCTAAAATTGAACCTTGTCCAGGTGGCAAAATTGCATCAAATGTATCTACACCAAACATCCCCAGGTTAGAGAGGGTAAATGTCCCACTGTTGTATTCCTCTGGTTGTAGTTGTTTAGCTCTAGCTTTTTCTACCAAAGATTTCCAATTGCGAGATAAAGAATAGATATCTACCTGATCTGCTTTTTGCAAAACTGGTGTAATTAATCCACCATCATCCATTGCTACTGCAACGGCAATGTTGATATGAGGATGATACACAATTCCTTGGTCAGAATAGCTGGCATTTAATAAAGGGTGTTTTTGCAATGTCACTGCTACAGCTTTTGCTAATAGCGCCGTCATTGTCACACCTTTAGATTTGATTTGCTTGTAAAGTTTGTCTAGTCCATCGGTGGTAATTGTGTAACCAACATGGAATGTGGGTACAGATAAACTGGGTAGCATATTCCGTGCTACGGCATTTTGCAAAGTTGTTAATGGTACTGTTTGACCAGGAACGGCATTGCTGACCACTGGAGCCGGTGCAGGTGTTGGTTTTGCAGGTGCTACGGTGGGGGTAACAGGTGGTGTCGGTTGAGTGGGAGTAATAGCAGGGGTAGTAGGTTGTGGCGCTTTACCCACGGCAGCTTCTACATCTTCGGCGACGATGCGACCATAGGGGCCACTACCTGTGAGATTATTTAAATCAACCCGGAGTTCTTTGGCTAACTTGCGAGCGCGGGGTGAAACTACTAACCGTCCTTCCCGATGGTTGGAACCATTTTGAGAAACTGTAGCGGGTGTTGTCAATGAGGCAGATACGGCAACTAGTTCGGGTGCGGGTGCGGATGTTTCAGCCACAGCACCACCACCACCCATAGCCTTGGCGGTTTCGATTTCTGCTTCTGTTTCGGCTACGTAAGCGATCGCTGCGCCGACAGGTGCGGTTTCACCAGCGGGAACTATGATATGGGCGAGAAATCCCTCATAGAAGGATTCCACATCCATATCGGCCTTATCCGACTCGACAACCACCACTGTTTCGCCTTTTTCCACTTTATCCCCTGGTGATTTCTCCCAAGAGACAATTTTGCCTTCAGTCATGGTGGAACTCAGCGCCGGCATAAATACTTCATGAATGCTCATAATGGTGGTTTCAGAATCAATAATTTTATGGACTTTAACAGCTGCTGCCAGATTGAATTGTATCTTGGCACGAAAATTTTTGATGAAAAATGATGGGAGAAGAGGTAATAGGTGACAGGTAACAGGTAAATATTTCTTTCCATCTCCCCAATTGGAACCTAACGCTGAGGGTGATGTCTATAGATCAAGCGATCTGCGCTTCGCAGCAGGGCTTCGCTATCGCGCCAGCGCTGTTTCTTGGATGCCTGGAGGGCTGTTGTCAGTTCGCTGATAGTTTGTCGAGAGAAACTAGGATTCCCATAGATATCCATGCTCCTCACCCGGATTTCTCACACAAAAGCTGAACATTAGCTATAGCTAGGGGTGAGGGTTGAATCTAAAACTCAAAATTGGTCATTCACCTGTTTGAAATTCCCCTTTAATACTATTACTATGTCGGCAAAGTTTAAATTGTTTTTGATTTTAACACTCAGTATGTTGACTGCTACTGCTGGGGTTTATGTGATTCAGAATCAACCACCTGCATTGATAACTGGAACTGCTAATGGACACCAACAACAGTTAACATCTGTCTTAGATAAGTCTTCGCAACTGCTGACTTACCCTGAGCGTGACAATTATCAAACTATACCTTTAGAGAGTATCAATTCTGCCATGCAAGGCAGTGATCCTGCGAATCTAGCTTTGAATATGCTGAATGAGGTGACATCAGTGGCAGGAAAAAGCCAGATAGAAGTAGCTTATCCACAACCGAATCAGGCGTTAGTGACGATTACCCAAATCAATCAGACTAAAAATAATACGGCGGGTGTGATTAAATATCGGGTAGAAATGAACCGCTTTGGGCGATCGCTCTTAGTTAGTTCACCACCAGTCTGGGAAATTATCTGGGCAGGCTCTCAAGTGCAATGTTTTTCTAAAGGTTCAGTCCAGAATAAACTTGGGCAAAACTGTAATTAGCGGGATTTAGGGATTTCCAAATAAAAAAATACCCCATTTATTTTAGGGCAGGGGCAAGAATTAAAGACAAATCAATGATTTATATGAAGATTTTCGGGAAATTTTATAACAGGGAATAGGAAAAAGGAAGAATATTTTCCCTTTTTGCCCGTATTCCCTGTTTCTAATCACCGATAACTAGATGTTAAATATCGCCGCGAATTTCTTCGACAACGCCATCTCTTAGCACAATTTCCACCTGCATTTTACTAATCAAGTTATCCCCGATTTCTGCCCGGAAAAAGCCTTCCATTTGGAATTGGTTAACTTCTTGATCTAACTCCAGAAACTGCACTTGCTGAAGATTTTGTAGTAGTTGATTTTTTTGTTCTAGCAGTTCACTTTTCTTTTGATTCACCTGGAGTTGGATATTATCAATTTGTTGGAGGGTTTGGGGTCCTGGTGGTTGTAAACTTTGTTTTTGAATTGCGGCAACTGCTCTTTGTCCTTCTACATCTAATTGTTGCAGTTGCTGATCAAGTTGATTGATCTGAGCTTGCAGTTGTTGTTGCACTTCTTCTTTCCAGAGAGGAGTGACGATTACTTTGACATTAACGCCACGTTTGAGAAGCAATTGAGGGTTGGAAACATCCATAAATATTTTACGTTCACTTTTATAGTTTGCAGGAGAAAAGAGACTAGTACTGCTTTGCATAATTTGTAATTAGCATTGCGTCAGGGTTTTAGATTTTTGAAATGGGTGGCTTATTTGCGCCGTTATGTACTAGTCACCATTCTCGTCGCGGAGGAAATCCGCGAACTGGAGAATTAATTGGCAAACATTCCGTCAATAATATCTCGATACCGATCCATGACGACATGACGACGAACTTTTAAAGTTTGTGTCATCAGGCCATTTTCAATGGAAAATGGTTCAAGAATTAGTTTGAAGGGGCCAATGCGGTCATCAGCTCGATAGCCTGGACGGTTTTTGACTTCCCGATTCAATTCTTGGCGAAATAAATCCTGGATTATTTTACTCTCTAAGTCAATTTTTTGACTGGTTGAGGCAGTAATTTTATCATTCTGAGTTTCTGCCCATTTTTCCAAGGCTTCGAGATTGGGAACAATCAAAGCGCCAATGCTACGTTGATCTTGTCCTACTAGCATAATTTGATCAACATAGGGCGATCGCAAACAAGCATCTTCTATTGGTTGCGGTTCAATGTTTTCTCCATTGGTTAACACAATTGTATCCTTGGCTCTACCAGTCAACACTAAGTCATTTTGGGGAGTCACCCAACCCAAATCACCGCTATCAAACCAGCCTTCCGAGTCTATTACTTTCTTGGTCGCTTCGGGATTTTGGTAATAGCCTTGCATAATTTGTGGCCCCTTCAGCAATACTAAACCACGTTCTCCTACTGGTAGTGGCTGACGAGTTTCTGGATTGACAATTTTTACTTCTGTGCCGGGAATTGGTTGTCCAGATGAACCGCGTAAATTTCGCCAAGGACGACGCGCATTAGTAACTGGTGAGGTTTCTGTCAAACCATAGCCTTGTAAAATCTCTACACCAACAATTTCAAAAAAGTTATCAATGTGCCGGGGTAGCGCACCCCCACCGCTAATCACTTGCTTAATTTTGCCACCTGTTGCTTCCCGCACTTTGGCATAAACTAATTTTTCTCCCAATGCCTGGAACGGCCACAAGGTTAATTCTCGGATCTTTGCACCTAATCGCTCACCAGCTGAGGCATGAATATGATCTAAACTTAATCCTTGGGTAATTCGTCGTGCTTGGATATATTTCTGGCTCATATCCAGCAAAAATTGAATCAACTGTTGTTTTTTGGCTGGTTGTTCGCGGAACTGCTTCTGTACTCCTTCATAGATCGATTCCCACAGCCGGGGTACAGCAATCATGTAATTGGGTTTAAATTTTTTTAAATCTTGTTTAACAGCACGTAAATTTGTGTAAATTTGTGTGCAGCCTTGAGAAAGCAAGAAATACTCCCCACTCCGTTCGTAACTGTGCCATGTGGGGAGAATGCTGAGGACTATATCTCCTTTTTGTGGCTGTACGACTGTTCCCAAGGTTTTTACTTGGTGTAGCAAGTTCTGATGAGATAGCATTACACCTTTGGGTTTGCCTGTAGTACCAGATGTATAAATTAATGTTGCTAATGTTTCGCTGCTTTGTTTGACGGTGGCTAAGGTGTGATTACTACCAATTTCTAGTACCTGGAGAAAGTTCACCACGCGCAAATTTTCAGTTGTTGGTGGGGTTTCATCGGCAAGTAAGATGACTAGCTTAATGGGTAAGTCGTTCAGGCCTGCTTTGATTTTATTGAATGTTTTGATATCTTCGACTACTACGACAGTACTACCACTATTGGCGATGATAAAGAGTAGTTCTTCTCGTTCTGCTTGGGCGCTACGGACTGCATTCACTGCCCCAGCAGTCATAATCCCTTGATCAGCAATAAACCAACGCGGGCTATTGTCAGCAATTAGGGAAATGCGATCGCCAAATGTAGGCGTTTCACCATTACCTAGATCCATTATTAATGCCTGTAACCCAGATGCAAATTGTTGGATCTGTTCTGCTAACTGACTATAAGTGATCTGGATTTCTGGTTTAGCATGGGGGTTATGGAGGGCGATCGTATTACTAAATTCCTTGGCCGCTAAAGGCCAAATTTCTGGTAGCGACTCCACATTTGTATAATCTACCAAACGCTGTAATTCTCGGTATTCTCGCTCGGTAACGTTAGATAAGTAAGAAGATGCAGGTTGTATTTTTGTCATAACACAATGATTGAGCAGTAAATGGATTGTTCTTGTTAATAACAGTATTTAATAGGCACTTTCCCTACTGTGTATAACAATAGCGTAATCGTCACATTCATATTCATAAAACTTTATGTTAAACTACATTTATATAAGTAAAATTCAATGGTTCAGTGGTCATGCGGTTCCATAAGCTTTACTTTCAGCCCTACAACGATGTCCAAATAATTGCTAATTCGTAATTATGTAAGAATTCAGGAGTTAGGAGTCAGGAGTCAGGAGGAAGAAGGAAGAAGGAAGAAGAATATTTTTCTCTTCTGTTAAGAGTTCCTCGCTATATCAAACATTCTCTATGCTGAATCCTTACGTAATTATCTAAGATGCAAACGCGGAAATCTTTAATTACGAATTACTGTTATCACTACAATTATCAAGGAGGTGATCAGTTATAGGTTTAATGGAAGCATTATTAATCACAGTCATCAATGCTGTTGCTTGTCTAGCTTTACCCAAGTTTCTATCTATGCTTCTGGCTTCTCAAGTCAAACCTCTTCAGCCATCATTGATAGACTCTAGGCGACATACAGCTAGGATAGAAATTACCAGTTTTCCCTATTGTACAGTTTACTCGTTGACTGGTAGTCAGTTCTGTAAATTCAGTCCTCGATTTTGTTCCCAGTGTTCTCCTAATGGACAGGAATAGTGGCATTTCTTAAATGCTAATTTGAGATTTTTAACGGGAAAATCAGTTGTAAATCAACACTATTTTGGAAAGCTTTTGGTTTTCAAAATATGTTTGGTATCATACTTGCGTAAGTCCTATTTCACTTAAACTGTCTCTACACTCAAAGGTTTTTCTATAAATCGTTGGCAGATAACTCATTAAGTTTAAGTTTTTTGAAGATATATATTGTTATATAAATATTTTAATAGTTTTTTAAACTTATTTAATTCACTTATATATACCAAAAGAAATTCAAAAACTTAGATGTCATCACTCACACCTATTTTGATTCAAAATAATAACTAGTAATCAGAACCAATTTTTATAAAGGGCTATTATCTATGAGTTGCATGGATGTTGTACTTTTGACTCTCTTAAATACTGCTGCTTGTCTGGCATTACCTAAGCTACTGGCTGTAATTTTTGGTACGCAAGACCAAAGCGAAAGTGCTACATAATCGTAATTGGTCAACAAGAAGCAAAGGGGCTGAGGAAAAAAGTTGTTTCCCTAACTATTTGGTTAGCAGTCAAGACTTAGAATTACGTTTTTTTTGTCGCCAAATTCCCCTCACTAGGCGAATTTCGTCAAAACTGTAACTTTCACCTAAATGATCTCGAATAGGTGTGAGGGAAATATCGCCTAGTACTTCTAAAACTTGCCAAATCTTTTGTTGATGTTCTAGTGGTACTAATTTGTTTAAATCTACGGGTTGATTTTTTTCAATTAAATCTGAGATGTGACGGATAATTGTCGTAGGACGAATGTTGCGTTTTTGGGCAATCTCTTCTATGCTCAAACCCTGTTGATATAACTCTAATGTCGTTAATTCGGTATCAGAAGGGAAGTTAGGCGGTGGTGCGTAATCAACTTGATTTATTGGTAATGGCTGTAAACCTTGTTCTTGACGATAGGCTTGAATTTCGGTTAAAAACTTTGCGCCATATTGAGCTAATTTGTGACTACCTACACCTGAAAGTTCACCAAATTCATGTAAGGTTTTGGGTTGTACTTGCGCCATTAATTTCAGGGTAGAATCATGAAAAATGACGTAAGGTGGGACTGCTTGCTCATCAGCTATTTGTTTGCGGAGCGATCGCAATCTGTGCATGAGAACTTCGACTTCAGCCTCTTTAATATTCCCCTCATCGAAGCTGATTTTCTGGGCTATGGGAACTGCAATTGAGACAGTACGCTGTTTTCGCATGACTTCCCAACTGAGGGGGTTAAGCTTCAAAACCGAGTAACCATCAGGGGTTTGCTCTAGTATACCTTGATGTAAGAGCGATCGCCCCAACATCCTCCACTCATCTACAGTTTTATCTTTACCAATCCCATAAGTAGATAATTTATCATGTCCATTCAGGGCAATTTTTTGGTTTTTCGCGCCTCGCAACACATCAATTATATATAGCATTCCATATCTTTCTTTGCACCTAGCCACACAAGATAAAAACTTCATCGCTTCAATAGTCCAATCCTGCACAGGTTTGGGATAACGACAATTATCACAATTGCCACAATTCCCTGCAAATCTTTCCCCAAAATAACCTAATTGAATAGTGCGTCTACAGTCTGTTCCTTCCGCATAATCAATTACCTGTCTTAGTTGTTGTTTAGCAATTAATTGTTCTTGAGGATCTGTTTTTTGATTAATACTCCATTCAATAGTTTTCACATCAGCAAAGCTAAAAAAGAGCGTACACCGTGAAGGTTCATCATCTCTCCCAGCCCTTCCTGATTCTTGATAATAACCCTCAATATTACGCGGTAAATCAGAATGAATGACAAACCGCACATCAGGCTTATTAATTCCCATTCCAAAAGCAATTGTTGCTACCATTACTCGCACATCATCCCGAATAAATCGAGTTTGATTTTTAGAGCGTTCATCATCACTCAATCCTGCATGATATGGTAAAGCTGCAACTTTATCTTTTTGTAATTTAAAAGTTAATTCATCAACCTTTTTACGGGTTAAACAATAGATAATTCCTGAACCTTCATTTTCTCTAACAATTTCTAATATTTCAGCGTAAGCGCGTTTACTTTTAGCCCTAACTTCATAATAAAGATTTTGCCGGTTAAAACTAGCAATATGAATACTTGGTTGCTTTAACCCTAATTGTTCAATAATATCAGCCCGGACGCGATCTGTAGCGGTAGCAGTGAGGGCGATAGTAGGAACATCTGGATAGCGTTTTCGCAGTAACTTTAGCTGACGGTATTCTGGACGAAAATCATGTCCCCATTCGGAAACACAGTGCGCTTCATCAATAGCAAAGGTAGAAATGCCGATTTTCTCTTTAACTACATCCAAAAGCGGCAGAAATCTATCACTAACTAACCGTTCTGGGGCAACATAGAGTAACCTCACCTTACCATTCATGATTGCCTCTTCACGCGATCGCACTTTATAGGCGTTGAGGCTACTATTCAGAAATGTGGCAGAAATATTATTATTTCGCAATGCTTCCACTTGGTCTTGCATTAATGCTATCAACGGCGACACTACCACCGTTAAACCAGGTTTGAGCAGTGCAGGTAATTGAAAGCACAAAGACTTACCCCCACCAGTCGGCATCACCACCATTAAATCACGATTTTGCAGCGCATCTTCAATAATTTGCCTTTGTCCAGGGCGGAATTGATCATAGCCAAAGTGATATTTAAGCTTTTTTTCGAGTTCAGGATACTGAAGCATGGTAGATGGCTGTTTCTCTGTTGTCTGCGTGGGTTGTGATAAAGATATTAGGATTTTAACTCACGTTGACGAATAGGGAGAGGGAATGCATCGACAAAAATTAACATAATTAGTTAAAATCAATTCATAGAGATTAAAACATCAAAACTACAAATTCAGCTAATGACTGTAATTATTGACATCAAGACATTATATGAATCCAATTACCTGCAATGGTTGGAGGAAACTATTAAATGTCTCAAAAATGGTCAATTGGCAGACATTGATTATGAAAATTTAATAGAAGAGTTGGAAGACTTGGCTAAAAATGAGAAAAGACGAGTAAGAAGTCTGCTGGAACAGATTATTAGACATTTATTACTTTATCAATATTGGGATTTAGAAAAGCCAAGAAATGCTAATCATTGGGCAGCAGAAATCACAAGTTTTCGTAATCAATTAAATGAAGATTTAACCACAAATTTACGCAACCATTTAGAGGATAATTTCAGCACAATTTATAGTAATGCCTTGGATTATGTTAAAGCTAAAACACAGCTAACTATTTTACCTGAAATCTGTCCTTATAGCTTAGAGCAAATTTTGGATAAAAATTGGTTGCCTTAGAGCATATTTGAAAAGTTTAGGGACGTATAATTTGTCATTCTGTTCGCGTTCACGTAGTGTGCCGTAGGCATAGCGTGGCGTTAGCCATGTGGAGTCTTACGCAACGAAGAATCTGGAGTTTAGCCCACATACTGAGATGCTACGTTCCTCAGCATGACATGGAAGGAGACTTTTCAAACACCCTCTTAATTAGGACTTACACAAGTGTCACGCCAAAAATATATTGTAGGGTGGGTTAGGCGCACTAGTTAATGTATGATACTAAACGAAAAAATAATTTTTGCGCCGTAACCCACCATTATTCTAAAATTGCTAAATTCTATGTAATGCACTACCTCAATAGTCACATTTGCTGTTTCGCAAAAATTTTTATTAACCTCAGTATATCACGCAAATAAATGGTAACTTTAAGCTGTTTCCATAAATTTTATAATTACCACCCAGTATTCAACATTAAAATGTAACAATATAAATTGTTAACTTTCTTTGCAAACTCAGATTATGAAAGCAATTTGGAACGGCACAGTTTTAGCCGAAAGCGACAAAACCGTAGTTGTGGAAGGAAATCATTACTTCCCTGCTGATGCTATTAACAAGGAATATTTCACAGAAAGCAACACCCACAGCACTTGTCCTTGGAAAGGTGTTGCTAGTTACTACAGTATTGACGTAAATGGACAAGTTAACAAAGATGCTGCTTGGTATTATCCCACCACGAAAGAGAAAGCTAAAAATATAGAAGGTTATATTGCTTTCTGGAAAGGTGTAAAGGTCGAAGCTTAAGAAAGTCTCTGGGAATATTTTGGTGGTTGATACGACTCAACCGCCATATTTAACAAGTTGAAGATGTTGGAAAAGTCTACGCTTGTATCCATGTTCCCATTGAAAAAGAAATAACTTTCTTGAAGTCATCCTTTTTAAGGAAGATTGATGAAGATCTAAGGTTTTAGATTATCTAGCAATTTTAAAATTAACACTAAGTAGGTAAAGTTTGTCAAGTACATCAATTTTGTCATAGATGCTACTTCAACTTTTAAAAGTTAAATCAAAAGTAATTCTCAAGATAGAAGGCTGTTATAAATAACAGTTCTAGCTTAGAAAGTAGATGAGTCACTTACGATTCTGTAAGGAGAATTTTATGTCTACTAAATCACAAGAAGGACGTGAACATCAACGCGGCCCTGATAAAGGTGAAGCTTATGGAGTAGCGGCAGTCACTCAAGCACTTGCAGGTATTGATTTTCCTGCAAGTAAAAAAGAAATACTCCAACAAGCAAAAGGTCACGAAGAAATTCACTGGACAAAGGACAAAACCGTAGATTTAAGATCATTACTTGATCAAACAGGTCAAGATAGGTTTGAAAGTATGCCGGAGTTAGTCGAAGTTATTAGTCAAAGTTCGAGAGAAGAAGAACTATCATAGCTGCTTTGGCTTGCAAATTCTAATATTTGTATTTGTAAGCCACAACAACAAATTTCAGAGGCTGTTTGATAGCTTGCGTGGCGTAGCCATAAACTTTTTCCTGTGGTATCTAGCAGTTGTAGATTTCCCTCAATCCTCCTTGGGAAGGGGGAATCTCAATCAATTATGATACTAATCAAACATCCTCTAATATGGATTGGTTTATGATTCTAGAAATAATCTTAAGGCTGATATTATAAAAGGTAGGCAGAGCCTACTCAGTTGCATTCCCAGTCAGAGACTGGGAACGAGATATACTTTTCAAACATCCTTTAATATTGATTGGTTTATGATTCTAGAAATGATCTTAAGGCTGATATTATGAAAGGTAGGCAGAGCCTACTCAGTTGCATTCCCAGTCAGAGACTGGGAACGAGATAAAACCTAATCTTAATATTGATTGGTTTATGATTTACGCATCATTTTAAAGTAACTATCCCACAATTTTCTTTGTGTGTCTATTGAGAAACGATTGACCTGTTCTTGGAAATCTAAGGAGTTTTTTACTAGGTCTTCTTGTAGTTTTACACTTTGTTCTAAATTTTCTGGTGGATCTGATAAGTTTAGATTCTGCATACTTGATAGGGTGGAAGTCCAGTTATGGAAAACCATAGTTTGGAATTCGCTTAATTGTTTAAAAAACTGTTCAAAGCTGTTAAACCAATCCATTGTAAATACTCCTATTGGCTAGTGTTGTTTGTTTTATTTGCCCTCAATTTTTAAGTTACTAAATGTGGATTATTTTATTTATTTCTTAAGAGTGATTTATTGAGACATATTTGGTGATATTCTAAAGTTTAAAATAGTGAAATTTAGACTAAAAAAACAAAAAAAATTGTTAGATAATCTGATAATGAAAATCTATGATTGTGATTTATTCGAGAATAATGAAGCCTTTGCGCTGAGTAATGTGTTGTTTAATTGCTTGCTGAGAGTTCCTGAGGAAGAATTAAATGTTTTTGAGCGATCGCTCTAGGATATCCTTGAGAAGCTTCAGGAGCGCAAGTTTTAGCCACTTTACTCTGACTGTGGAACTGTTATTTAACCCTATTCCTTTGCAATCACAATGTCATTAGATTTAATCACAGCATAAGCTTCAACTCCCTCAACCAATTCCAAATCCTCAGCCGAAACTCTAGTAATCATTGAAGTTAACTCAACTTTATGCACAATTTCTAAGGTCACTTCTGTATTCACACTTCCTGTAGTGACTCTGGTCACAACTCCCTTGAGAACATTACGCGAACTAACTTTTAATGATTTTTTGGGATTAATAATTTCCATCTCAGGAGTATGAGTTTCCACTTTCTCCGGTTGAGTTGGTAGAGGTACTGGTGGTGAGGAGTACTTATTCAGTCCACGTACTAATTCCCGCAAAATCTCAGTTTTAGTTCGCTGGGAGTGCTGACAGAACTCTTCTAAAATCTTGCGTTCTTCTTCTGATGTTTGAAATGTCACCCAACCTTGTTCTTTTCTTGGCATAAATAAAATTACCAATTTATTTGGTATATATAATCTTGATCTAATCCTAGCAATCATCAATCCTTTTTAAATCTACTCGTGTTCGTTACCACCTGGAAAGAGCTTTCTGCTGTTCGAGGTAAAATTGCAGAAGAAACCCTCAAACATTTTATTTTTGTGAACTTTTTTCTCGGTTGTGCGGTTTGGGCATATAAAGGTTGGGTGGGCGAACTTTATCCCCCAGGAACTCGCACCACTGAGTTTCTGCATCTCTACAGTCGTCGCTTTACCACGGTAGAAGGTAATACGACTTTTTACGCTGTTCCTAACTCTGAAACTGTCACTCGTTGGGCGACAGAAACACCTCCAGGCTTTGAATTTTGCTTGAAGTTACCGCGAGAAATTACCCATCAAGGATTATTGCGATCGCATATCCCTGAAGCTTTAACGTTTTTAGAACAAATGCGCCCTCTAGGTAAGCATTTAGGGCCAATATTTGCCCAATTACCTCCAAGTTACTCACCCGCATTATTAGATGATTTAACGGCTTTTTTGGCAGCTTGGCCACGCACAGATATCCCTTTAGCATTGGAAGTTAGACATCGTGATTGGTTTCAAGCACCTCATGCTAGTAATTTGAATGCGCTGTTAGAACAGTTAGGGGTAGGAAGAGTACTGTTAGATACACGACCAATTTATACTGGAGATGATGACCCACAATTAACATCAGAACGGCGTAAACCTCAGCTTCCAGTGCATTTTAGTGTGACTGCACCTTTTACTTTGGTACGCTTTATTTCTCATCCCCAGTTGTCAATTAATCAGCCGTTTATGGCAGAATGGGTAACGCAGATTCAAACCTGGCTGAGAGCAGGGGTAAGGATTTATTTCTTTGTCCATTGTCCTACTGAAGACATATCTCCTCAAAATGCTCAGTATTTCCAACAGTTATTAGAACAAAGTGGTGTAGCTGTTCCGCCTTTACCTTGGAATAATCTGAATCAGCCACCAAATCAACTTAGTTTGTGGTGATTACAATTAATACCAGATTTTCTAGACATACGTAAGTTATAGGAAGAATTTTCAGGATTTAATAAATGCTCAAAAAGAGCGATAATTTAGATATAGGTGTGAATACAGTAGAGCTAACAATCCCTGCCTATGAAGGTTTCTAGAGATGTCTAATGCGATCGCACAATTTTTTTTAAATATCGAAAACGTATTCACCAGGTTTGTGTTAATTGAGTAAATATTATGGAAGAATTTACGCCAAAGGAGATTGAGATGAGCCGTCTTCTTTATGAAAGCTCTGTTTCATATAAAGGATATCTCATTATTCCATTTGTTTTTGCTAAAATAGATAATCATGAAATTTTCTCATACAAATTATTGTCAGAAATTGGACGTAAAAGTAAATTTCATAAATTAGAAAATCCTGCAAAAATTTACGATAAAAGCATCAGCAATATAGTTGATATTGCCAAAGAACATATTGACAGAAATGCAGAATTTATCAGTTATGAAGATGGATTTAAATCGCGTTATGTTTACCGTCACAATTTAATAATTGTTTTTAAAGAAAACAATAAATTTTTTTATGACCACTATCCGGCAAATTCTTTAAATAATATTGCAGCCCCAAAATTATTCCTATCAGAATCTGAGTGTTTGCAATGGGTTCAGGAAGGACTTCAAGGACGAGATATTAAAGAGAAAGCGCAATAATTTTGATAATTGGTAATTAATACAGCAGAATTCAGGAGTCAGGAGTAAAACTGTCTGGGTGTCTAGGTTTCAATTTTGATTCTGTACCTCATTAATCTGCAATCTGCTGTATCTCGGTAAGGATTCAGGATAAAAAATGTTTGATATAGCAGGGAACAGGTAACGGAAGAAAAAAATATTCTTTCTTCTTTCTCCTAACTCCTAACTCCTAATACCAATTTTATATGAGGCTGCACAGAATCCTAAAATTGATTAATCCATCTTTATCTGTGTTTATCTGCGGTCATCTGCGTTCAATTATTCTTGACATCTTATTCTATGCAACTTCATATCAATTTGATATAACTCCTGACTCCTGACTCCTGACTCCTGACTCCTGAATTCTTACGTATCTCGTTCCCGTTATCTCGTTTAAAAGACAATTTCCTCACCTTTTTCAGTGAAGCGTACCTCTTTGATTTTCCATTCAGCATTACTGGTTAAGGTTTTGCGGAGACTACCAAACAGTGCAAATTGCTCACAACTAGAAAGAGAAGTGATTTGCCGTTTTGAATCAGGAGAGATTCGCAAATCAATTGTAGCCACATCATTATTGACGTTGACACGATACCCAGACAAGCTAAAATCGGCTGTATCTCCTTGTTCTAAAACTTTACCCACTGTTTCATTCATGGGTTCATCTGCTGAAACTAAAGCTGTTTTAGCAACGTAATCTTGACATTGAGTGTCACTTGTGTATAGGGTGACTTTGGTGGTTTTACCAGAGATAGTTTTAGAAGTTGAAGTCGGTGGCTGTTCGGTAGGAGTTGGTTGAGTTGAAAATGGTTGAGTTTCGACTGGAGAATTAGAAGGACTTGGGGAAGTTGTGTTTTTTGGTATTGTTGGTGTTGAGGTTAAGCTGTCACTGCTATCAGGTGTACAACTGCTAATACTGGCACAAACCGCTACTAAAATTAGAGGGAAAATATATCTTTTTTTGGTGTTCATAGCTGGGAAGAAATCTACCGGAGTATCCAGGTTTATTATAAATAATCGGAGTTGTTAAATCAAAGATGAACTTATGTGTAGAGACTTAACAAGAATTATAGTAGTGTCTAAAAGTCTATAAGTTTTAGTCCAGGGATGAAAGGTGACTTTGTGTGCCTAACCCAAACTATAGTAATCATATTTGATTTCTGAAAAAATCTAGGTATATGTAGGGTGTGTTAGGCGTAAGCCGTAACGCACCAAAGGCTTCAAGGAAGGTGCGTTACGCTCCGCTAACACACCCTACGTGTATTTCAAAAATCAAATATTAGTCCTATATCAGTTAAAATATTGTTATTCGGTAGATACTATCTCCAAACAATATCCAACTAAATATCAATTATATGACAGCTATCATCGTTAACTTAAATCCTATCATCACACTCACAGACAATCAATTTTATCAACTTTGTCGGGAAAATCCTGATGTCAAATTTGAACGTAATGCAGAAGGAGAATTATTAATTATGTCACCCACAGGTGGAGAAACTGGAAAACGTAATTTTGAAATTGATATTGATTTTGGAATTTGGAACCGCAAAACTAAACTAGGAGTTTGTTTCGATTCTTCAACCTGCTTTAAACTCCCTAATGGTGCAAATCGTTCTCCTGATGTAGCTTGGATAAAAAAAGATAGATGGGATGCACTTACACCAGAAGAACAAGGAAAGTTTCCGCCTATTGCACCTGATTTTGTTTTAGAGTTAATGTCACCAAATGATAGTTTGCAAGAAGTCCAAAAGAAAATGCAGGAATATATCAATAATGGAGTAAAATTGGGTTGGTTAATTAATTATAAAATGCGTCAGGTGGAAATATATCGTCTTCATAAACCAGTGGAAATATTAGAATCTCCGGTTGAATTATCTGGAGAAGATGTTTTACCAGGATTTATTTTAAATTTGCAAATAGTTTGGTGAAGAAAAAAATTACAGATGGCAAACAAAATATGGAGAAACAAATATAGATGGTGCAACCGCGCAAGCAATTTGCTCAACATTGGTTAAAAAGTGAAAAGGCACTAGATGCAATTGTCAAAGCAGCACAGTGTCAAGATGGTGATAGGATTTTAGAAATTGGCCCTGGCACGGGTATTTTAACTCGGCGTTTATTACCTTTGGCTCAATCTCTAGTTGCTGTAGAAATTGACCGGGACTTATGTAAATTATTGGTCAAACAACTAGGTCAAAAAGAAAATTTTTTACTGCTACAAGGGGATTTTCTCACCTTAGATGTACCATCTCAATTGGGAGCATTTAACAATTTCCAAAAGCAAAATAAAGTTGTTGCAAATATTCCCTACAACATTACTGGGCCAATTATTGAGAAGTTACTCGGTACTATCACTCAACCCAACCCAGAACCCTATGATTCTATTGTGCTACTGGTACAAAAAGAAGTAGCAGAAAGGTTATATGCTAAACCAGGTTCAAGAACTTTTGGGGCGTTGTCGGTACGGGTGCAGTATTTAGCTGATTGTGAGCTAATTTGCACAGTCCCCGCTAGTGCATTTCATCCACCTCCAAAAGTAGATTCGGCTGTAGTGCGGTTGCTACCTCGACAGATAGAAATTCCGGCAGATAGCCCCAAAAAGTTAGAAAATCTGGTTAAATTGGGGTTTGGGGCAAAGCGAAAAATGTTAAGAAATAACTTACAATCGGTCATTGATCGCGATCGCTTGACCCAATTACTGGAACAATTAGGAATAAACCCCCAAGTACGCGCCGAAGACCTCAGCGTGGCACAATGGGTAAACTTAAGTAACTGTCTGACTTCTGAGTAAATCTACTACAGCTGAAGCACTAAAAATGCATTCTTATAGCTTAATTGCACCTGCCAAAATTAACTTATATTTGGAAATCATTGGTAATCGTCCTGATGGATATCATGAGTTAGCAATGATACTGCAAAGTATTGACCTTGCAGACCAAATTGATGTCCATGCTGCCAGCACTCAAACAATTCGCGTCTACTGCGATCACCCACAAGTACCCACAGATAAAACCAATCTAGCATACCGGGCTGCGGAACTCATGGCCAGGAAGTTTCCTGACGCTTTTAGTAACTTTGGCGGTATTGATATTACTATCAGAAAACAGATTCCTGTCGCTGCGGGTTTAGCTGGAGGTTCGACAAATGCAGCAGCAGTTTTAGTAGGAATAGATTTACTCTGGAACCTGGGACTAACTAAATCAGAATTAGAAGAATTAGGAGCTACCCTGGGTTCAGATGTGCCATTTTGTATTTCTGGGGGAACAGTAATTGCTACAGGTAGAGGTGAGCAACTTTCCCCTTTACCAAATTTAAATCACATAAATATAGTATTGGCAAAATATCGCAGTTTAGAAGTTTCTACTCCTTGGGCATATCAAACCTATCGGCAAGTATTTGGCAGTACTTATATTAAAGATAACAAAGATTTAGTTGCCCGTGCCAGTGCAGTTCATTCGGGAGAAATGGTGAAAGCCATCTTGGCTAAAGATGCAGCAGAAATTTCCCAAAAACTGCACAATGATTTAGAAAAGGTCGTATTGCCAGCTTATCCCCAAGTTCTGCAACTGCGAGAATTATTTGCTAGTCAAGAAGGAGTTTTAGGAACCATGATGTCTGGTTCTGGCCCTTCTGTATTTGCGATTGTCGAATCTCCAGCACAAGCAGAAGTGGTCAAGCAGCAGATACGCACAGCAATTCCTGACGAAGATTTAGAATTGTTTGTGACTGGGACAATTACAACTGGAATTCAAATAATTCGTAATTCGTAATACTCGCCAAGGGCGAGAAGCAAGCTACGTAATTCGTAATTCGTAATTCCGCTACGCGGAAGCAAGCTACACCTTATACCCCACAACCTTTTATGAATGAACCAAATATCACACCATCACCAGATACTAGCGGACAAGTCCCACCTACTCCATTACGCTGTATAACTGGGGCTATCATGTCAGGAGGGCTGGGATTTGCGATGTATTCTCTCATGATAGCGATCGCAACTACATTTGCTGCAAAACCTATCCATTCTGATAACTTACTTGCAATCAAGATTAGCGCGGCTGTTCGTACCTTAGTTGTGGGTATCGTAGCTTTGGGAGCGGGGATATTTGGCATCGTAGGTATTGGTTTATTCGCTTTAGCCATACAATTAGTATTTCAGCAGCTAACAAAACCCAAAGAGAATAATTCGTAACTCGTAATTCTAACTAAGCAGGATAAATCCTGCTCTAGCCTTCATCCCTTGTCTAAAGCCCAGATGTGGCTGACTCAGGAAGCCACATCTTCAAGGGTTTTCGGCATTTCTCTTATAAATTGCAACTTGGCATTTGCAGACACATGAACTAACTGATGTTGTTTTCGCCAAATTGTTGGTGATAAACCGTGATGTTGACGAAACTGGCGGGAAAAATGACAAGTATTTTGATAGCCTAGTTTTGTGGCAATTTCTTCAATTGTCTGATTAGTATTTTTCAGTAAAGGACGAGCGGCAGCCATACGACGCTTAACAATCCAAGTATTAACACTTTCTCCCGTCTCTTTACCAACTTGTGTAGTCAAGTAAGCAGGAGAATAACCAACCGCTTCTGCAACATCTGACAAAGTGATCCCTTGATGGAAATGAAGTTCAATATAGTCGAAAACTTTTTTGAGATGGGGAACACTCGGAAAAATTGATTCTGAATTAACTAAAATATCTGGAACTGCTGAGATTTGTGGAGATTTATTAGCATACCAGTTCTTAAAAAGAGCTTGTTTTTCTAATCGGATAGAAATTGCTTTTAGCAACTCATCCACAGTAGAAGGTTTACTCAAATAATCATCTGCTCCCAACTCCATCGCTTTTCTCATAGATATTTTAGAGCTACAAGCTGTGAGAAAAATGAAAGGAATAATTGCTGTTAAATGATTTTGACGTAACTTAGTTAAAACACCATAACCATCTATATCCGGCATCATCACATCACAAATTACCAAATCAGGTAAATGTTCTTCTGCCTTCTGGATACCAACCAGCCCATTTTCTGCTCCTATCGTAACAAAACCTTCAGTCTCAAGACCTTCTAAGAAGAGATTGCGGGTTTTAGCATCATCTTCAATTACAAGAATTTTTTTCGACGATTCGCGTATCATTTTGCAACCAATAAAAGTGTTAACAGAGAATGATTAAAAAATTCTGAGTATTAAGCCATTGAAAAATCAGCATAGGGAACAGATGGTAGTACCACAGTAAATGTACTACCTACATCAACTTCACTTACTACCATAATTTGACCTCCATGTATATTAACAAGAGTTTTGACAATTGATAACCCCAATCCTGTACCAGGAATTTTAGCAACATTGCTACCTCGATAAAACGGTTCAAATAATCTTGGTTGATCTACTTCAGGAATCCCAATTCCCTGATCTTTAATCTGAAACATCACCTTCTCCTGTTCACAATAAACTGTGAAATATATAACGCTATTGTTAGAAGAATATTTAATAGCATTTGCAAGCAAGTTATTCAAAATTGGTTTCACCAATTTCGTATCAATCCAGACTTTTGAACAGTCACCTTGGTGATAAAATTTAATATGCTGTTCACTATTAATTAGCAGAAACTTTTCAATTAGATCATTACAAAGCTCAACTAAATCAACCTGTTTAAGTTCAACTTTATTTTTTTCTAAATCCATGTTAGATAAAAATAAAATATCGTCTAATACCTGATTTATATCTTCAATTGATGTTTGAATTGTTTCTAAAAATAGTTGAATTTTTTCTTCTTTCCATTTATTAATATGTCGCTTGATTAAGCTATTAGAAAAGGAAATAACATTTAGTGGTGTGCGAAACTGGTGAGAAACTACAGCCACAATATGCGCTCTGAGTTCGCTGAGTTTTTTGGCTTCTTCCAAAGTCTTTTGTAAGTCTAATTCTGCATATTTGTAGTCTGTGATATCAATAGCTGTGAGTACTTCAACTTCTTCACCTTCAAAATTCAGGAATCTATTAAATCGAGTCAAAGCACCCACTAACCATCGTTCTTTCCCATCTTTAGTAAGTATTTTGATCTCTTGATATTCAGAACTAGTTGCTTTACTTTGTTGTGATTTTGTACTCTTGATGAGTTGGTTTAATTCAAAACCTGCTAACAGTTCCTTTTTTGTATAGCCAGTGACTAACTCCGCAGCAGAATTTGCATAATAAATCTTTGTACCTTGAATTAGAAAAATATTCGCATTAATAGTTTCTACTAAGCTAAAAAATCCAGACTCTCTGAACCACAGTAAGTTATCAACCTGTTGAGATTTGAGTTCAACAACATCTTGTTGTAAATGCACTGGAGATTGCTTATATTCTGGCAACTCCCAGTTCTGCATACTCAATTCGACTAATTCATCACTAATTTCTTTAAAAATAGCACAGTTAAACTCTCTGTCTTGGTACTTTATATAAGTAAGAGTTATTTCTCCTAAAAATATTCTTCCTCTTTTTGTACAGTATCGAGATTTAAATGTGCGGTGAGCGATGTTTATATCTTTCCATTGTTCTAACCAATTCTGTAAGGAAAAATCTATATCTAAATCACCTAAATGCATGGAAAGTAATTCTTCGCGGGAATACTCTGTTAGGTAACAGGTGGCATTGTTAACATAAAGAAATTGCGCGTTTTTTCCTAGACAAAAAGCAGCATCGACAACTTGATTGATGAGAAAATCAGCAAATTCTAATTTCACCTGTGGCTGTAAACTCAATTGAGAATTAGATGTTTCTAATGTGGAATCGCTATAATTCATCTCTCTACTCACTCCTAGTCATCAGATATTAATGTAAGTGGTATTGAGTTGATCATCAAAAATTTACAAAATTTTGATTGTGCTATTAATTCACAACTTAAATTGAATAATTTTGATTTTAACAATAAAAAACTATAAGTTTCATTTGGTTGCATATCAAAATGAAATTGTTTTTTATTAAGTACCTTGTTGGTGTTAAGACAATACAAGCATTAGCTGACTTGTATTTTTGATCGGCTAACAGAGAGTAAACTTGATGATATAAATGAGGATGAATGTGGGGAATAATCTCAGACTCTAATTGGTTTCAGGTTAATACCTTTTTTGTAATGAATATTCTCAGTGGATTTATGTGCGAGTTACAGCACTTTGCTCAACTATTTGGTACAAAACAAAATCCTATAATCCTTGCCCCATAAACTTTTTAGATATTTAGGTGTGGTACTTTTAAAAAAAGTGCTGTAAGTTATAAAACTATAGCGATTTGATTTTATTAGCTTAATACAGGGTATGACAGATAAATGAGGTACACAATCAGTGTAAAAAATTCATCTACTAATAGGGCTTTAGTGCTATAAAACTGACACTGTATGAAAAATAAGTTTTGGAGAACAAAACATCTATTTTGTCAAGATTGAAATATTTATATATTACCTCAAGATCGTTACATTAATAGAGAAAGCCGGGTTTTTGAGTTGAATTATCTTAGTTTCCTTGTTAAAGGATTTAACTATATAAAAATATGCCGAGTCATCCTTCTTAAGAAAGAGATTTTTCTCAATAAAATCCTACTAATGGCAGAACATCTAACCAAAGGTATATAAAATATTAATAATAAATGTGTTGAGATATACAAAAGCTTAAATATATGCTTTTGAGCCTCAAAAATATTACTACAAAGGGCAGATAGCAAATATATTAAGTTATATTTATTTAATCATCATGGCTTACATAACTGACCTATTCCCAGGGTGTCTCAGATGTCGAAAGATAGGACTGACACACCCTACAGAGCCATTAAGTATGAGACGTAGCTTGAGTCCTAGCAATAATGAATTATGCCTGAGGTCCTGTACCCTCCAAAAAGCCTCTGTCAGTTTAGATAATAATTTTCTTAATTCAGGAATTGCAATCATATAAACTGCCTCTAAGAGGAAGATGCAATAGAAATGGAGCTTTTTAGGGTGAAGAATAATCAAAAAAAATTTAAGAGCGAAAAAATAGACAAGTTGATCAAAAAATAGTTCATGTATCTGGTGTTGAAGTTTGAGTAGGCTTAAACAAAGAAGCTAATTTTTCAATATGGTTAAGTTGATAAGCAGATTGAGCTAGATATATTAAGCAATAATATGCTGTTTCACTTGATTAAATCTGCTCCTGCTTTTCATAACCATCAATATCTATCATGGAGATTTTTAAACCCAGTGCATTGGAGGAAAATAAGATACAAAATAAGCATCAAAATCAATGTAATCAAAGGATGTCAGGGTTATACAGGTGGATTGCAATAATATGTCCTTCTGACCTCTCAAAACTGCGGGATGTCTGTGAGTAAGAAGTACATTTTTTTTCTTTGTGGTGAGGAATTTAGCAATCTGATTAAAAATCAGATAAGCCATTGACTAGTTTTTGTTCACACATAGGAGTGCATACTATGAACCAGAATGTTGCCGATTATAATAAACCAGCCAATAAGAAAATTAATACTGAACAAATAGAACAAATAGTCAAAGCAATTATATCTGGAAAGTATTCCTGGGCTTGTGTGTTACTTTTGCGGTTTTCTGGACACAACCCTATAGATTATATACCCTACCGTACTTATATCAGATTGCTGAAAAATAATTGCCTACTGGGTGGTTCTCAGCAAAATAAAACTTCTAACAAGGAGGTGGAAATGTTTGACCTCAAGTCAAGTTGGATTCATTTCTGAGAATACACAAAATTGAGGATATGCCAATTTGGGTTAGTGCAAAGAGGCAGAAATAAAAAAGTGAGCTTTTGCAACTATTTTGGCTGTTCTGTACTAGTTAGTGTTGATGAAAATTTTCAACCCATCCACAGATGGTTTGACAACTACTTTTGACAGTTAATCCAAAATCCCAACTTGGTATTATCCTCAGATAAATTTCTCATAATTGCCTGTGAGAAAAAATGAAGGATGAAATTGCTTAATTCTTAATTCTTAATTCATTTTCATCATGATTTACCCACTTAGTATATCTAATAGTCGCCTGCAACCTATACTCAGAGAGATTGTATGGCAGAAGAAGCTAGAAATCACACAAATGCAGCAAGAAATGTCTTTGGCTTCCTTACAACGTCAATTAACTGCTGCTCCGACTGTACGAGATTTTTTTACTGCTTTGCAGCAGAGTCTTTATAAACCTAGTTTGATTGCAGAGGTAAAAAAAGTATTACCTAATCAAGATACTCTCAATAAAGATTTTGATCCTTTAGCGATCGCAAAATCCTATGAGCGTGGTGGTGCTACTTGTCTGTCTGTCGTCACTGACCAAAAGTTCTTCCAGGGAGGTTTTGAGCATTTACGCACTATCCGCTATCGGGTAGCATTACCTCTGTTGTGCAGAGATTTTATCCTCGATCCTTGCCAAATTTATTTAGCCAGATCTGCTGGTGCTGATGCGGTATTATTGATTGCTGCTATTCTTACAGACCAGGAAATACATAATTTTTTGCGGGTAATTCACTATTTAGGAATGAATGCCGTCATTGAAGTTCATAACTTAACAGAATTAGATCGGGTACTCAAATTAGATGATGTACGCATTATCTCCATTAACAACCGCAGTTTAGAAGATTTTAGCGTTAATCTTAGCACTACTCAGCAATTAATGGCTGCTAGGCGATCGCAATTACAAAATTTAAGTATTCTTGTTGTTAGTGAGTCAGGAATTGAAACATCTGCTGATATAGCCTTAATAGCTGATGCTGGTGCTAATGCAGTGTTAATGGGAGATTCTTTACTGCAACAAGAGAATTTAGAGGAAGGTGTGCGTAGTCTCATCAAGGCAAAAGTTCCAGTTTATAAAGACCTTGTGAAAAAGGGAGCTTATTGAGAAAGCACTGTATTTAGGGCTTGCTGTAAAGCCATGCGGGCATAGCTTCCGTGCCGTTAGGCATAAAAGTCTTTCCGTTAGGGCTAGAAGTCAGGAGTCAGGAGTCAGGAGGAAGAATTAGAAGGAGATCAGAATATTCTCAAATCTGGGTAAATGAATTGATCCTGTTTTAATATCATTCTCCTAAAGCTTGTCTCCGTGAAAGCAGGGGTAATTCATGAATTACTCCTACTCCATTGGATCATGTTTTTTATGGAGTTCTCTTAATATCTTTTGCAGGTGCGTCAGATATCATAAATCTGTCGATAATAACCCTACAAAGCAAGCGACTTGCGTAAGAGCATGTTTGAAAAGTTTAGGGACGTATAATTTGTCATTCTGAGTGGAGTCTTACGCAACGAAGAATCTGGAGTTTAGCCCACATACTGAGATGCTTCGTTCCTCAGCATGACATGGAAGGAGACTTTTCAGACACCCTCTAAGTCCTGACCAATAGACATCTCCGGTGATTAAATGTGCGTGGATTGAAACCCTTCTGGAGACGTTCCAAACGTCTCTACAATCATTTTCACGGTCTTGTCTAATTACCTTTCTCAAGCTTTCACTACTTTTAAAGTTCTCAAACTAATATCTGCACAACCGTTAATAAATCCTCCTAAAGCCTGAATTTGTTGGAGATATTCTAAGGCTGATTTTGTGATAACTTCTCCCGGCATTAATATGGGTATTCCAGGGGGATATGGACAAACTATTTCCGCGCAAATTCGTTGCGGTGTTTTCTCCAAAGGTAATGTTTCACTATTAGCAAAAAAAGCCTCACGGGGAGAAATGCATATAGGATAGCTAATTATAGCATCGTTTCTATATTTACATATTTTGTACTGACTTGTCAATTGTGGTATCCGCGTCAAATTTTTCAATTCTTGCACTAATGCATTAATATCTGTTTTTGTATTACCCAAACTAATAATAAAAGTGAGATTTTGTAAGGATGAAAATTCTGGAGTTACACCCATTTCATTGATAATTTCTTCAGCTGCAAAACCTGTTAAACCTATTTTAGAAACGTTCACAGTTAAGCGTGTTTGATCTAAATCGACAAAACCCTTACCCCTGGCATGGAGAGGAGTCGATAAACCAGGAATTTGGCTAATTTGACTTTTTGCTGATGCTGCTAATTGCAAAGTCTGAGACATCAACTGTTCCCCATTAGTTGCCATTTGTTGACGTGCGGCATCGAGGGAAGCTAAAAGTATAAAGCTGGGACTGGTAGATTGTACTAGCTGCAAAGCTTTATTCACTTTGTCAATGTCGATTCTGTTACCTTGGATGTGTAACATTGATGCCTGTGTCATCGCACCGAGGGTTTTGTGGATAGACTGCACAGTTAAATCTGCACCTGCGGCTAAAGCTGGTGTGGGTAATTGAGGGTGAAAGGCAAAATGTGCGCCATGTGCTTCATCTACAAGGAGGGGAATATTATATTGATGGGTCAGAAGTGCGATCGCACTCAAATCTCCACAAACACCGTAATATGTAGGGTAAACTGTCAGCACCGCTTTTGCATCAGGATGTATTTCCAATGCTGTTTTTACCGCTGCTGGCGTAATACTGTGAGCAATATCTAAATCCTCATCATATTCAGGCTGAATAAAAATAGGAATTGCACCAGAAAGAATTAACCCAGAAATCACCGAAGAATGCACATTTCGCGGCAGAATAATTTTATCCCCCGTACCACAAGTAGCGAGAATTGCTGCCTCAATTCCACAGGTAGAACCATTAACTAAAAACCATGTTTTCTCAGCCCCAAAAGCTTCCGCTGCCAGTTCTTGTGCTGCGAGAATGGCATTTTCAGGAGTAAATAAATTATCTAATTCAGCCAATTCCGTTAAATCAGCACGAAAAACCTCTTTACCTAATAAATCGGTTAAAACTGAGGAAATTCCCGCACCACGTTTATGTCCTGGAGTGTAAAACGGTGCATGAGGACGAGAAATGGAGTTTTTTAAGGCATCTATGAGGGGTGTTTGGTTTTGATTGGGCATTTATTGGTGAAAGAAGCTTATAGTGCTTCAAGTAAAAATTGATAAAGTATAGAATATAATTAATAAGCTATATTTTATCCTGATTCAACTCTTATGCAGACTACATTTACGCCAGAAGAAGAAGTAATATTTTTTGAGGAAGATGAAGACCAAGAAATTGAGTCTGAATCTCAGAGTAAGTTAATTCCTGAATTAAAGCAAATATCAGAAATTGTTGTTTCTGGAAGTGACTGGACAACAGCAACAATATGTGATCAACTTGTGCGAGGTAATATACAATTAAGCCCAAGATTTCAAAGACGAGACGCTTGGACTATAACTCGCAAAAGTAGGTTGATCGAATCACTGATATTGGGATTTCCAGTACCACAAATAGCCCTGGCTGTTAAACCGGAAGAAAAAGGTAAATTCATCGTTCTTGATGGGAAGCAACGATTGTTAACTATTTTGCAATTTTATGGTAGGAGTGAAGAAACTCCAAACAATGCATTTGCCTTAAAGAATCTAGAATTCAGACGTGATTTAATTGGTAAAAAATATGAAGATTTTAAAAGGGATATACTCTTAAATTCAGAACTCAATGCTCTAGATAACCAAACTATTCGTACTATATTAATTCGGAATTGGCATAGCGAAAATTTTCTTTACAAAATTTTTCTGCGTTTGAATGTAGAAAGTACTCCCTTATCTCCTCAAGAACTAAGACAAGCATTGCATCCAGGTGAATTTATCAATTTCTTAGATGATAAATCAGTTGAAAGTAAGGCTTTGCGAAAGATATTAAAATCACCAAATCCTGATTTTCGGATGCGTGATGTAGAATTGCTACTACGTTATGTAGGATTTCATTATTTTCTATCTGAGTATAGGGGAAATCTAAAGGCATTTCTTGATATGACTTGTCAAGCTTTCAATGAAGATTGGGAGAAAAAACATGATGATGTAAAAAATGCAGTAAACCAATTCGAGGAAGCAGTACAAACAACTATTAATATATTTGGAGATAATTTTTCTCGTATGTGGTTAGGTAATAAATATCGAAGCCAGTTTAATCGAGCGATTTTAGATGTAATGGTTTTCTACTTTTCAGACGCAATTATCAGAAAATCTGCTGAAGATAAAAAAGAAGAAGTAGAAGATGCTTTTAAAAAATTGTGTGCATTAAACATCGATTTCAGAGAAGCTATTCAAGGAACAACCAAGAATATTCGTGAAACTTACAATCGTCTTAGATTGTGGGGTGAAAATCTCAAAGCAGTTGTAGACGTAGAGTTTAACCTACCTGAACTCGTTGATAATCATATTATTTTTAACGGGTTGAGATAGGGTGTCGTCTGTAATATGCAAAAATCAACTAGATTTCGCACTTTAACCAGGGAGTTAAATAGGTTAAAAAAGCAATTTTTGCCTAAGATTAGCCCGACAGGTTCATATTCTGGGAGTCAGTTAGCTAGAACTCTTGCATATAAAGTTTTAGCTCATGCTGAAATTGAATCATACCTTGAAGAGAGAGCTTGGGAAGTAGTTTTGAATGCCAAAAGAGCTTGGGATAGTACGGGTAAAACCTCTCGTACTCTGATATGTCTACTTGGTTTCTCTGGTTTAACTATGGATCAACCACCAGACACACTCAACAGAACTAGGGGAAGTCAAGATGATCACGACAAGCGATTGAAAATAAGCAAGAAGATTGCTTCAGCTATCACTAGCTTTAGGTGGGTTATTGATAATAATCATGGAGTCACAGAACCTAAGATTTTGGCTTTACTATTACCAATAGGAATTGATAATAATGATTTAGATCCTGCTTGGCTTCTTACTATGAATACATTTGGGAAAGAACGAGGCGTTGTAGCACATACCTCAGCTACATCATACAGAACTGTTCAACCACCAGATCCTGCAAATGAACTAAACACGGTCAACCAAATTACTCAGGAGCTTTTAAAAATAGATGAATTAATCAATAATTTGATGAAATAAAATATTAACTACCGATAGTCGGAGTGTAGCTTACTAAATCGCTTTATCGGCTACTCCTGCTATACAATAATTTCAACCTCAAAAAAATATGGCTCTTGCGCCTTTTTTATGGAGAATTAATACTAAAATGCCAGTTTAATAAACTACGTAATCTGAAATTGCTAAAGTTACGGAATCCATATCCAAGTCTTTTGATTAATTTGAGTTTATTATTAATTCCTTCCACAGTACCACTGGTAGTTCTACCGTCAAAATAACCTACGACTTCACCAAACCATCTAATCATTGTTCCTATACTTTTGGGAAAATACAAAAGTCCATCGTGCATCCAATCCAATAAATTCATTATGTTTTCACCCCAAGACTTAGTAGATTCAAATATGTCTCGAAATTCTTCTTTTAGGGCGTGCATTTTCGCCAGAGTAGGGGAAACTTCTTGAGCATTATTTAATCTTTCTTTTTGTTGTTCATTTAAAGAATCCTCATTTTTTCAATACTGTAGCCAAATTACGAGGGTTCAACGGCTGTAGAAGCATTGTGAATACGACCAAGAGAGGTAAGCTTGGCAAAAATCTGGGATAATAAAATAGGCTCAGGCTGTTGCGGAAGCATTTTTAACATTTCCCGAACATATCGAAAACCACGACAGTAAGCCTTAAGATCAACAATGCCAGAACCAGGATTATCTTGACGGAACTGAGCTAGAAGATAATGAGATAAATTGACCATAAAAAATGAAAGGTTGACAGCATTAGTCACCGCAGTTTGACCCCTGTTCATAAAATCTTCCAATCCCCAAAATTGTTTAGCATCACGAAAATTAAATTCGATTTGGAAGCGCAGTTTATAATAGTCAATTATTTTGTCATATGATAAAGTTAAGTCACTAGAAAACAGAATTACGTGACTGCAAGCATTAGTTTTCAAATTGGTTTTTACTAAAATCACTACATTCAAAGGCTGGGCAAATTCTTTGTGCAGTAAGGTAGATTGATAAGTATTTGTTTGGATATCTTCTTCAATACTAATTTGACACAAATATTTATCAGATATATTGTGCCAGTCCAGCTTATCTCCGTATTTACGACGAGAACGATGATTGGGGTCAGGATGTTGGTAAGGTATATATAATGCCGAATCGTGGCGTAACTTGGAAATTATGTGTAACTTTACCTGCCTAGCCATCTGCAAAGCATTATTGTTCCCAAAGTGACCATCTACGACTAAGTAAGTGAGAGGAATAAAATTAGCTATTAACTTGAATAACTCATTAATCATCTTCTGAATTCGTAGTAACTCAGATGTCAAAAAGACTTCCGTTTTATTTTTGTTTTTACTTCCTTTAGGTCGTCCTCGTCCACGTTTTTCTTGAGATTTTATTTCTGGGATTGACGATACAGTATTTTTTTCTACATCACTCTTGATTACTTGTTCTATTTGAATCGGAAATGAGTGTCTTTGTTGAACACTTACTAATGATAAGGTAAAGAAAGATAACCCCGATATTGGTTTGCTTATTAAACTGGAAAAAAACCTATCTAATCCGTAGGTTTTTTTCCCGGCTTTGCTTATTACTACTTCGTCTCCTGCCAACAAATAAACATCATTTGGGCAGAACAAATGCCGCCGAAAAAACACCCAGAACACCGTTGTCCACGGTATGACTGTACGAAAAAATCTGATTACCGTCCGATAACTACCACCACTAAGCGTCCAACGCGATATTCCCAACATTGTGACTCGCCCGCTCATGGCTAACATGGCCGTGATGATCTGGCTCAACTGCCGCATCGTCGTGACTTTTATTTCTGGCAGTAGGCATTGCAACAGTGCTAGTATGTCAAACATGGGCTGTATGTGGCTTTCGAGTTGTCGTTGTGGAAGACTATAACTCTACTACATCAGCCCTCTTTTTATACTCTTTTTTTGGCTACAGTATTGTTTTTATGAAGCTATATTTGCTTTTATTTAATCCTGCTAATATTCGGTGTCGCTCCGATTTATTATCTAAAGACATGGCGGCTTTTTTCTCAGATTTACGCATAGCATCTAATTCCTCATTTACTTGTTTCATTACATGAAATCTATCGGCAGTTATATTTGCATTTGGCATTAATTCTTCTACTAAACTTTTATAAGGAGACCAGAGATCGATACTCACTTCAACTATTTGTTCAAGTACCTGAGATCCCCATTTCATAATAACTTCACGTATTTCTTCTATTCTTCTTGACTTCACTAACTCAATTGGTTTACGAGTATCTAAATCTACTAATACTGCTAAATAACTTCCTTGACCTTTCACCAAAGCAATCTCATCTATGCCTAACCTTTTCACCTGATTTAAATTAATGTTTAATATTTGTGATACTTGTGCATTTAACATTGATTCAACTTCTTCATCACTCAAGTCATTTCTTTCGGCAACACTATGAATATTACTGTCTAATACTTGTTTAACTATATCTACGGCTAATCTTTTAGTATATCCTTTACTTTTATCTACAAAATTTAGCTTTTCACTAAAGACTTTTTTGCACTTGTTACATTTGAATTGACGGCGATTTATTTTTAATAATACTAGTTTTTCACTCCACGATAAATCATGAATCATCCGCCAATGATTTTGATGTATACTATAGGTGTTTTTTCCACAGTCTGGGCAAGTAGAATAGTTGACAGACTTCTCTATTGTTATAATTATTTCTGCTCCTTCAATTTCTTGAAAATCTAACACTTTCATATCTGGTAGATTGAGAATTTGATCTACGCTAAATTTCATAACTATTCCTAAAACTTTTATATTTGATAATTATGATTATTATCTTATGCTTATTCGCTTATGTCTAGAAGTTTGCAAACCTTTACATAGATAGACTTTTCAGCTTTTATAATTTAATTTTATCGGCATTAAATTTTAGTAATTTTAATTTTCTCCATAAAAGAGACGCAAGAGCCAAAAATATCTCCAGGACTGGAAATAGAAAAATGTGCTTTTGTCCAGAATATATGGCTAGTTTACATCCTGAGAAAAAAACCTAATATATAAAAATAATTATTACAATACATTAATACAGAAGCGTCTGGAGAACTATTTGTGGTAGCTAATCCCCCTCGTACTCAACCTAGTGATAACAAGATTTTGGCTAAAAGCAGTCAGAAACTCAGCAACTTTGCCCAAAGACACATTGGAATTAACCCTGATGATATTCAACAAATGCTTGATATCTTAGGGTTTTCTAGTTTAGATGACTTAATTGATCAAACAGTACCACAGACAATTCGCTTTAACCAAGAGCTAAAGTTACCAGCAGCACAAAGCGAATATGCAGCACTAGCGAAATTAAAACAAATAGCCGATAAAAATCAAGTTTATCGCTCATTTATTGGCATGGGCTATTACGATTGTATTACTCCTGCCGTCATTCAACGTAATATTCTTGAAAATCCCGGTTGGTACACAGCTTACACCCCTTATCAACCAGAAATTGCCCAAGGACGTTTGGAAGCATTGCTAAATTTCCAAACAATGATTATTGATTTGACAGGGTTAGAAATTGCTAACGCGTCTTTGTTAGACGAAGCGACAGCAGCAGCAGAAGCCATGAGTTTGAGTTATGGTGTCTGCAAAAATAAAGCCAATAACTATTTTGTTTCCCGTGAATGTCATCCCCAAACCATTGATGTATTGCAAACTAGAGCTAAACCTCTGGGGATAAATATCATTATCGGTGATCATCAAACATTTGATTTTACCGAATCAATTTTTGGTGCAATTCTCCAATATCCTGCGAGTGATGGCACAATTTACGACTACCGCAATGTTATCACACAGTCCCATGCTCAGGGTGCATTGGTGACTGTAGCCGCAGATCCTCTCAGCTTAACATTACTTACACCCCCCGGTGAATTAGGGGCTGATATTGCCGTAGGCAGCACCCAACGCTTCGGTATTCCTTTAGGCTTTGGGGGACCACACGCAGCTTATTTTGCCACGAAGGAAGAGTATAAACGACTAGTTCCAGGCAGAATTGTCGGGGTATCAAAAGATGTTAATGGCAAACCTGCATTACGTCTAGCATTGCAAACCCGTGAACAGCATATTCGCAGAGATAAAGCCACCAGCAATATTTGTACAGCCCAGGTATTATTGGCAGTGATGGCGAGTATGTACGCAGTTTATCATGGGCCAGATGGACTGAGGGGAATTGCCGAAAATATCCACCAGTTAACCGCAACTTTAGCAAATGGACTCAAACAGCTAGGTTACAAAATCACTTCTGAAAATTTCTTTGATACCTTACGGGTAGAATTAGGAAATACCAGATTAGATGCAATTCTCGACGCTGCAAATGAGAGAAATATTAATTTACGCATCTTTGATAACGCAACAGTCGGTATTTCCTTAAATGAAACTACCACAGAATCAGATTTAATCGACCTTTGGCAAATTTTCGCTCTTACAGATAATCTACCTTTCAGTGGAGAAGAATTCATTTCTCTGACCAATTACCAATTACCAATTACCAATTACCAAGGATCACGTCAAAGTAAATATCTTACACATCCAGTTTTCAACCGTTATCATTCAGAAACCGAATTATTACGTTATCTGCATCAACTAGAAACCAAAGATTTATCATTAACAACATCAATGATTCCCTTGGGATCTTGTACCATGAAGTTAAACGCAACTTCAGAAATGATACCTGTAACTTGGGCAGAATTTGGTAAAATTCATCCTTTTGCCCCAATTTCCCAAACCAGAGGTTATCAAATTCTCTTCCAGCAATTAGAAACATGGTTAGCAGAAATAACAGGTTTTGCAGGAATTTCTTTACAACCAAATGCAGGTTCTCAAGGTGAATATGCAGGACTTTTGGTAATTCATGAATATCACCAAAATCGTGGAGAAGGACACCGAAATATTTGTTTAATTCCTCAATCTGCACATGGAACAAATCCCGCGAGTGCGGTAATGTGTGGGATGAAAGTAGTAGGAATTGCTTGTGATGATCAAGGTAATATTGATGTTGATGATTTGAAAGCCAAAGCAGAAAAACACAGTCATGAACTTGCTGCTTTAATGGTGACATATCCATCAACTCACGGTGTGTTTGAAGAAGCAATACAGGATATCTGCGCTATTGTTCATAATCATGGTGGACAAGTTTACATGGATGGGGCTAATATGAATGCCCAAGTAGGAATTTGTCGTCCTGGTGATATTGGTGCAGATGTTTGTCATTTAAACTTACATAAAACCTTCTGTATTCCTCACGGTGGTGGTGGACCTGGTATGGGACCCATTGGTGTTGCCTCCCACCTTGTAACCTTTTTACCTGGACATTCTGTGGTGAAGATAGGGAAAAATGAAAAACTCTCTAACTCTGAACATACTCAGTACTCATTACTCAATACTCAGCACTCTTTTGGTGCTGTTTCCGCTGCACCTTGGGGTAGTGCAAGTATCTTAGTAATTTCTTGGATGTATATTGCCATGATGGGTGCAGATGGTTTAACGCAAGCAACCAAAGTAGCAATTCTTAATGCAAATTACATCGCTAAGAAATTAGAGTCATTTTATCCTGTTTTGTATCGCGGAAAAAATGGTTTGGTGGCACATGAATGTATTTTAGATTTGCGAAGTTTGAAGAAATCAGCCAGCATTGAAATTGATGATGTTGCAAAGCGTTTGATGGATTATGGTTTCCATGCACCAACTGTTTCCTGGCCTGTGGCTGGTACTATTATGGTGGAACCAACGGAAAGTGAATCTAAACAAGAATTAGATAGATTCTGCAATGCTTTAATTGCGATTCGTGAGGAAGTTGCCGCAATTGAATCTGGTAAAATGGATATTGAAGATAATGTTTTGAAAAATGCACCTCACACTGCGGAAAGTTTGATTATTGGTGAATGGAATCATCCCTATTCTCGTGAACAAGCTGCTTATCCTGCACCTTGGAATAAGGAATATAAGTTTTGGCCAAGTGTGGGTAGAATAGATGCGGCTTTTGGGGATAGGAATTTTGTTTGTTCTTGTTTACCGATGGAGGCTTATAGTTAATTTGTAGTTAATTAGTAGGGTGCGTTAATGAAATGTAACGCGCCATTTTGATTGTGGGATAAGGTGCGTTACGCTGATGCTAACGCACCCTACGAACTAACTTTGGATGTAAATAATCTAAATACTGCCGTACCTTTTCGATAGAACCCACATTCCGCAGATATTAAAGTAAATTTAGGAATTAAAAATTTAGAAAAAGTAAAGCCTGAAAAGATTGCCTAGCAAAGATTTCAGGCTTTTTTGGTAAAATAATAAGCGTCAAATACAGGGTAAGCTCATCTAATTTGGTATAGTATGAACTTGACAAAATGACTAAGACAAGCATAAGCAAAGGGATAAAAAATACACTTGACAGCAGAGCAAAAGACATGGGATGAAAGCAATGCAATCGCTCTGAAAACACCGGGAAAGAAACTTTATGTCGGCAGGATTTGAAACTAAATCAAGTGATTCCAAGAAGAGAAATTGCCGTCAGTCAAAGCCAGTACAGGTGGCATCCATAGAAGCAATTCAAAAGAGTTTAGTCGAGAATTTTGGAGACATCAAAGACCCAAGAGTAGAGCGAACAAAGAAACATCAACTTACAGATATCCTGGTGATTGCAATTCTGGCAGTGATAGGAGGAGCGCAAGGATGGGAAGACATAGAGAACTACGGCATCAGCAAGCAGGAGTGGTTGGAAGAGTTTTTAGAACTACCAAATGGCATCCCCTCAGATGACACATTCCGAAGGGTATTTGAGTTCATTAACCCTGAAGAATTAAATCGTTGTTTCAGCAGATGGATAGAAAGCCTAGTCACAAACATGGGAGGAGAGATAATTCCCATAGATGGGAAGACCATTAGGGGTTCTTACGACCGAAATCAAGGGAAATCAGCACTGCACGTTGTTAGTGCCTGGGCAAGTGAACAGAATTTGGTCTTGGCACAGATGAAAGTGGAAGATAAATCCAATGAGATTACAGCAATTCCGGCATTATTAGAATTATTGGATATGACAGGAGCTATTATCACTATTGATGCAATGGGGACTCAAACTGAGATTGCCAAAAAGATTATTGATAAAAAAGCAGATTATGTTTTAGCACTCAAGGCAAATCATCCAACTCTCTATAATCAGGTAAAACAATGGTTTGAAACATCATCTACACAGGATTTTCAAGGCATTGATGTCAGTTACGATCACCGCATTGAGAAAGGACATCACCGCACGGAAATCCGTCAAGTTTGGTCTGTTCCTATTTCGGCTGTTGGTGAACTTTACCAACCCAAAATCTGGGCTGGACTTCAAACTGTAGTCATGGTTGTTCGGGAGCGTCGTCTTTGGAATAAAACTACTCGTGAAGTTCAATTTTATCTCTCTTCTTTACCCAGTGATGCTCAACTTTTAGGTCGGGCTATCCGTAAACACTGGGGGATTGAAAACTAAGCTCATTGGACTCTTGATTGCACTTTTGCTGAGGATTCCTGCCGTATTCGCTCTTTCCATAGTCCCCGTAATTTTGCTCTTTTACGGCGCATTGCTCTCAATGCTCTCAATCGCGAACAAACTTACAAACGTAGTCTCCGCCAAAAAATGAAACGCACTGGTATGGACAACAATTACATGATTCAAGTTCTCAGTTGTTGTTTTCTTGACTCTACATTAGATTCCTCACATCCCTTATGTCAAGCCTAATTGAGATGCTCTTACCCTGATATCACATCGTCTTCATAGTGGGATTGGAATGATTTTACAAACCGAATCAAAAAAGTCATATGGTACTTGCCCCAACTGTGGCACAAAAAGCCATAAATTACATCAAAACCATCACCACATTATTAAAGACTTACCTTTTGGAGAAAAGCCAGTATTTTTAGAAATTAATAGACGACAGTTCAAATGTGCTGTATGTAAAAAACCGTTTAGCGAAGACCTAGATTTTGTCAGAAAAAAAAGGACTTTTACAAAGCGACTGGCACATAAGACAATACAAGAAGTTTTAGAGAATGATATTCATAGTGTAGCGTCAAAAGGTATAGTGACAACGGAAGAAATAGAACGGATGCTAAAAGATGCATCCGAAACATTACCCAATTTAAAACCTCTGAACTTAAAAAGACTTGGACTTGATGAAATAGCTCTGATTAAAGGCAAAGGTAATTACTGTGCAGTCTTAATAGATTTAGATACATCTCAACTAATTACTATATTAAATGGACGTACGCAAGAAATAATCAAGAAAACTCTTATGGAATGGGGATTTGAGGTTTTAGAACAAATAGAAGAAGTCAGTATAGATTTGTGGCAAGGCTATAAAAATTTAGTCATAGAATTAATGCCAAATGCCCAGGTAGTAGCAGATAGATTTCATGTAATGGCACAGATAAATAAAGAACTAGATACACAAAGAAAAAAAGAAAAACGCAGCGTAGAAGAGTTAATTAAAAAAGCAAATTCAGCAGAAGAAAAATCTAAATATGAACAAATATTATCAGGTCTGAAAAATAGTAAATATCCCTTACTTAAGAATGAAGAGAATTTAAATGAGGAGCAATTACACAAACTTATTCAAGTTCAAAATGTATCCCCTGTATTGAAAGTAATGCATGAACTGAAAGAGAAAATTAGAACGATTTTTAATAATACTCGTGATTGGTATACGGGAGTCTTTAAACTGGGTATGTGGCTATCAAAAGCTAAAAAATATTTCCCAAATAGTAACAATACTATTATTCGTTGGTTTGATGAAATTATTGCTTACTTTGATAACCGAACAACTAGTGGTACTGTAGAAGGAATTAATAACAAACTTAAGCTGATCAAACGTTCTAGTTATGGGTTTAGAAACTTTGACAATTTCCGAGTTAGATGTTTACTTAATTGGCATCTATATTATTAGTTTAGCATAGCAACTACTGAAGAGCCTAAATATTCTCATTGTTCAGTCTAAAGTGTCTCATTATTTACTTGAGGAGAAAATTACTTTGTCAAATTTAATGTACCAAGCACAACCACCATTAGAATTTATCCCCCCAGCTTTTAACCCCTTATTATTAAGATGTGTACATCTTTTGTTACCCAACTGGATACGCTGGAAAACTCCTATTAACCAGATTGAAGCCGAAAATGTAGAAGTTTTGGTAAATCTCTATCAGCAGTTTCAGGCAAGTAAAATCCGCTTCATGTTGGCGTTCCGTCATCCGCAAACAGAAGATCCACTTTGTTTAGCTTACTTGTTTTCCCAACTTGTACCCAAGGCAGCACGAACGCAGGGTATACAGCTACAGCATCCAATTCATGCCCATTTTATCTATGATCGGGGTATTCCTCTCTGGGCTGGTCAACATATTGGTTGGCTTGCTTCTCATTTAGGAGGTACTTCCATTCAACGGGGTAAAGCTGACTGGACAGGGTTACGTTCAGTGCGGGATTTGTATATGAATGGTCAGTTTCCAATGGCTGCTGCACCAGAAGGTGCAACTAATGGTTTATCAGAAATTGTCAGTCCCTTGGAACCGGGTATTGCTCAAATGGGCTTTTGGTGTGCTGAAGATTTACAGAAAGCTGGTAGAAATGAAGATGTGTTAATTTTACCAATTGGACTTCAGTATAGTTACATCAATGAACCTTGGAAGGCGATCGCAAACTTATTAACTGAATTAGAAGTAGCTAGTGGTTTATCTGTTAACCCATCTACTAGTACTTCTTTTGAAGTGCTTTATCCCCGATTATTGAGTTTAGCAGAAAATTTATTATCTATAATGGAGCAATTTTATACCCGATTTTATCATCAAAAATTGCCAGATGAAAAGATTATTAATGGAGAAATTAAAGATAGAAATGAAGCTTTAGCTTATCGGTTACAAGCTGTTATGAATGTAGCTTTATTTATTGCTGAACAATATTTTGATTTACCATCTAGAGGCAATTGGAATGATAGATGTAGAAGAGTAGAACAAGCGGGTTGGAATTATATATTTAGAGAAGATTTCAAGGATATTCAATCATTATCACCCATCGAGAGAAGTTTGGGCGATAAAGTTGCTGAAGAAGCTTATTTTCGGATGTGGCACATGAGATTAGTTGAGAGTTTTGTAGCAGTTTCTGGTATTTATATCCGTGAAAAACCAACAGTAGAAAGATTTGCAGAAACAACTTTACTTTTATGGAGTATGGTCAATAAAATTAAGGGCAATAATCCTTTACAGCGTCCGCAATTGGGCAAGCAAAAGGTAAAAATTACTGTGGGGACACCGATTTCTGTTTCTGAACGTTTTTCGGGGTATAAGGGGAGTCGTGTGGGAGCTAGACAAGCAGTGTCTGAATTAACAAGCGATTTGCAGCAGGTGTTGGAGGGGTTAGCAGGTGTGGGATGATGCATGAGTTCGGAGTTTCTCCTATGCCTACGGCACGGCTTCGCCGAACGGAGACGCTTCGCGAACGGAGTTCGGTGTTTGGAATTTCTCCTTAGGAGACGCTACGCGAACGGTGTTTCTCCTATGCCTACGGCACGGCTTCGCCGAACGGAGACGCTTCGCGAACGAAGTTATGATTTTTAAGAGAGAGAGAATAAGGGTTTGAGACTCCTACTAGGGGCGAGTTTTCCACAAATTATCTTATGTCGAACTCAGGTGATGATACTTAATTCATGCGTCAAGTTTTTTAACCCATGCTGGACATGATACGAGCGTGTTGAGCAAAGATTGGTCTGCTGTCCAAAATTCGGCTGATTCTAGCTCGGCAACTGCCAGAAAAGCAGCATCGTAGAGAGTTGCCAGAGAGAATTTTTCTGCGATCGCATAAGTTTTGGTGCGGATAGCATCACTATCGAGGTACTCAACAGGCATTTGACAGAAATCATCATAAAATGCCTCTGCTTGTGCTGCGGTAATTGTTCCCAATCTAGCTTTTTTTCGCAATACTGACCCAACTTCAGCCCATGCAAATGCTGGAGCAACTAAGCGCATATTTGATGTCAGTAAGGGAATAATCAAGTTTCTGGCTTGGGTTTGCAGTATTTCCGGTAGAAGATAGGGAATCCAAACACTGGTATCAATGCACTTAGTCACGCCGTTCCTCACCTGCTCGCAAATGACGAATCAAGTCTAAAGAGCTTGATTGAATACCTGTTTGAGCTTCCACTTCGGTACTACGAGCCACAATCCGCTGATGGGCTGCGAGGGAGCGCCTTCTTCGTACTTCATGAGCGATCGCTTCTACAACCATCTCATTAAAAGACTCACTGCTCTCTCTTAACTGCTTTGCTTGCTGAAGCAAGTTAGCAGGAATGCGGATAGTTACTGCTTCTCGTTCCATAGTTACAATATTTATAGTTATAATATGATATCATATAGTGTAACTATAATGTGGTATTATTTATTAATATCGCTAAAGCATATAAAAAATATTGCTATTTATCCATATAAAAAATGAAAAAGCCAAATATTACAATCAGAAAAGCCACCATAAATGATCATCAAGGCGTGACAAAATATGCCATCAAGCTAGTTCATCAACATCAAAATTACAATCCATACAGATTTGTTGAATTTACAAATCATGAACAACAGCTTTTTGATTTCTTTGCCGAACAGATTGATCACCCAAAAGCAGTTGTATTAGTGCTAGAAGTAGAAAATGAAATCGTTGGGTACTCATTTACAAGATTAGAAGAAAGCAGTTTTGTTGATATTGCACCAGAAGCAGCATGGCTTCATGACATTTACATTGATGAGTCAGTGCGGGGACTAGGAGCAGGAAAATTACTGTTAAATGCTTCAATAGATGCAGCTAAACAGTTAGGAACAAAAGTTTTAATACTTCAAGTAGCCGCACAAAACGAATTTGCTAAAAAGCTATTTGAAGCTAATGGATTTAACATAGCAACTTACGAAATGATCATGAATCTAGATGAAAGCTCAAAAATGTTGAAAAAATGAATTTCCACCCCTTTCAACAGTGGATTATCAAGATAGCAGGTACAGCACCATTAAGACGGATGCTGATAGTTCCGTTTGTCTTACAAATTGTGGGCGTTGTTGCCTTAGTTAGCTATTTTTCCTATGAAAATGGATCTCTGGCAGTTAACAAACTTGTTGTGAATTTACAGTCAGAAATTGATAATCGGATTCATCTCAATCTCAGTAACTATCTCAATACACCTGTCAAAATTAATCAGTTAAATGTGGATGCTTACGAATCTGGGCAACTGAATTTGTGGAATTTTCAGGACACAGGTAAGTATTTTGCCAAACAATTGCGAACCTTTGGGGCTAGTTATATTCAATTTGCCACAGCTAGAGGCGAATATATTGGTGCCGGTGATTATGGATTAGGTAACACCCAAATAGAAGAAATTCCTTTAGGGGCAGAACTGGGGAAATCCTATAAATATGATACAAATCAGACAGGCGATCGCACTCGACTAGTTTCTATGCCAACTTATGACCCTAGAGTAGAAGCTTGGTACTCCAAAGTAGTTAAGGTAGGTAAACCAGTATGGAGTGAGATCTACAACTGGGACGCGAATCCAGAAATTATGTCGATCGCAGCCAGCTATCCACTATATAATCGTCAAGGTAAATTTATTGGCGCTCTCAGTACAGATCTCAGTCTGACTTATATCAGCAATTTCTTGCAACAAATACAACTGGGTTCTTCTGGTAAAGCATTTATTCTAGAACGGTCGGGAATGCTAGTTGCCAGTTCTGCCAAAGAACCACCATTTCGGATGGTGAATGGTCAAGCACAACGGTTGCAAATCCTCAATAGTCAAGATTTAGTAATTAGGGAAGTTGCCACCAACATCCAAAAAAAATCGGGCAGTTTAGCAAAGATTTACAAAAATCAGCAAATCCAAGTCAAAATCAAAGATAAAAAATATTTTGTCCTCGTTTCTCCCTGGCAAGACAATTTTGGTTTGGACTGGTTGATTGTAATTGTCTTACCAGAATTAGACTTTATGGCAGAAATTCAGACCGCAACAGAGAAAACCATTTTCTTGTGCGGTGTGGCTTTTTTGCTCTCAATAGGGATGGGATTATTAACTACTCAGTTAATTGCCCGACCATTGCTGAGGTTAAACTTAGCAGCTAGACAGATTGCCCAAGGAGACTTTCAGGAACTAGCCCCAATTTTTACCCCCATAGTTGAAGTCCAGCAACTGTCTTCTTCCTTTAGCCAAATGGCACAGCAATTACAGCAATCATTCACCAAACTGGCAGACAGCAAGGCAGAACTGGATCAATTTTTGGAAAGTTTGCCCATAGGGGTATCTATTCATCAAAGAAATGGTTATGTAATTTACCTGAATCGGAGTGCTAAATCTCTGCTGGGTGTGGAAAAACTTCCTGAACAAGATGTAGATAATTTGTCTGTTGCTTATCAACTTTATGTAGCTGGAACTAACCAACTTTATCCCCAGAATAAATTACCTGTAATCCTAGCTTTACAGGGAGAGTATGTGCAGATTGAAGACATTGAAGTTCACTACAACGGCAGAATAATACCACTAGCAGTATGGGCAACGCCAATTTTTGACCAAAATGGCGGCATTACCCATGTGATTACTGCATTTCAAGATATTACAGATCGCAAACAAGCCGAACGCATTCTGACTAACTACAATGCCGAACTAGAAAGACAAATCGCCTGCCAAACTGCCGAATTACGTCATCAAGAAGCCCAATTTCGTGCCATTGTTGAGTTGCAAACAGAATTAATTTTCCGTAGTTGTGTCGATGGCAAGCTGACTTTTGTTAATGATGCCTTTTGTCGTTACTTTGGGGTGAATGCTGAGGATATTTTGGGACATAGTTACAAAGGTTTTATTTTTCCAGAGGATCGCGCTCAAGTATTTCAAACTCTGGCTACTATATCTATAGAAAATCCTGTTATCAGTATAGAAAATCGCGTAATTGCCCAGGGAGATGTGCGTTGGACGCAATGGAATCAACGAATGATTTTCGATGAAGAAAACCGCTTCGTGGAAATACAAGCAGTGGGTCGAGATATCACAGACAAAAAACGTGCGGAAACTGCTCTGGCAGCACGAGAACGTTATCTTTCAACTTTGGTTAATGTCCAGAATTACCTTTTAGTTAATGAATCTGATACCAACTACTACACACAAATTCTGCAATGGTTGGGAGAAACAGCATCTGCATCCCGTATATATGTGTTTGAAAATCATGATGATGCTGCTGGGAATATGGTAGCAAGTCAGAGATCAGAATGGTGTGTGGAAGGGATTGTTTCGGAACTTGATAATCCTGTACTGCAAAATATTCCCTATGCAGAGTTTTTACCACGATGGTTAGAAATCCTTTCTAGTGGCAAGATTATCAACGGTGTAGTTGCCGATTTTCCAGATAATGAAAGGGAAATATTAGAACCCCAGGGAATTCTCGCTATCTTAATTTTACCTTTCTTGGTGAATGGTCAGTTTTGGGGTTTTATTGGCTTTGATAATTGTGCATTGGCTCGCATTTGGGAACCAGCTGAGGTAAACTTGCTCAGTGCCGCTGCATCTGCGATTTCGGCACATCTAGAACGGCAGCAAGCTAGACGTGAAATTGTAGATGCCAAAGAGGCTGCCGAAACTGCTAACAGTGCCAAAAGCCAGTTTTTGACCAGTATGAGTCATGAGTTACGGACTCCGCTCAATGCGATTATTGGTTTTAGCCAGTTGCTAGAAACTGATGCTACCCTGCAAGCAGAACAAAAAGATTTTATTAATACCATCAATCAAAGTGGTGAACATCTGCTGTCATTGATTGATGATGTTTTAGAAATGTCCAAAATAGAAGCGGGTAAAGTGTTTTTGAATGAAAAATCTTTTCACCTGCCACAATTGCTGACGGGTCTAATGGATATGCTACGTCAGCAAACATTGTCTAAGGGATTGTTTTTTGAGTTGGAACTTGCGAACAATCTGCCAGATTGGATCGTTACCGATGATGCTAAATTACGGCAGGTGCTGATTAATTTATTGGGAAATGCTATCAAGTTTACTGATCATGGTGGTATTGTTCTGCGGGTAGGGATGATGGCATCTATATGTGCAGGCTATCACCTGTTCTTTGAAGTGGCAGATACAGGACAGGGTATTGCGGCAAATGAACTAGAAAACATTTTTGAGGTTTTTGGACAATCTGAAGCAGGTAAGCGATCGCAAACAGGTACTGGTTTAGGTTTGCCTATCAGTCGCAAGTTTGTAGAACTCATGGGTGGAGAACTGACGGTGCAGAGTATCCCTGGTGTAGGTAGTAAATTTAGGTTTGATATTCAAGCACAGATGGTTGATCCACCAGCTAAGAAAGATGAAAATACTCAACCAACTGGCTTGAGTTCTACAAAGGTCTTAGTGGTTGATGATAACGCTGTAAATCGCAAATTTGCTTTACTGATGTTGAAACGTTTGGGATACGAAGCTCAAACAGCAGATAGTGGAGAAGCAGCAATTCAAGTATTACAACACCACACTTTTGATGTGATCTTGATGGATGTGCAAATGCCTGGTATGGATGGACTGGAAACAACCCAAAGAATTCGCACCTTGTATAGCGATCGCCCACAACCTATATTTATTGCTTTAACGGCGGATGTCTCTAGTGAAACTCGTGATAAATGTTTTGCCTGCGGAATGAATAATTTTCTTTCCAAGCCAGTAAAAATAGAACTGTTGCAACAAGTCTTACAAAAAAAGGGAATAGGGAATAGGGAATAGGGAAAAGATAAGAAACTAAAGTTTCAGAGTTTAAAGCTCAGTCAAAAAAAGATATTTTTTGAAGGAGAATGGCATGAAAAAAGAACAGTGTCATTATTTCAATATTCTGATCTCCTTCTAATTCTTCCTCCTGACTCCGAACTCCTGACTCCGAACTCCTGACTCCTGACTCCGAACTCCTGACTCCCGACTCCCGACCCCTGACTCCGAACTCCTGACTCCTGACTCCCGACTCCCGACCCCTGACTCCGAACTCCTGACTCCTGACTCCCGACTCCCGACCCCTGACTCCGAACTCCGAACTCCTGACTCCGAACTCCGAACTCCGAACTCCGAACTCCGAACTCCGAACTCCGAACTCCTGACTTCTAGTCTTAACGGAAAGACTTTTTCAGCAAACCCTACTTAATTGTTAGAAACGCCAGCACAGGTTAAATTTGGTTGCACCTGACCAGAAGATTTATCTGCAATTAACTCAACTTTGCCGATCGCATTACGATGCCAAGAAGTAGCTGAAATCAAAGTTCTTGGAGATGGGGGTATTTGGGCTGATGCGCTGTTTCCACGATATGCAGAGATGTCGCGGATATCAGTCCAAGTACTGAGACGTAGCCAGTTGTAGACATCACTCCTCGCGTCCTGAGTGGGATTTTGGGGGATTCCCCCTCTTCCTGTGGCGACAAAACTACTACCACTCGTCTCTGCACATCCTGTAGCTATTTTTTGGGATGGGTCTGTCACATTTTCAGGTAATTCCACTAAACCGGAATTGGGGTCAACACCAATGTTATGTATCTGTACCGTACCGCTAACACCAAATTGAGAACTGGCAGTAATATCATTTTCAGCAGTAATTTGAGGACGATATTCTAAACCGATAATTCCCTGGGCGGCGATTTTAATATTACCCCCACGTCCTCGGACGGCATTGGCAATAATGTCGCTGTCTTGCAACCCCAGAAGAATCGGTGTGGCAATTTGAATATTACCCCCATCTCCCGCACCACCAGCAGTTGCAGTAATATTGCTGCGATCGCGCATTAGCAAAAGATTCCCCACTTGCAAGCTAATATCACCACCATTACCAGATGCTGTCTGAGCCTGAATTAAGCCTTGATTTTTTAATTGGATGCGATCGGCTGTGATGTTGAGACTGCCGCCATTTCCAGAGCCTTGATTGGTGACGCTCACTGTACCCCCATCTGTTAATATCAGATTAGGTGTAGTCACGCTCACATTACCAGCATTTGCACTCAGTATATCTGGTAAACCAAATAATTCTCTGAGTAGTGGTTCTGGCTTGAGGATGGATGAGTTAATACTGCTCTGATTTAATTGACTACGACCACTAATTTCAATAGATTCTGTGGCATTTACCTGAATATCACCCCCATTACCCATAAAAAACGAACTTCCGGCAATCACTCCTCCATCTAACAGTTGTAGTCTCTTAGTATCTAGTATTAAGGTTTTAGCACTGCCAGTACCATAGGTAATTGAGCTAATATTACTGTAAAGTCCGGCAGGATTGTCTCCCTTCACTATAGTAGTATCAGTATTAATTCTTACCTCACCACTAGAACCACTACCAAATGTAATTGAAGATAGTGCGGCACCATCAGACACTAGTAAGCTATTAGAATTAACGGAGATATCACCAGCAGTTCCAGTACCGCGTGCGCTAGTAGCCATACTGGTTACACCAGCTGGATTGATGGATGAGAAGCCAGATATCTCTATTGCTGATGCTTCAATCTGAATGTTGCCACTGTCAGCAACTCCAAACGCCGTGTTATTTAACCCTGAACCCTGCTGGAGTGAAAACCGAGGGGTGATGATTTGGATATTCGCACCAGTTCCACTACCGAGAGCTTCAGTGCGAATCCCACTGCGAATTTTGGCATCTGGTGTTGTGCCAATCATAGCGATCGCTTCTGATGCTTGCAAGTGGATATTCCCGCTAGGAAGATTGCCAAGATTCTTTGTAAGAACTAATGATCCATCAGTGAATTTAATCTTGCGTCCTTGAAGTTGAACTGAACCCGCATTTACTCCACTCACATCTAATAGTGATTTCTGTGCCAGTTGAATATCACCAAAGATTTGCTCTTTCCCATACTCCAATTTATATCCCTGAGTATTTGCAACTAAACTAACTAATCCTGCACCTCCCAGACTACCTAATTCTATTTGCCCTGTTTCACTAGTGAGGGTAGCCCCATTGAGATTCAGATTACCACCCACCAAGGCTAGGGTTTTTCCAGGCTGTACTTGCAATTTTGTTAAGCTAGGATTGCGAATAAAAGGAGCTAGAAGATTAGGAATATCTAAGGAATGTCCGGTACCTTGAACTTGTATTGGCGCGGGATTATTACCCATTTGTAACCCTATCGGCGCACTCATTGTCAATAAGGGTGTGGTCACGTCAATAGCACTAAATTCCATTCCATCACTAAATTTAATACTATTTGCCGTTGTTCCTACAAAGGACCCGCTGATATCCAACTTGGCATTTTCACCAAATACAATCCCCGCTGGATTCATTAAAAATAAACTGACTGGATGATTACTGTTGAGAGTTTGCATCAAGCCATCAATATGAGAAATATTGCCACCTGTCACCCGACTAAATATAGTTGTAATATTTGGTGTATTGTTTAAATCAAACTTTGCTGAACCACCTGTAGGTATAGAAAAATTACTAAAACTATGGAATAAGTTATGACCTTTTTCCATGCCGTTAAGAATAGTAAAATCATTACTAATTGAGTTGACAGTGGTATTAGTAGTACCATCAGATGTGACTTGAGCTATTGCACCTCGACCCCATAGAAATATTGCTGTTAGCATGATCCCTGGAGTTAATAACCCAGTTGTTAACATAAATATAAAAGCTCTAACTCTCATAGCTAACAATTTCCTGAATTTGGTATTAACTTATTGTTCCCTAAATAGGCATTTTTATAACATGATTAACTTTTAAGAATAGCCGCACAGGTTAAGGTTTGTTGTACTTGAGTAGGATATTTATCGGCTAGTAATTCTATTTTTCCTTGGGCATTACGATGCCAAGAAGTCGCTGAGATCAGAGATTTTGTTGATTCAGGTACTTGGACTGAAACTGTGCTACTCCCACGATATGCAGAGATGTCGCGGATATCAGACCAAGTGTTTAGACGTAGCCAGTCGTAGACATCTTTCCTTACATCCTGAGTCGGATTTTGGGGTATTCCCCCTCGTCCTGTAGCCACAAAACTACTACCACTCGTCTCTGCACATCCTATAACTATTTGTTGGGATGAGTCGGCTACATTTTCAGGTAATTCCACTAAACCAGAACTGGGGTCAATGCCAAAATTATTAATTTGCACAGTACCGCTAATACCAAATTGAGAACTGGCGGTAATATCATTTTCAGCAGTAATTTGAGGACGATATTGTAAGCCGATTATTTCCTGTGTGGCAATTTGAATACTACCCCCACGACCTTGAACTGCATTGGCAATGATGTCACTGTTTTCTAAACCAACAATAACAGGAGATCTAATTGACAAGTTACCACCATTACCTTCCCCCTTAGCGGTGACGGAAATCAGGCTATTGTTCCGCATCAACAGATAATCTTGCACATTTAATCCCACATCTCCTCCATTACCAGAAGCGGTGGATGCAGTGATATTGCCTTGATTGTTAAGAAAAATTGAGTGGGCATGAATCTGCAAATCTCCGGCTTTACCTAGTCCATCATTTTTGACAGTGACAAATCCCCCATCTGTGACACGTAACAATGGGGTGTTAATGGTTAGGGAGCCTGCGTTACCGGTAGGAATGGCAGGAAGTCCAAAGACAGCTTGAGTAACTGGATCGAGAATTTCGGCGCTTGAGGCAATGCGAGCAGGAAGAATCGATTCAGAGGCTCTGCCTCTAACATCTACGGATTCCAAAGCATTAACTGTCACGCTACCTGCTGCGCCTGAGGCAACCGCGCTAGACCCTAGTATTCCACTGTCTTGAATCACTAATCTAGATGTGTTGATGAACGTACTACCAGAATCTCCTGTGTTAATAGCCGATGAAATTATTGAACTTGATAATGCTGTAAAGGGGTTATTGCCAGCAATCTCAACTAAATCTGCTACATTGAATCGTAAAATTCCTGACTGCCCTGAGCCTGTGGATGTAGTGCTAATACTACCACTATTCAGAATTCTTAAGTTGTCACTGGAAACAGTAATATCACCTGCTTTGCCGGAATTCAATGTGATGGATGTGATTGAAGTTGAAGCGATAGGATTAGTCGGGGCAAAGCCTTCGATAGCGATCGCACCTGCAACATTGGCTGTAATATTGCCACCAGGTATTGGCGTAAATGTCCAGTTATGGATTTGTGACCCATCTTTGAGGGATAACTGTGCGGCGAAGAGACTGATATCCCCCGTTGACGTGATGCCTAAATTATCAATTTGGATCAGGCTACCTAATTTGCCATCGGATGTATTTCCACTTAAGTTAATAGACTCAGTGGCCTTGATAGTGATGCCCTGAGAAGGTTGTTGTAGCCCAAAGTTTTGCAGCAAGGCACCAGAACCTTCAGTGAAGCTAATATTCCGTCCTTGTAATTGGATCGAGCCACCACTACCACTAGCATCTACCAAAGATTGTTGTGCCAAATTAATATCGTTGAATTGCCTGACTGCGGAATAATCTCCAACTAACCCTGTAGAAGTAGAGTTAAGTTTGACTTGCCCATCGCTAACACTCCCAACTTCTAGATGTCCCCCCCCATTTGTGGTAACAATACCACCAGAGAAGTTCACGGCTCCACCAATCAGTGCTAGCGTATTGCCTGCCCCAACTTGTAACCCGATGGGATTATTGCTGCGATCTGCGGGAGTAAAAAATCCGATGGTGATGCGATGTCCACTCCCTTGCACAGCAATCTCTCCTGGATTTTGACCTAACTGTAAGCCGATTGGCATACTCATAGTCAATAGGGGCGATACTCCGAGATTAGTCGCACTAAACTCTACTCCATCAGCAAACTTAATACTATTCGCCGTCGTTCCCACAAATGAGCCGCCAATATTTAAACTGGCATTTTGACCAAATACAATCCCCGCTGGATTCATCAAAAACAAACTGACTGGGTTATTGCCATGAATAGTGCTAATTAACCCATCAATATTGGCAACATTGCCACCCGTAACCCGACTAAATATAGTTGTAATATTTGGCGTATTGGTTAAATCAAAAGTCGCTGCACCACCAGTAGGCACAGAAAAATTATTGAAGCTGTGAAATAAATTATTACCTTTATTTATACCATTAGTAATATTAAAATTATTACCACTTGGATTGACAAGGGTGTTAGTTGTGCCATCGGATATTACCTGAGCAATACCTACGGTCGGCTTTGCCAACGCACCGCAACTCCATAGAAATATTGCTGTTAGCATGATCCTTGGAGTTAATAACCCAGTTGTTAACATTAATAGACATCTCCGGTAATTAAATATGCGTGGCTTCAAACCCTTGTAGAGAAGTTTCGCCGGAACGTCTCTACTCTACTCTCATAGCTAGATAATTTCCTTGACTTGATTTAAACTTATTGTTCCCTAAATAGGCATTTTTATAACATGATTAACTTTTAGGAACGGCAGCACAGGTTAATGATGGTTGCACTTGTGAAGGAGATTTATCTGCAATTAATTCAATTTTGCCTTGGGTGTTACGATGCCAAGAAGTCGCTGAGATCAGAGATTTTGTTGATTCGGGTATTTGGGCTGTAATTGAGCTATTTCCACGATATGCAGAGATGTCGCGGATATCAGTCCAAGTGTTTAGGCGTAGCCAGTCGTAGACATCTTTCTTCACATCCTGAGTCGGATTTTGGGGTATTCCCCCTCGTCCTGTAGCCACAAAACTACTACCACTCGTCTCTGCACATCCTGTAGCTATTTGTTGGGAAGAGTCTGTCACATTCTCTGGCAATTCCACTAAACCAGAACTGGGGTCAATGCCAAAATTATTAATGTCTACTGTACCGCTAAGTCCAAATTGGGAACTCGCGGTAATATCACTTTCCGGGGTAAGTTGGTCGCGGAATTCTATTCCAAATAAACCCTGAGTTTGAATATCAATATTGCCACCAGCGCCTTTAATAGCATTGGCAGTAATATCGCTGTTTTCTAAACCAATAATAATCGGTGCATTAATGGTGATATTGCCGCCTGTGGCTGTACCTGTGGCATTGGTACTAATTTTACCGCCATAACGCATCAATAGAATATCAGTATTGAGAGTCATATTACCGCGATCGCCTGCGGAAACTTCTGAAAGCAGACCGCCACCTTGTTCGAGTTTGATTTGCTTGGCATTAATGAGCAAGTTCCCTGAGTTACCACCCCCTGTATTACTAACTGAAATTTGCCCATGATCCAGAACATTGAGCCGATTCGCCACTAGATTCACTGAACCAGCATCAGAGGTGGTAGTAGAAGCAGCAGTAATGGTACTTGGAAGAATGCGACCATTAGTTAAGGGTTGAGAATTACCCTCTACCGTTATATTGTTAACTTGTAAGTTGACATTACCTGCCGCACCATTGCCATCTGTAGAAGAGGTAATTTGTCCACCATTGAAGACGCGCAGATTGTCTGCCGTCAAGCGAATATTGCCTCCCTTGCCTGTGGAATTCTGCCCTATTGCTACAGTGATACCACTGGGAGCGTCACCAAGAAGATCAAGTACGGGATCGCTAAGTAGTTAGACAAAATTAATTACATAGTTTTCTCCAAATTCTCTCAGAATTTGTTCAACGGATGCAACAAAAGTTTTCCAATCTTTGTAAGCATCTATAGGAATCCATTCATACTTAATAAATCGCCACAAAATTTCAATTAAATTCAAATGAGGGGAATAAGTAGGCAATTCAAAAATAGTAATATTGCGCTCTTTCCATTCTTCAATTTTGTCAAAAATAGCATCACTAGTATGAATAGATGCTTGATCTACAACAATAAATGTTGGCTTATTTACTGTAACAAAAAAAGTATCAATACAAGCAATAACTACATCAGAGTTAATGGTTTGATATGAAACATAAGATTTAAGTTCATTTCGTTTATTCATGATTCCTAATACATTTAACCGCCGACTACGACAACTCAAAATATTTAATTGTTCCCCGATATCTTGCCACGCATAAGGGACAGAAGGAATTAGACAAAATCCCGATTCATCTAAATAATATAAATCAATTTCTCCCTTTTTATCCAATAGTTCTAATTCTTCTAATTGCGCCCTTTTTTCTTGATATACTTGAGTTTCAGGCTTTCCTCCTACCGCTCTACGCATTCGATGCCAACTCATTTTTAATCTTTTTAATATTCTTTTAACTGTTTTTTTACTGGTTTGAATTCCCAATTCTTCTTCGATTTTTTGAACAACTTGTTTTAATTGCCTTGGATTGTCTTTTGCTAATTCTTTAATTTTTTGTTCTTGTTCAGCATTGAATTTTGATTTAGCTCCCCTCCCTGATTTATTATATAATCCCACCATGCTTTCTGATTCCCATCTCTCAAACCAATTATAAATAGTTTTGTAACTTACTTGAAAAATTTTTATCAGTTCCTCTATTTTTACTCCTTGATGTGCTAGGATTAGACAATGCGCTCTTTGACGTACTTGATGATGTCGACTTTGACGATAAATCCGCTCTAATAATTTAGCGGATAGAGGGTTTATTTCTCGAATAAATATCATTTTATTAAATATTAGAATACGCTCATTATATCTGAATATTTTATGTTAATTATTTGTGTAATTAATTCTGTCCATGTACTTAACCTGCACATCAGTGGCTTGGATCGTGATATTCCCTGCTGTGCCTTTACCCGCGATCTCAGCATTTGGACTGCCTGTAATCTGACTGGAGATGGTTCCACCGTTGGTGAGAGCGAGTTGACCCGTGTTAATTGTCACATTGCCCCCTTGACCAACCGCCCCGGTTAGAATTGAACTGATGATCGCACTGGTACCATTGTCAGGGTTTGTACCACGAATATCGAGGCTTTGAGTTGCCGTCACGGAAATATCACCTGCTTTGCCAGTTAAAGGAGAGAAAGCACCAAACAAATCGGTGCTGATACGTCCCCCATCTAGTAGCAGTACCCGTTCAGCCTCTACCGCAATTGCACCACTTTCATTTTGTTGTCCTCCTAGAATCAGCGTTCCAATTGCAGTTCCTGGAAAAGAGTTTCCCGTATTCGGACTGCGGAATGGCGCATAACCAATAATTTCTACATCGGTGGCATGAACTGTGATGTCCCCTGTTTTGGCATTGTTGATAGGCATGAAAGTCGAAAAGTCAATACCAAGGTTAGAGGAGTTTATCCATCCTCCATTGGCAAGGCGTAATCGTTGAGTATTAATCGTGGTATTTCCGGCAGTTGCTCCACTTCCTTTTACACTGGTGGTTAAACCTGGAAAATTAACATTATCGGGATGAGAAACACCCAGTAAATCTACAAATTCTGTAGTTTGGACATTGATACCCTGTCCTTGACCATTCGCGCCAGTGGAAGATTCTATATTTGAGCCATCTTGAAGGGTCAACCCCCGCCCCCGGATGTTGATCGCACCCCCAATCGCCCCACTCGTATTGATATAGGAGGATTGTTGCAGGGTAATATTGCCCCATGTTGGCGATGGGGATGAACTCGCCAATTGCCAGTTACCAGAGGTGGGTATATTCACTGTACCATTTTGCATCGCCCACAATTCCACACGGCTATCCGGCGCAGAAATGTTGGCATTATTGATATCCACTTGTCCCCCAATCAGCGCCAGGGTTTGATTTGGTGCGATCGATAATGTCGGTGTCCGAAACATGAAATTGTTGGCAGGTGTACCTTGAACTTTTATCTCTCCCGCATTACTTCCCATCTGCAAACCCACAGGTACACTCATCGTCAACAACGGTGATTGAGTTGGATTTATAGCACTAAATTCTGTGCCATCGGCAAATTTAATACTATTTGCTGTCGTCCCCACAAATGACCCGCCAATATTCAACGAGGCATTTTCACCAAACACAATTCCGTTAGGATTCATCAAAAACAAACTGACTGGATTATTGCTGTGGAGAGTTTGAATCAAGCCATCAATATGGGAAATATTTCCACCTGTAACTCGACTAAATATGGTTGTAATATTGGGCCGTATTGGTTAAATCAAAAGTTGCTGAACTACCTGTAGGTATAGAGAAATTACTAAAACTATGAAATAAATTATTACCTTTATCAATCCCGTTAAGAATATTAAAATTATTGCCACTTGGATTGACAATGGTGTTGCTTGTTCCATCGGATGTTACCTGAGCAATACCTACGGTTGGCTTTGCCAACGCACCGCAACTCCATAGAAATATTGCTGTTAGCATGATCCTTGGAGTTAATAACCCAGTTGTGAAGATTAATAAAAAGGGTTTGACTCTCATAGCTAACAATTTCCTAGACTTGATTTCAACTTAATTGTTCCCTAATTAGGCACTTTTATAACATGATTAACTTTTAGGAATAGCCGCACAGGTTAAGCTTTGTTGTACTTGAGTAGGAGATTTATCCGCTAGTAATTGTATTTTTCCTTGGGCATTACGATGCCAAGAAGTAGCTGAGATCAGAGATTTTGGCGATTCGGGTACTTGGGTTGTAATTGCGCTATTTCCACGATATGCAGAGATGTCGCGGATATCAGTCCAAGTGTTTAGGCGTAGCCAATCGTAGACATCTTTCTTCACATCCTGAGTCGGATTTTGGGGTATTCCTCCTCGTCCTGTAGCCACAAAACTACTACCACTCGTCTCTGCACATCCTGTAGCTATTTGTTGGGATGAGTCGGCTACATTTTCAGGTAATTCCACTAAACCGGAATTGGGGTCAATACCAAAATTATTAATTTGCACAGTACCATTAACATTGAACTGAGAACTAGCAGTAATGTCATTGGTGCTGTCTTCTCTAGGACTGAGGGTGTTACGGTATTCTAGACCAATAATGCCTTGAGTGGTAATGGCAATATTGCCACCTTCTCCTTGCACAGCATTGGCGAGGATATCACTATTTTCTAAACCAGTAATAATTGGCGCATTAATGTTGATATTTCCCCCTTTACCATTACCGCCTGCGGTCGAGGTAATTTGGCTATTATCGCGCAGCAGCAACAAATTCCCCACTTGTAAGTCGATGTTGCCACCATTACCAGATGCTGTCCTGGCCTCGATGAAAGCTTGATTGCTTAATTCGATGTTATTGGCGTTAATCTTGAGACTGCCACCATTGCCACTACCTTCATTGGTAACAGTTACAGTGCCACTATCCTTTAAGATGAGGCTTGGTGTCGTAATGTTCATCGTACCACCATCGGCAGACAGTATATATTCTGTTAGCCCAAATAAGTTACGCAATACCGGGCTAAGAATGAGGGCAGAGGAACTAATGGCACTCGGTGTTAACGGATTGCGACCCTTAACTTCAATAAATTCCGTAGCATTGATCCTCACATCTCCGGCATGACCAATAAAATATGAACTTGTGCCTATTGATCCGCCATCTATCACTTTTAACCTAGCGGTATCTAGGGTTAAGGTTTTAGCATTGCCGACGTTGAATGTGACGGAGGTAATTCTTGTGCCGAAGGGAGAGCTATTACTACTCTGCACAGTGGTATCTAGGTTGCGAATCATAACTTCACCACTAGAACCAATACCCCGCGATACAGAAGATAGTCCGCCACCATAGGATACAAGTAAACTATCACCATTGGCAGAAATATTACCTGCATTGCCAGAACCAAAGGTACTGGTGTTAATAAAACTGCCAGTGGCATTGAGGGGCGATAAGCCAGATATCTCTATATTTTTGGCATTAACTTGAATATTCCCACTGTTAGACACACCATAAGTATTACTACTTAATATCCCTCCTTCATAGAGATTGAGTTTGGGGGTAATAACATTGATATTGCTACCAGTTCCCTGGCTCCAAGTTTCACTCCGAACCCCACTCACTGCATCAGTCAGATGTATGCTTTCTACTGCCTGAAGATGCAAATCGCCTCCAGGGAGATTACCATGATTTTGTGCCAGTAATAGTGAATGATCGCTAAATTGAATCTGCTTACCTTGCACCTGAACAGAACCAGCATTCACTCCACTAACATCTAGTAGGGATTTTTGGGTGACTTGAATATCCCTAAAATTGTGTACCTTCCCATACCCCAGCGTATAACCTTGAGTAGTTGATATCAGGTCAACTAGTTCTGAGCTACCCAAACTACCCAACTCAATATGACCTGTTTCAGCAGTTAAGGTTGCTCCATTCAGATTGAGATTACCACCCACCAAAGCCAGAGTTTTTCCGGCTTGTACCTGAATTTTTGTGAGACTAGGAGTGCGAATAATTGGAGACAGAATACTAGCAATATTTAAGCTATACCCTGTACCTTGAACAGCGATCGCTCCTGGATTTTGGCCTGTTTGCAGCCCCACTGGCACACTCATGGTTAATAATGGTGGCGCACCAAGATTAATTGTACTAAATTCGACTCCATCAGCAAATTTGATACTTTCGGCGGTAGTAGCTACAAATGAACCACCAATATTCAAGCTGGCATTTTGTCCAAAGATAATTCCACTGGGATTGAGCAAAAATAAATTAGCGCTACCATTGGCTTGAATTAAACCATCAATATGGGAAACACTACCGCCAGTTACACGACTAAAAATATTTTGGATATCTGAAGCGTTGTTGAAGAATACAGAGCCTTGGCTAGGAATGGAAAACTGACTGAAGCTATGAAATAAATTATTGCCGACGCGATCGCCATTGGTAATGGTGAAGTTATTATCATTTTGGGAGACGGTAGTTTTAAGGGTACCATCGGGAATTACTTGAGCGTTAACCCAACTGCTGCAAATCCCAGATGTTAATATTCCACTGATTAAAGTCAACCAAGTACAAATAACTTTCATCACCTCACCCCCATTTTTAACTACCTATATATAGGTTTCCCAAATTTGTATTTTTAATAACAAAATTAGAGGTAGTCATGAACTTTTAGGAACGACAGCACAGGTTAATGATGGTTGCATCCGAATGGGAGATTTGTCTGCAACTAACTCAATTTTGCCGATCGCATTACGTCGCCAAGAAGTAGCTGAGATCAGAGATTTTGTCGATGGGGGTATTTGGGCTGTAACTGCGCTCTTTCCACGATATGCAGAGATGTCCCGAATATCAGACCAAGTGTTTAGGTGTAGCCCGTCGTAGACATTGCTGATTACTTCTTGATTAGGATTTTGTGGTATTCCACCCCTGCCAGTGGCAATAAAACTGCTGCCAGTATTAATAGAACAACCTGTAGCTATTTGTTGTGATGTGTCTGTCACATTTTCTGGTAATTCCACTAAACCAGAATTGGGATCGACTCCAATGTTATTAACTTGAACATTGCCACTGATACCATATTCCGAACTAGCTGTGATATCACTGTCAGAGGTAAGTTGATTACGGAACTTCAATCCAAAAAGCCCCTGAGTTGTAATTTGAATATTGCCACCTCTTCCTTTGATGGCATTAGCAATGATGTCACTGTTTTCCCACCCTAGAATAATGGGTGCATTAATCGTAATATTACCACCGCTGGAACTTCCACTGGCATTAGCAGTGATAGTACTGCCTTGCCGTAGTAACAAAGTATTGAGGCTCATGACAATATTACCTTGGTTGCCTGCATTAGCTTCAGAACGAAGTTTGCTAGTTCCATCCAACTTCATATGATGAGTTTGAATGAGCATATTACCGGCATTTCCTGTACCTTTGCCGCTAACTACAATTTCACTGCGATCGCTCAAATTCAAATTTTCTGTGGTCAGATGTACCGAACCCGCAGCACCAGGGCCTGTAGAAGAGGCATATAAACCACTCGGACCAGTGGCATCAAGTGAGTAAAGCAGTTCGCTATCTGGGACTTTACTGACACCTGCAATATTGATGGAATTGGCTTGAATGGAAATATTTCCGGCTTTACCGTAGGTTTCAGTTGAGGTGGAAATTCGTCCTCCATCAAGTAAGTTGAGCTTACCAACATTAAAAGTAATGTTGCCACCTTGCCCCGCACCTAAACTAATCAGTTCATTAGTAGAGAAATTGTAGTTACCGTTTGTTGATGCAAAAAATCGCGTTGCTACTCCAGTTGACGAACTGCCACCCAAAGTTGCTTCTTCCGCATTAACAATAATGTTACCTGATGCACCTTCACCATAAGTACCAGTGCGAATACCAGGGCCATTCAAAACCTCTAGTTTCTCTACGTTGAGAATTATATCTCCACCCCTGCCTGTGGCATTTTCACGGATGCTAGTACTCATCCCCGTTAAAAATGCAGGTTCACCTGTTGCAGTTTCACCTGTCACACTTAAGTTTTGTGCTGTGACGATGATATTACCACCATCACCAGTTCCTCTGGCGGTAGAACGTATTTCAGCCCCGTCTTGAATGTTGACCTGTGTAGCATCAATTGTGACATTACCACCCCGACCTTGAGAACCATTTATTGTATTAGATGCTAGGGTACTTACACTAAATCGCTGCTTTGTAGGTGCATAGATCGCTTCTCCAATTATATTGACAGTTGTAGCCTTGACGGTAATATCGCCCGAATCTCCAGTTCCATAAGCACGGGTGTTAATTTGTGCGCCATTTAAAACATTGAGAACGGGTGTTTCGATTGTCACATCACCACCTCTTCCACTGGCTGTTGCTTGGGAGTAAGCGGCAATTGCAGTGTTAGAAAGGGCTTCCTTACCAATTAGTTCCAGAGACTCTCCGGCTTTGACAAGAATGCCTTGTCCTGAGGTTGTTCCTAGGGTGTGGGAGGTGATAGTTGAAGAACCAGATAGGGTAATTTTTTGCCCGTGGAGAGCGATCGCACCACCTTGGTTTCCACTTGTATCAACCTTGGCTGCGTTAGTAAAGTTCATATTTTGGAACTGATTCGCAGTCTGGAAATCTAAGCTAAATCCAGCACTGTTTGCAGACAGTCCCACGTTATTATTTGCTGCAACACTCGCTAATTCAACTCTGCCATCGGCAGCAGTAATTTTATTCTGGTCAAAAGTTAAGTTACTTCCAACCAGTGCAAATGTCTTTTGTGTTTGAACTTCTAATTTTGCCCCATAAATGTTAATTGCACTAGGATTGCTGCCCATTTGCAAGCCAATTGGCACGCTCAAGGTGAGTAAAGGTGAATCCAGTGGATTTTTAGCGCTAAACTTAAACCCGTCCGCAAATTTGATACTTTCGGCGGTAGTAGCTACAAATGAACCACCAATATTCAAGCTGGCATTTTGTCCAAAGATAATTCCACTGGGATTGAGCAAAAATAAATTAGCGCTACCATTGGCTTGAATTAAGCCATCAATATTGGAAACACTACCGCCAGTTACACGACTAAAAATATTTTGGATATCTGAAGCGTTGTTGAAGAATGCAGAACCTTGGCTAGGAATGGAAAATTGACTGAAGCTATGAAATAAATTATTGCCGACGCGATCGCCATTGGTAATGGTGAAGTTATTATCATTTTGGGAGACGGTAGTTTTAAGGGTACCATCGGGAATTACTTGAGCGTTAACCCAACTGCTGCAAATCCCAGATGTTAATATTCCACTGATTAAAGTCAACCAAGTACAAATAACTTTCATCACCTCACCCCCATTTTTAACTACCTATATATAGGTTTCCCAAATTTGTATTTGTACTAACAAAATAGAGGGTGTCATGAACTTTTAGGAATGGCAGCACAGGTTAATGGTTGTTGGACTTGAGTAGGAGATTTAGCTGCAACTAACTCAATTTTACCGATCGCATTACGATGCCAAGAGGTAGCTTGGATTGGAAATTCGCTCGATTGGGTAATTTCTGGTGTAACTGTACTATTTCCACGATATGCAGAGATGTCCCGAATATCAGACCAAGTGTTTAGGTGTAGACCATCGTAGACATTGCTCCTGATTTCTTGATTAGGATTTTGTGGTATCCCACCTCGTCCCGTCGCTATAAAACTGCTGCCAGTATTATTGGCACAACCTGTAGCTATTTGTTGGGATGGGTCTGTCACATTTTCTGGTAATTCCACTAAACCAGAACTGGGATCAAGCCCGACAGTATTGACTTGAACAGTACCACTGAGTCCAAATTGCGAACTGGCGGTGATATCACTTTTTGCTGTGATTTGGGGACGAAAGTCCAAGCCAAAGATACCTTGAGTGGCAATCTGGATATTTCCACCACTTCCTAATACCGCATTGGCAACAATATCGCTATTTTCATCAGCAAGGGCAATAATAAATCCGGCATTAATGTCAATATTTCCCCCTGTTGAGGTACCACTAGCATTGGTGGTAATATTGCTGCCATGTCGCAGTAGTAGAACATCATTTGCTTGCAACTCAATATTACCCAGACCACCTCCATTCACTTCAGAACGCAGATTTGCGCCATTATCGAGGAAAATCTTGTCAGCGTTAATATCTATATCTCCCGCGTCTCCAGTTTTAGTATTACTAACAGTAATTTCTGCACCATTGCGAATGCTTACAGTGTCAGATTCTTTAATCTTTACAGACCCCGCAGCAAAACTAGTAGCAGAAGATGCCGCGATCGCACTGGGCAGTTGACGACCATTAACTATGGTTTGGGAAATTCCTTCTACATCAATATTTTTAACTTGCAGGTTAATACTCCCCGCAGCACCTTGACCCAAGCTTGATGAAGTAATTTGTCCACCGTTGAATACCCGCAAGCGATCGCTCTTCAGAGTAATATTTCCTCCTTCTCCGACAGCACTATCAGCCACAGCAACTGTAATGCCACTGACTGCATTATTAATAGTATCGAATACTGGGTCGCTAACCTCTACATTCTGGGCATAAATCTCTATATTTCCAGCTTTACCAGCACCTGATAGCCCACTAGAGACAGTCCCGCCTTCCGCTAGTTGCAAATATCCAGTATTAATAGTGATGTTGCCACCTTGACCAGCTGCAAAAAGTTGAATAGAGCTGATCACAGCACTAGTAAAGTTATTAGGTGTAGCTCCTTTAATTTCGAGACTTTCCACAGCTTTGATTGAGATGTCCCCAGACTTACCAGTGGCGATAAACTCAATACCAAAAAAGCTGAAGCCGAGTAAATCAGTACTAATGTGACCTCCATTGAGCAAATGAACTCGATCAGCTTCAATGGTGATACTGCCACTATTATTATTATTACCACCACTTACCAAGGTAGTAATAGCGCTAGGTCTAAAAACAAGAATACCATTGAAAGGAATGCCAAATGGGTTGTATCCGTTTACTTCCACATCTTTAGCATGAACGGTAATATTTCCAGTACTAGCATCGTTGATGGGGGAAAAAGTGGAAGTAAAGCCATTATTGATGGACTGCAACCAAGCTCCATTCGCAATCCGTAACCGTTCAGTCTCGACGGTAATATCTCCCGCCTTTGCCCCGGTTCCAAATACACTAGTCAATAATCCAGGAGTTTCATAATTCTCAGGGGCAGAGACTCCTAACAAATCTATAAATTCCGTGGTTTTGACGGTGATACCTTGTCCTTGTCCAAATGCTTCTGTACCAGAAGAAATTCCTGAACCCTCCTGAAGTGTCAAACCGCGCCCTCGAATGTTAATTGCTCCGCCATTTATCCCACTAGTATCAATCAGCGAGGCTTGTCTGAGCGTAATTGTTCCCCAGTCAGCAGAAGTGGGGCTAGTTAGTTGCAATCCGGCTTGATTATTCAACCCAACTTCAGCATTCTGCAATGCCCATAATTCAACTCTTCCATCTCGATTGGCAAGGTTGGTCTGATTGATGTCGATTTCACTACCCACTAATGCCACTGTTTGAGCCTTGAAGATTTGCGAGGGGCGAAAAAGGAAATTGAGTGCTGGTGTTCCTTGGGTGCGAATTGTTCCGGCATTGGCTCCAAGTTGCAGCCCAACGGGTGCGCTCATAGTTAATAAAGGGGGCGTTGTGGCATCGGTGGCATTAAATGCGAACCCATCCGCAAATTTGATGCTATTGGCTGTTGTACCCACAAATGACCCGCTGATATCCAACTTGGAATTTGACCCAAATACAATTCCATTCGGATTCATCAAAAATAAACTGACTGGATTATTACTGTTGAGAGTTTGAATCAAGCCATCAATATGAGAAATATTGCCACCTGTAACTCGACTAAATATAGTTGTAATATTTGGTGTATTGGTTAAATCAAAGGTTGCTGAACCACGTGTAGGTATAGAAAAATTACTAAAACTATGGAATAAGTTATGACCTTTTTCCATGCCGTTAAGAATAGTAAAATCATTATTAATTGAGTTGACAGTGGTATTGGTAGTACCATCAGATGTGACTTGAGCTATTGCACCGCAACTCCAAAGAAGTATCGCTGTTAGCATGATCCCTGGAGTTAATAACCCAGTTCTTAACATAAATATAAAAGGTCTAACTCTCATAGCTAACCATTTCCTGAATTCGGTACTAACTTATTGTTCCCCAAATAGGCATTTTTATAACATGACTAACTTTTAGTAACGGCAGCACAGGTTAATGATGGTTGCATCTGCATGGGAGATTTATCTGCAATTAACTCAATTTTACCGATCGCATTACGATGCCAAGAAGTAGCTGAAATCAAAGTTCTTGAAGATTCGGGTATTTGGGCTGATGCACTATTTCCACGATATGCAGATATGTCCCGGATATCCGACCAAGTGTTTAGGTGTAGTCCGTCGTAGATATCGCTCTTGATTTCTTGATTAGGATTTTGAGGTATTCCACCCCGTCCCGTCGCCACAAAACTACTACCAGTATTATTGGCACAACCTGTAGCTATTTGTTGGGATGGGTCAGTTACATTTGTTGGTAGTTCTACTAAACCAGAACTGGGGTCAACATCAACTGTATTAACTTGAACCGTACCACTGAGACCAAATTGGGAACTGGCAGTGATGTCGTTTTCTGGAGTCAGGCGATCGCGGTACTGTAGCCCAAAAATACCTTGAGTGTTAATCTGAATATTACCGCCCTGACCAAGAAATGCGTTAGCAATGATATCACTGTCTTCTAATCCCACAATAATCGGAGAGTTGATGCTGATGTTGCCACCATTGCCCATATTGCCTGCTGTGGCAGTAATATTACTACCCTGACGCAAAATTAAGGTATCTGTTTGGAGATTAATTCCGCCTCCTTGTCCTGAATTTGTACTAGCCAAAATTTTTCCAGAGCGATTGAGGTTGATGGTTTCAGCATTAATGTAGAGACTCCCCGCATTACCCACTCCTTGATGATCGACCCGTACCTGTCCACCATCTGTAATTTCTAAGTGTGGTGTATTAATCATCAGGTCGCCTGAATTCCCTGTAGGCAGAGCAGACAGTCCAAAAGCTTTCTGAAAGGATAAAGGTAGAACTGGGGCGCTAGCACTGACATTGGCAGTTTTACCTGATGCCTCACTGACTCCACTAACACTAATTTTTTGGGAAACATTGACTCGTAAAGTTCCAGCATTACCTTGACCCAAGGTGGAGGCTGAAACACCTGCTCCTTTGCGTATGCTCAATTGCGGTGTATTCACTGTCACGTCTCCCCCATCACCTCTGTTAAAGCTGACAGTTCCGATTAAGCTAGCACTGAAGCTAATGGGTGTTTCTCCTTGCAATTCAATGAAATCAGCAGCATTGACACTAACGTTTCCAGTTGAGCCGCTACCAAAACTTGCCCCTGTAATCGAACCGCCATCTTGCATTTTTAGGTGTCGTGTTGTGACTTGAATATCACCGGCTCGTCCTCTGCCATAGGTTTCTGACATGATACCACTACGAGTAGTACCGGGTTTCAAGGGGGAAAACCCAATGAGTTGGATGGAATCTGCCTGGACGACGATATTTCCTGCTATTCCCTCTGCAAAAGTATGAGCATTAATTTTTGCGCCATCTTGGAGTATTAATTGAGGTGCAGTAATGATAACGTTACCACCAGTGCCGGCGATCGCATTTGTCCCCACTAGACTTTGGGTAAATCCATAGTTCCCAACGGCTTGCATTGTCAAGGAATCAGTGGCATCAACCTGAATTTTCCGAGCCAATTGATTTCCCTGGTTAATTGACAAAATTGCAGAACCTTGATTAATACTAATATTTCTCCCTTGGAGGTGAATCGAACCTCCAGATAAACCACTGGTGTTCACAAGAGCTTGACTCGAAAATCTAATATCGCCATACTTTTGTAGATTTCTGTAGTCAAAATTCCAGTCAGGAGATACTATACTCAAGTTAATCGTTCCATCTGCGCCACTACCAAGTTCTAGATGACCAGCAGAAGCATTCAAAATCCCACCATCTAAAATAATCTCTCCCCCCAAGAGTGCTAGTGTTTTTCCTACAGGAACTTGCAAGCCATTGGGAGTGTTTCCGATTTCTAGCGGGATGTTATTTCCTTCAATCAAACGGTGTCCAGTGTTATTAACAGTAATTTTTCCTGGATGTTGCCCCATCTGTAAGCCAATTGGCACACTCATTGTTAACAATGAGGACGTATCAAGGTTATTTATACTAAATTCCGTTCCATCAGCAAATTTTATACTCTTGGCAGTTGTGGCGACAAATGAACCACCAATATTTAAGCTGGCATTTTGCCCAAAAATTATGCCGGCTGGGTTGAGTAGGAATAAATTGGCACTCCCATTAGCACTGATTGAACCATCAATGTAGGAAGTATTACCTCCTGTGACCCGACTAAAAATATTTTGGATATCTAAAGCGTTGTTGAAGAATGCAGAACCTTGGCTAGGAATGGAAAACTGACTGAAGCTATGAAATAAATTATTGCCGACGCGATCGCCATTGGTAATGGTGAAGTTATGATCATTTTGGGAGACGGTAGTTTTGACGGTACCATCGGGAATTACTTGAGCATTAACCCAATTGCTGCAAATCCCAGATGTTAACAACATTCCACTCATTAAAGTCAACCAAGTACAAATAACTTTCATCGCCTCACCCCCATTTTTAACTACCTATATATAGGTTTCCCAATTTTGTATTTTTAATAACAAACTTAGAGGTAGTCATGAACTTTTAGGAATGGCAGTACAGGTTAAGGTTTGTTGGACTTGAGTAGAAGATTGATCGGCTAGTAATTCTATTTTGCCGAGCGCATTACGATGCCAAGAAGTAGCTGGGACAAGATTTTGTGGAGATTGGGGTATTTGGGCTGTAATTGCGCTATTTCCACGATATGCAGAGATGTCCCGAATATCAGACCAAGAGCCTAAGCGCAGCCAGTCGTAGATATCGTTCTCTATCTTTTGATTAGGATTTTGCGGTATTCCCCCTCGTCCTGTAGCCACAAAACTACTACCACTCGTGTCTGCACATCCCATAGCTATTTGTTGTGATGTGTCTGTCACATTTTCTGGTAATTTCACTAAACCAGAATTGGGGTCAACTCCAATATTATTAATATCTACTGTACCACTAATGCCAAATTGGGAACTAGCTGTAATATCACTTTCTAGGGTAAGTTGGTCGCGGAATTTTAAGCCAAAGATGCCTTGAGTAGTAATGTTGATATTGCCACCATCACCATTCAAAGCGTTGGCAATGATATCGCTGTTTTCAAACCCAACAATCACCGGAGCGTTGATGTTGATATTGCCACCATTACCATTACTACCTGCCTCGACATTAATTTGACTTTCATTACGACTCAAAAGTATATTTGTTAATGCTAGATTGATGTTACCGCCTTTTCCAGATGCCGTAGTTGCATTAATTGCTCCAGTATCTAAAAATAATCGGTCAGCTTGGATTTTTAACTCTCCTGCATTACCAATACCTTGATGAGTGACGCTGATAACACCTCGATTACGTATGGTTAATTGCTGAGTATTGATGTTGATAACACCTGTGTTACCGGTGGGAGAGTCTGGAAGCTTAAACAAGTCACGATTAATGGCATCTAAAAGGGAGGCATTAGCAATGATCACTGCAAAATTATTTTCACCATCTATTAGAATGTCATTGGCTTGGATTGTCAAAGTCCCAGCATCACCAGTTCCCACAGTCGAGTTACTGATGATCCCACCATTAAGAACGAGTAATTGATTGGTTGTGATGGTGACATCTCCAGGTTTGGCACTGCTATAGTTGACGCTATTTAAAGTACTACTGCTGCCACTTATAGGATTGATACCGCTAATGATTAAGCGATCGCTTACATTTAAAGTAACAGCGCCATTGCTTCCCAGATTACTGACCTGGTTAGGATCTCCAAGTCCACCAATCACTGGTACAGTAATCACTCCCAAGGTAGCACCATCTTGGATAGATAGTATTGGTGTCGTTATTAAGACATTGCCAGTATTACCAGAGCCAGTGCTGAGACTGCCAATAAAGCTGTTTTGGGAGGCAGAAATGGGTGACACTCCGACTAAATTGATAGCTTCTCCTACAACTAATGTAATATCTCCAGCATTGCCAATTCCTGTACCAGGTATGCCCGACAAGCGAGAAGTAATGGTGCTAATTGTTCCCCCATCAATGAGATTTAATTTATCTGAAGAAACCCTGATATTGCCACTATTCCCAATCCCAAATGTGAGAGCATTAATACCACTGGGCTGAGACCCAATGGGATTCAATCCCAAGGCATAAATCTCATCTGCACCATCAACCGAAATATTTCCACCCCGTCCAGTTGCTCCAGGAGATACGGTTGTTCTGACTGAAGCACCATCTTCCAGTATGAGTTTTCGAGCTACCAGGGCAACATCTCCCCCATTTCCCGCTCCATAGATTTGACTGGCGATACGGCTATTAATATTAGTAGAGAAGAAGAAAGGAGATTGCAGAGCAACGACACCATTAACAGCAATGGTATCTGCTACCACTTCCACTTTACCTGCGTCTCCTGCACCTAAACTGAGGGTTTCAATGCCTGCACCATCTTGTAAAGTCAAATTACCAGCTTTAATGTTTATTGCTCCCCCATTTCCAGTTGCTCCTGGAGTCACCTGATTGACAATCCAGGCGCTGGGAGCTTGAGCAGAAGGATTTACACCACCCAGAAAGAGCGATCGCTCTGCATTCACTGTAATATTACCACCTTGCCCAGTTCCTACTGTGGCAGCAGCAAGTTGGGATTGATCCAAGGTGATATCTCGCCCTACGACTTGAATACCCCCAAAAGGATTGCCTACAGGATCGGGATTCCATAGAGAAGAACGCCCCGTAAATTTTATATCTCGAAAATTTTCAATTTGTGCATAACCTAATTGCCATCCTGCGGGTGTGGGAGTCAAATTTACAGTCCCACTACCCACCGCACCCACTTCAATTCGACCTGCAAGGGCAGTAATCACACCGCCCGTAAAGGTGACATCTCCTCCAACTAAGGCGATGGTTTTTCCCGGAGAAGCTACTATTCCCAAGTTACTTGTAGGCACAATGCTATCATTGCCTTGACCCTGCACCTGAATCTGACTGCTAGAATCACCTAATTGCAAACCAATGGGTACGCTCATCGTTAACAATGGTGAATTATTCGTATTCACTGCACTAAATTCTGTGCCATCGGCAAATTTAATACTATTTGCTGTCGTCCCCACAAACGACCCACTAATATTCAAGCTGGCATTGTCACCAAATATAATTCCGTTGGGATTCATCAAAAATAAACTAGCAGGATGATTACCGTTGAGAGTCTGAATCAATCCATCAATATGGGAAATATTTCCACCTGTCACCCGACTAAATATGGTTGTAATGTTGGGCGTATTGCTTAAATCAAAGGTTGCTGAACCACCTGTAGGTACTGAGAAATTACTAAAGCTGTGAAATAAGTTATTACCTTTTTCAATGCCATTCAGGATATTGAAATTATTACCACTTGGGTTAACAATGGTGTTAGTTGTCCCATCAGATGTGACTTGAGCCATACCTACGGTTGGCTTTGCCATCGCACCGAGACTCCATAGAAATATCGCTGTGAGCATCATTCCTGGAGTTAATAACCCAGTTGTTAACATCAATAGAAAGGGTCTAACTCTCATGGCTAATAATTTCCTGGACTTAATTTAAACTTATTGTTCCCTATAAAGGCCTTTTTCATAACATGACTAACTTTTAGAAGCCGCAGCACAGGTTAATGATTGTTGCACCTGCATGGGAGATTTATCTGCGATTAACTCAATTTTACCGATCGCATTACGATGCCAAGAAGTAGCTGAGATCAGAGATTTGGTCGATGGGGTTATTTGGGCTGTAACTGCGCTCTTGCCATTATATACAGAGATATCACGGATATCAGTCCAAGAGCCTAAGCGTAGCCAGTTGTAGACATCATTCCTTGCCTGTTGAGTGGGATTTTGCGGTATTCCACCCCGTCCTGTGGCGACAAAACTGCTGCCAGTATTATGAGAACAACCTGTAGCTATTTGTTGTGATGAGTCTGTCACATCCTCTGGTAACTCCACTAAACCGGAATTGGGATCAACGCCAATATTATGAATATCTACCGTACCATTCACACCAAATTGAGAACTTGCTGTAATATCGTTTTCCGAAGTGAGTTCGTTGCGGTATTTTAACCCGAATATGCCTTGGGTCGTGATGTTAATATTACCGCCATTACCTTGGACTGCATTGGCGACGATATCACTATTTTCTAATCCCAGAATGATGGGGGCGTTGATGGTGATGTTGCCTCCATTACCAATACCACCTGCATTAGTAACAAGTGAACTACCATGACGCATGATCAAGTCGTTTGCTTGGATAAAAATGTTACCACCTTCACCCTCAGCCGTCGCGGCAGTAAGACTACCACCATTGTCGAGTTGGATTGAACCCGCATTAATTTCAAGTTTTCCAGCATCGCCGACACCTTGATGATCAACCCCGACAATCGCCCCGTCTGTAATCTCCAAATGCGAGGTATTGAGGATGAGTTTGCCTGTATTACCTGTGATCACATCTGGTAATCCAAATAGTTGTCGAATGGGTAGTGCAAGCAATTCTCCCCTAGCACCAATTCGACTAGGAAGACCAGAAGTACTACCGACTCCACTGACTTCAACTTTATCTGAAACATTGATGGATAAATCTCCGCCATTGCCACTATTTACGGTAGAGGCAACTATACCTCCTCCATCTCGCAAGCTTAGTTTAGGGGTGTTAATAGTTAAGTGACCTGCATTTGCTTGGCTAAACGTGCCTGCTACTATTACACTTGCAGCCATATTTTGTGAGTTTTCTCCGATCACTTCGATGAAGTCAGAAGCATCAATAGTGGTATTACCTCCTGCGCCATTTCCCCAGGGAGAATTGCCGATTACAGCACCATCTAAAACCTGTAATTTGCTGGTAACTACTCGAATATCACCACTTTTCCCAGAACCTCTGGTAATTGTGTTCAGTGAACTAGCAAATCCGCTAATCGGTGATAGTCCCACAATCTGAAGCAAATCTCCAATTTCGACAGAGATATTACTTCCTGCACCTTGACCAAAATTGATTCCATGAAGTGCGCCCCCATCTTGGAGGAATAACTGTGAGGCAGAAACTATGATATTACCCCCTCCAGCATTGCCGAAGTTATCAGCACGTAACAGACTTTGTGGAAATCCATTAGTGCCAATGCCCCCCAGTGTTAACGATCCACTCGCATTAACGCTGATATCGCCGGCATTACCACTTCCTTGATTAACTAATAAGGCCGCAGAAGCATCATTCAAGCTAATATTTCGACCTTGGAAATGAATAGAACCCGCAGGAGTACCACTAGCATCAGTCAGGGATTGATGGGAAAGCTGAATATTACCAAATTGCTGGAGATTGCCATAATCAAAACTCCAAATAGGAAATGAGGTGTTGAGATTAACTGTGCCATTACTAACGCTACCAAGTTCAATATGTCCAGAAGGTGCATTTAAAACGCCACCATCTAAAGCGATTTCTCCTCCTACTAATGCCAGGGTATTGTCAGAGTTAACGCTTAACCCCAGCGGATTGTTGCTGCGATCTGGAGAAGAGATCAAAGGGTGAATCAGGAATGTTAAACTATGTCCGCTATTCTGGACGTTGATTGCACCGGGATTACTTCCCATCTGTAAACCCACAGGTATACTCATAGTCAATAAGGGGCTACCTGAAGCATTCTCAGCGCTAAAATCTACACCATCAGCAAATTTAATACTATTTGCCGTTGTTCCTACAAAGGACCCGCTGATATCCAACTTGGCATTTTCACCAAATACAATCCCTGCTGGATTCATTAAAAATAAACTGACTGGATGATTACCGTTGAGAGTTTGCATCAAGCCATCAATATGGGAAACAGTTCCACCTGTTACCCGACTAAATATAGTTGTAATATTGGGCGTATTGTTTAAATCAAATTTTGCTGAACCACCTGTAGGTATAGAAAAATTACTAAAGCTATGGAATAAGTTATGACCTTTTTCAATGCCGTTAAGAATAGTAAAATCATTATTAATTGAGTTGACAGTGGTATTGGTAGTACCATCAGATGTGACTTGAGCTATTGCACCGAGACTCCATAGAAATATTGCTGTTAGCATAATCCCTGGAGTTAATAACCCAGTTGTTAACATAAATATAAAAGGTCTAACTCTCATAGCTAATAATTTCCTGGACTTGATTTAAACTTATTGTTCCCTAAATGGCTTCTTTTATAACCAGGACTTACGCAAAACAGAATGGAAGTAGGGGTAATTCATGAATTACCCCTACCCAAGAATCAGGTTTTGAGTCCAATCTTGCGTAAGTCCTAATAACATGATTAACTTTTAGTAACGGCAGCACAGGTTAATAATTGTTGCAACTGCATGGGAGATTTATCTGCAATTAACTCAATTTTGCCGATCGCATTACGATGCCAGGAAGTAGCTGAGATCAGAGATTTATTCAATGGGGGTGTTTGGGCTGTAACTGCGCTCTTGCCACGATATGCAGAGATATCACGGATATCAGTCCAAGAGCCTAGACCTAGCCAGTTGTAGACATCGTTATTTGCCTGTTGAGTGGGATTTTGGGGTATTCCACCCCGTCCCGTGGCGACAAAACTGCTGCCAGTATTATGAGAACAACCTGTAGCTATTTGTTGTGATGAGTCTGTCACATTCTCTGGTAATTCCACTAAACCAGAACTGGGGTCAACGCCAAAATTGTTAATGTCTACTGTCCCACTAAGCCCAAATTGGGAACTAGCTGTAATATCACTTTCTGGGGTGAGTTGGTCGCGGAATTCTATTCCAAATAAACCCTGAGTTTGAATATCAATATTGCCACCAGCCCCTTCAATAGCATTGGCAGTAATATCGCTGTTTTCTAAACTAATAATAATCGGTGCATGAATGCTGATATTGCCGCCTGTGGCTGTACCTGTGGCATTGGTACTAATTTTACCGCCATAACGCATCAATAGAATATCAGTATTGAGAGTCATATTACCGCGATCGCCTGCGGAAACTTCTGAAAGCAGACTTCCTCCTCGTTCCAGCTTGATTTGCTTGGCATTAATGAGCAAGTTCCCTGAGTTACCACCCCCTGTATTACTAACGGAAATTTGCCCATGATCCAGAACATTGAGCCGATTCGCCACTAGATTAACTGAACCAGCATCAGAGGTGGTAGTAGAAGCAGCCGTAATGCTACTGGGGAGAATGCGACCATCTGTTAAGGGTTGGGAATTACCTTCTATAGTTATATTGTTGACTTGCAAGTTGATATTACCTGCCGCACCATTGCCATCTGTAGAAGAGGTAATTTGTCCACCATTGAAGACGTGCAGATTGTCCGCTGTCAGGTTAATCGTCCCCCCTGAACCAATAACTTCATTACCCAGAGAAGCCGTGATACCTGTGATGCTTCTGCTATATCCATCTATGACTGGATCACTAACTTTTATTTCCCTTGCCTGAATGTCAATACTCCCAGCCGTACCCTGCGCCGCCGGTATTTTTCCAAAGAATGTGTCACCAGCACCTGCCAATCCACTAGTAATAGTGCCACCATTAGCCAAAACCAGACTACCTGTGTCAATTGAGATACGACCGCCTTGTCCTGTTGCTCCAGATTCGATCGAAGCGAGAACGGCACTGGCAATACTGCTGGTGGGGTCAGTTCCCCGAATCTCAAGACTCTCCGCAGCATGAATAGAGACTTCTCCCGCCGTGCCATTCCCTCTCAACAAACTGCTACTGATACGACCGCCATCGAGCAGATGAATCCGTTGGGCATCAATCGCAACCCGTCCACTCTGATTGTTGTTTCCAGCGGTGATTAACGTGCCAATGCTACTCACAATGCCCAAAGGAAGATCTGTTTGGTATCCCATCAGGTCTACATCAGTAGCACGAATGGTAATATCTCCGGCGTTCGAGTTGTTGCCAGATGTTGAGGACTGAATCCAAGCGCCATTAGCTAACTGTAAACGTTGGGTTTCGATGGTTATATTTCCTGCTTGTCCAGTTGTTGGTAGTCCTGACGGTGGAAAAAAATTAAATTGATTACCTACTGATGTGTTAATACCAGAAAGGATAAGTTGTCCCGCAGCCGAGACTCCCAAAAGCTCAACAAATTCTGTAGTTTGAATATTAACATCTTTTCCTCGTCCAGCCGAGGTGCTGGAACTAATATTCGACCCATCCTGAAGCGTCAAACCCCGTCCGCGAATGTTGATTGCTCCGCCATTGATTCCACCTGCATCAATAGAGGAGGATTGCCGTAGTGAAATATTGCCCCAATTGGCTGTGGTTGGAGCAGAAGTTAGTTGCCATGCCGCTTGATTATCTATCGCAATCTGAGCATTCTGCACTGCCCAGAGTTCGATTCGTCCGGCTGAAGCCTTCAGATTGGCTGCTGTCATGTCAATCTGTTTGCCCACCAAAGCCAGAGTTTGCTCGGTCTGCACTTGTAAGCCAGAAGCCAGATTTGCTGGTTGCACTCCTTGCACTTGTATCGCTCCAGCATTTACCCCAAGTTGCAAACCAACAGGTACACTCATCGTCAATAATGTTGGTTCAGTGGGATTTACAGCACTAAATTCTGTGCCATCGGCAAATTTAATACTATTGGCTGTCGTTCCTACAAACGAGCCACCAATATTCAACTGAGCGTTTTCTCCAAATATAATTCCCTTAGGATTCATCAAAAATAAACTGGTGGGATGATTACCGTTGAGAGTCTGAATCAAGCCATCAATATGAGAAATATTTCCACCTGTTACCCGACTAAATATGGTTGTAATGTTGGGCGTATTGCTTAAATCAAAGGTTGCTGAACCACCTGTAGGTACTGAGAAATTACTAAAGCTGTGAAATAAGTTATTACCTTTTTCAATGCCATTCAGGATATTGAAATTATTACCACTTGGGTTAACAATGGTGTTAGTTGTCCCATCAGATGTCACCTGAGCCATACCTACGGTCGGCTTTGCCATCGCACCGAGACTCCATAGAAGTATAGCTGTGAGCATGATTCCTGGAGTTAATAACCCAGTTGTTAACATCAATAGAAAGTGTCTAACTCTCATTGCTAATAATTTCCTGGAATTGATTTAAACTTATTGTTCCCTATAACAATACTGTAGCCAAATTACGAGGGTTCAACGGCTGTAGAAGCATTGTGAATACGACCAAGAGAGGTAAGCTTGGCAAAAATCTGGGATAATAAAATAGGCTCAGGCTGTTGCGGAAGCATTTTTAATATTTCCCGAACATATCGAAAACCCCGACAATAAGCCTGAAGATCAACAATGCCAGCACCGGGATTATCTTCACGAAACTGAGCTAGAAGATAATGAGACAAATTGACCATAAAAAAAGAAAGATTAACAGCATTAGTCACAGCAGTTTGACCTCTGTTCATAAAATCTTCCAATCCCCAAAACTGTTTGGCATCTCGGAAATTAAATTCGATTTGGAAGCGCAACTTATAGTAGTCAATTATTTTTTCAGATGATAAAGTTAAGTCACTAGAAAACAGAATTACGTGACTGCGAGCATTAGTTTTGAGATTGGTTTTCACCAAAATAACTACATTCAGTGGTTGGCCAAATTCTTTGTGCAGTAGAGTAGCTTGATAAGTATCAGTTTTAATATCTTCTTCAAGACTACTTTGACGCAAATATGCCCCAGGAATATTACGCCAGTCCAACTTCTCTCCGTATTTACGACGGGAACGATGATTAGGGTCAGGATTGTGGTAAGGTATATATAATGCCGAATCGTGACGTAACTTGGAAATTATGTGTAACTTTACCTGCCTAGCCATCTGCAAAGCATTATTGTTCCCAAAGTGACCATCTACGACCAAGTAAGTGAGGGGAATAAAGTTAGCTATTAACTTAAATAGCTCATTAATCATCTTCTTAATTCTTAGCAATTCAGGTGTAAAAGTCACCTCCTTTTTATTTTTGTTTTTACTTCCTTTTGGTCGTCCCCGTCCACGTTTTTCTTGAGGTTTTACTTCTGGACTTGGCGAGACACTACTTTTTTCTACATCGCTTTTTATTACCTGTTCTATCTGAATCGGAAATGAGTGTCTTTGTTGAACACTTACTAATGATAATGTAAAGAAAGATAGTCCCAATATTGGTTTACTTATTAGACTGGAAAAGAACCTATCTAATCCATAGGTTTTTTTCCCGGCTTTGCTTATTACTACTTCGTCTCCTGCCAACAAATAAACATCATTTGGGCAGAACAAATGCCGCCGAAAAAACACCCAGAACACCGTTGTCCACGGTATGACTGTACGAAAAAATCTGATTACCGTCCGATAACTACCACCACTAAGCGTCCAACGCGATATTCCCAACATTGTGACTCGCCCGCTCATGGCTAACATGGCCGTGATGATCTGGCTTAACTGCCGCATCGTCGTCACTTTTATTTCTGGTAGTAGGCATTGCAACAGTGCTAGTATGTCAAACATGGGCTGTATGTGGCTTTCGAGTTGTCGTTGTGGAAGACTATAACTCTACTACATCAGCCCTCTTTTTATACTCTTTTTTTGGCTACAGTATTGCTATAAAGGCCTTATTTATAACAGGATTAACTTTTAGGAACAGCAGCACAGGTTAATGATTGTTGCACCTGCATGGGAGATTTATCTGCAATTAACTCAATTTTGCCTTCAGGATTACGTCGCCAAGAAGTAGCTGAAATCAAAGTTTTTGGAGATGGGGGTATTTGGGCTGATGCAAAATTTCCACGATATGCAGAGATGTCACGGATATCTGACCAAGTGCCTAGGTATAGTCCGTCATAAACATCGCTCCTCACGTCCTGTGTAGGATTTGATGGTACACCACCCCGTCCTGTGGCTACAAAACTACTGCCTTGGGTTGGAAAACAACCTGTGGCAATTTGCTGGGATGGATCATTCACATTAGTTGGTAGTTCTACTAAGCCAGAATTAGGGTCAATACCAAAATTGTTAATCTCTACGGTTCCGTTAACCCCAAATTGGGAACTGGCAGTAATATCACTTTCAAAGGTAAGTTGGTCACGGAATTGCAAGCCGAAAATCCCTTGCGTGGAAATATCAATATTTCCACCTTTGCCATTGACGGCATTAGCAATAATATCACTGTTTTCTAAACCGACAATGTTCGGGGCATTAATCGTAATATTGCCACCATTGCCACTACCACCAGCTTCTGCATTAATAAAACTGCCATTACGCATTAATAATATATCCTGCATACGGAGTTCTATGTTGCCCCCTTCACCGACTTTTGTGGATGCGGAAAGACTGGCATTTTTATCAAGATATAAGGTATTCGCATTAATTTTTAAAATACCTGCATCACCTAGAACTTCGTTTTGAACAAAAACTCTTCCCCCATCATGAATGGTTAATTTAGGAGTATTAATTGTGACGCTACCGGCTTTCGCAGTAGAGTTTCTATTATCACTATTCCCGATAGCGAATAAACGGGCGACCGCTCCAATGTAACTGGGATTTTGTAGGTCTTTGATTCCGCCTACGTCGATTGAGTCAGTGGCATTGATGGTAAGATTGCCTGCATTCCCAATATTTACAGTAGAAACTGAAACTAAGCCCCCATCTTGAATCGACAGTGTGCGGGTATCCAGTTGAAGATTGCCGGCATCCCCAGAACTAAAAGTATTAGCTGATAGCAGACTAATCAATAAAGATCCTGGGAGGGTATTTAAACTTGATACCTGAACAGTATCGGCATTGATATTAACGTTACCACCATTGCCAGTGGCAAAGCTTCTAGTACCAACATTGCCACCACCAAAAATTGTCAGGCGATCAGTAGAGAGCCATAAATCTCCACCGTGACCACTTCCATAAGTTGCAGCCATTAACACGCCAAAGATTGGGTTAAGAGAAGGATTAGCAGGTTGAATCCCACCTACTGACACTTCATTTGCTTTGACGACGATATTACCACTTCTTGCAGAATTATAGGTACGGTTAATAACGATCGCACCTTGATCAATGGTTAGTTTTGGGGTTGTGATGGCAATATTTCCTGCTGACCCCGCTTTTAGAGTTTCATTGACTATACCACTGGAACTTTGAAAGTCTGAAGACATACCAATCACTTGTAACGATTCTGTGGCATTGATGGTAATATCACCCGCAGTCTGGCTACCTAAATTTTGTACTACCACCAAAGAACCATCCCGCAGATCGATCTGTTTTCCCTGAATTTGTATCGAGCCCGGAGTCGTTCCACTAACAGATGCTACAGCACGTTGGCTCATTTGAATATTACCAAAGCTATAGTTGTCGTGAGGATAGCTAAGTGTTAAAGCTGAGGAAGTGAGATTAATATTTACATTGCCTTGGGTGATGCTTCCTAGTTCTATTCGTCCTCCTGGTGCAGACAAAAAGCTACTGTTGAGGAAAAGATCCCCACCCACCAGAGCTAGTGTTTTTTCTGAGGACAGGTTTAACCCATTGAAACTGGTTAATCCAGAAATAGGACTTGTACCATTTAATTTGTGATTATGCCCTGTTCCCTCAACGGAAATTGTTCCCGGATGACCACCAAACTGTAGCCCAATTGGTACACTCATAGTCAGCAAAGGAGCGGTATTGGCCTGCACTCCACTAAACTCAGTCCCATCACTAAACTGAATGCTATTAGCCGTTGTCCCCACAAATGAACCACCAATATTCAACGAGGCGTTTTCACCAAACACAATTCCCGCTGGATTCATTAAAAATAAACTGACTGGATTATTACTGTTGAGTGTTTGAATCAAGCCATCAATATGGGAAATATTTCCACCTGTCACTCGACTAAATATAGTTGTAATGTTGGGCGTATTGGTTAAATCAAAATTAGCAGAACCACCTGTAGGCACTGAAAAATTACTGAAGCTATGAAATAAATTATTACCTTTTTCAATACCATTAAGAATATTAAAATTATTGCCATTTGGGTTAACGATGGTGTTAGTTGTCCCATCAGATGTGACCTGAGCCAAGGCACCACGACTCCAAAGGAGTATTGCTGTGAGTATGATTCCTGGAGTCAATAACCCAGTTGTTAACATCAATAGAAAGGGTCTAACTCTCATGACTAATAATTTCCTTAACTTGATTACTGTAGAAATATCACTGTTATCAAACCCCATGAGCAGATTGAGTCCATCTTAGAATCGCTCTTGATTGCCTGAGTTGGATTTTATTAATTTGGGAAAAGGTTAAAGGTTTTTCTTCCTCCTTCCCTTTTCCCTTTAGAAATAAAGACCAATTCCCTTATCTGAAATGTTCATGGTTGAAGTGATCAGATTGCTTGTTGATTGCCTCTTTTAAAATGGTGAATAGCTCACTGAAAAGTACAAACCATTTTCCTGGAGACTACGTTTTTCACCCTCCACGGAAACCAGCGGAATACCCCAATCTAGACGGGCTGAGAAGTTATTACCCTGTTTCCACAGCAGTCCTAAGCCGGTACCCACTAATGTACTTGTTGATGGATTATCTCCCTGGGTGTTCCAACCTTGACCCACATCAATAAAAGGTGTTAGTTGTAGCACTCCACCAATTTTAGCGGCACGCACTATCGGCAACCGCAATTCTGCTGAAAACAACAATCCATTATCTGTAAGTAATGTGTCTTGGCGATAGCCCCGCACACTGATTTGTCCACCAAGACCAAATTGCTCTAATGGTACTAGGGAATCTGCTGCTAATTGCAAATCGCCCCTGACTAAAAACAGGGTGTCAGATGCCAATTTTCGCACCCACTGCGCCTGTCCTCGCCAAGCGAAAAAGCGGCTATCTGGAGCATTGTCACTGACGTTAGCCCCAAACCAATCGACACCAAAGCTAAATTGCGATCGCATTGCAAAGACTTGGCTGGTGCTGCGCTGGGTATAATCCTGAAAAAAGCGTAGGGCAGATATGTTAGTTTTACCGTCGGCATCTGCACCAGGTGATAAAGGAAACCCACCAATATTATCCAGACCTAATTCAGTTTGGCTTTCTTGCCGTGAGAATGATAGCCCCATTGCTAATTCTTGAGTGGGCTTTTGTATGAGTGGTTGGCGATAACTCAATTCGTAAGATGTGGTATTTGATTGAATATCCAGAACGCTGAACGGTTCTTCAATCACGCGGTTCCAACCTTGGTTAAAACCTAAAGATATGGTGCCATTGTGGGCATTAATTGGTAGTTTGTAATTCACATTGATGGCATTACTACCATCGGTATTGGCGTATCCTATGCTGAGGGTATCACCTAAACCGAGTAAATTGGCTTCTTGGAGATCTATTCCGCGTCGAAAACTACCCACACTAGGCGATCGCCCATTATCTATGGTTGTGGTGAGGGAGAATGTGTCGGCTTCTTGCACTTCTACTTGCAATATATTGGTTCCCGGAATTACACCCATCTGTAACTCTGCTGAGAGGTTTTGAATGCGCGGATCGAGGCGAAGCATTTGTAATTTTTCCATTAAGCGCGGTACATTCAGGGGTTTTTTAGCACCTAGTTGAATGCGATCGCGAATGTATCCAGTCTGTAATCGTCGATTACCAGTAATCTTGATTTCTTGCAGACTACCTTCGATTACCTGAATTTTGACTGTCCCAGCTTCTAGTGTCTGCGGTGTAATCAACGCCCCTGTGGTGACATAACCTTTGTCAGTGTAAAACTTGGTGATGACATCTTTGATTTGTAGCAACTCTACAAATGTTAATTCCTTGCCCACAAAAGGCTCTGTAATTGCAGCAAATTGCTCTGGGCTGAAAACTGTACTTCCGACAACTTCAATGCGATCGACTTGAAATTTAGCATTAGAGTCATCCTGCCCTGGTATTGATTGATCCGGTATTTCCAAGGGAGGAAGTAGTTGTTCTTCTGGCATTGATGGCTGTGGTAGCACATCCGAAGGTAAGGGATTGATCTCTGATGGTAGTGAAGTGGGATTGGGAGTTTGAGCGTAGACGTAGCCCGTCCTAGACATCGCTTGTTGATAGTTGCACAGCAAAGTTGCTGCCGCAAAGCTGCAAGCAAAAAGTTTTTTCTCAGGTGTAATACTTAAATTATTATTAAATATTTTCGTAAAAAAAACGCATACTCTCTCAAATGCTTCTAGTCGTTCTTTGACTTCTTTTTCTCGACCATATAATTTTTCGGGAATGGTCAAGCAATGTCTAATCTCTCGCTCTTCTAACCCAAAAGATTCGCTAACTACAGGGTTTCGATCAGTTTCTCGATGCTTGCGACAAACCATTGTCCTGGAACCATTATAGAGTTTTTCAGTTATCTGATATCTGGAAATACTAAACATATTGGCAAATCGGTAGTGGTAAACACCAGAACTAACCCTTTCAAGGTGTATTAATCTTCTGTATTCTTTGGGCTAGAACTTTAGCAGTAGAGACGTGAGATTTGTTCTTGAGGTAAGTTCTTTGTGGTTGAGCAATCATCACGATTAGGCTGCTCCAAGCTTACCTTGACTCGGCACATTTTTAATATATGTCCATCATCTACACTTCACATAATGTTTTAATCAAACAGTACACTCCTAACGCTTTGATGTAATCAAAAAAAAACCATCATTCGCCTACTAAGTTATACTCTGATGCTATCGGATGAAAAAGTAGCCTTTTTGACTAGCATATCAAAGATTAATAACTTTCTACTATACTGTTCTTTCCCACTATATTCAAACCCTGATTTCTCATCAAGAGATAAAAACAAGAAGTCAAAAACGGCGAAATTGTATATATAGAAGGCATTCTGGAGCCTATAAAACATGACCACAATGATAACAGACTTTATATCAAAGTGGTCAATTAGTAGTATTGTTAAAGTATAATTTTTTTCTGCTACGGGGAAAACTGATCAGAGAAAGTGGAAACCGCAGTAAGTATTTCTACAGAAATACGAGTTTTCACGCATAAGCAATTAGTCCCTAACCTTCATAGCTTTATTTTTTCTATAGAAACATACATATACTAGTTTTAATCTATGATAAGTCCCAGATTTTTCTATTTCACTCGGTTCTTGTTCTGAAAAGAATTTTTGCATTGTTAAAATGGCATTTGCAATATAAAATATTGTTCTTGTCTTTTTTTTACAAATGAAAAAAATATTCATGCTCCTAATTTTGTTGTAAAAGCAAAATAGAAATGATCTAGTAATTCATTTATATCCTCATTTTTATACATATAATACTAATTTTATGTGAGACTGCACATAGTTCTGAAATCCCTTGATTAATCCATCTTTATCTATGTTTATCTGCGTTCAATTATTATTAATATTTTTTGATTTGGAAGTCTCTTATTTTCTACTGTTATTTTTTGGGGCATAAAAATTAAATTTTCTTTTGATAAATATGCTTTTATCTACACAGTTATTAGCCGCACCATAACACATTTTAGCCTTATTCACTTAGAACCGATTTAATTGATTTTCAGAGGCTTTTCCTAAACCTTGTAACAGTTTTTTAAAACTCTGTTCTTGCTCAATTATTTATCTTTCTGGTGTTGCTTGAATAAAATCAATGGATACAATTTGGCAGGTTAAAGCGTAAACTATATATTGGTTCAAAGAAACAGCTTCAGTTTCAGCTAACTGGATTAACTGTTTGTGTAGTGTTTCTGGTAATCTCAGTGTTAATTTACTCATAAACATTTTGGCTATTGTACTAATTTACTTAACATCTCATTTTGTCTTGTTTTGAGTATTGTTGTATTCCATTCCTGATAAGTTGCGAAAATCTTACTGCTTGGAAAAATATCAATTTTACCTTTCAAGTAGCGTTCTTTTTTTTCTTCAAAATCAAGATTGCTTAATGTTGAATTTTTTCGTGTGCTAATCAGAACAAGATTTCCTAACTTGTTTGTCCAATTTTTTCTTTCATCATCTGTAAAAACTGATTTCCATTGACTAGAATCTTTGGGGTTTTGCGGTAAAATATGTTCTACACTTATAGTTTTATAATTGGAAAGATAAACTGTATTATCTCCATTTAAATGCTCATATTTTAAGAGGATATATTTTGCAAAATGTTTTCCGTAAATTTGTCCATTTAAAATATTAAACAACTCATTATTATTTACTTCAAAAATAGTTTTATTTAATAAAATATCATCGGAATTATTATTATTTTCAATTTCTTTGAGAATTCTATTCATGTTATCTCCACGTTGAGTAGGAGTGGATTGTAAAATCCAATCACTGGTGAATTTATATTCTAAGTTTTTTAAAAATTCTAATATATTTGATTTGCCAAATTTATGATAAAATGCTAACAAAGGTGCTATCCAATCACTAGAAGATAACCCAAAATTCATTATGGTGACGAGATTCTTGTATTCGTTGTCTAAGTTTATTCCATCTGTATTTGTCAAAATGATAACTTTATCATAGTTTTCCTTTGTGGTATCAATATAGTCAATACTCTCTTTGCCTTTTTTTAGTAGATTTTTCTTGTAAATATTTTCTTCAAATTCATCTAATAAATTTAACCGAGCCTTCTCTTTAACCAATATTGTTCTTATAAAAGAGAGAAACCGATCAAATTCATTACCAAAATCTTCTTCGATTTTTTCCCATTTTTTGGCATACTTATCACGGATCTCTTCCGAAATTTGACCAATATTTATTGATTTCAAAATATCAGCATTCGTTAATGGAGTGCCACGATTGTTTAATATAGTAAATAATCTAAAAGCATCTTCTTGATTTTCTGTAGAAACATATATAAATACTGGTTTTAATCCCAGATAAGCTCCAAAGTTTTCTATTTCGGTTGCTTCTTTTTTAGAAAAGAATTTTTGCATTGTTAAAATGGCGTTTGCAATATGAGATATAGAAACATTTTTATCTTTACAATAATCTACAATTTGTTTATCTTTAGTACCAGATTGTGTGGCAATATATTTATTAATAAATTCTTCTACATTATCTCGAATTTTGTATATTATTCTTATTCTTTCTGGATCACCTTCAAATATATCTTCTTCTTGAATTATTCTATGATGGCATGATTTTTTTAACTTTTCATTTTCTGTTATATCGCGCAAAACTGCCATCAAAATTAGAAAAGTTGTAAGTCTTTGCTGACCATCCAAAACCTCATATTCATTAAACTTGATTTGCTCTGTTTTTTTCAAAACAAGTGAACCCAAAAAATATTCATTCTCATATTTGGTTTCAAAAGCGAACCAGAGATCATCGAGTAATTCATTTATATTATCACTTTCCCACACATAAGACCGTTGATATTCAGGAATTATGAACCAAAAATGAGAATATATGAATTTAATTTCTTTCTTTTCTGCAACTATCTTGTGTGCCATAAAAATTTAATTTCCTTATAAAATACAAAAGCTCTACTTAGCTTAGTATATAAATATGCTTTTGTATACACGGTTATTAGCCGCACCATAACATCCCCCATAACACATTTTTCCCTCCTATCACTCACATTGTCCCTAGTGGTAATAGAATAGGAGCGATGCCTACGGCGAGTGAAGCGATCGCCTGATAAAGCCTACCAAGAGCAAAAGGTAGGGATTAAGTAGCAGATTTGACAGAAGTAGAACACCAAAACTCTGTATCCAGAAGAGATTACTGAAAAGCGAAGTAAAAATTTTTATGGTTTCCCAAATTCGGTTTTTAATGTGCGCTCCTGACCATTATGATGTGGATTATGTGATTAATCCTTGGATGGAAGGGAATATTCACAAGTCCTCACGCGATCGCGCGGTGGAACAATGGAATAAATTATACAACGTTATCAAAAATCACGCCATTGTTGATTTAGTTGCCCCAGAAAAAGGCTGGCCTGATATGGTATTCAGTGCCAATGCAGGTTTAGTCCTCGGTGAAAATGTCGTTCTTAGCCGTTTTTTACATAAAGAACGCCAAGGTGAAGAACCGTATTTTCAACAATGGTTTGAACAAAACGGTTATAATGTTTACACTCTGCCTAAAGACCTGCCCTTTGAAGGTGCTGGTGACGCACTCCTAGACAGAGAAGGGCGCTGGTTATGGGCTGGATACGGTTTTCGGTCAGAATTAGATTCTCACCCCTACCTGGCTAAATGGCTGGACATTGAGGTGATTTCTCTGCGGTTGATGGATGAGCGTTTTTATCACCTTGATACCTGCTTCTGTCCTTTAGCAAATGGTTATTTGCTGTATTACCCTGGTGCTTTTGATTCCTACTCTAACCGCGTCATTGAAATGCGTGTCGCACCTGAAAAACGGATCGCTATTACTGAAGCTGATGCTGTTAACTTCGCTTGTAATGCGGTGAATGTGGAAAGCATCGTCATTATGAACAAAGCCAGTGAAAGTTTAAAATCACGTTTGGCTGAAGTTGGTTTTCAAGTGATTGAAACACCTTTAACCGAATTTCTCAAAGCTGGTGGTGCGGCTAAATGCTTGACTTTGCGGGTGACGGAACCAATTGGTGATGAAATTCACGCTAACGCATCCGTAGAAAGTCGTGTTATCCGCATGGAAGGACACCTACTAGATGCAGGTTTGATTAACCGCGCATTAGATTTGATTGTGGAAATGGGGGGAAGTTTCCAAGTTCTCAAATTCAACTTGGGAGAACAACGTCAAAGTACATCTGCGGCTGAGGTGAGGGTATCTGCACCATCCCATGAAGTGATGGAAGAAATTATCTCGCAGTTGATTGATTTGGGTGCGGTTGATTTACCCCAAGATGAACGGGATTCTAAGTTAGAACCTGTGATCCAAGCGGGTGTAGCGCCTGATGATTTCTATGTCAGCACGATTTATCCCACTGAAATCCGGGTAAATGGGGAATGGCTGAAAGTGCAGAATCAACGCATGGATGGTGCGATCGCAATTTCTCAAACTCCTAATGGTATTGTAGCTAAGTGTAAACTATTGCGTGATTTAGAAATAGGCGACAAGGTAGTTGTTGATGTTTTAGGTATTCGCACCGTCCGCAAAGCCGAATCACGAGAACAACGCAATTCCCAAGAATTCAGCTTTATGTCTTCTGGTGTTTCCAGTGAAAGACGGGTGGAATTAGTTGTTGAACAGGTAGCTTGGGAATTACGCAAAATTAAGGATAGCGGTGGTAAAGTCGTTGTTACGGCTGGGCCTGTGGTGATTCACACAGGTGGTGGTGAACATCTCTGTCGGTTAGTTCGAGAAGGTTACGTTCAAGGTCTTTTGGGTGGAAATGCGATCGCAGTTCATGATATGGAACAAAATATCTTGGGTACATCCCTAGGTGTGGATATGAAGCGGGGTGTAGCTGTGCGGGGTGGACACCGACATCACTTGAAGGTGATTAATACTGTCCGTCGTTTTGGTAGCATTGCTAAAGCGGTAGAAGCGGGAGTAGTGAAAAGTGGGGTGATGTATGAGTGCGTGAAAAATAACATTCCCTTTTCCCTCGCTGGTTCAATTCGGGATGATGGCCCCTTACCCGATACCCAAATGAACTTGATTTTAGCACAACAGGAATATTCTAAAATCATTGAAGGTGCAGATATGATTTTGATGCTGTCTTCTATGCTGCATTCTATCGGGGTGGGAAATATGACTCCTGCGGGTGTGAAGATGGTCTGTGTGGACATTAACCCAGCGGTAGTGACTAAATTGAGCGATCGCGGTTCAATAGAATCAGTAGGTGTGGTGACTGATGTGGGTTTGTTCCTCAGTCTGTTAACTCAGCAGTTGGATAAGTTGACAAGTCCTTATGTTGCTAAGGTAGGTTAAGAATTTTCTCACGCAGAGACGCAAAGACGCAAAGGGTTTTCCGGTGCGTTTTTGTGTCTTTGTTTTTTTCAGGGGTTTACAGGTTAATTGGGTGAGTTTTTTTGCTGATTTCCTGTTAGCTGGAATGGTTTTAGATCTTCCTATTGCTCATTTTTTGGCTGCGTCTGCTGTGTTTCCGGGTATTGCAGACATTACATTACTTACTTTATGGGTAATCATAAATATGTTCGCAGCCTACGCTTGATTTGGAGTTAGCACCACCTTATATATAATTGCAGTTTGTATGCATTGCTGTACAAAAATAACGGAGTTATATTTATATAATACCAAATTAGATTAGCTTCCCCTGTCCCACAATCTCACCCCAATTTAGATACAATCTATAAGCTGAACTAAACCTGACTAACCAAAATGACAAGCACCCCTACCCTCAAACTCCCCGAAATCCTAGCACCTGCGGGTAATTGGGAATGTGCCAAAGCAGCAGTAGAAAATGGTGCTGATGCAATTTACTTTGGTTTAGACAAGTTTAACGCGCGGATGAGGGCTGAGAATTTCACCGAAGCAGACTTACCGGAATTAATGGAATTTCTGCACCTACGAGGAGTGAAAGGTTACGTCACCCTGAATACTCTGATTTTCCCTCAAGAACTCACTGAAGCACAGCAATACCTCAAAACTATCATTTCTGCGGGTGTTGATGCTGTCATTGTTCAAGACATTGGTATTTGTCGTCTAATTCGTCATCTTTCCCCCGACTTTCCCATTCACGCTTCAACGCAGATGACTATTACCAGTGCTGCGGGGGTAGAATTTGCTAAATCGCTTGGTTGTCAATTGGTAGTTTTAGCGCGGGAATGTTCTATTACAGAAATTAATAAAATTCAACAACAAATAGTTCAAAAAAATACTTCCCTACCTTTAGAAGTTTTCGTTCACGGTGCTTTGTGCGTCGCATATTCTGGACAATGTTTAACTAGTGAAGCACTGGGGGGACGTTCTGCAAATCGGGGAGAATGCGCTCAAGCTTGCAGAATGCCTTATGATTTAATTGCAGATGGTGAAGTTGTTAATTTAGGTAATCGGAAATATTTACTTAGTCCTCAAGATTTAGCAGGTTTAGAAGTTTTACCAGAGTTGGTTAAATCTGGAGTGACTTGTTTAAAAATTGAAGGACGTTTGAAAGCACCGGAATATGTTGCTAACGTTACCCAAGTTTATCGAAAAGCTTTAGATAGAATTATGGCAACAAATGTAGAGACGTTCCATGGAACGTCTCTACTACAAACATTTTCTAGTAGAGAAAAAGATCAATATAGTCTAGAAATGGCTTTTTCTCGTGGACTGTATACAGGTTGGTTTGAGGGAATTAATAATCAAGAGTTAGTTCATGCAAATTTCGGGAAAAAACGCGGTGTTTATTTAGGAGAAGTTACCCGCATTAGCAATGAACAAATAACAGTAAAATTAGAAGCACCAGTTAAACCAGGTGACGGAATCGTTTTTGATTGTGGACATCCAGAAACGCAGGAAGAAGGGGGAAGAATATATGCAGTTGTGGAAAAAGGGAAAGAAGCAATATTAAGCTTTGGTAGAAATAATTTAAATTTTCGACGGATAAATATAGGTGATAAAGTTTGGAAAACTAATGATCCAGAACTTGATAAACAAATTCGTCAAAGTTATGCTGGAGAAAATCCCCAATTTCAACGACCGATTAATATAGAAGTGTATGGAGAAATTGGAGAAAACTTAATAGCGATCGCTCGTGATCAATTTGGTAATATAGTCCAAGTAGAATCAGAAATATTGCTAGTAGAAGCACACACTAAACCTCTCACTACAGAAAGGGTAAAAGAACAATTTGGACGTTTAGGAAATACTCCTTTTTATTTAGACGACTTTATAAATAATCTCAACGGGAATATTATGTTACCTGTGAGTGAATTAAACCGAATGCGTCGGGAAATAGTCACTCAATTAGAAAAATTAAGAAGAAAACCCAAACTTTGGCAATTAAATCATCATGGAAAATGGCAAGATTTAATTACTTCCCATTTTTCCCCTATTTCAGCTTTCCCTTCCTTGATTGTTTTAGTCAGAAACATCAAGCAACTCAAAGCAGTATTAACAGCAGATATCAAAACTATATACTGTGAATTTGAAAATCCTCGCAATTATCAAGAAGCAGTCAAAATAGTGCGAGAATGTGAAAAAGAAATCAATATCTTTGTTGCACCACCCCGCATAACTAAACCTGGAGAAACCTGGATTTTAAAACAAGTCCGCGCTGCGAATGCTGATGGTTATTTAATTAGAAATTATGACCAATTAGAATATTTTGCTAATGAAAGATGTATTGCTGACTTTTCTTTAAATATCGCTAACCCACTCACAGCAGACTATTTGAAACAACGTTTTAATTTAGAAAGATTAACAGCATCCTACGACTTAAATATTAACCAACTCGAAGATTTAATTACAAATTATCCACCTCAAAACTTTGAAGTGACAATTCACCAACGAATACCAATGTTTCACATGGAACACTGCGTATTTTGCGCTTTCTTATCTGAAGGAACAGATTATACTAACTGTGGCAGACCTTGCGAAAAACTAGAAGTCAAAATTAAAGACAGAGTAGGTAGTGAACACATTCTTAAAGCTGACGCAGGATGCCGGAATACAGTATATAATAGCACGGCTCAAACTGGTGCAGAATATGTACAAAGGCTAATATCATTAGGTTTACAGCACTTCCGGATTGAATTTCTCAACGAAACACCGGAACAAGTAATAAAAACAATACACCGTTATAATCAACTCCTCCAAGGAGAAATCAACGGTTCTCAACTTTGGAGAGAATTAAAACTACAAAACCAATTAGGTGTAACCCGTGGTGCGTTAAGTAAAATATAGCTAAATTGCAATAAGTAGTATTACAATACTTGTAAACTTTGTTTACTACTTATTATGTCAAGTTTAGCGCCTCAGTGCCAGCAATTACAAACTCAAGTTGAATCTATTTTACAACTGTTGCACCAAGAAGCAGCGTTGCGTTCTCAAGATATTACATCTGTGCAAATATCTTTGGATAAAGCAATTTCTCCGAAATTTGAGATTGTGTTCGCAGGTGCTTTTAGTGCGGGTAAATCAATGTTGATTAATGCACTATTGGAGAGGGAATTATTATATAGTGCAGAAGGACACGCGACTGGTACAGAATGCAAAATTGAGTATGCACCAGCAGATTCAGAAAGAGTTGTTTTAACCTTTTTGAGTGAAGTAGAAGTTCGGGAACAAGCGGTTTCTTTGTGTCAGCAATTGGGATTTACTACAGTAGAAAATATTAATCAATCTGATGTAATTGATTTATTGCGTCAAGGTTGTATGGTAATTGTTCAACAGGAAGGTGGAGAGAGTAAATCAGAACGGGGAAAACAAGCAAAAGCGTTAATTTTGTTATTAGAAGGATATGTAACAAACCGCGATCGCATCAACACGGTTAATAATGCTACATACTCAATGGAACAATTCAACTTTACCAACCTCAAGGAAGCTGCGGGATATGCACGAAGAGGTAGTAACAGCGCAGTTTTGAAGCGAATAGAATATTACTGTCATCATCCACTTTTAGAAGATGGTAACGTCATTATTGACACACCAGGAATTGATGCACCCGTAGAAAAAGATGCACAATTAACTTATGCAAAAATTCAACATCCAGATACATCAGCAGTCGTATGTGTTCTCAAACCTGCTGCTGCGGGTGATCTGACGAAGGAAGAAACCGAATTATTAGAAATAATGCGGGAAAATGCAGGAATAAGAGACAGGGTTTTTTATATCTTCAACCGCATTGATGAAACTTGGTATAACAACCAACTCAGACAACGTTTAGAAGATTTAATTAACAATCAATTTCGAGATAGTAGCAGAGTTTATAAAACCAGCGGGTTACTAGGTTTTTACGGAAGTCAACTTAAACAAACAACGAGATCAGATAGATTTGGTTTAGACTCGATTTTTGCTGAAAGTGTGAAAGGTTTAGATGGGAGAGAAGAAACACCACAATTTATTAATGAGTTTAATCGCTATTGTGCTAACTCTGGTAAATTATCCCCCAGTCAATTTCGCATTTCCGTTAACAGCTTTGAAACACCAAATGAAAACTATGTGAGAATTTTAAACGAACAGGGAACACCATTAATTAAGCAACTCATTCAAGATAGTGGTGTTGAAGAATTTCGCACATCAATTACACGCTATCTGACAGAAGAAAAACGTCCACAGTTATTTAAAAACCTCGCTGATGATTTAGAAGATATTTGCATTAAACTCAAAAAACACTATCAAAACGTGCAAATTGACTTAGATAGTCAACCGCGTGAAATCGAAAGTATGAAAGAATATGAGTTGCAAAAATTAAATCAGCAACTCCAGCAAGTTGGGAGAGATTTTAGCCAACATATTCACGAAGAAGTCAACAGATTAATTAATAATAATTGTGAAGAATTTGAAGCAGATTTTCGACAATTACAATCTCGGATGATTCGTCGTCTTGATGAATTACTAGATACATTTTCCGTTGCAGAAGTTTATCGTCGTGCAACATTGAGTCATCCCCGCAATGCAACTGCACCTTTATTGGCTATTTTAGTAGAGGCTTTTTATTATCTATCAAATCAGTTGGAAGATATTTTAATAGACTCTTGTCAACAAGTAAATGCTAATCTATTCCAGCAGTTAATGGAAAAGATTAGAAAATCAGAATATTACCGTCAATTGTATCGTTTATTAGGGAATGATGGGGGAATTGAATCAGAAATAAAATTGATAGAAAAACAAGTTTCTCAAGCTTTGGTAAATGCTGCTAGGGTGGAATGCGATAGATTTGTGAGAGAAAGTCCCAGATTTTACGATGAAGGAACATTTTCCATCTATCAATTTCGGCAAACATTACAACAAACATCACAAGGTTATGATGCAGAAAGTATAATTGAAGCTGAACCAGCAATTAGACAATTATTGAAGTTAGACTTTGAACCAAAAGTTGAAAATACCATTCGTAAATCTTTCCGACAAACCATCAACCAAACTATCAAAACTCAGTTATTACCAATGGGGGATAAACAAGCAGATGATATTTTACAACAATATCCCCATGCGCGTGCTTATTTAGAGAGAACTTTGGAACAAGAAGCTGAGGAAAAGATCGCTAATAATCAGCGTTTATTGAGTCAGGTTGCGGGGAAAATTGAGGAGTATAATACAGCAGTTGCTGGAATAAATAGCTGTTTACAAGCGATGCAGTTATATGAACATTTACTGCCGATAATTGGGGAAGAATAGGTATAGTATAATATTTTGGGGTGAATGCAGGGGTTTGCTGTGTTCACCTAATTAAGAATTATCTCACGCAAAGGCGCAAAGGCGCAAAGGAAGAAAGAAATGAAAGATAAGTTTAAGTTGATAGAGTGTAATGATGATGATGTGATTGAATGTAATGATTTAACTTATAAAGTTAATAAATTGAAACAAGCATTTGAAGAACTCGGAAGTGATACAAACTTTTTGAGTTCTCTATGGGAAGCATTGAGGAGACAAAAGATTTATTATTTACAAGATAGACATTATAATACTGAATGTTTCAAAGAAGGTATGGATGTCAAAATGCTAAATTTAGGTTCTAAATCTTGGAAAAAAGGGAAACTTAAATTTAAACTCAGAGTTGAATTTTACGTTGAAGAAGATACAGAAATAAAAGAACCAGAATCACCTCTTGATGATTTACGTCGGATGATAAATGATGCTACATCATAACTCTTACCTTTGCGTCTTTGCGCCTTTGCGTGAGATAAAAACATGAACAAAACCCCACGTATCACCATACCCTCAGAAGTCAGAACTTACGTTTTCCAAAGGGATAAATATCAGTGTCAAAGCTGTGGTAAAACTTCCCAAGAAACTAACCTCAGTATTGATCATATTATCCCTTTGTCTCGTGGTGGAAAAAACGATATTAGTAATTTACAAACTCTCTGCTTAACTTGTAATCAGCAAAAAACTGATAAAATTGACAATCGCTTTCACCGAAATTTCGATATTTAACCCAAAATGCAACCAGTACGCGGAGGAACGGTTAAATCAAGAACTTTACTATTCCATTCAATTTCACCAGTACCAAACAAAATTTGATCAGGTTGAGTTTGTAAATTGCTACAATCTACATTACCCGTTGCGGTTGCTGTTCCCACATTCACAGCAATAATTAATTCCTCAGTTCCCAAGGTTCGCGCAAATATATACAGCGTTCCCTGTGCATAAAGAACTTGATAATCCCCAATCCGCAAAGCTTGATATTTATGACGTAGAGAAATTAATTTTCTGTGAGTATCAAGAATTTCTAAATTCCAATTTGCTTCTAAAGGAAAACCCCGACGAGAATCAGGATCTAATGCACCTGGTAAACCAACTTCATCACCATAATAAATACTAGATGCACCGGGAAAAGTGAGTAAAAGTAAAGTTGCTAATTCTGCACTGGGGATATCACCACCAGCAATGGTAATTAATCTAGCTGTATCATGACTTGCAAGTAAATTAAGTTGTGTTAGCTGAATTTCCCAAGGATAAAGTGCTAGTAATTCTTTAATTTTAGCAGCGTATTCAGCCGCAAATAATGGTGGAGATGGTTGATAATCACGGCCTTGTACTTGTTCTAAATCTACTCTGTCGCCTGCGGTAAAGGCAATAGTTGGCCCAGCAAATAAATAATTCATTACCCCATCAAATTGGGTTCCATCTAACCATTCACGGGAGTCTCCCCACACTTCTCCGACAATATAAGCATCTGGATTAATAGCTTTGATTCGTTGGCGAAATTCTTGCCAAAATCCTGGAGTTTTAATTTCAAAAGGTACATCTAAACGCCAACCATCAATGCCAAATTTAATCCAATATTCGGCAATTTCCATGATGTATTCCCGTACTTCTGGGTTATCATGATTAAATACTGGTAATGAGCGAATTCCTGCCCAGCCTTCATAGTTTGCAGGTGCATCACCTGTATATGGTGCCAGCGGCCAGCCGTGGATTTTAAACCAATTTACCCAAGGTGAATGAGGTCCATTTTCTAAAATGTCGTGAAAAAAGAATATGCCCCGGCTTGCATGATTAAATACTCCATCAAGAACAATTTTAATATTCCTGTGATGGGCTGCATCTAGTAATTCTTTAAAGGCTTCATTACCTCCTAAAAGTGGATCAACTTGATAATAATCATGGGTGTGATAGCGGTGATTACTTGCAGATTGAAAGATGGGTGTGAAGTAAATGGCGTTAATTCCTAAACTTTGGATATAGTCTAATTGTTCCAATATGCCCCACAAATCTCCACCTTTATAACCTTGGAGGGTTGGCATTGCTTCCCATGCTTCCCAATTGGCATTTCGTAATAAACTCTTACGTGATTGTTTACTTTTGGCGAATCTATCGGGGAAGATTTGATAGAAAACGGCGTGTTTAACCCAGTCTGGTGTTTGAATTTGCATAAATTTTGTCTTTTACTCAATTAGTACACATATAGAGTATGACGAATTTCTGCAAACTGAGAGTTGTTTTAAATCTGCAACACACGAGCTAAGAATTGAGGTAGGGGCAGGATTATTAATAATAATAAAGCGATCGCACTTAATCCTAAAATATCACGTCCGTTATCCAGTTCTGTAACATCGTTCAGCGCTGGCTCATCAATTAAGGGAATAAATAATAACAGAATTGCCCACAACAGAAATTCTCTACGGATAAAAGACAGCATGAGTAACAACAAGCGAGCGATTTGACCAATGACAACTGCGGTACGTTGTCCAAACATGGCATGGACAATATGACCTCCATCAAGTTGCCCCACGGGCATCAAATTTAATGCGGTGACAATTAATCCTAAAAATCCAGCTACTGCCACGGGATGTAAATTTAAGGCAGATTGGGCGGTTAATTCACTTCCCAAGGCTAATTTTGAGAGCAATGCTAATAAAATTGAATATTTAGGATTCAGGGCATTGGGGTTTAACAGTCCCATTTTTGCGCTCAAAGGTACTACTTCCGAATGAGCTAAACCCCAGATCAGTAGAGGTAAAGTGGCGATAAAACCAGCAATTGGCCCAGCAATACTAACATCAAATAATGCTTTGCGGTGGGGAATGGGACTACGCATTTGAATAAATGCGCCAAAAGTTCCTAAGAAAAAAGGCACAGGGATAAAATAAGGCAGGGTCGAGCGAATTTTATGGAATCGAGCCGTGAAATAGTGACCAAGTTCATGGATACCCAAGATGGTGATGAGTCCTAAGGCGTAGGGTAAACCATTTGTGAGTAGAGTGAGGTCAGATTTGAGTTTTGCTAGTTCCACCCCAGCAATTTGCGATCCTATTAAGGTGGTGGTGAATAAAGTCAGTAACAACAGGGAAAGGGCTACTGCGGCTTGAGTTAAATTTTCTGAAGCGCGGTTTGGATTTTGTTTAGCAGCTTGGGAATTGGGAACGAGTACAAAGAAGGGTTTATCATTCATACCTTCTTGAAATATCACCAAAAAGCGATCGCCAAATTGCCCTTCAATATTTGTTTTAATTTGGTGATAAGCTTGATTGGCCTTGGTTCGCAACTGACCACGACAAATCACCGCTTGGGGTCGATACTCAATGTTTTGTAGGTAGTATACAGACCAAGGAAAACAATTCCGCAAATTAGTTTCTTCTGCCGGCTGAATGGGACGCACTGGTGATGCTTCGGAAGTAGGATTATTAGCTGATGGTGATCCTGTCATTTGTCCTTGAGTCTGGGTATCCCCTGGTACTCTACGCCCTGATAGGAACAAAAACCAGTATACCAGTAGAGAAACTACCAGAGGCCAGATAATCAGCCCTGGTGGAGGTGGTTGTTTGACACCATAAATCAATGTCCAACCGCTTAAGATTATTGCAGGTGTCATTAACACCAGCCACAATAACCACACTGGTGTTCTGGTGATATGAGCAACGCTGCGCTGCACTATGAGATAAGTAGCTAGACCCAGTAAGAGAAGAAACCAAAATGCCATGTTATGTTCACTAATTTGGACAAAAAAGTAGTTCAGGATTGCCTTGATATTTCCTGCACAGACGCTGACGCAAACAGGAGTTCATGATCAAGGAAGTAGGAACACAGAAGTTATACTGCAAACGGTTGAAAATTGGACTGATGTCATACTGAGTTCGATATAAGATAATTTGTGGAAAACTCGCCCCCAGTAAAGTTTCAAACCCTTATTCTCTCGCTTTTAAAAATCATAACTCCGTTCGCGTAGCGTCTCCGAACTCCGAACTCCGAACTCCGAACTCCGAACTCCGAACTCCGAACTCCGAACTCAGGTGATATGGGTTATTCTGTACATTGAAAACGCCTTACCCTCTAAAAATTCTCTTCAGGTAGTATTACTCCTATTTAAAGAGACCTACTAAGAAATAAGAATTCTTGATTTTGAAATTATTTGATTTATGTCTCCCGCACTTCAACAAACAAGTTATCCAATTAAGCCTCCTCAGAATATACTTTCTGGTCAAATGCCAGTAGGAGAAATCCTTTCTACTTCAACTGAAACAGAATCAGCATCTACCGACTTGGGCATCAACAAAATTTTTGCCTTGCCACCAAATCGAGATACATTAGGAGGAACTTCTTATCTCATTGTAAGAAATGAAGGTAATATTCTCATCGACTGCCCCTCTTTAGAGCAAATTAATCAGGATTTTTGGGAATGTCTGGAGCAAACTACACAAACAGATAAAGGTGTACGCTGGTTGTTCATAACTCATCGTGGTGCTATTGGTAAAACAGCAGAAATTCAACAAGCCCTTGATTGTGAGATTCTCATTCAAGAGCAAGAAGCTTATTTATTACCTGGCTTAAATGTCACTACCTTTGGTCAAGAATTGACTCTTGATGCCACCACACAAGTTATCTGGACACCTGGACATTCTCCAGGCTCCTCATGTCTATATTATCGTGAATTTGGGGGAGTTCTCTTTTCGGGACGGCATTTAGTCCCTAACTTGCAAGGTGAACCTGTCCCATTACGCACTGCAAAAACTTTTCACTGGCCTAGACAACTAAAAAGTGTTCAAGCTTTATGCGATCGCTTTACGCCAGAAACTCTACAATACATTTGCCCCGGCGGTAACATCGGTTTCCTTCGAGGCAAACACTTTATAGACCAAGCTTATCAGCGATTAGTCAGTACCGAGTACTGAGTACCGAGTATTGAGTAGGAATTTTCCTTGTGCTTCCTCATCTTCTCCATCATTCCTTTTCTGCTACTACCAAGTTTTTGGTCAACAATTCTACAGCGGCTTGATATTGGCTGTCTGCTTCTGTGGCAATTTGGTCACGGGTGATTGGTATTTGGGTAATTACTGTGTCTGGTTTAATACCGAGTTTGTTAATATCTCGATGGTTGGGAGTTTCATATTTAGCAATTGTCACTGCCAAACCAGAACCATCGGATAATTCAAATAACGATTGAATTAGACCCTTACCAAAGGTAGTTTCACCTACTAACTGGGCGCGACCATTATCTTGCAGCGCACCAGCTAGAATCTCACTAGCACTAGCCGTTCCTTGATTCACCAAAATCACTAATGGGTCTGGTGTTAAGGCTTGTCCAGAGGCTTCAAAATTGCCCTGAATCCCTTGACGATTGACCGTGTAGACGATTGTGCCAGAATCTAACCACTGACGAGCAACTTCAACACCTGCTTGTAATAAACCCCCTGGATTATTTCGCAGATCAAGAATATAGGCAGCTGCGCCTTTTTTTTCTAAACTAGAAATAGCGTGTGCTAACTCCATAGCCGCATTAGCATTAAATTGCGTGAGACGGAGGTAGCCAATGGGTTTTCCTTGGGGGGATAAACGCAAATCAGCTACAACAGGATTAAGTTCAATGCGATCGCGCATCAAGATAAATTCCTGGTCTGTTTCTCCCTCTCGGCCAATCAAAAGTGATACCACACTGCCGATAGGGCCACGCATTCGAGAAGCAGCTTCATCAAGAGTCAGATTTTCTGTGGATAATCCTTCAATCTTCAAAATGCGATCGCGTGGTCTTAACCCAGCTTTCTCTGCCGGCGAACCCTCAATAGGTGTAATTACCTCCAAAATACCCGTTTGGGGATTGAGGGCAATTTGTAAACCCACACCCGTCAGTTCACCAGAAGTACTAACTTGCAAACTGCGGTACTGCTCTGGGTCTAGAAACCTAGTAAAAGGATCATCAAGGCTTTTCAGCATCTTCTGAATTGCCGTGTATGCTGCCTGGTCATTGAGCAGCGGCTTTTTTAGAGCCTGTTGCCGCACATCCGACCAGTTTTGATGATTAAACGTCTCATCCAGATAAGAGCGATTGACAATTCGCCACACCTCAGAAACCAGCTTTTGTTCCTGAGTCAAAGCGATCGCAGGTGAGATGAATGAGCCAAAAATCAAGCAAAAACCCAATAGTAAGGAAAATCCCCACCTCAAAACCTTTTTATTCATGTTCACCACAACCCAAATTAGCTCTAACAGTCCAGTTGCCACGTTTTTGATGAAATCTATCTCTCGACTATGTTACTTTTTTTATAGAAGAGGTGCATTGCTCTCATCAAGTTGTCATCAACAGCTGCTGTGCATATCCCTCCTCAAAAACGATAAAATCTACTTTGGAACCAACATTTTCAGCGTTGGCTTGCAAAGAGATCGCAATATATTCGATATTTACAGAGTGTTAAGTTTCTGAAAATCTTAACGATTCTGCAAGAAAGCTACTCTTTGTGAAAATCCCAAAATTGCTATTGGGAGATTTATCAACCGCAACCAATTTTTAGGAACTTAAGATTGTATGGCCAACGTTTATGACTGGTTTGAGGAACGCTTAGACCTTGAAGCGCTCGCTGAAGATGTAACCAGTAAGTACGTCCCTCCCCACGTCAACATTTTCTACTGTCTAGGTGGAATCACCCTCGTTTGCTTCCTTATCCAGTTTGCCACTGGATTTGCGATGACATTCTACTACAAGCCCACAGTAGCTGAAGCTTATTCCTCCGTTCAGTACATCATGAATGAAGTCAACTTCGGCTGGCTAATTCGCTCCATTCACCGCTGGTCAGCCAGCATGATGGTGCTAATGATGATTCTGCACGTCTTCCGAGTTTATCTAACCGGTGGTTTCAAAAAACCCCGCGAACTCACCTGGGTCAGTGGAGTCATCCTCGCTGTCATCACAGTTTCCTTCGGTGTGACCGGTTATTCCCTACCTTGGGATCAAGTTGGTTACTGGGCTGTAAAAATCGTTAGTGGTGTACCCGAAGCAATTCCCGTAGTTGGTGTACTCATCTCTGACCTGCTACGTGGTGGTTCTAGCGTCGGTCAAGCCACCCTAACCCGCTACTATAGCGCCCACACCTTCGTTCTACCTTGGTTGATTGCAGTATTCATGCTGTTCCACTTCTTGATGATCCGCAAACAAGGTATTTCTGGGCCTTTGTAACTGAAAATTATCACTAAATAGGTAAAAACTGTTTCCAGATCAGAGTCGTTTGTTTTAAACTTAGGGCAAATAACATTTAAGTGAAAAACAAACACTATTCTCTGAAGCTGTAAGCATTGAAAGCTACAAAAACTGATTTCAACTAGCAAGACAGAACTTAGTGTCATACTAAATTTGTGGCTTTCAACCAGACGCACAAGCGTGCGGCTTACCTAAATAGCTGATGGCTTTCACAAATGCTTTAACTTAATTTAAGCAGGAGAGCAAATTTCAAAATGTCAACGCAAAAAAAACCGGATCTCAGTGATCCTCAGTTAAGAGCCAAACTTGCCAAAGGCATGGGTCACAACTATTATGGTGAACCAGCTTGGCCTAATGATTTGCTCTACGTGTTCCCAATCGTGATTATGGGTTCATTCGCTTGTATCGTCGCTCTAGCAGTCCTAGATCCCGCCATGACAGGTGAACCTGCTAATCCCTTTGCTACCCCCTTGGAAATTTTGCCAGAGTGGTATCTATATCCCGTTTTCCAAATTTTACGCTCCCTTCCTAACAAACTGTTAGGAGTATTGGCAATGGCTTCCGTACCCTTGGGTCTGATTCTCGTTCCCTTCATTGAGAACGTGAATAAGTTCCAAAACCCCTTCCGTCGTCCAGTAGCAACAACAGTATTTTTGTTTGGTACTTTTGTAACTATCTGGTTAGGTATTGGTGCTGCATTGCCATTAGATAAATCTCTGACTTTGGGACTGTTCTAACTGAGTTTTTCCACAAAGTACTGTAATGCCTGTGAGTTTAAAGAGCATATACCTAGGTTATGAGTCTAACAACTTAGCCGCAGGGCTTACATAGTCCATTAGTCACTCATATTCCTGGCTAATATGCTTTTTAAAACGCACAGGCATAGATTTTTAGAGTCTAAGTTTTGTCTGGAATTTGAAATTTTGGATATAAGATCAAAGCTATTGCTAAATTTCAAACCAACAAAACTAGCATTTTTCATTTACTTAATATTCAAGTCACGGTCAATGCTTACCATAGTGCAGCAAGACCATCTGACAGTAAAGAGCGATCTGAAGCTCCTAAACCAGGTGCAACAATGGTTTGAAAAATTCTGTCTGCAATATTTAACCCAATACGGCTGGTCAGAAAGCCAACTCTATCGCCTCAATTTAGCATTAGCAGAAGGCTTTACCAACGCAGTTCGCCACGCTCATCGTTCTTTACCACCAGATACAACGATAGATATTGAATTGAGTCTATGGATTGACCGACTAGAAATGAGAATTTGGGATCATGGAAAACCATTTAATCCTGACGCGATCATTGAGCCAGAGCCAGGTACTCTACAAGTAGGTGGGTATGGATGGTTTCTCCTCCGACGCTTGGCAGATCATGTTGTTTATGAACGAGATGCTGATAACAGAAATTGTCTGCTGATTGTCAAATATTGTCTGGAAGGGCAACATTAGCTTTGCTCTCTTTTGTCAAATGGGAATGAAACCTTAATTTTTACCAGGCTATGAACCGGAAAATACCTGAGTTCGGAGTTTCTCCTATGCCTACGGCACGGCTTCACCGAACGGAGTTATGACTTTTAAGAGCGAGAGAATAAGGGTTTGAAACTCTACTGGGGGCGAGTTTTCCACAAATTATCTTATGTCGAACTCAGGTGAAAATAGTCGATTTATTTCGATAGTGATTAAAGAAGATTAAGCAGAAAAAGCCCCATGTTTGCCAAATATTAGGCTTTAGGTTGAATTTTTGTTTAAGCTAAGTCAAAAAGCAAGATTTCTGCACTGAGATTTGTACTAATTTCTAGTCGTTCTTCTCCAGTAATTTGGACTCCGTCACCGGCTCTTAGTTCTTGACCATTGAAAGTTGCTTCACCTGCCGCTATTTGTAACCAGGCATAACGATGAGGCTGGACATGATAATTTACAACATCGCCCTTCTCTAAAATAGATGCATATAAATCAATATCTTGGTGAATAGTCACAGCACCATCACGTCCATCTTTAGCTGCGATTAATCTCAGTTTTCCTCGCTTTTCTTCTGCTGAAAAAGCCTTTTGGTCATACCTTGGTGATAATCCTGGTGTGTCTGGTAACATCCAGATTTGCAATAAATGTAACTCTTCAGTTTTTGAGTGATTAAATTCGCTGTGCATGATACCAGTACCCGCACTCATAATCTGTGCGTCACCGGGACGAATGACTGAACCTGTACCCAAACTATCTTTATGTTCAACTGCACCTGATACAACATAGGTGAGGATTTCCATATCTCGATGTCCGTGAGTAGGAAATCCAGCCCCAGCAGCAATGCGGTCATCATTAATGACTCTTAAAGAACGAAATCCCATGCGTTTGGGATCATGAAAGTGACTGAAGGAAAATGTATGATAACTATCGAGCCAGTCAATTTGACTATGACCGCGTAAATTTCCGTCATGAATTATGTAGTTAATCGTATTTTGAGACATCATAATTAAGTCCTACTAAGTTCATAAATTATTTAGGATTACTATCTAGTTTAAGATGTTCCCGTATAAGATGAAAAGTACGCACTTAAAAGTTGCATACTTACCAAAAAGATACTATTAAACCGCGCTTTATTCCTGACTGTAAAGACGTTCCATAGAACGTCTCTACGGTATTCGGAGATTACAGATAAATGAGGCTTACGTGAGCGTCAGCGGCTCAACTGAGCTATCCCTGAATTAGTTAGGACTTACGCTAGATGCAGCTGAAAACCTTATTATTACGTAGCGATAATTCATAAATTACCGCTACTTTCGTTATTTTTTGCGTAAGTCCTGTTAGTATTACTAATGATTTGGAACTTTCTTGAGTATCTGCTGATACCGTTCCTGTAGATCCCGAATTGAAAACAGGACATCAAATTGCAACCCATGAGACTGATATAACTCTGCTCCCCCTTGTAATCGGTCTATCAAAGAAATTACTCTATTGACTGTATAACCTGCTGCTTGCAATCGCTCTACAGCTTTCAGTGCAGATTGCCCAGTAGTAACAACGTCTTCTAAAACCACTACGTTTGCACCTTTTGGCAAACTGGGGCCTTCTATATAAGCCATTGTTCCATGACCTTTCGCTTCTTTGCGAATAATTAAAGCTGGTAGGGGTCGATTTTCATAGACGGAAACTACACTCACTGCTGAAACTATGGGGTCAGCCCCCAAGGTTAAACCTGCTACTGCTTGTGTATCTTCCGGTAAGAGTTGTAACAAAAGTCTGCCTACTGCCAATGCACCTTGAGGGTGGAGTGTTACTTGTTTACCGTTAATATAGTAAGAACTCTGCTGTCCAGAAGAGAGAACAAAATCACCTTCTTGATAAGCAAGTTGGCAAAATAAATCTAGTAACTTCTGACGCAGGGTTGTTAAATCAGTAGTAGTTGCCCAAATATCCGATTGGTTAGATGTTTCAGTAGAATTAGACATTACAAACGATTAAAAGTTGTGCTACACCAAAGGTTAAACTCATGAGAGTTCTGAGACTAAGCATAAATTAAGATTCGTCCAAAAATTGAGGAGTAGTCAATATGGGTATAAAATGGCAAGGCTTTAGTGGATTACTAGTACTCCTGGTTACTAGTACTGCTTTTCCTGTAGTTGCAGTTGCTCAGATGCAAGCAGATCATTATGAAACAACGAGTGATAGCTTCGAGAGAGCTTATTTTCGCCATGATCCTAATTTTTACGATAATGGCAGTTTAAAGCGTCAGGTAGATTCTTTGCTGGGGCCTGGAGGTAAGTTCGGGACAACTTTCCCTGATAATGAAATAGCGAAAGATGCTGAGTTGGTTAATACTCTTTATCGGGATGTTCTCACTCAACAAAGTATGAATGATCCATATCTTCGTACCCCTGATTTACCGAATCCTTACGATACTTCTCTGTTGATGTCTCCTCGTTACAATGCTAATCAGCTAAAAGTTGGTACTGAATACAACTTTGATACTTTAACTGCTCGATAAAAATTCTGTTTGCGGCTTCGGTGCTGAGTGCTGAGTGGTGGCCAGTTACTCTCAGACTCAGGACTTAAAAACATTTTTATGCATCTTGGTGTACGCAGTTCGTGATGGCTAGTTAAGGTATACTTTATTCCGGTTTTCCAACTCGTAACCCCATAATAATTAAATCCCTTTCTACACCTGCTAAATCGGCTATTTTGGGCAAATGCCCCCAATGTTGAAAGCCAAATTTTTCAAATAGCTTCAAACTGGGGTGATTATGGGCAAAAATAAAGCTAACTAAGGTTTTTAAACCTAAATTCGGACTTTCTTTGATTGCTTGTTCTACTAGTCGCTTTCCTAAACCACGTTTTTGAAAGTTTGGGGAAATGTAAATACTAATTTCGGCTGTGGAATGGTAAGCTGGTCTGCCATAAAATGATTGGAAACTTAGCCAGCCAGCGATCGCACCATCTGCTTCAATAATCCACAGTGGTCGTTGTGAGGGTACTCGTCCTCTAAACCAAGCCATGCGACTTTCCACAGATACAGGTTCTAAATCGGCTGTAGCCATGCGGCTAGGAACAGCAGCGTTATAAATGTCTACAATTATCGGTAAGTCTGTTTCTGTGGCATGGCGGATGGTCATTGCGGCTATTTGGGCAAAATTCTTAGTAAAATATTTACAAATAATACACTGTCACCGGAAAATTTATGCGGTTTTTTGTTGATTGTATTTTATCTAAATGGAGAAAAAATTTTGTTGCGTATTTGGCGATCGTCTCTGGTGCTGCGCTACGTGCAATCGCTCAGTTTTGTTTTCACACTCATAGTTATTATTAGCTTAGGATCAATATATGTCCAGGCTCAACCCTCTTCTAACTCATCTACACACTCAGCAAAAGTGAGTGTTAAAGTCCCAGATTTGGGACGGCATTTCCAAAAATTTGGGGTTGAAGGATCGATATTAATTCATGACTCAAAAAACAACCTCACCTATGAACACAATCCTCAGCGCAATGCCACGGCAATGACTCCAGCTTCAACTTTCAAGATTTTCAACGCCTTGACGGCTTTAGAAACAGGTGTGATTGCTGATGATGTGGCTGTCCTGACTTGGGATGGAATTCATCGGGATTTTGAGGGTTGGAATCAGGATACGAATTTACGTCAAGCCTTCAAAAATTCCACTGTCTGGTTTTATCAAGTTCTAGCACGTAGAATTGGATATGAAAGAATGCAGCAATGGATTGATAAAGTCGGTTATGGCAACCGTCAAATTGGTACTGCCGCAGACATTGATCGTTTCTGGCTGCAAAGTCCATTGAAAATTACACCCAAAGCGCAAATTGATTTTTTGCAACGGTTGTATGAAGGTAATTTACCTTTTACAAAACGGACAGTGGATGTTGTTAAAGATATTATGGTGCGGGAACAGACTCCAGATTACACGCTACGCGCTAAAACAGGGTGGTCAATTACTAATAAACCACAAATAGGCTGGTTTGTTGGCTATTTGGAACAAAACAAAAATGTCTACTTTTTTGCTACAAATCTTGTCATCAATAAACCAGATGATCTACCTGCTAGAATTGAGATTACACGCAGCAGCTTGAAGGATCTAGGGTTGCTATAATTAGGGCTAGGAGTCAGGAGTCAGGAGTCAGGAGTCAGAAAGAAGAATTAGAAGGAGATTAGAATATTATCAAATCTGGGTAAATGAACGGTTTTTGATGCTTTTATTGCTTATTTCTTGCAATTTTTCCAACTTTTTTTTAGCCTGAAACTTTTGATATATCTAGGTTTTTAGTTTATTCACTAAATTTTATCTCAAAACCGTACTTTATATAACTCGAATAATTCTCCTAATTGGCGTTTAGCTACTTTACCACCCGCTGCTTTAATGGTTTTTTCCCATTCAGTCCCAGATTCTAGAAACACTTCAGCACCTAAATAAGTTTCTAAAACTGCCCAATCTTCTGCTAAAGGTTGTTCTGAATTAAGAATATCAAATACAAAATGTCCATCTGGTTTCAATACTCGTTTGACTTCTAGTAAAACGGCTTGCCAATATTCTAAGGGAAAATAACAACTAAATCCTGTAGCTATGACTAAATCAAACTGATCTGAAGCGTAATTTAGATGATGTGATGCGCCTAATTCCACACCTTTAAAAAGTTTGGAGTTCAATTGTGAACCACGGGAATTGAGCGTATCTCTAGCTATATTACTAATTTCTTGCCCATAAAAAAATGCTTGCCAATCTCGCCAAGGATAGATTAAAAAGCTGACACCGCAACCAATATCTAAGCAGTGTTGATTTTTTTGAGGTTGAGCGATTTCCCAAAAAGGTGATACTATTCTATCCCCTAATAAGCCAGTATTCCATTCTCGAAATATTGGCATTGCTTGTACTTCTTCTGGTACTTCAAAGGGTTGATTTTGATATTGTCGGTTGAAGCGATATGCTATTTGTGCTATTCTTTCTTGCCATTTATCTGATGGATTAGTATTGGTTGCGTAAGGTTTTGAAGATGAATTTTTAGACATTAATTACTTTGGTGATTGGTAATTGGTAATTGGTAATTGGTAATTGGTGATTGGTAATTGGTAATTTTATCCTGACTCCTGACTCCTGACTCCTGACTCCGAACTCCGAACTCCGAACTCCTGACTCCTGACTCCTGACTCCTGACTCCTGACTCCTGACTCCTGACTCCTGACTCCTGACTCCGAACTCCGAACTCCTAACTCCTAATATTAAGCTTTCGCTAATAGGGGTGCAGCTGCTAGGAGAGTTTTGGTGTAGGGGTGTTGGGGATTAGAGAAAATTTCTTTGGTGATGCCTAGTTCAACTATTTTACCGCTATTCATGACGGCGATGCGATCGCACAAAAACCGCGCTAACCACAAATCATGGGTGATGAATAGGTAAGTTAGCTCAAATTCGGCTTTTAGTTGCAACATCAAATCTAGGACTTGTGTCTGTACACTAGCATCTAACATACTTACGGGTTCATCGCATATGACTAGTTTAGGACGAGTAATTAAGGCGCGTGCGATCGCAACTCGTTGTTGTTGTCCCCCAGATAAATCACTAGGATAACGCTGATAATAAATTTCTGCTGGTGATAATCCTACTTTATCTAACATCCACAAAACCTGTTCTTTTGCTGCTCCAGTATTAGCTAAATTGTGAATTAATAAAGGATCAGCAATACTTTGTCCTACTGTCATGGCTGGATTTAAACAAGCATGAGGATCTTGAAACATCATTTGTATTTCTCGCCGGGAAGAGCGAATTTCTTGGCGTGACAAATTAGTTAATTCCCTGCCTAAAAATTCAACTTTCCCAGATGTAGGGCGAATTAATTGTAAAATGGTTCTAGAAAGTGTACTTTTACCACAACCCGACTCACCAACTAATCCTAATATTTCCCCTGGATATAATTCTAAATTAATCCCATCTACAGCTTTAATTGTTTGACCTTCTCCTTTAAATAGGCGTTCAATAAAGTTAGGTTCAATGGTATAATGTTGTTTGAGTTCTGTAACTTTTAAAATCGGGGATAATATAGGTTTTTCCTGGTTTTCTGATTCTGCTTCCTGTTCTGCCTGAATGTGTAAAGCTGCTTTGAGGAGAGATTGGGTATATTCGTGTTGGGGTTGTTTAAATACGGTTTCTGTTTTCCCCATTTCTACCATTTTACCTTGATACATAACACCGATGCGATCGCAATATTCACCCACCATTGCTAAATCATGGGAAATCAGCAATAACCCCATATTCTCTTCACCACACAATCGGGTTAATTCTTGTAAAATTTGGGCAGAAACGGTAACATCTAAGCTAGTTGTAGGTTCATCAGCCACAATTAGTTTAGGATTGAGAAGGAGAGCAAGTGCGATCGCTACCCGTTGACGCATTCCACCGCTAAACTCATGGGGATACTGACTCCAGCGACTAGCAGGAATCTTCACCTTTTCTAAAGTTGCCAGTGCTTTTTCCTTGGCTTGCTGTTTTGATAACTCTGGTGAATGAGCCAAAAGCGTTTCAATACAATGATTACCAATGGTCATCAGTGGATCAAGTCGCGTCATTGGATCTTGAAAAATCAGTGCTACAGCTTCTCCGCGAAACTTTCGCATCTGGTTTGGTGTTAAATCTAATACTGATTGTCCCTGAAAATTTACTTTGCCCTCAATACAACTAGAAGAAGGTAGCAAACGCATAACAGCCTTGCCAATTGTGGATTTACCACAACCAGACTCTCCCACCAAACCCATTCTTTCACCGGGTTGGAGGATAAAAGAGACATCATCAATCGCCCAACTTGCTTCTTCCCCACTACGTTGCGGATAAGCTACACGCAGATTTTCAATACTAAATAAGACTTCATTCATAAATTAATTATTAGCCGACGTTGTCAGCTTTTATTAAATCGTAAATTTAAGATAGTTTATCAGATTTGGTAAAAGTGCAAAATATAGTGTATTGCCATATGCCCATACTGACCTACTTTTTTGACTATAGCAATCCTAAATAATTCATAAACACCTTCTATTTCCTAATTTCTATAGTATGAGTTGGTTTTTAACTCAAATAGGACTGCTATGTATGTTTAATCGGCAGATAAATGATAAATTCTGTTCCTTTTCCACGTTGAGAAATACAATTTAGTTTACCACGATGTTTTTCCGTAATAATTTGATAGCTGATAGACATTCCTAAACCTGTGCCTTTGCCAACATTTTTAGTTGTAAAGAATGGATTAAAAATCTTGTTTTGTACCTCTTCACAAATACCAGTTCCATTATCAGCAATGGTAATTTGCGCGAATCGTGAATCCACCAACGAAGTGTGGATAGTAATTCGGCTAGGATTTGCTTGCATTTGCTCATAAGTTCGTGTCGCATCGACTTCATCTAGAGCATCAATCGCGTTAGAAAGAATATTCATAAATACCTGATTAAGTTGTCCAGGATAGCACTGAATCAGAGGCAAATCACTATATTGTTTGATCACTTGAATTGCTGGACGGTCATGTTTTTCTTTCAGAGAATGTTGTAAGATTAATAATGTGCTATCAATGCCCTCATGAATGTCTACTGCTTTGAAATCTGCTTCATCTATCCGTGAAAAGTTGCGAAGAGATAAGACAATGTTGCGAATGCGTTCAGCACCCATGTTCAAAGAAGCAAGTATTTTCGGTAAATCTTCCTGGATAAACTCTAGATCAATTTCTTTAGCCTTAGTTTCAATTTCAGGAATTGGGTCAGGATAGTGCTGCTGGTAAAGTTGTACAAATTCCAGCATACTTTTAGCATATTCATCAACATGAGTGAGATTACCAAAGATAAAATTAACTGGATTATTGATTTCGTGTGCAATACCTGCAACCATTTGGCCCAAAGCGGACATTTTTGCACTTTGCACCATTTGAACTTGAGTGTGTTGTAGTTCCTCTAGAATCTGTTGTAGGTCAGTATTTTTTTCCCTAAGTTCCTGGGTTCTTTCTTGAACATTTTGTTCTAGAGTTTCTTTATCAGCTACAAGTGTAGCATTAGCGATCTGTTGCTGCTGTAATAGTTCCTTCACCGAATTAATGAGTTGATTAAAAGAGTTAGCTAAAACACCTATTTCATCATGACACTCAATAGTAGCTTGTAAATCGAAATTAGATTCTTCAGTGGATCTGCGGGCGATATTGGTCAGAGATTGGATAGGTTTAGCGATCGCACGACTGGTAACAATTGCCAATATAATCGAGATAGCCATAGATATTCCGATGCTGGTAATTACGATTACCTGAGCAATATTATTTGAATGCGCTAACATCTTTTCTGCTTGATGAGATATCTCGTATGATTTCTGAATTATTTCTACCAGATCATCTGATATACCATCATATTTGAGTGCTAAATCGCCATTTGTAAATTGTAGTAGTATTGTTTGGGCTTGATCAAACTCTGTGGGTGACTCCAGATTTAACAAGCTAATTTGCCGCATTCGGTTATCTAGTTCTCTCAAGTAAAGTTCTGGAACACCAGCATAAGTTTTCAAGAATTCCGGCACTTCTGGTGAATTTAAATTCTCATCTGACTGAGGCTCATTTTCTATAAACTTCTTGAGTTCATCCCACGATTTCTGAATTTCCTTTTGATGATGAAGTATATGAGCATATTCTTTCTGAGACTGTTTCGGGTTTGACAACAAAGGGATCAATTGTTGTTGATGGGTACGTACTTGAAGAATATCAGCTTGCAAACGATGAAGCAATTCAACTTCGTTACGAGTGTGTTTTTCTTGTAGAAAAGCTTCTTTGTAGTAATAACTACCGATACTAAAGCCAGTAATTGTTCCGAAAACAGCAATACTCAGAACCAAGGCATATCCTAAACTAATGCGCTGACCTATTCCTAAAGATAGCAATCGGTATCTGAAGCTGAATTTCGACATACAATTTTCTGGTTTTGGAACAAATGACTGTTAAGTCTAGAGTTCCCATTCTGTCTATAAATCTAACAGTTAGTAGTTTTATGGACAAATATCCTCAAGCTACTTTTACTCGTGAATTCTGCTATGACTCGCGCCATGATTTAATCTTCTGGTGCTTCTTGTTGCAGTATGGCATGGCAATATTGAATTAAAGTTGTAATGCGATCGCAGATAGTTTTCATTCTCGCCTGTGCTGTTGATGACTGCCTAGCCCCTTGGAAAAACATCACATCTATTTCCAAAAGACGCAGTTGCTTACTCATCTCCGTCTGATAAGACTGTTCCTGCCAGTCTACATCAGACAAAGGCACAATTTGCTCAACAAACCATTGCCGCAGAACCGTCAGACGCTGCCTCAGTGCAGGGGCATCTAGTTGGGTTTTTGTAACATCAGAGGATAATTGCTCTAGGAATGTTGCGAATTCCTGATATTTCTTAAAATTCAGAGACATCCAGTGCTAGTTAAGATAGTATTAATGTCAAGAAAATTTTCTTCTACAATAAACTTTTTTAAGGACTTAATCAAATCAACAGCCTCACTTCATACTTTGAGGCTTTGTTTGCCATTAATCAATGTTTACCTTTATGCGTTTAAACACCCACAATGGATGATGATCATAGGCAATTAGCGCATCATCCTCACATTGGGTTTCCCACCCGTCTGTATGATAACAGCATCTTCGTTATGGCGATGCTGTCATTTTCGTCTATATCTCACTTATCCACCAAAAATCTAATAATTTCTCTTGTATGAGCAGCTTACTTCTTGATTCCTCAGTAGATGTCAGTCTTCCGGAATGGCTTAAGAAATGTTTACGAGAAACATCCGTCAAAAGCAGCACACCAGAAAATGACCGAACGCATAGCGAGATTGATTTGATTTGTAGAGCTTTTAGATTTGCCTATCAACTGCATCAAGGACAATACCGCAAATCTGGAGAAGCATATATTGCCCATCCGGTTGCTGTAGCTGGCTTACTGCGAGATTTGGGAGGCAGTCCTGCTATGATAGCAGCTGGATTTCTTCATGATGTAGTTGAAGATACGGAAGTTACAATTGAACAAATAGAAGAACTTTTTGGAGCCGAAGTCCGTCTGCTAGTGGAAGGTGTCACCAAGCTTTCTAAAATCAATTTCACTAGCAAAACTGAAAGCCAAGCAGAAAACTTCCGACGAATGTTTTTGGCTATGGCGCAAGATATTCGGGTAATTGTGGTGAAGTTGGCAGACCGTTTGCATAATATGCGAACCTTGCAATATATGTCAGAAGCAAGCCGTCGTCGCAGCGCCCAGGAAACGCGAGATATATTTGCACCTTTAGCCAATCGCTTGGGAATTTGGCGGATTAAATGGGAATTGGAGGATTTGGCGTTTAAGTATTTGGAACCTGACGCTTTCCGCGAAATTCAGCAGCACGTTTCTGAAAAACGGACGGCACGAGAAGAAAAATTGCTCAAAACTACGAACGTCTTGCGGGAACGTTTGCAGCAAGCGGGAATTCAGTGTTTGGATATTAGTGGCCGCCCCAAACATCTTTATAGCATTTATCAAAAAATGCACCGGCAACAAAAAGAATTTCATGAAATTTACGATTTGGCTGCACTGCGAATAATTGTGCAAACCAATGAGGAATGTTATCGCGCTTTGGCTGTTGTTCATGATGCTTTTCGCCCCATTCCGGGAAGATTTAAAGATTACATCGGCTTGCCAAAACCCAACCGTTACCAGTCGTTGCATACTGGGGTAATTGGTTTAACTGGCCGCCCCTTAGAGGTACAAATTCGGACTGTGGATATGCATCATATTGCCGAATATGGGATTGCAGCACATTGGAAGTATAAAGAAACAGGCAGTTCTACTAATAATCAAGTAACGAATTCAGATGAAAAGTTTACTTGGTTGCGGCAACTATTAGAATGGCAAAGTGATTTAAAAGATGCTCAAGAATACTTAGATAGTGTTAAAGACAATTTATTTGAAGATGATGTTTATGTCTTCACCCCTAAGGGGGATGTCGTACCTCTAAGTCCTGGTTCTACGAGTATAGATTTTGCTTATCGAATTCATACAGAGGTGGGCAACCATTGTGCAGGTACGCGGGTGAATGGGCGCATGGTGCCATTATCAACGCGACTACATAATGGGGATATTGTAGATGTGATTACGCAAAAAAATAGCCATCCGAGTTTGGATTGGTTAAATTTTGTCAGGACTTCGGCAGCGAAATATAGAATTAAACAATGGTACAAGCGATCGCGCCGGGAAGAAAATGTCGCACGGGGCAGAGATTTATTAGAAAAGGAATTGGGTAAAACTGGTTTTGATAACTTGTTGAAATCTGACGCAATGCAAACTGTGTCTGAAAAGTGTAATTATCATAGTGTTGAGGATTTATTAGCCGGTTTAGGTTACGGTGAAATTACTTTGAATCTGGTGCTAAATCGCTGGCGAGAAGTGGTGAAAGCAGATCAACCTGTGGCTGATGTGATCCCATTTTTACCCAAAGAGTCATCATCAAAAACCGCACGAGAAACACAACCAACTACATCCCGTGCTAGTGATTCACCAATTCTTGGGGTTGAAGGGTTGGTTTATCATGTAGCTGGGTGTTGTACGCCAATTCCAGGTGAAGGGATTATTGGTGTGGTGACAAGAGGTCGGGGTATATCTATCCATCGCCAAGGCTGTCATAATGTGGAAAGTGTCGAATGTGAACGCCTAGTACCCGTGAGATGGAACTCAGCGGTAGAAAATAGCGGTCGTCCTCACACATACCCAATTGATATTCAAATTGAGACTCTTGACCGAGTGGGAATATTAAAGGATATTTTATCGCGGTTGAGTGATCAAGGCATAAATGTCCGTCATGCTAACGTGAAAACAGCTTTGGGACAACCAGCATTGATAGATTTGGGTATTGATATCCGCGATCGCAATCAATTAGAACACTTATTTGTACAAATTAAAAAAATGAGTGATATTCTTAACATCCGTCGTGTTGGTCAAGTGGAAGAGTCACAGGGGTAATTGTTTGCGAGTGCGTTAAACAGTCAAATTTTTTAACGCACCCATTGTAACTGGTTCAATGAATCTATGAAGTAGCAACAAAGCTAGAATTCTGCGGAACAGCATCACCAATAAAAGTAGATTCCACAGCCAGGAAGACATTAATCAATTTAATAACTACTAATATGACACAAATATTTCCCGGTGAAGTATTCGCCGAAACCAAAGATTTTGATCTGGGTATCCGCCAACTATTACCCCGCTATGATGAAATGTTAGAGGTAATTATCCGTTGCTTACCTGCTACAACTCATCGGATTTTAGAATTAGGTTGTGGAACTGGGGAACTTAGTTTAAAAATCCTCAACCACTTTCCAAATGCTGAAGTTATCTCCCTCGACTATTCACCACGCATGATAAAATTTGCTCATGCTAAAGTTGTTGCTGCCGGATATGAAAACCGATGGACTGGAATCGAAGCAGACTTTGGCGAATGGGCAAATTATCCAGAAAAATTAGGGATAGGGACAGATTTTGATGCTTGTGTTTCATCTTTGGCTATTCACCATCTTACAGATGAAATGAAACTCAGGTTAACTCAACAAATTGCTATTAATCTCATTCCTCAAGGCTGTTTTTGGAATGCTGATCCTACTCTGCCAGAAACACCAGCCTTAGCAGAAATATACCAAACAGCAAGAGTAGAATGGGCAAATCAACAAGGAATAAATTTACCAGAAATTCGTAGTAAGGTAGGGAAATCTGATACTCAAGGTTATTCTAGTCAAGACCAATTAGCTACCCTTGACACTAATCTACAAATGCTAAAAAAGGCTGGTTTTGCTACTGTAGCTGTACCTTGGAAATATTACGGACTTGCTGTATTTGGTGGTTGGATCGGTTGATTTTAGTTTTTTAAAGGTTCCCAACCAATACCTTTATAACCATATTCAAATATCTCTGGGTGCAATATCTCTGCTAAAATTTCCACAGAATCTACCAGGCGGGGGCCAGGACGATTAAAGTAAGAATTACCGTCAGTAATGAAAACTCTACCAGCTTTAGCCGCGTGTAGTTCTTCCCACTCTGGGCGTTGGGTTAACAATTTGGCTTGTTGCTGAGTCTGTTGTAAATCAAAGCCGCAGGGCATAAAAATGATGACATCGGGATTACTAGCTACCAATGTTTCCCAGTGCAAGCGAGCAGCAGGTTTACCCATATTGCTACACACAGTTTGTCCTCCTGCTAAATTGATTAATTCGGGAATCCAATTAGCAGCAATCATCAAAGGATTAGTCCACTCAATACAAGCAACTGTGGGCATTTCTGTGACAAAAAGGCCTTGGACTTTACGATTACAAATTTTGACTCGTGCTTCTAGGTTATCCAGTATATTTACTGAATCTATGCCAAAGGTTTGACCAACTCGCTCAATATCACCCCACACATCCTCTAGAGTGTTAGGTTGCAAGGATATAATTTGGGGTGAACTGTGGGTAAGTTCAGTAACTGCTTTTTCCACTTCTGGCAAACTGATAGCACAGACATCACACTGGTTTTGAGTAATAATGTGGGTCGGTTGCAGTTTCTCTAAAACATCCAATTTGATTTTGTAGATACTCAGCGCAGATTGCAATATATGGTTGATGCCGTTGTGAATGGCATTGCTGGAATCATCGCCATTTACGCGTGATTCTGTACAAACAGGAAGATGGGCTATTTCCGGGGGGTAGTCACATTCGTGCGATCGCCCTACAATAGCTTCAGATAAACCCAAAGTAGCGACAATTTCTGTCGCACTAGGAATTAAAGATACAATTCTTATATCATTACCGCTCATGATGTAACCTCCTATAAACATAGGAGTTTAGGATTTAATAATGGAAATTATTTTTAAGTTTTCTTAGCAGCTATTTCTATATTTATTATTACATCATTTGATAATATGGGGATCTTTCTTTAGGGGAATATACACGCTGATACCTTCAAAAATTATTACTTAGAAAATCCTCACAGGAGTGAGTAAATAATTTGACTATTAATTTGAATACAGAGAACAGAAGAGGTAAATATTATGTATGAGGTAATTCTATATCCGTTTAAGTCAAAATTATTGCTTGCCAAATGCCCACCCTACTCATTTACTGCATCAAATTTTGATCATGATTTCATGATAACAACCAATTTTCTAATTTAATAGGACTTACGCAAGATTGAACTCAAAACCTGATTCTTGCGTAGGGGTAATTCATGAATTACCCCTACTTCCGTTCTGTTTTGCGTAAGTCCTGTTTAAGTTCTTCAATTCTTAATAAATCAGAATCATTAGGGCTCTTCAGTAGTTGCTATGCTAAACTAATAATATAGATGCCAATTAAGTAAACATCTAACTCGGAAATTGTCAAAGTTTCTAAACCCATAACTAGAACGTTTGATCAGCTTAAGTTTGTTATTAATTCCTTCTACAGTACCACTAGTTGTTCGGTTATCAAAGTAAGCAATAATTTCATCAAACCAACGAATAATAGTATTGTTACTATTTGGGAAATATTTTTTAGCTTTTGATAGCCACATACCCAGTTTAAAGACTCCCGTATACCAATCACGAGTATTATTAAAAATCGTTCTAATTTTCTCTTTCAGTTCATGCATTACTTTCAATACAGGGGATACATTTTGAACTTGAATAAGTTTGTGTAATTGCTCCTCATTTAAATTCTCTTCATTCTTAAGTAAGGGATATTTACTATTTTTCAGACCTGATAATATTTGTTCATATTTAGATTTTTCTTCTGCTGAATTTGCTTTTTTAATTAACTCTTCTACGCTGCGTTTTTCTTTTTTTCTTTGTGTATCTAGTTCTTTATTTATCTGTGCCATTACATGAAATCTATCTGCTACTACCTGGGCATTTGGCATTAATTCTATGACTAAATTTTTATAGCCTTGCCACAAATCTATACTGACTTCTTCTATTTGTTCTAAAACCTCAAATCCCCATTCCATAAGAGTTTTCTTGATTATTTCTTGCGTACGTCCATTTAATATAGTAATTAGTTGAGATGTATCTAAATCTATTAAGACTGCACAGTAATTACCTTTGCCTTTAATCAGAGCTATTTCATCAAGTCCAAGTCTTTTTAAGTTCAGAGGTTTTAAATTGGGTAATGTTTCGGATGCATCTTTTAGCATCCGTTCTATTTCTTCCGTTGTCACTATACCTTTTGACGCTACACTATGAATATCATTCTCTAAAACTTCTTGTATTGTCTTATGTGCCAGTCGCTTTGTAAAAGTCCTTTTTTTCTGACAAAATCTAGGTCTTCGCTAAACGGTTTTTTACATACAGCACATTTGGACTGTCGTCTATTAATTTCTAAAAATACTGGCTTTTCTCCAAAAGGTAAGTCTTTAATAATGTGGTGATGGTTTTGATGTAATTTATGGCTTTTTGTGCCACAGTTGGGGCAAGTACCATATGACTTTTTTGATTCGGTTTGTAAAATCATTCCAATCCCACTATGAAGACGATGTGATATGACTTTTACATCATCTAAATCAAGAAGCTCTGTGAGAATTTTAATATCTCTTTTGCCAGTCATAACTCTAACTTTATCTAAAAATACGGTTAATTGTATTTATACTTAACAATATATATTGTTCATATGTCAATACCTGTAAGACTTTTAGTCAGTTTTTAATATGTTTTTTAATAGTATTTTATGCCTACTGCTAATAATTTGGCATAATAGGTAATGAAGAGCCAATATTTATAGCGTTTCTTTTTAAGATAGCCTAGGGATTGTCACCAGTGGTTAGACTGACTATAAGCGATCGCACTGGACACAATTGCGGGAAACTGGAAACAGGTCTGTAAAGAAAGGAGAACTGTATGGCCTGGACTAAAATTTTAGCGGCTAATGCCTTAGCACCTGGTGCTAGAGAAGTTGTGAAAGTAGGTAACAAAAATATTCTGGTGTTGAACCACGAAAATAACCTCTACGCTGTGGAAAATAACTGCCCGCATTTAAAATTACCCTTGAAATCTGGGAAAATTAAAGATGGAGCGATCGTTTGCTCTTTCCACCGTAGTGCTTTTGACTTGAGTAGCGGTGAAGTGAAAACTTGGTGTCCTTGGCCCCCCGGAGTGGGTAAGTTACTGTCAATGGTTTCCGAAGCCAAAACCCTGCCAGTTTTTCCTGTCCGTGTGGAAGATGGCAATATTTTGGTTGATGTTCCAGAGTAATAATAGTAGCTAGTTTTGGAGAGCGATCGCTTGAAAGTAAAAATTCTGGAGAGCGATCGCATTGATTTAGTCTATATTTTAGCAATCAACCCCGATGAATATGAGCGAACAACAACCAGAAACCATACAGCAGAAGATTAAACAATTAGCCAACCAAGCGATCGCACAATCAAACCCCTCATCCTGGTTTGAAGTTCTATATGCAGAATCTCAAGGTGATGCAACTCAAGTACCTTGGGCAAACTTAACTCCCCATCCCTATTTACAAGATTGGCTTCATACTCATCCTCTCACCCGTGACAAACATTCAGCACTGGTAATTGGTTGTGGCTTGGGAGATGATGCTGAAGCTTTAGCTAAACATGAATTTCAAGTTACAGCCTTTGATATCTCTCCCACCGCAGTTACCTGGTGTCAACAGAGATTTCCTAATTCTGCCGTTACTTATATGGTTGCAGATTTGTTCGCAATTCCTCTCCAATGGCAGCAGGCTTTTGACTTAGTATTTGAATGTCGAAATATTCAAGCATTGCCATTGAATATACGTTCCTTAGTAATTGAATCAGTTGCTTCTATGGTTGCAGTCGGGGGAACCTTATTAATAATTACAGGATTTCGAGAAACAGAAGCCGAACCAGATGGCCCACCTTGGTTTGTGTCTGAGTCCGAACTTACTCAATTTACAGCATTGGGATTAACAGAGATTTCTCGCTTTCCGTTCTTAGAATCGAACAAACAACGCCTAAGAATTGAATATCGGCGGGAATTGTCTACCAAATAAATCTACAAAATGTTACATACAGTATATTGCAGGTAAACGAAGTACAAAATTTAACTCAAAACCAAGTATCAACTGACTTCTGACTCCTGACTTCTGACTCCTGACTCCTAAATTCTGCTCAATATTTTTTGTAGTTATTTTTAGGCGATAATAAAAATAGAAAGTCGATTCAAGCATTACTCACTTTTATTAAATTAGCTCCAAACTCAAATAGCTTAGTTAGCAAGTGGTAAATGGAGGTGAAATAAGATGACACATGATTTTATCATCCCTGATACTACTACACACCTGCTCATTAAAATCGGCGTGGTAATTTTAGCCCTTTTACTGTGGTTTGTAGTGACAGCCGCACCAGTTATTTAGTGATTAGACCTCTGGGAACAAAGAAAGTAGAGGCGTTACATGGAACGTCTCTACAATGTTTATAGCCAAGTTTAGAGCAAAATGAGCGATCGCATCAGTGGCTGCGGTGTTTAGTAGAGGCGCAGCATCAAAAAAATTGCTTTCGATAATAAATCTCTCAATGAATTGCCCGTTATGAGCTTCCGTATTATAGGATGAACAGAGTGTTACAAGGCTTGGGGCTATTATGGCTCGGTATACCTGTTCGTTTATTATTTCTGTTCCCATTGATCGGTTGCAAGGATTACTAATACAACTTCTACAGGAATGTCATTTAGATGTTCAATACTATACACCCGACTACATTATGGCGCGGGAAATTCCCGGTCAAGTATCTTTTTCTAAATTAGTGACAATAGAGGTACTGATTGATAAATCCAATGCTACCGAAACCGAAACTGGGATGAGTATGATCATGAAAAATGAGGAACTCCCACTTCAATTAAATAATCACTGCCGACAAATATTTGATTTTGTGAGGCAGTCCATTGAACAAAGCCGACATTGGCATTTAATTGAAAGTATTTCTAGTTAACATTCTCCCGACTGTAAAAATCAGCAATAGCGAAATTTTCACAAAAAGTCGGGAAATTTTTAGTTCCGCGAATCCACTTAAACTAGATTTCTGAGATTATGGTATAAATAAAGTATGTAGGCAACCACATTACAGTAATAGCTCATATACCAGGTATGCAAAGTAATCTTAACCCCCTCGAATTTCTTAATCTCAAGGTAAAAGCAGCTGTTACTGATACTCAGAATTTAGCTAACCAAGGCATTGCTAAAATACAAGAAACTACAACTCAAATAGGCAATTTTGCACAAGCAGCACCCAGTTCAATCGTTAGTGCTGGTACAATTGCCACTCAAGAAGCTTTTAAAATCGCTCATCATATCCGGTTTGAAAACTTGCCAGCAAATCTGCAATTCAAATTTGCACGGGCTGGAGTGCGTAATGGAATGCGTGATATTCAAGAAGCCGCAAAAGTGTTTGAAACCATTCCCGCACAAATTCGCGCTCAAGGTTCTGAAGCAGTTCGAGAATTTTGTCAAGATAAAGACTGGAGTCACATTCAAGCTCATGTGAATGGAGGTGGCAGCGAAGCCACTAACGGCATTTTTGAGCATTTTTGGATTAACCGCGCTCGTGGTGGTGTAGACATGACACCAGAAGAACTAGCCGTAGCCCAGCAGGTTTTAGCTGACGCAGCATTTAAAGCCGCAGTGGCAGAAGTAGTAGGAGCAGTTTTAAAAGGAGCCGTTGCCGCAGCAGCAATTGAGTTGGTATTCTCCATTTTAGAAAACTCATTGTTGTGCGTCGAAGGCAAAATTACACAACAAGAATTAGTGCAGAAAGTCGCCACAGCTACCGCTAAAGCAGGTATAGCAGGTGGTGTGATCACAGGGATTCTTTTAACCATTTGTATGATATTTCCACCTATAGCTGCACTTTTAGGCGCAGCAGCTATACCCCTTGCAGTTGCAGGTATTGGTTTTATGGGAGTTCGCGCTTGGGAAATTTTCTGTCATGCAGACAGCTTGTTTGGTATCACTGAACAGACACAAAAATTCCTGGGAATGTCTGAAGCTACAAGTTAGGTTAGCACTCATACCAGATTAATATGAAGCTGCATAGAATAATTAAACGCGGATGCACGCAGATAAACGCGGATAAAGACAGATAAATCAATGGATTTCAGAATTATGTGCAATCTCACATAAAATTGGTATCAGCACTTTGCTATCCTTTGTAAGATTTATCATTAAACAAACCCAACAAAGGGCCAAGAATTGCCCCAAATACGAAACCACCTGCATGGGCCCAATAAGCGATTCCTCCACTTTCCATACCGATGTTAGTGGGTGTTTCTAAACTCGCAATTCCGTAAAAAGCTTGTTGGACAAACCAAAATCCTAAAAAGAAATATGCAGGAACCCGGAAAGTCGGGAAGAAAATACCCAAAGGAAGTACCGTGAGAATTTCCGCTTGGGGAAAACGAATAATGTATGCACCCATTACGCCGGCTATAGCTCCACTTGCACCCAATGATGGAATGCTAGAATTTTGAGAAAAGTACCATTGTGTTAATGATGCCAAAACACCGCAAGATAAATAAAACAGTAAATATTTAATTCCACCTAACTTTTCTTCAACATTGTTACCAAAAACCCAGAGAAACAACATATTACCAGCTAGGTGCAAAATACCACCGTGGAGAAATTGAGCAGTAATTAAAGTTACCCATTCTGGTACAGGTTGATTTACAGAAATACCTGCAAAGCTTAAACTGAGTTCTTGAGGAACTACAGCAGCCCAATGTAAAAACACATTTAATGCTTGAGGAGAGAGACTGGCTTGATAGAGAAAAGCGAGGATATTGATAGCAATTAGCGCATAAGTTACATAAGGCGTAATATGTACGGGGTTGTTGTCTTTAAGGGGAACCACTGGATTTATTCCTGATTTTTGAGCAACTAGCTTTAAAATAACGAATTTTGCCAGTAAATGCTTCTACCTGTTGGATGGATTAGGCTTTAGTAAATGTGATTATTTTAATTACTGTCCGTTAAGCGATCGCACTTTCCCACCTTTAAACTAAGACTATCAGCACAACTCCCTAAAATTGGAGGTCTAGCTATGGTACAGCAACTCACCCCAGAAACCGCACCAGACATCATCTACCCAGACAGCGACGGACAACCAATGGCAGATAATACTAAACAATTTCGCTGGATTGTCACTATTAAAGAAAACTTAGAAATCTTATTTGCATCACGGGATGATGTTTTTGTCGGTGGAAATCTTTTATGGTATCCTGTTCAAAGAAGTATTAAAACTCGCCAAGCACCTGATGTCATGGTCGTTTTTGGCAGACCAAAAGGCGATAGAGGTTCCTATAAACAATGGGACGAAAATAATATTCCTCCCCAGGTGGTTTTTGAGATTTTATCACCTGGAAACCGAACTCAAGAGATGATTAATAAATCACTTTTTTATCAACGTTATGGAGTAGAAGAATATTATGTTTATGACCCAGATACATTAGAATTATCCGGTTTTCTGCGTTCTCAAGATTCTTTTGCCGAAATTGAAGAAATTAATGGTTGGATAAGTCCAAGCTTGGGTATACAGTTTCAACTTACTCCAGATACTTTAGAAATTTATTATCCTGATGGACGAAAGTTTCTCACATCTGTAGAACTTGATCAACTACGAGAACAAGAATATCAACGTGCTGAACAGGAATATCAACGGGCTGAAAAGGAATGTCGAGAGAAAGAAGCAGCACTTCAGCAATATCATGATTTATTAGCCAAATTGCAAGCTAAAGGAGTTGATATAGACAATTTATAAATACTTGCTGTTATAAAAATATTAATTTTAATTAACCGCAGAGGCACAGAGAACGCAGAGGAAGAAAAAGATGAAGATACCATTTATCAGCTAATCTTGCACCGATAAGGGAATCATTATCTCTTCTAGGATTTACGCAAGATTAAACTCAAAACCTGATTCTTGCGTAGGGGTAATTCATGAATTACCCCTACTTCCGTTCTATTTTGCGTAAGTCCTTTCTTCTTAGGAGGTGCATGGAGTTAATTGAGGCAATTATAAGCGATAATTTATAGAGGCTCACTGTTTTAAGAAATTATTTTATGTACATAACGACTAATAGAATTGGAAAAATTACCAGCATTATTGAAAAACGCCGCCCAATAATTGATAAAATTCAAGTTGTAGAGGCAAACCTACATTCTCTTTATTCTAAATTAGATTATCTAGAAAGCTACCGTCATTACTTGCTAACGGCAGTTGATGATAAAAATGTTTATGGACGTTTGCAAGAAATTGATTTGACAACAATTCAAAACACCATTGCAGACGAACTCAATAAATTGGGCAAATTGAAAATGCGTTTCTGTCGTGACACCCTTAATATTGGGGTAGTTGGACGCGCACGTCAAGGAAAAAGCCGCTTATTACAAAGTTTAACAGGGTTGAGTACTGCTGAAATTCCTGATGGTGATAGACAACATTGTACTGGGGTGAGAAGTACGATTCACCATAACTTGAATGTCGATACTTATGGTGAGGTTTGGTTTCATTCAGAACGATCTTTTTTAGATGAAGTAATTAGTCCTTATTATCAAAAACTACGTTTGGGTAATACACCAATTACAATTGCCGAATTTGCTGCCAATCCTATTCCAGCTTTACCACAAAACCTGCCGGGATATGCTGAACCAGGTGCAATGTATGAACATTTAACGAGATATCATACACATTTAGAAAAATATCGTCACCTGTTGAGAGAAACTGTCCCTCGGCGGATTTCTAGAAATGAAATTCGGGAATATGTGGCTCAAGATACTGCTGATGGACAAAGGGTATTTTTTAATTATTTAGCAGTGCGAGAAGTGAAAATTATTTGTAATTTTCCTAATGCTGATGTGGGACAAATTGCTTTAGTAGATATGCCTGGATTGGGTGATACAGGTGTTGGTGATGAAGAAAGATTAATGAAGACTTTGGGACAAGATGTAGATGCAGTTTTATTTGTGAGAATGCCAAAATCATCTGGCGATTATTGGGCAGATGTAGATGTGCGACTTTATGACACTTCTCGCGCTGCATTGGTTGATTTGCCCATTGATTTGTGGTCTTTTATAGTGCTTAATCAAACTAGTGCTAATTCTAAAAATGGAGATAACTCTAATAATTGTCAAGATTTGGCAGAAAGTTTTACAGATAAACACATCAAAGTAGTTGATTGTTTAATTGCTAATTGTGCTGATAATGAAGCAGCAAATCAAGTTTTAGATACGGTTCTCAATTATTTAGTTATTAATATTGAGTCTTTAGATCAGCAATATGGAGCATCTTGTCAAGAGCGATTAATGCGTTTGCAAAATTCAGTTGATGCTGAGTTAGAAAAAGCGCGTCATGTTTTGGGAGAAACGACTCAACAAGATAATTGGTTTCCTTTATTTGAGCAATTATTTGATCAACTTTGGAACGATTTAACTAGTGGGTTGGAAAAATTACTCAGACAACTGAGAAAACAAAGAAACGCTGACGATCTTGATTTTAAGCAGCAGGTTGAGAAGGCGATTCAAGCTTGTCGCCATGATACTGGTATTCCTAGCCTAGAGCAAATCGAGAAAAGGCGCGATCGCATCGGTGGCTATCCAAACGCCTACTACGAGTATCTGAACGAGGTTCGAGCGCACTTATCGCAAAATTTCCTCTTGCTGGATGATGCTTTAAAGCGATCGCTCTCCCAAGTTAAAGCCAATGTCGCCCAAGTACTTATAGAACAAGGACTTTTAGGAAAACTCACCGCAGAGAAAAAAGAGCAATTCTTTACAGAAATTGCCAATCTCATCCCCGAAAACCTCAGCAAACTCAAACTAGGATTTCATATCCTCTCAGATTTTGATATCTCCTATCGCGGCTTAATTCAGCACCGTATCCGCAAACATTTAGATGGATTAACACCAGATGATACCTCACTCCAACTATCCACATTTCCCTCAGCCAAAGAACTTTTAGCCAACTTAAAATCACTACAAGCAGAAGCCGTTTATGGTTGCGAAACTGCTTTAGAAGACTTACTCTGTGAACCTAGCCAAGCAGCTTTTGCTATAGTTGAAGAATTTGTTGATCGCGTCCTTCGTTCTGAAGGTGCAAAAACCGAATGGCGCATCTTTTTAGAAGAAATGCGTGCAGAAATTTGGCAAGAAGAATTTGAGCAATTAGGAGAACGGACTAAACTGCGTCGAGAATGGTTAAAATCAGTAGAACAAGTAGCCGCAGCTAATCAATTAGACTCCATGCAATTTTTGAATTAACAAACTAAGGTAAAAATTTTAAATGCACGAACTAAAAATAACAATGCTTGGCCCCAGTGGCGTTGGTAAAACAAGTCTTTTAACTGCTATGTATGAGCAGTTTGAAAGTAACATCGGTAAAACTAATCTGCAACTCACACCTGATTTAGATAGTTCAGCACTTTTGCAAGAACGTCTAGCAGAACTGAAAAATCTTCCTGATAATTTTGAAACTAAAGGATGGATGCAAAATACTGAAGATTATAAATCTTTCTTTTTTGAACTTGGTAAAAAAGGTGCTAAACCTTCCTTAATGCTCAACTTTCAAGACTATCCTGGTGAATACCACGGTTCTAAAAGTCCCCGTGAAGAAAAAGAACGAATTGAAAATTTTGTTAAGGAATCTGCGGCTGTAATTATTGCTATTGATACCCCTGCTTTGATGGAAAAAAATGGTCAATGGCATGATTCAATTAACAAACCACAAATGATAACTAATATCTTTCAAAGAGCTTATCGAGAACTTGATTCACCAAGGTTAGTAATATTTGCCCCTGTGAGATGTGAAAAATATTTACAGAATGAGCAAAGTATTTCTGAATTAATGAACCAGGTAAAAATTGGATATACCAAATTACTTGAAGATTTTAAAACCGAAGCGCTACTTCCTAAAGTAGCTGTAATTGTCACACCTGTACAAACAGTAGGTAGCGTGCATTTTTCTCGCATAGAAATGAATGGGAATAATCCATTATTTATCTTTCGCAAAACTTCTCATGATGCTAAATATAATCCTAAAGATAGTGAACAACCTCTGAGATATCTTTTGCGGTTTTTGCTCAAACTCCATATTGATAAAAAACATTGGAGCTTATTCAATTTTATCCGCGAGTGGGTTGGTTTAGATAATCATCTCAAAGATGCCGTGCGTGAATTTGCCAAGGGATGCAAAGCTAATAATAGCTTCGTAGTTTTACAGGGTGACAATCTGCTAAATATTGATTAGGAATTTGATATGGAGATTTACATTCGCAGTCGAGGATTTTCTCAAGAAGAAGGCTACGCTTGGATACCAGAACTACCTGAAATTATCAGAAAAAATCAGGTTTATGAACTGATTCAAAGTGAAGTTTTTTCTCTTTTTATTGGGCGATATGGTAGCCAGTTATTATTACTGATTACTGGACTTGATGCCATTGAAAGAGTAGATTTTCGTGACCGCAAAATCCGTAATTCTGTAGCTTGGATAGGTGAAGATTCCGAAGAAAATGAACAAAAAATTAGAGCTATCGCTGCTGCTGCTTTACGAGATGAACTAAGAGAAACCTTAAGAACAGAAATAGACCAAGCTGTGATTTTTGATCATGATCATGGATTTAAAATTGAAGCAGATATTAGCAAATTATCTGTAGAAGAAGTTATCAATATTCATGATTTTTCTGCCAATAACAATCATAAAATAGGTAAAAATTGCAAGAAATTAAGAGATGAACTAGCTTTTGAATTTGAAGAAAAATCTTTACCAAAAGGAATTACTTACAATAATGTACCTTTAGTAATTGTCACAGGAATTCAAAATAAATCAACACTAATTGATTCGGGAGTTTGGCGCGGTTTATCAAGTAGTTTACAATTGGAGGTATGGGAAGAGTACAGAAAAAGCCCCAATTCTTTGGAAACGCAGCCAGAAAATAAACAGACAATTCAAAAAAACAAGTCACTAATATTCATCATGATTTTTATTGCTTTAATTTCAGCTTTCATCATCCTTTTTTTGTTATTACAACCACAGCTAAAATAATATAGCTGATTTACCTAAAAATTGCCTTAAATAACCAAATTTATGTTTTTTAACAATTCCTTAGAATCTCAACTCCAACGCTGGAACGAAATAATTCATAGTCAGCCAAACAACCCTAATGCTTACATTCAGCGAGGAATGTTTTACTTTAAACTTGGGAAAATTGCAGAATCTATTCAAGACTTTGACACCGCAGAAAAATTAGATTCTAAAATCACACCCTATCTGTGGCAACGTGGTTTATCTTATTATTATGTAGAAAGATTTGCTGATGGTGCAAAACAGTTTGAAATAGATTTAACTGTCAATGCTCAAGATGTGGAAGAAACAGTTTGGCGATATCTTTGTATAGCGCGTTATTTAGGTGTATCTGAAGCGCGTAATTCTCTGTTAACCGTAAAAAATGACCCCAGAAAGATTATGCAGAGTGTGTATGATTTCTTTGCGGGCAACTGCACACCAGATGATGTTTTAAATGTAGGTAAATTGCAAGGAATTAAAGGAAATTTTTATAGTCATCTTTATCTGGGATTATATTACGAAACCGAAAATAATTTTGAATTAGCACAAAAATATATAGTTAAAGCTGCTGATACATATAAAATTGATGATTATATGTGGTATTTAGCACAGGTACATAAAAAAGTGAGACAATGGCCTTGACCATAATTAAGACTTGCTGTAATTAGGACTTACGCATTAGACAAGAGCGTGAAAATTAAATGTGCGTTTCTTAGAACCTTGGTAGAGAAGTTCCATGTAACGTCTCCAGCAGATATCTATTGACAAAATTTATTAAATATGAATGAAGGATTTTATCTCTTGTAGGGTGCGTCAGACCCTATAATTTAGGACACCACAGATTGTCACTATCTGACGCACCGCACTAATATGCGATTCCAAAAGCCTGAAACTAAGCTATTTCGGTCATATATATCATACATATGCAGTTTATACAGTACGTAAGTCCTGAAGTTAAAAAAATCCAAGTAGCGTTTGTAGGGTACGTTAGGATGGAAAAGTGTAACGTACATAAGGGACTTTCAAATAAAAAAATATACAAATATTTCTTGTGGTGCGGGCATCTTGCCCGCTAATTATTAAGGGCAAAGGGCAGACAGGATGCCTACCCCACAAGATGAGATTATTTATTTTCTGGAAATCCCTAAAGCTTAGGATAGTGTATTTTGTTGCAATTTATTGTAGCCATAATGCATTTCTATACATACATTACGTATTTTTCAAAGATCAAATATTAGTCTTATAGTTATACTGAAGATACGACTAGACAAACTACCGAAATGTTTAAATAACCCTACGGTAAATTAGCGCTGCCAAAGATGCTTTATCTCCCTTGCTGCTACTACTTGATACTAGTTTAAAATCGCCTAGTTTTAGTACATAAGTTTTACCCCTAATTAATAAAAGTATTTTAATCATTGGGTAAAGTGTAAAGTTAAACTTCTCAAATGTACCCTAACACTAATTTTTTTTCACTCCCACTCCAGTAGGGTTTAATTTATCCACTAAAAGCGTAAAATCTAACTTTCTGTAAGTCCATGTTTTGATAGGTGAAATTTCATGAATTGCTAAACGAACTTAGATACACAATTAACTTGACTGTTACGGAAATATTTTGTATGGGGAGGCTTATTTCTAGAAATGGGGGATTTATTAACCGGAAGGACTTCAAAAAATCAGAAATTTATAAAGTGGCTACTTGTTTTTAGTTGATAAATCTAGGAAAACATCAGGACTGGTAGCTAAAAACACAATTTTACTTTTTCATTACCTTTGTCTATAAAATCAATTCTTGAGTACATTTATATGAATACGATGTTTTGCTCTGACTATTCGCGGCACATAGGAGAAGATATTATTGGTAGTGCCACTAACTATCAAACTTACATTTTAGTGGAATGTCCTCAACCGTGGATGTCAGAAGCATTTAAATCCAAATGGGTTCCAGATAATTTACGGGTTTTAGTAGAAGAATTAAAACGCAGTAAGCTATCAATTCAGTTTCTTTTAATTGCTAATGATCAATCACATAAAGTAGAAGAAACAACCTTATTAATTTATAAAAAACAAGAAGGTCTAATCAATGGATACTGTAAGCAAGAGTTCAAGTTACCAAATATTGAACAAGTAGCAGGAGTTATAAATAAATGGTTGTTAGATGAAAATCTAGATTATCAAGTAGAAAATGGGATAAATAGAGATATTTTAGTATGTACACATGGTAGCCATGACCAGTGTTGTGCTAGATATGGAAATCCTTTTTACTATTATGCTAAAAATATAATTTCTGATTTACATTTTGATAATGTACGAATTTGGAAATCAAGCCACTTTGGTGGACATCGCTTTGCACCTACAGCTATAGATTTGATGGAAGGAAGATATTATGGTGTTCTTGATCATGATTCTTTCAAATCCATTCTAACTCGTACTGGTGATATTAAATTTTTGAATAAGGTTTATCGTGGCTGGGGAATTTTGCCGTCTGCATTACAGATTTTGGAAAGAGAAATAATTCTTCATCAAGGATGGGATTGGTTTAACTATAAAGTAGCAGGTAAGATATTAGAGAAAAGTTTAGATAATAATACGATGTTAGCAGAGCTAACTTTTGAAAAACCGTCTGGTTCTCTCTACACATACCAGGCTAAACTTGTGAAAGATCCAGTCAAAACTCAAGCCGTAAAAAGTTCTTGTCATGCTACACAAGAGTCAGTGGTTGTTAAATATGCTGTAGCTAATCTTTATCTAGCTGATAGGGAAATGCTTACTTGTGCAAATAACTATTAATTGACAACTGAACACTTCTGAATGTAGAGATGTTGTCCACAATGTCTCTACAGGAGTTATGGAAGACACATGAAGACACATATTTAAATTCGATTGATGTCTCTACTACTTTTGATTTTAGTAGGAGGCATCAGACCTATAAATTGGTTAGTATCAGCAGATTTTTGGCATCTGATGCACTCTCTAATCTTACATTAAGTGTGACACGCAGCTTTAGATATATAGCAGATTTTGCTGTCAGGAGGTACTTACCTAGCGGGTAAGATGCCCGCACCATAAGAGTTTCATTATTCAAGTTTGTATCTCATTTAAATGAAATTCGCTGTATAGAGCTTTTCAAGCAAAAAACTAGTAATCTCATATAAATATATCTATATGGAGATATATAACTTTAGTCATAAAAAATATATCCCCTGAGAACGAAGTGAATCAAGTTTTTAAAGCTTACACTGATAAGTGTGAATTTGAAGTGTTCTATATACAATATATATTGTATCTTTCATTTTAATAAATTCATAAATCTAAAAAAATCCTTCAAAAACACTATTCATTAATTTTGAACTTTGTAATTTTTAACAAGGGGCATATCTAATGGAATATACAGAGTTTATTACCCATGTTCAAAGTCTAGCTCAATCAAATTCTCGTGAGGAAGCTGAACGAGCTACTCATGCCACATTAGGAACTATTAAAGAGCTTATTCCTAATCATGAAGCTCAAGAAATAGCGGCACAACTACCAGAAGAATTAGGTAAATCTTTGTCTGGAAGAGAAACCGAAGCTACTCAATCTTTTCATCTACAAGAGTTTATTGAGCGTGCCAGTCAAAAGGAAAATATAGAACCTACTACAGCCGCAATTCATGTTAGGGCTGTTTTTGCAGTTTTGCAGAATGCTATTACACCAGATAAATTTAGAAAATTTCACACTTATTTTTCACATGATTATGAGGAATTATTTGCTACATCATCAACAAGTTAAATTTATTCGTCAATAGTGTGATTTAGTCAGTTGACTTTAGGAGAAACAGTATGACACAAATTCATCAAAATAATCATCATTCTGGCAAAAATAAAATAGCTATCCTGATTGAACAAGGGGTAGAAGATGTAGAATTTATCGTTCCTTGTAATGGGTTAAAACAAGCCGGAATGGAGGTAGTAGTCATTGGTTCACGGATGAATGAAAAATATAAGGGTAAACGAGGTAAATTAAGTGTACAGGCTGAAGCAACGACAGCAGAAGCTTTGGCAGAAGAGTTTGTTGCGGTGGTAATTCCTGGTGGTATGGCTCCTGATAAAATGCGGCGCAATTGTAATACAGTTTGCTTTGTCAGAGATGCGATGAATCAAGGTAAATTGGTAGCTGCAATTTGTCACGGGCCACAAGTTTTAATTGAAGGTGATTTACTCAAAGGTAAACAAGCAACGGGATTTACTGCTATTCGCAAAGATATCAGCAATGCTGGAGCAACTTATCTAGATGAGTCGGTAGTCGTGGATGGAAATTTAATTACATCTCGTGAACCTGGAGACTTAGCAATTTTCACAACAGCCCTTTTAAACCGTTTAGGTTATGGTGGTAAAGATGTAGAATTGCCTGATATAAAAGACACAAGTGCGGAATGGTGGAAATTAGCTGATGCTTGGGGTGGTTCAACTAAGAATGAAATTATAAAAGGTTTAAATACTGCTTTAGCTGGTGAACGTTATTCATTAGAAGCTTTAGAAAAATATGTAGAAAAGGAATCTGATCTAGAAATCAAAGCGCTGTTTCAAGAAATGATAACCAATAAACAGCGTCATATTGAAAAACTGGAAATTTATCTTCAGCGCTTGCATGAGAAACCCTCTTTAGCGGCAAATATTGCCAATCAATATGCCAAAGTAAAAACAGCTTTGACAGGAAGTGATGATATTTATCAACTTCGTTGTGCATTGGGTGATATCCAAACAGGTATTGGTGATATGAGCAATTTATCTGCAATGTATACTGACCCTGTAGCAACGGCAATTTTTAAAGAAATACAAAATGATTTAGGGAAATATGAACAGCGATTAATAGAGCTTTATCAGGCGAGGTTAGTGGCTGGTATCAAGCCTCCTAAACCAACTACTGGGGCTGCTGTGACAATGTAGAATTTTCGTTTTTTTAACACAATACCTCAAAGTTTTTCTTCAACCTATAATTTCTGGAAGGATGTTTATGAACAAGTTTCTTAAGAATCTACAACGTCAAATTTTGGTAATATTTTTTGTAATATTAACCTTTTTTGGATTCCAATCTTTTGGATATGCTCATACTATGTTAGTAGCACAAGCGGATACTGTGAAAACACCAGAAGGTATTTATTACAAAGGTACTCCAAATGCAGCGGAACTGAGAAACGATCAAAAAAGACACAAAGATACTGGCGATAATATTAAAGAAAAACTCAATCTTGATGAACCAATTCCTGAATCTACAAGAGAGTTTTTAGACGATGTACAAACAAATGTTGAGAAATCTGTAGAGCCAATTACTGGAACTAGACATGGATATTACCAAGAGAATATACCACCGGAAAGAGTATTGAGAGACAAGATGTAAGTAATCAAGCTGTTTTGTGCTTTATATTCATGTAAATGCTTTTTGTAGCCTAGATTATTATGAGTGACACCAGTGTTAAAAAAGTAGATTCTGCCTATTCCCCAAAAGGTCAACTTGGTCAAAAGTATCTTGCATCTGGAAAAACTGTTTCTATGCGGCTGTGGGAAAATGAGGAACCAGGTGAGGAAAAACAGCCAACTCAGCGAGAATATGAGACTGTTGGTTATGTAATTAATGGTCAAGCAGAATTGGATATTGCAGGACAAACAATTTTGCTAGAAAGAGGAAGTTCTTGGGTTGTACCAAAGGGAGCAATTCATTCTTATAGAATTCTGCAACCATTTACAGCGGTGGAAGCAACTAGTCCTCCGGCTCAAGTTCACTCCAGAGATGAAAATTAAATTTTTTAAATACCAAATTTTTAACCCCGTTTCCTAATAGGAGATGGGGTTATTTATATTTTAGGAAACACCAGAACATAAATTATAGCGGTTATCGGTTGAGTGAGGTACAAAAACCACACCCCGCAAGCGATGAGGGGGCTATGGTGTACCTCATGTGATGAGGAAACGCTATAAAAATAGTTTTTTTGGACAAGAAAGCCTTAAAATCCAACAAGAATATGTATTGATGATTGACTAAAATTATGCTGACGTTGACGCAACGTAAGCCATCTGACTCTAATGCTGTAGTTACGCTCACTCTGGCACTCACCGCAGAAGAACGCACCCGCAGCCGTCATCGGTTTACATTGGAGGATGGGAAGGTGGTATTTTTACATTTACCAAGGGGGACGGTTTTACATAATGGTGATCTTTTAGCTGATGAAAGCCAAGATAATTTAATCAGAATTATTGCTAAGTCTGAGCCTGTTTTAACTGTGTATGCAAAAACGCCTTTGCTGTTATTAAGGGCTGCTTATCATTTAGGAAATCGTCACGTATCTCTGGAAATTAATTCCACTTATTTGCGCTTGTCTCCAGATCCAATTTTATACGCGATGTTGGCACAATTGGGGTTAGAAATTAAGGAGGAAGTTGTACCTTTTCAACCAGAATTAGGAGCTTATGGACAACATTCTCACGCATAGGAGTTTTTTATCTATTTTGCAATTGGCGAGTCCAGCCTTACCAGTGGGAGCATATAGTTATTCTGAAGGTTTGGAAATGTTGGTAGAAAATTCGACTATTACTAATGTAGAACATCTAAAACATTGGTTGGAAGCTGAGTTAATTTATGGATCAATTCGCCTTGATGGGGCGGTGATGGTAAGAGCTTTGCAAGCTGCGAGAGTTGGTGATTTAGAAGCTTTATGCCGCTGGAATTTGTGGTTATCAGCATTGAGGGATGCGGAAGAATTACGTGCTTCTAGTTGGCAAATGGGGCGATCGCTCTTGCAGTTATTAGGTAAGCTGGAACCAGAGGTTTTACCGTTGACTACTGCTGTGGGTTATCCTTGCAATTATGCGATCGCTTTTGGTATCGCTTCGGCTCACTGGCAAATTAGCCCCCAAACTGCATTATTGACATATCTGCATAGTTGGGCAAATAATTTAATTACTGCGGGAATCAAACTTATTCCCCTCGGTCAAACTGCTGGGCAACAATTGTTATTAGGGTTACAAGACGTATTAAGTACTACAATGGGGGAAATTCTCGCTTTGGAGGATGATGACCTCGCTTGTTGTAGTTGGGGTTTATCCCTGGCTAGTATGCAGCATGAAACCCAGTATACAAGATTGTTTAGGAGTTGAGCGACTGATGACCAATCACCAATGATGAATGACTAACTATGAGTACGTTTCGAGTTGGGGTAGCAGGGCCTGTAGGTTCGGGAAAAACGGCTTTAGTCGATGCTTTGTGTAAAGCACTACGACAGCAGTATAACTTGGCAGTTGTCACTAATGATATATATACTCAAGAAGATGCTCAGTTTTTAGTCCGTTCTCAGGCTTTGGAGAGCGATCGCATTTTGGGAGTAGAAACAGGAGGTTGTCCCCACACCGCTATCCGTGAAGACGCTTCCATGAATTTAGCTGCAATTGAACAACTAGAAGAAAAATTTACAGACTTAGATTTAGTCTTTTTAGAAAGCGGTGGTGATAACTTAGCTGCTACCTTTAGCCCCGAATTAGTAGACTTAACCATATATGTAATTGATGTTGCCGCAGGTGATAAAATTCCCCGCAAAGGTGGCCCCGGTATAACTAAATCCGACTTATTAGTCATTAATAAAACTGACCTTGCACCCTATGTTGGCGCTGATTTAAACGTCATGCAAAGAGATGCAAAAACAATGCGCGGCGAAAAACCCTTCATTTTCTCCAACTTAAAAACCAAAGCCGGTTTAGAAGATATAATCCAATTTGTTACCACGCAAATTTGCTAAATTTTGATTTTCTAATATCCAGTTTTATAACTAGAGGACACAGGCATGAAGGTTGATTATTCTAAAGCATTGAAATTAGCAATTTGCTGCCAGGAAAGTTACCAAAACTTTTCTAAAATTAAATTTAGTGGCTGGAATGAAAAACCATTTTTAATTGACCAAAAAGATACTGATACCCAACTTGCTATTCTCACAGATACATCAGGAATTACTATTGTTTTTCCTGGTAGTAATTCATCCTTTGATTGGAGAACAAACCTTGAAACCACTCAAGAACGGAAAAAGTTTGACCAGCAAATCATTCAGTCAAAAATTGTTGATCAAAATGATAAAATTTATCCTTATCCAACAGAAAATACTTCGGGATCTTTGATGCACAGTGGCTTTGCCAAGGCTTACTTTTCCGTCAGAAACCAAATTCATGAATATATCAAAAATAATAACATTTCTCGTGTCACCGTATCTGGACATAGTTTAGGTGGAGCATTAGCAACATTATGTGTTGTAGATATTCAATACAACTTTGTGAATCAATTAACATTTATAGAATCCTTTACTTTTGGAGCGCCCAAAGTTGGTAATAAAGGCTTTCAAGAATCATATAATCAAAGAATTCCCAACAGCTATCAATTTGTGAATGGTATGGATATAGTACCAGAATTACCAAGATGGTGGCAGGGATATCGCCATATAGATAAAGAATTGCGGATAGGTTCAAGATTCAGTTTAAATTTTATTTCCGCACGATTTAAAGATCATGCTATCAGCAATTATATTAGTACCTTCAAAGAAATAATAAGCCGTTCAGGGAATTAAAAGACGCTGCAATCAATAGCCATGCATCTACTCAATTCATCCACCACAACATGACTCACCACATTTTAAAAGCTACCAAAGAAACTGTACATCTAGGTGGCTTTTCCCATTTATTAAAACCAGCATTAGTAGTTAATTCTGACGACACAATAGACGTAGAAACTTATACTGGTTATTATGTTTATGACAAAGCTCCACCAGAATTTTTAACACCGGAATTTATTGATATCTGCAAAAATTTACCTCCCGAACGCAAAATAGCAGGTGGGCCACATTTACTCACAGGGCCAATTTATATCCGAGATGCTGAACCAGGAGATGTTTTAGAAATACAATTAGAAGCCATCTCACCCCGTTTACCCATTGGCTTTAATGCTATTCGTACAGGTTGGGGAGCATTACCACAACAATTTCCTCATCCAACATTAAAATTTATTCCCCTGGATTTAGAAAATAATTTTGCAGAATTTCCTATAGGATCAAATATCAAAATTCCCCTCACACCATTTTTTGGAATTTTGGGAGTTGCTACCCCAGAAAACTCCCGTAATTCTATACCACCTGGTGCTTATGGAGGGAACATTGATAACCGTCAATTACAAGCAGGTTCGCGGCTATTTTTACCCATATATCTTCCCGGTGCATTATTTTCTCTAGGTGATGGACATTCTGCACAGGGAGATGGTGAAGTGAATGTGACTGCTATCGAAACTTCTATGAATGGCAGAATTAAACTCAAATTGCGTAAAGATTTGCAACTGAAAATACCAATTGCCGAAACTCCCACAGATTTCATCAGCATGGGTTTTGCACCAACCTTAGATGATGCTTTAGAATTGGCTTTAAAAAATATGATCTATTTTCTGGAACGCTTCACAAACTTGTCACCAGAAGATGCTTATATTTTATGTAGTTTAGCTGTTAATTTCCATATTACCCAAGTTGTGAATAGTCCTCAAAAAGGTGTGCATGGAATGTTATCTAAATCAATTTTTCCGAAGATAATATTATAGATTAGTTCAAATTAGTTCTAGCTGGAGACATCTGGCTAATAATTTCATCTTGATAACCAGATACAAATTTAGCAAAGCGTGCTGCTAATGGTGGAACCAAAACAAAAGGACTACTAAAACCAGAGAAAATATGAATGTTTTCAAATTCAGGAATATTCCCAATTAATGGTAATTTATCTTTAGTGAATGCCACTAAACAATGATGCCAAGTTCCCGGTAAATTTCCTAAAGTTGGTAATATGTTGTTGATACTTGTTCGTAACCATTTTTCACTAGCTTCTGAGTTAATTGAAGCATAGGGATTTGTAAGAATACGGCTAATTTGACCTAAACGCAAACTACCATCAAGAAACTGCACAGCACCTGCATCTAAAATTGGTGTTACTGGTTCCTGTTCAGATTCATCCCATAATTTATCAACTTGAGTTGATGCAATTTCTAATTGCAAGCGTTGTAGATTAGCTGGTGTAACCAGGGTGCGTAAACGCAAATCTACAGGTGGGGTTTCAATTATTTCTGCATGAGAAAAATACGTTTTTATGGGAATACCTGCTAATTTTAGTAATTGTCGGCTGAGTCCACCCGCACAAATTGCTATATTGGCACTGTGGAAAGTTGCCGTAGTTGTTTTTACGCCTTTTAAGCCTTGATTAAGTTCTAATACTTGGGTAAACTGCAATTCTCCCCCTAGTCGCAACATAGCTTGAATATATGCTTGCGCTGTTTTATTTGGGTGGATATGACCATGTTTAATAGTCAAAGCACCAGATATGGCATTTCTATTTAGCAGTGGTTCTAATCCACAAGCTTCTTGAATACTTAATAAACTCGGTGGAATGGCAAGATGAGAGTAAGACGCAGATGTTGTTTTTGGGTCGCTATTAGTGGGGATAGTTAGCAATAAATCTAATTCACGAAATTGGATATCAGCATCTAACTCTTGGGATAAAATAGGGTAACGAGCTTTACTTTCTTGACTTAATTGTTGTGTAATTGGTGTTGTTCCTGACCAATAAGAAATTCCCCCATAACTATAGCAAGTAGCATTTTGTGGTGTGGTATATTGTTCTAGCAACAGTACAGAAAATCCAGTTTTTGCTAATTCATAAGCAAGTGCAGCACCTGTGATTCCTGCACCAATAATAATCCAGTCGTAAGTTTTCATGATTGTTTGAATCTAAATATGTTGAAAATTGGAACTGTTAAGATGAAAATTCGTGGTGAAACTTTCCTCGACTATCCAGCAATAGCTGAGGTCAATACTCTAGCTTTTAAAGGTGAAAATGAAGCTCTACTGATTGAGAAAATTCGGATTTCTGACCGCTATATTCCAGAGTTATCATTAGTAGCAGAAACTGATGGTAGAGTAATTGGTCATATTCTTTATAGCTATATTGATTTGGTCGATGAAGATACACTACAGGTTCTTGGTTTAGCACCCATAGCAGTTCATCCACAGTTTCACAATCAAGGAATTGGTAGCGCATTAATAAATGCAAGTTTAGAAATAGCAAATACCAGAAAAGAAGCTATCGTTATTGTACTGGGTTATCCTTCTTTCTATACACGCTTTGGGTTTGTTCCATCAGTTGATTATGAAATTGAATCTCCGTTCCCAGTCCCGAATGATGTTTTTATGGTCAAAACATTGCAAAGCTATGATAAAAAATACAAGGGTAAAGTTATTTATCCACCTGCTTTTGATGGATGTTGAGATTTAAATAATTCAGCGGGGTTCATTTCCCCGTTTGTAAGAAATTATTTGGTTCGTGCAGAATATGGGAGATAATGTTAGTGAGAGATATTATTCAAACTTAATTAGAAAACAAGGCGCAGGCATTTAAAGAAATAGCAAGCAAAATATAGGGTTGAAAACCAATAAAATCGTTATGAAATAAATAGAGTTTGATAATTTTGGTACAGGTATTGGCTTAGAGGTTGTTTGAAAAGTCTGTTTCTTTGTCATGTTGAATGGAGGGTAGCGGAATGAAACATCTCGGTACACGCTCTCAACCTAGATTCTTTCCTACGGAACGCTTCGCGTTCACAAAGTGTCCCGTAGGGATACGCTCGATTTCATTGCGCTCAGAATGACCTTTTATACCTCCTGAAACTTTTCAAACATACTCTTGCTTTCTTAGAAAACATCGCTTATCGACGATTTCCCGGACTTGTAGCTAAATGGCGGCAGATGTGGTGGTAAAAAATAGCGTCTCAAAATTTAGTAACGGTGATATAGTTACTCTAATCGGTTCTGATGGTTGGCAGCCAATGGCTAACGCCAAGCTGCACTATCGGACGCAAGGGGGAAAGTTCGGTGCAAATCCGGCGCTGTCCCGCAACTGTGAACCACAAATGGGTGAGTCAGGATGCCCGCCGGTTAGAATCAATTCGTTTACATAAATCTGCGAGGTACAGATTATGAACAGAAAAAAACAGGCGTTAGTCAGCCTAACCCTGATGGCAGTTATCAGTTTTTATCTAGTAGTTGGTTTACCCAAACCCGCCTACGCCATGCACATTATGGAAGGTTTTTTACCGGTGCAGTGGGCAATTTTTTGGTGGATTGTGGCATTACCATTTTTTCTATTAGGATTGCGTAGTCTGACTCGCATTACCCAAGCTAACCCGGAACTGAAACTACTGCTGGGCTTGGCTGGTGCTTTCACTTTTGTGCTGTCAGCGTTGAAAATCCCTTCTGTCACAGGTAGCTGTTCTCACCCAACAGGGACGGGGCTAGGTGCGGTGCTGTTTGGCCCCCTAACTATGTCGGTTTTGGGTAGCTTAGTATTGTTGTTTCAAGCTTTGTTACTGGCGCATGGTGGCTTGACAACGCTGGGTGCAAATGCTTTTTCGATGGCGATCGCTGGCCCTTTCCTAGCTTACTGGATCTATAATCTGACAATCAAGTTAAATGGTAAACAACAAATCGCCATATTTTTAGCAGCTGCGATCGCAGATTTGCTCACCTATATTATCACTTCTATCCAACTCGCCCTAGCTTTTCCTGCACCTGTTGGTGGGTTTATCGCTTCATTTACCAAGTTCGCCGGAATTTTTGCTATAACTCAAGTTCCCTTAGCAATTAGTGAAGGATTGCTAACTGTATTGGTGTGGAACTGGCTGCAATCTTATAATCCTCAAGAATTGGAATTGCTGAAATTAATCAAACGGGAACCCCAAGGAAATGAATCAGTCTAAAAAAGGGTTGAGTAACTGGCTGCTGGTGGTAGCTGTATTAGCTTTAGCAGTTGCACCATTAATATTTGTGCGTGATGGAGAATTTGCCGGTGCTGATGGCAAAGCGGAAGAGGCTATTAATGAAATACAACCTGAATATAAACCCTGGATTAAATCATTTTTTGAACCAGCTAGTGGGGAAATAGAAAGTTTATTATTTGCATCGCAAGCAGCTTTAGGTGCGGGAGTAGTTGGTTACGCAATTGGGTTGTATAAAGGACGTTCCCAACAACAAAAACGTGAAGAATGAGCCTGCAAATAGACACTTTAGCTTATACTAATCGACTGCGAAGATTGCCACCAGAACATAAACTAATTTTTGCATTTACTACTCTTGCTATTTCCCTTGTTACCCATCCGCTAGTGCAAATTTTAATAGTGCTTTGGATGGGTGTTTGGACAGTAATTTATGCAAAAATTCCGGCTGATGTTTATTTCCGGTTATTAATGTTCACTATGGTTTTTTGTTTGACGAGTTTACCAGCATTAATGGTGAATGGAGTGGCAATTACTGATTTAGAAAGTGTCAAATTAGATTCCTTGTATGGACTAAATATCGGACAATTCTATATTTATATCAGTCATAATGGCAGTATCCAAGCATTGGAAATTTTAACCAGAGCATTAGCCTCTGTTTCTTGCTTATATTTTCTCATGTTAACTATCCCTTTCACGGAAATTTTACAAACTCTGCGTTACTTAGGATTTCCAGTACTTTTAACCGATTTATTATTATTAATGTATCGGTTTATTTTCATCCTACTGAACACAGCCGATGAATTATTGACAGCACAAAATTCCCGTGGTGGCTACCGCACTTGGCGTATTGGCATAAAAAGTTTAGCATTATTAATTGGGCAACTATTACAGCGAACTTTACAACGATATAGTCAGTTCTCTCTGGGATTAGAAGCACGGGGTTTTGTTGGTGAATTTCGAGTTTGGTATCCCCGGCGCTATCGCCCACAAGTGCGATATATCATCGAAGCAATTTGCGGCTGTGTAGGATTAATAGGATTAGAGTTTTGGCGAAATGCAGGAATATTTACTCGAATTTGAGCAGGTATATTACACCTATCCCGGCGCACAACAATCAGCTTTAAATGGACTAACACTGAAGATTCCATCAGGTAAAAAGTGTGCGTTGATCGGTCAGAATGGTTGTGGTAAAACAACACTATTTCTATTAGCTAATGGTCTATATAAACCTGATTCTGGCATTGTCAGTTGGCGTGGTAAACCGTTAATTTATAACCGAAATTATCTCGGTAACTTAAGGCAGAAGGTTGGACTAGTATTTCAAGATCCAGAACAACAGTTAGTAGCTTCTACTGTTGAAGAGGATATATCTTATGGTTTATGTAATTTAGGTTTACCAGAACCAGAAATTAAAGACCGAGTAGAACAAGCATTAGTTGAATTTGAACTGACTACTTTAGCAGAAAGACCAGTGCATCATCTGAGTTTAGGACAAAAAAAGCGAGTTTCTATAGCTGATGTGATGGTACTTCACCCGGAACTCTTGGTACTAGATGAACCCACTGCTTATTTAGATATCAAACATACTCGTAACTTGATAGCAACTTTAAAAAAAATTCATCAAAATGGAACGACTTTAGTAATGGCAACCCACGATTTAGATCTAGTTTATCGTTGGGCAGATTGGGTTTTTGTCATGGATAAAGGACGGTTGATGCTAGAAGGTAAACCACAAGATGTATTCAGCCAGCGCACACTTTTAGAAGAGTTAGAGTTAGGTGTACCATTGATATATGAGATGTTATTTGATGGGCTATCTTTTGAGGAAGGAGTAGTTGAAGGAGTAGTTATAGAACGAGTGCGACAGAGGATATTAGAGCTATTTCATAATTTTTCCTAATTATACAGCTAGAGATCTCAAAAAATGCACGACAGCTTACAAAGAAGGCAGGAGGCAGAGGGCAGGAGGCAGGAGGCAGGAGGGAAGAAGTATGAAAACTTTAGTTCTGGGTCTAAAGCCCAGTTTAAAAGAGGAATTGTATCGAGACGCATAGCGCGTTAGCAAAGCGGCACGGAGTGCGATACAAAGCGTCCTTGCTTCAATCCCACGTTTTAAAACGTGGGTTCCTCCTGCCTCTTGAACTGATTTTTAGGGTATTTTATCGGCAAATCAAGGGATTTATCTTTTTATTTTGCCTAAAGTCATGGAAGAGGGTTATGTAACAGAAATAAAAAAGACAGGCAAGATGCCTGTCTAAAAATGAATTATTTAGCAGAGAATTTAGAAATTCATCTCAGCAGCTTGAACTTTTTCAATCTGCTTTTTCTTTAGTACCAGCATAACTTGTGCCAACATCACTAAACAGACGAAAGCAACCATCCATGCGACTCTGGAACTATCTTGTAAGACAATTTCTGCATCTAGTTGACCGAAACCACCAACATTGGGGTTGTTGGTCAAAGCATCACCAGATGCAACTGTTTGTCCTTCAGAAACAATTAGATCTGGGCCTGCGGGAACAGTGTCATTAACAACTTCACCAGCGTCAGTTGTGATGCTGATTACATACTTAACATTACCGTCTTCGTCTTCTTCTTTGGCAATCTTGCTAATTGTGCCAGCAGCAGAAGCGTTGTAAATGTTGTTATTGCTCTTTTCACCTGTGGGGTATACTTGTCCGCGTCCCCGGTTTCCGCCTACATGAACGGAATATTTGCCAAAGTGGATATTTTTGTCGGTAGCGGGGTTAGGAGACAAAATAGGGAAGACGATTTCTTGATATTGTTCGCCGGGTAAGGGGCCAACGATGACAATATTGTCTTTGTCTTCACCGTAAGGTTGGAAGTAAACATCGCCTACTTCTTCCTTCATTTCTTCAGGAATGCGGTCTTCTGGCGCAATTTTGAAGCCGTCGGGCAACATTAATACAGCACCGACGTTTAAGCCGACTTTAGAACCATCAGCGCCTACTTGCTGTGCGCTGGTATCGTAGGGAATTTTGACGATCGCTTTAAATACGGTGTCAGGTAGTACCGATTGGGGTACTTCTACTTCTGTAGGTTTAGCTGCTAGGTGACAGTTAGCGCAAACAATCCGTCCTGTTGGTTCGCGGGGAGTTTCCGGATAGGCTGCTTGCGCCCAGAATGGATAAGCCGCAGCGGTTTGGGGTTGGGCTATATCGCTGGTGAAGAAAAAGGTCACGGTGGCGATCGCTATAAGCAATGCGTTTAACATTACTTTAGCAGTACGAGTTAACCTCGCAGGTGTACAGGCGTTTCTCATCTCTATAAAGTCATTACATTAGTCAGTGGTCATTAGTCATCGATCATTGGTCATTGGTCGTTGGTCATTGGTCAAGAATTGATTCAAAACTCTGGACTTTAGACTTTAGACTAATCACTCGGTACTCAGTACTTTCTAAGCCCACCAAGCTGGTTCACCGGTACGGAAGTCGGTTTCTGTCCAAGGTGTCAAAACGATTTTGTCGTCATTAACTGTGGCATGAGCCAGAGCCAAAGATTTGGGTGCAGGCCCCCGAACGACTTTACCAGTAGCATCGTACTGGGAACCGTGACAAGGACATTTAAATTTGTTTTCAGCTACGTTCCAAGGGACAACACAACCTAAGTGGGTACAGATGGCGTTAATCCCATAGTCAGCGATCGCTTCTTTGCTTTCGACCACAATATATGTAGGATCACCTTTTAGTCCTTGAACCAAAGTGCGATCGCCCACATTATGGCTTTCTAGAAATTGACCAACACTAACATCGTTACCGAGTTCATTTTTAGCGACTGTACCACCACCAGCACCACCGCTTGCGGGGGGGATAAAGTAGTTGACAACAGGATACAATGCACCTAGCGCCACTCCGGTCACAGTCCCAAAAGTGAGCAGGTTCATGAATTGACGACGACCCATATCAGGCACGTCTGCTGATTCAGAAAATTGAGCCATAATCTACGCGCTCTTTGTGTAATTTATTAAGCATTTTGACAAGAGTACCAGCACTTGAGCAACCCCTGTCTGAGTCGAAATGCTAACGCCTTCAGCGACACCATACTTCTTTGTTGCAAGACATATCTAGCATCTTTTCTGTTAGCATTACATTTCTTTATATCCTTATCATACTGGAGTTACGGAACTTAACATCATAACTAAATGTAAAATCTAATGGAGAAAACTTCTGATCCCATCAAGGATAGGCTGCGATGTTTCAAATCGAGGAAACACCCTCAGCCGAACTATTCTCAATCCCAAATCCAAATTATAGATATGACAGGACAGGAACTACGACAACTGCTGATTGATAAATGGGGATACTCTTATGATGTCCAGTTCCGCAGGACACAGGGGAAGGTATTTCTACAAGTGATGTGGAAATATGTTGAGCAAGCTTCATTCCCCTTAAGCGAGGCTGAGTACCAAGAGCATATCAATGATATTGCCAATTATCTCAATGCCTTGGGGGGAACAATACAAGTGCAAACTTTTATTACACAGACAAAAGAGCGTCCCCGTCTGGGTAAAGCAGTGAGTATTCCCCTCGATTTAGGCGATCGCGCTTCTGAATGGATTTTATGACTTTATAATAAAAATCAATCATGCTCATTTGAATATTGATTGGTAATTGGTGATTGGTGATTGGTAAAATGACCATTATTTTCCTGTAAGTTTAACTAAACCAACACCACCAAAATAAAGACCTAAAACAGCCCCTGCTAACAAACTTTGAGTGAGAGGATCAGTAGAAGGTGTGAGAACTGCTCCTAAAACCACTGCTCCCATAATTACAAAACGCCAACCAGCCACCATTTTTTCAGAAGAAACAATCCCTAAATTACCTAATAATAATTGAATAATGGGTATTTGAAATGCTAACCCAGTACTGAACAAAAGCAACAGTACAAACTCAAAATATTTTTCAATCGACCACAATTGTTCTACAACATCTGCACCGTAGCTAATAAAAAATTGCAACGCTGCGGGGATAAGTAATAAATAAGCAAATACTAACCCACCCACAAATAAAACACTAGACCCCAAAACCACAGGCCCTAACAAACGGCGTTCACGGCGTGTCAGTCCGGGAAGCACAAACTGCATAATTTGGTAAAGAATAAAGGGACTAGCAAGCACCACACCACTGTAACCAGCAACTTTGATAGACACAAAGAAATATTCTCCCGGTGCTAGTTGGAGAAACTTAATTCCATGCGCGGGGACTTCTAGCAACTGAACTAGGGGTTTAACGGCGACAAAACAACCGATAACAGCCACTACCACAACAATTAAAGAATAGAAAATCCGTTGCCGCAATTCCTCAAGATGGTCAAAAAAGGACATTTCAACCTCATCTGGTAACTCATCAAGGGGATTATTGTCAGAGTTTTCGTATCCTTCCATGTCCATGTCAGGGGAATTGAGAGTATCCACATCTGATAAAGGTGTCATAAGTCCATTAATAGCGATCGCGAACATTCCTTCACTATTTTATCTGCCAGAGTGACCAGCAATGGAGGTTTTTAGGGTTTTGGGAATTTTTCCGGTTGTTTAGTATTACATCTGCATAAGTAAGTAAGAAGACATTTGTGGGGAATGTCTACTACACACAATTACGGAACCGTTAATTTGTCAATTACGTCTGGAGTAACTACTACCGCTGTGCTGTGGTATTAACTCTAGTCGGTCAAAATAATGTTTCCAATAACCCAATCATCACTAAGAAAAGAGGTTTGGGATGAATAGGAAAATTTATATGCGATTGATGGTATTGCCAGTATGTTTATCCAATTCTACTTCAGGTATTGCCAGTAGTAATTTTTCACTCTTCCAGTATATGTTGCCGATGACAATTGCTCAAAACACAATTGCTCAAAATACAATAGTTGCTGATGCTAATTTTCAGCCGGAATTTAACAAAAATATCCACGCCAGAGATGATCAAACAGAAGATTGTTTAAGATCAGGTATCTGTAAGGATTAATATTTGTTTAAGATTACTAGCCTAGATGGCAATTATCCATTATCCACACAATTACTTTTTTAAAATTTAATTGTGTTGTTGTGTTACATAAAATTATTTGTAGTCCTATAAAATAATGAGACTAGATGAAAAATATATAGTTTATCAAACAGAATTCAGGAGTCAGGATTCAGTTGGGTATTCTGTGCGAGTGGCGGATGAATAACCAGGTTTCAGACCCCCACCACGGGAAGGCCAGAGCGAACAATCAGTTGCAGGTCTGTAGCTTGCTTCCCGTAGAGTATCCCCGACTGATAGCGTAGCGTTAGCGAGGAACGAGCATCTTGATTCTGACTCCTGGCTACTGACTCCTGACTCCTTCTTTATTTTTATCCTCCCCGTTCTTGAGTGAAGTAGATTAAATTATGCTCCTAGATTTAGAAAGATTTTATCAGGCTTGTAATCCGAGCAGACCACTAATGATAGAAAATGCTGCGGATCGCCTGTACTATATTGATTTTGCCTCAGTACGGGGAGGTAAAATTATTGAAGCTTTGCTGCGAACTATTAGTAAAATTTCTCCGAATACCCCCACCTGTCAATTATTTACCGGACACTTGGGTTGTGGTAAATCTACAGAATTGTTACGGTTGAAAGCAGAGTTAGAGGAGCAGAAGTTTCATGTCGTATATTTTGAATCCACTCGTGTGCTAGAAATGGCGGATGTGGATGTGACTGATATTCTCTTGGCTGTTGCTGGTCAAGTGAGTGAAAGTCTAGAAGCGATGAAAATCAGCCTCAAACCTCGCTACTTTGCTAAATTATTTACTGAAGTGGTGGATTTTTTGCAAACACCAATAGATGTGGGAGTAGAAGCCGAATTATCGGTGGGAATTGCCAAAATTACTGCTAAAACTAAAGAAAGTCCACAGTTACGAAGACGGTTAAGAGACTACTTAGAACCACGCACAGAAAATATTTTACTCTCAATTAATCAAGAATTGCTAGAGCGTGCCAATACTGAACTCAAAGCCAAGGGTAAAAAAGGTTTGGTAGTAATTGTTGATAATTTAGATCGAGTATCATCATTCCGACCTATACCATCTGGGAAATCTCTTCCAGAATACTTGTTTATTGAACGGGGTGAGCAGTTACGTAAACTTAATTGTCATCTTGTTTACACTATTCCTTTGTCTTTAACTTTTTCCAACGATAGCGCTGAACTACAACATCGTTTAGGTGGTGGAGTTGCACCAAAAGTCTTACCAATGATACCTGTGTTACTGCGCTCAGGGGAAATTTACAGAGAAGGATTAGAATTAATGCAGCAAATGGTATTAGCTAGAGCCTTCCCTGACATTTTGTCGAGCAATCGCTTAAACTTAATTACAGAAGTGTTTGATAGCGTGGAAACTTTAGACCGTTTGTGTCTGATTAGTGGTGGTCATGTGCGTGACTTATTAGGGTTACTGTTTGACTGTCTGCGGGAACAAGACCCACCATTTGACCGGGAATGTTTGGAATTAGTCATCCAAAGACAAAGAGATTATCGAGCTAACGCTATTGACCCCCATGAGTGGGAACTAATCTTTCAAGTGATGCGCGAGCAAAGAGTCAAAGGTGATACAGAATATCATGCATTATTACGCAGTTTGTTCGTTTTTGAATATCGCGATCGCCAGGGAGCTTGGTTTGGTGTTAACCCAGTCTTAGCAGAAACCCAAAAATTTAAATCATGGTTGAACGAAACACATCAATAGATATCAACAGTGCTAATGATCGTTCTTTACGCAGTTTAGCCAGGGCAATTTCACTTTCTCAAGGTCAATTTTCTGTTGTATTGGTGTGTTGTAACTATGGAATTTTGCGGGATTTAATACTGCAAAGACTATCAGAAATAGATAGTAGTTTTAATAAAATCCAAAAAGTAGTATTAACCCAAAATTCCCTCAGCCTATATTCAACTATTCATTTACAGCAACAAATTAATCAACCTACAGCATTAATAGTTTTAGGTTTAGAGTCAGTAGAAGGACTTGATGAACTCCTAATTTCTATTAATCAAATTCGTGATGAATTTCGTAAACGCCACCCATTCCCAATGGTAATATGGGTGAATGATGAGGTTTTACAAAAAGTAGTAAAATTAGCTCCAGATTTTGCTAGTTGGGCAGCAACACCAATTAGATTTGAAATGACTTCTATGGCGTTGCTAGAATTTTTGAAACAAGAAACAAACTCTTTATTTGCTAAAGCTTTACATAGAGATAATACCCAAAACCAGCAAATACAAAAGTATGATACTACCATAGAACAAGTATGGATGCGGAGCTATGAACTGCAAATTGCAATTAGAGACTTAGAAAATCGTGGTATTGGCTTGGAAGCCCAATTAAATGCTAGTTTACAATTTGTTTTTGGTTTAGATGATTATGTCAGTGACAGAATAAATTCAGCTTTAAACCATTTTCGACAAAGCTTACTTTTTTGGTATCAAAATCAGGACATAGGGGAAAAAGAACAAATCACCAAAGAATGGGAAAAAGGTAGAATTATCGAATGGGATAATCTTTCTCAATCACCCCAACTTTCTAAGTCTCCATCTCCTCATCTTCTCAAACAAGGTGTTTTATTACTTTACATCGGTCTATGTCATTGTCGTCTCACTGAACAAAATCAAACAGCAAGTCACCGCCACTTACAAGCCGCAGAAAATTATTTTCAACAGTGCTTACACACTTTTGAAATAGCTGGACGTACAGATTTAGTTGCTGAATTTATTGGACAACTTGCGGATGTTTTGCAAAGTTTACAAGCATGGTCAGAATTACAAATTGTTGCCGAAAAATCTCTAGAATTACACCAAAATTATGGCAGTCAAATTCAACTAGCTGGTGACTATGGTATTTTAGCCCAGGTAGCTGTACAACAGTCACGCTGGATGCAGGCAAGCATTTTAGCACACATAGCATTATTGAAATTAGGGGAAGCTCAAAAGCACCGTAACCTCCAACCTTGTTTATTTCCTCTGCTGTTGGCACAAATTTATTATTTAACCTTAGCCAAAGCACAGCAACAACTAGGTGAGCAAAAAGTAGCTCAGGAATACTTAGACAAGGCCACAACAGAACTACCAGCATCTTTAGAAAGCAGTGAACACCAATATGATGCCCATCGTTATATTCGCTTATTGCGGACATTGCGATCGCTCTATTTTGAAGCCGGTTGCTATCTCCAAGCCTATCTAATTAGACAAAAACGCCGTTCAGTTGAACAACAATATGGTTTTCGTGCCTTTATCGGTGCTGGACGTTTACAACCCCAAAGGAAAGTTACCAACCCCGCTTTGATGTCTGCGTCGGGAAATAGCAGCGTGGCTTTAGAAATAGCCGCTTCTGGTCGGGAAGGTGATATTAATAACTTAATTGGCAGACTTAGCCGTGCTGACTACAAGCTGATAGTAATTCATGGCCCGTCTGGTGTAGGTAAAAGTTCTACCGTCACCGCTGGTTTAATTCCCGCACTGCAAAATCGTGCCATAGGTGATCAAAATGCCATTCCAGTTGTCCTCCAAATATATACCGACTGGGTGCGAGAATTAGGCAAATCTTTAACAGCAGCAATGCTGCAACATCAAGAAGCCAACATTGCATCAGGAATCACCTCTGATTTAGCCCCCCTCAACAGCATTGATGGCATATTACAACAACTGAGAGAAAATGCCGATCATCATCTCATTACAGTTTTAATTTTCGACCAATTTGAAGAATTTTTCTTTGGTCATACTGACCGCTATCAAAAACAAGACTTTGATAGATTTATAAGTGACTGTTTAAATATATCTTTCGTAAAAGTGATTTTATCTTTGCGAGAAGATTATTTACACCGATTACTAGATTTTAAACATCTAGTTTCACTAGAAGCAATTAATCATAATATTCTTGACAAAAATATTCGCTATCAATTAAATAACTTTTCTACTGAATACGCCAAAGTAATTATTCATAAATTAACCGAACGTTCCCAACTACATTTAGAATCGGCTTTAATTGATGCTGTAGTCCAAGATTTATCAGCAGAATTAGGAGAAGTTCGCCCCATTGAATTGCAAGTAGTTGGCGCACAACTTCAAGATGAACGCATTACTAGTCTCTCCCAATATCAGCCTTATAGACCAAATAAACTCATTGAAAGATATATCAAAGAATTAATTAAAGAATGTGGCACAGAAAATGAACGGGCTGCTTTAATAGTGTTATATTTATTAACAGATGAAAGTAACCAAAGACCTTTTAAAACCCAGGCGGAATTATCAGCAGAATTATCAGAATTAGAAGATTCTAGTCAATTAGAATTAATTCTATCTATTTTAGTCAGTTCTGGGTTAGTCGTATTATTTCCCGACATTCCCGAACGCTATCAACTTATTCATGATTATTTAGTAGATTTAATTCGCTATCTGCAACAACAAGAATCAAGTTTACAAGCACAACTCAATCAATTACGTTATAAAGTCGAAAATAGCCAACAAGAAATTGAACGTCTTAAAAGTGAACTGAGACAAAAAAAACAGCAAGCAACATTAGTCGATACCCAACGTCAACAAGGAGTAGATTTATTAACAGAACTCCGAGAACTACGCAAGCGAGAAGAATTAAGTCAATTAGAAATTGAACATCTGCGTGGAGAACTCAAAGAAAAAGCATTAATCGCACAACTAGCAGAAAGTCAAGAAAAACAACGACTAAGTGAAGCACGATTAAATCGGACATTAAAAATCGCCCTGACGGCTTCCGTCGTTGCTATATTTGGTTTAACTATTTCCGTAATTACTGCCATAGATAGTGAAATTAAAACTCTCAGTACTTCTAGTGAAGCTTTGTTTGCTTCTCAAAAAGGACTTGATGCACTCAAAGACAGTTTAAAAGCGGGGAAAAAATTGCAACAGACAATCTGGGTAAGTTCTTCTACCAGAGAACAAGTACTAACAGCTTTATACCAAGCGGTTTATGGAGTCAAAGAACGTAACCGCTTAGAAGGTCATTTATCTGGAGTTAATAACGCCACATTTAGCCCAGATAACTCTTTAATTGCTTCAGCTAGTGCAGATTACACAATTAATCTCTGGCTTCCTAATGGCAGTTTTGTCAGAACTTTATCGGGACATGAAGATGTAGTCAATAGTGTTAATTTTAGTCCTGATAGTCAAATTATTATTTCTGCAAGTCAGGACAAAACAGTAAAATTGTGGAACCAAAAAGGTAAGCTATTAAAAACTTTAACTGGTCATAAATCTGTAGTGAATAGCGCTTATTTTAGCCCTGATGGTAAATTTATAGCTTCGGCAAGTACAGATAAAACAGTTAAATTATGGAGTGCGGAAGGTAAATTTATCCAGACTTTGACAGGTCATAATGGTGCGGTTTTGGCTGTAGCTTGGTCATCTGATGGTCAAATTATTGCTTCAGCAAGTGCTGATAAAACTATCAAATTGTGGAGTCGGGAAGGTAAATTTATCAAAACTTTGATAGGTCATGAAGATGCGGTTAAAAGTCTAGCTTGGTCATCTGATGGTCAAACTCTTGCTTCTGGTAGTTTAGATTTAGACAAAACTATTAAATTGTGGAGTCGAGAAGGAAATTTACTGAAAACTCTCTCAGGTCATACTTCTGGCGTTACCAGTGTTAGTTTTAGCCATGATGGTCAAACGATCGCATCTGCTAGTACGGACGAAACAGTTAAACTCTGGAGTTTGGATGGTGTATTGCTGGGAACTCTCAGAGGACATAATAATTGGGTGAATAGCGTTAATTTTAGCCCTGATGGTGGTACTTTAATTTCTGCGGGAAGGGATAAAACGATTAAGCTATGGCGTTGGGATGATGTGCTATTGCGAAATGGCAAAACTGACATTGATTGGGTGACTAGTATTAGTTTTAGTCCTGATGGCCGGATTTTGGCGGCAGCTAGTCGAGATAAAACTGTTAAACTTTGGAGTCAGAATCATCAATTACTGAGAACATTAACAGGACATCAAGGTTCTGTTTGGGGTGTTGCTTGGTCGCCGGATGGTCAGAATATTGCTTCTGCTAGTAAGGATACTACAGTCAAGCTTTGGAGTCGGGAAGGGCTATTAATTCATACTTTGCGGGGTCATCAAGATACTGTTTTAGCTGTAGCTTGGTCGCCGAATGGTCAGAATATTGCCTCTGCTAGTAAGGATGCTACAGTCAAGCTTTGGAGTCGGGAAGGGCTATTAATTCATACTTTGCGGGGTCATGGAAGTGCGGTCAATTGGGTCAGCTTCAGCCCTGATGGTAAGTTGTTAGCGTCAGCGAGTGATGATAATTTAGTCAAGATTTGGAGAAATGATGGTAAATTTCTCTACGATTTAACTGGTCACACCCGGCGGGTAAATGGTGTGGCTTGGTCGCCGGATGGTCAGACTATCGCTTCAGTCAGTATTGATAGTACGGTAAGACTTTGGAATCGGGATGGTAGTTTACTCAGGGTATTGCCCGGTAATGGTGATAGTTTGATCAGTGTCAGTTTTAGTCCTGACGGTAAAACCTTGGCTGTTAGTAGTGATGATAAGATCAGGCTTTGGAGCCGAAACGGAACTCTGCTGATAGCTTTAAAGACTGATAAGCAAGAGTTAACTAGTCTGAGTTTCAGTCCAGATGGTAAGACTCTGGCTGCGGGTAGCGGGAATGGAACTGTGATTTTACGCAGCTTATCAGATGTGAAGTTAGATGTTTTATTAAAACGTGGCTGTGGATTAATACAAGATTATTTGCAGAATAATCCTAAGGTGATGGAGAGCGATCGCATTCGCGGAGTGTCTACCACAGCAGAAACCCTCAGTGGGAATCGCTCTTTGTGCAATCGCTGAGAATGTGAAAACCTTATCTACTTGTCAGGTGTTTAGCTACTTCTTCTAAGGTTTGAATCAGGTGTTCTAATGTATAGATATGAGGTTTATCCTGATGAGAATTGCGAGTATCAGTAGAAACTTGTCTGACCTTCTGAATAGAATTAGAATTGATCAGTTGCATTGATTTTGACCCTGAGTGACTGACATTGTTAAATGTTATGCAATCACTATAAAATAATCTGCTATGAATAATACTGAGTTTATCCAAGTTTTCATGTAATTTTTAACTGGTAGCACAACTCTTCATTTGCACTTTATAATATATGTAATAGTAGAGACTCCGTAAGCACAGTTCTTCCCAATTCAGAAGTTGACGATATCTCTGATTTTGATCCGCAAAAAAACCCCGCTGTCACCTATAGCAACAACGGGAGTTTTGTTCAATTGATATGTCTTGGTGCAAATTATCTTGAGGCTACTTGGGGTTCTGCCCAAACTTGTCTATCACTTGTACCAAAAGTAACAGGCTGATCCCTATCGGTGGAGACATTGATACTTTTACCATCACTAGCAACTTGCACCAAAGGCCAATTTTCTTCCCCTATTTCACCTGCACGGAACAGTACATGATCCGGTTGTTGTTTACTCCAACCTAACAAGATTGCTATTTTTTCATGCTCATTTGCCTCCTGGGGAGGAGCAACTGTTTTGGTCTGATTTTGTTGCTGATCCCAAATTACTGCATGATCTGTAACATCTGCTGTATTGAATACGCCTATAAACTTGCGGGCTAAAAAGCGATCGCCTTTTTGTGACCAGCTAACCGGAACTAAAACCCCAATTTTTCCTTCTGTATCGGTTGCTTCTGTAGCCACAGTCTGTTGTAATAGCGGGTCGCTAATCACAGATGTTTTAGCTATCACCTTTAATTTCTTCGTTTGTCTATCTTCTATAAACAACAAGCTAGTGACTCGGCTATTATACATTTCGGGTTTCACTTCTAGCTGTACCCGGCTATAAACAGCATATCTACCATCTGGAGAAACCACCGGTATGCTGCGATAGTGCCGTACTCCAGAATTCCCTTTGCCACCAATAGCTTCCTGAGTCATCATGATCCATTTCCAAGGAATAGGATGAGGACTGCCCATCGGATCATCTGGTAATCCATCAGACTGATTTGGAGGACTATCTATGGGTATTTCCCTCATTGATGAGTCTCTAACACCTGGTGAACTGTTAACCGTTGCTACTTGTTCTGTTGCCGATCTCTTGCCGATCTGAGAATTAATTTCACCTTGCAAAGCCGCTAATTTAGCTTCTTTTAATTTTTGTACTAAATCAGTTTGACTAACAGGTATCTGTTTACTTGCTGTCACAGGAACACTCGTATCACCCCTAGACTGATAATTCTCTTTTTTTACCCCCGAATCCAGTTTATCTGCCAGTAATACTTGCCTTTCTCCACTAATAGGCGTATTTGATGGCACAACAGTCCCCAATTGCCCATTCAATGAGTTTAACTGACCTATTTTTAAATTAGATTCCCCGAAAATAGCACTTTTTGGTGATTTTGAATCAGATTTATCAACTTCCACACCAATTTTGGCTACCTTTAATTGTGATTGTTTTGCCAAGGTAGAGTGAATAGATACACCTAAGAGGGGAGCAATTACTATAACAACAGCAACGTACTTGATAAATGGTTGTACGCGGAACCATCCTGACAGCAAAAGGGATTTCAGCATGAGTGGACTCTCTAAGGGGGGTGGCTATTTCGAGGAGCAATGTCTATACAGGAAGGGCAAAAGCTATGATTATTATGTATAACAACAAAGTAGAAGCTCTAACGAGATCATCTCGTCAAATTTTGCATCACTTTACAAAAGTTTTAGTATCATTGTCCACATCTTTACAATCTTTAAATTCTGTAATATTTCCGGGCAGTCGAACCAGCAATCGTGCATTACTGTGTTGATAGATACAATAAGTTTTGGTGTCATCCATATACTCAAGTCTTACCTTTAATCAAGGAAGACTACAATACATTTCCAGTAGTACTGAGTAACCTCATGGATAAATCTAGTGGCTTAAAAAAGACCCGTGATCAGCTTTTAAACTTTTTTCACCGGATATTTATTTTCGCCATGCTGCACTAGTGCCTAAATTCAGGTATGCTTTACAAACAGTAATAGCAAGAGCTAGTCCATAACATCTAAAACACTACCTAATTAGAAACTTTTGTAACAGTACTAATCCCGTTAAAAGTAAAGCTAACGCGTATGAAAGCAATTGAGTAATCAAAAAATTTTCTACTTTCAGGGAAGAATTACTAAAATCCTCATCTTTAAACCTATCCAACTCCATAAATCTGTTCGCAAATCAATAATATATCTATTGCGATCGCCTTGCGTGTGAGTGCTATCACACAAATATAAAGAAGCTGATTTTAGTAAACTACCAAATTACTGCCCTACCAGATAAGTGGTTTTAGTAGATGCTTAATTGTCTAGCCATAAGACATAACCAAATATTTATGCCTGCATAGCAGCAAATACGATTACTGATTACTGCTATCCTGCTTGCCAAGACCTTCTAATTAATTAAGGAAGTTTTTATTGCACCAATAATCAACACTTTACCACTAAATCACTAAAATTGAATGCCCTCATCACGAAATTGCTTTGCGTTTTTTCTATCGTTATCGTAATTTAGTGAGTTGTGGGCAGTCAGTTGTCAGTGATTCATGACGCATCTAATATTGACTAAATAACTAATAACGTATAAATAATGAAAATCGTATTTTTTGGTACTCCCCAATTTGCTGTCCCCACGCTAGAGAAACTACTGGCTCACCCAAATGTAGAAATTTTAGCAGTTGTCACCCAACCGGATAAACGTCGGGAACGAGGGAATCAATTAACACCCTCACCAGTAAAAACACTTGCTATTTCCAGCAATCTCCCCGTATGGCAACCAGAGAGAATTAAAAAAGATATTGAAACTTTAAACCAACTTAAACAATTAGACGCAGATGTGTTTGTCGTGATTGCTTATGGGCAAATTTTGTCTAAGAAAATCTTAAATATGCCAAAATTGGGCTGCATTAATGTGCATGGTTCGATTTTACCCCAATATCGTGGTGCGGCTCCCATTCAATGGTGTCTATATAACGGTGAGCAAGAAACCGGGATCACAACTATGTTAATGGATGCGGGCATGGATACAGGTGATATGCTGCTAAAAGCCACTACACCCATTGAATTACTAGATAATGCCCAAAATTTAGCTGATAAGTTAGCGATAATGGGTGCAGATTTATTGATAGAAACACTGTTCAAGCTGGAACGTCAGGAAATTGAACCAATTCCCCAAGATAATTCTGTTGCCACTTATGCCTCTTTGATTCAAAAACAAGATTATAGTTTGGACTGGTCAAAGACAGCTATTCAATTGCACAACCAAATTAGAGGTTTTTACCCCAACTGTCTGACGACTTTTCGCAATCAACCACTGAAAATAACTGCTGCTGTTCCTCTAAATTCTGCTTATATACACGAGTTACCAGAGCAAGTAAGAGCAAGAATTCACAAAATACCCGATTTGTCAACTATTTCAGGGCAACCCGGAGAAGTAGTTAGTATCATCAAAGGCTTAGGAGCAATTATACAAACTGGAGAAGGTTTGCTGTTGTTGAGAGAAGTTCAGCTAACCGGTAAACGTCCTCAATCAGGATGGGATTTTGTGAATGGTACTCGTTTAACTTTGGGAGAAGTGTTAGTAACCTGAGTTCGGAGTTTCTCCTATGCCTACGGCACGGCTTCGCCGAACGGAGACGCTACGCGAACGGAGTTCTGAGTTCTGATTTTTTTAACGAGAGAATAAGGGTTTGAGACTCTTACTGGGGGGAGTTTTCCACAAATTATCTAAATTATCTTATGTCGAACTCAGGTGTTAGTAGGTAATTCGTAATTGAGAAAAAGGGGAATAAATAGAAAGTTTTTCTCCCTATCTCCCCAATCACCAATCACCAATCACCTGATTTTCATAGAAACGGCAGGATTTACAAGGGCCTTCTGGATTAACTGCACAACGAAGGATTTCTGAACGAGCATTGTAGTTGCAGGTAGCATCACCAATCACCCAACGTCCCTCAACCAAGGTTTTTTCGTCTGGTCGTTTAGCAGACTGTACATAAATAGCCACATTATGCAAGCGGTAGCGTCCTAATTTTAATTGATATTGATGACGACGCTCTAAAACCGCATAGGTTTTACCTTCAAGATCAAGATAATTACCCGGTTGGGGTGTCCAATCAAGTTTTAATATACCGAGAGATTGACGTGGGTTTGTTAAAATCACCTCAGTTGGTAACGAGTCTGGCTCCATAATAAGTTTATGTTATGAAATTTACGTTATAAAGATAATACCGCAACAACCAAAAATATATTTATGGGTATGAGTTGATAGAGATTTACCGTATTTTTACATATTTATTAATTTTCAACAACCCTAAATATTACAATATTTTAAAGTAATGTTTTTCACATTAAATAAGTATTTAAAATAAAGATACATTCTAGATAAGTGAGATTTAGGTTATAGCTATGGCAAACAACAATATAGAAGTTGTTTTTAGCTTTGATACGACTGGTAGTATGTATCCTTGTCTGACTCAGGTGCGGCGAAAAATTAAAAATACCGTCACTAGACTGATGGATGAATTACCTCTAATTAGGATTGGGATTATCGCTCATGGAGATTATTGTGATGCAGGTTCAACCTATGTAACTAAAACTTTTAACCTTTCTGGTGATGTCGATAAAATTTGTGATTTTGTCCAAAATGTAGAACCTACTGGTGGGGGAGATGCACCGGAATGTTATGAGTTAGTATTACATGAATCCCAATCTCTATCTTGGTCAAAATCAGCATCGAAATCTCTAGTTTTAATTGGTGATGATATTCCCCATGCACCAGCACACAATCCCCAAAAGTTAAATTGGCGTAAAGAGGTAGATAAGTTAGCCGAATTGGGAATTTCAGTTTATGGAGTACAAGCACTTAATCGCCATCATGCGACACCTTTTTATCAAGAATTAGCTGAAAAATCTGGTGGTTTTCATATTAATTTAGACCAATTTTCTTATATTACTGACTTGTTTTTAGCGGTTTGCTATCAGCAATCATCCGATGAACAGTTACAAGCTTATGAAAAAGAAGTAATTAACCAAGGTAGGATGAGTCGTGGGTTAAATAAAATATTTGACACCATGATGAAACGAGAAGGAACATCTTATTATGAATCAACTGATTTAAGAGCGGTTGTTCCAGGAAGATTCCAGGTGTTAGAGGTGGATTTAGATATTTCTATTAAGGCGTTTGTGCTAGAAAATGGGTTAACATTTAAAGTAGGGCGTGGTTTTTATGAATTCACGAAAACAGAAACTATCCAAGCGACTAAAGAAATTATCTTAATGGATAGGACTACAGGTGATTTATTTGAAGGCAGTGCTGCACGAGAAATGTTAGGTCTACCGATGGATGCGACAATTAGGATTAAACCGAGTAATCTAGAAAAGTATGTTGTGTTTGTTCAAAGTACTTCTGCTAATCGAAAGTTAATTGGCAAAACTAGATTTTTATATGAAGTTGAAGACTGGGATCATTAATCGAGATTTTGCCAAAATATTTCGTGGGTTTTCAGTATACATTCTTATAAAAGCCTGCTTCTGGCAGGTTTTCTAGTGCAATAAGGCAGAAGGTAGAGGAGCAGGACAATATTTTTCTATCTATTCTCTATTCCGCAATTACGAATTAAAATTATGATGCCAACTCAAGCTGAAGTAAAGCGTATAGAAGAAATCCGGCGGTTATTACAACAAGCCAGCTATGCTTATTATGTCCTAGATGCACCAATCATGGAGGATACTGTCTATGATCGGTTTTATCGGGAATTACAAGAATTAGAAACTCAGTATCCAGAATTAATCACTCCTGATAGTCCGACTCAACGGGTGGGTGAGCGGCCTGCAACGCATTTTACTTCAGTGCGGCATAACATCCCCCTATATAGTTTGGAAAATGCTTTTAATGTTGAGGAGTTACAAAGCTGGGAACAACGTTGGCGAAGACACTTACCTCCTCAGTATTTTCCGGGTGATATAGAATATGTGGCAGAACTGAAAATTGATGGTGCGGCTTTGGCGTTAACTTATGAAAATGGTGTTTTAACTAGAGGTGTGAGTCGGGGTGATGGGGTGATGGGTGAAGATATTACCCAAAATGTGCGGACTATTCGCTCAATTCCCCTACGTTTGAATTTTGACGGGTTAGCAAATATCGAAAAGGTGGAAGTGCGTGGTGAGGTTTTTTTACCTTTAGATGTATTTCAACAAATTAATGAGAAAAGGCAGAAAGCAGGTGAACAGGTGTTTGCTAATCCCCGCAATGCGGCTGCTGGTACACTTAGACAGTTAGATCCCCGGATTGTGGCACAGCGGCAGTTAGATTTCTTTGCTTATACGCTACATATTACTGGTTTGGATGACTCTAGTATTGCTAATACCCAATGGGAAGCTTTGGAGTTGTTGCAAAAAATGGGTTTTCGGGTTGATGCTAATCATAAGCTGTGCCATACATTAGAGGAAGTTGCTGAATATTATCAATATTGGGATACGGAACGGCTGAATTCGGCTTATATGACTGATGGGGTGGTGGTAAAGCTAAATTCGTTTAGGCTACAAGAACAGTTAGGTTTTACGCAGAAATGCCCCCGGTGGGCGATCGCTCTCAAGTATGCAGCAGAAGAGCTCCAACCCGTGTAGAAAGGATTACGGTGAATGTGGGGAGAACGGGAGCGTTAACTCCTTTAGCGGAAATGTTGCCTGTACAATTAGCAGGGACTACGGTTTCTAGGGCTACTTTACATAATAGCGATCGCATTGCTCTATTAGATATCCGCATTGGTGATACTGTAATTGTTCGCAAAGCTGGGGAAATTATCCCGGAAGTGGTGCGAGTAATTAAAGAATTACGTCCCGCTGATACTCAACCTTTTATTATGCCTACCCATTGTCCCGTCTGTGGTCAACCGGTGGTGCGGGAATCGGGGGAAGCAGTGACAAGATGTGTAAATGCTTCCTGTCCGGCAATTCTCAAAGGTGAAATTGAACATTGGGTAAGTCGTGATGCTTTGGATATTAAAGGTGTCGGTGAGAAATTAGTACATCAACTGGTAGATAAAGAGTTGGTGCATTCTGTTGGTGACTTATATGATTTGACACCAGAAAAATTATGTGCCTTGGAACGGATGGGGCAGAAGTCAGCGGAAAAATTGGTGAGTGCGATCGCTAAATCAAAAAATAAACCTTGGTCAAGGGTATTATATGGTTTAGGTATTCGTCACGTTGGTAGTGTCAACGCCCAATTATTAACGGAAAAATTTACCACAGTTGAACAGTTAACAGCAGCTAGACAATCGGATATTGAAGGCGTTTATGGTATTGGTGCAGAAATTGCCCAATCAGTTTATCAATGGTTTCGCATCAGCGCTAATCAAACTTTGATTTCTCGTCTCCAAGCGATCGGTTTGCAATTCATTTCCACCGAAGAACCGAAAGCAGCAGGAGAGATGAATGAGCAATTTGCTGGTAAAACTTTTGTCGTTACAGGTACTTTACCAACCTTAAAGCGCGATGAAGCAAAAGCACTTATTCAAAAAGCTGGTGGTAAAGTCACAGATTCAGTCAGTAAAAAAACAGACTTTTTAGTTGTGGGTGAAGATGCAGGTTCTAAATTAGAAAAAGCGCAGACTTTGGGAATTACTCAGTTAACTGAAGCACAGTTACTAGAAATGTTAGAGATTTAAACAATCAGCTTGACAAAAATAGCTAAATTGCTCGCGCTGTCTTAACATTTGCTGGATTTTCCTGGTCTTCTGCCCAACTTATCGGATTGGTAACTATGTACTGACGAATATTATTTAATGCTTCTTCATTGCGGATAATATGTTCATAATAATTACGTTGCCAAATAACATTTCCCTTATCCTTATTAATGCGATTAATTTGGCGCGTAGAAACAGATTTATAATTTTGAATTATTGATGCCAAAGATTGTGATGTCGTCCCATTAATTTTAATTTTTTCATCTGTAGGGGCGAAGCATTGGCTCAAAAATTTGTAAGGATTCAGGACACAGAATGTGTGATATGGCAGAAAACAGGGAACAGAATAGAAAAATATTCTTCTTCCTTCTTCTTCCTTCTTCTTTCTCCTGACTCCTGATTCCTGAATTCTTACGAAAGTTTTTGTTGTTGTTGATCATTTAAATTTGCCAATGCTTCGCCCTCCGCCTTAGAAAACGATTGTGAAAAATCTTGCTTCGCCAATGCTTCACTTTTAACTATAAAAATAATAATTCCATGTAAATGATTGGGCATGATCACAAATTCATCTAACTCTACATTTTGAAAATGCCGAGGAAGAGATAACCAATATCCTTTTGCTATCTCGCCATTTGTATTTAATTTCATTTCACCATCTACAATTTCACCAAATAAAAAATTACGTTGATGAGTGCAAATTGTGACAAAATAAGCTCCTGTTTGAGTATAATTATATCCTTTTAAGCGGATAGAACGGCGGTGGTGAATTTCGGGATTATAAGGCATGAATTAAATTTTTTTCATAGCATCATGGTTATGCAGAAGGGTGAAGCATTCGCCAATATAGATTATTTGTTTGTTCCATATTTTTCTAGTGCGAATGCTTCACCCCTACAGTAAACTATCTTTTAAGCGGTTATACTATAATAGTAATTCTCGATCATTCGTCAAAAACAAGATCCTCAATTTATCCAGTGTTTCTTCTGAAATGACCGCTTTTCAAAACTTACCCGGAGATAATAGTCAATAGTACGAAGTAATAAAGTATTCTTGATACTTGACTCCTGGAGACAAATGATTTTTTACCCATCAATTTACTATTAATCATGCATCAAAGTTCCGGTCGCTGGCGTTTAGGACTAGGTTTATCGTTAGTGACTGTTTTTTTATGGGGTATTCTCCCAATCGCTTTAAAGGTAACGCTACAAGCCCTAGATGTTTATACTATCATTTGGTTTCGCTTTTCCATGTCCTTTGTATTATTGGCAATTTATTTGTCTGTACAGGGAAAATTACCAACTATAGAAGAATTACGTTCTAGTTCTGGAAAGTTATTAGCAATAGTCACAATATTTTTAGCCACAAATTACTTCTTTTTCATGCAAGGTTTAGCATTAACAGCACCCGCTAATGCTGAAGTGATAATTCAGTTGGCTACTGTGTTGTTAGGTTTTGGTGGGTTGGTAATTTTTAAAGAACATTATACATTACGGCAATGGATTGGAGTTAGTGTCTTAACTTTAGGTTTTGCACTGTTTTTTAATGCCCAATTAACAAATTTAATTACAGCACATGGGCAATATCTTTTAGGCAGTGGATTGGTTGTATTGGGAGCAGTTGCATGGGCTATTTATGCTTTGGCACAGAAGCAGTTATTACAATCTTTATCATCCTCTAATATCATGCTGATAATTTACGGAGGATGTGCTTTATTATTCACTCCTTTTGCTAAAATCAATACAGTTTTTAGTCTCAATCCTTTGCATTTAGGAATGTTGCTATTTTGTGGATTAAATACTTTAATTGCCTATGGTGCTTTTGCAGAATCATTAGCACATTGGGAAGCATCAAGAGTAAGCGCAGTCTTAGCATTAGCTCCAATTGTCACTTTAATATCAGTTTGGATGGTTTCCGGTATTTTCCCGACTCTAATTCCCCCAGAACACATCACTATAATAGGAATTATAGGGGCATTTTTAGTTGTTAGTGGTTCGGTGGCTATCGCTTTAGGTAAATCTGAATAAAATAAATTATTGGCATAATTAGCTTAGGTTTTTTAACTCAAAAAATTGGTTTTATATTTAAAGCTACACCACAAATACTGAAGCAAACTATTGTTTTGGTTGTTATGATTTTAAGAGCATCTAATCAAATAGAGTCAAAATCTAATCGCAGAGATATTTGTTTTATCCTAATTGACTCTATTTCAATCAGGACTTACGCAAAACAGAACGTAAGTAGGGGTAATTCATGAATTATCCCTACTCAAGAATCATGTTTTTAGTTCAATCTTGCGTAAGTCCTGTCAATTAACCTCTAAATTTTGTCTTCACGAAAAAAAGCTCAAAAATATCCAGAAGACTGAGGCAAATAAGAGTATATAAATTTATTCACAGGGTGTCTGAATAACTACCAAATTTAACGCCTCGCGAAAAAACATCACTGAAATATTTGAGCGATGAATAGTTTGTTTGGTAATTGGGCCAGCAGTCTGAAAAAATTTTTCCTCTTGCTGGTAATTTCAATATTGCTGCCAACATTTGGAATTAATAATTCTGTAATGGCAGCAGAGAAAATATCCGCTTCTTATTCGTTACTAGAAATTTCCGTTCCTGTAATTAGTTTAGAAACCTACGCCAAAACTGGATTAATTGATCATGAATTGTCAGTATATCAGCAGTATATTTCACTTCAAAAACTGCAAGAACTACGACAAATTTTACTCAGAACTATCAAAATTAGTCCCGCAGTAGCTTCACAATTCCTCCATACACAACAAGGAGAATTTTTGCTGCGACGGCTGGCAGAATTAATTAAAACTAAATCTCGTCAACCTGAATCAGGATTTCATGCTTTACGCACAGCAATAATTTTAGCATCGGGTGAAGCAGACGGTTTAACATTATTAAATTTGCTACGAAAATATCCTACAAATAATATTCATATTAATTTAGCTGATAGTCTAGAAATAATTGGTGAACTGGAGAAATTAATTAATGAAACGAAGATAGCGATCGCAGCAATTCAGCAAAAAGCCAGTCTAGAAGCTGGTATCATCCAAAAGGCAAGTTTATATCAGCTGCCAAACTTAAAAACTGAAGGCGGTGTAAAATCAAAGAAATATCAGCTAGAGTTCTTTGATGTCACCCGTAATCGGCGGTTACTGACTGATGTTTATGTTCCTAATGTTCAGCATCCCACTTCAGTAATTGTCATTTCTCACGGTTTAGGTTTAGATAGCAGTAACTTTCGTTATTTAGCTACTCATTTAGCTTCCCACGGATTAGCTGTTGTGGTTCCTAATCATCCGATTGCTAATGCTCCAAAATTGCATCCTCAGCAATCTGTTGGTAAAAGTAATACAACTAGATTGATAGAGTCAGGTGAATTTATAGATAGACCTTTAGATATTAAATTCATATTAAATCAACTAGAAAAAGTTAACAAATCTGATGGCAAATTTCAAGGTCGGTTAAATCTGCAACAAGTGGGAGTAGTTGGCCAATCGTTTGGTGGTTATACTGCGTTGGCTTTAGCAGGGGCAAAAATTAACTTTGAGCAGCTAAAACGAGATTGTCAACCAGATACGCTGCGGGATACCTGGAATATGTCTTTATTCCTGCAATGTCGGGCTTTGGAATTGCAAAGAGAGCCAAAACTAGAATATGATTTGCGAGATGAGAGAGTTAAAGCTGCGATCGCAGTTAACCCCATCACTAGCTCTATTTTCGGACAAGCTGGTTTAAATCAAATTCAAACTCCTGTCATGCTGGTTGGTAGCAGTGAAGATACTGTCGCACCAGCTTTATACGAACAAATTCTCCCTTTCGCTTGGTTGACCAATCCCCATAAATATCTAGTCATGTTTGTTGGTGGTACTCATTTTTCTAGCATTGGTAATAGTAGTCCAGACAGCAAGCAAGTAGCATTACCAGTAGAAATGGTTGGTGATGCTTCCCAAGCGCGTGCTTACATCAATGCTTTGAGTTTGCCTTTTTTGCAAACTTATGTAGCCAAAATGCCACAATATATACCCTATCTTAATGCCAATTACGCTCAAACTATTTCTCATCAATCTTTGGGTTTGAGTCTGGTTCAATCTTTGAGTAATCAAGAATTAGCATCGGTACTGGGTAATAATTTTCAGGAAGCTTTCCCTGTAAAAAAAAACTTTCCCACACCATAATCGGGTTTGGATTATGGATGTTGAATGTTGGTGTATCCTTGCTTCATGTCTTGATTTTTTTGTAATTTTTTTTTCAAAGCAGGGAAGTTTGAATTATTCGCTCTTTAAAGTTCTTGCTCATATTGAGCGATTGCTTCACTCTGCATCTATGCCTGACCACATTTCTGAAATGGGAATAGTTTGTCCAGTTAAAGCTTCATGTAAACCTTGACGAATACCTTCAATGACCATTTCAGTAGGCGTTTCATCAGAATCGACTTCATCATCTTCGGAAAGTAAGACGATAATGCGAACGCGCTGTGGTTTGATCAATCCCAGCGATTGATCTAGGGTAAGTTGTCCACTCTCATTAATTGTCGCAGTGGTTTCAATCGCTTTCATACTGTAATAATATTGATGGCTAATGATGGCTAAATATTGAGACAATTTAATCTACTTATAGTTTAGTACAGCCAAACCTGTAATTAAACAAATACTATATTTTGTCTGTGCTAGTATAATTAATTACTTTAACTAATTCTACTAGAAACAGAGTTTTTTAAGCGCAAAATATAGGCTACACCAACAAAAATTAGAAAATCAAATAGTATTCCTATATAATTACTGAGAAATTACGAATTACAAATTATTCTGTGCAAGGATTTCTCAACCTTAACAAACCATTAGACTGGACTTCTCACGACTGTGTAGCGCGAGTCAGAAGACTTTTGCGTCTAAAACGAGTGGGACACGCGGGAACATTAGATCCTAAAGCTACAGGAGTATTACCAATCGCTCTAGGTAAAGCTACTAGATTATTACAATATTTACCTGGTGAAAAAGCTTATCAAGCCACTATCCACCTGGGTATACGTACAACTACTGATGATTTGGAAGGGGAAGTTATTACTTCTCAGCCTTGTCCTGGGTTAAATTTGGCAGCAATCAAAATAGCACTTAGGCAATTTATCGGCACCATTGACCAAATTCCCCCTAGTTACAGCGCCATTCAAGTGGATGGAAAACGTCTGTATGATTTGGCACGTAAAGGGGAAATTGTGCAAGCACCAGTGAGGACAGTAGAAGTTTTTGATATAGAAGTTATAGACTGGCGTGATGGTGATTTTCCGGAGTTGGAAATAGCGATCGCTTGTGGTGCCGGAACATATATTAGAGCGATCGCTCGTGATTTAGGTATAGTCTTAAGCACAGGTGGAACTCTGGCCACTTTGACACGAACACAAAGCAGCAGTTTTCACTTAAAAAATAGTCTCACCCTCACCGACTTAGAAACCCAAATCCAAGCTGGAACCTTTCAACCCATTCTCCCAGATGCAGCCTTACAAAAGTTACCATCTGTAAATTTACCAGGAACATTTGCCAAAAAATGGTGTCAAGGTCAACAAGTTCCTGTAAATATGGATATTTTGGGAATAGTGCGAGTCTATGAACAAGAAACCCGCTTTTTAGGTATTGCTCAATTAGAAGATAATGTGTTGATTCCCCAAATGGTTTTTGAACCGATTTCTTGATTAAATTTTCCCCAAAACCCCTTTCCCTCATACATTGGAGCTTCCTGCCTCTGACCTTATCCTCATGCTAAATATTCACAACCATCTACTTAGATGCACCTTAAAATCTTCACAATATCCTCGTTGATCTACGGAATTTAGCTTTCTGAATGTGAATTTTAATAAAGTAGCAAACCAAATATCCCTATCATGAATTTACAAAAGTATATTAATTTTTTGACTTTAGGAAAAATTGCTGTCGGAATTTCTCCAGCGCTGATAATTTTATCTAGCTTTTCTTTACCCTCATCAGCACAAATTTCCTCAAGCCTTCAATTACCAACAACACCTAACAGCAAATTATTAGCACAGTTGCAATTTCCATCCGCACCCGACCGAGGTAGACCTCAAAGAACAGGTGCAGGAGGAAGACGTGGAAATTCTTGTATTAGTAGCCAAAATGACCAACCATCTTTAACTGCTTTAATACCTACATGGGATAATAATGGGCAAACAGTTTCTAATAATCCAGAATTGTATGTGTATGTTCCCCAAATTAATACAAAATCTGGAGAATTTGTATTAATAGATGAGGATGGAAATGAAGTTTACCAAACTGATTTCATCCCACCTGATCAACCAGGAATAGTCAAATTGACCATCCCATCCAATGCTGATCTAAAAATAGGCAAAAAATATCAATGGTTTTTTACAATTGTTTGTAATTCTGAAGATAGAAGTCAGGATGAATATGTATCAGGTTCACTAGAACGGACTACCCTAGGTTCATTATTAAATAATAACCTTCAGCAAGCAGCACCTCTCAAACAAGCAGAGATTTACGCCAAGAATAGAATTTGGCATGATACTATTAGTAACGTTGCTGACTTGCGTACTGAAAATCCAGATGTATGGTCACAACTGTTAAAATCAGTTGGTTTAGAGCAGTTAGAAAAAGAGCCTTTTGTTGATTTCGGTACACCGAAACCCTAATGTTTCATGACTTCATTCCCAAGTAGCCACATCCCGCAACACATGAGGAATTTCTCCCTGTGATAAGGGAAACTCTAAAAAGGTTTCCCTATACCCCAAATATCCAGACTCAGTAAAAGACATTAGCATTCGTGCTAGTGCTAACCACACTTCTGATTCATATTCCCAATCACTATAACGCCTAGCACGACCAGCTATGGAACGTAGCGCCCAAAAGTAAGAATTTCTCACCACAGAACCACCTTTTTTAAATTCAGGTACATCCTCTTTATGGATAAATAAAATATTATTGTCGATTCTGGTTCTCATATATTTTAGATTTTAGGTAAGTATTCAAAATAAAGAATACTCCAAGTCAGGAGAATAAAGGCTTTTTTAGTTAAATTTGATGATTTTGATAAAATCTAGAACTAGCCCTTTCAAGGTGGTAAAATTTGCCATGAAGATTGAAGGGCTAGTCCTAAAATCTTACTTCTCTCTATTCTTCATTTTATAAACATTCTGAACCGCAGGTCTGCGTAGCATCTCCGAACTCCTGACTCCGAACTCCGAACTCCTGACTCCTGAATTTTTACGAATTTAGACTATCGGAAAAATCCTTTCCCCAGTGCTTGTATTAAACACAAATAACTGATTTAAATCTAATTGTAAATTCAGGTGTTCACCTGGATGTAAACGCACACCTCCACCCAGCTGCACATTGATAAACCCAGAAGAACCGAGTAAACTTGCACGAATTAAAGTTTCTCTTCCCAAAGTTTCCACCACCTTAACCTCTACAACCAAATCTCCCAAATCTTGCTCACTGTATTCACCGTGTCTCTGCGGTTTGTTAATACAAATATGTTCAGGACGAATACCCAAATTACAGATTTGTTCTGGGTGCAAATTTAAACCTGATTTTATATTTTGAGGAATGGCTAATAATTGCCCACTAATATCAAAATTGTCACCTTTATAAATAGCTGGTAAAATATTCATTGGTGGATTACCCAAAAAACTTGCTACCATCTCATTAGCAGGAAGGGCATAAATACTTTGAGGATCACCAATTTGTTGAATTTTACCGCGATTTAAAACCACGATTTTATCAGCTAAAGTCATCGCTTCAACTTGATCATGGGTGACGTAAATTGTCGTAATTCCTAATTGTTGATGTAGCTGTTTTAATTCGGCTCTGGTATCATCTCGTAATTGAGCATCTAAATTAGATAAAGGTTCATCGAGTAAAAATAGCTGTGGTTGACGTGCGATCGCTCTCCCTAATGCTACCCGTTGCTGCTGTCCCCCCGATAGCTGCTGGGGTTTACGATTTAATAAATGTTCTAGAGAAAGCGATCGCGCTACAGTAGTTACTCGTTCTTGAATCGTCTTTGGATCAACTTTCCGCATTTCCATCCCAAAGGCGATATTTTGCCCTACCGTCATGTGGGGATATAGGGCATAGTTTTGGAATACCATGGCCACATCACGCGCTCTGGCAGGAATATCATTAACCAAGCGATCGCCTATAAACAGATTACCAGATGTAGCAGTTTCTAATCCGGCGATAGTCCGCAAAATCGTAGATTTACCACATCCCGAAGGGCCAACAAACACCCAAAAATCACCATCAGGAATTTCAAAGCTAATATCCTCAATAGCGGTGACATTATTGAATTTACGCTTAATATTTTCTAGAACAACTTTTGCCATTATGAAATTAATTCGTTGTATTTGGCAGTTTTATACAATTATAAGGGAATAGTAACTATAAACTCCGCGCTGTTTCTAGATCTTCCCATTGTACTCTTCTGATATTTTAGGAGGTTAATGGCATTTTCAAAGCTGTAGTTGACGGGTTAGTTGCTATCTATATTCTGATCCTATATAATTCATCTTCATATCATGATTTATGTCAATAATGGTGAAGATCATCTTCTAAAATAATTAAACTCATTAGTTTACATTAGATTCATGGAATTTAAATAAATGGATTTTAGTCAAGTGCTGGCTGATAAAAATGATTTTATTTTAGATAAATGGGTGATAGCTGTTCGCCAAGATAAACAGATAGAAAGTGCTGATAATCTATCCTTCAGTGCCATTAAAAATCACATTCCATATATATTGAAAGCAATAGTAACAGTCCTGTCAACAGATGAGATCAATGATTTTAAGTCAATCGTCACTGCGAGTTGGGAACATGGAATGATTAGAGCTGCACAAGGCTTTAACTCAGAAGAAATTGCTAGGGAATATCATCATTTAAGAACAGTGATATATGATGCAATACAAGAAGACTTGTTGCAGGAAACTCCTAGAGATATCGTTCGGGCTTTTCGGTTGATTAACGCGGTACTTGATGAAGCCATTGCTCGCTGTTTTAATAGTTATGTTGATGAACGATTAAGAGAATTAGATCATCTTTATAAGACTTTAATGTTGCACAATCAGGAACTAACTAGATTAGTTAATGCTAATCGGGAAAATCTCTCTTTACTAACTCATGATTTAAAACAGCCTCTAGCTTCGATTATTGGTTACTCTGATTTATTTTTACGTCAATATCAAAAAAGTGATGAAAAAGAAGCTTTTCACAATATCGAACATATTGAACGAGTATTACGTAATGGCAGGCAATTGCTACGTTTAATTAATGATCTACTAGAAGTATCGCGGTATGAAGCTGGCAAAATCAAACTGGAACTTACATCACCAGATGTCTGTGAAATCATTAATAATGTATGTGAAATGCTTGAGCCTTTAGCTGCTGAAAAAAAATTGGCACTCATAGTTAATTGTAAGCAAGAAGCACAAAAGATAACCACTGATGCATTTCAATTACAACAAATTATCATAAATCTTGTTAGTAATGCAATTCGCTATACAGAGTCGGGAACTATTAATATTACTTTTCGTATATCAGATCATAAAAAATGGGAATTTATCGTCGAGGATACAGGTATTGGAATTGCCACAGAAAACCAAAAGCAGATTTTTGAACCCTATTTTCGTTGCACTAGTCCAAAGTCTCACCTACCTGATAGTAGTGGTTTAGGTTTAACAATAGTTTCGCACTTAGTAAAACTATTACAAGGTGAAATTAAGCTAGTTTCTCAACTAGGAGTTGGTTCTAGTTTTACTGTAATTTTGCCTTTGCGAATAGAAATGAAAGAAGGTTGATTTCGATCAGAGACGCAAAAAGGCTAAAAATATTTTTGCGTCTTTGTGTGAAATCAATATTTTTCAATGCCCCCTGCCTGATCGCAACGACTATTTTTAACACCAACTTAGGTATTCCAAGCAGGATGATTGAGAAGCGAAGACATCACCCGCACACCCCGCAGTTGATTAGAGAGGGGTAGATGACCTCTAGGGGCGCTTAAATCCCATGTAAACTCTTGTGGGTAGCGTGTCCAGTTATTACCGCTTTTCCAGCCTATTTTCGTCCATAGGTTGATCCAGTTTTTACCCAACCCCAACCAAATTTCTCGCTGTACAGAAAAACCAAACTTCCCTTCCGAGTGGACTACCCACAAATGATTAATAGTTCGTAAGTCCTGAGTAGGGAAATTATCCACATCAGTAAAATACAACCATTTTCTCTGTACAGTTGTGGGGCCTGCCACTTCACACATTTTTTGGATAGTCAGAAGATCGGCAGCTTGGAACTCTTGACGAGTTAGTAGCTGTTGCAAAGAATTGTAACTGATCCCACAGTCTGATTTTAGAGGTACAATTCCTTCAGGAAAGTTAGTTTCTAGAAATTGTTTGGCTGTGGGTGCATCAGAGTTGTAGACTACTTGGTAGGCGTTACCATCAATCCAAGTTGCTGGGGTGTCACGACGTTTCAGTAAAAATTCCTGCAACACTTCCAATCCCTCATTACCCAAGTTAGCTAACTGTGGGATGATTTGTTGTTGGACTTTTTGGGACCCAGCGATTAAATTTTGGCGCAGGGAGTCGATGTTATTAGCAGTGCCTGATAAAATCATTGGGTCTGTCATGCCATTACTCGTGTTAGCGGTGAGCGGAAATAAACGATTCAGCTATTGGGCATTCTACAAAATGAAGCACAGATAGCGAAATGTAGTTTACTATTTTTGACCGTACAAAATAGCGATCGCTTAACTGAAAGCTACACCTGAGCTATCAATACTGTATCAGTTAAAGCCGGGGATAATCTGCGCCTCAGGCATAAAGAGTGAGTTGCAGGAGTTCAGAATACAGGATTTGCGGGAGTTACAGGAGTATGACTATAGTTTGCGTGACAAATTAGGAGTCATACTGCCAAGATACTCCCTATCACAATGGAGGAGTTTTGAAGATAAATGTATTCCTTAAATTTCTGAACTTCTGAACTCCTGAACTCCTGGAAATTATTCTATTTGGAGTGTGTTAACTATGTACGATAAGATTACCCCCCCGACAACTGGATCAAAAATTACCTTCAAAAATGGTGAACCAGTAGTCCCTGAAAATCCTATTATCCCGTTTATTCAAGGTGATGGAACGGGTATAGATATTTGGCCGGCAACGGAAAAAGTCCTTGATGCTGCGGTAGCTAAGGCATACAAAGGCAAACGAAAAATTAGCTGGTTTAGGGTTTATGCTGGTGATGAAGCTTGCGATTTATATGGGACTTACCAGTATTTACCCCAGGATACATTAACAGCTATTGAAGAATATGGCGTTGCTATTAAAGGCCCTTTGACTACTCCGGTAGGTGGGGGGATTCGTTCTTTAAATGTGGCACTACGACAAATTTTTGACCTTTATACTTGCGTGCGTCCTTGCCGATATTATGCTGGTACTCCATCTCCACACAAAACCCCGGAAAAACTGGATGTAATCATATATCGGGAAAATACGGAAGATATTTATTTGGGGATAGAATGGAAACAGGGAAGTGAAATAGGCGATCGCTTGATCAAGTTCCTAAATGAGGAATTGATACCCGCTACCCCAGAACATGGTAAAAAGCAAATTCCCCTCGATGCGGGAATTGGCATCAAACCCATCAGCAAAACCGGTTCCCAGCGTCTTGTCCGCCGGGCTATCAAACACGCCTTGTTATTGCCCAAAAATAAGCAACAAGTGACCTTGGTGCATAAAGGCAATATTATGAAATACACCGAAGGCGCTTTCCGTGATTGGGGTTATGAATTAGCCACCAGCGAATTCCGTAACGAAACAGTGATAGAACGGGAATCTTGGATTTTGGGTAACAAGGAGAAAAACGCCAATCTCTCCTTAGAAGAAAACGCCAGAATGATTGATCCTGGGTTTGATTCCCTGACTCCAGAGAAGAAAGCGCAAATTGTCAAGGAAGTAGAAACAACTCTTAACACCATTTGGGAAAGCCACGGAAACGGCAAATGGAAAGAGAAAATCATGGTCAATGACCGGATTGCTGATAGTATTTTCCAACAAATCCAAACCCGTCCAGATGAGTATTCTATTCTGGCGACAATGAACCTCAACGGTGATTACCTGTCTGATGCGGCTGCGGCTATCGTGGGCGGTTTAGGCATGGGGCCAGGGGCGAATATTGGGGACTCCTGCGCCATTTTTGAAGCTACTCACGGTACTGCACCCAAACACGCGGGGTTAGACAGAATTAACCCTGGTTCTGTAATACTTTCCGGTGTAATGATGCTGGAATTTATGGGTTGGCAAGAAGCCGCAGATTTGGTTAAAAAAGGATTGGGTGATGCGATCGCAAATTCTCAAGTCACCTATGACCTAGCGCGGTTAATGGAACCACCTGTAGAACCATTAAAATGTTCTGAATTTGCCGACGCAATCATCAAACATTTCGGTTAATTTTTACTACCTGTAGGGGCGGGGTTTCCCCGCTCACAAGGGTAGGTATTTTACATTGTCGTGAGGGCAAGACAAGGATGACAAGGAAGGACAGTGGACAAGGGAGGAAAACCGTGCAAAATCAGATTCTCTTGGTAACAAGAACAGTCCGTCAAAATACCATTGTGCGTATCAAATCTTCCTTGTCTACCTTCCCTCCTTGTCTTCCTAGTCCTGCCTTTACAGTTAATATTAAAAACCTACCCCTGTGAGGGGTTTCCCCGTCCTATAAAACTCCATTTCTCAAATAGTGGATAAAATCAATCATGATTGAGCAACTTTTGAAACTAAACTTAGACACCATTCATCTCACAACGGCACACCAGGTGAACGCTATCAGAATGACACTTTTAACCCGTTTTTAGAATAACTGCAATTATCACGGTAAAGCGGGCTAAAATAGATACTTAACTCACCCTGACCCAAGGAGTATCTAGCGGTGCAGCCAGATTTAGTAGGATTAGAAATCAGCAAAGGGGAATTGAGGCGTTTAACAGGTTTTGATACTGAAGACATTTTTAGACCCTCAATTATGGCAGACAAGGAAAAGCGGATGGGCTTTTTCTTCAACGAAGGCTTGGTGGCTTTGGCACTTACGCCGATTATTGTCGGCTTTATTTATGCTTTTATAATTTTGCCCATTTTGGGATCTTCCACTAAATTGGGGATTATTTTACTGATTATTGTACCTATTGCTGTGGTTGTGGGGCGATCGCTCTGGCGAAAAAAAACCTGTCCCCATGCACTGACAATCCTTTTAGATGAAGTTGATAGATATCACACCGTAGTCCAAGCTATAGATATCAATGATCAACTCGCCACCTCTGGCAACTCCCAAAGTAGCATTAGCGACCGAGAACAAGTAATATCTGCACTCCAACTAATTAGAGAAGATTTAGTTCGCGCCTTAAAAAGTGAACGTATTTTGCGCGATAATAAAAAACTGCTTCTTAACAACCAAGAGTTACTAGTCAATAACTTAGCCAATTTGCAAGCCTTACAAGTTAGCTCTCAAGCTGGTGAATATGCACTACTCCTAAATGAGTCATTACAGATTGCGTTAGATGTGCAAGCGGAAATCAGAAAACTCAGAAAAGTGTAATCATAAATTTATTCCCCAAAATTCAATGCTTAAATCTTAATCTGTCTATTCAATCAGGAGAATCCTAAATGATATCTAAATTATTGAGTCAAACTCTTTATGAACAGGATTATCCCCAGTGGTTAGAAACCACTTTACAAAAGTTACAAGAACGGGATTTAGAAAATCTTGATTGGGAGAATTTGATTGAGGAGATTGCCACATTAGGGAATGAACAAAAACACAAACTAGAAAGTTATCTCCTGCAACTGCTCAAACATCTGCTGTTGTACCAGCATTGGAGTCTTCCCGACTGTAAAAATCATTGGGAAGTAGAAATTGATAATTTTCGGGTAGAAATTAGGAAATTAACAAAATCAAAAAACCTCTACAATTATATGTTAACAGTGGTGGATGAAGTTTATACTGATGCAGTACGACAAGCAAATAAAAAAAGTGGTTTAAATTGTTTTCCTGAAATTTGCCCTTACACAGTTGAGCAGATTTTAGATGTAGAATATTTGCCACCATTCACATATTTATGAATAACAAACCCAAAATAATCGTTTTAGATGATGATCCTACCGGTTCGCAAACCGTCCACAGTTGCTTATTATTGATGCGCTGGGATGTAGAAACCTTACGTTTGGGTCTAAAAGATGATGCTCCCATTTTCTTTATCTTAACTAATACGCGATCGCTCACACCAGAATCAGCCGCAATCGTTACTAGAGAAGTTTGTCACAATCTCAAACTCGCACTAGCAGCAGAACAAATAGATGATTTCCTTGTAGTTAGTCGTTCTGACTCTACTCTCCGTGGACATTATCCCATAGAAACGGATGTCATCGCCGAAGAACTCGGACCCTTTGACGCTCATTTTCTCGTTCCGGCATTTTTTGAGGGAGGACGTATCACCCGCGACAGCATCCATTATCTAATTATTGATGGTGTTCCTACCCCAGTCCATGAAACAGAATTTGCTCGTGATTCCGTCTTTGGTTACAATTACAGCTACCTACCCAAGTATGTAGAAGAAAAAACCAAAGGACGTATTCAAGAAAATACAGTCACTAGATTTTTACTAGCAGATATCCGTGCTGGTAGTTTAGAACGTTTGCTACAACTCCATGACAATCAGTGTGCTGTGGTAGATGGTGAAACTCAAGCAGATCTCAATAACTTTGCTGTAGATATATTAACAGCCGCAAGTCAAGGCAAACGCTTTCTATTCCGTTCTGCTGCCAGCATTTTAACAGCTTTAGCTGCCCTACCCCCTCAACCCATCGCCGCCGAAAATATGGCAGAATATGTCCGTGGTGGTAAACCAGGTGCAGTGATTGTTGGTTCCCATGTGAAAAAGACAACTCAACAGTTAGAATCACTGTTAAAAGTTGAGGGGACAGTAGGAATCGAAGTTGAAGTTGGACGATTAGTTGATGATGGAGTGAATGAATCAGCTAAACTGTTAACTGAAATTCTCGAAAGCGTCCAAGCAGTACATAATGCTGGTAAAACACCAGTAGTTTATACTAGCCGTCAGGAATTATCTTTTAAAGATGTTAAAACTAGGTTGGATTTTGGAGTAAAAGTTTCGACATTACTTATGGATGTCGTCCAGGGTTTACCGTCTGATATAGGATTCTTAATCAGCAAAGGTGGTATTACCTCAAACGATGTCTTGAGTACGGGACTAGCTTTAACTTCAGCTAGGTTACTAGGTCAAATTTTAGCAGGTTGTTCAATGGTGTTGACTCCATCTGACCATCCCCAATTTCCTAACTTGCCAGTTGTTCTATTTCCCGGTAATGTCGGTAATGCTGATGCCTTGGCTACCAGTTATCAAAGATTGACTGGACAAGGAATGAGAAATTAGCAAGATGGGAAGCTTGAAAGACGCTTTTACGCGGAGATAAATTTTAGATTTTAGATGGGAGTTAATTAAATACAATCCAAAATCCAAAATCCAAAATCCAAAATCGAGTACCCAATCACCAATTACCAATGAATTCTGATTCTACTAACTCCCCAAAAAATTTGGAAACGGAGTCAAATTCTGCACACCCTGATGTAGAATTAATCTCTCAACTAACTGAACTAGAGGAAAAAGTTGCCAAAACTACCGATATAGAGGCAGATACTGTTGTTGATGCTGAAGATAGTAATTCTATTATCCCCAATGGGGAGTTAACTTCTGTTCTTAACTATTTACAAGTTAATTCAGCAGCAAATGTAGATTCTGATTCTGAAGCGAAGAATACAGAGGAATCTAATTCTGAGTTGACTGATTTGGACAGCAATGAGTTAGGATTACCAGAACCAAAGCTTAATAATATCCAAGTTCAGTTAAAAACTGAAGAGGAGAGATTGTTATTAATTTTGCCAACCGAATCCCAAGTACCTGCTTCAGAAATTAGTTGGTCAGAGATTTGGCAACAAATGAGACAGCGACTCAATGCTGGGGATCGCTTGCGAACTCCTAATACCACAGTACATCTGTTAGCAAAAGACCGTTTATTAGATACTAGGCAACTGCAAGAATTGGCAGAAACTTTAAATGAAGTCAAACTTCAGCTAAAATCTGTAGTCACTAGTCGGAGGCAAACAGCGATCGCAGCTTGTTCTTTAGGTTATTCTGTAGAACAAGTACAGCTACAACCATCTTTTAGTGCCGATTCCCAAGCTACCACCTCCAAACCTCAAGCAGATGCCCTTTATCTAGAAATGACCGTCCGTTCTGGTGGAGAAATTCGTCATCCTGGCACAGTCATCATTTTGGGAGATATCAATCCCGGTGGTATTGTGGTCGCAGATGGAGATATCCTGGTTTGGGGTCGTTTGAGAGGTGTTGCTCATGCTGGTGCGGGGGGAAATCGTGATTGTTTAATCATGGCTTTGCAAATGGAACCAACCCAATTGCGGATTGCAGATGCTGTAGCTAGAGCGCCGGAAAAATCTCCGTCGCAATTTTTCGCGGAGGTGGCACATATCACACCCGAAGGAATTCGCATCGCTAAAGCTACTGATTTTTCTCGCAGTCAGTTAAGTAAAATTAATCAGAACCTCTAAATATTTAGTATTATTTGCTGAACCCTATTCGAGCGCATCGCTATTATGACTCGCATTATTGTAATTACCTCCGGTAAAGGAGGAGTGGGCAAAACCACAGTTTCCGCCAATCTGGGCATGGCTTTAGCCAAAATAGGCCGCCAAGTTGCCTTGGTTGATGCGGATTTTGGTCTGAGAAATTTAGATTTGCTATTAGGACTAGAAAACCGAATTGTCTACACAGCCGTAGAAGTTCTGGCTAGAGAATGTCGGCTAGAACAGGCTTTGGTTAAAGATAAGCGACAACCAAATCTTGTACTTTTGCCAGCTGCCCAAAATCGCACTAAAGATTCAGTCACTCCTGAACAGATGAAGCTGCTAGTAAATGCACTGGCGCAAAAATACCAGTATGTGGTGATTGATAGTCCCGCAGGTATTGAAATGGGATTTAAAAATGCGATCGCACCAGCCAAAGAAGCTCTAATTGTCACCACTCCTGAAATTTCTGCCGTTCGGGATGCTGACCGAGTAGTGGGGTTATTAGAAGCACAAGGAGTCAAAAAGATTCATTTAATAATTAACCGCATCAGACCTGCAATGGTACGAGCAAATGATATGATGTCTGTGCAAGATGTTCAGGAACTTCTCGCCATCCCTTTAATCGGGGTAATCCCTGACGACGAGCGTGTCATTGTCTCTACTAACCGTGGTGAACCTTTAGTATTATCAGACACCCCCTCTTTAGCAGCCGTAGCCTTTGAAAACATTGCTCGTAGGTTAGAAGGGCAAACTGTCGAATTCCTTGAGCTTGACTCATCCAACGACAACATCTTTTCGCGGTTGCGGAAGTTGTTGTGGACAAAGATCGTTTAACTCGTTTTCCAGTCTTCGCCTTAGACCTAGCCGCAATGATTCTTGAACTTTTAGAAAAACTTTTTGTTCGCACACCCGATACCAGTCGCACTCAAGTTAAACGTCGCTTGCAACTAGTGATAGCCCACGACCGCGCTGACTTAGACCCCCAAACCTTGGAAAAAATGCGCCAAGAAATTTTGGAAATAGTCTGTCGCTATGTGGAAATTGAGACGGACGGTTTGGAATTTTCCTTAGAAAGCAATCAGCGCACTACAGCCTTGATTGCCAATCTACCTATCCGTAGGGTTAAAGATAGTAACACTGATGAGTTAGAAAGTAGTGATACATCACAGTAGTTAGAATAGTTATCATGTATTTAGACCACACTGTAGAGACGTTGCATGCAACGTCTCTACAGGAATTTTAATTACCTGAAAAATAGCCTGACAAAAATAACTTGTGTATGGGGTAGGGGTTTTTAACAACTTGATCAAAATCACACATTGCGCTACTCTTCCTTAGCGTCAACCAGTGATATCTGACATAAATGACAACCCCCACCACCCTGCAAATACCATCCTGTACTTGGAATCGTCCTATCGGTTTAGGCTGGGACAAACCCTATACCGTCCGTTACCCTAGTAATATTGATGATGGCCCTTGGCACGGAATGCCCCTTGGTGGTTTTGGTGCAGGTTGTATTGGTCGTTCCTCACGGGGAGATTTTAACCTGTGGCACATTGACGGTGGTGAACATATTTTCAACACCTTCCCCGCTTGTCAATTTAGTGTATTTGAATCAACGGATATAAATACTAAAGCTTACGCTTTATCTACCCAACCCCCGGAAGATGGGACTTTACAAACATGGCAATGGTATCCAGCATCTAGCACTACAGGGGAAACCGGGAAATATTATGCTTTATACCCTCGTAGTTGGTTTGTTTATGAAAATGTATTTCAAACTCAGCTAAGTTGTGAGCAATTTTCCCCTATTTGGGCAAATAATTATCAAGAAACTAGTTACCCTGTAGCGGTGTTTGTTTGGAAAGCACACAACCCTACAAATGCACCTATTACTCTTAGCATTATGCTGACTTGGGAAAATATGGTGGGTTGGTTTACTAATGCTTTGAAATCTCCCCAAGTGCAAATACGGGATGATGGTAGTCCGGTTTATGAATATCAGCCACGTTTAGGTGCAAGTCAAGGTAATTACAACCAGATAGTCGAAAATGCAGAAAACTTCAGTTGTTTTTTAGGTCGGGTAGCTAGTGGTGAACCTGTCCAGGAAGGTGATGGTAGCTGGTGTATTGCTACGCCAAAACATCCCCGTGTGGAAATATTTAATCATACCCGTTGGCATCCAGCAGGGACAGGCGCGGATATATGGCAAAGCTTTGCAGCCGATGGATCTTTGGCTAATGATCAAGATGCAACTCCCGCAGACGAAAATACACGTTTAGGCGCAGCCATTGCTGTCCGTTTTACTCTCCAACCAGGAGAAACTCTGGAGATTCCCTTTACTCTGGCTTGGGATTTTCCAGTTACAGAATTTTCGGCAGGAATTAACTATTACCGCAGATATACAGACTTTTTTGGACGCAATGGAGAGAATGCGGGGAAAATTTCGACTGCTGGATTACAAGAATATCAAAATTGGCGATCGCACATCCTAACTTGGCAAAATCCCATTCTCAATCGGGAAGATTTGCCAGAATGGTTCAAAATGGCGTTATTTAACGAACTTTACGACCTCACCAGCGGCGGAACTCTCTGGAGTGCAGCTTCAGAAATTGATCCTATCGGTCAGTTTGCAGTATTGGAATGCTTAGATTATCGCTGGTATGAAAGTTTAGATGTCAGGTTGTATGGTTCTTTTGCTTTACTGATATTATTCCCAGAATTGGAAAAATCAGTGATTCGCGCCTTTGCACGGGCAATACCTCACAGAGATGATCATCTACGGGTAATTGGCTATTACTACACAATTGGGGCAGACACAACAACAGCCGTTCGCAAGGTAGTCGGCGCAACACCACATGATTTAGGCGCACCCAATGAACACGTTTGGGAAAAAACTAATTACACCTGCTATCAAGATTGTAATTTGTGGAAAGATTTGGGTAGCGATTTTGTCTTGCAAGTATATCGAGATTTTATCTTTACAGGTGGGCAGGATGTGGAGTTTTTGGCAGATTGTTGGGATGCAATTGTGCAGACTCTCGATTATCTGAAAACCTTTGATTTGGATGGTGATGGTATACCCGAAAATTCGGGCGCACCTGATCAAACCTTTGATGATTGGCGGTTGCAGGGTGTGAGTGCTTATTGTGGTGGGTTGTGGTTGGCAGCTTTGGAAAGTGCGATCGCTATTTGTGATATTTTAACGAACCGCAGAGGCGCTGAGAACGCTGAGAAAATAAGATTGCAAAAATCAATTTATCAATCTTGGTTAGACCAATCACTACCTATTTATCAGGAAAAGCTTTGGAATGGGCAATATTACCGCTTGGATAGTGAAAGTGGTTCTAATGTAGTCATGGCAGATCAGTTGTGTGGGCAATTCTACGCCAGACTACTGGGTTTACCGGATATTGTCCCCGGTCATAATGCCCTCTCGGCTTTGCAAACAGTTTATGATGCTTGTTTTGTAAAATTTTGTAATGGTCAATTTGGTGCTGCTAACGGCGTTCGTCCTGATGGTTCACCAGAAAACCCCAAAGCTACCCATCCCCTAGAAGTCTGGACAGGTATCAATTTCGGACTAGCGGCTTTTCTCATACAGATGGACATGAAAGATGAAGCAATGCGCTTAACCCAGGCTGTAGTGCAGCAAATTTATGACAATGGATTGCAATTCCGTACCCCAGAAGCAATTACATCTGCTGGTACTTTTCGTGCCAGTACTTATCTTCGGGCAATGGCTATTTGGGCAATTTACTTAAATTTTTAACGCGAGTGCGGCGACTCTTCCCAATTACCGGATAAATGTAACTTTATTTTCTGATTATTTCCGGAATCCATTGAAAAACTAAGTAATGGTAAGAGTCGAAAGATTTCATGCTCAGTAACCCTGTTGGAAACTATACGCTCATTACGCTTTTAGGTCAGAAAGATCATGAATATCCGCTATCCCCTCAACAAAAGCTATGATCATCAAATTTTTGTACAAAAATATCGAATTTAAGGTGTAAAACAACACTTTTAATCCGATATACATATTAGTTTCTCACCTTCTATTACAAAGTATCCAAAAAAAATACAGAAAAATGAAAAATTAGGAGCATCAATTGTCTTAATTAATTGTGTCAGGTTCACAAGTAGTTGCACTCTTAACCTACAGACAGGCAGTTCACTCAATCAGGACTTATATTATAACCCTTTGATTGCTAATTGGCAATCAATTATTGTTTAAAATTCAGAATTGACATATTAGCATCACAGAGCCAACTTCCCATTTATCAACGTTGTTCTCTGAAACCGAAGTATCAATTTTTAACAAATTGTCAATTATAAACTCATCATAATTAAGAGATTGAATTCACATTTATTAAAAATAAAATAGCAACTGTAATCTCACGGAATTTAGTTAATTTTATATTCAAAAATTATAAATTTTATCAAAAAAATAATCCCAAAAGTATTTATTTGCGCTTAACTTCAAATTAGCGTTTTAATTAGATTATTGCAGATAACTTTAATGAATTAACTCTTTTGTTAACGCACCCGCTTATAAGTGTTTTTTTATATACTATTAGTGTGACAATTATCCTTTATCTATCATATCATAAAATAGTATCATAAACAACTTAACAACAGAATCAGTTGACTTGTTGCCGGGTAATATGTTACTCCTATTTCACTAGACTCTATTGAATACAGGTGTGGCTACAACTATTTTTAGACCAGACTTCAAAGAAAAACATATAACAATATATAATGACTAAACTATTACGGCTAATTTGATTTAAAAAAGTGAATTTGATTTTCACTAAAGCCACCAAAAGTCTTAATTAGCAAGGGTTCAGAAATCAATTTAATCATAATAATTACTAAAAAAGTAACTGTCATTAGAGTTTTTAAGTATATAAAATGAGGGGTGTCACCCCTCATTTTTTTGATAAATTTGGGACAAAAGTTAAAGTTGCACAACACATAAATGAACATTCGGAGATATTCAGTAAATTTAACTTATAACACTGCCAAATTGGCAGATGACATTAGCGACAAAAAATAGTATAAATACGAATGTAGGTATTGAGATTCCCATATGAATCATCTTCTCGGTGCAATTGAAAATTATGAGACTTTACTGAAAAGCTCTCCTGATTTTCAGCGGTAAGTTATACAATAATAGCCAAGGGTCATCTATTGGATTAAAGGTTGTGAAATTTTCAGAGGACACAACAGCATCTACTCAGTCCGCTAAATTACAGAAAGAAGGTAAATTTCTACCTTTCATTCACTAATCAGCAAAAGCCACAGTCGAAACGTAATTAATGGCAGTTGTCTTCATCAACAACCAAAGCCACTAAGCTACAAAACTGCACAACAGGGTCAATACATCAACGCAGTACACAGACTTGATTAAAAACAGTCAGGTTTTCAATCACAGGTCAGGTCATGAAACAAATCATCAGGTCAAATGCAGTCGAAACACCAAGCCAACGAGGTATTTTAGAGATCAAACTCTCTGATTTGCATTCTCGTCAGGCATCCATTCAAGGAAGTCCCGTACTTTCACCAACGCTAACTTTATCAGTCCTAACTAAAAGTAGTGACATAGCAATTAAAAATACAGACAACAGGTCAACATCCTTTCAAACAGAAGTTCTCTCAACCCTTCTGTATTTAGTTTGGTGGAGTAAGTTAAATTTTTTGCCCACAGTTGTGGTTTGGGTGTGTACAGGAAAGATGTTACAAGTCAGTCACACCCAGGTAAAGCAAATCACATCTGGGATATCTCAGACTTCTTCAAAGACTCAACCTCTTGGAGTGATTATAGCTAGAGCAGAACCAGCACCTCCAATGGCATTAGCTTTGAAAGTTTATTTATTGAAGTTGCTCCCAAACGTACAGAAAAAACCCCAGTTAGTCGCCAAAATTGCTCAACCTAAAGCTTGGCTCAATAGCATCTATACGCAGCGAAAACAACAGAGCCATTTTAGGAATAGCTTTTTCCACTGGGAGTTACGGGAACCGCTGTTAAGTTGAGAAATTTCTGGTTGTGCCTGTTGGAAAGTTTATCTATTTTTTCAACATTCGCTACTAATTCAATTACCAATATATTCCTGTAATTAATTCAACATCTATCTCAAGACTAGTAAACAACCAAACCATTACTGCTGGGTGCAAGTACGCACAGGAAGAATATCAATTATCTTGCTGTTGTGAACCCATCAATGTTGGTGTGGTGGACTAGTATTGCAGTTTGTCAATAGCACTTGCAGAACCTGGACTAGTTTACTTTATTCAAATAAAACTAACACTCACTATGAATCAAGACATTTCTGGCAGTAGTAACAACTTAGATAAGAAAATTAATCCTGAACAGTTTGATCAAGTATTAGAAGCAATTCTGGCTGGTAAGTATTCATGGGCTTGTGTTTTAATGCTACGGTTTGTTGGTTATAATCCTTTGCATTACATTCCTTATCGCACTTATAATCGGCTACTCAAAGAAAACTCCCGTATGAGTAGATCAAATTCTCAAAACAATGAAAATCTAAAAATTGCCAAATCAGCTACAGAGAAAAGGTCTGATGGTCATTTAGCACCTAGCTGTTTGAGCAAAATGAAAGATTTAGCTTATCTGGAAGTAGCTGGTAAGCAAAAAGCCGAAATGCATGGTAGTCTCAGGGAAAAGAAATCAGCATAGGTGTCTATAATATTGTCAGTAAGGTGAGGTTGAGTAAAGTATCCCAGAGAGAGACTGTGTGTTTGCAAAGCGTAGATTCAGTAACCCACTTTTGCCATAAATGGTGGGTTACGATGCAACGAGAGCAAATATTGAGCGTTCTCATCTTTATATTGTGTGTCTCACTCAACCTACAGTTTTCTGGTAATTTATTTTTTGGTGTTCTTTTACACCGGAAGCTTTTGGGATTGGGTGTTGTTCAGCCAATAATTTCATCATCAAATATACTAACGGTGGAGAGTAGTATATAAAAGACATGGTGCGGTTTGTTTTCACAGGTATTTTGGTGTTTTTAACAGCTTGTAGCAGTATTGCGTTGCTACCGACTTATGAATTGGTGCAAAAAGCGATCGCAATTCAACTAGAACAAACCCAACAGCAGCTTAACCAAAAGCTGGATTTAGACTTCCAAAAATTCAATATTAAGGGACTATCAATTACTCAACAGCAACCGCTAACGATTGAAAATTTACCCGCTTACCGTGTGCGCGGAACTTATGACTTAACTGTTAAATTACCAAAACGACAACTCACTCAACCGCAAAAACCCTTTGAAGTTTATTTGCAAATTCAGCGAGAAGGTAAAACTTGGCGGTTACTGCTACCAGAAAAAAATACTGAAAATCCCCAACTAGTTTGGCATAGTTACTTAATTCTCTAACTGGTACATTTGTGCTATGATCATGCCTAATAAAGCTGCTAAAGCATAATTAGCAACTTAGGTCAGCATGGCCTGATAATGAGTTTTTAGAGAACTTTGAAAACGTCTTGAGTATGCAAACTAACCAAACATTATCTCTCCCTAATATGGGTTGCGGGACTTGGGCATGGGGAAACCAACTCCTCTGGGGATACAATGAAAGCATGGATGACCAATTGCAACAGGTATTTAACCTGTGTGTAAATAATGGTATCACCCTATTTGATACTGGTGATTCCTACGGAACAGGAAGATTAAACGGACGTAGTGAGTTACTTTTAGGGCGTTTTGCAAGAGAATACGATGGGATAAATAAAAACAATATTTGCATTGCTACCAAACTGGCTGCGTACCCTTGGAGATGGACAAGAAAGTCGATTATATCTGCTTGTAATGCTTCTGCAAAACGTTTAGGTAAAAATGTCGATTTAGTGCAAATGCACTGGTCTACAGCTAATTATGCACCTTGGCAAGAAGTAGGTTTATTAGATGGTTTGGCAGATTTATATGAACAAGGTTTAGTTAAAGGTGTAGGCTTATCTAATTACGGTACAAAACGACTTTTATGGGTGCATAAAAGATTTCAGGAAAGGGGAATACCGATAAAAACTTTGCAGGTGCAATATTCATTATTATCTACCTATCCAGTCACGGAATTAGGTTTAAAATCCGTTTGTGATGATTTAGGAATTAAATTAATTGCTTATAGTCCTTTAGCCTTGGGTTTATTAACAGGTAAGTTTTCTGAAAATGGTAATTTTCCTCAAGGTGTGAGAGGAATATTATTTAGGCAGATATTACCAGGAATTCAAGGTATTTTAGGGACTTTACAGGAAATAGCAAATAGTCGAAATAAAACCATGTCTCAGGTGGCAATTAATTGGTGTATTTGTAAAGGTACAATTCCCATTCCTGGTGCGAAGAATTTAGAACAAGCACAACAGAATATTGGTGCTTTGGGTTGGTTTTTGAATGATGGGGAAGTTGCAGAGTTGGATAATGCTGCTGCGAAGTCTGAGAAAAAGATGGTGCAAAATATTTTTCAGACAAAGTGAAATAAAACAACTATCTAAATATTACATATGCTATAAAAATCAAGATTATATTTCCCAAAGCTTCCCAAATCTAATTATCAACCCCAAAGCCAAGATACAGCCATAGAAGCTGATATTTATTTATTTAATAGATTACGACAACTGACATTAAAACAACGCTTAGAAATATTTATTTCCCATGAAAAAGGCGTAAAAAAACTATGTATTGTAGGAATTAAATCACGACATCGAAATTTCACTATCCAGGAAATTCGTGATATATTTACCCGTGCTGTATTAGGAGAAAAATTTACTCCTGATTTTCGACCAAAAGGTATTAATGAAAATATGTGGATTCAAGATTCAATTTCTTTAGCAGGTGAACTGCACCAAATTTTTGAATCAATTAATATTTGTTACTATGTAAGTTGTGGTGTTGCTAGTTCTATTCATGGAGAACCTCGTTCTACTCGTGATTTAGATTTAGTTATAGAAGTTAACCAAAATCAAATATATTTATTAGTAAACACTTTAGAAGCATCTGGATATTATTGTCCAGCAGGTGCGGTAGAAGATTTGCAACGTGGTTATGGAAATATGTTGAATATTACCCATACAGAAACTATTGCTAATGCTGATATCTATATTACAGATAATTCACCTTTTGCTATATCGCAAATGAATCGGAGAGTGTTAGTTAATGTAGAGGGAATACCTACTTTTTGGGTAGCTTCAGTAGAAGATATTATTTTACAAAAACTGCGCTGGGGTAAGGGAAGTAAATCAGAAAAACAATGGCGTGATGTTTTGGGAATAGTTAAGTTACAAGCAGAAAATTTGGATTATGGTTATTTAGTAAAATGGGCGGAATTTTTAGATTTGGTTGATGAATTTAGTGAAGTATTAAATCAAGCTGGGATATAAAATTATCATTTAGAGCATGTTTGAAAAGTTTAGGGACGTATAATTTGTCATTCTGTTCGCGTTCACGTAGTGTGCCGTAGGCATAGCGTGGCGTTAGCCATGTGGAGTCTTACGCAACGAAGAATCTGGAGTTTAGCCCACATACTGAGATGCTACGTTCCTCAGCATGACATGGAAGGAGACTTTTCAAACACCCTCTTAGTATGAGTTAAAATTACTCTTACATACCCAATAATTTCCTAACATAAATACTCACATCAGGAAAAGCTAAAGATTGAATTTCACCATGTTTGAAAATTGCTTGACTTTGATAACCTACGTCAGTAGGAACTCTAAAAATAATCAATTCCATAGTCTGTAAATTAATTATCCAATATTCGGGAATACCTGCGGACACATAAACTTTAGTTTTAACTTCCAAATCTTTAGTTAAACTAGAATTTGCACATTCAATTAACCAAAATATATTTTCTGGATAAGGATGATGTTCTCGATAATCTTTTCCTAAACGTTGAACAATAGAGATATCTGGTTCTGGTTCTGAATTAGTTTCCGGGATAGTAATTGGTTTAGCTTGACGAACTTTTGCCTTTTCTCCTAATAAATAAATTAAATATTCTCCTGCTTCATCACTAGCATAAGCATGATATTCTCCCTATGAGTACATTTCTAATATTTCTGCATTTATTAACTCAACATGACGATCTGCTAAAATACCTGTGGCAATTATTTGATGATAATCTTTAATAGTCCATTTTACAGTAGTTACATTCATAGCAGTTCTTCATCTGCTTTATTTTCATCGTACCTGTATTTATGACAAAATTAAATTATTAGTTCCATAATTTGCTAAACTCCAAATTTGTGAAATCTTAAAGTATTGGTTATTGGGAGCGATAGCGAAGCGCTCCGTAGGAATCGCACAGTGACTCAAGGTGAAGGTACAATGAATATAGAAAACGTCAACCCCCAGGACTATTTATGGAAGTTCTGGCCTGTTGTCCCTCTTTATCCTTACGGTAAACGTCGCACTATCCGCAAAGAAGTAGTTAAGGATAGCATCTGGACTTTTGACCAAATGCAGGGGGTTTTCTATGTGGTTGTGCCAATTCGCATGACGGTAGTAAAGTTAGAAAATGGCGGTTTGCTGGTTTATGCACCTGTCGCACCAACTAAAGAATGTGTCCGGTTAGTAAATGAGTTGGTAGCAGAACACGGTGATGTTAAGTATATTATTTTGCCGACTATATCAGGGATAGAACATAAAGTATTTGTCGGACCATTTGCGAGATGCTTTACTAATGCACAGGTTTTTGTTGCACCGGAACAATGGAGTTTTCCGCTAAATTTGCCTTTGAGTTGGTTGGGTTTACCTGCGAAACGCACTCAGATATTGCCGGAAAATAGCCAGGAATCGCCTTTTGCGGATGATTTTGATTATGCGATACTAGGAGCAATTGACCTTGGCCCAGGTAAGTTTGCAGAGGTGGCTTTTTTTCACAAGCGATCGCACACACTCCTACTTACAGATACCATAGTTTCGGTACCAGCAGAACCACCTGCGATCGTCCAACTCGACCCTTATCCGTTGTTGTACCATGCAAAAGATAAAGCTTATGACATCGTAGCTGATACCCAAGCCAATCGCCGTAAAGGATGGCAACGTGTGACTTTATTTGCTTTGTACTTCCAACCCAGCGTTTTAGATGTACCCAAGTTGAAAGATGTCTTCCGTGATGCCTCCAAAGCCCCAGAACGCACAAGAAAAGCATATTTTGGTTTTTTCCCCTTTCAATGGCGACAAGACTGGGAAAGGTCTTATGAAGCGTTAAGAGGAGATGGACGGATATTTGTAGCGCCGGTTTTACAGAGTTTAATATTAAATCGCGCACCCCAGGAAACAATAAATTGGGCTGATAAAGTGGCAAAATGGGATTTTCAATGGATAATTCCCTGTCATTTTGATGCACCAATTAAAGCCGAACCGCAACAATTTCGACAAGCGTTTTCTTTTTTGGAAAAATATCCAATTGGGGGTTTAGTTAATAGTAATAGTTATCCTTTACCAGAGGATGATTTTCAGGTTTTGCGAGATATTAATGAGGGGTTGAATCGGTTTGGTATTGTACCACCTGCGCGAGACAGGGTGTAGGCAAAGTATTGTTAAAATAAAAAATACTCATAATATTATGATATATTATTTTGGGCTGGCTGCTGAATAATTTCCTATATTATAATAATATTATGAATTCTGAGCAATTACAGGTTGGATTATTCGGACTACTTCATTCTAATAGAGATTTTTCTCAAAGAGAAAGCTGGGGTAAAAATCAATTTAATAATTCTTTTCCAGCATCATTAGCTTGTTATATGTATCACAAAGGAATGAAGCTAAATTATTTAACGCTGGATAAAGATTTGAAAATTCAGCATCAAGAAATAGATGTTTCTCAAATATTTGGCATTGCCCCGCTTTCTCCTAATTTATTTTTCTCCTTTGAAAGTGATTATGTACCTTATAGAAAAATAGTGATAGGTAAACTACCAAGAGTTGATTTAGTGACCCATGATATTAATAAAGATAATGCTTGTTTACGAAGTATAGAAATTAAGTTAACAGCATTACCTGACAACTCAACTTATCGTTTACCAGATAATCAATATGGTTGTGAAATTGTGACTAGACCAGATACAATTGTCTATCTTACTCTGAGTATTGCTCATGAGTTTGAAAATTCGAGAGATAAATTACTAAATTATCTTCAACCTGTATGTAGTCAAATTGAAGACTGGTCAAGTATACGTCAGGTATTGCCTTTTATCCCGCAAATTTTAGATTGTTTAGATAATTTACTCAGCGATAATCTTGAAATTCAATCTCCATTAGTCATGCAACCAATATGGAAAACAGTGGGTAAGACTTCTAAACTTTATCAAAACTGCCTAGATATTTTTGTTTGGAGTAACTTCGGGTTTACTAGGCTTTTCTTTGATATTACTAAAAGATTAGCTAAATCAGAAGAAACCATACAAAGACCTATGCGTTCTGTGGTATGGTTGGCAAAGATGTTATATGAATTTGCTCTTGTTGGTAAAATAAATCATAAATTAGTTATTGATACATTAACCTATAACACTAAAAATGATAAAGCTTTTGCTTTAAGTGGTTCAAATACTCGTCCTTATATGACTTGTGATAATTTGATTCATCCCAGAATTACGAAAGAAGAAATTAAAAATATCATATTAGGAGGAGGACAAAACTTTTTAAGTCCTGAGAGAAGATTTGATGGAGTAATCTTGAGTAATCCTGAAATTTTTGATGAGCGATTAAAGGAAATTTAATGAATACACAATTACAAGACTCTTCCTTAAAAGTCATAGATTTATTTTCTGGTTGTGGTGGTTTATCATTAGGATTCCAAAAGTGTGGCTTTGAAATAATTGCTGCTTTTGAAAACTGGAAACCTGCAATAAATATTTATCAACAAAACTTCAATCATCCAATTATTGAATATGATTTAAGTCAGGTAAATAACGATTATTCAATATTTAAACAATTCTTACCAGATGTGATTATTGGTGGTCCACCATGTCAAGATTTTTCTAGTGCTGGTAAGCGTAATGAAGATTTAGGTAGAGGAGATTTAAGTATTACATTTGCTGAAATAGTAGCTAATGTTCGTAGTCAATGGTTTGTCCTAGAAAATGTAGAGTTGTTTAGAAAATCTAATAAATATCAAGAATTTCGACAAATTCTCAAATCTGCTGGTTATGGTTTAACAGAAAAAGTGCTAGATGCTAGTTTATGCGGTGTACCCCAAAAGAGAAAAAGATTTTTTTGTATAGGAGAACTTGGTGGTAAATATGACAACTTGCAAACTTATTTAGAAGCTAATTTATCTAGAAAACCTACAACTGTTAGAGATTATTTAGGGAATAGTTTAGGTATTGAATATTATTATAGACATCCTAGAAGTTATCAAAGAAGGGCTATTTTTAGTATTGATGAACCTAGTCCTACTATTAGAGGGGTGAATAGACCAATACCTAAAAATTATAACCAACATCCGGGGGATGTTGCACCAGTAACACCAGATTTGCGCCCTTTAACTACTCGTGAAAGAAGTTATATACAGACCTTCCCTGAAGATTTTATTTTTGCAGGTTCAAAAACAGATTTGGAACAGATGATTGGTAATGCTGTACCTGTTAAATTAGCAGAATATGTGGCTAAATGTCTACTGATGTACATTCAAGAGAGTAAGAAATCACCAATATATAATATATGCACAGCTAAACAGTTGGAATTTCTACATTTAACAAGTTGCTGAACAAATGTGTAATCAGAATTATTTCAGCCCGTAAAGCAACACGCAAGGAGCGAGAATATTATGAAGATTGAAACATTAAAACAACGCTTAGACAAAAATCGCCCCATGACTACAGTAACTTTAAGAATGCCCGAAGATGTGATAGAAGACTTGAAACAACTTGCACCCATACTCGGTTTTTCTGGTTATCAACCATTAATTCGTGCATACGTTGGACAGGGAATGAGAGCAGATTTAGAACGTCTAGACAGCAATACAGTGACTGCTTTAGTTGCTAGTTTAAAACGACGTGGAGTGAGTGATGATATCATTCATGAAGCACTAACTGAAATTGTTAATGGATAACTGAAATCTCAGATGTTTCAACTCCTAACTTTTCATTCCCTTAAACCGTTCTTTTGCCCCTTCAAAAGCCTCTTGCATCACATTTTGAATCTTCTGAGGATCAGGTTTTTTCCCACCCATTAAATCACCAAAATACACGCAAGCAGCTGCACCTAAAGACCATGTATAAGCACCTGCCCAAGATGCAGCAATTACGCTGCCGAAACCAGGGATAAATTTAATTAACTCCCTTGCTATGGCTTGGGCTAAAAAACCACCAGCGATCGCACTCACAATACCCCCAGCTTGAGATGGTGTCAACGTTTGCCCATATAATTTACCCAATAATCCCACCATTGATACCTGCAAAGCCGTCAACACAGGCATAGTTGCAAAGGGTAAAGGCACTGCTGCTAAAGTAGCTGCCATAATCGAAAAAGGTAAAATATACCGTCTTCCCGCATCTCGGTAGATATTACCCAGTTTTTCACCCGCTTGCTGATCTAATAACTGATAAATTGCTTTTGCTTCTGCTTCCGGGAGGAGTTCAGCTAAATTATCTCGCAGTGCTTCTAAGCCATAAAATACAGGATTATAGCTATCTTCTTCTAAAGTGAAATCAATTAAAACTGCACTATTATATAAACCCGCAAAATTTTCTTTTATCGCGGTAAAAGCTCGGTTAACTTCCGCAAAATCTGGGGGATAATTAGGATGATCCTCTGTTTTTGGTGGATAAAGTTCATGTAAGCAAGTCACTACCAACAAACAAGGAATATTTGGATATTGTTGACGCAATTTTTGAGTAATTTGTCGCAGTGTATCAGTTGCGAAATCATTAATTTTGACGGTGAGAATTAAAACTCTAGCCCCTGTAGCCTCTTTTTGTAAATCACCAATCAATTCTTGAATAATTATTTCAGTATCTTGATTTACATCTCCTAATCCCACCGTATCTGTAAAAACTAGTAAGGGTAAATCATTGGAAGGATAAGCGTAACGTTGGGTGTTTTGAGTATGGGGACGAAATCCCTGTCCGACAATTTCCGCAGAAACCCCCGTTAAACCCCGGACAATGGAACTTTTACCCGCTTGGGGTTTACCTAACAACAATGCTTCTGTAGTGGGCAATTCAGCGCGAATCGTCTCTAAAATTTCTGCAACTTGGGCATCACTGACACTAAACCATTTTCCTACGGTCTGCGTCACTTGGTCTACAGGTAGGAGTTGGGTTAATTTGGCTGTGGTTTTGTTCACAACACCGGAAATGCGGTTTTGCCAAGAGTCATTATCTGACTTGGGTTTGAGTTCATCAGTCGGTGTCTTCAATAAGTCTGCGTTGGGTTGCTCAGTCATTGGTGTAATTTCAACTTGCCACCATTTCTAGTATAACTTGCTGTGTTGGTGTGATGAAAAGCTGGATAAAAACCCACAAATTATAGTTCAGTAGACAGGAGTCAAAAAAGAGGATAAGGAGGAGAGAGGAGAGGAAAACCCCATACATAAATGTAAGGGGGTGAAAGCAGGACGCATTTCAGATGATTGCTGGGCATCCTGCCATTGGTGTCAAGTTAAGGCATCAGCCCAAATGTCAAGAGAGCGAGCAGCCGTTCGTCGGTGACGTTGACGGACGGTCTTGATTAAGCCCATAGAACGATGATGTTCGACAAGCCAAGGAATAAGTTGTAAATCAGGAGCAAGTAAAAGTGCGCGGTGGAAAAAATACAAACTGCGAAAAACCATTTCCACAGAAATGCGTTCTAAAGGTTGTTGTAAAGCAATAGCCACATCAGCACACAAGTCATTGAGGACAGCGTAGAAAATCCAGGTAGCATATATTTGCATCTGTACACCATTAGTGCCACCAACCCACAAATAGGACAAGCCCAATAAACGCTTAGTCAATAAAAATGCGTCCTCAATTCGCCAACGTCGGCGGTATAAATCACAAACCTCCTGTGGTGAAAGCTGTTGTGGGTCAAGAACATTAGTCAAATAATGATACCAAGTCTTACCCCATAATACGGATACTTGGCGCATGGGATAGCGACATGGGTTGGTATGATGCAATCCCATTTGAATAATTTCATCCCTGTAGTGAGAGCTACTAGAAAGTACACGCACTACCTTATATCTGACCTTTTCCTTTTGGCGGGTGAGAACATACTTACCGGCAGCAGTTAGAGAATCAAACCACTCAAAACCATAAAATCCCATGTCTACTATGAGTAAACCACCATCAGGTAAAAGTTCTAACAATGCTTGCCACCAACGAGTCTCATTCCGCTTGGCATCAGCATCATACCAAACTGCTACAGGAATATGAGTGAAAGCTTCTACTACCATCAGCATTTTTCCTGCCAACACTGAACCTGTTTTTTCTTGCAATTGTCCGAAGTGCTTTTTCATGGCTTCGAGTGTTGAGGCATCACAAATCCAAATGGCGGAAAATCTCTGCGCCACTGATGCCCAGGCTGGAGCTAATTCTTTTGCATTCCTTTTTGCTGCTAGACGTTCTACTACTTGCTCAAACATCTTGGCAAATAGATGCGCCGGTAAACTGTTGAGTCTTTGGGACAGAGCTTGCTTGCTGACTTTTGTTGCCTCTACCCACATTAGTCCTTCTATTTCCAGGCAGCGCAATACATCTGTTAAGTGTTGTACTTGTCGATATACTAGACTCAGTATTATTGCTGCCATTACTGGTAGGGTTAATACTCTTGAGCGCAAGCTTCGCTCTTTGTCTTTTACCCCTTTGAGGTTGGCAAATGTCCCTGGACTTAATAGCCCAATCAACCGTGATTCTATTTCTTCACTAGCTGGAGCAGGTACGCTAACTTGATGGCGAAAGTCTGGATTCCCTTGTTTTTTCCTTGGTTTACTCATGGCTCTTTTCAACACCCCTGTGTTGACTTTTACCATTTATTTCCCACTCTTGACACAAATCCATTTTTCTTAACTTGACACCAATGGCATCCTGCCGGCACCACAAGAAAGTTTAAGGTGTTTGCAACCCTGATTTGTCAGGGCTATTTCTTCCTCTGTTTCTGCCCCGGAGGGCTAGTCATTAACTCTGAGCGATACCTTCTGCCCGTGCGGCTTGTTGTACGGCAGCAGCAACAGCGGTAGCAACACGTTGGTCAAAAACAGAAGGTATGATGTGTTGTCGATTCAAGTCTGAAGGATTAACTAAAGAAGCGATCGCACTGGCAGCTTCTAAACACATCGTCGTAGTAATCGTACTAGCTCGACAATCTAAAGCCCCACGAAACACCCCAGGAAACGCCAGGACGTTATTGATTTGATTGGGGTAGTCACTCCGACCTGTAGCCATGACTGCAACGTTATCAGGGGCTAATTCTGGTTGAATTTCGGGAATCGGATTAGCCATTGCAAACACGATCGCATCTTTGCTCATTCCTTGTACCATTTCTGGTGTTAAAACTCCGGGTGCGCTGACACCGATAAAGACATCTGCACCTTGGACTGCATCGGCTAAAGTTCCTTGGGCTGTAACTGCAAATTCCAGTTTTTCTGGGGTTAAATCTGTACGACTAGTTGATATAATGCCCTTAGAATCGCACATCCAGATGTTTTCTGCACCTGCTTTGCGAAGTAAACGAGCGATCGCTACCCCAGCCGCACCAGCACCGTTAATGACAATCCGAATATCTGCAATTGATTTATTTACCAGTTTCAGAGAATTAAACAACGCTGCCAAGGTGACAATTGCTGTACCATGTTGGTCATCATGAAAAATCGGGATATTTAATTCTGCTCGCAGTCTTTTTTCAATTTCAAAACAGCGGGGTGCAGCAATATCTTCTAGATTTACACCACCAAAAACTGGGGCGATATTCTTCACTGCTTTGACAATCTCATCTGTATCTTGGGTATCTAGACAGATAGGAAAAGCATCCAGCCCTGCAAATTCCTTAAATAGCATGGCTTTACCTTCCATTACTGGTAAAGCAGCAGCCGGCCCCAAATTGCCCAATCCTAAGACAGCACTACCATCGGTGACAATAGCCACGGTGTTTTGTTTGATAGTCAGATTGTAAACTTCTTCTGGATTTTGGGCGATCGCTGTACAAATTCTCCCGACTCCTGGAGTGTAAGCCATTGCGAGATCGGAAACACTCCTCAGAGGAATTCTACTAGTAATACTAATTTTGCCGCCACGATGTAGATTAAAAGTGCGGTCATACACACTAATTACTTTAATTTCTGGTAAGGCTTTTACTGCTTGGACAATAGCTTCAGCGTGTTCGGTACTAGCTGCATCGACTGTAATATCGCGGGTTGAGTCTTGGCGACTTTGATCAATTAAATCAATTTCTCCTAGATTACCACCACTTTGAGCGATCGCTTGGGTTACTGAAGCCAACATCCCCACCCGATTGGGAATCTGCAAACGCAGGGTTATACTGAAACTAGAATTAGGAGTTAGGTTTGCCATAGTAATTTTAGATTTTAAATTTTAAATTTTATAGTGAATTGCCTGTGAAAAATTTTATTTCTACAATAAAATATGATATTTCATGTTTGTAGTTAGGCGTTCAATGTGAAAATACTCACATTCACGTATTTAAATATACTATTTAATCAGATTCTCAGGATTTAAATTTTGTCAGAATCAGGATATCCAGGATTTAAGGATTTTCAGGATTTTGATTGATAATTTGTTGGTTTGTTTTCAACATTTTTATTGGTCTGATATATATTTAATATGAAAATTTAGCAATTAGTAAAATTGCATCTTAACTTAATTTACAAAATTGACAAAATCCCACATCCCAAAAATTTAAATTCCTAGAAAAAAACCATATCCTGTTAAATCCTTAAATCCTGGACATCCTGATTCTGACAAAAATACCCCCCATCTCTGGAAGGTATTTTTTATCTATCTGAAGATTTCAGAATTAACCGTTGATTGCAGGTGCAGTTAAAGCAACAGGAGCAACATCACCAGCAGCCAAGTCTAGAGGGAAGTTGTGAGCGTTGCGCTCGTGCATTACTTCCATACCCAAGTTAGCGCGGTTGATTACGTCAGCCCATGTACCAATTACACGACCTTGAGAATCAATGATTGATTGGTTGAAGTTGAAACCGTTCAAGTTGAAAGCCATTGTGCTAACACCCAAAGCGGTAAACCAGATACCGATTACAGGCCAAGCAGCGAGGAAGAAGTGAAGTGAACGGCTGTTGTTGAAAGAAGCGTATTGGAAAATCAAGCGACCGAAGTAACCGTGTGCGGCAACGATGTTGTAGGTTTCTTCTTCTTGACCGAACTTGTAACCGTAGTTTTGTGATTCGGTTTCGGTTGTTTCCCGAACCAAGGAAGATGTAACCAAAGAACCGTGCATTGCAGAGAACAAGGAACCACCGAATACACCAGCTACTCCCAACATATGGAAGGGGTGCATTAAGATGTTGTGTTCAGCTTGGAACACGATCATGAAGTTGAAGGTTCCGGAGATACCCAAAGGCATACCATCGGAGAATGAACCTTGACCGATGGGGTAGATCAAGAATACTGCGGTAGCAGATGCCAAAGGTGCAGAGTAAGCTACACAGATCCAAGGACGCATACCCAAGCGGTAAGACAATTCCCACTGACGACCTAAGTAGCAAGCGCAACCGATCAAGAAGTGGAAAATTACCAATTGGTAAGGACCGCCGTTGTACAACCACTCATCTAAGGAAGCTGCTTCCCAGATTGGGTAGAAGTGCAAACCAATAGCGTTGGAAGAAGGAACAACTGCACCGGAGATGATGTTGTTTCCGTAGATCAAGGAACCTGCAACTGGCTCACGGATACCGTCGATGTCAACGGGAGGCGCAGCGATGAATGCGATGATGAAGCAGGTGGTAGCAGCTAACAGGGTAGGAATCATCAATACGCCGAACCAACCGATGTAGATACGGTTTTCGGTGCTGGTGATCCACTCGCAAAAGCGATCCCAGACGTTAGCGGTTGAACGCTGTTGAATGGTTGTGGTCATTTTATAAGTGCTTTATTTTTTTATGATGTTGATAGGTTTTTTTGCCTACCTATATTCAACATTAAATCCTTAGTTGCGTTTTGTAAAGATAATTAAAATTAGTATTCATTATATCAGTTATATGTTTTACTAATGTGTTTAGATTTACAGAATGATTGGTGTGGGCAAGGATGCCTACACCACAAGGAATTTCTTAAAAACTAGAGTCCAAACGATTGGCAAAAGCAGCTACTGCAATCATGGGCAAGCCGACAAGTAGACAAATTAACCATTGATTCAAGTCTAAGGGGGCTGTATAAAATAATTGGTTCATTAAACTCCATTGGCTAAAAATAATCTGCAAAATTACAGTGCTGGTAATTCCTACATACATTGCAGTTTGATCGCTTATTTCCCGCCTAATTCCGCGAATTTTATCAAAAATAGCAATGCCTAATTGGGTGATGCTTAACAGGTAAAAAATTCTGCCTACCACTAAAGCTTGAATTGCCATTGTCCTAGCAACAGCAATATCACCTGTTGTTTGTCGCATCCATTCAAATACACCGAAAATTAAAATCCAGTTAAAGATAGAAATAATGAAAATGCGCTTGACTAAATTAGGAGAAAGTAATTTTTCATTGGGGTTACGTGGTGGTTGTTGCATCACCTGATCAGATTTGGGTTCAAAGGCTAAGGGAACTGTCATGGCAATGGAATTCACCATATTTAACCAGAGAACTTGTAAAGATAATATTGGTAAATCTCTAGCTAACAAAACGCTAATCAAGATCGTCATAGATTCACCACCATTAACGGGCAGAATAAATGCGATCGCTTTCAGCAAATTTTGATAAACGGTTCTTCCTTCCTCAACCGCAGCTTCTATAGATGCAAAGTTATCATCTGTTAAAATCATATCAGCGGCTTCTTTGGCTACTTCTGTACCAGCCCCACCCATAGCAATACCAATATCTGCTTGTTTGAGGGCAGGGGCATCATTGACACCATCCCCCGTCATGGCGACTATTTCACCTTTAGATTGTAGTGCTTCCACAATCCGCAATTTCTGTTCTGGTGCCACACGGGCAAATACTACCCCATCTTCTATGGCTGTTGCCAGTTCTGGTTTTGCCATTTTCGCCAGTTCAGCACCTGTAAAAGCCTTCACTTCTCCATGATGATTAAAACCCATGCGAGATGCGATCGCAGCAGCCGTTACAGCATGATCACCTGTAATCATTTTCACCTGGATACCAGCTTGTTGACAGGCTTGCACAGCTTTGATAGCTTCGGCGCGGGGTGGATCGATCATTCCCTGTAAGCCTAAGAAAATCAAATCATTTTCGATATCTGCGTGATCTATTGAGATTAGATTCTCAGATACTGGTTTTTTTGCAAAAGCTAACACCCGTAAACCTTGATGCGCCATTGTATGCACTTGCCGATTTACAGTATCAGCATCTACAGAAGTCAGTTGTCCAGAAAAATTTAACATCTGTTGACAACGCTGGAGAATTGCTTCTACCGAACCCTTAATGTAAATAATTCGTTCTTGTTGTTCAATTTCATACAGAGTTGCCATGTACTGAAACTCCGACTCAAAGGGGATGACATCAAGCTTGGATGTACTCGCTTGTAAGTTGTCACGGGTTAACCCGACTTTATTCGCAGCAGTTATTAATGCACCCTCGGTGGGATCGCCAACTACTATCCATTGCCCATCTTTATTTTCTAAGTGGGAATCATTACATAACAACCCAGCTTTTAAACATTCGGCTAAAGGAGGAACATCATTAAAATCTAGAGGATTTTCATTGAGTAAAATTTCTCCGCTTGGTGTATAGCCGGTACCCGTGACACTATAATCCTGATCACCTGCATAGATGGCTTGTACTGTCATCTGGTTTTCAGTCAGAGTCCCAGTTTTGTCAGAACAAATAACTGTAGCGCCCCCCAGAGTTTCGACTGCGGGCAATTTACGAACAATGGCGTGTCGTCGTGCCATGCGGGAAACACCAATAGCTAAAGTGACAGTAACTACAGCGGGTAATCCTTCAGGAATGGCACTCACAGCAAAAGCTACAGCAGGTTCAAACATTTGCACCCAGGTGTTACCGTATCCTAGCCCGACGGCAAAGGTGAGGGCTGCTATTGCTAAAATAATGTAAAGTAAGGTGCGACTAAATTTGTCGAATTTCCGAGTTAATGGGGTTTTAAGGATGTTTCCCTGTTCCATTAATTGAGAAATGCGCCCGGTTTCTGTTGCTTCCCCAATGGCAACTACAACACCTTTCCCAGTTCCAAAAGTGACAAAACTGCCAGCATAAGCCATATTAGTGCGTTCTGCTAAGGCTGCATCTGCGTCTACGGGTTGGGTATTTTTTTCCACAGCGACGGATTCCCCTGTTAATCCCGATTCGTTGATTTGTAAATTGCGGATTTGCACAAGTCGTAAATCGGCTGGTACTTTGTCGCCGGAAGTTAATAATACGATGTCTCCGGGGATTAATTCTGTGGAGGAAACTTGGAGTTTATTACTGTTGCGGATAATAGTGCTATTGGTTTTGACTGAGGAAGCTAAAGCAGCGATCGCACTTTCTGCTTTTGATTCTTGCACAAAACCAATAATAGCGTTAATCAGAGTTACGCCCCAGATTACCCCAGCATTTACCCATTGCCCCAAAGATGCTTTAATTGCACCGGCAATTAGCAAGATATAAAGTAGTGGCTGATGAAATTGCAGCAGAAATCGCAGTAAAGCACTTTTCCCGTGTTTGGCTTTAAGTTCGTTAGTACCAAAACTTTCTTGGCGCTTGGCTACCTCCGTAGAATTTAAGCCTATTTCGATATTACTGTTTAAATATCGACTTACTTCCTGTACAGGTAGATTGTGCCACTGATGTTCTGTTAATTGATTTTTAACTACTGCTGTCATCATTTTTGGTTCCGATATCATTCCCTGACAGGATAAATTTACAATGGCATTATTAATTATTAATTGTGTTGATTAAGGTCGAATTGAAATAGATAAAAAATCTATCTTTCGGATTATTTAGATAAAAAATATGGCTGGTAATAATATCACTATAGATGGATGTATTGCACCAATTTGTTAGTTATATGTACTGCAACTGGTTCATGGTTAAACTAAATATTTTACCCCTCTCCATCGCGGAGTGGCTTCTCTAATAGTACCTCTCTGCGTGAATGGGGAGAAGCTTTAAACTTGTTCTTTTTAAGGCAAACTAAATGCTGTCACAAGAATTTGTTAAAAGTCAAAATATATATAAGGTAAGCTACCTTCAGGTGCTAGTAACCAAACAGCGTAAAAACATAAAGGTACAAAAACAAGTTTGATAGGCCAGCTAAATTCTAATTTCATTCCTCGCTTAAAGGCATAGGTTAGACTCATCAGAACAGCTAGAACTATCAATAAATAAGAGAGTTGGTATTGGCTGATATTTAAAGCTTCCACATAGACTTTTTCAGCAAATTGTTGATCAGCAGGATGACCCCAAAGGTGTTGGATGACAAAAGCAGAGTCTTGGGGGTTGGGAAGACGGAACCAAATCCAGGATGTGAAAACCATCAGTTGTGTTAAAAACCAAGCGAAAACTATACCTAGAGGGTTTTGCCAGAATAGGTTTAAAATTTTAAAGCGATCGCTCATCGCATCTGTGAGACGATGAACTGCTAAGGCTAAACCATGCAATGCTCCCCAAATCAGAAAACCCCAGGCGGAACCGTGCCAAATACCAGCTATGATCATCACTATCAATAAGTTTCCGCAGGTGCGAAGCAACCCCCGACGAGAACCACCCAAAGGAAAATATAGGTAATTACGCAACCAATCGCCTAAAGTTATATGCCAGCGTCGCCAGAAGTCTGCGATACTATTGCTGAAGTAAGGAAAATCAAAGTTTTCAGGCAGAACTAAACCAAAAAGTAAAGCACTACCACGAGCAATATCTACATAACCGTTAAAATCTAAATATAACTGTAAGCCATAGGCAAAGGTAGCTAACCATAAATCAGCGCTACCGGCTCTTTGCAAGTTACCAAAACATAAATCAACAAAAATTCCCAGATTATCTGCCAGAATACCTTTTTTAACTGCACCTCTAGCAATTAACCACAGTCCCTCTGCTAATCTATCAGCAGTGGGAAATCGTACTGTATCGAATTGAACTGCTAAATTATGGTAACGAGTAATAGGCCCAGAAATCAATTTAGCAAAAAATAATTTGTAGGTAGCAAAGTTAAGAAATTGATCAGTAGCTGGCGCACCACGATAGACATCTATTAAATAAGCGATACACTCAAATGTAAAAAAAGAAATTCCCAAGGGTGTAGTTAATTTAAAAGATGCATTTGGTGAGTTTATAGATAAGTCAAATAACCATTTTAATAAAATAGGTAAATATTTAAAACTTAGTAAAAGACCTATATTTAAAATCACACCAAACCACAAAATTTTCAGTCGGGTAAGATTCCAGTCAGCTTGAGCAATTTGCCAATCTTCATTAGAAATTTTCCAGTTTTGAGAATGTTTTCCTGGTGAGGTATTTTTGCCAATTTCTAACCCTAGACGAAAGTTAATAAAAGTCAAGACTAGTAGTAATGGCAAATATTGAATATTCCAAGATGAATAAAATACAATACTAGCTACAAGTAGAGTCAACAAGCGTAATTTTTGCTTGGCTACAGTCCAGTAAATTCCCAGAATACTCAACAAAAAAAGTCCGTAAAAAATTGATATAAACTTCATTTTTTAGTCATTGGTCATTGGTCATTGGTCATTAGTTATTGGGAAGAGGTTATAGATAATTCTTACCCTGCGCCTACCTCCCCACCTTCTTATTTAAAAATCCAGGGAATCATGGGGTCTACAGCCAGCTTTTTGGAGACTTCATAAGCACCATAGCGGTTCAGGTGGCTGGGGTCAGAAAAGTATTCATTTGCTTTGAGCCAAATTTGGCTTAAATCTCGGTAAATAAAGTTTGTATTAGTGGTAGAAACATTTAACATATATTGTTGAAATTCTTGTTCATATTTTGTTCTAACTGGGTCTAAATAATCGGCTGTGAGGGGAGTATTTACAAAAACTAAGGAGATTTTTTGAGATTTTGTAAACTCCATTAATGATTGTAAAGCTGCGTCTTGATTACCTTTTAATTGAAAGGATTTATAGTCGTTGTCGTAACTTCCTGATACTCTGGCATATTTTTGATAATATGTGGCAGGATTAAACCGAATAGATAAAGGTAAGAAACCATCAAAATCAACTGCTTGCAGAGAATTATCTTCTTCTGAATCTTTTGTTAACTGAACTGTGACTTGCTGATTATTTTTGCTAAAAGGTAAATGGTTGAGTTGTTTTTGTAATAGTGTTTTAATTTGTTCACGATGTTGATAACTAGCAGATATACCAACGACAGCTTGATTTAACCAATCATTAGCAACTTGATAGCTATTAAAATCTAATGTTTCATTTTTGATTTCTGCCTTTTGGTCAGAATTTATCTGTTGTTGAGGTGGTTGATCACTAATGCTAGGTTTCTTGGCTCTTTGTAAAACTTTTTGATAGCCTTTTGATGCAGCAATGGCATTAAAAGTGATATCTTCTCTGCCACTATTAAAAGCTCTAGAACCATCTGCCCAAATAATGATTTTTGGGAGTTCTGAGGGTTCTAAAACTTGACGAATAATCAAGTCTACAACTTGTGCTGTTGCACCATTAACACCAAAGTTAAATATATCAACTTGGCGATAACCTTGAGATGTCAAGGCTTTAGAAAGGGCAACGGGATCAACACCTCTCAAAGCACGAGAAGATCCAATAATCAGGATATCTGGTGGTTTTCCATTTCTGGCTAAACGCTGTTTATACAGCGCAAATTGCTCATCTAATTGCCTAGCATTAAAACTGGGCATTTGAGATCGTGCTGCTAAAAGAATAGCAGTAGCGCTGGCTTTTGCTTTCAATGGTGCAGCTGGTAACTTGTCTGATGGAGTGTCATCATTTTGGGTAAACCCAGAGGCATTAAATCCTGAATTACGCCCCTGAGTAGATTTTATGTTGTTGCTAGTAAAAAATGCTGTTGTTCTTTGATTTGGATCTTCTCCTGATGTCAAAGATGCCTGTGAGGATAAAGCACTATTACGTTTGAGTGAATTTGAGACAGTACGAGTCAGGACATAACCTAACATCCAATCACTTTGAATTGTAAGTATTAATCCCAATGCTACCCAAACTAGACTAGCCAAAAATCCTTGTTCATCAGGGTTATGATCGATGGAGTGGTTGGGTTCTGCAAATAATTGAGTTCCCACAAGTAATTTTTTAACTTTTTTGTGAGCAGTTGCTATCCAATCTTGTGCTGCTTCTGTGACGAAACTTTTAACTTCCTGGGTTGTTAAATCAGGACGCAGAATTGGTTCGTCAGTTTCATTTGTGACTAGTTCACTGAAATATTCAGCAGTTGCGGCAAATTCTGGTGTGGCTTCTGGTACTAATCTGTGACGTTGTGTAAAATCAAATCCGTGATGCCATACGGGTTGATTATCGCCGGCACGACGACCGTAAACTCTGACACCAAAAAGATCAGGGATATTCAGTTGACGAACAAATTGAGTGACTTTGCTGGCGACTTGTTGGCGTGTGGGACAATTAGGCGCATCACACATCACGTGCAGTAAGTCACCTTTGCGAAGCAAGAGGACGCGAATACCACCAGTTTTTAAGCGCCAATCCATGTCAGGATTGAGTAGGCGTTCTAGTAAAAAAACAATGGCTGGTTCATCACCTGTAGAACCTAAGGCTAGTGTAGATGTTGCTAAAGCGGGATGTTTGGCGGATGGTAAAGACAACCAATCTACCCAAGCGGGTTGTTGTTCGCCTGTTTTTTGTCCATAGATAGCTGCTGCTAGAATTCCTTGGGGGGCGATCGCTTCTAACTGAGAAAGAATAATTTGTAAACACAGTTCCTTGTCTGGCGCAGGAGCGGTTTTTGCAGGATCAACTGCTGGGGTACAAAAGATATGTAGGGTAAATTCTTTCAGAGAAGCTTGGACAGCAATTTTTAATTCTGATAATACTTCTGTTAACAATCTAGCGATCGCTTGCACATCTCCCCACCGCGCCCATTCTTTCAGCATTGTTTCCGGTGGTGTCAAATCCACCCGCAGCCGCCAATCAGGGTCTATTTCTCCCCTCACTTGAGAGACAATGATTGCATCTTCATAACCAGCCAGTTTCAAATGCCTTAATTTTTGGGCTACTGGTTCGGCTAACAAAGTGGCATCTGGGCTATAACTTGATTGACAGAAGATCCAGAGACGATTAACAATTTTTTGAGATTTGGACTTGGCATTATGGGGTAGACTTTTGACTTGTACTGCCACACCCAAACTGCTCAGATTTTCACTCAAATAGCGAGCGATCGCATCTGGATTTCCTTGGCGTGCCAAACTTTCATTAGAGACAATCAGCGCCCCACCAGGTAGTTGTGTTTTTTCCGCTTCTACTAACATGGCTTGCTGTACCTGCTCTAGATGCCGATCTAATTGATTTAAATAAACTCGGTGACACCATTGAGGATGGTGTGAGCCTTTTTTTCGACCGTAGACCAATACTTGGTATATTGGGGATTGTTCCTCACTGGTTAAGCTATCCAAATCTGTTTGCTGTAGTGCTTGCAACAAATCAGAAAGAGTGTGCCAACGTTGCGGGCAGTCTGTACCTTCACAAAGTATGTGCAGATCATTTCCCAGCAACCGGACTTTCACCCCGAAAGTGCTGATTCCTGTGGCTTGGCTTACCCATTGCACTAAGGTTTGTTGGCGATCAAGTGATACTGTTTTCATGGGAAGTTAACTTTAACAGGAAGCGAGTATTAGGGGATTTTGCCTGTACTTGTAAACTAGAAACATACATTTAGCACATTTTGCAGTTTTTTTTTAACAATTTTGTTACCTTTAGAGCTAGAAAAATGGGCAAAGATAGTCTTATAAGGTTACAAGTCTTATCAAGATTGAGTTTTGTGTCTATTTTACCCATCTGCCAAAAAACAAGAATTAGCAATGTCACCTGTAACCCACAACCCCTCACCAACTAGCGGATTTAATCCGATTTTCAACATTCCCCAATCTTGTCTTCTCCAAATAGGCATAGCGTCTATACTACTGCTGTTGATAGCAGATAAAGCTACTGGTAAAGCACTAGAAGCCTTGGGGGAAGCCAGTGAAGAAGTATTTCGGGGCGATCGCTTGCCCATTCTTAATTTTCCCCATGAACAGGAATTAAACCAAAGCTAACTATATATATAAGCATTTATTGGCTACGGTTAATCCTATTCCAGTACAAACAAAAAAACTAGAATTATGAAGAGTGCTGAATTGAAAGTGCTATTACCTAGATTTTTCACAAAGGGTCGGACATTTACCGCTTGCAAAAGTAGTAAATATTCTTCTCACTCGGCACTCAACACTCAGTACTCAGTACTGTAAATATTAATTGGCTTTACCAGAACGGAGAATATGGGTTCCCTTTTATACTCTTCATCGCCAGCAGCGAATACATACCCCATGTCGGAATTATTCTTGCGTCATCGTCTACAGGTAGTAGAGGAATTGTGGGAGTCGGTTCTTCGGCAAGAATGCGGACAAAAAATGGTAGACCTATTGCGTCAATTACGCGATTTGTGTTCTCCCGAAGGACAAGCTACCCATGACCAAACTTCCTCCGCAGTCGAATTGATTGAACAATTAAATATCAACGAGGCCATTCGGGCTGCTCGTGCCTTTGCTCTGTATTTTCAGTTGATTAACATCATTGAGCAGGAATACGAACAAAAGCAGCAACTAACTCGCTATTCTGATACAAACGGAACAGATCAGGTAAATCTCGCCAATATTATTTATTCGACTAACCAAAGAGAAGATGACCTACCAGTCACCAAGTCATTAGGATCAGACTCACCACAAAGTTGGACAGACACCACACCAAGTCAACAAAAGGGTACATTTGCAGCTTTATTTCCGCTGTTATTCAAACTGAATGTTCCACCCCAGCAAATTCAACGCCTCATTTCTCAACTGGATATCCGCTTAGTTTTCACTGCACACCCCACGGAAATTGTCCGTCATACTATCCGCGATAAACAGCGTCAGGTAGTAGACCTTTTACAACACCTAGATAGCTTAGAAAATCGCTCTGGGGGCTATCCTTGGGAGGCGGCAGAGGTGAGAGAACGATTGATGGAAGAAATTCGCCTGTGGTGGCGGACAGATGAGCTACATCAATTTAAGCCCACAGTTTTAGATGAAGTAGATTATGCTCTGCACTACTTCCAAGAAGTGTTATTTGATGGCATTCCGCAGTTGTATAAACGCCTCAAATATTCTCTAGAGCAAACATTTCCTTGGCTAGAACCACCAAGTACAAGTTTCTGCTCCTTTGGTTCTTGGGTAGGTTCAGACCGAGATGGAAATCCGTCGGTGACACCGGAAGTTACTTGGAAGACTGCTTGTTATCAGCGGAAAATGGTCTTAGAGCGATATATTCAGTCGGTGACGCAGCTGATTGAGTTATTGAGTGTTTCCATGCACTGGAGCGATGTATTACCAGATTTGCTGGAATCGCTGGAGTTAGATCAATCAACGATGAGTGATGTCTATGATGCTTTAGCTCTGCGTTATCGCCAAGAACCTTATCGGTTGAAACTAGCTTATGTGTTGAGACGGCTAGAAAATACACGCGATCGCAATTTGGCTTTATACAATCGGGAAACGCCAACCAATGAAGATGCGCCAATGTACCGTTCTGGGGCAGATTTTTTAGTTGAACTGCGATTAATTCACCGCAATTTAACTGAAACGGGTTTAGGTTGTCGAGCTTTAGAAACTCTGATTTGTCAAGTAGAAATTTTTGACTTTAACCTCACCCAGCTAGATATTCGCCAAGAATCATCCCGTCATGCTGATGCGCTGAATGAGATTCTTGAATATTTGCAAGTTTTACCCCAACCCTATAACGAACTTTCAGAAGAGCAGAAAGTGGCTTGGTTAACCGGGGAATTACGAACAAGACGGCCGTTGATTCCCAGTGAATTGCCATTTTCGGAAAAAACCAATGATGTCATTGAAACTTTCCGGGTTTTGCGATCGCTCCAACAAGAGTTTGGCATCAACATCTGTCAGACTTACATCATCAGTATGTGCCGCGAAGTCAGCGATGTTTTAGAAGTTTTGCTGTTAGCCAAAGAAGCCAGATTATTTGACCCTGCGATCGCAGTAGGATCAATTAGAGTTGTACCGCTATTTGAGACTGTAGAAGACTTACAACGCTCCAGAAGCGTCATGCGGCAACTGTTTGAACTCCCCCTCTATCGCGCTTTCTTAGCAGGTGGCTATGAAGCAATTAAACCAGAAAATGCTTCCCCATCTCCTACCCTCAACCCCAACTTGCAAGAAGTCATGCTGGGGTATTCTGACAGCAACAAAGACTCCGGTTTCTTAAGTAGCAATTGGGAAATTCACAAAGCTCAAAAATCACTCCAGGAAATCGCTGAAGAATACGGCTTACATCTGCGGATTTTTCATGGACGTGGTGGTTCCGTGGGAAGGGGCGGTGGCCCAGCTTATGAGGCAATTTTGGCTCAACCAGGTCACAGTATTAATGGTCGCATTAAGATTACAGAACAAGGGGAAGTTTTAGCTTCTAAGTACTCCTTGCTGGATTTGGCTTTATACCACGTAGAAACCATTACCAGTGCAGTCATTCAAGCTAGTTTACTGCGGACTGGATTTGATGATATTGAACCGTGGAATGAGATCATGGAAGAGTTGTCAATGCGATCGCGTCAGCATTATCGCGCCCTCATTTACGAACAACCTGATTTTATCGACTTCTTCCACCAAGTCACCCCCATAGAAGAAATCAGCCAACTGCAAATTAGCTCCCGTCCAGCACGAAGACCATCTGGTAAAAAAGACTTAAGCAGCTTACGAGCCATTCCTTGGGTATTTAGCTGGACACAAACCAGGTTTTTATTACCTTCTTGGTACGGTGTAGGCACAGCCTTACAAGAATTTTTAAACGCCGAACCAGAAGAACACCTCAAATTACTGCGCTACTTTTATGTCAAGTGGCCTTTCTTCAAAATGGTAATTTCCAAAGCCGAAATGACCTTAGCCAAAGTAGACATTGAAATGGCACGTCATTACGTCGAAGAGTTATCCAACCCAGAAGATAAACCCCGATTTGATAAAGTATTTGAGCAAATTGCCAGCGAATTTTATCTCACCAGGAATTTAGTCTTAAACATCACTGGACACGAGCGACTTTTAGATGGTGATCCCATTTTGCAGCGTTCAGTACAGTTAAGAAACGGGACAATTGTACCTTTAGGATTTATCCAAGTTTCTCTACTCAAGCGTCTACGACAATACAAAAACACCAGCACCTCTGGAATAATTCACTCCCGTTACAGCAAAGGTGAGTTACTCAGAGGAGCATTGTTAACCATTAACGGTATTGCCGCAGGAATGAGAAATACAGGCTGATAATTATGAATTCCTAACCAGTAGGGTGCGTTAATGAAATGTAACGCACCATCTTTGATTGATATTTAACTGTAAGAGTAAAAATTTTTATTCGTTGTGAAAATTGATAAATTAACGTGAGTTCGGTGTTAGGAGTTTCTCCTATGCCTACGGCACGGCTTCGCCGAATGGAGACGCTACGCGAACGGAGTTATGATTTTTAAGGGCGAGAGAATAAGGGTTTGAGACTCCTACTAGGGGCAAGTTTTCCACAAATTATCTTATGTCGAACTCACGTTAAATTAGAGCCATAATTTATTACATCATGGAAAGCTGTCCGTAATTCATCGGTTTTATATTAATTATTCTTCCCGATTCCCCAATCACTATGACTAAAAAACGCATCCTAATTTGTACTTGTTTAGCTTTATCTTCTGGCTTTTTTGGTGGTTTGATGGGTGGACAAATCACGTCAATGCTGCACAATCAAAAATGCCAAAACCAAGGTTGGGGTTTTCAGCAGATGTGTAATGCTTGGGTCACACCAGGGGCAATGTGGCAAGGCAGTACAGCCGGCATTTGGACAGGTACAATATTAGGAGCGTTTGTTGGTGGTTCAATTACACGTAAATTTGGGAACGGGAAACAGGGAATAGGAAACAGATAGAAAGTTATTCTGTTCATCTCCCCAGTCCCCAGTCCCCAGTCCCCAGTCCCCAGTCCCGAATCCCCAGTCCCTATTCCCTTGGGGTAGTAGATGATTGCAACTTACTTAGAGATTGCCAACTGTTTGTACTAGTATCGAAACAGCGCCAATAGCCTTTACGTTCATCTTTATAGCAAAACAAAGTGCGATCGCGATCATCGAAGTTATCAGTTAAAAAATACACCATTCCTCGAAACGGATAGGTTTTCCGACTCAAGCGTTTAGCTACAGCGTGATTCGGACATTCAACAATAAAGACTGATTCTCCATTAATTTCAGCTAAAGAGAAAATACACATCCGCAAAATTGCTCTCAGCCAACTTTCAGAATTCTCGAAATAATCGTCGATAATTTTGTTAGTTAGTGCTTGTTCGAGACTGCGGTCTTTGTGGCGAGGAGAGTTGGCATCAGACATAGCATCACCTAAAAATTGCTATACTGCTGGTTCGAGGTTAAACCAAAATTTCCGAAAGTGACAAGTCTGGACTGGTAAAGCTCATCAGTCAAGCAACACAGCCAGAGGTGGCAGCAAGACTGGTAAAGTATACTTAATATTCTTGAGAGCAAATTGCCATGACGACCGAAATTAATCTAGGAGAGCAGACTACCACAGGTGCAGATGCTATTGATGTAGCGATCGCCCAAGGAGTTGATTTTGATGGTTCTCCCATTCCATCAGCTAAATTAGAACTATACAGCCAAGTTATGGGACTAGAAGCAGGTAGACAACGTAGTGGCGTATCTAATACCATGCGTTCTCGAATAGTCCGCATTGGCGCAAAACACATTCCCCAAGCGGAATTAGACCAAAAATTAGTAGATGCCGGTTTTGCACCCCTCAAAGAAAAAGAAATTGCCTTCTTCTACGGTGGTAAATAAGATCGGGAAAACTGCGATCGTCTTTACCTCATTTTTCTAAAGTTCTCACCGTCAAAACCTGGGGTGGAGTGGAATCGGGTGGATAAATCAAATCTAGCTGCACCATGCGCCTCATTCCAGGTTGTAACACAACTTTTGTCAAAGGTTCCAGAACTTGACCAGTACGATGCCATAAATGCACATAGCGCGTCCTTTGTTCCCCCTGATCATCAGCATAACGCAACCTCACTGTCCCCCGAAAGAAAGGAAAATCTAAGGATGGTTTTCGGAAGCGAACACCACCTTGAGCTAATTTATCTTCTTTCAAAGGTGTTTCTAAAGTCACGGAAACAGTTTGAGCTTTCTCAGTATTATTCCTTAAAGGCAAACTGAGATTGTATTCCACACCATAATTACCATGTGCCTCATAAGCTGTGTCGGCATAACGTACCAACATTTTTGCTGTTTGACTTTGTTCAGTACCCAATCTACCACCCCGCAAAGTAGCTATAGGATAGGAAATCGCTTTACCAGGTTGGGGAATTGTCAAAGTTTGCGTTTCCGGTTTATCCACCAGTTTCGCTTCCCACCGAGAACCTTGAGAAACGCCCGCTACACGTCCATAAATCAATTGACCGCCTTTAGCATCTGGTGCTGTAGGAACTTTATCTCTAGGCCCAGCAAAATTACCGTTATTTAATAAAGCTTGCCATTCGGCTAAAGTGGGCGCACGGTCAGAACCATCAGCATTTTTTTTCGCATACATCGCTAAACTAGCTGTATAAACTTTCCCACTACTACGCAAACGAAAAAAGCTAGACCGACCATTTACAGGTTTTTCTAAATTTCGCACCGGAATAGGATGATTTAACAACATCCGACTTTTTCCCGCAGGAATTACCAATTTAGCCGGAAAATCAGCTTGACGAACCCCCCTCAACACATCAGCCACAGCCCTATTTCCCGGGCCGGAAAAAGCCTTGCCATCATTATTTTCAATGTATGGTGCTAAAGTTACAAAAGGTGCATCTTGCATTAAATAACTTGCACCTTGTAAAACATCGACTGTTACAGATTTTTTACCAGGATTATGCAAAACTATACCCAGATAAAGCGTTTGTAAATCTTTAGGAGTATGGCTATAGTGATGAGCAAATAAATCAAAGCGTCCTTGAAAGGGAAAATTAAGATGTGCTGCGGGAACTTTTTTCCCATTGGTGGGAAAAGTAGAAAGTAAAACTCCTTCAGTTTTTACCCATTCCGGGCTATTACTATTAAAAACAGGTATGGTATCTAATTTCCCAGGTAAAACCCGCACTTCTCCCCCTTGAATAATTTCTTGGGGTACTGGTTTAGGTGGAGTTTGGGCATCTGCTACATTTTTATTATTATCCGAGTATAAATTTGTACAACCAATGCTTTGGGTAATTGCAACTCCTGATAGAACTATGAATAGAGTTACAGATAGTTTCTTTTTTAGCTGTTGAACTGGCATAATGTTTGATTATTCAAAAAGATTTGTTCTTATACTCAAAACGGTTAGGAACTGTACTTTTTATTGATGAAAAAACCGAGTTCTAAGCCTCTACCCGGTGAATGGGGAGAGGTTTGGAGAGGAGTTCCATATTTGGTTAAACTATGAACCGTTCACAGTATAAGCATGAATAGTTATGATTACAGGTTCTGATAAATGGATTTCTGACATGAGTCAGTTTTTTATGAAAATCTGGCACATTGGCACTTGCCACCATACAATTATCTGTAAGTTTAGGGTAAATTTAAAGTAACCTTGAAATTTCGACTCAGGAGTTAAATTGATGGATATACTCATTGAATCGACAAAGGATTTTGAGAAAGATTTAGAAAAATTTAATGATACGGAGAAATTTAAAATTATTAAAGAAATGAATCGCCATTTTGAACTTTTATCATCTGAAAATAATTCTTTTTATCAACACAGCGAACAACTCAGAAACATAAAACTTAATCACTCATATGATTCGACTATATATTCTTTAAAAATTAATGAACAACAAAGAGTAATTTTAACTATTGATGATGATCCAATTTTTGGCTGTATACTTGTTACTTTATTTAGAATAGTAAAAATGGAAGATGCACAACAAGCATATAATGCCATTGCAGAATTTATTTATCAAGATTTTACGGTAGATGAAAATCAAGAGGTTAAGGTTACTGCTTTATAATGCCACAAATTAAGCCTCTTCTAGATGAATATGGTGTTATTTATGAAGCCATGCAAATTTTGCCAGAGGAGTTAAAAATAGAGTTTCTCAAAGCTTTAGCAGAACTAGAAGATAATGAATGTCATAGAACTAGAACTTTTCCTAAAACGAGATTACACAAAGTAACTGGTATTAAACAAGCTATCTACCGTGCTGATATTGATAAAATATCAGGTTGGCGGATACATTTACAGTATATTGAGGGGAAAATACATTTAAAAGATATTATTGGTGGTCAACATCATGATAATGTCATTGAAGTGATTAAATTAAAAAAAGATAGATACGATTAATTTAATTAAATCGGTTGTCCTAGTACATCATTAACTCTCAATGTAACTTCAGGAAATGCTTGTATATCTAGAATATCACCATGTCGGAAAGTTTTGATTTCACTATAACCATTTGCGTTAGGGTAGCGATAAACTGTAATTAGTTGTTCATAAATATCTATTAACCAAACTTCACAAATATCACTACTTGCATAAAGAGGAATTTTTATTTCTCTGTCATATTCAATGCTGCTATCTGCAACTTCAACTAATAACAAGATATCCTCTGGTTGTGGGTGTCCAGCTTCATAAAAATCTGCACGAGGTTTGAGTAATGCTATATCTGGTTGTGGTTCTGATAGATTGTTTAATATAATTGGATTTTGGACTCGGATAATTACTCTTGTTCCTAAAAGAATACTGAGTAAATAATTAAGACGGTCAACACAAGCTGCGTGTCTTCTACCAATGGGGGACATTTCAATAATTTCTCCGTTAATAAGTTCTACCCTGTCATCTTCTGTGAGAATACCAGCTTGATTCATTTGGTTGTATTGTGCAACGGTGAAACGTCTTGTCATTAATTGAATAGACATAATTCACTCTCTTGGTTGATGTTCTAAGTTAATTATAGCAATTAAGGATTCAGGATACACAATGTTTGATATGGCAGGGAACAGAAGAGAAAAATATCCTTTATCCTTCATCCTCCCTTCTTTCTCCTGACCCCTGAATCCTGAATCCTGAATCCTGAGTTTACAAATAATCAAAAAATATCTCAGGTACTAACCTTAATTCTCCTGATTTAAATCGAGCAATATCTATCCATAAAGCGCGATGTTTACGTTCTGGAGATTCAGAAAAAGTTAAACTTTCGATTTTGTAAAATTCAGGATCGGCAAAATCGCATTGATAAAGTTGAATGATTTCATGTCCTTGTTTACCATCGAAGCTAAACAGGTTTTCTATACAACTCAAATAGCGAATATTTGTTAAATCAGCTTGGATTTCTTCTTGAAATTCTCTTTCTAAAGCTATAGAACTAGTTTCGCCAAATTCCACACCACCGCCTAAAGCACGATAGAATGTTGATTGTTTGGTAGGGTCATAACCTTCAGAAACAAATATTCTATCACCATCTCGAATTAGAGCTAAAACTATAACTCGAATTTGACCTGATTTATTCATGGTTGTAGTTAATTATCGTAAATTGCATCAGCACGAGTTTCGCTATCTTCGATAGGCCAATCTGGATTTTCTCCGCCGATGTATAGTTCTTGAATATCAACATATTCCTCACTTAATTGCGTCAGGGCGTTGATTAATATATCGAGAGAGATGGCATCGCTAGTTCCCATATCAAACCAGCAACGCCCCCATTCTCCTTCATACTCAAACTCGCCCATATTGTGCATCAAAGCGAGAAAGCTTTTGTTATAACCTTGTGGATCATAATCCAGATAGCTGAGTTCCAAACCAGTTTCCTGTACCTGGAGATTTTCAGCATTAAATGCTCCTAATTTACCCAGATAAAACCAGGAATTAAATACTTCTTCTACATATTTTTTTTCCCGTTCAGAGGGAATCATGTTGAATTTCAACCAAATCCAGACATCAAAAGGATTAAACTCACGGAATTGAATGTGCATTTTGGTAATTGGTAGATGGGTAATTAGTAAAAGGGTTTCACAATTAATTATGAATTATTTACTATATAGCGGTTTTAGGTGGGATGCAATATGATCAAGGGCGGGGAAACCCCGCCCCTACAGGCTTTGCAATTGAAAACTTCTCACTGAGATGAATACCACTATGACAGATTAGTCAATCGGCTGGCTGCGCTTCTGCGTTCGTGTTCAATTTGTTTGACTAGACTAGCAGGAAGTTGGGATTTTTTGGTTAAAGCTTTATCAAAATGAACTACTGCATCTTTAATCAAACTCTGGCTTTTTTCTTTTTTACCCTTTTCGTGTAATATCTGGGCTTTGAGATAATAGATTTCTGGGTTGTCAGTAGTCGATTTTAAGGCTCGATTGACATAATCTAAGGCTTGAGGATATTGTTTCAAATCCCGGTAGGCTAAAGCAATACCCCGATCTACCAAATACCCAGGTGCAGCATTTTTTTCTAACTTTTCAATTGCTTGATCTGGGCTGATAAAAGGTAAATTAACCGCTAACATTAAATTCATGTAACCCCGGAGTAAGTTTACTTCTGGATCATTTGGTGCGATCGCTTCCGCTTTATCTAAATACTCATAAACTTTTGTCAAGCGACTCAGGGCTTTTGATACACCATTAACACTCTTGTCACGGGTGATCATGACTGCACCCTCTAAAAAATTGCCGACACCAGTGTATAAATTACCGCGTAAGGGATCACTAGCAATCAGCTTTTGTCCTGCTTCTAAAGTCTTTTTACTGTACTTATCTAAGCCAGCTAAATCTTGATCGCCATAAGCCAAAGAAGCCTTCATAGCGTAAGCCAGGGGTTCATTTGGTTCCTCAGAGATTGCTTTTTGCAGATTATCTGCGGCTGCGGGGTAATTTCCTTGTTGAAAAATGGCTTTAAAAGCTGCTTCAGTGCGATCGCCAATTTTATGCTGTTCACCACTCCGAAACGGATCACCAGCCCAAGAAGGATTCACCAATAAATTTAGTGCAAAAGTAGTAACAAAGGTGACTTTAACAAGGGTAGGAAATCGGAAAAACATGATTAATTGAGGAATGAAAAATTGTTTGGACATAAAACGCCTCAGAAGAATTGCGGTTGAAATTGTCTTATCTGTTACTTAAAATGTAGAAAATTGGTAAACTTCAGAAGTATCTATCACAGTCAAAATTTTCTACACAGGTAGACTCTGGTCAATTACTTCTGTTCCCTGACTGCTTGTAGCGATTTTCTCAGCTAAGTCTGCCACAATAGAAAAAAAGCATGATTATTGCTGCTAAATCAAGTTTTTCTCAATTGACTCCATCAGTTATTCCCTGACTTCTTGCTAATTTTAACAAATGCTCTATCTCAGAAATCTAACTTATCACCCCACAGCTTGTCCAACCGCAATTCTTAAATCTATCAACTTGGAATTACCACCCCAGCAACTAGGTTTGATTATTGGCCCCAGTGGTTCCGGTAAAAGTACCTTACTAGAAATCCTATCTGGACTAGCTGAACCTACCTCCGGTGCAGCTTTCTGGAGAGAACAACAACTGATAGCCGAACAATTACAACAACTAGCCGGAATCGTATTTCAGTTTCCAGAAAGGCACTTTTGCGGTGGTACAATCTTAGAAGAATTGCGTTTAGGGCATCCTGAATTAGGGTCAGAGCGAGTTCATCAAGCATTAAGCGAAGTGGGATTAGAGCATTTATCCTTATCTACATCACCCCATGCTTTAAGCGGTGGACAACAAAGACGTTTAGCCTTATCCGTGCAATTAATTCGCCAACCAAATTTATTATTATTAGATGAACCCACCGCTGGTTTAGATTGGTCAATGCGTCGTCAACTAGTAAACTTATTAGCGAAACTCAAAAAAGATTGGACTTTATTAGTTGTAACACACGATGCTGGCGATCTGTTACCAATAGCTGACCATTGTTGGACACTAAATCATGGTGTATTAACAGCAGTTGACCCCGCAACATTAGAAAATAAAGTGAAAGAAGTAGTAATTCGTAATTCGTAATCTTTTCCAGTTCCTGGGTAATCTCCAATATTAAAATCAGAAAATGAATTTAGAATCTTTACCTGTATCTATTTTACCAGAAATGACAGAAATCTGGCAGCAAACACTTAATTGGCAACCAACAACTCAACAACAAAATCAATTTCAGCAGTTGTATGAATTAATTTTAGAAGGAAATAGCCAACTTAATTTAACTCGTATTACCGAACCTGAAGAATTTTGGGAAAAACATCTTTGGGACTCTTTAAGAGGGATTGCACCACAACAGCATTTTATTGATTCTCTTCATCAAGGTGCATCTGTAATTGATATTGGCACAGGTGCAGGTTTTCCTGGTGTACCAATTTCTATTATTTTTCCAAATTCTCAAGTTACCTTGTTAGACTCAACTCGCAAAAAAATTAATTTTATTGATACTTTATTAAGTAATCTCTCTTTAATTAACGCCAAAACCACAGTTGGACGAGCAGAAGAAATTGGTCAAGAACCGAAACATCGCCAAAGCTATGATTTAGCCCTAATTCGTGCCGTGGGGGCTGCTTCTGCTTGCGCTGAATATAGTCTACCTTTAGTAAAAAAAGGTGGTTTAGCTGTAATTTATCGGGGTAGTTGGACTAAAGAAGAAACCGCAAATCTACAAAATGCGGCTAATCAATTAGGTGCAGTAATTGAATTAATTGAAGAATTCACAACTCCTTTAACTCAAAGTATTCGTCATTGTATCTATTTGCGGAAAGTAGTACATACCCCAGTTCATTTTCCTCGTCCTGTAGGTATACCCAAACAAAAGCCTTTGTAAAACCTGCACATCTTTTCTTTGATTCCTTAAAAGGTTAAAAAAGTTTTCAAGTCCAGACAGCAACAGTTGAAACTCCTACTGCATCACCACTATTTGTATTACCAATACTGTATAAGTGATAAAGTGAATAGGAACCTATCACATATTCGCGTAAATTTGTGAGATTTAACTGCAACAGTTGATCTAAGGGATGGATGTCACGGAAGAATTCACCATCTTCATATTCTGCTACTGAACCAAAGGGAGCAAAATTGCAAGTAATGACAAAATCAATGGCATCAAGTAACTGATAAATTGCTTGTTCTTGAGAGTTAGCAGATGTTAAATAAAATTCTCTATTAGTAGTGTTTGGAGTAGTAGCAAACTCCAAGCCATTTACTATAGTTTGCAAGGTATTAATTAATATTTGAGTGCTGGATAAAAGAGTAAAATCTGTGGAAATTGGCAATCGCTCAGTATCGGTTCTAATATCCTCAATAGAACCAATTTGTGGCGCAATTCCTACCCAATTTCCATCATGAGTTTCACCTAAAATAAAATGAAACTCATCAATTTTTTCCCCAGGTAATAACGGATCAAAATGCATGATTTTATAAACAGCAATATTTTTACACTGCATTCGCAATGTAGTTTCTAGCATTTGGCATTTATGAGCAATTTCTTCAGGATTTAGATTTGCTTCTAAAGTCAAATTGCTAGGGAGATTACTGCTATTAGTAATGACAGTTGCCAAAAAATTATCCCATACAATCGACTGCATAAATCCCTCTGCTAAAAGCAGCTTATCTATAGTAAATTCTCCTTGATCTTCTACTTTCCAAACAAATGTTTTAAAAGGATAAGCGCTAGATTCACTCTCATAAATTTCTAAACCGGGTAGCACTACTGCTAGACGATTGACTAATTCATCTGTTGCTAAATTCTGTTCATTCAAATCGAAATCAAATGTTAACGGCTCAAATTCCTCTTCCTCTTCTTCTTCTACCTCAGTAGATAATGAATCTGTTGGCCGCTGATAACTAGGGTTTTCCCTGCGAATAGTTGTTTCGTAAAATTCCAGCGCTTCGGTTTCGGTAGCCAATTCATGGGTTTCAAAAGTGTGTGCATTGAAACCAACACCGTCAGTTGTGATGCTGACTATACAACCGGCAAGAGTAATCGTCATGATATAGTCGTATTTTCCGTCATCAAACCTGATCGTATGACTAGGCATAATTTTTTAATAAATCAATACTTTTGATACTTTATCAATAGTATTTTCTCACAGATAAACAGCTATAGCAATCCTATTTATTGTCGTCAAGGACGTTCTGTAAGGGGTTCTTACGACCGAAATCAAGATAAATCGGGATTGTATTTGATGAGTGCCTAAGCAAGTGAACAAAATTCAAGTCCTAAATTAAGCACAAAAAAGGCTTGGTTGTTAACCAAGCCTAGATATATACCAAGTGTTTACCATATGTAGATAATTTAAACTTACTTGGATTTCAATTCATCTACCTATAGGATGTGTACAAATATTAGATAACCTGTTAATCATTTATCATATTAAATGTGAATAAAATTTTTTTTCGATAATTTATAGATTATAGCGTTTCTCGGTTGAGTGAGATACAAGAACCCCACCCCCAACCCTCACAGGGGTAGGTTTTTTTACATAGAGATTTATAATGGAGAAAGACAAGGTAGACAAGGAAGAAGAACCAAGAAAAATTAAAACCCATAAAGATTTAGTGATATATCAAAAAGCGTTTAATGCAGCGACGACAATTTTTGAATTATCAAAATGTACCTAATGTAATGGGGAAACGCTATATTTACTTTTAGAATGACCTCAAAATGATGTGATGCTCAATATAAAAAGGCTTAGTGTGCTAATATTTGCTGGATAGAAGTAGATCATATGTGCTGTATTAAAAATATCACAGAGAAGATTTAATTAGTGATTTTATAAATTAAAAAAAGGTTTAGCAATCCGCTAAACCTCTATAGAAAGCAGTTATTCGACACACCAAAATTAATTTAAATCTATTTCTCATTCTAGTCATCTTCCTCTAGGATCTATCTAAATATTCATAAATCTGGTAGAGGCTTATTTGTTTAAATTTTTAGACAAATCTACTACCAAAAGAAAGATTTAAAATCAAATTTAGTAGCTTATAAACATTTTATATCTAATTAGGAAACACAAAAATAATTTCCTGACTTTCAAATCCAGATTTGAGCAAAGTTACAATATTTGATTACTAACAAAATGTGGCAAATATCTTTTTAAATAATGGGTTAAAATTTTGTGTTACCTAGGTCATGCAAAAGGAATAAGCTGTTACGCAGTTTTTAGATTACTGTTATCTACCTGATTTAATGTTTTCCATGATTAGACATCTCCGACAAAAATTGTAGAGCCGAAAATCGCTATCCATTTCACGTTTTTACAAACGTTTCAGATAACGCATATTTAATTTTCGGAGATGTCTATTAGTTTAGTCGTTGAACAAATTTAAATCTGTCACAGCACCAACACTACTAGAAGACACGAGTTTGGCATATTTCGCCAAAACGCCTTTAGTGTAAAGAGGTTGACGGGGTTTCCAATTGGCACGACGACTTTCCAATTCTGCGTCTGATACATTTACTTGCAATAGTCGAGAATTGGCATCTATGGTGATGCTATCACCTTCTTCTACAAGTCCGATATTTCCGCCTACTGCTGCTTCTGGGGCGACGTGTCCGACTACCATGCCGTAAGTACCACCAGAAAAGCGTCCGTCGGTAATTAATCCCACGGAATCACCTAAACCAGCACCAATAATTGCAGAAGTGGGAGCTAACATTTCCCGCATTCCGGGGCCACCTTTGGGGCCTTCGTAACGAATAATAATCACGTCACCAGCTTTGATTTTATTTGCTAAAATCGCATCTAAGCAAGATTCTTCAGATTCAAATACCCTAGCTGGCCCGGTAATGATGGGCTTTTTCACCCCTGTAATTTTGGCAACTGCACCTTCTGTAGCTAAGTTACCTTTAAGGATAGCTAGATGTCCTTGGGCATACATGGGGTTGTTCCAAGGACGAATTACATCTTGATCAGCACGTGGTTCTGCGGGTATATCTGCTAAAATTTCGGCGATGGTTTGCCCGGAGATAGTCAGACAGTCACCATGCAGTAAGTCATGGTCGAGTAGCATTTTCATGACTTGGGGAATACCACCTGCTTTGTGTAAGTCTGTGGCGACATATTTTCCACTGGGTTTCAAATCACACAATACGGGTACACGCCCACGAATAGTTTCAAAGTCGTCTAGATTTAGTTCTACTCCAGCTGCGCGAGCGATCGCTAAAAAATGTAAAACTGCATTGGTAGAACCACCAACGGCCATAATAACCGCAATGGCATTTTCGATGGATTTGCGGGTAATAATTTGTCGGGGTAATATCTGCTTGCGAATAGCTTCGACTAAGACAAAGGCTGATTTTTCGGTGCTATCTGCTTTTTCCGCATCTTCTGCGGCCATGGTGGAGGAATAAGGTAAACTCATTCCCATTGCTTCAAAGGCTGAAGACATGGTATTTGCTGTGAACATTCCTCCGCAGGAACCAGCACCAGGACAAGCAAGGCTTTCAATTGCTAAAAGTTCGGCTTCGTCAATTTTGCCGGCGCTGTGTTGACCAACTGCTTCAAAGGAACTAACAACAGTTAAATCTTTGCCGTTATAGTGACCGGGTTTGATTGTGCCACCATAAACAAAGATAGCTGGGATGTTCATGCGTGCGATCGCTAACATCGCTCCTGGCATATTTTTATCACATCCACCAATAGCCAGGACACCATCCATACTTTGCCCTGTACAGGCGGTTTCAATGGAATCAGCGATTACTTCCCGCGATACCAGGGAATATTTCATCCCTTCAGTTCCCATCGAAATCCCATCACTAATGGTAATAGTACCGAAGATTTGGGGCATTGCACCGGCATTTTTAACGCTACTTTCTGCCCTTTGTGCCAGTTGATTAATCCCCATATTACAGGGAGTGATGGTGCTGTAACCGTTGGCAATCCCAACAATGGCTTTGTTAAAATCTTCGTCTTTAAAACCAACTGCTCGCAGCATAGCCCGATTTGGCGATCGCTGTACACCTTGGGTAACAACTTTACTCTTTAAATTTTCTGGCATTGTTTTTTCACTCATTACTCTTATCTCAATTAAATCTCTGTACGAGTATGATATGTATACTTTTTTGATATGTCCAATATATATTTATTTAAAATTGAGACTTATTAAGTATCATAAATATGGAACTACGACACCTGCGCTACTTTATCGCTGTAGCTGAAGAATTACATTTCAGTAAAGCCGCAGAAAAACTGCACATGGCTCAACCACCTCTCAGTCAACAAATTCAGCAGTTAGAAGCAGAATTAGGAGTAAAACTTTTTGATCGCAAAACTAAGCGACAAGTACAGCTAACAGAAGCGGGAAAGGTGTTTTTACAAGAGGCTGATCAACTACTGGTGCAACTAGAAACCGCAGTGGCACTGACTCAAAGAACCGGAAAAGGTGAAACTGGTAAACTGCGAATAGGATTTACTAGTTTGGTAATTTACGACCTATTACCCTTGATTTTGCGAAAATTTCGCGAGCAATTTCTGGAAGTAGAAATAGAATTACTGGAATTGACTACAAGCCAACAGGAACAAGCGCTGAAAGATTCCTTGATTAATGTAGGTTTTGCTCATCCTCCTTTAGAAGATGACACACTATCTTATGACTGTATTCACAAGGAGACTTTAGTTGTGGCGTTGTCCTCAACTCATTCACTGGCTCAAAAAGATTATATCTCAGTGCGATCGCTTCTCAATGAACCTTTAATTATGTTTCCCCGCTATTTAGCACCAGGACTTTACGATCGCATTATGAGCCTTTTTCACCAGGCAAATTTTAGCCCTAACATTACTCAGGAAGCAATTCAAATGCAAACAATTATTGGTTTAGTATCGGCGGGAATGGGTGTAGCGATTACACCATCTTCTTTACAGAACCTGCAAAGATCTGGCGTAGTTTATCGTCCGATTCTGGAAGAAGTACCTTTAATAGAAACTGCTATTATCTGGCAGCAAGACCGTTTAACGCCTATTGTAGAGAATTTTTTAAAATGTACTCAAGAATTTATGGCTGGTAATGGGTAATGGGTAATGGGTAATTGGTGATAGAATCCCAGTTTTTATCCTTACATCCTGAAAATCCTGTATCCCTTACGGGAGCGTAAGCCATATCTGACATTCTTTTCTTCCCCTATACCCTCATACCCTTACACCTCTAAAAAGGTAAAAATTGCAGTAATACTGAACCGAGACTACCGACAAAATCCATAAAGCTGGGTTTACTAGGTTTAACGTTTTCTGTATAAGGTGTTTTCACTTCTAGAATAAAAGCTTGTGCTGTTAATATTCCCTCCGCATTTTTTTGTTCTTCAAACAGTTTTGCTGCCATTTGAGCATCTTCCAAGGCGCTTTTTCGGTCTAAGCTTTGATAACTAGCTACACCACGGGATAAATATGCACCTGCGTAGTCTGGTTTAAGTGCGATCGCTTGACTAAAATAATCAATAGCTGGTTTAAGGTTGCCTTTCTCAGCTGCTGCTACACCCCAAGCGTAAAATTCTTCTGGTTTGGCAATTTGTAAAGGTATGCCCACTGCCCCTTGGAAGTTAGCGGCATCAAGTTTAGCATCTGTCAATTCTATATTTGTTAAATAAGTGTTTCTCAAGTCCGCACCCGTCAGATTTGCTCCGCTAAGTTTAGCATCACTTAAGTTAACACCAAATAAACTAGCACCAGTCAAGTTTGCACCCCGCAAATCAGCACCACTCAAGTTAGCACGGCTGAGATTTGCACCAGCGAGATTTGCACCGCTTAAATTGGCTCCCGATAGGTTAGCCATCACTAAACCAGCATTGCGGAGATTACAGTTTTGACATTGTTTGGTGGCTAATAACTGTTTTATCTGTTCATAATTAGACGCTTGCGCGGTTATTGGCAAGCTTATAGTCAACAAAAATGCTGTTGTGGCAATAATTTGGCTTTTCATACTCAGTATCACCATATATCTTAATTCAGGACTCAATCTTAGCCGAATCTGGATTTATACTGAACAGATGATATGAGTAATTTTAGTCAATTTACCACAGTATTTATCTTTGTTACCGATTTATCTCTAGGTTTATATTTTTTTGTCGTTGACTTAAACTTACAACTTCCTGGTGAGGTACAGGAGTTTTTGCTATTTCTTTTTTAGAATTAGACCAACCCATCTCTGCAAATAGGCTGAAGCTAAATGTTAGGATAGATGCTAATAATAGTTTTTCCAGCATAAGTATAACTCCCCATCATCACCAAGCATTAACTAAAAATTTTTCTATATTTTAGCGGGCTTACTTGACTATACAGTAACAGATGTTTTAGTTAAGTAACCGTGATTTAATGCTAACGTTTACGTGATTAATATCACAACAGTGACTCTACTCAATTTCGATTTTATAAATTTTTTCTAATAATTTTGTTTGAGTAATTGTACTGTTACATCAGAACTATCATCCAGCGTCAGGCTGGCACCACTAAGAGGATATTTGAAAAGTTTAGGGACGTATAATTTGTCATTCTGTTCGCGTTCACGTAGTGTGCCGTAGGCATAGCGTGGCGTTAGCCATGTGGAGTCTTACGCAACGAAGAATCTGGAGTTTAGCCCACATACTGAGATGCTACGTTCCTCAGCATGACATGGAAGGAGACTTTTCAAACACCCACTAAGATTGATGGCTTGTGAATGCCTAAACCTACTCAGTGTATAACACAGTATTTCTATTTATATCTAGGATATTAATAATTTTACCAAATCTTTATTTTTATAATTTCCACATATCGTTTAGCGTCATTTTTTATCTTCCTTACAGAAGAATTTAATTTAGTCAGATCATGTTTATTTAAATACTTGTCGTATATGTTTTATTTAGTAATTAGTTATTAGATAAACTAGATTTACTGCTAGTAATATTACAAGATTTGTGTATTTTTTGTTGCCTAAAAAAATGAGAAAAATCTTACTTAATTCACAAATCAAAAATTTATCTATACCCAATGATATAAAGATAGGTTACTCCAAAAGATTGATGTAGACTGCATAAAAAAATGTACTAATAGAGTTAGTGTGTCTCATAACACTGGAATAATTCTTCTATAATTTCAGGGTAATAAAAGTATGGCTATAAATGCGAATAAACGGGCTGTAGGCATATTTACTCAGCGCCGTGATGTTGAACAAGCTCTCCATGAATTGAGAGATTCAAACTTTCCTATGGAAAGAGTTTCTGTAATTGCCAGACATAAAGAAGAAGGTGATGAAATAGCAGGTAAGCAAGTACATGAAAAAGTTGGTGATCAGTCTGATGAAGGTGCAAAAGTTGGAGCAGTTTCTGGTGGAGTTTTGGGTGGTTTAACTGGGTTATTAGTGGGACTGGGAACTTTAGCAATCCCTGGAATTGGGCCAATTATGCTGGCTGGAGCCACAGCAACAGCTATAGCTACAACTGCTGCTGGTGTTGGCATTGGTGCAGTAGCAGGTGGTTTAGTTGGTGCTTTGATTGGTTTAGGAATTCCTGAAGAAAGAGCTAGAATGTATCACGCCAGAGTGGAGCGAGGAGATTATTTAGTCATTATAGATGGTACGGATGTAGAAATTGCTAGAGTTCGAGCAATTTTCCATAAATGGGGAATTGAAGAGTTTGAAATTTATGATCATCCGAATAGTCAACAGACAACAACAAATACAACAAATACAACAACAAGTGTTATCCATCGAGATAGGAATGTCACTAAACAAGCTATTGGTTACTTTTCAATGTTGCAAGATGCAGAAGCAACAATTAACGATTTAAAAAAAGCAGGTTTTCCTTTAAGCCAAATTTCTTTAATTCACAGGGAACATCCACAGCGGAATGCTTTTGAAGGAATTGATGTGAGCGATCGCATTGAGCCTACTCGTTTTCATATTCCCAGTCAGCGGACTCAGTTCTACAACGATTGCATCCATCAAGGCAACTATATCATCATTGTTCGTGGTACTGATGCTGAAATCCAACGTGCAGCAACAATTATCAGCCAGCATCACGTTAAACAATGGGAAATTTACGAAGCCAATGGCCATGAAAATGTAGCTCCACCCACTACACAAACTGCCAAGAGAGCGGTTGGTGTATTTGCCCATCGTCGTGATGCAGAAACCGCACTGAATGAATTAAGAAATGCTGGTTTTCCCATGAGCTATGTTTCCCTGATAGCCAAAGACACAAATGGTAGTGTGAATAGAAATTTGGAGACAGGTAATCAAGCTGGGGAAGGGGTAAAAGCTGGTGCAGTTACTGGTGGTGCTATAGGTGGTTTAGGCGGTTTATTAGTTGGTTTGGGAACCTTAGCAATTCCGGCAGTGGGGCCTGTAATGGTAGCTGGTGCAGCAGCTACGGCTTTGGCTACCACCTTAACTGGTGGTGCTGTGGGTGCAGCCGTTGGGGGTATCGCTGGGGGATTGGTTGGTTTAGGAATTCCTAGAGAACGGGCGGAAGTTTATAGCGATCGCTTCCAAAGAGGTCATTACCTAGTAATTGTCGATGGCACAGAAGCAGAAATACGCCATGCAGAAACGATTCTCAAACGTCTGGGAATTGAAGAATTTGCTATTTATAATGCCCCTGATCCCCATAATGTCAGAGAACGTCAAGACAGTTTTGAACCAATCAAACAGGCAGAAACTGTTCCTAGTAATTACAACGGAGAAGCTCCTGTAATTATTGTTGATAACCGCGAAAGAATGGTCTAATCACCTTTCAATCAGTGCAAAAATTAGGAGTATTAACATCAAAATTTTGCTCCTAATTTCTACCCCATACTTCCAAACATTCACATTTATATCAAGAAATAAACAAATGAAAAAGCTAACTCCTTTCTTGATTGGTTCGCTTTTACTTTTTAGTGTTGCTTGCGATGACACTGCTAAGACAACTGTGACTGCACCCGAAACGGGAGAAGTTCCAGCAAGTCCTGCTGCACAAACAACGCAAGAAGCAAAAGAAGATGCCCAAAGTGAACTCCGCAGAAGACAACTAAATGCTGATATTCGCGCTCGTGAAGAACGAAATTTGGCAACTGGCGATCGTACAGACAGAGCCGCCTCAGATTTAGCAAGTCAAGTCCGATCTAAATTAGAGGCCAATATACCGGGTGGTCAATTAACAGTTAAGGCTACAGAAGATGGCCTAGTTACTGTATCAGGAACCGTTGGTAATCAGGAGCAGTTGGCTAAAATTGAACCTTTGGCAAAAGAAATTAATGGTGTCAAAAATGTAGTTGTTGAAACGATTGTTGCACCACCACAAAGCTAAAGCAGTTAACAATTAATATCCTTAAGTTGGCTGATGTAAATAAATTTTTAGCATCAGGAGTCAGTAATCAAGATACAAACTGAAATATTTTTGACTTGGTATTCTGTGTCCAGACTGTTATATTTATTTACGTCCAGTCATTTATCAACACTGTTCTGCCAAATGGCAAACGTTATGGAAACTCACCAACAGCCACCAGACACAGTAAATTCAGGTTCACCAGACGGTGCATTAGCTCTTGAGGGTGTAGATACTGCCAAATTACCAAAACTCCCGCCAGCTAAAGCTTATGAAAGCCAATGGCAGCGAGTGAGCAGACAAATTGTTGATTTCTTAGACCAACTGCCAAATTATCTAGGTAGTTTTTTTGACAAAAACAAACAGGCTTTATTAACGTTTGGATTAATTTTGTCTGCAATTGTCACAGTCAAGGTAGCGATCGCAGTTTTAGATGCTATTCATGGTGTACCGTTATTAGCGCCTATTTTTGAGATAATTGGCATAATTTATGCCATCTGGTTTACTTTCCGTTATCTCATCAAAGCTGAAACCCGGCAAGAATTAATACACAAGGTTAATTCATTCAAACAACAACTTGTAGGTTAATTAAGATAAATCTATTAGTTAATTTAATGTAGGGTAAACAATGCTAACCCTACATTTTTTTGAATTACTTACAGCAAAATTTAAGCTTCGCTGTGAACTTTAGTCGAACGAAGTCAGAAGTAAAAGATTGAAAGAGTAGGATAGGAGATTTAACACACCTCTGTATATGCCTCAAGATAGATAATTTTAGTTTGGATTTTTTATGAATTCACTTCTTAAGACAGTATCTATTTTTATAAAAAAAAACTAATCTAGTTCTCGAAGTTATTTTCAAAATAAATAAAGAGGGTTAAATTTATGACTAATAAACCAGTTAAAAAAATAACAGATTCTGCTCATCGAGTTGATGTAGATACTTATGATCGGGGAATTATCCCAGCGGAAATAGCAGCGCGTATGGAGAGAGAAGGAGAACATTATAAACATCTTCCCACAGAAGAAAACATCTCCAGTGCGCCTACTGATGACCAAACCAATGTTGAAAGCATACGTACCACAGATGGTTATACCGTTGATCAAGAAGGTCTGTTGAATAATTATCCAGTTGAACCAGAAATGTATTACGAAGTTCCAGGTGATGCACGAGAGCAAGCAGCAGAAGACACCGCAGAACGTCTTGAGGAATTACACGAAGTCAATGAAGATAAAACAGGTGAATTAACAGAAAAACATGACAGCAGGGGTAAAGGAACGGGAATAATTTAGATTACATAATTTCTAAATTTCTCATAGATTAATCTTTCATTTCTACAGTTAAGTTAGGTAATCCTTCTAGCTTTTCTGTGGGAATATCTTCTGTTACTGATGGGACAAAAACCCTCAAACCTCCTGGTACACAATGAATTTCCACAGGAGTTGTACCGACTATTTCTCCATCTATAACTACCTTTTGTGGTGGTTCAGTTGTGATTTTAAATGTTTTAGCTCGCAAATAGCCAATATCATCCCGTTCTACGGGTGTCCCTGCGGTAGCAGTTTGAAATAAATGAAATGAGGCTGCGATCGCACCTGCTTTATTTTCTGGAGCTACAATTGTTAAATCTAGTAATCCGTCATCAAAAATAATACCTGCTGGGCCATGAGCTAAAACTGAAGTTGCAGGTGCAGCATTGGCAACCGTCACCGCTGAAGCAATCGTTTTAATTATCTTATCTTCGGTTTCAATTTCTACATCAAATTTCTGTAAGTTCCCTAATTCTTGAATTCCTGCTAGGATATATGCCATCATCCCCAGGCGATTTTTAGCATTCCTGTCTGCTTTTTCTACAGTTCCCGCTTCAAAACCAATACCAGCTAATAATACCATCAGTCGCTCGTTGCAATAAGCTACATCTACTGCACGGCTTTTACCTTGTAAAATTGTCTGACAAGCGTCTGCAATGGTATCGGGAATAGTTAAAGCTGCTGCAAAAGCGTTTGCTGTTCCCCGTGAAATAATCCCGAAGGGAATATTAGTATTAACTACCGCTGCTGCTGCTGCTGACAGAGTACCATCTCCTCCAGAGGCAATAATCGCTTCTACTCCTCTTTCTACAGCTGCGCGTGCTAGTTCGTCAGCATCTATTTCTTCAGTGGTGAAATAAATATCTAATTCAATTTCTGGTTCTAATATTGATCTAATCTGATCTAATTCTAATTCTGGATCACCCTGACCCGCAACTGGGTTAAATATAAGGCAAGCGGAACGACTCATATAGATTAAAAAATAGATTTAGTCAGTATACTCTCTTGTAGCACATCTGTAAAGTTTTAACTTCCCTCTCAAGACTACTTTAGTGCAGGAGATAACAAAGATATAACCCGCCATTTCTCTAATTTTCTCTCGAAATGCGAACGCCGCATCTAAAGGATCATTTGCCATGATAGATTGCACTAATATTGTCCAAATTTGGCAATAATTCGCTTTTTGCAACAAATTTTCCGAAAATGAGGCGCAAATTTTTTAAAGCTGGTATTAGTTAATTTAATGAAATCTGGTTCCCATATTAGAGAATTTTGGGAACAATAAATACTTGGTTCCGACCATTATTTTTCGCCTGATAAAGAGCTTGATCAAGGACGATCAAAAATAAACTTAGTGAATTCATATAAGTTTCTTCAAAAGTTGCTACTCCTAAACTAATAGTGTAATAAATCATTCCCTCAGCGGCTGGATTTTTTTCAACTGTTATTCGCAATCTTTCAGCAATAAGAGATGCGCTTTCAATATTTGTGTTTGGTAATAAAATGAGAAATTCCTCTCCACCCCAACGACTCACCAAATCTTGAGAACAAAGAGATTTTCTCAGGATTTCAACTAGGTGTTGTAAAACATTATCACCGTAAATATGTCCATAATTATCATTAATTAATTTGAATTTATCAACATCAATTAAAATTAAACTAAAAGGTATTTTACTACGTTTGAATCTTGTTACTTCATGCTGTAAATATGGTTCTATTGCTCTACGATTTAGTGCTGTTGTTAAAAAATCTGTTGTAGCTAATGTATGCAAATCCTGATACATTCTTTGATTGACTATCATGATAAAGCCGGAGTTACGAAGGTAATCAAATAAAAATATTGCCCAAAGTGTGATGATATTTATGCTACTTGATTGCATTAAAGAAGTTGTCTGAGTAATTGGTATCATGATCATACGTAATATCGAAAAACCAACATAAAATAAAAATATAATAGAAGTAAAAATGGAAGAACTTAATAGAGATTTATCTTGATTTGACATGAGATAGTAAACCGCCAATAAATTAGAAATTATTGTCGGCAATAAAATGCTTGCATTTCTTATAAAATAATCATCTTTGATATATATAAAATAAAATTGGGCAACACAAAAAGCAGAACTAAGAGCTATAAAAAACAGGTAGTTTATTCTTTTGCCAATAAATTTACCAATTGCTATGGTGTACATTATTTGAGCGCAGGTAATGCATAAGTTACCAAAAAATCGTAGATTTAATAGCAGTAATTCATCTGATAATAATAAGCGAATAGGAAAAAGGATAAATCCCAGTGCTGATAAGATTGTGCCAATAGCATAAGTACTAATTCCCCGATATTGGTTAGCTAAGAAAACTAAAAATATTAGTGTGATTGATTGCAAAATAGATGCCACACTTACCATTAGGGACATTGTGCTAATATCAATGGTCATTATGGTAGCTAAAAAATTCTGCATATAAGTAAATTATTGAAAATCTGATATGTAAAAATATACCTAAAGTTTTACCAGCCTTTCAGCCGCTGTTGGCGTGTCAAAAATGTAAACAAATGTAAAGGCGTTAGTTCAATCCAGTACGTCACTCCCTGCGGTAGTCTAGATAAATGTGAATTTATCGCCTGGTTTGACATATAGTTTTATGACTTCAGTTTCTAGTCCTCCCCGCACTATTCGTATTGGTTCACGTAAAAGCCAACTTGCTCTGGTTCAAACACACTGGGTAAGAGAGCAACTTGAGAAAAGCTTTCCTGATATCACTTTTGAAGTCCATACCATGTCTACCCAAGGTGACAAAATCCTGGATGTAGCATTAGCCAAAATTGGTGATAAAGGTTTATTTACCAAAGAACTAGAATTAGGAATGATCAATCAAGATATTGATTTTGCAGTTCATTCCCTTAAAGATCTGCCAACGAAGTTACCAGAAGGGTTAACATTGGCAACAATTACCGAACGTGAAAATCCAGCAGATGCGCTGGTACTGCATGAAAAATATAAAGGACAGACAATCGACACCTTACCTGAAGGTGCAGTAATTGGGACATCTTCCTTGCGACGGCTGGCACAGTTACGCAATAAATTTCCCCATTTTACATTTAAAGATGTGCGGGGAAACTTAATTACACGCATGGAGAAACTGGATAAAGGTGATTATGATGCTTTGATTTTAGCGGTAGCTGGGTTGGAAAGATTGGGAATGAGCGATCGCATTCACCAAGTTTTACCCCCAGAAATTTCTCTCCATGCCGTCGGACAAGGCGCTCTGGGCATAGAATGCCGTGCAGATGACAGCGAAGTCATTGCTATCCTTAAAGCCATTGAACACCCCCAAACACGCGATCGCTGTCTAGCCGAACGAGCTTTTCTCCGTTCCTTAGAAGGTGGTTGTCAAGTACCCATTGGCGTAAATACAGAAATAGTTGATGGTAATTTAACCCTAACAGGTATTGTTGCCAGCGTTGATGGTCAAAAACTGGTGCAAGATACTGTTACTGGCCCAGCCAATGATGCAGAAAAACTGGGTACAGAACTAGCCAATATTTTAAGGAAACAAGGCGCTACGGAAATTTTAGAAACAATCTTCACCGAAATTCAACGCGGATCATAAGGTGACAGGTGACAGGTGACAGTTGACAGTTGACAGAGAATAATTATTCACCAATTACCAATTACCAATCACCAATCACCAATCACCAATCACCAATCACCAATCACCAATCACCAATTATCAATTACCAATAAATACCATGCGGATTTTATTTGTTGCAGCTGAAGCTGCTCCCATTGCCAAAGTTGGCGGAATGGGTGATGTTGTGGGTGCATTACCGAAAGTCTTAAGACAAATGGGGCATGATGTGCGAATATTCTTGCCTTACTATGGCTTTCTCCCAGACAAAATGGAGATTCCCAAAGAACCTGTATGGACTGGAAATGCAATGTTCCAGGACTTCTCCGTTTATGAAAGCCTTCTACCTGGTACTGATGTGCCATTGTATTTATTTCAACATTCTTCCTTCAATACCCGCCGTATTTATGGCGGAGAAGATGAAGATTGGCGGTTCACATTTTTCTCCAATGGTGCAGCGGAATTCTGTTGGAATTACTGGAAGCCAGAAATCGTTCACTGTCACGATTGGCACACAGGAATGTTACCAGTTTGGTTGAACCAATCTCCAGATATCACCACAGTATTTACTATTCATAACCTAGCTTATCAAGGCCCGTGGCGTTGGTATTTAGAGAAAATTACTTGGTGTCCCTGGTATATGCAAGGTCATAACACCATGGCCGCAGCAGTTCAATTTGCCAACAAGGTAAACACAGTTTCTCCCACCTATGCAGATCAAATCAAAACCCCTGCTTACGGTGAACAAATCGAAGGTTTACTGTCTTTTATTAGTGGGAAACTATCAGGGATTATCAACGGCATAGATACCGAAGTTTATAATCCTGCCAATGATAAATACATCACCCAAACTTTCACCACCGATACCTTAGACAAACGCAAAGCCAACAAAATTTCTTTGCAAGAAGAAGTAGGGTTAGAAGTCAATTCTAATGCCTTTCTCATTGGCATGGTGACAAGGTTAGTGGAACAAAAGGGTTTAGATTTAGTCATGCAAATTCTAGACCGCTTCATGGCTTATACAGATGCTCAATTTGTTTTGCTGGGAACAGGCGATCGCTATTATGAAACCCAAATGTGGCAATTAGCATCCCGCTATCCCGGACGCATGGCAACTTACTTACTGTATAACGATGCTCTTTCTCGTCGCATTTACGCTGGTACTGATGCTTTCCTCATGCCTAGTCGATTTGAACCCTGTGGTATCAGTCAAATGATGGCTTTGCGTTACGGTTCTGTCCCCATTGTCCGCCGCACAGGTGGATTAGTTGACACCGTATCACATTACGATCCAGTCAATGAAGCAGGTACTGGTTATTGCTTCGATCGCTATGAACCATTAGACCTCTTCACCTGCATGATTCGCGCTTGGGAAGGTTTCCGTTTCAAACCCCAATGGCAAGAATTACAAAAACGCGGTATGAGTCAAAACTTCAGTTGGTATGAATCTGCCAAGCAGTACGATAAGTTGTACAAATCAATTTACGGTTTGCCAGAAGAAGAAACGACACCAGAACCAAAGTTAATTTTAACCGAATCTAATGGTAAGCCCTGATTAGTAATATAGAGCGATTGACACTCCCCGGTCTAAAGACCTACCGTGTACACACAAGTGATCTGATTACCCAAAACAAGCCCTGGCGATTATAAATCACTGCTACACAAACAAAGTCCACCTGCGTGGACTAAGAAACAATACTGGTTTTCAACCCACGGAGGTGGGTTTTGCCTGTGTAGTTGCGGTTTCTAACCGCCGATTTAATCTTAAATAGGACTTGTGTGTACACTGTAGGGTCTAAAGACACGGGGATTCTACATTCATATTCCTGACTCCTGACTCCTGACTCCTGACTCCTGACTCCTGACTCCTGCTATATATTCACGCTGATTTAAAAAATCTAATAATTTCACGGACATGATCAAGAAATTGCCCATCAGTAGAAAGTTGTGCGATCGCATTTCTGGCTTCTCTAGACAGACGTTCATGTTCAGATTGGTTTGTAGCGCGTACTTCCTCTAAACTAGCAACAATCCGCGCTAATTCTCGGCGTGTCTCCTCCGAAAACCTTTGATTATTTGCTACTAAAGAATAAGGCTGTTCTGGGTTAAGTTGCTCTTCTAAAGATTTGACTTTTTGCTCTATTTCATCAAAACGGTGACGCAGTTCCACAATATCTTCCCGTGGATAGGTAAATGATTGACTAATCATTCTCAACCGAGCATATAAATACTCGTAAGCGCTGATTGCTGGACGCAATAAAGTTAATAATAAAGCTGCACCAGAACTAATATATCCGACAGTACTAATACCTGTAACAGCCAAGATATACAGAGCCAAGGCTGAAACTAAGTGTAAAGCAATTGCAATCAAGAGCGATCGCTTGGCTAAAACTTTTACATACTTAACTTGTTTCTCATCTACGGAAATGTTTTTTTCTATAGATTCTGCTGCTTGGGCTAAAACTTCTTTAGCCTGAAAATGGACATTCCACGGAACTGTCACAATTACCAATAACCACCAAAAACTCGCCCCACCAATTACCCAATCGAGAAAGCTACCAGCGGATACATGAAACCACTGCAAAACACCAAAAGCCAGTAATACTGTGACAATAATTCCCACAATCGAACTTATAAAAAAGTTGAAATACATCTTTATTATGTCTCCAATAAAACTCTTGCTTCTATCTTGACTACAAGTTAACAGTTATACCGAAAACATTGTGATGGTTTTTCTACTAGCACATCATAATTAAAATAAATCAAATGTCAAAAATTATCATCTTTTTTCTGCCAAAATCTTGACAAACTGACCCTATATGTGGGAATCAACAACTATAGTCATTAAAAGCAAACTCAGCGTTTTAAGTATTCTTTGTCTAAACTTTATGGAAACTTGACAATTAATAGGACAGGATATAGGCTATATTTATCTTGGGCGTTTAATGAAAACCTTATCCATCAATAGAAAATTAAACCCCTAAAAGATAAGTAAAAACTTCAGCATCTTGGTAGGTTCATTTTAGTAGGGTCGTTCGGGTGTCATCGGAAAAACCCCAGGTCTAGATAGACATGGATTTTCATAGTGTGCTGTAGGCATAGGTATAGCTAATAAGCTAGTGCTTCCAGCAGATCGTAGTTTGGGTAATTGAATCAAAATCTAGGTTTTATTTTGCATAGAGTTTAACCCGGATTTCCCTCATACCCATTGCTATAAATATTAAGCTCTGACTGTTTTACCACGGTACAGAGAGCAAGCTTAACGCAGATTAACAGCGGGATTAACTCCTATCCTTAACTGCTTGCTATCCATAGCAAATCTAACTACTTCACCGAAGTAGTGCTGAGTAAAAAAGTCTAATTAATTGTACGCCGCTCAACTTCCAGCTACCGCTTTAAATGTAGCCATGCAAGGCTGACAGCACAAGAGGTTTAAAACCCCTACATTCAAGTAAGGAATTTCCTCATGCAGATTAATCGCAGAGTGAACTCCTTCCTATTGTCTACTCCAATTCATATCAACTCTGGCTACTCAACTACAGCACAGAGAAATTTTTTCACGCAGATTAACAACAAAGACGAGCCGATTACAAAGCAGTAACGGCAATTTATCAAAACTTGAAAAAGCCAAAAATACTACAGAATTATGACTGAAAAAGTAGATATCTCCACACTTAATGGCACAAACGGCTTTACCATCATCAATGGCAACACAAACGATGACAACTTAGGCTACTCAGTTAGCAATGCAGGAGATATTAACGGTGATGGTGTTGATGACATAATTATCGGCGCTCCCCAAGCCGACCCCCAAGCAAAAGGTAACGCTGGAGCCAGCTACGTAGTATTTGGCAGCAAAAACGGCTTTGATTCTACCATTGATATCTCCACCCTAGATGGGATCAATGGTTTTACTATTCTCGGTGCTACTGAAAGTGAAGCAGCAGGTCGTTCTGTTAGTGCAGCAGGAGATGTGAATGGCGACGGCATCGACGACTTAATTATCGGCGCTCCCTTTGCTGACACCAATAACAACAATAACATTGGTAGCAGCTACGTAATATTTGGCAAAAACAGTTTCAGTTCCAATTCCACCATTGACCTCTCCAACCTTGGCAACAACGGCTTAGTCATCAACGGTCTGAATGCAGAAGACGAATTAGGCTACTCAGTTAGCAGTGCCGGAGATATCAACAATGACGGCATTGATGATCTGATTATCGGCGCTCCCAATGCCTATACCACCTCCAACGGCAAGCCTGGACAGACTTACATAGTATTTGGTTCAAGCAACTTTGATTCCAGTTTCGACCTCAACACCCTTAATGGCAGCAACGGTTTTGTCATCAACGGACAGAGCATAGAAGACTACTCAGGCTTATCCGTCAGCAGCGCTGGAGACATCAACAACGACGGCATTGATGATCTGATTATTGGCGCTCCCCAAGCTGCTCCAAATGGTACAAATTCCGGGCAAGCTTACATAGTATTTGGCAAAAATGGTAGCTTTGATTCTAGCCTTGACCTCAACAGCCTTGATGGTAGCAACGGCTTTATCATCAATGGCCAAGAAGGTGACAAATTAGGCTTCTCTGTCAGCAGCGCTGGAGATATTAACAACGACGGTATTGATGACCTAATTATCGGCGCACATGATGCCGACCCCAATGGCATCACGAATGCTGGAATCAGCTATGTAGTATTTGGCAAAGATGGTAACTTTGATCCCATCTTTGACCTCTCCACCCTCAATGGTAATAACGGCTTTGCCATCAACGGCATTAACGAATTTGACAACTCAGGCTGGTCTGTCAGCGGTGTGGGAGATATAAGTGGAGATGGCATCGACGATTTAATTGTTAGTGCTAACAATGCAGATCCTAATGGTGAAAGTTCTGGTCAAAGCTATGTAGTATTTGGCAAAGATGGTAACTTTGGTTCTGCCATCAACCTTACCGATATTGATGGTACTAACGGCTTTCTCATCGACGGTATTGCCGAATTTGATAACCTAGGTAATTCAGTTAGTGGTGCAGGAGATGTAAATGGTGATGGCATCGCTGACCTAATTCTTAGCGCCCCCTTTGCCTCCTCTCAATCTGGCGAAAGCTACGTGATTTTTGGTATCAACAGCGCACCTACAGATTTACTACTCAGTAATAACAATGTTGATGAAAATGTTGAATCTGAAACCGTAATTGGTACATTTACCACTACTGACCCCAACATCAAAGTTCAAACTTTCTCCTATAGTCTAGTTGCTGGAGATGGGGATGCTGATAATGATGCTTTCATAATTGATGGTGAAAGTTTGAAAATTAAGTTATCTCCAGACTTTGAAAGCAAGGCAACTTACAATATCCGTGTCAAAACAACAGACCAAGGTGGACTCTCCTATGAGAAGGAGTTGACCATCAATGTTAATGACCTTGACGAAACAGAAAATAATACAGCACCTACAGATTTAGCACTAACTGCAATCACTATTGATGAAAATGTTGCCGCTGAAACAGTAATTGGCACATTTATCACCACTGATTCAGATGCCGGTGATACTTTCACATACAGCTTAGTTGATGATGATAACTATCCTGATAATAGTGTTTTCAGCATTGATGGTGAAAGTCTGAAAATTACCCAATCTCCAGATTTTGAAACTAAATCAAGTTATCTGATCAAAGTTAAAACTACAGATCAAGATGGACTTTCCTATGAGAAGGAATTGATTATCAATGTTAATGATATCAATGAAACAGGCACAAATGTAGCACCTACAGATTTAGCATTAACTGCAATTACTATTGATAAAAATGTTGCTGCTGAAACAGTAATTGGCACATTTATCACTACTGATTCAGATGCCGGTGATACTTTCACATACAGCTTAGTTGATGATGATAACTATCCTGATAATAGTGTTTTCAGCATTGATGGTGAAAGTCTGAAAATTACCCAATCTCCAGATTTTGAAACTAAATCAAGTTATCTGATCAAAGTTAAAACTACAGATCAAGATGGACTTTCCTATGAGAAGGAATTGATTATCAATGTTAATGACATCAATGAAGATTCTGGAAATGGCGGTTCCTTAACCACTAAGTTAGTCAAAATTAGTGATGATGTCTTTAAAATCCAAACCAACAATAGCAAAGCCACACTTGAAGTTACACTCACCGGACTTAGTTCTAGCCTTGTCAATGAATTAGGTGCATTTACAGTTGATGATGCCGCTGGCACAATTAATGGTATCGCCCCTGGAGAAGCTGGATATGCTGAGGCAGCATTGGCTAACAGTAAGGTGATTTTCTCGGCTATTTCCAAAATTCCTCAGCAGTTTGATGCAAATAATATCAATAAGTTATTAGGATTCGATGCCAATGATAACTTAAGATTTTATGTGGTTAAAAATGGCTCGACTGATTCTGTAAAAGCTGGAATCACGTCTATTTCTAACTTAATTTTTCCTAGTTCTTCAACTCTCCAAAGTACAGACTTAGGTAATAATAATTTCTCTCTAGCTTGGGAGGATGGTTCTGGTAATCCTCAAGGATTCGAGGATTTGGTTGTCAAGATTAAGGCTACAGATAATCCTTTACCTCTGGGTACAGGTTTGCAAGACCGTTCACAGGGAGAAAACATTGATTTACGAGATGTTTCTGGTTTGGTGACTGCTGAGTTTACAGTCTATAGAGAAGCAGCCTTCGATAACTATGTTGGTTTCTATAAAGTGACTGATGCAAATGGTGGAATTGATATTGACGGTGATGGTACTGCTGATATCTTACCTGGGCAAGCTGGCTATACTCAGGCAGCGGTTAATCAACATTTAAGTAATCTTGGTTTGAGTGTTAGTAATGGACAAACAGCAAATTTTAGTGGCACTTTAGAAGGTGGTGCTATCTATGTGCCATTTCTAATTGTGAATAATAGGCCTGATGCTGTTCTTGATAACAATGCAAGTAATGATCCAGCCGTTTACTTTACTTTCTTAGGTGCTAATTCAGATCAATCAGATCATGTCCGGCTTTTAGGTGATAACACCTTTGGCTTTGAAGATTTAGTAAATGGTGGTGATGGAGATTTTAACGATATCGTTGTCAAATTTGAGTTACAAGCGATCGCATAAAAATCTTTGAGGATGTTTGCAATGTCTACGGTTGTGTCGAGATTTCCCTCTTAAAAAGGGAATAAGCTTCTCAAAGCCTTCCTGACTATCGGGGGTGGGAAAACTCACAAAGGTAGGTATTTTACATTGTCGTGAGGGCAAGACAAGGATGACAAGGAAGGACAGTGGACAAGGGAGGAAAACCTTGCAAAATCAGATTCTCTTGGTAACAAGAACAGTCCGTCAAAATACCATTGTGCGTATCAAATCTTCCTTGTCTACCTTCCCTCCTTGTCTTCCTAGTCCTGCCTTTACAGTTAATATTAAAAACCTACCCCTGTGAGGGGTGGGAAAACCCCGCCCCTACAGGCTTTGTATTGAAAACTGTACTTCAATAATCTGACAACTGCTACGGGTATTTTGATTTCCTCAAATTATTGATACTATTGGGAATATGAGAAGGCAAAAAAAAAGATAAGAATATTCAACACCGATTTCTGTGTATATTTTGTCATAATTTACTCCTTAAGGAATCACTTGGTCACTCAAATTATGTTTAAATCAGTAAAACTATGTTACGTGATTTTACTAGTCGAGAGGAATTAATAGCTTACCTCCGCGAACAGTTCCCCACAGCTACAGAACGAGATGATCACATTAGTATGACTTTAGGCGGAAGGAAAGCAGCCGAACAAGTATTACATCAAGTCAATCCAGATGCTTATGGAAAAACACGTAATTTTCTAACAGGTGATGTTACTAAACTATCACCTTACATTCGTTATGGTGTTTTGAGTTTGCGAGAAATTCGAGATTATATCCTTGATCATGTCCAGAATTTAGATGAAGCTACTAAATTAATTACCGAGTTAGGTTGGCGTGACTATTGGCAAAGGTTATATGTAAAGCTGGGGGATGGTATTTGGCAAAATCAAGAAGAATATAAAACTGGATACAAACTAGCAAACTACGCAGCAGATTTACCTCTAGACATCACCGAAGGTACAACAGGACTATTTTGTATTGATAGCTTTAGCCGAGAATTGCGAGCAACTGGCTATCTGCACAACCATATCAGAATGTGGTTAGCAGCTTATGTGATTCATTGGCGACATATTCAATGGCAAGCAGGCGCAAAATGGTTTCTGCAACATTTGCTTGATGGCGACCCAGCGAGTAATAATATGTCATGGCAGTGGGTAGCGAGTACCTTTAGCCACAAACCTTATTTTTTCAACCGCGAAAATTTAGAACGTTATACAAAAAGCGTTTATTGTCGTCAATGTCCGCTTTATGGAAGTTGTGATTTTGAAGGGAGTTATGAAGAATTAGAACAGCGACTTTTTCCTAATGGGGAGTTTAGTAAAAAGCCTAATAGTCAAAGTTGGCAGCAAGGAAAAAAGCGAGGTTGAACTGATGTTAATTAATTAGGTGGGCATTTGCCCACCCAAAAGAATTACACCAAAGCATTCAGTTTTTTTGCAGTTTCAAAGAAGAAAGCGACATTTTCTTCTGGTGTGGCTGGTAGTACACCATGACCAAGATTGAGGATGTGTCCCCAGTTACCGGCTTTGCGAACGGTGTCTAGAATGCGATCGCGGATGAACTCTTTTGAACCAAATAACACACCAGGATCAAGGTTTCCTTGAACTTTGACGTGTTTACCTAATCTAGCCCGTGCATCTGCCATATCCACAGCCCAATCGACAGTAACGATATCCGCCCCGGATTGTGCCATGCGTTCGAGAATACCTGCGCTACCACTAACTAACAAAATTAAGGGTGTATCAGGATGAGTTGCTTTGACTTTCTCGAACACCATTTTTTGATAAGGTAGGGCAAAGGTGTCATAATCTTGGGGGCTGAGTTGTCCTGCCCAAGAATCGAACATTTGCACAACTTGAGCGCCGCAGTCAATTTGGTAGCGGACATAGATTGCGATCGCATCAGCCAATTTTTCCAAAAACTGATGTAGCATCGTTGGGTCGCTAAATGCCATGTTTTTAATGATGGAATAGGTTTTAGAACCTTTGCCTTCCACCACATAAGCGGCTAATGTCCAAGGTGCGCCCACAAAGCCTAACACCGTTGATTGATTGCCTACTTCCTGCCGTAATGCCTGCAAAATCGTTTTGATAAATGGCAGGGATATTTCTGGTTCTAGAGGACGCAGTTGATCAACTTGTTGTTGAGTGCGAATGGGCGAGTGAATAATTGGGCCTTTACCTTCCGCAATATCCATTTCAATCCCCATTCCTGGGAGGGGAGTGACAATATCGGAAAATAAAATAACTCCATCGGGTTGGAAAGCTCTCCAAGGTTGGAGGGAAACTTCAATCGCTACTTCTGGAATTTCTGAGCGATCGCGGAATGAAGGATATTTTTCTCGCAAATCCCGATATGCTTTCATATAGCGCCCCGCTTGTCGCATCATCCATACGGGGGGACGATCTACTACTTCACCACGTGCAGCCCGGAGGAGGAGAGGAGCCGTTGAGGAAACACCCATTTAACACTTCATCCTAAGTCACTTTTTTATGTCACTGTTTAGCTTATCATTCTCAGAATACCCTTGATCAGCATGGGTGAAAAGCAGCGCCTACAGCTTTACCTAACTTAATATACTCAGCCAGAAGTTTAATAAACTGACTATGGAAATGCGATCGCTCCCAGGGAGGTAAAAAGGCTGGTTTAATGAGGTGTAAGTTTGCAAGAGATGCGATCGTACTGCGCCACGGTTGTATTGAAATTTGAAAAAGATTTGATTCGTCAATTTTTAAGGGGAAGAATGATTATTGGTATGTGCGATCGCATCCCTCCCCGCAGATACCGCTTCCATACAAACAAAAAAGGTGAGTTATTTGAAACTGTTCAGCAATCTTATATTGCACCAATGAACTGAATTGCTAGGGACAAAAATTCCTCCGCGCGGTCAATTTGTTGTGCGGCTTGGTCTGTTGTGACGGCGTTCAATTGTCCGTAGTCGCCAGTAGTTCGCAGTTCCTATGCTTCAATTAGGAAACGATGAAAATTAGTTGGGACTAGTTGAGGTTTGGCAAATTCTCGCCCGAAAGCAGCAATAACGGCTGAATGTTTAGAAAATGAAAGTCCCTTACCTTCTAGAAATGCTTCTGCAATGTAGAACATGGCGTAGTAGGCGCGGGAGGTGGCGTAGTCTGGGTAGTTGTTGGTAAGTAGGAGTTTTGCGGCTTCTAAACTCTGTTGGGCTTTGAGGAGAAGTTCCCGTTGTTCGTCCGTCATAGAAGAACGCCTTCTTTACGGATATTACGAAGTAAGGAGCCGTTGCGGGTTTGGTAGTGGGTTTCGTCCATGAAAAGACAGCTAATGACAACATCGTAGTGTAGGGAAAGATCAGCGATCGCTTTACCCGTGCGTTTGATTTCTTCACCGGGGTTGACGGGAGACTTCAGCACTACCAACACATCTATATCTGATCCGGGTTCTGCATCACCACGAGCTTGAGAACCAAAGAGGGTGAGGTGCTGCAAGCGATCGCCATACAGGTCAGTGAGTTCTTTTTTCAGGCGAGTGAGAATAGGTTTTAGATTAATGTTCATGGTTATAAGGGCGATCTGAACTTTTCACAGGAATTAGGCATATAATAGCTGATTTTTAATTTCATCAGCCATTAAGGTACTTACCAAAATGCCAACCCGTTGTGCAATTTCATAAGCATTTTTCTGAGGGACAACAATAATTCCAAAATGCTGTTTTTCTTCCTCTATAAATTGAAGATGCAATCTTTCAAAATCAACTCGGTTATGAGTGAGGATACATCTACATAGAGAAGTTGCAAATTCTAGCTGTTGACGATCAGTTTTTCCCAGTGTTGCTTGTTCAGGAACAGTTGTCACATCCAAACCACGAGAACGCATTCATGGTTGCGACTAATGCGGACATATCTTCATCTATATAAAGTGCAGCAAAAATAGTCATACTGTGCCTAATGCAGCTTTCACAGCAGGATGTACTAATTCATTAGGTACTTGATTTCGTTCAATATAATCATTAATTTCTGCTTGATGATCTAAATAAAAACTCAAGGCATCAAATACTTGTGCTAGTGTTAAATGCGGTAAATGATTAGGGATTTCTTCTGGCATAATGCCCAATCGCCATAAACCAACAATAGCGCTGATAGATGTACGAGTGCCTGTGATAATTGGCTCTCCACCTAAAATTTCAGGATTGCGTGTAACATATCTTGAGGATGTTTCAGCAAACATAAGAAAAAGTTGCTCAGATAGTCTGATATTTTCTCTAGTTTATCTCATGCGAATCGCTTCTCTTACCACAGGCATCGCTCCTATGGAAATAAAAAAGGCACAAATCAAGAAAGAACAAACCACGAAGACACGAAGGAAGCGAAGGAAAGAGAGTTTCAGAGATATTTTGCGTCTATAGTGTCTAAACTTTTGCACCTTTTTAGTAGGGGATACCTTGACAAGATGATTTAATTTCAGTTTTAATAAGTGTATTAAATAAAGTTTAGCCTGTTGTAGTAAACAGGACACAGCGCAACTCCCTAATCGCCCACTATACAATTAAGTCCGCTTCATGGGCGGGTCGCGGTGACGGCCTGATAGCTCTAAAGAGTTGTCAGGCTTTGGGGTATTAAATGTAGGACTTACGCAAGTGTCACACCAAAAATCTATTGTAGGGTGCGTCAGACTGCATAAATCTAGTAAATAAACATATTTTTGATATCTGACGCACCCTACCAATGTGCCAGTTGCGTAAGTCCTGAAATGGTTAGAGCATAGTATGGAGTTTTTGTGCTGTATCATAATGTACTTTAGCTAATGTATCTTGAAGTAAACAGGAATATTGGTAGAATCTGGAATGACTTCCAAAACAGCCATGCAGTGCGTTTCCATGAACTGACCAGTTGCGGAAGGCGTACAAAAGAGTAGGCATATCAAGAGAGTTAGCACTTCCTGCCTGTGCTGCGTCTCTAATAGCTTTCGCCGTATCTCCACGAACATCACTGGGTAAGTATTTCCAGCAGATAGCCTGTAAAGTTATGACAGACTGGCTACTCATGTTAGGTAATCGTGTTACAATATTTGTATTAAGTAATTGACGAAGTTCTTGCAGCCTAAATGATACATTTGCTGGTGAAGCACTGTTATAAATAACACAAAACTTAGAGTATTCAGTTCCTCTATTCGAGGGAGTTCCAACAAATAAATCAAGCAGTTCCTTACGAGTAAAAATTGCATTAATAGCAAACCAAGAGAAGCTAAATCTTAAAAGTTCAACAAACAACTCATTGTTTTTTGATTTATTTAAGTTTTTACCCATGTAGTAAATGCTATCCATCTCTGCTGCACGTCTTATCCATTCAGTCGCAACACCTATTCCAATGACTTGGGTTGAGAGTACATCAGTAAGCCCTTGTTGTGCAATACATTGTTCTACTTTAGCTGCACACTGTGAATAAATTTTACGTGCTTCTAAAAGAGTATTTCTATGTGAAATCATAGTATCAGTAATTTTATGTAGTCCCAACCTGTACTATCCATCAAAAATCATCTTAACCCAAGTTGCTAATTATCTAGTCGAGGCTGGTAATAGGTAGTTACTGATACGTAATTATTGATGAAATTCTGTCTTCATCCTGTAAATCCTTAAATCCTGGACATCCTGATTCTGACAATTCCCCCATTCTAACATACACCAGGCAAATTGAGAAAAAAGTCAATTAGTCTTAATTTTGGTTACAGTTAGATCACAAATAAATCGTGAGGGGTGATACTATGCGTGTTTTGCTAGTTTATCCAATATTTCCCAAAACCTTTTGGTCTTATGAGAAAATTCTAGCGTTAGTTGATCGCAAGGTACTGTTACCACCTTTGGGTTTAGTCACAGTAGCGGCGATTTTACCCCAAGAGTGGGAATTTAAACTTGTAGATCGTAACATTCGCGCTGCAACCGAGGAAGAATGGGCATGGGCAGATATTGTCATTTTCTCTGCCATGATTGTCCAAAAACAAGATTTACTGGATCAAATTCGAGAAGCAAAACAGCGTGGTAAGCTGGTGGCGCTAGGTGGCCCCTACCCCACATCGACACCCCATGAAGTTGAAGCAGCAGGGGCAGATTTCCTGATTCTCGATGAAGGGGAACTGACTTTACCCATGTTTGTGGAAGCAGTGCAGAAAGGTGAAAAATCTGGTGTTTTCCGGGCTACTGAAAAACCTGATGTCACTGGTACACCCATTCCCCGCTTTGATTTATTAGAATTTAATGCCTATGATATGATGTCCGTGCAGTTTTCGCGGGGTTGTCCCTTCCAGTGCGAATTTTGCGACATCATTGTTTTATATGGACGCAAACCCAGAACCAAAACACCTGCACAACTTTTAGCAGAGTTAGATTATCTCTATGAGTTGGGTTGGCGACGTGGCGTGTTCATGGTAGATGATAACTTTATTGGCAACAAACGCAATGTGAAATTGTTGCTAAAAGAGTTAAAAGTCTGGATGGAAGCACATCAATATCCCTTTAATTTTGATACAGAAGCTTCCATTGATTTGGCACAAGATCAAGAAATGATGGAGTTGATGGTTGATTGTGGATTTAAAGCCGTATTTTTGGGTATTGAAACGCCAGATGAAGATAGTTTACAACTAACTAAGAAATTCCAAAATACCCGCAGTTCTTTAACTGAGTCAGTAGAAACAATCATTAGAACTGGACTGCGGCCAATGGCTGGGTTTATTATTGGTTTTGATGGTGAAAAAGCTGGTGCAGGCGATCGCATCGTCAGATTTGCAGAACTAGCCGCTATCCCTTCTACAACCTTTGCCATGTTACAAGCGTTACCAAATACCGCCCTATGGCATCGTCTCACAAAAGAAGGCAGACTGCGGGAAAATAAAGATGGGAACATCAATCAAACTACTCTGATGAATTTCATTCCCACCCGTCCCCTAGAAGAACTTGCGAGGGAATATGTGGAAGCTTTCTGTGCTTTATATGATCCTGTAGCCTATTTAGATCGCACCTATCGTTGTTTCCTGATGTTGGGTTCTCCCAAATGGACAGCACCAGCCAAAACCCCAGAATGGGTAGTTATCAGAGCATTGCTAATTGTGATTTGGCGACAAGGTTTTAAAAGAGAAACCCGCTGGAAATTCTGGCATCACTTCTTTAGCATTCTCAAGCATAACCCCAAAGTGATCGAACAATACGTTTCTACCTGCGCTCACATCGAGCATTTTATGGAATATCGGCAAATTGTGCGTGATGAAATCGAAAGCCAATTAGCTGCATATTTAGCCCAAGGTGCAGAAAAACCCTATGTACCAGTGAAAGCAAAAGCAGAAGCAGTAGTTAGCTAACCAGATTAAAAGGCGATGTCTAGTTTGGGCATCGTCTTAGTTTTTAGTAGCAAGCGTCGATGAGATTGGATATTACATTGTTTGCTAAATTCTCCATCGTCGTTTGACTAACCGAAGGCTCAGAAAACAAGAAAGATAATAATGTTTTTTCTCGAAACTCAGATATGATAAGGGTCGGCATTCCCCCAAATGCAGCTGTTCCACAAACGGTGTGAATTTCCTCAAGTTCAAATGTCCCGTATACTGTGGGAATATTAAGTTTTCCCAGATTGCTGATATCGGCGGTTGTTTCCACTTCTTTGCCGAGAAGATCGATAAACTCATCAAGCTGTTCTGAAGTGATTTCGCTAATAAAAGCACCGCTCTTTAAAACCGATCGAATCTGTTGTCTTACCTCCCGCGACAAACCCCAAAAAGATGTGTTTTTTTCTAGAGTTTGCCATGAGATTGCATCCCAAGCCAACGAGTTCAAATGCTCGTTACTAACAGTAAATTTTAAATAAGGACGCAAATTAAAAATCGTAGTGCAAGAGGCACGCACAACCTCAATTTTTTGAGTTGCTCTGATAATTCCGGCTGTTGCTAACATCAGGGCTGCACAAAATGCTCCATGCAAGGTTGTTTTTTCCTGTCTCGCAATTTTTTTCAGATGTTGAGTTAACTTTTCATCGAGATATTTGTAAATGTAGGCAGTTTTGCGGCTTTCTATGGGAACCCACTTTTCAAAACCTAAGGTATCTATCTCCAAGTGTGATTCATACGGCTGACTGGTTGTCGTTAAATGTGGCAAGAGTTTTTCTAGTGAGGGTATTACAGGTAAGGGTGTCACTTGAGTTAGAGTTTCACCTGAAGCAATTTTTTGACAGTAGCTCAAGATTTCCGATTGCAGTTGCACAAATGAAAGTCCATCTGCTATTGCATGATGCACAGTTGTAATCAAATAGTTGCTATCTTTTTCATCGAGAGCGCGAATCAGTACAGCTCGCATCAGGCACTTGCTACTATCAATTTCTTTGTTAATTTGTGCGGTAACAATTTCTTGCCAGTATTTATCATGGAGCTTATCCACAACCTGTAGCGGAATCTTTTGCGTACCTTCCGTTTTAAATTGCAAACAATCCTGTTCCTCAACAATTCGCCAATTCAGGCGTGGATGACGAGACTGAGCCATGTCAAGAGCCTGTCTGATCATCTCTGGTGTTAAGATCCCCTTTATCTGGCTGGATATTGTGATATTAAATGTTCCTCCTTGTCGATTCAATAGTTCACAATACCGTTCATGTGGGAGGAGATTTTGGTTATTATTCATGAATATTTTATCCTGTAATTAAGCTAATATATATGACTAAACTCCTCAAAATTATAGAAATTTTTTTCAAAAAAATCATCACGAATAAATATTAGTATATTTTCTATTAATTTCTTTAGCAGATGAAGTTGCTTCTTGATAGTCAAGTACTTCTCTATAATTATTCCGGTTTAGGTGCATCATCATACATGAGAGCGATGCTCCTGATTTGTGGAACTCGGATAAATTGAACAACACAGGTTCCATTCCCATATATGTACACAGCTTGTTTAATGATTCAATCTTAGTTTTTTCCAGATCATAGTTCTGATCAGAGGACGAAAGTTCTTCGATATTAGATTCACAAAGGATGTATTTTCCTAAAACCACACTATTGCAAAGTCCAGCATAGGCAGAATTATATTCAATGTCATAAATATAAGTATATTTTTCCAGTTCTAGCAAAGTTTTTTTCTCAGCTATGTGTGTACACACAGCGACCTGCTCAGATAAAATTGGAAAAACACAGCAGTCAAGATGATATAGATATCCATCTTTCATGAAAAAAGGAATTACTTTCATCTCAAAAGTTTGACTAAACCAATCTAAAGCGTTCTTTGAAGTGCGAATACCATGAGCGCCAATATAAACGTTGTCCTTTATATGCTTTAAATCTGCCTCTCCTTCAAAATAGGCAGGCGCTTGTTGGACAGAAGAAAAACCTAAATGCTTGAAAAATTCAAGTCCGATACTACTCTCGTTCCGTCTCAGCTCTGAATAGTAATTTGCAATCACAACAGTTTGCTCTTGAGTATGAGGTAAAACAATACCTAAATTTGCCACATAGGTCTGATCCTGAAGACCAGAACAGCTAGGAAGCAAATAAACAAGCGCAAAACGCGATACAAAGCTATATAATGACATGAATTGTGAAATCGCATTTTCTTGGTCAATAATACGCTTATCAGGGCTAAGTTTTTGCATATAAAGATTATTAGGAACTTCAGCCGACAAAGAAAAGGGAACATTCATCAAAAATGCTGGCTTATTAGTAGTAGAAATATAATTAGCAGGATGGTGTGACATGAAAACCTCGTTAGTAAAAATGCTTCGATATCCAATGAAACTTGAGAACCCAGTTAGAATTAGATTCTAATAAGATAATTAAGATAATGCGGCTCTACTTAGCGGCTCATCATACAAAATCGAAAAGGCTTCGGAACACAAACCATTAAAACGAGTAACGGATGAATTTGAATATGCACCAATTTGGTCAATTTCAATCCAATCACCTTCACGCACATCATTAGACAATTTTAAGGGTGTTGGCAGCATATCGGCAGAATCACAGGTTGCGCCATTAATATAAAACTCTTCTAACTTATTAGAAGTAAAATCATTAAGCCGAACAACTCTCGCTGGTAGCTGAATTTTTGAATCATACAATTCAGATAACCCACCGTAAATACCATCATTGATGTAAAGTTGGTTTTTTTTACGCAATTGCACTTGCACTAATAATGAACAACTAGAGGCAACGAGTGCGCGTCCTGGTTCTGCTATGACTTGGGTTTGAGGCGATAATCTCAGCCGATTTAGTCCATGCTTTATCTCTGTCATATAATCTTCTAAAAGAGGAACATTAGTTCCTGGATAAGCATTGGGAAAACCCCCACCTATATCAAGGCAAATTGGTTGAATACTAGTACTATGAATGACCTCTCCTACAATGTCTAAAGCAATGCTGTAAGCTTTAGGGTCAATACATTGAGATCCAACATGAAAAGTAATGCCTGTTTTACAGCCATGTTTCTCAGCTTCTTTAATCAAACTACTTGCATCGTTTGGTTCTGCGCCAAATTTTTTGGAAAGGTTGTAGAAGCTGCCTTGTGATGCTGGTGTTTTTAAACGCACCATAATCACAATATCTTCCCCACCAGTCTCCTGTAATATTTTTTCTAATTCATCATAGTGATCGACTACAAAGTGTCGTATCCCATGATCCCAATAAGCAGATTTGATAGCAGCGCGGCTTTTTACCGGGTGCATAAAATATGACTTTGCATCTTTATAAGCATTGGATATTTGTGAAAACTCAGCTTCTGAAGCAATATCAAATCCTCTAATTCCTGCTTTATATAAAGCATCTACAACAATGGGTTGTGGGTTGCACTTTAGTGCATATATGACTGTTCCAGGAAAGAGAGATATAAATTGCTGGACTTTTTCTGCTAAAATTTTTGGTCGAAAACAGTAGATAGAGTAGTTGGGTTGTAAAGCAGCAATTAGAGATTGAACATCTGCAAAACATGGAATACATATTTTCAGACGACGGTTATTGACTGTTTTCTCAATCATTTTTTAAAGGATCAGCAGTATTAGAAGAATGAAGTAAAGAATTGTTAATTAAATCAAAACAAAAAATGGTGAAACAACTGTTAATATGCAAAGGTATACTATTACTTTCAATTACACTTGTCAATCAAGTAGGTTAAATGATATTTGTCAATAGGAAAGTCAGGATATACACATTTACAGGAATCACCAAATATATAGTATTGGTTAAATCTCTTCATTTTTGCCAAATGATTGAGTCTGACGCACTCTGCTAATATGCTATCCCAAAAGCCGGAAATTACCAATTATCGTTGATTCATATCATGTCATGTTCGATTTGTATAGCGCGTAAGTCCTATATTTAGCCCTTTCAAGGTGGTGAAATTTGGAACGAAGATTGGTTGTTTCAACCTTCAAAAAACCCAAAATATGGGCGGAGGATTTAAGATGATCTCACGGAAATGACGTATTTCCGTTAGTCACATTGAAAGGGCTAGTCCTATATTTAAGAAGAGAGAATCATCTTCAATATTTTTACTTGACGACAAGCCACGTTGCATATATGCTGTGCTTATTTGAAGTTAGGTTTTTCCAGGCTAACACAGTCGATTCAAAAGGTTGTAGGGGGTAGGGTGTGGGGTGTAGTGACTCAAGTTGAAAAACGTGGGATTGAAAGATGTATTTCTTGCGCTTTGCGTCTCGAAATACATCTTTTTTAACAAAGCTCTCAAACCAGAACTAAAGTTTTCTCTATATTCCCCCACACCCTGTTTTTTGTAATGTAAAGAAATGAATTGAGTTAAAACAAATGTCTAACACTAATATTCCAGAAAAGTTCATAAACTTTACGGCTTACCCCCAGACAGAGCAAGCTTGCCGAGATGAACTTAGTCAGGCAAATCTTAACATTGATTCATTTGAACAGAATCGTCAGCGTTGCTCTTTGTCTAGCTGTCACGGTATGTGCTGCCATTATGGAGTTCACGTTAATCAAGAAACTGCGGAAACTATTCAAAAAGTCGTTGAAGAAGAAGCAGAGTTTTTTAAAAGCATTGGTCTTGATTTACCAAAAGAAGTAATTATCGATGATGAAGAATATGAAGACTTTCCAGTTGAAAAGCTTGAATGGAAAGGTATGTGTTCGGTAAAAAAAACGGCTCTTAAAGAGAAACCTTTTTCCCGTCTCGTCAACGACTATCCAAAATATTTCAAAGACACAGCCTGTGTCTTTTTACTTGATGATTCTCGCTGTGGATTGCAGGAACTGTCCAAAGCCAAAGGATTACATCCCTGGTACTATAAACCATTGCCTTGTTGGCTGTTCCCAATTTTTATTGCTCCAGGAGAGAAGCAACCTGAAATATTTTTACCTAGCCCCGAAGCAGAACCTTGGTATTTGCCGGAGTATGGCTATGATGGGTTCTTCACAAAAGTACCTTGTGGTCAATATTCTGAGTGTGGACAAATAGGTTATATTTTGTTGCAGGAAGAACTGAAGTTTTTGTCAGCGATTGTGGGTCGAAACTTTGGGCAAGAAATTCAAGATTCAGTTAATAAGTCTGCTGAGAGCGATTGAGAAAAATATTCTAAGAGGTTGTTTGAAAAGTCTAAATTCATACATCCCTTGGCGATTATAAATCACGTCTACACAGACCAAACCCACCTTCGTGGGTTCAAAAGCCTTGATTTTTAATTAGTCCACGCTAGAAATTAAATATGTATGAGCTGAAACCATTGTGGAGATGTTCCATGTAACGTCTCTACAATCTTGACTGAAGATGTCTATTGTCTCTCAGCTTTTTCTATCCGAATTCTTCTAGATTATAGATTATCTGTTTACAAAACCTACGATAGTTTCAGTCAGTTTATCAAAAATGCACCTCTAGCTAAGTTCATCTGTATGGCGATTGTGTTCACGAACAATGAAATCTTGGACTATACCTAATTTCAGATATTTTTCTTTAACGTTAGTTGGTAAGTAATGAAAATCTTTTATGATTTTCCTACAATTTCTCGATGAACACCCACACTCCATTGTCCATGTATCGCTCATAGTGGTAGAGTAATCGCAAAAAATCTCATCACTTTTGGAAATATTCATTAGAGCTACTAACATATTGGTATTTACAATCCCTGCATTAGGATCGCAATGATGATTGATAAAAACGCCAGGTTCTTCTAAGTCAATATATAAGTTAGTATCTATTTGCAGTGGATTAGCTCCTTCCTTTTCTTCTTTAGCTATAACTTCATCAAGATTAATTATTTTACCGGTAAAGATGAGAATAACTTCACCTTTACTAATGTTTTGAGCAGCAAAAATTCCTCTTCCAAAACTACATTTATCTATATAGATGTTTGGATAGCTAGGATTCAAATTTTGAACGTTCATATTGTTTTTTTATACAATTTAATTATTTTAAGCACTTAAAATACTATTTCCCCATTGGATAAGTTTAACTGAATAAGCCTTAGTGTTTTCATAAAATTTACTTCTCAACCACACTGCATCAAATCGGTAGCGTGTCACTATCAGATGAATATTCAGTGGTGTTAGACACTAGCTAAATGGTAATCGATCACAGGTGATGGCAAATTACAAGAAACTGAAGTTTTTGCCAGAAATTGTTGGTCGAAACTTTGTGCAAGAAATCCAAGATTCAGTTGCTAACTCTACTGAAAGTGATTAAGAAACTGATTTGAATACAGGAGTTTGATCCTCATTTGCGGATTTACTCCTGTCTAGCTTTTCTTCATTATCGCTAGATTCGATCATCTCAGAAATCGAAAGGTAAAAACGATAAATTAAAAACAGTGTAGCTAGTGTAGTTCCTATTGTTAAACCTGACCACAAACCGATAGATCCCCAATTGAAATAAAAGCAAAGCAGGTAGCCGCTAGTCATGCCAATACACCACTGAAACAGGATGTTAATTAATAAAGGTAAGCGGGTGTCTTGGATACCTAGTAACGTCCCTAAAGTAATCAGGTTAAGTCCGAAAGCTATGAGAAAAAGTGAGGCAATTCTCAGTAGGGGGATTGCAGACGTGATTGCTAGGACGTTATCTGAATTACTGCCATCTAAATAGATGGTGGCAATCTGCTCTGGAAATAGACATAAAGTAACAGAAATCAGGCTAATTGCTGCTATACCAATGGCAATTGCGGCAAATCCTGCCCTTTTTGCGCCACCAGGATCATTCTGACCGATCATTTGTCCAACTCGCGTCATGGTAGCGTAAGATATCGCTGTTGGCACAATCAAAGATACTTCTATAATTTGCACGATAATTTCATTGGCTGCTAGTAAGGTTGTTCCCATGTAGCCACTCAGTAAGGCAATCAAGGTAAACAAGAACAATGTGGAAGCGTATTCTAATCCAAGAGGCCAACCATTTTGCCAAAGTTGGGCAAATATATCTCTGTTAAACTGTAGAGCAGCGAATAGTTTATATTCTTGAAACCAAGGATGGAAAGCAATTATGGCAGCAGCAGCTAGGAAATTCACCCAGTAGACAAAGGTGCCAGCCCAACCAATCCCTGCTAATCCTAGAGGTGGCAAGCCTAATTTACCAAATATTAAAAGGTAGTTAATGAGAATATTTAAGGGAATAGTAGAAAGGGCGATCGCACTAATTATTTGAGGACGATTGATCGCAGTAGCCACTTCTTTGATAACAAAAAAGCCTATGGCCGCTGGAAAACCCCACACAATTGCTCTTAAATAGCTACTACTTAACAATACTGTGTTTTCCTGTTGACCAGATAGCAGCAAAATTGAGTCTAGATGCCAAATAAGAAATATTATCGGTAAACATAGAACAGCTACCAGCCAAAGTCCTTGAGCAAAAAGTTGGCGAATGCGATCTATTTTCCCCATACCAAAAGCTTCAGCTGCCAGGGGACTTGCTCCCTCGACAATTCCCATACAGATAAAAATTAAGGTATAGAAGGTAATTATACCTAAAGCGCCAGCAGCAAGGAATTCAATCCCTAAGAATCCAATCATCACGGTATTGATAAAACTTATGGATGCTTCCGCTAGTTGAATGCCTCCTAAAGGAATTGCTAATTGCAAGGTGGCAAAAACTTCTGATATGAATTTTGATGGCGATCGCATTAAATCAACTACTCTTGGTTTATTTAGAGAAATGTAAAGAATCTTATATTTAAGTATATCAGGATATTACAACCCATACCAATTACCCATTACCAGCCTCAACTATAGGAATCCTATTTGATTTTTGATAGCTTGCGTGGCGTAGCCATACAGAACTCCGTACATACTGAAAGCCTTCTTCCCTGTTCCCTGCCTCCACGAAAAATTCATGAATCACATCGGATCACTATAGATAACTAGGAACTTGAGTTATTATTAATTATCTCACCTGTAAAACTAGCACTTCTTCCCGTGGATAAACTAAGGTTTTCCCGACTGGTAAAATAGCTAAAGCATTAGTTTGAGCTAAATTAATTAAATTACCAGAACTATTATTACCCCCGGCTTGATGAAATTCATAAATGCCATTGACTAAATGTAACTTACCCCAGATATAAGTTTCCATCTTGCCATTAGATTGTAGTTCGGAGTGCGATCGCACTTTCAAAAAATTCCCTTGCCAACCTTGAGCCAGTCCCGCTAGTTTTTTAATCGTTGGTTGTACAAAGCGCCAACAAGTCACCAACGCAGACACAGGATTTCCAGGTAAACCAAAGTATAGAGTATTGGGAAAAGTTGCAAAAGTCAGGGGTTTACCCGGACGCATTTGCACAGACTGAAAATGGATTTTTGCACCAAGTGATTGTAAAATCTTTTCTATATAGTCATAGTCGCCTACAGACACGCCACCAGAAGAAATAACGATATCAGAATTAGCGATCGCATACTCGATAATTTCTTTTAACGCAGTAGGATCATCCTTAACAATTCCTAAAACTAACACTTCAGTCCCCAGTTCCCTAACCAAAGCTGCCAAAGCAAACTGATTAGAATCTACTATTTGCCCTGATTGCAGCGCTTCTCCCGGCATCACCAACTCATTACCACTAGAAAAAATTACCACACGAGGACGACGAAAAACACTGATTTGATCACGCCCTGCTGCGGCTAAAACTGCAATTTCCGCAGCAGTTAGGCGAATACCCGCTGGCAAAAGTTCGCTTCCTGCTTTGTAAAAATCTCCCTTGCGTCTCACAAACTCTTGCGGTTGAGGAGCAGCAAAGATAAAAACGCGGTTTTCCTGTCGGTGTGTTTTTTCCTGCATAACTACAGTATCTGCACCATCTGGCATCACCGCACCCGTAAAAATTCGTGCCGCTTGTCCTGGTTTAACGGTAATTTGGGGTTTATATCCAGCGGGGATTTCTGCCACAACTTCTAAAACAGTTGGTTTTTCAGCCGTCGCTTTCAGCACATCTGCATAACGCACTGCAAAACCATCCATTGCTGAATTATCCCAATGGGGAAAATCCAGATAACTATTTACCGAAGTTGCCAAAATTCGATTATGTGCCGTCAATAAATCGACAAATTCTATATCCTTCTGGTTATCCAAGCCTCGTACTAAATTTAAGATAGTAGCTTCTGCATCTCTGACTGACAGCATGGTGAATAACTCCTGTATAATTATTTTAATCTACATCTTTAATATTCACAAAACCCTCACTACACCACGCTTGTAACAACCATTTTTTAGAGTGCTGATCAAGTGCTGGTAAAATTCGGAAATTAAAAACATCTTGCCATACTTCAACACTATGTTGATCAACAAAGGTTCTTTCTAATTCTTTAAACTGTGAATAATCACGATCATCAATTGCAATCAGCATAGGAATTACGGCGCTGACTGGAATTTGAGTAGCAGCTGTTCCTATAGATGTCATTGTGGGTAATCCTCAAAAATACAAATAAATAAATGGTAAAAACACCTGTTTAGTATTGATGATTGTAACCAACCGCTTATCTTGGCTTGTGGTCACTGCGAATCCGACTCATGCAACAAGTACTTAAATTATCACCTTAATATTAAAGATAAGAGCAATGATTATTTTCCTACACCTAAACATAAACACTTATTGTGTATGACCATCGTTAAAGTACCCCAAAAACACTACCCCAAGGCAGAAATAATCCGTCGAGGCATGGCACTGGGGATAGATATTCTTGGTGTCTGGCTAGTTAGTTCCCTACTAGGCAGCAATAATGTTGGGATTCAATTTGTCCAAATTTGCGTCTTTATCCTCTCTTGGCTAGTTTTGCGGGTAATAGTGGTGTACAACAATCGTGGACAAAGTTTAGGGCGTTGGGCTTTTGATTTAAAAGTCTTAGAAGTCGAAGGTGAAAGAATAGTTGGCAGAATTCCCCAATTGCAGGCATTATTGAAGCGAGAGGGGATTATTTGCTTTAATGCCTTGCTAACATCCATAGCTTTGACAAATATCATAGCTAATCCCACTGCTATACTACTATTACTTCCTTTAGGAATTGACTGTGGTGCCGCCTTATCAGATACTCAGATGCGTCAGGCTCTGCACGACCGCTATGCTGGAACTATCATCGTTTCATCACGACGTGGCTATTCGCTGGACTTAAAAGTTAAACGATTAGTTGAAAAATTGCAGCGAAATGTGAGAAGATAGTCATTTGTGTTAATTCTCTCCAGGCTTTACTGTTTGTAAGATTATGGCTAAGAGTAAAGGTGCCCGCATAATAGTGACACTAGAATGCACCGAGTGTCGTACAAACCCTGACAAACGTTCTGCTGGCGTTTCTCGCTACACCAGCACCAAGAACCGTCGGAACACAACTGGTCGCTTAGAACTGAAAAAGTTCTGCACCCACTGCAACAAACACACTGTTCATAAGGAAATCAAGTAAATATGAGCTACTACCGTCGTCGCCTGTCGCCAATCAAGCCAGGAGAACCAATTGATTATAAAGATGTTGATTTATTACGGAAATTTATCACAGAGCGTGGTAAGATTCTACCCCGGCGGATTAGCGGTCTGACCTGTAAACAACAGCGCGAATTAACATTAGCGATTAAACGCTCTCGGATTGTGGCTTTGTTGCCATTCATCAACGCAGAAGGCTAAGAAGATTTTGGATTTTGGATTTTGGATTTTAGATAATGATCCAAAAAAAAGTAACGTTGGTAATAGAAATTAAACGTTCACTTTCAGTCCAAAATCTAAAATTTGATCAACACCAAGGGAGTGTACAATAATGACATTCCAAATTTAAAATCAACAGATTTGGAGTTAGGTTATGGGGAACAAAAAACAGGAAATAGGTAAAGAATTTTACTTTTTTCCTAATCACCAGCCTAAACTAGATAACTAGGAACTTGGTTTACTAGTCATTTAATCCAAAATCTAAAATCTAAAATCTAAAATTACTATAAAGTGCGAGAGTTGTGGACAAGGGGACGCTAGTTGAATTTAGGGTTCAAGGCGATCGCCGTTTGGGCGTGGTAGATCGTCCAGACGGCAAGACCCGTTGGTTTGTGTTAGATGAACGAGGTCAATCCCACAGCCTCGCGCCTCGACAACTAACTTACATAGTTGATGGGCAAACTTATCAGCCCTCAGAAATTGCCAATTTTTTAGAGCAAGTCAATCCTTACTTAGATCCATCTAGTTTGGAAGTGGCTTGGGAAATATTGGTAGAAGATGGGGAAACTATCACCCCTGGAAAAATGGCAAATTTGCTATTTTCCGAATCAGAAGCAGTTCATTGTTATGCTGCTCATTGCTTGTTATCAGAAGACAAACTGTATTTCAAGCAGAAAGGAGAAGCTTACGAACCTCGCAGTGCCGCACAAATAGCAGAACGTAAACATCAAATTGAAGTAGAGACGCAAAAAGCTAAGGGACAACAGGAATTTTTAGCGCGTGTAGAACAGGCACTCAATGGTGAAAGTGTCGAATGGCAAAGACTGGATCGCCAACGCTTAGAAACACTGGAAAAATACGCAGCCCTAATGGCGGACATCGTGCGAATGGGAGTAAATTTTGACTCTTTAGCTCGTGCATATCCACCTCCAGCCCCAGTATTAGAAACCATGAATATGCTGGGACGTTCTGCTACTCCCCAGGCGGCTTTTCAACTATTGATCGACTTGGGTTGGTGGAGTTCCCATGAAAACCTGTTCCTGCGTCGTTCTTCAATTCCCGTTCAGTTCCCCAATAAGGTATTAGAAGTGGCGCAACAACGCTTAGATTTTCCACCAACAGACTTGGATGTAAATCGCCTGGATCTAACTCATCTGAAGGTATACACCATTGATGATGAAAGTACTACAGAAATAGATGATGGTCTGAGTTGGGAATTGTTACCAGATGGACAGGAACGCCTGTGGGTACATATTGCTGATCCCACCCGGTGGTTAATACCAGAAGATGAGTTGGATTTAGAAGCCAGAAAGCGGGGTAGTACTGTTTATTTGCCTACGGGGATGATTCCCATGTTCCCAGAGGTACTAGCAACCGGCCCGATGAGTTTGGTACAGGGAAAAATTTGTTGCGCTCTCAGTTTTGGGATAGTTTTAAATCAAACGGGATCTGTAGAAGATTATTGTATTCATCCCACCTTGATGAAGCCTACTTATCGCCTCACTTATGAAGATGTAGATGAGATGTTGGAATTAGGGGTAGAAGCAGAACCAGAAATTGCTGCGATCGCTAATTTAGCAAAACGGCGTAAAACTTGGCGATATAACCAAGGAGCCATCAGCATCAATATGCCAGAAGCGATGATCAAAGTCAAAGATGATGACATCAGCATTGACATTTTAGATGATTCCTCATCTCGGCAACTGGTAGCAGAAATGATGATTCTCGCTGGCGAAGTAGCCGCACGTTATGGACAAACACATAACATCCCCTTGCCTTTTCGCGGTCAACCCCAACCAGAACTACCACCAGAAGAAGAATTACTACAACTTCCCCCTGGTTTTGTCCGTTCCTGTGCCATGCGTCGTTGTATGCCCAAAAGTGAAATGAGCATTACACCTGTACGTCATGCTGGTTTGGGCTTAGATACATACACCCAAGCGACTTCCCCCATTCGTCGTTACAGTGACCTCCTCACCCACTTCCAACTTAAAGCCCATTTGCGTGGCGAAGTTTTGCCCTTCTCCCCTGAACAGCTAAAAGAAGTGATGATGACTGTCACCAGTACCACCCAAGAAGTAACAATGGTGGAACGACAAACAAACAGATATTATGCTCTAGAATATTTACGCCGTCATCCCGAACAAGTATGGCAAATCACAGTTTTAATGTGGCTACGGGAAGATAGCAATTTAGCATTAATTCTGTTAGAAGATTTAGGCTTGCAATTACCAATGGCCTTTAGGCGTTCTGTTAATTTGGGTGAACAGTTGTCCGTTAAAGTTAGTCTCGCTGATCCGCAAAAAGATATGATCCAATTTCAAGAAATAATTTATCAAGAATCTCAATTAGCAAATTAGATGCAAGATACAGCAGAATTCAGGAGTCAGAAGTCAGGAGTCAGGAGTAAAACTGACTTGGTGTCTGGCTTTGAATTTAGATTCTGTACCTCATTGATCTGCAATCCGCTGTATGAGTAACGGGATTTCTCTGAAAAGACCCTACCCATAGCTTGCTTCCCCAGCATAGCTGTAAGGCAAAACTTGGCAAACCCTCTGTAAGTTTCCAAAATTAAAGATTTTTGCCAATAGAGATAATTTGTAGCTTAAAAAAGGGATAAATAGAAATAGTTCCATCTGTGGTGCATATTCCCCTTATTTTTATATGACATATTGCCTCAGAATCGCCGACTTACCAGAAAATGAGCGTCCCCGTGAGCGATTAATGACCCACGGACCGAAAATCTTAGCTACTGCTGAGTTAATTGCCATTCTGCTGGCTACTGGACAAGGGCCAGGTAAACTCTCCGCAGTCGGGTTGGGGCAACATATATTACATGAATTAAGCAAACATCAGCGTGATCCTTTGGCAGCCTTAAGGGAAATTACCCCGGCTGAGTTAATGGCGATTCCCGGAATTGGCCCTGCAAAAGCCACAACTATTCTCGCAGCCATTGAATTAGGCAAACGTGCTTTTTTATGCCGTCCTTCAGATGGAACAGTCATAGATAGCCCACTCGCTGCGGCTGCCACGCTTAGTCAAGATTTGATGTGGCAGAGTCAAGAACGTTTTGCAGTACTACTTTTAGATGTGAAAAATAAGTTTTTGGGAACTAAGGTGATTACTATTGGCACTGCGACTGAAACCTTAGCTTCTCCTCGTGATATTTTTCGGGAAGTGATTCGTCATGGTGCAACGCGGGTAATAGTTGCCCATAATCACCCTTCTGGTAATCTAGAACCGAGTGAAGCAGATATAGAATTAACAAAACAATTATTAGCAGGGGCAGAACTTTTAAGTATTCCGTTATTAGACCATTTAATTTTAGGTAATGGCACTCATCAGAGTTTACGAGAAACTACAACTTTGTGGGATGATTTACCTCAGGTAGATTGAATTAACTACCGTTATCAAGGTTATGGGTTTTCAGGAGGATTGATATCTAATAAGCAATGATAGCGAGAAACTGTCATATCAATATTATCGGCAATTTGCAAATTGCAATCTTCACTTCTACCGATAATACAAGTGCTGCGACTATCAAATATGTATTGTTTTCCTGAAAGTTTCCCTGTGGCAATGGTGAGGGTAACAGTATATGGCATTTTTTTATAGTTGATTATTTAATGTTGTGGTAAATATTATAGTTGAGATCCCGACTTCTTGGATCAAGATTGTGATTTATTTAACGTTTAATTGAGAAGTCGGGGATCTGGGAGTGGGATTTTTAGAAAAAAGATTGGATAAAATTGGCAAAAATTAAGCCACACCATAACCAGTATAAGGACGTTTATAGGGTGGTTGTAAACCAAAAACAATGTCCTCTTTTGGTACTCCCATATTTACGAGTTGTTCAGCTAAATCTGTTTCGGTCGTATTTTGCTGAATCCAGATTTTGTTATCTTTAATATCAAAATGAATCACACTATGATAAATCCGGGTTAAACCATTCCAACCGACACGAAATAATTGATAATGATCATGAATGGTATCAAATATTAATTCATTATCTATTTCATCATATTGAGGTTTAAATTGACTGTGTTCCTGGAGTATGGTTTGAATATATTGACGATAATTTTCTAAATTTGCCATTTGATAATTACCTCCATTATGGGATTATATACTATGATTTTAAGTTTATGTCTTGCTACTGCAATTTTAGCAAGTCGAGTTTGAAAGAAGGATTTATAAGTTTCTTCGGGAACTGCTAAATATAATACTCGTTGTGATTCAGTCTCTTCTAACATGATTTGATAATTGAGAAATTGTCCTAATGCTGTATGAAATTCACTTACTGCTGAGTTACTAGCAAAACTTTTGATTTCTACAGCAATCTTTTCTTCTCCTTTTTCGGCTGCAATTAATCTTTCTGCACCTAAATCAATTTTCAATGTTGTATCTTCTAATTCTACCTCCAATGGATCATCAGTAATTAACCATTGTTCTTTTTCTAGTGCTGTTCTAACTGCTTGATGAAATAAATCTCTTGCTGACATAGTTATTTATGAATTAATTTATTTGTCTGAATCAGGATGTACAGGATTTAAGGATAAACAGGATTTAAGATATATGTTACATCTATTTGTATGTATTTAGACATCCTTTCAATTTCGGCTCCACAGTACATACTATGCTAAATATAGTTCATGAAAACCATAAAAATTTTACCATATAGCCAATACAGATTTTATTTATTAACATTTTAGATTTTTTTCGTTGATTTTAGTTTTTTGCCTTATTTTTCAACGAAATTTTGATGTTTAATTAAAAGTTTGGCATAACAAGTACCTAAGAGCCTCAATTTCTCTTTGTGTCTCTGCTTGAAAAAACCCTATTCCCCCTTCACAAATTCCAAATACCCTTTACTCAATTCCCCCACAGCCAAATCATAAAACTGCTTACCATGTTCTGGTGTTGCTAAAGCCGGATTTGAACCCATGCGGCCATCTGGGTAACTTTCTCGAAAATTAGCTGCACCATAAATTCTATGTCCACTTGCAACTTCTGAAGACAGGGGTGCTTGCTTGATTGCTTCTGGATAAACGTACTGGGTAACAGCTACTTCACTAGGGGTAGCATGAGAACCTTCTTGATCACCATATAATTCTTTGGCAAGTTTATATACAGAACCGCACATAAACCAATTAGCAATTTGACATTGAACTTTTTGAGAATTAGGAATTTGTAAATCTTCTAAATGTGCGTAGGTTTCGGAAAAAGCAGCTTTCAGAGTCGCAATATTTCCACCATGTCCATTAATAAAATAAAACTTTGTAAAACCTGCTTTTGCTAAACAAGTTATATAATCCCGAACTACCAAAATTAAGGTGCTAGGACGGAGGCTAATTGTACCGGGAAAAGCAGTATGATGTAATGCCATACCGATATTGATTGTTGGTGCAACCATTCCTTGAGTTTGTTCTGCGACACCGTGGGATATTGCTTCTGCACAAATGGCATCAGTCCCAATTAAACCCGTTGGGCCATGTTGTTCTGTGGAACCAATGGGGCAAATAATTCCCTGGGATTTTTGTAGATAAGTTTCAACTTCTGGCCAGGTGCTTAAATGTAATTGCATTTTCTCTAAATCTCGAAACCTGATTCAACGAAGCTAATATGTAGCATATTGCTAAACCTGTCCATAGGATATTTATTAGACATAGGAGTGAGAATTAAATGTGCGTAACTTGATAATTTGCGGATAAGATGCCCGCACCACAAGAAATTTTAGGGTATTTTTTTAATTGCAAGTCCCCTAATACAGATATAGGTTTACAAGGAAATTATTTTGTCACAGAGAATATCTCATTTGTGGATGTATGTCGAAGCGATATAAGATATATTTACAATTTTTAAAGTGGGCGGGAGGAGAATCGAACTCCTATACCTTTCGGTGCCGCATTTTGAGTGCGGTGCGTCTACCAATTCCGCCACCCGCCCTTGGGTGTCACTTTTCTAAACATAGCCTATTTTTTTTATTTTGGCAACAGGTATTTAGATTTATTTAGGGATTGGGGAAGAATGATTAATTATGAATGACCAAAGTTGAATCAATATCTTGTAAATTAGCACAGCCGCTGAGTGCCATTGCCGTAGTTAATTCATCTGTGAGTAGGGAGATGATATGAGATACTCCCGCTTGTCCAGATACCGCTAATCCCCATAGGACAGGGCGACCGATAAGGACGGCTTTTGCACCGATGGCTAAGGCTTTGAGGATGTCTGTACCGCGACGAATGCCGCCATCTAATAGGACTTCTGCTCTACCGTCTACTGCTGCTATGATTTCCGGTAGGGCATCTATGGAGGCGATCGCACTATCTAATTGTCTACCACCATGATTAGAAACCACAATCCCTTGAGCGCCATGTTCTACAGCCCGCACCGCATCATCACCCCGTAAAATTCCTTTCAATACCAACGGTAACGGACTCAAAGATTGCAGCCATTCCAAATCTTTCCAAGTCAGCGCGGGGTTAATTTGTTGAGCAAAATAACTCAATAAACCAGATTCACCTTTTTCCTGGGGAATATCTAACCCTGATATCTTGGTTAAATTAGCGGGATGCAAACCAGAAGGTAAGGTAAATTCATTGCGTTGATCTCGTTCCCGCTTTCCCAACACTGGCGCATCCACAGTTAAACACAGTGCTTTGTAACCTGCTGTGTATGCTCTTTCTACCAAAGCACGAGTTAAACCCCTGTCTTTGTGGATATAAAGCTGAAACCATTGCAAACCATTGTCAACCGTTGCAACTTGTTCCAAACTCTTAGTAGCCAGCGTACTCAACACCATACCTGCACCAGCTGAAGCTGCTGCTGAGGCTGTAGCAATTTCCCCTTCTGGATGTGCGAGACATTGAAAAGCCATTGGTGCAATGAGCAGCGGTAACTGCAAAGATGCACCTAAAACTTTAGTTGTCAGGTTAATTTCGCTGACATCAACTAGCATTTTAGGACGGAGTTTAACTCGTGTAAAAGCAGCACGATTATCCTGCAAGGTGATTTCATCCCACGCACCACTGCTGTAATAGTCAAAAGCCATCTGTGAAAGATGTGATTTTGCTAGTTGCTCATATTCAAATAAATTGATGGGTGAATTCATCTCTTGCACTTACCCCACTCCTCCTGCTTTCTTCTCTGTCACCTGTCACCTGTCACCTATTACCTAATTTTACCAATTGCGCCATCCGCCCTTGGGTGCTGTTTCAATCTGATCTTTAAAACCGTGATTTTGCAGTAACTTTTGGTACTCTAAACTACTACTCCAGCGGTCAATTTCCCTAGCGCGTAATACTGGTACTGGATGGCTTAATTGAGCGGTGCGGGCTTCTTTGACCATTACACCAAGTTCTGTTTTACTGATGTCATCATAAGCACGAGCTTGGTCAATAAAGGCATCGAGATTTAGCTTGGGTGCTAAGGTGGGAGAACCGCCGGCTAACTTCATTAAGACTGACATGACAACTTTGGGGTTTTGGGTAGCTAACAAAGCAGCGCGATCGCAAGTAAACTCAGCACAACGTACCCATTCTAATAATTGTGCCTGTAATGCTTGGGCTAAAACCGCACCCACATTAGGTAAAATCGCTGCCGCTAAGACCAATAAATTGACAGGTGTTAAATAAACGCTGTGGTCACATTTGAGATGTCCCAATTCATGGGCAATTACAGCTTGAATTTCCTCTGGTGTGAGAATATCAATCAAGGAAGTGTGCAGAACCACAAACGGCTGCTTACCACGCATTGCAAAAGTATAAGCATTGGGTGCAGGATGTTGACGCACATACAACTGGGGAGGCTCAATATCTAAGATTTTGCAAGCGTCTAATAATAACTTGTGTAAATCAGGTAATTGTTTTTCACCCACCAAAATACTAGAAGCAATATTTTCTACATAAAAAACCTGTTCAGCCATTGGACCGAGCCAATTTCTGACCATCATATCTATTCCAGGAATTTGCTTGAGAGTTTGCGTTGCTTCCAAGTCCAGAGGATGACGGAATGAGTCAGCTTTTAAACCAATTAGGGGCGTTTTAACTAATGACATAATTATGGTAATCAATAAAAAATACAATTCCCATAGATAGTATAACGATAGAAAAACGTAATCTCCAGATCCCCGACTTTTTTAACGTCAATTTATAGCTCAAAGCTGATAACTGATTACTGATAGCTGATTACTTACCATTATTTCACAATTGGATTATCTTTAAAACTCACATCTTTTAAATTACTGAGTTTTGATAGGGGCGTGACATCTGTGATTTTGTTATGATCGAGATTTAGGAGCGTCAAGCTAGTAAGTTGTGATAAAGCACTAATATCTGTGATTTCATTATCTTCTAAAATAAGTTCATTTAAGTTAGTCATTTTTCCTAAAGAACTTACATCTTTAATTTTATTCAAACTCAATACCAACATCTGTAAATTATTCAAATTCGCTAAAGGACTAACATCTCTAATTTGATTGTAAGTCAAAAGCAACCGAGTTAAATTTTTCAGGTTTCCCAAAGGACTTACATCTTTAATTTTATTATCTCCTAAAAACAGCATATTTAAGTTAGTGAGATTTGTTAACGGACTAACATTGGCAATTTGATTACCTTCTAAATTCAGCCTTTTTAATTTTTTTAAATTTGCCAAAGGAGTAAGATCCTGAATTTGATTCTCCGTTAATTCCAGTTGAGTTAAATTAGTCAACTTAGCTAAAGCAGAGATATCCTTAATTTGGTTATCTTCTAAAGAAAGACCAGTTAATTTCACCAAATCTCTGAGAGAACTAATTTTGTTAATATAATTTTTATCGAGACTTAACGAAGTTAAATTTTTCAATTTAGTCAAAGCACTAATATCAATAATTTCATTATTAAACAGTGACAAAGATTCTAGATTTTTTAATTCTTTTACGGCATTAATATCCTTAATTTTATTTCTTGCTAAAGTTAAACGATTAAGATTTTGCAGGGTTGCTAAAGGATTAATATCAGTAATTTGATTATTACTAACATCCAAATCTTTGAGATTTTTTAAACCTGCTAAAGGACTAAGATCAACAATTTCATTACCGTAGAGATTTAATGATTCTAAATTTGTAAATCCTGACAAGGGACTTAAATCAACAAGTTGCTGATTTATCAGATCAAGTTTTGTGACATTTAACAAATTTTTGGCAGCTAAATCACAATCATTTGTTTTGGCTTTTGCTAATAATAATTCTACCGTAATTCTCGCATCTGCCGATAAATTAGCCTGTTCTTTACACAACTGTATAAAATTACTTTCCCTGGGAGGTTGAGCAGCTTCAATAACTCCCCATCCACCACATATCCACATACTCGTCATCAACACCAACGCGCTAGTTAATTTCATATTTGATATCCCTATTGTTTGTATAACTTTTTGCCAGAATTTAGCTGTTCAGTTATCAGTAATCAGCTTTCATCTGTTTTGTCTACCTCTTGCTAACTGATCATAGCTGAATATTGACATTGCTGTATACTAGATTACTTGCTATGCTAATAGTTATAGTTTAAACCAATAATTTTTATTAGTTGTTTTCTTAACATTCATTAACCAGTTTACCCTTATGCGTATACATTCAGCAAATGTCGGTTTTATTACTCTGTTGTTGTCAATATCTTCCATATCTGTTTTAACATCCATCAGTAATTTTAATCCTGTATTCGCTCAAGAAGTGAGTAATCAAACTCAGAAAGATCAAGCTGATCGGTTATTGAGAGAAACAATTTATTTATGGGTGAATAGTCGCATATATAGAAGAAATGATGACAGAATTATTAACGGTTTTCAAAAGACCTTACAAGCATATAAAAAAATAGGATACAAACCCGGAATTGCTAAAACATTGGATTATCTAGCGTTTGTATATTACAGCAGAAAAAATTATCAACCAGCATTTAATCATTATCAGCAAGTATTAAAACTTCAACAAGAATTAGGTGATAGTAAGGGTGAAAAACAAACACTCATTAAAATCATGGATATTGAAAGTGAACAAAGTCGTCAACTTTATGAACAAGGACAATATCAAAAAGCATTAGAAAAATTACAAAAAGTTTTAAAATTAAGGGAACAACTGGATTTACAAGATTTAAAGGGACAACTAGATTTACAAGATGTAAAAATTCAAACAGGTTTCATCATTAACAAAATCGGTATGATTCATCATACTTTAGGAGAATATGAAACAGCTTTAAAATTTTATCAACAATCTTTATCAGTTTTTCGAGAAGTTACTACACAACCAGTAGAAAAAACTCCTTGGGTATGGACTGTGTTTTTTAACATGGGAGAAATTTATCAATCTTTAGGAGAAAATGAACGAGCTTTAAATAGTTATCAGCAAGCGTTAAAATTAGCTCAAGAAAATAAAATAGGCTCAGAAGTAAGAAATATTAACGCCATTGGTAATAGTTATTATCGCTTAAAACAATATGATTTAGCATTGCAATTTTATCAACAATCTTTGGCAAAACTTCCAGGAGTTAAGAACAAAAAAGAAAAGAAATTATTAGAAGCATTGACTTTTAATAATATTGGACTGGTTCACCTTGATCAAGGAAATTATGACTTATCTTTAAAGTTTTTACAGCAAGGTTTAACTATTGTGAAATCATTGCGAGATAAACTTTCTCAAGGAGTGATATTAGATAGTATTGGTAAGGTATACTTCCAACAAGGTAAGTATGAATTAGCAGGTAATTTTTATCAACAATCTTTAACACTTTTTCAGGAAATTGGTTATAAAGCAGGTGAGGCTAAAGTTTTGAGTAGTCTGGGTTATTTGTTGGAAAAACAAAACCAACCACAATTAGCAATTGTGTTTTTTAAACAATCAGTAAATGCAAGAGAAGGAATTAGAAATAATATTAAAGGTTTATCCCAGGAACAAAGACAATCTTATACAGAAACCATTGCAGAAGATTATCGTCATTTAGCTGATTTATTATTAAAAGAAGATCGCATTTTAGAAGCACAAAGAGTATTGGATTTACTTAAAGTTCAAGAATTAGAAGATTATTTAAGTAATGTCAGAGCTAGTGATAACACTGTTCAAGGTATTACCAAGCGTCCCCAAGAACAGCAAATTATTCAAGGTGTGTCCGCACAAATAGATAAGGCAATTTCTCAAGGACAGGAATTAGCTTTATTAGAAAATTTAGGTGTTAATCAAAGAACAGAAAAACAAAAACAGAGAATTATTGAATTAAGAAAAAATGAACAAGAAATTACTAAAGAGTTTGCAACTTTTTTAGAAAGTCCCCAGGTTAGAGAATGGATAGCAGAACTACAAAAAACCACCCAAGGACAAGCAATTGATTTAAATGCTTATGCTACCACCTTGCAAGATAACCTCAAAAAAATCCAACAAGATGCCGTAATTATCTATCCTTTTGTTTTAGAAGACCGTTTAGAATTAGTGTTAATTTCTCCATACACTCCTCCTTTAAAGCGCACTGTTCCTGTCAAAAGAGAAGAACTTAACCGAGCGATCGCTGAATTTCGTTCGACTGTCACAACGCCAATCCGTAATCCTAAAATTCCTGCTCAAAAGCTCTATAATTGGCTGATAAAGCCCTTGGAAAATGATTTAGTTCAAGCCAAGACCAAAACCATTATTTATGCCCCTGATGGACAATTGCGTTATATTCCTTTAGCAGCACTGCATGATGGTAAGCAATGGCTTGTCGAACGCTTTCGCATCAATAATATCACTGCTGTTAGTCTGACTGATTTGAACACCAAACCGCAAAGTCAGTTAAATATTTTAGCTGCTGCTTTTAGTGAAGGTGAGTACACTTTTAAAGTGGGAGATAAGGATTTATATTATTCTGGTTTACCATTTGCGGGAAAGGAAGTAGAAACTCTTGCTCAAACCATTCCTAACACTAGAAAAGTTTTAAATAAACAATTTAATCAAGATATTATTTTGGAAATGAACGATTATTCTGTGGTTCATTTAGCGACTCATGCTTTATTTACCCCAGGACAGCCGGAAGCATCATTTATTTTGTTTGGTAATGGCGATCGCATGACCCTACGAGATATCAAAAATTGGCGGTTGCCAAATGTTGATTTAGTGGTACTTTCAGCTTGTGCAACCGGATTAGGTGAGATATTGGGAGACGGTAGGGAAATTCTCGGTTTTGGCTACCAGATGCAACAAACAGGTGCAAGAGCGGCTATAGCCTCTTTATGGTCGGTGGACGATGGCGGTACGCAAGCATTGATGAATGTCTTTTATACAATTCTCAAACAAGGGAATATTACTAAAGCCGAAGCCCTGCGTCAAGCTCAAATATCCCTGATTACTGGCAACTATGCAATTACAGGTCAGGAAAGACGTATTTCTATCAAACAACCCATTAATAGTAATTTACCATCACAGGTGAGCGATCGCCTGAGTCATCCTTTTTACTGGTCTCCATTTATTCTGATTGGAAATGGATTATGAAGCGATCAGATGCAAATTTTCCTCAAACATCCGAAACTGATCACAAAAACTTACACATTTAGGACTTACGCAAGTGTCACACTAAAAATATTCGGTGGCGTTTCTGTTATTGTTAGAGGGTGTTTGAAAAGTCTCCTTCCATGTCATGCTGAGGAACGAAGCATCTCAGTATGTCGGCTAAACTCCAGATTCTTCGTTGCGTAAGACTCCACATGGCTAACGCCACGCTATGCCTACGGCACACTACGTGAACGCGAACAGAATGACAAATTATACGTCCCTAAACTTTTCAAACATCCTCTTAGGTCAAGAAATTGGTTATGAACATCCTTATGATTGGTTGCGGGTTTTTGATGCGGATGAATTGCAAGATTTTATTAAAGAAGTGAGTGAGGCTTTTCGTTTAACTGATACTTCTAATCAAGCTTGGGATTTGATTGATGCCTGAACCATAAGTCCGTTTTTCACCTTCCCACCCTATATGACTTACTAAATAGTGATTTCTTTGATTATCAAATATTAATTGTAATTCTGTTCCTTTGACTAGATGACTTTCTGTATGTCTTGCTAATACTGTCTGTACTAATTCAGGATAATTCATTCCTTTCATAAAACAATTTGAATTATATTAAGTATAATTTAATCAATGCTAATAAAGTCTCTTGGAGTAATAATCTGGTCTTGATATTTGGCTAGAGTTTTGAGTGATAACAAATCTTGATCTCCTATGATTAAAAATTCGGCATTAGCATCTTTTGCTAGTTCTAAAAATTTGTTATCGTCTGGATCTCTACAGATATCTATTTGAGTTTTTATTTCTATAAATTGGCTATATTTTTTGACTACTTCTAAAAAATCTTGTCGTTCTTCATCGGAGATATATTTATTGAATTTATGTTTATAAATTCGTGTTTTTAATTCTTGATAAGTTTCCTCACTTTGAGCTATTTTGAATTCTTTATAGGCTTTATCTAGGGCTTTACGGGCTGTTCCATCTGGACTGAGTGCAGCACTAAGTAAAACATTGGTGTCAATGACAATTAATTTATGATTCATCAGCTAATAATTCTTCTAAAATTTCTTCTGTAAGTCCTTTTACTTGAGCATTTCTACCAATTCTATCAAAAACAGTAAGTAAATCTTCTTCTTGATTTTTGTGTGAGTTAATCTTTATTTGTTGGATAATTTCTTCTTGTTCTTGTGCGGGAAGTTGTAAAACAAGATTAAGAATTTGCTCGAAGGTTAGAGGATAGGTTTTTTGTGTCATGGTATTAATTTTAACGCATTCAAAAATTAAAGTTTGTACGCAGGTAAGGGAGCATCAAAATCATCTGGAACTGTAAACTCTCCAGCACATAAACCATAAGGTCTGAGTTTTGGAGATGTGGAGAAAACTGGTTTTATTTCTGCTATTGGTTGACCTGCTTCGGTGATAATTATGCTTTCTCCTGCTGCTACTTGGTGAAGATAGATGGTGAGGTTTTTTTGGATTTCATCAATGGTTACGGTTAACATGAGATGATTTTGTGGGAATGTTTATATTATAGCAATTATTAATGTTTTTCATTTCGCGCAAAGGAAAAATGAAAACCAAAACAAAGGTTTTTGTAATGTTACCTATTGACAAATAATGGACATTACGTACAATAGTACGTAATATTATTTTTAGATTAAATCAGCGTTTGGAGGAAAATGCAGGTATCATGTCAATTGCAATTTTTACCAATGCGTTCTCAGATGAGTTAGTGACAGCTACTGAGTTAAATCGTCAACCTGGAAAGGTTTTAGATAAGGCTTATGAACACCCAATTACTATTACTAGAAATGACCAATCTTTTGCGCTGTTGCGTCGTGAATATGTAGCTTATCTTGTGAAAGGGGTAACACAAAGTAAGGCTGTGAGGTGTTATCGGTGGCGTTTCGGTTGTTGTTGGGTCAAGAAATTGGTTATGAACATCCTTATGGGTGGTTGCGGGTTTTTGATGCGGATGAATTGCAAGATTTTATTAAAGAAGTGAGTGAGGCTTTTCGTTTAACTGATACTTCTAATGAGGCTTGGGATTTGATTGATGCTATTATTTATGAATGGAAAGAAAGTTCTATAGCTATTCTTAGTCCTGAGTTAGCAGCAGCTTTTAATGATAATAAGGTGAAATCATGAATATCCAAATTAAACCGGAATTAGAGGAAATTATTCAAGCACAAATTGCTACGGGTAGATATACAAATCCTGAAGATGTGATTAGTAAGGCTTTGAAATTGCTTTTGGAGTGGGATCAGGGTTATCAGAATTGGGTAGAAGAAACGCGGGAAAAGGTTGATGTTGCTATTGAACAATTGAATAGAGGGGAAGGTATTGATGGGGAAGTTGTGATTTCACAATTGCGGGATAAGTTGCGTCAAGCCAGAGAAATATAAGGATGAAAATACATATTATCTCTCCAGAAGCTAGTCGGGATTTATCAGAAATTATTGATTATTTTGCAAATAGAAATATTGATGCTGGAGAGCGTTTTGTTGATGAGTTTGAAAAGAAGTGTAAGTATTTAGCTAATTTCCCCAATATGGGGCTATTAGGGTTGATTTGCGGGGTGTTCCTTTAGATGGTTACGTTATTCTTTATCGAGTTCTTAATGGTGGGATTGAAATTGTGCGCGTCGTTAGTGGTTATCGAAATTTGGAATCTTTGTTACAGAATCAATGGATGATTGAGAGTTTTTCTCACGCAAAGACGCAAAGGAAGAATTGCAAGATTTTAAGTAACTGCAAATTCGGTATATTGTCTGATATCCGCTGGTTGGAAGGCTAAAACTATTTGATTTTTAGGAATACCAGCGTTAACAAGTTCGTTGGCTATACCGTATTCTGTTCCGTCTCTTTGAATCCAGATTTTATCGTTGATTATGTCTATATGAGCTAAGCAACCATGCACTCTTTGATTATTTCCCCAGCCTAATGTTAGTAGTAGGTCAGGACTTACACAAAACAGAATGGAAGTAGGGGTAATTCATGAATTACCCCTACCCAAGAATCAGGTTTTGAGTCCAATCTTGCGTAAGTCCTATAGGTAATGGTTGGTGGTTTGGTCTATTATTAGTTGTCTTTCTAGTTCACCGTAAGCGTAGGGAAGTTGGGAATATTCGGTTAATATTTTTTGAATGATTTGGCGATAATTATCTAAGGTATCCATTGCAGTATAATCTCTCCTTTTGAGTCGAAGACAAGTAAACAAAGGCGTTGATTTTCTAAGTTGGCAGCAGCTTTTAATGATGAAAATAAAGAGGGAAAATCATGTTAAAATTTATGTTCAAACAATGATAAAAGTTGTAATTAAGCACAATTTAAGTTAAAATAATAATTGGAGTTCAAGTTAATAATATGACTCACATAACATCAAAAAAAGTGGTAAGAAGAGGAAGAATTTTTCCTGAATTAACTATACCACCAGAAGAATTAGCCAGACGAGCAGCGGAAGATGAAATATTTTATCAACGTTGTCGTGCAATTTTTGAGCGTGTCCGTCCTCAATATATTGAAAGTCACTATAGCTGGTATATTGCCATAGAACCAGATAGTGGTGAATACTTTCTTGCTCAAGATAATATTCAAGCTCATAAAAAAGTCCTTGAAAAATATCCAAAGGCTAAGAATTATGTGTTTTGCTTAAACGAAACAGGAACGACTGGGAGAATATGATTCAGGGAAGTTTTGGTAGTGAGGGGCAGCTATTTTTTGAGATTGATTTGATTACTGCTGATGGGTTAAATTTGCCTGTGGATGCGATGTTAGATACAGGTTTTACCAAGTTTATGGCAATTAATACTCAAGATTTGGATGGACTTGATTGGGTTTTTCTTGGTAATGAACCTATGCAAACAGCACAAGGTGAATCAAGGTTTAATATCTATTTAGGTAAGGTAATATTGGATGGTAAGGAATATGAAATTCCTGTTCATGTGGGGGATAATATTACAGAAGTTTTATTAGGTTCTGAATGGTTGAAGTTTTTGCGTTTGGTGGTGGATTTTCTAGAGGGTATTTTGACTTTGGGATAATTTTTTATTTCGCGCAAAGTAAGAAAAGTATCATAAAATATATATAGGATAAATAGCAGAATAAATTATGAATGCTTACAAAACTTATATCACGATTGAAGACCCGAAGCAGGTAGTTTTATCTGATTTACCTTTTCAAGTTGGACAGCGTGTGGAGATTATTGTTTTAGCTGAAGATAACCCGCAAGTTACGATTAGTAATAAGTTGCGGAATTTATTTGATAAAACTCAGGCTATTCCTGGTGTGGAAGAGGTTACAGATGAGGATATAGCCGCAGAAATTGAAGCTTATCGGCGTGGGGAATGAAAGTTATTATTGATACTAATGTTTTAGTTTCTGCTGTTCTCAAGGGGAGAGAACCAAGGGAAGTTATTCAATTTGTTGTGGATAGTCCTAATTGTGATTGGGTTGTTTCTGAGGATATTTTAGCAGAGTATCAGGATGTGTTAAGTCGGAAGAAGTTTAAATTGACAGATGAAGTCAGAAAAGAATGGTTAGATGTTATAGATTTGGTAACTAAATTAGTTGATGTTCAGGTAACTATAGATTTTGCTAGAGATAGAAAGGATGAAAAGTTTTTAGCTTGTGCTGTCGCAGCAGAGGCGGATTTTTTAATTACTGGAGATGCTGATTTTAATCAAGCACAGAATTTAGTGAATACTACTATTGTTTCTGTGTCTATGTTTAAGCGGTTGGTTTGTGATTTTAGGGGATAATCAGGCGATTAGAAAGATATATAAAAAATTTAACCTTCTGCAAAACCAGTAAACTGCCTAATATGAGGCGCTCTAAAACCTAACACAATATCTGTTTTCGGTACTCCTAACTCTACTAATTGATTAGGAATTCCTTCTTCTGTAAAATCGCGCTGAATCCAAATTTTTCCATCTTTAATATCTACATGAATCATTGTACCATAGGTTCTCTTTTCACCTTCCCAACCTATATGAACTACTAGATAGCGATTTCTTTGAATGTCAAATATTAACTCAATTTCTGTTCCTTCAGAGCAATGACCGTCTGTATGTGTTGTTAACACTTGTTGTACTAATTCAGGGTAATCTAATTTTTCCATAACATTGGGAACTGGTTTAATTTCTGCAATTGCTTTACCTGCTTCAATGATAAGAATACTTTCTCCTGCTGCTACTTGGTGAAGATAGCTAGTGAAGTTTTTCTGGATTTCATCAATGGTTACAGTTAACATGAGATGATTTTGTGGGAATCTTTCTAGTATATCAAGAAGTTATGAATATTTTTATCTCACACAGAGATGCAAAGGAAGAGAAGTGTTATAAAATATATATAGGTCAAATACCAGGATAAATTATGACTACACAAATTAATGCTCCTCCTGCGGTTGATTATGCACCTCTGGAATTACAAGGGGAATTAATGGCTATGCAAGAATTAACGATTGAGGATTTATTAAATATTGCTCAAATTCAAATTCCTGAAAGTCAGCAAGAATTACATTTACAACTTTTAGAAAAAAATCAAAATAATCAATTAAGTGAATCTGATAGGTTATTGTTGAAATCACTGCGAGTGAGTGCTGATTATTTAATGTTAAAAAAAGCTTATGCCTATGCACTTTTAAAGTGGAAAGGTTATACTCTTCCAGATTTTGAGCAAATAGTATAATACCAGTGTCATCTATTTCTAAATCTCTTCGTCAACAAGTTATTAATGAGGCAGGCTATAGATGTGAATATTGTCGCACTTCTAGCCGTTTAACAGGTATGCCTTTAGTTATGGATCATATTTTACCTAGTTCTTTAGAGGGAAGTGATGAACGAGAAAATTTAGCTGCTTGTTGTTATCGTTGTAATGAGTTTAAAGGAGCGAAAATAACTGCTAATGATCCTGTAACTAATGAATCTGTATCTTTGTTTAATCCTCGTCAACAACGATGGTTAGATCATTTTCAATGGGCAAATGGTGGTACTCATATTATTGGGATAACTGCTATTGGCAGAGGTACGGTTTTAGCTTTACGATTAAATAATGAGGATGTTGTACAAGCTAGGGCTATTTGGGTTGGTTTAAGCTGGCATCCTCCTAATGATTAATAATGGGTATTTTTGGGGTTTTTATCTCACGCAAAAGCGCAAAGACGCAAAGAAAGAATTGCAAGATTTTAAGTAATTGCAAATTCGGTATATTGTCTGATATCGGCTGGTTGGAAGGCTAAAACAATTTGATTTTTAGGAATACCAGCGTTAACAAGTTCGTTGGCTATACCGTATTCTGTTCCGTCTCTTTGAATCCAGATTTTATCGTTGATTATATCTATATGAACTAAGCAACCATGTACTCGTTGATTATTTTCCCAGCAAGAGTGTTAGTAGTAGGTAATGGTTGGCGGTTTGGTCTATTATTAGTTGTCTTTCTAGTTCACCGTAAGCGTAGGGAAGTTGGGAATATTCGGTTAATATTTTTTGAATGATTTGGCGATATTTATCTAAGGTATCCATTGCAGTATAATCTCTTGTTATATTCGTAGGTTGGGTTTGTGGTAATTGAGTGATATACGATATACTGAACTTTGATGTAACAGTAAAGGATAAAAATGTATGAATATGGAAAATAATACTATCCCCCCCATTGATTACGCACCTCCAGAATTGCAAGGTGAATTAATCGCTATGCAAAAATTAGAAACTGAAAAATTATTAGAAATTATTAATGGTGAATTTCCAGAAATTAAAAAAGAATCTCAGTTATCCCTATTTTCTGATCATTCAGATAATCAGCAAAGTGAATATGAGAAAAATAATCAACTCAGTAAAGCGAATGAATTTTTAATTAAACGAGCTTATGCTCTTGCGCTTTTGAGGTATAGAAATCATCCCAGAGAAACTAAGCTAACTGGCAAAAATAAAAACAGACGAAGTAAAGATTATCTTGATTTTATATCAGTATGGACTAAATTAATTGTCTCTCTAAATTCTACCACTGATGATAAAACTTTAAATGATACTCTTTCTAAGTTTGATTGTGTGGTGGGAAATCCTCCATTTCAAACTAAGACGCATCAATGTGCAGAATTTATTTTACTAGATGATTTAAGACTTAATAAAGTTAGTAATGAGTTAGCTCGGAAGTGTAAATGCTTTGTTCCTGTAACAAATTATATATCTGATAGTGTAAACAAGGCTGCAACTGATATATCAAGTAAATTTGAAGTACATCGTAGCCATCATACTAAAAGTTCATTTAGGGACGTATTTATAGAAAATAGTGATCTTACTTGGGAAGCACTAGAGATACGTCGAGAGCAAATAAATCCCTCTGGAAATATTAATATTATAACAAACAAATTACGCAAAAAAGCTGATTCTCCAAATGAATTCAACCGAATTTTGGATTTACTGATTACATCAAGAGAAATATCAAAAATCATAGTAGATATTTTGGAAAATAAATCAGAAAATGAACGAGATATTGAAGTTCAAAAATTACTTAACAGAATAGTAGCAGTAGATAATCTCAAAAATATTCTTGAAACATGGAAAGATAATAAAAATAATTCATTAGAGGAATTTTGGCATAAATTTTTTGAGGAAAACTCAGTTATACTGGGACAAGTCTTTTCTACACCAGTAACTATACTAGGTTCTAAAGCTTATGTAGGTGGAAAAAAATTCGATAATAAAGGTGGTAAGTATCCTGATTATTTGATGATACATAAACAAACAAGGAACACTGCATTAATAGAAATAAAAACACCTCAGACGAAACTTCTTTCTAGTGAATATAGGTCTGGAATTTATCAAACTTCCCCTGAAATAACAGGTGCTGTTATTCAATTATTAACTTATCGTGACCAATTTATTAAAGATTATTACAGTCTCGTTCACAATTTTCCAGATGAACGTTTTTATGCCTTTAACCCTCAGTGTATTTTAATTGCTGGTAATGCAAAACAAGAATTATGTGATAGTGAAAAAAAGCAATCTTTTGAACTCTCTCGCTCTAACTCTCAAGGTGTACAGATTGTTACTTATGATGAAGTTTTTGAAAAATTAAGCACTTTAGTTAATCTTTTAGAAGGTAAATAATTTAGATGATTTCTTTCACTTTCCATCTTATTATACCAATTCTTCCTTCGTGTTCTTCGCTTCTTCGTGGTTCATTAAATAAAAAAAAGGAATAAGCAAAACGCCCATCCCCAAAAAACCAACTATTAATCGTTGTGCTTCCAAACCCGCCCAGAACTGAAGTTCCGGGCTAATAGCCAAAGTAAACTAAAGTTTACTAAAAGACATTCATTTTACTTAGTCATCTTTAGATGACTTGAGCTATTAGACAGGGAATTAATTCCCTGTCGGGATATGGGTTTTACCAATAAATCAAGTACCAGACTGCCAAGAATTGATATAGTCAATTTGCTCGGCTGTCAAACTATCAATGAAAATGCCCATAGCTTGCAACTTCAAGCGAGCAATTTCTTCATCTACTTCTCTAGGAATAGAATGCAAACCAGCAGCTAAACTACCCTTATTCTTCACCAGGTATTCAACAGCCAAAGCTTGGTTAGCAAAACTCATATCCATAACTGCGCTGGGGTGTCCTTCAGCAGCAGCCAAATTAATCAAACGTCCTTGTCCGAGTACGACAACGGATTTACCATTTGTCAATTTATACTCTTCAGTGAAAGGACGGACATCCTTGATTTCCTTAGCATTAGCAGCTAAGTATTTCAAATCAAGTTCCAAATCAAAGTGACCAGAGTTACAAACGATCGCACCGTCTTTCATCACATCGAAGTGTTCACCCCGAACGACGTGCTTGTTACCTGTGACAGTAATGAAGATATCACCGTGAGGTGCTGCTTCCGCCATTGGTAGCACGCGGAAACCATCCATAACGGCTTCAATTGCCTTGATGTGGTCAATTTCGGTAACGATCACGTTTGCACCCATCCCACGGGCGCGGAGGGCTGTTCCCTTACCACACCAGCCATAACCGACAACTACAACAGTCTTACCAGCTAACAAAATATTTGTAGCGCGGATAATCCCATCTAAGGTAGATTGACCAGTACCATAGCGGTTATCAAAGAAGTGCTTGGTGTCTGCGTCGTTGACGTTCATTGCGGGAAAGGTGAGAACGCCTTCTTTAAACATGGCGCGTAACCGCACGATACCTGTGGTGGTTTCTTCGGTGCTACCAATTAAATCTGCGATTTGGTGTTGACGATGTTGAACCAATTCTGCTACCACGTCGCTACCGTCATCAACAATGATGTTGGGGCGATGATCTAATGCGATTTGCACGTGGCGGTTATAGGTGGCGCTATCTTCGCCTTTTTGAGCAAATACGGAAATTTCATGATCAGCTACAAGACTTGCAGCTACGTCATCTTGAGTTGATAAAGGGTTACTAGCAATTAAAACTGCATCAGCACCACCGGCTTTAAGAGCGATCGCCAAATGTGCAGTTTCTGTGGTCACGTGGGCGCAAGCTACAAGGCGCAATCCAGCAAAAGGCTTTTCTTTCTCAAAGCGATCGCGGATTTGCTTCAATACGGGCATTTCTCGTCCAGCCCACTCAATCCGTTGTCTTCCCAAGGGAGCTAGGCCGAGGTCTTTAACCTCGTGCTTTAATCTGGGAGTAGTTGCGGTCATTCAAATTATCCTCTAAAAAACAAAAAAGGTGCTTATACCTTTACGTACTTTAATAGATTATTTCACGAGTAGCCATATTTGCCGTTAATTAGCAATCAGCTAGTCAATAAGTCCTCAGCACTAGCTTCACCTTGGATATGAGCAATATCAACGCCCTATCTAGCTTTTTTCTTTTTCATCTTTCTCTGGTAAAAGTATTATCGACATTTACTTTTAGTTTTGAATCAATTCAAACCTGAATATGATCTGTCTAAAGATAGACAATAACCAAAAAAATGCAAATATCATCATCTTTAGGTCAATATTGAACCTTAGATAGGTACATTTACACAACTTTTTTGGTAGAAAATAACTATCGAAACACCCAATAATAGATTTTGCCCAAGGAGGTTTTTGATTGCGTTTAAAATTTTTGGCGATTGCAGGTTCAATGGTTATTACTATTGTTTCTGTACCAAAAGCTACAGCCCAGATTCCTCTTTTACCTTACTTACCAAATCCTAGCAGCGTAAATAATGCTTCCGAAAATACAATCGTTTCAGAATGGGTTTATTTAGATGGTCGTCCTCTATTTCAGATCGCTGCATCAAAAACCAATCTTTCAGAACGGTTGCAAAATATCCAACTTAATTTGCAGGAAATTAGCCAGGATTACTTTTATTCATCTACACAAAAACTTAATGTGCAGACCCGTAGAATCAACGATTTGCCAGTAATTTATGTTAATGAAAAATACTTGATGACAGTTAATTCTGATGATGCTAAATTACGTCAAGTAGATTCCTTAACACTTACTAATCAAATTGCTGTAGATTTACAAAAAGAGTTAGAACGTGCTAAAGAAGAACGCCAAATTTCATCTTTAATCGGTCAAGGTAAAATTGCAGGTAGTCTTGCTTTAGCAATGCTTGTCACAAGTTTAATAATATATCGTTATCAACGCCGGTTTCAAAAAGATGATGTAGAAGCAGTTTCACCAACCAACGAAATAGAACAACCGATTACAACCCAACTCAATCAACAACAACATCAGCATTTAGCAGAAGTTCAAAAAAGACTATTTCAATTAACTCAAACAGGTATTTGGGGTGGTGGAAGTTTTGTTGTTTTGGGTCTGTTTCCCTACACGCGAGCATTACAATTAGGGATTCTCGCAGCTGCTCAAATTCCTTTGAAAGTAGGTATTGTGGTATTAGGAACCTACGTAGCTATTCGGTTTAGTTATGCCCTAATCGACAAATTTACCACAACTTTAATCAGCGGTGGTGTTTTATTAAACTCAGAAACTTCTGAACGGATGCAACTGCGAGTTTCCACATTTTCAGGAGTGACAAAAAGTATTACTACTTTGATTTGGATGGGAGTTGGTATTTTACTTACCCTCATCGCTTTGGGTATAGATATAATTCCTTTACTAGCAGGTGCTGGTTTAATTGGTGTAGCTGTATCCCTCGCTTCTCAGAACTTAATTAAAGATGCCATTAATGGCTTTTTGATTATCCTTGAAGACCAATATGCCCTTGGTGATGTAATTAATGTGGGAGATGTGGGCGGTTTAGTAGAAAATCTCAATTTGCGAATGACTCAAGTCCGGGACGCAGAAGGACGTTTGATTACAATTCCCAACAGCGAAGTTAAAATAGTAGCCAATCTTTCTAGTCGTTGGTCACGGGCTGATTTAACTATTCCAGTTTCCTACCAAGCCAATATTGATGAAGCTTTGAAATTAATCGAGAATGTGGCTGTGAAAATGAATCAAGAACCCTTCTGGAAGCGGCAAATTATCGAAAAGCCCAGTATTTTAGGAATTGATAATTTTAGCGATCGCGGTATGATGATTCGCGTATGGATTAAAACCCAGCCCCTCAAGCAATGGGACGTAGCCAGAGAATATCGTCGTCGTCTCAAAATTGCCTTAGACCAAGCCGATATTTCCATCCCCGTACCACAACAAGCAATTTGGATCAATGATTCTCACCTGTTAAATTATGAGGGTAATGGTGCATCTAGTCCTGAATTAGGTGGACATCTTTAAATCACCAACCCCGTAGGGGCGGAATCTCCCCCATGAGTATCAACACAAACTCAAATCATTACCATACCTCGTTCCTAGTCTCTGACTAGGAATGCTATCACAGAAGTATCTTTCGCCTTGACCACACCCAACGCCGTCATTGCAACTCGTTCCTAGTCTCTGACTAGGAATGCTATCACAGAGGCTCTGCCTCCACTCTCCTGCCTCCACTCTCATTGTTTCAAACATCCTCTTACCACCAAACTCGATTTCCGTCTTCATCTACTCGCGCTTGACGAATCATATCAGAAATTTCTTCTGCATCTTTGACGTGGTGGAGTGCTTTTTGCTCACCTTCAGGAGTTTCAACTACAAAATAAGTTGGAACTGTAATATGATCGCCTGTAATATCCGGTGAGTCTACAGCAATTTGTTGAGATTTTTCTTCAATTGATTGCGGTTCTTCAGCAATTCTATCCCCAGGATTAGCAGTTAAGTTCCTTTTTTTGACATTTAGTTCTTTTTTAGAAAAGCTATCTTTATCTACTGGCTGATTAATTTGTTTATCTTGATGATTATCAGTCATGAGTTTTACCAAAATATTTTTTTGCTATCACTAATATCAATTTAAACAATCAAAGCCATAAGTAGCTCTTTCTTAGGAAAGAGTTTAAGAATGAAATTAAAACTTGGCTTCAGACTAAAGTTAGAGACTAATTTCACTAAGATTTTGCTTCTATTTTTTGCTTGAGTTTAAACGGCGTATATTTACCTCCCAATGCTGTGACAATAGCACGGGTATTGGCTACCATCATTTTGATGTATGTATCTCCATCACTTCCCTTTGCACCAATAGAATCAGAATAAAGTTGTTGTGGAGCAAGTTTTATACCTGCCTCTTGGGCAACGGTTTTAATTAAAGCTGGATTAATGGTAGTTTCAGCAAAAATTGCAGGTACACCTATTTTTTTGACTGAATCTACTAATTGTTTTACCGTTTGGGCGCTGGGTTGTTCTTCTGTACTAATGCCAATTAAAGTTCCAGCAATTTTGATCCCATAGGAATTTCCATAATATTGAAATGCATCATGAGTAGTGATCAGTTTACGTTTTTCTGGGGGAATAGTTTGGATTTGTCCCCTAATCCAGATATTTAATTGCTGTAATTCATCAATAAGTTTGTCTGCTTTTTGAGTAAATTTATCTTTATCTTCTGGTGATAACTCAATTAATCCATCTCTAATTGCTTTTACCATCAAGATGGCATTTTCTCCACTTCCCCAAACGTGTGGATCTGGAACAATTTGACCTTTGCTTTTTTCTAACTTTAAGGGTTTGACCACTTCCCCTACTGCTAACTTTCGTGTTTTTCTTCCACTAGCGTTCATCAACTTAATAATTCCCGGTTCTAAGTTATAACCGTTATATAAAATTAAGTCTGCTGCTTCTAAAACTCGGCTATCTGCGGGTACTGGTTCGTAAACGTGAGGATCTGCACCGGGTTGAAGAATTCCCAACAAATTAATTTCCTCTCCACCAACCTCTTCAGCTAAATCTGCAATTATAGTGCTAGTTGCTACAACTTGCGGTTTACCATTTCTCCGTGGCTGAGAGTCTAACGGAGTACAACTGAGTAATGTTAAAGGTAACAAAATTCCCACACACAACCGAAAAATCTTTGTTTTCTTCATCCCACTACCACTATTGATTCTGAGTATTAATTTAATTTATCCCCATTATTACTTCTAATTATAGATTTTTTCATATTTCTCTCATATTTATAGTAAACTCAAGGAATGAATATTTAAGTACGGTTATGCAAAACGTCTCTTTTTATCAAAAAATTAGTTTATTACAGAGACAAGTAAGAGCGATTTCTGAACAAACTATCAAACCGATTGTGATGAATCCCACAGCAGCCATTAACATCTCCCACTTAGGGGTACACTACCGGACACAGGAAGCCTTGCGGGATGTTAACTGCATTATTAAACCAGGACGACTGACGGGAATTTTTGGCCCTAATGGTGCTGGTAAAAGTACGCTGATGAAAGCAATTTTGGGATTAGTACCTTTAACTAGTGGTCAAGTTTTATACGAGAGCAAAGCCCTGATGCAGCAACTAGAGAAAGTTGCCTATGTACCACAACGTAGCCAAATTGATTGGAATTACCCTGCTACGGTTTGGGATGTAGTGATGATGGGACGTGTAAAAAAGACAGGCTGGTTACGTACTTTCTCGACTGTTAGCCGCCAAGTAGCCAAAGATGCTTTAGAAAGAGTGGGGATGAAAGAATTAGAAAACCGCACCATTGGTGAACTGTCTGGAGGACAACAACAACGGGTATTTTTAGCCCGTGCTTTAACCCAACAAGCAGAAATTTTCTGTTTTGATGAACCCTTTGTAGGAATTGATCAAAAAACCCAAACCATAATTTTTGAAGTTTTCCAAGAACTAGCCGCAGCTAACAAAATAGTTTTAGTAGTTAATCACGACTTAGGCGAATCCATCGCCCATTTTGATGATTTAATTTTACTAAATTGTGAACTAATTGCCACAGGTTCCCGCCAACAAGTCCTGACAGAACAAAACCTTAATCAAGCTTACGGAGGAAAAGTTATGTACTTCTCTGATGCAGCATAATACAGGAGTCAAAAGAGTTGTGAGTACCGAGTACCGTTAGCGGTAGCGTGGCGTTTAGCCTGTACCGAGTGCTTGACTCTCTTTCTTCGTCTCTTCCTTCGCGTCCTTCTCTTCGAGACACTTCGTGAATGCGTCTTTGCGGTTCATTTTCCTCTATGATTCAAACACTAATAGAACCGTTGCAATATGGCTTTATGCAACGTTCTTTAATCATCGCCATACTCGTAGGCTTATTATGTGCAGTAGTTGGTAGTTACTTAATGGTACAACGCCTAGCATTGCTGGGTGATGCTATCAGCCATTCTGTTTTACCAGGATTAGCGATCGCATTTATGATCGGTGCTAATATCTTTGTCGGTGCATTTATTGCTGGCATTGTGAGTACAATGGTCATAGCTTTTATTAGAACACGCTCACCCATTAAAGAAGATGCCGCAATGGGGATAGTGTTTTCAGCATTTTTTGCCCTGGGTGTGACTCTAATTACAGTTATTCAAAAAGATAATAAAATCGACCTGAATCACTTCCTTTTTGGGAATATTCTGAGTGTAACTGTAGATGAAGTGCGAGATACAACTATCATTGCTGCAATTGTTTTGATAGTTATCCTCTTATTATACAAAGAACTTCTATTTTACACCTTTGATCCATTGGGCGCACAAGCCGCAGGTTTACCAGTTAATCGTCTCAACTTTGGTTTAATGTTGTTGATTGCTTTAACCATTGTTGCCAGCATGAAAGCTGTAGGCGTAATTTTAGTATTATCACTTTTAATTACTCCAGGTGCAACCGCTTATCTATTAGTGAAACGCTTGCATGAAGTGATGATTGTCGGAGCCATAATTGGTGTAATTTCTAGTGTTAGCGGAATGTATATCAGCTACTTTTATAATTTACCTTCTGGGCCAGCTATTGTCTTAGTAGTTTCGAGTTTATTTACCTTGGCTTTATTATTCAGTCCCAGACATGGAATAATTTTTGCATCTCGTCAACCAAGGAAACAAGCTCTGGAAAAATAGCCCTTAGTACAAACACGCTTAAATTTATATAATTTAATTATAAGGCGCTCATCCACCGATGGGTAGATGCCAAAAAAATCACTACCTTATCTAAAAAAATGCGATCGCACTTTTTTAATTAATTCTTCCTGATTAACCCGACACACGGACGGAGGTATATATACCTTAATTGATTAATCGCCCTCAGGTGGAACTGGGGGTTTTACTACAATACTTTTCGATTATATACAAAAAAATATCTGATCAGCCTCGACCTTCCGGATATAGCCAAAAATCAGACGGATAAGAAAATAGTAGATGCACCTTAATTAGATTGCAGCCCTCAGCTTTTAGCTGGGGGTTTTATTTTAGCAATAATTTGATTGCTATATTGTGTATTTTTGTGAATGAAAAAGTCCTCTTCATCAGGGAACTTTTCCCATTTGAATCAGAATTCAGAGGAATCATCAGATAAACAGCTGATATGAGATGATTAATTTCTCTCAGTTTTCTATTCTGGGTATCTCATTATATCAACTCCCACATTCCGATGTGTATATTGTTTTGTAAAGATTTTAAATTTTTCCTATTTGAGCGATCGTAAATTCAACAGCACCACCTCAGAAATGTCAGTTCTTCAGAGTGGCAAACCACAACGCATAACCAAGAAACCCAAACAATAAGGTAATCAAGGCTGTAATCACGTAACTGATGCATATCAGCAAACCGTCAGATTCAATCATGGCAACTGCCAAAAGTAAAATACCTACAGTGGGGATGGGATTGGTAAAAGGAATTGGTGATATTAGTAATATTGTTAGCCAAAAAATACAAAGCCCATTTAAGCGCCAAATCCACGGATGAGAAGCTATGTGCATTAATCGGGGACGAGTAATTTTTTCCAACACCCTGGTTAATCGACGCAGATTCTGTAGAATTATCTGAGCAATAACGTGAGGAAATGGGTAATTAGCGATTTTTTTAGGCAGCCAAGGTGATCGTCGGCCTAAAATCATCTGTACCGACAACAGTAAGCAAGTACCCCCAAAAGGCCCTGTTAAGCCTGGTGGCAGAGGAAATAAAAAGGGCAGCACTAATAATGAAATTATTAAGCTAAAACCCCGTTCTGAAGTTTCTGCCAGAATATCACCAATAGTCAGTGGCTGTTCAGCTAAACGTTCCAGCAAAGACTTAATGTCTTGAGAAAATCGCAAATGCATTTTGCTCAAAGTTTATAGGAATATAGCCTGAAAACCCCGATAGTGGAGCATAGTTTTAGACATAGCTGAAATATAAAGACTCAAACAAAGTTTTTATGTTTCAACGTCTTCATAAAACTATAGTGGTGGTACCAAAACGCTGATAGCCATAGGTATCACACGAAACACAGCCGGAGTATACGTAGTTATTTCCCCATCTGTATTGATAGGACGTGGTTTACGAGTATAAACCTCAAATTCCTTTCCTTGTATAGCACGGACATTTGGCCAATGTATATGTCTACCTTGGCGCATTGACGGTAGTAAAGGTATTATTTCCCACCAATGCTTAACTTCTAAACTATAAAGATCCAGCCTCTGATCATCTATTGTAGCATCATGAAATACAGCCATGCCACCACCATAATAACGACCATTGCCCACAGCAATTTGCACAGTTTTGACGTGAATTGATTGACCATTCATGCGAATTTCTGCACGAAATGGGCGAGATTTCCAAACTACTTGAAATGCTGTCGCTGCATAAGCAAATATTCCCCAACGGCGTTTAACTTCTGTAGTTAATCGCTGAGTAATTTTTACACTTAATCCCAAACTGGCAGCATTAAAAAAATACTTACCATTTACCCAACCCAAATCAATGTGTTGCAACTGTCCAGCAGCAATAATTTGACAAGCTTCGGGTAGAGAATTGGGAATTCCCAAAGTTCTAGCTAAGTCGTTTGCAGTTCCCAAAGGCAAAATTCCTAAAGGTAATTGAGTTTCAACTACAGCATCGACTGCGGCATTAAGAGTACCATCACCACCGCCAACTATGACCAAATCAATTTCGTGGTGGTATTGTCTAATAACATCACCTAAATGTGTGGGGTTTTCTGTAGATTCTGGAATCACATTAAAACCAAGTGTCTCCAGACAATGAATAGCTGCCAAGAGGTTTTCTTCCCCTTTACGGGCATGACGATTTACTAATAACAGGGCGCGGGGGCTGATGGGTAGTACCCTTTGCAGTTTATATATCGAATTTTCCACGTTTTTTACCTTGCTTGAATTTCACTGTCAAGGCTTGGTGAGTCTGTGATTTTATTTACTAACAATTCAGTTTTCTCTAGCTGAACGTTAGTAGTTATCAGTATATTCCTTGTTAAGGAATTATAGCAATTCGTAATAGGGAATTAGTAATTAATAAGGGGTAGATTAATCTGTGTCACTATATTTACATGAATATAACTTACGCACAACAGAACAAAAGTAACCTGAGTTCGGTGTTAGGAGTTTCTCCTATAATGAATTATAACTACACTACAATCAGGTTTTTTATTACGTCTTTAGTAGGCCATAGTGGTATGAGCAATAATTCCTTGAGGCTACAAACCCCCAGATTTATCTGTGGAATCAATCCAAAAGCGTCTAACTTAAAAAACCTAAGTTATTGAAAACAAACCCCTATTTTGAGCGACAAAATAGGGGGATATTTTTTTGATTGATGTGATTTGGTTTTAAGAGAATGTTTTTACAGTGGTTTGCGATGTATTAAAAACCCCAGATCCTCTCATACGCCAACTTGAGCAGGAAAATTGAGAGGATAGAGAGCGATCGCTCTCACCAAGTTAGACTTAACCAATATCCTCTAAGCAACAGGTGCATTTGTTTCGTTTGCTAAACTGTGAACTAAAGCAACCGCTTGTGTTAGTGCTTCCTTGCGGTCTACCATCAAATGATGGGGAGGCAATAAGCTCAAAACTCCCAAGTTATCCAACCGTTTCTTAATTTTGCCTGTTGCACCCACAATGATCACTTGACGACCTTTCTCACAAGCTTCCCTAATTGCACTTTCAATAGTCAAAGAAGCTGTAACACCCATCATCGGTACATCACTCAAGTCAAGCACAACAACATCACAATCTTTGATAGCGTTATGTTCACGAGAAATAGCCTTAGAAACACCAAAAATCATTGCCCCACTTAAGTAGAACAGCAACACGCGGCCATTAGCTTCATCTAATAAACTCTTTTCTTCTGGAGTCAAATCAATAGCATCATCTGCATCACTAATGGCTTTGACTGTCTGAGACTGCATACTAGAAAGACGTTCAATGGTTAAGATGTTGGCAATAAATACACCCACACCCACAGCCACAATTAAGTCTACAAACACAGTCAAGAGTAACACACCATACATGATGATGGAACCCTTGAGAGATACTTTGTGAGAGCGTTTTAAGAAACTCCAGTCCAGAATATCAACCCCTACTTTCAGGGCAATACCAGCTAAAACAGCCATAGGAATGCTTTGAGTTACGCCAGCAGCACCCAAAACCACAACCAACAAAATCAAAGCACGCGTGATACCAGATATTGCAGTTTGCGCTCCACTTTGGATATTCACAACAGTTCCCATTGTTGCCCCAGCACCGGGTAAACCACCACATAAACCGGATACGACGTTAGCGATGCCTTGCCCAATTAATTCTTTATCAGATTTATGTTCAGTGCGGGTTAAGCTATCAGCAACCACAGCGGTTAATAGAGTGTCAATACATCCCAACATCCCCAACATTACCCCATCAACTAACATGATGGTCATTTGGGATAATGTGAAAGTTGGCATTTGGATCTTTGGTAAACCAGTTTGGATCACACCAATGCGTTTTATATCTGCATCTCCAAAAAATACCAAAGAAACCACTGTCACCGCTACTAATGCAATTAACTGGGGGGGTATAATGCGCTTAACTTTCGATGGTGTTAAGTAAATAATTGCCACTGTCATCACACCCAAAATTAAAGCAATCGGGTTGATATTTTCTAATAAACTAGGTAGGTTTTGAACTATTCCTAATACTCCACCTTTAGGGGTTGCTTGCCCCAAAAAAGGCGCAATTTGCAAAATAATCAAAATCACCCCAATTCCTGACATAAAGCCAGAAATTACACTGTAGGGCATGAGAGTGATATATTTTCCTAGCTTAAAGATGCCAAAGATAATTTGAAATAGTCCTGCTAACATGACTACGGTAAAAGCCATAGCCATGCCGTTTTCCGGGTCGCTGGCTGTGAAGGAACTGATAATACCAGTAATTACTACTGTCATTGGACCAGTAGGTTCAGAAATCAGAGTTGGTGTACCACCAAATAATGCTGCGAAAAAGCCCACACAGACAGCACCATAAAGACCAGCTACGGGGCCGGCACCGGAAGCAACACCGAAGGCTAAAGCCAGTGGTAGAGAAACAATAGCAGCTGTAACACCACCAAAAATATCTCCGCGTAAATTACGAAAATGAATAGTATTGGTTATTTCCATTAGTGGATGCTCAATGACAACAAAATTGTACGGTTTAGACAAGTGTTCTTCTGTCTAACTAAATTCACAATTCTAGCCATATAAAAACATCTAAACTCATCTGTTAGAAACTCAAATAGTGAGGAAAAATGTAATCATGTTATATTTATTGACAGTGATAATTTTTGGGTGGCTTTTATAGTTCCTTACCAATTTTTTGAAATATTGGGAATATCTAAGCTACCTTTCCTCTCACGTTAAAAGGCTGAGTTCTATCTGATTGCTAGTGTGTATTGTATGGTTGCTAAAATTGCCATAAAACTTGCAATGGCTAGATATATTTTAGATATCTATGAGATTTAGCAAAATGATTTTTTAAAAAAATGTCATCATTGTTGGGAATTTGCATTTTAGTCAGTTGAAAATTAAGTGTTATGTCGGCTGAAACCAGGTAAACAGATTTTTAGATTACTGGGAGAGACTGTTACTTAGTAGCGCTTAACCTTTGTTTATTCACGTAAGTACGCAACAATAAACGTAACAGAGTTGAGCCTAGTAACAAAAAACCAGAACCTACTCTAGAAGGAATTTGAATAAAAATAGCATACAGCTTTTAGCCCTCAAAATCTTAATTTCTGAACGCAATATTTGAAGAATACTAGCGCTTTATCTGTTTTACGGATTTCTTGGATATGATGTCCTTCAACGTCTGCGGTAAATTTACAACTTTTCATATATTTCCGGGTATTTTAAACCCACATTCCGCATCCTTAGCTGTCACACAGGGAAATTACGGAAACAAGAAAGGAAACTGAGGCTAAAAAAGCACATATAAGCGAAAAAGAAAAACAACAAAAATGGCATCAAAAAGCCGGGGATGACCCCGGCTTTCTAGGTCTGCGTCGTTTCGATTCAACAGCCGTCTGGCCCACAGAAATGTCTTCCGTACAGTACCTCTGCTTCACAGATATAGATAATGCCCGCATAATCGGTAAAAAACTTTATTGCGACCTGATCCGCAATATTCTCGGCCATCTCCCGAGTTTCGGTGAGTACCTCGAACTTTACATTCGAGTCGGTGTCGGCAGTGCTGGGTTTACCCGTAGAGCGCACGTTACGACTGCCTTTCCCGCCAGTATCTACCACCGTATAACCGGTCGCCCCGCATTCATCAATGATCTTGGCGACCTTTTTCATCAGAACCTTTTCCGTGACAATGACGAGCTTGTTGGCACGCTTGGACATATTAGTTACCTCCTTACTTAGGTAAATTGATATTATATACTTAAGTTGCTTAGTCTGCCGGTTCAAGGGAGTGCCAACAGACCGCGACCTTTGTGGGATTAGCCGCCTATCGCCTGGGCAAGACCGATAAAGAACGGTATACACACACCAATCGCAATTGGTGTACCGACGGCTGTGGAAGCGCCTATATAAGCGGAGGGATTGGCAGACGGGATACCGGCTCGCAACGTGGGAGGGGCCTGAGATGTCTGAACTAGAGGAAGCGATGACAGCCAGTACCACGACACCGCCCATGCTGAAGTTCATTGTGTAATGGGCAATCATGCCGAGACCGAAAGCTATCAACCCATGTATAAACGGTGCTACCACACTATACACAACATACCATTGGGCTACCTTACGCAGTTCGCCAATTCTTGACCAAGCTTCCATACCCATGACCAGCATCAAGATCGAAAGCAAGCCGCGAAAGGCGGGATCGTAGAAGCTTTTATAGACACTTTCCGGCTGGGTGAACAGTCCAAGAGCGAGGCCTAATAACATTGCCGATAAGGCAGGACCCCGAAGGCTTTCCTCGATGATCGGCCATATCTTGACCCGATTATCCGCAGGATCTTTCTTCTGGCTAAGATACTCCTGCCTGGTGCTGGGATAATCACCAGCCGCCACGGGATGCTTACTCAAAGACTCCTCAATGGCAGATTCGGGTGATTCTTTAAGCTTCTTCTTGTTGAGATAAATGTTGGCTATTACAATCGCAGTTACGAGCGCGGGGATATCCATGAAGGGATAGAGTGCGCCAGTCCATGCTTCAAATGGAATTTTTTGTTCTTCCAGAACCGTCAGTCCGGCAGCCATGGTAGAGCCGCTCACCGCACCAAACAACCCTCCAGTAGCGATCGCATCCACAGTTCTGACTTTAGGCAGCTTGGCTAATGTATAACGGGCGATGAATACAACCGCAATACCTGTGGCTACAGCAAACAATGCGGGTAAGATCATGTCCGCTAGGTTGGAATTACGGATCGCAATTCCACCGGTTAGACCGATTTTGGTCAGCAGCATGAAGACGATGATCGTACAAATTGACTCTGGAATTACCAATTCACTACCAAGGGCAGCAATGATCATCCCACCAATTAAAAAGGCCAGTGTTGGGGACTGCAACTGCTTAACAAAGTCCTGCAAGAAAACGGACAAGAATTCCACGAATACCTCCTTGTGTCTCCTTTGATGAGGAGTATTACAATAAATGAAATGAACTAAATGAACTTTACAAAAGAGTGATGCGCTTGACTCCTACAGCACAGGTGCTGCACAAGAACCTGTAGACAGGGCTTACGGTCATTAGCCCGGTCAGTTCAGAGATCAACGTTGGCGTACCAACAGGGCGGCAAAAAAGCCGCTATAAGCTGCCCCATAGAGTCTATCGAGGAGGCCCTACGCCGAAGGTTAAGGCGATAGGTAATGAGACAACGGCAGTGTCACGGCTGCCGAAGACATCGCCACGGAGATTGCGGAAATGAATAGTATTGGTTATTTGCATTAGTGGAAAATGTAATGATGTGGGTTGAAAAACAATTTTTACTGCTGACTAATTCACAACTATTTAGCCAAACAACTAGAATACCAGTTTTGAACTGCAAAACATTTGCTTGGTCGGCAAGAATGCAACCATTTCTATATTGGCAATAATAATCTGGATAACAATGAGATAATTAGCTACCCTGTTGATTATTAGTTGAAACTATTAGTGTTGGTTAATTTCGGCAAATGCACGTCATAAAGTTTGGACTGTCAAAATTACAAGTAAAGAGTTTTTATAAACAGCCTTTGCACTTCTATGTTTTGCTAGGTATATTAATGTTGATCTAAATAGATGTTCTCAACATTTAAATTTTATTAAAAAATGGGGTGTAGAATTCATTTGTAACTGCTCACTCCTCAAGTAGTAATAAATTGATTTGAAATTGCCAAACATAGCAAGCATAATAATATCTTGCTGGCGCTATAGTTATAGATGAAGAATTACATGATCAATGAACCAAGATTTTACAGAAGGATAAAACCTAGTTATTATTCAACACAATCATTTAAAACTATCTAATTTACGGTTTCTGACTGCAAATGTAGTTTAACTGTTTGATTAAAAATAGCATACAGCCTTTGCAAGCTAAAAAATTAACCCGAAGGTACGATTTATTAAATAAATATTGAATACCTTATATAAGCAAATGCTTATATATCATCCAAAATTTGCCTGTTTTTTTCGATGTATAATATTTTATCTATGGAAATCATTATTTATTCCTTTTGCATTGGGGTGAAAAAATTTTTTCGCAGCTGATATTTTTCCATTCAGTGCTTTACCCGATATCCTAGAAAGAGTAGTGAGCAAATGGAGAGATAGGTGGAATTTTTATCCGATTCCGTCTTATTATCACGGATGCAATTTGCACTCACAGCAATATTTCATATGCTTTGGCCTGTGCTAACGACAGGTATGGGCATTTACTTAGTCATAATTGAAGGAGTATGGTTAAAAACCCGTAATCCAGATTACTACCTCCATGCCCGTTTTTGGTCTAAATTTTACGTTCTCAACTTCGGTATTGGTGTAGCCACTGGTATTCCCATGGAATTTCAATTTGGGACGAATTGGGCCCCATTCTCGGAAGCAGTGGGTAACTTTTTTGGCAGCGTGATTGGTTTTGAAGCGTCTTGGGCATTTATGCTCGAAGCTGCTTTTTTAGGAATTATGCTATTTGGTTGGGAGCGTGTCAACCCTACCATTCACTATCTTTCTACCATTTTGGTAGCTGTGGGTGCTAACCTGTCCACTCTGTGGATTTTAACAGCTAATTCTTGGATGCAAACTCCCGCAGGTGGGGAATTAGTCGATGGTAAATTTATTGTCCATGATTACTTTCAGGCTATTTTAAATCCCTTTATGGTTAACAGTGTGCTGCATATGTTTTTTGCCACATTGGAGACATCATTATTTGTGATTGGGGGAATTAGTGCTTGGTATATTCTCAAACAACGTCATCCAGCTTTCTTTTCCCGTTCCTTGAAAATAGCTTTAGCAGCTGCGATCGCAGTTGCTCCACTTCAAATATACATCGGACACCTCAGCGGTGAACAAGTTTATCACTATCAACCAACCAAACTAGCAGCAATGGAAGCCCAGTGGGAATCATCACCAGCGGGAAAACCTGCTGACTGGAGTTTACTAGCTGTACCTAACGAAAAAGCCCAAAAAAACGACTGGGAAATTACCATTCCCAATGCTTTAGGATACATTCTCGAATTTAAACAAAATCTTTCAGAACCACTACGGGGTTTAAAAGAGTGGAAACCAGAAGACCGTCCCCACATGATAGGTTTAATATATTATGCCTTCCGCATCATGATTGGCATTGGCTTCTTCTTCGCTGGACTGATGTTATTAAGTACCTTGCAATGGTTACGAGGTAAACTTTCAGCCGAGAATATTAGTCAACAACGTTGGTTAATGGTGGGTTGGGTATTAGCAGCCCCTCTAGGATACATCGCTGTAGAATCAGGTTGGATAGTTCGTTGTGTAGGAAGACAACCTTGGGTACTTTATGGACAAATCCGCACAGTAGACGCAGCTTCTCATTTACCCGCTAGTAATGTCTTAGTTTCCCTCACCAGCTTTGCCACAGTTTACAGTATTTTATTTATAGCCGCTTTATATTTTGGTAGTCGCATTATTCGTAACGGCCCCAATCTTGATTTACCAATTCCCGGTGTAGAAATTACCAAACCCGCAGTTGATACCACACCAGGAGAATTTGTACCAGATGAACGTCCTGTAGAAGCGCAACAATAACACTAAAGGATTTCTAAATATTTTAATTGTAGAGATATTTCATGAAATGTCTCTACAGAATTTACAACATCTGTAGGGTGGGTTAGCGATAGCGTAACCATAAGAATTCAGGAGTCAGGAGTCAGGAGTCAGGAGGAAGAAGGAAGAAGGAAGAAGAATATTTTTCTTTTCTGTTCCCTTCTATATCAAACATTCTGTATCCTGAATCCTTACGTCAATTTACATATTCAAATTACATCAACTTATGGAAACACTACAATATTTTCTTCCCCAAGTTTGGTTTGTAATCTTAGGCTTATTTCTATTTCTCTACGTCATGTTAGATGGCTTTGATTTAGGAGTGGGCATATTATCTCTCACATCTTCTGATGAAGAACGTCGGGGACTGTTGATGACCAGTTTAAGTAATATTTGGGATGCTAATGAAACTTGGCTAGTATTGATGGCTGGAGGTCTGTTTGGTGCATTTCCCCTTGCTTACGGCACAATATTAAATGCTTTATATATCCCCATTTTGGTGATGATATTTGGCTTTATCTTTCGGGGTGTAGCCTTTGAATTTCGGGAATTATCCCGACGTAAGTTATTTTGGAATTTAGCTTTTGGTACAGGTAGCTTCGGTGCTGCACTTGGTCAAGGTTTTGCGTTAGGTGCAGTTTTACAAGGTATTAATGTCGATCAAAAAGGGCATTTTATTGGTAGTACCTGGGACTGGTTAAGTCTGCCGTCTGTATTGGTAGCTTTAACCTTAATTCAAGGCTATGTTTTGATTGGTTCAACATATCTTGTTTGGAAAACTACAGGAGAATTACAAGAGACTCACTATAAAACTGCAAAACTAGCTGCTTGGACAACTTTAATCGGTGCAGTTTTGATTACAATCACCACCCCCTTGATTTATGAAGGTGCGAGAATGAGGTTATTTCAACAACCCTTAGTTTATATTTTTGCAGTTATTCCCATTTTAGGAATCTGGTTAATTTGGCAGCTTTTACAAAGTTTAAATCGCCAAGAAGAACGCGCACCATTTGTTTGGACAATTTTGTTATTTGTTTTGACATTTTTGGGTTTGGGTTTGATTGTTTTTCCCTACATTATCCCCCGACAGATTACAATTTATGAAGCTGCTGCTGACCCCAGTTCGCTGGTAATCATGATTATTTTTATCGGCTTCCTGATTCCGGTAATGTTGTTTTACAATCTATATCAGTACATTGTTTTCCGGGGTAAGGTGACTGGTGGAGAGTATGGAGAGTAGTTGACAATCAGCCTTTTAGCGCGGCTGGGTAGGTGTAAAAAATCAAGAACCTGAAAAAATGTCTGTATCTCTTGATAGGCTTGGTTTTGCGGCTGTTAATGTTAGTCACCCGTCCGCGCACCTTACCCAGACTGGGTTTCAGCGATTTTCATTCTTGACACAATTTCTGAAATGGACTATGATGAGAGCGATCGCGCAACCGTACCTTGAAAACCAAATACAGACAGGCTTCCAGGATGCCGCTATTGCAATTTTCCTTAATCCCTATTAGGGATTGAAACTTAACAGTTTTACTACCAAGAACGAAGATAATTTATTGCAATTTTCCTTAATCCCTATTAGGGATTGAAACTTTGTGGAAGTAGATGGAGTTTGCATTCCTGCTGATGAAAATTGCAATTTTCCTTAATCCCTATTAGGGATTGAAACTGAGTTTGTGGGTGACTACATAGAAAATTACTCAGAATTGCAATTTTCCTTAATCCCTATTAGGGATTGAAACAGGACATAAGCTGTAAATGCTCCTATCTCTGGCTCAAATTGCAATTTTCCTTAATCCCTATTAGGGATTGAAACTGACACACCTGACACAGTGGGTGCAGCAGGGGTGCAGATTGCAATTTTCCTTAATCCCTATTAGGGATTGAAACTTGGAAGAATTATTTCAACAATCTCTAGCTGAACTTCGCCGATTGCAATTTTCCTTAATCCCTATTAGGGATTGAAACATTCTGTTTTTCTCGCTAGGTGAAATATGTGTCAAATATTGCAATTTTCCTTAATCCCTATTAGGGATTGAAACAAGCGTTCCCGGTGGACAGCCAGGGATGCACTCAAATTGCAATTTTCCTTAATCCCTATTAGGGATTGAAACAGGAGTGAATTTCCCAAATCGAACCTTGGCATTTACAATTGCAATTTTCCTTAATCCCTATTAGGGATTGAAACCTTGTGCAACGTTTACCGCTTCCTTTACGGCTTCGATTGCAATTTTCCTTAATCCCTATTAGGGATTGAAACACAGAAGCTGGGTAATTTATCCGGGTCTGTGCGTATTGAATTGCAATTTTCCTTAATCCCTATTAGGGATTGAAACGTCTCTATTCTTGCCTCCAAAAGGTATGGAGATTCGTCTAATTGCAATTTTCCTTAATCCCTATTAGGGATTGAAACTTAATGTTGTTTCAATTGAAACTGGACATATTTGGGAAATTGCAATTTTCCTTAATCCCTATTAGGGATTGAAACATCACCAGCATTCTCAACAATCACCTTAGCCTGAGATTGCAATTTTCCTTAATCCCTATTAGGGATTGAAACTGATATTCTGATATAACGCCGTTTTAACTATGACTAATTGCAATTTTCCTTAATCCCTATTAGGGATTGAAACGGCTCAAGTGTAAATAGCTTATTAATTTCAATTGTATTGCAATTTTCCTTAATCCCTATTAGGGATTGAAACGCGAATTCTCGTTTTATATCTTTGGCTAATGCCTCTGATTGCAATTTTCCTTAATCCCTATTAGGGATTGAAACGTTGCTTGGGAATTAACATCAATTCCTAAAAACATTGCAATTTTCCTTAATCCCTATTAGGGATTGAAACTTCCAGAACGAGTACAGATGGGACTTGAAAAGGGTTGATTATTGCAATTTTCCTTAATCCCTATTAGGGATTGAAACTCGAGGCTTAGATAATGAGTAGCTGTGACGAGAATTGCAATTTTCCTTAATCCCTATTAGGGATTGAAACTCTCTTCTGGTTTGAAGCGCGAACAAATTGAGCAGATTTTGATTGCAATTTTCCTTAATCCCTATTAGGGATTGAAACGATTCGGAAGAACCAGAAAATCAGAACAATGTCTATTGCAATTTTCCTTAATCCCTATTAGGGATTGAAACTTCCGCCTGTAATGGGTTTCTAACTGACTGTGGGTATTGCAATTTTCCTTAATCCCTATTAGGGATTGAAACGATTCGATAGAGGAATTACAGGATATTCATAATAATTGCAATTTTCCTTAATCCCTATTAGGGATTGAAACCATAAACTGGTATCGAAAGATATTTTCACATCACGAATTGCAATTTTCCTTAATCCCTATTAGGGATTGAAACTTATTTGCGCCCATCTTGCCGAATATCTGAATAGCTGGCATATTGCAATTTTCCTTAATCCCTATTAGGGATTGAAACATTAATAATAATGAATTTTCTCAATTCGATATTGATTGCAATTTTCCTTAATCCCTATTAGGGATTGAAACCAATAAAAGACTCTTTTCGTATCCATAATCTAAGATTGCAATTTTCCTTAATCCCTATTAGGGATTGAAACCACAAAAGTAAAGTTATTAAATCTCCTTCGGTTGAGTCTATTGCAATTTTCCTTAATCCCTATTAGGGATTGAAACTCTCATATTGACTAATAATTTAGAAAATAAATGATTCTGATTCCAAATTGATATGAAGCCGCATAAAATAAAATATCAAGAATAATTGACCGCAGATAAAGACAGATAATTCAATTGATATCATCATTCTGTTCAGCCTTACATATACTGCAAAAGGGTAAAACCTGAACTTATGTCATACTGATAAGATTTTTTTATCTTTCTATCCTACTTAAAAAATTGTGAAAATCGGTTTACAAGTGCAGACATTAAGAGATGATAGAATTGACAGTAATTAGAGGAGGCTAATTTCACCCATGAATAAGTTATTAGATGAATCATTATCTCTGCAAGTTGCTGAAAGCATCAAAAGTAAAGCTAAGAAACCTTTTGAAAATGCTTATAAAGCGGCTTTAGCTACTGAAGGATCAAAATATGTTCAAGGCTTTTTAGTGTTTACTGGTCAGCCTTATAAACCTGTTGAACATGGTTGGATTGAATTAGATGCAGTGATTATTGATCCCAGTTTTCCTTTTTTACAAAAAAACCATAAAACCCTTTGGTATTTTCCTGCACAGAGTCTAACTCTCAAAAAACTAAAAGCCATAATTGATGAATCAAAAGAAGATTATCCAGAGGATGATCCTCTGCCAGTTTATGGTAAATCACCTTATGAATATTATGGTGATTTAATGTTAGGTGATCAAGAATATTTGACAGCTTATCAAGCGGCTGAAGCCAAGTGTAGAGAAATTAATGGTTTAAATGCTGAGGGCAATTAATTTTAAATAAATTACTCTAAAATATAGAATTTATTGTATTTTTACCCTGCACCTAAACCCTCTTCATTATTTTGTGGAGAGGAAAAATATCTTTTGAAAATAGCTAGGGCTTGCTGAATAAACCAAAAACCTACATATATCAACAGTTTCAGGCGAAAAAAGTAGAAAAAAGTGCAAGAAATAAGCGATGAAATCATCAAAAACCGTTCATTTACCCAGATTTGAGAATATTCTGATCTCCTTCTAATTCTTCCTCCTGACTCCTGACTTCTAGCCATAACGGAAAGACTTTTATGCCTAACGGCACGCTACGCGGTAAGCGAAGCTATGCCCGCAGGGCTTTACAGCAAGCCCTAGCTATAAATTTAATTGTGTATTAAAAGCTAATAGGATTTTCCATCACTACCAAAGTATTCTCTATAACCACAAATTTTATTGTCTCTGACATCAAAGGCAACTGCAACGCGATTTTTATAAGGTTCTCCTAGCAATTTACCTTCATCCCGAAATTCAAAAATAACAGTTTTTTCATTGCTAGTAATATTATCTAAAGATTTAAGGTTTAATCCAGGTTTAAAAGCTTCAGAAACATATTCAAAAAACTCTTTTGCTCGTTCTTTACCTACATTTAATCCGTGAAATTTCCCCATTGGAAACCAAAAGCTAAAATCGTCTGTGAGTATATCTAGAAATGCTTGCCAATTACCTGTTTCTAGACCATTTGTAAAATATTTGAATGCTTGTTGCGCTACTTTTAAAGTGTTTTCTGATGTGGTGGACATCTATTAATTATTCCTTTTAGTGTCAAATTGAAATTTTGCTACTATTTAGATTTACAATATCTTAGAGCAGTTAAGGTACTAAAAAATAATTTAAGCCCTAAAATCCCCAGTCTAAAATTACATGACTTCTATTGAAATTATTGCAGCTATCTTCGGTCTTGTCAGCGTTTGGTTGACTGTTAAAGAAAATATCTGGTGCTGGCCGACTGGGTTGGTGATGGTGTTTTTATATATTTTCGTTTTCTATGAAGCACGTCTTTATTCAGATGCAATTCTCCAGGTAATTTACATTTTTTTACAAATCTATGGTTGGTATGCTTGGTTACATGGAGGTAAGGATGACTCTCCACTTGCGGTTACTCGCATTTCTAACCAGGGAAAATTGATTTGGTCTGGGGTTGCCGTTGTTGGGATTTTCGGTTTAGGTTATATTATGCACAATTATACTGATGCAGCTTTACCTTACCCTGATGCAAGTATTACTATTTTAAGTCTAATTGCCCAATGGTTGATGGCTAAGAAAATATTAGAGTGTTGGATTATTTGGATAACGGTTGATGCGATCGCAGTGGGAGTTTATGCTGTTAAACATCTTTACCCCACAACGGGACTCTATACGGTATTTTTGGTTTTAGCTGTATTGGGGTATAAGGAATGGCAAAAGGCTTACAAAAAGCTACGACTGGGATGATTTTGGGCAAGTTTATGCCCCCACATTTAGGACATAAGTATCTTGTCGATTTTGCGCGAAATTATGTTGACAATTTGACTGTTTTAGTTTGTTCTCTTCAGTCAGAACCTATTCCCGGAGATTTGCGTTACTGCTGGATGAAGCAGATGTTTCCTGATGTGAATGTGGTTCATGTCACTGATGAAAATCCCCAGGAACCAAAAGATGATCCTAATTTTTGGCAGATTTGGTATGACAATATTCGTCGGGTATTACCTACGGGGCCAGATTATGTTTTTGCTTCGGAAGATTATGGTTGGAAGTTGGCAGAAATCTTGGGAGCAAGTTATATTCCTGTAGATCATGGACGGAATTTAGTACCTGTTTCTGGTACAAAAATCAGGCAAAATCCCCTTACGAATTGGCGTTATTTACCGGACTTTGTGCGTCCCTATTTTGTCCGTCGTGTGTGCATTTTTGGTGCAGAATCGACAGGTAAATCGACGTTGACTCAAAATTTAGCTAACCATTATCATACTGTTTATGTGAGCGAATATGCGCGGGGATTATTAGATTTTAAAGCTGGACATTGTGATTTTACAGATATTCCTCTGATTGCTAGAGGACAAATGGCTTCTGAGGATGCTTTGGTGTATCAGGCAAATAAAGTAATATTTTGTGATACTGATTTAATTACAACTACGATTTGGAGTGATGTCCTGTTTGGAAAATGTCCCCGGTGGATTGAGGAGGAAGCTAATCGTAGAGAGTATGATTTATATTTGCTGCTGGATGTGGATGTACCTTGGGTGAATGATTCCCAGCGTTTTTTGGCTAATTATCGAGAAGAATTTCGCGATCGCTGTATTCAAGCTTTAGAATCACGCGATAGACCCTATATTATCATTAATGGCGACTGGCAACAACGCTGGCAAAAGGCTTGTAGAGAGGTAGATCAGGTGTTGGAGGATTAAAAGAAGCGATCGCAGTTCCGTTGTAGTTATGCGATCGCCCTAATTAATTGATACCTAGCCAAAGGAATCAATTCACTAACGATTATAGTTCTCATATTGCTAATATTGAGTGCAGTGCTATCCCCCTCAGGTGTGTCACCCCGCAGGAGATAATTTAACAACTACTTGGCCGCAATTTTTACCCATCAGGTATGGCTTCTAAGCCCTGAAACTCTGTTGGTTTCACTGCGACTTTAATTTTACCAGTGTAGAACAGATTGAGTAAGCGATCGCGTGCCTCTGGGATATATTTTTGATAAAATGTCATCAAAAAACCACGCACAGATGCAGCTTTCCAAAAAATTTGTCATCTAAACACGGTATCACGATACAACCTGCAAATAAAAATTCATCTTTTTATCATAACAATGTGAATCTTTTGCACACAAACACAGGTATTCAAATGAACAATAAAGCCTCCACAGGACGTAAACACGTAGAAACTGAAGAATCACTTAACTCAGTTATCAACTTTCCACAATTACCTTTTGAGGTAAAAAACTTTATTACTGGTGAATTCGGTACTGCTCAGATTCTATCCATCAACAAAAGTACTGGCGAATCTACAGAGCGAGTAGTCCTGAACAAAGGCTGGGACGCACCTATCGGTCATTTCACTACTGATGTGGAAATTTTCGTACTAACCGGCGTACTTTGCCAAGGTGGGTTTAAACTCCGCAATCTCAGCCACTCTTTCATCCCTGCTGGTATACCTACTGGCCCATGGAAAACCGAAGAAGATACCATTATCTTATGGATGCCCGATGCTACTCCCACTTACATAACAGAAGACTACACCAGCCTTGAGCAAACAAGAGAAAATTCTGTATATCATCCGAATATGCAGACCCATGAACGGATGACTGAGTATATTCCCCTGCAAGAACTTCACGCCATGAAATGGGAAAGCACAACCTTCCTACCTCCTGGTTCAGCACGTAAAAGCTTGTACACCAATAAAAAAACCGGACGCGCCACATGGATTCTTGGTTTAGTACCTATGTGGTTAGAAGGTAACTTTTATGCTGGTCATCCTACTACTGAGGAGGCATATGTCATCAGTGGAGATATCCTTGGGCATTGGTCTATGAGTGATGATCCTTTCAATAGACGTTATAGTGCTATGTGCAAAGACGGCTACTACTGGCGACCTGCACACATTCCCCACGGTCCATTTTGGACAGAAAGTGGCGCACTACTTTTATTCCGCACTAATGACCGCCTAGATTGTTACTGGATACTGCATAACCCAGATATTACTCAGCAAGATCAGGCGCTTCTCCAAGCTGCTCTTGAGAAAAACAAGTAAAATTAGAGAATACTCACCTGATCAATACTGAATTTAAGTCAGCCTTCTTTTAACTTCTTCAGCTAAATCTACTAAAGCCACCTCTACTTGTTCACCTGATTTCAAATCTTTCAATGATGATTTTTCGGCTGCGGCTTCATCAGCACCAATAATAACGCAAAATTGAATGCCTTGTTTATCTGCTGCTTGAAATTGTTTACCTAAAGGACGTTTTTCAAAATTAGTCACCACATTAATTCCCGCTTGACGCAATTGCTGTGATACCTTTAAATAAATAGGCATTAAATCCTCTTGCATATTTATTACCACAACCTGGGTAGGTGTTGCAGATAAGGTATTGAGAATACCCGCTTTTAACAACCGACTAATTAACCGAGTTAAACCAATGGAAATCCCCACTCCAGGCATTTTTTCGCCTAAAAACATTCCCACTAATTCCTCATATCTGCCTCCAGAACAAATACTACCTAATGCTTCATGTCCTATTAAAGTAGTTTCGTAAACTGTTCCAGTATAGTAATTTAAGCCACGAGCAATAGATAAATCAATACAGAAACGTTTGTCAGCAACTCCTAAATCTCTAACTCCATTAATTACCGTTTCTAATTCACTAACTCCTAAATTGAATTGCTCTGATTCTGATCTTCTAGCTAGGTATTTGAGTTGATCTAAAGTACCAACAACGCTATTATCAATTTTAATAAACTCAATAATTTTCTCTGTTTGTTCTGGAGAAATACCTTCTTTTTCTAACTCCAATTCAACTTTGGCTTCTCCAATCTTTTCCAAATTATCAATAATGCCAATACAAGCTTTAATTTGGTTGTCCGCAACTCCTACCGACTGAAAGAAACCTGTAAGAATTTTCCGGTTATTAATGCGAATAACAAAATCACCAATATTAATTGCTTCAAATATTTCGGTGATAATTGCCGGCATTTGGGCATCATATAGTAAACTGAGTTTACCACGAGCAACGACATCAATATCACATTGCCGAAACTGCCGAAAACGCCCATCTTTTGCCCGTTCTCCCCGAAAAACCATATCCATTTGATAACGTGCAAAGGGAAAGGTTAATTCATTTAAATGACGCGCAATATAAGCTGCAAAGGGAACAGTTTGATCAAATTTTAAAGCTCTTGCTTCCGAACCAGTTTCCCCAGATTTATCCTTTTCTGCTTGGCGATTTGGTGGTAAAATCGGGTCAATACCATATATTATATTATCGCCTTGATTGCCCTTAGCTTGCAGTACTTCTAACCTTTCAACTGCTGGGGTTTCAATCGGTGTAAAGCCATAGCTTTCAAATACACGACGGATTATATCTAATAAATATACTTCTAAACGCTTTTCGCTGGGTAGAAATTCGGGAAAACCGCTAGGGGTAGAAAAGTTAATTTTTTCGCTTTTTGCCATGCCTATACCTTGTCAAGTGGGAATTTAATCACAGAATTATTATTTTAACCGTTCTTCTTGAATAAGAGTGCGTTGGTAAATTTGATTATTTTTAAACCATTGCCAAGTACGAGCGCGATTATTATTATCAGGACTAATTTGAATCATTTCATACAGATACATATCTGGAAACTGTTTATAACCAAACCACAAAATAACGGTTGAATCATCAACTTCCCAGGCTTTACCTTGAATACGTTCGGTATCAAACCAGAGTTTTTTATCTTGATATGTTCCTGGAAATTTATGCTCTTCTTGTTTACCATCTTCCCAGGTATAACGATTGATTTGATAGTAAGAATAATCGCTATTTTCAGGAAATTGACAAGTTAAATGAGATTGATGACTGTCCAGAATTTTTCCTGTTGTATCAACCAATGTATAAGTTCCTACCCATTCACCTTCATGACGGGCTAAAACAGGCATTTCTAAACGAATATTAGACATAATTGGTAATTGGTGATTGAGAAAAACTTTTACCTATTTCCCTATTCTACTTCATTAAACCACCACGGGTCTTTATTGGTGTTGGTTTTAATTAGAAAGGCTTTTTTTCTCATGAAGCGTTTTAATGCTGCTGCACCCATGCGAGAACCTCCTAAACCAGAAAATTTAAAGGCGTTTTTCTCTCCTTCGTGCATCATAGATGTTAACCCTGCATCATTAATACTAATAGCACCTACATCTATTTGTTGGGCAACTTCAATTGCTAATTCTTCTGACTCAGCAAATACAGCCGCACTCAGTCCATAAATAGAGTCATTTGCTAAATCTACTGCTTCTTCTACTGTGGAAAAAGCCATTACTGGCATAATGGGGCCAAAGGTTTCTTCCGTCATCACTTTCATGTCATGATCAACTTCGGTGATAACTGTGGGACGACACCACCAACCACCACCTAATTCTTCTACTTTACCACCACAGTGAATTACTGCTCCTTGTAATAGGGCATCTTGTAGATGTTCATTAATAATTGCAGCTTGGTTTTCGGAAATGATGGGGCCAATGTCACCGCTTTCAATTGTAGGATAGGCTAGTTGTAGACGTGAGGCTTTAGTTACTAATTGATGATAAAATTCTTCAAAGATAGATTCAGCAACATAAATTCTTTCTATTGATAAACATGACTGTCCTGAATTGATCACAGAACCCCATAAAATTGCTGAAGTTGCTAAGTCTAGATTGGCTGATTCTAAAACTATAGCTGGATCTTTTCCTCCTAATTCTAAGAAAGATGGAATAAAGTTTCTCGCTGCAGTTTGTGCGACTATACGCCCTGTTTCAACACTGCCTGTAAAGCATACTAAATCAACTTCTGCAATTAAAGCTGCTCCTGTTTGTCCTGCTCCTTCTACAAAGTTTAAAACATCGCGTAATTTAGGAACTGTATTTAGTGCAGTCATCAATGGTGCAACGAAACGAGGTGCAATTTCGCTGGGTTTAACTATGACAGCACAACCTGCTAGTAAGGCTGGAATTGTATCAATTGTAGATAACAATAAGGGAAAATTCCAGGGACTAATTACAGCTACTAGAGGATAGGGAACGGCTGTTTGTTGTAAAGCAATAAAGGGAATAGCTGTATTTTTGGAGGTTTCTTGTAGTAACTGGGGAGCTAAATTACACCATCTATCAATGCTTGAGAGAAAAGAGTCTATTTCGAGTATGGTTGTTGATAATCTACCTGTATCACTTACCAAGGCATCTGTTAACTGTTTGCGCTCAGATAATATGGCTTGTTTCCATTGCTTGAGTGCATCAATTCTCCCTTCAATACCGAGTTCCTGCCAATAAATCTGCCCTCTGCGGAGTCGGTGACATTGCTGGGATAGCAGTTTGGGTGGTGGTGGGATAATGACGTAATCAAATTTCCCTGTACGGGGGTTGCGGACTTCTATTGGTTTTGTCATTTTTTATTAGTCATTAGTTATTAGCAGGACTGACGCAACTGTCTTGCCTTGTAGGGTGCATCAGACCTATAAATTGGTGATTATCAACAAATTTATGATATCTGACGCACCTGCAAAAGATATTAAATGTAACACGCAGCTTTAGTCATGATTAGTCATTAGTTATTAGCAATTATCCCTAATTTAGTGAGGCGTTCAATGGTGTCTTTTTGTGTTTGCATGAAATGTTTGCGGTCTATTTTCCCATCTAGCATGGTATTAGGTGGGTAGAAGTGTGACTGGTTGTAACTTTGGGCATAAAGTTCAAATCGTTGACGGGAGAGGAGGTTATTTAACCCTGGCCTAGTGCGATCGCTCCTCAATGCTGCTATATTAATCTCAGCAAAGGCTGCCATGCTTTCACCTGCACCTGTTTCTGCTAATACGATGCCTCGATGATCAATAATTTTAGACCCACCATCGACAGAAGCCGCAGGAATGGGACTATTAATTATACCTGCTGTATTGGCTGAGACGACGTAAACCATATTTTCGACAGCACGAGTGATTTTAGCTGCATCTTTTGGGGTCAGGTTTTTGCTATAAACCTCTGATGTGGAATGTAATAATATTTCTGCACCACGCATTGTTAAACAACGGGCAACTTCTGGATATAAAATTTCTTCAGATGCTAAAGCTGCTAAATTGCCAATTGCGGTTTTTGCAACTGGGAAAACTCCCTCTAATCCATAGCAATCAAGATATTTATCCCAAACATCATGCGGTGTGGGTGCAAACATAGAATTTAGTCGTCGATAGCGTAAAATAATTGATCCTTCCGGCTCAATTACAAAGCAAGTTTGGAAGTATAAACCTGGAAAATTTGGGTCTAATTCATAAGCATTACCAGCTAAAAAGATTTTATGTTTTTGGGCAATTTTACCAAGTGCTTCATATTCAGCCCCTGCCATTTCTAAACAGGCTTTTTCTGCCCATACTTCTAAAGATTCTCCCAATGGAAAACCTGTAAGGAAGTATTCAGGCAGGACAATTAAACGACAGTCAAAACCGATAAAAGCAATGCTGGCAGCGATTTGTTGTTCTAAGCGTTTAATGGTATTTTGGATCATGGAGCAGGCTTCAGTGCGATCGCTTGCCTGATTGACTGCATGACAGGTAACTTGCAATGCTAAGGCGCGGAACGATTCAAGATTATTTATATTCTTATTTGTCATCTACTTAAATGTGAATTTAAAAAGAATTAATTTGAAATTTAAATGCTGCAATTGCAAAATATCAAGACTTACGTAACTGGCTTGCTTTGTAGGGTGCGTCAGCTGTCGAACATCTGTTAATTGTTAATGAATTATCGAGTTTGACACACCTGATAAAAGACATGGAATGTGACACACAGCTTTATGCCGAGATATAAACGAAAAAATAATCTCTAGTTTTAAAATTTTCTCATTGTATCAAACTGGTTGTATTCTCAAAAGAGTACACTTATTGTTACTTATATGTCTGCTGCCAAAAAACTGCGGGAATTAATAGCACGTCCTGAAATTATCATTATTCCTGGTGTGTATGACTGTTTGAGTGCAAAACTTGTAGAACAAGCAGGTTTTGATGTCGCTGCTACTAGTGGTTTTGGTATCGCTGCTTCTACGTTGGGTGTACCTGACTATGGGTTTCTCACCGCTACGGAAATGCTTTACAGTGTAGGGCGGATTTGTCAGTCAATTAATATACCTTTAATTGCCGATTGTGATACGGGTTATGGTAACGCTTTAAATGTGATGCGGACTGTAAAAGATGCCGTACAGTTGGGTTTAGCTGGAGTGATTTTGGAAGATCAAGAATGGCCGAAAAAGTGCGGGCATTTTGAAGGCAAGCGAGTTATACCCATGACTGAACACGCGGGGAAAATTCATGCTGCGGTGGCAGCGCGTGGTGATAGCGATTTGGTAATTATAGCTAGAACTGATGCCCGCGCACCTTTGGGCTTGGAAGAAGCGATCGCACGAGGAAAATCATACATTAATGCTGGTGCTGATGTCTTATTTGTGGAAGCACCCCAATCTGTGGCAGAATTACAAACCATAGCCGCTGCTTTCCCGGATGTGCCGTTAGTAGCTAATATTGTAGAAGGTGGAAAAACCCCGGAAGTTTCCCCAGCAGAATTACAAAAATTAGGTTTTAAAATTGTCTTTTTCCCTCTCACTGCACTTATGGCTGCAACTGAAGTCATGAGTACTTGTTTTCGTCATCTCAAAGCACAAGAAACAACTGTTAATTTTCCTGGTTTGATGAATTTTCAAGATTTTCAAGAACTCATGGATGTTCCTAAATATCTGCAAATTGAAAAACAGTATAAAGAATGAGTTAATAATTGGTGATTGGTAAAAAATTAACTTTTAACCATCACCATTTTTAGTAATTTTGTCCAACGATGAGTTAAGCTAAATAACAACAGCACTCTGTCCAAAACTATGGTTAACTCTCCTTTAGTTTTAACAACTGTCCCCACTGATACTTGGGTAGAAGCGACTTGGGAAGATTTTCTCACTTTTGCTGATGACCCAACTTTAGCAAATGGACGGTTTTATTATGATCAAGGTTACATGAGGATTGAAATGTTACCAATAGGTTCTGCACACAGTCAAGATAATACTGTCGTCTCCACCGTGATTATTTTGTATGCTGCTATTAAAAATATTCCCATCAAAGGATTAACAAATGCGAGTTTTAGAAAAGTTATGGTAAGGGAATCTCAGCCAGATATAGCTTTTTACATTGGCAAAAATTTGAGATTTCCACCTCACAATAATACACCAGTTAATTTAAATGAACTAGATCCACCAACTCTAGTAGTAGAAATTGCAGCTTCTTCTTTAGAAGATGACACAACTCGGAAACAAAAACTTTATCAACGGTTGGGTGTAAAGGAATATTGGGTTGTTGATGTTAATAATAGTCAAGTGATTGCATCTTGTTTATCACTTGTTGAAAGTATCCCTATTCGTGAATCTCAAGTTTTACCAGGATTGGAAATTGACTTAGTTGAAGAAGCTTTGAAAAAATCGCAAACTGAAGATGATGGTGCAATTAGTCGTTGGTTATTAGCAACTTTTAACAGATAAATTCATGATTGATTATTGCTGACAGGACTTACGCAACTTGCTTTGTAGGGTGCGTCAGACTTCATAAATCCTGTAAATAAACAGATAAACTTCGTCCAAGTGGAGAACTGGAGTTTTTCAAAAGGGAACAGGGAAGAGAGAAGAGTATAGGATTTATACCAGATTAATATGAAGCTGCATAGAATAATTGAACGCGGATGTACGCAGATAAACGCGGATAAAGACAGATAAATCAATGGATTTTAGAATTATGTGCAACTTCACATAAAATTGGTATTAGGCACAAAACCCGATTAGGAAAAAACTATTGGTTTCAAAGTAGACGTGGTTTATTTGATATCTCATGCACCATAAATATAGATGTTTGGTGTGACACGCAGCTTTAGTCCTATATATTTTATAGGTGCGTCAGATTTAGAAAATTTATATATTGTGTCAAACAAGAGACTTTGATGTTTTTTGTCAACGCGTAAGTTCTATTTTTTATAAAAATAAGTTTTTTAAATCTAAATTTTTCTAAAAAAGTAATTTATCCAATATTTTGCAATAAGCCTAGACTATTATCAATAATATTGAGAATGTTGTCAATAATTTGACGAATTTTGGTCTTTTAAGCAATTGATATTGACATACATATTTTTCGTGGTATCATACCTGTATACTCAAAAAGTATTCTTATAATAATTTTCAGTAGCAGTTCTTCTGAACTTCAGGAAGTATTTCTATAGTTGCATTCCCTGTAAAACTTCCACCAATTTCTCAATATGCTCTTTTTCATGTGTCGCCATCATGGTGATTCTAATCCGACTAGTGGGGACTGTGGGGGGACGAATTGCCGGAGCAAAAATACCAGCTTCTCTCAGATGCTTTCCGGCTTTTAATGCTGTGGCTGCATCAGATAATTGAAAGCATAGTATTGGTGATTCGGAAGGTAAAATATTTAAATTAAGTAAATTTTCAGAAACTAATTGTTTTAAATAATCTATATTTTGCCATAATCTCTCACGGCGTTGGGGTTCTTGTTGGACTATTTTGAAAGCTGCTAATGCTGCTGCTGTGTCTGCTGGTGACAGGGCTGTGGTATAAATCCAACTGGGGGCGCGATTTCGCAAAAAGTCTATGAGGGCATTATTTCCCGCTACATATCCGCCTAAACTACCCAAGGCTTTACTTAATGTACCAATTTGAATTAATTCTCTACCTGTACAACCGAAATATTCCACACAACCAGCCCCGGTTTTACCCATGACTCCGGTAGCGTGTGCCTCATCTAATAACAGCATACAATTAAATTCTTCAGCTATGTCCAGCAATTCTGGTAAAGGACATAAATCACCGTCCATGCTGAAGACGCTATCTGTAATTAGTAAGCAGCGTCGATGGTTTTGACGTTGTTGCTGTAATTTCTCTATTAGTACTGCATTACTATTATGGGGATATTCAAGAATAGTCGCACCGCTGAGAATAGCCCCATTTTTTAAACTGGAATGATTATATTGGTCTGATAAGATTAAGTCTCGTTTACCGACCAAAGTAGTAATTGCACCTATATTAGCCAAATATCCAGAACTAAACACTATGGCATCTTGTGTTTGTTTGGTAGACGCTATTTCTTGCTCTAAATCTCTGTGTAGTTTTCGATGTCCACTGAGTAATCGAGAACCTGTGCTGCCAGTCCCAAATTGTTGAATAGCAGTAATTGCAGCTTTTTGTAAGCGTTCGTCTGCTGCTAGTCCCAAATAGTCGTTACTGGCAAAATTAATCACCTCTTGCCCAGATAGTAGCACTTTTGCACCGGGAAGACTGTTAATTGTTTGTACCGAACGATACCAGTCAGCCCGATGAATTGTTGCTAGAGATTCTTCTATCCAAGCATAAGGATTATCATTCATTACTCAGAACTTGATGTATTCACAATATTACACGCCAGCTTCGGTACTGCTAAGATGGGCGATCGCTTGTTTGATCCAATCTTCCACATAGGCATCTTTGGGTAAACCTATATTTTCGCTGACTACGTGCAGAGCGTGACTGACTTCATGGGCAGTATATCCCAAAGCGAAGAGAGTCATTTGCACTTCTTCGAGAATTCCCGGTGCAGGTCCACCTGTAGCCACGAAGAAGCCTGCTGATTTGCGCCATTCAATCAACTTGCTTTTGAGTTCTAAACATAACCTTTCAGCGGTTTTCTTACCCACTCCAGGAGTTTGAATTAGTATTTGAGTGTTAGCAGCAATAATCGCTTGGACTAACTCTGGTAATTCCAAAGTGTCCAAAAGTGCGATCGCTAAAGCTGCACCAATACCGCTCACAGATAGCAAGTGGCGAAATAAATCCCGTTCCGATGGCGAAGAAAAACCATAGAGTACAGGTACTTCTTCCCGAATCTGGTAATGGGTAAATATTTGTACCACATCTCCAGTACTTGTTAATTGGTTGGCTAGACGCTGCGGAATTTGCAAATCGTAACCCAACCCATTTACCTCTAACGTCAAAATGACGCGATTAGCGCTAATTGTTTGGACACCAGCGACGATACCTTTAAGATAACTAATCATTCTAGGAACCCAAAATATTTAAAGCCTTCCATAATCTCCCCAGCACAACAGCTTTGTGCAAAGTAACGGTGTTAATTGTGTCATGGGAGTAACTCTTGGTGAGCATTCCCGACAAGATTCCCCATTCGTTACCTACAGCGAATAAAGCAATATCATTACCTAAATCGCTGCGAACAAAAGTTTGCTTGGCTGCAAATTTCCACCCTTGTCGTAAAAATTGCATTGCTTGACCTTTATCGCTGGTCAGGGGTAAAATGTCAAGGTCTATATCGCCACTATAAATTAACTTTATATTTAATTTACTTTTCTGCGAATCTGTCTGAAGTTAAGGGACTTCCGGGAAATATATTATCCAATCTTGTGGGATGGGCTTCTAGCCCGTCCGAGTTTAAGGGCAGGCTTTTCGGACTACCCCACAAGAATTACAAGAATTAATTGAATATTTTTTTATTTGGCAGTCCCTAAAAAACAAACGCATTTGCTGGGATCAAAATCACTGCATTCTATCAATTGTCCGATATTGAATTGCTTCTGCTACGTGTTGCGGTTTGAGATCATCATCTCCTGCCAAATCTGCAATCGTGCGTGCTACTTTGAGAATGCGATCGCTTGCCCTAGCCGATAAACCTAATTTTCTAATTGCTGCTTCCAGTAAATTGCGACTAGCATCATCTAACTTGCACCATGTTTGTAAATGACGACTTTGCATTTGGGCATTACAACGCAGATTTGCTTCAGCTTGAAACCGTATGATTGCCTGTTCTCGTGCCTTCTGTACTCTTAATGCCACAGAATTCGATGTTTCTCCCGTTGGTTGTTGGGTAATTTCCTCCGGTTTCAAACGATTTACAGCCACTTGCAAATCTATTCTATCCATCAAAGGCCCAGACAACTTTGCCCAATATTGCTCCCGTTGTCTAGGGGAACAAGTACATTGTTGAATCGTATCGCCATAGTAACCGCAAGGACAGGGATTAGTACTTGCCACCAAAGTAAATTGTGCGGGAAATGTTACCGATTGTTTAGCCCTGGAAATCGTCACAAAACCATCTTCTAAAGGCTGACGCAGAAACTCTAATACATCTCTTTTAAACTCTGTTAATTCGTCCAAAAACAATATCCCTCGGTGAGATAAAGATATCTCTCCAGGACGGGGAAAAGTGCCACCACCAACTAAAGATGGACCTGATGCCGAATGGTGAGGACTACGAAAAGGGCGATCGCGCACCAAAGAACCCCGATTTTTCAACAACCCAGCCACAGAATGAATCCGAGTCACTTCTAAAGACTCAGAAAACTCCAGCGGTGGTAAAATACCCGGTAAGCGACGTGCTAACATCGTCTTGCCACTACCAGGCGGCCCCACAAAAATCAAATTGTGTCCTCCAGCCGCAGCGATTTCCAAAGCCCGACGCGCATGAGCCTGACCCTTCACATCATGCAAATCTGCCCCAGTGTATACCGCCTGTAGCCCTTCTTCCCTGGCAGCCAATTTTACAGGTTTGTAACGTTCTGGATTATTTAACAAATCCACCACATCAGAAATATGTTGGCAACTATAAACAGCTAATCCTGCCACCACAGCCGCTTCTTGAGCATTATCAACCGGTACTACCAAAGCCGTAATTCCCATCTTTTCCGCAGTTGCTGCAATGGGGAGAACACCAGCCACAGGGCGCAAACTACCATCTAAGGAAACTTCCCCTAAAAATAAAAAATCTCCCAACAAATCAGCGTTAACCTGCTCAGAAGCCGCTAAAATACCCACACTAATCGGCAAATCAAAAGCAGGGCCTTCTTTACGTAAATCTGCGGGAGTCAGGTTAATTACAATCTTTCGCATCGGAAAGGCAAAACCCGCATTTTTGAGAGTCGCTTTTACCCTTTCCCTAGATTCCTGAATTGCAGAATCTGGTAAACCCAAAACCACAATTCCTGGTAAACCCCCAGAAACATCAACTTCTACACCGACTTTAACAGCATCTATACCAACAATTGATGCACTCCAAACTCTAGCCAGCATTTTTTATATATAAATAAACTTTGAGAATATCAAAGCAGATTCGTAGGTAGATTAACAATGGGTAAAATCACGCAAGAACACTGTTAGTAACTCAGAAAATAAGGAAAATGTCAAGCTAAAATAATAGCAGCAAAAGATGTAGGTGACTTATGGTTCAAGCATTAACAAAACCATTAACCTTAGCAGAATTTCTCATCCAATATGGTAAAAACCCTCGCTATGAACTTGCAGACGGAGAATTGATTGACATGGAACCAACTGGCCCCCATGAAACCGTTGGTGGTAAACTGGCAACTCAATTGGGTATTGCCATTACTACAGCCCAACTGCCTTGGTTTATTCCTCGCACCTGTCTAATTCGTCCTTTCGCAGAAACAGCCACAGCCCGCCGTCCTGATATTGTAGTATTAGATGAAACGGTGCTTCAACATGAACCTTTTTGGGAACATGAACCAGTCATCGCTTTAGGTCAATCAATTAAATTAGTAGTTGAAGTTGTCAGTAGCAACTGGGAAACTGATTATGCCCGTAAAGTCGAAGAATACGCCTTGTTAGGAATTACTGAATATTGGATTGTCGATGATCGAGGACTGGGTGGCATTGTTTTTATTGGTAAACCGAAGCAACCCACATTTACAGTTTGTCAACTAATTGGAGAAGATTACCGCCAGAAACAATATCGGTTGAGCGAATTTATTCAATCTCCTCTTTTACCTCTTCTGCAAATGCGTCTTGAAGATGTTCTACCTCGCTAATTGATAGCGAATATTATTATTCCTGATTACTGTTCACTTGAATTGAAATATCTAATCGTGTATTCTGAGCATTCAAGAACATTTATCAAAGACAAAAATGAACAAATTTATACTAACCTTGTTTTCTTCTCCTGTGTTGATTAGCTCTTTGTTGACTATGGGAGTGATGCTAAACCAGGCACAAGCTGGGGAACCAAAAGCTAAAAATACAGATAATTTGTCCTGTATTCGCAATAAACATAAAGTTGGTTTAGTCTGTGCAAGAGTTTCCGTATTGGCTCAAGTTCCCGAATATCAAGCTCAACCAGAAGATGCTTCTACTCCAGGTGATGTTCTTTTGCTAGAGTTTAATATTGAAGAAAGCAATAAAGCGATCGATTTATTTGGCTGTGATTGCCCCGCTTGTATAAATTCTTTACGTCAGATGCGTGGTGTTACACCTCTAGTTTATTGAGTAATAGGGAACAGGGACAGTAAACAGTGAAAAAACTTTTAACTGAGCCAGTTCCCAAGAATATCAATAACTTCCAGCCCAAGTGATCCATTTATGGGATAAACCTATGTGCAGAACTTCGCCGGTTATCTCTAGTTCAGTGATAATTGCGTTAGTTAAATTTGCACCATTAAATTCGGCTTCATTGATATTACTACCAATCAAATTGGCATTTTGAAGATTAGCACCACTAAAATCAGCACCACTAATTTCCGACTCACTGAGGTTTGCACCCAGTAGGTTAGCCAATTTTAAATTTGCACCGCGTAAATCAGCACCACTCAGGTTCGTTTCTTTGAAGTTGACTTTTGTTAAGTCAGCACCAATTAAGTTAACTTCACTCAAATTTGCACCTTGCAAATTAGCTTTACTTAAATCAGCATTAGTCAAATTTGCCCTGGTTAAGTTACATTTACTTAAATTAGCTTCACTGAGGTCAGCGCCACTCAAGTCAGCTTCAGATAAATTGATACCACTTAAATTAGCTTGAGTTAGCTTTGCTTGATGCAGATTGACACGATTAAAATTCCGTTCTCCTGATCTATATTGTCTCAGGAAGCTGATAGTATCCATACTTCACCTCGCTATGTCTATGGGTGAGTTCGACACTCTTCAAACCACATTAAGAGTTCTCCAATTAAAAAAATATCCCAAAATTTCTTGTGGTGCGGGCATCTTGCCCGCTAATAATACAAGGACAGGCAAGATGCCCATCCCACAAGATTGGATCATCTTTTTTGTGGAGTTCTCTAAATTAAATTTAGTAATTCTATTGTGCTAAATATTTTTGTGTTTTGAACCTTTTTTTAATGGAAAGATATTTAACTTAATGGTATGGCTAGACAGGAAAATCACAAAATGAACGTTAGAATCTTAGAAATTACTCAATTGGCTTACTTTTTAGGGTGCGTAAATCCCTTGCAGGTATGGATACACAGCGTAACGCACCGTAAATTTGATTAATGGTGCGTTACGGTTTTGCCTAAGAGGATGTTTTAAAAGTGGTATCCCGTAATTTTCATCACATTGTTACCCCCCTTAGCCCCCCTCACAGGTGTAGGTTTTTAATATTAACTGTAAAGGCAGGACTAGGAAGACAAGGAGGGAAGGTAGATAAGGAAGATTTGATACGCACAATGGTATTTTGACGGACTGTTCTTGTTACCAAGAGAATCTGATTTTGTACGGTTTTCCTCCCTTGTCCACTATCCTTCCTTGTCATCCTTGTCTTGCCCTCACGACAATGTAAAATACCTACCCTTGTGAGGGGTTAGGGTGGGGTAAAAAATATTTGATGCATCAACCATAACTTTTCAAACACCCTCTAACACACCATACAAATACTTAGATTGTTTCAAAACTCAAATACTATTGCTCTATCTGACGCACCGACAAAAGATATTAAATGTGATCCGCAGCTTTAGTCCTGAATCTGTCAAAATGGGAGTAAAGCAGATAAAATTCTCAATCCCCAATGTTCTCATGACGACTGATTTGACATCTAGTATTACATCTGATTTTACCAGCATTCTCTTCCAGACTGCGATCGCATATCGAGAGGGAAACAAACCCCCTACAGCTGAGGTAGTAGTGAATGCGCTGCTACAAGCTGAAATGTTTGCCAAGAAACAAAGATTAAATTATACTTTTGATTCTCTGATTGGTAAATGGCGGTTATGTTTTGCTACTGGTACTAAAAAGGTGAGAAAACGTGGGGGAATTATCTTAAGTAAGGGTTTTTATGTACCTAAATTGGCAAAAATTCATCTTGCTTTTAGAAATACCGAGGAACAGGTTTTAGGTAGAGGTGAAATTTATAATCAAGTGCAATTAGGCTCAATTTTATTAAAGCTGACAGGCCCATCACAATATTTAGGTAAAAAGAATTTATTAGCATTTGACTTTACCCAGATGCAAATCAGTTTATTTAATCGTCTTCTTTACAATCAACCAATTCGTTCTGGTAAAGATCAATTAGATGATTTTCACAACCAATCTATAGCTAAATTACCATTTTTCGCCTTCTTTTTAGTTACAGCAGATTTTATTGCTGCCCGTGGCCGTGGTGGAGGTTTAGCTATCTGGATTCGGGAAAATTAAAAATGATTAACTAAATCTTATTTGTGGGGAGATAAGGGAATTGTTACCAGTTCATCATGAGGAAAGATTGCTCCCTGCTTTTCTAGGATATACCTAACATTATCAGTTAGCCCCATATTATTGCTAAATAGAGTATTTTTCACTTTTAAATTGCTGAGATTCGTGCCTGTTAAATTAGCACCGCTGAGGTCAGCATTGTTAATATTAGCGTTAATTAAGTTAGCATTGCTCAAATCAGCGTTTCTTAAGTCAGCATAACTCAGGTCAGCATTTATTAGGAGGGCATTACTGAAGTTAGTATTCATTAAATAGGCACGAGGTAGTTTAGCATTGCATAAATTTGTGTTCATTAAGTTAGCTTCACTCAAATCAGTACGGCTTAAATCAGCTGCGCTCAAATCGGCATAACTCAAGTTATAGCCACTCAGGTTGCAACCAATTCCTTTAACAGCAAATAAATTAGCCCCAACAAAATCTGTAAGTGGATTAAATCCGGCAGTTTTGATTAGTTCAGATAAGTTTTCTGTATCGGCTTCTAAAATTTGTTTAACTTGCTTTTGAATTTCTTCTTTTTCTCTAGCTAATCGTTGTTTGGTTAGTCGCTTTTCTTCTTTCCACGCAATAAATCCAATGCCTAGAATTATACTTAATATAATAGTAAAAGCTGGAGGATTTCCACCAGTTATGAGTAACATAACTAGGAAATATACTCCAATTTGAGTAGTTTGTTGTAATAAAGAATTTAAGCTAGTTTTAGCTTCTTGATAAAGGCTAATTTGCTGCTGAGTAGTTGGGTTCATATATTTCTGTTCCTATATTTTTTTGGAGATTTTTTCAAATATGTCCAAAATCGAGCTATTATCCGTCCTGTCAGCACAATCCATAGTAAAAAATTGGCTGTGACGATGATAAAGCAAGCATAACGGGATAAACCCCAGGCATTTTCTGCTAAACAGAATGGAAAATTAGAAAAATTTTGATGCAGAATCTTTTCACAAATTAAACTTGGTATTTTGATGAGGATGATTAAAGCGATCGCATCTTGAATGGAAACATACACTGTTCTCCCCAATTCTCCCATTAATCTATACAGTAGCTCATCAATAAATTCAGCAATATTAATCACCAGTACTTTGGCGCTTCTCCCCAATGTTGTATCTTCTGAAGAAGATGTTTCTACAGAAGTTGGTGGTGGTGGACTGAGTTTCTGCGACTGTTTCATATTAATTTTCGATTAGGTTCTGAACACTGCTAATAAACTATTGACTTAAAAGCCTTTTTGTGTATTAACTTGCTCTAAAATAGACAAAAGTGATGTCTCGATGACTTCGCTCACCAGTCTATTCCCTTTGACATTCATATGGATGTGATCTTGATATAAGGTGTGCGGGTGAGCAGTTGAATTAAATTTTAGTAAAAAATCTATATAGGTAATTTGCTGCGCTTTAGCGAAATCACTGAGGCGTTGACGTGCTTTAATTTCATAATCATGGGGGCCTGGTTCGCCAATTTCCCTCAGTAAGGGAGTCATAACTAGAAGTAAGCGACTGTTGTTTGCTTGAGTGAAACTGTGAATTTTGCCAATTGCTTCTAAATTAATCCCCACCCGGTCTCCTGCTTCGTTATGAATTGCTTGGAGTTCAGGAATCGGCTTTTGCTTTAATAAGTAACGCTGTAATACTTCTGAAATTGCTAAAGGTGGTTTACGATCTGGGTAGTTGCGATCGCGTCCCACTGGTAAAGACGTAGGCGCAGTAGCAAATAAGTCGTCAGTGTTGATTAATAATATCACCACCTTAGCTCCAAAATTGCCAAAACGTTGCAAATAAGCTAATTCGTTTCTAGGCCCCCAGGAGTTAGCTGAAGCATTTAATACTTCCACTTGCTGATTATGACTAGTAGATTTCAAGGCAGTCATCAGCAAACTAGAAATAGTCAGGTGCTGATCTGTCCACCAGCCACCATTAGCAATAGAATCACCTAAAAGCAAAATTCGTAGAGTTCCATCTGTCGTGGCTTTAATTGGGTCACTCCGCATAGAATATTCATTAATTTCAATGCGATTTCCAAAGCGCCGGGTGCGTTGATTAGGCGCTAATAAATAACCAATTTGTTGATCCTGAATGTAAATTAGGGGATTACCAAAGCCAAAGAGCGATCGCAATCCTAACTCTATCACCACACCTAATCCTACCAACACTGCCAAAATAACAATTAGCACCTCTTTCACCTGCAACCACATCTAATCCTTTAAAATGTTACAGTATTAAATTACACTATTTTAACTGTTAATTGACAGAAGCAGCAGGGGGGCAGAGAAGAAATTTAGCCCTCTCCTTTTCAGACTGTCAACTCTCCTATTGCCTAACCACTTCCGAGAAAGCTGCAAAGATTAAAGAAAATAATAATGTGAATTTAATATCATCGGCAAACAGTAAAGACTACAATCAAAACGGAAAGATTAGCACTGTAACAAAGGAGGCTTACAAAGCTATGTCTGACTTAAATCGTGGAATTATGAAATTTGAAGGTGCAGATTCACCAAAAGTAGTCACCATCTCTACTGTGTTACTTTTGGGGTCAATAGCAGTACTCATCCTATGGGCTTTACAATCTGCTTATGCACTAAATTAGAATCATTAGTAAACTTGAAGGACACTGGCAACAAATATTTTCATTGTTGCCTAGTGTCCATCAATCGTGCAAACGGTCAAAAATTTCATCAGAATTACTGTTTCAAAACCCAGATTCAAGAAAAAAAGGTGTTGAACCTTTTTTATTATACTTAAGTACGGATATGATTACTATGATTGTAGTGTAAATAACTATTAATTAATTTGTCACTTACCAGCGCTCAAAGAATGCCAAAATTATTATAATCAAAATTTACAATTACCAAATAATATCCAAGAAGATTCAGTTTTAATCAAACATTCAAAATCAACAATAAATGTTTCAGCTTTGGGGTTTATTAGTTATTTTAATTGCTTGCCCACTCATAGGGGCAGTACCTTTAATCGCTTGGATTACCTATGCTCTCAAGGGTAAGCGATTAGCACAAATTGGTACAGGAAATATTAGCGTCTCAGCCGCTTTCTATCATGGTGGCAAATTGGTGGGTACTCTGGCAGTGTTGTCAGAGGCGTTGAAAGGAATTGGTGCAGTATTGATTGCTCGGATCTTCTTTCCTCCCAGTTCGTTTTGGGAATTAATTGCGCTCATTGCCTTAGTTGCAGGTAGATATGCCCTGGGTAGAGGTGCAGGAACAACAAACGTCTTCTGGGGATTTTTGATCCATGATCCTCTCGTTTTCGGATTTGTCAGTTTATTTGCAGCTATTAGCTTTATCCTTTTTCGTTCTCGGCAAATAGTCAAATTTGGGGTTTTGATTTTATTTCCCGTGTTTGTGGCTATTTTGTATTTTAATGATTTTGCCAGAATAGTAGCAGCGTTTACATTAGCGGGATTACTCGGCTGGATTTATACACAAATTCCCGATGATATGAATCTACCGGTGGCAGAGGCAGACGCGCAATTGCAACCGATGATGGAATATGTTAGCGGTGGTGAGCAAACGATTGTCACGTTGGATGATGAATTAAATCCAGAGGTATTTGGCAGCAAGGCAGCTACATTAGCTCAAATTAAACGTTGGGGTTATGCAGTACCCAAGGGATGGATACTCGCTCCCTTTGATGATCCAATGTTGTTGATTGATTTTCTCCAACCATCGGCGCTATCACCATTAGTAGTGCGTTCTTCGGCGATTGGGGAAGATTCGGAACAAGCTTCTGCGGCTGGACAGTACACAACCGTTTTGAATGTTACTACTCAACAAGAGTTAGAGCAAGCGATCGCACAAGTCCAAGCTTCATACAATCATCCCTCCGCTGTGCAGTATCGGCGCGATAGGGAACCGCTCCGCAGGAATCGCAATGCTAAAGATGCGGCTATGGCGATCCTCATTCAACCACAAGTCCAAAGTGTATTTTCTGGTGTAGCTTTCAGCCGTGATCCCATTGCCCAACAAGGTGATGCTGTCATCATTGAAGCTTTATCCGGTAGCCCAGAACAAGTAGTTTCTGGCAAAGTCACCCCAGAACAATATCGAGTATTTGTCGTCGGTGAAGAAAAATTATCTTGTCTCCAATTTGAGGGAACAGGCAAAATTCCCCAACCATTAATCAAACAAGTCGCATATTTAGCCCGTCGGCTAGAAAATCGTTATCACGGCATTCCCCAAGATGTAGAGTGGAGTTATGACGGACAAACTCTGTGGGTACTGCAAGCGCGACCAATCACCACCTTACTACCCATCTGGACAAGAAAAATTGCCGCTGAGGTGATTCCGGGAGTCATTCATCCCTTAACTTGGTCGATTAATTTGCCCCTCACCTGTGGAATGTGGGGAGAAATTTTTACCATCGTACTAGGCGAGCGCACCCGTGAATTAGATTTTAGCAAAATGGCGACGCTGCATTACTCTAGAACCTATTTTAATGCTTCCTTCCTAGGGGAAGTTTTTCTAGAAATGGGTTTACCGCCAGAAAGTCTGGATTTTTTAACCAGAGGTGCAAAAATGAGTAAACCCCCCCTAGCTTCCACCTGGGAGAATTTACCAGGACTAACGAAGTTGCTACAGCGGGAAATTAGTTTAGAAACAGAGTTTAAGCAAGATTATCGCCAAAAGTTCATTCCTGGGTTGACACGGTTAGCGAATGAACTGATTGAGAAATTATCACCACACCAGTTGTTAAGCAGAGTTGACTTAATTCTGGATTTGCTCAACCAAGGTACTTACTACAGTATTTTATCTCCTTTGAGTGCTGCCATCCGTCAAGCAATTTTGGGAGTCAAGGATGAGCAGATTGATCATAGTATTACTCCAGAGGTAGCATCATTGCGATCGCTCAGTCTTTTAGCCGCAGATGCCAAAGAAATCTTACAAGACTTTGACCCAGAAAGCGTTTTTGAACAATTGGCGCAAACTCCAGAAGGGGAAAAGATTTTGTATGACTTTGAAGAAATACTGCAAGATTATGGTTATTTAAGCGAAGTCGGAACTGATATTTCCGTTCCCACTTGGAGAGAACAGCCTCAGCTAGTGCAAAAATTATTTGTACAGTTGATGCTGAGTGAATTACCACATCAAGATGAATCGCAAAAACGCCAGCAAGGTTTTGTGCAAAGGCGAGTGGATCTTAAAGGACGAGTTACAGAGGTTTATTCCCGCTTGTTAGCCGAATTGCGCTGGACTTTTTTGGCTTTAGAAAAAACATGGTTAGAGACTGGTTTATTGAAACAAACCGGGGATATCTTCTTTTTAAAATTGGGTGAAATCCGGCGTTTAGAAGCCAATGCAGATGTAGAACTGAGAAATCGACTTGTACAGTTGCTGGAAAATAGGCGATCGCAATTTCTCCAAGATAGCCAGATTACCGAAATCCCTCCCCTGGTTTATGGCTACAACCCCCCCCACCCCATCGCCTCTCCTATTGATACCTCAGACAATATCTTACTAGGCATCCCCGCCAGTCAAGGGCAAGCCGAAGGGCGAGTTATGGTATTGCGAAATTTACAAGAAGTCGGTGAAATTAACAAAGGTACGATTCTCGTCGTCCCCTACACAGACTCTGGGTGGGCCCCTTTCTTAGTTAGGGCTGGAGGAGTGATTGCCGAAGCAGGCGGTAAACTTTCTCATGGTGCGATCGTCGCCCGTGAGTACGGTATACCCGCAGTCATGGATGTACGTGGCGCTACATATCTGCTCCAAGATGGTCAACAAGTCAAGATTGATGGTTCTAAAGGTATTGTCGAACTACAGGAATTTTTAGCTTAGAGTAAGCCACAAAATAAATGATCCTGTCTTGTCATGCTGAGTAATGACATTGGACATTTCTTTTTGTGGAGTTCTCTTAAAAACTCGTGTTGGGTAATTAGGACTAAAGCTGCGTGTCACACCAAAAATCTATTGTAGGGTGCGTCAGACTGCATAAATCTAGTCAATAAAAAGATTTTTGATATCTGATGCACCTTGCCAATGTGCCAGTTGCGTAAGTCCTGGTTTTGAGACTCCTACTGGGTGTGAGTTTTCCACAAATTATCTTAAGCTGTTACGCATCTAAATTAGATAATCCTAAAATGCTTAAATCCTGTGGGGTTGGCATCTTGCCCGCCAGACTTATACAAATTAAATACACAACAGCTTATGTCGAACTCAGGTTAATTCAAAAAAATCATCATCATAGGATTCACTTATGGATGCAGACTTGCATCTATAGTTACCATCATTAATTAGCTAGGATTTACCTTTTTTGTGTGATTAATTAAACTCGGAACTACTTATTTCATAGACTAGAAATAATAGTCATCATCAATTCCAAAATATATATTAGAAACTTTCCTAAAAATTAATCCCAGATTATAAATTTTTACTTATATATCTAATCTAATATTTATTTAATAATTGGCTTTCAAGGTTGACCAATTTCCATAAAAAACCTGTAAACTAAATTTCACTAGGTCAGAGATGCTTCTCCATCTCACCCAGTGACCCAAAGCAATTAAACTTTGTTTCCATAGCCGAATCAGGCATTTTCTATCAGAAAATGTAAAATTTTCATGACTACATATATTCTAATGTAGCGGCAAGAAATCAATTTCTTCTTGCTTGAATTTTCATGGCTAAAAAATAAATTTGCAAATCCAGGAGATATTAAGATGTCTGATTTTTTAAACCAAGTGTCTCGCCGTAAATTTATCGTTACAGCAGGATTTTCAGCAAGTGCAGTATTACTCAAAGGTTGTTTAGGAAATCCACCTGAAACAGGTGGTAATTCTACACAATCTGCTGTTCAACCAGTAGCTAATAATAACCCAGAACAAAAACCAGAAACAACAAAAGCCAAACTTGGATATATCCCCATTGTTGAAGCCGCACCTTTAATTATTGCCCTAGAAAAAGGCTTTTTCACCAAACATGGGATGACCGAAGTAGAACTTTCTAAACAAGCTTCTTGGGGTTCAGCAAGAGATAACGTAGAAATTGGTTCTGGTGGTGGTGGTATTGATGGCGGACAATGGCAAATGCCCATGCCACACTTAATTACAGAAGGAAAAATTACCAAAGGGAATAAACCAATTCCCATGTATGTATTAGCGCAGTTAGTTACCCACGGTAATGCAATAGCGATCGCAAACAAACATCAAGGGAAAGGAATTAGCTTAAAACTCGATGCTGCTAAACCCCTATTTGCCCAACTTAAATCCTCCACACCCTTCACCGCTGCTTTTACCTTCCCCCACTGTAATCAAGACTTGTGGATTCGTTACTGGTTAGCAGCAAGTGGAATTGACCCAGATACAGATGTCAAATTGCTGACAGTACCAGCAGCGCAAACAGTCGCTAACATGAAAACCGGCACAATGGATGCCTTCAGCACAGGAGATCCCTGGCCATTCCGTCTCGTTAACGACAAAATTGGCTTCATGGCCGCATTAACAGCCGAAATTTGGAAAAATCACCCAGAAGAATATTTTGCCATGAGAGGAGATTGGGTTGACCAACATCCCAAGGCTACAAAAGCCCTACTCAAAGGCATCATGGAAGCCCAACAATGGCTAGATAACTTTGACAACCGTAAAGAGGCGGCTGACATTCTCTCGGCTAAAAAATATTTTGGCTTATCTTCGCCAGAAATTCTTGCTAACCCATATCAAGGTAAATATGACATGGGTGATGGTCGTAAAATTGATGATAAATCAATGGCTGCTTATTACTGGAAAGATGAAAAAGGCAGTGTTTCTTATCCCTACCAAAGTCATGATTTGTGGTTCATAACTGAAAATGTGCGTTGGGGATTCTTACCCAAAGATTACATTGCCAATAGCGGTGCTAAAGCCAAAGAATTGATCAAAAAAGTTAACCGCGAAGATATTTGGAAAGAAGCTGCTAAAGAATTAGGAATACCTGCTGCTGACATTCCCAGCAGTACATCTCGTGGAGTAGAAGTGTTTTTTGATGGCGTTAAATTTGACCCAGAAAACCCAGAAGAATATCTCAAGAGTTTGAAAATCAAAAAAGCTAGTGTTTAGTCATTAGATATCTGGTGGTAAAGATCTGGGAAAGAGAGACGTTTTATAGAACGTCTCTACAAGGATTCTAAAAAACGCATATTTAATGTTTACCAGATTCCCCTTAGTCATACATAAATTTGAGGAAACATTCATGACATTAGCCCAAAAACGTTCCACAAGCCCTAAGTTTGATAATAGCTTTTTATCAAGTTTGCAAAAGCAATTTCCTGAACTTATTCCTCCAGCTATTGCCCTCCTGATCTTCTTAACTATTTGGCAATTATTCTCTTGGACTCCAGGGGCAACATTACCAGGTCCCATAAAGGTTATTCAAGAAACCTGGACTTTAATTTTATATCCCTTTTATGATAAGGGTGGCACTGACAAAGGGCTGTTTTGGCAAATTTTGGCTAGTTTACAACGGGTTGCTATTAGCTATACATTAGCGGCAATTGTCGGTATTGGCTTAGGGGTTTTGATTGGTGTTAATAAAACCATGTCCAAAGCTTTAGATCCCTTATTTCAATTACTCAGAACAGTACCACCTTTAGCTTGGGTTCCTATTTCTTTGGCAGCTTTAAGACAAAACGAACCAGCCGCATTGTTTGTAATTTTCATCACCGCAATTTGGCCGATTCTTATTAACACTGCGGTGGGTGTAACTCAAATTCCCCAAGATTACAACAACGTTGCTAAAGTTCTGCAACTCAGCCGCAAAGAATACTTTTTCAACATTCTTATTCCCTCAGCATTACCCTACATTTTTACAGGTTTAAGAATTGCCATTGGTTTGGCTTGGTTAGCGATTATTGCAGCAGAAATCGTCATGTCCGGTATTGTGGGAATTGGCTTTTTTATCTGGGATGCTTATCAAAATAACAACGTCAGTGAAGTTATTTTAGCCCTAGTTTATATCGGTGTTGTTGGTCTAATACTAGATAAACTCATGGCGGCACTGCAAAACTGGATTTTACCAGAGCAAAAATAGTCACTAGTCATTAGTCAGTGGTCACTAGTCAAGAAATAACAACTGACGACTGACAAATAACAAATTAACAATTACCAATTACCCATTACCAATTACCATATGTCTATATTTGTTGGCGTTGATCAAATTGATAAAGTTTTTGAATTAACTGGTGGCGGTCAATATATTGCTCTCAAAGGCATTGATCTACAAATTAAAAAAGGTGAATTTGTTTCTCTCATTGGTCACTCCGGTTGCGGAAAATCCACTCTGTTAAACATGATTGCCGGTTTGGATTTACCAACTGATGGACTAGTGACTTTGGAAGGACAAAGAATCACCAAGCCAGGCCCTGATAGAATGGTGGTTTTCCAAAATTATTCTCTCTTACCTTGGCGGACAGTCAGAGAAAATATTGCCTTAGCGGTAGATTCAGTATTAAATGGAATGCCCCCAGCCGAACGGAAAGAAATCATCGAACGGCATATAGATATGGTGGGTTTGCGTCCCCATGCAGACAAACAACCGGGAATGTTATCGGGTGGACAAAAACAACGGGTAGCGATCGCACGAGCATTGGCAATTCGTCCTAAACTATTACTACTAGACGAACCCTTCGGTGCTTTAGACGCACTCACTCGCGGTAACTTGCAAGAACAACTCATGCAAATCTGCGAAGAAAACGAAGTTACCGCAGTCATGGTGACACACGACGTAGACGAAGCCGTTTTGTTATCTGACAGAATAGTCATGTTAACCAACGGGCCCGAATCAAAAATTGGTGACATTTTAGAAGTTGACATTCCCAGACCCCGCAAACGCATGGAAGTAGTAAAACATCCCAGTTACTACACCTTGCGGAGTGAAATGATTTACTTCCTCAACCAACAAAAACGCGTCAAGAAAATTCGGGCGAGAAAAACTGCTGCAATTGTCCGACATGGCTTAGAAAAAGTTAATTTAGAAATTGGCTTCTTACCCATCACAGCTTGCGCCCCTCTCGCTATCGCCAAAGAAAAAGGCTTTTTCATCAAACATGGCTTAGATGAAGTTAATTTAGTCCGGGAAAGCAGTTGGCGAGGCATTGTGGATGGGATGACAGGGGGTTATTTAGATGCCGCACAAATGCCATCAGGGATGCCAATGTGGTTAAGTTTGGGAGGGAATAGCAACGAACCATTACCCGTTGTCACAGCCTTGACCATGACCCGCAACGGCAACGCCATCACCTTAGCCAAACGCTTTTATGATGCAGGTGTCCGCAGTTTATCAGACTTCAAAACTTACCTACTGAAAACCCGCGAAGAACAACACAGAATGGGTGTAGTCCATCCTGCATCCATGCACAACTTACTGCTACGTTATTGGTTAGCAGCAGGTGGCATTGACCCTGACATTGATGTGGATATGAAAAATATCCCTCCTGCCCAGATGGTAGTAGACTTAAAAGGTGGAACTATTGACGGTTATTCTGTAGGTGAACCTTGGAATTATCGGGCAGCAGTTGAAGGTTCAGGCTTTACAATTGCCACAGATTTAGAAGTTTGGTTAGGACACCCCGGTAAAGTTTTAGGCGTGCGAGAAGATTGGGCAGAAGCTTATCCGAATACCCATATAGCCTTAACTAAAGCCTTACTAGAAGCTTGTCAATATTGTGCAAATCCTGCCAACTCCCAAGAAGTTCGCCAAATTTTAGCAAGTCGGGATTATGTCAGCACAGATGTTGAGTACATTCAAATTGAAGACCCGAATGGCGCAACCTGTGACTTAGATCATCCCATGCGGGAATATGCCCATCACCAATTTTATTCTGAGTCTGCCATTAACCGCCCCAGTCGAACAGAACAAATTTGGATTATGACTCAATTAGCACGTTGGGGTGATACTCCCTTCCCCAGAAACTGGGTAGAAATCGTGGAAAGAGTTTGTCGAGTCCGCGTTTTCAGTACCGCAGCCAGAGAACTAGGCTTAGATATCAGTTACACCCGTCAACCGATTCAATTATTTGATGGTAAACCCTTCAACGCCGATGACCCAATTAGCTATCTGAACGACTTAGAAATTAAACGTGACTTCTCCATAGCCGAAGTCGTTCTAGATGCCCCCAGAAGAACAGCAGCTTAAAACAAACTCCCTTTCTTCCTTTGCGTCTTTGCGTCTTTGCGTGAGACATAAAAATCTATCCCCAATTCCCAAACCATGCAAAACCGTAACTTTAAATCCACCAACACCGCTACCAGCACAATCAGCCGTCAGCCTTTCCTAGAAATTAAGGATGTTTGCAAAGTTTATCCCACCAAAAAAGGGCCATTTACCGTCCTTGATGGTGTTAACCTCAACGTTGAACAAGGAGAATTTCTTTGCGTTATCGGCCACTCTGGTTGCGGTAAATCAACTTTATTAAACATGGTTTCTGGTTTTAACTTTCCCACCACGGGACAAGTGCTGTTAGAAGGAGAACCAATTACCAAGCCAGGCCCAGACAGAATGGTGGTTTTCCAAAACTATGCGTTATTACCTTGGAGAACGGCTTTTGAAAATATCTATTTAGCCGTAAATGCTGTTTATCCCACCAAACCAGAAGCCGAAAAACGGGCTATTGTCCGAGACCATTTGGCAATGGTGGGTTTAGGTGATGCAATGGAAAAGAAACCCATGCAGATGTCTGGGGGGATGAGACAGCGGGTTTCTATTGCCCGTGCTTTGGCTATTCGTCCCAAAGTGTTGATTTTAGATGAACCTTTTGGGGCGTTAGATGCAATCACTAAGGAAGAATTACAAGAAGAGTTGTTGAAAATTTGGAATGATAACCGTTGTACGGTGTTAATGATTACTCATGATATTGATGAGGCGTTATTTCTGGCAGATAAGTTGGTAATGATGACCAACGGCCCTCATGCCAAAATTGGGGAAGTGATGGAAATTCCCTTTGCCAGACCACGGGATAGGGCGAGAATTATGGAAGATCCTCAATATTACCAATTGCGGAATTATGCCTTAGATTTCTTGTTTAACCGTTTTGCCCATGATGATGTAGGTTAGTCAAGTTTATCAATATCCTCTACTTTTTCGAGAAGTAGGGGATTTCAACATAACCTCTATAGAATAATCTTTTGTGCGATCGCACCAGCAGTAACTCTCCCTATTGTCTCACGCGCTAACGACCTATTACCCTCAAACACCCCAGATAAAATCTCACAGTGTCCGCTTCCTTGCGAGGAGTGGTTATTTTACTTTGTCCCGGCTTTCTTCTATCTAACTCAAATTGAATTTCCTCAGCCGAAATTTCCAGTTGTGGCGAACAACCATCAATAATAAATCCCACACCACCGACGTGAGATTCTCCAAAAGTCGTAATTCGGAAAAAATGACCAAAAGTGCTGCCCATGATGTTGAGGAAATACAGACCGGGATATTTATTTTACATGGAGTTGAGCATTTAAAACACGATGCAATACCGAAATCCTTGGTTGACAGTAAAGGGTTGAAAATTGATTTGCATAGTAGGAGGTGATAGCTTTGAAGTCCTTTGTGAGAAATACCGCAAAAACACAAATTAACAGTTTATACTTTTACCAAACTGCCTTCACTTAGCATTATAATTATACTAATGATCTTAATTTAACCCCCTGTATATGAAAAACTTATTTTCCTGGAGACTTGTCCCATCTGATGCTGATTTTTCAAATTTGTGGGAAAATGCAACTTTTGTCTTTGATACCAATTTTCTTTTAGATTTATATCGGGTATCGCGCCCTACTGTAGAGGATTTTCTCAAAATATTGGAACATCTCCATCGCCAAAACAGAATTTGGCTGCCTTATCAAGTAGCCGATGAGTTTTTGAGACGGCGAGAAAAAGAAATTGATTCGGAGGCAGCATCTTTTAAGAAAGCTCTATCAGAACTCGATAGATGGAAATCTGAACAACAGAAATTTAAAAGTCTCCGAGCTAATCTTGCACAAGCAGGAAGGATTGTAGCTGCTGAAGTAGAGGATTTGTTTGATAAGCAGAAAAACTACTTTGATGCAGTGGATGAGGTAGAGAGGGTTTTTCAAGAAAAGATAAAGGAGCTTGCCAATTCTCATTTCCCATTTGATGCAGACAATGACATAATTTTGGAACGTCTTCTCTTAATATTTGATTCAAAAGTGGGAAATCCCTACGATAAGCAAAGTTTGCAGAGCCTATATAAAGAAGCTGAAGATAGATACAAAAAATTACAACCTCCTGGCTTTATGGATGCTAAAGAAAAGGAGGATGAACGGAAGTATGGAGACTTCATTCTTTGGAAACAAATATTAACTTTTGCTGAAAGAGAGTCTTTACCAATCGTTTTTGTAACAGGTGAGAAAAAAGAAGACTGGTGGATAAAGAAAAATGGAGAAATAGTTGCTCCACATATCGAACTAAGACGTGAATTTCAGGAATATGTCAAACAGTCATTTTGGATGTATCGAACTCAACGTTTTATTAAAATGGCTAAGAATAAATTGATGGTTGATATTGATGTAAGATCAATCGAAGAAACAAATGCAATTGCCGATGCTGACTTAAGTGATGAAGAAGAGAATGAAGCTATTAAGGAAGCAATTGAACAATTAATTGAACAAGCGAAACCAGAATATTCTACTTTGGAAATGGCAAAAAAATTAATTGAACAAGCGAAACCAGAATATTCTACTTTGGAAATGGCAAAAAAATTAGTGGAACAAACGAAACCAGAATATTCTACTTTGGAAATGGCAAAAAAATTAATTGAACAAGCGAAACCAGAATATTCTACTTTGGAAATGGCAAAAAAATTAATTGAACAAGCGAAACCAGAATATTCTACTTTGGAAATGGCAAAAAAATTAGTGGAACAAACGAAACCAGAATATTCTACTTTGGAAATGGCAAAAAAATTAGTGGAACAAACGAAACCAGCATTTACTAATTCAGATATGGAAAAATTGATTGAACAAATGCGAAAGAGGTACAGATGAGGGGTCTACTACTTCTCTTAATATACAAGGTTGGGTTGACACAAGGAAACCCGACACCACATTACGGTTTATCACAAATGAAGACGATATTTAGCTAAGTTCAAAATCTCTTGATGATTTATTTCTGATTGTTTTGGATCTTGTAATTCTAACCTTTCAACTAAATAACTATAAAGTTTTAAAGATTTTTCATAATTCTCTGGCTGATTCAACAAATCATCACCAGCCTTTAAAGTATCAAAAGCAAATTGATAATTTTCCTGTTCACAATGATGATAAAAAGCATCAATATAATCTGTTAAATCATCTTCCCAATCCCAATTTTCCAGCCAATCACTTTCTATATCTTCAACATAAAGATGAATATAATCAGAAGCATAAGTTCGCTTATCTAGCTGCAACTGCTGGGATGCTTCCAATCTACATCAGAACTGCACATATTTACATCTTGAATCATAAAATTACCATCCTGTAAATCCTTAAATCCTGGATATCCTGATTCAGACAAAACAATTAAGTATCTTGTACTGTTGTAACAATATTTATACAATAAGTATGGTAAGTGCTAAATTATAACGAAACTTGTAAATTACGGTAATCATGGGCTTTTTACTGAGAATATTCGGCTTCGGTGTGCTGATATTAGGAATCTACTTGGTTGGACAAAACATCATCTTCACAACCAATGCTTATCCTTATTGGTGGAGAGGAATCGCTGCCGACACATCTGTACTGGCACTTACAATAGGAGTGATGATATTAATTTTCTTCCCCAGAGGTATGAAAGAGCTAGGCTGGATACCCGTAGTTACTGGGATTATCCTTGTATTTATGAGCAGTCGAGCCATCCTCAATCCTACGAGCCTCTGGCAATTTTTTCTATCATTAATGCTCATGTCTGGTGGTTATAAAATGTTCATTACCGGACGCTTACCTATATAAAAAACTCAAACTTCCTCTCTGCGTTTCTGCGTCTCTGCGTGAATAAACAAAAAAAACGCCCTCCTTAAGGAGAGCGTTTCTTATTTAACTAAGCTTGAATTATTAACCGTTGATAGCAGGTGCAGTTAGAGCAACAGGAGCAACATCACCAGCAGCCAAATCTAAGGGGAAGTTGTGAGCATTGCGCTCGTGCATTACTTCCATACCCAAGTTAGCGCGGTTGATTACGTCAGCCCATGTACCGATTACACGACCTTGAGAATCAATGATTGATTGGTTGAAGTTGAAACCGTTCAAGTTGAAAGCCATTGTGCTAACACCCAAAGCGGTAAACCAGATTCCGATTACTGGCCAAGCAGCTAGGAAGAAGTGAAGTGAACGGCTGTTGTTGAAGGAAGCGTATTGGAAAATCAAGCGACCGAAGTAACCGTGTGCAGCAACGATGTTGTAGGTTTCTTCTTCTTGACCGAACTTGTAACCGTAGTTTTGTGATTCGGTTTCGGTTGTTTCACGAACCAAGGAAGAAGTAACGAGTGAACCGTGCATTGCAGAGAACAAGGAACCACCGAATACACCAGCTACACCAAGCATATGGAAGGGGTGCATCAAGATGTTGTGTTCAGCTTGGAACACAATCATGAAGTTGAATGTTCCAGAGATACCTAAAGGCATACCGTCGGAGAATGAACCTTGACCGATTGGGTAGATGAGGAATACTGCGGTTGCTGCTGCTACTGGTGCAGAGAAAGCTACACAAATCCAAGGACGCATTCCTAAGCGGTAAGAAAGTTCCCATTCACGACCGAGGTAGCAAGCTACGCCGATTAAGAAGTGGAATACTACCAATTGGTAAGGACCACCGTTGTACAACCACTCATCTAAGGAAGCTGCTTCCCAAATTGGGTAGAAGTGTAAACCGATCGCATTAGAAGAAGGAACAACTGCACCGGAGATGATGTTGTTTCCATACATTAAGGAACCTGCTACTGGCTCACGGATACCGTCGATGTCTACGGGAGGCGCAGCGATGAATGCAATTACGAAGCAAGCGATCGCAGATAGTAGAGTAGGAATCATCAAGACTCCGAACCAACCGATGTAAATCCGGTTTTCAGTGCTGGTGATCCATTCGCAGAATCTATCCCAGACGTTGGCGCTTTCGCGCTGTTGAATGGCTGTGGTCATGTGTTTATAATTGCGTTTTGGGTATGTATGTTTTGGTAGGTGTTTCTACCTCATGAATTTATATTAAGCTGTTTATTTAGTTTTGTAAACCCCTGTTAACAAAATTTTTTGAGAAACCTGCAAAATCAGGTATCTATTAGGAACTAGAAAGATTACATAGCAAGAGTTTCAGGAATTTTTGCTAATTTGTAAATATCTACTCATAAACGTTACATTTATGCCCTCATCTAGTTCAAACATCGTTACATATAGTCCGGCTTACACCATCGTCCCCACCTACGAATGCTTTAATCGCTGTTCCTACTGCAACTTTCGGACAGATCCTGGTCAAAGTCCTTGGCTGACTCTCGCAGAAGCCAAAAGCATTTTGCAACAACTACAAAGTCAGAATGTCTGTGAAATCCTCATCCTCAGTGGTGAAGTTCATCCCCATTCCTCTAGGCGTGAGGCTTGGTTTCAGCTAATTTATGATTTGTGTGAATTAGCACTAGAAATGGGATTTTTACCACATACCAACGCCGGACCCCTCAGCTTTGAGGAAATGCAAAAACTCAAATATGTAAATGTTTCAATGGGTTTGATGTTGGAACAATTAACACCACAACTACTAAATACTGTCCATCGCCACGCGCCAAGTAAAATACCAGAAATAAGGCTACAACAATTACAATGGGCAGGAGAGTTGCAAATTCCTTTTACTACAGGCTTGCTTTTAGGAATTGGGGAAACCGAAAACGATTGGTGGGAAACCTTAGCAGCTATTACTGAATTACATCAACGCTACCACCATATACAAGAAGTAATCTTACAACCCCACAGTCCAGGAAGTCAGCAAAGCTTTAACGCACAAGCTTTTGACCCCCATAAATTACCAGAAGTCATCAGCAAAGCACGGGAAATTTTACCCGCAGATATTACAATTCAAATTCCGCCCAATTTAGTTAAAGATGAAAATTGGTTACTAGCGTGTTTAGATGCAGGTGCGAGAGACTTAGGAGGAATTAGCCCTAAAGATGAAGTTAACCCTGATTATCCCCACTTGCAAGAACAGACATTAAAAGCAATTTTACAACCTGCGGGATGGGCGTTAACACCACGTTTGCCAGTTTATCCCAAGTTTCATAGCTGGTTGACTGGAAAATTGACGACAAACATTAGACATCTCCGAGAATTAAATGTGCGTGCTTTGAAACTCTTGTAGAGACGTTCCGGCGGAAAGTCTTTACAATCATTTTCTGGCGTTGTTGATTAAGAGTATGATTTTGTTATGCCTACGGCACGCTGCGCGAACACGCAGAGGCGCAGAGTCACAGAGAGTAAGAGTTTGAAATCATTGATTTTTCAATTTCATACTTTAGTAGGACTTACGCAAGATGTGGCTGAAAACATTATTATTACGTAGTAGGGGTAATTCATGAATTACCCCTACTTCCGTTCTGTTTTGCGTAAGTCCTGTTTAGTTCAGCAATGCCCATTTTCTGATCTTCTTCCTTCTTTCTTCGCGTCCTTCTCTTCGAGACACTGCGTGAACGCGGTTTATTGAATCCATATTCTTTTAGTTTTTTTTGCAAAGCCATTCGGTAGAATAATCATCTACTTGCAATTTTATAGTCCAAAGGAAACTGGGGAATTATGGCGCGTCTAGCCCTGCTGAGTGTATCTAACAAAACTGGTATTATTGATTTAGCCCGGAACTTGGTTGAAGAATTTGGCTTTGATATTATCAGCAGTGGGGGAACAGCAAAAACCCTGAAAGATGCCGGAATTCCAGTTACCAAAGTTTCGGATTACACAGGTTCACCGGAAATTTTAGGCGGTCGGGTGAAAACTCTCCATCCCCGCATTCATGGCGGTATTTTAGCACGGCGGGATGTGGCAGAAGATGTAACGGATTTAGAAAATAATCAAATTCGTCCTATTGATTTAGTTGTTGTCAATCTTTATCCTTTTGAGGAAACGATCGCTCGACCAGGTGTAACATTAGCTGAGGCAGTTGAGCAAATTGATATCGGTGGCCCAGCTATGTTAAGGGCATCATCGAAAAACTACGCTCATCTGACAGTATTATGTAATCCTGACCAATATGACGAATATTTGCAAGAATTACGCCAAAATGGAGAATCTTCTTTAGAGTTTCGCCAAAAATGCGCTTTAAAAGGATTTTCACATACTGCCAGTTATGATAACGCCATAGCTTCCTACCTCGCTGGCACACAAGCAGAAGAATTACCCGAACAATATACTGTTTCTGGTCAAAAACTCCAATCTCTGCGTTATGGTGAAAACCCTCACCAACCCGCAGCTTGGTATCAAACAGGAAGTACAGCCACAGGTTGGGCTGCTGCAACTAAACTGCAAGGAAAGGAACTCAGCTACAATAATTTGGTAGATTTGGAAGCTGCACGGCGAATAATTGCCGAATTTACAGAAAGTCCCGCAGCGACAATTATCAAACATACTAATCCCTGTGGAACTGCTGAGGCTGAGTCGATTTTTACAGCTTATCAAAAAGCTTTCAATGCTGATTCTACATCGGCTTTTGGGGGAATTGTAGCTTTAAATCGTGCCATTGATGCGGCAACAGCGACGGAATTAACAAAGACTTTTTTAGAATGCGTGGTTGCGCCTGGTTGTGATGAAGAAGCCCAGGAAATTCTGACTAAAAAGGGCAACGTCAGAGTTTTGATTTTACCAGATTTGTTAACTGGCCCGAAAGAAACAGTGAAAGCGATCGCAGGTGGGTTCCTTGTCCAAACTGCTGATGATATTGTTGCAGATACGAGTAAATGGCAAGTTGTCACCGAACGTCAACCCACTCCTAGCGAGTTAGCTGAATTACTTTTTGCTTGGAAAGTTTGTAAACACGTTAAATCCAATGCTATCGTTGTGGCGAGCGATCGCACAACTCTAGGAATAGGTGCAGGTCAAATGAACCGCGTCGGTTCCACAAAAATAGCCTTAGAACAAGCTGGAGAAAAAACTCAAGGTGCGTTTCTCGCTAGTGATGGTTTCTTCCCCTTTGATGATAGCGTCAGAACCGCAGCCGCAGCGGGAATTACAGCCATTGTCCAACCAGGAGGAAGTCTGCGCGATAAAGATTCCATCAAAGCTGCTAATGAACTGGGTTTATTAATGGTGTTGACTGGTGTTCGCCACTTTCTACACTAAGTTATATGTAGATTCTTTGCTGTCAAATAACTCAATTATAGAATTGTCACGCAATTTACTTGCCATTCTCTAAATTCAGTGATATAGTCATGGGGTGTGAGGAGCAATGTTAAATATAAGAAGCGCTTGGGGTGGAAACACGGTAACACTCCCAGGCGCTTTTTATTGGGCGTGTAAAAAATCACCTCCTGGTGCAGTTACGAAACTGGCACTCAACATACTTGTTTTTGAATTCAGCAATGATAATTTAACTCCTGTGTGAGGAGTAAGTTGAAACAAAAAATGCTTGGGGTGGAAACACGGCAACACTCCCAGGCATTTTTTATTTTTGCCTCAGCCCAGATATATATTTAAATTACTAATATAAAATTGTTAGTCAAACACTTGCTATTTAATTTAACCAGTGATATATTTATGGAGTGTGAGGAGCAAGTTTAAAAGAAAAGCGTTTGGGGTGGAAACACGGTAACACTCCCAGACGCTTTTCTATTGAGTCACAAATTCAAAACGAAAACTTCAATAAAAACTCTGCGTCACTTTGCGTTTACCTCAGCGAACCTCCGCGTTTGAAAGTAAAATTCCCAATCATTTCAGTATAGGTTGTGTTAAAATTGCTTCCCACTCAGTTTCAGAAAGCGGTTTTACTTTTATCTGCATATGAAAACAATCACAAGCTGCAAGAATAAAAGCTTCTATCAGTGCTTCCCGATTGAAATTTTGAGGAAGTTGGACTGGGGTAAAAGCATCTTTCCCAAACACTTGTTTAAATAAATCTGCGTCTGGGTTTAACTGAATAGAACCATGTTGCAAAATCGCCTCACCTCGTCGCAGTTGGGCGCTACCAATCAGTTTACTACCATCTGCTAAAATTAAATCTGCACCAGTCGCAGTCCCAAAACAGTTAGGGTTGTGGATATAACCACGCCCAGCTTGACCATAATTTAACTCTAAACCAAGCGATCGCCAGCCGGCAATCAAAAACTCACAAATCTTCCCATACACCTGGAGACGATTTCCCTTCATTTCTGATGTCACTACAGCATAAGTCAAATCACCTTGGTGTAACACAGCCCTACCACCACTAGGACGACGCACCAAATCTAGTTTTTCACCTTGCCAAGTTAAACTTTGCCAATATTCAGGGTATTGTTTTTGATGATATCCTAGGGAAATTGCGGCTGGCGACCAAGTATAAAACCGCAGAGTTGAAGGATGATTTCCTGACTCGTGCTGTTCTAACAACCAATGGTCAATTGCCATTTGTAAATTACCAGTAGTTGCTATTAAAGGAATTAGTCGCCAAACCTGCTTATTTTGCATCCTATGCAGGAGACTCCAATCTCAAATCCAAAATCTAAATGTACCTATGCTAGGCCATATTCAGCTACTAAAGCTTCATCATTATTATCGGCAATGGTAGCAACTATGGTGATTATACGGGAAACTTCGCTAGGTGACAACTCTGCTAAAGTCCGAGACGAAATTACAACCACTTGATTGTCGATAATTCCAAAACGAGCTTCAAAGGTACTAGTAAAGTTCAATTCTAACAGATAACGCATCAATTTGGGTTCATCTTTGGCGGGTAAATTCAGTACCGCAGACCAAACTGTAATTGTATCTTCATCACTCGAACCCGTGAGTTGCACAAATACTTCTACACTGCCATATTTAAATTTCCATAGATAAGCACCCTCTGGTGTGTGGCTAACCATAGCACTGTTATCTTGTTCCAACGTGCCAATCACGCTTTCAATTACTTGTACATGATTTAGACCTGTTGTTTCACTAATGAGTTCATCAATGAATTCATCGGGAGTTAGGGTTTCTTGGTAGCTTGTCATACAGACTTATTCCTCAATATGGTTACTGCTTTAATGTACATTAGGGAACTCTTAACAGGGAACTCTTAACAGATAGAATAATCACACATTAACTTTTTCCTACTGTCCTTTAGTCCCCAAAAATGAATAATTTGGTATAAAAAGAATATATAACCGTAAATACAAATTACTTGTAATATAACTTTAACTACTGCTGAATTTTAACATCTTATGCAGCAAATAATTCCTGAAACTACTTCCCCTCTGCCTTCAGTTCTACAAACTAGTGTGCGAAAAATCGGGATTAATCCCAACCACTGGTACGTAGTCGCACGCAGTAGTGAAGTTACTAATCAACCTTTAGGTGTGATAATTTGGAAACAAGCGATCGCACTCTATCGAGATCATACCGGAAAAATCCACGCCTTAGAAGACCGCTGTCCCCATCGTCAAGTTCAACTGAGTCACGGGCAAGTCATAGGCAATGAATTAGAATGTAGTTATCATGGGTGGCGCTTTAATAGTAGCGGTGAATGTGTAGCAGTTCCTTACCTAGCCGCAAATCAAAAATTACCGACTTGCAAAATTCGCCATTATCCAGTCAAAGAACAAGATGGTTTTATTTGGTTATTTCCCTCAGATATAGAACCATCTATAGAACCAATGGGTTTACCAGAATGGGAACATTTAAATTATATCGCTACAGTTTCAGTAATTAATACTCAAGCCCATTATTCATATTTAATTGAAAACTTGATGGATATGTATCACGGACATTTACATCAAGATCTACAAGCCTGGGCAGAAGCAGCATTACAAAATATTGATGAGGATAACAATCGTGTTAATGCCCATTATACAGCCCAAAGCTATTATAAAATAGATAAAATTTGGTCAATATCACAATTATTTTTTCCAGCTTTGCGACGCTTACATCCTGAACCCTTAGATGTCAGTTATGTTTATCCCCATTGGGTATCTACCTTGGGTAATGATTTTAAAATTTACTGTTTATTATGTCCTATAAATGAAACACAAACAAAAGCCTATTTAATTCACTTCACTTCGCTTAATGCCTTTTGGAGATTACACAAATTACCAGTATGGTTTCGACGATTTATCAAAGATAGCTTATTTGGTGCAGCCCAAAAATTACTTGATGGTTTGGTGATACAAGATGTAAAAATGATTGAAGAAGAACAGCAAGCTTATTTACATAATCCAGAAATACGGAATTACGAGTTAAATCGAGCCTTAGTGAGTGTGCAGAAGCTAATGAAGAATCAAATTGAGAAATTAGTCATGGGTAATGAGTAATGGCGAAAACAAATTATCAAATAGACTAATTTTGTAAAAATGCAAAATTAGAATTTATGTAAGTATTCAGGATAGAGAATGTTTGATAAGTAGTCGTGCAAAATAAATTTTATATTTGGGAGAGGGAAGAGGTAACAGATAAGGAATACAGAGATTTTTGTTTGATCCAAAAATGTTAAATTAATTTTGCCCAGGTACTTGTAGCAGGGAACTTTTAACAGTAGAGAAAAATATTATTCTTCCCTCTTTCTCCTAACTCCGAACTCCTGAATTCTTACAAGAAGATTTTTAATAAAATTCAACTTTGAGATAAACGTTTCACTTCTGCACCTGCTAACATTTCATGGGCTTTTGCTAACATCTGGGGTATTTTCTGTCTTTGCGGACTATTAACAAGACATTCTTTTAAATCTAGTTCTGCTAACTTATCTGCCTTGTTACCTGGAAACCAAGAACTACCATTACCTAAGAGGTTATAGCGCATTTTGCTGTATTCTATCATGTCATAGGCTAAAGCTAAATTTAATAACCACAAAACGGTTTTAATATTGATCTGTCCTGGTGTTTCTTCCCAAGTTGGTAAATTAGTTTCCCAATTTTTTACCCAATCTTCTCCCAAAGTTTTTATAGCTTCTGATTCTAACCGGGCTAAAATTGGCGGTAAAATTTGATCTGCATTATCTAATAATTCTAAAGTTTTTAAATGTTCATCAAAATCTTGAGGTTTTGCTGCCCCTATACTCAAAGTATGCACTTGGGGATGACTCAAACAAAATAAATCATTAAACACCATTGGACTCAATGGATAACACAAATTAACTAATTTTTCTGATGGTTGATATAACAAGCCTCCTTTATTAGATGGACTAATAATAAACACTCCCATATCTAGACCATTAGCAGCTTCAATTGCTGACCAATTCCATTGATTGATGTAGTACCAGTGCAAATTAACATAATCAAATTGATTGGTATTAATCGCTTTTGTAATTATATCTGTTGAACCATGAGTAGAAAAACCAATAAATCTAACTTTTCCTTCTGATTGCAATTGCTTTGCGACTTCTAAACAACCTCCAGGATTCAGGCTATAGTCAAAAGATTCGGCATGATTAATACCATGTAAACCTAACAAATCAACATAATCTAACTGAAGATATGCTAGAGATTTTTCAAAGGTTTCCCGAAAATTTTTAGCATCTGCCACAGGAGAGACTTTTGTTTGTACAATCAACTTTTCACGAGGAAATTTAGGCAGTATTTTTCCTAACTGCATTTCTGAACTACCATAACCACGAGCAGTTTCAATGTGATTAATTCCTAGTTCTACGGCATGATGAATTGTTGCTTCTAAGTTTTCTTGTTGATCTGCTGGAATCTCATCTGGTGTAACATCTTGCCATTTGAACTGATATCGCATTCCCCCACAGGAAAACACGGGTATTTGTAATTCTGTGCGTCCGAATCTTTTATATAGCATCGTGTAATTTTAGATTTTGGATTTTAGATTTTGGATTATGAATATTTACAAGTATAACTTAGTCCAATTATTCCTAAAATTTTAGGGTGCATTACTTCACGATATAGCTAACTTACGTTTTTGCTATTGTGGATAACACACCCTTTGATTTTAGATTTTTTTTACCTGTAATTGCTGACTACATTTGCCGAACAATAGGTTTACCATCTATAACTTCACCAATCAGAACTAAATCCACACAATTGACGAAGATGCCATTTTCCAAAACACCAGGAATGTTATTGAGTGTGATTTCTAAATTCGCTGGATCTGGAATCGAGTCAAATCTGACATCTACGACCATGTTACCTTGATCGGTGATGACTGGGCCTGCTTTTTTGACACCCATACGCAATTCAGGCTTACCACCGAGTTTCTTAATGGCATTAAGTACAGGGGTGATGGCCATTGGTATTACTTCTACTGGTACGGCAAAACTAGACCCCAAGCGGTCTACTAATTTGCCACTATCAACTACAACTATGAATTGCTTTGCCAGATAATCTACAACTTTTTCGCGGGTATGTGCTGCACCACCACCTTTGATCAGATTTTTATAAGGATCGACCTCATCCGCACCATCAATGGCAATATCAATGTGGTCAATAGCATCTAAAGTGGTGAGGGGAACACCGTACTGTTTTGCTAGAACTTCCGACTGAAATGAGGTGGGGATACCGACAATATCTTTGATTTCTCCAGACTGGAGGCGATCGCCTAAAAACTGAATTGTGTATGCTGTAGTTGAACCTGTACCCAAACCCACAATAGAACCTGATTTTACCAGGGCGGCTGCGGCTTTACCAACTTCTTGCTTCATCAATTTCACTGGATCTGCTGCTACGGTCATTTCCTCAACTCCTGAAAAATCAATTAATAGAAATAGAAGGCACTATTGAATGCTTACAGAGAATGTATCACGTTGAATGTCTATGATCTTCGGTTCAATCTGACTAGCGTAGTGTGGCGAAAATAACTATCCAGTTCAAAAAGGTTCAATTGAGGTATAACGATGCCTACGTCCTCCACAGGCATCGCTATGGAGATTCTCTCTATATCCCAAAGCGTACCCATTAATGGGAGAATAGGACGGTGTAATAACGCTTGTCTTATATTATTGCTTTGGGTCTAAAGGAATTTTGATAAATGTGGAAAAAAATTGCTTTAATTTTGTTATTGGTTTTTAGCTTCAGTTTCAGCAACTCTGATGTAGCGGCTGCTGCTGGATTCAAAAGCTTTGTAGATAGTGCTGACGGTTATCAGTTTTTATATCCTAATGGATGGTTGCAAGTTAAAGTTGCCAATGGGCCTGATGTAGTTTTCCATGATTTAATTGAAGTATCAGAAAATGTATCTGTGGTAATTAGTCCTGTTCCCGCAGGAAAAACTTTGGCAGAATTGGGGACTCCGACAGAAGTGGGATATAAGTTAGGTAAGGCTGCTCTTGCTCCTGTAGATTCTGGCCGTTCAGCCGAATTAACCAACGCGGTTCAAAAAGAATCTGATGGTAAAATATATTACCTGTTAGAGTATGATGTGCAACTCCCTGATGGACAACAAAGACACAATATTTCTAGTGTCGCTGTGAGTCGTGGTAAGCTTTTTACCTTTAATGCTTCAGTCCCGGAAAAGCGCTGGAAAAAACTGCAACGCATGATTGATGAAATTGTCAATTCTTTTACGGTGTATTAATTAATTTGGATAACTGGGAACTGGGGATTGGGTACAAAGTTTTCTAGTGAATAATTATCAATTAACTATTAACTATTACCCATTACCTAATTAGCAATTCTCTCCATTTTTTTGACTATGACCATTCCTCAATTTATACTTGCTTCTGCTTCTCCAGCACGTCGTCGCTTGCTGCAAACTGTGGGGATTGAACCAATAGTTTGTCCTAGTGATTTTGATGAGTCGCAAATTCAACTTAGTGATCCTGCCCAATTGGTACAAACTCTGGCTCAGTGTAAGGCAGAAACTGTGGTTTCGCAGTTTGCATCAGCGTTGATTATGGGCTGTGATTCGGTTTTAGCTATGAATGGAGAGATTTATGGCAAACCGGCAGATGCTGAGGAAGCGATCGCTCGTTGGCAATTAATGCAAGGTAATTTTGGTGATTTGTATACTGGTCATGTTTTGATAGACACAACAAAAAACCAAAGTATTGTCAAGTGTCAAGTTACTAGAGTTTTCTTTGGGAAGATGAGCGATCGCGCAATTCAAGCTTATGTAGCTACAGGTGAACCCCTTAAATGTGCTGGAGCCTTTGCTATTGAAGGATTTGGTAGTTTATTTGTAGAAAAAATTGCAGGCTGTCACAGTAACGTAATTGGTTTGAGTTTACCCCTATTGCGGCAGATGATAGGGGAATTGGGGTATGAAGTGACGGATTTTTGGGGATAGCAGATCAAGAGAAACTATAATATTGAATAATGACTTGGGGGATGTAGAAACCCCAATCTCAGGCGAAGCCAAATTGGGGTAGTTCATTGTGTTTTAGGGAAAAATAATGAAAAGAGATGAGGTACTGGCAATTTTAGCTATACATCGAGAAAAATTGCAGAACCTAGGAGTAAAATCCCTTAATTTATTTGGTTCAGTGGCACGGGATGAAGCTCTTCCAGATAGTGATGTAGACTTTTTAGTGGATTTTAATCAACCAGGTGGGTTGTTTCAACTTTTGCAAGTGCAGTATTATTTAGAAGATATTTTGGGATGTTCTGTTGATTTGGGAACTTAGGATGCTTTGAGAGAACATTTACGAAAACCTGTACTTAAGGATATCATTCGTGCCTTCTAGAGATTGGCGGTTTCGCATTCAAGGGCATTGCTGAATTCAGGTATGAAATTAGAAAATTCAAAATCTAAAACTTTGCGACTTTGCGCCTCTGCGCGAAACATAATTCATACTCCCATTATGCAACGCCTTGATTTGAATAGAGTTTGGGAAACTATTCAAAATGATTTACCTTCATTAGTGCCACATCTACAGGAAGTGCTGGAGAGAGAAGTATCTGGAGAATAGTTGATTGAATTAAGAGCGATCGCACTCTCTGGTTTTATATTGAGGATATGCGATCGCTAGATTCAAGCTTATGTGGCTACAGGTTAATCCCTGAAATGTGCTGGTGTTTCTTCCATATCCCTATTAATCCTAAGAATCCTATTGCAATAAAACCGAAAATAGAACTAGGTTCAGGGACTTTCGTAACTTGCAAATTAGTTAAGGAAATAAATCCACCAGAGCCTTGAATTAAAATATCATTGGGTTGTCCAGATATTGTGATTCTAGAAGCATAATTAAAATTTGCTTGTAAACTTCCAATCAAAGCTAAGACATCGTTAGAATTATTAAAGGGATTAAAAGCTGTCTCCGGAAGTTCAGGTTTTGGTGGATAAAGTGGTGAGTAAGGCTTACTTGACGGTGGTGAAGTACAATCTTTCAAAAATTTCAGCTTTCCACCTTCTATACATTCTATAGTAACTCCATTTAGTTCTAGTCGATGTTCTCCAACTTCATTTAACGTTTCTAAACTTATAGTTAAATTACTTAGTGCATTCCATAAGAAACCTAACTCCCCTGTCTCCTTATCGATACCCAAAACAATAGGTCCATCTTCCTGATTTTCTACTATCTTTGATATTCCAAGTGCTGGAATATCTATTTGTAATAGTACATCTAGACTACCTATCCCTTCACCTGTCTTGTCGTTAACATTAAATACTACCGAACTTGGCGATGAATCTATTTTTGAAATGGTAATTGGTCCTGTACTAATTGAACCCATCCCTAAATCGACTATAAATGGCTCGGCTACTAGGTCAAAGCGGCTAACTTCTCCTCGTATAATTGCTGCAAAAGCTCCTGAAAATGAGGTTAATGACCATAACAGTGTAGTTAATGATAAAAAATACAGCTTTTTTATCATCGATACTTTCTTCCAATCGAATTTTGCTACATTAAGCATCTGACGGGATTTCAAAAAAGTCATGATTTTCTTCAATTAATGAATTTGGTAAAAATACAAAAATTGGACTTGATGAAAGGGAGATGTGCGATCACATTCCTTGGTCTTATATTGAGAAGGAGCTATCGCACTATATGGAAGTTTTAGCAATTATTCGATTCCATCAAAGGATCGATAGAGCCACACTTCATTTGTTTTGTCAGGCTTACTGTTAGTCCTGTTAAAGCAATTGCGATAAGACTCAAAATAGAAGAAGATTCAGGAACACTAGCAACTGTTACTCCAACATCACTATTATGAATTTCTGAGGAAACTAAGGCTCTAAAGTTTTCAATATCTGAAGGAGAAAAAGAAAAAGATGCGTGAATTTGTGGATTTAATAGGAAAGGCATATCATCATAGGAAAAGAAAACATCAAACAGAGTACCTGGTGACCAACCAGGAAAGCTGTGAGCATATAGTTGATTCGGAAGAACTCCGCCAACACCAGGTTGAAGAATATTATAAGTTACACCAGATACACCACCTGGCACTATGTTTTGACCTATCAATCCGGGAAATTCCAGACCTCCATTAGATCCTGGTACATTTATAAATGGTGGGGGATTGAGAACAAAGACAGTAAAATCTGTTGCAGTCCTCACGTTATCAGGGTTGACAAATATATAATTACCAGGTTCTATTACAAGTGCATGACTGATGTCTGGAATTAAAGATATACTACTAGTTAAAGCTGTTGCAGCAATAAATCTTACTATTGATTTAGAGTATTTCATGAAAGAATTGCTCCAATTTGCAAAAAATTAAGTACATTTAAGCTTGATATATTTCTTCAAAAAAAGTTGATGCGATCGCACGTCCCCATAATTAGGGAGTGAAGCTTGAGGCTTTTTTCCCTTAACTTCAGTAATCATACGGTTGAATAAATCATAAAAATACAGGTACAGACAATCTTTATATGGTAAAGTTATGTAAAAACTTATAGTTTAATTTACTCACCGCAAAACCACTGAATAGATATTCCAGGACTTCTCTGAACGGAATAAATCCTTTACTCCCTAGATAGATCAGGAATTTTAACAAAACTTTATTTTATAAAAAAAATATGAAGTATTTGTTACTTTATTAATAGATATGAACATTTATCAAGAATTAATGACTTAAAAATGACCGAAATTCGTTGACCTAATAAGTTAAATGTATAGAAGGGTATCACTTACCTGAGCCATGAACTTCATATAATTTTTATACAATCTTCATAAACTTTCTGTATTGATACAGGACTTACGCAAAAATCAGGTTTTGAGTTCAATCTTGCGTAAGTCCTATGATAATAATTTTTACCAAAAAATAATGCTTTACTTAAAAAAGCAGGTTTCCTTAATCCATAACTTAACCTCGGACTGTTTTAATACGGAAAAATATTTTTTAAATTACAGTTTTCACTCAACCAATTAATTAAGTCAGCTTCAGTTTTAAAATCTAATAAAGCTTCTCCTAAATCCCCTAATTGTGTAAAAGATAAGTTTTGAATTTGATTTTGAACTTCAGTATTTATTTTTCTTAAATGACGTTGAAGTAGACGAACAATTAATTTAACTTCAGAACGTCTTCCCTGTTATAAACCTTCTCGAATAATTTTTTGATACACGACAGATGCTTGCATGATACCCTCCCGAAAATAGGCGTTAATCAAATCCGCATCAAATCTAATTCCAGCTAGAAGTTGAACACAGGCTAAGAGGATGTTTTAAAAGTCATGCTGAACGTAGCGCAGCGTAGTGAAGCATCTCCGAGTAATCGTTCAAACCCTAGATTTTTCGTTCCACTTTGTTCCACTCAGAATGACAAATTATACCTTTTCCAACTTTTCAAACACCCTCTAAGAATTTTTCTAGTAACCCAAGTTGCTAGTTATCTAGTTGAGGCTGGTAATGGGTAATTGTGATAAAATTCCAGACTTCATCCTGTTCATCCTTAAATCCTGGAAATCCTGATTCAGACAATATAATCTCACCCAATAATCTAGCATTCTTAAAGGTAGAGGAGGTTTTCATTGAAGGCTACTGTCATAACTCATATTTTATGAGAGTGGCGTTGTGCATTTACATTTCTCAATACAACAGAATGTACTTAATAATTGTAAACTAGATACTGAATTACATGGTTAAAATAATATGTCTTCTACTTCTACACCCTCCCTACGTCAACAACAGCATCGCTTAATTTGTCAATTAGCTGACACAATTGAAGCGGTTTGGCATAAATACTTAGACTTATCACCCTACAATCTGCCGGCGGAATTGGGATATGTAGAAGGTAGACTAGAAGGCGAAAAACTGATTATCGAAAATCGCTGTTATCAAAGTCCACAGTTCCGCAAAATGCACTTGGAACTAGCAAAAGTAGGAAATATGCTGGATATCTTGCATTGTGTGATGTTTCCGCGTCCAGAATACGATATCCCTATGTTTGGTTGTGACTTAGTTGGGGGTAGAGGTCAAATTAGTGCCGCGATCGCAGACCTTTCTCCTGTAAACTTAGAGCGCATCTTACCGACAGCTTATAATTCTGCACTCACTGAACTACCAGTAATCGACTTTTCCCAACCCCGTGAATTACCGGAATGGGGAGCTATATTTTCTGACTTTTGTATTTTTATTCGTCCCGGTTCCCCAGAAGAAGAAACATTGTTTCTCTCTCGCGTACAAGAATTTTTAGAAATCCATTGCCAAAATGCGATCGCATCTCACCCCGTTCCACCAGAAAAAATAGCTCCAATTCTGGCTGGACAACACAACTACTGTACCAAACAACAGCAAAACGATAAAACCAGACGTGTGCTAGAAAAAGCCTTTGGTACAGATTGGGCAGAAAACTACATGACTACTGTATTATTTGATCTACCACAATAATTAAAGCTCAAGCATCAAAACTCTACACCCCCCACACTCCAACTCTTCAGCTTCTCATCTATCTATCTGTAAGCTCTGTTACGTTTTCCCCCAACTGATAAATGTAGAATTCATTTAACCAGAGTTGAATGGAGTCAAAAAACAACAGCAGGGAAAGTAGCGCATCAAATCTTCGCAGTAGATAAGCAAAGATATTCGTTGTCTTATTCGATGTCAGCAACCAACCATGCTCACAGATTAATAATCAAGATAAGGAAACTGTGATGTTAGGAATGCTCTATTTGACAGATATATTTCAATTGGTAATTGATCATGCCAATTTTAGATTGAGAAAAAGCCAATTTTAGATTTTTTTGACACATTTACCTAGTTTCAAAGTCAGGATTCAACAAACAGTTATCAGTAAACCGAGATAACTGAGTTTGATCATCTATGATTGTAGACAATCTTGGCAATAGCCTACGCCTAGAAGATGTCTGCATTATTATACCTACCAAATTTATACCGGGTTGCCTTTCAAAATAACCTGCTCAAATCAATAGTATCTGGGTGCTGGAGTTGGTGAATTCAATAGCTTGAATTCCCTTAATCTTTAGTGCAATCACATCTCATACTCAGAAACTATTAAATAGCCAGTGCAAAACTACGCGCCATTGCAGAAAATTCTAGCTTTGAGTGCTAATCAGGCAATGGATTTTAAGTAAATAACTAGTCTAAAACCAGCCTTATTTCCTAATAGCTGGCAGTTTACTTATGACTCTTTTTGACTAATTCAACTGCGGCTAATTTGCTTTTTTACTTCCATTAGTACAAATCAGATAAACGGGCAATATACCATGTCAAGGGTGACTGATAAGCCAGAGTTAAAAGAACAAGGACTAGAAAAATCTAAAATTTGGTTGAAGGTTGCTGTCGCCCTGCCAGTTGCGATCGCAGCAGGGTTCCTAGCTACAGCCAAAATTGAGCAGCTAAGAAAACTTACATCCTCCGTATCAGTAGCACCATCGATCAAAACCATCAGTGCGGTAGGAAGATTAGAACCACGAGGAGAAGTCATTAGAATAGCTGCCCCCAACTCAGGACTATCAGCAAGAGTGCAGCAACTTTTGGTGAAAGAAGGACAAAGAGTACAACAAGGTCAAGTTATTGCAATTCTAGACAGCCGTGATACCAACATGGCAGCAGTCGAAGAAGCAAAAGCCAAACTGCAAGAATCTCGTGCTAATTTAGCGCAAATCAAAGCTGTTTCACCAAGAGATATTCAAGCCCAAGCAGCAATTATTGCTCGCTTACAAGCACAATTATCTGGTGAAAGTAATGCTCAACAAGCCACCATTGCCCGTATTGCTGCCGAGTTGAGTGGAGAAAAGAATGCTCAACAAGCTGGCATTAAACGTCTAGAAGCTGAACTCAGAGGGCAACGAGATGGTTTAAGAGCAAGCATTGCCAAAATACAAGCCGAACAGCGTGACGCTCAAGTTGATGCCGGACGCTATGAGTTCTTGTACAAAGAAGGCGCTATTTCCCAGCAAGAAAGAGATACAAGGCGTTTGCGTGCGGCTACAGCTAATCAGCAACTGCGTGAAACTCAAGCCAGTTTGAGACAAGCACTAGGAACATTACAGCAGCAAATAACTCAAGCTAGAGCTACCCAAATTCAAACGATCGCGACTTTGCAGCAACAACTGATTGAAGCCACCGCTACCCGCAACAAAACTTTAGCCACTTTACAAAAGCAAATCGACGAAGAACGAGCTAGATTGAGCAGGTTCTTAGATGTTCGTCCTATTGATATCCAAATAGCCCAAGCCCAAGTTAGTAATGCGATCGCTTTTGTTAAAAAAGCCCAAGCAGAACTCCAGTTAAGCTATGTCAAAGCACCAACTCAAGGTGAAATCTTAAAAGTTTACACCAAATCAGGCGAAGTCATGAGTGCAAATGGCATTGCGGAAATTGGACAAACTGATCAAATGTTTGTGGTTGCAGAAATAGCTGAAGACAGTATTGGTAAAATTCGTGTTGGTCAAATAGCGACGATTACTAGTGATAACGGCGCATTTGAAAAAGAATTAAAGGGAACTATCACTCAAATTGGCAGAAAAATTGGCAAAAAAGATGTCCTGAATACAGATCCAGCAGCCGATATTGATGCCAGAGTAGTAGAAGTGAAAATTGCCCTCTCGCCAGCAGATAGTCAGCAAGTTTCTGGTTTAACTAACGCCAAAGTCATTGTTGAAATTAATACTAATGGAGTTACAGATGGGCAGTAATTACATATATCTATCAGCCGGAATTATGAGGTTCGGCTCGCTATCTTTAATCCCTAGCAACACGTAATTATCTAATGCATAGGACGAATTAACAAAAATCATGATCATTCCCCATCAAAAATATCAACTCAAACATAAAAAATTAGCGTAACTGTAAATAAACATAGAAAATGACTCAGAAAATACCTCTATCTTGGCTACAACTGACCAGAGAAAAAACTCGCCTCGCTGTGGCATTATCAGGTATTGCCTTTGCTGATATTTTGATGTTTATGCAACTTGGTTTCCGAGATGCACTATATTACAGTAACGTCAGAATGCATGGCAGTTTAAAAGGTGACATTGTTTTAATTAACAATCAATCCAACGCTGTACTAGCAATGAAACCTTTTTCCCAACGGCGATTATATAAAGCTTTAGATTTACCAGCAGTACAGTCAGTACATCCTATATATTTAGATTATACCAGCTGGAAAAATCCCGTTACAGGCCGCCCTCGAAGTATTTTAGTTTTTGGCATCAATCCAGAAATTAACGTTTTTGATTTACCAGGTGTTGAGGAAAATTTAAATGCCTTGAAACTACCTGATGTAGTTATATTTGACCGTTCTTCTAGACTAGAGTATGGGCCTATTGCTGCTGATATTGATCAGGGAAAAGTTGTCACAGCAGAAGTGAGAAGAAGAAGAATTAAAGTAGCAGGATTATTTACTTTAGGTGCATCCTTTGGCGCAGATGGCAATTTAATTACCAGCGATGTCAACTTTATGAGGTTATTTAGTACCCGACAACGCGGATTAATTGATATTGGCTTAATTAGACTAAAACCAGGCGCTGATACAACCCAAGTTGCTCAATATTTACGGACTTATTTACCAACAGATGTTAATGTTTTAACCAAAGATGAATTTATTGCATTTGAAAGAAACTACTGGGCAAGTAGTACAGCTATTGGGTTTATTTTTACATTAGGAACAATTATGGGTTTTATTGTCGGCACCGTAATTGTTTACCAAATTTTGTATACAGAAGTAACAGATCACTTGTCTGAATATGCTACACTGAAAGCAATAGGCTATACACAAAATTATTTATTAACTGTTATTCTTCAAGAAGCTTTTATGTTAGCAGTTTTAGGATATATGCCTGGATTTGCTTGCGCTCTGTTGATGTATCAAGTCGCCAGAGATGCTACGCTTTTACCAGTTTTCATGAGTTATAATCGTGCTATTATGGTGCTAATATTAACTATTTTTATGTGTTTTATATCTGGCGCTATTGCCATGAGAAAATTACGTTCAGCCGACCCCGCAGATATTTTTTAAACTAAGATTATTAAATCCATATTTGGCAGTAATCATAATTCTAAATCCTGTTGAATAATTTCAGTTAAAAAACTCTTAATTGCTCAATATATCCAAAAATTAGTAACCAGAAACATATGAACAGCACAGAACCTGTAATCGCTATTAAAAATATTAACCATTACTATGGTAGAGGTGTTCTCAGAAAACAAATTCTATTTGATATCAATCTAGACATATATGCTGGAGAAATTGTAATTATGACAGGGCCTTCAGGTTCAGGAAAAACTACATTACTGAGCCTGATTGGTGGATTACGGTCTGTACAAGAAGGAAGTATGAAATTGTTAGGTCAAGAACTACTTGGTGCTAGTCAAAATAAACTTGTACATATGCGGCGTAACATTGGTTATATTTTTCAGGCTCATAATTTGCTGGGGTTTTTAACTGCTAGACAAAATGTGCAAATGGCAGTGGAATTAAATCAAGGTATTTCTCAATCAGCAGCCATTAAGAAGTCAGAAATAATGCTCGGCTCGGTTGGGTTGTCTGAACGGATGAACTACTATCCAGACAATCTATCTGGTGGGCAAAAACAAAGAATTGCGATCGCACGCGCCTTAGTCAATCACCCTCCATTAGTTCTAGCAGATGAACCCACAGCCGCCTTAGATAAACAATCAGGACGGGATGTAGTCGAAATCATGCAACGTCTTGCTAAAGATCAAGGAACAGCTATTTTGTTAGTCACCCATGATAACCGCATCTTAGACATCGCTGATCGCATCGTCGAAATGGAAGACGGTCTATTAACTCGTGATGCCCAAAATGTCACTATTAGCAACAAAGTAGGGCGAGAAGTTTCCGAGCCTCATAACTAGCCTTCACATTATCAAACCTGCTTTTTTGAATGTGGCATCTGTGGCGGCGGCGGTGCAGGCAGATTTTGTTGGCGCGTAGTCCTAAAAGTAACATTTACCCCTTCATTTGATTGTTCTAACACCAGTAGAGGAGTGGGTTTAGCCTTTTGGTCCCAATGCATATAAACAATCCGACCTTGAATTGTCGGTTGCCATGTATCATCTTCTTCTCTAGGACTAAGGTAAGTTTCTATACAGTCCATAATTTGGCTAATAGTAGCAGAAGTTGCTTGTGTGGGTAACTTCATTAAGCGAATTTGAATCCGAAATAGTACTCGGTTGACAATATTGGGCGCAATACCAGTTTCATATTCGACATCAAAAATCTCATCTACCTGCTTACCAGCATTACTGGCAATTCCCACTTGACCTTGTTGTGATTGATTGGGTCGCAGTGCCTGAGAAATTTTCTCTTTCACCTTGAGTTTCACTTGATTAACAACCCCAAAATGAAACACCTCCTCTGTCATCCGCATTCGCAGATAATCGAGGTTAAAATCCCGTGAGTGAACCAAATCGGGATTTGTTTCCATTTTCCGAATAGTTTCCAGCGCCAACTTCAACTTTTTTTCTAGTTCTCGCGTGCGAAACTTTTCAAACTTAACTTTTTTTTCATATTTACCCGCTAATATTTTGCTGTACACAATCACAGCAATTAGTGCTATTATCAGTCCTCCACTGGCAAACAGTAATAAAGATGATGGCATCTGAAAATTACTGGCGGCGACTTCCTTGATTGCCGGTTTAGTCTTGGAACTTGAAGACTGGGCTAGAAACATTGTACTAAGCATGGTTAGCAAACTAAAGATTTGACTCCTAATGGTTAGGATGCCCAAATCTTTAATATCACATTACTGTATTATTAATATTTTTTTACATCATATTGTGATTTTATTATGTACAAACCCATTAGCGAATCTACGGAATTTAGGGATGTTTGCCTTGTAGCTACGGATATGGATGGCACTCTGACGAAGGAGGGAAAATTTACCTCCCTTTTGTTGCAAGCTTTAGAAAATTTAGCCGCCAACGGAATTCAGGTACTGATTGTAACTGGTCGTTCAGCAGGTTGGGTAAGTGGAATAAGTAGTTTAATGCCTGTGGTAGGTGCTTTAGCAGAAAATGGGGGTATCTTCTATCCATCAAATAACCTCTCACCAATATTGTTAACACCTATACCTGACATCGCCAAACATCGCCAAGATTTAGCCAGGACTTTTGAAAAATTACAAAGTCAATTTCCCCAACTTAGGGAATCTAGTGACAATCAGTTTCGTCTCACCGATTGGACATTTGATGTAGCTGCTTTGACAGAAACCGAATTGCAATCACTCAGTCATATTTGTCAACAAATGGGTTGGGGATTCACTTATAGCAATGTCCAGTGTCACATTAAACCTCAACAACAAGATAAGGCTGTAGGCTTGTTACAAGTGCTACGCCAATACTTTCCAGGATATTCACCATCACAAGTTGTTACTGTTGGCGATAGTCCAAATGATGAAAGCCTATTTAACCAAAATTCTTTTCCTCTTTCTGTCGGTGTAGCAAATGTAATTAAATACGCACATCAGTTGCAGTATCAGCCAGTTTATATAACCACTGCGGCAGAAGGGGAAGGATTTTGTGAATTATCTAATCGTATTTTGCAAAAAAAAGCCGAGGACAGGGGACAGGATGAAAGAAGTTAATACTTTAAGAGTTTGTTTGCTCACGTCTAATTTCACCTTATACTCTCCGCACTTCTGCTTGGGGAGTATAAACAACTTGGGCAGCTTGTCAAGTTCCCGCAGTCATTCGGAAAATTATATCTGCGGGTATTAATAAAAATTTTTTGAGCAGGTAATGTTCAAGGAATAATGACTATTTGACCCACAATCTTAATAGTTAAAAATGCATTTATAGAGTTATGGTCTATAAAAAAAGACGAACATCTTTAATAGCAGTCAGGTAAACTTTTATTTTAAATATTTACCTCACCTATCATGAAATATATTATAGCATCTTTTGTATTTTTATAACCTACTTATATAGATAGATTAGTTTGTACTTATCAAATAATTTATTGCTACTAGTTAGATAATTTTTAGGTTGACTTATGTAACTTATATAACATTTTCTTCATATATAATCTAATCTCATATAGAACATTATCATTGCTAACATTCCTATAACCTTTCTATAGCGTAACTTAAACTATATTTTTATCTGTACAGTTAGAATTTGTACTACTGTGTGCTTTCCTTACCAGGCATTTGCAATTTATATATGGGAACACAATATTTGACATCAGCAATCAATAAGTTAAGACAATACCATTTTTATAATTTCTTTGTTATTTTGTATTTAACGGGACAGTTCTCCAACATCCCCTGAGCTTAAATAGCAATTAGTTGAAGAACTTATCTGTTTCTTTTATGTAAGATATGTAAGTCGCAATTATCTTACCTAAGATTACCAAATGGGTGTATTTCTTTACAACAATTTGCATGATTATAAGCCAAATTGGCTGATTATCATCAATCTCAAGACAGCAGGATTTAGAACTATGATCACAACAAATACCCAATCTATCATTCTCCATACTTTAATTAGCCCTATGGGAGAAGAGCATCAAGCAGATAATAAATTTGATTTATTGCAACCAATACGTCAATGGTTGGATGAAATCGAGATTCAGAATCGTAAATTAGCTAAATTTATTGCTAAATTGATTCCTGCTCAGTGTCCCTTTGAACGTGACATCGTTTTGTTTGGTCGGAAAATTGCCCATATTCCTCCTATGTGTAAGCTCAATCCGCTATATGATCAATTAGTTGGCTTGCGTTTTCGTGCATTATGTTATTTAGTAGATAAGTGTGGAGAAGATATCCAATCATACTGCTGAATACAACTAGATCAAACATCGCATGAAAATTCAAATCCAGCATCAACCAACTCAAGATGATCTCAAAAAACTAGATGTTTTTAAATGGGCTATTTGGCAAAAAGAAGCTTCCAAATTTCCCTGGACTTATGATTCTCAAGAAACTTGCTACTTTTTAGTAGGTAATGTAATAGTGACTCCTGATGGAGGACAACCAGTGCAAATGGGTGAAGGAGATTTAGTGACGTTTCCTGCTGGTATGTCTTGTACATGGGAAATTATCAGCGATGTAAAAAAACATTATTGCTTTGATTAATGTAGTACTAAGAGTCAATTATTTTTCTCTTTGTCTCTTTGTCTCCTAGTATTCTGAATTATTCAGAAAACAGATATCTCATTATTGACTTGAAGTTAGTCTTGTATGGAGATTCGCAACGAGTGTGATTAACTAAAGTTGCCGGATAGATAAATGACTTAATATTCTTATCGTTCAAAGCTTGTTGCGACTCCATCCCCTAGGAAATATTCGTTAAAATTTTATACTTTCACCTACAGGTTTTAGCTGTTGCTATATCTAATCAAGATGGCAGCTGATTGTGGTTATTTATTCGCCTTTCGATACGCCCAAGGATCAACAAATTTAGCATCATTCCAAAGGCCAATCCGTTGCTGTTGCGCCTGAGCTTCGGCTTGTTGGACTAAATTTTGACTAGGACACTTGTTTAAATAAGGGCGATACGCTTTAGCTAATCCTTCCTGTAATAAAACTTGCTGTACAAAAGTACCATCTTTTAAACGCACTTCTGCAACTTTTCTCCCGTAGCGATCGCTATCCGTGATATTCAACTTGACGCGATGACCTGACTGTTTAACCAGTTCCTCTACCCGTGTTTGTGCTTTAATACCCCAAGTAAATTGATTAATATCTTTAGTAGATTTACTGTTCTTTTCTTTTTGAGAATGAGGTATTTCTGGTGCATCAACACAAGCAAAGCGCACTGTAAATTTATTACCATCAGCGCCTTTCAATACCAGTGTATCACCATCACTCACTCGCTCAACTGCATCACCAGAGGGGGGAAATAGGCTACTACACCCGCTCAGACTCACAATAAAGATAGCTGCACCTAAACTGATTAGAACTTGTTTAATGAATTGATTCATTTCCACCCACCAGATTATTATGAGATAATTTATCAAGGTATTAACCCATTAATTGAAAATTTCTTCTGAAAATTAGGACTTATGCAAAAACTTGCCCAAACTCCTACTCCTCTGTTTCCTCTGCGGTTAGTAATTCCATAACTGATGTGTAAGTTTTATGAATCTGTCATAGTACTTACGACTTCTAAGTAATACCACGGTTTGGCAATCAAGCCTGTTAATGTGTAAAATATATACCAAGTTAAATATAGGACTCCTATTTGATTTTTGAACAAACTCAGTACACCTTATATTCCTTCTTTTCTGTTCCCTGTTCCCTACCTCTACGAGTAAATATGCCTACGGCACGCTACCGCGAACAGGAATCAAACCGGATTCCTATAGTTGTGATTCCAATAGCTATCAGAATAATTTTAGATTGCTCACATTGAATGGATTTGCATAGACAATCCACGATTAAGTTACTAAAATAATCATTCTCACATTAATACCATGAAACCTATTCAGCAATATCAACGGTGCGCCTCTGCTCAAGAATTTCAAAAATCCCTCACTCAGTTAGAAGATATTTTAGAAGTCAATTCTACTCATCATCAAGTGGTTATAAAACTAGATGCTAGTAGCTCTATTAACAATGAATTCAGTGAAAGTGCTGAGGAAATTTCTTTAGCTGCTTTAGAGGATGCAGTTGCTGACATTGAACAATATTTAGACCAGAAAAACAAACGGAAGTAATTCCTAAATCAATAAATCACCCATAAATCTTTTGTCGCTGGACTTCATACAACATTAGAGCCGCTGCGATCGCAACATTTAAAGATTCTACTCCAGGACTGAGGGGAATTTTTACTTGCTGGTCTGCCATTGCAGCTAAATCTGCTGACAACCCAGCACCTTCATTTCCCAATAAAATCAAACTCGGTTTCCGCCAATCTACTTCCCAATAAGTTAAATTTGCATTGGGTAAGGTGGCTACTACCTGCATTCCAGCTTGCTGACTTTGTTTGACTGTTGTTCTTAGATCTTCACTTACCGCCATATTTAAGCGAAACCACTGCCCCGCAGATGCACGTAAAACCTTGGGGTTATCCAAATCAACACTATCATCACTTAACCATAAACCCGATACCCCAGCCGCAGCAGCAGTACGAATCATAGTCCCCAAATTGCCAGGATCTTGCAGAGTCTCGACAGCTAGAACCACACCACTAAAAGGGACTTGGGTTTGCTGTTGGGTGCGTTTTGCTATTGCCACTACACCATCTGGCTGTACTGTTGTTGCCATTGCCGATAAAACTTCTTCACTGACAATTTCAGCGCGATGGCACCGACTACAGACATCATCCCATAATTGAGGATGTACCATTTGCCATTGGGGAGTACAACACACCACTTCTAAGGGGTAATTCACTGCACAAGCTTCTTCTAACAAGTGCGTCCCTTCCAGTAAAAATAACTCTTGTTTGTGCCTCTCTTTGGTAGAGTGCAACTTACGGATTTGTTTAACTAAGGAATTTTGTAAACTTGTCAGCACAATTTTAAAATAATTTGTAATTAAGTTTTTTAGGACTTACGCAAAATACCATTTCACCGTGACCTCTGTGCCTCTGTGATATGCGCTACGCGCACGTTATTCCGTGATTTGTGCGTAAGTTCTAGTGTTGTAACTGAAATTCATACCCAGCCACAAAACTTGCTGTTTCTTAGTAGGCTACTTAAGCCCCAGATTTAGTTAAATTTTGATATTATTGGATTTTAGATGAAACTAAAACCCAAGTTATTGATATGCGGAACCCGGGACTTGAACCCGGAAGCCTTGCGGCACTAGAACCTGAATCTAGCGCGTCTGCCAATTCCGCCAGTTCCGCTGGCATCAATGTCTTATTGACAATTTCTTATTATTACTTAAATATTTGAGTTTGTCAAGCTGAGTTTATATACATAAATTTAAGCAACAGAAACCAATACTTACTGTGTATTAGTTTTTGAGCTTACTGAATATTTTTTCTGGTTGTAAATTTGGCGTTAGTATTTCTATGGTCGATAAGTAATCAAAGCTTATAAACCTTGCTAGTAGATATTTACAGATGCGAGAGAAAAGAGTTATAAAATTCATTTCCATGAATCATAATAGCAAAATGTAGACAAACCGACTCTTTACTGTAGAATCGAAACCAACTTCAAACCCTTATTATTACTTATTTTTTGGAGGTAGGCTTATTAATTCTTCTAGCAGCTTACCAGATGCCAAGTCTTCACCTGAAGCAGAGTCCCCAGTTTTGCAAATTTGGGGTGGGCATCCTTTACGAGGTCATGTAAGAATTAGCGGAGCAAAAAATTCAGCCTTGGTAATCATGGCTGGAGCTTTGCTTTGTTCAGGAGATTGTCGGATTCGCAATGTCCCATTATTAGCGGACGTAGAGCGCATGGGGCAAGTTTTATCAGCTTTGGGATTGGGCTTAACCAGACAAGACGACATATTAGATGTTGATGCCAGGGAAATTAGCACATCCAAAGCGCCCTATGAACTAGTTACTCAACTGCGAGCCAGCTTTTTCGCCATTGGACCCCTATTAGCGCGACTGGGAGTAGCACAGATGCCTCTACCGGGGGGTTGTGCAATCGGTGCTAGACCAGTTGATTTGCACGTCCGAGGACTGCAAGCAATGGGTGCAGAAGTGCAAATTGAACATGGTATTTGTAATGCCTATGTTCCTGGCAGCAATGGCAGATTGAAGGGAGCCAGAATCTATTTAGATACTCCCAGTGTTGGGGCAACTGAAACTTTGATGATGGCAGCTACTTTAGCTGACGGCGAAACTGTCATTGAGAATTCTGCTAGAGAACCAGAAGTGGTGGATTTAGCAAATTTTTGCAACTCAATGGGAGCGAAAATTCAAGGAGCAGGTACGAGTACAATTACCATTGTTGGTGTACCTCAGTTACATTCTACTGACTACTCAATTATTCCTGATCGCATTGAAGCAGGAACTCTTTTACTAGCAGGAGCAATCACTCGGTCAGAATTTACTCTGTCTCCAGTGGTTCCCGACCATTTAATTCCAGTGATTGCCAAGTTACAAAAAATTGGTGTACCCATCATTGAGGAAGGATTAGATTGTCTGAGAATTTTGCCAGCAGAAGTATTGAGAGCCACAGATATTGATACTTTACCCCATCCGGGTTTTCCCACAGATATGCAAGCGCCATTTATGGCATTGCTGACTTTGGCAGAAGGTGACAGCATCATTAATGAATCTGTATTTGAAAATCGTCTGCGTCATGCTTCTGAGTTAAATCGCTTGGGGGCAGATATTCGGGTTAAAGGTAATACCGCCTTTGTTCGCGGCGTACCAATGTTATCGGGCGCACCAGTCATAGGCACGGATTTACGAGCATCCGCAGCCTTGGTGATAGCAGGACTAGCCGCAGAAGGACAAACTACTATTCAAGGATTAAATCACCTAGATCGTGGTTATGATCGCCTGGATATGAAGTTACAGCAACTCGGAGCAAAGATTATCCGTGTAAACGAAGCATCAGCAGATGCAGAATTACATACGAATAATAGTAATCCTCCGGCTTCAGTTTCTATCTAGGGTTAGGGGATTTCTTATTTGGTTACTTAATGGCGGATTTTACCTGTTGATGAAATACCAAGTTGGTAATTTTCGCCATTAATTTATTGAAATTAATTTATTGAATTTTCTCAAATTCTACCCACTATCTAAAACTACAACTTAAGATTTTAGTTAAATTCAGGCACTAAAAAACCTATAACCATGTGACAATTAACACTGATGCAGGTTTTAACAGTCTAAAAAAATCCCAATGTTTATCAAACTCAACGCTACCTATCAACCAGGTGGTAGTCTACCACCTGATGCCCCTACTTATGTAGTGCGACAGGCTGACTCTGAACTTTACGAAGGGTTATTAGCTGGTGATTATTGCTATGTTCTCAACGCTAGACAGATGGGGAAATCTAGCTTACGAGTACGGACAATGGACAAGTTACGAGCTACTGGTATTAACTGTGCAGAAATTGAATTGAGCGGTATTGGTAGCCAGCAAATTACTGCACCCCAATGGTATGGGGGAATTATTCAGGAATTAGCGAGTGGTTTTAAGCTCCAAATAAATCGGCGTAGTTGGTTAAAAGAACATGATGATCTTTCTCCTATTCAGTGCTTAAATCAATTTATCGAAACGGTATTACTCACGCAAATTCAGGAAAATATTGTCATCTTTATAGATGAAATTGATAACGTGCTGGGTTTGAAGTTTTCTACCGACGAATTTTTTGCCCTGATTCGCCACTGTTATGAAAGTCGAGCCATCAAGCCAGCTTATAGGCGACTATCATTTGCTTTATTGGGGGTAGCTACGCCTTCCGATTTGATTCAGGATAAACACTATTCTACACCATTTAACATCGGTAGAGCCATTGAACTACAAGGGTTTCAACTACAGGATAGCGAACCTTTATCAAAGGGATTAATAGGAAAAATTAGCAATCCAGAAGCAGTATTAAAAGAGGTTTTATTTTGGACTAATGGACAACCTTTTTTGACACAGAAACTTTGTTGGCTAATTGTAAATTACTGCAATAACAGTAAGGATTTTTATTCTTTTCAAGAAGGTGAAGAATCGGAGTGGGTGGAGAAAATTGTAGAAAATCAAATTATTAAAAATTGGGAAAGTCAGGACGAACCAGAGCATTTAAGGACAATTCGCGATCGCATACTTCGCAACACTCCCAGAAGCCAACAATTATTACAGCTATATCAGCAAATTATACAAGAAGGAAAAATCCTTGCTCACAACTCCCCTGAGTACTTAGAATTACGTTTGTCAGGACTTGTCGCCCAACATCAAGGAATTTTAACAGTTAAGAACCCAATCTATGCAAAAGTCTTTAATTTGGATTGGGTAAATCAAAATCTGACAATACAAACCTCTAATTCAGAGTTGAACAAGCTCAAAGACATCTCTACAACTGTCTTTGTATCCCATATTAGCCCCTATAATCCTGTGTCTATAGACAATGACAATATAGATAACTCCCTCAATTCTCCCTGTTATCCAAATGGTGCAGTTCCCCTCAATTCTCCTTTTTACATAGAACGAGCTGCGGTGGAAACGCAAGTTTATGAAGAAATTAGAAAACCTGGGGCTTTAGTCCGAATTAAAGCACCTAGAGAAATGGGAAAAACATCTTTACTACTGAGAACCTTGGATTATGCGACTCAGCAAGGCTACCGCACTGTTAGCTTAAATCTAGAACAAATTGATGATGTAATTTTGAACGATTTGAATCGTTTTTTGCGCTGGTTATGTGCCAATGTTACTCGTCAACTTCAATTAGAACCAAAGCTAGAAGACTATTGGGATGAAGATATCGGTAGCAAAATTAGTTGCTCTCTTTATTTTCGTAATCATCTTTTAAAACAAATTGATTCCCCTCTGGTTTTAGCAGTGGATGAAGTCAACTATATTTTTGAACATCCTCAAGTAGCAAAAGATGTTTTACCTCTCTTTCGTTCATGGTATGAAGAAGCTAAGAGACAACCAATTTGGCAAAAATTACGGTTAATTATTGTTCATTCAACTGAAATCTATGTCCCTCTTCAGTTAAAACAATCACCGTTTAATGTCGGATTACCAATAGAGTTAAGTAGTTTCAATCTAGAACAGGTACAGCAGTTAGCTCAACTTTACGGACTCAACTGGACTGACTACCAAGAAGCTAGAGAACTGATGGCAATGGTAGAAGGACATCCAGCCTTAACACATACAGCTATTTATCATCTGAGTCGAGGAGATATTAGCTTTGCTCAATTCCTAGATACAGCAGCTACATCAACTGGAATTTATTCCTCTCATTTGCAGCGTCATCAAGCAATATTGCAAGAACAACCTGAATTAGCAAAAGCGTTAGATATGGTGATCAATTCTCAACAACCAATATCATTAGATTCACTCATGACTTATAAATTAAGCAGTATGGGGCTGATCAAACAGTTAAAGGATAAAGTGATACCAAGCTGTAAATTATATCAGCAATTATTTTGCATCCAGAAATACAGCAGGAGTCAGGAGTCGGAAGAGTTGTGAGTACCGAGTACCGAGTGCTTGACTCTCCTTCTTACTCGTTACTCGTTACTCGTTACTCATCGGTCTGTACTGGCTTGGTGTCTGGCTTTGAATTTAAATTCTGTACCGCATTGATCTGCAATCCGCTGTAGCAACTGGAAGTATCATCTAAGAGTTGGACAAAACTCTCACTAGAAATGCCCACTTATCAGCTACTTCCTCAATAATTTTTGCAGTTGGTTTACCTGCACCATGTCCCGCTTTTGTCTCAATTCTAATTAAAACAGGTGCATCACCATTATGAGCTTCTTGCAAAGCCGCAGCAAACTTAAAACTGTGAGCAGGTACTACCCTATCATCATGATCAGCGGTAGTAATTAAAGTAGCAGGATAAGCAGTTCCCGGCTGTAAATTATGCAAAGGTGAATAAGCATAGAGAGTTTTAAATTCTTCCGAGTTTTCCGAAGAACCATATTCAGCCACCCAAGCCCAGCCGATGGTAAATTGATGAAAGCGCAACATATCCATTACACCCACTGCGGGTAAAGCAGCACCAAATAACTCAGGGCGTTGTGTCATACAAGCACCCACCAACAAACCACCATTACTACCACCACCAATAGCTAATTTTTGAAATTGGGTGTAATTATTAGCAATTAACCATTCAGCCGCAGCAATAAAATCATCAAAGACATTTTGCTTTTTCTCCTTCATTCCCGCTTGATGCCATTCTTCCCCATATTCACCACCACCACGCAAATTAGGCACAGCATACACTCCCCCCATTTCTAGCCATACTAAAAGGCTAACGGAAAAGCTTGGTGTGAGTGAAGCATTAAAACCACCATATCCATAGAGATAAGTAGGATTATTGCCATCTAATTTAATATCTTTCTTATGAGTAATAAACATCGGTAATCTTGTACCGTCTTTACTTTGATAAAAGACTTGTTTTGTCTCATATTCATCAGCCTTAAAATCTACTTTTGGCTGGCGGAAAAGTTCACTTTTACCAGTTTTCATGTCGTAGCGGTAGATAGTTCCTGGTGTGGTAAAGCTGGTGAAACTATAAAAAGTTTCTGTGTCATGACGCTTACCAGCAAATCCTCCTGCTGAACCGAGTCCAGGTAATTCTACTTCCCTAACAAATTTACCTGAAAGGTCAAATATTTTAATTTGACTATGAGCATTTTGAAGATAGTCAGCAACAAATTGATTATTAAGAACGCCTACACTTTCTAATGTTTCTGCGGTTTGGGGTATAATTTCTTGCCAATTTTCTGATGCGGGATTTTTAATATCAATGGCAATAACTTTGCCTCGTGGTGCATTTAAATCTGTACGAAAATAAAATACCTGTTCATCGTTCTCAATAAAACTGTAATCAGCCTCAAATTGGTTAATTAGTTCGATAACTTCAGAATTAGGGTTAGTCAAATCTTTATAAAAAACCAAATTTCTAGAATCAGTTCCTAGCCAAACGGAAATAATTAGATATTTACCATCTTCTGTAACTTCACCAGCAAAACCCCATTCTTTCTGATCAGGACGGTGATAAATTAAGATATCTTCTGCTTGAGGTGTACCAAGTTTATGGTAATAAAGTTTATGGTAGTAATTAACATCTGTCTTGGAAAATTGCTCCTCTTCAGGAGAAATCAAGATTGCATTTTCTGCTGCTAATTTTGTTTTTTTATTTGGTTCATCATAACGACTGTAGAAAAAACCTTGATGATCATGAGTCCAAGATGCACCAGAAAATTTAATCCATTGTAAATGGTCTTGTAAATCCTGACCTGTTTCTATATCACGGACTTTCCATTCTTGCCAATCTGAACCAGATGCTGATAAACCATAGGCTAAAAGTTTACCATTTTCACTAATTTCAATTCCAGAAAGAGCAATTGTTCCATCTTCTGAAAGTTTGTTAGGGTCTAATAAAACTCTAGGTTCTGCATCCAGATTGGGCAGAGTGTAAAGCACACTTTGGTTTTGCAGTCCATCATTTTTGAAATAAAAATAAGTTTCACCTTCTTTAAAGGGAATACCATATTTTTCATAATCCCAAAGTTTGGTGAGACGTTGTTTAATTTGTTCCCTCGCAGAAATTTCGTTCAAGTAGCTAAAGGTAACTTGATTTTGTGCCTCAACCCAAGCTCTTGTTTCCTCTGAATCTGGATCTTCTAAGGCACGGTAAGGATCGGCAACCAAAGTACCGTGATAGTTATCAACTTGATTGCTTTTGCTAGTTTTGGGATAGGTGAGGGATTTTGGAGAATTAGACATAGTGATAGAAATTATGAACCGTGCATTTTCTATTCTCCCCATATCCCCAGTTTTAGGCTACTCCTGAAAGAATAGAAATTAGGTTTTGCGGAGATTGGGTCAGAATCTTTCCCAGTCCCCATTCTCCACCTAAGCTGTAACGAGTTTTTCTCCTTTCAACATCCGTGAAGCTGCTTCCAGTAGTGCTTCTTCGAGATAGGGCTTGGTAAAGTAACCACTAGCACCAAGCTGAACAGCCATTTGTCTGTGTTTGTCTGCACCTCGTGAGGTGAGCATGGCTATGGGCAGGTGGTTAAGAGTATTATCTTTTTGAATGCGTGAGAGCAATTCCAGTCCATCACAACGGGGCATTTCGATGTCACAGAAGACGATATCGCAAGGTAAACCGGAACGAAGTTTATCCCAAGCCTCTTGACCATCACGGGCTTGCTCAACACGATAACCTGCTTTGTTGAAGGTGAGTGAGAGCAATTCTCGGACTGTAATTGAGTCATCGACAATCAACACTGTGGGTTCAATCTTCACATCTGGAGTTTCAGGGACGGGAGAAGCTGTTTTGCGTTGCCAAGAACCGCCACCAATTTGTTTGGACATCTTACCTTGGAAGATGTCTATGATTTCTAAAACGTCGGCAATGGGCATAATGCGACCATCACCGAGAACTGTGGCACCAGCGACACCGCTGGGTTTGGGTGCGGGGCCTTCAAATTGCTTAATTACAATTTCTTGTTCGCTCAATACTTGGTCAATTTGGAGAGCGACCATTGTATTTCCTGAGCGTAATACGACGACAGAAAGTAGGTCATCATCTCTGGTATTACCGTAGATGTTACCGCGACTAATCTGGCGATTGAAAGCGAGAATTTCGTGTAAAGGTCGGAATGGCAGGACTGTATCCCGCCAGAAAATAAATGATTGTCCATCAGAATCTTGCTGAATATCTGTTGCGGATATGTCTAGTGTGTCTTCTACTCCGTCCATAGGGAAGGCAATTCTTGATTTATCAGAGATACAGCAGAGGGCTTTACAGATACTGAGGGTGAGTGGTAAGCGAATGGTGAAGGTGGTTCCTTTACCTATGATTGAATCTGTACCAACTGTGCCGCGAATTTCACTAATGTCAGTACGAACTACGTCCATGCCTACACCGCGTCCTTTGAGATCATCAATCTCATCAGCAGTACTAAAACTGGGTAGGAATAAAAGATCGTAGAGATCTAGACGAGACATATTTTGTGCTTCTTCTGGTGTAATTACACCTTTTTGAATCGCCTTGAATTTGACTTTTTCGTGATCGATACCAGCGCCGTCATCAGTTACAGAAATTACTGTTTGGTTTCCCTGGTGGAAAGCGCAGATGGTAATGATGCCCATTGCTGGCTTGCCAGTAGCTTTGCGAACCTCTGGAGTTTCGATTCCGTGAGCGATCGCATTATTGAGCATATGAGTTAGTGGATCGGTGAGATGATCTAAGATCATTTTGTCAATTAATGTATCTGCTCCTTCTGTGACTAAATCCACTTGTTTGCCACACTTAATGCCGTTCTCGCGCACTCCTCTCCGCAAGCGATCGATAGCCTGGGCAAAAGGTATCATTCGGGTTCTTGTTAGTCCCTCTTGTAGCTGGGTGGTGACTTGACGGAACTGCCGTGCCACTCGTTCGGTTTCTTCGGTGACGAAATCAATGTCACTGGCTGATTCTCGCACCCGCACAATAAACTCAATTGTCTCTTGGGACAATGTATGAAACAGGGTAAAGTGATCCATTTCTAGTTCACTAAATCCTCTGTCTTGGGAACTGCCAGATGAGCTACTGTGGTCTCTTGATGAGCGATTCCGGCTGCTGAGGAGAGATGCTTCTAATAGCGATCGCTCATACAATTCCTGCATCCTCGCGCCTACATCCGAAAGATGCTGTACCTGAATTAGCAAGTTATCTAATGATTGTCGTAGCCGTTCATGATCCTGCTCTAAGGTATTACGATTAACTACCAACTCCCCAACTAAGTTGCTCATTTCATCCAGTTGTTTAACTGGAATCTTCATACTTTCTTCTCTGACTCGTCGAGTTGTGGGACGTGGTGTTTTGCTGGTACTAGATTTAATTACTCTGCCTTGGGAACTCATTGTTTGATCCGCTTCAGCGAGTAATTTCTCCAAATCCCTAAATTCATCAGGCAGTTCTGAAGATACAACCGGATTGTGAGCTTTTGCCACTACAGGTTGATAAACTTTTGGTGGTACTGCTGGTGTTTCTGCGATCGCCAAATTATTGCTTCCTAGTAATTCTTCTAAAGCCGCAAAATCTGCATCTGGGATGGCAGCGCTGGTACTCACATCTAATTCTTCATCTTCTAGTAATGCGTCTAATTCGGCAAATTCATCGAGGAAGGAGGCTTCATTCTCAATAGTATCTACTACTGTATTTTCTACCTCTAATTGTTCAGTATTTTCTGCTAATGTGTGATTATTTTCATCGGTTGCAGCCAAGACTGCCAATTCCATAGCAGATTCATCTGCTTCTAAACCCAATTCTAAGGAATTAGCATCTACAACTGTGTTGCTTGCTGCTATTGATAAACTATCTGCCCAATCACTGCTTTCAGAATTGATAATTAACTCTTCTTGGTTGGTCACTGCTGGTAAAGCAGTTACAGGCGCATCTATTTCTGTCAACTCCAGTGATGAATTCTGGTTGCTATCATCATCAAAATTAACCAGGGTATCCTCCAATTCAGAGGATTTTTGGGAAGATTGGTTAGTAAATTCTGGGCTGAAATTTAATGCTTCTGGCTCTTGAGAGAAGCTATGTACTGCCGGCAATGACGATATTCCACCATCATTAACTATGGAGAAATTGAATTGAGAATCTGCAAAATCAGCAAATAAGTTATCGGCCGTATCTGAGGTCAAGTTTAGATTATCAACCTCTTCTTCTTGAACAGCAAAATCAAAGTCTTGCAAGTAAAAACCGAGGTCGTTGTCCGATTCCTGATGGTCACTTACAGCTTCACCATCCCCAGATAATGCTGCAAATAAACTTTCCTCTAATTCCCTAGCTACATCTTGCTCTACAACAGCGGCGATTTCTTGGGTGGGAACTACATCTGTCTCGTTCCAGAAGCTGTTGAAGTCGTCCTCATCTGTGGCAACTTCTACGGCTGTTGTTTCTGCTGGTAAATCAAATATATCTCCAATGCCTAAATCATCTATTGGCTCTTGTGTATCTTCTGCGAGTTCGTTGAACAGATTGTCCAAAGACAAGCTTTCTGGTGTTGTTTGATTCTGTTCTAATGCAGGGATATCAAAGGTTAGGGTCAGTTCTTCTAGGGAATCAGCATTTTCAGTTGGTAATAAGTTCTCAACACTGTTGGCGGTTATGTTGGATAATTCTAAGTTAGGATTAATTTCAATTTCTGCTAGAAATTCTGGTGCTGTAGATAAAGATTTATTTTTATCTGTTACTGCCAATGCATTTTCTACAGCATTGATATTTGTTGACTCAATTTCTCCAGAATTAACTGTCGATTCTGCATTGATAATTGCAGTCGGAGACAATTCCAGATTTAGATTATCAAGGGAATTTTCACTAGATTCTCTAGTCTGAATAGTTGTTGTTTGCTGTTGTAGTTCTAAATTTTCTGCTTCTAAGAAGTTTTCGCCAAATAATGGAGTCAGATCTTCTGGAGTATGAGTGGGGCTTTGTTGCTGAACATTAGTTTTATCCGTATCCAAGGATAGAAAATAATCTAAATCAAGATCATCATTCTCATCTTCAATTTCATCATCACTAATTCCTAGCTGATTGATTGTGGTATCTAGAATTTCTCCTTTTTGCCAGGTTTCTTCCAGTTCGGGAGTTTCACCTTCAAACAAGTCAGCTAGAGTATTTAACTCTGAAATACCTACCTCTGGCCCAGTGAGGTCAATAATATGATTGAGGTTGAGTATTGAGTCTTGATAACTGAATAAAGAATCGGCAGAAACAGCAGTTGCATCCGTGTTTATTTCTGCTATGTCTGGCAAGTTATCAAAGGGATTAGCGCTGGTATCTGCTGCTAAATTTAGTTCTTCTGTTGTTTCAAATATAATTGTGCTATTCTCTTCTAGCCACAAATTATCTGTATGTAGTTCCAGTGTTTCTGGTAATTCTGTTACTGCTTCTGATTGGTCATCTGCCCAATCAAGTGTTAGTTCTAATAGCTCCAGTTCTGGAAGTAGCTCAAGTGCTTCTAGCTGTGGACTAATAGTTATTTCTGCTTCTCTACCTTGAATAACTAGTTCCTGAGCTTGTTTGATTTCGGTAATAATGATTTTGGCTAAAGTGAGATAGGAATTTTCAGGATTTGCGATCGCATTACCTGCTGCTTTACACAAACTGCACCAGTTGAGCAAATTTAATTTCTCACCCAGCTTAACTAATTTGTCACACCATTGCCGTAGATCGTCTCTGGATGAGGATACGCTGCTTTGCTTAAACAATTGCAACATATCCCGTAGGGCTTGTAGAACTTGAGTTTGGAATTCTAACTCATCATCGGTTTTGCTGCCTACTAGTGGTTTTTGTGGTTGCGGCTGAGGTCTATAATCCTGTTTTGGCGGCGTTGTTGGTGCAGATTCAGCTAATAAGCTGGCACCATCAGTTGATTGTAAAAGTAGTTCTAGATGCTGATTAAGCCCTGCAAATATAGGTTCACTTTCTAACATCAAAGTATGCGCCGTTTCATCTGAAAGACCAAACGGACTACCCAGATGATCTAACAATGCTTTTAAAGTATCAGATACACCCAGAAACAGAGACTCTAACTTTTGGTCAACTGCGACTGGATGCTCTTTGAGAACTTTGAAACAATCTTCCAGGCGGTGAGATGTTTGTTGGATACTATTAAAGCCCAGCATAGCCGCACCTCCTTTGATGGAGTGAGCGGCCCGGAAGACTTCGTTGATCATTTCTGGGTCGTTGAGGGTATCTTGTAGCTTCAGTAACCCCTGTTCGATAGTATTCAGGTGTTCTCTGGCTTCTTCGATAAAGTAACCCAAAATCCGCTGTTGTTGTTCCGGCTGCATAAACGATGAAGAATAAAGGATTAATGATTAAGGCTGTAGATCCCCCGATGACAGCTTCCTGTACTCAACATGAGAATCCTCAAGGTAGAATCGGTGATGAAGCATGAACTATGATTCATGCTTCATTTTGCATTTTTTACCTGGATTCAATGGTTTCCACTCGGAAGCGTTCCACAGAAGCAATCAAGTCACGAGATACCCCTACTAAGTGTTGTAAGGCTCCTGAAACTCGCTGTGCTTCTTGAGAGGTTTCTTGGGCTGTGAGTTCCACTGATTGCATTACCTGAGCTACAGCACGAGAAGTTTCCGTCTGTTCTACGGTGTCACTGGTAATTGAGCGCACCAACCGATCAATATGATCGGCTACTTGAATGATATTTTCAAGCGATCGCTTGGCTTCTTCTGCTAATCTTGTCCCTTGAATTACTTGTTGTGTACCTTCTTCCATCGCTGTCATTACAGAACTGGTTTCGCTCTGAATTTGCATGACGATTTGTTCAATCTCTTTTAAAGATTTGGCAGATTTGTCTGCTAACTGACGCACTTCATCAGCAACAATTGCAAACCCTCGTCCAGCGTCTCCGGCTCTTGCTGCCTCAATACTGGCATTTAGTGCCAATAAGTTGGTGCGAGAAGCAATCTGGGAAACCAAGGCGACAATAGAGTTAATTTCTTGGGATGATTCTGCCAATCGTTTAACTTTGCGGGTGGTTTCCGCTACTGTTTCCCGAATTTCCAAAATCCCTGCCACGGTATTTTCTACTGCTTCCCCTCCTTTGAGTGCGATCGCACTGGCATCACGAGCTACAGTTTCTGCCTCTTTTGCAGCCACTGCTACCCGTTGAATAGATTCAGTCATCACCTGTACGGAATTCAAGGTAACAGCTAACTCTTCTGCTTGGCGCAAGGCATCACCAGACAAGGCTCTAGCAAAGGTTTCCGAGTTAGTTGAGCCTTTGGTTACTTCTCTGGCAGCCACTTTCACCTGTTGCACAATATCCCGCAGGTTTTGAATTGTCAGGTTAAAAGCATCCGCTACGGCTCCTAGCACATCGGCTGTCACCTCAGCTTGGACTGTGAGATCTCCTCTCGCTGCTCCTTCTACATCGTCCAAGAGGCGAATTACCTGGCGTTGTAGGTTTTCTTTCGCTTCTTCTTGCTCAACTGCTTTCCTTTGCGCTTCATTAGTAGTCGTGAAAATTACCCGCGACATATCGTTGAAGCTAGTGGCTAAGTACCCTAACTCATCTTCTGAATAAACTGTGGCTTGAACATTCAGATTCCCTTCCCGGACAGCATCAAACTGTGTTTGCAGGTCTTTGGTAGTGCGCCGAATTTGCTTGAGTGCCAGATTCCCCATGAAACCTGCTGTCACTCCTCCAGCAATTCCCGCCGCTAAAGCCATTGCCCAACCTGTATTCCGCACTGAAGCCCGTTGTTCTGCCGGAGAAAATTGAGTAGCTCCAAAGCTAATTACCGCTGCTACTACTGCTGATGTTAAACCCACTGTGCCAGCGATGTACCATTGCTTGGTTTCTAAAGAAGCATTCTCAAAAAATGCAAACAAGCCTTGCTCAACACTGACACTAGGTTCTAGCTTAGAAGCATCTGATTCAGTAAATACAGGTACGGCTTCTTGCGCCCCAGTAATCGAGAACAGTTCCTCATCACGGTCAATACTGTTATCGGTTTCGTCATGAAAACTATGGCTATTTGTACCACTAAAACTATGACTATTCGTACCACCAAAATTATGGCTATTTGTACTTCTGATTCCCTGTGATTGAGATAATGAATCCACATCGCTGTAGCTAGAATCTCCAGTCAAATCAAAGCTAGGAATATTACCTAAATCATCAAAATCATCAAAATCATCTAAAAACTGGATATTATTTTTAGAATTTTCTCCCCGTGAAATACTCGAAACACTATGGATATCTTCATCATCAGGAAAGCCTTCTGAGCCAAAGGCAGACTCAAAAGCCTCTAAATCGAAATTATCATCATCAAAGTTATTTTGTTTCTGATTTGTATTTAAGTTAACCGATTCGTTCCGATGCTCAAAACTACTGTTCCAAGACGACGATATTTCAGTATTTAAATTTGATTCTTGAGCGGTTTCTATTTCCTCAGAAATTTGAGATAATGAATTATCTAAACCACTCAAATATGTATGTTCGCCGCTGTCTCTGAAATCATTGTTGATTAAATTATTGGGTATTTCTTGATCATATATACCGACGTTTATCTCCTCCGAGCTATGGTTAACAAAGTTAAAATCCCCCATACTTGTATCTTCAAAGTCTGATGAATTTTGTTCCATCAATAATTCAGGCGTATGTTCCCAATTATTGACGGCGTTCATCTCCTCCGCATTATGGTTAGCAAAATCAAAATTCCCCATACTTATATCTTCAAAGTCTGATGAATCTTGTTCCATCAATAATTCAGGTGTAGGTTCCCAATTATTAACTTCTCCAAAAGGTGAGTTTGTCTGCTCGTCTTTTATTCCTGAAAATTCCTGAGCAGAATTGACTTCAATATCAGCAAAAGGATTATTTTCTCCTGAATGTCCTATATTTCCTGTTGAAATATCTTCTTGCCAAAAAGGAGGTAATTCCAAAGCTCCCGATGCTTCATCACTATCAATACTTGCTTGTGGCTCTAAAGTCAGAGGTAGGTCGAAAGCTCCTAATTCTCCATTATCACTAATGCCACTTGCATCTGTACCTTTTAATGGCTGATCTAAAGCGAAAGGATCATCCCCAAAAGTCATGATGTTATTTGGTATTTGATCAAATCCTAGATCGTCTAAATGGCTATCAAAGGGATTATCCTGAGATATATCTTTGAGGGCATTGTCAGATGGTTGATATTCACCAAAAGATTGCAGATCAAAGTTGCTGTCATCAAAATCTCCAGCAACTCCCAAATCTAATAACTCTGCCTCATTAGCTACCAGACCATTAGACATTCCTCTAGAATTTATTGGCTCATCAGTTTCTATTAATGATTCTCCTCCCCCAAATGACTGTAAGTATTGATTGATATTCTCAAGGTAACTAGTGGCAGAACCAATAATTTCCTCATCATCTGTTAAATAAGATACTTGCTCATATTCGGTTTTTGCTATCTCAAACTGCTGCAAAACATAGTAGATGTGGCCTCTTAACAGATGAGAGTTTGGGTCATCTGGTAAATTTTGCACCACCTGGTCTACTAAAGTAGCTGCAACTTCATAATCTCCTTCTGTATAAGCTTTTACGGCTTGCTGATATTTTGAATTGTGATCATCTATATTTACTACCATTTCCTCCCTCCCAACTTCATCCTGCCCACCGCGCACTTCGCAAAATAGCTGTTTGATCTATTAGTCTTAGATACTTATTATTTTTAGTATCTAACCATTCTCCACGCAAAAATGGAGCCATAGTATCTGGTACGTTATTTGATGGCATCAGATACTGTACATCAAGCCAGCCCATTCCACAGATTTGCTCTACTCCTAAACCTACTATTATGTCTTGATCTTCAATAGCAATTACTGGTATCTCAGACCTATCCGTGTTTAATGCCGTTCCCTCCCCCAAAAACTGTCCTAAATCTGCCACCCAAATTAATCTGCCTCGCAAATTTAGAGTACCCAAAAGCAAGGGAGAAGCATTAGGAATCGGAGTGATCCGATCTGGACTGAGTTCGATTACTTCCCGAATCCCAGTGGCTTGCAATGCAAACTCCTGAAATGAGGGAAGGTAAAATCTTAAATGTAACTCACCTTCGGGACTTTCTAGTTGTAATTCCGGGCGAAATTGATCTTGACCACTACCGCTTAAAAAGTCTGGTTTGCTGACCATATTTTTGCATCTGTTGTTATTTTTATCGACCTTTATCCTCGTAGCAGTTGTTTGACTGTTCCTACCAATTCAGTTGGTTGAAATGGTTTGGCTATGTAAGCGTCAGCCCCTTGTTTCATTCCCCAGTAGCGATCAAATTCTTCCCCTTTGGAAGAACACATGACCACAGGAACATTTTGGGTTTTAGGATCAGATTTTAACCGCCGACACAGTTCGTACCCATTCATGCGGGGCATGACAATATCCAGAACTACTAAATCGGGAGGTTTGCTTTGAATTGCTTCTAAAGCTTCTACTCCGTCACAAGCATGGGCAACTGTTAAACCACTGGCTTTCAGGAGGTCTGTAATCATCTCCCTTTGAGCAATGCTGTCTTCAACAATCAGAACTGTACTCATAAATACCTATCTACCTCCTGATTTAGACTTTGTGTTTCTAGAATGAATATTCATTGGTTTTCTAACAAATATTAACTGTATAAATTAATTCTAGTATTGTAATAATTTACTGATTCTAGACATCTTACTGGAGTTAGCTGATTCTGTGATAACATTTTTTACCCTATGTTTGAGCAAATCCACAAGTCTTGTATTTCGTTTATATTCCCACACCAGAATCTATGTTGATATATTTTTCGACCAGCATCAGTAATTCTGTATCTGAAAATGGCTTTGTTAAATAATCTGTAGCTCCAACCATCCTAGCTCTGACACGATCAATGAATCCTTCTTTCCCGGTCAGCATAATAATTGGGATCAGCCGAAATGCTGTGGAATGTCGCAGCATGGCACAAATTTCGTAACCGTCTAATTCCGGCATGGCGATGTCGCATAAAATTAAATCTGGCTTGAGTTGAAAAACTAGGCTGAGGGCTTCTAAGGGTTTGGTGATGCAGATGGCTTCATAGCCCTGTGGGTTTAAGATTGACTCTACAGTTTGGCAGATTGCGATCGCATCTTCAATACATACTATCCGTCCTTTGTTCTGATCTAGTTGCTCCCTGTTTGGTATTTGATTACTAGGGCTATCAGTCACAGAATATACTAATTGTAGCCACCCCTGTTGTACGTAAGGATATATAACTTTGGCAACGGTTAAAATGTCACGGTTGAGATAACGAGCTAACTGCCGTAGGGATGTTTTACCATCTGCCCAATGTTGTAATTTATTAACTGTTGATGCTGGTAATGAATGGCGAAATCTTTCTATATCAGCCAGTACTGGCAACTGTTCTGGCGATTGAATATGGGGATATAATTGTTTCCATTCCTGTACTTGTTTAGTGATTTTTGTTACTAAAGTATTTATCTCCAAGCTAGTTAATTGCGGAACAAGGGCTGTACCTAAATCAAAAATGAAACTACCTTGATGTAAACTCAACAGATCAAAGAGTGTCTCATGTACTAAGCCATGAATGATATTGCGAGCTATTTTTGGGGTAATAATATTCTGCTCTAGAAGCGCCCAAATGTAGGCGTACTCTGGGGAATTCGTAGATTCTAAGGTGGCAAGTTGCGTTTTATTAAGTCGCTTCTCAACTCGATAATGACGCAAGTAATCATCAATCCGAGATAAACTACTTTCACCAGCTTGACAATAGACTATTTGACCGTTGAGGAAAAATACAAACCAAGATAGTGGTTTGCTCTCTCCCGACGAACGATACTTGAGAATGTCTTCTCCACTCAGTTTGTGAGTTGGGTAAGAATGATGCGCTTCTACCCACAACTGTCCAGTTCTTTGTCCTAAGGAAATCAGTTGTAGGATACTGTAAATGTCAATTTCGTTTAAATTTCCCTGCATTTAGCTAAAAAACCCTCCGTGGCATTCTAGAGAGATTACTATCTCAATTGTTACTTTCAGTTTTTTCATGTTGCAACTCAGGTTAAGATGACCTAGACAAGTAGTCTCAGAAGCCAAACATGATCCTTTTATGATCAATGATTGACAAACTTAGTGTTCACACGGTAGTCATAATTACTATCATGGGTACAGGATATAAAAGATGCGACATTGCCGCGTCTACCAAATATCAAGATATATCAAGATGTGAGATATCACTTCCATAAAATAGTTTTGTTTATCTTGTACTGTTAAACTGAGGTTAAACAAGACAATTTAACAAAATAATCTAAGATATATCCCAAAACACGGACGTAAAGTGCATCAAAAGGACTAGCGGTGTGCTGTATTTAGCAGAAGTACAAAAGCAAAAAGGCGGCTTACTCAGTGGTGGTTCTAAAACAGAACTAAAACTACTAGCTTGTCAACGAAGCGACCAGAATTGGAACACTGTATCAGAAGAAACTATCATTGCTGAAGAAGCAGGTAAATTGAACGATGGCGCACTAGTACTAGTGGAACTGAGTCCGAATCGCCAAGTGCAGCGGATTCAAGAAGCTGGCCGTCCCTTAGTCAATATTTTGCAGAATTTTTCCCGCCAGATGGAAAAATTTAAGCTCAAAGAAGACGAAATTGACCAGTGGAAGCAGTCCCTGATGTTTCAAGTCCAAGAGCTAAATCGCCGCGAAATGGACATGGAATCAAGGTTAGAACAACTGCAACAACTGGAAAATGATGTTCAACGCCTGGAAACACAAAAACACGAAGTAGAAACATCCCGTGAGCAAATTGAAAAGTTGCAAGCGGAAGTTGAACGCAATCGTCAGGAGCTAGAAGGTGCTTGGGAGCATTTACGGGGAGAACAGCGTCGTCTAGATGAGATCAAAGCAAATGCCCCCCAGGGTGCAGTTTTGGGTGAGGAGCAAAGTCGGCTCATCGCTGATTTACTCAAGCGCTTGTCTACGAATGACATTAGTTCCACTGGAACATTACGGGAAGACCTGAATTTTGCTTTTGAACTCATCGAACAGCAACAAGCTACTCTTAACCCACATTGGCAACAACTAGAGTCACAACTAACGTTGGCTCATCAACAGCAAGAGGAAGTTGAACAAATTTCCCAAACTTTGCGCGATCGCCAAGCTGAAATACTCTCTTTAGAGCAAAAACTAGTTCAGTTCCAATTGACTAGTGCCACGCTGAAAAATAAAGAGGAGTTTTCTGTCATACTCAAACAGCAGTTGCAAAATCAAGAAGATTTATACCAACAAACCCAGGCTTTGGTAGCAACGGCTGGTAATATGGCTGTCGAACAGCAAGTCGATGTGGAAGCTTTGCAGACAATTCCCCTGGAAGAACTGCAAAAGATGGTAGCAGAAGACCAGGAAAAATTGCACCAAGACTCTATTTTTGTTCAAGAACAAGAACAAGAACTCAATTACAAACAAGAAAGTATAGAAGAACTACAAACAAAGATACAGCAAGCATCAGGGGAAGATTTAAAAAATTTAGAAGCAGAACTAGCAGATGAAGAACTTCTGTACCAGATGCTCAATGATAGTTTGGAAGGACAACGTCGTAATTTAATAGATCGGCAAAAAACTCTAACGCGCAACCAAAATATACTCTTGCAACGGCAAGGACAGACTGTTGTCAATTCTCCAGATGAGAACAATATTAATTTAGAGTCAATTCTCGCCCAAATAGATCACCAACGACAACAATACTCCCAAGAACTACAAAAGCTCGAAAGTGAGATTTCGCTATTGAGTGCCGAGCTAGAGATGAACGAAGAGGGAATTGATCATCAAAACTTTGTACTAGATGAAAAGCGCCAAGAACTAAAAACCATAGAAGCCAAATTACTCAACTTACAAACAACAAATGATCAATGCTGGGGTAGGGTAAATCTCTATCAAGAAGCATTGCAACCTATTCAAGATTGCTTGGATGGTTTACGGGATAAGCTGCAAGCGATTTCTAGCTCTTTGGCTCATGTTCAAGAAACTGGTGATTCTCAAATTCAGACTATTACTGAAATGCGCCAAACTCTCCAGAGTTTGATACCCAATTTACAGTTGATTGCTTCATAGCAGAAGTCAAGAATGAAGGATGAATCATAATATCACCCTTTATTCTTTATCTTTTTTTATCAAGATCCAGCTATCTTGTACGATCGCTGTTGCACCACCAGGAAAAGGATCGGTTTGGGAACGATTTGGGGCTGTAATTAAAGCCGTTAATTTCTCGATATGTTCAAAGTTAGGCGCATTGGGTAACATTTCTTGCAGCACCTGACGCATGACACGACGTTGCAGGGCTAGAGGTGCTTTCTGCAATACCCGCCGATTTAACCTCAGAAGATGGTTTAGATGATTTGCTCCCACTTCCCCATTTTCCTCTCCCTCCATTGCTTCTTCCCGCAAATGAAGGGCTGCTTGTTCTAAATATTCCACCTCTGCTTGCAACAGTTCGGCAGTTTGAGCTAAATTTGATTCTACTTGGGGGTTGAAATTTTCTTGTAAATAGGGTATTAATTCTTTGCGAATGCGATTTCGCGCATATTGTAAATTTTGATTTGTGGAATCTTCCCAAATTGGTAAATTAAAATCTTGGCAAAATTGCTCTGTTTGGAAGCGAGTAATTTCTAATAGTGGACGCACTAGTAGTATATTTTCGGTAAGTGGACGTTGCCAAGTTAAAGCTTGTAAACCATCTGCACCAGTACCACGCATTAGATTATAAAGTAGCGTTTCCGCGCGATCGCTCGCCGTGTGTCCGGTAACGATATATTGATAATTATGATTTTGGGCAATTTTAGTTAAAGCTTGATATCGCCAACTCCGTGCTGACGCTTCACTATTAACAGGATTTGTCGCAGTTTCTAAATAAAAAGGTGTATTCCAACTTTGTGCTAAATTCTGCACATGATCAGCATTAGCTTGAGAATCTTCACGCCAACAATGATCACAATGAGCAACGCCTAAATTCCATCCCCATTTTGGTTGTAAATCTAATAATAATTTAATTAAACATAAAGAATCTTGTCCACCAGAAACCGCCACTAATAGCCGCTGATTACGTTCAAATAGACGACGTGTGCGAATAGTCCGATGTATTTGGGCGTGTAATAGAGTCCATGTCATTTGAGTCTTATTTTTGCTGATAGCTTTACCCTAGTTGAAGCGTGGCTATAACCTAACAAATGAATCCTTACAAACTGAATATCAGCTTTCAACTTCTTTCAGTTTGTTACGTAAATCATCAAGTGGTGATTCCGGTTCATCAGGACAAAATTCTAGAGTGACTCTAACCCTAAGCTTACCTTTTTTCCAGTAACCGCCTGGCTTCATAATTTCACAATCTACGCCTTCATTTAGCCATCTTTTTTTTTCTATGTATTCGTCAGTTTTTTCCCAATAGCTACTATCAATTTCGATGATGTTAGACTTAATTTTACTGAGAATTTGAGCGACTTTAAACATAGGATCATTAATTATATATCGCTGAACAACCTTTGTAATAGACAAAACTGCATCTTCGTTATCTACTGGCTCCCATCCATTGCCCATATTTATCTCCTATAACTAAATTGGTATTGACGAAAAAATAGTTTTTGATTTAACGTCACTTCTTTTACTTACCTGTGCTTGGGTAGATAATATTAATTTTCAATATCTTTGAGTTTGTCGCGTAAATCATCTAATGGGGAAGTTTCTTGATTGATTACTAAATTATTATTTACAATGGTTTTTTTTACTTCATCAGCGCAAAATTCTAAAGAAACCCTTATCTTACCCTTTTTCCAGCCATCAGCACCCGGTCTAAGTACCTCAAATTCCATGCCTTCTACAAACAATTTTGCATCTGTATGATCAGAACCTATATAATCCTTAATTGCTTCTATTAATTCAATTACTTTTAAAGTTCTAGATACATCTAATCGTTCAAAATCTTCAGGATTAACAGAAATTACATCATTGTAATCTAGTCTTTCAAACTTATTACCCATATATTTTACTTCAAACTATTTGGAACTTAGTATATTATATTTTATACCATCTTCTTAAATTTCTCTCTGTGACTCTGCGCCTCTGCGTGAGATAAAAAAATATTCCCCTTCTCAAAAGAAAAGGGGAAAAAGATATCCTTAGAAAAACCAACCGTAAGAATGTAAACCTTTACCCAAAAGATTCACACCAAGATAGCAAATCCAAACTACAACAAAACCACTAGCGGCTAAAATTGCTGGTTTTCTTCCTTGCCAACCGCGAGTTATTCTAGAGTGAAGATAGGCGGCGAAAACTAACCAAGTAATTAACGCCCAAGTTTCTTTCGGGTCCCAACTCCAGTAAGAACCCCAAGCTTCGTTAGCCCAAACACCACCGGCAATAATACCAATTGTCAGTAGGGGAAATCCCAAACCGATAATGCGATAACTAATATTATCTAGGGTTTCAGCTAGACTGAGGCGTTGAGGGGAAAGAGTTTCAGTAGATTCTACAGTTTGAGTTTTTGGGACAGTTACCAAATCTAAAACAGCGGTTCCGTTGCCGTTGTTATTGGTTTCCAAACGAGAAAAGCCATTATTTTCCGCAGCGGGTGTGGGGGGTTGAGAAATCACCTCACCGGCTTTAAGTAACTTGTAACCATTGCTGCGATAGCCACCTGTACCAACGGAACTACCTTGTAGTTGAATGTTTTTTCCGTAAGTGACAATTAAAAAAGCGATCGCTAACAATGCACCCACCATCAAAGCCGAATAGCTTAACATCATCACGCTAACGTGCATCATCAGCCAATTTGACTTTAAAGCAGGCACTAATGGCTCTGACACTTGCATAGTTGATGGTAATGTCAAAGTCGCAAAAGCAGTTATCCCCATCGCTACAGGAGCAGTTACAACCCCCACCAAGCGGCTACGGCTGCTATTCTCTGCAATTAGATGGATGGCAGTAATACCCCAAGTCAGGAAAAATAGGGACTCATAGAGATTGCTTAAGGGGAAATAGCCAGCTTCAATCCATCTAGCCCCTAATAGAGTAGCAATACACAAATTAGCGATCGCCATTCCAGCCGTCCCCAAAGCCGCAGTTGCCGATAAATTCGGAAAAGCTGCCCCCACCCAATACACCAGCATGGTGCAGAACAAGACAGCAAAAGAGGCATTATCTAGCCAGTTCTGGAGTACAACCAGATTCATAAACTCTTCTCCCCAGTGAATGCTTGAATCAATATCAGTTAAGTAATTAGACTGAGTTAGAAAATAAACCTAACTCAAATCTTAATCACTTTTCACTGAATTTAATTCCGACTATTCTGATCCTATCTAGTTTTGGTAATTGGTGATTGGTGATTGGTGATTGGTAATTGGGGATTGGTAATTGGGGATTGGGGATTGATGATTGGGGATTGATGATTATACTAAAAACGGGTTAAAAGTGTCATTCTGAACGAAGTGAAGAATCTCCGAGATACTTCGCTGCACTACGTTACGCTCAGTATGACATAAGTCCAGATTTTACCCGTTTGCAGTATAATTCTTTCTTTCTTCTCTTGAACTCCTGCCCCCTGCCCCCTGCCTCCTGCCCCCTGCCTCCTGCCTCCGAACTCCTACTCACCAGTTTTTTTTAATTCTAGAAAGATTTCATATCGCTGACTGCGACTATCATTAACCGCAGTTGTTAGCCCAATTGTCCGTATTCCTGCAAGTAATGCTTGTTGACTGGGAGATGTCGTATTCAGAGTAAAGTTTTTAACAGTTCGTTCCACATCCAAGAAAAATAGACCCTTGGCTGGATTTAATTCCCTGGGGACGGTTTCTTGAAAAGCGAGAGTACTACCGAGTGTAATTTTGGGTTTGGAAACAATTTTATCGCTGATAGGAGCGCCCAAAACGAAAAAAAGCACATCTTCATCCAACCAACCATGAGTAGCAGTTAAAGTCCCAAAAGGCGAAATCCAGTTGACAACGGGTTTACCCCCAACAATTGCCGATTGAATCTTAAACTGGTATTGATTTTGCATCGCCTCATCTAGCTGTTTTAAGGAAGTTTCCGCCACACTCCGTTGGCCTCCCTCACCTTTGCCTCCTACCTTTGTCATAAATACCAACCCCGCTCGAAAATTATCCGGTGAACCATCTTTTGGGGTATTAGGAATCACTGCAACTGAAAATTCACCTTTCATCCAACTTAGCAAATCCCGATCTAAATCCAAATTTGTTAACGACTTTACACCCCGTCGCACTTGTTCAGGCATGATTGGTGACAAAGGATTTCCCCTAGAGGTAGAAACATAGTCTGCCCATAACCGCTTTAAGTTACTACCAGTCAGCATCATTAAAGTGTCGTTGGGTAGGCGATTTTGCATAGTTCCAGCTTGGTTTTCTACTGCCAGCAGTCGCTGACTATTAGGATTTAACCAAGAAACACCTTTTAAACGGATTCCTTCTGGTTCTAAAGTGACAGTTCCCGCTAAACCTTGGTTATTCTGAAGTTGTGCTAAAACCTGGGCTGGTAAAGGACGGTTGGGAGCTTTTGCTGCTATTCTTGCTGCGATCGGCACATTGACATAAAATTGAGCAAAAGGTTGATAACTTGCCGTTTTTGAGAAATTTTGAATAAAGCTCCCTATGTTTGCCAAAGATGCTTTGCTTTTATAAGCATCAATTGTCCTTTCTGTGGCCTTAGCATTATCTGTAATTACAAGAAAACGCTCATCTATCAATGCTGCTGAAAGCTTGCCTCCAGCTTGTCCTTCAGTTTGTTTAATAGCAATTCCTTGATAAGTGCGGTCAATCCATTTACCTTGTTTGAGGGGTTTCGGTTGTGCCAAAATACTTTTGGCGATTTCTGGATTTTTAATTGGTAGCACCATCACAACTGATTGCTCAGAAGCAACTTCAACATTAGTGGCTACTGGTTTAGATAAAGGTTTGGTGGCTGCTGGAGGAGCTAAAATAGCGATCGTGACTTCATCTCCTACCCACGGTTGAATATCTTTCTCAAAGTCATAACCATTGTTAATGAGAAATCGTTGTTGCAGTTGTACTAAATTTTTATTCAGTTCTTTTTGAGTTTCTGATGTTCCAAATTCCTGCAATTTTTGCCATTGCTTAGTATCTGTCGTTAAGGAAACTGTAGCTAAGGCATCTTCAGGAATAATATTTGCACCCACTGGCAAATTTCTGGAAAATGGTTGTCCTTGGGTAAAAAACCAATATGCTGCACTTCCTATACCAATCAATAACCCAGCAGCTGATAGCGTTAGCACCAAAGACGGTTTCTTTTTTTTCATCATCCAATTAGACACAATAGATGGTGCCATTGCAACTTACTACCTAACCCGACTTGCTAGTTATCTAGTTTAGTCTGGTAATTCGTAATTATCTCATCTGTCACCAGCCATAACACTTTAGTCCCTTTGGCACTTCTCTGCCTCAAGATGAGCGATAGCGTACAGCGCTCCGTAGGAATCGCATATTTTGGGGATGAAAGTCTTTTCCTGCCCAAAACCGAGCGGCATAAAATTTGTATGATGCTGCGATCTGCTTGCAGCAGTTTTCACGTCCAATCCTCGATAGGTAAACCTAATAATACGTCCGAAATCAGAAGTGTTTCGAGTCAACAGAATGGCTTGATTCACCAACACAACTGAAGCAATTTTTAAGTCCATTGTGCCAAGCCGTGGATACAACTTTTTGAGACGTTGCAATTCCTGGGCTGCTTGCTCATCAAAATTGATAATCGGGATTGTGCAGTAATTGGTTAATTGTCGCTTTAGCTCCTTGTAAGCTTCAACCTGCTTTTCAATAGTCTGAGCTTTGGCTGCGTAACTCAGCCAACCTCGCATTTGCTCTTCATAGCTGATGATACTCGTCGCTACTTGAGTAGGATCAATAATTGCCAGTTTTTGTAACAGATTTTGCGCCTTAACTCCACCACGATCTATAACGCTGAGATGATCCGTATCCAGAATATACATTTACTCTTCAGATGGTTCTATAGAACTTAGGCTCAGAGAATTACGATACTCGCGCCCCAATCGCATCGCCTCATCATAAGCTGAATTGTCAGAAAATGTCCCAGTGATTTTCTCCCACCAAGGTCTGGATAACGAATCGTTTTCTACTTTACTTTTAAGCCGTGCAACTTCAGCTTCTAAATAGGCTAATCGTTCTTCTAACTGCTCTGGCATTTGCAAAAACCTCATTTGAACTTAAATCTTACTTTGATCGTAGGTTACTATTTTATATTTTGCACTTTTTATCACCAGCTAACCAATTCCTGCCGGAAGCTCATCAAGTTTCTTGCAAAATGCTTTTGTAACGCTAATATGCGATCGCATATCTATTTTCGGCACTTAACAACTTAGCTGATTCCTTTAGCTTACTTAATTGCGAACGAAAACAGACAACCTAATCGGCTGTTCCAGTTTATAAATCTGTCGAGATGATGGGAAATAGACCTATCAAAATATTGCTCCATTAAGATTGGCTTCACTTAAGTCCACATCAATCAACGTAGCATTCCTTAAATCGGCATTCTTGAAAACAACATGACTACGGTTCAATGAACTAAGATCGAATATACCCATCTTGCCGAAATTAGTCTCCCCTCTTGTCAAGGCTTTGTTTAAGTTAGCTTTTTTGAGTATTGCGCCCGTAAAATCCGCACCTCTGAGGTCAGCTTCGTAAAGATTTGCCTCCTCAAGGTTTGCATTCCTAAAATTTGCTCCAACAAGTTTAGTATTACTCAGATTAGCTCTAACTAAACTTGCATCTTCCAAATCTGCTGCTGATAAAAGCGCCCTAGTTAAATTGGCATCTGTGAAATTTGCTTGTGTAAGAGATGCCTTGAAAAAAAGTCCTTGCATAAGGATACCAAAACTGAAGTCTGCATCGACTAAATTGGCTTTGAAAAAGTTAGCCTTGGTAAATTCTACTGAACAGAGAAACTGGCTTTGACTCAAGTTCGCATAACTGAGATTTGCCTCGCTGAGATCGAGCATTTCAAGGTTACAGCCTTTCATATTAGCTCTGCTAAGATTTAATCTTGTTAAATCCACCTCATCTTCTTCAAAGTCATAGGCAATTTCTACCGACGCATCATTATCATTACATAAATCAGCTAAACCCATACAGCCAATGTATGCTCCACTTAGATCAGGAATCTTTTCTGGGTTGCCTTTTCTCCAAGTATTCCACGCTTTGGCTCCTTGACAAAGGATTTCCAAATGTTCAGAATTAGCCATTCATTTTCCCAAGAGAAAAGTTATTTTTATTACATTTTAGACTAAATCTATTTTCATAATCAGCACCATCCTCAATGGTTTTCAGCTTTTTTTCTAATAACCTTGTTGTTGACCCAAATATTTAGTTAAATAAGGCGAAAAAACCTCATAAATCAAGGTTAGAGGCTGTCCATGATGCCAAAACAAATAATGGCGACCCCAAAAAGGCCCAACTTGATCGAAGCCTGACTCTAGGGCAGCTGAAGAACCACAGTAAATTCCTCTAATATCTCGATATAATTCTGTCCGAATCCGCGCTAAACTTGCCCAAATCGGTAGAGAACGGTTTTGCAAAAACTCATCCACATGACTAGCTTCCCACCAGGAAGTAGCATAACCCAATCGCTGACCAGAGGAAGTACGCAGCCATACTTGTCGGCGCAGTCGCGGGCCGGGGACAGCTTGAATTAAATCGGGAGCAGCATCAGCATTCATGCCAATCAAAGCCATATCAATGACATCCACTTCTATAGGCTCACAAGTGAGTAATTGTAAATGCCTAGTTGGAGAACCATCTCCTAAAAGTAGCAATTGCCATGCTGGTGCTAACTGAGTATGAGGTAAACCTTTTTGAATATCCTTCTCTCCACCTTCCCAAATAGGATTTAGGCGATGCCAAGCGGTTGGCAATGTTGAGTTATTTGTGGGCGTAACAATAGTAGTCAATGTTATTTACAAAACTTCACCTATTTCTATGAAAGCACAAAAAACCCAGATTCTGATTAAGAACCTGGGTAAATTAGGCTGATAAATCTATATATCAGCACTTATAAACTAAAGACATAAAAATGCGGATGGCGAGACTCGAACTCGCAAGGCAAAGCCACACGCACCTCAAGCGTGCGCGTATACCAATTCCGCCACATCCGCAAAATTTGACTAGAATTCAATATAGCATAAAAAAAACAAATAAGGCGAATTTTTTCCCAAATTCTTTGAATGCGGGTATGAAGCTGACAGAAATATAGTTATGGGACAAGAGATATTAACAGTTATGGCGATCTTTCAAAAAGCCAAGTGAGGGAAACTGGCAAAGACTGACAGCCGCAATGTTGTTAGTTTAGCTAAGATTCGGGGAGGCAAGCAATCCAATCCTGAACTCTACTAAGAATAAGGGTGGGGTATCTCCTGTTAAAATTTGCAGTAATGCGACAGCTTTATTTCAACGGGATGGGAGAGAATGTCAATCTACGTGGTACTAATATCGAAGCTAGAAAATGAAATTTGACAAAATTTTAATTGCTAATCGGGGAGAAATAGCGCTTCGCATTCTCCGAGCTTGTGAAGAAATGGGAATTGCGACAGTTGCTGTTCACTCCACCGTTGACCGGAATGCTCTCCATGTCCAACTTGCTGATGAGGCAGTTTGCATTGGTGAACCAGCCAGTAGTAAAAGTTATTTGAATATTCCCAATATTATTGCTGCTGCCTTGACGCGCAATGCTACTGCTATTCATCCTGGTTATGGCTTTTTAGCAGAAAATGCTAGATTTGCGGAAATTTGTGCTGACCACCATATTGCCTTTATTGGCCCTAGCCCCGAAGCTATTCGGTTAATGGGAGATAAAGCCACAGCCAAAGAAACCATGCAAAAAGCTGGAGTACCGACAGTACCGGGTAGTGATGGTTTAGTAGAGACTGAGCAGGAAGGAATAGCGATCGCAAAAGAGATCGGCTACCCTGTAATGATTAAAGCCACAGCAGGTGGTGGCGGTCGGGGTATGCGGTTTGTACGTTCCGAAGATGAATTCGCTAAACTTTTCCTCGCAGCCCAAGGAGAAGCAGGAGCAGCTTTTGGCAACGCCGGCGTTTATATAGAAAAATTTATCGAACGTCCGCGCCACATAGAATTTCAAATTTTGGCTGATAGCTACGGTAATGTCATTCATTTAGGTGAAAGAGATTGCTCAATTCAGCGCCGCAATCAAAAGTTACTGGAAGAAGCTCCTAGTCCAGCACTTGACTCAGATCTCCGAGAAAAAATGGGACAAGCTGCTGTCAAAGCAGCCCAATTCATCAACTACACCGGGGCAGGTACTATCGAGTTTCTCCTAGATAAATTCGGTAAATACTATTTCATGGAAATGAACACCCGCATACAAGTTGAACATCCAGTCACAGAGATGGTGACTGGCATCGACTTACTTGTAGAACAAATCCGCATTGCCCAAGGTGAAAGACTCAATTTAACTCAAGATCAAGTTATTCTCAGGGGTCATTCCATTGAATGCCGTATCAATGCCGAAGACCCAGATCATGATTTTCGTCCCTCCCCAGGCAAAATTAGTGGTTATTTACCCCCTGGAGGCCCCGGCGTGCGGATTGATTCTCATGTGTACACAGATTACCAAATTCCGCCTTATTACGACTCTCTCATTGGCAAGCTAATTGTCTGGGGGCCAGACCGGGCTACTGCTATTAACCGCATGAAACGAGCATTGCGAGAGTGTGCTATTACCGGACTCCCTACCACCATTGGGTTTCATCAAAAAATTATGGAAAATCCACAGTTTTTGGCAGGTAATGTTTACACTAATTTTGTGCAGGAAATGAAAATTCAGTAATTGGTAATTGGTAATTGGTAATTGGTAATTGGTAATTGGGGAAGAATATTTATCTTTCCCTCTGCTCCGTGCTTTTTCTCTGTCACCTGTCACCTGTCACCTGTCACCTAATTTACGCGAGACATCATGGTCAGTAAACCTTGCTGACCTAGTAGAATTTCTCGCACTAGGCTGAAAATACCAACCCAAATTATGGGGGTGATATCCACCCCACCAATAGGTTGTACTAACTTTCGCAATGGCACTAAGAAGGGTTCTGTTGGCCAGGCGATCAGATTAAATGGCAACCGGTTGAGGTTCACTTGTGGATACCAAGTGAGAATGATGCGGAAAATAAACAAAAATATCATCAGCCCCAAAAAGAGGCCGAGAATCAAAGAGGTCAAATTAGCACCGGTCATTACTTTCAGTCAATATCTGTGAGTAAATATAAAATCTGGGCGCAAGCCAGAAAAGTTGAAGCTTTGTAAAGCCTTCTCTCTCATTTTAACCAGATGCTGTTGTCTCTTCTCAAGAAAGTAATACAGGATTAAGATTAAAATTAAAATGAAGTGTGTAAAAAAAGGTTGAGAATTATGACACCCTCTTTAGCAAATTTTCTTTGGAGTCTGGTTTGGGGTACTGCAATTGTGGTTATTCCCGCAACAGTAGGGCTAATCTTCATTAGCCAAAAAGATAAAATCCAACGTTCATAAGGAACAGGGGAACAGGTGACAGGTGACAGGTGACAGGTGACAGATGATAGATTATTCTCTCCCATCACCAATTACCAATCACCAATCCCTAATCCGCAATAACGGTAAACAGCTTCAGAGCTTCTTTGCCAGATGCTTTGAAGCTTTCATATTATTGTCAATAGTTAGAGTAGTGATTTTAATTGTGACCCGCTAACATAGATTTGATATTGGGAAAACAGCAATGATAAATTTTGGGCTGAACTCAGCCAATGTTTTGGCTCAGGTAAATTTTGGGGCTAACTCAGCCAGTGTACTAGGAATTTTCCTGGCTGTGGCTGGGGCAGCGCTGTATTTTCTCCGCACTGTGCGGCCAGAACTGTCACGAGATCAGGATATCTTTTTTGCAGCAGTTGGCTTATTGTGCGGTTTTATTCTCATCTTCCAAGGATGGCGATTAGATCCCATTCTGCAATTTGGTCAGTTGCTTTTAGTTGGTACTACTGTATTTTTTGCAGTTGAAAGTATTCGTCTGCGGAGTATAGCAACCCAACAAGCCAAACGAAACACTCCGATTGTTGATGATGAGCGGGAAGTAAGCAGAAAATATTCTTACTCTGAGCGACGCAATTATCAAGCGGAGATGGATGCAGATTTGGAACCGCTACCTTATTACGAGGAGGAGGAAGAAGAACGTCCCCCACGTGCGAGGATTCGCGGTAGCAAAGATGAACGTCCAAACCGTGATAATTATTATGAGGATCAACCCCCCCGTCGTTCTGAACGCCGCAATAGCACAGAAAAGCCGGAAACAGGAGAAAGGAAACGTCGTCCTACCTCTGGGCGTTCTGCGAGTCGCCCTACTGAAAGTTATGAACAAGAAAATTGGGGTTCTGTTTCTAGGGAAGTTGATGATTGGGAAAGTCCCCAGGAGGATGTAAAAAAACAACCACGTCGCACTAATAACAGACCTCAACGCCCAGAAGTTCGTGAGGATGATGTTGCTCCTAGACCAAGAAAGCGTCGTCCACCTGCTGATTCATCTCCTCGCAGAGTTAGGGAAGATGATGAGGCTATTCCTACTGATTATGTACCGTATAACCCAATTGAAAAGCCAAATGATAGGGGAGATAATTCGACTGATTTTGATGATGATATTTAGAACAGTTGGGGGGATGGCAGTTTCAAAGGCGACGGAATGCGGTTGATGTGAGAACATTTACGTCTATGTTGTGGCTCCAAAAACCAATTTATTGGAGCCTAGTTTTTAGTTTGACTAGTTTAATTGTGTCCTGTGGTTCTGGTGATATTCCTTTAGGGGTATCTTCTCTGAACAGTCGTTATACTGAGGAACAACCGTCTTTGAGTGGAAATGGTCGCTTTTTGGCGTTTGTTTCTAATCGAAATGGTAATCAGCAATTGTTGATATACGATTTGGAAACCCAAAGTTTTATTTCTACACCAGGCTTGAACCGACGGGAAACGATCGCAGAAAGTCCAAGTCTCAGCTATACAGGGCGTTATATTTGTTATTTAACTAGTGATCAAGGTAGAGCAGTTGTAGCACTTTACGATCGCGCTCTGCAAAAATCACAAATTCTCACACCGACCTATCGAGGTTGGGTGAGAAAGCCTCATATTAGCCCTGATGGACGTTATATCGTCTTTGAATCTGCTAGTCGTGGACAGTGGGATGTGGAAGTGCTAGATCGTGGGCCGACGGTGGAGTTAGATATTCCTAATGGTGCAACTGTGAGTAATTAAAAATTTAGGAGTCAGGAGTTTGGAGTTCGGAGTTCGGAGTTCGGAGTTCGGAGTCAGGAGTTCGGAGTCAGGAGTCAGGAGTCAGGAGTCAGGAGTCAGGAGTCAGGAGTTCGGAGTCAGGAGGAAGAAGGAAGAAGGAAGAAGGAGTTTAATAACCCAATAATTAATGACCAATGATCAATGAGCAATTACAAATTATTTATTATTTTATTTTTAAGCTCAACTTCTCTAACTGGGTGTTTTGGTTATCCGCGTTTGTTGAGTTATCCTTTTGATTCTGGTGGACGGGGTCTTAATAGTCTGGCTTCAGAGTTAGATCCGCAAATTTCTGGGAGATATATTGTATTTACTACAGACCGCAGGGGTAGTGAAGATATTTATATGTTTGATACTGTGACTCGGAATCTGGTGGATTTACCGGGTTTAAATTCTTTTGATACGATCGCTTCTCACCCTTCTGTCACTCAAGATGGTCGTTATATTGTTTTTACTGCGAGTCGTCAGGGTCGTTCGAGCATTTTTCTTTATGACCGGGAGACGCGACAATCACGGAATTTAACTCCTAGTCTGCAAGCGGAAATCCGCAATCCTACAATTAGTGCTGATGGTAGTAGGATTGCTTTTGAGTTTAGTAATAATGGACAATGGGATATCTTGCTGTATGACCGTGCTGGAAGACAATTGAATATCCCGCAAGAACCGAAATAATTTGTAAAAAAGGGAACAGGGTGCAGGGTGCAGGGGAAGAGTTTTCTCAATGACCAATGACCAATCCCCAATCCCCAATCCCCAATCCCCAATCAGGATTCTATTTTTTGGATAGATTCGATGAGCGATCGCACTTGTTGAGTACCCTGTGATGGTTCAAAGGAAAGAGGGAATTTACCCCGAACAAGCATTCGCAGACCTAGAGGTGCAATGCTAAGTAGTCCTTTGAGGTCGCGGAAATAGTTACCAACTACTTGGATACCAAATTGGCGTTCATCAATCCAACCACCTGATTTAACTAACTCTATCAATACTTTCCGATGACGAATTGATCTGCTATCGCTGGCTTGTTTGCGGTCAAGAATTTCCTGTTTAACTTTGGTGATTTGCTCTAATGGTGCAACTTCCATTGGACAAACTGAGTCGCAGTAAAAACAACGAGTACAACCCCAAACACCTTTAGTACCTTCGTTATAATTTTCTAACCGAAAATCGGTTACACCATCGCGGGAATCTGCCACCATGCGATATGCTTTGGCGAGGGCGTGGGGGCCAACAAAGTCTGAATTGACTTCGCGGGCGTTGCATTCAGAATAGCAAGCACCGCACATAATACAGTTACCAGTTTGATCGAGGAGCGATCGCTCTTGTGGTGTTTGCAAAAACTCTTTTTCTGGGACTTGTCGCGCTGCTGTACTGACATAAGGGGCAACCGCTTCTAAATTATTCCAGAAACTGCTCATATCCACGACCAAATCCTTAATCACTGGCATATTACCCAAAGGAGCGATCGTGATTTCAGCAATGGTATTGTCCTGGTTTTGCGGTGATGGAATTTGTTTTAATCTAGCCAGTTCACTGCCAACATTTTCCTTACAGGCTAAAGCCGAACGTCCATTGATTCGCATCGCACAGCTACCACAAATAGTATTGCGGCAATTTTTGCGAAATGCTAAAGTTCCATCTTGTTCCCACTTAATCTGATTGAGGCAATCTAGGATTGTATTACTTGCTTCTACTTGCAAAGGATAGGTTTGCACAACAGGAGTAGAGTCTTGTTGCTGCCGAATAATCTTAAAAATAACTTCCATATTATTACCAACCAAATTTTTTCAATTACCTTACCTGCCTCAAAAATCATGAGTTCAGGTTGGTTGTTGTGAAAAATGAGCTATTGTACATAACGTCACTGCTTAATAAGCTGACGCTTAAGGCTCTCATGATTCCAGTTTAACGATAACCATTAAAATTTTAGTCGTAGAAGTGCAATGAGCAAAATTTATCTTCTCAAAGCAATCCAACAGTAAAAAGGAATCATCCCTTTGCATTTAATTTACCGGTTAGGGGAGTACAGAGTGGAGATGTTTCACGTATAGAGGTGCTTACTTGATTAAATGCAGCTTATACATCTTGATGTCAACCACAGTCTACCAAAGACTGAAGAACCGTAATTTCTCATCCTCACAGGCATAATAGGTCTAATTTTTGAAAATTTTTTTTCCTTTTTCCTCACAAAAGCCGAGGTATCTACCTCAACTACTTTAACGTGAGTTCGGTGTTAGGAGTTAGGAGTTCGGAGTTATGATTTTTTCAACGAGAGAATAAGGGTTTGAGACTCCTACTTGTGGCGAGTTTTCCACAAATTATCTTATGTCGAACTCACGTTACTTTATCCTTTACACTTCATCCTTCTTTAGTCAAGTCCTATTTATCAAAAGTTTTTAAGCAGCAGCGAAGTAGAAATTTTTCAAATATATAGAAGTGTTAAAGCGGATAACAATTATCGGATCATGGCTATCAAGCTGTAGATTGATGTGGTAAATTGATTCTTCCCCTAGACAGACATGCAGAATAATTTGAGAGATTTGGCCTGATGCTAATAAACATAGAGCAAAATCCATCTTGCTTTTTGTCTCATCTCTATCAAGAAAACCGTGGATTTAACTCACTCACTCAAAACTGCTCATCTTAATTATATGAATTTTTATAAAAGCCCTGACCCAAAACTCATGACAGTATCAAGCCAGAGAAAAATCTACCCTGCTTTTTCTCTCCCCAAGTCCAGGGATTCAAAAAAAAACTTGAATTGCAAATTGAATTTTAAATTAAATAAATATTTTGCTATTATTAGTCCATGCTAGTATTTAATATAAAATTATGAATTAACAAAACCAGTACCAATCGCCGTATAAGTGCGACTACTACCGCTTTGTTTATTCATGGTGTAGAGATAAGAAAATTCTGTCTCTACTGGCAGGACAATAGGGTGTATGTCCGTAAGACCATGAGCCAATACAATGCTGTCCTCAGCTTGAAATGACGAGTAGGGATGACCTTACAACTCAATGGCAAGAAAGGCAAGTACTAAAAGTGAAAAACCTGCAATTTATTGTATCTACGACTTTTTTGGAGTAGAACTAACCTGATTTGTAAAGGTGGCTTAAAATTACACCGCTACAGTAGCGCCAAAAAATAAAATACTTTTATTTCTAATGGCGAATGATGGTTAAAAGTGCCGTAAAATCACCTAAATAGATTTCTGTGACAACCCTAGGCTCTAATTTAAGGTTCTAAACCATTTATAGAGGTGCTTGGGCTGCTCATATCAGCAGAAATTCACCCTCACCCACCAGTTTTGAGTAACTCTGTGTAGAAGCTAAAAAGCTAACTACTGTGTTCAGACTACATTGATGATCAGCTAGAGATTAAGGAAATTTTGAGCATAATGACTGAAACTGCAACCGCACCATTAACTGGAAAAGCACTGCTGGCTAAAGTAAAAGAGCTTTCTAATTTACCACGCCGAGAAAGAGCAAAGCAGTGCGGCTATTACACCGTTACTAAGAATAATCAGGTTCGTGTCAATCTCACCGATTTTTATGATGCTTTGTTGTCAGCTAGAGGTATTCCTCTCAGCCCAGAAGCACCTAAAGATGGACGTGGGCGCGAACCGACATACCGTGTTAGTGTTCACCAAAATCGTCAAATTGTGATTGGTGCTACTTACACCAAAGCAATGGGCTTAAAGCCTGGTGATGAGTTTGAAATTAGGTTGGGTTACAAGCATATTCACTTGATTCAGTTGGGCGAAAGTGATAAAAAATTAACCCCACAGGATGTAGACTCTGATGAAACAGAGTTGGAAGATGAAGAGGAATAAACTTTTCTGATAGTAGGGGGAAGTGTTAGGTAAATACTTGATAACTTGTCCCTACTGCTACAAATAAATAATATTTGTAGTTTAAGTATATATTCACACAACAAAATACGATTTGACTATGCCGATTTTAGATTTTTTGGTTCATGCAAGACTAACGTCCTGCAAGACTAACAACCGTTGTGATTGAAACAAATCCAAAATCCAAAATCCAAAATCCAAAATCGCTTGACCTTTTGCATGAGTCACAAATTCTAGTAGAGTCTTGAATAATAAGCAAGAACTTTATTTCTACTAGAAGTATATCGTGATTTTTTTGCCCGTTCTTTTATCACTTTTAGAGCCATCAGTCAATACATTACTGGCGTTATTTAAAAATGCACCAGTAGTAGTTGTTGTGATGGCTTTTTTCATTGTTTGGGTAGGGTCTTGGTTGCCATTAGCAGCGATCGCAGCCATCATGCTCAAATTGCAAATTAATCAACCTTTACAACCAGAGCAAAAAATACCTTTATTAGTATCTCTCTATTTATTAGCGCCCTTAATTCTCTGGGGATTTAATTGGCTAGGACTGGGATCTTTTGCTAATTATGGCTTGGTTGGGAACTTTTCTATTTTTGGTTCCTTGCTGCTAGGTTTGGGGCTGGGTGTATTGGGTCTTGCGATGGTGTTTACCTGCCAATTTTGGCTGGGTTGGTGCTATTTAGAAAAATCTCATCTCAAGTTAATACCATCTATTTTGTTACCAATTTCCTTGGTGGCTTTATTTGTTGGTGGAATAGAAGAGTTAATTTTTCGGGGTTTTTTGTTGACTCAGTTAGAAAAGGATTATGCAATTTGGGTAGCGGCGATTATCTCTAGCTTGATTTTTGCGTTACTACATTTAGTTTGGGAACAACGGGAAACGGCACCCCAACTTCCCGGATTGTGGCTGATGGGGATGGTTTTGGTAGTAGCTAGGGTTGCTGATCACAATAACTTAGGGATAGCTTGGGGACTTCATGCCGGATGGGTATGGGCGATCGCTACCATAGATACAGCAGAACTAATTACCTACACAGGAAAAGTCTCAGAATTGTTTACAGGTAAAAACAAAAAACCCCTAGCCGGCTTGACTGGGGTTCTTTGCGTTCTGGGAACAGGAGTAATTATCTGGTTATTTTCTGACTATGTTTAAATGCCGTTGAAAATATCGGTTATTCATAATTCGTAACAAGGATACTAAATTACGAATTACGAATTAGTTATAGGACTTACGCAAGATGTGGCTGAAAACATTATTATTACGTAGGGGTAATTCATGAATTACCCCTACTTCCGTTCTGTTTTGCGTAAGTCCTGAGTTAATCTAACCACCGAAACCGGGAATTAAACGCTTTAAGGCGCGGCCAGCTACATCGCCATATTTCAGTTCACCAGCAAGGATTTTACCCATGATTTGAGCGCCGGAGGGACGTTTAACACCGACTTTATAACCAATACCAGGGAAACGATAAAATGCTCCTGCTAATTTTTGCGCCCAAGCCATATCTGTTCCCCACTGTTCATTAATAGCCTCAGTGTAATTTGCTAAGGCATTGATATCACCACTAAGAGCCTCATTAATGAATTGTGCGGCTAGAACACCACTAAAAATTGAGGGACGAATACCTTCTGCGGTAAAGGGATCAACTACACAAGCTGCTTCACCAGCTAAAACAGCATTTTGGGTATGTAGCTTTTGATTACCATCCCACAAACAGATGGGATGACCATACTGCTTGCTAGTTTTGACATCTACATTAAAAGACTTAGCATACTCATCTAAAATTTTCTTAAAGTCTTGGGGTTCGCCACCAATAAATGTACCTACACCGATAGAATAACCATCAGCCTTGGGGAAATTCCAGATATAGCCGTTTTTTAGCAAGCCAAACTCGAAGTGCGCCATATTTTTATTGACTACTTCAGCAGCAACTTCGGCTTCTAATGCACCTGCTAAACGACGTTTACGGTCTTTAAAACCTAGCCATTTTGCCATTGGGCCTTTTGCACCATCAGCAGCAATTAAGTAACGACCTGTGACTGGGCCATTAGCAGTGTTGACTTGCCAATGATCATTTTTAAATTCAATACCTTTGACTTCTGTATTGTCCCGGAGTTCGGCTCCTTGATTTTGGGCTTGTTGGACTAAAAAATGGTCAAAAATATCTCGTCGCACCATCCAGACTGGTTCTTTGATGCCGATTTTTGCTTCTACGGGATCTTCAAGTTTCCAGGTAAAACGGAGGGAATCTACTTTGACGGAAATTGCGGGACTAAAGTCAAAGTCGAACCATTGAGCGATCGCTGGTGACACACCACCACCACAAGGCTTATATCTAGGTAGGGATTCTTTCTCTAAAACTAATACTGAGCGTCCCCGCTTGGCTAAATGATATGCTGCTGTTCCACCTGCGGGACCAGCACCGACGATGATGCAGTCGTACATAATTACTGAATTTTTGCTTTTTATTTTAATTAGTTGACTTTCCAGTATATATAAGGGTTTTGGATTTTTGGTAAATTTTTAGTGAATTATAATTTATTACTCCATCCTTCATAAAATTTTCAGGATGATTACGAGTTGACAAAAGTAGCTCTATTTTAAAGCGAGCGATCGCGTAGCCTGCTAGAGGCATTTGCATTTAGAAAAACTATAATCTAAGTAAAAGCTATGGAAACAGCCATGTCTTTGTTAAAGACCCATTCCCCAACCCTATATGAAACCGACTACTTGCAATGGATAGAAACAACTGTGGCCAAATTGCAAAGTCAGGACTACGCAAATGTAGACTGGGCTAACCTCATTGAAGAAATTGGTGACATGGGAAGGAGTGAGCGCAAAAGTCTTAAAAGTAATCTGATTGTCATTCTGCTGCATTTACTAAAATGGCAGTTTCAGCCTGAGAAGAGAAGCGGTAGTTGGGAAGGAAGTATCATTGAACATCGAAGACGTGTTCAAGAATCTCTCCAGGATTCTCCTAGTCTCAAACCCTATCTGGAGAGCATTTTTTCAGAATGTTATACACAAGCAGTTAAGCAAGCAAAAGCTGAAACGGGTTTACCAGTGGAGTCTTTTCCTGTGATATGTCCATATCATTTAGCAGAAGTAATAGAGGATGATTTTTTACCGGCATAAAACAGAAAAAAGGCAGGGAGGAGATTAAGCTATATCTTGGAGTAAATCATGAGTTCCCCCCACCTACAAATTTAGGAAACACCAAAAAATAAATTACCCAACAATCATAGGGTGAGTCAGGACGGTAGTCCGTAACCCACCATAAATTTAGCTGATAATTGTGGTTTACTTGGTACTCAGTACTTGGTACTCAGTACTGCTTAGACAGTTGTGATGTCTTTTTCTTTTTCTGCCAACAATTCATCAATTCTGGCAGTGTACTTGTTGGTCAGTTTTTGCAGTTTGTCTTGCTGATCTCGTGATTCGTCTTCGGAAACTTCCGCAGCTTTTTCTTGTTTGCGAATTGAGTCCAAAGCATCACGGCGAATATTACGAATGCCAACTCGACCTTCTTCTGCATACTTAGCAGCCATTTTGACAAATTCTTTCCGGCGATCGCTTGTCAAAGGTGGAATATTCAGCCGAATAACAGAACCGTCATTACTGGGAGTTATTCCTATATCTGACAAAGAGATTGCCTTTTCAACTATGTTGAGGCTGCCCTTATCATAAGGTTGAATCAGAATTGTTGAGGCATCAGGTGTGCTAATGTTTGCTAAAGATTTCAGTCCTGTAGGTGTACCGTAATATTCCACCTGTACCTTATCTAACAAGCTCGCATTAGCGCGACCTGTGCGAATGGTATTAAAAGCTCGTTGAGTGGCCTCAACGGTATGTTGCATTTTACTTTCGGCTTCATCTAATTTCACAAGAACCTCCCACAAGGGTACCAATAGATTCTCCCATTACTGCTCGGTGGATGTTGCCTCGCACTGTCAAGTCAAATACCAGAATGGGAATATTATTTTCTTTACACAAGGCAATTGCGGTGCTATCCATGACTCGTAAATCTTTGGCCAATACGTGGGCATAGGTGAGGGTTGTATAACGTTTGGCATCAGGATACACTTTGGGATCAGCATCGTAGATTCCGTCTACTTTGGTGGCTTTAAAAATCACTTCTGCGTCAATTTCTGCTGCTCTTAAAGCGGCAGTCGTATCTGTAGTAAAGAAGGGATTTCCTGAACCTGCACCAAAAATTACCACCCGTCCTTTTTCGAGATGACGGATAGCGCGACGGCGAATATAAGGTTCTGCTAATTCTTGCATAGCGATCGCAGTTTGTACCCGCGTTTGTACCCCTATTCGTTCTAGTGAATCTTGCAGCGTCATGGCATTCATTACCGTGGCAATCATCCCAATGTAGTCGCCGGTTGCCCTGTCCATCCCCGCCGATGCCGCTTTCACCCCTCGAAAAATATTGCCGCCGCCAACGACAATAGCGACTTGAACGCCAGTGGCTACCACCTCTCCTAACTGTTGGGCTATTTCCTTGACTACTTCTGGATCAATACCATAGCCCATGTTGCCCATCAAAGCTTCACCGCTCAGTTTAAGTAAAACCCGTCGGTAATTCGTTCCCATGAAGTTACACTTTATCAAATAAGTTGCAATTGCCTCCAATTTAAGATAGCAGTACAATGGGCTATCTGTGTCTATCAGGTCTATTTACGCCATACTAATGGTGTCCCCACCTGTTGTGTTTGTGCTGGCTGGATTGCTTGACCTGCAAATAAGCAAGCGATCGCATTTCTCAAATAATCCACTCCTGAAGCTAGTGGCTCTTGCGGGTGATCGTCAATTTGACCTTTATAGCGCAAAATCCCATCACTATCTATTAAAAAAGCTGTTGGTGTACTAATTGCCCCAAAGCTCTGAGTTACATCTTGAGTTGAATCCCATAGATAGGGAAAATTTAACTCATGATGACGGGCAAATGCTTTCATCCTCTCAAAGTTAGATACAGCGTCAAGTTCTTCACCAATACGAACATCATTGTTGCCATCACCACAATTTAATCCAATCAGTGTGAAGCCCCTGGAGGAAAATTCCGATTGAATAGTTTTTAGTCTGTTTATATACAAATCTACATAATCACAGTGGTTACAAATAGAAATGACACAGACTGAGCGTAAATTTTCTAAGTAACGGCTGAGATGGTGTACACGATCATCAATTCCTGGCAACTCAAAATCTGGAGCGTAACTTCCGATAGGAGTATCAATTGTTTCTAGTATATTCATCTTCTTTCGCCCGAAGGAACTAGGAACAAAAACTTTTTCAAAATTAGCGTTAGTTTCCAGGTGTAAAACTACGCCTTAGCATTTGTTTTATATCCAATTAATTTTATATACTAATTGAGTTAGCGTAAATTGTAAAACTACTTGATCTATTACTGGTGCTACTTTAATCATCCCAAACCATAATATTTCTGCAAATTTTCTTAAAAATACTGTAAAGCGCCATCTATTCGTTTATCTCGAACTTGCTATACATCAATATAAAAATAATTCTTAAATAGTTAGACAAATTTAAATTATTAGTAATTCCCCATCCAAAAATCAACTCATGACAACTTCTACAAACGCATTTACATCCACACAAACCTGGCTTTGGCAAGGTTTCCCCATTTGTTACCAAACCCAAGGAACTAGCGGCCCTGCGGTGATTCTAGTACATGGCTTTGGTGCTTCATGGGGACACTGGCGCAAAAATATACCGATTTTAGCCGAAAATTGTCGAGTGTATGCCATTGATTTGATCGGCTTTGGTGCTTCTGCTAAACCTCAACCAGGAGAAAAAATCACATACACGCTAGAGAACTGGGGGCAGCAATTAGCAGACTTTTGTAGCCAAGTGGTAGGTGAACCAGCTTTTTTAGTCGGTAATTCAATTGGCTGTATTGTAGCAATGCAAGCGGCGGTAATTAGACCGGATATGGTTTTAGGAACGGCGTTAATTAACTGTTCTTTGCGATTATTACATGATCGCAAACGGCTAAATTTACCTTGGATAAAACGCATTGGTACGCCGATTCTGCAACGCTTTTTATCTATCCAAGCAGTGGGTGACTTTTTTTTTAGTCAACTAGCCAAACCGAAAACAGTAAAAAAAATTCTCTTACAAGCCTATGCTAATGGGGAAACAGTAACAGATGAATTGGTAGAAATTTTGATGACACCAGCAAAAGATTCTGGTGCTGCTGCTGTGTTTTTGGCTTTTACTGCGTATTCCAGTGGACCATTACCAGAAGACCTCTTAGCAGTATTACCTTGTCCAGCAATTATTTTGTGGGGTACAGATGACCCTTGGGAACCAATTGAATTAGGTAGAGAATTAGCCAATTTCCCTCAAGTACAAAAATTTATTCCCTTAGAGGGAGTAGGACATTGCCCTCAAGATGAAGCACCTGAGCTAGTTAATCCGATCTTACAGAATTGGATATTTAAGGGATAAGTCGTTGGCACTTCCTCCACTGTCTGAAGCCAAGTGGCTTCAGTACCGTTCGGCGATTTTCTTGTGAAACATGGTATGGGGAGTAGAGAATGGAATTTTCCTCATTTTCCTCGCCATGTTTCACAGATCGCAAAGCGATTTACTGACTTTGCTTACCAGCCATAACCACGATGGTGGCGGTGATGGGGTCTCCAGCCATATCCATAGCCATAACCGGGTCCGTAGCCATAGCCGGGTCTACCGTAGCCATAACCATAGCCGGGTCCATAGCCGTAGCGATGCCCCCCTGTTAAAACTTCCTGTTCGTCGTTAGATAATTCTGTCAACAACTCAGTTGTGTTAACTTGCTCCAACATAATTGTTAGCCTCCATTGGTTGATATATCTTATTGATCCATAATCTTTTTATAAATTTCATTTCGATAAATTTAATGAATCTATGGTCATAAACTAATAGTTATATTGTCTATCTTTTGACTTAAATAAATTCATAAATCCATTTATTTTTTCTTACTAAAGACAGACTAAAATAATCATGCCTGATTCTCTACTTAAAAGTCCCATATTAAAATTTATCCTCATCCTATAACTGCAAAGTCGATAAAAAAAGTCTATAAACTAGGCTACCCTTAATAGCATTAGTTTATAGACTTGATAAATTATACCCATCCTCTAGTTTTTAAACATCCTCTAAGAAAAATAGGACTTACGCAAGTGTCACACTAAAAATCTGTTGTAGGGTGCGTCAGACTGCATAAATATTGCAAATAAACAGATTGTTGATAGTTGACGCACCTTACCAATGTGCCAGTTGCGTAAGTCCTGAAAAAGCATTATTAATCACCGCATTTATTGTCACTATCATGATAGCTATCATAACCATTGTCCGGTCTATATTGATCATAATTTTCGTAGTCTCCACAACGTTTTTTGGCTTTACATTTGGGGTAAGAATGGTAACATTTCCCACCAGATAAAAGCTGTTGCTCTTCTGCGGATAGTTCTACAAGCAAGTTAGATTGATTGGGTTGACGTGACATAATTATTTGCCTCACTTACATATCTACAATGGTTCAATTAGTAGATAGAATTCCCTGATTGAAAATCACTTGAAGAGTGTAAAATTACTTGGTTGTATCAAAAGTAAGAGTAGTGAGAAAAGTAAACACTATTTCTAGCAGTTACTTTTCTGGTCTCCGCACATTTGATTTAATTTAGGAGGAAGGAGAAAGGTAAGAGTTATCTCTAGTATTTCCCTTGGTAGTATTTGGAAGCTGAATGTAATACCCGAAGAAAATATTTGAGATTACCCAAACTATCTATCTCAAAACTTAATTATTTTGAGTCAATTATATAAGCTTTCTCTTTCCTCTCGTAAATGCTAGATTGAAATTAAATGGCTACCCAATTTGTGGTTTTTTTCCATTTAACCTCTCCGCCCTCTTCTTCTTTCGACATCAAAATCAACATCAACATCGACACCTCTACCGCCTCTACCACCTCTACCACCTCTACCTCTATCATCTTCAAAGAGATCGTAGTCATAGCAGATTATGGGCCTTCTTCTGGACTGTCCTCCAGACAGAAGCTGTTGTTGGTCAGATGATAACTCCACAAGTAAATCAGATGTAATGTTTTTATTTGACATGATTGTTAGCCTCAATTTATGAAGTAGGTGAATAACACCTATGCTTCTTTTATAAAGATTTATGATTAGAAATTAATGGCTCCATAGTTATAAACTTACTGAAACTTAAATTCTTCTTAGGTTATAATTCTATTCAGATAAATTTCTTTCTTTTAACTCATGTTTAATTTATTTATTTGTTTAATTTAAAGACTGAGCTATTTTTTAGATTAAAAAATGTTCTATTTATTGAGTTGGCAGACAAAAAATGTAGAGAAAGAAATAATTGTATCTCTACAAAAAGATGTTTAAATTCAAACCCAGCTATGTCATGAAAATAACTTATTTAAAAAATTTGGTGATAAATTACTTTCTTTCTCACCACTAGGACTAATTTTGAATAACCCGAAAGTTAAAGAAATTCCTATGGTGACTTGAGATAATTTATATTTAGTACTTTCTGAAGTAGAATCACCTGTTGCGAGAGTTAAATCACTATTACCTTCGGTTTCGATATCAGTTATTTGGAAGAATAAATTAGTTTCACCTAAAATAGGAGATATTTGCCCTCCAACTAGAGATTCCTGTTCTGTTTCAGAAAGATATCTAAATAATTGAGGACGATTAAAATTAGTAGTTGCAGACATATTACTCCTCACACAAATAAGACGGTTATATAGTTAAAAACTGCAAATGTTCTCCTGGTTGAGAAAGAAAACTTTCTAAGCTACCTTCAAGTTTGATTTGACCTTTATCTATGAGTACAATCCAATCAGCGCGATTAATGACACTGGGACGATGGGTAATTAAAATTGTGGTTTTGTCTTTTCTATATTCCAAGAGACGATCTAGGACATGAGCTTCACTTACTGGATCGAGTCCTCCGGTAGCTTCATCTAAAATCAGTATAGGTGGATTTGTGAGAATTCCGCGTGCGATCGCTAATCTTTGTCTTTGTCCCCCAGAAAGATTAGCCCCAAACTCCCCTAACACAGTTTGATACTTATTCGGTAATTGACTGATAAACTCATCTGCATCAGCTATATCACAAGCTTGAACAATTTGCTCAAAGGAAATAGAAGGAGTTCCTAGACGGAAATTTTCCAAAATTGAACGACTCCAAAAATGAGGTTCTTGGGGTACATAAACTATTTGCTGTCGCAAACAATCTAGAGCAATATCTTGGACATTCAAAAAGCCGATGCGGATATTACCAGAATCTGGTTGATATAAACCACCTAATAATTTAGCTAAAGTGCTTTTACCACAGCCTGATTTACCAATTAAAGCAATGACTTTTCCGCCTGGAAGCTTAATTGAAAAATCATTTAATAAGTCAACTCTTCCGGGGTGATGAAATTTGAGATGAGAACAACTAATATCTGCATCACCGGCAATTTTTGCAACTGGCTTTTGACTTCCTCCTACTACTTCTGGTGTAGCATCAATAACTTCTAGCAAACGAGAAACTGCGGTTTGGGAACGAAAATATTCATCGACAAAGCTAACTAATGAGTTAATTAACGCTAAAACATTGACTTGTAAAGCGTTAAAGGCTAACATTTGACCGATACTTAAATTACCTTGTATTACTAAAAGACTTCCTAAGCCTAACAACAAGACAGTACCAATTGTAGATAGGAGTCTGGCAATAGTACCATTGATAATTCCTAATTGAACTGTGCTGAAAGCAAGATTTGCAAGACGACCAAAACGACTTTGAAATTCATCCCAAAATTGAGGAGCAGCATTTGTTGTTTTGATTACCTGTGCGCCTTTAAATGTTTCTACTAAAACACCTTGATTCTCTGCTCCTAAAACCAAGAGACTACGGGTTTTTTGTTGAAGAAGAGGTAAAAAAGGGAGGGTAGCTAAAGTCATTAAGACAGCGACAAAAATGACTGCTGCTGTCAATTGCCAACTGTAAAATAACATTAAGCAAAAAGAAATTACAGCAATAAAAAACTGGCTAGGTAAAACGATGACAATCTGGGATACTAGCTGGTTAATTTCATTAATATCTCGTAGTCGGCTGGTGATTTCACCACTCCGACGAGACTCATAATAACTTAAGGGTAATTGGAGAAGTTTACGCCCAAATTCTAGGACTAAACCTAATTGTAATCTTTGTCCAAAATGAGAAATCATTAATGATTGAAATACTTGCAACCCTCCACTAAATAAACTCATGACGACAACTGCGGAAACGACAACCGTAAGTAACTGTACATCTCCACGAACTAATACATCGTCTGTGAGCAGTTGAATTAAAACAGGAGTTCCCAGTGCTAGTACACCTAGGACGATATTGATCATTAAGACCTGAGTTAGCAAGCCACGATAGGGTAAAAGTCGGCGAAAAAAGCGACTTAGACCACCTTTTGATTCTTCTTGGGGCAGATCAAAAAAGCGGTCTGGATCTGGCTCTAGTAAGAGCATGACCCCATTCCAAGCATTTGCTAATTCTTGTCGGCTAACATAGCGGAGTCCTACTGCTGGATCAGCAATGGCATATTTTTTACCACGTTTGCCATATAACACTACCCAGTGGTAGCCTTGCCAATGAATAATTGCAGGTAATGTAATTTCTGTGATTCTGTCTATAATCTCTGGGGAAGCTTTGACTGCTCTAGCATTTAAACCGAGATTTTCTGAACCACGTTTTAAACCGAGTAAGGTTGTGCCTAATTGTCCAGTACCGACTGCTTCCCGACTTTTAATCATGCTGAGGAAGCGTCCATAATGTTTGGAAATTGAAACAAGACAAGCGGCTCCGCAGTCTTCTTCACTTAGTTGTAAAGTACACTGATACTTTTTATGAGGTTTTAAGATATCTAACATGGATGCCAGACCTATAAAAGAAGGAGTTCAGGAGGTGGGATTGAGATCGAGAAACTCAAGATTATTGATTCAAATTTAATAAGATTGGTAGAAATATTGGGTTGCGCTGTTGCTTAACCCAACCTACGCTTTTAACCAATTTTCAAAGAAGGTGTGGAATTATAAATTGGTGATGAGTTTGCTTTTTCTGAGGATAAATTGCATGACGCTTTCTTGACGGGAAATAATATCAGCGCGGCCTTCCATACCAGATTTAAGATGACACAAGCGATCACTCTGACCGAGATATAGGGTTTCTGGTTCGATATTGACTTCGTAAGTAGCTACCTGGGATGTACCAGCAATGGGGTTATTTGGTGTAGTTGCTACAGCATCTGCTGCTACTGTTTTCACTGTCCCTTTGAGAGTTCCATAGTCTGGATAGGGACAAGCTGAAACCTGCATCTGCACAGCTTGACCTACTTCCACTTTGTCGATATCTTTAGCAGAAACGTGAGCTTTGATGATTAAAGGAGCATCAAGGGGAGCAATTTGAGCAAGAGCTTCACTTATTTGTACCCCCTGTCCAGGGTTGCGGAGTTTGAGTTGCATCAGTGTGCCGGTAATTGGTGCGCGAATCACACTTTTTTTCAACTCATTTTCTAGTTGTAGTAGTTCTTGACGACTACGAATCAGTTGCTTTTGCAGTTCTAGACGCTGTTGGAATAATGTTTCTCGTTCTTTTTGTAAAGCTGCTAAAGTGCCTTTGCCTCTGGCCTGTTCTTGCTTAATTCGTTCCGAGGCTACGGTTACAGATGCATCACTGGGGTTAAGGGAGATTTTAGCCTTTTCTAAGTTAATTCTGGCTAATTTAACAGCTTGTTCCTTTTCCTCTAGGAGATTTTTGGCATTAGCTTTAGATTCTGCTAATTTAGCCTGAGCAGATTTAACACCTTGTTGTTTTTCCTCCACTAGATTCCGAGAGACTGCTCCTGATGCAGCTATACTCTGCAAGCGATCGCGCTGCAATTTAGCCAGCTTTAAGGCAGCTTCTGCTTCTTGGACAGTTGCTGTTAATAATTTATCTCTTTTTAATCTTGCTAATTGCTCTTGAGCCAACTGTAAACCAAATTCTGACTGCGCCATTTCCGCATTAGCTTTAATTTGCTGATCCAAATAGTTGCGTTCAGTCCCACTTAACTCAGCTTGTGCAGCTATGATGGTGCGGTTAATTAAACTGGTTTGAGCCGCTATTTGCGTATTAACTTGGCTGACTTGAGTATCAATTTGTAGCAGTTGTAATTGATTTTGCTGAATACTATTTTGGAGTTGACTTTTTTGAGATTGAAGTTGGGAATCATCAATGTAAGCGATCGCATCTCCCTGATTTACAACCTGATTTTCTTGAGCTTGAATTTTTTCTACAGTTCCAGTCATAGCAGACTCCACTAACCGTAATTCTCCTAACGGTCTGATCGTGGCCGGAACTTTGACTGTGACATTGTAATTTAGGACATGAGTGAGACTCACAGCAATTACAAAGATAGCAATCATCACTCCCCCACCAATATTGATCCATTTACCAATATGGGGAAGAAACTCATTAGCTTCTAGTAAAGGTAGATCCTCTGGAGTCGGTTCATTTAACCGATACCAAGAATTGTTTTCTTCGCGCTGTAACGAGTTCACGGCATTGCACCTTATATTAGGACTAACATATTCTGTTCTCAGATTTAAATTGCAAATATTATGCAACAAAAAAGTAACTATCTCAGGTAATAAATCAGGTCAAATAAAAACCAGTGAATATCTATATTCAGATTATTCATATTCTGAAAACTAATTAAATGAATCGTTTATAATTAAATGAAGGGGTAGAGAAAGTTATTCCAGAGCATTGGAAATCATCTTTCTCAAATCTTCAACGCAGACAATGCGTTAAGAAAATGGAGGGGAACGCTCAAACTCTCTCAAAGTCCTCACTTACGTTGAGCGAGTTATTATTATCTCCTCTAACCCCTTTTTGTATCCAAAACAAGACAGTCTCACAATTTAATCACGATTGCATCAGGGCTTCAACCCGATAGACTATCTTCTCTATCAAATGATTAATTGAGCGGAAACAATTTTTAGCCTGATTTGCATTTGCACAAATAAAGATTCCAGAGACTGACTCAATCATGCAGTCCTCCCATCAGCATCCGGCCAGATGAATTGGGTTATGCATTCATTGAAGATGGCAGGAAAACTCTGGAATCTATGTTTGTTTTTAGCTTCCAATCCAAATAAACTTCAACTGACTAGTGCAAACTAGTTTAAAAGTTGATAAATCATCATTTTTCCCTAATTGCACTAGTTGAATCCTGCTTTGAAGTCTTTGAAATAGAGCAACTTCTAGCCTTGGCAGCCTATATCTATAATGTCACTCCAGACTGACTGAAATCTCCTTCATTGCCAGTTAGAGGGGTAACAGCTGGTATTCCTCCACCTCCTTCAGTTGGTAGTGTTGCTTGACCTAAAGGTCCGATACCAAGAGGAATATCTCCACCCAAGCCTAAGAAATCTTGTGCCGCAGTTAGTATGGTATTAGCTCGACCTGCTGAGGTAGCAGTGCTACCTTGTGGGCCTGAAGTACTTGTTCCCATTAAAGCTGATCCTCTGTTGCCGTAATTACTAGCAGCTAGTTCAAAGTCAGCCCCACCAGTTACAATCTCTTGTTGTTGATCAGATAATGCAATCAGCAAATTGGAAGCGTTGATTTGAGTAGACATAATTCTTAGCCTCACTTACGAAATTGGGTGTTTGACCACCTAACAACCCAACTATAAGCATTATTTCCTAATAATTCATAAACCTAAGGTTAGAAAGTCAAGGTTATAGTTTTACTTCTCAAAGTAGATATAAAATCTTTTAATTTTTACAGATATATGAATATTCTTAGAGTGGGTATTAACGATATTGGATGTTATTAAAGAGATTTGCCAACTTAAGATACAAATTGACTCTTTTTACTGACCAAAGCTAATACCAAATTTCAGAACAGCTAAATCTATGCAATTAGAAAATATAGTGGTTTTCGATCAGATACAATACAATCGACCCCAGGGAAACTCTGCCCCTACAGATGTTGCCATTGAAAACGGGTTTAATCTCTTACAAAACAGGACTTACGCAAAATCATAAAGAACCGTATCGCAAAGTACACCTGCCCCGGAGGCATTCTCGTAGGGTAAGAAAGAGGGTGGTAGAGAATTTTTATGTAAGTCCTAAAAAATATGGATAATTCAATTCAATACTAATAGCTTAATTAACATATAAGCTGCTGCTGCACTACCTAAAGGAACTGTTAAATTATCAATACCCAAAAATGAAAAAGCTTCTAAAACTGTAGCTATGATGGCTACTGCTAAAGAAATTACCCAAGTTTGCCAGATATTTCCTTGTATTGCCAGTAAAATAACAATAGTAACCAAGCAGCTAACCACAGTCATTGTTAAGGAACCTTCCCAACTTTTTTGTGAGCCAAAGAGTATATATTTGTGTTTACCAAATCTCTGTCCAATTAAAGCTGCTAATCCGTCTCCCCAAGCCATAATCATAATTCCTAGTGCAGCATACTGGGGTTGCTCTAAATACCAAAAATAAGCAATTAAAATACCGATACTAAGAGCATAAAAAAATGTTCCTAAACTTTGGCGGCCAACGCTATTAATTCCCGGCAAAATTGGGAATATATAGGACAATAAGGTGATGGCACAGCCTAAAATTGCAGATGTAATCCCGATTATGGGGGGGATATTTAGCCACCAAGCAATCAAGATGACGTTACCAATGCCAATATGAGCTATTTTGCGGATAAGTTCGGGTTCACTTTGAGGAGAACGACTAACTCCCCAAGCGGTGAGGATGACTAGTAAAACCCAAGCGGCAGGAGGTAAAATTTGCAGCCATAATGGGTAAATGGATTCTAAACTAAGTAATGTATTCAAGAATGATACAACAAATAAACTTTCATCTTTGATACTACTTTATTAAATTTCAGATATGAAAATATTATTGATTTGGCTAATTAAAGGCTATCGCTTATTCATTTCACCCCTGTTTCCCCCCACTTGTCGTTTTCAACCAACTTGTTCGATGTATGCTATGGAAGCGATTGAACGCTATGGTGTACTACGTGGTGGTTGGATGGGTATTTGGCGGATTTTGCGCTGTCATCCGTTTCATCCAGGTGGTTATGATCCTGTTCCAGAAATAAAGGAAAAGTCTTGCTGTCAACATGAGAAGTAATCTTGGATCTGTTTAATTACTAAAATTTCTATGCGACCTTATCACCAAATCCCAATTATTGAATGTGGTGAACCGTTGATTAAGATTCCCTTAGAACTGTTTGCGCTGGAATCTCCTCATCCTTATGAAAAGTTGGGTGCTACCTATGGGGAATATTCACCTTATTTTCTGCGTCATAGTGTGATTGAAAGTTTGATCAAGGCACAAAATTATTTACAATTGCTGCGTCCTCATTGGCATCTCCAGATATTTGATGCTTATCGCCCGGTGGCTGTGCAGCAGTTTATGGTAGATTACAGTTTTGCGGAAGCTTTGCAGGATAGGGGATTGATTGAGGCAGATTTATCACCCCAGCAAAGGGAAGAAGTTTGGCAAGCGGTTTATGAAATTTGGGCTGTACCCAGTTTAGATCTGAATACTCCCCCTCCTCACAGTACGGGGGCTGCGGTAGATGTGACTCTGGTAGATGATGATGGGGTGGTTGTGGATATGGGTTCACCGATTGATGAGATGTCGGTGCGATCGCACCCTGATTATTATGCTAGTAGTAACCAGCAGTATCATGCTCATCGTCAATTGTTACATGATGTGATGTTAAAAGCAGGATTTCAACGTAATCCCAGAGAATGGTGGCATTTTTCTTTTGGTGATCAAATGTGGGCTTGGTTATGCAATCAATCAAATCCTGATCATTTTACATCCGCACGTTATGGGCGATTTGATCGCAATATGTGAAAATTGCGGATTAACAGAGTAATATTACGCAGTAACATTTCTTGACAAAAATGATATATATGTTTTTATTTGGTTTTTGTGGTTGCAATGCCAATGTTTCAGATAGAAGCATTCCAGCATCCAGGCAAGCTATAATTCTCTTGCGGAGCAACGTTACAAAAATTTATGAGTAATCCCCTTGTGCAAGCCTTTTTTGTAGGCAGAGCAGTAGCTGAAGTCATTAATGAGCGTGTAGAAGTCGCCTTGACTGATGCTTTAAGTGAACTAGGCAAATTTGATGCAGAAGCTAGAGAGCAACTACGCCAATTTACAGATGAAGTTATAACACGAGCTAATCGAGCGGCGGAAACGGCTGGATCTGGAAGAACTCCAGGTACTACCCAAACTAATGCTGGTTCAGTTGACTTACAAGCAGAAATTGATGAATTACGAGCCGAAATTGCCCTCTTAAGAACCGAACTGCAAAAATATCGCACTAGTTCAAAATAAAGAGCAACATAGAGGTAACTAACCAAGTTGCTATCTCGTCAGGGCTGATAACGGGTAATTGGTAATGGGCTGTTTCTAATTACTCATCAGGATTTAAGGATGAATAAGATTAATCTTTTGATCATCCTTATAATCTGAGGAAATTGTATTCCCTCCGGAAGCTTTAGCCATTCCCAATTACCAACTACCCTAAATCGGTTTTTCTTCTATATCAAAAAAATTTTAGGAATCAAAGTGTCTCTTTTTACTGGTAATTCGGTGAATACCCGACGGTACACAAAAAATATGGACAAAGGTTATTCAGATCAGGCATACCGTTGGAATCGGGAAAATTATTCTAGCAAACGGCGCTTTGTAGATATTTGGTCTTTCGTGCTAACGTTAATGTTTAAGCTTTGGCGCTATAACAAAGCTTGGAGTTACTCTGGAGGAATGACAGAGGAGAAGCAAAGCGATAGACGTAAAGCCCAAGCTATCTGGATTCGCAATACGTTTTTAGAATTGGGGCCAACTTTTATTAAGGTTGGGCAATTGTTCTCTACCCGTGCTGACATTTTTCCTAGTGAATATGTTGAAGAACTTTCTAAGTTACAAGACAGAGTTCCAGCATTTAGCTATGAGCAAGTAGAAGCAATTATTGAGCAGGAATTAGGTAAAAAGATTCCTGAACTATTTCATAGTTTTGAACCTGTTCCTTTAGCTGCTGCCAGTTTGGGACAAGTTCACAAGGCTATATTGCATTCTGGGGAATCGGTTGTAGTCAAGGTGCAACGTCCTGGACTCAAAAAGCTATTTGAAATTGATTTACAAATTCTTAAGGGTATTGCCCGCTATTTTCAAAATCATCCCAAATGGGGCAGGGGAAGGGATTGGATTGGAATTTATGAAGAATGTTGTCGCATTCTATGGGAAGAAATTGATTATCTCAATGAAGGTCGCAACGCTGATACTTTTCGCCGGAATTTTCGGGATTACGACTGGGTAAATGTGCCACGAGTTTACTGGCGTTATGCTACTTCTAGAGTAATTACTTTGGAGTATTTACCTGGGATTAAAATTAGTCAGTATGAAACTTTGGAAGCTGCGGGTGTGGATCGGAAAGCGATCGCTCGTTATGGCGCTCAAGCTTACCTACATCAGCTACTAAATAATGGTTTCTTCCACGCTGATCCCCACCCTGGTAATCTCGCAGTTAGCCCAAATGGGGCTTTGATTTTCTACGATTTTGGCATGATGGGGACGATTAAATCCAATGTACGAGAGGGTTTAATGCAAACCCTGTTTGGCATTGCTCAAAAAGATGGCGATCGCGTGGTTCAGTCTCTTGTTGATTTGGGAGCGATCGCCCCTGTAGATGACATGGGGCCTGTACGGCGTTCGGTTCAGTATATGCTGGATAATTTCATGGATAAGCCCTTTGAAAATCAATCCGTCGCCGCCATTAGTGAAGACCTTTATGAAATAGCTTACAATCAACCATTTAGATTTCCAGCAACTTTTACCTTTGTCATGCGTGCCTTTTCTACCCTAGAGGGGGTAGGCAAGGGCTTAGATCCAGATTTTAATTTTATGGAAGTTGCCCAACCTTATGCAATGCAACTTATGACTGATAACAATGGTTTAGAGGGGAATAGTTTCTTGAATGAGTTAAGTCGTCAAGCCGTACAAGTCAGCAGTACTGCATTCGGATTACCGCGTAGACTAGAAGACACACTCGACAAAATCGAACGTGGAGATATTCGTCTGCGAGTTCGTTCTGTAGAAACAGAAAGACTCATACGCAGACAGAGTAACATTCAACTCGGAATGAGCTATGCTCTTATAATCAGTGGTTTTACAATTGCAGCCACAATTCTCTTGGTTGGCAAGTTTCTGTGGTTAGCAGTTTTCATTGGTTTAATTGCAGCAGCAATATCATTCTTGCTGATTCGTCTGCTTTTGCGCCTTGACCGTTATGATCAAAAGTATTAATTGTTGCTCGAAAATCTATGAAACTGAACTTCACGGGTTGTACCGATCCGGGACTTATTCGTGCTAATAATCAAGATGCTTACTATATAGACCCTGAAGGGCGATTTTTTATAGTTGCTGATGGTATGGGTGGTCATGCCGGAGGTGAAGAAGCAAGCCGCATTGCTACCCAAGAAATTCAGGCTTATTTGGGCGCAAATTGGCAATCTTCAGAATCTGCACAAAAATTATTAGAACAAGCTTTATTAACAGCTAATAAAGCAATTTTGCAAGATCAACAAAATCATCCTGAGCGTTCCGACATGGGGACAACAGCTGTAGTAGTGGTTTTTCCTCCACAAGAACAGCCGTTGTGCGCTCATATCGGAGATTCAAGACTATACCGCTGGCGAGAATCCAAACTGGAGCAAATCACAGAAGATCATACTTGGATCGCCAGAGCCATCAAAATCGGTGATATCTCAGTTGAAGAAGCCAGATTGCATCCCTATCGCCATGTTTTGTCACGTTGTTTGGGGCGTGAAGACTTTAATCATGTTGATATACAAGCATTAGATATCAAAGTTGGCGATCGCTTGCTCTTATGTAGTGATGGACTCACCGAGGAACTGGTTGATCAAAAGATTTCTAGCCATCTCCAAGATACTCCTTGGCTAGATAAAGCCGCCTTTGCTCTAGTCGAAGCAGCAAAAGAGGAAGGTGGACACGACAATATCACCATCGTCCTTGTTGCTGTTGAGGAAAATTCTTAATTTATATTGTCAGTTGCAGGTAATAACTTTAGGCAGAGCCTCTGTGATAGTATTCCCAGTCGGAGACTGGGAAAGAGATAACGGGGTAAATTCATTAACAAAACCATTCAGCTAGAAGGTTTTACTGCTGTAGGGGCGTATTTTAATAGGCCCCTATGATCACTGCTATAAGTTTTTGGTAATAAATTAAATCATCAATTATTGACCAATTACCATTGACAATTGATAAATCGAGTAAATATACTCAGCATTTTGTTCAATTTGAGCATTTTTTCTATTTACAAATTGATAAAAATATCTGTAACCTTTAAATTCATCCGAATTGAGGTTAAATTTATATAATCTGAGTAATTGACATTTTGCACCTCTTACCCTTGCTAGTCCCAACGACAAGGAGATTAACCCAACTTAATCTGGTCTTGCTTTCAAGCACCTGAGTTTGTAAACAGGTCTATTTAGCCAAAATATGCCTGACCAAGCTTGGGTAATGTGCCAGTAGAGTTAAGTGCAGACGACCAAAGCAGAAAAGTTAGACCTAAATGACTGGGCAATTTGTCCAACAATTGTTATCTTTCTTAATTAAAGGCGAACAAACGTTAGGATAGATATCAGCCCAAATATGATCATTTTGGCCTTTCTGTAACCAATATCACTTTTACGAGTTGTTTTTTTGGTTTTAACTATGAATCAACCAATTCAGCTTTCCTTGGAACAACAGTTTAACATCCGCTCATTTGCAACACAAGTTAAGCACATGAGCCATGAACAAGCACAAGACTTTTTAGTTAAGCTCTATGAACAAATGGTTGTCAAGGAGGAAACCTATAAGGAGCTTCTCAAGCATCAGTGGGGATTAGATTCAGGCTCCACTATGGCATAGAGTAAATCTTCTTTTGTCGCAGTGGGCGACCTCCTTCTCTTGCTGGTTTCCACCAGAGGAAAAGAGCTGGGGATGCTGGGGCGTCAACTTCAATCCTTCAAACTTACCTTCTAGAATGCTTAACCTTGACTCAGGAAGTAAATTCACAGTCAAGTCATAGGTTTAAACTTAGTATCACTTAACTCAAAACTTCCCTAAAATGATACTAGTATTTAAAAGTCAGACAAACTTCTAAATTTTGTCTACCTCAAATTACTTTCACCTGTAGAGACATTGTAGCTAGAGCTTGATTCTAATTTGCACTGATAATCATACCAGTCTAAACATAGAGTATCATTAAGGCTGACACTTTATTTATCTAACTATAATTTGCCAAGATAGAAAGCTTTTCTTTACAAAAGTTTACTTTATCTGATTAAATACTTTCCGGTTATTTATAATACTTGTAATATATTCATCTAAAATCTAGCCAGAGAGGTCAAATGGTGAATCTGTATCCATTGTTTGCAGTCTAGCTAAAATCTGCGGTTTAATTTTTTCATACTCTTGTTTAAGAAAAGTTTTACTAACTTGAGCATCGGCAGATGATGTTGATATTTTACTTGCTTCCAACCACTCTTTTAGTCGTTGACATTGGACAGGGGCAATGCTGGAAGGGAGGATATGGGTACAGCGAGTGGGTGTTTCTCGTGCAAAGAACAACAAGCGATAATGACCTGTATGTTGAAGTAAGCGCACAATCTCCTGACCAAAATTGGTTTTGAGATCAACATAATAAGGTAACCATTTAGCTCCATGTTGGCGATTGTAGATAACAGTAATCCACAACAGCATGGGATGGGGAACAGACATGAAAAGAAATTGATTATAGCGAGTACAAACTAAACGCTTTTGAATTTCCTGTTCAGGTAGCATGACCCATAAAGCTGGTAAAACTTCACCATTATTATAAATGGGTTGGGGAAAAACAATATCAGCAATTGGTTTATTTAATGGCCAAGAAGTCGTGCGAGACATATCATCGCTGATTGCTGTTACCCGTAGTTCAGTTTTGATTATTTTTTCGACTACTGGGGCTGGGGGGGGGTACTAATGGAGTAATTGTTGGCTTCTTTTCCGGCTCAATTTGCTGTTTAGCGGTGAAGTTAGGATTGAGTGCAGGCGTATTTTCACTAGCTTTTTTACGTATTTTTTCCTGCTGTTCTACGGATACTAAAACACTGAGAATCTCGTTAATGCTTTGAGGGCGATCGCTTGGTTTTTTTTCTAAACAACTCATTACCAAATCTTCGACCTGCTTTGGTATCCTTAATATAGGATTAACTTCGGCAAAAGTCTTTGGCTTTTGCGATTTATGGATTTGATACCATGCTCCAAAAGAATGATTAGACGGGACTAAGGGCAACTTAGCTGTGAGCATTTCAAACATCATCACACCCAAGCTATAAATATCAGAGCGATTGTCTAGTTCCTTACCCTCAATTTGTTCTGGAGAAGAATAGGCTAGAGTACCCAAATAAAATTTGGTCTGATCGCTATCTGACATAATTAACTTGGCAATTCCGAAGTCTAAGACCTTGACTAGTTCGCCAAAACTATCATCTTGAACCACCAGCATATTGCTAGGCTTAATATCACGATGAATAATTGAGTAGATAGCTCCGTCTACTGGGATGCCATTATGAGCGCACTGTAAACCCAGGCAAATCTGCCTAGACATACTCAAAAATCTAGATAAAGAAAGATTTTGGTCACGGATGACATCGCTGAGGCTTTTTCCTTGCAAATATTCCATCACGTAGTATGGAGTATTATTTTCGTCTACGCCATAGTCCATCACACGGACAATGTGCAGACTTTTTTGACCTAGTAAGGCACAGGTTTTCGCTTCTCGCTCAAAACGTTCTTGCAAACGCATTTTTTCGTTTTGAATAGATATAGCAAGAAACTTGATAGCTACGGGTACACCTCCCAACAAATTATCTTTAGCACGATAAACCCGCCCCATTGCTCCAATACCAATTAACTCTTGGAGCTGGTAGCGTTTGCTGAGTAAGCGACCAGTATTGGGGTCTGCTGGCATAGAAAATTCGGCTCCCATGTTCCAAAATCGTGAATGAAACCTGCCATTTGTAGATTTGTAATTTTTTCAGTTTTGAGAACTGAGCGAACAAACAGTAGGGTACTAATCAAGTTATCAGTTTTTTTATGTATATTTACGGAAAAAAATGATAATTTTGCTAATAATTTTTTGTTTATCTAGAGGATACTTGCGTACAAACTAAGTTTTTTTCAACTGGTATACAAATCCGCTGTTATATTTACTGAATGAAAATGAGGAAACCGGAAATTATCAATCCCTCCTAGTTAATTGTTTGTGACTAAAGATTGATAAGATTCACTTTTTTATAATTAGATTACCTAGTGCATAACCGTGAAAATAACTAGCTGGTGCAAAAAGTTTAAAAAGGTGATCAAGCTTGCCTCTTTTCCTTGTACTAGTTTGGTTGACGCTCTAAACTTGCTTCCATTGTACTGGTCAAAAAATGGCCTGCCAGGATACCGCTAGTGAGGTAGTAATTATCATCAGAAACCTGATGTAGGGTTTCAAACCCGCTGCGACGTTCGCGATCGCCTAGTACCCAGAAACGCTGGACAATGGTATCGGGACAAATCCAGCCTTCACCTTCTACTTGGCCTAAAAGATTATGTTGCAGTAAAAAAGTATATTGGCGGTCGCTATCATGCAGTCTGCCTTTATATTGGCAAGATATTTCTGCGCGATCGCTTCCAGGAAACACCAACTTTGTGGCCATAGAAAACCAGTCATCACGATCCCAAACGACTACAGTCATGCCCTTAAAACAGATTGGCATACTATTTCGTTCCAGCCAACTTCCTTGCATGATCCAGCGCCCTGGTTCTAATAAAAAACTGTGAGTCACCTTTTACATTCCTTGTTTTAATCCAACACTTTGCAATTAGAGCGATTCCATAAAATCAGTTGACGTTATGAAAGACACACAGAAATATTCTGGTGCATTTCTCCTAAAAGCACTTCTTGATCTGCTCCAGTTGCAGTGGGTAAGTTACCGGGAATGCCTAGCTGTCTCCAGTAGGCTAAGACCGCAAATGCGATCGCTTCCTTAAAATTTGCACTTAAGCCTACTTCATCTGTAGTTAAGACTGGTACTGATGCCAACAATAATTCTAACCGATGTTTTAAATAAAGATTCCGACTACCACCGCCACATAAAAATACCCTGTCTGGCATTTGCGGTAAAAAAGTCCGGTAACTGTGAACTATAGAAGTTGCAGTAAGTTCTGTAATTGTCGCCAACACATCTGCGGGGCTGAGTTCGTAGGTTTGGGAATCTTTTAAACAATCCTGTAGATAACTCACACCAAATAATTCCCGACCTGTAGATTTAGGTGGTGGTAAATGAAAATAATCTTGACTCAGCCATCTGTCTACCAATGGATGACAAGGATTACCACTAGCTGCCCAATCGCCATTTTCATCGTAGGTTTTAGCACCATTACTAAAATGATGTACAGCCAAATCCAAAAGACTATTTCCTGGGCCCGTGTCCCAGGCACAAATTTTGTCCAGCCAGTCATCTTGGCGAGGAGGTATATAAGCTACATTACCAATACCACCAATATTTTGAATACAACGCCTTTCTTGGGGATGACTCAGTAAAAAAGCATCAATTCTGGGGACAAGAGGCGCACCATGACCACCAGCTGCAATATCACCCACACGAAAATTGCTGATAGTATGAATACCTGTAACGCGAGCAATGATATCCCCCCGACCGAGTTGTAGACTATAGCCGAGTGATTGGGTTTTCTCCTCTCTGTTTCCCTGTGGTGGTCTATGAAAAACAGTTTGACCGTGGGAGCCAATTAAAGTGGCTGGTGGATGACCTATTTGAATATTTTGGGCAGCTTGGGCAAAAACTAGAGCGATCGCATCATCAATTTCTGCTAATTCTGCCATTGAAATAGGCGCACCGCCACAAATAGCCAAAATTCGGTCTCGGAGTTCAGCGGGGTAAGCGTATGTTTCCCCGGCTAGTAATTCAACTTTTAGATCAAAATCTGTACCGACAATCTCTACTAAGGCAGCATCTATACCATCTACAGAAGTGCCGCTGATTAAACCTATAACGCGAGTCGGATGCATTTACAGAGCTTCTGGTGTGAGTTCAACAGGTAGTTTAACTCAAATATTACCCAGATCAAAGCCAGAAGTTGCCACTATTAGTTTTTAGAATGATGTTTTTTCAGTAGCAATAATATGTAAATCAACATTTTTCAACAAACGTACCAATTTTTGGGTTAAAGAACCTTTAAAGAGGATTTCCCAACGAGAACGCTGACTTTCCCCAATGACTATCTGGGTAATGTGGTATTTTTCCGCAACTTCTGCGATCGCATCGGCAATATTATTACTGCTAACTCTGATAAAAGTACCTGTGAACTCTTTACATAACTTCTCACAAATATCAACGTGTAGACTTTCTTCTTTCGAGAGAAAGCGCTGAGGATCAGCCACAAATAAAACATACATAGGAGCATTCATATAACCAGCCAATCTAGCACCCCGACGCAACAATTGCACCGAATTGGGGTAAGTAGATACACAAACTAAAACCCGTTCGTGAATATTACAGAATTTTTCTGTAGGTATAGAAGCTAACGCATCTTCCTCCACATTATCTGCCACTTCCCGCAAAGCCAATTCTCGCAAAGCAATCAAGTTACGTCTTTGGAAGAAATTATCTAGAGATTGTTGAATTTTTTGAGGTGCATAAATTTTCCCTTCTAGCAACCTTTCTTGTAAAGTTTCCGGTGTAATATCAACTAATACAACCTCATTAGCTTCCTCTAGAATGCGGTCAGGGATTCGCTCACGTACAACTATACCTGTAATTCTGGCAACTAAATCATTGAGACTTTCCAAATGTTGAACATTCATAGTCGAGTAGACATCAATACCCGCTGCTAAAATTACTTCCACATCTTCATAGCGTTTTTCTCTCAAAGAACCAGGAATATTAGTATGGGCGAGTTCGTCGATTAAAACTAGTTGAGGAAAACGATTAATAATTGCCTCCGTATCCATTTCAGGAAACATCAAATCACCTAGAGGCATTAACTGTGGAGGTATAATTTCCAGCCCCTCAGATTTTTGGATCGTCTCCTTACGTCCATGAGTTTCCAATAACCCGATTACAACATCAATTCCTTCCTGTTTTAGCAACTGTCCTTCTTCTAACATTTTGTAGGTTTTACCTACACCGGGAGCCATACCAATAAATATTTTGTGTTTTCCCCGTCGTTTTAAATATAAAGAAGAATTTGCATCAGTTAGCATAATTCGTAATTGTAGAAAATCAATTATAGCGTTTTTCAGTTGAGTGAGATATAAAAACCCCAACCTGCTTATTTTAGGATCTCTATAGGTAATAGGGAACAGTATTGAAAAAGAGTATTACAATATGCCCCTATAGACAATTATTAATTTAATTATTAATTTTGTTGACGGTTCAGTTCTTGCAAATCAAGAGCATAATTTAAACGTAAAACATTAATACCTGGTTCACCAAATATCCCTAAAAATCTTTCATCAGTGTACTTACTAATCAAGGGTATTATTTCATCTTCTTTAATATTTCTTGCCCGTGCTACCCTTGTTAACTGCTGTCGTATCGCTTTCAAAGAAATATGGGGATCTAAACCAGACGCAGACGTGTAAATTAAATCAGGCAAAGGTTGTATATTTTCATCTTGAAGTTGATTAGTTTGTTCTAGAATTCTGTTAGTTAGCTCTGGATTACTAGGAGCAAGATTACTAGCACCAGAGATACCTGTAAGATAAGCTCTTCTTCCTTGGCTATATCTGACAACACTGGGACGACCATGAAAATATTTATCTGATGTAAAAACTTGACCAATTAAAGCTGAACCAATGGGTTTAGCATCTATATTTAAAACAATGCTGCCATTAGCTGAAGAAGGAAAGACAAACTGACCAAATTGTAAAATAGCCAGAGGATAGATAATTGCGGTCAACAACCAAAGTAAAATAGTTATCCGAATGGCGCGGATAGTTTCTTGAATAAATACCATAATGGGTGATTGGTGATTGGTGATTGGTGATTGGTAAAACTCTTCCTCTATTCCCTATTCCTTATTGTTAAGCTAAACCGACAACAGTGATGATCATATCTATAAATTTAATGGCAATAAATGGAGCAATTATTCCACCTAAGCCATAAATTAAAATATTGCGTTGTAGAAGTTGATTAGCTGTCAAAGGTCGAAACTGGACACCCTTTAAGGCCAAAGGAATCAAGATTGGAATAATCAAAGCATTGTAAATCAGTGCCGACAGTACCGCCGAATTAGCACTGGTTAACTTCATAATATTCAAGCTTTCTAGATTAGCAGCTGTAAATATTACTGGGATAATAGCAAAATATTTAGCAATATCATTGGCAATTGAAAATGTTGTCAATGCCCCACGAGTAATCAGCAATTGTTTACCAATACTGACAATATCAATTAGTTTTGTGGGGTCAGAATCCAAATCCACCATATTAGCAGCTTCTTTTGCTGCTTGAGTGCCTGTATTCATTGCCACACCGACATTTGCCTGGGCTAAAGCAGGGGCATCATTAGTCCCATCTCCTGTCATTGCCACCAGTTTACCTTCTGCTTGTTCCCGTTGAATGACGCTGATTTTATCTTCAGGAGTGGCTTCGGCAATGAATTCATCTACTCCCGCTTCTTTGGCAATAACAGATGCTGTGATACGGTTGTCTCCGGTTAGCATAATAGTACGAACTCCCATGCGCCGCAACTGGTCAAAACGTTCGCGGATGCCTGGTTTAATGATGTCTTTGAGATAGATAACACCGTAGATTTCGTTATCTAAACAAACGGCCAAGGGTGTACCTCCTTGTTGAGAGACTTCTTCGTAAGCAGTATCTAGTTCTAGGTTTTCGCGTCCATTCCGCGATGTTCCTGCGGAACCACTTCGTGAACGCACAAATCCTTTAATTGCAGCTACTGAACCTTTGCGGGCTTCATGTCCACTAGGCAGATTAGTCCCACTCATGCAGGTTTTGGCAGAAAATTCTACTCCTTGGGATTTTTTACGGTCTATATCAAATTTTGCCCCAAATTTTTCTGCTAGTCGGATAATAGATTTTCCCTCTGGAGTATCGTCAAAGATACTAGCGGCTAGGGCAACGTTAGCAATTTCTGCCATTGAGTGACCGTTGATGGGTATAAATTGTTCTGCTAAACGATTGCCGAGAGTGATTGTTCCTGTTTTATCGAGAACGAGAGTATTTATATCTCCACAGGCTTCAACTGCCCTGCCTGAGGTGGCTATGACGTTAAATTGAGCTACTCTATCCATACCTGCGATGCCTACTGCATTGAGTAGTCCGCCGATGGTGGTGGGGATGAGTGCTACTAAGAGGGCAATAAGTATGGGTACGCTGATTGGACTGTTTACATAATAGGCAAAGGCTGGCAGAGTTACGACTACAAATAGAAATACGAGGGTAAAAACTGTTAGTAGTGCTGTCAAGGCAATTTCATTAGGTGTTTTACTGCGTTCTGCCCCTTCGACTAATTCAATCATCCGGTCAATAAATCCTTTGCCGGGGTCAGCGGTGATGCGGATAATTAATTCATCGGAGATGATGCGCGTACCACCAGTAACGGAACTAGCAACATCTGAACTTGGTTCTTTGAGGACTGGTGCAGATTCGCCGGTAATTGCTGATTCATCGACGGAAGCGACACCCAGAATTACTTCGCCGTCAGCGGGGATGATATCACCGGCTACGACGTAAACAGTGTCACCTTGTTTGAGGCTGGTAGAAGAGACTTCTGTGATTGTGCCATCAACGACGATTCTTTTGGCTGTTGTTTCTGAACGAGTAGACCGCAATGTGTCGGCTTGGGCTTTTCCTCGTCCTTCTGCCAATGCTTCAGCGAAATTAGCAAACATCACGGTGGAAAACAAAATTCCCGTTAATAAGCCGTTGAAAAGTTGGGGGTTTTTTTGGGTGACGGGTCCAAATAGTGGGGGATAAATTGTGAGGGCTAGGGTGATGATTGTTCCTAACCAGACCACAAACATGACGGGATTTTTGATGGCATATTTGGGGTTGAGTTTGAGAAAGGTATCCCTAATTGCTCTAGTGTAGAGTCCTTTGGTGCTGACTAGGGCTTTTTTGCGTTTTGGACGGCGATCGCTAGGACGAGTCCGGGAAGATTTTGGTCTTGGGGTTGTTGCGGCAAAATTCATATATCAGGTCATTGGTAATTGGTAATTGGTAATTGGTAATTGGTAATTGGTAATTGGTGATTGGTGATTGGTAATTGGGAAAACTTTTACCCAGTCCCCAGTCCCTGACAGGTGTAGGTTTTTTACATTCTCGTGAGGGCAAGACTTGGCAGACAAGGTGGACAAGGTGACAAGGGAGGAAAACCATACAACAATATGTATGTTTCGTATTTGCGTAGAAAATCTTCCTTGTCTACATTCCCTCCTTGTCTTCCCAGTCTTACCTTCACAGACAATATTAAAAACCTACCCTTGTGAAGTCCCTAGTCCCCAGTCCCTTAATTTCCAGAAGCTAGTTTAAAAGCTTCGGCTATGGGGCCTAAAGCTAAAACTGGGAAGAATGTTAGTACTCCTAAGATGATGGTTACGCCAGCGGTGATGCTGGTAAACATGAGAGAATCGGTTTTGAGAGTAGCACGGGTTTCTGGTACTTTTGGTTTGCGGGACATACTATCAGCTAAAAGGAGGATGGCGATAATGGGAATGTAGCGCCCTGCTAAAATACTGAAGCTAGAACTTAAGTTCCACCACAGAGTGTTATCTTTCAACCCTTCTAAGCCAGAACCATTATTTGCTGCGGCTGAGGCGTATTCATAAACTACTTGAGAGATACCGTGAAAGCTGGGGTTGCTGATTCCTGATAGAGATATGGGATATGCTAGAGCGATCGCACTCGGAATCAAAACCAAAATCGGATGAATCAGCAGCACGACGCTGGCCAGCACGATTTCCCTTTGTTCAATTTTGCGTCCAAAAAATTCCGGGGTGCGTCCTACCATTAAGCCGGTTAAAAACACGGTCAGAATTAGGTAAATGAATAGATAAGCTGTTCCTGTTCCCTGTCCTCCCCAAATTATTTGCAAAAATAAATTGAATAAGGTAGAAAATACTCCTTGAGGCATGAGTGAATCATGCATGCCGTTGACAGCACCGCACATGGTAGCAGTAGTGGTGACTGCCCATAATGCAGTTTCTGCCCAGCCAAATCGCAGTTCTTTCCCTTCCAAATTCGGTATTTCGGCGCTCACAATTTTGTTAATCAGGGGATTTCCCTGCATTTCACCAACGGCTGTAATCCAGATCAGAATCACAAAAATGACAAATACCATCCAAAACAGTAACCAAGTTTGTTTGAGGTTGTTGGCAAATACGCCGTAGGTGTAAATTAAGGATGTGGGAATTGAAAGCATGGCGATCATTTCTAATAAATTAGAAGCGCCATTGGGATTTTCAAAGGGATGGGCGGAGTTAGCACCAAAAAAACCACCACCGTTTTCTCCTAACATTTTGATGCTTTCAAAGGAAGCAACTGGTCCTCTAGCAATATATTGGGTTCCTCCTTCTAAGGTTTGGATCGCCAATGTTTGATCTAATGTTTGTGGTACACCTAAGGCGATGAGTGCGATCGCACCGATAATAGACAGAGGTAGTAATATCCTGGTAATGGCACGGGTGAGATCAACATAAAAATTCCCTAACTTCCTCCCCGTTAACCCCCGAATAAAAGCAATTCCTACCGCTAACCCAGTTGCGGCCGAAGTGAACATTAAAAATCCTAAAGCTGCTATTTGGCTAAAGTAGCTTAAAGTCGTTTCCCCGATATAGTGTTGTTGATCTGTATTAGTCAAAAAAGAAATTGTTGTGTGTAGCAATGTATCCCATCTCATCGCCCCAAAACCATTGGGATTCCAGGGCAAAAGTCTTTGATAATGGAGTACTGCATATACAAAAATACCCATAACCAGGTTGCTGCATAATACTGCACGGATATATTGCCAACCTGTCATCTCATCATTTTTACGAACACCCACTAATATATAGAGAATTCTCTCTATCGGGTTCATGATCACATCCAGAATTGTGCTTTCTCCCAAGAAAACCTTAGCTATGTATCTTCCCAATTTGGGAGTAATGAATATGACAATAAGGAGCGTTAACGCAATTTGTAAAAAACCTTGTCCCATATAGTTTTTACTCAATTAAAATGAAGTTCTAGCCTGTCAATTCTGAAAAATAATACTTAAATTACGGGTAAACTTGATTGCTAGTGATTGGATGATCTCTACATATCACCTCAATGTATCAATCTTGATTTACTATATTCTCGATACTTGTGGAAGTTGTTGTTAAGAATATTTCAATTCTACTATTACTCATCTATTTGGCTAGTTATTATTATCTGTTTATACAATACATTCACCAAAATATACTTTCAATAAAATTAAAATATATGATCCTTTTATTACATCATTTACAGCTTAATCGTATAAGTTAATACCGTTTACTCTGCCATATATTAACCAGAGTGAGGTTAGCAGATGATTATATTCTATAATTGCTGAATTTTCGTAAAAATCCTGATCAGTTCACAATATCAAGTTTACCTGTATAAATTTAAGCTAAATCCTTACTCCCGAATTTTCATATTAAAGGTATTCATTGTTACATAATTTTTTATTAATTTATTTGTAACACCAATTCTCTGTAAAGTTGCGCCAAATAAACACCGTAGAGACGAGAATCCCTACCCATGAAACGTCTCTAGAAAGGAAGAAGTAAGAATATGACTAATTTTACATTAGGATTGCTATATTAACTATTTATTAGCAAAAAACTGATCATTCGATTTTTTGACTTTGGATATCCAATTTTGGTTTTTATACAAAATTTCTCTATAGGAAATATCGGCTACGAATACCGCATCAAATATAGGTGGAAAGAAAGTTTTTGGAAATATTTGATGGAGAATTTTTCCTAAACTATTGCGAATAATAAATTCAGTAAATAATTTTTTAGAAGTAGGAAAACAATAGTCACTTAATTCTCGTAATGCAAAAGCATCCGGTTGACGAATAATACTATAATTCTCTAGGGTTAGTGCTAAATTATCAGCATATTCATCTAACAATTTATCCAAAACTACCACATCTTCTAATGCTGAATTACAGCCTTGACCAATAGAAGGAGAAACTGCATGAGCAGCATCACCAATTAATAGAATACTATCACCGTAATGATAGCGATTGCAGCGAACTGTTAAAACTTGTGATATTGGTCTTTGTGAAAATGCTTCAGCTTCATCTTCTGGCATTAGTTGACCAATTTCTGGGAAATTTTCTTTAAAAAACTTAGTTACTTTTTCAGCGTCTGTAAGTTCTGTTATCGGATTTTTAGCATGGGGAAAAAGAATTACACCACTCATTGTTGCATCTGGCTGATGCAGCATTAATACAGCGACACCATCATTTATTCGCCAACTGTGAACCTTGTCTTTTTCTAAATTAATTCCTGGAGTTTGATCTGGATTAGGTAAAAAAATTGATTTGTAAGCATTGGGAACGTAATTTTGTTGACATTCAAATTCTTCTGTGTTGATTAAATGTTCTCTCACCACAGAACGCGCACCATCTGCACCAACTAATAAATCATAATCAATAGTCAATTCAGATTCTATTTCTTCAGCAGAAGTTTCTGGTTTTAGTTTTTGCAAGTTTACTTTTTTAGCTGCAAAATCTACTTGTACACATTGACAGTTAAAGTGAACATTAAGCCGAGTACTATCGTAGTTTTCTAGTAATTTTTCTAACAGTACATTTGCCAAGTTAGTACGGTCTAAAGTTACTAGCGGTTTTTTTCTACTAGTTACCTGAGTTTTACCTTTTTTTCCGTGGAGAATTGTTCCTGTCATTTCCACACTAACTGCTTTAACTGCTTCCTCTAGTCCGGGAATCTGACGTAAAGCATTTACACCCCGTTCACCGAGAGAAATGGGAAAGGTGCGTGTTTTGGAGAAATTTACAGTCTGGGGATCGCTGCGACGTTCATAAATATCAATTTGATATTTTTCATCCCGACGCAATAGGTAATGAGCCAGAAGAACACCACTGGGCCTGCACCGATAATTGCAACTTTTTTAACCATAACTTTGAACTATTACATAATATTGATGGGGTCTACATCTATTGTTAAGCTGATTGAGGGGGGACAAAGCGCTCTAATTTCTTGCCAGTCAGGTAAATTAGGTAATGCCTCATGATCAAATTTGAGCAATATTTGCCAGCGATAACGATTAGCTACGCGTAAAATACTAGCTGGTGCTGGCCCCAATATTTCAAAGCCTTCTTGATCGCTGAAGGTTGTAGCGATGATTTGGGCTGTATTTTGGACTTGAATGGGGTCAAGACTACTCAACCGCAATAAAATTAACCTACCATAAGGGGGATAATTAAGAGCTTCTCTTTGTTCTAATTCTGCATTAGAGAAAGAGTGATAATCATGTTTTTGGACTGCTGCAATGACTGGATGTTCTGGGGTATAAGTTTGCACAATTACCCTGCCTGGATCTTCTCCTCTTCCTGCACGTCCTGCTACTTGGGTAAGGGTTTGAAATGTTCTTTCATTGGCGCGATAGTCTGATAAATGTAGTAACCCATCAGCAGCGACAACACCAACAAGGGTAACTTGGGGTAAGTCTAAACCTTTGGTGAGCATTTGTGTTCCCACTAATAAATCTGCTTCACCGTTTGCAAATTGGGTGAGTAAGTTGCGGTGTGCGCCTTTGTTGCGGGTGGTATCGCTATCAAAGCGAATTAATTTGAGGTTGGGGAATTGGCGGTTTAATTCCTGTGCTACGCGTTGAGTGCCGCTGCCGAAGAACTTTAAATAGGGAGAACTGCATTCTGGACAGTGGGGGGGATGCGATCGCCCATAATTACAATAATGACACCTTAATAATTGCGGCGCACCTTCTTCTACATGGTGATAAGCCAAAGAAACATCACAATGTGGACATTCCAATACATAACCACAACTGCGACAAGAAACAAAAGTGCTATGTCCCCGACGATGAATAAATAAAATTCCCTGCTGTTTCTTTTCCTGTAGCTGTTCTAAAGCTTCTTGTAAAGACCTACTAAATATAGACCGATTTCCCTCCTGTAACTCCCGACGCATATCCACTATTTCCACCGGTGGTAAGGGACGCGAGTTAATCCGTTCAGGAAGAGAAAGATAAATTGTTGATTCCCGAATCATCTCCTGTCCCCCCTCCTCGCTTGCGGGGCTAGGGGGTGGGGTTCCTCCCAGACTCACCCAACTTTCTAAAGAAGGGGTCGCAGAACCCAAAATTAATGGACAATGTTCTAATTCAGCCCGCCATTGGGCGACTGTACGGGCGTGGTAGGTGGGAATGGGGGAATCTTGTTTAAAGCTGCTGTCGTGTTCTTCGTCTAAGATGATCAAGCCCAAGTTGGGTAAAGGGGCAAAAATGGCGCTGCGAGTCCCAATCACTACTTGAGGTTCTCCAGTGAACATTTGTCGCCATGTGTCGTAGCGTTCACCGTCGGAGAGGGCGCTGTGATAAACTTGGACTCGGTTTCCAAATCGAGCGCGAAAACGATCTGTTAGCTGGGGTGTGAGTCCGATTTCGGGAACTAAGACTAAAGCAGATTTACCTTGATTGAGGAGAGGTGCGATCGCTTGCAAATATACTTCCGTTTTTCCTGAACCTGTTACCCCATGTAATAAAACTTGAGCAAATCCATTTAAAGATTGTATTAATTCTAGGGCGTTAGTTTGAGCATTTGTTAAAGATTTTGCCTGATCCCCAGCCATGAGAGGACTTTGTTCTCTGCGTAATATTTCCCGTTCTTCAATTACTATATATTTCTTTTCTACCAAAGTTTTGAGGATAGAAGTACTAGCACTACAAATTTGTAATAATTCACTTTGCCATAATTCTCCACCTTGTCGCCGTAATACTTCAACAATTTCTTTTTGACGTGTGGTTAAATCTCGGTCATTATTATCTATTATTGTTACTGCTTTTTGCAGTTTTGGTTGATTTTGTCTGGGCGGTTCTAAATAGTTTTCTGCTAATCCCAAACGGATTAGTTCACGAATTCCTCGATAGGAAGATTTAACTTTTTGTTGAATATAGTAATAACTGTAGTCACCTGTAGGAGTTTTTTGCAGCAGCGATAAAACTTGTTGCGCTGTGGGTGAAATGAACACTGAAGTATTGCTAGAGACATCTTGATGTCTTCCCAAGGATGTCAAACGCAGACGACGTTGCGATCGCCCTAATAATCCTGGTGGTAAAGCCACCCGAATTACCTGAATTAGCGGCGTATAGTAATAAGTAGCGATGCGATTGAGTAATTCCCAATAGGTGCTAGGGAAAAATTTTCTGCTGACGACATCTTCGACTTCCCGAATTTTCTCTGGTGCTAAATCTGCTGGCGGTTGAGACAAGAAGCGAATAGCGATCGCACCCACTTGTTGCGTCCCAAAAGGAACAGTCAAAATATCCCCTGGTTTGATTTCTAACTGAGGTGGTATTTCGTATGTAAATAGCTCTGAGCTTCCTGGACAATCCACGAGTACTTCAATCCATCTATAAACATTTGTTTTTGATTGGTATGACTCCCCAGGTTCAGCTACGACTACAGAAGACAATTTTACGGTATTAGTATACATCATCCCTAAGTTTTTAGATAGATATTATCGCCATATACTTGGAGGAAATTGACCAAGCTCACTTAACTTTAACTGCTTAGATTACTACAGGTAAACTGTATTTCGCAATACTTTTATTACCAATCATACTTGATAAGTTTTAACTTGTGTAATCTACTAGACAAATTAATTTCCACGGTACGTGCAATAAATGTTTGATATTGGCTATACAAATGAACGTATCTGATATGTAAATAAAACGTTTTTTTATCTACTAAATATGGAGTATGCTTTTTCCACCTAATGATAGATATTAAATACTTTTTCTATGTGAGATGCTTTTATACAATTAAGATTGTCCGGATTTTAAGCTACCATTTTTGTAATTTGTATCATTTGGGAAGCTTCCACTTCTATCCTCTAAAACCAACAAAAATCTAGGAAAATACATGAAAATTTAAGACATAGCCTCCCTGAGATGGAATTTTTATATTTGTTAAGGTTGAGAATGTTTGAGGGGGTTTGACATATTTGGTGATCAATAAAAAAATGAGGAATATGTCTGCTGGTAGTCGAAAAAGATGGTATTTTGGGTGCAAAGACAATATAAATTGTATCTAAAAGTAACCAAAAGCATGACAGATGGATACAGATTTTCATTCCGACTGAGGAATTTTCAAGAAAATTGTATTTTGCTCTCGTTAATGGGTGTATTCATCCTTAAAGGAAAACTACCAAGCCTCAAATGAGCGGCTGTCACTAAATTATGTACCAAACAAAGCAACAATCCCGAAAAAAAACTTATGAATATTGCTGAATTGGGAACAATGGAAATACTGGAGAACGCTACTGATCATGAAGAACCATCACTTGATAGTTTGGATGCAGTAGTATTTGATGACTCTGCAATTGTAGAAAATTTGGAGTCAGAGGAACGGAATGGGGATGACATGGCAGCCGCTCGTCCTTCGGGATACAATAAAACCGAACATGACGATGCTGTAGGCGCGTTTTTTAAAGAAATGGCGCGTTACCCTTTGCTAAAAGCCGATGAAGAGGTGGAGTTAGCGAGGCGAGTTAGGTTTCTCGAAGAGGTAAAAGACTTACAAGCAGCTTTGGAATTGGAACTGGGACAGCAACCGAGTAAAAATGATGTTGCTGCTAAGTTTGAGATGACAGAAAAACAATTGGAAAGCCGCTTGTATCAAGGACGAGTAGCGAAGCGGAAAATGATTCGTTCTAACCTGCGGTTGGTTGTATCTATCGCTAAACGCTATTTAAACCGGGGAGTTCCTTTTTTGGATTTAATCCAAGAAGGTGCAATGGGCTTAAACCGCGCTACAGAAAAGTTTGATCCCGATAAAGGATATAAGTTTTCCACCTACGCTTATTGGTGGATTAGACAGGCTATTACTAGAGCGATCGCTAATGATGCGCGAACTATCCGTCTACCAATCCATATTGTTGAAAAACTTAACAAGCTCAAAAAAGCCCAAAGGGAACTCAAGCAAAAATTAGCTCGTAACCCTTCGGAAGCTGAAATGGCTGAATCTTTGGAAATTAGTGTTCAGCAACTGCGACAACTTCAACAACTGCGTCGTCAAGCGTTATCTCTCAATCACCGTGTCGGGAAGGAAGAAGACACAGAATTGATGGATTTGTTGGAAGATGAAGATAATCAGTCTCCAGAAGCAAAAATGAATGAAAACATGATGCGTCAGGAGATTTGGGAAGTTTTAGGTGATGTCCTCACTCCACGGGAGAAGGATGTAATCTCTCTGCGCTATGGACTGACTACCAGTGAACCCTGCACTTTGGAAGAAGTTGGGAATATGTTTAATCTTTCCCGTGAACGAGTGCGTCAAATTCAAAGTAAAGCTATGCGTAAGTTGCGTCGTCCCCATATAGCTAAACGTTTAAAAGGGTGGTTGATATAGCAGGAGTTCGGAGTTTCTCCTATGCCTACGGCACGGCTTCGCCGAACGGAGACGCTACGCGAACGGAGTTCGGAGGCAGGAGGCAGGAGGCAGAAGATTTAGATTGGAAAGGGAGTATCAGTCATTAGTTAAGAAAATTTATGGGCTTCGGTATAAACTATGGACTGTGGACTATAGATTAAAGACTAATGACTTTGCGTAGTGATTTGATTGTGCGTTTTGCTGAACCAAATGATTGTCATACTCTATTTGCGTTAATTCAGTGTCTGGCAGAATATGAGAAGTTATCTCATGCTGTAACGGGTGATGCTTCAGCACTAAAGGAGCATTTATTTGGTTCATCAAAATATATAGAGGCAATATTAGCAGAATCGGCGGGGCAAGCTGTAGGGTTTGCCCTATTTTTTCATAATTATTCTACTTTTTTAACTAAGCCAGGAATTTATTTGGAAGATTTGTTTGTTTTACCGGAATTTCGACGACAAGGTATTGGTAAAGCTTTACTAACTAAATTAGCAAAGATAGCTGTAGAAAGGAATTGTGGGCGCTTGGAGTGGAGTGTTTTAGATTGGAATGTGTCAGCACAGGCGTTTTATCGTCGTATGGGGGCAGATATTTTAGATGATTGGCGAATTTGTCGTGTGACAGCAGAGGGACTGACACAGTTAGCAGAGCAAGGTTAATCAGTTCTTAAATCATGACAGAGCTTTTTTGGAGTACCTTGATATTAGCTGTTGAGTATAAACCTAGTTGTATCGTTTATAGTCATAGTAAGAAATAACGGTACATCACCGTAGAAATAACTAACTGCTTACCCAAAGGTATATGAATACAAATTGCCCCTCCCAAGCAATGCAGACTAGTTTTCATGCTGCTCTCGGTGCTATGAGTGCATTTACAGAACTTTTTCAAGAACCACAAAATTTAACCAATTACCTAAACCAAATCCAACAAACGCCAGATCAACTGCTCCAAGATTTAGCCGCTAAAGGCAAAAATATGGAGGAAGACATGGCAAGTTTTGTCAAATCTCATTGTTGTGGATGCAAGCCAAAATCCTCCTATCCTCAGTATGTTGAACAAGCAGATGGACAGGCTTTCAATCAACCCTATGAGATTAAAGGGACGACAATGTATGGCTTTGCGATTGAGGCTTCAATGTCAAAGCTTCAGGATGTGTGTGACAAATATCTCAATAATCCTAGCAATGGGGAGATTGAATATCGTCCAGTGATGTCTCATGTCATTCTGACTATCAACAATTTAGACAGTTTAAGATCCATCAATCCTCCTGATTATGAAAAAGGAACAGTCCAAGAACAGGAAGTTGTGTTTTGGATGTTAACAGTAGTTGGGAAAAAGGTCGGGCCTGTGTTTGTCGCTGAACGTCTGGCTTGGTTCATACCCTACATCTATGTCAATAATGCCACTCCTCTAGTATCAGGGAGGGAAGTGTATGGCTTCTTTAAACAATTTGGGACGGTGCAGATGCCCAAAATTGATCAACCACCAGATTTATTTACTTTAGACACCTTGGTATTTAAGGAGTTTACCCCAGAAACCAAGGCGATAGAGGCTCGTTTATTGGAAGTCCGACGGATTTCCCAAGGAGAGAAACATCCCTCTGTCAAGACTTGGGAGAGTTTTGAAGAAGGAATTAGTGCGATCGCTAATTTACTATTTGACAGCAATAACGAAATACTTATCCCCGGTTTGGGATTACCATTCAATCTCCTTAACTACCTAATTGAAAAAATTGTCCCACTGGTTAACCTCAAACAATTCCGCGATGCCGAAGATAGTCGAAAAGCTTGTTATCAAGCCCTGATTGAATCCCCCATGCAATTACAAACTTTTCATGGTGGAGAACTTCTTGGCTTCGATGATTTTGGCGATAAATTTGAGTTAACAATCAATAAATTCGCCAGCCAACCCATCGTTCAAGAGTTGGGCTTACACACAGGATATTCTCCAGGTAGTGAATCCATACAAATTCCTATCAAAATAGCTTTCTTACTTAATTTCGATTTTAGTTTTCAAAATGGTACTACCGTATGGCAAGCACAACAAAAATAATTCGTAATTCGTAATTTGTAATTTGTAGTAAACCCTTAATAAATCCATTCCCCCTCCCTCACAAGGGTAGGTATTTTACATTGTCGTGAGGGCAAGACAAGGATGACAAGGAAGGACAGTGGACAAGGGAGGAAAACCGTGCAAAATCAGATTCTCTTGGTAACAAGAACAGTCCGTCAAAATACCATTGTGCGTATCAAATCTTCCTTGTCTACCTTCCCTCCTTGTCTTCCTAGTCCTGCCTTTACAGTTAATATTAAAAACCTACCCCTGTGAGGGGGTTAGGGGTGGGGTTTTTCGACACTCTCCATAAACGGAATTGATTGGCATACGCATATCTATTAAATCAGGAAAAATCATCATGTCAGAACCATATAACCCGAAAAAGATTGTCATCTTAGGTGGAGGAATGGCATCCTTAACTACAGCCTATGAATTAACCAGCCAACCAGGATGGAATAACCTCTATGAGATTACTATTTATCAAACAGGTTGGCGTTTAGGTGGAAAGTGTGCGAGCGGTCGGAATCTTAAACCCCATAAACCTGATCATGAACCTGATTACCGCATTGAAGAGCATGGATTACATATCTTTTTTGGATTCTATGAAAATGCCTTTAGTCTGCTCAATCAATGTTATGAAGAATTAGGAGGAAACGGCCCTTTCAGTACTATAGAAGATGCCTTCAAACCTCACAGTCTGATTGTGTTAGAAGAATACATAAATCAGCAATGGATAGACTTGCCCTTTGACTTTCCCACAAATTCCCTACTTCCCTGGGAAGGTGGTGGTAAATCTTCGATTTGGCAACACATTTGCACAACTATTAAATTTGTACTTCAGACTTATACAGAAATCAATGCTAAACAATCACAATCTAAAAATTGTTTAGAAACTCTAAATCAACAAATATCCCTTGGTAAAGAAATCATTGAATTTCTCTTAGAAGAAAGTCTCATTCAAGTTCCTAGCCAGTTAATACAACTCTTGCTACAAGAACCTAGCCATTGGGGAGAATGGTTAGAAAATATCAACAATAATTTGGGGAAAGTTTTCAAAGACCTTGATTTTAATTCAGAAGGAATGTTTCTGAATCTTGCTTATAATTTTGCTCAATTTCTTCCTCAGAACACCAAAAACCATAAAAGAGAACAGCATCAATTTATTCTGAAATTGATCAATCGCTTTACAGAGCATTTTAGTAATTATTTGGATACTGATGAAGAAGATTTTGAAATTCAGTGGCGGTTAACTCTGATTGATCTAGCACTAGCTAACATTCAGGGTTTATTTGTTGATGGAGTTCTTAATTATCGTAGTTTAGATCACCTAGATGAATATAACTATAAAGACTGGTTGAGGAAACACGGAGCGCGGGAATCAAGTGTTAATTCAGCATTTATCCGAGTTTTGTATGATCTCGTTTATGGCTTTCCAGAAGGGAACACCAACAACCCTCAATTAGCCGCAGGAACAGCTATTCGTATTCTCATGACCATCCTGTTCCAGTACAACGGGGCAATCATGTGGAAGATGCAAGCCGGCATGGGTGATACGGTGATTACGCCCCTCTATGAAGTCCTCAAACGTCGGGGTGTGAAATTTAAATTCTTCCATGTTGTCAAGGAGTTGCATCTTGATCAGAATCAGGAATCAATAGCTGAAATTGCGATCGCACGTCAGGTTAACTTAAAACATCCACAGCAGGAATATCAACCTCTCATCCCCGTCAAAGACCTGCTTTGTTGGCCTAGTGAGCCTCTCTACGATCAGATTGTAGACGAAGAAGCCAAAAAGCTCCAAGACAAGCAAATTAACCTAGAGTCATATTGGACACCTTGGCAAGATGTAGAAACATTTAAACTCACCAAAGGTAAAGACTTTGATATCGTACTTCTTGGTATTTCCATAGCGGCTTTACCTTCTATCTGTCAAGAAATACTCCAGGCTGAAAAAAATCCTGCTCATCAACAATGGAACAATATGTTGAATCGAGTCAAAACAGTCACCACTCAAGGTGGACAGCTATGGCTCAAGTCAACCCTGCCGCAACTAGGTTGGAAAATGTCTAGCCCCGTTCTTGGTGCCTATGTTGAGCCTATTGATGTTTACGCGGATATGAGTGATTTATTGCCACGAGAAAACTGGCCTTCGGAACATTATCCTTATAACACTGCCTATTTTACTGGCGTAATTGCAGACCCAGGAATTCCCCCCAGCAGTGAGTATGGTTTCCCCGCCCAAGAACAGATCAAAGGCGACGAAAAAGCTGTGAATTTCCTCACCAATCACATTGGACATCTTTGGCCTAATGCAACTCTCCCCAACAATCCTCAAGGATTAAACTGGGATTTGCTGATAGATTACCAAAACCGTCAAGGTGTAGAACGGTTTAAAGCTCAATATTGGCGAATTAACATCAATCCTACAGAGCGTTATGTACTTTCGGTTCCTAAAAGTACCAAGTATCGTCTCAAAACAGATGCATCTGGATTCAATAATCTTTACTTAGCAGGTGATTGGATCAATAACGGTTACAATTCCGGTTGTGTAGAAGCTACAGTTATGTCAGGAATGCAAGCAACGCGAGCAATTCTACAGCAATGCTTTCAAATCAAATATACAAAGAAAATTATTGGTGAATGGGATAACTGGATCTAGGGTTTGAATCAGTTGAACAAATCTGAGTATTTGTAGTATTTGTAGGGTGCGTTAGGACAAAAGTCTGTAACGCACCAACCGAAACTCCTAGTACATTAAATCAACTTAACGTAGCTATAGCCACATAAAATATATACGCTATACGTATGTCTCGGAAATCAAATATTGGTCTTATATACATACCAACTGACATATTGGTTAGGAGATCATATTTTAAGTTAAAGAAAATGGAGCTTCTAATAATTGTGGAGACTGCTATATTTATAGATAATTAGGATTTCTAAGGCTACGTCTTTCAATTAACAACAGTCCAGAGTGTGATGATAAGCCATGATTAATTTATCTAATTACAAAATTTTAAAGTTAATTTATAATGGATACAAAACTACTGTTTATCAAGCCAAAAGCAATGAGGATGATAAATTAGTGGTCATTAAAATCTTAAATATAGATTATCCCAGCCTAAAAGATATTGCTAAATTAAAATATGAATATGATCTCCTGAAAAATTTAGATATAGAAGGAGTCATCAAAGCTTACAGTCTAGAAAAATATAATAATAGTTTTGCGTTAATTTTAGAAAATTTTGATAGCATATCTATTGATAGTCTAATTAAAGAGCAGCAAATTGAATTGTTTGATTTTCTACAAATAGCAATCGAAATCACCCAAGCAATAGGCGAAGTTCATCAACATCATATTATTCATAAAGATATTAAACCAGCAAATATTCTTGTTCACAGACAAACACATCAAATTAAAATTATTGATTTTTCTATTTCATCTCTTCTCCCCAAAGAAAAACCTAAATTTAGTAATCCTGATTCGCTAGAGGGAACCCTGGCTTATATATCCCCAGAGCAAACAGGAAGGATGAATCGTTCGCTTGATTATCGTACCGATTTATATTCTTTGGGAGTTACTTTTTATGAAATGCTCACGGGGCAATTACCCTTTGAAGTTACTGATCCAATGGAATTAATACACTGTCATATTGCCAGACAGGCAGTACCAGTAGATCAGTTAAAGCCAGAAATTCCCCAGGTGATTTCTGCAATTGTTATGAAGTTACTGAGTAAGACGGCTGAAGAAAGATATCAAAGTGCTTTTGGACTCCAATATGATCTGGAAAACTGTTTGAATCAGCTAGAAAATATTGCTCAGATATCTAGCTTTCCAATTGGACGACACGATCAATCTAGCCAATTAGAAATTCCAGAGAAACTTTATGGTCGGGAAGCAGAAATAGCAACTTTATTAACAGCCTTTGAGCAAGTAAATCAAGGACAAAAAGAGTTGATATTAGTTGCTGGTTATTCAGGAATTGGTAAATCGGCTCTAGTCAGCGAAATTCATAAGCCTATTATCCAAAAGAAAGGCTATTTTATTACAGGTAAATTTGAGCAATTCAAACGTAATATTCCCTATGCTTCTCTTATTCAAGCTTTGCAAGAATTGATTAGACAATTACTGACAGAAAGTGAAGCACAGTTAGCGTCTTGGAAAGACAATTTATTAAAAGCATTAGCTCCTAATGCTCAGATTATTATTGATGTCATTCCAGAAATAGAATTAATTATAGGTAAACAACCATCAGTACCTCAACTAGCCCCAAATGAAGCTCAAAATCGCTTCAATTTGTTTTTTCAAAAATTCATAAGTATCTTAGCTAAAAAACAACACCCATTGGTTCTATTTTTAGATGATTTACAATGGGCAGATTTAGCTTCTCTCAAATTAATTCAATTATTATCTACAGATATAGAAATTCAAAATTTATTAATAATTGGAGCTTACCGAGATAATGAAGTAGATAGCACTCATCCCTTAAATTTGACTTTACAAGAGATTGAAAAAACTGATGTTGTCATCAGGACAATTAATTGTCAACCTCTAAGAATTACCGATATATATCAATTAGTTATTGATACCCTTAAATGTGAATTAGAAAGAGCCAAACCCCTGGCAGATTTGATTTTTAATAAAACTGGTGGTAATCCCTTCTTTTTAACTCAGGTACTTACTTATATTTATCAAGAAAATCTACTTTCATTTGATTTTAATACAGGTAATTGGCAGTGGAGAATTGAGCAAATTCAAGAAATAGGTATTACTGATAATGTTGTCGAGTTAATGCTCGGTAAAATTCAAAAATTACAGTATTTTACTCAAAATACCCTCAAACTTGCTGCTTGTATTGGTAACAGATTTAATTTAGATATCCTCTCTGTTATTAACGAAAAATCACAGAAAGATACAGCAGAAGAATTGTGGGAGGCTCTAGAAGTTAGTTTAATTTTGCCTCTTGATAATATTTATAAATTACCTCAATTTTTAGAGCAAGTTAATGATTTTATAATTGACTATAAATTTCTCCATGATCGAGTACAACAAGCAGCTTATGCATTAATTCCAGAAGAACAAAAAAAGGAAGTTCACTTAAAAATTGGTCAGCTACTTTTAAATAATTTAGACAAAATATCAAGAGAAGAAAAAATATTTGATATTGTCAACCATCTAAATATCGGTGCTGAATTAATTTATTCCCAAGTAGAAAGATATAATCTAGCTCAATTAAATCTGATAGCTGGAAGCAAAGCTAAGGATTCTACTGCTTATGAATCTGCTGTTAAATTTTTTAAACTGGGCTTAGAAATGCTGGCAGATGATAGCTGGCAGACTCATTATGAATTGACACTCAACCTTTATGTAGAAACAGTAGAAGCAGAGTATTTAAATACAAACTTCGAGCAGGCAGAAACTCTGTTTAATGTTGTTATACAACATAGCAAAAATATTCTTGATACAGTTAAAGTATATGAGAAAAAAATTCAATCTTACGTTTCTCAAAGTAGGATGCGAGAAGCATTAGATATAGATTTACAAGTTCTGGAAATGCTCGGAGTTACCTTATCTCAAACACTGCCGGTAGAAGTGAGCATTGAGGAGTTTGCTAATCTGCCAGAAATGACTGACCCTAGAAAACTAGCGGCGATGAGAATGCTGATTACAGCAATACCTCCTGCCTATTTTACAGAACCTACACTTCATCCATTGATTGTTTTTACCATGATTGAGCTTTGTCTCAAGTATGGAAATTCATCTTTAGCAGCGCACGCTTATGTTTCCTATGGGCTAATATTAATAATGATACCTAAACCTCTTCGGAATATTGAATTAGGATATCAATTCGGTAAATTATCTTTACAGCTTTTAGAAAAGTTTGATACCAGAGAAATAAAGCCTAAATCCTTTACGGTTTTCAATATTTTTGTTAAACATTGGAAAGAACATATTAAAACAACAATAGAACCACTACAAGAGGGATTTAAACTTGGTGTAGAAGCGGGAGATTTTGAATATGCAGGATATAGTGGTCTATTATTTTGTATGCATCAATTTTTTGCTGGAGAAAATTTAGAATTAATTGAGCAAATCCAATCTCCATATATAAGTTTTACACAAAAAATAAAACAAGATTATTTTAGTTTTTCCCTAAAAATATTCAGACAGACAATATATGAATTTATTAGAAGAGAAGCCAACGAATCCTATTTAGAAGGTGAAATTTTTAACAATTCCATGATGCCTAAGTTGGCAGGAAATAACACAGCTACTTTTTATGTATATTTCGGGAGAACCATTCTTTCTTATTTCTTCAAAAACTATAATACGGCTATTGCTAATGCTCATTTAGCTAAACAATATGAAGTTGGCATCAATGGAACTGTTTACGTAGTACAGTATAATTTTTACTATTCTTTAGCACTTCTTGCTCGCTGTTTGGAACGCAATTTTGAGCCAGTTTTAGAATATGAAAATGAATTAAAAGAAGTTTTAGAAAAAGTAGCAGCAAATCAAGAGCAATTGCAGGAGTGGGCTTTTCATGCACCAGTCAATAACCAGCACAAGTATGATCTTGTAGAGGCCGAAAAAGCCAGAGTTTTGGGACAAACTCTAGTAGCAATGGAATATTATGATCAGGCTATTAAGGGTGCAAATAATAATGGATATATTCATGAAGAGGCTCTAGCTTATGAACGCGCAGCAGAATTTTATCTCGCTTTGGGAAGAACTGAGTTTGCTTCATTATACATAAAAAAGGCTCACTATGGTTATACGCGTTGGGGTGCGATCGCTAAAGTTAAAGATTTAGAGTCAAGATATCGAGAGTTAATTTCTCAGTCATCCACAACAAATAAAACACATACAACAGAGGCAACAATTACTGTATCCGCTACTACTTCTAAAACAAATAATCTGGATTTAATAACAGTTATTAAAGCATCACAAGCACTATCTGAAGAAATTCTTCTGGATGAGTTACTAGAAAGTTTAATGCAGATTGTGATTGAAAATGCTGGGGCTGAAACTGGTTATATGATTTTAGAGAAAGAAGGCAATTTGTTTATAGAAGCTAAAAAAGGTGTTGACGAAAACGAGTTTAAATCTCATCAAATAATTGGCGATGATGACCAATGTCTACCTGTATCTTTAATTAGATATGTGGAAAGAACTAGAGAATATATAGTGATTAGTAATGCTACTTCTGATGGAATATTTACAACTGATCCTTATATTATTAAAAATAAAGTTAAATCTGTTCTATGTATGCCTATTGTTCATCAAGGTAAACTTATTGGTATTCTCTACCTGGAAAATACTTTGATTGTGGGAGCGTTCACACCCAACAGATTACAAGTATTAAAAATACTATCTTCTCAAGCAGCTATTTCTTTAGAAAATGCGCGACTCTATGCAAATTTAGAGGAAAAAGTTATTGAAAGAACTCAGGAATTAAATGAAAATAATCGCAGATTACAAGAAACGCTAAGTGAGCTTAAATTTACACAAGCCCAACTTATTCAAACTGAAAAGATGTCTAGTTTAGGGCAAATGGTTGCAGGTGTTGCCCATGAAATCAATAACCCGATTAGCTTTATTTCTGGTAATTTAACTTACGTTAATGAGTATGTACATGATCTACTTGCTTTAATTAAACTTTATGAAGAAGTATATCCTCAGACTGTACCCAAAATTAATGACTATATGGAAAAAATTCAACTTGATTTTCTGAAAGAAGACATACCTAAAACTCTGTCTTCTATGAAAAACGGTACACAGCGTATTACTGAAATTGTGCTGACATTACGTAACTTTTCCCGACTTGATGAATCTGATATGAAGCTTGTCAATATTCATGAGGGAATTGATAGTACTTTGGTGATTTTGAAGAGTCGTCTCCAAGCTAATGGGAAGAGTTCTGCTATTGAAATTATTAAAAATTATGCTGATTTGCCTAAAGTTGAATGTTATGCAGGACAATTGAATCAGGTATTTATGAATATTCTAGTTAATGGTATTGATGCTTTAGATAATTTCCATCAGGAACAAAGAGTAGCAGGTAATAATCATCAGCCAACTATTATAATCTCCACGAAAATAGTAACTCCTGATTGGGTAACTATATCCATTAAAGATAATGGAAAAGGGATGAGTGCAAGTGTTAAAGAAAAGATATTTGATCCCTTTTTTACTACGAAACCAGTGGGAGAAGGTACTGGCTTAGGATTATCCATAAGTTATCAAATTATTGTGGATAAACATCATGGTAAGATTGAGTGCATTTCTGAGCTTGGAGAGGGAGCAGAGTTTGTAATTGAAATTCCTCTACAACAAAAGCAGTCGGTAAATGCTATCAATCAAGTTATTTAAACAATATTTAACCTTTAAGCAGAAACTTTAATTAATATTAAGATATTAAATTAATAGATTCAAATTTACTGATTTTGAAAGTGAAGTTTGACAGCTTGTCTTTTGACTCAGATGATGGTTCGGATGAGAATTATATAAGGATATTGCACCTAATTCAGCAATTGTCGTAGAGAGAACACGAAATGAAAAAGATTATTTCTATATTACTGTTAGGCATTACCATCTTCACCTTTGCCTTCAGTAATCCCGCTTTAGCGGCTGATGCTGCTGCTGGAAAAGCAGTATTTACAGCTAATTGTGCTTCTTGTCATGCGGGTGGCAAAAATTTGGTTAATGCTGCCAAAAGTTTGAAGAAAGATGCTTTGGAAGAGAACGGTATGTACTCAGCAGAGGCTATTATTTCTCAAGTTACAAATGGTAAAGCCGCTATGCCTGCTTTCAAGAGTAGTTTAAAGGCAAACGAAATTGAAGATGTTAGTGCTTATGTAATGGAACAAGCAGAGAAAGGCTGGTAATAAACCAACATCTCGGTTGATTAATTAATACTATGCGGGGCTTTTTGTCCCGCTCATTGTTTTACTCTCACCACAAGCATCACTATGTAATACTTTTACATTTTTTGTATACAAAATAGCTTGAATGGGGGATAAAAATCGCTTGTGATACCGTTTTATTTTAAGTTTGATACACCAGAAATTCCCCTAAACCTCCTTCACAAGGGTGGCTAAGAAAAGTTATAAGTATTAAATTTTTCGTAAAATGGTATGACTGAGAGGATGATGGAATACTGGTTTTATGATTGGTCGTCCTAAATTTTAGTTTATAGAAATTTACATTTATTCTTAAACCCGAAGCTAATCATCAATCAATCTATAATCCTCAAATTTGAGAACCAAGTTTGACAGCCTGTCGTTTGACTAATGCAACTTCCTCAAAAGAGAATTAAAGAAGATATGTCACTTAATAAGTGATTGTTGTAGGGAGAACACAAAATGAAAAAGATTATTTCCGTATTACTGTTAGGTATCACCATATTCACCTTTGCCTTCAGTAGTCCCGCTTTAGCGGCTGATGCTGCTGCTGGAAAAGCAGTGTTTACAGCTAATTGCGCTTCTTGTCATGCGGGTGGTAAAAATTTAGTTAATGCTGCGAAAAGCTTGAAGAAAGCAGATTTGGTAAAGTACAATATGTACTCAGCCGAAGCTATCATTGCTCAAGTTACTAATGGTAAAGCTGCTATGCCTGCTTTCGGTAAGCGTTTGAAAGCTAACCAGATTGAAGATGTAGCCGCCTACGTGCTGGAACAAGCTGATAAAGATTGGAAGTAAGCTAGCTAATTTTTCATAAGTTGATCAACTCATAATTTGCGGGGCTTTTTGTCCCGCTCATTGTTGATGGCTGAAATGATCAAAGGAGATGGTGATGATGAATTTCTGGCGATTAATTTTCAGTGTGATGATTATAGCTTTTTCTTTGATGTTTTTTACTGCTGGTGCCAATTCATTACCTGTTGCTAATAGCGAAATTACAGCTAGTGACTTGTTTAAATTGGGTGTGAATCAGATGCAGCAAGATAATTACCAAGCTGCGATTAAGTATTTGAATTTGGCGATTGAAACGCAAGAAGAGTTTATAGCAGCCTACAAAAATCGCTGTTTGGCATATCTACAGCTACAAGATTACCATCAAGCGATCGCAGATTGCACCCAAGCACTAGACTTAGCACCAGATGACTCAGAGGCTTATCTCAACCGGGGACTAGCACTATACCGACAAGGTAATTATCTTCATGCAATGGCGGATTATAATCAAGCGATCGCACTCAAACCTGATAATTTCCGCGCTCACTACAACCAAGGTATAGCTTTTGCTGGAAAAGGTAATCACTCTGAAGCCATAATTGCTTACAACCGAGCATTAACTCAAATCGATCCCACTACTACCCTATTGCTTGCAGATATATACAACGACAGGGGTTTAGCTTATTTGGAGACGCAAAATTTAGCAGCAGCTATGAACGACTTTAATCTAGCAATTCGTCTCAATGCTGATGATGATAGAGCCTACTTTAACCGGGGTTGTCTTGGTGAACGCAGTGGTAATTACTTGGACGCAATACATGACTTTTCTCAAGTGATTAGGCTGAAACCCGGTCATGCTCTGGCTTATATTAACCGAGGACTAGCGAACTATAACTTAGGATACTACCAAAGAGCGATCGCTGATTTACAACAAGCATCAGCATACTTTGGAAAGCAAGGGCAGAAAATTGCTCACCAAAAAACCCTAGATATGCTGAAGATTGTGCAGCAAGAAATTTCATTCACAGAGGAAATTGCCTAACTCTCTTCTACGGTAATTCATTACCCACCTGGGAAGGAATTGAAAAATCAACTTCCTTCCTCTTAATTTAACTATGACAGCTTGTCTTTTGACACTTTTTATATTAATAAGGTAAATCTCACATAGTGATTGTTTTTACCGGGTGTGAGTTCAGAAATATGAATAAGAGTTTCTTTTTCCTGCCAGTCTCTTTACTGAGTTTCCTGGTAGCACTTCCTGCTGTAGCTAATGATAATAAAACTGATCAAAATATAGTCAATTCTGACATTCAGAATATAAATGAAATTGAATTACCTGCTACTAATGCTCAATTATTAACTCAACAACCTGGATCAAATGAAGTTGAACAAGAACCTGAAATAGAAGCAGATCCAACTCCCACAAATGATGCAGATATCTCCATAGAAGTAGTTGGAGAAAAAGATGCTTTACCTACATCTACCCCAACTTATGTAATTGAGAAAGAAGAAATTCAAAAACAGGGAGCTACTAGCGTCGCTGATGTTTTAAAAAGAATGCCTGGTTTTGCTATCAATGATGTCGGGCATGGAGCAGATATTCACACAGGTACATACTACCGGGGCGCATCAATTAATCAATCTGTATTTCTGATTAATGGTAGACCAATTAACACTAATATCAATACTTATCATGGAGGAACTGATTTAAATAGCATTCCTATAGAATCTATTGAAAAAGTCGAATTATATAGCGGTGCTGCTTCCTCTTTGTATGGTTCATCAGCTTTTGGGGGAATTGTCAATATCATCACCAAAGCAGGTTATAGTCAGGCAAAATTAACTGGTAGTGTAGAATTTGGCTCATTAAATTTAAACAACCAACAAATAACTTATGCTGGTTCTACTAATAAAGTAAAATACAATTTTAGCTTTGAAAGATACTTTATAGATAACCGTTACCGTGTTCCTATTGGTGCAGCAAACCGTGACTCTGAAGGATTTTTATCAAATGCTGATACTGCAACTAGTAGCTATTTTGGCAGCATTGGTTTAGATTTAGACTCTAAAAATTCTTTGAACTTAGATGTAACTGCACTTAGTAGTCGTCGGGGTTTAATTTATTTTGGATTCCCTTTACAAAAAGATAGATTAGATCATGATGGTTTGAATATTGGATTATCTTGGAAAACTCGACTTGGTAAGAATAACGACTCAAATCTGACAACTACAATCGGTTATAACCAAGATTACTTTAGTACCTATGGCCCAACAGGAGCAACATTTTATCGCACAGGAGTTTTAGATACCCAACAAATTACAGCCAGAGTTGATCATGATTGGAAACTTAGCCCTAATAATCAATTACGTTGGGGTATAGATTTAAAAAATACTGATTTAAATGGTGATGTTTTCAGCACAGCCCCAAATCGTATTAATCAGAATGAAACCGAAAATAGAAATCTCTTTCATACAGCCTTATTTGCTGTAAATACTTGGCAAATTAGTGATGCTTTGTTAGTTGATTTAGGGCTAAGACAAAGCTTTGACGGACAATTTGGTAGTTATCTTAATCCCAGTGCTGGCTTACGTTATGTCATTAATCCAGTAGTTGCAGTTCGTGGCAGTTGGGCAGGGGCGCAACGCAATCCTGGGTTAGATCAATTATATGTTTATGATACGGTACATGGTTGGGACCCCAACCCGGATTTAAAACCAGAAACTGGTTCTACCTGGACTGCGGGAGTGGATATTAATTTATCTAGTAATTTGCTGGCACAGTTTACATATTTTGGCAGCAGTTTAGATAATCGCTTAGGAGTCATTAGTGGCAGGTGGGAAAATATTGGCTTAGTAGATACCAATGGTTTAGAAGCTGCTTTGCAATTAAAAATTGCTCGTGAGTGGTCTACTTTTGTCAATTACACTTATACAGATGCCGAAATTAAAACAGGAACAGATAAAGGGTTACAATTAGGTTTAATTCCTTACTCTTTGCTGCAAACTGGAATTGGTTACCAAAAAGATGGATGGCAAGCTAATTTGTATTTGACTTACAATAGTGGTACTCGTCGTTCTGTTTTTACTAATACTGCTGCTGGTGATAAAAACACAGATTTCTCTCCATCTTTTGTGAATTTAGATTTGAGTGGACGCATTCCTGTGAGTAAAAATTTAGGAGTGACTGTTTACTTAGAAAATTTACTCGGTGAACAATATGAACGTGTTAATCGCATTTATAGTCCTGGGTTTACTTTTCGTTTGGGTTTAACTGCAAATATATAATAGGACTTACGCAATTGGCATATTAGTAGGGTGCGTCAGACCTCATAAATCCTGAAAATAAACAGATATTTGATATCTGACGCACCATAAAACGGGTTTTGATATTTTAATCGCTTATTTCTTGCACCTTATCCAACTTTTTCAGCCTGAAACTGTTGATATATCTAGGTTAGGGATAATGGTGTGTTACGCTGCGCTAACCCACCCTACGAATTGGGGATTTTTTTATGAGGATGTTAGATTGAGGCTACAGAGGAACGGCGCATCCTTATTTCAGTTCTGTGGCTTTGAGAATTTCGCTATTACCTTTCTTAACAATTAGAGTAGAAGCAGCATTTCCATCTTCTGTAATCGGTTGTTCTAATATGTAAATATAATCTCCATTTTTCCAACCTGTAACACATTTTCCATCCCGACAAGAAATTTTACCACCTGTTAATTCAATACATTTACCTTTAGTGTCACATCCTTTATAACTAATATTGCCTGTATTATTAATTCCTGTCCAAGAGTCATGATTGCTTGTTGTAATTGTCCATTCACCATTACTAATAGTATGTGATTTACTATTTACAAGTGGATATTTTTCTTTTGATATTTCTCCATTTGCAATCTCATTTCCTATACTGATAGTTTCAGATGTAGTATTTTTAGATTTAGATTTAGATGATTTTTCTTTGACAACCTCCATTTTGGTAATTATAGATTCTTTGCGAGTTTTGCCACAGGGTTCAGCACTTTCACAATCACTCAATGATTCTATTGTGTAAGTAGCACGGACTTTGTTATTTAAGAATTTTGCTTCTTCTGCACAAATTTCAAAACTTGCGCCAACTTGGTGTTCAATGCCTTTTTCATCTACTAATGTGGCATAACATAGTAAATCACCATTGACTAATTCTTTGACTGTAGCAATTTGTGGTTGTTGAGTTTTATTGGTGCTATGGCTAACGCTTTGAGTGGTTGATTTTGTTTCAGCTTGATTATCTGTTTTTAGTTGAGATTGTGCAGTAGTATTAGTTGATGTTTCTGTGGTTGTATTAGTTGGTGAATTACTACAACTAACTAGAGAGATACAGGAAATAATTAAGGATATTGTAGGAATTAATTTTCTCATGGATATTTTTTACTATTTTCTAAAAGCTAGATTCACTTATTTAACAAAATGCGATATAGCAATCCTAAATGAGATGTGAACATCTCTTCCTTGTGTTCCTCTGCGAACTCTGCGTCTCTGCGGTATGGCTATAGCTTGCGTGACGACGTAGGAGTCATACGCCACGCTACGCGAACGTTAAAAAAAATCCGTTCATAATTCAAATAGGATTGCTATATTACTGTTTGTATTATATAGCGATCCTATTTGAGTTGAGAACTGATTGGTATGGGCAGGGAACAAGTATTTTGCTCAGGACTTAGAGCATGTTTGAAAAGTTTAGGGACGTATAATTTGTCATTCTGTTCGCGTTCACGTAGTGTGCCGTAGGCATAGCGTGGCGTTAGCCATGTGGAGTCTTACGCAACGAAGAATCTGGAGTTTAGCCCACATACTGAGATGCTACGTTCCTCAGCATGACATGGAAGGAGACTTTTCAAACAACCTCTTACGCAACTAGCACATTGGTAAGGTGCGTCAGATATCAACAATCTGTTTATTTGCAAGATTTATGCAGTCTGACGCACCCTACAACAGATTTTTAGTGTGATACTTGCGTAAGTCCTATTGCTATTACTGCAACCGTAAAGCGTAATGGTAAAAGTCTTCGTTTTTAATATAATCTCGCGTTTCGTAAAGTTTTTGCGCGGTTGTATTAGCAATTTGAGTAGCTAAAATTATGCGAATTGCTCCATTCTTTTTTGCGTATTCTTCTGCTGCATTCATTAGTAACTTTGCAATTCCCCTGCGACGATATGACTCTTCGACATATAAATCGTTCAATATCCATATTCGTTTCATTGACACTGAAGAAAAACTGGGATAAAGCTGAGTAAATCCAACTAATTCCCCATTGTCATTAGCTGCAAATACTACCGAGTCATGATTCTGGAAACGTTCTTTGAGGAATTCCTTGGCATCTTTAAGGTTTGATACTTGATTGTAAAAAATACGATAGCGATCAAATAGTAATGCAATACTTTCAAGATGATCAATATTAGCCAAAAAAACTTCCATTGAATGTCCTCATCGCTTCCATACAGTTTACATTTATAGCCCAGATTCCACGATTAATAAACGTCCAGCAATGATTGAATATTTACTGACATATAGTCTGAAGCTTGACTAACTCATCAGGTGCAAAGACACCTTTTTCTGTAATAATTGCTGTGATTAATTCTGCGGGTGTGACATCAAAGGCAGGATTATAAAATTCGACTCCTGAAGGTGTGAGAATAGTATCACCAATTTGATAGATTTCGGCTGGGTGACGTTCTTCTATGGGAATTTGGCTACCATTGGCTAAGATAAAATCAATGGTTGAAAGAGGTGCGGCAACGAAGAAGGGAATATGATGTTTTTGAGCTACTATAGCTAAACTGTAAGTCCCGATTTTATTAGCAGTGTCACCATTAGCGGCAATTCTATCAGCACCGACAACTACAGCATCAATTAAACCTTGTTTCATGCAATGGGCGGCCATGTTGTCAGTAATCACTGTTACGGGAATTCCTTCTTGCACACATTCCCAAGCGGTGAGTTTTGCACCTTGTAAACGGGGACGGGTTTCATCTGCAAATACCCGTGTTAGTCGTCCTTCTCTCCAAGCGGAACGCACTACACCTAATGCGGTACCATAACCGGCAGTTGCTAAAGCTCCGGCGTTACAGTGAGTAAGTATAATTAGCTTGTCTGGAGTTTTGGGTAAAGCTGCTAAACCGTGATCACCGATCGCTTGACAGGTTTGGATATCTTCGGTATTGATAGTTTGGGCAGTTTCTAGGAGAGTTTGTTTAATTTCGACGACTGTGCCTATAGTTTCATAGGCAGTTTGCATCATTCTCCCAATTGCCCAAAATAAGTTGACTGCGGTGGGACGGGTAGAACGTAATAATTGGGCGACTTTTTCTAATTGTTGCAAAAATTCGGTGCGATCGCTTGTTTCAATTTCCCTGGCACCCAAATACATCCCATAAGCCGCAGCTACACCTATCGCTGGCGCACCCCTCACAATCATAGTTCTAATCGCCTCAGCCATATCTTCACTACGGTGAATTTCCACCACAGCATACTCATTTGGTAAGCGGGTTTGGTCGATTAGTAATACTGAGTTATTTTTCCAAACAACGGGATAAAGCATAATTTAAAAGAGTTCGGAGTTAGGAGTTCGGAGTTAGGAGTTCGGAGTTAGGAGTTAGGAGTTCGGAGTCAGGAGTCAGGAGTCAGGAGTTAGGAGTTCGGAGTTAGGAGTCAGGAGTCAGGAGTCAGGAGTCAGGAGTCAGGAGTTAGGAGTTAGGAGTTCGGAGTCAGGAGTCAGGAGTTAGGAGTTAGGAGTTCGGAGTCAGGAGTCAGGAGTCAGGAGTCAGGAGTCAGGAGGAAGAATGAAAAAGGAGTCAGGAGGAATAATAATAAATTTCCCTTATTCCCAGTCCCCAATCTCTACTACTGCGGTAAGTAGGCAATTATCATAGCAACTTTAGGGTGATTGTGGGCGATCGCTTCAGGGATATGACCAAGTAGTGAAAATAACTGTGTTTTCTGGGCTACAGAACCATTTAACAACAATAAATCATTTGTTTTCAGTAACCGTGACACTTCTTTAACAAAATTACCCCTGACTTTTTGAATTGGTGTATCCGCTGGTAGTCCGGCATCAGTAAAATCAATATCTACTCCTTTTGTGGAGACGACTTCCAATAGTTGTAACGATGCTTTGAGTTCTACGGCCAAATTTTGGGCTAATTTGATACTTTCCCTAAAGGAACTAGCATTGGCTTGTTGGCTGGTGAAAGCCAGGAATACTCTTGATGTATGTTCAATAGGTAAGGGAAAGCGAGTTACCAAAACAGGTATAGAACTGCGTTGCACGATTTTATCAATTACGCCGCCAAATAAGTTTTCTTGATAGGTAGAGTAGCCTTTCCAACCGCAAACTATCACACTGGCTTGTTTTTCTACTGCTACCCGTGCAATGCCTTTGTCAATTGATTCATCAATTCTACCAATGGGCGTAACATTTGTAACTGATGCGTGAGCAATCATTTCTGCGGTGGAAAGTAACTGATTTTGTCTGGCTTTAGCATCTGGAGAAATTGGTTCACCTTCCTCGATGATGATATGTAGAGGTAGAAGTGTACCTGCGGCTGATTTAGCTAAGAGGATTGCTAACTTTAATAAGTTATCTTCAGTATTTGGGTTAGCAACAGGAACTAAAACGCGATCGCCTAAACTCCCACCTATCTGCTTTTGGGGAGTAACATTTTGTGTCCTCATTTTTTGTCCCCACTTTGCTGTCACCCAAGGGGAAGCAATGCAGGTAACTAAAATCATAGCGATCGTACCATTCACCGTTAATTGATCAACCAATTTGATGTTGTAAGCAACAGTAATTGCTGCCAGAGTAGAAGCTGCTTGGGCTACAGATAGCCCAAACATAACCATAATATTGTCGAAGTTGTATCCAAATAATTTACCCGCACCCCACGCAGGGATATATTTAGCGACTATAGCCACTGTCACCATGACACCGGAGACAATGAGCGATTTTGGTTCTTGAATCAAAATCCCTGGATTCACCAACATTCCTACAGAAATCAGGAAAAATGGCACAAACAGAGTGTTACCAATAAATTGAATCCGATTCATCAAGGGACTAAGTTGGGGAATCAATTGGGTAATGGCAACTCCTGCCAAAAAAGCACCAATAATCGGCTCGATTTTGACTACTTCTGCCCCGTAAGAAACCACAAACAGGGTAGCAAGAACGAAGGTAAACTCTGCACCTTCATCATGTCCAAACTTGCGAAAAAACCATTTTCCTAAACGGGGAACACCCCAGAGTGTTAGGAAAGTATAGATGATCAGCGAAGGGATGAGAAATAACCAAAACTGTAAAGTTAAATTCCCTTGATGCGCCCTCACTACCACAGCTAATACTAACAATGCCAAAACATTAGTGATGAGAGTACCACCGAGGGTAGCAGTTAAAACGGGCGATCGCATAATTCCCAGTTTACCTACCACAGGTAAAGCCAACAGAGTATGGGAAGCAAAACAAGAAGCAACCAGAATGGCAGGCAAAAAACCGTAACCTATTGCCAACATTGCCCCTGTTCCCAAAACCATAGGTACAGCAAAGGTGGCTAATCCAAAGATTAATGCCTTATCGGCGTTATATTTCATGTCATCGAGGCTGGTTTCCAAACCTGCCATAAACATGAGAAACAACAACCCTACTGTACCTAAAAGGACAATAGTGTTATCTCGTGCCAAAAGTCCCAAACCATTAGGCCCAACAATCACCCCCGCTAATATTAACCCCACAATCCCCGGTAGCCGCATTTTTTCAAACAGCAGCGGGGCAATGAGCATAATGCCCAAAATCGTCAAAAATACTGGTACTGGCTCTTTAATGGGCGTAGCTACCATCGCAGGAAACAAAAGAGCGAACGCGTCTATGTTCATAGATATTTGTCAGCTAGTACGTCGGCACTCCACTAAAGTATCTAGTCCTTGCTCAAAAGACAAATGCCTATGGTAACTATTTTTAGATATATTTCGGATAATTAAGCAAATTCTTCCTTTAAAGACTCTACTAAGACTGGTAAATATTTTGTGGCTTTACCCTCAAGCGCAGTAAACCCAGCTAAAACTTCATTTTGGGTAATGCAAACCACATCAAAATTATTTGCTAGTTCTGCGATCGCAAAATGTGCTGCATTAGGTTGGCATTCTTGCATTTGTGCAAATCTTTGGGCGTAAAAATCTAACACCATTTTTTGATTTTGCATCCAACCTAAAGGTGTTGCTACATCTTCTATTTTATATCCTTCCCCTAGCCCTTTCAAGGTGGTGAAATTTGGAACGAAGGTTGGTTGTTTAAACCTTCAAAAAACCCAATTGAAAAAAGATGTAAAGGTTGGGGTTGATAGTAAACATTTGTAAACCATCAGATAAATTCTGGGATTTGAACAGAGAAATAAATGGAGAAGTGCGTAAAAAAACGTTTGTCAAATCCAACAACTTTATTTGCAGGAAACCAAGCATGGGTCAAATAGTACAGAAAAAACACCTTTCTGCGTGGAAGCGCATTCCATTAGCATTGCAGATTGCTCTTGCAATTATCTTGGCAGTACTTATAGGAAATTTACTAAGTACACAAGCCGCAAATAATACAGCGATTATCAGTAACTTAGCAATTCCCTGTAACTTAATACTCAAGGCGCTGCGGGCTTTAGCAACACCACTAATTATGTTAGCTGTACTTCATGCCTTTCTCACTGCTGATATTCCAGGTAGATCCGGTCGTCGTCTGACAGTGCTGTTACTGACCAATACAACTGTCGCCATTGTCATTGGTCTCCTTGTCGCTAACATTCTGCAACCAGGTTCATGGGGTCGCATTTCTCCTCCATCTGGAACAGAAGCAGCTGGGAAAACCCTTGATCCTTGGGGATTAGTTCAGGACATCATCCCAGATTCTATTCTGAAACCACTGGTTGATAACAATGTTATTCAACTAATTTTTATTTCTTTAGCTTTTGGTATAGTTCTACGTGCCTTGAAAGCACAGCAAATAGAGGAAGGCAAAACATATTACCAGGCAATAGAGGGAGTAATTACAATATTATTTGAGGCTGTGATCCGCATTCTGCACTGGGTTATTACTTTAGTGCCATTAGCGGTCTTTGGTATAGTTGCCAAAACCGTTGCTCTCCAAGGATTTGCGCCGTTTAAATCTCTGGGCGCATTCATTATTGCCGTGCTATTGGCTTTGAGTTTGCAAGCCTCTTATTACTTACTGCGGGTGAAATTTGGTTCTTGGGTAACTCCTCAAAATTTCTTAGCTGGGGGTTCAGAAGCTTTGTTAACAGCCTTTTCCACTGCTTCCTCAACAGCAACCACACCAATCACTTTTGAGGCGTTGCTATACAAAATTGGTTTACGGGAATCTTCAGCTTCTCTAGGGGCGCTAGTTGGCAGTAACTTTAATAATGATGGAACTGCCCTCTATGAAGCAATGTCAGCATTATTTATTGCTCAAGTATTGGGTTTACATCTTTCTCTACCACAACAGTTGATAGTTGTCGTCACAGCTATTTTTGCTTCCGTTGGTGCAGCGGGTATACCAGAAGCTGGTTTAGTGACAATGACTCTTGTCTTTACTTCTGTCGGTCTGCCTACTGAATATATAGCCTTGCTGGTGACAGTTGATTGGTTTTTAGATCGCTGTCGCACTGCTATAAATGTCATGGGCGATATGACTGTTAGCTGTCTACTTGATGGTAAGAAGCGTCTAATTACCGAAATAGTGCTGAGTACCGAGTAATGAGTGAGATCCCTACTTAGAACTCAGCACAAATAGGTATAAAGCCCCTGAATTCATTCATGGAAGAAGGAAAAATATTTATTTTGAAATGCAAAGCACGAGAAATAATGCTTCCTTGTTTCAATCCCCTAACTTTAGTTATGCAGTTACTCAGTACTTGGTACTCGGTACTTCTGAAGAATATCGACTCTTAAGTTTTTATACCCAATCTCTCAGCAAAAATTCTATGGATTCTCATCCCGCACTGTGTACAGCTATCGCTAAACGCATTAAAACTAGTCCTCAACAGCGCATTACTTTTGCCGAATATATGGATATGGCGCTATATCACCCAGAATATGGCTACTATGCCAGTGATGCAGTTAATATTGGGTTTCGGGGCGGTGATTTTTTCACATCTTCTAGTTTAGGGAGTGATTTTGGCGAATTACTGGCTGTGCAGTTTTGCCAAATGTGGGAAATTTTAGGGCAACCGATGCCTTTTCATTTGGTAGAAATGGGAGCAGGTAAAGGTGTTTTAGCATCCCATATTCTGAATTACATACAATTAAACTATCCAGATTTATTTGCGACGCTGAAATACATCATTGTGGAAAAGTCGCCAAGTTTAAGGCAAGAACAGCAGCAAAGGTTACAGGAGTTCTCTGTGCAATGGTTCAATTTAGAAGAAATAGCTGCTAACTCCATTACAGGCTGCTTTTTTGCTAATGAATTAGTTGATGCCTTTCCCGTACATCAGTTCGCTATAGAAGCGGGGGAATTGCGGGAAATTTATGTAACTGTTGAGGATGATGGAGAGAATACGCCTGTTTTTCCTAAATTTATTGAGGTTTTAGGGGAATTATCTACACCGCAGTTAGCAGCATATTTTGATTTGGTGGGGATTGAGTTAAATCCCAATATTTATGCAGATGGCTATCGGAGTGAAATTAATTTAGCTGCTCTTGATTGGTTGAGTATAGTGGCAGACTGCTTGCAGCGAGGGTATGTGCTAAATATTGATTATGGCTATCCTGCCAACCGTTACTATAACCCCAGGCGATCGCAAGGAACTCTACAGTGCTACTACCATCATCGTCATCATGATAACCCTTATATCAATGTTGGGCGACAAGATATCACCGCTCATGTTGATTTTACAGCTTTGGAATCTTGGGGCAACAAGTGCGGTTTAAATCTAGTTGGTTGGACACAGCAAGGTTTATTTTTGATGGCATTAGGTTTAGGTGAAAGAATTGCAGCCCTTTCTTATCAACAGCAACCAATATCACAAATGCTCAACCGTCGGGAAGCATTACACCAACTTATTGAGCCAACGGGAATGGGCAACTTTGGGGTTCTAGTACAAAGCAAGGGGCTAACAGAAACAGAAACTTTGCGATCGCTTCAAGGATTAACCATACCAGAGTAGAGGGAAAGGTAAAATTCAAAGGTTAAAACTCTATTCAATAATCCTGTATCAGTCTTTTTTCGACTAGCATAACAGTGATTACTCCAAAGTTAACAACCTGAGAAAAGTAATAATTATGACGGCTCACGACCTACTTGTATTAGCAACACTACTTACTCCCGGCATCTTACTTTCAGTTATCATCATGGCTACTTTTGCCGCAGGTGGCTGATTTTTGGTGATTGGTGTTGGCGGTAGCCTGCCGTTAGGCATATGGGGAAAAGGTGATTGGTGAATAGAAAAACTACTACCCATTACCCATTACCCATTACCTTGTTTACCCTACAATTTACCAAAGGAAAGTGAAACATGAAGGTGGCATTTCTGGGAACTGGATTGATGGGACTACCGATGGCTCAAAGGTTATTAGCTGCAAATGTAGAGCTAATTGCCTATAACCGCACCCCAGAAAAATTAGCACCATTACAAGCCGCAGGGGCAGAAATTGCGACCAAACCACGTCAAGCAATTCGCTCTGCTGATTGTATAGTTCTCATGCTATCTAATGCCGCAGCTATTTATCATGTCTTGCTCACAGATACTTCTTGGCACACTTTATCAGGACGTAGCGTCATCCAAATGGGGACACTTACTCCTCCAGAAAGCCAAGAAATCAGAGATGCAGTTGTTGCGGCAGGTGGTGAATATATCGAAGCGCCAGTACTCGGTAGCATCCCAGAAGCAGAAACTGGTAAATTAATTGTCATGGTTGGTGGCGAACAAGAACAATATCAACGCCATCTCAAGTTACTGCAAATTTTTGGTACAGATCCTGTATACATAGGCCCTGTGGGATCTGCATCATCTCTAACTCTGGCACTCAATCAATTAATTGCTTCGCTTACTACTAGCTTTGCACTCAGTTTAGCTTTTGTGCAGATGCAAGGTATTGATGTAGATTTATTTATGCGAATCCTGCGCGATAGTAAACTTTATGCCCCTACCTTTGATCAAAACTTGAAACGGATGTTGGATGGTAATTACACAAAAGCCAACTTACCCACCAAACAATTGATCAAAGAAATAGATTTATTTATCACTGAAGCTAAATCCCTGGGTTTGAATCTCAGCAGTATTGAGGGTGTAAGACAAATTTTGCAATCAGCAATGAGTATGTCCTATCCAGAAGATGATTACTCATCAGTTTTCCCTGCTATTCGTGAATGGGGTGAAGCCAGCGGGGAATAGAGGCAAGGGGGCAGGGAGATGAGGGAGATGTATCAACTCCTGCCTCCTGTCTCTTGCCTTCTGCCTCCTGCCTCCTGCCTTCTGCCTCCTGCCTCCTGACTAAAATGGGATGTCATCTGGATCAGGTTCTGGTGCTGATACAGGCTGATAGGATGGAGGCTGAAAATTTGCTGGTTGATAGGTGGGTTCAGGGATTGTTACCTGGGGAGTGACGGCGACATTAGTTGTAACTGGAATTGGTGCTGGACGAGTGGATTCATAAGACTCTGGAGGACGCTGTGCTGTTTGCGCCATTGTGGTTGCTGGTGGACTCGAATTCATCTCTTTGCCAATGCCATGAATTTTTTGGACTGTCAACTCAGCACGTTTTTCTTTGAAACCTTCGGGACGATCAAAGGTATTCATTCCTAAGCGTCCTTCAATAATAACGCGATCGCCTTCTTTGTAAGTTTGATGAATTTCTTTGGCCAAATTACCCCACCCAACTACTTTCAAAGGATGCGAAGGATCATCAGGCCGCACTCCAGGCACATGAACGATCATTTCTGTCACTTCCAACCCGTCTGGTGTGTGCCTCAGTTGGGGAGTGTCATAAATTTCTGCCATTAAAATACAACTGTTCATATATTGCTCCTTATAAGTCAATCTTTACAATATTTAGGATAACGCCTGAGTGCCGCGATCTATTTCATAATTCCTCTTCCCAATACCTATTACCAGCCCAAACAAATATCATAAGTATTCTAGCGAACATTAAGATATAGAAAGTCAAGCGGAGAAGGTGAAACAACTATGACTATAGATGTTCACGAACAACGCCTGACTAGAACGAGCATTTAATTCTGCATTGAGTAGTACAACTATACCATTAAAAACATTAAATTTGTACATGAACAGGAAAAATACCCAAAGCAATTAATCGGGCTGGCAGGTCACGTAAGATAGGTAAACGTAGCAAAAGAGGCGGCTGAAAAATTTGATTCTCATTGAGAATGGGGGCAAATATTCGTTTTTGAATAAATGTCTGAAATGCCTGAATGATACGCGTAGGTAACTCCCGACGCTGCTGTACTTTTGCTAAATCGCTGATTTGTACATGATGTTGCTGGAGTGGTTGACTGAGTATGTTTGCAGTTACCACAGCATCTTGAATTGCATAATTTATACCAACTCCACCAACTGGGGACATGATATGGGCTGCATCACCGATAAGTAGCAATCCAGGACGATACCAACGCTGAAGGCGACTAGATTCCACACAGAGAAAGGCTATTTGTGACCAATCTTGTAAAAGTTCCAGGCGATTCTTTAATTCTGGTACTACCTCAACAATAGAATTTTTTAACACTTCCAAACCAGCAGCACGCAGTTTTTGATAACCACCTTTGGGGATGACATAACCAAGTTGCCATTCTTCACCCCGATCTAGCATAACTACAATGTGACCAGCACCAAAGCGTCCCATTCCCCCGCTAAATTCTTCTGAGTGACGAGGTAGCCGAAACCAAAGGACATCCATTGGTGGTGAAGTTTCGATAGATTCAAAATCAGCTAATTGTCTGAGACGTGAATGACGACCATCTGCACCTACTGTCAGTGTAGCTTGGACTTCGTGCCAACCACAATGTCCACGATAACGCACACCTTGGATTACACCATTTTCTTCAATTACTTCATGGACATTTGCACCCATCACTAATTGAAAATTGGGATATTTTTGTGCCTCTTGGGTGATAAACTCCAAAAATTTCACCTGGGGAAGCATCATGATATAACAGTAAACCAAAAAGTTTTTTTCCTAAGAGCAAAAGCTAAAAAAATAGTGGTTTTTAATACTTAATGATACACAATCCTTTAATCAGCAAACATAGTACAGATAATTTTTACTTATAATTTATTGATTAATAATTTCTTGATGTTAACCTGATGGAATGTAGATGCCTTGGACTACTTGATATTTACGCTCAACAGCCTGAGATAAAAAGGCTAACATTTGTTTGAGTACGAAAAGCGTGCGATAAATTAATCGACTACCTTTCCTCTTACGACTAATTTTGCACCACAGGATATTCACCCAAATATTAACTAAAAGAAAGGATATACCAACGAATAATAATCTCAAAGCAGGCTTTTTATTATTCGTTTTTATACGACAGATATTTTTCAACCGATAGCTAGTTTCGATTCCAAATCTTTTTCGATAATCTTGATAGATATAATCTAAATTCGTTTTAATTTTATGCACAACATAAGCCAAATATTTTACCCCATGCTTATTATGTTTTCCCTTTCTATATTTACAGATAATCCATAAATCAAAAGTAACTGAATCGTCTTTATCTCTTGTGATAGTATGGGTGGTTTTATAACTTTTTTTACCCTTCAAAAATTGCTTGATTCCTCCTTGTTTTCCCGTTTTAATAGCAGGCATCATAAATGGTATATCTAATGCTTGCAACCATCGGATTACAGGAGTGTTAAAAAATCCCCTATCTAGATAGAGTTTTTTAACATTTATGTTAAGAGAGTCAAGTTCTGCCAATAAATAAGTAATTATTGCAACACTAGTATCTAATCGTCGAACACCTCTCACTGCAAGAGTTACACGCTTATTTTTGCTAATAACATATAAGGTTGCATAGGCGTAAAATGAATGAGTACCAGATTTTGCTTGACTTCGATATATGTAAGGTAATTCCTCATCCGTTGGTTTACCATAATAGCAAATTAAATTTAAATCAATCGCTATTTTTAAGCACCCTTTTTTTAATCCTAAAGGAATTCGACTTTTCAACGCTTGATTTATTTGCGCCTCTAATTCCTCAAAATTGTTGATTTTATTGAGATGATATCTAATATCATTAGCTGTGGGAACATTCTTTAATATTTTAGCTGTATTCTCAATACTATCTCCACTGCTTGCTGCTTTTATGAGGATCTCAAATAAAGTTTTTTGGTCACATATCCCTTGTGTTTCAATCGAAAAATTTTCTACTAAACATTCAATAACCTCATCCAGAGTTTCTGAGTCTGTTAAAATTGGTTCTTCTGTAAACTCGTTCCCCTTGGCTTTTTTTAGAGATGAAATAGTCAATTTTTTTAGATAAAATACAATTTATTACTTTGATTATTTCACATTTTGACCCACTGCAAAATATGATAATTATTTTTTATACAAAGAGTATTACATAATACTCTCTTGCTATACGTATTTATTCGTGATACCTGCTGCATCCCTAGTGGATCGCTCTCTTTGAAAAACTTTTTGGTTTACTGTATAAGGGTAGCGAGTATTGAGGTGACTAAAATCTGCTAAAGTTATAGTCTCTTGGGAAGTTTGGATATTAAGACGGTGCATTTTCGTGTGAGGTAATTGCAAAATGCGATCGCTCAAACCCAACTCTTCCATAATCTGCATTACCGATGGGTGAATAGTATCACCACGAAAATCCCGGTCAAAATCTTTATGTGCTTCCAGCAGCATCACCGAAATACCCTGACGTGCTAGTAACAAAGACAAAACAGCCCCCGCAGGGCCACCACCGACAATGCAACAATCTGTGGTTTGTACGTCTAAAATCTCATGTTCCTGAGTAACATCCTGATTTACAGACATAAAAACTCCTCCCGATTATGCCTCTTTTGTGTCTGCTATATATTGCTATTTTATTGGTAGCTGGTGTTTTGACATTGAAATTCTCAAAAAGCGTTTCCCTGCTAGTACTGCCACAATGAAGGCAAATACAGCACCATGCTTTTTTTGATATATACTCAAAACGGTTTAAAATGTCATTCTGAACGAAGTGAAGAATCTCTGAGATACTTCCCTGCACTACGTTACGTATGGCTAACGCCACAGTATGACATAAGTTCAGATTTCACCCGTTTTCAGTATATCTACTTGCTAATTCTTCCTTTTGCTGATGTTGGTGGATACTTACCAACTTCTATTAATAATTGTCTTTCTATAATCCGTTCATCGTTATTAAAATCGAGAATACGCACTGTTACTTCACCAATATCTGTTAATGGTTGAATTACAGCTTCATCGAGTTGAAAGTGATCACCCCAGAAGTCTCTACGGGGGTTAAAAAATCTCACTAATTCACCATTTCGCCAATTAATTGAACCTAAATCTGTACCTTTTTGTAAGTTACAGAAAACACAAGCATAACAAAGATTATCATCTGTGCTTGCACCACCATGTTTAACGCTAATTATATGATCAACTTGACAACCGGATGATCTATCTACTGCTGAAATCAGACAATATTCACAAATATTATCAGCGCGTTCAACAACTAAACGCCGCAAATCTACATTAATGTAAGTACGAGACATCTTATTTATCCTCGGTGTTCATATATTTATAAGCTTTGGCTTTAGCTAAAGTCATAATGTGTTCTAGAGTCAAAAAATGGTCTAACTCCTGCTTTTCTTCTTTTGTTAACTCATTATTTTTAGCACCGTCAACTAAATCCTCTAAACGGTTTTGTGCTGTTTCGGAAAGGTGAAAATTAATCACACTTTGAGGAGTAGTACCAGCAGCAATAAAATCTACAATTTCGTCGTAGACTTTGATAGTTTTGACAGATGTATTCATAGCGGTATCCTTTTTTTTATATTTTATCAGTTTAATTTTGCTAATTCTTTCTTTGCAAATTCCCGCACTTGCTCATCTGGGTCATTTTCTGCTCTGTCGTGCAACAGTGGTAAAGTTTTGGGATGGTTGGGATATGGCTTAATAATTATTTTCAGTGCAAGTAGTCTAGGGTTATCTTCTCGTTCTTCTTTACGTTCAAATGGATCATTTTTAGCACAGTTGTAGAACAAATCAAATAACTCAGGGTTAGTTTTAAAGTATTTGGCTAATTCTCGAACTGCTGTATATCTCACATTCCCTTCATCATCAGAGGTAGCAAGTTGTTTGAGGAGGGGTAAGGTTTCTGGGTCATCTTTGAAATTATGTGCTAACATTATTACTACCGAATTTCTGGCATTTTTATGATTATAAGAAGTAGCAAATCTTTTGAGGATTGGTAATATATCGGGGTCATCTTTGTAGTGATTTATTAATGTCCGTAAAGATGTATATCTCACATTTTCATGATTATCAGAGGTAGCAATTTTTTTGAGCAATAGTAAGGTATCGGGATCATCTTTGAAAGATTCAGCTAATCCTTCTATGGCTGAAATTCGCACATTTTCAATATCATCAGAAGTAGCAAGATTTTTGAGCAATGGTAAGGTATCGGGATCATCTTTAAAACTCTGTGCTAATGCTGCAACTCCTGCACGTCGTATATCCTCATCATTAGAAGTTGTTAGTTGTTTGAGGAATAAGAGAGTTTCAGGATTATCTTGATAGTTTTCTCCTAGTGCTGTTAATGCTGCAAATTTTGCAAACCAATGATCCTGAGATGTAGCAAGTTGTTTTAAAAATAGCATAGTTTCAGGATTATCTTTAAAATTACGTGCTAATTCTTGCATGGCGGGATATCTCACATTTAAACTCTGATGATAAATACTAATTTGCTTAAGGATGGTTAATGTCTCAGAGTTATATTTATAGTTTTCTACTAATGCGTCTAATACGGCAAGTTGCACCCCCCAATGATAATTAATATTATCGTTATAGGTAATAAGCTGTTTAAGAATTGTGAAAGTGTCAGGCATATCTTTATAGTTGGCCACTAAAGCTTTTACTGCTGCACGCTGCACCTTCCTATCCTCAATGGAAGTAGAAAGTTGTTTGAGAAGTTGTTTGAGAATGATTAATGTATCGAGGTTTTTTTTAAAATTCTCTGCTAATGCTTTTACTGCTGCACTTCGCAAATCAGTATTATCACCAAAAATAGCGCACTGTTTAAGCCAGGATAGAGTATTTGGATCATCTTGGCAAAGAGTCACTATTTTTGTAACTGCGTGGGTACGAATTTGTTTAACTAGACTAGCTTCTTCTTCATAATTATCATAATAGTAAATAATGTCATATCTAGTTAAATCTTTCAACTTCTCAATTAGTCTATTAGCAGTTGACTCTATTAATTGAATATTTCTTACCTCTTCAAATAACTCGGATGCTAAAAAGACATTAGTAAATTTTTCCTCCTCTCCATCTTGCATGATTAAATAATCAATAATTTCCCCAGCAAATTTTGGTTCAATCATTCCTGCAATCAAGCGTAATACTTCATGCCAAGATTCATCTTGCCAATGTTTACCAAAAAGCTCTGTTTTCAATTGCTCAATAGATAAAACTTGAGTTTCTTTAAATTGCCACACAAACTCCCATGCACAAAAATATTCCAAAAATGTACGATGGACAAAAGCATAATAATCTGCACCAACAAAACACAGGATAAAATTGCGAGTACGTAATTGATTAATCATCACTCGCGCAGCTTCTCTGGGTTTATCAACAATGGTTTTGAGATAATCGGTCAAAATCCTTTCTAAATCAGATGCACTTATTAAATTACCAGTTAATCCCTTTTCATTTGCTTGCATACTGTAGGCAACTTGCCTTAACATTGCCTGTTTATCTTTATAATCAATGGTTTTGGGATCTAGACGTGAATCTTCAATTAATGCTCGTTCTACATCCCATTGATGTAGCAATACCCGCGATGCTTGATGATAAAGTTCTGGTCTATCCCTAGGTAATTCTTGGTTACGATTTAAAATCGCCATCATTGTTAACAGTAGAGGATTTCCTGCTAATTCTTTGATAGATTTTGAATTTGTAACTGCTCCTTGTAGACGTTCTTTTTTTCTTAACTTATCAGCTTCATTATTAAAATTTAATTCATGCCAACGATTGATAAAATTTTGAATTTGTTCTGCGTCTAAATCTTGTAGCATGAAGTGATGAAATGCAGCATCTCTTAACCGTTGAGTTTTGTAGCCAATCACGCGAGAAGTCACAATCACCCGGACTTGAGGATATTTATTTGTAAAGCGATGAATATCTGTAATTACATCTTCTCGTTTTCCTGGATCAAAGACTTCATCTAAACCATCAAACATTGCTAAAGCATTACCAGCTAAAAGTTGTTCATGCAATTTATGTTGATTGAGATGATGAATTGAACCACTACATTTATGAAAAAATTCGATAAAATCAACGCATTCCTTATCTTCTCGTCGCCGCATATAAGTACGTAATTCAATCAACAAGGGAATCGGTTGAGAAATTACATTATCAATTGGCGATTCTGCCCAATTTAATGCTAAAAATTGCAGTAATGTAGATTTACCAGAACCTGGATCACCTAAAATTACTACATATTTATAATTTTGCTTGTCGTTAATAATATCTAAAACTGGTCTAGTTGCTTGTTCAAAATAACTTTGTTTGTAGCGTTCTAACTCCTGTATGGCAACTTCTGCTTCTAGCTGATTACTTTCGCGGAGTCGATTCCGATGTTCTTTAGGCAATTCGTAAATTTGTGGTAAAACTTGGTGAACTTCCCGCACATTTTGGGCGATAAACATTCGCCATAATTTAAGTTCGTTATAAGCATAACCTGTTGTATCTAAACTCTCTAATTTAAGATTGCCATAAGTTTCTTTGATTGCCTCTTGATATCCCAATAAATCAAAATCTGGGATAATACCTGCAAGTTCTTGGGTGTTTTTTTCAATTTTTTCAATATTCTGTGAGTCAAGTATATCTCTTAAATCTTTTGAATCAAAAATAATTTCTTGAACATTGATTAAATACTGGTTCGTGATGGCATCCCAGTTAAAATTATTTGGTAGAGATTTTAATTGTAGAGTGTTCCAAGTATTTTTAAGAGTTGTTGCATCAAGGGAATCGCAATCAATAGCAAAAGCTTTCCCTAAAATTGATTTAACCGATTTATCGCTGATAAATTTCTTGACTTCTTGAATATATGGTTTAATTTCATTTTCAGGAAGTTTACAACGGATTTTTAACTGCTGCTGTACCAGTTGTAAAAATTCTTTAATCGCTTTACCTGCTGCTACCTGACGAGGATCTTTTTCCCTTAGCAGAACGTGTTTGAGGGAATCTTTGAAAAAGTCTTTAGCAAAATCTTTTGCTCCTTCCTTTGCTAAATCTTGCAGAATTGGAGCAACCAGCACCCCAACACCTTGAGAAACTCCCCAAATAAGCAACCAGTCCAACATAATACTCGTATCTATTTGTGTTTAATTACGAGTATATACATTTGAACTGGGTATTTTTGCAGATTTAGGTGAATTGCTCTATATTTATCGAAAAAAGTAACCGCGACTTCGACAGAATTGATTTGATCTATTTAACCTTCTCCATACCTCTCCCCACAACGGAGAGAGGCTTTTTAATATCTAATGCTGGTGTTGTTCTTGACCGTGATTTTTACAACCACCCTTACCGTGATGGTGTTCGTGATCATGACCGTGAGAGCAGCCTTGGAGGTTTTGCTGCATCAGTTTTTCGCTCATTTCCTTCAAAGAGTCATCGACAGGTTTTAAACCTATCCATGCGTCAATTTTCTCGACATCAAAACCTACTTCACGTCTATTTCCTACTTCAATTAAAGGACGACGAATTAATAAAGGATCTCTGAGCATCATGACCAAAGCAGTATCAGCGTCAATGCTTTCAGGAATCACCTCTCCTGATTTTACTTTAGGTGCGGACTTATTAAACCATTCACTTACAGAGCGATCGCCAAAAAAAGACCGCAACCTGTCTGCTGTCCAAGGTTCCGTTAATAAACTGTATGTCACTACTTCATGACCTGCGGCTGTCAGCAAAACTTTTTGCTTTGTACCACCTTTACAGCCTGGTTTTTCATAGAAAATTACTCTGGCCATGGATATATCTCCTATAAGGTTTTGATTCGATTTCTGGACAGGAAATAATTAACGCAGATAAACGCAGATCAAAGATGATTAATTCTCTTTATAGGTAAATATTCTGGATTTTTTACCTATTACTATTTAGTTGCTATCTATTTATCACAATAATCATTTATTTCTGTTTTTGCCACTACATTTAAAATTTTTTAGCCCTGTGGTGAATTGTATCAAATTCAAATCTCTCTTTAGGGTCGGTTTCTCCATAGATATTAAATGTAACCGTAGGTTGTTCACCAACAGCTTGTACCTGATGAATTGTATCAGGAGCAAAACTAATAATATCACCTGGGAATAAATTTATTTCTCCAGTTGTTTCAATTTTATCTGGAAACTCCGGGTTAGAACTACGCCGCCAAAATGTATTGTTTTCTGAACCTTTTAGCACCGCTACCACTCCCCAAGTTCCATGATTATGAATATTGGAAATTGTCCCCGGTGCAAATGTTACTGTTTGTACAGTTAAAGGAAAACCCAATTCATCGTATAACAGTAAAACAGAGGTTCCTGTTTTGGAGTCAGGTGCTAAAAATTGACTTTGTACCCAATAGGAATTGACAATTAATCGCCTTACCAGCATCCGAATTTCAGGAAGACAAGTTGATTCGTCTTCAACATTATTGAGAACGTCTTCTATCTCAGTCAGAAACCGATACAGGCGATAATTGTCACGCAATAAATCCCATGTTCTCGCTGATTTACAAGCTTGATGCTGTCCATCTCCAGCGACAAACCAATCCTTACCTTGCATAATTTATATACTCAATTATGAATATTTTGGTAAGAAAATCATGGGAGGATTAGCTTGAGGCATCACAGTTATAGGAGTCACAGGAGATGCAGGGAGGGGAGGTAGGAGAAGATTATTATTATTAGCAGGTGTGAGAGATTGATAAGGGGATGAGGTGGATAACCAATTGTTCATGATTTTTGATTGTTGATGGTTGATTAGTAAAAATCTGAGCAAGTTTCTATTGTTAGTCATCATCTTCTGGTGGACGAGTTAAAATATCCAGAAGAATGCCAGCACCAAAATCATTTTTGTCATCAATGCCTTTAACTCTGGCACTAATTTCCTTGGCTTGCTCTAACTTTCCTAGTTTAGCTAATACCAATCCAGAAGCAGCATAAGCATTTAAGTACAATCTGATTCGGTGTTCTTCGTGACGTTTAACTAAGATGGGTTGAAGTTGTTCCCAGTTATCTGGAAATTTCTCGACTTCTTTAATTTTAGCGGTTATTTTCTCTGCTGTTGTCAACGCGAGAACATAATTATTTTTGTAGTAAAAATATCTATAAGCTGCAACTAAAACATCTGTGTTGTCTTCTGTTTTAGCTAAAGCTTGCTGCATATATTTTGCAGATTCTTCTGTATTTTCCCAAGTCTGTGCTGCTAGTATCAATAATTCCTTGACATCATCTGCTACATCAAACCATGAGTATTTATTTTGAGCAGTTTCCATAATATTTAAACTATAGTAATTTGTCTGAATCAGAATTTTAGGATTTACAAGATTTTAATTGTCTGAATCAGGATATCCAGGATTTAAGGATTTTCAGGATGTAATTTACTAATTATCAATTACCAATCTAATTTATTTTAGAATATACACTAGACGTAATTCTGTAAATTTTAGATTATCTCAATATCTATCTTGAAAAATAATAAATAGTTAACCAAAATCATAACTTACACACAAATAATACCATCCTGTAAATCCTGAAATCCTGGACATCCTGATTCTGACAAATACTGAAATCAGCAAATCACCACCAACCATTAAACACTATTATCCTGAAAATCCTTAAGGTAATTTAGATATTGAGACAGTTGTTGAAAAAATACAGGCAAAATTTCGTCATGCTGGTAAGATTGCTTACTCAAAAGCAACACCACGATAAATTTCTGCTATTGGTAATTCAACTCCAATTGACTCCAAAGTAATGGATTTTTCTAAATTATTAAAATCGGTTAATAACCAACCTTGAGATTGTTTACTATATTTTTCTATAAAAGGTTCATCTTTTTCAACTAATAAATATTCACAAAAACTGCTAATTGAACGACACATCCGAAACTTGCTTTTGCGGTCATAATCTGCTGTGGAAGGGGATAATACTTCTATAATTAAGGTAGGATTTAAAACTTCATCACTGCGATTTTCATTTAGTTGCGGTTCACCTGCAAAAACCATTACATCTGGATATAAGCCGCGTTTATATTCAGGAATCCATAGCCGCAAATCACTATTAATTGGCTCAAATTTACTATCCCGTAGCAGAAATTTTAGAAATGCAAAAATATTACCACCTATACGGCTGTGGTTGAGTGATCCTCCTGGCATTGGTATAATTTCCCCATCATGATATTCGTTGCGCCCTTCTGCTTTTTCTTCAATGGCGCGATATTCATCTAAACTATAATGACGCTCAATAGTGGTAATCATTATGCTGTCACCGATTACATTGAAGTGATTATGATTATAGCAAAATTGCGGCTAATTGTCTGAATCAGGATATCCAGGATTTAAGGATTTACAGGATGTGATTGGATGATTGTTTTAATACTTAATAAATAATGTTAAAATTAAACCATCAGTAATCATGGAGTAAATGTCATGGTACAAATTAAACATAGATTTGCAAGTTTTGAAGAATATTTATCTTATGATGATGGCACTGATAACTTGTATGAATTGTTTAATGGGGAGTTAGTGGAAATGCCACCAGAATCAGGTATTAATGTGCAAATTGCTAATCGTCTTTTACTTATTTTTGCATTGTTAATAGGGATTGATAGAGTGCGGGGACATGGCTTAGAGTTGGAAGTAAGAGGAGAACCAAGAAATCGTTATCCTGATCTGACTATTATTCGGGAAGAACATATTAAATTATTATCAAACCGGAATACTATTCGCCTCTCAATATCACCACCTTTATTGGTTGTTGAAGTTGTTAGCCCTGGGGAATTACAAAGAGATAGAGATTTTATCGCCAAGCGGTTACAATATCAAGATTGTGGTATTCCTGAATATTGGATTATTGACCCAGAAACTAAAAGCATATTAGTTTTAGAATTAATTAATGAAATTTATCATGAAATTGGGATTTTTTCTGGTGATGATTTAGTTGTTTCTCCACAATTTAATATATTGAGTTTAAAAGCATCACAGATTTTTGATTAAGCATAAATAATTTCTGTATCAGGATGTCTAGGATTTAAGGATTTTCAGGATGTGATTGGATAATGTTTTTACAATTGTGAATGATGTATGATCAGGTAAAAGGTAAAAGGTGTATAATTACCAATTACCCATTACCCATTACCAATTTAAAATGCGTTGAGAATGTAAACCAAGGTGAAGAGAACAATCCAAATGATATCAACGAAGTGCCAGTAAATTTCTGCCATTTCGATGCCTGTGTGTTTGGTATCAGAATAATGACCACGACGCAAAGAACGCCATAATACACCCAAGATTAACAACAGTCCGATGAAGACGTGTAAACCGTGGAAACCAGTCATTAAATAAAAGCAATTGGCGAAAACATTGGTGGTTAGACCATATCCCAAATTCATGTATTCATAAACCTGACCGGCTAGGAATACAGCCCCCATAATTGCGGTAATGAAATACCAAAACCGCATCCAACCTACACTATTTCTTTTAATTGCCATATCACCAAAGTGAATGACAAAGCTACTAGAAACAAGAATGATGGTGTTAATTGTAGGGATAAATAATTCTACTTCTGTTCCTTCTGGTGGCCAAACGGCGGTAGTACCTCGAAAGAACAAGTAGGTGGCAAAAAATCCACCAAACATCAAAGATTCGGAAACCAGAAAAGTTAATAGTCCCCAAACTCGTAAATCTTGATGTTCTTCGTGTCCAGCTTCGTGATGTTCACTGGTTGTAATTGCAGTCATTTCATTTACCTACTATTCGTTTCTCGATTAGCTGTCTCACCCGCCTGGGAATGAATTCCCAGTCTAATAGCCCAAGTCCGTTAAAACGGACTGAAAACCGGATTTCTTAGTCGGTTTTAACCGACTTTTGCTATTAGCCTTGTACTTGAGTACAAGGTGAGTAAACTATGTCAATGTCTGCGTTTTAACTGACAGCCTCAGTCACTGATGATGATTCATCATGAATATGACCGTAATCATAAGGACCATGAGTAACAACAGGTAATACTTCCCAGTTTTCAATAATTGGTGGGGAACTGGTTGTCCATTCTAAAGTCAAACTTTCCCAGGGATTATCACCTGCGAGTTCGCCTTTTTTCCAACTGGTAATGGCGTTGTAAGCGAAGGGAATCACAGAAATACCCAAAATGAATGCGCCAATGGTGCAAAGCTGGTTTAAGCTGACAAATTGGGGGTCATACATGGCAACTCGGCGAGGCATTCCTTGTAAACCCAGTTTGTGCATGGGTAGGAATGTCAAGTTAGTACCGATTAAAGTGAGGATAAAGTGAACTCTTCCCCAGGTTTCGTTCATCATTCTGCCGGTCATTTTGGGGAACCAGTGATATATACCTGCGTAAATACCAAAGACGGAACCACCAAAGAGAACGTAATGGAAATGTGCGACTACATAATAGGTGTCGTGGACGTGAACATCAAAGGGGGCTGTTCCCATTGTTACGCCGCTTAATCCACCCATGACGAACATGGATAATAAGCCGATCGCAAATAGCATGGCGCTGGTGAAGCGAATCTTGCCACCCCAAAGGGTTGCAACCCATCCGAAGATTTTTACACCTGTGGGAACTGCAACTATGAGGGTAGAGATGGTGAAGAACATCCGCATCCAACCGGGTGTACCACTGGTAAACATATGGTGTACCCAGACGAATAAACCAACGACGCAAATAGCAACTGTGGAAAATGCGATCGCTTTATAACCAAAAATCTGTTTCCGTGCATGGGTGGGAATTACTTCTGACATAATCCCAAAAATCGGCAGAATCATTAAATAAACTGCCGGGTGGGAATAAAACCAGAATAAATGCTGGTAGATAACGACGTTACCACCAGCATCTGGTTTGAAGAAGGAAGTACCAAAGTTGATATCAAACAACAACAGAATTAAACCTGCTGCTAATACTGGTGTAGATACAAGTGCGAGGACAGAAGTTGCTAAAATTGCCCAGCAAAATAGGGGAACTTGATCCCATTTCATGCTGGGGACTTTCATCAACAAGATGGTGATCACAAAGTTGAGTGAACCCAAAATTGAGGAAGTTCCCACTAACACAATCGCTAAAATCCACATGGTTTGCGCGATTGGTGCGGTAACTAAGCTTAATGGTGGGTAAGCTGTCCAACCTGATTGGGAACCACCAAAAATGAAACTGAGTAACAGTAATAATCCTGCGGGTGGGTTTAACCAAAATGCGATCGCATTTAATTTGGGAAACGCCATATCTCTAGCACCCACCATCAGCGGGACTAGATAGTTACCAAATCCCCCAATTGCACTAGGGACAATCCACAGGAAGATCATGATCGTCCCGTGATTGGTCATGAAAGCGTTGTACAGATTAGGATCAAGAAAATCGGAATCTGCGGTGGCTAACTCGGTGCGGAGTGCGATCGCCATCAACCCACCGATGAGATAAAATGCAAACGCTGTCACCAAATATTGAATCCCAATCACCTTGTGATCAATATTAAAAGTGAAATAATCTCGCCATTTCCACGCTGTAGGGTGTGAGGTGTGTGGCGTATTTGGTGGAAATTCTAACTGTGTCATTCGATTTTAGATTTTAGATTTTGGATTGGGGATTTTCAGTTATCAGTAGAAAAAGGCAAAAGTTTAATTTACCTATTTCCTATTCCCGATCACTAATGACGCAATATTTTCTTTACTCACTCCCATATCCTGAACATAAGGTGCCAGAAATTCAGGTGTAGATAAATTAGCTGGATTTACAGCCACAACTTGAGGTTGTCCTTGCTGTTGTGCAATCTGGTTTTCTGTCAACCAGCTATCAAAATCTTCTTGGGTGTGGACAACAACTTGCGATCGCATAGAACCGTGATAACCACCACACAATTCCGCACAAACTATCGGATATGTACCTGGTTTAGTAGCAACAAAACGCAATTCAGTAGCAATACCAGGAAGTGCATCTTGTTTGAGACGAAATTGGGGAACCCAAAACGAATGAATTACATCATCTGCTGATAGATTCAACTGCACATCAGCACCAACAGGAACGTGTAACTCACCAGCAGCAATCCCAGTTTGGGGATAGTTAAACAACCAAGCAAACTGAATCCCCTTCACATCAACTACCAAATCCGCTGCTTTACCTTGAGTTTGGGGACTTCCACCAATACCAATCCCAGCAGTGACAGCTTCAGAACCATCATTCATGGTAGCAGCCATAGCCATCTGTCCATGAGGATGACTACCTGGTTCTAAACCTCCCATTTTGTTATAAATATCTACACTGTAGATACCCAAAACAATCACAATTACTGTAGGAACTGCTGTCCAAAATATTTCTAAGGCTAAGTTACCTTCTACAGGTGTACCATCACCATTGTCTCCTGGACGACGACGATACATAAACAAGAAAATTAGAATCGTTCCTTCTACTACTAAAAATAAAGCAACAGCAATGGTAAACATGATATTGAAAAATCCGTCTACCAAAGGCGCTTGTTGCGATGCTTGTACCGGTAGTAGATGATGATTTTGACCAATCCAGATGCTAATAGGGGAAATTATCATCCCAGCTAATAGCGTCCATAACGACACAGGAACTTTTTGCATACTACCTGCACTCTATCAGTTATCAATTATCAGTTGTAGGAGCAAATTACAATTCGTCCGTACTTATCCAGTTATCAATCTGTTCACTGTTCTCTGATTTGGGGCAGTGTTTTTGATTTTCACTTACTAACGTTCTAACTTACACTTAATACTAAATTGCATAAACTTCCAGATTTTTTCATATCTTTTACTCAAGATTAAAAAAAATGCTTTTAGTATATTCAAATTTCCAATTTTTTATAAAAACTGGAAATTCAGGATTTTAATTCTGCTCATTTATAACAATTTACGATTTATATTTTTGTTGTTGATGAACTTTTTATCTAGTTGGGGAAAAAATAAGATATTCCCATATAATTACATAATTTAGCAGATTTACGCAGTCAAATAGTGCTTTTTTAAGCAAAGCATTATTTTGAGTAATTCCCAAAAATATTAGTTGTCTACTGTTGTATGAGAATAACAATTTTTGGGACAAATACGGGAACAAGCTTCGCAACCAATACAGTTTTCTGGAGTCACTACTGCCATTACCTTCCGTTCAATTTCTTCATCATCTTCGTCTTCCACAAATTCGCCTTCTTCATTTAGTGCCTTTAACCCTAAAACATTGTGACCACATACTTTAATACATCTGCCACAACCAATACATTTATCTTTGTCAATCTCTTGGGCAAATTTTGGAGTCCAGGTCTTACCGCCAAAAGTCACTCCTGTTAATGTCGCCATAATTTTTCCCTCAGCAATTTTGCTTACAAATTAGTTCGTGATTTAATCTTAATCCTAGCCTAATAATTTTTATTTTTACGAATAAAAATTAACTTTTTTATCAAATTTTTCTGACTTGGTAAATAATAGCAATTGAGTTTAGATAATTAATCATATTAAATGATATTTATTATTAATAAAAAACATCTACTTATCAATACCTTGTCCATTTTTTGTAGGTTGGGTTAAGCAACAGCGCAAGCCGACGCATTTGTTGGGTGATGCCTCCGGCACACTACGTGAACGTCCCTCAAGCCAACCTACAAATCAAGACTTTTTTCGATTTGGACAAGGTATTGCTGATAGATCCCCCTAAATTCCCCTTTTTAAGGGGGGTTGGGGGGATCTCAATCAATTCTGATACTTTTCAAACATCCTCTAGGGGTCAGTTTTCCTCCTGCCCTTGATAAAAATATATTGATATTTTTTTGCAAATATAATATTTACCTCATGGATAAAAGATGCGATTTAACAGTATTAGTAGATACTAAATAAACCCAAATTACCTTTTATGTAAAAAACTATACAAATTAAATCATCAGAAAAGTTATATTTTACCTTAACTTAATTTATGCACAAAATTTAACTTTAAAAGAAACTGTAACTTCCATAGCAATAAATAAATTCAAATTAACAGTCAGTTAAACAATTTAGCAGTACCTAGATGTTACCCAAAAACACTTTGAGTAAGGTTTTATAGTCAAATATAAAGACAAAGATTAAGAAATCTTCCTAAGCTCATTCTGAACAAACTTAGCGAAATCTTTATGAAATGTATAGTTAATAAAGAAGCAATGAAGCTCTTGTTTCAATGTCTTTGATCAGTGAATAGTCAACAGTGAACAGTTATTAAGGATATGCTGTGATTTTTCATTCAGCTAAATCCATTAGTAGGGGTAAAGCACAATATAAACCCTGTTAACTGATAACTGACAAGTGAGGCGAGAAAAACATTTCTTGTCATGGAGATACTTTGGTAGCAAGTTATGAATCAACAGGAGACATCACGGGGGGACTTGAGCCAAACATCTCAGCAATTAGAGTAGGAAGAAGCCTGATGCCTTATACAATTCCTAACAAAAATTGCATTGGATGTGATAAATGCCGACCCCAATGTCCTACGGGTGCAATCAAAATAGAAAATAATGAATATTGGATTGATCCTTGTCTTTGTAATAATTGTGAGGGTTATTATCCAGAACCACAATGTGTCATTGCTTGTCCAATAAATGCTCCCATACCTGCACAAGCGAAAAAAGGAAGATGCAAAATTGAACCGCGAGAACCTACCAGTCCTGATTTATTTTCCAATGGCAAGAATCATCCATTTGCTTCAGCAATAGTTATCTGGGAAGCTTGCAATTTACTAGCACAACGTAAATCATTAAATTGGGAAACAGATGCAGAAGATAATTTACATTATAGCCGACAAGTTAATCAAGGTCGGGGTGCAATTTCTTTTCATATCCAAGACCCATTTCAACTTAGTAACCTAGCTAAAGATTTACACGTAATTCAAAGCCTCGATATTCGAGCAGCTTGTATTCATTTAATTTTCGCAGCCCATGCTACAGCCTTAGATAAACCTTGGGAACAAGAATTTGCCATTGATGAACGCCAAATTGAAAAATATTTGGGGTTAGAGAAACGCAAAGACCTCAACAAAACTGCCAAGCTTTCTTTAATCAAAAACATCGTTCAACAAGCTTGTTCTCTCATTGTTACCATAGACTGGCCGCAACGGGGTAGAGTTACCGGATTTTCTGTTACACAAAGTCACTTATGGCATTTAACAGATATTCAGCACCATTTTCAAGAAGATGATCTGGGGTGTAAATATTTGATTGGACTGACATTTAAGGTTAAAACAGGCACTTGGGCGCAACATTTCTTAAATAGACAAGCCAGTAAAGAGCGAAGCGGATTTTATCAATATGGTAGTCTTCCTAAAACGCTGTTAACTACAGTTATGAGTCTTTGGCAGCAACATGAAGGTGCCATTAGACTGATGTTATGGTTATTATTTAAAACCAAAATGGGTAGAGAACAACGCATCACTGTTCCTACCCTAATGCGAGTTGCTTATGGTGAGGAAAAAATTAACCTAGCTTCGAGATTAAGAGATGAACGTAAGCGTTTATTACGCACTTTTGAAAATGATTTGGAAGTTCTCAATCATTATGGAGTCAAACCACTATTTGACCCTATTACCTATCCGCCAGAAATTCAACCATTGTGGGCGAAATTAGTTGATATTCCTGAAGATCCAGATGAGGCTTTGGAATTTTGGATTAATGATGGTAGTGGTGATAATCGACTAACAGATAGTGGACCTCGTGGCAAGTGGAATTTGTTAATGAATGCGCGAATTTTATCTTTTGAACTTCCTCCAGAGTGGGAACAGCTAAGTTCAGAAGCAGAGAAAAAAAAGCGTAGTACTGTTAGGAGTAAAAAAACTCTTAAAAGCATTGGTGATTTATTAGGTGAACAAGTTTTGCAAGCACGCAAAAATATTAATATCTCCCAAAGAGAATTAGCAAGGCTTACGGGTAAAAGCCAAAGCTGGATTCGTGATGTTGAAAATGGTCGTCTTAAACCTAAGTTAGAAGACCAAGCACTACTCAGAAAGGTGCTGAATATTCTTTAATTTAGTTATCTCGTTCCCAGTCTCCGGCTGGGAATGCCATTAAAGAGGCTCTGCCTCTAATCTTAGCAGAAGTGTTACCGATAGCGCAGCCTTGGCTCAAGGCAGAGCCTTCTAGAATTCATTCCCATACAGAGTATGGGAACGAGAAAAATTACGAATTAGTTAAGCAGGCATCATTTGCATTGATCTGCAAGTTTCAGCACATCTACGACAAACTGCGGCACATTCCATCATCTTGCTATCATCACTGATTTTTTCACAAGCTGCGGCATAGCGATAGCTTTGCTCGCCGCAGGCATCGCACATTTCCGCACAAAGCATACAAGTACGTCCCATGAACTCGGAACCACCCATCATCATGTTCATGCACATCATGCACATTTCAGAGCAGTCGCGCATCATGCTGATCATGCCCATATCCATGTACTTACCACCTTTACTCATACAGTAAGCCATGGTTTCTAAGCATATTTTATGACATTCCATGCAAGAGTTCATGCAGGTTTGAATTTCGCTGGTCATGTTTTCGGTCATCATCATCAACATAAAAAATACTCCTGATTTCGCAATGTTTGCCTATGTTTTGATTTGGATTAATTACAACATTAAGTCCAAATTTTTCAAGGGTAACTGGGGCTTTCACCCCTAAATTGATTAATTCAAAATTCCGATATAGTGACTAAATTCCTCCCCCAAATTATTCACATGAATTGGTGCTATTTTGCACTCTTTTCAATGATTTTTGCTGATAAGTTCTCTTATGAGAAATTCAATAAATAGAAGTTCTCAGCTTTTAATTTGGATATCCTAATGAAGAGTGAATTTTGACTAAATCCTAACACCATATTTTTGGTTCACAGTATTGATTAACTGTGATTAACTACTTTTTACCTTCTATCCTATGGCTGATTTTTAAATAAAATCATTAACTAAATTACCCGGTATATTTTGATGATCCTCAATTCCTAACGATGGTGACGGCAAAAACAGTAGTTTTTTCGCTGACTGGTGAGCATGAATGATACATTATTAATGCTGGTCTATTAATACAAACTATTGAAAGTTCTGAACTAAAATTATCATGAAATCTTTGCACCGTAACGATTTATATAGCTGGTCTTGTTTTAACCCCGCAAGAAATATTGATTTCAATGGGTTCGCTTGGATACGTCCAGAAGGGAATATCTTGATTGATCCAGTAGCTTTATCAAACCATGATTGGAATCATCTGGAATCCCTCGGTGGTGTGGCTTGGATTGTACTGACGAATTCTGATCATCTGCGGTCAGCTAAGGAAATTGCTAATCAAACCTATGCTAAAATTGCTGCACCAAAGGCGGAAAAAGAAGATTTCTCGATTTTGTGCGATAGGTGGTTGACTGATGGTGAGGAGTTAGTTCCAGGACTGAAGGTGATTGAAATCCAAGGTTCAAAGACTCCTGGTGAGTTGGCCTTGCTGTTGGAGGAGACGACGTTGATTACTGGGGATTTAGTGCGATCGCACAAAGCCGGCACTTTAACTATTTTACCAGACGAAAAGTTGATGAATCGAGATCAAGCCGTGGCTTCTGTACGCCGCTTGGCTGGTTTGGAGAAGGTGGAAGCGGTGCTAGTGGGTGATGGTTGGTCTGTTTTTCGCAATGGTAGGGAAAGGTTGCAGGAATTGTTGGGGACTTTGGGGTGATGTGGAGGACGAGGAGGGAACTGACAAGTCAGCGCTTCGCTATGGCATCACTTCAGAACAACATGGTATAAAATTTAATGTGGGCTGGGAAATGCCCTCTTTATATCATGTAATATATAATACAATAATTAAGAAGCTTTTTTAAAGTTGGAAGTATATTGCTAATAACTGCTTGATTTCATCTTTAAATTTTTACTTGATTAGAATACATAATGACTTTGAAAAAATTCAAAAAACATTGGTCAGGTAGTTTGAAACATCTGCAAGTATTTCAGACTTGGAATTTGCGGAGTTTAGCGAATAAAAAAGTAATTGGGTATGGAGTTAACTTTATAAGTGGTATGAGTCTGGGATATCTTTTAGGATTATTTAAGGCTCATGTAATTATTATCAATAATTTAGCTATGATTAATTTCCAAATTATAAGTATTAATTGGGATTTAATTATTTCTAAATTTTCCTGGGTAAAATATTGTTTTAACTGGATAATTTCAATATCACCTAGCACTGGCTTTTTATCAGATGTAGTAGCTTTTCAAGGTGCAATAATTGCTATTGCTATACCTCTCAGCTTGGAAATTATTTCTCGAATATCTGAGCGATATCAATCAGGAGTTATTACCAAGAAATTTAGCCAAGAGTCGGAAATTAAGCTGCTGCCAATATTGTTAACTATAGATATCATAGCTGCTATTATTCTAAAATTTTTCACCCCTGCTGATTCAATTTCTGGTTATTGGAAAATTCTTGCCTGGATTACTTTTATTATATTTATATTTACGATTTATATACTCTATAAATTTTTTGCTACCCTTCGACGTTATATAACTGATACTAATTTTTTATTAGATGAGCTTTTCAATGATATGGAAAAATCACTTACTCCCCAAACTCAAAATAAGAAATTAGATAATGAAGCATTGAAATTAAAACAAAAACAACTTGTTGAAGCTCTAGAAGCTACTGGTGATATTTTAGCATTTGAAACAAAGAATAAGAAAGGAGAAGAAAAAATCAAAATAGGACTAAATAGAATTAGCGAGAAAATGGGACAATTTCTTGAGATACAAAAAAGTAGACCTGAAGAATTTGAGCGATTACTTTTATCTCAAGATTTTTTTGATGTATATGCTCAGGATAAAACTAATGGTCAACTACCATTGAAATTAGATACTAAAAAACATCTTGTTTCATTTACAGCAGCAGTAAATCAACTTTTGAGAATACGCGAAGCAGCTTTAGAAGTAAACAATGCTGAAATTGAGTGGTTTGTAACTGCTGATATTATTTCGTTACTTAGAGATATATCCCAGATTCCTAATAATAATTTGCTTGTAGAACAATTGCTTAAAAATCTTGCTGAACTCAGAAGAAATACTAATCAAAATCAAAGCGGTTCAGCACATCTGGTTTCAATAAGCTGGTACATTACTATAGTATTTAATGATTTATTTGATCTTTCATATTTGGATTTATTTGATAGATACTTTTTTTACGGAATTCAAGATATTATATCTAATAATAAAACTTCCCTATTTAAAAGTTTGGTATCTAATTTAATAAACTCTATAACACTACACGATTCAAGTTATGAAAATATTGATAATTATATATCATTTGTTAGAGGGTGCAATTATCAAAAATACAAAGAAATAGATGAAACATATCACATAAGGAGTAAAATAAATAATTTAAAGCAGCAAATTCAACATATTCGTACAAGAGATCAGCTAATTAGTTGTCTAAAAATTGTTAATGAAGTAGTAGAATTATTACAACCTTGCTTTAATGACGTTCAAAAAGAGGAAGCTCAACAAAAAGAAGATAAACTTCGAGAGGATATTACTTCTAATTTCAAGTTTAATAACCTTATAGATATTATTTTTGGTGCTGGAGCATATTGTATTTTTAAACAAAGATATGACTATATTAAATATCTATGGAATTTCAAGCAACCACATGATTCGGAAGCAACTTGGGTAGGGCATGATATTCTTCCTACTTCGATTGGAAACTTAATCAACTTTTATTTTGAAATAAATCGTATTCAAAGAGATTTTTGCCTTTTTTGGGAAGATCGTCACGGAAGTGAACTCTACTATAAACAATATTTTTTGCTGCTATCGCTTAGAGAATTTCAAAAAAATAATCGGACAGAAATAATTAATCAATTTAGATTATCAGACACTTTGGATTCCCGCGAATTAAATAATATAATTTACTCAGTAGATAGCTTTATTAAACTTGCTAATAAACTCAAAGAAGATACTGAAAATTTAAGCATACTTGGACTGGACATTAATAATATTGAATCTGCATTAATTCCATTTTTGCAAAGTTTGAAACCAAAAGTAGAAGAACGGATAAAAAGTTTACTAAGAATTAAAAATCTCAGTTCTAAAAAAGTCGATCAATTTAAAAAAGATTTTACTGAGAGCTTTGATAAATCAACAATAATTAGAAATATTCTCAGTTATCATGAATTGTATGAAGATAGAATTCATGAGGGTTTAGAAATTAGCATTAATCCATTTGGTATAATAGAGCTTTATCCGAAAGCTGCTTTTTTAGAAGAATGGTATGTGACATATTATGATATTGGTATTACCTACGGTAGGAATTTAGCAAGAGACGAAAATTTAAGAATTATAGAAGAAATAGAAAATTTGTGCCAAGAGATTGATATCAGTCAGTTCGATACAGCAATTGATTTATTTAAAGAAAATCTAGATAATATAATTATTCTTACTATAAATTTAGATATAAATAGTCTTCTTACAAATAGAGTCAACTTCAAATCTAAGTGGCAAAATGATTGTCCAAAAATAGAAATCCGAGGTTTTCAGGGATGCTATACAATTGAAGATTGTGATATTCCAGTCTTTACTGTGTACGACGACAATACTGATAACAAGAGAATTTTAATCCTTAATAAGTCTAGACTTGGTAAACTAGTTCAATATTCACCCAGCAATGGGAGCGAGATGGAAGAATTGACAGGTATATTTCATATTAATATCAAGTCTTATTCAGAAAATCAAGAACTAATGAATGATTTCCTACAAAATCCGCCAACTTGGTTAACAGATTTAGGTGATCAAGTCCAACAAAAAGAATATCTGGAGGAAAAAGTCAAAATCGAAATTTATGAAAAATTCCAATTTGAGCAACATCAAGACTTTCAGGGATATTTAATAAAATTACCTAATCAGGATTCCTCTAATTAAGATAACTTGATCTCTTAACATCATGTTTTATGGCAAAGTTAGAAGATTATCGCCAATATATTCAGCAAATATTGACGAAATACGCCAGTTATAAACCTGCTTATGGAGAAATTGAAGTAGAGACAATCTTTGATACACAACGGGATCATTATCAGATTGTCCATATTGGCTGGGAAAATAAATGTCGAGTGTATGGCTGTTCTATGCACCTCGACATCAAAAACGAAAAAATCTGGATTCAATGGAATGGAACAGAAATTGATATTGCTGAAGAATTAGTTCAACTCGGTGTTCCTAAAGAGGATATTGTGATCGGGTTTCATTCCCCTTTTATGCGAAAATTTACAGAATATGCAGTAGGTTAAGCCAAAAAAGCGAACTGCTGAAAACAGCAGTGCTTTACGATCGCTCTTTTGACTAAGCTGGTGTAAACTGCAATGACACACCGTTCATGCAATAACGCAAGCCAGTAGGTTTGGGGCCATCGTTAAATACATGGCCTAAATGTCCACCGCAATTGCTACAATGCACTTCAGTTCTAGTCATGAACAAAGACCGATCTGTTGTAGTAGCGATCGCACCTTCAATTGGTTTAAAGAAGCTCGGCCAACCAGTACGGCTATCAAATTTGCTGTCTGAGGTAAACAAAGCCTGTCCACACCCAGCACAGACATAAGTACCAGGCTCATAATTCTTGTCTAAAGGGCTAGTATGAGGGCGTTCTGTGCCATGTTTCCGCAATACCTGATACTGTTCCGCTGTTAAAATGCTTTTCCACTCTTGTTCTGTTTTGGTCACTGCAAACTCAGTATTAGAAGCTGCCATAGTCTCTGAACCCCAATTGATATAACGTGAAAAAAAGGCTGTGCCAAATAATACGGCACTAATCTGTAAAAAACGGCGTTTGTCCATATTTATATTATTTACTATTTTACTTTTCTCAGCCAAGCAAACTCAGACGAGAATTTACTCATCATGAGCAATCACCCTGAGAAACACCTGATAAACTCATTAAAATTAGCTAAAAAAGTTTAATTTTCAAATTGCAGCGTTCGCGTAGCGTACCGGAGGTAATCGCGTCAACATAGATCAGCTATTCTGGAGTATCTTTATCCACAAACATCTATAGAAAATTCAGCGCTTTAACACTAATGTGTCAACTGCTAGGAATGAACTGCAATGTACCCACAGATATTTGCTTCTCTTTTGAAGGATTTTCTGCTAGGGGAGGAAAAACCGATGATCATAGCGATGGTTGGGGTATTAGTTTTTCTGAAGGTAAAGGATGTCGGATTTTTTTAGATGCTAAACCCTCCATAGCCTCTCCATTAGCAGAATTAGTCCGTCGCTATCCCATCCACTCTACCCACGTCATTGCCCATATTCGCAAGGCTACCCAAGGTGAAATTGCCATTGAAAACTGTCATCCTTTCTGCCGGGAACTTTGGGGTAGGTATTGGGTATTTGCCCATAACGGTAATTTACCAGACTTTCATCCTCAAAATAATGGTCTTTTTCAACCTGTCGGTAACACAGATAGCGAACAGGCATTTTGCATGATTCTCAACGCTTTGCGAGAAAGTTTTCCTGATGGTAAACCCCCGCTCAAGTTACTTTATCCTGTATTAAGCAAAATCACGGCAGAATTAAATTCTATCGGCATTTTTAACTATTTGTTATCAGATGGAGAGCATTTTTTTACCCATTGCTCTACCAAACTTTGGTACATTATCCGTCAAGCACCCTTTGCAGCCGCGCATTTAATTGATGAAGAGATGACTGTAGATTTTAGCGAATTGACTACCCCAAGCGATCGCGTTGCTGTCATTGTCACTATTCCCCTCACAGATAACGAAATTTGGACACAAATCCAGCCAGGAGAAATACTAGTGTTTCAAGATGGTTTACCACTTAATGTTGACCTGCGTTCGACATAAGATAATTTGTGGAAAACTCTCCCCCAGTAGGAGTCTCAAACCCTTATTCTCTCGATTGAAAAAATCATAACTCCGTTCGCGTAGCGTCTCCGAACTCCGAACTCCGGTTAATGTTGAGTAATTTATTTAGGAAAACATCTTAATAAGAAAATGCCAAATTATATGGCTTTCCCAATTTTGGTTCATCCTGTAAATACTTATTCACTATCCCTATTACCTTATCACTATCAATCGGCTTGGTGATAAATTCCGTTGCCCCAAATACCTTAGAACGGACTTTATCAAAAACGCCATCACTACCAGTCAAAACCACCACTGGTGTTTTAGCAAATAAAGAAGTGCATCTTAATTGGCTGCAAAGTTCATAACCATTGATCACAGGCATAATTAAATCCAAAAATATCAAATCTGGTTTATTTGCAATTAGTATAGGTAAAGCTTGTACAGAATCTTGAATACCTATAAATCTCATCCCATTAGCAGTAATAATCCTCTCTAATATTTTACAAACTTGAAGACTATCATCCACACAAGCTATAAGAGGAGCATTTTTACTAACTACTCGTGAATGGCTAGATTGATTATTCACTTTAGAAATTGCTAAAGGTAAGTCACCTATTTCTATTAATTCTGTGATTCCTTTTTGCATAAAAGGACGCAATGAGCGAGCTACTGATACGACACTCTGCTTCATTTTTGCAGCTAATTCCCATAATGTATACTGTCCGTTAATTAAACGTTCAAAGTTATTATACACAATTGGACTAACTTGCCTTTTTAGTAAGTCTGGATTGCGTAATACTGGTGATAAATTAGGATGAAAATTTTCCAAACCTGCTTCTGACCAACCATTCCAGAAATCTTTAATTTGTTGAGACAGGATATTTATAGATGTAGAATTTACTGGAGATTCTAACTGTATATCTTGATTTTGCTCACAAAAAAAAGATGAAGAGTTGGTTTTTTGAGCTAAATCACAGGTAACTTCAAATATTGTTGTTTCTATAATGTTATTAATTTGCTCTTTAGTAATTTTTTGAGTTTTATACAAATTCTCTAAAATCAAAAAATCCCAGTGTTCGACTGATATATCAATGTCAGAAAAGTTGATGCTATTAATATCAAGATCATGACAGTTGTTAGCCAGATTTCTACGCAACCGACGGTAAATGTGAGAGCCTTCTGTCGCCCATACTAATTGCCCCAATTGATAATAGAAAATCCACTTGTTTTTTTTTGTGTCTTTAATATTAATTTGACCGCTAAATTGCAGTTGAGTACATTTTTGAAATATATTTGTTATTCTACTAAGTTGTATAAGTTGCGGCTGTGTCATAAATTCCTTATTAAAATTTTTTGTGGTTAGGATAGTCTTGCTTTGCTGATTTAAATAACCAAAAATTTAGCACTTAAATCTAGCATAGATAGTAGTTTTCCGTCACCCTAAATGCAATAAAATATAACAGCAATTTCAGCAAGTCTACATATAGTAAACTTTTGTAAATAAAGCCAACAATAGTATAAATACTGATATTTGCTATAAGAAATTTTGTCTTGACAAAAGTGTTTAACTATGATATACGAGGGTGGTCAAAATAAAAGTAACTCCCCAAGAAAGCTATGGCAATGAGAACATGACAAGCATCGCATCCCTGAAGAGTTACTATAACAATTTGATTACGTAGTTAAAGTTAGCGCTTTGCCCCTTGAATTTTGTCAAAGATAGCTCCATCATCAAAAAATTTCTTCTGCACAGCATCCCAACCGCCCAAATTATCTACTGTGTAGAGTCTGGCAATCTTCGGAAATTTATTCTGTACTTCTTTAGCTACAGTAGAATTAACTGGACGAAAACCAACTTTAGCAAACTCACGTTGCGCTTCTGGAGTAAAAAGAAACTTTACAAAAGCTTCTGATACTTGACGAGTACCTTGCTTATCAACATTTTTATCCACAACAGCAACAGGTGCATCTATCGAAATATTAATTGATGGCACCTCGTAAGATACATCTGTCTTTCCTTGTTGTGCAGCTAAGATAACTTCATTTTCATAGTTGAGTAATACATCACCTTGACCTTTTTTATAAAAGACATCACTTGATTCTCGTGCATCTTTAGGTAGTACAGCCACATTCCGAAAGACTTGAGTCAGGAAATTTTGGGCTTGAGTTTCGTTACCACCATTTTTAGTGATTGCACCCCACAAAGCCAGAAAATTCCACCTTGCACCGCCTGATGTCTTAGGGTTAGCAGTAATAACTTTGACACCTTGTTTGGATAAATCAGTCCAAGTTTTAATTTTTTTCGGATTACCCGGACGAGTTTCTAAAGCAACTACCGAACGAGTCACAATTGAATTGTTCGGGGCTTCTTTCTCCCAACCAGGTTTAATCAAACCTGCTTTTTCTATCTTTTTTGTATCCAGTGCCAATGCTAAAGCTACCACATCTGCGGGCAAACCATCAATTACAGCACGGGTTTGTGACCCAGAACCACCATAGCTTTGACGAATTACCACATCTTGACCTTTTTCCCGTTTCCATTTCCCCACAAACTGAGGAATAATTTTTTCGTAAGCACCCTTAGTTACTGCATAAGAAACCAAAGTAATTTCAACCTTTTTACCACTTTGACTAATCAGTTGCGTTTTTGAAGTTGTGTTTGAAGCTAATACAGGGTAAATCGTATTTATACTTAAACCTGCTACTAACCCTACAGTAGAAGAAAGCTTTAAAAATGGAACTACTGGATTTGTTGAGAAATTGTATTTCATGGGGAGTTGTGAATTAGTTGGCAAAATCTACGGTATATAGATCGGAATATCGTAATTAAGAGATTTAAAAAAGAGCGTATCAGATAGTACAGAGAAAATCAATAGGTTTTCTCGACAAAACCACTAATTATTTATCGGGAAATGTATGTATAATATTTTTTTATTTAGAATAAGCTAAACTGATTACAAGCTTATGAATATATGTAGAAATTTTCATCAAGCTAATAGCCCGATGAAAATTTTTAGACCATAGAAGTTGTAATTGACCATGAAACTGGTACAATCCCCATATTCTCTATCGAGGAAGTGTTGTTTTTGCTTGCATTTATAACCACATATCTGCAATTATCTATATACTATGAACGGTAAATACCGTATCCCCATCAATTAACTGTAGATTTACAGGAGGACAGAAAATGAATTTGCGATCGCTAAAACAATTACAACTTGGATTTAAGCTAAATTCACCCAAAAGCTTTGTATCACTATTTTTAGCAGGGGTAATTTTGAGTGTAACACTTGCCGCTTGCTCTGGTGCGAATGATAGTAATTCCGCAGATACTCCTGGTGCTACTCCTGTTGCGGCAAGTAAGCAGAACGTGGAACTAACTCTAGTATCCTTTGCTGTTACCAAAGCCGCTCACGAAGCCATTATTCCTAAATTTGTAGAGAAGTGGAAACAAGAACATAACCAAACTGTTACCTTCAGGCAAAGCTATGGTGGTTCTGGTTCCCAAACTCGCGCTGTTATAGATGGATTGGGAGCAGATGTTGTCCACTTAGCCCTATCTGGAGACACCCAAAAGATTGAAAAAGCTGGACTAATTGAGCCAGGATGGGAAAAAGAAGTTCCCAATAATGCTATTGTCTCCAAATCTGTGGCAGCCATCATCACTCGTCCAGGCAACCCTAAAGGTATCAAGACCTGGGAAGATTTAGGAAAAGATGGTATCAAAGTAATTACTGCTGACCCAAAAACGTCAGGTATTGCTAAGTGGAATTTCTTAGCACTATGGAATTCCGTGGTTAAAACTGGTGGTGATGACGCTAAAGCTACTGAATTTGTCAGCAAAGTTTACAAAAACGTGCCGATTCTGACTAAAGATGCACGGGAAGCCACTGATGCTTTTGCTAAACAGGGTCAGGGAGATGCTTTAATCAACTATGAAAACGAAGTTATCTTGGCACAACAAAAGGGTGAAAAAGTTGACTATGTTGTTCCTGATGTCAATATCTCCATTGACAATCCTATTGCAGTAGTGGACAAAAACGTTGATAAACACGGCACACGCGAAGTCGCAGAAGGGTTTATCAAATTCCTCTACACTCCTGAGGCACAAGAAGAGTTTGTCAAATTGGGATTCCGACCAGTGAATGAGACAGTAGCCCAAACTAAGGCAGTTTCAGACAAATTTCCGAAGGTGAAAACTCTGGGTATTGTTGATGACTTTGGCGGTTGGACAGCAGTCGATAAGAAGTTTTTCGCTGATGGTGGGGTTTTTGACCAAATTCAAGCCAAGAACAAACGGTAATTTGGGTTTGGTGATTGGTGATTGGTGATTGGTGGTTAATTCCTTCCTCCTTTTTCCTTCTGACTCCTACCTCCGAACTCCTACCTCCGAACTCCTACCTCCGAACTCCGAACTCCTGACTCTCATCAGACAAAAAGCTAAGTTTAAATTTTGAATTATGACCGTATCTTCTTCGGTGAAAGTTGATCATAAAATTCCTGCCTGGAAGGTGTTTCTAGATAATGTCATTCGACTGCCTTGGACTTGGCGAATTACCATAGCATATTTAACGGTAATGTTGTTTTTGCCTATGGCGGCAATGTTTCTCAAAGCAAGTACTGAATCTCCGGCTAAGTTTTGGGAAATCGCTACTAATGAGTTGGCCTTAGCAACATACAATGTTACTTTTCTGACTTCTATTTTTGCGGCTTTGCTCAATGGCGTATTTGGAACTCTGATTGCTTGGGTTTTGGTGCGTTACGATTTTCCTTTCAAACGCATCATTGATGCGACAGTAGATTTACCTTTTGCTTTGCCAACATCGGTTGCAGGTCTAACGCTGGCAACAGTTTACAGTGATAATGGCTGGATTGGTTCGCTGTTAGAACCGGGTTGTTTTCTTCGGCATTGCCATCTGCCTCCAGACACTTATTATGATTGGATTCGTTGGCTGTTAGCACCACTGGGGTTTAAAGTATCTTTTACCCGCTTAGGAGTTGGGGTAGCAATGATATTTATCTCCTTACCATTTGTGGTGCGGACTGTGCAACCAGTGTTGCAAGAAATGGAACAGGAAATTGAAGAGGCTGCTTGGAGTCTGGGTGCTTCTCAATGGCAGACTTTTTGGAAGGTGATTATCCCACCTTTATTTCCGACAATTTTGACTGGTGTGGCTTTGGGTTTCTCCCGCGCTGTGGGAGAGTATGGTTCAACGGTGATTATTGCTTCTAATACACCGTTTAAAGATTTGATTGCACCTGTGTTGATTTTCCAGCGATTGGAACAGTATGACTATTCTGGTGCAACAGTGATTGGTGTGGTTTTACTTTTGATTTCTTTGGTACTGTTACTAGCAATTAATTTCTTACAAGCTTGGTCGAGAAGATATGACAACAGATAAGAGAAATAATCCCAAACAGCAGAGTTGGGTTCCGGGGGTTTTGATTGGAATTGCGATCGCTTATTTAGCCTTAGTTCAATATATCCCTGCACTCAACGTTTTTTACCAAGCCTTTAAAAAGGGAGTTGGCCCTTTTATCTCTAACCTCACCCGACCTGAATTTCTCCATGCAGCTTGGCTAACTTTTTTGCTGGCATTAATTGCTGTACCTATAAATACTGTATTTGGTCTATGTGCAGCTTGGGCTATTTCTCGTCATAAATTCCCAGGACGGGCTATAGTTCTCAGTATTATTGACCTGCCTTTTTCTATCTCCCCAGTAGTCGCTGGTTTAATGATAGTCCTACTTTACGGACGACAGGGGTGGTTTGGCCCTTGGCTTGAGTCTCATAATATCCAAATTATCTTTGCCTTTCCCGGCATGGTTTTAGCTACCGCATTTGTCAGTATGCCTTTTGTCGCTAGAGAAGTAATTCCGGTTTTAGAAGAGTTTGGTAAAGACCAAGAAGAAGCTGCTAAAACTTTGGGTGCAAACGACTGGCAAACTTTTTGGCGTGTGACACTGCCTAGCATCCGTTGGGGTTTACTCTATGGCTTAATTTTAACTAATGCCAGAGCAATGGGTGAATTTGGTGCGGTTTCTGTTGTTTCTGGCAATATTGGCAATACAACTCAGAGTCTACCGCTTTTTGTTGAGGATGCTTATAAACAGTATGAAACTGAAGCTGCCTTTTCTGCGGCTGTACTTTTGGCACTACTGGCAGTTGTAACTTTGGTGCTGAAGGAGATTCTGGAACGGAAAACCCGTATTAAGGAAGTTGAATAATGCGTAATTCGTAATTATGAGTCTTGATATACTAAACACGGTTAGGACTTGGACTTTTCTAAAATTGGGAAAACCCTAGATGTGTAGGGGTAATTCATGAATTACCCCTACCTATAGAATCAAATGATTAAGCCGTTTTGAGTATAAACAATATCAATTTGCTTTACAGGAGATTTTTATGGCTAGTGACAATGCGCTCACCCATAAAGGGATTCGAGTGAGGATTCCTCAAGACTATCATCAAGAACCTGTGATTTCTCGTTTAATATCTGACTACGGACTGACTGTGAATATTAAGGCAGCTATTCTGGGACGTGATGCAGTCGGTGATGGTTGGTTTGACCTGGATTTAGAAGGTACAGAAGTGCAAATTCAATCCGGGTTAACCTATCTCCAAGAATTGGAATTGGAAGTCTGGGATGAAAATAAGATAGGTGATTGGTAATTTAACTGTAGAGACGTTTCCCGCAGATGTCTCTACAGAGAAAATTTTGATTTGACCGTTTTTTGATCAAACAGTAAATAAGCCCAAGCAGATTTTAGACTAATAATATCACAAAATGTCAATAGGTAATAATCAATGGCTGTAAAAACGTATTTACGTTAAATTATTGATAATAATGTCAATAATATTGAGAATATAGGCTACTTATTGCTAAAAAGCTATAGTTGACAATTTTCTGAAAAAATATATTTAAATAAATTATGCTTTTCTAACAATTCAATTTGCATCTTCTAGAATCCTTGTAGAGACGTTCCATGGAACGTCTCTACATTTATATTCGTTAGATAATCGGTTGATTGCGCTTACCTAACCAAAGCGGTAAATTATTCACCTTCCAAAGCACCGACACCAGGCTTATGAGAGCGATGTTTTTCTTCTTCTTCGACAAACTGCTCAACTGCATAGACATCAGGCCAGACAGTTGCGCCGTGTTCATAAGCATCAATACCGATTTTATCGGCTTCAGAATCAACACGTAGGTGGCCAATTGCTTTGAGTCCACCGAACATCAAAAAGGCAAAAGCAACGGTGAAAACTGCGATCGCAACTACACCCAAAATTTGCACACCCAGCAAATCAAAGCCACCGCCTAACAATAACCCAGCTTTTTTGTTCAGAGTTAATTCTGGCTGACCCAAGAAACCTATAGCCAGAGTACCCATCATGCCATTAATCCCGTGAACAGCGAATGCACTTACAGGGTCATCAATATGCAGTGATTCAATGAAATCAATTCCTAAAACTACTAAAATTCCACCGGTTAACCCGATTAAAACCGCAGCCCAAGGTGCAACAAAAGCGCAACCAGCTGTAATCCCTACAAGTCCGGCTAAAGAACCATTCAGACAATAAACTAAATCCCATTTACGGGAACGGAAGTATTGATAAAACATTGCCGCAATTGCACCAGCACCAGCACCAAGGGTGGTATTGAGTGTGACTAACCCAATCAAGCCAGGATTACCAGTACCAAGGGTTGAACCTGGGTTGAACCCGTACCAACCAAACCATAAAATCATGGTTCCCAAGGCTGCTAAACCTAAATTATGTGCTGGGGGGATTTGTCCCCAAGGAGTACGTCCAGGACGGGGGCCTAACAAATATGCCCCAACTATTGCTGTCCAACCACCAACACTGTGAACTACAGAACTACCAGCAAAGTCATGGAAACTCATTTTGGCTAACCAGCCGTCCGCGTTCCAAACCCAGTGAACAATAATTGGGTAACTGAATGCTGCCATAACAGCACTGTAGATTAAGTCACCGATAAAATCTGTTCTTCCCGCCATTGAACCAGTTGTGATTGTACTGGCAGTAGCAGCGAAAGCAAACTGGAAGAAGAACAAGGTGTAAGCATTGAGTTCGGAAGCTATACCTGGCACTCCACCACTTGGGAAGGCTCCATCAGTTGGTAACTGACTGAGGAAAAAGGTATCTGTGCCAATAAAACCACCTGCACTTGTACCGAAGGCAATACCAAAACCAACTCCCCACCAAATTAAGATGGTGACAGCAGCATCAATGAAGTTTTCTAATAAGGCGTTAACAACACCTCTTTGACGGAGCAAACCTGCTTCTAACATTGAAAAACCAGTTTGCATGAAAAATACTAGAAACCCTGTGAGTAATACCCAGGTAGTATCAATAGAAATTTGTAATTTGGTTGTTGTTTCCGCTAAAGATTGAATTGTTGGCGGATCTGCTGCTTGAACAACTGTGGGAGCAAAAATTGCAAACACCATTGAACCTATAGCTAGTGCTATTAGGCGATACAAGGGTCGAGTACGTTTATTCATTGCTGTTTTTTCCTGCGAGTAAAGCCTTGATTGATGTTTTTCAGCAGCTGACAAAAATTAATTCTAGAAACATTAAACAATGTTTTTCCCGCTAAATCTGAAAAATCATTACCTCAAAATTTATGTTTCAAAAATGGATTCTATTTCGGCTCAAACGTGTTTTTTTGGAATAAAAATTGTCAGTTTGAGGCATAGAAAACAGAGTATTTCTTCCATGATTTATCCCCTAATTATCATGAAAGTTGATCATCGATCAAGGTGCAAATTACAATTCGGCAAAATTTGGTTAACTAACCCTAATTAAGGGAAAATTTAGATGTAATTGCTTCAGGAATTTCTAGATTAATTCCTGATTTAATTTAATGAAACCGTTCTTCAATAAATTTGATTGATTTTCTATTTAATATATAAATAAATTCTGTATCGAAAATTACATTTTTATGTTTTTGATATAAATTACTCACCCTGGAATCAAGGTAAAGGTGAATATATCCCTTGCAATACAAGGATTTAGCCTCATCTATATCTAATAAAAAGAACTTAAATAATTAACTATTAAAAAAAATAATAATGTGGTTATACTTTTATATACAAAATTTATGAGCTATTCGTTTTGACTGTTCAGCTGTTCCAAATTTAATTTGCATATTAAGGTTCAATAAGATGCTTATTTGCTTTGTGATAGCTTGATTATAATTATAATATACAAATAAACTTGACACTCTACCTTCTAAAGAGAGGCAGATTCTTTAAGACCTGCTTAAAACGGATAGTCAAATACCCTCTTACGTAGCGATAATTCATGAATTACCGCTACTTTCGTTCTGTTTTGCGTAAGTCCTGATGATGCAGGTAAGGTAATAAGCGAATCAAAACATTTGTTGTAAATATTGCTGATAGCCTAATTCTTCTAATTTGCTTTGTTTGTCCATGACCATATCACATAAGCTTTGGCGATATTTCAGGATTTTTTGCAGCAGTTCTGGTTGGTGAGTAGCGAGAATCTGCACTGCTAAAAGTCCAGCATTTTTAGCATTACCAATGGCTACCGTAGCGACAGGTATTCCCGCTGGCATTTGCACAATTGAATATAAAGAATCCACACCTTGTAAATTGCGGGTAGCTACGGGGACACCAATCACAGGGAGAGGGGTTAAAGATGCTACCATACCAGGAAGATGAGCCGCACCACCAGCACCAGCGATAATGACTTTAATACCGCGTTGGTGTGCTGTTTGGGCATATTCTACCATACGTTCTGGGGTACGATGGGCAGAAACGATCGCTATTTCGCATTCAACACCAAATTCCTCACAAACTGCGATCGCATCTTTCATTGTAGGCAAATCTGAATCGCTGCCCATGATAATACCAACTTGAAGATTCATAGAATTTTAGATTTTAGATTTTAGATTAATTGTCGATGCTTCCATCTACAATCGGTTGAGGTTCAGCTTTTTTCTGGCTAGGGTAATGACCAAAGCAACACCAAATTCCATCCTGACAAACGTAGATATTATCAACGCAAGAGTACCCGGTTATCAAGACTTACAGATGATCTGGGTGAATGAAAACGGCATAATTGAGCAAATTCTGCCTATGGGTAGAGTCTGTAGACGAGTGACACCAGAAGATTTACAAATTTTAGATTTTGCCGGTGACTGGATTTCCCTGGGTGGCGTTGATTTGCAAATTAACGGTGGACTAGGTTTGGCGTTTCCTGATTTGACAGTTAAAAACGCCGATATGCTCGAAGATATCTCTCAATATTTGTGGAATGTCGGTGTTGATGGCTATTTACCAACTCTAGTCACAACTTCTGTAGAAAATATACAGCGATCGCTTGCCATCATCTCTAACTATACTCAAAACTCAGGCGCGAAAATTCTCGGAGTCCATCTCGAAGGCCCATTTTTAAACTACGGTAAACGTGGCGCACATCCAGCAGAATACATCCTACCCCTAACTATGAATGAAGTTAAGCGGGTTTTAGGTGATTATGCCTCCATTGTCAAAGTCATCACCTTAGCACCAGAATTAGATCCCACCGGTAAAGTCATCCCATATTTACATTCATTAGGCATCACAGTCAGTTTGGGACACTCCCAAGCCACAGCAGAACAAGCACAAAACGCCTTTGAACAAGGTGCAACAATGCTCACCCATGCTTTTAATGCCATGCCACCATTACATCACCGTGAACCAGGCTTGTTAGGTGCAGCCATGAACCATCCCGATGTGATGTGTAGTTTTATTGCCGATGGCCAGCACGTAGTCCCTACAATGTTAGAAATTCTCCTCCGCGCCAGTAAAGGGTTGTTTCTTGTAAGTGATGCCCTAGCACCATTAGGATTACCAGATGGCGTATATCCTTGGGATGATCGACAAATTGAAATAATTAACGGAACCGCCAGATTATTTGATGGCACTTTATCAGGCACAACTTTACCCCTATTAACGGGAGTACAAAACTTAGTCAAATGGGGAATTTGTGGCGTAGAAAAAGCCATCTTCCTAGCTACAGACGCACCCAGAAAAGCAATAAATTTACCAACAATTGCCCCAAATCAACCAGCTAATTTATTACGCTGGCATTATGAACAAGAAACACAAGAATTGACTTGGGAAAGATTATAAGATTATTACATAACCGAAAAAATTTTAGATTTTAGATTTTGGATTTTAGATTGAATTCAAAGTCTAAAATCTAAAAGTAAGGTTTCAAGCCTCTCCATTTATGGAGAAAAATACAAATGTTTTTCACCTTCAAGCCTCTTCTTTAAAAGAGAGGATAATCTAAAATACTCGCTGCGCTGAGTACGCTTCGCTAACGTCAATCCAAAATCCAAAATTGATTGACCGAATAATTACTAATTCGTAATTCGTAATTCGTAATTGTCGATGATTTAGAAAGTTGGTTAAATCAAAATCAACAATGATCAAGGTTGTGAGTGGGGTTTTAGCCATACAACGGACTTCATTATAAATGAGATACAAACTTGAATAATCAAACTCTTGTGGTGCGGGCATCTTGCCCGCTGGGTATGTACCTCCCAACAGCGAAATCCGCTGTAAATCATTATTATGTTGAAACCCAATTATCTACTGAATGAAAGCAGATGTGAAAAAAATTTCTATTTTTTAAGTGAAAAACTAGCTCAAAAAATTTATAATTCTAAGAATTGGGAACTTCAATAATCAACTTTATGAACGCAGCCGACGATAAAACAATAGTACGTGAATACTTCAATTCCACAGGTTTTGACCGTTGGAAACGCATCTATGGTGATGGTGAAGTCAACAAAGTCCAGTTAGATATCCGTACTGGACATCAGCAAACTGTTGATACAGTCATCGGCTGGTTGAAAGCAGATAACAATTTAGCAGAGTTATCAATTTGTGATGCTGGTTGTGGTGTGGGTAGTCTTAGTATTCCCTTAGCGATAGATGGTGCTACAGTTTACGCCAGCGACATCTCCGAAAAAATGGTGTCAGAAGCCAAAGATAGAAGTGTAGAAGCTTTGTCAAATTCTACAAATCCGACTTTCGCAGTTCAGGATTTAGAATCTTTGAGTGGTAATTATCATACTGTCATTTGCTTAGATGTTCTTATTCACTACCCCCAAGAAAAAGCAGATGAGATGATTTCGCACCTCTGTTCTTTAGCACAATCACGCATTATTCTGAGTTTTGCACCCAAAACCTGTTTCCTGACTATCCTCAAGAAAATTGGTAGTTTCTTCCCAGGCCCTAGTAAAGCAACTCGTGCCTATTTACACCGTGAAGCTGATGTGGTGAAAATCCTCGAAAAAAATGGCTTCACAATACAGCGTCAAGCAATGACTCGAACTCGCTTCTACTTTTCTCGTTTGTTAGAAGCTACACGTTAATAAATAACAATCGTAGCAAAATCAATCATGTTTTTGCTGGGGGTTACATCTAAGAGGGTGTTTGAAAAGTCATGCTGAACGTAGCGCAGCGTAGTGAAGCATCTCCGAGTAATGCTCAAAGGCTAGATTCTTTCCTTCGGAACGCTATGCGAACGTTCCACTTTGTTCCACTCAGAATGACAAATTATACCTTTTCCAGCTTTTCAAACATCCTCTAAAAATTTTCTGGCTTTGATTCTGAGTGCAAAACCTTAATTTATAAACAATGTCTGCAAAAACAATATTTAATCATCTACCAAAATTAATCTTTAATTCACCTTGGTTGATAATACTTTCATTTTCGATTCTCGGTTTGATTGGGATTCTCAACCATTCAATGTGGAGAGACGAATTAAATCCCTGGCTAATTATCAGAGACAGTGAATCTCTGCCTGATTTAATCGGAAATATTCGTTATGAAGGTCATCCCGTTCTGTGGTATTTTTCTCTAGCATTATTAAGAAATATTGCTGATACACCCATAATGATGCAACTATTTCATTTAGGTTTAGCAATTTCTTCTGTTACAATTTTTTGCTTATACAGCCCATTTAATTATAGACAAAAACTGCTATTTTCATTTGGTTATCTACCTTTTTATGAATATCTATTAATTTCTCGCAACTATGCTTTGGGAATGTTATTTATTTTTGCCTTTTGTGCTGCTTTTCCATCTAGAAAAAAAACTTATATCATCCTAGCTATTTTCTTGGGATTAATGGCTAATACTAATGCCTATGGTCTAATGATCTCATTTACTTTGTTATTAACATTAATATTTGAATTGTGTTTTGATGTTGAACATCGTCACCAGTATTTTCACCAACATAAAAAATATGATTTATTTATAAGTGTTGCAATTGTAATATCTTGTTTTATTTTAGCAATAAACATTATTACTCCTCCTGCTGATAGTTATCTTCATGGAGGATTAAGCAATGGATGGTCTGTGACGCTAGATATACGTCATTTATTGAAAAGTATAGGCAGATTATTTGGGGGCTATTTTTTAATAATACCTACATCTAAACGATGGCTAGATTTAATTGTCTGTACATTAATTGCCTTATTCACAATAGCTTTAACCTTGCTCAAATTATCTAAAAAACCCATTCCTTTGTTTTTTTACACCTTAGGGACTTTCGGGATTTTGACGTTTGCATATTTGAGATTTGCAGGTTCAGGACTTCGACATTTTGGGCATTTTTATTTAGTTTTTATAGCTGCTTTATGGCTAGAAAGTTATTATCAAGAATCCAGATTTTTATCCAATAAATTTCTCATTCCCCCGCAAACACTTAGGTTTAGTAATAAATGGTATTCTATCATCCTCATGGCTACTCTTTATATGCAATTTTTTGGAGGAATTTATAGTTTTACGAGAGATTTAATTATTCCCTATTCTGCTAGTCGTGAAACAAGTCAATACATTCGCAAGTCTCAACTAGATCAGGAATTTATTGTTGCTAGTCGAGATGCAAATATGGCTGCGCTATCAGGTTATCTTAATCGTAAATTTTATTATCCTGAATTGCAAAATATGGGAAGCTTTACTTTATTTAAAACAGGACGTAAAGAGGTTGATCAAGCGGAGATACTCAAACAAACTAGTTCTCTTTTAAATATGCAAAAAAAGCCAAACAAAATTTTGCTAATTTTACATCAAGAACTGAAAATCAACCAAAATGATTTAAAAATTGTACCAATTAAGGATTTTAAAAGGGCATGGGTCGATAGTGAAAGATATTATTTATATTGGGTACAGAAAGAGTAATTATTTAGAATAGTTAACTACCTTAAGAAGCATTTTGCCACCAATTTCGCAGAAGATCATTTTTTGGTGGTTTATAACGTCCTTTAATCTGAATTGCATTGAGGACATAACTTAACATTGAAGAATCAGGTTTTTCTACTTCTGACCAATGTTTTATTATTTCTGGGGTTGATAAAAAAAGTCTCAACAAGTAAAATCACCATGACAGAAGACGAAAAAATTTCCAGACACGCAGCAACAGATAGAGATAAATGTCAGGAAATGGCTGATAAATACGGCTGGGAATTATTGAAAGTAGAACCTACTAATAATAAAATTCTCAAAGTGGATTGTGTGTTTGAAGGTGAAACAGAATTTCCTAATTATTATGAGGAATCAGAAAATGAGTAAATATATTATTTTTAAAGCAGATAAAGGACAGTTAGAAAACTGGGAAAAAATGTTATTATCTCATACTGGGGCTTGTACTGATATCCTAGCTGAACATTATGATGGTTCTAAAAAGCCTATTCCCGAACCAGGTTATAGACTCAAAGAATTTTGTCAAGTTGAAGAGTATGTAGATCCTGAGTTTCCAGGTGCAAGTACACATTATAGAATTGGTGATTGGGAAGTTTCCAAGGTAGAAGAATATGTACCAGATTTACCTGTGGGTACTTTTGAATCAGTAGTTATTTGTTATTGTCGTTATTCTCCCATCAATACCCCATTAAAACCATTACCAAAAATCCAAGTTTCCTCCAGTATTAAAATAGAAGCGTGAATAGAAACCTGTGGGAAATTGTAGGTAAATGATTCGAGGATATTCGTAAAATAATTATAGGACTTACGCAAGATTAAACTCAAAACCTGATTCTTGCGTAGCTGTAATTGCTCAGGTAATGCCATCATTTTGTCAATTATTTTAAAGAGGTTAACAATTTGTTCTTTTGTTAAGCCTCTATCATAAAGTCCGCGAATTAATATCCATTTCCATTGTTCCCTTTCTGATAAATTACCAGTGGTTGCTTTAGTTTTCAAATGCGCCATTACTATGATAGCAAATGGATTGTTACTTGATTCTAATTCCTGCCAGCGTGATTCATAGTCAAGAAGTTTAGCAATGGGAAATTTAAGACTAACTTCACACCCTCCAAGGGAATAACCATAAGTGCTAGGTCGCCAATTATTCCTTTCATCACCTAGAACAGCTAGACTAACTACAGGTTTGTGATACAGATCAAAGGAACGGTAATTATAAATATACATCCGTTCACCAAAATCTACTTCATATTGACTTTGAATTTCCACATGAATTAATATCCAAACTTCTCGTTTGTCAAGTAACCAAACTTGATAAAGTTGATCAGCAATACGTTTGTCTGTCTCTGATGCAGCTGTAATTTCCTGTAATTCTTTATCAAGGGATTTAGGCGTTTGAGTCCAATCAATTAACTGATGGACTTCAGGAAAAAAGAATATTAAGAAGCTTTCAAAGTACTCGGTTAATGCTTCTTTCCAAGATTCGTCATAATTGGCAGTTATTTCTTTCATAACAAAAGTTTACGAATTACAAATTAGGAATTGTTTTAATTTACTATTTCTTCTATTTCTCGCAAATAAGCTGTTTGGGTGTGATTTATCTAACCAATCTAGCATCCGCCGTTCGTTTTTCTTTCTTCACGCTAGAATTTCATGACTACACTAGAGGAATAGCAAAACCTGCTTAGTCCTTCACATCTCTAACTGTTGATAAATACCTGTCATCATCCAAAAGAGAGATTTTGTAATTTACCTTTCACCCCAAAAGCTGGGGTTTTGTTGTTTCAAATTAACCGCTTATGAAGCTGCGCTTTTATATGCTTTTAGGTTTGTGTCTCAGTCTGATTCTGAGTGTTGTGCCGCTTTCCGGCAATTTTACCAATGCTGCTACACCAGCAGTTACACCTGTTTCTGCACTCTCTTTTACCCAAGGGGTGCAAAAAACGGTTTTAGAAAATGGTCTAACGGTGCTAACGAAAGAAGTACATACTGCACCTGTGGTAAGTGTGCAGGTTTGGTACAAGGTTGGTTCTCGCAATGAGGGAAATGGAGAAAATGGTATTTCTCACCAGCTTGAACATTTAATGTTTAAGGGTACTACTGACCGTCCGGTGCAATTTGGACGGTTATTTAGTGCTTTGGGGAGTCAGTTTAATGCTTTTACCAGTTTTGATGAAACTGCCTATTTTGGGACGGTGCAGCGAGATAAGTTAGAAGCACTGTTGACTCTGGAAAGCGATCGCATGAAAAATGCTTTAATAGGCTCAGAGGAACTCACCAGTGAAAAGCGTGTAGTTATTTCTGAGTTGCAAGGCTATGAAAACTCTCCAGAATATCGTTTAGATCGAGAAGTCAGAAAAGCCGCTTTCCCTAACCGTGCTTACAGTTTACCAGTAGGGGGAACAAAAGCAGATGTTGAAAAGTTCACCGTTGATCAAGTTCGCAATTATTACCAAACTTACTACAGTCCTGATAATGCGACTTTGGTAGTTACAGGCGATTTTACCACCGAACCGACACTGAAATCTATCAAAGCAACTTTTGGCAAACTACCAAAAGGGGAAAAGACAACTTTGAAAGTTTCTCCAGCGGTGACAGCGGTTAATGCTGTTCAAAAAACGCCAATTGTCCTCAAACAACCAGGAAGTGCTGCACTGTTGCAAGCTGTCTATCCGTTACCAGATATCAAGCATCCTGATGTACCGGCAATTGATGTCATGGATGCTATTCTGACAGGTGGACGTAGTTCTCGATTGTATCAAGCTTTAATAGAATCAGGATTGGCTAGTTCAGTTAGTGGTTCTGCTGCGGAACTGATAGAACCGGGTTGGTATGACATCAGTGCTACAGCCGCACCTGGTCAAGAATTAAGCAAAATTACGGCTGAATTGCAAGCATCTCTGACAAAATTGCAACAGCAACCAGTTACTACTGAAGAATTAAACCGAGCCAAAACCCAATTGCAAACTAGTTATATCTTGAATAATCAAGATATTAGCAGTCAAGCTAGTCAATTGGCGTATAACCAAGTTATTGCTGGAGATTATCATTATATAGAAAAGTATTTGAGTGCGATCGCTCAAGTTACTCCCCAAGATGTGCAGCGAGTCGCTAAAAAATACCTCAACCCAGCAAAACAAACTATTGGTTACTTTGAACCAACTCAAGCAGATGGTCAACCAGGAACTACTAGCGGTGCTGCTGGACGCACTACGGAAAACTTTAGTCCTGGTCAACCTGTAGACCCCGCAGAATTAGCAAAATATCTGCCACCGACAACATCAGCTACCAACACTAACCAACAATCTTTACCACAAAATTTCACCTTAGCCAATGGCTTGAAGGTGCTGCTGTTAAAAGATTCCAGCTTACCCACCATCAATATTAGTGGACAAATTAATGCTGGTAATGAATTTGATAGTAATCAAAAAGCGGGTTTAGCGAATTTGACCGCTACCAACTTAATGAATGGTACGAAAACTAAAAATGCTTTGACATTAGCGCAATCTTTAGAAGATAGAGGTGCTAGTTTAAGCTTTCGTGCTAATCGTGAAGGATTAAGCATTAGTGGTCAGGGATTATCAGCTAATTTGCCGATATTAGTGGAAACTTTAGCAGATGTGGTACAGAATGCTAACTTTCCCCCAGACCAGCTAGAACTAAGTCGTCAACGAGAATTAACCAGTCTTAAAGTCCAGTTAGATGACCCCAGAACCCTAGGAAGACGGGTTTTTCAGCAAGCAATTTATCCAGAAAATCATCCTTTTCATAGTTTCCCCACTGTTGAGAGTTTGCAAAATATCACCCGTGACGATGTGGTGAGTTTCTATCAAACACACTATCGACCAGATACTACAACACTGACTTTAGTGGGTGACTTTGAGCCAAATCAGGTTAAATCCTTATTGGATAAGGCTTTTGAACAATGGCAACCACAGGGAAAACCACCCGTTATTAACTTCAATTCCGTAAAATCATTGTCAAAAACTCAACTGCTGAATCCAGTAATTCCTGGTAAATCTGAAGCTGTGACTTACCTTGGGTACAATGGCATTTCGCGCACAGATCCTCGTTATTATGCCGCATTGATTCTCAATCAGATTTTAGGTGGTGATACCTTATCGAGTCGTTTGGGAACAGAAGTGCGCGATCGCTTGGGTTTGACTTATGGTATTTACAGTGGTTTTGCTGCGGGAATCAATCCTGGCCCCTTCTTAATTTCCATGCAAACAGCACCTAGTGACACTCAAAAAGCGATCGCAAGTACCATAGCTTTACTTAAACAATTGCGTGACCAAGGTATAAATGAAGCAGAATTTAACACAGCTAAACGTTCAATTACCAATAGTTACCCCGTAGATTTAGCTAATCCTAGCGAAATAGCCAGCATCATTCTTAACAATGCTGTTTCAGGATTATCAACCGCAGAAATCCGCGAATTTCCCCAGCGAATTCAAGCAGTAACTATGAATCAAGTGCAGAAAGCAATTGAACAGTTAATTCAACCAGAAAATTTGGTCATTGTCACTGCTGGCCCCTGACAGTAATAACACGGTTGATTTAGTGTATATTTAGGTATATAACTATTTATACACTAAATTAGCTTTCTTAGGGACTTGCAAATAAAAAAATCTCCACTTGATTTATAAAGTTGGTTAGATACACTCTTATAGGAGGATAAAGATTTGTGTAAGACTGCTGTACTACTCCTCAATATATCATGCTACTATATCTAAACAAAATAATATATTTTTATCTCAAAACATGAAAATACCAGAGAATAAAGAAAAATCAAACATTCATTCTGATTTTGAAAGATGTTTTTCTCAAATTTCCCCAGAAATAGCAGCTACCTTTACACAAGAACAAATTGAAGCAATTCAAAAAGGCTTTATTCACAATGAATGGAAGCAGCATTCTTTAGACTTACGGGTATCTGTTCCTATCCCTATAATCGGTTTTTATTTAGTGTTATTAGCAGGTGAAGAACGTCGTTCAAAACAACGCTGGCAATATGAAAAACAGTTATATCCTTTTTGGACTTTTGGTAATATCTTGTTTTTAATTTTCCTCTCCTTCATTGTTATAAGTGGTAGCATCTCAACATTATTTTTAATCAAATCCTTTATTCCTAAACAATCAAACTCAACCTTTCCTACCTCATTACCTTGGATAACCGATGAAAATCTATGCAAAAAAGCTAACAAAATTTGGAGAGATGATAGATGTTGGGATAATGAACATGATCCTACATTTTGAAGCAAAAACCGTAAGAATTTAGGAATCGGGAGTCAGGAATCAGAATAATAATGATCAAATCAGTAATTTACTGATTCGAGATTTTATCAACAATATTAAGCATAATGTTCTAATTATTATTGATCCTGAATCCTTACCAAAAATCTAATCATAGAAAATTACCAAAAATACATGGTTAATAAACGTCTAACTCAAAAACCTTTGCACAATGATCCTTTCGTGCAAAAAATTTTAGCTCGTATTCCTAATCAAATAGCTGCAACTTTTACTGATGCTCAACTAATAGAATTAAAAAAGGTATTTATAGACCGTGTTAGCAATTCATCTAAAGTAGATATAAGGCGTTCTATACCATTTTTTAAACGCAGATTTTATCTAGTATTATTGATGGGTAAAGAAAACCGTTCACAACAGCGCTTAAAAAATTCAACTTTTAAAGTCGTCAATGGATATTTAGCCACAATATATAGTTTAGTGATTATTAGTTTTATTTTAGGTATTTTGTTTTATGTAGAAAAAGAATTGGAAATTAATGCCTTTCCATATAACCAATTACAACACCTTAATAGATATTTTAAAAAATAACCCGTAAGAAGTTGGAATCATACTCAAGAATAACTATAGGAAATTGTTGATATCTGACGCACCTTACCAATGTGCCAGTTGCCTAAGTCCTGTCCATAAAAAACATGATCCAATGGAGTAGGGGGAATTTATGAATTACCCCAGGGGAATGTGGGTTAAAACAGGATCAATCATTCTATGAAGTTTTCTAACAGAATTAGATTTCAAACTTCAATCGAACATCAGCAGGTAAAAATCACCATTTCTGATAATGCTAAAGGAATGAGCGAACAAATCAAACAGAAAATAAAATAACTTACTCTTTTACAGGACTTACGCAAAACAGAACGGAAGTAGGGGTAATTCATGAATTACCCCTACGCAAGAATCAGGTTTTGAGTTTAATCTTGCGTAAGTCCTATTTTAGTAAAAATACTTAAAAGTATTTAAATATACAGTACTAGATAGATTATTCCAAATTTGTCTATCTAATGGAGGAATAAATATATTTTAGATAAATACTTAAATGATTAAATATTCCGATCACCTGACGAAATTTAATACTATCTTCCCTCGTTGATATCTGACAACGAGGGAATTTTTTTAAATTATACAAACAGATAATAATCAAGAGTAATTGATCTATCTTTAGGAGGACTGGATAAATAGCTAATCAATATTAAATATTAAATAGCCCGATTACCCTACCGGACTTTAGCTCCAAACCCCCTCTTGTTATTAACCGTTCAGAGGGGGCTTTATTAAATAAATTTCCTTTTTATGACATTATAAATATAAAATTAAGTTTAGTACTATAAATTTGCATCAAAAGCGATGATCGAGCTTTATTATTGGACAACTCCTAATGGTCATAAAATCACAATTCTCTTGGAAGAATTAGAAATTCCCTACACCATCATTCCTATCAATATCAGTGCTGGTGAGCAATTTCAGCCTGATTTTCTGAAAATTTCTCCTAATAATCGCATTCCTGCAATTATTGATGATGAACCAGCAAATGGAGGTGCGCCAATTTCCATTTTTGAGTCTGGAGCCATATTATTATATTTAGCAGAAAAAACTGGAAAATTAATTCCTCAAGATCTGCGTGGACGTGTGGAAGTTCTCCAGTGGTTATTTTGGCAAATGGGTGGTTTAGGACCAATGGCTGGACAAAACCATCACTTTAGCCAGTATGCTCCTGAAAAGATAGAGTATGCTATTAATCGCTACGTTAAAGAAACTGGACGTTTATATACAGTATTGAATAAGCAACTTGCAGATAGAGAATTTGTCGCAGGTGATTATTCTATTGCTGATGTTGCCATTTATCCTTGGATTGTTCCTTATGAACGTCAAGGCCAAAATCTAGCAGATTTTCCCCATATTTCACGCTGGTTTGAAACCATAAAAAACCGTCCAGCAGTAATTCGTGCTTACGAGAAAGCTGAGGAGTTTAAGATTAAATGAACCGCGTTACAAAGGAAAGGACACGAAGGAAGAAGGAAGAAGAAGCTTTTTGATTTTGTTGGCAAGAAGTACGGTAGAACTAACATTATTCACCTGAGTTCGACATAAGATAATTTGTGGAAAACTCACCCCCAGTAGGAGTCTCAAACCCTTATTCTCTCGCTCTTAAAAATCATAACTCCGTTCGCGTAGCGTCTCCGGAGGAGAAACTCTGAACTCCGAACTCCGAACTCCGAACTCAGGTTTATTCGGGTGGTAATTCTTGTTGTTTTAAGGGGATAGTAATGACAAATTCTGTTCCCATATCAGGAGCAGAAATACATTTTAAATTACCACCATGTTTTTCTGTAATAATTCTGTAACTGATAGATAAACCTAAACCTGTACCTTTGCCTACTGGTTTGGTGGTGAAGAAAGGTTCAAATAAGCGCTTTTGGATATTTTCAGGAATGCCATAGCCATTATCTTTGATGTGAATAATTACCTCTTCATCAGTGGTGATTTCAGTTTGAATTTGAATTTGTGGTTGCTCAATTTTTTGTCCATTTAAAATTGATTCCTCCAACGCATCAATTCCATTAGCCAGAATATTCATAAATACCTGATTGAGTTGCCCGGCATAACATTCTACTGGTGGTAAGTCACCGTATTTTTTAATGATCTGAATTGCTGGACGATTAGATGTAGACTTGATCCGATTTTGTAAAATTAGCAGTGTGCTATCAATACCCTCATGAATATTTACAGCTTTCATTTCTGCCTCATCTAGCCGGGAAAAGTTTCGCAGAGATAGTACTATTTCTCTGATTCTTTCGGAACCAATTTCCATAGAATGCAATAACTTAGGCAGGTCTGCTATGACAAAATTTAAGTCTATGGCGGTGATTAATTTTTGTATTTCTGAGTTGGGCTGGGGATAATGCTGCTGATAAAGTTGAATGAGTTTAATTAAATCTTGGATATATTGATTAGCTGGGTTGAGATTGCCATAAATAAAGCTAACTGGGTTATTAATTTCGTGTGCGACACCTGCTACCAATTGACCCAAACTAGACATTTTTTCACTTTGTACTAATTGAGTCGCTAATAGCTGTGCTTCTGCTCTTAATTGAGCTTCAGATTGTCGTAATATTTCCTCTGCTTGTTTGCGTTGGGTGATGTCGTGAACAATGACGACATATTCTTGAAAATCTTGATGAAGTCGGTCTGAGATGGAAACTTCTAGAGTTCTGATTTTATGATGATGGTGTAGGGTGTGTTCACCTCGATTTTGCCATTCTTCTGGATATTGAGTTAATTGGGGGAGAAATTTTTTAAGATGATATCCCGATAATTGGGATGGGTTGAAACCAAAAAAATCTTCGGTTGCGGGGTTTGCTTGACGAATAATACCCTGTTCATCTACGACTAAAATAGCATCTTGGGCAATGTTAAATAGGTGTTCGGCTGATTCCCGTGCTTCTGCTAAGGCTATTACTTCGGGTAAACTTGTCCAACAAGCGATCGCAACTCCTACAAATGCTACCGTGATTAACAAGATGACAATCAGGTTTTTGGTAGTAGTATTCGGAGGTGCATTTAACAGCCACACAAATACACAACCCGCTAAAACTGCACCACATAACAGAAACATTAATATTCCCACTTGTATCAATAGGGAATCTTTGACTGGTGTACGTCTTTGTGATTTATACTGCCTGACCCACCAATGGGAACGAAAAATAGGGAGGGGAACATAACGGACAAAAGCATCCATCAATAATACAAAAAATGGAGCTAACAACCCAGCGAGAAAATCTTGCCAACCCCACGCATAGGCAGTTACTAACAGAATTACAGCTTCTAAGATATAAAAAACTAAAGATAGTTTTGGCCACAATATGTCAGCTTGATTTCGTTTTCTCCATAACCCCAAGTGCATAAGCATGAATGCTACAAACCAAGCCACATTTCCCACAATGACGATTTGAGATATGTCTCCCCACAGAAAGTAAATTATACATATACATAAACTCAAAACCAGTGCTGAACCAAAGACTCCACGAGACGAAACTAGAGCAAATACTGGTGCTAAGTGCTTATCTTTAGCCAACTGGTAAATAATTCGGGGGGAATTAGAAATTGCTGTTGCTGAACCAAGCAAACAACATCCAGCTAGTAAAAAAGTGATGGTGATAGGGGCAAAGTCTCCCCAAAATCGGGACGCAGCGGCAACAAGATTAAGATAAGCATCATCCCCTAAATCTGGCAGGGTAGATAAACGAATTATTACCCAAGAACCGCCAATAAAAATTGGTGGCATTAACCAAGTTGCAATATCTAGAAATTTTAAGGTTTCTTGAGGATGACGACTATCAGCAATAAAAGAGGAAACAGTTTCACAACTATAGGCTGTATAGCTGATAAAAAAGAACCATTTAGCCCAATTTATAAAACTTATTGATGACCAATGTTCAGGAAAAAAGCCGGGACTATGAGGAGCAAAAGCTAAAAAACCGAGTCCTTGCAGACAAAATGATAAGAGTAAAAGTAAAGCTGGCAGTGAAAATAATAGATGTAAAATACTTAAGGCACGACTACCACTAAAGGCAAGAACAAAGGGTAGGAGAGTAAAACCGAGTTTGAAAATTAGCTCTGGGCAGGTAATACCCAATAGATCCAGATTAGATTTAATCATCTCTGTGATGATGACGGCATTGAGTGGGACTACAGAAAGCCAGGAAATGAGATACCCAATTGCAGCATAACGAGCAATAATAGGGTGGCCATTCCATAACCGGGCTATGTAGTTGGGAGTACCACCAGATACATCTAATAGATTTCTACCTAGATGTTTAACTTGATAATTGATTAACATTCCTACGATGATGGCAGGAACCCAAACAAATATAGCTGCCGTTCCCAAGTCCGCATGAACGGTTGCGACTAATGTAGGCCAACTGAGATGGTTAGTGATACCGAAAGTCCAGGTTTCCAAAGTAGTCATGCTTCTTGGTAAACTTTGGAATGCAAATTGATGGGAGACTGGACTCTGGGAACTTGACATAAGTCTTTTATTTTGTCTGAAGTTAAAAAATTAGTGAGGGAAAAATTTTTAAAATATGAGTGGTAAATTCATTGTATTTGAAGGTGTGGAAGGTGGCGATAAAATTTTATACATTACGTTAGCGTAGCTTGCTGTAGGTTCTATTACAAATTATTTTTTTGTTTTAAGGGAATGGTAATCACAAATTTTGTTCCCATATCAGGAGCAGAAATACATTTTAAATTACCACCATGTTTTTCTGTAATAATGCTGTAACTAACAGATAAACCTAAACCTGTTCCTTTGCCTACTGGTTTAGTGGTGAAAAAAGGTTCAAATAAATGCTTTTGGATATTTTCAGGAATGCCATAACCATTATCTTGAATGTAAATAATTACTTCTTCATTTCTGGTGATTTCAGTTTGAATTTGAATTTGTGGTTGCTCAATTTTTTGTTCTTTAATAATGGCTTCTTCTAAAGCATCAATTCCATTAGCCAAAATATTCATAAATACCTGATTGAGTTGCCCGGCATAACATTCTACTGGTGGTAATTCACCGTATTTTTTAATGATCTGAATTTCTGGACGATTAGATGTAGACTTAATCCGATTTTGTAAAATTAGCAATGTGCTATCAATACCCTCATGAATATTTACAGCTTTCATTTCTGCTTCATCTAGCCGGGAAAAGTTTCGCAGAGATATTACTATTTCTTTGATTCGCTGAGAACCAATTTTCATGGAATGTAATAATTTAGGCAGGTCTGCTATAACAAAATTTAAGTCTATGGTTTCTATTTGATTTTGTATTTCTGAGTTGGGATGGGGATAATGCTGCTGATAAAGTTGAATGAGTTTAATTAAATCTTGAATATATTGATTGGCTGGGCTGAGATTACCATAAATAAAGCTAATTGGGTTATTAATTTCGTGTGCGACACCTGCTACCAATTGACCCAAACTAGACATTTTTTCACTTTGCACTAATTGAGTCGCTAATAGTTGTGCTTCTGCTCTTAATTGAGCTTCAGATTGTCGTAATATTTCCTCTGCTTGTTTGCGTTGGGTGATGTCGTGAACAATGACGACATATTCTTGAAAATCTTGATGAATTCGGTCTGAGATGGAAACTTCTAGAGTTCTGATTTTATGATGATGGTGTAGGGTGTGTTCACCTCGATTTTGCCATTCTTCTGGGTATTGAGTTAATTGGGGGAGAAATTTGTTGAGGTGATGTCCTAATAATTGGGATGGGTTAAAGCAAAAAAAATCTTCGGTTGCGGGGTTTGCTTGACGAATAATACCCTGTTCATCTACGACTAAAATAGCATCTTGGGCAATGGTAAATAGGTGTTCGGCTGATTCCCGTGCTTCTGCTAATGCCATCACTTGGGGTAAACTTGTCCAACAAGCGATCGCAACTCCCACAAATGCTACCGTGATCAATAAGATAACGATTAGGTTTCTAGTAATAGTGTTTGCAGGTGCATTCAATAGCCACACAAATACACAACCCGCTAAAACTGCACCACATAACAGAAACATTAATATTCCCACTTGTATCAATAGGGAATCTTTGACTGGTGTACGTCTTTGTGATTTATACTGCCTGACCCACCAATGGGAACGAAAAATAGGGAAGGGAACATAACGGACAAAAGCATCCATCAATAATACAAAAAATGGAGCTAACAACCCAGCTAAAAAATCTTGCCAACCCCACGCATAGGCAGTTACTAACAGAATTACAGCTTCTAAGATATAAAAAACTAAAGATAGTTTTGGCCACAATATGTCAGCTTGATTTCGTTTTCTCCATAATTCCAAATGCATGAGCATGAATGCTACAAACCAAGCCACATTTCCTACAATGACGATTTGAGATATGTCTCCCCACAGAAAGTAAATTATACATATACATAAACTCAAAACCAGTGCTGAACCAAAGACTCCACGAGACGAAACTAGAGCAAATACTGGTGCTAAGTGCTTATCTTTAGCCAATTGATAAATAATTCGGGGGGAATTAGAAACTGCTGTTGTTGAACCGAGTAAACAACATCCAGTTAGTAAAAAAGTGATGGTGATAGGGGCAAAGTTTCCCCAAAAAGGGACAGCAGCTACAGCAAGGGTAAGATAACTATTATCTCCCAGATCTCCCAAATTAGATAAACGAATTACTACCCAAGAACCACCAATAAAAATGGGCAGCATTAACCAAGCAGCAATATCTAGAAATTCTAAAGTTTGTCGGGGATGACGACTATCAGCGACAAAGGAGGAAACAGTTTCACAACTGTAGGCTGTATGGCTGATAAAAAAGAACCATTTAGCCCAATTTATAAAACTTATTGATGACCAATGTTCAGGAAAAAAGCTGGGATGATGAGGAGAAAAAGCTAAAAAACCGAGTCCTTTTAGACAAAATGATAAGAGTAAAAGTAAAGCTGGTAGTGAAAATAATAAATGTAGAATATTTAAGGCACGACTGCCACTAAAAGCAATCACGAAGGGTAGGAGAGTAAAACCGAGTTTGAAAATTAGCTCTGGGCAGGTAATACCCAATACATCCAGATTAGATTTAATCATATCCGTGATGATGACGGCATTGAGTGGAACTACGGAAAGCCAGGAGATGAGATACCCAATTGCAGCATAACGAGCAATAATGGGTTGCTGATCCCATAACCGGGCTATGTAGTTGGGAGTACCACCAGATACATCTAATAAATTTCTACCTAGATGTTTAACTTGATAATTGATTAACATTCCTACGATGACAGCAGGAACCCAAACAAATATAGCTTCAGTTCCCAATTCCGCATGAATGGTTGCGACTAATGTCGGCCAAGTGAGATGGTTGGTGATACCGAAAGTCCAGGTTTCCAAAGTAGTCATGCTTCTTGGTAAACTTTGGAATGGTAACTGATGGGAGACTGGACTCTGGGAACTTGACATAAATTTTTTGTCTAAGGGCTTTTGTCTAAGGGGAAAAAAATTGGTAGGGGAAAATTTTAAAACATGAGTGGTAAATTCATTGTATTTGAAGGCGTGGAAGGTTGTGGTAAAACTACGCAAATGCATCTGTGTAGTCAGTGGTTAAAGAGTCTAGATATCTCTGTGGTTTTGACTCGTGAACCGGGGGGAACGGTGTTGGGTTCAGATTTACGACGGTTATTGCTGGAAAAGTCGGAAGATAAGCCAGTGGGGGAAGTAACAGAATTATTGTTGTATGCTGCGGATAGAGCGCAACACATCGCAGAGGAATTAAGACCTAATTTAGCAGAGGGAAAATATATTTTGTGCGATCGCTATACTGACTCTACCATTGCCTATCAAGGTTATGGCAGGGGTTTAAGTATGAGTATCATTAATCAGCTTAATAACATTGCGACTGGTGGGTTAGAAAGCGATTTGACTATTTGGCTAGATGTTGATGTGGAAGTGGGACTAGCAAGGAAACGTGGCAGTGAAGCAGCACTAGATAGAATAGAACAAGAAGCGATCGCATTTCATCATCGTGTCCAACAAGGCTATACAGAATTAGCAGCAACTTACCCGTCACGAATTTTCCGAATAGATGGAAGTTTGAATAAAGAAATTGTGCAGAAAAATATCCAGGAAATTTTAAATAAGCGGTTGTTTAATTCGTAAATGTTTGAATCATTAATCGGACAAAAACAAGCAATAGAATTATTAACCCAAGCTGTTAAACAAAACCGCATTGCCCCAGCTTATATGTTTGTTGGTGCTGAAGGTGTGGGACGAAGTTTAGCAGCTAAATGTTTTATTGAATTGCTGTTTTCTAGTTCCGTAGAACCACAGCAAATACCCGCTTTACACAATCGGATTCGTCAAGGAAATCACCCTTCCTTATTTTGGGTACAACCAACTTACCAATATCAAGGACAAAGACTCACCGCAGTCGAAGCAGCAGAAAAAGGAGTGAAACGTAAAGCACCTCCTGTAATTCGCTTAGAACAAATTCGAGAAATCACTCAGTTTCTTTCTCGTCCACCATTGGAAGCACCAAGAAACGTAGTTGTTTTAGAACAAGCAGAAACAATGGCTGAAGCCGCTGCAAATGCTTTACTCAAAACCTTAGAAGAACCAGGACAAGCGACATTAATTTTAATTGCACCTTCTGCTGAGTCTGTTTTACCGACCTTAGTTTCCCGTTGTCAGAAGATTCCTTTTTATCGGCTAGATACAGCCTCTGTGTCTCAAGTGCTGACACAGACAGGGAATAAAGATATTTTACAGCATCCAGAAGTCTTGAGTTTAGCCGCTGGTAGTCCTGGAAGTGCGATCGCATCTTATCAACAATTACAAACAATTCCCAATGAACTACTCCAACAGCTAACAAAAGCGCCTAAATCTTACCGCAATGCTTTAGAATTAGCCCAGAGAATTGATAAAGAATTAGATACAGAAGCCCAACTATGGTTAATTGATTATCTACAACAATCTTACTGGCAACAAATACATCAACCGAGAATTATTGAACAATTAGAAAAAACCAGAAAAAATTTACTTTGTTATGCTCAACCGCGTCTAGTTTGGGAATGTACATTTTTATCAATATTGCAAATATCTCAGTTGCGTTAATTTTTAAACAAAATTATTTCGTATTTTATCCCCTGTATCCCTGACAGGACATTAAGCCATATTAGATATTTAAATATTTTCAGCATGAATATGATTAATCCTGCGAATCCTCTAATCCTGTAAATCCTGATTTAGACATTTACTATACTATATTCGCTATATTAAGAAATTTATAAACAAGCAGTGCGTTTCGCTCACCAAATCTACAGCTAATAATTTACAATAATTCTTAACTAGATAAAAATGAGCAAATAGACAATTTGTATATGTAGCAGCAATAATTTAAATTTCTGTTATTTTCGGCACAAAGTAATAATTCTTATATGTACAGCACTAGACATCAAAATATATGCCTTTTATTTCATAATAATTAAAGAAAGCAAAGGTAGCCAGATTAGCATTATTGCCTTTCTTGCTTTCTCTTAATTCTAAAAGTGAAGCTTTTAGTTTTTTGACAATTTATAAAAATTTACGTAACCTAAAAAATAGGTCTAGTAAATCAAAACCCCAACAGCGATTTAGTTTAGCTACATCGAGAATTGCTGTTACAGACTGCTGTTATGAGCATAAGACTTAACCCCAAATCATGCGCTATACATTTGGGTATTGGAAGTAGAAAATTTTCTAATGACTAACGTGTGATTTTTGATAACGATAATAATTGATATCTATCAATTATTTAAATGTGGCAGAGGAGTAGTAAATCAATCCAGGAGAACTCCATGTTCGAGTCCTTAACGTCGCTAAACGAGCATAATTTACCATATCCAGATCCACTGCATCCCATCGTAGTTCATTTCGTAATTGCGATGATACTGTTTGCATTTTTTTGTGATTTAATTGGCTTTTTAACTGGAAAAACCCGCTTCTTTGAAATAGGTTGGTGGAATTTATTTGTAGCTACAGTATCCATTTTCATTGCCATTATCTTTGGTCAATTTGAAGCAGGTTTAGCCAAACCTTACAACCTAGTTAAATCAGTATTAAATTACCACACCTTAATCGGTTGGTCACTGTCAGGAATTCTCGCTGCAATTACAGCCTGGCGTTATGTACTCCGCACTCGTGACCCACAAAGATTACCAATTCATTATTTAGCAGTTGGATTACTTTTAACCATACTTGTTGGTTTTCAAGTATATCTCGGTGATGAATTGGTGTGGGTTTATGGAATACACACAGTTCCAGTTGTGGAAGCCGTAAAGGATGGAATCTTACCATGAACTCAGAATTAATTGATCAAGTCAGCGCTCAAATGGGTGCAAATGGATTACCTTACACAATTCCGATTCATCCTAACTTAGTTCATCTAACTTTGGGATTATTCATCATTGCCATTATCTTTGATATAGCTGGTGTACTTTTTCCCTTAGAAAACTGGCTGTTTAAATATTTGGGTTTAGCTGTTGAACGCGCCCAATTATTTGAAGTTGGTTGGTACAACATGGTAGGCGCTGCTGTAATTACATTTTTCACAGTTGCGGCTGGCTTTTATGAAATGTTGTTAGCAACTCCACCAACAAACTTAAAAAGTGCTTGGGGTTTGCAAGCAATGGAAACCATGATGTGGCATGGTGTAGGCGGAGTTTTCTTATTAGCTTTGATGATTGCCATGACATTTTGGAGAGGATGGCAACGTTATATTTCCTGCAAAGATTCAGATCAACAAGTGCGCTGGAGTTATTTATTAGCAGGAATTTCCATCATGTTTGTTATGTATCTACATGGCACATTAGGAGCGCAATTAGCTGGTGAATTTGGTGTACATAACACTGCTGATAACTTATTGAGAATGGGAAAAGACATCAATCAGGTACTAGGGAATGGAAATTAGGGACTGGGAAGAATACCCAATTACCAATCACCAATTACCAATCACCAATCACCAATGACTAATTATGAACATCCGGCTGATTTTAAATCTTTTGACCTTGATGACTGGGGGGTTGATTGTCACGATTACCAGTATCTTCATTGGTAAACAGGCTTATTCTTGGCTTCCCCCCCAAGCAGCGGCTGAATCTCATCTTGTTGATGATTTATTTAGCTTTTTAGTGACATTAGGTGCTTTCATCTTTTTAGCTGTTATTAGTACAGTTTTGTATTCTGTCACCTTCCACCGCGCCAAAAGCTACGATTTGAATGATGGCCCACACATTGAAGGTAACGTCACCCTAGAAGTAGTGTGGACAGTAATACCGATCATGTTGGTATTGTGGATTGGCAGCTACAGTTACCAAGTTTACGAAGAAATGGCCATTCAAGGGCCAGCCCAACTGGTACACCTGCATAATCCAATGGAAATGCAAACTGCTTATGCAGAAGAAAAAGCAGCACCAATAGAAATTGCGGGTGAACCATTAGAAAAAATTGACGTACTAGCCAAACAGTGGGCCTGGGTATTTCATTATCCTGAAAAGAATATTACCAGTACAGAATTGCATTTACCGAGCGATCGCAGAATTCGTTTAGCCCTACAATCAGAAGACGTACTCCACGGCTTTTACATTCCCGCCTTTCGCCTCAAACAAGACATCGTTCCCGGCAAAACCATCGACTTTGAATTTACACCCATTCGCCCCGGCAAATATAGCCTCACCGATTCCCAATACAGCGGTACATACTTTGCAACCATGCAAGCCAACGTGATTGTCGAAACTCCCGAAGAGTATCACGAATGGTTAGAAAAAGCTGCAAACCACATCCCCACACCCGCAAAAAATCAAGCAGCCAGCGAATACGCCCAAACCAGCAACCAAAGCATAAAAACCGGTTGGGGAAGTGTCAAACCTGCTGCACCTCCAGTAGTCAACTTTTCCGGTTAACCAACTCTTCCTTTCTTCCTTTGCGTCTTTGCGCCTACTCTTTGCTACGCAACACTACCGCGAACGAGATCGCGAAACGCGATTGCGTGAGCCTTCCTATTTGGAAACTAACCAATGACAAACATTCCCATTCGCATTACTGGTGAAACACATCACCACGAAACGCCCAACAACTGGAAAACATACTTCACCTTCAGCACAGACCACAAAGTAATAGGTATTCAATACCTCGTTACCTCCTTTATCTTCTTCCTTGTTGGCGGTATCTTCGCCATGATATTGCGGGGAGAACTGATCACCCCCGAATCTGATTTAATAGACCGCACCGTTTATAACGGAATGTTCACCATGCACGGAACCGTGATGCTGTTCCTGTGGACATTTCCCTCCCTTGTTGGTTTAGCTAACTACCTCGTACCCATCATGATTGGGGCGCGAGACATGGCATTTCCGCGATTAAATGCCGTTGCCTTTTGGATGGTTCCAGTAGTGGGAATCCTCCTCATGTCCAGCTTTTTTGTACCTGGTGGGCCAGCCCAAGCGGGTTGGTGGGCTTATCCCCCCGTTAGTTTACAAAACCCCACAGGTCACTTAATTAACGGTCAAGTTCTGTGGTTATTAGCGGTAGCGATTTCTGGCGTTTCCTCCATCATGGGGGCGGTGAATTTTGTCACCACCATCGTCAAAATGCGCGCCCCTGGTATGGGTTTCTTCAGAATGCCCTTATTTGTGTGGGCAGTATTTAGCGCCCAAATCATCCAATTATTTGGACTTCCTGCGTTAACTGCGGGTGCAGTCATGCTGCTGCTTGATTTAACAGTTGGTACTGCCTTTTTTGACCCCAGCAAAGGCGGAAACCCGGTAATGTTCCAGCATTATTTCTGGTTTTACTCCCACCCAGCAGTTTACGTGATCATTCTGCCTGTGTTTGGGATTTTCTCAGAAATATTCCCTGTTTACTCCCGCAAACCTTTATTTGGTTATAAAGTAGTTGCAGTTTCATCCATGTTAATCGCCGTAGTTAGTGCGATCGTCTGGGTACACCATATGTATGTCAGTGGTACACCAGGCTGGATGCGGTTAATTTTCATGATGACAACAATGTTTGTCTCCATCCCTACAGGGATTAAAGTATTTGCTTGGGTAGCAACAATTTGGGGTGGAAAAATTAGATTAACTACACCAATGATGTTTGCTTTGGGTGCTTTAGTAATGTTTGTCTTTGCTGGTATTACAGGAATTATGCTTTCTTCTGTACCAGTAGACGTTCACGTTAACAACACCTATTTTGTAGTTGGTCACTTCCATTATGTTCTTTACGGAACAGTGACAATGGGTTTGTATGCAGCCATCTATCACTGGTTCCCCAAAATGACAGGGCGGATGTTTAATGAAGGTTGGGGACAAATTCATTTTTGGTTAGCATTCATCGGTACTAACCTCAACTTTTTACCCATGCACCCATTAGGTTTGCAAGGGATGTTACGCCGAGTTGCTTCCTACGCACCAGAATATACTTTCTGGAATGTGATCGCTAGTCTTGGTGCATTCTTATTAGGAATGTCCACCTTACCCTTCATTTTCAATATGTTGGTTTCTTGGACACAAGGTGAAAAAGCACCTAATAATCCTTGGAGAGCAATTGGTTTAGAATGGATGATTTCTTCTCCTCCTCCTGTAGAAAACTTTGAAGAAATTCCCATCATTATTAGCGCACCTTACGGCTACGGAAAATCAGATCCATTAACAGCCAACCTGGAACGCCAAACAACATTACAAAACGCAGAATAATGCAGAGAAAAAGAAGGACGCAGAAAACCTCTGCGTACCCTCTGTCTTGAAAAGTTTCCTACGCCGGGAAACCCGGCTTTCCTGCGGAACGCTTACACGAACGATGAACTTTTCGCTGCGTTTCCCTCCGCGTTCCTTTGCGTTTAAAACTAAAAAGGAGAAATTACCCAATGGATAGTTCTATTCACCCTGAAGAATTGCATCATGCCAGCCATGAACATGAACACGATGAAGAAGGCAATAAAATGTTTGGTTTTATTGTCTTTCTCTTATCAGAAAGTGTCATTTTCTTAAGTTTCTTTGCTGGCTATATTGTCTACAAAACCACAACTGTCAACTGGCTCCCTGCTGGTGTTTCAGGACTAGAAATTACAGCACCGACAATTAACACAATTATTCTGGTTTCTAGTAGCTTTGTGATTTACTTCGCAGAAAGATGCCTACAACGTGGCAATTTGCAGGGATTTCGCCTGTTTTTGTTGGCTACAATAGCAATGGGTAGCTACTTTTTATATGGTCAAGCTGTAGAGTGGAGTGAATTAGAATTTGGCTTTACTTCCGGTACTTTTGGCGGGATGTTTTACCTGTTAACCGGTTTTCACGGGTTGCACGTTTTCACCGGAATTTTATTGCAGTCTATTATTTTGATTCGTTCTTTCATTCCTGGTAATTACGATACAGGTCACTTTGGTGTCAATTCGACTTCATTATTTTGGCACTTTGTTGACGTTATCTGGATTATTTTGTTTCTGCTTATCTACGTTTGGCAGTAGGGATTTTAGTACGCGAGAATCAATTAATTATGTAGGGGTTTAGCAATGCTAAACCCTGATTATTTGATAGAATAAAATTTTTTTTACTTTTAAAATTGCTGATTTATCGAAGGCAGGAGTTAGGGGTCAGTTTCCCTCCTGTCTCCTTCAATTGTAGGACTAAGGGATTACCAAAAAATAGATTCCCCAATTTTGTGGGATGGGCAGGATGCCATTGGTGTCAAGTTAAGAAAAATGGATTTGTGTCAAGAGTGGGAAATAAATGGTAAAAGTCAACACAGGGGTGTTGAAAAGAGCCATGAGTAAACCAAGGAAAAAACAAGGGAATCCAGATTTTCGCCATCAAGTCAGCGTACCTGCTCCAGCTAGTGAAGAGATAGAATCACGGTTGATTGGGCTATTAAGTCCAGGGACATTTGCCAACCTCAAAGGGGTAAAAGATAAAGAGCGAAGCTTGCGCTCAAGAGTATTAACCCTACCAGTAATGGCAGCAATAATACTGAGTCTAGTATATCGACAAGTACAACACTTAACAGATGTATTGCGCTGCCTGGAAATAGAAGGACTAATGTGGGTAGAGGCAACAAAAGTCAGCAAGCAAGCTCTGTCCCAAAGACTCAACAGTTTACCGGCGCATCTATTTGCCAAGATGTTTGAGCAAGTAGTAGAACGTCTAGCAGCAAAAAGGAATGCAAAAGAATTAGCTCCAGCCTGGGCATCAGTGGCGCAGAGATTTTCCGCCATTTGGATTTGTGATGCCTCAACACTCGAAGCCATGAAAAAGCACTTCGGACAATTGCAAGAAAAAACAGGTTCAGTGTTGGCAGGAAAAATGCTGATGGTAGTAGAAGCTTTCACTCATATTCCTGTAGCAGTTTGGTATGATGCTGATGCCAAGCGGAATGAGACTCGTTGGTGGCAAGCATTGTTAGAACTTTTACCTGATGGTGGTTTACTCATAGTAGACATGGGATTTTATGGTTTTGAGTGGTTTGATTCTCTAACTGCTGCCGGCAAGTATGTTCTCACGCGCCAAAAGGAAAAGGTTAGATATAAGGTAGTGCGTGTACTTTCTAGCGGCTCTCACTACAGGGATGAAATTATTCAAATGGGATTGCATCATACCAACCCATGTCGCTATCCCATGCGCCAAGTATCCGTATTATGGGGTAAGACTTGGTATCATTATTTGACTAATGTTCTTGACCCACAACAGCTTTCACCACAGGAGGTTTGTGATTTATACCGCCGACGTTGGCGAATTGAGGACGCATTTTTATTGACTAAGCGTTTATTGGGCTTGTCCTATTTGTGGGTTGGTGGCACTAATGGTGTACAGATGCAAATATATGCTACCTGGATTTTCTACGCTGTCCTCAATGACTTGTGTGCTGATGTCGCTATTGCTTTACAACAACCTTTAGAACGCATTTCTGTGGAAATGGTTTTTCGCAGTTTGTATTTTTTCCACCGCGCACTTTTACTTGCTCCTGATTTACAACTTATTCCTTGGCTTGTCGAACATCATCGTTCTATGGGCTTAATCAAGACCGTCCGTCAACGTCACCGACGAACGGCTGCTCGCTCTCTTGACATTTGGGCTGATGCCTTAACTTGACACCAATGGCAGGATGCCCATCCTTGATAATTTGCGGGCTTTTCGACCGCACCACAAGAAACTTTTGAGTATTTTTTTAATTGGAAGTCCCTAAAGCTGCGTGTCACACCAGAAATCTATTGCAGGGTGTTTCAGACTGCATAAATCTAGTAAATAAACAGATTTTTGATATTTGACGCACCTTACCAATGTGCCAGTTGCGTAAATCCTGGTAAAGTAGCGATCGCATATTACAATTGTGAATGTAGCCAGAAAAATATTAACAACGCCATAATCAGGGTTTCAGCCCTTATTACTCAATAAATTTATTATTTGTAATCATGAACCACCTACACCACAGGTCAAAGCGAGAAATGCAAACCATGTTTTGACTTGAAATAAGGATATGAAGTAACGATATATTTGAGAATCTATCTCGTACAAATCCACTGTTTGTTTTTGAATCTATGAAGTCTTATTTAGCTGCCGCTATTCAAATGACCAGTGTGCCTGATCTACAGAAAAACTTGACACAGGCAGAGGAATTAATTGATTTGGCTGTGCGTCAGGGTGCAGAATTGGTAGGGTTGCCAGAAAATTTCTCTTTTATGGGAGAAGAAAAAGACAAACTTGCTCAAGCAGATGCTCTTGCTCAAGTAACGGAAACATTTTTAATTAAAATGGCGCAGCGCTTTCAAGTTACTATACTCGGCGGCGGCTTTCCTGTACCCGTAGGAGATGGCACAGGCAAAGTCCATAACACAGCTTTACTAATTAACCCCAATGGTCAAGAACTGGCCCGTTACCACAAGGCACATTTATTTGATGTCAATGTTCCTGATGGTAATACTTATCAAGAATCTAGTACTGTTATGGCTGGTAAAGCTTTACCCCCAGTCCATTTTTCCGACAACTTGGGTAATCTAGGACTTTCTATTTGCTATGATGTCCGCTTCCCGGAACTGTATCGACATCTAGCAGACAAGGGAGCAGATGTTGTTTTTGTTCCTGCGGCTTTCACGGCTTTTACAGGTAAAGACCATTGGCAAGTATTGCTGCAAGCCAGAGCAATTGAAAACACCTGTTACGTCATCGCTCCTGCCCAAACTGGCACAAACTACGCCCGTCGTCAAACCCACGGTCATGCGATGATTATCGACCCTTGGGGAGTAATTCTAGCAGATGCCGGAGATAAACCAGGAGTTGCGATCGCAGAAATTAAACCCACCAGACTAGAACAAGTACGCCGACAAATGCCATCTTTACAACATCGAGTATTTTAGATACTGGATCTGACAGAGGCTTTGTGGTGCGGGCATCTTGCCCGCTAATGTCAGATAAAAACAAAAAACCGGGAAACTTTAAAGCCACCCGGTTTATTGATGTAGGGGTATAGCATCGCCATACCCTAATTAATTATTGCTGAAAAAGATTAAACTTTAGCAGCCGCTCTCATTACCAATTCGCCCTTAGCATATTTAGCAGCAAAATCTTCTAAAGAAACTTGCTTAATCTTGCTTGCATTACCAGCAGTACCAAATTCTTGATAGCGATCTGCACAAACCTTCTGCATATATTTGATAGAAGGCTTGAGGAAGTGACGAGGATCAAATTCCTTAGGATTAGCTGCCAAAGCTTCACGGACAGCAGCAGTAATAGCTAGACGATTGTCGGTGTCGATATTTACTTTACGTACACCACTCTTGATACCTTTTTGAATTTCTTCTACGGGTACACCGTAGGTTTCAGGAATTGCACCACCATATTGGTTAATAAGTGCAAGTAAATCTTCTGGTACAGAAGAAGAACCATGCATTACCAAGTGGGTGTTAGGCAGACGACGGTGAATTTCTTCGATACGGCTGATAGCCAAAATTTCCCCAGTAGGCTTACGGGTAAACTTGTAAGCACCGTGGCTAGTACCGATAGCAACAGCTAAAGCGTCTACTTGGGTTGCTTCTACGAAGCTAACAGCTTCATCGGGGTCGGTTAACAGTTGAGAATGATCTAGTGTACCTTCAAAACCGTGACCATCTTCAGCTTCACCGGCACCGGTTTCTAGAGAACCTAAACAACCGAGTTCACCTTCAACGCTGACACCCAAGGAGTGAGCGACGTTGACAACTTCACTAGTAACTTTAACGTTATACTCAAAGCTTGCAGGTGTCTTCGCGTCAGCTTCCAAAGAACCATCCATCATCACGCTGGTGAAGTTGTTCTTGATTGCTGAGTAGCAGGTAGAAGGAGCATTACCATGATCTTGGTGCATGACAATGGGAATCTCAGGATAGGTTTCTACTGCTGCCAAAATCAGGTGGCGTAGAAAGTTTTCTCCGGCATAATTACGAGCGCCGCGAGAAGCTTGTAAAATTACGGGGCTATCTGTCTCAGCCGCCGCTTTCATGATTGCCTGAATCTGCTCTAAGTTGTTAACGTTAAAAGCTGGTATGCCGTAACCGTTTTCAGCAGCGTGATCCAAAAGCAACCGCATTGGTACAAGCGCCATAAATAATCCTCCTAATTTGGGTATCAGCTAGTCAGTTTAATAGAAGCGTAATATCTATCTTAATGTAAGTTTTACGCTAATCTTAAGAATTTTTTCACATTATAGGAAATTATAACTAATAGCGGGTGTTTATGTTGAAAAAGTTTACCGCCGTACTATATAGACATTAATCTATGCTTTGCAGGTACTGTTGTACTGTTAACTACTGTCTAGGGAGTTGGTTTGGTGGCTTGGGCTACCCACGGAAACAAAGAATAGGAAATAACTCTGCTGTAGAGTGCTTAATTAGACATAATTGTTCAGTAGAAATCTCCGAGACTTAAATGTGCGTGACTTGAAACCTGTGTAGAGACTTTTCATGGAACGTCTCTACAATCTTTTTCGGAGATGGTCAGTATAAAATATTATGGTTAGGTAAGTTGATAGAGATGCGATCGCACAACGTCCTCATGAGATTATTAGCAATCATGGTAAATTGTTACAAAGTCCATACCTTGATTTTACCTAACTGCTGATGGCTTTATAGAAATATGCAAAACAGAAATAGTAGTATTCTAGTTGGTAACACCAGAGGCAATAATGTTCTCCGCTTTAATGCTTATACAGGGAAATATTTAGGTGAGTTTATCACCTCTGGTCTGGGTGGACTGAAAGATCCCGATACCTTACTCTTTGGCCCAGATGGAAACGGTGATGGTAAAAGCGACCTTTATATAGCCAGTAGCTCAAAAGTAAAAGGTTCTTCTATATTGAGGTTTGATGGTCAAACTGGTAACTTTATTGATGTATTTGTAGGAGATAACCCAGATACATCATTAGATGAAAGCGGAGGGTTAGTTCGTCCCTACGGTATTGCTTATGGACCAGATGGTAATTTTTACGTTGCTAGTTTTCTCAGTGACCAAATATTGCGTTACAACGGTTCAACTGGTAAATTCATTGATGTTTTTGCCCAGGGAAATGGTCAAATAGGTGGTTTAAATGGACCAAACGGGCTACTTTTTATTAACAACAGTCTCTATGTGACAACCCAAGGTAGTGTAGCCAAAGTTAATCCTGATACTGGAGAAGCTGCCGCTGATTTTAGCGCAGGTTTACCTAGTCAAATCTTGCGGTACGACTCACTAGTAGCAGGAGCAACACCCACAGTTTTTGCTACACCTCAGCCTTCCCCAGATAGCGTTGGCTTTATCAGTTTGCTTGGTTTAGTTCTTGGTGAAGATGGTGATTTGTATGTAAGTGATTTTGCTAACGACATCCGCCGCTATGACCTGGAGAGTGGGGACTTAGTAGATACTCTTACTACAAATTATACAACCGTTGCACCACCCAGGCACAATTTTATTGGTGGACTTGCTTTTGCTCCTAATGGTAATTTATTAACCGTTGGTTTTGATGTGACTACTGCACAAGGTGCGATTCTCAAATATGATTCTGAGGGTAGTTCACCTGTTAATCCATTTCAGGTTTTAGTTCCCACAAACCCGGTTCTTGAGCGTCCTGTTGGTATAACTTTTTTCCCCACAGAAAGCCAGTTGGTATTTGGAACTGCGGGAAATGATAAATTAATTGCAGGTGTGGATTTAGAAGCTGTTGCAGATATTGTATTTACTGGTGGTGGTGATGATGAGGTTGACTTGGCTATTAAAAGTCATGCCAGTGATAACCGCGCTTTTTTAGGTAGTGGTAATGACATTATATATGTTAGGAACAGCGATCGCGCCTTTGGTGGTTCAGGAGATGACATTTTTGATGCTACAGATGGTCAAGGTGGTAGTCGGATGTCAGGTGGTTCAGGCCATGATACCTTTTATCTGGGTAGTGGTGATAGGGCATTGGGCGGTGATGGCAATGATAAATTTTTTGTGCAGTCTGGTGGTGGTAATCTCATAAGTGGTGGTGCTGGTGCTGACAATTTCTTCATTGTTAATGCTGAACTACCAGACACAGCTAATACAATTCTCGACTTTGAAATTGGTATTGACGTGATTAGTATTAATGGTGCTGCCGCCCTTGGTATTTCCGCAGCTACTTTGCTTTTGCAGGAAATAAGCGGCAATACTGAGATTAGCTTTGGTGACAAAACTCTGGCTATCCTGAATGGGGTTACAAATTTGGATATTAACCTCATCAAATTTGATGTGTTTATATAACCTTATGTAAAATTTTTGCCTCTTTTTTGTCAAGAGTTAATTGTTATGCCATCATAGTGATTGAGAAGTAATTCGGCGACGGCGTTTGTTCTTAACATTGATGGGCTTTTTCCTTTTGATATTTCCAGACTTTTCTCCGAAATCTAAATCTCTGCACTCTTATGATTTTGGAGACATTCTATGTCAATTTACGTAGGCAACCTCTCTTATGAAGTTACCCAAGACAACCTAACTGCGGTCTTTGCAGAATATGGTTCAGTGAAACGTGTTCAACTACCTACCGACCGTGAAACAGGTAAACTGCGCGGTTTTGGTTTCGTAGAAATGGGTACAGATGAAGAAGAAACCACAGCTATTGATGCCCTTGATGGTGCTGAGTGGATGGGACGTGACCTTAAAGTAAATAAGGCTAAACCCAGAGAAGATAGAGGTGGCTCCTTTGGTGGTGGTAATCGCAGTGGTGGTGGCGCTCGTAACCGTTACTAAGCTATAGACTATATCTAGTCTTTGTAGCTAATTCAACAGGCTTAATAACTTAATTGAATTTAAAAAAGGCTCAGGTATTGATACTTGAGCCTTTTTAATGGATATTTATCTGAATTATGGTTCTTCAGCAATTTGTATGATCAATTTTCCCATCTTAATGACCATCAAAAAGTTTGAGAATTGCTTGGGGTGCATTTTCCAAACCTGGGACAATTTCTTGAGTATATTTAATTTTACCCTCTTGTAACCACTGACCAATATCTCTAAAAGCAACATTCCACTGCGGAACGTAATCAGTGACAATAAAACCTTGTACAAGCACACGCTTCATTAAAATCTGGCTGAAATTATAGGGGCCGGGTACAGCATCTTCAGCATTATAAGTGGAGATTAACCCGCATAGAGGAATGCGTGCATTTAAATTTACCTGTGTCAAAACAGCATCAAGAATTGCACCACCAACATTCTCGAAATACACATCAATACCATTGGGACAGGATTTTGCCAAAGCGGGAATTAAATCTGCGGTTTTATAGTTAATTGCAGCATCAAAACCCAGTTCTTCTAGCAACCATTGACATTTCTCGTCTGAACCAGTGATACCCACCACCCGACAACCTTTAATTTTGGCAATTTGTCCCACCAGGGAACCAACTGCACCGGAAGCTGCTGACACAACAACAGTTTCCCCTGCTTGAGGTTTTCCTATATCCAGTAGTCCAAAATAAGCAGTACAACCAATAAAACTAAGAGGCCCAATGAAAGCAGAGAGAGGAACTGCTAAAGGTTGAGGTAGTTTGATGAGGTTTCCAGACGAAGCTAGTGCGTAATCTTGCCATCCTAGCGCACCAGAAACTAAATCTCCTGACTGAAAATTGGGATTTTTCGACTCTTCAACGACACCAATAACTAAACCACGCATTACTTCCCCAATTTCTACAGGAGGCATATACTGGGGTCTATCGCTCATCCAAATACGATGGGTAGGATCTAGAGAAAGATAGATATTGCGTACCAGTATTTCACCATCTTTTGGACTAGGAATTGGTTCTTCCCGATACTCAAAATCACTTTCTTTGATTTCACCAACAGGACGACTAGCCAAACGCCACTGACGATTTATTAATTTTTGCATAGATTTTAATTTGCGCTTTTTCAAAAAGAACTGCATCTATCTTTATGGGTATTTTGGCAAATTGGCAGACATTTTTGTAAAAAGTAATCATAATAGTGGGGCAGCAAAGAGCAAATTTAGTCACAAAATGTTAATTTTAGAAAACTATGACTAAGTTACACTCTCCCTACATCTACCAATGCCTTATCTTACTGCTGCCAGCGAAATTCGTTGCCTGATTGCTAAATATAGCAAAGCACAAACTCTGTGGATAGATACAGAAGTTGCTGACTATAAAAGTCGTAATCCTAAATTATCGCTGATTCAGATATTGGATAATCCTCAAGATATGAGTGGTAATAGCATTTACATTTTAGATGTCCTAGAACAATCGGAAGTAATTGCTGATTTTATTGAGCAAATAATGATGAATGTGGATATCGAAAAGGTATTTCATAATGCTAGTTATGATGTTAAGTTTTTAGGAAATAAAAAAGCTGAAAATATTACTTGTACATTAGAAATTGCCAAACAAATACCCTACTATATTTTACCTTTACCTAATTATCAACTAAAAACTTTAGCTATGGTTCTGTGTAATTTTCATGGTATTGATAAACAAGAACAAAGTAGTGATTGGGGGACAAGACCTTTAACTGATGAACAAATAGAATATGCTTATTTCGATTGCATTTATTTAGCTCAAATCCATTCAAAGTTATTGGCATTGCAAGCCACAATTAACCCAGCACCTGAGACAGAAAACTTAACTCTACTTTCGGAAACATATACAGAAGTTGAACAGCAGCGGAAGCTGATCAATTCGGAATTTGAGCATTTGCAAGAGCGATAAAAAAAAGCTATGCAGGCTCAAAATGTATCAGAAACGGCATATTGCCAAATTAGTAATTATGAACGCAAAACTGTAAAAGTTAAGTTTAAAGAACTAGTACGATTGATGGAAAATGATGATGTTGATTTAGATTTTTCAATTACGCTGACTGAAAAAATACAAAAAGATTTAGGTAAAAAATTGGAACAGTTAGAGGTGGATATCGAAAATACTCCTGTGTGGCGACTAACTGCAAAAACAACAGAAAATGAGGTAAATAATTAGTCATAAATATTTGGGTTTAGGCAGATAGCAGGATGATTGGCAACGAGTTAATTTGACCTTAAATAGTATTTGTAGGGTGTGTTAGGCAAAGCCGTAACGCACCATTAATCGAATTTACAAAGAAGGCAGGAGGGAAAAAGTATGAAAACTTTAGTTCTGGGTCTAAAGCCCAGTTTAAAAGAGGAATTGTATCGAGACGCATAGCGCGTTAGCAAAGCGGCACGGAGTGCGATACAAAGCGTCCTTGCTTCAATCCCACGTTTTAAAATGTGGGTTCCTCCTGCCTCTTGAAAGTGCGTTACGCTTTTGAGTGATTAGAGAACAAATTAAACACAAAAAAAGAAATTATTTACACATTAAATTTAAAAACTTATGTTTAAACTTTGGAAGATGATTTTATTAAAAAATAAAGAATATGAGGAAATCTTGTTAATTGAGTTAAAATTTTTAGCGTTAGTTAGAATTATTATGGAGTGAAAAAATAGATTTTGGTACTAATTTCCTCCAGGAGTGAAAGCGGTTTATAAAAATATATGGAATGGCAGTTATTGACACCTAAAAGGCAAGCATTAGGCAGAATATTCACCATAGCTTTTTTTACTGCTTTAAGCGGAGTTTTATGCGTTGCTTGCAGTAAAAATCAAGATGTTTTGGTGACAGAAGTAGGAGTTAGTCCTCCCAATCGTCTGACAGCGAAAACATCCAAAGCGGGAGAATTCTATATTCAAGGGCAGAATCAACACGCTAAGGGCAATTCCGAAGCTGCTATTGCTGCCTATAGTAAGTCGATTAGCCTTAATTCTCAATATGCTCCCGCTTTTAAAAGTCGGGGTTTGGCATATTTTGACGCGGGTAATAAAGAGGGTGCGATCGCAGATTATAATCAAGCATTACGCCTCAACCCTAATGATGGCGAAACTTACAATAACCGGGGCAATGCCCGTGCATCTCTGGGAGATCAACAAAATGCGATCGCAGATTACAATGAAGCTATTCGCTTGGCTCCTAACTATGCTGAAGCCTTCAATAACCGAGGAAATGCCCGTTCTGCCCAAGGAGATAAAAACGGGGCTGTGGCTGATTATACTGAGGCTATTCGCATAGATCAAAACTATTCTGTTGCCTATAATAACAGAGGAAATACTTACTTTGCTCAGGGAGATCAACAGAAAGCGATCGCAGATTATAATCAAGCCATCCGCCTCAATCCTAACTTTGGCCCCGCTTTCAATAATCGAGGAAATGCCCTTGCAGCCATTGGAGACAAACGTGGGGCATTACAAGATTTACAAAGGGCAGCAGCTATTTTTGATAAAGAAGGTAACAAAGATTTGTACCAACAAGTAATGAAGAATATTCAAGAACTGGGGTAATTCGTAATTCGTAATTAATTCTCTCCATCTTCTTTTATTCTTCAATTATTGGGGTGCGTAAATCTTCTACCAAAGCCTGAATTTCTGCGGGTGGGGGTGGTGTTAGTCGAGAAACTATCAGGGTGACAATAAAGTTAATAATCATCCCTAAAGTTCCAATTCCTTCAGCAGAAACGCCAAAAAACCAGGGTGACATCCCGGCAAATTTTACGCCGACGATGTAGATAATTGTAAATATCAAACCTGTTAACATTCCGGCAATTGCACCTTCTGAATTAGTGCGTTTGTCGAAAATACCTAAAAATATCACCGGGAAGAAACTTGCAGCGGCTAAACCAAAGGCAAAAGCTACCACTTCACTCACAAATCCCGGTGGGTTGACTCCAAAATATCCAGCTAAAACCAGGGCAAAACCAACGACAACTCGCCCCACAAATACCCGTTTTTCTTCTGAAGCGGTGGAATCAAAAATGCGGTAATACACATCATGGGCAACGGAACTAGAAATTACTAATAATAACCCCGATGCTGTGGATAAAGCAGCCGCTAAACCACCAGCCGCGACTAAAGCAATTACCCAAGGGGGCAGGTTAGCAACTTCTGGGGTAGAAAGAACTATGATATCTTTATCAATTGTAATTTCGTTGGTTTCTTTATTAGAGGTTAACTGCAAACGTCCATCTTTGTTTTTATCTTCAAAAGCTAGAAGTTTGGTTTTTTCCCACTTATTTACCCAATCTAATTGCTGTACTTCGGCAATTGTTTGATTATGCAAAGAAGTAATTAGATTATAACGAGAAAACATCCCAACTGCGGGGGCTGTGGTATAGAGAATGGCGATAAATAATAATGCCCAACCAGCAGAAAACCGGGCAGCACGAACACTTTTAACTGTGTAAAACCGGACGATGATATGGGGTAAACCAGCAGTCCCTACCATCAAAGCAATGGTGATGAATAGGACATCCAGCATTGATTTGTTAGCAAAGGGCTGGGTGTATTCTTTAAAACCTAAATCAAGTTGAATGAGGTTGAGTTTATCAGCAATATCACTAGCAGTAAAAGCTAGTTGGGGAATAGGATTACCCGTGAGTTTGTATGCGATCGCAATTGCGGGAATCAAATATGCGAAAATTAGAACACAATACTGGGCTACTTGTGTCCAGGTAATGCCTTTCATGCCTCCCAAAACCGCAAAAAAGCCGACAATAATCATGCCGATAATCACGCCAGTATTCACGTCTACTTGTAAGAAGCGACTGAAGACAATTCCCACCCCCCGCATTTGTCCAGCGACGTATGTGAGAGACACGAAAATGGCTGCAACTACCGCCACCAAACGGGCTATGTTAGAGTAATAGCGATCGCCTACAAAGTCGGGAACTGTATATTTACCAAATTTCCGTAGATAAGGCGCTAATAATAATGCTAGTAAAACATAGCCACCAGTCCAACCCATCAAATAAATAGAACCGTCATATCCCAAAAACGAAATCAACCCCGCCATTGAGATAAACGAAGCCGCAGACATCCAATCAGCCGCCGTAGCCGCACCATTTGCAATTGAAGGTATTCCCTGACCGGCAATAAAAAAGTCTTTAGTATTTTCTACTCGTGATTGCCAACCAATGTAAATGTAAACAACAAAAGAAAGTCCAACTAAGATAATCGTCCAAAGTTCAACTGACACTGTTTCTCCTCACTTTTTGGTATTATATTTGCGATCTAATTTGTCCATTTGGAAAGCGTAAGTAAAAATCAATACCACAAAAATCAAAATTGATCCTTGTTGCGCCATCCAAAAGCCAAAGGGAACACCAAAAAACCGTATTGCATTTAATGGTTGAACCAACAAAATACTAAAAACCAGGGATACTAAAGCCCAAACAATTAAAAGATTTCTAATTAAGGTGGTGTTAGCACGCCAATAAGCGCGACGCTGATCTTCGTCCATTTTTCTTTTATCATGATTGCATCACAGATAATATCAGCAAGTCGAGATAATGCTGTTTTATTTTGGCGTTTTTTTGTTAAGTTTTCTATATTAAGTAGTTAGTTCTATTTTTTATGGTGATTTTTGAGTAAGTTAAATATTTTTTATTTCACGCAGAGACGCAGAGGCGCAAAGAGGAAGAGAGAAGGAAATGAAACCCAACTTTGATTAATTTTATTATTGGGCTGCACTTCGCTTAACTCTTGTTCATTATTCGATATTTGATGATGTTTTTAATTTCCTTCATAGCATCTTGATAGTCTGTTTCCTTACCCTCTTTTATATATATGCAGATGTTTGAAAATCTTGTAACAATACTTTTTATATTTTTATAGTAACATATTTTGAAATCACGCCGTTAAATCTGTATTCATTTGCGTCTTTTCTCCTTTGCTTCTTTGCGAGAAACTTTCATATCAAATATCACCTTCTAAAGATAATTCAGCAACTTCTAAAAATCTTCATAATTACATTTCTTGTAACACAAGACCTGCTAAACTTGTACTAATGGCAAATATTCAGGGTTTAGCATTGCTAAACCCCTACAAAATTAACTAACTAACAGCTAATGACTTTTTACTGTAATATTCAGTTTGAGCATAAACAGTAATTACAGTATCACCAACTTCAAAAAATGTCCCTTCCTCTTCATGTTTAGAAAATTGCAAATGAGGATATTTAGCAGCTAGTTGATCCGCAGTCATTGCTGTAGCTGATATTTTATTGGGTAACAGCCCCGTTGCACCAATGTAAAATACTAAAGGTGAAATCTTCTCTTGGTAAATTTTATCAGCATAAGCTTCTAACTGGTTGTAAGCCGTCGTCATAGATGCAATAAAATTTTCTCTGTTAACAGGTTTACCCGCGTGTTTAGCATATAAAAATACGGCTAAACTATTATCAGCCACCTTGTTGAGTATTTCCGCTACTTTACCATTGATATCTATTCCCAGAAAGTCATCAAAAATCGGTTTCATTAAATCATCAACTTTGGTAAGTTTCATCCGTGTAGAAATGGCTTTAGGATGAAAGGAAATATTTTCATGTAAACCCATATCAAAACTAGGTTTAGAGAAAATCTCCCCAGTTACTTTATCTACAGCTTCATATCTCCGCGCTAAAAATTGATTAGCGGAATATAACTTACTTAAATTGAGAATATCGTGATTACCAAATTCGATTTTATAACTTAGATGAGAATCAATATTCTTTGGATATTCCTGAGTAGTGGGGAAATTCAGATACAAGTTTTTGGATAAATAATGTTTTCTTAACTCCTCTAATTGATTGACAATAAACACATCTGACTCATGGCGTAAATGAGCCGCAAGAATACTAGCAAGAACCTTTATTTCTGCAAGTTGGACAAATAAACCATCAATGCTGCCGAAATTCACATTAACAGGGACTAAAGATAGATTATCTAACTGAAGAGTATATTCAGAATTGAAATCAAACTTATCCGCAAAAATTACGTCTTTAGCTTTCAATAAATCGAATACTTTCTTATTGCTGATTTTTATATTTAATGCAGTTACATTGAGTTTGCCATCTTTAACAATGGTATAATTATTAAAGTTGTCTAAATCATTAGCCAGCAAACCCGCAACCTCAATCATAGGTGTATTATCTTCAGCTTTAACTAGCTTAACTTTCCGCTTCACCAACATATTAATAGTAGCGGTATTGCGATTCATGGCAAATACACCCATCTGCACAAAATCGCCAGGAAAGATATCTTCCGTTTGTAACCAAGGAGTGATTAAATCACCATTAATATCTCTCACACCTTTCACTCGCTTAATACTAGTTCTGTGGTAATCTTCCTTGAGCTTCTTAATATTAACGAGGATATATTGACGATATTCAGACAAAATTTGCACAAGTTCCAACAGCGAAATTTTATGATTTAACTCCGACATAAAACCCCCTAAATTTTATCTGGTAAAAACTCTATCTTCCTCTCCGCACCTCAGCGTCTCTGCGTGAGAAAAATCTATCTTTTTACTATTATAGTAAATATGTACTAAAATGTCAAGTTATTCCCAATAAGACTAAGATAAAAATATCTCTACATTCAGTTTATGATCGTGTTAAAATAAACACAGTTATTATTTAAGTATCTGTAACCGATGGTTTGGCAACAGGTTGATAAATTACAGGGTGGGAGATACGTTATAGAAAAAAAGTTTCCACCAGATGAAAATTTTGATGATGATAAAATTAAAAATATGCTCATCCAAGAAATGGAAAAGATTGAAATTGTATATGATACAATATAATCAAGTTTCAAAAATCTAACTACATAAATATAAAGAATATGAACAACCTATCAATTCCAGCGCAAACATTACAAGAAGCATGGGAAAAAGGTGTACGGCAAGGTTTAACCCAAGTTGCGGTAAATATGTTACGAGAAGGTATTGATTTAGATTTTATAGTTAAACTAACTGGACTGCCATTAGCAGTAGTTAAAAATTTACAAGCTGTTGATATAAATGATGAGAAAATAATAGTTAAAGAATTTTTAGAAATGAGTGAATCATCATTAAATAAAATTTGGCTTGAACCAGAGGAAGACGAAGCATGGAAGGATCTGTAGAACGTTTAATTAAAGGTGATGTGATATCTGTTCCTTTTCCTTTCTCTGATACATCTACCACAAAAAAATGTCCAGCTTTAGTTATAATTGAATCGGACAATAATAATATTATAATTTGTCCTATCACAAGTAAACCAAGTCGAGATTATGAAATTAAGTTGGAAGATTAAGATTTTAGGGTTGGTAAATTAAATTTAAGTCCTTGCTATATTCGCCCTAATATTATTACTACGGTTGATAAAAGTAAAGTAATTCGGTATATTGGAAAACTTAAAGATCATAAACTTCATCAAGTGATTATTACAATCATTGAAATTATAGAAAAGCCACCACCAGCATCAAAAGCTTGGGAAAGAAGCAAAAAACCAAAATGATTAAATATCCAGATTCCCGACTTCTTTTTTGACTAATTAATGTTGTTTGTAAATTGTAAATTGATATCTGTTTAATGTATTATTTAGAGGCAGAGCCTCTTATTTGCATTCCCAGTCAGAGACTGGGAACGAGAAACGAGAAATCTTAATTTAAGAGTACAAAAATACTACCCAGATATCAAGTTAAGATTAAGAAGACTTTACACTTCTTAATTCTTAGGGAACATGGCGCGAGATTTACGGGGATTCATTAAAATTTTAGAAGAAAGAGGACAATTAAAGCGAATTTCGGCTTTAGTTGACTCAGATATGGAAATTGCGGAGATTTCCAACCGAATGCTGCAAAAAGGTGGGCCGGGATTAATCTTTGAAAACGTGAAAGGTGCATCTTTCCCCGTTGCGGTAAATTTAATGGGGACTGTGGAAAGGATATGCTGGGCGATGAATATGGAAAAACCAGAGGAGTTAGAAACCCTGGGAAAGAAGCTGAGTATGCTTCAGCAACCCAAGCCACCAAAAAAGATTTCCCAAGCGATAGATTTTGGTAAGGTGCTGTTTGACGTGGTGAAAGCTAAACCGGGAAGGGACTTTTTTCCTGCTTGTCAACAGGTGGTGCTGGAAGGTAATGATTTAGATTTAAATAAGTTACCTTTAATACGTCCTTATCCGGGAGATGCCGGAAAGATTATTACTTTAGGATTGGTAATTACTAAAGATTGTGAGACGGGAACGCCAAATGTAGGTGTGTATCGTTTACAACTACAATCCAATAATACTATGACCGTACACTGGCTATCGGTGCGGGGTGGTGCGAGACATTTACGCAAAGCAGCAGAACGTGGTAAAAAATTAGAAGTGGCGATCGCACTTGGTGTAGATCCTTTAATCATCATGGCAGCTGCCACACCCATTCCTGTAGATTTATCAGAATGGTTATTTGCGGGGCTTTATGGCGGTTCTGGAGTGCAATTAGCCAAGTGTAAAACAGTAGATTTAGAAGTTCCCGCAGATTCAGAATTTGTTTTAGAAGGGACAATTACACCAGGGGAAGTTTTACCAGATGGCCCCTTTGGCGATCATATGGGGTATTACGGTGGTGTAGAAGATTCGCCATTGGTACGGTTTCAGTGTATGACCCACCGCAAAGATCCGATTTATCTGACCACATTTAGCGGTCGTCCACCTAAAGAAGAAGCCATGATGGCGATCGCACTCAACCGCATCTATACCCCTATTTTACGCCAACAAGTATCCGAAATAGTAGATTTCTTCCTGCCAATGGAAGCATTAAGTTACAAAGCGGCGATTATTTCCATAGATAAAGCATATCCTGGACAAGCGCGACGAGCAGCCTTAGCTTTTTGGAGTGCCTTACCCCAATTCACTTACACCAAATTTGTGATTGTCGTGGATAAAGATATCAACATTCGTGATCCGCGTCAAGTAGTCTGGGCAATTAGTTCTAAAGTTGACCCTTCACGAGATGTATTCATATTACCAAATACCCCCTTTGACACTTTAGATTTTGCTAGTGAAAAACTCGGTTTAGGGGGCAGAATGGGCATAGATGCAACCACCAAAATGCCCCCAGAAACAGAACATGAATGGGGTGAACCATTAGAATCAGATGCTGATGTAGCTGCAATGGTAGAAAGACGTTGGGCTGAATATGGTTTAGGAGATTTAAAACTAGGAGAAGTTGACCCAAATTTGTTTGGTTACGATATGAAATAAAGTGCTACACTGCAACTAGTAAAAACATCTAAAAAATCAGCTTGGCTGTTTACATCGGTCAAGCTAATAGAAATTCTCCAGTTGCAAAAGGAGTATTTCATAAACAGGAAATTTATCAAAACTTATCTGGGGGGTCAAAAGTAATAGTAGAAGAAGTTTCTCATGGAAAACTGTAGAAAACTTTTGGATACCAAAATTTAGTATTATCAAATTTTCAAGAATTAATTAGTAACACATGATAGAAACCATCAATCAGTCTCAAGAAACAGCAATTCTGGAAAGCTTTCTAACATTAGTCAAATCTCCTTATGGAGATTTCGCTGCCATTGGTAAGCTTTCCCATTTTCTAAATGATCCAGCTACGCTCCAAAAAATTGTGGCATCTCTCAGCTTGACCCCCCAAGGCAAGCAAGCTTTTGTAGAACGCCCTTTGCTGGGAAAAATTGATTTACAGCAACTGCATCAATTACCTGACCATACACTGGGCTATATGTATGCCGAACACATGATCAAAAATGGATTAACTCCACCACCTGTTAACGAAAATGTAAATGATCAGTTGACATTTTTGGGTACTCACATTGCTGAAACTCATGACATCTGGCACGTCGTTACAGGATGTAATACTGATAAACCGGGTGAGGTTAAACTAGAAGCTTTTTATATCGCACAGCTTGCTTCAGATCGTTTATTTCTAGCCCTGCTTGCTAAGAATTTGCTCAAAACTGCAATATACGAAATCGAACTCTGTGAGCAGATGATGGATGGCTTAATGCAAGGTTGGATGATGGGAAAACAGGCAAAACCGCTGTTTGGCATCGAATGGAACAGATTATGGGAAACACCCTTAAAAAACTTGCAGACATCTTTGAACATTAGCTAATTTTGAAGGACATATAAAAACAAAGTATGTAACGAAAAGTAAAGAAGCACCAGAAATAACCATCAAGCAAAGAGCTATTGTCAAGTCATAGAACAGGGGAAGGTAGATGGGGATATGGGGAGAATAACCTTCTAACTCCAACCAGTCCCCAGTCCCCAGTCCCTAATCCCTACACCCTTCTTTTTATCGTCTTAGCATCCCAAGTATAGAAACCGATTTGGTTAGGAACTCTAGAAAATCGTCCTGTGCGATGACCTCTAGATAATTCATTCAGCACTTTGTTTTTTACCTCTCTGATTTCTTGATCATCAAGTTCTCCATAAATGCCATTGACGATTTCATTCACACCAAAAACTCTTCCCTTATGTTGCTCCAAGAAAGAAGTGAGAGCATCAATTAAAAATTGACCTTGAAATTCTCTGAGCATCGGCACATCTTTTGAGTGCTGTTGAACAAAAGGCTTTTTCTTTTTATTTCTTGCACCAGCAGACGAGCCGTTGTGATGAACTGGAGCTAAAAGACTTAACACCAGAGTATAACAACCAGGTTCATTGGGAATAGCCGACCAGTAACCCCGTTCTCTACCTTGGGTGAGGGAAGACTGAACTCGACCTTTGACAACCTTGAAAATAGTTGACTCTAAATCTCCGTAAAGCGATCGCACAATAAAATCTATATGGCATACAGTACCAGCATATTCATGCAATAGCTTTTTCAGCGCTTCCATCCGAGTCAGAGCTTGATATTGGGGCAGCATGGGAATTTCTGCCCCTTTTGCCAAATGATCATAACTCTCGGAAGATGTATTTATCAGATGGGAATCTTCTGTATCTGTAGCAGTACTAGACTCATTTGTCTCCCATGTATCTGAGAGAGAAAGTTCTGACTCTAAAGACTCTAACAAGTCCAAATCAGACTTATCATCAGATGACAGAAAAAACAGAGAACCCTGCTCATCAGCGCTTTCTAGTTGGGAAAATGATTGATTATCTGGATAAGACCAATTGGATAATAAAGCTTCTGTATGATCCAACTGCGATCGCGCTTCTATAAATAGCCGTTGGTATTCTTGGGTAAGACTAGCATAGTAGTCTCGTAATTCCAACAATGGTCTGATAAATACCTCTGAAGGAGGTTGTAATTGTTCTTTTGGATTCATATTACTTCAATTAACCTAAATCAATATCGCTTTTGTAAGTCATTGCATGAGGCTTAACTTTTCTAGCTTCTTGTGATGATTTTTTAGGAGGTTGAGGAGGGCGACAGGATTCACAATACAAAGGTCTAGTCCCAAAAGTTTCCCTTTTTGTAGCTTGATTACATTCTTTACATACAAAATTAAAAACACGAGTGTGAATCTGTCTTTGATGCGCTCTGACAGTATATTCTCTAACATCAATGATTTTGGTAGCCATAATTAAGAATTGCCAATTCCAGTAATCTTAATATAGCTATTCAAGCAAAAGAAACTACATCAGTGTGTGTTTTAGTGTAAGTTTTATTCAAATCCTTAAAATCAAGCCAAGCATAGGATACAAATTTTAATTGTCAAGAATAAACAGCGAAGCAATCTCCACCCATGTGATTGTTCCGCCGTACTAAGCTTTCCTGACAATGGCCTTTCATATTGAATTTAAGTCTTTCTACTTGTTCATCTCTGCCTACTGATTATCTGGATAGTTTGCAGATTTTCACATCCTCCTTATGGATGAAATAAAAGGATGAAGTTTTTCATCCTGCGTAATTTATGTTCATTCATTTTTTTATTGATTTTCCACAAAATCAGCATCAATCACATCCTCGCTCCGACCACTTTGTGATTCCCTACTACTTCCATCTGGGCTGCCCGCGTGAGCATAAACTGCACTACCAATCTGCATCAAGACTTGCTGTAATTCACTGCTAAGGGACTTAATACGGTCAAAGTTATCTTGATTAATGGCTTCTTGCAAATCTTTAACTAACTCCTCAACTCGGCTTCTATCAGCAGCACTCACCTTATCACCCAAGTCTTTCAATTGCTTCTGGGCTTGATAAGCTAAAGAGTCTGCCAAATTTTTAGTGTCAATTTGTTCACGTCGTCTTCTATCTTCCTCCGCATGAGATTCTGCATCACGCACCATATTTTCCACATCTCGTTTATCAAGAGTAGAAGCACCTGTAATCGAAATTGACTGCTGTTTATTCGTGGCTTTATCTTTCGCTGTGACTGAAAGAATACCATTAGCATCAATGTCGAAAATAACGTCAATTTGCGGAACACCTCTTGGTGCTGGAGGAATACCATCCAAACGGAAAGTGCCTAAACTCTTATTATCTTTGGCTAACTCTCTCTCACCTTGCAAAACGTGAATTTCCACATTAGTTTGACCATCAGCCGCCGTGGAAAAGATTTCCGATTTCTTCACCGGGATAGTTGTATTGCGAGTAATGATTTTAGTCATCACACCCCCAAGAGTTTCCACGCCCAAAGACAACGGAGTCACATCAAGCAGTAAGATATCTTTAACTTCACCAGACAACACACCTGCTTGAATAGCCGCACCCACCGCCACAACTTCATCAGGATTCACACCTTGACAAGGGTCTTTACCTGTTATCCGTCGCACCAATTCTTGGACAGCCGGAATGCGTGTGGAACCACCAACTAAGACAATTTCGTCAAGTTCAGCATTGCTGAGTTTTGCATCTTGCAGTGCTTGTTGCACAGGTTTACGACAACGGTCAAGAAGATCAGCAGTCATCTCCTCAAATTGAACCCGCGTTAATGTCATATCTAAATGCTTGGGCCCCGTTTGAGTGGCAGTAATAAAGGGCAAATTGATATTAGTTTGAGTGGTACTAGAAAGCTCAATTTTTGCCTTCTCTGCTGCTTCAGTCAGTCTTTGTAAAGCTTGCTTATCTTTACGTAAATCAATGCCTTCATTACTTTGAAACTCATGAGCTAACCAATCTACAATCTTTTTATCGAAGTCATCACCACCTAAATGGGTATCCCCACTGGTAGATTTGACTTCAAAAACACCATCCCCAACTTCCAAAATAGAAACGTCAAATGTCCCACCACCAAGGTCAAACACTAAGATAGTTTCATTCTGCTTTTTATCCAAACCATAGGCCAGGGCTGCTGCTGTGGGTTCATTGATAATGCGGAGAACATCTAAACCAGCAATTTTACCCGCATCTTTAGTAGCTTGCCGTTGAGAGTCGTTGAAATAGGCAGGAACAGTAATCACTGCTTGAGTGACTTGTTCTCCTAAATATTTACTAGCATCATCAACTAACTTTCTCAATACTTGGGCAGAAATTTCTTCAGGTGCAAACTCTTTACCCGCAGCCGGACAGTTGAGTTTCACATTACCGTTGCGATCGCATAGAGTTCTATAAGTAACTTCTGTGGCTTCATGGGTAATCTCCTCATATTTGCGCCCAATGAAACGTTTAACAGAATAAAACGTGTTTTCTGGGTTCATTACCGCTTGTCGTCTAGCAATTTGACCAACCAAGCGTTCCCCAGTTTTCGTGTAAGCTACAACTGAAGGAGTGATGCGCTGTCCCTCAGTATTAGCAATAACTAATGGTTGCCCTCCTTCCATGACAGCAACACAAGAGTTTGTAGTTCCTAAATCAATTCCCACTACTTTTGCCATATCTTCCCCTTGGGCTTCAGTAGAAGTTTACTTTTTTAGTAAGCCTTCAGCGATATCTCGTTATCTCGTTCCCAGTCTTCAGACTGGGAATGCTATCACTAAGGGCAGAACCTTCTCGAATTCATTCCCATATAGAGCATGGGAACGAGAAAATTAGCAATTAGTTACAAATTAACCGAGATTAACTTTGAAAGCTTTTATTTTGTTCCCAGTCTCAGACTGAGAATACTATCACAGAGACTCTGCCTCTGCTATTACTAAAGGCAGAGCCTTCTTGAATTCATTCCCATATAGAGTATGGGAACGAGGAAATTAGCAATTAGTTACAAATTAACCAAGATTAACTTTGAAAGCTTTTTGCTTTTCTGGTTCTGCTTTAGGCAAATTCAACCGGAGAATACCGTCTTTATATTCAGCCTGGACTTGTTCATGTTGGACAAGGGAAGGCAATGGTATGATCCGTTGGAATTTGCCATAACGGAATTCAGAACGAGTGTAACCTTCTCTTTCTGCTGTAGTTTCCGATTTTCTTTCACCAGTAATAGAAACGGCTTCAGGAGTTACTTCCACATTTACATCTTTCGCTTCCAGACCAGGTAATTCTAGTCTTAATTTAAAAGCATCATCAGTTTCTTCAAGTTCAGCAGAAGGAATAAAAGTGATTCCTCCTCTTTCACCTCCATCAGTTGGTATAATTCTTTCAAACAATCTATTCATGCGACGTTGTAGCGTATCCATTTCGCGGAGAGGGTCCCAACGATCAAGTTCGCGGAATGGTTCTAAGCGTTCAATTTCCCGGAGCGGGTCCCAACGAATTAGTGCCATATCTATCTCCTAGACAATCCTCTATTTGGTTTGTGGAGGCTTAATTTCAAGCTTCACAGATGGCAAATAACGGTAATATTTTTTAAATCTTTCTTTGCCTGAAGCTTCATCTTTAGCTTCCTAAATAAACAATAACACCAGGAGATAAATTCAGTGGGTTCGGTTTTATAGATATGGGAATCGCAATAGCCGTACCTGTGGGAATTTTTGATAATTCGTTACAATTTCCATATTGAAAACAGAATAAATCTCATGTCAGAATAATTGTAAATATTTCTACCTTTATCCCAACCATAGGTTATTAAGTGCCTTGATAATTATAGAGAAAAGGCAAGGATTCAGAATCTATCTGAGGTGTAATCATGGATTATTTACACAATATTTTTACTCTAACTGTTGAGATATAGTTTCAAGTATTTTTTTTTGATTCGAGCTAATAAAGAAGTGATTACCATCAATCATTTGTAACAAAAAAGGAGCAGTAGTTTGTTCACGCCACGCTTCTAGCTCATAATCAGTAAACTCTGGATCTTGCAAACCACCAAAAACACTAATAGGAAAATCAAAAGGTGGTTGATGTTTGTAATTATAGGTATCTAAAACAGTAAAATCAGCCCTGAGAATTGGCAGAAAAATTTGGATTATATCTGGATTATCTATAATATCATTAGGAGTACCATTAAAATTCAGAATTTCTTGCCAAAACTCTGCATCTGGTAAGTTGTAAATCGGTCTTTTTTTCGGTGGAACTTGTGGCGCATTACGAGCAGAGATAAATAAATGCGATGGAGTTAAATTATAATCTGAGCGCAGTAAACGAGTTAATTCAAAACTGACGAGTCCACCCATACTATGACCAAAAAAAGCAAACGGTTTATCTAGATAGAGAATGAGATTTTGGGCTATTTCCCTCACCAAAGCTTGCATTTCTGTGTAGGGGGGTAAGTTCATTTGTCTTCCTCTACCGGGAAGTTCGAGAGGACACACTTCAATAGTTGGGGGTAAATCATTAGCCCAGGTGCGAAATACCATTGCACTACCACCTGCGTAGGGTAAGCAGAATAAGCGTAATTTAGCTTGGGGGTTGGGTTGGGGACAAGTTACCCACGAATTGAATGTAGTTTTGATTGTCATAATGGTTTTTTAAATCACCAGATATTTTTAAAAAATTGGGATACTCCCGATCTAATATATGATTTAAATGTATCGCTGGGTTAAAAAATAAATTAACTACAATCCTTCATGCGTCGGGACTCTATCTTTTACAAACTGTTTCAACAATCTCCCTCTTTACTATTTGAATTCTTGACAAATCCTCCGACAAATGCAGATGCTTATAGATTTGATTCTGTAGCTGTCAAAGAACCCAAATTTGAAATTGATGGGGTATTTCTCCCACCAGAAAATGCAGGTGCTGGAGTTGTCTATTTCTGTGAGGTGCAATTCCAAAAAGCGGAAAGTACGGTCTTGGGGTCTCCCCAAGTAGAGTAACTTTCCAAGACAGATGAACAGCTTTACGAAAGAGTATTTGCTGAATCTTCACTTTATTTCTACCGCAACCGTGCTAGATTTAGTGACTGGCAAGCTGTGATCATTTACCCATCTCGCAGCATTGAACAAAGCGATATTCATCCGCATCGAACACTACTCAATGGAAACCAAGTGCATCGAGTGTATTTAGATGAATTGGGGGATATTCGTCAATTACCTTTATGGGTAGCACTGATGGTACTCACTACAGTTGAAGAAGAACAAGCACCAGAAGCAGCAAGGTATTTGTTAACTAGAACCAATCAAGAAGTATCATCACCAACAAGTCACGTCATAATAGAGATGATTACGACGATTATGGTGTACAAGTTTGAACAACTTAGCCGCATGGAGGTAGAATCTATGTTAGGAATAACACTAAAGGAAACGAGAGTTTACCGAGAAATAAAGGAAGAAGGACGAGAAGAAGGGCGAGAAGTTATGGCTAATGCAATTTCTCGACAATTGACTAAGCGGTTTGGGAAATTGTCGCAGGAAATGCACTCTTCAATTTGTGGTTTAGCTTTACCTGTTTTAGAAGATTTGAGTGAAGCACTGTTAGATTTTAACAGTTTAGCTGATTTGTCATCTTGGCTAGAGGCGCAAATCAATTAATAGGATAAGTTATCCAGGAGTTAAATGTGGTTTTGGTTGTCATAATTGGGTTTAAGTGGGGATAATAATATTTAACTAGATTTTTTAGATATATTCACTGACATTTTTAATAATGCCGGACTTACGCAACTGGCGCATTGGTAAGGCGCGTCAGATATCAACAATCTGTTTATTTGCAAGATTTATGCAGTCTGACGCACCCTACAACAGATTTTTAGTGTGACTATCAAAATACAGCAGATTTCGTCAGGAGGTACATACCTGGCGGGCAAGATGCCCGCACCACAAGAGTTTTATTATTCAAGTTTGTATCTCATTTAAATGAAATTCGCTGTACTTTTCTCAATCTTGCTTTTAAATGAAGATAAAAAAACGAAATGTTCTGCGTCAATCACTGACGGTTTTTCGCTATAGTGGACGGGCTATAAACTTAGTATGGACGACTAGTCGCTGGCTGACTATTCTTCTGGCTGGTTTAACTTTAGTAGCTGGTCTTTTCCCGGCTGCGATATCCTATATTGGTAAATTAATTGTTGATGCAGTAGTATCGGCTTCTCTTGTTAATTCAAACGGCAATGGTTTTGTCAATGATTATGCACCTTTGTTGTATGTAGGATTAGAAGCGATCGCAATAATTTTACTCGCAGGCAGCCAACGGGGAATAATAATTTGCCAATCCTTACTGCGGGCGCTACTGGGACAGCGGGTGAATGTACTCATCTTAGAAAAGGCATTAACACTAGATCTGCGGCAGTTTGAAGACTCAGAATTCTATGACAAATTGACTAATGCACGCAGAGAAGCTTCCGTTCGTCCCCTTTCCCTAGTCACTCGCACCTTTGGCTTAGTTCAAAATGCCCTTTCCCTGATCACCTACGGTATTTTACTAGTAAATTTCTCATTTTGGGCAGTAGTCATGCTGATTGTGGCAGCCATGCCCGTATTTATTGCGGAAACGAAGTTTGCGGGGGAAGCCTTTCGCTTATTTAGTTGGCGTGCGCCAGAAACTCGTCAACAGCATTACCTAGAAAATCTCTTAGCCAGAGAAGATTTTGCCACAGAAGTCAAACTCTACCAACTGGGTGAGATGCTGCTAGGACGTTACCACAACCTCTTTGCTCAACTCTACGGACAAGACCGCGATTTAACTCTACGGCGCGGATTGTGGGGTTATCTTCTGAGTTTAGTCAGTACTGCTGCTTTTTACATAGCTTATGCTTGGATTGTCCTGGAAACAGTTGTCGGCAGGATTTCCTTGGGAGATATGACCATGTATCTCACTGTGTTTCGCCAAGGACAGTCTACTTTTGCCAATGCCCTCACTTCTATTGGTGGGATGTATGAGGACAACCTCTATTTATCGAATCTCTACGATTTTTTAGAAGAGGAAGTACCAACATCTTCAGGTCAGGCTACCATTGGTTTTCATCCCCAAGATGGTATTCGGTTTGAGAACGTATCATTTACTTATCCAGGCAGTTCCCAGCCAGCATTGAGAAACATTTCTCTGCATTTGCAACCTGGAGAAAAACTGGCCATTGTGGGTGAAAATGGTTCCGGTAAAACCACCTTAATCAAACTACTGACCCGACTCTACACCCCTGACTCTGGGCGGATTTTATTAGATGGTTTGGACTTGCAAGAATGGGATGTGGATGTGCTACGTCGTCGCATTGGTGTGATTTTTCAGAACTTTGTCCGGTATCAGTTTACTGTGGGTGAGAATATTGGCGTGGGCGATATAGAACATTTAGAAAACAAAACTCGCTGGCAAACTGCGGCCCAAAAAGGCATGGCCGAACCTTTTATTGACCAATTACCTGAAAGCTTCCAAACCCAGCTTGGTCGTTGGTTTAAGGGTGGACAGGAACTTTCTGGGGGACAGTGGCAGAAAATTGCTTTGTCTCGTGCTTTTATGCGATCGCAAGCTGATATCTTGGTTTTGGATGAACCAACATCGGCAATAGATGCCCAAGCTGAGTTTGAGATTTTTAATCATTTTCGGGCTATTACTCAACATCAGATGGTACTGTTGATTTCCCACAGGTTCTCAACAGTACGCATGGCTGACAAAATCGCGGTTATAGAAGATGGCGTTGTTGTGGAACTGGGAACTCACGAAGAATTAATACAGGCAGGAGGACGTTATGCTAAGTTGTTTTTTTTACAAGCAGCCGGATATCGTTAGTCACACTAAGTTATGAAGTAGGTCAGGTCAGGAGTTCGGAGTTTCTCCTATGCCTACGGCACGGCTTCGCCGAACGGAGACGCTACGCGAACGGAGTCAGGAGTCAGGAGTTCGGAGTCAGGAATTAGCCACCTATAGTCGTCCGCTCAACTAAAGGAGGTGCGATCGCTCCATTGCCTTCAGTCTTTCCGGGGTGTGGTGTATCATGTAGGCGTGGATCAGCAGGTGATAGTTGGGGTTCTTGTCCTAACGGTTGGGGATGGGCAACATACTCAAATTCCCCTTTACCGTCCATAGAGCGTCCTTTTGCCCAGCGACCTTCTTCACTTTGAGTTCCTTCTGAGTGATTCCAGAATTGATAGGCAAATTCGTGTTTTTCCAATTCTTGGGGGAAGGAACTAGGGACTGGTGTGGTTTCTATGCCAGAGCTTTCTATCTCTTCAATGGCTGCTAACCACTGGTTTTGATGCATAGTGTCACGAGCAATTAAGAAACTGAGAGTATCTTTTACCCCTGGGTCGTCGCTCATTTCGTACAGCCTCACTGCTTGCAAACGCCCTTGGGTTTCGGCGTGGAGATTAGACCGGAAATCTGCTAAGAGATTACCACTGGAGGCAATAAAGCGACCGTTCCAAGGAAAGCCAACGCTATCGGCTGGCTGCGCTCCTAAACCTGTGACAATGGTATGTTGGGGATTCATAGCCGCTGCTATCACATCAGTAATTACATCCCGTGGGCTAGTCCCACCCATAACTGCACCGACAACAGGATCTTCTGCTGCTAGTTCTTGCATTTTCAGCGGTGCTTTATCTAGCAGATGACCTATCAAGGTAGAGAGGATCTCGATATGCCCAATTTCTTCAGTACCTGTATCTAACAACATATCTCGGTATTTGGCAGGGCCGCGACTATTCCAACCCTGAAATAGGTACTGCATCATCACTGTCATTTCCCCAAAAACGCCACCGATGAGTTCCTGAACTTTCTTGGCGTAGATTGGATCTGGCCGTTGTGGAGGTGTGTAATACTGTAGTCTCTTGTTGTGATAAAACATCTGGATTCCTCGTTATGCTGGGACAAAATTAAATTTCTTCCTTCCTACTAGAAGAATATGGATTTAATGAATCGCGAAGAAGAAGGAAAGAAGATAGGTAAGAGAACTCCACAAAAAAGATGAGCCAATCTTGTGGGATGGGCAGCCCGTCCTTGTATTATTAGCGGGCAAGATGCCCGCACCACAAGAAATTTTGGGATATTTTTTTAATTGGAGAACTCTAAGTTTTATTGATATTTATGCAACCTTTTCATTCTAGGAAACTAACCAAATCGTTGATCTTCATCAGCCTTTAGTTAGATAAAAATACTTATTTTGAAAGCATTTTTTTGCTTTTTCCAGTTATGCCTAGCAGTGGAATTTAACCTTTGTTATTTAAGGTTTGTACTGCTAACAACGCTAATGCACCTGTAACTGCAATCGCTCCCCATTGTAGGAAAGGATTCTTATCCAAGGCATCGAAAAAACTGGGTATGACTTGGTTTTTATAGTCGCCATCTATTCGATCATGTTCAGGAACAGGTTGATAAAAGTTATTTGGTGCGTCTTCAGATTTGGGATCAGAACTACGCTGTAAATCAAAACCGAATTGTAACAACAGTGAATCTACTAACCCCGGAGAAATACGTTGTAATAAATCTATTGCCTTGGCTGCATCACCCACTAAAAGATCACGAGTGGGATGTTCCGCTACATGGATGACAGCATCAGCTACTAGCCTGGGGTCGTAGTAAGGTGGTATACCGGCTGGTTTTACGCCTAATTTAGTTAGGGCTTGCTGAAAAAGTCTTTCCGTTAGGGCTAGAAGTCAGGAGTCAGGAGTCAGGAGTCAGGAGGAAGAATTAGAAGGAGATCAGAATATTCTCAAATCTGGGTAAATGAACGGTTTTTGATGATTTCATCGCTTATTTCTTGCACCTTCTTCTACTTTTTTAGCCTGGAACTATTGATATATCTAGGTTTTTGGTTTATTCAGCAAGCCCTAGTTAAACCATTATTCCAGAACGGGGTATTAATTACGCCAGGTTTGATACTGGTGACACTAATCGGCCATTTATCATGCTGTAACTCTATCCGCATGGCTTCCACAAAGCCTTCAACCCCATGTTTAGCAGCAGCGTAGGCACTTTGATAAGGAAGCGATCGCCTGCCTTCCATTGAGGAAATGTGAATTAGCGCCCCCCTTCCTTCCCGCTTCAAATGGGGTAAAGCTGCCATTGCACCATAAGCTTGTCCAACTAAATCAACATCAATAACGTGCTTGAATTCTTCCGGTTTTGTGTTGTCGAAAGTGGCAAAAAGTCCCACTGCGGGAGTATGCACCCAAGTATCAATGCGCCCGAATGTCTCTACAGTTTTATCTGCGATCGCATTTACCTGCTCAAATTCCTGCACATCGGCGACAATAGAAGCTGCTTCACCACCAAAGCTGCGAATCTCTTCCACCACAGATTTTAACCCTGACTCACTACGGGCAGAAACTACTACTTTTGCTCCCCGTCTCGCAAATTGTAAAGCTGTTTCTCGACCAATACCACTAGAAGCACCAACGACGGAAACAACTTGTTGATTGATTGGTTTTAATTGCATAGATGCTAATCCTTTGAATTTTCAACAGAATCCAGAAACTGGTTTAATTCAGTAGTGAATAATTCGGGTTGTTCAACTTGGGGTATATGTCCACAGTTAGGAATTAACGCTAAGTGTCCTTGTTTGATGCGGTTAACAGCATTTTGAGCTTGATTATTTGGCAAAACCAAATCATTGACTCCCCACAAAATCAAAGTTGGCATTTGTAACTGTGGGAGAAGATCAAGTATTATTTGATGCTGTCCAAATAGATTTAATTGGGCGCGGAGTGAAGATAAACCAGCCTCTAAAAAGCCCGGTATTTTAGCCATCCGCTCCTGTTCTGATATCCATTGAGAAGGAACTTTCAAAGGTTGGGCAAACAGCAGTACAGCCCGTGACCAAGCCCGCTGCGTTGCTCCTAGAGGAGTTTTGCACCAAGCGATCGCTAATTCTCCATACAAAGGCAAGGTCAAATTCGACAGGATAGGATTGACTATATTGCTAAATCCCATACTATCTACCAGCACTAAAGCAGCTACTTGTTCTGGTTTGGAAAGTGCCAAGCGTAAAGCAATTATCCCCCCCAGAGAATTACCCACTAACACCGCTCTTTGAATTTCTAGGGTTTTGAGAAAATCGGCTAAGAACTGGGTGAGAAAATCAAGAGAATAATCGCGTTTTGGTTTATCACTTTCGCCGCAACCAGGAAGATCAACTGCTAAAACACGGCGGTTTGTTGCCAGTTTAGGTAATACCCACGACCAATCAATAACACTTTCACCAACTCCATGTAGTAAGACTAAGGGTGGGTCATTGTTACCTGCTGTCCAGTAGCGGATGTTTAAGCCGCTGACATCTATATATTTTTCTTCTGTCGTAGTTTCTGTAATCATTTTTTTAAGGAGTCAGGAGTCAGGAGTCAGGAGTCAGGAGGTAAATATTTCTCACCATCTCCCCTAGTCCTTTTTATGTGTGATGTGCGCCGTTGACTCGCAGCACTGTCCCGGTAATGTAGCTACTTGCTATGGGTGAAAGTAGGAAAGCGACTGACCAAGCAACTTCTTCGGGTTTACCAAAGCGTGATAGGGGAATTTCTGACAAAATTCGCTGTTTTACTTTGTCAGAAATAGGGTTGAGCATATCTGTTTCGATAAATCCTGGTGCTACTGCATTTACTCGCACTCCATACCTAGCTGCTTCTCTGGCTAAGGATTTAGTTAAACCAATTACCGCTGCTTTAGATGCTGCATAATTAGTTTGTCCGAGGTTGCCCTGTTCGCCAGAAATTGAGGAAATACAAACAACAGAACCAGAACGGCGATCGTACATTTTGGGAATAATCGGTTTGAGGGTGTTATAAACTCCCGTGACATTTGTATCTATGACAGCATCCCAGTCTGTGCTTGTGAGTTTGGGGAAAAAGTTGTCTTTGGTGATGCCGGCATTAGCGACAATTCCGTAAATTGCACCGAGTTCGTTTTCTACTTGTTCTGCTACTTGTGCCATAGCGGTTTTGTCGGTGACATCTGCGGATATTCCGAGTGTGCCAAGCTGGGGTGTGTGCTTGCTGCGGTAGGTGTAGGCTACTTTGCTTCCTAACTCTAAAAGCAAGTTAACGATCGCACTTCCTATACCCCGATTTCCGCCTGTGACTAAAATTACTTGATCTTCTAATCCTAATGTCATATTTTTATTTCACACAGAGACGCAGAGGCTCAGAGAAACAAGAGTTTGATGTAAATTTACCTGAGTCTTTCTATTGCGATCGCTGTTCCTCCTCCGCTACCATGACAAACTGCGGCTAGTCCTAAATGCCCGTTTTTTTGCTGTAGGGCGTTGAGTAGGGTGACTAAAATTCGCGCACCTGAAGCTCCTAGAGGATGTCCTAGTGCGATCGCACCCCCAAAAACATTTAATTTTTCTTCGGGAACTCCTAGCAAGCGATTAAATAAGACGTTACTCAAAGCAAAGGCTTCGTTATTTTCAAATAAATCAAAGTCATAAATTTTCATTTTCAGTTTTTCTAACAGTTTATTTACAGCTAAAATCGGTGCTTCGGGAAATCTCCAAGCTTCTCCACCTGTCCATGTTCCACCTATTAACCGGGCTATAGGTTGGAGTTGATAACGTTCTATTGCTGTTTTACTGGCTAAAACTAAAGCTGCTGCACCATCTGATATTTGACTACTATTACCAGCAGTAAAAACTCCGTCTTCTCTAAAGTTTGGTGGCAATTTTCCTAAACTTTCTAAACTAGTTTCTGGGCGAATTCCTTCATCTTTGTAGATAATTTGCCGTCCTTTTTTACCATCAATAGTAATTGGTGTAATTTCTTGTTTGAGAAAGCCCTTTGTGGTAGCTTCTGTTGCTCGTTGTTGTGAATAAAAAGCAACTTCATCTAACTCAGACCTTGTAATTTGGTAAGTAGTTGCTAACCGTTCTGCTTGTTCTCCCATTGTTTCCCCACTGATGGGATCTGTGAGGCCGTCATCAACTAAAATATCTCTGAGTTGTTCAGGTGTATCTTGTAAAAATTTATATCCCCAACGAGCGCGGTGTGAGAGTAAAAACCCTGTTTGAGACATAGATTCCATCCCCCCAGTCAGGACTAAATCCGCTTCACAGGAACGAATTGCTGTAGCAGCGTTGATGGCGCTCATCATTCCCGATGAACATACCATATCAACCGCATAACCATTTACCGTGTCAGGAATCCCGGTTTTAAAAGCTGCTTGACGGGGTAATGATTGTCCGTGTCCGGCTCTGAGTACATTACCAAAGATATACAAATCTAAAGCCTCCCCCGAAATTCCTGCTCGTTCTAAAGCCGTACCCATTGCGATCGCACCCAAGTCTACCGATGACAAATCTGCTAAAATACCTCCAAATTTACCCAGTGGTGTACGGACTGCTGAGACAATATAAGCTTCTTGCATACTGCTCCATCAAACTAATACAAAACCCGATAAATCTGGTCATTATGGAAAATGTAAAATTTAGGATTTTGTCCTAAAACTCCAAGGTTAAACTCTAATTTTGATAAATTTGAATCTTTGTTTTCAACTTTAGAATATAAAAATTTAATTATTAATAAATCAATCATAAGAAATAAATACAAAGCTGTATATCTAATCATCTAAAAATTTAAAATCATCCTTTCAGTCAATAGAACTATTGATAATGGAGGAGGTTAATAGCCTTGATTTTTTAACATTATCTCGTTCCCAGACTCTGGCTGGGAATGCAGTTCAGGAGGCTCTGCCTCCCTTTAAAATATCAAATAAAACCTAATAAACGAAATATCTCGTTCCCAGACTCCGGCTGGGAATGCAGTTCAAAGGCTCTGCCTCCCTTTAAAATATCAAATAAAACCTAATAAACGAAATATCTCGTTCCCAGACTCTGGCTGGGAATGCAATTCAGAAGGCTTTGCCTCCCTTTAAAATATCAAATAAAACCTAATAAACGAAATATCTCGTTCCCAGACTCTGGCTGGGAATGCAGTTCAAAAGGCTCTGCCTACCTCTAAATATCAAATAAAACCTAATTAGGACTTACGCAAGATTGAACTCAAAACCTGATTCTTTCGTAGGGGTAATACCCTTCGGGAAGCAAGCTACATGAATTACCCCTACTTCCGTTCTGTTTTGCGTAAGTCCTGCTAATAAACAAAATTTTTATATTCGCATCTTCAGCCAATTTCCAATAGTTAAAGGTAAGTTTTTCTGCACCTTGCTACTCACGTACATTCCAATATGTCCAACAGGGAAAGAATGCACTGTATAATCAAGACTAGCGATATATTTTTCTAGCGCCAAAGATGAAGATGGTGGAACTAAATGATCCTGTTCAGCGTAAATATTTAAAATTGGTATTTGTATCTTTGCCAAATCAATTTTTTGCCCACCAATTTCTATCTCACCTTTAATCAATTTATTTCCTTGATAAAAATCCTTAATAAACTGTCGAAACGTCTCACCAGCTTGATCAGGACTATCAAAAATCCATTTTTCCATTCTCAGAAAATTAAGCAGCTTTTCTTCAGATTCAATAATTTCTAGCAGGTCAATATATTTTTTAACTCCCAATTGAAAAGGTTTCAACATCAAAAAGACATAATTAAGTAAATTACCAGGAATATTCCCCAAAGTATCAACCATTAGGTCTACATCCAAAGCTTGAGAACCTAAAGTAGAGCCACTCCAAATATTGAGAAGTCCATCATTAACATGAAAATCCACTGGAGTAATCATAGTAATTAGGTTTTTCACCTTCTCTGGATACAGAGAACTGTAACAGAGACTGAGTGTTCCACCTTGACAAATTCCTAATAAATTAATTTGAGCTAGATTATGGATTTTACATATCACATCTACACAATTATTGATATAACCATTGATGTATTTATCAAGAGTTAACCAGCGTTCATTTTCATTAGGATATCCCCAATCAATCAAGTAGACATCTAAACCGAGTTTGCGCAAATTAGCAACAAAAGAACGTCCTTCTTGTAAATCAACAATATAGGGACGATTGACTAGAGCATAAACAATCAATACAGGAATATTTAAAGAATTTTTATCTGGCGAATAGTGGTATAATACCATCTTATCTTCTTTATATATTTCTAGCTTTGGTGTTACTCCTACCCGAAGTTTATCTGCATAAAAGTAGTTAACAATATTAATCGGATTAATTTGATTAACAAAGTCTATAAAGGGTAAAAATTCTTTTAGTAGTTGTTGCTGATATGACCAGTTAGTGATAGCTGTGCTTAAAAATTTACCTTGAACAATAACAGAATCTGGTGAGCGGAATTTATCCGTAAACTTTTGATCAAATTCATGAGCAAATAATTCAATTATTTGCGGTAATTCATCCAATATATTACTGCTATTGTTTGCATTACTAAACTTATATATTAATTGCGAAAAAACTTTTATATAAACATCAGCTATTAAAATTTGATAATTAAGATTGGCTTGATAAAATTGAATTAGATTCCTAATGAATTGGTGATATTCATGGATATCATTTTCGATGCTCATCAAATTTTATTCCTTCGTAATAATTCTGGATATTTCTGTATATTAAGTTTATATTTCACCCGTTTGTAATCAGGACTTACGCAAAACAGAACAAAAGTAGCGGTAATTCATGAATTACCGCTACGTAATAATAAGATTTTCAGCCACATCTTGCGTAAGTCCTGGTAATATAGGTGTTTTGTAATTAGCTAATTCCAAACCACCACCAGGAAGCGATCGCCCTTCCAATAGCAGAACGCTGTATCCTGCTTTCTGGAGATAGGCAGCACAAACTAAGGCATTATGACCAGCACCAATCAATACAACGTCATATGCTTCCATGAATGCAACTGGGGGGATACAAAGATATCCTCTGATGCTAGAAAGTGCTGAAGGTATCTAAATCCTTCATGAGTTGTAAACCATTGCCTATCTTTAGGGTAGTTGTTGCAACTGACAATATAAGTCCCAGAAAACTTAAACCACTCACTACTGCAACAGAGTCTGCGCTTATTTACACAGCAGTTTTCCGACTTTCCCAAAAATTTGTAGTATGCTCTTGACATCGAGTAGTATTTGTATTACAAATGTAATATCAACACAAACACCTCTCCAAGAGGCAAAATAAAAACCTCGCAATCATGCTTTTATTGGGTCTGTAGCTCTAATGGTAGAGTTCCTGGATTCACTTGTGTCCTGACAGAAAAAGCTTACATACTTGCTCAATTGGTAGAGCGATCATCTGAAAAATGATAAGTGCAGGTTCAATTCCTGCGGTGTTACCACAGCTTTTTCAACTTACACGAGGTGTGAGTGCAACTCTCACAGGGAGGGTATCGGTTCAATCCCGATCAGATCCATTAATAACAATTTGTAATTAAAACAAGAGGTGATGACAATGGTGCATATTCGATTTGAGGGACGTTCTGTTGATGTTACAGAAACACAACTGGGAATTACAGCAGGGATGAATGATGTAGCAGTCAAGGAACAAATTGCTCGACATTTAGATGTGAAAAGTGATCGCCTTTCTGCTTACATAATTGATCGTCGTCCCAGTGGTGATTTGATCATCCGGCCTGAAGCTGTTTATGGTTAAAGTATTTGACCCAAGGTGCTAATCATCTAGTTGAGGCTGGTAATGGGTAATTGGTAATGGGTAATTGGTGATCAAATCCCCAATTTCATCCTGTTCATCCTTAAATCCTGGAAATCCTGATATGGCTACGCCACGCTACGCTATCAGACAGATTTTTACGAAATTTCAACTATTAAAATTGTATTTAACTCAATCACTTATAAGGAGGTAAATCCGATGATGTTCGCTAACTTAATTGCAATCAAAAAACCATCGTTACAACTGCATTTGTATTTAAACAACGTGATATATGAGCGAACATCGTTTGAGCGAAATTGTGATTGAGCGTCCTCGTGGTGGGATGAAAATTAGCCTCAAAAAATTGGGTGGCTTTAAAAAGCGATTACAAGAAATTACCGAAGAGGCAACTGAGGATGGTTTATTCAATCCCTACCTGATTAAACCAACAAACAAATACAAATATCTTTCAGATCATCTCGGTCCCCTGCGTCGGTTGTTGCGTTCAAAAGTTGGACAGCCTTGGAACGACATTTACAGCGAACTGTGCCAAAAATTAGATACCAGCACAATGGCAGGACAGCACGTGATTGGTCATCTGTGGGACTACGTTGAACGCCATGTAGAAATCATTGATGGTCAGGTTTATAGCAAGTCTTACCGCTGGAATCGAGTTCGGTTAGATGGGAGTTACGATAACCGTTTTTACATCCATCCTGAAACCGGAATCCTTTGTGCAGTCCAGAAAGTAAACCGAAAGCAGAAGCAACAACCAGAACAAACCGATATTGTCATCATTGATAATTATCATCAATACCAGAAGGTCAACGAGATTTGGTATTTAATTACCTTTGCAGATTTTCCACCACCACCAACTGATTATGTAATTGATGTGATCCAAGGTGAAATCCATCGTTCTGCTGCAATTTTTAGAGGTCAAAAAATTTATGCTGTCAAAAAACAGCAATGTAGCAAGAAACAAATTCGATTGATTTTGAATCTACTTGCTAAAACTTAGAATTTTCACTTCGTACCCTAACCGATAAAGCTTACATACTAGCCAAATTGGAAAAGGCACTTGACTCAGAATCAAGAGAATACGGGTTCAAATCCTGTGTGTGAATCAACAGCTTTTTCAACTTGTACGAGGTGATTCAATTTTGGATTTTAGATTTTAGATTTTGGATTTCAAATATATACAGGACTTACGCAAAAAAGAACGAAAGTAGCGGTAATTCATGAATTACCGCTACGTAATAATAAGGTTTTCAGCCACATCTTGAGTAAGTCCTGATATAGTCAAAACGGCTTAATTATTTGATTCTATAGGTAAGGGTTTAGCACTGCTAAACCCCTACACATCTCAGTTTTTCGTAATCTTGTAAAAGTCCATGTTCCAACCGTTATTAGTCTAGAAATCCAAAATCGCAAATCCGCAATCCAAAATTTTTAGAGGAGGTGATCATGAATACTAATACCGCAGAACGTGATTTGCGTTTAGAAATGCTCAATAGTTTGCTGACAACTCCTCACCGCAAACTTGAGCAAGTGGCAGAAATTCATAAATTAATTGTTGAACTTGATCCTATATTTTACGGACATTTAGCTGTTTGGTATCAGCATTATGGTGATGTTCGTGACCACAAAGAAGTATTTCTCGCTCATTTGCTCACTAGCAATTTGACTGAACACCGAGATGCTGGATTTGTGATGCTGCAAGAGTTTCCACCCTATCAGGTGGCTCGTGTGGTGGATTTTATGAAACAGCAACAAAATAAGTTGCCTCGTTCTGCTCGGACTGCGGTGCGGCTGTATCTGAAGACACGGGAAAGTAATCCGGCTTTATTCGATCGCGCGGCTTTGCGGGGTCGTAAGGCAATGAAACACCTGTATGCTTCCCTGCACATCAAGCCCAATGAACGGGCAAATGCGATTTTGTTCCGCAATACTCCGCCAACCGGTTCTTTAGCAGATATCCTAAAACAGCTTGCTAAGGCAGAAAATGGGGCAGAACAGGCTCGTTTGATTGTGGAGTTCAAAATTCCTTATGCGATCGCCATTGGTGCTATTAAACAACTTACACCTGTTGTCTTGGTGGCATTAATCAACAGTATGACTCCCCAAGAAGTGATCAATAACCTCAAGTCTATCCAGGCTAGAGGAGCAATGGATCACCCAGAAGTCAAAAAGCTGATTGACTCCAAGCTGGAAGAAGCGTCTAAGAGTGGCCGTGTCTCAGCTTTCAAAGCCCAGATTGCCGCAGATACAGCAGATTTCGACGCAGACACCGTTGCCCGTTTGGACAAGGTGACTAATGAGCAAGTAAAGCAACGGGGTGCGATCGCTCGTCCGACTGCCTTATTAGTGGACAAGTCTGGTTCAATGGAAAATGCGATCGCTGTTGGTAAACAACTTGCTGCTTTAATTTCTGGTATCACTCAGGCAGAATTGTTTGTCTATGCCTTTGACACCATTCCCTATCCTGTTACAGCCAAGGGTAAGGAGTTGACTGACTGGGAACGTGCTTTTCAGTACATCAATGCAGGTGGTGGTACTAGTATCGGTTGTGCATTGGAAGCAATGCGGAAGAAGAAGCAGGTTGTTGACCAAATTATCGTGGTAACGGATGAAGGTGAAAATGCTGCTCCTTACTTCGGTGAGGTTTACAAGAGCTATTGCCGGGAGTTGGGGGTAATGCCTAATGTGGTGATTGTCCGTGTGGGTTCTCATTACAACTGGGTGGAAACTCAACTGAAGCAGCAACAAGCACCTGTAGATACATTCACTTTCGCCGGTGACTACTACAGTTTGCCGAACCTTGTCCCACTCTTAACGCGTCCTTCTCGTCTGGATTTGCTGATGGAGATTCTGGATATGCCTTTGCCTGTAAGGGTGGATAAGTAGAATGTAAAATGGGTGCGTTATATTTATACTTGACGCGCCCAATAACCTTAAAGAAAATATTCAAACGAATTGAGGCAATTTTTTGTATGAGAATCTCTAGAACTATAGATGAATTGGTATTTCAAGTTAAAAAATATGACATTCCATTGCTACCAATAATATCCGATCAACCACTGCTAAATCTTCTTAATCTTCGAGATGCTGTGGAAACATCTGTAGATATTCTCTATCACTTACGGGATGAGGAATGTATAAGTTATGAAACTTTTAAATATGTAGAATCAGTAAAAGAATTTGGTATTTCTTCTGATGGTATTATCAGTTCTGAAAAGTCAACGTTAGTACCTGATGCTTTACTATGGGTTAAACAATTTAGGTCAAACTTTCTATCAATATTTAGTACCTATATAATAACTATATGCAGTTTAGATAGAATCCTTGATAAGACATACGAAAAATTCATGAAAGCTCTTGAAGATACTAAATATAAAAGCCTTGTTCCAAAAGAAGACTCATTGTGTAAACAACGGGAGGAAGAAATAAAACATTACACTTATCTACGGAATAAAGTATTTGCACATACATCATATGCTAACCCAAAGGCTAACCATAAAAAAATAGATGGGGAAAATTTACAATCAGCCTCACTAGCATTTTATTCAGGTAGTGGAATGAGATATGCTGAAGATCATGTCTATATCCACATAGATATTCCAGATTTTCCTTCACCAGAAAAAATAGATTTAAGCATTTTTAAAGATTATTTTGAGACAATAATTCCACACTATGAGAAATGGGCAGATATGTTTACAGAAATTTTGGAGCAACTACCGACTATAAGCTAGATTATAAGGTCTTCTCCAAAACCACTCCGACATTCTGCTTTTTCTCTATCTGCTTCTTCAGCCGTTAACAAAGGAAGACCAGAATCAATAATTTCTTGTCGAATTTGTCTTAATTTTTTACCTAACTTAGAGCCAGATTTTATCTCCTGCTTTTGGCGTTCAAGTGAATCAATAAATGCTAAAACTTTTTCTTTTTCATCTGTATTTAAAGCTTGCCATTTATCCAGCATTTGTTCGGTGATCATATTAGTTATCACTCCGATTACCAAGAATATGAATACATTCATATTGTACTTGCTAAGATTTTATTTGCATCAACATTAAAACCTATAACCCGACTGGGAATGAATTCCCAGCCTCATAGCAAAAGTCATCTAAAGATGACTAAAAATGCAAAAAAATCTCCAGTTTACTTTAGTAAACTTTAGTTATTAGCCCGGAAATTCATTTCTGGGCGGGTGTGGAGTCCAACAGATAAGCTATATATTCTGGAAAATAGCAAACTTTTAAAGGAACGAACCGCAAAGACGCGAAGAGCGCAAAGGAAGAAGGAAAGAAGAAAAATTAAAAAACTTATTTACCCATCAATTAGTAATTGACAGACTGCTAGGTTGAATTTCTAGCTGATTTTGAATAATTGGTATTAGTTATGACAAACATATTTAACCTAATCAACCAAATAGCTAATGCAGAAGCGCAGTTGTCTGAAACTCAATTCCTTGCGCCCTGTGTCAAGGGTGGACGAGTTCGCACAAGGGTAGCCGGGATGGTTTACACCTTCACACCAAAGCCTATTAAATTTGCAGGTTGGGGCATCTTTCAGGCTGTGGATGAAAAGACAGCAAAGCTTGTGGAAGAAGCAGATTTACCCCAAATTGCCGAATACTTGCAAAACTTTCCGCAAATCCGACTGCGGTTAGCACACCAACTGCAAAAACAAACTTGGTTAGCATACCCTGTAAATGAAGCAGATATGCGTCAACGGTTGAAAGTCGTTAAACCGATCGCATTACATTTAGTAACTGAGGGTGTTGTCTTTGAGCAAATCATAGCTCGTTGGGATGGTCAATCCTGCTGGTTTGAGGAAGTTGATCGCCGTACTGATCCTGAAATTGTGGAAGTTCTGCAATCTGCTGTGAAAAAATTCACCCCGATACAGGAATTGCAGTTCAAAGGCATTACTCCAGAAATCCGCACAGTGTATGAATTAGCAAGTCAGCGGATTGATGGTTTTACTCAACCCCAACAGGATGAAAGACGATTGAGAAAGGCATTACAGATGGGGGGTGGTACTTTAACTCAATTCCATGATCGCGGTGATTATTGGACCGTTGATTGGACAACTAGTGATGGTGTTCGTCATAGTAGTGCGATCGCTAAATCTGATTTAACTGTTGTCAGTTCTGGTATTTGTCTGAGTGGACGCGATCGCGATTTTGACTTGCAATCCTTAGTAGCTGTAATGGAACAAAAAGAGTAGTGACACCAAGTTAAAAAATGATGGCGACAGATTCAATCAATTTCTTTCGCAATCCAAAATCCAAAATCTAAAATCCAAAATCGAATGAGCATCTTTTTTCACGAACAGCTTTACCGCAGCAATGCTGTAATGACAAAGCTCAAAAACTATCCTGTAACCATTTGTGGTGCTGGAGCATTAGGAGCTAACATTGTTGAGAACTTAGCTCGATCTGGTTTTGATAAACTGACGGTGATTGATTGCGATCGCATAGAAGAACGTAATCTTTCAACTCAGCCTTACTATCGTGCCGATGTGGGAGCATTTAAGGCGAAGATTTTAGCCAACAATTTATATCGAGCAATTGGCACTAAAGTTGATGCTAAAACAAAGGAATTGACATCAGCAAATACAAATCAATTACTTCAAAATAGCCAGTTAATTATTGATGCCTTTGACAACAGTGTGGCACGTCAAGCAGTGAAAGATTATGCTGTTCAAAAAAGCATTTCTTGTCTTCATGCTGGGCTATCATCTGATTATGCAGAAGTAATTTGGAATGATGTTTATCGTGTTCCCTCTGGAGTTAATGATGATGTTTGTGATTATCCATTGGCACGAAATCTAGTCATGTTAACGGTTGCTGTGGCTTGTGAGGCAATTATCTCCTTCATTGCTACAGCAGAACAGCGTAATTTCACCATTACCCTCAAGGATTTGACTGTTCAATCTTTTTTTGAATAAGTAGCCAATTGTCCCAGTCAGATGTTTACTGTAATCTTGTTAAAGATTTTGTTGTTTTTCTATCCGGTTTTTCGAGCTTTCATTCGCATGAATTAGGAGGAAGACATCTGAGCATTTATGTAACAATAACCTGAACAGTTTTTATATAGAATTTGTATTCACAATCTATTTTTGATAAAAATCGTACAATTTATTTTTACATGATGCTTTATAAGCAATGTCTAATCTCAAAAGGGTGAAAGCACTAATTTAGAAATTACGTCTCTGTGGCTAGTAGAGATGAGTAAATCAAAACTTAACACCTAGTTTTGAAAATCTGGTTAATCAAGGTGGCATCTGACGTAGGCGTTGTCGATTTCGTTGGCGTTGGCGTAGGCGTAGGCGATCGCCACTGCACGTTTACCCACTGGTTTATAATCACCCTGAGAGCCTACTGTAACTTGTTCTGACCAATTTAATAAGGCTTGCAGTTTTGGTGTATTGATGTATTTTTGTGCTTCCTTTTCCATCAACGACAGCAACTCATCTGCACCACCCCGCATTACTCCAGCAACTAATAAAAATACCTCTTTCCATCTTTTATCTATCAGGTGTTCAGTGACTAATTTCTCAACTAAGCGATGATCATCAATATATTGTGCTGCTAAATATTCCTGTAGCGTCAAATGAGAAAAAGAAAATACATCTTCTGCACGTTCTACTAAAATTCCTTGTTGCACTGCAATAGCATTTAAAACTTTTTCACCATCTAAATGCTGTGGTGCATTCAAATTACTGGCTAGAAATGTTTTGATTTGTTCCACAATTTCCCGTTGGGAGAAAAACAGGCGATTAGATTCAAAACCTGTATAAGCAATTTCTGAAAGCAATAATTCCTCTAGTTCTGTATGCAGTCCTTGATAAATATCATCTCGCAGAATTCGCTTTTCAGAAGCCCATTCTTCTAATAATATTCGCAACGCCTTTTTATATAACACACTGCGAGTATTAGGAAAATTTTGCGAACGGTCATATACTAAACAGAGAAAAGTCAGTAATAAAGGCGTGTGTGCCAACTCTTTCGCAGCTTGATTTTCTGGCTTTTGCAATAATTCCCAGCATTTATCCCCCGTTTTCGCTTGTTTATCATCTTCTCCATGAAACCAGTTTTTAATAAATTGCTGAATTTGTTCATCATCAAAATCAGCCATAGCCACATCGCTAAACCGCCGGAAATTATGGCGATAAGCTGCTGTGCGACAAGAAGCTATAAACCGATTTCTATCATGTTTATCAACAAAGTTTTGAATTTGGTTAATTACCTCAGTCAAATTTTGACTAGGAACTTCATCCAACCCATCCAGAAGAATTAATAATTTACCTTGTTCCAAAGCTTTAGATGTAAACTTATCTGGAACTGGAAAACCACAAATATCAAACTCATCAATAATACATTTTTCAATATTACTCTCACTAGATGCAAACTTTTTTAATTCGATAAAAACCGGAATACAGCCATGTTTAAATTTTCCTTTTTTACCTTTGAGTGCTTCCAGTCCCATTTTCCGTAAAAAGGTAGACTTTCCCGCACCTGGTTGACCCAAAACCATCAGATATTGTTTTTCATTAGCGACTTTAATTCCTGCTTGTTTTTCGCAATTTTGAGAATTAAACTTCCGGCTTTTAGCTTCACGATATACTTCTTCTAATTTTTCGATAGATGCAAAACTACGAATAGCATCATCATTTAAAAACTGCACTGCTGTATAGACTGACTCAAGCTTGACAGGTTCACGCATTCCTAAAACTTTGAGAATACCGTGTCTTTCTTCATAGTTCTGGACATATTGCTTGGAAGCATTAAAGATCACCTCTTTGGTTGTTTCATCCAAAGTTTTACCAAACATTCCCAAAAACCTACCACCGCTTCCCCACAGAGACTGGAAAATAGGAACTGCTAAACCGCTAACACCTGATATTACCCAAGGTTCAATGCCTGTCATAATGGTGAGTCAGTGAATATATCTAAAAAATCTAGTTAAATATTATTATCCTTACTTAAACCCCATTATGACAACCAAAACCACATTTAACTCCTGGGTAAATTATTTTATTAATTGATTTGCGCTTCTAGCCAAGATGACAAATCAGCTACACTGTTAAAATCCAAAAGTGCTTCACTCAAATATTCCAAAACAGGCAAAGGTAAGCCAGAAATTGAAGAATGCATTCCTTGTCTTCATGCTGGGCTATCGGCTGATTATGCAGAAGTAATTTGGAATGATGTTTATCGTGTTCCTTCTGAGGTTAATGATGATGTCTGTGATTATCCATTGGCACGAAATCTAGTCATGTTAACGGTTGCTGTGGCTTGTGAGGCAATTATCTCCTTCATTGCTACAGCAGAACAGCGGAACTTTACCATTACCCTTAAGGATTTAACTATTCAATCTTTCTTGGATTAGGTTGCCAGACTTTTACGAGTTATGTTTAGCTCAATTGTATCTAAATCAAAGAACGTAAACCTTAAAATCTGGCAAAAGTTCTAGCTATTCAGCAAATATTTTTCCCAATTTCACTAATTTTGATGAAATCAAAAAAGTCGAAACTCAATTGGAAGTTCCTTATTCACCTGAGTTCGACATAAGATAATTTGTGGAAAACTCGCCCCCAGTAGGAGTCTCAAACCCTTATCCTCTCGATTGAAAAAATCATAACTCCGTTCGCGTAGCGTCTCCGTTCGGCGAAGCCGTGCCGTAGGCATAGGAGAAACTCCGAACACCGAACTCAGGTTTATTCTACCTGGTTGCGGGAGTCGCACTGCGATCGCTTGGAGGATGAGCAGGAACACCCAAGGCATCTTTTAACTGTTGTTCAGTTACACCCAATTTTGTCGCCGCTGCTTTAAAATCCGGGCGTGGTGGTCGCTGATTTTTGTCACCTTGACTGGGAGGATGAGCAGGAACACCCAAAGCATCTTTTAACTGTTGTTCAGTTACACCCAATTTTGTCGCCGCTGCCTTAAAATCCGGGCGGGGTGGTCGCTGATTTTTGTCACCTTGACTGGGAGGATGAGCAGGAACACCCAAAGCATCTTTTAACTGTTGTTCAGTTACACCCAACTTTGTCGCCGCTGCTTTAAAATCCGGGCGGGGTGGTCGCTGCTCTCCATCTGGTCGTGCGTTGGGCGATGGTGCAGCTTGGGCAATTTGATAGGATGGATTAGCAGCATTTACCTGATTCAGCAAAATTAAACTAAATGTACCAGCCGTTGCTGCAATTGCTGTCACGATTACTACTTTATTAAGCTTCATGGTCATTCTCCAATAGATGAGATGGTTTAAGTTAGATGGTTGATATTTCTGATTTAAGCAACTAAAAATTACAGTTTGCCTTGTGTCTGAATTACAATTTTGTAATTTTTGTGCTTAAGATAAAATCCAATCAAGTCATTTGAAGTCCAACATCAAAGGTTGCCGCGTAACCTTGTGCATTTTTGGTAAGCTTGAGCAACATTTGCTCACCACCACCAGCAAAAATTCCGTCGTCAGCATTTTTTAGCGATCGCACTCCCTTGCTGGCGTAGGGTGCTTGGCTGTAAATGCGATCGCTTATTGCATCATCAAAATATAGCTGGGACGTAAATTCATAACTTTGCCCTGATCTCCCATTTGTGCGGACTTTAAAGTGGATATGCACAGTTCTTCCTTGATACCAACCAGGGTAAATAGTGGTGAACTGGACATTTCCTTTAGCATCCGTTACTTGATAGCCACGCAAGAATTTTTTGCCCACGGTATTAAATCTTCTGTCTGCTACATCGGAATAAACACCCAATGCATCACAGTGCCAAACATCCACGATTGCACCTACCAAAGGTGTACAACCATTACTGCCTAAGAGGGAAACGTGCAGTGTCAGTTGCAGTGGTACGCCATCTTTCACCGAACCATCTGACGGATCGGAACGGATATCAGAACGGTTAAGTTTCTCGTCTATGAAATACGGCCCTTCAGTTTGCTCTGGACTCACGACACAGGCAGGTGTAGATGATGTTTGGATAGCTACATTAGACTGTACTTGTGTGGAAATAGACTTTTTTGATGTGCATCCCACCACAAGTATTGCTGTTCCGGTTGCTCTAAATAGAGCAAGTACTTCTCTTCTAGTTAAAATTCGACCTAATTGGTGCTGATTTTTCATGATGAGCAATTTTTAATTATTCGTAAATTGCGAATTACGATCAACGGTTATTCGGTCTTGGCTGATTGTGATCTGCACCCTGTTGCGGTTGGGAATGGCGATGTTTCACCCGTGGTTTTTTCTTACGTCTTTGCAATTCCTTCTGGCGACTGTAGGGCTGTTGTGCGATTTGTGGATTGCGAGCAGATGGAGTTTCTGCGATCGCTTGATTGGGTGCAATAAAACCAAATATCCCAATCACTAAGGGAATTGCCGCTACGGCTAACACTCTCCGAATATTCATCATAATTAACCTCGAAAATTACTGTTGCTGACATTTCTAATTAATCCACCTCAAAATTACAGATGACCTACTTTCTGAATTACAATTTTGTAATTTGAGCTATGGAGCAATGAATCTAAAATGGAGCAATAAATGAAGTAATAAATACGTGTGAATATTCTATTTGTTGAAGATGAAGCAAAAATTGCTAACTTCGTCCGGGCTGGACTGAAGGAGCAGGGATTTGTCGTGGACTACTGCAACAACGGTGATGAAGGGTATCTGCGGGCATTAGATAACGAATATGATGCCATTATTCTTGACATTATGGTGCCGGGAAAAGATGGACTGTCGATTCTCAAACAACTGCGGCGAGAAGGTCGCAATACTCCGGTGATTTTATTAACGGCTCGTAATGAACTAGACGATCGCTTGGCAGGTCTAAACTTGGGAGCAGATGATTACATTGCTAAACCGTTTTTTGTGGAAGAATTAGCGGCTCGTATTCATGCAGTTGTGCGTCGGAGTGTAGGAGAACGTCAAAATCTCCTTGCAGTTGGGCCAATCAAACTTGATCGCATCACACGAGAAATAACTTGCAATCAACGAGCAATAGAACTCACCAGCCGCGAGTTTAATCTTTTGGAATATTTCATGCGCTCTCCCGGACGAGTTTTCACCCGTACCCAAATCTTAGAACACATTTGGGGCTATGACTTTAACCCCAACACCAACGTTGTAGATGTATGTATCCAGCGAATTCGTAAAAAAATTGACCCCATTGATGAAGCCAGTTGGATTGAAAGTATTCGTGGTGTTGGCTATCGGTTTCGCAAACCAGAATCTTGATCATGAAACAATTACGCTCGTTTCGACTCCGAATTGCTCTGTTGTCTGCGGCTCTAGCTGGCAGTACATTAGTCGGGTTTGGTGCAATTTCCTGGTTGCAGATTTACAATGCCAAGATTAGCCAACTCGATGCCGAACTGTTAAATCAGTTGATGCGAGCCAGCCGTCCACCTGAAAAAGAGCGATCGCCTATTCCCAGGAACTTCCTCTCTATGCCTCCAGGAGAGCGTAGCCCATCTCTGCGCCCAGAATTGCTATTCTTTGGTTCGGGAACCAATATCAAAACCCCCATCGCCCTGCTGATAATTGACGCAAACGGCAATACAGTCTCTCAATTTAACTCTCTAGCTGCTGATATTGAGGTGAACAATCTGTTGGTTAAGCGTCTTCAATTAACACCTCTACCACCTCCTCCTAGAGAACAACCAAATTCTCGGCCTTTTCGCCCACTTCCTCTGCAATTTGTCATTGCACAGACAGCAACAGCGACTTGGCGGATTGGAGCCGCTAAATTTCCCAATACTCAGGTGGCGATCGCTGTGAGTCTGCAAGCTGTCAATTTAGAGATGGCTACAATTCGGAATATCTTCTTGGTTTCCATTCCAGTGGCTTTGCTCATGGTTGCGATTGGAGCATGGTTAATTTCTGGGGGGGCGTTGCGTCCTATCGGTCAATTAACGGGTGTCATTCAACAGGTGACAGTCAAAGGATTAGATCAGCGAATTCCTATTGGGACAACGGATGTTGAGTTTGTCGAACTGATTCAGGTATTTAACCAAATGCTGTCACGTCTGGAGCGTAGTTTTACCCAAGCTTCCCGCTTTAGTGCTGATGCTGCCCATGAACTCAAAACTCCACTGACTATTCTCCAAGGTGAACTAGAAAGAACTTTGCAACAGGTTGACTCAGGAAGTGAAGTACAACAGCGTTTAAGCAATCTTTTGGATGAAGTGCGCCGTCTCAGTGGAATTATCCGCAAACTTTTGCTGTTATCTTTAGCAGATGCCGGACAAATGAGCTTGTATCTGGTTGAGGTAGATATGTCACAGTTGCTCATTGAGATGGTAGAGGATGTAGAACTGCTGGCTCCTCACTTGAGCCTACAAACTGATATTCCTGCTGGACTTAAGGTACAGGGCGATCGCGATTTGCTCATGCAAGTTTTGCAAAACCTGTTGAGTAATGCCATTAAATACAATCTTGCCGACGGTTGGATCAAGATTTATGCACAGCAAAAGCTAACAAATATCCATATCACCATCGCCAATGCATCAAAAGATATTCCTGCAAGCGATCGTGATCGTCTTTTTGACCGCTTCTATCGCGGTGATCCAGCACATACCCGCAAGGTTGAAGGACTAGGACTAGGACTGAGTTTAGCTCGTGAAATTGCTCGCGCCCATCGTGGCAACCTCACCCTAAATCCCATATCTGAAGCTCAAACTGCATTTACCTTGACGTTGCCAATAGACATAGGAGTGAAAAAGATTGTAGAGACGAGAATCCCTACCCAGATAACGTCTCTACAAGGGTTTCAATTCACGCACATTTAATTCTCACTCCTATGTCTATTGGTTCATAAGAGACAACGTACTTGATTTTCTGTGGTATTAATTACACAATAAATTATTGAGAAAAAATACTATTAGTTATCAAGTAGGATCGCCATGACAGTTTCGGTTTCACAACAAGCTTATGCAGATTTAGTTGAAGAAGCTCAACATAATGGTGAAATTATCCATCATCAAACTGCTTTTGAAAGAATTTATAGATTACCAAAGTGTTTTGGCAGAGGAGTTGATCACATCACCAAGCTGCGTAACGGACTGATTATTCATATTCAAGAAATCCAACTGCGGCAACCCTTAATACTAGAAAGACAGCATGAGTCTTCATTTCCACTCACGGCAAAATTTTATCTATCCGGTAGTTCTAGAATCAAAACTCCTGGAGCTATAGGTATTAAAGATGACTATGAAGAAACCTCTGGTTATAACTACATTTACTACCTACCCAATATCTTAGAATACGAGGAATGGCAAGCCGAAGAACAAATTCAGTTGGTAATGATTTATGGAGATATCGACTATTTCAAATTGTTTAATTTAGATGATCAATTTTTGCCAGAAAGCTTGCGGCAGATAATTAAAGCCGGTGAACCAGCACAGTTTCATCAATGCCTTGGCAAAAACACTATGGCAATGGAACAAGTCCTCCAGCAAATCCTGCATTGTCCTTATCAGGGAATTACCCGGCAAATGTATCTTGAAGCCAAAGCGCTGGAATTATTAATTTTACAGTTTACCAATTGCACAGAAACCCCACATCAATCAACTGCCGCAAAGTTACGAAAAGATGACATTGAGCGACTAGATGCAGCAAAAGATATTTTGATACGCACAATGAATAATCCCCCAACCCTATTAGAGTTAGCCCGACAGGTAGGACTTAACGAGCGCAAACTAAAACAGGGATTTCGCCAAGTCTTTGGCACAACAGTTTTCGGCTACCTACAAGATTATCGGTTACAGCAAGCCCAACAGTTGCTGAAAAAACGGGACATGTCAATTGCCAGAGTTGCCACAGCCATAGGTTATACGAATCCTGAGGCCTTTAGCGTGGCATTCCGACGCAAATTTGCAGTCGGTCCCAAAGCTTATCAAATGAGTAAAAATTACTAGGACTTATGCACAAGCTCAAACCCTGATGATATCTCGTTCCCAGGCTCTGATTGGGAATGCTATTACAGAGGCTCTGCCTCTGTTTTCAGAGAAGGCAGAGCCTTCTAGAATTCATTCCCATACAGAGTATGGGAACGAGAAACGAGAAAACCTAAATTCTAATTACAAACTTTTTTCAAGAAAGTCCGTTTCACAAAGAAAAAAGTCCGTTTCACAAAGAAATTCCAGAGGTTAACTTCGTATAATTTTTTCACTCACTTTTGCAAAAGATTCTTAACTAATAGCTAACTAGCCTGATCGGGGTTTAGTTGCAAGGATTTGTCAGGACGTAAAATATGAAGATCTCAATTTTCCTAGCAGGAGCATTAGCCCTTGTCGCTGTTCAACCTGTATGGGCAGAAAGTATCAGCAAAATGGAAGTGGAAGGCAAAAAATCCCTCACTCCCACCAAAAAAAGACAGAAGGTTATAGAAGGGCAAATAGACAATATTCCCTATCTCAGTGAATTTGTTAGTCCCACTAGGACTGTAAAAGGATGGCTGTCTCAAGCAAATTCAGCAGTTATACAGGTAACTGGTGTGAAAGCTAATCCCACCGATAAAGGTGTAGAGATACTTCTAGAAACTTCCCAAGGAGACAAATTACAACTTACAAATCGCAGTACTGGTAATAGCTACATCGCTGATATTGCTAATGCACAACTACGTTTACCGAGTGGAGAATCCTTCACATTTCGTTCTGAAAATCCAATAGCAGGCATTACTGAGATTACTGCCACAAATCAAGATAATAATACTATCCGAGTCAGCATAATTGGTGAAACAAGTTTACCAACTGCCGAGTTGTTTGATAGTGATGAGGGATTAATTTTTGGTTTGACACCTGTTGTCGCTTCATCACCACCCCAACAGCCAGCAACTCAAGAGGGTGAAACCCAACCAGAACAGCCATCAGCAGCAGCACAGAATCCAGCAACTCAAGAGGGTGAAACCCAGCCAGAACAGCCATCAGCGGCAGCAGACGAGCCAATTGAATTGGTGGTGACAGGTGTACAAGATAGATATCGCATACCAAATAGCTCAACAGCAACTAGAACAGACACACCTCTTCGTGATATTCCGCAAGGGATTCAAATCATTCCTCGTCAGGTGATTGAAGATCAGCAAGTGACCCGACTAGATGAAGCTTTACGAAATAGTAGCAGTGTGACCTTTGGTGGGACAAATATTGGTAGAGACGTTTTATTTAGTATTAGAGGTTTTGATCGCGCTCAAATCTTGCGCGATGGTTTTAATCAATTTCGCAGTGGAGGGATTCCAGAAACCACAAATTTGCAGCAAATCGAAGTTTTGAAAGGGCCGGCTTCTGTTTTGTATGGTGATATTCAACCAGGAGGAATAGTCAACCTAGTAACAAAAAAGCCGTTATCCGAACCTTTTTACGAAATTCAAACTCAGTTTGGTAGCCGTGGTTTATTTAGACCCAGTATTGATTTTTCTGGGCCGTTAACTGCAAATGGAAATTTACTTTATCGGTTAAATGCGCTTTATCAAACCAGCGAAAGTTTTCAGAATTTAGATAATAATGTCAATCGTTTCTTCATTTCGCCGATTTTAACTTGGAAAATTAGTGATAGTACCGATTTTACGTTGGATTTGGAATATTTAAATGATCGAAGACCAGCATCACCAGGTATACCTGCCTTTGGTAACAGAGTTGCCAATATCCCTTTTAATCGCATCATTAATGAACCTGATGATGTAGTGGAAGAGGATTTTTTCAAAATAGGATATACGATAGAGCATCGTTTTAGTGAAAACTGGAAATTAAATAATGCTTTTAGATATTTGCAGCAGAATATCTTGGCTGATGTAGCTTATGTTACGTCAGTGGATACAACAACTGGTATTGCTGACCGTAATTGGGCTATGCAAAAAGATGATTCTCGCAATATTTCTTTTCAGACAAATGTAGTAGGTGAATTTACCACAGGGCCGATTAAGCATAAACTATTAACCGGCATAGATTTGAGTAGATTTGACAATTTTTTCTATACAATATTTGATTTTGCCACGTCTATACCCATAGACATATTCAACCCAGTATACAGAGCATATACCAGACCAAGACGGGAAGATATACCTGTGCTGAATGATAGTAAAGCACAGACAGATAGACTAGGTTTTTATCTTCAAGATCAGCTTTCTTTGTCTGATAATTTGATAGTATTGGCAGGTTTTCGCTATGATACAGTCAACCAAACCAATATCAACAACCAGTCTGGTTCTGAGCAAACTCAATATAGTGATGCTTTTAGTCCACGTTTAGGTATTGTTTATAAGCCAATTGAAGAAATTTCTCTCTATGCCAGCTATTCACGCTCATTTACTCCCAATACAGGGGTTACGGTAAATAATGATTTTCTGCAACCGGAACGTGGTCAAGGATATGAAGTTGGTGTCAAAGCTGATTTATTTAAAGGAAAACTGTTTACAAGTTTGGCATACTTTGACATAACGAAACAAAATGTAGTTACTGAAGATTTAAATGCTCCTGGTCTGGGATTTTCTGTAGCGACTGGTGAACAAAAAAGTCAAGGTATAGAATTTGATCTCAGCGGTGAAATTTTGCCTGGGTGGAATGTCATTGCTTCTTACGCATATATTGATGCTAGGGTAACAAAGGATAACACCATACCAATTGGTAATCGGTTACAAGATATCCCCAAAAATAGCGCTAATCTCTGGACAACATACGAAATCCAAAAAGGTGGTTTGCAAGGATTGGGTTTTGGAATTGGAGTAAATTATGTGGATAGCAGGGCAGGTGATTTACAAAATAGCTTTGAGGTAGACAGTTATTGGCTGACGAATGCTGCAATTTTTTATCGCAAAAATAACTGGCGAGTTGGACTCAATTTTAAAAATGTTTTTGACATTGATTACATTTCAGGTGTATCGTTTGACGGAAATGACCCTGGAGAACCGTTTACGGTAGTTGGCTCAATTTCGGTGAAGTTTTAGATGATGATGCTTCCTATCTCCTGGATAAGTCGCATATTCAAGCTGTTTGTGCTGGCTATGATTACCACTTACATGATTACAGCCTGTGGGAATCAGGTTGTTCAACATTCTGCCAACAAACAGTTTTCTTCCCCAAGTGAATGTCAAGTTATTAAACATGAAATGGGGGAAACCAAGATTTGCGATCGCCCTCAAAAAATTGTGGTATTTGGCCCATATATCCTGGAACTTTTACTTGCTCTTGATGTTCAGCCAGCAGGATTTGCTGACCAACTTCCATTTCATCAGGGTGACTATAACAATCCTAGTCAACAAATTCCCTATTTGGGAGAGCGAATAACTGGTCAGCCAATTAATGTAGGTCTTGCTTACAGTCCTTCTATTGAGGCATTACTTAAAATTAAACCTGATTTAATTTTAGGTACTGAAGCTAACACAACTCAGTATGAAATGCTCTCCAAAATCGCACCAACGCTGTTATTAAAATGGTTTGACGCGAAATCTAATCTGCGATTAATTGCTCAAGTTTTAGGACGTTCCGCTCAGGCAGAACAAATACTAGCTAATAATGACCAGCGATTAGCTATTGCCAAGAAAGCATTCTCTCCCATTGTTGCGGCTCATCCTCAAGTGCTGATTCTAGTCTCTGCGGGTCAGTCGCTTCAGCAACAACTGCGTTTTCCCAATACTAAGAGTTTTTGTACTTCTCTGGTTGCTAATCTGGGATTTCAATCGCTACTTCCTAAAAGTTTGGCTCAGTCAAATGAGAGTCTCCCCCCGCCACTTTCTATAGAAACGTTGCCCCAATTCAACGATGCAGACTTAATTATCTTGCTAGGAGCTAACTTTAGCGATTTTCATCAGATCAGTGGTCAGAATTACTTTGATCCTCAAGTGAAAAAGCTCAAGCAACAGTGGTCAGAAAATGCGATCGCTCAATCTATGACAGCGAGTAAGGAGGGTCGAGTATATTTCATCCCCGGTTATCTTTGTCTAGGATTGCCAGGGACAATTGGTACGGAACTTTACCTCAATGAACTACAAAAACAACTACTCAACCCACCAGGAAAATGACAACTCCAAAACTCTTATCCGATTGTCAATTTTGCTCTGTTGTTTCCAAAAATAACGGTGAAGACCCTATTGGTACAGCGAATACAGCCGATACTTGGTTAGTTGTGGAAGCCACACTACCCTGGACGGAAGAACGCTTGCACAGCGATCCAATTCTCAGCCCAATTCACGATTTATTTCATGAAGTGGAAAATCGGCACATCCCAGTTATGCCAATTGCGATCGCACCTGACCGAGAGTATTCTATCCCCGGATATGTCCGCGCTCTACTTTACAAACGCCCTACAACAAATTTTGCTGAGTTTGAAAAGCAAGAATTTTTGATCCCTGAAAGTCACATCGGTCAGTTTACTACCGGTTTTTTAGAACACCCCAATAACCTAGATCAATTTCAACCATACCAACAGCCTCAAAATCACATTCGTGAAATTCTGGTTTGTACCCACGGGAATGTAGACGTTGCTTGCTCTCGGTTCGGCTATCCTATTTATCAAAAGCTACGCCAGGAGTATGCCACTGCATCTGCTGGAAATTTGCGAGTCTGGCGCTGTTCTCACATTAGTGGTCATCAATTTGCACCGACTCTGTTTGACCTGCCCACAGGACAATTTTGGGGACATATTGAACCAGATATTTTAGATGCCTTAGTTTGGCGTAACACCCCAGTTAAACAACTGCGTCAGTTTTATCGGGGTTGGTCAGGAATGACAAAATTTGAGCAAATAGTCGAGCGCGAGATTTGGATGCAGCATGGCTGGGAATGGCTTGGATATCACAAATCTGGTCAAGTATTAGCTCAAGATACAACAAACGATGAGGGAAATGCAGATTGGGCAGAAGTTCGCATTGATTTCACCTCTCCAGATCACAGCAGCCAAGGTAGTTATTTAGCAAGAGTGGAAACTTGTGGTCAAGTAATGACCGCTTTTAATTCTGGCGAAGAACAACCTTTAGAAGCTGTGAAACAGTATGCCATTAAGCAACTGATTACTGTGTAATACCATTTCACAAACAGCTGGATACAAACCATTAGTGTTTAATTCTTGCCCCCTGCCTGATTAGTAGCCCATTCTCTATATTTGCCGTGCGTACCTTCATGATTATTTGGTGCGGTCAGATCGTCTCTGCGATCGGCAGCGCCATGACTCGCTTTGCTCTGACTATTTGGGTTTGGCAATTAACTGGAGAGGCGACAACTATAGCCTTATTTAGTTTCTTTTACCAACTCCCACTCATATTTGTCTCTTTATTTGCTGGAGTTCTCGTAGACCGTTATCGCCGTAAATATCTAATAATTTTGGGCGACACCATCGCCATTCTCTGTACCATCATTATTGGATTGCTCTACGCTACTAACAATTTACAAATTTGGCATCTTTACTTGCTAGTTGCCATATCTGGTTGCTTTGGACATATCCAAAATCTGGCCTATTCTGCTTCTATTCCTTTGCTGGTTCCAAAACAGCATTACTCTCGTGCTAGTAGTATGATTACCTTGGTTGTTCATGCTTCAGCAATTTTTGCTCCAGCCTTAGCTGGTAGTCTTTATCCATCCATCGGTTTATTAGGCATTATTATTATTGATATTGCTACCTTTGCCACTGCCACAGTAACAGTTATTTTGCTCTCCATACCTCAACCTGCTAGTACAGAGACAAGCACTAAAGCAGAGGAAACAATTTGGCAACAGTTAGCATTTGGTTTTCGCTACATCCTGTCACGACCTAGTTTATCTGGTATGACGATCGCATTCTCGCTTTTTTGGTTCGCTCACCAATTAGCGGAAACTATCTTTCAACCCATGATTCTCGCCCGTACAGGTGGTAACACCGAGATTTTAGGTGTGGTTATGACTGCGGCTGGAGTGGGTGGCGTGGTTGGCGGCTCATTTTTAAGTATTTGGGGAGGATTTAAGCGGCGAATTAACGGGATGCTGCTGGGTTTTATTGGTACTGGCTTGAGCAAAATTTTATTAGGTATAGGTCAAATACCATTAATTTGGATTGGTACTAGTTTTTGTTCTGCGCTCAACCTTCCCCTGTTATTTAGTTCCAGTAGTGCTATCTGGTATGCCAAAGTTGAGCCAAGTATCCAAGGGCGGGTTTTTGCTGCTGACCATACAATGGGCATGATTATTGGTACAGTTGCTAGTTTAATTGCTGGCCCACTAGCTGACAAAGTTTTTGAACCAGCGATGAAACCAGGCGGAATTTTAGCATCTACATTGAGTCCCATATTTGGTACAGAAACTGGTAGTGGTATGGCTTTTTTGTATGTAATTACTTCATTATGTGTTGTGTCAGTTGGGATTGGCGGTTATTTTTTTCCAAAACTGCGGAATGCGGAAGATATTCTGCCTGATCATGATGCTGGTGTTTCTTGAGGAGTATTAGGAGTTAGGAGGCAGGAGTCAGGAGTCAGGAGTTCGGAGTCAGAAGTTCAGGAGTTAGTATTTGGTTGTTTACCTGCTGCAATAATTGCCAGATATCCTCTACCCAGTCAAGGTGTTCTGGTTTGATTAAGCATGAACGCAGACAAGTCAGGTGGTCTTGGTCAGGCTCAATTTCTGGATGGGCATCAATAAAAAATTCTATGGGAAGATGAGCGATCGCTAAATGCAGATTTTTTTTAGCTGCTTCAGTAAAAATATCTTTCGCCATTTGGGAAGCAACACTAGCACTCTTCGCTCTGGGAGTCCAAACTAGGATATCTAGTTCTGGTGCGAAGGGTATAACAAATCTGCCATCAGCTTGAATTTTTTGCTGCAAAGCTAGTGCAGCCGTTCTCGATTTACTCAGTTCAGTCGCAAATTCTCCTTCCCTAGTATAAGGAAGCAAACGCTGTGTAGCCCAAAGTGCCACAGCCGCAGCCCCAGGTCGAGAACATTCCAAGCTAATTTCCCCTAGATGCAACTCATCTGAAGTGAAATAAGTAAAAGGACACTCATGTTTATAAAAAGCCCCTACAGTGGGGTCGGAGAAAATCACACAACCACAACCGTAGGGTTGAAGACCATGTTTATGAGGGTCAATTACCAGAGAATCAACCTCAGACAGACAATTAAAAGCAGTTCTAGTGGCATCAGCGAGGTTATTTGCCAAAGTAAAATAACCACCATAGGCAGCATCAGCATGGATGCGAAAATCGTAATGCGATCGCAACTTCAAAATAGCTGGTAGAGGGTCAACAGCCCCAGTTGCAGTAGTACCCATTGTGACCACAACAGTACCAATATCACCAGCTTGGAGTAGAGTTTCCAGAGCATTAACATCCATTCGACCAAAGCGATCGCTCTTAACAGCCGCAAAAGGCAGACCCAACACCCCACAAATTCGTTCATGTGTATAGTGTGATTGCTGGGAAGCGACAATTTTTAAACCAGGCTTGACCTTTCCAGACACCCATAAAGCTTCCAAATTAGCGATCGTTCCACCACCACAAAGATGTCCCAGATGAGTTTCCCATCCAAACATCTGAGCAATTTCCTTAACCGCCTCTTTTTCCATGAAAGTACTAGCTCGTCCTCCATCTAACGCATGATTATTCGGATTAATCCACATTGACAGCATATAAGCCAAACGAGCCATAGGATGAGGCGGTTTTAGCATTTGTCCCACATATAATGGATGAGGATAGGGAAAGTTATCATGCATCCGCGTCGCCACTGCCAACAAAACAGTCCGTATAGCATCTAATTGGCATGGAGAATCGAATTCCGGCATTCCTTGAAAACCCAATTCCAATTCCTCAAGTGCCTCAAACAGTAATTTCAAACTTTCTTTTTCTAGCATCAATTTCAAAATACTGATTAATTTGCTTTTTCATGTTGATGGAACGGACAACCAGCAGATACTTTAAAATTCGGATCAATCAACCGCCAGCGATTTTGAGAAAATCTATCTAATACATCCGCAGCAGTACTATTGTCACATCTTAAGCTACCAGCTTCACCACCACCAAATTTCTCACAAACAGCTTTATGGGACTTGGCCAAACTAAAATAAGCAGCGACTAATTTGTGGTGTTGAGGCTCAAGATCAGCGGGTAATCGTTCAAACACCGGTCGGAGTCTTTTCCATATCTTCACCAACCAAGAATGCTCCCAAGACATAAGTCCACTAAAATCATTAGATTGAACATAAGGAGGAGCCATTGTCGGACGGACTTGACTTTCATACTCTTTTCTACTAAAACTGCCAGCAAGCTCCATCGCTGCCCCTGATGCCATCATCAATTCAGCCGCCGTTTCTAACTCAATTTGTGCCTCTGGAATATTGCCTAATGCCAGATTCATTTCAAACCGACTCAAACAAATAATCAAACCTTGAGTATTAATAAAAAATGACCAATGAAATCCTTCCCAAATTTGTTGCGGATGATTTTTAATATCAATCATGAAATTTTCTCCAGACATAAACTAAAAACTCTTGATAACAAATATGTATAAGTTTCAAATCCTTTCTTTTGCATTTCTATATGAATAGGGTCGAAATCATCAAAATTTTGACTGAGTTCCAGAAAATTTCTATACGCTAAAAGTAAACTCCTCACCAGACAGATAGCAGGTTCCTGAGTTTGTATATGCTTCACACCAAAATAATTATCAAAGTCTTCCACCTCAACAGTTTTTAAGGAAGTCTCTGTAGAAGATATCTCTGCTGTAATTACATTTGTTATTTCCAAGTTTGCCAATGCTTGATTAACAGTAATAAGTGCTTCTTGAACTCCAGGTTGTTTGAGAGCCAGTAACAACTGATTAAGTGCTGCGTATAACTTAATTTTATCAACTTCATTGAGTTCCTGCTCAATTGGTAAATCCCAAGGAACAAGTAAATGTAGTTGGACAGAAAAATTATTTTTGGTCATATCAGGGCAGAATTTATATTAGGGTTGATGCATTGATAGCCCTATTGACCGGAAAAAGGACTGAGTTAGGACTTACGCAAATATCACACCAGAAAGTAATGTATCAAAAACTTTGAGCTCCCCTTTGTTAAGGGTTAGGGGAGATCAATAAGTGCCTAACGTCACAGCCAGAAACTTTTAAAACAACCTCTTAGGGGAAAAACCCTGCTGATTGGATTTCATTGATGCTATCTTTCATTGCCTGCACAATATAATCAACATCTTCATCTGTATGAGATGTGGATAAGAAACCCCCGCCCTCACCTCGCAGCAAAACTCCTCTATCAAATAGGTGATAGCGTAATAAATTCAGACCCCCCATAAAAGAGGAAATTTCTGCACCTGAAAATTCTGCTAAAAAAAATGGTCCAAAAAATGAGCCAAAATTAGCCATACGGATAGGTAAATGTTTAGCTGCAAAAAAGATATTTAGTCGTTCTACATATTGTGTAGTGCGTTGATTTAATTCTGCTTGTAAAGAAGATCCTTGCAATTTTAAATAGTTAAGAACTGCTCTGGCCGCAGCTATAGATAATGGATGCTTACAGTGAGTACCAGCAAAAAATGTCCTTTCTACTTCTGGGAAAGAAGCATCGCCATAATTCCACATACCACCATCAATTTTATCCATGTAAATAGCTTTGCCAGCAATCACACCAATCGGCATTCCCCCACCAACAACTTTACCGTAAGTTGCTATATCTGCCTCTACACCAAACCAAGCCTGAGCGCCGCCCAAATGCAAGCGGAAACCAGTTATCATCTCATCAAAAATTAAAGTTATTCCTGATTTTTGTGTTAGTTGTCTGAGTTGTTGTAGAAATTCTTTAGGCTGTAAATCTGGACGGCGTGTTTGTACAGGTTCAACCAAGACAGCTGCTAATTCATCTTGATAAGCTTTGATAATCTCTAATGACTGAGAACTCCCATAATCTAAAATCAAGACATCTTCAATCATACCTGGCAAAACTCCAGGTGCTACAGGTACTGCATGAGAATTTTCAGGAGTTTGGGCTTGAGCTAGAGTGCCATCAAAATGACCATGATAAGCACCGGAAAAGATAGCAATTTTGCTACGCTTTGTAGCCGCTCTAGCCAAACGAATTGCTGTCATTACAGCTTCTGTACCTGTGTTACTAAAAGCTACCCTCTCCATCCCTGTTATTTCACTAATTAATTGAGCTAATTCCCCAACTAGTTCAGATTGGGGTCCTAGGGGTATTCCTTTCTCCAGTTGCTCTATAATTGCTGCTTGAATAAACGTTGGATTATGACCCAAAAGATTGGAGCCAAATCCCATGATTATATCTACATATTCATTGCCATCAATATCCCAAATGCGAGAACCTTTAGCTTTTGTGCCAACAGTTAAATAACACATTTCTTTTGTGGACAAATTAAACCATTCGGGAACTCTGGGATCAGCTAGTACCGAACGATAGGCTTGTCCCATCTGCTTTGAAGTTTTTGTTCGTTTAGTGTAACGCTCAATTAATGCTGCCAAATGTTGCTGTTGCAGGTTTTGTGTTTCTACTTGCATCATAGTACTATCCTTGTGGTTATTTAAAGTGAAAAAATTCTAGTATCAAAGTTGAAATCATCCTGAAACTATTGATTTATCAATGCTTTAGATTTATGAGCCACAAAATAGCCATATTTATTCTCTTTCTCACTGGCAAAACCAAAATAGTTATAAACTTTAATATTGGTAAAACCAACTTCTGATAATGCTGATTTTATTTCTGCTTGAGAATAGGGATGCACAGAAAAAGTAATGTCATAATGCTCCCATTGATTAGCTAGTATTTGTAATAATAATGAAGGTTTTACAAAACGCAAAAAGTTATTGTAAACAGAGCGTTTTGTCTGCTGTACAATTGAGTCAATGAGTGTAGAATTTTTATCTAATTGACCATGTTTTTTTTGAAAAACGGTGATAGTGAACGTACCTGTTTTAGTTTCAGAATTATAGGTTTCGCCAACGCTCCAAGCATAATTCTCTTGAAGTTCACCATCATTAACGGGTATATTACGATATCGGTTTTCTAAACCTAAATCAAAAAAGAATATGGTGTTTTCCTTCATGGCTGCATATACATTGTGGAAAACAGATTTAAGTTCTTCAAGACTCATGATATGATTAAGAGCCGAATCAGTACAAATAACTGCATCAAAGGTATTTGGTAATTCAAATAAGCGGGCATCACCTAAAATGAATTTAGCATTAGGTGCATTCTTGCGAGCATAGTTCAACATTTTTTCTGAGCCATCCAGTCCAGTGAGTCGATAACCCTTGAGAATTAGTGTTTGTGTTAATTGTCCAGTACCACAACAAAGGTCGAGAATTTGTCCTTCTACAGGAAGATGTGGTAAGACTAATTGTTTCAGTTTTGGGAGCAATCGACGAGAGGATAGATGTGCTTCCGATTCGTCATATAACCAAGCCCAGGGGTCGTAATCTGTGTAGCGCATTTGTGAATTCATCAAATATATTCCTTAAGTGAAGTTAGATAAAAAACAAACAATTGATTTCTCATTGCATCTGGAGCGTGAGACAAAAAATATCTAAATTCTAATGAACCGATATAGAAGCGAGAAAACCATGATCAATGAGATATGAGATGTAGGTATTTAGCAACCTTTCATCAATAGGTGGACAGGTAATAGATGTACCTGTAAGTCCATCGAGTGTATTTTGACAATCAAATTTTAAAACCGTGTTATCCGTGGTTTTAGCTGGAGAGAATCTGCTGGGAAAAAGTGAAACCAAGGGATATAAAGCGTGTTCGGGTGAATTTTCGGCTATATTCAGTAGTTGTGTATGCCATTGGTCGTAACAAACTTGCTGAATAGAGTATCCAAGCGATCGCATTTTTTCAAATAGTACACTTGAACAAACAGGTTGAGGATGAACGAAGTGAAAAGCCTGATTCCAGGACGCTGATTGCTTTGATAAATGCACAATAGCCTGACTGGTATAATCTACCGGAATTATATCCAGCAGCATCATTCCCTGATCTGGAATACTCCCTAACTGCACACAACCGATAATTAACCTGTACAAAAAGTCATTGACATTAAACACACCCGTTTGGCTGTGTCCTGATATGCGTCCCAGTCGATAAATACAAACAGGAAGACCCCGCAAACCAGCTTCAGTCACTAATTTTTCAGCAACCCATTTACTTTGGTTATAGCCACCCAAAGGCAACTGGCCATCATCAATATCATCCTCTTCTCGGACTACTTTCACACCAGCATCACCCACCGCAGAGAAAACGCTGGTAGCAGACATGAAATGAACAGGTTTAGTTTTCACCTCACAAGCTAACCTCAAAACTTCTTGAGTTCCCAAAACATTGGTAGTCTTCAGTAACGAGTAAGGAGAAGCATGATTTACCCAAGCGCCATTATGATAAATCACATCAATGCACTCAGCCATCTTGTGAAACTCTGCTTCACCAACACCCAAAAAAGGCTGTGATAAATCTCCAAGCACAGGAATAACTCGATGACTATAATCTTCATCCCCAAGTAAATAAGACTCCAAGCATTTTTGTAGCTTTTCCCTAGCTGACTCCCGATCTTTACCCCGCACTAAACAATAAATAACTGCCGATGTTTGTTGCAGGAGTTCATACAGTAAAAAAGCCCCCAGAAAACCCGTTCCTCCAGTTAATAAAATAGAATTAACTTCACAGTTTTGGGTAACTACATTTGGAGGATAAATTGTCGAATCTAAAACAGCATCAGCCCTCAGCAGTGCTAAAGTTTTACCGCTATCTTTAGGTACAATACCCCTAATTTGGATATTTTCAATCCGTTCAGCCAAACCTGCCACAGTCGGCACTTCAAACAGATCAATCACCGTTAACTCTACCTGAAAAGCCTTGAACAACCGAGCAATTAATTGTGTTGCCAGTAATGAATGTCCTCCCAACTCAAAGAAATCATCATCAACACCCACCTGTTCAACCCGAAGCACCTGAGCAAAAATTTCAGCTAAAATCGACTCTATTGGGGTACGAGGAGCAACATACACTGCATCTAACTCAGGTCGAATCGTCTCAGGTACTGGTAATGCCCGACGGTCTACTTTACCATTAGGATTCAATGGTAAACTTGGCAAGATTACGAAAACCGCAGGAACCATATACTTGGGCAAAGTTTTTTCAATGAAGCGGCGTAAATCACTGGTAGTAGGAATAGTTTTTGACTCAGGAACAACATAAGCCACCAGACGTTTTTCACTAAGATGATCCTGAACTACAACCACAGTTTCTCGGACTGCTGGGTGTTGGGAAAGCAACACTTCAACCTCTCCCAGTTCAATGCGAAAACCACGAATTTTAACTTGATGATCGACACGACCAAGAAGCTTGATGTTACCATCTTTGAGATAACAACCTAAATCCCCAGTTTTGTAAAGACGGCTACCTGGTTGATGATTAAAAGGGTTAGAAATGAAAACTTCCGCAGTTTTTTCGGAAAGGTTGAGATAACCCCGTGCCAAACCAACTCCACCAATGTATACTTCACCCACAACTCCCACAGGGACAAGTTGATGTTGGCTATCTAAAATATACAACTGCTTATTGGCAGCAGGACGAATAGTAGGCGATATTTGACCCCCATTACCACATTCCACCATACTGGCGTTTACCGTCGTTTCAGTGGGGCCATAGGCGTTAATAAATAGTCGCCCCTTTGACCATTGTTCAATCATTTCTACAGAAGGCGCTTCTCCCCCTACTAACACCATTTGCAACGCTGGTAAATCTTCAGGCGTTAAAGCTGCTAGTGCTGATGGCAGTATGGTGATATGGGTGATAGCTTGTTCACGCAATAACCGCATTAAGGGTATTCCTGGTTGTAACTCCTCTGGCGTTGCCAAGTGGAGGGCTGCACCAGAACCAAGCGCCATAACTATTTCGGGGATAGAAGCATCAAAACTGAAAGAGAAAAACTGGAGGACGCGACTATCAGGTTTGACACGACAAGCGCGAATTTTGTCTTGGGTTAAGTTTACTAATCCCTCATGATTAACCAACACACCCTTGGGATTTCCCGTAGAACCAGAGGTGTAAATTAGATAAGCTAGGTTTTTGGTTATGACGTTACTTACTGGGTTTTCATCACTGTATTGACTAATTTTTTCCCAGTTTGCATCTAAGGAAATTATTTGTCCTGAATAATCAGGTAGTCTGGTAACTAAATTCTGAGTTGTCAATAAAATCGGGATTTGGGAATCTGACAACATGAAAGCCAAGCGTTCTTGGGGGTATGCTGGATCTAAGGGTAGATAAGCCCCACCAGCTTTGAGAATTCCCAATAATGCTACGATCATTTCTAGCGATCGCTCTACACAAATTCCCACAATAGTCTCAGGTACTACACCCAGCTTTTGCAAGTATTGTCCCAGTTGATTAGCCCGTTGATTTAACTGCCGATAAGTTAAATATTGCTCCCCAAAAACCACTGCAACTGCATCTGGAGTTTGTGCAACTTGGGCTGCAAATAACTCATGGAAGCACAAATCTGGTGGATAATCGGTTTGCGTATCATTCCACTCCACCAACAACTGATGCTGTTCAGATATCGTCAGTAAAGGTAATTCCCCAATTCGCTGTTCTGGATCATGAACAATACCCAAAACCAAAGTTTGAAAATGTTCCACCATGCGGGAAATAGTGACATCATCAAACAAATCTGTATTGTATTCAAATACCCCCGTCAATCCGGCGGAAGTTTCACGCATATCTAGAATTAGATCTAACTTAGCAGTAGAGTTTGTTTGGGGTAAAGGAGTAATAGTTAAATGGGGAAGTCTGATATCTAAATCAGGGGTATTTTGTAACACAAACATCGTCTGAAACAGAGGATTGTAGCTCAAATCCCGCTCAGGTTGTAACTCCTCTATCAATTTTTCAAAAGGCAAATCTTGATGATCGTAAGCTTCCCAAGTCACCTGTCGCACCCGACCGAGTAATTCCCAAAAAGTTGGGTTGCCAGAAAGGTCAGTACGCAACACCAAAGTATTGACGAAAAAGCCAATCAATCCTTCAATTTCCACCCGATTCCGGTTAGCAATAGGTGAACCAACCAATAAATCTACTTGAGAAGTGTAACGGTAAAGTAAGACCTTAAATACCGTTAGCAGAGTCATAAAAAGAGTAACTTCTTTCTTTTGACTCAGAACTTTCAGCGCTTCAGTCAGTTCAAAAGATAAACAAAAAGATTTACTCGCACCCCGGAAAGTCTGAACTCTGGGACGGGGGCGGTCTGTGGGCAATTGTAATATTGGTAAATTACCGCCAAGTTGTTGTTTCCAGTAAGTAAGTTGAGCCGATAGTACATCACCCTGTAACCACTGACGCTGCCAATTAGCAAAGTCAGCATATTGGATAGATAATTCTGCAAGTGGCGAGGGTTTTCCATCACAGAAAGCTGTATACAAGTCCTTTAATTCCTTCAGAAACACCCCAATAGACCAGGCATCAGAGATAATGTGGTGCATAGTCAACAGCACTACATACTCAGCCTCATCTAGATACAAAATAGTAATTCGCAGCAGTGGATCTTGAGCTAAATTAAAAGGTTTTTGGGCTTCCTCACTAGCTAAATGTAAAACTTCAATTTCTCGCTCCCCTTGACTCAAATCTCGCAGATTTACAACTGGCAGCACCCTGGGAGAAAATTGGTTAATTACCTGGAATGGCTGGCCGTCTAAAGCCTGGAAATTAGTACGCAGCACTTCATGACGACGGATGATTTCGTTACAGCTTTGTTCAAAAGCAGGTAAATTCAATAAACCAACCATACGCACCGCAGCAGGTATGTTGTAAAAGGAACTATTCTGTTCCATTTGGTCGATGAACCAAAGCCGTTGTTGAGCAAAAGATAAGGAGATATTTTTGGTTTGAGAAATGGGAAAAATAAACTGAGTTTGTGAATTAAAAGTTAATTCTGCTTGGGCTAGAAATTCCAAAATTTCGGCTTTGCGTTCAGAAATCTGACTGCTGAGGCTTGGTGTCAATACTTCCTCTGGAGCATTACAACGTAATCGTTGATCTTCTACCCAAAGTGTTACGTCCAAACTATAAAGATAAGATAAAAATTCATCAATAGTTTTCATAATTCAATTTCCTTTCGACCTGGCTGCATAATAGAGGAAGACCGCGAAACTTGGGTGAGAGCTAAACGCATTGTTTCTATCCGTTCTGCTAAACTAGCTATAGTTGGTCGCTCAAACAAACTCCGTAACGGCAACTCCAGTTTGAATGCCTCACGCAACCGAGAAATAACCTTGGTTGCTAATAGAGAATGTCCTCCCAAAGCAAAAAAGTTGTCATGAATGCTGACTTTTTCTAGTTTTAAAACATCGACATAGGTAGCAGCCAATATTTCCTCTATAGATGTACGTGGTGGAACAAAAACAACTTCACTATTTCTGAGAAATGTATCGGGTATAGGTAAAGCTTTGCGGTTAACTTTGCCATTAGGTGTTAATGGTAATGCCTCAAGAGTGACAAACGCATTGGGTATCATGTAATCTGGCAGTCTCAATTCTAAAAAATGCCGCAATTGAGCAATTATTAACTCTTGTTCGGAGTGGGGAACTAGATATGCTACCAAACGTTGAAAATCTGCTTCATCTGAGTGAACTATAACTACAGATTCTCGCACATCTGGATATTGACTAAGAACTGATTCAATTTCTCCTAATTCAATCCGAAAACCGCGAATTTTAACTTGATAATCAACACGACCAATATATTCAATCTCACCATTAGATAAATATCGAGCCAGATCACCAGTTTTATAAAGACGACTATCTAATTCCTCACTAAAAGGATTGGGAATAAATTTCTCTTTGGTCAAATCTGGACGATTTAAATAACCTCTAGCCAGTCCAACCCCACCAATATGTAATTCCCCAGGTACACCCACAGGAGTAGGTTTTCCTTGAGCATCGAGAATATAAATTTGGGTATTGCTAATGGGGCGACCAATAGGCACAAATGGCAATTGACTATGAGGCTGACATTGCCAAAAAGTTACATCAATTGCTGCTTCTGTCGGTCCATATAAGTTATGTAATTCAGCATTCAAACGGGCAAAAAAGCGGTCTTGTAAAGTTTTAGATAAAGCTTCTCCACTACAAATTACCCGTTTTAGAAAACTACAAGTTTCTAACCCTGACTCGTCTAAAAATACTTGCAGCATCGAAGGTACAAAATGCACCGTTGTGATTTGCTCTTGAGCAATTAATTGAACTAAATAGGCGCTATCTTGATGTCCTCCCGGTTGAGCAATAACCAATTTTGCTCCGGTGATTAATGTCCAGAAAAACTCCCAAACTGAAACATCAAAACTGAAAGGAGTCTTTTGTAAAACTCGGTCTTGTGGTGTTAATTGATAGGTTTCTTGCATCCACAACAAACGATTACACAGCCCTTTATGGGTGTTCATTGTCCCCTTGGGTTTACCTGTGGAGCCGGAGGTATAGATAATGTAAATTAAGTTTTCACTAGTAACATTGCTAGTGGGATTGTGTGGACTGTGAAGGGTGATTTTATCCCAGTCTGTATCCAAACAAATAACTTGGGCTGAATGAATGGGTAGTGTGTTTAGTAGTGATGCTTGAGTGAGTAAAATGGGAACTTGGGCATCTGCCAACATGAAGGCAATCCGCTCTGGGGGATAGGCAGGATCTAAGGGAACATAAGCTCCTCCGGCTTTGAGAATAGCCAACAGTCCCACAACCATTTCCAGGGAACGTTCTACACAAATACCGACTAATGTTTCTGGTTTGACACCCAGTTTTTGTAAATAATGTGCTAACTGATTGGCTTTGGTATTGAGTTCTCTATAGGTTAATTGCTCATTTTCAAAGACCAATGCAACTGCATCTGGTGTTCGTTCTACTTGCTGTTCAAATAACTGATGAATACAAGTTTGTTGGGGATAATCTATTTGAGTTTGATTCCACTGCTGCAATTGCAGATATTCTACGGGAGTTAGTAAAGGTAAATCAGATAAACATTGGTCAGGATGAGCGACAATGCCAGCGAATAAAGTCTGAAAATGCGCGATGAGTCGAGCGATTGTCTGCTCATCAAATAGGTCTGTTTTGTACTCGACTCTACCGACCAAACCCGAGTCTTGTTGGGTGAATTCCATTGTCAAATCAAACTGTGAGGTGTGAGTATCTACCCGTGAAGACTGGACAATTAAATCCCCAAGGTGAATATCCTTGGTATCAAAAGCATTTTGCAGGATAAACATCACTTGAAACAATGGCGAGTAACTTAAGTCTCGTGTCGGTTGTAATTCCTCTACTAGCTTTTCAAATGGTAAGTCTTGGTGAGCATAAGCACTTAATGCCATAGCCCGGACTCGGTTTAATAGTTCCCGAAAGCTGGGATTACCGGATAAATCAGTCCGCATTAATAAGGTATTGACAAAACAACCTATTAAACCTTCGCTTTGCCTATGATTGCGGTTGGCAATGGGTGAGCCGACGAGGATATCTGTTTGCTGGGTGTAGCGGTGCAGTAAGGTGTTAAATCCTGCCAACAGCAACATAAACAGGGTAACTCCGGTGTTTTGCGCTAGAGTTTGAAGTGCGCTGGTGAGATTGTGGTCTAAGGTGAAGGATTGGCTTTTGCCGATAAAGGTTTGTAATGGTGGTCGTGGTCGATCGCTCGGCAATTGTAAGAATGTGTTCGCTCCTTGTAATTGCTGTTTCCAGTAGGATAGTTGTTGTGCTAGATATTCTCCTTGCAGTTGCTGTCTTTGCCAAGCCGCAAAGTCTGCGTACTGGATGGTTAACTTTGCCAATGATGGGTTTTTTCCTTGGCTCAAGGCTGTATAAATAGCGTTTAGTTCTCGAAAAAATACTCCTAATGACCACCCATCTGATATTGTGTGGTGCATGACAATCTGCAATAAATACTCAGTTTGTCCTAGTTGTAATAATGTGCATCGCCATAATAAATCTTTGGCTAGGTCAAAAGGTCGCCGAGCTTCTTGGATAATTAGTTGCTCTATTTTTTCTATTTGGTTGCCTTGGGAGAGCGATCGCCTGTCTAGCAATGGCAAGGTAAAATTGACAGTTGGTGAAATAACCTGGATTCCTTGTCCGTTGATATTCCCCAAGGTAGTACGCAGGATTTCATGACGTTGGATGATTTCCCTAATGCTTTGTTCGAGGATAGGAACTTGCAGCGCACCGCTAATTTTTAATGTGCCAGATAAGTTATAAGTTGCATTTGTGTCTTCAATTTGGCTAATTAACCAAATTCTTTGCTGGGCAAAAGATAGAGGTATTTCTGTATCCCGTGGTACAGGTTGAATAGACTCTAGATGGGAACTGTGGGCTAAGTTCGTGGTTTCCAAAAATTGAATTATTTCGGCTTTATGCTCGCGTATCTGAGCTAAAAATTCCAAAGAAATTACTTGTTTCGGGACACTATAACGTAACTCATGACCCTGAACCCAGAGTTTAACGTCTAAACGAACACATTCAGATAATAACTGATTAATATTTTTCATAATATTCCTTCCTCCCGATCGCCAAATATAGAATTTGCCCCTAGCTGGAGTGTTTGACTAAGTAAGCGCTGATTCTCTATGTATAGTGATATATCTGCTATAGTAGGTGTTTCATATATACTGTTTGCAGGCAAATTGATTTGGAGTTTTTGCCGCAGTCGAGAAATAACTTGAGTCGCTAGTAAAGAATGTGCGCCTATCTCAAAAAAGTTGTCATATATACCTACTTTCTCTATTCCCAACAGTTCTTGCCAAATATCAGCCAGTGTTTGTTCAATTTCATTTCTGGGAGCAACATAAGCATTTTGCAGATTTGCTCTGGCATGGAGTGACTGTGAATTATTTATTTTGTAATAATGCTCTACTGTCGAAAAATCTTGTTGCATCCAGCGCTTAATTCTAGTTTGTAAATCTCCAGTTGAGACAATAATTTGAGGAAAATCTCCACCAGATAAAATCCGTTGAAAAGCCTGAATTCCTTCTTCAGGTAACATGGTAAATTCTGCTAAAGTTCCCCCTATTTGACTGTCATCTCTCACTTTCCATGTGTCCCAATTGACACTGAGCCAAGGAATGGAGTTGCTATCAGCATATTGATGGGCAAAAGTATCCATGAATATATTAGCGGCTGAATAGGCCACATAACCTAACCCTCCTAAAATTGAAGAGAGCGAAGATAATAATAAGCAAAAATCAAGTTTGTGTCCCTGCAAAACTTTTTTTAATACCAAAAGTCCATTGACTTTAGGTGATAGCTGCTGTTGACAAATGGTTTTATCTATCTTGCCAATAGCACTCGAAAAAGTTTCTCCAAAATTTCCAGCAGCATGAATTACGCCATGAAGTTGAGCAAATTGATTAGCAATTTGGTAGAACAGTTTTTGCATATCATCAAGGTTGGCTACATCAGCATTGATAACTAAAACTTCAGATCCCATTTCTTCAAGTTCCTGAAGTTTTTGAATTTTGCAGCTGATACTATCTTGAGCGTCGTGAGTTGTTAGCCATTGCCTCCACTCATGTTTGGATGGAAAAGCCGAACGACCGATTAAAATGAGTTTTGCTTGTACAGTTTTAGCTAAATATTCGGCTATAACTAATCCAATTTTCCCAAGTCCTCCGGTAATTAGATATACTCCTCCTTGCCTTAATTTATGTATTGGTCTAGAATGAGTTTTTAATTGAATTTTTTCAAAAATTTGCACCCAACGATGATTTTTTCTATAAGCAATAAATCGGTCATCAGATTGAGTTGTAATTTCTGTAAATATTTGGTTAGTCAGTTGTGGAGAAATGGGTAAGCTAATATCAATGCTGCGACAGATGATATTTGCATATTCTTGAGGAATGACATTAATAGTTCCTAATAAAGTTGCTTTTGCTGGGCATAAAATTTCTTCTCCATTGACATCATATAAGTTGTTAGCTACAACTAAAATTTGTACCTCATTGACTAGGTTATGTTTTGTTAATGCCTGTGTGAGAAAGAGCAGGCTGTAAAAGCCTAAATTTTGAATTTTTTCGCTGATTTCTAATTCTAGATTGGTATTAGTATCTGGTGTAACACTCCATAAATGCACGATCTTATTGGGCAGCTTATTTTGATCTTTCAGTTCATTGATTAACGCTTGATAACCATGACTTTGTTCAGGATTGAGGGTATATGCACGTAACCCTTGGTCGCTTAATTTGTCAAATTCCGTTCCAATTTGAACTGTGATTACATCGTGACCTTGCTGTTGTAGTCGTTCTACTAATTGCCAACCCAAGCCGCATTCATCCAAAAAAACCAAATAGCTAGACTGCTGTGGTGCTAACTCTTCATACTGGGTTGTCAGTATAGATTGTTTCCATAAAGGTAAATAAAACCAATCAGCAATATCTGACTTTTTCACCTTTGATATTGGTGTTTGCGGTTCAATCCAATAACGCTGACGCTCAAAGGGATAAGTAGGCAAAGGCAGACGCTGACGGCGTTCATGAGCATAAAATCCTGACCAGTCTACGGATGCCCCAGCTAACCATAACTGACCTAAGGTATTCAGTAAAGATGCGGCTGCTGATTGATCCTCGCCTACTGAAGATAGCACCACTTGTTGAGCAGATTTAGCCGGATGCTGTTTGACTAAGGTACTCAAAGTATTTCCTATGCCTACCTCCAGCAGAATTTGTCCCGGTTGTTGGCATAACTCTTGTAAACCTGCGTGAAAATTGACACCTTTCCCTAAATGTTTTGACCAGTAATCGGGATTTGTTGCTTCTTGGGTAGTTATCCAAGTTCCAGTCAAATTAGAGATGTAGGGAATTTGTGGTGGTTGCAGGTGAATTTCGGCGATTTTTTCCCTATTTGCGACTAATTTTAAAGCGTCTTTCAGGGAAAATACTCCGGCTAAAGTTGCAGCAACATATTCTCCCATCCCATACCCAATCATGGCTACAGGGTGTATTCCCCAGGATATCCATAATTGAGCTAAAGCATATTCAATCACAAATAATCCTATTTCTGGGGATTTTTCGGCATAGAGAACTTGACGCAGATCAATTCCTAAATCAGGTTGGAGCAGTTCACAGCAGATATCAATATGCTGACGAAATGTGGGTTCCACTTGGTAGAGTTCTTTGGTCATGTTCACATATTGCGTACCCTGACCTGGGAACATGAAGATAACTGGCCGTTCTTGTGATGCCTGAAATTGGCTGAACACTGTTGAGGAATCTTTTGATTTAAGTGCTTTGACGGCTGCGTCCAGGTTTTGAGATACTACTATACAGCGATCGCTAAAGGCTTGACGACCAATACTCAGGGTGTAAGCAATATCAGCCAAGTTGAGTTCTTGATGCTGTTCTAAATATTCAGCCAGATTAGCGGTGGCTGTATCAACGGCTGTAGCAGTTTTAGCGGAGATAACTAGCAACTGCCAAGGGCGTGATTTTCCTGGCATTGCTGGTTCAGGAGCTTCTTCTAAAACAATATGGGCATTCGTACCACCAACACCAAAAGAACTCACACCAGCGCGACGAGGACTATCCTCAGTGTTCCATGCTGATAGTTTGCTATTGACGTAGAAGGGACTATTGGCAAAATCAATTTGCGGATTAGGTTGCTCAAAATGCAAACTAGGGGGAATCATCTTGTATTTGAGTGCCAAGATGGTTTTGATTAAACCTGCTATCCCAGCAGCTGCATTCAGATGTCCCACATTAGTTTTGACTGAACCAATGGCACAGTAACCTTTATTTTGGGTACTAGCACGAAAAGCTTTAGTAAGAGCGGCAATTTCAATCGGATCTCCCATTGGAGTCCCAGTCCCGTGAGCTTCAATATAACTAATAGTTTCTGGATTTAACCCTGCATTCGCTAAGGCTTCAGCAATTACCTCTGCCTGTCCTTCTACACTAGGTGCTGTATAACTGACTTTTAATGAGCCATCATTATTAATAGCCGAGCCTTTGATCACTGCATGAATGCGATCGCCATCTCTCAAGGCTTCTTCTAACCGCTTTAAAACTACAATGCCAACTCCACTACCAAACAGTGTTCCCTGGGCTTTGGCATCAAAGGCTCGACAGTGACCGTCTGGGGAAAGGATGCCACCCTCTTGATAAAAATAACCCGCTTTATGTGGCAAACTGATGGCAATTGCACCCGCTAAGGCAATATCTACTTCATAATTGAGTAAACTTTGGCAGGCTAAATGGGTCGCTACTAATGAGGTAGAACAAGCAGTTTGAATATTAATTCCTGGGCCTTTTAAATTTAATTTATAACAAACTTTTGTAGGCAAATAATCTTTATCATTTGCTAGTAATAAATTTCCCATTTCATGGTCATCTATATAATTCTCTTGAGAAATTTTTCCTAGTGAATAATTATTAAAAATTCCCCCTGCATAAACACCAATTAATCCCTGATAATTCTCTGTTACATAACCAGAATCTTCTATCGCTTCCCAAGCAGTTTCTAAAAATATCCGTTGTTGCGGATCAATTAACTCTGCTTCTGCTGGATTATAACCAAAAAAGGCAGCATCAAAAAATTCTATATCTTCTAAAACAGGTCTAGATTTGACATAATTATCTTTGCTAAATAATGATGAAGATATACCAGATGCTGCGAGAGTTTCCTGAGAAAGTTGAGATATAGACTCTACCCCATTCACTAAATTATCCCAGAATTGAGCAACATTTTTTGCCCCTGGAAACCGACAAGACATACCAATAACGGCTATATCTGTATCCCTAAATTTATCATCAGAATTACTTGTTTCCATTTTGAAATAAAGCCTCAGATTTTTAATGTCAATTTATTTTTGTATTTGCATTTTCTGTCTACGCATCTCACCACGAGAACGTCTTTGTTGCAGTGCAAATTGTTCTTTTTCTTCTGGATTTAATAATTGAGCAAGTTGACTAACTGTCGGAGCTTCAAAAATACTGACTGTGGATAGTTGAATATTAAACTCTTCTTGAATTTTGTTAATAACTCGAATACCGATTAAGGAATGACCACCCAATTCAAAAAAATTATCATAAATTCCTACTTTTTCAATTCCTAAAACTTGTTGCCAGATATCGGCAATGATTTGCTCCATTTTATTACGAGGCAAAACATAAGAATTATTCAGATAAGGACGAGGATAAGTTGGTTGGGCGGAATTTTCTCCTGTAATCGCCTCTTCAAAAATAGACTTCATACTAGCATATTGAGCTATCGTTTCTTGTATATCTTGGGTAGCTACAAGAATTTGAGATATGCCATTTTCTAGAATGCGATTGAATGCTTCCATCCCTTCTTTAAGAGTGATACCATTCTTGAGAACTTCAACATGAGACTGTTGAAATCCATACTCTACTTGCAGATTCACTGCCATTCCAACTTCTTGCCAAACATTCCAGTTGATAGTTATGCTTGGCAGTGATGAGCATTGAGCAAATCTATCCAAAAAAGCATGAGCAGCAACATAATCTACGTGTCCATATCCACCCGTAAAAGCTGTGATAGAAGACCAAAAAACTAAGAAGTCTAATGGCACATCTTTGAAGATGGCATCAAGTACTAATGTTCCTTGAATTTTCGGCCCAAATACGGATTTTAACATTGCTGGTGTTTTGAGTTGAGCCAAACCTCCACCACGGACTCCAGCTGCATGAATTACTCCATGAATTGCACCAAATTTTGCGTTTATTTGAGTTACTGCTGATCGCATTTGGACTTGATCAGCAACATCAGCACTCAAAACTAATACTTCTGCACCAAGTTTTTCTATTTCTTGTAGTTTGCGAATCTTTTGACTAGAAATATCTTGTTCATCATGGGTTACTAGCCAATTTTCCCATGCTGATTTTTCTGGTAAGGTTGAACGCCCAATTAAAGCTAGTTTTGCTTGTGCTGTCTTGGCTAAATATTCGGCAATTCCTAAGCCTAAACCTCCAAGTCCACCAACAATTAGATAAACTCCTTTTTCTCGCAGTCGTTTTGTCTCTGCTGTCTTTTCTAAAGGTATTGCTGCAAAGGTTTGTACCCAACGATAGTTATTTCTATAAGCAATCACATCTTCGCTATTATCTGCAACAATTTCTACTATTAATTTATCTATAAGTTCATTTTCACCTGATTTATTAATGACAATATCAATGCTACAACAATTTATATTTGGCTGTTCTTGGGGAATGACTTTACAGCCACCTAAAACTGTAGCTTTTTCTGGGTGAATATTTTCATTACCTATCACCATTTGGATATCACTAGATATAACGCTAATTTTCAAAGATTCAGTAATCTTCTGTTTAGCAATTACATAAGATAAATTGAGTAGGCTGTATAAACCTAGTTCTTGAGATTTCTCAAAGGACTCATGGGGATTAAGACTCCATAGGTGAGCAATTAGAGGTATTTTTCCTAATTGAGATATTTTCTGGAATAATTTCTCATAGTCCTCTCTAACTTGCGGATTGATTGTATAGACTTGCTCGTTTACCTGAGAGAAGCAATTGCCAATTTTAATTTGAATAACTTCGTGTTGGTAGTGAGTTTTTAAGCGTTGACAAAAAGCATCACCAAAGCCAGTATTATCTACAAAAACTAGCCAAGAAACATTTGCTGTTGCTAAATCTTGTGTAGGTATAATTGAACGTTGCCAAGACGGAAGGTAAAACCAATCATCTAGTTTTAGTCTTTGGCTGTGATGATTGCCTTGTTGTGGTGGATCAATCCAATAACGTTGGCGCTCAAAGGGGTAAGTTGGTAATGGTAGACGATCGCGTTTTTCATGCTGATAAAATCCAGACCAATTGATCTGTACTCCTGTCAACCACAATTTACCTAAAGTATTGAGCAAAAATCCCACATCAGAATGTTTTTCCTGGGGATGACGCAAGGAAGAAAGTATGACTCTTGCAGATGCTTGTTGTTTAGTTAAGGTGCTTAATGTCCGTCCTGGGCCAATTTCTAGAAAAATTGATTCTGCATTTTGTAGCAATTGAGCAATTCCTTCTGCAAATCTTACACCTTGGCGTAAATGTTGCGCCCAATAATTGGGATCTGTGGCTGCTTCTGCTGTCATCCAAGTCCCGGTAACATTGGAAATAAAGGGGATTTGTGGGGGATGAAGTTTGATTTTTTTAACTGCTACGGTAAAAGGCTCAACTACCGCTGCCATCATTGCGGAATGGAAGGCGTGAGAAGTATGTAGCCGCCGATATTCTATGCTTTTGGCTGTGAGTTGTTGTTCTAGTGCGGCTATGTCTGCTATTGTTCCAGATACGACACTCAATGATGGTGCGTTGCTGGCTGCTAAAGAGAGGTTTTCACCTAAAAATGATTGCACTTTTTGAGCAGGTAAGCTGACGGAAAGCATCGCTCCTGCTGGTAGTTGTTGCATCATCTGCCCACGAGTTACTACCAGTGATAAAGCGTCCTCTAGGGAGAAAACACCAGCGATACAAGCTGCTACATATTCCCCTATGCTATGACCAATCATGGCTACAGGAGACACTCCCCAAGATATCCACAATTTAGCTAGGGCGTATTCAATGACAAATAAGGCTGGTTGAGTAATAGCTGTTTGCTGTAATTGCTGGGTTGCTGTTGGAAGATCTGTGTCAGTTGGATATAAATAAGAGCGTAAGTCAAGGTGGAGATGATTTTGAAGATAGTCAAAACAGCGATCGCACTCTTCCCTAAATATAGTCTCCTGCTCATAGAGTTCTTTGCCCATGTTGACATACTGCGATCCCTGTCCTGTGAACATGAACACTACAGAGCGCTCACTAGATGCCAAAAGTTCGTTATCAACTGATTCCAGCTTTTTAACTACATCCTCAAGATTCTCTCCCACTACCATCCGTCGATAATTGAAGTCTTGACGACCAATTTGCAAGGTATATGCAACATCAGCTAAGTTCAAATCTGGATGCTGTTTTAAATATGCCGCCAAATTTTTGGTCGCTGTTGCCAAAGCAGAACTAGTTTTAGCAGACAGTACCAATAACTGCTGTTGACGAGCAGAACTAGAGGTTTCTAAAGGAGGTGCTTCTTCTAAGATGACATGGGCATTTGTCCCACCAAAGCCAAAGGAACTAACCCCAGCACGACGAGGACTATCGTTAGTTTTCCACTCCAGAAGTTTTGTGTTGACGTAAAACGGGCTATTGTCAAAATCAATTTGGGGATTGGGACTCTCGAAGTTGAGGCTGGGTGGTATAAGTTTGTGGTCAAGTGCTAAAACTGTCTTGATTAAACCGACAATTCCCGCTGCTGCATCTAAATGTCCAACATTGGTTTTCACTGAACCAATAGCACAATAGTTTTTTGCGTCAGTGGTAGCGCGAAAAGCTTGTGTCATCGCCGCAATTTCAATGGGGTCGCCTAAAGCTGTGCCGGTACCGTGAGCCTCAACATAGGTAATGGTTTCTGGCTCAACTTCAGCCATGATTTGGGCTGTGCGAATAGCTCTGGTTTGACCCTCTTGACTAGGTGCTGTATAACCAACTTTGTCAGCACCATCGTTATTAATGGCAGAACCTTTGATGACTGCGTAAATACGATCTCGATCTGCGATCGCATCTTCTAATCTTTTTAAAACTACAACCCCAATCCCATTCCCCCCTACAGTACCATTCGCCCTAGCATCAAAGGCTTTACAATGTCCATCAGCAGCCACAATTTCATCTGGCGATAAAGTTAACTCGTTTTGCGGTACTTTGACTGCAACACCAGCCCCTAAAGCCATATCACATTCGCCACTCAACAAACTTTGACAAGCTAAATGAACCGCCACTAATGAACTAGAGCAAGCTGTTCCTATACTGACACTCGGACCCGTAAGATTTAATTTATAAGAAACGCGACTAGCAAGATAATCTTTATCAACACCAACCAAAGTTTGTAAAAAGCCTTTTGATTCTATCCAGCCTTGATTGGGAATTAAGTTATAAAGCAGGTAAGTACCCATACCCACACCAGCATAGACTCCTATTGGTCTAGTTTCTAATTGCGAGTTATAGCCAGCATTTTCTAAAGCTTCCCAAGCACATTCTAAAAATAAACGCTGTTGAGGATCTATTGCTTCCGCTTCTCTAGGATTGAAACCAAAAAAAGCAGCATCAAATAATTCTACATCGCTCAAAATTCCACCAGCTTTAATTTTTTCTTCTGTGTCTGTTTTAGCTAATTTTGTATTTGTAAAAACTGAAGTTAACTCAACTCCCGTTTTCAGATTTTCCCAAAATTCCTCAATATTATTGCAGCCAGGAAACCGCCCAGCCATACCAATAATTGCAATCTCTAAACCATTGTGCTGAAAATTCATAAAAGTTAGTTGTGGAAAAATTTTTATAGTGGAAACTCGATGTATCAGATCAAATTTCCCTCTTAATAGCAATTTTGTGTGAGGCTGCACATAATCATGAAATCCCTTGATTAATCCATCTTTAGGGATTTTCAGGAAATAAATTATCCAATCTTGTGGGATGGGCTTACTATGGCTAACGCCACGCTACGCTATCGACAAGCTCAGTACAAGTCTAGCCAGTCCGGATTTAAGGGTAGACAAAATGCTTACCCCACAAATGAAAGTTATTTTTATTAGAGTCTCAATTTTAGGAATCTTTCTGAAACCTAGATTTACACCAAAAAGCTACTTATTGCAAGTAACTTTCATTAGATTAATACAGGTAAACAATTTTGGCAAGCCTAAATTCAGAGAATATAGGTACAAAAAAATTGGTGTTCCGGTATATTCTTGTGCAGAATGCCGTCTATGCAATTCTTTCAGCTTCTTCGGCAAAGTATTTTTACCTAAATTATCTGGAAAAAAGAGTTGTAATTCCTGAAAAATCGAAAATTTATCTTTTTTAAGATTTTGCATCTATCTTAAGACATAGATAAAACAATATATAGTTTATAGTAATGTATCTACTGTTACAGTATAACTAGTTTCTATGTAATATTGATTGCAAATGCAATTAATTACCATTAGAGTATCTACAGACATAATTGAAAATTAGTTGCATTAATTAGCTCAAATCAAATTGTTTGTTGCCAGCGTCAGCTACTAGCAAACACCCCAGGCATCGTCCAGGGAGTCTTTTGCAAAAGGTCTAATTAAATACAGCCAGAAATCTGCGCTTGACTTCGAGTCATCAGCTGGGGAGTTTTTTGCGTCATGGATACCTTAAATGTGATGAATACCCTGAAAACAATACTGACTGATTTAGGTATTCCCGAAGAATCGCTGTGTGAAGACACCTTTTTAAGCAAAGATTTACAGATTGATTCCGTAGAGACAGTAGAAATTGCTTTGGGACTAAAACGAAAACTAGGGGTCAACATCAAACTAGAAGCTTGGCAAAATATGACATTGGCTCAAGTCTGCAATGTAGTCGAGGCGGCGATCGCTAACAAAACCTAATATTTAGCCTAAAAGGAAAGTTGGATGGACAGTATTTCTGAACTTTTGCCTCCATTATTTAACGTTGCAGCTTATTTTATAGAAGGCAATTTAGCCCAGGAACGCAGCGAGAAAACAGCATTTTACTATCAAGATCAGACTTATACTTACGCTCAAGTGGGTAGTTTTGTCCGACGCACGGCTAAATTACTTTCTTATCTTGGTTTAGAATCAGAAAACCGCATCGCAATTCTTGTGCCAGATACACCAGAATTTATCTTTGCCTTTTGGGGTGCTATTTGGTTAGGCGCTGTTCCTATCCCCATTAATACCGCCTACAATGCTGATGACATTCAGTATATTTTGCAAGACTGCCGTGCTAAAGTTTTACTCACAACCCAAGAATGGCAACAAAAATTAGCTCCTATCCAGTCACCGTATTTGCGAAGTATTCTATCCATTGATGGGGAAAATTCATTTTTATCCCAACTAACCCAGCAAGACGAATTACTAGATTGGGCGAAAACATCGCGGGATGAACCAGCTTTTTGGCTTTACACTTCTGGTAGTACAGGACGACCTAAAGGTGTAATTCATCTCCATCAAAGTATGGTGGTTTGTGCAGAACAGTACGCTAAAAACACCCTAGGTCTGCATCCAGATGACATCACCTATTCAGTTGCGAATATGTCCTTTGCCTATGGCTTGGGTAACACCTTATATATGCCAATGGCAGTTGGTGCAGCAGCTGTACTATCGAATGGTAACAATGCTTTTGAAATTATTACCGACATCCAGCGATATCGACCGACGGTACTGTTTGGAATACCCAGTATTTATGCATCTATTCTCGCTGTTGATGAAATCTCACCTTTAGATGTTTCTTCTTTGCGTTTATGTGTATCCGCTGCTGAACAACTACCCAAAACTATTTGGCAACAATGGCTGAAAACTTACAACCTCGAAATTTGTGAAGGTATTGGGACTACAGAGTTTTTACACATATTTCTCTCCAATCGCATAGGAGAGTGTAAAACAGGAACTTCCGGTCGTCCAGTCCCTGGTTACGATGTTGAAATTGTTGACGACGATGGTATTCCTTGTCCTCCAGGCACGATTGGTAACTTACAGGTGAGTGGAGAAAGCCTGATGTTGGGTTATTGGAATCGGCTATCGCAAACGCGCAAAGCTATTTATGGACATACTATGCGGACTGGGGATAAATATGTGCGTGATGCGGATAATTATTTCCGATTCATCGGGCGATCTGACGACCTATTTAAGGTCAATGGTCAATGGATATCACCTATAGAAATTGAGGATGTCTTGCATCAACATCCCCAGATTTTAGAAGTAGCTGTAGTCCCAGAATCTGAAGGTGGTGAACAGTTAACTCAAATTGTGGCTTATGTTAGCCTCCAGTCGGGACAGGAAGCATCACCTGAATTAGAAAATAGTATTCGGAGATTTGCTAAACAGCAATTACCTCACTTCAAGGCTCCAAAAATAGTTCGCTTTGTAGAATGTTTACCCCGCACTGCAACTGGTAAAATTCATCGTCATTTATTACTCAAACAACAAAATCTTGTTCTTAATTCCTAATTCATAATCACGTCAATTTTCCTGATAACACACACTTCTCTCTTTGCGACTCTGCGCCTCTGCGTGAGATAGAAAAAATGTGTCTAATCAACTCAGATATTATCAAAAAGGATCAAATTAATGGTAGCCGAATTAAAGACTGAAATAAAGTATCACGAAACATTTATACCAGGTCAAAGAGAGCCAATTCTGGTTTTAAAGAATCTGCTAGAAGCTGGGATTTTTTCTAACTATGTGATGTATGAAGGTAATAATGAAGTTCGGATTGCTGGTAATGAACTTGTTAGGGTTTCGGTAAGCCAAGATTCTGTAGTAATTAATGGTTTAGGAAAGTTTCATTCTGAACCAGTCAGCGATCCTTTGAAACAAGTAGAGACTTTGCTCAAGTCTTTGGATATTAAAAATTGGACGGCTTATGGTTATGTTGCATTTGATATAGCTCGTTTTTATTCAGGATATTCTAAAGCAATTTCTCAAGAACTGCTTTATTTTTTGATTCCTGAAACTGAACTACGCTTTACAGAAACAGGAATTCATATCAAGACTACTAAGTCGTTAGAGCAGATTGAACAACTATTATTTGTTGAGACTTTTTTACCAGATTATGAATTGACTTCTTTAGTAGTTGATTTTAGCGATAACGAAAATTACAAAAACCGTGTTGATAATTTAATTACAGCAATTCAAAACGGTGATTTGCAAAAAGCAATTATTTCCCGTTCTGTGAAAGTAACGGGCAATTTAGATATTTTGGGGACTTATGTGGTCGGTTCTAAAGCCAACAATTCGGCGCGTTCCTACTGTCTGAATTTAGAAGATATTCGTGCTGTCGGTTTTAGTCCTGAAATTCTCATGCAGGTAAATGAAGATGGTTTTGTAGTCACAAATCCCCTCGCAGCAACTCGACCTCGTGGTGCAGATGTAGAAGAAGATACACGATTGAGTGGTGAACTGTTTACAGATGCAAAAGAGGTGAAAGAACATTCTCTTTCTGCTTGGTTAGCACAAAATGAGATTACTTCACTTTGTTTACCAGAAACTGTGCGAGTTTTTGATTTCATGGAAGTCAAAAAGTACCGTTGTGTACAACATCTATCCTCACGAGTTGGTGGTCAACTGCTACCAGGAAATACTTTGTGGGATGCTTTGAAAGTTTTATTTCCTGGAATTACTGTTTCTGGAATTGATAAAAAACAAGCCTTAGAATGGATTAACAATCTAGAAGACGAACCGAGAGGAATTTATGCTGGTGGTATTGGTTGGGTAGATAGTAATGGGGCGGCAGATATTGCAATTGCTATTCGCTCAGTTTACCAATACGGCAATAAAATTCATTTGAATGCTGGTGCGGGAATTGTTGCCGAATCAGTTCCAGAAAAAGAGTACATTGAATCAGTTAATAAGATGAATACGATGTTAAATAACTTAGTTTTGGAGGACTAAAAAAATCAGAATACTTATTGACGATTCTAGGGTATATTATCACCATTGATTACGGCATCATCAAAAATTTAGGACTTACGCACAACACAACAAAAGTAGGGGTAATACCCTTCGGGAAGCAAGCTACATGAATTACCCCTACGGAAGAATCAGGTTTTTGGTCACATCTTGCATAAGTCCTGAAATTGAAGGTGCGTTAGTCTGCTGCATAATACACCCTACTTTTTCAACTTGTTACTATTTATAAATAATTCTGTTATGAACAATTGTCCAGTAGGTATTCGCTCACTTGCAGTTAGCTTTCCTAGTATCATCCGTACAAATGATTATTGGCGTAATAAATACCCTAATTTGTTCGCTAAAGAAAAGCTCAGAAAAACAAGAGTTGCTCCTGCGATAGAATCTACTTCGGACAATAACGGGATTGATATTTGGTCACAAGAAGTAGCACCTTATTTGTCTGATTCATTTCGGGGGAACGTTGAGCGTCGAGTGCTTGGTGAGGATGAGTCATCATTAAAGTTGGAGTGTGATGCTGCAAAAGATGCGATCGCATCTGCTAAACTCTCCCATCATGAAATTGATTTGTTAATTGTAGCTTCACTCTTTAGCGAACATATTGGCCCTGGTCATGCCTCTTACCTCGCTCACCAACTAGAATTACAATGTCCCGCTTGGAATTTAGAATCCACCTGTTCTAGTGCCTTAGTGGCTTTAGAAAATGCTCATGCACTGGTGCAAGTAGGAGCATACCGCAATATCTTAGTAGTTGTTTCCCAAATCGGATCTAACACTGTTGATGAAGAAGATACCCTCTCTTGGTCAATGGGTGACGGTGCTGGTGCTTTTGTAGTTGGGTTGCTGAAACCGCAGCAAGGAATTCTCAGTAGCAAAATTGTTCATACTGCTGAAACTTGTGGCGCTTACGTACATGAACTGGTAACTGATGCTCAAAAACAACCGCAGATACGTACTCGCACGGGAACAAACGCCAATACCCTCGCCGAAACAGCTGTAGATTTTGTCCGGCAATGCTGTAATGCGGCTGTGGCTGCGGCTGGTGTCACCCTTGAGCAAATTGATTTTTTTGCCTTCAATACTCCAACTGCTTGGTATGCCAGTGTTTGTACTAGAGCTTTAGGTATCAATCCAGAGCGCACCATTAATCTCTACCCCCGATATGCAAATATTGGGCCTGTGCTTCCCATTGCTAATTTGTATCACGCTGTCCACACAGGTAAGATTCGTGAAAATGATTTAGTTCTTGTTTATACAAAAGGTGCAGCAGCAACTGCGGCAGCAACCGTGATGCGTTGGGGTGATGTGGCATTGGGTCAAGTTCCGGCTGATCCCATCAATGTAACTTGGGAGAATGAGACAGTTAAGCCAGCAAAAATTAGTAATTTATCAATAGCACAAAACAACTTTGATCGAGAAAAAATTCTCGCTGCTGCAACTGATTCACAACAGCAAATGTTGGAAATGTATCTTTTAGAATCCATGAGTAGTTTATTACAAATACCTTTAGAAAATTTAGACAAAAGACAATTTTTTGCGACATTACTTGATTCCTTAATGGCAATTATGTTGAAGAATAAAATTGAATCTGATTTACAGGTAAAAATGTCATTAAATCAATTTTTAGGTGAACAAAATATAAATACATTAGCAACAGAACTGCTCAATCAATTAGCTTTATCAAAATTAATTGCTAAAGCAGCAATCACCACAGAAGAAAGAGAAATATTGAGTTTATAGCCTAAGAGTATGTTTGAAAAGTGTTCGCTGATGTATTAGAGAATGTTTGAAAAGTTTAGGGACGTATAATTTGTCATTCTGTTCGCGTTCACGTAGTGTGCCGTAGGCATAGCGTGGCGTTAGCCATGTGGAGTCTTACGCAACGAAGAATCTGGAGTTTAGCCCACATACTGAGATGCTACGTTCCTCAGCATGACATGGAAGGAGACTTTTCAAACAGCCTCTTAACAACTTTAGATCCTCTAAAAATTAATAAGAAGCGTACAATTAAATCCAAAATTTTGCGCTTTCCCTGCGGGACGCTACGCGAATGCGCCTTTGCGTGAGATTATCCTCTTGAAAAATCGTGCTAGAAGCCCATCCCACAAGATTTGATAATCTATTTTCGATACTGTAAAATATTTGGTTAAAAATATGAACTTACATTTACTGTTAAATAATCTTGCTCACAAAGGTGTAAAACTATCTGCTAATAAAGATGCACTTTTAATTGATGCACCCAAGGGAATAATTACACCAGAATTGCGCGATTTATTAACTGAGCATAAAGCAGATTTGCTGAGATTGCTGCATCAAAATAGTCAGGATGTTAACGATACAACTTTACCAGTTGTTGTACTAAAACCAGAGCTACGTTATGAACCTTTTCCCCTCACTGATATGCAGCACGCATTCTGGGTGGGTCGTAGTAATGTATTAGATTTAGGCAGTGTTTCTAATCATGGTTATTACGAAATTGAAGGTCATGATTTAAACCTAGAAAGATTAAATTGGGGATTGCAAAAACTAATTTCACGACATGATATGCTGCGGTCTGTAGTGTTAGCAGATGGTCAGCAGCAAATTCTAGAACAAGTACCCGTTTACGAAATGGAGGTTTTAGACTTAAGAGAAAAAGATGAAGAAACTGTCAAATTAGAATTAGAAAAAATTCGCGATCGCTTATCTCATCAAGTTCTCCCTGCTGACCAATGGCCTTTATTTGAATTTCGTGCTACCAAATTGGCTCAGGAACGTGTGCGGCTACACGTCAGCTATGACTTGCAAGTATTTGATGCTTGGAGTTTGTTTCGGTTATTTGATGAGTGGTTTGCACTGTATCAAAATCCTGATGCCGTATTGCCATCGCTGGATTTGTCTTTCCGGGATTATGTTTTGGCAGAGCGATCGCTACAACAAACAGAATTATTCAAGCGATCGCAAGATTATTGGTTCAGCCGTCTAGATAATTTCCCCCCAGCCCCAGACTTACCCCTAGCCAAAAATCCCAAACAACTCAAACAACATCGCTGTCGGCGCTATCAAGCATCCCTCCCCCAACCGGAATGGCAGCAATTAAAACAGAAAGCCGCACAAGCCGGTTTAACGCCTTCTGGAGTCTTATTGGCTGCTTTCGCCGAAATTTTGACCGTTTGGGGTAATAACCCCCAATTTACCATCAATCTAGCCCAATTTAACCGTCTACCACTCCATCCCCAGGTCAACGATATCCTCGGAGACTTCACATCAGTCATCCTCTTAGCAGTAGACAATTCCACCCCTGAACCATTTACCGAGCGATCGCGCCGCATCCAACAACAACTCTGGCAAGATTTAGAACACCGCTACATTAGTGGCGTGCGCGTAGTCCGAGAATTAGCTCGAAGAAAAGGCACAGGCCCCAGCGCCATGCCAGTTGTCTTTACCAGCACCTTGGGTTTCAGTTCCTTAGGACAAAAAACCATGACCTTTAGCCATTTTGGCGAATTAGTTTATGGTATCAGTCAAGCTTCTCAAGCTTGGATGGATGTACAAGTTTGGGAAGAAAAGGAAGAATTAACATTCAACTGGGACGTGGTAGAAGAACTTTTTCCGGAAGGACTAATTGCAGATATGTTTGAGGCTTATAAAAACTTTCTCAAACTGTTAGCTACCTCCGAGTCAGCTTGGCTAGTTACTTCTCGACAATTAATTCCTCCGGCTCAATTAGCATACCGAGAAGCAATCAATTATACCGCTGCACCAATTTCTGAAGAACTCCTACACACTTTATTTGCAACTCAAGCACAGCAGCGAGGAACAGAAACCGCAATTATTTCCGCCCAGCGTACCCTAACTTACCAAGAGTTATATCAACTATCAAATCAACTTGGTCATCGACTGCGCCAACTAGGAGTTACTCCTAATCAATTAGTTGCCGTATTCATGGAAAAGGGATGGGAGCAAATTGTCGCAGTTCTGGGTATTTTAGCCGCTGGTGGTGCTTATGTTCCTATTGATCCCCAATTACCCCAAGAACGCCAGAATTATCTTCTAGAAAACAGTGAAGTACAAATTATTCTCACTCAATCTTGGTTGCAGAAAAAATTAGCATTGCCATCACAAATGCAATGTTTATGTATAGATGGAGATGAACTAGCAACCGAAAGTAAACAGCCACTACAACCAGTACAAACACCAGATGATTTAGCTTATGTGATTTATACATCAGGTTCTACAGGTTTACCCAAAGGAGTGATGATTACTCATCGCAACGTCGTTAATGTCGTTGTCTATACAAACCAAAGATTTAACATCGGTTCTCAAGATAGTATCCTCGCGCTGACAGCCCTTAACCATGATTTATCTGTGTATGACATCTTTGGTTTATTAGCCGCTGGTGGCAAAATTATCATCCCTGATGCTGAAGTGGTGAAAGACCCTGCACACTGGGCTAAGTTGCTGGTGGAACAACAGGTCACACTGTGGAATTCTGTCCCTGCCATGATGGAGATGTTGGTAGAATACGCCGAAAGTGAATCTATAGCCCTACCTACTAGTTTGCGTTTGGCAATTTTGGGTGGAGATTGGCTACCCCTAGCCTTACCTCGTTGTCTCAAAAGTTCAGTGAAAGGAATAGAAATATTAAGTATTGGCGGCCCCACAGAAACGACTATTTGGAATATTGGCTATTTGATTAAAGAAGTTAATCCAAATTGGCAAAGTATTCCTTATGGCAAACCTATGGCTAATTCCCAATATTATATTTTGAATACAGCTTTAGAAGATTGTCCGGTTTGGGTAACTGGGGAAATATACTGTGCTGGAGTACAGTTAGCGCAAGGCTATTGGCGCAATGAAGAAAAGACCCGTGCTAATTTTATTACTCATCCGCGCACAGGCGAACGCATTTACCGTACAGGAGATTTAGGTCGCTATTTACCTGACGGAAATATTGAATTTTGTGGACGAGCAGATTTTCAAATTAAGATTCGCGGATACCGCATTGAAGCTGGAGAAATTGAAGCAGCGTTAATGCAACATCCAGCAGTACGTACTGCTGTGATTACTGCCACAGGTAAAGATAATAGTAAAGAGCGTTTGGTAGCATATATTCTGAGCGAAAATCAGAACCCTCCAATTGAGGATCTGCACAATTTCCTCAGAGAAAAGTTACCAGAATATATGTTGCCATCAGCTTTTATATTTCTCGATCATTTACCACTTTCTGCTAATGGGAAAGTTGATCGTTTGGCGCTTCTAAATCAAGAAAGTTCATTCCAAGAATTTGCAGTTACTTATGTAGAACCCCAAAATGATGTGCAACAGATGATTGCGAAAATTTGGGAAGAAGTTTTAGGTTTAGAAAAAGTAGGCGTAAATCATAACTTTTTTGATATTGGTGGTAATTCTTTAACAATTACCAAAGTCTACTCTCAGCTAAAAAAATCTTGGCAGAAAGATTCAAATTCTTTATCAGTAGTTGACTTGTTTAAGTACCCCACAATTAGGCTTTTAGCTAATTATTTAAACCAAAATGAATACTCTAATTCATCAGCAAAAGCAGAAGGTAATGAATTAAATCAAAAATTAGAAGATGGTAAAAATCGTCTCAAACAAAGATTGACAAAATCATTAAAGGCTAATACCAAATAAATACCGTTTAGATTTATAGGAGAAACTCCTAACTCCTAACTCCTAACACCGAACTCAGGTTCAACGGTCATGGTCAAATTCCACTCAAAGTAGCCAAAGATATCGGGATGCCCAGAGTCAGCATTGCGGGTGTAGAGAGCAAACTGTACTCTGTAGTTTTCCGTTCCCCTGCTGATAACGCTGGCTTGGTAAAACCAAAATTCCTCATCCACGATTCTGCTTGGTAACATACTGTTTAGCGACTGGGGAACAACGGTTGACCTGGTGAAATTCTGGTAATTAAAAAGGCTAAACACCTGATTACCACTCAACTTCGGTAAACCGTAGACTAAAACAGCATCCTGAAAATTGTCAGAACCGGAAGTAGCAAAGACACGGCAGATATCACCAACGAAGGCAGTTACATTCAGATCCCCAGTTCCCTGACCAGAGTTAATTACTGTTCCTGTTGCGATCGTGTACCCGTAGTTGTGGCCAATTCCAGTGGGTCTATTCTGATCTTTACTAGGGTTGGGATAGAACTTCTTGACAGCATCCGTGTCGATTGTAATAAGAACGTTGATGGTTTTGCCCATGATACATCTTCATAATTTTTTGTGGCTTCTAGTGCTGGACTGAAATAAACGGTAATCTGAGCGTCCCACTGGTAGAGACCAGTGAAATTAGGCTCCCCATTTTCATCGCGGACATAGAGCGCTAGTATCAAGCTGTAGCATCCGGTTCCTTCGCAGGACACTTTGCATTCGTGCTGCCAGAACTCCCGCAGCACACTCCGGGCAGGCAATACGCTTTTAGATGAAGCAGGAACAATCTGTATTCGCTCGGTTCTCACGGTCTTGAAGTCTTGCAGAACGTTGTCACCCTGAGAATAGCGGATGTCCTGGATCACGACAGACTGCTCGAAGTTATTCGAGCCTGACGTGGCAAAGAAGCTTACGGTGTCGTTTACACAGGCAACAAGAGCGATATTAGCGCTATCCTGATTTTTGACCGCTGTGGCAGAGGTAACAATCATGTACTCATGATCACAAGCGATAGTTGTAGGAGTCAAGATATCCTCCTTTGGTTTGGGTCAAATGCATTCACCTTTTATCTCTAATAGTCAGAACTTACGCAACTGGCTTGCTTTGTAGGGTGCATCAGACTTCACAAATTCTGCAAATAAACAGATATTTGATATCTGACGTGGTTGGTGAGCTTGCGGAACCACACCATAAAATAGATGTTTGGTGTAACACGCAGCTTTAGTCCTAATAGTTTAGTTTTCAGCTAATTGCTTATTTGAAATATATCTAGCTTTTTAATTGAAAAATTCAGTTAAATTCAGTACTATAAAATACCTGAGTTCGGAGTTTCTCCTATGCCTACGGCACGGCTTCGCCGAACGGAGACGCTACGCGAACGGAGTTATGATTTTTAAGAGCGAGAGAATAAGGGTTTGAGACTCCTAACGGGGGCGAGTTTTCCACAAATTATCTTATGTCAAACTCAGGTACCTGTAGAGTTTTCAGATTTATTCAGCAACCCCTATTTAGACTAAATCACAAATTAATTTAGCGATCGCTTTTTTTACGGCGTGATGCAGATGAATTACCACCATACTTTTTAGCATCTGTTGCTGGTGGTGCTGCTTTACGTTTACCCGATCTTCGTGGTGCTGATTTACGTTTACTGGTAGAATCAGCCGTTTCTTGATCACGTCCAGGCTGGGGTTTGGGTTTGCGTCCATTTTGAATTGGTTCCGGCTTAATGTCGGGGTTGACTGCAAAACCAGCAACCACTTCTAATCTCAACGGTTGCTTGATCAGTTTTTCGATATCTGCCAACAAATGGAACTCATCAACACATACTAGAGAAACAGCTTCACCTTTGGCACCAGCGCGGCCTGTGCGACCAATACGATGGACATAATCCTCTGGGACATTGGGTAAATCGAAATTGACCACATGGGGTAATTCGCTAATATCCAGACCTCTAGCGGCAATATCCGTGGCTACCAGTACCTGTAAACTACCATTTTTAAATTTTGCTAAAGCATGGGTACGCGCCCCCTGACTTTTATTACCGTGAATTGCTAATGCTTGAATGCGATCGTCATTCAACTGCCTCACCAGACGATCTGCGCCATATTTAGTGCGAGTAAACACTAGAACTTGATACCAATTATCTTGTCGAATCAGGTGGGCAAGTAATTGACGCTTTTTGTCACGGTCTACCTGGTAAGCTCTTTGTGCGATCGTATCAGCAGTAACGTTCCGGCGTGCCACCTCAATCATCGTCGGGCGATTCAATAACCCTGAGGCCAATTCTTTGATTTTATCGGAGAAGGTAGCAAAGAATAGCAAGTTTTGGCGCTGTTTTGGCAATACCGACAGAATACGCCGAATATCACGAATAAAGCCCATATCCAACATTCGATCAGCTTCATCCAACACCAAAATCTCAACACGCGATAGGTTCACCGTCCCCTGTTGCAGATGGTCTAGCAGTCTTCCAGGAGTAGCAACCAGAATATCTACACCACTCTTCAACTGCCGTTTTTGAGGATTGATACTGACTCCACCGAATACCACTGTTGATTTCAACTTCAGGTACTTGCCATAATCATGCACGCTTTCCTCTACCTGTGCAGCGAGTTCCCGTGTAGGGGTGAGAATCAACGCCCGGATTGGTAGCCATCCAATAGCAGTGCTTTTAATGTTCTGGTCTGATGACAACTTATGCAAAAGTGGCAGAGTAAAACTTGCGGTCTTTCCCGTCCCAGTTTGAGCGCCAGCTAGTAAATCACCACCCGACAATACCGCAGGAATTGCCTGTATTTGAATTGGTGTAGGTTTAGTGTATCCCCTCTCAGTAACTGCACGAATAATTTCATTGGACAAGCCGAGATTAGAAAAAGACATAAAACTCCGTAAATAACATCGGCCTGTCGCTAATATCAGCGTCAGTCTTAGGCGGACGGATGGTTTGAAAGGCTGCATGGGCAACTAGCGCCAAGACTTCAGAGCAAATGCCGCAGCACTGAATTTTAACAGACTTTGACCATGAATTTACAGAAAATTGTTCAGGATGCTTTGTATTTTAATTATGAGGATTTCCGTGTCCCCTCTGAATACGGTCTGTTAATACCGCTAATTTTCAACACATCACTCATAGTTGCACAGTAATTTGGTAAGTCGAAACTGGCAGGATTAATGGTGTTAGCATAGGTAAAATGTCTATATTTCATGCAAAATCTATCCCATGCAGCCATTTGAATACGAAACAAAACAATAATCAAATTAGCTAATGATAAAGATAGAGGAATACGAAGGTAAATCTTTTTGCCTAAATAATCGCAGACTTCTTTAACCGCTTGGTTAACAGTTAATGCAGATTGACCCAAAACAAAACGACGTGGTTCCCCTTTTTCAGGTGGATAATCAATTAAATATTGAACAACAGTAGCAATATCGCGTCCATGAATAAAGTGAAAACTGCCATCTGCTTGTAAGAAACGAATTATATCAATATATTTGGTAACTTCGGGAATGCCTGTTGTCAGGTGAGAGTAAGGTTTGTTGTCATCACCACCTAAAACTAGTGTGGGAAAAACGGTGGTTATTTTGGGTGCAAGAGCTAATTTTTCTATTTTGTGTAAACAATCGTATTTAGACCGGATATAATCTGTACCGATTTCTCCAGCTTGTTTCATGGGTTGATTGTCATAATTTAAAACGCTTGCAGTTGAAAAATATATTACCTGTTGACATCTTTCTGGATTGAGTAGGTTGATTAACTCTAATGTTTTCAAGACGTTAATATCAAATATTCCTTCTCCACCCCATGAGGTAGCTGTTAGTACTGCCGTATCAATGGTTTTGAGTAAATTAGAATACTTACTAATTTCTTGCATATCGCCCTGCAAAACGGTGATACCAGGACGTGCAGCTGTATCAACTTGCAGTTTATTTGGGTTTCTTACAAGTAGGTATAATTCGTGATTGGTATTTTGAATTAAGGCCTCACTTATATAGTGACCGACACAGCCACTTGCACCAGTGATTAAAATCCGTTTTGTGGTCATGAAGTTTAATGTTTGGGTTGTTACAGGTGAATGATAGACGTTTGATAAACGTTTGATAAACTAAATATTAATCGAATTTACGGCAATTAACACACCTATCCAGACATTCGATACTGCTCGGTTAAGGCTACAAATTTGTTATATAGTAAGTTGGGTTGATGCAAGGAAACACAACATAATCAAGGCTTTTGTTAGGTTTTGCTGTCCCTCAATCCAACCTATATTTTCGATTATAGGGTGCGTCAGACCGCCTAAATCTAGTAAATAAACAGATTTTTGATATCTGACGTGGTTGGTGAGCTTGCCGAACCACACCTTGCCAATGTGCCAGTTACGTAAGTCCTGAAAAACTTTTAAAATAACCTCTTACTAGTTCCCATTCAGAAACCCAAAAAGCTCAGGAGGCTTTGTTAAAGTCTATCTGATTAGTCAAAAATGCACAAAATAATTGATAATAAAACTCCACAAAAAAGATGATCCAATCTTGTGGGATGGGCAAGATGCCCGTCCTTGTATTATTAGCGGGCAAGATGCCCGCACCACAAGAAATTTTAGGATATTTTTTTAATTGGAGAACTCTAATTTATAATTATCAATGATCAACATGAACAAACCAATTATTTGGATACATGGAGACTGCCTCAATCCCCAAAATCCGGTATTTCAAAAATATCCAAATGCTCCAGCTATTTGGGTTTGGGATGATGCTTTAATAGCAGAATGGCAACTGAGCCTCAAACGCCTGACTTTTATTTATGAATGTTTACTAGAATTACCTGTGGAAATTCGTCGTGGCAATGTGGGACAAGAGATTTTAAATTTTGCTCAAGAACATGATGCTAATTTAGTTGTCACTCTTGATAGTCCTAGTCCTCGTTTTCAGGAGATTTGTAATCAATTTGAAAAATATTTAAATTTAGAAGTTTTGGCAATAGAACCATTTTTTGATTATGATGGATTTATTGATTTGAAGAGGTTTTCCCGCTATTGGAAAGTTGCTGGGAAATATGTGTTTGAGTAGATTGACTCGCAAAGTTTTTATTCTCCTGACTTGGAGTATTCTCTATCCTGAATACTTACTATACTAAACACGGTTAGGACTTGGACTTTTCTAAAATTGGGAAAACCCTAGATGTGTAGGGGTAATTCATGAATTACCCCTACCTATAGAATCAAATGATTAAGCCGTTTTGAGTATAAAATTCTAGGACTTATGCACTGTACAAATTAATCATAATATGCTCTTACCAAAATAACTTATTTCAGGCTTTAATTAATGATGCTGTTACTGATAAATGAACCGTGGAGTAGGGGTAAAGCAAAAGCTTAATGGTGTCAACTTAAGCTCAAATCCTGATGATATCTCGTTCCCAGTCTCTGACTGGGAATGCTATTATAGAGGCTCTGCCTCTTTTTTCATATAAGGCAAAACCTTCTAAAATTCATTCCCATACTCTGTATGGGAACGATAAATTACGACAGTTTATAAAAACTGCTTTATTTATTTCCATTTAGATTTTGAATATTATTCCGAAGATAATGTTTTGTGGATTCGTCTACATAAATTTTTTGATAATTTTTGTCTAGGTAAGGTTTAATTAAATCAAAAATAATGAAAAATCTATTAATCAAAATTTGTTCTGGTTGATATTTTTCTAAAACATTTAATAAAAATTCCGAGTTAATATTTCCAGAATTTAATCTTTTCATAGAGATAACAGTTAGTTCTGGAGGAATATTAATTTGACTGTAAAATCCATACATTCCTATATCGGTAAATAACCATTTGCTTTGGTTTTTATAGGTGATAATTCTTTCTAAATTTGCAAATTTAAGTTGAGATTTTTGCACAAAATTATAGTTTTCCAATTGAATTACGCCTAGTTTAATGGGAATTACTAACAAGGTAAAAAAGATGGTAAACACAGCAAATTTAGAAAGTTGAATTTGTTTAAGTTTGGAAATTTTATTAGTATGATTATTTTGACTAAGTTTTACCAAAATCCCTTTAATTCCATAAGCACTTAACCATATTAAAGGTACAGAAACTAAAATTATATAGTGATACCAAATGGGTTTATGATTAAGAAAAACAAAGGTGATAATGATTAACCAAAATAGAGGAATTTTATAAATATGCTGTTCAGGTTTATTATCAATAATTTTGTTATCAAGAAGTAAATCAATTTTTATATTTCGGTATTTGAATCCTAATAAACTTAAGAGTAAAGCGTCAAAATTTTGTAAGTAGATATAAATTACATCTTGAAAACTGTTATGCTTAGAAAAGCTATATTTTAGGTTTGAGGAAATATGGAAAAAAAGTATTTTTTCTATGTTTAAGGATTGCGTAATAAAACTAATGATGATAAATGCTGTACTTAAAGATAGCAACCAAATAGAAATAGGAGATTTTAAAATATTGACAATATTAATATTAGTGATGTTGTTTAATGATATTTTATAGTAAGTTGCCCATAAGTAAATGATAATTACTGGAATCAGAAATATCATAATCATTTTTATCTGTAAAGATAAAGCGAATATTATTCCTGAGAGGATAATCCAAGATATTTTTAAACTCCTAGTATATAAAATTAATAAATAAATAGATAGCATTCCCAAGCTTAAACAAGGGATGCATTGCATAACGGAGACACTTAATCTTAAAAAATTTATGGAAATAATTAATAAAATTATGGTGATGATGGCGGTCAGTTTGCCTACGGATAAACGTAAAATATGGCTAAAAGACCAGATTAATAATGTTGAAAATAATAAAATTAATATTCTTGCGTTACTGATATGATCACCGAAAAAGTCCAGGTATTTAGAGATGATGATTGGGAAAAGAGGTGGTTGATCTGACCAAAATTGAGGGGAATTATTAATTATTTTTTGACTATATATATTCGCCTGTACAAGTGCAATTCCTTCATCTGAGTCAAACATGAAAACCTGATCGATTGGCATGATGATGAGAGTAAATATTATAAAAATAAAAGGAATAATTATGTTAAAAATATAAAATTCGTGGTTTTTGATCTTAAATATTTTTTTAATTAGGTTCATGTTTGAATGGTATTTTTATTTATGGTTTGGTTTTTGAATGAAGGTTGTTTAGCAATGCCCACCCTAAACACTATTAATTAAGGGTTCTGGACTGGAGTTTTTACAATAAGTTGATAAAGCAAGATAAGAGTATATCACTTCATCAGTCATTTTATTTTGAAGACTTGACAAGGTGCCAATATTATGATTTTTCGATGTTATGTAGCAATCCGATTTGATTTATGAGGAAGAGGAAACAGGAAAGAAGGCACAAATATGTGTATTGTGTTTTGCACCAATTCCGTACACAAGAAGCCCTTACAGAATTAAACCTGAGTCCTATCTGTTATGGATAGCAAAATTGACCTAAATAGTTGCAAAATAAATACAGTTCGTCATGATCACTAACAAGAATGCCTAACTTACTTGCTGACGTACAAAATTTACTATCTGAGCTAATCGCGTCCTACTCCTCCCGTGTGGATTATTTGATGATTCGCTTAGAAGAGGCAGAAGGAACGGATATCTTGTTGCGTGGTGACAAGGTGGAAACCCTCAGCGAGGGCATTTCTATTGGTGGACATATTCGCGCTTGTTATAAAGGTGGCTGGGGGTTGAGTAGTTTTAACCAGTTGGCTACTATTAAAGAACGGATAGAAGAAGCGATCGCAGCAGCTCGGATAGTGGGAGACGAAGAAACCATATTAGCTCCCATTGATCCCATACAAGCTATATGCGAATTACCCTTAACAGGTATAGATCCGCGTCAAGTTTCCCTAAAGCAGAAAAAACAATTGTGCGATCGCTATACCCAATTACTCAAAAGCGTTGATTCCCGCATCACCACCACCTCTGTCCGTTACGGTGACAGCGCCCAAAGAGTAATTATTGCTACTTCTGAAGGCACTTTAATCGAGCAATCTTGGGTAGATATGGAAATGCGCTTTGCAGCCACAGCCAGAAACGGCGACACCGTACAAACTGGTAGAGAAACCATCGGTTCTCGCAAAGCCTATCAAGATCTAACAGATTTAGATGCCCAAGTCAAAGGTGCTGCCGAAAGAGCAGTTACCGCTTTATCCTTACCATCAGTCAAAGGTAATACTTATACCGTAGTTATTGACCCTATACTCAGTGGTTTATTTGTCCATGAAGCATTTGGTCATCTTTCCGAAGCTGATATGGCCTACGAAAACCCTGATTTACTAGAGGTTATGACCCTGGGAAGGCGTTTTGGTTCAGAAGAACTGCAAATTTTTGATGGTGCAGCCCCAGAAGGTCATCGCGGTAGTTATTATTACGATGATGAAGGCACACCTGCCACAACTACGCAATTAATTAAAGATGGTGTTTTGGTCGGGCGTTTGCACTCCCGTGAAACAGCCGGCAAATTAGAAGAAGCGCCCACAGGTAATGCCCGTTGTCTCGATTATCACTTTTCACCCATTGTGCGAATGACAAATACCTGGATTGAAAGAGGTAATACCCCCGTCGCCGACTTATTTACTGATATTAAAGAAGGGGTATATGCCCGCAATTGGTTAGGTGGCATGACAAACGGAGAAATGTTCACCTTCAGCGCTGGTGAAGCTTGGATGATTAGAAATGGCAAAATCGCCGAACCCGTGAAAGATGTCACCCTATCAGGTAACGTTTTCCAAACCCTCGCGGATATTGAAGGCATTGGTGATGATTTTTACTGGGATGAATCAGGTGGTTGTGGTAAAGGTGGACAAAACGGTTTACCTGTAGGTTGTGGTGGCCCAAGTTTACGAATCAAAGATGTGGTAGTTGGGGGAGAAAGTTCAGATTAATTTGTAATATAGAAAGTGATTAGTTTGACTGGTCACTTTTTTCAAAATTATCAAAAGTTGATTATTGATTTACGTAAGAATTCAGGAGTCAGAATGCTGAGGAAATGAAGATATAGAGAGAAACAAGATTTGATCAAAATCATTAAATTTGACTCAAAAAGTCTTTATTGAGATTTTTCCGCTATATTTTTGTAGCTGATTTGTTCTGGTGGTATTTCTGAATTAGTGATAGTTTGGGTAGTTTCGGAATTATTGAAATCAGCGCTATTTAAAAGTTTTAATTCTGCTGGTGGTAAAGATTTGATCCAATCTACATGATTTTGCCATGATTCGATAATTACTAAATCATGATTATGAATGCGGGTAAGTTCAGGAAAGAGAAAATCAAGTTCGTCGTGGGATTCACATTGATTAAAGTCAAACTAATCGCTTTTTTGAAAAAATTTTTAGATCACTCCGTTCCACTACGCTTAAAAGGGTAAAGGAAAGAAGGGAAAAGGGCAAAAATTAAAGAGTCCTTGCGCCGGAAACTACTAGCCGAAACCCAAAGGCGTTACTTCTGACACCTGGGCTGCCGTTGGTGCTACGATCCGCAGAACGGCAATACCTAGGGGTGCTGCCCCAAGAACCACCGCGCAGCACCTTTATATCGCTTCGACCTGTCAAAGCACTACCATCTGTAGGCGCGTTATTATAACTATCTATATAATCATCCTGACACCATTCCTGGACATTGCCGTGCATATCATACAAACTAAAAGCATTAGGGGGAAAACTTCCGACATCAGTAGTTTGTTTTCGATTTTTTCCTTGGAGAGCATCACCATAATGATAATCACCATCATGGTTGACTAAATCGGTGGTAATGGTTTCACCAAAATGAAAGGGCATAGTTGTACCTGCTCGACAAGCGTATTCCCATTCAGCTTCGCTAGGTAATCTATAGGTACGCCCGGTTCTTTGACTTAGTTTTTTACAAAATTCTATTGCATCATTCCAAGAAACCATTTCCACAGGGCGTTTTTTTCCTTGAAAACGAGAGGGATTTTTACCCATTATTTGTTCGTACTGTTCTTGAGTCACAACAAATTTGCCCATATAAAAAGCAGGTAAATTTACATCATGCTGTGGACTTTCACTATTATTCCGACCTTTTTCTGATTCTGGTGAACCCATTTTAAAAGAACCAGCCGGAATTTGTACCATTTCTAAGGTAATACCATTACCTAAATCTTCTTTAAAATATTTGGCTTCATTATTAGGGGTACTTTTGAGTTTTGTTCCTGTCTTATCAACTGTTGTTACTGTTGTAAACTTAAATTTTAATAATTCAGGTGGTTCTACAGGTAGTTTTACAGATGGTTTTGGTTGTTCCTTAAACATCTGAGTAAATACAATCGTAGTTACTAAACCTGTCCCTCCTAACCCAGCATAGGTTAAAAATTGTCTTCGATTTATAGAAGATAAGATTAATTGTGGTGTTACTGGAGAACTTACAGATTTTTCCTGTCTTTTTCTATTCTCCTCCTGAAGTTTTTGATATTCAGTTTCTTTTTTAGTAATAATTGGTCTTTCTATTTGTAATATTTCCTGATCTGTAAGTTGTAAAGAACGTTGTAATTTTTTAAACTTATTTCTAGTTACTTCACTAAGAGGATATTCTCTATCAATATTTCTTGAAAATTCTTGTTTATACTCCAATATATTTTGTTGATATATTTTTTCAGCTTCTCGTCCATTTCTTACTATCTCCTCTGCATATTGGCGTTGATCTTTTAATATTTTTTCATCAATACTTAAAAGTTCTATTTGCGATACTTCCTGATCACTGAGTTGTAAAGAACATTGTAATGTTTTTAAATGATTTTTAGTTACTTCACTAACGGGATATTCTCTATCAATATTTCTTGAAAATTCTTGCCTATACTCCAATATATTTTGCTTATGGCGTATTCTTTTAGCTTCTTGTTCCCGTTTAATTTTTTCTTCTTCCTGGACTTTTTGGTATTCAGCTTCTTTTTGAACAATAATTGGCTGCTCAATTTGCGCTATATCTTGCTGTTTAATTGATAAAGATTGTTGTAACTTTAGTAAATTATCACGACTTTTTTTATCCAGTGGAAATTTTTGCTCAACAGCTTTCAAAAAAGCTTGTCTATATTCTTCTTTTTTACGATTATTTTCTTTTATTTTTTCGGCAACTTGAGATATAGATGCAGGTGCTATAGTAAACTCACCTCTAGATGAAGTAGCAGATTCAGGATTAATAATAGGTTGAGGAATTATTAATGGTGCTGAAGTATGTTTTTTAATCGCAATTCTTTGAAGAGCCGATATTGCATCTAAATCAGCACGAGACACACCTAAAACCCTAATCCATAATTGTTCTGCTAACTCAAAATTGCCAGCATTTTCAGATAAGGATGCCTGTAACTTTAATGATTCAACATCTTTAAGAGTAGCAGATTGCTCTAATAAAATATAATACATTTTATATGGCGGTTCTGCTTTGAGGTAAGGATTTTGAGTAGGTTTTTTATATCTAGTATTTAATTGAGGAACAGAAGAATTTAAATATCTATCTAATCGTTCTACAGTGGCACAATTAGCTTCACCATGTAACCTTAAACCTGTTAATAGTGTATGGGTAAATGAACCATGTTGTAATTCGGCAATTTCCCAAGATTTTTGGTTAGCAGCACAGGAATAAAAAGTAATTACTCCTTGATGCTTTTCTTCACCTATTCCCAAACCGCTACGACTACTTTCTTCTCGACAGGCATCTAATAACAAAACTACATTATCAGCACGACTACGACGCAATCTTTCAGTGATATATTCAACGGAAATAGCTGTATGTTCAATATCACCAGGATCACTATCTGCAAGCATTAAATAGTCTTTGTCTGCATGACGCATACCATGTCCAGCAAAAAAGAACCATAAATTATCTTCTGGTTTTAATAGAGGTTGTTCAAATTGTGCTTGCAAAAATCGCCGCAACCGTCCGTAAGTTGGTTGAGTAGGAATAGGTGTATTAGCGGGAATGGGTGGAGAGTCCTCTGTAAACAGAAACACCTGATCAAATTTGGCTTCTTCCCGAAACCAAGCGGCCATTGCTTCTGCATCCCGTTTAGCAAAATTTAGGGGTTGCAGGTTGTCATATTGATTAATGCCAATACTAATTGCCCAATTCTTACCCATTTTAATCTATGGTTGTCGCTTGAATTTAAAAGTTAGACTGCCTTTACCTCCTACTTTTCCCCCAGTTCCGAATAAACTAAGTTGTCCTTCCCCATTGACTTCTACTGAAACTTCTACTTCATCCAAGCGAATTTTTGAATCATTAGTATCGGCTTCATCCAAGCATTCTCGCATAGCTTGTATAAATCCCCTCATTTCCTGCTTGAGTTTTGTTACCTCAACTTTACGTCTGGTAATTATTACTTTGTCTTTTTCTTTAGTGACTATTATTTGTTCCTCAGTAGTCTTACTTCCCAGTAATCCACCTGTATCACCACTACTTCTAGCACCGCTAATAGTCGTCGTTGAGGTTTCTGCTACTTCTTCAGTAATAATCCATAAGCTGTCTGGGGTAGGAAATTCTGCTGACATAAAATTTAGTGGTTACACCTGCGTATTATCTACATGGCAAAATATTACTATTATCAAAGTTATACGTCAATATAAACCTGATCCAGTTACAATTTCCGGTAAACCAAACAGAAGCCAGGAATATTTACCACACATCCATATCCCCGACTTCTTTTTTCACTCTTATTAATAAACGATTAATTCATGCTAGAAGTCGGGGATCTTTAACCTCATTGATCAATAAATAAATCTTTTTATAAACCTATTTATCTTTTTCCGCTAGATAGTTTCTTGATGTTTCTTAATATCTGCGAGTATTTCATCCATTGTCACCTGATCCAACCATTGATGACGTTCTTCTGTATAGTCTCCACTACCATTATCAAATTGACGAATAAATCGGATAGCGTCAACATATCCTAAAGCATCTACGAGAGCTTGAAATCCTTTTCTGTATAATTCAATTGGGGTCATTTTCTCCTCCTTGTACAATATTATTGGTAGCTTCTGCCAACCAGATCATTGGATTAGCAACTATTATATTTATATTATCCTTATAGCTTAATGATTTTGACAATAGACGGCTATCAGTGGTTAGGAAAATATCAGCGTTATTTTCAGCACAAGCCAGATGAAAAGCATCAAAATTTTTAATATTAAAGGTTGTTAATTCTATTGCTCGTCGAGAAATTTCTTCTGTGACTAAAATCTTATCATGAGCCATTGTTAAGACTTTTTGTACTTGTTCTCTCCTGTTTATATCTGGAGTTCTCGCAATTTCTAATTCTAAAGCTGTGCTACCGACTAATTGCCATTTGCCAGATAAACAATGATTGATAATTTCTAAAATTGCTTCAGTTTCTAGCCTAATTCGCCATTGAGTTTGGTCGTCAAAAGGACGATTAAGGCAACAAACATCTAAATATATTCTATATTGTTTATTCATATTTTCAGAACATTTCTTTTTGTAAATACTGTTGCAACATATCAGTTAAAGTTTTTTCGGCTAAAAAAGCATCATAAGGCGACCAAACTTCATAAGTTTTACCATCTTCAAGAAAAGTTAAATTTTCTGCACCTTTAGCTAATTCTGCGGCTAAAAATTGAATAGCTTTAATTTTTTTGATCAGATAATTTTCGCAGTGATGGCAAAATTTCTGTCAATGTCATAAAAATACAGGGTAAAAACTGGTTACATCATAACATTATGAATAACTTTATAATTGATAATTTATTGACAAGATTAAAAAGAAATCCATGATCTTAATTGCCGTAAACAGATAGAATATTTCTCTGTCCTCTTGGTGCATAACTTCCATGACCACATTTGGTGAAAATCCCTTTTCTCCCCAAGAAATTGCCTCAGAAGGCATAAAACCAGAAGAATATACCGAAATTGTCCGCCGCTTAGGCCGTCATCCCAACAAAGCCGAACTAGGAATGTTTGGGGTGATGTGGTCAGAACATTGCTGTTATAAAAATTCCCGACCTTTACTCAAACAGTTTCCCACTACAGGCCCCCGCATCCTTGTTGGACCCGGTGAAAATGCCGGAGTTGTGGATATCGGCGACGGACTACAATTAGCGTTTAAAATAGAATCCCATAACCACCCTTCAGCCGTTGAACCCTTCCAAGGTGCTGCTACAGGAGTAGGTGGCATATTAAGAGATATCTTTACAATGGGGGCGCGTCCCATAGCTTTATTAAACTCTTTGCGGTTTGGAGATTTGAATGATCCGAAAACCCAACGATTATTTACAGGTGTAGTATCTGGTATTTCACATTATGGTAATTGCGTTGGAGTTCCCACAGTAGGGGGTGAAGTGTATTTTGACCCCGCCTACTCTGGAAATCCCCTTGTCAACGTCATGGCCTTGGGATTGATGGAAACTTCGGAAATTGTCAAATCAGGGGCTTCAGGCTTCGGAAATCCGGTGCTGTATGTGGGTTCAACTACGGGACGGGATGGCATGGGTGGGGCAAGTTTTGCCAGTGCCGAATTAACTGATGAGTCAATGGATAATCGTCCGGCTGTGCAAGTAGGAGATCCATTTTTAGAGAAGTCTTTGATTGAAGCTTGTTTAGAGGCATTTAAAACCGGGGCTGTAGTTGCTGCCCAAGATATGGGCGCAGCTGGTATTACCTGTTCTACCTCTGAAATGGCTGCTAAAGGTGGTGTAGGGATTGATTTTGATTTAGATAAAATTCCGGTGCGGGAATTGGGGATGATTCCCTATGAATATCTGCTTTCGGAATCTCAAGAACGAATGTTGTTTGTTGCCGAAAAGGGACGGGAACAGGAATTAATTGATATTTTCCACCGTTGGGGATTGCAAGCGGTGGTTGCGGGTACGGTAATTGAAGAACCCATTGTGAGGATTTGGTTTGAGGGGAAAATTGCCGCCGAAATCCCCGCTGATGCTTTGGCAGAAAATACGCCTTTGTATGAAAGAGAATTATTAACAGAACCCCCCGAATATGCCCAAAAAGCTTGGCAATGGACAAGTGATAGTTTACCTGTTTGCAATGCTGAGGGAATTGAACTTGGGGGAAGTCTACAAAGTTGGCATGATATTTTATTAACTTTGCTAGATACTCCTAGCATTGCTTCTAAAAGCTGGGTTTATCGCCAATATGATCATCAAGTGCAGAATAATACGGTATTGTTACCGGGTGGTGCTGATGCGGCTGTGATTCGTATCCGTCCTTTAGAAGCACCCCAAAATCCAAAATCCGGTTCATATCTTTCTTTGGCCCAAAATCTAAAATCCGGTGTTGCGGCTACGGTAGATTGTAATTCTCGTTATGTCTATCTTGATCCTTATGAAGGGGCTAAGGCTGTGGTGGCTGAAGCTGCCCGGAATCTTAGTTGTGTGGGCGCTGAACCCTTGGCTGTGACAGATAACCTCAATTTTGGTAGTCCTGAAAAACCGATTGGTTATTGGCAATTAGCATCGGCTTGTCGGGGTTTGAGTGAAGGTTGTCGTGAGTTGGGAACACCTGTGACTGGGGGAAATGTTTCTCTATACAATGAAACTTTTGATGCGGAAGGTAATCCTCAACCAATTTATCCGACTCCGGTTGTGGGTATGGTGGGGTTGATTCCTGATTTAACAAAAATTTGCGGACAAGGTTGGCAAAATGCAGGTGATATAATTTATCTTCTTGGTTTACCTATTCAATCCAAAATCCAAAATCCAAAATCTAAAATAGAACTGGGTGCTTCTGAATATTTAGCAACGATTCATAATACTGTTGCAGGTAAACCCCCTAGAATTGATTTTGATTTGGAACTTCGTGTCCAAAAAGCTTGTCGTGATGGTATTCGGGCTAGTTGGGTAAATTCTGCCCATGATTCGGCTGAGGGTGGTGTGACTGTGGCTTTAGCGGAATCTTGTCTTTCTGGAAATTTGGGGGCGGAAATTAATTTCCCAATTAGTGCAAATCACGATTCCCGTTTTGATGAAGTTCTTTTTGGTGAAGGTGGAGCGAGAATTTTAGTTTCTGTAAGTGAAGAAAACCAAGAAGCATGGGAATCCTATTTAGAGGAGCATATTCCTGAGCATTGTCAACTACTGGGAACAGTGACTAATTCTGGGAATTTGGAGATTTTAACCGCTGATAACCATAAGTTACTCCAGGTTAGTCTCGAAGATATGAGCGATCGCTATTCTCAGGCAATTTCTAAACGTCTCGCTATCTACACCAATACTTGATCAATATCAAAAATCAAGGTTTGTAAATGAAAATTTACAATTAATACTTGATTCTTAACCAATTTACGGTACTGTTTTAATGGATGGTTAAAGATTTATTAAGAGGTAGAAGAAGGTGACAGGTGACAGGTGACAGGTGACAGTAAAGAGGTGAAGAGGTAATAGAAGAGACTATACAAGTATTTTTCTCCCCTGCCCCCTGCCCAGTTCCCTATTTACCTCAACCCTATTTCCCATCCCTCAGTTCCCACTGACTCGACACCCCACCAGGAGTAAAACCAGCATGATTCCCATCCATTCCGTTACTTCGGATGAATACCCCCATAGCTTGCGTGGCGCAGCCATACTTGCCAACAACCAAATCAACAGTCATGAAAATCGCCCTGACAAGCCAGAAGAAGCTTGTGGTGTTTTTGGCATTTATGCCCCAGAACAAGACGTTGCTAAAATGACCTATTTTGGATTGTACGCCCTCCAACACCGGGGTCAAGAATCTGCTGGTATTGCCACCTTTGAAGGTACGCACGTACACCTGCACAAAGATATGGGTTTGGTGTCTCAAGTTTTTAATGAAACTATTTTAGAAGAATTACCCGGTGAATTAGCTGTTGGTCATACTCGCTATTCAACCACCGGTTCTAGCCGTAAGGTGAACGCCCAACCCGCTGTTGTCGAAACTCGCTTGGGTTTATTGGCTTTAGCACACAACGGTAATTTAGTCAACACAGTGCCACTGAGAGAAGAATTACTCAAAAGTAATTTTAACTTAGTTACATCCACCGATTCAGAAATGATTGCTTATGCGATCGCTCAAGAAGTCAACAGCGGTTTAGATTGGCTAGAAGGTTCAATTCGTGCCTTTAACCGTTGCGAAGGCGCATTTAGCCTAGTGATTGGTACACCTGATGGTATCATGGGTGTACGTGACCCCAACGGCATCCGTCCCTTGGTAATCGGGACTTTAGATAGTGATCCTATCCGTTACGTACTCGCTTCCGAAACTTGCGGTTTAGATATTATCGGTGCAGAATACCTGCGTGATGTCGAACCAGGAGAATTAGTTTGGATCACCGAAGCAGGTTTAGCCTCCTTCCATTGGAGTCAACAGCCTGAACGCAAATTGTGTATCTTTGAAATGATCTACTTTGCGCGTCCTGATAGCCTCATGCACAACGAAACTTTATACAGTTATCGAATGCGCTTAGGACGAAGAATAGCCAAAGAATCCCCCGTAAATGCCGATATAGTTTTTGGAGTTCCTGATTCTGGTATACCTGCTGCCATTGGTTTTTCCCAAGCTTCTGGCATACCCTACGGTGAAGGATTAATTAAAAATCGCTACGTCGGCCGCACCTTCATTCAACCCACCCAAACCATGCGAGAGTTAGGTTTACGCATGAAACTTAATCCCCTCAAAGATGTCCTTGCTGGTAAAAGAGTAATCATTGTTGATGATTCCATTGTCCGAGGAACTACTAGCCGCAAACTCGTCAAAACATTGCGTGAGTCTGGTGCAGAAGAAGTACATATGCGGATTTCTTCCCCTCCTGTGACTCATCCTTGCTTCTATGGTATTGATACCGACACCCAAGATCAATTAATTGCAGCCACTAAATCAGTAGCAGAAATAGCCAAACAATTAGAAGTTGATAGTCTCGCTTATTTAAGCTGGGAAGGAATGTTAGAAGAAACAAGAGAAGATACTAATAGTTTCTGTTCTGCTTGTTTTACTGGTGATTATCCTGTGCCTATTCCTGAACAAGTGAAGCGTTCTAAATTGATATTGGAAAAAGCTGTAGTTTAGATCATTCTATCATCTTGTGGGGTGGGCATCTTGCCATTGGTGTCAAGTTAAGGCATCAGCCCAAATGTCAAGAGAGCGAGCAGCCGTTCGTCGGTGACGTTGACGGACGGCCTTGACTAAACCCATAGAACGATGATGTTCGACAAGCCAAGGAATAAGTTGCAAATCAGGAGCGAGTAAAAGTGCGCGGTGGAAAAAATATAAACTGCGAAAAACCATTTCCACAGAAATGCGTTCTAAAGGTTGTTGTAAAGCAATAGCGACATCAGCACACAAGTCATTGAGGACAGCGTAGAAAATCCAGGTAGCATATATTTGCATCTGTACACCATTAGTGCCACCAACCCACAAATAGGACAAGCCCAATAAACGCTTAGTCAATAAAAATGCGTCCTCAATTCGCCAACGTCGGCGGTATAAATCACAAACCTCCTGTGGTGAAAGCTGTTGTGGGTCAAGAACATTAGTCAAATAATGATACCAAGTCTTACCCCATAATACGGATACTTGGCGCATGGGATAGCGACATGGGTTGGTATGATGCAATCCCATTTGAATAATTTCATCCCTGTAGTGAGAGCCGCTAGAAAGTACACGCACTACCTTATATCTAACCTTTTCCTTTTGGCGCGTGAGAACATACTTGCCGGCAGCAGTTAGAGAATCAAACCACTCAAAACCATAAAATCCCATGTCTACTATGAGTAAACCACCATCAGGTAAAAGTTCTAACAATGCTTGCCACCAACGAGTCTCATTCCGCTTGGCATCAGCATCATACCAAACTGCTACAGGAATATGAGTGAAAGCTTCTACTACCATCAGCATTTTTCCTGCCAACACTGAACCTGTTTTTTCTTGCAATTGTCCGAAGTGCTTTTTCATGGCTTCGAGTGTTGAGGCATCACAAATCCAAATGGCGGAAAATCTCTGCGCCACTGATGCCCAGGCTGGAGCTAATTCTTTTGCATTCCTTTTTGCTGCTAGACGTTCTACTACTTGCTCAAACATCTTGGCAAATAGATGCGCCGGTAAACTGTTGAGTCTTTGGGACAGAGCTTGCTTGCTGACTTTTGTTGCCTCTACCCACATTAATCCTTCTACTTCTAGGCAGCGCAATACATCTGTTAAGTGTTGTACTTGTCGATATACTAGACTCAGTATTATTGCTGCCATTACTGGTAGGGTTAATACTCTTGAGCGCAAGCTTCGCTCTTTGTCTTTTACCCCTTTGAGGTTGGCAAATGTCCCTGGACTTAATAGCCCAATCAACCGTGATTCTATTTCTTCACTAGCTGGAGCAGGTACGCTAACTTGATGGCGAAAGTCTGGATTCCCTTGTTTTTTCCTTGGTTTACTCATGGCTCTTTTCAACACCCCTGTGTTGACTTTTACCATTTATTTCCCACTCTTGACACAAATCCATTTTTCTTAACTTGACACCAATGGCATCTTGCCCGCCCAAATCTTTAATTGTCTGAATCAGGATTTACAGGATTTAAAGATTTACATAAGGTAGATCATAGCCCCATCCTCGCTTGCGGGAAGGGGTTTCTTATCAAAAACTGCTATATACTAATAGTTAATCCCTTTATCTAATTGCTATGGTTGTCACTGCTTCGACCTACAATAATATTACCTGGGAACTATTACCGGAAGATTTCATTTTAGATGATGAACCAGTGGATAATGTTAATCAACCTTCTTTAGCTGCTGCATTAACTGAAAGCCTACAAATAGCAGGAAAGCTCCCAGAAACTGCCCTCTCTACAACCAATTACGGCATCTGTGCGACAGTTAACGACAAATTTGTTGTAAAAGCACCTGATTGGGCTTACATACCGCAAATTACCGTCTCTAGAGAGCAAGTAAAACGCAGCTACACCCCTCACAAACAGGGTGAAATTCCTGTGGTAGTAATGGAATTTCTTTCTGATACAAATGGGAGTGAATATTCTAGCAAACGGACTTATCCACCTGGTAAATGGTTTTTTTATGAAGAGGTTTTACAAGTTCCCAACTATCTAATTTTTGAACCAGATAGCGGTGTTTTAGAAGTTCATCGTTTACAAGATTTAAGAAAATATCAATTACGTTCTCCAGATGAAAACAACCGTTATTGGTTAGAGGAGATGGAATTATTTATTGGTGTTTGGGAAGGAAAGCGAGAAAATCGTCAAGGATATTGGTTAAGATGGTGGGATAAAGAAGGTAATTTGTTATTGTGGGGGTTTGAGTCGGTAGAAAAAGAAAGAAGAGAAAAGGAACAAGAACGAAGGGAAAAAGAAGCAGCCTTACAACGTTTACAAGAATTGGAAAAAAGATTGAGAGATGCAGGAATTGAACTTTAACGGATTTTCAGGATTTATAATTGTCAGAATAAGGATAGAAGATAATTAAGAATGTTCGGTAAAATAGATTATTGCTTCCTTGTTCACCTAAAAAATTAACTATGCTGCAAAAATTTAATTTTAGGTAATAAAGGATCACTCACAATTCCTGTACCAGCAAAACTCCAACGTTTTACCAAACTTCCTACTTGTGTACCTGTAACAGATTCGACGGTTAAACGATTGGCTAAATCAGCTGCATGGGTGTTCAAATAACTGAGAGCATCAAAATCTTCTTTAAACAATAATAAATATCCTGATGTGTTATCATCAACACGCGCTGTGAGATATTTACCATCTGTTCTTGACCGAATAATATAATAAACTTCAGAAAGCATAATTCTGGGGACTGGGGACTAGGTACTGGGGATTGGGAAAGGAAAAATTGAATAATGACTAATTTAAATCTTCTAATTTGATTCTTGGATCTGCTGCTTTTAACATTAAGTCAGCAATTAAATTACCGATAATTAATAAAACTGCACTCATTACTAAACTGGCCATTACTAAATATTGATCTTTTGCTAAAACGGCTTGTAAAGTCAACTTTCCTAAACCGGGCCAGTTAAAGAAGTTTTCTGTGATAAATGCACCACTTAATAAACCTGCTAATTCAAAGCCTAATAAAGTAATTAAGGGGTTAATAGCATTTCGCAATGCATGAACATAAATAACGCGGTTTTCTGGTAGTCCTTTAGCGCGTGCTGTTTGGATATAATCTTGACGCAATACATCCAATAATTGTCCACGCATGATGCGTTGTAACCCGGCAAAACTGGTGATACTTAGGGCAATTAACGGTAAAATCATGTGCCAGCCAATATCTAAGATTTTACCCAATCCTGTGAGTTCAGCGTGATCGATGCTAGTCATGTTACCCACTGGGAATAATGGGGTAGTTATTTGGGCTAAGAATAAGAGAAATAAGGCGGTGATAAAACTAGGGAATCCTTGTCCAGCATAGCTCAATACCTGTAAAATCTTGTCTGTGGGGCGATTTTGCTTAACGGCAGCAAGTGTACCCAAGGGAATAGCAATCGCCCAAGTTACAATTAAAGATGCGATCGCTAACAACAACGTCGCTGGTACTCTTTCCCATAACAACGACGATACAGAACGTTGGTAAACAAAACTTGTCCCAAAATCACCTTTAGTAATAATTTGTTTCAACCAAAATACAAATTGTTCTGGCCAAGACTTATCTAACCCAAATTGTTGTCGTATTTCCTCAATCCGTTCTGGTGAAATTTTTGGGTTTTGTCTCAGTGTATCTACATAATCTCCTGGTGACAACTTCATGATAAAAAACGACAAAGCCGACGCTAAAAAAATCGTTAATAGCGCCTGCAATAATCTTTTGATTACATAAATAAACGTCTCATTTGTCACTAGTCTCACTAGTGCATTCCGAGTTGTCTCCAGGGAAATTTTCGTAGATGTCATAATTTGCCAGTTATCACTTAGAGTAATCCAATAATTAACAATCAAGAATTCAAGAGTCAGAATTTAATTCTGAATTCTGTGCAAATGCTGGATGTAGCTTGCTTCTTGGCAGGAGTATAAACGGGTTTAAGTCGCCCACGAATTTATTCTGACTCCTGACTCCTTCTAATTTCAATATTCAACCAAAGAAATAATCGGCACATCAGGCAGATGTTTACGCCCTTGCAAATCCCGTAGCTCGATAATAAACCCAAACCCCACAAGTTCGCAGCCAATCTTCTGTACCAACTTAGCCGTCGCGCTTGCAGTTCCACCCGTAGCAATCAAATCGTCTACAATCAAAACCTTGCTACCTGGTTGCAAAGCATCCTGATGCACTTCTAAGCTGTCTGTACCATACTCTAGTTCATAATCAATACTGTGAACTGCCGCTGGTAATTTTCCTTTTTTGCGGACAGGAATAAAACCAGATCCTAATTTATAAGCTAAAGGTGCGCCGAAAATGAACCCCCGCGACTCCATTCCCACAACACAATCAATCTGAAATTCAGATTCAATACATTTTTGTGTTAAAAAGTCAATAGTATAGCGTAAACCCTCTGGATCACGCAGTAAGGTGGTAATATCCCTAAATAAAATTCCTGGTTGAGGAAAATCTGGTATGTCACGAATCAGAGACTTTAAATCCATAAAACAGTGATTAGGTAATGGGTAATGGGTAATGGGTAATGGGTAATGGGTAATGGGTAATGGGTAATGGGTTAGGAGTGTTTTCTAGCCTCTGCTTTCGATTCCCCAGTCCCTAGTCCCCAATCCCTGATTCCAGATACCTGAAAAATCGTACACTATAATGTCATACGCTGGAGATTGAGGCTTGTGTTTCGTCACTTGTTGACAATAACTTAAAATTTGATCCCAGCTGATGTATCTTGGCTACTAACCTTAAACAAGTAGGTGATTTAATGGTTTAAAACTTTCATTACAGTATAGGGAAATATGTGAGTAACGAAAGTAAGTATTGTATATATTGAGATGCTCATGTCACCACCAGCCTAAGTGCTGGTTTGGCTATCTATCTTAAATTTTGTTTCACTCAGTTTGTTGGCAGCGCAGAAGGTTTTTTAGAAAATGAATGTTTCCGCAAGTTTAACGCCGTTCGATAGTCCAACTCCTGAGGCAATGCCCATGATTTTGGATACTTTACCAGATCCAGCGATCGCTGGACAGGGATGCCCCCGCAGAACCACTTTGCAAATAGACCTCATGTTGCTTGCAATTGAAGCCTTAGAGCTTGGCGGTTCTGAAGCTATCCTCGCCTTTGCCCAAGAGTTAGACCTGACAGGAATTATTAAAAATCGGGTAAACTTATGGCGAATGAGAGCTTCTAATCCCTTACGAAGAGCGCATATCCGCCGCCCGTTAAGTATCATAGAAGCGAAAGCTTTAGTAGTGATTGCTTGCTACATAGCCCGACGCTTAACAGTTGTCATCCGTCAGTTACTAATGATATATCAGCAATTGTCTGAAAAACAGATTCCACTAGAACAAAATCTACGTCTAGCTAATTACCTAGAAAGGTTTAGAGCGCATTTTAAAAGCCGGATGAATTCCAGACGTTCTGTTTTATTAACCCTAAATTCTGATGAAAAATTAGATGACCTGGCTATAGATTTATTAGGAAAATTACTATTCTGCACAGGTACAGCTGGAATGCAGCGGTTCTGGATTTCTCTTTTTGACGGTGAAGTAGAATGAATATTCAACGTAAATACAGTTTACCTAATTGCACGCTGCTCTTAGAAGGGTTAAGTGATGTCACCCTATCTGGTCACTTTCAAGAACTGCGTCCAGAGCTATCTATATTGGTCAATGCAGAATGCTATTTATCTAGTTATACTCAGCCCATAGCCGGAGGGCGGGAATTTTTTGAAAGCTTGGTGAGAGCAGTCAGTGCCTATGCCCAAGAATTTTTAAGTAGTGTACCCAACCCCCAAGCACATAATGATGCAGAGTTAGTAGAGTTGCAAAAAATTGATAGCAATCGACATAAGTTGATTGTGCATTCAGAAATTGCTACCGAAGGTTTTGAGTCTAAATCAAATGATCTTAAACAGCCATTTATTCAAGTTGATTTGAATACTGTGCAGTTGTTTGATTTAGTTGAAGCTGTAGATCAGTTTTTTGCTGACACCCAAACTTTACCAGAATTATCACTGGAACTACAACCTGTCACCAGACGTTATGGTGGTACTAGTCAAGCGGTATTAAAACAAGCAGTACCAGCGACTGTAGGATTATCAACTTTAGCCGTTGCTGCGATCGCTTTCAGCTTAATTCCTCCCCCCCAAGTACGTCCACCAGAACCAAAGCCAGAAGAACAGTCCAGCACCACTACACCGACAACCTCACCCACAGCCATAGCCTCGGAAACACCAACTACAACACCGACAACCTCACCCACAGCCATAGCCTCGGAAACACCAACCACAACACCGACAACCTCACCCACCGCAATTATTAAGGATTTAGAAGCACTTCTAAATTCAGTTCCAGAAATTACAGATCCTTCCCAGTTACGCGCATTAAATCGCCAAGTTTATAACCAAATTCACCCAGCTTGGAATAATCGTTCTGAAGTAAAAGAGAATTTAATTTATCGTTTGGGTGTAGCTGCTGATGGTAGCATCGTCGGTTATAAAGCTGTAAACAAAGGATCAAATGAAGCAGTAGACAAAACCCCACTGCCAAATCTACTATACAATCCTGCTAACCGTAATATTGCTAACGAACGTATCGCCCAATTCCGAGTAGTCTTTACTAAACAAGGCATCTTAGAAGTCAGTCCTTGGCTGGGATATGCTAGAAAACCAGAGGTAATCGGCGAAAAAATCAATGACACTAACACAGTCAAAGATTTAAACCAAAAGCTTTATAAAACAATTCGCCAAAATTGGAGCATTACACCTACTTTTAACAAAGATTTAAAATATCGGGTAGCAGTAAACACAATTGGTGTAATTGCGGACTATGAACCACTCAACCAAGTAGCATTTGACTTTTTTCGAGAAACACCATTGCCACAAATGTTCCAAACAGTATACGGTTCAAATGCAGCTGCTCCTAACAACAAAGAACCCCTAGCTCACTTCCAAGTAGTATTTAAATCTAATGGAACATTGGAAGTTAGTCCTTGGCAGGGGTACAGATAATAATTCGTAATTACTAATATTTCCTGCGGAAACGCTCCGCGAACGTAATTCGTAATTGAAGATTAATAAATTCGTAATCACTATTTCTTAATTCATGATTGAAGATTAATTACGAATTATGAATTACGAATTACGAATTTATTTAGTAATTCTCCCCATATAATTTCCCCATAACTGAGCGGCTTGAGCGCTGCTACCAGATGTGGGGGAATTATTATCATTACCTAACCAAATACCAGTGACAAGTTGCCGACTAGGAATAAAACCAATAAACCACAAGTCCACGTTTTTATCAGTTGTACCGGTTTTCCCCCCTTCACCCAGTCCCAGGGAAGCACTGCGGCCAGTACCTCTAGTGATGACACCACGCATTAATCTCACCATCTCATCCGCCACTCCTGGCTTTAATACTTGCCTGTTACCATCTGGATCTTGGTCAAAGGAATAAATGACACGACAGGTTTTTAAATCCTGACGATCTTCACAATCGCTACTGTCTAAAATCCTACTAATGGCATGAGGAGGATTCCACACACCACGATTGCTAATAGCGCCAAAAGCTCCAGTCATTTCTAAAACATTGACGACACTTTGACCTAGAACTAAACCAGGAACTGGATCAAGTGAGGACTGTACCCCAAGACGCTTGGCCATATCCACTACTTTATTTAATCCCACTTCTCTGGCAACCCTTAAAGCAATGGGGTTTTCAGAAAGAGCTAAACCTGTGGCTATATCTAAACTACCACCGCCACCAGACCGACAGGGCTTGTAGGTAAAACCTTGCCAAGGGAAAGACGCGCAGGAATAACTTCTGGATGATGATATTCCTTGTTCAAGTGCAGCAGTGTAAGCAAAAATCTTGAAAGTGGAACCAGGTTGTCTTTTTGCTTGAGTAACACGATTAAACTGACTTGTTCTGTAATCAACTCCTCCTACCATTGCCAAGATACTGCCACTTCTAGAGTCCAGAGTTACCATACCCCCTTGTGAAAACCGAAAACTTGAACCTGCGTTACTAACTGAATTTCGTAGTGCTGATTCTGCCTGGGCTTGAATGGCTGGATCTAACTGGGTTTCAATGATATAGTTACCCTCTCTTGCTGCTCCTTCCCCTAAAATTGATTCCAGTTCTTGAAAGACGTAATTATAAAAGTAAGGGGCAATTGTCTGAGCTTGCCTTTCACAGACTTTGGGACTAACTTGGACGGTAGATCGTCTGGCGCGATTGGCTTCTTCTGGGCTAATTTTGCCCATTTCCAGCATTCGTTTGATCACTCGATTGCGGTAATCAGCTGCTCCGAGTTTCTTTGGCCCATCTCCACAAAAATCGAAGGCGTTGGGAGCAGGTAAGATACCTACCAGTGTCGCCGCTTCTGAGAGAGTTAATTCTTTAGCTGACTTTTCAAAGTAATATTTAGCTGCATCTTCAAACCCAGAAGTATCCCCCCCCAAAAATACCCGATTTAAGTAAGAGAGTAAGATTTCATCTTTACTGTAAAAGGTTTCTAGCTTCAGTGAGACAATTGCTTCCCTGACTTTACGCCCCAACGAATCTTGTCTACCTACATAATCGCGGAATAAACTGCGGGCAGTTTGCTGGGTAACAGTACTAGCGCCTTGTTGGACATCACCTGTGCGGCTATTGATGAGTACGGCTCGCAAAATTCCTAAAGGGTCAACCCCAAAGTGCCAGTAATAACGACTGTCTTCAGAAGCGACGACAGCAGCAGGTAAATAAGGGCCGAACTCTGACAACTGTTTTAGGTCTACGTGAGCAATATTCCGAGGCTCTCGGAGTGGGGTAGAGCCATCACGGGCATAAACAATTACAGGGGCTTGTGTAGCTGTCGGTAGGGGTTTGACAGTAAATTTAGTCCATTCAATACCAATTCCTAGGGCCAATAAAGCGCTGACACTGCCAACACCATAAAACCCCCAAGTCGCTACTTTAATATACCAGGCTGGAGGATCGACGTATTGTAATCGGACAGAGGCAGCAAGCTCTGGTGGACCCAGGGTAAAAACATCTCCATGACGCAGTTCGAGAGAAGTGACTCGTCGCTTACCAAGATAAATTCCATTGGTAGAATTTTCGTCTTTGATGGTGAAAATTGGCGTTCGTTGGCTGGAATCGCGAGAGAGGGAGAGGTGAATTTGACTAACTACTGGGTTACGGACAACGATATCGGAGGATTTGGAGCTACGACCGAGAATATAGCGATCGCCTAATAGGGGGTATATTTCCGCTTTATCCGCTCCCGCATCCTGCACCCAGAGTTCCGGTACTTTGGCATTAGGCTTGAGCGCCAGTTTGGAAAAATCAACCCTAGCTTGAATAGTATTTACTGCTTGAGTCAGTTGACCAAGTAAAGTTTGTGGCTTTTGAGGAGGTTGCGGGAAACTCATCGGCTATATCACATCACATCTATATAGTGAAGACAAAATTGCAGGGATCGCAATTTTAATGCTAGTCTGACACCATTTTACTCACAAGCCAAAAATAAATTGAATGTACTGAATTTTTATTGTAGCCTATAATACATGGCTATATCTAGCTGGCAAAACTAACTGGTGATTTTTTGCACTAGTTTATATATTCAGATATTTTTACTACTCCAATCAGATGCTTATTTTATCTGAAAAAGCTGTTCACTTACGTTCAGCTACTATATTTATTTTTGTATTTCTAAAAACTACCATGAAATTAACAAAAGTTTTAAATGTTACCTTTACTCAAGAGTAGTATCACTTTTCCCAATAATTTACATCTTCATTTAGGCAGATTTTGTCCAATAAATTGTTTGATTTAATTAGCGAAGTGTTCCGTTGACCTTGAGGTTAATTTCAGAATGAAGGGAAAATCTCTGACCTTAATTGGTACAGCCATAACTTTGGCATTTACTAGTAATGTTGCTATGGCTGAACCTAGTAAATCCTTGTTTACCGAATCGAGTGACTCATCTATTAGTTCGCCAACGGAAATTAAAATGTCACCTGAAGGGATGAAAATTCTCTGTGAATATTTCCCTCTGAATTCCCGTTGTCCAGGTGGTACACCGCTTAATGCCAATGTCCCTTCTCCGGTTCCAGCAGTAGAAACTAATCCTGGTGAAAATAACGTTAATCCTGATACAAATATAGTACCAGAAACACCAACTTCCCCAGAGTCTAATAATTCTAGTCAATCAATTCCTGCACCACAAAGCCCTTCTTCACTTGAATTTGGTAATTCAGGTAGCACTACTAAACAAGATGAAGGTCTTTCTAATCAAGTACCCGCAACTATTGTGCCACAAACTCCTGCATCTGATATTCGCACTCCTTAATGAACAAGTCTCGCTACGCTTATTTGTTCAAGTAAGGCATTGTTAAAACATTTGTATTAAAAAATAATCTCTATCACTAATACCATTGCATTTTTGAATTTCAAAAATCCACTGATTTAGCGATGGAGATTTAAATTTGGGTAACGCTACCTCTTAATCTTAGATTTATCTTCGATGAGAAGTTGGTGTTTGTGGCAATGAGGCAATTAACAAGCAAACAATACCAATACTAATAAAAGAATCTGCCATATTAAATACAGCAAAGTTAATTAGGCGAAAGTCAAGAAAATCAACTACGTAGCCTAAGAAAAATCTATCAATACCATTACCCATAGCTCCACCTAAAATCAAACCATAACCCAACTGCTCCCAAAGAGTTAAGACTGGGCCTAGTGATGCGATCGCTATCAAGACTAAACTTACTCCTAATGATAGCCAGCGTAACCACTCTACTCTTCCACTTAACAGACTAAAAGCTGCACCAGTGTTTGTGACATAAGTGAAGTGAAATATCCCTGGCAATAATGGTAGTGTTTGTCCTAAAGCAAAGGTTCTCACTACCCAGTATTTTGTCAGTTGGTCAAGAAAAAAAGCGAATAAGGCAGAAATCCAAAAGAGGCGATTTTTTAAACGCATGGTAAATTAGTCATTAGTCATTAGTCATTAGTCATTGGTCATTTGACAGACCACTAGTGACTAATAAAACATTATATGTCGTAGCACATAAGCTACTATGGTGACAGCACAAACTACAACTAACTGCCCTGGTAGTGAAAACCAGGAATATTTTAGAATTGCTTGTATTAAAGGTAAATTTTCTGCACCTCTGCCAGGGAAAAGATAGCTGATCATCAAATAAGCAATACCGCAGATGTGTACTGTTAATAAGCCACAAAAGCAACTAAAAGCCAGTGTTTCTAACCGAGGTCTAGCTTTAAAGGCAAAATAACCACAAATCCAAGCACCTGGAATAAAGCCCAGGAGATAGCCAAATTGAGATAACTTAACATAACCGATACCGCCTCCTTCGGCAAATACAGGTAATAAAGTTAATCCCATGACTAAATAAGCAATTTGCGAAAGCGCACCAGCATTTTTGCCTCCTAAACAACCTACCAAAAGCACTGCGCCAATTTGATAGCTAACACCTAATGAAAAAGTTTTAATTCCTTGCTGACTCCAACTCCAAGGAAAGGTAGTGCCATAGGCTTCTAGGAACGTGCCACCCATTGTCAGGAGTAAGCCAATCATGGACCAAAGTAATTGATTGGAAGCAGCAAACATTTATCAGGCAACAGGGAAAAAGGCCAAAGAAAAAACTAACAGCTATCAGTATAAGCGAACGATACTAATCTAGGTTTCAGATATCCTAACTGCTTTGTAAAACCATAAATCTACCACGTTCTGCAAGCATTTTAGATATATTTAATGTAACTTGATTAAAAAAATAAATATTGCCGAATAATTACCAGTAATTATTATGAAAAATTTACGGTTAATCAGTATAATATATGGCACATATTAATGATGTATATCTTCATTATTCGTCTGCAAGAACAAAAAAACATTGCTTTATTAACCTTTTGTTTACCTTTTGTTTACCTTAGGGTGAATCATTAAGAGGTATCTTAGAGGCGCTCATCTGGCAATTCACAAAATTTTGACAACAATGCTATTACGTCTAATTCCAGTAAAGAATAATTGTCTTCAAGCTTCTATAACCGTATTAGCACTGACACTAGGTCTAGCTGCTTGTGGCGGAGAGTCAACCCCAGACAAGGCTGCTACAACTGAAACTCCTGGAACTACTCAAAACACCACTGCTTCTAGTCCAGCCAAACTGGATCTTGGTGGAAATATTACCTTAACTGGTGCTGGTGCAACTTTCCCAGCGCCATTGTATGCAAGTTGGTTTGCTGATTTAAACAAAAAGTATCCCAATTTGCAAGTTAGTTATCAGTCAGTGGGTAGCGGTGCTGGTGTTGAGCAATTTGTCCAAGGTACTGTAGACTTTGGTGCCAGTGATGTGGCGATGAGTGATGAAGAAATCGCCAAAGTACCCCAGGATAAAGGCGTGCTTTTACTGCCTGTGAGTGCAGGTAGCATTGTACTGGCTTACAATCTGCCAGACGTTCCTGAGATTAAACTACCACGAACAGTTTACACTGACATATTGCTAGGTAAAATCAAGTCATGGGATGATCCAGCGATCGCAAAAGCTAACCCTGAAGCCAAGCTGCCCAAACAACCAATCACTGTTGTATATCGTGCTGATGGTAGTGGGACTACAGGTGTGTTTACAAAACACATGAGTGCTATTAGCCCAGAGTGGAAAACTAAAGTTGGCGATGGTAAAAGCGTAAACTGGCCTGTGGGAGTTGGCGCTAAAGGTAATGAAGGTGTGACAGCCCAAATCCAACAAACTCAAGGTTCTATTGGTTACATTGAGTATGGCTACGCCAAACAAAATAATATTAAGTTTGCCGCTTTAGAAAATAAAGCAGGTAAATTTATATCTGATAACGAGGTGTCAGCCTCTAAAACCCTGGAAGCCGTAACTCTTCCAGCAAATCTCCGCGCCTTTATTGCTGATCCAGAAGGTGCTGATTCCTATCCTATTGTTAGCTACACTTGGATTCTGGCTTATAAAAAATACTCTGATGCGGCTAAAGCCAAGGCTGTTGAAGCCACAATTGAGTACGCTTTGACTGAAGGACAAAAACTTGCTCCTGAATTAGGTTATGTTCCCTTACCCGCAAATGTGGCTGCTAAAGTGGCTGCTGCTGCTGACCAAATCAGTCCTGACTATAAAATTGCTGTTGGTGATGGTACTAGTGCGAGTAACTAAGTAGGTTGGCGTTAAAAATTGTCGTTGGGATAAGGCACTTAGTCTCGGCTTTTTGTCTAACCGCAATACTCAAACAATAGGTTAGCCAAAATAATTTAATTGACCAATCAGTTGGGAACCCTGATTAGTTAGTGTGTCAGATGCAAAAAACAACGAAGCAATAATTAGGGCTTGCTGTAGTCACTAAATATCAGGACAGCTTTGATTATTTAGTGGGTTCATACTCAGTACTCGGTACTCAATACTCGGTACTTTTTTCTTAAGTCTGGTTCCCTCTCACATTTTTTCTGATTTGATTTTTACAGTCAGTATTTATGACTACAAATTTTCAGAATATGCCATCAGCGATTAAACAGCGCTCGGAAATAGACAAATCTCTAGATCAGGGATTTATTTGGTTGACACAGCTTTTTGCTCTAGCGATCGCGGGAGCTTTATTATGGATCACTGTACAGGTTGCTATTGGGGCTTGGCCTGCCATTCAAGAGTTTGGTTTTGGCTTTTTATTTAAAACCACTTGGAACCCTGTAAATAATGAATATGGGGTGCTGCCACAAGTCTATGGCACTCTGATTAGTTCTTTTCTAGGATTGTTATTAGCTATACCTATTGGTGTCGGCACGGCTGTTTTACTGAGCGAGAATTTTTTGCCATCTAAACTGCGCTTGGTACTAGTATTTTTAGTAGAACTACTCGCAGCTATTCCTAGTGTTGTCTATGGAGTATGGGGCATTTTTGTATTAGTTCCGATTTTAACTAATTTGGGAAAGTGGCTGCATAGTACTTTGGGCTGGATACCATTTTTTAGTACCCCACCCACTGGTCCAGGAATGCTACCGGCTGGAGTGATATTAGCAATTATGACTTTGCCAATTATCACAGCTATTTCCCGTGATGCCTTAATTTCTGTACCCTCTAGTTTACGTCAAGCAGCGATCGGATTGGGAGCAACCCGTTGGGAAACAATTTTTCAAGTTATTATCCCCGCTGCCTTTTCTGGCATTGTCAGCGCGGTGATGTTGGCACTTGGGAGAGCAATGGGAGAAACTATGGCTGTAACAATGTTGATTGGTAATTCCAACAACATTAATATTTCCTTACTCGCTCCATCTAATACAATTTCGTCTCTACTGGCCAGCCAATTTTCTGAAGCCAGTGGGCTACAAATTTCAGCTTTAATGTACGCTGCTTTAGTTCTGTTTTTTCTAACTCTGGTAGTGAATGTTTTGGCAGAGTTTATTGTTCTCCGGGTTAAGCGATTGTAGTTGTAGGCAAAATTATGAGCAATTATTTTCCCCAAAACAGCCTGACTCGCTCCCCTTCCTCTCCCCGAACAATGTTTAATACGGCAATGACCGTAGTTGCATTTATTTGTGGAGCATTGGCGCTACTACCTTTGCTGGCTGTACTTTCCTATGTCTTGTTTAAAGGTTTTAGCAGTTTAAATTTGAGTGTATTTACAGAATTGCCCCCAGCACCTCTGAGAAAGGGAGGAGGCTTCGGTAATGCCATTTTGGGAACGCTGTTAATGGTAGGTATTGGTGCATTAATAAGCATTCCTTTTGGTGTATTAGCAGCAATTTATTTAACAGAGTTTAGCTCTAGTAAAGTAGCTAGGTGGATACGTTTTGCTACTAATATTCTGAGTGGAGTTCCCTCAATTATTGCTGGGGTATTTGCCTATGGGATTGTGGTTTTGACATTAGTAAAGCTGAACTTAGGATCTTACTCAGCTTTCGGTGGTGGGTTTGCGTTGGCAATTTTGATGTTACCCACGATTGTACGAACGACAGACGAAGCTCTACAGTTGGTTTCCCAAGATTTGCGGCAAGCATCTGTGGGGTTAGGGGCAACTAAGTTTCAAACAGTCATACAGGTAGTTTTACCAGCAGCCCTACCAGCCATTGTCACTGGTTCTACTTTAGCGATCGCTAGAGCATCTGGAGAAACAGCACCTTTACTGTTTACTGCTCTGTTTTCCTCTTTTTGGCCTAGTGGCTTATTACAACCGACAGCTTCTCTTGCTGTTTTAGTTTATAACTTCTCAATTTCACCTTTTCAAAATTGGCAGTCTTTAGCTTGGGCTGCTTCTTTAATTTTGGTTTTGATGGTTCTGATTACCAGTATCATCGCTCGCTGGGCAACAAGGCAAAAAGCTTAACAAAATACCTCAACAGGATGGGTGATCATCCTATATTATCTCTAAACTTTTTATGGCTACTAAAACTAGTACAATCAACGGGACTGATGCGATTTTACGTACAGAAAACCTGAATATTTACTACGGTAACTTCCTTGCTGTACAGAATGTTTGGCTAGATATTCCCAAAAATAAGGCTACAGCTTTTATTGGGCCTTCAGGCTGTGGTAAAAGTACATTACTTCGATGCTATAACCGTCTTAATGATTTAATTGAATCATTTCGAGCCGAAGGTAAAATTTATTTTGGTGATAATAATTTGTATGCACCAGATATTGACCCGGTAGAAGTACGCCGTCGGATTGGTATGGTGTTTCAAAGACCAAACCCTTTTCCTAAATCAATTTTTGACAATATTACTTTTGGAGCCAAAATTAACGGTTACAAAGGTGATCTCAATGAATTGGTAGAACGGAGTTTGCGACAAGCTGCTTTGTGGGATGAAGTCAAAGATAAACTTAAACAAAGTGGTTTGTCTCTATCCGGTGGACAACAACAACGTTTATGTATTGCCAGAGCGATCGCAGTTCAACCAGAAGTTATACTCATGGATGAACCATGTTCTGCTCTTGACCCCATCTCTACTCTGCGGGTTGAAGAACTAATTCACGAACTTAAAGAACATTACACCATCGTTATCGTTACCCACAATATGCAACAAGCAGCACGGGTTTCTGATAAAACAGCCTTCTTTAACGTTAAAACTTCTGATAAAGGAAGCCGCACAGGCTATTTAGTCGAATACGAAGAGACAGAATTAATTTTCAATAATCCACAGCAAGAAGATACAAAAGCTTACATCAGCGGTAGATTTGGTTAACTATGTGACAGATATCTCTTAAAAATAATCCATATCTACCTAGGGTTTGCTGAAAAAGTCTTTCCGTTAGGGCTAGGAGTCAGAAGTCAGGAGTCAGGAGTCAGGAGGAAGAATTAGAAGAAGAGAAGAATAGTCTTGAATCAGATCCAGTGATAGGTTTTTGGTAGTTTCAATGCTTATTCCTTGCACCTGATTTACCTTTTTAACCTTCCGACTCTTGATATATCTATGTTTTAGCTTTATTCAGCAAGCCCTACCTATCACTGGAAATTTTGTACAGTGATATTTTTTTACCTAAATAGGGCTTTACAGCAAACCCTAAATAGACAAAGATAAAGTTGAACAAGAAATCAGGAACCGTATTCCCGTAAAAATCCCTTGGAATAACAGCCCTTTTGTCATTAATTCTTTTTAAAGCGGGTGGCGGGAATCGAACCCGCATTATTAGCTTGGAAGGCTAAAGTTTTACCACTAAACTACACCCGCATATTCCCAGCTAAATAACTTTAACATAGCTTTTCTAAAATTACAAGCTATTTATGGGGAATTTATCGGCTCAATTCTAATCCGTACATACAAATTACTCAAATCTGGTTTTGAACCATCTAGATTATAGGCAGCGAGAAAGCTCTCTTGCCTAAAAATATCATTAAGTGCTTGCTCATAGATGCTTTTTTGACTGCTGAGTATCGCCGGTTCGATGTTGATGACGATCGCTTGCTCAAAGTTACCATTTTTATCAATTACTAGACTAGCCAATATATCTGCTGGCTTAAGTCCAGAATCACCAGGTAGAAAACTTACTTCCAATTCTTTGGTGCGGCTACCTTGGTATTCTGCCAAAACATCAGGTAAAGCATCAACTCTTAATTGCTGTTGTTCTCTTAATTCGTTGACTTCATCTTTTAGTATAGGAGCAACGTTAGCGTTGATGAAGCCTGTTGAAGACATCGTACCTCCTCCTGTTGGGGTTGAGGAATCCTCTGGATTAGGAGTTGGTGAATCTTCTGGAGTGGGAGTTGGTGAATCCTCTGGATCAGGAGTTGGTGAATCTTCTGGATCAGGAGTTGGTGAATCCTCTGGATCAGGAGTTGGTGAATCTGAGGGAAAATCGTTTGGTAATAGAGTTCCCTGACCGAGTTTGACTTCTTGACGGCGATTCCAGGGAAGGTCATTTAATGGAATTGTCTCGGTAGGTGTAGCTGTAGGGGTGACTTGTGTTGTGGGACTCGGTGATGGAATTGTCTCGGTAGGTGTAGCTGTTGGAGTGACTTGTGCGGTAGGACTCGGTGATGAAATTGTCTTAGTGGGTGTGCCTGTAGGAGTTACTTGCGCTGTAGGACTCGGTGTAGGTGTAACTGTAGGATTTACTGGTTGCGGAACTGATTGATTATTAACTTCAGTATTTTTGCTCTCACCTTGCTGTGAGAGATTAAAATCAGGATTTATAATGCCATCATCTGGATTATTGTTGGTGGTTGGCGCGATTTTTGGTAAAGATGCTGTGACAGACTGTTGAGGTAACGAAGAAAATTTTGAGGCAACTGTTTTAGGTGTTGAATCGGGTTTGGCGGTTGATTGTACTTGAGGCGAAATATCTATCAAATCAACCGGAATTTCAGCTTGGTTAGATTGGGGAATCCAAGGTTTAAATTCATTAGATGAGCGTAAAAACCAAAAAATTAACAGGTGCAGCGAAACTGAACTTATAAATAAAATAATCCACAAAAAAGGTGGATCAGTATGTCTCCTCCAGCTTGTAGTAGAAATTGGAGATTTATCTGTAACTGATGGTATCATAGTTAACTTAAAACTGGATTTGACGTTTCCACTCTAAAAAGACGGCAATTCCCAAGAGTTATTTCCTAGTTGACGATTTTCTAGACAACACTGTACATATATAGGCAGCAATTCACTCTTCAGGGCTGTGTCAAACAGCTGCTAAACACGGTGCTTTCATCATTGCGCCCACTTTTTTCATGCAATGGTCGATAACATAATCCAGGATGAAAATCTATGCTTCTGGTGTAACTACGAATGTGAGAACTGTTTCATCTATACCTTTAAGTTCCAATGGACTGCCTTTAGTGATTTCTTCTTCCTGCAAATAATCTGCGACGGCAGCAGAAACCAAGATGTTCCCAGGAACAGCAGCAGCTTGCAATCTAGCAGCAATATTCACGCTTGGTCCGATCGCTGTATAGTCTGCTCGTTCGGCACTTCCAAACATTCCCACAACTGCTGTGCCTTGGTGGATACCACAGCGAAATTGTACTCCATTCCTGCCGTCAGTCTCGAATATACCTTGTTCTAGCCAACGATTATTTAACTGAATCAGGGCTTTTTGCATTCCTCTGGCTGTATTGATTGCCCGACGTACCTGTTCATTAGGTGTTAGTTCTTCTGGCGCTCCATACAAGGCTAAAATAGCATCTCCCATAAATTTATCTACAGTACCGCCATTGTTAAAAACAACTTTGGTCATGATTTCTAAATATTCATTCAGCACTTCTGCTACTTTTCGGGATCTGAGGGTGTTGGATAGTTGAGTGAAACCAACAATGTCACTAAACAATACTGTAACCAAGCGGGGTTCTGGTCGTAAATCTAGAGATAAAGTTCCAGCGGCAGCTTTTTTTACGAGTGCAGATGGCAAAAAGCGTTTGAGAACAGATTCTGTGAGGTAGGTGTTTAATTCCAATACCCGTTTCTCATTTTCCTTCAGGGCTAAAAGATTCCTGACTGCTGCTAAAAGTTCGCGGTCATTGAATGGTTTAGCTAAATAGGCATCCGCACCATATTCTGTGCTTTCAATGCGAGTTTCTTCATTAACTTTTGCTGTCAGCAAAACTATTGGTGTCCCTCGCATCTGGTCTTGACTGCGGATCATCTGAATCATTTCTAGTCCAGTCACCAAGGGCATCATTAAGTCAGTGATGATCAAGCTGGGATGATTTTCTTGTGCTGAACTAAACCCTTCGTAACCGTTGCGAGCTGTCAGTACTTGATAACCGCTGTGACGGAGGATGTCGGCTACATAGAACCGCATATCTCGGTTGTCATCTACGACTAAAATTGATTGCTCATTATTATGGTGAGTTTGAACTTGTTTGTTAGAGTCTACAATTTCTAAGTTGGGTGATAAATTTTTGCTAATCAGTTCTGGGTTATCTCTGACTGACTCTACCTGTTCTAAGTCTGCCAATTCTACACTGGCACGGTTATTATTTAGTTCCGATGGTGCTTCTAGTACTTGTTCTGGGGGTAAGTGATCTGAACCAGTCAATAGCCTTAGGCTAAATTGAGTACCTTGTCCATAAACTGATTGTACTGTGACTTGGCCACCGTGTAGTTCCACTAGTTCTTTAACTAGGGATAAACCTAATCCACTGCCTTCATAGGTGCGGTTTTCGGAGCCTTCTGCTTGACGGAATCGCTCGAATAGGTGGGGAATTTGTTCAGAAAGAATACCAATTCCTGTGTCTTGGATTTGCAGTATGCAGCTATCGCCCTCGTTGTATAATCTGACAGTGATGATACCTCCATCAGGGGTAAATTTCATGGCATTTGACAGCAGGTTGTAAACTACTTTGTCAAATTTTTCCATATCCAAGTAGACTGTCGGACATTCTAGTAAATCAGTCAGGACTTGCAGCCCTTTTTTCTCGCAGTAGAGTCGAAATGATTCCACAATTTGGGTGATAAATTCGACCATATTGCAAGGGCGGAAAGTAGGCTGCATTCTGCCAGCATCTAGACGTTGTAAATCTAGTAGTTGATTTACCAAGCGTAGGAGACGGCGAGAATTGCGGAGTGCGATCGCACTTTGGGCATGGGATAACCCTTCACCATTTTCTACCACCGATTCTAGCGGCCCTTGAATCAAGGTGATAGGAGTCCTAAATTCATGGGAGATATTTTGGAAAAATTCGGTTTTTTGCCTATCTAGTTCTATTAAACGTTCAGCTTGTTCACGAGTTTTTTGGTACAACCGTGATTGTTGTACTGCGATCGCAGCTTGGGCTGCTACTGATTTAGATAGTTCAATTTCTGATGTCAACCATTTACGAACTTTATTCCCTTCCCTCAGAGTAATACTACCAATGCATTTACCCTCAATCAATAGAGGCACAACCATTAGCGATCTTGGTCGCATTTTTAAAGGTAGATCAAAAGCTTGGACATCTGATGAAGAATGGGTAATATCCGTAATTACCACTGGTTCTTGTGTGTATAATATTTCTTGTAGAATCGGATTCTTGCGAATAGGGGCTTGGGAAATCGGTAATTGTGGAGTTAAAGAGCGATGCTTACTATTGAGATTATGCTCTTGATGATTGTCTAAATTTTGAGAACTATCATACAAACCCACACATTGAACAAATTCATCTTCTTCTGTCCATAAAGACAGAACACACCCATCCACTTGTAAAGCTTGTCCCAATCGTTGGGTTATTGCTGAAAAGATATCTTGTGGGTCTAAACTAGAGCGAATCTCCCTAGTAATAGTATTAATCAAAGCTTCTCTCTTTGCTAAAGCTTCCACTTCCTCATAAGCATAAGCCTGAGATAAAGCCAAAGCAGCTTGATCAGCCACAATTGATACTAGTTGTACCTCGTCATCTCCCCAACTTCGGACTTGGGAACACTGATGTAGAGCTAATACTGCTCTGACTTCTTGCTGACAAATCAGCGGCACAACTAAGCTAGAACGTATATTAGCAGTCCTAAAAGCCTCCGCACGTTCTGCATTTCCTTGGATGCGCTCATCATTAAGCACATCGTAAATTACCTGTACTTCACTAGTTTCCCATACCGTCTGCACTAATAGAGACAAGGGAATAATAGGGTCTAGACACTCATCGGGTAATTTCCCATCGGGTTGGTTTGGAGGTAAAGAAGAATCACTCTCTCCATGATCCTGGGCTGGTGGTTGAGCAGATTTTTGGTAAGTAAATCCTTCATCTGCCAACTGCTGATCTTGGAAGGGACGTAACAGGCAAACATCCACCTCTAACATATGCCCCACCGTATCAACAATTGTTTGCAAAATTTGCCGATAGTCTAGAGCGCTACGGATTGTATTAGTAACAGTATTCAGCAGCGATTCTCTACGGAGTGTGCGAGTGAGTTCACGGGTTCTGGCTTTCAGGACATTATGTGTGTCCAAAGCTTGGCGTACAACTGCTTTAAGTTCTTCAGCTTCCCAAGGTTTAGTAACATATTTAAATACTTTGCCAGAGTTAATGGCTTCCACCAAATCTTCGACATCAGTGTAACCAGTTAAAATAATTCGGATAATATCTGGGTATTGAGTTGCTGTCAGACTTAAAAATTCTGTACCGCTCATCATTGGCATCCGTTGATCTGAGATGATTACGGATACGTCTCCCTCTTGTGCAAGCAGTTCCAGCGCTGCTGGACCAGAATTAGCCCTCAGTACCTGATACTCGCGATAGAAACTGCGGTAAAGCAAGTCAAGGTTGTCTGGCTCATCATCGACAACTAAAATTTTCGGCTTACTGTTTGCTTGTGATGTCATGCACCGCTTTCCTGCTGCAACGGCAGTCGGATAAAGAATAGTCTGATCAGGTCAATATATTTCTGATTCAGGTAAGGTTCGAGCATTTCGACCAAAAAACTGTTAGGCCACATGACTACTAAGTATAAGAGTGTTTATTCACAATAATTGTAAATAGCTGGTATTAACTGCTTAAAAAGGTAAAATACAGTTGATTCCAGCGTTATTTTTGATTCATCATGTTAATTTTCACTGAGAAAATTTTTCCTCATCTCCTTTTATAACCTCCTTGGACTACATAATGCGCTTCCATCTGGATAAAAAACACCATAAAGCGGTATATTAAGTTTTCCCATTCCAGCAGTTGCACTAACACTTGGCGGTCAATTTTACTTATGATAGTCATGATATAGCAATGAATATTACAATAGTCATATTTAAAATTAAAGTATACTATTAAACAAGTACTTATTTAATAGTTGATACTCATAACTAGCACTCAGACAGGTGCTGAAGCTAGGTAAATTGAGAATCGAAGATGCTGAGAACTCGATTTTACTCTCATAGTAGTTGCTCAACCATGAGAGTTGGTATTCACACTGACTAAATCACTGTCAACTAGTTGTTTACTAAAGATACCACTCATCTCTGATAAAAATGCAGCCTGAAAACCCTGTAGCTTTAGTCTAAAAATGTAAGCTTCCCACAGGGTAAGCCTCTTTAGAGACGTTGGTTCCTCAAGTGAGACTTTGTTTTTCTACCGTCAATAGCTTGAAGAAGGCAGGTTGCAGATGGTTTGATGACAAGGGCATTCAGATCCTTCAGTCATTGTAGAACGTTAAACCATAATATATTTAACAGGAGTCTTTAACCTGATTAAGCAAGGTAAAAGAGCATAATTAAGATAATTATCGTTTAGTCCCATTACTCCTAAACTCGCTTTGAAATCCTGGTTTTCCCACCCACACTACCAAAAGTCAGTTACAGATGCTCGCATTCCCAATACCAGGCAACTCCAAATTCGTGCGGCTACATCTGCTGATTTCCCTGGGATTGCTCAAATAATTTCTGAAAGCTTTCATTCCCAAAAAGGTTTGTGGGGATGGGCTTTTCCATTATTTCGTTTGGGAATTTATGAAGACTTAAGATATCGTCTAGCGGCAAGAACACCTCATCACGTTTGTTTGGTAGCTGTTGACAGCAGCATCAGTGGAACTGATCAAATACTGGGAACTGTAGAGATGGGTGTACGCTTCAGTGATTCCTGGGCAAATGTCCACAAATCTTTTCCCTATTTATCTAATTTAGCTGTTGATCCTCAATATCGTAGATACGGCTTGGCTTCCAGTTTACTGATTAGCTGTGAACAAGTCTGCCAAGATTGGGGGTTTCAAGATTTATATCTCCATGTTTTGGAAAATAACTATCAAGCGAGGCAACTTTATTTTAAGCTGGGATATCGGGTACATAAGGTTGAATCTCATTGGAACACCTTTTTCTTCAATTCTTCGCGGCAAATTTTTTTGCATAAACACCTGACCAGTAAAGCTTCTCAGCGAGATGTTACACGAATGTAGGTAGGGATGGGTTACGGACTAACGTACTAACCCACCCTACGATTTTTGGGTAATTTATTTTTTGGTGTTCCCTGGGTAGGTTGGCGTTAAAAATTGTCGTTGGGATCAGGTAAGGGGCTTTCTAGCAGAGGAAAAAGGGTTTTATTCTGCCCACTTACTTACTACTAGAATATACTAAAAACGGGTTAAAAGTGTCATTCTGAACGCAGTGAAGAATCTCCGAGATACTTCGCTGCACTACGTTACGCTCAGTATGACATAAGTCCAGATTTCACCCGTTTGCAGTATAAATTTATGATATGTAGCCTTTCCCACTCTAGTTAGATACAAAATTACCCCTCCCCCCTGCCTCACAGGTGTAGGTTTTTTACATTGTCGTGAGGGCAAGACTTGGGGGACAAGGCTGACAAGGTATCATAATATCTGCTCATAAATTCACATGATCATATTGTTAAGATTTAGTACAGAAAATTTATGAAAAGGAAAAGCTCACCAACCAGTGGTTTCATAGGTTAACATTTCTGGAAATCTTTATGCTAACTTTGCATTGCCATTTTAATCTTTACAAAAACTTTAAAAAAGTCTCCTGCTGTTTGGAGACAAATTCAGTTAGATTCCATAATATATGGGTATATAATTTTGAACAATACCGATTTACTCATTAATAATCTACTTAGACATTTCCAAAAATTTCTTGGACATAACAAACAAAATCAAACACTTAATTGAATTAAACAGCCAGTTCATGGAAGTCTAGAAGTGCAGAATCCTATTACCTTTATCAAAAGTTTGAGAAAAAATGGATAGCGAACAACGCCGACGCTATCAGACTATGATGCTATCAACATATTGCCCTGAAACTAGTTTCCTGGACAAATTTGTCATGCGAGATGGAACTGATAAATGGCGATGTTCGCAGCAGGCATCGCATGGATCTAATATTCTTGCGTCTCTGCATGGCGGAAAAGTATTCATTGTGAATAGTCGTAAGCGGAATGGGTTAATATTATTTAAACCCTATCATGCAGAGTTTGCTGGGCCAGGAGCAGTGGTAGGTGGTGATTGTGATAGCGATTGTCAATTTGTACTACCTATAGGTAATCTATCTTTATTAGATGCTGAATCTCATGAGGATCGTCAAAAAGCTTACTTGATTAGGCGACAATGGATTCGTTTAATCAAACAAATTACAGAAAACTCTGTTGCTAGTCAGAGAGTACAGAAAATTCTTGATCAATTTGAACAGTATTTCCCTGCTGATGTAGTTGCTGATCTCCCAGATGTGGCTTTTGCTATGTTAGTAGGTGTGCTGCCGCAAACGGTAGCAATAGTGAGACGTTTGGGCAGTGATTTAGATGATTATATTAATCATCATGAATAGTTAATAAGATTCCAGATTTGCCAAGGCAGTTTGTAGTCGATTTAGGGTACGGACGTTTTCGGCTGGTGTTCCTACAGTAATTCGCAGTCCACCAGGAAGTAGGCGCACAAGAGTTCCTTGGTTCCTGAGTGTTTGGTTGAGATTTTTTAAAGTAGTACCTGCTTGATGAGAAGAATTTGGTTGGAGACGCAGGTAAATAAAGTTGGTATCACTGGCTGTAATTTCTAATGCTGGGTGCGAAGATAAAGCTGTGATGAGTTTGCTGCGTTCACTTAAGGTTTGGGGAATTGATTCCAGCAAAAGTTGGCGGTTTTGTAAAGCTACTAAGGCGGAAGCAATGGAAAAGCTGGGGAGATTGTAGGGGAGACGAACTTTTTCTAAAATAGCGATCGCATCTGGATGACCTATACAATAGCCTACCCGCATTGCTGCTAACCTAAAAGCTTTGGAAAAAGTTCGTAGCACTACCCAATTAGGACGCTGTGTTAACTCCCCAACTAAGGTAGTTTGGCTAAATTCAAAATAAGCTTCATCAATAACTACCAAAATTTCTTCTGGTAGACTTCTTAACCACGTTAATTCAGCCGCAGTTAAGCAATTGGCGGTTGGGGAATTGGGATGAACAACAAAAACTACCCGAATCGGAGGATTTTGTGTGGCTTCCAGGGCAGATTGTGCTGCTTTTAAGTCCATTGCAAAATTGCTTTCATCTCTACCGACAGTCACTACAGGAATGCCCAAGGTTTGCGCCAAAATCCCGTACATGGAAAAAGTGGGGTTGGCAACTAAAATAGAGCCTTCACCGCCTAAACAGGTGGCAATTAATAAAGAACGGATGAGTTCGTCTGAACCATTACCAACGGAAATATTAGCAGCAGTCAAAAGAGAGGATGAAAGATTAGCTGACTCGTTGACATATTGTGCGATCGCATCTTTGAGTGTCTCATGTCCACCATCAGGATAACGATTGCTTTCAATGACTTGTTGAAAAGTCCACGCCAATTTTTCTTTGATTTCCACTGGCAAATCATAGGGACTTTCATTAGTATCTAGCCGATCAAATTGCGTGGCAACGGGTTCGGCTGTAGTACTGCTGGGGTGGGGTTTGTAAGCGGTAAATTGGGCTAAATCTGAGCGAATAAATGGCAGCATAGTTGGTGATGGTAATTGGTGATGGGTAATTGGTAATTACCTGAGTTCGGTGTTAGAAGTTCGGAGTTTCTCCTTTGGAGACGCTACGCGAACGGAGTTATGATTTTTTCAATCGAGAGGATAAGGATTTGAGACTCCTACTGGGGGAGAGTTTTCCACAAATTATCTTATGTCGAACTCAGGTGGTAATTGGTAATTATCCCATTTCCCAAAATTCCCAGTACCTAATTCCTAATTTCCAAGCGACAGAATGAGCAAATTGCTTGCCAAATTTCGGCTGTAACATTGCCCAAAGCGTGATCGCTATCAAGTTCTATTAATTTTACCCAAGGACGGGAACTTGCAAATTCACGACTAGCAGTAATCGGAATCACATCATCTTGTTTACCGTGCAGGATTAAGGTGGGAATGGGACGTTGGAGATTTTTTTCTTGGTATTGGGCAGCATCGGTGAGGAAATTATAACTTAGGGGTAGCGATCGCTCTTCCCCATAGTGATGTACTAAGAGATATTGGTCTTGTTGCCAACGTTGCAGCGCTTCATCTCCTAACTTGGGCAACCAATGGGATAAAAACTCAAAGGCTGGTGCTAATAAAACTAGGCGTTTTACCTGTGGGAATTTTTCCCCTAAATGAGCAGATGTCAAACCACCCAAACTAGAACCAATCAGAGTTACAGGTACGGAATCATCCTCTGGAAATTCAGCAGCGACTTGATTTAGCTGACGGGTAATTGTCAGATGGGAAAAATCGCCGGCATTTAAATCAGGTATTTTCAGTTTGATGTGAATTTGGGAAAAGCGATCGCTTATATCCTGGGCTTTTGTTGATTTGGGACTAGAAGCAAAGCCGTGAAGATAGATGAATGAATTCAAATTGATTTCCCCGACCTAATATTACTAATTAATTATTGCCATTACCCTGACCATTGCCATTGCCCTGACCATTGCCATTGCCTTCACCATTGCCATTACCTTCACCATTACCCTGACCATTGCCATTGCCATTGCCATTGCCATTACCTTCACCATTACCCTGACCATTGCCATTGCCTTGACCATTGCCATTACCCTGACCATTGCCATTGCCATTGCCTTGACCATTGCCTTGACCATTGCCATTGCCTTGACCATTGCCATTGCCCTGACCATTGCCATTGCCTTGACCATTGCCTTGACCATTGCCATTACCTTGACCATTGCCATTGCCCTGACCATTGCCATTGCCCTGACCATTGCCATTACCCTGACCATTGCCATTGCCCTGACCATTGCCTTGACCATTGCCATTACCTTGACCATTGCCATTACCTTGACCATTGCCATTACCTTGACCATTGCCTTGACCATTGCCTTGATTATTTTCCTTGAGAACCTCTCCTGTTTGGATAAAAGTATCTTTGAAACCACCAGGATTGTTTCTAATAGAGTCTCTTTCTACATTGCCTCTCGAAGGACGGTTATTTCGTTGATCACGCCCAACACCATTATTATTTAACCGTTGATCACGCCCGACACCATTATTAGCAGATGAATTACCGGCATTAAAATTTTTATGTAAAAAAGATGGATTATCAATTAATCCCTGTCCTGTAATTGGTTTTTGTGCTGCTAAAGCTGCGGTAGTTTCAGCTTGAACACTTGCCAATTCTGGATCTGGTATAGAAGTAGAATTTTGCCTATTTAAATCGAATCCGCGTACTAAATCGCTATTGTCATAAAAATTTTTTAAGTCAAAATCGTATAGTCCTTGAAATTCACCTTTGACTACAACCATTAATTGTCCTGCTTCCAGAACAACATTTTGCGAAGCTTCCTTATTAGCAACTTCAATACCGCTATTTGTTAACGCACCAATAATCGTTGTATCTGATTCCTTGTTATAGCGAACAAATAATGCTGAACCGCGAATTGCTGCTGCGGCATTCGGTGTCTTAATACGTGTTTGTCCTCTTCCTGGTGGGATGAGTAGCAGGACAGTGCCATTACTTAGTGTGAAATCTCGTGTTTGCGGCAAAAATTGAAATACCGCTTGTTCCCCAACCCTAGCTACAGAACCATCATTAAAGCGCAAATCTGCTAGGGAAGCTCGACCGGTAGATAAACCATCTCCAGGATTTATGGTATCTGATTTTCGTGCAGGACGGGTCAGAGAATTATTTTTAGGAATCAGCTGAACCATATTACGGAGTTGCTGAATTTCTCCTTGGGTCAGAGGAGTTATTGCTTTAGCACGATGTGCAAAAGGTAAGACTGTAAATACCCATAAACCCACAACCAACTGAGGTAAGAATTTATTAAACATAATATTGGTAATTTCTCTCGACTTAACTGGTAATAACTTGATTAATTTTTATATACTATGTCTAATAATCTGATACCATTTATAGTATTAATACTTAAAATCAACAATTTAATGAAATTTATTTAAAAAATTCCGGTTATTTAAGTTTACGTGGAACCAACAAGCCGCTAGGTTTAAATTTTTGGTACAAAAAAAACTTAATTACGTATTATACGATTTTTGTTTTTTGTTAAATTTATGTTACTTAGAGAATGTTTGAAAAGTTTAGGGACGTATAATTTGTCATTCTGTTCGCGAAGCGTGGCGTTAGCCATGTGGAGTCTTACGCAACGAAGAATCTGGAGTTTAGCCCACATACTGAGATGCTTCGTTCCTCAGCATGACATGGAAGGAGACTTTTCAAACACCCTCTTACAAAAAAATATACTCTGGCTATATATCAATTCAGATAAAATGATACCTAAGACTAGCTGCGATAAACACCATACAAGATGCAAACCAAGATAAGAAAAGATTTGTTATTGGCAATTTTGTTAGTTTTTAGTGGTGGACAATGCTGTTGTATGGGTATAAACAGAAGTTGTTCTGCCCAAGCAGAGACAAAACTAAACCAAAAATCCTCAGTATCAAATATAACTAATTTAGTCTTATTAGAAACTAGTCAGGAAACAAGTGAGTTACAGATTATAGACTTAGAAACACCGTCAAATATAGAATCACTAACGGCTGAAATCAAGCAAGCGCAGAGGGAAGAATCAGGGAAGACTCAACAGGCATTTAGTTTAGTTCAGTCAAAAAATCAAATTGATGATATTCCTCTATTGTCTCCTGTATTAGCAGCACAACGGTTAAATCAAGCTTCAATAGATGATATGGGAAAAACACAAATACTTACCCAGTCTCAAGAAGAACAACAACCGTCTTCTGATGAAGCAAATGAAGAACAGGAGTTAATATTAAGAGTGCGGCCAAGACCCCTGCCAGAAATACCAGCACCGCAAGATAAACCCGCAGATCAATTTAAACCCATAGGATATTTAAGGGGTAATGTCGGCTATTTTCAGACAAGTAATATTTTTTCTATCAATGAAGATCAAATAAAGGATGGTTTAATTTTTTCTGGACTGACACTGGCTTCAGCGTATTTCCCTATCGGATCTAATACTTATTTAAATGGCTCAATTAATGGCAGTTTGATTCGTTATCTAGACCAATCACAATTCAATTATAATCAGGTACGATTCAACCTGGGTCTTTATCAAGAAATAACGCGGGAAATGTATGCAGAATTTAGTTTGAGTAATCAACAATTATTTTATTCTAAAAATAGTGATTTCTTTGCAGCCGGAGATAGGTTTTTAAATGAAAATTCTGTGCAGTTATCTTTGGGAAGACGGGATACACTTACAGATAAGTTGACATTAGATAGCCTTTATGAATTTAATGTAAACTTTTCTGATCCAGACAGGCGCAGTCGTTTAGTAAATTCTTTATGGCTTTCTTTAAGCTATTACTTGGAAAAACCCTTACAAGTTGGTCTGAACTATCAGTTTAGCTTGTCAGATTTTACCCAACGTGATAGAGAAGACCAATTTCATCGTTTATTTGGCAATTTAAATTATCGTGTATCTGACACAAATAATTTGAATTTGCAAGGTGGTGTTAATTTTGGTGGTTCCACAACCCCCAATATTGATTTTTCCAGTTGGTTTTTTAGCATTAATTACGGTTTTGAATTAGGAAGATTTTAAATAGTTCGTATTACCAATTACTAATGACTAATCCAATCACTCCAACTCCCAGCATAGAGTTTACCTTTGGAAATTCCTGCAATTTCTAAAGAAAGTAAATTTACGCAAGCTGTGACACCAGAACCGCAATAGACTACAATTTCATTAGATGTTTCTAGTTGTTTCCACCGTTGATGTTGTTCTGATTGGGGGAGTAGAAAACCATTCGTGTCGGTTACTTCTTGCCAGGGATAGTTTATAGCACCGGGAATATGACCGGCAATTTTATCAATGGGTTCTCGTTCTCCGCGATAGCGATCGCTCTCTCTTGCATCTACCAAAACTATATCTGGACGATCTTTGCGATTTTTAACATAAGTATAATCTACAACTGTATGCGCTTGTATTTGCGGAACAAAATTCCCTGTTTTAGCTGCTGGAATCACTTCTGAGACAGGATAATCAGCTTTTTGCCAACCAGCAAAACCCCCGTCTAAAACGGCTACTTGTTCATGCCCCAAATACCGTAATAACCACCATAAACGAGAAGCAAACGCCAAGCGAGAATCATCGTAGGCGACTACCAAGGTTTTTTGGTAATTAACCCCGATTTTCGCTAATTTATCAGCTAAATCATCGGTATTAGGTAAAGGATGTCTGCCTCCATGTTCTCCCACAGGACTGGACAAATCTTGATTTAAATCTAAATAGTAAGATCCAGGTATGTGACCTTCTTGATATTGCTTTTGTCCTAATTGCGAATCAGCCAAAGAAAAGCGACAATCGACAATTACAACTTGGGAATCGTTAAGATGTTCAAATAACCATTTAGGCGAGACAAAAACTGAAGTAGTCATTAGTGATTAATTATTAGTTTAGTATTATGAACAAAATATCAGATCCAGATAATTTTATACCCCAACAAACACAAGATGGTTCTTTTACCTTCTTTTCGGAAGAATTTGACGAGGCTTTTCACAGCCATTTTGGTGCTAGACAAGAGACTTATTTGAAGTTTGTACTTCCTAGTCAAGTGCAGAAAGCAGCCGGAAATGGAATAGTCAGGATCTTAGATGTTTGTTATGGTCTAGGATACAACACAGCCGCCGCTTTACAGGTAATTTGGGAAGTAAATCCCATTTGTTATGTCGAAGTCATTGGTTTAGAAATAAATCCAGCAGTCCCCCAAGCAGCCATTAAGCAGCGTATATTCTATGATTGGGAATACGAGTTTAGGCAAATCTTGAACGAATTAGCTTTTAAGCATCAATCTTATACAGAGCGATTAAAAGCAAAGTTACTCATAGGTGATGCTAGAGAATCAATTCAGATATTACAAAAGTCAGGTTTCCAAGCTGATGCTATTTTTCTTGATGCCTTTTCACCACCGCAATGTCCGCAATTATGGACTGTGGAATTTATACAAAAACTTGCTTTGTGTTTACATCACAATGGTTTACTAGCGACTTATTCCTGCGCTGCGGCTGTACGCACTGCACTTTTAGCAGCTGGCTTGGTTATAGGTTCTACGACACCCATAGGAAGACATACACCTGGTACTATAGCAGCATATCCCAGAGATGAGTCGGTGGATAGTTGGGGAGACGAGGACGAAGAAATTATCCCCATTCCCCCTCTATCGGAAGAGGAAAAAGAACATTTACAAACTCGTGCGGCTATTCCTTATCGTGATCCTCAATTGAGAGATGCTGCTGAAGTTATAATTAGGCGACGACAACAAGAGCAAAAAGCTTCTGTTTTAGAATCTACCTCTCAGTGGAAAAAAAGGTGGAATTAAAAGGAGGTAGAAGTCAGGAGGTAAAAGATTAATAAGCTAATCAGCACTCAATACTCGGTACTCGGATATGATTTGAGTCTGATTCAGAAAATACTAAAAAGATTGTTCATTGTAATTTACCGATATTTAATTATGGTTGTTGTAGCAATTCTCGCGGCAGGAAAAGGAACAAGAATGAAATCGAATCTGCCTAAAGTTTTACATTCTTTGGGTGGAAAATCTTTAGTTGAGCGTGTCATTGAAAGCGTCGAACCTCTTTCGCCTTCACAAAGGTTAGTGATTGTTGGGTATCAGTCTCAAGAAGTGAAAACTGCTTTGGGTTCAATTCCTGAATTGGAGTTTGTGGAACAGACTGTACAATTAGGTACAGGTCATGCTATTCAGCAATTAATTCCTCATTTAGAAGGTTATACTGGCGATTTGTTGATTTTGAATGGTGATGTACCTTTGTTACGTACAGAGACTTTGAAAAATCTTTTACAAACCCATCAAGAAAACCAAAATTCCTGTACTATTCTGACTGCAAAGTTATCAAATCCTCAAGGCTATGGTAGGGTTTTTTGTGATAGTGATGGTGTTGTGCAACAAATGGTTGAAGATAAAGATTGCACTCCTAGCCAAAAAGAAAATAATTGTGTTAATGCTGGAATTTATTGTTTTCGTTGGCCAGATTTAGCAAAGTTTCTGCCTCAATTAGAAGCCAATAATGCTCAGAAAGAATATTATCTCACAGATGCAGTTACCCAAGTTGGTAAAGTGATGGCTGTAGATGTGAAAGATGATCAAGAAATTTTAGGAATTAATGATAGATTGCAGTTATCCGCAGCTAACGATATTCTGCAAAGACGCATTAAGGAAAAATGGTTGTTAGCCGGTGTGACGCTGATTGATCCGGCAAGTATTACTATTGATGAAACGGTGCAATTACAGCCAGATGTAATTATTGAACCTCAAACCCACTTGCGAGGTAAGACTGTGATTAAGTCCGGTAGTCGCATTGGCCCTGGGAGTTTAATTGAAAATAGCGATTTGGGTGAAAATGTAACTGTTCAGTATTCTGTAATTACAGATAGCTTCATCCAGGGGGGAACTAAGATTGGCCCCTATGCTCATTTGCGTGGTCATGCAGAAGTGGGTGCTAATTGTCGAATTGGCAATTTTGTGGAGTTGAAAAATACGCAATTGGGCGATCGCACTAATGTAGCTCATTTATCCTATTTAGGCGATACTACAGCCGGAACTCAAGTCAATATCGGTGCGGGGACAATTACTGCAAACTACGACGGTGTGAAGAAACATCGCACAAGAATAGGCGATCGCACCAAAACCGGTTCTAATAGTGTTTTAGTTGCACCTATTACTGTAGGCAATGATGTCTACATAGCCGCAGGTTCAACGGTGACAGAAGATGTTGCTAACGATTCTTTGGTAATTGCGCGGAGTCGTCAAGTTGTGAAACCAGGTTGGCGCAAGAAGAGTACTGAATCCTGAGTAAGAAAAATTTTATAGGGTGCGTTATATTGCTAACGCACCTTTCTTTTTACGCAGAAATTTTATCACTTTCATCAAACCTCCACCTTTCCTCGGCGTTAAAAAAATCCCCCACTGCTAACATAAAATTTTTATACGAAAGCCTAATTTCATATTTAGGTATTTTTGTCAACTCGTAATATCAGTAACTTTACAAAAGTTATTTATCTTGTTACAGTTCTTTACAGATAAAGATAAATCGCTAATCAAAGAACTGCATAAATTAAGTGCAGTTGAATTATGAACCAGCAAAGGTAAACCTATACCTTCAGGTTCAACTAAATATTGATGTGCATAACAGTCCCTAGTGCAGCTGCGGCTTCTAGGTAAATTAACTTAGTGTGCGCCAGCAGTTTTGACCAGAAAAGCATCAGCTTAAAGATTCTGTGTGGGAATTTTGAAAGCTACAAATTAACAACCATTATTGGAGATTTTGATTATGACCTTGACTATCCAATCTGCTCAAAGTATTTTTTCTAACACTCAAGTTCCTAGCTTAATTCCAGCAACAATCGCCTTATTCGATCAACTCAATGTAGATGATCAACTTGCATATCTTTGGTATGCGTACACCGAAATGGGTAAAACAATTACCCCCGCAGCACCTGGAGCCGCACGTCTGCAACTAGCAGAAAGCTTGCTCACCCAAATTAAGCTCATGTCTCCTGAAGAGCAAACAAAAGTGATGCGCGATCTTGCTAGTCGTGCTGACACTCCTATTAGCCGTTCTTACGGATTCTTCAGTGTTAATACCAAACTGGCTTTCTGGTATGAGTTAGGAGAATTGATGAAAAAGGGTCTCGTCACTCCTATTCCAGTGGGTTATCAAATGTCTCCTGGCGTGAAAGTAGTGTTGGAAGCAACCCAGAAACTTGATCAAGGTCAACAAATCACAGTACTGCGTAACACCGTAGTCAATATGGGATTTGATACTTCTGAACTTGCTCCTAGCAGTTATCCAAAAGCAGATGCAGAACCTGCTTTCCAACGGACAACTCCTAGCATTTCTTCAGTCAAAATTGAGGGTGTGACAGAGCCAGCTGTGTTGGGCTACATTGAAGCAATGAATGCAGATAACTTTGATGCTGCGATCGCTTTATTCACTGCTGATGGTGCGCTACAACCACCATTCCAAAAGCCAATTGTTGGCACTCAAGCGATCGCTAAATATATGCGTGAAGAAGCTCAAGGACTCAACATGATGCCACAACAAGGTATTTGCGAGGTGCGAGCAGATGGTTCTAAACAGCTAAAAATCACAGGTGTAGTGCAAACACCTTGGTTTGGTGTCACCGTGGGTATGAATATTGCGTGGCGCTTCCTCATCAATCCCGAAGGAAAAATCTTCTTTGTTGCGATCGATATGTTGGCATCTCCCCAAGAGTTATTACAACTGACTCGCGTTCAATAACATATACATACATAGGATGAAAACCCTTGTAGAGACGTTCCGGTGGAATGTCTCTACAGTCATTTTCACGCTCTTGTCTAATAGTTGTAGAAAAATCAACAATAACCAATCAATTGGCCATCATTCCATTCCAGAGTATCGCCAATTGTTTCGCCATTGTGGTAGGCAGCCAGTAATATTTCGCTAGTTTTACCATAGGATATCGTTCCAGTCGCATCAAGAGCGATCGCACCCAAATCTCTGTCATTCTTACTAGCTTCAGTAAATGAGCGCAACATCGACTCTTGCAAAGACATTCCATCACTAACTCGAATCACAATCTTGGCAGCTAAACACTCATCAATGATGTCTTCGCCAATTCCAGTGCAGCTAACTCCAGCATACTTGGTAGCATAATTCCCCGCAGGCATCGCAGAATCACTGACTCTACCAATACGCTCAAAGCCTTTACCACCAGTGGAAGTACCAGCAGCTAACTGACCATAACTATCTAAAGCCACTACACCAATCGTACCTCTGCCAGCATTAGAGCTTTCTGCTACTTCCGGTTCTGCAACCACCCCAGCCATCGTCCTTTTAAAATTATCTTGACGTTCCTCCATCCATTCTTTCAGTCGCAAATCAGTTAAAGCATTGTAACTAGGAACTTGTAGCTCTCGTGCCAACTCCGCTGAACCGTAATCAGACAATACCCGATCTGGAGAGTTTTGCAGAAATAGCGCCATTTCAATCGGGTTTTTTACCCGTGAAACATTAATTACACCACTAAAACGCCCTGATGTACTATCCATTAAAGAAGCACTCATGCGGATTTGACCATCAGATTGTAATACCGAACCTGTACCAGCATTAAAGCGAGGATTATCCTCCAACATTTGACAACCCCGGACTACGGCTTCTGAAGCATTTGTACCCTTAAGCAATAGAGAGTAGACTTCAGCGATGATTTTGGAAAGGGAGTTGCGTACAGCCTCCAATCCTCCCTTACCTTGGAGAGAACTACCAGCCCCTCCATGAATAATTAATTTAGGTTGTACTTGTAATATCATTTATTTGCATTTGAGTAGCTTTAACAGTTATCAGTTATCAGTTATCAGTTATAAATTGTCAATTATCTTCCCACTCCCAAATTCCCAATTACTTATCTCCTTTAGCCTCAGAACGGCGACGACGACAACGTTCTGAGCAATATTTAACTTCATCCCAACAATCTTCCCATTTTTTGCGCCAACTAAAGGGACGTTGGCAGACTGCACAGATTTTTTCTGGTAAATCAGATTTAGAACGAACACGTCTCATTTGAAGTATTAAGTAGGGCTTGCTTAATAAACCTAAAACCTAGATATATCAACAGTTTCAGGCTGAAAAGTATAAGAAGGTGCAAGAAATAAGCGATGAAATCATCAAAAACCGTTCATTTACCCAGATTTGAGAATATTCTGATCTCCTTCTAATTCTTCCTCCTGACTCCTGACTTCTAGTCCTAACGGAAAGACTTTTATGCCTAATTATCGAGTCTGACGCGGTTGGTGAGCTTACTGAACTACACCCTATAAGAGACTGAAACCATACTCCATAATTGTCAGACTCAAGTGATGAAAACATTAATTGATTCACCACTAAAAACCAAGATTGGCGATTCGTCATCGACCAAAATTCATCCCACCCTCCTAAGAGTAAGGGGTAGGGCTTATTTGGTTTTCAGCTAAAGTATATCCTTCAGCATTCTGAGGAGCTACAGGTAAGACTAAACGACTTGCTACTCGATTATCTGGTAATTGATATATATGCAATTCTCCGCCCAACTGCTGCATCAGGTTTTGGCAAATTAGCAGATGTAACCCTGGTGGTTGGTTGAGTTGTGCAGAAGCGAGTATATCCTTGGATCGATTGTGATTTAATTCTGCTAATAAATGTGGATCAATGATGCCATTATCTGTAATAGATACTTCTAGTAAGCGCTCATCTAACCGACGACACCAGATATCAATTCTGTCACCAATGGGAGAACGTTTACAGGCAGAGACTAATAATTCATAGATAACTAATTCAATCTTGACGATATCACCAGATGTAGCTAATGGGGGTGGATTGTTAGCAGTAATTAGCTCTCCAGATAATAATGAACCACTTTTGGGTGATTCCCCATCTTCAATTGGTTTTCCCAAACCATGCAAACCTATCCATAACTGTTGCTGCTTAACCAAACTGTCTACTCTTTCAACAGATCGCTTTAATAAACTGGAAATTGACATAGTTTCCCCACTCAGGTGCAACTGCCACTGCTCTTGTTTGATGATTCCTGTCATTGAGTTGGCAATGTAATTTAATTGCCGCAGCAGGAGCTTGTAACGCATTTGAGTGAGTTCATTACTGGGAATACCCAAATCACGAATTTGAGTCAGTACTATGGCTGACATTCGATGAATTTCTTCTAAACGACGATGTTTATACCAGTTAAGTTCTTGTAATTCTTCAGTTTTGGACTTGAGCTTTTGGGTGATTTGCTGTTGACTATACCACCAAGCTAATTGAGTAATGAGGGTAGCAGTTGCATTGAGGTTGAGTTCTGACCAAGGTTGTTCTCCATAATCTGCCAGCAACACTATACCTCTAGGTTGAGAACCATCTGTGGTACGCAATGCCATTACCAAGACTCTACCCTGATCAGGAATAGTTAACCATTGTCTGGTTTCTGGTGGTAAATCATCAGCTTTAAAAATCAAGTAACTATTATGTGCTAATGCCAACTCGATGAGAACATCTTTTTGGATCAAAATAGGTGCATCTGCAACAATCCCAAATATATGATTGCTAATTATGCCTTGAATAATTTCTGCTCGATTTTGTCCAGGAGTCCAGGCTAGGATGACAGCTAGACGGCATTCCAAAACACTTGCTATATATTTCAGGGCTGTTGATCGGGTAGTTTCGCAGTCTGTTTGTATGAGTATGTTTGGGTATTGTTTGAATATTTTGGCAATTTTTTGCTGTTCTTGAGTGATGACATTTAACTTGCGATTACGGACGATGACACCAAGAGACTGACTAACTACCCATGACAATTCTTTTTCTAAAATTGTCCAAGAACGATGGCTGTCATTGGTCAGCATTAGCAATATTTCGGGTTGATGTCCTTGAATGCAGTTGCAAATTAAGAGTGATCGCACTCCACTTTCTAACAACTGGGTATGCCAGCTATATAAACGCAAATCTTGGTCTAGGGTTTCAATGTCTATCGCTTGCTTGGTATTTTGCAAAAGCTGAGAATCCATTTCCGAAAGAGGGGTGGGAATAAATTTCCACAATCGGCGACTACTCAGCACATTTTGGTAAATAATTTGATAAATATTTTGATGAGGATCGTACTCTAAGAGTAAAAAGCGTGTAGCACTTAGTTGCTCTAAAAGTTCTGTAGCATACCGTTGTAAGATTTGTTCTAGGTCTTGTTCTTGATGGACTGCTTGGGAAAATTTGACGGAAAGTTGGTAGTTTTGTTGAACTTGTTTGATTGTGCTGTCGATTCTGTCATTGGGAGCCGCTAAGGAGAGTAAGCCAGCTGCACCTTGAATGAACGTTTTATCCGCTTGAGTCCAAGTTCGTGGTTCAGTGCTTTCCACTGCTAGAAAGCCTAGTAAGTCTTTTTGCCAGATAATAGGAGATGCTAAAAGCGATCGCACTCCCAGGCGTTTTAGCAACTTATCTTGAACATGACTTTTCAGGGAACTATTGGATTCACCAAGCCAGACAAGTTGGTTAACCGCTAAAGAATAATAAACATCCCCCAATTCTTGTACTTTTATCCCTGCCGATGCTGGCTGCTCGCTCCAATCCCTACCTATACTTACTAGTTGACTACTCATTCGACACCAAAAATAGTGTCCTTCCCGTTCAAACCAGTATATATTTGTCCGCGAGGGAGCAATAAATTCATGGGTTTCATTAACTACGGCTTCTAGCCTTTTATTCAAGTTACTTGGGGAGCGTACATTTTCCAGGAGTTTTAATAATGATTCAGTAGGAGAATTATTAGCGTTATTTTGCCAATTTCCTTCTTTTTGATGGTGATCAAGTACTACTCCTAATTCACCTATTACTATCAATAGTTTGGCCCTTGCTTCTCCGGCCAGTAAGTAACCCCAGCGTTGTGAAGCTAGTAATACCACACCTAAACAGTTATTTTTATAGCGAATTGGTAAAACGATTGTCCCCTGAATATTATATTTAGCAGCAACGTCTTGCCATTCCGGAGCGCGGACTTCTCCCTGTAAATTAGCTACGCCCACAGGACAAAGTTCAGTCACTACTTGCGCTAATAAGTTACCAGGATTTACCAAAATCGATCTTGTTAAAATATTTGTCTCTCCATCTGGGGTTATACCCCCCTGACCATGTAATTTTTTACTCACCTGATCGTAAAGGGCAAGCCAAATAAATTGGTAGTCAAACTGTTCTCTAAGATAAGCAATAGTAATTGTGATCAGAGCATCAACATGATCTTCATCTCTGAGATTTTGGAGAATTTTCCCCACAGACATAATTTGTGGTTCGGCGGGTATAGGCTTTTTTGAATGCCCCATCTGATTATCCGTGGACATAGGTTGTAGTAATATATTAAGGATGCCCTGAAAATAATTCGGATTAATCCTGGATTTGGTATCTGATAATAATAGTAATAATTGGTAGATGTTAACCTAGTTTGGATATTTATAAAGCAGTAATTAGTCCTTTTTTATTTACTCTGGTGAGAACCGATCCAGAGTGGTTACACCAAAACACAATTCATAGTTTTACTTCCCTGTCACAAGCAAGCAATTATCCGCTTGGTAAATGGTTAGTTTCTCGTTTAGAACAGTCTTTATGCTTACATGATACACGTCTAGAACAAAATCTGTTTGGATTAAAATTCCCTAACCCCATAGGCTTGGCTGCTGGGTTTGATAAGGATGGCGTTGCGGCTAATATCTGGTCTAGTTTTGGTTTTGGCTTTGCTGAACTGGGTACTGTTACTTATCATGGACAACCTGGTAATCCTCGCCCCCGATTGTTTCGTTTACCTTTAGACAAAGCTGCACTTAACCGTATGGGCTTTAATAATTCTGGTGCAGTAGCAATGAAAACAAGATTAACAACTCTTAAGCAAGAAAAATCTTGGAAAATACCCATAGGTATAAATTTGGGTAAATCTAAGATCACACCTTTAGAAGTAGCAGCAGAGGATTATCTGGAGAGCTTTCGCTTGCTTCAAGATTTGGGTGATTATTTTGTTGTGAATGTTTCTTCTCCCAATACACCAGGATTGCGATCGCTCCAAGATGCCTCCATGCTTAGTCAGATATTGGACTTGCTACAAACAGACAACAAATCACAAAAGCCAATTTTTGTAAAAATAGCACCAGATTTAGAGTGGGATGCGATCGCTGACATTATTACTCTGGCTAAAACCTACAAACTAGCAGGAATAATTGCCACCAACACCACCATCAGCCGTGAGGAACTGAAAACCCAGTTGATAGAAAAAACTGGTAAATCCCCCCAAGAAGAAGCCGGGGGAATTAGTGGAAAGCCATTGTGCGATCGCTCCACAGCAGTAATTCGCTTCATTTACCAACAAACCCAAGGAGAAATCCCCATCATTGGCGTTGGTGGCATTTTCACCCCAGAGGATGCCTGGGAAAAAATCACAGCCGGTGCCAGCCTCATCCAAGTCTATACAGGCTGGATTTATGAAGGGCCAATGATGGTACGCCGCATCCTGTCCGGTTTATTAACCAAACTAGAGGAAAACGGCTTAAATTCCATCAGCGAAGCAGTAGGGATTGCTAATAGGTAATGGGTAATGGGTGAGTACCGAGTAACAAGTGTTTGACTTTAGTTCCTACTCATTACTCGCTACTCATCGCTTTGTACTAAACTTGCACCCTGCACCCTGCCTCCTATTCTTCTACAGGGAAAAACTCCTTAGACTTACGAGAATAAGACCAAGCAATCCCATCGGGGTCACGGCTACGACTCCATTCTGAGAAATCTGGGTCATTGCGACGTTTGTAAACAGTGCTGGAATATACACTTAGTCGTTTTGCCAGTTCAGATTGGATGAGAGAGCCAAAAACTAACTGTTCTTCCAGAGGTTTTTTGACTTCCTCATCATTGACTTGAGGTAATGACTCAGATTCTGTTTCTTCCTGCTGGGGAATTGTTTCTGGTGGTGCTAAGAGCGATCGCGCCTCTTTAGTCACAGGTTGAACAGGACGTTTTTCCACAACCTCACTACTATCAAGTATATTTCCCAGAATACTGGCATTTATAAAGTAGTAAGATTGGCTATCATGTTCAGAATCTAGTACACTAGCACCAAATTCCTTAGCCTTTCCATCTAAAAAGCGTTTAGCCTCATTTCCAGAAAAATTACCTCGAATGGCCAAATCAACCGGTGTAATTTTGCCCTGGTTTTCCCGAATTAACTGATAAAAAAGAGGGTTAACTTGTTCACACCACTTTTCCCACTTATACTGCTGCCAAAGGTTGAAGGCCATCAGCAGCAGCAAAACAATTAGCAAAATTTTCCAAGTAGAAACCAGGAAAATAATCAAAAACGAGATTGGCAAAAGGAGAACGAGAAAGGTTTTCCCGTTATTTTCTATTTTTTTTTCACTCATGCTGATTCACGCCAAGTGAATTGTTGCAAAATAATATATCAATCTTGGCAAAAATTGTGACATTTTTTTGTATCGTTTGGCAAACTTATGGCAAATTATTCGGCAAAAGTTAACATTAGCAAGTGTTATAGACTTCAATTTCGGCAAAATATCTAACCTGAGTCTGAGAATTGACCAAATTCTTTGCCAAAATCCGCAAAAAAATTTCCCTAAGTTCAGCAAGCCCTAAGAGGATGTTTGAAAAGTTTAGGGTTAAAGACAAGCTACCCTATCGGCGAATAAATATAATAAAGCCTCTTGTTCCCGTTAGGGATATGCTAATGCACAAATAATTAAGCTTACTCATAATAGCACAATATCAAGTCCAACCCATCTGCGTTTCATTTGTGTATCCGCAACTTTCAGCCACCAAGGCTGTAATAAATTAGACCTTTCAAACACCTTCTAAATTATGAGCAAATAGATCTCTATTTTTTATCATTTAATAATTCATAAACATCACAAAAATGGATTTTTAGATGATGATTCATCATTTTTAATGCTTATTTTTGAACAATATCTTTATTGATAAATTAATAACTCTTTCATAATATCCTTTAGGATAAATAGATGAACCAAATTTTTTTGCTCATTTTCTAGACAAAATCACGTAATCATCTTGAGGATTATTATTATAAGAACAGATAGCATAAAACTCCCTTTTAACACAATGATACGTACTAAAATAAGCTTCTAAGGCTATATTTAGAGAAATTATAGATAATTCAACATCATCCTCATTAAATAAAATATTTTTGTCCTTAAACAAGTTATCAATTTCATTCTTCATTTTTATATCTCCGCTTATTCTCTACATAGATCAACATTCAAAACTTATCTATCCGTTTTGTATTTCTTCTTCAATCAAAATCAGAATTTGTAAAATATTCCTCGACTCACTAGGTTTAACAATCAACTCATCTCCTAGATGAACATGATGGGGAAAATTCGGTAAATCAGGAAAATGCTCTACATTATCCCAACGTTTTTTTAATTGAGTTTGAGATGGATTCATCCATTGATAGCGATAAGTGATAGTAATACATTGTTCATTTTCTATTTTAAAAAATTCAGCTACTTCTAAAAAATCTCCATTATTTAAAGTTAGTCGCGCTCGAAAATAACCTTGATCTGGTATAGCTCTTTCTTTAATAACTTCAATATTATGAATTAGTTTATTATTGTTTAATTTGGCTTTAATTTCAGTGATATAAATGTGAGAGATCATAAATTAAAGTTGAAATTTAAGAAGATTTAATCGTTCTTGTAATGAACACAACATTTGATAAAAAGCACTCCATTCAACGAAGTCTATACAATCGCCTAGTTTACCATCTTTAAATTGTTGATAAAATTGTGCAGATGATAACTGATATTGTTGTTCAAAACTCTGTAAATCAGTCTCTATTTCTTGAATTTGTTGTTCAATACTATTAATTTCTTCAATAAGAATGTTTCTTAAAGATAAAACAAATGTGTCGCTATAAGCCCCTTGTTTAGAAAGAGTCTCTAGCACTTGTAATTGATTGAGTATTTTTTCTTGAGTTGTCATTTCAGGACTTGTTCTTGATTGTTTAAGAAAATAATTACTGATGACAGTATAAAATACATAATGCAATACTTTGCATTATCTTTAAGGCAAGAATTGACTAAGAAATTAACCAATTTTCTAGATTTAAATCTTTAACTCTAGTTAAATCAGAATCGTGAGAAACTAAAATTAAATTATGAATAATAGCAGTAGCAGCTATCAAAATATCTGCATCTTGAATAATTTTACCTCTGCTTGTTAAATCAGCATGAATTTCCGATGCTTTTTGAAAAATTTTTAGATCATCTAAAAACAAAATAGGATAATCTTGGCAAAATTGTTGAAACCAAGCTAGTTTTTTAGTGGCATTGCTTCTTAAAAGTCCTCTTTGCACTTCATAATAAGTTATGCCGCTAATACCGATAAATTCACCTTGACGACGTATTTCTGTAATTTTCAATGCCACTTCAAGATTCTGTTTTAGTGATGCTGAAACAATATTAGTATCTAATAAATAACCCATTTACCCACCACGTTTTACAGATTCATCAAAAAGTTGCATTTGCTCTGGAGTGAAATCATTGAGCATTCCTGAAACTAAATGTAAAGACAAAATACTTTTAATCCGTTTAATTAATGATTCTTCGGAAATACTATTAACATCAGGAACGGCTACAGGATCAAAATTACGATTGATATTTTCAATCATTTCCTGTTTATCTAAGTTCTCTTGATAAAGAGGATTATTGTCAATTAAATTTTTGACAATTTCAGGTAATCTTTGATAATTAGATTGATGATTAATAATTTGAGTCATGTTTAAACCTCATTAAAATAATATCGGTGTTGGGCAACATATTGTATTTTGGGTAAAATAGCAAATTATGCTCTTAATTCCGTTTTACCCAACTAATACTGTGATAGAGAAATTAAAATTTACGAGACTAAAGAAATACGCTCTTCTCCTTTTTTGAGAATAAGACGATAACCACAATATTGAACTAGCTGTAAAAAAATACTAATTCTTGAGCCTTGCTTTCACCATTTTCATCAAAATACCACTCCAACTAAAAAACTGAACCAACATAAATTAAATATTATTTAGTCATAATAAGTCCCATTATAGCAGCTACAATATCCGTGAAAAAGTAGGAATCAACAAAAAATAGCCGCCCCCTTGCGGAAGCGGCCATTATTCAAACTAGGAAAAGATTTTAGTAGTCGTAATCTCCGCCACCCATACCAGCGCCAGCAGCAGGAGCGCCATCCTTAGGTTCAGGCTTGTCAACTACGATACATTCGGTTGTCAACACCATTCCCGCAATAGAAGCCGCATTTTGCAGTGCAGAACGAGTTACTTTAGCAGGATCTACAATTCCAGCAGCCAACATATCAACGAATTCGTTGGTAGCAGCGTTGAAACCTACGTTGAATTCCTTCTCTTTCACACGTTCAGCAATGACAGCGCCATTCTGACCGGCGTTTTCTGCAATTCTCTTTAGAGGTGCAGGTAAAGCACGAGCCACAATTAAAGCACCAGTCAATTCTTCATCCTTGAGGTTGCTGTTAGCCCAAACTTCCAATTGAGGAGCCAAGTGAGCCAAGGTTGTACCACCACCGGGAACAATACCTTCTTCTACAGCAGCTTTGGTAGCGTTGATAGCGTCTTCCAAGCGCAGCTTCTTGTCCTTCATTTCGGTTTCGGTAGCTGCACCAACTTTAACGACAGCTACACCACCGGACAATTTAGCCAAACGCTCTTGTAGTTTTTCCTTGTCGTAGGAAGATTCGGTTTCTTCCATTTGACGGCGGATTTGTTCGCAACGAGCCTTAACTGGAGCTTCGTTACCTTCAGCTACAATTGTTGTGCTGTCTTTGGTGATGGTGATACGGCGAGCTTTACCCAGGCTATCTAGCTTGGTGGTATCCAGCTTCAAACCAGCATCTTCGGTGATGAGTAGACCACCAGTTAAGACGGCAATATCTTCTAGCATAGCCTTACGGCGATCGCCAAAACCAGGAGCTTTAACGGCTGCAACGTTGAGTACACCGCGCAAACGGTTAACTACTAAAGTTGCTAAAGCTTCTTTTTCGATATCTTCAGCGATAATCACCAAAGGACGACCAGAACGAGCTACTTGTTCAAGTACAGGTACTAAATCTTGTACTAAAGCAATTTTCTTGTCTGTTAACAAGATGTAAGGCTCATCAAAGACTGTTTCCATCCGCTCTGCATCAGTAGCAAAGTAAGGAGAGATATAGCCTTTATCAAAGCGCATCCCTTCGGTGATTTCGAGTTCGGTGGTCATAGACTTCCCTTCTTCTAGGGAAATCACGCCTTCCTTACCCACTTTGTCCATTGCTTGAGCAATCATCTGACCGACTTCTTCGTCGTTACCAGCAGAGATGGACGCAACTTGTGCGATCGCTTTAGAATCTTCTACAGGACGAGCGTGTTCAGCAATCTTTTCCACTAAGAAAGCCGCAGCTTTATCAATACCACGCTTCAGCAAAATCGCATTAGCGCCAGCTGCAACGTTCCGCAAGCCTTCTTTCACGATCGCATGAGCCAAAACAGTAGCGGTGGTTGTACCATCGCCCGCAGCGTCATTTGTCTTAGAAGCAGCTTGACGAATTAGTGCCACACCTGTGTTTTCAATGTGGTCTTCTAATTCAATTTCTTTAGCGATGGTGACACCATCGTTAACGATTTGTGGTGCGCCAAATTTCTTCTCTAGAACTACGTTGCGACCTTTGGGTCCAAGGGTGACAGCAACTGCTTCAGCTAAGATATCAATACCGCGTTCTAGAGCGCGACGGGCGTTTTCGTTATAGATAATGCGCTTTGCCATAAGAGTCTAAATTCGGGTAGTAAGTTAAAATTTGTCTTGAATTTGGTAATTGGTGATTGGTAATTGGTTATGGGGAAAACTCTTTCCCAGTACCTCATCCCCCTCATCACCCATTTACATGACGACTGCTAAAATATCTTTTTCAGAAAGCAGCACGTACTCTTCGGTTCCGAGCTTAACGTCGGTTCCAGCGTACTTGGAGTACAGCACTTTATCACCAACTTTGATTTCTAATTCTTGACGGCTACCGTCATCATTACGCTTGCCAGGTCCAAGGGCTACAACTTCACCTACTTGGGGCTTTTCCTTAGCGGTGTCGGGCAAATACAGACCACCTGCGGTCTTCTCTTCTGCGGCGGTCACTTTTACAAAAACGCGATCGCCTAGAGGTTTAACGGTCGAAACGGTCAGAGATACAGCTGCCATAAAAATTTTTTTCCTTTAGTTAGCACTCTCAACTCCTGAGTGCTAATTTACCGAAGTGCAGCATACAATGGCAACGATTGCTTGTGTACGGGTTTCCGAACTGAGCGATCGCAACTGTACTTAAGCATAAATGCCTAATTGTGATAGTTGTCTGGTTCTGTTGCGTAAGTAATGAATATTTTTATATGGACAACATTTATTTGCAAAGCGGGGAAATTGTTATAGAACTGTAATCAGGGAACCGTTCAATGAGTAACATTACAGTAAGTCCAAAAATTGCCTTCCTCTCCCCAAAACTACTAAAGCTGTGGAAGGAACTTAAAGCCCTAAGTCATTGTGTGAAAGCTATAGGACTGGCAAACCTTCACTGAACAGCGTTCTCTTGGTTCTGAGCAGACAGTTGCTCACTCATGGACAAAACAAGCTAGTCTAGAGTCCTGGGAATGCTTAAAACTGGGACTTAAAGAGCCACATCTCAACCAGCGGCTTAGTTAGTCATCCCATTTGCATCTTCAGAACTAAAACCAACTGCTTGCGTGTTTGTTGTTCTAGGCAGATAATGGTAGTTTACCCAGATGGGGTTTGGTATAGCCAAACAAAACCGGAAGTCATTGAGCGGATCATCCCAGAACACTTAATCGGCATAATGGTGGTGGAAGCATAAGCCTTTTTAACCCATCCTTTGCCAGAAACTTCCCCGGTTTCTCGTGAACCTCTAAATAGAGGCTTAACATCCAAAGGATATAGTAGAGCAACAGTAAGCGAATGAAAGTGCGGGTAAGTTTTGAGCTAGGGTCATCTTCAGCTAAATACTGAACTTGTCAACCAGAAAGATTATTATTTAATCAGGTTTAATCAGGTTTTTTAGCCCGCCCCTTTCAAAGCGATATATAATAGCGCATTATAAATACTATTGCTCTCCGTATCCTTACTGGAATTTTGCCATCGAGCTACTAGTAAGATTGAAAGTGACCTTCACTTTTTAGACTTCGAGGCAGCAAAGGCAAGTTAAGTGGGAAAAACAACAACATCTCAATAATCCACCATAGAGGATAACTAATCAAGACCTTGATGGATCGAAGCGCGACAAGTGCCACTGCTATGAAAGAGTCCAGCATGAAAGATCACAAACGACTTCTATTGATTGATGACGACCCTAACCTCATCTTGCTGGTGAAGGATTACTTAGAATTCCGAGGATACGAAGTCATCACGGCCGAAAATGGACGAGAAGCTCTGGATATTTTAGAACATGATGTTCCAGACATGATCATCTGTGACGTGATGATGCCGGAAATGGACGGGTACACTTTTGTGGAACAAGTACGCCAAAATGAACGTACAAGTTGGATTCCCGTCCTCTTCCTCTCCGCTAAGGGACAAAGTGCAGACCGAGTGAAAGGTCTAAACAAAGGTGCTGACGTATACATGGTCAAACCCTTTGAACCAGAAGAACTCGTAGCACAAGTAGAATCCTCACTAAAGCAAACCATCCGTTGGAAAGAACATCAGACAAAGGGAGGGGAAAACGGTTCCCGTATCCAAGTTCCCTTCGATGTACAGCTAACCCCAACCGAACTGAAGGTAGTCCAGTTTGTAGCCAGGGGTTTAGCTAATCGGGAAATCGCTGAAGAATTAAACGTCAGTCAGCGTACCGTGGAAAGCCATGTTTCCAATATGTTGGGTAAAACCAATCTCCACAACCGTACCGAACTAGCGCGTTGGGCGATTGAAAATCAAATGGCTTAAACCCTCTGCTGATTTACCGAAGTTCTGAGTTTTGAGTTAGGACATAATAGCTCAAAACTCAAACTGGTTACGTAACTTGACTTCAGTTTGAGAGCTAATAAATTATGAATTGTGAAGTCGAACGTGGATTTTTAATTCAAACTTCATAATTCATAGTTTATGATACAGCCCTCAACTGCTATGTTCCAACCCGGATATCACCTAAAAATATCACTACATCACCCCCACGCAAATCCCCCATTTTCCCAGATGGAAAGGAAATATAGCTCATACGGGCTGATAAATCTTTACACAACAGAAAATTAAATTAAAAATCAACATTTTGCAATATACGCAAATTAGCAATTATTTTTTACAAAATTAGTGTATGTGTCTTAAATAAAACTAGTTATATAGTATTTACTTCAATGCTTGTTATTAAAAAAACAAAGTAATTGCAAAAAAAACTTAATGCCAGTAGAAAAATAAGATTTTTGAAAGAGACGCTATGTAAAACGTCTCGATAAAGTTAAGATTACACAGGTATATAAGAGTACGATAACCAGTATACACCCCACAAAGTTAGCCCAACCAAAATAACAGTTACTATCAATTTCCAATTAATTGGTTTTTCTGGCAAAGTATCCGTGATAATAACCGGACTGCCAGGAGGGTTAAATTGATCGAGTAACTGGTTAACATTGGCTTGGTTTCTCACTACTAAATCAACACCAGTCCAAATATATTCCTTATTGTAAAGGTTGGGACTTTTCTTCACACCACCGAAATTGTTAAACAACGCATCATCAAAATAAGTGGTGTCGGTTACGGCTTGGTTATGAAAGGCAATTAACGGGGGATTATAGTCCTTATTGGAAAGCGAAAAGTAGATTTTCTTCTCTTCACTAGCTATACAGTCAAAATTGGATTTTTGTTGCCCAAATCCTGGTTTAGCCCAAGACTGGGGCTTGACAATTTTATCATCTACACCATGTAGAATCCCAATAGGTAAAATTAATTTACTACCGATTTTACGGATATTTATTGGGTTTTCTGCAAAGGGAGAATTAAAGAGTTTTAAAATCCAGAGAGCTATCTGCGGAATGCCCATTTCCGTACTTGGGGCTGGATCAGCAGTAATAATTTGTTTGGGTAAAAATCTTTGTTGATTTGGTTCGAGATAAAGAGGCCAACTCAGTGCTAATAATCCTCCCAAAGAATGACCAAATAGATAAAAGTCAAACTCTGATTGGGCAATATTGGGATAATCATCAGATAACTTTTTCCAAGCTCTATCAGTAATATCTATCGCTTGGTCAATCCATTCTAAAGGACTATGTAAAAGACTTAAGCCAACGGTGGAAATAAGTTTGATTAAATTCTGTCCATAGCGACGATTGAACCATGAAAACAGCACTTTAATCACAAAAATGATTACGACTAAGGCTAAAGAAACTCGAAGATAATTGACGAAATTAGGTTTGATTAATTTGCGGGCAACTTTCCCTATTTCTCGCCGCCGTTTTTGCTGTTGATCTAAAGTATCTCCTAGTTTAAATTTCTCACCTTTGGAAATAACATTTTGCAGAATTTTCCACCAGGATAATTCATGCTTTTCTTGATTATCTCTATACGCTGTTTTCTGTTCTATATCATCTGGATAGGTACTTTTTTGAAAATCTGGAAAAACTACATAATAGCCTTGTTTAGCCAATTCTTCTAAATGATCTTCATAGAATTTTGGCATACACAAAGCAAAGCCGTGTAAGTAAGTAATTAATCTGAGTTTTCCTTGCTCATCACGATAGGGAGCATCAGGAGCATAGACTTGGATAAAATTACCTTGAATGTGACTACCTGACTGGTAGATTGTGTAGCCTTTTTTTGTGTCTATAGTATGCTCCCATTCTAAGGCTTTTTGACTTGCAGCATCTACCATCAATATCTCTTTTTCTTTTTGAGGAGGTTGCTTACCGATAACTTGTATTTGCTGCTCTGTGAACAACAAACTTAAAGCCAAGATCAATTCAGATGCACTACCAGGAAGTGTCCCGATAGTTGATGAAGGCATAGCATTACCAAGTAGGGCAATAAATGTTCCTACAAATAACCATGACCATTTCAGTCTGACCCAAATGCCAATACCAATTAGTAGCATAAACAAATTAACTACAATGGTAATAATTGGTGGGCCACTCAGATTCTCAGGGACATAACGCAAGATTCCCGCAAAAAACTCTGGTTTTAATTCTATTCCTATATAGTTCTTGGTAATATCTATCCCAGCCAGTACAAATGCAATTCCCCAAGCTAAAATTCTCACTAATGTAACTGCCCAAGCTGCTCCAGCACGGTAAGCAAGTTCAACACCAATAACAATAAACAGTGGCAAAACTAAGTAGTGCAAGAGATAGCGAATCATGCTGAGACTTTCTAAAAGCTCTCCTGCACCAATAAGTTTTCCTGTTACCAGAATAGAATTGTCATAGCTAAGACTGACTAACAATAAGGGAGTTACAATCATCGCTACACTGGATGATTTTCGCCACAGACTAACCCCCCAACCTATTAATATCCATGCCATCACAGCTATACTGAGATGTCCCAGGGGATATATGATTGACAAAATATTGTTAATTGGCGCATCTTCAATTATTGATAGGAGCATATTGCTAATTCTTTATTGCTAATTCTTTGTTGATGATTAATTTTTCTTGATTAGTCTTTCTAAATTGAGTAATGCCTTTGTCGTAGACTAGCCAGGTGAAAATAGCTACTCCTGCTTCTGTCCCACCTAAGTCATGGAGGATATGAAATAAAGCATTGAACGCTATTTGGGGGTCTGTATAAGGATTGCCACCATACTTATCTAGAAGAAATACAAAACTTAAGTTAACTCCTACTGAAAAGAAGGGAACGAGGATAATTTTCCAATCTTTGAGTAGCTTATAACCTCGATAAGTCAAAATACCAAAAACTAAAGTCAGTGCAATATAGATTGGCACTTTAAAACTAGGGTTATTAGCTTGATAACCTAACGGGTATAAAATGGAGATAACTAACAAACTAATAGCAAACAAAATGTTAACTATTCTGGTGAGAATAGTTATCTTGAGAACTAAGCCATCTGACCACAATACAAATGATGAAATCAAAAAAAAGTAGAACATGAAATTCAGCATTGTAAAATCGTTGGCATAATACCAGCATTGGGTAACGTGCCAACCAATTTCAGCAGCGATCGCCACCATTACAAAAGCTAGACCTAGTTGAGAAGCAAAAATAACTTTAAATCCCAATCCCAAATTTTTTAACCCAGCATAAAAAATTCTCATTGCCAAGGGAATCAGGGCAAAAGTGATAATGTGTGTGAGAATTAATGCAAATTTCCAACCACCAGTAATGCAAGTTCGCTTTTGATCAATTAACTGCGATTCGGCGATTTCTGGCAATATAGTCAGGGTGTAACCAAATCCAAATAGTACTATACAGAAACAGAGAGCGATAAAAGCTAAATCAGCATTAAATATTTTGCTGGTGCTATCTTCTTGAAGATTTTCCATCGGTTCAATGCGTTATTTTCTCTTGATTAGAACAATGCTTTTTTTGCCATAGAAAACTTAATCGGCTGGCAAAAATCTCAGCAATTTCCAAACACAAATAGCAAATATTTCATATATTTTTATAAAATTGAGCTATGTTGTGTTTGGCAGAAAAGCTATATCAACTCTTCAAATAAATCAAGGCTGATTATGCTTAGAAATCAGAACTTAAGTTAACAGTTAACCTGACATTATCTGGTTTAAAACCACTTCCTGCTGCCATATAGATCGTATCTCCAGCGTCCAAAACAGCCGGACCACCGCAAGCTCTAATTAGGTTGGTATCTTGCGTTACTGCTTGAGGATTACAACCAAATTCAATCTTTCCATCAGGACCTTTAATTAAAATGCTGTTAATTTTTCCAGTTGCAGTTGCAGGTTCTAAGCAAACCTTCACAGAGCGAATCACGGCTGGATAGGGTAACTGGTTCTTCACCTCATATTCAAAACTTCCATTCACAACTGGTATTTCTTTGAAAATATTTCCTGGGATAGGTCTGCAACTATCTGCCATTGCTGTTGTCGGGGAAAAGAACATCAAACATGACAGAGCAAATGCAAATATCAGCACCTTTGCACAGTCCATAGACTTTTTCAATGAATTCATGATCATAGTCCTTGTTTAGCTTGTAATTTGTAATGCCAAGTAGTTGAGGAACATGGTTGATTTAGAGTTTCTAAAATTGAACTCAGAAATCGTTGTGTTTTTTGTTCCTGCCTTTAAGACGATTTCAGATGGCAATTTGTGAATTTTTGAACTAGAAATTATTTGTCGAACTTTTTTTGGGGAATAATTAATCCTGAGTACAGCATGGCGTAAATAAACCAACGGTTCGACGAGCTATCCCTGAGGGATGCTATTTCATGGAGGGGTAAACCTAACGTTTATTCTCTATTGCCAAAAATTTAAATCCTACCTTTCGCACCCTAAACTGTCACACAACGAAAATGGGTCGTTTGGAAATTTGGGATCGGCGATCGCCTATGAATATTAGTTAAGTTTTGTCAAAAATCCAACATTAAATGTGGATAAAAAACAGAAAAAACCGATTGTGACACTGGGGGTGTGGGAGATGCGTTAAATACAAGGACTGATAATGGACTAACATCTATTTACGTAGTTTTTCTACGTATTTTTTCTATTGTTTCTGGATATAGAGAAACACGCATTAACAAGTTTATAAATGAATTAATATATTTAAATGAATAGTAACTAAGATTAGGGTATATATAAATCAATACTATGGTAGAGACGTTGTAAATAACGTCTCTAAAGTCATTAAAACTCCGCGCTTTGTGGTGTGCGAGGGAACGGAATTACATCACGAATATTGCCCATACCCGTCATAAACTGCACTAATCTTTCAAAACCCAAACCGAAACCAGCATGGGGAACAGTACCATAACGACGTAAATCTAAATACCACCACAAATCTTCGGGGTTCATACCTTGGGCTAAAACCCGTTTTTCTAACACATCTAGCCTTTCTTCCCGTTGGGAACCACCAATTATTTCTCCTATTTTTGGTGCGAGAATATCCATTGCGCGAACGGTTTTTTCATCATCACTCAACCGCATATAAAAAGCTTTGATTTGGGCGGGATAATCTGTAACAATTACAGGCTTTTTAAACAGTTGTTCTGCTAAATAGCGTTCATGTTCTGATTGCAAATCTGCACCCCAACTAACAGGATAGTCAAATTTAACATCAGCCTTTTCTAAAAGTTTGACTGCTTCTGTATAAGTCAATCTTTCAAATTGATTATTAATAATGTTATTGGCGGTTTCTAAGACAGTTTTATCAATCCGTTCATTGAAAAATTCCATGTCTTCTGGACAGGTTTCTAATACATATTTAAAAATATATTTAAGAAACTCTTCCGCTAAATCCATATCACCTTCTAAATCACAAAAAGCCATTTCTGGTTCAACCATCCAAAATTCTGCTAAGTGACGAGAAGTGTGAGAATTTTCCGCGCGAAAGGTGGGGCCAAAGGTGTAGACGTTAGTAAAAGCCATTGCCATAATTTCGGCTTCTAATTGTCCACTTACTGTTAAATAAGCAGGTTTACTAAAGAAGTCTTGGCTGTAATCAATTTCTTGATTTTCGGTGCGAGGAACGTTCTTTAAATTAAAATTGGTAACGCTAAATAATTCTCCCGCACCTTCGCAATCACTAGCAGTAATAATAGGAGTATGTACCCACAAAAATCCTTTTTCTTGAAAGAATTGGTGAATAGCGGCTGAACAAGCATTTCTCACCCGAAATACTGCACCAAAGGAGTTAGTTCTAGAACGCAAATGTGCAATGGTTCGCAAAAACTCAAAGGAATGACGTTTCTTTTGTAGAGGATAGGTATCAGGATCAGCATCACCGTAGACTTTGACGCTATCAGCTTTTAATTCTATCCTCTGTCCTTTCCCTTGGGAAGCCACAAGTACACCTGTCACTTCCACAGAAGCACCAGTATTTATTTGTTTTAATATTCCTTCGTAGTTTGGTAAATCTTGATTAATGACAATTTGCAAATTACCTAGAGATGAGCCATCATTGACTTCCAGAAATGCAAAGCCTTTTAACTCGCGTTTTGTTCTTACCCAAGCTTGAATCACCAGAACTTCTTCTGGTTGACCAGTTTTTAATATTTCTGCAATGCGACGATTTACCATTTTCTACAATTTGTATTTTGTCAATGTATATATTATTAATTTTATGAAAAATTAACAGTTTCAGCCAATCAAAAATCCCAATTTGGAATTACCCAGCACAAGACTTTAATAGCCAGCCTATAATTATACCTAAACCACCAAAGCGGACAGATTGCCAAAAAGGTCTTTTCAGGCTATTCCAAGAAAATAACTGGCTTTCTAAGTTAAGTTCTAACGCCTCTAACTGTTTTTGAATGCGCTTTAGCTCTGACTTAATTTCTGGGGGCTGCTTTTTATTTTGTTTCAGATTTTTTAATTCTTGTTGCCATTGTGCCTTTTGTTTTTGATCTTGTTGCACTTGGGCATATCTTTCTTTTAATAATCGGAGTGAAGTTTCTACTTCTTCTAGTTCCTGTTCAAAGTCTGGCTGCTGGTTTTCCTGTAAATTAGTCATTGGTGATTGGTCATTGGCTATGATGATTAAATCATAACTGTTACTCTTCACTCACCACTTGGTTTTATGTCTCAAACTAGTCAACTGAATGAAATCAGCACTCTAGAACTGGCTCAAGCCCTGATAGAAAGGCTAAGTATCTCCCCTAATGATTGGCATCGCCTCAAGTCTAACCGCAATTCCCGTGCTAGTGAACAGGTAGCGGCTGCGATGGTGTTTCTCCTCAAAAACCAGCCTCAAGAAGCTCAAGCGAGATTAGAACAGGCTATTGGTTGGTTAGATAAGTCAATTTCTGCCCCTCCTTGTGAAAGTCACGGAAAAAAATGAGGGAAATCTATATCAGGATTAGGGGCGTATTGCAATACGTCCCTACTTGGGGTTCCTTCATCGCCGTAATGATAGAAGGCGACGGGTTTCTAGTTGCTTACAAAGCCGCAATTCTGTGCCTTTACGGTTCCACTCTACCTGATCAAAGATTAGATGCAGAAGAGACATACCGCGTCCACTTTCGGCTTCATCTGGTGGTAAATAGTCTGTAGGATCGCTATCGCTATCAGGTGAGGGAGTGAAGCCACTTCCTTGGTCTGAAATAATCCACCAATATTGATTATCTATTAGGGAAAAACGAACTACTACTAGTTTGCCGGGATCAAGATTATTGCCATGTTTAGCTGCGTTGACTAGGGCTTCTTGAAGTCCTAATCGCAGTTCGGCTTGTAATTTTGTAGGAACATCTGCCAATAGTAAATCTAATATGGGACAAAGATAAAGGGTTGAGGCAAAACTAATAGTGCCCCAATTACGTCCAACTGGACGGAGGGAAATGGTAATCACAAGAGAAACCCCGTAGCTTTTAGTTAGCTAGACATTAGTTTGGTGTCACAGGCACCCTAATAATCATTGAGGTGGTCATACTGCCTTCAAACTTGAGTCTGTAAAACTAAATTTTAAAAATGCTAGGGAGCATTGACTCTAAATATATGAGTGAGAATTGGTATGTTAAAAATTGGCTGTAATTTTACCGCTAATGCGGTCAGCAACTTGGAAGTTGCTATTAATTTAAATGGGTATATAAATAGCCCACTTTATTGCCGCTTAATAATTTACACAAATTAATTCACCTTTAAGAGTCTATGCAACTTCAATTTTTTAACAACAGGAATGTGTATTTTTAGATTAATTCTATTTTAGCATTACTACCATGCACTAGACTACAAATTTCTCATTTGAGTTTTTTGTAAATAATTTACTGACTCTCATCCACGGATGAACGCACTAGAAATGCGGCAGCTTCCACATGAGCCGTTTGGGGGAAAAAGTCTGCGGGCTGTACCCTGGTGAGAGTGTATAGTCCATTTTCACACAGTAATTTTAGGTCACGAGCTAGGGTGGATACTTTACAACTGACGTAAACAATCCGAGAAGGTTTCAAGTCAAGTAAAGTTTTGATGACGTTAGCTTCACATCCTTTGCGTGGCGGATCAAGTAATACAACATCTGGTATAATGCCTAGATTTGGAAGATTTTTTTCAACTGCGCCTATTTGAAATGTAACATTATTAATTTCATTGTGTGTGGCATTAAGAATGGCTTGTTGTACTGCTGTTGATTGGACTTCTAAGCCGATAACTTGGCGTGCTTGTTTGGCTAGGGGTAAGGTCAATGTCCCAATACCGCAGTAGGCATCGACTAGAATTTCGTGACCTTGCAAATTGAGTTCTGACTGAATTACTTGTAATAGGGATTCTGCGGTTTCTGTGTAGACCTGAAAGAATGTATCTGGGAGGATTTGAAATTCCAGTCCGGCAAATATTTCGCGCAGGTAAGGAACTCCGGCGATAGAACGGGTTTCTGAACCAAAGATAGCATTTGTGCGATCGCTATTTCGATTCAATGACACCCCTACCAATTGAGGATATCTCTCTAACCATTCTTGTGCTTGGGCTTCAATTCCAGATAATTTCCAATCTTTCACCACCAAAGTCAGCAGCATTTCCCCTGTGCGACGACCAATGCGTAAACCCAAATGGCGAATTAACCCTTGGTGACGGTGTTCGTTATAAATTGACCAACCCCGCTTTTGGATATCTAATTTCACTTCAGCCAGCATGGGGTTAAAGCGGGAGTCCTGAACCGGACATTGATTCAAATTAATTAATTGATGGCTACCTTTCTGGTAATAACCAGCTTGTACCTGTCCCGTAGCTGAGATACCCAGAGGATAGGTGACTTTGTTGCGATAACCTAAGGCTGCGTCAGCTGCCAATACGGGGTCTACAGGTGGGTCAACAAAATTGCCAATACGTTCTAAAGCTTGGATTACTTGATTACGCTTGGCTATTAGCTGGTAATTATAGTCAATATGCTGCCACTGACAACCGCCACATTTATCAGCCACAATGCAGTTTGGTCTAATTCTTCCCGGAGATCGTTTGAGGATTTCCTTGAGCGTAGCCTGAGCATATTTGGGTTTAACGTTTACCAGTCTAACAAGAGTGCGATCGCCTGGTACAGTGTCTGGAACAAAGACCACACGCTGCTCAAACCTGCCCACACCATCACCCGTATCACTCAAATCAGAAATTTCAACTTCAATTACTTCACCCTGTCGCCAAACATTATTAGTCATTCAATTTTAGATTTTAGATTTTGAATTTTTGATTTGATGGTTGAAGAATTATTACAATTGCTTCCTTATTTTTCCCCAATCCCCAATACCCAGTTCCTATTACTATCTTCTCACACCCTTCACTTCTGTACCTCTAACTAGTTAAACTAGCAAATAATATTTCGCGTAATTGCATAATAATCATGACTGTAATTAGCCAAGTTATTCTCCAAGCCGACGACGAACTGCGTTACCCCAGCAGTGGTGAACTTAAGAGTATCAAAGAATTTTTGCAAACTGGTCTACAGCGGACAAGAATCGTCTCTACTCTTGCGGAAAATGAAAAAAAGATAGTTCAGGAAGCAACCAAAAAACTTTGGCAGAAGCGCCCTGACTTTATCGCCCCCGGTGGCAACGCTTACGGAGAAAAGCAACGTGCTTTATGTATCCGTGATTTTGGCTGGTACTTGCGCCTGATTACTTACGGCGTACTTGCTGGAGACAAAGGACCAATTGAAAAGATTGGTTTGATAGGTGTGCGGGAAATGTACAACTCTCTAGGCGTTCCTGTCCCAGGAATGGTGGAAGCTATCACTGCTCTCAAACAAGCCTCCTTGGATTTATTGAGCGCTGAAGATGCTGTCGAAGCAGCCCCTTACTTTGATTACATCATTCAAGCGATGTCCTAATACACCTGGTATTAGTTCTAGCAGTGGACTTTCAGTCTAGCAGAGTGAGTATCAGACATTAGTACTCAATCCCAACCAATAAAATTCATCATTTGAGGATACCTTCCCCACACTTGATAGTGGCTATGGCAAAATCTTTGTCAAGTTATTATCCAGTAGTGGGGATATTTTATACTCAGTAATTAGGTACAAAGACAAAAAACCGACAGGTATAAGGCTGTCGGTCATTAGTGTGTTCCCTATTAATGACTCGGCTAGAGTTCAGTTATAGGTGATTATGCCAATATGCCCACTCTTAGAGGAGGATCTTTATCATATAAAAATTGTGATTATAATCATGTTTTTTTGTGATTATAATCACTAAATTATTACCAAAAAGATGTATTCACTTCAACAATTAATTTTACTTAGCAATTCTAAATCAAACTCCATACTTTAATGTAAAAAACCTAAAACTTGTGAAACCGGATACTATAATATTCTTTCAAACATCCTCTGAGAAGATTTGGGAGAAGCATTATTTAATTTTTCTGAAGCTGGTGATTTAGTGACTTGGTTAAACCAAAGAGTAAGCAATTAATCAAGATTTGGCAAGAATATTTTTTAGAGCTATTGTATGTAAGGTATCTTCTAGATTTAATAATATTTATATTTTGAATGATAAAGTTAAAATCAGAGAAATTTTATCCATTTATCCATGATTGTTAACAGTCCAATAGATAAAAATTGGCATGGAAGACTTAACTTGGTCTATGCTAAACACCAAGATTCTACTCAGTTAATTTACAACCATCATCAAGCGCCGTTTAAGGTACAACGCCCCTTTTATCCAGAAGGAGAAGAAGTTTGCCATAGCGTTATTTTACACACGGCTGGGGGTATTGTGGGGGGCGATCGCTTGTCATCTGATATTCACCTCGAAAAAGATTCCCAAGCATTAATCACCACAGCCGCTGCTGGTAAGGTATATCGCAGTAACGGCTTACCTGCAAGACAAAATGTAAATATCCAAATTGATGCTAATGCTTGTTTGGAATATTTACCTCAGGAGACTATTTTATTCAATGGTGCTGTTTATCGTCAAGATTTGAAAGTAAAATTGGATACTAATTCTAGCTTTGTCGGCTGGGAAATTACACGGTTGGGACGCAGTGCGAGGGGAGAAAAGTTTTTAGAGGGGGAGATGCGATCGCACACCGAAATCTGGCAAAATGGTATTCCGCAATGGATTGATAGGCAAATCTTACCCGGTAGCGAAGAAGTATTTCACAGTCCCCACGGTTTAGGGGGATATCCTGTGGTTGGTAGTCTCGTTTGGGTAGGAAGTTCTGTTTCCAGAGAAATTATTGAAAAAGCACGTTTTTTAGCTATTCAAAATAATTTAACGGGTGTGAGTCGTCTGCAAAATGGATTTTTGTGTCGATATCGTGGTAATTCTACATCTGAAGTCAGAAACTGGTTTACAAATGTTTGGCAAATGTTACGAGTATCTTTGCTAAATCGTGGTAATTGTATACCCAGAGTCTGGCAAATTTGAAATAACCGCAGAGGAGGAAAAATGCAACTTACACCCCAAGAAAAAGATAAATTATTAATTTTTACCGCTGCTTTAGTAGCTGAAAGACGAAAAAATAGAGGTTTGAAATTAAACTATCCAGAAGCAGTTGCTTTTATTTCTGCTGCAATTTTAGAAGGTGCAAGAGATGGACAAACGGTCGCAGAATTAATGAGTTATGGGACAACACTATTAACTCGTGATGATGTTATGGAAGGTATTCCTGAAATGATTCATGATGTCCAAGTAGAAGCAACTTTTCCAGATGGAACTAAGTTGGTTACTGTACATAATCCGATTAGATAATTTTCGCGCAAAGACGTAAAGGAGCAAAGTTATGATTCCAGGAGAAATAATCACCCCAGCAGGTGAGATTGAGTTGAATTTAGGTCGTTCCACTACTAAATTAGTAATAGCAAATACAGGAGATAGACCAATTCAAGTTGGTTCACATTTCCATTTTTACGAAGTTAACACAGCCTTACATTTTGAAAGAGAAAAAGCAAGAGGAATGCGATTAGATATCCCCGCCGGTACAGCCGTCAGATTTGAACCAGGAGACGAAAAAGAAATCACCCTCATCCCCCTCGTTGGTACACGACAAATCTACGGCTTCAACAACAAAATCGACGGAAACCTCTAAAAAACCCTCAGCGTACCTCAGCGCTAACCTCAGCGTCCCTCTGCGTTAAAAAAAGGATTTGATATGACCTACAAAATGAACCGCCAAGCCTACGCCGAAACCTACGGACCAACAGTAGGAGACAAAATCAGACTAGCCGACACAGAATTATTTATCGAAGTAGAACAAGACTTCACCACTTATGGCGACGAAGTGAAATTTGGTGGAGGAAAAGTCATCAGAGACGGCATGGGACAATCCCCCATTTCCAACGCCGACGGTGCAGTAGACTTAGTAATTACTAACGCCTTAATTCTCGATTGGTGGGGAATTGTCAAAGCGGATATTGGCATTAAAGACGGCAAAATTCACAAAATTGGTAAAGCTGGAAATCCCTATATTCAAGACAACATAGATATTATTATTGGCCCCGGAACAGAAGCTTTAGCAGGGGAAGGAATGATTCTCACAGCGGGGGGAATTGATTCTCACATTCATTTTATTTGTCCTCAACAGATCGAAGTTGCGATCGCATCTGGAATCACTACCATGATAGGTGGAGGAACAGGCCCAGCAACAGGTACAAACGCCACCACCTGCACTCCCGGCCCTTGGAATATGTACCGAATGCTGCAAGCTGCTGATGCTTTCCCGGTTAATATCGGCTTTTTAGGTAAAGGTAACACTAGCCAACCTCAAGGACTCATAGAACAAGTCCAAGCCGGTGCAATGGGGTTAAAACTCCATGAAGACTGGGGAACAACCCCCGCAACCATTGACACCTGTCTCACCGTCGCTGATGAATATGATGTACAAGTTGCAATTCACACCGACACCCTCAACGAAGCCGGATTTGTCGAAGATACTATTGCGGCTTTTAAACATCGTGCCATTCACACCTACCACACAGAAGGTGCTGGGGGAGGACACGCACCCGATATCATCAAAGTCTGTGGACAAACCAACGTTTTACCATCTTCCACCAACCCCACCCGTCCTTACACCCTCAACACCCTAGATGAACATCTGGATATGTTGATGGTATGTCATCACTTAGATCCGGCAATTCCTGAAGATGTCGCTTTTGCTGAGTCCCGTATTCGTCGAGAAACCATCGCTGCGGAGGATATTCTGCACGATTTAGGCGCATTTAGTATGATTGCTTCCGATTCCCAAGCAATGGGACGTGTCGGTGAAGTGATAATTCGGACTTGGCAGACATCACACAAAATGAAGGTACAACGCGGAAGCCTTGCTGGAGATAGCAATGCAGACAATCTGAGAGCAAAAAGATATGTTGCTAAATATACAATTAATCCAGCGATTACACATGGGATTTCTCAATATGTGGGGTCAGTAGAAGCAGGTAAATTAGCTGATTTATGTTTGTGGAAACCGGCATTTTTCGGTGTGAAACCAGAAATTGTGATTAAAGGGGGAATGATTGCTTGGGCGCAAATGGGTGATGCAAATGCTAGTATTCCTACACCGCAGCCTGTACACGCACGTCCCATGTTTGGTAGTTTTGCCGGTGCGAGGAATGCCACATCATTAACATTTGTTTCTCAAGCAAGTTTAGAAAGGGAAATTGCCCAACAATTAGGGTTACAAAAAACAGCAGTTTCAGTTTCGGGAACTCGGCAAATTAGTAAGCGGGATATGAAATTAAATGATGCTTTACCTCATATTGAAGTAGACCCAGAAACTTATGAAGTACGAGCAGATGGAGAATTATTAACTTGTGAACCTGCAACAGTTTTACCAATGGCACAAAGGTATTTTCTCTTTTAGGTTATGACTGAACAATCTACCGATTATGATAGCCCTTGGAAAGAAATTATAGAACTCTATTTTGACAAGTTTTTAGAGTTTTTCTTTCCTTTTTAGCAGATGAAGAACCAAACTGGCGACCTTCTAGTTATAATTATCAATTAGGAGGGTGTAGAGTCAGTTTAGAGTTTCCTATTGCAAAATTATTAGATTATGAACCATCTTGGTCAAGTCTAGAAACAAGTAAGAACCCTTTTGCTATCGTGGTGATGGCACATTTAAAGAGTAAAGCTACTAAACGCAATCCTGAAGATAGATTACAATGGAAATTAAGTTTAGTCAGAATGCTCTTAGAAAGCGGTTTCAGTCGGCAAGATATTAGACAGTTATTCCGTTTTATTGACTGGATAATGGTCTTACCAGAAGACTTGGCAATTAGTTTTAAAACAGAAATCAGAAGTTACGAAGAGGCAAGGAAAATGCGCTATGTAACCAGTATTGAAAGATTAGCTAAACAAGAAGGAATTGAGGAAGGTCTTGAAGAAGGTCGTCAGTTAGGAGTTCTTCAAAGCAGTCAAGATAGCGTGATTGAAGTCTTGGAAACACGATTTGGTGAAATACCAAAATTTATAATTAATGCGGTGAATAATATCAATGATTTATCTGTATTGAAAACACTGCATAAAAGAGCGATTTCTATTCCTGCACTTTCTGAATTTGAGCAATTATTACCATCAATTTGAAATATTGTTATTGATGCAGTGAGAATAATTCATCTGCATTAATAACACTTGATGAAAAGTGGTTCTTTCTAAAGATAAATTTCAGCAACTCTTAAATAATATTTCTGTTGAAAGTTAAACACATAAAAAATCCTTACGCATTTTTCTGATTAGCCTCTAACTACGCAAAAAAATTATTGTTTCTTTCTATGTTCTATTTCACTCATCGGTAAGAGTAAAGTATCCTCAATTTCTTGCCTAACTTCGCGGCTCACATAACAATCGCTATTTAGGCAATCAATTAGTAGCTTGTTAGTATAGTAATACTGCTGTAAAATTTGTCTTTCTACATCACTAAATTGCCAATCATGTCCAATATTGCGATACTTAATCATTGCAGTTCTTAATTGCTTATCCAATGTTGGACGATTTATTTCCAACCATTCTTGTATACGATCTTCAATTATTGAAATTCTATTAGATAGATCATCGGCTTTCCACCATTTTTCCAATATTTCTTTTTCTTCTTCATCTAGAATATCTAGCTTGTCCATAATATTTTGAATTATTTTTATCATATGAGGAGCAACTTTATTTGCAAAATGAATTGACCCAGGGAATTCAATCTCTTTTGCGTTCACAAAATCTGATGCAAACCAATAATTGTTTATTCTTGAAAGAGTGAAGTTAAGAAAAATATCCAAAATTAATTCACAATCTTGATTTTTGTCGAGCGATTTATCATACTTACGAGTAATAGTTTGAAAAATTGAAGGACAATAAGCATTATACTCGTCTTCAGAACGTCCTATACGTAACCCTTCATTTTCAATCCCTAAGTAAAAAGTGCGTATTGCTGCTGGCGTATATATTTCTTTAATGGAAGTAGATTTTTGATTCAGCCAGGTGATAAACTTCTGTAAGTTATCACTAGCAGCAACCTGATTATCAATTTTTACCTTCATTAAATTAACCAAATCATCAGCCTTACGCATCATGCCTACAGTAAGTAAAAATACTTCCCGCCAGCGTGTTTCTGTGATATGTTCAACTAAACTATCCCAAGCCGAATTAGCAACAATTTCTTTAGCAGTAAAATACTCATGAAATGTCAAATGTGAAAAAGAATAAATTCCCCTTGCGCGTTCCACTAATAGCCCATGCTGCGATTCAATAGACTTTAAAACCGCTTCACTATCAAGTTCTAATTCCTGTGGTTCAGTACGAGCATCGGGTAAATTATAGATAAATTCAGAAATATATCCTTCAAGCATTTTTTGCTTAAATAAATATTCCTTCTGCTCAAAAGTAGTCAGTGCAATTTGACTAAGCAAATATTCCTTACCCCGCAATGACAGATTTTTATAAACTTGATCACGTTCAATATTACGTTTAGCATCCCATTTTTTGAGTAGTATCTCTAAACCTTCTTCATAAAGTTCAGAACGATTGGCTGGAAAATCATTATTTTCACCAAAGACCAAACACAGCAAGGTTAATAATAATGGATTTGTAGCTAGTTCATAAATCGGTCTATTTTCTTCTAGTCTTTCAATAAAACGCTCTGCTTTTACTGGGTCAGTTAACCTAAACCAATTTTGGGCAAATGTTGCTATTTGCTTTTCGTCAAAATCTGCCATTTCCACTTCGGTAAAGCGTTCAAAGATATATTCTTTAGAAGCTATGCGACAGGTAATGAGAAATTGATTGGTGTAAAACTGGTCAGAAATTTCGAGAATTTGATTTAAAATACGCTTGGTATCTTCTTCTCGAACTTCATCTAAACCATCTAGCAAAATTAATCCTCTACCTTTTCTCAAAAGTTTATCTATTTCATCTTCAGCATTTTTAACATTACACGCTGATAATTGTTGAGCAAAATATTCTAGTAAATTTGGCTGTTTAGGTTTTTCTGCAAATTCCTTGAGAGCGATAAAAAAGGGAACTTTATTTGTTAAAAAATCCCCTTCAATACAATTCATTGCTAGATATTTTAAAAATGTTGTTTTACCTGCTCCCGGTTTACCTAGAACCATCAATTTACTGTGACGCTGTACTGCTTCTAGTCCTGGTATTCTTTCCTCTGTTATTCGGCTAAGTCCAAAACGGTCAAATTCTCCAGGGTTAGAGTTTTGCAACAGTTCAGCAATTTCTATTCGTCTACTTCGGTTGAGTTTCTCCAAAATATTAACATTTGTATAAATACCCCTCTCACCGGTTAACTCTATTGGTTGCGCCATATCTAAAACGCGCATAGTTCCGCATTTTTCTTTGATATGGGGTTTTACCAAGGCGCGAATTTCTTGGACTAGAACATCTATTTCAGAGTCTTGTTCTAAACTTGGCTTAACTTCAATTTGTTGATTTTCAGAAGTTTCTTGCCAGTTTAATCCTAATTTTTCGCATATCCGCACGAACAACTCATTATCAACTGTCTTCCCATTAAAAAACTTACTAATTGGTTGACGAGTCACTTCTAGTGAATCAGCAAGCTTTTGCTGTGTCCCAAATTTGTCAATTAAAGCTAATTTTGCCTTTTCAATCCCTTGTTGAGAAGCCTGAAGCGATCGCTTGACCATAATCTACTTAGCAAGTTTTACACTATTATATCGCTGTTAGCAAAAGTCACACATAGAGCTTACATAATTCACACATACAGAAAGCCAGTTAAATACGACATTAGAGGGATTTTAGAAAGACATAAATCCAATATGCTGACTAAGGCGATCGCAATGCTAGAAACTCTAATCCCCCAATTACTCAACAAATCTCTTGAAGTTATCCTGACGCTACTGCTGGAAAAATTCTTAAAATGGCTGCTGAAGGCTAAAAATAGCCAAAATCTCAACTACTTCCTGAAAACGCAGATACTTATGCTTTATCTAGATTGGGTTTTACTGAAAACGCCTCTCAACCCCGTTATCAAAGACACAACAAATAAATAACCCAAAAACAAATGAGTCGTATCAAAAATCTATGTGTAAGATACTGAAGGGATACTACACTCCTACAAAAGCTCTACTGCTCAAGCGTATACTTTATGGATTTTTACCAGGGTAAGCTAACCTAAGAAAAGCTAACTGTTTCCCTCTACCGCTTAAAGTCTATGAGTTCAAAATCTCCCCGCACCGGCAAAATACTAGTTGTAGACGATTCCCCCGATAACATCTTTCTCGTCAAAACTATCTTAGAGGCAGAAGGTTATACAGTTAGCACTGCCGAAAGTGGTGCTTCAGCACTCGCAAAACTGGAAGCATCTCCATCTGACTTGGTATTATTAGATTTAATGATGCCAGAAATGGATGGCTATGAAGTCACCAGATGCATTCGTAGTGAGATAAATTTCCTACAATATATCCCCATACTATTAATTACTGCCCACGATTCTCCCAGCGTTGCGGAAGGCTTAGATTTGGGTGCTGATGACTTTATCCGTAAACCGGTCAGTGTGGATGAATTATTGGCCAGAGTGCGATCGCTTCTCCGACTCAAACATAGTATAGATGAACGTGATGAAATTGCCCGTCAGCGTCAAGATTTCGTTTCCCGTCTCACCCATGACTTACGCACTCCTTTAGTAGCCGCAGATCGAATGTTGATGCTATTACAGCAAGGTGCTTTGGGACAATTATCACCCCAAATACAAGAAGTAGTAGTCATCATGGCGCGGAGTAACATTAACTTACTAACTATGGTGAATACCTTATTAGAAGTTTACCGCTTTGAAGCAGGACGCAAAACCCTAACTTTTCAACCTGTAAATATCAAACAATTACTCCAAGATGTATCAGCAGAATTAGCCCCCCTAGCTGAAGAAAAATCACTGGCTATCAATCTGGAATTCTCTAATGATTCAACTCCAAAAACAGTCCTGGGTGATCGATTAGAATTACATCGTCTATTCACAAACTTGATAGGTAATGCCATCAAATTTACAGATTCAGGTTCAATTACAATCCGTCTTAATAATCAACATCAGTTAGAACAAAATGTTATTGAAATTGCAGATACAGGGTCTGGTATCCCCCCTGAAGACCAACCAAGCTTATTTGAAAGATTTCGTCAAGGTAATCATAATCGGTCTGGTAGCGGCTTAGGACTTTACCTAGCGCGTCGGATTGTGGAAGCACATGAAGGGACTATTCATGTCAAATCTGAGTTGGGTAACGGTAGCATTTTTAGTATCCATTTGCCAGTTCATTAAATACAGAAACCGAACCGCAGAGGTAGCGAAAAAAATGTAATATTACAAAAATACATTTATTTTCAGCTTGTTATAGCTATTTAATTTTATCATCAACAAAATGATTACTGAATTATCAATTAGTGAAAATATTCGCCAACAACGTATTTACTTTTCTACAGGTAAATCCAAAGAAATTAATTTCCGACTGCAACAACTAAAAACTCTCAAACAATTAATTATTGATAATGAACTCGTAATTATTCAAGCATTACAAGCAGATTTACAAAAACCAGAACTTGAAGCTGTTACTTCCGAAATCATCTTAGCTTTAAAAGAAATTGAATTAGCAATTAAAAATCTGAGAAATTGGGCTAAACCCAAGAAAGCAGCAATTCCTTGGCAATTATTACCCGCTTCAGCCCAAATTATACCAGAACCTTTGGGAGTAGTTTTAATTATTGGTGCTTGGAACTATCCTTTTGAATTAGTGATTGTTCCTTTAATAGGTGCCATAGCTGCCGGAAATTGTGCAGTTCTCAAACCTTCAGAAATTTCCACTCATACCTCCCATGTTTTAGCTGAAATTATTCCTAAATATTTTGATTCAGACTATATTTCTGTAATTGCAGGAGGTGTAGAAACAAGCCAACAATTATTAGCAGAAAAGTTTGATCATATATTTTTCACAGGTAGCCCTCATATAGGCAAAATTGTCATGGCTGCTGCTGCTAAACATCTTACACCTGTAACTCTAGAATTGGGTGGTAAAAATCCCTGTATTGTAGATACTGATATTCATTTTGAACATACTGCTAGACGCATTATTTGGGGTAAATTTATGAATGCTGGACAAACTTGTATTGCCACTGATTATCTGTTAGTTAATAAAAAAATCAAAGATAAATTATTAATTAATCTCGAAAAATGCTTAAAAGAATTTTATGGTGATAGTCCAGATAAAAGTCAAGATTATGCCAGAATTATCAATCAAAAGCACTTTGATAGATTAGTTAATTTCCTAAAAAATGCTGAGATTATCGTTGGTGGAGAAACTAAAGCAAATGAATTTTATATCGCACCAACATTAATACAAAATGTCTCATTGACAGATTCTATTATGCAGGAAGAAATTTTTGGGCCTATCCTGCCTATAATTGAATACACAGATATTGAAGAAGCTATTAACTGGGTTAATTCTCAACCAAAACCCTTAGCTTTATATTTATTTTCTCAAAATGAATTTCTGCAAAAGCAAGTTTTACAAGCAACTTCTTCCGGTGCAGTTTGTTTCAACGATACAGTAATTCATTTTACTGTTCCATCTTTACCATTCGGTGGTGTGGGTAATAGCGGTATTGGCAGTTATCACGGTAAATTTAGTTTCGACACTTTTTCCCATTACAAAAGTATCTTACAAAATCCTTTTTGGATAGATGTAAAATTACGATATGCCCCCTACAAAGGCAAATTATCTATATTAAGGCAACTTTTGAAGTTTTAAAAATTCTTGTATCTTTACTAAGTAGGTTTCTGGATCTTCCAGCATCGGAAAATGAGCGGTATTCGGAATCAACGCAAATTCAACATTCTCACTCAATTGTGCGGCTTTTTTACCCATTTCTGCCGGAATAATGATGTCATATTCTCCTGCTACCAGTAGCGTTGGTACTGTTAATTTGCTAAATTCCTGGGGCATAAAGTCTGCTTGTTTCTTGCTAACAGACGTGAAAATTGTCCCCAAAGCTGCATCATAATCAGCATCTATAAAATCTTGTAAAAAAGCTTTCCTCTCAGATTTGGGGATAGGACTATGCAAAAATCTTGCCATAAACATCTTGTCAGCCAAGGGTATTTTTCCTAACCACTTGGGACGAAATTTAACTACTAGTCCACCAAATTTATAAAAGGATGTAAAAGCTTTTTCATCATATTCAAAAATCCCGCTACAAGTTAAAATCCCTTTTTCCACTCTTTGGGGGTAGCGGTTAAAAAATAAAGTGGCAATTGAAGCACCCATTGAATGAGCATTAATATAGACACGCTGGAGATGCAACCCGTCTAAAAAAGCTGCCAAATCTTCAGCATAATCCTCTAATTCATAAGTTAACTCTTGAATTGCCTCTGTTTTTTCCTGGGTTGACTGCGATTCAACTACAGACTCAGCAGTTTGGACAATAGTTGGTTTACCATGAGAACGCCCAAAACCGCGCATATCGTAGAGTAAACAGTCAAATTTGTCTAATAAAGCCTCAGCAGTGCTTCGCCAATACCTAGACGAACCAGCCCAACCATGAATAAAAACCATCACTGGCTTCACTTCTGAACCAGATGATGATTTTATCCACTCGTAGTAATGCTCAACCCCACGAACATTGATATAAGGCATTTTAAAATAATTCTTAATTCTTAATTATTAATTCTTAATGGATATTTCAGATGAGGAGTGTTTAATAACGCACTCCCCACCTTCGCTTTTAACTTTACTCGGTACTCGGTACTCAGCACTCAGTAATTATGCTATGCTGATTCTGGTTTTGGTAAGGAAGATGGATGTACTAACAGTTCAGCGGTAGAACGTTTCTCAACCATTTCCCGTGTTACTGTGCAGCGAGTCACATCTTTACGAGATGGTAACTCATACATTACATCCAGCATCAATTCTTCCACAATGCCCCGCAGCGCCCGCGCCCCGGTTTTGCGCCGATAGGCTTCTTGAGCGATCGCTTTTAAGGCTTCTGCTTTAAAATCTAACTGGACGTTATCCATATTCAACAGTTTTTGGTACTGCTTCACCAAGGCGCTGCGTGGTTGGGTAAGAATCGCCATTAGCGCCTCTTCATCCAGGGGATCTACCACTGCTATCATTGGCATCCGTCCGATAAATTCAGGAATCATCCCAAATTTTACCAAGTCATCTGGTTGAAGATGACGCAGTGTATCTGCTGCCCGTTTTTCTTTAGATAGCCCTTCTCCCGGTTGGACAAAACCAATTGACTTTTTACCCACTCTCTGATCTACAACTTTTTCCAAACCGACAAAAGCACCACCACAGATAAATAGGATGTTACTAGTATCAATTTGGATACAATCTTGATAGGGGTGCTTGCGTCCGCCTTGGGGGGGAACGTTGGCGGTTGTACCTTCCAACATTTTCAGCAAAGCTTGCTGTACACCTTCCCCAGAAACATCCCTCGTAATCGAGGTATTTTCACTTTTGCGGGCGATTTTGTCAATTTCGTCGATGTAGATAATGCCTCGCTGTGCTTCTTCTACATCCAAATCTGCTACTTGTAAAAGTCGCAGCAAGATGTTTTCTACATCTTCCCCTACATACCCTGCTTCTGTCAGAGTTGTGGCATCAGCAACAGCAAAGGGTACATCCAGAATTTTGGCTAGAGTTTGTGCTAACAGAGTTTTGCCGCAACCAGTCGGGCCCATTAATAAAATATTGGACTTTTGTAGTTCTACTGCATCATCTGCCCCACCTTTGCCATTACCTTTAGACTGAACAATGGCCAACCGCTTGTAGTGATTGTAAACAGCGACTGACAATACTTTTTTGGCTTCATCTTGACCAATGACGTGTTCGTCTAAATAGTTTTTAATCTCTCTCGGTTTAGGAATTTGGTTAAATGAGAGATTGGAAGAACGGGTACGGCGTTTTTGAGGTGGTTCTGACCGTGGTGCTGGTTGGGATGCCGCAGCAGCATTTGTATCAAGTAACTCCTCATCTAGGATTTCATTACACAAGTCAACGCATTCATCGCAGATGTAGACTCCCGGCCCTGCGATTAGTTTACGCACCTGCTCCTGAGACTTGCCACAAAACGAACATTTTAAATGGGAGTCGTACTTAGACATACCAAGCCTCTTATTTCAGAATGGTGACGTTTTCCCCTGCTGTGGGAAGATTTTGTCTAGAAATAACCTGATCGATCAAACCGTAGTTCTTGGCCTCTTCTGCTGACATGAAAAAGTCGCGTTCCGTGTCTGCTTCGATCCTCTCCAAGGGTTGACCAGTATGTTTGGCCATTAATTGATTCAAGTTACCCTTAATGTAAAGAATTTCTCTGGCTTGAATTTCAATATCAATAGCTTGTCCTTGAGCGCCACCAAGGGGTTGGTGAATCATAATCCTGGAGTCAGGTAGAGACATACGTTTGCCCGCAGCCCCAGATGTTAACAAAAATGCCCCCATACTGGCAGCGAGACCAAAACAGATAGTAACTACATCAGGACGTATCTGTTGTATTGTATCATAGATAGCCATCCCTGCGTAGACGGAACCACCAGGGGAATTAATGTAAAGTTGAATATCTTTTTCTGAGTCTTCGGCATCTAGAAACAGCAATTGGGCAACTATGGAGTTAGCAACGACATCATCTATTGGTGTTCCCAAAAAAATAATCCGCTCTCGCAGTAGGCGGGAGTAGATGTCAAATGCCCTTTCTCCCATACCGGATTGTTCTACCACCATCGGGACGATGTTGTTAGGGCTGCCGTAATTACAGCTAATGCCGATAGGACTCAAGCTACTGATTGGGTAATTTCCCGACTGCGATACAAGCATACAAGAATATTTAACAATAAATGGGACAGAGTTTCAGCCGTTATGGCTGATTTTTCAGGAATTGAATTTTTATTTGTGCTATGTCTTAACCATTATGCCTTATATAGATTCTTATCGTTGAAGTCAGGGGACTGGTGACTGGGGACTGGGGACTGGGGATTGAGGACTGGAGATTAGGTTTAAATAAATTTCCCCTGTTCCCTGCTTCTTCTTCCTGTCACCTGTCACCTGTCACCTTCTTCCTCTACTCAGGACTGGCTGTTGCTTCGTCTGTGACTACTTCAGTACTTTGAGCTTCTGGTTCTTCTGTAGGACTCAAAGAACCTTGGGGTACTAGTTCTACAGATGAATTGGCTACAAGCCAATCAAGAATTTTTTCGGTGAGCAGTTCGTTTTCGACGACTGATTGCAGTCTGTTTTGGTCTACGTCTTCGTCAGCGTACTGTTCTAATATTTCTTTGACTCTAGCTGCAACTTCTTCGGCTGTAACTTTGATGGATTCGCGTTTACCGATTTCTTGTATGGACAAGGAACGTTTGAGACGCTCAATTGCCTCTGGCTGCGATCGCTCCCGTAATTGGGGAATGATATCTTGGGTAAACAGCTTTTTCACATCTAGCCCTTGCTGTGACAGTTTCATGGCTGTCTGTGTCAACATGGCATCAATTTCTTGCTCAATCAAGGTTGCCGGTAAGTCAACTTCTACGTGCTTGAGCAATTCTGCTAACAAAGCTTCTTGTTGATTTACTTTGGTTTGATTTTGAGCTTCTGTTTGATAACGTTCTTCTAAAGATGCCCGCAATTGTTCCAAAGTCTCAAATTCACTCACTTCTTGAGCAAAGTCGTCATTTAATTCCGGTAACTCTTTTTCCTTAATTTCTTTAAGCGTTACCGTGAAAATTGCAGGCTTACCAGCTAAATCTTCATTAGCATAAGGGTCTGGAAACTGAGCCGGAATCTCTCTAGTTTCTCCGGGGTTCATGCCCACCATACCGGAAACAAAGCCGGGGATAAACTTATCTTCTTGTAACTCGACTTGAAAATCAGTTGCTTCCCCTCCAGGAATTGGTGTCGGTTCTGCTGATTCGTCTTCAGCTTTGGTAATCACACCTTTAAAATCAACTACCGCAATATCACCAATTTGGGCTGCTCGTCCTTCTACGGGAATCAAGGTTGCCATTTCTTGGCGTTCTTTGTTGAGAACATCATCTACCCGTGTAGGATCATACTTTATTTCTTCGGCTTTGGCTGCCAACCCAGTGTATTGAGCCAGATTGATTTCTGGTTCTACATCAACAGCAGCAGAAATAGTCAGAGGTTGCCCAGGTTCATAACTCTTAATCAAATCGTCAAAAGTTGAGAGCAATCGCGGCTGACCAATTGCTGAGATGGCTTCTTGTTTGACTGCTTCCTCTATCCCATCTGGAATCAGTTCTTCTAGGGCTGCTGCTTTGATGCGAGTTACGCCTAGACGCTGTAGTAATATTTGCCGGGGTACTTTTCCTTTGCGAAACCCAGGAATGTTTACAGTACCACTTAAGTTTCTAATGACTTGTTCGTATTTTTGTTTGGTAATTTCTGGCGTAATCTCTATTTCCAGTCCAATTTGGCTTTTATCAAGTTTTTCCTGGGTAACTTTCATGCTTTGTCTCTGTTTTTTTGTATTTTCATCTCCGAGTACACACAAGAAGCGTATCGCTCGCGTTATTAACTTGATGTCTCACTGCGGGGATTTATTTTATGTCTTGTAGGCATAATCAAATCCTGGGTGGGAAATTTTGCCCTTCAGCAGATATCCAGTTTACTGCCAATAGCAAAGGACTTAACACTTTACTGCAATTTCTTTACTGATAGCATTTCTAGATTCCGATTTATAAGCACTGAGCATTTATACGGCGCTTAGTCCTCAAAATCCTGCTTAATTGTCTGCTGTTGGCGTTTTTTGCTCAAAAATTAGATATTGGATAGAAAATGGTACTCAGATTGCTCACACTGTGATATCCTTTCAACAATGGTAGCTTTACTGCTAACTGTTTGTCGCATTGATTTTGTCAAACCTTGTGTGACAGAGCGCTAACATATTATGGTATGTAGCTCGTTTGCAGTACTGAATTGCAACCATCTGGATTATAGTATATTTTTAGCAACCTAAATTTACGGTAGGGCATGGGCAAATTTTAATTTACGTACAAATTTCAATCTATTCATTTTCAACAGGTTGTTATAGAATAGTGTATGATTGTTCAATTAGAATTCATGAACATTATTCATAGAGATAGTAATTTATTGTCACGCTAAAAAAGTTTTAAAAGTTTTAAAATATATAAAAAATTGAATTAGGTTAAAAACAATAAAAAAATTTTAACATATCATATGTAACACAAATCAGCAAAATATATTAAATTGAAGTATCAAGTTTTATTTAATTTCTGAACATCGTTATTGCGAAGTATTGACATTCAGAGGAAACTCTTAACAGAAAAAACTCGTGTTTAAAAATATGAAATTGAAATAATGATACTTTTTTTCGTGCCACTCTCCTTCAAAAAAACATATTTTCTTGAATGAGCTTTAAACTCTGAAACTTTAGTTTCTTATCTGTTCCCTTTTTTTTGTAAGTTTTACAAGAAAATTTCTAGTAACCTCTTAAAGGAGGAATCAAGTTTGTCTAAATCCTATCGTGTAGCTATTTTGGGTGCGACTGGTGCTGTAGGCACAGAGTTGCTGGAATTATTAGAAAATCGAGATTTTCCCATTGCCGATTTAAAATTATTGGCATCAGAAAGAAGTGTGGGGAAGACGCTCAAGTTTAAAGGAGAAAATATTCTCATTGAGCCAGTGAGCGATCGCTCTTTTGAAAATATAGATATAGTACTGGCTAGTGCCGGAGGGGGAACATCCAAAACCTGGGCTGGGATAGCAGTAGCTAAAGGCGCAGTCGTCATAGATAACTCTAGCGCTTTTAGAATGAACCCCGAAGTTCCCTTGATAGTACCAGAGGTAAATCCCCAAGCCGTCGTTAACCATAGAGGCATTATCGCCAATCCCAACTGCACAACAATTTTAATGGCATTGGCAGTATGGCCACTGCACAAAATTAAACCAGTTAAAAGGATTGTGGCAGCTACCTACCAATCTGCCAGCGGTGCTGGTGCCAAAGCAATGGCAGAAGTCAAAACCCAAACCAGTGCTATATTACAAGGACAGCTACCAGTAGCCGAAGTGCTGCCTTATCCATTGGCATTTAATTTATTTCCCCACAATTCCCCAATGACCGATTTAGGATATTGTGAGGAAGAGATGAAAATGGTCAACGAAACCCGCAAAATCTTTGGTAGTCAAGAAATCAGAATTACTGCCACCTGTGTACGGGTTCCCGTACTTCGCGCCCATTCGGAAGCCATTAACCTAGAGTTTGAAACACCCTTTAATCCAGATGAGGCCAGGGAAATTTTAAGTCATGCTCCGGGTGTAAAACTGGTAGAAGATTGGCAAGCAAATTATTTTCCCATGCCTATGGAAGCCAGTGGTCAAGATGAAGTTTTAGTAGGTAGAATTCGTCAAGATATTTCTCACCCTTGTGGCTTGGAACTCTGGCTATGTGGCGACCAAATCCGTAAAGGCGCAGCACTTAATGCAGTGCAAATTGCCGAGTTATTAGTAGAAAAAAATCTCCTAAAATCGGCAACAGCTTACGCTTAAATGTAGTCATTGGTCATTAGTCATTGGTAATCAACAACTGACAACTGAACAATTGACAACTGACAAATTAGGAGTGAAAACAGGGTGGGAGATTTCGGCAAAATTTTAACTGCTATGATTACGCCGTTTAAAGCAGACGGCAGCGTCAACTACGATGTCGCCTCAAAATTAGCAGCACATCTAGTTAACAACGGTACAGATACATTAGTAGTATGTGGAACAACAGGTGAATCCCCTACCTTGACTTGGGACGAAGAGTACCAGTTGTTTGTGGAGGTGTTGCAGACTGTATCAGGGAAAGCCAAAGTAATTGCCGGCTGTGGTTCTAATTCCACCAGCGAAGCGATCGCAGCAACCCAAAAAGCCGCTAAAATAGGAGTGCATGGTTCCTTACAAGTTGTTCCTTATTACAACAAACCGCCTCAAGCAGGCTTATATCAACACTTTCAGGCAATAGCACAAGCCTGTCCTGACCTACCAATGTTGTTATATAACGTTCCCGGACGTACTGGTCAAAATCTGAGTCCAGAAACAGTAGTTCGCTTGGCGGAAATTGAAAATATAGTAGGAATTAAAGAAGCCAGCGGGAACTTAGACCAGGCTAGTGAAATTCGCCGCTTGACACCAAAAGAATTTCAGATTTACGCTGGAGATGATTCTTTGACATTGCCCTTATTAGCAATAGGAGCAAAAGGAGTTGTCAGTGTAGCTTCACATATTGTAGGTAATCAACTACAACAGATGATTGAGTCCTTTAATATGGGGAAAATTCAAATTGCTACAGAGATTCATCTACAACTATTCCCGTTGTTTAAAGCTTTATTTTTAACTACAAATCCCATTCCTGTTAAGCACGCGCTGAAACTGCAAGGGTGGGAAGTTGGTTCGGTTCGTCTACCCCTATGGGAAGCTGACGCAGAAATCTATCAAAAGTTAGAGGTGGTGTTAAACAAACTTAGTTTAATCTAAGCGCCAATAAGTTGGAAACTAGCCAAATGCTAGTTGCCAGAGATATCTATAAATAATTGGCAATAATTGCTACCAATTTGCAATTTAAACATCTGTGCTAAAACTGAGTGATATAAGAATCCTTCTATAGGAGACGCTGTACGAACAGTGTAAATTCCCTTTTATTTATTCAAGTAAAAAATTGGATATCTGAAACTAAAAATTGGCTGCTTTTACACAGATCTGAATAGACATTGAATGTTGTCTTTCATACAAAAGTGCTAACTATCAACTGATAAACAACAAACACAATCTCAAGGAGAAAATGGTTAAAAACGAAGCTGAATACGCCCTAAAAATTATTCCTTTGGGTGGCTTGCACGAAATTGGTAAAAATACTTGTGTTTTTGAGTACCAAGATGAAATCATTCTCTTAGATGCAGGGTTAGCTTTTCCCACACGGGGGATGCACGGTGTTAATATTGTCTTGCCTGATACAACTTACCTGCGGGAAAATCGCCACAAAATCAAAGGTATGATTGTTACCCACGGTCATGAAGACCATATCGGTGGTATCGCTTTTCACCTCAAGCAATTTGATATCCCAGTGATTTATGGCCCTAGACTAGCAATGGCAATGCTAGAGGGTAAATTGGAAGAAGCGGGAGTACGCGATCGCACAGAATTAAGAACAGTTCTCCCCCGCGATGTCGTCCGCATCGGTGAATCCTTTTTTGTTGAATATATCCGCAACACCCACTCTATCGCTGATAGTTTTACTGTTGCTATTCACACGCCAATCGGCATAGTCATCCATACAGGTGACTTTAAAATCGACCACACCCCTGTTGATGGTGAGAAGTTTGACCTGCAACGTTTAGCAGAACATGGCGAAAAAGGCGTACTTTGCTTATTAAGTGATTCTACTAATGCCGAAGTACCAGGATTTACACCATCGGAACGTTCTGTTTTTCCCAATCTTGACCGGGTATTTTCTCAAGCCACTGGGCGCTTATTTGTCACCACCTTTGCTTCCAGCGTGCATCGCATCAACATGATTTTGCAACTGGCTAGGAAACACAACCGTGTAGTCACCGTTGTGGGGCGTTCGATGCTGAATTTGATTGCCCATGCCCGAAACTTAGGTTATATCAAGTGTGAAGATAATCTCTTCCAACCCTTGCACACTGTTCGTGGTATGCCAGATGAAAATGTGCTGGTTCTGACGACTGGTTCTCAGGGTGAAACAATGGCAGCCATGACCAGGATTGCTAATAAAGAACACCCCCACATCAAAATCAGGGAAGGAGATACGGTAGTTTTCTCAGCTAACCCGATTCCCGGCAACACAATTGCGGTGGTTAACACCATCGACAAATTGATGATTCAGGGGGCAAAAGTAGTCTATGGACGGGATAAAGGTATTCACGTTTCTGGACACGGTTGCCAAGAAGAACAAAAGCTGATGATTGCTTTAACTCGTCCTAAGTTCTTTGTGCCTTTCCACGGTGAACATAGGATGTTGGTGAAACACGCAGAAACGGCTCAAAGTATGGGCATCCCCTCTGAAAATATGATTATTATTGAGAATGGGGATGTAATAGAACTGACAGAAGAATCTATCCGTGTGGCAGGTAAAGTGCCATCGGGAATTGAATTAGTGGATACGACTAGTTCGGGAATGGTTAGTTCTAAGGTGTTGGAAGAACGTCAACGCATGGCTTCTGAGGGACTTGTAACTATTGCTGCTGCTATTGATTGGACTGGTAAACTGTTGGCTAAACCAGAAATTCATATGCAGGGTGTGGTGACAAGTATTGAGCGATCGCTCTTGCTAAAATGGGTACAACAACGTATTGAAGAAATTCTCCGCGTCCGCTGGCCAGAATTTGTGACGGGAAGCGAAGCAAATGATATAGATTGGGGCGGTTTGCAAGGAACTTTAGAAAAAGAATTGCAGCGTTCTATTCGTAGAGAGTTGCAATGTCAACCAACTCTGACTTTGTTGATGCAAATTCCTGAAGAACCAGCGGTGAAGGTTGCTGACGGTAGAAGAAGACGCACTCGTTCTACTGCTGTGGCTTCTTAGGATTTATTTCGCGCAAAGACAAGGCAGCGCGTTGGACGGGTTTCCCGACTTGTAGCGACTGCCGCGCAGAGGGCGCAAAGGTGTTTTTAGCATCTTTGCGTTTTTGTGTAAAATTGAGAAATCACTATTTTTTCAAGATGTGAAAAAACTAAGATAAAAAGATCAAGTTTACATAGCAAGTAAATAGTTATGCTACCTATTAATAAAAAATTGTCACTGACGACGCAATGCACCCAGTTGCTGTTTTGATTGATTATCAAGACTGGCAAAAAATTGAACAAATATTAAATGTCTATGAATTACAACAACAAGAAAATTGTGATTTAAACAAGTACGCGGGTGTCATTAAATTAACTCAAGATTCTTTAGAATATCAACAACAAATTAGGGATGAATGGAGTTGACGCAGCCTTTAATATTGTTAGATACAAATATATTGCTGTATTTTCTGGTTGGTAGGTTAGTAAACCCATTAGCCTCTGGGAAATATTTTGTTTCTAGTGATTACTGAAATTGAATTATTATCTTATCCTAGTCTGAGTTCAGTTGAAGAAACACAAATAATTGATTTTTTAAATAAAATTACGGTTGTTGGTATTGATAGTAATATTAAAAATTTAACGATTGCACTTCGCAAACAATACAAGCTTAAGCTTCCTGATGCAGTAATTGTAGCAACTGCAAAATCTCTCAACGCTACATTAACGTGAGTTCGGAGTTTCTCCTTTGGAGACGCTACGCGAACGGAGTTATGATTTTTTCAGCGAGAGAATAAGGGTTTGAGACTCTTACTGGGAGGGAGTTTTCCACAAATTATCTTATGTCGAACTCAGGTGATAGTTAGTTAGGGCTTGCTTAATAAAGCTAAAACTTAGATATATCAAGAGTTTGAAGGTTAAAAAGGTGAATCAGGTGCAAGGAATAAGCGTTGAAACTGTTCATTTACCTATCACTTGACGAGATTCAAGACGATTCTTCTCTTCTTCTAATTCTTCCTCCTGACTCCTGACTCCTGAATTCTGACTCCTAGCCCATGACTTACGTCACGCTGCGCGAACACAGATAACTTTTATGCCTAACGGCACGCTACGCGGTAAGCGAAGCTATGCCCGCAGGGCTTTACAGCAAACCCTAGTTAAGCTAATTAACCCACAGATAAACTAAAACTAAAGTAGATATTGTCAACGGTACACCAAAGCGCAAATGTTCCCAAAATGTGAGTTTGTAGCCTAACTCAGCGGCAGCTTCTACGGTGATTAAATTGGCAACTGCACCAAATAAAGTTAAATTACCCGCTAGGGTTGATGATGCTGCCAGCAATAGCCAAGAACGAGTATCTTCTTGAGCAATTAAGGGTTGTAGTAGCAGTACAGTAGGAACATTAGAAATTAAGTTAGACATAATAGTTGTAATTCCTAATAAACCAAGTTCAGATTTAACTACATGAGTAAATGGTTGTAGCAAGTTCAATTTTTGTGTGACTTTCGTTAATATAAAAAGTCCAGAAAACATCACTAATAAATTCCAATCTACTTTTTTGAGAATACGCTGTGCTTTGATCCTTCTAGTAATTAATAATAAACTTGCAGCTATTAAGGCAGATTCTGCTAGAGGTAAGCCAATAGCAAAAGCAATTAATAATCCGGTGGTGATAATTAATGTCTTTTTAAATAAGGGTTTAAAAATTCGTTGATTGTCTATTTTTAAAAGTTGACAAGGTTGATTTGAGCGCACTTCTGGATAAAGTAGCCAGAGTAATGCTACCTGAATAACTAAGCCAGTTATGGCAATGGGGGTTAATGCTTGTAAAAAATCTAGATAGCTGATGCCTGAAAATGAGCCGATGAGGATGTTTTGGGGATTACCGCTTAAGGTGGCAACTGAACCTATATTAGTTGCACCTGCGATCGCTAACAAGTAGGGAATAGGATTCAATCCTAAAGCTTGTGTCAGGCTGAGAGTCAGCGGTGTAAAAACTAGCGCTAAGGTGTCATTGAGAAAAAAAGCGGAGAGAACACCACTACCAAAGGTTAAGGCTATTAGCAAGCCCAAAGGACTGCGGGTGATACTCAATAAGATAGATAAGGCTTTACTGAAAAATCCTGCATAGGATAGATTGGCGTTCACCACCATCATACTTAACAAAAAGACGATGGTTTTGGCATCAATAGCCAGCCATGCTTCCTGTAAAGTAAGAACTCCCAAGGCTATCAAAAAAGCAGAACCGACTAAAGCTATGGTGGCACGGTTCATCCGCAAACCAGGTATGTAACCCAGAGCTAAACCGAGGTAAGTTAGCCCTAATACGCCATAAATGGCAAATTGCAGCATAATCACTGGCTTAAATCCTAGATAAAGAGCATTTATACTTATTGGAATTACGTATAATAATTAGATATATTAAGTTCTGTTACGGTTACAGCGAAACCCGTCCAAAGGTAGAGGTCTTCATTAGAATTTAAATTGTGTCAAGTTATCAAAAAGATTGAATGACTGGACTACCCATTTTCGGGAAATTGCGTTTAACTTGACGTAGTAATACATAAGTTCTGACTTTAAGTGGCTACTCACACTTTTTACAAAATTTCCGTCAGAATACTATTCCTCCGGCTACCGTGATTGTCATATTGTATATTCATCAGTAAGGTGAATACCCTCATAAAAAGAGAGGCGTAACCATGAATAAAGTATTTGAAAGTACCACGAAAAAGATTTTTTTATCAAGCTGGGTATCGGTTCATCAAGCAGAGATTAATAACGCTAATGTTACCCAGTTACAAGCTTCCCATTCTCAGTCTGATTGGAAATTTATCCGTCCTTTGCGAAATTGGTTAGATGATTTAAAGGTTAGCGATCGCCAATTTGCTCATCGGTTGTGTAAATATATTCCGGCTCAATGTCCTTTTGAACGTGATGTCAAATTGTTTGGTAAAGTCCTGTTTCACATTCCTCCAATGTGTAAACTGAATCCTGTATATGAAGAAGTAGTAGGTCTAAGATTTCGAGCCATGTGCTATCTGGCCGATGAATGCGGCGAAGATATTTCACAATACTGCTAATAGAGTACCGAGTACTGAGTACTGAGTAAAAAGTAGAGAGTCCAGAGTTAATTACAGTTCCTGTTAACTCTGGACTCTTTACTAATTACCAATTACTAATTACCAATTACCAATTACCAATTACCCATTACCCATTACCCATTACCCATTACCAATTACCCATTACCCATTACCAATTACCCATTACCCATTACCCATTACCCATTACCCATTACCCATTACCAATTACCAATTACCCATTAGCAATAACTAATTTTTTTTTACTTGCCACTTTTGAATAGCATCTTGAGCATCTTCGTAAGCGGGCGTTATTTCTGGAACTAAAGTAGCGGTTTCTATGGCGGTGCTGATTTCTCCTTGGGCGGCGCGATTTTTAGCTAAATCTAAAATTTTTTCACTCCATTGATTGATTGATGTTTGGGCAATTTCAAAGCCTGGTTGCCCTGGTGGTACTCGCTTGGCAACTTCAATGGCTCGATTGTAGGTTGATGCCTGTCCGGGTTGAATCAAGGCATTAGCGGCATCTAACAAAGTTTTGTTACTTACATACCGCTTGATTTCTAGTCGCCATTTGGCGATCGCAGATTGTGCTTGGGAATAGAGCAACTCGTCTTTGGTAATTAACTCAGCAGCAGCGATCGCATCACTATATTCTCTTTGTTGAGCGCGTTCCTCGGCTAACTCTAAAATCAACTGATTCCAAATCTGAATATTCTCCTGAGCCTGTTGATAAAGAGGTTCACCGGGTTTAATTTTTTTAGTCGATGCGATCGCTTGACTCAAATCACTAGCTTTAGTTGCGCTCAAGGACATTTTACCTAGCTCTAAGATTGCTTGGTTCCGCTTTTGGGAGTCCACAATGGGGAGCCTGGCCGGTTTTATTGGTTCTACAGTTGGGGTGACAGGGGGGAAACTCTTGGAAAATTGGGAGTCGCTGGTAGTATTATTTACGGTTGTTGAGAACTTTTTGAAGCGAAAACTAGCCTGATTATTGAGAACAAAGGTAGCAATTAAACCTACTATCATCATGCTGCCTCCGCCCCATAAGATAAATTGTTTCCAAATGGGGGTATTTGCCTGAATTGAAGGCGTAGCGTAGTCTTTGGCAGCAGAGGGAATAAACCTAGCTCCTGTATTTAATTCTGGGGAAGTAGCCAGAATCTGATTACCGTCTACAGGTAAGGTGCCGACTAATTCATCTGAATTGGAGGAAGTTTTGTTGAGAGTAGTTTCTACGGTTTTCTTTTCCGCCCACCAAGCTTTATCTCTACTTGAATTTTTAGATTTATTGTCTGCTAATGGGGGGACAGTGAGAGCAACAGCAAAGTTTTCTTCAGGAAAAATCACTTGCTGTGTTTCTGATTCACTGTCTAATTCCAAGATAGGCAAAATGGCTTGCTGATGGGATGGAATGACAGTTGCTGGGTTTTGAATAGGTCGCCAGTGGTGTTGACAAAGTTCCGGAGTCAGGGAACTGACATAGCCTTCTAAATCTGTTAAGTTGCCACCTTTGCCAGCACGTAAAGCTTCTAATAAGGCTGCTGTAAAGAATCCGTGACCTAGTTCGCTACTTTCGTGGGAAAATTCTTCTGGTTGACAAGACAGCATGACTGCCATTTGTAATTCTTTGGCCATGTCGAGAATTTCTTGCCCAACAGGAGCATCGGCTTGTGTGCCAAAGGCGCGGTTGATATCAAAAATGAGTAATACATTCAGTTGGGCAACTTGGAGACTTTGCATCAGCGATCGCACTTCGAGTCCAGTTTCAGAAACCATATCTGGGTTTCCTGCCACCGGCATTAAGTAATCTTTGTCGTTATAGTTGACTCCATAACCGCTGAAGAATAACCATAGATGGTCTTCTGGTTGCCAAGATGTTGCTGCTAATTCCTCCAGCAAAGACAAAATATTATCTTTTGTTGGATAGGAAGTTTTTTCCCCTATTGGTGGTGAAGTATTGGTCATCAGCAGGCAGTTTTGGGGAAGTAAACCTGCTTCTGTCAACAAAAAATCATGTAATGCCTCAGCATCGGCTTGAGCGCAGCTTAAAGGTTGAAATAATTCATATTGATTGATGCCAATAGCGATCGCCCAGTAATTTACCATCCCGCTCTTTGTCGGTTGTTGTTTGCTGAAAATTGCGGTTGGCCTTGCCGAAAAACAAAGCTAACCTATGTTTTATAGTCTAGGTGGGTTTCCACTAATTCCTAGATATAATGTAGTTCTTATGACGTTTAAATCTCGGAAAATACTTGCATTTGTTGAAAATGCTCAGTCATCATTCAGGAGGGCTACAAGTTTATGAACAGGATTTACACTCAACAATCATCATTCATTCCCTTTTCATTTATTGGCCAATTTGGCAGGAAAATCCGGATAGTTCAAGCTGGAGTCTTCCTATTCTTAGCGTTTCCTCTCTGGTTGGCTACGGAAGCGATCGCACCTCAAATTGTGCAAGCTTACACAGCCAGAGTTGATTTAACTATTGACAGACTGCCAGAAGAAAACTACGAAACCGTTCTCAGAAGAGCAGAAGCAGTGGCTAGGGCAGCGGCTCAACGCAGTTTTGATCAAGATATCTTGGTGACAGATGTTTCCATAATTGTCTCCGTACAAAATTATGGAGCTATCGCCCCAGTTATAGCCTTAGATGTTAGTCGTCTGCAATGGAAACAGCGTCCTGATCCCCAACGTTGGGTAACTTACTTCAAAACAGCGCGATCGCTACTTTTCTTTGAAACGAAGACAGAATTACCAGATCCTGCTCCTGTTGTACCTCCAACCACAGCTACCCCACCCACAGCTACCCCACCCACAGTTACCCCACCCGCAGTTAAGGAACCAACACAACCATAACGATAAAAAGCTCATCTTCTTATTTAGACATCTCTGAAAATTCAACTTTCTATCATTGCTAATGTCAATTGATGGCCTAGAATAAAAAGGTTGTCAATAATCACGATATCCGCTATCATGGCTGTTCCAAAGAAGAAAACGTCCAAATCCAAACGAGACAAACGCCGCGCTACCTGGACACATAAGGCTGTTGTTGAAGCTCAGAAAGCCCTCTCTCTCGGCAAATCAATTTTGTCTGGACGTTCTAAATTTGTCTATCCAGTTGCTGAAGAAGAAGAAGAAGAGTCATAATCTCTCGTTGAGGAAAAGCACAAACAGCGTATATGGGAGTGCTTTTTCTTTGCTTGCCTGATGGCATCAACTACGTAAGAATTCAGGAGTCAGGAGTCAGGAGTCAGAATATTTGATAAATCGTTGAATTATCAAATAAATATTTTTGGCGTAAGCGTTAAAAAGCTGACTGCTGATGGCTGATAGTTGAATGCTTACTTAATTACTAACCGCTAGACGCTTTGCGTTATAGCGGAGGTTTCCAGAAGGTAATTTATGAAGTTTTTTCAAGAACCAAATTAATTAAGAAAGCAAACGTGTTTTTCCTAATCAACGTCTGGCTGAAGGTTTTTCTATTTTAACTTATAGCAGTTTGCGTAGTTAGGAGGGACAAGATCTAAATTCAAACCTATACACAAAGCCAGTTTTATTCGTGACTCCTGAATTTTGCTGTATAGTGAAATTTCCCAAGTTAGCATTGAGAAAAAAGTTGATGAAACTATCAAACAGAATCCCTGAAATCTTGAAAATTTCCGGGATTCGATTGTTTATTTTGGAGTTGGTATTGTTAAATTAAACCGAGTTCGCGTTTGAGTAAATTTATTGACTGAGAACCAATGTAGTTTTCACAGCGAATTAGTTTTGGTGGACGAATCAGATCGTCTAGAACTATTTGCACTCCGGCTTGAACTGCTGAATAGCTTGCTTGATCTGTACAAAAAATGATTTCAGACCGTTTAACGATCGCTTGCAATTTATAACCGTCCTTTGGTTGGGAAGTCATTACGAGTAATTCATCACCTCGTAAACCGTGGAGGATGACTTCTGTGGCTCTGAGAATGCCAGGACTGAGGCTAACTATACCTATACAACTAGCTTTGGGTAAGTTTTTAACAACATTGAGTTCTTTGGCATAATCGTGAATATCTAGGGGAATAACGCGTACAGCTTTTGGTGCGGCGATCGCTTCCACTTCGCCGATAAAATAACGACTGGTGACTAATGTAGCCGAAGTAGTTTGGTCTAAAACCGCTAGTAACTCTTCCATTGCGACTAACTGAACTGGAATTTCTAAGGCTTCTTCCAATTCATCTACCATTAATTCTCCGGCCCCAATATCCTGAGATGGTGCTACTACAAGCACTCTGGCACTACACCGCAAGCGCCAATCAACTTCTGCTAGAAATAGCTCCCGTGCTTGATTTAGGGAACATCCTTGACCAAGTAACTCATCCAAAGTTTGTTGAACTACTTTGTATGCTTCAGGATATTGCTTGAGAATTGGCGACTGTAACCTACTCCCACCTTCATGTCCTTGAGCGCGGACATAGATTCCTGAACCCGCAAGACTTTCGACAAATCCTTCTTCCTCCAACTGGCGGTAAACTTTGCTAATAGTATTCCGGTGTAATCCCGTTTGCATAGCCAGCGCCCTTGTGCTAGGCAACTTATATGCAGGTGAATACTGCCCAGATGCGATCGCAAATCGGATTTGATTAAACAGTTGGGTAGATGCCGGAATTTCGCTGTCTGGCTGAATACGGAATTGAATCATCAACAATTCTCCTGATTACTGGTAGCTGCAATTAACCAGATGTGGATGCTACCTATTAAATATAATATTCTTGATACGTTAGATGTTTTAAAGGATGTTGCTAATACATTCAAGTTTATTAATTGATCATTTGGTTAAAAGCAATCTGAAGATACTGGCATAGTTATATCAGACAATTAGAGAGCTTGAGTAAAAATTATTATGACAGAGCGATTAATAAACACTACAAAAGTTAATCTTTCCCAAGATGATTGCCAAGTAGAGGCTTATCTAGCCACACCAACAGCACCCGGTTCTTACCCAGGAGTGATAGTTTTACAAGAGATATTTGGCGTTAACGTTCATATTCGAGATGTGACAGAACGGATTGCTAAACTGGGATATGTAGCGATCGCACCCGCACTTTTTCAACGTCAAGCACCTGGATTTGAAACAGGTTACACCCCCCAAGATATAGAAATAGGCAGAGAATATGCCTGGTCTCAAACCAAAGCCTCAGAACTCTTGAGCGATATTCAAGCAGCTATCAATTATCTCAAAACCTTGCCCCAAGTCAAAAAAGATAAATTTGGTTGTATTGGTTTTTGTTTTGGTGGTCACGTAGCATACCTAGCTGCCACCCTCCCAGATATTCAAGCTACAGCTTCCTTTTATGGTGCTAGAATTACCACTCGCACCCCCGGAGGTGGAAACCCCACTATTACCCGCACCAGAGAGATTACAGGCACTATCTACACCTTTTTTGGCACTGAAGACGCAAGCATTCCCAAAGAACAGATAGACGAAATTGAAGCCGAGTTAAAAAAATATAACATTTCCCATCGTGTGTTTCGTTACGATGGATCTAATCATGGGTTTTTTTGTGACCGTCGTGCCAGCTATAATCCTAAAGCTGCGGCCGATGCTTGGGAAGAAGTTCAAAAACTTTTTGCCAGCGTTTTAGCAGCTTAACAAGAGGTTTTTAGGAAATAGAGTTGTTTAAGGGATTTTCTAGCTGATTGTCCCTGTTAGCCTATCTCTCGCGTTGTGGCACTACTGAACTCCTAAATTTCTTCTTCTCATACAATTTATCTTCAAACGTCATGAATTCCGAATCACAACTTTCTCAAACAGCCAATTCGTCTTTTTCAATGGACGACTTTGCCCAAGCACTGGAAAAACACGACTACCAATTTCAAAAGGGACAGGTTGTACATGGCAAGGTGTTTCAACTTGACCATGATGGAGCCTATGTTGATATTGGTGGTAAGTCGTCCGCTTTTCTCCCCCGCGATGAGGCTTCGTTGAGAGCAGTAACTGATTTAGCGGAAGTTCTGCCGATGCAAGAAGATATGGAGTTTTTGATTATCCGAGATCAAGATGCTGAAGGTCAAGTTACCCTGTCTCGCAAGCAGTTAGAAATTCAGCAAATCTGGGTAAAATTGTTACAAATGCAGGAAAATTCCCAGACAGTACAAGTGCGAGTCACAGGTGTGAATAAAGGTGGTGTCACTGTTGATCTTCTTTCTTTGCGGGGATTTATTCCGCGATCGCACCTCGCCGACCGTGATAATTTAGAAGCACTCAAAGGTCAAACTCTCACCGCTGGCTTTTTGGAAATTAATCGCAACACCAACAAACTCATCCTTTCCCAGCGTTTAGCAACTCGTTCTAGCAACTTCAGCTTATTAGAACTAGGTCAGTTAGTAGAAGGTAAAATTACTGGCATCAAACCTTTTGGTGTCTTTGTCGAATTAAATGGTGTTAGCGCCTTACTTCACATTAAACAAGTAAGCCAAAAATTCATCGAATCATTGGAAAAAGTCTTTCAAATTGGTCAGCAAATTAAAGCCGTCATTATTGATTTAGATGAAGGTAAAGGCAGAGTAGCCCTTTCCACAAGAGTTTTAGAAAACCATCCTGGTGAAGTGCTAGAGAATTTTGCAGAAGTTATGAGTTCAGCCGAAGCGCGTGCTAATCGGGCTGCAAATAAAACTGCCGAATAGATAATTGGTGATTCATTTATTCAATACTCATAAATAGATTACAGCGGATTTCATTTAAATGAGATACAAACTTGAATAATGAAACTCTAGTGGTGCGGGCATCTTGCCCGCTAGGTATGTACCTCCTGACAGCGAAATCCGCTGTAAGTCTATTTTTAGAATCAAATGGGAAAGGAATACTTTTGGTAAGCTATGCGATCGCTCTTAGAAGCTATACCCAATTTAACTGTTAATCTTTAAACAAGATGAGAAAACCTTCTTGTGTAAAATGTTTATCATGAGTCAAGATTTATATAATATTGAGCTTTTTCATTGTCACCATAGAAATACAGTTTTTTCAATTGTAAGGATGATAAGCAATTGTTCTCTCATCCTACCTGTATCAAACAGCGATACCTATGCCTACGGCACGCTGCGCGAACGGACAGCTTCGCTATCGCACTTCACTATCAATCCTCAAAAATACTATCAAAAATTTCTCGATTTACCCGAAAATTAACATCCCTGATTTGTTGATACAACATATCTAAATCAGAAATATTAATTTTCCCATCTAGCTGTAATTTACGAATCACTGCTAAAGTTCCTTTAACATTTAATCCTAATCTTATGGCTTCTTTTCTGGCGGCAAAATCATCTAAAATAATATAATCTGGTTGTAATTCTATACCTAAAGTAATCGCTTGAGATTCTCCTATTCCTAAACGCTCATTTAAACGATTAGCTAAAGAAAGTAATTGTACTTTTTGGATTAATAATTTATTCTTGCTGATTAGTATATTAATATGTATGGATGATTTATCTTGTTTAGCACTGATTTCTTCTTTAACACTTTCCGGTAATAAAAATTGAGCTTCGGTTGTCAGAAATAAATCCAGGAAATTTAACTGAGATAGGAAAATTAAAGGGGAAGAATTAAATACTATTTTCATCATGCTTACCAGTTTTTTTCTATAGCGATATCTTCACCGGTAAGATATGAGAAATCTATCCCCATTAATTCTAAAACTTTCAAAAATATTTCTATATCCATTTCCATGATTTCGGCTGCTTTATGTAAACTAATCAACCGATATGTTAAAGCACCGAGTACAAATATAAATGTTTCTTTCTGTTCTATACTCTGGAATAATTGCACTTGAGAAGCAATTTCTTTAAAGGTAGTTTGGTGATTCATTTATTTGATACTGGTTAATGGATTAAGTCTATTTTTACAATTATATCAAATTGTAAAGCGATATTGACCTCTCCCCCAACCCCTCTCCTTATAGGAGAGGGGAGTAAGATTTCTCCCCCTTCCCTCGTAGGGAAGGGGGCTGGGGGGTTAGGTCTTTTCACAACAAGCTTGATAAATTCGCCGCAAAACTTGATCAATTTTCTCTGTTATTTCTTCATTTTTAAATCTCAATAAACGCAAGCCTCTAGCTGATAAAATTTTATCTCTTTCTATATCATATTCTATTTGTTGTTCATGAATTTTTCCATCTACTTCTATCACTAAACTAGCAGCATGACAATAAAAATCTACTATAAAACCATCTATAATTTGTTGCCGGCGAAAATGTAAACCATGCAAGCGGTTGGCGCGAAGATGTTCCCACAGAATTTTTTCTGTTGGTGTCATTTGACGACGCATTTCTTTGGCGCGTTCGAGTTTTACAGGTTCTATTTTTTGTCCAATGACAATGTTACGAAGTTCGTCTTTTTTCGGTGGTTGGTTGTTCATTTGTGGGGTGTGTTTTTATATCGTGTTTGACCTCTCCCCCAGCCCCTCTCCTACAAGGAGAGGGGAGCAAGATTTCTCCTACAAGGGAAGGGGGTTGGGGAGTTAGGTTAGTATGTGTTGGGAAAAGACATTGCCGCCTTATAAAAAATTATTGTCTAAAATCCAACTTAATATTGTACAAATAATTATATAATTTTTTACTAAGTACACCTGAGAAAAAATAATTATGAGTATTGCACCTCGTCCCATGAACGTTACTGAAGCATACCGTTCCTATCGCTTTGGGAATTTATTAGTCAATCGTAAGTATCAAAGAAAGCTTGTCTGGACAGTCGCAGAAAAAGAAAAGTTGATCGGAAGTATTTTGATGAAGTATCCAATACCTCTGATTTTGTTAGCAGAACGCCCTCAAATTTATGGCAGTGGTAAATATGAAATTGTTGATGGAATGCAAAGATTAAATGCAATTTTTGGATTTATAGAAAATTCATTTGCTTATAAAAATCAGTATTTTGATATGAATGAATTTTCTTATGCTAAACAATTGTCAGAGAATGGAATTTTTCAAATAGTTAGGGAAAAAGATTCCAAGAATCTTTCTCGAGAAAAATGCGCTGATATTATAGATTATCAATTGGCTGTGACTATCTATACCGCAATGGAAGAAGAAGATATTACAGAAATTTTTGGAAGAATCAATGCAAATGGCAAACATTTAAGTCGTCAAGAAAGAAGACAAGCAGGGGTAACTACAGCATTTTCAGAGTTGGTGCGAACAGTTTCTATGAAACTGCGTGGAGATGATTCAGAAAAGGTGCTACTACTTGCTGATATGCCTGAAATAAGTATTGACTCGCAAAAATCTAAACAGGGTTATAAAATTCAAGCTGAAGAAACTATATGGTGTAAGCAAGGCGCTCTGACAGTTTTACAATTACGTGAAAGTGAAGATGAGCAAATAATTGCTGATCTTGCTGCATCTATCTTGCTTAATGAACCTTTACCAGTAAGTACGGAACGTTTAGATAGTTTGTATGATCCTACAAGTAGACATAGTAAAGAAGTAGAAACAGCACTAATAACTTATGGTTTTAATAAGTTGAGTGATGACATAATTAAAACTTTTGCTATACTGCGAGAAACTATTGAATCTTATAGTTCTGAACCAAAATGTTTACTTAAAGTTGTTAATCCAAATAGCAGCAATCCTATCAGGACAGCATTTTATACTATTTTTATGGCATTTTTTGATTTAGTAATTCGTCAAGAACTTACTCCTATTGATCCTACAAATATTATTAATTCTCTTAAAGAACTCCAGAAAAAATTAGATTTAAGTGGTCACTATACAACAACGGAAAACAGAAAAAGTAATATTAATCAAACTAAAGGATTAATTCAAGATTTTTTTGCAAGAAGAGAGCCACCATTGCTTGGTCATGGTGTTGAATTGGCTCTAGATTTGGAGAATTCTTTACGCCGTTCTGTCAGAGAAACTACAAGATATGAGTGTAAGCAAGGCTTGCTGGATTTATCACAGAACAGAAAACTCAATAATGACTTGATTAAAAGAATAATAGAAACAATTTGTGGGATTGCTAACTTAGGTTTAGATGGCAATGGATACATTCATATTGGAGTCGCTGATAAAAGAGAAGATGCTGAAAGAATTACACAATTAGACAACATTAAGCCTATCGAAGTTAATGGGCGCTATGTAGTTGGAATTGAGAGAGAAGCAAAAATTCAAACTAAGAATAATGTGGAAAATTATGTAAGAATATTAACTGATGCTATTGAAAACTCTGCTTTAACAGAACCATTAAAAACTCAACTTTTAACAAAGTTCGATACCATATCTTACAAAGGTTACACAGTAATCAGAATTACTGTACCAGTACAAGCAGATATATCTTTTGTCGGTGATAAAGCTTTCACAAGAAAAGATTCATCAACCGTAGAGATACAAGGGCGTGAATTACTTGCTGTTAATAAACTTTTCCAAAAATGAGAAATTGTAAGGTGGGCAATGCCCACCTTAACCTAACATTATACCAAAGCTGCCTGCTCCTCCTTACTAATCACCCTACCCTCATCCTCAAAACCGACAATTTGATCAAAGTTCAAATAGCGATACAAATTATCAGCAAAAGGATGAATTCTCTCTGCCACAATATCCAAATATTCCTGCACATTAGGAAGTCTTCCCAACAATGCACAAACTGCTGCTAATTCCGCTGAACCTAAATACACTTGTGCGCCTTTTCCCATGCGATTATTGAAGTTACGAGTCGAGGTAGAAAACACCGTTGTGTTATCATCAACTCGCGCCTGATTTCCCATACATAAACTACATCCAGGAATCTCAGTTCTCGCATTTGCAGCTACGAAAACATCATAAACACCTTCTGTTTTTAGTTGGTGTTCATCCATGCGGGTTGGAGGTGCAATCCATAACCGCGCTTTTACCTCTCCTGCACCTTCCAAAACCTTTGCGGTTGCCCGATAATGGCCGATATTTGTCATACAAGAACCAACGAATACTTCTTGTACTGGATCATTAGCAACTTCTGATAATAACTTAACATTATCAGGATCATTGGGAGCAGCTACAATTGGTTCTTTGATTTGGCTTAAATCAATTTCAATTATTTCTGCATACTCGGCATCTGCATCTGCTGACATTAACACCGGATTTGCTAACCATTCTTCCATTTTCGCTACTCGGCGCATAATGGTTCGCTCATCATGATAACCCCGTGCTACCATATTTTTCAACAAGGCAATATTAGAACGCAAATATTCCGCAATTGTTTCTTCACTCAACTTAATTGTACAACCTGCACAAGAACGTTCTGCGGAAGCATCGGTTAATTCAAAAGCTTGTTCAACTTTCAAATTTGGTAAACCTTCAATTTCCAAAATTTTGCCAGAGAAGACGTTTTTCTTGTTCTGTTTCTCTACTGTTAACAAACCTTTTTGCATAGCAACATAAGGAATTGCATTAACAATATCCCTCAATGTAATTCCTGGTTGCAATTCTCCTTTAAATCTTACCAAAACTGATTCTGGCATATCCAAAGGCATGACACCCAATGCACCAGCAAAGGCTACTAACCCAGAACCGGCAGGGAAGGATATTCCCAAGGGGAAGCGAGTATGGGAATCTCCACCTGTTCCCACGGTGTCGGGTAACAACATCCGGTTTAACCAGGAGTGAATGATACCATCTCCAGGACGCAAGGCTACGCCACCACGTTGGGCGAAAAAGTCGGGTAGTTCTTGGTGGGTTTTGATGTCTACTGGTTTGGGATATGCGGCTGTGTGACAGAAGCTTTGCATTACTAAGTCTGCACTGAAACCTAAACAGGCGAGTTCTTTTAATTCATCCCTTGTCATTGGCCCTGTGGTGTCCTGAGAACCGACTGTAGTCATGATTGGTTCGCAAGATGTCCCCGGACGTACTCCTGTTAAACCGCAAGCTTTCCCGACCATTTTCTGCGCTAGTGTGTAGCCTTTTCCGGTGTCGGCTGGGGCTTGGGGACGAATGAATAAATCACTGGGTGCTAAACCTAATGCTTGACGGGTTTTATCGGTGAGGGTACGTCCAATTAGTAAGGGAATACGTCCACCGGCGCGAACTTCATCTAAGATGGTGTCGGGTTTGAGGCTAAAGGTGGAAATTACTTCTCCTGCGGCGTTGGTAACTTCGCCTTTGTAGGGATAAATGGTGATTACGTCACCGGTTTCCATTTTGGTGACATCGCATTGTATGGGTAATGCACCGGCATCTTCGGCTGTGTTAAAAAAGATGGGAGCGATCGCACTTCCTAATATATAACCCCCAGCCCGTTTGTTGGGAACAAAGGGTATATCATTGCCCAAATGCCATAATACAGAGTTAATTGCAGACTTACGGGAAGAACCTGTACCGACAACATCACCAACGTAAGCAACAGGATGTCCTTTTTTCTTCAACTCTGCAATAGTTTCCAAACTTCCTGGTTGCCGAGTTTCTAACATCGCCAAAGCGTGTAAAGGGATATCCGGGCGAGTTGTGGCGTGGGTTGCGGGTGATAAATCGTCGGTATTGGTTTCCCCAGGAACTTTAAAAACGCTAACAGTGATAGCTTCTGGTAATGTGGGACGGGAGAGAAACCATTCGGCTTCTGCCCAAGAGTTGATCACTTTTTTAGCGTAGGGGTTGGTTTTCGATAATTCCAAAACATCATGGAAAGCATCATACACCAACAAAATTCGGCTGAGTGCGGAAGCTGCATAAGCGGCTATTTGTTCTCTTCCTTCCCCTTTCATGACTAAGGGTGTTTCTGAAGATGTTGATACAGATGTTGTGGAAACTTGGAGTAAATCAATTAAGGACTGTACATTGTAACCGCCTATCATTGTTCCCAGCAATTCCACTGCGTCTATTGGTGAAACCAAGGGACTGGTTATTTCCTCTTTCGCAATAGCAGTGAGAAACCCAGCTTTTACATATGCAGCTTGGTCTACACCGGGTGGAATGCGATCGCGCAATAAATTTAATAATAACTCTTCTTCGCCTTTTGGTGGATTTTTCAGTAATTCACACAACTCTGATGTTTGTTGTGCGTCTAACGGTAAAGGGGGAATATCCAGTTGAGCGCGTTCTGCGACGTTTTGACGATATTGTTCTAGCATAGTTTAGCTTGTTCTCCTGTATGCAATGTCTTGTTTTCTTTATTTTATTGTAAAGGGAATGTTACAAGAGTTACTGATAAACGGATTTGTTAGAAATAACAATTTATAGATTATAATCTTGAATAGAATATTTATTCTAGGTAATTTACTATGGTTACAAAACAAATAATTCAAGAAAAATTAGAAAGTTTAACAGAAGAACAACTTAATCAAGTTTATGATGTAATTGAACAATTAAGTATTGCAGAAAATATCATTAAAAAACCTAGTTTAATGTCTAAATTACGAAAAATTTCTATTGATGCTCCCGAAGATTTTTCTGTTAACCTTGCAATTAGTTTTGGGAGAGATGTAAGTGAGGACTAAAATTTTTGTTGATACTTGGTTTATTGTTGCTTTAATCAATAAACGGGATCAATATCATCAAAAAGCCTTAGAATTATCTGAACAATATGAAAATTATCCTTTGATTACAACTGATGCCGTTTTTTTAGAAGTTGGTAATGCTTTATCAAGTAATTATAAAAATGAAGCAGTTGAATTAATTGAAAGTTTCCTAGAATCAGATGATGTTGAAGTTATTCGTTTAAATACAGATTTATTTGATCAAGCATTAAGTTTATACAAAAAACATCAAGATAAATCCTGGGGTTTAGTTGATTGTATTTCTTTTGTAGTGATGAAAAAATATGAAGTTACTCAAGCGTTAACTTTTGATAAACATTTTATTCAAGCAGGTTTTCAAGCATTAATGAAACAATAGAGATTCTTGATTACAAAAAGGAATTGTAATTGATGAATACTAAACAATAATAAATTTATGAGTTAATTAAAGAACTTAGAAAGGCTTTGCAAATAAAAGAAATTATGAAACCATCAGAAACATAATTTACATAATGGTATGATCCAGAAGAGGATATTTGTTAATCGAATTATTTTGTTTTTAACAATAATTCTACTTTAAAATATATTTTCAGACCACAATAAACATACCATATAAAGAGAGAAAATAAATTAATATATGATAGATAAAGTTGGCATTTTTTTAGATATTGAAAACTTAGCTGGTTGGCTAAAATTAGATGGAGGAGAAACGCTACTTGATAGAGCTAGTGAATTAGGTAGTGTTGTAGTACGTCGTGCTTATGGGGATTTTAGTTTACCATCTGTTAGCAAAAGACAATCTGAATTAAATTTATTAGGATTTGAGTTTGTTCATGTTTATCATCCAGTTAAAGGGAAAAATTCTGCTGATATTCAAATTGTAGTTGATGTGATGGAATATTTAACAAGAGTTCCTGATCTTCAATGGTTTGTATTAGCTACAGGTGATGCTGATTTTTCTCCATTATTTAGAAGATTAAAAGAGTTAGGAAAATCTGTTGTTGGAATTGGTCCCAAATCTAAATTAAGTGAAGTTGTCAAAAAATCGTGTAACCGCTTTATTTATACAGATACAAATGTTACAAACATTGTCACAAATATTGACATAACTACATTTCCTATAAACAATAAAGAACTGCAAGAATCTTCTTTAGAACTATTAGAAAAGATTTTAAATAGAAATACCGATCAAATTCCTGTATCTGTCCTTAAAACAGCAATTTTAGAACTTGATCCTTCATTTGATGAAAGAAATTTTGGTTATTCAAAATTTTTATCATTCTTAAAAAGTGTTCCTGATATTGTTAGTTTAAGATTAGATAAACAAAAAACAACTTGGTTTGCTAAATCAGCAGAAGATAATGAGGATAATAATGATGAAATAAAAATTTCATCTGAAGATCAAAATAATCAAAACCAAAATATACAACTACAACCTACACCGGATTTATATAAACGATTATTAAAGAAAATTGGATTACGATTATGCAAGAAAAAATTACTATGTGAAGCTTTTGTCAAACTTAATCAAAAGTTTAAAGATAAATTTAGCACATCAGAACAACTGGAATTTTTATTTGATACATTTGATAATCTTTATAGTCGTGGAGAAATTAGAGCAGCTTCTTTTCTCCTTTATAAATGTGGTTTTATTATTAAAAGTGAAGATGTAAATGATACAGCTAATTTATCGTTAATAACAACCTTTTCTCAAGAGGATGTACTTATAAAAATTGACAAAATTATTTTATCACATATTTATTATCAATGCCAAAATAAAAATATCAAATTTATACCTGATTTATGTATATCTTTAATGATAAGTAATTTTTTTAAAAATAAGAACAAAATTCAAGAAATTATATCTCAGTGTAAACTAGAGCATGAGTAAAGTTATCGCTCAAGCTCTCATCCTCAAAAATAACTCCATCCTGTAAATCCTTAAATCCTGAAAATCCTGATATGGTTTGCGTCACGCTACGCTATCAGACAAAATGATATAGTAACTTGAAAGAGCGAATTTAATCTAAAATATAATTATCAACTATGGAATTTGAATGGGATACAAAAAAAGCAGAATCTAACTTATCCAAACATGGAGTTTCATTTACAGAAGCGCAAACAGTTTTTGATGATCCACTCTATGTTGATTTTTATGATCCTGATCATTCAGAAACAGAACATCTTGATCTCATTATAGGAGAATCATCAAACAATTATATCTTGTTATTTTCCTACACCGAAAGAGAAGATAAAATTAGAATTATTAGTGCAAGAAAAGTCACAAAACAAGAACTCAAAACTTATCAAGAGGGTTCAAGCAATGGAAGATGAATTAAGAGAGGAATATGATTTAAAAAGTCTAAAAGTCAGGAAAATGGGAGCAAAGCGTAAAAGTTTTGGTAATACAATTATCAAACTAGATGCAGATGTAGCAGAAGTTTTTCCTAATGCTGAATCAGTTAATGAAGCTCTGAGATTTTTAATTAGAATCAGCAGAGAAAATCAAGTCACATTATAAATTAAATTCTGTAAGTTGGGTTGAAAAAACCAACATTTTTATTTATAACTAAAATCAAAAATAACCTCATCCTGAAAATCCTGATTCAGAAAATACTCGAAATTAGCTACAATATAAATAATTATTGTACCTCTATACTTACTGTTCAGATGAATACAAAAATCAAACCAGACTGGGCTGGACAAGGATTACTTTCTCAGTTTGTCAACCTGCTGATTAATACCAAACCTATCTACAGCCTAATGAAACAACAAGCTAGGCAAGTAATGATTAAAACTGCCGAAAAAAACGGTGTTGCTTGGCGGAAAAATTATGAGAACCTAGAAGCATCAGGAATCAAAGAAAAGCTGACAGAAGTTGTTAATCCGAATGTAGTTTATCCTGAGTACTACAAAGTTCCTTTTCATGCTTATAGTGAAGGTAATCTTTGCTGGAAAGCGGCTTTTGAAGCCCCCAGTGCTACCTATGCTATGGGATTACGGGTATGGCCAAAAGAAAAAATCACTTGGCAAACTGCAAACCACAGATTAAGGTCAAGTTTTCACGAAGTTTTAGGCAATTATGTCACTCAAGACGTGCAGGATATTCTAGATATTGGCTGTTCAGTTGGTATTTCAACTTTAGAAATACACCGCTATTATCAACGAAAACAAAACCATCCAGTTAACACAATAGGTTTAGATTTATCTCCCTATATGTTGATTGTAGCTAAACAGTTAGATGTTGATAACGAAATATCCCAATGGTTACACACTCAAGCAGAAAACACAGGATTACCAAATGAGTCTTTTGACTTAGTAACTCTCCAATTTGTCACTCATGAACTGCCTAGTTTTGCTAGTAAGGCTATTTTTCAGGAAGCTTTGCGGTTATTACGCCCTGGTGGTTGCTTTGCCATAGTAGATAATAATCCAAAATCACCTGTAATTCAAAACTTACCTCCTGTACTATTTACACTGATGAAAAGTACAGAACCCTGGTCTGATGAATACTATATGTTTGATATAGAAGAGACTTTACAGACTATAGGTTTTGAGGTACTAACAACGGTTGCTACTGACCCAAGACACCGTGCTATTGTTGCTAAAAAACCTACTTTGTAAAAGTGTAGGTTGTAGGGAAAATATTTATTTATCCCTACGTTTAGACTGATCTTAAAAACCATTAGCAATATCATTACAACTGTCAATCTTTAAATACTGATTCAGACTATTAAACGTCCATTAACTTTAAATTTATCTGCATCAATATTCAATTTTTATCTTACGTTGGAAAACCTAAATTTTTCATCAACTCCATCAAAGAAACTCCGTGCAAATGTGCCAAATCTGCTAGATATTCAAAACGATGTGCTTGCAGCTGATCTATCTGTTCACTTAGACGTAATAACTCTCTATACTCCTCATCTGTCAGATTTTTTTCGTCCGCTTTAGCTATTAATTGGTTGTAATAAATCTGATTATTATCAGAAATATCTGGATTATTTTTGAGAAAAAATTCGGCTTCTTCTTTGATCAATTTAGCAGCTTTTCTTTGGGTATGCAAAATAATGACTTGAGAGACGAATTTATGGAAATCTGGCTGGTTTAACTGTTGAACAGCTTGGAGTAAAGCTTCTGAAGATAATTGAACTTCAAGTTTCACTGTTGACATTTTTTACATCTCGCCAGCTAATTTGTCAATATTCTATCAATAGACTGATGACAACAAGTATATATGTCGTTAAAAATTCGTACAACTGCTCCTTGAAATTATAAAAAATCATCAGAAGTTAATACTAACCATAAATGTTAAACAAAGTATCGTTTTGATAAAGAATATTAAGATTATACAAAAACTTGTAAGTTATATTTATTTGTAAGCAGTGGATATGAACAATCAATCCACCCCTACAAATATTACTTTTAACAGAAAAGTCCCTTAAAAAAGGTTAACCAAACCAGTGAGAAGGTTGACAACCCGGTTGAACAGTTTCACAAAGGTAATTACTAATCCAATCTGATTTTTGTTGGATAATTGAAAAGATACCTTGATGAATCAAATTTTGTAGATGTAAGTGTTGCTCTAAAGGATGACGTGGTAACTTTTGGTTGATAGAGTTATTTTGTTCATCTTCATGTATAGGAATTTGACTATCAGGAACTGCGCTATAAAAGCCAGGAAGACGATTGATAACAAAGGAAATTAGCTCTTGTCGTAAATCAGGAATTGCAAAAGCTTGTTGATAAGGTTCATACAGATATGTATCTAAAACACTTTCAATTTCACCAATGACTGATTGGTGGGATAACTTGACTACTGTTTCCATGATTAATTATCTCCTGATTGTTAATAATTTACACAACGAAAAAGCTATTTAAATGGTGTGTTTTTATGATAAACATCTGGAAAATTTCCAGTATTAGACCTGATAACCTTATCTAAAAAAATTGTTTTTGGCAAAATTTTAGATATTTAATTATCCTATTTTTAGGTTAATTTTATACTCTTTTGAGTACAAGCTTAAAAATAGTATTCATTTAATTTTTGATATTATCGGTTTATAATCCTAATTATTTGAAATTTACAATTTTTTACAAAAAAATATACAAAACGCAGCATAAACTATGAGGGATCAATTTTACTATAATTACCCTAACCTCAAGGCAGTCAGATGGAGTGGTTCATCCTATTATCGGCTGCTGCTCTTCGCGCCATAACTGATATAACCGATTTGCAGGTATGGTCATGTACAAAATATCTCCTGCACTCAAATTGGTATCTAACAAATCCCAACCGTGTAAAGTTTGATGATTTGTCTCTACATACAAAGGTACAAAATCAGCAGACCTAGCTACATCTTTCACCCACTGGCCACAAAAAGGATGTAAAGGCGTAATCAAAGTGGCAAAAGCTACCCACAAACTATTGCCAATAATACCATTACCAATAATTTTACCTCCAAGGGCAGCAGCTGCAAAAGCTGGTGCTGCTAATTCTGCGGGACTGAGTACAGCTTCAAAGTCAAATACCTGTTTTGTCATCCCTGCAAAATCAGGATCAGCATAATGAACAATCACAGGAATTTTTGGTGTTAAACCTTTTGCTTTGAGGGCAATTTCTAAATTAGTAGCATCGTTGTTAGTAACAGCCAGAACGGCGGCTGCGGTATCTATATTACTTGTTTGTAGAGTTGTGCGAAAACTCGCATCTGCGAGAATTACAGGAATACTCATTCCTCTAGCAGTGTTGACAAATTTATTATTAGGATCTGTTTCAATTACTACTACTTCATATCCACCAGCATGAAGTTGTTGAATAATTCTAATACCAATTCCACTCAAACCACAAACAATATAATGATTACGTTGGGGAATTCTGGCAGCATCCCAAAATTGTTTGAGGCGAGTACCTAAAACAAAATCGGTGAGCATAGCATACCAAATACCAAAAACTGCTGCCCCAGCCAGCATCATAAAAACTGTAAATAATTTAATGCTATTTGGTGCTTGTTCTACAACTTTGTCATTACCACCAGCACCTGTAATCATGCCCACAGCAAAGTATAAAGCATCAACAAATGAGATATTTAATTTAGCCGAAACATAGGTGAATGTGGCGAGTAAAATAATTACTATTAGCGCTATTGCCATGACGATTACTGATTGGGCGTGTTTCTGAAACTGCCGAACACTTGTAAAAATTTTTAGCAGTTTTCTTCCCCATGATTTACGAGGGAGATTGACACGAGGTTGAGAACCAATAATTAAGCGATCACCTACTTTTAATTTTTGTTCTGACAATACAGCAGATACTAAATTTATCTTCCCTAGTAACGGTAGATAATAAATTAGCATCCGGGACTTATCTTCCCACAAATCGCTTAGTTTACAACCTCTCCAAGGATGATTTTCATCAATATATTCTTCCTGAATTGGCCAAGTTTGATCAAATAACTTAATTTGCCCAATTGCTTGATTTCCCAGGGCGGCAAAGGTAAATACTGGTGCTGCTAAACCGACAACACTCATACTTAAATGATCTACAAGAGTTTGATCTAGGCGTTCGCCCAAGTTCGGATTATAGAAGCGATTAATAATCCGAATTTGGGGATTCAGTATCCGCGCCTGCATCATAATGGACAAATTTAATGCATCATCAGAGCTAGCAATTACTAAAGTATGTGCTTGCTCAATTCCTGCTGCTTTCAGGGCAGAAGCTGTGTATAATTCACCAATAATTACATCTCCCGTAGCTTCGCCAGGTATGGGTTTGCGATGAATACCAACAACGGAAGCACCCTGTTGTCTCAGCAAACGAAAGATTTTATATCCAGTACGTCCTAAGCCACAAACAATGATTCGAGGTTTCATGAAACAGCAGCATGATTTACAAGAAAGGCTGCATATCAGTTCTTTATTTCCATTGTTGCTTACTTGCGGGAGGGATAACTGTAGCTGAAAATACTATACGGCAGAATTCAGGAGTCAGAAGTAAAGCTGGCTTTGTGTATAGGTTTAAATTTAGATTTTGTACCTCCTAACTAAGCAAGCTGCTATAAATTTACATTGCGTCAATTTACAGATTTTGCTGTGGGGTAGTTTTATGTTTATCTAAAATATATTCTCTCAAGATATTCCTGTCCAAGGTGTGGTAGGAGAGTCGGCATCAAACGAAGATAAATGATCTATGGAATACTTTGTATTGAAGTTAGTTTTGCTATCTTCACAAATTGGCAATTTATGTAGTTCATCTAATACTTCTAGGGCAGATTGATATCGTTGTTTATAATCTTCTGAAATCATTTTATTTATAATTTCTGCTAAAGGCTGACTCACTATGGCTTTGTCTATCCATTTGACTTCGCCATCATTATCTCTTGCTAATTCATGGGGAGAAATACCAGTTAAAGCCTTAATTCCAATCATGCCAATGGCGTAAATATCACTATTATATTTAGGACGACCAAAACATTGTTCGCTAGGTGCATAACCTTTAGTACCAATACCGATTGTGAAGGCGGTTGAATCAAGACTTTCTGTTATTTGAGTACTGACTTCTTTGACTGCACCAAAGTCAATTAGTACGAGTTTCCAATCTGAGTGACGGCGGATAATATTGTTAGGTTTGATGTCTCGGTGAATTACACCATTTTCATGGACAAATCTTAAGATTAGCAATAGTTCTTTTAACAGAGTAATTGTTAAATTTTCTGTGATGCACTTACCGGAAATTAATTCCTGATTTAAAGGATGTCCAAGTATGTATTCTTGCACTAAATAAAATTCTTTGTCTTCTTCAAAATATGCTAAAAGCTGAGGAATTTGATGGTGTGTTCCTAGTTTTTCTAGGGTTTTCGCTTCTGCACTAAATAAACGCCTAGCTAGTGCTAAACTTTCTGCTTTAGTTGTGGCTGGTTTTAGCTGCTTAACTACACATTGGGGGTTTCCAGGACGTTGTATATCTTCAGCCACATAAGTTTCACTAAATCCACCTGCACCTAAAACTTTAATAATTTTGTAGCGTGCGGCGAGTATTTTACCATTCAATGCTAAATCCCTTTGCTGAATTAGGTCTTGGAGGTCGTCTTGTTGGCTGATAATTTCTTGAATAATGGGAGAAGATTTGTATTTCTGAAAAATGAGGAATAATTTTTGTTTGTTGATTTTTTCTCTAGCTACTTCAGTGACTAAATAAGAGAGTCCTGTCAGAGCGATCGCTATCATGGGTACTATAGTCGGGAACATCAGTTGACCATAGATAAAGCTGCTATAGCTGATTACTCCCCACACACTAGCCAAAGCTATACTCAACAAAAATCTACTAACACCTCTTTTTTTGATGGTTACTATTACAGCCGCACCCCCTACGAGTAACAGCACAAATAGACCACGTAATATGGGACTTGTAATTGCTGTACCAATAGTTTTATTTTCCATCAAGGTAGCGATCGCATGAGCATGAATTTCTACCCCAGCCATAAGATCATGTGCTGAAACGGCTACTCGATGATAATCATTGCTTAGTTGCGATGTTGCACCAATTAGCACGATCTTATTTTGGAAAACTCTTCCCTGTTGTAAATAATTGTTCCAATTTTCTGAATCAAATACATACCAAAACGGAACTATCTTAAATCTATCTCCATTTCCCCAAAAATAAATGCGATCGCCCCTGGGTTGAGAATAATTCTCTTGTGCTGCTCCTAAAACTGCTTCCCCAAACGAAGGTATTTTAGTTTTAATCACATTGTCCTGAGCTAAAAACTTGGCATATTCACTGGCCATGCGATGAACCTTACCATCCACCTCCAAGGGAAAATTTACTGAACCAATGGACACAGAACCCATGCGAAACATTTCTTGCGGTTGGGTCAATTGCTGGAATGATCCTTGATGTGTCGTAAAATCTTCATAGACTGCGGCTAAGGTAACTTTACTCCCATATTTTTGTAAAACTGACTGTAATTGCCGATCATCAGCCTCACCATAACTACTCGGCCTATCAAAAACTATACCTAAAGCTACCGCACGCGCACCCGCTTTCATCAATTTATTAATCACTTGAGCATAGGCTGCACGTTGGTAAGGAAAAGATTTTAGTGGTTCTAAGTAGGCATACTGTTGAGGATCAGTCCTATAATACTGTTCAGGAATTGATATCGACTGATCATCAACTGCCAAAATCACAATATCTTGCGGTGCCGTTATTGGCCCACGTATTTGAAAAAAAGTAGTTAAAGCTTGAGTTTCTATCAATTTCACCCCATCTCCACCAGAAGCACTCAGCACTGCTGCCAGTATTGCCGAAGTACCAGTGAGCAGATGACCAAAACGCACCATTAGTTTAGACTGGTGTAACGAGGCAGTTAAATTTCCTTTTGTGAATTTACTTAACTGGTTCTGGGCAGCAGATAGTGATTTTTTAATTGAGGTCGATCTAGATTCTTCTGCCATATCGTGTTACTCATTAATTTAAGTACAACGCTTTTATTTATACACAGCATCTAGTACTAACATTGGGAAATCAAACTCTTATACATTACTCAAGTATGCTTTAATTCCAATTAAACTTGCATTGTTACAGTACCGCTAAAGAACTTCCCATCCAGATACTGCCCTATTTTCCTTGTGACTAAATGCCTATCTGTGATTGTTGCACAGATATCTACCAGATATGCTTCACCTTTGTAATTGGTTACGGTGAGAATCTATCCTAACTTTAGGACTCAACTTAACCAAAAGGACAGCAGGAAGAGACTAAACTTTTAGCCTTCGATCATTAACTGGTTCCTTCTTGATTTAGCAAAGTCCAGGCAAAAGGCAACTTCTGAACAATGGTATACTAGGCAACCTTGCCAGGAAGTCTTCTCTCTGTGGTTAAATCTTGATACTTACCAAAAATTCATTTCTGCTATTGAGGACAAAATCTATTGATGGGCATCAGCCTAGATCTTATTCCCAGTCCATACCATACCTCTTTAGGAGTAAACTTGATCGATATACAGATCACAATCCTGTTACTGGGTCGATTTTATTGGTAGATTTTGATGATGGGGGATCTTGAAAAAAGTTGGAGGTTAAACAAGTTCAGTTAGCGAGTATATCAAATTTAATGTTTTAGCCAATTTTATGCTTTGACAGAGGTAAGATAAAAGCTATACATGAAAACTACCTTTATAGATATTAGCGACCTTGCCAATTAAGAATTGCTATAATCTATTGTTCCATCTTACATTCTTATCTATTATTAGGTGTAAATTTCTATGGGTTCTCCAATGAATCGTCTGTCTATTTTTGTAGACGGAAACAATATGTTCTATGCTCAACAAAAAAATGGCTGGTTTTTTGATCCGCGACGGGTATTAGAATATTTCAAGAATGAGCAGTCAGACACAACATTAATTAATGCCTTTTGGTACACAGGCTTAAAAGATCCACAAGATCAACGCGGTTTTCGAGATGCACTGATTAGTTTGGGATATACAGTCCGCACCAAAATTCTTAAAGAATACTATGATGATGTTTCTGGTCGTTACTCGCAAAAAGCGAATTTAGATATTGAAATTGTTGTAGATATGTTTAATACAGTTGATCAGTATGACAGAGTTGTTTTATTTAGCGGTGATGGAGATTTTGAGAGAGCTATAGAACTATTACGTTCTAAAAATACTCATATAACAGTTGTATCAACAGAAGGAATGATTGCGAGAGAATTGCGTAATGCTACTGATAGATATATAGACTTGAACGATATCAGAGACCAGATAGAAAAAACTGAAGCTTAGTAAAATTAATAATTATTTACAAAGCCAAGAGTTAGAAAATAAAGTTCAAGGTATTTTAAGCCCACAGTCACAACTAAACAACCCAAAACCAATGAGCAATCAAGCAGACAGAATTATCATCTTTGATACGACACTGCGAGATGGAGAACAGTGTCCAGGAGCGACCTTAAACATTGACGAAAAGCTAATTATCGCCAAACAATTAGCCCGTTTAGGTGTAGATATAATTGAAGCTGGTTTTGCCTTTGCTAGTCCCGGCGATTTTGAAGCAATCAGCAAAATTGCCCAAACTGTGGGCATAGAAGATGGGCCTGTAATTTGTAGTTTAGCCAGAGCCAGACATGATGATATCAAAGCCGCAGCAGAAGCGATAAAACCAGCTGCTAAACGTAGGATTCATACCTTTATTGCCACTTCTGATATTCACCTGCAATATAAGTTGAAAAAAACTAGGCCGGAAGTGATCGCTATAGCTGAAGAAATGGTAGCTTATGCCAAAACCTTCACCGATGATGTAGAATTTTCTCCTGAAGATGCAGGACGCTCTGACCCAGAATTTTTGTATCAAGTTTTAGAAAGAGCGATCGCAGCTGGTGCAACAACAGTTAACATTCCTGACACCGTGGGTTACACCACACCCAGCGAATTTGGCAACATCATCAAAGGCATTACAGAAAACGTCCCCAACATCGACCAAGCCATTATTTCTGTTCACGGCCATAACGATTTAGGTTTAGCAGTTGCTAACTTCTTAGAAGCAGTCAAAAACGGTGCCAGACAGCTAGAATGTACCATCAATGGCATTGGTGAACGGGCCGGAAATGCCGCTTTAGAAGAATTGGTAATGGCACTGCACGTCCGTCGGCAATATTTTAACCCCTTCTTTGGTAGACCGGCTGATTCTCAAGGATCATTAACTAATATTGACACCAAACAAATTTACAAAACTTCACGTCTTGTTTCTAACTTGACAGGGATGTTGGTGCAACCAAACAAAGCCATAGTTGGTGCAAATGCCTTTGCACACGAGTCTGGTATTCACCAAGATGGGGTATTGAAAAATAAACTCACCTATGAGATTATGGATGCCCAATTGATTGGTTTAACAGACAATCAAATCGTTTTGGGTAAACATTCCGGTAGAAACGCCTTTGGTACTCGCTTGAGAGAATTGGGTTTTGAACTGTCAGAAACCGAATTAAATAAAGCCTTTGTACGATTCAAAGACGTAGCGGATAAGAAGAAAGAGATATCAGATTGGGATTTGGAAGCGATCGTTAACGATGAAATCCAACAAGCACCCGAATTATTCCGAGTCGAGTTAGTACAGGTTTCCTGCGGTAGCAACGCCAAACCCACAGCCACAGTCACACTCCGCACCCCCGACGGTGAAGAATTAACAGATGCTGCCATAGGTACAGGCCCAGTAGATGCAGTTTATAAAGCCATCAATCGGGTAGTCAATGTACCAAATGAATTGATTGAATTCTCTGTGCAATCTGTCACAGGCGGAATAGATGCCCTGGGAGAAGTAACCATCCGCTTGAAATATGAATCGCGTGTATTTTCAGGCCATGCAGCCAACACCGATATCATCGTTGCCTCGGCGCAAGCTTATGTGAATGCACTGAATAGGCTGTATTCAGCTTTACAGCAACAAGCCAAAGAAGAAGTAACAGCCTAGTAGGGTGGGTGAGACGCAACGGGTAATATGGTATTAACAGATTGCCTCAATTCGCGTCGTCACCCACCTTTATCAATTCCAGCGCCTGAGTTAAAATTTCTTGTTTAACAACCATTGCTGCTAATTCTTCCGTTTCATAACGTCCCTCATAAGCTTCTAGCGCCGCTCTTTTTAGTGCTACTTGATATCCTTGTTGGAGAATTTCCATTAATTCTGTTTGATTCAAGTAAACACCACCAGATTTGCGGCGCTTGTTAATTTTATTGATTTCCCGCACTGCATTTTCAATAGATATTTTCCAATAATGAGTAGAACGTTTTTCAGCTTTTTGTTTGATTAAATTAAATGGATGAGTAGAATTACGACATAACTATCAATTTTATTGATTTTATCGCTTAGGCTCATTTCTTCTAGTTCATCCACTAATAGTAATGCTTCAGGAATTTTACCCTGTTGTAGAAGCTGTCTGAGTTCTAGTATTTCTTCTATATTATTTGTTGAAGTTATTAAGAAGAATTAATATTTATTATATGCTTAGACTATTTGTGAGTGGATAAAATAATTAAATAATTTGTGAAATAACTTACCTAATAAAGCTATATTTACGATAACTAATATGAAAATACGACAACTTGAACTTCATAATTTTCGGTGCTTTGAGCAAAAAACATTCGATTTTTCCGATCAATTTAACGTTTTTATTGGTGATAATGCTACAGGAAAGACTGCTATTCTTGATGCACTAGCTATTGGTGTAGGAAGCTTGTTTCTAGGAATTGACAAAATCGACTCACGCAATATTCTTAAAGATGAAATTCGTCATATTTTCAGAAAGGAAGGCGAAACACCAACATTAGAACCGATTTTACCAGTTGTTGTATCTTGTAACGGTTGTTTTGAAGATGTTAAAGGGATGTCATGGAGAAGAGAGATAACCACTTATGGTGGTACGACAACTCGTGAAGGTGCAAAAGAAATATTACAATATGCTAGGGAATTACAGCAAAAAGTTCGTATTCAAAAAGAAGATAGAGAAAATATTATTTTGCCAGTAATTTCATATTACAGTACAGGTCGTCTTTGGGTTCAACATAGAGAAATAAGAAATCTTAAAAACCCTGATTCTCGATTTCTAGGATATAAAAATGCTCTCACAAAATCCTATGAACTGAAAAAATTAATGCAGTGGTTTAAAACTTGGGAATTAGCATCTTTACAACAAGGAAAAACTTTAGGCACCTTGTCAGCCGTCAAAGAAGCTATTAAAAGTTGTATGGAAGACTGGCAAGATGTAAAGTATGACATACTTCAAAAAGAAATATTAGCAACCTCTGAAGATGGAAAAACTTTGCCATTTCGGATGTTAAGCGATGGAGTGCGTAACATGATAGGAATGGTTGCTGATATTGCATATCGTTGTGTTATCCTAAATCCACAGTTTGAATCTGAAGCTGCGCGATTTACACCAGGTATCGTACTTATTGATGAAATTGATTTACACCTACATCCTAAATGGCAACGTCGAGTAGTTGAAGATTTAAAAAGAACATTTCCCAAAATTCAATTTTTTGCCACTACCCATTCTGAACATATAATTCAATCTTTAAGAGATGGGGAACTGATTGATTTAAATAACCCTGATTTAATACCAGCGGCAGAATATGAAAATAAGAATATAGAATATATCACAGAAAACGTGATGCACGTTCCTAATCCATACAGAAATGAGCGATATCAAACAATGATGGAAACGGCAGAAAGATATTATCAGATGCTAGAAAATTCTAACAATACATCACCAGAAGAATTGGAAAAGTTAAAAACAGAACTGGATGAATTAATAGAACCATATAGTGATGATGTTGCCTATCATGCTTTTTTGAAAATGGAACGTTTAGCAAGAGGATTATAAAAATGAGACCAGTTGTTAGAGGTGAAAATACAAAAGTTTTCAAAGATTATAAAGATGCACGAGGGGACTTAATTGATCGGCTTGGTCAATATTGTTCTTATTGTGAAATGCCTCTTGGCTCATCTCTAGCTGTTGAACATATATTACCACAAGCACTATTTACCGATGAAACAACTAACTGGGAAAATTTCTGTTTGGCTTGTCCTAACTGCAACTCAACTAAAAAATCTCCTATGGAGAAAAAATGGCAAGATTCATGGCAACACCTTAACATAACCTCTGCTAAAATAGCCGCAAGAGATGAATTTTATTGGATTGATCAAGATAATACTTTCCGAGCTTTTGAGTATAGCGAAGGTGGACTTGTTAAAGTAAATCCTTCTTTAGCTTCCGAAGAAGAAATAGTAGCTAAAGAAACTATTAAAATGGTGGGACTCGATAAAACACCTAAGTATGATCGGCAAATGAAAGATCGCCGATGGATTAATCGCAGAGAAGCTTGGGATAAAGCAAAAATGTCTTTAGACAATCTTGGTAAATGTAATGTAGAAGAAATGCGAAATCAAATTCTTCAACAAGCATTTGCTCAAGGCTTTTTTTCAATTTGGATGACAGTTTTTAAAGATGATCCTGATATGTTAAAACGGTTCATTGCTGCATTTCCTGGAACTTGTAAAGATTGTTTTGATGTGGAAGGAAAGGCTATTCCGCGTCCAGGGGGAAGAATATAAAAACAGAGAACTATAACTTTAAAAAATGATGTAGGGAACAATTATGAATAATAACCAGAATTTAGCAACACCTATTGATTTACTTTTTAACCCAGCATCTCTCCAAGCAGCAATTCAAATTGAAAATGAAACCGAGTCCGACGTGACAGCAGGTTTAGATTGGGCTTTAGCAATTCCCTCTTTATTGCAAAATCATGGAATGTTTGGAAGAATGACACAGTTGCGCGTATCACTCAACCGAGAACTGCGGTTACTCATAAAAGAATGGAATTTGGGGATAGGGGAAAAAACAGCTTTAGAAGTAGCACAAAAACGCTTGATTCAAAGACTACAATTACCCCAACCTGTAGCTTTATCAGCACTGCAAGATATTTTAAAGCAAGATGAATTATATAACGTTGAAGAATTTATATCTAATCGGGATGTATTAAAATCACTTTTAACTATTTTATTATTAGCTAGTGATTGGGAAGAAATAGCTGTAGCTGCTGCAAATTCAGTCCGAGAACAGGTAATTTATCAAGTAGGTGTTAATCAGATTTCTGCATAAAATAATGGTTTAGGCTTAAATTTTACTATGAATAGCCCAATTACAACTTCATTAAATGAAGTCAAAACAGCATTAAAACAAATCTGGGGATATGATGATTTTCGTCCTCCGCAGGGAGAAATTGTCAATAGTTTATTATTACAAAAAGATGCTTTAATAATTATGCCAACAGGAGGGGGAAAGTCAATTTGCTTTCAACTTCCCGCACTATTAAAAACCGGATTAACTTTAGTGGTTTCTCCCTTAGTAGCACTAATGGAAAACCAAGTAGAAGAACTCAAACAGCAAAATCAAAAAGCTGCACTTTTACATGGTGAATTATCTACATCCCAACGTCGTGCAACATTGCAAGCTTTAGAAAAACAACAATTAAGATTATTATATTTATCACCAGAAACTTTACTCAGTCCCCCAGTTTGGGAAAAATTATCTCATCCCCAATTACAAATTAATGGAATTATCCTTGATGAAGCGCATTGTTTAGTACAGTGGGGTGATACATTTCGTCCAGCTTATCGGCGTTTAGGTGCAGTTCGTCCAGCGTTATTAAAATCAAAACCACCAGGAACCAAAATTAGTTTAGCAGCTTTTACCGCAACTGCTGATCCTTCAGCCCAAAAGATTATTTCTACAGTTTTACAATTACAACAACCTGATAGTTATAGACTTAATCCTTATCGGAATAATTTACATCTTACCGTGCGTATTGCTTGGACACCAAAGGGAAGAAAACAACAATTATTAAAGTTTATTCAAAATCGACCCAATCAAACAGGTTTAATTTATGTCCGCACTCGGAAAGATAGCGAGAATTTAGCCCAGTGGTTCACAGAAATGGGATATAAAACCGCTAGTTATCATGCGGGATTAGGTGCAACAGAAAGACGCGCAGTAGAAGCAAGTTGGTTAGGTGGAAAAATACCGTTTGTGGTGTGTACTTGTGCCTTTGGAATGGGTATTAATAAAAGTGATGTGCGCTGGGTTATTCATTTTCATGCACCACATTTATTATCTGAATATGTGCAAGAAATAGGACGTGGAGGTAGAGATGGAAAACCAGCAGAAGCGTTAACTTTAATCAGTGAACCGACGGGATTTTTAGATGCTGAAGACAAGCAAAGACAGCAGTTTTTTGAACAACAAATGTTGAAGCAACAACAAAAAGCCCAACAGTTAGCGAAAAAGTTACCGCAACAGGGAGAAGTAGCATCTGTAATCAAACAATTTCCTGATGCTGCAACGGCACTTTCTTTACTGCATAGTAGTGGACAATTGCAATGGCTTGATCCTTTTCATTATGCAATTTCTGCAAAGTCAGGAAGTCAGCCACAAATGCAGTTACAAGCTGCGAAAAAAATGAGTGAATATTTGCATACTAAAAAGTGTCGTTGGCAGTTTTTGTTAAATGCTTTTGGTTTTAGTAAAGAAGCTGAAAACTGGCGTTGTGGACATTGTGATAATTGTAGAAAATAGTTTTTAATATCAGTCTTGATAATTATCTTTTTGAAACTCTTCTATAACTGACTTAATTTCTTCTGCTGTAACATCTGTTTGTTCAAGTTTAGAATAGATTAATAGTAGAATTACATTTGTAGGTGATTCAATCTGATAAACAAGTCGATAACCGCTACTTTTACCTTTCTTGATATCACTGTTGCGGACTCGCACTTTAAAAACTGTATATCCTGTTCCGGTAATTTGATCACCTACAAAATTACCGGCTTGTAATTGTTCAATTATTGGCTGAATATCAGCGCGTATCTTTCGGTATTTTTTAAATAAGTTGCGTAATCGTCGCTGAAAATCATCGGTAAAATTAACTAAAACAGTTGCAATTTCACTCGGCATCAATTCCATCCCATAGTTCTGAAACTGGTCGAATTTTGCCTGTCTTTGCTTGTTGTAACGAAGTCTTAAGACTCTCTAGAATAGATTCTTTTGGTTCATCATCTTCGTCTAGTTCATCTTCGACAAACAACACAATTACTTTTACACGGCTGTGTTTGTGAAGTGTTAATGGTGTATCTAAGGAAAGTTGACCATTTTCATCGACGCTTGCCATTATTTCTTGCGCTATCATCTTTCTTTCTTTCTTTTATTGATACTTGTTGTGAATTATAACAAATTTTATATATCAATGAACTCTCTTTGGCAGTTTTTGTTAAATGCTTTTGGTTTTACTCAAGATTCTGTAAATTGTAGTGAACATTGTAATAATTTTAAACGGCAGTAATTTTAACTTAAAGATTCTAAAAAGGGACGTATTCCTCCACTGTAAAGTAAGTCTTGCATTTTTAAATCACCTGAATCTTTTATTTCTGCTGTGGGTTTAAAACCTGCAATTATAAAATCGTAAGAACCTTTTATCTCATCTACTACTATAGGATTCATAAACAATACACAAATGAGAACTTTATTTTTGTTAAGCTCATCTTTTTTAATTCTCCACTTTATGTCATCTATCCTAGCAGCCTGACTTTCATATAATTCACTACTTTGATAAGCTAAATAAGCATCACTTAAATTGTTTTTAGACAAATCTATTAAAGATATTCGATTTAAGCTTTTTGTTTTTACTTGTATGCCAATATTTTGATTATTTTCGAGCCTAAAATCTATTTTACCATCTCCACGATTATAAAATTTATAATCTACCCCTGTAATTAGTTTCTCTAAATATACTTTGACTGCTTCTTCTCCTAGTTTGCCAATCTTGTAGTTCATATAAGCATCTACAGCAGGTTCTTGACCATATTTGTCAGCTAATTCACCACAAAATATATCAATCTTGTCTTCATCAAGTGCTGAGATTATAATTCGTTCGCTAGGATATGATTTTTCACAGTGCAAGGGGTGATAATCGAAACAACTGAGAGTGAGATTATCATATTCTGGTTTGTCTAAGCTGTACTTTAACCTTTGAATAAAATCTTGTTGCTGCGCCTGTAAAACTTTCTGCCAAGTAAGTTCTGCCATGATTAATTTTGGTTTTAAATCTTAGGTTCATTCAAACAATTATAGTAAAGAGCGGGTAAACCCCGCTCCTAAATTAAAACTGCTGCAAAAAGCGTAAATCGCTATTATACAAACGGCGAATATCATCAATTTGATGTAAAACCATTGCAAAGCGTTCTACACCAAAACCAGCAGCAAAACCACTATAAACCTCTGGGTCATAACCTACAGATTTCAGGACATTTGGGTCAACCATTCCGCAACCCATGACCTCTAACCAGCGGCCATTCCACTGCAAATCTACCTCAGCAGAAGGTTCGGTAAAGGGGAAATAACTAGCGCGAAAGCGAATTGGTAAATCGCCAAACATTGCTTGCAAAAACATCTTTACAGTGCCTTTGAGGTCTGTAAAAGTCATTCCTTCATCGATCGCTAAAAGTTCAATTTGATGGAAAACTGCGGAGTGGGTCGCATCTACATCATCTCTTCGGTAAACTCGTCCTGGGGCCACAATCCGAAACGGTGGTTCTTCTTTTTCCATGTAGCGAATTTGCACCGATGAGGTATGAGTCCGCAGCAAATTACCATCTGGTAAGTAGAAAGTATCCTGCATATCACGGGCTGGATGGTCAGGAGGGGTATTCAGGGCTTCAAAATTGTAGTAATCTGTTTCCATCTCTGACCCTTGGGCGACGGTGTAACCCATGCCGACAAAGATATCCAGGGCCTGATCAATGATGCCATTGAGGGGATGTATGCGACCTTGGGGGCGGTAAATACCGGGCATTGTCACATCTAAAGTTTCAGCTTCTAGTTGTGCCTGAATTTGAGCAGATTCTAAAGCGGTGCGTTGCTGGTCAAGAGAGTTTTGGATGGCTTCTTTAACTGTATTAGCGATCGCACCAATTTTGGGACGTTCCTCTGCACTCATCTGTCCCATACTGCGTAACAGCGCCCCCAATTGACCTTTTTTGCCCAAATAGTTAACTCTAAGTTCCTCTAGGCGTTCCAGGGTATCAGCAGATGCGATCGCACTTTCTCCCTCTTGTCGCAATGCTAAAAGTTGTTCCTCTAAATTACTAGTCATTAGTTATTAGTCATTTGTGATTAGTCTATAGTTTATAGTCCCCAGCAGCCGACAGAGGGCGTAAACGACCATGATTATATGGCATTATTCCCACTGCTCTAGTTTTTAGCGGAGACTCCTGCCTCTTTGTACTAGCATGGATATACAGCAGAAGTCAGAAGTCGGAAGAGTTGTGAGTACCTAGTACCGAGTGCTTGACTCTCCTTCTTACTCATTACTCGTTACTCATCGCTCTGTACTGGCTTGGTGTCAGGCTTTGAATTTAGATTCTGTACATCATTAACCTGCAATCTGCTGTAAGACAATAGAATTTAATTTAGATCTCCCATAACAAAAATTTTATATTCCCTCTTGTGACCAAAAACACTGACAATAGACATTTAACTCATTATTAATGACTAATCACCAATTACCCAAGCACCAATGACCAATCACACATGAAATTACTAATTAGCAACGATGACGGTGTTTCCGCTCTGGGTATACGCACCTTAGCCAACTGTTTAGCAGAAGCTGGTCATAACGTTACCGTAGTTTGTCCAGATAGAGAGCGATCGGCAACAGGACACGGATTAACCTTACATCAACCAATTCGTGCCGAAATAGTTGAATCCGTTTTTCATCCCGCCGTCAAAGCTTGGGCTTGTGATGGGACACCTTCCGATTGTGTAAAATTAGCATTGTGGGCTTTGCTAGATTCTCCTCCTGACTTGGTGTTATCTGGAATTAACCAAGGTGCCAATTTAGGAACCGAAATTCTGTATTCAGGCACTGTTTCAGCAGCTATGGAAGGTATGATAGAAGGCATTCCTAGTATGGCGCTGAGTCTTACCAGTCATACTCACAAAGACTTTCACCCAGCTGCCAACTTTGCCAAACTCTTAGTTGAGCAGATAGCAGCAGCACCTTTACCAGAACTCATGTTACTTAACGTCAATATTCCTCCCATAGCCTGGGAAGAAATTGCTGGTGTCACTCTCACTCGTCAGGGAGTCCGTCGCTATGTTGATGTTTTCGACAAACGAGTTGATCCTCGTGGCAAAACTTATTACTGGTTAACTGGTGAGGTTTTAGAGGATGTCGAACCACCTGCTGGGTTAAATTTATCCCCAGACATTCCCATTGATGTCAATGTCGTCCGTAATAACTACATCAGTATTACTCCATTGCAATACAATCTTACGTATGCTAATGGACTGGATAAACTATCTACATGGGAATTTAAATTTCCGTAAATTTTTCAGAGCCTGCTCAAAATTTAGCATTCATTAAATTTACTATCCTACAAATGAAGTTACGAATTTAGGAGATATACTGGGATAACTCAATACACACAAATTATGTTAGATCGAGAGTTGTAATATATATTATTACAATATAGTTACAATAAGAATTTATTAGGGTATACATTTTTACTAGTAGAATTGTGATACCCAAGGTTAGTCAGACAGCATAAACTGAAAAAATAAAAAGCATTTTTTTGATTGATCGCTAGCTCAGTCCAGCAACCAACACCCATGTCTAGGATAGAGAATCAATTTACAGTCCAATTTTGGGGCGTTAGGGGCAGCATCCCCTGTCCAGGTTCAAATACCGTCCGTTATGGTGGTAACACTCCTTGCGTTGCGATGCAAGCGGGTGGTAAAAACTTAGTTTTTGATTGTGGTACGGGAGTACACGTTTTGGGACAATCTTTATTGCCCCAAATGCCAGTAGAAGGTCATATATTCTTCACTCACTCCCATTGGGATCATATGCAGGGGTTTCCTTTCTTTACCCCAGCCTTTATCAAAGGTAATAAGTTTCATATCTATGGAGCGATCGCACCCGATGGATCAACCATTGAGCAACGGCTCAATGACCAAATGCTTCATCCCAACTTCCCCGTTCCTTTGCAGATCATGCAGGCTAATTTGGAATTTCACAACATTAAAGCCGGCAAACCAATCTACATCGACGACATTATCATAGAAACTGCACCGTTAAACCATCCCGGTGAAGCCGTAGGATATAGAGTGAACTGGCGAGGTGGAGCCGCTGTTTACATCACAGATACAGAGCATTTTCCTGACAAATTAGATGAAAATATCCTCTGGCTATCACGGGATGCCGACATCTTAATTTACGATTCCACCTACACTGACGAAGAATACTATTCTTCAAAATCACCCAGAATTGGCTGGGGACATTCTACTTGGCAAGAAGCAGTCAAAATAGCACAAGCTGCCAACGTCAAAACCCTAGTCATTTACCACCATGATCCAGCCCACAACGACGATTTCTTAGATGATGTAGGCAAACAAGCATTTGAAAAATTTCCTGGCGCAATCATGGCAAAGGAAGGATTAGTACTGCCAATTCCTGTTTTAGATCCTGTATCAGAATCCTTTCCTCTGAGCAAGTGAGTAAATCTATCGTTGATAATTAAACAAACAAGTCTGTACACTTATTAACAAATATCTATAGTTAAGCTTCCCCGGTCTGTTGCTTGCCGCCGAAGGCTAGGCGCGGGGATTTCCGAAGAGTGCATAAAAGGACTTTCTTCGGCTGACTTAAACAACCTCTACTGATTCGGGCTAACTCAAACTTAGCCATCATCGCTACTTTACGGATAATATTTGCAGCCCCATTACAGTCCGCATTTATCTTAATTCCGGTTAAAGTTTTAAACAAACCACGATTTATTCTAACACCACTACTTTTACACCCCGGTTTAAAAACACGGGGCTACCAAGCCCCCATATTGTTTACGTGTATTATGTATAATCCTAATAGACATCAACAGAATTTAAATATGCGTTTTCCAGAACCCTTATAGAGACATTCCATGGAACGTTTCTACATTCTTTTTCACTCCTATGTCTAATGAATTCGCCAAAAAATTAGGTGTTTCTGTAAAAACGATTCAGCAAAAATTTATTATTTCTGCGTCCTATTCCTCTGTCCTCTGCCTTTCTTCCGTCATTTGTAGATTTTAGATTAAATTGGTGATCAGAGAGCTAACAGCGCCATAGCTTACCTATTGGTGAAGTGGCAATTACTGGTAGATCAGCTTTTTGGCTTCACCAGCAGGCCAAACAAGCCTCTAGAACCCTCTCAAGCTGCTGAGGATAGGTAAACGTCCTACAGCAAAAATATAAGCACCTGAGAGGTCGCCAAGCGCTGATAGCTAAAAATAAACCTAAAATCCCAGAATCCACGTGCTAAATTTGTCTCAAAATGGGTGTTCTGTGTGGGTTGCTTCTTCGACCGAATTGGCTCGAACACCGACTGCGATCGCTCTTGGTAAATTTGATGGTGTTCATATTGGTCATCAAAAGGTAATTCAACCAGTTTTGCAGTCAGCAAGGGGTGAAGATGGGCGAGGAAATGGGGAGAAATTACCAGAAGGCGCACCTATTCATTCTAGTCAATCATCAACTTTGCCATCATCCTCAGGACATATATATTCAACAGTTGTCACCTTTGATCCTCATCCCCAGGAGTTTTTTACAGGTCAACCCCGTGCTTTGTTGACACCACTCGATGAAAAAGTTCAACAATTGCGATCGCTTGGAGTAGAACAATTAGTACTGTTACCCTTCGACAAAGAACTATCTGCCCTATCACCCCAAGATTTCGTCGCTAAAATCCTTGTCCAACAACTACAATGTCAAAAAATTAGCGTTGGGCAGGATTTCTGTTTTGGGAAAAAGCGCATGGGTACTGCCCAAGATTTGCAAATACTCGCTGCCCAATACAATATACCTGTAACCATTGTGCCGCTACAAACTGATACAGGAGACTTGCTCAAAAATAGCAGTTGTCTCAATACCGAGCCAATTGAAGATGGTCGCATTAGCACTTCATTAATTCGCCAAACTTTAGAAGCAGGCGATATTCAACGAGCCAACCGCTTACTAGGAAGACCTTATACCCTCACAGGTGTAGTTATACAAGGTCAACATTTGGGTAGAACCATTGGCTTTCCCACCGCCAACCTGCAACTACCAAAAGACAAATTTTTACCCCTCCAGGGAGTTTATGCAGTGCGGGTAATCATCCTCAACGAAACACCAGAAAATCTTCCCACTCAGAACTTAGGTGTAATGAATATCGGCAATCGCCCCACTGTCAACGGTACTCATTACTCAGTAGAAGTACACTTGTTAGATTGGTCTGGTGATTTATATGGAAAAAACTTGGTAGTGCAGCTAGTAAAATTTTTGCGTCCCGAACAAAAATTTCCTTCCTTAGACGCTCTAAAAACTCAAATTCAACTTGACTGCACTGTAGCCAGAGAAATTTTGAGTACACAATGCTGAATTTGGAATGTTAATTGGGAACAATGTATGTATGGTAATGGGTAATGGGTGATTGGTAATTGGTGATTGGTAATTGGAGGCACGAGAAAGATAAAGATTCGCCTCATCTCCCTCACGTTCCCCAGTCAATCCCCAGTCCCCAATCCCCAGCGATGCACTGAGCTTGTCGAAGTGTCCCTAGTGGTCACTGAGCTTGTCGAAGTGTCCCCACCTCCTCAAATCCCCCAACCCCAGTGCATGAGAGATAAAATTGACGCTTTAACACAAAATCTGGCTCGTACCATCGTTGGTAAAAATGAAGCAATACATTTAGTGATAATTGCTTTGTTGAGTGGTGGTCATGCCTTGCTAGAAGATGTTCCTGGGGTTGGTAAAACCCTGCTCGCCAAATCTTTAGCTCGGTCTGTAGATGGTAAATTTCAAAGGTTACAGTGTACCCCCGATTTGTTACCAACTGACATCACTGGTACTAATATTTGGAATCCTAAAAGCGGCGAATTTAGTTTTCTTCCTGGGCCAATATTTGCCAATGTGCTGTTAGCTGACGAAATTAACCGTGCTACCCCCCGCACCCAGTCAGCATTGCTGGAAGTGATGGAAGAAAATCAGGTAACAGTTGATGGTGTTTCCCGTGCAGTTCCTCAGCCATTTTTTGTCATCGCTACCCAGAACCCCATTGAGTACCAAGGTACTTTTCCTCTGCCCGAAGCACAAATGGATCGGTTTATGTTGTCTTTAAGCTTGGGCTATCCTTCCGAGTCAGACGAATTGGGAATGTTACAAAATCTGCAAAATGGGATTCAGGTAGCTGATTTGCAGCCTTGTATCACCTTGGCAGAAATAGCTCAGTTACGCCAACTTTGTTCGCAAGTAAAAGTAGAAATATCGTTGCAGCAATATATTTTAGAATTAGTGCGAGCAACTAGAGACGATGAAGAAATCACTCTTGGTGTTAGTCCTCGTGGGACTGTGGCATTACAAAAAGCCAGTCAAGCACGGGCTTTTATGTTAGGGCGAGATTATGCTATTCCTGATGATGTGAAATTTCTCGCACCTTACGTTATGTCTCATCGCCTGATTCCTAGAGGTGGCAGGAATTCTAGGACTATAGTAGATCGTTTATTGCGATCGCTCCCCATTCCTTAAATAATTGTAGTATCCGGGAGGTAGAACCTCCCAATGGGCATTCCCAGTCTCTGACTGGGAACAAGATAAATAATTCTGCAAACCGTCTTAATAACTGGGGCTATGTCTACGACGGCCTACACCTACGCAATATAATTAAATTAATGTGAAATATACAAAAATAACCTTGACCTATGCAAAAAATTATTATCAAAAATTTCGGTGCGATTCAAAATGCAGAAATAGAAGTCAAGAAAATATTAGTTTTGATTGGTGAGCAAGCAAGCGGTAAAAGCACTATTGCTAAACTTATTTACTTTTTTAAATCACTCAGGGATGATTTATTTAGTCAAATCTATCGGGATACCAATTTTAGTTATCTTGAGTTTACTTCTGACATCATTAATCCGACGATACAAAAATTTCAGAACTTCTTTGGTTCTACATCTCATTTACCTAATTTTGAAATAGTATTTTATTATAGTGTCGAGAAAAATAAATTCTTAAAATTAACGATTAATGAAAATAAAAGACTAAGTCCTAATTTTGGTCATTTGTTAGATGATGATTTTAGAACTTCTGCAAGTAGTATTAAACGACTTATACAGCAACGGTTAAATGCAAATAATATTGGTGGACAATTACAATTATTTTATGAAGAAGAGAAAATTAGATATGCTCAAAAACTTTATACATTACTAGATGAATCATTTGAAAGCTATCAGGCAGATTCATTATTTATAATTGCGGGAAGAAATGCAACAGTAAGTTATTCTGACTTGTTTGAAAAATATTTGTTTGCAAGTATTCAAAGTAGTTTAGAGGCAAATATAAAAAAATCACGGGATGAACAAACCATAGATGAAACTTTAATGTTAAAATTCATGGAAAGAGTTGGAAAAATTAAAGATATATTCAAAAAATTTGGAAATTTTGAAGGATTAATTGATAACTATGTAAAAAATGAAGTAAAGGAAAAATTATATGAGATTAAAAATAGGATAAATGAAATCCTAAAAGGTGAATACCAAATTGATCATAGGGGAGAAAGAATTGTATTCAATACGCAAGAAGAATATGTTTATCTTTCTAATGCTTCATCAGGACAGCAGGAGTGTATAAGGATTTTACAAGATATTTTCCTTAATATTCTCGATGATGTGAAAGTATTAAGAATAATAGAAGAACCAGAAGCACATTTATTTCCTATTGCTCAAAAGAAATTAATTGAATTATTAGCTCTAATGGTCAATCATAATGATGATAATCAACTTATAATTACTACCCATAGTCCCTATATACTAACAGTTTTTAATAATCTACTCTTTGCAAACAGAGTAGTTGAAAAAAATCCGTCAGCAGAATCTGAGGTAACAGAAATAATCCCGAAAGATTGTTGGCTTGATGCTCATGATTTTTCAGCTTATTCATTAGGTAATCAATCTGTTGCTGCGGATGTGAATTATTGTGAGTCCATTTTTAATACGGAGAAAGGTACTATTAAACAAAATTATTTGGATACTGTTTCCGAAATTTTAGGTGGTGATTTTCAGACTTTGTACAGTATTCACGCTAGAACTTTTGCAAGAAGATGAGCAAGTTTGAAGACATCAAAGAACATCTATCAAATAATTTCACTAATTTTTCTGATTTTCTAGAAATTGAATTGAAAGCAGAGTTCTCAGTAATAGATTATCAGGGACAATCTTTTATCATTATCAATATTCAGTTTGATGATAATACATTTACGATTAAACTAAATGGTCTTGAGACTGTGATAAAAAGCTTTGATAGCACTAAATTATTTAATGTAAGCAATTCTAAAATAGTTGGATTTATTCCTATTGATGGGAAAAAGGGACTTTTAGGATTTGGTACTTCTCATTGCGATTTTGTATTTTTTGATGAAACAGATTTTTGTTTTGTAGAATTTAAATTGAATGCAACAAGTGTCAGAAAAGTAAATAAAAATAGAGTAGATGCTATTGGACAATTAAAAAATACTATTAATTTATTTGATGATAAATTAGCCAAAAACTATGTAGGTTTAAATTTAGAAGCTTATGTTTGCACTCCTCCATTTTACAAATACCCAGCATTTAATGCAAGTTGGCAAGAATTGGCAGAAGATTTCTTAGAAGAGTATGGTATTCCACTTTTTGAAAGAAATGATAAAACCTGCAAATAAATAACACCTCATGCAACAAATTTTTATAAAAACCGTCTAAACATCAGGTAATCACAGATTGCTCAATGATGAGGTTTTTAGTTTAATAGATACAAGAAAATACAATATTTACGCTAAAGTAACTAAATTGATGTTAAATACGATTAAGCATAAACCATCCCATCAACGACTCAAACGCCAACTGCTGATTGTCATGCTGGTAATTTTCGCTTGGAGTATAGCCATAGGATTTATACTAGGTTTAGCTACCAGCACCCAAGCTGCTAACCCAGCTTCCTCTATTGGCACTGTTGATGTAGTACCTGCACAATACCAACTAGGGCAAGAGTTATATTTAGAAAACTGCGCCAGTTGTCACATTGGCATCCCACCAGCAGTTTTTCCTACCCAAACTTGGAAAAATCTGATTGAAGACTCCCAGCACTATGGGGTACAGATTCAGCCCTTAGTAGATCCGCAGCGGATTTTGGTGTGGAAATACCTATCAACTTTTTCCCGTGTGCAACTCCAAGAGGAAGCAACACCTTATCGCTTCAATAGATCACGTTATTTTCAAGCTTTGCACCCTGATGTCAAATTACCAAATCCTTTACAAGTTAGTAGTTGTGTAAGTTGTCATCCCGGTGCTAGTAAGTATAATTTCCGTAGCCTGACGACCGAGTGGGAGTAAGAAGAAGGTGACAGGTGATAGTAGTTAAGAGAATATTTCCCTCATCTTCCTTCCCTGCACCATCTGGGGGCAAAATGATACTATGAAGAGGCTTTAAATATAAAATATAGGTTGAAACCAATCACTATATCAACGTGATTGACCTGTTTTTATTAGGTTTTTGAGTAAATTCTCTTTTCCATGCCATGCAAAAGCAAAATGGCTGGATTGAGTTAACTGTCTATAATCATATAGCTATTTGCTAAACCTTTAATTCCCATCCCCCTTGATTTAGTTCCATAAACTGCCATGCTAAAACTATTGTTGGGCGATCCCAACGCTCGTAAGCTTAAAAAATACCAACCTTACATTACAGAAATTAACCTCTTAGAGGAAGAAATTCAGCCGCTATCTGATGAAGCGTTAAAAGGCAAAACTGTTGAGTTTAAACAACGGCTTGCCAAAGGCGAAACACTTGATGATATATTGCCTGAAGCTTTTGCTGTTGTTCGAGAAGCGGGACGAAGAGTATTAGGGTTGCGCCACTTTGATGTGCAATTATTAGGTGGTGTGATTCTGCATAGCGGGCAAATCGCCGAAATGAAAACCGGTGAAGGTAAAACTTTGGTGGCTACCTTACCGAGTTATTTAAATGCCTTAACTGGTAAAGGTGTCCACGTCATTACCGTTAACGATTACCTGGCACGTCGGGACGCGGAATGGATGGGGCAGGTACATCGGTTCTTGGGATTAAGTGTAGGGCTAATTCAGTCCACTATGACTCCCAGTGAACGCCAAAAAAACTATCAGTGCGATATTACCTATGTCACTAATAGCGAAGTAGGTTTTGATTACCTGCGGGATAATATGGCGACATCTATGGCTGATGTGGTACAACCGCCGTTTAATTATTGTGTTATTGACGAGGTAGACTCGATTTTAGTGGATGAGGCGCGGACACCGCTGATTATTTCTGGACAGGTGGAAAGACCGACAGAAAAATATCTGCAAGCGGCAGAAATTGCTTTTACGCTGAAAAAAGATGAACATTACGAGGTAGATGAAAAGGCGCGTAACGTTCTTTTAAGTGATGAAGGTTTTGCGGAAGCTGAAAATCTTTTGGGTGTGACAGATTTATTTGACCCGGAAGATCCTTGGGCGCATTTTATGTTTAATGCGATTAAGGCGAAGGAATTGTTTCTTAAGGATGTAAATTATATCGTCCGCAATGATGAAGTTGTGATTGTCGATGAATTTACAGGTCGGGTGCTGCCGGGACGACGTTGGAGTGATGGATTGCACCAAGCAATTGAAGCGAAGGAACACGTCGAAATTCAGCCAGAAACCCAAACTTTGGCAACTATTACCTATCAAAATTTGTTTTTGCTGTATCCCAAGTTGGGGGGAATGACGGGAACTGCAAAAACAGAAGAAGTTGAGTTTGAGAAGATATACAAACTGGAAGTTGCGATTATTCCTACTAACCGCATTAGAAGACGGGAAGACCTGTCTGATATGGTGTTTAAGACGGAATTGGGTAAGTGGAGAGCGATCGCTCAAGAATGCGCCCAAATGCACGAAAATGGTAGACCTGTGTTAGTGGGTACAACCAGCGTTGAAAAATCTGAACTTCTCAGCCGACTCCTCAAGGAAATGGAAATTCCCCACGAGTTACTCAACGCTAGACCAGAAAACGTGGAACGGGAAGCGGAAATCGTCGCCCAAGCCGGACGTAGAGGTGCTGTAACTATCGCCACGAACATGGCAGGAAGAGGTACAGATATCATCCTCGGTGGTAACTCCGAATATATGGCGCGGTTGAAGCTACGGGAATACTTTATGCCTCGTATTGTCAGCCCAGAAGATGAAGATAGTTTTGGTATGCAAAGGGCTTCTGGACTACCTATGGGTCATGGTAGTGGACAAGGTTTTGCGCCTGGTAAAAAGGTGAAAACTTGGCGGGCTTCCCCAGAAATTTTCCCCACCCAGTTATCTAAGGAGACAGAACAGCTTTTAAAAGCAGCTGTAGAAGTGGCAGTGAAGGAATATGGTGAGCGCAGTTTACCAGAATTGGAAGCGGAAGATAAGGTAGCTGTAGCTGCGGAAAAAGCACCAATAGATGATCCTGTAATTCAGAAATTGCGGGAAGCTTACCAACGGATTAAGCATGAGTATGAAGAGTTCACCAGCACTGAACATGATGATGTGGTGAGTAGAGGCGGACTGCACGTTATTGGCACAGAACGCCATGAGTCACGCCGGATTGATAACCAGTTGCGCGGAAGGGCTGGTAGACAAGGTGATCCAGGGACGACAAGATTCTTCCTCAGTTTAGAGGATAACCTATTAAGGATCTTTGGGGGCGATCGCGTTGCCGGCTTAATGAATGCTTTCCAAGTAGAGGAAGATATGCCTATTGAATCAGGTATGTTAACCCGCAGTTTGGAAGGCGCACAGAAAAAAGTCGAAACCTATTACTACGACATCCGTAAACAGGTATTTGAGTATGACGAGGTGATGAATAACCAACGTCGTGCTATTTACGCGGAACGTCGCCGGGTGCTAGAAGGTCAAGATTTGAAGGAACAGGTAATTAAATACGCTGAAAAAACGATGGACGACATCGTTGATTATTACATCAACCCTGATTTACCTTCTGAAGAATGGGAGTTAGAAAAATTGGTGGAGAAGGTAAAGGAGTTTGTTTACCTGTTGGCTGATATGCAGCCTAACCAATTAGAAGATATGGGAATGGGCGAAATTAAAGCTTTCCTTCATGAACAAGCCCGGATTGCTTACGATATGAAGGAAGCGCAAATTGACCAAATTCAACCGGGTTTGATGCGTCAAGCAGAACGGTTCTTTATTCTCCAACGCATAGATACTTTGTGGCGGGAACATCTGCAACAAATGGATGCTTTGCGTGAGTCGGTTGGTTTGCGTGGTTATGGTCAAAAAGACCCGCTGATTGAGTATAAGAGTGAGGGTTATGAGTTGTTCTTGGATATGATGGTGAATATCCGCCGTGATGTGGTTTATTCGCTGTTTATGTTCCAGCCTCAGCCTCAGCCTACTGTGCAGACTTCTGAGATGGTTTAAGATTTTTTTTCACGCAGAGACGCAGAGGCGCAAGAGAGGCGTTTTCTGCGTCTTTTTTGTTTCGCGCAAAGGCGCTAAGGAGCAAAGGAAGAAAGAGATTTGAGTTAGGATTAGGAGAAAGGGGGTATTTTATGATTTATCTTTCTGCTAATGAAGTAAAACAGAATTTTACAGAATTTTTAGATCAAGCTCAGAAAGAACCTGTTACTATTCAGGGTCAAAATGAAGATTTGGTGGTTGTGCTTTCTATTGTTGAGTATCAAAAACTTACAGGATTGTTGAAAAGAGAGTTTCAAGAATTTTGTGATCAAGTTGGCAAAGAGGCTGAAGCTAAAGGAATGACGGAAGAAAAGCTGAATGAGATTCTTGACAGTGATGAATGAGTTAAGAATTGTTATTGATACTAATTGTTTTGTGAGTCGGCTATTAACTCCAAATTCTACTGCTGCTCAAGCTGTTCGTAAGGCTATTGATAGTCATTGTATTCTCGTATCTTCGGAAACATTGGCAGAAATTGAAAAGGTTTTTTCGAGAAAAAAGTTTGATTCTTATGTTAGTTATGAAAATCGTCAAAAGTTTATTTTGTCTTTAAAAAATATTTCTGAGATGGTTGATATTGTGACATCTATACAAGTTTGTCGAGATCCAAAAGATGATAAATTTCTCTCACTGGCTATTTCTGGAAATGCTGATTTGATTATTACAGGAGATGAGGATTTACTGGTACTTAATCCTTATCAAAATATTTATATTATTTCACCAAGTGATTTTTTAATAATTTATGAATCTGATTAAATTAATCTGACAGTGTTTGCTAAGTTTTTGTTTTATGCAATCAATTATTCAGCGAACATTTCCGCTAAGATATCTAACACTACTTTTTGTTCTTCTGCACTAATTTGACCAAGAAGTTTGACTAGTCGAGTTTTATCTACTGTGTGAATTTGGTCAAGTACAATTTGTCCTTCTTTTCCTTGGAATTGAAAAGTTACCCTTGTAGGGTATGTTTGCCCTTTGGTTGTCATTGATGCAACAATAACGGTGGCAATATGATGGTTTATTTCGTTGGGTGAAATGATTAAACAGGGGCATATTTTTTTAATTTCACTGCCAATGGTAGGATCAAGATTAACTAGGAAAACATCAAATCTGTTGACTACCATTGCCATTCAGCTTCATTCCATTCTGTTGTATTGATATCATCTAATAGAACATCATCTTGTTTTTCTGCCATTTCTATAAATGCTTTTTCCCAACCCATTCTTACTTGTTCAACTGGGCGAATAATTAGATAATTACCTTGAACTTCAATTTCTACTTCTGAGTTAATACCGCTTTGTTCTAATAGGGTTTTGGGTATACGAAGTCCTTGGGAATTGCCGATTTTGACTATTCGGGTTTTAATTGCTGTACCCATTTTATGTAATTGGGGATAGTATAGTATTTACATTGTAATTACAAGAATGTAAATAATCAAGTTGAAAGCCGAAAGTAATGGTGTAAACATTCAAATAATCGAAATATTTTTTTACATAAAAGCATAGAGAAACTGATAGTGTTGTCTGCGTCTTTGTTTCATGTGGTAAATCCATGTTAGGTTAATCCAAAAAATTACGTAGCTTGCTTATGTATATATGTAATATATATACTTGATCATTTGCTTAATTGCAATATAATAGTATAAAGTAAATTCCCACTCAATCCTTAATATGACATTTGATTATGTACTATTGGGTCGAAAACTTCAAAATGCCCGTGAAAGTCTCTTAATTACTACTCACGAGGCAGCATCACGTCTTCAGATAGGTTTACAAGATTATTTAGATATTGAATTAGGGAATAGTAAAATTACTGGTGATAAATTGGTTTTGTTAGCAGGTTTCTACCGTCGTGATTTTAGATACTTTGTTACAGGTGACTATCCATCAGCAGAATCTCAAATCCAAGAAATGTTTCGCCGCAATGCTGCACTTTCTCAAAGCGATCGTATTGCAATTCAAGAATTTGTGCGTCTATGTGAATATGAACATTTTTTAGAACAAGAACTCTTGAACCGTCGGAAAGAAATTATTCCTGACTATAGACAATTTAGATTTAGTCATGGCAACTTTAAGCGTCAAGGTAAAGAGGCAGCTTATTTTGAGAGAGAACGTTTAAGCTTAGGACATAACCCAATCGACAATATTTTTGATTTAATACGAAATCAAGGTATTCATATTTTCAAGCGTCAGCTAGAAGACAATAATATTTCTGGACTGTATATCAATCACCCAATAGCTGGTCATTGTATTTTAATAAACTATCTTGATGATTTATATAGACAGAATTTTTCTGCTGCTCATGAATATTGTCATGCTCTATTTGATTCATCTCAGGAGCAGGATGTTACATATTGGTCTTCGCAGAATAAATCTAATCATGATAAGAAAGGTAACGATTGGTCTTTGGAAGAGAAAATTGAGTTTAGAGCTAATAGTTTTGCTGGTAATTTCTTGATTCCAGAACAGATAATCAAATTAGATTATTATCCTGTGAGTACTTACGAAGATTGGATAAGTTTAGCTAGACAAATTGCAGAACGTTTCCGAATTAATTCAAAAGTAGTCATTATACGTTTATTTGAAATTCAGTGGATTTCTCAAGATATACAACAGCAATTAATGCAAGATCGTCGCTTAATTATTAACTATAGCAATCCTAAATCATTCATGAGAAAACACCATACTCATAAAGTTTTGGAAAGTCAAAAATTTGACAATGAATGGATAACTCAAATAACGCCTTGACTACAGTAAAAGAATGACAGAAAAAATAAAACTCTCTAATTAATCGTTTTGCTTGTAGCCAAATATCTTCTACAGGATTCTGTTGTGGTGCATTCGGGGCAAATCTCAAGCAGGTAATCCACCATTGTTCTTTTTCAAGTTCACGATTTAATGAATCTAGATAATCTTGAATTTCTTGTGAACGATGATAACTTGCACCATCCCAAATTATTAAAAGTTTGGCTCCAGGTCGCTGTTTTTGAAGATATTCTAAAAAATTAATTGTGTTTTTAGAGTCACCTTTTTCAGCTTTATACGTGAGAAATTCTTTGGTTTTATAATCCAATGCACCGAAATATGTTTGTTTATCACGAGCATTTACTACTGGTATTGTTACTCGTTCACTAGTTTTCCCCCAAACATACCCTATTATATCCCCCCAAAGTAAATGACATTCATCTACCATGAACACAACTAGGTCTCCTGTCTCTATTTGAGGCCGTCGCGTCTCCAACAACTCACAAATCTCTTTTTTTTTTGAATCTACTAATTCTTGGTTATATTTTGGATTATTTGCTTGAGTTTTCTTCCAACTAATACTGGCAGCATCAAATAAATCGTAGTAACTTTGTTTTGAGGAGAATGTTACTCCATATTCTGAGGCAATATAGTACTCTAATTCATTTAAAGTCCATCTGTCTTTGGTTTGCAACCATTCCATTACCTCGGCACGTTGAAGCTCATCTAGAAAACCTTTACTTCCTTTATGCCCTAGTTTTAACCCTTCCAGCCCCAGTTTAAAAAATGCTTTTTTATAGGTACTAATGAAGCCAGATGAGACACCTAATATTGGCATTATCTCTTCATGCTTGTATCCACATAACAGCATTTTTACTGCTGTAGCTCGCTTGATTTCACGTGGCTCTTTATTATTTTTGATAAAATCTTCTAATAATTGTATCCACATCACCACACCTGCACCTTGGTTTCAAACGTTACTTTTAAGCTCTCTCCGTATTTTCTCATGAATGATTCCGGATTGCTATACAATTATAAATTTGATCCTGAAATTCCACCATCTTTGTCTTCAGGTATGCGAGATAAGCTGACACAAATTATTCGTAGAGGTTTGTCATGGCACTTTATTGAGAGTAGCACGGAAGCATATAGAGGAGGTGAAATTACCTACCATAAGCTTCTAGATATGCTTCTTATTCCCCTTGAAGATGGATATCAATTACTAAATGAGCTACTGACATTTTTGGAGGTAAATTGATAGTGAGTAGTATAGTAATTATTGATACTTGTGCAATTATTCATTTCATGTATATTGATCGTTTCTATATTCTTAAAACACTGGGTTATTCTGCAATAACTACAATATATGTACAAATAGAATTTGAACGAGGCTATTTTGATAGCTTTAATTATTACAATCAGTTGCTTCATTCTGGAAATATTGTACAATTTCCTCTGGAAATTGAGGATCTTGTGGAGATGTCAAAAGTCCCTCAATCAAAACGTGCAAGCGATGCCGAATTATCTTGTTTTGTAGTTGCAAAACGTATTGCTGGTAAGGCTATGACTGACGATACCAAGGCAATTAAGTATATAAAGAGATATATTTCAATGCCTCTAGGAAGTGTTATACAGTTAAAAGAAGTTCTGATAGAAGCACAATTAGAAAATCATTTGCGGCTTCATGAACTTAGAAAAATACAAAAGATACTAGCAAATCATAAATTTATGATAAAAGAAGATTTAGCTACTGAAGCTGTTAGAAGAAGAGGGATGATATAATGACAGAAAAGATTGAAATAAAAACCAGTAGCGGTAACGTATTTGCTGATTTAGGTTTACCCAACCCAGATGAAATGCGAGTAAAAGCTGAACTAGCACGCAAAATCAGTAATGCTATCACCGCACGTCATATTACCCAAGCAGAAGCGGCTGAATTATTAGGAATTGATCAGCCAAAAGTTTCTGCTTTAATGAGAGGAAGACTTACAGGTTTTTCTATAGAAAGAATGTTTAGATTTCTCAATACATTGGGAATTGATATTGAAATTACAGTCAAACCTAAATCGAGAGATGATGCACGGATAACTGTCGTTTAATTTGTGCTTCTGAAAATTCAAAATTCAAGGAATAAATATATGACTACTTTAGTGAAAGAATTATTAAGTACATTTGATAGATTACCAGAAGCAGAAAAACTAGAAATAGCTGTAGAGATTTTGAAACTGGTTACAAATTTAGACTTTCCACCTTTATCAGATGACGATTTAGTGTGGAATGCTGAAGAACTTTTTTTAGAATTAGATTAACGAGAAACAACTATGAAAATTTTATGACTTCCATTAATTTACAATTATCATCTGATTTGATTAACGAAGGTGAGCAAGCAATTCGTAAGGAATTAGCTTTACAATTGTATGAGCAAAATATCTTTCATTTTGGACAAGCGCGACGTTTAGCTAATTTATCTGTTTGGGAATTGCAGCAGCTTTTAGGAAACAGAAAAATTCAACGACATTATACTAAAGTTGATTTACTGGAAGATGTCAAGACTATTCAAGAAGGTTTTTAATAATTGTAAATATTATGTGCATTATTAAAATAAATATCACAATTAAAATATACAAAATAACACACTTGGAAAAAATCAACCATGCCAAAAATTACCCTAGAAGTATCAGAAGAATTATCTCAACAAATAGCACAAATAGGCAATGAACGCCTACCAGAATTACTTGCTTGGAGTATTCAACAACCAGCAATACCATCACAAGTTTACCAATATATCCTTAATTTTCTTGCTAGTAATCCTACTCCTCAAGAAATTACTGAATTTAAACCCACAGTGGAAATGCAAGAAAGACTGCGTACCTTACTAACACGTAGAAAAGCAGGTGATATTAACCCCAGAGAGTTAAAAGAACTCGATGAGTATGAACGTATTGAACATTTAATTGTGATGATTAAAGCAGGTAAATTATCTAAAATCAAAGGTGTTATCGGTAAAGAATTATTACATTTTGCCGGTTCAATACCCAAAGAAGACTTACAGCTAATGAGTAAAGCAATTGAACAAGATTGTGAGCAGATTGATACTACTGAGTGGTAGCTAATTGAGATAAATGAAAAAGCTATTATTCCTCTGTAGCCAAAATAAATTACGTAGTCCTACCGCTGAAGCTGTGTTTTCAGAATATCCAGGACTAGAGGTAGAGTCAGCAGGTTTAGACAGAACCGCCGAAAACCCAGTTTCCACAGAATCTATTACCTGGGCTGATATTATTTTTGTGATGGAAAAATCCCACAAAAGCAAGCTGTGTAAGAATTTCCAGCCTTTTCTCAAGGGTAAACGGGTGATTTGTTTGGACATTCCCGATGAGTATGAATATATGGAACTTGCTTTAATTGAGTTGTTACAGCAGAAAGTTCTGCCGCTATTGGGAACATTTAGTTGAGATATCTGTTGACAGATGCCTTGCTGCTTGATAAAACGATACTCATAAGCATTGCAATCCCGACATTTTATCCACTACCAGCAGCAAATCACTCAACTAAATTTTATACTGCTATACATTTGTATATATTTGTACGTAAAAATATTTATTTCTGGCAGAATTACATAAATTTTCTCCACAAGTTTTGCACAATAATTGTCTAAATTTAGAAGCATCAGGGTGATAGGACTATGCCTGTGGCAAAACTATCAGTGCTGCTCCTTGTCCTGAGTTCATCCAAAAATTATGTAAAAATAACTTCTAAATAGAGCTATGAATAACCTAAAATCTATGGAAACTAAACTACTCTTTCAAGAATTTCAAATTTGTACACAACTGCAATACAACGGACAGTTAAAAATTCAAACCTTACAAGGAAAAAGTTGGATTTTCTATTACAGTCTGGGACAGCTAGTTTGGGCAACAGGTGGAATTCATCCTTCTCGCCGATTACGTAGAAATATAACTCAATTCTGTCCTCAGATTGATACTAATAAATTATTTTTAAATTCTGAAGATACCTCACTAGATTACTGGGATTATCAACTTTTAGACAACTTACATCAAGACCAGAAAATCCAACTAAATCAAATTAATGCTATTGCCGAAAGTACTATATCAGAACTTTTGTTTGATTTAGTTCAACAAGCAAATTTCAACTCTTTTAATTGTGAACGTAATCAAGAAGTAATACTAGAAATAAAAACTTCTTCCACTAATGCAAATATGTTTCTTCAGCAAATGCAAAACTGCTGGAATAATTGGTTAAAAGCTGGTTTAGCAAGCTTGTCTCCTGATTTGGCACCAGTTCTACTAAAACCAGAAAAACTCCGGCAGCAAGTTAGCCCAAATGTCTACAAAAACTTTGAGAATTTAATCAACGGCAAACATACTCTGTGGGATTTGGCAGTCAAAATGAAACAGAGTGTATTATCAGTTTCCCGTTCATTATTACCCTATATTCAGCAAGGAATCACAAAACTTGTAGAAGTTCCTGATTTACCATTAGCAGTTGCAAGAGTTAAAAATAGCCATATGATTACACACATTAATAGTGGGAATATACCTCTTATTGCTTGTGTAGATGATAGCCCTCAAGTTTGTCAAATTCTAGAGCGCATTATTACCTCGAATGGAATGAGGTTTCTAAAGATTCAAGATCCTCTACAAGCTCTACCAATTCTGATTCAAAATAAACCAGACTTAATTTTTTTGGATTTGATGATGCCAGGTATGAATGGTTACGAACTTTGCACGAGTTTGCGACGTACTACCACTTTTGCCAACACACCACTAGCTATTTTAACAGGCAGTAATGGTGCTTTTGATAGAGCTAGAGCTAAGGTATTTGGTGCTACAGATTTTATTAATAAACCTATATCAATTGATAAAATTTGGAGCATAGTAGATAAATATTTAGGCGCTGCACCAAAAAATGTGCATCTATCCAATTCCTGCTTCCTCCCTTCTGTAAATGACGAATCTTTATGCCTATCTAGATAATACAGAATTGTTATCAATTTGGATTTCTATAGTGATGTTAAAACTCACTCTGAGCATAACGAGGTAAGGATACAGTAAATGTTGTGCCTAAGTTCTCTTGACTCTCCAATGAAATATTTCCTTGATGAACTTCAACACATTTTTTGACAATTGCTAATCCCAAACCTGTTCCCTTGATGTTACCGACATTACTACAGCGGTAAAATGCTTCAAACAAGTGTGATTGATTTTCCAAGGGAATTCCCATTCCTTGATCACGTACTTTGAAGATAACAACATGATTTTGACATTCTAAATCTAAATAGATTTCTGATCTAGAAGGGGAATATTTGATGGCGTTGGAAAGTAAGTTGCTGAGGATACGTTGCAGTAGTATTAAATCCATCTCTGCTTTTGTAGGGTTGCCTGTGTAATTAAAACAGATTTGATGTTGATTACCCAAACTATATTGCAGGGTATCAATGAGTTCTTTACAAAAATTTTCTAAATCAACTAATACAGGTTCATACTGCATTTTACCTACTTCTATTTTCCCAATTAGGAGTATCTCATCTAACAAGGAAAGCAGTTGGTCAACAGCATTGTTAATCTTATCAACGTAACGGCTGAGTATTTCCGGAGTAGGAACTTCATCACCACATTCAAGCAACCCTGCAAAACCTTGAATACTAGTGAGTGGATTACGAAAATCATGGGAAATCATGGAGACAAATTCTGATTTCAACCGATTGAGTTCTTGCTCTTTTTTTAGAGCTTTAAGGGCTTGATCTTTTGCTTTTTGTAGTTCTTGTTGCATTTGTCTTAGGCTTAATTGAGTCTCAATTCGAGCCAGAACTTCTTCTAACTGAAAGGGTTTGGTAATGTAATCTATCCCTCCCGTTTTAAAAGCTCTCACCTTATCTATTGTTTCGCTGAGAGCGCTGAGAAAAATTACTGGGATAGATTGAGTCTGTTTATCTAATTTTAAACGCTCACAGACTTCGTAGCCATTCATATTAGGCATATTGATATCTAGCAATATGATATCTGGATGCTCGATTTCCACTGCCTTGAGTGCGATCGCACCACTATTAGCACAACGTACCTCATATCCCTGTTCTTCCAGCATACTGGACAGCAAATGTAGGTTATTGGGCGTGTCATCAACAATCAGAATGTTAGCTTTACAGGGATAGGGCTGAAAATTATTCATAATTAAAGCGGGTTGAAAACTAGATAAATCTTATTTTATTTGGTTAAAAAATTATGTAAATTAGTATTTCCTACCAAATTTAGATAATTAATTTATAATTAATCTAGTCTATTTGATAGTTTCTCTTTCTCAATTACTAGCCGAAACAAATACTTTAAGTACCTGGGCAAAATTAATTTAACATTTTTGGAACAAACAAAAATCTCTGTATTCCTTATCTGTTAACTGTTCCCTGTTTCCTGTTCCCTCTCCCAAATATAAAATTTATTTTGCACGACTACTTAAATGTAACAAATGAGCATGATAATATCATGTCTTGTTTCTGAGTGTTTGGATGCGCTGGAGACGATTGACAATTCTGGTAAATAGTTCCTTTGGGACTATTGGCTTGGTTAGGTAATCATCTGCTCCATTGGTGAAGGCGTTCTGCAAAGTTTCCGCATCAGAACAGCTAGTCAGAAATAAGATTGGTAGCCAATTCCAGTCATGATTTTGACGTACATCCCGACACAAATCTAACCCTTCAGTTCCACTAGGCATATTAATATCAAGGATCAGAAAGTCTGGATAAGTTGATTTTAAAGTTTCCCAGAAATTTTCTGGATTTCCTAGACAAGTTAGCTGCACTCCTAAAGGTTCTAATAATATTCTTAAGGTCATCAGAATTTGTGGGTCATCATCAACAGCTAAAATTGTGGCATTAATTGGTTTAAATAACTCAGGTTCCTTGTCAATACTACTTACATTAATTAGCTCTTTAGCAGAACCTTCTATTTCCTGACGTAAAGCAATTACTAACGGTTCTAATTTCTGAGCAATTTTTTGTTGGTAAACTACACTAAAGTGTGATGTGGATTTAAAATCTGACTCCAAGGAAGTTTCTATTTGTCGAGCCAAATTACTTCCCTTATCAAAGCCGAACATACCCAGAGATCCTACAAGCTTATGGGCATTTTGAATTGCTTTTTGGTGTGAGTTGTTATCAAATAAACCAACTACTAGAGCGGATATAAATTGTTCTAAAGCAATCAGACGTTCAAAGGTTAAGTTTTTTGTCTGCTTCCATATTTCTACAATAGAGTTATCTAAAGTTTCTCGTTTAGCTAAATTGACAACTAATTGATCATTTTTTGCGGAAAGGAAAGCAGCATTAATCCGGTATCCCTGCCCATATACTGTTTCTAGGAAATCACCTGCACCAACTGCTTTTAATTCACGGCGAATATTTTTAATATGGGATCTAACTGTAGATTCATTGGGTAGTTCGTCATCAAATGCCCACAAGTGATTAACAATATCTCCGCAACTGTAAACCCGTTTTTGATTGCGAAAAAACAACTCTACTAAAAGATACTCTTTGCGGCTAAACTTCAGTAACTGTGACCCATAAGTTACTTCATGCAGATTGGGATCAAGACGTAATTCACCACACATGAGTACCACAGAACTAGATGTACTTCCTCTACGAATTAAGGCACGAATACGGGCAGCAAGTTCCTCAACATTAAATGGCTTGACAACATAATCATCTGCTCCGCTATCTAGTCCCATAAGCTTATCATTTGTGGTATCACAAGCCGTCAGTAGCATGACTAAAACTGGATTTTTCATCTCTCTCAAACGACGACAAAAGCTGATGCCATCAAGTTTAGGGAGCATCACATCCAACAACACTAGATCATACTGAAAGCTTTCTATGAACTCCCAACCAGTCTCACCATCGCTGGCTACATCTACAACATAATTCTGTTTTTGTAGCACATCAGTCAAAACTTTTACTATAGTTTCATCATCATCTACCAGTAGAATCCTCATAAATTAATCTTTAACTCCTGTGTATCTTCACGATTTATCTCTTTAAGTTGAATTTTATAACTATATCCAAATTTAAAGTTAAGTAATATTACTGAATGTCTTGGTTAATTATTGGTTAATACATTGATTGATTTCTGGTTGAAGGCCTACAAGCTGGAGTATACTGATCATGTTATATTTGCTGCCTAAATTGATGCTCAAGATTTGGGAATACTGGAAAAGTGAAGATTATCTATTTTTATTGGATATTATCTTCCCTAAGTCATAATCTAGCAGATGTATACTTCCCTACGGGTAAGTATTGGTTTTCTAGGAGGTTGAGATGAAAAGAAAAACAGTTTTGGTGATTGATGATGAAGATGATATCCGGGAGGTTGCGAAAATCAGCCTAGAAATTATGGCAGGATTGAAAGTTATCTTAGCTAGAACCAGCCATGAAGGAATACAAAAAGCGGAGACTGAACAACCTGATGCTATTTTGCTGGATGTGATGTTACCAGATCTCGATGGAGTCGAGACATTTCAGAAACTCCAGTCAAACCCATTAACGCAGAATATTCCTGTTATTTTGCTAACTGCCAAAGTACAGGCATCGGATCAACGTCTCTTTGCGAATTTGGGTGTTCGAGCGCTGATTGCTAAACCCTTTAAGCCGGCTCAATTAGCTGAAAAGTTATTATTAGCTCTTGGTTGGAGTAATGGAAGTGTTGTGGAGTAATCCAAAAAATAAATATTTAGGAAATGTTTGGGTGAAAGATTTGTCGAAGAAGTAAGTAGTTTGCTCTCTTCCTGTAGCTGATTCAATGTATATCCACGAATTTTCCACAATCTCGCAATACAATTTTTAATTAATATCCTAATTACTTAGTTAATACAGAGTACGAATTATGACAAATGGTCTAACTTCAAATCTACGTTTTAATGATGCTGCTAATCTAGAAATTAAGGATGAAAATTTCTTCTTGGGTATCAGTCACGAATTGCGTACCCCTTTAACAGCAATTCAGGTTGCTCTTGATCTTTTAAGTTCAGGCAAGCTCGGCAATCTTTCGCAGCAGGAATTACGGATGGTGGAGATTGCTACCAAAAATGCAGAACGGCTGATGCGGCTTACGAATGCCATCGAACGAGAGCCAGAAGCTCAAACTCTCTTCCTGTCATCGGCAGAACTTGCTCACCTGCGGTTGGAACGAGATCTAAAAATGGCATTGACTCGCAATGAGTTTAAGCTGTGCTATCAGCCAATATTTTCCTTGACAAACAATCAAATTAGCGGTTTTGAAGCTTTGATTCGCTGGCAACACCCTACTTGGGGGATTATATATCCTGACAAATTTATTCCTCTGGCAGAGGAAAAAGGCTTGATTATCGACATAGGCTTTTGGGTTTTACAAGAAGCTTGTCGTCAACTTTGTAGCTGGCAACAACAGTCTCCTGAGCTTTTTAACTCCTTGACGGTGAGTGTGAATGTTTCTAGTAAACAGTTGGCACTTCCTCTTTTAGTAGAACAAGTTAAGCAAGTTTTGCAGGAAACTGGTCTACAGCCTCACAACTTAGTCATAGAAATTACCGAGAGTGCTATAATTGATAACCAAGTAAATGCTCATAAGACTTTAGCGGACTTACAGAATTTAGGAGTTCGGTTGTATATAGATGATTTTGGCACGGGTTACTCTTCCCTGAGCCGACTTTATGAACTGCCATTAGATGTCTTAAAGATTGATCGTTCTTTTGTACAGAAGTTAGATTGTTCCAGCGGCAACCATATAGTTCAAGCGATCGCAAACTTAGCACATAACTTAGGACTTGAGGTAATTGCCGAGGGGGTAGAAACAGTTGAACAAATGAACAAGCTTCAGTTAATCGGTTGTAATCAGGGACAGGGATATTTCTTTGCCAAGCCCTTAGAAGATCATGAGATTGTAGATTTTTTATTCAATCAGTCTACAGCCGTCAGCTAATGGACACGCTTTCGCTAGGGCAAGCGATCGCTTGCTTACCCGTAAAATGAATATGAACCAGCAGCAAACCTCTCAATCCCTAGCAAATATCTTAGTGGTTGATGATAGTCCAGTAAATTTAGTTCTACTCTCCAAGGTACTTACTAATTATGGTTATAAAGTGCGGTCTGCATTAGATGCCGATATAGCACTGAGGTCAGTTCAGGCTAAGTTGCCCGATCTGATTTTGCTAGATATTATGATGAACGATATAGATGGCTATGAGGTTTGTAAAAGGCTGAAAGCAAATGAATACAGCCGTGACATACCTATAATTTTTATTAGCGCCCTTGATGAACCTTTAGATAAGGTAAAAGCATTTGGTATGGGTGGTGCAGATTATATTAGTAAACCCTTTCAAGCTGAAGAAGTAATTGCCAGGATCGAAAATCAACTCCGCATTCAGCGTTTACAAAATCAGCTAGTTGAGCAGAATGAAGAATTATTGCAAAAAACCCAGGCATTGGCTGATTTTAGTTCCAGCCTAAAGCAGTTACATCGCATTAACATGACTGATTTTAGTAATGTTGAAAAACTATTTTTAGATTATTTAAATACAGGTTGTCAAGTTCTGCGATTTTCAGCAGGAGCAATTGGTCAGATCAACAATCAAACTTATTCATTTTTGGCCGTACAATCTAACCTAAGCAGCCTGGTTCCTGGGCTAGAAATTAAGTTATCAGATGCTTATTGTGGAAAGGTTGTTGAACAACAACAAACTGTTACCTTCCACCATGTAGGAGAAATGCCAGAAATGCGTTGCCATCCACTATACCAAAGCTTAAAAATAGAGTCCTACATTGGCACTCCTATTTGGGTAGATGGATATATATATGGTACGCTTTGCTTTTTTTCCACTGATACCAGACCTGATAAATTTGAGAGTCACGAAAAAGAAATTATTGAATTGATGGCTCAAAGTATTGGTAAGTTTATCAGCGCTCATCAAACAGAGAAAAAACGCCAGCAGGCAGAAGAGGAATTAAGACAAAGTGAGGAACGTTGGCAATTGGCAATTCAAGCCAGTAAAGATGGTATTTATGACTTGAATTTACAAACATCTGAAGTTTTTTACTCGGCTCGCTGGAAAGAAATATTGGGCTATGAAGACGGAGAAATTGCTAATGATATTAACGAATGGATCAATCGCATTCATCCAGATGATCTCAAAGGAGTGATTCAGGCAAATCGCGCTCATATGAATCGGGAAACTCCCAGCCTCATCCAAGAGTATCGGATGTTGTGCAGAGATGGTACCTATAAGTGGATTTTGGTACGCGGTCAGGCGCTTTGGAATCAAAATGGGAAGCCAATTAGATTTATTTGTTGCCATACAGATATTAGCGAAAAGGCACGGCTTGAAGCCGAACGCGAACAGCAAGAAGAAGAAATCAGACAAACTCAAGCATTTCTGGATTCTATCATCGAAAATATTCCCGATATGATCTTTGTCAAAGATGCCAAGGATCTCAAGTTTGTCAGGCTTAACAAAGCAGGTGAAGAACTACTAGGCCATACCAGAGAAGAATTAACAGGTAAAAACGACAAAGACCTTTTCCCCCAAACAGAAGCAGATTTTTTTATTGCTAAAGATCGGGAAGTTTTAACCAACAAAAACATTTTAGACATTCCCGAAGAAACTATTCACACCAGATCTCAGGGAATCAGAACCCTGCATACTAAAAAAATCCCCATTCTTGATGAAACTGGAAATCCACAGTATCTATTGGGTATTTCTGAAGATATCACCGAAAGCAAACGCCAGCAAACAGCCTTACAGCTGATAGTTGAAGGTACCGCTTCAAAAACAGGAAGTCAATTTTTTCGTTCATTGGTGCGTTACCTAGCAGAAGTTTTACAAGTTCGCTACGCTTTTGTGACCCAATTTATAGATTCTGCAAAAATGCGGGCTTGTACACTAGCATTTTGGGCAGGAGAAGACTTTGGAGAAAACTTTGAATACGACTTGGCAGAAACGCCTTGTCAACAAATATTATCTGGAGAAGTAGTTTTCTATCCCCATAGCATCCAATCGTTTTTTCCTCGTCATGAACATCTATGCGACTTAGAAGTTGAAAGCTACTTGGCTATCCCACTCAATGATTCTATGGGAAACATCGTGGGATACTTGAAAGTGTTGGACACCAAGCCAATGGTTAACAACCAGACCACAGAACTGATTGTCAGAATTTTTGCAGCCCGTGCAGGAGCAGAGCTAGAGAGGCAATTATTTGAAAATGCTTTGCAAGAAAGTATAGAACAGCAACGGGCAAACCTGCGAGTAGTAGAACGGATGCGACAGACTTTAGATATTGCTAAAATCTTCCATACAACTACGGTAGAATTGCGAAATCTTTTGAAATGCGATCGCGTTGCTATTTACCAATTCCATTCTGACTGGAGTGGCGAATTTGTAGACGAATCTGTAGGTAATGGCTGGATTTCTTTACTGCCCAATAACAATAATTATCCCCAACTTGCAGAAAATATTATTTTTAATGAGCAATGTTCGATCAGAAAATTTGAAAGAAGAAAGCTAGACAGAGCAACCAAAAATAATAATACTGATAACTATAATTTCTGTACAGATACCTATATCCGAGAAAACAAAGATAGTATTTACAATCAAGGAACAAGCTATCGAGTTGTAGAAGATATTTACAAAGCAGGATTTGATGATTGTTATGTTCAACTTTTAGAAAAATTCCAAGCTAAAGCTTATATCATCGTCCCAATTTTTCAATCTGGTAAGTTGTGGGGACTCTTGGCAGGTTATCAAAACTCCGCTCCCCGTGCTTGGAAATCAAGTGAAATCAATCTGGTTATTAACATTGGTCAACAGCTAGGAATAGCCCTCCATCAAGCAGAGTTATTTGCTCAAATTCAACACCAATCAGTAGAACTAGAAAAAGCCAGAGATGCGGCTGAATCAGCTAACCGAGCCAAGAGCGAATTTTTGGCTAACATGAGCCACGAATTGCGAACTCCACTGAATGCCATCATGGGGTTTACTCAAGTAATGAGCCGTGATGTATCCCTGCATCAAACCCATCGGGAACATCTCAATATTATCAACAGCAGTGGTCAACACCTGCTAGAACTGATCAATGATGTATTGGAAATGTCCAAGGTGGAAGCAGGCAGAATCCAACTCAATACAACTAGTTTTGATTTATATTACTTACTCAATAATCTAGAACATTTATTACGCTTAAAAGCTACTTCAAAGCAATTAACGCTGATCTTTAATCGCGCTCCCAATATTCCCCAATATATCAAAACCGATGAAGTTAAATTACGCCAGGTTCTACTGAACTTGTTGGGAAATGCAATTAAGTTTACTCAACAAGGGCAAGTGACTCTAGGCATTACCAGAGGAGAAAGTCAAGATAACCAAGAGCAGGTTTCTAGTTTCCTCATATTTGAGATTAAAGATACCGGACCTGGCATTGCATCAGAGGAAATACAACGGTTATTTACTCCTTTCGTGCAAACCAAAACTGCTCATTCCCATGAAGGAACAGGACTAGGATTAGCCATTAGCCAAAAATTTGTCAAGTTGATGGGAGGAGAGATCAAGGTTGATAGTCTTGTGGGTGTGGGGAGTGTATTTCAATTCCATATCAAGGTTGATTGTGCAGAAAAAGTAGATATTCCTGCTCCATTATCTAACCATCGAGTTATTCATTTGGCTCCTAATCAGCCCGCTTACCGATTATTAATTGTGGAAAATCAATGGGAAAGCAAAAAACTTCTAGTAGAGATGCTTATTCCACTGGGATTTGAGGTGTATACAGCGGAAAATGGCCAAGAGGGATTAGAACTTTGGCAGCGTTACCAACCCCATCTAATTCTGATGGATATGCAAATGCCTATCATGGATGGTTACGAAGCTACACGACAAATTCGGGCAGGAGAAATGCACAATTTAGCTGCTGTTCAACACCAAACCAAAATTATTGCTTTGACTGCTAGCGCTTTTGAGGAACAGCGGACTTATATTTTGTCTATAGGTTGTGATGATTTTATTCACAAGCCATTTCGAGAAGAATTTCTGTTGAATAAACTGGCAGAACATTTAGGTCTTAGCTACACTTACGAAGAAAAGACCGAAAATATAGGAAGAGAAGCAGAAAAATCTTCATCTTTTATGCTTACTTCTGCATCTTTACAGGTGATGCCTGCTGAATGGATTACTCAACTACATGGGTCTGCTGGTCGATGTAGTAAACGTCAAACTGTTGAATTAATAAATCAAATCCCTGAATTACATAGTAATCTTGCCAAAGCTCTCACTAATTTAGTGCATGACTTTCATTTTGAGAAGATTGTACAGTTATGTGTCGAGTAGGATGCAGGTGGCAGAAGTAGGTAGAGAAAATTCTTACTTAGTACTCGGTACTCAATACTCATTTAGCAGGAGGAGTAAATATGGGTTTGGCTGGAATCAGAATTGTGTTGGTAGAACCAGCAGGACCCTTGAATTTAGGCTCAATTGCTAGGGTAATGAAAAATTTTGGTTTATGTAACCTAGTATTAGTTAATCCGCAGTGCGATCGCTCTGCTGATGATGCTCTAAAAATGGCAGTTCATGCCAAAGAAATTTTAGAATCTGCGGTCATAGTAGACACATTACCACAAGCATTGCAAGGATGCGTGCGTGCGATCGCTACCATAGGCCGTGATTACAGCGGAGAAATCCCCCTAGAAAACCCCCGCACTACCTTACCCTGGCTATTAGAAGAACCAGAAAAGCCAGTAGCCTTGATTTTTGGTAGAGAAGACCGAGGACTAAGCAATGAAGAAATCAATTATGCCCAAAAGTTAGTTTTCATTCCCACAAGTCCCATTTATCCATCCCTAAATTTAGCTACAGCTGTCTCCATCTGTTGTTACGAATTATCACAATTAGCAGAAATATTTACAACACCGAAAATACCTCCTACAGAAATCGCACCTTTGGATATTGTGGAACCTTACTATCAGGAATTGGAATCTCTACTATTATCCATAGGTTATCTTTACCCCCATACAGCAGCTAGTAGAATGGAAAAATTCCGTCACTTGTATAATCGCGCTCACATCCAAACTACTGAAGTTGCTCTGTTACGCGGAATTCTACGACAAGTAGAATGGGCATTGAAGGAGGCAAGAGGTAGGGAGCAGGGAGCAGGGAGCAGGGAGCAGGGGGAAAATTTTTCATAACTTCTTTCTTCCCAATCACCAATCACCAATCACCAATCACCAATCACCTAACTAGCAACTTAGGTTAATATGACTTAAACTGAGCAGAAAAAAGCTACTTAATCCCAGAAGTTTATCTGAGTATATCAAGGTGCGGGAAGATTCAATTTTGGGTCGAACATCTACAAACAAAACAGTTGAGTGGGTAACAAGGAGGAGTAGTGTCAGAATCAAGTGACAAACTAATAGCTGTCTCAAGACAGCAACCTTCACAGCGTCGTCGCCGTCCACGTCAAAATCAAAAGGCTGGACAAACACCCGTTGTCAAGAAACAGCAACAGGTTATAGCTAGAGGCGAAAGTGTGGCGCTAACACGGCTTAACAACAATAATATCATTCCTCCGGCTTTCCCCTCTGAGGGGCGAAGACCACGCTCCAAGATAGTTATGCCAACAGCTGTTAAACCCATCCCTAAAACTAAGGGCAAGATGCCACAACCGGGTACTGCAAAGTTGAAGACAGTACGTGTACCAAAGCAAGGAAAGCCAAAAATAGATAGGCGAGCATCTCGCAAAACTCGGTTAAAGCCAATGGCTAGAACCATATTGTATACGTTGCGGTTGTTGATTGTGGGCATCGGCTTAGGTGCAATTGTTGGCACGCTGTTGTCAGTATTAGACCCTGCTAATCGCATCACCACATCTTCTTCCCCATCTCAGACTAACGCGGGACAATCTCCAACACAATCTCCAACTAATTCCTCTGTCGCCGCTTCCAGTTTATATTTATCCCAAGAAATTATCCCTTTAAAAACCGATGTGCAGAATTTAGCAGCGGCCAATCCAAATCTGACCCCTGGGGTGTTCATAGTAGATTTAGATACTGGGGCTTATGTGGATATTAATGGTACTGCTAGTTTTTCTGCTGCCAGCACGATTAAAGTACCAATTCTCATTGCTTTTTTTCAGGATGTAGACGCGGGGAAAATACGTCTGGATGAAATGCTGACTCTGCAACAAGAGATGATTGCAGGTGGTTCTGGAACTTTACAGACGAGTACAGCAGGTAGTCAATACACTGCCCTTGATGTTGCCACAAAGATGATTACCATCAGTGATAACACAGCTACAAATATGCTCATTGCCAGATTGGGAGGTCAAGAGGTGCTGAATGAGCGTTTTCGCAGTTGGGGATTAGCAACTACAATAATTCGCGCTCCACTTCCAGATTTACAAGGTACAAACACCACCAGTCCTAGAGAATTGGGTAATTTAATTGCGGCACTCAATCAGGGAAATATGGTGAGTATGCGATCGCGCGATATCATGCTTGATATTATGCGTCGCACACAAAGAAATAATCTTCTACCTTCCGGCTTAGGAGAAGGAGCAAAATCATACCACAAAACCGGTGACATCGGCACAATGTTAGGAGATGCAGGTTTAATTGATATCCCCACCGGCAAGCGTTATATAGCTGCTGTTATGGTACAACGTCCCAACAATGACCCTGCTGCTGAAAAACTGATTGGTTCCATCTCTAGTGCCGCTTACCAACACTTTAGCCAAACTCCTATCACACCCCGGACTCCCACAAATAATCCACCAACCACTAATTTTCAGCAACCGGTTCAACCCTTTATTCAACCCCAGGTGATGACTCCAATAGTACCTAACGGAACAGTTAACAACGCCCCTATGGGTACTTATCCAGCCCCTGTGATGACTCCACAATATTACCCACCACAATAAACAATTCAAAATTAGAACGTGAACAGATTGCAGAAAATATGACTTTTTAAACCTGAAACAAAATCTTCTCTCAACATTTTTGATATCGCATTCCTGGTAATTGCGAAACTAAACCCATGAGTTCTAACTGTAATAAAGAACTAGAAACTAAACCAGCATTCATACCTGTTTTCTGCACAATAAAATCAAAAGATAAAGCATCAATAGATAGAGTATCAATTACCTGTTGTAATTCTGCTGATAAATTAGGTAAAGGAGCAGATTTAACTAATGGTATCTCTACATCTATTTTGGGAATTGCCCCCAACATTGTTAATAATTCACTTAATTGCTGATTAATAATACCAGCACCTTGACTAATTAATTTTAAACAACCTTGTGATGGTTGATCATCAACTCTTCCCGGTAAAGCATAAACATCTCTACAAAATTCATTCGCATAGGTAGCCGTAATTAATGCACCAGATTTTATCGGTGCTTCTATAACCAATACTGCACGACTTAAACCAGCAATAATGCGATTTCTTCTCGGAAAATGGGTGCGGTTAGGTGCAGTTTTCGCCGGATATTCACTAATTACTATTCCAGAAGTCAAAATTTCTTTATATAAATCTCGATTTTTATGGGGATAAATGACATCTACACCAGTTCCCACAACCGCTATCGTTCTTCCTCCAGCTTTCATTGCTGCTGAATGACTTTCTGTGTCTATTCCTTCGGCCATTCCCGAAACAACAGTAAAACCATTTTTTGCTAAAGCGGTACTAATTTGACGAGTCCATTTAATTCCATATTCTGTAGGTTGACGAGTTCCCACAATTCCCACTAGGGGTTTTTGTCCCGAATTTTCTTGTAAATCGACTTCACCGCGATAGTACAACAGTGGGGGTGGACTGGGTATTTCTCTCAATAGCTGGGGATATTCTGTGTCTGCTGGTGTCCAGAAATGAGGGTTTACTTGTTGGTGTTGGGCAAGTAGTTGTTGAGGATTTAAACGGGTTCTTTGTTGAACAACTTTTTCTAGTGTTTGAAATCCAAAACCTTCTACTTTTCGCAATTCCCCTGGACTTGCTTTCCAAGCGGTTTCTAAATTCCCAAAATGTTGTTGTAATCTTTGCAGTAATACTGGCCCCACACCAGAAATTTGTGACCAGGATAACCAATATGCACTTTCTTCTCTCAAGTTTTTCCCCTCATTTGTAGGATTTTTATTGCCTAATTAGTTTTATTGCTCATATTTCAAATAACCGCAAAGAACGCAGAGGAAAGAGAGTTAAATTTTTGCTAACCGTTGATTTTTTAAATAATCAAATACAGATTTATCCCCAATATCTGCGGGAATCGCTTGTACTGTTTTTCGCAATGCAAATACTAGAAAGCAAATTGCCCAAATTCCTAATAAAACCTGTTCAGCTTGAGTTGATAAAATTCCTGTTAAATGTCCTAATAAAAGTAGAGGTACAAGGGGAGTTAAGATTTTAGTTTCTAACCGATTGAAGCAAAAACCTTCTTTGAAAAAGATCCCTGTTAATGCTGCGAAAGTAAACCCAACTCCGAATAAAGTCAGAGGTTCATTATAAACGGTAATCGCAAAAGGTTGGCTATCAAAATGTCCAAAAATAAATGCGGAAATGCTGCCAATTACCCAGAAAAGTTGTAAAATTCGGTGCAGAGATGCCATATAAATATGGATGGTTAACAAACTGACACCTAGTGCAAGACTAAAACAGGTATAGAGTGGGGTAATTGCTTGAATTGCAGCAGGTTGAGGAGAGAATAAAACTAACCCGCTACCGATCGCAAAACTCACCGCAGCTACCATTAAACCTGTACGATAGATGATCACACTTGTGCGATCGCTCTCTGTAATTGTAAAATTGCCAAACTGGCCTTGATATACTTCTGGTGCAGATATTGTTTGTGTAGTCATATTACATAATAGATGATATTGTTAACGAGCTTCTATAGCCATTCTATATGATTTATGCAGATTTACCCAAATCTCATACACCCAACCACAATTCAAAATTCTGTACCCCACATTTAGCAGAAGTAACGCATTAATTTTTTTAAAGATCTGAAATGATTACGAGAAAATCTTTCAATGTTTGATTTTTCCCAAATTAATAATTGTTGAACCTGCTTTAATACCTGTGGAATCTGAAATACAATATGGGCAATCACAATCATCACATTAAATATTAAAAAATTGTTAAAATAAAATATCCGCCAGTATTTTTGACGAAGAATCTGCTATTATTTTTTACTAATACTCAGAAAAATATCACAAAATACGTAAAGTAATAAAGCAATAGCTTTATTTTTTGCGTGAAAAATTATCAATCTGAAGCATAACTGAATCATCTGCAAATCATGATGATAATCATGTACAAACAATGATGAAAAAATTAAATCAATATTTGCCCCAGTACAATCTGTGGCTAAGTAAATATCGTATTATTTTACTTTCTTCTACTTTATTTCTGAGCTTCGATGTAGGAGTTCTTATACCTAATTTTATTATATCTTCCCAATTACAAGAAGATGCTGTAATTATTAACTTGGCTGGTCGTCAGAGAATGTTATCACAGAGAATTGCCAAAACTCTTTTACAATTACAGGTTGCACAAACATTAAACCTTCCCACAGCAGCCACAAAAGAAGAATTAACAAAAGCCTTTAATAAATTTGATGAAACTTTAACAGGATTTTCTTCAGGAAAAGTTGTCACTGGTAGTGATGAAAAACCCGTTTTTATTAAAAAATTGGAAGATGAGAAATCTAAAGAACTGGTTATTCAAGCTCAAGCAATCTGGAATATGTATAGAGTAAAAATAACCCCTATAATTTCATCGGGAACGCAAATTTCATCCCCTATATTAACAGAAGCTGTAATTTATTCTAGTACAAATAATATCAAATTATTAAATTTAATGAATGATCTAACTACAGAACATCAAAATATAGCTAATCAAAGAGCGCATACATTACAGATTATTCAGATTACTGGATTAGTAATGGCATTAATTAATTTCTTTATATTGCTTTCACAGAGCCTAAAGAAACTAACAGACAGCGATACTCAAATGGCAGAAACTCTAAAGCAATTAGAAACAACCCAACTCCAACTTATCCAAAAAGAAAAAATGTCCAGCTTAGGCCAACTAGTTGCTGGAATAGCCCATGAAATTAATAATCCTATTAATTTTATTTCACCTAATATTAATCACGCTCATAAATACATTTCAGATTTATTAGAATTGATAGAACTCTACCAAAAACATTACTTAGAACCAATACCAGAAATAGATGAATTTATCCAACTAATTGATCTAGATTTTCTGCAATCAGATTTACCAGAACTACTAAAATCAATGAAAAATGGTACAACTCGTATTCAACAGATTGTACTTTCTTTAAGAAGTTTTTCTCGCTTAAATGAAGCTGAACTCAAGCAAATTGATATACATGAAAGTATTGATAATATTCTAATTATTCTTCAAAACAGATTGAGTTATAAATTAAATCAACCTAATATAGAAATTATCAAAGAATATGATCAATTGCTACCATTAATAGAATGTTATACTGCCAAAATTAATCAGGTTCTATTGAATATTATCACCAATGCTATTGATTTTTTGGAAATGACACCATCACACATCAATCCTAAAATATCCATTACTACTAAATTTATCAAAAATAATTATGTCTTAATTTGTATTGCTGATAATGGTATTGGGATACCAGCAGAAAATCAACAAAGAATCTTTGACCCGTTTTTTACAACTAAGCCAGTAGGAAAAGGTACTGGTTTAGGATTATCTATTAGCTACAAAATTATTGTTGACGAACATCACGGTCAAATAAGCTGTAGTTCTACTCCTGGAGAAGGTACAGAAGTCCAATTAGAAATTCCTATTGTTTATTCACTAGATAATTACAGGACTTACGCAAAACAGAATGGAAGTAGGGGTAATTCATGAATTACCCCTACCCAAGAATCAGGTTTTGAGTCCAATCTTGCGTAAGTCCTAAATTATAAAAAAATATAAATTTAATTATTCTAGGACTTACTCATTGATAAAATCTATCAAATATAAATTATGAATTTTATATCTTGTAGGGTGCGTCAGACCCGATAATTTAGTACACAACAGATTTTTTCTATCTGACGCACCGAACTAATATGCTATTCCAAAAGCCTGAAACTAGGCAATTTCGTTCACACATATCATGTGAAGTTGGTACAGTGCGGAAGTCCTATGTTCTTTAGACATAAGTGTAGAAAATTAAAAGTGCGTTTTTTTAGAACCCTTGTAGAGACGTTCCATGTATAGAGAGATTCTCATCTCTACATTCTTTGCAGGAGATGCTTTTTCACAAAAAAATCGCCTAAAAGCAATTAAGCTGATTGGCTATCTTAACAGTGGAGGAACTGCCAACGGCGAATTTATAGAGCCTCTGGTACTCTACATGAGATTATCCAATATACAATAGTTAACTTATTTCTGTAACAACAGCTACAAAATATGTGCTATGTTATGAATACAAAACATAGATATAAGCTTAAAGGAGTTATCCCTATGAGTAGCAATCGAGTGCAAGTAGCCAGAAAAACAGAAGAAGCCCACAGAGTGAATATTCAGAAAACCTTAGAACATCGCTTGGAAGTAGCCAGATTAAAGGGTGATGAAAACCTAGTTCGTCAGTTGGAAGCAGAAATGGCATCTTACAGCTAAATCAAGTTTTTAAATTTAATATGCATTCTTGGGGGTAAAAGTTTAGTAACTTTTATCCCTTATTATTTAGGGCTTTACAGCAAGCCCTATTTAGACATAACTAGTGAAAATTAAATTTGCTAAGAATTTATAATTTTTTACGTAAAAAAATATTATCAGTATTATCTACTGCTCCCACTTTTATCAACAGGTGAAAATTAAGAATATTTTTGTTAATTATGCAGTGAATTTAGTAGTTGTCAAACACCACATCTCAAAACAGATAGCAGAAAAATTTGGAAGCCTTATAGCCAGAGTAGGCAAAATTTACTCAAAAATGGCTATAAAGCTAATATTTGTCCTAGTGGACATGAAATTCCGGAAAAATTCCCGAAGGATAACCAGGTAGCAATTTCGCCGAATTTGCTAAAAATTGCCAACACTGGATTAAATAGTGCTTATTTTCGCCCTGTAAATAAGCGAGAAAAAACCCCATCTAGTTAAGTTATCCTTTGGGTTTTTTTTGAGTTCTTTATTCAGTTTGTAACTTTTGACGGATATCTACTTCTAGATACCTGATCAGGTTCTAAAACAGCGGATTTTATTGCTGAAATTCAACAATGCCGAGAGATATCTCTGGAACTGAAAGAGGTTTATTTAATGGGATGCTGCTATGGATTTAGCAGAGAGTCCATGCTTGAGTTGTCGTGGTTTTACTATCATCTCAATTGCAGTCAATATTGTTGCACTTGAAGATTTTAGAATTTAGACTCCTCAAGACAGATTCATATATCACCATTAACCTGCATTTGATGGACTTGATCTGCTAACTCTTGACGACCTTGATCATCCAATTTGTCAATTGCTAACATCCCCATGAGAATAACCTCTTTTAGGGTTAGACGTGTAGAATGTGCCTGTTTTTGCACAATCTCTTTAATGATTGGACTGACACCAATTGCGGTACTAGCTCTAGCCACGGAATAAAAGGAAACATTAATGACTTCGCATAAATCTTAGCACTTTAAACGACGTTATTCTAATTTTGGAAAAATTTTAACTAAGTTGTAAATAATAATAAAAAATTTAAGCTGCCAAAAACACGTTATTTTTTATACCTAAACTTAAGGAATTACATCCTCATGGGGGATATTGATACAGCTGTAAGGAAAGTAAAATTTTCCTGAATTCAGCCTGAACAGGCTGTCATAAGGAAAAGTAGTGAGTATTTACAAGGAAAGAAAAAACGATGAAGGAACCTTATCTGTTGGCAGCAAGCTTGTTAACAGGGTTGACAGTACCAACATCGGCTCTCCCAAAGATGTCGAGTGTCCTACCAGAAAATACTGATTTTTTGGTAGATTTAACACCACATTCACAGTCACAAGTAGGTGGAAAAGTTATCAATAATGTTGACATTTCTTTACCAGAATTTAGTGGTCAAGCTACTTCTACGCCAAGGCGTTCACAGCGACAAGTACGTGAAAAAAGTATCTCTTTACCAGAATTCAGCAGCCAAGCTGTATCCACATCTGAGAATTCGCAGCGAGAAGCAGGTGAGAAAATTACCCCCAGTCTTGACATCTTGTTGGCAGAATTCACTAACTATATTTTGCCAACACCCATAAAAACATCACTGAACTTCAGTTCCCAAAAAACCAAACAAACTTCTTTATCTGGGAGTCAACTGTACTACCTAAGATTAGCGTCACTAAAAACCGGTCAGATTTACACACGCGTGGATGATGACGATTTATCATCCTCGTGGAAGTCAGCTAAACAATATAAACTCAGTTATCAAGATTGGAAAAGCTTATTAGTTATGGAAGCTAGGGCTATTTCCCAAGGTCAGGGTACAAATCGCTTGAGTATCTTGGTGGGTGATTCTCTGAGTTTGTGGTTTCCTAAAGAAAAGCTGCCTTCTGGTAAATTATGGCTAAATCAAGGCATATCTGGAGATCGGTCTGAGGGTGTATTGAGAAGAGTGGGAGCATTCTCGACAACACGTCCAGAAGTGATTTATTTGATGGTTGGGATCAATGATTTACTTAGAGGTGCTAGTGATGTTTCCATTTTGCGTAATCACCGCCAGATTATTCGTAATTTACGCCAAACTCACCCAAAAAGTCAGATTATGGTGCAATCAATTTTGCCGATTCGCCGGACTATAATTCCTAACAAGCGTATTCGTCATCTCAATGCCCAAATAGCCTTGATTGCTAAACAAGAAGGTGCAAATTATCTGAATATCCACAATTGGTTTACAGATGTTGAGGGTAATTTACGTTCAGACTTAACAACAGATGGGGTGCATTTGACCCTAGAAGGATATGATGTGTGGCAAGCTGCTCTACAGCAAATAGAGTTTAGAGTCGCTCAAAGCCTGAATTGAGGGTAAATGTAGGTGACAGGCAACAGGTGACAGGTGACAGAGTTAAAAGTCTGTTGATGTCTTCAGCACCTTGATAGTTGCTATATCACTAATTTTCTAGTTAAGATTTATTACCCACAGTTTCCCGATTTAAAACCTGATTTAATTTGCCGCTGCGATAACCTTCTAAATCTAAGGTGACGTAAATAAATCCCAAATTCTGAAATGCAATAACTAAAGAGGATAAATCTGTGGTTAAGACAAATTTTTTAATTTGTTCTGGAGATAATTCAATGCGTGCGGTGTCTTCTTGAGAACGTACCCGCAAATTGTCCCAACCGAGATTGCGTAAATAAATTTCTGCTCTGCCGACTCGCTGTAACTTGGCTATGGTAATTTCTTCCCCATAGGGAAAGCGAGAGCTCAAGCAAGGTTGGGCTGGTTTATCCCACCAAGGTAAACCGAGTTGTTGAGAAAGTTGACGGACTTGGGCTTTAGTGATGCCAATTTCTGCTAAAGGCGATCGCGCACCTCTTTCTTTAGCTGCCTGAATTCCGGGGCGATAATCGTGCAAATCATCGGCGTTTACCCCATCTACCACATAGGGATAGCCTAACTCTAATGCCAAAGGTTTGAGTGTATCGTGTAGTTCACTTTTGCAAAAATAGCAGCGGTTAACAGGGTTAGATGTGTAATTGGGATTTTCCATTTCGTGAGTCTGGACGATTTTATGGGCAATCCCAATGCTTGCGGCTTGGGCTTCTGCGTCTGCCAACTCTTCTGGTAACAGCGATGGAGAAACAGCCGTTACAGCCAAAGCGCGATCGCCCAACACGTCATAGGCAATCTTAGCCACTAATGTACTATCAACGCCCCCAGAGTAGGCAATCAGCGCCTGCTCCATTTCTGCAAATAAAGCTTTTAATTGCTCCAATTTTTCTGTCATCATCATTTCCCAATCCTGCCAAAACCTTATAGCACCTGACAACTATTATTGTAGTCATCCATCGTTCCCATGTTTTCGGTCAACATAAATAGGGCTTGCTAAAAAAGTTTTTTGGTTATAAGTCAAAATCAGCACTCAATACTAACTGCTCGGTACTCGGTACTCGATACTCAATACTCGGTACTCAATACTCGGTTCAGCTATACTTGGCCACCATATTACCTAAAAGTTGTAAATCTATGGGTTTGGAAATATAGTCATTGACACCAGCAGCTAGACAGGTTTCTCTATCTCCTTTCATGGCCATTGCTGTTTGGGCAATTATTGGGATTTTTTGATATTGGGGATTGTTTCGCAGTTGTTGCACCAAGTTCAAACCATTGCCATCTGGTAGACTTACATCCATTAAAATTACTGCTGGTTGTAGCTGTGGCAGAGTTGTCCACATTTTGTCTGCATTTTTGACACAAGTTACCTGATAACCCAATCTGTTTAAATAAATTTTTATTAATTCCGCATTAGCTACATCGTCTTCTACCAACAAGATTTTTGGCGAGGTATTGAGAGAAATAATAGAATCAGAGAGAGAACCAGAATAATTACTTGTTTCTTTACTAGCTTCTAAATCCTTTTCTGCCTTGACTTCTATTGCTTCCAAAACTTTTCCCCTTGGCTGGAGGGGAAGGGAAATTGTGAAATAGGAACCGCGATTTACTTCTGATTCCAACTCTAAAGAACCACCGTGAATTTCTACAAGCCGCTGAGTCACCACTAACCCCAAACCAGTACCTTCATTGGTTTCAGCGGCAGAGTTAATAATTTGGCTATAGGGACGAAATAGTAGAGATTGGTTTTCTGGAGATATGCCAATTCCAGTGTCCCAAATTGTAAAACGTAAATATAAATCTTGTGTAGCTACCCGTAAACCAACACTACCAGTATTTGTAAACTTAACGGCATTGAAAAGTAAATTCAATAGCATTTGTTTGAGTCGCAAAGGGTCTGCTAGTAGTGTGTTGACATCATCGTCTATTTCCAGAAGCAGCTTCAAACCCTTATTAGCAGCTTTCTCTTTCACCAAAGCTAAAACATTGCGACATAACGATGGCACATCAACCATTTCCCATTGCACTTCTAGCTGATTGGCTTCGATTTTAGAAAGATCCAAAATATCATTAATCAGACATAGCAAATGCTTACCACTGGATTGGATGATGTGTAAATATTCTTGGTGACGCTGTTTGTCTGGTTCGTAACCTTGTGCTAAAAGCAGATGGGTGAATCCGATGATAGAACTCAGAGGAGTGCGAATTTCGTGGCTGGTATTGGCTAGAAACTGGTTTTTAAGTAGATTGGTGCGTTCCAGTTCCTGATTAAAGTTAGCTAATTGTTGACAATGTTGTTGCCAAGACTGTAATTGCCTCAGTTGTGCCAAAGCTGTATTGCAGTAACCGACTGTTCTGGTGATTAATTGCGATCGCAGTTGAGGCAGTTGAGTTGGTGATGAGTCGATGGTGTCACTATCATGATTTGACTTAGTTGTGGCAATAACTAACCACGTCATCACATTGCTAGAATCATCCACTATACGCCAAGCAAGCGCAGGCTTTTGTCTCTCCATTTGCTGCAAGTCTTTTAGTTTGATGGCAGCTTTTAATCTCAACCGCAGTTTTTTTCCGGCTTTGAGTCTTATTTCTGGGATTGGTATTCCGGGGGTAGAAGAACTATGAGAAACATAGCAAATATTACCGACTATTTCTTGTGGTTGACATTGGGCGATACCTACTACAAATTCCGTCAACTCTTTCCAACTACTATTTAAAGCGTTGTAGAGTTCATTAACCACAGTTTGAAAAATCTCTGCTTCGGTTATTGTCGCCTGTGGCATCGGTTCAGCAGATGAAAGCAGGCAATCATTGAGACGACTCTGCAAATGATTCAACCTGCGTTCTAACCACAAGTTATCCCGCAGTTGCTGGATTGTTGTCAAAACTGTTGGCGTTCCATTTATCTGTGAGTTCTGTTCTGGTAAGCTTGAAGATTGCTGCATGGTCAACTAGACCGCCAAGAAAATGCGAACTGGATTTTATGTATATTAACGAACAAATCTTTTTAAATTGAAAAACATAACTGCATAGTGTCAATTGTAACGGTTAATTAAACACTTTGTAGAAGGAAAGTACCGTCTTAAAAATTTCTTCATAGTAATTTAAAACAATGGATGCACAATTTATTCAATTAATTATCAACGGGATTGCTGTGGGCAGCATTATTGCTCTAGCCGCAGTAGGACTCACTCTTACCTATGGAATTTTAAGATTATCTAATTTTGCTCACGGTGATTTTCTCACATTGGGAGCTTATCTGACCCTGATCGTCAATGCTATGGGGTTAAATATTTGGCTGTCGATGATTCTAGCGGCTGTAGGAACCGTGGGAGCAATGTTATTGTCTGAAAAATTACTATGGTCAAGGATGAGATCTATTCGTGCTAGTTCAACAACACTGATCATTATTTCTATCGGACTGGCTTTATTTCTCCGCAATGGGATTATTTTTTTCTGGGGAGGTAAAAACCAAAACTATAATCTGCCTGTCACCCCGGCTTTAGAATTTGGGGAACTAAGAATACCACAAAATCAAATATTGGTACTGGGATTAGCCGTTCTGGCAATTGTGTCGTTACATTACTTGCTGCAAAATACCAAAATTGGTAAAGCGATGCGAGCCGTTGCCGATGATTTAGACTTAGCCAGAGTCTCAGGTATCAACGTTGATAGAGTAATTCTCTGGACTTGGGTAATTGCGGGAACTTTCACTTCTTTGGGTGGAAGTATGTATGGTTTGATTACCGCTGTTCGACCAAATATGGGCTGGTTTTTGATTTTACCCTTATTTGCTTCTGTAATTTTGGGAGGTATCGGCAACCCCTATGGCGCGATCGCAGCAGCTTTTATCATTGGTATAGTTCAAGAAGTCAGTACCCCTTGGCTAGGTTCACAGTACAAACAAGGTGTAGCCCTATTAATCATGATTTTGGTGCTGCTCGTTCGTCCCAAAGGTTTATTCAAAGGCACGATGTGAGCAGCACCAGTTCACGTTTAACTAGTCAATGATGTGGAAGTAGTAAGCCGCTACCAAGAAGTTGATAGCCAACAGTAGCAACGCCCAACTTGCACGAAAAACATAAGTAGGTTTAGCAGCTTTGCCTTTAGAAGTCATAATTTTGGTTCTCCTGATTTTGATGACTTTTTAACAAATAGCAAACAGAAGCACCAATTCTTCAGAATCTTTAAAAATATTTTTGTAGAGATGGGTATTGGGTATTGAGGACTAGGGAGAAAAATTAATTCTTTCTTCTGCCCCCTGCCTGTCACCTGTCACCTGTCACCTGTCACCTTCTTCCCCAGCATGGTATGAACTCCGCACCAAGGGGCCAGAACGGACATGACTAAATCCCATCTCTCTGGCTATACTGCCAAGTTCGTCAAATTCTGCTGGAGTCCAGTATTTTTGTACAGGTAGATGTTCTAAAGAGGGTCGCATATATTGACCAAGGGTAATGCGATCGCATTTTACAGCCCGCAAATCTGCCATTGTCTCAATTACTTCCTCTTTACTTTCTCCATGTCCCAGCATCAAACCTGATTTAGTAGGGATACTGGAATCAATGTTTTTAACAGTTGCCAGAACTCCTAAAGAGCGATCGTACTTCGCACCCCGTCTTACAGGCCCCGTTAATCTCCGCACAGTCTCAACGTTATGATTAAAACAAGCCGGTTTAGCAGTAACAATCATAGCTATCCTTAGGCTTTGCCCTGCTTCCCCAACACCAGCACCACCCCACAAATCAGGTGTCAGCACTTCAATTTGAGTTTCTGGGTTTAATTGGCGGATAGCCTCCATCGTTTTCACAAAATGTCCAGCACCCCCATCAGACAAATCATCACGAGCTACAGAAGTCAATACCACATAACGCAAGCCCAAAAGCTGGACTGATTCCGCTACCTTTTGTGGCCCTCTTCATCTACAGCCATCGGGGCATGACCTTTATCTACCTGACAAAAAGCACAAGACCTAGTGCAAGTTGGCCCCATGAGTAAAAAAGTTGCAGTTTTTTGGGCATAGCACTCCCCTCTGTTGGGACAGCGGCCTTCTTCACAAATCGTATGAATTTGGCGCTGCTTAATAATACGTTGTACGGTAGAAATTTCACTAGCTTTGCCAACAGAACGACGTAACCAGCTAGGCATAGCCGCAATTTTCAATTTGAGTTCGGCTTGTCGAGAAAAAGTCATAGACATCCCAGTAAGATACAAAAATAAAGATAAAAGATATACTAATTCAGAAAGGCAGGAGGGTAGAAAAGCTTGTTTTATCAGCTTTTGAACCTTGTTGAAGGGTATAGTTATTTTTGCGACGCTGCACTAGTGCGGGTGAGCAGAAATTATTTATTACCTAAAATAACCTCAAAAGCCTGTATGATAAGACTTGTAGAGATAAACCTACTAGCAACTGAATACTGACATTAGTTTAAGTTTTTTAGTTCATGGAATTTCTATGATACAAATTGATCACAACGCAAACAGAAGTTTTACAAACTACTTGTTTTTTTGACACTTATACAGAAATATACTCTCCCCCAATTTACATAAATCTTGTATATAGTGGGAGAATTCTTAATGTCAATCGGCAAACTAGCCATCTAAACATAAAGTCTCTGGTAGAGTAATCAGTCGTGGCAAACAAAATTTTAGTTATTGATGACACTACAGTTGTCAGGGTAAAAGTTAGAGAAATGTTGCCTCCGGGCAATTTTGAAGTATTGGAGGCAAAAGACGGCTTAGAAGGATATAATCTCATCCTTAACGAAAAAGTCAGCCTGATCATGTTGGATTTTATTTTACCGAAAATGAGTGGGTGGGAAGTTTTTCAGAAAGTTCAAGCCCATTCAGAGTTAAGCAAAATTCCTTTGGTGATCATGTCTGGCCGTAAGGAAGAGGTAACGGAAAAAATACCTGAACCATTTGAATATTTTGAATTTCTCAATAAGCCTTTTGACCAAAGACAGCTGATTACTGCTATTAAGTCAGCAATGGCCAAGGCTACTAAAAAAGCTCGTATTAATACTGAGCAATCAATGGTTGCTCCTGCGAGACAAGAAACAGTAGCTGCAAAACCTAATTCCGCAGTAGGTAGTTCTGATGCAGAAATACAAGCTCTGAACGCAAAAATGGTGAAGATGCAAGCAGAGATTGATAGCCTCAAGAAACAGCTAACTCAAGTTGTGACATTTATTAAACAGAAAATTAAGTAGTATTTGCTCTTGCGATGATCTTTACCACCCAAAATATTCAGTCAAGCAACACGGCTATAGACTGAGCAACCCTGCCTATTTGTACTTAGTTTCAGAGAATGGCAGGTTTTTTTTGGTTAGAGACAGCTTAATAACATACTTCCAAATAAAAAATATCCGCAGAGGAGAAGAATACAAATTTAAGAATGTCAGATTTTATATGGTTTTCTAAGTGTATAATCACTAATTATTCATACAATATTTACTTACGAACCATTTTATAGAGTTTAGAAAATAGAGTTTCAAAATTTATGACCCAATACCCTCAGCAATCATTAGATAACATCAATGTCCCTTTAGAGCGTGATGTTTTTTTACGTACTTTAATTAGAGAATTATCAGGTACATTACAGGACGTAGTAGGGTTAGAAGAAGCTGCTGGATTTATTAGCGTGGTTGGTGAAAGTATGGGTAGGCAGATTAACCAAGATTATAAGTCTGCTCTGAAAGTATCCAATCTTAGCCGTGAGCAAGTTGTTAATGTCTTGATTGATTTGAAAAAAAGAATCCAAGGCAGTTTTTATGTCATTCATGAGAATGATGAAAAAATTGTCTTTGGAAACCATAACTGCCCATTTGCAGAAAAAGTAATTGATCGCCCTGCTATGTGTATGATGACTTCAAATGTATTTGGAACTATTGCATCTGATAATTTGGGATACGCCAAAGTAGAGTTACAAGAGACAATAGCACGGGGTAATACTGGATGTAGGATTGTAGTCTATCTAAAAACAACACCAGAGTCAGAAGATGCACCAGGTAGAGAATATTTTCAATCATTATAAACTCTATACAGCAGAATTCAGGAGTCAGGAGTTCGGAGTTCGGAGTTCGGAGTTTCTCCTATGCCTACGGCACGGCTTCGCCGAACGGAGACGCTACGCGAACGGAGTCAGGAGTCAGGAGTAAAACTGGCTTTGTATATAGGTTTGAATTTAGATTTTGTACCTCCTAACTACGCAAACTGCTATCAATTCATCATTATTCAGCCAATGTTGGATTATTAGATTATTGCATTTATGTAAAAATGCTTAAAGATTCAAAATATAAACCGCATGACTCCTGAACAGTTTCTTGAATTTGCCAGAGTTTTGCCAGAACCTTTACTGTTAGTGAATAGTGATGGTCAGATACTAGCCACTAATCAACCAGTAACAGAGATGCTAGGATTACGCCGTCAGGAATTGCAAGAAAAAATGATTTTTGATCTTGCAACTGAGCCTCCCCATAAAATTTCTGCATACCTGAAAGCTTGTTCTCGTAGCCGCGCAATGATTTTGGGTTCATTGACTTTACACAATAGTGATGGAGAAACATTAGTGTGTCGTTGTCAAGGAGCAGTTATTCAACCTTGGTCTAATCAATCTTTAGCGCTAATTCTTCTGCGGTTAGAACAGAAAAAAGCAGCCAACATTAACTTTGTTTTGCTTACTAATAAAATAGATGAATTAGCCAAAGAAATCCAGGGACGTAAACAAGCAGAAGCAGCACTTTTAAAGGCAAATCAAGAACTAGAATCCAGAGTTGAGGAACGGACAACTGCCTTAAGGCAAACATTAAAGGAGTTACAACTTGCTCAAACCCACCTGATTCAATCTGAGAAAATGTCTAGCTTGGGTCAAATTGTGGCTGGTGTTGCTCACGAAATTAACAACCCTGTCAGCTTTATTCATGGTAATCTTGATTATACTGAACAGTATATTGAAAATTTGTTAAAATTATTAGAAAAATATCAAGAATATTATCCAAATGCTCCTCAAGAAATACAAGATATGAGAGAGGAGATAGATGTAGATTTTATTGTAAAAGATATAACTCAAATTGCCCATTCTATGAGAGTGGGAACACAACGTATTCAGACAATTGTGCAATCGTTACGTAATTTTTCTAGGCTTGATGAATCTGAACTTAAGCAAGTGGATATACATGAGGGAATTGAAAGCACTTTAATGATTTTGGCACACAGATTGAAAGGTAAACATTATAAATATCCAGAAATTAAAGTTATCAAAAAATACGGTATGCTGCCAAATATAACGTGTTATCCTTCTAAACTTAACCAGGTATTTATGAATCTTATTACTAATGCAATTGATGCATTAGAAAATTTTGTTGTTAGTGATAATGGGTCAATATTAGATTTCAAAAAACCTGAACAAAAAATAGAAAAAAGAAATGAACCAACTATTTATATTACTACTGAATTATTAGATGATAAATGGGCGGCAATCAGTATTGCGGATAATGGTTTAGGAATTGAGGAAGCATTACATAGCAAGCTATTCAATCCTTTTTTTACAACAAAACCTGTAGGCAAAGGAACAGGACTTGGTTTATCTATTAGCTATCAAATTGTAGTCAAAGAACATGGGGGATACCTGACCTACAATTCTATACCTATGAAAGAAACCAAATTTGAGATTAAGATTCCCATCCATACAATCAATAAAACGGCTTGCTATGGTGAGGAAGGGAGCATCCCAAATGTGTAAGTTTACTGTCTGTCAGGTTTCATTGCGCTTCGCTTCATTCAGCATCTCGCGAGATTCTCAAAGCCTACGGCACGCTGCGCGTTCACAAAGTGTCCCAAAGGGATAAGCTTCACTCCGTTCCGTATGGCTAACGCCACACTATGCCTACGGCACACTACGTGAACGTGAACAGAATGACAATTTGCAATGTTTTTGCTTTCATTGGGATGCTCCCGTGAAGAAAAAGGTGATAGGTGACGGGTGACAGGAAGATAAAGGAGTTTAATCAATTTTACCTATTACCCATTACCTATTACCCGATTACCACGAATTATTCTACTTGGTCAGTAATAATTACACTTGCTTGAGTACTCACTATTTTTGCTGCTTGCAATATGGGAGTATTCGCAACTGAATTATTGACTAAGGTAAACAGTGGATTTGACAAAACACCGGCGATGGTAGTAGCGATTAAAGTTACTATCAAACCTACCTGTAAAGGTCTGAAACCTGGTAAATCCCAATTAATTGCGGGATAATTTTTCACCACGTCAGACATTTCTTGGGGTTCTTTGACTACCATCATCTTAACTACACGGATGTAGTAGTAGATGGAAACGACGCTTGTAATTAAGCCTAGTAGGACTAACCAGTAAAGACCTGCTTGCCAACCAGCCCAGAATAGGTAAATCTTCCCGAAAAACCCAGCTAGTGGGGGAATACCACCTAAGGAGAGAAGAGAGATACTTAATCCTAGAGTGAGAAGTGGGTCTTTTTGATATAACCCTGAATATTCGGCTATTTGGTCGGTTCCCGTCCGTAGGGAGAAGAGAACTATGCAGGTAAAGCCGCACAGGTTCATGAACAGATAAACCAGTAGATAAAATATCATGCTGGAATAACCTGCATCAGTACCAGAAATTAAGCCAATCATCACAAAACCAGCTTGGGCAATGGATGAATAAGCTAACATCCGTTTCATGCTGGTTTGGGCTAGGGCAACAACGTTACCCAACACCATACTGAGGACTGCAAGGGCTGTGAAAACAAATCTCCACTCATCAGCGACGAGGGGGAAAACTACCGTTAATAACCGGATAGCAAGGGCAAATCCTGCTGCTTTGGAACCGACGGATAAAAAGGCAATAACTGGGGTGGGTGCGCCTTCATAAACGTCTGGTGTCCACTGGTGGAAGGGGGCAGCGGAGATTTTGAAACCAATGCCGGCAATCACGAAGACGAGGGCAATGATAAAACCAAGAGATTGACTGACGTTGGCTGCGGCGATACCATTAGCGATCGCACTCAGTTCTGTTTGTCCACCGGATAAACCATACAGCAGCGATACACCGTATAAAAATACTGCTGTGCTGGAAGCTCCAATTAACAGGTATTTCAGCGCCGCTTCATTGGAACGAGAGTCACGCTTGGTATAGCCTGTCAACAAATAAGAGGAAATACTCAGGGTTTCTAGGGAGATGAAAATCATTACCAACTCACTAGCAGCTGATAAAAACATTCCTCCCAAAGTCGCAGTCATCAAAATGGCGATGAATTCGGCTAAAGCTGTGCCACTCTGCTCAATGTAACGAATTGACATCAATATGGTGACAATGGCAGACAGCGCAATAATGCCCCGAAAGACAATACTCAGGTCGTCAGCATTAAAGCTACCAGTAAAGCCGATGGGGTTGGTAGAGTCCCATTGTAAGCATAGGGCGACAATTGCAGCGAGTAAACCTGCGATCGCTAGATATCCTATCCAGCGCGAAGATGTCCGCCCCAAAATCAAATCAACAATCAAAACCCCTAAGAGGGTGATAATTACAATCCCCTCTGGCAAAATCGTTCCAGCATTTAACTGGGATGCAATATTAGCAAAATCCATGAGATGTATAGGTTTTGGCGATTAGATATTCAGGCTAACTCTGTTCATTCTATCTATAGTTCTGAACTAAAATTGCATTGATCTTTCTATCTTCAATAGTTGATAATTTATATACAGCATATTGCCAGTCTGTGAGGTATTAAATTTTATCACAAAGCCATGCCATAATATGGTTTTACTCTTGACGGGCGTAAATTTTGCCATATCCGATTTTCTATATCCGTAAATCTCACCCCACAATAGACATATCCAGCCCATTACTATAAGTAGTGATCAACTAAATTTGATTTATGCCAGCTAAAGATTTGTTTCATAATACAGTTAAAACAGCACTAGAAAAAGATGGATGGAAAATCACTGATGAGCATCTATTTATTCAAGTTGAAGATGTTGATTTTTATATAGATTTAACAGCATAAAAAATGTTAGCTGCTGAAAAAACTGGTAAAAAATAGCAGTAGAGATAAAATCTTTTTTAGGCGCTTCAGACGTTACTGAATTTCACTTAGCTCTTGGTCAATGTCTCAACTACCGTTCAGCATTGAGGTTAACAGAACCTGCTCGAATTTTGTATTTAGCTGTTCCTGTAGATGTTTACGATGAGTTTTTTAGTCTGAGATTTGTTCAAAGAATAATTGGCGAATATCAACTAAAATTATTAGTTTTCAACCCAGATCAAGAGGAGATTGTGACATGGAGAGACTGAATTATAAAGAAATAGTCCAAAAAATTCTTGAAAATCACGTAAACAATCGCTCAAATAGTCAGACAGAAGTAAAACTGATATTTGATACTGAGCGCGATCACTATCAACTTCTTAATATTGGTTGGCAAGAGCTAACGCGAATATTTGGTTGTATCATTTACATAGAAATTAAAGATGGTAAAATTTGGATTGAACGCGATGGAACGGAAATCGGAGTGGCTAATGAATTAGTAGAAGCTGGCGTTCCTAAACAAGATATAGTTTTGGGTTTTAAAGCCCCATATAAACGGAAATTTACTGAATTTGCTGCTAATTGAAGCAAAGCAAAACCCCTTTCTAGAGAATAAACACTTTTTTCAAAGTCTTGATTTTAGTTGTATTAATACCACATTCAAGTTTAGAAATAGGATTTAGGCTTTTCCATTTACCTTTACTGGCACTAAAAATAATGTCTGCTGCTAGTTCTATATCAATTTTGTCAAAACCATCTAGTCTGTTTTGAGATAAATATTCTAAACGATTAAAAATATCATCTCTTGTAGCACTTTTAATACTAATTATCTCTGGAAGATGTGAAGGGTGTGAAATTGATATTTGTGGAGATAAAAAGAAAACTTTAGACAGAGCATCTAATTTTTTACCCTTAGTGATACCACATTTTAAAGCAGCTATCGGGTTCAAGTCAGACCAACTTTCTCTATTTGCTGATGCAATTTTGTTAGTAGATATTACAGGGTCTACACCTTTTAATGCACTACTGGGATAAAATCTTTAATTACTTTAGCTGCATTCTCTAGAGATGCTAAATTGTTGTGCTTGGTAGGTATGAGAACAGCATCACAGGCATACAAACTACTTTGACTAAAAAACATCCAATTTGTAGGACAATCAATGAATATATAATCGTATTCGTTTCTGAAAACATTAACAGCATCTCTTAATCTAGCAGAACCCTTGTCAATTTTTGCAACCAAGTCTTGCTCTGTAAATAATCCCATTTTTGGATCTGCTGGTATAACATCAAATTTTACTGTCTCTCCAGATTTGAATTTGACTCCAAAATGCTTAATGGTGTTGCGAATATCTAAGGTTCTATCAGCCAGACAATCATATAAACTTAATTTTCCTAATTGTAATCCAAGAGAATTAGTTAAATCTCCTTGTTGTGGATCAAAGTCAATTACAAGGACTTTTTTCCCCATTCGGGTGAGAGTTGCTGCTAAATTAACAGTTGTTGTGGTTTTACCAACACCACCCTTATTGTTGTAAACACAAACAGTCAATGCTTTCGGTGGATTATCAATCAAATTTTTGATGTGAGCAACAATATTATGAATATTATCTTTTTTAATTAAAATACTACGAGTGGCAGGTACAACAACTTTCCCATGTCGTCTAAATAGCTGGATATGAACTGAATTAGTAATGATACCCCATTGAGATTTTTGACAATTATGAGCAAGTAAATATCTTTTGATTTGCTCTCTAGAACTAACGTATTGAGGAGTTCCTTCCGATAAATTAATCTTTGCACCTGCACCTGTTGCGCGAGCCTTGACTTCAATGAGTAAATAGGGATTAGTTTTGGAAGATGAGAAATTATCACCATTTGTATTTTTGCGAACTGCAAAATCTACTTTGCAAGTATTATTTTTTTCTGTAAGAAATTGTGGAACCTGCTCTTGTTGATTAAATCCCAGTGCTGTTATCAGAGGTTCTACAAATCTCTGACTGATCAGAGCCTCATTACTTTCATCTGGTAAAATGTTCTCTAAAATTTGATTCCAGTCTATAGTTACCATTACTTAATTACCAAACAAGAATTTGTATTAAAACCTCGGCTTTATTAATTTAAGCAGATATGTTACTGCAAATGAGACAGTATTTTCACTGAGTTATTTTAGCTTTATTCTAATTTCTCATGAAGTTGCAGAGACTAAAAATTTTTCGCGTCAATTTTGATAAAATCTCACTTTTTTCTATTATTCGTTTTGTAAATATCCTGAATTCTAAGATTTTCTGAAGTTTTTTTTTAATAAATCGGGGATATTTAAACTAACGAATTAAACCAGCACGCTGAAAAATAGTCTGGGGAGTAATTTCTAATTCTGGTAAAATTTCATAACTGATGACTTGATTTTCTCGAAAAGTCACAGGCAGAGAAGATGCTGTAAAGACAGTGATAGTTTGAGATATTGTATCCACTATCCAAACCAGAAAAATCCCAGATTGAAGATAATAAGTAGCTTTTTCAATCATGTCTCCAAAAGTTTGACCAGGAGAAATAATTTCAATTACTAATTCTGGTATCACAGGACAAGCTTCATCTTTAAGCCAGTCAGCAGGAAGGCGGTTATAGGAAACATAGGTTAAATCAGGTACGGGTAGCCAATTTTCTTGATTCCTTGTTAATTTAATCCCCCATTCCACGACAACACGACCTTTTCCTTCCGCCCATGTGGATAGTAGTATAAATAATGCTCCTGTGGTTGAGCCATGAAAAAATTTAGGAGACATTTGATCATTTTTATATTTAGGTACAGATTCACCATTAACGAACTCATAGGCAAGATCACTTTCTGGAAGTGCAAGAAATTCTTCGAGAGTGAGTTTGGTTTTTAGTTGAGTCATAAAGGTAATAGGGAACAGGGAACAGGAAATAGGGAACAGAAAAATAACTTGTGTAATTAATTCCGTCCAACTACTTACCCAATATCATTTTGACATACTCCCCCGGTTTCTAAGGACTTACGAGACACTCTGCGTAACTTGCTTCCTATCCAGTGATACACCACAGGTATCCCACTTTAGCTAATTACCCAATTAGAATTTATAATTGCTCAGAAGCCCCAACCCTCAAGCAAAAAAAGCATCACACCAGTTACACTTCAGAGATATTTTGAAACCCGTAGTCGCCAATTACGCGTTAGATAAGTTAAAGATGGAAATAGCTGACAACCTAACGATTTGGCATTACCTTCCCCAGCCTTCTGGGACTGACTGTGCCTAAAGTTGAAAGAATTTTCCCCCTTTTGGGCAGTTTGTGTAAGGATTAAATCACTGCTTAGGCGTGATATTTCATCTTGACATTTCGCCGAAATTATCTCAACTTGACTGTTTAGCTTCGCAGCTATTCTTTTTTTTGAAATTTCCATGTCAACTCTCGTCATTGTCGAATCTCCAACCAAAGCTCGTACCATTCGCAACTACCTGCCAAAAGACTATCGGGTAGAAGCTTCAATGGGTCATGTGCGTGACCTACCGCAGTCGGCCAGTGAAATCCCCGCCGCTGTCAAAGGGGAAAAATGGGCGCAGCTTGGGGTGAATATAGAAGCCGACTTTGAACCGGTGTATGTCGTTCCCAAGGATAAAAAGAAAATTGTCACTCAGCTTAAAGATGCCCTGAAAGGCGTTGATGAACTGATCTTGGCAACTGACGAAGACCGGGAAGGTGAAAGCATTAGTTGGCATTTATACCAATTGCTGAAGCCAAAAGTTCCAACCAAGCGCATGGTCTTCCACGAAATTACTCAAGAAGCCATTAAAAAGGCTTTGAAAAATTGTCGCACCATTGATGAGCAGTTGGTTCGCGCCCAAGAAACCCGAAGAATTTTAGATCGCTTGGTAGGATACACCTTATCTCCTCTGCTATGGAAAAAAATCGCCTGGGGGCTATCTGCTGGGCGAGTTCAGTCTGTAGCCGTGTGTCTATTGGTGACAAAGGAACGTCAACGCCGTGCTTTCCATGAAGGTACATACTGGGATTTAAAAGCCAGTTTGCTCCAGGAAAAAACTCCTTTTAGCGCTCAGTTAGTGACACTAGGAGGCACGAAAGTTGCCACAGGTAGCGATTTTGATGCGGCAACTGGACAAATCACCGCAGGACGCAATGTGGTGTTGCTCAATGAAGAACAAGCAGTAGACCTCAAGGAACGACTGACAGGAAAAACTTGGAATGTTAACGACATTGAAGAACGTCCAGTCATCCGTAAACCTGCGCCACCGTTTACTACTTCGACACTGCAACAAGAATCTAACCGCAAACTGCGCCTTTCGGCACGAGACACAATGCGGGTGGCTCAAAATTTGTACGAGCAAGGGTATATTACCTATATGCGTACAGATTCGGTACATTTGTCAGATCAAGCGATCGCAGCTGCCCGCAGTTGTGTAGAGCAAAAATACGGCAAACAATACCTCAGCCCCCAACCCCGTCAATACACCACCAAATCCAAAGGCGCACAAGAAGCCCACGAAGCCATTCGCCCCGCAGGTAGTAATTTCCGTACTCCCCAAGAAACAGCTTTAGGCGGCAGAGAACTGGCGGTATATGACTTGATTTGGAAGCGTACCGTCGCCTGTCAAATGGCTGATTCTCGCCAAACGCAAATTACTGTTCAACTGCAAGTAGAAGATGCTGGTTTTCGCTCTTCTGGGAAGCGCATAGATTTTCCTGGCTACCTCCGCGCCTACGTTGAAGGTTCCGATGATCCTGAAGCCGCATTAGAAGACCAAGAGGTGATTTTACCACCGCTAAAAGTCGGGGATCATCCCACTTGTAATGGGCTAGAAGCCGTGGGACATGAAACCCAACCTCCAGCTAGATACACCGAAGCAAGTCTAGTGAAAACCTTAGAAAGTGAAGGCATTGGTCGTCCTAGTACCTATGCCAGCATCATTGGCACTATCATTGACAAAGGTTATGCCCAGTTGGTGAGTAATGCTTTGATTCCCACCTTCACCGCTTTTGCTGTTACTGACTTATTAGAGAAACACTTTCCCGACATTGTTGATCCCAGTTTTACCTCCAAAATGGAGCAAACCCTAGATGACATCTCCACAGGAGAAGCTAAATGGCTACCCTACTTGCAAAAATTTTATCTAGGCGACCAAGGTTTAGAAACTCTGGTGAGGGAACAAGAAAGTAAAATTGATGCCACTACAGCTAGAACCGTAATATTAGAAAATTTAGATGCTAAAGTCCGCATTGGTAAATATGGGCCTTACATCGAAGTGGAAAATGGTGATGGTGTTGTTACAGCATCCATTCCCAAAGACCTCACACCCGCAGACCTCGACCCCAAACAGGTGGAAGTTCTACTGCGACAAAAAACCACCGGTCCTGACCAATTAGGACGGCATCCCGAAACAGGTGAACCAATTTATGTAAAAATTGGCACTTATGGGCCTTATGTGCAGTTGGGAGATAAAACAGACGAAAACCCCAAACCTAAACAAGCTTCCCTACCTAAAGGCGTAACCCATGAAAATGTCACCCTAGACATGGCCGTTGGCCTTTTGGCACTCCCCCGGACATTGGGAGTTCACCCAGCCACTGGAGGGAAAATTCAAGCTAGTTTGGGACGTTTTGGCCCTTACGTTGTTCATGACCAGGGGAAAGAAGGAAAAGACTACCGTTCTTTGAAAGCTGCTGATAATGTATTGACAATTCCTTTGGAACGTGCATTGGAGTTATTGTCTGAACCGAAAAAGGGACGTGCAGCCAGCAATAGCAAATCTAAGGCAGCTTTACGGGAATTAGGAACACATCCAGAAGATGATGCTCCTATCAATATCTACGATGGACCCTATGGCCCTTATATTAAGCATGGTAAAACTAATGTGAGTATTCCCGAAGGTCAAACCGTAGAGAATGTAACGCTATCTACAGCATTGGAATTGTTGGCAGCTAAAGCTTCTACCAAATCCACAAGTAAAACTAGAAAATCAACAACTTCTAAAGCTAAGTCGTCAACCAGTAGGACGAAAAAGAAAGACGCAGCTAGTTAGGGCTTGGGAACTGGGGACTGGGGAAGATGAAGAAGTATTTATGAAGTATTTATAGTCTGCCACCCATTACCCATTACCAATCACCAATTACCCAATTACCCATTACCAATCACCCATCACTAATGTGATAATCTAAGAAGTAAGGGATAACACAAAATAAAATTTCAGCAGCAGCTTTAGCTCTAAATCTCAGAACGTGTTAACCCTGCTAGAAGCCAGAGGTGCAATAATACGCCAGTTTCTGCGACTAAAGTTAATTAAAATTGAGGTAGTATCTCAGGAGCGTTCAGTTCAATGGATTATATAGAAAAGGTGCTGGAAAAGCTTAAAGAATTAGCGCGGAAGCTAATGGGAGCCTTGTTGGGGCCAGAGGCTGAACCGGAACCGGAACTAATTCCGATTCCTGTGAACGAACGTCGCCGAAGTCGCTAATTACCTGAAGTGATTGGAGTTAACGTTGCCAACTTTAAGCATTTTGATACTGCACGGGCCAAACCTCAATTTACTAGGACAGCGGGAACCGGGAATTTACGGTTCTCTGACCCTAGTAGAAATTAATAGACTGTTGGAAGCAGAAGGACTAAAGCTACAGGCAAAAGTTACTGCTGTGCAGTCAAATCATGAAGGAGTCTTGGTGGATACTATTCACCAGGCGTTAGGACTACATCAAGGGATTGTAATTAATGCTGGGGCGTATACCCATACTAGTGTAGCTTTGCGGGATGCGATCGCAGCCGTGAATTTACCAACTGTAGAAGTGCATCTTAGCAACATTTATCGTCGTGAAGATTTTCGTCATCATTCTTATATAGCTCCAGTGGTAATTGGTCAAATCAGTGGCTTTGGTGTCCAAAGTTATTTGTTGGGCTTACAAGCATTGATACATCATCTGAGAAAGGAAAAAGTCTAGAAGTTTGTTGTAGATTTTGGTTTTTGGAATCTAAACATTTGCAATACAATCCAAAATCTAAAATCTAAAATCCAAAATTGTATGCGTTATTCTCTCGTAAGTCGGGTTAGAGGTATTTTTATAGGCGCATTCCTGGGAGAAAATTTAGCTATAGAGAATGCTGGTGATTTAGGTAAAATGGCTATTTTGGGTAGCCAAAGTTTAATTGCACTAGGTAGATTAGATGTAGATGATTGGTTAAAGCGTCAGCAACAAGCATCTCTTGCTTGGGAAAAAACTGATTATGCTTGGGTAAAAATAATTTTAGCCACCTTACCAGTGGCAATTTTTTTCCACGAAGATACTATTAAACTTAAACACAATTTACTGCAAGTATTACAAATTTGGCATACTGAGCCGATGGTAACAGATGCAGCCCTAGCTATAGGATATGCGATCGCTCAATCTCTCACAGAAAAACTCGACCCCTTGACCCTCATTCCCCAAACGATTACTTTTCTGGGAGAACCAACCACACCGTTAACAGAAAAATTATTAAAAATTAATACTTTATTAGCTCAAAGAGCAGAATTAGAACAGGCGCGAACCGAACTAAGTAGACAAGAACCACTAAGTAGCAATATCGCCTTTGCCTTTTATTGCTTTCTGAGTACCTTAGAAGATTGGCAACTAACGGTTTTGCGAACTACAGTTAATTCTGGGAAACAAGATCCTTGGTGTATGGACTCACATCCTAGAAGTGCTATTGCTGGAGCCTTATCAGGAGCATATAACAGTACAACAAGCATTCCTGTTAATTGGCAACTTTTAGCCATGAATTCACCCGGCTGGGGACTAAGCAGCTTTTCTCAAATGTTGGAATTAGCCGATGCACTTGTAGCCGTTTGGTCAGGTGTGTATAATATTACCCTGGATACAAACAAGTCCAAAAAAGAAGGATGTGGCATAAATCGGGGATTGACTCCACTATCTATCTTTGCTGCACCCCGCGTTATTCGCCCGCGATGAAACATAAATTTCTCACCCAAGCATCTAATTAATTTCTAATTTATCTTGACTTATCTGGTTTTGGATAAGTTTTTTTAGAGCAGATCAGCTGCTACAATTCACACAAACCAATGCGTAAGAAAAACCGCTGCCTGATATGTAGTTGTTTTGATTATCTGCTAAAAAACTCTGTCCGATAGAATCAATTTATGTATATATAGGCTAATAATTCATGGAGCAGTAGTCTGGCGATTTGGGATTTACTATTTTTCCGTCCTGAAGAACGGGGCTTGTACCAAATTTTTTTAATCTAAAATCTAAAATTTAAAATCTAAAATTCCCGGTCATGATTGTCTTGTTTTGGGCTATCAAAGTAAGGAACTACACCCAGAGGTAATGAAAACGCAGGAAATTTTGCGGTCTTTGACCCAGCAAATCAAGCAGTGGCGGCGACAGTGCAAAGTGTTATACCGTAAAGCGAAGTGGCTGGGTTTAGCGAGTAGTCCCAGCAGTCAGAGTCATAACAAAAAATTTTTCAGGAATATCCTCAAAAATTTACTTGTGTTTTTGTTACCAGCCAGTGAGGAAGGTGGACACCGACAAGGAAGAAAAGCTCCTCATTCAACGCCCAAATCTTTCAAAACGAATCATGGCATTTATGCTGTTGTTTTCAGTTGGTTATATAAAAAGCGTTCTGCGGTGATTTTAGTGATTGCCGTGATATCTCTCACAGGTGTCATGGGGCATGAATTATATAACCAGCCTCAGATGAAAGTTGGTTCTTTTGCACCACAGACAATTATTGCCCCTAATACTGCAAGTATCGAAGATCGCAAACAAACAGAAGACGAGCGCAAAGCAGTGAGAACGAGTTCTCAGCCTGTATTGATGATTAATGCCCAAAAAAATGAGCAAATTAACGAACATTTGCGACAACTGCTCGATGATGCTAATGAACTTCGTGCTGTTGCTGGGCCTTTTCCTTTTTTTGATGTATCGGTTTTGTCTATTCCTACCCAACGCTATCTCCGTTCTTGTCTGGAGTCAGAATGGCAACAGCTAAAAGTAACTTTAGAAAATAATCAGAAACAAAATTATAAATTGTTGATTCCTAAGTCGAGGCCAACTGATAGACAACAATTTTCTAGACCTTTGCGTAGTCCGCTGTTGTCGTTATCTATACCCTTAATTAAGGAGGGACAGACGGATATTTCTCAAGCATTAGCAGAATTAGACGCTTATCGCCTCACTACTTCAGAAAAAAATCTATCTTTACTAATTGCCCAAATAGGTCAAATTAGATTGGGATATGCCAAAGCTACTGAGAAACTTATAAACATGGAGGCAGAACGATCGCAAAGAGTATATTCAGAAACTTTCCTTTTGCAACTGTCAGATGAGGACTGGGCAAAAACACAAATGGGAGTACACCAAAGTGCAGAACGGATGCTGACTCAAGGTATAGCACCTGGACTGCCGCGCAGTATTCTACAGGATGCAGTGAGCCTACAAGTACAAATCTCTGTCCCTGGTGAAGCTGAATCATTGGCAAGTAAAGTTTTGTTGGCTGTACTCCGGTCGAATCTCATGCAAGATGAAGAACAAACGAGACAAAAGGCTCAATTAGAAGCGGATAAAGTGCCATCGGTAATGCAAAAAGTGCGGCAAGGAGAAGTCATCGTTAAGAAGGGGGAACGAATTTCAGAATGGAAATTTGATGTGCTTGAGCATTATCACTTGATTCGTAGAGAGGTGAATTGGCTGGCTTTGACTCTTTTAGGAGGCTTAGTTAGTACAGCCCTTGGTGTTTTTGTTTGGATAGAACGGCAGATTGGTAATCACCTGCGAGAACGCGATCGCTTTTTGATATTATTACTCACTCTCAGTATCCCTAGTGTTTTAGCAATGGGTGTGCCATATACTACATGGAGTGCTATTGGTTTATTGTTGGGTAGCTTTTATGGTCCGACTTTGGGAGTGACACTTGTCGGACTACTATCACTGTTACTACCAGTGAGTATGGAGATCAGTAAGATTGGGCTGCTGGCTGGTGCTGCGGGGGGTATCTTGGGCAGTTATGTCGCCCAAAGATTTAAATCTCGTGAGGAATTGGCGTTATTAGGTATTGTTCTTGGCTTGACTCAAGGCAGTATTTACCTGGGTTTGAATATACTTGTTGGTGCGGCGTTTGGTTCTGCTTGGTATATTGTCCTACAGGAAGCACTGTTATTTGCTATATCGGGTTTGGCGTGGAGTATTATCGCTTTAGGTTTAAGTCCTTATTTGGAAAAACTGTTTGATTTAACTACCCCGATTCGTTTGGCAGAACTGGCTAACCCTAACCGTCCGTTATTAAAACGACTAGCTACTGAAACACCGGGAACTTTTCAACATACCTTGTTTGTGGCAACTCTGGCTGAAGCGGCGGCCAAAAAACTCCGCTGCAATGTGGAGTTAGTTAGGGCTGGAACATTATACCATGATATTGGTAAAATGCATGACCCTTTAGGATTTATTGAAAATCAAATGGGAGGGCCAAATAAACACGAGACGGAAATTAAAGATCCTTGGCAAAGTGCAGCAATTATCAAAAAGCACGTAACTGAAGGTTTGGTAATGGCTAAAAAACATAGTTTACCCACAGCAATTCAAGCTTTTATTCCCGAACATCAGGGTTCAATGGCGATCGCTTATTTTTATCACCAAGCCCAGCAAATGGCTAAGGAAGACCCCAGTATTATCGTTAATAAAGCGGATTTTTGTTACGATGGACCAATTCCCCAATCTAGAGAAACAGGAATTGTCATGTTAGCTGATTCCTGTGAGGCTGCATTGCGAAGTCTTAAAGATGCTACTCCAGAACAAGCATTAAATATGCTGAATAATATTATCCGCGCCAAATGGCAAGATGAGCAATTAGTAGACTCTGGATTAACAAGGGAAGAAATGTCAAAAATTTCTCAAATATTTGTAGATGTGTGGCAGCAATTTCATCATAAACGTATTGCTTATCCAAAATTAAAAGCTGGCAGTGAAAAACTATAGCACTTCCAAAATAATATGTGAAAACGAATCAAGGCTGAAATCCTTGGAAAATAAATACTTGTATCTTTGTTGACAGGAGGCGTGTTATGTAAGTTTCGGTTCAAGATTTAATCAAGTTTCTTAGCTGCTGTCTGATTGGCAGGAAATTACTAAACATAATAGGGAATTACTACCCTACCTCTCCAACCCTAAAAAATTATAATATTATATGCCTTGATAGCCTTAGATCAGAAATATCTATCGCCTGTGAGGTATTCTAGGTTAGATTCTAGGTTAAATTTATACAAAAAGTTAACGGGAACTAAATAAGCTGTGATGAACGCTGTATTACCTCGTTTTTTGAAGTCAGCATATCGGAAGGAACCTATCATTAGTGCATTAGTCACAATGGGTGTAGTAGATGCACTGATTGGTGGTTTGGATGATAGCTGGTCATTGTTCGCTTTTGGTTTGGGGACAACAGGAATAGCTCTGGCCTTTAAGTTATGGCGGATGCAACAGCGTCCCCCTTTACCAGAGGAGCCTGTAGTACAACATTATTTACCGCCCAACTCCTCAAGTCCACCTTTACCCATCATGACCGTCTCTAAGAAAAAACCACGCCAGTAGGTAGTGGTGAGTAACGAGTATTGATTTAATTCAATAAGTGTCAACAGGTGAGGAGGAACTGTGAGAAGTGAAGGAAGAAGGGGAAGTAATACGGTTATTCGCTCTTATATGAGCGTGGTATTAATGACATCTGTAGCTTTGTCAATTCCTATGATTCCAGAGCTTTACAGTCATCCTGCTCATGCGGCTGATGAATTAAAGACAAACTCTCCAGATAGTAAAACTTTTGCTAATCCCCAACTACTTCACACCTTAATCGGGCATACAGGAGCTATTAAATCTCTAGCTTTCAGCCCAAATGCTAAACTTTTGGTAACAGGTGGGGCAGAAAATGAGGGTATAATTCGCTTCTGGAATCCTCAAAAAGGCAAAAATTCGGGTACGATTAACAGAGCGCATCAAGGATCTGTAGACTCTATCTTGATTACTCCAAATGGTGAAACTCTGATTAGTTGTGGTAGTGACTACAGAATTAACCTTTGGAATCTCAAAAGTCTGGAGTTTAGCCGTTCTTTCGTTGGACACACAAGTCCAATATTGTCTTTAGCGGTTTCTGCTGATAGCAAAGTTCTTGCCAGTGGTGGTTTAGATGGGATTCGGTTGTGGGATTTAAAACGACAAATGCCACTAGCTACCCTGGTACACTTAGATAATATAATTTATACCCTAGCTCTTAGTCCTAATGGGCAAACCTTAGCTAGTGGTGATAGTAAAGGTGTAGTTAAGCTATGGGATTTGCGTACTAACAAATTAATCCGAGCATTTGTCGCACATTCTCAAATAGTAACTGGGTTAGCTTTTACACCCAATGGTGAAACTTTAGTTAGTGCCAGTCGGGATACAAGCATTAAAGTTTGGAATGTTAACGGTGGTGAACGAATCTATACTCTTACCGGACATAATAATTGGGTGAACGCTGTTGCTATTCATCCTGATGGTAAAACCCTAGCCAGTGGTGGCAAAGATGGGATTAAGCTGTGGGATTTAACTACGGGTGAGTTAAAAAATAGTCTTGATAGTCAGAGTAAGTCGGTGAATGCGTTGGTGCAGCCCATTGAAGATATTGCTTTTAGTAGTGATGGGCAATTTCTGTCCAGTGGTGGATTTGATGGGAAAATTAATATTTGGCGGAGTCGTTGAAAAACCTATAAAAAAACCCCCTGGGTGGGGGACTGTAAGTTATTCAAGTGGAGTGAACAACTAAGTAATTAATACTTAAAGTAGATACAGTAATCCGAACAGAATGATCCAAATTACATCTACGAAGTGCCAGTACAGTTCAGCGGCTTCAATGCCGAAGTGTTTTTGGTTGCTGTAGTGGCCGGGAGTGCGCGATCGCCACAAAACTGCTAAAATCGCCAATACTCCAATAGTTACGTGCAAACCGTGGAAACCAGTTAAGACGTAAAACGCACTAGCGAATAAATTGGTAGTTAAACCAAATTCCAGATGGGTGTATTCATAAATCTGACCTACCAAGAAAATCGCACCCATAGCGGCAGTAATTGCCAACCAGATACGCATTCCCTTTTCATCATTCTTTTTGATGGCAGTATCACCATTGTGCATGACAAAACTGCTGGTAATCAAAATAATGGTATTCACACCAGGTAGTAAAAGTTCTAACTTTGGTGTACCTGCGGGAGGCCATACAGGCAAGATAGAACGGAAAGCTAAATAAGCACCGAACATTCCCAGAAAAATCATTCCTTCCGCAATCAGAAACACAACCAACCCAAATAAACGATGGTCTGGATGTGCTTCATGATGACCATCTGTTTCTGCTGCGTGGTGATGATTCTGTTCAATTTTCGCTGGGTCAATTATTTGACTTTGCATGAATTTTTAAATTGGTAATGGGTAATTGGTAATTGGGGATTGGTAATGGGTAATTGGTAATGGGTAATTGGTAATGGGTAATGTCAACTCTTGGCTTTTGTCTATTCCCTTCTTACTGTCACCTGTCACCTGTTACCTGTCACCTCATTTACCAGACTCAATGGTTGGATATGGTTCGTCAGGTTGAATGCTTAACACTGCACTGACATCAACTTTTTTATCACCTACACCATAGTCATAAGGGCCAGTAGTCAATACGGGCAGTTTTTCAAAATTTTCTATTGCTGGTGGTGAAGTAGTTATCCACTCTAGGGTCAGTGCTTGCCAGGGGTTGTTACCAGCTTTAGGCCCATATAACCAACTCCAAATGGCATTGATGATAAAGGGTAATGTGGAAACGGCAAGAATATAAGACCCGTAAGTACAGATTTCATTCAATGATGTGAATTTGGGGTCATATTGGGCAATGCGGCGATTCATACCCATCATGCCTAGCTTGTGCATGGGTAAGAAGGTCATGTTTAGACCAACAATGGTTAAAGCAAAGTGAACCTTACCCCAAAATTCATTGATCATTCTTCCCGTCATTTTCGGGAACCAGTGGTAGATAGCGGCAAAGATACCTAAAACGCTACCACCAAAGAGAACGTAGTGCAGGTGTGCCACGACAAAATAAGTATCGTGAACGTGAATATCAAAAGGCACGGCTGCCAACATTACGCCACTGATACCGCCAATTACAAAAGTTCCCAAGAAACCCATTGCAAATAACATGGGACTATTGAGACGGATTTTGCCACCCCAAATGGTTGCTAACCAACCAAAAATTTTAATGCCTGTGGGTACAGCGATGATCATTGTGGTGATCATAAAAAACATCCGTAACCAGCCAGGGATACCGCTGGTAAACATATGATGCGCCCAGACAATTAGACCCAAAAAGCTGATAGCTAAAGATGAAAAAGCGATCGCTTTATATCCAAAAATTGGTTTGCGGGCATGAACCGGCAGAATTTCCGAAATTGCCCCAAAAAATGGCAAAATCATGATGTAAACCGCAGGGTGGGAGTAAAACCAGAACATATGCTGGTACACCACCGGATCACCACCACCAGTCGGATTAAAAAATGTTGTCCCTGCCAATAAGTCAAAGGAAAGGAGAATTAACGCCCCCGCTAAAACAGGTGTCGATATCAATACCAGTGCTGAAGTTGCGAACATTGACCAACAAAACAAAGGTAGTTGATAGATACCCATGCTAGGAACACGCATTTTCAGCAGGGTAACGATAAAGTTGATTGCCCCCAAAATCGAAGACGTACCCAACAACAACACACTCATAATCCAAATAGCTTCACCCACCTGACCTGTAACGAGGCTAAGAGGAGGGTAGGAAGTCCAACCAGCATCCGGGGCATCGCCTACTACTAAACTCGCAATGAGCAATATACCCGCCGGCGGAATCATCCAAAAAGCCACAGCATTCAAGCGGGGAAAAGCCATATCCCTAGCCCCAATCATCAAGGGAATGAGATAGTTAGCAAAACCTGCCCCTGCTGGCACAATCCACAGAAAAATCATGATGGTGGCGTGGAGTGTAAACAGGCTGTTATAGACTTCTGGAGTGACAAAATCTACATCTGGAGTGCGTAATTCTGTCCGCACCAAGTCAGCCATCACGCCGCCAATGCAGTAAAAAATAAACGAGGTGACTAAGTATTGAATACCAATCACCTTATGATCGGTACTAAAGCCAAAGAAGTCGCGCCAATGTCTTTCCCCTTCTTCTTCAATATGAGCAGGGATATTAGCAGTTTCTTGTAACTGTGCTTGTGTCATAGTCAATTAGTCATTAGTTATTAGTCATTAGTTATTAGCCGTTACCTGCGACTATCTAACCATTGACGAATGGTGAACTTGATGAAGCATTTCTGAATGAATTCCCATGTCCTTAGTGTAGGGGGCGAGAAATTCATCTGCGGATAAATCGGTCGAGTTAACGGCAACGGCTTGATTTAGGGTTTCTTTACTAGCGACTAGCTGTTCTTGCATCCAAGTGTCATAAGCCGCTTGGGACTCTACCACTACTTGGGTTTTCATAGCTCCGTGGTAAGGGCCACAAAGTTCAGCACAAATTAAGGTATACTCACCCACCTTATTGGGTGTGAAGCGAATCTCACTTTGTCTACCGGGGATCACATCTTGTTTGAGGCGAAATTCTGGAACCCAAAAGGCATGGATGACATCACTAGCTGTCATGTTCATTTCCACTTGTTGACCAACAGGTACATGAAGTTCACCACTTGTCACGCCTGTATCTGGATAAGTGAAAATCCAAGCATACTGGAGTGCAGAGACGTTAACGACTAATTGTGGTGGTTGTCCTGCTTCTTGTTGGGGAGTAACAGTATCTACTTGGGCGATCAGGTTTGGTTCGGTGCTAGGAAGTGTATCGCCTAAAGTTGCAGCGATCGCTGTTCCTGGCATTGACATTGATTCTTGCATCATCGGTGTTTCCGGGGCAGCATGGACTGCATGAGGATCAAAGCCACCGATTTCGTTGTAGACATCAAAGCTATAAACAGAAATACCAAGGACGATAATCGCTGGGATCGCTGTCCAGAGTATTTCTAGAGGTACATTACCCTCAATTGCTGGCCCATCTTCATTGTCACCAGCACGGCGGCGGTATTTAAATGCAGCATAAATTAAAATACCTTCAACAAGTAGAAATATACCTGTAGAGACGATCATCATCGTGTTGAATAGGCCATCTACTAAGACGGCTTCATCAGATGCGGCTGTGGGTAACAGACCGTGATTTTGACCGTACCAAAGGCTGGCTAAGGTTAGCACAATGCCAATGAGTAATGTCCAGATCGAACTTGGAATTTTCACGGCTTACTTAACTGAATTTACTACGTTATTTCAAAGTCACTCACTTACTAAGGTAGTGCAGACTATAGAATATAGGGTCTCAATGTCTGAAATTTTTATTAATTTTTTTAATAAGTTGAGTAATCTTGAGTAAAAGGGATTTATGTGCTATTGCTAACAAAAAATGACAACTATATAGAAGAATTTTTGGAAAATTTTAGGAAATTCTTAAGAATTGCCATTAATTAATTATTCATATCTTAAAAAATACCTAAATCTTACAGATAAAAGTCCCTGAAGTGATTCAAAGTATAAGTAAAAGCGGAAGCCAATCTATAAATCTTAGCTCATACGTTAGGGTGTAGATAGGTCTGGATTGACTCAAATAGATAATTTATAAGAATATCTACCTCAAGCGGGCGGAAGGTATCGTTGATGAACGAATTTGTCCTACAACAACAAAATGAAGCGGCTGCCCAACACAATAGCCCCAAGGAAGTAATTCGTCGCTTGGTGTGGAAGATTTGCATAGCCACCTTGATTTTGATGGCCATAGGCAGTGCCACCCGCGTGATGAATGCTGGACTTGCTTGCCCCGATTGGCCTCTGTGCTATGGGGAATTGGTGCCAGCCAAACAAATGAATCTCCAGGTGTTTTTGGAGTGGTTTCACAGATTAGATGCAGCTTTGATTGGTTTTAGCGCGATCGCTCTTTCGGGTTTATCCTGGTGGCATCGTCGTGTTTTACCCAACTGGCTACCTTGGGCTTCTACATTCGCCCTGTTTTTAATTGTCTTTCAAGGCGTTTTGGGGGGACTTACCGTTACTGAATTGCTGCGGTTTGATATTGTTACCGCCCATTTGGGAACGGCACTATTGTTTTTCACTACTCTCTTAGTCATCGGTACAGCACTTAGCCCATATCAAGGGACTGGAACGGTTGGTAAGCTGCCTTGGGTGGGTTTAACTGCCTCTATTTTCGTTTACTTGCAAAGTTTACTAGGGGCTGTTGTCGGTTCTCGCTGGGCTGTACACCAATGTTTTGGTGATTCTCAACTTTGTGGAGTGATGTACAGCCATATTGTGGGATTGCTGCCGCCAACGGTGGCTATTTTGGCAATAGTTTTTATCTCTTGGCGAACGCCAGCGTTACATCCAGCTTTGCGCCGACTGGCAAATATGGCTGGTAGTCTGTTGATTTTACAACTGCTGTTGGGAGTTGCGACTTTCCGACTACATCTACAAGTTGAACCTCTGACCGTGACTCACCAAGCTGTAGGTGCTACTTTGCTGGGTACTTTGGTGGTGTTCACAGTTTTATCACTCCGCGACAGAACACTTAGTAGCCCAAGTTGCTAGTAATGGGTAATTGGTAATGGGTAATTGGTAATTGGTAATTGGTAATTGGTAATTGGTAAAATTTGTCTCTATTCCCTGTCACCTGTCACCTCTCACCTGTCACCTCTGTTACCTGGTAATTGATAACTGAGAAAGGAAGTAGAGCCAACATGATTGAGACTAATGTCTCTCGCCACCACGATACATTTTTACAAGTGATTCAAAGTTACTACCAGCTAACTAAGCCCCGGATTATTCCGTTGCTGTTAATTACTACTGCTGGGAGTATGTGGATTGCTGCTCAGGGACAAGTAGACCCTTTGCTATTGCTAGTAACACTAATTGGTGGTACTTTGGCTGCTGCTAGCGCTCAAACGATTAACTGTATCTATGACCGAGATATAGATTACGACATGGAACGGACGCGCCATCGTCCTATGCCTTCTGGTAGGGTTCAGCCCCGTGATGCTTTAATTTTTGCGATCGCTCTGGCTGTTGGTTCTTTTACCATCCTCACAGTATTTGCAAATTTACTAGCAGCACTCTTAGCTTTTTCTGGCATTATTTTTTACATCTTGGTCTATACCCACTGGCTGAAACGTCACAGCACTCAAAATATCGTCATTGGTGGTGCTGCGGGAGCAATCCCAGCCTTAGTAGGTTGGGCGGCTGTGACGGATACTTTAAGCTGGGCAGCCTGGCTAATTTTTGCGATCGTCTTTTTATGGACTCCGCCTCATTTTTGGGCTTTGGCTTTGATGATTCGTGATGATTATGCCAAGGTGGGCATACCTATGTTACCAGTGGTAGCAGGTGATGAAGCTACGGTACGACAAATTTGGTATTACACGGTGATTACCGTAACTGCCACCGTACTACTGTTTTATCCTTTACACGCCAGTGGTGTTGTCTATGCCTTTGTGGCTTTGACACTAGGGGGGATATTTGTTCACAAAGCTTGGCGCTTGCTACAAAATCCCGAAGATCGGACTACAGCTAGAGAGTTGTTTCTTTATTCCATCTCCTACATGATGCTGTTGTGTCTGGCGATGGTGGTTGATAGTTTACCGATTACTCACAGTTTGGTAAGTGCTGTGCTTAATCTGTTTAGTTAGTAGGAAGTTGCGATGGGCTACGCCCCGCAGGATGCGATCGCATGAAGTTAACTGCCGAAAGCGATCGCTTTTCTTTGTTCTGATGATGCGATTCCTATTTTTAACGCAGAGGAACGCGGAGGGTCGCTGAGGTTTATTTATAATTTTTGCATGGGGTTGTAGAGGAAATATAATAGCGATCGCTTTGAGAAGAGCAAATTACTCAAAAGCCAGCATCTCAGTAGTCACAAAGCTAATTCACCACACAGATTGAAGGCTGTGATATTATGGGAGACTGCTGCATACATTTGAAAAAATCACAATTTAATCGCTCATGGCTCTGACGCAACAGCGCAAACAAGAACTCATTTCTGGCTACCAAGTCCACGAAACCGACACCGGTTCGGCCGATGTCCAAATCGCTATGTTAACTGATCGCATTAACCGCCTCAGTCAACATCTCCAAGCTAATAAGAAAGACCATTCCTCCCGCCGAGGATTATTGAAGATGATTGGACAACGTAAGCGTCTTCTCAGCTATATCCAAAAGGACAGTCGGGAAAAGTATCAAGCTCTAATTGCTCGTCTCGGTATTCGTGGTTAGGAATTGCTGCTTATGCCTGCTGAAGAATCAGAACGTAGTCGCTTACCTTTTGAGCCAAACAAAAAACGCCCAAAACCAGTAAAGGCTAAAACTCAACCCGCCCCCAAGCCACAGGAGTCTGGTAAACAGACGCAAAAACAGCCACCCTTCACCAAGGAAGAAATGGCTATTCCTGAGGTTGTTAGCCAACGGATGATCCGCCGAGTGGCTGTGTTTTGTGGTGTACCCACAACTTTGGGTATTGTCAGTCTTGTTGCTAGTTATCTACTGGTCATATATGCCCACATCCAACTACCTCCCATCGCTGTGTTATTGGTGAATATGGGATTATTTGGTTTAGGGGTATTGGGGATAACCTATGGTGTTCTTTCTGCTTCTTGGGATGAAGAAAGACCTGGAAATTTAATAGGTTTAGGTGAGTTTAGTACCAACTGGGGAAGGATGATCGAGGTTTGGCGCGAAACTCGCAGCAAGAACGTCTGAGAATCGGCGCTCAGGTATCCAGATAACTGCAATATTGGGTAAATGGAAGAATGAATGTTGAAGTTGAAATTTTATCACTTCAACATCAATATTAAGAAAAATATATATTGTCTTGTTTATACCCAATATTCAGAAGAAAGTACCGAGCGCTACATTTTTTTAATATATTTGAATAATTTATTTTTTGGTATTCTCTAACTCCTGAATTCTTACTAAATCAAACTACATTACTGGATCGCTAAATAATTTATCCAAATAGATAGGAACTTTAACATGATTGTTGTTATGAAAGTTGGTTCCCCACAAGCCGAAATAGACCGTATTGAAGAAGAATTAACTAGCTGGGGATTAACACCAGAAAAAATCATTGGCAAACATAAAGTAGTAATAGCTCTAGTAGGCGAAACTGCTAACTTAGACCCCTTGCAAATTCAGGAACTGAGCCAATGGATTGAGCAAGTTTTACGAGTAGAAGTACCCTACAAGCGGGCTAGTCGGCAGTTCCGTCATGGGGAAGCTTCTGAGGTGGTGGTGAACACTCCCGATGGAAATGTGGTGTTTGGTGAACACCATCCTTTGGTCGTTGTGGCAGGGCCTTGCTCTGTAGAAAATGAAGAAATGATTGTGGAGACGGCTCGGCGTGTTAAGGCTGCTGGCGCTAAGTTTTTGCGTGGTGGGGCATACAAACCCCGGACTTCACCTTATGCTTTTCAAGGTCACGGCGAAAGTGCTTTGGAATTGTTAGCTAAGGCGCGGGAAGTCAGCGGACTCGGCATTATTACCGAAGTGATGGATACTGAAGACTTGGAGAAAATTGGGGAAGTTGCTGATGTCATCCAAGTGGGTGCGAGAAATATGCAGAATTTCTCCATGCTCAAAAAAGTTGGGGCGCAACCGAAACCAGTTCTTTTAAAAAGAGGCATGGCGGCGACAATTGAAGACTGGTTAATGGCAGCTGAGTATATTCTGGCTGCGGGTAATCCTAATGTGATTTTGTGTGAACGGGGAATTAGAACTTTTGACCGCCAGTATACCCGCAATACTCTAGATTTATCGGTTGTGCCTGTGTTGAGAAAGCTGACTCACCTACCAATTATGATTGATCCCAGTCATGGTACTGGTTGGTCTGAATTTGTTCCTTCTATGGCTATGGCTGCGATCGCAGCTGGTACTGATTCTCTCATGATTGAGGTACATCCCAACCCTGCCAAAGCCTTATCTGATGGGCCCCAATCTTTAACACCAGACAAGTTTGATAATTTGATGCAAGAGTTGGCAGTGATTACCAAAGTCATGGGACGCTGGCCGCAACCTGTAACTGTAGGAGTCTAGAACCCATAAGCAGGGAGCAAGGAGCAGAGGAGATGAGAGAGAATCTTTACTCCTGACTCCGAACTCCGAACTCCGAACTCCGTTCGCGTAGCGTCTCCGGAGGAGAAACTCCTAACTCCGAACTCCTGCTTCCAATTACCTTCTTCTGCTTCTACTACCAAATCCAGAAGACCGGCTACCAGAAGAACGTCCACCGCTACCAAAACTACTACCAGAATTACGACGAGGAGTAGAGTTAGAGTTACCGGAAGGACGGAGAGTACTACCACCAAAACCGGAACCAGTAGCTCTACCTGTATTTGTACGGGGTGTCGTCCGCACCTGACTAGAAGGCCTTCTAATTGTCCCTGTGGTACGGAAAGCAGTGCGATTTCTTACGGCTGCGGGTGGTTCATTGTAGCGAGTGCGATAGCTGGAAACCGCTTGGTCATAAGTAGAACCATATCCACCGTAACCACTCATAATCCCACCTGACTGATAAACAGGAGGCACATAGTACTGAGGTCTAAATAAAAGACTACCAATTGCTTGACCTGCAACATTACCAGCCAAAGAAGCGGCAAAGGGTGTCCAGAAGTTAGATTCTCGGCGAACAACAACGGTTTCCTGTTGTCCTGTTTGGGGATTAGTTTTAGTTTCAGTGACGTTATGAACGTACTCAATTTTAAAATCTTCTGTTAGGTATAAAGCTGGTTCTCCCTTTTCTACTTTTAGGTAAGTTTTTTTACCCTCTTTGATTTCTTCATCAGTCAGCCGTGCCATTTGTAATTTTTCGGTAGCAAAGGTTGGGGGCTGACTATTGAGTAAAAACAGCGTATACTCCCCGTTGGCATCGTTATAAGTGGCTTGTTGTACAGGATACTGTCCATCACTTATCTTGGTGGGGGTAGCAGTTTGGCTAACATTGTTTGTTGCAGATGAAGATGTAGTTTGGTTTCCACCTCCACAGGCGACGGTTGTTAAGCACAAGGTCAGAGATAAAAAGATGACTGTAAATTTACGTGCTATGGTCATGAGCATTACATGATTTTCCTAAAGTGATGAATGCAGGTGGTAAATATAGACTAACCAAAAAGTTATAAGGGAATCAATTCAGGAAAATACTGCAATAACTGATCGTTAGTTAGTTCGTCCCCTAACTGGGCGGGTGAAAAATGCACTTGGATGGCTTGGAGGTTATGTTTGTAGTGTAGATTGATGAGAGCTTTGAAACCTTCCTTTAATGCCTGGATGTTAGAAAGGTCTGTTTCTAATTGCGGTACTTCTCCTTCATAAGCCACTGTCAGCATGACAACTACATTGCGGGTGACAGGGATAGATAAAGGTTCATCGAAACCTGAAGCCGAACTAAAATCTGGTTCACTGAGATATCTTTGGGCTGAGTCGGTAAATAATTCATTGACATAATCTCCTGCTTCTCCTTCGCTCCAAAAAACATCACCTTCATTAGCTGCTGATGTCCAGTAGTCATCATATTGGAGGAGGTTTTGGCAAATTGTGACCAATTCTTCTCCCAAAACTTCCAAATCGCCTTCAGCGTCCATTGCTTGCCGTGCGGCACGATTGAGTACACCGAGAACTGGCGCTACTTCACCCCCGCTTAAGTGCAGAAAGAGACGACAGACGACATAGCGAGTTTTCCCCATCATTCGATTCAAGCGATCGCGCATTTTCTTTTTCCAGTAATTTATTTAGAGTATGCTGAAAAAGTCTTTTCGTGACTCCTGACTCCTGCTGTATTATCACCAATTACTACTGGTTGACGACGTAAAAACCTTGGATAAAATCTATTGCCATCTTTAGCGAAGGCATAATATATTCTGATTCACCTGATGTATCATCGTTGAAACTACTAATAGTCCGATTCACAAATCGTTTACCAAAGTTGGGATGATCATAAACAGTCAAACATCGAGCATTAGAATTTGTTAAAATTGTCTGGGTTGGCGCTTTAAAGAATCTTAATCTCGCGGCTACTTCTAAATTTTTTTTCGTCTGTTTAATGTTTTTAGATTTATGCATAGCTTCCTCTAGTAGGAAGATGAGTTTTTTAACAAGTGCTGGTGATTTAAAATTCTGGTTATTCATCGCTTCTTGACGCATCATATCTACCAACATATAGATATTTTTTTGAGTGGCGCTGGCATCCTTAAAAGGTAGAATTGCCATAAAAGCAGTTGATAATAAATTTTCGTCTTTATCAACTCGAAAAGTAAAAACTGTTCTGCGGCTGCCGTTTTCCACACTAGCTGGTTGTATCATTGCCTCATACTCTTGAGCAATTTGGTAATAAGCACCAGCGAGAACAAAATTTGCCTCATGCTCTAATGGTAGATCAACAATAATCCGAATAGTGGGTGGAGTGGCATTAAAAAAGTCTCGTGATTCATCACCATTAAAATTTTGAATGATTGTGCGATCGCCTGTAGTAGACAAATCAACCCATTCGCATTTTATCCCTTCAGTTTTTAAACCAAAACGAGGGGTAGCATACAGTTTAGAACCAGTTAAGGTACAGCCTGTTAAGTCAGCGCCCATCCATTCAACTTTAATTAATTTGGCTTGAGTTAAATTAGCGTGTACTAAACTCGCATTCGTTAAATTAGCATTACTCAAGTCTGCCCCGGTTAAGTTAGCTCCACTCAGTTTTGCTCCGCTTAAATCTGCCCAACTCAGGTTTGCACCTCTCAAATCTGCCCAACGAAGATTTACCCCACTTAGATCTGCTCCACTCAGGTTAGCCATACAAAAATTGGCTTGTCTGAGTTCACTGTCTCGTAAATTTGCGCCACTCAAGTCACAGGAAGTCAAATCAGAGGCGTTTAAGTTAGCCATTTCTAAATTAGCTTCTTGAAAACAAGCACCTCTTAAGTTGGCTTCGCTCAAATTGGCGTTACGGAGATTTGTTTGTCGAAGTGTAGCTTCTCGTAAGTCAGCATGGTTGAGATTAGCATCATACATATCAGCACGACTGAAGTTAGTGCGGATTAACTCAGCCCGCACAAAAGAAGCATGACGTAGTTGAGCGCGACTAAGATCTGCTCGAATCAAATTGGCAACGTTGAGGCTAGAGTTGTTGAGAATAGCACCAGAAAGATTGGCGCTACTCAGTCTGGCTACATTGAATTTAGTTTCGCTGAAGTTAGCGTCATTGAGAGTTGCACCACTAAGGTTAGCTACGCTCAAATTAGCTTTGCTGAGATTAATGCCGGTTAGTTTAGCACCACTCAAGTTAACTTCTGGTAGGTCAGCGCCACTAAAATCTAAAACTCCCGTCGCATATTTCGCTAGTAATTCCTCTATGGTCATGAATCTACCTCTCAGATGCCAACCTTAATAGTTGGTAAAGTATGCAGAGAATAAGTCAAATTTTAGTTGTCAGCGGTAAAAATGAAAATTGGTATTTTGGGACTGGGATTGATAGGTGGCTCATTAGGATTTGATTTACGTTCCCAAGGAAATCATGTTCTAGGAGTTAGTCGTCGTGAATCAACCTGTAAAAAAGCTATTGATCTCGGTATTGTCGATCAAGCTTCAGTGGAATTGAGCCTGTTGGCTGCTGCTGATATTGTATTTATTTGCACTCCGATAGGACTTATTATTCCCCAAGTTGAACAGTTAATTGCTTATTTGCCTGCAACTACTATTGTGACTGATGTAGGTTCAGTAAAAACACCTATAGTAGCAGGAATTTCTCCGCTTTGGAATAATTTTATTGGTGGTCATCCAATGGCGGGAAATACAGATGCAGGTATAGAAGCAGCACAACGAAATTTGTTTGTTAATCGTCCTTATGTACTGACACCAGTAGCTACAACGCCAACGGATGCAATTTCAGTTTTAGAGGAAATTGTGCGATCGCTAGGTTCTATTATCTACCATTGTCAGCCAGAAAAACATGACCGGGCAGTGAGTTGGATTTCCCATTTACCTGTTATGGTTAGTGCCTCTTTGATGGCTGCTTGTTTGAGTGAAACAGATCCTGAAATTTTTCAATTAGCTCAAAACCTAGCTAGTTCAGGATTTCGTGATACCAGCCGTGTTGGTGCCGGTAATCCAGAATTAGGAGTGATGATGGCACAATATAATCATCAAGCATTGATAAATTCACTACATCAATATCGTCAAAATTTAGATGAATTTATTGACTTGATTTCACAAGAAAAGTGGCTTCTTCTAGAAGACAAACTCAAGTTAAATCAACAAAATCGTCCTAAATTTTTAGACTAGGAGTAATACCGTTTTACTTTAATTATGATACATAAGATATCCTTCCAACCCTCTTAAAAAGGGTGGCAGTTACAAGTATCATCGGTAGGGGCGTATTGCAATACGCCCTTAGTGCATGAAAAAAGTTAAACAATTTTAGATTGTTCAATCAAAAATTGAAAATTCTTCTCCCTCCTTAAACAATTCTCAGAGAAGAAACTACTACTCGAAAGCTCGTAGTTGCGGAATCTGTTGATATTTGCCCAGTTTTTCGAGAATAGCCGCTTCTTTTTCAAAGAAATCCACAATCCGTCGATGGGAATGGTGAGGATGCAGTTGAAGCAGGATTGTTGTATCGGTTAGACAGTTCATTCTCTCCATAAAGCAATACCACCTAATAACCCGGTGATATTAGGAATTAGTTTCACGTTTAAAGGTAAATTCATGTTGACGCGCACAGCTTCACCACCACCGATGTAAAGACAATCATAGTTAAAGAGACGTTGTAAAGATGCGATCGCTCTCTGTAATCGCTTATTCCACTTTTTATCCCCAATCTTTTCTAAAGCAGCACGTCCTAGCTGTTCTTCATAGGTCTCCCCTTTACGAAACGGATGATGTCCCATTTCCATATTTGGAACCAGCTTTCCATCTACAAACAAAGCCGAACCGAAACCAGTACCTAGTGTGATGACTAATTCCACACCTTTACCTGCAATTGCCCCTAGTCCCTGCATATCTGCATCATTAATCACTTTTACAGGTTTATTTAGCTGTTTAGATAGTGTTGTTGCTAAATCAAATCCAATCCAATCAGCATTTAAATTCACCGCTGTTTCTGTGACTCCACTGCGAACCACACCGGGAAAACCTACTGAAACCCGATGATATTCACCTTGAGATGCAGCTAACACAGCAATGGCATTAATCACTACTTCTGGTGTCGCTGGTTGGGGTGTTTCTAACCTTCCCCTTTCTGTTAAAGGTTTCCCAGTGATATCCAAAACCATAACTTTGACACCACTACCCCCAATATCTACTGAGAGTGTGCGAACTGAACCGTTATCTTCCACCATTGGGTTTTTCCCTCTTGCTGCAACTTCTTTCGATATTATGCGCTGCTAAATTCCAGTCAGTAAGATATTTTTTCAGAGTCTTCAGCTTTTAATAATGAGAACGGGAAGGGGGAAGATTATTACCAATTATCAATTAACAATGACACATTACTATAAATCTCTATCGTCACTCTCATTTAGATTTGCTAGTGTAGGAGTAGTGCAAAGATTGCTAATAGCAGCATAGCCGTCTATTCAAAATTATTATCAGAGAAAGCATTATGACGAACTTTGAATCTAACAGTCTGCGTTCCTATAGCCAAGAAGAGGTACAGCAAATTCTACAACTAGCGATCGCTCGTCAAACCAATGATCGTGATCAAGAATTTTCCTATCAACAAATTATAGAAATTGCTGCTGAGTTACAAATATCACCAAATGATGTAAAACAAGCCCAAATTGATTGGATAGCCCAACAAAGTCAAGTACAACAACGTCAAGCTTTTGACCTTTACCGCCGCAGTAAATTTCAAAAACGTTTGGGTAATTATGCTATTGTCAACGCATTTTTAATACTAATTGACTTGCTTGGTGGTGCTAGTCTTTCTTGGTCATTGTACATTTTATTATTCTGTGGTCTAGCGATTTTGCTTGATATCTGGAATACCTTTCAAAGTAAAGGTGAAGAATATGAAATCGCTTTTCAAAAGTGGAATCGTAAGCATCAAATTAAACAAACTCTGAATACAGTTTTGAATAAATGGTTTAAGGCATTCCAGACATATTAAAATAATTCGTAATTCGTCATACCGCTACGCAACAGAAAGCTACGTAATTAATTTTCATGGAAATTTATACCTCCAGAATTAGTAGTATTCAGTTAAAGCAAGATTTATTAGAGAACTCCATAGAATCATTGATCCTGTTTTAATATCATTCAGCTAATACCAGATTAATATGAAGCTGCATAGAATAATTGAACGCGGATGTACGCAGATAAACGCGGATAAAGACAGATAAATCAATGGATTTTAGAATTATGTGCAACTTCACATAAAATTGGTATAAAGTCTGTCCCTGCGAAAGTAGGGGTAATTCATGAATTACCCCTACTTCATTAGATCATATTTTTTATGGGGTTCTCTTATTACATAAAAATAGTAGTTTTGAACACAAAATTTTCTTGACAATTACATTTAAAAATCAAAATTTTAATGAATATTGTGCGCTGATAAGCTGTTACGCATCTAAATTAGATAATCCTAAAATGCTTAAATCCTGTGGGGTGGGCATCTTGCCATTGGTGTCAAGTTAAGGCATCAGCCCAAATGTCAAGAGAGCGAGCAGCCGTTCGTCGGTGACGTTGACGGACGGTCTTGATTAAGCCCATAGAACGATGATGTTCGACAAGCCAAGGAATAAGTTGTAAATCAGGAGCAAGTAAAAGTGCGCGGTGGAAAAAATACAAACTGCGAAAAACCATTTCCACAGAAATGCGTTCTAAAGGTTGTTGTAAAGCAATAGCCACATCAGCACACAAGTCATTGAGGACAGCGTAGAAAATCCAGGTAGCATATATTTGCATCTGTACACCATTAGTGCCACCAACCCACAAATAGGACAAGCCCAATAAACGCTTAGTCAATAAAAATGCGTCCTCAATTCGCCAACGTCGGCGGTATAAATCACAAACCTCCTGTGGTGAAAGCTGTTGTGGGTCAAGAACATTAGTCAAATAATGATACCAAGTCTTACCCCATAATACGGATACTTGGCGCATGGGATAGCGACATGGGTTGGTATGATGCAATCCCATTTGAATAATTTCATCCCTGTAGTGAGAGCTACTAGAAAGTACACGCACTACCTTATATCTGACCTTTTCCTTTTGGCGGGTGAGAACATACTTACCGGCAGCAGTTAGAGAATCAAACCACTCAAAACCATAAAATCCCATGTCTACTATGAGTAAACCACCATCAGGTAAAAGTTCTAACAATGCTTGCCACCAACGAGTCTCATTCCGCTTGGCATCAGCATCATACCAAACTGCTACAGGAATATGAGTGAAAGCTTCTACTACCATCAGCATTTTTCCTGCCAACACTGAACCTGTTTTTTCTTGCAATTGTCCGAAGTGCTTTTTCATGGCTTCGAGTGTTGAGGCATCACAAATCCAAATGGCGGAAAATCTCTGCGCCACTGATGCCCAGGCTGGAGCTAATTCTTTTGCATTCCTTTTTGCTGCTAGACGTTCTACTACTTGCTCAAACATCTTGGCAAATAGATGCGCCGGTAAACTGTTGAGTCTTTGGGACAGAGCTTGCTTGCTGACTTTTGTTGCCTCTACCCACATTAATCCTTCTACTTCTAGGCAGCGCAATACATCTGTTAAGTGTTGTACTTGTCGATATACTAGACTCAGTATTATTGCTGCCATTACTGGTAGGGTTAATACTCTTGAGCGCAAGCTTCGCTCTTTGTCTTTTACCCCTTTGAGGTTGGCAAATGTCCCTGGACTTAATAGCCCAATCAACCGTGATTCTATTTCTTCACTAGCTGGAGCAGGTACGCTAACTTGATGGCGAAAGTCTGGATTCCCTTGTTTTTTCCTTGGTTTACTCATGGCTCTTTTCAACACCCCTGTGTTGACTTTTACCATTTATTTCCCACTCTTGACACAAATCCATTTTTCTTAACTTGACACCAATGGCATCTTGCCCGCCAGACTTATACAAATTAAATGCACAACAGCTTAAATCGCTAACATATACATCCAATATTGTCTTGGCAATTTGACCAGTTTTTCAATTATGCTTGTTGTATGATCATGAAACAATTAATTTTATGACTCTTGTTGTTTTTCTATACTGAGAAAAACATAGTTAGATTTACGAAATTTGAATATAATAAGTAATTCCCCAATCCCTACCAGGTTTATCTACCCTCCAAGTATGCAAGAGTCTATTAAATACAGGGAAAATGCGGAATAAACTTAGCATTATTTATCATGCAGTCACTTTTCTTTGCTCATGATCTGCTGTTTAAATCCCGATTGTCAAAAACCCCAAAACCCAGATGGTAAACAGTTTTGTCAAAGTTGTAACACCCCGTTATTACCACTGTTAAGAAATCGTTTTCGTGTCATCCGAGTGCTTTCAGATGAAGGGGGATTTGGCAGAACTTATCTATCAGAAGATACCGATAAATTAAATGACTGTTGTGTAGTTAAACAATTAGCACCAAAATTTCAAGGAACTTGGTCACAAAAAAAAGCAATGGAGTTGTTTAGCGAAGAAGCAAAGCGACTCCGAGAACTAGGAGAACATCCACAAATTCCTACTCTCTTAGCTTACTTTGAGCAAGATAACTGTTTGTATTTAGTACAACAGTTTATTGATGGAAATAATTTATTAAAGGAGTTACAGTTACGTAAAACCTATAGAGATTGGGATATTCAATCTATTTTGCTAGATTTATTGCCTATTCTCAAATTTATTCATAGTCGAGGAGTTATTCATCGAGATATCAAGCCAGAAAATATTATTCGGCGTAAAAGTGATGGCAGATTAACTTTAATTGATTTTGGTTCTTCTAAACAATTAACAGCCAGAGTTCAGAAAAAAAATGGTACTTCCATTGGTTCACATGGCTATTCTTCAATTGAACAAATCAGAGATGGTAAAGCCTATGCTGCTAGTGATTTATTTAGTTTGGGGGCTACCTGCTTTCATTTGATCACGGGAATTTCTCCTTTTCAATTGTGGATGGAACATGGATATAGTTGGGTAAAAAACTGGCAAGATTATTTGCGATGTCCGCTGAGTCATGAATTAGCACAAATTATTGATAAGCTGTTACAAATTGATATTCAAAATCGTTATCAATCGGCTGATGATGTCATCAAAGATTTGAGTAGACAATATACACATTTATTAGCACCAGCTAGTAATTCATTTTTAGCTGTACCCATTAAAAAGACAGGTGTTTATCCACGAAAATATGTTTGGCTGAGAAATTCACTTTTATTAGTTGCAACAATTTTATTTTTGGGTTTGGGAGAATTTGGTTATAGACATTTTCATCAACTACAAACTGCTATTTTGGCTAGATTTATTTCACCACAAAATAGTACAGCTACTAGTGATGCAATTTTCTATCAATCCCCACAGGAATCTTCAGAGAAATTTTCTTTAGTAAAAACTATTTTTGAACCAAACAATTTAATTTTATCTGTTGCTATTAGTCCAGATTCTCAGACTATTGCTAGTGGTGGTAATGGCATCATTAAATTATGGAATGTGGCTACAGGTAAAGATGTTACATCGCTATCAGGACATATACAAAATGTAAATGTAGTAACTATTAGTCCAGATGGTAAAAATCTAGTTAGTGGTAGTGATGACCAAACAATTAAAATTTGGAACTTAATTACAAAAAAGTTAAGTTATACCCTAAAAAGTCATACTGATTCAGTCCATTCTTTAGCTATTAGTAAGGATGGAAAAACTCTGGCAAGTGCTAGTGATGACAAAACAATTAAAGTTTGGAATTTAGCTACAGGAAAGCTAATTCGGACTCTCAAAGGTCATTCTTACTGGGTGCGATCTGTGGCTATCAGTCCCAATGGTGTTACCCTAGCAAGTGGTAGTTTTGATAAGACGATTAAACTATGGAATATCACTCAAGAAAAGTCAATTCATCAATTAACTCCAAATTCGCAAACGGTGACATCTCTAGCTTTTAGCCCAGATGGTAAAATTCTTGCTAGTGCTAGTCGCGATCGCAAAATAAAATTATGGGATATTGCTACAGGTAAGGAAATTCGCACCCTCACGGGACAAGACAATAATGTAACGACTATTGCTTTTAGCCCAGATGGTAAAATTCTTGTGAGTGGGAACCGCAATTGTATGGAGTGCGATACCTTGAATCAACCCAATCATCATAATATTAAACTATGGGATGTGGCTACAGGTAAGGAATTAAGCACATTGACAGGACATATTAATACAGTCACATCTCTGGCTTTTAGTGCTGATGGTAAAATCTTAGTCAGTGGTGGAGAGGATAATAAAATTAAGATTTGGCGTTTTTCTCAGTAATTCGTAATTAAAAATTAATCAAAACTACTGAAATTTATCGCGTTCCCAATCATCAATCACCTTTTGTAAATACCATTCTTCTGACATTCCTGGATAAACATCTTTTTTTTGTTGAATTAATCTTTGTGCCATTTCCCAATATCCACCAACCATGCGTAACAGTCTTTGACGTAATAGGTTATATGTGGCTTTATTTGTTTCTGGGATAGACGACTTGATTTTTTGTAGGCTATTTAATACTTGTTGATAATTCTGCCAATCTTCTTGTTCACAATAGATACTAGCTGCTTTTTGATAATCTGCAATTGCATTTTGCATTTCTTCTAAAAAAGTGTAGGCAAGACCACGATTGTAGTAAGATAAAGCGTCATCAGGATTAATTTTTAAGGCTTGGGCATAATCTTGAATTGCAGCTAAATAGTTACCCATTGACCGATAGATATTCCCTCTAGCAACATATCCTAAACCATCTTCAGGTTGCATTTTCAGGGCTTGATTCATATCAGCTAATGCCCCTTGATGATCTCCTAATTGAGAACGGGCTTTGCCACGATTTCGATAAACAACAGCATCTTGAAAATTTAGTTGTAATGCTTGATTAAAGTCGGCAATTGCTTCTCGATAATTACCAATTTTACAATATACAACTCCGCGACAGCAGTAAGCTTGGGCATCTTGAGAATCAGCTTTTAATATCCAGTTTAAATCAGCAATTGCTTCTCGTGTATCTCCATGTTCTGCTTTTTCTAATAATTGTGTGAAATAATCCTTAGTAGATATAATTGGTGCAGGCTTTGAATTAACTGGATTTGTGACAGGTTGTGGTTTTGGTTGTAGCTGTTTAATTTTTTCTAAACAGAGACGACAATTTTTTGCATCTTTTTGTTCTAAGTATAATTCTGCGGCTTTTTTGAAATTAGCGATCGCATTTTGAATATTTCCCTGTTTGCGCTGAACTATCCCCCGTAAGTCATAAGCAGCAGCATAATTAAGATTAAGCTGAATCGCTTTCTCTACATCTTCTAGAGAACCAGGTAGATTTTTTAGTGTTAACCTTGCTAAAGAACGACAATAATAAGCTTCTACATTTTTAGGATCTAGCTTGATAGCTTCAGTATAATCAGAGACGGCTTGGAGAATTGTACCTGAGTCATAATATGCCAAACCTCTTTTTACATAAACTGAACTAAAGTAAGGATCGGCTTGTATAACAAGGTTAAAATCTTCTATTGCACCAGCATAATCTTTTTGTTGAGCTTTTTCTAAGCCTCGATTGTAAAATTCCTGATTCATAGGTTTAAAATCATGCAATGTATATGTAGCTTTTCCTAGTCTAATGAAGTACAAAAATATCTGCGTTTATTTGCGTCCATCTGCGTTTAATTATTACTGTGTCTACCTCACTTGAATGGGAATTGCTATAAGTCAGCTAACGGGAAATTTGGGAATTTAGTATTTTTGAGATATTTGAATTTGCATATAAACTTCATATTTTTAGTTTCAATTATCGAGGATAATGGCTTGCTAAAAACTCTAGTGCTTCCGCCTCATTCTTAATGATACCATCTAAAGTAGCGCTGAGTAAATCATCAAGAATTTGTTTGTATAGTGGACTAGGCTTATAACCCAACTGTTTTAAATCATTGCCATTTAACAAAGGTTGTTTGTTTGCTAAATTAGTTAAAAAATACCAAATCTTCCGTCTAATTTTCCTAGGACTTTTTACGGCAATTAAAATCAAAGTTTGTAAATCATATTTTCGTAGTAAATTGACAACTTGACTAGGAGATTGTAAATTTGCTAAAGATGTGATTACCGTTGTTTGCGTTTCTACTAAATTATTTAATCTGGCAATACTATCATCCCCTAATTGCAGATTTTTAGAAACTTTTGCTCTATATTTTGGTTCTAAATGAGCTATTAATACTTCTAAGCGTAGTTGCCAATGATGTAGATTATATTGTTTGTCAAATTTTCGCAAACAAATTTTCAATAAATGTAATTCTTGTAAAATATCAGCATCTAATTTTAAGCTAGAATGGATACACTGCAATGCCCCTAAATTATCTAATAACTCTAAAGCTGATTGCCAATAAGGGGCTTCAAGAATATGTTTTAGTTCTGTTTTTAACCGAGTTTGTAACGCGGGTGTTTTGGTATTTGCTTGGGAAGTGCGATCATAAACACCGCTGTTAATCGCATAACGAATATATTCTTCAGTCCGCTGTTCAATTGCAAATCCAAATCGCACTGCAAAACGAACACCACGATAAATACGAGTAGGATCTTCTATAAAACTATTAGCGTGTAAAGTCCGAATTTGCTTGGCTTGTAAATCTAATAAACCACCAAAAAAATCAAGTAATTCACCAGCACGGGGAGATGTTAGCCTTAATGCCATAGCATTAATAGTAAAATCCCGACGATATAAATCTTGACGAATTGAACTGGCTTCTACTTCTGGATTTGCGGCTGGGTAGGGATAAAATTCTGTTCTAGATGTGGCAATATCTATCCATAATGAGCCTAATTCTGGGTCTTTGTGCCACAATAATGCAGCAGTTTGAAATGCACCATGAATTTCTAAACGAGCATTGGTGTAAATTTGTTGGAGTGCATTTGCTAATTCCACACCTGCACCTACATCTGCCGATTTATGAAAACCATCAACTACTAAGTCAATATCATTAATCATTAAAGTGCCAGTTTCTGCTTCTGCTAATAGCAAATCTCGCACTGCACCACCAACTAAATAAAGATGCCAACCGCGTTTTTCTGCTTCTTTTGATGCGGTGGTGAGTAGTTGCCAAAGTTGGGGAGCTAGTTTATTTTGTAGTTGTGGCAGATTAATATTAATTTCACCATCTTTTTGTATTTCCCCATCAACCACATCTACTTGATGTAATTCCCTTAAAACATCGGTACGGGTGACAATGCCAACGAGATTTTCATTTTCTAATACTGGTAAACGTCCAATATCATAAGTCACCATCAAGGACTCAATTTGTGGCAAGGTGGTATCTGGGGTGATGGTTTTTAAATTAGTTGTCATGTAGCCTTTAACTGGTGCATGACTAAAGCCGTGATGTAAAGCAATATCTAAATCACGTCGAGAAATTATACCAACTAATTGCCCGTGAGGATTGACGACGGATAAACCAGAATGACCATAACGCAATAAAATCCTTTGTGCTTCAGCTATTGTGGTTTCAGGACGAATGGTGCGGACTGGGGAAGACATTAAATCTCTGGCTGTGGGGGGATGGGGAATTTGTGCTTTTAACCCATCTAGAAGTTGCTGTAAGATTGGCTGTGAGTCTTTTGTGCGAATGTTCAGGGAAGCTGCTTGAGAATGTCCACCACCGTCAAATATTTGAAATAAGAGGTTGAGATTTGTACCGGAGATGTGCGATCGCCCAATTACCGTTAATCGCCACTCATCATCGTCACCCAAAGCATATTCATTTGCCAACAATATGGCATCAATTTCTGTTAATTCCACCAATTCTGAAGCTAAACTTGATAACCCTGGCACAAAACAATCTGTTTTTAATGTCACCCAAGCAATAGTATATCCTCGTAGACAAATATAATCTAAAGTTTCTAAAGCCTGAGTTAATAATTGTTGTAATTGTGGCGATAAACCAGGATCACAATAAGTGGAAATTACTGATAAACTTGCCCCCTGTTGCATCAACCACGCCAACGCTAAAGCATCTCTGGGTGTAGATTGGTCATAAGTTAACGAACCTGTATCGACATGAATACCCAAAGCCATCACAGTTGCTTGGGCAGAATTTAAAGAAATATGACGTTTTTGTAATTCTTCCACCATTAAGGTAGTCGTAGCGCCCACTTGATCAACATATAATTGCGTCGTGGGAATATCGCTATCTTGTCCGAGGTGATGGTCATAAACTATAATTTCTTGGACATTGGGTAAATCGAACCATTCAGCAGCTTTGCCCAAGCGATCGCGCTGTTGAGTATCCACAACCCTCAAAGAACGAATCTTTTCTGGATTTACCGCACGTCTTTCAATCAGCGGATACTCATCCCGATGCAACGCTAAAAAATCTCTCACAGGTGGATGCGCTCCCCCTGTCAACACAATCTTACTACCTGGCAGCAGACAAGTTAACCCAACAGCCGCCCCCAAAGCGTCAAAATCAGCAGTTGTATGGCAAAGAATTAAATCCATAGGGAATAGGTGACAGGTGACAGGTGACAGGTGACAGGTGACAGTAAAGAAAGCAGAGAGGGAGAAGCAGGAGAGATCATGACTAATGACCAATGACAATTGATCATCTGTTACAAACCGGACGTAAAATATTAATGGTTCAGAAGACCAAGTGGGCTTCACAGGGGTCACTGAACAACCCAGTCTGTCCATCATACAGCGACAGTCTTGGGACAATTTACGATATCGCTGTGTTGGGGAAAGTAAAAATGACCTTAGTATTCCAATTTGCTTTAGTATCTCTAGTTCTGATGTCTTTTGTCCTAGTTGTTGGTGTACCTGTTGCTTACGCTACACCTCAAAATTGGGTAGAATCTAAAAAACTGCTGTGGGTTGGTTCTGGAGTCTGGACTGTCCTAGTGCTTTTAGTCGGTATATTAAACTTTTTTGTGGTGTAGGCGACGGCTGCAAACAGGCACAAGCACATAACATAAAAAACTAGAGGGGCAGAAAAGTTAACGTAGAAGGTTAGAGAAGAAACAGAGAAATTTTCTTTTTCCTGATGCCTTTTTCCTAAACGTGCTTTCCTGCTCCTCTATCTTGAACACAGAAAAGTGTATTGGCTAAGAATTTATAATTAATTTAAGAGGCAGTCATGGCAGTTTTTGAGGGAAATTTTACTCAAACAGAGCCTTTGCGGTTTGCAATGGTGATTGGTCGATTCAATGACTTAGTTACTCTCAAACTGGTAGAAGGATGTCAAGATTGTCTAAAACGTCATGGTATAAATCCTGATCCTCAAGGCAATCAAGTAGACTATGTTTGGGTTCCAGGCAGTTTTGAAGTTCCTACCGTAGCTCGCCAGTTGGCACTCTCCCAACGTTATGATGCCATAATTTGTCTCGGTGCGGTAATTAAAGGACAAACACCTCATTTTGATTATGTATCGTCTGAAGTAGCTAAAGGTATTGCTGCTGCGAGCTTTCAAACTGGTGTACCCGTGATTTTTGGCATTTTGACAACGGATACAATGCAGCAAGCATTAGAGCGAGCAGGAATTAAAAGTAATCATGGTTGGGATTATGCCATGAATGCCATAGAAATGGCCAGCCTGATGCGTAATTTACGCTCTAACCTAGCAGAACCCTATGCTCGTAATGCCCAATCTTTACCAGCTGCAATGCAAAACCCCGTAGAATCAGAGGTGGTTTAGGGACTGGGGAGCAAGTCAGTACAAAGCGATGAGTAACGAGTAATGAGTAGGAAAGAAAGTCAACTACTTGGTACTCGGTACTTGGTACTTGGTACTCACCAATTACCCATTACCAAAAAAAATAAATTTAGGGGTTGACAAACTGGGATAAAGCTGAGATACTGATATTAATGTGAAAGTTGCGGGTATAGCTCAGTGGTAGAGCGCAACCTTGCCAAGGTTGATGTCGCGCGTTCGAATCGCGTTACCCGCTTTTCAAAAAATAATATCAAAGTAAAACTCAGGTTGTTTGACATCCGAGATTTATTGCCTAATCACAGAAAACTAATAGGCAAGGTAAATTTGGTTTTTTATCCCGTAGCGCCAGCATATTTAAGTTTTACGAGGATATCAATAGACATCTCCGAAAAAGAATGTAGTAGAGACGTTCCACCGGAACCTCTCTACAAGGGTTTTAAGGCACGTACATTTAATTACTGGGGATGTTTAATGTAGCTAAAATTCTTCAAGCTGGGTATTTTGTCAAGTTAAAAATAGCGACATCAATGCAGCCAGAAATATACTAGAAGTAGTCCTGACTGTGGCGATATTCACCACGACTAAAATTAACTGATGAAAGCTGCATTTAACTAGTGTGAGGTTTTCCTCCTGGCAGCAGCTGCTGTGGAAAACTCCGCTAATGAGGCTGATTTGTAGAAATAAGTAATCCAAGAAGCAATTCTGGGAATCACTACCAAAAACTGTTAAGAAAAACTCGCTCAAGTTATTTATATCGCTTGTGCCATCTCAAAAACCTGAAAAAATAGATTTCAATACTGAGTATAGCTGTCCTTGCCGTCGCCGGGGTCAGTTAATACCGATTACGCTGACAGAAGCCTTTGGTTGCGATCGCTGTCAGCAAATATTCGTTGTCGAAGATAATGGCTATATATTGGAGCAACTTTCCACCACCTATCCTTATAAAAGGGCTTGGCGCTGGACAGGGAATAGCTGGAATGTGATCCAACCCAGGTTGGGAGAAAGTTATTTACCGATAGCTTTAGGCATTATTTTTGTGCTAGTGATTATATGGCTACCATTAGCACTACGATTGGCAAATGGCTCTAGCATTATTGCTTGGGCGATAGTCGCTGTGCTATTGGCTATTTTGCCAGCAATTATGGTCTGGCTTACCTACAGACGTTAACTCAATGACCGTTGAAGCTTTTGATGATTGCCCCGAACCCATGAACAGCGCCAAACGCGCTTATCAAGCTTCCCTGAAGTTAGGGATTACCAAAGGGGCAGACCGAAGCCGTGCTGTGCTGGCAATGGCACAGGCGCTAGAATATTCATTCGACGATATTCTCGAAGCCAATACATTGGATTTAGAAGCAAGTCGAGAAATGGCAGTCTCAGAATTAATATTGGATTGGCTGAAGCTAACTCCCTCAAGGTTAGAGAATACAGTGGCGATTCTCCAACGCTTGGGGGAATTATCTGATCCGCTACGACGAGTGAGAACTGCCGATTATCAACAAGAAGATTCTCAGAGTTATACCCAGTTGATGCCTTTGGGTGTGATTGGATTTATTTATGAGGCTTTTCCCGATTTGGGTGCGATCGCAGCTGGGTTTTGTATTAAAACTGGTAATAGTATTATTCTTAAAGGTAGTACAGAAGCCAGTCATTCCAATGCTGCAATCGTAGAAGTACTGCAAAATGCTATTACTGAAGTCGGTTTACCAGCAGGTTGTGTAGAACTAGTTACCGCCGAACATGGTGCTTCTATTCGAGATTTAGTTACTCAAGATCAATATCTAAGCTTAGTCATTCCCTACGGACGTTCTAGCTTAATCCAACAGGTGGTAAGACAAGCAACTTGTCCAGTTTTAAAATCAGCGATGGGTAATTGTCACCTGTACTGGTCGCTCAATAGTAGCTTGGAAATGGTGCGCTGGATGATTCTTGATAGTCATGAGAGTGAACCAGATCCAGTCAACGCCATTGAAAAAGTGCTGATTCATCGTCAAGCTTTACCATCTTCATTGTCTGTATTGTGGAATAGCTTAAAAGACAAAGGCTTTGAACTGAAAGCAGATGCAGAATTAGTGGAGGCTTTTCCCCAGTTACAGTTAGCCAAAGATGGAGAATGGGGAACACCGTATTTAACGAAAACAGTAGCTTTTAAATTGGTGGATAGCTTAGAAAGTGCGATCGCTTGGATTAATCAATATAGTAGCGGTCATGCCGATTGCATAGTCACAGAATCCTACCAAGAAAGCCGCCAATTTGCTTTAGGAGTAAATAGCGCCTCTACCTATATCAACGCATCCCCGCGTTTTGCCCGCAACTCCTCACGGGGAGACGCAGTATTTTTGGGAATGTCGAATCAAAAAGGACATCGTAGGGGATTTATTAGTTTGGAGACTTTGACAACAGTGAAGCACATTGTCCAGGGAAATGGACGGTTTTAGTAGTGAGCAGTGAGAAGTACAACTGTTATTCATTTAAAATAGTCATTAAAGATATTCAGCTATTTCTCACAGTACCCACAACTTCGTAAATAGAGAATTTAATTTATATGTCTAATCGACTAAAGCTTTTTAGAGAAAGAATGGCTGCTTTTGAGGGTGCAGCAAATCCATCAGAAGCAATTGAAAGTGGTTATTATGTCCACGCACCAGGAAAATTATTGGTAGATGAGATATCAGGACGAATAGCTTTACGTCCTTCATCTTCACATCTTCTTTTAGGAGGAATTGGATCTGGTAAAACAACTCAATTATTAGTTGCTTGTCAGCAAATTAATGAGATAGAAGATACTCATGCAATATACGTAGATGTTAGTTTATATACATATATTTCCAAAATAACCACTGGTGTTCTAACTGCAATTGCAGGTATAGAACTTGCTGAATTAATGAAAGATAGTGAAGATGAACATATTATACAATCCATTGATTTAATTCGTAAGCGGGCAAATGGTTATACATACTATGATTATGATGATGACTACTATGACGAGCCTGACGGTTACGAACGGTTGATCAGCGTAAAAGGTATTATTCCCAAAAAAGTAGAGGGATATGGAATAAATTTAGAGTTAGTAGAAACAATTAAAAAATTAGCTAAACTTACCTCTGAAAAGTATGGAAATCTGGTTATTTTATTTGATGGATTAGATAGACTTGATGATGCTAAAACATTTATGCAGCTTGTGTATTCAGATGCAAAAGCAATATCATCAGCGGGTATTGGTCTAGTATTAGTAGGTTCATTAACTGCAATTTATGGTAACTATCATGATACAGTTGATAAGAGTTTAGACTATTTCTGCTATCAGCCATTTTTTGATGTGGAAAACGACCCAGAAGCTTATAATTTCTTTGAAAAAATAATTCAAACTAGATCATCCGAAGATTTTATAGGAGAATCAGCAATTAAACCTCTTATCCTATTTTCTGGTGGAGTTTTACGAGACTTTATTAGCTTAACACAAGCATCTATTCAGGAAACATATATATCAGGTGAAGAGAAAGTAAAAGAACAGCAAGTTTTAAAAGCAGTTGATTCAACTGGTAGAAATCAATTACTTGGTATATCAGACAACGAACTGAAAATTATTAAGCAGATTCTTAAAACAGGAACATTCATTCCTAGAACTGAAGAAGATTTGAGATTACTTGTAAGACGAGTAATTCTTGAATATAGATATCCAAAACTACGTTATGCAGTTCATCCAGCTATCAAACTATTAATTCAACAAATTTAGATTAATGTAAAATTCTATGATTAATTTACCTAAATCACTCTCTATTGATGAATTTTTACAGAGAACTAGCTCACAACCGACCAAAGGAAATACTTGGTCAGTCCTAATTGCTTCAAATTTAGATAGTCAACAATTAGTAGATGATTTACAAGAAACTATGAGCATTTTTGCAGAATGTGAAGTAGGTTGTTTATCTGCTAATGATGAAACTAATGTTTTTGTAGATAAAATCATCAATACAACTGAAGATTATTTAATTCTTTGGAACTTTGAAGAATGGGATAAAAATAATTGGTATGAATTTGATTGTATGCGAAGTTCCTTAATGAGAAAACGCGGTGTAGTTCTGATTTTATCTCCAGAATCAGCAAAAACGATGTTTTCTTATGCTCCAAATATTGTAAGTTGGATCGGTTCTAGTGTATATTCATTTTTAAAAGATACAGAATTACTCAGTGTTGAAGAAATTCAGGAAAGACTAGCGACACTTCAAGAATGGTCAGGTTTAACTGACCTTCAAATAATTGAAATGGCTGAAATGCGAACTTTACCACCTGAACCTGAATATGCTGAATGGCTTGTGCTTCTGGAACGGGGGGATTTAATTGAACAATAAAAATGACTGGGAGCAAATTTGTGAGGATGTACAAGAACGTTTAATAAAAACGACTCCTCTAACTGTAAAAAGTGCTAACATCCTGCGGAGTGAGATTTTAAAGTGTTTAACAAAAGCCTGTGATGATCAGCGTTTAAACAAAGAATACTATTCTAAAATTTATGAACTACTCAAAAAGACACCAAAAAGTAAAGGAATTATTGAAATAACTGGAGGACAGCGAAACTTTAAGCGACTCAAAAATATTCCGCATTTTGAAAGATTTGATGGTTGCTGGTTTGATTTTGCAATTTTAGTTAACGAAAATATTAAACCTGCCCAAATTATTGCATTCGACCTTGAAATTAGATTTTTAGAAGACAACCCAACAAAATTTTTACGTTTTGATCTCAACTTACCAGAACATAATAATGATGATAAAGGAAAACGATTTCATCTACATCCAGGTAATGATGATTTAATGATTCACGCTTCCCCAATGTCACCACTAGAAATTCTGCATTTATTTTTATATGATTTAAAAATGCCTGAACGTCCTCGCATTTGATGAAAAAAACAATTAAACATAAAAATAGGGACACTGCAATGCTGTATCCCTAATAACTTGATATACAAGGAAAAATTAGCCTTTAGCTAACTTTATTCTTAGAAGTGTAGTAAACCTTATTTCCCGTATCTGGAACAAAATGACAACTGATAGCAGAACGCCATAAAGACTTCCAAACTGGTTCTTTAGACTCGAAAAAGTACTCACCCATAATCGGTTTAATCGCCTTAGTTGCCTTCAACAAATTGTAATGAGGCATATTCAGGAAAATGTGGTGAGCAACATGAGTACCGATATCGTGATGGATATGATTTACAAAACCGTAATCTCTATCAATACTAGAAATCGCACCTTTCAAGAAAGTCCATTCTTCCCCACGATACCAGGGAATTCCCGGCTCAGTGTGATGTAAAAATGTCACCAAATCCAGCCAAATGATAAACACAATATATGGAGCAGCGTAGTATTTTAACAACCACATCCAACCCCATTGGTAGGTGAGGAAACCTAACAAAGCTACAAAGCCAATCCAGAGTGTTGTGCTAGTGATAATATCCCATTTTTCCGCAGGCTTGAAAAGAGGGCTACTGGGTGAAAAGTGAGAGCCTTCTTTACCAGGAGAACGCTTAAACAAATACACTGGATAAGCTAATAAGAATAGATAAAAACGTCCTATTCTTTGTAATAAAGGCATCTCGTCGTATTCTGATTCAGATACAGGATACCAGCTTTCATCATTCTCCAAGCTGCCTGTATTTTTGTGGTGAGTTCTGTGACTAATTCTCCAGCCATGATAAGGAACTAAAATGGGAGTGTGGGAGAGATGACCAACCAAATCATTTAGCCATTTATGTTTAGAAAAAGATTGGTGTCCACAGTCATGACCAACTACAAATAAAGCCCAAAACATTGTTCCTTGCATGACCCAGAAAATTGGCCAGAAATACCAAGAATCTAGATAATTAGCAACTGCATAAAGCAGACCGATAATCAAGATGTCACGGAAAAAATAATAAAGTGATTTAATCACACTTGGCTGAAAACATTCAGCAGGAATGGCTGCTTTCAAGTCCTGAAGGGTAAAGGGTAACTTGGTTGTTTCCTCAGATGATTCAGAGCTATTTGGCTGATTGAGATTGATTATATCTAGTTGCACTGGATTTGGTGATTTGATGTAAAGCGAAACTTAATTTTGGTGGTAATTGATATTACCTTAATCTATGCCAAATTGGGGAAATTTTTAAGACTTCACCAACTTAAAATCAGGTAAAAGCTGGCAATTTACTTCAGAATATTTCTGCGTGAAAAATTGCCATAAATAAATTCAAGAGGATGAAAGTTAAATTCCTAACTCATCCTGAATTATTAATTATTTACCTGCGTAATGTTCTGAGAAAGTCTTATAGCCCACATCAGTTGTGTAGAGTTGACACTCGTCTGTAATTTGCTTCATTAAAGACCAAGAGAACTTACATTCATCATGTAAATAACTGCTCCAATTTTCTTTAATGCTGCTGTAAGCCAACCGCAAATTATAAGAAGGAATGGCAGTAGAAATATGATGGGGAACGTGAACGTTGATATCGTGGCAAAGAATTTCTACCCAACGAGGATAATCACAATGGATTGTACCGAATAACTGTGCTAACGCCTCGTTCCATTTGTCAGCAGTTGTAAAAGGAACATCAGCAATAGTGTGGTGAACAATTGTGAATGTACTCATCCAGAAATGGTAAACCATCCAGGGTATAAACCAGAATTTGATAAATCCCCAAATACCAGTTGTAGCAATGAGTGTGGGGAAAACGATAGCTGCAAATATGACAACAACAGCTACAGAAAGCTTGACGCTAGATTGTTCTTTGGGTTGAAATTTGCGTGCGTCAAAATGCACAACAGCCCAATGTCCGATAGAACCTACCCACCATAGGCGTTTCTCCATGAACAATACAAAAGCTGACTGTCTGGTTTTATCCCAACTTTCAAAAACTTCTGGTCTAATGGGATGCCAAGCGTTATCTTCATCCAGCTTGTTTGTATGTTTATGGTGATAATTATGTTTAATGCGCCAACTATGGAATGGGTAAATTAAGAACATCATGAAGAAATGTCCGACTAAATCATTTACCCAACGACGGTTGGAAAAAGAACGATGACCGCAGTCATGTCCGATAACGAAAAAACCTGTTAAAGCAGTTCCTGTAAAAATCCAAGCTAGAGGTAACAGAAACCAAGGAGAAATCGCCAGGAAAAAGTAGCCTAAACCAGCCATGAAGAGACTAAGTACTACTTGTGTCCAAGCCTTGCGACTATTTTTCTGAAAACATTCTTTTGGCAGACTTTTGATAATATCTTTAAGCTTCAGGTCGGAATTACCAAGGTCTGTAGAAACGTTATTGATCTGGCTGTTAATTGTTGTAGTCATGAATACCTGAAAAAGAACAAAAATTCCCTACAAAGCCACTAAAAAGTAACTAGTCGCAAAGTTTTGTAACATTAATTCTTCGGATTATAGCAAGCTAAGTTACACTAACGCACTTGTAAAAAAAAATTGCTAAATTTTCCGAATTTGCAAAAAAGTTTTTGTGAAAAATATCAATACTCACAAGTTAAAAGCCAATAATCGCAAGTCAAAAAATAATTGACTATATGACTATTGACTGTATGAATATTGACTATGATTTACTGCTTGCGATCAGCCAGCTTCACATTTGTAGCTAGGCCAAGTAATTGCAGTAATTGAATTGTCATCCAAGTCATATCAATTTCCCACCATTCTAAGCCATGACGGGCTGAGTATTGAAAGGCATGGTGGTTATTGTGCCAGCCTTCCCCAAATACTAGTAGGGCTACCCACCAGCAGTTAGTGGATCTATCACCAGATTCATGACTGCGATAGCCAAATTGATGTGTAGCACTGTTAACCAACCAGGTACAGTGGTAAACCCAAACAATACGAAAGAAAATTCCCCAAACAACAAAAGACCAGCCACCTAAGAAAAATAGTGCTATACCCAAAGCAATTTGTAAGAAAATGAAATTTTTCTGTAAAAACTGATAAACTGGGTCATCTATGATGTCTTTAGTGAAACGGGGAACTTCATCATGAGCCGGAGCGAAATGAATCATCCAGCCCATGTGGCTCCACCAGAAACCTTTATTTGAATCATGGGGATCTTTTTCTGTATCCGAGTGCAAGTGATGGATACGGTGTGTACCTACCCACTCAATTGGCCCGCCCTCACAGGAGAATGTCCCAAAAATAACTAGGACATACTCTAACCATTTGGGTGTTTGAAAACTACGGTGGGTAACAAGACGGTGATATCCGAGGGTAATGCCTAAACCACCAGTCACCCAGTAGAGAAATAATGCGACACCAACGGCGTTCCAGCTAAAGTTACTAGGAACCAAAGCGAATAAAGCGCCGACGTGGAGTCCCACGAAAAATAGGGTGTTAACCCAGTTAATTTGAGGTTTAGAAGTAGCAATTGTCATGCAATATCCTGAATAGAAAATTGTTTAGCCCCGTCTGCGCGATCCGTTCGAGTAGCTAGGCGCTACGCGCCATAAATCCGCATATCTATATTTTTTTGAATGAGGAAACAATGAACAGCTTAGAAAAGCTGCGGCAAGCAGAACAGGCACTATTAGAGATTTTTTCTGGTATTGACGCTCAGGTCAAGCATAATCTTAAACGAGTACTAGATAGTTTCCGTAATCACCGTGTGGGCGCACACCATTTTGCAGGTGTAAGTGGTTATGGACATGATGATTTCGGACGAGAAACTTTAGATAAAGTATTCGCTGAAGTGATGGGTGCCGAGGCTGCGGTGGTGCGAGTGCAGTTTGTTTCGGGAACTCATGCGATCGCCTGTGCGCTGTTTGGTGTACTCCGTCCTGGAGATGAAATGTTAGCAGTAGTTGGTTCTCCCTACGATACGCTTGAAGAGGTGATTGGCTTGAGAGGACAAGGCCAAGGTTCCCTAATTGATTTTGGCATAAATTATCGACAATTGGAGCTAAATTCTGAAGGAACAGTGGATTGGCAAACCTTAAGCACTAGCATCACTGATAGTACACGGTTAGTGTTAATCCAGCGTTCCTGTGGTTATTCTTGGCGGCCGAGTTTGTCAATTGCGGATATTGCGAAGATTGTCCACCTAGTCAAACAGCAAAATCCCCAAACCATTTGTTTTGTAGACAACTGCTACGGCGAATTTATTGAAACCCAAGAACCGACAGCCGTAGGTGCTGATTTAATGGCGGGATCATTGATAAAAAATCCTGGTGGAACTATCGTCAGTGCGGGTGGGTATATTGCAGGTAGGGCTGACTTAGTAGAAGCTGCGGCTTGCCGCTTAACAGCCCCTGGTATTGGTAGTGCTGGGGGTGCTACCTTTGATCAAAATCGCCTCTTATTCCAAGGATTATTTTTAGCACCGCAGATGGTAGGTGAGGCCATGAAGGGAACGTACCTCACAGGTTATGTATTTGACAAACTCGGTTATCCCGTTAACCCTGCACCCTTAGCGCCACGGGGGGATGTGATTCAAGCGATTAAACTGGGTTCTGCCAAAAAACTGATTGCCTTCTGTAAAGCCATCCAACAGTCTTCACCCATTGGTTCTTACTTAGACCCCGTTCCTGATGATATGCCGGGGTATGAGAGCCAGGTAGTGATGGCTGGGGGGACATTTATTGAGGGGAGTACCTTGGAATTATCGGCAGATGGGCCGTTGCGTGAGCCTTATATTGTTTATTGCCAGGGGGGGACTCATTGGACTCATGTAGCGATCGCACTCCAAGCAGCTATTGAGGCTGTGGGAGAGGCATGAATTAAGATTCTTGCACGCAGAGGCGCAGAGGCGCAGAGAGTATGATTGAGAATGAGATTTCGGGAGTTATTGTTGATGTGGCTTACAAGGTTCACACTACTTTGGGTCCTGGTTTGTTGGAGTCTGTCTATGAGACGGTGATGGATGTTGAGTTGAGGAGGCGAAAGTTGGAGGTGAGAAGACAGGTAATTATTCCCATCATCTATGAGGGCGTTGTTTTGGAGGAGGGTTTCCGGGCTGATTTGATAGTTGAAGACAAGGTGATTGTCGAACTTAAATCAGTGGAAAATCTCCATCCTGTACACAAAAAGCAGCTATTAACCTATCTACGCCTTGCTGATAAGAAAGTCGGATTACTAATCAACTTTAACGTCTCACTCATCAAAGACGGTATCACACGCATAGTCAACAAACTCTAAAAACTCTCCGCGTCTCTGCGCCTCTGCGTGAGCTATCATTCCGGTAACTTATACTGTCCCACTATCCGCTTCGCAAACTCCGGTACATGAGCTTCTAACTTCTCCCCATGATTTCGCTTCACATATAAATAATTTCTCGCAAAGTGAGAATCTATAGAAAAACGTGCATATTCCAGTCCTTTTGGGCCAATTTTATCTATTACTACGCCCATTAATTTTGCAGCCCACATCGGTAAGGTAACGGCTTGGTCGTAAGCTGGTATGCTTTGCTGTACAGCAGGTTTTCTATCTCCTTTAGACATGACTGGCTGGGTGTCGATTTGGTCTTTCACTAATTCCAGCATTTCTTTGCCTGTATCATTTCTGACTACTATCCATTGCCATTGGTAGGGTGCGCCCATATACCCAACGACGATATCCGCGAGGGAGTTGACATAATCAAAACAACTCATACAGGATGGGGCAAAGATGTCTTTGAGGACGTTGGTTTTTAAGCCAAAGAAGGGTACTGTTTCTTCGGAACCGTCTTCGTGTTTGAAGTGGACTCGGAAGTCTTGCATAAATTCGTAACTGACGACTGTTTCCGGTGATCTGCTGGTAGTTTCGAGGAATTTTTGCAGTCCGGCGCGGGTAACGTTATCTACGCATGGTGTTCCCAGTACGTAGAGTTTTTCTAAACCGAGTTTTTTCTCTACGGCGCGTAAGGCTTGGATTTGACAACCTACACCAATTACTAATAACCGTTTCATTCCTGATTGTTCTATCTGTTCTAATACGGATAGGTTGGGGGATAGGGTAGGTTTATTTACTTTAGCTGCTAGTACTTCTTCGGGGGTACGGGCGATGATGGGCATGGGTTGAAAGCGGTCTTCTTTGGTGTTTTGGACACAAACCACGCCTTCTACTAAGCCACGATTCAGCATTTCTATGGCTATGCTGCTAACTATTCCTGTCCATTGTGCGCCTTCGATGGGTTGTTGTTTCCGTGCGGACATCATTTTTTGGTGAACACCAAAGTAGAGTTCGTTTTCGTCTTCTAGGTTGCGGGGACGTTTATGGGTGGTGGTTTCTAGTTCGTCTATTCTTTGGGTGATGAAGGCGCAAGCTTCTTTGACGTAGTGGATATAGTAGGTGTCGCATAGTCCGCATTCGCTACAAAGTTCTTTGGCGGGGCGAACACTTCCGGGTTTGAGGGCTTTGGCTTTTTTGTGGGAATCTATGGATGTCATTTATTTTGTTTATTTTTACTAAATATGGCTTTTATTACCTTACCGTTAGGGGTTGTGAAGTTGGCGGTTTGATTTGGATAAGAGTTTTTTTTCGCGCAAAGACGCAAAGGCACAGAGAGTATCAAAAAACATTTTAATTAGAAAATTTGTTATAGTTTTATTTATCATTACTGTAAATTTACAGTTGCAGCTGTTAAATATACAGTGTTATTTACTAAGTAAATTATTATACTGTTGTTTGGGGTTTTATGAGTTTTATATTTACCTTATTTAAGGAGGGAATATTCTTATTTCGAGAACCACATGAATCTAGATTGAATCCTCCTGGACTAGAAGGTGATATTTTATTATTTTTTAGAGAATTTAAAAAAGCAATAGATACTAAAAATTGTAGATAGGTTAAATGGGTTAATAGCTGATAGATATTATAGCGAATCCTATTACCCTAGCACTAACAAAAGTCAATTAATGTCATATTTCAAAGATTTATTTAACTCTTTACCATTTTTTATTAATCCTTCTTTGGAAATAGAAATTTGTAAAACTCCAGAATTAAAAGGAAATGAACAAGTTTTTATTGTTATTAGACCTATTTTAAATATTCATATATTAGGAATAAATTTATCTTCTCAAGGGTTTGGGATAGAAGAGCGTATGCGTGTAATTTTAGAAAAAATAAAAAATCAGGACTATTTGCTATTATTAATATGGAAGATATTATTTAGATTTCTGCGATTTAATAAAGAAGTGATTAACTACAATTTTGAGTTAATTTTCGAGGATTTTTTGGTGTTAAATACATCTTCCATTATCCCACATAACTACATGAGAATTAATTCTCAGTCTCATAGCGAAAGTCTGTTAAAACAGACTGCATAAATATCACTCTTCATTCAGCTAAAGCTGAATTTCGCTATTAGCCATAGAATTCATTTCTTAGCTGTGGTGATATCATTTAGAAAATGAATTCATATAATAGAATATGGAATGGCCTAACCATTTTCCTGAAAATTGTCCACATGAAACTGCTCAACCAATTTCAGGAACTATTTACCGTCTGGTAGATAACAACCCTCCTACATCTGATGATTTTAGATCATGGCGTGAACAAAATATAGATCAACTTTGTCCTAAAAACATCACAGAATGTCAAACTTGTGGACTCTCTGTTTTTACCTCAGCAGCAGGAGTTTGTAATGCTCGTAATAAAATTCCTGCACTTCGCAAAAAACAAGTAGCATTAGGATATGGGAAATCTGATTTAGGAGTAATATTAAACACACCTTCCAGAAAAACAGGTAATGATCATCATACTTGGTGGTTTCCAGCTAATCAAGAACCTTGGAAAAATTTTGAAATTGTTAATATTACTTCTCCTGACTAAAAATGAGGTTTATCTATGAAATTAATACCACAATACCCACCGCTAGTAAACCTAGAAATTATTGAAATCTATGAATATTATGATTTTCCCTGTTTATTTAGCTGTCAAAATGCGTCAGGGCAGATTTTTTTAGCTGTTTGGATAGATGAAACACCAGATCATAAAACTTGGCTTTATTCTCCCATGTCAAAAAGCAGATTAAAAGATATTCGTTCTGGTAATATTGATTTATATGATGCTTTTAAAAAATCAGAAGATGGTTTTATTTATCAAGCTATAATTTCCGCAAATAATAATTTGGATATTGTAGAAATTATATTTTGTGAAAATCTCAATGATGAATGTTTACCCATATCAGGAGAAACTATTGATTTTTCCGATGCAGCTTTTCCTCTAGAAAATAAGGAAAAAATCAAGATTTAATTTAAAATAGCAAATAAATTCACAAACACATTGAATAACTCCATGCATAATATTCCCACTCAATCTTTAAACATAGGAATAAGTATTATTTTACTTTCCCTATTCCCCTCCTTTAATGTCCAAGCACAAAAGGGAGCAAATAAAATCGAACTCAAGGTTTATAGTGAAAACGATCAAAAACAAAGCTGTCCAGAGAAAGTTATTGTGACTGAAATTCCCCGTCCTTATCAAGAAGGTGGTTTTGCTACTGATGGTTCTGTGAATTTGAGTGAGTACGCAAATAATATTTCTATCAGCGCCAAAAATAGCTTTAGCACTACATGGGTAGGAACATTAAAACCCAAATATGCAAAATGTTTTGCGTCTGCTGGAATTACTAAGATTGATGGCGAACAATATACTGGAAATACTAATTATTTACGACTGCATTTTGTCAAAGGTAAAGTTTATTTTATGCTTGATTTAGCTGGTGGTTCTGATCCTAATAATTATCCTTTAATAGTTGTTAAACAAGGGATAAAAAAAGGTAATCCTGTGTGGACTTGGGGTGGAACTGATTAAAGAATAAAAGATGATTAATTCTTCATTTCCCCTTTATTCCTACAATACCCAATGGACATTTATCAGGTTTCCGAAACTCCCACGAAACACAACCACCTGCTTCCAAATTTGGTACAGGTAAATCCTCAATTCGAGGAGATAACCTGATAATAAAATCAATATAATTTTCTTCTACAGCAGCTTGATAATATTCTCTTTTCTTTTCATCATCTTCTGTAATTTCATAGCTTATCCAAGCTGACATTTCTTCTGGTTGACGAGTTCTCAAAAAATAATCTTTGATTGATTCCGGTTCAATACCTAGTTGTGGTTTAAATAATCTGGGATTGGTAATTTGTCCCCAACCTGTAGATAAATCTCCTGGTGCATAACTATAAACTTCTACTTGATATATTCCCGGTGTAACTTCTACATAACATTGCAAAGCCTCACCATTTTCTATGTCATTTGCTGATGGTAAATTTTTAAATTCTTCTTCGTCTCCATCTAGTATTCCTGAAACCACCATTGCACCACAGGAAAGGTCTAATTTCCATCTTACTCTTGCTACCCATTCTTCTTGTTCCTGTGGATTTAATTCCCCCATCACTACTTGTACTCTATATCCATCATCTTGATAAAGATCCATTGCTAGAAATGCTTGATGTTCCACAATGATTTTTTTTAATTTTTCAGGATCACTTCCCCAAATTGAATGACAAAATTCATTGTAAGGAAGTCCACATAAATCTTTTGCACCCACCCAAATTAAACATCCCGCTTCCCAAAAGCTAAATTCATTTCTGTCGCTGCTTTTCATATTTTTATTTAATAAATAATATTGATGTTGTTAGTAAAATTCAATTATTTAAATACCCAACTTATCCAACAACCATTTCACGGCAGTTTCTACATCTGGAACTTGTTCCCCAGGTGGTAAAGGTGGACGGTTTACCATCACAACTTTTATTCCCATTTCTCGCGCTGCAATAATTTTAGGATATGTGGCATTTCCACCGCTATTTTTACTAACAATAGTATCTATATGATAATTAGTTAAAATTTCCCTTTCATCCTCTAAAGAAAAGGGGCCTTTATCAAATAAAACCAAACCAGGAGGTACTACAGCATCAGGGTTAGGGGGATCAATCATTCGCATCAAAAACCACATTTCCTGCAAATGGGCAAAAGCAGAGATTTCTTGTCTACCAATGGTCAAAAATACCCGTTTTGCTAGGTTTTCTAAAGCTGCGGCTGCTGCGGTAATATTTTCTGCTTCAATCCAAATATCACATGCTTGTTTTTCCCAAGGGGGACGATTTACCAATAATCTAGGAATACCCGTTTCTGTTGCTGCTGCGGCTGCATTCCAGGAGATATGATTGGCAAAGGGATGAGTGGCATCAATTAATACATCTATTTGTTGATGCTGTAAATACTCAACCAAACCTGTCACACCACCAAAACCGCCAACGCGGAAATTACCAATAGGGGTAGAAGGTTCACGGGTACGACCGGCTAAAGATGCGATCGCATCCACACCACTAATATTAGCAACTCTTGCAACTAATTCCGCAGCATCACCAGTTCCACCCAGAATCAAAACACGCAACATCGCAATTTGGGATTTTTATCTATTTTTTAGGTAAATGAAGCACATTTTTTGCTCACGCAGAGGCGCAGAGTCACAGAGAGAAATCAGGAGAAAGGTCAATTAATTGTCGGAATCCTGGCTAAAATGCCTTTTTTTAAAGGTTCGGGGCGTTCTGACCAAGGTAGGACACCATCAGGCTTGGAGTAGTATTTGCTGGCACATTCCAGCACCGCCTCAGCACAACCTTCAACCGGCAAATCACCGAATAGATAAGTTAACTTACCTTCACCAGCAAAAGCGACCACACAGGAACGGTTACAAGCACTCATACATTCAACTTCTTTAATAGGGAAATCATCCCGTAAATCCCAATTTTGCGCGGCTTGCTGAATTTCTTGTAAAAGTTTTTGACCACCAGTTTCACCGACACGCTTACCATCTTGCCAAACACTGGCGCAGGTTTTGCAAACAAAGAGATTATGAGAAGCTACACCAGTGTCACGAGTAGGAGAAATTGGAGAAATATTCACAGCAGCAGTCATCTGTATCCTCGCTGATTTGCACAATTTCTAATTATACCGCGAGGATTTTGACTCACACAGCTTTTGATGATATCGGCTGTTGTCACATCGTGCTGGAATCTTTGTCTGTGTTCAGATTCGTTAAATCTTGACCTTCTAAAATAGTTCCTCTAACATCTGCCTCTTGAAGATCCGCCCCTTGAAGATCCGCCCCTTGAAGATCCGCCCCTTGAAAATCCGCCCATTGAAGATACGCCCATTGAAGATTCGACCCTTGAAGATCCGCCCCTTGAAGATTCGACCCTTGAAGAATCGCCCGTTGAAGAATCGCCCATTGAAGATTTGCCTCTTGAAGATTCGCATCTTGAAGATTTGCCTCTTGAAGATTCACCTCTTGAAGATTTGCCTTTTGAAGATTCGCATCTTGAAGATCAGCCTCTTGAAGATTCGCATCTTGAAGATCAGCCTCTTGAAGATTCGCCTCTTGAAGATTCGCCCGTTTAAAATAAGCCCCTTGAAGATTTGCCCGTTTAAAATCACCCCCCTGAAGATCCGCGCCTTGAAGATCCGCCCATTGAAGATCCGCCTCTTGAAGATTCGCTTTTTGAAGATTCGCCAGAAAAAAATCTTGATGAATCAGAATACATTTCTGCAAATCTAGATAACTCAAATAATCCAAGCAAAAAATTTGATTATCATAATCTAATCGTTGTCCCCGTAGCCGAGAAATCCACACACCAAAATTTTGTGGGGAATGCCATTTAATCTCGGAAATTTTCTTTGTCACTCTAGCACAAGCATTCAACACAACTAATAACGCTTCTTCTGCATTTCGCGCTTGCCGATTTTCTTCATAAAAATTAGTTAAGTCTAATTCTTTCATCGGCATTCCTTCACGCAACATAAAACTAATCAAATTGCATAAAGTCTGCTGCCATTTTTCAACATTTGCTAGTTCTTGCAACCGCATTTCATCAAAAATAAAACTAAACAGATACTCATTTAAAGGAGATATCCCACACAAAATAGCCCATTGTTTTAAAGCCGCTTTTTCATCCCATTCTTTACGGCGATTTTTTTCACGTTCTTCTAACTGTTTATGAATTAAATCTAATTCTCGCACTATCCGTCTAGCTGTCAAATATTCCCCAAAACTCTTATGAGTAAATTCAAAGGTTTTATCCAGTTCCTTCAACCCACCTTGGCGAAAATAAAAAGCAGTTAATAAACGAGTTATACCTGCCTCTGCTGCTTGCTGATATTCAGCAAAAAGATTTTTTAAATGATTATTATCACCACAGATTTTTTCAATTTTACTAACAGTTGTAGTTCTTCCATCTCCGTGCCAACAAGCCAAAGCAATTTCTTCTAAAACTTCTGCAAATTCTTCCTCATCTTTAATTTTAAATTCTTGATTTATAGGATGTTTTTTATCTGCCCATTTACGTTCATAAACTGCTTTGAGTAAATCTGCATAAATACTATTCAAATTACTATCTGCTGAAAAATCTACTTCACCACGAGCAAAACTTAAAGCTACCAAATAATTTAACAAAGGTTGAGCAGTAATTTCTCCTAGCTTACCTTTATTTAATTCAGATGGTAAACCAGTATATTCTATGCCTTTTGCTTCACCATAATGCTTCCACCATAAATCTCTTTGGTCTGTTTCTAACAATTTTTGTTCATCTTCATAATTATCTCTTTCAGATTTCTCTAAAAAATAAGGCAGAACATACAATATTTCTTGTGATGAGTTATCCAATAAACTACTATTCGCTTGAATAGTTAAATCCCGTCCTGTAATCAAAACTTGTAATCGAGTTTCCCGTTGATTGAAATTAGCTAAATTTTTATCAACCTTCTGAATAAACTCTTTAGCGACTTCTGCCCCAAGTTTACCCTGCATTGCCAATTCATCTAAACCATCAAAGATAATTAATAATCGTGATTCAAAATCATTTGTTTCTAAAGGATTCTGTTTAATAAAGCCATTACTCAAAACAAAGTCACCAATAGCCTTAGTTAAATTATCCGTAACTTCAAACCGATGCAAAGGAATAAATAAAACTCTAACTTTCCCCTTTTTTGCTTGGTTAGCTGCCAATATTTTGGCAAAGGAAGATTTACCACTTCCGGGACCACCACTAATCACCCTCATAGCATCTTTAGAGTCAGCTTTATTTAACCAAGTTTCTACTTCTGTTTCTAAATCAATAACAACCTGCTCAAATTTAGCTTCTTCTCTGCTAAAGGTATCTGTTTTTTTAACTTCAATTTTGCGTTTATAATAAGCCCGCAACGGCACATAAACCTGTTTTAAACCAAAGGCTTCATCAAACATCCTTTCATTAACTTGGTTTTCTAGCCACGCTCTATAAATTTTCCATGCTTGTTGTCGTTCAGTGGCTTTAACAAAAGGACTATTGAGGTTATTTAATAAAGATTGATATTTATCACTATTTTTTAACCATTCTTTGTGTAGTGCATAAACAAACTGACCAGGAATTTGATTGCTAATAACTTTAGCTTCTGCTGGCTTGACACCAAAACCTTCTAACCACTGAGTAAAAGGTATTTTAATTTTTTCAACAATTACTAAATTTTCAGGATGTTCAAAAAAGTTAATATCAATAGTTACCTCTTGTGATTCTAGATTTTTTAAACACTGTTCTAGACGATGATTAACTATTATTTCAATATCTTTACTATCAGCTTCCTTTAATAAATCTTTTCTCTCTTCTGCTAAAGTACACATTGCTTGAATTAAAGCCCGAGAAATCAATATCCAAGCAACTTCTCCAGCAGGTTCTTTATCTAAATCTAAACCAACTGCGGCGACAACTTCCACAAGATTTTCTGGTATATTACCAAAATTGGCAACAGCCGCATTTGCACCAGCTTTGGTTAATGCTGTAAAAAAACTCCCGAAGTTAAAGTTATTCTTTAAATTTCTATTTAAAATAGAAACTGGCTTTTTGATGAGAATCCCTGATGTGTCGCTCATAATATTATGTTTATTTAATCACTTTTAAAGTAGGTTGGGTTGACGTAAGGAAACCCAACATTATTAATGTTTTTGTTGGGTTGCGCTGTCGCTTAACCCAACCTACTTTTTTATTATTTAAAATCTCAAACCCACCCCACCTTGTAAAGATAAAGCAGTACCTCCACCATTGCGGTAGGCATCAAAAGCAATAATTGCATTACCAAAAATCACTGTATTGCTATTAGGAACAACGTAATCAATTCCCGGTTGCAAAGCAAAACTAATTTTATTACCCACAGGAGAAGCTTCATTCCCACTTGTCAATACCATTCCAGCACCTAAATAAGCATCTGTTTGCCAATTCAAAGGGACATCATAAGAAACAGTAGGTACTATTGCTGTTCCTTGACCAATTAAAGCTTGAGCGCGGAAAGATACAGGTGTTTCTAGTAACTTGTAGCGGAAAGCCAACACCCCACCAATTTGAGTACCATCACTTAATCCTACTGTTGGGCCAATACCAACATAGCTACCATAAGCTACTTGAGCTTTTACTGGTTGGGTATTTATAGATAGACTCAAAACCGCACCAGTACCTAAAATTGAAACTAAATATTTAAAATGTTTCATTATCCCCACTCCTGACACCATATCAATAACTATGTTGTCTATATTACTCTGAATAGCTAATAGCGAAAAGGGAACAGTGAGTGGAAAAATTACTTTCCCTGCATCATCTGCTCCCTTTTATAGGTTATTTCTGATTTGACTAATGATTTCTGGATGCTACAAGCCATCGGATTTATCCGTGGAGTCAATCCAAAATCTAAAATCTAAAATCTAAAATTGTCTGACAAACTATGGACAGCGGGGATGAATGCCACCTTTAGTACAAATAAAAGCCAGTTGTTTGGCATCTAAATTTTTGGCTTCGGTAAAATCAACTCCTTGGACTACAGCGGCTTGTGAACCAAGATCAGATGTTTGTACAAATTGATCTGTGGGATCTTGTTTAGCAGGGAAAAGAATAGTTCCTTGAAAATCGGCTTCGTTCAAATTTGCCCCTCGTAAATCTGCGCGACTTAAATCAGCATTTCTGAGGTTGGCATTTTTCATATTGGTAGAGCGCAAAACAGCACCGGAGAGACGAGCAGCACTCAAGTTAGCATTGGTAAGATTAGCATTATCTAAATATGCTTCAGATAAGTCTGCTCCTTGCCAATCTGTGTTGGTTAAATCGGCATAAGATAACTGTGTACCGATCGCAGAAACTCGGCCTAAATGAGCAGCATACAAATTAGCTTCCATTAATTTGGCATCACTGATATCCGCCCCTGTCAAACTGGCATTTTCCAAGATTGCTTTTTGCAAATCGCTACCTATTAACTGAGCGCTGCTGAAGTTAGCACTCACGAGACGGGAATTTGATAAGTTAGCTTTGTTGAGGGTGGCGCGGCTGAAGTCGCTACGGTTCATCAATACACGACTGAGGTTAGCATTACTGAGATCAGCTTGTTGGAAATGAGCGTTACTCAAATCAGCGGTGACATCATCATAAGTATCCCAACGTCCATCTTCGCCTACACTGCGGAAACGAGTACCTTTCAAACTAGCGTGGTTAAGGTTGGCAGATTTGAAAATAACTCCAGATAAATCAGTATTGTCTAGTCCTAAGTTGAATAAAGAATTTGCCTCAGAGCTTTTTGAACCTAATTGGGTGCTGCTCAAATCCATGCCATTAATTTTGCCGCTATAAACAGTAAGAATTTTGTTTATTGCTTGCTGGTTAAGGTTTAACTGCTTTTGCCGAATTTCTCGGAATGTGGCGACTGATTCCATTTCACCTGCAAGAAACTGATTCATGCGTTTTAGTTCTGGCATCGCACTCGGTCCGATATTTGCCAAGGCTTGTTGAATAGTATCTATGGTTTTGGGGTCAGTTTCTTCAACTAGTAGATCTACCAGAAATTTAATTGATTGTGTATCGTTGATGCCGCCTAAAACGAGAATTGACCTCTGGCGTTCTTCGTTGGTAACACCAGAATCAGGGCTAAGTTGTTTAACAAGTTCCAGAAATTTTTGGCTATTGATTTGCTGGGTTTTCCGCAGGCTTTCTTGGCTTTGGATGTAAATTTGTGTGCCGACTAAAGTTGATAACACAGCAATCATGCTTGTTATCCCTACCAAAAACAAGATTAAATTGGGGCTACGCCGGATTGAATCTTTTGGAGTCGGTTGGTTAGTGGATGTATTGAGATCATGCTGATTTTCTGGTTGGGGTTGCTCGCTGGCATTGTCTACGGGTGGTTTGACTCGTTTTTTGCTATCTGTAACATCTACTGTGTATGTACCTGCTAACTGATCATGAAAGGAACGACGACGCTTTTGCGAAGGCCAACCCATTCCTTCTCCTAGCACCATCAATACAGCTAAAAATGTGAATAAACCTAAGTTAGGAAAGGCAAAGCTATAGCGCCACAGCAGATAGGCGATAGAAACTGGTGCTGTCCACCGTCCTAGACCTTCACGGACGACAACTGCGCCTAAACCAGGGGCTGTACCTTCGTCATTAATTACCCGGACACCAAACCAACGTTTGGGAATGGTGCTGCCGGTTTTACCTAGTAGATACAATTGCCACCATGAGAGGGTGATTGGTGCTAATAGGGCAATTGTCCACAAGAAATTAGTCGGACTGGCAACGTTACGAATACCATAACTAACGGGTAGGGCTAGAGGTCGTGCGATCGCTCTTTCTGTGAGTACCAACACCGGGTTTAGAGGTACTCGGTTGAGATCGCTGCGAGAATTGGCATAAACGCCTAGCCCAAAGGGAACTAACCCGCTGGCAACTACTAATGTGATTTCCACTGCCCAAGCGGCCAAGCGTCTTGTTCCTAAGGGCAGGGAATGAGTTTTTTCTGGTTTTTTGGACTGGCTAGATTGATGAATATTTGTCCCGACAGTTGGGGTCGCCATTATATAATTCCCTTTGACTTTATGTTTACGCCAATCTCGGCGCGGTTAAAATAGGCTATTGCTTACTTTGAAAGCTATTAGACACAAAAAATTTGTATCCAAGATACACTAATACCGCTAACAGTGCCAGACTGATTACAGATGTTACGAGTTTAAACACTGTTTGTAACATCAATAATCCCAATACCATCACTGCTCCCCCAACGGCCAGCTTTTTCATTCCCGATAAACCTTGGAACCAAAAGCGCGATCGCTCTAGATATAAGTTTAATTTGGCAAACCAAGCGATCGGTGTCTGTTTTTCTCCCTCTGGTTGAGGCTGGGTTGGGGAAAATGAATTAATCTCAGCCTCTAGTTTTTGGAGGCGACGTTGCAACTCTTCTTCGGGTTGAGGACTCATGATTTTTTTTACCTCAGCTAGGATACTCTGGTTTTACAACCAACTAAATCCTTTATTTGGCGGTTGTCTTAGTGATTTTAACTAATATCTATGTGTGCAACACCTTTGTAGGTAGGGAAAATAATCTATTACCCGTGAGTTGCTAGAGGTTGCTGTTTACTAAAAATTGACTAGCCATTATTGAAGGGGATCAAGATGATTAGTGCTTGAGTATCAGTAAAATTTTTCTGCCTTTTCCTTTTCATTTCAGGATATTTTAATGTTTAGTCACAAAATAGTTAAATTTCGGAATAAAAATTTATACATTACATTTGGGAACAAAATCGGTTTATCTGCGTCAAGTAGCCCAGAATATATATAAAGATATTGCTCTATTCACAGTCGGGAGCATTAACTAAAATGAAAACTTTAAGACTATTGACTCTTGTTTCTACAACTTTGGCAATGTGTTTGGTATTTAACCAAGCTAATTTGGCCCAAACTCCAGTCATTCAAGTTAATAACAAACTCCAGACAGACCCGATGGTTGTCAATGGTATGTCAGGAGGAACAGTTAAAACTAACTGCGGGAATATTACCACTAAACCAAGTCAAGTTATTCAAGTTAAAGAATCACTGCCTTATTTGCGATTAACCGTTGAGAGTCAGGGAAAGCCGACGCTATTCATTGATGGTCCCGGTGGTAAATTTTGTGTATTGGCAGATAGTTACTCTGAAAATAATAAACCAGAACTTGCAGGTTTCTGGCAGGCTGGGCAATATTTGCTCTATATAGGTGATTTATCCCCACAACAGCATCCTTATGCCCTCTCAATTTCACAAAAACGGAATTAGGAGTTCGGAGTTTCTCCTATGCCTACGGCACGGCTTCGCCGAACGGAGACGCTACGCGAACGGAGTTCGGAGTTCGGAGGCAGAATGATGAATGCTAGTAAGTACTCACTACTCGGTACTCGGTACTCGGTACTCACTACTCGGTACTCAGCACTCACACCGTTATGAATTATCTTAATCTTCTAGTGATTTGGCTGTGACTTCAATGGCTGTAATATCAATTGTTCCTTCTGGTGCGAAGCGGCTAAATTGACTATTTTGGATTAATAGCTGTTCTCCACAATTTGGACACTGCAATTTGCTGTTATTTAAACCTGTTAATTCAAATTCGCAGACGGGACACTGGCCAGCAACCAAATTGCGTTGTAGCCACCAGCGAAATCCGAAAAAAGCGATAACTGGTGTGACTAACAACAGCCCAAAAATAATTAGCAGGGAATTAACCAACCAGCCCAAGCCTAATGATGCTAATAACCAGGTTATAGCTAATAAAGTGAGCCAAGGACGAAGTTTTTCAAGATTCAATTGCAAGTTATTAGGGCGCATTTCTCAAATTTGTTTTACTATCACTCTATCTTAGTCATTAGTTATGGAGGTCATGAGTTTAGTTGAGATGGGAAGAGAAGCATTTGTTGTAGGCGTTGTTGAAAGGCTTCTATACCAAAAATTGCGATCGCCTGTTCTCGTAACCACTCACCATCACAACGTTGATCCTGACCTTGGAGAATTTCTATACAAGCTGCTGCTACGGCATCGGGGTTGCGGTGTGGTACTCGCCATCCTAGTTTACCATCTTGTAAGGGGTCAGCCGAGCCATCATTATCACCAGATAAAACTGGTATACCACAAGCCATTGCTTCTAGATAAACTATACCAAAGCCTTCTTGAGAGGGCATAACATAGGCATCTGCTAGACGGTAGTGTAACATTAATGCTTCTGTAGGGACAAAACCGGCAAAAATCACGCGATCGCTCACACCTAGCTCTTTTGCCAACTCCGCTAATCTCAGTTGGTCATCACCACGACCAATTACCAAATATTTTACCTCTGGAAACACCTGCATAATTTGCGGTAATGCTCTAATGGTGACATCTACACCCTTGTAAATATCCCCAGACCACAAACGTGCTACAGTCATCAACACCTTGGCATTATTTAAACCGTACTTCTCAACTAATTCTGGTGCTTTAATCCCAGGAGTAAATTTATCCCCATCAATAGCACAAGGTAACATCTTTACCTGATCAGCATTAATATCATTAGCAGCACAAGCACAATCTCGACTGTAGCGGCTAATTGTCCAAATGGCCGCAGAGGAAGCCAAAGCACTTCGTTCTTGATTTTTAAGCGGTTCCCAGACTTCCTTCCCATAAGTTAGTACAGTATAGGGAATCCCCAAAGGTTGGCATAAAGTTTTTATCAGTACCGCCAATTTAATATGACCACAAAAAACGTGTTGCGGCCTTTTTTGCAAGAGATAGCGAAGCAAGGCTAAAGTAAATTTGACTCTCCCTATTTGTGGCAAATCACTTTTAAAATAATGAAATTTCAAATTTTCTGATGCAAAAGGATTTACACAATCATCACTATCGCGTAATAAAAAAACTTCTGCTTTACAGGTTTGTTCTAATCCCAAATAGGCACGAAAAATGTCTTTAATATAGGATTGAATCCCACCTTCAAGGGCAAAAATTTCTAAAAATACGAATAAATGATTGGCTTTATTACTCAATTTTTCACCAGGCTTGAGATTGTCTATCACTTCATTAATTAGCATTTTGGGATATTTGTGGTGACACTCTACCACTTTGCAATTTATCCAAATCAGTATTCACCATTCTCTCTAACAGTTGCTCAAAACTAACTTTAGGTTCCCAGCCAAGATTATTTTTAGCTTTATTAGGGTTAGCAACAAGTTGAAAATGTTCATCCGCTCGTAATAAATTGCTATTAGTAACTACGTATTTTTGCCAGTCTAGTCCCACACAATCAAAAGCTGTGGCAATTAATTCTCTAACACTGTGGAGTTTACCTGTACCAATCACATATTCTTCCGGCTCATCTACCTGTAACATTCGCCACATTGCTTCAACATGATCTCCAGCAAAACCCCAATCACGTTTAGCATCCAAGTTACCCATTTCTAAAGTTTCGGCTAAACCCAATTTAATTGATGCTACCGCTAAAGAAACCTTGCGTGTGACAAACTGAGGAGGACGCAGAGGAGATTCATGGTTATACAAAATACCGCTACAAGCAAATAAGCCATAACGCTGCCGATGATGTACCATCGTCCAGTGAGCGTGTAATTTTGCGGCTGCATAGGGATTTTTAGGACGAAAAGTAGTTTCTTCATCTTGAGGAGAAACATCAACATCCCCAAACATTTCTGAACTACTAGCTTGATAAAAACGTGTAGATAAACCAACTTGCCTAATTGCATCTAACAATCTAGTAGCAGTACCTGTGATTAGATCCAGTGTTCCTAGAGGATCATGCCAAGAATCAGGAACAAAGCTGGGTGCGGCTAAATTGTAAATTTCGTGGGGTTGTAATTGTTCGACAGCCGTTAATAAGGCCGCACTATCTCTAGAATCAACAGTGTAAATGTCTACCTTGTCTGCCAAGTCTCCCAGTTTTGACAAGTTGGCTTGTCGGTGTGGAGATACCAAACCCACAACTCGGTAATTTTGGTTGAGGAGCAAATGGCTGAGATAGTAACCGTCTTGACCTGTAATGCCTGTAATCAGGGCTGTCTTTGTCATAGATATACTTTTTGAGTATGACTGTTTTAGTCTACTAAAATTATGTATCTAGTATATAATGAAGTTGATTTAGCTACCCGTGATATATTAAACTCCGTTACTACTGAGTTTATTTAACTATATTTCATTGATTTGATCACTGGTAGCAGTGATCAAAACATTTCCCGCATTTCTCACAAGTCCCGTGAATGCATTCGCCATAATCCTTACCCAAAATATGTTTTGGGCATTTTTGACAGGTTATTTTTTGATGCAGTGTGAAAAACCGGAATCTAGATTTTATAAGGCTTTGAGAATTGTGGTGAGAAATCCGGGATTTGCAATTCGCATTTTCACCAAATAGTAATGCAGATTTAATCTCTTTTGGCAAGCTATTGATCTCTAAAATCACGAAAGCTGCGTATGACTCTTAACGCAAGATTGTAGAATGCATCAAACTCGATCATTCAGTAAAAATCTACCAATTTTCGGTATCTGACACACCCTACTAAATATTAGCTAAGAATGGATAAACTAATAACTGTTTTAGGTTTTATAATTGTCTAGAACAGGTAAAAACTGGTCATTAATAGAGAGGCTGAACAGGTTGTATAAATCTATCTAGACACAGTATATTGCAGGTAACTTTAACACAAAATTTAGTTACAAAGTCATGTATAGAGATTTATTCCTGTACAGGTTGATGATTCCTAAATCCATGGCGACCAATGATTACTGACAGCTACTGTATTTTAGATATAGGTTCATATAACCTGGCTTGAAAGTCTGTTTTTCCATGAAATATCACTTCGCCGACACGTACAAACAATTATGGATTTGTCAAACTTTACTACACTCCAAAACTTAGAATCTGCCTTCGGTGGTGAATCGATGGCAAATCGCAAATACCTGTTTTTTGCTAACGTAGCGCGTAAACTAGGTTTTTCAGACTTAGCAAAACTTTTTAAGGAAACAGCAGATCAAGAAACTGAACACGCTTTTGCTCATTTTGAGTTATTGCATCCAGAACTAGCTGTTAAAGATGCAGCGAGTTTAACAGAAGAACAAAAAAAAGAAATTATCTCTCGCTGTTTGTCTTTAGCAATTGAAGGTGAAACCTACGAATACACTACAATGTATCCTGATTTTGCTGCTGCTGCTCAAAGCGATCGCGATCATCCCGCAGCTGAAGAATTTCTCAAACAAGCACAAGAATCTAGCGAACACGCCAACACATTCCGCACCGCAGCACACCGTTTTGGTTTGCTGAAATTCATAGAAAATCACCATGCAGATCGCTACTCTGAAGCTTTAGAAGTATTAAACGGAGGACAAGCTGTAACCAGAATAGCAGGTGAAGATCCTGCAACTCAGAAATGGATTTGTAGACAATGCAGCATGATTTATGATCCCGTAACTGGTGATCCTGATTCAGGAATTGCACCTGGTACACCTTTTGCGGCAATTCCTGATGATTGGAGTTGTCCTATTTGCGGTGCGACCAAAAAGACTTTTAAACCTCTTGAAGAAAAAGTTGCTGCTTAAAACAGAACTAAATTGAGGTGTCATTCTATTCAATTTCAAAAAATCCTAGCCTTATCCCTCTTCCTTTATAATGTCTAAAGTACGGAAGGGGGATTTTATTTTTCTTTCTACTAGCTAAATGATATTTTTGAAGAGAAAAAGAAATAAATATGCAGCCAAAAATAAAAAGAATTTACAGAATTGAAGAATTTTCTCGGCAAGATATACTTTATCATTCTTTTACACCTGCTTTAGGAATACTTTCCTCTATTTTTGGTGGCTGGACAATACTTTGCTTTTATTTGTTAGTGGGTGCATTTATTAGTATTTTATTTTTAGACCTTGATAATTGTTATGAAGTACTAACTTGCAATTTCAATTCAACCCTGGGTCGAATTAGTTTGAAACAAAGAAATATATTTTCTCAGGGAGTTATTGAACTATCACTAGCTGAAATTGAAACAGTAATAATTAACTCGCGCAGTTCTTCCTTTACCCCTAAAAGTAGGTTTGGCAAAAAAATTCAAATTGAAAATCAGTTATATTGGATTACTTTTGTTTTATATTCTGGTGAACATCATCGTTTGACTTATTATGAAACTACTCTTTTTAGTAGCAAGCAAAAAATAGTTGATTATATTTTGTTTTTAAAAGCAAATACATAAGGTTATTTATCCACTAAAATCATGTAAGATTTTAATTAAAAATATCATAGGTGCATAATTATGATTTCATCAGAAGAAAAAGAACCATTAAAAGACCTTAAACCAGTTTATCAAGAGTTGAATTTTCAGATTATTTGTATAGTTACGCTAATTGCTGTAATTGGAGTTTCTAGTGTGACTCCAGCATTTCCTTATTTGGCTAAATCTTTAAATATCAACCCCAAAAATTTAGGGTTATTAATTACAGTATTTACATTACCTGCCTTGTTTTTAGGGCCTGTAATTGGAGTATTAGCTGATAGATGGGGTAGAAAAATAATTATTGTCCCTTCTCTGTTTTTATTTGGAATTGCTGGTACAGCTTGTGCTTTTGCTCGTGATTTTAATTTATTATTATTTTTACGCTTATTGCAAGGAATTGGTGCAGCTTCTTTATTATCTTTAAGTATTACTATAATTGGTGATTTATATAAAGGAGACAGACGCGCTGCTGCAATGGGATATAATGCCAGTTTTAGCAGTGTTGGTACTGCCAGTTATCCGTTAATTGGTGGTGCATTAGCAACAATCGGGTGGTATTATCCCTTTATGTTACCTGTGGTAGCGATTCCTGTAGGGTTGCTGGTGTTATTTGTTTTGCAAAATCCAGAGCCAAAAGGTGATCGCAACCTAAAAGAATATTTTAGCAATGCCGGAATAATAATCAAAAATCGACAATTATTTGGTTTATTTATTGCCAGTGCGTCTAATTTTGTACTTCTTTATGGTGCTTATGTTACCTATTTACCACAATTAATTAGTGATATATTTAAAGAACCACCTGCCACTATTGGCTTAATACTTTCAAGTGTGTCTGTAGCAATTACAATTACGTCATCTCAGTTAGGGAGATTAGCGAAAAGATATCAACCAACAAATTTGATTAAAGCATCTTATCTTTTGTATGCTTTAGCAATGTTAATTGTTCCCTTTGTCTCAAATATCTGGTTATTGTTAATCCCGACAACAATATTTGGTATTGGTTTAGGAATAGGTTTTCCCAGTATTCAAACGTTGTTAGCGGAGTTAGCACCAAAAGAATATTTAGCAACGGTCGTATCAGTAAATGGGACATTTTTTGGTTTAGGACAAACTATGGGTCCTTTGTTGATGGGTGTTGCGTTTGGTTTTGGGGGAATTAGTAGTGTGTTTTTTGCAGCGATGGGTTTTGCTATTTTAATATTTTTCATGTTTAGGTATTTGACTTGTAGTTGAGGGATTGGATAAATTTAACAAACAAAAACAAAAAAAGAGACGTTGAATACAACCTCTCTACAAAAGTTTAATTTAAGTTTTTTATCTCACAGAAAAAGCCTCACTAAATCTGCGTGTAATTGGCTCAACAATAAACGTCAAAACTGATTTTTTTCTAGTGACAATTTCTGCATTTGCAGTCATACCTGGTGTAAATTCTACATCTTGTCCTCGGAAATTAATTGAATGTTTGCTCAACTTAATTTGAGTCGGAAAAATTAATCCCAAATCCTTATCAACTACCGCATTGGGACTAATTTGTGTAACTTCGCCATCAACAATTCCAAATTCTTGAAAAGGGAAAGTTGCTAATTTCACCTTTGCTTTCATGTTCTGACGAATAAAACCAATATCACGATTGAGAACTTTTACCTCTAATAGCATTTCTTCCCCTTCAGGGACAATTGATAATAATTCTTCACCAGATTGAACCGGCCCTTTAGTGGCTTTGATTTTATAAATTGTCCCCGCTACAGGTGCTTTAATAGTTTCTCCATCTTTTTGCTTTCTCGCTTGCTCTAGTTGACCAGCAATATTGGTTAATTCTTCTTTGCGTTTATTTATCAGCGTTAAAATTTCACTTTGACGTTCTGAGGATAAACGTAAAACTTGATTAAGTGCAGATTGATAAGCTTGTTCAACTTGTTTAATTTCTTGACGTTGAGCAGCAATATCTTTTTCTAAAGATGAAACTTTATCTTTTGCTTCTGTTAATCTGTTTTTGGCATTAGTTACTTCATCTGCACTTCTAATAATTTCTGTGTTGGCACGGTTTAATCTTTCTTGTGCTTCTAAATAATCTACTCTGGGAACTGCACCGGGATTTAATAAAGTGCTGAGATTTTTTTCTCTTTGTTGAGCAATACTTAAATTATTTTCAACTTTAATACGGATATTTTCAGCATTAACTATATTAGTTTGAGCATTAATAACACTGGTTTGAGCGCTGGCTAAATTTTCTTGTAACCGAGTCAACCGGACTTTTGCTTGATTGATAATAGAAAGTTGACGTTGCGCTTCTGCTTCTGCGGCTGCTTGTTTGGCTTTGTAATCTGATAAACGCGAGTTTAACAATTCATCTTGCAGTTTTGTTCCCGCAGTTTTTCCCCCAGTCCGTTCTGCTTGTAAACGTTGTAAGTCTTCCTCAATTAATTTACTAGCTTTAGCCAAGCGATTCACATCTGTTTGTTGTAAATTAGGGTCACGTTCAATTAAAATCTGATCTTTGGTAACGCGATCGCCCTCTTTCACCTTTACTGCTAAAATAGAACCATTACCCAAAGATGTCACTGGTCTGACTTGGGTAGATGCAATTAACTCTCCTGGTGCTGTAGCTACTTCATCAATTTCGGAAAAATGCGCCCAGGAAATTGCTCCAAATATAATGATGCTGATTGTTCCGGCTAATAATCTTGTATAAAGTGGTGGTAATTCTTGTACAGCTTTACCCAATTCATAAGATAATTGTTCTTCTGGTTGAGCAAATCTCTCTTTTGTTTGACGTGCTTGAGCAGCATTTGCAGCTAGGGAATATTTCATAGATTTTGGTAATGGGTAATGGGTAATAGGTAATGGTTAATGGGTAATGGGTAGAAGTCTTTCCAATCACCAATTACCTAATTTAAATTTCTAAATAACGGTGCAAAAAATTTTCCAAAGTTTCCAATTGAAAGTTAAAAATTCTTTCTACATTTGCGGTTTCTTATGATGTACAGAAAAACTCATTAGCCAGCAAATTACGAAAGGTTCCTAAAAACGTTCTGCCAGTGGTAGCAAGTTTGATGCTAGTCCAGCTAGGCGTAAAATAGTGTAATCTAAGCCACTACTTTGCAGATATCTTTGCTATGGCTCGTTTTGCTTTGAACATGGGTGCATCTTCATATCCTCTCTCAGCACCTAAAACGGATATGAAAACAAAATGTTCAATACCTTAGCTTGGACTTTAGCTTGGTCAATGAGTTCAATATTAGCGCGGTAATCCAAACAGAGAGCGTTGTTGCCTACAATGGAAATTTTAGGCTGCGATTTATACTTTTTTGACTCCGATCATGTTGCGTCATTACACCCTTTAAAGATTTACTTATAAAGGGTCTGTTGGATATTGAGGAAAATTAAATGACACTATTAAAAGATCAAGTTGCGATTGTCACAGGAGCATCACGGGGGATTGGGAGAGCGATCGCACTCCAATTAGCATCCCAAGGCGCTAAATTAGTTGTCAACTATGCCAGTTCTAGCGCAGCAGCAGACGAAGTAGTCGCAGAAATTATCGCTAATGGGGGAGATGCGATTGCTCTCAAAGCCGACGTTTCTCAACCAGATCAAGTAGACACGCTCATTAACACCACCATTGAAAAATTCAAGCGTGTCGATATTTTGGTCAATAATGCAGGCATTACCCGCGATACCTTACTGTTACGAATGAAATTAGAAGATTGGCAAGCAGTTATAGACCTGAATTTAACTGGAGTATTTTTATGTACAAAAGCTGTTAGCAAAATTATGCTCAAACAACGTTCTGGGCGAATTATTAATATCGCCTCTGTTGCTGGACAAATGGGCAACCCAGGACAAGCCAACTACAGCGCCGCCAAAGCAGGTGTGATCGGTTTTACCAAAACAGTTGCCAAAGAGCTTGCTTCCCGTGGCATCACCGTTAACGCCGTCGCTCCTGGCTTTATCACCACCGACATGACCAGCGATATCAAAGCCGAAAATATTCTCCAATTCATCCCCCTCGGCCGCTACGGTCAACCTGAAGAAATTGCGGGTATGGTGCGCTTTCTTGCAGCAGATCCCGCAGCAGCTTACATCACTGGTCAAGTATTTAATGTAGACGGGGGCATAGTGATGTAATTCGAGTACCGAGTATTGAGTACCGAGTACCGAGTTGTATTGATTTTCTACCTCCTGATTTCTGACTCCTGACTTCTGACTCCTACCTCCGAACTCCTCACTCCTGTAATTACGAATTACTCCTAATTCTTTGCCAGATAGTAAAACCCAAAAGCAAAATAATACTAGCGGCAGATGTGAGCATAACTGCTAAATTCATACCTTGTATTCTCATAGCCAGCAAATTAAAAAACAAGGTAATTGACCACAGAGTCAAAGCTGCGTGGCGTTGGGATAACCCCCAAGCCAACAAACGGTGATGTAAATGGTCTTTACCGGGAGTACTCAGGGGGTTTTTTCCTGCTAGGAGTCGCCGTACAAAAACCTGAGTGGTATCTAATACTGGCAACATCAGAAATAAAACCGTGGGTACAAGAGCATAAACGGTGTTTTGTTGGAGTTTTCCTAAAATGCTAGTTGCTGCTAGTACGTAGCCAAAAAAATATGCCCCCGCGTCACCCATAATGATCCGTGAGGGATAGAAATTGTGCCTCAAAAATCCCAGTGCTGCACCTGCCAAAGCGGCTAAAACTAAGGTGGCTGCGGCTCGATTATTAAACTGAGCCGAAACCCCTAACAAACTCATGGCGGTAATAAAACTAATTCCTCCCGCCAAACCATCCATACCATCCATCAGGTTAATAGCATTGGTAATACCTACTACCCACAACACTGTCAACGCCATCGACAATAGCGAGTCTATGGGTGTACCAAAAGTAACTTTAATGCTAATGCCATTAGCCACCAGCAAGAGTGCCGTGATCATCTGCGCCCACAAACGCACAGAAGGAGGTAAGCCAAATTGATCATCAATAAAACCAACAAGGACTAAGATAGATCCTCCTAAAAGGATTGTTAGTACCTGAGCTAACACCCCTTGGAGTTCAATGGGTCGTAAGAGACTAGCAAGCACCAAAGCGGCAATAACACCGGCATAGATAGCCAAACCTCCGGCATTAGGTAAAGGTTCTTGGTTAAGTCGTCGGGCATTGGGTTGGTCTGCCCAACCTACCCGCAAGGCAAATTGACGTATTGCCGGAATTAAACGCCAAGTCACAAACCAAGCCAAAATAAAAGTAAATACAACCGCTAACCAGCCGGTGCCGCTAGGGTTAGCAATGCCAAGAGACTTAAGGGAGTTGTCTAGGTTCATCTCCCACTTTAACCATTACTGCTAGTATTGAAAATCAGCATCAATTGTAATATTAATCAATTTTTTATTAGAATTTCTTAATTTGAGTGGCTAAGGGACTTAGCACTCTTTGCCTGTGAGTGCTAAATTGTCTAATGGAAGCGCTAGAGAAATTAAACATGGCGAAAATTATTGCATTTGATGAAGAATCACGGCGGGCCTTGGAAAAGGGTATTAACGCTTTGGCTGATGCGGTGAAAATCACCTTGGGGCCAAAAGGTCGCAACGTCCTTTTAGAAAAAAAATTTGGTATACCTCAAATTGTCAACGATGGTATCACTGTTGCCAAGGAAATTGAATTAGAAGATCCTTTGGAAAACACTGGAGCTAGACTAATCCAAGAAGTAGCATCCAAAACCAAGGATGTGGCTGGGGATGGAACTACTACTGCTACGGTTCTAGCACAAGCTTTAGTTCGAGAAGGACTCAAGAACGTTGCCGCAGGTACTAACCCTATTAGCTTGAAACGGGGAATTGATAAAACCGTTGAGGCACTCGTGCAAGAAATTGCAAAAATTGCCAAACCAGTAGAAGGAAGTGCGATCGCTCAAGTAGCTACCGTTTCGGCTGGTAACGACGAAGAAGTTGGCAGTATGCTGGCTGAAGCTATGGAAAAAGTCACCAAAGATGGTGTAATCACCGTTGAAGAATCTAAATCTCTGACCACCGAATTAGAAGTAGTGGAAGGGATGCAAATTGACCGGGGTTATATTTCTCCATACTTCATCACCAACAACGACCGGATGACGGTAGAATTTGAAAACGCCCGCATCTTAATTACTGACAAAAAAATCAGCAGTATTCAGGAGTTAGTACCTGTCTTAGAAAAAGTTGCCCGGTTAGGTCAACCTTTGCTGATCATTGCCGAAGATGTGGATGGCGATGCTTTAGCGACTTTAGTAGTCAATAAAGCGCGGGGTGTATTGGCAGTTGCCGCCATCAAAGCACCGGGATTTGGTGAACGCCGTAAAGCCTTGTTACAAGATATCGCGATCCTCACCGATGGACAGATGATTTCTGAGGAAATCGGTTTAAGCTTAGATACCGCTACTTTGGAAATGCTGGGAACTGCCCGCAAAATCACCATTGACAAAGAAAATACAACAATTGTAGCTGGCAGTGACATCAAGCCAGAGGTGCAAAAGCGGATTGCTCAAATTCGTAAACAGTTGGAAGAAACTGATTCCGACTACGACACCGAAAAACTACAAGAACGCATTGCTAAACTAGCTGGTGGTGTGGCAGTCATTAAAGTCGGTGCAGCTACAGAAACCGAACTCAAAGACCGTAAACTACGGATTGAAGATGCACTCAATGCCACCAAAGCCGCAGTTGAAGAAGGCATTGTTCCCGGTGGTGGTACAACCTTGATTCATCTGTCTTTGAAAGTAGATGCAATTAAGAACACCCTCGACCCTGAAGAAAGAATTGGGGCAGAAATTGTCCAAAGAGCCTTAGAAGCTCCCCTACGGCAAATTGCAGATAATGCTGGTGTTGAAGGTACTGTAATTGTTTCTAAAGTCAAGGAAACAGATATTAACATCGGCTACAACGCTGCTACTGGAATATTTGAAGATCTAATTGCCGCAGGTATCATTGATCCTGCCAAAGTTGTCCGTTCTGCTTTGCAAAACGCCGCTTCTATTGCGGGAATGGTCTTAACAACCGAAGCTATCATTGTTGAGAAACCTGAACCTGCTGCTGCTGCTGCCCCTGATATGGGTGGCATGGGTGGTATGGGCGGTATGGGCGGTATGGGTGGCATGGGTGGCATGGGTGGCATGGGCGGCATGGGTATGTTCTAAGTACCGAGTACTGAGTACTGAGTAAAAACCCAGGAGCTATTTGCCAGTCTTGTGGAATTCCTTCTTAAATTCTGACTCCTGACTCCTGTATTCTGTTTGATAAATTTTGATTTTTGATACAGTTTGTCTTGACAACAGGGCAAACTGTTTTTTTGTGTCTTTAGGAAATTATGATTTTTTATTGATTACGGTCGTAATTTTCATGCAGATAAAAGCATAATAGAAATGTGACTGATATGTTAGCCCCTTTACAATCCCTACAACAGGGTCACTGGTTCAAGTTAATTTGTGGAGCCAGTTTCCAACATTTACCTGCGGTCAGAAGTTTAACATTAGCCTATACTTTGGCGGGCGCTGACTGCATAGATGTGGCAGCTGATCCGGCGGTGATTGCCGCTGCCCAGGCAGGGTTACAAGCAGCTAAGGATCTGGTTAGGGATGCCCAGAAGCGGGGCTTTGGCTTTGAAGGGAATTTACCATTGCTAATGGTCAGCCTAAATGATGGAGAAGACCCTCATTTTAGAAAAGCAGAGTTTAATTCTAGTAATTGTCCGACAGATTGCCCTAGACCCTGTGAAAAAATTTGTCCTGCACAAGCGATTGTGTTTAACGATTTAAAAAATAGCTATTCAGGAATTGTGGCTCAAAAATGTTATGGCTGTGGTCGTTGCATTCCAGCCTGTCCTTATGAGATGATTGATACAGCATCATATGTGTCAACGCCGGGAGCGATCGCACCATTGATCATGTCAACGGGAATAGATGCCATAGAAATTCATACACAAATAGGGCGTTTGGAAGAATTCCAGCGTTTGTGGGCAGCAATTGCCACACCCTGGGCAGTTAATTTAAAGGTAATAGCCATCAGTTGTAACGATGGTGAGGGATTAATTGATTACCTCCAAGCAATTTATAATCTTATGTCCCCCCGTCCCCAAGTTGTAATTTGGCAAACAGACGGGCGCTCTATGAGTGGTGATATTGGACATGGAACCACCATAGCCGCAGTAAAATTAGGGCAAAAAGTTTTGGCAGCAAACCTACCGGGATATGTGCAGTTAGCAGGAGGCACAAATAGTTACACCGTTCCTAAGTTGCAGGAACTGGGACTGTTGAACGATTTTGGATTGCCGATTTTAGATTTTGGATTAGAAAACGCCAATTCACAATCTAAAATTCAAAATCCAAAATCCAAAATTGCCGGGGTTGCTTATGGTAGCTACGCTCGTGTATTGCTGTCACCCATTCTTGAAAAGTTAGAAAATAAGGAGGTGAGTAACACTAGTATTAAGACCTCTATCCGCCTGGAAGAAGAACCGGAATTACTCTGGCAGGCTGTAGAGCTTGCCCATACTCTCGTTTCCCAACTCAAGTCACAGCGGTCACGCTAATCGCTCATTCTGGACATTTTCTTCAACAGGGGTACTCGATTTTGGATTTTGGATTGACGATTTTGGATTGACTCCACCCTCAAGTGTAGAGCTTGAAGATTTTGAATTTTGGATTGACGATTTTTCTGTCAATAGAGGACGGGGCGTGTACCAAATTTTTTTAATCTAAAATCTAAAATCTAAAATCTAAAATCTAAAATTACTGGGCAACCCCTGCATCAAAGTGTCCTCGTTATCTCTAAAAACGTCAGTCACCATAGAAAGCATGACGATTACAGAAGATCTCCAAAAGTTATTAGACATTTTGCCCCAGGACTTGCGACAAGTACTAGAGAATCATCCCAAACGAGATAGTTTAGTTGAAGTGGTCTTGGATCTAGGTCGTCGTCCAGAAGCTCGGTTTCCCCATGAAGCTGAATATCTGAGCGAAACAGCCATTACTCAAGCACAGATAGATGATTGCATTCAAAGAGTAGGAACCTTTGGCGGAGATAATCGGGCAGGAATTGAGCAAACTTTACATCGAATCAGTGCTATCCGTAACCGCACTGGTAAGATTATTGGCTTGACTTGTCGTGTCGGTCGGGCAGTATTCGGCACAATTGGCATGATCCGCGATTTGGTAGAAACTGGTAAGTCAATTCTCATGCTGGGTCGTCCAGGTGTGGGGAAAACTACTGCTTTAAGGGAAATTGCCCGTGTTTTGGCGGATGATTTCAATAAACGAGTAGTAATTATTGACACCTCCAATGAAATCGCTGGAGATGGTGATATTGCCCACCCGGCCATCGGTCGTGCTAGACGAATGCAAGTTACTAAACCAGAATTACAACATCAGGTGATGATTGAGGCGGTGGAAAACCATATGCCAGAAGTCATTGTCATTGATGAAATTGGCACGGAATTGGAAGCTTTAGCAGCTCGTACCATTGCCGAAAGGGGGGTGCAATTGGTAGGAACTGCTCACGGAAACCAAATCGAAAACCTGATCAAAAACCCTACCCTTTGTGATTTGGTTGGGGGTATTCAAGCGGTGACGCTAGGAGATGACGAAGCGAGAAGGCGGGGTTCTCAAAAGACTGTTTTGGAACGCAAAGCCCCTCCCACTTTTGAGATTGCTGTGGAAATGTTGGAGAGACAGCGCTGGGTAGTTCACGAAACTGTAGCTGATACTGTAGATACTTTATTAAGGGGTCGTCAACCTAACCCGCAAACGCGAACTGTGGATGAAAAGGGCAAAGTGGCAATTAGCAGACAGTTATCTGTGGTTAATGGTCGTGGGGGTAGTTTACCTAGTGAGGAAGAATCTTTCCCAGCGATGAAGCAGGCTAATGGCTGGCGTTCTTCTGGTCAAATGGTTGCTTTACCACCTTTGTCTCTGGAACGTGAACGGGTGACAGGACGCAGTGAATTTGACCGCTTGTTAGATGAATCTTTCAATTATTCTGAAAGTATTGATTTTAGTAGTTCTACTAAGCAAGCAGGGCCAAATGGGGAAGATTTGCCATTACATATTTACCCCTATGGAGTGAGTCGTCACCAATTGGAACAGGTGATTAGTGTGCTAAGTTTACCTGTGATTTTGACAAAAGATATAGATAATGCTGATGCTATTTTGGCATTGCGATCGCACGTCAAAAATCACGCTAAATTAAGGCAGATGGCCAAGGCTCGTCATGTCCCAATTCATGTCATCAAGTCCAGCACCATTCCTCAAATTACTCGCGGTTTACGTCGATTGCTGAACATTGATGATCCAGAAATGGGCGATGACCGAGAATTACAATTGTTACTGCATCGGGGCGGCGATGATGAGATGGACGCTTTGGAAGAAGCAAGACTTGCTGTTGAGCAAATTGTGATCCCCAAAGGTCAGCCAGTCGAGTTATTACCTCGTTCTTCTCAAGTTAGGAAAATGCAACATGAGTTGGTAGAACATTATCGGCTCAAGTCAGACAGTTTTGGGGAAGAACCAAATCGGCGGTTAAGAATTTATCCAGCTTAACCCCGTTCAAAACCTTGACAAAACCCCTCTTTTTCATCAAGAGGGGTTAATTTGTGGGTTCAATTAATTTAAAGCCCCAAGGTTTCATAACTGCGATCGCTAGTTCTCTATCTACACCTACATAAGCTTCCCATTCAGACTGCTTATCTTTAGGATGTCCCTCACCTACATGACCTGCAACTTTGATTACCGGCACACCCACCAAAGAATCGCGTTCCAACCCTTTTGGGAGGGCTAATCGCATCTTGTGACCTACAAATTTTGATGCACTGGAATTAGCTACAGATTCACGGACTAAACAAATATCACCAGCAGTCCCCCAAGTAGTTGGATAAATGTGGAGAAAACATATATAAGTTTCTGGTTTAATGGATCTTTTTAGAACTTGCATTATCTGTAATCCTTAATCAACAATTTTATCTTAACCTCCCAGGAGACCCTCACCATAACCGTTTGCAGAGTGTTCCGTAAAGTCTTACTGGCATTGCTGCGTTTACTGCATAGCATTCTCAAAGAAAGGAAATGGCTGGTGGTCGGAGGAATAGGAGGTTAAGGTGAAACCAGTCTATCTTGCAATTTTGCCACCATTTCCGCCCGTGCTGATACCCCAAGTTTGCGGAACATTCTTTTCAAAGCTTGTTTAACAGAATTTTGGGTAATCCAAAGTTTAGCCGCAATTTCACCATTGGTTAAACCTTGAGCGACTAATTCCGCAATTTCTAACTCCCTGGCTGTCAAGGGACAACTGACAGCAGACAATAATGGTTTTGGTTTCGCCCGTAGGGTAGCCAGTTTAGTTGATAAATGAATACAAACAGCACTTAAATCAGCTAAATCGCTACCATTAAAAGGCGGACTTCCTTGGTCACGGGCAAAATTTAACGTCCCTACCAAACGACCATCACAAACTATTGGCCCAGTCATCACATGATCATGACGTGAGCAAAAACGCTTCCAATCCCCAGGAGATAAGATTAATTGCTCATGGGCTGGGGCGTGACGTTCCACCACATAACGCCCTACGGGATTGCTTTCTAAACAGGCTGCGGGCATTTCTGGCAGGTCTATGTCGGTTGTAGAATAGTCATCTAAGAAATAAATACCCCAATGTTGCACGCCAAAATGGTCGCCAATAGCATCCATGAGAGCTAATTTTAATTCTTGCTCATTCTGGATATTAGCGATCGCTTGAAAAATGGCATGGAGAGTTTTAGCCATAAGAGTACCCACTTGGGGACTATACGAACCTCGATAATTACCTCTATGCTAATACCAACAGCCATAAAACTCTATTAATCACCAATAAACACATGACAGTTACTCAAATTTCAGCCCAAGAATTTTTCCAGGCTGCCTATGAAAACCGCTACACCTGGGATCAAAATTTCCCTGGTTATACCGCAGATATCACTTATAAGTATGACGGGCAAGTATTGACTGGAAAAGTTAAAATTGACGCTAATCTCAAAGCAGAAGTTTTAGACGTAGAAGACGAAGCCGCAAAAAAAGCAATTCACGGACAAGCTTGGGAAATCGCTATTCACCGTGTTCGTCGAGCCTTTGCAGATACCCACGGCGCAAATACCTTTAGCTATGGGAAAACTGATGAAACCGGTGCAATAGAAATTTTAATGGGTGGTAAAGCCGAAGGTGACAAATACAAAATTCGTAATAATGAAGTTTGCCACGTTCATCGTTTAATTCATGGAACTTACGTAACCATTGACACTTTCAGCAGTCATGATACAGGTGCAGGTTATCTGTCTCACACCTATGACTCTGTATATCATGACCCCCAAACCGGCGCACAAAAAGGTGGAAGAAGTTTCTTCACTGACGAATATGAAAAAGTTGGTGAGTATTCCATTTTAAATCGTCGGGAAATTCGCACTGAAACAGAAGGTAACATTTCAGTTCAAGAATTTATCTTTTCTAACATAGAGTTGTTAGGCTAGATTTGGAAATAGCAACTAATCTAAATCAATAGAGTCTATTTCCAATTTATTTAGATCAGCAGAATCATCTGTAGGGGCGGGGTCTTCCCTCACAAGGGTAGGTTTTTAATATGATCTGTGAAGGCAGGACTGGGAAGACAAGGAGGGAACGTAGACAAGGAAGATTTTACAGGACTTACGCAAAACAGAACCAAGGTAGGGGTAATTCATGAATTACCCCTATAAAAGAATAAGATTTTCAAGCACATTTTGCGTAAGTCTTATTCTAACTCTCAATTAACTTATGAATATTATCCTCCCAATTTGCACCATCAAAAGGTACAACTTCAAAATCACCAATCACATCTCCATCTAAACACCTGACATTCACATCAATACAATCAGGATGACTGCGGGGAATATAAAAAGAATGAATTCCACAAATATTACAAAATTTATGTTTTGCAACTCCAGTATTAAATTGATAACTTGTTAAAACATTCTCTCCTTGCCGCAAAGTAAACTTATCTTTAGGAACAATTAAATGTAAAAATCCTTTTTTTCTACAAATTGAACAATTACAATCATCAACTTTATATTTATCAACCATCACCCGAAAGCGAACTGCACCACAGTGACAACCACCCTCATAAGTAACAGTTTGATTGATATTTATTGTCATTTCTAATTGCCTAAACTATATTTTTAGAAAATTGTAGGTTAGGTTAAGCGACAGCGCAACCCCACAAAATCTCGCAAATGTTTGGTTTTATCACATCAATAAAATCTATGTAATTTTATTTTTCTGAATTTTAACTAAATTGTATTTGCCTAAAACCTGTTAAAATTATAAAATAAATATCTAAAGGTGCTTATATAATAAACCAATCACAACTTCTGGCGTTTCTAAATGTGGTAATATACCGGTATTAGCGATTCCTTGAAAATCTCTAATCACACCTTTATTTAAACTTGCTAACCTCCGTCCTAATTTGATATTAGTAAATTGTGCCTCTTCACCCCAAAAAAATACAGTAGGTATTCTCAATTGCTGAATATATAAACTCAAATCAAAATAAAGATCACCCCGTAAAAATGCCAAAGCCGAAAACTTAGCATTAGGCTTTTGTGCAGATGTCAAATAAGCCTCTACCATTTCTTGAGTAACAAGTTCTGGTTTAGCAAACAGAAAACTTCTTAAAAAATTACTAACAGCAACTTCATTCTCCGCACCTAAACCATAAATTAGATTATCCACAAAAGGCATATTAATCACCGAAAGTGGTAATTTTCTTCCCGCACCTTGACCAAAATCATCAAACCCAGAAGGAGAAACTAAAAACAAATCTTTAAATAAATCAGGTTCAGAAATAGCTAAACGAATAGCAAATGCAGCAGTTAAAGAAGAAGCTACCGCTGTTACAGGTTGACTACAAGTTTGATTAATAAACTCACTAATAGTCGTCAAATAATCTTGAATTTGGTAATCTCTTGCAGGATGATCAGATTCTCCCCAACCAATTAAATCTGGTGCTAAAATGCGATATTTATTTGCAAATGCTGGATAGACTTTAGACCATTCATAAGCAGAAGCACCACCACCAAAATTGTGTAAAAATAATAATGGTGGTAATTCTTGAATTTGAGAAATATCCCAAGGTTCACTAATTTGGGTATAATATACCATTGAACCCAAGGATGTATTAATAACCTTATGACCAAAACCAGGGGGTTGAAATTTCAGCATATATAATTATGAATTAGGAAATATTATCTTTAGTAATTTGTACAAGTTGATTGAGATTATCACCATTAATATTGTAAGCTGCACCAAACCCAATTACAAAACGTCCCGCAGTTGGAGTGAGTTGAAAAATTCTAAAATCAGGTAAACTGCGTAACATTTCAATAATTTCTCCAAAACTGTCTTGAAATTGTTCAACAATTTGATTCCATTTTTCAGTTTCCCTTGTAATTAAAGTCGCTGTACAGTCAAAACTCAAACGACGACGAGCAAAAATATTAGCAGTTTTAGCTTCATCTTCAATAAATAAAACACCAACATGAGGGTGAGCATGAATATTAGTAGTGTGACTAGCCAAGCCACTCACATAAATGTAGATATTTTTAGATTCATCCATCACAAAAGGAGTATAACTTGCATTAGGAATACCCTTTTCATTGACTGTACTAATAATTATGCTGGAAAATCCTTGAGGAAATTTCTCATATTCAGTTTGAACTTTTTCAAATTGGCTCATAAATAAAATACAGTTGCACTTATCTTACCTAATTATAATAGAAATCCGATACCTTATCTTTCATGCTAATCATAAATAATTTATCATCAACTTCCTTAATTACCTCTGTGTCGTACCAGTTGCTACAAGTCGGGAAATCCGACGACAGTCGCCTCAAGTCGGGAAACCCGCCCACGCTGCTGTTTCCCCAACGCACTGGCTTCTCTGCGCCTCTGCGGTTAGTTCAAAAAAAAATTATAATTGATGCCAATGTAAAACTTAAAATTGATACAATTAAAGCACAGTAGAGTAGTAGAAATAATCGTGACTGAAAAAAATCGTTCTCAATGGGACTTATGCAGATTCATCAAAACCCTCACCTACTTTGAGGTATTTCCTGTCTTGAACTGGGTAGAAAAGTTATTTAAAAGTCATCCTCAAGACAATCAAAATCAACCAAATGAGGGAAGTAAAATGAGTGTAATTCTAGTAGCAGGTGCAACTGGTGGAGTTGGTAAGCGAGTTGTAAAAATATTGTCAGCACAGGGTTATAAAGTCCGCTGTTTAGTCAGAGATATTGAAAAAGCACGATTAATTGTCGGTAATGATGTTGATTTAGTAGCTGGGGACATCACCAAATCTGAAACCCTAAACAGCTTAGTTATGAATAATATTCAAGCTGTTATTTGTTGTACAGCAGTGCGTGTCCAACCTGTAGAGGGAGACACAGCAGATAGAGCTAAATATAATCAAGGTGTGAAATTTTATCTACCAGAAATTGTTGGTGATACACCAGAAAATGTTGAATATAAAGGTGTAAAAAATTTAGTAGAAGCAGCAGCAAAATATCTACCAAACACAGGTGAAAAAGCGATATTTGATTTTACTCAACCCTCTGAAGAATTAAAAAATATCTGGGGTGCATTGGATGATGTGGTAATGGGTGGTGTGAGTGCAAGTAATTTTCAAATATTAGAAAAAACAGCCTTATTTGCTGGTAATGTTTCCACAGCTAATTCTGGAGGATTTGCTTCTGTCAGAACTAAGAATTTTTCACCCCCAATTGATTTATCAGGTTATACAGGCGTAAAATTGCGTCTCAAAGGTGATGGACAGCGATATAAAATCTTTTTAAGAACAGAATCCACATGGGATGGTGTAGGTTACAGTTATGCTTTTGATACTGTAGCTAATACATGGATAGATGTTAGCATCCCTTTTGCAGATTTAACACCTGTATTTAGAGCGAAATCTGTTCAAGATTGTCCACCAATTGATTCTAGTAAAGTTTGTTCATTGCAACTAATGTTGAGCAAATTTGAATATGATGGAGCTTTAAATCCTAAATTTAATCCTGGTAATTTTGCCTTAGAAATAGAATCAATCAAAGCTTTTGGTGGTGAAAGTTTACCTCAATTTGTTTTTATTAGTTCTGCTGGTGTAACTCGTCCTGGAAGACCAGGAATTAATTTAGATGAAGAACCACCAGCGGTGAGATTAAATGACCAATTAGGAGGAATTTTAACTTGGAAATTAAGAGGGGAAGATAGTTTAAGAGCGAGTGGAATTCCTTACACAATTATTAGACCTTGTGCTTTAACAGAAGCAACAGGAGGGAAAGAATTAATATTTGAGCAAGGTGATAATATCAGAGGTAAAATTAGCCGTGATGATGTTGCTGAAATTTGTATTCAATCTCTACAACAACCAAAAGCCCGTAATCTGACTTTTGAGGTAAAACAGGGAGAAAATAATGCTAACTCTATTAACTGGAATCAAATATTTTCCAGCTTAAAGCCAGACAAATAACTGTTAGAGAATCAGTCAATAAAATGCTGAAAAAATTATTGTTTTCTGGAACTTTAGTGATCATAATTTGGAGTGGAATTTTATTAAATTCTGCTTCATCACAACAAGTGGATTTCCGTGTAAATAACTTAGAGTCTGACTTACGACGGTTAGAGTTACGTTTGAACCAAATTGAGTTATCACTCAGTCAAAATCGTCAACTTCCATCTTCTAGAACAACTCTTAATCCTCCAAAACCTCAGAATTCTAGAAGAAATTTGTCACAGTCAGAACGGGATAAAATGTTTGATAAATTATCAATTTTAGTGGTTGAAGTAAAGCAACAAGTTAATGAATTAGCCAAGCGGGTTACTCAACTGGAGTCTGGAAAATAATGAAAATGTCTGATATGGCTACGCTATCAGACAATAAATGCTAGAATCAATAAATAACTACTTGATGCCATATCAATCTTATGATCATTGCTCAAGAATTAGAATTTAAACAAAACATCTCCCAAGATGTAATTTTTCCTCCAGGTGATTTATATAGTGACGAACCTCAAGTGGAAACAGAACTGCATCTACGACAAATAATCCTACTTTTCAAATGTCTAGAATGGTTGTGGAAAGACAGAAATGATTTCTATGCTGCGGGAAACCTCACTATTTACTATAGTCCTAACCAAAAAAAATCAGAATATTTCCGGGGTCCAGATTTCTTTGTTGTGTTGGGAACTGAACGCAAAACCCGTAAAAGTTGGGTAGTTTGGGAAGAAGATGGTAAATATCCCAATGTAATTTTAGAAATTCTCTCACCAACTACGGCTAATACAGATAAAGAATATAAAAAAGAACTTTATCAAAATACTTTCCGTACACCGGATTATTTTTGGTTTGATCCTTATACATTAGAATTTGCAGGTTTTCATTTAGTAGATGGAAAATATCAACCTCTAGCAGCAAATGAAAAAGGACATTTATGGAGTCAACAGCTAGGGTTATATTTAGGAATTTATGGTGGTTTATTGCGGTATTTCACAGCAGAAGGAAAGCTATTACCCACACCAGAAGAAAGCGCAGAACAAGAAGCTAAAAGAGCAGAAAATGAAACTAGAAAAGCAGAAATCCAAGCTAAAAGGGCAGAACAAGAAGCTATAAAAGCCGAACGTTTAGCCGCAAAATTGCGAGAATTAAATATCGATCCGGATACAATTTAAAATGTAGCGTCTGACCATTTCTTGTTCCCTGATCTATCCAATATCCTGAATTCTGAGCATAAAAATAAGGGTACAGCAATGCTGTACCCCTACAAAATCCTCATTTATGTGGATAAATTAAACTGTTATGACATAAGTTCAGCCATCTTCTGCTTATCCAGCTTAAGCATCAACACGCCCAAGGGTGGTAAACACAAATCCAACGAATAAGGACGATTGTGTAAAGACCAATCATCAGTCCACTTACCGCCTAAATTGCCCATATTGCTGCCGCCATACTGACGAGCATCACTGTTAAACATCTCGGTATAAAATCCCTTTTCGGGTACACCAATGCGATAGTGAGAATGGGGTTGGGGTGTAAAGTTACAAACCACAATCACGAAGTTATCAGAATCCTTTTCACGACGGACAAAGGAAACGACACTATGACGGTTGTCGCTACAGTCAATCCACTCGAACCCTGGTTCGGCAAAATCCTGGGTGTATAAAGCTGGTTCAGAACGGTAAAGGTGGTTAAGAGCCTGGAAAAAGTCTTTTAACTGTTGGTGTGGTTCATGCTGGAATAAATGCCATTCCAAATCAGCCCACACATTCCACTCACTCCACTGGCCAAACTCCATGCTCATAAACATGGTTTTCTTGCCTGGGTGAGCGAACATATAACTAAACAAACAACGCACATTGGCGAGTTTTTGCCATGTATCACCCGGCATTTTACCGATGATATTGCTCTTACCATGTACCACTTCATCATGGGACAAGGCGAGCATGAAGTTCTCGCTGTGGTTATACCACATACTAAAGGTGATGTTGTTTTGATGGAATTGGCGGAACCAAGGGTCCATGCTGAAATAATCCAGCATATCGTGCATCCAACCCATGTTCCACTTTAGGTTAAAGCCGAGTCCACCTGTGTAAGTCGGCCAAGATACCATTGGCCAAGATGTTGATTCTTCAGCAATGGAAAGAACACCGGGAAAATAGCTAAAGATGGTGTGATTTACTTGACGGAGAAAATCAGCGGCTTCTAGGTTTTCTCTACCGCCATACTGGTTGGGTAGCCATTCTCCTGGTTCGCGGCAATAGTCGTTGTAGAGCATGGAAGCAACAGCATCAACGCGAATTCCGTCAATGTGGTACTTATCAAACCAGAATAGGGCGTTGGCTACCAAGAAATTACGAACTTCGTGGCGATTATAGTTGAATACTAGTGTTCCCCATTCTTTATGTTCTCCTTTGCGGGGGTCAGCGTGTTCGTACAGGTGACTACCATCAAAGAAGGCTAAACCATGTCCATCTTTAGGGAAGTGTCCAGGAACCCAATCGACAATTACACCGATGCCATTTTTATGACATTGGTCAACAAAATACATGAAATCTTCAGGACTACCAAAACGAGAAGTGGGAGCAAAGTAACCAGTGACTTGATAACCCCAGGAACCGTCGAAAGGATGCTCGGCAATTGGTAGTAATTCTAGATGGGTGTATCCTAGTTCTTTGACGTAGGGAATGAGTCGGTCTGCTAATTCCCGATAGGTAAGAAAGCGTGCGCCAGGATTTAGTTCTGATACGGGAACGATCGCTTGAGTTTCCCCATTTGGTCTTTTGGCTGGTTCGTCACTAGCAGCGTGTAACCAAGAACCTAGATGGACTTCATAGACGGAAACTGGTTGAGTGAGGGGGTCAGTGTTACGCCGCACTTCCATCCAATCTTCATCAGTCCATGTGTATGTATTTAGGTCTGTGACAATTGATGCTGTTTTAGGGCGTGGTTCTTGTTGGAAACCGTAGGGGTCAGATTTTTCGTAAATATGTCCTTCAAAATTTTTGATTTCATATTTGTAATGCTCTCCTACTCCTAGTTCAGGAATAAATAGTTCCCAAATCCCGGTGTGGCCTTTACGCATTTGGTGTTTGCGTCCATCCCAAAGGTTAAAATCTCCTAATAAGGACACGTTGCGAGCGTTGGGGGCCCAAACCGCAAAATAAACTCCCTTGACTCCATCTACAGTGGTGAGGTGCGCCCCCAGTTTTTCATAAATTCGGTGATGGTTTCCTTCACCAAATAAATGCAAGTCAAATTCAGTGAGATTGACTGAACGGAAGGCATAGGGGTCGTAAGTAACGCGCTCATGCTCCCCTTCTTTGATCCGTAACTGGTAGTTTGTTAGTTCTGCGGTTTCAATGATGCATTCAAAAAAATGGGGATCATGCACACTGTGCATAGGGTATTCCTGCCGTTGTTCAGGAACTATTACCCATGCTGCACTGGCATTTGGTAGGTAAGCTCGCACAGCCCAGACAGTCTTACCATTTTGCTCTATGGGATGAGAACCAAGTATTTCAAAGGGATCGTGATGCTGATTCCAAACGATGCGATTAACCTGTTCAGGGGCGATCGTGGTCATGGACATGAAGCTACCTACGTAAAATAATGTGATTAACTAAATCTACTTTTTTAAGATCTATATATATTCTTTACATTTATTTGCACTTTTGTCGTCACGGTTATCCTACATCAGAATGTATCTTGATTGGGTAATTGGTAATTGCTGAGTACCGAGTACCGAGTACCGAGTGATTGACTCTCGTTCCTACTCATTCTCATTATTCGTTACTCATCCCTCTGTACTGACTGGCTCCTTGCCTAAATATCTAAAAACGGGAAAAGCTGTAATAATGCTTTTCGTAACTGGAGGAGGAATATTTGGTCTCTAATTTTGCCATCGAGCTTTGGTGGTGGACTTGTTTGCAGTTGCGTTTGTAATTCTGCATATTCGGATGCTGTTAGACGCTTACCATCAATGGGCGATCGCGCTTCGGTAATAATTTCTGTTCGCAATATTTCCTCTGGTGTATCCTCTGGTGGCGGTAATGATGCGATATGTGGCACTGCGCTTCCTGCGATCGCCTCCGGCGCGGCGTAGCCTATCCCAGTTTTCCCCCAATAGCTACTTACCATCACTAAAACACTAGTGCTAAAACACAAAATCGTAAATAGTATGGCTTTTATCTTTTTCACTCTCCTCTCCCCCCTATTTCCCCACCCATTTTGACATCTCAGACCATTTCACGAGAAGCTTGATAAAATCATTTGTTTTTAATTTTTTCCCCCTGCACCCTTGCGCTCTATTTGTATCAACCTGAAGGTAAAACGGTATCAAAGTAGTCCTGGTGGCAGTTGCTCTCCACACAATTGATGAATCTGCACAATCCGCTCAAATAACCAAGGATATTCCTGACGGTACTGAGGAATAAGGGCTAAAGGACTCAGCAATGCAGCTGCGGTAATATCTGCGACGCTTAAGCTTTTACCCACCAGAAATTCGCTTTTTTGCCAGCGGATAGATAATTCCGCCAGAGCAATGGCTAACCTATTGGTAGCTAATTCTACAGTAGCATCGTTAATACCATACTGTTTTCTTACCACACCAATCACCATTTGACTGAATAGAGACGGGTCAATTTGTTTACCATCACCAGCACGAAAGTGATAATACACAAACCTTGTGGCTGTACCAATACTTTCATCTAACCAATCTTCAAGCATCAAAGCTTCAGTTTGCTGTTCATGGTTGGTTAAAAATAGTGAAGGTTCTGGCTGATAAGATTCTAAAAATTTTACTATTTGGGTAGAGTCTGCGATCGCTTGCGGTTGTCCCTGAATTTGGGGCAACAACACAGGCATAGTAGTTAAACCCGTTAGCGGCTTCAGTTTCAGGATATGCAAGCCAGGTGTCAGGTTTTCTACCTGATAACTAATTCGTTTGTAACCCAGCGCTAGGCGAGCTTTGCGACAATAGTGAGATGTACTAAATTGCATTAGCAACATAAAGCTGCTGATTGATAAAGTGATATTTTTTCCAGCTTAAATTTATAGATGGACACTGAGAGGCGGTAGAAACCGCTTTTTCTCGTGTCCTAAAGTTGCTGCTATAGCAAGAGAACTCCACAAAAAGAAATGTCCAATGTCATTCTGTTCACGTTCACGTAGTGTGCCGTAGGCATAGTGTGGCGTTAGCCATAGGAAACGAAGTGAAGAATTTTCCGAGATTCTTCTTTTCGCTTTGCTACACTCAGCATGACAAGACAGGATCATTTATTTTGTCGCTTACTCCAAAGTCAAAGTGCTGTTAGCGGTAGCGGGGCGTTTAGCCCGTGCTGCTGAGTCACCCTATAGCGAAACGCGGGGATTGGGGATCTTTAAGTAAAAACACATTATTTCTCGTCCACTCTCGGCTCGAAATAAATCTTTTTTCTTGTTACAGACCCAAAGCCAGGGGCTACAGACCAATTTGATACTGAGTCGAATAATTTTGTTTTTGACTCAGCACTCATTACTCAGAATTGTTTTAGTGATAGCGATGTGGTGAGGAGCGCTATCTAAAATGAATTAGGGAGTCGTAGTGGGAGTAGCTGCGGGGCTAGTTGCAGGGGTAGCTGCGGGGCTAGTTGCAGGGGTAGCTGCGGGGCTAGTTGCAGGAGTAGAACCAGTATCAGATGGTTCTCCACCTGTTGTAGCAGCAGGAGTACTAGTAGTACCAGCAGGTGGCGTACTACTTTCGCAAGCACCAAGAACTGTAGCCAGACTTAACATGAGAGCCAAACCAAAGATTTTTGTTTTCATAACTCCTCTTTCACCAAATAAAGGGCAATAGAAATCTTGCACCTGTTCAATAAGATAGCTTATTTGTTGATTTTTTTTAACCCCTATTTTCTAAGCTAACGAGCTTTGTGGTCAGCTATTGCCGCAGAATGCTCTACATTGCCATAATCTTAGATGTATGTAATACCTGATAAGTCAGTCTACCCAGGTGAGCATTACACTACCTGATGAATGTAAATTGTGGTGGAGTCACCGAGGAAAATCTGGAAAGGTTTTATCTGTGGAGATTGCTAAATAGAGGGTTTTAACCCTAGCAATAACAAGCGCTCAAGTTCAAATACAATGTTTATCATTCAAGAAAATTATGGTTGCTGCCCGTAAATCAGCTGTTTCTACAAAAAATACTTGGTTCAAGCGAAATTCTGCTCTGCCCCCAAGACAGCGACCTTCTAGGAGTCTGGACACAAATAAGGACAGCACCTCTACAGAGACGAATGAACTCACAGTAGTACGCCCCAGAAGAAAACGTAATTCCTCCAGAAATTTATCAGTTTCTACCACAAATGAGGCAACCATGCTCTCTTTGAAGAAAGACGATGGCAAAAAAGCAGTTTCCAATATTCATGGACAATCTCGTTTGCCTATGATGCATACTGCTGGGGCTGCACCTATTTGGTTGTTACGCTTACACTCTGTCTATCGTTATTCTTCAGCAGCGGCATTTTTGTTTGTGGCAGCTACACTTATGGTTTATGGTTGGACAGTATATTCTCAAGAGCTTTGGAGTCAAGCTTATCGCACGCTGCAAAGTCTACAACGTAACGAACGTCAATTGACTACAACCAATGCAACTCTAACCAGCAAAATGGCTGAAGAGGCAGAACAAGCAGCAGCAGGTTTTGTATCACCAAGTCCTGGAGGGACAATTTTCTTGCCACCAACATCTAATAGCCCTAACTCCCAATCCTCTACTACAGTCCCGAATACAGAAACACAGCCCCAAACAAAATCACCTATGGGATATTAATATCAACAATCATTGGTCATTGGTCATTAGTCATTGGTCATTGGTCATAACAACAAACAACTGACAAAGGACAATCCCAATGCAGAAATCGCCAAGCAGAACAAAATTCAGAAATTTGCAAAATTTGGAATTCACAAGGCAGCGAAAGTTTTTTAGGCAAGTTTTCCCAGGGAATGATACTCCTAAAACTCAAGCCCAAGTCCCAAATCTTAGGTCTCGACTTTTGATAGCTTGGGGTGTGCTAATTGCTGGTGGGATAGGGCTGGCTTTGAATTTGTATCGGTTGCAAATTCTTCAGGGATCAAAGCTGACTGAAAAGGCTAGAAGTCAGCAAATGGTAAATTTGCGTCCTTTTATGCCCCGTCGTTCAGTGGTCGATCGCAATGATAATATATTGGCCATTGACCGCCCTGTTTATACTTTGTATGCCCATCCCAAACTATTTGATAAATCTAATGAAGAGATAGCCAAGCAAATTGCTCCTGTATTGGGTAAAGATGCTGACAATTTAGTAAAAATATTTAAAAGTAGAAAAAGTGGTATTCTGCTATCCAATTCGGTGGCTGAAAATATTGCCGATCGCATATTTTCATTTCGGTTGAATGGCTTGGAGTTGATTGAAAAATACTCCCGGTTTTACCCACAGGGTGATTTAGTAGCTAATGTGGTGGGCTATGTTAATCTTGACCGTCGCGGTCAGGCAGGAGTGGAATACAGTCAAGAGAAGTTGTTGGAACGTTCTGTGCAAACTATACGTCTCAGTCGGGCAGGTAACGGGGCCTTAATGCCAGATCACGCACCTGAGGGATTTCTACATTTTGATGACTTAAAATTGCAACTAACTATTGATAGCCGTTTACAACGTGCTGCCCGGACTGCGCTTAAAGAACAGATAGACAAGTTCCAAGCTAAACGCGGGGCAGTCATTGTCATGGATGCTATGGATGGTTCTTTACTAGCTTTAGTTTCTCAGCCTACTTATGATGCGAATCAATATTCTAAAGCCAATATTTCCCTATTCAAAAACTGGATTGTAGCAGATCTTTATGAACCGGGTTCAACGTTCAAACCTTTGAATGTAGCGATCGCACTAGAAAATGGTGTCATTAAGCCAGATGATGTCTTCAGCGACCCAGGAACTATGAAGGTAGCTGATCGTATTATCAAAAATGCTGAAAAAAATGCCCCTCGACAAATTAATATTGCTCAAATTCTTCAGCATTCTAGTAATGTGGGCATGGTCAAAATCATTCAAAGAATGCGCCCCACAATATACTACAATTGGCTGGAACGTCTAGGACTAGGACAAAAAGTTGATACGGATCTGCCCTTTGAAGTCGGTGGTCGGCTCAAAAGTCAAGAGGAATTTTTGTCCTCAACTATAGAACCAGCAACTACTTCTTTTGGTCAAGGCTTCTCTCTGACTCCATTGCAGCTAGTACAAATGCATGGTGCTTTAGCTAATGGTGGTAAATTGGTAACACCGCATATAGTCCGAGGGCTAATTGATACCCAAGGCAAAATGCATTATTCCCCCACTCTCCCCACACCACGCCAAATTTTTTCTCCCACAACTGCCCAAAAAGTAGTAGACATGATGGAAACAGTTGTTTCTATAGGCACAGGTAAAGCATCAAAAATCAACGGCTACAGCATCGCAGGTAAAACTGGTACAGCCCAAAAAGCCAGTCCCAATGGTGGATATATTCCGGGAGCAAGAATTACCAGTTTCGTGGGTATTTTGCCAGCAGAAGCCCCCCGGTATGTAGTTGTAGCAATAGTTGATGAGCCAAAAGGAGCAAATGCCTATGGCGGAACTGTAGCAGCACCAATTGTCAAGGCTGTGATGGAAGTACTTATCCCAATGGAAAAGATTGCACCTAAAAAATAAGGCAACCTGAGTTCGGAGTTCGGAGTTTCTCCTATGCCTACGGCACGGCTTCGCCGAATGGAGACGCTACGCGAACGGAGTTATGATTTTTAAGGGCGATAGAATAAGGGTTCGAGACTCCTAGCGGGGGTGAGTTTTCCACAAATTATCTTATGTCGAACTCACGTCACGTTAAATCCCACCAGAAAAATTAGGTAGATAAAATTTTCCTGGCTGGAATTTTTCAAAAATATCAATAATCTGAGTCACATCTGCGGAATGTGGGTTAAATTATCGGGTCTGACGCACCCTACAAGAGATAAAATTCATAATTCATAATTCATATTTGATAGATTTTATCAATGCGTAAGTCCTAGATTTATACTAATTTTATATAAAAAAGTTTTGCTAAATAAATATTGTAGAGACGTTTGTGAGGATTATCGGCTCTACATTAGCGATTCAATCAACTACTCTGAGAAAATAGTTGATGAGACTAGAAACTATGGAAAGTACTATAGAACCGAGAAAAGCAGGTACAAAACCCTGAATCTCGAAGCCGGAACCTGGAGTGATAGCGCTTGCCAGCCAAAGAGTTAAAGCGTTGATGACAAATGTAAATAAACCAAATGTGATTAGGGTGATGGGGAATGCTAACAAACCTAAAATTGGGCGGATAATGGCATTCACTAAACCGATAACTATAGCTGCAAGCAGGGCAGCTACAAAAGTTTTGATAATGAATCCAGGCACAATTCTAGCGGTGATTAATAATGCTACCGCAGTACCAAGCCAAGTGAATAAAAAGTTTTTCATATCAATGTTAAGTAGGGTTTGCTGTAAAGCCCTGCGGGCATAGCTTCGCTTACTGCGTAGCGTGCCATTAGGCATAAAAGTGATCTGTGGAGGCTAGGGAACAGTTTTAGATGGTTGGTAAGTTTGAGTTTTCATCCAAAGTGCAAGGTTTTAAAGCACTAATCGTCAAATATCTTGCACTTTTTCAATTTAAAATCTCCTCACATCCTTTACCTGTAAAGGTTTCGCATTTATTCATCAAGCTCTAAGTAGTTGTGGAGAATAACTTATCTAGTTAGGGGAGGTAATGGGGAACGGGGAAAGAATGGAGCGATTTCATTTGTGTTTAAATGATTTTCTCGATTCAGTCTCAGGTTATTGGGGCAATCGTCGCACGAAAGCTTCCCAGGTAGCACCACCAGCTATGCCATCTGGTTGTAACCCATAGCGGGTTTGAGCGGCTTTGACTGCTGCTTCAGTTGTGACACCAAAGTCTCCATCTATACGACCTTTCAAAAATCCCAGGTTTTGGAGTAGTTTTTGCAACTTTACTACTTCTGAACCGCTATTACCTAATCGCAAAATCGGCCATCCTTCTGCGGTGTATTGAATGTTAGGATTTTGCTGTTTGTTGGGAGTGGGCTGAAAGGGTGTGTTGGGCTTATTGCGGATGGTTGTGTTTTGTTTTGGTGAAATCGGTTTCTGTACAGTTGTGTTATTAATTTTGGGGATTCTATAGGATTGGGTAGGAACTGCAAAACTATTGACTGAGGTGGGTTGGGTAGGGGCTAAGGGGACATTGGCAGTAACGTTTGATACGTTAGGAAAAAGTTTTTGCCAGGTGATAGCATCGACTACTCCATCTGGATTTAAGCCAGCGGCTTGCTTAAACTGGGAAACAGAACTGGCTGTCCCTGCTTGATAAATGCCATCTATTGCACCTGTGTAAAAGCCTAAAAGTCTGAGTGCTGCTTGAAGTTCAGAAACACGTTCACCTTGGCTACCAAGTTTGAGGGTGGGACGGTTAATAGTGTTTGTGCTTAATTGGGCAATTTTTGCTGGTGCGGCGATTCCTACGGGGCGCTGAGGATAAGGTACACGCTTTGTGTATGCGATCGCTCTTATAGCAGAGGAGCCAATTAGTACAGGTATTGCGGTACACAAAAACAAGTAATACAAATGATTTGGTTTCAAGTATTTAGAGACACTTGTTGTCAGACTGCCGTTCATAAAATTTACGTGCAATATTCTGTTGTTGATCTTACAGCTATGCGATCGCTCTAGAACATGATGACATTTCCCATAGCCCGCTAAATAACTGATTTAATTGCCTCTTCTTGACCTACTAAAGACAAATATGGTTCCTGTAAATACTGTTTAGCCGCTGTCATCGCTAACTTAGCACTGACTTTGTTGATCATTTCGGCAAATTCTTGGTCAAATGCTATTCCTAAGCCGAGAATTTCATACCAGCCATATATTTGAGCTATTTGTCCGTTAGTTTGCTTACCCAATGCGTACTGACCGAGTATTTTATTTTTAGCTGTTTGCAGCGCATCTGCGGTGAGTTCAGTCGTGCAGAGTAGTTCTACTTCTTGGCGTAGTCCTTGGAGGGCAACACCTGTATTTTCGGGTGCAGTCCCCATATAAACGATAAATGAGGCTGGAAAGAGGCGTGTGGAGTAAATGGCAGAGACTTCGTAGGCTAAACCCCGCTTTTCCCGTAATTCCACAAACAAGCGGCTAGAAAGACCATTTCCCAGGTAGGTAGACAGTAATTTGAGGGCAGCATATCCGGGAGCGCTCACTGATGGCCCCATATAACCTAACATGACGATTGATTGCTGTGTATTTAAGGGTTTAAGGCAAGATTTTGGTGTGACAGAAATTCCCGGTAAGTCAAGTATATGGCGTGGTTGCGCTGGAGGCAGCCAATCACCAAAGACTGCTGTGACTAACTCTAGAGCTGCTGAGGGTGTAATCCGTCCAGCAATACTAATTACCACATTATCTGGACGAAAGTGAGTTTGGTGAAACTGTACCAAGTCTGCACGGGTGATACTATTGAGAGTTGTTTCATGTCCCAAAACTGACATGGAATATGGATGCTCTTGGTACATTGCTTGCCGGATTTGCTCAAAAGCGAGGCTAAAGGGTTGTTCTTTTTGGGAGCGAATATCTTGTAATGCTAATCGGCGTTCTAGTTCGACTTGGGTTTCGGGAAATGTGGGCGATCGCAATAACAACCCCGATAATGCTAAAATTTCTGCAAAATCCGCACTCACCGTCTTTAAAGATAGTAAAAAATAATCCGTACCCGCATCTGTACTTAAACTTGCCCCTACAGACTCGACTTTTTCGGCAATTTCTAAACTAGATAAACCATCACAACCCTTAGTCATCACCGCTGATAGCAAATGTGCTAACCCAGACTGCTCTCTGCTTTCGTAACAACTACCAGCACGCACAAAAATTCGTCCGGCAATAATATCCGCAGCTTGATTTTCTGCCACCAAGACAACAATGCCGTTGGGTAATACGGTGCGATGGATAGAAGAGTTAGAATTATTTATAGTTTGCATTCTTTAGTCAAAAGGTTGATGGTTAATGGTCAATAATCAAAAGTCACAAGCTTTTAACTCATGACTAAGTGATTAATGACTAATAGGGTTTAATAACAGTAACTGCGTAATTTTGTAGTGAAAGGTACTGCCGTGCTAATTGTTGTAGTTCTTGAGCATCAAAGGACTGAATTGTCTGGGGATAAGTAACAGCTAATTCAGCTTTGGCAATGGTATTGTAATAACCATAGAGTGAAGAAAGCTGATTAGGCGCTTCTGTAGAAAAAGCATATTCATTACACAATGATCTACAGGTGCGGTTAACTTCTTGTTCACTAATACCTATACTTTGCAAGTCATACAAATGGTTACAAATTAAAGACTCCACACGCTCTAAATATTCAGGTTCTAACCAAGCAGTAATTGTGAATAAACTTGATTCCCGTTGCAGAGAAAAATTACTGCAAATTGCTTGTACCAATTGCTTTTCTTCCCGTAAATCATGAACCAAGCGGGAAGTTCTTCCTTCTGCCAGTAACACCGAAAGAAATTCTAAACCATGATTTGTACGGAGTTGTTCTACCCCAGGTGCTACCCACGCCATCATTAACCTAGCTTGCTCTAGCCTTGGTAAAATCAACTCTTGACGGCGAATTCCTGTAATTACTGGTTGTATTATTTTCTGAGATGGGGGACAATTAGAGCCACCACTAAAATCTGAAAAGTTGCGATTTACAAGTTCCCAAGCTGGTTCTTGAGCAATTCCCCCCACAATTACCACCGTCATATTTTCCGGTTGGTAGTGAGAACGATGAAAACAGCGCATTGCTTCTGGTGAATGCTGCATCAATTCTGGCTCAGTACCTAACACAGAACGTCCATAAGGATGATCTTGATAGACGTTTTTGAGCAGCGATTCAAATCCTATCCAATCAGGATCATCAGCACAAGAGCGAATTTCTTCTAGAACTACATCCCGTTCGCGCACAAATTCATTGTCAGGAATAGCCGCATTTAGTAGAAGTTCACCTAAGTGTGGTAAGGTATCCGCTAAGTAAGAGGTGGCTGTAGTCAGCGAGTAATGGGCATAATCATGACTTGTCGCCGCATTACTCACACCACCCATCTTTTCGATGTTATAATCAAACTCCCCAGGAGGTAAGGTGGCTGTACCTTTAAAAATCATGTGTTCTAAAAAGTGAGCCATTCCGAACCAAGGTTCAGGCTCTAAAGTGGCTCCAGCACGAACCCAAACATCAGATACCACTACAGGGGTAGTAGGAATCTCCTGATGAATAAAAGTCAAACCATTGTCTAGGTGAAGAACCGAGGCTGGAAACACTGTTTTTGTTAGGTATGTTGTCAATTTTTTGTAGCTTCAACCACAATTTAGCCCAATTTTGTCATCTTAACTCTGAATTTTACTCCAATTAGAATCAAATTATACAGATTTTTGGCTTCAATGAAATAAATAAATTGATAAATTGTAGGATTTACACGCTGTAAAAATTTAGCGTCATATGTTATGAACGAAATTGGGTTGTTTCAGCCTGTTGGCATAAGATATTAGTAGAGAGTGCCTCAGATGTATAACGTCTGTTAATTTTTGCCAAATTATTGAGTCTGACGACGCACCCTACAAGACTACGCATAAACCATTTTTGGTAAATTCTGTCAATGCGTCAGTCCTAAATGGATAAATAGACTGTTTTCAGTAGTGCTGAGTCCTGAATTGCTAAAATAGTTAAAATATTTACAGGCTTTCCCCGTAATATTTCTAGAAATCGCATCATCAAATCTAGCTAAGACAAGGTTTTAAAATAATTAAAACTCCCAGGTTGTTGCAACTTGGGAGCTAATATTTTTGAGTTCACCGCAACGCCGTCTTACCTAAGTTTATGACCTGGTTAAACCAGGGGGGAACGGCTGTTTCTCGTTTAAAGTTTCCGGGTACAAGCCCGGTATACTGCCACAAGAACTCTTTTGCTCCCTTTTCTTTAAAGACATAGATCAAAAAACTTGGGGGCAGTCACCAACGTCGTAGTGCAACTAGTTCATTATAACTTTCAAAATCAGTTTGTGTGTTGAATATGCAAAAGTTGGAAAAAATTTTTATTGGGGATACCAGATAGATTCGATGGTATTGATGATAGCCTTGATAGCATCTGGGTTTTGCCGCTCTAGCAAAACGGTGATATGTCCCAGTTTACGTCCTGGACGAGATGCAGTTTTCCCATACCAGTGCAGGTAAGCTTGGGGAATATTTGCTAGTTTTTGGCGTTGGTTTTGATAATCGCTGTGTGAATTTTCATACCCTAGCAAGTTAACCATAACTGCACTGGCAAAATGTAAAGCTGGATCAACCAAAGGTAAACCACAAACCGCTCTCAGGTGTTGTTCAAATTGGGAAGTTTCACAAGCATCTAAGGAAAAATGCCCAGAGTTATGGGTACGGGGGGCAATTTCATTTACTAGTATTTTACCGTTAGCGGTGATAAATAGCTCAATACCAAAGATGCCTACAGCTTGGAGGTTATTTAATAGTGTATGTGCGATCGCTTGAATTTCTTCCTCTTGTTCGGCTGTAATATCCGCTGGTGCAATCACCCGACGACAAACCTGTTGTTCTTGTTGGGTTTCTACAACTGGGTAGGTGACAATTTCCCCATGCACAGAACGCGCCGCAATTATAGCTAATTCTCTGGTAAAGGGAACAAATTCTTCGACTAAAAACTGTGTATTATTTTGACTTACTACTGTTGACAAAGCAGCTAAATCATGAATAATAAAAGTCCCTTGACCATCATAACCATGTCGTCTAGCTTTGAGAACAATGGGAAAACTCAAATATTCTGTTTTAGATTGAATATCTTCTGGCTTTTCTAAAGCGAAAAACTGGGGAACAGGTAAACCTAAATCCCGTAAATAGCAACGTTGCTCATATTTATCTAATAGCGGAGATAAAGCTGCTAATCTGGGACGGAAACAAACACCTTGTTTCTCTAATAAAGACAAAGCATTTAAATCAACAAACTCATTCTCAAAGGTGATCACATCACATTTTGCAGCTAAAATTTCCGTAGCTGCGGCATCATCAACTGCGGCAAAAACAGCTTCTTGAGCAATAGATACAGCGGGATCATCTTGGCTAGGAGTTTGTATAAATAATTCTATTCCTAGCTTCTTTGCTGCATCTCCCATCATCCAGGCAAGTTGTCCGCCACCAATTATACCAACACGTTGCATCAGCATCCTAGAGAATCACGAGTTTCAACACCAGTCTGGGAATTTACACCACTGGCCTTTTGACATAGCTCTTTTATTTGCGCTTTATCCAAAATTGCATCTGTAAAATCTGCACCGGCAATATTCACATCTGTAAAAATGGAACGTAGTAAAAGAGCTTCTAATAAAATGGCATCACTTAAATCAGCCCCGTTTAATTTTACCTGATCAATCATGGCATTTGTTAAGTCGGCTCCATGTAAATTTGCTTGAGTCATTACTGAAGCACTTAACACTGCTCCCCGTAAGTCAGCACCTGTAAAATTAGCCATTTCTAAATTAGCGTTAGAAAACTCCGCAGCTTGTAAACTTTGTCCTGAAAAATCGTGTCTTCCTAACTCTGCATTACTAAATGATAGGGGGTGAGTCCAGTTTACTGCTAGTGCTGGAAATGTCACACACCAGATCATAATTCCTAAAAATAATGCTAATCCTTGCCGCAAATACATATTTAATAGCCAAAAAAAAGTGTTGAATTTATTTCAGCTTACCGCATTCTGTTGGGCTGGGTTGCTGCTTTCGTGGAAAGATTTGTCATAAATTGCTTAAGTTTTCAGCAAAATATCAGCTAAATTCTGACTTTAGGCTGATGTCAATCTAGGGTTTAATTTTTAATTATGGCAATAATTAAAATAATGTAAATACAGCTAAAAGCTGTCAAAAATCGGTATTTTTGAGATCAGCAGAGTGAAACCAGGATGAAATGTAATTCCCTATTACCCTTTCCCTATGCCTATAAGTAGGATTTTAGTAATGCTAGATCTATAAACCAAGATAATAGTTAAGTTATATATTTACTGATTTTAGAATTACTTAAGAATTTAGCAGCAACTCGCTAATTTATTTACATTCATTTACATAGTAAAGTTTATTATCGTTTGCTGGAAACCGTAGGTTGATGCTGTTATTGTTCTAATTAAGGGAAGCAATCTGTGAGCATGATTTATATATATGCCTCAAGTGCTAAACTCAATTTTACGATTATGGAATTAGCGTTAATCTTATAAGCATTTGTTAGCTTGTCAGGAATCGTCGATAAATCTATATTCACTCACTAATCAAATTGAAACCTGGAAGTATTACCCCCTATGATGAATAATCATTACTCTATTCAATGGATTGAAGCATGGTGCATGGAAAATGGCTGGACAGATTTATTTATAGAACGTCGTGATAATTTTTGGGCGTTTCCTCCTGGAGGAGTAATGCCAGAACCAATTCCAGTTCATGTTTTGAGAGTCATTAAAGAAGAGAATGGACTCACTAATCAAGAAATGATATGGTCGATGTCCGCTGTGGTAATTAGCATTTTAGCTATTATTTATACCTTTGTTTTAAAATGTCCTATGCCGTTAGTTTTTGCTTTCGCATTTAATGCGGTGACGGTGGCACAACTTGAGTTAGAAGATGACTAATATTATTAATTTCGGCATTAGTTAAAACTGCTCTCTCTGAATACAGATGAGAGTGGTTTTTTATATGTAGACTTTATTAAAATTAAATAAGGCAGAGCCTTAGATCAGGCATTCCCATACAGAGTATGGGAACGATACAAACCCTCGCCTTGGTAAGGGGAGGGTGCGCGACAGCGCGGGTGGGGTGTATTTCATGAACTTGGGAATTGCTATAATGCACATCTTTATTCCGAACACATTTCTTTATATCCCTTTTTTCCTGTTCTTCTTTTGTCTCCATAACTACTGAAGATAATAATCAAATCTTTCTCGCAGTTGTTCAATTGTTAAATTCTGAGTCCAATACTCTATTAAAGCATGACCAAATGCCCAGGCATTACGATCTGGGGTGGTAGAATTTTCTAATAACAATGGCCATAGGGATAGTAAATCAAAATTACGTGATTTGGAATTATCTGTATTTAACAGGGGGAATAGTTCATAAGCCATTTGCAATTTACCAATAACTATAGGTAATTGTTCGACGGGAATTTGTTGTGCAAGGAGATAGGCAAGGGTAGGAGTACCTGTTGAAAGAGTAGAAATAAATTGCAAAACAGGACTTTTTAAAAGTGTGGTTAGTCCTTGGGTTGTGGCCATTTGAAAGGTATAATGGTCGATGATTTTTGCTGCTGCTAGGGTGCGTGTTTCTAGGTTACGTAAAAAGCGGGTGAGACGTAATTGTTTTGCGGGAGATATGGTTTCTACTAATCCCCAAGATAATTCTTCTATTCCCCAAGCGATGCGACCACTTTTTATATCACTGGTAACAATTGGTAAAACTAAATTAGCGTAATTTCCTAATAGTTGTTTTCGATATTCTGTGGCTTCTCGAATGGAAATTTCTTTTGGCTTTTCTCCGGTTTCCCAATTGTATGGGGGTTGCCATTCACGGAGAGGACGCAAACGATCTACTTGGGTAACAATGGTAATGATGGGTAAATCTGCGACTTCTGCTTTTATCTCTACTAAAAAGTCTACATCCATCTGCAAGGCGGGATCAAGTGCGGGGGTGATTAATAATAGTAAGTCGGCATTACTGGCATAATCAAGAACTACATCCCGCAAATCGTCGCGTTTTACTTGTTCATAACCGGGAGTATCCAAGAGGTTGAGGATTTCACCGCTTGCCGTTTCCCAGTGGTAGTTCTGAATTTTATCTGTACTGGGTAATACATCAACTGCGGCAAGTTCGGCTTGAAAGAGAGTGTTAATTAAACTGCTTTTACCTGCACCTGTGCGTCCTACGAGGAGAATATTAACGGGTTTTTGGGCGACTATTTCTGGGGGTTCTGCTTGGGTGAGGATGTCGCGCAGGGTTTGGGTTTTGTCTGGGGATAGGGTGGGGGTAGATAATTCAATTGTAGTCCCGGCATAGAGTGCGATCGCTTGTTTGCATAAATTTCGCAAAGCTGCTTCTCTTAATAATTGGCTCAAATTTATCAGTAATTCTTGAGAAGCGCGGTTACTTGTACCTTGACTGGCACGTTTTGCGACTGCTGCAACTGGATTTAATACCCACTGGGCCCAACTCCAAGCCTGCCAAAATTTACGGGCTGATGGTTCTAACTTGCGGTAGATTTGGTATGCTTGGTAAGCCTGTCCGACGGTAACTTGATTGAGAACAGGGGATAACTTTTGCATCCATTGATCCATATCATCTACAGTGCCGCGAATTAAACCGTAGACTTGGGGGATGTAGATATTCAGTAGGGGATATTTTACTTCAGGATTGTAAATGTGTGCGATCGCAACTACTAAATCTTGACATCTTTGCCAAAAGCTTTGCCAATCTTCCCAAATCAGAGAATCGTTTTGTGCTGCGGTGAGAATTTTTTGTAATTCTGCTTCTGCTTGTTGGGTATTGTCTTTTGTTGTTGACACATCTGAATTATTACTAGTGGTATTAGATGCTAATTCTTCCCGCATCTCTGCAAAGACAGCTTCAATCTGATTAACAGACGGTTTAGTCCAGCGTACCAGCAACCAACGCCAACCGACAAACACAATAGTAAATACACCCCAAATCCAACTTAGTCCCCAAGTATGAATTTGCGTTCCTGCGGCTATGAGTAGGAATGAGATAATCAGCGCAATAGGTGAAACTATAATTATCCATTGCCAGATTTTTAAGCGTACCATCCTTTAATACCTGCCTTGATTAGAGTTCTTTATAGACTACCAAATACAAAAATATCTAAAAATTTATTTGTATATTTGTAGGGTGGGTTAGCGATAGCATAACCATCAGGAGTCAGGAGTCAGGAGTCAGGAGGAAGAATTAGAAGAATAGTCTTAAATCTGCTCAAGTGATAGGTAAATGAACAGTTTCAACGCTTATTCCTTGCGCCTCATTCACTTTTTTAACCTTCAAACTCTTGATATATCTAGGTTTTTGGTTTATTCAGCAAGCCCTATTGAGCAAGCCCTAAATAAGTTTTATTGTAAGGATTCAGGATACAGAATGTTTGATATAGCAGGGAACACTTCGGCAAGTTCAGTGCGTAGCAGGTAACAGAAGAGAAAAATATTCTTCTTCCTTCTTCCTTCTTCCTTCTTCCTTCTTCCTTCTTCCTTCTTCCTTCTTCCTTCTTCCTTCTGACTCCTGACTCCTGACTCCTGACTCCTGACTCCTGACTCCTGACTTCTTTTTAAGATTTACTCATCTTGGTTTAAAAGCTGTTGAATCGTGGTAGCCAGTTGTTTGAGCATAACTGGCTTAGTCAAATAATCATTTGCCCCTGCTTCTAAACATCGTTCACGATCGCCTGTCATGGCCAGCGCCGTGAGCGCAATAATCGGTATATCCCTTAGTTTAGGATCGAGGCGAATTATTTTCATAGCCTCTAGTCCATCCATTCCCGGCATTTGGATATCCATTAAAATCAAATTAGGCTGGTGAGTTTTAGCAAGGTTAACAGCTTCATGACCATCCCTGGCTAAGATAATTTGATAGCCTTTGGCTTCCAGATAGCTACAAAATGTAATAATGTTGGCTTCATTATCTTCTGCTAACAAAATCAAAGGGGTTTGGCTTTCAGCTTCCTCAGCAGTGAGGAAGTCCAATTCTAAAGTAGAGGCTGATTGATCATCTGTGGTGATTGCAGATGAAAAGGGACTACATGGTAAATCAATCATAAAGCAACTACCTACACCAAGTTCACTGGTTAGTCCCACCTGACCACCGTGGAGTTCGACAATTTGTTTCACTAATGCTAGTCCCAAGCCTGTACCGTTATACTGACGATTTAAGGAGCTATCAATTTGGACGAAGGGATGAAATAGTTTATTGATATTCTCCGGGGAGATGCCAATGCCAGTATCGCTTACGGTAATTCGCAGGAAGTCCTGCGGGGGGAAATCAGTGTTCTCTATGTTGGAGTCAAGTTGGATGATTTCTAAGGTAACGCTTCCTCCCTGTGGCGTAAATTTCACCCCATTGTTAAGCAGGTTAATTAATACCTGACGAATCCGTCGTTCATCGACGAACAGATTAGGTAGGTTTTGTGGCAGTTTAATATCTAGCTTGATGCGCTTTTTAAGTGCTTGCTGTTTGATAAATGCCAAACTGGATTGGCACAGATGAGATACAGAAATTGAAGTACAGTCGAGATTGATCTGTCCTGCTGCAATTTTGGCTAAATCCAGGATGTCATTGATCAAGTCCAGTAGATGATTACCACTATTCTCAACAGTTTTTAATGCTTTGATTTGGCGTTCGTTAATGCCACCAAAAACTTGCTCTTGCAGAGCTTCAGCCATGCCTAAAATAGCGTTCAAGGGGGTACGTAGTTCGTGACTCATGTTGGCGAGAAATTCATCCTTGAGGCGGGTAGCGCGGGCGAGTTCTTCGTTAGAAATGGCTAGTTGTTGATTGGTTTGGGTGAGCTTGATTTCTGTTTTTTGCCTTTCTGTGAGTTCTTGCTGTAATTGCTCAAAAAGATTTGCTTGCTGAATTGCGATCGCTAACTGGTTAGCAATTTGCTGAAGGAGTTGGGCTTCACAGTCTTTCCAGATGCGTTTTTCCGAGCAAGCATGAACAACCAAAACGCCCCAAAGTTTGTTATTTTCCCCAGAGGCTACCCAACGATTCTTTTCTCCATCTTGTGCCTCTTGCAAAATCGGTGCGACGATTTTCGACTGGATTTGGCCTTCGGTGGAATATTCCACCAGGCAATCTGTCCAGATATCTTGCATAACATCGGCCACAATCCGGGGTTGCCCTTGCCAGTAGTAATCAAGAATTTCTTGAGACCAGGCTTCATTATCCCAGTGACGGTTTTTGAGGGTCACTAACTCACCAGAAACTGCTTCTTCGACAATTTGGCTTCTACCGTCAGCAAAGAGACGAAAAACGATCACGCGATCGCAATTAAGCAAGTTTTGGATCTCCTGAGTCACCGTTGCTAAAATATCTTTGATATCTAACGATTCTCGAATTTTTTGCGCTATTGCCCCTAGAGAGCGCTGTTGCTGTAACTGATGCGAGATGGCTAGTTCAGCTTTTTGGCGGATAATTAATTCTGCTTGGACTTGTTGATATAAATTTGCTTGGTAAATAGCGATCGCCAACTGGCTGGCAATTTGTTGTAATAATTCGATTTCCCCCGTTGTCCACCAATAAGGCTGATCATTTTGGTACATACCTAACAGACCCCAGAGTGATTCACCTACGAAAATGGGTGTAATCACATAAGCTCTGGCTTGGAACTGTTCCAAAAGTTCAATATGACAAGGCTGTAAACCAGCCTGATAAATATCACGGACTATTAAGGTTTCGTAGTTTCGGAATCTACCTCCTTGAGTTTCTTGGAGATAAGTATCTTCCCAAATCCTTTTAACGCCAGATTCTGCAAGCTTGACCCAACCAGAAACTACAGCCTCAGTAATAAATTCACCACTCCAATCGGGTTGAAAGCGATAAATTGCTACCCGATCTACTACCAGTAATGATCTGGCCTCATTTACAGCTGTATTGAGAATGACTTCAATTTCTAGGGATTCACGAATTGCTTGGCTAAGAGTTAAAAGCAACTGTTTGTACATTGCCTCCTGTTGCAGAGAGAGTTCAGCTTCTTGACGTTCCCGCAGTGCAGCTTTTTGTTTGCTAATATCCACTATTACACAAATAGTTTGATCCTTTGATTCCGGGAGGATCGCTGCGCCAATGAGAACAGGAATTCGACTACCATCCTGACGGTAGTATGCCTTTTCCCAAGGATCAATTTCGCCATGTTTCATCAGGTGATCCATGGCGGCAAAGTCGGTCGGTATATATTCAGATGGAGTAATTGCCAACCAATTAATTGCCCCGGCATTGAAGTCATCCCTGGTGTAGCCCAGCATCTGTAAGAAACGATCATTGGTATCAATAACCCGTCCCTGAAAATCAGCAAAGATCATCCCAACTACACTAGAATCAAACACCTGGCGGAAACGAAGTTCACTATTTTGCAAGGCATTCTCGGCTTGTTTGCGTTCGGTAATATCCCGAAAGATGCCTCTTGTCGCAATCGGCTGTCCATCTTGAAGCTGACAATTGACATTTCCTTCAACAATGATTTCTCGACCATCTTTGGTCAAAAATCTGGTTTCTATGTTTAAACAGGATGCACCAGAAAATAGGGTTGCCATTGCTGCTTGACAGTGTGCAAGCTCATCGGGATGGATGATTTGGAAAATGGACAACTGCTCTAAATCGGTATCATCGTATCCCAAGGTTTCTTTCCATGACCTATTGACAAATAAAATCCGACCTGCGGAGGAAATACTCTGGATTAAATCGGTGGCATTGTCGAGGAAGTCGAGCAGTTGGGCTTCTTGTGCTTGTAGTTGGATAGTCCGCTGTTCTACCCTTGTTTCCAAGTCTTGATTCAAGCGAATTAGGTCATCCTTGGCTATTTTGCGTTGCAATTCTGCTGCTGCCCGTGCTGCAAATACTTGGAGGAGGGCGATCGCTTCTCTGTGGGTAGATTCCTGAAAGGGTTGCACATCCAGAATGCAAAGGTTGCCAATTGCATTGCCGAGATCGTCTTTTAAGGATATGCCCAAATAACTATCGGCCTGCATCGTCACCAAATCAAAATCATCAGCAAAGACTTCTTGTACTCCAGTTTTGCAGCAAAATTGTCCATCTCTGAGGGCATATTCGCACGGTGTATGAGCCGCATAGTAGGAAACTGATGGCTGTAAAGATCCATTAGCCCAGAAACCCAAGGTATGAAGTTGATCACCCACTAGTTCGGTAACGATCGCATAGCTGACATTTAAGGCTTCGGCAATATGTTGCACCAAGGCTGGAAAAAAGTCCTCTCCTGTAACAGCAGCAGTTCCTGCTACCAGTTTTTGCAATGTTAATTCAGCTTGTTGGCGTTCTCTGAGTTGTTCCTGTAATTTGTGGTGGGTGGTAGCTTGCTGAAGGGCGATCGCTAGTTGTACTGTTAACAGTTGCAATAGTTCGATTTCTGAATCTTGCCACTGACGGGGGTGCTGGCTTTCGGTAACGTTGAGAAAGCCCCACAATTCATCACCACACAGCAGCGGCATCAAAATCTTGGCACGAATCTGGAGGCGAATTAACATATCGCGGTGACAGTCTGACATTTCAGTTGTGTAGATATCAGGTACGACGCGAACCTTCCCTTGGCGATACATCTCAATTAGCTGTTGCTGAAAACATTGGTCTTGAATTTGTTTTCCTCGCAGAGACAGACCGGAGTTTGTAGACTCAGCTACAGTAATTACTTTCCCATTGGCTTCTAATTGCCAAATAGTGACGCGATCGCAATTCAGCAATTGCCGGATCTGTTCAACTGTCGTATCCAGTATTGTTTGCAAATTCAGGGATGATCGAATTTGGGTGGCAATAATTGCTACCAATTTTTCTTGCTCTGTTTTAGTCTGGAGAGCAATGCTTTGATCTGCTACTTCTTGTTCTAATTCAACTGTACGAGTTTCTAAAAGCAGTATTTTTTCTGCTTCTAAGCGCAATACTTTTTCTTCTAAGATACGATTAGATATTTGCCGTAAACTTTCATCTGTCACTAGCCCAACCACACAATCTTGCTCATTCAGGATGGGTATGTGGCGAATGTGATACTGCTGCAACAGATCAATTGTCGAAAATAAATCGCTAACAGCAGATTCGGATAGGGTGACAACTGGATAGGTCATCACATCTTGAATAACCAAATTCTCCAAGGAACGCTGCTGAGAAATCAAACGCACTACGTCGCTTGCTGTGAAAATGCCTAACAATTTACCATCTTCCATAACCAGCACGCAGCTTGATTTTGCCTCTAAATCGAGTTCATCCAGTTGCCCAGCCGTTGTTTTAACAGTATTACAGACCAACTGCATACCACTCATTTGGTCGATGCCTGCGGCCAGTATGGCGATCGCATCCATTACCGTTGTCTCCGGTTTAACTATCAGAGGATTACGGACAATGGCAGATTTCAATTCTGATTGGGTAAGTATTACGGAACGGCTAAACATTTATTTGTGTATGGGCATGGGAATGATTTAGTTCACAGTCTTACAATGGAGTTGTCACAATATTTGTTTTGAGTACCAGTCACTGAATAAAGGTTTTTCCTCTTCCCTCACACACCAGATACTGTTGGCAGTTATAGGGTTTGTGCAAAAATAGTTTTATCCAGAAAAATCCAGGAGTATAGCATCTGAACTCCTTTCAAGTTATCACCAAAAAAAAGTTGATGTAATATATTTTCTAATTTTTATACCAATTTACAAGGTGGTTATTAATGCATCAATTAATCATAAAGCTCCCTCTAAAAAAGGGTTATAATCCTGAATTTTAACTCCTAACTCTTGTTATATTAACAAAATTTCCTCATCATCTTGTAATAAAGTTTGTGCTGCTTCTAACATAGATGTAGCAAGGTCTTTTAAATCTTCCCGATTATTTAAATAAGTTTTTAACGCTTCCATCGGGTCAATACTGCTACTTGCACTTAATTCAGGAATACGCGGTTTCGCCAACTGACTAATTAACTCTGGCTGAATTGTGTATGTGTGCGTTACACTTAAAGCATTATGTATAGAAGAGTTGTCGATCAAATCTAACTGTTCTGATCGCAATTTGTAAATCAGTCGAACTACGGTATCTTCAAGATTATGTTTTGCGATCGCTTTCAATAATAACGCTTGCGGATCATCAGCCTTAGATAAATCTACCTCAATAGTACGGAAAGTACGAACCGGTAACGAGCAAAAGGACCACTCAACCCTCCCTCGTTCCAGTTCCAGCATCACATAACCCTTATCTTCCTTCTCCTCACTAAAATCCACCCTTTCAATACTTCCCGGATAAATCACCGGTGGGTCATTAGACTTATTTAAATTCTGGTGTTTATGAACGTGTCCCAAAGCCACATAATCAAAACAAGGGCGCGTCAGCAAAGATAGAGGTAAAGTAAAACCCTTACCCACAGCCAACAAACGTTCCGCCCCCAAAGTTGCATTATCCGCCATCAAATGTGCCAAAAGCACCGTTGGTACATCCGAGTCAAGTCTGCGAATTTCCCCTTCTAAAACCACTTGTAACCGTTCTGTTAACAGTTGATTAACATCCGCCATAGACAACCCCGCAGTTTCCTGACGAGTCATCAAAGTAGAACGAGTTAACCAAGGGAGAGTAATTACCTGCACCTTTCCATTACGAGTTTGGATCTGGTGAGTAGTCAATGTATCACCCACCACAAACCCTGGTACACCCAAAGTCCGGTAAATATTTAAACTTGCACCTCCCACTCCTTGGGAATGTTGATCATGATTACCCACCAACAGTACCGTCGGAATATCAGCATCAACAAGACGACGAAATTGACTAGCAAAAGCCTCTTGTACATAAGGCGGTGGCGTAGCATCAGGAAAAGCATCACCGCCAAATATCACCATATCTACAGGATCAGCTAGGGCTTGGTCAATACATAAAGACAAAGTATTGACAAAATCCTCTAATCGTGTATTTAATCCCGTAACTGGATTGATGCGTCCGTGGGAAAAACCGCTTCCCATGTGAATATCGGAAAGGTGGAGTATTTTTATCATAAATAGTTATTTGTCATTAGTTATTAGTTTAGAACTAACCGCGATTTTCAATTACCTGGATTTGTTACAATTACGGAGATATTTAAGCATACATCTTTCTATGTTACAACCAGGAAAGCCATTAAAACAACGTCCCCAATATGTAATAGAAGAAGAAATAGGTACTGGGGGTTTTGGTGTTACTTATAAAGCAAAACATAAAGATTTGAATTTTCCGGTTGTTATTAAAAATCCTAATTGTCGTTTGTGTAAAGATGCTAATTATCCTAAATATGTGGAAGGTTTTCGCAAGGAAGGAATAACATTAGCTAAAATCTCTCAAAATCATCATCCCAATATTGTCAGAATAATAGACTTTTTTGAAGAAGACAATTTACCATGTTTAGTCATGGATTTTGTTAAGGGTGAAAATTTATATCATTTAATCCAAGACAAGGGCATTTTATTAGAAAAACTTGCTATTGATTATATTAAACAAATTGCTGAAGCTTTTAAAGAAACATTGCAGTTAATGTTGTGTGTGGGAGAACGGGAAGAGGAAGGTTGGTTTGATGCTGAAAGTATTGATAATTTTCCTTGTGAAGACCTCTGCACCATTGACCAATTATGGGTAAAATACAGCAATAGTAAGTTTGGGTTTTCTGCACAGAAACGGATTTATCAAAGTTTCGGTGGAACGATAGAATATAATGAAGAAATCTGGGATAAGTTTGGGGACAATGTAGGATGGAGGAAAGGAGGGAACTGGTTGTACTACTAAAGATACAGATACAGAGATTTAATAACATTTGATATAAAAGCACCAGAAGGCCACCTCCCTTTTGAAATCGTGTATAGAATGGTGCGTGGGGCTGCGTATCCAGGACGTTCCGTGTGGTGGTCTGTCTCTTCTCTCGCATCGAGACTTGTAGATTGCAACATTTAAAGATTACAGAAAATTATTAAGTCTGAATCAGGATATCCAGGATTAAAGGATTAACAAGATGGTAATTTTTAGATGGTTTAAATTATTCACAACCAATCATTCAACAACATCCTAAAAATCCGAACTTCCCATCATAAATAATCCAATCACATTCTGAAAATCCTCAAATCCTGGACATCCTGATTCAGACATATTCTATCTTTTTTATGGAACCACGAAGAAGCGAAGGACATGAAGGTAAGAGGTTACAAAGATATTCTCTATGGGTAATTTAATCCTGTAAATCCTAAAATCCTGGATATCCTGATTCAGACAATAATAAAATAACAGATTTTAGAAAAATGCACTATGCCCAAAATTACCCTAGAAATATCAGAAGAATTATCCCAACAAATAGCACAAATAGGAATAGATGCCTTACCCGAACTACTTGCTTTAAGTCTTCAACAACCCCCTATACCAACACAAATTTATCAATATATTCTAAACTTTCTTGCTAGTAACCCCACTCCTCAACAAATAGCAGAATTTAAACCTACACCGGAAATGCAAGATAGGTTACATACTTTGCTAACACATAGTAAAGCTGGTAAACTCACACCCAGAGAATTAAAAGAACTGGATGAGTATGAACGTATTGAACACTTAATTGTCATGATTAAAGCTGGTAATTTATCTTATTTAAGTAATAACCTGTGAGTATATCCTAATATTCCCGCAGCACTTCGCAGATTAGTAGAAGAACGTGCAAACTATCAATGTGAATATTGTTTACTACCTGCAAAAGTTGCATTTTTTCCCCATGAAATTGACCATATTATTGCAGAAAAGCATGGTGGTGAAACTAATGCTGATAATTTAGCACTCACTTGTTGGCGTTGTAACCGATATAAAGGTAGTGACTTAGGTTCATTTGATCCAGAAACAGCCAATTTTAGCTTTCTATTCAACCCACGTAAACAGGAATGGAAATCACATTTTATGTTTTCAGAAGTGGTTTTAGTTGGTTTAACTCCTGAAGGAAGAACAACAGTTAAATTGTTACAAATAAACAGCGAAGACAGACTAGTTGAACGAAAAAAATTAAAGTCAAAATAGCAATGATTTTAGAATTTGGGTTCTTCGGTTCTTTTTATGGAAAACCTGATTAAAAACCATTGAAAGCCTTATTGCGTGGGCATTTCATTGAAAATATGGTTATAATTCTTGTCTCGTGAGGGTTTTATTATAAAAAATCCTTAATCACCATAAAAGAGACGCAAGAACCAGAATTTGTAGTAGTTTCTAACCGCAATTAAACAACATCCTGTAAATCTTCAAATCTTGGACATCCTGATTCTGACAAAATACCTAAATTCAGGTGCGTTACGCTGTCGCTAACACACCCTACTCTGACAACTAACTAAATGTGAATCCCACACTCAGTTTTTTCACTTCCTCTCCAACGTCCGGCGCGTTCGTCTTCACCGTCAGCTACTTTGGTGGTAATAGGTTCATCACCAATACTGGGATAACCTTGGTCATGAAGAGGATTGTAAATTACTCCATGTTCAGCGACATAAACCCAACTATCTTTCCGTGTCCAAGCTGCAATGGGATTTACTTTCAATCTTCCCAAATTATCTAATTCAAATATAGGCATATTGGCACGGGTAACGGCTTGGTCACGACGGCGACCTGTAATCCAAGCGACGGTATTTAAATCGTCCAAACCCCGTAACAGTGGTTCAATTTTTGTAACTTGGTGGAATTGGGCAATATCTTTGTCCCAAAGCGCTTCACCATATTTAGCTGTAAAGGCTTCGCGGCTGTTTACATCTGGAGTTTTATAAGTTTGCAAATCTAGATTGTAGATTTCTTTAGCTTTCGCAACCAATTCTAGCGTTTGGGGAAAGTGGAAAAGGGTATCGAGAAAAATGACGGGAACAGGATGCTTTAGTTCAGTATACAGAATATGAGTAATTACCAAGTCATCTACATTAAAAGCGCTTGTTTGGACTAGTCCCGTGGGAATATTCTCAATAGACCACGCTAGTATTTCTTTGGGAGTGGCGGTTTCAAATTGTTGATTTAATTGATCTAAGTCAAAAGCTGTGGAAACTGTCATGATCGTTTTCTAGAAAAATTTTTTTACCTTGACCAAACTTAATTTTAGCCTATCAAGGCACATATTCCTCCCGATAATTGGGTATTTATTCAGAAAAAAGGCTGAAAACCCTTACAAGTTAGTCATGGTGCTATGCCTAAGCCCATATCAATATATATAATTATATATATATTAAAATAAATTAAGCAATTTTAATTTTTACTTGTTTTTGCATAGATGTTTATATTAATCCTGTTATTCTTAACCTAAGCTCTAATAATTCAAGGATTTAACAAAATAATGAATAATACAAAATTACCAAATAGCTTGAATCAATCTATAGTTATGGGCTTTTTAATCGTTTTGACCAGTGCGGGGATCATTACAATCATGAGTGTTTTCTAATCTCAATACAGTTAATTTTAGCCAAAAAAAATTTTTATTAACCCTGTTCAAAAATGAGTAGGGTTTTTACATTTTGTTATAAATTTTGGTTCTTCAGTACCTAATATGCAAAATCTAGGCAAAAAATCCCAGAAACATTAATTTGTATAAGACAGGACTTACGCAACTGGCACATTGGTAAGGTGCGTCAGATATCAACAATCTGTTTATTTGCAAGATTTATGCAGTCTGACGCACCCTACAACAGATTTTTAGTGTGACACTTGCGTAAGTCCTATAAGAAATGATGCAGAATTTTTAACATTATTGCAAAATATTGCCTCTTTTCCCCTGTTCCCTCTTATCGACTGGTGATTTAGCATAACAAGTAGCGTAGAGCCTAAATTTTTGCGTTGTCTTTAAGGGATCAAAAAAATAGTGCTGCTTTTGGACTGTTTTTGTAAGCTAGTCTGGAGCAGGTGCTACGTGCAGCTACGCGAAACAAAGTTGTCGCTCTCAAGGCAGCAATGGGTAAATAATGCAAACCTAGTCTTATTTGCAATAAAAGCGTGGTTAGTTCATAGAAACTCCCGCAGGAACTCAAAGGGATTATCTTCCCAACATGGTTCTGGTACTAACCAAACTAATTTACTTTTGATTTCGGCTTCAATTTCATCACTGTCGTCTCTGTCGAACAATAATATCAAAGCTTCCCAGTCCCGTTCTCTGAGGGTGGTGTATGAGGAAGGGCTTACCTGTAGATTATTGGAGTAATTCACAAGCACATTTCAGTTGATGTATATAAGGAGTGAGTATATTTGCTGGCAAATGTGCATATTTTACTTTGAATACTGTGATTAAAATGTGACGTAGATCATAAAGCTTTCAAAAAGTTTTCAGCAAGTTTCTGCAATTTTTCTCCTTAAATTAAGAATATGCAGATTTTTCAAACTGAGACTCGACTAATTCTACGCCAAATACTTCAGAAAAGTAGTGGGCTACACAAAAACGTACTTCTTGACATTTGATACCGGGAATCCAGTCTGCTAAACTGCCGACAGCCTTATCAGCAATACCACAAGGGACGATACGCTCAAAGCCTTTTAGATCGGGACAAACATTTAAAGCAAAACCGTGCATAGTCACCCAACGACTGACTTTAATGCCTATGGCTGCGACTTTGTAACCTTCTAACCATACACCAGTAAAACCGGGAATGCGATCGCCTGACAATCCATAATTTGCCAAAACGCGAATTAACACTTCCTCTAGTTGACGCAAATACCAATGCAAGTCTTGACGATAACGTTGCAGATTTAAAATCGGATAACCCACCAGTTGACCAGGACAATGATAAGTTACTTCACCACCCCTTTCAACTCGATGCACATCATACTCACTTTTGTCAATATCAAATTTGATAAATTCTGAATTAGCTCCTTTACCCAGAGTGTAAACAGGGGGATGTTCTAGCAAAATGAGTACGTCATCTAGGCTGGGGTTATTGATACGTTCTTGGAGAAGCGATCGCTGCCATTGATGAGCATCTAAATATGGCATTAATCCTTGGTTATAAAAAAAACACCGATATTTTGCGGTTGCATTACTATCAATCATGCCAAAAATCAATTGGGTAAATGACTAAATATATTTAAACTTGCCAGAATAAAGTCAATAAATGTCAAGCTATGCAAAGGATTTTAAAGGAACATCAAGGGAATTAGCTATATAAACAACAAAGTGCTAATTTGAATATATAACCTCAATGGTGTTGGGAGGAATTCTCTACAATCATCATCAAGCCAAGACAATAGGAACGAATGGACTGGCTGATGGATCTTCAGAAGTTGATGACATTGATCAGGATAAAACTTTGACAAAGGCTTGTATATTGTTAAATAAAAGATGAGCAAGCCTACCAGATAAAAAAAGGAGCAACTACTGCTAGTTTTATCAAGGTTACTCTAACTAACAAGGCAGGGATAAAAAAGTCAAAACTGCTTTATTTAGAGACTTTATCGGCAGATCCAATTGTCTAGCAACCAGTTAGTAAACCGAGCAGAGTTTGGCACAGTAAATCAAGGCTAAAGGTGGTCATAAATAAAGATGCGACAGCCATACATCAAAAGCAGTTCAAAATTTGTATTAGCGGCAATGATAGACTGACCGCAATCTCTGTTCATACAAAATACATTCACATCAAATAAATATTGAGCGGGAGAGTTTACATGAAGCTTGTCATCCACGGTAAAAATATTGAAATCACCGATGCCATCCGGGAATATGTGCATCAAAAAATTGAAAAAGCAGTTAATCACTTTCAGAACATCACAAACGAGGTGGATGTCCATTTAAGTGTAGCTCGCAATCCCCGAATTAGTACCAGACAAGCTGCGGAAGTCACTATTTATGCTAATGGTAGCGTCATCCGAGCGGAGGAAAGCAGCGAAAACTTATATGCCAGTATTGACTTGGTTGCAGATAAAATAGCCCGTCAACTGCGTAAATATAAAGAACGAAGACAAGACCACAAAACCCAACCCATACCAACCAATGAGGTAGTAGCGGCAGAACCAGTAAATGACTTAATAGGCGATCGCACTCCCGAACTACCAGGAGAAGTCGTCCGCACCAAATATTTTTCCATGCCTCCCATGACCCTTGCAGAAGCACAAGAACAACTGCAACTCGTAGGACACGACTTTTATATGTTCCGTAACGCCGAAACCGGAGAAATTAACGTCATTTACGAACGTAATCATGGCGGTTTTGGAGTCATTCAACCCCGCAACGGTAACGGTCAGACCAACGGCAAAAACGGCAAAACAGCTAACGTCTCTGTACCAGAAAAATCTAAAGCCTAATTAAAACGCAAAGGAAAGCTGAGTAAAACGCAGAGAAACGCAGAGAACATACTCTGTGAACCTCTGCGTTTGAAATCCTCTTACTTTGCAGCCAACTGTTGCAAAGTTTTCAAAGTTTCCTCAACATGGCCTTTAAAATTCAACATAGAATCAAACACGTACTGCACAATTCCCTGCTGGTCAATCACATAAGTCACCCGGCCGGGGATAAAACCAAAAGCAGTAGTTGCACCGTATAGCTTCCGCACCTGATCACCTTTATCACTCAAAAGAGTAAAAGGTAAATTGTGCTTGGCTGCAAACTTCTGGTGAGACTCGCTAGAATCACCACTTACACCAATCACCTCAGCACCAACGCCTTTAAAGACTTCATACTGATCCCGAAAAGCGCAAGATTCCATAGTGCATCCTGGTGTATCGTCCTTGGGATAAAAATACAGGACAACAGCCTGTTTACCACGAAAATCTCTCAGGCTGACTGTAGAACCGTTTTGGGCGGGTAAAGAAAAATCTGGGGCTTGATCTCCAACTTTGATAGCCATATTAAAAAATTCAAACATTACTTAATAAAATTTTACCTTGTAACCTAGTCTATAAATTTTCCTTGATAAGGTGCATTGGGCAGGGTAGGGTAGATAGTCATCAAAGACAAAATTCTGCCCATGCGCCTGACTTCACTCGATGTTTTTCGCGGTATCACCATTGCCGGTATGATTCTCGTCAATATGGTGGGAGTCGCAGACGATAAATATTCCCTTCTAGATCATGCTGAATGGAACGGTTGTACACCCACAGATTTAGTATTTCCTTTTTTTCTGTTCATTGTTGGTGTAGCAATGACTTTCTCATTATCAAAATACACCGCAGATAATAAACCTACCAAAGCAGTTTACTTACGTATCCTGCGCCGTGCAGCAATTCTCTTTATTTTAGGGTTACTACTTAACGGTTTTTGGAATAAAGGTGTTTGGACTTTTGATTTAAGTAGCATCCGCTTAATGGGGGTATTACAACGTATTAGCCTTTCCTACCTGTTCGCATCTTTAATAGTTTTAAAATTACCCCGCAAAAGTCAATGGATAGTAGCAGGGGTATTACTAATTGGTTATTGGTTAACAATGATGTATATTCCCGTTTCCGAATATGGTGCAGGAGTGCTGACACGAGAAGGTAATTTCGGTGCATTTATTGACAGGTTAATTATTCCCAAAGCGCAGTTATATAAAGGTGACGGGTTTAATTTTCTGGGAGATCCAGAAGGATTATATAGTACCATTCCCGCCATAGTTAGCGTTTTGGCTGGTTATTTTACTGGAGAATGGATAAAAGATAAAAAACAAGCTAATTCACAAACCAGCATGGATTTAGTTTTATTTGGTTTGTGTTGCTTGGTAATTGGGATTATTTGGGATGTAGCATTTCCCATTAATAAGAAATTATGGACAAGTTCTTATGTTGTATTTACCACTGGTTGGGCATTAATGTTATTAGCTGCTTGTTATGAAATGATAGAAGTGAGGGTAATAAAACGCTGGAGTAAACCATTTGAGATTATGGGCTTAAATGCGATCGCACTTTTTGTTGCATCTGTCTTGTTAATCAAAATCACAGCAAAAACCCAAATTGGCACAGGTGAAACCGCCATCAGCATCTACAATTGGATTTATCAAAATATCTTTGCATCTTGGGCGGGAAATTTCAACGGCTCATTTTTATTTGGGGTTGTCACCGTGTTCTTTTGGTACGGTGTTGCTGTTTTGATGTATCAGAAACGCTGGTTTATTAAAGTGTAAATAAAACCTTTGTGGGACAGGCATCTTGCCTGTCCAATATTTTGCTACAAGTTGAAAAGACCTATCGTTTTGGACATTTTACACCACCAGGGCGTTTTACCCCAAATCCATACATATAAATTTCAGGCATATTAACACGCTTATCAGAACGGTTTTCGACAATTCCCAGTTGGAGTAAATATCGCATAATTTCCTCCTGTTTTGAAGTTGTTTGTACTCTAATTAATTAGAAAAGGCCTGTAACTATTATGTCTCAACTTAAACTTATATCTGATATTGGTATAGATTATACCCAATTACATAGTTTACTGTTCATACAAAACTGGCGAAAAGCTGATAAAGAAACTGCAAGATTAATTTTGGATGTTGCCAACAAAAAAAACATTAAGAGTTCTTCTCAAACTCTCGCAACCGATAAAATTAAAACATTTCCTTGTGAGGATTTACAAATAATTGATCAACTTTGGATGTATTACAGTCAAGAACGTTTTGGTTTTAGTATTCAAGGTTCTTTGTGGGATGAGATTATTCAAGAGCATAGAAAATCAGATTTTCCGAGTTTTTGCATTTTAGCTTATAAATTAGGATGGTTTTTAGAGGAAGGTTGGCTAAGTTCTCAAACAAACTTAGATATAGAAACAGTACCAAAGGGGCATTTTCCACGTTGGGGTTTTGGTTTCAAATCAATAGGAGAGGAAGTAACTTGGACACCGGGAATCATGGGTCTACAAATGTTGAGTGCAAACGTAAAAATCTTGGGATATAATGGAACTGGTCTGAGATTGGATAACATACTAAATAAATTTAATACTCTTCTGCCTCTTGAAAATTTATTTTTTCGTATAAAAACTTGTGATTTGGTAAATACAACTGCTTACGAGCTTCGTACTTTCAAACACAAATTGCACGAAAGCCCAGAATTACAAAGTACAATCAAGAAAATATCTGTCACTTCAGAACTTAATCAACTTGATATTGAGGTAAATAATCTTCAGCAAAAAAATTACTATACTCCTAAAAAAAAGATAACATTTAAAAAGCGAATAATTACATCAATTGCCCAACGACAGGGACAACCTTTGTTTCGTAAGGCTTTGCTTGAAGCCTATGACTATCGTTGTGCTATAACAGGGTTTGATGCACATGAAGCATTGGAAGCTGCTCATATAATACCTTATTGTGAAACTGAGGATAATGATATTTCAAATGGTTTATTACTACGTGCTGATTTGCATACTCTTTTTGACCTCAACTTAATTGTTATAAATCCAAAAACGCTGAAAATATACATTGCTCCTAATTTACGAGGAACTTGTTATGAACAAGAACTTCATAATAAATCTCTGCGGCTTCCTATAAATCAATCAGATTTCCCCAACAGACACGCACTTCAATCGCGTTGTAATCAGTGTAGTTGGTCTGATTTCTCACGAGGGTAAAAGCAAATACCACGCTTGACAATTTCCTCTTTTCCTTAACTTGTCACCAATGCATCGTTCCTCATTCAACAATATTTTTGCATCATGTAAATGCCTTCCTGCTGCTTATGGAAAAGACTCTTCTAACAAAATCACTCCTTACTTATTGTTTTCAATAAACTACAAAAATGCTAAACATGAGTCCGCGCAGGCGGACTTTGCTTGTATAGCGTTTATTCAACAAAACCGCCACATTAATTAAACAGCAACCTCCGCCGCTTCCAAAGCCTCCAAAGCATTAATTTCATCTAAAATCCGCCAGATTTCCTGCATCATTGGATCTAAACCAGTGCGAGTTACAGCAGAAATTATGAAAACTGGCGCTAAAGCCAGATGATTTAATCGCATAGCTAACGCCTCCAAATCAACAGTTTCTCTATCAACTGCGTCAATTTTATTCAAAGCTAAAATTTGCGGACGTTTTGCTAAACCCCGTCCATAAGCTTTCAGTTCTTCTTGAATAGTATGGAAATCGGCAATTACATCTTCACTTGTTGCATCAATTAAGTGTAATAAAACCCGTGTGCGTTCAATGTGACGTAAAAAATCATGTCCTAAACCGGCACCATGAGAAGCACCTTCAATTAATCCGGGAATATCAGCGAAAACTGTACCATCACCAGTGGGTTTTTTAACTACACCTAAATTAGGAATGAGAGTAGTAAAAGGATAATCAGCGATTTTTGGCCGTGCGGCTGATAAAGAAGAAATTAAAGTTGATTTACCTGCATTTGGCAAACCAATAATTCCCACTTCTGCTAACAATTTCAACTCTAAACGCAATATTTTCCTTTCTCCTTCCAGTCCAGGAAGTGCGTATTCTGGGACACGGTTGCGGTTACTCAAAAAATGTTGATTTCCTAGTCCACCTTTACCACCTTCAACGACTCGAAAGCGTTGTCCTGGTTCAACCAAATCGCACAATAAGGCGCTTGTTTCCGCATCATAAACAGTAGTACCGCAGGGAACTTCGATAATTAAATCCTTTCCACCTGCGCCGGTGCAATTATTGGGGCCGCCACGTTCCCCATTTTGGGCTTTAAACAAATGCTTGTATCGAAAATCCAGCAAGGTTTGTAGGTTTGTATCAGCCACAAAAATGATGGAACCGCCTCTTCCTCCATTCCCGCCAGAGGGGCCGCCGGCTGGTACATATTTCTCTCTGCGGAAGGCGACGATACCGTCGCCACCTTTACCGGCTTCTACTTCAATTACTGATTGGTCTATAAATTGCATATTGTTAGAGTCTTGAGTTCTGAGTGATGAGTTATCAATTATAAGTTTTTCATTAACTTTAAATTCCTCACTCTTTACTTGTAACTCAATCCTCTGCACTCAGCACTCTTTACTCAGCACTTAGGGACTTCCAAATAAAAAAATCCCCAATTTGTAGGGTGTGTTAGGACGCTAATCCGTAACACACCATAAATTCAAGGATAATGGTGGGTTACGCTGTTGCTAACCCACCCTACGGTTTTTGTTTGGGTAATTTATTTTTTGGTGTTCCCTTAAATATATGCTGAAATATCTTCACCACAGTCATCAGCAAGGTAGGAAAGGGCGCGGAAACGTAAACCTACTAGTTGCTCATACAAGGGGTTAATTTTGCACATTGGTGGGATGTGAACTATTTTGCGTCCAAACAGAGTGACATCTCGCTCAAAGGGACATTGGGAGGGGATCATTTTGCACAAAAACCTAGCTACTCTGGGGTCTTGAATATCTAGTCCGTCCAACCAGTCCCGCATGGGGTGAAGTATATCTGGTGGGTGTAGGGTGGGTTCTTCTGTTTGTTCTGTCGCTTCTAGGGTATGACGTAGGGCTGCTAGGGCTTCTGTTTGCAGTTCTAATGCTTGACAAAACTGTTGCAGAAGTTCCTCTTCGCTGGGAGAATATGTTCCATCTGCGATCGCTACCATTACCGCTGTTCGCAAAAAATTCTCCGCTGCTGATGTACCTTTACCCAATACAGCAGCTAATTCTTCTGGTGTAATTATTTCTAGTGAGTTCCAGTCCAGACAAGGGGCTAACTCATCTTTGGTCAGGCTGGTAATTAACTCCTGTTCTTGGGCATCAAAATTACCATCAGCCCAAGCAATAGACAGTAATCCACGTAACCAAGCAGTAATTTGTTCGCTGCTGTATGGAGTTTTAACAGCACTTTTCATAAAACTCACGCCTCAACTTTTTCTCAATCATTACTAAGCTTAAGCTACTTTAATTGTCAGTCTTGCGTTAGAATCCCTCTGAGAGTATTATTGAGAATTCTTTCTATTTACTATATGTTTTTCTTCGGGATTGAACATGAAGTTGCTTTCCTTAACCATGAAGGAAAGTTTGCTGATTTCTCTTGTACAAAATTTGCTGAGTTTAATCAAATTGTTGATCGGCTACCTATATACGCCAACGACTACCCACAATTAAGAGTAGGTGATGCTGGCATTAAAAAAAAGCGTTGGTATATTGAGGGTTTTGAAAGATTTGCTGATTCAGAAGAGGTAATTGACTGTGTAGCGAAAGGCATCGAAATCAGAACAACTATCCACCCCACTATTCAAGGAGCAATTGCTGAATTAACAGCAAGTTTTAACTTACTACGTGAAGTATCTGCTAGTTTTGGATTTTTACCTGTTTTAGTGAGTTTTAACCCTTATACTGACATTTTTGAACCTAAACCACCATTAAATGATTTTGAAATTAGACAATTACAAGCTTATCCTGATGAACAAACTGCTCATATTTATATGGTTTCCTATGGGCCAGATTTAAATATTTCTCTAGCAGATTTACCTATTGAAAATGTCATTGATATAGGTAAAAAGTTAACTTTTTATAGTCCTTATATTGTTCCTTTTAGTTATAGCTCTCCTTTTTTAAATGGGGGTTTATGGGAAGGTTTATCAATAAGGACATTTATCAGGACTGGAAAAAGATCAGCAACATTAGTTTTTGTAGAAAAACAGGAACAACTTATTCAAAGTGTACCTTCTTTAACTAAAGTAGCCCGTATTCCAGCAGAAGTAGGTCGGATTGAGTTTAAAGCCTGTGATAGTTGTGATAATTTTGCTATTTATGCAGGTTTATTAGCTTTATTAAAAGGTTTAGCATTAGATACAACTTTGATGGGTAGAGCTACTATACCCGATGCTAATTTACACCAAATTTCGGCAAAATATGGGTTTGCTCATGAAGAGATTTTTCTGAATACAACCAAGATTTTACAAGCTGCTGAAGTTGCTCTTACAAATGACCCAGATATTGAGTTTTTAAAACCGCTAAAAGTTATTTTGGCAGACAAGAAAATTAAATCTCATCAACTAATTGAAATCTTCCAAAATGTAGGTTCAATCGAAGAAACACTTAAGAAAACTTACGACTTTGGTAATGGGTAATTGGTAATGGGTAATTGGTAATGGGTAATGGGTAATGGGTAATGGGTAATTGGTGTCAGAAGAAAGATAACTTTTCCCCATCCTCCTCATCTCCCCCTGCCTTACCTGAGTTCGACATAAGATAATTTGTGGAAAACTCACCCCCGCTAGGAGTCTCGAACCCTTATTCTATCGCCCTTAAAAATCATAACTCCGTTCGCGTAGCGTCTCCATTCGGCGAAGCCGTGCCGTAGGCATAGGAGAAACTCCTAACACCGAACTCACGTTAAATAAAACCCCTAATCCCTTGAGCAACAGCTATCGTGATACCACCTGATTCTCCTGGTAAGCGAAAAATTTGCTTGGGGACTAATAACCTTACACCGTCAGCAGCAAATTCCTGAGCAGCCAGAATAGCAGATGCCTCTGCAACACTCTGTGTCCCTACTAACGCTTCAATAATTTTGGCAGGGTTAGGAACACAGACACTAGATAAAAATTCTGCCGTGAAAGTTTTTAACGGGAAATTATGTATATGACAAAATTCCCTTAAACCAACTTCCGACGCTTTAGACTCAATAGTCGCAATACCTGTTATGTCAGTATCAGCAAGTTGATATTCTCGAAAAACTTTCTCAATAGCAGCATTAATTAAGTGGTAGGAAATGCCTTTTTGACAACCGATACCCACCCATAAAACTTGTAGAAACAATAAATCTACTTGCATAATTTAGTCATTCAATAGTATTAGAATAAATTTAATTTTTTATATAGAATCTCGCAAAAGCCTTGTAAATAGCCACAAAATCACACCAATGGATGATTGATTTTCAACAATTGTACATTTTAATACATCAAAATTGCTAATTTTAATACTTTCGCCAAAACTAAAAACCGATATATTTAGTACATCTAGCACAGTAGGAAACATCGAGGGAGAAAGCAAAGGTAAAAAGTAAATTAGGTCTTCATTTTTACTTTTTTCTGCCCTTGTAGCGTAAGCATTTCATCTTGATGTTTCAATTTCTTCTTTCTCCGTCGTAGCAAACTCACAACAGTTACGACGGAGTTTTGCTTATTTGAATGGGGTATAAAATTTAGCTTTTCAATCGGCGTTAAACGTAACCATAACAGTTTTTAGATCAGTGACGCATAGTTTTCAATCACAAAGCCTGTAGAGGTGAGGTTTATTGGTCTTCAATTATATTGCATTTGACCGAGAAACACTATATCTTCACAAAATTTAAATTAGATGATGATTGTAGATCATTTGCAACTGATAGCAATTGTACAAAATTACACAATCTTGGGAACTTATATCTTTTACCTTCTGTCGTTCCCATAAAGACTCAGTAGACCATTTGAAAAGTCAAGTCACAGAAGGATTTCCATGTCACCTCAGCCTTCATTCAAGTTTTTTCGTCAAGGTGCTTTGACAGTTACTAGTATCTCTGTCTTAGCTACCGTTGCTTTCCCCTCTCCAGTTTTCTCCTTAACAACCCAAGTAGAACAAAATTTACAAAGTCAACATCTTCAACTAACAGAACAAGGAACTAATTCATTCTCAAATCAGTTGAGTGGAATTAAAAAATCAACTTTTTTGATTGCCAGAGATGATGACGACGACGATGATGATCGTAGGAATAACCGTCGTGGACGTTATGAAGATGACGACGACGATGATGATCGTAGAAATAACCGTCGCGGACGTTATGACGACGATGATGATCGTCAGAATAACTATCGCAGAAATGAACAACGTTATCAGTCATCAAAAGCTTTTCGGAACAAAGACTGGAGTTGCTTACTAAAATCAGGAAGGCTAGTTAATTCCAAGCAAAGAGCCTTAGTTTTACAACTAGATATTCTAGAAAAACCCATTACTAGATATGCAAATGTAGTCTACACTGTGTACGCTCGACAGAACAATCGTTGGGTGCAATTTTATAGCACTACAGGCTCAAAATTGATTGAACAAAGAGCAGGAAGATACTCTTTACAACCAGAAGTCATAGAATACAATAAACTGCGGCTAGGCAATCTTGATTTGTCGAGATCAGACCTGAAATTTGTCACTCAAATTCGCTATGATTCAACCAGCAGACGCGAAGAAAGCCTAGTATTTGAAGATATCAGAAACTACAGAGAGGTTGCTGAAATTAGTAGTATTAGACAGTTTACCAACATCAGTACATCAACTGGCAATCAAACAATCTATGATCGTCAACATAATAATCGCAGACGTGATGATGACGATGATGATTATCGGCGCAGACAAGGATATGGCAGAGAACAAAATCGTAACTCATCAAAAGCTTTTCGGAACAACGGCTGGAGCGGCTTACTGCAATTTGGTAGACTAGTTAATTCCAACCAAAGAGGCTTAGTTTTACAGCTAAATATTCTAGAAAAACCCATTACTAGATATGCAAATGTAGTCTACACTTTATATGCTTTACAAAACAATCGTTGGGTGCAATTTTACAGCAGTACAGGATCAAGATTGATTGAGCAAAGAGCAGGAAGATACTCTTTACAACCAGAAGTCATAGAATTCAATAAACTGCGAATAGGTAATCTTGACTTGTCGAGATCAGACCTGAAATTTGTCACTCAAATCCGCTATGATTCAACCAGCAGACGTGAGGAAAGCTTGGTATTTGAGGAGGTCAGAAATTATAGAGAGATAACTGAAGTTAGTAATGTCAGACAGTTTACTACTTATTAAATAACGCATCCTTAGAAATAAAGAGGTAAAAATATTTTTATTATTTTTACCTCTTAGTCTTAAAAATTGTGAATCATAAAATCTAAGGATATAAACCTCTATCAGTCAAAGCTTGAGCCACCCTACCGACACCCAAAGTGTAAGCTGCCAACCGCAAATTTACCCCTTGGGATTGCGACCTTTGAACTACACGACGATAAGCATTTACCATCAGATATTCCATTTCTCGGTTAACACGTTCCTCATCCCAGAATAGGTAAGAAAGTCCTTGTACCCATTCCAAATAACTGACTACCACACCACCAGCATTGGCCAGAATATCCGGTAAAACCGTCACACCCTGAGCTTCTAGGACTCGGTTAGCTTCCAGGGTTACTGGGCCGTTAGCAGCTTCAGCAATAAACTGAGCTTGTATCTGATGAACATTTTCCTCAGTAATTTGGTTTTCCAAAGCTGCGGGAATCAAGACATCACAAGGTAAAGTTAGTAAGTCTGCATTACTAATTGGTGTAGCGTGGGGGAAACCTACCACACTTCTGCGGTTTTGAGCAGCATAGGCTTTCAAAGCCGGAATATCAAGACCAGTTTCCGAAAATACACCCCCAGCACCGCTGGAAACAGCAATAATTTTTGCTCCTTCTTGGTGTAATAATTCCGCAGCCGCGCCGCCAACATTCCCGAAACCTTGAATAGCAACTCGCACACCTGCAAGAGATTTACCTTGATCTGCCAGTGCTTCACGGACAATAATCATTACACCCCTGCCAGTAGCCATTTCCCGACCTAGAGAACCACCAATAGAAATAGGCTTACCAGTCACCACACCCGGTACAGAATGACCAACATTAACAGAATAAGTATCCATCATCCACGCCATTTCACGGGCAGAAGTACCCATATCAGGCGCGGGAATGTCTACAGAGGGGCCAATATCCTTAATTAATTCACTGATATAACGACGGCTAATTCGTTCTAATTCTCCAACAGTGTACTGTTTGGGATCTATGGGAATTCCGCCTTTAGCACCACCATAGGGAATACCCAGCAACGCACATTTCCAAGTCATTAGCATAGCTAACGCTGAAACTTCCCGCAGCGTCACAGCTGGATGAAAACGAATCCCTCCTTTATAGGGGCCTAAAATATCAGAATGCTGTACCCGATGACCAGGGAGAACTCTGATATCACCATTATCCATTTTCACGGGAATGGAAACTGTCACCACCTTACGAGGATGGCTGAGAATTTCTAATAGACCTGGATCTAATTTTAATTCTTTACCTGCCCATTCTAAGTAGCTACAAGCTTGGTCATAGGGGCAAATGTAAGCAGGAGAGTGACTTGCTAGTGATGGTAGCGATGTTGAAACCATAAAATTTTCCCCTCGTCGCGGTGTCTTCGCGAGCCGGATTTATATGGATTAGCTTACCTTTATTTTTGAAAAATATGGCAATTTTGTAGTTTTTGTTACAATTTTATTTTTCTTTGTATGATTAAAAATCAGTAATTCTCATTTTGAAACGATATTTTTCTTTAAAAAGCTGTTTTTTAAACCCTGCTTTAATAAATCATTATCTTTGGATAATGCCCGTGTGTTAACTAGTAAGCAACGAAACCTCTGTATGAGTTTTTCAATTTTTTAGAGAAGATAAAATGAAGAAATTTAGCAGTTTGATGATTGTCGGAGCAATATTGTCGATGAATGCGCCGGCATTAGCTGAAAGCCGTGCAGTTAATATCAGTGTTGGTAGTATTGGTGGTGCGTTAGATAATGCTGCTTTGCGAACAGTTCGCCAAGTGATCGGGTTTGCGGTTGGGACTGGTACTGTTGATCAATTTATTGTATATAGCCCAAGAGAAGGTGGTCCTATTCCGAAAGAAGGTGGGTTATCTGCTTGCGCTGAAGCTGGGTTCGGCGTAACTGATGCTAAATTTAAAGCTTTTATCCAGCAGTTACGTTCAATTACACCCAAATCAGGAACTTTCTTAAATGTAGAACTTACGGCAAGTTGTAGTATCAACTAAAAATGCTTAGTGGTGCAGAAAACTTTTTTGGGTTTCACAATGAAAAGACTGAAGGGTCAAAATAGAAGCTGAAACCCAATGCCCTCATTCGATTTCTTGAAAAATCCCAAATCCATTGTTTCAGTGATAATCCTTTATTTATAGGTGTTTCAGGATTTTTCTTCACCACTAATCTCTCACAGATGCTCGCAACAAAACTGAAGCATTTAGCAAATGGCGCGACTTGATGACGATCACTGTACCTCATATTAAAACCGTCATATAATACATATAAATTATTACTTAATAATTAATTATGATAAACCAAGAGAATAAATCACAAGATCAAAATATTTCTCCTCAGAATCAACTACCTTTACCACCAGGAAACTTAGGTTTACCTTTAATTGGCGAAACAATTAGTTTTTTGAGTGATCCAGATTTTGCCACAAAACGACAAAATAAATACGGTAACGTTTTTAAGACTAATATTTTTGGCTCTCCCACAATTATGATGATAGGAGCAGAAGCCAATCGCTTTATATTTAGTAGTGAAAATCATAATTTTACAATTAAATGGCCTGAGAGCGTTTCTGTCTTACTTGGCCCTGCTTCTTTATCAATGCAAATTGGTAGCATTCATCAAACCAGACGTAAATTATTATCCCAAGCATTTCAACCAAGAGCTTTAGCAAGTTATTTACCTGCAATGGTAGAAATTACTAATAGTTATTTACAGAAATGGGAAGGTGCAGGGCAATTAACCTGGTATCCTGAATTAAGAAAATATACTTTTGATGTCGCTTGTAAATTATTAGTAGGAAGAGATGCTAATAATGATAGTCATTTCGCTGAATTATTTGAAGAATGGTGTCTTGGTTTATTTACTCTTCCTATTCGTTTACCTTGGACTAAGTTTGGTAAAGCTTTGAAATACCGAGATCAGTTGTTAGTAAAAATTGAAGAAATTATTTTACAACGTCAACAACAACCCAGTTCTGAACAAGATGCTTTAGGTTTATTGTTAAATGCAAAAGATGAAGATGGTAATAGTTTGAGTATAGATGAACTCAAAGATCAAATTCTCACCTTATTATTTGCTGGACATGAAACATTAACATCTGCAATATCTTCTTTCTGTTTACTATTAGCACAGAATCCAGAAATTTTAGTAGCAGCAAGGAAGGAACAGCAGCAAATAATTTGTACAAGTGAGCTAACATTTGAACATCTTAAACAAATGACTTACTTAGATCAAATACTCAAGGAAGTTTTGCGAGTTATTCCTCCTGTTGGTGGTGGTTTTCGAGAAGTGGTTCAAAGTTGTGAATTTAATGGATATCACATTCCTCAAGGTTGGAGTGTGTTATATCAAATTGGCAAAACACATCAAGATGAAACTATATACAAAGATGCTCAAAATTTTGACCCAGAAAGGTTTAGTACAGATAGGGCTGAGGATAAATCTAAGCCTTTTAGTTATGTGACTTTTGGGGGTGGGATGAGAGAATGTATAGGTAAGGAATTTGCTAGATTAGAAATGAAAATATTTGCTGCTTTGTTATTGCGTGGTTATGAATGGGAACTTGTTGCAGGACAAAATTTAGATTTAGCAATGATACCCACACCACAACCCAGTGACGGTTTAAAAGTCATTTTTCGTTCTCTTCATGAAAGTTAAAAATTTTCTGAGAGTTTGTTGGGTTTCACGTTGTACCCTTCGGGAAGCAAGCTACAACCCAACTTACATTTATTAAATGAATATCTCAGGGGTAAAACTTCCATGTAAACCATAGGGAATATGATGCTTCAGATGTAGTTTTGCTACTGCACCTTTCTGGAAATCTTGAGCATCTAAAATTACTACATCTGAACGATGATATTCGGCATCATAAACTAAAGCTATTATCCAACCATCATCTTCTTGTTGAGAATTGGGACGAGGAACAAAAATTGGCTCACCTACAAAACCACGAGGTGCAGCACTCCATAATTGTCTGTTTCCTGACTCTAAATCAACTTTGAGAATTGCTTGTAAAGGGGCATTTCCAGTTTGGTTATGGGCAGCACCAATATATAAATAACGATATTTTTTACCCATATTATTGGGGTGAATAATAGGAAATTCACAAGCACGACTGTCTATCAATTGACGCTGGACTTGATTTTCTTTTAAATTTAGATGAAAACGCCACAGTTGTGAAGGTGCATTTGCTCCAAAATCAGTTTTTCGATAATCACTATTTGGTTCAACTTCCGATAAAGATTCATAGCAGATTGAATCAATCACTATTTCGTCCCCAACTTCAAAAGCATTAACGTGGTGAAAGATAAAACCTGATTGAGCTTCTAGAACTTTTAAATTTGGTGTTTCTGATTTGGATGTACGAGGGATAATTATTATCTGAGTCGGTTTATTTTTAATTAACTTAATGCATTGTCCTGCACTGCATATTCCTAAGGCAAAAGGTAAAGGATTAAATTTAACAGGATTTTGAAAAAATATGCAGTAATTTGGGGTAATCACAAAATCATGAATGAAACAAAAACCCGGAACTTTATGGGATTGCTTTCTAATGATTTCCCCTGCTAGATTTAACTCAAAAATGGTAATTTTTGTAGATAATCCTGGCTTAGTAGAAAAATTAACTAGACAAGGTGTGTTATTATCTTGTTGGCAATTGGGGTCAATACGAGGATGGGCGCTAAAGGCTTCACCTGTTGATAAGACACCATTAAAATATTCTTTTTCTAATGTTTCGAGTGTATGGGGGTCAAGACGATGGGGTTCTGCTGCTTCCCATAATGCCAAGAGTTTACCACCCCAGTAAATAACGTTTGTATTAGCAATATTTTTGATTTTAAAATCGAAGATATTTGCCAACCAACCACCAGGCTTTTGAGTACCAAAAACACCACGATAAAGGATTTTTTTAGCTGTTTTTTCTGCTAAATAACCGCTAGTTTGCACAAATCTGTTACGAAAATGGGCGCGACCGTTGGTGAAGGAGATGCGGCTAATCATGCCATCACCATCAAAAGGATGATGTAAGCGGTTTCCGTTTATATCTAATAAACCTGGGCCATTTCTAAATAGTGTTCCTTGCAATTCTGGTGGAATTTGTCCTTCTATGTCATCAATCCAATAATCAAATTCTTGGGAGAGAGATTCATATCCTCCTTGCCAATCTTCAAGAGTATAGGATTTTGCTGGATTTTTGTTTTCTTGAGTTTCTAATATCTGCATATTTTTGAAAATGTGTTAAGTTGTTATTTTTTACCTAATGCTATGTGGTGATTCTACTTTGAGTGAGACCCCCAAACCCCACCCCGCAAGCGAAGAGGGGGATATAATGTACCTCATTCAAGTGCATACCACTATCAATATAGACTTAAAAAATTTGTTTGTGATTTTATAGGAGGTCAATTATTAACTGAGGTTGCTGTCAATGTTGCTGATTCGGTTTCTTGTTCTTCTGGTAATAAGTTGATAAATAACAGAGGTAATAAAGCACTTAAATTAGTGATAATTACTAATAGCCAGAGGGCATCAAAGCTGGTGTCTGTAATACCTAACCAGTGCATGATTAATGCACCAAATTCTTTAGAAATAGCTCCTCCTAAGTTAAATATTGACATGAGGAGTGCAAATAATGTGGCTTCTATTCCTAAGGGACAAATTCTAGCGGCTAATACCATCACGGGCATGAATGCAATTTGTCCCATGACAGCAAGAATTAAGCTATCTCCTAAACTAAACCAGTGGTCATCTATTCCTAATGCTCTATTTGTGTGAGTTACTAACACTAATATTGTCATTCTTAGTGCTGTTGAGATGACGATACTCCAACCACAAATTACGCGGAAAGGAACGCTTTTAAGGAAGCGTTGAAAGATCCAGATGCCAATTAATGAGGCTAAACTGGTGACTAAATGAACTCTTCCTAAAAATTCTGGTTCAAAGTGTAGTTCGTTGGTGAAGAAGAAGAAAAAGGCTGCGTCGCCACTAGGGGTAGATTGCCACAGAAAGATAAATAGTGTGGGCAGCCAAATTGCTTTTTGAGTGAAGGCTTGACGTAGTTGTTTGAGTTGAGTTGAGACGTGGAAGGGATTAGTTTGATGATTTTCGAGGGTATTTTTGTGAATGGGTGTTTCACTAATGAACCAAGCTGCTGCTGAGATAATGAGGGGGAATAATGCGGTAACTAAAAATACTGTGCGGGTGGTGAAGTATTCTAAGAGTAGTCCGCTAAAGTAAGCTGTAATCAAGCCTCCAAGGGCGGTAGCACCCCAGCAGATAGATTGGAGGGAGCCAACTTGTGCTTTAGATTCAACTCTGGCACGTTCGACAACGAGGGAGTCAACTATGACATCACTGAAGGCAACGGAGAGGGAACTGAGTGCGATCGCTATTGTTGCTCCCAAGCTAGTATGAACTAATGTGGACAAACTCACCCAAGCCGCAGATCCCAATATTCCTGATAACACCAAATACGGGCGACGACGATAGCCAAAGATCGGCAAACCATCGGATATAAAGCCAAATAAGGGCTTAATCATCCACGGTAGGGCGACTATTCCCAACAGTGCTGACACCTCAACTGGACTCAGATGTAATTCATCTTTGAGGAAGAAACTGACGGCTAGACGAGCTAACCCTAATATGCCTTGGACAAAGTAAACAGCAAGTATTGCAATTAATTCTGGCTTAGGTTCGTTACCTAAGAGAATTTGTTTGGTTACTGAGTCTTTGACCTTGGATAAGCCAGAAGAGTCAATCAGCATTTGATAAATATTCTTTAAGTTTTATCTACTTTTATATCATAACCATATACGGATGATGTTATCGGCTATCTTAATCACAAAGTTTTTAGCTGCAACTGTAAAAGAAGGGTGGAATCTAACTAAAAACAAGACGCAAGCATCATTTATAGTCTGACGCTTGCGCTTAATAAATTCGGGCTGATTGTGTTTTTATCCCAGATGAAAATCAAGACGATGTGACATCAACCGCTTTCTGAGTCAGCACTCCAGTGTTACGACTGTCCAAATTAGACAAACGATTAATGCTTAAAAGTGGAACTTCTTGCCGACAAGACAAGCAAAACCAATACAGTTCACCATGACGGACATGACGCAGGATAGAACCACCGCAGCATGGGCAGATGTTGGCTCTCTTATTCATACCAATGTCCTCCTAAAAAAAATTGTTGTTGAAAACAGGCAAAAAAATTTTTGATTAAAACCTAATTAATATGTAAATTCAAGTGCCAAAAATTCTGCTTGGCGACCAAAACTACATATTTTGCTCTTTTTCCTGGTGAATAGTAATCTAAAAATGCTAAATTCTGTGGATATTACGGTTGTTATATACAAGAAAAATTTGTTTGTTCCATACCGCAATCAACAGCATCAACATAATATTGATTTAAGGTTGTATTTTACCAATACTGATTTAATAACTGACATTATTTTATGAGGACAAAGCATTTGTATATATTCTTCTGAAATTTAAATTAACTTTTTCCCACCTAAAAGCAAAATTTCAGCTAACTATACTCTCAATTCCCTACAAAATCATCATGTCATCTCATCAGCAATAGCTAACTACCAGCAGCACTCTTAAACTATAACCGAGGATTTAGTATTTTCATCTGTCCTGGGGATCATAAACGATTATGATATTCTGTAGCTGAATTTACAAATTCGCATATTTTGTAGCTGACAATACTAAATCAGGGCTAGGGATCAATTACTTACTGCTTTCTTTAGAGTAAATAGCAACAAAATAGAAAAATTATCGAGAGTAAATAGTCACGAAAAATTTACATATTTTATAATTCTTAATCTACCATCATTACTGATAAATAACTCATGAAAATTGCCACTTGGAATGTCAACTCGATTCGCACACGTTTAGAACAGGTTATTGATTGGTTAAATCAAAATCCTATTGATGTCCTGTGTTTGCAAGAAACAAAAGTTGTAGATGCTGATTTTCCGCGTTTACCTTTTGAAACATTAGGCTATCACCTTTATATTTTCGGACAGAAGAGTTATAACGGCGTTGCACTCATTAGCCGTAAACCCCTGGAAGATGTGAGTATGGGGTTCTGTGCGATTTTGCCAGAGATAGAACCACAATGGGACGAGCAAAAGCGCGTCATTACTGGTGTTATTGATGGAGTTCGCATTGTCAATCTTTATGTTCCCAATGGTTCCTCGGTGGGAAGTGATAAATATGAATATAAGCTGCGCTGGTTAACGGTATTGCGGAAATATTTGCAGGTGGTGTTGTTGTCTCAACCTGATATTTGTATGTGCGGTGATTTTAATATTGCTTTGGAAGATATAGATATTCACGATAAAGCGAAGATAGAAAATCACATTATGGCATCTGAGCCAGAACGCCAAGCTTTACGAGGTGTGATTTCGCTGGGTTTTGCGGATGCTTTTCGCAAATTCAACAAAGAAGGAGGAAATTATAGCTGGTGGGATTATCGTACTGCTGCTTTCAAGCGTAATTTAGGTTGGCGAATTGACCATCATTATCTGACACCTGTTTTGTGCGATCGCGCTCAAAGTTGTATTATTGACGTTGCACCAAGGAAGTTAACCCAGCCTAGTGACCATACACCAGTTATTGTGGAGTTTTAGATTTGAATGGCTCTTGATACCCCTCAGTAGTTCCACTTTATAGCTGGTTGTGGACTGAGCGTCAGTGATAGCTGTCTTAGTTACTCAAGTCGTTCAGTCATGACTTCGCTACAACTGGCTTAGATAGAAATAAATTGCTACTAGAGCTAAAAATAGGTAAACTAAGGTTGCATATTCTGAAAGTAGTAGGACTAGTAAATGATATGTCCTCCGAAAACAGCGAAATAGATAAAAAAATTCACTGTGCAGCAGAGTTAAGTCAAACAATTGTTGATGCCCTAAAAAGTACATCAAAGGAAAATGCTGATAAAATATCAGATGAATTAAATTTAATAATCAACAATAATGAAAAGGACCAGGAAGAACGTAGGATTCAGTCAAGAATTGAAACTGACAGAAGAAGAGATGAAATCAGAAGAAAATGGAAACGGTATTAATTTAAAGCATTTTATTTATTTAGACAAAAATCGCTTAAATTCGTATTCCTCTCAATTAGAAGATGGGCTAATTCAGATTAGAAGATTGACAGAAAATATAGGAAATAAAAATACAGAAGTACAGGGTGAGAAATATACAGAATATACAGAAGAAGAAGGGAGAGATATAGAGTTTACCGCAGGTCCAAAAAATATTTTGGGTGGTATATCAGGAAAGGGAGGAGATAAAACAACTAAAAAGAATGGATATAGAGAAGGAACGAAAACAATTATAGATGAATTATCTGAAAGTTTTTCTCAAGATAAAATTGATTACCATAATACTTATTTGGTTTTTGAAAAACAACTAATTGAGAAAGGCATTTTGAAAGAAATTTCTCATGAAAATCAACTAAAAAAATATGCGTCATTAATCAAAATCACAGGAACCTCAAAATTTTTTGATTGGGATTCACTATTCAAGGTGTTTGATGAATTTGGTAATCTTATAGCTAATAATTCTACTAATTCTACTCCTGAAGAAGCATTACAAGCAGATGGCATCAAAGTAATATTTCAAACGGTAAAATTATTTTCACTAGGAGAAATTACTTTACATACAAAAATAGGAAATTCCATTTTAATCAGCTCTCTTAATATCGAAAATCTGTGCATGACTAAAGATCAATTACGTTCAGCATATGTAATGCCAGGTGATGTAGAAACAACTATCGTTGGATTTGTGCCAAAACGAAGAATAGAGCAAACCACATTCCCTGGATTGGCAGGAACAATAAATATGGCTGAAATGTGGGGTCAAATGGCCGGAGAAGTTCAAACCGTCATAGATCCATTAGCAATCTATACAGAAATACATATCTAAGTTTACAAAATAGACCTGAAAGCGATCGCTATCCTGCAAAAGCCATCCGCTAAGGTTCTGCGGTCAATCTTCGTTACAAAACTTAATTATAAATTACGAATTACAAATTATTTTTTCTGTTGAATAAATCAGCTAATTTTGTAGATTTAACAGCTTTCCAAAAAAAATATGAAGATATACCGTTTCCATGACGTAAGAACTACCATTAAAACAAACAATAAAAAATTGGTGTGTGTCACATGACAACTAAAAAGCAATTTAACAGCTTTGAAGAAATGCTGTCTGGTTCTGATGTACCTGTGTTGGTAGATTTTTATGCTGATTGGTGTGGCCCCTGCCAGATGATGGTGCCAATTTTAGAACAAGTCAATGCCCAATTGAACAATCGTTTAAGAATTGTCAAAATTGACACAGAGAAATATACAGAGTTAGCCAGCCAATATCAAATTGAGGCCTTACCAACTCTAGTATTGTTTAAGCAAGGTCAGCCAGTGGAGAGAATTGAGGGTGTAGTACAAGCACCGCAGTTAGTTCAACGTCTTAAATCTCTCATTTAATTTGGGGGAAGGTGACAGGTGACAGGTGAGAGAAATTTTTGATATTTGATTTTCTTTCTCTGCACAAAACCCTGATCTCCTGCATCTTCCTCATCTCCCCACATCATGAACGACGGGCATTTAAGCAACACCATTCTTTTCTTTTCCAGAGAGTAGCCACAACCCAGCCATTTTGCTCTAAGACATCAGCAACCGCTTTAGATTGTTCTAGTAAAATACCGCTAAAGATACCCCAGGTAGTAGGTTTAACAATAGCTCCCATTTCTGGAATTAACTCAATAATTACATCAGCTAAAATATTGCAGACAATACCATCGACTGGTTGAGTAATTATTTTAGTGAGAATTTCTACACTTCCTTCTGTTGGCAGCAAGCGGTCTGAATTCATATCATTCAGGGCGCGATTGCTGAAAGTTGATTGTACTGCCAAAGGATCAGTATCTACTGCATAAACTTTTTCTGCTCCCAGTAGTACTGCACCAATGGAAAGAATGCCAGAACCGCAGCCAATGTCCGCAATTATTAGAGATTGTTTTTTATCATTTTTACTAACAAAAGCTTCAGGAACTTGACTGAGACGCATTTCTAGCGATTCTAAACACAATTGGGTTGTAGCATGATTACCCGTACCAAATGCAACGCCTGGATCAAGACGAATGACCAACCGTTCTAATGATTCTGGTAGTGGTAGCCACGCGGGGTTAATCAGAAAGCGATCGCCTATTTCTTGAGGTTGCCAATATTGTTTCCAGCTACTAGCCCAATCTTCCTCATCAATCAATTGCCAATGAAGTATGGGAGATGGCAACCCTATACACATAGCATCTTGCCGCAACCATAGTGATAGAGCCGATAAATCTAGTAGCTGTGCTTGAAAGCTGGGTAAGTAAGCCTTTAATAGTGAGGAATTACCTTTGCTTTCACTAGCTGTACCACGACAGCCAAAACCCTCCAGTCGCCAAAAGATAGAATCTTCCAGATCTGGTTCACATAAAATTTTGAGTTCCCACCAGGTGTTTGCCATAGAATTTTAGATTTTAGATTTTAGATTTTAGATTTTAGATTGGTGATGGGTAATTGGTGATGGGTAATTGGAAAAAACAATCACTGGTTACCTGTTTTTAATCCAAAATCCAAAATCCAAAATCCAAAATTAAAGTGTTACTGTATACGCATCTCGAATTCCTGGTACTTTCGTAATTTCATCTAAGATGCCTTCTGGTAGAGGATCATCAATACTCAGTGCCATGACTGCATCACCACGGACGATTTTACGACCTACCTGCATACTGGCAATATTGACATTAAAACTACCAAGTAGGGAACCGAGTTTGCCAATAATTCCTGGCATATCACGGTGCAGAGTGAACAGCATATATTTGCTAGGTGGAACGTTAATGGGGAAACCATCAACATCAGTGAGGTGAATTTCTTTATCACCCAACAAAGCACCTGTAACTGAATGAGTACCTAAAGTACCTGTAGCTTCTAGATGCAGTGAACCGGCATAATCTCTGGCTGAGGCATCCCGTGTTTCAATCACGCGAATTCCTCTTTCCTTGGCTTCTATGCTGGCGTTGACATAATTAACCCGTTCCCGTAAGGCTTGATAAAGTAGTCCTTTGAGGGCTGCTACTATCAAGGGCTGACTTTTGTTGGTTGCGAGTTCCCCTTGTAGTGTAATGTTGAGTGTTTCTACTCTGCCACCTACTAGTTGTCCTACCAAGTTACCAAGGGTTTCTGCCAACTGCATATAAGGCTTGAGTTCTTCTAAAACATCGGGACCGAATCCGGGGATGTTAACAGCGGAACGGGCAGGTAGTCCTAGAAGGACATCGCGGATTTGTTCAGCTACGTCTATAGCGACGTTAACTTGGGCTTCGGTGGTGGATGCACCTAAGTGGGGGGTGAGGATGAGATCTTTGCCGAGCGATCGCAAATCAGATTCACCCAGAGGTTCTGACTCGAACACATCTAAAGCTGCACCACCAATTTTACCTTCTTTAATTGCCGCTGCTAAAGCTGCTTCATCAATGATGCCACCACGAGCGCAGTTAATAATTCTCGCAGTTGGTTTCATCTTCGCCAAAGTTTTGGCATTAATTAAGTGGGTAGTTTCTGGGGTTTTGGGGATATGCAAGGTGATATAATCGGATTGCTGCATCAGTAAATCTAACTCTACCAACTGACAGCCCATCTGTTCAGCCCTTTCTGTAGAAATAAAGGGATCATAAGCTAATAGTTTCATCCCCATAGCTTTGGCTACAGCCGCAACATGAGAGCCAATTTTCCCTAGCCCGACAACGCCAAGAGTTTTTTTGTATACTTCTGCACCTACAAAAGTTTTGCGATCCCATTCACCCCTTTTGACTGAAGCATTTGCATCTGGGATATGACGAGATAAAGATAACATCATCGCTAGTGCGTGTTCGGCTGCGGCAATGGTATTTCCTTCGGGAGAATTGACTACTACAATACCTTTGCGGGTAGCAGCAGGAACATCAACATTATCCACTCCCACACCAGCACGACCAATAATTTTTAATTGTGTGCCAGCTTCAATAATTTCTTGAGTGACGCGAGTTCCAGAACGGATCATCAACGCATCGTACTCACCAATAATTTCTATCAGTTCTGCTGGTTTAAGACCTGTTTTGACATCAACCGTAGCAACTTGGGAAAGGATGTCAATACCAGCCTGGTCAATTGGATCGGAGACAAGAACCTTAGACATGATTACTTCATTTAAATTTACAAGTTTCGCTGCACAAGACTTTTAAGTTTAGTCTTTATCTGTAACAATTCAGCAAGAATTATGCGTTTCTATATATAGCAGGAAGGGAACAGGGAAAAGGAAAACAAGGCAAAAATATATGTGTACTGTGTTTTTTATGGCTGCTCCACGCAAGCTATCAAAAATCAAATAGGAGTCGTATATCTAATTTACCTGCTTCCAGCCCATAAACCTGATTTTGGTGCGATCGCAACGAACAAAGCGGTTAGAACATCAAGCGTATTGATGACACTCCGACCACATCATAAGTTTTACTTCTTCCTTCTTCCTCCTCCTTCTCCTGACTCCCGACTCCGAACTCCGAACTCCTGATTCCTGCTATATCGCCTGAACAAATTGACACTCCCCTGGCTAAAGCCGAGGGGATTCTACATTCATCGTCAAAACTTGCTCAACCAGGTTTGCACCCTTACGGGTTCGCCAGTCACTCATGAGGGAAACCCCCAAGACCGCGCTGGCGAACCAAGTAGAGTAGTGGTTTCAACTCCTGTAGCGTTACTTTGGGGATGCCCTCCCCTAGCTTTTGCAAGATTTAAAATATTAATTGCGGCATTTGTATCTCTGTGTAACTCGCATCCACAACTACATTTATGGGTACGAGTGGAGAGAGACTTTTTGACAATTACGCCACAACTAGAACACTTTTGAGAAGTGTAATGTGGTGTTACAGCTATAGCAACTTTGTCAAATTTAACAGCAAAATATTCAATCCATTGCCTAAACAAATACCAACTAGCATCACTAATTGATTTTGCTAAACAATGGTTTCTTACCATGTTTGAAACTCTTAAATCTTCATAGGCTACTAAGTCGTTAGACTTGCATACGTTACGCGCTATTCTCTTAGCGTGTTCAATCCGTTGCCTACTTATTTTTAAGTGTTTCTTAGCGTAAATTTTTCTAGCTTTTTTTCTACTGCTAGAACCTTTTACTTTTTTGTAAATCCGTCGTTGAGAATGCTTAATTGATTTTTCAGCCTTGATCAAAAACTTAGGGTTAGGTTCATGATGTCCATTAGAATCGGTGTAAAACGACTCAATACCGACATCTAAACCTATGTCTACACCTGTTTTTGCTTGAATATCTACAACATCAATCCCCACAATAAACTGTGCATAATAACCATCGGCACGACGGATTAAACGCACTCGTTTAATATCTTTAAGTTTGTAGGATTGAATATCCCATTTACCTAATAATTTGAGTTCACCAATTCCTTTCTTGTCAGTGAAAGTAATGCGCCGATTGGTTTTGTGCAATTTCCATCCCGATGTTTTATATTCAACGGAACGGCAATCTTTCTGAAACCGTGGGAATCCCTTTCTGCCAATCTCTTTAGACTTACAATTGTCGTAAAATCTTGATATAGCAGCCCAACTACGTTCTGCGGCTGATTGTACTGCCATTGAGTTTAACTCAGCAGTAAAAGGGAATTCCTTACGAAGTTCGGTAGAGTATTTGTTAAGGGCGAACTTATCAATTTTTAGCTCTCGTGGTGCATCCATCCAATATCTAATCGCTTTGTTACGAACAAATTGAGTAGTCCGAATAGCGTCATCTATTGCATCGTATTGATGTTGTTTTCCTTTAACTTTGTACTCTAGGACTATCATTACTTTATTTGTTTACGACCTATAAGTATTATACAATGTCAATACAGGATAAATCCTGTATCTAGCCTTCATCCCTTGGCTAAAGCACAGGTGTATCCTCCTGAGTCGCACACACCTTCAAGGGTTTTCAGCATTTTCGTTATAATTAATTGTGGTGAGTGTTGGGAGAAGTAGTGATGTTAAATTTCCACCTACCAAGGTACTTACCCTCGGCTGAAGAGTTACCCGATTCTGATGAGACACCTGTGGATAACGAACTGCAAGAATTAATTCCAGGATTGCTGAAATCTATACTGCTGATACTTTGGGCAGAACGCATGGACTGGTTTTTTGGGGTAAATATGGGGATTTATTATCACCCTGATGAACTGCCAATGGTGCCAGATGGGTTTCTGAGCTTGGGAGTAGAACGTTGTTATGATGAGGAATTACGCCCTAGTTATGTGTTATGGGATGAAAACATTGTCCCATCTTTAGTTCTAGAAGTAGTTTCTCCAAATTACCGTAAGGAGTACAGCATCAAGCTAGACGAATATGCGGACTTAGGTGTGCGATATTATGTGATTTATTCTTCTCGTCGCCGTCGTAAACCACGTTTGGAAGTACATAAGTTAGTGAATGGGAAGTATGAGTTACAAGCAGGAAACCCTGTGTGGCTACCAGAAATTGGTTTAGGAATTGGTTCTGAACAGGGAAATTATGGCGGTTTGAACCGGGAATGGTTGTATTGGTATGATAACGAAGGCAAGCGGTATCTGACACCACAAGAACAGATTAAAGAGGCAGAAAAACGCGCTCAGGTGGCAGAAGTGCGATCGCAAAAGTTAGCTGCAAAATTGCAAGATTTAGGAATTGATCCCGCTCAAATTTAATAAGATAAACATAAACCTGCCTAGGCAGGTTTATATATTTAATTCTAATTACGGAAATTGGCGATCGCGCACTTCCACAGCATAATTCTGCACAGCTTGAGTAATGTGTTCTCGTAAATTTGTATAAACTTTGGCAAAGGGCGGTTGTTTTTCTGAAAGTCCGAGAATATCAGAAGTAACTAATACCTGACCATCACAGTCCGAACCTGCACCAATACCAATAGTAGGAACACGTAATTTTTGGGTAATTTGTAATGCTAAATGAGCAGGGATATGTTCTAATACTATGGAAAATACACCAGCTTGTTCGAGAGCGATCGCTTCAGTTAAAATTTTCTCACCGGCTTCCGGGCTTTTCCCCTGTTGTCGCAAACCCAGTTGATGTACAGATTGTGGTGTCAACCCTACATGACCCATCACCGGAATACCAGCTTGTACCAACCTGGCTACAGTTTCCACCATTGCTGGATGTCCACCTTCTAATTTTACCGCTTGTGCGCCAGTTTCCTTTAGCACCCTGCCGGCAGACTGCATAGCTTGAGAAATGCTTTCTTGATAAGTTAAAAATGGTAAATCGACAACAACAAGAGCGCGTTTTACAGCACGACGCACAGCTTTAGCATGATGGATCATTTCATCTAGAGTAATTGGCAGCGTTGTCTCATATCCAAGAATTGCTGCCAAAGAATCTCCTACCAGGATTAAGTCTACACCAGCTGCATCTAACAGTTGAGCGATCGCATAATCCCAGCCAGTCAAAGCGACAATTGCCCGCCCCTGCTGTTTCCATTGAATTAATTGCTGGGTAGTAACTGCCATAAAAAAAGGAGTTTGGAGTTCGGAGGTCGGAGTTCGGAGGTCGGAGGTCGGAGTCAGGAGTCAGGATTCAGGAGTCAGGATTCAGGATTCAGGAGTAAGAAGAAAGAATTAAAATTTCCTCCTGCCTGTTCCCTGCTTTCTTCACTGTCACCTGTCACCTGTCACCTGTCACCTATTCCCTACTTCACAGCCCGACCGAACCCAAAATGAGTTTGTGCTTTATCCATTGTAGGCATTAACCACGCCAGCCCCTCGCTGGTTCCCACCCACAACTTATTACCAAGATCAGGTGCAACAGTTAGTACTCGACTAGAAGGAAGCCCCGCAACTCGGTCTAATAAAGCGCCTGTATTGGGATTTAATCGTAACAACCCATTAGTCGTACCAACCCAAACACTACCATCTTGAGCAAAACGGACTGAAGTTACATTCCGTCCTCGTAAAGGCGTGACAGACCTCAACACAATCCCATTTTTTGGGTTAACCACTAATAATTGATTTGGCATTCCTGCCCAAATTAACCCTTCAGGACTGATAGCTAAAGATTGCACAGTCGTCCCTGGTAAATTATTTATCCTCTTCATAATCAAAGCATTGGCAGTATTCACCCTCACCAAGCCATCCAAAGTCCCAACCCAAAGCTGACCTTCAGCATCTAAAGTCATTGCATTAGCACTAACACCAGGCAAATTTTTGACTGTAGTCATAATCAAGCCTTGGTCAGGACTAATCAAAGCTAAACCGCTATCAGTACCTGTCCACAAATAACCACGTTTATCTGTTAACAGCGACAATACCCGTTTGGAAGGTAGTAATAAATTTTGTGCTGTAATTTCATTAGTGCGAGGATCTACACGTGTCAAACCTTCATAATTTCCCACCCACAAACGACCGACTTTATCCTGGGCTAATGCACTAATAGTAATATTTGGTAAACTGACACGAGCAATAACCTTGCCCGTATTCGGGTCAATTCGCGATAAACCCCGCCAAGAACCTACCCACAAATTACCAGCAAAATCTCCTAATAAATTACTAATCCGGTAATCAGTTTCTGCTTCTCTTTCTTGCACATCCCGATCATCGGGTAAGGGATCTACTCGTCTTGGTGGAGGTGCGGCTGGGTAAGTAGTAGTGGAATTATTTGGATTGATATCAGGTTTTGTTTGCGCTCCTACTTGCTCTGCTGTGCTGGGCAAACTTATTAGCCCCAGCAAAATAGAAATCATCAATAAACGAGTACGACTATTAAATAATACCACGGTTGTATATCCTTTTGAGACAGTACCTAGAGAACTATTAACTAAAATGACTTGAGATTAATTAATAGTCTTCCCTGAGTTGGTATTTTTTTAGCATCAATAGCAATTTTTTCCTCAATCTAGCACTTTGCTGATAAATTATGCTGCACAATCGGGAGTCAGTAAACTAATTTGACAAAACTGCGGCGCGATCGCTCAGTAAACATCTCCTAGATTCAACTATGGGGTAGCACAGCACTTACTTATAGGACTTACGCACGAAGTAATCAGAAACCTGATTCTTTCGTAGGGGTAATTCATAAATTACCCCTACCTTCTTGATGTTTTGCGTAAGTCCTGACTTAGTAGGCTGGAAATTCTTTTATATCTAGTAAAAAAAAGTATCGCAGGTAGTCCATACAACTAATCATTACCCTTTGTACAGCAGTCTTAACAAAATGTTTAATAATTTCTTTAATAAGAAATTTAAATATATGAGTTCAAAACTTTCAAAGGATAACTTATTAAATTATTGATATATTGTGAGACAAGTTACAAATTACGTCGTGTGCAGTTTTTTGTCTTTAGCTCACTTCTGAGCTAAACCGCAGTTAGTGAAGTTTCCTCTATATCTTTTGTACCCAAACGGGATAAAGATATCAGGAGAAAAAAACGGGAATATGAGCTAAACAGCTTAAAACCCCACTTTTTCTACTTTTAAGGCATAAATTCCCATAATGCCCGTAAAGCAACGAATTTTCTCTGAAATTAAGCAGGTTTAGTAAGGTAAGCAAGAGAGATAGAAAAAACTTAGTGTTTGTGGGACGGGGGAAAAAGCAAAGCGTCTAGATTTGCGCTTTTACATAAAGATAATCATAAAGGTGCGGTAATTTGCCACCGCTGCCCACTGTTTGTCACAAAAAAATGCTTCCCTCTAGCAACAGTTAAGACCCAAATATAAGTTTTCTTTATATCTATAATGAGAAAAGAAGAAAGATAAAGGGTGATAAGAAGTTGCACATAACGTGATTTGATAGTAAAAAGAATGACTTCTTGGAAGGAAAATATGTCTTACGCGCAAACGAAGACTCAGGCGAAAGCTGGGTATCAAGCTGGGGTTAAAGATTACAGACTAACTTATTACACTCCCGATTACACACCTAAAGATACAGATATTCTTGCAGCATTCCGGATGACTCCTCAACCTGGAGTTCCACCCGAAGAAGCTGGTGCTGCGGTAGCGGCTGAGTCTTCTACAGGTACTTGGACAACTGTATGGACAGACTTGCTCACCGACCTAGATCGCTACAAAGGTCGTTGCTATGACATCGAACCAGTTGCTGGTGAAGACAACCAATACATCGCTTACGTTGCTTATCCTCTAGACTTGTTTGAGGAAGGTTCCGTAACCAATATGTTGACCTCTATTGTAGGTAACGTATTTGGTTTCAAAGCATTACGCGCATTGCGTTTGGAAGACTTGCGGATTCCCGTAGCTTACCTGAAGACCTTCCAAGGTCCTCCTCATGGTATTCAAGTTGAACGCGACAAGTTGAACAAGTATGGTCGTCCTTTGTTGGGTTGTACCATTAAGCCCAAATTAGGTTTGTCTGCTAAGAACTACGGACGCGCTGTATACGAATGTTTGCGCGGTGGTTTGGACTTCACCAAAGACGACGAAAACATCAACTCTGCACCATTCCAAAGATGGCGCGATCGCTTCTTGTTTGTAGCAGAAGCAATCCACAAAGCACAAGCAGAAACCGGCGAAATCAAGGGTCACTACTTGAACGTAACCGCTCCTACCTGTGAACAAATGATTGAACGGGCTGAGTACGCTAAAGAACTCAAAATGCCCATCATCATGCATGACTACCTGACCGCAGGTTTCACAGCTAACACCACCTTGGCTCATTGGTGTCGTAAGAACGGTATTTTGCTGCACATTCACCGTGCTATGCACGCCGTTATTGACCGTCAAAAGAACCACGGTATCCACTTCCGCGTATTGGCTAAAACCTTGCGGATGTCTGGTGGTGACCACATTCACACTGGTACAGTTGTGGGTAAATTGGAAGGCGAACGCGGCATCACAATGGGCTTCGTTGACCTACTACGTGAAAACTACGTTGAGCAAGACAAGTCTCGCGGTATCTACTTCACCCAAGATTGGGCTTCTATGCCTGGTGTAATGGCAGTTGCTTCCGGTGGTATCCACGTATGGCATATGCCCGCACTCCTAGAAATCTTTGGTGATGACTCCGTACTACAGTTTGGTGGTGGTACACTTGGTCACCCCTGGGGTAATGCTCCTGGTGCAACCGCTAACCGCGTAGCTCTAGAAGCTTGCGTTCAAGCTCGTAACGAAGGACGTAGCTTGGCTCGTGAAGGTAACGACATTATCCGCGAAGCGGCTAAGTGGTCTCCTGAACTAGCTGTTGCTTGCGAACTGTGGAAAGAAATCAAGTTCGAGTTTGAAGCAATGGATACCGTCTGATCATTTAGGATTTGGGATTTTGGACTATTGGATAAATTTAAAATCCAAAATCCAAAATCTAAAATCTATGGGGCTGGGGTCAAGCATGAATTTAAAGCAAATTGCGAAAGACACAGCCAAAACTCTCCAAAGTTATCTGACTTATCAGGCACTTATGACTGTTTTGGCACAGCTAGGCGAAACAAATCCTCCTTTAGCATATTGGTTGCAAAACTTTTCCGCTGGAAAAATTCAAGACGGAGAAGCTTATATTGAGGAATTGTTTCTGGTCAAGTCAGATTTGGCTTTGCGGATTATGACTGTCAGGGAACACATCGCGGCAGAAGTGACAGATTTCTTACCAGAAATGGTGCGTACTGGCATTCAGCAAGCCAACATGGAACAGCGTCGCCAGCATCTCGAACGCATCACGCAACTAAATTTATCAAGTCCCAGCCCAATAATTGAACAGCAGACAGTCTCAGACCCTGATTTGGATAATTTATCCGGTTAGTCGGTCAACGTAGTAGTAAAAACAACCCATTACCAACAGCTATGCAAACTTTATCAAAAGAGCGTCGTTACGAAACTCTCTCTTATCTTCCCCCCCTGTCTGATGCTCAAATTGCCAAGCAAGTTCAGTACATTCTGAGCCAAGGCTACATCCCAGCAATCGAGTTCAACGAAACATCTGAACCAACCGAATTGTTCTGGACAATGTGGAAGCTACCTTTGTTTGGTGCTAAAACCACTCAAGAAGTATTGAGTGAAGTTCAAGGTTGCCGTTCTCAGTTCGGTAACTGCTATGTTCGTGTTGTTGGTTTTGACAACATCAAACAGTGCCAAGTTCTCAGCTTTATCGTTCACAAACCCAGCAGATACTAAATTCTGATTTGGTTTAATAATTTATTCTTGGGAGAGGTAGAGTTTTCTATCTCTCTTTTTTTGTTTTTGATAGAGAATAGAATTGTTAGTGGAGTAGCACACACAAAACGGTGGCATTATGCAACAAATTACTGTTAATGAAGCATCTCAACACTTATCTGATTTAATTGAAGCCGCACTTGGTGGTGATGAAATTATCATCATGAAAGATAATCAACCTGTTGTTAAGTTAATTCCTGTATTACCTGTGAAAATTCGTCCTAAATTTGGTAGTGCAAAAGGAATGATCAAAATGTCTGATGATTTTGATGAACCTTTAGAAGAGTTGAAGGAGTATATGGAATGAAGCAATTAATTGATACTCATACTCTGCTGTGGTTTACTATGGGTAATCCCAGAATCAGCGATAATTTGAGATTACAAATTGAGAATAACGACAATCTTCTGAGTATTGCCAGTGTTTGGGAAATGGCAATTAAACACAGTATAGGTAAACTAAATTTGGAGATGAGTTTTGATGATTTTGTCGAACAGCAAATAATTGGTAACGGTATGACATTAAAGGAAATCAACCAACAGCATATTTCAGTTATTGCTCAACTACCTCTACATCATCGTGATCCTTTTGACAGAATGTTAATTGCACAGGCTATGGTGGAAAATATACCTATAATAAGTGCTGATACAATTTTTGATGCCTATCCTATACAGCATTTGTGGTAAAGACTAAAGCATTAATTCGTAGATTTATCCCATAATGATGGAAAATTTTTAACTTAAAAAAGTTGTGTTTTATGTATTTAAAATCACCGTGGAGATAAAGAGCAAAACCAAAGAATTGCTAATTTATCTCAGGAGTTTGCTTTAGTTTCTCAGGATTTAAATATACCTTATTTAGATGTTTTTTCAAGATTAATAAATTCAAATATTTGGTTAGAAGAAGCCAAAAGTAATGATGGCGCACATCCCAAGTCGAGAGGATATAAAGAATTTGCCAAAATTGTTGATAATTGGGATGCTTGGTTAAAATGGTTTCCTATTTATTAAAGATCATAACCCATGATAGAATCATCTATTACAAATTCATTCCCAAATTTTTTAATTTCACTGGCAATAATTTTAAAGCCAAATCTAGTATAAGCTTTAATCCCTTTTTCATTCCTTTTATTAACATTGAGAATTATTTGTTGTAAGTTCATATTTTTTGCTTTTTTATAAATATGATTTAACATTATTTGTCCATAGCCTAAACCATGCAGTGAGGGTAATAGGTAACATTTGTGTAGCTTTAAATAAGTAATATTATTTTTGGTTTCTGAACCATAGGATAAATAACCAACGAATTGATCATTTTTTAAGACTTTATCGTAAAATATACCCTGATTTAAAATTTCATTTTCAATTACTCCTACACCGTACATCAGATTCAGCATATACTCTATCTGTTCAATGCTGATAATTTTGGGATAGTGAGTATACCAAATATCTACACTAACTTTTCTGAGTTCATCTAAATCTGTATCTAATAACTTTTCAACCCTGATTAAAGAATTATTCATGGTTCACTAAACTTTTTAATAAGCTAATAATGCAATTTATCAGGTTTTTGGTAGATTGTGGAATTGTGCCATGAAACGTCGATCAATGCAGTCTTTCCAGTGCCACAATAATTGATGAGGTGGTAAAGTGAAATTACCCCTAGTAGCTAATGCTCTTTTTTCCCCTGTACTAATTAAACTCAAATATGCTTTTTGGGGTTTGTAAGGTTTGAGTGATTTACCCAAAACCATTCTGCACAAATTTTCATATAGCGGTTTACCTTGACGCACGGCAAACACACCTGCTTTCGGTAGGTGATAATTTACCATAGTCGCAATATCACCTGCTGCAAAAATATGGGAATGGGTGAGGGATTGCAAATTATCATCTACTAAGATAAACCCTTGTTCATCAGTACCAATTCCTGATACTTTTATCCAATCTGGTGCTGATGCTTGTGTCACCCAGAAAACTTGATTACATTCAACTATTAACCCAGATTCACATTTAACCTCAAACTTTTCCTTTATCGGTGCAACTTGACACACTGTTTCCCCTAAATGCAATTTTACACCTTTGTGATTTAAAACTCTTTGCATGATTGTCCGTACTGATGGATGATGATTTGGCATTAATTGCCCACCTCGTTGAAATAAATGCACCTCTAAATTTTCAATCTCCAATTTCTGTAAACCTGCTTGCATTGATAACGCCAATTCCACACCCCCAGCACCACCACCCACGATACTAATACTTAGGGGTTTTTGGGGATTGGCAGCTGCACTTTTCTGTAATTTATCCCAATGTTCTAAAAGTTGTGCTACTGGTTTAGCACTAACAGCATATTCTGCGGCACCTAATACAGACGATTTAGCGGGGGTGCTGCCAATGTCAATAGACAGTAGATCAAAATCTACCGCAGGTCGGTTAGCACAAATCACTTTATTATTTTGTAAATCTAGCCCAATTACTCGGTCAAAATACAGATTTACATGAGCAAAGTTGCTTAAATTTTGCAAGTCAATATGACACTCAGCATAATTGTAAAATCCGGCAATATGTCCTGGTAACATCCCAGAGTAGGGCGTATATTTATCTGGGCTAATTAAGGTCAAATGTAATCCAGAGAAAGGTTTATTACCTAAGAGTCTCAAGATAATAGTATGACTATGGCCTCCACCAATTAGCACTAGCTTTTTCAGTATTGGTTGGCAATTTTGCTGCATTGTCATATTTAAGTAAATACTGGTTAATGATTAAATATCAATATGATCATGATTTTGATCAGTTGTTTATGAATACTACTATTTAGTATTCATAACTAAATTTTGAACCATATGTTTAACATATATTTTTCCTAGTGTCTATACCTCAAATGATTATATTTTCTTTTTTAAGTGCAGAGTAGAATTGGGTTTATCCCAAATAGCTGTAGATCATAGATATGATTTATAAACCTGCTAATAGTTCCTCTAGTATCTTTTGAATTGCTTAGTAGTTATCTTAACTAATAATCAAGGGTTATTTATGTACCAAAAATTGCAACGAATACTCACGAAATTACAAATAATATAAGTATTATGAGAGTGCCAAAAATATTTTCTATTACTTCTAATGAACTTCAAGTCACTGCTTTTTCGGATAAAATAACTACAATGAAAATCATCCGGTGGATGCTGGGAATCAATGAAAATCTAAAGCATAATCAACACAATAAACACTATCAAGATTACTTAATGAAGGTTGTAATCCAACTTGAAAATAATTCCATAGCAAGCAGTCTAGGTGCAATTAATGATTTAGAGCATCTCGCTGGAGTTAATCCACAATACCATTGGATAATCATGGATATGCTCACTAATTTTGTGCGAAATCAAGCTAGTAATATATCCTCAGAAGAAGTAACAAATAATTCTGCTGAAAATGCCAAGACAGTAATTCAAGCAGCTATTACTGTGATTGGTAGAAGAGATACAAAATATGATCCAGAAAATGAGCAAATTGACTTAAGTTACACAGATTTAAGGGGAGTAAACTTGCAAGGTGCAAACCTGGAACAAACTAACCTTTATCAAGCTAATCTCTCAGAGGCAAATCTTGCTGGTGCTAATCTAGAGGGAGCGATTCTCAGTGCGGCTAATCTCTCTGGTGCTAATCTCAATTTTGCTAATCTCTCCCAGGCTATCCTGAGTGCTGCAAATCTCAGAGGTGCAAATCTCTCTGGTGCTAACTTACATCGAGCTAATCTATATTTAGCTAGTTTACAGGATGCAATTTTGAATGATGCTATCCTGGATGAGGCAAACCTGAGGGAAGCTCAGTTTAAGTTGTAAGAAAAAATATATACCAAGTATCTAATGCTGATTACTGATAAAGTTACAACTGAAATTTTTGCTTTCTAGGCATTGACATCTACTCCTATATGGGGGTATTTATAGAAATAAATTGTATAAGTAGGTAACTGTGAACAGGAAAAAGTAAACAGGGTTAAAAGTCTGTGTATGTCTGATTTTTGTGATTTGTGTATGTCGTAACTTACTTAGTTACTGCGATCGCTCTACAGACAGTAAGATCTTTTCTAAAAAGTATATTTATTATCATTCTAACTAATTAATACAACGCTTAATTAAGTAAGTTCTAGCATATCTAACTTTGAAGCTAAATGCTATACTGTTGTTTTTAATCATCTCAGTAATACTCATTATTGTGAAGCATCTTTCTGGTATGTCTGCTAAAAAGACAGACAAAACTTTGAATTGGTTTATTAGCATCATAGTTATTGTTGCTATGTCCTTAATACTGATTGTCTTCGCATCTACTAATATTGAAAAGTTATCACTTCAGCAGCGAATAACTGATAGAAATCAAGCATTAACTACTACTGCCATAGTTTTTCTAGGTTTTGCTGTCATGCTTAATGCTTACTACGCAGCAAAGCGAACTCAAGCAATGCAAAAAAATGCGATTACAGCGGAGAAAAGCCTAGCAATTGGCATAGAAAATACGAAACTGACTCAAGAAAGATTGATTGCAGAACGGTTTCTGGGCGGAATTGCTCAGTTGGGGCATGGCAAGGTAGAAACGCGCATTGGTGCAATTTATGCGTTAGAAAGAATTGCCCAGGATTTCCCCCAAGAACATTGGACAATCATGGAAATTCTTACCGCTTTTATCCGCGAGAATGCAGCTATACAAATAGAGAGGAAATTACCCAAACCGGAAGATTTTATGACGATTGATTTGGGTCAACAGCGAGAACGGTCGCGCCGTCAACAGCCAGCAGATTATTCTATCCCTTTAGAGTCTTTCAAACTTCGCACCGATATTCAAGCAGCACTAACTGTGATTGGGAGACGCAATTTTCAGCAAGACCGGGAAAATCAAAAACTGGATTTACGGAATACTGACATTAGACGGGTAGATTTGGCAGGGGCTAAACTGCAAGGGGTCGATTTGCGGGGATCTGATTTGAGTGGGTCTGATTTGCGGGAGATAGATTTGGGTGGGGCAGATTTAGACGGGGTTAAACTCATCGGGTCGATTCTCTATGAAGCTAACTTGTTTAAAGCGAGTTTGCGGGGAGCTAATTTAAGTCGGGCGAATCTGAATCTTGCTAATTTATATGGTGTCAACTTGCGTTCAGCTAACCTATCTGGTGCAAGTTTGCGTGCAGCTAATTTACAAGCTGCTAATTTGTATAAAGCTAATTTGCAACAAGCAACTCTGAAAGCGGCTAACTTGTCTGGTGCTAAGTTATTTTTGGCTAATTTGCAAGGGGCGAAGTTGGGTAAAACTAATTTACAGTTAGCGGGTTTAACTGCGGCGAATTTGCAAGGTGCAAATCTCAATGGTGCAAATCTCCAAGGTGCAAATTTGAATGCTGCTAAATTACAGCAAACAGATATTTATTTTGCTAATCTGAGCGAAGCTAGTTTGACGGAGGCGGATTTGCAACAAGCTAATCTGATGGGGGCTAATCTTTGTAAGGCTATTCTTGATGAAGCTGATCTTTCTTGGGCAAATTTGATGGGAGCTAACTTAGCTGGCGCTCATCTTTGTGATGTTAAGCTGACTGGAGCGATTTTGACGGGGGCAAAAAACCTGGAATTAGAGCAGATAAATATGGCTTTGGGCGATCGCACTACTCGTCTACCTGATTATATCGAAACACCGGAGAGTTGGCGGCAATCTGTTTGAAAATTTACAACTGCGGTTAGCAGTAAAACCATCTTGGTGCATTCTACTTTTTCAGGCAAGATACGAATTATAAATAATTTTGATTGTTATTAATTGCTCACATTATAATTTTAATTAAGTTATTAAATCATGACTTAGTAATTGTCATTATTGCTTGTTTTTAAAATTCTTAATTCGTAATCAAATTAGCTTTTTATAGTTAGCAATTTATAGTAATTTTTGACCATGACTAATAAATAACATTTTCAAGCTTTTGCTAGATAAAGGTTTGAAAAGATCAGGCTGTTACAAAAAGATTACTATTTTTGAGGATAAAAGTCTGATGACACTGGATATTACTAACAATTTTTCCTCTCAAAAGGAACTCAATATTACTCCTGTTTCCCCAGTTAATACCTTTGATAATCAGGCTGACAATAGCTTGAGTTGGGGTAATCGTAGTAGCTCTCCACAGCAAGAAACGAAAGAGAAAGAGTCTGTTGTCACCACTAGCACCTATAACTCCAGAAATGGCTATGGCTTAATTAATGCCGGAAACGCAGTCAGTGAGGCTGCTGGTGAAAGCCCCTATGCAGATGCTCCTGACTTGGGTGGAAATAATTGGGGTGCAGATTTGGTGAATGCTCCGGCAGCGTGGGAGCGTGGACATACAGGACAGGGTATTATTGTTGCGGTTCTAGATACTGGAGTTGACTATAACCATACCGATTTGAATGATAATATTTGGACGAACAGTAAAGAAATTGCAGGTAATGGTATAGATGATGACGGTAACGGCTATATTGATGATATTCAAGGTTGGAATTTTGATAGTAATAACAATAATGTTTTAGATAACAATGGTCATGGAACTCATGTTTCTGGAACTATAGCTGGGGAAAATAACGATACTGGTGTGACTGGTATTGCTTATAATTCCAAAATTATGGCAGTCAAGGTTTTAGATGAAAATGGTTCAGGTTCCTATTCAAATATTGCCAAAGGAATCTATTATGCTGTAGATAATGGTGCAAATGTGATTAACCTCAGCCTGGGAGGTAATTCTGGTAATGATACTCTCAAATCTGCCCTTGAATATGCCAGCGGTAAAGGCGTAATTGTAGTTATGGCGGCAGGTAATAATAGCGAGTCTACACCATCCTATCCCGCCCGTTATGCCGATAATTTAGGAATTGCTGTTGGTGCAGTAGATAAAAATAAGAACCTCACTGACTTCTCTAACCGTTCTGGTTCTCAAGAAATCAAATACGTCACAGCACCTGGTCAGGATATTTACTCTACTGTTCCCAATAATCAATATGCCACTTACAGTGGCACTTCTATGGCAGCCCCTCACGTTGCTGGGGTAGTTGCCCTGATGCTTAGTGCTAACCCCAATCTGACTGATAGCCAAATCCGGGATATTATTACCCGTACAGCAGAAAATGGGACACAAACTCCAGAACCTACTCAGCCTTCAAATCCAACGCCTTCTTTACCATTTCCGTTTCCTATTAACTTACCATTCAGTCTCATCAATATCGGCTCACTATTTCCCTTCGACAATATAGGTTCATTATTTCCCCTAGAAGTACAATCAACTATCCCATTAGAACCTGTTGTTTTATCTGTTGGTGATATGAATACGGCAACGCCCAATGTAGAGGAATTTAGTTATCACAATCAGAGTCATGATAGATGGGAATTGCGTTACTACGACAGCAATTTAACTAATTACACAATTACTGAAGATGCTGATTTGTTAGGAGTTCGGAGTTCGGAGTTCGGAGTTCGGAGTTCGGAGTTCGGAGTTCGGAGTTCGGAGGCAGGAGTCAGAAGGAAGAAGTCAAAAGAATATTTTTCTCTTCTGTTCCCTGCTCTATAAAACATTCTTTATCCTGAATCCTTACGCTGATTTAGTAAATAAGGAATTAGTGGGTTTGGTTTATTTGAGTTTAGCTACAGCCCCTTCAAAAGCTGTATTTAGTTCTTTCCAAGCTTTTTCAAAGCCAATTTGCATCTCTTCCCAAGCTTGCTCACTAGCTTTTTGTAATTCTTCTAATTTAGCTTGAGCAGCATCACGCTTGGCATATATTTCTTCTAGTTTATTGTTATATTCCAAGGCTGTATCTGCTTTGGCTTGATTTGCCTTGGCTTTCATTTCATCAATCTGAGCATTGAATTTATCTAATTGTGCTTTGACTTTATCTTGATAAACTTGTCTTTTTTCATTCTGCAATGTCATAAACTTACCTGCAATAAATACATCTGCTAAGATGATGATATTTGTTTTATAAATTAATCATCATTTATACCCATATTTTAACAAAAATATTCCTCCTGACAATCATCCGATAGATGCAAAAATAATAGATAATGATTAGGGAAACTATATCTAAAGGAATACAAATTTCAAAATTAATTTTAAAAACCTGATATAGCGGTTTTCAGTCGTATGAAATACAATCGAGGGCGGGAAAACCCCACCCCTACAGGTTTTGCGATTGAATGACTGTATCTCACTCGATTGCATACCGCTATAAAATTTCCTTTTTTATGCATTTTTTAATAAACTCTACCTTTCCATTCACCACCACGTCCTTGCCAATGACGGATAGCAGAATCTATGGTCATTAAAGTATAGAAAAGGGCAATTATAGGTAAACAGCAGACTAACCAAGGAGAACATTTATAAAAACGAATGATGGGGAAATAAGCTAAGGTCATTAATAACCATGTGATAAAACCAGTGGCAGTAATAGGTAAATTTCCTAACCCTAAACCCAAAATTATTCCCACCGGTGGCACTAGATAAACTAAGATCATTCCCAAAACACTTCCTACTAGCAGCCAAGGAGAATAATTCAGTTGGGTGTAAGCACTACGGGCTACCATATCCCAGATGGTTTTCAAGGAATCATAAGGACGCAAACTGTAAGTTAAATCACTTAATCCTAACCAAATTCGCCCTTGATTGGATTTGACGGCTTTTGCTAAAGAACAATCATCTATTAAAGCTTGGCGAATTATTTGTATTCCTCCAATGCGATTTAGGGCTGTTGGACGAATTAATATACAACCGCCAGCTGCTGCTGCGATCGCTTTTTTGGGGTTATTTACCCAGCGAAAAGGATAGAGTTTTTGGAAGAAAAAGACGAAAGCGGGAATTAATAGTTGTTCCCAAAGGCTTTGACAACGTAGTTTGACCATAATTGATACTAGGTCTAAGTTGTCTTCTTCTGCTTTGGCAATTAATCGCCGCAGATTGCTGGGATTATGTTCTATATCTGCATCAGTCAGTAAAAAATAATCGGGTTGTAATTGATTGGCTTTTTGTATGCCCTGTTCCATTGCCCATAGTTTACCAGTCCAACCAGCGGGTAATTCTTGACTAGAGACAATATGTAATTGCTGGGGTTTATCTAAGGCTTGAGCTACTTTTTGGGCAAGATGTGCTGTATTATCTGTGCTGTGATCGTCTACTAAAAAGATGTTGTAATTACCAGAGTAGTCTTGTAGGAGGAGCGATCGCACACTAATGGAAATTACATCAGCTTCATTTCGCGCTGGAATCACCACACAGATTGTTGGTAAGGATTGTTGTGTGTGGATGTCTTCACTTGTTTCTAATTGCTGATCTACCCGCCAAAACTGCCCCCAAAACAACAGCAAAAATAACCAAATCACCAAAGATAAAACCACCAACCCCAATATAATTTCCGTCATGACCTGTTGTAAATTATCAGTGACTCAGACAGAATACAATGTCTATTGATTTTGAGAAAGAATATTAGGACTTACGCAAGATTAAACTCAAAACCTGATTCTTGTGTAGGAGTAATTCATGAATTACCCCTACTTCCGTTCTATTTTGCGTAAGTTCTGAATATTATGGCAGGGAACAAGCGTAAAATTACCTTCCTTACCTCTTCCTTCCCTACGGGACACTGCGTGAACGCGCCCTTTGCGCCTATCCCTACGGTACACTTCGTGAACGCGGTTCAATATAATCCATATTCCTGTAGCAAGAAAATATGTGATTAAATATCATGTAGTGCAGAGGAAAGCAATTAATGCAAACACAAAACAGGGTGCAAGTCAAGCAAATAGCAGAAGCGATCGCAGCCAGTCAACAACATCTACTTTCGATTCAAAAGCCAGATGGATACTGGTGGGCAGAGTTAGAATCTAACGTTACCATTACTGCTGAAACCGTTCTGCTGCATAAGATTTGGGGAACAGACAAAACTCGACCATTGCATAAAGTAGAAACCTATCTGCGATCGCAACAACGAGAAAACGGCGGTTGGGAACTGTTTTATGGTGATGGTGGAGAACTGAGTACAACCGTAGAAGCTTATATGGCACTGAGGTTGTTAGGCGTACCTGCAACAGATCCGGCATTAATAAAAGCTAAATCTTTAATTTTGCAAAAAGGGGGAATCAGCAAAACCCGCATTTTCACCAAATTACATTTAGCATTAATTGGTTGTTATAATTGGCGTGGACTGCCATCATTACCACCTTGGGTAATGCTACTACCCGATAATTTTCCCTTCAATATTTATGAACTTTCGAGTTGGGCGCGTTCTAGTACAGTTCCATTATTAATAGTCTTTGATCGTAAACCTATTTTTAAAATAGATCAACCTATAAACTTAGATGAATTATATACAGAAGGCGTAAATAACGTCAAATGGGAATTACCCCAAAATGGTGATTGGTCGGATATATTTAACATCTTAGATAATGGTTTTAAATTAGCAGAAAGTTTAAACTTTGTCCCTTTTAGAAAAGAAGGTATCAAAGCCGCAGAAAAATGGATTTTAGAACGTCAAGAAGCTACCGGAGATTGGGGAGGAATTATTCCCGCCATGTTGAATTCTCTATTAGCTTTAAAATGTTTAAATTACGATGCTAACGACCCGATTATATATAGAGGTTTAAAAGCAGTTGATAACTTTGCCCTTGAAACAGAAAATAATTATTGTGTTCAACCTTGTGTTTCTCCTATTTGGGATACAGCATGGGCAATTCGCGCCTTAATTGATTCTGGTTTTGAGGCAGATAATCCAGTGATAGTAAAAGCTGGAGAATGGTTAATAGACAAACAAATTCTTGATTATGGTGATTGGTTTGTCAAAAATAAACAAGGGAAACCTGGTGCATGGGCTTTTGAATTTGATAATCGCTTCTATCCAGATGTTGATGATTCTGCTGTAGTTGTCATGGCTTTACATCAAACAAAATTACCAAATGAAGAACTTAAAAAACAAGCTATCAATCGGGCTTTAAACTGGATTGCATCTATGCAATGTCAACCAGGCGGTTGGGCAGCTTTTGATATTGATAATAATCAATATTGGCTCAATTCTGTACCCTATGGCGATTTAAAAGCCATGATAGATCCAAATACAGCCGATGTCACCGCTAGAGTATTAGAAATGTTGGGGGCTTGTAACTTATCAATTCCATCAGATAAGTTAGAAAAATCCCTTGATTATCTTCTCAATGAACAAGAAACAGAAGGTTGTTGGTTTGGACGTTGGGGGGTAAATTACATTTATGGAACTAGCGGAGTTTTATCAGCTTTAGCTTTGATAAATCCGCAAAAATATCGCAGTGAAATAGAACGAGGTGCAGCTTGGTTAGTCAAAGTTCAAAACCTTGATGGTGGTTGGGGTGAAACTTGTTCTAGTTACAATGATTCGAGTTTAAAAGGACAAGGAAACAGCACCGCATCCCAGACAGCTTGGGCTTTAATTGGATTAGTTGCAGCAGGGGAAGCGACAGGAAAATTTGATTTTGAGAGTCTTGAAAAAGGGGTTAATTACTTGTTAGAAACCCAAAGATCAGATGGTACTTGGGATGAATCATATTTTACAGGAACTGGTTTTCCTTGTCATTTTTATCTCAAATATCACCTCTATCAACAGTATTTTCCTTTAATGGCTTTGGGAAGATATCAAGGGATTAAAAAATAGGGATTTGTGAGTGTATAAGAGGTTGTTTGAAAAGTCTCCTTCCATGTCATGCTGAGGAACGTAGCATCTCAGTATGTGGGCTAAACTCCAGATTCTTCGTTGCGTAAGACTCCACATGGCTAACGCCACGCTATGCCTACGGCACACTACGTGAACGCGAACAGAATGACAAATTATACGTCCCTAAACTTTTCAAACATACTCTAATATCAAATTAATATGAAGGTGCATAGAATAAAATCTCAAGAATAATTGAACGCAGATGGACGCAGATGAACACAGATGAACACAGATAAAGATGGATTGATCAATGGATTTCAGGATTATGTGCAGCTTCACATAAAATTGGTATAAGCTGTTTTACATTTAATTTGCATCATATAGTGCGGGCAAGATGCCCGCACCACAAGAAAGAAATTTTTGGGCATTTTTTAATGATAAATCCATCGCAACTTTACGGACGCTGCAACACTTTAATTATTCTATTTTTATCATCTGAATTGCCTGTAATTCCGGCTAAGAGTTTGCCATCAGGACTGGCAACTAAATGACTGATTTGCTCTTGCTTTTGGTCTATAACTGCTTCTATCTCGGCTGTTTGTAGATTCCAGACTGTCAGACCCTTCGAGGTATTACCAATCATAAAATTATGGCTGATGGCGATACTATATGGACTAAATACTTGACGAGAAAAACTTTTCTTAGCCTTTACTTTTCCTGTTTTAAAATCTGATAATTGCAGATGTAAATAGTCTTTTTTTGCTCGTTTAATATTAATCAGTGTCTGCCCATCTAAACTGATGATTCCTGAGTCTAGAGTAGGGTCAAAAAATTGTTGGAGAACTTGTTGTTGGTTTGTTGCCACATCCCACGCCACAAGTTTACTACTCGGTAAAGTAATAAGTACGTACGTTTTTGCCATCTGGACTAATGTCATTAAAATGGATATATGGCAATCTTGCTTTTTGTTTACCTGTTGCCATATCCCAGATTTTGATCTCAGGAGAATCACCACGATCACGACTCATGATAGTCTTGCCATCAGAGGAAATTTCAACATCAGTAACATTACCGGAATGACCTCTGAGTTTTTGAGGAGGCTGATTTGAGGTAAGATCCCAGATGCGAACTAGGCGATCGCTACCAGCACTAACAACAGTTTTACCATCAGGGGCGATCGCTAGATCATTAATTGCACCTGAATCACTCTGTAGTGTTTTTTTTAACCTTCCTGTTTGCAGTTCCCAGACTTTGATTGTTTTATCTTGACCACCACTGACTAAAGTTTGACCATCTGCACTGATCACAATTGCAGAAGCTGTCGGATGTCCCTCTAGGATGCGAACAACTGAAAAATTGCAGTAGGGAGAACTTGCATTATGGGAACAGTACCTATCTCTGTATTGAAAAAAGCTGACAAGTTTCCCAGGAGAACCAGGGAGAAAACCTAGAACGATAGCTACCGGAATCAATAAAGCTTTGCGTTTCCAATTACCTGACTTGAAAATTTTCATCAGATATTTCAATCTCAAATTTCATGATCACAAATTACTTCACCATTTTTGAAATAGATAACGGATAAATGTTTTGCCACTAAAGCTATATAATAATGATTATCATTTTATATAAATCCTATGTCGTCTGCGAATTCAAACACCGATAAGCCCTTAAACCTGCCTCAACGTCCCCGTCGTCTGCGTCGGAATGCAAGCTTGCGGAAAATGGTGCGGGAAACGACTTTAAGCGTAAATGACCTGATCTATCCGATGTTTGTGATGGAAGGGGAAGGACAAAAAGTGGCGATCGCTTCCATGCCAGGATGTTATCGTTTTTCTCTGGATTTGCTGCTGAATGAAATAGCTGAGGTTTCACGCTTGGGAATTAATGCGATCGCACTTTTCCCCGTTATCCCAGAAAATCAAAAAGACGATACAGGCACAGAAAGCTACAACCCAGAAGGCTTAGTACAAGAAACAGTCAAAGCTATTAAAAAAGCAGTTCCCGAAATCATCGTTATTACCGATGTTGCCCTTGACCCCTTCACCACTCATGGTCACGATGGTTTAGTCGATGAAAACGGCATTATTTTAAATGACCCCACAGTAGAAGTGTTAGTAAAAATGGCACTTTCCCAAGCCGCAGCCGGCGCTGATTTTGTTGCTCCTTCTGACATGATGGATGGTAGAGTTGGGGCAATTCGTAAAGCTTTAGATGCTGAAGGTTATATCAATGTATGTATTTTGGCCTACTCTGCCAAATATGCCTCAGCCTACTATGGCCCCTTTCGAGATGCTTTAGAATCAGCACCGAAATTTGGTGATAAAAAGACTTATCAAATGGATGCTGCCAATAGTCAAGAAGCTTTAAAAGAAGTGGAATTAGATATCGCCGAAGGTGCAGATATCATCATGGTCAAACCAGCTTTAGCTTACCTCGATATCATACATCGAGTTAAAAAAGTCACAAATTTACCAGTTGCAGCATACAACGTTAGCGGTGAGTACGCCATGATCAAAGCCGCTGCCGCTAACGGTTGGATAGATGAAAAAAAGGTGATTTTAGAAACTTTAACCAGTATGAAACGGGCTGGTGCTGATTTAATTTTGACTTACTTTGCTAAAGAAGTTGCTCTCATGTTGATGTAACTGGGGACTTTATGACTAATATTCCTGCAAAAATTGACTTAGCAATTATTGGTGCTGGCCCCCATGCCCTCACTTTAACCGCCCATCTGTTACAAAAACGGCAGACAATGAAAGATAACTTTGCCGTATTTGACCCCAGTGGTACATGGATGAGTGGTTGGAAACAGCAATTTGCGGCTTTGGAAATTCCTCATTTAAGATCGCCCGCAGTTCATCATCCCCACCCCAATCCCTTCGCTTTACGGAAATTTGCTGAATCTCGTTCTCAGGAATTTTTTCCCCCCTATGATTTACCAGGAACAAAACTATTTGTGGATTTTTGCGAGGATGTCATAGCAGAACATCAGTTACAGGATCAAGTTATAAATTTGGCTGTAACCAGCATTAAACCGTTATTTAATCATTTTCGTCCTCAATTTAAATTAGGGCTGTCAGATGGGCAAACAGTAACTGCACGGCGGGTAGTGTTGGCAACGGGTAGCGGTAAAATACACATTCCTGATTGGGTAAACGAGATTCAGTCACCCTATCCTCAAGATAGACTTTGCCATTCTCAAACTGTGGATTTACGTCAATTACAGTTAAAGTCTCAAAGAGTCTTGATTATTGGTGGTGGTTTGACAAGTGGACATTTGGCTGTAGGTGCAATTTCTCGTGGTGCAAAAGTTCACTTGATGATGCGACGACAGTTATCAGAAAAGCTATTTGATGCAGCACCAGGTTGGTTAGGCCCCAAATATCTCAAAGGATTTTTTGAGCAAAATTGGCAACAACGCTGGTTGATGATTCAGCAAGCTAGAAATGGTGGTTCAATGACTCCGGCAATAGCGACTCAACTCCGTAAAGAAAAGCATCGTGGTAAAATCATAATTGATGAAAATTGTCAAGTTATCAAAGCCGAATGGTTGGGTAATAACTGGCAGGTAGAATGTAGTGATGGTAACTTTTACGAGTGTGATTATATCTGGTTAGCCACAGGTACTAAATTTGATGTCACCACAGAACCATTATTAAAAGACATTTTAGCCGCTTACCCCATCCAAATCGTCAACGGGTTGCCAGTTTTAGATACGTATCTGCGTTGGCCTGGTTGTGAATTATTTATCATGGGTGGTTTAGCAGCATTGCAAGTGGGGCCAACAGCAAGGAATTTATCTGGTGCAAGAATGGCTTGTGAAAAAATCGTTCCTGCGATCGCTAAACCTAGTGTAGCCTTTTCCCATAGCATCACTGGAATCAAAGCCAGCTAATACAATTTTGGATTTTAGATTTTGGATTGGAAGAAACTCACATAATCCAAAATTCCCAACTCCTGCCTTCTGTCTCCTTACTGTATTTTCCCAAAAATAAACTTCAACATCAATAACATTTTGAGCTTTTTGCGCTAGACTGATAACGATTCTCATTATATGTCTCGAATTATTGAACTGATGATGACTCAATTAACAGCACCAACTTCCAATTTAATTCCTGAAATTCCCAAACAAGGAATGCCCGTAACTATCATTACAGGATTTTTAGGTAGTGGAAAAACCACACTTTTAAATCAAATCCTCCAAAATAAACAAGATTTAAAAGTTGCTGTACTCGTGAATGAGTTTGGTGATATTAATATTGATAGCCAACTGCTAGTTTCTGTAGACCAAGATATGGTCGAACTCAGTAATGGCTGTATATGCTGCACCATTAATGATGGTCTAGTTGATGCAGTTTATCGAGTTTTAGAAAGAGAAGAACGCATTGATTATCTAGTAATTGAAACTACTGGTATTGCTGATCCATTACCAATAATTTTAACTTTTCTGGGAACAGAACTAAGAGATTTAACAAACGTAGATTCAATTCTCACAGTAGTAGATGCTGAGACATTTAATGAGAAACATTTTGAAAGTGAAGCAGCTTTACAACAAATTACTTACGGAGATATTATTCTCCTCAACAAAACAGACCTCGTGACACCAGATAAACTACAAGAAGTAGAACATTTTATCCATGATGTGAAAAATGGAGCAAGAATTTTACACACTCAATATGGAGAAGTTGCTTTACCATTAATTTTAGGTGTAGGTTTAACACCAAAAGATGTATATATTTCTGGTGATAAAGAAGATACTCACGCATCTGAACACCATCATCATGATCATGAACACCATGAAAATCATGACCACCATGAACACCACCATCATCATGAACATCACTCTCATCATTTAGAAAATGATGGCTTTGTATCAATCTCTTTTCAATCTGACAGACCATTTGACGTTAATAAATTTGAGGATTTTCTCACTGAACAAATGCCCCAGAACGTATTTCGAGCTAAGGGCATTTTATGGTTTAGTGATAGTGATTTACGCCATATTTTTCAACTGAGTGGACCTCGTTATCACTTACACGCTGATGAATGGTATACTTCACCTAAAAATCAAGTAGTTTTCATTGGTAGAAAATTAGATACTAGTGAAATTCACACACAACTTAACAAATGTTTGTTATAATCAATAAGTGTTAAGAAATAACTCTATTTGGTTAATAGTTGTTCAAATGTTTTTAACTATTAACCAACGCATAATCTATCTCAATTAAAACAAAGAAAATGACTTTATCGATTCGTCCCGATCTGAATTCTGCTGCTCAGGTAGTATCATCTTTATCTACTCAGCAACAACCAATTGTGACAGAAGCAGAAATGATGCAAGCCGTCAGGACTTTGCTGATTGGACTAGGAGAAAATCCTGACCGGGAAGGTTTAAAAGATACTCCTAAAAGAGTTGTTAAAGCCTTGCAATTTCTCACCAAAGGATATAACGAATCCTTAGATGAACTGTTAAATGGAGCAGTCTTTACAGAAGATGCTAATGAAATGGTATTAGTCCGAGATATTGATATTTTCAGTTCCTGTGAACATCATATATTGCCCGTTATTGGCCGCGCTCATGTCGCCTATATTCCTAATGGTAAAGTCATTGGTTTATCAAAAATTGCCCGCATTTGTGAAATGTATGCAAGACGTTTGCAAGTGCAAGAACGGTTAACTTTACAAATTGCTGATGCACTACTAGGTTTACTCAAACCCAAAGGAGTTGCAGTCGTTATAGAAGCAACTCATATGTGTATGGTGATGCGTGGTGTACAAAAACCCGGTTCTTGGACTGTGACTAGTGCAATGCGTGGTGTATTCTCAGAAGATGCTCGCACCCGTGAAGAGTTTATGAATTTAATTCGACACAATCCTAATTTTCACTAACAGCCTTTGCTGGATGCAAATGTAAATTTAGGTGTACTATGTAGAGATAGGAAATTTCTTATCTCTACATTATTGATTTTTTAATTAGGTTAGTAGAAATTATTCCTACTAAATTTTAATTTAGATATATTCGACTGACGCTCACAGTGAAGCCTAACTCCTGACTTATTACATTTTTATGATTTGATTATGACTATACCAAGTATTACTGTGGTCGCTGGATTATCTGGGGCTGGAAAAACTAACTGGATTTATCAACAAATTCGAGATATTAAATCTGTCGATAAATTAATTTATTTTAGTCCTGGGACGGGGAATGTTACTGTTGACCAAACTCGCATAGCTACCGATTTTCCTGGTATTCAAGTTTTTGGTGATGGACAAGAAATTGAATTTTTGCATCAACTACCCAAAGCAGATGCGGTTTACGTCGAATTGGGTTTTTATCTAGAATTAAAATCAATAGTTTCAGGATTAGACAATCTAACTTACCGTGCTGTAGCAGTCTTACCACCAAATACCAAAAATACAGAATACAATTCTTGGGCTGAAGAAATTGTCTATGGCGCACCAGCCGAAACTATGACAGTAGAAAACCTATGGCGGGTAGCTACGACCGGTCAAGTTATTGATGAAAACAGTTTAGAGGAATTTTGGTATGAAATAACTCATGGTGCTTATGGTGTAGTTAGCCGTGCTAAGGGAATTTTTGATGTCAATGATGGACGTTCTCTTTATTGTGATTTTGTTGCTGGTGTTCCCCAAACCGATTTTTTAGAATTAGATTTACCACGCTGTTTAGAAGGTAGACCTCAGCGGTTTAGCGGTATTGAAGTAGTGGGGAGAAATTTAGATGAAGCAACTTTAAAACAAACATTATCAGATTGCTGTTTATCTGATTCTCTGATTGTGCAGTATCAACAACAGGTAAAAGAAGTTTTATTAGCGGAGCAACAAAGGTGAAAATAGCTGTTATTTCATGTATTCATGGTAATTTTGAAGCTTTAGATGCTGTCCTGTTAGATATTGACCAGCAAAAAGCCGAAAAAATCTTTTGTGTTGGTGATTTGGTCGGATATGGCCCCCATCCTAATGCTGTCGTTAGCCAAATTCGCTCTTTAGATATTCCTACTTGTGTCGGTTGCTGGGATGAAGATATTGTAGAAGGTTTGAATGCTTGTGATTGTAGTTATCCCTCATTATTAGCCGAAAAAAGAGGAATAGAAGCTCATCAATGGACAAACAAGGAAATTCATTCTGAAAACCGCGAATTTTTAGCTAATTTACCCTACAGTTTCAAGGAAGGAAATTTAGCTTTTGTTCACGGTAGTCCCCATAGTAATCATGAGTATTTGTTACCGGAACTTGATGCTTTTGTCGCTTTAGAAAGGGTGCTTTCTACTGGTGCAGATGTGTTGTTTTGCGGTCATACTCATGTTCCTTATGCCCGAAATCTTGATGCTGGTCAGCTACAGGTGCGGGTTGGTAGTAGCAAAGAAGAATCACGGGAAATTAGATTTACATCTCCTCTCAAACAAATTGTGAATGTTGGTTCAGTAGGAGAACCTCGACATGGTAGACCCAATGCGACTTATGTTATTTATGATACTGATGTTCAATCTGTGACTTTGCGAGAAGTTGTTTATGATTATCAGAAAACCTGTGCAGCGATTATAGAGAAGGGATTACCGAAAATTTTTGCTTGGCGTTTGGCGCATGGTTTGGAGTTTGCAGAACGGGCTGATGATCCAACTCATGTTTGCACAAGATGAAGGGATTGGATAAGGGACTGGGAACTGGGAATATGAATACTCATTATACCTCTCCAAAAAAGAATGTAGAGACGTTCCATGGAACGTCTCTACAAGGGTTCTAGGATACATACGCGTATTTAAATTTGGTCGATGTCTATCACCAATCTAAAATCTAAAATCTAAAATTGACTATGTGGGCTATTTTGAGTGGAATTGAAGGAAATTTGGCGGCTTATGAGGCTGTGATGGCAGATATTAAGCGCCAACGTTATTTAGAGGCTTTGTATATTTTGGGTGATTTGGTTGGCCCAAGGCAGGAATGTGAAGCGCTGGTGGAAAGGGTGAAGTCACCTTTGCGGGGTGAGTTAGAACCGATGATTTGTAAGGGTTGGTGGGAGGAACAATGTTTGATTTTGCATGGTTTGGGGGCGACTGGGGAAGCGCCTGATTTGTTGGCGAAATATGGGGGGGATACGGTGAAGATGCTGTGGGAAAGTGTTTCTCGTCAGACTGTGGAGTGGGTGCGATCGCTCGATTTTGGTTTTTTTGAGTTGGATTGTTTGCTAATTCACGGTTCTACGGTAGACATAAGTGAAGAACTTACCCCAGAAACTCCTCCTATCCAAATGCTAGATAGACTAGCGCGAATGCAAGCCAATAATTTATTTTGCGGTCGTTCTGGTTTAACTTTTCAGTATCAGTTGCAAACAGGTTCCATTACCAGTGCAATCACAACCCTTGATCACCAAGTGTCTCCGCAAACAACTACTGTTACACCACGTCAAGTAATTGGGGTGGGCAATGTGGGACGTACCCCCGGTCAAGCTACCTATACTCTCTACAATCCTGGTACAAATCAAGTGGAATTTAAATCTGTATATTACAAAAATAATGATAAAAAATAACCCAAAAAGCCAATAATTGCTAACTTATACTAATTTTTTAGCAGTTAGTGATAAAAATTAGATAGTTTAGTTATTGTGTAAAATACAATCATACTACTCAATATTCCAGATTAAATAACTTGGTTATAATTGGGTAGTTTATATAATTAATTTGTAATTAAATCTACATTTAAAAAATGATTTTAATAAAATAAAATTTCCTGACAAGTATCTTTAATAATATCGAAAATTCCAGGTTAATTAAAATACTATTGCCAGGTAAAAACGTAATCTTAAAGTAATATATTTAAACCAGTCGGAAGACAGATGAGCGATAATATAAAAATATTTAAATTAACGATCAAGAAACAAAGGGCGTTACAAATTAACGGTGCAAATGCCCCAATCACCAAAATAAAAAACACAGAGTAACAAGCATAGTGTTAACTCTGTGCTTATCTATTTCCAACTATTGAAAATAACAGATTTTCCTTTCTTACCCACTTTGCGGGACATAAATTTGATGTTATAGCAGCTTTCATGTATTTACACAATTGATTTCTCTCTGTGGCTCTGCGACTCTGTGTGAGAAAAAAATGTGGTTCATTTACCTGAAAATATCTGTAAGCTGACACTCATATTGCGTAACAGCTAAACCCTGACTTATCGAATCAAACAATTCAGCATTTTTGAAAAGGTTAATTTTTTAGCCCGTTTGAGTACAGCAGACAGATAAATTTAAGCGAATTTTGGCAAAAACCAGGAATAAACACCAGCAAGTATGTATAGAATCTAATATATAAACTCTTGCTGACGCGATTATGCCGCCAGACTACTCCGGTCAAAATCTCCGAGGGCGCTCTTTTAAAAATCAAAAATTAGAAGGAGCTAACTTTAGCAAAGCTGATATTAGAGGTGCAGATTTTACCAATGCTTTCCTAAGAGGTACAGATTTTAATGGTGCTAAGGCTGGACTACAGCGACGTTGGGTAATTGGTTTGCTGATAGTTACATTTCTACTGTCAGCACTATCAGGGTTTTTCTCAATTGTTGTTAGTGCGTGGATAACATATATTTTTGATACCAATCACTTTAAAAACTTTATTGCTGGAATAGTTGTTCTAGTTGTGGTGACAGTCTTTTGTATTGTCACTTTTCGCAACGGTTTAATAGCCGGAGCCTTCACCGGAATTGTAGTCGGAACTATAGCCGGAACCGGAGTTGTATTCACAACCATAGCCGGAGCTAGAGTTGCAGTCGGAACCGGGGTTATAGCTGGAGGTGTAGCAGGAGCAGGAGCAGGAGCCATAGCTGGAGTTATAGCTGGAGGTGTAGCCGTAGCAGGAGCCGTAGCGTTAGACGTAGCGTTAGACGTAGCTATGTCTGTAGCTATATCTGTAGAAATAGCCGTAGTTGTAGCCATAGCTGTAGATGTAGCCACAACTATGGTTGTACAAGTAGCTCTAGCCTTAACAGTAGCTTTATTTTTCGTGTTTTTTACTGTTTACATAGGCTGGCGTATTTTTAAGGGAGATGACAGAGATGCTTGGATTCGTTCATTTGCGATCGCTTTTGCAGCTACAGGTGGGACAAGTTTTCGTGGTGCTGATTTAACTGATGCTGATTTTACTGGTGCAACTCTGAAAAACACAGATTTCCGAACAGCAAATCTAACGCGCACTCGTTTTTATGAAGCGAAAAAACTTGATTTTGCTAGACCAGGTAATACTATATTGAGTAACCCTGCTGTTCTCAATTTGCTCGCTACTCTTAATGGTAGAGAAAAATCCTATGCTGGTGCTAACCTAAAAGGCGCGAACCTAATAGGTGCAGATTTGAATAAAGCTAATTTAAAAGATGCTGATATTATTGAAGCCACTTTTCAAAGCGCTTGTTTAGAATGGGCAAACCTGACTCTTGCTCAAGCTGTAGGTACTAATTTCACCAATGCTCAAATGACAGGTGCTTGTCTGGAAGCTTGGAATATTGAAAGTACAACTATATTGGATAATGTAGATTGTCGCTTTGTCTACCTTTTAGAATATCCGAAATTGGAAACAGATGATCGTGAACGCCGTCCTAGTAGTGGAGAATTTCAACCAGGAGAATTTAGCAAATTATTTGAAGAGGTTTTAAATACTGTTGATTTAATTTTCCGCGACGGTATTGACTGGAAAGCTTTTGTTAATGCTTTTGGCAAGGTGCAGAACCAAAATGAAGATACAGAATTATCTATCCAGAGTATCGAAAATAAAGGTGATGGTGTAGTTATTGTTAAAGTGAATGCACCTGAAGGCGCTGATAAAGAAAAGATTCACAGCGATTTCACTCAAAATTATCAATTAGCATTAGCAGCAGTAGAAGAAAAATATAAAGCACTTTTACAAGCAAAAGATAATGAAATAGTTATCTATCGTCAACAAAGTGCTGATATGAAAGAAATTACTAGCTTATTAGCTAATAAACCTATAAATGTTCAAGTTGACAACAAAGTAGAGAATAAAAATATGACTAACAGTAATGATTCCAGTCGTAAAGTTGAAATTGGTAATGTTGGTAGAGATGTTAATGCTAGTGGACAAGCTTTGAATTTAGGTGAAATCAGTGGTACGGTAACAAATACTATTAATGAATTACCATCTGCACCCAAACCAGAGAAACCGGGAATTAAGGAAATTTTGACGCAACTGCAAACAGCAATTGAAGCTGATAATGATTTAACACCAAAAGATAAAGAAAAGGCACTCAAGCAAGTCAAATCTTTAGCAGAAGCAGCACAAAATCCTCAAGAAAAACAAGATTTAGCAGATACAGCAATTACTATGTTAAAAGGAGTTCTTAGCAACTTACCAACTGCGGCAAAATTGGTTGAGGAATGTAGTAAGCTTTTACCGCTAATTTCTGGTTTTCTGGGTTTAGTCTAGAAATACAGCACGAAAATCTCATTTTCAGATTTCTAGAAATGCAGATTATGATGGGAGGTAGAACCTCCTGGAAGGCGTTCCCAGTTTCTAACTGGGAACGAGGTAAAAACATTCCCGTAGCCCCCTTTCTGTTTACGGAGAGGGGTTTGGGGGTGAGGTTCCGGGTTTATAACTCACCTAAAAAAGGCTATGGTCACGAGGTATTAATCATGACTTCTGTAACTTTACAAATACCAAAATCATTAAAATTCACAGATGATGAATTTGCGGAAATAGTAGATGCTAATAAAGATTTGCGTTTGGAATTATCATTTGAAGGGAAATTAGTTGTTATGTCACCAACTGGGGGAGAAACGGGAGAGAGGAACTTAGAATTAAGTGGACAAGTTTGGTTTTGGAATCGCAAAAATAATTTAGGAAAAGCTTTTGATTCTTCCACCGGTTTTAAATTACCTAAGGGTTCTACCCGTTCCCCTGATGTATCTTGGATAAAAATAGAAAGATGGAATGCACTCACACCAGAACAAAGAAAGAAATTTCTGCCTTTGTGTCCTGATTTTGTGATTGAATTAGTTTCTGAAAGCGATGATTTAGCAGATACGCAAGCAAAAATGCGGGAGTATATTAATAATGGTTTGCGTTTAGGTTGGTTAATTAATCCTAAAGATAAACAAGTAGAAATTTATCGCCAAAATCAAGAAGTAGAGGTTTTACAATCTCCTACAAGTTTATCTGGAGAAGATGTATTACTAGGTTTTAGTTTAGATTTACAGCCGATTTTTGGATAATGAAAAAGGTAAGAATTCAGGAGTCAGGAGTCAGAATGCTTATGAAATCAGGAATAGAAAGAAGTAATATTTTATCAAAATCATTAAAATTGACTAAAAAAGCCTGTATTCTTTATCCTAAATGCTTACATGAAAAATATAGAAGGACACAGCATTGCTGTATCCCTACATTACGTTATGCACTTTAATTTTAAGGACGAGGGGCGTGAAAGGCTTCCCAGGCGGCTTTGGCTGCGTCTTGAAAGCGATCGCTCAAGGTTGTAAAATCCTTAAACATGGTATGCCAATTCTTCTCGGCTTCTTCCTGAATAGTCTTCCAGGCATTTTCTAGTTTATCGCGCTCAATCAATTTTTCTTTCTCAATCGCCTCCCGTGCTTGACGCACAGCATTTAAATAGGTATCACGAGTGAGAGTACCAGCAGATTTTGCTTCAGCTTGGGCGCGGTTTTTAATCGCCTCAATTAAGGCTTTGGTTTCTTGCTTCACTTCATCAGTTTCTCCAGCCATTTCCGTTTCTACTATTTCGCTAGTTTGAGGATTAATTTCTACAATTGCTGAAGATTCAATGTTGTTATTAGTCATAATTCACACATCCTTAATTTGCAAAGCTTACTCGCAGATAAAAACCGTATCTTTGTACTTAATAAGCTCTTGTTGGCAGTTCTTGCTCTAATTTTAGTAATGCTTCCACACGCGCCTCAGTTGCAGGGTGACTGGAAAACAAATTACCTAAGAATTGCCCTGAAATTGGATGAATAATCAATAATGGTTCAAAGGCTGGATTAGCATTTAAAGGCATCTGTTTTGCTGTAGCTTCTAAACGTTGTAAAGCCCTAGCTAAAGCACGAGGATTACCTGTTAATTTGGCAGCACCAGCATCAGCAGAAAATTCTCTTGTGCGGGAAATTGCCAACTGAATAATTGTCGCGGCTATGGGTGCAAGCATAACTGTCACCAGCACTCCCAAAGGATTTCCTCCTCTTTCATTATCTCTTGAACCGCCACCAAACCACAAGCTATAACTTAACATTTGTGCCAGGAAAGAAATCGCACCGGCAACAGTAGCAGCAACGGCTTGGGTTAAGGTATCACGATTGATAATGTGGGTGAGTTCGTGAGCAATTACGCCTTCTAATTCGTCCTCTGGTAAAATATTCAAAATGCCTTCAGTTACGGCAACAGCAGCGTGTTCTGGATCTCTCCCTGTAGCGAAAGCATTGGCAGTTTGTCCAGGAACAATGTAAACTCCTGGCATGGGAATATTGGCACGCGCAGACAATCTTTGCACCATGCGATAAAGTCCTGGTGCTTGGGCTTCACTAACAGGTTGGGCTTGATAAACTGCCAAGGCAATTTTATCAGATTGATACCAAGAAAACAGGTTAGTAACTGCTGCTAACCCAATTCCTATGATCAAACCACCCGTACCACCAATTACCCAATAACTAATTGCAATTAATAAGCCGCTAAGTGTAGCTAACAAAACAGCAGTTTTTAGTTGGTTTCCCATATTGCACTCTCCTGTTAATGCTGTGTTGATTTTTTTAACTTTTAGTAGACAACAGCATTTGTTCAACCATGTCTTGATTGTATCGAGTTCAACTCTGAGGTACAGTGATGAAAACCTCTAACCTGAGTACGGTTTTCCCGCTGGTAATGAGAAACTATTTGCACCTACAATGATGTTTTTATTTGATTGGTGTTTCCCCTGGTAAAATAAAACCATATTTTTTCATGATATTCCTAGATTCTGAACTGTTAATAAAATTTGCAAAATTACGAGACTGCAATTCATATTTACTATCTTTAATTACAGCCAACATCTGCTCAAGGGGTTTATGTAAATTTTCAGGAATTAAAACCCAGCTTCCTGGTTTATTAATACTCAGCGATAAAGCCGAAATAGTTACATCAACATTTCCAGTTTCTCCATATTGTTGGGCTTGACGTATATTTTGCGCTAATACTAGCTTGGGCTTTACTTTTTCCCATAAACCCGCCGATTGTAATGCTTCTTTTGCAGCAAGTCCATAAGGTGCATGATCAGGATTAGCAATAGCTATTTTTTTGACTTCTGTCTTGACTAAATCTTTAATATCCTGAATCTTTATTTTTGCGTCTTCACGAGTCCATAGAGTAATGCGCCCAATCCCATAAATTTGTTTTGTATCGGTAATAATTAAACCTTTTTTATCTAATTCTTCAATAAATTCTTTATTAGCTGCTGCAAATATATCTACAGGCGCTCCATTTTCTATTTGTGTAGCTAATTGACCTGTAGAACCAAAATTAAATACTATTTTATTTCCCGATGCTTTTTCAAAAGTTTTACCAATTTCCTCAAAGGCATATTTGAGATCAGAAGCCGCAGAAACATTTAATGTTACATTGGGTGAGATAGATTGAGTAACTTTTGGGTTAGAGTTGATGGTTTGTGTACAAGCTATTAAAACTACAGTCAGGAAAAATGCTAGGAAAAATTTAAGGTTAAATTTCATACTTGACTAAGTAATTTTCAGAAAATCTTGATACAAAGTACACTACAGCAATATCATCTGTTTTTTTTGTTACACAATGTAATTATGTCATGTCTTTTTAACAAGAACTTTCTTTTTAGAAATAGTGCTAACTATCTATCAAATCTTGGATTAGATTGCTTATATTTATATTCTTATACAGGACTTACGCAAAACAGAACGGAAGTAGGGGTAATTCATGAATTACCCCTACGCAAGAATCAGGTTTTGAGTTCAATCTTGCGTAAGTCCTATTATAATTTCATTCCAGATTCGTAATTAGTTAGAACTTACGCACATCTCACGGAAAAACGAACCACAGAGGCACAGAGTTCACAGAGAAAAGAGGCTTTGAGAGATATTTTGCGTAAGTCCTGTTAGTAAAGTTTGTTCATTTACTAAAATATGATGTAACCTAGTTATATAAAAATTATGAACGGCGATGGAACTCGCCAAAACCGCCTTTAGAAAGGCTGATGGTTCCTACTTTTCCGACTTGCTGCGGGAGGGTGGGGCTATTTGCAAACCTAACTCTCCTGTAGAAAGTATCTGTCTACAAATCGCACTTTCAGGAGTTAGGAATGTTATTTAGTATAATTTGGATTTTATTGATGGGCTATTTTAGCGGACAAATTGCCCGTCGTTTAGGTACTCCGCCGTTACTGGGGATGATTTTGGTAGGGATTTTACTTGGTTCTCAAGTAGGGAATGTTATCAGTGCAGATGTGTTAAATGCTGCTGATGAATTAAGAACTGTGGCAGTAATGATTATTTTGATGAAAGCTGGGCTAGGGTTAGATAGAGAAAAGCTGGCTCAACAGGGGACTGTGGCGCTGCGTTTGGGTTTTTTACCTGCGACTATGGAAGCGATCGCACTTTGTCTCGCCTCTATGGTAATTTTTAAATTAGATTTTCCCACGGGTTTGCTTTTAGGTTGTGTCATTGGGGCAGAATCTCCCGCTGTAATTGTTCCCGGAATGCTGAGACTAAAAAGTTTAGGTTGGGGTGTCACTAAAGGTATTCCCGATGCAATTTTAACTGGTAGCGCTTTATCTGATGTCTTGCTGTTATTAGTTTTCAGCCTTTTACTAAGTTTTTTGGGTAAAGGAGGAGTTGAGCAAATTACCCTGTTTGGGGGTTTGACTTTAAATGCTCTGCAATTACTCCCACTGCAAATTATCATGCAGATATGCTTAGGAGTTTTGCTGGGTTACTTAGCAGCCAGGTTGTTAGTTTCCCTATTAACCACACAAAACTGGACTCAAAATGCCGTTCAAGATACGATTATTGCGGCTGGAATAGCTTTATTGTTGGTAATTGTCGCTCATATCCTACCTTATTTTTCTGGTTATTTGGCGACAATGGCTTTAGGATTTTTCTTAATTGAGTTAGATGCACCTTTAGCGCGACGTTTGCGGGGTGGGTTTGATAGTTTATGGGTAGTAGCGGAGATTTTCCTGTTTGTGTTGTTGGGTGCAACTATTCCACTGCAAGTATTGGGTAATATACTGTTACCCGGCCTGTTAATTTTGGCAATTGGTTTATTTATTGGTCGCATGATAGGCTGGTATTTATCGACTTTGGGTAGTAATTGGAATTGGCGCGAAAGACTGTTTTTACTACCAGGAAACTCTGCTAAAGCCACTGTACAAGCGGCTATTGGGGCGATTCCCCTGGCGCAAGGGATAGAGGGAGGAGAGATCATTTTAGCGATCGCAGCCCTTTCTATTATAACTACTGCACCTATAGGTGCTTGGGCTACTATGGCTTTTGCACCTAAATTATTAACTAGGGGAGAGGTTGACCCCACAAAAGTCACAGTTGCTACTCAAACCCTGTTGCTGGCAGCCGTAGATACCTCTGATATATCAACTGAAGTTTTGATCAAGGTGGCAGATTTAGCCCGTCGCAGTCATGGAAGTGCGATCGTTTTACACGTAGTTAATATTTCCAATCAGCAAGCTGTCAAACAACTGGAAGCACAAGCTAAAAAATTGCTATCGGATATCAAATATGAGTTTTTAACAACAACAGGAACTGTTCCCGAAGAGATTATTCGCATTGCCCAAGAGCATCATGTTACTGCAATTGTCATGGGAAAACGTGGACATCAACCTTGGGAACAAGTGCTGATTGGTTCAGTATCACAAGCAGTTTTGGAAGCCAGTTCAATTCCTGTAATTTTTTTAGAAAATCGTGGAATTAAATGAACCAATTTTTTTCTCACGCAGAGACGCAGAGAGAAGAGAAAAAGTTTCACTAAAATGTATTTCAAGATAGTCTATTCAACTCCTAAAAATACATTATTTAAGTAAAATGAATTATCTGCCTCAATTTGAAATATTTATTGCTTCTAGGTATTTAATTAAGTGGTTGCTAATTTCTTTTATAATTGGTATTTTAGCAGGTGCTGCTTCTGCTGCTCTTTTATCATCATTAGAATGGGCAACTAATTGTCGGGAATCTCATCAGTGGATTATCGCTTTTTTACCAATTGGTGGATTTATCAGTGGTTGGATTTATCATCGTTTTGGTCGGAATGTAGAAGCTGGAAATAACCTTTTACTCGAAGAAATTCATAACCCTAAAAATATTATTCCCTTCCGCATGGCTCCCTTTGTGTTAATAGGAACAGACCTCACACATTTATTTGGTGGTTCAGCCGGACGTGAAGGTACAGCATTACAAATGGGTGCGTCTCTAGCAGATCAATTAACTAAAACATTGCATTTTAAAGGAGCGAGTCGGCAAATTTTGTTAATGGCTGGTATCAGCGGTGGCTTTGCTTCAGTTTTTGGGACTCCATTAGCAGGAACAGTCTTTGGTTTGGAGGTTTTAGCAATTGGTAAAATTCATTATGATGCCCTTTTTCCATCTTTAATTGCAGCAATTGTTGGGAATCAGTTAACTTTGTTATTGGGTTTACATCATACAGCATACCGACACGCTCCAATTATCCCCGCAATGACAATTTGGATGTTTATATCTGCTATTATTGCAGGGGCAATTTTTGGAATTGTAGCAAGAGTTTTTTCGCAAGTAACGCATAAAATTAATCATTTATTTAAAGCTAACATATCTTATCCACCACTGCGTCTTTTGATTGGTGGTGCTATGGTAGCTGCAATTGTTGGTTTAAGTGGGACTACTAAATATATTGGGTTGGGTATTCCGACTATTGTTGATGCTTTTCAAACTCAGTTACCTCCCTGGGATTTTGCTGCTAAATTAGGTATGACGGCACTCACTTTAGGAGCAGGTTTTAAGGGTGGGGAAGTAACTCCGTTGTTTTTTATTGGTGCTACTTTAGGCAATGCTTTATCCTTGTTTTTATCATTACCTGCACCGCTATTAGCAGGAATGGGATTTGTCGCTGTGTTTGCAGGTGCAGCGAATACACCTTTGGCATCAATATTAATGGGAATTGAGTTATTTGGTATAGAATCTGGGGTATTTATTGCTATTGCTTGTATTGTCAGCTATCTATTTTCTGGTCATTCGGGAATTTACACTGCACAGCGAATTGGTTTGAATAAGTATTCATCTACAAATCTGGAATCAGGTTTGACTGTGGGTACTTATAAACAAACAAAAAATATCCCAGAAACTGAATGATGAACCTGCTCTAATTCGTAATTCGTAATTCGTAATTCGTAACTCCGAACTCCTAACACCGAACTCAGGTGATTGTAACGACAAATTACGTTGGCGGTAGCCCGCTGGAGGTATTATTATCAATTACGAATTATTTTAAGTCCATGTCTCAAATGTAAATGGAATTCCTTCTGATTTACAAAAATTACGAAACTCATCCACGGCTGAGGGATTACCACCATATAATTTTTTTAGCAATGCTAATAGAATTTTATCTCTATCCTTTTTTGCGACAGTTACCCAAAATTCATAGTCTGTATCACCCCAGGTTTCTAAGGGGGCTTTACCTATATCTTGCCCAAAAATAAGTAAGTCGCCTTTTTCGTTTAATTCTGCATCAATGAAGCGTGAAGTTTCTCCTTTTTGTTCAAAAAGTCTAATACTAGCTGGGGTAGTTTGCGAATCATTTTTGGGCATAATTTTGGGCATCATTTTATATTTTGATTGACTCGAATTGATGTGTAATTTAGTTGAATGTCAGTAATGGGATAGAATTAATTACACAACTGATTTTTCTGTTCTCTCTCTCAACGAGTGAATTTAATGTCATCCGACTATTTATAGCAGTTTGCGTAGTTAGTAGGTACAAAATCTAAATTTAAACCTATACACAAAGCCAGTACATAGCGATGAGTAACGAGTAACGAGTAATGAGTAAGAAGGAGAGTCAACCACTCGGTACTTGGTACTCACAACTCTTCCGAACTCCAAACTCAGAACTCCTGACTTCTGCTGTATCAGTAATTATATCCATCTTCAATCATGGTAAAATCATAATCAGAAGACAGGGTATGATTGTGTTTTCCATTGGTTTCTTGATCAAGAACTTTGACAACTTTGTTATAAATATCTTCCGCTTGTTGGGGAGAATCACCAATACTAGTTAATCCTAATTTGCCAAACTGGGAAAGACAACCCATGAGATGAAATACTGTACCTGTCTCAGTTCCACTATCAAAATGTAATCTATGGTGAGCGATGATATCCATTAAATCGTTGGGTAATAATCCTTTATAACGGTCTTTTTGTAAATTGTCTGTAGCGATGTAATATTTAGGTCTTCCTTGTTGGCTGTAAAATAATCCTGTGGACAGGTCATAGCGTCCAGTTGTTAATAACTTTAAGGTCATGAAAGGGTGAGTAGTCCCACCTTTACGGAGGTTGATTTCAATGGCTTGAATATCCCATTGGCCATTACCTTGATCTACGGTGACAAAATCAACACCAAATCTTTCTAATGTGCCTTTCTCTGCTAATTTTTTACCTACTTTTAAGCCTAATTGCTGTAGTTGTAATCTATACTTTTCATCAGCAGGAAAGCTACAACCTAGATAAATCTGTCCGTCTGGGCCTCCCAGAATTTGGTCATGGGTGGAGAGAATTTCTACTTCTCCATTAGGTGTAATCCGTCCTTGGACGCTGGGAGAACGCTTGATTTCTCCTTCGATGTATAATTCTACGATTGCTCCTAACTCTGGGATACGTTGGGAAAAATTCGCCCAGGTTTCTTGTGTGGCTTGGAAGCGCATGGTTGAAAAGCGATCGCTAATAGCTGCTACTCTTTCACTATGAGAACCTTGACCAGGTGCAATATTCACCAATGGACGCAGATCCAAAAGTGCATTTCCTTCTCCCGAAATTCCTTCATTAAGTTTCACAACCATCCGTTTTAATGTCGGTTGACGTTCCCATAAATCAGCCGCAGCTACTGCTAATTCTGCGGTATTTTTCACCAGTTCGCTACCATCTGGAAGAGGTACACCACTTTCAGCAAAAATTTGCCGACTACCACTTTTTGTCCCCCAAATCTGTAAATCTGGTGCAGCAGCATACAAAGGCACATTTAATTTCAGTGATAATTCTGCTTCCCAAAATGTGGAATTGTAACAAGCCATAAAAGCCTTGTCTAATCGCAAAGCTTGACGAATTTTTTCTATCAAACGAGGACGTTCTAAAATTTTTTGGCTGAGGGGTTTCAGGGAAGAATCATAAGTCGAAAGTAGTAATAAGCGATGACGGGCGTGGGAAAATGGTATTCCTGGTAGTAGTTGTAAATAGTAATCAATAATGCTGGGATGAAGTGGCATTGATGTCACATAAATCAATCTAGTCCGGGGATTTCGTAAGCGCATCAAAGAAAATAGTAATCTTTCTTCATAATGTTCGCACCCTTCAATCTTTTGCATTTCCCGTTGGTCGATGCTCAAAGAAGGGATAATTAAAATATCCGCTTCGCTGTTATCAAATAACTCGCTAGTTTTCCAGCGATCGCGTAAAGTTAATTGTAAATTGCGAAACTGATCAACCTGTTCTAACTCAGAAATATTTATTGTCACCATAACCCATACCCTGACTAGATACCATTGTTGCCTCATTATCTCAGGTATATCTCAAGGAATAGTTGAGACGCTAATTTAGTATGTATATTTTTGTAAATGTCTTGGAAAAGTCTGATAAGGCTTTTTAAGTCAACTTTGATGATTTTGATAAAATTTCACTTCTTTCTATTCTTCATTTCATAAGCATTCTGAACCAAAGGTCTGCGAAGCGTCTCCTGACTCCTGAATTCTTACGTTATTTCTGCGTTCAAATTTAGCTCATTCATCATTCAATGTCTATATATTTTAATTTATAATTTCTACGTCTCAAGGTTGACGAAATTGATATTTTGTTTATTTCTAGGGAACGATAAAATTTCAATAAATTACATTTAAATTAAGGGCAGATAGTAAGGATAAATCCTTCATCTACAGAGAGTTGTGTACTTGTTTTCAGTGGTTGGATTAAAGTGTGCAGATGTGGGGAGTAATATTCAAAAGCCGCGCATTGTCATATCTTACTGCGTTGGGCTAATTTCTCAGAAAAAAAGTCTGAACTTGCAATAAAAGAACGAGTGGGAGCTAAAAAGTAAGCCTTGGGTTGATATTTCGATCCAAGGTTTATTCTTAGTAATTGGTAATTGGGTTTTTAATAATCAAATTTGGAGTAATCATGATGGCAAAACAAAAGACTATGCAACCACCACAAACACAAGAACTGCCAGGTGTAGAATCAAAAATGGACCCAAAACCCAAAGCAGAAAATGCTGAGTACCGGGGTAGTGGTAAATTAAAAGATAAAATTGCCTTAATTACTGGTGGAGATAGTGGTATAGGTCGTGCTGTAGCTATTGCATTTGCTAAAGAAGGCGCTGATGTAGCGATAGTTTACCTGCAAGAACATGGAGATGCGACAGAAACTAAAAATTTAGTTGAAAAACATGGGCGAAAAGCAGTAACTATTACAGGTGATATTACCCATGAAGATTTTTGTCAGCGGGCTATAGAACAAACAATAGATGAGTTTGGTAAACTCGATATTCTCGTGAATAATGCTGCTGAACAACACCCTCAAAATAGCATTGAAGATATTAGTCAAGAACAATTAGAACGCACTTTTAGAACTAATATTTTCTCGATGTTCTTTCTAACTAAAGCAGCTATGAAACACTTACGCCAAGGAAGCTCTATCATTAATACAACATCAGTAACAGCTTATAAAGGCAATGCTCAATTATTAGATTATTCATCTACTAAAGGTGCAATTGTCGCTTTTACTCGTTCCCTCTCACAAAACTTAGTATCCAAGGGAATTCGCGTCAATGCTGTAGCACCAGGGCCAATTTGGACACCATTAATTCCCTCTACTTTCCCAGAAGAGAAAGTAGAAACTTTTGGCGCACAAGTACCAATGGGAAGAGCCGGTCAGCCTGAAGAAGTAGCACCAAGTTTTGTATTCTTAGCTTCTGATGACTCTTCTTATATGTCTGGTCAAGTATTACATCCTAATGGTGGTGAAATAGTCAACGGTTAATTTTTCAGGCTCAAGGAGATGGGAAGATTTGATATTTTCCTCTATCTCCTGATACTCAATCTGAATGCAAAAGCTGTACTTATTCCTCCATTAGAGGGATGAATCAATATTTAATGACTGATAGTATATTTGTGCAAGTATACTATCAAATAATTATGTCTATGGGTTCCCCAACAAAATTACATGGCACAGAATTAGTAGATTGTGCTAGAGCAAATGCCAAGTTAGGAATTGAAACAGCTACTTATCAATGTGGTTATGGCGATGATATCCAAACCTTTTCCCAAGAACTTCGCCAAGCTTGTGAAACAATGAATTTAAAAGTTAAAGAACTCAATGAACTGATTACCGATCAGGATATGATTTTAAACATGGGTACAGGAGAAATTATTGCTCCTGATACGGCATCAGAACTTTAAGATAAGATGGGGAAAATTGATAAAATATCCCAGTATCAAGACAATTTTGTTAAATACTCCAATATTTTTTTAGTTCTTGGTGTGAGTAATGTGCGGCGATAAGCATCTGCTGCTTTTTTAATTGCTTCTGCTTGAGTTGGGTAAGGATGAATTACACTACTGAGTTTGCTCAGACCGATTTTATTGACAATGGCTGTAGTAATTTCCGAAATCATTTCACCTGCATGATTAGCAACAATTGTTGCACCGATAATTTCGTCAGATCCCTTTCTGTGGTGGATTTTCAGAAAACCAGATTCTTCACTATCTGCGATCGCTCGATCTACACTACTAAAAGGAATTTTAATCGTCGTGATCTCAATACCCAACTTCTCAGCCTCGTCCGCATACATCCCCACATGAGCAATTTCTGGATCTGTGTATGTTACCCAAGGCATCACCAAACTACTTAACTGAGAACGTCCCCAACCAAAAGGCGAAAACAGCGTATTCTTAATCACAATTCGTGCCGCAGCATCAGCAGCATGGGTAAACTTCCAATTCATGCAGATATCCCCAGCCGCATAAATCTTGGGGTTAGTCGTTTGTAGATAATCATTCACCTTCACACCCAAAGTTTTATCGTACTCCACCCCCACCGCTTCTAAATTCAAACCTTCCACATTTGGCGTACGTCCCGCACCTACTAAAATTTCATTAACAGTCACAGAATCTCGATGGCCATGAGCAGAAAAATAAAGTCGCTTTCCTTCCGTAACAGTCACCACCTCTTCTAACTTAGAATTCAGCACCAAACGAATACCTTCAGCAATCAAAACCTTTTGTAAAATTTCCGCAGCTTCTTTATCTTCTTTATTGAGAATATGAGAACCATTATGAAATAATGTCACCTCACAACCCAGGCGTTGAAAAGTCTGTGCCAATTCGCAACCAATTGGACCCCCACCAATGACCGCCAACTTATCTGGTTTTTGAATTAGAGAAAAAACTGTTTCATTAGTTAAATAACCTGCCTCTTCAATGCCAATAATTGCAGGTTTTACGGCTCTTGCACCAGTAGCAATCACAGCTTTTTTAAACTTGAGAATTTTGTCACCAACTTCTACAGTATTCTTGCTCGTAAACTTACCATTTCCTAAAAAAACATCAATCCCTAAATTTTTGAATCTTGCTGCTGAATCATGATGACTAATCCCTGCTCTAATGCGTCGTAATCTAGCCATAACTGTAGAAAAATCTACCTCAATATGTTGGGAAACATTAATACCTAAATCCTTAGCTTTCCAAATTTCACCAACTACACGCGAAGACCTAATCAGACATTTAGATGGTATACAACCCACATTTAAGCAATCTCCACCCATGAGATTCTTTTCAATTAATGCAACTTTCAAACCTAAATCTAAACCCGCAGCACCCGCAGCTACCACTAATCCTGCTGTACCGGCACCAATTACCACTAAATCATAGCAATCAACAGGTTGGGGATTAACCCAATTTCCTGGATGAACATTGGCTACCAGCTTTTGATTATACTCATCCATTGGCAAAACAGTCACTCTCTCAAATTCTGTAATAGACATTATGTATTACCTCTGAATGGTGATGTATAAAGTATGTTTTTGATTCTAGTCTTGAGTTAATCTGTCATGCTGTCTTTACCATCAATATAGCTTTATGAATATTTTGTCAGTTTTATATTTAACAGTTCTTCAGAAATAATAACTATATAAATAAATCAATACGCTTAGTGTTAAGAAATTCGGTCTAACACCTGAATACGACCTTTAACCACACGGCGCAAAAGCCTGTTGAGTGCTTCTTCTTCTTCTTTATCCTTGGATTCATCTAAAATAGCTGCCATTAGCCCATAGCGATCAGCTAGAGTCAAAACCCCTGTGTCAGCAGAAGAAGCGATAATTTCCGAAACAGCACCAGGAAGAATTTGGATATGAAACATGGGGTATGGACTGTGAACTCTATTAATTTAATATCTCCTTAAATTTGATTTATTCGGGTGATTGACATAATATATTTGGTGTGATAAATATCAACTTTTCTTGTGATTGAAATATCAATAAATTTGTGATTTGCGTCACATATATACTAGACATCGACGGACTTTAAATATGCGTTATCCAGAACCATTGTAGAGACGTTACACAAATAGCAATACTGTTCGAGTAAGGAGTGTAGAGACGTTCCATGGAACGTCTCTACAAGGGTTTTCGGTTTACGAATTTGCCTAACCGAACAGTATTGACACAGGTAGGTATTTTCGGCTCTAAAATCTTTTTCACTACTATGTATAGAACGTCGATTCATTAATTCTCAAAACCCCGTTTACGTAACAAAGTAGCTTGATCTGTCGTTGGTTAAATGAGAAAAAACCCGTTTTTTCTCCAAGATTTTGCCTACTAAATCGCTGTTCTCTATAGTAGATGATTTTGAATATTTATCATGGTGATCAGGCACTTAGCTGAGTGTCCCGGATTCCTCGACTTACTTAAATTTAATCGCCATTAATCGCCACAGGCATCGCATAAACCCTGAACCGTGACTTCATAGGTTTCCCCACGCAAACCAGGACGTAGACTGTTTAGCCCAATAAAGCTGAATGTATTCCAAGCAATATCTTCAATTGCACCACATTTATGACAGCAAAAATGATGATGGGGTAGAACATTAGCATCATAGCGAGAAACCCCCTCTTGTAATAACACTTCCCGCACTAGTCCCACTTCTCTCAGCGCTTGGAGAGAACTATAGATCGTTGCTTGAGAAGAAACAGGAAAATCTTTATTCAGATCAGTCAGTATTTGCTCAACTGTCGGGTGATCTGTGCGATATAACAAATTTGCATAGACCGCAAACCGCTGAGGAGTCACCCTCAAACCCTTGGATTTTAAGGTTTGAACAATCGCGTTTGCTTGTTCCTGCATGATCGTTGCCGTATTTAAATAGTTTTTTGTTTTTATTATAGTCTACCAGATTAAGGAATTAGTATCACATTATTCTTTTTATCATATTTAGGTATTTATAACTATTGAATATTTATTAAATCAGAATTATTCTGAGATACATCAAGAAAACATAAATTCACACATCACATTCAAGAGGTCAATATGGCTGTAATCGAAACCGTTCCTAATGTCGTCTTTAAAACCCGTGTCCGTGACGAATCTATTGGTGGACCCAACCCTTTCCGCTGGCAAGAACGCACCACTCAAGAACTATTTGCTGGTAAGCGGGTTGTTGTGTTTTCATTACCTGGTGCTTTTACCCCTACCTGTTCAACCTCACACCTACCCCGTTACGAAGAACTCTACAAAGATTTCAAAGCCTTGGGAGTTGATAGTGTGATCTGTGTATCTGTAAATGATGCCTTTGTTATGTTCCAATGGGGTAAACAACAGAACGCAGAAAACGTCTTCCTGCTCCCCGATGGTAATGGTGAATTTACCCGTAAGATGGGGATGTTGGTTGATAAAGCTAATTTAGGCTTTGGAATGCGCTCTTGGCGCTACTCAATGGTGGTGAATGACGGCAAAATCGAAAAAATGTTTATTGAGCCAGGTTTCGATGACAACTGCCCTACAGACCCCTTTGAAGTATCAGATGCAGATACCATGCTGGCTTACCTGAAAAGCGCTTAGACTGGTATTGCTGTCTAACTTTGAGAAAACGTGATTTCATCAAAATAAGGGCATGATACCACCATGTTCTTAATAGCAATATAAAACTTAGGGGACACATGAGCTACGATTTTGACTTGTTTGTAATTGGTGCGGGTTCTGGTGGTATTGCCACTGCCAGACGTGCAGCAGAGTATGGTGCCAAGGTAGGAATTGCTGAGTTTGACCGACTAGGCGGAACCTGCGTTAATCGTGGCTGTGTCCCCAAAAAACTCATGGTTTACTCTTCTAATTTCCCTGGCTTGTTTGAGGATGCCCAAGGATACGGCTGGAGTTCTGTCGAGAGTACTCTAGATTGGGAAAAGATGATCACGGTGGTCAACAACGAGGTAACTCGCCTCAATGGCATTTATCAAAAAATGCTGAATAATTCCAAAGTTGAGCTTTTTCAGGGATACGGCCAGTTTGTTGATGCTCACACTATTGTCGTTGGCGAACGTCAAGTGACCGCAGACAAGGTGTTGATTGCCGTTGGTGGACATCCTATTAAGCCCAACATTTTAGGAATTGAACACGCCATTACCTCTGATGATATTTTCCACCTGCAAGAACAGCCCAAAAGAATGGTGATTTTGGGGGGTGGTTACATTGGTACAGAATTTGCTTGCATTATGAATGGATTGGGAACCGAAGTCACTCAGGTGATACGCGGTGATAACCTTTTGCGTGGTTTTGATAACGATTTGCGGACTGAAATTCATCAAGGAATGACTAATCACGGGATTAAGATTCTCAGCAACATCGACATGATTGCCATTGAAAAGGATGCGGAAGGAATCAAGGTGACAGTTCGCAAAGATGGTGAGTCTGAGGAGACAGTTGTTGTTGATGTTGTGAGTTTAGCTGCACTTGGACGCAAACCAAATACCCAAAATTTAGGTTTAGAAAATACTAAAGTTAAGCTGCATGATGGCGCAGTTGTTGTTGATAAGTACAGTCGCACAGATGAAGAGAATATCTATGCGGTGGGAGACTGTACTAACAATATTAACCTGACTCCAGTAGCGATCAATGAAGGTCGAGCCTTTGCTGATACTGTGTTTGGTGGCAAGTCTCGTACCATGAGTTATGAAAATGTACCAACAGCGATTTTTACAACTCCAGAAGCTGCTACGGTTGGCTTGACGGAAGCAGAAGCTAGGGAAAAGTATGGTGATGCAGTAAAAATTTATCGCAGTCGCTTCCGCCCCATGTACTACACCTTAGCTGGTAAAGATGAAAAAACGATGATGAAATTGGTGGTTGATGAGAAAACCGATAAGGTGCTGGGAGCGCACATGGTGGGAACAAATGCGGCAGAGATTATTCAAGGAATTGCGATCGCACTCAAAATGGGTGCAACCAAAGCCAACTTTGATGCCACAGTAGGCATACATCCTAGTTCTGCCGAAGAGTTCGTCACCATGCGCTAAAAATCAGTTATGTCAGGAGTTCGGAGGCAGGAGGCAGGAGGCAGGAGGCAGGAGTCAGGAGATGGATTCTGATTCCTGGATTATTCTTCAAGTTCCCAACATTTGCAAATTATGCAAAGTGGAGTAAAGCCCTCCTTGTTCTATCAATTGTTCATGACTTCCCTGCTCAATTAATTCCCCACGCTTCAAAACAAAAATCCGGTCTACATTGCGAATAGTTGACAAGCGGTGAGCAATAATAATCGCCGTCCGTTTGATTAAAAGCTGATTTAACGCCTGTTGAACCAAAGCTTCTGTTCCCACATCTAAACTAGCTGTAGCTTCATCTAATACCAAAATCTGGGGATTACGAATAGCAGCACGAGCAAATGCTAAAAGTTGTTTTTGTCCACTAGAAATATTTGTTCCTCGTTCTCGTAATTGAGTATCATAGCCTTGAGGCAATTGATCAATCAACTCAGAAACATTAGTTTTTTTGGCTGCTTGTTCAATCTCTTCAAACGTGTAGCTATCCCCTAAAGTAATATTACTTTTGACATCACCAGCAAACAAAAAAGCTTCTTGTAAAATTACTGCCATATAACGCCGCAGTTCTGCTTGTGGTATCTCCCGGATATCCACACCATCAATCAGAATGCGTCCTTGAGTAGGTTCGTAGAGACGACACAACAGCCGAATAATAGAACTTTTACCTGCACCCGTCGGCCCCACCAAAGCTATTTTTTCCCCTGGATGAATTGTAAAATCTAAATCTTTAATTACATAATCATCATCTTTATAAGCAAACCAGACGTGTTCAAAACAAATTTCTCCCAGTTCAGGTGGTGTAGTAAAATTTTGAGATTCTAAATCCCTAATGATCTCATCTATATAGCCGAATTGAGCATCTAAAAGTGAGAATCTGGAATTGATACTATCTCTAATTTCTATCGGTTCATCTAAAATATCGTTTAACCTTTCAACAGCAGTGAACCCAGATTGAATAACAGTGAATTTTTCAGCAAAATTTCGCAAAGGATCGAATAATTGCTGGGCATACAAAATAAATGTAGCTAAAATACCGAAGGTAAGATTTTTTTCTAACAGTAACCAACCACCTATTCCCAATACTCCTGCAATAGCAATCAAACTAACCCATTCCAAGGTTCCTGACACAGCAGAATCATACCAAATGGTGGCATCCACTTCTTTAACATAGCGTTTGTTTGTAGCGCGAAACAGTTCTGCATTGAATTTTTCCCGGCGGAACAACTGCACTACATTAATACCAACAATGTTTTCTTGTAGCTGGGAGTTGAGTTTTGATAATTCTTCTCGTACTTTGTAATTGGCATTGCGATACTGCTGCTGAAAGTAAATAATTAACCAGGTGATTGGGCAAAGAATTAATAACAGCAAGCAAGCAAGTTGCCATTGGAGAGAAAGCATTAAACCGACAATTACCACCATAGAAAACAAATCGGAGACAATGCCAATTGCCCCTGTAGCAAAAACATCTCCTAAACTTTCGACATCACTGGTGAGTCTAGTTATGAGTTTACCTACGGGTGTGCGGTCAAAAAAACGCACTGCAAGAGATGTGACATGACGAAATAAATCTTCACGAATTGTCGCTGTAATTTTTTGCCCTAGCTTCTGTACGAGATAGCCCTGAACACCTGTGAGTGATAATCTGGTAACTATCGTAGCGAGGAAGCATCCTTGGAGGATACTTAAACCTTCCCATAACGAGCGATTTTTGAAAAATTCGTAGGTACTAGGTTCCTGACGAATCAGGGATATTGCTTGTCCAATTAGTAATGGTTGAATGGCGTTAGCTATGGAGATGGGAATGAGTAAAAACATTGATAGCGCTAATAACCGCCCGCTACGACGGGCATAAGGTACTAAACGCAAAAACAACCGCCAGTCATTTCTACGGGGACGGTATTCTTTGTGAGATTTTTGCTGGGATTGATAGATGACCATATTATAAAGTTAATTGAAGTTTAGACTTTATTTATACAAATGTACTATTTAATTTTGCAGTTTAATGCATAAATCCTAAGCCATTTTTTGGTGGTGCAGAACAGTAATCTCCAAAATCTCCAAAATGCTGATCTGGAATCGCTTCTAAGTAATTAGACGTTTTTTATACATTTTATCCCTGCATCTTAGGCAAAACAGTCAAATTTGATTTTGTAGTTTCCATTATCCACATCAATTGAGTCAATTCTTGAAGAAGGAGTCAGAATCAAGAAGCTCGTTCCTCGCTAACGCTGCGCTATCAGTCGGGGATACCCTGCTCTAAGCAAGCTACAGATCCACAACTGATTGTTCGCCTTTGGCGTTCCCGAAGAGTAGACCACCCAATTGAATTCTGACTCCTGACTCCTGAATTCTGTCCGATAAAATTAGCTATTGAAATTTATCTATCTCAAGATAGAACACGAACTAGTAATTTATATATCTTTCTATAGAAGGCAATAATAATTAACAATAATTTAGGGAATTTATGACTAATTTTATATCCAGCATTAAGCAGGTAATAGCTCAAAAGAAAGATGCAAATTCTCTAGTTATTATGTCAACCTGAAATTGGTAATAAATGCGATTCCTTTGGCGAGGAGAATTTAAAATGGTAATGACTTTAGATGATACTAAACGGAATGCTATTGCAGTAAAATTGGCAGATATGAAATTACTGCAACAGTTATGTATTGATAATGAAGAACTCTTTTTGAGGGAATGCTCTGATGGGGAAATAACTGATAGTATTCGCCGGATGCTTGATGATGACCGCAAAAATCAAGGCATTCTCGATACTGTAGTGGTTCAATATGGCATCCAAAAAAATGCGGAATCAACTGTGCAACAAATGGTGCAATCAATTCGCAAATTAATGCAAGGTAGTGAATTAAGTTTTTTTGAAAAAGTATTTCAGCATGAGTTGTTGAAGCATCAACAAGTAATGAATGGGCTTACAATTCATAAAGCTGCACAGAAAGTTGGTGCAGATGTCATGGCAGCAATTGGCCCTTTAAATACTATCAATTTTGAAAATCGCGCTCATCAAGAACAACTGAAAGGAATTCTTGAAATATTAGGTGTGCGGGAACTGACTGGACAAGATGCCGATCAGGGAATTTGGTCGCGTGTGCAAGATGCGATCGCTGCTATTAGTGGTGCAGTGGGTAGTGCTGTTACCCAATCTTCTGATAAACAGGATATGAATATCCAAGATGTTCTGCGTATGGATCACAATAAAGTAAATATCTTGTTTACAGAATTAATACAAAGCGATGATCCTCGAAAAATACAAGAATATTTTGGACAAATTTTTAAAGATCTCAGCGCCCATGCAGCAGCTGAAGAGGAAGTTGTCTATCCTAGAGTACGCCCTTTTTACGGTGAAGCTAATACTCAAGAATTATATGACGAACAAGCTCGCTGGGGTCCAGTATTTGAGCAATTGAGAGCTATTAGCCCTTCTGCACCTGAATTCAAAGACAGACTTAGAAGAATATGGGATGAAATTGGCGACCATATTCGACAAGAAGAAAGCACAATGTTTGCTTCTATTCGGAACAACATGAGTAGTCGAGAAAGCGAGGAATTAGCTACTCAGTTCAAAGCTGCAAAAGGTAGGATTCAAGAGCAAATGGGAGGAGCTAAAACAGAGGCAAATGTTTAGATTCTGACCTAGTGATATGATGTCCCGCTGATTAACTATAAATGTAGGGATGTTCAATTGAGCGTTTCTACATTTATTGCCTTTTTTATTATTTTCGACTCAACGGACATTATATGCTCAGTAATATACCACCCTTATTTGATTTGCAAGGTAGGGGTTTAGGATTACTAAACCCTTTTTGTTTATTAGACCTTTCCAAGAATTAAATGTGAGTGATTTGAAGCTCTTGTAGAGACGTTACATAGAACGGCTCTACAATCTTTTTCACCGGATGTTTATTAATTCAAGAATGAAAGTTGTAGCGACTCGCCTTTCATTTAATTCACCTAAGTCCTAACATTCTATTAACCTGTTCTGACTGTAAGGGTTTGCGCTCTATATTCTGAAAACATTCAACTTTTTTTAGATATGCTGAGGCGGTTTTAAAATTACTTAGGTTCAGTAAAACCATATCTTCATATACTGAGTCTTGGGGAATTTTAATATCTAAAACTAATTCTTCTAGCTTATTTTGATCAATTGCAAATTTTAGATATTTTACAAATACTTCCCGCTTTTTAGATCGCACAGTTAATAAGTACCAATGATTACTGGTGGGTTGTGGTGATGAAGATTCTATAGGTTCTATTGGTGGCATATTAGGGTAAGTTTTTGTTGATATGAAAAATTCTCAGCTTATCTAGTAAATTGTTGTGATTAATATTAGATCCAAGTAATAATACAACCTCTACAACATCACATATTTTTAAATAATTTGTCAACGTATAAAATTAATTAATATTTTGTTGTTGACGCTAAATGCCTAGATTTTTGGACAAATTTGTCCAAATTGTAATACCAAGCGTATTACAATCACGGCTGATTCCTACTCAATTACTACCAAATATGTGTGAAGTGTTGGTTATATCCCTTATAGAAAAAGAAATTTATTTTAGTTGGTAATATCTGTAAGCGGCATAAGCCAACGTCACAACCCCGGTAATAATGGCAGATTCATCAACTTCAAATTGGGGATGATGTAAGGGATGATTAATGATTCTATCTTTGTAACCTACACCCAAGCGAAACATTGAACCGGGGGCGTGTTCTAAATAAACAGAAAAATCTTCAGCCCCAAGGGAGGGTTCTGGTAAAACTTGGACTAGTTCACTACTCCAAGCTTCTTCTGCGGATGATTGCAATAATTGTGTTAGTGCATAATCGTTTTGTACACTGGGTACGCCCTGACGATAATTAACTTGGTATTTAGCGCCGTAGGAATTGCAAACATTAGCGACAATATTCTCAATCCATTGTGCTAATTGGGCGCGAGTTTCTGGATGGAGCGATCGCACCGTACCCAATAACTGTACTTTATCAGCAATCACATTCGGCGCTCTACCACCATTAATCTGTCCAATACTCAACACAACAGGGCGTAAAGGATTTTGAGTGCGACTAATCGCTTGTTGCAATGTAGTAATAACTTGGGAAGCAATCCAAATAGCATCAATCGCTTCATGGGGACGCGCACCATGTCCAGATTCACCCATAATGATAATCTCTAAATCATCCGCTGCCGCTGTCAAAGCCCCATAACGGATACCAACAGAACCAGCAGGGATAGAAGGAAAAACATGAACCCCCAAAATTGCAGAGACATTCTCCATCACCCCATCTTTTACCATCCAGCTTGCACCTTGGGCAATTTCTTCCGCTGGCTGAAATAAAAACCTAATTTTACCACCCAACTCATCTGCTATTTGGGAAAGTACCATCGCTGTACCTAATCCCACCGTAGTATGAACATCATGACCACAAGCGTGCATCACCCCTTCCTTACGAGAAGAATATTCTAACCCGCTACGTTCTTGGATTGGTAAAGCATCCATATCAGTGCGAATTGCCAAGATTCGAGCATCTTGATTAGCGCCTTGTAATTCGCCAACCACACCAGTTTTACCCACTCCCTCTTCTACGTGCAAACCACTGGAAGACAGTACCCCAGCCACAAAAGCAGCAGTTTGATACTCTTGTCCACTGAGTTCTGGGTGTGAGTGAATATGGCGGCGAATCTCCACTAAGCGGGGTACTAGGGTGGTGGCTAAGTCTTTAATTCGGGTCAGCATTTAATTAATTTTAGTTGATCAGTGTTGTTTCCATGATAGATAAGTGCCAATTGCCAAAATGCTCTCACTTGACAGGAAAAAAGGGACATTGGCCTCGCATCTGGGGCAATTGTGAAGAAGATATAAAAATCCTAGAAATTATAATGCTAAGACTAGCCAAAGCCAAACAAATGATATAAAATTTATTTTAGCGACTATACCGAAAGATTTATAGACTACCAATTATGTGGTCCCCCTAGCTTAGAAAACAAAGCAGCTAGGGGGATCTTGTTTTATATCTCGTTCCTAGACTCCGGCTAGGAATGTTATCACAGAGTCTCTGACTCTACTGTCATCAACCAGTCCTTCTAGAATTCATAGTTATCTCGTTCCTAGACTCCGGCTAGGAATGCTATCACAGAGTCTCTGACTCTACTGCCATCACCAGCCCTTCTATAATTCATTCTCATACAGAGTGTATAAACAACAATAACCCCGCAATCTTATATTTTTATTTGTTATAACGCTTTTAAATTGGATAACAACAAACACTTGTCGCAGGAATCAGGAGTGAATTTAACGAACCGCAGAGACGCAGAGAGCGCAGAGGTAAAGAAAGAATGTTAACATCCTTATTTAAGCTCGCTATATTTATTAGACATCTCCGAAAATTAAATGTGCGTTTCCTAGAATCCTTGTAGAGACGTTCCATGGAACGTCTCTACATTCTTTTCTGGAGATGTCTATTATTTTGTTGCCTCAACCAATCACGAAAACTAGGATGATAAAAGCTATAATTAACTTCTTCTGCTATTAATTCTAAATGTAAAAATTCTCGCCACTTGTCTAAAATTACCTTAATTTCATATTCATCTTCATCTAACCTTTCTGCTATACTTTGTATTGATACTGATTGCTCTTGAGCTAAGATATTTAACACCTGCAAAACCATTTCTTGCTGGTTATTGGTTGCTGAATTCATCTTTTCTAAATGCTTTTGGTAATAGAGTTGTAAATCTTCGGGGTAAACTTCCTCATTAATAGCTGCTAAAGTTTCCTTAACATACATAAAATTTGTCTCATCATTATCAATTGGTGTTAATAATTGATCATCAATATTTTGAGACATTAAATAACTTTTAATATATTCTTGGACATCAGCGCAATTTTGCTTCAGGTAATTTGATAAATCTAAAGACTGAGATGGCGTTTCAATTAATAAACCAGATTTATCTGTTAGAAACGGACGACGAGTGAGGATAAAATAAACCTTTTCTGGCAGATAACGAGGTAAATAGAACAGATTTGATCCGCGTGGTTGCTTATCAATATTAATTCTGTCACAACCATCAATAGTAATAATTAACCGTTCTTCTGAATTTAATCTACTACTGATTTGCTGCAATAATAATGATAAAAAACCACTATTCTCTGTGGTAGAATTGGTTGAATTATTAGTTATATCTTGACCACCTTGATGTTGAGCAATTTCTATCAATTGAGTGCAAGTCGTCGTCAGAAATTCTTCAGCGCGATTTTTACCAGCAATTTCCACATTATAATAAACAATTCCCGGATTTTGGCTGACATAATGGGCAAGAATAGCACTTTTACCAATACCAGGTTCACCGATGATAGTAAAATAGCCCCGGTCATATTGATTAAGAAAATTATTAATAGCAGAAAAGATGAATTTACGACCTACAAAATTATGATTTTTGGCGTTAATAATTTGCTGAAATTCTGGAGGATATCTGGGGATATTGATTGTATTTTGGATGATTTTATTCATTTTTTACTCTCCCTCTAACCGCAGAAAATGAACCCGTCCTGATTGTTCTCCTGCCGCAATTATCAACCCATCTGGGGAAACTGCACAACATATAATAGATGTGTCACCAGTAAAAGTAGAAATTACCTCTCCTGTTTGCAAATCCCACAGTTTTATGGTCTTATCATCAGAACCAGAAACCGCTTTTTTTCCATCATTTGCAATTGCTACTGACCTAACCCAATTTTCATGACTAGTCAGAGTAGAGATTTCCTTTCCCGTCTCTAAATCCCACAGTTTTATGGTCTTATCATCAGAACCAGAAATTGCATTTTTACCATCTGGTGTAATCGCTACTGTTTTGACTCGCATAGTATGACCAAAGAGAGTAAAAATTTCCTGATTTGTTTCTAAATTCCACAATTTTAGGGTGTTATCCCAAGAACCAGAAATGGCTTTTTTACCGTCTGCTGTAATCGCTAAAGACCAGATTGCACCTCTATGACCCCAAAAAGTATAAATCTCTCTTCCTGTTTCTAAATCCCATAATTTTAGCGAGTTATCTTCTGAACCAGAAAGGATCTTTTTACCGTCTGGTGTAATAGCAACTGCCCAAATTGAACCATGATGACCTCTGTTCGCGTAGCGTTCCGAAGGAAAAGTATAAATTTCCTTTCCTGTTTCTAAATCCCACAATTTTAGGGTGTTGTCAGATGCAGCAGAAACAGCTTTTTTGCTATCAGGTGTAATAGCTACTGCTTGTATCCAAGAATTATGACCTGTGCTTGTATACTCTTGCAAAGGAAGAGTTAAAATTTCTGTTCCTGTTTGTAAATCCCACAGTTTTAGAGTTTTATCATCAGAACCAGAAACGGCTTTTTTACCATCAGGTGAAATTGCTACTGTATTTACCCAATCATTATGACCTTTGTTCGCGTAGCGTTCCGAAGGAAGGGTAGAAATTTCTTGTTCTGTATCTAAATCCCACAATTTCAAAGTTTTATCATCAGAACCAGAAACGGCTTTTTTACCATCAGGGGTAATCGCTACTGCATTTACCCATTCGTTAAAACCTGTGAGGATAGAGATTGATTTTCCTGTATCCAAATCCCAGAGTTTTACAGCTTTTTTACCATCTGGGGTAATGTCTAATTTGTTGACAGAATCATTATTATTTATATAATGTTTAGAAGCAAGGGTAGAAATTTCTTTTCCTGTTTCCAAATCCCACAATTTTAATGTTTTGTCATAAGCACCAGAAACAGCTTTTTTTCCATCTGGTGTAATTGCTACTGACCTAACCCAATTATTATGACCAGTGAGGGTAAAAATTTCTTGACTTGTTTCTAAATCCCAGATTTTCAGGGTATTGTCATCAGCACCAGAAACGACTGTTTTCCCATCTGGTGCGATCGCTACTGTTCTCACCCAACTGTTATGACCTCTTAGGGTAAAGATTTCTAAACTCGTTTCTAAATCCCAGATTTTCAGGGTATTGTCATCAGAACCAGAAACGGCTTTTTTCCCATCTGGTGTAATTGCTATTGCATTTATACAGTTGTCATGACCAATGAGAGTAAAAATATCCTTTCCTGTTTCCAAATCCCATAGTTTTAAGGTATGGTCATCAGAACCAGAAATGGCTTTTTTACCATCTGGTGTAATTGCTACTGCATTGACGCAACTGTAATGACCAGTCAGGGTAAAAATTTCTTTACCTGTTTCTAAATTCCATATTTTTAAAGTGTGGTCATCAGCACCAGAAATGGCTGTTTTCCCATTTGGTGCGATCGCTACTGTATTGACATAACTGTAATGACCAGTGTTCGCGTAGCGTTCCGAAGGAAGGGTAAAAATATCCTTGCCTGTGTCCAAATCCCATATTTTTAAAGTATTGTCATCTGAAGCAGAAACAGCTTTTTTACCATCTGGTGTAATTGCTACTGCTCTGACTGAGTTATTATGACCTGTGAGGGTACGCAGCAGTTTTCCGTCAGGAGTAGTTAAGCTGGCTGTAATCGGACGAAATCGGGGAATTTCACTTTTACTTTCTGCTGCATCATTTAATATTTTCTGAATATCTGAATTTTGAAGACTCTGTAATCTACCCCAGAATTGCCCTATTAATTGATTTGGGTCTTGACTCAAAACATGGGCTGATAATTGTAGGGCATTTTGAATTAATTTCAGGGTTTTAATTTTTGCGGTTTCTAGTTTTTCATCTGCTTCTAAATTATCTAATATCTCTGGGTTGGCAATTAAATCATAATCTTTAATTAGGGCTTCTACTCCAAAGTTAGGAGATTGAATTTTCAGATTAATAAAATCAAAATCGGTGAGGGTTTGATAATATTTTTCAGAGTTTCCCGCTTTTAATTGTTGTTCAGGAAATTTACCTAAAAACATATTTTTAAATTCTGTTGATTTTGCGGTTAATTTATTAGCAAGATTCCCCATTTTATTTATTTCACCTTTTTATTTAGATCCTCAACTTGTTAAGGAAGTGGGATATCCGGTATATTATTTAATTATTCCCAAAAATCCACATTTAGCATTGCATTAATATCACAACTAAATGGCCATATATCAGGAAATTCACACTGTGGATAACCCTTACGAACGAGTTTAAGAGAATTTGCATAAGCCTTATCAAATACTTCGATAAAATAGGGTTTGAGACTTGGTGAATCTGCTAATAAATCTTCTATAGCAATCCTTTGTTTAATAATAGATTCTACCCAACCACGATAACAATCAGGCATATTCACATATGTTCTCTTGAGAATATGTTCTAAAAGTTCTCTGAGTCTACTTTCTAACTCACGTTTATCTGAACGCCCCAAACTATCTATCTCCTCAATTAAATTATCAAAATCTAAACCGTCAATATCCCTATTACGTAATTTGTTGACAATATCTTCAATCCAGAGTAAATAATCTTGCTCATATAAAGATACTTCTGTTTGTATCTGTGTCATGGTTTTACTTCCTAATTCAATTTAAAACATAGATATTCAACTATATTAACTGAAATTACTAACTAGATTCAATGACATTTAATAGAAAACTGTTCATTCACCATAGCTTCGCTATTGACTAATTTATATTTTCCTGATTTAACTAGCTTGAAAATTTTAATAACTGCTTCACCTTCTAAACAATTTCTATCATAACTCCAATCATCAAAAGGGCGATTTAAAAAACAAATATCAAGATAAATAAAATCAGATTTGCTCACTGTATATCCCCTCCCTCCAACCGCAGGAAATGCACCCGACCTGATGATCCTCCAGCGACAATTGTTAAGCCATCTGGGGAAACTGCACAGCAATACATAGAACTTTCACCAGTAAAAGTAGAGAGTTCCTTTCCTGTCTGCAAATCCCACACCTTCAGGGTCTTGTCAACTGAAGCAGAAACGGCTTTTTTGGCATCGGGGGTAATTGCTACTGCTGGTACCGAGGAGTTATGACCTGTTAGGGTAGAGAGTTCCTTTCCTGTCTGCAAATCCCACACCTTCAGGGTTTCGTCACGTGAAGCAGAAACGGCTTTTTTGCCATCGAGGGTAATTGCTACTGCTCGTACCGAGGAGTTATGACCTGCCAGGGTAGAGAGTTCCTTTTCTGTCTGCAAATCCCACACCTTCAGGGTCTTGTCATAAGAACCAGAAACGGCTTTTGTGCCATCGGGGGTAATTTCTACTGCTCGTACCCAGTTGTTATGACCTGTCAGGGTAGAGAGTTCCTTTCCTGTCTGCAAATCCCACACCTTCAGGGTTTCGTCACGTGAAGCAGAAACGGCTTTTTTGCCATCAGGGGTAATTGCTACTGCTTGTACCCAGTTGTTATGACCTGTCAGGGTAGAGAGTTCCTTTCCTGTCTGCAAATCCCACACCTTCAGGGTCTTGTCATAAGAACCAGAAACGGCTTTTTTGCCATCGGGGGTAATTGCTACTGCTTGTACCGAGGAGTTATGACCTGTCAGGGTAGAGAGTTCCTTTCCTGTCTGCAAATCCCACACCTTCAGGGTTTCGTCACGTGAAGCAGAAACGGCTTTTTTGCCATCGGGGGTAATTGCTACTGCTTGTACCGAGGAGTTATGACCTGTCAGGGTAGAGAGTTCCTTTTCTGTCTGCAAATCCCACACCTTCAGGGTGTTGTCAACTGAAGCAGAAACGGCTTTTTTGCCATCGGGGGTAATTGCTACTGCTTGTACCGAGGAGTTATGACCTGTCAGGGTAGAGAGTTCCTTTCCTGTCTGTAAATCCCACACCTTCAGGGTGTTGTCAACTGAAGCAGAAACGGCTTTTTTGCCATTGGGGGTAATTGCTACTGCATTTATCCATTCGTTATGACCTGTCAGGGTAGAGAGTTCCTTTCCTGTCTGCAAGTCCCACACCTTCAGGGTGTTGTCAACTGAAGCAGAAACGGCTTTTTTGCCATCGGGGGTAGTTGCTACTGCTTGTACCGAGGAGTTATAACCTGTCAGGGTAGAGAGTTCCTTTCCTGTCTGCAAGTCCCACACCTTCAGGGTGTTGTCAACTGAAACAGAAACGGCTTTTTTGCCATCGGGGGTAGTTGCTACTGCTCGTACCCATTCGTTATGACCTGTCAGGGTAGAGAGTTCCTTTCCTGTCTGCAAATCCCATACCTTCAGGGTTTCGTCACGTGAAGCAGAAACGGCTTTTTTGCCATCGGGGGTAATTGCTACTGCTCGTACCCATTCGTTATGACCTGTCAGGGTAGAGAGTTCCTTTCCTGTCTGCAAATCCCATACCTTCAGGGTTTCGTCACGTGAAGCAGAAACGGCTTTTTTGCCATCGGGGGTAATTGCTACTGCTTGTACCCAGTTGTTATGACCTGTCAGGGTAGAGAGTTCCTTTCCTGTCTGCAAATCCCATACCTTCAGGGTCTTGTCATAAGAACCAGAAACGGCTTGTTTGCCATCGGGGGTAATTGCTACTGCTTGTACCGAGGAGTTATGACCTGTCAGGGTACGCAGTAAGTTTCCACCTGGAGTAGTTAAACTAGCTGTAATCGGACATAATCGCGGAATTTCACTTTTACTTTGTGCTGCATCTGCTAATATTTGCTGAATGTCTCGCTGTCGAAAACTCTGCAATCTTCCCCATAATTGTCCTACTAATTGATTTGAGTCCTGATTCAAAACATGGGAGGATAATTCTAGAGTCTGTTGAATTATTTTCAGGGTTTTGATTTGTTCTAGTGTTAGTTTTTGATCATCTGCTAGGTTTTCTAATTTTTCAGGATCTTCAACTAATAAATAATCTCTTGTTAAGGCTTCTATTCCAAATTTAGGAGATTGAATTTTTAAAGAAATAAAATCAAAATCCGTGAGAGTTTGATAATATTTCTCTATGTTTCCAGCTTTTAATTGTTGTTCAGGAAATTGACCCAAAAACAAACTTTTAAACTCTGCTGTTTTCGATGTTAATTTAGTGGCAATATTTCCCATATATTTATTTTTCTGTAGTTATTTAATATTGTTATATTGTAGGGTGTGTTATCTTAACGAACCACAGAAACACAGAGAACACAGAGACAAAAAATGAGTAATCTTTAGAGTAGGGAAGGAGTAATTTCATCCTGTACATCCTTTAACCCTGGACATCCTGATTCTGACAATAATTATGGTGCGTTACGCTGTCGCTCTAGCGTAGCCATGCCCGAAGGGCTATACGCACCCTACATGGATTTTGTTTATAAGTCCATCTGGTTCAGCATATAATTAGCCATAATTTCATAAACTTCTCTAAACAGTTTTCGACCTGTTTTTAATTTATCTTGCCCTTTGAGAAATTCCAGAAAACTGCGATGATAAATACTATAGTAAGTTTTTTGTTCCTCTGCATTTACTTTCGGTGTGACATATTCAATCCAATCATCTAAAACATCTTTAACATCATATTCATCTTCATCCAGAATATCTGCAATCAAGTTTAGAGATATGGGTTCACCTCTTTCTACTAAAATATAAAGTATTTTTACTTTCTTTTCATTGGCTTCTTTATCCATTCCCATTCGTGTCCAATGACTTGTATAATAGTCTTGTAGACCTTGGGGTAAACCCGTTAAAGTTAAATCATTATATTTACCTTCAGCGATGCCTGGTAATAAATAGCGTAAATAGATGAAATTATTTTCACTCTTAACCGCTATTTCTTGAATAAAATTATCCTCAGAAATGTTGCGTTCATTTATCCAATTTCTGAGTTTTTGCTCATTATTCAATGATAAGTGCAGATACTCTTTTACGTCTTCTTGACTCAAGGCTGTATAATCACCTTTTGTTAAATCTAATTCATCTACAGGAGTATCTGGAGACAAATTCAAACGCTTTGTTTCTTGATTATAAGGTCTTCTTGTTAATAAAAAATAAATTCCATCAGGCAGATTTTGTGGTAAATCTAAAAGATTACTATTTCCTTCTTGTTCTACTTCATCTAGTGCATCAACAACTATGACTAGTTTTTGTCCTTGGAGTTTTTCACTGGTTTTTTCTAGTAAAGTTCTTAAATCAGCGTTATCTGCGTTTTGGAGAGAATAACGTTTGATTAGTTGTTGACGAATGCTGGCTAAAAACTTTTCTGGTTTGTTGCGTCCTTCTGCAAAAACGTTGAAATAGCAGGGAAATTTGGTGGCTAAGACGTATTTAGCTGCGATCGCACTTTTACCCATCCCTGCATCCCCAATTACGGTAAAATAACCTTTGGGTTGGGTGGTGAAAAATTGATTAATAGCTTTAAAAACGAAATCACGCCCGCAAAATAAGCGAGTTTTTTCAAAGATTAAAGCTTTAAATTCTTTGGGATAAACGTCTAAATTCCAATCTGGATAGGGTTGATATTTTGAAGATTTGGTTTGTTTGGCAACTGCTATAAAAGCTTCACCAAATTCTTCTAATTCAGCCGAAAAGTTGATTTTTGCATTAATTATATGCGTTTTTAGTTCGTTATTTTGATTAAGAAACTTTTTTGTATTCTCTACAAACTGAAAGGGAGAATTATTACTATAAGCATCCCAAAAATAATCTTTAATTACTTTTTCTCTAAACAGGTTTAAGATTGCTTCCGGTTTAAACACTCCATACTTGACCAGAGTATAACCATAAACTGTATCAACATCATCAAGAATTTGGGTGGGATTGAGTTTTAGTTCTTGTAAAACTTTGATGACAGCTTCATTTTTTTGAGCTTGTTTAATGATTATTTGACTAGCTTGAGGGGCATATTTACTAATCACTGAAGTAATGGCGGCAAATTCTATCATGGTTGATTACCCAAAATTTACAATATTTACTACGTTATTAATGCGTAATTACAGTTATTTTCAGGTAAATGTAGCATATTTTTGGATTTTCCGCATAAACCCAGTAAGGATGTTTGTAATCTGACATCTTGCATCAGTTTTAATAACCGCCATGTGTGTCCTTACCTGAGTTCGGAGTTTCTCCTATGCCTACGGCACGGCTTCGCCGAATGGAGACGCTACGCGAACGGAGTTACTCTTTTTAAGAGTGAGAGAATAAGGGTTTGAGACTCTTACTGGGGGGGAGTTTTCCACAAATTATCTTATGTCGAACTCAGGTAAATCCTAGTTTTCGGTAGTAATTTTCTTGATTTGTAATTGCTGGTGTCAGTAATCTTTCCAGTTGCTCTGCAATTACTTCGTCTTCCACCATTAGTCTGTGTTTCTTTTTGGCATGGTCTCTATTGGTTTTTTTGCTGGTCGTCATGGCTAGTCTCAATCGCTCAATTACTTGTCTAGATTGAGTTTCCCACTATTTTTGACTTCTGCAAATACCACCCTTGACAATTTCCCCTTTTCCTTAACTTGTCACTAATGGTATATTTTGAATTATTACCAAAGTTAGGCAGCAGTAACTTTGAGGAGCAATCACGGATAGTGAAGAAAACTTTACCCATTTTTAATAACTATAAAATTTGCGTATTAGGTGATAGAGAATTTTGTTCTATAAAACTAGCAAACTGGCTAAAAGACCAGGGTTTATGTTTTTGTACAAGACTTAAAAAGAGTGAATTTGTAGAAATTAAAAAAGAAATTTGGGTAGATTTAAATAATCTAGGTTTATCACCAGGAGTTGCTTTCTTTTTGGACGGAGTTAAAGTTACGAAAAACATGGTTTTACCAGCTTTAATGTTGCCTGTAAATGGAAACGTAAAATCTTAGGAGTAGCGCCAAAGGAAGGGTGGTTTATTTTAACTAATTTAGATAGTTTGGAATTAGCGATTTCCGCCTATAAAAAGCGATTTTGTATAGAAGAAATGTTCCGTAATTTTAAACGTGGAGGTTATAATTTAGAAGACACAAAGGTTACAGGTGAGCGGTTAATATCTATGATTTTATTAATATCAATTGCGTATACTAGTGCGACAATACAAGGGCAAGAAATTAAACGCAAAGGTATCCAAAAATATATTGGTCGAGTGAAGGAATATGGGCGTACAGAAAGAAGACATAGTAGTTTTTATATTGGATTATATGCCCAATCTTGGGTTAGTTTCATAGACAATTGTAGGGAATTAGTCAGGTCACTATTGAGACTATCTCCTAATAAGCGTAAGTATTATCAACAGGGTGAGAGAGCTATGAGGCTTATTCTGTCTGCATCTTAACCATTTTTGTCATCCCGTCAGGATTGCTATATATTTTCACCAATCAAACCAGATTCCTATATCTAATATACTTGTATGAAAATTTTAGGTGTTCATCATGTTGCTATTATTTGTGCTGATTATCAAAAATCAAAACAATTTTATGTTGAAGTTTTAGGCTTTGAGATTATTCAAGAAACTTTCCGCAGCGCCAGGAATTCCTATAAATTAGATTTAAAAATAGGAAATATTCAAATTGAATTATTTTCTTTTTCTCATCCTCCCCAAAGGGTTAGCAATCCTGAAGCTTGTGGTTTAAGACATTTAGCTTTTGCCGTTGAGGATATTGAGGAAAGTGTGAGTTATTTAAAATCTCACAATATCGAAGTTGAAAATATTAGAGTTGATGAGATTACAGGCAAGAAATTTACATTCTTTCAAGACCCAGATAATTTACCCTTAGAGATTTACGAGACTTAATATCTCAGCCTTATCCCCCAAGTCTTGCCCTTGCGACAATGTAAAAAACCTAAACCTGTGAGGGGGAGGGGTAATTTTGTATATCACGCTTAAAATTTGTATAAGGGATTTCCAAATAAAAATCGGTGTAGGAAACTGCACCGATTTTCAGGATTAATTCTATTTTCCGCACATTTCCCTCACGCTAATGCGGAAGCTTGAGGTTTGGCAAAAATCATCCTACCAGCGGAGGTTTGTAAAGCACTGGTGACAACTACCCGTAATTCACCACCAACATAACTGCGGCCTTCTTCAACGACTACCATTGTTCCGTCGTCTAAATAGCCGACACCTTGAGTCGGTTCTTTACCTTCTTTGAGAATTTTCAAATCTAGATTATCTCCAGGTAAATAAGAAGGACGAACTGCATTTACTAAATCATTGACATTTAAAACTGGGACTTTCTGCACACTAGCAACTTTAGATAAATTGTAGTCATTAGTTAATAGTGTACCGTTGATTTCTTGGGCAAATTTTACCAATTTAGCATCAACTGTGCTAATATCTTCGTAGTCTGCTGGGTTGATGAGAATGCGTTCAGGGTAAGTTTCTTTAATGCGGTTGAGTATTTCTAGCCCCCGTCTTCCCCGCACCCGCTTTTGATCTTTGCTGGCATCAGCAACTTGTTGTAATTCTTGTAAAACAAATTGCGGTACAAGTATAACTCCTTCCAAAAATCCTGTTTCTAGTAAGGTTTCAATGCGACCATCAATAATGCAACTAGTATCTAAGACTTTGGTATTAGCTGGTTTCAAGGTTCCTTCTACCACTAAGGTTTCTACGGTGTTGGGATTAATTAACCGTAATAAACCCCGTCCGTGAGTATCTGCCAAATTCATGCCAGTGACAGAAAGTATGATGCTGCCGACAACTGCCACGAGAGGTTTAATAAATCCAAAATCTGCGGGAATGGGTAGTAAAAATAGCGGGGCTAACATTAAATTGGCGAGTAATAGCCCAATTACTAAGCCAATGGCACGGGTTAAGATGACTTCGAGGGGCATTTCGCGGACTTGCGCTTCTAAGCGACGATATGCCGTTTGGAAACTCAGCCCAATTGCACCACCTAGAATAGCAGCAAAGACAGCCACCACTAAGCGCAATGCGTCTAGGTTTGTGACTCCGTTGAGGGTTCCAGGGGGAAGTAGTTCGGTGCTGTAGTAACCTATTCCCGATGCAGCCAGAATAAATGAGATAATGATAATGAAATCAAGCATGATTGTGGTTTTTTCCTACAACTGTGATTTACCCAGTAGAGTCAGGTATTTTTTAGATCAACGGTGAGATTGATTGAGAAATATGGACTTAAGCTAGGGGTTTCGGCAGTTAATACAATATATGCAAACATTATAACTAAAGAGTTTTCGCTGCATAACTATTCTTATTTTTGTTGTAAAAAGATAACAAGTTGTAAACAAACTACTCATTTTCACGATTTGTATTTGTCCATGAAATTAATTTAATTTTTGATCATAATGAGCCTAAAAGATGTTGCTGTTCAATTTCCCAGTGCGGCTTACGTGCATATCCCCTTTTGTCGGCGACGGTGTTTTTATTGTGATTTCCCGGTGTTTGTGGTGGGCGATCACTCGCGGGGAGAAAATTCTGGTACTATTGCCCATTATGTTGAGGCAGTTTGTCACGAAATCAGCATCTCACCAGCCTTTAGTCAACCCCTAGAGACGATTTTTTTTGGTGGTGGTACGCCTTCGCTGTTATCGACAGAACAGTTGCAATGTATATTAACAGCGTTAGATAGGCGTTTTGGCATTGCTAAGGGGGTAGAAATTTCTATGGAAATGGACCCCGGTACATTTGATTTGACGCATATTACGGGTTATTGTAGTGCGGGTGTAAACCGGGTAAGTTTGGGTGTACAAGCTTTTCAAGATGAATTTTTAAAAGTGGCTGGGCGATCGCACTCAGTTAAAGATATCTTTGCAGCTATAGAGTTAATCCACCAAGTCGAGATACCCGAATTTAGCTTAGACCTAATTTCCGGGTTGCCACATCAGTCTTTGGTTCAGTGGCAAGATTCCCTTACTAAAGCGGTAGAAATTGCCCCCACCCATATATCTATCTATGATTTAACCATTGAACCAGGGACAGCTTTTGGTCGTTATTACAAACCAGGAGATAATCCCCTACCGACAGATGAAACCACTGTTCAAATGTACCAACTAGGGCAGAAAGTCTTAACTGGTACAGGTTATGAACATTATGAAATTTCCAACTATGCCAAAAGCGGACATCAATGTAAACATAATCGAGTTTATTGGGAAAATCGTCCTTATTATGGTTTTGGTATGGGTGCAGCTAGTTATGTGCAAGGTAAACGTTTCACCCGTCCCCGCAAAACTAAAGAATATTATCAATGGTTGGAAAATGGCGCTGTAATTGATTGTGAAGTCACCCCACCAGCGGAAGAATTGTTAGAAACTTTAATGCTGGGGTTGCGGTTAGCAGAAGGTTTGAGTTTAACGGTGTTGTTAGAGAAGTTTGGAAAAGGAAAAGTAGAGAAAATTAAACAATGTTTACAACCTTATTTTGAGAAGGGTTGGGTGGAAGTTGTGGGGGAAAGATTGCGTTTAATTGATCCAGATGGGTTTTTGTTTTCTAATGTGGTGTTGGCAGATTTGTTTGAGAAATTGGGGTATTGAAGCAGTAATTTGCAAACAAGATAAAGCTGTTGTTACAATTAAATAAATAACCATTAACCCAAATGTCTAAAGAACTAATTGAATTGATGCGACTAGCAGACGCACTCACACCGGATGAACAATTGAGTTTCATTGCTTACCTAACCCAAAGGCTACAACTTTGTGAAATCAAACGTAAACCACGCCGCAATCTCACAGAACTGGAAGGAATTGCACCTAATCTACTAAGTGGTATGGATGCCCAGGAATATGTCACACGCATGAGACGTGGAGAGTTCCCTGATTTAGAAATTGAGGAAATGAACACAAGGAAACCAGCGTGAACGTTGAAGAAAGTTTACAGGGTGTAACACGCATATTTTTGGATACTGCACCAGTTATTTACTTTGTTGAGCGCAATCTACAATACTTGGCAACTGTCAGAAAGGTGTTCAATCAAATTCGGGACGGTTCTCTAATAGCTGTCACTTCACCAGTGACTTTAGCAGAATGTTTAGTTTCTCCTTATCGTTTAGGGCAGCCTCAATTAGAGCAGGACTTTATCGACACAATTGTTGATGGTAACAACACTATTTTTATGCCAATCAATAGCCCTCATCTAGCAATAGAAGCTGCTCAAATCAGAGCTAAATATAATTTACAATTACCTGATGCTTTTCAGATTGCTGTTGCTCTAAATGCAGAATGTGAAGCTTTTCTGAATAATGATATCACCTTCAAGCGAGTCACAGAATTACGTATATTAATATTAAATGATTTTAATTCTTCTACATAAGTAAAATTTTTTGATGGTGCGTTATTTGATTAACGCACCCTACAGGTTTTTAAGGAACAATCAAAACTGGACAAGGGGAAAGATTAATAACGCGACTGGTGACGCTATCAGTTGCACCTTCATCAGTTAAGCCTAAACCCCGACAGCCCATAATAATTAAGTTGGCCTCAATTTCATCAGCCACATCACAGATAGTAAAGGCTGGTTTACCTTGTCTTTCCAGGACTTCGGCTGTAATACCCTGCTGTGAGAATAAGGCTTGGGCATTTTCCAGAAGTTTAGCAACGGCCTCTGGAGACATCATAGGATCAGCATTAGGCGCGTCTGGGGCGGCTTCTTCCACCACAGACAATAGAACCAAGCGACTGCCATATTTCTGCACAACGTTGGTAACTACTTCGGCCGCTTCCCGTGCAGCGCGACTTTGATCAATTGGAAACAGAACAGTTTTAAACATAGATCACCTCAGCACCCCTCACTCCGGTAAAATCTTGATAGTTATATTCCAAAACCATAACAAAAAGGCAATCAGGAGAGTTTGGCTGTGTCGAAAAAAAGTTTAGCAAGTTTATCTGCGGCGGATGTATCTGGAAAACGCGCTTTAGTACGGGTTGATTTTAACGTGCCTGTGGATGATAAAGGCAGCATTACCGATGATACCCGGATTCGGGCTGCGCTGCCAACTATCCAGGATTTGACCAAAAAGGGTGCTAAGGTCATTCTAACAAGTCATTTCGGCCGTCCCAAGGGTGTAGATGACAAATTACGTTTAACACCTGTTGCTAAACGCCTTTCTGAGTTGTTGGGACAAGAAGTTGTCAAGACTGATGACTGTATTGGTGATGATGTGGCTGCTAAGGTTGCAGCTTTGCAAAATGGCCAAGTGCTGTTATTGGAAAATGTCCGCTTCTACAAAGAAGAAGAAAAGAATGATCCTGAATTTGCTCAAAAATTAGCAGCAAATGCTGATTTTTATGTAAATGATGCGTTTGGTACTGCACACCGCGCCCATGCTTCTACAGAGGGTGTAACCAAGTTCCTCAGTCCTTCTGTGGCTGGTTATTTGGTTGAGAAGGAATTGCAATATTTACAAAGTGCAATTGAAGAACCTAAGCGTCCTTTGGCGGCTATTATCGGCGGTTCTAAGGTTTCTAGCAAAATCGGCGTAATTGAAACTCTGTTGGAAAAGTGCGATAAGTTGATCATCGGCGGTGGGATGATTTTCACTTTCTATAAAGCCCGTGGTTTGAGTGTTGGTAAGTCTTTGGTAGAAGAAGACAAGCTGGAATTGGCTAAGGCTTTGGAAGCTAAGGCTAAAGAAAAGGGTGTGGCTTTGTTGCTACCTACAGATATCGTTTCAGCAGATAAGTTTGCTCCTGATGCTAATGCTACTACTGTCAGCATTGAGAATATTCCTGCTGATGGTATGGGTTTAGATATTGGCCCTGATTCTGTGAAGGTTTTTCAAGCGGCTTTGGCTGATTGTAAGACTGTGATTTGGAACGGCCCTATGGGTGTGTTTGAGTTTGATAAGTTTGCTGCGGGTACGGAAGCGATCGCACATACTCTAGCAGAAATCGGCAAAACCGGCACAACTACCATTATCGGTGGTGGTGACTCTGTAGCAGCTGTGGAAAAGGTAGGTTTGGCTGATCAAATGAGCCACATTTCTACTGGTGGTGGTGCTAGTTTGGAGTTGCTAGAAGGTAAGGTTTTACCTGGTATTGCAGCTTTAGATGAAGCGTAAGCTGTAAAAGTCCACTAACTAATGACAATTTGAGCAGGGGTGCGGTATGCCGTACCCTTGCCGTTGTCTATAGTTAATAGTTTTAGTAGCACCTATTAGAAAGTATTCAAAAAGATCAATGGTTCAGTATTTTTAATGTTGAGAAAGAAATTAAAGGTTTGAGAGCTATGCTAGAAATAGCAAACTTCAAGGAGAGAGCAAATCATGGAAGAATTACTAGAACTCAGGGAATTAGTAGTTTCTGGCAACCTAGAAGCGGCTCTATCTTTAATTGATGAATTGGAAGAAATGAGCAAAGAAGATAAAATTAATAAAATTTATAGCTATTGTGTAGTGCTTTTAGTTCATTTAATTAAACAACAGGCAGAAAAAAGGACAACTCATTCTTGGGATGTTTCTATTCGCAATGCTACTGATGCAATTGATCGGATCAACAAACGCCGAAAAGCTGGAGGATATTACATGAACAAAAAAGAAATAGAGGAAATTTTATTAGAAGCTTATAATCGAGCTTTAGATAATGCGGCCTTAGAAGCCTTTGGTGGAATTTACGATGGATTAACCTTAAAAAATATGGTAGAGCAAGAATTAATTATCCAACAGGCTTTAAATTTAATTTAATATTAAATTACAATGCAATCTCGTAGTCCCACACATCAAAAACTATAGATTTATGGTCCAATCTTCAAGTTTTAAATTAGGAACTTTGATAAAATCTTTGTAATTTTGAGTTACCACAATTCCATCATTAACTAAAGCTATTGCGGCAATTCTTAAATCTTGTGTACCTGTATTGATTTTTTGCTGGCGTAGTTTTTTAAAAAATTCGCAAGCTGCTTCATTAAAATCTAATAAATTCATATTACAAAAGTAACGTTGAGTTATTAGTAAATTTTGGTGAGCAATTGGTAATAATTCTGGTTTAGTAGCACATCTACTAATAGCGGCTAATCTACCTTTTAATTGTTCTTCAAGTGTCACGGTTGTAATAAATATATTGGCAATTCCAACATTTTTTGCACGTTGAGCAATATTAGGATTTCCATGTTGAGAAAAAGTAACAATATTAGTATCGAGAATATATCTGCTCACGCTGTTTGATTCTCCTCTAAATAAGCTTCATAAGCAGCTACTTCTGCATCTAATTCACGGCGGTTTGCAGCCATATCTTCTACAAATTCATCAAAAAGTGGGTCGTCTTTGAAAATACCATCAAACTGAACAAGAGGATTAAAATCTTCTGCTTGTTTTTGGTTCAAAATTGGCAAACAGCAGAAACGCAATGTAACCCACCATAAATAAGACATGATAGGACTATTGAATTCATTATCACTAATTAAACCATGAGCCATGCGGTTTCTTAAATTACTTCCAGCATCTTCAATGAGTAAACCTCTGAGATCGAAAAGCGTATCTTCATCAAAAATAGATGTTATATCTGCCATATAAAGCATTTTATTCAAATCATATTCGTGTTGAATACCATTCTCAAGCTTGGAGGTTATTACATCTTGCTTTTGCCAAAGTAACTCACGGATAGAATTCTCAATTTGCGGAATAAGAATATGGGTTGATGTAAAGAAATCTCCAGATAGGCCAGCGTAAAGACCTTTTGCAAATAAATATTCTCTTCCTTGTGGCACAAAAGGACTGTATGAAATAATTTTCAGTAAATCATCAACTCGTATGCTATGTTCTAAATTTATCTGATATCTAGCTGGTTCGATATAAGCTTGTGCATGAAACTGTTGGTGGAATCTGGCATTCCTGTACGCTTCAAAAATAGTTGCTTCTTCAGATTCTTTGGCATCATTTGATAAAACTGATGCAGATTGATGAGCTATGAATTTACCCTTACTGTTTGTCATTACTTTTGGGAAAAAAGATGCTAAATAATCATGAGCATTATTTTTCACCTGTTGTTTAAGTTTACAAACTTCTGGAGGACTAACTAATAAAGCTAAAGAAAAAATAGCATCTTGAAATTCTTTTCCTTTCACATAGTTTCTGGCTTGTTCTACTTCAACACTAATGTTTACACCTGGATGGGAAATATTAATCAATTCTTGTGTAGACTCTTCCTGATATTGAAGTAAAATTTTATGGCATTCTTCAGCCCGTTCTTTTGCTGTTGTAGTTTCCTCTTTTGTACCTGGAATTCTCTTAAAAGCTTCCACTGCATCTAGCATAAAATGTGATGCAACTGAGTAACTAGGTGATGTTCTCTTTAGTGCATCCTCAGCTTCTTTAACAAAAGTTTCAGCAGCTTGCATTTTTGCTGTACGTTCTTGTTCTCCATTCTTTTCAATATGATGCCATTTTGCTTTTATTTCCCAGTAGTTACGTGCTTTACGCCAGTCATTATTTAATTCTGCTAATGTTGCAGCTTTTTCAGCAATACCAGCATATTTACTCGGATCACCAAATCGAAATTCTAGCAAAAGTTCCATTAACTTTGCTGATAGCCAAAGAGGATCTTCTCCTTTGTAACGATCCAAAACTTCTTCTATATATGTAAAAACAGTTTCATATTTATAATTAATTTTGCGTGCTAACCTCAGCACCCTTTCAATTCTATCTGTACAATAAGGCCATTCTTCAGGATGTTCTAATTCTTTAGCAGATTCTAAATAAGCATCAACCGCTAACTGTCCCATTTGATAGTCACGCTTTTTCACCCAAAGAATATCAGCTACTCTTGCTTTAAGTTCTGGATCTAATATTTCAAGCGCAATGTCACTAAGAAAGTTTAATTGTCCCTCTGTGAGGTTGCTAAAAACTTCATTAAAAAATTCGTCATTTGATTCTGGCTTGATAGCAGCACCAGTTACAGCGGACAAAATTTCAAAAACTGCCTGTTCTCTGATATTTCCTGCTTCTTTTGCTTTCTTTGCTTTATTCCAGAATGTCATGTCATAGCTCTGACAATCTTTTCTCTCGCTGTTATCAACTACTTCTTTCCAGCCAGATTTAATAAAATCTTCTTTACTCAGAGGAGGGTTTAGTGATGCCATAGTTTAATATTAGTAAATTATTCAGATACTTATATATTAGCTCAAATTGCTCTTAAACGTTGTACTATACGTAAAGACTGCTGCGGGTACGGATGGGAACTGACAAGTCAGCGCTTGCGCGATCGCACATACTCTAGCAGAAATTGGCAAAACCGACACAATAACCATTATCGGTAGTGGTGCTAGTTTAGAGTTGTTAAAAAGTAAAATTTTACCAGGTGCAGCTTTAGATAAAGCCTGATCAGGTTTACAGTTTCTTCCTTCATTGTCCAATCAGCAGAGACGCTAGGCATTAAACCTCAAGAAATGGGGACTCGATTAAATAAAACCCAATAAAATCCAAGCTGTTGGACTGCTTGGTTAAATTGTTCAAAATCTACAGGTTTGACGATATAGCTATTCACCCCCAGTTGGTAACTTTCTATTACATCTCTATCTTCGGCAGAAGAAGTCAACACCACAATGGGAATTGTTTGGGTGCGGGGGTCAGATTTGAGTTGCCGTAAAACTTCCAATCCGTTTACTTTTGGTAGTTTCAAATCTAGTAAAACGACTTTGGGTTGATTTGTTATAGTCCGATCGCTATATTTGCCCCGACAAAAGAAAAAATCGAGGGCTTCTGCTCCATCTTGAAGCCATTGCACTTGATTTCCAATTTTGGCGCGACGTAAAGCCCGCATAGCTAATTCGGCATCAGCAGGATTATCTTCAACTAACACAATAGATATCGGTTGTTGAGAAGATGTATCAGTGGGCTGATCAATGAGTTGGTCAGTCATTATATTATGGTAGGGAACAAGATTAGAGGATGGGAAGCAGAGGAAAAAATTCTTACTCAGTACTCAGTACTCGGAAGGGTGAAATAAAAGGTTGCACCTTGACCGACTGCTGCTTCGGCCCAAATGTGGCCACCATGACGTTGAATAATGCGTTGCACGATCGCTAGTCCAATACCTGTACCTTCAAATTCTTGTTCACGGTGCAGACGTTGGAATACTCCAAAGAGATGATCGGCATACTGCATATCAAACCCTGATCCATTATCTCTGATCCAGTAGACTCCTTCTCCATCCATCACCTCATAACCCACTTCAATATGAGCAATGGATTTGTAACTGGTGTACTTAATGGCATTGGATAACAAGTTGATCCAGACTTGGGTGAGGAGGGAAAAGTCAGCTTGACAGTTGGGTAAATCAGCGATCGCAAATTCTACTTGCCGATTTGACCATTCTGGAGCTAAATCACTTAACACCTGTTGAATCAACTCATTGACTAACACAGGCTGTTTGGACATTTCCTTGCGATCCAAACGGGATAAATTCAACAAATCATCAATCAACTCACCCATGCGTTTGGCATTATCCCGGACAACTTTTAAGTAACGATTGCCTTCTGCATCCAGTTGTTCACCGTAATCTTCTTGAATCATTCTCGAAAAGCCATCAATCGCCCTTAAAGGCGCTCGTAAGTCATGGGAAACAGAATAGGAAAACGATTCCAAAGCTTTATTAACAGCCTGTAATTGGGCAGTTCGTTGGATTACCCTTTCTTCTAATTCTGCATTGAGTTGACAGACAGATTGATTCAATTCTTCCTGCTGCTGTAATAACCGGGCATTATCAATGGAGATAGCTGCCTGAGTTGAAAGCAGATTGATGATTTCAATCCGTTCTGGGGTAAATGCGTTAGTGGTGAGATTATTTTCTAAAAGGACAATTCCTGTAAATTTTCCTTGATTCAATAAAGGTGTACATAGAATTGATTTGGATTGGTGGTAGATAATCCACGGTTCAGATTGAAAGTTACCTTCTTTAATAGCATCACCAAGGACGATGCTTTCCTGGGTACGAACCACATAATTAATCAAGGATGTTGGTAAACAAGGAATGTTGTCTGGGTGTATTAATTCAACTTTCTCATTGTCAATTGAACTAATCGCTTCAATTCGCCATTCATCTTGGGTTTGTAAAATCAAATAACCTGTTTGCGCTCCCGCATTTTCAATCAGAATAGTCATCAGTTTTCCCAGAAGTTGATCTAAGAGAACTTCAGTGGAGTAGGTGCTGCCAGTTGCAGAGATTGCTTGGGAAGCTTTCAACACCGTTTCTAGGTCAAGTGCTGCTAATTTAGTAGAGGAAGATTCTGTCGTATTAAATCTGCGGTTTTCGGTTTGTTCTGATTGCAGTTCTAGTAGTTGGGGATAGCGTCTTTGCATATCTTGAACTTTTGCTGTTGCTCCCCATCTTAAATAACCATACCTGGCCTCTTGCAGATATATTGTAGCGATGGTAATCAAACCTTGTTGCAGATAAAAATTGGCTGCAAGTTCGTTGGCCAGAGCTTCTTCTTGTAAGTATTGGTTTTCCTTAGCCAAACTAATAGCCCGATCATAGGCTTTTATGGCTTTTTTAAACCGACCTAAGACACGATATCTTTCAGCCTCAACAAGATACCATTTGTGCTGGTAATTCATTGGGGCATGATATGCCCAATTTTGCATTTTGGCTTGATTTTCTGCTACCTGCTGAAGCAACTCAGACTGTTGCAGAGGATCTGCATTTGTATACACTGCCAATCGAGATAGAGAATCGTAGAACTTAAAGATAGCAACCAAAGCCGCTCCGGTCATGGCAGGTAAATACTCTTGTGCGATGACAGCATTAGCGTAGGCGCTGCCAGTCGCAGACATCACCTGATTGGTATTAGAGAACAAGTAACAAAGAAATAATTTATTCAGGTAGAAATAAAACAAACCTCCGTGGAAATTGGTTTGTTGCATTTGGGGTAGCCGAATTGCTTCATCATAAGCTTGACCCGATAAAATACCAGGATTAGGAACTTCCTGAATCAAGTTCAAAACAGTTTGCCAGCAAATTTCTACAAAATGAATACCAGCTGAGTGCTTAATTTGTTTAACTGCCTGGTGATAATGATTCAGGTGTAGTTGTAGCTCATCCAAGGGTTGACCGACTGCAAATGAATAAGCACAAAAATGCATGGCAGCATAGCCAGCAAACTCTAAATCTCCCTGATCAACACCAACCTGATAACAATCTTGGTGTGACTGCAAACTTGCTCGGAGGTGTGTTTTCCAAACATTAATTTGGTTACTGACCGCGAATAGGGTTCTGGCTTGAATGGGTTTAGCATCTAAACGAGACAGCAAACTTAACGCCAGTTGTCCAAATTGATATCCTGCTTCAATTTCAAATACAACTCCACAGAGAATAATCCCATAAGCAGCATAGGCAAAGGGCGCTAACATCATGTTTCCGTACTCAACGAGCAAATCTACCATTTTGAGGACAATCAGCAGAAATAGAGGTGGTACGGCTAAAAAAGCTGATGCACACATACTGGTTAAAAGCTGCATTGCTGCCAGCATTTCTGGCTCAGACATCATGGGCAGGTCAATCAAATTTTTAATGGGTCTGTTTGCCAATTTTGAGGCAGTTGCGGAGAGGGCTGGCTGAATATGTTCAGAGGTGGGTTGTATGGGGAGGTGAACCCCTAATTGTTTTAGTAACTGTAAACTTATCTGAATTGCCTCTAGCAGTTGATTTTGGGCGACATAAGTCTGAATTTTGACATCGTAGACTTTGACGCTGGCTAGTAAGGTTTTTGCATGGTCAACTACCTGTTGAAATAGTGGTTCTACTTGCTCGAAATTACCGCTCAGATAGGCTGCTTCTGCCGTTGCACTATATAGAGTTAGGGTAAAGTCATAGTTAGTTTGCCAGCTATCTGTTGTCAGCAGATCCAAAGCAGTTTGCAAGTATGTAAAAGCAGCTTCATAAGCTGTTGATGTTTTGGCTTTTTCCCCTGCTATTAGGTTTAACTGGGACAAGTTATTTTGTTCGGATTGAGTTTTGATTAATTTTTTACCCTGGTTCAGTTGGTTGGTGATATCAAAAATCTTGTATTGTAACTGTTCTGGGGCAGTCCTTTGCCACAAACACTGTCCTACTTGCCAATGGATCATTTGGCGATCGCTCTCTGGGATGAGAGAATAAGCTGCTTGCTGAATGCGATCATGAACGAATTTATATTCAATGGCAGGACTATTGCTGGGAAGTGGCACTTCTAACTCAACGGATTTGTAGGCATTGCTGAGGGGCAAAATCAAGCCTTGTGCGATCGCTTCTCCTAATTTCTGGGCAGTTTTTTGTAGAGATAGTTCTGCCGTCACTGCCAAGGTTTCTAAATCGAACTGGTTGCCAATACAGGCTGATAACTGTAACAATCGCTGTGTCTGCAAACTGAGTTTTTGAATCTTACGTGCCAGTAAATCTACAACATTATCAGTAATTCCCCGTTCCTGAATTTGCTCTATTGACCATTGCCAATTTCCCTTTTGGCGATCAAATTCCAGCAGCTTTTCAGCATACAGGGATTTCAAAAACTCATTCATAAAAAAGGGATTACCGTTGGTTTTTGCTTGCACCAGTTCAGCTAAAGGTAAAACATCTTCTGGTTGACAGCGGAATGTATCAGCAATCAACTGGTTAATAGCGGGCAATTGCAAAGGCTCAAGGAACAGTTGGTTTACCACCCCATTTTCCTGCTGAATTTTTGCCACCATACGGATGAGAGGATGGGAAGCATTTATTTCATGATCCCGATATGCCCCAATTAATAACAAAGATTGCTCAACCGTTGCTATTGTCAGCATTTGCAGTAATTTCAAAGAGGCAGTATCTGCCCATTGCAGATCATCCAAAAAAATCACGAGGGGATATTCTGACTGAGTAAAGACGCAGATAAACTTTTGGAAAACTTGATGAAAGCGATTTTGGGCTTCTGCTGGTAGCAAAGTAGGTACATCTGGTTGATTGCCGATAATTAGTTCTAATGCTGGAATTACCTGGGTAATCACACGACTGTTAGATCCCAAGGCTGCTAAAAGTTTTTCTCGCCAGTTAATTAGCTGTAATTCGCTCTCAGTCAGTAATTGCTTAATCAGTGAGTTAAAAGCTTGTGCGATCGCAAAGTAAGGGATATTACGTTGATACTGCTCGAATTTACCCGCAATAAAATAACCTCTGCTGCGTGTAATAGTTTTATAAATTTCCTGCACAAATGCTGATTTACCAATACCAGAGTAGCCAGCAATCAACAACATTTCTATAGCATTAATCTGACTTGACTTCTGAATTCCTGTGACTCTAGCAAATGCAGCTAATAAGATCTCCACTTCCCTTTCTCTACCATAGAGTTTTTCAGGAATATGAAAATTATCAGAAATATCATGTTGCGCTAAAATAAAAGACTCAACTCTTTTTGTTTGTTGTAGCTGGATCAGACACTGTTCCAAATCAGCCTTAATCCCCCAGGCGCTTTGATAGCGATCTTCTGCTGTTTTCGCTAACAGTTTTAGAACAAGTTCTGAAACTACAACTGGTATTTCTGGATTGATTAAATGAGGTGGCACAGGTTCTAAAGCCAGGTGATAATGAATTAACTCCAACGCATCGCTAGTTACAAATGGTAATCTATGAGTCAACAATTGGTAAAAGGTAGCACCCAAAGAGTAAAAATCAGTTCTATAATCCAGAGAACGGTTCATCCTACCTGTTTGTTCTGGAGATATGTAAGCTAAAGTTCCCTCCAATGTAGTAGGATTTTTGAGAGTTAATGTTTCCCGTGACAGGGCAGTAGCAAGACCAAAATCAATAATTTTAATCTGATTTGTTTCTAAATTTAAAACAATATTGGCTGGATTAATATCTTTATGAATGATATTCGCAGTATGAATTTCACTGAGAATTTTAGTTATCTGAATTGCCATAGGGAGAAAATCAGTTAATGCAAACTCTCTTTTAGTTAAAATCTTTTCTAAAGATTCACCTCCAAAATCCTCTAAAATAATCACAAAAGTACTTTGTAGTTGCTGTAAATCATAAGCTTGCACAACACCAGATATTGTCAAGCTGTGGGTAATTTCATATTCGAGCTTATAACGTGTAATTTCCTCTGGTGTGGGATAGTCTTTCTTCAATATTTTGAAGATTACAGGTAAATTATCTAATTCCCTAATTCCCCGGTAAATCTGTGAATTGTTACTTTCATGAATTTTTGTATGAATTTGATAACTAGGAATTTTCAACATGGTTCAACCACCTTCAATTGGTAAACTCAGGCAGAAAGTCGGGTTAACTCGCAAAGCCGATTTGACAATAGTTGCACTCTTAATTAACGGGCTAATTTATAGCACTGTCAAATTCCATGAGAGTTTAAAGAGGCAAGAAAATGTGAGCATATCAAAGTTTAGCAAGGAGATTCTAAGGCATGAGTGAAGCCTTAAATGTCCTGATTATTGAAGATTCAGAAGCTGATGCTATGTTAGTTCTCAGGGAACTGCGTCGCGGTGGCTTCAACCCAAATTGGGAGCGTATCGAAATCGCCCAAGAGCTACACGCAGCCCTGAACAATCGTACATGGGATGTTATACTTTCAGATTACCGCTTACCTGGATTTAATGCACCTGCGGCTCTGCAAATAGTCAAGCAGAGTCAAAAAGATATTCCTTTCATTCTCGTTTCCGGCACAATTGGCGAAGTATTAGCCGTGGAAATGATGAAAGCAGGCGCTCATGATTATGTGATGAAGGACAACTTAAACCGATTACCAGAGGCGGTGCGTCGAGAACTTCGAGATGTACAAGTCCGAGCAGAACACAAACAAGCCCAAAATCTGTTAGAGACATTAGCCTCTAATATACCGGGCATGATATACACTCTCGTACAGCATTCTGATGGTTATGCTGCTTTTGAGTACGTCAGTTTGGGCTGTTTATCTCTTTTAGAGTTAACGCCAGATCAAGTTTTAGAAAATATCTCTCTTTGCTTTGCCCAAATTCATATTGATGATCGTGCTGGATGTTATGTAACTGCTAAACAAAGCATTCAAACGTTAAATCAATTTTTTTACGAGTGCCGATTAGTTACACCATCTGGTAAGTTAAAGTGGGTACAAGCCAGCGCCCGTCCAGAACTCAAGGAAAACGGAGATACAATTTGGCATGGTATTTTATTAGATGTGAGCGATCGCAAACAGGCACAGGAATTACTGATTCATAATGCTTTACATGATCCATTAACAAACCTACCCAATCGCACACTATTAGAAGAGCGACTTGAATTAGCAATTCACCGCACTAAACGAGCAGAAAACTATCATTATGCTGTCTTATTTCTAGATTTAGATCGCTTCAAAGTTATCAATGACAGTTTAGGGCATTTAGCTGGAGATCAACTACTTAAGACTGTTGCTAAAAAGCTAAAAACTCATCTGCGGGAAATTGATTTAGTGGCTAGACTTGGTGGTGATGAATTCGTAGTTTTCTTAGAGGATATGTATAACTTGGAAGATGCTATCCAAATTACCACGCGTATTCTTAAAGATTTTCAAACACCATTAATAATTAATAATTCCGAAGTTGTAATCAGCACAAGTATCGGTATTGTTTTAGGCACAAAAAACTATGATCTCGCTGCCGATTTACTGCGAGATGCAGATATTGCTATGTATCAAGCCAAAGAAAAAGGCAGAAATTCATACAAAATTTTTGATGCCCAAATGCATACCCAAGCAGTAAATCGACTAACTCTAGAAACTGAAATTCGTAAGGCTATCGAAAGAGAAGAATTTATCGTATATTACCAGCCTATTATTGATATATTTAGCAATCGTCTGATTGGATTTGAGGCATTAGTTCGCTGGCAACATCCAACTCGTGGATTCATTTTACCGAAAGAATTTATTCATCTTGCCGAAGAAACTGGACTAATTGTGCCGATAGATCAGTGGATGTTTTTCACAGCTTGTCAACAACTAGCAACCTGGAAAATTAAGTTTCCTCACCGCTTCCCACTAAAAATAAGTATTAATCTCTCTGTTCAAGATATTCGCCAAGATAATTTAATTGAAGACATTGATAGAATTTTACAAGCCACACAATTAGATGGTGAATCTATCAGTTTGGAAATCACTGAGAGTATGCTAATTGAAAATATCAATCAAACAATTGATTTGTTAACTCAATTAAAATTAAGAAAAACTCAGATTAGTATTGATGACTTTGGCACTGGTTATTCATCACTCAATTATCTTCATCGCTTACCCGCTGATAACTTGAAAATTGATCGCTCTTTTGTAACTCAAATGCAGGAAGGAAATCGTAATTATCAAGTGGTGAGTACTATTATCACTTTGAGTAATCAACTTGGCTTAACTGTTGTAGCAGAAGGAATTGAAACACTACAGCAACTACAATGGTTACAACAATTAGGGTGTGAATTTGGGCAGGGATATTTATTTTCTAAACCCTTGGCTGCAAAGGAAATTGAAATCTGCTTTCTTGACAAAGACCATGATAAATTTTATTAGCTTTTACGAAAAGTGATGCAGATGATTGATAAACTCTAAAATTTTTGTGTTGCTAACTTTCCCAGTCGTATCAAACACAGGACTTACGCACAACAGAACGAAAGTAGGGGTAATTATTACCCTATGTAATCATAAGGTTTTCACCTAACTTTAACTTTAATTTAACTAAATATTAAGAATTGATTACCTAAACCTTAATACATAACAACAAAACAAAAATATACAATATAAACTACATCAAAATCTCTGGAGAAATACAGATGACAGGGTTAAACATAGAATAAAACTTTGAAGAACGGATATTTGTTATAGATAATAGGGAAATCGGTAAATGTCTAGAGATTATAGTACAAAAAGAACCGAAAAAAGTTTAACGGCTAGTACAAAGACAGCATCTAATAAATTGCCGAGTATTTGGAAAATATGGCAACAGCACTTAGTAGAATCTGTACCATTTTTAATTGCTTGCACTGTATTTTTAAGCGTGATTAGTTTAAAAAGTCCTATCCTGCTTTTTTGTTTATTAGCAGGTAGTTTGATCACCATTATTTGTCAGCAAATTGAACAGCAGGTAAATTTACCAAAAAGATGGCTGATAATATGGCAAATTTTGGCAGTATCTATCATTCTTAGTTTATTTTGGGTAGACTTTTTTTCTGCCCCGGCATCTGCTCAATTTTTTGGTAAAGCTGAAAACTTTTTCAAAACTACACTGACACAAGGTACAGACAGTAATAGTAATCCTCAAACAGCAGTCAGTTTAATATTCAACGTTTTGAGAGCAATTTATTTACTTTATATTGCTATTTCTTTAATTGGTGTCATTAATGCAGTTCGCAAAGATGAAGATTGGCAAAGTATCGCTAGAGTTCCTTTGATAGTAGTAGTTGCTGTCACTGTTGCTGATGTCTTGACAGGTTTTGTAATTGGTGATGCCAAATAATTTATCAATGATTCAGATAAAATCAAGGTCAAGTTGAATATCAAATAATCAAGCCTTCTGATTTCTGAATCCTCTTCCATTTTTAAAATTTTTTATGTCTCCAGAACGAGATCAAGAGTTTCGCCCAGTTAATCAAATTCTAGGTTCACAACCATCATTAGGACCAATTCCGGCTGATCAAATTTTTCCTTGGCTGCTGATTGTTCTAGTTTCATATTTTGTGATTAATGGAGTTTTTGGAGGGTTATTTGCAGATGATTTCCAAAGGTGGTTATGGACAGCATTGATTTCAGGGTGGGGAATGGCAACTTGGTGGATATTAAGTGGTGGTAGGAGTTGGCGTTTTTTAAGCAAGTTTATTGGAGTTCCCACTTGGACAAGAGGCTTTGCTCGTTATCAAAGCGTGCTAGAAATTAACTATGAAGCAAAAAATCGGAAAACAAAACATCAACGTCCCAGGTCAAGAAAGTAGATTAACACCATTTGAAGATGCTTTACATTTGGCGACAATGCTCCACATTTCTCTGAGTGGAAGAAATATTGGTGCTTATATTTTGAATAAAGAAAATCAAAAAGATAGGTTTTGTTTTGTTTTTGGTTTTGAATGTCGTGGTATTCACACTACTTTAAGATCAGAACAAATAGAGACTATTTTTAATAATATTGAATCAGGTTTAAAAGATATTCCTGAAGGTGAAAAAATGACCTTACATATAGGGTCTTTTGGTTCGGATCAACAACGCCAAACAGAATTAGTAGATTTAGTAAAGCGGACACCATCAAGGGATATTAAATATTTATTGACAGCAGAAAGAGCGAGAATTCAAGAGCTTACAAATTCTGGAATTCGCAAGCCAAAATTTATGCGAATTTATGTTACTTATACTATTGAACCTCATGCTAATCAAGCTGATGATTGGATTGAGAAATTATTAAATAAAACTGAATCATGGTGGTTAAAATTTAAAGGAGAATTAGCAGAAGTTCAAAATCAGCGAATTGAAACTCTGATCATCAAAGCTTACCAACAAGGTTTTTCTCGCTGGGAACAGCTTTTGTCTAACAAAATGGGGTTAGATGTCAAACCATTAAATGCTGATGAACTTTGGGAAGAAGCCTGGAGACGATTTAATGATACACCACCGATAGAAATTCCCCAATTACTTTATTTAGATGAAAATGGACTCCATGAGGAAGTTAATTCAGATTTAGCTAGTAGCAAATTGCTGATAGAGAATATTCATAGTACAACCTTGTTGATGGAATCGAGTGTACCCTGTGCTGATCGTCGTTGGGTAAATGTGAAAAATCGCTATATCGGGGCGTTAACGTTTTTAGAAAAACCTGGAGGTTGGCCAAATAAATTTTCTCAATTGCGTTATTTGTGGGAATTATTGGCTAGAGAAACAGTAGTAGATACGGAAATTTTTTGTCAGTTAACTGCTGCTAATCCAGCATTGGTTAAAACTACTTTACAACGGGTTCTCAAACAGTCGAATATGACAGCTATGATGGCTCAAGAAAAAAGTAAAACTATTGATGTCAATGCCCAATTAAAGTTAAAGAAATCTGTTGCAGCCCAAGAACAATTATATGAAGGTGCAGTTCCTATATATACAAGTGTAGTTATTTTTGTCCATCGTCCGACTATAGAAAAATTAGACCAAGCCACGAGATATATTGAAAACTGTTTTCAACGTCCTGCACAGGTAATTAGAGAAGTAGAATATGCTTGGAAAATTTGGTTACAATCTTTACCGATAGTTTGGGAAGGTTTGTTAGTTAAGCCCTTTAACCGCAGACAATTATATTTAACCAGTGAAGTGCCGGGATTAATGCCTTTAGTGTTAACGAAAGCTGGAGATAAACACGGTTTTGAGTTAATTGCGGAGGAAGGAGGAACACCAATACATTTAGATTTGTTTAATCAACATAAAAATTTAGCTTTGTTTGCAACGACTCGTGCGGGTAAATCGGTTTTGGTGTCAGGAATTTTAACTCAGGCTTTAGCACATGGGATTCCTGTGGTTGCATTGGACTTTCCCAAGCCTGATGGGACATCTACGTTTACAGACTATACAGAGTTTATGGAGGGGAATGGGGCATATTTTGATATTTCCAAACAATCAAATAATTTGTTTGAACAGCCAGATTTACGATCGCTCTCACCAGAAGAACAGCGCGATCGCTTGCTCGATTATACTGGATTCTTAGAATCAGCCCTAATAACGATGGTTTTAGGCTCATCCACTGAAAATCAACTATTATCTCAAACGGTGCGTTCCCTGCTCAACCTAGCCTTAGCAGCTTTCTTTGCTGATGCAGGTATCCAGGAGCGATATAAACAAGCGATCGCAGATGGTTTTGGAACTACAGCTTGGCAAAAAACCCCTACCTTAAAAGATTTTCTCTGTTTTTGTTCACCAGAACATCTGCAATTAGATTCTATTAGCGGCCGAGTCGATGATGCACTTAGTCAAATTCAATTGCGCTTACGTTTTTGGCTTTCTAGTCGTGTAGGAAAATCTATTTCTGCACCATCTAGCTTTCCCACCGATGCCCAACTTTTAGTATTTGCACTGCGAAATTTATCAGATAATGAAGACGCAGCAGTTTTATCTTTAAGTGCTTATTCAGCAGCTTTACGACGAGCTTTAAGCAGTCCAGCTTCGATATTTTTTATTGACGAAGCACCGATTTTATTTGAATTTGATCAAATATCAGATTTAGTGGGTAGAATTTGTGCCAACGGTGCAAAAGCTGGAATCAGAGTTATTTTATCAGCACAAGATCCCGATACTATTGCTAAATCTAAAGCCGCATCAAAGATTTTACAAAATTTGTCAACGAGATTAATTGGTCGAATTCAACCAGTTGCGGTAGATAGTTTTGTCAGTATTTTAAAATATCCCCGCGATATTATTTCTCGTAATGCAACAGAAAGCTTTTTTCCTCGGAAAGAAGGTATTTATAGTCAATGGTTGTTAGATGATAATGGTATTTATACATTCTGCCGTTATTATCCAGGTTATGAACAATTGGCTGTAGTTGCTAATAATCCTCATGAACAAAATGCTCGTAAAGAGGCTATGTTACATTATGCGGATAAATATGAGGCAATTTCTGTTTTTGCGCGGCAGTTAGTAGCTTCGTTGCGAGGTAGTTAATTGAGGAGTTTTCTCACGCAGAGGCACAGAGAGAGAAGGAAATGAATAGGGGGATTGTATGCGGAAGGTTATTTTTTTTAGTTTGGGGTTTTTGTTGATGTTGGGTTTACCAGCTAGGGGACAGTTAGGTAAGGTTTGGAGTGAATTTCAATTATATTCTGTGGATATGCAAAATTATTTTACAAATAATCTGAGTGAAACTTTAAGTCTTTTAGAAGTTAGTAGTCAAAATTCTTTGAATATTGCTACAGGACAATTGAATTTACCTAATCCAATTGAAGTTGGGAAACAAGCACGTCAGAATTTGTTGTTTTACCCAACGACGGATAAGTTTGAAAATAATCCGGTTGTTAGAGCTAATGCGGTTAGTAATGAGATGAATCGTTTGATTCTTCGGGGTGCGGTGGAAGGTGCTATGGGGACGGAGGGACAACGACGATTAAAAGTTAAATTGGAGGAAACTGAAAATGTGATTAATAATATTGTGGAAGTGGCTAATAATGCAGAACAAAGTAACCAAAATTTTCTCAATGATATTATTTCCAAAATTCCGACTATTGAAAATGTAGCTGAACAATTATCAGCCCAAACTGGTGCTAATCAAATTAATTTACAACTACAAACTCTGAAAGTTCAGAGTCAACAATCTAGGATTATTGGAGAAAACTTAGCGCAAACAATGCAAACTAATCAATCTTTGCAATACTCTAATTTGAATTTAGCAAGTATTTCTCAACAAATGGAAGAAATGAATCGTGCGCGTCGAGTAGATTCAGCAACTGAGGCTGCAAGATTGATGCGGACAACTGCTCAAATAGATTTGTTTGGGAGGGAAGAAAATGAAAATAGAATTCAGGAGTCAGGAGTCAGGAGTCAGGAGTAAGAAGAATTGTAGAACCACAATTCACGAATACTACTGTAATTTATTTAATTTTCTCAAAAATATTGAAAACAAAAAATGCAGTTTTATATTTTGCAAGTCTTTCCTGAAATTGGTATCAATGAAAATTTTGATAGTGGTGCTGAAACTGCCAGAAGTATGGCGGAAAGTTGGGATAATCAATGGTTAGATTTATTACAAAATAATAGTAGCAATAATTTGTATGGGGCAATGACAAATTTAGGCGTGTTTTTTGCTGTAGGAACTCTATTATTTTTTATGATGCAATGGCTGAAAGATGTTATTTACAGTGAATATTCTCGTCCTATATCCGGTTTGATTTGGCCGTTTATAGTAGTAATGCTATTAAGTAACACAGGGGATGGTAGCATCCTTTCTAGTTTGACTTTGGGGGTCAGAAACTTTATCAATACTGTTAATCAGCAAGTGGTAACTTCAGCAGATATTGATCAAACTTATCAACAGGCTTTAAATATGAGTTTGGCTGAAGAAGTTGCGGGTTCTTTAATTCGTCCTTGTCAGTCATTGACTGGTGAACAACAAAATCAATGTTTTGCTAAAGCTAGTGATCAGGTTGATGGTCTTTGGCAAGAATATAGAAATTTATACGGTAATAAAGTTTGGATTCAAAGACTAGAAAATCAGGTAATTTCACTAAAGTTTGGTACAGGCAATTTATCAGATACTAGCTTTAATTCTTTACTGGGAAATACGGCACAAGCTAGTATAAAAAATTTTTTAATTTCGTTGCAATATGCTTTTCAAAACTTGCTAGAAGCGACTATGTTACTAATTGCTGCTTTGGGGCCTATTGCTATAGGTGCATCTTTGTTACCTGTGGCAGGAAAACCTATTTTTGCATGGCTGATTGGGTTTTTATCTGCTGGTATCGCCAAGATATCATTTAATATTATCGCTGCTGTCACTTCTGCTGTAGTTATTAATGGCCCTGCTGAAAATCCTAATGCGAATCCTGACTTAATGTGGTTCATTATTTTTCTGGGAATTTTAGCACCGATTTTATCTTTAGCTGTGGCTGGTGCGGGAGGATTTGCGGTTTTTAGTGCTATTAGTAAGACGGATGGTTTGGTAAAAGGTCGGATATAAATCTGGATAATATTAAATAGGATGAATATACAAACATGACAAGTTTACTTAATCAGAAAAAGCCCACAAGAAATATTTTAAATACTTTTGCAATTGCTACTTTTAGTTTGCATTTATTGGTGTTATTTTTATTCGTTTTTCAAGGGTTGAATATTCGCCAACTGAATCTGCGAAAACCGCCTAACTTTGTGCAAATGATAGATGGTAAAACTTTATCTGCTACTGATGATTTAGCTAGAGATCCCGAAGCGATTCGCCAATTTATCAGTAAAACCATGACATCTATGTTTAATTGGTCAGGAACTCTACCAGTCCAGACTATTGAAGCAGCAGCTAAACCTCAACCAGATCCCGGAATTACGGTGAAAACCTTACAGGGTGGAAATCAAAAAGTTTCTACTAGTAGCTGGGTAGCTAGTTTTGCGATATCTGAAGATTTTCGTAAAGGTTTCTTAAGTGCGATCGCACAAATGACCCCATCAGAAGTTTTCTCTAACAATCCTAATCAAGCTATATCAGCAGAGTTGATGATTAAGCGGATTTATCCACCAGAAAAAATTGCCCCTGGTAAGTGGCGAGTGGGGATGGTAGCGGACTTAATTCAAAAAAAGCGCACAGATGATAGAAGAACAATAACGCCCTTTAATAAAGATTTATTAGTCCGTGCAGTAGATTATTATCCCTATCCCTTACCTGAAATTAGCACCAATATTCAAAAAGCAATTTATAGCAACCGCGCTCAAAAATTAGAAATTTATGAAATTAGAAATTTATGCTTAATAGATAACTATAGTAATCTCAATCAGGATCAATCAAACCCCTGTGGAAATAGAAGTACATCTGATAGCTTTCTTAGATACAGCAGAATTCAGGAGTCAGGAGTCAGGAGTCAGGAGTAAAACTAGCTTGGTGCCTAGGTTTCAATTTTGATTCTGTACCTCATTAATCTGTACTCTGCTGTAAATTCTAAATTCTCATTCCCAATTACCTAAATTATGCAACTTGTCAAATCAGAAACTAAAAAAAGTAGCATCTTACCACTTTTAGCAGTTGGAACATTTGGATTACATCTATTTACTCTGCTATTACTTTTATTTAACGGTTCTATGTTACAGGATTTAAAACGACAATTAACACCCCAAAGTTTAGTGCAACTTGTTGATGGTCGTGCTATCACTGTAGACCCCAAACCAAGTTATGACCGACATTCTGAAACAATTCGCCATTTTGTTGGTGAAACTATGACTCTGATGCTTACTTGGTCACGACAACAGCCACCACTTACAGTATGGGAAATTAGTTCACAACTTTTATCCCCTGAGTTGAAACCAAAATTTCAATCAGAAATTACTAATTTAAATACTAACAATCAATTTGCCAATATTAATCAAGAAAATGAATATGTATTAGTAATAGAAAAAGTTTCTCAGCCCACACCAATAGCTAATGGTAAATGGGCAGTAGAAATTTTTGCCAATCAATTAAATTTTAGCGGTTATAATAATTTGGGAACATCAATTCCGTTTCATAAACAAATCTTAGTTAGAGCTATTGATAAATCAAAAACGTTTCTGCCAACTAAACCACTACCTTGGCATTTAGCCGCTTACCGTCTTGGTGAAGCTAGACTAGAAATTTACGATATATGCGATATCAAAGATAACAAATGTTTTGCAAAATCTAACTAATTAATAAATTATGACTTCCTATTCAATTCAATCACCAATTCCTACACAACCTCTCATTGAATCCGATGCTGATAACTATCAAGTGGAAGTAGATTCTACAGATTGGGAATCTAAAATGGCTAAATTAGTTGGTTTTAAAGAAGAACCACCAATTTTAAATATTGATGCTTTAGAAGCTGATATAGATAGTTTAGAACCGTCCCAGTCTCAAGTACAAGAAGTTGCAACTGCACAATCTCTATCATCTAATCCTTTTGCTAAGTTAGCTTTGGTTGGCGGTGCTACTTTGGTTGTAGTGCTAGTAGCTGGTGTGTTTTTATCGCAGATTATGAGTACGGCCAATCAAAAACCAAAAAATAGTCTTGTTTCTTCGGCAGCTTCGTTACCACCAAAAATTGAACCCATTGAGCAAAATTTAGAACAAGAAATAGAGATTCTCAAAACGAAATTGGCTCTTTCTGAACAAGCACAGGCTGTAACAGCAGCCCAACAAAGTCTGAGAAATAGAGTTATTTCATCGTCGGCAATTCCACGAGTTAATAACAGAACACAAACACCTGTGCAAACTGCTTCTATTCCTCGTGTAGTCACGGTTGAGCGCATTATTAATAGACCAGATAGACCATCCTATTCTCCACCAGCAGTTGTACCACCAGTTGCTGTTATGCCGACTGTTACACCACCAACGCCAAATGTGCAACCATCTCCACCTGATCCTCTCCAAGAATGGTCACAGTTAGCCAAGTTAGGTAGTTATGGTCAGGTGTACACGACTGGTGAATTTAGTGGGAATACAGCTAAATCTGCGGCTGCTAATCATACGAATGTTGCTCAAGAGCCAACTGACTCTAACTTTGAGGCAACACCGTCGGAAGAAGATGTTGTAGCCAACCAAGCACAACCACAAAACTCAAAATCGGTCAAAGTCGGAACTAGTGCTAAAGCTGTTTTGGCAACGGCGGTTTTTGGGGAAACTACGAGGACAAGGAATAATCAAAGGAATAATGAACAAGATGAAAATACAGAAATATTTGTGGTGCGGTTGAAAGAACCACTAAAATCTATAGATGGTGCGATCGCATTACCTGCTAATACTGAGTTGTTAGCTCAAGTTCAGTCTATCTCTGAACGAGGATTAATGCGCTTGGATGTAGTCAAAGTGATCTTACAAGATAAAGATCAGCTTCAAGAAAGAAGCTTACCCAACAATGCTATTATTGTTCGCGCTCCCCAAGGCAGACCACTAGTAGCAAATAAATTTCCTAATAATGGGTCATCTATAGCCAGAATGGATGCCAGTTTATTTGTTTTGGGCGGTGTCAGTAAAGCCGCAGAGTTATTGAATCGGATTGACACCCAAGTTACCACAAATGCTGGTAGCACTATAGTCAGCAATAATAACGCCCAACGTAATCTAGCGGCGGGAATTGTTGAAGGTGGTTTAAAGTCGGTGGTTCCACAAATTTTACAACGTAATCAACAGTCAGTTTCGCAAATGATGCAACAAACTAATGTTTGGTTGATACCAGCTGGCCAAGAAGTGGAAATATACATCAATAGCACCATGCAGTTTTAGCTATAGCAGAATTCAGGAGTCGGAAGAGTTGTGAGTACCAAGTACCGAGTACTTGATTCTCCTTCTTACTCATTACTCGTTACTCGTCGCTATGTACTGGCTTGGTATCTGGCTTTGAATTTAGATTTTGTATCTCATTGATCTGCAATCCGCTGTATTTACGAAAAACTTTAAATTACACCAATGTAAAAAATGATGGTGAAAGCTAGATTTATGCGAACATCCCAATTTTGCAAAAACATTGTCAATTGTCATTCTGAGTGGAACGGAGTGAAGCGTTCGCGTAGCGTTCTGAAGGAAAGAATCTCGCGAGATGCTAGAGCCTCCGGCACGCTAACGCGAACATTGCGCTTTGCTTCATTCAGCATGACAGTGAACTTACACATTTGGGATGCTCCCAGATTGATAGACTTATACTGTATACGCAGAAAAGGATTCCCAATCCCAAATCCCAAATGGTATGATCATCATTTTTTACCTCTGGCTGCTCTAATTTTCTCAGTAGCTATGTTATCTTTGGCAGGTCGTGCTGTAGCTAATAATGCCGTTCTCCGTTCCATGTTTTCCTGTCAAGCCCAAGGTTTAGGGGGAGTTGTACCGACTATCGACGTTTCTTATCAACAAGGTACAAATTTAAGCTTTCTTCCTGCTGGCGAAACCATTAAAAAAGTTTGGTTAAATGATCCGTCACAAGTAACTATGGATTTTGATGGCGCAATGTGTATGCAGTTCGGACAAGAACGTAATTTAAGTTCAGGGGATTGTAAAAATTCAGCAGCAAATGTCATTCAACTCCGGCGAATTGAAAGGATAAAAATCCCCGGATTATCCAAAATGGAAAATACACTTTTAACCGTGATTACTGAAGGGCAAGGTGAAACTAAGCTTTATACTTTCAGAATACTTTATCAAGATGCTGCTCCTGGATATCACACTTTAGCTATTTATCCAGATTCATCTGCTGCTAATGGTGCAAATTGTGCGAGAACATCCTCTTAAGCAAGAATCTAGCTATCCGAGTCTGGAGTCCTGTAGCGGTAGCGAGGCGTTTAGACCGTATAAACCCGGTTACTATAGCAATCCTGTTATTTTATTGTCAATTGAGGTGGTCTGCACTTTATGAAAATCCCTACACTTCTCAATACTGTTCGGTTAGGCAAATTCGTAAACCGAAAACCTTTGTAGAGACTTTGTAGAGACGTTCCATGGAACCTCTCTACACTCCTTAACAGAAAAGTATTGCTACACTTCTATATATTGGGTAAAGAAAATCTCAACAACGCCAGCAAAAATTTATCTAAGCAACAAATGAAGTTGAGTAAAGAAGACAGAATAGACGCTAAAATCGATCCAGCCTTTGTATTTTCGTGGTTTTGTCCCAGATAAATCAGAGTGCGGTTCACTGCATAAATCCTAACTGTCAACGACCCTATCCTCAACCTTGGGGAAACAGATTTTGTAATAGCTGTGGCGCACCGTTACAGTTATTAGACCGCTACAGCCCTATTAATCCTTTGGGTTCAGGAGGGTTTGCCCAAATTTACACGGTTTGGGATGAAAAAACCGAGACTGAAAAAGTTCTGAAAGTCTTAGTAGAAGATTCTCCTAAGGCTTTGGAATTGTTTATCCAGGAAGCGGAGGTTTTAAGTAGTTTCCGACATCCGGGTGTTCCCAAAGTTGATGCTGACGGGTATTTTCAAATTAATTTAACTAGTCCTAAACCACACCAGTTGGCTTGTCTGGTGATGGAAAAAATTGATGGGCAAAATTTGGAGGAAATTCGCAGAAATTATCCTCAAGGATGTCCAGAAGATTTGGTGTTAAATTGGTTCGCCCAGGCTGTAAAAATTTTACAGGAACTACACAAACGCCAAATTATTCATAGGGATATTAAACCTTCTAATTTAATGTTGCGGAACCCTTCACCAAGCGCCCTTCTGCAAGTAGAACAATTGGTACTAATTGATTTTGGTGGTGCTAAACAATTTAGTGGGGCAATATTGCGATCGCACTCTCCCTCCACAAGACTATTTTCCTCTGGTTACAGTCCACCAGAACAGGTCATAGGTGGAAATGTAGGGCCGGCAGCGGATTTTTACGCCTTGGGGCGGACAATGATTGAATTACTCACCGGTAAGCATCCGCAGAATTTAGAAGATCCCATCACTGGGGAATTACGTTGGCGCAATCGCTGTAATGTCAATCCCCGTCTAGCAGACTTATTGGATGAGATGGTAAAGACGGATGTGCGATCGCGTCCCGCCCATGCAGCTATAATTCAAAAACGCTTACTGAAAATAGTCCCCGCAGCATCACAACCAAATTTATTTATCCAACTCAAAACCACTGTTATTCAATCTGTCACCCAATTTACCCAAGCTGTGGGTAGCACAACTCTACTCACAGTCCAGGCAATTTTCAAATTCTTACTAGCTTGTCTGTCAACAATTTGGGCGATGATTTTAGGTGGTATTGGCGCTAGTTTAGGGACTATCGTCGGTTTTATCTTGGCTTATCAAAGCAAATTAGGCGCTTTCGTCGAGGAATTTATATCCCGCCAATTGCCAGCATTAATCCAAAATTCTCAACCAGCTTCAGCCAAAGAAATGATAGTATTTGCTGCTGCTGGTTTAGGAACCGCTTGGGGAATTACCGTATCTGGCAGCTTTGGTCAAAAACGGCGATTTTTGATGGCAGCACTCATGGGTTTAATTGGCAATAGTTTAGGCTGGATAGCTTGGCAATTCATCACCCCACATAACAGCGCCGAAGGTTTAGTTGCATGGATGTTAGTGTCAATTTCCATACTCACCTTGGGCTTAGGTCTGCGTACCCATTATCTAGCTTACGCCTTCATAACTTCCTTTGGGAGTGCAAACATCTTAGCAGCCTTAATTCATCTAGGTTTACCAGTCCCTTCTATCCATTTTTCCTCCAATCAACCAGGCTGGTTAGAGTTATTTGTACCTATCGCCTTTTTTGGTTTTGTGGGTATTTTAATTAGTCTTTGTTTAGGATTGAGTTATTACCTCATTGTTCCTTGTTTACGCTGGTTAGGGTGGCGATAATTCTTAATAAGGGACTTCCTAAAAAAATACTCAAAAGTTTCTTGTGGTGCGGGCATCTTGCCCGCAAATTATCAAGGACACCTGAGTTCGATATAAGATAATTTGTGGAAAACTCCCCCCCAGTAAGAGTCTCAAACCCTTATTCTCTCGCTCTTAAAAATCATAACTCCTAACTTCTAACACCGAACTCAGGTTGATTTAGCGACAAAATTCAGAGGTTCTAGGGACAAAACAAAGTTTCCCTTGTATCCCTACCTGTCACAGGATTAGTACCTTTAGCCAGTTTACACAATTTTTTTTGCTCATCTCCGCGCAGCAGCGCATCAGTAAAATCCGCTCCGTCAACAATAGCACCATCAAATTTGGCACTAGCTGCAAATACTCCTTCTAAAACTGCATTGGTTAAATTGGCTTTAATCAGACGAGCCGAATCCAAAGTAGCATTAGTTAAATCAGCCCCCTCTAAGTTAGCTGATTCCAGATTGGCTGCAAAGAAGCTCACACCACGCAAGTTCGCATGACTGAAATTACTCTGACGCAGATTAGCTTTGGTAAAACTAGAGTCAGTTAAATCACGTCCAGAAAAATCAGCTGCTATCAAGATTTCTTTGTTGTATTCGAGTCCTAAAGCTGTTGGTGCTAAACCTATTAATGCTGTCATCGGAATGATTGCCCAAAGCGATAAACTGAGTATGAGTGATAAAATCCGATACTTAGTATTCATGATATTTTTAATTTAATGCCTAAACATCCACCATCTAATTATCTAGATATCGGTGACTTAGGAGAAGACCTAGTAACCCAATGGTTACAATCTACAGGTTGGGAGATTCTGCACCGTCGCTTTTCTTGTCGCTGGGGAGAAATTGATATTATTGCCCAGTATCACGATCAAAAAGTAACATCGTCTCATAAAAACGGCAATCAACAGGATATCATACTAGCCTTTGTGGAAGTGAAAACCCGCAGTGCAGGCAATTGGGATGCAGGAGGCAGAATTGCCATCACCCGACAAAAGCAAGCAAAACTTTGTAGTACAGCACAAATCTTTTTATCTCAGTATCCTGAAAAGGCTGATTGTTATTGTCGTTTTGATGTAGCTCTTGTTTATTGTCAACGATTATCAAAAAATCTTGTTGGGGCTATAGTTACCCCAGAATCCCCAGCTAGTTTATCAATTGCTGGGTATCAGTTAACGTTGCAAGAGTATATTGTCGCAGCTTTTGATGCTGCCAATTTGTAATTAAAAATTAGATCAAGTTTGCTAACTTTTAAGCCAGTGTTTCTGGGCAATAGCCCAAACCTCGAACAAATTGTTGACGGAATGCTTCAATTTCTTCTTTTTCCGAGCTACCATGAGATACAATTGCTACTTGGTAACGGCGCATTACGTCCACAGGATATTGTCCTGCTTCCAAGCTCCAAAGTGCCATTTGCACTCTCATTGGTGGTTCGTAACTAATTCCTAATTCATTGAAAAAAGACCGTAAATCTCCATCTTCTTGAGATGACACTGGTTCTTTGAGTTTGATTCTCACTACCCAACCGTCAATTTGATGAATTACGCTGATAAAGGAAACAGGGGTTTGGGGTCTGTTGTGCAGATGTTGAACTATTCTCAGTGTCAGGCTGGCATTTGCCAGGTAATATAAATATTCCATGATGGTGTTTGGGAGCAAATCCAATCCTACTTCTCTATTTTCGTGAATAAAGTACAGTTCCTGTTAGGGTAAAAGCACCCGTTTTTATATGGGGAGATTTACCCAATTTTGATCCTGATGCCAAGTGCTTAGGGACTGGGGATTAGAAATTTTATCTTTCTCCTGTACCCTGCTTTCTGCCCTGAATCCCCAATTACTGATTAATCTAATACATGGAGCCACAAATCTCACAAGCTAATTTACAGGAAACGTCTAATCTAGAGAGACTAGATTTGAGTTTAGACCGTTCTTTATCTGGCTATGACTATGAACTTCCACCGGAACTAATTGCTCAAAATCCGGCTGTTCCCAGAGATAGTTCACGTTTATTGGTGGTTAATTCTCCGAATGCAGACCAGGATGTGTTAGCCCTAAATCACATTTTCCGGGATTTGCCTGAACTGTTGCAACCTGGAGATTTGTTGGTGATGAATAATACTAAAGTCATGCCAGCACGTTTGTATGGACGCAAGTTAACGGGGGCAAAGGTGGAAGTTTTGCTGTTGGAAGAAAGACGGCATAATTGTTGGTTGGCGTTGGTGAAGCCAGGAAGGCATTTCAAGGTTGGAACTCAAATTGTTTTTGATGGAAATAAATTATCAGTCAATACTGAATTGACAGCTACGGTTTTGGAGAGTGATGCCGCAACTGGAGGACGGTTGTTGCAATTTGATTTACCTGAGAATATTTCTTTGGTGCAAATTTTAGAGGATTTTGGGGAAATACCTCTGCCTCCTTACATTACGGCTTCTACGGCTGCGGATGAACAGTATCAAACTGTGTATGCTCAAGAACAAGGTGCGATCGCAGCGCCAACGGCAGGATTACACTTTACACCAGAACTTTTACAAAAATTGCGCGATCGCTCTATCAATCAAGCTTTTGTCACGCTGCACGTTGGTGTGGGGACTTTTCGCCCTGTGGAAGTCGATGATGTTACCACCCACCAAATGCATGAAGAATGGATTGAAGTCAACGCTGCTACAGTTGAGCAAATCCGGGCTACTAAAGCTGCTGGGGGGCGGATTATCGCGGTGGGGACTACGGTAGTTCGTGCTTTAGAAGGTGCGGCTCAATTCGGCGATTTACAGCCTTATGTAGGCAAGGTAAATTTGTTTATCTATCCAGGCTTTCAATGGCGGGTTATAGAGGGTTTAATTACTAATTTTCACTTGCCTCGTTCTAGTTTGCTGATGTTGGTCAGCGCCCTGATTGGGAGAAAAAGGTTATTGAAAATTTATCAACAAGCGATCGCATCTCAATATCGTTTCTATTCCTTTGGTGATGCCATGCTGATTCTGCCAGAGGGAGTAATGAGTACCGAGTACCGAGTACCGAGTAATGAGTAATGAGTAATAATTAAATTGTGAATTTTTGATGTAGTTATGGGTACTCTGATTGTGTCAGGATTTCAATTACAAATATAAGGTTACAAGTTATGGCTAAAAAAAATCTACTTACTCGGTACTTGCACAGTTCATTTCCAGCCGATTTTTACAAAAATTCCGCACAACGATTAGGACTTTTGTTTGCTTCTTCTGCATTTTTGGTGTTGGGTTTACCGACAATTATTAATTTGCCAGGAAGCAAACTGTTGGCGCAAAGTGTGGTTTCTCAGGATTTAGACGCAGCTATTTTGTATCAACTGGGAGTTACCCGCTATCACCGCAAAGACTTCAAAAGTGCTGAAGCTGCTTTCAGGCAAGCTTTACAGCGAGATATTAATATTGGGTTAGCACGGCATTATTTAGGTAATATCTTGATGGAGCAAAATCGCCTAGATTTAGCTGTACAAGAATATGGGGAAGCGATTAAACTTAATCCCAATTTTGGCGATGCTTATTACAATTTGGGTTTAGCTCTGCAAAAACAAGGACAAAAAGAAGCGGCAATTAGTGCTTACCGACAAGCATTAGTAGTCAGTCCGACGATGGCAGCAGCCCAGTATAATTTGGGAGTTGTTTTGTATGAACAAGAACAGCGAGAAGAAGCAATCGCGGCTTATCAACAAGCAATTAATTTAGATGGTAGCAATGCCAATGCTTATTTTAATTTAGCGATCGCACTCCAGCAAGAAGGACAAGTAGAAAATGCGATCGCAGCCTATCGTCAAACCTTAACGCTAAATCCTGAAAATACCTTAGCTTACAACAATTTAGGCAGTCTCTTCGTAATTCAAAATCAACCCTTAGAGGCTATTGCCATTTACCAAAAAGCTATTCGCCAAAATCCCAAAAATGCCTTAGCTTACTATAACTTAGGAGTAACTTTATATAATCAAGGCGATCTCAAGACAGCAAATCAAGCATTTAAACGCGCTCGTCAAGAGTATAGCGAACAAGGAAATACTGAACAAACCGCGAAAATTGACGAAATAACCCAGAAAATTACCGAACATTTAACACCCAAAAAACCACAAACCACAACCCCCACTCCTAAGAATGATGTAACATTACCTGCACCTGAAGAAATAATGCCCGTCAACTCTACTGATATGCCTAACACTGTAGAACAACAACCAAAAACACCCTAAGTAGGGTTTGTTTAAAAAGTTGTTGGTGAGGACTCTTAATAGAGAATAGGCAATAGGTCAGGACTTACGCAAAACAGAACGGAAGTAGGGGTAATTCATGAATTACCCCTACGCAAGAATCAGGTTTTGAGTTTAATCTTGCGTAAGTCCTATAGGTAACGGTTTCAGCTATCTGATAGCCTGCGTGTCGTAGCCATACATCCTCAAGGAGAATATTTATCTTTCTGCTGCCTGTTGTCTATCTCAAATTGGCAAGCGATTAATATCCTTATTACAGCCAATAACTACCATCGCTGTACCACGTTCTAAACGCTTAGTAGGGTCAGGATTAATCTTAAATTTACCATCCTGACTCACTGCCAACAAATTCAACCCATAACGATTACGAAGTTGGATTTCAGCAACAGTTTTACCGTGAAATTCATCAGGGACAATCAACTCAACAATGCTGTGATCTGGGTCGAGGTCAAATCGATCTAGAATTGATGGTTTAGTGAGTGTTCTAGCTAAAGCACAACCAGCTTCAAACTCTGGAAAAACAACATGATCTGCTCCCACTCGTTTTAATAACTTGCGGTGAACTTCACTAGAAGCTTTAGCAACTACATGAGGTACACCAGCTTCTTTGACATTGAGAGTGGTGATAATACTTTCTTGAATATAGTTACCAATTGCTACAATTACCGTATCAAATTCAAAAATACCAGCTTCTTTAAGTGCCGCAGGTTCAGTTGAATCTAGTTGCACAGCATGACTAACAATTTCATCAGTTAACGCTTCTGAAACTAGCTTTTCATCAACATCAGTAGCTAAAACTTGATAACCTAAATTATGCAGCGTAGAACAAACAGAACGACCAAAGCGACCTAAACCAATTACCGCAAATTGGTGGTTATCTTGGCGTAAACTGCGAAAAAACTTTAATGATGAAAGATTCATGATTGGTGATTGGTGATTGGTAATTGGTGATTGGTAATTAGTAATTGGTGATTGGTAATTAGTAATTGGTAATTGGTAATTGGTAATTGGTAATTGGTAATTGGTAATTGGTAATTGGTGATTAATAATTTCCCCTATTTCTCCATCTTCCCAGACTATCCTACGAGTAAATTCTCTTCTGGATAGTGAACTCTGCTAGGACGAGGGTCTCCTAATAAAGCTGACATCAATAATAAAACACCAACTCTACCAATATACATTGTGACAATTAAAATTAGTTTTGCTGCTGTGGAAATACCACCAGTTATACCTGTAGACAAACCAACTGTGGCAAACGCTGATACCACCTCAAACAAGATTTTAATAAACTCTAATTTAGGATCTGTGAGACTAATTAAAATTGTTGCCCCAATCACAGTAGCTAGAGAACCAAAAACTACGCCGACAGCTTTTAAAATCAGTGATATAGCTATCTTACGATCATACAATAAAACTTCTTCTTTCCCTTGAAGGATAGATTTTGTACAACTAGTCAGAACTCTCAATGTTGTTGTTTTTATACCTCCTCCCGTACCTCCAGGACTGGCACCAATAAACATCATTGCAATGGTTATAAATAAACCCGCATCCGTCATTTGCCCAATGTCAATAGTGTTAAATCCAGCAGTTCTAGGAGTAACTGATTGAAACCAAGCCGATAGTAATTGATCAGTAAAACTCAAATTACCAAATGTTTGAGGATTCCTAGTTTCTATACAAAGAAAGGCTACTGTTCCCAATGCTAAAAGTATCAAAGTTGTACTGGTTGCTACTTTAAAATCAAGAGAAAATAAGATCGCATTGGGTTTTTTCAAAATTCTATCGCGTAACCAAAGGTATATATCTAAAATTACCTGATAACCAATTCCTCCAAAAATAATTAAGCCGGTGATTGTGAAAACTACTAATCCTGAACTTTGATAGCCTATTAAGCTGTCTTTAAACAAACTAAACCCTGCATTATTCCAAGCATTGATGCTATGAAATATAGCCAACCACAATCCTTGATTCCAACCATAATCAGGAACAAAAGCTGGCAATAATAACAATATTCCTGTGATTTCAAAAATCATGGTTGTTGCAATGATTGAACGGATAATTTGCGTGCTACCGCTCATCCCTGGACGGTCTAAAGCTTGTTGAATTGCTACTTTTTGTCGCAGGTCAAATCTCCTGCCAATTAACAAAATCAAAAATGTGGTAGTTGTCATATACCCTAAACCGCCAATTTGAGCCAATAGTGTGATAAACAATTGACCCCAAAAGGAGAAAAAAGTACCAGGATCAACTACTGATAACCCTGTAACACAGACTGCGGACGTTGAGGTAAAAAGTGCTACAATTGGGTCATTCCACATACCATTGCTAGTTGAGAAAGGCATCATTAACAGGATAGTTCCTAGCAGGATGACAGCCATAAATCCCAAGCAGATTGTACGAGCAACAGTCATAAGTAATTTACAATTTTCTTCTGGAAGCAAAATCGCCTTATCTAATTAAATACACAGATGGTAGCCTAACAATATGTTTTTTGAAATTCGGCTTTGTCTTCTCTGGTGACTCATGAGTACAACACTTTATCAGCAAATTCAACAATTTTACGATGCTTCCTCTGGTTTGTGGGAACAAATTTGGGGAGAACATATGCATCATGGTTACTATGGTGCCGACGGGAACCAGAGGAAAGATCGCCGTTTAGCCCAAATTGATTTAATCGAAGAACTGCTGAAATGGTCAGGGGTTAAGGGTGCGGAAAATATACTGGATGTGGGTTGTGGTATTGGTGGCAGTTCCTTATACTTAGCTGAAAAGTTTAATGCTAAGTCAACAGGGATTACACTGAGTCCTGTACAAGCGGCTAGAGCGACGGCTAGAGCGAGAGAGGCTAATTTGAGCCAGAGAAGTCAATTCCTTGTGGCCAATGCTCAAGAAATGCCGTTTGCTGATGATTCTTTTGATTTGGTTTGGTCGCTGGAAAGTGGTGAACATATGCCAGATAAGACTCAGTTTTTGCAAGAGTGTTACCGGGTGTTAAAGCCTGGTGGGACTTTGATTATGGTGACTTGGTGTCATCGACCAATTGATAGAAAACCACTAAATGCAGATGAACAGAAGCATTTAGATGATATTTATCGCGTTTATTGTTTACCTTACGTGATTTCGTTGCCAGAGTATGAAGCGATCGCACATCAACTACCATTAAACAACATCCGCACCGCCGACTGGTCAACCGCTGTCGCCCCCTTTTGGAATCGGGTAATTGATTCAGCATTCACTCCCCAAGCAGTGTTTGGCTTACTGGTTTCTGGTTGGAGTACAATTCAAGGGGCGCTTTCTTTGGGTCTAATGCGTCGGGGTTATGAACGGGGATTAATTCGATTTGGCTTATTATGCGGTCATAAATGATAGTAGGAGTCAGGAGTTCGGAGTTTCTCCTATGCCTACGGCACGGCTTCGCCGAACGGAGATGCTACGCGAACGGAGTCAGGAGTCAGGAGTTCAGGAGTAAAAATCTTTTGCTGTATGGCTTTTTCTGTAAATCCTGTACCCCATTCAAGTGAATACCGCCATAAATGTATTTAAACACCCTGTAGGGGCGGGGTTTCCCCGCCCTTTGAATTTGTTTTGAATTTGCCAGGGTTTCCCCGCCCTTTGTAATTTTTTTGTAGTTTCCAGTTAGAGAGTAGAAAATGAATCAGTTTTATAAACAGAATTCTCCGATTTCTTCAGTAAACTGGCTTTATGCCTTTTGGAAATTTTCCCGACCGCACACAATTATCGGCACAAGTTTAAGTGTATTGGGTTTATATTTAATTACCCTTGGTGTCACTTCCACAAACTTTTCTAATCCTCATTTTGGTCAAATTTTAGGAACTTGGATTGCTTGTATATCTGGCAATATCTACATTGTTGGTTTAAACCAATTAGAAGATGTTGATATTGACAAAATTAATAAACCTCATTTACCCATAGCATCAGGTGAATTTACTAGACAACAAGGTAAATTAATAGTCATTATTACCGGGATTTTGGCACTGATTACCGCTTGGTTAAACGGCCCTTATTTATTGGGAATGGTGGCGATTAGTTTGGCGATTGGTACAGCTTATTCTTTACCGCCAATTCGCTTAAAACAGTTTCCCTTTTGGGCTGCACTGTGTATCTTTTCTGTCAGGGGAACAATTGTTAATTTAGGACTGTTTTTGCATTTTAATTGGTTATTGCAAAAAAGCCAAAGTATTCCAGGTGCAGTATGGGCGCTGACTGTGTTTATATTGGTGTTTACATTTGCGATCGCTATCTTTAAAGATATCCCTGACATGGAAGGTGATAAACTTTACAACATTACCACATTTACCCTGCAACTAGGACAACAAGCAGTATTCAATCTTGCCCTTTGGGTATTAACTGTTTGCTATGTAGGAATGATTATGGTCGCTGTATTAGATTTAGCCCAAGTAAATGCCATATTTATATTTATCACCCATATAGTAGCCTTAATTGTCATGTGGTGGCAAAGTAGAAAAGTAGACTTGCAAGATAAAAGTGCGATCGCAGATTTTTATCAGTTTATCTGGAAACTGTTTTTCATCGAATATCTAATTTTTCCTTTCGCGTGTATTTTGGCTTAAAATCATGTTAGAAAATTTACCAGTTAGTAATATTTTTGCTATATCTTTAGTAATTGCCAGTATTGGGACTCTCATTTATTTCGCCTTGAGAACATTAATTACTTCAAACTTATTTCAAAAAGGCATCAAGCTTTTTCAAGCCAAAGACTACGAAGGTGCAGAAGCAGCTTTTCGTCAAGTAATTGCCATCAACTCTACCAATGATATGGTGCGGTTATTATTGGGTGATCTTTTAACCCAAAAAGGCGAAATTGATCAAGCCAAAGAATTATTCAGCGAAGTAATTATTCTTAATCCTAAAAATCCCAATGCTTACCTCCGCTTGGCAAATATTTTGCTACTCCAAAAAAAAGAAGCAGAAGCAATAAATAACCTCCAACAAGCAAAAGATTTATTTCAAAAACAGCGTCAACCGCAAAAAGTAGAAACAATAGATAAAATTCTCCAAGACATAGCAAGTGAAAGTAACCAATGACCAATGACCAATGACCAATGCCCAATTCCCAATTCCCAATGCCCAATACCCAATGCCCAATAATAAAGTTTACCTTGTGGGTGCAGGCCCAGGAGATTTGGCATATTTAACTGTTAAAGCTTATCGTCTTTTGGCATCTGCCCAAGTGTTAGTTTATGATGCTTTAGTAGATGCTCAATTGTTAGATTGTGTACCACCAAATTGTCTGAAATTAGATGTTGGTAAACGCGGTGGTAAACCCAGCACTCCCCAAGCTGAAATTAACAATTTACTAGTTAAGCATTGTCAAGAAGGTAAACAAGTTATTCGGCTAAAATCAGGAGATCCTTTTATTTTTGGCCGCTGTATTTCCGAAATAGAAGCTTTAAAATCTGCCGGTTGTGAATTTGAAGTTATACCAGGAATCTCTTCAGCCTTAGCCGCACCTTTGCTTGCAGGAATTCCTCTGACAGATAATGTTCTCAGTCGCTGTTTTGCTGTATTGACAGCACATGAACCAGATGTTTTAGACTGGGAAGCACTATCAAGATTAGAAACTTTGGTAATTTTGATGGGGGGAAAAAATTTAGCAGAAATTGTTCATCAACTGCTACGCCATAACCTATCCCACTCTACACCAATTGCTATTATCCGTTGGGCAGGAACTCCCAGTCAAGAAATTTACATAGGTGAATTAGGCAATATTTTGGTACAAACTGCGGGTTTATCTCTCTCCCCAGCAGTAATCGTTATTGGTGAAGTTGTCCGGTTACGCCAATATCTATAGTATAATTACTTATTAAGAAACTTAGTATATAGCAATTCCCATTCAAGTGAAGTACAAGAAGAAATAATTAAACGCAGATGGACGCAGATAAACACAGATAAATTTGTACCTCATTAGATTGGAAAAGGCTATATTTGATTATCGCTCTTCCCATTACCAACAGTAACAAATATGATTAAGTATATCTTTTACGGCCAGCGAAGCTCACAAACTAACATGATATAACCTGAGAAAAATATCTTTATAAATAGCCAAAACTCTTATATTTTCCCTATGTCAAGCAATCTTCCTCTTTCAGGTAAAACCATTTTAGTGACACGTTCGGTTGGACAGTCAAGCCAATTTAGCGATCGCTTGTCGGCAGCAGGTGCTACAGTCATTGAAATGCCAGCCTTAGAAATTGGCCCCCCTTCCAGCTGGAAAGCTTTAGATCAAGCAATTGTTAACTTATCAACTTTTGACTGGTTAATTCTCACTTCTAGCAACGGTGTAGACTACTTTTTTGAAAGATTCTACCTCAAAGGTAAAGATAAAAGTAATTTAAAAAAGATTAAAATTGCCGTTGTTGGTGAAAAAACAGCCCAAAGTCTTAAAAAACACAATATCCGACCTAATTTTATTCCCCCTCACTTTATCGCTGACTCCTTAGTGAAAAACTTTCCTGAAAACTTAGCAGGTAAAAAGATTTTATTTCCTAGAGTTGAAACCGGGGGTAGAGAAGTCTTGGTTAAAGAATTAACCACTCAAGGTGCAGAAGTTATCGAAGTTCCTGCTTATGAATCTTGTTGTCCCCAGAATATTCCCCCAGCAGCAGAATTAGCTTTGCAAAATCGTACCCTAGATGTAATTACCTTTGCTAGTTCTAAGACTGTGCAGTTTTTCTATCTCTTAGCAACTAGTAAATTAACAAATGGAGTGACACCTTATTTCGACAAAATTTGTATTGCTTCTATAGGTCCCCAAACTTCTAAAATTTGCACCGATTTATTCGGACGTGTTGATATTGAAGCTGAGGAATATACTGTAGATGGTTTAATTAAAGCAATTATAAAATGGTCTAAAGGGTGATTGGGGAATGGGTAATAGTTTTTTCTAATTACCAATTTACTAATGAAAAAACATTTAATCGGTTTAACTGGTGGTATAGCTACAGGTAAAAGTACAGTGGCTAATTATTTAGCTACTGCTTATAATTTACCAATTTTAGATGCAGATGTTTATGCTAGAGAAGCAGTATCTGTTGATTCACCTATCATTACCCAAATTTCCCAACGTTACGGCCAAGAAATTTTGCTACCAGATGGTAATTTAAATCGTTCTCAGTTGGGAGAAATTATTTTTAATCAGCCAGAAGAACGTAATTGGGTAGAAAATCTCATTCATCCTTATGTGAGGAATTGTTTTACTCAAGCTATTAATGAATCATGTGCAAATACCTTAGTTTTAGTTATTCCTCTGTTATTTGAAGCTGGTTTAGAGAATTTAGTTAGTGAAATTTGGGTTGTCTATTGTTCACCAGAACAGCAACAACAAAGATTAATTCAGCGAAATCATTTAACTAATGAACAAGCTGTCGCTAGAATTAATAGTCAATTATCTATTACTGAAAAAGTAGCCCGTGCTGATGTGGTTTTGGATAATTCCTCAACTTTAGAATCACTTTTACAACAAATAGATCTGGTGATGAAAAGGGTTTCTAGTAAGTTGATATGAAGTTGTATAGAACAAGATATCAAAAATAATTTACCGCAGATAAACGCAGATACAGCAGAATTTAGGAGTCAGGAGTAAAACTGGCTTTGTATATAGGTTTCAATTTAGATTTTGTACCTACTAACTATGCAAACTGGTGTAATTAAATTGGTGTCATTATTCTGTTTTGTTTGTCAACAGATTTCTGAAAATATTTTATGTTTAAGTCCCTAATAGGGAGTAATAGAAATTGCAATACGAGCATCTTTAAAATTGGCTTGTAGGATTGATGATAATGACGTTTCAATCCCTAATAGGGAGTAATAGAAATTGCAATTCTTCTTCATCTTTTTACTACACAATATATGCGGCGTTTCAATCCCTAATAGGGAGTAATAGAAATTGCAATTTTCGGGAATTGCCCCATCTGAAGGCTGAGTAAAGTTTCAATCCCTAATAGGGAGTAATAGAAATTGCAATTGAAATTAAACGGCTACTGACTGAAATAGAAACGTTTCAATCCCTAATAGGGAGTAATAGAAATTGCAATCTGCGACCGCTCAAAAAAAATCTCCATTCTCTCTTTCACGTAGGTTTCAATCCCTAATAGGGAGTAATAGAAATTGCAATTCCCTGAATTTTGATACCAGCGGCGATGTCGTCTTTGTTTCAATCCCTAATAGGGAGTAATAGAAATTGCAATTTATCAAATCACCTCATAGCTTTTAAGCCTTTCCCATAAAGTGTTTCAATCCCTAATAGGGAGTAATAGAAATTGCAATGCTTTTTGATTTCCGTAGCCAATTGTGAGTTTAGCTTGTTTCAATCCCTAATAGGGAGTAATAGAAATTGCAATACATCTAGAGGCAACTTTTGAATTTCCAGAAAGCTCGTTTCAATCCCTAATAGGGAGTAATAGAAATTGCAATATGCCCTGCGACGGGTGGTGCGGTGCTGAATTTCTCACCATAGTTTCAATCCCTAATAGGGAGTAATAGAAATTGCAATTGGTAATGCTTTAAAAAAGGGTGGTGTTGTCCTCGAAGTTTCAATCCCTAATAGGGAGTAATAGAAATTGCAATCTGTATTTTGGCTTGCTAACGCTTCAATTTGATATTGAGTAGTTTCAATCCCTAATAGGGAGTAATAGAAATTGCAATCTCCCAAGAATCCTATCTGTGGAATAGTATTTCGTTCAGTTTCAATCCCTAATAGGGAGTAATAGAAATTGCAATAGGTATCTTAAATGAGAAAATGTCTAAAGTCGATTAGTTTCAATCCCTAATAGGGAGTAATAGAAATTGCAATCATTGACTTAAACCACTTGCCAATCCTGAATCAAGGTTTCAATCCCTAATAGGGAGTAATAGAAATTGCAATTCTACCCAATCGGCACGGAATGGGTAAACCAACCTATGTTTCAATCCCTAATAGGGAGTAATAGAAATTGCAATTTGGGAACACTTGCAGAAAGTGTATATGCAGGAATTTGTTTCAATCCCTAATAGGGAGTAATAGAAATTGCAATTTGCCATTCTGCCCAATAGGTGTTTTGTCTGGTTTGTTTCAATCCCTAATAGGGAGTAATAGAAATTGCAATACGGCGGATCATGTCCTGCAAGTGTTCCCACGGTTTATGTTTCAATCCCTAATAGGGAGTAATAGAAATTGCAATACAAAGGATTATTAAAATTTGGATTTGGATTAAAAAGTTTCAATCCCTAATAGGGAGTAATAGAAATTGCAATAAAGGCATCCCAATGATGCCCTGTTGTGTCAACTAGATAGTTTCAATCCCTAATAGGGAGTAATAGAAATTGCAATTTTTAAAGGGGCAATTAGCCCCATAAATTACATCAGTTTCAATCCCTAATAGGGAGTAATAGAAATTGCAATAAGCAAAAGGAAAACACAATACATATTAGGTATTCTAGTTTCAATCCCTAATAGGGAGTAATAGAAATTGCAATATTAGAATTGCTATTACTATTACCTTGAGCGTAGTTTCAATCCCTAATAGGGAGTAATAGAAATTGCAATTTTCATCAATTTTTAACTCTTTGAGAATATCTGCAAAGTTTCAATCCCTAATAGGGAGTAATAGAAATTGCAATTGAAAAGCACCAAAAAAAAGGCGATCGCCTAAACGTTTCAATCCCTAATAGGGAGTAATAGAAATTGCAATTGGACATATGACCTTCCTGACCAAAGAAGAGGGTTTCAATCCCTAATAGGGAGTAATAGAAATTGCAATCATGATGAATCAAGCACACTACCACTTAACTCATCATGTTTCAATCCCTAATAGGGAGTAATAGAAATTGCAATCTGAGGATTCACTTTTAATTCGTGTTTAACAGATACTACGTTTCAATCCCTAATAGGGAGTAATAGAAATTGCAATTTCATTTGTTACTGATGCCAGGGTCATCACCCCTGGCGTTTCATTGTTTCAATCCCTAATAGGGAGTAATAGAAATTGCAATTTCATTTGTTACTGATGCCAGGGTCATCACCCCTGGCGTTTCATTGTTTCAATCCCTAATAGGGAGTAATAGAAATTGCAATGTGAATGAGTAGTGAATGAGTAGCTAGAAATCTGGGTTTCAATCCCTAATAGGGAGTAATAGAAATTGCAATCTTGCTACACGCCGATTGAAGGGCTGCTAATTTCTCGGTTTCAATCCCTAATAGGGAGTAATAGAAATTGCAATAACTCCAGGGAATTTCGCCTCTACTTCATCCAAATATTCGTTTCAATCCCTAATAGGGAGTAATAGAAATTGCAATAGCGGCATCATGGAAGCCTGTCTGTATTTGGTTTTCAAGGTTCGATTGCGCGAGCCTCATCATAATAGTCCATTTCAGGAATTGTGTCAAGAACAAAAAACGCTGAAACCCATGCTGTGTAAGGTGCGCGGATGGTTCATCAACATTAATAGTCGCAAAACCAAGCCTATCAAGAGATACAGCCATTTTTTGCTACTTCTCATTTTTTACACCTACCCACCCGCGCAAAAAAGCTGATGATTAACTCACCAAATCAGGGAAAACCTCTTGTACAGCCGGATGTATTAAACGATGGTTCTGCACATTCAAACCCTTAGCCAAAGCTGGGTTAATATCCAAAGCCTTAATTCCCAAATTAGCCAGCTGCACAGCATAGGGCAAAGTGCTGTTATTGAGAGCTTGAGTGGATGTCCAAGGTACAGCCCCAGGCATATTGGGAACACCATAATGTACTACACCCTCATCTATATATACAGGATTGGTGTGAGATGTAGGGTGTAATGTTTCTACACATCCACCTTGATCAACTGCAACATCCACAATGACTGAACCAGGATGCATTTGTTTAACCAAATCGCGGGATACTAAAATTGGCGCTCTCCTGCCGGGAATTAAAACCGCACCAATGAGTAAATCGGCTTCTTTAACTGCGGTTTCAATATGGGCAGAGTTGCTATAAAGCAGTTCCACTCTAGAACCAAAAAGAGTTTCTAAGTAAGCAAGGCGTTCAACATTAACATCTAAAATTTGTACGATCGCACCCATACCCACAGCAATTTTAGCGGCTTCTGTGCCGACGACACCACCACCTAAAATTACTACTTTGCCAGCTTTAACACCGGGTACACCACCTAAAAGTACCCCCTTACCACCTTGTTGACGTTCTAGGAATCTAGCGCCAAATTGTACCGCTAACCGACCAGCAATAATGCTCATGGGGGTCAGCAAGGGTAATCTATTCACCCCTGGTTGTTCTACTGTTTCGTAAGCGATCGCACTAATGCCACAATCTAGTAAATATTCTGTTAATTTGCGATCGGCTGCCAAATGTAAATAAGTAAATAATAACTGTCCCTTTTGCAAAAAATTATACTCGCTTACCAACGGTTCTTTAACCTTGATCACTAACTCCCGATTCCAAGCAGCTTCTGGTGTAAAAACAATTTCTGCTCCCGCACTGCTATAGTCTTCATCTGTAAATCCAGCACCAGCACCCGCTTGTGTTTGGACAAAGATACCGTGACCATTTTCTCGCAGTACCCGCACACTAGAAGGACTTAAACCTACACGAAACTCTTGATCCTTAGTTTCCTTAGGAACGCCGATTTCCATTTACAGCCTCTGATATTTTTTTATTTACTCTAGCCTGCCAGTCTCTATCTTGCTACTTCCGTATTAGAGATAGCCAATTTCTTACCCATCGCCCCTAAATCTACCTGCAAAACTGCCAACTCTTACCCTTGACTAATCTCCCAGTATTCTTACAATAGATAAAGAATCATTAAAAATTGTAAAGTCGGCTTTTGCATTGCTATCTCCAACAAGCTGCTGTTGGACTTCTCAAGTTAAAGCACTGCAATTAGCTAAAAGCTCAATTTAAAGTTTCGTTTGCCATCAAGAAAAGAGGAAAAACTGATAATGACACAACCACAACCAAGCGTTAACCCCAAACTAGAAGATCCCAAATTTGGTTTTAATGAATATTCCGAACGCCTAAATGGGCGGGCAGCTATGATTGGCTTTATCTTAATGGTTTTGATAGAATATCTCACCAATCAAGGTGTACTTTCATGGCTTGGTTTAAAGTAGTTTCACATTAAAACATAGCTATCAATTAACCCAAGTTGTTCATCTTGTTTTTAGCAACATATCCCATCTATTGTTTCGGAGAAGCAAGGCAGGGTGCAGGGGGCAGGGGGCAGGGTGCAGAAGAGAAAAATATTCTTCTTCACTTCTTTCTCCTAACTCCTAACTCCTAACTCCTAACTCCTAACTCCTAACTCCTAACTCCTAACTCCTAACTCCTAACTCCTAACTCCTAACTCCTAACTCCTAACTCCTAACTCCTAACTCCTAACTCCTAACTCCTAACTCCTAACTCCTAACTCCTAACTCCTAACTCCTAACTCCTAACTCCTAACTCCTAACTCCTAACTCCTAACTCCTAACTTCTAACTCCTTGCCCTGAGCGAAGCCGATAGCGTAGCGTGGCGTTAGCCATAGGGCTGACTCCTCAATGCTAAAGAAGGAGAATTAATATCGACTCAAAATTAAAAATCCTACTTGAAATAACCCGACAACAAAACCCAAAATACCGCCTAAAGTCACAATTGCCTGTAATTCATTTTTAACAATTCCCTCAATTGCGGCTTCTAAATCAGCAGGTGAAGTTGATTTTACTCTGTCGATAATGACTTGATCTATAGATAGAATAGGAATGACTTGGGTAACGATTGCTTCTAAGTCTCTTTCTAAATAGCGTTCTAAAATTAAAGCCAACTCTTCGGAAACAACACCCAAGGAAGTGTTGACAACAGGTGAATTACTCAAACGCTTCAAAAGTAATTCAGAAATATTTTCCCAATCGGCTGATTCTGTTAATTCTTGTAATAAATTGCTACCACTATTTTGCAGATAATGACGAACACTTTCTCTCGTTGTTTTTCTGAGTTGACGGACTGTACCAATTGGTAGATTTTGAAAAGATAAATCTTGTAACAATTTTTTGAAGCGATCGCGCATTTGCAAATCTTGAATTAATTCTTGCAACCGCTTATTGGTAGCTTCTTTTTCATCTAAACAAAATGTCCGCAATCGCGTGAGAGTATTCCGTAAACCAAATAGATTAGCTACTACCCAATAAGTACCACTAGTTTTTTCTCGAAAGCTATCATCAATAGTTTGAATTGTGCGATCAGTTAAAAAGTCAATTATTGCTTGCCGTAATACATCTGGTGGTAAAACAGCTTCTAATAACCAATCAGCTAAACGAGTTGATTGTTCTTCACTCAGTTGAAATTCCAGTAAAATCTGGTCAAAAATTTGGTTGATTTGCGCTTCTAAAAAATTTTCCTGTCGTGCTAAGACCTTAAGCAGTCGTGGTAAAGACTCTCCTAATAAATCACGTAAAATTCCCGCGACAACTTTGATGCTTTTCTGGTTTTTGTCGCCTTGGACTTGTTCAATTGCTAACTGCAATAACCAGAGAATGGCACCTTTTACTCTTTCTGTTTGTAGGAGTCGTCGCGCCAGTTTTTGTAATTCATCTGGCGTTAACAGCGACCCCATAATCGTATCCGAAATATTTTTTGCTAACCGTTCTTGATTACGGGGAATCAATCCGGGAGTAAAAGGTACTCTCCGTCCCAGAATATAAATAGCTTGGTAGGGACGAAATAGCATTTTGATGGCTATATCGTTGGTGAAATAGCCGATAACTCCACCCAAAATAGGGGGTGATACATAAAGCCAAAGATGAGACCAATCCACAGTATTTTGGATTAGGAAACGAGGACAAGGTATTGGGGATTGGCGACTGGGGACTGGGAGAAATTAATTAAAAATTAAAAATAATTCTTATCTCCTGTCTTTTGCCTCCAATTACCAATTATTTATTTACTACTAGCACTCCCATCATATCGTTAGAAATGGGATAATGTACGCTATTGACAAAACCAGCTTTTTGTGCTAATGTTACCTGTTCTTTACCTATGGGGAAGCGGTCTAAGCTGGGACTGATATAAGCGTATTCTTCCTTTACGCCTAGATTTGTGGCTAGGGGAACAACTAAGTTGTCTAAATACCACTGTTGAACAGTGCGGAATATGGCATTACTAGGTCGATGAAAGTCTAAAATAGCTGCTTTGCCACCAGGCTTAAGAACACGATATATTTCTTGGAGACTCCGGGGAATATCTTTAACATTTCTTAAACCATATCCCATTGTGATGGCATCAAATTGATTATCATCAAAGGGTAAATTTAATACGTCTGCTTCTAACCAAGTTATAAGTGCTTGGGGGTAATGTTTGTGGCAGCGTTCTTTAGCTACTGTGAGTAAGTTGCAGGAAAAGTCTACACCATATACCTTTCCCGTCACTCCTGCATATCGGGCTAACCGAAAGGTTAAATCGCCACTACCGCAACACAAATCCAAGCAAGTATCTCCCGGTTTAGCTGCACTCCATTTGACTGTCATTTCTTTCCATATGCGGTGTTGTCCCAGACTTAACCAATCATTTAATTGGTCATAGACTGGAGCAATACGGTCAAAAATGTCACGAATTTCGTTGCCCATTAGTCAGATAATTATGGAAAATTGAGATTGGTATCCTAAGAACAGTTTATAAAGTGTCATTCTGTAGCTTGCCTCCGGTTTTAGAGAGGGATACAGTATGACATTAGGTCTAGGTTTCACCGGTTTGCAGTATAACTACTCGATAGAGCGATCGCTAATAGTTCCACTGATAAATGGATGAGTTTGAGTTCATCTGTTCTTAAAATACAAGGTTTTTGCCACTGTAGGGATAATACCCCCAACATTTTCTGCCGATAAACAATGGGGATAATTAAATGTGCTTGGACTCCAGCGGCTTGGTAGTAAGGAAGGCTACTAAGATTAGGGTCTTGAGGTATATTTAGAGACGATTGTATTTGACCTGTTGCGATCGCTGCTTTTGCTAATACATCTTGAGAGAGCCAATTTTCAATCATGCCCGTCTCGCTGTATACCCCTTGAGTTCCAACTAGAGTGTCTCCTTCAACTAGTTGCACAATACAGCCATCTGCATTAAAAGTTTTACTACAAGCCTTAGCAATGGGAGCCAGAGTTGCTTCTAAACTAGAAGCGGCTTGAGTGACTTCGACCAAAACCGTCAGCAGATCCATTTGGGCATTAGCACGGCGTAATTCTTCAGTTCTTTGCTTGAGCAGATCATAAGTTGCTGCTGCTCTTTGCACTACATCCTTCAGTTCTCCAGAATCCCAAGGTTTGGTGATGTATTTGAAAACTTGACCGGAATTAATAGCCTCTACCAAGTCTTCAATATCAGTAAATCCAGTGAGAATAATTCTGACCGTATCGGGAAATTGTGGTAATGTCCTGCTCAGAAATTCAGTACCTTTCATTTCTGGCATCCGCTGATCGGATATAATAACTGCGACTTCCCCCTCTTCCTCTAACAATTGCAGTGCATTTACACCACTGTCAGCTTTGAGGACATTAAAATCACGGCGAAAGGTACGGTACAGCAAATCCAGATTATCTGGTTCATCATCAACTACAAGAATTTTGAGTTTTGTGGGGCGTTCACGATTACTCGCTTGAGAGCGCAATTGCTCAATGTCCATATTGAGGTTATCCATAAGTTGTTTTATATCTTCTTTACAATTTGGTTATATTCCATACAAGGCTGACTTGAGAATAGGGGATTGGGGATTGGGCAATGGGTAAGACACTCCTCATACGTAAATCATATTCCTAGATATCATTAAGAGTTGATTATGGAAGATTCTGAGTCTGACAAGAGATTAGCACTTTAGAGATTAGAATTAGGATATGCTGTTCAGGTTAAGCCGTAACATATTTTAATTACACGCTAATTAATAAAATTCCGGCATCAGGCAAATACTAAAAGCCAACGCCAGGAACGAAGTCCATCGTTTAAATCTCAAAGAATCACCATATTAAGTTAAAGTTTACACTTTAGATTATGACTGAACTACCAACCAATACTCAAGATACTGAGAACGCTGCTAACGATACAGCACAAGAATTATTAGTCAAGTTAAGACAAAAACAAGGGAACTGGGTGGAATGGGGAACAGCGATCGCTTACCTACAAAAAAACGGTTACAATCCTCAAGAAATTTTTGAAGCCACTGGATTTGAGCCAAGTCAACAAAATCAGGTGATTGTTGGCTCACAAGTTTACAGTTGTTTAGAAAAGTTTGGTGCATCCGAAGCTACAAAGGCATACTATGGTGAAAGGGCTAGTGATATTCTATATGAACTACGCCTACTTACCCAAGAAGACCGAGCCGCAGCTGCCGATTTGATTTTTCACCACAAACTCGACGTAGACGAAGCGCGGGATATCGCCAAATCAATTAAAGATTTTTCTCGATTTGCCGCACCACCAACAGGTTTTACAGCCAATCCTGGGGATGCTGTAGCCTACCAAATTTGGAAATTAGCAAGACAAAATTCTGATTTACAAGAGCGATCGCGCTTAATAGCCAAAGCATTAAGATTTGTTCACTCACAAACAGCTAGGAAACAAATCGAACAACTATTAATGGATTTTACCGCAGTTGCTCCACGTTCCGCTCCCATTCTTCCCTTTTTCCGTCTAGAGTCAGATGAAGAATTACCCCGGATTGTACCTGTAGTTGGTGAGTTGCCATTAACACCGCAAGATATACAAGCTGTACCCCTAATTACAGAAATTGAACCATTCCGGATTGTCAAATTTGCCGGAGAACAAGCTTGGGTATCCTTACCAGGTTGGCAAGTACTACGATCTGCTGAAGATCCCTTAGTAATTATTGCTAGTAGCGATATCTTCCCTAACCCAACCCAAACTAAAGTAGAACCTGTGCTAGTTGTTATAGATCGCGCACAAAGAGAATGGGATATTTCCAGCTACTTTGTCGTCGATAACTCCGGTGAAATTGATTTTCAGTGGTTTGATACAGCCCCAGAAAATACCATACTCGGAAAAATAATAGTTATTTTACGTCCTAAGAAAGTTCTTGATGAAGAATTTACCAAGGATTCTTGGCAGATTGACGAATAAGGTTAGGTGATTGGTGATTAGTGGTAAGAATTCAGGAGTCAGGAGTCAGGAGTCAGGAGGAAGAAGAATATTTTTCTCTTCTGTTAAGAGTTCCCTGCTATATCAAATATTCTGTATCCTGAATCCTTACGATTAGTGATTGGTGATTGGTAAGAAAAGTTTTACCATTCCCAAGTTACCAATTATGAATTGCTGCAACGATAAAGCTGATAGGGAAAGTGACCAGTGCGATAGTGTTGGGTAGGTTCTATATTACAAGTAGTTTTCCCAGAGGTAAGTGTCAACTTTGGTGGATAATCCCGTTTTCTCATACTTGAACCTACGAACCATAAATTAAACTGAGATATATCTGCCATAGAAATTTGAGAAAGCTTGTTACTGAAGGTAGAAAAATCAGGAGATTTATCTAAAAAAATCAAACTATCTTTCTGGAATTGGCTGGTAATTTCATTACTTCTGAGTTGTTCTAATGCCACAGCGAAACTTAGTCCTCCAGCGACATCTTGATAATTGTCATATCCCACCACCAACATTAATGGTACAGCAGGTTCAAAATTCATATATTGGGCAACTTTATCCGGTTGGAAGGGTTTTTGAAACCCTAAATTAGAAAGCACAAAAATACAACTGATTAAACCAACCAATAAAAAGACAAATTTGGAAATTTTGACCTTTTCTAAACTGGCTGCTAATAAAGCGCAAAAGCTAGGATAATAGACAAAATGATAACGAGGAACAACGGTAATATCTTTACCTAATACATAAGCAATAAAGAAGAATTGTAATAATACAAAAAAAGTAAAACTTAAAAGTGTGAACGTAGGCAAATGGGTTGTACTTTTTAACCATAGTAACTTTAAATTTGGTAAGACTTGCCACCCAGCCCAAATCATAAATATAACCATGAGAAAACTACATAAAATTGCCATTAATAAAGGCTGATTTTCTACTGGGAGAGTAATGATCATCAACACCCAGGTGATCAAAGTTTGATAGATAGGTTCAACATGATGAGCAGATGGCAACCAATTAGTTTCTGATCTGCGTAAATGGCTGACTATAACTAGTACCCAGGGTATGAAGCTAATAATAATAAAACAGGTAGAGATAATTAGATATAAACAGGCTTGACGAAGTTTTAAAATATTACGTTTACCCCGATAAATTAGCAATAATAGTGTAGCAACTTCGGCAATAAATGCTATACTAAAAAAATAGTGAACATAAAGACCGATACTATTAATAATTGCCCATAAAAGCCAAACCCAAAATTTTAATCTTGGTTTGTGAAAGAGATCTTGCTGAATTTGCATGAGCAAGAACAATGCTAAAGTAATTATGAGCATAGGTAGAGTGTAGTGCCTTGCTTCTTGAGATAGGTAAACAGCAAAGGGGGATAAAGCCATAAAAAATGCTGCCATAATTCCAGATGTGGGAGAAAAAGCCATGCGATTGACCCCATAAATTGCGAGGATTGTAGCCACACCAAATAAAGCTGGTAGCGATCGCAATTTAGCCATCCACTCTATATCCAAAGGATGCAAAAACCCTAACCAATAGTACATCCAGCAAAAAAACAGCGGTGGGTGAGTAGAATAATTAGCAAGATTTTCAGCAATTTGAGGACAGCTAACACCTGGTTGAAAAGCAAAAATTGCCTGAATTTGGTTGAGGGGAAAGAGAACATCTAAAGGTAAATCACGGTAATTTTTCCCCAAGCTAAAAATAGCCGTAATTATTTCATCGAGCCAGAGGGGTTTTAAATCTAGATGCCAAAAGCGCAAAATAGCACCAATAGCGATCGCAATACCCAATGCAGGTATCGTTCCAGTTAAACCCAAATCTTGTATCAAACGTTTGCGATTTGTCATTATTAATTTATGTTAATTGAAATACTTAATCTCTCAAACACTCACTCTCTGAGCCTCTGCGTCTCTGCGTGAGATAAAATCATACACTTACTCAGCAACGCCAAAATAAAAACCTAAATATTTATATGTCTACAGATAAAATTACTGATTTAGAACATCAAGAAAACCTTGAATTAGAAGAAAATCAGCAATCTTCCTTTGCTAAATTAAACGACAACATTGTAGCCATTCGTGATAGTTTGCGACCTGGACAAAAGCAAATGGCCGACTGGGAATCTGGATCATTAGCTGTGTCAGCGGTTCCTGGTGCTGGTAAATCGAGAGGGATGGCAGATGCAGCTGCGATCGCGATCGCACGTCAATATCAACATTCCCTTTCCACAGGAAACAATTACCGTCGTCAATTGGTAGTCGTCACCTTTACCCGTTCCGCCGCTGCCAACATTAAAGCAAAAATCCGCGAATGCTTACGAGATAAATTATCTTTACCGCAAACAGGCTTTGCAGTCTATACCCTGCATGGTTTAGCCTTAAACATTGCCAGTCGCCATCCTCACTTATCCGGTTTGCAGCTAGAAAATGTCACATTAATTACCCCTAATCAAAGCCATCGTTTTATTCGTCTAGCCGTAGAACAATGGATTATTCATAATACCGAACAATATTCTCATTTACTCGCAGGTAAACAATTTGATGGTGAAGAAACAGAAAAACTGCGTCGTCAGTCAGTATTGCGAACAGAAGTATTACCAGATTTAGCTTACACCGTCATTCATGAAGCCAAAAGCTCAGGAATAACACCAGAACAATTAAAAAAATGGAGTCAAAAAACTACCGATAAGTATGCAATTTTGCAAGTTGCGGCAGGATTGTATGAGCAATATGAAAACTTAATGCGTAGGCGCAACCCATCAGATATGTCGCCAGACTTCATCGACTACGACGATATGATTTTAGCTGCTTTACGAGTTCTAGAAAACGACAGCGCCCGTCGTATAGAGCAAAATCAAGTTTTCGCCGTTTTTGAAGACGAAGCCCAGGATTCTAGCCCACTTCAGACGCAGTTATTAGAAATATTGGCTAGTGAGGGAGATAGTCCTGATTCTGAAATTTCTTTACTGAGGACTCCTCAACTCAACCTAGTGCGAGTAGGTGATCCTAATCAGGCGATTAATTCAACTTTTACTCCTGCTGACCCGATTTATTTCCGGGATTTTTGTAAAAAATGTCATCTTGATCAAAGATTGGCAACAATGGATCAAGCAGGTCGGAGTACAAGAATTATTATTGCAGCAGCTAACTTTGCATTGGAGTGGGTGAATAATCAGTGGTCAACAACCAATAAAGGCGAAGCTCCATTTCTGGTACAGACAATTCACCCTGTGGATATCAATGATCCTCAGACAAATGCTAATCCCGCACCAGTGGGGAGGGGACTTGAACTTTATACCCCTGTGGATATTCATCAAACAGTTGAGTTACTTAGCCAGAGAGTAGTTGAATTATTCACCCAAGATCCCCAATCCTGTGCAGCGGTATTAGTGCGAGAAAATCGCCAAGGAAGATGGTTAGGGGAGGCTTTAGAACCGATCTGCAAAGAACATAAAATCAAACTTTATGACGTGGGAGAGAGAGAAAGACGTTCTCATGTACCCCAAGAAATTTTATCATTATTGCAATTTTGCGATCGCCCCCACTCCCCCGGAAAACTAAAAGCCGCCCTCGATGTCCTAGTCCAACGTCAATTAATTCCTACCCAAGACCTCAACGCCCTCGCCAGTATTCCCGAAGAATTTTTATATCCTGGCCCCCTAGCCGCACCGCAAACAGATATAGTCCAAAAAACTGCCCATTTGTGTCGTAGTCTACTCCGCGCTCGTCTAGAACTACCTCTGTATCAGATTATTTCCTTCTTCGCCATAACCTTAAATTATGACCAAGCAGAATTAGCAACCGCTGACAAACTTGCAGAAAGAGTCAACCAGCAACTCTTCGGTAACACATCAATGGAAGCTATTCTTTCCGCTTTAAGTGAAATCGTCAGTTCCGAACGGTTTGAACCAGTAGACACAGAAAATCTGGATGAACAATATACCCAACCAGGTCAACTCACAATCATCACCATGCACAAAGCCAAAGGGCTAGATTGGGATTATGTGTTTTTGCCCTTTCTGCATGAAAATCTCATTCCCGGTAAATTTTGGGTTCCACCTCAAAGCCAATTTTTAGGTGATTTTACCTTATCAGAAGTCGCTCGCGCCCAAATTCGTGCCGTACTCCACACCAAAACCATCCCCAATATCAGCCAAGCTTGGGAAGATGCCAAATATCTGAAAATGGCTGAAGAATACCGTTTACTCTATGTTGCCATGACCAGAGCCAAGCGGCTGTTATGGATGTCTGCGGCTCAACAAGCACCCTTCACTTGGAACAAACCGCATAATTTGCAAGCTTCAGCCCCCTGTCCGGTTTTTGCAGCCTTAAAGCGCCAGTTTCCCAAAAACGTAGTTAAGAGAACTCCATAAAAAACATGATCCAATAAAGTAGGGGTAATTCATGAATTACCTCTACTTTCGCAGTTGACAAGCTTTAGGGGAATGATATTAAAACAGGATCAATCATTCTATGGAGTTCTCTAAGTAAGGTTTGGTAAAATTATCTCGAATCTGAAAAAGCACTTGAGTTTTTATTTAGATATAGGAGTGAATTCTGTATTCCCTGGTTTCAAGAACAATTCGGGGAACAAAATTAAGCTAAAAATAGTAAATAAGTTTATATATCTTGTTAAATTGAGGCGGAAAACAGATTATGTCATTTCATTTGAAAAATATCGGTAAATTACCTCAATCAATTGTTTTAACCCTGGCTTTAAGCGGGTTGCTTGCTTGTGGACTTGATATTTCTAACAATCAAACTTCTGTGGCTATTCCTAGTCCAGAACAGACACAATTAGCTCAAAATCGAAACAATCTACCTAGAGATATTTCTAGAGCAGTGCTACGAGATGCGGCTAAACGTTCTGGGGTAAAAATTCCTGATTTAAAAATTACTCAAGTCACAGTTACAACTTTTGGAAATCCCTGTATTTTTCGATTTGGGGAAATCTGCACTAAGGAATACAGACCTATTCGCGGATGGAAGGTAGTTGTGCAGGTAAAGGATCAATCATGGACTTATCATGTTAATCAACCTGGTTCACAAATCCTGCTCGATCCCAAAGTGAATGTATCTGCTGCTTCCCAACTGCCGAAGGATATAGCTGATAAAATTGTGATTGATGCTTCTAAACGCTCTGGATTACCGCAAAATGCTATAAAAATCACTCAAGCAACCCAACAAACCTTTAGTAATGCTTGCGTATTCGGTTTTGGTGAGGTCTGTACTCAACAGTATGACCCCATAGAAGGCTGGATAGTAACTGTGAAGGTGAAAAATCAATCATGGACTTACCATGTAGATAAAACCGGTGCAAGCATCGTCTTAGATCCTAAAGTCGCAACCTCCACAAAAAATTAATTTGGGTTTTTTGATATATAATAATAGATTGTGTCGAATCATAGCCAAACCCATGCCTAAACTCAAAACTCGTAAAGCAGCGGCGAAGCGATTTCGTGCCACTGGTACCGGTAAAATTGTCCGTCGCAAAGCTTTCAAAAGCCACCTTCTGGAACATAAGTCTTCCAACAAAAAGCGTGGTTTGCGCCAGTCTGCACTTGTTAATGAACGTGATGCAGACAATGTACGTTTGATGCTCCCTTATTTGTAAAACATCACAGGTAGTTAAGATATGACTCGGGTAAAACGCGGTAATGTAGCTCGTAAACGCCGCAATAAAATTCTCAAAATAGCTAAAGGTTTCCGTGGTTCTCACTCAACTCTGTTTAGAACCGCTAACCAACAGGTGATGAAGGCGCTTCGCAGTTCTTACCGCGATCGCAAAAAGAAGAAGCGTGATTTCCGCCGTTTATGGATTACACGTATTAACGCAGCTTCCAGACAACATGGTTTAAGCTACAGCCAGTTAATTGGTAATCTCAAAAAAGCTAACATTGAACTCAACCGCAAAATGTTGGCACAATTGGCAGTTCTTGACCCTGCAAGCTTTGCTAAAGTTGCAGAAATGGCAAACGCAGTTAAAGGATAAAGGTGGCAACGGATGAATAACGGATGTAACAGGTGGTCAAAAATTAATCAGTTACATCTGGTATTATCCGCTACCCTAGTTTTGGTTTTCTGCCTTTGTTTTGGGGGAAAATCGTTGACTGCATCAGCTGCTACGTTGCCGGAAATTCAGCAACGAGGCTATGTAAATATTGCTGTTAAATATAACTTGCGTCCTTTGGGATTTAAGGATGATAACGGCAATTTACAAGGGTTAGAAATTGATTTAGCCAAGCGTTTGGCAGAGGAATTGCTAGGTAAACCGGATGCGGTGAGATTTAAATCGGTTGCTAATAGCGATCGCTTATCTGTAATTTTAAACAATCAAGTAGACCTCACCATTGCCAGAGTTACAGCAACTGAATCACGCTCCCGTATAGTTAGTTTTAGTGTTCCTTACTATCTTGATGGTGCGGCAATAATTACAAAAGATACATCTATTCAAAAATTACCAGATTTATCTAAACGTAAAATCGCAGTCCTCAACAATTCTAGTACCATCGCCAGGATAAGGTATTTTATACCCGATGCTGAGTTAGTAGGCGTAAATTCCTACGTAGAAGCACGAGATAAAATCGAAAATAACACTGCTGATGCCTTTGCGGCTGATACCAGCGTTCTCAGTGGTTGGGTGCAAGAATATCCCCAATATCGGCTATTACCCACCAAGCTATCAGCCCAACCTTTATCGGTGGTGATGCCCAAGGGTTTGCAGTACGATGAATTAAGGCGAAAGGTAAATGAAGCGATCGCACGTTACACAGCTACAGGTTGGCTCAAAGAACGCGCACAATTTTGGGGACTGTAGCAGAATTCAGGAGTCAACACTTCGACCCTTCGACAAGCTCAGTGACCAGTCAGGAGTCAGAAGAGAATAACTTTCTATCTATTCCCTATTCCCTATTCCCCAATTACGAATTATTTTTTTATTTCCCCATTTTCCCAGAAAGTTGAATAATAGATAGAGAAAGCACTTTTTATATTTGTATTTGTAGGCAATGGATAACAATCTAGCCGTCGTTTATCTCTCAGTTTTTGTTGGGCTGCTCGCATTTGCAGGTGTGAGTGTTTTTCGAGAAATTTTCAAAACTCGCAAACTAGAAGGTTCTCTTTCCAAGTTGAAAAGCAAGTTAACTAAAGAAAAAGGTACGGCTCAAGAATATTACGAATTAGCCAGTATTTATTCCGAAAAAAAAGTCTTTACTCAATCAATACCCCTATTTCAAAAAGCTCTTAAAGCTGCTGAAGAAGAGGGAGAAGAGAATATAGCCCCAGTTTACAACGGTTTGGGTTATGTTTATTTTGCCCAAGAGCAATATGACTTAGCAATTCGTCAGTACAAAGAAGCAATCAAATTGAACCCAGATTATATATCAGCCCTGAATAATCTTGGACACGCTTACGAGAAGAAAAAATTAAATTCTCAAGCACTGGAAATGTATGAAGCAGTACTAAAATTGGCTCCTAATAACGCCACTGCAAAACGTCGTGCTGAATCTTTACGGCGTTTGGTTATTGCATAATCCAGCCAATTATTTGCAAATTAGTTTCTGAATCTATCGGTTTTACTATTAGCACTTGGGAAATAAATAACTAAGTCCTAAACAAGTAAACTAATGATTCAGAAACTAAGGTTTTTTGGGCTAGTTGTTGCCATTATTGTTTTCACTACTGCCATACTGGGATTTATGGGCATTTTATCTGCTCAGGAATCTGTAATTTCCCATCCTTTAAACCCATTAACCGAGATAGAAATTAATCAAGCTGTAGATATACTCAAACAGGAAAAAACTTTGAGTGATACAGCATTTTTTCCCATGATTGCTTTGCAAGAACCGGATAAAAAAGAAGTCTTAAATTTTACACCAGATAAGTCATTTACACGCCAGGTTTTTTTATTAGTTTATGAGCGTGAACTCAACAAAACTTTCACAGGAACAGTTAATCTCACCACCAAAACATTAACGTCCTGGGAAGAAAAACCAGGTGTGCAACCTGCAATTTTACCCACAGATTATGAAATAGCAAAAGAAGTCATTAAATCTGATCCTCAATGGCAAAAAGCCATGCAAAAGCGAGGAATTACAGATTTTGATCAAGTACAAATCAGTTGCTGGACAGCAGGAATACTAACCCCAGAAGAAGAAAAATCAGGTAATCGTCTTTGTCGGGCATTATCTTATTATAAGGGTAAACTATCCAATTTTTATGCCCGTCCCATTGAAGGAGTTTTGGTTACAGTTAATTTAAACAAAGGTGAAATTGACAGTTTTGTCGATAACGGTGTAGTTCCTATTTCTCAAGAAAACTGGGACTATGATCTAAAATCTTTCAGTAAATTACTTTCACCACCAAAACCCTTAAAAATTATTCAATCTCATGGTCAAACCTTCAAAATTAAAGGTAACGAAATTAGTTGGCAAGGTTGGAAATTTCGTTATTTAATGCATCCTCGTGAAGGCTTAGTTTTATATCTTGTTAATTACAAAGATGGCGAAAAATACAGGCCAATTTTATATCGTGCTGGATTATCAGAAATGGCAGTTCCTTATGGTGATTCTAACCCTAATTGGTCATTTCGTAACGCCTTTGATGTCGGAGAATATAACCTCGGTTTATTAGCAAATAAGATGGAAATAGGTAAAGAAGTTCCCGAAAATGGGGTTTTACTGAATGCCGTATTTGCTAATGGTGAAGGAGATGCTTATACAATGCCTGGAGTCATTGGTATCTATGAAAGAGACAACGGTGTACTCTGGAAACATTTTGAATACAACAGCCAAAAAAATGATGTTCGTCGCAGTCGTGAATTAGTAATGAAGATGACGACGGCTGTTGATAATTATGATTACAGCATTAATTGGATCTTTCACCAGGACGGTACTTTAGAAGTACAAAATGAGTTAACAGGCATTGTTTTAGCACAGGGAACAGCAGCCAAAATCCAAACTCAAAATAGTTCTTTAGGTAGATTATTAGCTCAGAATATATTTGGAGTAAATCACCAGCATTTCTTCAACTATCGTCTAGATTTAGATGTAGATGGTCAGGCTAATTCGGTAATGGAAATGAATGTTGAAGCTTTGCCCATAAGTGATAAAAATTCCTTGGGAAATGCCATTACTGTAGAAGACACACCATTAAAAACAGAAAAAGCTGCTGTCCGTGATTTAGATATCAAACACAGTCGAGAATGGATGATTGCTAGTGCAGATAAACAGAATAATTTAGGTGTTCCCCCTGCATATATGTTGATGCCAGGAGGAAACACGATTTTGTATGCGGTAGAAGGTGCAAAAATCCGCGAAAAAGCTGGTTTTGCAACTCATCATCTTTGGGTAACAAAATATAAAGCTAGTGAAATGTATGCAGGTGGAGATTATCCCAATCAAGCAAAACCAGGCGAAGGTTTACCAAAATATATTGCTGATAATGAATCTTTGCAAAATGAAGATATTGTTGTTTGGTACACAATGGGAATGACTCATGTTCCCCGTCCAGAAGATTGGCCTGTGATGCCACGACACCAAGTTGGGTTTAAGCTGATGCCCAGGGGGTTTTTTAGTAGGAATCCCGCGATTAATTTGGGTGAGTAGGTATTTCTTATTTCTCGTTACCTGTCTCTGACAGGTAATGAAATATAGCAATCCTATTTGAGTTGAGAACTTATCGGTGAGGGAAGGGAACAGGGAATAGGGAATAGGGAATAGAAGTATTCATAAATCATTTAGGATTGCTATATATGAGGCTTCGCCTATTGTGCTACGCTGATCAAGCATAGCCTTATTAAACAATATTTTGGCAGAGCTAAATCATAAAATCATAAGATAGTTAATCAATTGATAGCATGACAACTTTCCTTACAGACTCTACAGATATAACTAGAATACATTTATCACCAAAACTGAACCTGAAACAAAGAAGTGAATTGGGTCAGTTTTTGACTCCTGCAACTGTTGCGCGATTTATGGCTGAACAATTTAGTAATTTATCTGGTCATATTAGTCTTCTAGATCCTGGAGCCGGAGTTGGGTCTTTAAGCGCTGCTTTTGTAGAGCGATTATTGAGAAATTCGGCTCAGGTTGATAGTTGTTTGATTACAGCTTATGAAATAGAAACAACCTTCTTATCTTCTTTAGATAAATGTCTTACAGATTGTTGTGTTGCTTTGGATAAAAAAGGAATTACAGCTAACTATTCTTTACAAAATAAAAATTTTATTGAAAGCTATAATAATATTGATTTACCACTTTTCACTACTTCATTTAACAGCTATACTCATGCAATTATCAATCCACCCTACAAGAAGATCAACAGTCAATCATTTGATAAAAAGAATCTGATTAACTTGGGAATTGAAACTGTCAATCTATACAGTGCATTTGTTTGGCTGGCTATGCTACAGCTTGTAAAAGATGGAGAGATAGTTGCAATTACTCCCAGAAGTTTTTGTAATGGTGCTTATTTTCGTCCTTTTCGTCAAGCTTTTTTACAAGAAATGGCTTTTCAAAAAATTCATATTTTTGAAAGTCGCTCACTAGCTTTTTCAGAAGATGCGGTCTTACAAGAAAATATTATTTTTCATGCTGCAAAAACAGCAACTAACCCTAAATTAATAGAAATAAGTATTAATTCAGGACAAGAATTAGATGATGTTTCAGAAATGAGACTTGTTCCTTATAGACGAGTTATTGAAACAAATGATAATGAAATGTTTATCCATATCGTTACAAACTCTCTCGAAGATGCTTTGAGAGTGCAAATGGATAAATTTTCATCTACTTTAGAGGAACTTGGTTTAGATGTTTCAACAGGCCCAGTTGTAGATTTTCGCCTCAAGTCAGCTTTGAGAAATTGCTTGGATGAGAAAAGTGTTCCATTGCTGTATCCAGAATCTATGAAAGCAGGAAAAGTTGTTTTTCCACCAAATAATCCTCGCAAGTCAATTGCTATTGAAAAAAACCAGGAAACGCAAAAATGGTTAGTTAAATCTGGTTGGTATGTTTTAATAAAGCGGTTTTCTGCTAAAGAAGAAAAACGTCGTGTTGTTGCTGCTGTATGTTCTCCTATGGATACATTAGGATTTGGTATCGAAAATCATTTAAACTACTACCACGCTAAAGGAAAGGGAATGAATCCCGACCTGGCAAGAGGTTTAGCAACATTTCTAAATTCAACTTTATTTGATCACTACTTCCGGCAATTCAGTGGGCATACACAAGTCAATGCAACGGATTTGCGGAAAATTAAATACCCTTGCAAAGATGATCTAATACAACTGGGAAGCCAAATTGGTGATTGTGTCTATAACCAGGAGCAACTTGATACACTTGTACACAAAACCTTGTCAATTATGAGTGAAGCAATCAACACGATTGAAGCGAGTAAACGTATTCAGGAAGCACTAGCTATTCTTAAAGATATTTCTGCCCCAAAAGAACAACAAAACGAAAGGTCAGCACTGTGCTTACTTGCTTTGACAGATATTCGACCAGACACTTCTTGGAATCAAGCGATCGCACCAAGACGTGGAATTACTGAAATGATGGATTGGTTTCGTGATTATTATGGGAAGCAATATGCACCAAATACCCGTGAAACAGTAAGACGGCAAACGATGCACCAGTTTGTGCAGATGGGCTTAGTCGTTGAGAATCCAGATCAGCCCGACCGACCAATTAATAGCCCTAAATGGTGTTATCAACTTCAGCAACAAGCACTGTCACTTATACAATCATATAATTCTGAGCAGTGGGAAGAGGCTCGCCGTAATTATGCTATTTCAGTAAAAAACTTATTGCAGGATAGAAATCGAAATATAGCCATGATTCCCGTTAGCTTGCCCAATGGTCAAGCAATTCAGCTTTCAGCAGGTGGACAAAACAAGTTAATAAAAGATATTTTGGAGAGTTTTTGTCCTAGATTTACACCTGGAGGTATGGTTCTCTATGTGGGTGATGCTGGGGATAAGTTTATCATTAATGAAACTCAGAAGTTTAGAGAAATGGGGGTACATTTAGATCCTCACGGTAAAATGCCCGATGTTGTAGTTTATTATGAACAGCAAGATTGGCTGGTATTGATAGAGGCTGTAACTAGTCATGGCCCAGTTAACTTAAAACGACACAATGAATTAAGGCAGCTGTTTCAGTCAAGTAGTAAGGGACTAGTTTTTATGACTGCTTTTCCCAGCCGTAAGGAAATGACTCGATATTTGGCTGAAATTTCTTGGGAAACAGAAGTTTGGGTAGCAGACCAACCAGACCACATGATTCATTTCAATGGAGAGAGATTTCTGGGCCCCTACGAAAACCGGGAAAATCATTCTTAATATTTTAGCAATGTCATCGGCAGGCTGCACTTCCGCTTCACTATTTTCTGAAACTAACTTATCTACAATAAAACTTACTCTTGCGGTATTAGGACTAACAAATTGAATTGTAAATCACTGCACAATAGAGTTAATCAGTACCTAATTTCTGTGTAAAATCCGTGTGTTCAACAGACTGTAAACCAGCTTGTAAAACATTCAACACACCTTGCATATTACCTATTAATAATTCATTTACTGCTAACCATAAACCTGGAAATACCCGACTTTGTAAAATTCCATCTTGATTAGGTGCTAGTTCTAAATATTCACCTTTTTCCAGAGAAAACCAAGTCAATTTTTGGTCTAAAACTTGCCAAACAATATATTCTTTGACACCATTACGGCGATAGGCTTGTTTTTTACCATGTAGGTCAATAGCTGCACTACTAGCAGCAATCTCCACAACTAACTCCGGCGCACCTTCAATATAATCATCCTCACTGAGTCTGGTTTGACCTCCTGCTTCTGGTGTAATAATCAAAACTGCATCAGGTTGAGGTTCGTTATCTAAGTCTAAACGCACCGTGGGTTCAACTCCTAATGCCACACCGGGAGTTAAAACTTCATAATTACCAAGCCATGTTAAGATTCGAGCGTGAGGTTGTCCATGACTTCTAAAGCGCAGAGCAGCAGGCATAATATAAACTATTCCTTCGATTAATTCGGCTTTTTTAGGTTTAGGGATGGCATTATATCGACGCTCAAATTCATAACGAGTCAGTTTGTCGCCGTTTGTCAAAGGAGGAATTGTTGAAGCCAGAAAGGGTATTTTTACCATAATTTTTATAATAGGTAATTAATTCCTGTTGTGTATATTTTAGCAAATTACTGATAAAGACTGATTATATCATTTGGCTTTTTTGCGGTTTATATTAACAAATATCAGTAATGTCAATTGCCCAAAATTGATCGAAAGATTTTGCTAATCATTAAGATTTATTGACTTAAACAACATGAATATTGTTTAAGTCAGTAGCTATAACCCAGTCAGGAACTAGGTTTTACCACTTCCCACGTCAAATAACCTCGCAACAAACCTTATTTGTTCATAACGGTTAGGTTTGAGAAAATCAGAAGCGATTTAATAATCAAGCACTTATAGTTATTTGAGTTGTAAAGGGAGAAAACCGGATGAAATTGGCTTACTGGATGTATTCAGGCCCCGCCCACATTGGCACATTGCGGATTGCTAGTTCTTTCAAAAACGTTCATGCAATTATGCACGCACCTCTCGGTGATGACTACTTTAATGTCATGCGTTCCATGCTATCGCGGGAAAGAGACTTCACCCCAGTGACAACTAGTGTGGTTGACAGAAACGTTTTAGCGCGTGGTTCTCAAGAAAAGGTGGTGGATAACATCACCCGCAAAGATGCTGAAGAACACCCTGATTTAATCGTCTTAACCCCCACCTGCACCTCCAGCATTCTGCAAGAAGACTTACACAACTTTGTGGAAAGGGCGCAGTTGGAAGCAAAAGGGGACGTAATGCTGGCGGACGTGAACCATTACCGCTACAACGAATTACAAGCCGCAGACCGGACTCTACAACAAATCGTTCAATATTACATTGAGAAAGCCCGCAAGCGTGGGGAATTACCAACACAGAAAACTGCTAAACCTTCAGTTAACATCTTTGGTATTTCTACTCTTGGTTTCCACAATAACCACGACTGTACGGAACTGAAACGGCTAATGGCTGATTTGGGAATTGAGGTAAATACTGTCATTCCTGAAGGTGCTTCGGTTCACGAGTTAAAGAATATGCCAAAAGCTTGGTTTAATCTAGTTCCTTACCGCGAACTTGGGTTAACAACAGCTAAATATTTAGAAGAAGAATTCGGGACTCCTTACGTAGATATTACGCCGATGGGTGTGGTGGAAACTGCAAGATGTATCCGCAAAATTCAGCAGGTTATTAATGTCCAAGGTGCTGAAGTTGACTATGAAGACTTCATCAATGAACAAACTCTCCATGTATCCCAAGCAGCTTGGTTCTCCCGTTCTATTGACTGTCAGAACTTGACTGGGAAGAAAGCGGTGGTTTTTGGTGATAATACCCATGCGGCGGCTTTAACTAAGATTTTGGCGCGGGAAATGGGGATTCATGTGGTTTGGGCTGGTACTTATTGCAAGTATGATGCTGACTGGTTTAGAGAACAGGTGAGCGAATATTGCGACGAGGTATTGATTACAGACGATCATGGTGAGATTGGGGATGCGATCGCTCGCGTTGAACCTTCTGCTATATTTGGTACACAGATGGAACGTCACGTTGGTAAACGTTTGGATATTCCTTGCGGTGTGATTGCAGCACCAATTCACGTGCAGAATTTCCCCATTGGTTACAAACCATTTATGGGTTATGAAGGTACAAATCAAATCACTGATTTAATCTACAATTCCTTCACTTTGGGAATGGAAGATCACCTGTTAGAAATCTTTGGTGGACACGATACAAAGGAAGTAATTACCAAAGGAATTTCCGCAGAATCTGGTTTGAATTGGACAAAAGATGGACAAGCAGAATTGAATAAGATTCCTGGTTTTGTGCGCGGGAAGGTGAAGCGAAATACCGAAAAGTTTGCCCGTGAACGTGGGTTTAAAGATATCTCGGCTGAGGTATTGTATGCCGCTAAGGAATCTGTAGGGGCGTAGATTTCGAGGTTAGTTAATAAGAGTGAGTGGTGAGGGGTAAGATTTACTCTTTACTACTTGCTCTTATTTTATATTCTGAAGTTATTGATTTTGGCGTAAAGCTAGAGTTTTTCATAAAAAATACTCTTTTAGTATATAATGCTATCTATTGTATTTGACAATATCTAAATCCACCTAATATGAAACTTTCCTTTGTTAAACCTCATAAATCAATTAGGGCTATTCCAAATCTTGAGATACCTGATTTTATAGTTTTGACTGGAGTTAATGGTGCTGGAAAAACTCACTTATTGGAAGCAATCGAAAAAGGTTGTATTTTGGTTGACAATATCACAATAGATGAACAGACAAAACCAATTCGGCTCTTCAATTGGATGAATCTTGTACCTAATGATAGTGGTGCTATGGCTCCTTTTCAACTAAATCAAGAGAGATATGATTTGTGGTCTCAACTTTCACAGTCCATTAATGAATATCGTCCTCCAATTTATAATACATTACAGACTTTTAATAAACCTGAACTCTTAAATATAAATATTCATACTCTTGTAAGTATGAGTACAGAAGAACTTATAGAACTAGGGCTAAATTCAGATCAAGTACAGCAAATTTTACAGACAATTAAAAATGTAAGTCAACGCGCTAAAAATAAGTTCATACAAAATGACCGTAGTTATCGCCCAACGTTACTCAATCGTTTGGAAGAAAAAACTAAGATTCCTCTGATAGCTTTTGAACAAGAAGATTTTTATGATAACTTTCCTACGACACATTGGATGTCTGTAGATATGTTTCAGCAATCTTTTGGTAGACTTTTCGCAGAGTATCAAAGAAATTGGCTTTTGAATGAGCTTAAGGAGCTTGGACATTCAAAAGGGAATAAGAATGTTACATTTTTATCAGAGCAAGAGTTTAGAATACAACATGGAGAACCACCTTGGGATTTTTTAAATAATGTTTTTGAAGCAGCAAATTTAGATTTTCGTATCAATAAACCACATGAATATGAAGATCGTCTTTATGAACCAATTCTTACAGACAAATTAAGAGGAAACATTGTCAAATTTGCGGATCTCTCCTCTGGAGAAAAGATTTTAATGTCATTTGCACTATGTTTATACTATGCGGAAGACCGTCGTCAGCTTGTAGATTATCCAAAAATTCTGCTTTTTGATGAAATTGATGCTCCATTACATCCTTCTATGACTCAATCTCTTTTAAATACAATACAAAATGTACTCATAAATCATCATAAAATTAAAGTAATATTCACAACACACTCACCCTCAACAGTAGCTTTAGCTCCAGAGGATTCAATATATATCATGAATAAAACTGGAGAAAATCGTTTACAAAAAACGACAAAAGATAACGCGCTTGCTATTTTAACGGCTGGTGTTCCCACTTTAAGCATAGATTACGAAAATCGTCGTCAGGTATTTGTTGAAAGCCAATATGATGTTGAATTTTATGAAAAGATTTATAAGAAACTAAAGAACTATTTAACACCAGGAATTTCACTCAACTTTATTTCATCTGGAGTAGGCGGTAAGGGAAACTGTGACCAAGTTGAAGAAGTTGTAACTCAGCTATATGATAAAGGTGGTAATAAAACTGTTTATGGAATTATTGATTGGGATTGGGATTTGAAAAATATTGAAAGCGAGCGTGTGAAAGTTCTCGGTGAAGGAAATCGTTACAGCATTGAAAATTATATTTTTGATCCACTTCTCTTTGCTGCTTTCTTATTGAAAGATAAGTTAATCGAACGCTCAGAGATAGGTTTAAATGAGAATGAGACATATATTCACATTGCTACATTGGATAATATTCGGCTTCAAAAAGTAGCTGATTTTATAGTAGATAAGGTGAGAGAACAATTACCACCTCAAAAAGAAGAAAATAATCAGCAATGCTACTATATTAGTGGACAATTAATTAACTTGCCAGAATGGTTTCTTCATATTCAAGGGCATGAATTGGAAACTAATCTAAAAAATATTTTTCCAGCCCTCAAGCGGTTTCACCAAGAACCTAAACTTAAAGAAGAAATTCTAAAGACTGTAGCTGATGATATGCCACAACTGCTTTCTAAAGATTTTATACCATTGTTCCAGAAAATTCAGAATGTTAACTTTTAAACACAATAATCATTGAGTCCGTTTTAACGGACTTCGGCTATTAGACTGGGAATTAATTCCCATACGGGTTAGAAAGCTAACTGAATAACAATACTGTAGCCAAATTACGAGGGTTCAACGGCTGTAGAAGCATTGTGAATACGACCAAGAGAGGTAAGCTTGGCAAAAATCTGGGATAATAAAATAGGCTCAGGCTGTTGCGGAAGCATTTTTAACATTTCCCGAACATATCGAAAACCACGACAGTAAGCCTGAAGATCAACAATGCCAGAACCAGGATTATCTTGACGGAACTGAGCTAGAAGATAATGAGATAAATTGACCATAAAAAATGAAAGGTTGACAGCATTAGTCACCGCAGTTTGACCCCTGTTCATAAAATCTTCCAATCCCCAAAATTGTTTAGCATCACGAAAATTAAATTCGATTTGGAAGCGCAGTTTATAATAGTCAATTATTTTGTCATATGATAAAGTTAAGTCACTAGAAAACAGAATTACGTGACTGCAAGCATTAGTTTTCAGATTGGTTTTTACTAAAATCACTACATTCAAAGGCTGGGCAAATTCTTTGTGCAATAAGGTAGATTGATAAGTATTTGTTTGGATATCTTCTTCAATACTAATTTGACACAAATATTTATCAGATATATTGTGCCAGTCCAGCTTATCTCCGTATTTACGACGAGAACGATGATTGGGGTCAGGATGTTGGTAAGGTATATATAATGCCGAATCGTGGCGTAACTTGGAAATTATGTGTAACTTTACCTGCCTAGCCATCTGCAAAGCATTATTGTTCCCAAAGTGACCATCTACGACTAAGTAAGTGAGAGGAATAAAATTAGCTATTAACTTGAATAACTCATTAATCATCTTCTGAATTCGTAGTAACTCAGATGTCAAAAAGACTTCCGTTTTATTTTTGTTTTTACTTCCTTTAGGTCGTCCTCGTCCACGTTTTTCTTGAGATTTTATTTCTGGGATTGACGATACAGTATTTTTTTCTACATCACTCTTGATTACTTGTTCTATTTGAATCGGAAATGAGTGTCTTTGTTGAACACTTACTAATGATAAGGTAAAGAAAGATAACCCCGATATTGGTTTGCTTATTAAACTGGAAAAAAACCTATCTAATCCGTAGGTTTTTTTCCCGGCTTTGCTTATTACTACTTCGTCTCCTGCCAACAAATAAACATCATTTGGGCAGAACAAATGCCGCCGAAAAAACACCCAGAACACCGTTGTCCACGGTATGACTGTACGAAAAAATCTGATTACCGTCCGATAACTACCACCACTAAGCGTCCAACGCGATATTCCCAACATTGTGACTCGCCCGCTCATGGCTAACATGGCCGTGATGATCTGGCTCAACTGCCGCATCGTCGTGACTTTTATTTCTGGCAGTAGGCATTGCAACAGTGCTAGTATGTCAAACATGGGCTGTATGTGGCTTTCGAGTTGTCGTTGTGGAAGACTATAACTCTACTACATCAGCCCTCTTTTTATACTCTTTTTTTGGCTACAGTATTGAATAAAAAATATGCTATTCTATTTTTAGTAATTGTTAGATATTACAATCACTATGAAAAAATTTCGAGACTTATATATATACCTCAATAGCTATGATATTGACCAATTAATTAAACATTTAACCGATAATTGTACAAACAATTGGTCAAGAGCTTACGAACGCGAGAAAAACGCAGTTCTCTTAGAAGAAAAAGCCTACTGTTTTGAACATACCACAGGAGATGGTTTAGAAGCGGCGGGTTTAATACTTTTCCAGAAAGATCATAATACTTGGTTTGTATCTAATATTGTACCAGCAGAAAAAGGTCAATTATCTGTTGATGAATACAATCAAATCTTAGTAGATTTCTTTGAGAAAATTGTACAACCTGCCATTGAAAATACTCCTGTAACCACAGAACTAACAAACGATCAAGAATTTATTGAAAATCTGATCGGTAATGATGCAGCAGCATTATTAAATCAATTTGCTGTTTATGCAAATAAATTTACCGTTACCTCACATCCTGTAGATAGAAAAAAATGGTTTGATTTCATATTATCTGTAAATTCCAAAGGCGTAAAATTAGATTCTAATTTATTAAGTATGTCCTTAATTGAAAAAGGATGGTCAAAAGAAGCAGTAGATAAATTAGTCACAGAATACGAATTTGCAGATGCTTTGCTGAACTATACAAAAGGACAATGATGAATGTTTATTAGTTCAAAAGAGCTAAGTGAAATTATTATCTCTGCACCTGCACCAGTTTTATTTTTAGACACTTGCATAATTTTAGATATTATCCGTTCTCCATTTCGAGATAATATATCTACTAACGAAATATCCGCATCTTTAGAACTGATTAATAAATCACAACTAAATAATCCTAGTGTGTGGTTAGTGACAAATCAAATAGTCTATACAGAATGGAAAGAAAATATAGAAACTGTCAAAATAGAACTTACAGAAGAAATAAAAAAGGCAGAACTAAAAAGAGAAAAATGGTTAATGCTGCAAATATTATCTTTGATTTTAACCATGATTTTGGACAAATAATAAAAACTCTAAATCTCCCTGAACATCTGGGAAATCTCTCCAAAAGTCTCCTAGATAAATGTGAGAAAATAGCAATAGATGATTCTCATTATGTAGAAGCAATGAAGAGAATTAATAAATGTGATGCTCCTGCTCAAAGAGGTAAAGATTCAGCTAAAGACTGTCAGATATTTGCGGCTTTTTTAGATATCGGTAAGCAATTGAGAAATAAAAATTTCCAGAAAAATGTTTGCTTTATCAGTACAAATTTTCAAGATTATGGAAAACCGAATGCTCCTAAATCACCTCTTGATCAAGAAGTTGTTAGTATTAATGCCAAATACTTAAATAAATTAGAATGGGGTTTAGCTATTATTGAAGGTAGAGTATAATTCTGAAAATCGAAAAAATCAAACTCATGGCTGATTATGAATGTTATCCATTATGGTGGGTAAATTCTGATAAAGCTGGAGATATTGACCCAGAAACATTACCACTGAGTCAAGGAACTATTACACGTTTGGAAAAATGGGCTGACATTTATGATGCAAAATTGAACTGGGAAGATCCTAATTCATCAGGTTTTCCCAGTTTAGAAGTTAAAGAGGCTTTTGAAGCAGAAGGTATTAGTTTGTGGAAGCAACTGCAAAAAGAACTTGCACCTAATTATGAAGTTGTTCATTTCAGTGAAACATTACGTAAAGTTGTAACTGATATGAATGAATTAGAATCTTTACGCAATATCCATACTTAACGGATAGTCAACTAAAAAAGTCAACAATGACAAAAGCCTCCTTATGCCAATAATACTTGCTCAGTAGTTAGCAAATATCGTCTAGATCAACCCATTCATCATAGGATGAGTCATAGTCAATGTAATGTACAAAGTATTGTTGACCTTGAATTTTATTGATAGTTGCAGAATACCATTCTTCATTATCCTCATCCCAAACTTTGACCTTTAAACCCACAGCATATCCATTATCATCGGATGCAGCTTTGTCGCGGATACGCAGATAATCTGGTTCAACCCATTCATCAGAGGATGACCCGTAACCATCGTAATGAATAAAGTATTCATTATCTTTGACTTTCTCAATAGTTGCAGAATACCAATCTTCTTCTTCTTCATCCCATACTTCTACTTTTGTTCCTACCGCATACTGATTATTATCAACCTTGACAGTAGATGATATTTCTCGGACTGATGATTTTTCCTCTTGCTGAATTTCCTGTTTAACTAAAATATAGGATTGCTTGATCAAACTAAAAGCCACAGTTTGAATCCCTGTATGCTCATAATAATTGGTAGTTTGATCGATGAATGCTGCTACAAAGTCTAGATTATCATCAGCAATTTGAATAAAATTACCCAGACTACTAAAAATTGATTGCGGAGTTATACCTGTTTTGGATACTAAATTAGATATCCAGTCTTGTACAGAATTAAAACCTTGAGTAATAAAACCAAGCTTATCAGTGGGATTATTACCTGGTAAAGAGCTATTAATAGCTGAAAAAACTGGGTTTTGAGCTATTTGACTAGCATCAGTGCCACTAATGAGTTGATGAATTTTGTTAAGGAAATCAGGGCCTAATGGTAGAATCCCATCTAGACAAACTAAAGCTATCATCCTCATCAGGGAGGCATCTTGATAGTTGTTGGCTAGAGACTTGGCAAACTCTTGGGGGTTAGGTTGCGGAATGCCATTTAGTTTGCAAAAAACGATGATTTCAACAGCAAGTTTCAATACCAAATCAATTGTTTGGGTGAGGTCTGCTTTTGGTGTAATATTGCTCAAAAAAGAAAGAACACCAATTTTCTCACCAACCTTGTTCGCTAAAGCTGCCGCTGCCATAGCTGTGTCTGCTTTATCAATTGTTTGATAAAGCTTAATTGCGCTCTGGTAGCCTTGTTGAGGATCGTGATATAAAATAACAGCACGCTCCCGGATTTTCTGGATTACCTTAGCATCAGTTTCTCCGGTAATGGCACGGATGCTATTGTCAAAACCCACCAAATTGTTCCATTGACTTGGTGCTACATAATCGACAGCCTTTAAAACTTTGACGGTAATATTATCAGTTGATAACTCGTCTACTAACTGAATAATTGATTTTTCCATCAGTAATCCTCAAATAATCCTCAAAAACAAAAATGGGACGTTATTGATAGAGTTCCCTAAATTGGTAAAAAAGTAACTTTCTTTTTTATCTGAAATAGGACTTACGCAAGTGTCATACTAAAAATCTGTTGTAGGGTGCGTCAGACTGCATAAATTTTGCAAATAAACAGAAAGTCCCTCATGGTGTATCAAAAACTCTCAGATCCCTCCTAGCCTTGATAAGAGGGGGAATGAATCTATCAAAGTCCCCCTTTTGAAGGGGGATTTAGGGTGATCTACAGGTATTGGATACCACACCAAAAAGTTTTCAAATATCCTCTTAAACTTAGTTCAGCGACTGTTCAGATGCAATATATTGTTGTTGACAATATTCCTGAGTTGGTGTTACAGAAACAACTTCCACTTCCACAGGTTTTTCTGTGGTTGGATTAATAATAAACTCGCTCGGACCTACATGGGGTTTTTGTAGATTTCCCCAATCATAGGTATAACCCAAACCTGACCAAGGATAATATTCCTTTTTTGCATTGGTGTAAGAATTGGTGTATATTGCCTTGATTATAGGACTGCTATCTGGCACTGGTAAAGGTAAAAGATTGCAACTAGCATCGTCAATTTCTGGATCAATACAGGGTCTGATTAAATCTTCTCCTTTTACCCACATTTCCACAAAATGGGTTTTAGTAGAATACTTATTTAAAATCAACCCTAAATACTGTTGTAACCGCAGTGAAAGTTCAACATTATCAGGAATATTGGCATCTATGGCTTTATATTGCTGACAAAATTCTTTAACTTGTGGTGATGCTGTAAACCAAGTTTGATAAGCAAGTTGTTTTTTTGCACCTATTGGCCAATCTACACTTGGGTTACTCACATATTTCCAAGTAGACATTAGATACTCAATTTTACCATTATTCTCTCTCCATTTAATTCTAGGATTACTTGGAGACAATGGCCAAAGATTGCTAACTACCTCATCTGCTAATGGCTGTTTTGCATCTTCAATACTATCTGCTAATGTTTTGGTCAAAACATTGTAAGTTTCCGGTTGATATTGCAATAGATACTCGTAAACGTTAATAGGTACTTCTGCTTGAGCTAATTGTGCTTTTAGTACTTGTGTACTATAGTCTGTAATTTCTTCAGCTAATACTCTCTGCTCCCATCCAAAAATTAAGAAAGCACAACAAAGTAAGCCTACAAAAAAGCGTTTCTGCCAATTCTTCATGGTAAATGACTTGGTGGTATTTATTGTTGCTGTAAATTCAATTACAGGTTAGATTTTATATTAAGGTTTTACGAAATAACCGATGTGTTTACTTTTTGTAATTCACAATTATATGTATAATATAAAACTTTACATCAAGTGATTTTATTGGAAAAATTATACCTTCACTACAAATGATAATTCGGGAATTTTGCCGAATTTAAAACAATGTCTTGTTATTTTTCTAGTATATGTACTAAATTTTAGACAATAATTGCAGCTTATTTACGTAAATTTATGCAGCTAGAGTAATACTAAGGGAAAACCAGAAAATAAATTATCTAATCTAGGTGCGTAACAGCTTACTATGGCTATCGACAAGCTCTGTACAAGTCCTGCCCGTCCTTGATAATTTGCGGGCAAGATGTCCGCACCACAAGAAATTTTTGTAAATTTTTTTATTTGGAAGTCCTTAAACCCGAACTGCACCTATAGTTTTTCCGGTGGATAGTCTCCTTAATCTGATTTTTTGGAAGTAATTGATACCAATTTTGAATTTTAGATGGGTAATACTTGTACTGAGGCTATTTCATCCATTGGCAATAATATAACTTATTGCTCTTTCCTGTAATTACCAAATCTACTAAAATCAAGATACCTCAGTTAATGGTATCTGAAATATGCCTAAACCTGAAATTTACATAACTTTTAGATTGACCCAGCCAGAGAAAGATTTACTGAGAGAGTATTGTGAACAAACAGGTAGAAATCAAACAGATGTGTTGCGTGAATTAATACGTGGATTGAAACGTCGCATCAAAAGAACAAATAAGGAGGTTTAAAAACCGCTTGTATTCCCATATCCTATATAATGATTGGTAAAGCTTCCTGCTTTTATATCTGAGTTTGGGTACACTATGCAAGTACTTTTTAGCTCTAACATGAATTCTCAGTTGTTCAGCCTTTTTCCTCCACAGGATTACCCTGGTTAAACAAAGAGTGTATACTGTCAAGCAATGATAGTTAGAAGCAAAACTAAGATAAATTATATAGTACAGTTGAACAGTCGTAAATTCTAAATCCTACTATATCAAATAAATTATGTCAGTGCAGAACCCGAATGCTGAAGAGTCTACAGATTTGATTATTGATATTAATAATCAAGAAGTCTATGAGTTACAAAAAAATGCTTCACCTGTAGTTAGTCTAGCTACAAGAAAAGGATCTATTTCTCAGTTCCTTGCTCCCTTGACTCAAGATACTTTCAAACAAGTAGTTCAGGAAGTAGAGCATAAATTAAGGATTGTCAATGAAACCTTATCCATGCTGGATTATCAGGGTTTTGAAACTATCCTACAAGAAATGCTGCATTCGATCACCTTGAAAACAGGGGAGTTATTAGGAGCAGATCGAACAACAATATTTTTATTAGATGAAGAAAACCAAGAACTCTGGTCTATTTTAGCTGAGGGTAAAGGTAAGCGACCATTAGAGATTCGGATTCCAGCGGATAAAGGTATTGCTGGTGAAGTTGCAACTTTCAAGCGGGTAGTCAATATACCTTTTGATTTTTATACAGATGAGCGATCAGTATTTGCTCAAGAACAAGATAAAAGAAATGGCTACCGTACCTACACAATGTTAGCTTTACCGCTGTTAAATGAAGATGAAAAGTTGGTGGCGGTTGTACAATTATTAAACAAATTAAAATATGTACATAATCCAGAAGATCCGCTGTATGAGCGTATTGATAATAATGGATTTACTAGTGCTGATGAGAAATTATTTCAAGATTTTGCACCTTCCATTCGTCTAATTTTAGAGTCATCTCGCTCTTTTTATATTGCGACACAAAAACAAAGGGCTGCTGCGGCTTTAATGAAGGCGATCAAATCACTGAGTCAAAGTAGTCTTGATTTAGAAGATACCCTGAAACGGGTAATGGCTGAGGCTAAGGAATTGATGAATGCCGATCGCAGTACTCTGTGGTTAATAGACCGCGATCGCAATGAATTGTGGACAACAATCACTCAAGACAATGGTTTACCCAAAGAATTGCGAGTACCAATGGGTAAAGGCTTTGCTGGTATAGTTGCTGCATCTGGTAAGAAGTTAAATATTCCCTTTGACTTATATGAGCATCCAGACTCAGAAACGGCTAAAGCTATGGATATACAAACTAACTTCCGCACCTGTAGCCTACTTTGTATGCCGGTGTTTAACAGCGATCAAGAGTTGATTGGTGTTACCCAGTTAGTTAATAAAAAGAAACTGGGAGATTTTCCTCCTTATGATCCCGCTAATTGGCCTGATGCACCCGAATGCTTCCAAGCTAGTTTTGATCATAATGATGAAGAGTTTATGGAAGCTTTTAACATTCAAGCAGGCGTGGCGCTACAAAATGCTCAGTTGTTTGCCAAAGTGAAACAACAAGAACAAATGCAGCGAGATATTCTGCGGAGTCTTTCTAATGGTGTAATTTCTTCAGATAAAACAGGACATATCATCACTGCGAATGAAAGCGCCAAACGGTTATTAGGATTTGATGATGAAGAACGTTTGGAAGGCAGATTAGTTAGTGATGTTGTGAATATTAAGGAGGGTGATTTTAGTAAGTGGTTTGTAGATGCTTTACACGCAACAGATTTAAAAACTAGTCAGCAATATTACCCTGACCGCACACTTTTGACTACCAGTAACGAACAGCATAGCATTAATTTATCACTGAATACTATTGCTGATGTCAGCGACCAAAATCAAGTTTGTGGCGCACTGGTGGTCATGGATGATATTAGTGATGAAAAGCGGCTCAAGAGTACTATGTACCGTTACATGACTCAGGAGTTGGCAGAAGAACTGCTGAAATTAGATGATGCTAAACTAGGAGGCGATCGCAAAGAAGTTACTATTTTATTCTCTGATATTCGTGGCTACACCACCCTCACAGAAAACATGGAAGCTGAGGAAGTGGTGGGTATGCTCAATGAATATTTTGAATCAATGGTCGAGGCTGTCTTTAAACATAAAGGCACTTTGGACAAATATATTGGCGATGCCATCATGGCTGTATTTGGTTCTCCTCTACCTTTAAAAGAACACGCACGCATGGCAGTGCAAACTTCTCTAGAAATGCGCTCTCGTTTAGAAGAGTTGAATACAAGTCGCCAAGCTGTTAATAAGAGTAGGATCAAAATTGGGATTGGTATTAATTCTGATACTGTTATTAGTGGCAATATTGGCTCTAGTAAGCGGATGGAATTTACCGCTATTGGTGATGGTGTCAATCTTGGTTCCCGACTGGAAAGTGTTAGTAAGCAGTATGGTTGCGATATTATTGTCAGCGATAATACATATCGAATCTGCGAAAAAGATATTTGGGCGAGGGAATTAGATTATATTCGCGTTAAAGGCCGAAATGAGCCAGTAGCTATCTATGAGTTGCTAGGCTTGCGTTCTGATTCGATTAGTGATACCAAATTAGAACTAATTGAGCATTATCATCAAGGGCGTGAGTATTATCTTCAACGTCAGTTCATAAAAGCTCAGTCGGAGTTTGTCAAAGCTTTATTAGCTGACAACAATGACAAAGCCTCTATGTTATATCTAGGCCGTTGTCAGCATTGGATACAGTCACCACCATCTGATCAAACTTGGGATGATGGTGTTTGGACGTTTAATGAAAAATAAGCTTTCATGGGCTTGCTGAAAAAAATCTGCCATTTTTAGGGTGTGTTATGGCTTTTGGCCTAACGCACTACTCATGAATATGAATTTAAAAAAGCCCGATCAATTACCGTATTAATTTCCAAAATTTAGCCGTATTAGGCTTATTTTAATTTCCATTAGCCTAAGTTTTTGTTTTTTAATGGTTTTTATTATTTTGTAATTAAACTTAAAAAAAGAAGAGATAAAACCTCAAAAATCACTGTATATAGGTTGTATAGCCTCTAGTTTGTAACAGTTAATTGATATTTGTTGTCAAATCAATCCTCTAGATAGAAACTAGGAGTACAACACAAGCAATTATTTTTATGAACGCTATTTCTAATTTGGAATTTAAACGGTCAACTTGGCAAACAGCCATTATGTTGACTTTGGGTTTTTGGCTTAGTGCTACTCTGGTTTTAGATTGGGTAATTATGCCTAGTCTTTATATATCTGGCATGATGAACCAAGCTAGTTTTTCTACAGCTGGCTATGCTATTTTCTGGAATTTTAATCGCTTAGAGTTACTATCTGCGGCTGTGGTTTTGACTGGAGTTCTGGCTATTTGCAAAGCCAAATCTAATTGGCATTTGAGTAGTATAGTTTTATCGGCGCTTTTGTTAACAGTAGCTTTGCTGGATACTTATTTTTTAACTCCGCAAATGTGCGCTGTGGGAACGAGTTTAAGCCTATTTGCAGAAAGTGCCGTGCCAGTAACAATGAATGTACTACACGGTGGTTATTTTCTGCTGGAAGTATTCAAGTTTGTTGCTGGTGCTATAGTTTTAAACTGGTGCTGGCAGGAAGTTTAAGGCGAAATTGAAAAATGCGATATCCAAATTATGGTGGGTATTGCCCACCATAGAAATATTAATTTATTCTGACTCGGCTTGACTGTTGGGTAATAGCAAGCGGATAGCGAGGATGGCAAAACCCACAGCCGCGATCGCTTTTAAGATGCGTGTAGGAAAAAATTCTGCAACTGCTCCCCCGGCTAATGCTCCTAATAAGCTGGTTAATAACAGCGCTCCAGCAGTACCAAAGAAAACACCACGCCGAGATTGACCACGACCAGAAAGAGCGATCGCAGCTAACTGACTTTTATCACCCAATTCTGATAGAAAAACTGTAATAAAGCTCAACCCTAAAAGATGCCAATTCATATTGATTCTCTGTATAAATAATATCTACTAACCAATAAACACATCCCAAAATAGCATCACAGAAATCAGCAGCAACATTACCCCTGCTGATTTTTCTACAGTTTTTGGACTGAGTTTACTGGCTATCCAACCACCTAAAAGTACACCTAATAAGCTAGTAGTAATTAATGCAGCCCCAGAACCAATGAATACTACCCAAGGTTGATGAGATTCTGCACTCATTAACAGAGTGGATAGTTGAGTTTTATCACCAATTTCTGCCAAAAATATAGTGATGAAAGTTGTTCCAAACACCATCAAGGCTGAATCCTGCTTTTTGGGACTATCCTCAATTACAGGCTCAAGTAGATAATCACTGGTATCTTTTAGTTCTAACTGGTTTTGAGTCTGAGAGAGATCAGAAATGCTTACAGGTGTAGAGTCGAGTTTCACAGGCGGTTGTCCTGCCACTAATTTGTTTTCATATTCTTTTCATTTTCTCAGATTTTTGTAATAAATTGCAACTCTACTGGATAAAATTCCAGATTATAAGCCAACAGCTTGATCAAAACGGATAATTTCCAAACTCCTATCCCCATAGACACCCTCAATTTGCTGATGACAGCAGTCAATGGCAAAATCACTCAGTTCCTCTGGTTCAATGCCGTACATCTCCTCAAATGTCTCTGCTTCCACCCGACAAAAACGCGGACGATCATCATAAATGCCGCATTCTCGCGTAATATGGTCAAAATTAACGCACCATCCCCCCTCTCCCACCATACTCATGTAAACTTCCAATTCTGCTGGTGTGAGATAGTCTTCCAAATCTGGACGATCTGCTGGATCAAGATGACAGCAGGCTCCACATTGCTTTACACATTGCCAAGTGGCCATAATTTCCTCTACCTTGTGACTTCTCGCTATTTTACTTTTTTATGTTGTTTTCTATAATTTTGTTAAGTAAATTAAATCTGGTGTCCGCTTCCCGGATATGATCTATGGCGGTATTGGCAGTTGAATTATTAAATTTTTTAAGACAATAGAGAGGAAAAGAAAACAATGGAAGCTTTAGCCAACATTAATTGGGAAGTCATTTTTCAATTGACCTCCGTAGGTCTAATCATCATTGCTGGGCCAGTAGTAATCTTTCTTTTGGCTTTTCGCAACGGCAACCTGTAGATTGAGTAATGGGTAATGGGTAATAGGTAATGGGTATAGTTTTTGCCAATTATCAATTACCAATTACCACCTGATCACATGGCTGTTTTGACAATTTTTAACTCATAACTATCCAAAGCCTGAATAGCAGCTTGAATAATGCCATCATACTGAGGTAGAGATAAATCAACCTTTTTGGCATCATCACGATTGCTACCTAAAAGACCAATGCTATCTCCCGGCTGCATGACTAAAACTTTACCTTCAGGATTTTTAATTCTTAATTCTGAGTCTACGCCATTTTGATAAACGCCACAGGTGTATTGACGCTGTTTATATTCAAAGTTAGCGCGTAATTTTTGAGATGGTGGGGTGGAAAATATTGGAGATTGAGCGGGAATTCGGATACCTACTAACTCCATTTCGATGGTGATTTTGTCATTAAAGTGATTTTCCCGGAGTTTGTAAGCTATATCAACTCGTCCAGGGAGGGGGAAGTAATCACGCCAACGCCAAGCGATCGCTTTCATTTGAGATCTGATATTATCGACAGTCTGCGCCAATGTCAGTTTAATGTGGCCTTTACCGACTATTTGCTGCTCTATTACTTGGGCATTAGGTGTCCAAAATATAGGATCTGGATTTTCAATACCGCAAGGATGGAGAATATTTAGCTGTTGATATAACTCCTGATTGATTTGATTGAGGTTGGCTTGGGCATCAATTTTGAGTAGTGGTTTAAGGTGTTGGGGTTCTAAACACTGATTTGCAAACTCACATAAACGCGATCGCACTGAGAGTAAATTATCTGCTGGTAAAGAAAATCCTCCTGCGGCTTTATGTCCACCAAATTTGCCCAGCAAGTCTCGACAATATTCTAAAGCTGCAAATACATTAAATTCAGGAATTCCCCGCGCCGAACCGCGAATTACGCCTTCATCCTCAAAAGTACCGATGAACACAGGAACACCGTAACGTTCCAGCAACCGAGAAGCGACAATGCCAATTACACCATGATGCCAATTATCTTTAACAACGACTAATACCCGGTCTTTTTGCAAAGAGTTGACATATAAATCTTCAACAAGTGCGATCGCTTCCTGTTCAATTTGCTCACACATCTGCTGACGTTGGATATTTATTTGTTCGCACTGCATTGCTCTTTCCAGTGCTAACCCCATATCATCAGTAGTCAGCAATTCTATCACCGTCTGCGGGTTGCCAATTCGACCAATTGCATTAATACGCGGCCCCAACCGAAACCCAATATCCTCCGGCTTTAACGATTTTGAATTTTGAACTTTCTCCCCTGCTCCCCTGCTCCCCTGCTCCTCTGCTCCTATTGCCTGAACTCCAGCTACTTGAATTAAAGCCTGTACCCCTGGTAACGTAGATGTAGGTAATAGCTTTAAACCACGTTTTACCCAACGGCGATTAACACCAGTTAAAGGAGCTAAATCGGCAATAGTTCCCAAGGTAAACAACGCTAACATTGGTTGCACTAAACCCTTAAGTTGTCCTAATTGCTGGGCTAAACATACGGCTAAAATATAAGCCACACCCACACCAGCCACACCCCGATAAGGTGAAGACTCAGCAATGAGTTTAGGGTTAAGAATCGCATTCGCTGGGGGTAAAACTGGGGGAATGTCGTGATGGTCGGTGATAATGACCTTTAAACCCAGTTCTCTGGCTCTCGCAATTGGTTCAAAAGCAGATATACCATTATCTACAGTTAAAACTAATCCTACCCCTTCGCTGTGGAACTCTTCAATAATGCGTTTGTTAATTCCATAACCTTCGTGCATCCGACTAGGGATAGCGTAATCTACATTAGCACCCAAAGCACGGAGGCTGCGGAGTAGTAATGCAGTACTAGTCATACCATCTGCATCGTAATCTCCACAGATAGCAATCTTCTCTTGATGAGCGATCGCATCTTCTAACAATTCTACACTCACTGCTAAGTCTGGAAAATCCTCTAACGGAGAAGGTAAATCTAAAGTTTCTGGACTTAAAAATACTTGTGCGTCTTCTGGTGTTTTCATCCCCCGATTAATCAACAACTGGCTGATAATTGGAGATATATTCGTTAAATCTGCCAGGTTTTGAGCTAATTCAGGATTTGCCGGAGCAATTTGCCAGCGTTGATTGGGTAAGCGTTTGATGGGTTGGTCATTAGTCATTGGAATTAGTCACTGTGTAATATTCTTATAAGAAAAGAGGTTGAAACCCCCCTAAGATAGAATACATATATATGATTTATATGATTAGTCCCAGTTAACTATGCAACTAGAAGACTACTTTAACTTTTTAGCATCTGATGATATTTGGCTAAAAGGTAACAAGAGTAGGAATTGAAACAATTATATTTGATTACCTAGCATCAGATAAAATAAAAACAAATCAACAAAAGGCAGTCTTTATGGTAGCCCAAATCAGTGAAATCAAATTCCCCACTGAACTGGTAATTTCTTGGGAAGCCTTACCCGATGATTTTCAGTTAGAGGATGAACCAGTGGAAAATACAGGACAGCCAATTTTGGCTGGTGCTTTACGAGAAAGTTTAGAAATTGCGGGTTTCATTCAACCTCAGATGTTGATAGCCTCAAATTTTGGTTTGTGTGCAACATTAAACGGTCAATTTATTGCTAAAGCACCTGATTGGCTGTATGTTCCTGCGGTTAAAGAGATTTTAGCTGAACGCAAAAGCTACACACCCAATTTAGAAGGGGATATTCCAGCGATAGTAATGGAATTTTTATCCGACAATGATGGTGGAGAATATTCTTTTAAGCGAACCTATCCACCAGGAAAATGGTTTTTTTATGAGCAAATTTTACAAGTTCCTGTTTATGTAATTTTTGATCCAGATGGCGGTTTATTAGAATTTTATCACCTAGAAAATGGTCGCTATGAGTTAAAACAACCAGATGAAAATGGTCTACATTGGATTGATTCAATGGGTCTATGTTTAGGAACCTGGAGAGGAGAAAAAGAAACCAGAACAGGGTATTGGTTAAGGTGGTGGGATAAAGCAGGTAATTTGTTACCTTGGTCTGTGGAACAGATTTCACAAGAACGTCAGCGTGCTGAACAAGAACGCCAACGTGCCGAACAAGAACGTCAGGAGAAAGAACGATTAATAGCTTATTTAAAATCTCAGGGTATCGATCCTGATAATTTACCCACAACAATGCCTTGAAATTAAGAATTCAGACCCCTGATTTCTTGAAAAAATCGGGGTTCTTACAGCAGTTTGCGTAGTTAGGAGGTACAAAATCTAATTAGGACTTACGCAAGATTAAACTCAAAACCTGATTCTTGCGTAGGGGTAATTCATGAATTACCCCTACTTCCGTTCTGTTTTGCGTAAGTCCTGCTAATTTGAAACCTATACACAAAGACAGTTTTACTTCTGACTCCTGAATTCTGCTGTAATTATTGCTAATTAATTAAAATATGTTTACTTTACCATCATTGAGAATATAAAGAGAGCGATAACCTGGAAACTTATTACTAGGACGCAGTTCTAAACGCAAAGTCCCAAAATTAGGTTTTGAAGCAACTGCGTCTAAAGACCTTCCCGTATCATCCCAAAACAAGAGAGAAATATTTGGATTTGTACTGTTTTGTTGTTCTGTACGATATTCTTGTCCGGGTTGTAGAGTAATGCGTCGCATTTCTGGTAATTTTTCTAGTTTTAATACTCTAGGTGTGCGGTTTACAACTTGTAAGCGGACATATTGACCAGGTGTAAATTGAAGTGGTTTTGCACCACAATTAGAAGCGCAGGTTCCAGCTAATGTGACATGAGAATTATTAGTTGGTGTTAACAATAAAGTTGTAACAATCAAGGTTGCTGAAATTAACTTAGACATAAGAGGATGTTTGACAAGTTAGAAAGGGCATAAAACAGATCTCTCAGTATAAGCTGTGAATAGATAGTAAACAGCACTGAGAGAATAATGATAGGACTTACGCAAGATGTGACCGAAACCCTGATTCTTCCGTAGTGGTAATTCATGTAGCTTGCTTCCCGAAGGGTATTACCGCTACTTTTGTTGTGTTGTGCGTAAGTCCTAAATGAGTAAAGCATACCCCAGCAACGTAACCCACGCCCAATATGAATTTTTCAAGCACATAATTTTGATTCCATAAAACTTGTCTAACACCCTCTCAGAAAACTGAAAGATTCCAGGGGTCTAAGCGTGAAATATACCCCCAAAAAAGAGAGTGGGAGGAGGCATATCAAGCGCCTTTCACTCCCACTCTACTATTTGCTGCTGAAGCGATTCAGGAATATACACATAACGCCAATCGTCACTTAGGGGGGTAATTTACAGATTAACGATAACGCCTCTACTCAGTGAGTATTCCTATTGCAGCAAACGCTAATTCTATTTAGTTGTCTGACAAACTTCACAAGAGTCATTTGCTAATTTGTGAAACTTCTTCACAACTGCCTTGCTTTCGTTTGTCTAATACAATGTAACTTGGTTCATCAGAAGGTGGTTGCCAAATTGGCATTTTTTTAAATTTTTTATATTGTTCATTGCTAACTTTTGACCAGCTATATTTCTGTTAATGCAACATAAAAAGACTAGATAAATTTCTTGTAAATTTTCCGGATGGACAGAAAGAGATTGTTTTTAAATTAATAGGGGGTTACACCCCTTATCCTTATGATAACTTGATTTCAGTGGATTTTGGCTCCTTTTTTTATTTGCCTAAAAGCTATTTTAAAGCAAGTTAATCCTGTAAAAATAAGGTTTTAGCTATGAGGGGTGAAACCCTTCCTTAATCTATAGGCAGTTTTCTAAAAGTCGTGATTATCGAATTTAAATGGTTAACTCAACGGGTTACTGAGAAGATTCATCAGTTGCGATCGCTTGATATAGAAGTATGTTGATGTTGATAGTACCTTGAGGCTGAAAGTTGGACTAAATAAAGTGTTTAAGTATACAATAATTAGATTGAGCGGATTGAGAATATTGACGAGCCTGGATTAAGAGTGAAATTCAGCAAAACCCCCAACTCCATGTAAAATACAGATTCCAGACTGTATTTCCTCAACATCATGGGCAGCACTTTTGGTCATCTTTTCCGAATTACGACTTTTGGCGAATCTCACGGCGGCGGTGTGGGCGTTATTATTGATGGTTGTCCGCCACAACTAGAAATCTCGGCTGAGGAAATTCAATTTGAGTTAGATAGAAGAAGGCCGGGACAAAGCAAAATAACCACTCCTCGCAAGGAAGCAGACACCTGTGAGATTCTTTCTGGGGTGTTTGAGGGGAAAACTTTGGGAACGCCAATTTCAATTTTGGTGAGGAATAAAGATGCTCGTTCTCAAGATTATGATGAGATGGAGCAAAAATATCGCCCTTCCCACGCAGATGCTACCTATGATGCAAAATATGGATTGAGAAATTGGCAAGGCGGTGGCAGGTCGTCAGCCCGTGAGACAATAGGGAGGGTTGCTGCTGGTGCGATCGCTAAAAAGATTCTTCGTCAAGTCGCCAATGTGGAAGTGATCGCTTATGTTAAGTGTATTAAAGATTTAGAAAGCGTAATTGATACTGATACTGTAACTTTAGAACAGGTAGAAAGTAACATTGTCCGTTGTCCAGATGGCGAAATTGCCAACCGCATGATTGAATTAATTGAACAAACTGGTAGAGATGGTAATTCCATCGGTGGGGTAGTTGAATGCGTGGTGCGGAACGTTCCCAAGGGTTTAGGTGAGCCTGTTTTTGATAAATTGGAGGCAGATTTAGCAAAAGCTGTGATGTCTCTGCCTGCAAGTAAAGGTTTTGAAATTGGTTCTGGTTTTGCGGGAACTTTGTTAACTGGTTTTGAGCATAATGACGAATTTTACATTGATGAAAAAGGCGAAATTCGCACCGTAACTAACCGTTCTGGGGGGATTCAAGGGGGAATATCTAACGGCGAAAATATCATTTTGAGAGTCGCATTTAAACCAACCGCAACTATTAGAAAAGAGCAAAAAACGGTGACTCGTGAAGGAGAAGCAACACTTTTGGCAGCCAAGGGAAGACATGATCCTTGCGTTTTACCCCGTGCTGTACCAATGGTTGACGCTATGGTGGCTTTGGTGTTGTGTGACCATCTGTTACGGCATTATGGGCAGTGTAAGGTGTTGTAGAGGGGACTGATAAGTTAGGGGTAGAGCGATCGCACTTTAAACAAGTGTCACATTTAGAATTAAATGTGCATTTCTTATCATCCTTGTAGAGACGTTCCATGGAACGTCTCTACTGACTAAGATTTTCAAACATCATTTAAAAAAGTTGCTAAATTTGGCACATTTACCCAGGTTTTCAACTCATGAGATTGATGAGATAAATCCATCAATAATTGAGAATAAACCCCCTCACGCAATGATGGTGTAATCTCTTGTTTAGTTTCAATTCCTTTTATCCATTCATCCACAACACGAAGAAAAGCACAAATGCGACCATCAGCATAATATTGTGGAAATAGCAATTGTTGAGGAATTTCTATTTCTGTTAAAGGTTGACCAATTTGAGAACCCCAAACATGAAAACCGTGAATATAATCCTTTTGGTTGTCGCTACCTAAAATCAATGTACCCTTATCTCCATACACCTCTACCCGATGAGTTCTGGGTGCATGAACAACTGCACTAATAGAAACTTGGCAAGGTATACTATTTGCTAATTCCAGAGATAACATACAAGTATCATCTGTATTCACTGGCTTTAATTTTCCATTTACTGGATCAATTCTTTCGGGAATAGCTGTACTCAAATATGCATTTAATTTGTGAACAGGGCCAAATAACCAATTAATATAATCAAAAGCATGGGAACCTAAAGATCCTAATGCACCACCACCTTGTTCTTGATTAGAATACCAATTCCAAGGACGGGAAACATCAGCGCGAGAAGCACCCAACCAATCAATTTTAATTAAGCGTAAATTACCAACATAGCCTGATGATAAAAGTTGAGCAAAATATTGCCATCCGGGAACAAAGCGAAATTCAAAATCTACAGTCGCAATCACATCTTTATTTTTAGCTAAATAGTATAGTTCTTTAGCTTCAGTTACATTTAAAGTTGTAGGTTTTTCTAATAAAAGATGTTTGCCAGATTGCAGGACTTGTTTTGCCATTTCATAATGTAGAAATGGCGGTGTAGAAATGCTGACTGCTTGGACTTCTGGCAACGCCAGAATTTCTGTTAAATCATCACTAGCGTGGGGAATATTATTTGCTGTAGCGATAGCTTGAGCTTTATTAATATCTCGATGATAAATAGCAACTATCTCTGTTTTGTGATGGGCTTTAAATGCGGGAATATGCACTTTTTGACCAAATCCAGTACCGACAACTGCAACACCAATCATAATTAGTTAAAAGTTAATTTTTTCAAAACCGTAATTTTCGGATTATCATAACTATACATTACCTAGCCAAGATTGACTGAGTTTAAGAAAAAATTATAGGAGTTTTTATATTCAGTTAGTTAAATTTTGTAATCATGAAATAAAATATCAAGAATAATAGAACGCAGATGACCGCAGATAAACACAGATAAAGATAGATCAATCAATTTTAGGATTCTGTGCAGCCTCAGAGGGTGTTTGAAAAGTATAAAGTGTCATGCTGAACGAAGCACCAGCGTAGTGTTCGCGTAGCGTGCCGGAGGCTTCAGCATCTCATAATTTAACGCCAAATCAGGATTATTCACTCCACTTCGTTCCGTTCAGAATGACGAATTATACCTTTCATAGACTTTTAAAACATCCTCTCACATAAAAGTGGTTTTATTTACAAATACCTTTTTTCAAACTTTCTTGAGGATCATTTGAAAATTTTTGAATTATTCCTATCAATTCTTGGCTAGTTCTTGTTCGATTAACCATTAATCTAGGTATTTTGTAATTATCTTTTAAACAAGTATAATTGAGCAGTTTATCATTATATAGATAACCAGATAAATAATACTTGGTGACATACTTTTCTACCTGTTTATTATAAGCACCATAAGGATAAGCAATATGGGAGGCTACTTTTTGTTCTGGGTCTAAATCATCTAGACATTTTCTCAGTTTAATTCTAGCTAATAATAGTTCACTAATTACCTGTTGCTGAGAAATTTCGGTTAAGTTCTGATGATTATTTCCATGAGATTGAATATCAAAAAATCCTTTCTGCCAACCTTCTCTTAATTCCTGACACCTCAAATGAGTTGCAGGTATGCCATCATTATTAGCTAATGTACCAGGACTGATAAATAAAACTACTTTAATTTTTTGACCATATTTTTTTTCCAGCTTAGATAAAATCGGCAACAAATTTGTATATACTGTCTTATAGCCATCATCGAAAGTTAACATAATCATTTTTTTATTTCGATGTTCATAAGGTATTTCTTTAGATTTAGTCAGAAAAAAATCATACAAGTCTTGAGTAGTTAAAAACCAATAATCTTGAGTAACTAAATATTCTAATAATTTCTCTATTTCTTGCTGTTTATAATCCATCTCTAAGTTGGAAGATTGACGAAGATTATTTTGAGATTTCACAATACCATGAAAACCCAAAATCGGAATTGTTGGTGGATTAGATCCTAGTTTAAGCAATGGAAAAATAATTGCCATTAACAAAAATATGGTAATCGGAAATTTTTGGGTTTTTGAAGAATTTCTAATTTGATCATTATTATTTTCGGTCATTTAAAAAATGTTACCTTTTAATTAATATTAGTTGTCAGCATAAACTCAATATATTATATATAAGATGTGATTGATAATCTAAAATATATATTAGGACTTACGCAAGATTGAACTCAAAACTTAATTATTGCGTAGGGGTAATTCATGAATTACCCCTACTTTTGTTCTGTTTTACGTAAGTCCTGTATAGGTATCTTTGTGGTGTATCTACCAGTCAATAAAATCAAGTTTAAAAATAATTACTAGCAAACTTTGATTATTATTGGAAGACCTACAGAAGCTTGGTAGATGCTACTGAGAGAAACTGCATCTAATTTGCAATTAATTATTTCGATTCATCAATGCTGTGATATTGCAAGCGATGTAACCAATTGCTAGAGGAGATTGATTTTGTAAAAGTGGCAAAATTTGATTGAGAATTTGCGGAAGAGTAGAACTATATATAGGGTATAATTTTTCACACAGTTGATTTAAAATGCGATCGCCTGCAATATCGTCTGTACCCGGTCGCAGTAACCAATGCGTCCGCAATATGTGAAAATAATGTATGTCATTAGTCCGCACAACCTGACGAATCTCTTGAATAGCATTTTCCACTAACTCATCAGTTGCCACTTTCATTACCAAAGGTTGCAGCGTAAATGCGGGTTCTTGTTCACTGTTCCATTTTTCTAAAAGCGATCGCTTTTCCAAGGCCATAATGCCCTCTAAAACCATAGCAGGATCAACGGATAGCAGCAAATGGGTCTGCAATCGACAGAAAGAGATGGGTTCTTGCCAAATTGCTAACCAATATAGGATATCTCGTTCCCAGCCGGAAAGCTGCTCAAATTGCTGTTTGAGGATGACACGCAAGCGATCGCCCACAACTATGGTATTTTGATTGAGGAAAGCTGCCACATTCCTACCAAATACAGACTCAATCAAGGGAACAACAATTTTTATTGCTAAAGGATTACCACGATAAAGTTGAATTAAAGCCGATAAACCTAATTCTTTACCTGTAAATCCTCTCGATTGTAATAGTTCTAAAGCCTCTGTTTTGGCTAAACCATTTAATGTGAGAGTACAAACTGTTTTAGTATTAACTTCCAGGGAATTTTGTTTTTCCCGGCTAGTCGTAATGATACAGCTTTGATGGCGGTGAAGGCTTGATTCTTGAATAAATTTAGTTAATTCTGAATTGGATAAAATAGCATCCAATCCATCTAAAATTAATAAACAACGATGTTGTTGTAAATAATTTATTAATTTAAAAGTATCTTTTTGAATGTTTTTAACCGCAGATTGATGAAAACTGTTTAATAAATTATCTATTAAAAAAAACAGTGAAGGTGTATGATCAAGCGATTTCCAAATTAAACAATCAAACTGAGATTGCAGACGATCTGCGATAGCTAATGCTAGAGAAGTTTTACCAATTCCCCCAATACCAATAATATTAATTAATTTACAACCATTATTAATCCATTCCTCTAACTGTAATAATTCCGCATTTCTGCCATAGAAACTTTCAATATCAGGTGCTTCATTCCAGTCAATCAAAGGAGTAGTAACATCTGATTGAATATCAGATGAATCTGAGATAGTTTCCCAATCATTAATACCCACAGCTTGACAAATAGCAATGAAGATTTCTTTCTGAATGCGATCACCCTGCCAAAACCGTCGTAAAGTAGCTTTAGAAGTATGAGCATCTTGCCACCAACGCGCTGTACTAGTTTTAGTCCACCCTAACCGCAGACGGGCTTTATCAACAATTTCTAATCCTGTAGTTGATGCTTTGATAGAATTAGACATATCCCTCTACCTAATTTAATGTTTTTAGCTTAACCTACAAGTATTGCGTAGAGAGATTTAATATCAACGTATACCTGAAATTAACTAAATTAGTTTATTTTAAATGATTCTTATTAATACTGAATTAAACTGAAATACTGATTTTAAAACCAAAGTATAGTATGAGTTATGTGAACTTTATCTCTAGAAAATTCAGAGGTAACAGGAAAAATTCATGTTGAAAAATATGAAATTGAAGTAATGACAGTGTTTTTTGTACCACAATTTTTGAATATTTTATTAAGATAAAAGTTATGTTTAATTATCCAGTAGATACTAGATTATTTTTTGGCGATCGTACTGAAAATATAAGTGCATTTTTTTGGCATTTATGGCGACAGAATGAAGATTACCTATATCGTTGCTGTCTCAAGTGGATGAATGGCAACCCTAGTGATGCTGAGGAAGCTTTGAGCCGGGTGATGTTCAGAGCATGGGAAAAGGTACAAAAATATGCAGGAAAAATTACTAATTATCGGGCTTGGTTGACGCGACTGACTCATAATCTATGTGTAGATATTCATCGAGAGCGAAATCGCGCTGCAAATAGAGTTGAGAATATAGAAATTTATGTTGCATTAGAAGAAAAAAACCTGGTTTTTTATTTCAAAATATCAGAAAGTGCTTTGGAGACAGAGGAGAAAATGGTTGTAATTCGTGAAGCTATTTATAACTTACCAATCAGATTACGTGAGACTTTTATTCTGCATTTTTATCAGGAATTATCCTATCAAGAAATTGCCCAACAGCAAAATATATCCTATCAAAATGTCTGCAAGCGCATTTCGCAAGCAAGAGCAATTTTACGAGATGAATTGAAGGAATATTTTATTGAAGAAACTTTGAACTAAACAGAAGAGATTATCGGTGTGTTGAAGCCCAGTTTATGAAAGGAAATCTGCACCGATTTATTTGGAATCGACTTATGATTTATCATTTACCTGATTCCTAATCACATCACCAAAATAACGTCGATATAATTGGCAACGCGGCTCTACTTCATTGCCTGCAAGCTTCACCAAACCCATACTCTGTAATTGATAAGCTGATATCGTTTCTAATCTCGCTGGCGTAGTAGAATAAATCACCGTTTGAAATGCTGCCATTAATTTCGTTTCCTGTTGCAAGCTCAACCAATATTCTCTTAAATGATGACGATAGATACCTGCATCTGTTACGGCTTCTGCTAACAATTGCTCAAGCGTAATATCAGGATAACTTTTGATATGAGAAAATGCCTGTTCCAATAGATAAGGATGACCACCTACCAATTGCATTAAAGGGTCTATTAAGAATTCATCTTCGGTTAATCCATATTGTCGAGCAAATTCCTGCACCTGCTCTCTCGTTAATTCTGGCAGTTCAATGGGCAATCCCACATTAAAAGGAGACTGATTAATATTTAGGCGGATATAAACATCCGTGGAATGAGCGATCGCTAATCGCAACTTTTTCCAGTTGACACGGCTTCTGGCTTTTTCATACCAAGAACGCAATAACCCAAAAAAGTCTTCGTAAACTTCAGGATAAGGGAAAAGTGCATCCACGTCGTCTAAGTATAAAACGAGGGGATTGTCATTGGCAGCCAAAAGGTATTCTTCTAAATAAGTTGTGCAACTTACCTTCGCACCCATTCCTTCTTCATCCCAACATTCATCTAATTGATTGGGTAGCTTGAGTTCTCGACTAAGATTGAGGCAGAACCAGCGTAAAAATTTATTCAGATTGGTGAGATGAGTTTTGCGATCTGCCATCTTTAAACTTAAGCTAACTGTACGATAGCCCTGCTCTGTCACTTTAGCCAATACCCGTTCCATGAGGGAGGTTTTACCCATTAACTTAGGTGCTTTGAGCCGAATTAAGGAACCTGGTTGCAACAGAGTTTCATGGCAAAGAAATTCAATTGAACATCGCTCCACATATAATTCAGAAGGCTGAGAATCTTGTGTAACTGGATAGGTCGAAGATGGTAATTCTTTTAGTTTACTATTGTGATGTTTACCGTTAGTAGGCATTAATTCCATTGGAGATGAAAGAGATTCAGATGTAAATTGTTTCTCCCAACATTGCTTTTCCCAATATCGTTTTAAGGCTTGTTTAAAATTACTTTTTCTGACTTTTTCACCTAAGGCATCTGTGAGCAGTTTCCAAAGCTTGGGAGCAATATCTTGACTAATATAACTTGTTGCATACTGGTTTTTAGCTGCAATTTGATCATATTCGTCCCGTTCCCAAGATCCTTTAATTACAATTATTTCAACGTCAGTTAAGTTTCTATAAAAATTTTTTAAAACAGCTTGATTAGCTATTTTTATGGCATCATCTAAATTAAAATTCATAACCTTTATACATATTTAATTAATTTATACGTTGCTCAGACTTGCAGGGAGATTTCTTTAAATAAGGGTAAATTTGTATTACTCATTAGCAAAGTTTGATTATTTATTACCGCGCCCTTGTTCTTAGAGGATATCATGTATGATGCAAAATATAGCTAATATTTAGTTAAAAGATTAAACAAACTCAATTTTGTCAATACTGCCTAAGATAGAAATAAATCTTATTAATAAGATTTTTGTGAATAGCTTGAATTTTTGGACAGTACAAATTTCCACTCTACTACTCATGGAAGGAAAGGGGTGGGTAACGCTTCAACAAACTGTTGATATATTTACAAACCAAATTAAATCTATTTAATCTTAATTACAAATCTTTATGCCAAAATAAAAACTGTTATAAATATTGAGAAGCAGCTTATTTAAATCAAGAAACTATTATATATTTTGTAAAATCCAACTATTATCAAAAACGACTTCATAAATCCGGTTATGGATTTTCAGATAACTCTCTTCTTTAACTAATAGCCCTGATAATATCAATTCTCGCTCAATTGGACTATCCGCTGTCTTCACCTTGCCATGTTCTAAAACTTGCCCATAGAGTTCTAGCATTGAAGTAGCTGGCTGTTCACCTTTGAGGATGCGATCGCGAATCGTCCTTAAATGCTCTGGTTCGTCTTGAGCTTCCCAGTCGTATATAATACTGGTACGGATTAAATTCTCAATCCAGGCTTTTTCAGTTTTTTCAGATATAGAAGATGAAGAATTACGAACCATCTGGCAAATCTTTTGAGTTAAAAAAGGCTGGCCGTTAGTCCAAAACAACACTTCTTTAAGTACCGCTTGTGGGTTGCTAACCTTGTCTGAAAACCCATGTAGTAGAGGTTGAGCTTCGTGTAATTGGAAGCCTTGCAGTTGAATAGCCTGACCAATATTAAACGGCGTTCGGCGATAATCTGTAATTAAATCACTAGGAGTAGCAACTCCTAATAAAACAAAGCACAATCGCTTATACTCTGGATTAATACCGCGCTGATTATAGCAAGACCGAACTAAAGTAAAGAAGTCATTAACTGAAAAATCTAAACCTAAAATACAATCAATTTCATCTAAAAAGATCACTATCTTAGGTGCAGGAGTACCATCTGATAATCTAACTTCACTTAACAAAACCTCCTCAAAAAATCTACTCAATCTCTGCACAGGAGAAAGTTCGATATTTTCTTGCCACCAAGCTTTTAAATTAACCTTACCAAACAGGTCAAAACCTTGCCACAACTCCACAGCTAATCCTTTGTACCATTGATCTGGAGTAATGTTTTCACTACCAATTCGAGTCATATCAATGGCAGCACAGCAAAAACCTTCTTGTTGTAAATAGTGCATCATCCGCACCATCAAACTTGATTTACCCATTTGTCGGGTATTGAGAATATAACAAAATTCTCCACTTCTTAATGCTTTATATAGATAACGATCAGCAGCACGCACTACATAGGTAGGAGCATCAATTGGCAAGCTACCACCAACTTGATAATTATAACTTGAAGCTTCTTCATCACTTTTTAACAGAGCATTTTCAAATTCTAATTTAGCTTGAGTGGCTTTAAGAATTTCCAAAGTTTGTGATAGTTCTTGAGTACGTTTTTCTACTTTTTGCTCTAGGGTTTCGTAGAGACGAGAATTTTCAATAGAAATAGCAGCTTGACTAGAAAGAATATTTAAAACTTCAACTCTTTCTGGTGTAAATGCTCCCGTTGTGAGATTATTTTCTAAATATAAAATACCGCTCAATTTACCTTGATTGAGGAGGGGAGTGCAGAGAATTGATTTCGGTAGCGTAGCGATAATATAAGAATCACGGGTAAATTGTCCCTCATGGGCGGCATCATTGAGAACTATATTTTCCTGGGTGCGGGCAACATAGTTAATGATAGCGGTTGAGAGAAGCGGAGTCTGGGTAGAGACATCTAGTGAGTCTACCGGGATAGATTCTAGAATAGTAACGTCATCAGAATCTATAGATCCCACTGCCTCAATCACCCATTGGTCATCAGAATGTAGAAGCAGAAAGCCTTTTTGAGCGCCAGCATTCTCAATTACAATTTTCATTAACTTTGCCAGCAACTTACCCAGAACAATTTCACTAGCTAGGACTTGAGATGCTTTAACGACTGTTGTTAAGTCGAGAAATGTTCCATCATTACCACTAGTAGAAATAGTGGGACTGAGGCTTTTAGCCTTCCCTTTGTTTGTAGTTCCTATAAGATATTGTGGATATTCATCTTCTAATTGTTTTATTTTGGCTTTAGCTCCCCAATGTGTATAACAATGGTGGGCATTTTTCAGATATAACTGCCCAATTTCTTCTCTACCTAGTTGCAGATAAAATTCTGCGGCTCGTTCATAAGCTAAAGCTTCTTCATGGATAAATTCATATTTCTTAGCACCTTGAATAGCTTTTTCATATAATTCTTCTGCTTGCCAATTTTTTCCTGACACTCTGGCTTTTTCAGCAGCAACTAAATCATATTTATGTTGAAAGTTTGCCGGACAATGGTTAGTCCATATCTTCATACTCTCCTGATTTTTGTTTACTTGCTCCATTAATTCTATTTGCTGGTTAATATCACAGGTCTGATATTCAGCCAACGCAGCAAGGGAAAAATAAAAATTATGGTAGGGGCTTGTAAGATATGAACTACAGGCTTGTACATATTTTGCTGCATTAAATCCGGTTGCCAAAGCTTGATGATAATCTTTACAAAAGTAAAAATATATTTGTTTAGCGAAATATGCAAAAAATATTAACCAGGTATTATTATTTTGTATCCAATTATTTAAATATTCTATCTCTTCTTCTCTAGAATTACCAATAATCAAACCATTCTGATTATTATTTGTTGTTAAGAAATTAATTACTAACTTGTGAAATATGTCTATACAGTATATGGAATAAACAAACCCTGTTTTTTTTATATACTTAGAATATTTTTGAAAATCTTCTTCAACCTCTTCTAAATTATATCCACCTAAGAACTTAAAATAGCAATAATCTATAGCCAGATAAGAAGCACTTTCGTTGTCTCCGGTATCTATACCTGTCTTAAAACTTTGTTGTAATTGGTTTTGTGCAATAATCTTTCTTAAAAATTCGTTCCAGTGGTAAATCTGTGAATAATACACATGGATAACAAAAGCTTCTAATCTGGGAACGTTAAATTTTTCTAGTAGCTTGAGAGCCAGTTTACCAAATTTATTTCCATTATCAATATCCCTTTTAATACATAAAAACATTGCATAAACTGTATAAGTGCAAGCTGCTTCAGGAGGATGTCCATATTTCAGGTAGAGATTGATCTGAGTTAATATTACTTCTACTGATAACGGAAAATTAGTCGTGCTTGCAGTGACAATAATTTGTTGTAGGATGACTATAGCTGCAATTTGCAACTGGTCGCTCATTACAGGTAAGTTAGCTAAATCTTCAACATTTTCAATTTGTTTGTCTTGCAAAAATAACTTGATCAATTCTTGTTGTTGGGAAATTTTCTCTTCTATTTTGCTTGGTTCTGGTAAGATATTTATCCCAAATTCCCCTAATGTTTGCAGAGCAGTATCTATTGCTTTATCAGGTTTAAATGTTGTGTTATAGTATAGTATTTTTAACTCATTAACCTTAGATTTATCTAAAATTGATTTTGCTTGTTTGATCACCTGTTCAGCAAGTTCTTCAAATTGGGCAAATTTAATGTTTAAGCAAAGCAGTTCTAATATTTCTACATAAAATTCAAACGTTAATTTATACTGCTTATCCCAGCTATTAGATGCCAAGAGTTTTAATCCCGATTCTACATATCTAAGAGCCGGTGCATAAGCTGTAGATGCCTTAGATTTTTTACCTGCTTGAAGATTCAATTTAGCTAACTCATCTTTTTTAAATTGTTCAGTAATTAATTCTGCTCCTTCATTCAGTTGATTGACAATATTAAAAATATTTTCGTCTAATTCATCTGCTTGAGTATTTTTCCACAACAGACGGCCTATTTGCAAGTGAATAGATTTCTTTTCTTCTTCTAAAATGAGACTATACGCGGCTTGTTGAACTCGGTCATGTAAAAATTTATAGGGAATGAATACAGCCGTTTGAGGGATGAAATCCAAGTCAATATCTGAAGTATTACTTGATATTTCTTCCTGATTCCATAACAGAGGTAGTTTATAGTTATTATTTAAGGGAATGATTAAGCCTTCCTGAAGTGCTGGTTGTAGTTCTTGAGCAGTGACAATTGAGGATTTTTTATTAACAATTGACAAAACTTCCAAGTTAAATTCATTTCCTATACAAGCAGCTAATTTTAAAATATTTTGTGTATTGTTATCTAGTTTTTCAATTTTCCTGACCATTAAATCAACTACATTATCAGTTATTCCTACTCGTTGTATTTGCTCGATATCCCAATGCCAAAAACCTCTGTTATGTTCTCCGTGATTAAAAGGAATTTGAGTGATAGTAAATACTAATAATTTTTCTTGATATAATATTTGTAATAATTGAGTAATAAAGAAAGAATTACCAGCAGTTTTTTTAGTTACTAACTCTGCTAAAGGTCTTACCTCTTCCCTGGAACAATTTAGGGTATCAGCTATTAATTGTTTAACATCACTAATTCCCAAAGGTTGAAGAATGATTTGATTAACTGTAATTTCAACTTTTCTAACTTGCTCTAATGTTTGTATTAAAGGATGAGTGGGACTGACTTCATTATCTCGATATGCCCCAATAATCAATAAATATTGACTATCCGCATTGGTAGTTAATTTCTCAATTAAATTCAAAGATGGTAAATCTGCCCATTGTAAGTCATCGAGAAAGATAACTAAAGGATGTTCTTTTTGACTAAAAATGTGAATAAATCTGGCAAAAAATAAGTTAAACCGATTTTGTGATTCAGTTGCTCCTATTTGCTCAACAGGTGACTGTTTACCGATAATTTTTTCCAAGTCTGGAATTACATCAATAATTATTTGACCATTATTTCCTAAAGCTGTTAATATTTTCTCTTTCCAAATTTGTAGGGTTATTTCCGGTTCACTCAAGAGTTGACGGATTAAACCTTGGAAAGCTTGGGTTATCGCTGCGTAAGGAATATCTCTCTGTAACTGGTCAAACTTGCCATTGATAAAGTATCCTCTTTGCTGTGTAACGGGTTTATGAATTTCGTTGACTAAGGCAGATTTACCAATGCCTGAATAACCAGAAACGAGAATTATTTCAGTATTACCTTGGCTAACTCGCTCAAAAGTAGTTAATAGTTGAGTAATTTCTTGCTCTCTTCCATAAAGTTTTTGAGGAATATGAAACTTATCAGCAATATCTTGACTACCTAAAGAAAATTGAGCAATTTTTCCTGTGGTCTTTAATTGCTGAAGACAGGTTTCTAAATCTGCTTTAATTCCCCAAGCACTCTGATATCTTTCCTCTGGGGTTTTGGCTAACAATTTGATGATGATATTAGATAATGTTAAAGGAATTGAAGCAATTAGTTGATCTGGTCTTTTTGGGTGTTGTGCGATATGACAATGGACTAATTCTATTGGATCATGGGTGGTGAAGGGGAGTTGATGTGTTAACAGTTCGTATAAAGTGACACCTAGAGAATAAAAATCACTACGGTAATCTATACCCCGGTTCATTCTGCCGCTTTGTTCTGGAGAAATATAAGCTAATGTTCCTTCTAAGTGATTGATGTTGCTAACTGTTTGATTTTCTTGAGATAACCGGGTAGAAATGCCAAAGTCAATAATTTTTAGTTGTCCAGTTTCTTTGTTATAAACAATGTTGGCAGGGTTAATGTCTTTGTGGATAATATTAGCGGCATGAATAGCTGATAAACTCTCAGTAATTTGAATAGCAATCAAGAGAAATTGTTCCACGCTAAACTGAACTTGAGACTTTACCAGGTTTAAAGATTGACCTCCAAAGTCCTCTAAGAGCATGATTAAACTATTCTTGTATCGCTTTAAGCCATAAGCTTTGATAATTCCATTTGAATTTAAGGAACGAGTAATTGTATATTCTTGTTTATATCTAGTTAATTCTGAAGGAGTGGGATAGTTTTCCTTAAGCATCTTCAGAATAATTGCTTGGTCATCTGGCTTTAAAACACCTCTATAAACAAACGAATTAGTACTTTCATATATTTTTTCTGTAATTTGGTAATTGATGATATTGTCCATATTTAAAACTTACTAATTTTTATATTTTTAAACTAAATGACTTTAAAGTTAAAGCATAATATCAGATTGTTATTGCAAGGAATAAAGCGATATTAGTCCTGCAATAACATCTTAATATTGACTTTTACTTATTCCCAATTCTTCTAACTAGAAGTTAGAGGTAAATAGGGGTATGGAGGCGTGACATAGTTTACATATATTGAATATTGTCCATCTTCTGTTTTAGAATAAAATGGAAAATCTTCTCCTTCATCGTCAGCTTCAGCCCATTTTTTAATGTGTTCGGGAGGGAGGTTGATTTCGGAAGGTATGGGAGGATAAGGAACAACTACTTGAAAAGCTGTAGAAGAACCTCCTGGATTCATACTCAATTCTTTAATTTTGCCTTCATAGCCATGCCACTCTACTTCCATTCCGTACCTATTAACTATTTCACCGGTACTTAAAATAGGTTGAGAAATTTGGTGATAGGATAAGTTTTCACCCTCTCCAATATTACGATATGCTTGTCCTGCCATCAAAAGACTTAAAGCAATTCCCTGCCATGCATTACTATTGGGCAAAATCAAGAATCGTGGATTTTGACAAGCTTCAGATGAACTCCGTAGTGGATAATAGATATCAAGATTATGGGGGTCTAGCTCGGATGAAGAACTGCTTTGATTAACAAAGAAAATTTCCCTAGCTATGAGTGCATCCAACATTTTAGGATCAATCCTATCCCATTCACCATTTACAAAATTATCCCAACCAGTTGTTTTTTTCGCTTCTAAATAAAAGTGCCATGTTGTAGAAATTAGCTGTGATATTTTACGACTCTGAAGTAAATTCCGGATTGAATCATAAAAATTATTGGCTTCACTAATGATTTGATTTCGTGAACTGCTTTCTGAGAATAACTCATCTACAAAACCGTCTGATAAAAATACTCCAGGTGAAGGTAAATAAGAGCCTATAGAATCACCAGTAATATTCCGCTCTTCGTAATAAGGTTTTAGCTTGTCTTTACTTGCTTGATCAAGCAAGTATTTGTCAAATTCTTCCTTGGTTTTAGCTACTATTGTTGTGTCTATATATTTTGCTGGTGTTTTTTCTTTAGGGGGAGTAACTAAGAGGATTTGATAATATGTGTCAGGACTATGCGACTGTCCTGGACGCAAGGTATCCATTCCGTATCCTACTAGCGGTATAGAAGGATAAGAGGACAATTCTTGTTGATTCATGATAATAGTGCATCCTTAATTTAATGTTCAAGCCAAACTGTAAAAACGGCTGGGATTATCCCAAACAATCTTTTGTATTGTTTCTTGAGATAACTGTGTTTCAAGCTCTATAACTGTGTTTACGCTGTTTTGTTTATGATCCATGTGAGGGTAATCAGAGCCGAAGATTAAGTTATCAGAACCGATATATTCGATAATTTGAGGTAAATAAGGTTCGGAAGGTTCGATACCTACAAAGCACTGACGACGGAAGTACTCTGATGGCTTCATTTTGACATGATCTTTGACCTCCCAATGTAAATTATCATACTCTTCGTCCATACGCCAGAGCCAGTAGGGAAGCCAACCACAACCAGACTCTAGAAAGCCTACCCTTAGATGAGAGTGACGTTCTAATACTCCTCCTTCAATCAAGGCTAACAAGGCCATCATCTGTTCCATTGGGTGGGAACAAGCGTGGAGGGCAAAACGAGTATTAAACCGATCTGCACCTGTGGTTGGTAAGCGGCTATGGGTTCCTTCATGTATTGCTACTGCAATGTCTAACTCTTCGCAGGCTGTCCAAAATGGATCATAAGTGCGATCGCTCAAAATTCGACCTTTTACCGGGTTAGGACGTAAAACCACAGCTTTCCAGCCAAAATCCGCTATGCGATGTAATTCTGATACCATTTGCTCTGGATCATGAAGATTTATGGCTCCTACCCCTTTTAATCTATCTGGATCATAGCTACAAAATTCTTCATATAACCACGTATTGTAAGCATTAGTAAAAGCTCCCACTACTTCAGCGGGCATGGTATCAATGCCAAATAGCCACAGTCCATAAGTTGGATAAATAAACGCTATATCAACCCCCATTTGCACCATTGCTTGGAGGTGAGATTCTGGATTATAGCGATGCAGATAAGCATGGGGATGAGCCTGCATCATCTGCTGATTACCCATTTCTCTCATTTGCAAGGATATCTTTTCCACAATGTCTTCCCCTTTAATTTTCATGTCTGGAGAAGGTGCAAAATGCTTAAATTCTGGGGCTAGATACTTAGACCATATCTGCGGAGGTTCAATCACATGGGAATCAGCATCAATAATTTTATATCCGTGCAGCATAAAACCTGGGAAATTACAGATAGTTATCAGTATAAATTATCCTGTTTGAAATTTGGAGCAAACATCATTTATCTAGCTACCTGTCAAAAATCTCTACGGAATAATACATAAACATCCTAGTCAAAATTAATATAAATATAAGTAAGTGGACAAAATTAATTACATAGGATCTAAATCTACAATCTTTGTGTGATAAAGAATTTGCAAAAAATTCAGTACGTAATTAATTCTGTCCTAGTACTAGTACAGCAATCCTAGATGAAATATGAACAAACTTCAGGACTAATACCCACCAGTTAGCTCAGAAGTCAAATCCGGACTTGCTATAGTATCTTTGGTTTCTCACCTCAAGAATTGAGTTAAAATCAGGACTGTTGCACATCGGTTCAATTCAGTTCAATTCAGTTCAATTCAGGTATGGCAAATCCCAAAAGCCTCCGAACTCCTGACTTCTGATTCCGAACTCCGAACTCCGAACTCCGAACTCCTGCCTACATCCACATCGGATAAGGGTTCAATTGGTCTTCTGTCAAAGACTGTTTCAACCAACCCATTTTAATAGGAATCTCATACAGCCGTCCTGTACCTAAGCGTTTCCACATATGTCGCATTCCTGGCACAATTACTTTAGCTACTCTTAGTCCAATATCTGCACGAGTTTGATCTAGAACTAGCATTTCCAGACCATTTTTTTCCACGATTTGTTGACAAAGCCTAATATCTTCTAAAAGATCATCACTGGCTACTTGGGGATAATCTGCAAAAATTTTCGGGATACTCTGATCATCTGGAAGCAGATAAGGTTGATTTGCTACAGTCGCAGATTTCCACCATTCTATTGCTAGAGGATCAGCAGATGGGGGATATTGGGTAGTTCCATCAGCTTGAGCAGATAAAACATTAGGTAGTATTTGGTTAACTTCAGTTAAAGCTCGACTAATGGCAATCTGAGGGTCAAAATGGGTTCCATACCCTAAAATAATATCTTCTATTTCTTGATCTGTGCGGCGACTAATAGCAGCAAAAGCGGGAATATTCAGGTCACTAGTAATATCTAAAACCCACAATTCTCTATTAATGGCTTGATAATATTTCTTTAGTTCTTGGAAATAAGGCTGATCGAAACTATCTAAATCTACTTGAGGTTTTTGTAGACGGTTATACCACCACAACGCTACACAATCACGCTCAACTAATTCCATAAATCCTTGAAGAATTGCCTCTTCGAGTGTATTACCTGCCGCACATCCATTAGAGTCTGCCCAACAGTCAGGTTTATGGGATTGAGAATAGCCGTAATAGCAATAAGCTGTTGGCAGATATTTAAATTTTTGATAGGTTAAAGACCAAACTGGTGTCCAGTCGATTTCTTTTTCTATATCAAAGGGTTCTGGGATTTTTTGAAACCAACCTTTACTTTTAGTATTCAACTGTTCCCGATGCTGATATTGCTGTTCGCTGAAATTCATACAGTTATTAGGATGAATAGCTTTGTCTCCCATTTGTTGGTAACTGCTTTTGTGTCTAATTTCATCTCCCTGAAATACCCCAGAATACCTTTCAATAGCTTCGCAAAAACCGCTTACCCTGGCTTGAATATCAGTTCTACCTTTTCCTGCACTTCTACCGCCAATATTTTGGCGTAAGCTGTCTACATCATCAAAGACGCTGAGAAAATGATGCTTTGCTATGTATGTATGATTTAACCCATGACCTGGGATCTTTTGTAGTTCTCGAACAACACCTGTAATAGGACTAATATGATGTTGATATTTTCTGAAGGTTTCTTGTGGTGAACAATAACGATGCCCTCCGTCTTTAGTAAAGTTTTTCTGCCGATGTCCTAAAACAATGGGTAGGGGTTGGTTATTTTGTTCATTGGCTATTTCTCCACAATCAGAACATTGGGGACGCTTAACGAAAAGATGCTTTTGGGTTTGGAGAGTAAGGGTATCATAGGTCAATAAAGTTCCTTCTAATTGTTGATTTCTCCCTTGGATAATCCATTTGAAAACTTCTGTTGCTGCCATTCCTAATGCTGTTTGCACAGTAGAAGCCAGGAATCCCAGGGGAGAAGATAGGGAAATTTGTTTATGTTTTTGGATAAAGTTTGCAACTGGTCTATTATCCCTTAATCTCTGGGCTAAACATTCCCAACACCCGGTTGTATGGTGATTAATATGGTGATTAAATATAGGCCCTATCCAGAGGGTTGTTCCTAAGGGATTGACTAGCATCCAAGGTGATTGAGATTTTAAGGATTGTTGATTAAATGCTTTTAGTTGAGGGTGTAGGTAGTCGTCAGTTAAGACGACTGTGAAATCTCCAGCATCAGCTATTTGAATATGCAGGGATTTCAGAATGTTTATGAAGTCTTCGCTAGGAGGAGAACCAAAGGTTTTGATTGCTACTTTCGTTGATTGTAGTCTTTGTGCAGCGATTATGGGAGTAATATTAAGATGATGACAGAAGATGGCTAAGTGAGAGGGGAGTGAGTTATCTTGTTCTACCAAATAGCCTTTTTGTTCCATTTGGAATAGGGCATACTGGGTTTTAATACTGAGATTGAGAATATTTTGAAAAAAGTCGCTAGTTTCTTGAGTAGGTGTCTGTTCTTGTAGTAGTTCTGATTGAATAATATCAAGAATTTCATCAACGCTATAATCGTGTTCTTGTAGTAAAGAAGCGATACGATAAGAAATGCGATCGCTCAAACAGACTGTCTCTCTCTCGGATAAGAGAAATACCTGGTCTGGTTCTATGGTTTCAACAGAGTAACAAGGCTTGAAATGGGGTTTGTTGATCATTTTTCGTATCGGATACAATACAATCGAGGGCGGGGAAACCCCCTCACAGGGGTAGGTTTTTAATATTAACTGTAAAGGCAGGACTAGGAAGACAAGGAGGGAAGGTAGACAAGGAAGATTTGATACGCACAATGGTATTTTGACGGACTGTTCTTGTTACCAAGAGAATCTGATTTTGCACGGTTTTCCTCCCTTGTCCACTGTCCTTCCTTGTCATCCTTGTCTTGCCCTCACGACAATGTAAAATACCTACCCTTGTGAGCAACCCCCTCCCCGCAAGCGATGAGGGGGCTATGATGTATTTCATTCACGTGTATACCGCCATATTAGAGAACTCCACAAACTGCAAATTTTTATTTGGAAGTTTCTATGTGTATAGTTTTGTCTAGAAAATTATCAACTAGGGACTAGCTGTCTAAGATATTGGGATCTGTTTCTAGGGTATGGGCTGCTGTTTGCATCAGTTCAATATCTGCCGGCGACCAATCACGAAGTGCTTGACAATGGTGTGCGGCTAATAGACCCCATAGACCTTTTGGGATCACAATCGGTACTACTAGGTTAGAGCGAACTTGGATGCTGCGAAGAAAATCTCGGTGACAAGTTTCGATAGCTTCTGTTTCTATATTAGCGATCGCTCTTACTCTTCCTGCTAAGTACAAAGCAGCATACTCGCTGTTAAAACAATCATCTGCTCCAGTTGAACCTAAAACCGAGAATTCCTCAGCGCTTAAAGATTCAAATGTTACCTGTCCTTGCCATTTCTCATAAAAGTAATACAAAACTACACGGTCAACCTGGAGTGATTCTCTAAGTTGATTCATAGTCTGTCGGACTAACTCATCCCGCTGCATTTTGCTGACAAGGCGCTTGAGCAATTTTCGCAAACCCTGTTCACTATGCCGATTTGGGATATGTTCAAATTCTGAGTGAGAATGAATTTGCACAGTTTTCAATTGCTTTAGTTCTATATAATAACTGATTAGACTGATGGACAGAGGATTTTAATGTCTCTTTCCTGCACCCAAATACAATTCTCCTACTTTGGGATCGTGTAACAATTCCAATCCTGGCCCAGTGATAGCATCCCGTCCCGATTCTAATACACAACCACGATCTGCCATTTCTAAAGCTTTACGAGCATTTTGTTCTACTAGGACAATGGCTGTACCTGATTGGTTGATTTGTTTAATCTGCTCAAATACTTGCGTTACTAAGATGGGAGATAAAGCCGCAGAAGGTTCATCTAACAGCAGTAAACTGGGTTCTAGCATTAAAGCTTTCCCCATTGCTAACATCTGCCTTTCCCCTCCAGAAAGAGTCCCAGCCCGTTGACGACGGCGATCGCTTAATCTTGGGAACATGGCAAATATTTTATCCTTCAGAGGTTTCAGGGGAATATTCCGTACAAATGCCCCCATTTCTAGATTTTCTTCAATCGTCAGCGAAGGAAAAACGTTGGCTATTTGGGGAACGTAGCACATCCCCCTTTCGACGATTTGATTTGATTTCAAACCTGTAATATTTTCCCCTTTAAAGGTAATTGTGCCTGTGTGGGGTGTCAAAAGTCCAAAAATTGTTTTTGCTAAAGTGGATTTACCTGCACCGTTGGGGCCAATTACTGTGACTAATTCTCCTGCTTCAACACAGAAATTGATACCTTGCAAGATATCTACATCTTTAATATATCCAGCATGGACATTTTCAACTTCTAATAAATAATTTGTCATAAATTATGAGGAGTCAGGAGTCAGGAGTCAGGAGTCAGGAGGCAGGAGGCAGGAGTCAGGAGTCAGGAGTCAGAAAAAAGATAAACATTTCCCCAGTCCCCAGTCCCCAGTCCCCAGTCCCCAATCGCCTAATCCGCTATTTTTTGCAATTCTGGTCTTTCTTCTGCCAAAATTGCTCCTTCTACTGGGCAAACTTGTAAACAGATGCCACAGTCGATGCAGGTTGCAAAGTCAATCCAGTACCAATCGGTGCCTTTGACATTTTTACCTGGGCCGTCATGAATGCAAGCTACAGGACAAGCTGCTACACAGTCAGCCACGCCTTCACAAACGTCAGTCACAATTGTATGTGGCATTTTCTCGATTCCCTCTCTTTAAATAAATCAGCAGTTTCTAGGGTAACAATTTGTAAATCTGTGTAAGGATTCAGGATACATAATGTTTGATATAGCAGGAAACAGAAGAGAAAAATATTCTTCATCCTTCCTTCTTTCTCCTGACTCCTGACTCCTGAATTCTTACAAATCTGTTAACTTACTGCTTCAATTTTGGGTGATCCATCGGCTTGAATCCAGGCGATTTGAGCGATCGCTCTTTCTATGGCATATTGACGAATAGCCTCTGTATCCCTGCCCCCTAAATCCATTTCTACCCGCACTAAATCACTAGATTCTCGTAATTTTTGGGCATAGGCAAAGGCAGCAGCATCAGCACTCTTGCTTTCTGGAACTACTAACCAGTTACTCGCTGGGGTGCTTTGTGGTAATTGCTGAGTAGATGATAGAACTTGGTATAAAACATCAATATTTAGTTCAAACCCAATTCCGGGTATATTTTCGCCTTGGGGATGATATAGCCCTAACAACTGATCATAACGACCACCACGCCCTAAAACTTGAGCTTGCCCATCGGTATCACTGACTACTTCAAACACAATTCCTGTGTAATAGTCAATAGTTTGAATCAGGCTCAAGTCAAGAATTAAGGGGAATTTACCTTCTGATTCTAGTAATTCTACCAAGGATTTGAGGTTATTGACTGCCTCTTGTTGGTCTGCGTCCAGATTTAAACTACTGACTTTTTGCAAGACATCTGCACTATTACCACGCAAATCAAGCATGATTTTAGCACGTTCATGCAGTTCGTCTCCAAGGGGCAAAGTATCTAGAGTTACACGGTCAAGATGAGCGATCGCACTCCGCACTTTGTTTCTCAGATGAGTCGGAAAAGCATCCAGCAGCGATTTGGTAATTCCCGCTTCACCTAAGATTAAATGCCATCCCCGCAAATCCAAGGCCTCTAAACAATTGCCTATCAACAGCAGCACTTCTGCATTTGCCAGCAACCCGCCTGATCCTAGCAACTCTACCCCAGCTTGATAATACTCTTGCTGGCGATTATGTCGCTTTTCCCAGTTACGACGAAATACATTAGCATTGTAATACAGTCGTTGGGGATATGTAGCATCTGCCATGCGAGTGACAACTGTCCGCGCAATTGAAGCCGTGAGTTCTGGACGTAAACCCAATTCTTCATCTTGTCCATTTTGCAATTGAATCACCATTTGGCGTTGAATTGCTTCACCAGCCATCAGGGTATCCATTCGTTCCAAAGTTGAGGTGATAATCCTGTGATATCCCCAACGGTGAAAAACTTGTTGTAACCTATCTTCAATCCAGCGTTTTTGAGCCACATCTAAGGGCAATAAATCCCTAGCTCCCGCTGCTGGTTGATACACCATTATTTTTTCTTCCCACCAAACAAACCACCAAACAAACCACCATTACCAGAGTTATCTGGTTGATTATCTCCTGTATTTGGAGATGAATCCACTTGAACAGTACTGGATTTTAGACCCATAGCCTTTTCTACTTTAGGTTTCCACTCCAAGGCAATTTTGTCTTGGGGATTTAATCTCAATGCGTTTTCAAAGTGAATTTTTGCCATTTTTAGCTGATTTTGCTGTAAATATATGATTGCCATTAAGCTATGACAACGACTATTTCTTGGCTCCAACTTCAAGGCATCCTGTAATTCTACTTTGGCTTGGGTAAATTGGTTTTTTTCAATTAGAATTTGAGCGCGACGGAGGTATTGTGCTACCGGTGAGTCGTCTTTAGGTGGTGGTGATGGTGGTGGAGATGGTGATGGTGATGGTGATGGTGGTGTGCTGGTATTACTTGGCAGCAGAGGTTGAGGGGTTTTCATTAACCGTCCTGCACGCCGCATCAGGTAAACTAAGTTCAATTCACTAATTTGGCTAATAAATTGGGCTGCTTGTTGCAACTCGTCAAATTGAGTCTCGGCCAATTTAGCAAGTTCACTTTTGTACAACAAATCTATATTTGGTGCGATCGCTAATCGTTTAGCTATGTCAGTACTTAGTTCTATTGATGTTGACTCTTGTGCCAAACGCTTGCCTATTTGCGACAAAACTAAACCATATTCGGCGCGATTGCGTTCTACAGAAAGTTTTTCGTAAGCCGGATTAACCAGCTTAGATAATAATTGATTTGCTATATCTTTATCAGCATTTTTGGTAACAACAGAACTATCTGGGTGCAAGCGACGGGCAATTTTGAGATAACGTTTGCGAACTTCTTTAGCATCTGCGTCAACCGGAACACACAAAACTGCGTGATGATCTATGAAATCATATTTAAATAGTCCACCATCTATTTTTAACGACATAATTTTAAGCGTTGCACCCAAGCAGCAATTTTCTATAAGTTTACCCTGCCGGTAATATTTAATGGTCAGTTGTCAGCAGTTTTTCTATCTCACCTATTAGGGAGAGGAGTGACTTGCATGAGTTCCTGACTGAGACTGTTGTGAATATAACCATTGGTAGCGAGAATTCTCCCAGACTCGATTTTAAAAGCGGTTCCATCATAAGCTGTAACTTTGCCGCCAGCTTCTTGTAATAAAATTATACCAGCGGCAATATCCCAAGGTGCAATACCTCTTTCCCAGTAAGCATCAACACGACCACAAGCAACATAAGCCAAATCTAAAGCAGCTGAACCGCCGCGCCTCACTCCTTGGGTAAGATGGGTGAGATGACAAAATTCTGCATAGTTGTTATCAGTAGTTTCCCGGCGGTCATAAGCGAACCCCGTTGTTAACAAACTTTTATTCAGTTCAGCGGTTTGAGAAACTTTGATAGGACGACGATTGCGTGTTGCACCCAAACCCGCAGCAGCCCGGAATAGTTCATTATGGAAAGGGTCATAAATGACACCAATTTGCGAGACACCATTAATAAATAAGCCAATGGAAACTGCAAAACAGGGATATTGATGGGCGTAGTTGGTTGTACCATCTAAAGGATCAATTGCCCAAAGGTATTCATTATCTTGATTTCCCAGTTTTCCTGATTCTTCCGCGAGGATTGAATGTTCAGGAAAGTGACGACGCAAAATTTCTAAAATGACTTTTTCTGAAGCTTTATCGGCTGCGGTGACTAAATCACCAGGTCGTCCTTTTTCTGTAATCGCGTCTTCTACTTTGCCTAAATAATCTTGCAAAATTACACCAGCCGCTAAAGCTGCTTCGGTAGCAATATCTAGAAAAATTTGTAAGTTTGTCATTGGTGATTGGGCATGGGGCATTGGGCATGGGGCATTGGGTATTGGGCATGCGAACATCCCAATTTTGCAAAAACATTGTCAATTGTCATTCTGAGTGGAACGGAGTGAAGCGTTCGCGCAGCGTGCCGTAGGCTTTAGAATCTCGCGAGATGCTTCATTGCGCTTTGCTTCATTCAGCATGACAGTGAACTTACACATTTGGGATGCTCCCTTGGGCATTGGGCATTGGATAATTCTCTGTTTCCTGTTCCCTCTTTCAACGATATAAACGGCGAAATTCACCGGGAGTTAAACGCATGGGTTTTTCTGGGTTCCAAATGCCTTGTCCCATAAGTCTAGCCCATTGTTGGGCGCGTTCTAGGCGTTTGTCGTATTTGTGATTGGGCGATCGCGCTACAAATAGAGCATACCCTTGTTTGAGTACTTGTTCATTTAACAAAACCTGATCTTTCCACGCATAAACCAAAGTTCTGTCAAATTTATCTTTGGCTTCTAAGTCAAACTCTAACTTGATAGATTTTTCTGCATCACCAAGCAAGCTATTTAAAAGTTCTTTAGCATCATCCCCCCAAGGACGCTGGCCTAAATCTGGTGCGTCTACTCCAATTAAGCGCACTTGGGAAATTAAATTGGGTTGTTCTGCCATACCTAGCACTTCTAAGGTTTGTCCACTAACCACCCGCGCTACTTTTACCTCTGAGGGAATATTCGTAGGCTGATTTTTGGCTTGACAACCTACTAAAAGTAGCAAACAGAGGATAAAGCCTATTTTGCGGCTCAAGACCCTAAAAAGACTCTCTAAAGCCCCTATTTCCACATTTAAATATCTGCACCCTGTTTTCTGCTTTGTACTAGTCTTCATCTAAAGGTAAACCTGCTTTAACTTTACCTTTACCAAAAAAGCGCCCAAACTGGAGTTCATAGACTTCATCTTCGTCTTGTGTTTCTACTTCCAAGTCGGAACGGGCATAACTCACACACAATAAAGCGTAACCCTTACGGCGTAAATCGGGAGATAGTCCAATGGCTTCTGGTTGGTAAATGTCTCCTGAGATAACTCTGACAGCACAAGTTGTACAAGCGCCATTGCGGCAAGAAAAGGGCAATTCTATTCCTTGGTGTTCGGCTGTGTGCAGAATATAGCGGTCTTCTGGAACTTGCAAGCTGTATGATGTGCCGGCAGCGCGATCGTGAACTCTAATTGTATGCGTCTGAACCATTTTGTTTTGCTGAAAAGTGTGGACTCTGAGATTTATTTTAAGAAAGTCTTTTATTAATATTGCATTTTTTGCATTTTTGTTTTAAGATGATGATTCGTGACCCCTGGAGAGATGGCCGAGTGGTTGAAGGCGCAGACCTGGAAAGTCTGTTATGCAGTAATGTATACGAGGGTTCGAATCCCTCTCTCTCCGTTCAGAATATTACAACATCGCTAATCCTGATGCATTAAGTTTTACAGTTGGGATTGGGTTTTTTTGACTACGGTTCTTGAAATTGAAGCAGGTGCAGTTTTTGCTAGAGCGATCGCAGCAACAATCGGAACAAGCGATAATAGAATTGGTGACGACGATAATTGTCTACAAGTTTTCTAACCTGAGTCGAGAGGAGATTGAAGCTATGTTGGGACTGAATCTGGAAGAACCGAGGGCTTTGCGAGACGCGAGAGAAGAAGGAGAAAGAAAGATTATTCTCCGACAATTAAAACGGCGATTTGGTGAGTTTTCTGATGAAATTCAGCGTCAGGTTCAGGTTTTGTCGCTGGAACGTTTGGAAGCTTTAGGTGATGCTTTGTTGGATTTCTCTACTTTGGTTGATTTGGAAGGGTGGTTACAAGGTGAAGTAAGGGGGTAAGTCTCACGCAGAGGTGCAGAGGCGCAAAGGAGGGGAGAAACGGCTATAATCCTCCTTTAATTGATATTTTTGCATTAGTCTAGTCCACCTCTGCGACTAGCAATTTCCTTTTCTATTTCCTCTTCATTTAATAAAGGCTTCCCAGACGCAACTATTCTAAAGCGAAGTTTTCGCAGCAGACGAACAGGAGAAACCAAAAGAATGAAATATACAATAATTATTCAATGGTCTGAAGAAGATAAATGTTATGTAGTCTTATTGCCTGATTTTACTAATGTGATGCAGCCTTGTATTCATGGCGAAACTTACGAAGAAGCTTTAAAAAATGGTCAGGAAGTATTAGAAATGCTAATTGAATCATGTTTAGCAGAAGGTGAACCCCTTCCCGAACCGCAAGTTTTAGGAAGGTCTTTAAAAGTCGCGTAATTTTTACATTGAGGTAGGTTGGGTTGAATAAAATGAAACCCAACATTGATTAATTACAGCTTCAATAAGTAACTGTTCCTAAACAATCTTTGATAAATTCAATAATTATCTTAAAATCAACAAAATCCTCAGCTTTTCTTCTTTCTTCACACATCCATTTACAAAATTTCATTTTTTGAAATTCTTGAATTTTATTTTCTTCTCCATAATCTCCATATTTAGTTTTTGGTAAATAAAATTCTTCTGTAAATAAATGATCAGAAAATAGATTTTCAATACCTTTTTTGACTTTTCGATTCTTTTGTTGAGGTATTTTTCTGATTCTCAATTGTTCATGGTTTTCGTCAGATTTATCAGTATCACAATCATAAAGTAATAATACTTTTCTATCACCTAAGAACTTAGGGTTAGAGATAAGAACATCTCTAGTATTCTTTAACCCACCATCGCCAGTATTTATACTTTTTCCTTTACCTATAGAAATTCCTACCCATTCAATATCAACTTGTGCTAAAATTTCCTTTTCTCCTAGCAGTTCTAAGGCAGTTTTAATATAAATTGGGTCAGTTTCTCCTTCTGTTAAAACTAGAGGTTTAGTACCTTTTTCGACAGTAGCTTGAACTTCATCTTTGACTGCGTTAATTTTCTTACAATACTCATAAAACATCCATTGACCATTAATAGACATCAAATAGCTACAGTAATCTTCCCAAACCTGAACAGACCAATGATTTAATGTTTGTCGAAGATATTTATAATTAGGATTTTCTTCTCCATAACGATATTGTAAAAAGTGATCAGGATAACTAGGATACCTTCGGGGTGTATGAGCAGGTATATTATGACGTGCCATTATTCTTAATAAAGCAATTCCCTCTCCTTCCCACATTCTAAGGTGTTGAATGTCATAAGATAAATGAGCAGGATTAGAAGAATCTGCCATAACAATAATACAAAATCCTAAATATAAAGGGTTTTTATGTTCTCCCCGAAAACAACCTTCTTCAAAAGCATTAAGAATACCTTGCGCTTGATTTTCTTGTAAAACATTATGAATCCACCAATCAGGAATTTCTTGATTATTAAATCCATAACCAGACATGATCCAAAAACTACCTACAATGTTTTGAGGATATTCTTCAAGTAATGATATTGATCTTAGACAATTAGTAATGCCAATTTCAGGTAAATGCACTGTCATTTTCAAAAATCCTAGTAAAAATAAAAACGTGATTTTATTCCATTAAACAACAAAATCAAACAAATAATGTGCCATTTCCAATTTAGAACAAGCTGGAATTTCTACCTCTCTTCCTGACCTATCTAAAAACACTGCTTGATTATTATCAATAACTCAAAGTTTATGTTATAGTGTACTCAAGTGTACACAATTTCTCAACTCACTATTATGGACATCCAATCTGTAGGCATCAAAGAATTTCGCGCCAATTTACACAAGTACACACAACAAACATCTGAACCAATTGCAATTACTTCTCATGGAGTCCCAATAGGTTACTACATACCAACACAACCTACTCCTCAAAAACAAGATTTAATGGCTTTACAAGAAGCAGTACAAAAAATCAAACAATTGCTGGAAACAAGCGGTATTAGTGAAGATGAATTACTTGCAGATTTCCAGAATGCTAAAGAAAGTACAATATAACGATGAGAAAGTTAATTGTTCTGGATACTAATATTCTGATTCGGGCAATATTAGCAGAACGTGTACCCAACTTATTAGATAATTACAATTATAACTGTAGTTTTGTTACTCCCGCTTCTTGCTATGATGAGTTAAATCAGCATTTACCCAAAATTTTACAAAAACGGAATCTTGCATTAGATCCATTTTTAACTGCTATTGAGAAACTAACAAAGGTAGTCATACCAATAGCTGACGAAATTTATAGCGAATATGAGTATGATGCAAAACGGCGAATACAAGAAAGAGATATAAAAGATTGGACAATAGTTGCTCTTTCTCTATCTTTAAATTGTCCAATATGGACGGAAGATCAAGATTTTTTTGGAATTGGAATTGCTACATGGAACACTCGAAACGTAGAGATTTATTTAGGTAGTAATTAATGTCATACTTATAAAATTCTAATTACAGCAATATCCACTTTAATGATGTACATTATAGCCCCCTCCTCGCTTGCGGGGAGGGAGTTGGGGGTGGGGTTCTTGTATCTCACTCAAACGATAAACGCTATATTAATCTATCAGAAGTAGAAGAACAATAGAATGTAATTTGATTCCATTAAACAACAAAATCAAATAAATAATGTGCCATTTCCAACTTAGAGCAAGGCGAAATTTCTACCTCTTTTCCTGACTTATCCAAAAACACAGCTTGATTATTATCACTACCAAAACCACTATCAACTTTATCAATAGGATTCGCTACAATTGCATCTAATTTCTTTCTTTGCAATTTTTCCCGCGCTGGAGTAACAATATCCCCTGTTTGTGCTGCAAAACCAATTAAATATTGATGTGGTTGTTTACGATTTCCGATTTCAGCGACAATATCCGGTACTGATGCTAGTGGTAGATTTTCTGGAAGCGATCGCTTGGGCAATTTTTCGGTACTATAATCTCTAGGCTTTACATCGGCAACTGCGGCAGACATAACAATGATATCTGCATTGGCTAAACGCTCTAACATCACCTGCTGCATTTGGTCTGCACTAACTACCTCAATTGCTTCTACTCCCAAAGGTACATCCCAACTCGCTGGACAATGGACTAATATTACTTTTGCACCTCTGTGCAGTGCTGCCTGTGCCAATGCTAAACCCATTTTACCCGTTGAGGGATTGCCAATAAACCGCACGGGATCTAAATATTCTCGCGTTCCCCCAGCACTGATTAAAACCTGTTTCCCAGCTAAATCTCTGATTCCTTGGGTGTGTAGTAAAGATTGAATATAAACAAATATTTCTGCGGGTTCTGCCATTCTACCAGCACCAATGCGATCGCACGCCAACAAACCAGACCCCGTTTCCATACCATAAAATCTACTATCTGTCAATAACTGTAGCCAATTCCTTTGCACTGCCACCTGTTCCCACATATCTGTATTCATCGCAGGTGCTAACAACACTGGACAAGTAGAAGCGAGAACGGTATTTGTTAGCAAATTATCCGCCATACCATAGGTTAACTTAGCTAAGGTATTAGCAGTTAAAGGCGCAATCACAATTAAATCAGCCCAATCACCCAACTCGATATGTAATGGACGAGAATAAATCGGTTGCCAGAAATCATCATCAGTATAAGCGCGATGACGAGATAAAGTGGCTAAAGTCAAAGGTGTGATAAATTCTTGGGCAGATTTAGTGAGAATAACCCGCACTTCTACCCCAGATTTAAACAGAGTGGAAACTAGTTCACAGACTTTATAGGCGGCTATACCGCCGCCTACAGCAATCAGAACCCGCTTAGTGGATGATTTTAGATTTGTAGATAATGGCATTTTGGCAATAACTTGCAATTATCTTTGATTTTAGCCACTCAACCCCAATCTAAAATCCAAAATCTAAAATCTAAAATTCTTAGGCTTCGTCGTAGGCTTCTAAATCTAAAAGGTGGATAAAGGGTTCAACTAATTCTGGGCGCTGAAACGCGATTGCTCGCAGTAGATGCCAATCATTTAAACCCTCAAAAGCATTGCTGTAATTATCCAATTCCAGACGCGTAGCCAAATCTTGTACTTCTGTTGCTGTCATAGCAGCAATATTTTTTCTGGAAATGCTTAGAGTTGTCATCATGCTTGCCCCTCCCTTTTGCAGCGTTCGCATTCAGCTTGAGGTGGATTTGCACTAAACGCTTCCACCCAATCTATATTACTCATTAGTGGGCAACAAAATTGTTAAAATTTGGCTGATTTCTCACCCAATTTGTAAAATATTTGTAACTTTAGCTAACCAATTGTCTTGATTACAAAAGTTCGTAGTACTTCTAACATTTGTAAATTAATTTCATGCCCCATGTCAAATTCATGATATTCTACTTCGACTCCTAGGGATTGGGCTACTTCTCTGGCCTTGATAGCAGCTTGTAAGGGTACAACTTGATCTTGTCTGCCATGCATGATTAATGTGGGTGGAAAGCTAGTTTTATTCAGAGTTTCTACCCCAGGATGTAAATACCCACTCATTACCACTAAACCAGCTAAGGGTAAGGTTAATCCGACATCTAAAGTCATCGCCCCACCTTGAGAAAACCCACTCAAAATAGTCCGCGATAACGGCACACCTGTATTACTCTCTAAAGATTGTAGCCAATCTATTAATAATTTCCGACTTTCTATCAATCCTGCATACATATTTTCATCTCGCAAGTCATACCACGCTCTACCGGTGGGAGAATGAGGATATGGATAAGGGGCATTGGGAAGTAAAAATTCATAATCAGGTAAGTTGATATAAGGGACTAAATCTTCAACATCCTGAGCATTTGCACCCCAACCGTGTAAAGTGACGATTAAAGCGGTTGGTGTTGACTCTGTTTTGGGGGAAAATTTGATGAAATCTAATGCTTGAGTCATGATTTATAACGCCATATGATTGATTGAGAAGGTGGGAGGAAACCCCTACTTTCTATTCATTGTATCGAAATGAAACTGTTAGCTGGTAAGGGAATTGTGATTGTTAATTTCCTTGCAATGGTGCATTTAAAGTTTTTTCGATGCGATCGCGTGTTTCTAGTAAATGAGCTTTAGTATATTCATCATCAGACTTCACTCGCCGGAGTTGCTGATCTAATTGTTTGAGTTTATACCAAGCTAATGTGCGACCATCTTCTGGTACGTCTACTTTCCGTAACACCATCGCTGTTAAAAAGTTCACATATTGTCGTTGTAAACCCCTTCGCAAACTAGAAATTTCTAATTTACCTTTCGGTTTTAAAACTTCTGTCCAAATCCCAGTTTGTAAGGTATCAAATAACTCAGGTAAAGCCAGTGCTTCTCCTTTTGCGCTTTTGAGTTCAATATCCTTAAGGCGTGATAAGCGATCGCTTGAAAGTAAATCACTCAACACGACACTCTGCACAAATAAAACTAAATCATGTACTGGATAATCTAAACGTCCCATCTTCGGATTACTACCCCAATGGTACCAACGAGAAGGTGCCAATTTATTGAGTAGTTCTGGTGAAAATTTCAGTGCATCTTCAGCAAACACATACTCTTGCAGCGTTGCTAATGCCTGTCTTTGCTGGTCTACAGGTACTGATACAAATGGTAGGCGTTTTTTGCTGTCTCCAGGATGAACACGGTAAAAAGACTGCCCCCCAATGTATTTACTTGTATAGTATAATTGCTGTAAATAATTACCAAATATGGTGCTAAATTTTTCGCTTAAATCGCTGTAACTATCTCCCTCAATTGAATAACCTTTATTTAATTTTTCCCACATCAAACGAGAATTATTCAACTGCCATTGTGAATAAATTAGCACATTACTACTATTATCCCAAGGCGCAGATGTAGGGTCAATACTAGATACATCCTCATCTGGAGAATAACTCAAATCTGGGTTTTCTGATTGTTTAGCAATTTGTTCTAAAAATGGTTTCTCTGCAATGGGAGTTTTGGCTTGAGTAGGAGTATAACCATATTGAATTGCCCATTGATCATAGCTTCCCACCATATCAGGAAAATAATCTCCTTGTTGAGTACCATGAGGGGCTATATTTGGTGGAACATAATCCATCACTGAAGCTGTTAAGCCTTTACTGCGGGTGATTTCACGATTATTCATTTCCTCTGGTGGCAAGAGAGTACTACCACGAAAATTATGACGCAGACCTAAAGTATGACCTACTTCATGGGCAATAATTAAACGTAAATATTGATGGATATAATCCTGCACCTGTTGTTTAGTAGGAGCGATATTTGGTAATAGAGACATTGCCAAAGAACCAAAAGCAAATTGGTTAACAGCTTCTATTCCGTAACATAAATCATACTCTCCTGCTAGTTTGGATAAATTACCTCTTAATCCCTTGGTAGTTTTATCTCTTTTTCCACAAAGGAGTCCATTTTCCATCAATGCTGACAAGGAAGTATTAATTTGTGTTTTGTTGGGTAAAACAATTTGCCGATATTCGTTTTTTAAAACTCGCACAAAACTCGCATCAACGATAATATCTGCATCCAAAATTTCTCCAGTTAATGGATTAACACGAGATGGACCCATAGCAAAATATCCATCTATTGTATTAATCCAGCGAATTGTATTGTAACGAATATCCGCAGCATCCCATGTAGGATTATCCGGCATTTGTCGGACTTCAATTGCATTTTTAAATCCTGCTTTCAAAAAGGCTTGATTCCACATTAATACGCCTTCTTTAATAGCATCACGATATTCAAACGGTACGGCGTTATCAATCCAGAAAACAATCGGCTTTTTAGGTAGAGAAATTGCGGCGGTCGGATCTTGTTTTTCTAAATTCCAGCGATTTATATAACGCACAAAAGGATCATTACGATCATCTATAGATAAATCTTGATGTGCAGTGAGAAAATATCCCACCCGATCATCTGCTAATCTGGGTATATAATCATTATTAGATAATTGGGAAAGGCTATAGTGAACCCGCAGAGTAAAGCCCCGATTATCAGGTAAAACTTCAAAATTCTCGCTTTCATTTTTGCCAGCACTATTATTAGAGAAGTTAAAAATTGATTCAACTTCTAGATTCTGGGGAAAAGCTTTAGCATTACCAAAATAAGGTTGATCTGAGTTAGAAGTTAATTCTAAACTTGCAGATAATCCAGCCAAGTCTGTCAGCAACAAATCACCTAAATCAATCAGGATAGTTTTGCGTTCAGAATTAATACTTTTAATGGGAATAGTGTAAAGAACAGAGTCACTAAAAGAACGAGCAAGCGATCGCGCTTGGGGATCTCCTTGACGAGTACGAAAATTAACATTACGAACAACAAAATGTAAGTTCTTGTCTACTCGTTGGAAATAAAACAAAAAATCTTGCAATGGCATACCACTATAAATACCTCTTTCGCCAATACCAGATTCCAACGTGGCTGTAGCTAAGAAGTTTTTTTGTAGTTGCTCTGGCTTAATTTCTAAATATATTTTATTTTTCTCTTTTTGGCGATAGAGAGTAAATAGCCCTTCTAGCTTTTGACTATCTTTCACTACTTCATCAAAGGATTCTAACCCATCCTCTGGAGATGGCTTGGTGAAATTGCCTGGTTTTTTGGGAGTTTTAGCAGCTTGCAGAAATGGTTGCTGTCTGGCTTGATGTGGATTTTGAACTACCCACATAAAAGATTGTTTTTGTACTTGTTTATTCTGATTAATTACCCATACTTGTGATGGTGGTAAGGTGCTTTCAGTTGCCTTTCCTAGCTTGACTCTTGTTTCTGTTCCCGGTTGAAGTCTATTGATTGGTAGTGACTGAGCGTTAGCACCCCCCATTCCTAAAAACAAACTTTGTAATAAAACGATATAAAAAGTTATTTTGTTCATTCTCTATCCCCAATAACTATTTTTCGCAGAATCAGGCAGCAATGCTGAATAAAATCTACTTTTTGTGGATACTGTTTAGTTATTTCTGCCCTGTTGTACTAGTTAATCATCAAAGAAGGGAAGAGGGAATAGGAAACGGGGAAAGGGAAAACAATATTTAATTAATTTTGTTGGAGTTATACCTGTTGCTTTTAGGATTCTCTTAACACGTATCCTACACCCCTAACTGTTTGAATGAGGCGTTTTTGACCATCTTCTTCGATTTTTAGGCGCAAGTAGCGAATATATACTTCAATGACATTTGACTCACCCATAAAGTCATAACCCCAAACATTTTCTAAAATTTGTTCGCGGGTTAATACCTCACGGGGATGTTCCATAAAAAACTTTAATAATTCAAATTCCTTCATTGTCAGGTCGATCGCTCTACCATTATGGATAGCGCGACGGATACCAATATCTAAGATGAGATCGCCAAAGCGCAATTGTTCGTTAGTATCAACATCAGGTTTGAGATATAAACGAATCAGTTTCAAAAAATCTTCCGAGCGATAAGGTTTGAGGATGTAGTCATCTGCACCGGCTTCGAGACAAGCTACACGATCATCAACTGTATCTCTTGCCATTAAGATTAAGATCGGGGCGCGATTACCAATAGTACGAAGATTTCTGCACAAAGAAAGTCCTGATTCTCCTGTCAGCATTCGGTCTACAACAATTAAAGCAGGACTGACTTCTCGGCAGTTTTGTAATCCACCAGCTGCATCATTAGCCACAACTGCCTCATAGCCAGCTTCTTGCAAATCAAAAGCCAGTTGATTGGCTAGACTATCATCGGGTTCAATCACCAGAACACAGGGATTGTGAGCAACTATCATATTAATTTTTGGGATATTGGATTTGGAATTAGGGATTGTATAGCGCTGGAAATGTAATTTAAGAGTTTTTGATATGGTTACAAGTCTGATTTAAAATCTTGCTATACCAGGTGGGGATTTTTAGGTAATTAGTGATTGGGGAAAAATTATTACCTATTACCCTCTGCCCAAAATCTTAAACCATGATACTTGTATCAATCTAGTGTCAACGATGTTTGAAAACGTTGAGATATCAATCCTCGACATTTCCAAGGTGCAATTTTAATTACTCATTCCAAATACAATTCCCTCACTAGCAATTCTGGAAGGAAACAACCCTAAGATAGAGTTTTTACCTCTGAACACTGATAATTAAGGCAGTTCTACAGAATTGGGTTTAGCAATATGTGGCAGACCCCAACCTAGTTTTTCCCGTAAAATTCGGAAAAACTCTGGTGATTGTAAGCGAATGAATTTAGCACTGTATGGCGATCGCTCTAAATATACGCGATCTTCAGGCCAAACATAACATCCTCCGTTTCCATCTACCACCATCACCATGCGAGGGACATTGACTGGATAGATGTTAACTGGTTCACTATCAGGAAACACCAAAGCCCTAGAAGCCAGAGAATGGGGACAAATTGGTACTAGCTGCAACACTGGTACACCAGGAGTTACCACTGGACCACCGGCGCTTAATGAATAAGCAGTCGAACCCGTTGGAGTAGAAACAATTACACCATCGGCGGCAATATCCACTGCGGCATGATGACCAATTTCGATTTCAAAATGGCACATTGATGTCAATGGTTCCCGATGTAGCACCATTTCATTTAAGCAAAGAGCTTCCCATAATACCGAATCTCCCCGCAGAACTTTGACAGTTAGCATGACTCGTTCTTCGATTTCATACTTACCTGTCATGACCTGTTCTATTGCTTGGGGCAATTGGTTAAGATACGCTTCTGTCAAAAATCCCATATGACCAGTATTTACTGTCAATAGTGGGATACCGCAAGGGGCAACTTGACGCGATGCTGCTAAAACAGTGCCGTCTCCCCCCAGCACCACTGCAAACTCCATGTCTGAGTCAAAACCAGGGGGATTTAGACCTTCTATTGGGGTGTGACATACAGGACTATCTGGATTACAGTAGCCCAATATACCACCGATACTCGTTGTTACACACACATCCCAACCAGCTGCGGTTAGCTGATCTTTCAGTTCGATAGCGACACGAACCGCTATCGGTTTAATGTCGTTGTAGATAATGCCTGCTTTCGGCACACTCAAATATCCAAGTTTAGGCGACGCTTGATCTCTAGTAATCGTTACACATTTTTGGCTAATGTAGTCATTAGTCTGGAATTTTATTGACTATTAACTTTTGAAGACTGTTTAAAAGGGGTTTTTTTATCTTTTTGCTTTTTGTTTTTGGTTTTCTCGTAGTCTAACTCCTTCAGCTTTTTCATAATTCGGCTGAAGTACTCTTGCAGATAGGTTTCTACAGTAGCTGTTTGTTGTTTGTCTAAACCAAATACTGTATAAACTTCATCCATAGGCGCATTTAATGGTCTGCCACTAGCTAAGACTTCTGTAAAGGCTAGTCTGTCAGCAACATTCCATCCCCACTGAAAGAACCGCAGCAAACCCTGCACACTGCGAAGTAAGCCAATCGGCATCCTTGTGACTCTGGCATCTTTCCCAGATAAGCGTTCACATATGTTAATTATTTCTTCTGCACTCCAAGCACGAGTACCAACTACAGGGAAGGCTTGATTTTGGGTTTCTGGCACACTTAAAGCGCGGATAGCAAATTTAGCAATATCTTGAGTATCCATATAAGCAACTGGTGAAGATGCACCTGTTACCCACACTGGTTGATTTTCCAAAATGGGGATGCCATATTGACCAATTAACCCTTGCATAAAACCAGCTAACCGTAAAACGGTGTAGTTCAAGCCGGATTCAGCTAAATATAATTCTGTACACCGCTTAATTTCCATGAGCGGTACTTTGGGGTATTTTTCGGCATCGAGAATGGAAAAGAAGATAAAACGCTCTACATTGGCAGCTTTGGCAGCTTGAATTAATGCTACCTTGCCATCCCAATCTACTTGTTTAATAGTTAGTGAGTCTGTGGGACGAGATGTAGAAGCGTCAATGACTGCGGTGACACCTTCTAATGCTGCTTCTAGAGTTTGGGGATAACACAAGTCTCCTCTGACTAGTTCTGCGCCCCATTCTTTTAGGAATGCTGCTTTTTTGTTACTGCGGACTAAACAACGTACCTTATACCCCTCATCGATAGCACGACGAGCCACTTGTCTTCCTAAGGTGCCAGTGGCACCGACGATTAATAATGTCATGAGGGTCATTATAAATTTTAATGTTTTATGAAAAGAATCTTAACAGAATTCTCTATAATAAATAAAACTTTACATATTTTTAATGTAACAGGAGTCAGGAGTCAGGAGTCAGGAGTCAGGAGTCAGGAGTCAGGAGTCAGGAGTCAGGAGTCAGGATAAAGAAAGATTAATGCTCTCCTCATCTTCCCTGCACCCCTGTACCTCTGCTTATTCTTCTGCGCCTTGAATTTTTAGCAATAATGCGCCTAAAGCCCAACCTACGAAGATTAAGCCGAAAGATAACATAGCTGCATTTAAGATTTCGCCGCCCATTTGCTGTGATTCTCCTTTGTGAAGTGAATGGTTTGTTAATGTTTCCTGTTTGTCAGACTGCTTAATTTGACTTGATGGTGCAAATCTCATTTTTGCTAGTCTGACCACTGAGGCTAACTAGGTCTAATCCCAGCACTGCGATCGCTACTTTGGGATTAGACCTTTGAGAATAATTCTAGACCAGTTTAGCAGCTATGGTGGTGTAGCCCAACGAGACTCAGGTGTATAGACCTGGGGAAAATAAATGTTGATGGGTAATAATAATTTAAGCAAGGCTAATGTCACGGATTATCTATAGCAAAATTAATAATAATGTGACATGGAAATTTTATGTATCAAATCAATAAACGTCCAAGATTAGCATTGACGCTGGGAGATCCAGCAGGAATTGGGACAGAGGTGATTTTGAAAGCTTTGGCAGATCCGGAAGTTAGTCAAAACTGTGATGTGGTGGTGGTGGGTAGCCGAGATTTACTGTTCCAGAATTATGAGAAATTAATTAAAAATTTGACATCTTTGGCAAATCCATCTGATTTGTCTGTGATTGATGTTCCTAGTGGTGGTGAAATTATTATAGGTGTGGGTGATGCGAACAGTGGTGCAGCGAGTTTTGCTTATATGGAATATGCTATAGCTCAAACTTTGGCTGGTGAATTTGATGGTATTGTTACCGCACCTATCGCTAAATCGGCTTGGAAGGCAGCGGGATATAATTATCCAGGACAAACGGAGCTTTTAGCCGCAAAGGCTGGTGTTGACCGTTTTGGAATGTTATTTGTCGGGCGATCGCCTTTTACTGGTTGGACACTCCGGGCTTTACTAGCTACTACACATATCCCCTTACGTCAAGTAGCGGATACTTTAACACCCCAATTATTGACTCAGAAACTTGATTTATTAGTGGAGTGTTTAGAGAGAGATTTTGGGATCAAAAATGGGAGAATTGCGATCGCAGGTTTGAATCCCCACAGCGGTGAAATGGGACAACTGGGAACCGAAGAAATAGATTGGCTAATTCCCTGGATTGAGTCAGAAAGGTGCAAGCGTCCAAATATGCAGCTAGAGGGGCCAATACCACCAGATACAATGTGGGTTAAACCGGGTATTGCTTGGTATGGTAATTCTGACATCAAAAATCCCGCTGATGCTTACTTGGCACTTTATCACGACCAAGGCTTAATTCCGGTGAAGTTGATGGCTTTTGACCGGGCTGTAAATACTACTATTGGTTTACCGTTTGTCAGAACTTCCCCAGATCATGGAACAGCTTTTGATATTGCAGGTAAAGGAATTGCTGACGCAACGAGTATGAAAGCAGCGATACAGTTAGCGGTGGAGTTGGTAAAGCAGAAAACATAAGATTATAGGTTTTCATGTGCTGGCTACCGTATGTACCTTGAACAAGAAGATTTAAAAATTATTTTTCTCTTGTGTGGTGGAGACAAAAGCACTCAAGTCCAAGACATTAGTAAAGCATTATTGATCTAGAGTGTGGGATTTTAGTTGTTTGATGGTGCGACTTAGAAATAATTTGTCTTCACCAAAGTATAAGTATGTTGGCATGGTAGTACGGCAATATGATTGTCGTACATGAGCATTAGCTCTAAACTTAATATGTAGATTTTATTCCATAGCTAATTCTAATAGGCGATAATAAGCGATCATCTTTAAAGGCAGGACACGAATAGTTGGCGAATGTTTGTCATATTTAAAAGTAGCTTTTATCATCGCTTAAAAAGCTTTCATTTGTTACTTTTTTCCTAAAAAATTTGTTTGTTCCACCAAGGTGTATTTTGAATTTCCTGTTGAATATTATAAATTTCTTTTTGTAATAGTTTAACTTTATCTAACATAGATTTTTTAGAAAAAAATTCTATTGATATTTCAAATTCTTTAATCGCTTTTTTATATTCTTTTTTCTGTTTGAAGATATAACCTTTTTGAGCATAAGCAGCAGCATAATCAGGATCTATTTTAATTATTTCGTTAATATCGGTTATGGCACTACGTAGATTTCCAATTTTAGCCTTTGTAAAGGCTCTCATATAGTAGGCATCCATACAAGAGGAATCTTGTTGCAAGGCTTGAGTATAATCTCCAATAGCTTGGTTATATTCCTTTAATTTTAAATAAATATTTGCACGTTTTAAATAGGCATTAATTAAGCTAGGGTTTAGCTTAATAACTTTAGTTAAATCTTCTAAAGCATTAGTATTAGCATTGATAGCAGTATAAGCTTCAGCACGGTACGAATAGCAATCAATACTTTCTGGTTTAATTTTGATAGACTCACTTAAATCAGAAATAGCGTTTTTGTATTTGTTTAATTCTAGGTAGAGACATCCTCGCATAAAATATGCTTCAAAAAAATTTGATTTTAGTGTAATAGCTTGAGAATAATCGGCAAGTGATTTATCATAATCTTTTTGCTTTAAAAAAAGATTTCCTCGCTGTAAATAAACATTCAAATTATCAGGATTAACCGTATCTATGGTAATACTTTTAGAATAGTCTGCAATTGCTTTTAGGTCATCACCCAAAGTAGCAAAAATATGTCCTCTATTTATATAAGCATTAATATGATTAGGGTCTATCTCAATAGTTTTATTATAGTTTTTGATGGCTTCTTGATAATCACCTGTATCAGAAAAAATGCAGCCTCTTAAAAAATAAGCATTGGCATATTTAGAATTTATAGAAATAGCTTTTGTGAAATCTTCAATAGCTTCAACATATTGTTTTTTGTTTAAAAATTCGACTCCTCTATAGAAAAAATCTTCATCACTTTTAAAGAAATCTAAGACAGAACCAATTTTTTTGGTGGCTTCTCCAAATATATCTGTTATGACCTTACCTGTAGCTTTGACTTTTTCTTCTCCTGCTGCACCAGCAAAAGCACCGCCCACAATTAGTATAGGTACAGCTAAAGGTAGACTAGTAATACCTACGGCTATTCCAGCAGCTAGTGCTGCGCCTCCTCCCAAAACTGATCCTGTTGCATTTTTCTTATTGAATTCGTTTTCAGACAATTGATTAGCTGTTTCGACAGTTTCTTTTAAAATTTCCCAATTCATGTTGATACCTCTATTTTTTAATTATACTTAGCTACAGTATATACAAAAATATAATATGCAATTTTATTTTGATAAAACAATTCCCAATAATTGATGGCACTAAGTTATTGGAGTCGCAATCGCTTTTTGCCTTGCCGATGTAGTCCCCTGTGGTGGAAGTCAGGAAATACATTTTATGTATAAAAAGTGATTTATTTGACGTAAACGATTAAACGTATTTACATAATAGACAATAAAATTATTATAGTTGTAACAACAAAACATATGCCGAGATTACTTGTCAATTACAAAAAAGTTGAAGAAGTTTATGGTTTGTTTGAGGAAGCTGAAAAAGCACTTAATAAATGGAAAACTAAAGCAGATTTAAATGGGTTATCATATATTGAATCAGATTTAATTATTTATAAAGATAATTTGTGTAAATGGATTCCAGGGTATGGTAACTATGGTGGCTATGTAACCGTATGGGGAATTTATATTAGCAATAATTTATATGAATTACTCTAGTAGATAAGTAAATTCCCTCTAATTAGATCCTCAAAATCTTAACATTCAATACTTTCCGTATAATTACTATGATAGGATTTATTTGTGCAAACTTTTGACAATAATTTTTTGGAAATTTATTATGTCGTCTTACTCTTTCTTTATCAAGAATTTTCCATATAGATGTAATCATTTATTAAATACATATTATCATTTAGCGAAGACAACAGACACAGAGTTAACTCTAATGATATCTATAGCTTCTTCGGGATTTATTATACCCTATGAAAGACTACATTCTAAGGGTTATGATAAAATTCCAAAAAATACTAAAAAACAAATTGAAAGTTTTTTAAAAAGAGATTTTATAGATTTTTTTATTTGTGATAAAGAAACAACTTCATCTTGGCATATTGGCGAAGATATTATTTACAAAGGTGGTGATTTTGTTAAAAATTTGCAACCAGTATTAAACGATCTTAAATTAGTAAGCGAACAACATAAAGTAGATTACATACTCAGAATTTTAAGGAATGCAATGGCTCATGGTAGTATATTTACAAGCGGAGCAGCTTATATAGATAAAATATACTTTTTTGACGAACGAAAGAAAGCCGTTATAGAAGTGTCACCTGATGATTTTCATCTGTTTCTACAAAACTGGTTTCAGTATCTATCCGAATTAGATTTCGGAGAAGTTTAGATAATCGGGTTTATCCATCTTGCCCCAGTTATAAGTCCCCTTCTTGCAATTTTTATTTAAATCTAGCTTCTAGATATCCTAATAATAATAATAGATAAGCGCAACTATTTAGTTATTGTATTGAATATATCAGATACGCAGAGAGAAAAGAAAAAAATTACTGTTAAATAAGGCGCTCAAAAATGTGATTGAGGCACAAGGTGGAATTGATAAACTGCCAGTACCAGTACAGCAATGTTACGACAAATTGACTCAGATGCTATCTGAGAAGGGAGAAATTGAATTTTATTGTTTAACTGCCTTATTGGATGCTTTAGGATTACAGTTAGGAGTAACCGTTAAATAAGCCTGAGTTTTTTATTCCCTATTCCCTATGCTTAATTTCACAATTACCGGAAAGTGATCAGCAGGCCAAACCCCTTCCCATTGTTGACGGTCAATAATTACCTGTTCTATCTGGAAAGAGCGATCGCAATATATTGTATCTATAGCATCCCAAGCTTCACCTGTAAAATCGTGAAAGGTTTTCTGTTGTTCTAAGGGAAGGGTGGCTAAAGCATCTTGGATTTTATGATGATCAGCTAAAATTAGCCGCGCTAGGGTGCTGGGATTAGCATTAAAATCCCCTGTGAGTAGTAGGTGGTCTTCTGGTGCAAATTCCCCTAAACGGTGACTAATTAACGCTGCACCTAACTCTCTGGCTTTAGCATTTTCGTGATCTAGATGGGTATTGACGATAGTTAAAGAAATTCCAGGATGACTCACTTCAAAATTAGCCCAAGTGGCCATGCGTGGTAAACGAGTTCCCCAAGTGATGCTACCAGGGATTTCTGGGGTATCGCTGAGGTAAAAATCTTTGGTTTGTTGAAGCTTGAGACGTTGGGGATTGTAGAAAACTGCACAATGTTCACCTTCTCCTGTCCCAGTGCGATCGCCCCCTATAAATTTATATTCTGGTAAAAGTGCTTGTAAATCAAGCAGTTGATGAGATTTCCCTTCCTGTGTCCCCAGTAAATCCGGTTGGTAGTGTTGGATTAAAGATGCGATCGCACCTACACGTTTTTCCCACTGACGTACCCCCGGATCTGGTTTATCGTAGCGGAGGTTAAAACTCATTACCGTGATTTTCATGAACTTCTTTAATTTAATCAATATTAAAAAGGATATATATAGTCAGCCTATCTTTTCTAGTCCTAAAATAACTGAAGTACAGAAACTTAAACAAAAATCCAAAATCCAAAGTTGCTATGAGGCTTGAGTAGACACAAATTCCCTGACCAGATTTAGCTCCAATATCTTAATTAGCACGAATAATCTAACCAAGCCTCAAAAAAATCCTTAATAAATTCAGATTTTCAACCAATTTGTTCAGCAAGAACAGCATTAATAATTTAACGAGTTGCTTGGGAAATTGGAAATTTAAACTTTGCTACCTTCAGGTGGTTCAAACTTATAACCATAACCACGAACGGTTTTAATAAATTCTGGCATACTCGAATCAGCTTCCATTTTTTTGCGTAGCTGACCAATATGTACATCCACAACTCTTCCGTCTCCTACATAGTCACAACCCCATATTTTTTGAATTAGTTGGGGACGACTCCAAGCCTGACCAGGATGGCTGGCTAAAAAATGTAAAATATTAAACTCTAAAGCTGTTAAAGCCAAAGGTTTATCATTCAGCGTTACCTCTCTACCTTCTGGATTAATTGCTAACTGTTTAAAAATGAGACGTTGTGATTGACTAGGATGGATATAACGAATACGTCTTAAAAGCGCTTCCACTCTGACTTCTACTTCTGCCAAGCTAAATGGTTTAGTCATGAAGTCATCTGCACCTGCTGCCAAAACTCTAATTTTATCCGCTTCATCATTCCTACTAGTGAGTATCAAAACTAAAACATTTGTGCGACTCTGCATTTCTTGACAGAGTTTGTAGCCATTAGCATCTGGCAAATTCCAATCCAGAATTACTAATGCAGGGTTAAATTGGTCAAACAACGCCAGCGCAGTTTTACCGTCTGCTGCTGACTCTATTTGATATTTGCGACTGAGGAAACGGTAAACGAGATTTCGGACACTGAAATCGTCATCTACAACCAGAATCTTGGGAATAGTCGTGGGAAGCATATCCATAATGCAATACAGTCTATGACTTGAATTAGGCAATTTGCTGTGGCGATAGATGAGTCTAGATGTTGTTGAGAGTGTAATTGCTCCTACCCTAGCTCAGATTGAATAATACGCTAGTACAGATATACACTTAATTTTCCCTGAAGTTTATCCAAACTTTATAATAATGCTTACAGAATCTATAGGTAATGTATGATTTTGGTATTTTTCAAAAAACTTTTGGTATAATTTTACGATTACATACCTAAAATTGAATAGCATCTCAATAGCTGTATCTGTAAAAATACTTATTACCCTTAAAAAATATATTACTAATATATTTCAAAGTAGGAATTACGCAAGATGTGACTGAAAACCTTATTCCTGTGTAGGGATAATTTATGAATTACCACAATTCTGGTTCTGTTTTGCGTAAGTCCTATAAAGGTCTCTTTAACTTTTGCGATCAATTGCATCTCTTGTAGCTTTATAAGCTTCGACAAAAGTTCGGAATGATTCTTGGGATATATTTTCTGAAACCAAATCGCCTACTACTTGTTCAAGAATTTGATCTAGCTTTTGTTGCAATAAATCCTTATTTTGCTGGCGATGTTGCAACAATTTAACTACTATCTTAATATATTTTGCAGAATTTTCTCTTTGCTTCTGTTCAATAACTAATTGAGAAACTTGTCTATCTCTTTCTATAGCTTCTCTAGTATTTTTGTAGGCTTCATTAAAAGTTCGGAATGATTCTTGTGAAATTTTTTCATCCACCAAAGCTTTAGCTGCTTCATTGAAGGTTTTGTCAAGCATTTTCTGCCTATCTTCAAGCTTGTATTGGTCTTCTTTCATCAAATTAATAGCTAATTTTAGGTACTCATCAGCTTCATCTTTTTTACTTCTTTCAATCCATAATTTTAGTTGTTTAATCCATTCAACTAAAATTAAAAAAGCTGTCAATAATAAAGCTATATAGTCGGCATTTTCTTGGACAAAAGTTGGTTTGTCTCTTTCATAAAAATCCAAAGCACCAGGATGTAAAGAGATATCAATACCACTAGTGTCACTAGGACGATTAATATCAGCGATTAATGGTTTAACTTCAGTGTGTTCTTGAGAAATTTCGTTGGCTATTTCTTGGCGATATTCATATATAATTTGTGTTAATTCCCTAATTATCCTAGCATCTACTTGATCACTTGCTAATAACAGCCTTGATATAGCTACTGTAGGTAAGTTAGTAGTCGGCATAGGAGGATTACCTCTGTATGCTCCTTGGGGAATAATAGCAGTTTCAAAGGCAGGCTGTTTAATTTTCATCGCTTCTGCCTGTGTGATTGGTAATAATTTTCCCTGATAATTGTTGACAAAATTAGAGATGGATTTATTGCCTGCGGCTCGAACTCGGAATACCGCATCTGCTTTGTTTTCATTAAAGTCTTGATCTGCGGTATTATCGTTGTAACCATTAATGGGTTTACCATTACTATCTAAGCCTGTAATTTTAAAGTCTTTTTGGCTCAGACCATAATGTTCTGCTATTTTGAGAAAAGATTCGTATTGACCCCCACTAGCAGTTACAGCAATTCTTTTACCTTTGAGTTGAACGAATTGGTTAATCTGAGGATCTTTGACAACTAACTGAAACAGATCTCTATATAATACAGACACAGTTTTAGCTGTGGGTTTTTTGTGGTAATTTAAAAATATAGGTTTATCGCTAGATAAAGTACCAATTTTTTGAGAAGTTACATCTGCCTGTGCAGTTACTAACTGGGCATTACCTTCTAATAACATCTGTAAGTTTTTTGTTGTACCACTGGTTTCTTTGACTATAATTTTGATATTTGATCTACGTTCAACTACTTTTTGTATAGCTTCGCTAATAATATAGCTTTCTCCTTGTTTGTCTCCAGCAGCAAGAGTTAGATGGGGAGTTGATAAACGATTGATTACGTTCCAAGCAATGATTGCAAATATGCCGATGCTGGCAAGTCCGAGATTTACAAAAATGAGCTTAGATAAAGGATCGAGAGTTAGAAAAAATTTGAAAAAATCAGAATGAGTATTTTTTTTAGATTTCGCCATATTCGCAAAGTTTCCATTTACTAAATAGACATAGGAGTGTGAATTAAATATGCGTGACTTGAAACCCTTAGAGAACTCCACAAAAAAGATGATCCAATCTTGTGGGATGGGCAGCCCGTCCTTGTATTATTAGCGGGCAAGATGCCCGCACCACAAGAAATTTTGGGATATTTTTTTAATTGGAGAACCCTTATAGAGACGTTCCCTGTAATACTATTTATGAAGCTGCGCTGAATTTTGTAACTTTGTCTTTTTCTCCTTTGTGTTCTCTGTGCCTCTGTGGTTCGTTCCTTTCTAAATTTGGCGCATTTTTATACAGAATTGGTATAAGGTCTCTACAATCTTTTTCACTCCTCTGTCTAATGACCAAATGGGATTCTCAAAGTATTTAACTTTCATGAGCATAAATTTTAATACATGAAAAAGGGTCACTATTCCCAATTTTCCGGCAATGTTTTGTTGTAGGAAACTGATATGTATTGAGTTACAATAGAATGTCTTTGATTTGATTTAAGAAGAGATTATGAAAATGTAAAATTAAGAATAAAATTTTGGATTATTTTGTATTTTGTAGTGAATAAATTTTTCAAGTAAATTTTTTAGCTGAAATTGAATTGAATAAAAAACATATAGCCGTTCCCCTGCTCGTGAGGTACAAAGTTTTTTGTTTTAGGGAACTCTCAACAGTGAATAAATTGGTGTGTACTTCATTAGACTGGGAAACGCTATATAGTTTTTTCTTAATCGGGTTTTGTTCCTATATACTCTTCCCTGTTAAAAGTTCCCTTTTGAAAAACTCCAGTTCTCAACTTGGACGAGGTTTAATAAGTTTGTATCAAGTTGAATACATCGAAAGAGAGATATTTTTATTCATCCTCAAGAAAGATAAAATCAGGATGATTTTTTTGTTAATTTACTGTTAGTCCTTGCACTAACAAAACCTATGAATAACAATCCTATAAGTGGCATTATTCCTCAACAGCCACCAATAGAAGCCGAGTCTGATGTTCATGTAGTTAAGTCTCGGTTGGAATGGGGTGAACCGGCATTTACAATTTTGGATGTGCGCGATCGCTCGACATACAACGAAGGTCATATCATGGGAGCAATGCCTATGCCCATAGATGACCTCACCGAGCGTGCAGTGGACTCTTTAGATAAAAGCCGTGATATTTATGTTTACGGTACGAATCAGGGTCAAACTGCTCAAGCTGCCCAATTATTGCGTTCTGCTGGATTTGAACACGTATCTCAACTCAAAGGCGGTTTGAGTGCATGGAAAGCAATTGGTGGCCCAACAGAAGGCATTATTGAATCCAGAACTCCCGCAGGTGCAGATGATTACAATGTTGTCTCTCGGATGCAAAATCATTTAGAAAATCAGCAGAGAAATTAGGGAATTGGGGAGGAATCTATCTATCTTCTGACTCCTGACTCCTGACTCCTGACTCCTGACTCCTGCTGTATTTCCTCAGTGTTCAAATAAATCTTTGAACTGCAACAAATCCAAGGAAACTATTGTTGGCAGAACTTGGAAGCATTCTTGTGCTAGTTGCCAACGTCCTTCTCGTTGTAGCATTTGGGTGAGCTTTTGCTGTATGTTCAGTAAGTAACGCACATCGTTGGCAGCGTAACTGAGTTGAGCTGCTGATAAATTAGTGGCGTTTCCCCAATCAGAACTTTGAGAGCTTTTGTCTAGTTCTACTTGTTCCAATTCTTGTACCACATCTTTGAGTCCATGACGATTGGTGTAAGTACGAGCTAACTTACTAGCAATTTTGGTACAAAAAACAGGTTGAACCTGGATTCCTAAGTTATGACGTAAAGTAGCGACATCAAAACGGGCAAAGTGAAATACTTTGAGGACATGGGGTGCTTCCAGAAGTTGTTTTAAGTGAGGGGCTTCTGTTTGTCCTTGAGCGATGCGGATAGCTGTTACCTGTCCTTCTGGGTTGCACAATTGGATGAGACACAAGCGATCGCGCTGTGGTAATAGTCCCATCGTTTCGGTATCCACAGCCAGAGCATCAAATTTTAAATATTGGGAGAGAGTGGCCGCATCCAAATCGCGATCGCAAACTTGAAAATTGTCTAATGTCATAAAATTTGCTCAGAAATAATAAATTATAGTGTCTTTCGGTTAATTACGAATAACTTTAAATTAACCTGAGTTCGACATCAGATAATTTGTGGAAAAATCGCCCCCAGTAAGAGTCTCAAACCCTTATTCTCTCGCTCTTAAAAATCATAACTCCGTTCGCGTAGCGTCTCCATTCGGCGAAGCCGTGCCGTAGGCATAGGAGAAACTCCAAACTCCGAACTCAGGTTAAATTACCCTGTCAGACACCAAATTATGACAACAGCAGTAGGGCTATGTTGCAATACGTCCCTACTGTAATTTCCCCCAAAAAATTACTTATCAGATCTATCTAGTATTTAAAAATATTTGCGTGAGGTAGACTTCACCTTTAGCATTAGTGGCTACACCAACCCCTGTAAGTTTATATTCTCCATGAATATTCTTTAAATGTCCAGGACTATTTAACCAACCAATTACAGCTTGATTTGCGGGATTACTATATCCGACGTTAAAAGCTACATTTTCCGCTGCACTATTATAACTAAGAGGTATAGCTTTAACTCGTTGTTCAAATCCATGATGACTAAACTTAACTATACCATTAGCCATATTTTGACTGTGAATTCTTGCTTGCTGAGAGATATTTGCATTTAAAATTAACGTTGGCATTCCTTGAGCAGCCCGATATTGATTAATTTGCTCAAAAACTAATTTTTCTAGAGTAGAATTTTGAGAATTAAGGTTCGATGCTATCACTGCCTGACTAGAAAGATTCAATGACTGCTGAGTTTGAGAAATTTTTTTGGTAAAACTATTACCGGTAATAGGAGCTGTCATGAACCCACTAGCAAGGACAAGCGTACTTAAAGCCATGCCAAAAGCAGTTTGTCGGAACATAGAGAATTAGGTAGTGTATGAATTGATGAGACATATACTCTATCTTCTGATTTCAGAATAAATACCAGGATACTATCAAGTATTTATCAACTGAGGAATTACCTGATTTTCCAAACTTCTGAGTTCAGTTTTATCAAGATGGCATTTTATTTCCCTGAAAATCTGCCAATTTTATGACCTTTTTAAAACCCTGGTATCCAGTATATGTCAGTAGTAGATGCCTTACTTCATTAAATGTTCTTGACACTACATTATTAATCAAAAAAATATAAAAAAAATAGTATCCACTGACAGATGTCATGGATACTAAAATTATTAAACAGGTATTTCACAAAACTTATCTTGATCGCAGGAAAATTTGTGTGAAATAAATTTGCCCTCGGCTATTATTCGCTACACCAATTCCCGTGAGGTTATAGTTACCTTTAATGTTGGTTAAATGTCCTGTACTTTTCAGCCATCCTTGAACTGCTGTAGTAGCTGGATCACTAGAACCTTGGTTGTAAGCAACATTCTCCGCAGCTGCACTGAAGGGAATAGCGATCGCTTGAACTCGTGATTGAAATCCGCTATGTCCAAAGCCGACTTTACCACTAGCCATGTTTTGACTGTGAATTCTGGCTTGATTGTCAATCTGAGAATTACGAGTTAGTGCAGGTAAATTTTGGGAAGCCCGGTACTGATTGATTTTCTGAAAAACAGATGCCTCTATTGCCGCTGTATTAACAGTACCTTGTGCAACCTGGTAGCTAGGAGTTAATACGGTTGGAGAATGAGGTGCTGAACTAGCTATCCCACCACTAACTAAAACCAATAATCCTGCACCAGCGGCTGAAATAGTGTTTTTAAACATAATTTATCACTGCTCAAAAAATATGAGTTAGGGATGTACCTGAGTTCGATATAAGATAATTTGTGGAAAACTCGCCCCCACTAGGAGTCTCAAACCCTTATTCTCTCGCCCTTAAAAATCATAACTCCGTTCGCGTAGCGTCTCCGGAGGAGAAACTCCGTTCGCGTAGCGTCTCCGTTCGGCGAAGCCGTGCCGTAGGCATAGGAGAAACTCCTAACACCGAACTCAGGTGGATGTAGATTAAATCACCAAGTTAATGAAATTATCTACAAACTTTTTAGAGTGTGTTAGGAACACACCCCGATTGTACTCATTGAATTAAGAACTTAGCCGCTGTTTGCACATCTTTATCACCTCGTCCAGAACAGTTGATGATAATTCGGGGACTACCAGAGAGTTGGGGACACAAAGTTTCTAGATAAGCGATCGCATGAGAAGTTTCCAAAGCAGGTATAATTCCCTCTAGCTTCGATAACCGCTGAAAAGCATCCAAAGCCTCAGCATCAGTCACACTGTAATATTCAGCCCGTCCAGTATCTTTCATATAGCTGTGTTCTGGCCCCACACCAGGATAATCTAACCCAGCACTAATCGAATGGGGTTCAATAACTTGGCCATCATCATCTTGCAAAAGATAACTCATCGAACCATGCAAAACACCAACTTGTCCTTTTGTCAAAGTTGCCGCGTGTTTGCCAGTATTCACACCTTCTCCCGCTGCTTCCACACCAATTAACCGCACAGATGACTCCTTCACAAACTCGTGAAAAAGTCCCATTGCATTAGAACCACCACCCACACAAGCCATCAGAATATCAGGTAAACCGCCCCATTTTTCCATCGCCTGAGCGCGGGTTTCTTCACCAATTACAGCATGAAAATCCCGTACCATCATTGGGTATGGATGAGGCCCAGCCACAGAACCAAGAATGTAATGGGTAGTCTCCACATTCGTTACCCAGTCGCGGATGGCTTCAGAAGTGGCATCTTTGAGAGTTCCTGTACCCGCAGACACAGGGCGAACTTCAGCCCCCATCAGCCGCATTCTGAACACATTTAAAGCTTGGCGTTCCATATCATGAACACCCATATAAATCACGCATTCTAAACCAAAACGAGCGCAAACAGTTGCCGTCGCTACTCCATGTTGTCCTGCACCTGTTTCCGCAATAATTCGCTGTTTGCCCATGCGCTTCGCTAATAATACTTGACCAAGAGCATTATTAATTTTATGTGCGCCAGTGTGATTTAGATCTTCACGTTTTAAATAAATTTGCGCCCCTGTGCCATCAGGACGAGCATAATGACTAGTGAGACGTTCAGCAAAATATAACGGTGTAGCACGTCCTACATAATCGCGCAGTAAACCTTGCAATTCTGCCTGAAAAGCAGGTTCGTTACGATATTGCTGATAAGCTGTTTCTAGTTCAGCTAAAGCAGGCATCAAAGTTTCCGGAACGTATTTACCACCGAAGCGGCCAAAGCGTCCCAGATTATCAGGTACTGAAGCGGTTTGTGAAAAATTTGGGGAAAGGGGTGTAGTAGTCACGGATTGGGTACAAATTAGAGAACAAAGTTAATTTTAATTCTAGAACTGCTGAGGATAACTTGAGTTCGGAGTTCTGAGTTCGGAGTTTCTCCTCCGGAGACGCTACGCGAACGGAGTTATGATTTTTAAGGGCGAGAGAATAAGGGTTTGAGACTCCTAGCGGGGGCGAGTTTTCCACAAATTATCTGATGTCGAACTCAGGTGAGGATAGTTATTCCTTTAGATGGCTGTACAGCTTTCTGAAATATTTCCAAAAGTAATCAGACTTCCTTTTAATTTTTAATTTTGCCCTATGGTACTAGTCTATACAAGGTAGAATGCCAAAGGAAGATTAGGGGAAACTGTCCCATGCTTGGGCAACCAACTTACTGAGCCAACGTCGTTGTTGCCTATCTAACACAGTGTCATCCGCTAACACCTGGGCAGTTAATTCTTCTAAAGATTGACCTTGAGCGCGAACAAGTTGAACCACTCCGGCAATTACGGCTGCTACCAGTTCTTCATCAACTGGCTGTTGTCGAAGTGCAAAAATTTCTTGGGGACTGTCTGGGATAGGATAATTCATGGTATGAGTTTACAGAAGTTCTAAAATGATTAATAAAGTTAACAACTTATTAAAATTTCTTAATTCAATGGTGATGCAACTGATAGGGGGGAGTCTAACGCACTTCCCGTCTTTGTCAAATCTTTCGTAGTGAGTAGATCGATGGGAGATATCAGCAGAAATATGAAAGAAATTCTTTACTTAGAAGTTCCTACAACTGACACTGTGGCTGTACGCAACTGGCTACAGGTAGATTTTGCACCGGGAAATGGGGAAAAGTTGCTGACAGCGGATGGTTTTCGTCTGAGCAGCCCTGTTGTCTCTGTGGAGTCAGGTTTGCCAGATGAACTTTCTGTGTTTGTCTGGTCGGTACAGCACACTACTTATCTCAAGGTATTCCGTTGGGCTGAGAAACCCTTTGCTAATGAGGGGCAAATCCTCCAACGTCTAACCACAGAAATCCGCAGCCATTTCCCCCATAGTTATCCAGAACTACCAGAAATTGATTTCCAAAAGTCGATTTTCGCAGAGCTAGAACCTTATTATCCCCTAACTGTCAAGTACTTTCAGAAAATGCCTAATGGGGAATATGACCTCAAGCGTGCTTATTGGTGGGAGCAACGTTGGCGAGAAGGGGTCAGAAATCCGCAAAAGCCTCGTCAGGTGGTATTTTCTGCGGGAAACAGGGAAGAGGGAAAGCCCAATCTCCAGTATGACCTCATTTACATTGGTGGGGCTTTAGGTTCAATTCATGCGGCTTTGATGGCTAAGTTAGGCTATAAAGTCTTGTTGGTGGAACGTTTACCTTTTGGCAGAATGAATCGGGAATGGAATATTTCCCGTGATGAAATCCAATGTTTGGTTAATTTGGGTTTGCTGACAAATGCTGAGTTGGAAACAATTATTGCCAGGGAGTATAAAGACGGGTTCAATAAATTTTTTGATGGGAATAATCCCTCTCATCTCAAAGCACCGATTTTACACACGCCTACTGTGCTGAATATAGCTCTAGATTCTGAAAAATTACTGCAAATATGTGGGCAGAAATTACAAGCTGCGGGTGGTGATATCTGGGATGAAACAGAGTTTATCCGAGCAGATGTGAGTAACACACAAGTTGTTTTGAGTGTCAAGCATTTACCGAGTGGTCATGAAAAGCAAGTGAGTGGAAGATTGCTGATAGATGCGATGGGAACTGCTTCACCTATTGCTTGGCAATTAAATGGTGGTAGGGCTTTTGATAGTGTTTGTCCAACGGTGGGAGCAGTAATTGACAAGGGATTTGAGCCGGGAGTCTGGGATTCTGATTATGGAGATGTTCTCTATAGTCATGGAGATATTTCTAGAGGTAGACAGTTAATTTGGGAGTTGTTTCCTGGGGTTGGGGAAGAACTCACGATTTATCTGTTTCATTATCATGAGGTGAATGGGAAAAATCCTGGTTCTTTGTTGGAAATGTATGAGGACTTTTTCACGATTTTGCCAGAGTATCGTCGCTGTGACATGGATAAACTGGTGTGGAAAAAGCCGACTTTTGGTTATATACCGGGGCATTTTAGTGTTAGTAGTAGCGATCGCACAATTGCTTTTGATAGATTAATTGCCATTGGTGATGCTGCCTCACTCCAGTCACCTCTAATCTTCACTGGGTTTGGTTCCCTAGTTCGCAATTTGGAGCGTTTAACCACTCTATTAAATACAGCCCTCAAACATGACTTATTAAGTTTCCAGCATTTAAATCAAATTCGTGCCTACCAAAGTAACGTTGCTGTCACTTGGTTATTTTCTAAAGGCATGATGGTTCCCACAGGGAAATTTATCCCCCCTCAAAGGGTAAATTCTATGCTCAATACCTTCTTTGGCTTATTAGCAAACGAACCCCCAGAAGTGGCAGATAATTTCATTAAAGATCGCTGTGATTGGTTAACCTTTAACCGTCTAGCCTTGAAAGCAGCAAGAAAAAATCCAGCATTGCTACTATGGATTTGGCAAATGGCTGGGCTTAAAGATTTGCTTAGATGGTTGGGTAATTATGTCAACTTCTGTCGTCACGCTCTAGTCAGTGCTTTTTTAAGCAAATGGTTCGCTAGTTTCCTCAAGTCGAATCAATCTTGGTTAGAACCCCGTTATCCCGGATTGTGGTTACAGTTGTTAACAATTAATTATGCAATTTCTACCGGCAAACCACTATGGCACAATCAGGTAGTCCAAGTTAACCCAAAAGCAGTAACTCAACAATTGAGTACCAAGTAACGAGTAACGAGTACCGAGTACCGAGTACCGAGTAGTGAGTAGTGAGTAGTGAGTAGTGAGTACCAAGTAATGAGTAACGAGTGCTACCTAAGTTCGACATAAGATAATTTGTGGAAAACTCGCCCCCAGTAGGAGTTTCAAACCCTTATTCTCTCGCTCTTAAAAATCATAACTCCGTTCGCGTAGCGTCTCCAAAGGAGAAACTCCGAACAATGACTCTTATTCTTCATCGTTGACTTTTGATTCATGACCCTTGGTGCGAAAATTTGGTAATTCTACCGATGCCAATGACTTGCGACCCTTGGGTGGGCGCTGGGGATAAATCAACGGTGAAGGTGATTTATTATCTTGGGGATATTCACCCAATGGTTCTGGGGTAAAACTGTGCTTTGGTAATTTCGACGTTGTAGATGGTGAAACATCTGACCAATAGTCCTCAATTTCTAAAGCATTTGTTTCTTGGTGTGGAGAAGTGGGAATTATTGATGGATCATTAGAGGCAGAAATGAGATAATCATCCACCCCTGCACTGTAGGTAGCAGCTGTATTAATAATATCCGTTGCTAAATCTTGTTCTATTATAATTTTTGTTTTTTCAGCATTCTCCGCAATAGATGCTAACGTTTCTGAGATAGGCGGATCAGCTTGATGAGGTTGCTCATTATCTGCCGTTGTTAGTGGAATTGCTGTTGTAGGTGCAGAGGTGAAAAACATTTGAATGAGACTCTCCAACTGCTGGTCTATGTTGGAGGAATGAGAATTAGAAACAGCATCTGATGTAATTACAGATTCATTATCTTCTAAAGAGGCAGCTGTTTCCGTCGGTGTGCTGGTGCGTTCATCATCCAACCAGTTTTCAGAAGATACAGAAATTGGTGCAGAATAATTTTTTTCGTGTGAGCATGGCGTTAAAGGTTCCACCCAAGAACTATCAGCGTGTTGATGTTCTAAGTGTTGGTGTAAACTACCACAAGTATCACCCACAAAATCTGATTCTGCTGACCAAGGTTTAATAGGCTGTGCATTGGGGAATAGCGATCGCGCTTTTCTAGAGAATCTTGTATGTCCACCAGTTACGTCATGGGGATGATGGGCTTTATCCTCTAGGGTGTCATAGTTAGGAACAGACGTATCTAGACATTTTTCTAGAGCCGCTTTAAATTGTAGCGTTTGACGTTGTTGACGCATCAGTCTAGTCCGCAACTCCCGACAAGTATTCTCTGAATGCGATAGCTGCTGAGACTGTTCAGTGTAGTTAGTTTGCAGCAATGAACACTGACGTTCTAATTGAGCTAGGCGTTGCTGGCTAATTTGTAAATGTGCTTTATGAGTTTCGATGAAAATTTCTTGACTTTGAACAGTTTGTATAGCCGTTTCTAACTGTTGAAATAGGGACTCAATTTGCTCTTGTGCAGCTGAAAGCTCCTGAGTTTGTTGATTTAGCATCGAATCTGTGACGCTGGAGCGTTTTTTTTGCCATTGCAAAATCTTTTCTGCTTCAGCTAATTCGTGTTTTAACTGTTCTACTTGAGAGTACAAGTCACCATTAGCTGTGCTTAACTCTTGATTCAGGGTCAGTAATTTATGAAATTCAGAGTCTACAACTGCTTGTTTCTCACTATCAGGTTCTGCAACCCAGTCTTTTTGAGTATTGACTACGGGTTCACACTGCTGTTCTGCGGCTGGGTTCAGGAGTGGTAAATTAGTCACGGCCATATTTTCATCATGGACAACTGAGTAAAAAGGACAACTTGCCAGATCTGATGATGGCGAATTTGCAGAATTTAGGGGTTCAATCACAGTGCCGTTGTTTGAGGTGTCAGCTATATTCATCACTCTTGACCCACCTGCTTAAAAGTATTCAGTAGTGTTTATGACAACATTGCTGATCAACTGAGTTAAATTCAGGATTTCCTCTAGAAGCCAAGTTTAACTCTCTTTCAGCATGAGTGGCTAGTACTATCAGGTAGCTAGGCTATAGGCAAAAGCCAGAAAGCTTTAATGCTCATAGAATTGAATTCTTTTGTCTATGTTTAATTGTCTAGTTATTTGTACCTGACTGTATGTACTAGTCATGAGAGAGTATCCTAATTGTGCATTTAAAATTGATGCTGATAACGCCGTTATAACATTGTCAGTTTCTTGTGCGTCAACTTTCTGTATGATGTAGTCTTTTTCTCCTCAAGTGGTAGAGGGTGTGAACCTACTTGACGTTGGTTAAAAGTTATATTAATTTGCTAAAAATTATTATGCCTCCTGCGCTCTCCACTCAGATACTACAATTGGGTAGAGAGAGGCAGATATTTTCTGGTGTTAAAGTATTAAATTTTACATTAAAAAATAGGAGTCAGGAGTCAGGAGTCAGAAGGCAGGAGAAAGAATTTATTTTCCTCCCCTGCAACCCATGTCTTGATCAAGGTAGCCAGTGGGGATGAAAACCGACTAACGGTAGCTGTTCTGGCTTGATTTCGATGTTTTCTACATCAGTGATTGGTAGCAGAGGCATTAACCACAGACTACTAGTAGCAATTGGCTCTCCATCATCAGTTTTTAAAGTATTGGCAGATAAAGAAGTTTGTGGCGTACTATTTTGCATTGCTACTACTTGGTCGAACAATATACCCAAACCGTCAGGTGCTAAACTCATTTGCACATTTCGTTGGGCTGGTGGCAGCATCAATAGTGGTTTTTGCTGCTCAGTTTTCAGATTAATCGCCACTAAATAAGGCTGTTCTATATATTGTTCTTGTGATACTAGCTGTGTGAGCAAGCAGTAGAGGGTGGGTGAGGCAGGATCAAAATCACAGCCGAGAATTGAGCCTGTTGTTTTTAATAGTTGTTTCTGTACACCTTGATTGGTGACTAGGAATAAATCTCGTGTATAGTCAGTATTAAATTTGACCATTACGGCTTGTGAACCATCCTTGGAGAAAGCTTGGACTAGTCCAAATTGTGGTAAAAAATCTAGTGGTTTAGTGGCATCTCCTTCGAGGGATAAAATTGCTGTTCCTTGTCCTTGAGCAACTGCTACAGCTTTACTATCTGGTGTGATGAGAAAGTCTCCACCGGGTTGGCTTTCCAGGCGTTTTGGAGTAGGCCGGTTTCCATAATTATCGGTGGTTGCTGGAAGATGCCACAGGCCAAAATCTCCTGGATTATCTCTTTTGCCTCGTTGAACAACTATTGTTTGTCCATCAGGGGATAAATCAAATTTCAGGTTTTGATAGTCTTTATTATCTAAAATTAGGTCAAGTTTACCTGCTGGTTCTGGTTGTTCATCAATTTTGCTGGTAATACCTGTTGTAACTGTATATAGTTGGGCTGAGAGTAGGTCTGGATTCTTGGCAGAGCGCGCAGAGAATAATATTTTCTCTCCATTGGGAAATGGCTCGAAATCCATGACAACTATATCTGGGGGGGTAAGTACTTTCTTTTGCTCTTGAGTTAGGTTGTAGAGTACTAACTTTCCTTGTTCTTGTTGATTAGCTCCTATGTAAAGTAAGGCACGATTGCGAGTACTAAAACTTCCTGTAAAAGGCTGAATTTCTCTTTTTTTTCCTTCTGTTTCTGAGAATTTATCTCTGGCTCCTTGCAATAAAATTTTATAATTTGTGCCGTAGGGAGCGGGTGTTAGTAGTGTGTAAACCATCCGTCTTCCTGCCCAACTGACCTTACCGGCTAGTGGTGGATCAATTTTTAAATTATCCTCTACGCTTTTGGTGTCCATTGGACGGCTAAACGTGAGGCTAAAAGCTGTGTCCTCTGCACCAATTTGTTGATTTTGCCAGTTAAAATTCCTAACGAGGGGCTTAACTGCGTCACCTTGTAAGATGACGAACCCAATCAGCAAACTTAAGAGGAGCATGAGAGCGATCGCTATTCGATCTAGTGGTTGAATAAATTTATGGGATTTAGTCATTAGTCATTGGGCATTGGTCATTGGGCATTGGGCATTGGGCATTGGGCATTGGGCATTGGTCGTTGGTGAATAATTATTCTCTGTCACCTGTCACCTGTCACCTGTCATCTATTCCCTAATAACTATAAGGATTTTCAGGTTGGGGAATTTTTTTGAGGGAGGTAGCTTTGATAGTAAGTTGGCGTTTATTGGCTACATTTTCTGTGATCATTTGTCCCTCTACTTCTAGCCAGACATCTGGGGGATACTGATCACGATTATCTGGAATTTGAACGGGTAAACCTGCGGGATAGACATCTGCGGCACAACAAGTGATCACAAATTTTGCCAATAACAAAAAGTCTTGATCTAATTCTGGGGGATGGATCACAAATCCCTGGACTTTAACCTTTTGTCCTGTGTATGCGTCTGGTTCTGGATAGACATTGAGGATGCGTACCCAGTCTATGAGCGATCGCTCTTCTGGCCGCACAGTAGCGCGAAAGGCTTGGGGTTGGGAGCGTGTGGCTCCAAGTATCTCTGTTACACCCCGATCAAGTGCTGTTTGACTAGTAAAAACACGAGGAGTAATTATAAATCCTAAAATTGCTGTGGTTAGCAGCAAACCACTACCCCAACCAGGGGGAAATAAATTTATATGCTGATCGTTATTAGTAGGTGCTTCATAACGACGACGGCGTTTCCAAAGTTGTTTTCCCTTGAAAAACCCAACAATTAGTAAACCGACAGCACCCATAATTACTAACCAAAAATAATCGGGGTGAATCAATAAGTTTAGTTTACTTGTGAGCCAATATTTCAGCATTAATATTCCCCAAGCTGTAATTGCTAGTACATCTAGCCAGGGAATCAACTGATTTTGGATTTTGGATTTTGGATTTTGAATTGAAGTCATTTTTTATTCGTCATTTTTTATTAAAAAAATACAACGAGCAACTACAGTGGATATAACTAAATACGAAACCTTACATAACGTGCAGATTCAAAAGTAAAGTCAAGAAAAATGTCAATAGTCCGGCTAAAGCAAATAGATAAAATAAGGCTCTAGGTTTGAAAATTGATAACATCAAACCAACACCTTTGATGTCAATCATGGGGCCAAATACCAAAAATGCTAACAAAGAACCACTGGTAAAAGTTGAGGCAAAAGATAGTGCAAAGAAAGCATCGACTGTAGAACAGATTGATACTACTGCGGCTAAAACCAACATAGCTAAGATGGAGGTGATTGGCCCAGCACCTAAACTGAGGATGAGTTCACGGGGCGCTAGAACTTGAATAGAAGCAGCAATAGCACTTCCTACTACCATCACGCCTCCTAATTCTCGTAATTCTTGGACTATATTATCCAATACTAGACGGAGTTTATCTGCAACAGGTTTATTGACGCTAGAAGTTGAAAGATTTGTTTGGATTAAATTATCACTTATCCTGGTGGATATACCTGCTTTACCGCCCAGAATATAAGTTCCTGATTGCAAAAGGCTATTAGTTGCTTCTGTTGGTGCTTGGTAACGCCTTCCCTTACGTTTAGCGTCTTGTTTAGCAGGTGGATTATATTTCAGATAACGAGCGATAGTCGGTTGCACAAAAGGACTTAAATCTTGCTGAAAACTGAAAATAAAACCGATAATAGTAGCGATCGCTAAAGACAACACAACTCTTAACACTACTATTTCTGGTTGATCTCGAAATGCTGTCCAAGTTGCCCAAATCACAATTGGGTTAATTGTCGGTGCTGCTAGTAAAAAGCCAATTGCTACGGGTGTGGGTACTCCCTGCATCAATAACCGCCGTGCAACCGGCACATTACCGCACTCACACACCGGAAACAAAAAGCCAATCATGCTGCCTACTAAAGCCCCCAGCAGAGGATTTGTTGGCATTTTCTCTACTAATTTGCGCTCATCAATAAAAAACAGCAGAAAACTGGAGAATAACACTCCCAGCAGCAAAAAAGGCATCGCCTCGACTAGCAGACTTAGAAATAGCGTAAAACCGTTGTTCAGTTGATTCATCATGCGTCGCAGTCAAAAGCGGTTTTGAGTTTTAGGGTTATGCCTAGTCATTTTATCGAAATGGGGATCAAATGGGGATCAAAGACAGAACTAGAAAAGTAAACAATCATTATACTCAGTCATTTAGGCATATTGGAGTTATTGAAGCAATTCCTGATAGTATAGCGATCCTATTTGAGTTGAGAACTGATTGGTGGGGGCAGGGAATAGGGAATAGGGAACAGGGAACAGGGAACAGGGAAAAGAAAGCGTTCATAAATCATTTAGGATTGCTATATATGCAAGAAGATGTGAGTATAAGGCAAAAGTCTCGTAGAGCTAATTCATAAATTACTTCTACTTTTTGAGCTTTTTTACTGCATAGTTATTTTATCCCTGCTGCACTAGATAGATATTTTTCGTTGAGTATATTTACTACTGATGACAATTGACAATATCTCAGATGATCTAAATATCCCAAATAGTTCCAATTAAGTATTTCAATCATCGCTCTGTAGGATTATAAATTATTTAAATTGGTCTTTTTATTCAACCAGTTTTGGTAAATAATTCGATATTTGGCTTTAAGCTTGATTGTTTTTTTACTTGTTTGTAGTCAGCCCTACGCGGAGTTGATCTTGATATTTGTTACTTTTTCACTACAAAAATGCTAAAAAGCAAGACTATTATAGATAAATTTTGATAAAGACACTGGCAGCTACTATGAGTGTCATGATAATAACACGGTAAGTATCAGCATTTTATTCTCCCATCATAACTTCTGAAATGTCTAATTCATTAGCATTTTGCATATTTTTACAGGTTCTTCATACTCAAACACCTAAGTAAACTGTATTTTCCGCATTTCAATATTTACTGGATAATACTGTTGTCTACCTTGAAACCCATATCAATAGACGAAATGATTCATGTTTTGTGATCGCAATTGGCTGAAAAAAATATACCAGCATATTTTCGGGTTACAAATTATCAGTTTTTCGAGATAGTTGAAGTTAATTGCCAATAAAAAGCAAAAAAACTCCAACTTATATAAATCTGGGAAAATTTGATGAAAATTAAAAGTGCATTTATCTCTATAAGTCTGCTTCTCGGTGCTGTGTTATGCGGTGCTAACTCCGCTGAAGCTGCAAGTTTTACCAGCAATGTTACCAAGACAGATGCTAAAAGTGATGTGATCTTAAACTCCATTACTCAAAATGGAAAAACATTTGATAACTTCTCTTACGTCAACAAGGCTATTATTAAGTTCAATACACCAAGAACAAAAGATCCTAACAGTGGTGCGGCTAGTACCGATAGAGGTGATAAGGCCACTTATCCACTAACAACAGCCGAAGACCCTACAGCTAATGCTATTGCTGCATTTTTGGGTAATAACAACTTAAACAACATCATTGACACTGAAGATGTTGGTTCTTTCTCAATAGATGTTATCTTTGATAGCAAAATAGTTAAAGACGATTCAGGATTGGATAGTCTTTTCTTTTGGGAACGGGGCATGAATAGTGACTTGGGTATTCAGGCATTGGATATGTCTGGAAACGTGATTGGTAGTTTCAAAAAACTTTCAGAAACACGTAATTCCAATAACAATGCTGGCTTCCAAATTGACACAATAGAAATTGGGGGCGCTCAAAATGTAGGTTCTTGGGGTATTAGTCTTGATACTCTGGGAGTTACTGAATTAAGTGGTTTGAGATTAACATCAGACAAAAGCTATAGTGGCCCTGATTTTAAGGTAATAGCTAGAACCTCTGTACCGGAACCAACAACCATACTTGGGTTAGGTGCGGTTGCTGGACTCGCTTTATTACGCCGTCGTCAGTTGAAACAGAATTCTATTTAATTGGTTGGTGTTAAAGTAAATTTTCACCACGTTGGTATATATCCCGTGCATAATCAGTCCAAGCACCTTGTCCCCAATATCGAAAACAACTTGTTTGTAGTAACAGATTATGTAATAAAACTTGGCGATAGTGAGGTTGTCTAGTTACAGGTTCATCTGCATTATTAGACGATATTTGATCAAATTTTTGATGAAATGAACTGCTTAATTCATACATGGGAGATAAAACATTTTCGTATCCTTGAACCCAACTAATATGATTAGTCCATGATGCCCCATCAATATGAAAATTGGGGTTATTTTTTTTGATTTCTTGAATGGCATTTTCTACAGCATCTGGTTGAGAATTATTTGGTGCAATCTGCTGCCAAATTTGATGCTGTCCTACTGGTTGACATTGGGGAAAGTCTTCAGGTTGACAACCAGCATCTGCTAGTAATTCTAAATATTCTGTACCACAAACACCTACTACTCCGGTTTTTCCTCCCCCATTCTGCACCATATCCCCCCAAGCTTGTTTAAAACCGCTGGGAAATTCATTCATCATCACACCACCATTTTCACCATCACCAATTTGGCTAACAATTGGCGGTACTAAAACATTACCTAATTGTTGTTTAGATAAGGTTTTGGCTTCGTAATATGGCTGCATTTGAGCAACTAATTTTGTATCTGAACCTTGGGTTTTAATTAAGGCGGTAATACTAATAGTTTCTCCTTGGGAATTGCGAGCAATTAAACTATGTGGTAAATGTTTTTGGGTGATTGATTGACCGCTAATTGTTTCTATAGTGTGTTCTTGTACCAATAACCAACGGTATCCACATTCTTTGAGGGCTTTGATGAATGCAAAGAGGGTATCGGGGTGATTGGGTAGATGCATTTCTGGGGGAGAAAATCCCTTGACTCGCGCTAGTGCTTCCCAACCAAAAATTGCCGCGAAATGTTGTTGCCAAGCGATGATATGCAGTTTAATATCTGCTATGGGTGTAGAAGGAATGACGGCGTGACTCCACATTGTTCCCAACCATTCTACATAAGGCTGATAGGTAGGATCACAAGTTACGCGTTTAAGATTGTCGAGAATGTCGCTTCTTCCCATTTGTCGGAGTCCCCACAACAGATTACCAGAGTAATCCAACATGACACGGGGATTGCAACCTTGATTGACTAGTTCAGGTATAAAGTCACCTATCCGGCTGTAACAATAAGCAAAGGGGGCTGCGTTGTGGTTGTCTCCCTCGTGCTGATGTTCAAACATATATTGCAGATTGCTGATGAGTGAAGCATTCTGTCCAGCTGGTATAGTGGGCTGGTGCATATGGAGTGCGATCGCAAATACTGCATTTACATCTGCTAATTTAATATTAGTTGTTGGTAAAAATACAGGCTGATTATGGTTGACTACAGCCAGAACTTCTGTTTCCCAACCAGATATATTTGGTAAATCATCAATGATTTCGGGCAAATTGGGCAGATTAGTAGGTAATTGAAACATTTCTGGTTGCTCCGAAACGATGTATAACTGTCAATCTTGCACCAATATCTGGCTATGAACACCCCCAGTCACGCAATTCTCAATCTGGTGATTTTTAATCAACAACTACGAACTCAGGCTAGTCCAGCGATTATTATCGGTGCAGTCCTTCCAGATATTCCCATCTTTGTGTTCTACTTCTTGATGAAGTTTGTTTACCGTTTACCAGAACGCCAAATTTGGTCTGAGGTTTATTATCAACCTTTTTGGCAATTTATTGTCAGTACGTTTCATTCGATCCCTTTAGCGTTACTGGGTTTATTAATTGCCCATATCGGGAATTGGCAAGTAATTGAGGTAGGTTTTATAAGTATGGTGTTGCATTCTTTGTTAGATTTACCAGTTCATAACAATGATGCTCATCGTCACTTTTTTCCTTTCAGTAATTATCGTTTTATCAGTCCTATTTCTTATTGGGATGTAAATCATTATGGACGCATTGCGGCTTTTGTAGAAATTCTATTGGTTTTAGGAGCGACAATTTATTTATTTTCTAGTATTCAAGCTTATTTGGGTGCAGGTTTGCTAGTTGCAGTTAATGTATTTTCTTGGTTTGGGTATTTTCGGTTTTATGTGAAAAGGAAAACTAATTGATGCGGGAGAATCCCAAATTTGTAAGTTTATTTTTTCTGAGCTTCTAACTTAAACAAGACATGAAATGAACGAACCACGAAGAAGCGAAGGACACGAAGGTAAGAAGAAAGAAGAGAGTTTTCAGATACTTATTCTGCATTTTTGCAAAATTGGGATGCTCCGACTTGATGCGGACTATGGTTAGGAAATCAAAGTTTTGAAGAACAACAGGACTTTGGTATTAGGGTTATTAAAGTTTTTGGAGGTACAGTTTAATGTTAACCTTGGACGTGCAATCAATTTTAAGCTCAATTACCAATGAAGTGGCTTGGGAAAATATCATCCAATTTGAAAAATTGGATCAACGGGTAGATACAGCTAATATGTTATGTCCTAATCTGATTGGGGTAAATGAAGGTTATATTGAATGGTGTCCTAATTCTGAGCCACCTAGTCGGTTAGAAATTTTAATTTGGTGGTGGGTTATTCGCCCAGATTTGGGTGCAGCTATAGCTATTGAAGCACCTGATGAATTAAAAAAAGTTATTGGTAAATATATTTTAGAAAATTAGTAATTATGGATTTGCTAAACTAAAAATACACCTAAAAAAAGGCAATATCAGGGTGTACACACAAGTCCTATTTAAGATTAAATCGGCGGTTAGAAACCGCAACTACACAGGCAAAACCAGTATTGTTTCTTAGTCCACGCAGGTGGACTTCGTTTGTGTAGCCGTGATTTATAATCGCCAGGGCTTGTTTTGGGTAATCAGATCACTTGTGTGTACACCGTAGGCAAGCGAGGAGGGGAACTGGATTTCCCAATTAAGTCTGGGTAAGGATATGTGTATATAGTAGAGAGAGGGATTTTACAACTTCGTCGAACTTCCGTTAAACAAAGTCTCTACATTCTTCATTTCCTACTTACGGGCTGAACCGAAAGCCAGCCTATTTCTAGAGAACAACGAATTGCTAAAATGCTGGATTTTTCTGACAAAACTCTTGATTAAGTTGGGTTGGGGTTGTTTTCTTGGTGCTGCTAGTTTTAAAACTATTTCTAACAACCAAGGGGCAAAATTTTGACACAAAACGGCTAAATGAGATTGCCATCCGACTAAGATTTCTGATGAGTCTTTTTCTAGTCCTCTGGTGAGTGCTTGGGCGACTTGTTGGGGTGTCATCGGGGTGACTCCACGAAATAGTTTTAAGTCTCGCACCATGTCTGTGTCGGTGAGGGTGGGAAGTAAGGCGACAACGCGGATGTTGTGTTCGGCTAGTTCCCGACGGAGGGCTTGGGTAAAGCCGAGAATTGCAAACTTGGTGGCTGAATAGGTGGCCATTGTGGGGGCTGCAACTTTCCCCATGAGACTGGAAACATTGACGATTGTTCCCTCTTTTTGACTGGCCATACGACGGGCTATCAGACTCGTGAGGTTGTACATTCCTAACAAGTTGACGGAGAGTTCTTCTTGGACTTGGGGGAGTTTTGATTGCAGAAATGAGTTCTGATATGCGACTCCTGCACAGTTAACTAAAAGGTGTATGGGGCCATCTGTGCGCCATAGTTGAGCGATCGCAATATTTACGTTGACGGCTTGCGTCAAATCTAATTCTATGATTGTGGTTTCAGTCCCGAATGCCTCGATTTCTTGGGCTACTTCGGCTAATTTATGGCGATCGCGTGCTACCAATATCAGCCGCTTTACTCCTTGTTGGGCTAACTCTAGTGCGATCGCTTTGCCAATTCCACGGGAAGCACCCGTAATCAGAGCTACTTTATCTTGAATCTTCATCGGTTTTCACCTCCATATTCTTCGTCTTACCACTTGCTTCTTTGCAATCCAAAGGTCAGACGATTGATGATTGGTAATAGATTGATGATTGGTAATACTAGTCAAACGAGCATCTCTAGCTAATCCGGCAATACCCCTCCATTGCCTATACGAAGCCGAAATTTCTCGTTGGTACGATAGTCAAAACTCAAGTCCATCGGCGTGGATACAGCGCATCGGTTTTACCTCTCTTTAATCCGAGCATTCACTAGTATGTTGCCACTACACACGTTAGCAACTAAATCAAGAGATTGCAATCTTTTTTAATAAGAATCGCTTAACATTTGTTTACGAAGCATATATATAAAATTATTTTCTTTGATAAGTTTTTATGAATACTGGATGATCCCCGTATTGATACCTTGACAATTGGGGGAACAGGAGGCCAAAAAGTTGGAGATATGAGAACAGACAGTCATCTCAAACCCATACACACAAGGACTGTTAAATATGTTCCCTGTTTCCGGCAATCAAACGGACTTCATTCTAATAATTAATGTTCATTTTTCAATTGCTGACTAGAAACCCTAAAATGAGAGCAGCAAAAGACGATTCCGAACACAAGCACACTCCATGCGTATTTCTCTAAATTGGCTACGTGAACTAGTAGAAATAAAACTTAGTCCAGAAGAATTGGCGGAAACCCTGACAATAGCTGGGTTTGAAGTAGAAGATATTGAAGATCGCCGCACTTGGGCAAATGGCGTAGTTGTGGGGAGAGTGCTTGAGCGTCAACCCCACCCCAACGCTGATAAACTGAGTGTATGTACAGTTGATATTGGGGCAGATGAGACTTTAAATATTGTTTGTGGTGCGGCGAACGTCCGTGCGGATATTTATGTCCCAGTTGCCACTACAGGCACGTATTTACCAAATATCGACTTAAAAATTAAACCTGCAAAACTACGCGGTGTGCCATCTAATGGGATGATTTGTTCTTTAAAAGAACTGGGTTTACCTACAGATATAGATGGAATTCATATTTTCACCCAAGAAAATCTGCCTTTAGGTAGTGACGTGCGTCCATTGTTGGGTTTAGAGGATGTAATTTTAGATGTTGCTACTACCGCTAACCGTGCTGATGCTTTGAGTATGGTGGGTATAGCTAGGGAAGTGGCAGCTTTAACTGGTGGAAAGTTATCTATTCCCGCACCTGGTGAAGTCACAATTACCAAAGATACAAGTAACTTAAGTTTAAAAATTTCTGAACCCGAAGCTTGCCCTGCTTATATTGGGACGGTGATTGAACAGATCAAAATTGCCCCCTCTCCTGAATGGTTAAAACAGCGTTTACTTGCTGCTGGGGTACGACCAATTAATAATGTAGTAGACATCACCAACTTTGTATTGTTGGAACGGGGACAACCTCTACACGCTTTTGATTGCGATCGCTTAAAATCTGTAGCTGGGGGTGAAAATTTAACCGTTGGTGTCCGCTTTGCTAATGCTGGAGAAACCCTCAAAACCTTAGATGGCCAAACCCGCACCCTCTCAACCCAGAATTTATTAATTACTGCTAACAACAAAGCTGTAGCCTTAGCAGGAGTCATGGGTGGGGAAGAAACTGAAGTTCATCAAGCTACACAAAGCCTAGTTTTAGAAGCGGCTTTATTTGATTCTGTCGCTATTCGGCGTTCTTCTCGCAGTGTTGGTTTAAGAAGTGAAGCTTCTGGCAGATACGAAAGAGGAGTTAACCGCGCTGAATTAGAAATAGCTTGTAACCGAGCTTTATCATTAATTAGCGAATTGGCTGCGGGTGTAATTGTTCAGCAAGAAATTTCTGATCATCGTCCTCACCCTTCTACCTGGTCGCATTCTATCGCATTGCGTTTAGATAGGATTAACGAAGTACTAGGGCCAATTGAATTGGGAGAAGAAACGGGAGTACTAGAAGCAGAAAATGTAGAAAAAATCTTAACTGCATTAGGGTGTGAATTAGTCGGTAGTGGAGAACGCACATGGACAGTTACCGTTCCTCCCTATCGTTACCGCGACTTAGAACGGGAAATAGATTTAATTGAAGAAATTGCCCGTCTTTACGGTTATGACAAATTCTGCGACACCTTACCAGAAAAGTCTGAAGCTGGCTATCTACCCTTAGATCAAGAATTAATCCGCAAATTACGCGCTTATTTACGGGCTGAAGGTTTAACAGAATTAATCCATTATTCTCTAGTTAAACCAGGGGAAAGCCAACAGGTAGTCTTAACAAATCCTTTATTTGCAGAATATTCAGCATTGCGGACTGATTTGATTGCTGGGTTAATTGATGCCTGTCAATATAATATTGAACAGGGAAATGGGGTACTGAATGGTTTTGAAATTGGGCGCATTTTCTGGCGAGAAGAAGAAGGTTTAGAAGAAGCCGAAATGTTGGCGGGGATCATCGGTGGTGATGCTACTGTTGGTAAATGGTCACGAGGTGGTCGTGAACAACCGATTACTTGGTTTGAAGCTAAAGGCATTTTAGAAAGCGTATTTAAGCAATTTAGCTTATTAGTAGAATTTCAACCTGAAAATCGAGATTCCCGTTTACATCCAGGACGCACTGCTTCTTTATGGGTACGGGGGAATAGATTGGGAACTTTTGGACAAGTTCATCCTCAATTGCGGAAAGAAAAAGGTTTGCCAGAGGCAGTTTATGTGTTCCAATTAAGTTTGGATGTACTTTTAAATGCGCTGGATGATGATGAGTTGTTGATTCCCAAATTTAACTCCTATTCTACCTATCCGGCCAGTGACAGAGATATTGCCTTTTTTGCACCTGTGAAAGTCACGGTTTCAGAAATTGAAAAGGTGATTACCAAAGCGGGTAAAGGTTTGCTGGATTCTGTGGAATTGTTTGATGAGTATCGTGGTGAACACGTTCCCGAAGGACAGCGGAGTTTAGCGTTTCGTCTAGTCTATCGTTCAAGCGATCGCACTCTCACCGAAAATGAAGTTGAACCAGTTCATAATAAAGTCCGCACCGCTTTAGTAGAAAAGTTTGGTGTTAGTTTAAGAAGTTAGGATTTGGTAATTGGGAATTGGTAAGAGTTTTTTCCAATTCCCAATTATCATTACCATGAACGCCTAAAATCTCAAATAGATTTCTTTGATCCCAAGCTTCTTAGAGGATTACAAAAATTATGATTGCTTTTTATTATCTGTATTTTCTCTAATTTTAGTGGTTATATATGTTATTAATAGCCATTTTCCTGGAGTATAATTAATATCTTTTAATTAATAAAAATACCTATTATAAAACTATGCTTACTTTTAAATCTTTATATTTCTCATTTAAACTTTACTACTTCTTGATGAAAACTTTGTAAGTTTCTTTATAAGATAGTGGAAGCACACTACTCGTGTCACGATAAAGGCACTTTAGTGAATCAGTAAATTCTCTGTGTACATAATAATGACAACAGCAGCAGACTCAACAAACTGGCTGCAAGGAAGCCGTTATAGTAATCGGGGAAGCGTTTATTTGTTTGCTCCGATGGTTAACTTCAATGTAATGGCTGAAGTTGGAGATACTCCCCCTTAATTTAACGTACTTGTACTTGCTTAGAAAATTCATGAGGAATTCAACAATTACATCTTGATAGCAGTGAGAAAATTATATTTTCACCTGGGAAGAGTATAAACAGATGTAATTGAATTGGAATCAATATTTTGATATTTGATAATAGAATATCTGAATTATACTAGCTTGGCAAATTGCTAAATATTACACATCAAGAGTGAGATGTTTAATGTTGTGTTTAAGCATTAAGCTTTAGTATTAATCAGTTGGGAATATCAAAAAATATTTTCTCTAATTTCTAGCTAATACAAGTACTCAATATTGCAGCAGCAATCAGACAATTGCAAACTGCTGTAATTACAAAATTTGCTTGTAAACATATACAGCATTTTTTGGATAGCTATGTCTAACAATTAAATAACACCTGCATTGAATAGTTTTTAGCCTGACAAAATTGCTTTGGGTTTTTCAAATATTTGAAAAACCTTATATTAGCCATCTTATTTTTTAGTAATCTGCACTTTTAAAAAACAGGTCTAAAAATATAGATCATATAACCGAAGCCAGAATTCAGGAGTAAAAACCTTTTATTTATGTCCTAACTAACTGTCTGTTGCTATACATAATGAGACTTAGTTACAGGATATTCAGGACTTACGCAAAACAGAACAGAAGTAGGGATAATACCCTTCGGGAAGCAAGCTACATGAATTACCCCTACGCAAGAATCAGGTTTTGAGTTAAATCTTGCATAAGTCCTAATATTTTGAGTTAGGAATTTCACAATGATACAAATCTCCAATTTCAAAATTTAGCCGTGAAGAATAGAGTCATGAATGAATTAAACAAATTTTCAAAATGGAAGAGATTTCAAGAACTTTTCTTAACCACTCTTATAGGCGATATTCCGACAATTTTTGGGGGTGTAAAGTTACGTAATTTGCTATACCGCACTATTTTTGCTCAGATAGGTAGCTCAGTTTATATTCAAGATGGCGTTGAATTTATCAGTACCGATGCTATTGAAATTGGCGATAGAGTGTATATTTTTAAAGGTGTTCGTATAGATGGAGAAGGACATGAAAATAATATAATTCATCTAGAAAATGGAGTTATCCTAGAGCGTAACGTTCTGATAGGAGCATTAAACAAAACTTATATCGAAATTGGTGAAGATACTTTTATTGGCCCCAGCGTTTGTATTGCTGGCCCTGGAAATATCAAAATTGGTAAACAGTGTTTAATTGCAGCCCACACGGGAATATATGCCAATAATCACAATTTTACAGATCCAATGGAGCCAATCAAATACCAAGGTATTACTCAAAAGGGGATTGTGATTGAAGATGATTGTTGGCTAGGACATGGAGTGAAAGTGTTAGACGGTGTGACCATTGGTAAAGGCAGTGTTATTGGTGCTGGTGCTGTTGTGACTAAAGATATTCCTCCATTTTCGGTAGCTGTGGGTATACCTGCACGAGTGATTAAAAATCGTGATGGTAAAGAACTTGTTAAGTTGAAATCTACAGAATTATCCCACTCATAACACATTTTAAGTAAACAAAAATTCTGCTGTTAATCAGAGGTAAAAGTATCTATCATCCAAAACATAATTAGGAGATTAATTGAATGACAACAATAACAGAAAAATCTACTGAAAAAAGAATTCATCTTCCTTATTTGGATGGTTTAAGGGGATTGGCATCTTTGTATGTTGTACTTGTTCATGTTGAACCAGCAATCGGAGATCAATTACCTATGCACTGGTTCTTTTTTGCCAGGATTATGAAATATGGTGCATTTAGTGTGATCAGTTTTATTGTGCTTTCTGGTTATGTTTTAATGTTGCCAGTAGCTCGTTCTGAAAATGGTCATTTGCCGGGAAGTCTGATTAATTATATTAAGAGGCGCTCACGGAGAATTTTACCTCCATATTACATAGCCTTATTCATTTGTTTATTAATAGGAGCAGTTGTTTTCATATTAGAGCAATATACAAGTTTTAGGTGGAATGAAGTAGCTGGTTTCGGCTCATTTTCACCTAAATTTTCTTTGCTGGATGTTGTAACTCACCTGCTATTAATCCACAACTTTAGTGAGCATACTTCCATAAGTATTAACTCACCGATGTGGAGTATTCCAACGGAATGGCAAATGTATTTTTTGTTTCCACTTTTATTACTACCTATATGGCGGCGTGTTGGATTAACGTCAGTTGTTATCATCGCTTTTGTAATTGGGATAACACCGCTTTACTTATTAAATGGGTTTCTTGAACAAGCAAATCCTTGGCTTTTGGGTATATTTTCTTTAGGAATGGCGGCGGCAGATATTGGATTTTCTCGAAAACCCAGGCTAGTAGCGCTCAGAAATTCTCTACCTTGGGGTCGGTTGGCTATTATCTTTACTGGTATTGCCTTTATAACTGAATGGCGACCCCTCGGATTGCATATATGGATTAATCAGAGTTTTGCGGGTTTTGCATTTGCTTGTTTATTTATTTCCTTAACTAAGTCAATCACTGAAGGCAAAGAACCACCATTAGCATTAAGGATATTAGAACATCCTTGGGCGATCGCACTGGGGACATTTTCATATAGCCTATATCTTATTCATGGGCCAGTTTTGGTGTTTGTGCGTTACTTCCTGTTTTACCTGCCTATCTCACCAGATATGTTTGCGGCAGCATCCTATTTGCTAGGCACGGTAATGTCACTTATGATTGCTTATTGGTTTTACTTATTCTTTGAGCGGCCATTCATGTCTAGTTTCTTAAAAAAGCGGAAAATAAAAGATGTAGTAATTTAGAAAAACCTATGCAGAATTAATGATGAAGTAGGTTAAACTACTACCCATTTGGTCTGATGAAAAGATAAATTTACATTAAATTTTTCATCCCCCATTCTTTAGCGAAATCTGTCTAGCTACGCCATCGAAGTATCTTTTCTCTAATTGGGTTAACAAAAGAATGACCCTGTAGTTGAGATCGAGCAAATTCTGCCTTCAATCTATAATACCAACGTGCCTGAGCATCGGCATCTCCAACTAAAGTTAAGGGTGGATTATGTTTCAAGCCAATTTGTTGTTTAAGCAAAATTTTTCGATCTTGATGGAGAAAACTACGGGTAAACCATAGCAACAATGGCTTGAGAATGGGGAACCACGGTAAAGTTGTGTAAAACAGGGTTGTTTCCTCTGTTTCAGTTTCGGAAATAGGAGTAATTGCTGTTAAATTATAGACCATATTTTTATCAGTAGATACGCCCTCAATCCGAATTCCTGGCAAACGAAATGAGATTTCGATCTGTGGATTACGCCCAATCAAGCGATAGAAAAAGGTTTGTTGCTCTAGTGGATGCTTTCGCATGGTAAAGCCATACAGAGATGGGTCAAAGGTTTTGACTACCTCGTTTAATATTTCCGGGGAACGCCACCACCATGCCTGGTGAACGAAAGCAATATGAGCAGGATCGATTAATCCTACTACGGCGTGATCAACATCACAGGGAAGGCGGATAGATTCAAAAGCTTGGTGGGATTGGTCGCCAAAATCAGGGATTCTAGGGATGTCTTCTTGTATTAAAGAAGTTTCATTATTGGACATATAAATCCAGATATTTCCTTGTGCCTCTTGTATTGGATAACTTTTCGTTTCACCGAGTTTGGCAAAGACTTTGCCTGAGCTATTTCGACTAAAAACAATTAACTCGTTCAAGAGAGTTTTGGAAAGTGTTTTTCCAGGTTTTAGCTGCTTACTTGGTAATGCATAGTACCAAATATTTCTTAAAAACAAAGGTGATTTAGCCATTTGAGAATTTAGGTTTAAAGGAATTTTTTGATCACAATTTATGAGTTTATTTGCAATTAATTCAGGATATATGTTAGCTAATTGCATACATGGAGCGATTTTTTCCGCACTTGATCAGGACTTACGCAAGATGTGGCTGAAAATCTTATTATTACGTAGCGGTAATTCATGAATTACCGCTACTTTTGTTCTGTTTTGCGTAAGTCCTGTTTATCAAGGGAAGCGATCGCTCTCATTGCCAAAATCCAGACTTGATCTAGACAAGAGAGATGAGTCTTCACTGGAAGATGATTAATTCTGGAAACTGTGTAGAAAACTCAAGATGCAGACCTCTGTTGCCTACACTGAAGCATTCAAGGTGATTTGATTGATTGGAGTTGGAAATAACCCACAACAGCCATCTAGAGGCGGTGGAGAGTACCCCACAAGGCTTTTTTGCCATCATTTTTGGGGTGTCCCACAAAAGTTAACATCTTTATGTTAAGCGATCGCGGTAATTATGCCTTGATTCTAGAGAATTGGTATTTATGGTGAATAAGGAGGAAAATTGAACGGAATAATTTTGAGACGAGAGTGGTTTTTTAACACCCAGCGAGACATTATGGCGGGTGCAGTTGTGGGACTGGCACTGATCCCAGAAGCGATCGCATTTTCGATCATTGCCGGGGTTGATCCCAAAGTCGGGCTGTATGCCTCATTTATTATTGCCGTCATCACAGCATTTTTAGGAGGTAGACCAGGTTCAATTTCCGCCGCTACAGGAGCGATGGCGCTGCTAATGATTGATTTGGTCAAAGATTATGGTTTGCAGTATTTATTTGCCGCCACTTTCCTCACAGGGGTGTTTCAGGTTGTGTTTGGGTTGCTGAAACTCGGACGACAAATGCGATTTGTCCCCAGGGCGGTAATGATTGGCTATATCAATGCCTTAGCGGTGTTAATTTTCCTCGCCCAGTTGCCCCAATTAACCAATGTACCGCCGACTGTATATGTATTAACTCTTCTTTCCTTGGGGATTATTTACATTCTGCCGCGCTTTACCAAAGCTGTTCCTTCTCCCTTGGTTGCTTTAGCCGTGATGACGATCGCAGCGATCGCACTTAAATTAGATGTTCCCACAGTTGGGGATATGGGACAACTACCCACTGCCCTACCCAGCTTTGCCCTACCCCAAGTACCATTTACGCTGGAAACACTACAGATTATTCTGCCCTATTCTCTAACTTTAGCGATCGTTGGTTTATTAGCTTCATTCCTCACCGCTTCTCTAGTAGATGAACTCACAGACACCCCCAGCGATAAAAACCGAGAAGCCAAAGGGCAAGGTATTGCAAATATAGTTACTGCCTTCTTTGGGGGTATGGCTGGATGTGGGATGATTGGCCAATCAGTCATTAATGTCCAGTCTGGTGGAAGAGGAAGACTGTCAACTCTTGCGGCCGGAGTTTTCCTATTAATTGCTATTTTATTTTTGCAAGATTGGGTCAAGCAAATGCCCATGGCCGCATTAGTAGCCGTGATGATTATGGTATCAATCGGGACATTTCGCTGGTCATCTTTCAAAAATATTCGTCGCATTCCCCGTACCGAAACCGCTGTTATGTTGACAACGATGGTAACTACCATTCTCACTCGAAATTTTGCTTTAGGTGTGGTGATTGGCATCGTTATGAGTACGGTATTTTTCTCTAACAAAATTGCCAAATTGGTATTTGTGGATAAAGTGCTGAGTGAAGATGGCTCTCATCGCATCTATAAAGTAGCTGGGCAAATTTTCTTTTTATCGAGGGATGAATTTCTCGGATTTTTTGATTTTACAGAACTGGTAGAGCGTGTCACCATTGATTTATCTCATGCTCATCTCTGGGATCAAGGGGCTGTAGAGGTACTTGATCGAGCAGTGCTGAAATTTCGCCGCAATGGTGCAGAAGTAGAACTAATTGGACTCAATGAAGCTAGTACTACCTTGCTGAATAAATTAGCAACTTCTCAAAAATCTGATGATTTGAAAAAGTAGTAATTTACCTTTTACCCTTTAATTACCAGGGAATAAAACCAGCATGAAAAATATTTTACTTTGTACCGACGGTTCAGCCTTTGCTGAAAACGTTTACAAATATGGAGCTTGGTTTGCTAATCAATTCCATGCCAAAATCAATGTTTTGTTTGTCACCGATATTCGCAGCCAAAAAGTGGTTTCTACTGGCAACTTAAGCGGTAGTATTGGACTTGGTGCTTCTGAAGAATTGCTAAATGAATTAGTGAATTTAGAACATGAAAAAGCCAAGCTGAACAATCAACGGGCAAGATTAATTTTACAAACTGCTGCTGAAATTCTTAAAGCAGAAGGCTTAGAAGATTTTACTGTCAATAATAAAACCGGATTTCTGGTGGATTATTTTCAGGAATTTGAAGAAAATTACGATTTGATTGTTTTAGGTAAACGGGGAGAAGCAGCAGATTTTGCATCTGGACATTTAGGAGCAAACGTAGAGCGAATTGTCCGCAGCATCAGAAAACCATGTTTAGTTACACCCCGTGAATATAGACCCATTGAGCGAGTTTTAGTTGCTTATGATGGTAGTTTAACAGGGAAAAAGATACTACAATTTATAGTAAATTTTCCCAGCCTTAAAAACTTAGAAATACATCTGTTGAAAGTAACTAAAAATGAAACATATCCAAGAGCAGAGAACAGAGTCAATGAAGCTAAAATTATTTTAGAAGCGGCAGGTTTTAATATCATTTCTAGCATTAGGGAAGGTGAATCAGAAGAGGTTATTAATAAATATATAACTGAGCAAAATATCAGTCTTTTACTAATGGGAGCTTATGGACATAGACGTATTCGACATTTAGTCATTGGTAGTACAACTGCTCAATTACTCAGAAGTAGCAATATTCCTGTTTTACTGTTCCGTTAAGAGGTTATTGGGAAAGTGATTATTGATGATTTGATGCACTTATTGATTCCCTCTAGTATACCTTGAACAGGAAGAGGAAAAAGCAGTTATAGAGTAGGTTGGGTTGTTTAGGGGTAATTCATGAATTACCCCTACGAAAGAATCAGGTTTTTGATTACTTCGTGCGTAAGCCCTAGATTAATACATCGGTATTCTAGAGAACAACATTGTGCGATCGCAAAACAGCCGCAATGTGGGCAGGTTTTGTTTAACTTCCAAATAAGCTGTTACGCCATGAAAAACTACTGTTCTCTCGATTTACGTGGTTTAGTATTTTTAATTGGCTTAGGGCGAGAAAACTTAGAAACTGGCTGGAATTTCTCGACTGGTACATCTTGAAGCGCCTTCTCCATAAAATCGCGCCAAATCGGAGCAACCATACCACCACCTGTAGCACGGCGAGCTAACTGTTTATTATCATCTCTTCCTACCCAAATAGCAGTTGTTAACTGGGGTACTATACCAATAAACCAAATATCCTTTTCTGAAGAAGTTGTACCAGTTTTTCCCGCAGATGGACGGCTTATAATCGCACCTCTACCAGTTCCTTCTTTAACTGCCGATTGCATCACATCTAAAATGGCAGCTGATGCCCAAGGATTAAGAACTCGTTGAGGTTTTGGGGTATTATCGAGCAAGATATTACCACTACTATCACTCACACGGGCGATGAGAGTTGGCGGAGATTTCCAGCCATAATTGGCAAAAGTCGCATAAGCACTAGCTATTTCCAGTGGTGTAACACCAATTGCACCTAATGGCAAAGAAGTTACAGGTTCCATCGGACTGCTGATTCCTAAGGTACGGCAAGTTTCAATAACTTTTTTGATTCCTATCTCTTGACCAAGCTTAACCGCAGGGACATTACGAGATAGAGCCAAAGCATTACGAATTGGTATTGCACCTTTAAAACTATGATCGTAATTACGTGGAGAATAAACACCTCCTTCCACATCAGGGTAGCTAACCGGGGTATCAAGTATGGTTGTATCTGGCGTAAACTTACCACTAGCAAAAGCGGCATAGTAAACAAATGGTTTAAAAGCAGAACCAGGCTGACGCAGTGCTTGAGTTACCCGGTTAAATTCGCTAGATTTTGAATCTACACCACCTATCAATGCTTTGATAAATTGAGTGCGTGGATCAATTGCAACTAAAGCCATTTGATTTTTATTTAACCCTTGATTTTCAAGAGTTTTATGCCACTTATTGATAGTTTCTTCAGCCATGATTTGCAGGTCTGATGCTACCGTAGTTTGCACCCGCATTCCACCTTTAAACACGGCATCATGCCCAAACTTTTGAATCAATTCCTGTTTTACAGCATTGGTAACATCAGGAAAAACACTACCTTGAAATGACTTGATTTGACCAAGTTTAATTTTTTGTTGGATAGCATCATCATATTCTTGCTGGCTAATCCATTTTAATGCCCGCATTCTTCCTAATACTTGCCTTTGTTTCTGTTTAGCCAAGTTCATGTTGACAAAAGGGCTAAGTTTTTCTGGGGCTTGAATTAAACCTGCCATCATTGCTGATTCACTCAAAGTCAAATTCTCCACCGATTTATCAAAGTATGTCTGTGCTGCTGTTTCTACACCATAGTTGTTATGACCCCAATAAACTTGATTGAGGTACATTTCTAAAATCTGGTCTTTGCTAAGAATTTGTTCTAAACGAATGGCTAATATCGCTTCGGCTATTTTGCGACTTAAAGCACGCTCTCTAGATAGAAAGAGATTTTTCACCAGCTGCATGGTGATTGTAGAACCTCCTTCTTTGACACCACCAGCTACCCAATTGACTACAGCCGCACGACCAATACCTCCGGGGTCAATGCCGTGGTGTTTGTAGAAATAATTATCTTCACTGGCTAATACTGCGCGTTTTAAATTGGGGGGAATTCTATCCAATGATACAACTTTTCTATTGGCTTCCCCGTGTATACCTACTAACAATTTGCCGTTTATATCATAAATATAAGTTGTTTCTGCTGGCAAAAAATTGACTATATTTTTAACATTTGGTAAATTGCGGCAACTAATAGCTAGACCAATTAAGCCTCCCACAAAAATAGAACTTGCCAGCATACCGATTGAGAAGAGAGTACCACCAGTAATCAGACCTACTTCTCTCCAAAACTCAAAATTAGGTGAAGTCTGAAATTCTGACTGTTCCTGTGGAAAAGTTTCTGATGAAGACATGGTAATTCTATTTCTTTATTTCTAAAGAAAACGATAATTTGACTATTTATTTAACGAAACAGTGAAATATTTAATGTAATATTTTTGTTGCAACCACAAGAGTAGTCTGATATTTAACATCATTATTTTCTCACTACAAGAAAATCAGGACTTACGCAACTTATACAGCGAATTTCATTTAAATAAGATACAAACTTGAATAATGAAACTTTTGTGGTGCGGGCATCTTGCCCTCTAGGTATGTACCTCCTGACAGCGAAATTTGCTGTATATTAGTTGCGTAAGTTATACAAAATATAGTAATCATATTTGATTTCTGAAAAAATCTAGGTATATGTAGGGTGTGTTAGGCGTAAGCCGTAACGCACCAAAGGCTTCAAGGAAGGTGCGTTACGCTCCGCTAACACACCCTACGTGTATTTCAAAAATCAAATATTAGTCCTATATAACTACTTACTATATTGTGATCATTTTCTAAAAATTAACCTCTGACAAAAGTTATAAAAATAGAACCAATGGTTAGAGGATGTTTGAAAAGTATCAGAATTAATCAATATCCCCCCTTTTTAAGGCTCACAGGTGTAGGTTTTTTACATTTAATATTAAAAACCTACCCTTGTGAGATCCCCAACCCTCCCCTTGCTAAGGGGAGGGTGCGCGACAGCGCGGGTGGGGTGTATTTCATGAGCTTGGGAATTGCTATATTATTAATTAATCAGTAGAAGTAACTAGCAATCATGCCTAAATATATAATGTGGGGAACTTACTGCGAGGACGTGTTAGAAAAACGCGATCCCTATCGTCAAGCTCATTTAGAAGGATTAGCAAAACAAAAAGAATCGGGTATTTTGATTACCCTTGGCCCTACTAAAGATGTCACTAAAGTTTTTGGCATTTACGAAGCCGAAGATGAAGCTACTGTCCGTCAATTAGTCGAAGCTGATCCCTATTGGCAAAACGGCATCTGGACAGAATATTTTATTAAAGAGTGGATTCAAGCTTTTTAGTTTCTAATCATTATTTTACAGAAGACATCTAGCAATTAGTTATTCAGGACTTACGCAAAACAGAACGGAAGTAGGCGTAATTCATGTAGCTTGCTTCCCGAAGGGTATTACCCCTACGCAAGAATCAGGTTTTGAGTTCAATCTTGCGTAAGTCCTAGTTATTATAGATTTGTTCTTTTTGTGAAACACCGCTACATCTCTGGAGAAATTAGCGGTGTAATCATATCAGATAATTATAAGTTTAAAATAGTTTTTAGAACTTGCTCATCAGTAAAGTAAGAAAGATGGGTTTTTCCTTTTAATTGTTTAAGTAAATCAAATTTGAGCTTATTTTTAAACGATTGAATAATTAAATTGAGTATCAGAATCAACAACTAATTGCCTGAAGATAAGCATAAATTTGGGAGTGAAGCATGGCTGTAAGTTCTCCCAAATTTATGTTGAATTTTATTGAAAATCCAAATTAATATCTATCCCTTGAGTGCTTTTCTAAAGTTGCGTCGATAGGATGGATTAGCAATAAACAAAACTGGCCATAACAATGAAAAACCAATGCGATTCGGCAGAGTTTGATTAAAATTGGTTTTCCTGAACCCAGTCCAAAATTTCCAAGCACCACCTAAATAAACTACTATCAAGCCAAGAATAATTAACTTGCCCATTGTTATCAATTTCCTTAGTAACTGAGGAATTTTAGTTAAAAGTTACCACGCAATAGAGAGACTTCGCGCCAATTATAGATAAAATATAAATCCGGCTATCAATGTATGGCTAATGCCAAGCGGCGTTATCGGCTTTGAAGTCACTTAATTTATAGTTTAAGTTAGTATTACCAATTGCTCTTATTTTATGATAACAGGATTGCTACAGCAGATGGCAACTTAGTGAGCGACAAATTATCATAGGAGCAAACGGTCGTTAGTCCGTACTTCGTTTACCTGAAAAATGTTGTAAATAACAGGTAACAAGGTTGAAAGACTATTAGATTACCTAATAATTACCATAAATTGCTAGTTAGGGAAACGGTGAATTTTGATAGGCTTTACCGTAAACGTCAGCGATTAGTGGTAGATGTCTCTTGTGAAAGTTCCTCAAAGATCAAGATATGGAGGAGACTAAATAAAGAAGAAGCAAGTTTTATAACGGATTTTGATGCAGCCACGGCTGCGAATAGGAGGATTTATGCGTGCAGTATTAATGGCGGGGGGTTCGGGGACAAGGTTACGTCCCTTAACTTGCGATCTACCGAAACCGATGGTTCCTATATTAAATCGACCAATTGCTGAACATATCATTAATCTTCTCAAACGACATCACATCACGGAAGTAATTGCCACGTTGCATTATTTACCAGATGTTCTCCGAGATTATTTCCAAGATGGTAGTGATTTTGGCGTGCAGATGACCTACGCTATTGAAGAAGACCAACCGCTGGGGACGGCAGGGTGTGTAAAGAATATTGCTGAACTTCTGGATGAGACTTTTTTAGTAATTAGCGGAGATAGTATCACAGATTTTGACTTGAGTGCTGCGATCGCATTTCATAAACAAAAACAGTCAAAAGCAACTTTAATTTTAACCCGCGTTCCCAACCCCATTGAATTTGGGGTCGTCATTACTGACGAAGAAGGACGAATACAGCGATTTTTAGAAAAACCTTCCACTAGCGAAATTTTTTCCGATACTGTCAACACTGGCACTTATATTTTAGAACCCGAAGTTTTAGACTATTTACCAGAAAACATTGAATCTGATTTTTCCAAAGACTTATTTCCCTTACTCCTAGCCAAAAATGAGCCAATTTACGGTTATGTAGCCCAAGGTTACTGGTGTGATGTGGGTCACTTAGATGCATATCGTGAAGCCCAATATGATGCTTTAGCTAGGAAGGTAAAACTAGATTTTCCCTATACAGAAACTTCTGATGGTATCTGGGTGGGTCAAAATACTTATATTGATCAAACAGCCAGAATTGAAACTCCGGCTGTAATTGGCGATAATTGCCGCATTGGGGCGAGAGTACAAATTGAAGATGGGACTGTGATTGGTGATAATGTCACCATTGGTGCTGATGCTAATTTGAAGCGTCCCATAGTTTGGAATGGGGCAATTATTGGTGACGAAGCCCAACTTTCGGCTTGTGTAATTTCCCGTGGAACTCGTGTAGATAGACGCGCTCATGTATTAGAAGCTGCTGTAGTTGGTTCCCTTTCTACGGTGGGAGAAGAAGCGCAAATTAGTCCTGGGGTGCGAGTTTGGCCTAGTAAAAAAATTGAATCTGGTGCAGTTTTAAATATTAACTTGATTTGGGGAAATACTGCCCAACGAAATTTATTTGGTCAACGAGGTGTTCAAGGTTTAGCTAATATCGACATTTCCCCAGAATTTGCGGTGAAATTAGGTGCTGCTTATGGTTCGACTTTAAAACCAGGTTCTAAAGTCACAGTTTCCCGTGACCAGCGCAATGTCTCACGCATGGTGACTCGTTCTTTAATTGCTGGTTTAATGTCGGTAGGTGTGGATATTCAAAACCTCGATTCTACAGCTATTCCCATTACCCGAACTGTTATCCCCACAATGGGAGTTGCTGGGGGTATTCATGTGCGAATACATCCAGATCGTCCTGATTATATCCTAATTGAATTCATGGATAGTAAGGGAATTAATATCACTAAGGCTCAGGAAAAGAAGATTGAGGGGGCTTATTTTAAGGAAGATATGCGGAGAGCGCAAAGTCACGAAATAGGTGATGTTGCCTATCCTAGCCAAGTGATTGACCGTTATTGTACTGCTTTTGAAAAGCTATTAAATGTTTCTACCCTCAGCAATAGTCGGGCTAAGGTGGTAATTGACTATGTTTATGCTGTGTCTGGGGCAGTTTTACCCCAAATGTTAGATAAATTTGGTGCTGACGCGGTGGTGTTGAATGCGAGTTTGAATAAAGCTTCAATGACTACCACTAACCGAGAAGGACTACTGACTCAATTGGGTCATGTGGTGGAAGCGCTCAAAGCTAATTTTGGGGTGCAGGTATCAGCTAATGGAGAACAACTGATTTTAGTTGATGAGTCTGGTTATCCGATTCGGGGGGAAATTTTGACGGCGTTGATGGTGGATATGATGTTAACATCTAATCCGAGATGTTCGGTAGTTGTACCGGTTCATGCTTCTAGTGCTGTGGAACAAGTTGCGCGTCGTCATGATGGTAAGGTAATTCGCACGAAAGCAAATCCGACGGCGTTAATGGAGGCTTGTCAGAAAAATCCGAATGTGGTTTTGGGTGGCAGTGGTGAGACTGGTTTTATTTTCCCCCATCTTCATCCGGGGTTTGATTCGATGTTCTGTATTGCCAAGTTAATTGAAATGTTAACTATTCAAGAGCGATCGCTTGCATCTGTTCGCGCCGAACTGCCAAGAGTCATTCACAGGAATTATACCATCCGCTGTCCTTGGACTGCAAAGGGGGCATTAATGCGTTATTTGGTGGAAACTCACCCAGCCCAAAATCTGGAATTAATTGATGGGGTCAAAATTTGTCAACCCTATGATGATAGTTGGGTATTAGTTTTACCTGATGCTAGTGAACCAATGGTACATTTATTTGCCAACAGTAGCGATCGCGATTGGGTAGATGAAAACCTGAGAAACTACCGCAATCGTGTCCAGACTTTTGTGGAAAGACAACAGGAATATTACGCAACAGAAATGTAAAGACAGCAGAAGTCAGGAGTCAGGAGTCAGGAGTCAGGAGAAAGAAGGAAAGGAGTCAAACTGGCTTAGTGTCTGGCTTTTAATTTAGATTCTGTAGCTCATTTATCTGCAATCTGCTGTGTCAGTAGGGGCTTTCCTCCTTTTTGCCCCTACCTATTGTCAATTATCAAATTTATAAGATATACTCTATTTAAGATAAAAGCCTCGCTGCCCTGTAAAGGGTCATAACAGTGAGTATGCTCGTTGCCTATTAGGGGTCGTAACAACGAGAAATATCTACGTAAATTTTAGGAAAACAGAGAAGCTGGTGAATGTGATGAAAAACAACCAACAAGTATTAAATAAAGGCTCAACCAATGTCGAAATTTCGCCCCGCGAAGAACTCGTACTCCTTGCCCTCTACAACAAAGAACTCTATGGTTTGCAGATTCCGCAAGCTATGGAAGAAGCTAGTGGAGGTCAGCGTCAAATGGGCATTGGCACGCTTTACCCTGTTCTCCATTCTTTGGAAAAGAAAGGGTTGGTTGAATCCCGTTGGGGAGATGAAGCGCGTGAAGAACGAGGCGGAGCAAGACGACGTTACTATAAACTTACAGGTAGCGGCGTTGCCACCCTCCAAGCCTTCCAATCTTTCCGTTCCAATTTACTTACCTGGCAACCTAGTTAGGGAAACAATCGGTATAGAATTTGAAGACCATGATTGGGAATTTAGTGTTAGAGAACTGCAACTTAATATGCATCATCTGGAGGAAATTACATCCTTAAAATCAGAGGAAATTATCAAAGTTGCAGAAGAACTAATCACCCAAGAAATGGTTAATGATTTAGAAGAATTAGCAGAAAAACTAGAAAAGTTATCTCAGCTAAATAATAGATTACGCAAATATAAGAAATTTGAATCTGCGGAAACTTGGGTTAGTAGGTGGATAGCTTCCCAAATTGCTTATCTTTTTCCCCCAGAACGACGGGAAGAATGGTTAGGTGATTTGTATGAAGTGAATCGGGAAATGTTGCACAAAGGCTATCCCCGTTGGCAGGTAAATTTAAATAATCTGGTAAAAACGGTCATTTTGATAATTTCTGCTTTGAAAATTAACTTGTCAGACTTGCTTTCACTAGGTCAGTTCAGGAGTAAGTAAAGGATTAATTAACCGCTTTTTTGAAACCCTACCCCTAACCCTCTGCACAAGCAAGGCTACCTGATTTGTAAAGTGGGTTAGGCATAAAAAATCCTAAAGTAAAATTGTCTAGAAATCTGATTGAGGCTTGTTTTTTATATGACCAATATTATTATTTCTAACCTTGATGATGAAATCAAATCTCGTCTGCAAAAACGAGCAGAAAAACACGGACGTTCTCTAGAAGAAGAAGCCAGAGAAATTCTTTACATGACTCTGATAGAAAATAACGAAAATTCCTTAAACCTAGCAACTCTGATTGAAAAGAGGTTTGCGAATTTCGGAGATTTTGAATTACCAGAAATAGTAAGAGAACCTATCCGTACTGTATCAACATTTGAAGAATGATTATTCTTGATACCAATGTATTGTCAGAACTGATGAAGTCTAAAAAGTCTAAAGCAGTTCGTAATATCATGTCCGGTAAAATGCTTGTCATTCTGAACGAAGTGAAGAATCTCCGAGATACTTCTCTACGAGACGCTCCGCGAACGCTGCACTACGTTCCGCTCAGTATGACACATATATTTTATCGTAAGTGATTAGGCGGACATGATATAATTGGACAAACCAACAACCCTTAATGAGTCTGTTTACCACAACAATTACTCAAGCAGAAATTCTCTATGGAATTACTATACTCTCTGAGGGAAAACGACGAGATGAACTCACTCAAGCAGCACAACTGATGTTTTCTGAAGATTTCGCTGGACGTATTCTTCCCTTTGATCAAAATGCTGCGGTAGCATTTGCTAATATTGCATCCCAAAGACGAAAAAATGGAACTCCGATTTCTCAAGCTGATGCTCAGATTGCGGCTATTTGTTACACTCATGGAGCAGCTATAGCAACGCGAAATGTTTCTGACTTTGAAGAGTGTGGTATTAAGATTATTAATCCTTGGGAATATGAATCAATATAGTTAAGCAGGTTAGTTTGAAGAACACACACACTTATTTTCTAATTTTAAATATAAAACACCCTTGGATTATTCATATAGTCATAGTATCATAAAAGCTAAAAAGGTCAAGACCCTAGTAAACTCGTTGAATTATTGCAAATATTCTCAACCTTATTGATAAAAAACTGGGCTAATTCTCAATAAATATAGTAGATTACATTTCTTGGAAAATTATGATTGAAATAACTTATGTATATTTTTCTTTAATTAAGTTTTATCTATAAATAAAACTACACTTTTCCGTCAAACCCTAAAGTATAGGAAATAATTAGGGTTTGCTGAAAAAGTGTTTCCTTTCAATTGGGTTGTGCAAATTCCAGATTTTTCAGCTTAATTATTCATGCACCGACAAAAAGCGAAAAGGATAGTAAATGAAACCTCAGAGAAACTAACAGGACTTACGCAACTGGCTTACTTTGTAGGGTGAGTCAGACCTATAAATTGATTATTATCAACAGATTTACCATATCTGACGCACAGGCAGAAGATATTAAATGTGACACTTGCGTAAGTCCTGACTAACTTAACGTGAGTTCGGAGTTTCTCCTGCGGAGACGCTACGCGAACGGAGTTATGATTTTTAAGGGCGAGAGAATAAGGGTTTGAAACTCCTACTTGTGGCGAGTTTTCCACAAATTATCTTATGTCGAACTCACGTTAACTTACTGCTACAAATTCATACGTCGTAGATGAGGCACTCTAAAGCATCTGGATACATTTCACAATAGCTTTCTAGGGAAGTTTTGTGATGTTGTGCCTGTTTTTGATGTGCTTTTTCGGCTTGCAATTCTTCAACAATATCCCAAGCTACTGCACAATTAGGAGAATTACTTCCATTTTCCTCACAGGTTGCACGAGCTTCAACAATTGCTTCGAGAATCGCTGCTTCAATTGTTTGAGTGCTATTTTTATCGGAGTTAATAGCAGCTTGAACTCCATCTAAAGATGTCATGATACTTTCACCTGTTGAGATAAATATTGACTGATAGCTGCCTTTCGTATCAGGAAGCTCACACTTTCCGGTTAGATAAGCTCTACAAAATAAGATGGTTTCAGCATCTTATTAATTTTTGGACTTTGTTGAACTCTGATCAAAGGTAACAATTCAAAAAATACTTTTTAGTTAATCTCTATACTGTTTGTGTAACGAAAACATAGAGATAACTATTTTCTTGGTGGAAGATTTTATTAATTTTTTGCTGGTTTTAAATTGCAACTTAATTAATACCAATTTTATGTAAGGCTGCACAGAATAATGATATCAATTAAATTATCCGCGTTTATCTGCGTACCCTTCGGGAAGCAAGCTACATCTGCGTTCAATTATTCTTGATATCTTAATTCTCTGCAACTTCATATCAATTTTTCAAAATTCTCCGAATTTTCCCCCTAATTCTGCTCTCAACCGATACAAAATTGTATTTTTATCAACTTGAGATAAAATCTCTTGAATAACGGTACTAGCTCCTAACTGTCCCCAGGTACAGCCTTTTTCTAGATATACCTGTGCAGCTTTACCAATAGTATAAGAACCATAGGCGGCAATACCAGCTTGAGCAACACCTCCGGTGAGCTTCGCTAATGCACCACCAGCAAAGGTAGTAATATTCAGAGGATTATCACCACTGGCTAGAACAGCAGTACTATTACCTAAACCTAACATTAAACTACTGCCTATTTCTCCTAACAATAAACCGCCAGAACTGAATAAAATGGTTTTTAATAGGTTAGTAGCTTCATAGCTAGTCATTGGTAAACCGTAGAATCTAGCTAAAGAACGAATTAAAGCTAAATCGGTAATGGCCCCACCAATAACATCTAAAACAGGAATGGGATTTAAAGCGATCGCAAGAGCTTTATATTTGCTAAATTTCCAAATGATATCTTCTGCCTCTTTTTGGCGTAAATCAATAGTTTTTTGAGCTATAGATGCTTCTGAGTCCCGTGCTTGCAGGAGTGCATTTAAAGCTAAGAGCGATCGCCCTTCCCGATTTAGTATATTAAGTATGGTTTGCTTAAGTTCCTCAACCTGTGGTGGTGGCGTTTCCCATTCATAGCTCACATTCCCATCTGCATATTCTACCCTCACCTCCATCGGTGCCGGTTCAGCCGCTACCATCACAATTTCATCAGGTAATAAAGGTTTAGCTTGGAGATTTCCTGCCCCCAATTGCTGTAAATTTTTGTAAATAGCTTTTCTATCTATTTCTGGGTATAAATCAATTTTATTAAACACCAAAATCAGAGGTTTTTGAGCTTGGCGTAATTCTAGTAACCCTTGATACTCTATTCTAGTAATATCACCGGAGACAACAAACAAAATCAAATCAGCCTGACGTGCCACATCTCGCGCCATTTGCGCCCTTGAATCCCCCTCAATTTCATCTAATCCAGGAGTATCAATTAATTCAACTAAAACCTTTCCCCCTGGTTTCCAACGAATCGAACGAGGCCATTGAGTTACACCATTGAGAGGGCCAGTTTGTAGGATTTTTTCCCCTAGCAAAGAATTCAAAACCGCAGACTTCCCACGACTCACCAAACCAAAAGCCGCAATTCTAATCACATTAGAATCTAGTTTATTGAGTGTCGCAGTTAAAGCTTCTATTTCTGGTTTTACCAAACTTGCCAATTCTGGTTGAGATGATAGCTGTCCAGACTTGCGGAGATATCCATACCAAGATAGTGCTTGTCTAAGACTAGCACGGGCGCGGTTTAAATGAGTTTCTTGCAGATTACGCACTGCGTTAGGTTGGGACAAAGTGAAACAAACAAAGAGTTATATATTCATTTATATCGGAATTTCTACTTTTTTGACCCCTTAGATCACCTGGAGAAATTTCTATTCAGAACCTAGGACTATATTCATTATCCCAGCATTTCCTAGAATCTTGACATTTACTGAAATCCTCGATCCTAAGGAATCGAAGTTGGATAGTTTAAAAAAGCAATATCAAACCTAGAAAGTTGGGTAATTCCTAAGTTTTACGACAGTTTACTCCTCAAAACTAGGAAAATCTCAAAAAACTATTCTCCACTCTTGCCAAAATAGTACTAATGTACTATAATAACCCTATAGCATCCACTTTCTGAGGACTTACGCAAGTGTCACACACAATGTCTCTTGTAGGATAGGCCAGACCTATAAATTGCTTAGTATCAACAGATTTGCGACATCGAACGCACCCTACTAAATATTCCAGTGCGTAAGTCCTGTCTCTAAAAGCCTTCTAGAAGATGGATTTAACGGTTAATCTTATGATGAAACACTACATTCTCAATCTTAATCCAACTGCAAAGCATGAATGGGATAGATATATTTTACGTGATCCGTTAACCGCGAAACGTCCAGATATTGCCAAGTTAATTGCTGAAGCAGTGGGTGCGGATACAGGTAATTATTTAGTCAGTGTCAACATTCAAGTCACAGTGTTAGAAGAAGCAACAGTTTCACCAGCAGAACAGCTTTCCCTTCCTTTTCCTGAAGTCAATATTTCTTCACAAAGACGGGAAGCCGCATAAATTAGTTCTACCACCTAATATAGCCCGTAATCCACGGGCTTCATTATTTTCATCTAGAATCGCTCATTGTATTTTAGGTTTAATTACTAAATTCAATAATTGAGCAATTTGTTGATTAATAGTCGTCACATCAAAACGCTGACTAGCATTAATTTTAGCATTATTAGCAATAGTCGCAGTTCTTGTAGTTTCATTAATACAAGTATTAATCACCTGTGCTAATTCATCAGGGTTATTCGGTGTAAATAAAAAACCATTAATTCCATCTTCTACTAACTCCATTACTCCCCCTGCTTTAGCAGCAACGACAGGTTTACCGCACAGCATAGCTTCCACAATAACCCTTCCAAAAGGTTCAGGTGCAGTCGAAGTATGAGCTACTAAATCACACATAGTCATTAATTGGGGAATATCCGAGCGAAATCCTAAAAATTTCACCTGGTTTCCCAATCCCAATGCAGTAACTTTTTGGTGTAATTCTTGCACATATTCTTGTTCACCAAATAAAGCATCACCTACTAACATAACTATCACATCTTGCGGACATTTAGCTAGGGCGCTAATTAAAATATGCTGTCCTTTCCAAGGAGAAAGCCGGCTAAAGTGTCCAACAATAAATTTTTCTTCTAGTCCTAATTCTTGCCTGATGTTTCTAACATCATTTTCAGAAACTTGGTAATTATTTGCTGCAAACCCATTATAAACAACTTCAATAATATCTGGTTTTCCTCCCGCTTCTGAAAATGCTGTTTTACTAGCTTGGGAATTAGCAATTACTAATGAAGCAAACTGATTTACTAAAGTAACTGCAACCCGCAGGTTAGTTTGGCTAAAGTGTTCTGGGGAAAGAATATCATGTAAATGATAAACCAAGGGACGACGAGCTAAAAAACTCGCTACTGCACCAACAACTAAGGCTTTTTGAGTATTAGCATAAATCAAATCATATTCTCTAGCACGTTGAACTACTTGATTAATTAATGGTATAAGCTTTCCTAAACTACCTATCGCTTGTAATAAACTGCTTTGTTTATGAACTGGAAGTGATTGAGTTGTTAAAATATCTACAGGAATTTGATGTTGTTGTAATAATTTTCTAAAATCACCATCTGCAAATAAACCAACAAGTGAGCTTTCAGCATATGGTTTAGCAATATCTAATAAACATAATTCTGCACCACCTGGCTTACCACTTTGGTCTAAAAAAAGAATTTTCATGTGAACTCCTAAAAATACCAAAACCCAATTTTAGTTTCTTTATATAAACACAGTAATCAAATTCAAATATGTCTAATAATGTACCCACATCTTTCACGGATATCTAAATAATATCCACAGAAATTATAATAATATAACAAATTTAATTTAATAAAATTTGCCGCACCTTTTGAGAAATATGATTCCAATCATAATTTGTAGTTGTATAGTGACGACATTGTTCTCTGGAAGGTAAATAGATTTTTTCTAACAATACCTGTTCTAATTTTTCTCCAATACTTTTAGTACTAATATCATCAGTAATTAATTCCGGTGAAAATGGTTGTAAAATTTCTGGCATTCCTCCCACAGGAGTACATACAACAGGAGTACCACAAGCTAAAGATTCAAGAATTGCTAATCCAAACCCTTCAAAAGATTGACTAGGCATAACAGTTAAATCAGCAGCTTGATAGGCAATAGGTAATTGTTCATCTGGTAAAAAACCTAAAAATTTAACATTATTCTCTAAACCTAATTCTTGAGTCTGTTTTTGGAGTAAAGTTTGAATATGTCCACGTCCAGCTATTGCTAACCAAATATCAGGGATTTTTGGTTTAATTGCCGCTACTGCTTGCAATAATTTGTCAATTCCCATACGATAAACAAGGCGACGAGATGTAAATAATATGGGATTGTTATTTGGCCAACCGAGTTGTCTTCTAGCCTCTTGTCGTGATAAATTATTTTGAAAATGATAAATATCTACTCCACCAGGAATAATATTGATTTTGTCCCAAGAAATTTGATATTTTTGATGTAAAATATGACCAAAAGCTTTGCTAAGAACAATAAATCGATCGCATCGATCATAAGTCTTCTTTTCTATTAGCTGCTGCTTCAACCAAATACTAAGTTTCTGATTTGTTACTTCTTCTTGACTTTCTGAAGCCCAAGGCCCATGAAAATTAAAAGTGATTGGTACTTCTTTAGGTAAAAGATCTAAAATTGGAAAGCTATATAATGCAAAATGTAGATTAATAGCATCAGGTTTATCTAATCTTGTTTTTTGGAAATTAGAACGAATTGACCATAACCTCTGCCAAATTAGACTATCGGGAGATGCTAAATTAGTTAATTTAACTGGTGTATCTTCTTCAGTATTTGGTAGACCAACTCCACATAATTCTATCCGGTCTTGATTTGCAGCTAATTTATGAGTTAGTTCATAAATATACCTTTCTAATCCTCCTGGATTTTTAGGAAACCAACCTGTTCCTAAGGTTAAAATAGATGCAGAGGATGAATCAATATTTTTTTCGTTACTTTCCACCTAATTATCTCCTCTAATGAATTGAGCTTACTTCTGTTCGCGTCCATACCCAATTCAAACTCTTTACATTTTAAAAAATTACAAATCAGGTTATTTTTGAATAAATTAATAATTTTTTAGATATAGCGAGTCAAAAAGTATATGTAAATTTTCTGTTTAGAGTTTTTTATAAAAAGTAGCTAGACATTTTCACGAATACTACAATAAGTATATATAGCAATCCTAAATGATTTATAAACGCTTTTTCCCTGTTCCCTTGAGCTTTTGCTTTACGCCTACCGATAGAATCGAGTGATTAAGCCGTTGTGAGTATAGATAATACTGTTCAGTTAGGCAAATTCGTACACCCTTGTAGAGACGAAAACCTCTAACCATAGAACGTCTATACACTCCTTAACCGAAGAGTATCGGGTAGATATGGCAATCCTATAAATATCTTCAAAAGATAGAAAACTCCTTTGTAAACCATTTTAATTTGACTGTCAACCAGAAAATAAAAAGTATTTTTATTGCCCACAAGTTGTGATGGTAGTGTAGAATATCTTAGTTTAATAAAACCTCTATCTAAAGAATTTATTTAATATTTAATTTGTATTAAATATTACTTTATAAGGCAAAATAATATTTGCCACTTAGATATAACTATTCTGTAAAAAAAATATATAGTCTTGATAAAGTTTCGATGAAAATATATGATCAATGCTATTTATTTGTTAGGTTATTCATGTGTTCTGCCAATACCTAAGCATAATTAAGATGAATTTTATCTTATTTAGGCAGAATGTATGAAGTAAATAGGTGCAACAAAGACATTCATAAGCCAAGTTTAAGACTAATTACGATGATTTTCCTAACTATTAGTTTTAATTTCTTGAGCTAAATTTCATTTTTGATAGTATTTAGTAAATTAAACTAAATATAACAATTTCATCTACATTCATAACTTCATAGAGAAGTAATGATAGCTGCCGATATGCAATCATAGTAATTCCATGATCAAAATATTAATCTCACACTTTAAAAAAAACCGCCAAACACTTAATCAATTTATAAAAAGATCAATTCAGAGCAGATATTGGCAGAGAAAAATAGCTTTCAATATTTTTCTCGGTTTAACTTGTTTTTTAATGGCAATATTCGTAGGTATGATGATAGATCAGGCTACGACAAAAAGCATTACAGTATCTAACTTTACTAATCAAATTTCTAAAGCAGAAACAACTAAAACATCTAACATTACTCATCCAATTTCCAAAATACCTGATCTTACTAATCAAATTTCTCAAAAAGAAACGGCTAAAGCACCTGCATTTACATATACAACTTCTTGGCTTGGTAACACTATCGGCAAGGGAAAGTTGCGAGTACAAAATAATGTAGAGGCAATGTATGTAACTGCAAATGGTGAAATTTACACTAATAGTTATTGGGATGAAGCAGGAGGAGAAGCAGGAATATATAAAGATGGTAAAGTTATCGGGTTTCTAGAAGATCTTCACGGCTGGAATCGTCTTGGTGGGAAAGCGGTGACAGTCAATAGCAAGTATATTTATGTTGCTATGTCTCAGAGTGGGATGAATAATGGAAAAGAAGGTTATCCTCCAGAAGGTAAAACTTGGTACTGTGTGCGACGTTATAATTTAGCGGGGAAAACTGTACCTTTTTCTGGCGGTAATGGCTGGGATAAAAGTATGTTAATTACCAGTGATAAAAGTGAAGTCACTGGTTTAGCAATTGTAGGTAATAAGCTATTTGTGAGTAATGCCATTGATAACATTGTGGGTATTTATAATACTGAAACAATGCAAAAAATGGGCAGCTTTGCGGTTACGAATCCGGGAGAAATAGCTATTGATCCTCAAGGAGATTTATGGATTATTCAAAATAAAAAAGGTAGCACCGCTGGTAAGGTTGTGCATTATTCCCAAACTGGTAAAAAATTGCCTGAACAAATTGTAGATGTTGTTGACCCTACAGCGATCGCACTAGACAAACAAGATAGACTATTAGTGGCAGACAATAGCCTCCGGCAACAAGTACTAATTTATACAATTAAAGGCAAACCTTCCCAAGTAGGAACTTTCGGCGATAAAAATGGTATCTATGGCGGTGTCCCTGGTGAAGTGCAAAGCTTGAAACTCTATGGAATTACCGGAGTCGGTACAGATAGCGCCGGTAATATCTATATCAACAACAATGGGTTTAACAAATCAGGCACAGATTTAAGAAAATTTTCAGCCACTGGAAAACAACAATGGCAATTACTAGGCTTGATATTTGTAGATAATGCAGACACTGACCCCAAAAGCGATGGTATAAATGTATTCACCAAGCATGAAGAATACTTGATGGATTATAGTAAACCAGTGGGTAAACAGTGGACTTATAAAGCCTACACAGTTAATCCTTTCAAATATCCTCAAGATCCTCGTTTACACACATCCCCAGATGGTACCTTTGCCCGTCGTATTCAAGGAAAGCCTTTTTTATTCCTCACAGATATGTTTGGCAGCTTACTGCAAATTTATCGCTTCCAACCCGCTACAGACGGTAAAATTGCTATTCCAGCCGGGTTATTTGTAGGAACTAATGACCAAGGTAAATCTATCAACGGGAATTGGCCTCCCCACCAACCAACCCAAGGAGAATGGATTTGGCGAGATAGTAATGGAAACGGTGCATTTGATCAAAAAGAGTACGACAGCAGCAAAGATTATCCCTACATAGGTGGTTGGTGGGTTGACAACAAAGGTGATGTTTGGAAAACCTTGCGAACAGAAGATGGAATTCGCCATTATCCTTTACAGGGATTAGATAGCAAAGGCAACCCCATCTATACTTATAATTCCATGCAAAAACACAAGACTCCCAGCGTCTTTAAAGATTTGCGGCGAATTGAGTATTTTCCTGAAACAGATACTATGTACTTGTCAGGTTTCACCGCAGAACATCCAGCTTCTGGTGATGATACTGGAGTTGTCGGATCAGAAATTGCCCGCTTTGATAATTGGAGTAAAGGAAATCGCACCCCCAAATGGCGAACAGTAGTTCCCTATGACTCTACAGGGAAGCGAGAAATTTCCACCGCAGCTATGAGTGTAGCCGGCGATTATGTCTTCGCAGTGACAGTCAAAACCGCAGAGGTGTATGTCTATAAAGCTGCAACAGGAAAACTCCTACACAAATTCGGACCCGGCCCTGAAGTTGGTGGAGAAAGTGGCTGGGTTGATATTCCCCACGGTATCCGGGCTTTTCGCAGGTCTAATGGTGAATACTTAGTCTTTGTAGAAGAAAATATGAACGGAAAAGTGATTATCTATCGTTTTTAAACTTGAGGCAAAAGCTGAAAATTTACTCAAAAAATTGACTACTGTCTGGGTACAGCACATTCCTCATTAGTTTCAATATAAGCTCAGTTTATCTCGTTTATCTCGTTCCTAGTCTTTGACTAGGAATGCTATCACAGAGGCTCTGCCTCTACTGTCATTGATAGCATAGCGTGGCATTCTCTAACACACAACACAAAGAAAGTAGCGGTAATTCATGAATTACCGCTACGGAAGAATCAGGTTTTCGATCACATTTTGCGTAAGTTCTGACAGAGTATGGGAACGAAAAAATTTATATCAAGTTTCGTCAAATAAATTATTGATAGAAGTTATAGTAGCGTTTATATAGCGCTTTTTTGTGAGATGCAATACAATCGAGGATGTAAAGTCATCTGCCATATTTAAGTAGAAAATAACTCTTAAGTTACTTCTAATTTTCCTTCATATTTATGGCGCAATTTTACAAAAACAATAAATACTGGAGAGCATATTTAATTATGATGAATAACATATACTTATTGGTTGCTGATTTTTAAATAGTCTCAAGGGGAAATTATAATTTTCATCAATATTTCATAAGTATTAATACACATTATAATAAATAAGCAAAAAAAATGGATAAAACTAGTCTGATTAAATTAGAAAAACTAATTCCTAATGATTTTCTCAATCAGATACAATATATTCATTCCCAATTACTTACACAATGGATTTTGACTTGGGGAAGTCAGCCACTAAAATTTAGTCAAAAACCAGCAATGGTGTTTTCTCCCCATCAAGATGATGAAACCTTTGGTTGTGGTGGGATGATTGCACGGAAAAGAGAACAAGAAATACCAGTAGTTGTCACCTTTTTGACAGATGGCAGAGGTTCTCATGGTTCAGATCCACATATTCAAAATAAAATTATTCATATTCGCAAACAAGAATCCTTAAATGCATTAGAAATTTTGGGAGTAAAACCTTCAGAAATTCATTTTTTGGATAAGCTAGATGGAAGTTTACCAGATTTAAAGCCAGAGGAAAGACAACAGATAATTAATCAGATTTCTGAACTACTAAAACTTTATCAACCAGGAGAAGTTTATGTTCCCCATCGTAAAGACTGTCATAAAGATCATGAAGCTACATATCATTTAGTTCAGGAGGCAATCACCCAATCAGGAATTATAGTAGAACTATTACAGTATCCTATTTGGGTGTTTTGGAGAGCGCCTTTATTTATCCTTTTGAAGTTAAAGGATATCAGCGCAGCTTATCGGCTTTCAATTACCTCGGTGCAAGAAAAGAAAAAAAGAGCAATCGCCGCCTATCCCTCTCAAATACAAAATCTACCTCGTGGTTTTATCAAACGATTCTTATACTCAGAAGAAATCTTCTTTAAATCTGAATCTTATTAACTGGTAAATTATCTACTTTAGATTTAATTCAAGATTATATCTACATTAGGGAGCATCATGATATTTGCTAAAAATAATTGCCGTGGAGAAAAATTAAATGAGAATCTTGCATATTACAAATCATCTACAACAAATCGGTAATGGAATTGTCAATGTAGCAGTAGACTTAGCCTGTTTACAAGCAAAAAACGGACTTCATATTGCTGTAGCATCATCAGGTGGAGAATATGAAGCATTATTAGCAAATCATGGTATTAAGCACTTTAAACTAGATCAATCACGATCACCACTCAACATGATCAAAGCTGCCTGGCGTTATCGAGAAATTATCAAAAAATTTCAGCCAGATATTGTTCATACTCACATGATGACAGGAGTGGTGCTGGCGGGAATTTTTAGAAATAGTGGTAACTATGGCTTAGTTTCTACTGTCCATAATGAATTTCAACGTAGTGCTGTTCTCATGGGATTAGCAGATAGAGTAATTGCAGTTAGTCATGCAGTTGCTGATTCCATGATTCGGCGTGGTATCCCAGCCAAAAAATTGTGTGTGGTTGCCAACGGCACCTTAGGTAGCCCTCGACATAGAAACATTCAAGATTACCAACCCCTAGCATTACATCATCCAGCTATCACTACTGTAGCCGGAATGTATAGCCGCAAAGGTATTGGTGATTTAATTGAAGCATTTAGCCTCATTGCTCAAGATTTTCCCCAAGCTCATTTATATTTAGTAGGAGACGGCCCAGATCGGCCTATTTTTGAGAAAATTGTCCAAAGTAAAACATTTAGCGATAGAGGACTACACCGACGCATTCATTTTGAAGGTTTTCAAGCAGAACCACAACGCTATATGTTATCAACAGATATCTTTGTCCTTGCTTCACACTGCGAATCCTTTGGTTTGGTATTAACAGAAGCACGAGAAGCTGGTTGTGCAATTATTGCCAGTGATGTAGATGGCATTCCAGAAACTTTGGATCATCGGCAAGCGGGTATTCTCGTCCCACCTCAAGATAGTCAAACTTTAGCCAATGCTTTAGGACAATTACTCAGCGATTCCCAACAGTTGCAAAAGTGGAAATTCCGCGCCCAACAAAACTTAGAAAGATTCAGCGCTGTACGGGTAAATCAGGAAACATTGACTGTATACAGTGAATTAATGAGAAAATACAATGTTCATAAAGTCATAGAAACAAGAGAACTAGTAGCAGGTAAAAAGGTATTTATATCAAGTTCAGATAATTACTGATTGACCTACCTTGAGAGAGTTTGGTTCTAAATCGTATTAGTTATTAGCACAGTTTGCCATTAAGTATATGCTTATATATGAATAATTTCCTTTTGACTGAGATACATAGCAATTCCTTTTTCATAATAAGCTGCTTCATTAATAAAAATGGGATAAACTGTAGACTCTCCCTCATAAAGAATCTCTTTGTCTTCAAAAGTTAGAAAAATCGGATCACCGGGATGCAAAGGTTGATAATCTCTAAATTGAAGTTGGGGGTGAATCATTGCTTGAATTTCGCCGTCTTCATTTCTAGGATAATCAACCATACCAATAGATTTGTAAAAAGTTAGCGTGTTGTTGGTGAGGGTGACTTGACCTTGATTACATTCTTCAAAATAGTTCAAAACATGATAAATAAGCTGTTCTGTTTGTTGAAATAATTGAGCATCTAAAATACCTTGAGCTACAGCACCAACTTCTATAGCAAAACCCAATTTACTTAAAGAACGGAGAAACCCACTATTCTTAGGTTGTTGATGAATATAGATTTTCACTAAAGGATTAATTGCCGTTAGATTAGCTGCTAAATGAAGTAATATGGGATGCATATCACTTAAAATAATACATAATCCCATGTTGGCTGTAGTCGTGTGTAAATCAATAATTGCATCTACAAATTCTTGGTTTTTTGGTTGCAGTATTTGCAGTATTTCTTTTGCTCTTAGTTCTTCATAATTAGATGCTATAGTGGCCGCTTGTAAATTATCTCCTGTGAAGCAACGATTTAAATCGGTGTCTATATATCTTCTGCCGGCAATAATAGCTTTAGGATTGCCTAGTATTGGCAAAGTTTCAAAACTTGTTCTGTGGATTAAATTTGGATATTTTTGAAATTTTTTGACTAGATAAGCTCCTGTTAATTCATTACCGTGACTTCCTCCGACAATTGCTACCCGCTTAATTTGATTCATAATTACCCCATGTATAAAAGAGTTTACCATCAAAGCAAAGATATTCTGTGATCTTTTGAAAATACATAACAGTATAGGCTCTAAAAGAGCAGATTAATAAGGGTAATTATAGGAAAATATGAAAAAATAAATCCTATTGGAAATAGGTACTTATGGCACAATAGTATCATGCTATAAATACCTATATTGCACATCATTAATAATAGCGTTAATCGACAAATGACCAATGATTCCTTGATGGTACAAGCCCCCGGATTTATCTGTGGGGTCAATCAAAAATCCAAAATTTTCTGACCACAGATGAACTACATCTTGATACCTTGATGTTGGTAGAATTTATGTGCTGCCATAGCCATAGCTAAAAATCCCCACATAATCATGCCTGCTACACTCAACATCCCGCTATAAATAATTAATTGAGCGCAAGAACTAATACTAATAGCACGAGCAGCACTGACAAAACTATCAAAGCTGCCTTCAGTATATTTACTCACACTAATTAACATCAATAGCAACCCACCAATATAAGGGATGGCACCGAACCAACCCAAGGTGAAAAACATATCTAAAATGCCACTGTCAATGACTATTACTTCTATTTGCCCAGTTTTTTCATTGACTTTCCAGATATTTCCTAAGCCATTACCAACAATATTAGAAAGGGCAAGACTGAGGTTTCTGTCATAAGTGGCTGATCTATCTTTAAAGCTACCATCTTCTTCAAGATTAGAAAAAGTTTCAAATCTTGTAGCAACGACTTTAGAAATCGGCTCGATAGTCACCAATGGTACGACGCACATAGCCATAACTAAAATTATGGTGATTAAGCGCATTTGAATTCTGGTTTTGACCGAACCAAAAATCATTATTATTCCTAATAACCAACCTCCCCAACTGGTACGAACTTGTGAAAGTAAAAATGATAAGTAACCTACTGCTGAGGCAGGAAAAATCAAAGGGCCAGAACTGGTAAATAATAATAATAGACCTGTTCCCATTACGGTACCAAATGGGCCTGGTGAGTGTAGTGTACTCCATACACGCATTCCAAAAGGTATGGGATCTCCTGCACTGGTAAACATTTTTGATTCTATCAACCAGTATTTATCCCACTCAGGAGCCAGGACAAATTGATAAATGCCGTAAGCGCCTAAGATGAAAACACACCAAGTAAATACACGCTGAAAGTGCTGACGATAACTTGGATAATCTCGCCAATTCATAAATAAATGAAAGGCGAAGATAATGGGACTCAACCAATCTAAAAACCCGCGTATAACTGGAAGTGGTTGATTGTAAATCATACCGACCAAACAACCATAAAAGACCCCAGCAAATGCCAAAATAAAGGGCAAGCCTCCTTGACGAATGGCGCTAGGTAGGTGTTTAACAAAGGTCGCTATGGTTACAAACACCACTAAATAGGGGGCAATGAGCATCTGACGGGTGGGGTCCCAACCAATCCGATAGTCAACTAGACGAGTTAGCAAGGGTGTGAGAAACCAGATCCACCAGGTGAAGCCAATGTAGAGAATGGGATGACGCAGGTATAAGAATATGCCTACCCCTAAGGAGGTTGCGGGAAAAACTACGCGTAACAAGCCAGCTGCACCTGTAAAGTAGCAAGTTGCTGTGAGTAAGAGGAAGCCTAATATGACTATCCAACTCTGTGCTGCCCGATCTTGAGGAGAAAAGTTGGTTTGTGAAAAACTATTAAAAAGTATTTGTTTGGAAATCATGCCATTTTGGATTTTAGATTTTGGATTTTGGATTCTAAAATAATTTTGAATTTGTGAATTGTGACTATCTCTGAATCCCGATCTAAATTGTTACTTCTGCCTTTTTCAATTGATTTGTTTGCCATCCTTGCCAGCGTCCACGCAAAGATGCTTGCAATTTTTTACTTACAAGTTGGCCTTGACTGGGGAAAAATCTCAGCCATTGAATTAAGCCGAAACTGTCTTTTGTGCCTACTAAAACTGCCCAGAATAAAAAGACAATCCGACGTAGAGGGGGTAGATGTTCTAATAAAACTACGGTTTCGTTATGAACTAGGTTAATTAAGGCAATTTCATTGAAGTTTTCGCGCTGGTCTTCATCAAAGCGTTGGGCTGGATAGTGGTCTACGGCGACGCTGGGGTCATAAATCATTTTCCAACCTGCCCTTTGAAGAGTTAGGGTGAATGCCATTTCAAAGTTGACCTGTGCGCCTGTGCCACGCATTCTTTCGTCAAATCGTAATTTTCCTATGGCTTGGGTGCGAAAACTCATGTTTACACCTTTGAGGATTTCAACTTTGCGGGGTTCTCCTATTCCCAGGTGATGGTTGCCAATTACTCTTCCAAACCACTGTAAACGCCCTACAACTGAGCAGGAACCGGATTCTATTTTGTCGCCCCGGTAGATCCAATCTCGCCCACCAACACCACCTATGCAACGATCGCTTTGAAAGTGTGCGGTGATTTTTTCTAACCAATCGGGGTGGGGGGCAGCATCATCATCGGTGATGGAAACGATATCACCTTCTACTGCTGCTAGTCCAGCGTTAAGAGCGGCGACTACTCCCGGTTGTGTGACTGTGACAATCTGTAATGGTAGGTTGTGGGGTTGAAATTCGCTGAGGAATTGTCGAGTTGCGGTGTCTGTATCGCGGACTATAGCGATCGCTTGATCAACTGGTTTAGTTTGGGCTTGCAGTGCGGTAAGGCAGCGCGATAGGTCTTGCGGACGGCGATAGGTGGGGATGAGTACTGTGTTCCTCATTTTTAATTAGCTCTTCAAATATATCTACATAGGTTTGGGCCATAGTCGTCCAGCTATGTTGTTCAGCAACGGTGCGGGCTGCTTTACCCATTTGCTGGCGAATTGTGCGATCGCTATTTAGTAACTTCAGCGCAGCCGCTAAAGCATCAACATCATCACAATCGGGGACAACAATTCCACAAGACGGCGTTACCAAGTCAGCAGCACCGGTTGTTTTTGCCGTAATCACTGGTAAGCCTGAAGCCATCGCTTCAATGACTACTAGTCCAAAAGGTTCATAACGGGATGGAAAAACGAAAAAATCTGATGCCCGTTGCAGAAGGGGCATATCATGGCGATAACCTAAAAAATGTACCCGTTCACTCAATTGCAATGCGGCAGCCATTTGTGGATACGGGCTATCTTTGGTTTCACCGACAACCGCCAAATGTAAATCAGGAACGTGAACTAAGGCATGAAGCACAGTATCCAAATTCTTGCGGGAAATGCGAATATCTCCTGCAAATAGCGCCAAGGTGACATTTTCTGGTAAACCCAATTCTTGGCGACAAGTCACACCAGGAGAAAACTCTTGTAAATCAACTCCATTGACAATGACGCGAATCTTAGCACGGGGTACGCCGATGTCAACTAACTCCTCAGCTACGTTTGCAGATACAGCAACGACCATTTTAGCCTGACGAAAAGCCTGTTTTTCCCAATAGGCATTCATTGCCGTGTACAGCCATTGGTATAGCCCATAGACATTTTGAGATGGTGACTGGTGCGATCGCAGGTATCGCCACCATGAACTATGGACAAAATGCACAGCATTCACATCCGTAACACCCATAGTAATCGCACCATTGACTTTAATTAAATCAATTTCCGCACGATTTTGGCGCAACCAATCACCACTTTTTCTGGCAAATAAAAAATTACGGATAAATTCCGTAGGAAAACCTTTGACAGGAATCTCCACGCAATCAACTGCCCTATTCTGTTCTAGCTCTGGTGCTATTTCACTTGCCAATAATGTCAAATTATGACCACGACGAAGCGCTTCCATCGCAACTTCATAGTTTACTCGTCCCTGACCATCACCTTTCCTAATTTTGTGGGTAACAATACAAAGTCTCACTCACTACCTCTTGCACATTAATTTAATAATTAAGAAACACCCAATATTTTATGAGCTAATCTTGGTGGCACAAAACTGAGCGTCAGAGCAGTTAAAGTTCGCAAATTAAATTTTTGCTCAACCAAAGTTTTCCAAAAATAAGAACGTGCTACTGTTGTTTGTTTATCACCTAGCAATCCAATACCTAAAGTTGTATTAGCTTCTAGCCATAGATTTTTAAAATGTCCATGAAATTCCTTAAGTCTCACATCCTCCATAAACACTTCATAACAAAAAATTTCACTTTTAGCTTTACGAATTTTCGCCTGCATATTGCGTCTTCCACTGAGCATCGTGTCAGTTTGCTCATGCTCACGATAATATGTCAATTTTTCTGGACAATAATAAGCAGAATATCCTGATACACAACATAGATAAGTTAAATATAAATCCCACATACCACCAACTTCCGCTGGGATGAGATTCCAATCAATCAAACCATTACGAATCACACAAGCTGCCGCCGTCGCTATACTTTTATCAATCAAACCAATTTTACTAAAATTCTCATGGATGCCTGAACCAATTTGATCACGCTTGTAATAGCGTGTATTTTCTTCAGTAATAATGGGTTCAATTTTACCTTGAGCGTTGATAATGTATTGGTCACAGAAAGCAATAATTAAATTAGAATCAGCCTCCAGCGGTGGTATAAGTTTAGCTAAAAAATCTTCATGCCAAATATCATCATCATGAAGACTAGCAACATATTTACCTCTTGCCATCTTGAAGGCATTCATTTGATTAGCTAACATTCCCAAATTTTCTTGATGCCGATAAAACTTAATACGAGCATCAGCAAAAGATTCAACTAAAAATTGAGGATTCTCTGGACTACAATTATCAGAAACAATGATTTCAATATTTTGATAACTCTGTGTAACTGCGCTAGAAATTGCTTCTTTCAAGTATCCCATCCTGTTATAAGTAGGGATAATCACGCTCACTAATGGTTCTGGTAATTTAAAATTAATAGACATCATTCTTAGCCGTTACAGTGTCAAATTTAGCTTCTACTAATCGCCCCATGAAAATTAACATTTATAAATTGATACATACGCAAATTATTTAAATTTACAACAATGTTTCCACCTCAACTTTCTGAGTTATTGACTGTTGATAAACCGTTTCTAAAAAGCGTAATGCAGTCGGGACTGGACTGTAATGCTGAAGCGCCCATTTCCTTCCTTCTAAAGAAATTGTCTCTAAAATTTCTGGTTCATCTGCAATTCTGTCTATAGCTGCTTGTACGTTGTCTAAGTCTATGCCAATATAATGCTGCCAATTCTGAGGCATGACAGGAAGGAAAATACCATATTTTTCAAAATCCACATGAAAGGTAACACATCCTGCTGCCAATGATTCCCATAATCGCCAACTATCCCACTGCACAATAGTGTGTGACTTTAATCTCAATTTAGTCATCAACCGCTGAATATTATTATTAATTAAACCGCCTGAATTCTTAGGCCAAGAAGGGACAAAAAAACCACCAAAACAAGCACAAGCCATTGAATTTTTCAAGCGCTCATAGTAAGTCGGGTAGTGACGTTTACCAGTTTGTCGCCAGTGGAGATAATGATATGCTTCAGTTGAACAATTAGCTGCATTATCGACACTATTATTGATTTGCCAAATATTGCTAATTTTTGGTATTAATAAATTAGAACTAATATTTCTCACGGGATGACCAGTTCGCCAATGCCGAAAATTTACCAGTATCTGACTTTTTCTATCTTGAAAATTTGGTACTGATTGCAATTCTTGTAATATCCGCTGACTCAAACCAAACGACCAAGGATAAAAGTTATCCAAATAATTCAAGTGTCGATTATAATGAGTCTTGAGAATAAAATCAAATTGCCTATATTCGGGGCGCTTATTATAATCTTTATCATTGTCGTTGCCATCTAAATAAACAGTTAAATATTTACGGTTGGCATGAAATAAATTATCTGGCAGAGGATAATTATTATTAAACCAGTTATTGTTAAATACAACAATAGAGCAATCATCCGGCGTTATATCTGGATCATGGCGAAAGAGATATTCTGCTTTTTCAGGTAATTCTTGCCAATAATTGATATTTGAGAAAAAGGATACCCCCAATTCCCGAAAACCTTCCGCTAAACAAATAAATAAATGCTGGAATTGATCCTTTCCCTCTTTTTCCTCTCTTGGCAAACAGAAAAAATAGATTTTGCCATTAAAGTTAGCCAATTGTTCATATCTCATATTTTTTGCAATTTTATTGTCCCAAATAAATAAAGTATCTATCTTTTTATGTCAATCCAAAAATAAAGATTGACATAAAATTTCACCCCAATAAATATTTAATTATTGTTCATCTCACTTCATTTTGAATTTGATAATATTGCCAAAACTTACCACGTTGTTGACGTAGCTCTTGATATGCTCCCTGCTCCACAATCTGTCCTTGTTCAATCACTACAACCTTATCTGCTTTAGCAATTGTGGAAAGACGATGAGCAATTACAATCACTGTTCGACCCACGGTAAATTTTTCTAACAACTCCTGAATCACCTGCTCTGTGATTGAATCTAAAGCACTCGTTGGTTCATCTAAAATCAAAATTTCTGGATTTCTAACCAAAGCGCGAGCAATAGCAATTCGTTGCTGTTGTCCTCCAGATAATTGAATACCATCAGCGCCGATAACTGTATCCAGACCTTGAGGCAAATTTTCGATAAATTCTAATGCATTTGCCAGGCGTGCTGCTTCTATAATTTCTGTCTCAGTTACTGCTAATGCACCATAAGCAATATTATCGCGGATAGAAGTATTGAAAATAAATGTTTTTTGACTAACTATAGCCATTTTGCGGCGCAGTGAGTCAATTTCAAATTCTCGTAAATTTATACCATCTATGAAAATTTTGCCTTCTATGGGGTCGTAGAACCTGGTTATTAAATCAGCAAGTGTGCTTTTACCACCACCAGATGCTCCCACCAATGCTATCATTTGACCTTTTTCAATAGTCAACGTAATATCTTTGAGTACAAGTTTATTAGGTTCATAACCAAAATTTACAGCTATTATTTCTATCGCTCGCTGTAATTTATGAAACTGAATATGACCATTTTGGAAGTAATTTTTATCTTCGGTTTTCAACAAATCCTTAAGATTTTCTACTGCTCCTGCTTGGGTACTTAAAAAAGCTACCACTCCATTTAAGTCCTGAGTCATAGGAACTAAGCGAAACAATACAAAAAAGAATGTTAATAAAGAGGAAACCTCCATTAATCCTGTGACTAGTGCTACTATAATCATCGAGAGAAGAATCATAGTAGATAGACTCTCAGCTAGAGGTTTAACTAGCAGAGAAATCCAATAAACACTCTTCCACGTATTAACTATTTTTTTACTGGCTTGATAATATCTTTGCCGCTCAAATTCTTGAGTAGAAAATGCATGAACTGTGCGTATACCTTCGATAAACTCTAGCGATCTAGACGTAAAATTATCATTAGCTTTAGTAATTGCAAAACTACGCTCTCTAATTTGTTTGTTTAGTGTTGATAATCCTACAGCTAAAAGACTAAACAATAAAACAGAAACTATTGAGAGTTGCCATGAAAGCACGAATAATGAAATAGAGTAGACTACTAATGTTAAAGTTCTAGTGACCAAAAAAGCCACCCCTCCAAAAATTTGTCTAATTCTCTCCATTTCATTTGTGAGAGTACTAATCAATTCTCCAGAATTTTTTTTACCAAAATAACTGAGGCTTTGAGCCGCTAATTGTTCAAAAATTCGTTTACGGAGATTATCTACTAGATTTATTTCACTAAACTGAATGCAAATTTGTCCCATGTAGTTGAACGATGCACGCATACAGGTCGTGATAATAATTAAAGCCGATACGCGATATAATCGCTCAGTGGCTGAAGCATTAATTCCTAAAATGAAAATATCAAACCAGCCAATACCTGTTTTTACAGGTTCAGAACCGGGAGTAGTTAAACTTTGCAAAAATATCAATAAAAAACCTAAACCAAACCCCTCAAAACTGGCTGCTAAAGCTGAAAAAACAATAGCTAAACTTGCGACAAGTCGAAAATGTTTAAACTCTCGTAAGATTAAATGATAATTTTGCCAAAAATTTGTGGCTTGCAAGATTTTCAAAGTTGATGAAGGAATTTTAAGATTCATAAAAAATTTGAACATTACTTCTGAGAATTAAGCACATAAAGCTCAATGAAAAGATAATAATTAATATCCTTATCCTTACATGGGAGAGCGACGAATAAAACGCCCAACAGCAGATCCAAAAAGAATTTCAAACTGTTGCCATATTAATTTTGCAGTTGAATACAACTGAATAGGTGTTTGGCTATGTCGCCAATACAATTTATCAGTAATAGTTGGTGAGTTACCTTCTAAAGCACTAAAAATCAATTTTTTGCGCCAAGGTTTAACATTTGGTACAGTGGCATGAGACATGATAGTACCACCAGGAACAAAATCCATTCCATCAGGGCCAACCGTACTCAAAGGATAACTAGTCAACATCAATGCTAAATTTAAATAAGTCTGATCTCCATACAGATAGGGATAATGATGAAAAGTATTATCAGCATAAAGATCCTCTAAATTGGCATATCCTGCCATTTCACCCAGTTCTTCTAATTTCTGCCAAAGCGTTAGTATAGATTTATAGTTTTTATGAATACCAATAAAGCCACTATTATAGTGATAATCTAACTCACGCTCACAAAATAAACCGTTATCTTGAGCAAATTCTTTCCATCCTAAACGTTTGGGATGATTAGCAGGAACAAGATACCAAGAATCACCACAAATAGCAATTCCACGACTAACCCAATGTTCGTAAAAAGTCCAACTACACTTATTGACAATATCAGGGTCAAAATAAAATAATGCATCAATATCTGGGCAGAATTTTTCCCACAATTGAGACATAAAATCAGGTTTATAAAAACCTAAATGCTTGCGGGTTTCTAGCTTTACAAACCGAATCGCGCAACCTTCCGCTAGAGAAAACTCTTGATAACCATTTCCTGCTTGAAGAGACTTAGCCCAAGGTGGTAAATTACCACGATAACCCGCCCAAAATATTCCTCGAAAACCGTGGTGATACAAGGAATTTACTAAAGCACCTACACCATAGTGATAGTCTTTTTCAAAAACGGTACAAATTGCTGTTTCCATGATAGGTTTTATGTTTAAAGTAAGTACATAATTCTTTGGTTAAAATACTAAAACAGGAAATAATTATCAGTTAGATAAAAACATACTATAGCAATCCTAAATGATTTATGAACGCTTTCTTTTCCCTGTTCCCTATTCCCTGCCTCACCAATCAGTTTTCAACTCAAATAGGATTGCTATAATATGCAATATAGGCTTTTACTAGGATGGAGCCAGTTTAATTTATGACAACCTAGCTGGTTTCAATTTAGTTTCTACTTGCCATAGTTTTATTAATCCTGGTAGTCTATACAAGTGTTGTTTTTTTACTTCTGGACTTAACTTGACTGCATCATCTAAAGACCAATAACTATATCCCAATAAACTCATTTCTCCCCTAATGACATTGAATAACATGGGTAAATTTTCTAGACTATATTTAGTCATCCATAATTTGAGTGGTATAAAATTTCGTTTTGTCTTTGTGCAGAATTTTATGGTTTGAAAAAGTTTACCTCTCTCTCCAATCTGCCACTCATAGGAAAATGGTAATTCTGAAAATTGAATTCCCATGAGAATAAATAATCCTAGCATTAAAGGACTAATTAATATCAGTAAAATTAAAGCTAAAAACCAGTCAGCTAGTCGTTGTATAATTCTCAATATTTGGTGATCTGATGTTGATAATCTATGGCTAGATGGTAGACTGAGAAATATTGGTTTCTGAGCTTTTTTGCAAGCATCTGCCCAAAATTTTAATGCATTATCACCTAGGTTTGGATCTATAGTTACCAACATCACTGGAGAATTTTTTAAACACTCTACCAATAATTTTTCGTTATCTAGTGCAGGTAAATATGGTTGTTGCAATTTTCCAGGAGATTTCACCAATAACTGACCCCTGCGCCATTGAAGTGTGCAGTATTGGGAATTATAATTTTGTGTTGGCTGGGCTATAGTGTAATTATCCTGTAAGCTGGGAATGAGTGAAGTTGTCATATTTCGGTGAATTTATACAGTAGCAAATTACTGGCTTGATAGTAGAAGTTTGGCAGTGTTTATGGGTGTTAAACTTAAGTAAAAGTTGCTGGGAAAAAGCCTTTTAGACTTAAGTGAATACCAATATATAAGAACTACGACTTAGATTTAGAAGAAACTGTTTTTTGTATCCTCCTAACGAATGATTGTACTAGTCTTTACAGCAAATATCTGGTGTAATTGTGTAGGTGTAAAGATGTACAGAAAGCAAAAATAAGAGTTAGGCGAACAGCAATTAAGATAAATGGTGAGTTAGGAAACTTGGTATTTTCTTTAGGGATGTGTAGAGGTCAATTATCCCGTCAAATTATTGCTATGCTGATGTATTTTTGTCTATTTAATTTCTAGACATCTATCACAAAATTGCTCTAATTTTACTTTGACAGCTTTTGGTTTTGAGTTTTGTCCTCAATTTCTAGAATATAAGAACCTAGAGAAATAACTAATGATTAAGCCAATTCTTTATTTACTCTTTAAATAAAGCTATAATTTTCACCAATAATATTAAGCTATGATGAATTGATCTAGTTAAACATAAAAAAGTTACAATTATTTGTAGCTATTAACTAAACTTAGTTTTTGTATGATTGACAATCAATAAATGTTACATATTTTACTGATAAATAGATTATCCTTGTTGGAGTTTGAAAAGATTAATCTGATCAAATTTAGAGGTTATATTTATTACTATCTCTGTTGAGATATAACTCCTTTTTGATTTTAAAATCCCTTGTGAAGCATATTCTTAGCGTGTTTTCCTTATTTTATTTTCCCTGTCATAAACATCTCAAAGAATTGATTAATTTATTTTTTCAAAATTCTGCAATTCTCAGATTAACTGATTGATTAAATTTATACCTGCTAAAAAAGCCCACTACAGGAGTCAGTCATCTAAAATTAGTCTGACTTTTGACTCCTGAATGATTTTTTGATAAATAGAATGATGCCGTGGAAATCATTTAACTATTTTTCCACAATCTGTTGCAGCACCAATTGTTGTTGCTTGACATAGGGGACATAAGTGCTATCAGAGTTAGATACTCCATTAGCCACAATTCCAATTAGATTTAACTTGCTTAACATGGCGGTAGCTTGGGCTAAATTGTTGCGTGTTACCCTACCAATACTTGCTACCATGACTACACTACGGCAAGATGATGCTGTGAGCATAGCATCCACTAAACCAAGAACTGATGAAGAGTCTATCAGTACCAAATCATAGTTTTCCTCAAATGTTGCCATCAACTGCATCATACGTGGGGAACTTAAAAGATGAGCAGGATCTATAGGTATGGGGCCAGCAGTCAAGATGTCTATATAGGATGAACCTGAGTATTGAACCCCAATTTGTTGAGGAAGGTCAACATCACTAGCTAAGAGTGTGGAAAGTCCTTGTTCATTGGGAAGATTAAGCTGTTTGTGTAAGCTTGGATCTCGTAAGTTGGCATCAATTAGTAGTACCTTTTTGTGTAACCGGGCTGCACTCATGGCTAGACCTAACGCCAAAGCTGATTTACCCTCGTCTGGTAATGCTGATGTTACCATCAATGACTTCAAATCAGACACACTATTGAGAAGTTCTATATTTTTATAAATTAGATCTAATGATTCCCAACGTGGTGGTGATTGCAATACTTGAATTGTCCAGGGTGCTAGAACTTCGGGTTTACCAAATGGCAATTTGATGATTGATTCTTTGGGTTTAGCTGGTGGTAATTTGGGTGTTGTGCCTAATAATGGGAGAGCAACTTGTTTCTCTAATTCAGCGGTAGTATGTACTGAATCATCAGATGATTCTCGAATAAAGGCGGCAATGCCACCTAACATTAATCCGACTACGGCACCTAATAAGAGGTTCTGTTTGAGGTTGGGGCCTAATTGTGTGCCTTCTTGGGGATCTTCGACCACTTCCCAATTAAATCCACCTTTGGACAGTTCCTGCCGCAATTGCTGTTCTGCCCGCAATAATTGCTCCATTCTTTCCCGGCTAAATTGTAATTGGGGAAGTATGCGGTTGTAATAGGCTAAGAGGGAGGGGAAGCGTTTTAGTTGCGATCGCAGTTCTTTCTCTTTTTCTGCTAAAGTTTGATCACGCGCACTCAGAGAAACTATATTTGTCTGGGTTTCTACCAACTCACTGGTGAGATTAATGTCAATTTCTCCCAGTTGTCCTTGTTCAAGCAGGGTTTCTCCAATCCCAAATGCACTAGTAGACCGTCCACCTAAAGTTCTGCTAACTTCTTTTTGCAAGAGTTCTTTTTGACTTTGGAGTTGTTCATTCAGCTTCTGCACACCAGGAGTGTCATCAGTGAAGCGTAAGCGTTCTGTGGCTAAAGCTAGTTCGGTTTTTTGGATTTCGTTGAGTAAGCCTTGATAACGTGTGGACTGACTCAAACGAGAGGAAACTAAAGCATTTTGTGGAGAACGATTGAGTTGTACTTGTAAAGATTTTTGTTTAGCTATAGCTTCTTCATATTGAGAACGGGTTGTTTGTCGTTCTCGCTGAATAGTGTTTAAAGTTTCTTCAATTGCTTTAGCTTGTAATTCTGGATCAATTAAATTTTGGTTTCTCCGAAATCGTTGGAGATTGCTTTCAGAAGCATTCACTTCATCACTGGCTTTTCTCAATTGGTCTCTGATAACTTGCAGACCTTTTTGCAAACGCGAATTCTGTTGTTGTTTGTTATATTCTAAATAAACTTGCCGAATGGCATTTAGGACTTTTTGTGTTTTTTCAGGATTGGTATCTGTATAGTCAACTTGGAAAATTTTAGTGGCGACATTATCTTCTTTAGTTCTGATTTGAGTTAAGACTAAGGATTTTTTAATCTCCTCTACAGTGATACTGGGATATTCAGCTTTAAGTTTATCAACTGCTTTTTGAATCAGTCCAGAACTCTGCATTAGATTAAGCTGGGTTGCTGTATCGACAACAACGTTAGAGTCGGTAAACTGATTTTCTACTGTATCTCCTCCTTCTTTTTTGCCTTGATAGTTAGGTTCTACTAACAATTGCATCGTACTTTTGAAGGTGGGATTTGTCTTTAAAGTAATGATGCCAGCGAGTGCGGTAGAACTTAAAAATGCTAATAAAAACCAGGGAAATCGCCGGAGAAATACGGAAAAAATTTGTCCATAACTTGGTTCTGTATCTGCTACTGAAGTGATGTGGGGATTAAGACTAGTTTGAACCACGTTTATTATCCTTGTTGTGCGAGACGCTATGTGTAGCTTGTTTTCTCTGAGAGGGACAGCTAACCAATTAAATAAATGAGCGATGCACACCAGAAGCTTGAACAATAATTTGCTCAACCTTACTAAAGAATGCCTGTTCTGAAAAATTATTTACGGCATGATTACGAATATTTTCGTAATTCCAAGATATTCCTCTAGCTTCTAGTAATGCCGATTGTAGAGAATCAGGTGTTTGTCTATTAAAGAAAACCCCGGTTTTACCAGGTATCTGAGTATCTAATACCCCACCGGCTCCATAGGCTATGACTGGTGTTCCACTAGCATTTGCTTCTACTGGAACTAAACCGTAGTCTTCTAAAGCAGCAACAATAATGGACTTGGCTTGAGAAAATAAGTCCTTACGTTTGCCATCACTAACGTGACCTAAGAATTCGACATTGCCTAATGCCTTGGATTTTAACCGTTCTAGTTCGGGCCCGTCACCTGATATTAATAAATGCCACCCTAACCAGTTGAAAGCCTCGATTATTATATCAAGACGTTTATAACTTATCATCCGGGCAGATGCCAAGTAGTATTCTGCTTTTGTATCTGAAAAAACAAAGTTGCTGGTATCAATTGGATAGTTAATTACAAGTGCTTGTTTACCATAAATTTTTTGAATACGATGGGCAACTACGCTGGAATTGGCAATGTATAGGTCTGGTTCTTGGGAATATTTCAGGTCTACATTTCTCATGAGTTGAAATATTTTTTCAATTAACGGAGCGAAAAAATGATAGTCTCCATACTCCCGTAAATAAGTTTCTGTATCCCATAAAAACCGGGTAACATTATGACAAAAGCAAATGTGGCGTGCTTGGGATTTTTTTCTAACTGCTTTGGCAAAACTAGTGCTACTACTGATAATTAAATCGTAGTCTTGTAGATTCAAAGACCGAAATGCAGGAAAGTAAAGGGGAGCCATTAAGCGGAAATGCTTTGCTGCACCAGGAATATTTTGCAAAAAAGTTGTCTTAACTATGCGCTCACTCAGATCAATAGTTTTTTGCGGATCGTATAAGGATGTGAAGATGTCCGCTTCAGGGTAGCGTTTACAAAGCAATTCAAACACACGCTCTGCCCCACCGCGCTGGGTTAAATAGTCATGGACGAGAGCAATTTTCATGGATGATGCCTTATATTGCAATGTTGATTAAATTTTGGGTTGATTAGCAAGTATTTACAGATATGTTTATAACAGTATGCTGTATTTACTAAACCCATCTATAGGAGGTTGTGGAGGTTTTTTATTTTGGATAATGCCCTTGTTGAGATCTAAAAATCTGTGAAAATTTACTTATTTTTAATATAAAGATAGTTAAGTAATTTACTGGCGTGATAAGTTACTTAATTTTGATAAAAAACAAGTAAATATTATTAATTTAAATTGCGAACTCCTATAAATAAGAATCAGGGGTTGAATAAGAATATCAGGATTTTTTTTTACTGTTGGCTCATTTTGAACTAAATTATATCTAGCTTAAGGGTGATAACCACCCCCAAGCTATCAATCAATTAAAAACTATTTTGCAAGTATCAAGGTTTTTGCAGGAGCAAAATAAGTTGTTTGTTCAGATCGTAGTTTGTCGCAAAGTCTACCTTCAGGTAATTCCACATCTTCATAAGTGAGGACTTGATCTTTGGCAAGATCATGCTTTAAGCGACATCCTTCTGCTATTCCCATTGGCAGTAAATTGTCTTGTTTGACAATTTCTGCGTTTTCACATTGTCCATAGGTCATGTAATAACCAATGCCATCAAGGGTTTCTCCGGCTTTGAGGTCGATTTTGGCAGTGGCGACGACTTCGACAACGGGGCCGGCTATGGGTGCAAGAACGGCATCATGGAAGAGGACTGCGCGGGCTACTGATAGGGGAACTTCAAAATGGCAGAGGTGATAGGGGGTGTAGAAGCTGTAGAGGGGGCCTTCACCGAGTTTATAGAGGTTGAGGTAATGGCGTTGTTTGGGGTCGTCGTGGGTGGCAAAGACGAACACTCCTGGCCCTGGTTTTGTGCCGACGACATAATCAACGATGCCACCTAATTCTTTGAGTTGGTCAACATCGTACATTTTGGTCATTTCATCGACATGACCTGTGTAGTCATATCCCAACATTCCGCGTTTTGCTACTTTCATGTTTGTAGCATTGGCAACTATTGCTTGCTCAAAAGAAATTTTTGTGCCGTCTGCAAAACTTGTCACCATAGCGGGATTTTGACCCCAGCGTTTAGCAAAGCCTTCTTGGGTGGTGGGGTTGCGGTAGGGGTCTTGTAGACCTTTGATGTTGCCACACAATAGGGGGGTTAAGCCGATGCTTTTGACGAAGCGATAGAGGTTCATTTCTACCCCTGGTTGGTCGCCGTCACAGGCGCTGAGGATGACTCCAGCGCGGTCTGCATGGACTTTGAGGATGGGGCCTATTGTGCCGTCGAGTTCGGCGTTCATTAAGATGATATGCTTTTGATGAGCGATCGCACTCATGACCAAATGAGCCGCAAATTCGATTGTGCCGGTAACTTCAATAATTGCCTCTATGCCTTCGGCTTCGCACAGCAACATGGCATCTTCGGTGACTGCATACTGCCCTTGTGCGATCGCATCTTCCAAATCAGCTAAATTAGAAACAACTTGAATATCCTCAATACCTGCTTCTAAATAAGCTCGTTTGGCTGTATCAATATGGCGATTAAAGATAGCCACTAACTCCATTCCCGGCACAGAATTGATAATTTGATTAGCAATTCCTCGACCCATAAAACCTGCACCAATCATCGCCACTTTAACTGGTTTACCCAAAGCAGCACGGGCTTCTAAAGCTTTATCTACAATAATCATCATTAAACTCCTATTAAAATAGATTCTAGTAAAGGCCAATTCCGATCTTTATCAGACATTTCTGTAACGCTCAAAGGCCAAGAAATTTCTAAAAGTGGATCATCATAACGCAAACCACGCTCATATCCAGGAGTGTAAAATTCACCCACTTGATAGACAACTTCTGCACCATCTGTTAAAGCTTGATAGCCATGAGCAAACATTTCTGGTACATATAAAGCACGACGATTTTCCGCAGTTAGTTCTACGCCAATATGTGATAGATAAGTTGGCGATTCTGGACGCATATCAATAATTACGTCATAAATAGCCCCTTGAGTGCAGCGAATTAATTTTGTTTCTGCGGCTGGAAGAATTTGATAATGCATTCCCCTCAATGTGCCTTTTTGATGATTAAAAGATAGGTTACATTGGGCAACTGTTGACTTTAAACCATGTGCTGCAAATTCTTCAGCACAGAAAGTTCGAGCAAAGAAACCACGAGAATCTGACTTTTCTTCTAAGTCAATAATAAAAGCACCAGAGAGCTTAGTGGATGTAAAAATCATGGGTTGCTATGATGATAATAATGTCTAGTGAAAACAGAATTGATTCAAAGAGTTTCATTTAGAGTGATAAATCCTAATTGAAACTACTATATGATAGTAGAAATAAAGCTACTACGTGAAAAGTATTACTTCTATATATCAGTATTAGCCGTCTATAGAAGTGAGAGATTCTAAACTTTTTGGCACGAATGATAACTGATTATTTAACTCCTGATCATCTTCCCTACACAAATTTGGTTTAGGGAAAGAATCATCCCAGAAATGATTACAAAGTTGTGGTTGTTTAGGAGGATTAGCAGTGTAGGCAAAAAATAATGTTGACCGTTCTTGAGTGCGGAGAGTGCCATGATGTAAAAGTCTTCTTGTATCAACAATAATCACCGTACCCGCTTGTCCAGGACAAGACCTCCAAGCTGATTTGGGGATAATTGGACTTAGTGTTTCATCGTTTATTCCTCCTGATGTATTAATCTTAGATTTAATCCGATAACAATTAGGATGATATGGAGCAGTATAAGACAATGGTACATATTCAAATGGCCCATGTTTTTCTTCTACATCATTTAAATAAACGATGACTTTGATAACTCGACGGTCTTCTATATCTCTATGCCATAGTAATGTGGCAAACTGATCTTTATTGGCAAAATCTTTGCGTAAATGTACACCATGAAAGGCAACAGGAAGACCGATATAATTTTCAATGATGCTGAGTAATCTTGGTTCTATTCCCCAGGTGAAAAATTCTGGTAAATCTGTAACCGTATAAATAGCTGGTGGATTCTGGTCTGAAGAATTGGAGTTATTCTTAACCAGACTTGGTAATAAATGATAAGCAGAATTAAGCAGTTGTGAAGTAGAAGTTAATCCTAAATCTGTAAGGTTGGTAATGCAAATACAATCACGTTGGAGTGAGTCCAGAATTGGGCGATCGCATTCTGCTAATGCAGGTAAATTTTTACGATGCTTAACTAATGCCATTCTGTAATTAAATTCATAACTTAGTGCTGATCTTTTGGCTTGAATTTTGTTGAGCATGATATGAATCCTTGCTTCATTAATGATTTATTATTTGAAGATTTATGAGATGTCGGCAAAAGTGATAAATATTTCATTATCAATAGATATACATAAGATTCTATTGATGCCTGATATCACCTATTTGTGAGGTTGTATCTTCTGTTTTATGAGAGGCAATAGTGCTTTCTAAAACTGATACACTTACCAAGCCAAGATAAGGAATTATCGTAGTAACTGCCATAATTGGCCATCTTTTTAAAGCACCAAATAAAACTCGCCAATTATTATTTCTAAAATGCTGGATAACTAATTGATTACAAAAATGTTTAGGATATCCTACCTCATTTAGCTTAATATTAATTTCTGGCGAATACGTGTATTGCATTTTTAGTAACACCTTGGGTTTTAGCATCCAATGACTAGCACCAAAAGCATTTTCTAAATAAGCATCTTTAGTTATTTTAACGCTGCCATGACCAGCACAAAAACCAGTTAAATAGACTTGGTAATCTAAGTTGTTTAAACCTTCATACCATTTTTTTAGAGCATTTTGAGCTAATTCTGTTCTATATATTTGAGCAGACATCAGTTGTACGCCAGAGCGATTTTCTTGTATACAACGCTCAAATGCTGCCTTGCCATCATGCTCAACTTGTTCATGATCAATTTCATAACAGCGTTGATATAATAATTCACCAGTTACTTCATGACGACAGGAAAAATTCAAGATTAGTAAAGTTAAATCCGGCTCTTGATTCAAGGTTTTAACTATATAAAATATCGCATTATCAGCGATAATATCATCATCACTAATAGTCCAAATATATTTGCTGGTTGCTGCTTGTATGCAATAAGCAATATTTTTCATTACACCCAAATTTTCGTAGTTCTTATTGTTAAGAAATACTATATTTGGTAAAAATAACTGCCATTTATTAATTATTTCTTGTGTATTATCTTCTGAACAATTATCAGAAACAATAATTTCACATTCAGATTCAAAACCTTTAATAGATTTAGCCAGCCATGCTAACTGTTTATCTAGCAATGCAGCACGATTATAGGTAGGAATAGCAATGGTAAGTAATTTATTCACGGTATTCACAGGAAATCAGGTTAAACAAAGAAAGCATTAGGTTATGAATACTCATTATTAAGTATTAAGTTTCAGCAAAACTGTATTAGTTCCTATTTATTTGTTGGCTTAACTGTGGTCTAGCAAAAGTATTATCATTATATTGCCTACAAAGTTCTGGACGCTTTGGTGGGTTAGCTGTATAAACAAAAAATAGTGTTGAACGCTCTTCTGTTCTCACAGTTCCATGATGTAAAACATTTCTTGGGTCTACAAAAATTACAGTTCCAGCTTTTCCAGGACAAGATTTCCAAGCTGACTTGGGTATAATTTCCATCAATTTTTTATCATTTATTCCTAAATAATTAGATCTCCAAAGCATATAATCAACTCGATAATAATTTAATCTCTCTAAAAAACTAGAAGGTGTTGGTACATATTCAAAAGGCCCATTTTTTTCTGTCACATCATTTAAATAGATGATGACTTTAATCATGCGTCTATCTTCGGAATCTTTATGCCATAATAGTGTTTGTAGTTGCTGCTCATTAGGGAAGTCTTTTCGTACATGAACACCATGAAAAGCTATAGATAGTCCTATATAATTTTTAATGATTTTTTGTAGCCTTTCTTCAATTCCCCAGCTAAAAAATTCTGGTAAATCTGTAACAGTATAAATTTGTGGCAACTTATAACCTGTATGGATATCTCTTGGCGTTACCATACTTGTTGCATAACTATTAGCAGAAGCTAACATTTGTGTAGTTGATGGTAATCCTAAATCTTCTAAAGAGGTGATATAAACACCTTGACGTTTTAGAGTATCAGCAATTAAGCGATCGCGTTCTTGTAGGGTAGGTAACTTACTTTTATACTGCCAAAGTTGATTTCTATAAACTAACTCATTTCCTAATGCAGAAATTTTGTCTTTAACACTATTAAACATGGTATAACTTCCTGATGATTGAATAAATAGTATAATGCACCTATTTCGAGTAAATTACTACTCATATTTTTTTGATTTGTTGAGTAGATACATCAAGCATTTCTACAGTTTTAAATTCCCTAATTGGTATTATTTCAAATGCAGATAAACTAACTAATGCCAAAAAAGGAACTACTGTTTGGATAGCGGGAAAAGGCCATCTTCTTAAAGCACCTAAAAAAACTTTTAAATTTACTTCCCGGAAATTCTGTAACATCATCCGACGGCAAAATTGAGAAGAATATCCAATTTCTTCAAATTTTAAAATCACTTCAGGGATGTGTTTATACTGCATTAATAGTGCAGATCTTGCCTCTTTCTGCCAATGACTCACACCAACAATACATTCTAGATAAATATCTTTAGTGACAATAACTTTGCCTTGAGTGGCACAATAACCAGCAATGTAAGCTAAAGATATCCAGTTATTAATTGCATCAGGCCACATTGTTAGGGCGCTTTTCACTAAGTCAGTCCGGTATATTGTTGCAGTCAGAAAAATTACTGCACCAACACTTTTTGCATAACAATGTTCAAAGGTGGCTTTACCATCACTTTCCCCATCTTCTCTCTCAATATCAAACCAGCGATTACCCACTATTGTAGGTGGGTGAACAGGTTCACCAGTGATTTGATTTCTACCAGAGAAGTTCAAGAACAACAATGATAAATCTTCATTTTGCTTGATTTTATTAATTACATAAGCAACTGCTTTTTCTTGAATTGGATCATCATCACCAATTGTCCAAACATATTTACTAGTAGCAGCATTTAGGCAGTAAAAAATATTTTTCATTACGCCTAAATTTCGATAATTTCTATTGGCTTTAAAGGTGATATTGCTCAATATATTTTGCCATTTCTTTATGATTGATGGCGTGTGATCAGTAGAACAATTATCAGAAACTAAAATTTCACATTCTGATTCAAATCCTTTGATAGCTTGAGACAACCAAGTTAATTGTTTATCCAGTAACTCGGCTCGATTGTATGTAGGGATTGCAATTGTCAGTATTTTATTCATGTTGAATCAGTATTTTAATTTTATTAAATTGACTAGATGTAGATATCACTATTAACTCTCTTCACTTAAGGACGTAATCAATTGTGGTTCAACATCATTATTTTTTCTGGAAACAAAGATGAGTCTATAAGCAGATTGGCAGATCAAAGACCAGTAATAAACCATGACCCTAATCGCTAAGAAAGGCCATCTTCTAAAACCACCTAAAAAGATTCTCCAGTAATTTAATTTGACTAGGTTTCTTAAAATTTTTCTTTGGCAAAATTTATAGGAATAACCTATAGTTAAAAGCTTTAAATAAACTTCAGGGATGTAGATATACTGCATCATTAATGCTAATCTTGGATCTTGATCTAAATGACTAGCGTGCATTGTGCATTCTAAATAATTATCTTTAGTGACTATGACACTTCCATGCAGCGCACAAAATCCTGTCCAATATGCTTGAGATGCCAAGTTTTTAGCAGAAGTTGGCCAAGTTTTTAAAGCACGTTGTACTAGTTCTGTTTTATAAACTGCTGCTGTCATGAAAAGTACACCACCAAAGCTTTCCTGTAAATAACGTTGAAATACATTTCTGCCATTAGTGACTGGTTCATTAGTATTACTTTTAAACCAATGTTCGACAACTATTTTATTTGTTCGTTTATCACGACCAGAACAATTTAAAAACATTAATGTTAAACTCGGATGCTGCTTGAGTGTAGTTACTAAATAAGCAAGGCTTCTTTCTTGAATTGGATCATCATCACCAACAGTCCAAACATACTGACCACTAGCAGACTGTATACAAAAAGCAATATTAGGCATTAAACCTATATTTTCACGATTCCTATTATTTATAAATACAGTATTACTAAGTTTTGCTTGCCATTGGGTAATTATTTCTTGTGTATTATCTTCTGAACAGTTATCAGAAACAATAATTTCACATTCAGATTCAAAACCTTGGATAGATTTAGCCAGCCATGCTAATTGTTTATCTAGCAATGCAGCACGATTATATGTAGGAATAGCAATGGTAAGTAGTTTTTTCATGGCGGTATATTCATCCTAAATTCCTGGTATGATTAAAATGAGTGACAAATGATTGTGAAATTCTAGAAACTTCCGAACCAACCAGAATTGATTCGGAAACTTGAATTAATTCATTATTGAGACTAAAGCTACTTTCTGATCCAGAAAAAATCTTGGTCAATTTGTTGAGTACGAATCAGATACTCTAACTGCTTTAAGCGTGTAAATCCTCGGAATAAGAAAGTATCTTCAGTCATATCAATTTGACTGAATAAATCAAATAATTGTTGAGCGCCAAGTTGAGCATTCCAATCGCACTTGAATCCTGGCAAGATTGTATTAATTTTTTCAAAGGATACTCGATAGCTGCGATTATCCGAACCGTTATTACCAAAAGATAATCTACAACCGGGGAAAGCATCAGCAATAATTTCTGCGATTTCTTTAACTCGATAATTATTAGTTGTATCTCCCACATTAAAGATTTGATTGTGAACAATATCTCTAGGCGCTTCTAAAGCACAAACAATAGCTTTACAAATATCCAACGCGTGGACTAATGGCCGCCAAGGTGTACCATCACTTGTCATTTTAATTTCTTTGGTAGTCCATGCTAATCCTGACAAATTGTTTAAAACAATATCAAATCGCATTCTTGGAGAAGCACCAAAAGCGGTAGCATTCCGCATAAAGGTAGGAGAGAAATCATCATCGGCTAATGGTTGGACATCTCTTTCTACTAATGTTTTACATTCTGCGTAAGCTGTTTGAGGATTCACAGGTGATTCTTCTGTAACATCATCTTCACTGGCAACACCATAAACACTGCAAGAAGACATATAAACAAAACGACGAACACCTACTGCTTTTGCTAAGTTAGCCAAACGCACTGAACCTAAATGATTAATTTCATAGGTGATGTTAGGTGCTAATTGTCCTGTAGGATCGTTGGAAAGTTCCGCCATATGAACTATTGCTTCCACACCCTCTAAATCTTCAGGAGTAATATTCCGAATATCTTTGTTGAGGGTTTTTGCTGTTACATCAGTTCCGTTATATAGCCAACCAACTTTATAAAAACCGGTATCAACGCCAATAACTTCATGACCTCTAGCCATTAACAAAGAAGGTAGTAAGGAACCTAGATATCCTTCTGTTCCTGTTACTAATATTTTCATTTTTGTCAAATCCTTATGATTGATTAATTTAGTTGTAGTCAGTTGGGAGTGGTATTTGTCTTGAAGATTTCTCTACTCCATGAAACTGTTACAACTAATTTTTGCAAGTATCAGTGTAATTCACAATTCAATTATTGGTTGATGAGCGGTATTTGAAATGCTATAAATCCAATATTGAATCATTGAAGCTCATACAACACAGCACAAATATAGATATCATATAAAGTCAGCTAAAACCCAACTATATAGATATCTATTTTTGAGATTTTCACCTTTTAAACTAGGCTACTAAGAGGGTGTTTGAAAAGTCTCCTTCCATGTCATGCTGAGGAACGTAGCATCTCAGTATGTGGGCTAAACTCCAGATTCTTCGTTGCGTAAGACTCCACATGGCTAACGCCACGCTATGCCTACGGCACACTACGTGAACGCGAACAGAATGACAAATTATACGTCCCTAAACTTTTCAAACATGCTCTAAGCTTTGTAAATGTGATTGTTGAGGTATTTGGGTGACAATTGCTTTGCCAATTTCTAGAGAAGATGTTGCTGCGGGAGATGGTGCATTGCAAACATGAATTGAGTTGTTACCTTGAACGATTAAAAAGTCATCTACTAAGGAACCATTACTCATCAATGCTTGAGCGCGAACTCCTGCATGGGTAGGAACTAAATCTGCTGCTTGGACTTCGGGAATTAGTTTTTGCAAACTTCTGACAAAAGCTGCTTTACTAAAGGAACGAATGATTTCTTGGATACCTTCATCAGCGTGTTTAGCTGCTAGTTTCCAGAAACCAGGATAGGTGATAACTTCTGCAAAATCTCTGAGGTCAAAGTCGGTTTTTTTGTAACCTTCACGTTTGAGACTGAGAACTGCATTTGGCCCTGCATGGACGCTATTATCAATCATTCTAGTGAAGTGGACACCCAGGAAGGGAAAATCTGGGTTGGGAACTGGGTAAATGAGTGTTTTGACCAGATAGCGTTTTTCGGGGGTAAGTTCGTAATATTCTCCCCGGAAAGGGACAATTTTGGCTTGGGGGTTGGCTTTACCTAGTTTTGCTATGCGATCGCTATGCAACCCGGCACAATTGATGATAAAGCGAGTTTCAAAACTACCTTTGTTGGTTTCAATGACTTGATTGTTACCACTTGGGGATATTTGCAAAACTTTGGTATTGAGACGTAAATCTCCCCCTCGCTTTTGAATGAGTTCAGCGTATTTTAAACAAACTTGCTTGTAATTAACAATCCCTGTCGAAAATACCCGAATTCCACCGACACAACTGACATGAGGTTCAATTTCTCTAACTTCTTCAGCAGTGATTTTTTGCACTGCTATGCCGTTTTCTAAGCCTCGTTTGTAGAGGGTTTCTAGTCGTGGTAATTCTTGTTCTTCTGTGGCAACAATTACCTTACCACAAATATCATGCTCAATGTCATATTTTTGGCAGAATTCTACCATCGAGCGACTACCATCACGGCAAAATTTTGCTTTAAAGCTACCTGGTTTGTAATAAATTCCAGAATGAATTACGCCGCTATTATTGCCTGTTTGATGAAATGCCCATTGACTTTCTTTTTCTAACACTAAAATTTTTGCATCAGGATAGCGATTACCTAAAGCCATCGCTGTTGAAAGTCCAACTATTCCCCCACCAATAATCGCAAAATCATACATTAGCAATTTTTCCCCAATCTAAAATCTAAAATTCCATAATAGTAGGGAGTATTGAGTACCGAGTGGTATTGATTTTCTATCTCCTGACTCTTGACTCCTGACTCCTGACTCCTGAATGCTCTACTGTATTACCATTTCTTCCAAGGAGCTTGACCGCTTTTCCATAGCTCCTCTAAATAGTTTTTATCTCTTAAAGTATCCATTGGTTGCCAAAAACCATTATGTTTAAAAGCTGATAGTTGTTCCATATCAGCTAATTTTTCCAATGGCTCTTTTTCCCAAACAGTGGAATCATCAGTAATCAAGTTGATTACTTCTGGTTCTAGAACAAAATAACCACCATTAATCCAAGCTCCATCACCTTCAGGTTTTTCTTTAAAACTAGCAATTTTAGTTTGTTCTTGTCCTAAAGAAATTGCTCCAAATCTTCCTGCTGGTTGAACGGCGCTGAGTGTTGCTAAAGTTTTTTGTTCTTGATGAAATTGAATTAGTTCTGTGATATTTACATCACTTACACCATCACCATAAGTGAAGCAAAATGTATCATTACCAAGATGTTCTCTGACTTGCTTTAAGCGTCCACCTGTCATTGTGTTATCACCTGTATTTACTAAGGTGATGCGCCAGGGTTCAGCATATCCAGAATGTATGCTCATTTGGTTAAATCGCATATCAAAAGTTACATCTGACATATGTAAGAAGTAGTTCGCAAAATACTCTTTGATGATGTAACCTTTATAACCACAACAAATAATGAAATCGTTAATTCCGTGGGATGAATAAATTTTCATTATATGCCAAAGTATTGGCTTACCACCAATTTCAACCATTGGCTTGGGTCTGATACTTGTTTCTTCACTGAGGCGCGTACCAAGTCCTCCAGCCAAAATTACTGCTTTCATGCAATTACCTCAAATATGTGCCGGTAGGTTATTGTTTGATTTTTTGGGGATGAAGAGGATGCACAATAAATAGAGAGAATATCAATTTTTGTAAGATTTTCTCTATTAAGGATCTAGAAATAATCTAACTGTAAATTACTGAAAAATTATGAAGAGAAAGTAAATTTAAGATATTTTATATGTAAAAAATTGATGAGTATGATTATTTTAAACTCGGATTTATACAACGAAAAAATAATACATTTAAAATAACTAGCACCAAATTTTCTCTACCTCTTAAGGTATGAATTTCCCTGAATAAAAGCAAAAAATGCTAATTATAATATACAAGGTTAAAATGACTACTCCAGCAGAATCTTTAGCAGTCTATAGATCAAGTCTGTAGATACCAGAAAGACTTAATTCGTGCATCAGTACTATATATTTGTAATTTGTCCTTAAAAGTACATAGCAAATTAATGAATATTTCAAATGAATAGGACTTGCTCAAGATGTGGTTAAAAATCTTATTATTACGTAGCGGCAATTCATGTAGCTTGCTTCCCGAAGGATATTACCGCTACTTTCGTTCTGTTTTGTATAATCTACGGCTATTACAAATTACGTTTATATCTACACACGATCTACCTGTACAGTAACATCAATTATGTACCATAATGTTTATTGATGAATGCAAGTTTTACTGATTAATTTTTTCAAAAAGGGTTGAACTTTGGAATAAAATGTCACATTTTTTGGAGACAATAACGCAAATATTGCTGATGGCTTGCTGGTAATTATCCATATCTTCTTGTTCAAGATAAATTTGAGCGGATTTTTCTAAATCTGCAATTGCTTGCTCCTGGTTATGCTGAATTTTATTTTCTCCATATTGTGCTAGTTCATAATGAACCATGCCTCGTTTGAGATAAACTTTAGCCATGTGAGGATTAATATTTAGGGCTTGGTTAAAATCTGCTATTGCCTGTTTGTATGCTTGAATATAACTACTGCTATATTGAGCAAATTGATAACGGGCAAGTCCTCGCTGAAAGTAAGCTTCTGCTTTGGATGAATTGAGTTGAATTGCTTCAGTGAAATCCGCAATTGATTTTGCATATTGCTGGTAGTAGTTCTGGCTATATTTAGCAATTTGAGAATGAACTATACCACGTCTGATATAAGCTTCAGAATCTTTTTCATTGATGCTGAGAGCAGTATTAAAGTTGTTAATGGCTTTTTTATATTCCTGGTCAGGATCGCTACTATATTCTGCCAGCATATAATAGGCATTACCCCGATTTACCATAGCTTTTACTTCCTGTGGATTAATTTTTAGAGCCTGGTTATAGTCGGCTAATGCTCCTTCATAATCATTCATATTGTAACGAGCGTTACCTCTATTCATGTACAATCTGGAGAAGTTCGGATTTTTTTTAATGCCTTGGGTAAAATTTTCAATTGCTTGTGTATAGTCTTGTTTTTGATAGGCTGTATTACCTCGCTCATAATAATCTGTAAAATTCAAGTTTTCCTCTTCAATAGTTTTCTTTTCTTGCCGAGACATTAATGTTTGTTGAGTGTAAGGATTTTGGGATACGAATGGACGAGTAAATTTAATCATTATGTCCAAATATCCTAATAAACCAAAACCCAATAAGAAAAACATGATAGTATAAAATTTTGATTTATTGGGATTATTTACAGGTTTATAAACAGGAAAGTTTTGGGGAAATACTGGTCGCCAGTGATGTAGTGGAGATGTTAATACTGCTGGCTTGCGGACACGAGGAGTTTGTATATTGCGCTTTTTAGATTTTCGGCGGGGTTTGAGATGTTCTTTAGATGCGATCGCTTCTAATGATGGAAAAGGATCACGTCCACCTAATTGTGAGGTACGTTCACACCAAGGACATTGCTTGAGGTGATGATCATAAAGATGCTGGGGATTTACCGCACAAGTGACAAGATTCTCTTCAGCTGCGGCTATTGCTGATAACCAAGTTTGAGCGCTAGGACGTACTTGGGGGTTGTTATGACCATCCTCGAAACAACGCACAAACAAATCCTGTAAACCAGGATGCAGCATTTCCCAAGGAGGTGCTATGGGGGTAGGTAAATAGGGAACTTTTTGCTTTTGACTGTAGGTGAAATGACCGGCTACTATTCTGGCTTCATAGGCAGGGGGGTCAAACAGACCTTGAAAAATCCCAGAAAATGGGTGAGTGCCTTCCATTAACAATTGAAATATCAGCACTGCTAACCCAAATAAGTCATGGGAACTTTCACGATCATATTCCGCAAAAGTTTTATTTTGTAGTTCTGGTGGGGTATACTCCGGTTTACCTACTGAGCAACGATAGACGATATTCTGCTGCGGATCACGTACTTGAAATGAGTCTGTGTCTACTAGGGTGACTAATGAGGTGTCACTAACAAGGATGTTTGACTCATTTACGTCACCAATGCAGTACTGACTTGCGTGTAGAGCTGCAAAAGCTGCTGCCAAATTTCGAGCAGTACGCAGTAAATACTGATAATTAAATAAAGGGCAGTTTTGGCGACGGGTTCCCGGATTATAAAAATCCATGATTGGCCGCATTCCTCGAATGCGCGGCATTAAAAAGCCAATGATGCTCCCACTGCTATCTGCTGCTTGCAATAACTCCTGTGGCCAAGCTATGGAAATATGTCCTAAATTAGCCGTTGGGTTTTCCGGGGGGTTGGCAAGCATGGCCTGGAGTTTGTGAGCATTTGTAACAATAGGCTTGTGATAAATTTTGGCCACTAAATTTTCATCTGATGGCACTGCATATACACAAGCTTCACCGCCACGTCCTAAGCTGACTGTGAGATTAAGGATTTCCTGTTGGGAAAGATAACGTACTACCTGCATGGTAAAATTACGGTTGTGAGAGGTTATTTTAGAGAACTGGGGATTGAGTGCTGGGGAGTTAGCGCAGTTTTTTCCCTTAGGACTCAATGCATTGATTGGTCAAGACCCGATTTGCAGTAACTGACCTGTCTCTTCAAGAAGAATGCGACTGACATACCTCTTGTTCTCTATGTCCTTCAGAGACGATCCACAAATGGGATAGTTTAGCTAATGCGTAGCGTCTCGACAGAAATATGCTAAAAGAAGGGCGGAGAATTGGGAAAAACCTTACCCTGAACCTTGCAGTATGCACTTTAAACCCTACCCAATCGACCTTGCTCATCAGTTGCCTAATGCTGCTATAACTAGGGTCAAATCATCGTCTGTACGCTGGGTAATCCGATCAGAGCATAAGAATTTCACTAATTGCTCTTTAGCTACGATTTTATCGTCAGAATTGGCTACAAATTCAAATAAAGGAAAAAAGAAAGGTTTATGCGGTTCACCCACAATCATATTCAAAGCCAGCATTTGTAGTCCATCGGTGAGAACGCCGATATTAACTATGTTTTGACGCAATATTCTGATTTGTGCTGTATCTAAAGCATCTGGTGAAGTTAAAAAGGTTGTTTCGTTGATATATTCACCGTTGTTAGGGATGGTAAGTGCCAGTAAATTACCTGTGCTATCCTTGGCTACAGCTAAACCATCACCTATTTGGGCTACTGCGACAATTTCTGGTGTAGCGATCGCAATAATTAAGGTAGTTGCTAAATCATTGGGCAAATGCTCGCTCACATCCGCCTCTTCTTCTATCGCTTTTTTGCTGGCTAATATGGCATCCGTCAGCAAAGCACGCAAGAGGTTATCGTCAGCAAGGGTGCTAGGCGTAATTTCTGGGCAGTTGGAAATATGTTCTATTGCCGTTTCTACCGCAATCATTGCTCCCACTTTTCCCAAGCTGGCAGAACCGGCACCATCTGCGGCTGCGATCACCAACACATTATTTGGCAATATCTGCCAATGATGAGCGTCTTGACACAGTTGCTTGTTTTTAATGTGGCTAGTACCACATACGGATGCGGCTACTATTCGCCATTGAGAAATCTGTTTTGATGTGTTCATAAATTGCTTCTAACAGCTAGAGTAAAGAGTTATCAGTCCCAAGATGGATGATATGGAAAGTGCTGTAAGCGGTAGCGGGGCATTTAGCCCTGCTGGGTATAAACCCATTTGCTTCAAGGCTTTGAGCAATTCGCACTGTCCTAGCCTATCTGAACTACAGCCATAACTGATAACTGAAAACTAAATAACTGTTAAACAGACCCCCAACCAATTGGCGGTAGTGCTACTTGTTCATCTACCTTAGAATGAGATACAGCTGACATACTCGCTGAAAGCCAAACAAACATTTCAATAAAGTTTAATCCTTGTAATTTGAGAGGAGTACGCACAGCTATTTGATTTAAACGCGTCATATTAGCATTCTCTACTCCTACTGTAAAAAAAGCAACACGCTTATTGGCTTCATCTCCTTGTAAACGCTGCACTGCTTGCTCAATCACCTCATCTAGCTCACCTTGAGGTTCACCATCTGTAATCATAAATACCCAAGGACGATAGTAAGCAATGCCATTGGCACGATACTGCGATTTGCGTTCTTGAATTATTTCTAATGATTTATGAATTCCCCCACCCATCGTAGTTAGTCCTTGGGCTGTTAAAATAGGCGGGTTGAATTGGTCTGCCGTGACAAAATCTTGTACTACATTGACATGACTATCAAAAGTAACAATTGCTACTTCTACCCGTCTCGCTGCCAAGGAATTTTTGACCAATTCATCTTTAAAACTCAGTAAGCCTTGATTTAAGGCTTCAATCCGTTCTCCCTGCATTGAGCCAGATGTATCTAGCAATAGCACGCACGGACAACGCGGTTCTGGGTTTTCTGCAAACTCTACGACTTCATCTAGTTTTAGTGTATCCAGCATAACCTTTTGTGTTATGTTATAGTCCAAAGCTTTAATTTCCTTTTCTCAAAGTATATAATTTCCAATACTAGTACGACTACAAGTATGGTATTTATCGGTAGATAGCGTCAACTTCATTAACCAAATTATTCTTGTCAAATTCTCAATTTCAGGAAATTTGCATCATTATATAGTTCCTAAGCAGGTGAATTTATCAGGGTAAACATTACTTTTTGTAGTGGAGATACCATACATAAATTATCGTGAAAAAATTAAGAATACAATAATCAATATATACATTTATTTCAACAAATTTTTAAAGATTTTATGTGGAAATTTGGCTAATTATAGACTCTTAATTAATTCAGTCATTTAATAATTATTGCCACCATGTAAAAATGAAAACTGAAAATTTGTATCATGTTGAATATACGATGAGAATTTCCAGCCTAGTAGTATGATGTAAGCAAATAACTAAGGAGTAATTCATATAGCTGGTGATAGATACATAATATTTACCAATAGCATGACTAGTTTATAAAGAGATTGGCAAGGGAAGACAATACCTGATTCTGAAATCTCTTATTTCTCAATAATAAGTCAATTCTTCGGAAAAAACTGTAAAAATATGAATAATACTGGGACTTTTAGCAAACTATCTCCTGAACGTTTATTAAGACAGTTAACTAATTCTTCTGACACTACTTGTTTACAAGTCTTAAGCAATTCGGTGTCATGGTCAATATTCTTAGATCAGGGCAAAATCATCTATGCTACCCATTCAGTAGAACCCTTTGATAGATTAGAACGGCAGATGCGTCGTCTGAGTCAACAAATTCCTCTCCTGACTAATGAAGTTCGTGTACAACTACGGATGAGTTTTGAACCTGACTGGCCAACCCAGTTAAGTGAATCTAAGGATGATTTTATCAACCAACCACCAGAATATCAAGCTATTTACTGGCTTGTTGATCAAAAACATCTCCTTTCTACCCAAGCGGCATTACTCATTCAAGAGTTAGTTAAAGAGGTGATTGAATCATTTTTATTAATTCCAGAAGGAACGTATAAATTAACTGAACCAGTTGATAGCATTCCCAAAATTTGTAAACTGGATGCAGAAAATATTATGGAGCGCTGCCAAAAGCGGCTACAAAATTGGCAGTCTTTTACTCCCCAAATATCTTCTCCTTATCAGCGTCCATATCTGTTGATTAACAGTAAATTTTATGATAAAAAACTACCAGAATTGCAGCAAAATCTAACTAATTGGATGAAGGGTTTTAGTCTGCGTCATTTGGCAGTAATTATGAATCAAGATGAAGTGGAACTGGCTCGAACTTTATATCCACATATCCTACAAGGTTCGATTATCTTACATGCACCAGATCCTCCATTTGATACCTTGCCTAAGACATTTGCAGATTTTTCACTATCTTCTCAATATGGAACAACAGAAATTAATCATAAATTATCTAATACGGGATTATTACCAGATACGAGTCCTACTATAGAACACTCTGTACCTGAAATTTCTGCTTTACCACCAGAAAATCTGCAACTGGTAACTATACCAAATAACATAGAAACTGATGAGCAAAACGTAAACGCTGCTACTATAACTGCTAAAAAAACCTACAAAATTATTTCTGTCGATGATAGTCCGACGATTCTCAAAGAAATAAGCCGTTGTTTAGAAGATGAAAATGTTGTTGTTGTAACTATTAATGATCCAGTCAAAGCAGTTATGTCTATTATTAGACATAAGCCCGATTTGATTTTATTAGATCTAAATATGGCTGGTATTGATGGTTATGAGTTATGCCGAATCATTCGCAATAATTCATTTTTTAAAGAGATTCCCATCATTTTTGTGACAGGAAATAAAGGAATTGTAGACAAAGTAAAAGCAAGATTAGTAGGCGCATCTGGTTATTTAACCAAGCCTTTTACACGTGCTGAACTACTAAAAATGATTTTTATGCATTTAGCATGAACGAGACTGGGGAGATGAAGGAAGATGGGGAAGAGATGGTAATTCTCGTTCTTCTACCTTCTTCTCATCATAACTGTCACCTGTTTCCTGTCACCTTCTTCCACTGACAACCGAAAACTAACTATTAAAGTAATTACTCGTGGCACAAGTTGTATTAGAAAATGTTTATAAAAGTTTTCCTCCCCGGAAGGGGGAAAATGTAACGACTCAGCAGCAGTCACCACCAGGACGGGAAGGTGCGGATAGTATTAATGTCTTGCGACGGATTAATTTGACCATTGCTGATGGTGAATTTATGGTGTTGGTGGGGCCTTCTGGTTGTGGTAAAAGCACCTTGTTGCGGTTAATCGCTGGCTTGGAGGTGATGACTGGTGGCAATATTTCGATAGGCGATCGCTTGATTAATGATTTACCTCCGAAAGAACGCGACATTGCAATGGTGTTTCAAAATTATGCCCTCTATCCCCACATGACGGTTTATGACAACATCGCTTTCGGGTTACGTCGTCGATTTGGGGATGCAGGGGGAGACAAAATTACCAAATGGCGTGAAGATATTTTTGTGGGGATGACGAGGAAGCTACCTAAGGGACTTCGTTATGTTTCTGAAAAAGAACGCGTAGTAGATGAACGAGTGCGAAGTGTAGCTCTGTTGTTACAAATTGAAACTTTGTTAAATCGTTTACCGAAACAACTTTCCGGGGGGCAAAGACAACGAGTAGCATTAGGAAGAGCGATCGCACGCAATCCCCAAGTATTTTTGATGGATGAACCATTATCTAACTTAGATGCTAAATTACGGGCAGAGACTCGCGCTCAAATTGTCAAATTACAGCGTCAGCTAGGAACGACAACGATTTACGTCACCCATGATCAAACTGAAGCTATGACAATGGGCGATCGCATCGCCATCATGTCAGAAGGTAAGATACAGCAGGTTGCCGCACCATTAGAATTATATAATTATCCAGCTAACCGCTTTGTAGCAGAATTCATCGGTTCACCACCCATGAATTTTATTCCGGTAGAGTTTCACGCACCATTATTAATTACCCATTCCGACTTTCGCTTCACACTTCCAGATATCTGGGGAAGTGCATTGCAAAAATACGATGGACAAACCTTAATTTTAGGAATTCGTCCAGAACATCTAACTTTGAGTGTACCTGCCACTAAAAATTTACCTGTAAAAGTAGACCTAGTAGAAAACTTAGGAAATGATACTTTTTTATCCGTCAGAATTGCTGATCCTGATTTAACAAATAAAAATGGTCAAGCATTACAAGTAAGAGTTCCACCGGATAGAAGCATAAATATCGGTGAGCAACTTTGGTTATCTTTAGTACCTGATAAACTACACTTTTTTGACCCAGAAACCGAATTAGCCATATTTCCAAAATAATCAATCGTCAGGAGTTCGGAGTTTCTCCTATGCCTACGGCACGGCTTCGCCGAACGGAGACGCTACGCGAACGGAGTTCGGAGTTCGGAGTTCGGAGTTCGGAGTTCGGAGTTCGGAGTTCGGAGTTCGGAGTTCGGAGTTCGGAGTTCGGAGTTCGGAGTCAGGATGAAGAATATTTTTCTCTTCTGTTCCCTGCTATGCTAAACACGGTTAGGACTTGGACTTTTCTAAAATTGGAAAAACCCCAGATGTGTAGGGGTAATTCATGAATTACCCCTACCTATAGAATCAAATGATTAAGCCGTTTTGAGTATATATCAAACATTATGTATCCTGAATCCTTACAATCAATCTTCACTGTTTGTCATATATTTAGGAAACACCAAAAAATAAATTACCCAAAAATTGTAGGTTGGGTTGAGGAACGAAACCCAACATTTACAAGCATTTGTTGGAATGCGGTTTCTTAGGAGAGGGTTATTCCATCCGACCGAAAACTGCTATATACATTTCACACTCAATGCAAAATTAGGGTGTGTCTAATACCGAAAATCTGCAACTGCTGATTTAGTCATTTCCTGAATTGCTGCTAAATTTAGTGGTGATATTTCGCTTTCCATTCCCAACCAGAGTAGAAATTCAATATTACCTGCTGGGCCAGTTATGGGCGACCACGTTAAACCTTTATACACCCAACCCAACTCCAATGCCCCTTGCAAAACCTGAAAAATAGCATCAGCGTGGTCGCTAGAATCGCGGACAACACCCTTTTTACCCACGCGAGACTTCCCAACCTCAAATTGAGGTTTCACCAGCAATACAGCCTCTCTAGGTGCTTGTGTTAATTCCCACAAAGCAGGCAAAATTTTAGTTAAAGAAATAAACGACACATCAACCACAGCTAAATCAGGAAAAATTGCATTTTCAGCATATAAATCTTCTGATTTTAACTGCCTTAAATTGGTGCGTTCTTTTAAAATTACCCGTTCATCAGTTCTGATTTTCCAGTCAACTTGTCCGTAACCAACATCAATTCCATAAACTTGTTTTGCACCAGATTGTAATAAACAATCAGTAAAACCACCCGTAGAAATTCCCCCATCTAAACAAATGCGTCCAGCTACAGGAATTCCAAAAAATTCTAAAGCTTTAGCGAGTTTTTCGCCACCACGAGAAACAAAAGGAGGACGTTCTTTAACTTGAATTTGGGCTTTAATATCAACTTCAGTCCCGGCTTTATCAATCATCTGTTGATTTACTGTCACTTCCCCAGCTTGAATTAGCCGTTGTGCTTGCTGACGGGAGGGACATAAACCTAAATCTACTAATAGCGTATCGAGTCTTTGTTTGACCAATTAATTTGATTCTCCTGGTAATAAGCTGAAAAATATCTGGTTTGGATATTTAAATTCCATTAAACTCTTGTGGGGTGGGCATCTTGCCATTGGTGTCAAGTTAAGGCATCAGCCCAAATGTCAAGAGAGCGAGCAGCCGTTCGTCGGTGACGTTGACGGACGGCCTTGACTAAACCCATAGAACGATGATGTTCGACAAGCCAAGGAATAAGTTGCAAATCAGGAGCGAGTAAAAGTGCGCGGTGGAAAAAATATAAACTGCGAAAAACCATTTCCACAGAAATGCGTTCTAAAGGTTGTTGTAAAGCAATAGCGACATCAGCACACAAGTCATTGAGGACAGCGTAGAAAATCCAGGTAGCATATATTTGCATCTGTACACCATTAGTGCCACCAACCCACAAATAGGACAAGCCCAATAAACGCTTAGTCAATAAAAATGCGTCCTCAATTCGCCAACGTCGGCGGTATAAATCACAAACCTCCTGTGGTGAAAGCTGTTGTGGGTCAAGAACATTAGTCAAATAATGATACCAAGTCTTACCCCATAATACGGATACTTGGCGCATGGGATAGCGACATGGGTTGGTATGATGCAATCCCATTTGAATAATTTCATCCCTGTAGTGAGAGCCGCTAGAAAGTACACGCACTACCTTATATCTAACCTTTTCCTTTTGGCGCGTGAGAACATACTTGCCGGCAGCAGTTAGAGAATCAAACCACTCAAAACCATAAAATCCCATGTCTACTATGAGTAAACCACCATCAGGTAAAAGTTCTAACAATGCTTGCCACCAACGAGTCTCATTCCGCTTGGCATCAGCATCATACCAAACTGCTACAGGAATATGAGTGAAAGCTTCTACTACCATCAGCATTTTTCCTGCCAACACTGAACCTGTTTTTTCTTGCAATTGTCCGAAGTGCTTTTTCATGGCTTCGAGTGTTGAGGCATCACAAATCCAAATGGCGGAAAATCTCTGCGCCACTGATGCCCAGGCTGGAGCTAATTCTTTTGCATTCCTTTTTGCTGCTAGACGTTCTACTACTTGCTCAAACATCTTGGCAAATAGATGCGCCGGTAAACTGTTGAGTCTTTGGGACAGAGCTTGCTTGCTGACTTTTGTTGCCTCTACCCACATTAATCCTTCTACTTCTAGGCAGCGCAATACATCTGTTAAGTGTTGTACTTGTCGATATACTAGACTCAGTATTATTGCTGCCATTACTGGTAGGGTTAATACTCTTGAGCGCAAGCTTCGCTCTTTGTCTTTTACCCCTTTGAGGTTGGCAAATGTCCCTGGACTTAATAGCCCAATCAACCGTGATTCTATTTCTTCACTAGCTGGAGCAGGTACGCTAACTTGATGGCGAAAGTCTGGATTCCCTTGTTTTTTCCTTGGTTTACTCATGGCTCTTTTCAACACCCCTGTGTTGACTTTTACCATTTATTTCCCACTCTTGACACAAATCCATTTTTCTTAACTTGACACCAATGGCATCTTGCCCGCCCATATTATGCAAATTAAATGCCGATTAGCTTATTAAACCTAAAGCATAATGAATAATTTCTTCTTTATTAACCAGCTTTTCTAATTCTTCTGATTCATAAGAACCTTCTGCTACTTCCAGCAAAGCTTTATCAATAGCATTTAAATAAGCTTCTTCTAAAGTTTCCCATAATTCTTCTCTCGTGAGATAATGACGCTTATTTTCCCGTTGAATTTCCCGAATTGAATTCCGAATTGAGACTTCCCAGGAACGAGTTGTGCGATTTTCAGCTTTTTGTTTAATCAAATGCAACAATAAAATTACTGCATAACTCCGAATTGTCTTGATAATGTCATTTCGGCTCATTTCTTCTAATTCTTCAACTATTATTAATGCACCTTGAAAATCACCTTGTAGGAGTAGGTTTTTGAGAGTTAATATTTCTTCCATAATTTAATACCTAGCAACTGATCAGTGACTCATAGTTTTAGTGTACAGTCATCCTATTCCACAGCCCCCAACGCCTTCAAAGTCAATATTTCCGCCTGGCTTAACCCCTTTACCCCCTGAATCTTCAATCCTGCATATAACTGATGGTTAAAGGTAGCGATACAGTCCCCAGTCTGCACATCCCACAGTTTCACCGTATTATCAAGACTACCACTAGCCAAGGTCAGACCATCTCCACTCCAGTCTACTGACATAACTATACTGCTATGACCCTCTAGGGTTCGCACACAGTCCCCAGTCTGCACATCCCACAGTTTCACCGTTTTATCATCACTACCACTAGCCAAGGTCAGACCATCTCCACTCCAGTCTACTGACATAACTATACTGCTATGACCCTCTAGGGTTCGCACACAGTCCCCAGTCTGCACATCCCACAGTTTCACCGTTTTATCATTACTACCACTAGCCAAGGTCAGACCATCTCTACTCCAGGCTACTGAATAAACCGAATTGCGATGACCCTCTAGCGATCGCACACAGTCCCCAGTCTGCACATCCCACAGTTTCACTGTTTTATCATTACTACCACTAGCCAAGGTCAGACCATCTCCACTCCAGGCTACTGAATAAACCGAATTGCGATGACCCTCTAGCGATCGCACACAGTCCCCAGAATGGACATCCCACAGTTTCACTGTTTTATCATTACTACCACTAGCCAAGGTCAGACCATCTCCACTCCAGGCTACTGAATAAACCGAATTGCGATGACCCTCTAGCGATCGCACACAGTCCCCAGAATGGACATCCCACAGTTTCACTGTTTTATCATTACTACCACTAGCCAAGGTCAGACCATCTCCACTCCAGGCTACTGAATTAATCCAATCGCTATGACCCTCTAGGGTTCGCACACAGTCCCCAGTCTGCACATCCCACAGTTTCACCGTTTTATCATCACTACCACTAGCCAAGGTCAGACCATCTCCACTCCAGGCTACTGACCTAACCGTACTCCTATGACCCTCTAGGGTTCGCACACAGTTCCCAGTCTGTACATCCCACAGTTTCACCGTTTCATCACCACTACCACTAGCCAAGGTCAGACCATCTCCACTCCAGGCTACTGACCTAACCGTACTCCTATGACCCTCTAGGGTTCGCACACAGTCCCCAGAATGGACATCCCACAGTTTCACTGTTTTATCATTACTACCACTAGCCAAGGTCAGACCATCTCTACTCCAGGCTACTGAATAAACCGAATTGCGATGACCCTCTAGCGATCGCACACAGTCCCCAGAATGGACATCCCACAGTTTCACTGTTTTATCATTACTACCACTAGCCAAGGTCAGACCATCTCCACTCCAGGCTACTGAATAAACCGAATTGCGATGACCCTCTAGCGATCGCACACAGTCCCCAGAATGGACATCCCACAGTTTCACTGTTTTATCATTACTACCACTAGCCAAGGTCAGACCATCTCCACTCCAGGCTACTGAATAAACCGAATTGCGATGACCCTCTAGCGATCGCACACAGTCCCCAGAATGGACATCCCACAGTTTCACTGTTTTATCATTACTACCACTAGCCAAGGTCAGACCATCTCCACTCCAGGCTACTGAGTTAACCGTACTCCTATGACCCTCTAGGGTTCGCACACAGTTCCCAGTCTGCACATCCCACAGTTTCACCGTTTTATCATCACTACCACTAGCCAAGGTCAGACCATCTCTACTCCAGGCTACTGAACTAACCGAATTGCTATGACCTAATAAGTTTAACAACTCCTTACCAGTAGTAGCATTCCATAGCCTGACCCTGCCATCATTTTCTCCTGTGGCCAGGACTTTGCCATCAGGACTAAAGGCAACGGTATAAACTGAAGTTAAGTTTGTAGCAAAGACCGACTCTTTTAAATTAGCGTTGGTGAGATTGACATTATATAAACTAGCTAAACCAAAATTCACACCAGATATTACTGTCTGACTCAAATCCTGTCTTTCTAAAGCCAACCGACTACCTTTCAGTAACAACTGCACCGCATTACTACCACAGTAACCTGCTACTGTTTCAGTTTTACCTTTGGTGGCTTTAACCTCTGCTAATAACCGTTGATTTGCCATTCTTGACAACATAGGAAACATCAAATCTAACACGGCTTTGGCTAACAGAGTTTTTCCAAAAGTTTGACTTAAATCTATTTTTCCTTGGTCGTAGGGAAGAACCTCCACAACTTCCTGAAAATCTGCTGCCAAAATGCCTAATTCTCGTCCCAATTTATAAGAAACAAAAAACTCCAATAATGACCGATGGGCAGGATAATAATCACCATCAGCATTTCTAATTAACATGGCTTGCCCCATCATGTCATAATGCCAATGATCTAAATCTTTTTGTTCTTCTACTGCTTTGCCAAAACAACGACGAATCTGGTCAGGAAATTCTTTATAATTCAAACTCATTCTATCTGTTGACAGCATTTCCCAGGATAATTCACACAGGAAATATAATTTATCTGCCATTGAGGTAAAAGTGCGGTCAGCTTTAATATCCCGTTCCATTTTATGCCGCACTGCATAAAGATAAACACGGGAAATATCCACAGGTTTACCAGCTTCAATATCCGGTAATGCTTCCATAATTAAATCAATCATTACCGGACGACGTGCCAAATCTAATAATTGTTGATTGTTAATTATATTTTGAACTGTTTCTGGTTTAGCTTTAAAACTGAGAACTTGTTGAATTTGTGCATCATCAAATTTTTCTAATTCTAAAATCTCAAATTGGGGTGGTTCTCCTGTTAAATTAGCAGTAGAAGCTTGTAATTCAGCATTTAACAGTCTCCTTCCTTCCAATGCTTCCGGGAAATGTTCAGTCCGACAAGTTAAAATTGCCTTTGTTCCCTCTGTTCCCACAACTTTTGCTAACTCCCAGAAATTATTAATCATCGCTTGACGGTCTACCCGTGCGGCCATTTCATCAAAGCCATCAAAAATTAATAATAATTTCCCCATGCGGTTAAGTTGTTCAAAGGCAGAATATCCCACTAAACCAATTTGATGTTTACGAAAAAAGAACTCAGAAAAAAGAGATTCAATACTCACCGCTTTGGCATAATCTCTTAAAGGAATCACTAAAGGAATACGCGGAATCGGTAAACCTTCTTTTTTAGCTTGACGATATTTTTGTAAAGCCAACCAAGCATAATGAAAAGCAAACCAAGTTTTACCTGTGCCAAATTCTCCTAAAACAGATAAATGTTCTTTTACTGGGTCAGCCAACCATTCATTAATATAACGCTCAATCCAACCATCTTCTTTACCGTAATGACTAATACCAATCCGCTGTTTAGTTTGGGGATTAATTTCTTCTTTGGTACAAGCTAAGGGAACATAATATTTATCAATTCCTCTGCTTTTAACTTCTGTTTCTAACCAATCAAAATAACCAGTAAAATCAGCATCAGCTTCAATTAATTCATCAAATGAATAACAAAAAATATGGCTATTTTCAGCTTTTTCAACTTCGGTTCTCGCTAATTTACTAACTCGACGTGGTGCAACAATCCAACCTTCATCAACTTTCTGAGTTTCTACAGCTTGTTTTACTGCATTAATATCATTAATTCCCGCTTCTGCTTCGACTCCGTGAATCAAAATCCGGTCATATCCTCGCCGTTTGGGAATATTAATAATCCATTCAAAATATTCTGGTTTTAAGATTTCGTAAGTTTCAAATTTATAACCCAGGGTTTGAAACCATTTTTTTAATTGTTTAGCTAATTCCGTTTCTCTGGTAATTTCCGCAGGTGGTAATAATTGCTGTTGACTTTGTAATAATTGGGTAATTTGTTTTTGAATTTCTGGTAAACTCAGTTGGTTAATTTTTTCTCGAACTTGATTTAAACTATTTTGTAAACTCTCTAATTTGTGTTCTTGTAAAATTTCTGTCGGTGTTCTAGCTCGTTTAGCAATTTCCACAAACAATCGAGCAAATTCTGCCAATTCTCGACGATAATCAATATTTTCATCTTTGATTCTATCGCCAATATTAGAACTTTGAATAAAGCCATCTAATGTTTGACTATTAAAACTTTTATTTTGACTAAATGCTTGCCGAAATTCTTCTTTAATTTCTTTTTCTTTAAATAACTCTAAAATAACTTTTTGTTTCCCAACTCCATACTCAATCAAAGTATAAACATAAACCCCATCAAAATCATTAGGTGGTTCATCTGATTTCAAGCCAAATTTATTTAAAATTCGCAATCTAGTTTCACTATGATCTAGTTGATCTAAAACTTTATCTGTTGCTTTTCCAATTAATGCTCCAATGACATCATCAATGATAAACATATAAAATTTTGTATAAAAGCATTGTGTGTTTTTAATTTTACACTCTAAGTACCTTTATCTGTCAACAAACTATTTTTTACATTAAAAAAAGTAAACGCACCTTGCTAATAAAGTCAAAGTGCGATATTAAAAATCAAGTCCGTCTTTACGGATTTGATTGTGTAGCTGCGATTTCCAATCGCCAAAATTCAGATATTAAATATCAATCTCACTCAACTCACGAGTGATATAGTCAAAAGGCTCATCCACAAAAGCAGTGTTAGCAATACCAGCAGCCGCTACTTGCTCCTTGACAAGACCCTTCATAATCTGGATACCTTGAACTGTAGAACCAATAGGTACGCCCAAAGAATTGTAAGTTTCCCGGAGTCCTTGCAACACCCGCTCATCAAGTACATTCATATTGCCAGCTACCAACGCATAAGTAGCATAGCGGAGGTAATAGTCCATATCCCGCAAACAAGCCGCAAACCGACGAGTTGTATAGGCATTACCACCAGGACGAATCAACTCTGGCAATTCTTCAAATAACTTAGCACCAGCCTGTTTAACAATAGCCGCTGCATTAGAATTAATTGCAGCAGCCGCTTGCACTCTTGCCGTACCAGTTTCAAAGTAAGACTTGAGGCTATCGATCGCATTCCGGTCAAAATAACGTCCGGTTACGTCATAATTCTTAATTAAAGTTGTAATTGCATCGCGCATTCTTTTTTCTCCCAATCATTAGCTATCTATGGTTTGATATTTATTTGGCTGCAATTATGCACCTGTAAACTTTTGTGCCATAAACAATAAATGCGGCACAAAAACTATCCATCCGCTATTTAAGGATTCTATGCCAAAGTTGACCCCTATGAGATGATATTTCCAGTTTTGTGCAGATGATGAAGAAAGGTTAATATAACCTGTAATCCAGATAATCTGTAACAAACACTACAAAACCACCTCAAGTCGAGTATTTACGATATTCCAGGTGGTGTGTCACAACTTGGGTTAGTTCGGCAGGGATAAGATGCTTTGGCAGATTCTGGTTTTACTTTAGAAAATTGGGTACAGAAGGAGTAACAATGACAACCCCAAAAGAAGTCTTGAAGATGATTCAAGACAAAAACATTCAGATGATTGATCTGAAATTCATCGACACACCAGGGACTTGGCAACATTTGACCATGTACCAGGATCAAATTGATGAAAGTTCATTCACTGATGGTGTTCCTTTCGACGGTTCCAGTATTCGGGGTTGGAAAGGCATCGAAGAATCAGACATGACAATGGTGCTAGATCCAAACACCGCTTGGATCGATCCATTCATGAAAGAGCCAACCCTAAGTATAATTTGTAGTATTAAGGAACCACGCACAGGCGAATGGTATAACCGTTGCCCTCGTGTTATTGCCCAAAAAGCAATAGACTATCTTGCTTCCACAGGACTTGGTGACACAGCATTCTTTGGACCAGAAGCAGAATTCTTCATCTTTGATGATGTCCGCTACGACCAAACCGCCAACTCTGGTTACTACTACGTAGATTCCGTAGAAGGTCGTTGGAACACTGGTAGAGAAGAAGGCCCCAACCTGGGTTACAAAACCCGCTTTAAAGAAGGTTACTTCCCCGTACCACCAACGGATAGCTTTCAAGATATGCGGACAGAAATGCTGCTAACTATGAAAGACTGTGGTGTACCCATTGAAAAACAACACCACGAAGTTGCTACAGGTGGTCAGTGTGAATTAGGTTTCCGCTTTGGTAAGTTAATCGAAGCTGCTGACTGGCTGATGACTTATAAATATGTCATCAAGAACGTTGCCAGAAAGTACGGTAAAACCGTCACCTTCATGCCAAAACCAATTTTTGGTGATAATGGTTCCGGTATGCACTGTCACCAATCTATTTGGAAAGGTGGACAACCTTTATTTGCCGGTGACAAGTATGCTGGCATGAGCGAAATGGGATTGTACTACATTGGTGGTATTCTTAAGCACGCTCCAGCATTGTTGGCAATCACCAACCCCACTACAAACTCCTACAAACGTTTAGTACCGGGTTATGAAGCACCAGTAAACTTGGCTTATTCCCAAGGCAACCGTTCTGCTTCTGTACGGATTCCCTTGTCTGGTAATAACCCCAAAGCCAAGCGGTTAGAGTTCCGTTGTCCAGATGCCACCTCTAACCCCTATTTAGCCTTTGCTGCCATGCTTTGCGCTGGTATTGATGGCATTAAGAACAAAATCCATCCTGGTGAACCCTTAGATAAGAATATCTATGAACTTTCTCCAGAAGAATTGGCGAAAATTCCTTCTACACCAGGTTCTTTAGAATTGGCATTAGAAGCACTCGAAAACGATCACGCTTTCTTAACAGAAACTGGTGTATTCTCAGAAGATTTCATCCAAAACTGGATTGACTACAAACTCGCTAACGAAGTTAAGCAAATGCAGTTACGTCCTCATCCTTACGAATTCTTCTTATATTACGATTGCTAATTGCAACGAGTAGTAAAGCAAATTTGCAAGCCACCCTTGAGGGTGGCTTTTTTTCAATCTGTTAGTTTAAGCATTCAAACAAAAGTCTTAGCTCATAGATGCGTGACTGCTACTATAAATTGTTTGTGTAGTAGGATCTATCTTCCCTTGAATGGGGTTCCAATAATGGGATAGTTCTTCAGGAAGACCGAGTTCTTGTGCAGCACGCATCAGCATTGATTGTTGACGGTTCTTAACTTGCTGATGTTGACGTACCATTAACGCACGAGATTTTTCTTGAATAGACATAACTACAGTCCTCACTATTTCTTACTAATAGAATTTTTTCCTTACCCATTTATAGTAACAGGATTTCTGTAGCGTATGCTACGGAATTGAAAATAATTTACAAAAATTTACACTTGAGCGATCGCTATACTTCTATAGGACTTATGCACAACACAACGAAAGTAGCGGTAATTCATGAATTACCGCTACGGAAGAATCAGCTTTTCGGTCACATCTTGCGTAAGTCCTGTTCTACTTGCTGTATGTAATATCGTGGATCAATCCAAGAATTATACGTAGTTGAAGACGAGTATTTATTTCCAAAAAGCTTTATTCTTGATGGTGATTCCAATACAATAATTGACGGTAATAAAGTTTAATCTATTGTTTATGTCAGACACCTTAACCAAGCTGACCTATCAGACTTTTCAACAAGGAAAGAATTACTTCAGCTTTGCTCATAAAATTTTAACTTCACAATTAAGAAACTTAGTGCATCCCACACTAGCGCAAACGAGCCAACTTATACCTCAAGAGGTAATACCCAAACTGCGAAACAGATTAAATCAGCTACTAGAAACTGACTGGCAGGATGCAGAAAAAGGAATATATCCGACTAGTGTATTATTTGATAATCCTTGGGAAGATTTTTTCCGCTATTATCCATTAATTTGGCTAGATTTACCCCTAATCTGGGAACGATCCATAAAAAATAGCCAACAAGACTTTTCACCAGAAATAGATAAAGACAGTTATCCTAGTTACTATTTGCAGAATTTTCATCATCAAACTGATGGTTATTTGAGTAACCTATCAGCCAATTTATATGACTTACAGGTGGAACTTTTGTTTGGGGGTTCAGCTGATGCCATGCGACGACGTATTCTCGCCCCGCTGAAAAGCGGTTTGGCAAAATTTCAGTTTCTGTCGCCAAAACAAATCCGAATTCTAGATGTAGCTTGTGGTACTGGGCGGACTCTGAAGATGATACGCGCAGCTTGTCCTCAAGTTTCTTTATATGGTACAGATTTGTCGCCAGCTTATTTACGTAAATCTAATGAGCTATTGTCTCTAGATCCGTTGGAATTACCACAACTTTTACAGGCAAATGCTGAAAAATTGCCTTATTTAGATGATTATTTTCATGTGGTAACTTCTGTGTTTCTTTTTCATGAGTTACCTAATACTGTGCGTCAATCAATTATAGAACAATGCTTTCGGGTGTTAAAACCAGGTGGAATCTTGATTATATGTGACTCCATTCAGAAGAGTGATTCACCTGAATTGACTCAGGTGATGGATAACTTTCCGAAAATGTTCCATGAACCTTACTACAGAGATTACACTACTGATGACTTAGTAGAGCGTTTAAAGAAAGCGGACTTTGAAAACATCGACACAGAAGTCCACTTTCTCAGTAAGTATTTTATTGCACATAAACCAGTTTAAGGTAACGCAGAAGTACTCATCTGGTTTAGGCTAATGACCATTGACAGTCCTTGACACCGCTGTAGATTTTAGATTTTGGGTTCTGGATTAACTGTTTTATGGATCTCCAAAAATTCTCAATATTCCTACTGGATATCACACCGACCTTGACGGGTTAACCACAAGAAGTACAATTCTATTCTCTTCCTGCTTTTCGGCCTCCCTAATATATAGACGGCTAATACAAAACAGCAGCAGTTGAGGAAAACTAGTCGAGTACGTATATGAGTTACTAAGTCATACCATTTTAGATTTTGGATTCTCAAAGAGTTATGGATCAACTTTTTAGAATATCCATTGATCACAATCTTTGTTCTTGATTGGTATCACTAATACAAGCTAAGTTTTCCACAATTACTGGATGTTTTGAGGGAATACTAAATGATCGCTCAGTTGTGCAGTTGTGTAGTGCTTTAACTGTCTATGTCTTTAGTCAGAGGTGATGAAATCTGGAACGATGAATGAGTTATGTAGTGCTTTAACTGTCTATGTCTTTGGTCGAAGAAGATAAAATTTGGAACGATGGATAAGCTATGAAATGCTTTAACTGTCTATGTTTCGGTTCGACAAGTTGTGTCAAGGATCTTAAACACCCAGTTCGCAGGTAATTTGATTCCTTTGCTGGCAACGAATTCTCCTACAAGCGGTCTGAAGCTAGGGTTGCTAAACAACTGAATGGATATTTCTGAAATATTCCATTGATTCTCTACGTCCACTACCACGATGAGGGGCTGGCTGTTCTGGTTGGTTAGGCCCTGGTTTGGGATTATCAGCCAGTAGCTGTTGTGAACCAGAACCAGCAAGCAGGAGGTAGGAAAGACGAGTAAGCATCGCTTCGCCGTTAAAAGCTAAGGAGCCGAATACCAGACTCGATACTAAAAGTGAAATGGCAGCACGCATAGTAGATGTCTATTTTAGAACTCTCTACTTCACTGATACTTAACATTTGTATGATGATCCGGACAATTTATCAAAAAGTATTGTATGTGACTGCAAAAAAATTAATTTGATACTTCGTCGATATATTCGACAAGTAGCCAGTGACCAGATGAATTTTGATATCCCCAGACGGTAAGCTTTTGTTGCTGAGGAAGGGCTTGCAGTTGCTTGTCAATATGCGATCGCAATGTCACAATTTGCCAAGTTATATGTGAAAATTCGATGGGATTAATAATACTAAATCTATAATCTTGTTGGTCTAGGCGATTAAAAATGCCCATGAAACAATCAAGATTCGAGTAATCATACTGATTAACCAATAAACAAGGACAATTACCACTGGAGGGATAAGTTTCTGGGTTGTCCAAATAATGAATTTGCCAGTCTAACCACTCTGGATGATTGGTTGTTACGTTAAATAAAGGAACAATTGCTGTCGGACATTGCTCATCAGTTAATAAAGCTGTTTGCAATTTCCTGACCGGCAAATCCCTGGGCTGACATTCTAGCTCACAACATAGAGCAGCTGCCATACCCGCAGCTTGACCAATGCCCATTACTACAGGCTGTAGTCTGGTTGCCCCATTTGCTATGTGAGACACAGAAATATTCTTTTCACAGACCAGCAAACCATCTGTAGACTTAGGAATTAGACAACGGTAGGGAATAGTAAAGGGTGTTCCAGTCCAACGTCCCCCCCAGCGAATAGATTTAGGTTGTAGTGAGAACTTAACACCAGGGTAATGGTGATCATTGGCGTAGTTACCAATAGCAACTGCATCATCAAATTTTGCTGCAACGTTACCACCTGCTAATGGCAGAATATTCTGCTCACAGACAGTAATCAATCCCTCTAAACGACGACTTTCGCGGTAGTAGGGATGCAGCGCAAAAGCTGGAGAAAGACTAGGAAAAACTCCTTCTGCTAAACCGTAGCGTCTACCAAGCTGAGTTTGAATGAAATGGGCAAAGTTTTGACTATGCCAGAAACATTCTTGCTCAAACTCACGTCTTGTCATTTCTGACTTTATCAAACGATCAGCCTTTTGACCGTAGTCATTGCCACAAATAGGCCAATTAATCATAAATCGACCTTCTGGCAATCTTCCATAATTCAAAAACTTCTCAGCGCCATAATCTGACCAAGCACCTGTAAACAAAGAAGGGTCATAATTAGGAGCAGCAGGAATTTCTGGGGCGATACTTTCACCAAAATCTTGCATCACCACCACCCAAGTTGGTGATTGTACCGGATACTTTGCAGTGAGAGCATCAGGGACAATAGGGGCGCTAGGTTCTCCCCAGTCTGACTGCAATTCCCAACCCCAACGGTAAGGTACTTCCCCTAAAGCCAATAAATCACCTAATTCCGTACCATCAAGAATAATTTTGGCATTCACGGTGAAGTCTGCAAAGCGTACACCTGTAATACAGTCTCCCTGACGCAAAACCTCTAAAGGCACTTTTCCCGAAATCCAATGTAAATTCGGTAATTCTTTCACCCAGTCTGCAAAAATTTCTGCACCTATACGCGGATCATAGCTAAAAAAGCTCACCCAACTATTATCTAGTCCTCCTGGTTGTCGTTGGCGTAATTCTTGGATAAATGCTCCCCATAATCCTGTGTGGAAAGATTGTAATTCATTGCCATCTGGTGCAGATACGCCAGCAGATGTTAACATTCCGCCTAACCAGGTAAATTCACTTACGAGGATAGTTTTAGCGCCCCTGCGTGCTGCTTGGATAGCCGCAGCAGTTCCACCGGTTCCCCCTCCGACTACTAAGACATCAGTTGTATAAATTTCATTCATATCAATCAATATTAAGTAAAAGGCAATTTATAATACAACAAACTTGAGAATCTTCTCAAAATTGTAGGTTGAGTTAAGCAACAGCACAACCTAAAAACCAATAAAAACTTTAACAATAAATATGAATAACATTTTACCCATTGGTGCTATTCTCCGAGATCGTTATCAAATCATAGATATTTTATCTACTAAAACCGGATTTGGTATTACCTATAAAGTTAAAGATAGAAATCATCCTAACCAAAGAATTTTAGTCTTAAAACAACTTAAAAAACCGACACCTGCAAGTTTAAAGATTGAGCATTTACCCCTAGCAGAACAACAAGAAAAAATAAATCAAGTTTGGGCTAACTATTTACGACTTTTTACCAAAGAAACTCAAGCATTAGCTAAACTAGGAGAAACATATAATCAAATTCCTACTATTCATGAACGGTTTACAGAATTGAGAGAAGAATTTTATGCACAAGAATATATGGAAGGACATTCTTTAAATGCGGAAATTCAACAGGGAAAGAAATTATCAGAAGATAAAGTTAAATCTTTATTGACGGAAATTTTAGAAATTGTTGAATATATCCAAGACATCAAAAACAACAAAGATTATGCAGTCATTCATCGAGATATCAAACCAGAAAATATTATTCGCAGAAGTGAAGATCATAAATTAGTTATTATTGATTTTGGTTTGGTCAAAGAAATAACATTCGTAGGGATAAAACTTGCATCAATTTTAGGAGGGACACCGGGATATATTGCACCCGAAATTTTATTAGGATTCGTATCTTTTGCAAGTGATATTTATTCAATCGGAATGATTGGTGTTTTTGCAATCACAGGAGAAGATCCTTCTTTTACACCTAACTTAGCTAAAAATTGGCAAACAAAAGCAAATGTTAGCTCTGAATTTGCTGATTTTTTAAATAAAATGATTTATGAAGATTATACAAAACGGTTTCAAAATGCTCAGGAAGTGTTAACAGAATTAACAACAAATAAAACACTACTAAAACCACCCACACCACCAAAACCCTCTATTCCCTGGCAATTAATTATTAGTGGAATTTCAGGAATTATCGTAATTATTGGTGTAGTCATAGCTGTAACGACTATATTTACAAAATCTGATGAGCAATTAATAGCTGATGGTAAAGAAAAATGGCTCTTCGGTACTTGTTATGCAAAATATGAGTTTATTTAAGCCATAGCCTTTATCAATAAAGAGTTTCACCGTTTTCATGGCAAATTTAATGTAAATTACCTAAATTCGCCTTGAATTCTTGTATTGCAAGGGTTAAAGGATTTTAAAAAATTTATTTAGCATAGTAAGTACCGAAGAACCATAATATTTATTATTTTGGGTTTTCATCATCCCATAAATAATCATGCAATTCAAATGGCTTTTAAAACCTTTTACAAATGATATGAAGTATGTCTCTATTGTGTCCAAATTCCTGGGATTTCAGGAAATTGTCTTTGAGGACTTGTTTAATATATTAAACGAATAGATTCAAGTTATCAGGGAGGGTATGCAGATGTATAGATAATTCATACCTATGGATCTTAAATTTCACTATTAATGAGGATGCAGGGTATTAAAGATCTTCCTGTATACTCTCTTAATATCAGTATTTCAAGAAACGATTATATTTACATCAAGGTTCTGGTGACGGACTGGGAGTGTGAACCTAAAATTAAAGATGAAATAAAGTTACTATGGGTGCAGGATTACAAATTGCTGAAATAGCCTAATCAAGAGGATTTATAATCTAAAGTCCTAAATCCAAAATTGGTATTGAGATAGGCAGAATTACAAACAGCAGTATTCTGACAAGTTCAGGCATCTATTGATTTTAAGAAACCTCCACGCATCCCCATCGTCTTTAACCAGGCTGCTCCTCTTACAAACACTATTTCAGCCCTCTGTTAAGCAGGTTTTATATATGAATGACCAACAAAGAACTAACCGTAATATTTCTTCAGGTGTGATAGCAGCTGTCTCAGCTGCGGTTGTGGCGGTAAGTGGTGGTGTAGCTTGGATTACTTCTCAAACTCCTAATACTCCCACACCAGTAAACCCCTCTCAAAGCATCAGACAGCCACAACAGCCATTGACTACGCAGCCAGCTAATGAACAGACTGCTAGTATATATTGGCTCAGATCTAAAGAAACGGGTGTGGAGTTGGTTCCGCAACCTCTCAAAATTGCGGCTGCACAACCAAACCAAGTTTTGGAAAAGGCTTTCCAGGCTTTACTATCGGGTCCAAGTGAAGGTACAGATTCCACAACTATTCCTCAAGGAACTCAATTGCTGGGAATGAAAGTGGAAAATAATGAAGTCCATGTGAATTTATCAGAAAATTTTACCAGTGGTGGTGGCAGTACTTCAATGATGGGTCGTGTTGGTCAGGTTGTCTATACTGCGACAACTTTAAATCCTGATGCTAAAGTGTACATTGATGTCAATGGTAAGCCTTTGGAAGTTTTAGGTGGTGAAGGTGTGGAAATAGAACAGCCACTAACTCGTAAAAACTTTAACCAAAATTATCCGCTTTAGCAAATAATCAATGGTCAGTGGTCGATTTAGCAAAAAATAAACTAATGACTAATGACCAATGACCAATGACTAACTTTTATTTAGTACCCTGAAGCTGCGGGCTTGTGGTTCTAGCCTGGTGGCCGATCGCTTGGCTCCTTTCTCTACGTTCGCGGAGCGTGTCGTAGACAGGGGCTACGCGGAGCCTCTGGTTGGCATAGCTTGCTTCCCTGGTGGGGTACGCCACAGGTATTGCAAACCCGGTTACACAAATCAAAAATCATTTCGTCTTCTACCCGGTAGTAAGCGCAAGTTCCTTCACTGCGGCGGTTAAGGATTCCGGCTTGCCACATTACTTTCAGGTGCTTTGATATGTTTACCTGAGATGTTTGTGTTGCCTCTACCAACTTTTGCACACATTTTTCTTCATCCTATGGCAAGTGTAATAGCCGCAGATGCATCGGCTCACTTAATAGGCTGAAGTATTCAGCGACTTGTTGCACTACTTCTGATGGTACAGGCAACGTTTGTTTCATCAGGATTAACCCGCAAGTATTTAGAGCTTTAACAATGACTCATTTTATAGATTCATACTTAATCAGGGTTAATTCGCATCAAAGGTTGACCATATTCAACCGGTTCACCATTCTGTACCAAAATTTCCATCACCTGTCCAGAAACTTCGGCTTCAATTTCGTTCATTAGCTTCATGGCTTCGATGATACAGACTGATTGACCGCTACGGACGCGATCGCCTACTTCCACAAATGCCGCTTCACCAGGCGCAGGTGCGCGATAAAATGTTCCCACCATAGGGGACTGCACTTCTACCAATCTGGCTGAGGGCGTATTCACTGACAGCGGTGATTGCGCCCCAGCTACAGAATTATCACGACTTGTCGCGGCTTCTGGTAGGGTTGTGGGTGCTATTTGGTTAACTGATGTCAATCCTGAACCTACCACACCGCCTAAGGTCGCCTGACCTACGGATAGAACATGATTGCTGACACCTTTCCGTACTGTTAGCTCAAAGTCATCGCTTTTGAGCGTTACTTCGGCAATATCCGTTTGTGCAATAGTTGCCAGTAGTTGGCGGATTTCATTAAAGTCTAATGGCACAGTTTTTTTTACCTCGACCTAACCATAAACGAGAATCTTAAGTGTGGCAGGGATTTAATCCCTATATAAACAAGGGATTGAAATCGTTATTACCAATTTTGGATTTTGGATTTTGGATTGTAATTGCAAAAATTATTACCCATGACCCAATCATTATCCCAACTTGGTCTCAGGAGAGATAAAAATTATTCCCTACCCAAGTATTTATCTTCCCTGGTATCAATTTTAATCCGTTCTCCTTGAGTAATAAACAAGGGAACCATGACAGTTGCACCAGTTTCGACAATTGCAGGCTTAGTACCACCAGTAGCAGTATCACCTTTAACACCAGGATCTGTTTGGACAATTTCCAGAACTACAGAATTAGGTAGTTCTACTTCTAGCACTTGTTCGCCCCAACGAATAACGTTGACTTCCATACCTTCTTTGAGGTATTTTACGCGATCGCCAATTTCCGCTACAGTTAATCTACCTTCTTCGTAGGTTTCCATATCCATAAAGACTAACTCTTCGCCTTCTTTATAGGTATGCTGCATCGTAATTTTTTCCAGAGTAGCTTGTGGCAAAGATTCCCCAGCCCGGAAAGTTTTTTCGAGTACTTTCCCACTCTGGACATTTCTTAGTGTTGTTCGCACAAAGGCAGAACCTTTGCCCGGTTTAACGTGAAGAAAATCTATCACTCGCCATACAGACCCGTCTAGGACAATTGAGACACCGGGTCGAAAGTCGTTACTAGAGATCATGAAACTTTCAATTTTTGGAAGACAATCGGCATTTATTGTACCCTTCAAGGGTCGTAATTTGTCAGTTGTTATTCGTCTTTAGCTTCAGGACTCAGCACTCAAAAATCAGTACTCAGTACTCAGGACTGTTACTGTGGGAAGATAATTGATGTGTTACTTCCAGTCAAAAATTTGATGCTGCATTTGAGAAATTCCATGTTTAACTTCATAAAGTCCGGGCTGAAGCACAGCCTAAAAGCAATACTGCTTGTAACAATAGTTTTAGGACTAAGCACAGCTGGGTGGACTCCCTCTAGTTACGCTGCCCTACCAGCGGGGAATGCGATTACCGACGGCAAAGCTTTGTTAAGGTATGCACTCCCAATTGATAACAAACCAGTACGCAAACTGCAAGCTAGTTTAGAGGATATTTCCAACCAACTGCGAGCAAATAAGCGATGGGGTGCGATCGCTAACGACCTCAAACAAGCATCACGGATTCTCGATCAATCCTCCCAAATCTTAGCAAGCGTTCCCGAAGAACGCCAACCCCAAGCAGAAGCTTGGATTACTGAGTTAAAATCTGGTGTCACAGAACTGCAAGAAGTAGTCAAAACTAAACAGAAAGACCCTATTCTGCAAGGAAGAGCCAAATTACTCAATCTAGTTAGCTTGCTGGAAGAGTCTATGGTGAAGGAATTCCCCTTTGAAGTTCCTGCTGAATACAGTAATTTACCCCAACTCAAAGGTCGCGCTACCATCGCCTTCAAAACTAACAAAGGCGACCTTACCGTAGTTGTAGATGGTTATAGCGCTCCTGTAACTGCTGGTAATTTTGTCGATTTGGTACAACGGGGTTTTTATAACGGTTTAGAATTCACCCGTTCAGAAGAGTCTTATGTACTACAAACTGGAGATCCAGCCGGTAAAGAAGTCGGTTTTATTGATCCCAAAACTGGCAAATATCGCGCGGTTCCCTTAGAAATTTTGGTTGAAGGCGAAAAAGAACCAACTTATGGCATTACTCTCGAAGATGCTGGACGTTATCTAGATATGCCAGTATTACCTTTTTCTTCCTTTGGTGCATTAGCAATGGCACGTCCTGAAGGTGACGTAAATGGTGCTTCTTCTCAAGTTTTCTTTTTCCTCTTTGAACCAGAACTTACCCCCGCAGGACGCAATCTTTTAGATGGTCGCTATACTGTGTTTGGCTATCTGATAGAAGGTAAAGAGATTTTAGATAAACTCAACGCAGATGACAAAATTGAATCTGCAACCGTTATTCAAGGAATTGAAAATTTAGTTCAACCAAAAGCAGCTTAATTAATTGTTTTTCGTAGTTGGTGCTTTATCGCTAAAGTGCCAACTACAAACAAAACCTAAATTCCCAAACATTAATTTACCTAAAAATTGTTTTAAAATGCAGATAAATTAAACGACCACAGCTTGTCCTAATCTCTTAAGAATTTGCAAAACTTCTGCTAATTCATGTCGTCGGGGAAACAGGGAAAATGTGCGTGATACGTCATATTCAGGTTTGTCTGTGATAGCTAGTTTTATAAATATAAACTCATCGCCATTTGTAGCCATACCAAATACAGATTTATCTCGGTGGGGAGTACTTAACATATAGGCTAATAATTGCGGTATTGCTGTAACAACTGGAATGCTATTTCGTTTAGATTCAACCACAAAAATCCAAAGGTTTTCTTGCACAACTAGGACATCAATAAAACCGCGAATTGTTTCTTCTGGTTCTTCAATTTCTAAACTTATGCCATAAGGTGAGCGAATTCGGTAAGGTGAATCTAGAAAACCTGCAATTTCCAAAAGTGGCGAAACTACTAAAAGATTAATTGTACCTTCTAATAATAAACCATCAACACGATGATAATCATAACGCTGTTTAATGCGAGTAACACCTGATTGTTCTTGCAGACTGAGTTGAGGTAAGTCTGTCAACCATTCGTTAAAAAAGTTTTCATCTTCTGCTTGATGTAAGTTACAACGAGTTTGTAAATCACTCAAGCTTTTAATAGTGTCTGTGATGCCAACAGTAGAAACCATTTATTTGCTGTTACCTTTAAAGAAATCTCAAATTTGTAGGGTAGCTAACCCGCTATTTACATTGACTATCCCAAATTGCCTGCATTGAATACCTGCTCAACTGTAATATTCAATTCGGGAAAAGTTCGCGATATAATTTTTTGATTAGCAGTAAATACCGTATCTTCATATAATCCTTCTTCTAGGAATAATACAGAAATTTTAGATTCTAAAGGATCTACAATCCAATATTCAGAAACTCCTAAAGCTCCATATTCCGACCGTTTATAGCGATAATCACTTTTTATAGATTCTGGACTAACTACCTCTATAATTAATATTGATGCTGACTCAAATATAGCAGAAGCATTTTTTAATTCTTTCGCGTCTTCTACTGTCACCACACACAAGTCACTCAACCGCGATTTATTTCTACTCGTTCTCACTCCAGTTTCCCGAAAACACAACCAAAGTAAACTCAACCGCTGAATTTGATCATCTAGATTTGTTTCGAGAAATTTGCAAATCAAAAAATGTTCAATCGTGGGTGGATTCATAATTTCTAGCTGTCCATCAACCAGTTCATACTTAAAACCAGTTCCATCTTCATATTTTAAGTATTCTTCAAAAGTGATACCTTTTAGTTGTATGCTGACCATCTTGATTAACCCCTAGATGATATTTTTATCCTAACGTGTAAGTGAAAGACAGATGGTGAATAGTGATTTATCTTCTCTACAAGTAAAAGATATTGGTGAACAAGGTCTTTTAGAAAGATTGCAACGTTTCTGTCCTCCAGATGTAATTGGAGATGATGCGGCTGTTTTGGAAACTTTGCCAAATCAATCTTTGGTAGTTACAACAGATATGCTGGTTGATGGTGTGCATTTTAGTGATGTTACCACTTCCCCCGAAGATGCAGGTTGGCGGGCTGCGGCGGCAAATTTATCAGATTTAGCAGCTATGGGCGCTTTTCCCTTGGGTGTCACCGTTGGACTGGGTTTACCTGGAGATTTAGCTGTGAATTGGGTGGAAAGACTCTATCAGGGCATGACAGAATGCTTGCAAAAGTATAATGTGCCTATAGTTGGTGGTGACATTGTGCGATCGCCCATCACCACTTTAGCAATTACTGCCTTTGGTCAAGTTAACCCCAATTTTATGATCCGTCGTTCTGCGGCACAAGTTGGATATGCGATCGTCGTTACAGGTATTCACGGAGCCTCCCGTGCAGGCTTAGAAATACTTTTACACCCCGAAATAGCACAAAGTTTAAAAACAGAAGAAAAGGCAGCTTTAATCAAAGCACATCAGCGTCCAAATCCCCGTTTAGATGTCCTTCCCATCCTCCAGGAAATCCTAAAATCTCCCTGCCCTATTCCTGTTGCCGGTATGGATAGCAGTGACGGTTTAGCAGATGCTGTATTACAAATCTGCCGCGCCAGTCAAGTAGGCGCAATTATAGAACACAAACGAATTCCCATGCTATCAACTTTAAACCAGTGGGTAACAGCAGAACAAGGGCTAAAATATGCTTTATACGGTGGCGAAGATTTTGAATTAGTCCTCTGCTTACCACCAGAACCTGCATTAGCATTAGTCCAACAACTAGGCGCAGGTGCAGCAATTATAGGTTCAATTACGCCAGGCTTAACAGTCATATTGCAGTATGAAAACGAAAAAATCCCCGACCAAGTTCTGAGTCTCAGTCAGGGATTTCAACATTTTTAGTTATTAGTCGTTAGTATTTAGACAACTGACGACTGACAACTGACAAGTTAAATTAAACCCATTTTTCAGCTACTAATTCAGCCAAGTCTAGAACTCGTTGGCTATAGCCCCACTCATTGTCATACCAAGCCATAACTTTGATCATGTCATTGCCCATAACAATAGTTAAATTGGCATCAACAATAGAAGACTCATTAGCACCTTGGTAATCAGATGATACTAAAAGTAGTTCACTGTAGCCTAAAATGCCTTTGAGTGAACCTTCAGAAGCATCTTTAAAAGCTTGGTTAACTTCTTCAGCAATAGTGCGCTTCTCTACCTGAACCACAAAATCCACCATCGAAACGTTGGGGGTAGGTACACGCAAAGCTGAACCATTTAACTTACCCTTGAGGTCAGGAAGTACCAAAGCCACTGCTTTAGCCGCACCGGTTGAGGTGGGGACAATATTGATGGCTGCTGCTCTAGCCCGACGCAAATCACGATGAGAAGCATCTAGTAACCGCTGGTCCCCAGTGTAACTGTGGGTGGTGGTCATGGTGCCTTTGATGATACCAAATTTTTCATTTAGTACCTTGGCAATAGGAGCCAAACAGTTAGTGGTACAGCTGGCATTACTGATGATGTTGTGTTTGTTGTGGTCATAATCAAGATGATTTACTCCCATAACAAAAGTGCCATCCTCATTTTTACCAGGTGCGGTAATGAGAACCTTTTTAGCACCTGCATTGACGTGCCTCATGGCCCCTTCTTTGCTGGTAAAAACGCCGGTTGATTCGATAATCAGATCAATCCCCCACTCTTTCCAGGGCAAGTTATCTGGGTTGCGATCAGATACACACTTAATCGTATGACCGTTAACGGTGATGGAATTATCATCGGCCGTAATGTCCGCATTTTGTAACTTCCCTAGCATCGAGTCATATCTGAGCAGGTGAGCATTGGTTCTAGGGTCAGAGGTGTCATTGATAGCGACAAGTTCAATTTGGCTATTTTCTCTACCTACCCAGCAGCGTGCGAAGTTCCGTCCAATGCGCCCGAAACCGTTGATTGCAACTCTAATCACAGTGTCTTGCCCTCTGTATTTATGCCTATAAGTTGATATCGTTGACCCCAATCATATCGCAAAGGGGGGGAGTGTTTATAACCATAAAGTGTTGAATCTAAAAAAAAACACAGAATTTATTCAGAATTGTTGGAGTAAAGGTTGTGGTTGGTGATGTAATAGCTGACCGACTCCGGGACTAAACCATGAATTGAATGGCTGACGCGACAAAATTCCCGGATTATACTTGACGAAACTCTTACTAAAGGTGTATTCAGTAATTGCCAGTGAATGATGTGCGATCGCTCTGCTCGTCCGAGGTATCTTGTCAGCACTAACTTTTCAGTTTGTGCTTTCAGTTCTTGTTCCACTTGCTTGCAGATTGACTCACTTTGAGCTATAGTCTCACCACCTAGCAGTCGGGGTGCGATTAACCAATCACACATTTGTGCTAGTTCGTGTCCAAGATACCAACGGGGTAAAGTTTGGAAAGCATCCAAACCAATAATCCAGTACCAATGAGTATTTGGATAGCAATTAGATAAATCAATCAGGGTGTTGATAGCATAAGAAGTCCCAGTGCGTTCTCCCTCAATTAGTGAGACGGTAAACACTGGGTTGTTTGCCATAGCTAGTTGCAGCATTGCTACTCGATGCTCAAACAAAGCTGCTTGTTTATGAGGAGGATTTCTTGAGGGCACCCAAATCACCTGTTCTAGGTGTAATTGAGCCAGAGCTATTTCAGCTACAAGCAGGTGTCCCCAATGAATTGGGTCAAATGTGCCACCAAAAATTGCTAGTCGCTGCATCAAGTTTAGGGATTGGGGGATGGTCTTAGGGACATATAAAAGTGATCAACTGACCTTTCTACCCGGACTAATACTTTGAGTCCAGGGAATTCTTGCTGCAATCAATTGAATTCAGTTGAATAATATTTTCACTGCCAATGTACTATTGTAGTCAATTCACCCTGAGCCTTGAGGTAATTTCAAATCAGGAGCTAATTCCAGTAAGGTACTCAATAATATGTATTTAACATTACCAGATTTTTTTCCCGATGTAGTCTTAATTTTCAGAATAATCATAAGAAGATATCAGAAATATAAAAATCTCTCATGAGGGTAATATCTTTCTGAACAAGCAAAACAAAGTAAAAAATTAATCCCTCATACGGCTATGAAAATCTTACAGAAGCCGTATCTGTAAAAATCAAAATCCTGTTATGATACGCGTGTCATTTGTGATGATTATGTGGTGTGGTGTCAGAGGAACAAAAGATGAGTAATTCTATAGATTTTAACGGTAGACCATTTCATTTCATTGGAATTGGCGGCATAGGAATGTCTGCCTTAGCTTATGTTTTAGCAAAGCGTCAATTACCAGTCTCTGGTTCTGACCTGCGTCCTAACCAAATTACTCGCAAGTTAGAATCTCTTGGCGCTCACATTTTTAGTAGACAAGAAGCAAGCAATCTTGAATTCTTTCGTCCCCAAGAATTAACTAATGAAGTATCATTAAATTCACAAAAACAATTACTTGCTGACCATACCATTTTGCCACAAGTAATTTGTTCAACAGCTATCAACGCCAGTAATTTGGAATACAAAGCAGCCCTAGAATTGGGTTGCCCAATTTTACATCGTTCGGATGTCCTAGCAGCCCTGATTGCTGATTACCACAGCATTGCTGTGGCAGGAACTCACGGCAAAACAACCACTAGTAGCATGATTGGTTATATGCTACTACAAGCTGGTCTTGACCCAACAATTTTGGTAGGTGGTGAAGTCAACGCTTGGGAAGGAAATGCTCGATTAGGCGCAAGTCAGTATTTGGTAGCTGAAGCGGATGAATCAGATGGTTCTTTGGTGAAACACTCACCAGAGATTGGGATCATCACCAATATTGAACTCGATCACCCCGACCACTACGACACATTAGAGGAAGTAATTGATACTTTCCAACAATTCGCTCAAGGTTGCAAAATCCTCATAGGTAGCATTGATTGTGAAACAGTGCGCGATAGATTGAAACCAACAATCAGCTATAGTCTACATCCAGATACCAATGCTGACTATACCGTTACCAACATTGACTACCGCGCTGATGGTACTACTGCACTCGTTTGGGAAAAAGGTAAAGCCATAGGTGTCTTGAATTTGCAACTTTTGAGTCGGCATAATCTTAGCAATGCTCTAGCCGCAGTAGCGGTGGGACGCTCACTAGGTTTAGAATTTGGTGAAATTGCCAAAGGCATTGCCACCTTTGAAGGTGCAAGACGGCGCTTTGAATTCCGGGGCGAAGCAGCCGGAATTACCTTTATTGATGACTATGCCCATCACCCCAGCGAGATTCGTGCTACTCTTGCCGCAGCACGTCTCCAGGCTAGACCAGGACAAAGAGTAGTTGCCATATTCCAACCACATCGTTATAGTCGTACACTTACTTTTTTAGAAGAATTTGCCGAATCCTTTACCCATGCTGATGTAGTAGTCCTGACTGACATTTACAGTGCAGGTGAACCTGATTTAGGACAGATTAGTGGTGAACAACTGGCCGCAGAAATTGCCAAGCAACACCAGCAGGTGATTTATCAACCAACCTTATCCTCAGTGTGCGAATCCTTATTGTTAACTCTGCGACCGGGTGACTTGGCATTATTTTTGGGTGCAGGTAATTTAAATCAAGCAATTCCTGAAATCATTGCCACTCTCCGTGAACCAGCTACAGTTACAGCTACATCATAAGTAGAGCAAACTTGCTAGGTTTTGTTTTGTAAGTCAATTCTCAATCTAGCAATAGGTTCATTAGTTAAATTTTATTACCGGATTCAATCGGTAAAAAAGTAATAGAAATTACCAATAAAAGCAACGATGATAACCTCCCAGGCAGTTGGAAACGTCTGTACGATTTCTGCTTTGACTACCAATAAACAAGAAACGATTAATTCTGTCGATGGTAATGTAATTTACTTACCCGGCACTGATTGTGTGATCAAGTCCCAGGCTTCTTTATCAGCATTTACTTCTTATAGAGTTGGGGGAGGGGCTGAATTGTACGTTGCTCCTCGTAACTTAGAAGCACTACAAGCTAGTATCAAGTATGCAAAAGAACTAGCTTTACCAGTAACAATATTAGGCGCAGGTTCTAACTTGTTGGTTAGTGATCAAGGTATACCCGGTTTAGTTATTGCCACTCGTCATTTCCGTTCTAAGCACTTCGACCCACAAACAGGTCAATTAACCGTCGCTGCGGGGGAATCTATTCCTAGTTTGGCATGGGAAGCAGCAGATTTAGGATGGCAAGGTTTAGAGTGGGCTGTTGGTATTCCTGGAACTGTTGGTGGTGCTGTTGTTATGAACGCAGGGGCGCATAATAGTTGTATTGAAGATATGTTAGTTAGTGCCGAAGTTCTCTCACCCGACGGTACTTTAGAAACTCTCACCCCGGCTGAACTAGGCTATAAATACCGGACTTCATTATTGCAAGGTGGCAAACGTATAGTTACCCAAGCTACCTTTCAACTCCAACCAGGTGCAGATCCAGCACTAGTTATAGCTACTACCAAGCAACACAAAAAGCATCGGCTTAGTACCCAACCTTACAATTTTCCCAGTTGTGGTAGTGTGTTCCGCAATCCTAGCCCTTACTCTGCTGGGTGGTTGATTGAACAAGCTGGTTTAAAAGGCTATCAAATTGGTGGAGCGCAAGTAGCATTGCTTCATGCCAATTTTATCGTTAATCGTGGTGGAGCTAAAGCCAGCGATATATTCTGTCTAATTAGCCATATTCAACGTGAGGTACAAGAACGTTGGTCAATTTGGTTGGAACCTGAAGTAAAAATGATCGGTGAGTTTCAACCTGTTGGTTGATAGGGACTAGGGATTGGGGACTGGTTCAAGAAAATTACCAATCCCCAATTACCAATTACCAATTACCAGCCACATCTATAATTGAATTTGATTTGTTATTCAAAGCATAAGTGAAAAATTAATTATGACATCAGGAAAAGGACAGGGCTTTGGTTTTGGTTTAGGAAAAATGAAAGAACTGGCTGACGCTTTCAAAAAAGCCCAGCAAGTTCAGGAAGGTGCAAAACTTCTCCAGGAACAATTGGAGAAAATGGAGATCCAAGGAGAATCTGGCGGTGGTTTGGTTAAGGTGATTGTCAGTGGCAACCAAGAGCCTAAGCGGGTAGAGATTTCCCCAGAGGCATTGGCAGAAGGCGTTGAAGTACTTTCTGATCTTGTAACAGCGGCGATGAAAGATGCCTACAACAAGTCCACTGCTACTATGCGGGAAAGCATGGAAGAATTGACCAGTGGACTAGAACTACCTGGATTTTAGTCATTAGTCATTAGTCATTAGCTATGACTAATGACAAAGGACAAAAGAATTTTATGCCTTACAAGTTACTTTTTGTCTGCCTTGGTAATATTTGCCGATCGCCCTCAGCTGAAAATATTATGAATCTTCTCATTGATCAGGCTGATTTGGGAGATGGTATTTATTGCGATTCTGCTGGTACTTCTAGTTATCACATTGGATCAGCACCTGACCGACGCATGAGTGCTGCTGCGGTGACAAAGTTGGGAATTGAACTCCGTGGTCAAGCCCGTCAGTTTACGAAGTCAGATTTTCAGGAGTTTGATTTAATTCTGGCAATGGATAAAGACAATTATGAAAATATCCTGGCTGTTGACCTTTCTGGGCAATATCATCATAAAGTCCGCTTGATGTGTGATTTTTGTTCTAGACACACCCTTAAAGAAGTTCCAGACCCCTATTATGGTGGTACAGAGGGCTTTAATCAGGTGATTGATCTGCTCATTGATGCTTGCGAAGGTCTATTAGACTATGTTCAAACTCAACAAGTTTAGAAAATAGGAGTTCAGGAGGCAGGAGTTAGGAGTCAGAAGATAGATAAATACTCTCCCCCTGCTCTCCTGCAATCTACTCCACTAGACCATGCTTCATTGCAAAACGTACCAGTTCGGCTCGATTGCTGGTTGATGTTTTTCTTAATAAACTGCTGACATATTTTTCTACTGTTCGCGGACTCAGGTGTAGTTGATGTCCCATATCGGCATTAGAGAATCCATGGGTCAATAGTTCTAAAACTTCCTGTTCTCTGGTAGTTAGTGATGAAAGTACTGGGGATATATGAATTTGAGTAGACAGAGAATTATGGCTGTCTACTGTTTTTGTAGAGTGGGAACTATCTAGGTTTTCTTGATGAGAAAAGCGGTACTCTGATTGAATAATTTGCGATCGCTCTAATAAATTACGAATAGCCGCAGCTAACTCTTCTAATTCAAAAGGCTTAGGTAAATATAAATCACAGCCTGATTGATAGCCGAGAATTCTTTCTTGGGTTTTGGTACGAGCTGTTAACAAAATTACAGGTAATAATCTAAATTCTGATTGTTTACGTACCCGACGCACTAGTTCATAGCCGTTCATCCTTGGCATGACAATATCTGTGACAATTAAATCAGGCTGGTTCTCTTCTACCATAGCCAAAGCCTCTTGACCGTCATCAGCCATAATCACCGCATAGCCAGACAGTTCAAGATAGTCGCTAATAGACAGACGAGTGCCCAGGTCGTCATCCACTACAAGGATCTTCAAGGGCATGGACAGTACACCCCTAGCATTTTTGTTACTCAGCAATTTGCTTTTATAAACACTATCAATAGACACTGGCAATAATAGTGTTCTTATGTTTCATACTATGACAGGATTACCTACTAATGTCTGCCTGAGGGGATGATTTATAAAGAAAATCTTAAATCCTTAGGAAGTGTTAATAATATTTAACACACCTTCAACTTTTCTTACTGATTAGTCCCAGAGAGTTTATAACTCTTAACAAATCTCTGATCACCTGAGTTCGGTGTTAGGAGTTAGGAGTTATGATTTTTAAGAGCGAGAGAATAAGGGTTTGAGACTCCTACTGGGGGCGAGTTTTCCACAAATTATCTTATGTCGAACTTAGGTCTGATCAGATACGGTAGAGTGTCAAGTATTTATTATTTCTTGTAGAGTTCATCAGACTCGATTATTTGGTAATAATCAACGGATTTTTAACATCAGACGCGCCTTACTGAATATGCCAGTTGCGTAAGTCTTGAAATTAATATCGTTTTTATATCAAGCGAAGCACTTAATAATGCTATAATGATAGGTTAGATTATATGTAAGGTTAGTGGGATTTAACCCCATATTCAAGATTAAAAAGCATCTTTACTTAATTTACACTTAAATTACGCCCAGTCTAAAGAAAATTTTAGGCATATTTAACACAAACAAAATTCTCAATGAGTGACAAAAAAGAAGGTTTCAAGGTTATCAGCGACAATCGTCAAGCCCGTTATTTGTATGAAATCATAGAAACCTATGAAGCTGGAATTCAGCTAACCGGAACTGAAGTCAAGTCGATTCGTGCAGGTAAGGTTAATCTCCAAGATGGCTATGCGTTACTTCGCAATGGCGAGGCATGGTTAATAAATATACATATTTCTCCCTACACTTCCAGTGGACAATATTTTAATCATGAACCGCGCCGCACACGCAAGTTGCTGCTGCATCGCCAGGAACTTCGCAAGCTAATTGGGAAGGTAGAACAGCAGGGTTTAACCCTAATCCCGTTAAAAATGTATCTCCAACGTGGTTGGGTAAAAGTAAGTATTGCCTTAGGTAAAGGTAAAAAACTCCACGACAAGCGCGAATCCCTGAAACGCCGACAAGATCAGCGCGATATTCAACGGGCAATGAAAAGTTATTAAGTAGGGCTTGGGGAAAAAGTTTTTCGTGATGATTTAGGAGTCAGGAGTTCGGAGTTTCTCCTATGCCTACGGCACGGCTTCGCCGAACGGAGACGCTACGCGAACGGAGTTCGGAGTTCGGAGTTCGGAGTTCGGAGTCAGGAGTCAGGAGTCAGGAGGGAGAAGAGGGAAGAAGACGGAGGGAGTTAGAAATGTCAATCCAATTTCTAGTTGCTAATATACGTGGTAATTGCTTACACCAATCATGAGGTAGCCTAGAATTTGGTCTCCCCATGCTTTGAGCCAGAATAACCATGAACCAGGTAGACTATCTCCGTATTAGTTTAATTGATCGTTGCAATTTCCGGTGTCAGTACTGTATGCCAGAGGGAGCAGAACTGAACTATATCCTCAAGCAACAGTTGTTAACCGATGAGGAAATACTCATCTTGATTCAAGAGGTATTTATTCCCCTTGGCTTTAACCGCTTTCGTTTGACTGGTGGAGAACCTCTACTGCGTCCTAGTGTTGTAGATTTGGTCAGCAAAATTGCAAACCTTCCCCAAACTCAAGATTTGGCTATGACCACCAATGGGTTTTTACTAGCTCCAATGGCACAAAATCTTTATAATGCAGGATTAAGAAGAATTAATATTAGTTTAGATTCTCTCGAAGCAGACACTTTTGAGCAAATTATCGGTAATCATGGGCGTGGACGTTGGCAACAAGTTTGGGAAGGGATTCAAGCTGCCTATCAGGTGGGGTTTGACCCGTTGAAGTTAAATGTTGTGGTAATTCCCGGTGTTAATGACCATGAAATTCTCAATTTAGCTGCCCTAACGATTGAGAAACAATGGCATATCAGGTTGATTGAGTTTATGCCTATTGGCAATGAACATTTATTTAGCGATCGCGGTTGGATATCTTCTGCTGATTTACGGCACAGTATTCGTGAACGTTGGGGATTAACAGAATCTCAGGTTTATGGAAACGGGCCTGCTGATGTATTTCAAATTCCGGGAGCTAAAGGCACACTAGGATTTATCAGCCAGATGTCCGAATGTTTTTGCGATCGCTGTAACCGGGTACGTCTGAGTGCTGATGGCTGGCTACGACCCTGTTTATTAAACGAAACTGGTCAAATAGATTTGAAAACTTCTTTACGTGCTGGTATTAGCACCGCCCAATTAAGACAACAAGTCAAACAATTATTAAATATCAAAGCCGAAATTAACTTTAAACAACGCGACTCAGGTAATTCTGGTACATACACCCGTACCATGTCGCAGATTGGGGGTTAGTCACTTGACCGAATTTTAGATTTTAGATTTTGGATTGTAGATGAAAAGAAAATCAATTCTAATCCAAAATCGTAAATCCAAAATCCAAAATTGACTTAGGCTTGACGTGAGTAGTATTCCACGACCAACAGTTCATTAACTTGGAGTGCTACCCATTCTCGCTCAATCACGCTGTTAACTTTACCAGTCAATTTGTTTTTATCAAATTCTAGGTGATTGGGGAGGTTAGCTAAACCAGGATATTGCAAATTAGCTTCTACCAATTTCTTGGATGCTTCTTTATTTCTGACAGCAATTTCCTCACCAGGACGGCACTGATAGCTGGCAATATTCACTACACGACCGTTAACGGTGACATGACCGTGATTTACCAATTGACGCGCCGCTGGAATGGTAGGAGCCATACCCATGCGAAAAACTGTATTATCTAAACGCATTTCTAGAAATTGCAGCAAGACTTGTCCGGTAGAACCAGTAACACGTCTGGCTTTTCGTACATAGCGCAGCATTTGCTTTTCAGTCAAACCGTAGTTTAAGCGGAGTTTTTGCTTTTCCTCTAGACGGATAGCATACTCAGAGCGCTTTTTACGGTTCTGGCCATGTTGACCGGGTGGATAAGCACGTCTAGGGCTTTTCCGGGTTAATCCTGGTAAGTCGCCCAAGCGGCGGACAATTCTGAGGCGGGGCCCTCTATATCGGGACATGAGTTTCCTTAATTTAATCCTGTTTAAACTTTACGCAAATATTCTATTATGACATTCCTCAAAGCAGTTAGCTAGAGTATTCTTGGTTTAATGATCTGTCTTCTGAAAAACTACCCCTAAATGCCCGCTCTCTCGAACCAAACGAATTAGTTTAAATAGTCTTTGGAAGACTTCATTTCTATGGTACTAACTTTTAAGTAGGGTATTGTCTACCTAAAATAGCACCTGCCAAGCTTTCAGGATTTGACCCTGCGTTTCCATGTGTCCCACGGTACGTTTAACTCAGATGTTGCCAAAAGACTGAGTTTTTGAAGTTTAGTCACTGCTGACGCAATGTTGACTATTAATTTGCAGTCGTTTTCGCCACAAACTATCTACTATAGTCTAACCTGAGACAAAATTCATTCTCTGTTGTTGGGAATAGTTCAAAATCACAGTATTAGGTTTTGGGACTATTTTAGACAATCGCGTCAAAATTTCTTGATTGCAGAGGAGTTTAAGCAGATTCTAAGTTAGCATAACCTTGGTGTTTGGAGAATAGCTTATGTTAAAGAGCAAAAAAGAAATTAGCAATTTTCAGAACCAAAACAGAAATTATGTTTTGAGATTTTTAACAGTGCCAGTTGTAGCGATCGCTGGATTATTGACCAATGTTATACCGAGTATAGCTGTTACAGATTCTTATAGAAATGATTACCGGGTCTGTGCGGCTCAATTATTGAGTGTAGGAGTGACAACACAAGCAGCATCTCAGGGTTGTGCCACAGCCCTGCGACCAAGAGAGTTGTCGAGCTGTGTAGCTCAAATCAAAAAGCAGACGGAAATTGCCTCTACAGAAGCGCTTTATTCCTGTAGTAAAGCCCGTCGTCCTCAAGAATTAGCGGCCTGTGTAGTTGGCATCAGCAAGAGTACTCAGAAGGCAATTGACCCAACCACCTTAACTTACTGTGGACGCAGTTTATTACCCGTGACTTTTGCTCAGTGTGTCGTTGGCTTGCGTAAAGAAATTGATTTAACCCCAATTCAGTCTTTGAACACTTGTATTAATGCCAGTGACAGAATTATTAGTATTGGGGAAGGATCTACAACAACACCAGGATTAAGTCCTCGTCTTGAAACTACTCCTATGCCATCAACTCCCAGTGGTAGCGGTATCTAAGAGTTAAATTTGCCTGTAATTTTTACAATCGTAGGGTTGGCAAATAGTCCACCCTACTAGTCCATCAAGCCAAAAATAACGGGGGTAGGCAAGTTTAGGGGATGTTAGGACTTTTTTCCTGTTTTTAACCCCTCAAATTTACTTTTCCTGACTACTACGAATGTGCGAGAACTTTGCTTTCTACACATAATATACTGCAAACGGGTGAAAACTGAACTTATGTCATACTGAGCGTAACGTAGTGCAGGGAAGTATATCGGAGATTCTTCACTTCGTTCAGAATGACATTTTTAAACCGTTTTTAGTATGGCCGCGCTCATGGTGTGAAGAAGAGCCATGAAAGATATTTTACTGTCGTCCCCAAATTAGATTGATCAAAGTTGCGTAACCAAAAATTAGCGGATTAGGTCAGTCTAAATTTTTGGTCGGCTTAATCGTCTTGATTACCAAAAACCATTTGGAGAATCATCGGCATACCTCCATCTTGGTGATATTTATCTGCCCAAGCTCGGATAATTTCATCCAATTCTTCCATAGCTTGTTCCATTTGTTCGAGGGGTATATCCAGTTCTTCTACAGCACGCATGGCATTTGCTTTCCGTTCTGCCCAATCTTTCATCATGCGGAAGTATCGAGCGGTATCTTCCACCATTGTGTAAGTACGCTCTTGATCGTCTGCGGGAGCATAGAAAGGACGAGTGAGGGCGTAGAAGGGCATTCCCCAAGGAGAATCAATGCGTGTGACTGTACCGGAGTAGAGTAAACGGCGCTTGATATGTTCTGCCAAGGCTTCACTCAGGGGCATTTGGTGGTGTGGTGGTAACTCCTCTTGCGATCGCTTGTGGAGAAACTCAATTAACTCCAAAAACTCAAAGGATGTCACTAACTGAGCATCAGGCAGGTTCTTGGGCAGTTTACGCTCAATTTGCCTTTTTTCCTCACTAGTCAGACTTGTACCAGGAACACGAGATCTTCCTGGCTGCCAAGGATATTTTTCCATCCATACGTAAGGCAATTGAATCAGATAGCGAGGTTCTTGGGAACCCAGCATTTTTAGCAATTTACCTTCAGTCAGAGCCTGTCTCACTTCTTCGACAATGATTTTGACTCGCTTTGGCTCAAGGTGGTGCAAATGACCGGTCATTCGCAGGTTTTGTCCCTGCTCCAGATAGGTCATATAAATCGCACACTTAGCTGCTGTTGCAGCTGCATCTAAAAATGCTCCATGCCTGTGTCCACTTGTCCGCATGGCACTAAAAGCTAGATAAAGCATGATCTGATCCATCGCGCTCGGACCAAGACGTTTGATCAGATCTATGTCGTTACTCATATTGACAGACAGATGAATAGCACGTTTACAAGAGTGGTAGTCAAATTAAACTATCTATTTTACACCCAAATGCAATTTTTGTCTTCACACTAGATGAAGATTTTTTATGCTTTTACCCTAAAATTGCTTGGTTTTAAATGACTCAGGGTGTAAATCGTTAACTTTATACAGCGGAGTAGTTCTGCTCACCACTAAAAATTATGGACTTTTGCTGCATCAGGTTAATAGTTTGGATGATGCAGCTAATCAAGTATAAACTGTGGTGCATTTAAATTGCTTTTTTGCCAACTGAAATCTCTGCTGCAAGGCGGCTTAATTATCAAACCAACCTATAATCTAACACCAAATTTATCCAAATTGAGAAATATAACAATTACTGGAAATCAGAAGTAAATTATTACCCACGATATTTAGTTTCATTGTTCTTCATCCTTTGATTATTGGCATTAGAAGATTGCAAATGATTCCGCATTTTTTCAAAGCTGATAGCAACTGCACCACCAGTGACTAACAACACTCCCATGATTTGCACAAGATCCAATTTTTCCTGAATCATCAATCCAGCAAAAATTACGGTTACTACTGGAACAAGAGCGCCGATAATAGCCGATGGTGGCCCACCTAATTTGCGAATTCCAAAATTATTAAACAAATATCCGCAAAGAGTCAGGACACCCAACATAAAAGCACTTAATATCACTTCCAGTAAATTGGCTGATCTAATTGCTAAACTCCAATCACTTGGTAGTGGTACCATTAAGCAGATGAAGCTTAATAGCAACATAGTGGCGAAGTTAATCAAAGCAAAAGAAACTGGATGCAGTTTCGGAGCGCACAACCTAGTAAGAATTACGTAAACAGCAAAAGCCATTCCGGACATAATTCCAGAAATAATTCCTAAAGAGGTATTATTCATACCATTTGAATAACTACCCAAGATTAATAATTCACCACAAAAAATGCCGAAAATAGCACCAGCGTTGAATACATTAGGACGTTCACGAAAGAGGAACCATGCTAAAAGTCCATTAATCAGGGGATAGATAAAAAAGAGTGCGATCGCAATTCCAGTTAAAACTTTACCAATTGCAATATAAATGAGTACTTGGGACAAAAATAACAAGCAGCCACTCGCGACTGACAAGAGTAATACTTGTTTTGTTTTTGCCTGATTGGAAGTAGCATTTCTCCCTACTGAATCAAATAAATTTTGTAAGTCTTGCCAAACTGAAGGGTGTAAAATGGGAGCCAATAGCAACATTAATGGCACAACAACTAATAACCTCAGCATCAAAATTAAGAAAATATTCCCCAAAGTTGGTGCAATTAATTGCTGTGTCTCGAAATTTCCTAAAAAATCAGAACCTTGGTAAAAAAGCGCCTTTACAGCTACGTTGTAAAGTGATGACATCACAGTTGACAACACAACCAACAGGAAACCCACCTGAACAGGTGACCAATTTGGGGAACTACGGGATCTTTCTCTTCTGGTTGTTGCTTCCCGTTTGGGTGTTAGTGATGGTGAGTATTTTGATTGCTTGGGTGAGGGGTCAGGAGTGAGAACAGAAATTGGCTCAGGTGTTTTTTCCTGAGTAGAGAATTCTGATGTTGATTGTTTTGTTGAGGAATCAGGATTCTGAAAAGACATTGGCTCAGGTGTGTTTTCCTGAGTTGATGATTCTGATGTTGATTGTTTTGTTGAGGAATCAGGATTCTGAAAAGACATTGGCTCAGGTGTACTTTCCTGAGTTGATGATTCTGATGTTGATTGTTTTGTCGAGGAATCAGGATTCTGAAAAGACATTGGCTCAGGTGTGTTTTCCTGAGTTGATGATTCTGATGTTGATTGTTTTGTCGAGGAATCAGGACTAAGAACAGAAATTGGTTCAGGTGTGTTTTCTTGAGTAGAGAATTCTGATGTTGATTGTTTTGTGAAAGAATCAGGAGTCTGAAAAGACATTGGCTCAGGTGTGTTTTCCTGAGTTGGTGGTGATGTAACTACAGCCTCTGTTGATGATAAATTTCCGCTCTTTGGTGACTCCTGGGGAAACAGAGAAATTGGTTCAGAAATAATTCTTTCTGGAGATTTCTCCAAAAAACCGTTTTTGTATGGCTCATTTAGTTGTAATACAGTGGGCGCACCTCCTGTTAACACCTTGAGAGAAGTTGTTTCTCTGGTTTTGTCCAGTTCCCCTCTGAGACGATTAATAAATTCTGCTAATATGTCTTCTCCTTCTTGCTGTTGGTCGTACATTCGTGACAACTGCTGGGAAAGATGATTTTGATAATTTTTTAGTTCTTGTTGCAGCGAGCTAAAAGCAATTGTGACACTATCATCCAAATTGTCCAACATTTGACCAACATTTTCATTGATCTGACCAGCTGCGAGGGAATTAACTTCCGCAGATCTCAATGTGACTCGTTCGGAAGATCCACCTTCAATTGATTGGGTGGCTAAAGTCTTTAGTGAAGATTGTAGTTGTGAAGATATATGCTTTGCCAAAACTTCAGCCAGCTGACGGATTAAAACTTGCTGTTCAGTGATTTGTCGAGCTTGCTGTAACTTTTCTTTTTCCTCGGTCAATCGTTGAATATCATTAGCTAAACGGGTTTTTTCGGACTCCAGCCGCTTTACGTCGTCTTGCAACGATTTCAGAACATTCTTTTGAAGATTTTCCAAATCCTCAACTACATCCCAGAGGGCGTTTTCAGCTGCTCTGGATAAGTCTCCTCTGATTCTTGGGTTGTCTGGTCGCTTCTCAAATCGCCCCATTAGTTTATAACCTCTAACACCTTGACGATAAATCAGTTACCAGTTGTCAGTTATCAATTTTTAGGCTGATAACTATTCACTGTCTACTGATAACTATTCACTGTTTACTGTTCACTGTCTACTGTTCACTGATAACTGTTTCAAAGCCTTGCAGATGGGTAGGTTATGAAAAACCAAAATTTGTGCGAAATGTAAAGTGGGTGACAGTTTCCGTTGCTGTAGGGAATTAAAGTATTGTTCTATAAAAAAGAAAATATACTACCCTTCCCTGCATAATATTCTAATAAATGAGTCGAAATTCTGCAAAAATAGGCTGTATTTTTAGCACCAATTGCAGAATATGGTGGTTTGAAATCCGTGGGATTCAATGGGGCTTACGCAACTGGCATATTAATCAGGATGTGTCAGACTCGATAATTTTGGTAACAATTAAGAGATTTTCAACATCTGCCGCATCTTAGTAAGAAACATTAAGTATGATGCTTGCGTAAGTCTATTCAAGTTGAATGTGTGAGTACAGCACTGAAGGTTTTGTAGTGAAACAGGAAGCCCTACTTAACTGTACCCCTAGAATGTATTGCATTTATAGAGAACCAGTATGTGAGAATCTCCATAAATTTCATTTTCAATTTAAGATCATCCGGATAATGCTGAAGATGGTGGCGCTGAGAATGGCACTAATGGGGACTGTAATTACCCAGGCTGAGGCAATTCCTTGGAGGGTTTGGAATTTAATTGATTTTAGGTTCTGCACTAGTCCAATGCCGACTACACCGCCAACTAGGGCATGGGAGGTGGATACTGGTAAGCCTAATCGAGAAGCTAGTAAGATGGTGGTGGCGGTGGCTAGTTCGGCACAAAATCCGCTACTAGGTTGCAAGGAAATGATGTTTTCGCCAATGGTAGCGATGACCTTTTCACCCCAAATGGCTAAACCGGCGACAATGCCAAGACCACCAAGGATCATAATCCAAATGGGGATGGTGATGCCGTTAATGGGGGCGCTTCCGGTTTGATTGATGTAGGATATGACCGCCAGGGGTGCGATCGCATTGCCGACATCATTGGAACCATGTGCAAAGGCAACAAAGCAAGCACTCAACAGTTGGAAACGAGCAAATAAGCTTTCTACGGGATTTTGGATTTTGGATTTTGGATTTTGGATTATGTTGTGATCTAGTTGTCGCCAGCTATAGAGTGTCAGTCCTATGGCGGCTGCTGCACCTGTAAATATAGGGATGTCGTGAGTAGGTATGTTTAAACCAACTTTTTTGATTAAATAGTTTGTTAGTGGTTGGGTAAGGGTGGGAAGCACAATTACACCGAAGATAGTTATTAAAATCGTGCTTAACCAGGGAATCCATTCTTGTAATTGCGCTACTGGGTGAGGTTGAGCCAAAATCCAACGCTGAATAAGACTATAAAAAAAAGCGGCAACAATACCACTAATGACAGGTGTTAAAATCCAACCGATGGTAATTAAACCAATAGATGACCAATCTATGGCTTCTATGCCTAATGCTACCCAAGTAAAGCCTGCGATCGCACCGACAACTGCATGAGATGAGGATACAGGTAAACCCCGTGATGTGGCAATTTGCAGCCATATTCCAGCGGATATCAGTACTGTTACCATCCCTAAAAGTAAGGTTTGCGGTGTGGTGGTAAATAATTCGGGGTTAGCAATTTTCGTCCCTAATGTTTCTGTTACCCCATGTCCAAATAAGACAGCACCTGTAAATTCTAAGATGCCAGCAATAATGATTGCTTGTTTGAGGGTGATGGCTTTAGAACCGACAGAGGTTCCCATTGCATTAGCAACGTCATTTGCACCCAGGTTGAAAGCGACGTAGAAAGCTAAGAAAGCGATTATGATCATAAATCACTCAAAATTAGGTAATAGATAACTGGTAAATAGTTTTTCCTCTTCCCCAATTACCCATTACCCATTACCAATTTATGGATAAATCAAAATTTTATACGTTTCTGGTGTGGGTGCGATCGCTTGGTCTACGGCTTGTGATAAATCTTGTAAGGGATAGCGATCGCTAATTAAGGCTTTAACATCAATGCGGCGATTAAAGACTATATCCGCAGATAGACTTTGCAGACGGTAGGATGAGCTATAACTACCCATTAAATCAATTTCCCGACGGTAGAGAATATTCGGGTTGATAGGAATTTCGAGTTCATCAGGAAATTCAGCGAAAAAGAGAATTTTTCCACCTTTGCGGGTACAGTCTAAAGCTTGGAAAAACGCTTTATCACTGGGTACTGCTAACAAGGTGACATCAACACCCATTCCCCCAGTTAAAGCTTGAATTTTTGTGGATAAATCGGGATCTCGCGCATCAAAAGCGGCTTCTGCTCCTACATTTAGAGCTTTTTCAATTCTAGAGGGAAGTAAGTCAGTTGCGATCGCTCTGGCACCAAAATACTTCACCAACATCATAAACATTAACCCAATTGGCCCCGCCCCTGTCACTAATACAGTTTGTCCCGGTGCGATTTGAGCTTTTTTCACCGCTTTTAAACAGCAATTAGTTGGTTCAACAAAACTCGCTTCTTCAAAACTGATATCATCAGGAATGGGAATCAACCCCCCATTTTCCACAATGTGTCCTGGAACTTTCACATACTCAGCAAAACCGCCACCACTGGCGTTAAAACCTGCGGTAGTGGAGATATTTTTATAAACATCGCACATAGAGAAATTATCATTTAAGCAATAGGAACAACGCATACATGGTATATGGTGCATCACTGCTACCCGTTGTCCTACCGTCCACCCTTTCACATTAGCACCTACAGATGCGATCGTTCCCGCCGTTTCATGTCCAAATATGCGTGGTGGTTCATACAGAGGATAACGAATTTTTTTAATATCTGACTGACACAAACCCACAACCCGCACCTGTACTAACACTTCATCTGCTTCTAGGGTAGGAACTGGGATTTCTTCGTAGGATAATTGATTTACGCCTCTAAATACTTGTGCTTTCACGTTGGTTTCTTATAGTTTAACGTTACTAGATTTAACACTTTGTGGTTTAGGTTAGGTTATGAAAGTATGGATTTTTTGGGCAAATCTTGGTATTGGGTTACTTAATTTATCTAGTAAATAATGTTGTAGAGACGTTCCATGGAACGTCTCTACAAGGATTTGAGATAAAGCATATTTAATTTTTACCAGAATTTGAGCAATTCCTTAACCACCCGGCTGCCAGCTTTGTTATTGGTGCGTTAGAAGACTGGCAAAAAACGAAGAAACATTAAGAATGATATTGCATTTCCACATGAAATGTAAAGTTGGGTTGAGGAAACCCAACAAAAATCTATCTAAAATAACAGAGAGTACCATTTTACTCAGACGATACCTCAAGAGTTTTTAGTTGCTACCCAACCACCAACCCAAAGCCCTGTATAAAATCTTAAAATATTACCAAAGCCAGCTTCCTGTAATAATTCCACTACTCTTTTTTCTGGAATAGGAAAAACACCTTTTTTGATTGTTTCTAGTCCTTCGGTTATTTTTGCTGGGGTGATTCCCATTTGTTCCCAATAAACTTTGATGATAGCAATCATTCTTTCAAATTCCTGAGTACCCTTTTCACCAAATATATCCAATAAAATAAAAGTACCTGATGATTTTAGCCGTTGGGAAATATTTTGCAGTAAAGCTAATTTACTACCATCATCTGGAAGAAAATGCATGACTAAAATACAAGTTGCTGCGTCATAAAAAGAAGCTTGATCTAAATCATGGGTATATCCGGCAAATAATTTAATTTGTGTAGATAAACCATGTTCCTCTATTTTATTTTGAGCAATAGCAAGCATATTACTAGATGGATCTACACCTAGCATTTGCCACTGTGAATTACCTTTACCAAATTTGACTAACTCCATACCACTACCAGCACCCACAATCAACAAATTAGCCTTATCTGGTAAATTTGCTCTTAAAACAGATAATGCCATATTGTGCATTACCTCATATCCAGGTAAAGCCATTTGAATCATCGTGTCGTATTCATTGGTAGCAACTGGTGGATTAGAATCAAAATTTATAGTTTGTTCTGCCATTATCTTTTCAATAACCCAGTTCATTTAGGGGGCTAACTGAGAAAAAACCTCAGCGTACCTCCGCGTTAACCTCAGTGCCCCTCTGCGTTTAATCTTACCTCTCTATCGCCTCTTTAACCCACTGTTGCAAAGTATTAACAACTTCCTCAATAGGGATTTCTTGAGATTCACGGTTTGCGCGTTTTACTACTTCAACTTTACCATTTGTAATCGCTCGACCTGTGACAATTCTAAAGGGAATACCGATTAAATCAGCATCTTTGAATTTAACACCTGCTCGTTCATCACGATCATCTAGTAAGGTTTCTACACCAGCTTGATTGAGTTCTGTGTAAAGCTGTTCTGCAACTGCGATTTGTTGGGTATCTTTAATGTTAGGAATGGTGACAATGGCGTGATAGGGTGCGATCGCAACAGGCCAAATTATGCCATCCTTATCATAGGATTGTTCAACGGCTGACTGTGCTAAACGAGACACACCCACACCGTAACAACCCATCACCAAAGGCTTTTCTTCCCCTTGTTCATTAGTATAAGTTGCACCCATAGCTTGGGAATACTTTGTACCAAGTTGGAAAATATGACCAGCTTCAATGCCTCTAGCCGTTTGTAGGGTTTGGTTTGAGTCGTGCAGAGAGCGATCGCCTAATTTTGCTTTCCGAATATCTACGGTTAATTCAGGTAGTTTAAATTGCTCACCCCAATTAGCCCCAACGACATGAAAACCAGCTTCATTTGCACCAGTGACAAAGTTCTTTAACTCAACTGCGGTTTGATCAACCAAGCGCACAAACTTAGGATTTACTTGCTTACTTTCAGCAATATAATCATCAGCAACATCTGGCGCAATGTAGCCTAAAGGTAAAGTTTTTGCTGCCCAAGTTGCAATTGTTTCACTAGTAGGTACACTAAAAGCAATAATAGCTTTTCCGCCAAATTGAGGAGCTAATTTAGTCAATTCATTTTGTAACTTGACTTCGTTAACTTCCTGATCTCCGCGAATATTTACCAACACCAAAATAGTCAAACCATTATCATAGACAATTTGATATAAAACGTTTTTGACAATTTGAGTAGGAGAACATTTGAGAAAATTACAAAGTTTTTCTATTGTATCTGTTCCTGGAGTTTCCCGTTTTTCGTAAGTTGTAAAAGGTGAAGTTTCAGCATTAGCAGGAAGAGAAACTGCTTTTTCTACATTCGCTGCATATTTACCATCTTCAGTGTAGAGAACTTCATCTTCTCCCGCATCTGCTAACACCATAAATTCTGTTGAACCAGAACCCCCAATAGCACCAGAGTCAGCTTCCACAGCCCGAAAAGCTAAACCAGAACGTCGCAACATATTACTGTATGCTTTGTACATATCCTGGTAAGTTTTTTTCAAACTTTCTTCATCAGCATGGAAAGAATAACCATCTTTCATGATAAATTCTCTACCGCGCATTAAACCGAAACGGGGACGAATTTCATCACGAAATTTAGTTTGCAGTTGATATAAATGCAGCGGTAATTGACGATATGAACGAATCATATCACGGGCAACAGTTGTAATGACTTCTTCGTGAGTTGGCCCAAGTCCTAATTGTTGTTCTCTTCTATCAACGAGGGAAAACATGATCCCTTCAGCTTTAGTATATGTATCCCAGCGTCCTGATTCCTTCCATAAATCAGCCGGTTGTAATTGGGGTAATAAACATTCTTGTGCGCCGGTGGCATTCATTTCTTCCCGCACAATTTGGGAAACTTTTTGCAAAACTCGCCACATTAAAGGCAAATAAGCATAAATACCACTACCAATGCGACGGATATAACCTGCACGGAGTAACAATTTATGACTAGGAATTTCCGCGTCAGCAGGATCATCCCGGAGTGTAACGAATAACATTTGTGATAATCGCATCGTTTTTACCTTTACAAAAGCACTAATTTATGTGACTAGGCAGTTTTTGTTTATGCAGCCATTAATTATATCAAATTTGGCTGATTATTCAACTTCACCTGTAGCAAGATACCACAAAGTAACGAGATTATAAAAGCAAAATATGTAAGCTAAAATTATAGAATATATCTCTGATCAAATTATCTTATGCAGCAGTCTACCTCTGGCAATAACCAGGATTTGATACGGCAGCTTGCTACTTTAGCTGCTATTGTTGGTGCTTTCGTGATTAACGTATTATCCAATATTTTTCCGCTGAATGGAGTCAGTATTGGAGAAATTTCTAATACTGTATTTAGAGAGGTTTTAATTATTCCTGCTAACTATGCTTTTGCTATTTGGGGACTGATTTATTTAGGGTTGTTTACTTTGGGAGTTTATCAATTTCTTCCTAATCAAAAAAATGATCCTGATTTACGTAAAACTGGATATTTATTGGTAGTTGCTTCCGTTGCTCAAAGTATTTGGGTGTATTTGTTTCTCTCCAGACTTTTTACCCTTTCTATAGTTGCAATGTTAGGGATTTTGATTCCCCTGATTATTATTTACCAGCGCTTAGAAATTGGCAGAAAGCGTGTAGATAAAAACAAAAAACTGTGTCTTCATACACCTATTAGTATCTATCTGAGTTGGATTAGTGTGGCGACTATTGTCAATGTAGCTTCTGCGCTGTATTTTTATGGTTGGAATGGTTGGGGCATCACTAACGAGGTATGGACTGTAATTATGTTGTTGGCAGCAGCGGCGATTACTACTGTTATGGTTATACAGTACCGGGATATTGCTTATGCTGGGGTAACGGTTTGGGCAGTGATTGCGATCGCTCTCAAACACTGGGATAATTCTTTAATCAGGTATGCAGCCTTAGTTGTGGCAATATTCCTGTTGGTGGTAAGTATCATTAAAAATCCACATCTGGTCATGGGTAATAGGTAAAATATTAGCCTACTACTATAAAAACAGATGACACAGGGCAAAATATTACTCAAACCAGGCACATTGTGGACAAAAGTCAAACAAACCACAGCACAGGCTTTACAATGCGGAGCGCTAAAATCTATCCCGACGGAATTTGAATTTATCGAACAAGATGATGTTAAATTCTTGGTGCGGATATTATCGAACTTAAACCGCAAACAAGCAGCTAAGAAAAAGCAAGATCAACAAACTGCTAATACTGGTAAAGAGTTTAATCCTTTCTTGCCTTACGAAGAAGATTTGTTTGTAGCAGATATTTCTGATACCCATGTTTGTATTTTAAATAAATTCAATGTTGTTGATTATCACCTGCTGATTATCACCCGTGCTTTTGAAGAACAGGAAAGCTTACTTACTGTAGAAGATTTTGCAGCAATGTGGGCTTGTCTAGCTGATTTTGATGGTTTAGTATTCTACAATGGGGGTAAGATTGCGGGGGCTAGTCAGCGACATAAACATTTACAAATTTTACCTTTTTCTGAGCTAGAAATTCCTATTACACCATTATTAAAAACAGCAAAGTTTCAAGATTCTATTGCGACTATACCCGGATTTCCTTTTTTACACGCTTTCACTAATCTCGATTTGCAGGAAGAAGCAGAAGTAACTTTTACAAAATATCAAGCTTTACTGCAAGCCGTGGGTATTGAAGCAGTTGGGAATAATAAACAATCTGGGGCGTATAATCTTTTAGCTACGCGAGAATGGATGTTAATAGTACCGCGTTTTCAGGAAGAATTTGAGTCAATTTCTGTCAATTCTTTGGGCTTTGCTGGCGCTTTGTTGGTGCGAAATGCTGAACAAATACAGTTACTCAAAGATATAGGGATAATGAATGTTTTGCAAAAAGTCGCTTGGCCGATTAAATAGGGTGGAGTTTAAACGCAGAGGTTCGCTGAGTTAAGCGCAGAGGGACGCGGAGGAGGTTATTGTTGGGATGAAGATATTGTCTCTGTAGTGGGTGAAAAAATAAGGAAATTTATTTATGGAATCTCTTGATTTAAAATGGATTCGCGCTCAGTTTCCGGCATTAACGCAAACGACTGACGGACACCCAGCGATTTTTTTTGATGGACCCGGTGGTACTCAGATACCTGGTGCAGTGCTTGATGCTATGAGTGATTATTTGGTGAGGTCTAATGCCAATGCTCATGGCTATTTTACTACTAGTGTGCGAACTGATGCGTTGATTATTTCTGCTCGTGCTGCGATCGCTGATTTGTTAGGATGTGATCATGATGAGGTGGTGTTTGGTGCGAATATGACCACTCTCACTTTTGCAGTTAGTCGTGCTATTGGCCGAGAACTGCAACCAGGTGATGAAATAATTGTGACTTGTCTTGATCATGCAGCTAATATTTCTCCCTGGAAGGCTTTGGAAGAAAGGGGTGTAAATATTCGCACGGTTGATATTAATGTTGCAGACTGCACCCTAGATATGAGCGATTTGGAAAGCCAGATTAATTCACGCACAAAATTAGTAGCAGTGAGTTATGCTTCCAACGCAGTAGGGACAATTAACGATATTGCTAAAATAGTAAAATTAGCTCATGCTGTTGGTGCTTTGGTTTTTGTTGATGCCGTCCATTATGCACCCCATGCTTCTATTAATGTTCATCAATTAGATTGTGATTTTCTCGCTTGTTCTACTTATAAATTCTTCGCTCCCCATGTGGGTGTTCTCTACGGAAAACGAGAACATTTAGCGCGGTTTACTCCCTACAAGGTCAAACCAGCTTCAGAAGAAGTACCCTCACGTTGGGAAACAGGAACTCTCAATCACGAAGGTTTAGCGGGAGTAGTAGCAGCAATTAATTATCTAGCAAAGTTAGGTTGTCATGTTTCACCAACTTTAGATAATGAATTACTATCGTCTTTAATGGCAGCGGATAAAGAAGGTTTAACTACCTTTCACTGTCCTAGTTTTCTCACTTTATCTGCACAACCTAATCATGAGTTAGCATCAGCTTATCACAGTCGTCGTGCAGCTTTAATATCTGCAATGTCAGCCATTCAGCAATATGAGAGAGAATTAAGTAAAAAGCTAATTTCTGGATTGTTAGAAATTCCCGGTTTAAGAGTTTATGGTATTACTGAACCTAGCCAATTTATCTGGAGAACTCCCACAGTTTCTATCACAATTGAAGGACAAACACCAGCAAATATAGCCAAAATTTTAGGAGAAAAGGGTATCTTTGCTTGGCATGGACATTTCTATGCTATTGACCTTACCGAAAGATTAGGTGTGGAAGCAAGTGGTGGTTTGCTGAGAATCGGATTAGTACACTACAACACAATAGAAGAAATTCATCAACTTTTGTCAGTCTTAATTGAGATCTAAACTCTCAATAAATGCGAAAAAACAATATCAAACTGTGAAGATAAAAGTGGGACAAAGGAAAATAACTATTGATTTAAAAATCTGTCTTTGACGTTTGCTAAATCTTTCGTTGATCTAATCACAAGATTGGAATATTTTGCCAATGCTTCTTGAAAACTGTCAGATAAAAACCTCTGCAATGCTTTGGAATCGTGAGGATCTATGTGGAAGTTTGCCATTGATTCAAATGCTGAAGCATAAGCTAGTCCTGTAATTACAATTAGTGTGGCTGCTGTTCCTCCAGCAATCACACTACCTGCAACAGGAATTAATTTGCTTAAAATATCAAATCCTAATGTAACTCCCGCAACACTCAATGTTGATTTTGATATTTTTCCTCTATAAATTTGTGGTAGAAATTCTCTTGTCTCACCAAATCCATATACAGATGCAATTGAAACAGCTAGATATTCTTGCACTCCCAAACTTGTTCCTGTCGTTGCACCTATAATAGGAAGCCAAGCACTACTAAAGGTTATTGCTGCTGCTGCTGCAATTAACTTCCAAGCTAACTCTCGTTTTGATTTTATATCAACAATCTGTGCCATCCTCACTGCGTCTGCATAGATTTCAGGTAACCGCATGATAGTTTTCTCAACTACTTCGTCTAAACCAAAAGGTTCGCAGATGGGTTTTCCTCTAATTGTCAGAGGAGACGCAGCTACTTCAATTATATCTGACACATTTAAAGGTGTTAATACAGGTTTAATACCTTGAATTTCTTCATCTCTTGCTCGATCAACTTGAGAAAGAATAATAATTAACGGTATCCCATAGTTGCGAATTTGATTAATAATCTTAATATCAAACCTTTCAACTCTACTAGAGGCAGCATTAATCAAGTACCAAACTATATGAATCTGCTTTTCAATTCCTGCCTTTTGTTTGGAGTTTAAGAAATTAAAAATATCCAAAACAAATATATTTTCACTACTGAACTCATAGCCAGCAGAGTCATAGATATTAACAAGACCATTACTATAAAAATGGAACCCTTCTGTTACAGGAAACCCTGCACCAGTTTTTACTAATTCTTCACCGAATACAGCATTTATTAAGCTGCTCTTACCCACACCTGTTTTGCCTACAACTAGGATATTAGGAGCTTGAATTTTTGTCATGACGCTTACTACTGCGTCTGTAACAGGTAATTGTTCCATTTTCTGTTTATTTAATAGGGTGAAATGAGACACATTGATGTCACTTAGCCCTTTCTTGTACTTCTATTATGAACAACAATTGAGACGATTATGAACAACAATTGAGACGATTACCCAAAACTACATCTTTTGATTGCTTTGATCTGTGTTATTGCTGACATTCAGCCTATTCGGCTTTAATGGGCATAAAAATTTCACTGTAATTAGCAATGCTTTAGGTTAGTAAATCCTCAACTTACTTTGTTTGGTTTTCAAACTGTCTTTACTATTATAGTAATTGTTGATCAAGAATTCAGAAAGGTTCTCTTTACAATATCTAACGTTTCACGATTAGGGATACTATAAAGGCTATATTTCTCAAATTCTTGTTTAAAACTCTCTTGTAAATATTGTTTTATTTCTTCTCTTGTTTTTCCTTGAAGATTATCGTGTGCGATTTTTTCAAATACAGCTGTGCAAGTTAGTCCAAACGCTACAACATAGGAAGCTACTCCTGCTGCTGTTAGTAATCCGGCAGGCGGAAAAAATATACCTAATAAATCACTTAAAACAGAAGTTACAAATGTATTGAAGGCTGCAAAAGTACCTATTGTGTTTAAAAAGTCGGCAAACTCACGATGACCATATACTGAAGCAATAGATACACAAAGCCCTGCTTGTACTCCAATTAGCACTGGAGAACTTAAAGGGGCTGGACTTGCGGTTGAAAGGAAGCAAGTGGTGGCCGCAGCAGATATATATTTCCAAGCTAATTGTCTTTTATCTTGCAGTTTTACAACCTGCGCTGCTATTACTGCATCTGTATAAATATAAGGGACAATTTCAATAGTTTTATCCACTAATTCGTGTAAACCAAAAGGTTCGTAAATAGGTTTACCTTGAAACTCTAATGGAGACGCGGCTACTTCCAACACATCATGGATATTGTCAAGGTTAAAAGTATTTAGTGCAGCTTTGATGCCTTCTATCTCTGTGTCTTTCGCACGATCGCATTGTGATAGAATTATAATTGCGGATATACCGAGTTGATTAATCTTTTCAATAATAATTTCTTCAAATTTCTGTACCCTACCTGATGAGGCATTAATTACATACCAGACAAGATGAATTTGTTTATCAAGCCCCTCATTTCTCTTTTTAGTTAAAAAATCTATGACATTATTGACGAATTGAGTCTCTTTAGCAGCTTCATAACCAGCCGAATCATATATAACAATAGGTATATCTCTAGATTCTTCATCTGCAGGATAGCGGCAAAACTCCTGAGTAACAGGCAAGCCAGCACCTGTTTTAGCTAAATCTCTACCAAAAACAGCATTTATCAATGAGCTTTTTCCTACTCCTGTACCACCAATGACGGCAATGTTGGGAGCTTTGAGTTTTTTGATTTCTTCCTTCAGTTTTTCTGATAGTGTTTGTTCTGACATATACAATTTTTAATTAGTTATTTGTACTAGTTGTAATCTTATCACAGACTTGACTATACAGATAGACCTCTTACAGAAATCCCTTAGTGGTGCAGAAAACTTCTGAAACACCTATTGTCAGGAGATTAAATACATTGTTTCTGGCGTGGAAATTACTGCCTATGCAATGTAAATATCACTTTGATTGTTGTCATTGATAATTAACCTGTGAATTAAGATATCAAGAATAATTGACCGCAGATAAACACAAGACCTCTCCGAAAAAGAATCTGAAACTCTTGTCCTGTCTAAGACAAAACCTAATTTCTGGAGATGTCTACAGATAAAGAGGGATAATTCAATAAATTGCGATTTCATGATTGCGCTCTAATTATTCAATCCCAGTTTTGCAACTACCATCTACACAATAGGCAGATTGATAGGTGTCTCCACGCTTGCCAAACAGGGTGTAGCGATGATCCCGGATTTGTTCATAAAACCTATCTCCTGCCCATTTCATCCCCGGTAAGGCACGATAAGCCTCAACAAATAAACTGCCTAGTGGCAATAATCGCCCAATTTCTTCTGCTGCGTTGCTGCCTTGCCAACGTTTTGAGGAATCATTATGATCAATTAAAATCATTCCTTGTTCACAATCTTGAGCAGTTATTCCCCATTGAGATAGCATTTGTTCGTCTTGCATGGGGATGTATCTGAATAGCTTTCCTTGGTCTAGAGTTTCGAGCAACTGCACTAAAGTAACGCAGAGATTGCATTGACCGTCATAAATTACGTGGTATTTCATATAAGTCCTATATTTTTCTGAAGAGATTTCAATTCTGTTGTGATATTGAAACGGGCTAATTCTTCAGAAGATTCTAACATTAATGGGGTTAAGTAGATAGATTGACGTTGTAAAAAATGCTCTAATACTTTTCCTCTACCTGTGATATATTCAGTTTCTGAAACCCAAGCATATTCTTGGCGAATGGCTTGGGCATATTCTTGGTACTGAAGTGGAGTAGCAGCTAAGATTGCTAAATCAGCATCAAGTAAAATTTGACTGTCTAGATCATCTGCTTGATGATTTTTAGTACACAAAATTAGACGTTTAATATTGGTAATATTACTAGTTGGAATTGCTAAAGTTTTGAGCATATTAGCAGCATAAACAGCACTTTTTTCTTCATTATCTTGGGTATGAGTGTCATATACTACATCATGAAACCAGGCTGCTAGTCGTAAAGAAGGCAAATCTTGAATACAGGTTGTAAAAGTCTCAATTGTGTTGAGGACAGAGTGAATGTGTTGTAGGTTGTGATAGTAGCGACTGGGGCTAGAATAAGCTGAAATGAGTTGAAAAAATGCTTTATTTGCCGTTGTTTTGTCAACATTAAATGATTGAAGTGTCTGCTGCCAATGAGAAGATAATAAATCTGTGATATTTTTAGCTAACATTTTTATGACTGCTACGACTGATGATATTTCATTAACATTTTTAGTCTCGGTTCAGAACTTAAGTTTGTTCTTGACGACGGTGGTTAGCAGCTTGTAATAATAAAGATCCGGCAAATGCGATCGCTTCATTTGCAGATTTGCCCCCAGCTAACTGTGCTAATTCTTCCCGTCGAGTGCTTAAATTATCTAAGCTAGTCACTCTCACAACTGTACGTTGTTCAGTGTTACCATTTTTATGAGTAACTTGTTTATCCACCCGAAAATGGCTATCTGCCATTGCTGCTACTAAGGGCTGGTGAGTAACACATAATACTTGATAACTTTGGCTGAGTTGGTGTAATTTCTCAGCTATAGCTTGAGCAACTCTTCCCGATACACCGACATCAATTTCATCAAATACCATTGTTTCTGCACCATCATTTTGATTAAAACAAGCTTTTAAAGCTAGTAAAAATCTGCTCATTTCCCCACCGGAAGCGATTTCTGTAAGCGGTTGTATGGGTTCACCGGGGTTAGGGCTAAACATAAATGTGATTTTATCAGCACCTGTGGCCGTGGGGGAAGTAGGCACAATCTCAACTTGGAATTTGACCTTATCCATTGCTAAAGGCTTGAGTTCAGTCAACAGGTGAGATTCTAAATTAGCCGCAGTTTGGCGACGTAGTTGGGTTAATTGTTGGCTAACTTGGTTGAGGTGCTGTAAATAAGCCTGTTCTTGCTGTTCTAAGGTTTCTATAGATTGTTCGCTGTTGTTGAGTTCGGCTAATTCTATTTGAATACGTTCATAATATGCGATCGCTTCCGTGAGAGTTGGGCCGTATTTACGACAAATTTGTTTTAATTCCCGCATCCGTTCCTCAACCTCTTCTAGCCGTTGCGGATCTGCTTCCAATCCTTCCCCATAAGCACTAATTTGTCTTCCCACTTCCATCACAGTTGTGACTGCATCCCGCACTAATTCTAATAAAGGTTGTAGTTGGGAATCAAACTCCACCATATTAGTTAATGTTGCGTCACTGTCTCCCAATAAATCAGAAGCAGTAGGGGTTTCATCTTCATTTTGATACAAAGCCTGATAAACCTTGTAGCTCATTTGTTGCAAATCAACAACGTGATTTAGGCGTTCCCTCTCTTGTGTCAATAGTTCCATTTCCTGAACATCACTGAGATTTGCTGCTCCCAATTCTTGCACTTGATAAGTCAGTAAATCCAGTTGTTGCAAGCGTTCCCGTTCCGAAGTGCGGCGTTTTTCTAAAGTTTGGTGTGCAGCATGGTATGTACTAAAAGCAACAGTAACTTTTTGGCGTTGTTGCATCAAAGACTCACCACCATATAAATCTAACCAATCTCTGACTTGAGCAGATTGTCCCACCTGTAGGGTTTGTCCTTGCGCGGTAATTTCCACCAAGCGATCGCGCAGACTTCCCATAATTTGCCGATTTACCAGCACCCCATTTATCCGTGATCTAGTGCGGATATTACTGCTAGTGGCAGAAATATCTCGACTAATTACTACCGAATTATCATCAATTAAATCAATTTCCTGCTCACTCAACCAAGCACTCAGGAAAGGATTGATACTAAAAGTACCTTCCACCAAAGCACGGCTAGTCCCCGTGCGAATCACACGACTAGACACTTTCCCACCTAAAACCGCATCAATCGCATCTAAAATAATCGACTTCCCAGCACCGGTTTCCCCTGTCAACACATTCAAACCAGCACCAAACTCCAATTCCAGGTGATCGATGAGGGCAAAATTCTCAATTCTGAGGCACAGCAACATCAGGCTAAAATCTCCGTGAGAGTGGATTAACAGCAGGTGAAAAGCTAACATCACATATTCTTGATTTTAACAGAGAGACTATTCTTCACATAAGTTGATAAATATCCACAAACATCAGCAAAAGGAAGAATTAGTAAGTAGATATATCAAAAATTTAGTGGCATAATTAGAAAAGCCAATTAAAGCACTTTTAAAAATATGAAATTCACCAATTTAAACCTTACCATTAGCTTCATTTTAGCCAGTTGCTTTTTTTCCCAAGCTGGTTATAGCCAAGAAACTACAAAAACAACATTTAAACTAACTCAAGAAGCCACAAAATTACGTCAACAAGGTGCAACAGGATTAGAAATTTTTCTCAAATCTCATATTGGTGATTTAACATCCCTAGCCTCAGTAGAAGTTAAAACAGCTTTAGATCAATTGTGTCAACAACGAGATTGTTACGCTTCCAAATTGTATTGGTATACCGATTTAGAAAAAGCTAAAACCGTTGCTAAAACTAGCGGCAAACCAATTCTTTCTTTACGACTATTAGGTAGATTAGATACAGATCTCAGTTGTGCTAATAGTCGATTTTTTAGAGTTGCATTATATCCAAATGCAGAAATTTCTCAACTCTTAAAAGACAAATTTATATTACATTGGCAAACAGTCAGACCAGTTCCCAAAGTCACAATTGATTTTGGAGACGGACGCAAATTAGAAAGAACAATTACAGGTAATAGTATTCATTATATTTTAGATAGTTCTGGTCGTCCCATTGATGCCATTCCCGGACTGTATGGACCGAAAGCTTTTTTTAACCAACTCAAACAAACAGCAGCAATAGCAACAAAATTAAATAAAAGTAGCAGATCAGAATACGAAATTTTATTACAACAATATCATCTTCGCCAGCTTGATGGAATTCAAAATCAATGGAGAGCAGATTTATCTAAATTGGGTATTCAATCTCCACCCCAATTAGTAGAACGTAGAAATAATTTGACTTCACCTCCAAGTGCTGTATTGGCAGGTTCTCTAGCCGTTTCTAAATCAGTAGTAGAAAGACCAATTATTAATTCAATTCAACCCGAAGCATCAGATCAGACACCTAATTCTTTAGAAATTATTGACCAAGCAACTTGGAATAAATTAGCTCAATTGTATCAAGCAGATGCCAAACTAGATGCCAATAGCATAGCTTTAATTCAAGCCAAGAAATTACCAAATACAACAAACAGAAATAATTTCTCTCAAGTAATTCGTAATTTTGAAACAGTTATGGCCTTAGATACAGTCAGAAATGAATATATCCTACACAGGCAAATTCACCAATGGTTTTTAGAAAAAAATGAAACATCTGATGTCAATCAACTTAATGAAAAAGTCTATGCTGAACTGTTTTTAACACCTAATTCTGATCCTTGGTTGGGTTTAGCAAATAATGATACTTATAATGCAATTGATAATGGCGGCCTCGTTGAAAATCCTGTATCCAGAAGCCGCTAAAATTTCAGGCAATTGCTCAAGCTGATCAGGTGTTTTTGTACCATTTATTTTCAATAATTTAACTGATGACTACTAATAACTATTTATGCTTAGATAATTATCAAAGCATAAAATATTCAAAGGAGTATCATGGTTAAGTCTTTAGAAACTCCCCCAGTTGAGTTATTGAAACCAGGTGTCAAAGCACCTGTTCAAGAAACATTATTAACACCCCGTTTTTATACCACAGACTTCGATGCTGTGGCCAAAATGGATATTTCTGCCTATGAGAACGAATTAAGATCTGTCGTTGATGAACTCAAAGCTGATTATAACCGCCATCACTTTGTTCGTGATGATGAATTTAAACAGTGTTGGGATCACATTGAAGGAGAGAAAAGGTTAGCTTTTCTTGACTTTTTAGAACGTTCTTGTACTTCAGAGTTTTCTGGGTTTTTACTGTTTAAAGAATTATCTCGTCGTATCAAAGACAGTAACCCTCTACTATCAGAAGCATTTGGTTATTTAGCACGAGACGAAGCACGCCATGCGGGTTTTCTGAATAAATCAATGGCAGATTTTAATCTTTCCCTTGATTTAAGTTATTTAACTAAAAATCGCACCTATACATTTTTTCCTCCAGAATGGGTGATTTACACCGTTTACCTGTCGGAGAAAATTGGGTACTGGCGTTATATTTTAGTCTATCGCCACATGGAAAAAAATCCAGAATTTCAGTTTTATCCTCTATTTCGCAAATTTGAAAGCTGGTGTCAAGACGAAAATAGACATGGGGATTTTTTCAAGGCTTTGTTACGTTCTCAACCACAGTTATGGAATAATTGGAAAGCACGATTATGGGTGCGTTTCTTCTTATTAACTGTATTTGCTACTCACACAATGACAGTCTTTGAACGGGCAAGTTTCTATGAAATATTAGGTATTCATCCCCGTAAATACAACAATCAGGTAATTGAAGAAACCAACAAAACTGCTGCTAGGGCATTTCCAATTATCTTAAACACAAATCACCCCTACTTTTTCTGGTTTTTAGAGCAATGTGCAATCAATAACCAGAAATTAATTGAACTCAATAACAGCAAAGATTGGGGAGTTATCAAGTTCTTCAAAAAAATTCCATTGCTGAGGAACATCGTTTGGTATATGTTGCGGCTTTACCTGATCAAACCAATCAATACGGAAGTAATTCGGGAAACGGTGTATTAATTTTCTTGCTATCTTTGGCAGTTGTTATGATTATTAATTGCTACTCTTGCGTAATTCCTAATATTTCTATACTCAATACCATTTTTTATAGCGTTTCCTCATCACATGAGGTGCTGAAACCCCTGTAGAGACGTTCTATTGAACTTCTCTACTTTACCGGAGATGTCTATTAAACTGCGTCTACAACGTTGAGCCTCAGGCTTACGCAAATCCTTAAACGTTACAATTAATCATACTTAAGTTTCGTAAATATTACTTACGAAGTAATACTTACATAGGTCTTAATATTAATTAAACATTCATCATTTATCACGAAGCGCAAAGAACTAGTAATTAGTCATAATAAACTATTAAGATTGACTAATCCCGCAGTCTGAATTGTTACTTTTAGTTTGACCCAATCTATATGAATACGATTCTGATTATTGAAGATGAGCCTCAAATACGAAACAACATTCAGGAAATTCTGGATATGGAGGGATTTGCTACAATCACCGCAGAAGACGGATTACAAGGGTTAGAGATGGCTGTAGAACATCAGCCAGATATTATTATTTGTGATCTGATGATGCCTCGATTAGACGGATATGGACTTATTAAAGAATTGCGTCAAAAGCCAGCTACTGCGGAAATTCCGTTCATTTTTCTCACTGCTAAAGCAGAACATCGTGATTTCCGTCAGGGAATGATGCTAGGTGCTGACGATTATTTAACTAAGCCGTTTGAAGTCTCTGAACTTCTCCAAGTAATTTCGACTCGACTAGAAAAACGCAAAATTGTTGTTCAACGTTACAGAGATCAGATTGAGCAGATGGAAGCTCAAATCAATTATCTAGCTCGTCATGATAGCTTAACCAGTTTACCCAATCAATTTTCTCTGGAAGAATATTTCAATAACACTCGTGTTAAAGCTTACAATCAGGGTCAATTTTTGCCCTTATTGCTGATTGATATAAATATCCTCTATCACACTAAATTATTGTTTGAACCCAATTTGAGACCCTTTTTATTAAAAACTATAGCAGAAAGATTAAATCAAATAGACCCCACCAATCAGATTATTGACTTGATAGCTTACTTAAAAACAGACCACCTAGCATTGTTGTTAAAGCCAGTTCTGGATAGTACAATTACTGCGGGTATTGCCGAACATATTTTAGAGAGTTTATCCCTGCCCATTATTTTTAATAATCAGGAAATTTCTGTACAAACTAAAATTGGTATTGCTTGTTATCCAGATGATGGTTTGCAAATAAGTGAACTATTAACTCAGGCAGAAGTTACCCTAGAGCATTACAAATTAGAGAATACATCTGCGTATCATTTTTATAATCAAGAAATTTTTAACATTGTCTTTAGAAAAATTCTTTTAGAATCGGACTTTGTTCAAGCACTAGAAAATAATGAATTTCAGCTTTACTATCAGCCTCAAATTAATGTTAAAAATGGCAAAAACATTGTCGGTCTAGAAGCATTAATTCGTTGGAAGCATCCAGAATATGGAATGATTTCTCCAGCAGAATTTATTCCTATTGCTGAAAATTCAGGCTTTATTATACCCTTAGGAGAATGGATATTAAAAACAGCTTGTTTACAATTAAAAGCGTTACAAGCAGAAGGACTAGGAGATTTCAAAATAGCTGTAAATATATCGGCTCGTCAATTTAGTCAAGACAATTTCATTGAACGCATTAATGATATCATTACCAATATCAAGTTTAATCCGAAATTATTAGAGTTGGAATTGACTGAAACTATACTTATTCAAGATATTGAACTGGTAAAAAGCAAAATAAATAAATTAATGGAAGATGGAATTAAATTCTCAATTGATGATTTTGGCACAGGATACTCATCATTTAAATATCTTCAGGAATTTTCTTTTAGTCACTTGAAAGTAGATCGATATTTTATCACTAATATTGATAAAATTGAAAACAAGCAATCAATTGTTAAAAGTATAATCCAGTTAGCAAATACGTTGAATGTCAATATTATTGCCGAAGGCGTAGAAACTAAAGAAGAGCTAAATTGGCTCCAGGAAAATAATTGTTTTGTGATCCAAGGATATTTTTTCAGTCCTCCTCTAGCGATAGAAGACTTAAAGATGTTTTTGCAAGCCAATAACTAAATAATTTTCAAATAAAATACTCGTTCATTAACTTAGATAAATCAAAAAAAATGAAAAAAATTCTAATCATTGAAGATGAGCCTCAAATCAGAAATAATATCAAAGAAATATTGGAATTATCAGATTTTGAGACACTAGTAGCAGAAAACGGGTTGCAGGGTTTGGAGTTGGCTCAAGAGAAACATCCTGATTTGATTCTTTGTGATTTGATGATGCCAGAATTGGATGGTTATGGTGTATTAACTCAACTTCGTCAGAATATGAATACTGCCATAATTCCTTTAATTTTCTTAACTGCTAAGTCAGATCGGTCTGATGTACGTCGAGGGATGGAATTGGGTGCAGATGATTACCTAACTAAGCCTTTTCAACCGGATGAATTACTCCAAGCAATTGCGACTAGATTCGATAAACAATCTTTATTTGATCAACAAACTCAGGAAAAATTAAATACTTTAAGCAGTTGTATAAGCCACTCATTACCTCATGAAATTAATACCCCTCTTAATCATATTATAGGATTATCAAAGTTATTGATTGAAGAGCAGGGAATACTTTCTGATGAAGAGAATTTAGAAATGCTAGAATCAATTCATCGGTCTGCTCTAAGGCTGTATAGATTGACCCTTAATTTCCTTGTGTATGCAGACTTAGAGTTATTAGCATCTAATCCAGAAAAAATTGCGAATTTCCGCAATCATGAAGTCAAAAACTTTGTTAAATCAGCTATTGAAGATGTAGCTATAAAATCTGCCAACAATGCCAATAGACTGGCAGATTTAAAGATGGAAATAGCAGATGCAATGATTAGTATTTCTTCAGTGAAAATTGGTAAAATTGTTGAAGAGATAATTGATAATGCTTTTAAATTTTCCCAGCCAAACACACTAGTCAAAATAATAGGATATGGCAGTAATCACGCCTATCATTTGTATATAATTGACCACGGACGCGGTATGACTAAGGAGCAAATTTCGGGAGTTAGAGCTTATGTTCAATTTGAAAGAAAAATGTATGAACAACAAGGTTCTGGCTTAGGATTATCAATTGCTAAGAGGTTGATAGAACTCCATGGAGGAGAATTTTCAATTGAGAGCATACCTGGCAAACAAACTATTGTGAGGATGCTTTTTCCCCAGTAAATTGGCTCAATGATGAAAGGATGTTTGAACTGGGAATGTAAGTAATATTCCCGGCACAGGCTTAGGACTATCAATTGTAGCAAAGTGTGCTGACTTACACAACGGGGTAATTGCTGTTAAGAGCGAAGTAGGAATAGGGACGACTTTTATTGTGACAATTACCTTATAATAAGTGATTGTGTGGACGGAATTGGTTGACAATACTGATAAATAAATTTATATCTAGGAGGCTTTTCAATTATGAGCTTAATTTTAATTATTGAAGATGAAACTCAAATTTTGTTAAATCTTCAGGAAATTCTAGAACTAGGAGATTTTTCTGTTATTACTGCTTGTAATGGTACAATTGGCTTGCAGTTAGCTAAAAGTAAAAATCCTGATTTGATTATCTGTGATATTATGATGCCAGGATTAAATGGTTATGAAGTATTACAAGAACTGCGTCGAGATCCTCAATCGGCTGATATTCCCCTTATTTTTCTCACTGCTAAAATAGAACGGGATGATGTGCGTCAAGGTATGGGTTTAGGGGCAGATGATTACATTACTAAACCTTTTGAGCCGTTTGAAATTTTGCAGGCAATAACAGCACGTTTAGAAAGACATTCAATTTCTAATCAAGCATATCTGCAAGAGTCGCAGAAAACCGAAATAATGCAACAGGAAATAAGAAGAAATCGGATTGAATTGCAAAATTCTCAGGAATTAGCACAAATTAGAGGAACTTTGTTAGAGAGAATATCTCAGGACTTATGCGATCCACTATCTAGTATTAATATGGCAATTTATATGCTCAAACAGGCTAAAGAGGAAAAAGATAGGGATAAATATTTGTCTATTTTAAAAGAAGCATACACGCAGGAAATCAAGATATTGAATGAGGTTGATAGCTTGCAGGAATTACTGACTGCTGAAAATACAAAATTGCTCAGAAATTATAAATTACTGAAGTAGAAAAGTTTTAGGAAAATATAATTTACTACTAAACAAGCAAAGTCCACCTGCGTGGACTAAGGAAAAATCGAGGGTTTTAAACCGATAATTGATTTTGTAGGACTACTGATTTTGGGCTGATAAAAGCTGTTGCATTATAGTTACAAGTTGCTTGAGTATTACAGGTTTGGTCAGATAGTAGTCTGCTCCGGCTGCTAAACATTTTTCCTGATCACCGGGCATGGCTAAAGCTGTCAAGGCAATGATGGGAATATTTGCCAATTTTGGCTCTACTCTAATTAACTTGATTGCTTCCATACCATCTATTCCCGGCATTTGAATATCCATTAAAATGAGATTGGGAGTTTGTTCTTTGGTGAGAGCGATCGCTTGCTGACCGTTTTTTGCCAAGATAATACGGTATCCCTTGGCCTCTAAATAATTAGAGATGGTAAAAATATTAGCTTCATTGTCTTCTGCCAGCAAGATCAGAGGAGATTCCTGTGAGATGTTGTTGGCAGTAGAGTCTACATTAGATGATATCTGCTGGTCTGACTCTTGGGAAGACTCAGAAACGTGGACGCAGGGTAAATCAAAGGTAAAGCGGCTGCCCACACCGATTTCACTGGTTACTCCCACCCGTCCACCATGTATTTCCACAATCCGCTTCACGAGTGCAAGCCCCAAACCAGTTCCAGCATATTGGCGGTTTAAGGAACTATCAATTTGGATGAAAGGTTGAAATAGTTTGTTGATATTTTCTGGGGCGATACCGATGCCTGTATCAATGACTGCAATCTGAATCGAGTTTCGCAGAGATGTCATATCTGCTTCAGAGGGAAGTTGCTGGAGGGTAATTTCTAAGGTGATGCGCCCTCCTTCTGGAGTGAATTTTACAGCATTATTGAGCAGGTTAATTAAAACTTGGCGGATACGTCTTTCATCTAGCAACAAATCTGGCAAATTGGGTTGAATCTTCACTTCTAGCTGAATGTGTTTTTGGAAGGCTTGTTGTTTGATAAAGGACAAACTGGATTGGCAAAGGGGACTGATAGCCACTTGACTATAGTGTAATTCCAGTTGCCCGGCTTCAATTTTTGACAAATCCAGGATGTCGTTAATTAATTCCAATAGGTGGTTGCCGCTACGCTCGATGGTTTGCAAACCCCGACGTTGTCTTTCCGTGATTACGCCAAGTACTTCATCTTGCAATGCTTCCGATATGCCGAGAATGGCATTGAGAGGGGTGCGTAGTTCATGACTCATGTTAGCGAGGAACTCATCTTTAAGACGAGTAGCGCGGGCAAGTTCGTGATTGAAGGCAGCAAGCTGTTTATTTGTCTGATGCAGTTGTTCTTCTGCTAGTTTGCGTTGACTAATATCTGTGACTCGGACTAGGTTCATTTTCTGACTGGCTACAGTAATTTGCTTGGCGGCCAGGCTGCCCCAAAAGAAATCACCTTTGAAGGTCTTGTATTCAAGCTCCTGACTCCAAAAGCCTTGTTTATCCATATCATCTGCAATTGCTTGCATCTGTTCGGAGGTGAATTGCAGCTTTTGCAACTCATGTCCTTCAATATTAATCAGGTCGGTTTTATTGGCAGCTGCAAACATTTCCACTGCCCGTTTGTTACAGTCTATAGTTTTGACGGTTTCTGCATCGACTAGGAATAGGGCATCAGCCGATTCATTAAAAATTGCCTCTCGTAAATCCCGACTGCGGATAATCTCAGCTTCTGCTAGTTTGCGACTAGTGATGTCGTAGTTAACGCCAATCATCCGTTGGGGTTGCCCTTGAGAATTGTGCTGAACAATTGCATAGCCCTTGAGGATGCGAATTGTGCCATTAGTCAATATAATTCTGAATTCGATATCTAGTTCTCGATCTTCAGCAATAACTTGTTGGACAGTTTCGCGGATAGTGACTCGATCATCAGGATGAACAAATTGCTCAAATTTTGCCCAAGCTCCCTGACCAGGGTCAAAATTCAGAGGTGTAACACCGAATATTTCATACATTTGTTCATCCCAAACTAGGGAATCGTTGATCAAATCCAAATCCCAAATGCCAATTTTTGCGGATTTGACTGCCAAACTCAGGCGATCTGATAAACTGCGGAGTTGTACTTCTGCTGCTTGCAACTGGGCTTCTGATTGTTTGCGTTCACTAATGTCGAAGTTAATGCCGATCATCCGTTGAGCTTTGCCCTGGGAGTCCCACTGTACAAGGGCATAGGCTTTAATAAATTTGATTGTGCCATCAGGCCAGATCACCCTAAATTCAGGCTCGAAGTCGCTTTCTCCGGCAATAGCTTGCTGGATAGCGGCACGGCAAAATAAAAGATCGTCGGGATGCAAGCCTGCTTCCCATGCTTGGTAAGCACCTGTAAAGTTTGAAGCCTGTACGCCATAGAGTTCGTACATTTGGTCATCCCAGAGCAGGCAGTCGTTAACGATATCCCAGTCCCAGATGCCAATTTGAGCCGATTTGATTGCTAGATCCAATCTGTCTGATAAGTTGCGGAGTGCGATTTCGATTTTTTTGCGTTCGGCTTCCATCCGCGCTCTTTCGCTGATATCGAGAATTAATCCATCCCATAAAATATCACCGTTGGTTTGTTTTTGAGGTTGGGCAACGCCCTGTATCCATTTGATATGACCAGATGGGGTAATGATTCTGCCTTCCCATGACCATTGCTGCAAAGTGGAGGCTGAACGGATCATAGATTCTTGCAATGTGGGTAAATCATCTGCATGGGTCATGTTAAATAAAACATTGCCATTTTCGAGCATGGTAGCTGATGGCAGTTCATACAGTTCTTTACAGCGATCGCTAACATATACAAATTTATGGGAGCCATCAGGATGGAGAAGATATTGATACATTACGCCAGGGACATTGGCTGCAATCCGCTGGAATCGGACTTCATTTTGGTGTAAAGCTGCTTCTGAGAGTTTGCGGATGGTGATATCCCTATCCATGCCGCGATAACCTCGAAATTCTTCATCTTCATCAAAAATAGGAACTGCGCTTGTCTCTAAGGTAATCAGTCGGCCATCTTTATGTAGGTGAATATTTTCTAAGCATTGAAAGGGCGCTTGAACTAATATGAATTTCATAAACTGTGTTAATACCCTTAGTGCTTCTTCTGGGGGCATTAAATGAAAGGGAGTTTTGCCTAAAACTTCTTCTGGAGAATATCCCAAAACGTCAAAAACTTGCGGACTAGCGTAAGTATAAATTCCACATTCATTAATTTCCCACACCCAATCACTTGATGTTTCGACCAGATTACGGAAACGTTTTTCACTTTGTTGTAGTTCTGCTGTGCGTTGGGTAACTTGGTTTTCTAAAGTCTGATTTTGTTCTTCTAGAATTTGCAACAGGTGATCGCGTTCCTCTTCTGTATACTTGCGATCTGTAATATCCTCTGCCATTGCACCAATGCGGTAAATTTCCCCAGCCGCATTCCTAATGGGGAAACATCTGCCCCTAATCCACCGCATTGATCCATCCGGTCGAATAATGCGGTATTCCTCGTTTAAGAATATCTGCCCACCAGCTTTGTGATAGGCGCTTTGAATGCGCTGACGATCACCAGGGTACAAAAAATTCATCCAGGAATCAGGATTTTCATACAAGCTTTCGCTGGTTTGTTGCCAAATTTTTTCATAGGCAGGGTTGACATAAAGTAACTTTCCTGAATCAATCTGACGAAGTAAAATTACTTCTCGACTGTTTTCTGCAAACTGGCGAAATTTCTCTTCACTAGCTTTCAGTGCATCCTCAGACTGTTTGCGCTGAGTGATATCTTGGCTCATGAGGATGCCTGCAATGACACTACCCTGATCATCGCGCACAGGGATATTATGGGTAATGTAAAAGCGATCGCGGTAGGGAACTTCTGCAATCACAGATTCTCCAGCTAGAGCTTGCTGTAATAGGGGTGCAATTACCTCTGATGTCTCTGGTGGAAAAATTTCCCAAATTGTTTTGCCTTCCATTTCTGCCTTGCTCAAACCAGCACTAGCTAGTCCTAAGCCTCCTACCAGTAGGTATCGCAGGTTATGGTCAAACAGCACAACCATGCCATTGGGAAAGTTATCTACTAATGAACGATAAAGCTGCTCACTGCGACGTAAGGCTTTTTCTGCTTGTTTGCGACGATTGATGTCTGTAATCGTCCCGATGTATCCTCTTATTGTTCCTTCTTGGTCTAGTTCGGGAACTGCTTGCCCAAATACCCAGGTTTCCACCCCATTAGGTTGCCGAAACCGATATTCCAAATTAAAAGTTTTGCCGCTTTGTACCAGTTCATTCCACTCCACCTCAACTAGATGTTGATCTTTTGGGTGTAAGGCTCTTTTCCATCCACAATCAATGGCTTCTTCAGGAGTTAATCCAGCAATTTGACACCAGCGGTCGTTGACATACAAACAATTTCCCGCTGTATCGGTGCGGTAAATACCAACGGGGGCTGATGCTGCTAGAGTTGCGTAGCGGCGTTCACTTTTCTGTAATGCCTTCTCCATCTCTTTGCGTTCTGTAATATCTTCATAGCTGACAAGAACGCCAATAATGTCACCTGTAGGGGTGAGCAGGGGTATTTTATTAGTGCGTAACCATCTACAAAGGTTGTCACCGTTTGTAAATGGTTCTTCAAGATTGAATTGGGGTAGACCAGACTCCATGACTAAGCGATCGCCTGTCTGATAAAGTAGAGCTTGATCTTTCCAAGGCATATCATAATCACTTTTGCCAATTATGTCTGCTGGAGATGATATTCCTGCATCTAAAACTAGTTGCCGATTGCAGCCCAAGTAACGGCAGTTTCTGTCTTTCCAAAAGATGGCCATAGGTAGGCTATCCATAACCAGTTGCAACAAAATTTGGCTTTCCTGAAATGCCTTTTCTGCTTGTTGGCGCATAATTTCGCTGCGTTTGGCTGCGCTGATGTCTCGTGCCACCCAAATGACTGCTTCTGGTGAAATTGGTGAAACTTGGGCATTAAACCAAACGTATTGATTGCCAATTTGTAAGCTGTATTCGCATTCTAAGGATTCTTGTCTGGTTAGAGTTTGCTCGATCATGCTCATACACAGGTCAGCCACATGACCGGGTAAAATTTCATAGACAGTTTTACCAAGCACTTCTTGAGCAGGTCGGTAAAGCTTATCTGTCCTGGTAGGAGCAATTTTGAGATAACGTCCCTGTCTATCTAGCACCATAATCACATCGACCATGGCATTGAACAGTCCTCGCAGTTCAATTTCCGAGGTTTTTAGAGCTTGTAGAGCTTCTTGACGTTCACTTTCAACGCGCTTTCTCTCAGTAATATCTCGCCCCTCAGCAATCAACATTACTACCTGTTCTGATTCATTCTTGAGGGGACGGAGAGAAAAATCTATGGTAGCTACCTGACCTCCAGCCCCCAAAACATCCACTTCGTAGCGGATAAATTCTCCTTGGGCTGCACGAGCGATATTTTGCTGTAATCTGTCCTGCGTTATCTGGGAAATTTGCCACCAATAGGCTTTCCAGAAAGGTCGATGGACGACATCTTCTATTTTTATACCGCCAAAGTTTAAGGCTGTCTGGTTGGCTTCGAGTAAGATGCCCTCGGTTGTCAGCAGTCCTGTAAACTGAAAAGAGTTATTGAATATAGCCCGAAATCTGCGCTCACTAGCTTGCAGTTCCTGTGTCCGTTCTTCTACTTTCTGCTCTAGAGAGGTATTGAGATTTTGGAGATTTTCATAGAGTTCTGCTTGTTGAATGGCTACAGATAGCTGTACAGAAAGTTGCTGGAGTAGATCCAGTTCATTTGTCTGCCACTCACGAGTTTCGCTGCACTGATGAGCAATTAGTAACCCCCAAAGCACATGAGAAGAAGATTGAGAAACAGGCAATAATGTCAAGTTTCCTGTCTGCTTCTGTTCTTCTGCTCCCTGTACCCTGACTTCTGTGTTCAGAAATATGGGTACAACAAGATTAGCCTTGACTTGAAATTGCTCCAGCAGGTTGATATAAGCAGTTGTTAGCCCAGCATCATAAATATCGGAAATGGCGCGGATTTTGTAATTACCATAGCTGGTGCCATTGTTTTCTAATAAACTCTCCTGGATTTGAAGATTGAGGACAGCTTTCCATGAAGGTAGTACGGATTCAGCAACAATTTTACCATTCATTTGCTGATCAAACTGGTACACTATTGTCCGATCTGCTTTCAGCAGTTCCCGAACTTCTTGAACGGCTGTTTTCAGAATTTCCTCTAAATGCAAAAACTGACGAATGCGGAATGATATGCCAGCAAACAACTGTTTTTGTTGCTCCTGCATCTGAATCTGCTTGATGAGGCGGGTTTTTTCTAGGGCAGTATGAATACCCCTGCGGAGTCCATTAGGGGTGAGTTTACTTTTGACCATGTAGTCGAGGGCACCATTTTTCATGGCTGCAACTGCGATCGCTTCATCCCCCTGGTTTGCTAACATGATCACTGGAATTTGCAAGCTCCCAAATTGCGATCGCAATTGGCTCAAAAATTCTAGACCATCCACATCTGGTAGTTGATAGTTTAGCAGTATTAAGTCTGGCTGAAAGTCAGTCAGTTGGGTTAATGCTTCTAATCCAGATTCAGCTTCAAGTACATCATAAGTTGCAGTTCTATCCTGACTTAAATAACGGCAGTATAGTAACCGATCTTCTGGCGCACCCTCCAGAATCATAATTGAGTAATGGGAGATTGCCATAGCTTTTTCAGTAATTCTACAGTTTTAATTACATTTGAGCGTAGCTGTTTTTCTAAATTATCACAAAATCACCTCAATCAATAATTGTTTTTGAAAGTAACATAAACGAAGTTTCATTAGCTTTCAATTACGAGTATACACATAAAAATCAGTAATTATTCCAAGCTGCTGGTATTTTTTTTTATAAAAGTAACTTAATAGAGTAGTTTTACTTATTAAAGTCTAAAGAAATAGGACTGTATTTAGATTTTTGAGAAGATTAATAGTTAAATACTTTGTAAGATATCAAAATACCCAGGATCTACATCAGCAGTGGTATCGGCTAGATAGATTCTGCCAGCAACCACATCTCTCCACGAAAGCAATTTTTGAACCTTGACATCCGACGGTGAACTGATAAACAAGTCGGAGACATTCTGGAAATTTGGCGATTGAACATGAAGGAAGCAACCATGAGTAATAATTTAGCCATCAAACTGCGTTCTGGTACTCAAAAAGCTCATACAGAAGCAGAAAATGTCGGCTTCATGAAATGTTTTGTCCAAGGTGTGATAGATAGAGACTGCTTTATTCAACTATTGAGAAACTTGTATTTTGTTTACAGTGAACTAGAAGCAGCTATTGAGAAAAATAAACAACATCCTGTGATTAGTGTAATTTATTTTCCTGAGCTAAATCGCCAAGCCTCCCTAGAAAAAGACATGGAATTTTATTATGGAAGTCAATGGTATAAGAGGATTGCACCAACTACTGCGGCTCAAAATTACATTGCTCGCCTTCAAGAAATATCTATTCATGAACCTGCATTGTTGTTAGGTCATTCCTATACTCGTTATTTAGGCGATTTATCAGGGGGACAAATGCTACAAAAAATTGCTCAATCAGCTTTAAAACTTTCTGGATATGCAGGAACTTCTTTTTATAACTTTGAGCAAATTCCAGATCCGCAAGCATTTAAAAACAAGTATCGTCAAGCATTAGATACCGTACCTGTTGATGAGACAAAGGCCGATCAAATTGTAGCAGAAGCTAACCATGCTTTTTATTTGAATCTAGAAATAATTAAGGAATTAGAAAATATGTTAATTTTAGCTCTGGGACGTGCTACCTACAACGACTTAATTTGATAATTTAATCCTGCCCCAAACCGATTAATTACGCAAAATATTGCTCAAACTCTTGTTATTTTGCGTTTTTTACGGTTTATTTAAAATAGTAGAATTTACAACTAAACTAGTTTGTGTAGTCGTGAATTCTATTTACTACAACTAGTTTATAGTATTTTTGATCAAAACCGGGTTTCTTGACGTAATTCCTAGCTAGCTCGTTTCAGTTTTTTCGACTGAAATATACAAATATATTGGCAATTATGAATCAAAATAATTGTCAATTTGACAACACAAATTGGGGAGACTCACCATAAGTATTCCCATAAAACTGCTATGACCACTAGGCACTAAACTCACAGATACTCGGAGGTTTTGATGGTCTTTCTATTACCTGGTGTCAAATTTGATCTGGATCTGATTAAAAAGTACGATACTCGCGCTCCCAGATATACAAGCTACCCACCTGCTACAGAATTAAGTGACACATTCACAGCAGCAGATTTCCAAGCTGCTATAACCGCTTCTAATCAACGCCAAACTCCCCTATCTTTGTATTTCCACATTCCCTTTTGTCAGAGTGCTTGTTATTTCTGTGGGTGTAATACGGTAATTTCCAATAACAAGAATATTGCCAAACCCTATCTACAGCATTTGGCACAAGAAATCAAGAATACAACAGAATTAATTGACACAAGCAGAAAAGTACTTCAGGTTCATTGGGGTGGGGGTACACCTAATTATTTGGAACTGCATCAAGTTGAATTTTTGTGGAACAAAATTAACCGTTATTTCAATATTGATTCTCAAGCAGAAGTTTCCATTGAAATTAACCCCCGCTATGTTAATAGAGACTATATCAAGTTTCTCAGAGATATTGGATTTAATCGCATTAGTTTTGGTATCCAAGACTTTAACCCCAAAGTGCAAGCAGCAGTCAACCGAGTCCAGCCAGAAGCAATGTTATACAATGTGATGGATTGGATTAAAGATGCTAATTTTGCTAGTGTCAATGTAGACTTAATTTATGGTTTACCCTACCAAACGCTGCAAACCTTCCGGGAAACTGTACAAAAGACAATCGCTCTAGATCCTGATAGAATTGTGGTATTTAATTTTGCTTACGTACCCTGGATAAAAACTGTGCAAAAACGGATACAGCAGGAATCCCTACCTCCAGCACAGGAAAAATTAGATATTCTGAAAATGACTATTGAGGAGTTAACGAATAACGAGTATTTGTTTGTTGGTATGGATCATTTTGCTAAAACTAACAACGAATTAGCGATCGCTCAACAAAATGGTACTCTAAAACGTAACTTCCAAGGCTACACCACCCACGCGGAAACAGAGCTTTTTGGCTTCGGTTCTACATCTATCAGTATGTTAGAAGATGCTTATGCTCAGAACCACAAAGGATTAAAAGATTATTATCAGTCCGTCATAGCAGGTGTTATCCCCACCAGTAAAGGTATCAAACTAACCCAGGATGATATCATCAGACGCGATGTAATTATGTCAATCATGTCTCACTTTCAGCTACATAAGTCAGACATTGAACAGAAATATCACATCAATTTTGATGGATATTTCTCCCAAGAACTAGAGGAATTAAGACCCCTAGAAGCTGATGAATTAGTCAATTTGTTAGCTGATGAAATTCAAATTACAGATATCGGCAGATTACTAGTCAGAAATATTGCTGTCGTTTTTGATACCCATACAAAAACTAGAGCCACAAAATTCTCCCGTGCAATTTGAGGAACAGTAATACTGGATAAGTATAGGATTTATGCAAGTGTCACACTAAAAATCTGTTGTAGGGTGCGTCAGACTGCATAAATCTTGCAAATAAACAGATTGTTGATATCTGACGCACCTTACCAATGTACCAGTTGCGTAAGTCCTGAAGTATTCAGTCTTCGGCTACAAACAAGAAGACTGAATATTTATATTTAAACCCATGTATAGTAGTTTGCAATTGAGTACACTACATTCTCAATCTGCTTTAGATATCTCTACCTTTTGACTTGACACATTTATTTCATCTGGTAGAAAAAAATATAATTAATGATTGATAAATTTAATACAGGTTAGATGTAAATATTTGGGTTTTGAGGAAATAATTATGAATATTATTGCTTGGATAATTTTAGGAATATTAGCTGGTGCGCTCGCTAAAGCTATTTATCCTGGTCGTCAAGGTGGTGGAATTATTTCGACAATGATTTTAGGTATTGTTGGTGCGTTTATCGGTGGTACTATATTTACACTTATAAACACAGGAACATTACAACTTACATCCGCTACATTTAGTCTTCCTGGTTTTTTAGTAGCAATTATTGGAGCAATGATTGCCATCTATTTATGGGAATTATTTCAAAGAAGCAGTAGAGCTTAACGGTAGGTAATGTAGGGAGTTAGGTTGAATTTAATAGGAGAATAAAAGGTATGTTTTTTCACAAGAAAGAACCCATTCATGTAGTCAAAGTTGATGAATGTAATCCTCGTTTTGCTCAATTAATGCTAGAACAATTTGGTGGTGCAACCGGAGAACTATCAGCAGCTTTGCAATATTGGGTACAATCTTTTCATGTAGAAAATGCTGGTATTCGAGATATGCTTCAAGACATAGCAATTGAAGAATTTGGTCATTTAGAGATGGTTGGTAAACTCATCGAAGCTCATACAAAAAATTCTGACCAAACAGAAGCTTACAAAAGCACTCTTTTTGCTATCCGAGGAGTTGGTCCCCATTTTCTTGATAGTCAAGGAAACGCTTGGACTGCAAATTACTTGAATGAGGGTGGTGATGTAGTTCGTGATTTACGTGCTAATATTGCCGCAGAAGCTGGCGCACGTCAAACTTACGAAGAGTTGATTAAATTAGCAACAGACGAGGGAACTAAACAAACTTTAGTACATTTGCTAACGCGAGAAGTTTCTCATACTCAAATGTTTATGAAAGCTCTAGATTCTTTGGGTAAATTAACAGATCCCTTCTTTGGTAATATTCAACCAGATGAAACCGTCTCTCTCTACTACAACTTATCAACAAATGGAACTGAGCAAGACCAGCGTGGCCCTTGGAATTCTGAACCAACATTTAATTACATCGCAAATCCTTTAGAAACTCATTCTTAGAATAAGTCTAAAAAATATCAGGTTTTATCTAGAAACCCCCTTACTTAAGTAAAGGGGGTTTAAGTTTTTATTATAGCAATTCCCAAACTCATAAAATACACCCCCTGTCGCGCACCGCACCCTCCCCTTGGTCTACGGTGTACACACAAGTCCAGTTAAGATTAAATCGGCGGTTAGAAACCGCAACTACACAGGCAAAACTCCTTCGGATGATGCCTCCGGCACGCTACGCGAACGCCAGTTCCCTAGGTTGGGAGACCCGCCTATCAGTAAATATTGTGACTTCTGAATTCTTACAAATCTATACGACCAAAAGCTCTATTTATTCCTTATTGTAAATCCTAAAACAAAATAAAGAAACAAGTCTTTTGACTACCAAAACCATAAGATGATTATAGTAACTGAGTATACAGAATTCCAAGTTGTAATCCCTTCTACCTGCCATTTTTGGGGAATGAGTACAGCTAAATATATCATCAATTATCTTACCTAAATCGCTGCAAAGTCTCATAGGTAAAGAGATTTATATTGAGTGCAAAATATCTCAAACCCCATCTTAAAAATACAAGTACCCCTGTTATCAAAAGCTAGTACCCCTACCCCAAGAGAAAATGTAAAGTTCTGTTAAATAGGGGTTTAAACCTATTGAGTACAAGAGTAATAAATTCAATATTCCCAATCGGTATGTGCTGTTTTTTTTTCTTTTGAGTTACCTGATATAAGCATAAAAATACAACACGGCTCCTTTAACCAGACAGTACCGATGCAACAGTCTTTAGACAGTATCAGTAAAACCAAAGCTGCAAATACAGACTTGATGAAAAATCAACGTTCTGGCAGTTTTTTGGAGCCATTAATGAGCGATTTTCGCATCATTTTTGAACGTGATCCAGCAGCACGTAATTGGTTGGAGGTAATATTTTGTTACCCTGGATTTCATGCTCTTTGTTTACATCGGCTTGCACACTGGTTACACCGCAGTAAAGTGGGTTTTATCCCCCGGTTAATTTCTCACTTAGGACGGTTTTTAACAGGTATTGAAATTCATCCAGGTGCAGAAATTGGTAAAGGTGTATTTATCGATCATGGCATGGGTGTTGTCATTGGTGAAACTGCCATTGTTGGAGATTATGCACTGATTTATCAGGGTGTAACTCTGGGTGGAACTGGGAAAGAAAGCGGTAAACGTCATCCCACCTTGGGTAATAACGTTGTTGTGGGTGCGGGTGCGAAGGTTTTGGGAAATATCCAAATTAGCGATCGCGTGCGGATAGGTGCAGGTTCTATTGTCTTACGTGATGTTCCCCCAGATTCTACCGTCGTGGGGATTCCTGGACGCATTATTTCCCATAAACAAAGCAAACGTCTCTCTCCCTTAGAACATGGCAAGTTACCTGATGTTGAAGCGGGTATAATTCGTTCCTTGCTTTCCCGGATCGAGAAACTTGAACAACAACTGCAAACCCTGACAAATCATCAGCAGGATGAGGATAGTTGAATTATGTTTTCATCAGGAGAACAAGTTTTACAGATTCCTTTGAGTGATAGATGGCAAATTTATCACCGTTTGCAAGAATTGATGATTACTTGTTCCTGTCCCCCAGATGGTTCGTTGCGAGTGCAAGTTAATAGTTTACAAGAAGCAATCCTTGTCCGCAGTGCAGTTATGCAATTTTTAGCTTCTCGTTGTGAACTAGTGGAATGGTTAGAAGGTTGTTGGTCTCAGAGTTAAATCATAATTCTAGCCGTAAGAATTCAGGAGTCAGGAGTCAGGAGTTAGGAGTCAGGAGGAAGAATATTTTTCTCTTCTGTTAAGAGTTCCCCGCTATATCCAACATTCTGTATGCTGAATCCTTACTTGTAGCCACATCGACAATCTCAAAATTCCTTTCTTTGCATGAGTAATCACAATTTACAACTTCTAGAATGTCTAATCAATACAATATCAGAGCATAATTCATGATGCAAGCGTGATTTATCCTCTACAAAAGTTAAAGTTATTGTTCACTCACAAATTAGCTTGCAGACTGAAGGTAATTAACCTAAGCTTAGGTTTCATTCATTTTGCCAAATCTGCTCAATCTACAACATCTCTCATATAGAGCAGATAGCATAGCGTGGCTTTAGCCATAGGGTTAAATTCTGCTGTATTTCATTTCTCAATAAAGTGAAATTAGCAAATAACACTGGGGATGGCATTTGAAAAATTATTGTCTAGCTTGATATTTTCAACGTCAAATTATGGTACAGCGTAACAGCGATAAGAAATTACTTCACTTTTTGCATAATGAATTGGCACTTTCAAATGCGGATATTGATGTTGCATTACGACACCGTGAATTAGATAAAGGCCCTATACCAATGCTGCTTTGGCAGTATGGCTTCATAGATTTAGAGCAATTAGCAAAAATTTTTGATTGGTTAGCAGAACACGCATAGTGAATTATTGCGGTACTAACTAATTAGAGAGTTATTTTTTTGCACTTAGATATGAAGCAGCTATTTGTGAGACATCAATTATCTAGAACACAGATCACTTTTCGTAAACAAATGAGGTTATTACTATGATTACTAGTTTAATTGCTGGATTGAGTATCTTGTTACTTACTGGATTTACTAATAGTTATATTAGCTACTTACTATTTGACAAACATCAAATTTACAACAGTAAAAAGCCTTCGTAAATTATACCAATATTTTGTTTTCTGTCATACAGATGTGGTGTGAGTTATTGAGCAATAATTAAAGATTATAAACCGTGTTCAATAACTGGTGCTATGAAATCAGACAAAAGAAAGGAGGTTTAATTGCTTTTATATGTATTGGATCTTTTTATTTAATGTTTATCTAGAAATTTTTAATATTTCTTTTATATCTATTATTACTAGGGATTGTAGTGTTAAAGGGTATTAGTAAAAACTCCGCCAGAGGAATATTTGAGATGAATCAAATCATTATTAATGATACTACCTTACGTGATGGTGAACAGGCGGCAGGTGTTGCTTTTAACCTAGAAGAAAAAGTAGCAATCGCTCAATTTTTGGATGCCATTGGCGTTCCTGAAATAGAAGTCGGTATTCCGGCAATGGGAGAAGAGGAAATTCGGGCAATTACAGAAATTGCTAATTTAAATTTAGATGCCAAATTACTAGCTTGGAATCGCGCTGTTATCTCAGATATTAAAGCTTCTATCGCTTGCGGACTACAACGAGTACATATTGCTATTCCCGTTTCTGGTATTCAAATTGCTGCTAAATTTCATGGTCAATGGAGAGTAAGTTTACAAAGACTCAAAGACTGTATTAGCTTCGCTGTTGATAATGGTCTTTGGGTTGCAGTAGGAGGAGAAGATTCTTCTAGAGCAGATGAAAACTTCCTCGAAGATGTAGCATTGTATGCTCAAGAATGGGGTGCGTCAAGATTCCGTTTTTGCGATACAGTTGGAGTTCTCGATCCCTTTGGAACTCATCTCAAAGTTAAGCGCTTAGTATCTACTTTATCAATTCCCGTAGAAATTCACACTCATAATGATTTTGGTCTAGCAACTGCTAACGCTATTGCTGGTATTAAAGCCGGAGCAGTTTCTGTTAATACCACTGTTAATGGTTTAGGTGAAAGAGCCGGAAATGCAGCTTTAGAAGAAGTTGTGATGGCACTTAAATGTATTTATGGTGTTGATTTGGGTATTAACACTCGACACTTATTAGAACTATCTCAATTAGTTGCTGCTGCTTCCGGTGCTAATGTTCAACCTTGGAAAGCAATTGTTGGTAAAAATACCTTTGCTCATGAATCTGGTATTCATGCTCATGGTGTATTACAAAACCCAGAAACCTATGAACCTTTTGCTCCTGAAGAAGTAGGTTGGGAGCGCACTTTGGTAATAGGTAAACATTCTGGACGGCATTTAGTATCTAATCTATTAGAACAGTATGGGATCTTTTTAAATGCGGAAGAAACCCAATCTATTTTAGATGCAGTGCGTCAACAATCAACACTAAAAAAACGCAGTCTCACCACAGAAGAATTGTTAAATTTAGTACGTGAACAGAGGTACTCTCATGCAGCGCGATGAATTAGAACTGGACTTACCTCCCGCTTTTGAAATTGGTCAAAAGGTACGAATTCGTAAATTGATCAAAAATGATGGCACGTTTCCCGGTCAAGACATTGGTGCAGTTTTGGCTCAAAAGGGAGACGTTGGTTATGTAGCAAGTATAGGTACATATTTACAAAATACCTATATTTATGCGGTGCATTTCTTAGAAACAGGGTTCGTCATCGGTTGTAAGAAAAAAGAACTAGAAATTGTTGAGGAAAATAATGAAAGTAATGCTCAGAATGAATGATGCTGGTACTTTGGTGGTTTATGTTGCCAAAAAAGACCTTGAAGAAGAAGTTGTTAAACAAACAGATAGTGATTCAGGTAAAGTTCTTACTTTAGCTAATGGTTGGGAATTAGAATTTAGTGAGTTACCATCTACAGAAAAATTACCCCTCACTGTAGAAGCTAAACGCCTCGCTTAGAAATTTGATGGTAGGGAGATGGGAAGATAGTGAAAATCTATCTTTCAAATCATGTCAAAAAAATTCGTAATTCGTAATTATAATTATTGAGAGTTTGTCTTCTCTTTAATTACGAATTAGACATGATTCACCCTATCTAACTCAGGTGACACAGAAGTTAATTTTGGAATTTTGAGTTACTGATATGGGTGAAAAGTACCAGACTTTATCGGAATTGAATCTTGAAGGACAGTTTTTAGGTTTCGTCGGTGATAAATCAGGACAATATAAACATTTACAGTTAGCAATTCCTTCAGGAAAGGTAAAAGTTAAACTACCTAAAGACTTGCGCTGTTCTCCAATATCTACTTTAGTTCCTGGTGAACAAATTCGCATTGGTGCTGTCGGTAAATTAAACTCGCGGACAAGTAAAGTTAAACTCAAAGCTTATCAAGTTGAAGCAGTTGGTTTGTGTCTCATTGAAAATAGACTACCACAAACCAAGGCTAAGATTATGGTTTGTCAAAAATCTGGTTGTATGAAGCGGGGTGGAAAAGGTTTATTATCAGAGTTAGAGAAAACTCTGTGCGATCGCGGTTTATCAGATCAAGTGACTATTGAACACACCGACTGTCAAAAACGCTGTAGTAGCGCACCCAATTGTGTTTTGATGTTGGGTAAAAAGCAATACAAAAAAGTTCATCCAGAAGCGATTGCTTCTTTATTAGAGAATCATTTAAAAGGATGTTTTAAAAGTGAGTAAATAATGTGACTAAACTCACAATTTCAAGCTGAAATTTGAATAATCAGCTTGAAATTCTTTTCCGGATCTGTCTAATTCACTATTGGATAAATTCTATATTAGAGGATATTTTGAAAGGGTCTCTTGCTATTAAATATAGCACATTAAAGCATCTCAGTACATTAATAAAACCTTGATTTGCCGTTTTATTTAGACTCAGTAATAACGGTAAAATCTACCTTTTGGTAGTTTACGAATATCCTTTAATCAAATAAATAAGTTGTATAAGAGTGTGAGGATCATAACTTTGAATAAATGCCAATTTGCCAATATGATTTCTGCTAATTGGCTGCTGTTGATTGGAATAAATCTTTTAGGTGGCCTTTTCCTATCTACATCTGTTGCCATTAAAGCTGCATCTGCAATTGATAGAGAAGTTACTGATGCTGCAAGCAAGGAATTAGCGACTGAGAAAAAAGCAGAATCCACTGCAAAGATTAGCCAAAAATCGCAACATCCATCTTTTAAACTGAAGCAACGTTTGATTCAGTTCAAACAACAACAGATTCTCAAGCAACAAATAGATGCCTCAAAGAATGTGGGGGATACCTTTGGGGAAGCCAAGAAACTTTCTCCTACTCAAAACCAAACTATCACCCAACAGATAGATACCTCTGGTGAAGCAGGTGATACATTTGGAAATGTTAATAAATTACGCCAGGATTTATTAGTTGAACCCCTGATTCCAACAACTCCTCCACAAACTCCTCCACAGACTCCTCCAGCCAAGCGAACCTACCAACCTGGACTCAGTTTTGGCGCTCCGAGCGCTTTCGGGGCGGCTTGGGGTGACTTATTTGTAGGAGCATCAGGCGCTACAGCAGGTAAAAGTAGGGACGGGAACCCAGACGCGAGTATGAGCGCAGGTTTTGGCATAGGAGATGCCTACAACCTAATTGGTTTGGAATTAACCTTCAACAACGGTAGTATCAAAAACTTCGGTTATAACGGCACATTTGACCTCAAAGCTCACCGGGTTGTCTATGTTAAAGGCAACAATCAAGTTGCTGTAGCTGCTGGCTGGAATACCTTTGCCCAGTATGGTAATGAAGGAATTAGACCTTCCGGTGCTTATGGTGTAGTTACAACATACTCTCTTTTACAGCCCGACAATGCTGTTAATCCAATGGCTATTTCCTTTTCTGTAGGAGCCGGTGGTGGCGACTTCCGACAAGGTAATGATAGTACTGGTGTATTTGGTGGAGTGGGTCTGCAAGTTCATCCCCAGATTGGTATGGGTTTCGGTTGGAGTGGAGTAGGTTTAAATGCTGGGGTTTCCTTCGTTCCTGTGCCTACTATTCCTTTGATAATTACTGCTCAAGGTGCTGATCTCACAGATAACAGTTTCGGCGGTAGGATATTTGTTCTGACTGTGGGCTATGGTTTCAATTTCCTACCTAGATAGGTTTGATAGCATCAAAACTTAAACAATACATGAAGGTTTTCAATGATTATGAAAACTTACTAATTTGTCCTGCTGATTCCTAAAAGGCAGTTGCTCTTGGGAAACCTCAAGACTGTACTGCCTTCTCTTGGTTCCTAATTTATGGCTTACGTCAAGCCACTCCTCACGACAAAGTTTTTCAGCCAACCCTAAGGGACTTCTAGTAAATAAATTATCTAATCTTGTGGAATGGGCTTCTAGCCCGTCTGGGTTTAAAGGCTGGCTTTTTGTCCCACAAGAATTAATTGAATATTTTTTTATTTGGAAGTCCCTAATTCAGCGCTTCAATATTGACTATCTAGAGAATAACCATGTTGAAAATTAGAACCTTTTTTCTTGCTCTGGCTTGTGCGCCTTTAATTACACTTTCTTTGCAGTTAACGAATCAAGTTCAAGCGGGTTCACCAAGTAAAGGTCAGGCGGGTTCTGGTAGTGGCGGTGCAACCCCACCTGTAAACTATAACCCATCACCAAGTAAAGGTCAGGCGGGTTCTGGTAGTGGTGGTGGAGGCATAAATCACCCTGGTCAATCACCAAGTAAAGGTCAAGCGGGTTCTGGTAGTGGTGGTGGAAACACAAATCCCCCTGGTCAATCACCGAGTAAAGGTCAGGCGGGATCTGCTAGTGGATCAACTTCATCTAATATCATTGTCACAAAAGAACCGGATGGGTCTATTAAGATTACGCTTTTACCTGATGCTGTAAAGAGGCTAAATGATATTGCTGCTAGACTGCGTGCTAGTGGAAGGGATAGTAAATTTACACGGTTTAAAGCTATTTTACTTCAGAGATATTTCGTGTTAAATGGGATTAATCCACAATTAGCAAAAGCATTCACAAGTGTATTACCAAATATTTTCTTGACTTCTGCCGATGCTTCTACTACACCCAGTCTTCCTTCAGTTCAGTTACCACAAGGAAAGTTAATAGCCAGCATGAAAGCTTTCAAAGCTGGTTTAACCATTGCTGAGGCTAATGAAGCACCAACTGTGAATGTTGATAAACTGAACGAAGCTATTAATATCCACAACAAGATAGTTCTAGAAAGTGATCCAGCCACTCTTCAGCAACTTGTACGAAATTCAGACTTTGTGGAAATTGGTAAAGCTCTTACAGAATTAAGGGCTGCAATTCAGTAGTATTGAGATTAAGTCTGTAGGGTGTGTTAGGGGCATTTGCAAAAAATCTTGATTTATGAATAACTGGATCAAGTGCCGTTACCCACCATTAGCCGTTGATAATTATATATATCTTCTTATGGTGGGTAACGCTTTCGCGCAGCTATGCTCGCAGAGCTATACCAACCCATTAATATTGCGTTCCAAAAACCGATTTTCCGCGCATCTTTGTTATAAAATCATTTGAGTTAAGTTTTTAGATATATGCAAATAAAAAGCCTCTGAATGAGAGGCTTGATTAATAATTTAGAGAAGCTTTAAGCAAATAAATTAGGAGTCATTACTGCTAAAACTCCAGCTATTACGGATGCGGCTAGGGAGACTAAAGCGGCGTTAAATAACCACCAAGCAGCATCTGCAACAGCTTTTTTGCTGTCGATCGCTTGCTTTTTCGCTTGTTCTCTAATAGCTCGTAGTCTTTTTTGAGTTTCTTGCTGGATGCGTTCGGCTTGGTGTAATACGCTATCCCGCGCAGATTCCACGCGATTGATAATTTGATTTGCTTGCTCCTGGGAGATATCGGAACGGGAACTGAGGAGAGCAACTAAGGTATCTCGGTCGAATTGACTTAAGCGATCGCGCAAGGCTTCAAATCCGGTTTGAGGATCATCGAATATTTTCGCAAAATCTTGCTGGATACCTTCATAATTGAGTTCAGGACGCTCCATAGAGTTGAGATAGTCACGAACTCTGTCAAAAATTCTATCAACAAGCGATCGCACTCTTTGCTGAATTTGCTGGAATTGTTCAACAATGGAGTCACGCACCGATTCGATTTGGTCTACAATGCGGTTCGCTTCCTCTTCTGAGATATCCTCACGTTGAGAAAGCAAAGCGACTAATGTAGAACGGTCGAAGTGAGAAATGCGATCGCTTAAAGTTCCCAAACCTGCGCGGGGTGAAGACAGCAGCAATTGCAAGTCACGTTTGATACTTTCAGGATTCAGTTCTTCTTTGTCGGTGTTCCGTAGATAATTTTCCAGATTTGCTTCAAAATCTACCACCTGTTTAGTTGTGCGTTGCACTAAACGCTGGGGAGTTTTGACAATATTAGCGATCGCATCTTGCACAGAATCAATAATTTGGTTAACTTGTTCCTCATTCAAATTCTCGCGCTGACTGAGCAGTTTAACCAAAGTTTCGCGGTCAAATTTCGACAAGCGATCGCGTAATGCTAAAGTCCCCTGTCTAGGGTCATTAAACAACTGTTGCAAATCTCGCTGAATACCTTCAGGATTCAGTTCTTCCAAATTAGTATTTCGCAGATATTCAGCTATAGCTGTTGTCGTTTGTTCATACTGCTCTTTCGTTTTGTCTGCAACTTTTTGCGGCGTTTGCAGAACATTATCTCGTACCCTTTCCAAAGTATCTAGAGTTTGGTTAACCTGTTCCTCACTTAAATCTTGACGCTGACTCAATAATTGGACTAAAGTGTCCCTATCGAATTGCGATAAGCGAGAACGCAAAATATTTATTCCCGCTTCCGGGTCTTCTAACAAAACTTGAAAATCCCGCTTGATAGCATCAGGATTGAGTTCATCCTTATTCGTATTTCGCAAATAATCTTCTACCCTTTGGCGCAATTCCCCAGCCTTATTTCTGGCTTGTTCTTGCAATTCTCTGCCACGGTTAATAAAATTATCACGAGTACTTTCTAGTTGACCAACAACATTATTAGCTTCCTCTTCGCTGATATCCTCACGTTGCTGAAGTAATTGTAAGAACGTATCACGGTCAAATTCACCCAAACGTTTCTGCAAACTTTCAAAACCAGCTTCTGGATCTGCCAACAGAGTACTAAAATCTCGCTCAATACCTTCAGGATTCAGTTCCTCTCTATTAGTATTTCGCAGATAATCTTCTATCCTACTACGTAAATCCTGAGTTTGCTCCTGTTCTTCCCTGTGCTGAACAATTGGTAAAACTTCTTGACGAACACCTTCTAATTGTTCAGCAATTTCAGTCATTCTATTTTCACTAAAATCACCCCTCTGTCTCAGCAAATTAACAAAGTAATCTTGGTTAATTTCTTCTAACTCACTGCGAACATTTCTAGGGTTGGCATTTTCATCATAAATCACTTCTCTAAATTCATCTTGAACCGTAATCCGGTTGAAATGCCAAGGAAAAGAATTAAGAACATAATCTTCTACATCTGCTTTGATATTATTTTGAGATTGTATTGGTAAACCTTCAGCAACTTGATTACCAATTTTACGCCCTTGCTCACTGGTTTGCTTAGTAACCTGTTTCAGTTGCTCAATAATTTTATCGACATCAACATCTTGAACACTGCTACCAATTTTTTTTAATTCACTAGTAATTTCCTGAACATTAATATCAGCAAGGTTAACTCTCTCTAAAACTGCTGTTCCCGCAGCACCCAAACCATATTGAACAGCTTTTTTTATAACACCATTGGTTTGCTTGCCATTTCCACCACCAACACCGATCAACTCTTGAAGTCGTTCACCTAATTTTTCAGATTTTAGTTCTTCTGGGCTGGCAGACTTGAGTAAATCAAGAACTTTTTCAGTTGAATCTTGGCGATTTATAACCTGCTTCCAAGCTTCCTCAAGTTGGTCAGCAATTTGATTTACCTGCTCTTGAGAAAAATCAGTTCGACTACTGATTAAATCAACAAAAGTCTGACGATTAATATTTTTCAGAAATTCCCTATCACCAACATCTCGCAAATCTAAATCTTTTAACAATTGGTTAAATTGATTTCTAATTTCTTTAACATCTAGATTTGGTAACTGTAGAGAATTCAAAGAACTTTGCAGAGTATTTCTAATACTATCAGCATCAAAACCTGACGTTAACTCTCGACGAACTGCGGCTGTAATTTCTTCAGCCGTAGCCACCATCTGTTTTTGAGCAACATTAGCACCAAGAGCATTAGTTGCAGTACCCATCAAACTTTGAATACCTGAAGTTACAGTGTTAACAAAAGAACCAATTAAAGAGCCTAGAGCATTGGAACCCAGCCACATAATTACAGTAAAGAAGCTAGACCAAATAACTACACCAATAACTGCTCCTAAAAACACACTTTCAATTAAGCTCAGTTTAACCGCCAAAAAACAAGCGAGGAACAATGCAATACTAGAACTAGCAATTGCCCAAGTCCCAACTTTAGCTTCTAATTTGCGAACTGTACCCCCCACTGTTTCTGCATCATCAACATCAGAATATGCACCAGTTCCTATGGCTGAAATTCCCGCAGCTACAGAGAGATTTGTGAATAATAATTGAAAAGCAAATGCCATGAGTACACCACATAGCAAAGCCAGCAAGAAATTAGAACTAGAAAATATAAATGGGGCTGGTTCTGGAATAAAAACATCACCAGTCACTGTAATTGGAGCTAGTCCTAAGTGCAAATAGCACCAATTGAAAGTAGTTAATAAACTTGTAAAAAGCATAACTTCCTCTTTAAAATCGAAATAAAAATTGCGTAAATCTTGATTAAGAAACACGCCTCAAAGGTATCCTTATTAGGAGGTAATAGCTGTTGTGTATTTTGGTGTTAGAATGGATCAAATTTATGGCTTATTTAGGGCTTGCAACTGTATAATAATAGCTTCGGCTTTTCTGTAATATCTTCTGCCATTCGATATATAAGCTTCTATGCTGTAAGAGATATTAATTAGGGCTTGCTGATAGCCTAACCCTGAATTCTTGATTATTAAACCTGATCTTTACCTGAGTTCGACATCAGATAATTTGTGGAAAACTCGCCTTCAGTAGGAGTTTCAAACCCTTATTCTCTCGCTCTTAAAAATCAGAACTCCGTTCGCGTAGCGTCTCCATTCGGCGAAGCCGTGCCGTAGGCATAGGAGAAACTCCGAACTCCGAACTCAGATGATCTTTAGACATCTCCTCAGTTTGCATCACTGCCAATCACCTTGAATAGAAAAAGCTGCCCAATAATAAGGCGCAGAGAAGTTCTTATTGCGCCACATTTCTAATTGCGCCGTCCTCAATGCTGCCATTGGATTTAACCCCTCCTTGAGCATCTTTTGATAAAACTTAGTCATCAACTCTGCCGTACCCACATCGCTCACACTCCACAAACTCACCACCACTCGTTTAGCTCCCGCATACATAAACCCCCTCGTTAGTCCCACTAAACCTTCACCTTTCACCTCTTCACCTAGTCCCGTTTCGCAAGCACTTAAAACTACCAACTCCGCAGGTAAATTGAGGTTAAAAATATCTTGAAGACGTAGAAAACCATTTTGTGATTTGCCATTTTGATCAAATAAAGACAATACCACACCAGATAACTCTGGATGGATAGAATTGATTAAACCGTGAGTTGCTAAATGAATAATTTGGTAATTTCCTAATTCAGAATTAGTTGCTATATCACGAGAAGCTTGGAAATCAAATGCTTGCAAACGTTTATTTTCTGGGACAAGGGCAAGAATTTTCTCAGCTTCCTGGCGTGTATATTCCAATCTATTTAGGGTAGAACCCACATCAAAAGCAGAGCGAGTGAGACTACTGGCAATGGTGGTAGGTTTAGTAAACGTTGGCACACCTGAAAAACGAGTATCTGTTAATTCAAATACCGGGTCGGCTATTACTGCCAGAGTTTTAGCTGCTGGACGACGACCTCGGAGTTGACGACGCAAAATAGCTACTGTCGAAGCTGACGGTAAAGAGACAATTTCATTCTGTACCAACAGAGGTGTGTAACCTAATTTTGCTGAAGGTATTGGCAGGGCTGCAAAGGGAATATATTGTAATGCCCCGTCACCGACTATTAGCAAGCGTTTGTTGCCCAATTGATTCCCTACTGGTTGCAACAACATTTGGCTTAATTTCTGTCCTGCTTCTAAATCTCCTTCTTTTCCTGTTTTGAGAAAAGAGTAAAATTCGTCAGATGCAGCTTTTATAACCGCAAGTTTTGGCAATTGATAGCTAGTCATCCCCTTTTTACTAACTACCCATAAATAGCTCCTATCCTTCCCCAAGGAGTATTCTAAAAGTACAGTATTATCATCTAGTACCTGTTCTTGAATCTTTTTTAGAGTCAAGGGTTCAGGATATTTAAGTTCGGCATAGCGGGGACTAGTAAGGCGGATTTTTGCTGCCAGTTGGTCAATTTGGGTAAGTAAGGATTCAATATTTGCTTGAAGTTCTTGTAATTGTTTCTGGCTGTACTGACTATTAAGAAGTTGATATTTGTTATTTTCTAAGGTGTTAAGTTGTTGTTGCAAATTACTTTCTTCAGCTAAGAGTTGAGAATCTACACCAGTTCTAATATCTGCATTAGCTTCAGTAAGTAGTTCCAACAAACTGCGAGCGCGGCCACGTTCACTGGCATGAAGGGCTTGAGCATCATAGCCTTGATGAGGATTTTTTTGATGCAGTTGCATCAGCAAATCAATATATAGTTTATAGTAATCTTGAACTGTGGCAAAGTAAGAAGCACGGAGTTCTTGAGAGCCAATTTTGGTTCGCAGTTTCTCTACAATTTTGATAGCAGTTTCTATCGAAGTTAGAGCTTGTTGATAATTACCTAAATCACGTTGCAGTTCAGCAACATTGTAAAGACTCAAAGATTCCCCAGCTTGATCTTGTACTTGTCTTTTGAGTACAAGAGATTGGTCATAGTAATCTAGAGCTTTTTGTTTTTCCCCTGTACTGGAGTAGATAGAAGCAACGTTATGAATAAAAATTGCTTCTGAACCTTTTTCTCCCATTTGTTGGGCAAGAAAAACAGATTGCTGGTAATATTCTAAAGCCTTCTGCATCTCTCCTAGACTGCTATAAATTCCCCCAATATTATTGAGCAACAAAGCCTCTCTACTCTTGTTACTTACTTGTCGAGCTAGGGGCAAGGATTGATTGAAGTAATCTAGAGCTTTTTGCTTTTCACCTAAATCATTATAAATCCCACCAATATTATTGAGGGTTAGGGATTCTCTGGATTTATCTCCCAATTTTTTGAATAAACTTAAAGATTGATTATAGTAATCAAGTGCCTGATGTTCTTCTCCTAATTTATCATAAATACTACCAATATTATTGATAATAATACCTTCTATATTTTGATTACCAATTTGTCGAGCCAGCAGCAGAGATTGATTAAAATAATCTAAAGATTTTTGCTTTTCTCCCAGATCATCATAAATTCCTCCAATGTTGTTAATCGCCAATACTTCTAGATTTTGATCGCCAACTTGTTGGGATAAATCAAGAGATTGCTGATAGTAAGAAAGTGCTTTTTGTTTTTCTCCTAATTTAGAGTAAGTTCCACCAATATTGTTGAGAGTATTTGCTTGTTTGTCTTTATCCCCTAACTGTTGAAATATGGGAAGAGATTGGGCATAGTATTCTAGTGCTTTTTTATTTTCTCCTAAATCATTATAGACTTTACCAATATTGTTGCGAATAACTGCCTCTCCTGATTGATCACCTATTTGTTGATATAGAGAAAGAGATTGGTTATAGTATTGTAGTGCTTTTTGCTTTTCTCCTATATCTGAATACACACTACCAAGTTTAGCTAAAACCATTGTGGCTTTTGTATTGTCAGCTAATTTTTGAAAAAGCAATAAAGATTTTTGTAAGTATTCTAAAGCTTTAGGTTTTTGTGCAATATCACTATAAACAATAGCGATGTTATTGAAAATAATAGCTTCTGTACTTGTATCGCCTATCTTTTGGGAAATATCAAGAGACTGATTATAGTATTTTAAAGCTGTTTCATTTTCACCTATTTGATTGTAAACAAAGGCAATATTATTGAGAGTATTGGCTTCTCCAATTTGGTCTTTGATTTCCCTTCGCAGCCGCAGAGATTGATTATAATAATCTAGAGCCTTTTGTGCTGCATTAAGATTGGAGTGGATTAAACCAATATTATTAAGTATAAGAGCTTCCCTATATTGATTACCTGTTTGTTGCCAAAATGCTAAGGATTTATTGTAATATTCTAGGGCTTTTTGTTTGTCGCCTATTTCATTATAGATAGCGGCCATGTTATTGAAAGTTAATGCTTCATTTGATTTTTCACCTACTTGTTGAGAAAGGGAAAGAGATTGATTATAATATTCCAAGGCTTTTTTTTCTTGTCCTATATCATCATAAATTTTGCCTATATTGTTGAGAGTTAATGCTTCGCCTCTTTTCTCTCCTAATTTTTGCCTGAGAGGGAGAGCTTGGTTATAATATTCTAGAGCTTTTTGCTTTTCACCCATATCATCACAGGCTTTCCCAATATTATGTAGGGTGAGTGCTTCCAGGGATTTATCCTCTATTTGTCGGGAGATAGGAAGAGCTAAGTTATAAAGTTCTATTGCTTTTTGAGATTGGCCAATTTGATCATAAATAAAACCGATGTAAATAAGAGTGACGGCTTGGGCAGAGCTATTACTGGCTTTTTCATATAAAATAAGTGCTTCTTCCAATTTTGTAATTGCCTGTTTTAGAGATGCTGATGTTTTTTGCTGAAATAGTTGAATACCTTCCTGATAAGCTTTATCGGCTTTATCTGTATTAGCTGGCTTTTGGGCTATAACCTCTATCTGTCTAGGTATGGTGGCTACAGACTTTGATAACGAAAGAATATTAATAATTCCGGGTAGTGAGATGAGTGTAAGTAATGCCAACATTGATTTTTTCAGCATCATTAATTCCAATATCATTGAACAGAACAAGCTGCTAAATAATCAGGAGCAGATTCTTCAGTTTGTAATATTTATAACTGTATTGTCAATATAGCTGCAAACGAGTGCTGAGTAAAATTAGATAATTAGGGCTTGCTGATAGCGTAGCGTATGACAACTACGTCGTTAATTGAACTGTATTGATTCCTATAGATTAGGGACTTCCAAATAAAAAAATCCCCAATTTGTAGGGTGTTTTAGGACGCTAGTCCGTACACCATAAATTAAATTCAAGGATAATGGTGGGTTACGCTGTCGCTAACCCACCCTACGGTTTTTGTTTAGGTCATTTATTTTTTGGTGTTCCCTTAGAGGTTGTTTGAAAACTTTGTCGTGTGGTATCTAACACTTGTAGTTTGATCAGCTACGGCTGAAGATTACTCAAAATGTCAATTTAAGGATTTGGAAACCGATACCAACCATACCAATGCAGAACTGCTAACCATGCGACTGATAGCAAGCCGGCTAGACTGAGAGTTAAACCACTAAAAGGTATTAATAAACCAAAAACAGGTAAAACAGCGCCAGCAATTGTACAAATAATTGCAGATAAGGAAGTATGACGATTTGAGCCTAAACCATAGGTTAAAATTAGAAAGATAGATGCAATCATTGTCCAAGCTAGTTCGGCATTTATTACCCGCGCCATGTAGGTTAAAGTTAGTAAGCAGGCAAAGAAAATAGCCCCGGCTATGGCAACATTTTTTAAATTCATTGGTAGAGACAAATACAAAAGTAATATCCACCAAAGAAACAGTGCGGGAGCTAATAGTAATAACCGGGGGATAATGCCAGTATTTTTAATAGGTTGGGTACTGGTAAATACGCCAAAGGGATTTTTGACAGAAACATTTTCATCAAATGTCCAAGTGAATTGGGTGCTGTTACCATCAACTTTAACGTTAGTGGGAACAATGCCACTAGCAAAATCTGCATTTCTAAAATTGGCTGTTGCTATGAGACGGAATTGAGAAAGTAGTTGATTGGCTGCACTATAAACCCAACGTGAACCACCTATAGCTTGATAGGTGACTTTAAATGTTGTTTCTTCTCCTGGTTTTAAACTGAAGGGAAATCCATAATCACCGGGATTAGTTTGTTTTAATCTTGTACCGTCACGTTCTATTTTGTAACTTTTTAGTAATGAGTACCCCTCTGGTGGTGGTGCTTCAAAGAAAAAACTATCAATATCGCTGAGGGGGTTAATAACTTTATAATCAGCAGTGTAGTCAGTGTTGTAAATGACGCTGCTGTTTTGAACGTTGACACTTTGGTCAATTGTGACTTGAATTTGCGAGCCGGCTAGTGTGAGGTAACGGGTAACTTTTTGTTTGTCGTTGACTTTGACTATTTTGCCATCAACTTGGGTGGTATAGATGTATGGCTCTTCGGTAATGTAGCGGATTTGGGGCGCACTTTGTTCTAATTTATCACCGGCAACGCTTTCTGCGACTTGGGCTATTTTGGCTTGTTCCCAGTGGTGGTAACGATTGCTGAGGGTGGAAAATAGGAAAAATCCGGTGATTAATAAAATTAAAATTAGGGCTAAATGCTGTAGTCCCCGCAATAATTGAGAATAGCGAATCGACCATTCACCAAAGAAAACGGCTTGTTCTGTGGTGTTGCGTCTGAGGGAAAAACTGATGAGTGCGATCGCAACTCCCAACGCTACAATCAAAAATATCAATAGCAATGAACCTTGAAATACTTGAGTGCCAAATTGTACTAACTCTTGAGGATGTGTCAAATCTGGCAAACCAGGAATGCCTTGAGCAGAAGGAGACATGGGCAGATACTCAGATTTTTAGAGAATTTAAGCATCTTGACAGATGTAATCTCACAAAAGTTTCTGCAAAAATACTAAGAATACATTGTTAAATTAATGACTCAAATTCAATTAGAAAAAATCAATGCACAGCAACAAACCAGCACTAAGCCGTATTTAGGTCTGGTTTGCATCACTTCTGATCAGCAAGTGCGCTTTCGGACTATTACCCGTACCCGTTATTTAAAACTCTCTCTTCAACAACGTGAAGATACTTTGAGACAACTTTATCAACATAATTTGCGGTGCTTAGATGAGGCTTTGTCTTTTTGTCAAAAGCAGAATATTCGGCTTTATCGAATGACTTCGGCTTTATTTCCTCTCAGCGATCTGGAAGATGAAATTGGTGCAAATATTTTAGAGGAGATGAGTGCAGATTTAGGTAAAATTGGTCAAATAGCCCAAACTTTGGGGATCAGAATGGTGTTACATCCAGATCAATTTGTAGTGTTGAGTTCTGATTCATCTGAAGTAGTAGAAACGAGTATCAAAATTTTAGCAAGGCACGCCCGCACATTAGATTTACTCGGTTTACCCCAATCACCTTGGGCGCTGATGAATATTCATGGTGGCAAATCTCAACGTGCAGAAAAGTTAGTAAAAGTGATTTCTGAACTACCACCAGGTATCAAAAATCGGTTGACTTTAGAAAATGATGAATATGCCTATAACGCCAATGATATTTTAATGGTATGTCAACAGGCAGGAATACCGATGGTGTTTGATGCTCATCACCATATTTGTTATGAAAAGTTAGATACTTATAATCATCCAAGTGTAGAGTTTATGCTTTTAGCAGCACGAGAAACTTGGTTAGATCCAGATTGGCAGTTAGTACATATTTCCAACGGTGACTCAGGTTTTAATGATAGAAAGCACAGTGATTTAATTACTGCTATGCCTGACGCTTACTACCAAGCGCCTTGGATAGAGGTAGAAGCGAAACAAAAAGAAAAAGCTATTACTCATTTGCAAAATTGGTGGTTAATCGAGAATAATTAACGATATATTAACTATACTTACGTATTTACATCGGGTGTGAAAGAATAAAATAAGATATGCCTATTGCTATTGATTTTGGTACTAGTAACACAGTCATTACGCGCTGGAATCCCGTCACCCAGCAACCGGAAACTATAAATATACCGAATTTATCAATTCAGGAGCAATTCAATCCCCCACTGATTCCCAGCTTGGTTTATGTGGAAGAAGCCACCCAGAATCAGATATTAGTTGGGCAACAAGTGCGCGATCGCGGTTTGGATATCAAAGGTGACTCTAGATTTTTCCACAGCTTTAAACGGGGTATTGGTGCAAATATCCCAGGGTTTTCACCAGAAATAGATGGAAAAACCATCTCTTTTGAACAAGTAGGAGCATGGTTTTTAAACAAGGTAATTTCTGAATTAGCACCCATAGAAGGGGGAATAGATTCTTTAGTTTTAACTGTACCCGTAGATAGCTTTGAAGCTTATCGTTACTGGTTAGGCAAAGTTTGTCAAGCGCTTCCCATTGAACAGGTGCGGATATTAGATGAACCAACAGCCGCTGCTTTGGGTTATGGTTTGTCAGGACAAGAAAATCTCTTGGTAATTGATTTTGGCGGTGGGACTTTAGATTTGTCTCTAGTGAGTTTAGAGCAAAAAACACCAGCAAAAGTAGGATTTCTGCTCAAATGGGGTAATAAATCCCTGGCTGAAGACTCGAAGCAAAAAATCAAAACAGCCCGTGTGTTAGCAAAAGCAGGGCAAAATTTAGGCGGTACTGATATAGATAATTGGATAGTTGATTACTTTGCCAAAAGTCAAGGATTTCCAGTTAATTCCCTGACAACTCGACTGGCAGAAAAGTTAAAAATTCAGCTATCTACCCAAAATCACGCTAGTGAATTTTATTTTAATAATGATACTTTTGAAAGCTATGATATGGAACTTAATCGCAAGGGACTAGAAGAAATCCTCAAAGAAAACGGATTTTTCGACCGCTTGCATGAGGCAATGATGACGCTGTTACAGCAAGCACGTCGTCAGGGCATTGAACTGGATGATATTAATGCAGTTTTGTTGGTTGGTGGATCTGTGCAATTAACTGCGGTGCAGACATGGGTCAGCCAATATTTTGAGCCAGAAAAAATCCGCTGTGAAAGTCCGTTTGAAGCGATCGCACAAGGGGCGTTGCAAATCACTCAAGGTTTAGAAATTAAAGACTATCTCTATCATAGTTATGGTGTGCGTTACTGGGATCGTCGTCACCAGCGTCACAGCTGGCAACCAATTATCAGGGCTGGACAGGCTTATCCCATGACCCAACCAGTAGAATTAGTCTTGGGCGCTTCTAGGGAAAATCAACCCAGCATAGAGTTAGTTTTGGGGGAATTGGGTGCAGAAACTGGAGGGACAGAAGTTTATTTTGATGGAGAGCGTTTAATTACTCGTAAAATTAACAGTATGGACATCACCGTCAAACCGCTGAATGATCAAGAAGGTGCCAGAAATATTGCCCAACTTAGCCCCCCAGGGTTTCCGGGGAGCGATCGCATTAAAATCTTATTTCAAGTTGACGAACAGCGATTATTACGCATCACCGTTGAGGATTTGCTGACCAATGACACCTTGGTAGAAAATCAACTTGTGGCACAGTTGAGTTAGGGGCTTGTACCAAAAATTCCCAATCCCAAATCTAAAATTTTTAGAGAGGAGTCACTGAGAAGCCCACACTCACCTGAAAGGGAGTGTGTGGAGTATGTCACAAGTAAAACTGGCTTTGTGTATAGGTCTCAACTTAGATTTTGTACCTCCTAACTATGCAAACTGCTGTATCTTGTAATCTTGTTTTAATGGGATTTGAATTATAAATTTAGTTCCTTTATCTATATGTGAAAAACAAACCAACTTTCCATGATGCTCTTCGACAATAATCCGATAGCTAATCGACATACCAATTCCTGTTCCTTGTCCTATGGATTTTGTAGTAAAAAATGGCTCAAAAATTTTCTGCTGAAGATGCTCAGGAATACCAATTCCATTATCGTGTATTGTAATTTCTACCCATTCTTCTGCGATTAGAGAAGTCTGAATTTTAATTTGAGCAGGATTATCTTTAATTCCTTGATATAATTTTTTGGTATTGCTTTCTTCCAGCGCATCTATTGAATTTGTCAGAATGTTCATAATTACTTGATTGAGTGAGCCAGGATAACACTCAACATCAGGTAAATTATTGTAATCTTTGATAACCATAATTTCTGGACGCTCTGGTTTTGCTTTGAGACGGTGTTGCAAAATCATGAGTGTACTATCAATTCCTTCATGAATATTTACAGTTTTAAGTTCAGCTTCATCTAAACGTGAGAAATTTCGCAGTGACAGAACAATTTGCCGTATGCGCTCACTTCCTACTTTCATAGAAGCTAATATTTTCGGCAAATCTTCTTGGAGAAATTCTAAATCAACTGCTGCGATTAGCGTTTGAATTTGCAATTGTGGAACAGGAAATTGAACTTGGTAAGCTTTGACAATGCTCAATAGATCCTCTGCATATTCTTGGACATGAGCCAAGTTACCGTGAATAAAGTTAATTGGGTTATTTATTTCATGTGCAACACCTGCAACTAATCGTCCCAAACTCGACATTTTTTCTTGTTGAATTAACTGAGCGTGTGTCTGTTTAAGTTCTACTATAGTTTGTTCTAAAAGTTGGTTTTTGCTCTCTAGTTCCATCTTTGATGCAAATATCTGACTGAAGCAAGCTAGTAAATCAAAACTTTTGTAAAAAGTCAGAAATCTTACAGCAATAACCACTGTGAGCAAGTCTGCTACTGTTTGCCAGAGGAGTGAATGAATCAACCCCAGCGCTTTCAATCCATGCAAGCCGTGACCAAGAGAGCAACTCAAGAAAATCATAGCTACTGTAACCACGAGTGGGTCAACTCCAAGCTGCCGATTACGCCAAACCCCGTGAGCGATTACACTACCAATGATCAAATAACAACAAGAAATGATTAAGTTTTCGCTGACTAGTAACCAAGGCAGTTTATCTGCCTCTAGAAAATAAGACATGAATTTGATAACACTCGAAGATATATATATTTAACGTACCCATTCTGCACTCAATAAATATAAGATTGCACCTTTTATATAAATTTATTTAAATAGATACTGTGGTTAGCTACTTATTAACTGGTCTTTAGACTAATTCCTAGTGTAAAACTCTAAACCTTATACATTGATAGAGTTACAAATTGCATTTGTATAAACCAGTCTACTTACTTTGAAACCCATAGTTTTTTCTTAATTGTTTTTTTCCTAAATCCTAGTTCCCCTTTGAAAAACTCCAGTTCTCAACTTGGATGAACCTGAGTTAGACATAAGATAATTTGTGGAAAACTCGCCCCCGCTAGGACTCTCAAACCCTTATTCTCTCGCTCTTAAAAATCATAATTCCGTTCGCGTAGCGTCTCCATTCGGCGAAGCCGTGCCGTAGGCATAGGAGAAACTCCGAACTCAGGTAGGTGTTGGGTTTCGTCTCTCAACCCAACCTACATCTGAAATCTGTATTTTGTTTCCAAATCTGTAACCCAATCCTGAGGCTGAGTATTTATTGGCTAACTTGAGATTGCAAGATTTACTGAGATTGCTCAATCTATATTCTATGCTGCAAAAATTTTCCCACTCAGCCTTAGTCAAATCAACTATTTTTGGATGTCTGCTTGTTTCTAGTTGCCTCATCTCCTTACAGTCTACCGTTGCTAATCCGCAAGTTTTGATGACACCACAAGCAAAGACGATCGCTCAACAAGTGCTTCAAGATGCGATCGCTAATGAGAAACTTGATCATACTGCAAAAGTCGTTCAAATTGAGCGAGTTGGTAAGGGCGATATCTGGATGTACAATCCTGTACCTAACTGGAAAATTGCGATCGCTGATCAGCGTCAAAGTTTGGTCTATTTCACCACTGATAATAGTAACTTTAGAGTCTTGATGCAAAGGAACGGGCAAAATATCCATTCTCTGGGAAAACCTGCCCAAGAAGTTCCACCACCGGCAATGATCACAGCAGCGATTCAACAGGCGAAAAAATGGGGTTATCCTGGACAACCCGCATTAACTAATATTTCATCTGCAAAGACAACCTGGGCAAGTGGTTGTGAAAATATTTCTGCCCCTTATCCCTGCGATCCTGTTCTTCGCCAAGGCTGGAAAATTACCATTCCCCACCAACGCCAACGCTGGGTGTTTCAAGGTGAAACAGCCGATGATTTACAATTGATTGCACGTAGTAATCCTGTTATTGAAAGCGGCTTACCGATTCCGGTGGGTAAGGAAATCAAGAGTATTGCCAGCAAACACTTGCAAATCTTACCCTCGGTTGTTCTGATTACGAAAATCGAGCCTAAAACCTTTACGGATAGCTGTTTAGGATTAGGGAATTTAGCCCAATCCTGCGCTCAACAAACAATTCGGGGCTATCGGGTGACGGTGGCGGGAAAGTCCCAAACACGGCAAATATATCGCATTAGCAACGATAAAGTTAATATTCGCACCGAAGCGATCGCTGGACTTCCCAACCGCACTGATGAGATACCAACTGCGATCGCTCGCACAGTATTCAACGCCGCCCAATCAGACTTAAAAAAACCCATTGCTAATCTCAGCATTACCCAAGTTGCACCAAGATTCAATTGTTTTCGTAGTCCCACAGCTGCACCCAATGAACCTTGCATACCAACACAGCGCCTTGAAGGTTGGAATGTCACAGTAACAAATTTTCAGAAATCACTGAATTACACAGTTAATCTCAGTGGCAAGATTCTTAGTAAACGATAGCTGAGTGCTGAGTATAAATCCATTAGATACAAGGCTTTTAGTAATTAACACCCTCTAAGATTCTTTAACTAAGACACCATTGAGGAAAATATCAGCGAGTCCTTCGGCCATTTTTTGCATTTCTTGGGGGGATGCGTTGGGTTCTAGGAGGGTATGATCAGAAAAACCAGCTACGGCAAACATTCCTAAAAATACCTTAGCCACTAGTTTGGCATCTGTTTGGCGATAGATACCTTTATCCATCGCTGTTTGAAAGAAAGCTTCCGCTACATCCGTCATTTTATCAATAACTTCAGTTTGAATGCGATCGCGCAAATCTGGATGAAACTGCACCTCCATGAAACAAACTCGCATCATTTCCACGTTTTTTTGCATATTCCACATTCGCCGGCGCATTACCTGAGCTACAGCTTTATAACTACCCATTTCACTCAATTCTGTCAACAAATCTGTAAGAATTTCCACCCAACCGCTAGTTGCTACTTCGACCAAAATCGCCTTTTTATTAGAAAAATGACGAAACAGAGTACCCTCAGCTACACCTGCTGCTTGCGCTAAATCGCGGGTGGTTGTACCATCGAATCCCTGAGCAGCAAATAACTTTTGCGCCGCTTGTAGGATACGGGTGCGCGTCTGCGCCTCTGACGGTGGGGGAGAATTAAAAACTCGCATAATAATAGTAGTTATTGCTATATCTCAGGAACACGACTTGTAGCAATATTGTCTAACGTTTAGCCCAAAAAGCCTAAAAAGCTTAATACAAGATTAACGCTCTGTTTGTTAATTAGTATATTTCTCAAGAAGTGTAACTTTACTTTAATTTTTGCTATGAACCATTGGATTTTAGATTTTAGATTTTGGATTTTGGATTGTTTAATCCCCATTCCTAAAAATTTCCAGACAAAATCATCTTCCCACCCCCCAGTCTTACGTCGTCTGTTGGCAACTGCTTTAGCATTGATGATATCTTGTTGGGGCTTAATGCCAGAAGTCGCTATAGGACTGCAATCTCAGCAAACTTCAATTCAACCTTATTTAGATCGGGTAATTAAGCAGTTAACAGAATTTCGTCTTGATAATGGCTTGAAGTTCATCATTTTAGAACGACATCAAGCACCAGTAGTCTCATTTCTCACTTATGCTGACGTTGGTGGCATAGATGAACCAGATGGACAAACAGGTGTAGCGCACTTTTTAGAACATTTGGCTTTTAAAGGTACAAAGCGCATTGGGACAACAGATTACCAAGCTGAAAAACCGCTACTAGAAAGATTAGAACAGCTAGACACCCAAATTAGAACTGCGAAAGCTAAAGATCAAAAAGACGACTTAGCAAAATTGCAAACTGAGTTTAAATCAGTTGAAGCTCAAGCAGTCAAGCTAGTTAAGCAAAACGAAATTGGGCAAATTGTTGAGCAAGCGGGGGGTGTAGGTTTAAATGCTAATACTTCCACCGAAGCTACCCGTTATTTTTACAGCTTTCCTGCAAATAAATTGGAATTATGGATGTCTCTAGAATCAGAGCGATTTTTAGATCCTGTATTTCGGGAGTTTTATAAAGAAAAAGATGTAATTTTAGAAGAGCGACGAATGCGAGTAGAAAATTCTCCTATAGGTATGATGGTGGAGAAATTTAACGATACTGCCTTCAAAACTCATCCCTACAGACGACCGGTGATTGGTTATGACGAAGATATCCGCAACTTAACACCGTCAGATGTGAAGAAATTTTTTGACACTTACTATGTTCCTAGCAATTTAGCGATCGCAATTGTCGGCGATGTTGACCCCACAGAAGTCAAAAAATTAGCACAAGTTTACTTTGGCCGTTATCCAGCTAAACCCAAACCACAACAAAAACTTGCCCCAGAACCAAAGCAAACCGCAACTAGAGAAGTTACATTACAACTATCTTCTCAACCTTGGTATTTAGAAGGTTATCACCGTCCCGCTGTCACCCATCCTGATAATGCAGCGTATGACATCATCAGCAGTTTATTAAGTGATGGACGCACTTCACGACTTTATAAATCCTTGATTGAAAAACAGCGTTTAGCGTTAGCTGCTCAGGGTTCCAGCGGTTTTCCTGGAGATAAATACCCCAATTTGATGTTATTTTATGCCCTCACTGCTCCCGGTCACACAGTCGATGAATTAGCAGTGGCATTAAGAACAGAAATTGAAAAATTAAAAACTGAACCTGTCTCTGAAACCGAATTACAGCGAGTGAAAACCCAAGCCAGAGCAGGTTTATTGCGGAGTCTCGATTCCAACATGGGTATGGCGCAGCAGTTGTTGGAATATGAAGTCAAAACTGGCTCTTGGCGCAATTTATTTAAGCAGTTGGAAAACATCGCAGCAGTTACTCCTGCCGATATTCAGCGTGTCGCACAAACAACCTTTACCCCAGAAAATCGAACAGTTGGTAAGTTGTTGTCGAAGAAGGTGACAGTTGACAGGTGACAGGTGACAGTGAAGAAAGGATAGGAAGAAGGTGAATTTTCTTCCTTTGCTCCCTTCTTGCTGCTTTCACGGAACTGAGAAAAAAGAGAAGAGAGAAATTATGCTGAATTTTTTGGTGAAGGGTAAAAAATTGAAGTTTCCACTTAAGTTTTCAAAAAATTGGCGTTTTGTTTCGGCTTTAGTAATTGCTTTGCTGTTAACTTTTAATTTTTCTAGAGTAGCAACAGCAGCAGCAAAACATTATACCGATTTACAGTTTACACCTGTGTCCGAGGTGAAGTTACCCAAGTATGAACGATTTGTACTAGATAACGGCTTAGTTGTGTATTTGATGGAGGATCATGAGTTACCGTTAGTGAGTGGAACTGCACTGGTGAAAACGGGAAGCCGTTGGGAAGCAGGTGATAAAGTTGGGTTAGCAGAGATAGTTGGTTCGGTAATGCGGACTGGTGGAACTCTCAATCATTCCGCTGATGAATTAAATGAGATATTAGAGCAAAAAGCGGCAGCAGTAGAAACCGATATTTCTGAAGCTGCTGGTAGTGCTAGTTTTGAGAGTTTGACTGAAGATGTCGAAACTGTCTTTGGGCTGTTTGCTGAAGTGCTACGCGAACCAGCATTTGCTCAAGAAAAGTTAGATTTGGTGAAAACTCAGGCTAAAGGTGGAATTGCGCGACGCAATGATAATCCCAGTGAGATTGCGAGTCGGGAGTTTAGGAAATTAATTTATGGACAAGATAGTCCTTATGCTCGCACAGTAGAGTATGGGACATTGGATAAAATTGACCGTGAGGACTTGCTGAAGTTTTACCAGGAATATTTTTATCCCAACAATATGATTTTAGGGATTGTGGGAGATTTTAACCCACAAAAAATGCGATCGCTCATTCAAAGTAAATTAGGCGCATGGAAACCCAATCTCCAAATCGCTAAAACCCAGTTACCGCAAGTATCACCAGCTAATTTAGGCGGGGTATTTGCGGTTAATCAGCCCCAACTCACACAGAGTAACATTCTCATGGGGCATTTGGGCGGAAAGTTCGACAGCCCCGACTATGCAGCCTTAAACGTCATGAATGGAGTGTTAAATGGATTTGGGGGACGTTTATTTAATGAATTGCGATCGCGTCAAGGTTTAGCTTACAGTGTATACGGCTCCTGGAGTCCCCGCTTCGATTATCCAGGAATGTTCATCGCCGGCGGACAAACCCGTTCTGATGCCACAGTCCAGTTTATCAAAGCCCTACAAGCAGAAATTAAGCGACTGCAAATTCAAAAAGTGACAGCAAAGGAATTAAATTATGCCAAAGAATCTACCCTCAATTCCTTTGTATTCAATTTTCAAGACCCCAGCCAAACATTATCCCGATTAATGCGCTACGAATATTACGGCTATCCCGCTGATTTTCTGTTTCGCTATCAAAAAGCCATTATCGCCACAACCACAGCAGATATACAACGAGTAGCCAAAAAATACCTCAAACCAGAAAATTTAGTCACCTTAGTAGTGGGTAATCAAACCGCCATTCAACCCCCATTAACCCAGTTAGCCGCTACGGTGACACCAATAGATATCACAATTCCCCCTACTGCAACCCAAGCGAAGAACTAAAACCATTTACAAACCCAATTCCCGATTTCTGAAAAAAAGTCGGGAATTCTTTTTTTCTTATTTCTGAATCCTAATATATGTCTTACACCACGCTATAGCAAACCCTATTTATTTTCAGTTTTACAGACAAAACTCCTTAAATTCTGTCTTGAAAATTACTCTAAAAACCTTGACTTTCCCAAATCAAAGTTCAAAATATAAGAAGAGGATTCTAAAATTGTAAATTAATCTATCCCGACCAATATTTAAGGAGGTGATTTAATGATAGGCATAAAAATCTATGATCTATATCCTGGTCATGATGCACAGTTTTTAGATGAACAAACTTCGTTGGAAATGGCTAATATTCAGGGTGGTCTAACCAATGTTTTCAACAATAACAATGGCAGAGGAAGAAGAAGAAGCGATCCAAGTACAACAACAGGCAGTAGTGAGCTTTCAGTACTGATGGAAGAGATAAATACTAGTGTCGCTGCCTGGAGAGTAGAACTCAATGACTCACTTGATAATTTGAGACAAGGATTGGAATTTTAACGTATTTTCTTTGTAATTCAACTGGATTTTAATTACTCGTGTGTTGCTATTCTCCGGAATATAAAAATGCACGATTTTTTTTATGCGATTTATAGAGTTAGAAAAGCAGTTTTATATCAGTATAATTATAGCTTTTGACCGCCAACACTCTAAGGGCAATAAAAAACCGCTATTAATTGTATTACTGGGGGCGAGTTTTCCACAAATTATCTTATGTCGAACTCAGGTAATTGGCATATCAGTAGGGTGGGTCAGACTTTATAAATCCTGTAAATAAACAGATACTTGATATCTAAAGCACCATAAAATAGATGTTTAGTGTGACACTTGTGTAACTCCTAAAACTGAAAAAATATTGATTAAAATAACTTTTCAAAAGACATAAAATCATGATTAATGTCTGACAAACCTAGCTCCAAACCTTGATTTTCTAGATTTTTACCAATAAAAATAGGAGTATCGGTTGAGCGAACAATAACTTAACTGATTCCCACAAGTTCTACTTACTGAAAACAAGTCTTTTAGGAGGAAATTATGGCAAATATTAAACTCGCTGAATTGGAAGCAACCGGATCTGAACTATTCCAAGATTCCGAAAGCTTTTTGAATGAAATGAGTGATGTTAATTCCATTTACGGTGGATATTATGGTGGTAGTAATGTGAGCGATATTTCCACACTCACAAAATTGGCTGAAGCCTTTGTGAATGTATATGGCATTGGTCATATTGCTTACTTAGCTAAGTCTTACAGCGATAAGGGCTACGGCTACTAATAGTCTTGTATTTGATTCACAAGTTCTACTCACTGAGAACAAGTCTTTTAGGAGGAAATTATGGCAAGTATCAAACTCTCTGAATTGCAAGCAACTGGATCTGAACTATTCCAAGATTCCGAAAGCTTTCTTAACGAAATGAGTGATGTTAATTCCATCTACGGTGGATCATATGGTGGTAGTGATGTGAGTGATGTTTCCACACTCACCAAATTGGCTGAAGCCTTTGTGAATGTATATGGTATTGGTCATATCGCTTACTTAGCTAAGTCCTACAGTGACGGCTACGACTACTAATAGTCTTGTATTTGATTCAAAAATTCCCACAAGTTTTACTCACTGAGAACAAGTCTTTTAGGAGGAAATTATGGCAAGTATCAAACTCTCTGAATTGCAAGCAACCGGATCTGAACTATTCCAAGATTCCGAAAGTTTTCTTAATGAAATGAGTGATGTCAACTCCATCTATGGTGGTGGTTATGATAGCGAAGTGAGTGATGTTTCCACACTCACCAAATTGGCTGAAGCCTTTGTGAATGTATATGGCATTGGTCATATCGCTTACTTAGCTAAGTCCTACAGTGATAAAGGCTACGGCTACTAATCGTCTTGTAGTGAACAACTAAGTTAGATGGCTCTCCTAGGATTAAAGGTAAAAGTAATTTATGTAATTAACATAAATTGACTTGATTACGAATAAACCAGGAGAGCCAATTAAAAAAATATTTTTTTCAAAATTAAATAAATGGCACGAATTATCATTGCTGATCTGCATCCCATTGATTCAGAAGCCTTTCTCAATGAACTTACTAATCAAAATTCTCAAACTGTGTTTGGCGGTAAAGATGACTATCGTCCTCAGATTCTAGATTTTGGTGTTAAGGCTTTTGAGTTTGTGCTTGTGATTGCAGCTATAGATGCTATTTCGTTTCTGACCAATTCATTTATAAATAAAGATTCAACTTAAATTACTTTATTGACATGAGCAATCATAAAATCTGGTATACAACGATTCTACTGGAATATTTCATAGTGTCTTTATAGTTGATCGACACAACATCAGGACTTATTCAACTGGCTTGCTTTGTAGGGTGTGTCAGACCTATAAATTTATTATTATCAACAGATTTACAAAATCTGACGCACCTGCAAAATAGATTAAATGTGGCACTTGCCTAAGTCCTGAACAGTTTTAAAACATTTCACAATCATTTGAAGTTATGCCATTTATTTTAAGCTATCAAAATGTTTTTAACTATCTTATTTCCCAAGGATTGTGTACTCAGGCTGAACAATCATTGAGTGAAATTGAGTTAAAACCAGCCAAAAACTTTAACTTGTTAGTCCGCTTACCTGAAGGACGTAAACTGCTAGTAAAGCAAGAGCGTCTGAACAGAGAAGGTAAAACTCGTGGTGAGTTTTTTGATGAATGGAAAGTGCATAATTTTTTGAGAATATTTCCAGAAATTAGCCATTTACGCTCATCTTTATCAGAAGCAATTCATTTTGATGCTGAAAATTCGATCATTGTTTTCAATTATCTCAATGATTATCGTGATTTAGCAGAATTTTATGCTAAAGATAATTTATTTTCCACTGATATTTCTCGGTCAATTGGAGCGACTTTAGCATCAATTCATCGTTTAACCATAAACCGTCAAGATTATCGGGAGTTTTTCCAAACCTCTGAGAATACCAGCAATGGTATACAGTCTAAGCAGTTGGACAGATTAAATAGAATTACACCAGAAGTGTTTGGTTTAGTTCCTGCTGATGGGTTGAAATTTTTTGCCCTCTATCAACGTTACGATAATCTGGGGAAAGCGATCGCAGATTTGGGTAATGCTGTTAGTCCTTGTTGTTTAACTCACAACGATCTCAAGCTCAACAATATTCTTCTTTCCTTAAACTGGCAAGCAAATATCGACAACGAATCACCCTTTAGCAACAGGATCATTCGCTTCATTGACTGGGAACGTGGCACTTGGGGAGATCCTGCTAGTGATTTAGGAGCAATAATTGCTAGTTACCTACAAATCTGGCTACATAGCATGGTAACTAGCAAAACAACACCAATTGAAGAATCTTTACGTTTAGCTGCCATACCCTTACAACTACTGCAACCTTCCCTCTCATCCTTGCTGACTGCTTATTTAGCTAACTTCCCCGAAATTTTAGAGCTTCGTCCTAATTTCTTGCCATTAGTTGTGCAGTTCTGCGGTTTTGCCTTAATTAATTCTATTCAAGCCACACTGCAACACGAAAGAACCTTTGGGAATTCCGGTATCTGTATTCTCCAAGTTGCCAAAAGTTTATTATGTCGTCCCCAAGCATCTGTACCCACAATTTTTGGCATGGAAATATCAGACCTAATGAAAGCAAACTTATCTCCTGCCTAATTTAAGGGATGAAATCAACTCTTAACTCTACACCCTCAATCCTAGTAGACCCATGCAACTATTAGATTCACTGCACAGCCAACTTTCAGAATTGCCAACACAATTGCAGATATCACTGCAAGATATGGTAAATCAGATTGAAATTGAGTCTTACCACTGTATCAAGCATTCAAACTACAAACCATTAGAATTACCAGAGTCAGTCATCTCTCGTTTTGAGCAGTTACCATTGGAAATGCAGCAACAGCATTTGAAGTTACAATTACGTAATTTTTTATACAGTGCTTATTATAACGTCGCTTCCAAACCTATTCTTAATTCTGATCAAGAGGAAGCAAATGTAAAATTTTCCCAAAATATCGAAAATAACAGCTTATTTGGCGTAGATTTAGAATTTTATGATCGCTTACATACCAGGAACAAAAGTGAGGGCTACTGGAGTCATAACTGGCAGGTAGTCAGGGAAGAAAGCGATCGCACATTGGCAGTGCATAAAAATGGATTAACATTGCACGTTGAACCCAACATACATCTATTACCAACAAACCAAGCCGTAACAGTTGGTAAGTTTGTATCTATCAAAATGCCTAAAAATGTGGTGCAGAAAGGATTTTATATGGCTATAGCTAATGCAGGCTCCCAAAATAATCATCAGATTACGCGAATTTACTTTAACTTAACACCAGAAGGGGCTGCCGCAGTTATGGAAATTTTAACAGAACAGCTAAATAATATCCCGATTTCCTTTTCTTTTAAAGCACTATATAATCCATCAGATTATGGACGTTATGACTCAGCTGTGCTTTACTTTAACAAAGGCAACTATGATGTCGTTCACCCAGTATTAGAAAGGCTCTATGCAGAAAATAAATCCTATTTTCAGGAACAAGTACCTTTATTTACCAAGTTGTTAGCACCGGGATTAGCTTGCGCTGAAGAACCGGATCAAAAATTTAGTGATCAAGAAAGTTTTGGTACAAATCGCTGTCAAATTATCGCTAATGCTTTAATTGCTGCTTGGGAGCAAGGTGAATACAGTCCCGAAGGTCGAATGGCATCTATTTTCAACCATTTTGCATTACATAAAATTCAATTACAACATCCTTATCTCAATGCCAGATCTAAGGATATTTACACTCCCTTATCTTAATTACCATAAATTTAAGCCTGTTTAATCAATGGCATTAATCAGGCTTATTCCTTCACCAGCATTTTACCGTAGTCTAGTAGTCTTTATCAATTAATTTAACTTCGCATCTCAAAGGTATTTAGTATGATTCAAGAAAATTTTGAACAAAAAAAACAGTTAGATCAAATATTTAAACACTCACAATTTCAACAAATTCTCAAAGCAATTATCCTGGGTAAATATTCTTGGGCTTGTATTTTATTCCTGCATTTTTCTGGATATGATCCTCAAGACTACATACCTCAAGAAACCTACCATAAATTACTCCAAGAAAACTTTATTTTTACTGAAGTAAATCCTCATCCAACTCATCACAGAAAATTAAAATTTCCCCACATCAAATTAAACTGGATTAAGTTGATTACTAGTAAACATAGCTCAAACTAAATTTATGAATAATTGATAATTTATGAGGGGCTATTGCAATATGCTCCTACTGTAAATATAAAATATTCACCGAGAATCTGCTTTTAAGCAGTTAAAGATTCTCGGTTTTCTGATTTTGATTACTTCCAGTAATATGTTTTAGTTTTATCTAGGCATGATTATGGAAAGATTTCGTTAACTAGCTTCGCTCAATATTTCTGGAGAAGATGCAGAATTTTTATCCTCTGCTAGATTGGCAACAATTTCTAATTGGTTTACTTGTTGTCTCAACCAATTTGTAAATAATTCCCCCATAATTTTTAATTGCATCTGTTCATTTAGCTGGGGTTTAACAATTTCTTCAACCATAATTATATGTACTCCGTGAGGTGTAGTTATTGGTTTGAGAATTTGGGGTGGATTAGCAGCAAAAATTGCTGCTGCAATTTCTGGTCTAAAATCACTACGTTGACGAATACCTTGATATCCTCCTGCACGTCGCAGTTCTGGATTTTGGATATATTGACGAGCAATTTCTTGAAAACTTATTTCTCCCTCTTGCAAAGCATAAAATATTTCTAAAGCTAAATCTTCATCATCAAATATCACTTCATAAGTTACTGCTCCAGTGTAATCAAGTTGATGAGCATAAAAAAAAGGTTCAACTTTATCTGCAAATAAATGATTAGCTAACTTTGCAGAGAGTAAGTTTGTATGAGCAATTTCTTCAAAGTTATCCAAAGAAAGATAATGTTTTTTTAACCAGAGCCAAGTATCTTCTGCTTTAATCAATTTGTTTGCTAATCGTAGGCTATCTGCTGCTTGTTGTAGTTCTTCAATCTCGATCTTAATTCCTTCTTTAACAGCAGTATCAGCAATAATTTTCCTAGTAGCGATTGCTTCTAGTAAATTAGGGATCTGACAAGATATCTTGATATGATAAAGAATATCTTCAGGAGAAACAATTACCGATGTTAACATAATCTAATTCCTCCAGGGATACCAATTTATGATTTCCAATTTTCAATTTTGTAATCTACTAAGTTACAATCTGCCGTATTCTAATTTTATATCCTACACAAAGAATTTTCAGATAAAAATATCATATTCAATAAAATTTTTTATTTTTACTTATACCTCAAGATAGGTGACAATAGGGATTAATTAAAACTCACATCCAATTAAATATTGGCTGTCAACCATAAACTGTAAACAGCCAACAATCCCACAAGTTAGTTTTAATTATGCCCATCTACTTACTGAATTCACACTTAACTAATGCATAAGTACTAAAGCTCTAGACCATTGTTTTTTAGCTTTTTGAATGGATCTAAAATAAAGTCAATCACTCGTCGCTGACGCACAATAACTTCTGCTGTTGCTGTTTGACCAGGTACTAAGGGTATACGTTTATTACCCGTTTGTATATATGGTTGTTCTAAAGCGATTTCTACATCATAACTTTCGAGACGATTGGGGCTATTTTCTTGAATTTTAGAATCAGGTGAAATCCAAATAACACGTCCCTGGGTGACACCATATTCTTGGAAAGGATAAGCATCAAACTTAATTTTAACTGGCATTCCTACCTTCACAAATCCACTTTGTTGGCTAGGCATTTGTGCTTTCAAAATTAAAGTCGCATCTTTCGGGGCAACTTGAGCTATCATTTGTCCCGGTTGTACAACAGAACCAGGCTTTTTAATGGGTAATTCAAAAATTATGCCATCAATAGGCGATCGCACTACCCGCTGCTGTAATTGCAATTGCAAGGATATAATCTGACTCTTAGTTTGAGTGATTTCTGATTGCAGCGAAGTAATTTGTGTTTGCAAATCTTTCACCTGTTCCTGATTTTTTAGCAATGTTAGTTGACCTGATTGGATAACACCTTGATAGCTACTTTCCTCTTCTTGTAAACGTAATTTAGCCTGTTCAATATCTGACTGGGCTTGATTCATAATTGACTGATAGCGCCTGAATTCTTCTTGTAAACGCAACTGGGATTGTTGGATATTAGCTCTTGCTTCTGCTTGCAAACGTTCACTATCTTCCGCTGTTTTTTCTAATTCTACAACTTTGGTTTGGGGAATTGCACCAGCCTTTAAAAGGGTACGATAACGTGAAACTTCAGATAAATCTCGACTCAAACGACTTTTGGCTAAACGATGAGAAATTTGATTAGAATTTATGTTCTGTTTTGCTTGATCAACTTGAGCAAGTTTTTCCAATTTCTGTAAATGATATGCACTTTGTTTAGCATCTAAGTTTTGCCGTGCTTGATTAAGTTGAGCAAGTTTTGCTAAATTTTGAGACTGATTTTGTTGTTCTTGAATATTAATAGCCAGCAGTACCTGATTTTTGAGCAATTTTATTTGTCCTTCGCGGCTTAATAATCCTTCTAATTTGGCTTTTGTTTGTTGTAATTCGGTTCTCAAAACGTCAGATTCCATTTCAACTAAGACTTGACCTGCTTTAACAGTTGCACCTTCGGTAACATTAACCGCAATCACACTGCCAGTAACTACACTATCTAATTTTTGGGTTGCACCTTTGGGTTCTATTCTGCCAATAGCATTTCCGGTTTCATCAACTTGGGAAAACATTGTCCAAGGTAGAGCTATAGTTGCAAAGCTAACCAGCAAATAAAGCATTGAGCGTGTCCATGCTTTCGGTAAAGCATCTAATAATTCTTCTGTGCCATAAAACCAATCTTTTTCTTTAGTTGCTGTCTGTGTGCCATGTTGACTCAAAGATGGTTGAGTCTGTTCTGGTAGAACAAGAGTGGATGATGAATTGTAAGTTGATTGTGGCATAACCAGTTTGGGACTAATAAGATTAGACTTACTTGCAAAGTGAAACTATGAATAATTAAACGCCGCTTTATGCGAATAAAATTCATTTATGGAATGCTGAAATTTGGTTTCAAATCTGACATATATATTAGAGACGTTGTATGCAACGTCTCTAGGTTGAGATTGGAAATTACCAATTTTTAATTGAAAAGATTTGAAACAATAAAATTTTAGAGATGTGTCCTTAATCAGAGGTACAGAATCTAAGTTAAAAGCTGGATATCAAGCTATTTTTACTTCTGAATCCTGCTGTAATTTAACCTGTTTGTGCAAGTTGTTGTTGATTGAGATAGTAATAATGTCCTCTCTTGGCAATTAATTCTTCATGAGTACCGCTTTCAACTAAAACACCGCGATCTAAAACTAAAATTAGGTCAGCATGACGCACAGTAGAAAGGCGGTGAGCAATAATTAAACTTGTGCGTCCTTTGAGGATTATTCTGAGATTATTCTGGATGATTCGCTCAGATTCAGAATCAAGATGACTGGTAGCTTCATCTAATATTAAAAGACGAGGATTTCCCAGTAAAGCACGAGCTATAGCTAGGCGTTGGCGTTGTCCCCCTGATAACATTCCTCCACCTTCACCAATTTGGGTTTCATAACCCATAGCCATGCGTTTTATGAACTCATCTGCTCCTGCAAGCTGTGCTGCTTCCATAATTTCTTCTAGCGCAGCTTCTGGATGAGCAATACTAATATTTTCCCGAATTGTGCCACCAAATAAAAATGTATCTTGGTCAACGACTCCAATTTGCGATCGCAGTGATTGCAAAGAAATACTAGTCACATCTTGATTGTCAATTAATACCCTACCATCTGTCGGTGGGTATAAACCCAAAATTAACTTAGAAAGAGTTGTTTTTCCTGAACCACTCCGCCCTACAACTGCTACAGTTTGCTCAGGCAGAATTTCAAAATTGAGATTTTCTAGGATGTTAATTTCACTGTCTGAATGATAACGAAAAGTGACATTATCAAAGCGCAAATGACCGCGCAATCTAGGTAAACTCTGACGGGGTTGGGCTGCTAAGTCTTCTTCTACTTCTGCCTCTAATACATCATTAATTCTTTCTGTGGAAATAATTACTTCTTGTAATTGATTCCACAATATAATTAATCGTTGAAAAGGCTGAATAACGTTGCCCAATAACATATTAAAAGCAACTAATTGTCCAATTGTTAATTGGTTCTGAATGACTAACCAAGCTCCGAACCACAGTAAGCCGGTATTGGCTACAGTTTGAATTGTTGAGCTAATAATTTGTAGTTGATTACCAATGACTTGACCACTAAAATTTTTCTTGGTCAAATTATTGAGCAATTCTTCCCAACGCCAGCGGACTGTTTGTTCAATCGCCATGGAGCGAATTGAAGAAATGCCAGTGAGACTTTGAATTAAGTAACTATTTTCTTTAGTTACCGCAGTAAATACTTCACGGCTAATGCGTCTTAAAAAAGGTGTTGCGAAAAGCGCTAGTAAGAAAAAAGGTGGTACAATTGCTAAGACTAATAAAGCCATAGGCGGACTGTACCAAAACATTAATCCTACATAGATAAACACAGTCAGTAAATCTAAGACAATAGACAGTGCTTCACCAGTTAAGAAACGTTGAATTTTCTGATTCTCTTGGACACGAGAGACGATATCACCAACATAACGAGATTCAAAAAATGATAGAGGCAGGCGGAAAGTATGTTTAATAAAACCTACCATCAAAGCTACACTAATTCGGTTAGCTGTATGGTCTAGTAAATATTGTCTAAGTCCATTGATGACGACACGAAATAAGCCAAAAATTAGCAACCCAAAACCAACGGTGTTTAAAGTAATGGTGCTACCTTGAACAATTACTCGGTCTAATAATAGTTGAGTAAATAAAGGTGTCACCAGTCCAAAGATTTGAATTAACACCGAAGCAACAAATACTTCTAGTAGGACTTGTGAGTGAGGTTTAACTAAATCAAATAGTTGCCAGAATGGTGTGTTAGCTTCTGGGGTTTCTTTGAGTGAGTTTGTGGGTTGCAATAACAACGCATAACCAGTCCAACCTGCCTTGAATTCGCCAATAGATAGGCTGCGTTGACCGATCGCAGGATCAGCTACAATGACCCGTTTTTTGGTAATTTCATAGACAACGATGTAATGTTTACCTTCCCAGTGTGCGATCGCTGGTAGGGGTTGTTGTGCTAATTTATCTAAACTGGCTTTCACCGGACGAGTAGCAAATCCAATAGTTTCAGCCGCTGTGCTTAAACTTCGCATTGATGCACCAGCGCGATTAACATTGGATAAATCTCGCAAGCGGTTAATACTGAAATTTTTACCCCAGTAGCGGCTAATCATCACCAAACAAGCTGCACCACAGTCAGAAGCACTTTGTTGTTCTAAAAATGGGTAGCGTTTGTGAATTTTGCGCCACCAATTCCCCGCTGTAACTGTAGGACTAGGAAAATAGCTTTGATGTTTTTTTGGCTGTGGCTGTGTCTGTTTCTGTGTTGTCGTTTGGGGAAATTGAATCACATTGCGGTTTTTGACTTTAACTTCCCGCTTTATTGGTTCTGGAATTGGCTCATCTTCAATATCCATCAACTTACTTAATTGTGGCCAGTGTTGTATTACTGTGAGCCAATCAGCATGACGTAAAAAGTAGGCTTTTGTAGGTTGAGTTGCTTGCCAATTTCCATGTTGAGGATTGACATAAATATTCCCTGGTGTTAATTTTATCCCTTGGGAATGTTGCAATTCTCCTTGATGCACTAACAACAATTTAGTATTTTTGGTGAGTTTGATATTTAAAGAACCAATTTCTAGATTTTGCCTCTCAAATAGGGATAATGCTGTTAACATTTCCTCTACTGGTTCATGGCGAGGTGTAGCAGAATTTCGGCACAATAATAGCAGTGTATCCCAAAGTTCTGCCTTTAGAAGTAGGCGACCGCATACACTTGGAAACTGACTAATTACCTCTTGAGAAAGATAACCCACTGTTAAATTAACAGAAGCTCTAGCCACATAAGAACTCAGTTTCTGTTCTGGAAATAAAGTCAACTCTCCAAAGGATGAACCAGATGTCAAAGTGGAAATTAAATTATTCAAACCATCTAACAGCCGAACTTTACCAGACAAAACTATATAAATTCCCGGTGCGGCTGTAGTTGCTTGCCAAAACTGCTTGGCAATTGGTGGTTCGATAATTTCTAACCCTTGGATACAATTTTTAAGTTCTTGACTTGATAGTGAATCACCCAAAATATGGGTAATTTGTGCAGCTAACTGTGATTGGGAAAACGCTGATGGCATTTCCTGACCTCCAAATATTAGTTATTGGTCTGAATTAAATTAAATGACCAATGCAAACTAGGTTCGGAGTTAGATTGCAAATCACAAATTGTAATACCAGTATCCTGATTTTGATTATTTTTTGTTTGGTGGGAACTTTTACGTTTCGTAGAAAGTCCCATTTCTTTAAGTAGGCGATTAATATGGCGATCGCTAATTTCAATCCCCAATTCATTCGCTAGATGTTTACTTAACCATTGAGCAGTCCAATAACCAAAAGCATAGCCATATTCACGCGGACTATGACTTACTAATTCCTTCAATCTGTTAATGTATTGATTATTAACAGTCTTTGGTCTACCGATTCTCCGTTCATTCCACTTATGTGCCATACCAGCCTCGGCTATACCTATCCAATACCTCGCCATTTCCTGAGAACAACCAATAATTTCACAAATATGAGATTGAGATTTCCCCATATCTGCTAACAACATAATTTCAATCCTACGTCGATATTCTGGCTGTAAATTAGCTTGCAAGTTTTTAATCAGCACTTTACGCTGAAAAGGTGTTAAAAACTTGCTTTCATGTGCATCGTAAATATCAGAAACCTTGTTTGGATTAGAAGAGAATGACATAATGATTACCAGTTGCCGTCTACTGCAAAATTTGGGCAAATTTATCCATTACATCTGTTACTAAAATCCAGATGCAAAATTAATCAACCACTTCAAGCTAATTAAGTATTTATGAATAGTTGAGTTTTTATTACCCAACAATGAGGTAAAACCTGTTCCACAAATTAAAGCCTAAAAGCTATTAAGCTCAAGCAAGGAAGCCATTTATATCTATATTCTTAATACTATCCTAATATTAGTATTTTCTCATCAGCAGATCTTCATAAATCTGAAATTTTCCGCAAGAAAAATTAAAAAAGCTACAGTTCTCCAATTTTTATTTTTGGCTGATTTAATTCATTACTAAGTTTTCCTATATCTTCATAAAAAATTTATAGAAAAGACCTTGTTGCACTCTTATAATAATTTTATATCAAGTTTATATTCATTAGATGAATTACTTAAGGATGATAATTTTAAAAAAAAATCATTAAATAGATCAGATCGTAGGTTATTTAAATTTTTATTCAATGAAAAAATTAAGAGTACCAAAATAAATGCCACCACTAAATTTAAATTATTATACCTCTACCATCAGAAGTAAACCTACACTCTATTAAGGTCTGAAATATACCCAATTTATATCTATCTCTAGTATGAAAATTAATATTTAATTTGATAATGTCTTCGCAATAGATAAATTGAGTTGCGAAATCTAACCTGGGATAAATAACTAAATAATAAATTTAGTGTAAAAATTTGCAAATTAGTGGAACAATAGACAACACTTCTCCCTTAAAGGATATTTAAATAGGGTATATAGCAATTCCCATTCAAGTGAGGTACAAGCAGTAATAATTAAACGCAGATAATTTTGTACTTCATTAGACTAGGAAATACTATAGCAATTCCCAAGCTCATGAAATACACCTACCCTTGTGAGCCTTGTCCCCCAAATCTTGCCCTCGCGACAATGTAAAAAACCTACACTTGTGAGGGGTTGGGGAGGGAGCATCCCAAATATGTAAGTTTATTTTTAGTTTGAGTTCAAGATTTGAAAGAAACGAACCACGAAGGACACAAAGGACACAAAGGGAAGAGAGAAGAAGACAGTTTTTGGTGTTGCTGCGGCTATTTTTTCAAAATTGGGATGCTCCCGTTGGGGAGAGGTAATTTTGTATCTAACTAGAGTGGGAAAGGCTATATACTCATAACAAAAGGAAGCTGTAAAAGGTTTCAGCTTCCAGTATCCACTATATAAATTGCCAACTTATACAGTGAAGATCATCTGATCCTATTTGGGAGAAATAGGATTATAATAATTGCAACAGAAGTGTAATAGCTATAAATTTTACCAGCCATGAGGACAATTTCATCCTAACTTTCCATTTACAAGACTACTTTTAGTTAGTGTTAAAATTTTTAATTAAAAATTAACACATAAAATAGTAAAGTAGTTTCTAAGACAATCTAAACTTCGAGGGAAGCCACTACCCCAATTTTTAGTTGCTTAGATTTCTTGAAAAAAGAACCACCTTTAGTTAGGATTTATCAGTCTTGAGTGTAAAAGTTATCTCATCCATGAATGCCTGAATGTTTAAACTCCAGTATTATGTATTTCATGGTCAGATATAATCATTCACTTTATTGGTAAAAATTGATTTATTTGCCATTTACCTCTTCAGGTTGTTATTTCTAATTTATAAGATGTTATGAGTGTATATTTGCCATTCTGGCAGAATTTTTACACCTCTTATTCAATTTAAACTGCTCAAATTACCGTCACGCATTAGCAAAAGGCTATACACTATCGCTCAAACCATTAGTAGCTTGAAAATGGTGGGCAATAAATGCCCACTTTACAAATTACTCAACCTTCACTGACTTACTAAAAATGCGATAGTACAACCATGTACTCAATTCCTTCACCGGAAACAACAGATAAGTTAGCGGGTTTACTGTGACAATAATATTTCTAAAATCCCGCTTGGCTAAAAACATAATACCCCGTGCGACTTGGGGTGGTGACATCACACCATAGGGATTGAGTTGACTTTTGAACGGCCCTAAAACTAACTTGCGAATTACACAAACCCCATCTAACCGCTTGAGAGTAATAATATCACCTAATGCTCTTTTGCTGAGTTCATACAGGGGGCTTAAGGCTGGGGAAACCTCTGCTTCCGAGGTATTTACCCAAATTTCCTTGGTTGCTTTAGCTTCTGGGCCTGTGACAGTGGTAGAAAATATATCAATCAACCGCAAAGCTGAAAAGGTATTGACTTGATAGGAGTTTTGAATTGCTGCCGAAGTGCGATCGCTATAAACGTTCACGCCATGATTGATAATTAAAATATCCACTTTCTCTAGGCTTTGTTTCAGTGCGCTTCATTACCCAATTCCCAAGCCAGCACTTTTAACCCAGTTTGTGCCTGTATTTTATCAGGATTAGTACTTAATGCTACGACTTTCGCATTGTGCTTAAGCAATTCCCCCACCAATGCTTGTCCTAAAGCACCTGACGCACCAGTTAAAGCAACAGTTTTACCTTTGAGAGAAAGTCCTGTTCCTAATATTTTATCCACAAGCGGAAAAACGCCACTGTAATAAGCATTAACATCATCAAAATGATGTCGCCAATGGTAGGTTCTATTCACCAACCAAACGGAAGGAATTGTTTCTAAGGGGCCTGGTAAATGGTTATAGTCTGTGTCAATTGTCCCTTGGAAATATCGCAAAGACGCACCATACAAAAAAGTTACCGCATAAGCAACTCCCAACCATAATCCCCATTGTTGAGCAACCAAGGCTACTGCTGTTAATATAACTACCAGTATCATAGACTCGACTATATCGTGATACAACTGGGAATCTATGTAAGCCTTCTGGGAAACTAAGGTTAAATCTCTACGGTAAGCTGCATGGTGCTTATTATGCCATTTTGCCAACCAGGTGACTTGGTGACACAAAGCATGGTAACTATCTCTTAATATTTCCGCAAGCAACAGGGAACAACACCCCCAAAGAGTAAACTGTATACAGGTATTTACTAAAACCCAGTCCATTGTTAAGTTTTCAGCCAGTCTCATCACGTTTTTATTCACACAACTTAATACAGATGGTATAGTATTCGACCGTTAAAAATCTAGAAAACTATCCCAACCTAGTGAAAGGCACAGGCAAGCTTTATGTAAAACTTGGTTAGTCTGTACGAGATTAGGACTGTCTAAAAAACTTTACTATAGAATAAAACATTACTAATGTAACCTATCGCACTCCCATGATGTATGCTATTTTTTCTACTTCTACTAAACTTTGACGTTCTAATTCATAAGCAATAAATGGAGCTTTGCTTTTTAAATATTCAAAAGGATAATCTTTCTGACAATAAGGTAGTAGCCAATCTAGTCTTCCTTTCACACAATTATCATCTTCATTAAGTTTGAGGCGTTTAATTGTAGTAACTAATCTGTCTTGTAGAGGATATAAAATATTTGGATTAGGTTTAATAAATAAAGAAGGAAAATCGAGAATAAAATAATCTTTTTCTAATGAACAAGGGTCTATAACGTCTAAAAAATTGCGTTTTCTAGCATTTAACTTTAAACAAGCCAGGCGAAAATTATCCCACTCATAAGCCCATTCTGGTTTTACAGACTTAGGAATAAAATGATCTACAGTCGGAGTTCCTTCAGTTCTGGGCATCCATTGAGCAGAATAAGCACAAATACGACCATAAACCTTACATAAATCATCTAAGGATTCCTGCCAATATGATCCTTTTTTCCAATCTTCAGTTTTGGGATTAGGAACTTTACTTAAGAAAGCCAAACCTGGATTCCTCACTTTTTCGTCAAAATGATCAGGTTTAAGCTGAAACTGCACAGGTATCACAACTCTACTCCATGCCTTTCTGCAAAATAAACCCACCTTGGCCAAAATTCATCATCTTCTGATAAATACCTTGCTAAATCTTTTGATACTTTTGCTACAGATTCCAAGTCAGGATTATCTGAAAACTGCAAAGCCTTCGCAGCACTTAATGCCTTTTCTGCTTCCAAGGAACGAGGTTGACGCAATTTAAAAACATCAGACATTAACCAAGAATCTACCACACCTTGACGTATAAAAGGAAGTTCCTCAATTTGGACTTCATTACCTAATAAATCGCTTTTCACCAGTTCTAGACTAAATAGCTTATCAACTGTTTCATCAAATCTAGGTTCTACAGATGCCATTACTAAAGGAGAATGAGTAGCAACCATAATTTGTACTTGTAAATCAGCAGCTAAATCATCTCTGACATCTAACAAAGCAGGTAGAATAGCCCTTTGCCATTGGGGGTGAAGATGTGCTTCTAACTCATCTACTAAAATAACCATTCTCTTCTGTGGTTCTATGCGGATAAGTTTTGATTGTATTTTATGTTCTTCATAAGCCCAAACTATCAAATAAGCCATTGTAATTATCCGCTGTACTCCTGCCGAAGCATGAATAATAGGAACAGTTCCATAAGGATGTTCTATGGTGGGAATCTCTCTAGCATCATAAGGAAGTCTGATAGGTTCTCCCGGTTTTAAAATTCCTAAATCCCCTTCTTCGGGAGGAGATAAGCGTTCTAATACTTTAACAAGAGTATCAAACGGATATTTATCTGGTCTACTTTGCCACTGTACCCAATCTTGTAATAATCCATTGATAAAAGTATTGCCATGTTCATCTTTTTGACCATTCCATAACTCATCTTTTGTAAATACAAAAGGAAGTGGTACTTTCTTAATATCTTGAACACGGGATGAAAATGACAAATATTGTTTTGCTGTGTCCCATACGGCAAATGAACCATCTACTCTGGCATAAATTACAAGACCTGGAATAGTTGAACGATTTTTGATTTCGTTCCATCTTTGAAGTTGCCAATCATAAGAAATACTTTCTTTATCAGATTCAGAATCTCCAGAAATTTCAAAAATAATTTTAGGTTCATCTTCACTTACAGTTTGCATTGGATATGCTGGTAAATTTGCCCACTGTCCAGTTAAAGCCCACCAAGCACATTCTAGTAAAAAAGTTTTACCCAGTCCATTATCACCTGTAATTAAGCTCAGTCGTTCTGCTGGTTCAAAACAAAGTTTTTTTGCAGCACCTACACCTTGTATTTCTAAATAAGTTAAAGTACCTTCTTCTGGAGGAATATCTGGAGGTTTGCCAATAACAGTTTTTAACTCTTCCCAAGACACTAATTTATCTTGAAAAATCTGGTTTATCTTGATATTCTCTGGGATGGAAATATCAAACAATTGATTGATTTCTTCCTCATTTAACAAAAAATCATTTTTGAAATGTTCAATAATATCTTCTAGCGTTGTTTCAGATGACCATTCTCTTTCACGATATAGCCAAACCGCTAAATGAAAAATAGGAATTACTTGATTGTTATATAAATAAGATTTCAAAATTTCAATATAGTTATCTTTCCAACCCCAGGCATCTTCATCAATTTGATGTATTAATGCTAGTCCAAAATGCTCTTTACCAAGGGCTTGTATTTGTATAACAGACTTTACATATCTGTCAAGTCTGACCCATCTATCTTGATTTTTTGATAATGGTGATAAACGGAAGCATCTATAAGAAAATGTTGATTCTTTACAGGGTTTATAGTAATTTTCTAAAAAAGCTTGAATTTCCGAATATAGAGATATTTTAATAGTATTACCTACTGGTAATTGTAATTGCTTGTATTTTAGAAAATTAATCCCCCAAAAAGGATTTACTTCTTTCAAATATTTCAGAGAATCTCTTATTTGTTCAATACTAATAAACATGAGTTTATCCAAAGCATATATCTATATTATGTACTCAACACCAAAAACGCGAAAAAGTGTCCGCGTTAGCGTAGCGTTCTGAAAGAATAGAGATAGCTTACCGCAGCGATCGCCCCAATTATCCCACACCCATCTATATATATGATGTAATTCTCACCCCTTAGAACAATCAAACAGATGCAACCCCAACCGTTGCGACAGTTCCTCACACACCTTCACCCCGCGCACACTATTACCCCGCACATCTAGCAACGGTGAAAACACTCCTATCCCCATCTGTCCAGGAACAACAGCAATAATTCCCCCACAAACACCGCTTTTTGCTGGAATACCAACGTTATAAGCCCATTCACCAGCAAAGTTATACATCCCGCAGGTGTACATCACACTCAAAATATCTTTGATATAACGGTTATCTACCGCTTTTTCTTTTGTAATAGGATTAATACCCTTATTCGCAAGAGTAGCTGCCATCACAGCCAAATCTCGACAATTAACCATCACAGAACACTGTTTAAAGTATAAATCCAGAGACTCCTCAATATTTTGGTCAATCATGCCAAAATTAAGCATTAGATGGGCTGTAGCACGATTGCGATGTCCTGTACTGCGTTCTGAAGTAAATACAGAAATATCTACAAATACATCCCGTCCAATATAACGCCGATACATATCTAGCAATCGGTTTAGACGTTCAGTAGAACCAGCACCTTTAATTAAACTAGTAATTGCGATCGCACCCGCATTTACCATTGGGTTATAAGGTCGCTTCGATTGCTCATCTAAAATAATCGCATTAAAAGCTTCCCCCGTCGGTTCTACCCCCACCCTAGTCAAAACATAATCCCGTCCATGATCTTCCAAAGCCTGTCCATAAACAAACACCTTAGAAATTGACTGGATTGTAAATAGTTGTTGATAATCCCCAACTTCATAAATTTGACCATCTACAGTAGCAATGCAGATGCTAAACAAATCGGGGTTTACCTTCGCTAATTCGGGAATGTAGTTAGCTACTGTACCTGCTTCCAGGGACTTGTACTGGGAATGTAAATCCTTGAGAACTTCTAAAAATGGTAACGAAACTATTTCTAAATCTTCAGAGTTGGCCATAAGGTTAATAACTTGCTAATAGATAATTATACTTGACTTTCTAGTTAGTGACGACAATGTAAGTGATTTTTGATACACTTAAAATTTGTTTTTATCCACTAACGAGAATTTTTATTGTCCCATCATGAATTTTTTTTTGACAAGAAAAAATACTTAAAGAAGTAATAGCGGATTTTATGCCTGTAAATATACTGGAAAATTTTATTTTAAATAATACTCTCAATGTCTCAGTCAATCTCGCAACTTCTGTATTAAATATAACTAAAAAATTACCATGACTTCAGTCTAGTAATCTCAGATGATTTTTCTAGATAATCATCAATTTATTTAAGTTTAGCTGAATTTTCATGCCCATAACTTTATTAAGCATAAATACTTAATGGCGAAACTTAAAGATATGGTTCTTAATAAAAAAGTTATTTACTACTTGTTAAAAATAGCACCTCAGTACAGTTAATATCTAGCGACTCATCAAGATAGTAGCCACCTCAATAAATCATCGTCTGATATTAATTCTTCATAAGAAATTATTGACGTTCCGAAAAAAAATGTTACAAAGCCCAAAACCTGATTTGAAAAAGGTTTGACCTAAAAAATTCACCTGGGAATTGGAACACAGGAGAAAACCCTACGCTAAAACCCTGATCCCCAAGCCAAAAGGTTCATGTTACTCTGTTGCAGTTATAAACAAAAAGTGAAAGCGGAACAGGTTCGAGTTTTAGGGAATATCACCATCATTTGTGAAAAACCCACCAATTTAAAACTTCAGTTCTATAGTCGCTTTAAAAAATCGGAAGCATGAATCAAAGACATTTGTGGACTACTGCTGCCTTGTTTCTGACCGTTTTGGGTACACCCTCAGTCGGTCTCACTCAAACAACAGAGGAAAAAACTCCAACTTCCCAAGCATCGGCTCTAACTGATGTAGTCAAAGTAGGAGAATATCAATCCCCGGCACAGAAACCTACCTTGGATGCTGTGAAAACGGACATTCATCCTCACAGTATTGGAGGCCGTCAGGCGGCAACCCTTTACATCCGGAATATTCCTGTTCTTACCTTTCTGAGTTCTGCACCAGTTAGTAGTGCAGAAACCAAAGTTGGTGAAGTTGGAAATGGTAATGGCGTAAAGTCATATGCCTTTGTTTCTAATAATTCAGCAAAGGTAGCCAGTATTGGGAACGTGATAGATGTGAGCAAATCTCCTAGCTCCATTGCCGATGACCCAGTTCAAAGAGCTAGTGTTGTAGCCGCGAGAATCAATCAGCTGATTGATGAAAATGTGGATGCCAGTCAGATTACCGTAAGTTGGAAAACAACAGAACAATCTCCAGTTAATAATAAAGCCCAAGATAAAACACTCTCTGTTAAACAGCAGCTAGATCGCTACACCATTAAAGTTGATGGTCAAGAATTGGTGGAAATCAATCAAGGTACGCAACTAGCAGATAGCACTAAAGATTTAGCAAAGGATGCGTTGCAAGCAACCAATCGTCTACGAAGACTCATTGGTAATGCATCTCCTATCAGCGAAATTGCTAATTTACCAGTCAGTACATCAGCATTGACATCAAAGCTGCCGCAACAGATTGCCCGTGGATTTAAAATCAACTTCCAAGGTATAGCTTCTTGGTACGGTTATGATTGGGCTGGCAGAAAAACTGCCAATGGAGAAAGATTTAATCCTGATGCAATGACAGCAGCCCACCGCAGTTTACCTATGGGGACAAAAGTTCGTGTGACTAACACTCGAAATAACCGTTCTGTGGTTGTGCGAATCAATGATCGAGGCCCATACATCGGTGGTCGAATTATTGATGTTTCTATTGGTGCAGCCAGGTTATTAGGGATGGTTGGCAATGGAATTGCACCAGTGCGTATTGATATTCTAGGAAGGTAGCCTCTTTTTTCATCCTTTTTCGCTTTTCACTTAAAGACCTCTAGTTCAACCATCTCTTCCCGCGATTATGGCTTGCGCCACGCTCCGCTATCAGATATAAACTAACGGGGGAGAGGATAGATAAGAACTAGGGGTATTTTGTGCGCCTGCTGACAACAGTTGCAGCTTTACGCTGTTATTTAACCCAACGTCGCCGCAAGGCGGCCAGACTTACGCCTACGGAAAGCAATCTGATGCTTCCAGAGGAGCTATTATTTGATGATCAGACTACTTGGTATTGGACAGAAGTTGGTTTAGTCCCAACTATGGGGGGTCTACATCAAGGTCATCTCAGTCTTATTGAACGAGCTAGGCAAGAAAATTCTACGGTGATTGTCAGTATTTTTGTTAATCCCTTGCAATTTGGCCCCAAGGAGGATTATCAACGCTATCCCCGTACTTTAGAGCAAGACCAAAAACTTTGTGAACAAGCTGGAGTGGATGCGATTTTTGCCCCTACTCCGGAAGAAATGGGAATTTCTCAGAAGAATGTACAAGAAACTCCAGTTACACAAGTCATCCCTCCATCTGGTATGATAAATAGCTTGTGTGGTAGTTATCGGCCTGGTCATTTTCAAGGTGTGGCGACGATTGTCACCAAGCTTTTCAATTTGGTTCAGCCTGACCGAGCCTACTTTGGTCAAAAAGATGGTCAACAACTGGCAATTATTAAACGGCTAGTGGCTGATTTAAATTTGCCGATAGAAATTGTTGCTTGTCCAACGGTGCGGGAAACTTCCGGCTTGGCTTTGAGTTCTCGTAATCAATATTTGACTGCAACGGAAAAAGAGCAAGCTACGGTGTTATTTAAAGGCTTGCGGCAAGCTGAAGCGGCGTTTCGTGCTGGCGATCGCAACAGCAGCCAGCTGATAGCATTGGTGTGGCAAGAAATCGCAAAGGTCAGCACTATCTATGTCGAATATATTGAATTGGTTGAACCGAATACATTGATGTTTTTAACTAAAGTTGAGGAAGAAGGAATGCTGGCGATCGCAGCCCGTCTTGGTTCTACACGTTTGATTGATAACACTATCTTGCGGGATGTGTATGACGAGCTACGCCAACCTATCATCGCCATTGATGGCCCTGCCGGTGCGGGTAAATCGACAGTAGCTCGCCAAGTGGCAACCCAGTTAGGTTTAGTGTATCTAGATACGGGTGCTATGTACCGGGCTATTACTTGGCTAGTACTGCAAAAAGGTGTTGCTATTGATGATGAATGTGCGATCGCTGAATTAGCTAACCAGTGTAAAATTGAACTTACTCCCAGTCAATCCCTGCAATCTCCAGTACAAGTGTGGATTAATGGTAATGATGTAACTCAAGAAATTCGCACCATTGAGGTAACATCACAAGTTTCAGCCATCTCCGCTCAAAACGCAGTTCGTAAAGCACTGGTCAAACAACAGCAAAACTGGGGTAAACGAGGTGGTTTAGTAGCTGAAGGCCGGGATATCGGTACTCATGTTTTCCCAGATGCAGAAGTGAAAATCTTTTTAACTGCTTCTGTTGGTGAACGCGCACGTCGTCGTCAGCAAGACTTTACAAAACAAGGTCAACCCGAAGTTAGTTTAGAACAGTTGGAACGAGATATTGCAGAACGAGATCACAAAGATAGTACTCGCAAAATTTCCCCTTTGCGAAAAGCAGCAGATGCAGTGGAAGTTCAAACTGATGGACTTAGCCCTTCTGAAGTAGCAGCGCAAATTGTTAATTATTACCAAGATCGCTTGTCTCAAAGGTAAGAATTTAGGAGTTCGGAGTTCGGAGTTCGGAGTTCGGAGTTCGGAGTCAGGAGTTCGGAGTCAGGAGTTCGGAGTCAGGAGTCAGGAGTCAGGAGTCAGGAGTCAGGAGTTCGGAGTCAGGAGTTCGGAGTCAGGAGTCAGGAGTCAGGAGAATTATTTGCTCGTTCCCATACTCTGTATGGGAATGAATTCTAAGGCTCTGGCGTTATCAATGAGGGTAGAGGCAGAGCCTCTGTGATAGCATTCCTAGTCAGAGACTAGGAACGAGATAAACTCCGAACTCCGAACTCCGAACTCCGAACTCCGAACTCAGGTGTTCCCTATTCCCTTTTTTGTAAGTTCATAAATCTAAAGTGTTCTATATATTCAATGGTAAATTAGAAAATCTTGTGTTCAATATCTTAAATTTAAAATCTTTTTAAAATCTTTAAATCATAATTAATCTAACTAAAGACAGATTTAAAATATTCTCATTGTTACATTTTCAAACTATAGAAATTCTATTATCTCCCTCTTTTGAGAGAGGTCGGAGATCTTGTTTTTCCGAAAAATTAACCTATTTTTAACCGCTTCAGGGGAAGAGGTGATTATACTGGATATGTGCATATTTGGAAATCTGAATTTGAGGATAATCTTTCGCAAACGGCTAATTAACTCGGCAGATGTTTATTAGAAATTGTTATTTATCATCAGAAATCTCTCCCAAATTCACTTATTGCCAAATTACTTTGGTTTAACCTTGACTTTGGTAGTAAAATGACTAAGTTAAGTTTTATATCCCAATATCAAGGATCTAAAACTGAATCAATACAAAACCTGTAGTTTTCTAAGTTTAGGCAATAGCTTTAAACTAGAAAACAGTAAAGAGAGGATTTCAAAACATGGCATTTTCACAACTTCCACTACCCTTCGACTTTAATGCTCTAGAGCCTTATGGTATGAAAGGTGAAACCTTTGAATATCACTATGGTAAGCATCACAAAGCTTATGTAGATAACCTCAACAAGCTCACCGATGGTACAGAACTTGCTGATAAGTCCCTCGATGAGGTAATCCAAATTTCCTTTAAAGACTCTTCTAAAGTTGGTATCTTCAACAACGCTGCTCAAGTTTGGAACCATACCTTCTTTTGGAACTCACTCAAACCCGCAGGTGGTGGCGCTCCTACCGGTGAACTAGCTGCTAAGATCGACAAAGATTTTGGTAGTTTTGACAAATTCAAAGAAGAATTTTCTACTGCGGCTGCAACCCAGTTTGGTAGCGGTTGGGCTTGGCTAATTGATGATGGTGGTACGCTGAAGGTGATTAAGACACCAAATGCAGAAAACCCTTTAGCTCATGGTAAAAAGGCACTTCTCACCCTAGATGTTTGGGAACACGCCTACTACATCGACTACAGAAATGCGCGTCCAGCATTCATCAAAAATTTCTTAGATCAATTGGTTAACTGGGAATTTGCTGCTGCAAATCTAGCTGCTTAATCAACCTTTGAGAGAAAGCTTTCATTGTCCCCATGCCTAACCAGCAGGGGATTTTTAATAAAGCTATCTGAGACGTAAACGCCTCAGTGGCTTCTTGATCCCCTGTATTGGTAATTTATTGGCTCCAACCCTGAAAATCTAGCTGTTCACAGCGCGAAAGTAAAATTGGGGTGCAATTTGATCAAATTTACACAACTTGCTCGCCTGGTCTTTAAACCACCGTTGACTAGTTTTTCGCTTGAATGTTATGAGTTTAGTTGGTGGTTTTGCCTGATTACCCTGATTGACAACGGCTTTATTCCCCAACTTGACCGAGGCGAGTTCAATGTAGTCTATACTTCTGCCTTGCCTAGTGTTCCTGATCCCCGACTATTGGCGCAAGCAGGACAAGAACAACGAGGAGAACCAGGAAGGCTACCGGGACAAGGAGAATCGAACATAAGAGGACAAATAAATTCCTCTTCGGCTGCTGCTTTCGCTGCTTTATCATCTCCATTTCCTCTTCCTAATCCTTTAAATGATTCTCTGGATGTTGCTAAGAAACTGGAAGTAGTGGTAAGAAAGTCTCCTGCGATCGCTCTCCAACATCCACAAAGCTAGGATGTAGTCATTGGGAAAACTGGCCAAAATGTAGGCCATTAATGTAGCATGACAAATGATTGTGTCAGCGGCAGGATGATTGATTTTCCAAGATGGAACAGACTAATAGCTCAAAATCCGCACGCGAAGTTTTTAATATATCCAGATGGGCAATTAAATTTTCGTGGTTGACGGTATGTTTTTGGATAGCGGTGACAGTAGCGGGTATTCTCGCTTTCGGTTCCCTCAAATACGCTTTGTTTCCAGATATTACCTTTCCGGTGGTGGTGGTAAATGCCCAAGCACCCTTAACTTCTGCTTTAGATACAGAAACCAAATTAACGAAACCACTGGAAGAAAGCCTCAAGTCCCTGGCAGGAATTGAAAATATCCGTTCCTCAACTTATCCGGGGCAAAGTGCTGTTAGCCTGTTGTTTGGGGTTGGTACAGATTTAGAAACATCTACTCAAGAAACTACCAACGCCCTGAAGGAGTTAAAACTACCTGAAGGAGCTAAATATAAGATTATTCCTTTAAACCTGAATGAGTCATCAGTCATTAGTTATGCCATTGAGAGTCAGTCAGGAAATTTGGGTGATTTGCAGAAATTAGCTGATGAGAAAATTTTACCTGCGATCGCTAAATTACCAGGAATTCTCAAAGTCTCACTATTGGGCGCTCCTCCAAAATCGCCTCCTCTCAACCTTAGCAATGCCACAGGGGCTTTAACAGGAGGAGCAAATTTAGTTAGATTTAATGGTCAAGATGTACTAGCATTTCAAGTCATCAAGCGTGGCGATGCTAACACCTTAGAAGTAGTCAGTCGAGTCGAACAGGAAGTACAAAACCTGCGTTCTACCTTAAAAGATGTCAAACTCACCCTAGCGACTACCCAAGCAGAATATATCCGCCAAGCTACCAAATCAACCATAGATGCGTTGATAGAAGCCATTATCTTGGCAGTTGTGGTAATTTTCCCATTTTTATGGAATTGGCGAGCCACATTAATTTCGGCTTTGGCAATTCCCACATCTTTGTTAGCGACGTTTATCGTCATGGCGATTTTCGGCTTCAACCTAGAAACAATTACGTTGTTAGCCTTAGCTTTAGTGATTGGTAGTGTCATTGATGATGCCATCATTGATGTGGAAAACATCTTGCGGCACATCGAAGAAGGACAAAGCCCCCGCGAAGCTGCATACTCAGCTACCGATGAAATTGGCTTAACGGTCGTCGCCACAACTGCCACAGCCGTAGCGGTATTCTTGCCTATTGGTTTAATGGGTGGAGTAGTCGGGCAGTTTTTCGAGCCATTCGGAATCACGGTTTCTGCCTCCTATATTGCTTCTACCTTGGTAGCTCGGACTTTATCACCGGTGTTATCTATTTATTGGCTCAAACCTGTTAAGAAAAGTTCCAAGAACAGAGAATTGAACCACGAAGAACGCGAAGAACGCGAAGAGAAGAGTGTATCCAAGAGTTCTTGGGTAAGTCTTGCAAATATTGGAGTTTATTTTACCGACGCTTATCGCAATTTACTTTCTTGGTCTTTGAACCACCGCAAAATAGTTATTGCCTTAGCTGTACTCAGTTTTGTTGCGGGGATTGCTATTATTCCCTTTATTCCCAAGGGTTTTATTCCCAAATTAGATCGGGGTGAATTTAATATTACCTATACTGCACCTCTGCCTAAAATCCCTGATTTGGCAGCGTTACAACTAGGAGGCAGGAGGCAGGAGGCAGAAGGCAGGAGGGAAATAACTTCCCAGTCCCCAATACCCAGTCCCCAGTCCCCAGTCCCTATTCCTAACCCTCTGAATGATTCTTTGGAGGTGGCAAAAAAACTAGAAGCAGAGGTAAGAAAATTCCCAGATGTGGAAACAGTTTTTACTACTGTCGGTTCTCGTGGGGGTGAGCCAAATAAGGGAACTCTCTATGTCAAACTGAAACAAGACCGCACGATTAAAACGGCAGAGTTACAAGATCAATTACGCCAAACTTTACCGAAACTTCCTGGTGTGACTACCAGTGTGGAAGATATTCAATTTGTGGATACTGGTGGAGAAAAACCTTTACAGGTAGCACTTCGCGGTAATGACCTCAAAGCTTTGAATCAAGCGGCTAAGACTATTAAAGACCGCATTACCAAAATCCCAGGTTTTGCTGATGTCACAGTTACAGGAGACACCAACAATGCAGATCAGGTTTTTCAAATTGAACGACTGAACCAGGAACGGGTTGCATATATCAGTGCTAATTTGGGTCAGGGTTTAACTTTGGGTGATGCTACAGATAAAATTGTTGCGGAAGCCAAAGGAGTTTTACCTGCTGATATCACTTTAGGTTTAGGTGGAGATTCTGCCCGACAAAACGAGGTTTTTGGTAGTTTTATTTCAACTTTGATTTTATCGGCTTTGTGTATCATCGTTGTGTTGATTTTACTGTTCAAAAGCTGGGTAGATCCTTTAGTAATCGGTGTTTCTTTACCTTTAGCGGTTGTAGGAGCGATGTTAGCTTTACTCTTTACTAAGAGTGATTTTGGCATGATTTCGCTGATTGGTTTTGTATTCTTGCTGGGATTGGCAAATAAAAACGCTATTGTTTTGGTTGATTACATTAATCAGTTACGTCGAGCAGGTTTGGAACGCAGGGAAGCAATTCTCAAAGCTGGGCCAGTTAGACTCCGACCAATTATGATGACTACTGTCTCTACTCTTTTAGGGATGCTACCGATCGCTTTGGGTTTTGGTGCGGGTTCTGAATTGCGATCGCCTATGGCTGTTGCTATTGCCGGCGGTTTGGTAACTTCCACTATCCTCAGTTTGATTGTTGTGCCGGTTGTCTATGCCATTTTAGATGATTGGTTTCCCAGGAAGAAGATGACTCAATAACAGCTTGTAGGGTGCGTCAAAAAGCTAATTTTAAAATTAGTGAATTGAAAAAATTGACGCACCAAATTCAATATCAGGATGTCCAGGATTTGAGGATTTACAGGATGTTTGTTTATGGTATGATTCTTTTTGTCTGAATCCTGTTTCCGACGTTTTAAAGGTTCAAAAAAATTGCAAAATTCAAAGAAAATTTGTTTTTTTGAGGTTTAACCCTGTTGACTTTTTACTCTGAAAATGATATTTTTATAATGGGAATATAGCCTCAAGTAAAAATTTTGCTTACACTCCATTATATTAATATGAATATTTTACCACGTTGACCCAAACCGCAACCCATAAAAAAAGAATTTTTTTGAATAAAAACTTATAAAAAATATTTTACTTAATAATATAAACTTATTAATTACAGAAGATAACTGAGTTTTTTTGCCTGTTATCCTGTTAATCCTCAAATCCTATACTTCGACTTAGCTTAGTAACCGTAAATCCTGATTCAAACAATAATTAATATTCTAGTTTGCCATGAAAAGTCAAGATAGTCAAAGACTACAAATATTCTTAGATAAGTAGCAAGGTTCTCAAGGTAATGAAAGAGCAAATTATCAGTGAATAATTAAAAACTTTAACCTTCAAACAGAAATATCCCCTTTATAATATTTTTCATACCCATCGTTATTTCTAATATAATTATCCATGCTGAAACTTGAAGATATCTGTCAAGATGATATTGGTAAATGGAGTATCTTATTATCCAACGGAGTTGAGTTTTGTTTTAGTGATCAAGATAATCCTCCTAGTGAAGAAACCCTTAAGCTGGCAGAAAATGTCATTAGCAAATTAGATGAACTTGCGGCTAGGTCTCTCAATTACATAGATATTTGGGTTGATAGAGATCGACCTAATATTGGTCGAAAGTATGAGCTTTACGCGATTTTGATGATAACTGGTAATAAAGAAGTTAAACTGGAATTTAACTTTCCAGAAGATGAAATGTCTGAATGGTGGGTGTTGTTTAATATTCTCTACTACAATGAAAGTATAAGTTACTGGCCTGTGTCCTTTGGTCGTAATCAGGCTTATTAATTTAACCAATATCTTCGCCAAAACCCTTAAGAGTAAGCCACAAAATAAATGATACTGTTTTGTCATGCTGAGTGTAGCAAAGCGAAACGTATCCCTTACGGGGCCGGAGGCTCTAGCATCTCGGAGGATTCTAAAGCCTACGGCACGCTGCGCGAACACTACACTTCGTTCCGTATGGCTAACGCCACACTATGCCTACGGCACACTACGTGAACGTGAACAGAATGACATTGGGCATTTCTTTTTGTGGAGTTCTCTAAAACCTATTAGGCCTCTCTGGCAATTAAATGTGCGTAGCTTGAAACCCTTGTAGAGACCTGCCATTGAATATCTCTACATTCTTTTTCACTACTATGTCTAATATCCTCAAATACCATATTCAGACAATAATGAAATATTGAGGAGTGAGAGGTTATTGAATGCGGGCTTTTGTAACTGGTGGTACAGGTTTTGTAGGTTCTCATGTGGTGCGATCGCTTTTAGAGTCAGGATACAACGTTACAGCTTTAGTACGTTCCAGCAGTAACTTAGGCAATTTACGCGGTTTAGAGGTAGATATTGTCAAAAGTGATTTAAATGATCCGCAGATCTGGAAACAGATGCAGGGTTGTAACTACCTGTTTCATGTCGCTGCCCATTATTCCCTCTGGCAAAAAGACCGAGAATTGCTTTATCGTCATAATGTGGAAGGAACGCGCAATCTTTTAGCAGCAGCCCAAAAAGCGGGAATTGAACGCACAGTTTATACAAGTTCTGTCGCGGCTATTGGAGTGGGAAAATCTGGTCAAGTCGTTGATGAAACCCATCAGAGTCCTGTAGAGAAGTTGGTGGGAGACTATAAGAAGTCTAAATTCCTAGCTGAACAAGTAGCAATGGACGCTGCAAAACAAGGTCAAGATATTGTGGTGGTTAATCCTAGCAGTCCCATTGGAACTATGGATATTAAACCCACACCCACAGGAGATATAATCCTGCGGTTTTTGCGACGACAAATGCCGGCTTATGTAGATACCGGTTTGAACTTTATTGACGTGAGAGACGTGGCTAGAGGACACTTGCTGGCTTTAGAAAAAGGTCAAAGAGGCGATCGCTATATTCTCGGACATCAAAATCTCAGCCTCAAACAGCTGCTAGAAATACTAGCCGACATCACCGGATTAAAAGCACCGCAAATATCCGTTCCAGCTTTGTTACCTTTAACCGTGGCTTGGATAGAAGAAAAAATCCTCGCACCTTTAGGAAAAACCCCCACCGTTCCCATAGATGGTGTCCGCATGGCACAGCAACCAATGTATTATGATGCTTCCAAGGCTGTCCGCGAACTTGGTCTACCTCAGTCCCCTCTGAACGTAGCACTCAAGGACGCTGTTGATTGGTTTGTGTCTAATGGTTACGCGAAGTAGGTGACAGGTGACAGGTGACAGGTGACAGTAAAAAGGAAATTAGGGCATAGAAAATTACTTCCTACCCTTCTACCTTCTGCCTCCTGCCTTCTGCCTCCTGCCTCCAATTACCAAAGAGAGGAGTGTTAATTAAATGGCGATTAATCTACAACAAGCAATAGATATTGGCAAATATCTAGTAACACAGCGCTTTTTAGGGCGTAAACGTTTCCCTCTGGTATTAATGTTAGAACCGCTGTTTCGCTGTAACTTAGCTTGTACAGGTTGTGGAAAAATCCAACATCCCACAGAAATACTTAAACAAAACCTGACCCCAGAACAGTGTTTTGCAGCAGTAGAAGAATGTGGCGCACCAGTGGTTTCTATTCCTGGAGGAGAACCGTTATTACATCCCCAAATTGATGAAATTGTTAAGGGTTTAGTTGAACGCAAGAAATATGTTTACTTGTGTACAAATGGATTGTTATTAGAAAAGAGTCTCCATAAATTTCAACCTTCACCTTATCTAAGTTTTAGCGTTCATCTTGATGGAATGCGAGAATGGCATGATAAATGTGTAGACCGTAAAGGCGTTTTTGATACAGCTGTGCAAGCGATTCGCGCCGCTAAAGCTAAAGGGTTTCGTGTAACGACTAACACAACTATTTTTGAAGGTTGCGATGTCCAAGAAATGCAAGAGTTTTTCGATTTTCTAGAAACTCTAGGAACTGATGGCATGATGATTTCTCCTGGTTACGGTTACGCATGGGCCCCAGATCAGGATCATTTTCTACAAAGAGAACAAACTCGCGCTTTATTCAGAGAAATTCTCACACCTTACACATCTGGTAAAAAGAACTGGAACTTTAATCACAACCCTCTATTTTTAGATTTTCTTATTGGTGAGAAAGACTATGAATGCACTCCTTGGGGTAGTCCTAGTTATAGTGTTCTCGGTTGGCAAAAACCTTGCTATCTCTTGAATGAAGGATACTATACAAGCTTCAAACAGTTGTTAGATGAGACTGATTGGAGTCAATACGGACAGAAGAGTGGTAATCCTAAATGTGCAGATTGTATGGTTCATTGTGGTTACGAACCAACCGCAGCAATGGATGCGATGCAACCACAAAATATAGCCCGTTCTTTGGGAACTGTGTTTGGTAGGGGGTAATTTGAAAACTGTCAGAATCAGGATTTTGGGAATTATCAGGATATACAGGATGTAAAGAGTAATTTATTAACATTCATCTTTGTTAATCCTTCCATTTAGTAAGGGATAATCAGAAAATAAAGTCCTCAATTTTGTGGGATGGGCATCCTGCCCGTCCTTGATAATTTGCGAGCATCTTGCCCGCACCACAAGAAACTTTTGGGTATTTGTTAACCTTGATTTCAACATCTAAATTCTATTTGGCAAACTATTAATTCATGCGTACTCGGCAAAGTATAGTGGAAATGTTTGCGACTTTCCTGCAATTTGAAGCTGAACACTTCAATGGTTGGGTATATGATGCCAAACTGCGTCGCAGCATCCAGAACCTCTGGTTACAAATACCACAAACACAAAGCTCAGAAAATTTTTGGGCGATTTACTGGCATAAGGCTTGGCAAAATCAGCCAAACTCATTAGCTGTTGGTCATTTGTCTGCTTACTTGCAAGAAACCTGTTATTGGGCTGTAAAAAGAACAATTCCCCAGTTTGCCAGCTTACAGAGTAGTTTAGCTGATTGTTTTCAAATAGCGATCGCACAAGTACCGAAAATTCTCAAAGGTTGTGACCCCAACCAAAAAGCTAGTCTCAAAAGTTACAGTACCGTAGCTTTTGGTAATATTATCCGTGATGCCTTGCGTCAGCAACAAGAAATAGATTATGCCAACGATTGGGCATTACTGCTGAAATTAAGCCGCAAGCGACTCCAGGAAGCCTTACAAAATGCCGGAGTGACAGATGAAATAATTAATCGTTACCTGCTGGCTTGGAAAAGTTTTACAGATGGTTATATTCTGGGCAAATCACCAGGTGTCCGCAAGTTGCAAAGACCTGACCAGAATACTTGGGAAACCATAACTCAATTTTACAACCGCGAACGCCTGACCCTTAAATCCTCTGAACCAGAATGCAATGCAGAAACTCTGGAAAAATGGCTAATGTTTTGTGCCAAACACGCACGTGCTTATCTTTATCCAGTCGTTTCTTCCCTCAACTTACCCAAGTTAGGACAAACAGAGGGTGAATTGCAAGATGATTTAACAGATAATACTCATGAATCTTTATTGGCTGGTTTAATTGACCAGGAAGAAGCGGAAACGCAAAAAAATCAACAAATAGAAATCCACAACCTGTTAATTGCTGCTCTAGCAAAACTAACTCCACAATCACAGCAATTGTTGCAGCTATATTATCAACAAGGACTCACCCAACAACAAATTGCCCAACAGCAGCAAATCCAGCAATACCAGGTTTCACGTCAATTAGCTAAAGCTAGAGAATCCCTACTACTGGCTATTACCAAATGGAGTCAGGAGACAATGCATATTTCTCCAACTTCCAACGTGGTCAAATATATTAGTGCTGTGTTGGAGGAGTGGTTACAGAATTATTTCCGTAATCTGGAATCTCACTCCTCAGAGGAGAAATAGTTATGTCTCTGTTCTGTGTCCCCCCTACCCAACTGTGGTTAGAGGTATCTTTAGAGGTACAAAACCAATCTTGGCAGCAAAGCCAGTCTTTTGTGAGTCCTCTCGGTCGTTGGAATGCTTTTCTTAATCAAGTATGCCTCAGTACTTTTTTGCCCTGGTTGCAAACAGAATATGCACCAGAAGCTACTGTGGAAACCCTTCCCCAGGTTTGGGAAGTAGTCAGCGGTACGGCAATAAATCTGGATACAAAGCGGCTGATTCTGATTCCAGATAAAAATTTAGAAACTAGAGAATTTCTTGTCCCCCAAGAATGGATAGATATTCCTAAGTTAGCTGGAGATTATTATCTAGCCGTACAAGTTAATCCTGATGGTGAATGGCTGCGAATTTGGGGTTATACTACCCATGAGCAGTTAAAAAATCAAGGTAGCTATGATCCTCAAGAGCGGACTTACTCTCTGGAAGCCAATCAGATGATTGAGGATTTAAATGTGCTGTGGGTTGTACGTCAATTATATCCCGAAGAACAAACACAAGTAGAAATTTCTCCACTACCGATTTTATCAACTATTCAAGTAGAAAACCTCAAGCAGAGATTAGCAAATCCAACAATCACTAATCCTCGCTTAGAATTACCCTTTGAAATTTGGGGAGCATTATTAGAAAGGGAAGACTTTTTCCAACCAACACAGAATTCAACAATTGTTAATTTGCGTCAGTGGTTTGAGAATGTAGTTACAAATAGCTGGCAAACAATAGAGTCTTTATTTGGTACAGAATCAAATTTAGCTTTCAGCCTTCGTCAAATTAATGATGTTGTTGAAGAATCAATTCGACGGATAAAGGTAATTGATTTACCTACTCAAGATAGTAGTCAATCCGTGGTACTGATGTTGACCTTGACAGCAGAAACAGATAACAGAGTAGGAATTCGCGCTCAATTATATCCGAGCGATCGCAATTCTTATTTACCAACTAATGTTAGACTAGCATTGATTTCTGCATCAGGCGATATTGTGCAATCAGTAGCAGCAAGGGAAGCAGATAACTCTATGCAACTGAAAAGGTTTCGATGTCCAGTAAATACAAGATTTAGTATTCAAGTTATTCTAGATAATTTCAGTTTTGTAGAAGAGTTTGAATGTTAATTAATTATTGTAGGGGTTCAGCAATGCTAAACCCTTACCCAATAAATAACTTGTAAAAATCTGGATTTATGGCTAACGCCACGCTAAGCGAACAGCATTTAAGGATGAACAAGATTATGACTTATCTCATTTATCTGCAATATTTAGTATTTACCATTGAACAGGTACACTATAACTAGAAAAAATTGTATCTTTACTCAATAAAATAGCATTTTCACTCTGAGCTTGTGAAATTAGTAATCTATCAAATGGATCTTTATGATGTAAAGGTAACTGTCCTAAGCTTAAAATATGATGAATTTTGACTCCAATAAATTCTATTCCGTTGCTTTGTTGCTGGTGAATTGTTTCAGATAAGGGCTGATTTAAGTTTAGTTTTCCTAATTGAGTTTTAATTTGGATCTCCCAGAGACTCACAATACTTACTAATCGCTCATTTTCTGGATTTAATAACGATTCTAAAACCTGCTTTGAAAGCTTTGTGGGGTCACTATCCCACCAAATAAATGTATGAGTATCTAGTAGAAATTTCATGATAACCAAAATTCATCAGGTAAAGGTTCATCAAAATCTTCACTCATAACCATTGCGCCCAAATTTAGCCCAGCTTTAGGTATAACTTTTTCCTGCACAGAAGGAATAGGAATCAACTTAGCAAAAGGTTTATTTCCATTAGTTAAAATAATTTCTGTATTATCATCTTGCACCAGAGATAATAAATCAGAAATACTGATAGACATTTGTTGGATATCAATATTTTTTGTTGTCATAATTACACCTGTAAAGTGTCTAATAGTATTTTAACATAAATGTGAGTATTCTCACACTATTCATATCTTTAACGGTGTATATTTTGCTTGGCTAAGATAGCCTAACTAAGAGTCAATTTATTTGCATCAAGTCTGCTTTTTTATGGTAAATTACGTATAATTAAGAATGGCTTGTTAAATCATCAATCACCAATTACCAATTACCAACCATGAGTAAATTGATCGTCCTAAATTTAGGAAAAGGCAACCTACAACAAGGGTTTCCCACGGTCATAGCTCAACTTTGGCAAACGGATGCGCCTACTCCCATGCAGTTTACAGGTGGATTACCTGTTGCACCACAATTAGACAATCTTTATCGACGTTGGCAACAATTGTATACGGCTTTGTATGCCAGTTTAGGATGGCGTGGTAACAACATTTCGGAATTTGAAATTGAAGAAGAAGACGTTACCAATATTTCTCAAGCTGAGTTTGAAAGTATTTGCCAAGAATTACAAAAATGTCTGAATACATGGCTTAATAGTTTAGCGTTTCTGAATGTTGACCGCAAACTACGTACCCAACTTTTACCTACGGATGAAATTCGCTGCGTTATTACGGCTGAATGTGATCAGATTTTTAAATTGCCTTGGTGTTTATGGCATTTTTTTAATGATTACCCATTAGCAGAAATAGCCCTCAGTCCTCCTGAATATAGCCGTGCAATTAAAAATAATTCCCGCAAGACTAATGGTAAGGTGAGAATTTTAGCGATTTTGGGAGATAGCCATCACATTGATGTGGAGAAAGACCAAAATTTACTTCAGCAATTACCTAATGCGGAACTCAAGTTTTTAGTTGAACCCAATCGTTCCCAACTTACAGAACAATTATGGGAATCTGGGTGGGATATTCTTTTTTTTGCGGGGCATAGTTCTAGCCAAGGTAAAGGGAGAATGGTATTGAATCCCCAGGAAACTTTGACCATTGATCAATTAAAGTATGGTTTGCAAAAAGCGATCGCACAAGGTTTGCAGTTAGCCATCTTTAACTCTTGTGATGGTTTGGGAATCGCAGAAGATTTAGCTGATTTGCATTTACCGCAAGTAATTGTCATGCGAGAACCTGTCCCAGACCGGGTTGCACAGGAATTTCTCAAGCATTTTCTCGCAGCTTTTTCACGCGGACAAACGTTGTATACAGCAGTTAGAGAAGCTAGGGAAAGATTACAGTCTTTAGAAAATGATTTTCCCTGCGCTACTTGGTTGCCTGTTATTTGCCAAAATCCCGCCGAAATATCCCCAAATTGGCAGGATTTCTGTAACCAAAAATTAGGCTTACAGTTTTCACGTCCCAATTTACGCCAGTTACCAATTGTTTTTATTGGTAGTTCAATGGTTGCTTTATCTATCCTATTAATACGACTCTTAGGGGGGCTGCAAGCCCTAGAATTGGCAGCATTTGACCAATTAATGCAACTCCGTCCGGAAGAAGCGCCAGACTCCCGTTTGTTGGTTGTAACCATCACAGACCACGATATTCAAGCCCAAGGGAAAGAACCTAGACAAGGTTCACTTTCAGATAAATATCTGAACTTATTACTCACAAAACTAGAACAATATCAACCAGCAGCCATTGGTTTAGATATATACCGGGATTTTCCCGTGAGTGCGAACCAACCAGAACTAGCCAAAAGAATGCAAAAAAGCGATCGCTTGATTGCTATTTGTAAACGTGCTGACCCAGAATATGACCCCACAGGCGTTTCACCTCCACCGGAAGTACCAGAAGCAAGGTTAGGTTTTAGTGATTTTGTCCAAGACGATGACAGTATACTGCGCCGTCATTTGGTAGCAATGACCCCAAATCCCATCTCCTCAACTTGTACACCAGCTTATGCCTTCAGCACCCAGTTAGCATTCTTATATCTGCAATCACGAGGAATTACAGCCAAATTTACACCAGATTGGAATTTACAACTAGGAAATAAAACCTTCGGACGTTTGCACAAAAGAAGTGGCAGTTATAACTCGATAGATGCCCAAGGTAGCCAGATTTTGCTAAATTATCGTTTTTCGCCCTCTGTGCAGACAATCGCCCCACAAGTTACCATGAGCCAAGTCCTAAACGGACAAATCAACCCCAATGCCCTCAAAAATCGAATTATTCTAATCGGTGTCACCAGTAATAGCAGTAGTGATTATTGGTCTACACCCTATAGTAAAAGCCCTTTAGAAGTTGTACCAGGCATATTCATTCAAGCACAGATGGTCAGTCAGATTATCAGTGCTGGTTTAGAAAACCGCCCCTTGTTATGGGTTTGGACGCAATGGGTTGAAATTTGCTGGATTTGGTATTGGTCTTTCACAGGAGGATTACTAGCTTGGTATGTGAGAAAAATCACTTATTTAATCATGGTCTTAGCGATCGCAATAATCACACTATTTGGACTCTGCTTAATCATACTCATTCAGGGCGGTTGGATACCCTTAGTACCAGCGATAATTGCTTTGCTAGTTTCCAGCATTCAAATCAACTATCTCAGCAGAAAAAAGTGACAGAGGGCAGAGAGAGGAGAAAAATAAGAATTACAGTGATCAATATCTAATGGTGTCTCATTTTCTACTTCTTTCATGGCTAGAATAACTCCTTCATCTTCTAGTGCTTCTAGCAACCGTAAATATTCTTAAAAATCCATGACTGCTTGTCTGAATATTACCCTCAATATCAGTAATCAATTCTTGAGCAAAGGGATATTTATCAGCTTGCATTTTGTTTATCTTGTTGGTAAGATGAACACATTTATTAATGTCAAATTCCTAAAATTTTACCTTAACATATTAATATCACGAGATGGTATCTCATCTGCTGTTAAAGTCACCACTTTACCATCTCTCAAAATACTAATATATTCTCCTAACCTGCGATGTCTTTCTATAGCTTGAGCAATAGCGAATTTCACACCAGCATCTATTTTTTGATGTAACTCTGTAACAGGAACTTGAGATTTATTCTCTTGCTGTGATTTGATTCCAGATTCCGTATTCATAAATTACCACTTCCTTATCAATACCTGATTCAGCCACTAATTGAGGTTCATTTCCAGAATTATTATATACTATCCAAGTATCACATACAGGTAAATAAAGATCGGTTAGGTTTCTCCGTCCACGTTCATAGCGTCTGCGGATGATATCTTCTGGAATATTATGACCTCCACTTGCTACCCGTCTGCTTACCCTAGATATTGCTAATTCTGGAGTTTCTAACCAAAAGAATATTAAGTTGATTATATAATCTTGATCTTTACATTTTTTTAGGACTTACGCAAGATTAAACTCAAAACCTGATTCTTGCGTAGGGGTAATTCATGAATTACCCCTACTTCCGTTCTGTTTTGCGTAAGTCCTGTTTTTAATAAAACGCGCAAAATTACGAGCAGCTAAAGTTGTTTCAAAAGCAAAATTAGCTTTGTCATTAACAAGAGTTTCTAATCTTTTCAACATTAACCTTCCTGCTTCAATAGCTACAGATTCAGAATTGAGAGGAGAAATACCTTCGGCGATTTTATCAGCATTAACATATTCAAACACTTCTAGAAAATACGGGAGAATTTGCAAAGCGACGGTAGTTTTTCCAGAACCATTTGCACCGCCGATAATGTACAGGTTAGGCATAGTTATGCTAATATATATTAATAAGTGGCTTCTTTATGGGTATTTTACCATTTGTTAAATCCTTATTCAATTACGCGACTTATTTAATTATTGTTTTAGCGATCGCAATAGTCACACTATTTGAACTTTGCTTAATCATACTCATACAGGGCGGTTGGATACCCTTAGTACCACCAATAATTTCTTTACTAGTTGCCAGCATTCAAATTACCTGTATCCGAACAAAAATAGCAAGTGAAAGGTAATAGGCGACCGAAACAAGGCATTTTTGAATTTTGAAATTCTCTATTAAAAATTACGAATTTTGACTTAGTAATTTGTATAACAATTTATCAACCCTATTTTGTGATTAAAAAATTAATTATTCCCATGAAAAAACTACTTTGGTTTCATACCATCACCCTCATCTCTGCAATAAATTTGAACATTTTTAATTTGCCAGAAAATTGGCAAAGTCAAGCTCAAACTTTAACATCAACCACCAAAATCAAGTATATTGCACCAGTAGTACAAGAACAGCCAGGAGAACCAAAAGGACGACGTAGAGGTGGGGGCAGTCGTGGCCCATGTAAGCAATATGAAACCATGACAGCATTAGTACCTGTAACTAAAACCGAAAATAAAGATATAGTTTGGGGAAACTCAGCATCTCAAACCCCAATATTTTGGTTTTTTGTACCTGATAAATTAACCCCCAAACTTCCTGTAGAGTTTGTAATCCAAGACGAAGCAGATAATTATGTCTATCAAACAAAATTTAATCCACCAGAAACACCAGCAGGTATAGTTAGTTTAGCTGTAAAACCTACAGTACCCTTAGAAACTGCTAAATCTTATCGTTGGACTTTTTCTGTTTCTTGTGATCCAGATAAACCTTCTGCATCAGTTTATGTTCGAGGTTCAATGACACAAATAGCCCCTAATGCAACACTGCAAAAACAACTAGCAGCAGCTAAAACACCTTTAGAAAAAGCCGTTATCTTTGCCGAAAATGGTATTTGGCATGATGCATTAACGACTTTAGGTGAACAAATGCAAAACAGTAAATCTATAGATCCAGAAATTACATCTGTTTGGGCTGAGTTGCTTAAACAAGTTAATTTAGATAATTCTGCGTCTGCTTCTATTGTTCCTTGTTGCACACCCAAATAATAGACATAATGCAATAGTTAAACCCACATTACGCAAGATGTGACCGAAAACCTCATTTTTCCGTAGCGGTAATTCATGTAGCTTGCTTGCCCGAAGGGTATTACCGCTATTTTCGTTGTGTTGTGCGTAAGTCCTATGGGATAAAAAAACACTCTAGGAATTAAAAATAATTTCTGAGTGCTGTGTTTATTAGGCTTGAGATTATGAATTTGGGAAACCAATTTATAGGAAATATTAAACAAGCTGAACATCTAAACTAACTGCGAAACCAGCAGGTATATTCTCAAGAGTAGCGAATTGATTGCCTTGGAATAACAAGCCACCAGTAGCGTTATTGTAACTGAAACTATTGAGGTCAGTGATACCAAATCCAACTTGAGAAATCTGAATTTTGTCACCTTCTATCCAACTAAAATCTTTGATAATGTCTAAGCCTTCTAAAATAGAGTTGAAGACAAATTTATCAGCCCCAGATCCACCTGTAAGGATATCATTACCAAATCCACCCACTAAAGTATCATCGCCAGTGCTACCCCGCAGTTTATCAGCATATTGTGTACCAGTAATCTCAAACTTCTCAATATTGCTATATCTAAGCAGGGTAAAACTAGAGGATAAATCATCGCTACCACTGTCAGAAGTACCAGAGAATAAGGGATTATGACTATTGTTAGAAGTGCCAGAGTATAAGGGATTGTTATTAGTAGAAGCACTACTGCCAAGAATGTTGCTATAGATTAGATTTTCTCCGTTGTATCCCACTTCAATCTCAAAACCATTATTAAATTGACTGTAGTCGGCTATGAGAGTGTCACTACCGGCACCACCATCAACATTTCCATCTATATCAACTAAAGTATCATCACCGTCACCACCAAAGAGGTAATCATAACCAGCGCCACCACCGATGACATCATTACCAGCACCACCATTAAGGATATCATTGCGATCGCTACCAACAAGCAAGTCTCCATATTGCGTACCAGTTACATGAAATTGCTCAATATTAGTGTAATCAAGTACAACTTCACCCCCTGATAAACTGCGAATTCCTTCTCTGCCAAAGATTCCAAAATAGACACCAGCACCATTATTAAACAGACCGTAGTCAGAAATCAGAGTATCAATTCCTTCACCACCATCAGCAATTCCATTGATATCAATTAAAACGTCATTCCCATCACCACCATTTAAAATATCATTACCAGCCCCACCACTAATTTCATCATTACCACCACCACCATTGAGAATGTCATTGTTTGTACCACCCCGCAGTTTATCTGCATATTGTGTACCAGTGATATCAAACTTTTCAACATTGCTATATGTAAGTAAAACAGAAGCATTATAAGCAAAGGGACTACCAAAAGGTATGCTGTTGTCATTACTATAGATGGCATTTTCTCCGTTGTATCCCACTTCAATCCCAACACCATTATTAAACAGACCGTAGTTGGCTATGAGAGTATCAGAACCAGCACCACCATCAACCAATCCCTGAATATTAATTAAATTATCATTACCAGCCCCACCAAATAAGTAGTTATAACCACCACCACCATCAAGAGTGTCATTATTAGTGCCACCCCGCAAAATATCGTTATATTGTGTACCTGTAATTTCAAACTTTTCAACATTGCTATATCTCAGCAACACAGAAGGAGAATACAAGTAATCGTTACCAGAATTATTATTACTAGGACTGCTCGTATACTTGCTGTAGATAGCACTTTCTCCGTTGTATCCCACTTCAATCCCAACACCATTATTAAACAGGCTATAGTCTGCCTTTAGAGTATCAGTACCCGCACCACCATCAACAATTCCTTGAATATCAGTTAAATTATCATTACCATCCCCACCATTCAGATAGTCAAAACCAGCACCACCATTTAAATTATCATTACCAGCCCCACCAAAGATTTCATCATCACCATCTCCACCATTGAGGTTGTCATTATAAGCGCCACCTTGCAAAATATCTACATATTTTGTGCCAGTGATTTCAAACCTCTCAACATTGTTGTAAGTCAGTAAACCACTAGCATCAACGCGACTAAAGATGATGTTGTATCCCAACCATCCCACATGAATACCAGCACCATTATCAAACTGGCTATAATCTGCTTTTAGAAAATCAATACCAGCACCACCATCAACACTACCTTGGATATCAACTAAAATATCATCACCATCTCCACCATAGATATAATCGTAACCTTCCCCACCATTGATATTATCGTTGCCACCGCCACCGTAGATGGTATCATTTCCTTCATCGCCATTTATGATGTCGTCATTATTTCCACCAGTTAAGATATCATCGCCGCCTTTTCCAGAAATCACCCAAGATAAACCATCATTAGGTGCGGTAAAGATATTATTGTTATTGTCACCTGTATATCTAGGCATTTTAGTTTGTCCTTTATTGTTGCAAATTTGAATTCCTTGCTGAGTTACACGGTTGACTTTTGAAGTTTATGCAAAAATGTGAAAAATAAAAAATCTGCTATGAGTTCCGTTATTAAACAAAAACCCAGTCTAGGACTGGGGAAAATTGATTATTAAAATTGCGCTTGAGTTTTTAGAAAATAACAATCTTAAAAGAAGGTAGAAAACCTTCAGCATTTTCTAGATCAGAGTTTTAAACAAGTTGAACGTCTAAACTAATCGAGAATCCAGCAGGTTTATTCTCAAGAGTAGCCAACTGAGTTCCTTGGAAGAACAAGCCACCAGTAACATCGTTATAACTGAAACTATTGAGGTCAGTAACACCAAAACCGATTTGAGAAATCTGAATCTTATCACCTTGCACCCAACTGAAATCCTTGATAATATCTAAGCCTTCTAGTTTGGAGTTGAAAACAAAGTTATCTGCACCAACACCACCATAAAAAGTATCATTACCAGTTCCACCGATTAGAGTATCATTACCAGCATCGCCATAGAAGATGTCATTACCAGCGCCACCATTGAAGATGTCATTACCTGAACGTCCCTCAAAAACATCTTGATATTGTGAACCAGTAATATTGTATTTTTCTATATTAGAGACATTAACCAAAACCTGACCATTGACACGACTAAAAACATTATTTGAACCATTCCACCCCAAATGAATACCAGCGCCGTCCACTTTAGCAGTGTAATCAGCTACTAAAGTATCAATACCAGCACCACCATCAACCGTACCATTCGCATTTATCAAAGTATCATTGCCAGCACCACCGCTGAGGGTATCATCACTAGCACCTCCCCGGAGAATATCATCATATTGTGTGCCTGTGATGTTAAATCGCTCAACATTCACATGACCCAGTAAAAAATTACCTGTTTGGCGACTAAAAATAGCATTTTGTTGCACATCAATACCCGCACCATTATTGAACAGGCTGTAGTCGGCAACTAAAGTATCCACACCAACACCACCATCAATACTAGCTTGGGTATCAATCACAATATCATTACCTGCTCCGGCGATTATTTGATCATTACCACCAGCACCATTGAGAGTGTCATCACCAGACCCACCCCGGAGAATATCAGCATATTGTGTGCCTGTGATATTAAATCGCTCAATATTGCTGTAATTGAGTAAAGGATTATAAGTAAGACGGCTGAAGATGGCATTTTGTCCACTGTATCCCAAATCAATACCAGCACCATTATTGAACTGACTGTAGTCGGCCACTAAAATGTCAGAACCAGCACCACCATCAATATTACCTTCACTATCAATTAAAACGTCATTCCCATCTCCGCCAAAGAGGTAATCATAACCAGCCGCACCATTGATTTCATCATTACCACCACCACCTCTGAGAGTGTCGCTATCAGCAGCACCTTGCAAAACATCGTCATATTTTGTGCCTGTGATGTCAAACTTCTCAATATTGCTGTAAGTCAGCAAACCACTGGCATCACGGCGACTAAAGATGATGTTGTATCCCGCATATCCAACATGAACACCAAAACCATTGTCGAACTGGCTATAGTCTGCCCTGAGAGTATCAGTACCGCCACCACCATTGACATTACCTTGGATATCAACCAATAAATCATCACCTTCCCCACCAGAGATATAATCATAACCTTCTCCACCACTGATGGTATCGTTGCCTTCATCGCCATTTATGGTATCGTCACCAGTCCCACCAGTTAGGATATCATCGCCGCCTTCTCCATAAATCACCCAAGATGAGCCGTCATTAGGTGCAATAAAGATATTATTTTGCTCGTCACCTGTGTATGTACCAAATGTAGACATTTTAGTTTGTCCTTTATTCTTGCAAAGTTTGCGTGTAATGGAGTTGGGTGTTAGCTTTTCAACTCCTTGCTGAATTACACGGTTGACTTTTGGGGTTTATGCAAAGTTAAAGGAACAAATCTAAAAATTTTTTTGAGCAACCTACTACAGCCAATTTCCCAATAATACGTAAGATGCCCAATGCACAGGATGTCGATAATCTGGGTCTTTTAATAGTGAAAGTTGCGCGAGTCGCAGTGCTTCTGCCTTTGTCACTTGCTTAGTTGCTAACTCTTTATAAAATTGACCAATGAGAAGCGCCCCAGATTCATCGTCTAGACTCCAAAGAGAAGCTAAGGTACTGCGTGCGCCGGCTTGAACTGCTATTCCAGCTAGTCCTAAAGCCGCTCGTTTGTCTCCTTCGGCTGTTTCGCAAGCACTCAAAACCAGTAATTCAATGGGTTCAGGTCTAGTTTGTTCTCTACTACGCAGCAAATCTTTTAATTCATTGACTTTCATGGGCTTATCCCAAGCCAATACAAAGGTGTCATCAGCATTGGAACTAAATTGACCATGAGTTGCCAAGTGTACAACAGAAAAAGGTAGAGAGTCTATTTGTTGACGTAATGCTGTACTCGTAAATGTCTGATTCAACAGAACTTGACTCGGTACTTCTGACTCAACTGCTTTTAATTCTTCATTGACATTCGGTAAAGAACTAAATCCATGTCTTGCTTCTGTCAGTCCAGCTACCAAAGTTTTTAACCTACTTTCCTGTAAAGGCCGAGGGCCCAATAATTCTAAACCGGGCGTAAGTGCCAGACTGTATTGTTCTAATAAATATTGTTTGCCATCATATAAAGCAGCCATTGGGATATTTCGCAAAGAACCGTCCAAAATAAAAACTAATGTTTTCACCTGACTTTGAGCAAGTTCTGTTTGTACGGGACGAATTAACCAATCATAAATTTTTGCAGATAATAATTTTCCTTCGGGAGTTGTATAAGGTTTTTCTAAATTAAATCTGAGTTCTGCAACAATTTCTTCAAGTTCAATTTGAGAAACTTGAGCAGTGTAGTGACGTAACCCTTGTTGGGGTAAACTCAGAATTACTTCTAGTTTGTCTTTGAGAATAATTGGATAAATTACTGCTGCTTGTGATTCTTGAATCTGTTCAATTGGTACTATCTGTCCTTCTAGACAAGCAGAACGAAAAAAGTTATCAAGCTCTGCTAATTGTAATGATTCAATAACTTGACGAGCTTGTTTTAACTGCTCTTGACTAGGTTCTTGATTTGTTCCCGGATTGAAAAGTAATTCTACATATTCACGATATACAGGTTCTACAGTTTCCCGAAAAGAAAATTGAATATCTGTGTTAACTGCAACTAAATCACTCCGTAAAGATTTTAAGGTTGTGAAGGCTACTTTATAAGCATCTGTTGCTGGTTTGATTGAGCCTTGAGCTTTTAAAATTCTTCCTAATTGCCACTGCCATTGATAGGCAACATCTGGAGCATTAATAGCTTGGGCTATTTGTAGAGCTTGTTCAGTTAACTCTTGAGCATTTGACCATTGCTGAGTTTTTTCATATAGTCCACCTAAATAACCTAAAGCATAAGATTCGGCTTTTTGATCATTTAAACTTTTAGCTTGTTGCAGTGCTGTTACTAATAATTTAGCAGATTCGGTTTCTTGATTTCCCAATTTTACCAAATTTTTTGCTAGATTAATATGAGCATAAATTGTGGAACGACTAGGAGATAATTTAGCTAATTTTGGCTGTAACTGAATCCAGATATTGTTGGCATCTGCTAATTTATCAGTATTGATTAAAAGGTAAATTTGATTAATATTAGCTTGGATTTGTGTAATGTTTATAGATGAACTTGTAGCAGCCTGTTCATAGTATTTTAATGCAGATTCTTGATCTCCTTGGGTATAAGCTGTGTTACCTAAACTGAGTAATGTGGAACTTATTTCTAGTTTATCTAGATTATCTGCACTTTGTAATAATTGTAAGTTTTGTTGTAATATTTTCCGAGAATCATCAAAAGCACCTAATAATCTGAGAGCATTACCCAAACTACGCAAACTTGTACTTTTTAATTGTGTATTTGGCTGATTTTCTAGTGCTTTTTCGACATTTATGAGCGTTTTACGTGCTTGGAGGTAAAGCCCTAAAGCTTGTTGAGCTTGTGCCTGATTTATTAAACTACCAATTCTCCCTTGTATATAACCGACTTCAGTGTAAATATTAGTTGCTTGCTGCCAAGTATTTAAAGCTTGTTCTGCTTGACCTTGAGCTAATTCTAAACTTCCTTGAATATTGAAAGTTTGAGCCAGAATTAGTTTTGTTTGTGGAGTTATTTGTTTGATATTTCTTAGTAGCTGAAGACTAGAAGTAATTGCTTCTTTTGCTTGCTGCCACCGTCCCAATTTTTGATAAGCTAAAGAAAGATAATTTAGCACCATTGATTGAGATGATAAATTATTTCTGTTCTTTTCAGATGTAAGTGCCAATTGCCAAATATTGATAGCTTCAGTATATCTTTCTGTTTGATATAGTTCTCTACCTTGTTGAATTAAATTGGAAAGTTCCTGTGCTTGTGCAGTTGGAGAACTAGAAGCAAAAGGTGGAACAGTTGCAGATGTAACTGTTCTAAATTCGAGTATCAGTGTTAGACTTATTCCTGTTAGTACACAAAGCAGAAAAGCTATAACTTTACACAATAATTTAGGTATTTTTTTTGCCATCTGAAGATTGGTAAGCATTAGTTTTGTACAACTGGACAATTAACAGGTGTAACAAAAGAATTCTGAGGAGTAGTAGTGGGTGATTGAGCTACCAAGGTGACATTGCCATCATCACCAATTACCCAGCCTTGCGCTTCTACAATTGCAGCAGGTGATTCAGAAAGCTTTTTCTCTTCTTTTTGAGAGTTATTGAGTTTTTCATTCAGCAAAGCATGGGGTTGTAAGTCTTGCCAAATTACATCACTGCTTAAAAGTTCACTGGGATTAGATGGTAAACCACCCCGTCCAGTGATAACAAACTCACTTTGTTGACTAGCTGTTTGTTCTCCGCTTTGTTTACAAGTTTGGGCTATTAATTTGGAAGCATCTACTACATTCGTTGATAATTCAAATATTCCATTGTTGGGGTCTGTATCAAGTATATTGAGATTTATTTGACCATTTAATGAAGGATTGGCTTGGGAAATAGCTGTAATATCATTGGTAGGGAGCGATGCTGAATTTAATTGGGTGGGGTCGTTTGTTCCCAATAACCTCTCCAGGTCAGCACGAGAGCGGGATATTAACCCAAAGATGCTTATAGCATTAATATTGACACTTCCACCATTGCCAGTAAAAGCGTTGGCGGTAATATCGTTATTTTCTGAGGGAAAAGCCACAATAAATGGGGTATTGATGGTTATATTACCTCCATCACCTCTTGCTTGAGCAGTTCCAGCAGTAGTGGAAATTAGACTATTACGCCTTAATAACAACAGGTCTTGTAGTTGGATTTGAATATTACCGCCAGTATTACTTGCTGTTTCCGCAGAAATTACAGCTTTGTTATCAAGGGTTAATATCCCAGCTTGGATATCAATACTACCCCCTGTTCCACTACCTTGGTTATCGACAGCAATTTTTGCACCATCACGAAGAATCATGATTTTAGGGTCGATGAAGATATTACCACTGTTGCCCGTAACATCAAGGGTAGTATTGGCAAATAAACCTGTGCCGTCTCCTGATAAAGTCACGCGATCGCTTATTTTTAAAGTAATATCTCCGGCTTTATTGCTACTGCTGGTTGAAGTTAGGAGTTGTCCACCACTTGCTGCATCGAAGGTATCTGCTGTCACTTGGATATTACCTGCATCTCCTTGACCTTGAGTTCTCGTATTAATTACAGCACCATTAGTAATTGATAATGCTTGAGCCATGATATCTATATCACCACCATTACCAATTGCTTCAGTTTCCACTAAACTAAGTGCGCCACTAGAAAACCCATTGCTGTTTTTACCATCGAAGGAAACAACTCCACTGGCTTGAATGTTGATATTACCCGCATTACCTACTCCCCTAGTACCAGCAGCTAGTTGAGTCCCATCTGTTAAAAATAGAGAGCCAGTTATAATTTTGATGTCACCACCTTTACCTATACCTCTTGTTTCTACTGCATTGGAAACCAAGCTATCAGAGGATAGGTTGATGGTATCGTTGGCTTGAATGGTAATATCACCAGCATTTCCCATGCCTCTAGTCACACTGATCAATGAAGCCTGATTGCTCAAGTTCAGTGAGTTACTATTAATGTTGATGTTACCTCCTTGACCCTCAGCACCTTCTCTGACACTACTACCTATTGCTGTGGGAAACAGAGGACTTGCTCCATCTAAAATTACAGAGTCTTTAGCATAAATATTGATACTACCTGCATTGCCCCGACCTGAAGTATTTGTTTGCAGTTGAGAACCATTTTTTAAGGTGAATAATCTAGTATAAATATTGATGCTACCTGCCTGGCCTACAGATGTGCGGTTAAGACCACTAATAACTGCACTTTGCTGATCCAATAAGACTTGATCACGAGCATGGATATTTACATTACCAGCATTCCCTTGCCCTGAACTGCTAGTTGTCAATAAACTGTCGTTGCTGGCAACCATTGATCCAGTGTTGATAGTAATATTTCCCGCATTTGCCTGTCCATCTGTGCGGCTATTCAAATTAGCATTATTGGTCAGAGATAAAAACTCAGTATCAATATTGATATCTCCAGCTTGACCTAGACCGACAGAGGCTACTGCACTAGATATACCACTGGGGAATATGCTGCCTTGAGCATCAATGAATACTGTCTTGTTAGCAGTAACATTCACATTTCCACCTTTTCCCTGGCCAAATAAGTTGGTAGACAATAGAGCGCCATTAGTCAGTTGTAGAGAATCAGTCATAATGCTGATATTTCCACCATTACCTACGGCTCCACGACGAACTTGACTACTGATATTGGTAGGACTACCGCTACTACGTTCGCCATCTAAGGAGATAGTATCGTGTGCAGTAATGATGATATTACCTGCATTTCCTTCTCCAGATACTAGACTGGTTATATTAGCACCGTTGGTCAATGTCAAAGCATTGGTTGTGATGCTGATGTTTCCAGTGTTACCTTTTGCTCCTTGGGTAATAGAAGTACCTACTGCTGTGGGAAAGCCATCTCTATCCTCACCATCTAAGAAGATATAATCATGGCCAGTAATCCTTATATTTCCAGCATCACCTTTACCCTGGGTAACATTATTGATTGCTCCCCCATTGGTTGAAATTAAGGTTTTAGCTGTAATCTGTATATCTCCTCCTGTACCTACGGCTTCTGGAAAGAGGTATTGCAAAATGCCGCTAATGCCATCTATTTTGATTTCTGCTGCTGCATTTAGGGTGATATCCCCTGCTTTACTGGTAGCTGATCCTAAACCAGCGCCGATACCAGCAAAAATAAAACTATCACTCATTGCTATATTCTGAGCATTCAGTGATACACTGCCGCCATTACCAGCAATAACGTTAATTCTTGTCCCATTTAAGAAAATATCTGCCTTGGTTAAACTCTCAGGAAAATTCAGGCTTAAATTATCACTATCGCGGCTAAATTCTACAATTCCTTCTCCGCTTACTCCTCCTAGCTCCACTCTACCTGTGGGAACTCTCAAGGTTGCGTTATCTAAGCTGACATTGCCACCTACCAGCGCTATGGTTTTACCGCTTGGTTTCAAGAAATCAGTACCCTGTACTTGAATACTTCCTGAATTGCTCTGATATTGTAATCCCAAGGGGACGTTAATTGTTAATACAGAAGCAGATTGGGGATTTTTGGCACTGAATAATAAACCATCACCAAACACAAAACTATCTGCTGTGCTGGCAATAAAAGAACCGCCCACATCCAATCTTGCATTTTGCCCAAAAACTATGCCGTTGGGGTTGATCAAAAATAAATTGGCATTACCCAAAACCCCAAGTGTCCCCAAAATATCAGAACGGTTTTTTCCAGTGATTCGTGTGAGAATATTTTCTATGCCTGTAGGGTTGGAAAAGTAGACCCGTTGCCCGTCACCAATGCTAAATTCACGAAAGCTGTGAAATAGGTTTGCTCCTCGGACTGCACCACCTTCAATTAGTAGGTGTAGCTCATTGGTGACATCTTTTTGTTTTATCAAAGATGCTTCATTGCCCAATGTAGTATCGGGTTTAATTTCGGCAAGGACAACAGTTTCTCCCAAAATAATGGGATTTAGCAAGAGTGCTAACCCAAAAAACAAAAACTCGTTTGACCATCTAACCAAAATTTTGTTCAAAAAATACATTACTTATTATTCTTTAATAATCACATATTTTAGTTGGGAAGAATTTGAGGAATGCGATCGCACTCTCAAAGCCCAACTCACTTTCAATACTCATTTCCAGCGAGATGGACATATACAACAGAATTCAGGAATAAAACTGGCTGGATGTCTGGCTTTGAATTTAGATTCTTTACCGTATGGCTACGCCACGCAAGCTATCGGCTGATGCTCACGGCGAAGCCTCATTGATCTGCAATCCGCTGTATATGTTAGAAATAATTACTTTTTGGGAATCCTAAAAATTAGTCATCAAGTATTGAGAGACATTAAGTAATGAGAGTAAGTTATGTAGGTTTAGGTTTGCTGAATCAACTAGCACTAGGTTTAATGCTGATTTGGTGCCATACGGCTCATGCTCAAGTGACATCTGATGCTACCACTAACACCAACGTCATCTCAAATGGCAATAACTTTACTATTCTTAATGGTATTGAAAAAGGTAAGAACTTATTCCACAGTTTTGGCAATTTCTCTATACCTACAGGTGGTTCAGCTAACTTTGATTTAGTGAACACGCCAAACATTACAACTATATTTAGTCGGGTTACAGGTGGAAATATTTCCCATATTGATGGCTTGATTCAAACCCTCAAGGGTAATCATCCCACCAGTTTATTTTTGATGAATCCTAATGGAATTATATTTGGAGAAAACGCTCGTTTGAATATTGGTGGATCGTTTGTGGCGACGACAGCCAATAGTATTACGTTTAGCGATGGAGTTGAATATAGTGCTGTTAACGCGAACACAACTTCTTTGCTGACGATGAGTGTACCTGTGGGTTTGCAGATGGGCAGTAATCCTGGTGCAATTAGCGTTCAAGGATCAGGACACAATGCTCAAATAGGCATATCGCTTCCAGTCTCTGAACCGAACCTGGGTACAAAAGGATTGCAGTTGCAACCTGGAAAAACCCTAGCACTGGTGGGTGGAAATATAGACTTAGAAGGAGGGTTGCTCTATGCACCGGGAGGAAGAATAGAACTGGGTAGTATCAATAACTCCAGCGTCGTCCTCAATTCCATTCCTGAAGGATTCACCCTCAGTTATCCCAATGCTTCCAGTTTTGGGGATATTCAGATCACTCAACAAACTTTAGCATCTACACGCGACTCCACTGGGAAAAGGGGAGGAGACATCCAAATTCAGGGGAAACATATCAGTATCCAAGATGGTTCGCTGATATTAGTACAAAATCTTAGCAATCAAACTGCGGGTAATATTGCCATCAATGCCACAGAATCCCTTGATATCATTGGCAAGTCTCCTGATTTTAATAGTTCTAGCAGTTTAATCAATGAAACTATATCCTCTGGTGCGGCAGGAAATATTATCGTTACCACTCCACGATTGAATATTGATCAAGGTGGCTATATCTTAAACCGTACCTTTAGCGCAGCACTGGGTGGCAACATTGCACTCAATACTAATCAAATGCGGGTCAACGGTTTTGCATCTGGCGATCCTTTTCCTTTTCGAGCAGTCAGCCAGATATTCGCTGCTTCTTTTGGGACTGGGAAAGGTGGAAATATTGCCATCTCCACTCAAAATCTGTCTATTTTAGCTGGCGCTAATGTGGCAGCAAGACCTTACTCTTTAGGTAATGGCGGTGATGTCGTAGTCAAAGCAGATACGATTCAGGTGACAGGTGAGGGAGCGCCAGACGGTCTTTATTTTAGTCTGTTATCTGCTGCCACATTCGGGTTGGGTAAGGCAGGGGATTTAAAAATTGATACTCGTACACTTTCAGTTCAATCTGGCGGTAGAGTATCTGCTTCTAGCATAATTTTAGGAGATGCGGGTTCACTAACTATCAACGCCTCTGAATCAATAGATGTGAGTGGTGTAAAAAATCCGCAAAATCCCAGTTATATTGGTACAGCTGTTATTCCTGTTTTTGGAGTTTCTAGCGCTAATTCTGGTAGCACTACGATTAACACCCCAGTTCTTAATATCAGTAATGGTGCAACGGTGTTTATCAGAAATACTGGCTCCGGTAACGCTGGCACCTTGAACATAAATGCGAATACCTTAAAAATAGATAATGGGGCGAGCATTTCTGCATCTACAAAAGCAGGTGAAGGTGGTAACACTAATTTGCAACTGCGGGATTTGCTACTGATGCGTCATGGTGGTTTTATTAATGCAGAAGCTGGTGGTAGCGGTAATAGCGGCAACATTACTATCAATGCTCCGATCATTGTCGGTTTAGAAAACAGTGACATTATTGCCAATGCAGTTAAAGGAAGAGGTGGCAACATTCAAATTGCCACTCAGGGAATTATCGGGCTAGAGTACCGTAATCTCCTCAATCCTAGAGAAGTTCCTAGTAATGATGTGACTGCAAGCTCACAATTTAATGTCAGTGGCACGGTTCAAATTAATAACATCGGTGCCGATCCCAATTCTGGTTTAGTGGAATTGCCAGGGAATGTTACTGACTCATCCCAACAAATCGCTAGTGGTTGCGCTAATAATACTGGCAGTAGTTTTGTGGCAACGGGACGAGGTGGGATACCACAAAATCCTAATCAAGAAGTGAGGAGCGTTGTCTACGATGGGCTACACCTCCGCACTTGGTCTGATATCCGCGATATCTCTGCATATCGTCAAAGAGAGGAAACACAAGGTCAAACACCCCAATCTTCAGAGGTGCTTGTCCAATCTACAGGTTGGCAACGTAATGCTAATGGCAAAATTGAGTTAATCGCAGCTAAATTTCCTGCTCATCTGCCATCATATTCAACTTGTGCTGCCGTTTCCAAAAGTTAATTTTCCTAATTTTCCTTAATTTAGTGAGTGTTAGAAATGATTACCGATAGATTTGATCACAAGTTGGGTACTATAAATAATAGTGATTATTTGAACACTACTTGTACCGTGACGAATCATCAAACAAATTCCTCAATCATAAGTAATTAATTATGGCTTTCCGAATTAAACGAACTCGTTGGCTGTATGCTGGCTTGAGTATATTAAGTTTATTTCTAGTGTTTATCGGTACACCTGTTAAAGCATCTCCAACAGTAGCAACAACACCGATTATCTCTGCTTCCCAACCTACTAACGGGCTAGAAAAGGGGCGAAATCTCTATCGTGCGGGACGTTTTACCGAAGCTATTACGGCTTGGCAAACAGCAGCGCAACAATATCAAACCCAGGGCGATCGCTTAAATGAGGCTTTGAGTTTGAGTTATCTTTCCTTAGCACAACAGGAAATCAACCAGTGGGAACCAGCCCAAAATTCTATTGAGCAAAGTCTCAAAATTTTGCAAAGTACTAAACCTGCTGCTGATGCAATTATCTGGGCGCAAACACTGAATACCCAAGCAAACTTACAGTTGCGTACTGGTAAAGCTGAAACTGCCATCGAAAACTGGCAACAAGCACAAAAATATTATGAGCAGGCTGGCGATATAACAGGCAGTCTGGGTAGTCAAATTAACCAAGCACAAGCTTTACAAAGTTTGGGATTTTACCGTCGTTCGAGACAGCAGCTAGAGACACTAACTCAAAAATTGGCAGCAATGCCAGATTCGGAAGTTAAGGTTAGTGGATTGCGATCGCTTGGCTGGGCTTTACAAGCGATTGGTGATGACAAAAGCCAGCAAGTTTTGGAACAAAGTTTAGATACAGCAAATAAAATTCAAGCCAAAACCCAGTTAAGTTCTATCCTTTTAAGTCTAGGAAAAAATGCCTCACATTTGCAAGACCCAGAAACAGCATTAAATTACTTTGACGATGCCCAACAAGCTGCCACTAACCCGAATGAAGAGTTGCAAGCACGTTTGGCTAAGTTCAAATTGTTGATCGATTACGACAAACTCGAATATGCAATTCCCCTCGCTCCTCAATTGCGACAACAACTAGCAGAAATACCACCTAGTCACGATTCTCTTTACGCAGCGATTAATTTTGTTGCCACTGTAAATCAATCGGCAAAAACCGAGAAAGTTTTACCAAACAAAGACTTAGCAGAACTCATGGCAGTGACAATAAAATCTGCCCAAAACATTCAGGATACTCCCGCAGAAGCACACGCATTATATCAGTTAGGACAACTTTATATCCGCACTCAGCAATGGTCTGAGTCCAAGAAATTAACAGAGAAATCTCTCAATATAGCCCGTCAACTCCAAGCTGACGATATCATTGCTCAAGCGGCATGGCAGGTAGGAAAGTTATATAAGCAAGAAGGTAATAAATCGGCAGCAATTACAGCCTACACAGAAGCAGTTAAGTCATTAAAGGCACTGCGCGGGGATATGGTTGCTGTTAACCCAGATGTCCAATTTTCCTTCCGCGAAAGTGTAGAGCCTGTATATCGGGAACTCGTGGGGTTACTTCTGGATGAACAACCAACACAGACAGCATTAATGCAAGCTCGTGAATTAATTGAATCATTGCAAGTCGCTGAACTCGATAACTTTTTCCGGGAAGCTTGTTTAGATAAAGCGCAGCAAATTGACAAAGTTGATCCCACAGCAACAGTTATTTACCCAATTATCTTAAGCGATCGCCTGGCGGTGATTCTTTCCCAAACCGGAAAACCTCTGCGTTACTACGTTACTCACAAATCTCAAGCAGAAATTGAACGAACTCTGAGTAATTTGTTCGTTTCCCTTAACCCGGTTTCCGATTCTCAAGAGCGGCAGAAATTTACTGAACAAATTTATGACTGGCTAATTCGTCCAGCAGAACAGGAGCAAGCTTTTAAAGATACCAAAACATTAGTGTTTGTTTTGGATGGAAAGTTGCGTAACATTCCTATGGCAGCTTTGTATGATGGCAAGCAATATTTGGTTGAAAAATATGCCATTGCCCTGTCGCCAGGATTGCAACTCATGGCTGCTCATCCACTCCAGCAAAACAAAATTAATGCGATCGTTGGCGGTATTAGCGAGTCTCGTGCTGGGTTTTCTGCCTTACCTGCGGTGGAGTCAGAAGTTAAGCAAATATCTCAGTCAATCCCGTCTCAAGTTTTACTCAACCAAGAATTTACAAATAAATCCTTTGGCGATCGCATTAAATCCGCTAAAGTTGATGTTGTTCACCTCGCAACCCACGGACAATTTAGCTCCCGTCTTGAAGATACCTACTTACTTACCTGGGATGGGCGCATTAATGTTAACGAACTGTCAGAACTACTCAAAAATCGTGGTGGGGATTCATCAAAAGCGATTGAATTACTAGTACTAAGTGCCTGTGATACTGCAACCGGAGATGATCGTGCCGTCCTTGGTCTAGCCGGTTTAGCTGTTAAATCCGGTGCGCGTTCTACCATTGCCACCCTTTGGCCAGTCAAAGATAAAGCCGCAGAAATACTGATGACTAGCTTCTATGAACAACTGCGACAACCAAAAATTACTAAAGCCGAAGCATTGCGTCAAGCACAAATAAACCTGATTCGTCAAACTGATTTTCGCGATCCATTCTTTTGGTCTACTTTCGTTTTAGTTGGAAATTGGAATTAAACCACGTCTACGTCGAAACCAATAGTTTTTTCTTCATCGGGTTTAGTTCCTAAATCCTATACTCTTCCCTGTTCCCTTTTAAAAAACTCCAATTCTCAACTTGGAGGAGGTTTAACTACGTGTTGACAGTAAAAATTGTGATAAAAATATATTTCCTTTATGGTATTTTGCTCCATATTCGTTTATAAAAGCTAATATATACCACCCTATTTAGGGACGGAGATCATGAAACGTCGATATTTAGTTAGTACATTGAGCTTAACCGCTCTTTTGTCTAGCAGTATATGGACTAGTGCCTATGCTGTAAAATTTACCCCCCCTGCCACAAATAGCGCTCCTAGCCAAGCAACAGGAGGGGCTTCCAGAGGTAATTTATTTACTCCCCCGGTTAGAAATAGCGCTCCTAGCCAAGCAACAGGAGGAGCTTCTAGAGGCACTTTGTTTACCCCTGCTAAAGGTAACAGCGCTCCCCAACAGTCAAGTGGTGGGGCTTCCAGAGGCGATTTATTTACCCCTGCTAAAGGTAACAGCGCTCCCCAACAGTCAAGTGGTGGGGCTTCTAGAGGTAATTTATTTACCCCTGCTAAAGGTAACAGCGCTCCCCAACAGGCAAATGGTGGGGCTTCTCGCGTTGGTACTTACTACTTGAATCCTTCGAGTGTTGGAGCATCTGGTCCAGCAGCATTAATTGCACTTCTGCCTCAAAGCTTCTATGGCACAACAGTGTCGGAACGTCCTACAGTTATGGTGCATTTACCTGCTTCTAATGCAGAAGAAGCTGTATTTAGCCTGAAGGATGAATCTGGTAGAATGCATTACAGCACAACTATCCCAGTTGCTAAAAAAGTTGGTGTAGTTGCCTTTAAAATGCCTGCGAATGCACCCAGTTTAGCTGTTGGTAAGAAGTACCAATGGTTCCTTGCCCTGAAGGTGAATGGACAACTTAGCCCTAGCACACCTTACGTTGATGGATGGATTCAGCGCATCTATCCTAGTGCTGATTTGGCAACGGCAATGCAACAAAAAGATGCTCTGAAACAGGCGACTGCTTTTGGTGCGAATGGAGTGTGGTATGACTGTCTAGCAACACTAGCTACCTTACAAGCTGGCCAACCCAATAACCCAAGTATAACCAAACAATGGGAAGAACTTCTTTCTTCGGTGAACTTGAAGGAAATTGTAAAAGCTCCATTAGTATCTGTCAACTAGAAAATTAGATTAATTTCAATACGGTTCAGTTCAAACCAAAATATTGCCTCAATTGGCCTTGACTGAACTGTATTGAAACTATTTTTAAACAACTCCATAGAATGATTAATCCTGTTTTAATATCATTCCTCTAAAACTTGTCCCCGCAAAAGTAGAGGTAATTCATGAATTACCCCTACTCTATTGGATAATGTTTTTTATGGAGTTCTCTTAAACAAGTATTGTGGAAAAATGCTTGAGCAGGGCTATAAAATCTCCTGATAATATCTCCACAGGCGATCAGAGCATCCACTACGCCGACGGCGACTATCATCAATATTATTTCAGCGTGTAGCGTAATTATGTGGCGCAAATTCAAAACTTTCATCCAAAACACTCGCAGCGTTTTGATTATTACTCCTAGTATTGCCCTAACAGTACTGATTGGGCAATCCTTGGGACTTTTCAATTTACCTGAGTGGAAACTTCGCGATGAATGGATGCGTCTAGCACCCCCGGAGAACATGGCTGATGAGATAGTAATCATTACAATAGATGAACGCGATATTCAAGCTGTAGGTAAATGGCCTGTTCCAGATTGGGCGCTGGCAGAATTGCTCGCAAAAATCCGGTCACAACAACCCCGTGCAATCGGGTTAGATTTGTATCGAGATTTGCCAGAGGGAAAGGGATATGAGCAACTAGTGCAAATTTTTCGGACTACTCCTAATTTGATAGGAGTGGAAAAAATCATTGGTGAGCGTGTCAACCCCCCGCCGGAACTAAAAAAAAATGACCAAGTGGGATTAGCTGATTCGGTTCTAGATAGCGATCGCCATGTGCGTCGCGCCCTCCTCACAGCTAAAGATGAAAAAGACGATGGCAAAATCAAAGCTGGACTAGGAACCCTTGTTGCCCTCAAGTACCTGGAAGTTGAAAAGATCACCTTAGAATCAATTGACGAACAGCGGCAGAAATTTCAATTGGGTAAGGCAATTTACGAACCACTTAGTAATCAAGAAGCAGGCTATGGTGATGCCGATATCGGGGGTTATCAAATCCTGCTCAAATGGCATGGTTCAGAAACAGCATTTCGGACGGTTGCCATGCGTGATGTGTTAGCCGGAAAAATTCCAGCCAACTTGATGCGCGATCGCATGGTATTTATTGGATCAACTGCCACTAGTACCAATGATTTCTTTAGCACGCCCTTCAGTTCTACCTTGATTTCTGCCCAAAAACCAACTCCTGGTGTCGTTGTTCACGCTAATATTGCTCTCCAACTGGTGCGAGGGGCAAAAACAGGAAAAACCACCCTCCACGGTGTCACTGGTAATGTTTTCTCATTCTGGATTATTCTGTGGACTGTAATTGGTTCTACAGGTAGTTGGTGGTTAGCTAGTGCGCGTACAGGAAAATGGATTCCAGGGGGTAAAATTCTGTGGGCAACTGTAGTTATCAGCACAACATTGATGGCAAGTGGTTACGGAATATTTTTACTTGGACTGCTAATTCCAGTCACACCTGCTTTAGCGGCGTTCATCGGCAGTGTAGTTGCAACAACCAATGCCTATAAACAGCAAAAGTTAGAACAAACAAATCACCAACTAGAAATTGCTAATACTCAGCTATTAGATTATTCCAAAACCTTAGAAACAAAAGTCGAAGAACGAACTCACGAACTTTTGGAAGCAAAGCAAGCTGCTGATGCCGCCAACCATGCCAAAAGTGAGTTCCTGGCCAATATGAGCCATGAGCTACGCACCCCGCTTAATGGTATTTTAGGTTTTGCCCAGGTATTAACCCAATCGCCCAACTTAACCAAGGAAAACCTCGACGGAATCAACATTATTCACCAATGTGGTTCCCATCTGTTGATGTTAATTAATGATATTCTCGACTTGTCGAAGATTGAAGCTCGCAAACTCGAATTAGTGACCAATAGCCTAGATTTGTCAAGTTTTCTACATGGAGTTACAGAAATTTGTGGGATTCGAGCCGAGCAGAAAGGAATTAGCTTTAATATTTTAATTAGCGATCGCTTACCATCTACCATTGAAACAGATGAAAAGCGATTGCGACAAGTATTAATAAATTTGCTGGGCAATGCCATTAAATTTACAGATAGCGGTAGTGTCACCTTTAAAGTCGAGCTACTAGAAACCAACCTTGAATCTGCTCAATCCCCAACTGCAAAAATTCGCTTCCAAGTAGAAGATACAGGAGTCGGGATGTCACCTAACCAGCTCGAAAAAATCTTTTTGCCTTTTGAGCAAGTAGGTAATATGGGGCAGCGTTCTGAAGGTACTGGTTTGGGATTGACCATCAGCCAAAAAATTGCCGGATTGATTGGCAGCCAAATTCAAGTACAAAGCAGTCCAGGTGAAGGCAGTATTTTTTGGCTAGATACAACAGTTCCAGTATCCCTGGAACAGGATTGGCATTTAGGAAGAAACACATCAAACCACGAAAAAATTATTGGCATTCAAGGTAACGCACCTCAAATTCTCATTATTGATGATGATGCAAACCATCGTTTAATATTAACTAGCTTGCTACAAGAAATTGGCTGTCGCATTCAAGAAGCCAGCGATGGAAAACAAGGTTTGCAATTAGTTAGCGACAGCCAACCTGATATGATTTTGCTTGATATAGCTATGCCCAACATGAATGGTCTTGAGTTCATAGTTCACCTACAAGAAAATCTGCCAAACCATAATATTCCCATTATTGTTTCCAGTGCTAACGTCTTTGAATCAAATCGCCAGCAAAGCTTACAGGCAGGTGCAGCTGCGTTTATACCGAAACCCCTCCAGAGAGATCAACTGCTTAATGCCTTGCAATCGCTGCTCAAAGTTGATTGGATTTATGCAGAATCTAGCCAACAATCTCTACAGAAAACAAAACAGACTCCTCCTAATGGTGAATTAATATTGCCATCTCAAGAGGTTTTGCAGGAACTATATCACTTAGCAATGATGGGGGATATATCGGGAATAGAAGAAACATTAAAAACCCAAGTAGACCAAAACAACCAGCTAGTTTCCTTTGCTACTGAGTTAACTAAACTTACTGACAGTTTTCAAACTGCAAAAATCCGTAAATTAATTAAATCTTTTGTAGCTGAGGAAACAGTAAAATGAGTGACAATCTTCTCTCCCAACCAATGTATATTCTTTTAGTAGATGATAACCCGAATAATCTCAAAGTACTATCAGAAGCAATTCAGGGATATGGCTGGAAAGCACTGATGGCAAGTGATGGAGAGTCAGCAATCGAACAAGCAGAATACGCACACCCAGATTTAATTATTCTCGATGTCATGATGCCTGGAATTGATGGCTTTGAAACTTGTCGGAGGTTAAAAGCTAATTCAATTACTCGGAATATTCCAGTTATTTTTATGACAGCATTGTCTGATTCTACAGATAAAGTCAAAGGATTAGAAATTGGTGCAGTTGATTATGTTACCAAACCATTTCAACAAGCAGAAGTTATTGCCAGATTAAAACTACATCTGAAGCTATCCCATCTGACGCGGACTTTAGAACAACAGGTAGAAGAACGTACTGCTGAATTGAGCAAATCTCTACAGCAGCTACAAAATACCCAATTGCAAATGATTCAAAGCGAAAAAATGTCTGCATTGGGTAATTTGGTTGCCGGGATAGCTCACGAAATGAATAATCCTCTGGGGTTTATTTCCGCTACCCTCAAACAAGCAAAATCAAATGTTGGCGATATTATCGAACACTTAAAGCTTTATCAAGAAAGCTTACCAAGTCCCAGCCAAGAAATTATTAACCATGCCGAAGACATAGATCTGGATTACTGCACAGAAGACATATCCAAAATGATTGACTCCATGATAGTAGCTTGCGATCGCATTGAAAATATTAGTAATAGCTTAAGAACTTTCTCTAGGGCAGATCGAGACTATAAACAACCTTTTAATTTGCATGAAGGTATCGACAGCACAATTTTAATTCTCAAGCACCGTCTCAAAGCCAACGAAAAACGTCCAGCAATAGAGGTATTTACAGAATACGGCAAGATACCTAAAATTGAATGCTTTCCTGGTCAATTAAATCAAGTATTTATGAATATTCTGGCAAATGCCATTGATGCTTTAGAAGAAGCAAATAGCAGGTTAACTATTGAAGATATTAAGGCAAAGCACAACAAAATTATAGTTAAAACATCAGTAGAAGATAACCAAGTAAAAATATCAATTACTGATAATGCTCAGGGAATGAGTGAAGAAGTCAAAGAAAAAATATTTGACCATTTATTTACCACAAAAAGTATCGGTAAAGGTACAGGTTTAGGTTTGGCAATTGCTCAGTCCATTGTGGTAGAAAAACATAACGGTTCAGTGGTTGTGAATTCTAAACTAGATGAAGGGACTGAATTTGTTATTAGCTTGCCAATTATTACTTAGATCTAAAATTGGCTTGATTGAAACTATGATTGTCGATACTTGTAATCTGCCAGTTCGCTGATTTTGAGAAATATTGGCTCTACGGTACTTATTATGCTAAATTACCAAGTCGATTAGAGGGAACAGGGAAAAGAGACAATACTTTGCAATAATGTTAAAAATTCTGCATCATTTCTTATACAAATTAAAGTTTCTGGTATTTTTTGCCTAGATTTTACATCTTAGGTACTGAAGAACCGAAATATTTAGGGCTTGCTTAATAAAGCTAAAACTTAGATATATCAAGAGTTTGAAGGTTAAAAAGGTGAATCAGGTGCAAGGAATAAGCGTTGAAACTGTTCATTTACCTATCACTTGAAGAGATTCAAGACTATTCTTCTCTTCTTCTAATTCTTCCTCCTGACTCCTGACTCCTGAATTCTGACTCCTAGCCCATGACTTACGTCACGCTGCGCGAACACAGATAACTTTTTCAGCAAACCCTATTTATTAATTTAAAACCCAAAGGGAAAAATTGAAGTGCGAACACTGATTATTGATAACTATGATTCCTATACATTTAATTTATTTCAAATCATTGCCGAAGTAAATGGAGAATTGCCTATTGTAGTTTATAATAATCAACTGAATTGGGAAGAAATTACACAATTAAAATTTGATAATGTAGTCATTTCTCCGGGACCAGGCCGTCCAGAAAAAGCTAAAGATTTTGGGATTTGTCCACAAATAATCCAAAATATAAATATTCCTCTACTTGGTGTTTGTCTCGGTCATCAAGGACTCGGTTATTTATATGGTGGTCAGGTTATTCATGCACCGGAAGTTAGACATGGAAGATTAAGTAAAATTTATCATAATGACTCTGATTTATTTACAGGAATCCCTAATCCTTTTGCAGTTGTCCGTTACCATTCATTAATTCTTGCTGAAAATTTACCAAACTGTTTAGAAAAAGTAGCTTGGACTAAAGAAGGATTAGTAATGGCTTTACGCCATTGTCATTTACCATTTTGGGGTGTACAATTTCATCCAGAATCAATCTGTACTGAATATGGTAAAAAATTACTGAATAATTTTAAGGAAATAACTTTAAAATTTTATAATCAAGAATCAAAGCCAAAACTATTTTCGTCCTTTTCTACTACCTATTCTCCACAAAAATCAAAACTGGAGTTTACAGTTTACAGTAAAAAGCTAGATATTTATCCTGATACAGAACAGGTATTTTTTCATTTTTTTAGTCAAGAAAAAAATGCTTTTTGGCTTGATAGTAGTGATGTAAATTCTGGTCTTTCACGCTTTTCTTTTATGGGAAGTAGTAATGGAGAAAATAGCTTATTCGTTGAGTATCGTACCCAAACTCAAGAAATTACTATTATCCAATCAGGTAAAGTTACACGCCGGACAGAAAGTATATTTGATTATCTAAAACGAGAACTTGAGCAAAGATACTGCAATTCTGATGATTTACCTTTTGATTTCAACTGTGGTTTTGTTGGTTACTTCGGTTATGAACTTAAAGGGGAATGTGGTTCTGAATTAATGCATTCTTCAGAACTGCCTGATGCGGTGTTTATCCTGGCTGACCAGATAATTGTATTTGATCATCAAGAAAAAAAAGTCTATCTTTTATTTTTGGGAAAAAATGATCAATTGCATTTGGCAGGAATTTGGTTTAATGAAATTGAAAAACAACTTAATCAACTTCTACCTTTATTGCCTATTTTATCGCAATTGAAAGAACCTGTAATTTTTAAATTAAGTCGTTCTTATCAAACTTATATAAATGATATTGAAAATTGTTTACAGGAAATTCACGAGGGGGAAAGTTATCAAGTTTGTTTAACAAATAAATTGTCTACAAATATAATTCCTGAACCATTGGCATTTTATCGCACTTTACGCAAAATAAATCCTGCACCTTATTCAGCTTTTCTCCGTTTTGGTGATCTGGCTATTGCTTGTTCTTCTCCAGAACGATTTTTAAGAATTGATGCTCAAGGTTGGGTAGAAACTAAACCGATTAAGGGAACTTCAAGAAGGGGCAGAACTCTGGAAGAAGATTTTATTTTGCGGGAAAATTTGCAGAATAGTGAAAAAGACCGTTCTGAAAATTTGATGATTGTGGATTTGTTACGCAATGATTTAGGTCGTGTTTGCGAAGTTGGTAGTATTCATGTTCCGAAATTAATGGATGTGGAAACCTATGCAACTGTGCATCAAATGGTTTCAACTATACGCGGTTGTTTACGTCCAGATCTGGGAGCAACTGACTGTATTCGCATGGCCTTTCCTGGTGGTTCAATGACGGGTGCGCCAAAAATTAGAACAATGCAGATTATTGATAAGTTGGAAAATGAGGCACGGGGGGTTTATTCTGGTGCAATTGGGTTTTTAGCTGTGAATGGTGCAGCAGATTTGAATGTTGTAATTCGGACTGCGATATTAACTCCTGATGAAACTTCTATTGGGGTGGGAGGTGGAATTGTGGCTTTATCGGCACCAGAAGCAGAATTTGCGGAAATTATCCTCAAAGCTCAGGCTTTAATTGAGGCTTTACTCATTACTGTTCATGGTGAGTTTAACCCAAATTCATACTACATTTCGGTTCAATAACTTACATTAAGAATTACGAATTACGAATTACGAATTAATTGCTGCTGTTCAAGTCCCATTTATTTGTTTCCACAATGCGATGGGTGGAAAATAATTTGCGGTAAGTCCAATGAGTTGTCAGAAATATCAAACTTCCTAAGCTAAGAATCAGGATACTAAAAACTGTTCCGTAGGCGTGAGAATGCCATAAAAGCCGCTGTAGTTGCGATTTACTAAGTTTCCACAGACGGAATAAATTGACTTTTTGGAAATTGTGAAGATTGATTGGTGTGTTCTGCTGTGCCATCGCCATTTTTAAATCTACGGTAATTCGATAGAGTTTTAGATGTATTGATTAAGTATGGCATAGTTGAATTTAATAGGCAAGCTTAAATCTAAATTGCTGTTCCTATGTCACCCTGGTAGAGGGGATTTTAGCTCCTCTTGGTTACAAGTCACAGTAAAAATGTCGAATCAAGTTTGGTTATCACAGTTACAGGAACATCGAGCGATCGCAGTAATTCGCGCTCCGAAAATGGATTTGGGTGCAAAAATGGCTGCTGCTGTGGCTGCTGGAGGTATGCGGCTGATCGAAATTACTTGGAATAGCGATCGCGCTGCTGATTTAATTTCTCTACTCCGCACCGAATTACCCGGCTGTATGATTGGTACAGGGACGCTGTTTAATGTCCAGCAGTTGCAAGATGCGATCGCAGCTGGGGCGCAATTCCTCTTTAGTCCCCATACTGACCCAGAAATGATCAAAGCCGCAGTCGCTAAAGATGTACCGATTATTCCTGGCGCACTTACACCCACAGAAATTATTACTGCTTGGCATCAGGGCGCAAGTTGTGTCAAAGTATTCCCTGTGCAATCAGTGGGGGGAACCAGCTATATTCAAAGTTTACAAGCACCACTTGGGCATATTCCCTTAATTCCTACTGGTGGTGTCACGTTAGCAAATGCTAAAGATTTCTTACAAGTTGGAGCAGTAGCTGTAGGCTTAAGTGGCGAATTATTCCCCAAAGAATGGGTATTAGAGGCAAATTGGAGTGCGATCGCACTTCAAGCAAAAAAGCTCATACTGACGTTAAATTAGTAGTTAAGTGACAGGGAACAGGAGCAAGTTTACCAATTACCCGTTACCAATTACGAATTAGCGAAGAGGAGTGTGTTTACCATGAAGAACCTTATTGATCCTGACTGGATGCGTCCTTTAAAAATATTACTTGCAGGTGCATTCGTCTCTGGTAGTATTTTAACTCCGGTATCGGGTCAAGTTTGGGCAAATTCCCCTAATAATAAAATTGCTACAGCTATTGAAACACTAAAACAATCTGATCAACGCTGGATTCAAATTGACCTCTCAAAGCAAAATTTAATTGCTTGGGAAGGTAACAAACCCGTGTATGCAATCACCATTTCTTCGGGGAAACGATCTACACCCACTCGCATTGGGACTTTTAAAATTCAAACCAAGTTAAAAAAAACGCGGATGCAAGGTAGAGGGTATAACGTTCCCAACGTCCCCCATACCATGTATTATCAAGGCGGTTATGCTATTCACGGAGCATATTGGCACAACAGATTTGGTACACCCGTCAGTCATGGCTGTGTAAATCTTGCACCCAATCATGCTAAATGGGTATTTGAATGGGCTGATGTGGGGACACCAGTCGTTATAAAAAAATAGAGGATTAGGGATTGGGAATGGTGATTGGTGATTCTCCTCCCACCGTCCCAGTCTCTAAATCACAGGAAATCAGAACAATTAAACAGTGCTTTGCGACCCAGGATAGGTAAAATGGAAAAAGGGGAGGAAACATGATTGACAATCTCTGTTTCCTTGAATTTGGCGTAAATCCTGATAAATCCTGCACAAACTGATAACAGTAAATCTTCAAAGGTAATTGGATTATGCCAAGCTGGATTCGCAGTGCTTTAATACGTTCCTCTGGAACTTTTTGTACAGGTTTAGCGTTGATGTTGGTGACTTTGTTCTCTTGGTCTTCACCAACCAGTGACCCCAAAATGACAGCGGCTAATGCAACTACAGTAAATCAAAGCACTACTGTATCTAAAACTAAGCAAATATCCCTATCTCGCCGAATTGAAATTGATTTGTCTGAGCAAAGATTACGGGCATGGGATGGTAAAACACTGGTTTATTCATTCCGAATTTCTACTGGTAAACGCCGCACCCCTACACCAGTTGGTAGGTTTCAGATTAATTCTAAATATCGTGTTCATCGGATGCGTGGTAGAGGTTACGATATTCCCGATGTTCCTTACGCTATGTATTTTCATCAAGGCTATGCCATTCATGGTGCTTACTGGCATAACAATTTTGGCACTCCTATGAGTCATGGTTGCGTTAATTTGCCAGTTAGCCAAGCACGAAAATTATACAATTGGGCTTCCACAGGGACTGTGGTGGTTGTGCGTCGATAGATGAGACGGAATTAGACATACAGCAGAATTCAGGAGTCAGAAGAGTTGTGAGTACCAAGTACCGAGTACCGAGTGCTTGACTCTCCTTCTTACTCATTACTCGTTACTCATCGCTCTGTACTGGCTTTGTGTATAGGTTTCAACTTAGATTTTGTACCTCATTTAAGACTATTCTTCTCTTCTTCTAATTCTTCCTCCTGACTCCTGACTCCTGACTCCTGACTCCTGACTCCGAACTCCGAACCCCGAACTCCTGACTCCTGACTCCGAACTCCGAACTCCGAACTCCGAACTCCTGACTTCTAGCCCTAACGGAAAGACTTTTATGCCTAACGGCAGGCTACGCGGTAAGCGAAGCTATGCCCGCAGGGCTTCACAGCAAGCCCTACGTATATTTTCAATAGTCAAACCGGATTCCTACATAAATTTACTTACTCAGGACTTACGCAAAACAGAATCTTTCGTAGAAGTAATTCATGAATTACCCCTACGAAAGAATAAGATCTTCAAGCACATTTTGCGTAAATCCTATTACTATCAGAGAAAGCGGTGGAGGAGAAAATATATTTTTTGCCCGCTGCTTTTTTTTCGGTAATAATAGCAAATATTACTGAAACCATAAAATTTAACAGTAGTTAATTAAAGTCCAATTATGAAAGCACCATTACCTGATGATGAAACACAGAGAATAGCAGCACTTTTAGAGTATAAGATTTTAGACACCCCGCCAGAACAGGTTTTTGACGATATTACTCGTCTAGCTTCATATATTTGTGAAACGCCTATTTCCTTAGTTAGCTTAATTGATCAAAATCGCCAATGGTTTAAATCTAAAGTCGGTTTGGATGCCTTAGAAACATCTCGTGATCTTGCGTTTTGCGCTCATGCAATTCTTGAAAATGATGTCTTTATTATTCCTGATGCAACAAAGGACGAAAGATTTGCAACTAACCCCTTAGTTGTAGATGATCCAAGTATTCGTTTTTATGCAGGTGTACCTTTAATAAATGCTCAGGGTCATGGACTGGGAACTCTCTGCGTAATTGATCGCATACCACGAAAACTAACGGATGAACAAGTAGAAGCATTAAGAGTTTTAGGTCGTCAAGTCATCCAACAACTAGAAATGCGACGCAATTTAGCTAGTTTGGTACTTGCCGGACAGGAACGCAAACAATCAAATAAAATACATATTCAAGTTTTCAAAAGGGTTTCGGCAGGATTTGGATTAGCATCAGCAATTTTAGTGATAATTGCCGGAGTTTATTATCAAAATACAAAGTTTTTTATTACAACTAGTAATCAAGTCACCGAAATTCAAGAAAGAATCAATAAGCAAGAAAAAATATTATCTTTAATCCAGGATATTGAAACTGGAGCGCATGGTTATATTTTGACAGGAAATAAGTCTTACTTAGAACGATATCAAAAAGCAGTTAATACGATTAATCAAGAAATAAACTCTATAAAATACTTAACCATCAATCAACAAAATCAACGGCAGCATATTTTAATTATTGAAAAGCTAACATTAGCCAAACTAGCATTAATCAAGCAGACTATCGACTTGCGACAAGAAAAAGGATTTGCAGCAGCATTGCAAGTAATCCTGACAAATAAGGGCAAAGATCTTATGGATAATATCCGCAAGGTGATCAATGAGATGGAGAAAGAAGAAGAGGTACTGCTTAAACAAAAAATCGCAGCAGCAAAGAGCAGTGCAAAAAATAGAATTTTGATAGTTGCGATCGCTCTCTGTTTGTGTTTTATAGTTCTATCTATAGTCTATTACCTGATTTATCGAGAATTTATTAGACGAAAACAAACTGAAAACATCCTCAAACTAGAGCGTAATTTTATCTCAGCCGTCTTAGATACAGCCAGTGCTTTGGTTATAGTTCTCGATTTACAAGGGCGAATTGTGCGTTTTAATCAAGCTTGTAAACAACTGAGCGGTTACTCATTTGATGAAGTTAGAGGTAGGTATATCTGGGATGTTTTTATACTTCCTGAAGAAATAGAAGCTATTAAATCATGTTTTCAAGATTTACAATTTAATCAAAATTTTAAAGAATGCGAAAGTTACTGGATAACGAAAGATAAGAGCTTGCGATTGATTACATGGACTAACACTTCCCTCCAGGATATGGAAGGAAATATTGAATATGTAATTTGCACTGGTGTTGATATTACCGAAAAGAAACGAGATCAAAAATATTTAGAGGCACAATATGCTGCCAGTAATGCTTTAGCACAATCTATCACTATTAAAGAAGCTACTCACCGCATATTACAGGGAATTTGTCAGAGTTTGGACTGGGATTGGGGTGAGCTTTGGCTAATTGATCAGCAAGATAATGTGCTGCGATGCTTGGAGGTTTGGTATGGAGAAGTTCCTGAACTACAAGAATTTGAAGACATAACTAGGGCAATCTCTTTTCGTATAGGAGAGGGTTTACCTGGTCAAGCATGGGCAGATTTTCAACCTATATGGATGATTGATGTTACCAAAGAATCTAACTTTTTAAGAGGAATTACAGCCAAAAAAATAGGACTACACGCGGCTTTTGGGTTTCCTATCTGTGGTGAAAATAAGACTTTTGGGGTCATGAGTTTCTTTAATAAGAAAACTCACCAACCAGATCCAAATCTGCTGAAAACTATGATGTCGATTGGTAATCAGGTAGGACAGTTTATAGAGCGTAAACAGGCCGCAGAGGAGATTGAACGTCAAAATCAGCGATCGCTACTTTTAACCGATGTCACCCTGAAAATTCGCCATTCTTTACAAATCGACGAAATCCTGCAAACCAGTGTCACAGAGGTACAGAAGCTGCTGCAAGCTGATCGGGTACTGATTCTAGAGTTGCTGGCAGATGGATCTTTAACTGCCAAAAAAGAAGCATTGATTCCTGGTATCCCTGTTGTTATGGGAGAAAACATTCTTGACCCTTGTTTTGCAGAAAAGTACATCCAGAAATATCGTCAAGGATGGATAGGTATCATTAATGATATAGAGCAAGCTAACATCCAGCCTTGTCATATCCAACTATTGCAAAGGTTTCACGTTAAAGCTAACCTTGTGATTCCCCTGTTCTGCAAAAAGCAACTTTGGGGTTTACTAATTGCTCATCAGTGTACCCAAACCCGTGATTGGAATCCCTGGGAAATTGAACTTCTCAAGTCCTTATCTGACCAAATCGGTATTGCTTTAACTCAAGCTCAATTACTAGAAGCAGAAACCCAGCAACGACAAGAACTCGAATTAGCACGACACCAAGCCGAGTTAGCATCTCTGGCCAAAAGTGCTTTTTTGGCCAACATGAGCCATGAAATTCGTACTCCCATGAATGCCGTTTTGGGAATGACAGGCTTGTTGTTAGAAACTCCCCTCAATCGAGAGCAACAAGATTTTGTCGAAACAATTCGTATTAGTGGAGATGCTCTTTTATCTCTAATTAACGAAATTTTGGATCTCTCTAAACTTGAAGCTGGGGAGATGGAACTAGAACATCTAGATTTTGATTTATCCTCCTGTATTGAAGAAGTATTAGATTTATTGGCTCCCCAAGCTCACCATAAAGGCTTGGAAATTGGGGCTTTAGTTCGTCGTAAAGTTCCTATCTATCTCCAAGGAGATGCCAGCCGCTTAAGACAAATTTTAATGAATTTAATCAGCAATGCAATTAAATTCACTAGTGAAGGAGAGGTAGTAGTGCAAGTAGAACTGCTATCAGAAACTGCAACTACAGCTACCATCAAATTTTCGATTATAGATACAGGTATTGGCATTACTTCTGAAGATCAACGCAAGCTGTTTCAAGCATTTAGCCAAGTCGATGCTTCAATTACCCGTCAATATGGTGGCACAGGTTTGGGATTAGCTATTTGTCGGCAGTTAGTCAATTTGATGGGAGGAGAAATTGGAGTTACAAGTGAGATTGGGCAAGGATCTAAATTTTGTTTTGATCTATCTTTTGCCAAACAACTTTATTTTGCTTGCCCAGTTAATGAGCCAGAAATTCTCACTAATAGACGCTTGTTAGTGGTAGATGATAATGCTACAAATCGCAAAATTGTTTACCATCAGGCTACTCGTTGGGGAATGCAAGTAGATGAAGCCGCTAGTGCTGAAGTTGCTTTCCAGGCTTTACAAGCAGCAGCAGCAGAGGGTAAACCCTATGATATTGCTTTGGTTGATATGCAAATGCCGACTGTAGATGGCTTGACTTTAGGCGTACAAATTAAAGCCAATGATGCGATCGCTCATGTTCCTTTAATTATGTTGACTTCTACCAATCAACGCGATGAAGTCCAAAAAGCTCTAAAAATAGGATTTGCTGGTTATCTAGTCAAACCAGTCAAGCCATCCCGTCTATTTGATACCATTATGAATATTTTGGTAGCCAAATCAGAGTTAGATGATCATCAAATCAGCTTAACATCAGAAAAACTCTCTCTTGATCAGCAATTTACACAAACTACTAACTCTACTAAAGAAAACATACGAGTCCTGTTAGCAGAGGATAATGTAGTTAATCAAAAAGTCGCCCTCAAGCAACTTCAAACTCTGGGTTATACGGCTGATACTGTCAGCAATGGAGAAGAAGTTTTACATCTATTAGAAACAGTTCCTTATGATTTGATTTTGATGGACTGTCAAATGCCAGTTCTCGATGGTTTACAAACAACAAGAGCAATTCGTAATTGGTCAGATAGTCATTTTCCCCGTCATCGTCAACCTGTAATCATTGCCATGACTGCTAATGCTATGAAAGAAGACGAACAAAACTGTCTTAATGCAGGGATGAATGGTTATCTGAGTAAGCCTGTAGTCAAAGAAAAGTTGGCCAATATTTTAGAGTACTGGAGTGGAAGAATACTCACTACAAATGATGTTGGTATTTATAATCCAACAGTTGCTGAAAAAAATAATGATTTGTTTGACTTAGCTATTGACTGGGAATATTTACATCAATTGTCGAGCAATGATACACAATTTGAATTGGAGTTATTACAATTATTTGTTGAAGATAGTGTATCTCATCTAGAAATAATCAAAACCGCAGTTCTCTCCCATGATTTCCATAAAATTGGCAGAGAAGCTCATCATTTTAAAGGTTCTAGTGGCAATATTGGAGCAAAAACTATTCAGATAGCCGCAGAAAAAATAGAACAACTAAATCACCAACAAGAATATAGTCAAATAGATCAATTAATTGCAGAAATAGAAGATTTTATGCAGCAGATTCACGTTTTTTTAACCAATAATATCAAGACTTAATTCTCTTCATTTTCAGGGTTAAAGCGGTTGCCTAAGTCCTGTAATTAGGGCTTGCTTAATAAAGCGAAAACAGTTTGAAGGTTAAAAAGGTGAATCAGGTGCAAGGAATAAGCGTTGAAACCCTAATTAAGAGGATTCGATTTCTGCTAATTTCTCCTGTGCGTCTTTTTGGAAAGGTTGATAATTAATCTTTGCGGCTAATTCCTCACCTTCAGTTAAAGAATTAATGGCTGCGGTTTTATCTCCCATTTGTAACTGCACCTCAGCCAGAAAATAAATTAAATTGCGGCTTTGACTATAAAAACTACCAATTTGCTGATAAAGATTTTGTGCTTGTTGAATATATCCTAAACCCTGTTTTGGGTCATCTTGTAATTTACCAAATTCCTGCAAAACATTAGCTTCCCCCAAGCGAGAACCAGTTTCCCGGTAGAATGACAATGCTTGTTCATACTGTGATAATGCTTCATCTCTCCGGTCGAGAAATTGCAACACATCCCCATAAACTTGAAGTGCATCACTGAACAGTCTTTTCTCATTCTCCTTCGGAGATTTCCATTCTGTAATTAATCTTTCATATAGACTCAAACGAACGGCATTGTAATAGCGCTTTCTTAAAAATTCATCACAATCATCATGATTATTTTCTGGATAATAAACACTAGAAAATGCCTTAGCATATTTTCCCAACTCACAATAATGATGGAAAATTTCTAAATACTCCGTCACCGTTGCCAAATTATCATCAGTTGCAAGTTTAGGTTTACGGTGTTGTGTGTAGTAAGCTATAGCTAATTCATGGGCTTTAGTTCTGTCTTCTGGTCTTTGCTGTAAATAACCTTGAATCAACGGCTGAAATTGAAACTTCCAAACACCTGCTTTTTTCTTTTCTTGCAACAAAGAACATTTTGCTAATTGTCGCAACTCCTTATTTGTAATCGTCTCATCAATTAAGGCTGCTGCGGCATTTTCATCAAAGGACAAACGATAAATACTCGCATTCAACAATAGAGTTTGTAATTTTTGATTTAAACGTTTAAGACTAGCATCAATAATTTTACCAATACTCGCTTCTGGGTCATCTCGATGTAAACCCAAAATCTTAAAAAAGTTTTGATTTAACTCCTTTAATTCTTCCTGTTCATCCAACAACAAACCAGCCACCAGTTTAATTAATAAAGGATGTCCATTAGTCCGCTTGACAAAATCTTCTAAATCTGATTCTTCACCTTGAATTTGTAAATCCTTCAGCAAAGCCACCCCTGCTGATATCGAAAGTCCATCTAAACCCAACCATTGACAATAGCTAAGAGTATTATTTGGTAATGTCGGTTTTTCTCGACTAGTAACTAAAATTAAACTGCGACTATTAGACCCAAACCACCGTAATAAAAACTCACCATAAGCTGGATCTTGCCATTGGCCATTATCTTGGAATAGGGTTTCTAAATTATCCCACACCAACAAATATCGCCCACTTTGCAAAAAATTACATAAGGCAATTAATAATTCTTCGTCCTTTTCTGGTGCAGGTTGTTTTAACTGTTCTAATACCCAACGTCCCCAAATACTAAAAGAATATGCTTGACTAAAACTTGTCCAAATTTTGTGATCAAAGTTTTGTAAATCATCAAATATCTTTCCCACCAGTGTTGATTTACCAAAACCACCAGCAGCAGTTACCCCAATTAATTTAATATTTGGTAAATTCAACCAATCTTGAATTTTGGCAATTTCATTTTCCCGTCCATGCCAATAAGTAGCATCAGGACGGCGTTGATCAATAATATAACTGGTGAGATTTAACTTTGTCCGTTCCCCTTCGGACGAACTTAGTCAAGTTGTTTTATTAATAGTGATATTGGCAGCAGTATAACTTTCTCCACCCTCAACAGTTACTTCATTTTTAGTTTGATAACCTGTATTATTTTGACCATCAATATTCATCACCATTTGGCTATTATCTTGAATCTTACCAGCATGAATTTCTTCGGCTAATTTTTGCACCTCTTGGGCAAACTGAGGATCATCATTCATTTCATCCTCTAAATACACCACCAATCGGTCTAAATCTGGCTTAGAACCTTGTTCAATTGCGGCCAGTGCGGTAACTGCTCTAGAATTACCTCGTAGCTTATCCCAAATCTTTTTACGCAGTTCATCCATTTTAGCCAGTGCGGCCTCTGTGAATTTCTCACCCAACTTACCAACACTAGACTCAAAGAATTTACTGAAGGCAAAACCAGCGATTGTCGCTACTGTTAAGGTTACAGGATCAGCCATAACTGTGAATATTTGAGGTTTAGTTTAAAACTATACAGCTTTTTCTAGCTTTTATTCACATTCACAGTTTCTAATTCCTTAAATCTAGTGTCTAAAAGTTCTCACAAGTGCCATCATCTCAAAAAATGCTGTGGTTTTCAAAACTTAAGCGTCACCAAAATTTTTGCTTGTTGACTCCATTGTTGTACTAACTCAACTGGTGGACACAAATCACGACGCTGTAATGTTGCTACTTGCAAACGCATAACTTGTTTATGTAATCTATGCGTAGGAATTTCTGCTAATTGCACCACAGAAATCACACCTGCATGGAGTAATAAACCGCAATATTGAGTACCAATAGTGGGAATACGAGCTAAATCAGCCAAAGTTAACCATTTATTGACAGATTGAATATTTACCTGTAATTTACTTGCCAATAATAGTTTTGCTTCTGGGGTTTTTCCTTGTTTGATTAGTTCTCCTGTGGTAGTAATGCCACAATTTTGGAGTCGGCATTGTTCCTCTTGGTTTAATCCTGGTAATTGTTCAATAGGCCAATTAGCAGCTTGCAGGATATTTCTATTATTTGTCTGTTTAGTGGGCATTATTTTTTAATCTGACACAAAAGCGCAAAGGAAGAAACAAAACTCGGTTTCATCTGACGGGTTACTGGAAAATTAACCTGTAATTAATTCACCACGCAAAACTGTTACTGCTTGTCCAGACAGAAAAACGCGGTTTTCACCGGGATAATTTACTTTTACCACACCACCCCGATGAGAAGCTTGATAAGCTAAAAACTTGTCTTTACCCAATTTGTTACGCCAAAATGGTGCTAAACAACAATGAGCCGCACCAGTTACAGGGTCTTCATTAATTCCTAAACCCGGTGCAAAAAAGCGAGAGACAAAATCATATTCAGAGTCAGATTTGCCTATGCTAGTAACGATACAATTATTAATAGCTAAGGTTTTCATCAGTTGGAAATTAGGTTGCATTTCTCGCACTAATTCCTCAGATTCTACTTCTACTAAATAACCCAAAGAATTTTGATAAACCGATTTATAAGGTATTCCCAAAATTTGACTCAGTTCTACTGGGGCTTCTATGGGTTGGGAGTGATTAACAGGAAAATCTAACTCAATCCAATGTATTCGCAACTTAGCAATTAGCACGCCACTTTTAGTATAAAAACGTGCAATTTCATCAGGTAATAAATGCCCCTCAGACCATAGCACATGGGCGCTGGCTAAAGTTGCGTGACCACAAAGGGGAACTTCTGTAGTCGGTGTAAACCAACGTAAATTAAAACCATCATCTTGCCTCACTAAAAAAGCTGTTTCTGATAAATTCATCTCCTGAGCGACTTTTTGCATCCATTCATCAGGTTGGGGAGTTGCTAAAATACAAACAGCCGCAGGATTGCCTTTAAATGGTGCATTGGTGAAAGCATCGACTTGAGTAATAATTTTTTTCATATACTTTTAGTATGTAGAATCTCTTTGAGGAGATGAATCATTTTAATTGATATCGGCACAAATCATGAGGTGTATTAAGAGGATGTTTTAAAAATATAGAAATGTATATTGTGTTAATTAAGTTATAACTCAGAATTTATGCACAGCCAAAACACTACCTTACCTGAAACCCTCCGTCACCGTCGTCAAAAACTAGCTGAACTGATTGATTTTCCTGCTATTCTTTGGTCTGGTGGTTGCAGTCCCCGCAATTTCCCCGCTAACACCTTCCCACACCGCGCCAATAGCCATTTCCTTTATTTTGCTGGAATTTCTCTCCAAAACGCCGCCATTCGCCTAGAGGGTGGCAATCTACAACTATTTATAGATGACCCCCATCCCAGTAGCGCCCTTTGGCACGGTGAAACCCCTACCCGTGAAGAAATCGCCGCACAAATAGGTGCAGATGATGCCAGACCAATGGCAGAATTAGAAGATTATTTAGAAAATGTGGCTACTTTGTCAGTACAAGATGCTGCAACTTGGACACAGCAAACACAATTACTAGATAGATGGGTTTTACCAAAAAATCAACCAGAGGGAATTGATTTAGATTTAGCTAAAGCTATTGTTTCTCTGCGTCTTACTCACGATGAAGCCGCATTAGTTGAATTACGCAAAGCTGCGGCTGTGAGTATCCAAGCACACAAAGCGGGAATGGCTGCAACACCGAAAGCGAAATTAGAAGCAGAAGTACGTGCGGCAATGGAAGCGGTAATTATGGGTCAGAATATGACTACTGCTTACACTAGTATTGTGACGGTACATGGCGAAGTTTTACACAATGGGCATTATTATCACTCGCTACAACCAGAGGATTTACTTTTAGCTGATGTCGGTGCAGAAACTGAGACGGGTTGGGCTGCTGATATTACCCGTACCTGGCCTGTTTCTGGGAAGTTTTCATCTACCCAAAGGGATATTTATGATATTGTTTTAGCGGCTCATGATGCTTGTATTGAGCAAATAGCCCCTGGTGTGGAATATGCAGAAATTCATCTTTTAGCTGCAACTGCGATCGCAGAAGGTTTGGTAGATTTGGGGATTTTGCAAGGGAAACCGGAAGATTTGGTAAAAATGGATCTTCATGCGTTGTTTTTTCCCCACGGGATTGGGCATTTATTGGGTTTGGATGTTCATGATATGGAAGACTTGGGGGATATAGCAGGGTATGATGAGGGCAGAAAAAGGAGTAGCCGCTTTGGTTTAAGTTATTTACGGTTAAATCGTCCCCTACGTCCGGGAATGTTAGTCACCATTGAACCGGGATTTTACCAAGTTCCAGCCATTTTAAATGATCCGAAAGTGCGATCGCAATATCAATATTTAGTCAATTGGGAAAGACTAGAACAATTTGCCGATGTGCGTGGAATCCGCATTGAGGATGATGTCTTAGTTACAGAATCAGGTAGCGAAGTTTTAACAGCCGCATTACCAACTCAAGCTGATGATATAGAAGATTTGTTAGAATTTCCCAAATAATTAGAATCTGAGAAAATCATGATTAAAAAACCAATGCGATTTCTACTTGCCGGAGTTATGATCAGTTTAGGTTTTTCACCATTATTGGCTCAAGCACAACAACCTGTTTCTGATAGCCAAGTTGCAGCAATGGTAGAAGCTTTGCGACTTGCTGCACCCCAGACAAAAAAGCCAAATAGTGGATATTACAGCGCATGGCAAGTTAAACCAGGAACTCTCAAAGGTTGGTCAAAAACTTGTTTGAAAAAAGAATTAACACCGACTCAGTTTGAAAACGATCCTAAAATAGCCCGTCACGTTATTTCTTGCATTACAAAACGTGAATTAACTAACCAGTTTCAAGCTACAAATAATAATGAAACTGCTGCTGTCCGTGGTGCAGCTTGTTGGTGGATGACTGGACTTTATACAGGTTGTGATAAAGGTTTTACTGGTGATTATGTGCAGAAAGTTGTCCGTTTTTACCAGCAAGAACGAGCAAAACCAAAAGTTGTAAATACTCCATCATCTAGATAATTTCTAGCGTTTCTGAATGAAAATATGATTTTATCTCACGCAGAGGAGCCAGTGCTGTGCGGGGGTTCCCCCCGTTGATGCAACTGGCGTTAGCAGAGGCACAGAGAGGAAGAGTTTGAGAGGTGAAATTTAAAAATTCCATCTCTCGATTCAGCAAGGCTTGATTTCTGCATTTTAATAAAGAGAATGAAGATTATCTTTCACTTTTGCCGCAGGGGAAACGCATTTTTTGAGTTCACAGGTTTGTAATCTTGAATTACAAATTACTTGCATTGCTTATGCGTAGAGGTATTACGAATTACAAATTATGAATTACTATGGCATAATATCATCTAATTTGAGTTGTAAGTTGGGAAATAGAGAAGAAGAAATAGCATCTCCTAAGCGATATTGTTGCTGTTGATATACGCCATTAACTAGTTGACAGATAGTGAAAGTAGGTTGTTTGGGATTACCGATAAATTGCAAGCCACCCAAACCGCGAAAATCTACAATCCAATATTCTGGTATTTCCAGAAAAGCATATTCTTCAACTTTTCTGGCATAATCATCTTGCCAATTGGTACTCACTACTTCAGCAACTAAATGAATAGTATTACCATTACAAATAATAGGTTCTTTTTGCCAAAGTGGTTCTTGGCTGAGTTTTCTTTTATCTAAAACAATAACATCTGGACGGAGTGCTGTTGCTTCCGCAGCAGGTGGTTTAATTAAACAAGTTTTTGGAATCAGCCAGTTTAAATTAGAACGAAGAATTTCAGCATAAATCCTACCAACAATATTTCCTGAAACTTCTTCATGAGGTCCCGCCGGTTCCATGTCACGCAGTTCTCCGTCAATGAGTTCGTAACGGGGGTTGTCCCCATACTCAACTAGAAATTGCTCAAAAGTGAGGAGTTTGGGAGGGCTGTAAGTCATAAATTTACATTGTGACAGCAGGTGATTATATTTTAACGAAGCTTTAAAACAATTTTCCCTGTACTGATTCTAATTTTTTCTTCTATAATTACCCAAGTTACTGACCATATGACTCTCAAGACTTACGCAAAATTTCTCTAAAACCCTCTTTCCTTCGTGTCCTTTGCTTCGCAACGCTACCGCGAACGCGCCTTCGCGGTTTTATAAATCTTAACAATTAGCCCGCCTGCGCGGGCTTTGCTTGTATAGATCCAAATTTTTAATTTGATGGTAATTTATTCCTACTTTCTCACAACCAACTGAAAAGAATTTAAATATCCCGTGATAGTTTTAGTTAAAGTTGGACGCTGTTTTTTAGAAACTATTGCCATTACTTGGTATAATCTTTCTTCAGCAACATACATTCTATTTGTAGTTACCTTACCAGCCGAATCTATATACTGAATTTCTTTACCTGGATGACCATTAGAACTGCGAATATTGCGCTCACTAATTAAATTGCTTTGAGTAGCTTTTAAGGTATTAGATTGGGCTTGATTCAATATTTTTTGTGGGCTTGTCATCTTAGCATAGCTATAAGGAAATTCATTGTAAGTTACTAAATATGCAACTTCTTGTTCCGGTGGTTGGGTTGCAAATATTTGTAATTTTATTTCTCCCATATAGGTTTTTTGAACTTGAGTTTTTGGTTTTGGTCTTCCTGGCATTAAAACCTGAAAACTCTTGTCTGGGGGAGTGAATATCTTCCATTTTGGCTGCACTACTACAGGAACAGTTGGTTTACTGGGAGAAGCCACAGGTTTAGGTTGACGCGCCTCGGCTGAAACATAACCACTGTATACAAAAGTGGCAGCAATGAAAGGTAGTAAAAATTTAATAGTCATATTTGTAGCCTTCGCAGATGCGGTTTTCACTGTTGCTGCTATTTATAACCTAGAGGCACACAAAGCAGCACCAATTAATCCTACTTGTTGATTAAGAATTATGTGAACAGGGATTTCTTCGAGGATGGAACGCATTCTCCCTTTTTGGGTAAAATTTAACATAAAGCTACCTTCTTGCATTAAAGGCAGGATTTTAGGGGCAATACCACCAGCTATGTATAATCCACCGTGGGGTAATAGTTTCAGCGCCAGATTTCCGGCTTCTGCACCGTAGGCTTCAACAAAAAGTTGCATGGTTTGTTCGGAAATGCGATCGCTTTTAGCTAAGGCTGCACTACCAATAGCCGCACCAGGATCAGCCTTTTTTTCTGTTTGTCCCGCTTCTTGTTCCCACATTCTGACTACTTGCGCTATTTCTGGGGATTCGGTGGCTACTTTTCTATCTCTTAAAAATTGATAAATCGAAGTAATCCCCAACCCAGAAACTACTCTTTCGGCAGAAACCCGTTGAATATCATGTTTATCCAAAAGATATTTTAAAAGTTGAAATTCTAACTCGTTCCGGGGTGCAAAATCTGCGTGTCCACCTTCGGAGGGAAAAACCTGATACTGATTTCCCTGTTTAATTAAAAATCCTTGTCCTAACCCAGTTCCTGCACCAATAACTGCCATAGGTGCTTCTGGTTGGTGTTTACCAGCTTGCAAAGTCAGCAAATCTTGTTTAGTTAAACCGAAAATGCCATAACCCACAGCCGCAAAGTCATTGATGAGACTAATGGAAAGTATTCCTAATTCTTGGGCTAAACGTTCTGTATCTAAAAACCAGACTAAATTAGTCAGTTTAGCAGTATTTTTTACCACTGGGCCAGCGATCGCAAAACAAGCTTTTTCTGGTGTTGAGGATTTAGCTGCTGCCAAAAATTGCTGTACCATCGGCACTAAATCGGGAAAATCTCCACTGCGGTAACTCTCCTCATATAGGGTATTTAACGCGGGTGAGTCTGAAGATTCCACCAATCGCAAAATTGTTTTTGTCCCGCCGATGTCTCCTGCTAGTAGCAATGTCATAAAAAATATCAGTCTGTTAGTTATTTTTGCTTAGTATCAAGTCGCCATTAATTTAAAATCCCTAATTTAGAGATTTAAACAAATCGGACTACTTCCTCTATTTTGCTTAAATGGGAAGTATCTCCCTTTAGTTCTAGCAACCAATCTGATTCTTGACGCACCACTTTAACTAAAGAACATAAAGTCGCTTTTACTTCTGTTTTGGCAATTTCTCCTACTAATCCCATAGCTGCACCCAATACCGAAGCACCATGAGCTACCAGTAGGATATCATCTGGATAGAACTCAGATGCTAAACATCTTGCAGTTTGTCCAGAACGTTCCCGCACTTTTTCATGGGTTTCGGGATATTGTGCCGCAATACGCGACGTGTAACTGGTGTCAATTCTGGGGAATAATGCGGCTAAAGCCAGAGTTGAGAGTTTTTCTGGTTCTTCAGTCATCCATTCTGGATTCAGCCACTCACTTAAGCCTGTTTCTAGTTTAATCGGTAAATCTAGCTTTTCTGCGATCGCATTAGCTGTTTGCACTGTTCGCAGAAATGGCGAAGCAAATATCTGGGATATTTTTTCACCTTTGAGTCTTTTGGCTAACTGTTCTGCCTGTACCATGCCATCATCTGATAAAGGTGGATCATAGCGTTTTTCGGCTGTGAGAAACCAATCAGGGTTGACAAAATCAAGTCGGTTGGCGTGTCGTGCTATCCAGATTATTTGACTCATGGGTGAAAATAATTTTACAGTTATACGCAGATAAACACCCAAAACACAGGTGCAAATCTCAATATAGGACATAATTGTAATATTTCGTAATAATTAAGATTATTTTGCATTATTTTTGGGATATAGCGGTAGGCATTTGAATGAGTTAGATCATAGCCTCTTCATCGCTTGTGGGGAGAGGGTTGGGTTCTTGTATTTCACTCAACCGATAACCGCTATATTTTTTATTTGCAAGTCCCTTGTATCAGTTAGATAAACTCAGTAAATTACAAAACCTGTAGGGGTGGGGAAATCCCACCCTCGATTTTACCTCACATTTCTCACTAAAAAATTAGCTTGTCCACAACTTGTCCGAGAACGTCTCAAAATCTCTTCGCTACAAATTCCAGGTTTACCATCTTTAGAATAGCAAAAGAAAACTTCTTGCAAAAACCTACCTGAATCAGAACAATAAGGTGCTACTCCATTAGCAGTAAATTTATTCTTATTCGCACTCACAAAGGCAATTTTTAAATCTTGAACTGTAGTACGAAAAGGTTTTTCAGGACGATTATAAGCTGTAGGAATGGCAAGAGAATATTTTAACTTTTTAGATAGATTTAAATATTCTAAAGGTTTTTGACCTGAACAAGTTCCATGTTTTTCCCATTCATGATCAAAAAGTCTTTCATTAGGAAACAAACCTCTAAATTTTTGCTTAACTAATGGTGGTAATTTTTCAGTTGAACAGTTAGCAGGATAACCTTTTTGGTACTGTGGCCAAAGACCATGCAAGACAAAACCATACTTTTTCCCCGGTTTGCACTGTTGTGGATCACGATTACCATTTTTAGCGCAATAATCAGGAGACCAAGATAAAGTTAGTACATAAAAATCAAATTTACCTGGAGTACCACGATTTTGTGCGAGCGCACTATTAGGTAAAGTCAAACTAGTTATTAGGATGGAAGATACAATTACCAGTTTCTTTATTTGCATATTAATAACCATTTCTCCCTGTTGTAAAAGTGTTATTAATTACATTACAGCATTTTGGTAACGAAAAAAGACATATAGTTAAAATTGATTATTCTGAGATAATATCAGCATTTATTGTCCAATTCTGGCAGCATCAGCCTATGTCAGTATTTTATTCCACCACCCAATTAAAAGCATGAGAATTGGACTTATTATACAAATCGGGAAAACTTATATTTGTACAAGTTCCCTATTCTGCTAAAGATAAATAAACAATATGTGCCAAAAAAACTTACGATGATTCTCATAAGCCATCGCTAGTGATAATTTTTATGAGTTACTATATCGCTCCCAGCTTTCTTGATAAACTTGCTGTTCACATTACCAAAAATTTCTTGCATCTTCCTGGTGTGCGAGTTCCCTTAATTTTAGGCATTCACGGACGCAAAGGAGAGGGAAAGACTTTCCAGTGTGAGTTAGCCTTTGAAAAAATGGGGATTGAAGTGACGCTGATATCTGGAGGAGAATTGGAAAGTCCAGATGCAGGAGATCCAGCACGATTAATTCGTTTGCGTTATCGAGAAACAGCAGAATTAATCAAAGTACGCGGCAAAATGTGTGTATTAATGATTAATGATCTAGATGCAGGTGCTGGACGTTTTGACGAAGGTACTCAATATACTGTTAATACGCAGTTAGTAAATGCAACATTAATGAATATCGCTGATAATCCCACAGATGTACAGTTACCGGGAAGTTATGATTCAACTCCTTTGCATCGTGTACCGATTATTGTCACAGGTAATGACTTTAGCACCCTTTATGCTCCATTAATTCGTGATGGACGAATGGAGAAATTCTACTGGGAACCCAACCGTGATGACAAAGTGGGGATAGTGGGGGGAATTTTTGCACCAGATGGATTTTCGCAGCGGGAAATTGAAGAGTTAGTTGATACTTTTGCAAATCAAGCCATTGATTTTTTTAGTTCTTTGCGATCGCGCATTTATGATCAACAAATTCGCAATTTTATTCATCAAGTTGGTTTTGAGCAAATATCCAAACGGGTGGTTAACAGTTTGGAAGGGCCACCTGAGTTTAAAAAGCCTAATTTCAACCTATCGCATTTAATCGAGTCTGGTAAATTGATGGTCGGTGAACAAAAACGAGTCGAAACTTCTCATTTGGTTGATGAATATAATCGTTTAAATCGAGGTAAAGCTTCTCAACCAGGGTCAAATTTCACAGAAACACCTACTATTCAACCACCAATTCCCCAAGCAGCAACATCAATCACCCATTTAACCTTAGACACACAAGCACAAGTCCGTCAAATTTTAGCCCAAGGTTATAAAATTGGCATTGAACACGTAGATGAACGCCGCTTCCGCACTGGTTCTTGGCAAACTTGCGGTAATGTTCAGATTGATGCCGAATCAGATGCTATTTCTACTTTAGAATCTTGTTTAACTGAATACAGTGGTGAATATGTGCGCTTAGTAGGAGTTGATCCCAAGGTGAAGCGACGAGTAGTGGAAACTATTATTCAGCGTCCTCATGGTAAAGTTGAAAATTAAACCTCATCCTTGTTGAAAACTTAAGTGCAGACTTGAGATGGTGATGAAAAATCATCAACTTGGAATATTGCTGTCATTTGAATAACAGAGACAGCAGTATAGATTTATTTAAGTAAACTTGTAGCTGTAGTCACTAAATGCTAAAACAGTGTTGGTTACTCAAAAGCCTTACAAAAAATAACTTTATACTCAGCACTGGCTAAACACCCCGCTACCGCTCACAGGAATCAGCACTCTGCTATAGTTACTGGGGATAGCGATAACAAGGATGTATAATTAGCCCGTCTCCTCTATAAAAAAGAACATCTTGAGTAATAGCCTGCTTGACTATTTCTTTTACCTTGATAAGGGGCATATGTGGCAAGAAGAAACAAAAGATAGTGTAATCATTCGTCTAGCGTTATCGCTGGCTTTAGCTACCACCCCACTGACAGCAAATCTATTGGTGTCAGCACCTGTATTGGCAGAATCAGCACCTGATGTTACCACTTTCCCTCAACCGCAAACAGTAGAGAATGGAACCATAGTGCGGATTGATGGTTCCATAAACTTGGCGATGATCAACCAAAGCCTGAAAGATAACTTTGAAAAACAGTTTTCTGGTACACGGGTAGAAGTGGGAGTCAATGGTACTGACGCTGCACTCAAAGCTTTACTAGACGGTAAAATTGATATAGCTGCGATCGCACGCGGACTAACCCCAGAAGAAAAACTGCAAGGTTTAGAGCAAGTGCGTTTACGCCGAGAAAAAATTGCGATTATAGTAGGAGCAAACAATCCCTTTCAAGGAAGTTTGACTAGTGAACAATTCGCCAAAATTTTCCGGGGAGAAATTACTGACTGGTCAGAATTAGGAGGGAAATCTGGCAAAATTCGGTTTATTGATCATCCCTCAACCAGTGATACTCGGAATTCCTTTCGCGACTATCCAGTTTTTAAATCCGGCGAATTTTCCACGGGTGCTAACGCTATCCAAGTAAGTGAAGATAAAACTGCCGAAATTATTAAACAATTGGGTACAGATGGCATCAGTTATGTGATAGCCAATCAAGTCTCACAATTGCAAGATGTGCGAACTTTAAAAGTACAGGAAATCTCACCAGATAGTTCTAAATATCCCTTTTCCCAGCCTTTAGTATATGTTTACAAGCAAAATCCCAGTTCAGGGGTAGCCAGCTTCCTCGGCTTTACCAATGCACCTGTAGGTCAAAAAACAATAGATGCAGCTAGAGATGCAGAAGCATCTGCGATCGCAGCTAGTGCATTACAAATGTTGACCACAGAAACTGCTACAAGTGTCACACCAGAGGTTACACCTGTACCCACTACTCTACCTGCTACAGCTAATCCAGGTAACGAGCAGCAGTTTGTGACTCCGGTGGAAAATAATCCTGTAGGTGACAGAAATGTAATATTTTTGATGCTGCTATCGTTGCTGCCAGTTATTGGTTTAGGAGGCTTTTTAGCCTGGTGGTTACGAGGAAGAAAGCGATCGAAAGATAGCTTGGAAACATCAATTTCCAGCACAACTATTCCACCAACCACATCAGAAGAATACACCATTATTCCTCCTGTCAATAACGCCACCAGCACTAATGGCAAATCTCACTTAGCCGAAAATACCACCACAACCATATCCAATACAAATACAAAAGAAAATTTCACTGACGCAGAAACTTTTATAGGTAGTCTAGCAACCCTAACTGCAAAAGAAACAAATACTACAGCAGGTAATACAAATAACCTTGATACCTTGGCTGAAACAATTGCTCTTGACTGTGGCGAAGTAGTCTGGGACACAGAAGCGCCCGTAGCAGTTGTTAATACTCCTTATCCCTCAGTCCCCAATTTTCCAGAAATACCATTCGATATAGAACTACCAACAGATGAATTCACTGGTTCTTTATCAGAATTACTCAATGAACCAGCCTTACTATCTCATCAAGAGTCCAGCACCTCACTGTCAGAATTACTTGACGAACCAGCATCAACTTCCAATCAAAATGGCACTACTTTATTCTCAGAAGTCATTGATTCACTAGCAGATTCATCTGATGCTGAATCCAGCACGTCACTGTCAGAATTACTTGATGTCCTAGTAAATTCACCCAATACTGAGTCTAACACTTCACTTTTAAATTCATTGTCTACCACCGCCGGTAAATCAAATAAAGAGTTTAGTACCTCACTGTCAGAATTGCTAGGTTTACTACCAACAGAATTAGATTTAGAACCAGTAACAGAGGAGTCCACACATTCAGAATTTGAGTTATCAGATGAGTTAGGTGATATATTCAATACTTTAGCAGATGAGGCTGAACTCAAGGCTAATTTAGCAGCAGAAGTATCTTCAGGTTTATCTATTCCATCTCATCTCCCCCAACTCACAACTGAACAGTCCGCTTTGAAGACAAGCGCAGAGATAGAAGATCTAGCTAGTATTGATAGTATTCAAGACTATGCTTTATCAGATTTACGAGAGCAAAATAACTTCCTAGAACCTGCTACTTTGTTAGAAGATTCACAGGAGCAAACTCACACCCTAGAAACTGCTAGTTTGTCAGATATCAATGAAAACAGTAGTATTGTTTTCACACCCCGTACTCCCAAGTGGGCTTATGTTTCTTGGTATGTTTCTGAGTCTCAACAAGAAGCACTGCGGAAAAAAGGAGCTACTCTCTTGGCAGTCCGGCTTTATGATACTACTGGTATTGATCTAAGTTATCAAATTCCCCAACTGGTGCAGCAGTATGAATGCGAAGAAGCAACCCATGATTGTTATGTAGCTATTCCCATCAGCAATCGGGACTACATAACTGAAATTGGTTATGTCACGAATAATAATACCTGGTTGTGTCTAGCTCGTTCTGGAACTGTTCGTATTTTTCAGCGCCCTAGCGCAGATTTCTGGTTTGTAGCAGATACTGAGCTAGTTATTCATGGAGCAACGGAGCCAGGTGCAACAGTAACTATTGATGGTCATATCATTACACCTCAATCTGACGGTACTTTCCAGTTTCGTGTTCCCTTCTCAGATCGCTTACTTAACTATCTGTTAACAGCCACTTCCATTAATGGAGAAAAGACCAGAACTATCCATAAGCAATTTTCCCAGGAAAGTTCAGAAAGTTAAACTTTAGGAGTGATTACGGCAAACAATAATCACTCCTCATCTATGGTCGGATTTGAATTGATGTGAATTTTGTCTATCCTTGCTGCCTAACTGTCACTTGATTCTCATACTCAAATCCAACCACCTTGACTGAGTAATTGGCGCACTACTAGAAATATAATCAACACCAGTCTCAGCGACAGCGCGAATAGTTTCCAAAGTCACATTCCCAGAAGCTTCAATTTTTACGCGTTTATCCTGTCGGCGAATTAACTGCACCGCTTCAGACATCATATCTAAAGGCATATTATCCAACATAATTATGTCGGCTTTGTGCTGCAAAGCTTCCTGTACTTGCCCTAAATTTTCCGTCTCGACCTCAATTGTCAGAGGATAAGGAATGCGCGAACGAATCTGAGTCACTGCTTTCCCAATACCTCCAACCGCAGCAATGTGATTATCCTTAATCATCACGGCATCATCTAATCCCATCCGGTGATTAATTCCACCTCCCACAGCAGTTGCGTACTTTTCCAAGAGTCTCAAGCCTGGAGTTGTTTTGCGCGTATCCACCAACTGAACTGGTAAATCTGCGATTTTTTCCACATATATATTAGTAAGAGTTGCAATTCCACTCAACCTCATCGCTAAATTCAGAGCCACCCTTTCCCCCATAAGTAAGGCATCCAGGGAACCGTTAATTTGGGCTATCATCTGTCCTGGTTTACACTTTGCCCCTTCAGGGACAAGACATACAAAGCTAACTTGATCATTCAAAAGCTGGAACACTCTGGCCGCAATTGGTAAACCAGCAATTATTCCCGGCGCTTTCGTTATCCACTGAGCTTCTCCTGACGTTGCATTTTGGGATAAAAGAGACTCAGTTGTGCGATCGCCCCTACCAATATCTTCTAATAACCAACCATGTAACAGCGGATCTAACACTAGCCAAGGCGGCAAAACACCCACATTATTCACAACTTCATTATTTATGCTTGACTTCAAATTAAGACTATAGCCTATAACCCATATTCCATAGGGATTTTAGTTGAATAGAAAAAAAGCCCAAAATTTTTTTGTCAAAGGAGTTGACAAACGAAAGAAGGTTCGATATATTGAATAAGTGCCAAAGAGAGAGCCGCGAGAGAGCGGGACTCGGAGGGACACCGAACCTTGAAAATATTATAGTTTGAAAGCCAGTATACAACAAGAGATTGTGTCAGTAAAGAAAATAACCTGACCGTGGTTGTAAAAACGGTCAAAAGAGCTTAAGAAGAACGAACCAAAATGGAGAGTTTGATCCTGGCTCAGGATGAACGCTGGCGGTATGCTTAACACATGCAAGTCGAACGGAATCCTTAGGGATTTAGTGGCGGACGGGTGAGTAACGCGTGAGAATCTGGCTTCAGGTCGGGGACAACAGTTGGAAACGACTGCTAATACCGGATATGCCGAGAGGTGAAAGATTAATTGCCTGGAGATGAGCTCGCGTCTGATTAGCTAGTTGGTGGGGTAAGAGCCTACCAAGGCGACGATCAGTAGCTGGTCTGAGAGGATGATCAGCCACACTGGGACTGAGACACGGCCCAGACTCCTACGGGAGGCAGCAGTGGGGAATTTTCCGCAATGGGCGAAAGCCTGACGGAGCAATACCGCGTGAGGGAGGAAGGCTCTTGGGTCGTAAACCTCTTTTCTCAGGGAAGAAAAAAATGACGGTACCTGAGGAATAAGCATCGGCTAACTCCGTGCCAGCAGCCGCGGTAATACGGAGGATGCAAGCGTTATCCGGAATGATTGGGCGTAAAGCGTCCGCAGGTGGCCATGTAAGTCTGCTGTTAAAGAGTCATGCTCAACATGATAAAAGCAGTGGAAACTACACGGCTAGAGTACGTTCGGGGCAGAGGGAATTCCTGGTGTAGCGGTGAAATGCGTAGATATCAGGAAGAACACCGGTGGCGAAAGCGCTCTGCTAGGCCGTAACTGACACTGAGGGACGAAAGCTAGGGGAGCGAATGGGATTAGATACCCCAGTAGTCCTAGCCGTAAACGATGGATACTAGGCGTGGCTTGTATCGACCCGAGCCGTGCCGTAGCTAACGCGTTAAGTATCCCGCCTGGGGAGTACGCACGCAAGTGTGAAACTCAAAGGAATTGACGGGGGCCCGCACAAGCGGTGGAGTATGTGGTTTAATTCGATGCAACGCGAAGAACCTTACCAAGACTTGACATGTCGCGAATCTTTCTGAAAGGAGAGAGTGCCTTCGGGAGCGCGAACACAGGTGGTGCATGGCTGTCGTCAGCTCGTGTCGTGAGATGTTGGGTTAAGTCCCGCAACGAGCGCAACCCTCGTTTTTAGTTGCCAGCATTAAGTTGGGCACTCTAGAGAGACTGCCGGTGACAAACCGGAGGAAGGTGAGGATGACGTCAAGTCAGCATGCCCCTTACGTCTTGGGCTACACACGTACTACAATGCTACGGACAAAGGGCAGCTACACAGCGATGTGATGCTAATCTCATAAACCGTAGCTCAGTTCAGATCGCAGGCTGCAACTCGCCTGCGTGAAGGAGGAATCGCTAGTAATTGCAGGTCAGCATACTGCAGTGAATTCGTTCCCGGGCCTTGTACACACCGCCCGTCACACCATGGAAGTTGGTCACGCCCGAAGTCATTACCCCAACCGTAAGGAGGGGGATGCCTAAGGTAGGACTGGTGACTGGGGTGAAGTCGTAACAAGGTAGCCGTACCGGAAGGTGTGGCTGGATCACCTCCTTTTTAGGGAGACCTAATCCATTGAGAAATCGAACACAATCAGTAATTAGATTCTTAATTGGTCTATCCTAGGTCGGTCACGATTCTTGAAGTATGGCTTTCAAACTATGATTTGGTTCATTAAGGGCTATTAGCTCAGGTGGTTAGAGCGCACCCCTGATAAGGGTGAGGTCCCTGGTTCGAGTCCAGGATGGCCCACCTGAAGCAAGTCAAAAGTTAGAAGTCAAAAGTCAAAAGTAATTATTTTTGAATTTTGAATTTTGAATTTTGAATTGTTTTTGGGGGTTTAGCTCAGTTGGTAGAGCGCCTGCTTTGCAAGCAGGATGTCAGCGGTTCGAGTCCGCTAACCTCCACATTGGAAAAGAGTCAGCAACTGACGAAGAGTCAGACTGCTGGATTAAAACCAGCCAGAACCTTGAAAACTGCATAGTAACGCGAATTAGCAGGCAGACGAAACTGAGTGCTGAATGCTGAATACAGAGTAATGAGAGAAAAACTCAAAACAGAGTAGGAAAGAATTCAGAACAGCAGAAAGTTTGCAAGTCGAAGTAAATGTAATGAAGTGGTCAAGCTAATAAGGGCTAATGGTGGATACCTAGGCACACAGAGGCGAAGAAGGACGTGGTTACCGACGAAATGCTCCGGGGAGTTGGAAGCAAACTATGAGCCGGAGATATCCGAATGGGGCAACCCTATGTACTACCTGCTGAATATATAGGCAGGAAAGAGCCAACCCAGCGAATTGAAACATCTTAGTAGCTGGAGGAAGAGAAATCAAAGAGAGATTCCCTAAGTAGTGGTGAGCGAAAGGGGAAGAGCCTAAACCAAAGGGTTTACCTTTTGGGGTAGTGGGACAGCGAGATCGAATCTGGAGGCTAGACGAAGCAGCTAAATACTGCACCAGAGGGGGTGAAAGTCCTGTAGTCGAAAGTCAAAGGATAGTAGCTGAATCCCGAGTAGCATGGGGCACGAGGAATCCCATGTGAATCAGCGAGGACCACCTCGTAAGGCTAAATACTACTGTGTGACCGATAGTGAACCAGTACCGCGAGGGAAAGGTGAAAAGAACCCCGGAAGGGGAGTGAAATAGAACATGAAACCATTAGCTTACAAGCAGTGGGAGTCCGATTAAACGGATGACCGCGTGCCTGTTGAAGAATGAGCCGGCGACTTATA
>NZ_CM172472.1:0-122500 GCF_057568715.1 Anabaena sp. EIM26 | reverse complement strand
TAACTTGTGGTTCAGTTGGGTCAACATAGTAGGAATGGACAAAATAAACCCAAGGTTGGGAAGGTAAATGCTCCCACAAAATACTTTTAGATTGAGTAAGTTGCAGTTGATTCCAACCCATATGGGGAATAGCAATACCTGCTTCTGAGCGAAATCGGCGGACTTTTCCGCGCACAATTCCTAGTCCGGGTTGAGTACCTTCCTCACTGGATTCAAACAGAATTTGCAGTCCTAGACAAATACCTAAGAAAGGTTTACCAGATGCGATTACATCTTTAATAGGTTGTTCTAAACCACGAGAGCGCAGGTGTTGCACCGCAGGATCAAACGCTCCCACTCCTGGCAAAACTATTGCATCTGCTTGTTCTAACTCCTTGGCAGAATAAGTTACTTTAGGAGTTGCCCCAGCTTTTTCTAAACCTTTGCAAACTGAGTGCAAATTTCCCATATCGTAATCTACGACTGCAATCACTGGCATTTACCTGCTCCTTGTAAATTTATTAGGGAGGGCATTTATTTATATTCTAATTCTAAATAATATTTATTATGCAGAAAAAAATACTATTAACTTCTTTTGACACTTGGCTGAGTGAACAACAGTCTAATTCTTCTGATGATTTGTTACTCGAACTAGCCAAAATGGCTTGTGTCTCCCATGATTTAATTTTTTTGCGACGACTACCTGTAGATGTTAAGCTTGCCAGTTCTCGCGTCATTGCCAAAATCAATGAACTCAAACCTGATTATGTTATCTGTTGTGGCATGGCAGCAGGTCGGACACAATTAAGTATCGAAGTCTTGGCTCGTATCTTATCTGTACAGTCTACGGATATCTCATCTCTAGATTGTGCAGAAAGTTTTTGGCAAACAACTTTGCAAACTACTGTTAATGTTGAACAATTAGTGGACGGAACAGAAGTTGAGATTAGTTACGACTGTGGTAAGTTCGTCTGTGAATCGCTTTATTATTCAGTGTTGGACTATGTGAGTCAATCTCAACTCCCCATTCCTTGCATCTTTGTTCATGTGCCGATTTTGAATCAAGAAAATTTGCACAGCATGATTGCTAACTTTGTTTTAATTCTTAACAAACTGGCACTTGTATAAGGTTATCAGCGTCTCTTAAGAAAAATTTTTCTCTGTATTATGTTGCCACTATTATTTGGTTTGACTCTCGCTCAAGCAACTCCTCCTGCACCACCACCAGAAGAAGTGGTACAACCACAAGAAGTTCGTCCTTTGCCAGGACAGTTAGATAATGTGCCAGTATTTAATAGCAATAGTCCAGAATTGGTATTAAAAGAAGGAATTTTACTTTCTACCTTTCCAGTAAATGGGAAAAAAGTACCAACGGCACATTTAAATTTTCCGTTTCGAGGACGGTTTGATATTTTTGCTCATCATGTTGCTAAAGCAGAACCACCAGAAAATTTACGTTCTCTTTACCTGGGAATAATGTTGCATAACCCTGGCTCTAAAGAGGTGAAAGTCAGTATATTGCAGGGAGCAAGTTATTTAAGTCAACCAGATGCACCTTTTATTCAGTTAGATTCTTTTATTCCCAATAATTCAGGTACAGTTTTTGCAGGTCCTGGTAGTCGAGTTATGTCTGATATCTTGAGAGGAAGAAGACAGGCAATTTTTCCGCCTCAAATTGTTATTCCTCCAGGGAAAAGTCAGATGTTATTAAATTTACCAATTCCCGTGGCAGAATTAACACCACCAATCAATGGTCGATCTACATATATGCGACTATGGAGTAATGGTACTGTGTATGCAGCTAGTTTAGCGATGTTTGCACCAACAAATGCTGATGGTAGTGAACGTGCGCCAAATTTGGCAGAGTGGCAAAATATATTAGATAACGGTGAATTATCTACACCTAGAGATAAAACCCCAACTCCTCTGGAAGAAACTGGTAAGCCGAGGATTTATGGTAGGGTAGCAGGTGTAGCGAGTGGTTCTAAATGGCGATCGCTCTTAGTAGATAATCCTAAGGCTAAATATTTAACAATTCCCCAACCTGGTCAAGCTTTTTCCTATGCTTTAAGTACATTGCATGGTGGTACTTTTGGTACTGGTCAAATTCAAAGCGCACCTATGTCAGTTCGTTATCCTGATACAGCCTATCGCGCTCATGGTAACTATGGAATTCAATATAGTCTCAAGTTGCCTCTACGCAACAATACCCAAACTCAACAAAAAGTAAGTATATCTCTGCAAACTCCACTCAAAGAAGATCAGTTAACAAAATCAGGACTACGCTTTTTTACAACACCAGCGCGTCAAGTTTTCTTCCGGGGAACGTTGCGGGTACGTTATCAAGATGAACAAGGTAAGCGAAAAACTGAGTTTGTACATTTAGTGCAAACAAGAGGACAAACAGGAGAACCTTTGGTTTCATTAAATATGAAAGCAGGTGATTCGTCTTTGGTGGAAGTAGATTTTCTTTACCCACCTGATGCTTCACCACCACAAGTTTTAACAGTTTCAACTCAGAAATAACCAAAAAGAGCGATCGCATGAGGAATTAATTTTGGTGCTTGGTGCGATCGCTCTGCATTTTTAAAGTATATACCCCTCTTCTGTCATTCTCCGAAAAGTCTTACAATTTCTAAACTCTGTAATAGATGCAAAATTGTAAAAAGAGTGAATCCGTGAGAGTAGTCTGAATTAGGATGCTCAGGATTAAAGGATTTTCAGGATGAAATGATTTTTATGATCTAAATCAAGAATATCATTCACAGAACATCATCACTAACAAGCATCCTGTAAATCCTGATTCAGACATTAATAAAATGACCCAAAAGATAGACCATGACCGCTTTTCAAAAAGAGGCATTTGATGGGTTTTGCTCGCGCTCTACCCATCCTACAAAATAAAGTCTCCTTTTTCCTGCTTCCTACTAACTTTGCACTTGGGGAACTTGATTGATTTGATTCATTTCTGCAATCATTTTCTCTTTATTGCGTCTGCGGATTTTGGCATACATCTGAATACTCACAGCCATGAAAATCACTAAACCAAAAATCAGCCAAGCAGTGATATCTGTAGGTAGATTATTCTTGAAGATAGCCAACATGACAATCACGACTAGTAATAATGTAGGTGCTTCATTTAAAGCCCGCAAATGTTGTCCACTCCATTTACATTCATCTGCGGCTAATTGTTTCATTAACCTGCCGCAGTAGTGATGATAGATAAGTAAAATACCCACAAACCCTAATTTGAAATGTAACCAAGTTTCTTTTAATAAATCTGGGTTTGTGGAGAGGATACCAATAGCCATTGCTACCGTTACTATCATTCCTGGGACGGTGATGATATGGTAGAGACGCTTTTCCATAATTTGATACTGGTTTTTCAGTATCGTCTTTGCGGGTTCTGGTTCTTGGTTCGCTTCAACGTGGTAGATGAAAAGACGCACTAGGTAAAATAAGCCAGCAAACCAAACGACAAAGCCAATAATGTGAAATGCTTTAAACCAGGAATAAGCCATGAATTGTAACCTGCCTTAATTAATTTACAGATGATTGCATTTACTCTCATTATCAGGTTACGGCAATTCTTGACAAGGATGCAGATTAGGTTAAGAAGTGTAAATACTTGGTCATGATGGCAATAACCACTTTGTCATTCTGAACGAAGTGAAGAATCTTCGAGATGCTTCGTTCCTCAGCATGACAATTATCTCTTTGTCATGATGGCAATAACTACTTTGTCATTCTGAACGAAGTGAAGAATCTTCGAGATGCTTCGTTCCTCAGCATGACAATTAGCGCTTACGTAAAGCAGAATGACAATTATCTCTTTGTCATGATGGCAATAACTACTTTGTCATTCTGAACGAAGTGAAGAATCTTCGAGATGCTTCGTTCCTCAGCATGACAATTAGCGCTTACGTAAAGCAGCATGACAAATCTATTGTACAAGAATTTACTCTGCATACCATTCAATACTCAAGCCTTGCCAATTAGGATTTATAGATTCAATTAGTAATATTTTCTTAGCCCTTAACCATCCTTTTATCTGTTTTTCACGTTCGATAGCTACTTGAATATCTGAAGTTTCTTCATAGTATACAAGCTTAGTAATGTTATACTTTTGTGTAAATCCTGGTATAAGTTTTTGTTTGTGTTCATATATTCTGCGTTGTAAATCATTAGTGACACCCGTGTATAATGTTTTTGATTTATTGCTCATTATATAAACATAATATTGATTCATATTCTTGAAAATACCAGGTTTAGTTCTTGGGATTTTTAAATTGGTTACAAGGTATGGTGTGCAAAAAAATGCTTTATTTAGAGACGTTTTATAAAACGTCTCTAGGTTGTTGTTTCTAGTATCTCATGAATTTGACTAATGATGAAAAATTGAGATTCTTGCCTTTGGTCAGAATGACACATCATATTCATGTTCTAGTTTTTAACCATCTTCTGAAATGAAAAATTGAGATTCTTGCCTTTGGTCAGAATGACACATCATATTCATGTTTTAGTTTTTCAACATCCTCTGAAATGATAAATTGAGATTCTTGCCTTTGGTCAGAATGACACATCATATTCATGTTCTAGTTTTTAACCATCTTCTGAAATGAAAAATTGAGATTCTTGCCTTTGGTCAGAATGACACATCATATTCATGTTTTAGTTTTTCAACATCCTCTGAAATGAAAAATTGAGATTCTTCCCTTCGGTCAGAATGACATATCATATTCATGTTTTAGTTTTTCAACATCCTCTGAAATGAAAAATTGAGATTCTTCCCTTCGGTCAGAATGACATATCATATTCATGTTCTCAACTATTTAATTCGACTGCGAACGACGCACAAAGGGTAAGAGGTCTTGTAAAATCGTTTCGTGATAATGTTCTTGGGGATAATGTCCCACGTTATTTAGTTTGATGATTTCGGCATCTGGTACAGATTTTACAAAGGTTTCAGCTATATCTATAGATAACCAAGGGTCAATCATTCCCCATTGTAATAAAATTGGTTTCTGCCATTCTTTAAAACCAGTTTCTATTTCTGTCATGGCTTGATCAAGTTGCAAATTGCGAATTGTGGAGAGAAGACCGCGACCAGATGAAGAACTTTTTAAGTAGGGTTTGCGATAAATATCTAGATCTTTATCTTCGATTCGGTAACGGCTACCAGCTTCTAAAGTTCTATCAACTAAAAGGGGATCTTGTGTCATGACCTCACCTGCTAGAGGTAAACCCATTTGTTGAATTTTCCAAGGTAATTTTGCAGATGTGGAAACGGGAGTATTTAAAATTGCAATGTTGGCTATTTGTTCAGGATGTCGCAAGGCATATTGTAAGCCTACCGAACCTAAGTATCCTTGCACAACTAGGGAAAATCTTTCTAATTCTAAAGCTTGAATAAATGCTGCTAATGCTGTGATGAATGCATCGGGTGTGTAAGCAAAATCGCGTTTTTCAGGTTTACCAGAAAAGCCGTAACCTATCCAATCGGGTGCGATCGCTCTTGTTCCTTGTGCCGCCAATGCTGGTAGAATGTTTCTCCAGCTATAACTCTGGGCAACTATGCCATGTAGCAATACCACTGGCAATAAGTCACTTCTACCAATCGGTTCTGCTTCCCGATAATACCACTCTAACGAATCTACTGTTATTTTATGTTCTTGTATTGACACTCTATTTTCCTATCCTGAGAATGCAACAGCACCGCACAGATGCCTTAATACTGAATCCTCTTTTATCATCCTACAAATAGGTAATAGGATTTCTAGAAAAGAATTTCGCATATTTAACAGGTTAAGCTGTTGACTTCTATCTCAAAACCTGGTATAATTTATCTTGACAAGGAAGAACCAAGATAAATCTTTCCAAGAAACATTAAACCGCCAACAAAGCGGTTTTTGATTATTTGCGATTATTGTAACTATTTATTTGAGTAGGTTTTTGATTAAGAATTCTGAGGAATAATCATTTCCTGAATTGCTGAAGCTGTTGCTGGTGCTAGTAAAACGCCGTTGCGATAATGACCAGTAGCCAATAAGACATTATTAAAACCAGGGAGTTTATCAATAACAGGTGCTGGACGATTTTCGGGACGGGGACGTAAACCAGACCAAGTGCGGACAACTTTTGCTGAAGCTAAATCTGGACAAAATGCGATCGCTTGTTTTTGTAAAGATTCCAGTAATTCTTTCTTTGCAGATATCTCATCAGCATCATTGGGAAATTCTACCGTTGCCCCCACCCAATAATCACCATTACCCATAGGAACAAGATGGACATCATTTCCAGTAATCACTGGTTGAAATTCAGAATTTCCTAAAAACCGTCCTAAACTTAGATATAAAGCTTGCCCCAAAACCGGACGGATATGCACCTTTTGATTTAATTGTGCAGTCAGTGAAGTTGAACCCAAGCCAGCAGAGACTATAAACCAATCTGCGCTAACAGTACCCTCTGAAGTTTCCATAGATTTCAGCTGTTCGTTAACTGTCGGCGATGTCTGTACTAATGGAGAAGATGGAACTTGGTTATTTTTGACAGCTACACCAAATTTAAATTTAACGCCATTACGTTGAGCCGCATCGACCAAAGCTAATGTTAAAGCTGTAGGATTGAGTTGACGGTCTTGGGGAGAGTAAACAGCACCGATAATCGTGGGATGATTAATTTGTGGACAGAATTTTTGCAGTTGTTCTTTGTCCCAAACAGCTAACTGCCAACCTTGAGATTGGCGAACTTCCCGTAATCGTTCCCATTCTGTGATCACTTCCACACCACTGCTTAAAGGGTGTTCTGAGTCTTCTGACAACAGCATCACAATTCCCTGACGGTTACAAGGAATTTTGCGCCCTGTAATCCCTTCTAGTTCAGGAATCAAAGTTTCATAACGTTTAATGCTTTCTTGGCGCATTTGCCAAGCTTTGCCCTTGATTTTGTGGCTAATGACACCCATTAAAACACCGAGAGCCGCACCTGTTGAAGCTTGTGCTGGTTGATTTTGGTCGAAAACAGTGATATTTAGACCTTTAACTTGACTGAGTTGATAGGCGATAGTCGCCCCAACTACGCCACATCCAATAATTACTATATTCATGACGTTTTTTATGAAGTGCGGGGTGAAGAGTAAAGATTTACCCTCTTTACCCTATCACCCCATTACCCTAGCGTTTTGTGACTCAGGACTCATAGTAGGACGCAAAGGATTGGTAATGGGTAATGGGTAACAGGGAACAGAAGAAAGATAAATTTCCCCTTCTGTTACCCGTCACCTGTCACCTGTCAACTGTCAACTGTCACCTGCTTCTGGAATCAGTTGTAGGAACTTGTCAATATCAACAAAAGCATCTTTGTAGCTACTCAAGGCCAAACTAGTGTTACCGACCTTAGCAGCTTGGTCAATTTTTACCAAGTGGCTTAAAAAATCCTTGCTGATCTGTCTGGCTTTAGGTTGGTCTTGGGGTAACAAATTGGGGATGACGTAAGTCATATTTAACCTAGCTTCTGTAATTGGGCCATGGATAAAATTGCCGACATCAATCCATTCACTGCTTTTAATCAGGGTTTTGAGTTCTTCTGAGCGATCGCGCACTATCTCAATATCAGGAACATACACCTGAATTTTCGCCACTTGATCTGGTGTGTAAGTTGGAGGTGCAGTAGCAACACTAGAACCACCACAGCTGATCAGGAATGTAGTCACTAGTACGAGAATCAGTGATAAAATAGAGCGTTGACGCACCATAAACGGAAATTAATTTACTATTTGTTTGCGGCTTTACAGTGTTATTTTAGATCGCTACTGTTCTTTATCGTTCTAGTCAACAAAGGTTTTTCCAAAAAATACTCCAGCTTGACAAGAACTTGTTGCCAACCCAATCAAAAGGCAGAGTTGTTAGTACTAGAGAAGGTTTTTTTAGTATAATTACTCAAGGAAATGTGAGGAAATCATAATTAACAGTTGCTAAATTTCCAATCTTCTTGATAAGCTAAAACACCAATGAGATCAACTTTCTCAGCGTTTTTCTGTTTTCACATCCCCATAGGCCGATGCAAGATTAGGAGTATTTCGTCGTGAACGCAGCTGAACAGACAACAAACTTTGAACTCACCAGCAAGATTGCTACGGTAGTTAATTTGTTCAAATTAGAGTTTCCTGATGCCAAATCCGATCTTAAACCTTGGAAAAATGACCCAGAAACTAGGGAATTAGTAGATCCAGATTCCATAGATATCGGTTTTCACTTTCCGGGAATCAGCAAATCTTGGCGCAGTCGCAGTATTTTAATTCAAATCCGTTTTTATCAAGATCCTATCAATCAATCCAAGCGTGCAATTGGTGTTGAAGCATCTGGATTTGACCATCGTGGACAAGTTTGGCGACTGTCAACAGTAGAACAATGGAATTTTGTTGGTGAGTCTACACCTTCCCCTTTAGTTGGAGACAAGCTTAAAGAAGTTTGCAGACAAATTTTAGATATATTTAATCTAAATTCCACTTTATAAACCTTATTAAACAAAAGCTTAATCTTCTGGCTTTAACACTATTGCTAATACCTGAATAGTGAAAAATTAAATTGGCTAATTTATATTTTTAAGCAGCCATAACTAACATAACCTGAGTTCGGTGTTCGGAGTTCGGAGACGCTACGCGATATGCCTACGGCACGCTACCGCGAACAGGAATCCGGTTTGATTCCTATATACAGCAGTTTGCGTAGTTAGGAGGTACAAAATCTAAGTTGAAACCTATACACAAAACCAGTTTTACTTCTGACTCCTGACTCCTGACTCCAGAATTCTGACTCCTGAATTCTACTATAACTGTTAACCGATAACAGAAATACCCGTATTTTTCTGCCATAAATAAATTCTGCAAGTCAAATTGATCAGCGCGTAAACATTCCCAGGGTGTTATCTGCCATAAACATCACACTGAGGAAATATATGCGCTTTTCCCCATATAGTAAACAACGCAATTTTTCTGTTTTATTTGCTGTTAAATGTGTTGGCTTTACGTTTTTTTTTGGAACTTTAATTTATGGTGGTTTTTATACAGGTTCTTTCATGATCTCTTCTGTTACATCCAGCTTAAACACTATTCACCCTACCTCAATTCCTGGTATTAAAGACCAAGAAAAATGTGAGAATACGGGTAGAGTTTGGCGAGATAATAAATGTTGGGATTATCAACATAATCCTGCATTTTGATGATTATATAGCAGTTTTATTTGATTTTTCCAAATCACCCATATACAGCTATCAGATCCCCGACTTATATAAAAAATCGGGGATATTATTACCAGGAAGACATAAAACTCCAACCCTCTTTTCCCTCTGCTTCTGGATTGTTATCTTCTGGTATATTTAAATTTGCATCTTCTCGAATTAAATTATCATAGTCACCTGAATCAACCCATTTTAATAATTCTCCAGTTCGCATTACTATCCAAGAAAGTCTATATTCTGTATAGCTTAATATTTTTGTCACCTGATCTAAATTATCAAAGCTATTGGATGCAAACTCACGAGACTGAATTAGAAAATCTTCAATGACATTATTATTTAAGTATTCATCGGGTAAACCAGCAAGTTTCATCAATGCAGTTGTGGCTATATTAATATCTTGACAAGCTAATAAACCAGCACGATCAGCAGTTAATTTAGCCATCATTACCCAATTATATAAAGCTAGCTCAATACCACTGGCAACTAAACCACCAAGACCTAATGTAGTACTACTCAATAAATTTTTTAAAGCCGGCATCACAATTGCCATTTGATGATATATCATATGTTGACTCTTAATGCGAGCAACTTCAGATCCTAAAACATAAACTAATTCATCTGGATTTAGCCATTCCATCGCTTCTAAATTAACACCAATTAAAGGTTTTTCTACTCCCACAACATATGTTTGAATATAACCTGTACCTCGAAAAAAATACAATTCAGGCAGGGGAGAAACATCAAGAATTTGGCAAGTTTCTACCAATGCTTGATATAATTTAGGAAAATTACGATTTGTAACTCTAATTTCACTACCAAGACTTTGCAATCTCAGCAAGCGATCAATACTATATTCGTTAATTTTTTTGAGTATGGGGGATATGCCCGGCATTTTTTGTAAAGAACCTAAAGCTTGCCGATCAAAGGGGTGTTCATAGGTTTTTGAATTTAAGCCAGTTAAAATTTTTCTGGTCATGGGTTCTGAGGGCTTTGAAGATGAGGTTGCTTCTGTTATTCTCTAATAGAACCTCACCAGATGTTTAAAAATAATTATCTTGAACATCTCAAGCCTGGAAACCCAACCTTTTTAGATGTAAGTATTCAGGATAGAGAATACTCCAAGTCAGGAGAATAAAGGCTTTTTAAGTCAACTTTGATGATTTTGATAAAATTTCACTTCTCTCTATTCTTCATTTCATAAGCATCCTGACTCCTGACTCCTAAATTCTTACTTTTGGATGAGATAATAGGTAAAGACGTTCCTCAGGAACGTCTCTAGCTTAAATATTCGCCTGTTGTCTTTGATAAAGTGACCAGTACAAACCCTTTTGTTGTAATAACTCTGTGTGTGTACCCCGTTCAGCAATTACACCTTTTTCCATCACTAATATTAAATCAGCACGTTTGAGAGGTGCGAAACGGTGGGCAATTAAAAACACGGTGCGGTTAGCAGAAACTTTTTGCAAGTTTTGTAATACTTGTTGTTCGGTTTCACTATCTAAGGCGCTGGTAGCTTCATCTAAAATCAAAATTGGCGCAGTAGAAAGAAATAATCGTGCTAAGGCTATACGTTGTCTTTGTCCACCAGATAAAGCTGTACCTCTTTCACCAACATTATTTTCGTAGCCATAAGGTAATTGACTGATGAAATCATGGGCTACGGCTAATCTCGCGGCTTCTACAACCTGTTCTGCGGTAATATCTGGATTTCCTAAAGAGATATTTTCCAAGATAGAACCGTTAAATAAAAAGTCTTCTTGGAGAACTACGGCGATTTGTTGTCGTAAAGATGCTAAATCAGCACTTTTGATGTCAAAACCATCAATAAGGATGCGTCCTGATTCAATTTGATATAGACGTTGTAAAATTTTGGAAAGGGTACTTTTTCCAGAACCGCTGCGTCCGACAATCCCTATAAATTGTCCTGGTTCGACATTAAAAGAAATTCCTTTTAATACGGGTTCGGTATTGGCATTGTAGCGGAAGAAAACTTGATCAAAGCTAACTTCACCTTTAAGCGGTGGTAAAACTAAACCTGTTCCGGCTTCGGTTTCTGGTGCGGCGTTGAGAATATCGCCAATCCGGTCTACAGATAGTAAAACCTGTTGGAGATTTTGCCACAACTGCACTAGGCGCAATAGGGGTCCAGTGACTCTACCTGATAACATTTGAAAAGCGATTAATTGACCTACTGTGAGTTGATGATCAATTACTAATTTTGCCCCAAACCAAAGGATTAGTAGTGTAGAGAAGTTGGTGAGAAAGTCGCCAATATTACTGCTAATATTAGAAGTTGTGGAAGCTTTAAAACTGGTGCGAATAAAGCGAGCAAATAAACCTTCCCAGCGATCGCGTGCTACTGGTTCGGCTGCGTGGGCTTTGACAGAATGTATACCAGTAACTGTCTCTACGAGAAAAGATTGACTATCCGCACTACGGTTAAAGGTTTCATTCAACCAATTCCGCAAAATCGGTGTCGCCACAATTGTCAAAGTCGCAAACAAGGGTAATACGGCTAAAGCCACAAAAGTGAGGGGAATGTTGTAATAAAACATCAACCCCAAATACACCACCGCAAAGATGCTATCTAGGATAACGGTTAAAGCCGTACCTGTGAGGAATTGGCGGATTTGTTCTAGTTCCTGTACCCTGGCGATTGTGTCTCCCACTCTCCGCGACTCAAAATAAGCCAAAGGTAAACGCATCAAATGGCGAAAAAGTTGAGCCGATAAACTCAAATCTAAACGCCGTGCGGTGTGAGTAAAGATGAATAGGCGCAGGATTCCCAGGATAGATTCAAATATAGCGACTAACAAAAGTGCGATCGCCATTACGTCCAAAGTGGCTAAACTCTCCTGTACCATCACCTTATCAATGATGACTTGGGTAATCAGCGGTGTCGTTAACCCTAACAACTGCAAAGTAAAGGAAGCCAGCAATACCTCACCCAACAATACCCGGTACTTCCAAACAGCAGGAGTGAACCAAGAAAGGTTGAATTTTTCTTGTTTAGAGACTAATTCAGCTTGCCAAATTTGTCCATCCCAAGCAGCTTCTACTACAGACTGGGTTAAATATTCACATTCAAAATTGAGGGGATTAGCAATGATTAAACTATTGCCTTTCATACCATAAGCCACCACCCAAGAAGAAGTTTTGATTTCTTCAGATTTCCACAGCAACAAAGCCGGAAATGACAACTGTCTTAATTCACCCCAACTTACCCGCAACTTTCGCAGAAGTAACCCTAGCTTTTCTCCAGCTTCTACCAAATTTTTAGGGCGTTGTCCTCGCATTTGCCGTTGCACCCATTCCAATTGCACAGCATTATTTAAATATTGCGCCACCATTGTTAAACAAGCAGCGCCAGTATTCCCACTCACTACAAAAGGATAAGCAGGTGAAGAAGGTGACAGGTGAGAGGTTACAGGTGACAGTGAAGAAAAAGAAGAAGGATAATAATGTGCTTCCTCTCCCTTCTTCCCTCTGTCACCTGTAACCTGTTCCCTCTCAGCTATAACCTCTTCACTATCACCTTCTTCACCTGTCAAATTCCAAAATTCATCAATTTGAGGAGTGGAAAATTTTGCCCATAGTGCTGAACTCCAACACACAACTACCACTTCCTTACTAGCAGCTACAGCTTTACAATCAATGAATAATTTTTGACACTCACCAAACCAATTTCCTTCCTGTAGGGTAGCTAAAGATTTGCTGACATCATCTCGTAAGCGAACTTTACCCGTAACAATAAAAAACTGATTATCTCCTGCTGCTTGTGACCAAATTCTTTCCCCAAGTTTGTATTGCCGAACTTCGGAATAATTTTTTAATTGGGTTTTTTGTTCGGGAGTCAACCAGCATAATGGCGGTTGATCCCAAGGCATAGCAGCTAAAACATTTACTTGTAGAGATTGATTATCCAGAATTTTTAGCTCACTTGTAATTTGACTGTCAGATTTTGAATTTTCTCCCCTATCCATTGCTCAAATAACTCATTTTGTAGTGATTGTTTAAGTTGAATATTTTCTAAAGATGCTGGCAGAATGTTTTCTAATCTAAACAAACTAAACCGCCCTTCTAATTCGATTGGGCCTATTAATTGACCGGGATTTACCGCATCCACAGCCGCCCTCAGCATATCTGGTAAACTACCCCGACTAAGTGGCCCCATCATGCCATTAAAAACTCGCTCATCTGCCAGTGAGTACTCTTTTGCTAGTTGCTCAAAACTACTTCCTTCTTCAATTTGAGTGTGTAGTTCTTCAGCCAGTTCTCGATTATCAACCATAATTCGAGAAAGTACCACTCGATCTAAGTAAATCTTCCGTTCAATAAAGTATTCTGATAGTTTTGAATCAGCGATTAAAGCCTTCAGTTTTTCTAATTTGAAGCTAAAAGTAACTGATGCTAGAAATGTGGCATAGTCAGTACCATTATTTTTTAACCATGCTTGGAAATTTTGGGGATCAGTAAGTTGATTTTTGAGCCGATAATCAATAATTGTTTGTTCAATTAATCCTGTACTGATATCTATGTCATCTCGTTTTTCTAGTTCAGTTTCTATTATATATTGACGCAGAACATCACTAATAAACTGATTCAGTTTACCAGAGACTTGTAAATACTTGACTACTTGAGAAAGGTCAATTTGCTCGTCGTTGACAGTCAAAAATGATGAAGATTCCATGAAATAAATATGATGAAGCCACTAAAAATATATACAACTTTTCCATTAAATAATAGATAAAACCGCAGGAAATTACGGTTCACAATGATAAAGATTCTGTGAATTAAATATGGCAAAAATAAATAATTATAAAATTTACCGACAATACTTAAGTTATTCAAACTAGTAAATACAATAATTTACTCAAAATTTAGTATTCTATGCTGCCAGAAATATAAAAAAAACAGCAAATTTGCTGCTATATTTTATCCAAATTTTGGTAAAAATTTAAACAAATATGCTCTTCCAAATCAAGGCAATGAGAATAGCTGCAACTGCCCCAATGAGTGTATTGACGATATTTACAACTTCATTAGTAAGCCAAGTATATTTAGATTGCAAAGTTGCACCAATGACACTTTCTAAATTTGTAGCAATAAATGCTGCGATCGCACACCAAACAATTCCTAGGGGATCAATTAGATTTACTCCCCAAGCCACAAGTGCGATCGCGATCGATCCTACTACACCCGCTAAAGTCCCCTCCAAGCTTACCGCCCCTTCTGTTCCCCTCGCCACAGGTTGCAGCGTCGTAATTAAAAACGTACTTTTTCCATAGGCTTTACCAACTTCACTCGCAGTCGTGTCAGATAGCTTAGTGCTAAAACTCGCCACATAACCCAAAACTAGCAAAGACTGGAAACTGGGTACAAGCAACACTCCCACAGCGCACAAAGCCCCAACTAACGCCGAACCCCAAACGTTTTCTGGGCCTCTAGCACCAGAACGCTTTTCCGCAATTCCTGCTGCTTCCTTTTGTGCCATCCCAATGCGTGTTACCCCAGAACCGACAATAAAATAAAACACTACCACTAGATATCCTTGCCAACCCAGTGTTCCCCAAATGATAATTCCCAATAACCACGCATGAAATATACCAGCCGGGGTAAGCAATTTTTTAGGAATAATTGCCACTATTGCCAACAAAATTGTATTTAATACAACGCCTACTAACCAGGGATTTGCAGAATTAATTAAAGATAACATTAGCCATTAAGTAAGTGTATATTCTTCACTTTAAAAGTTTTCCGACTGAAAAGGCAACAGCAATTCCAAATAAGATGTTATGCCTACGACAAGCTACACAAACACATCTCTTTTTTCCTTAATCTTGTATTAATACTTAGTTTGACAGACTCTCATGTTATATTGGATTCATAAATTACATTAAATTTCCATGCCAGAAGCAAAATTCATGGGATCTCCTAGCTGTTCACTTTGGATTTTGGTAGCTCGAACAGATTTGCCCTTTATGATGCATACAATACCTCATCTTGTAAAGATGAGTAACTTCGATTTTAGTCAACGTGTATTAGCTATAGATACAGCACCCTTATCGGGAGATAAAGTAGGGCGACCAGGAATTGGTACTCTAGAGCAATTGCGTGCTTGCTGCCAAGAATTGCTAAATAATGGAGTTGTGGATACGGTAGTCGATATCGACTATTCGCCAACCTATCAAGATCAAGTGTATGTCAAACATTTTGGTAGCCCCATCCGCAAAACACATAATTACAAAGGATACCCAATTCTGGGAACGATTTTTCACATTGAAGCTGCAAAAAGCGACTATATGCTGCATTATGACAGCGATATGCTGCTCCACCAGCAATCCAATCATAGTTGGATAGATGAGGGCATAAAATTGCTCCAACAACATCCGGAAGTGATGGCAGCAAGGCCACTGACAGGCCCACCAACCAATGATGGTAGTATGTATCAAAGGTTTCCTTACGAGCGAGATACAGACGGCTTTTACAAGTTCAAATTTTTTGGCAGTCGCGTTTATCTAATTGACCGCAAGCGTTTTGATGAGTTGCTGCCTTTACCAATTTTGTGGCGCAGTTATCGACGAAAAATACTCAACAATTTGCCCACAAAAATAAAAACGATATTAAATAATATTACTGGCAAGGGAGATTTAGATTCATGGGAAATTATGGTTTCCAACTTGTTAGAAACAACACCTTATGTAAGAGCCGTTCTTGATTCACCATCAGCCTGGACACTTCACCCCATAGATCGCAGTCCTGAGTTTATCGAAGCTTTGCCAAAAATTATTGAGAAAATTGAATCAGGTTTGTATCCTCCTGAGCAAGCTGGTTATTACGATCTTCAGCTAAAGTATTGGCTGTAATCATCAAGACCTTAGCCACAAAAGAGCCAAAATGAGAACCTAAGCAGCGATTCATCAAGGCTTTTACAAATTTGTTATCTCCAAATTTTTGTAAATATACATTGAAGAAATAGCATCTACATCCATCTCCTTTCTTTCACCATCATCTGTATTTTTAAACAACACTGTAAACGCACCAGCGCCTAAACCATCCTGGGGAAACATCCGATAACAAGGAATAGGAGTTAAATGTGATTGATACTGTGATAAATGAGGAACTTCCACCGCTTCAAATTGAGGAAATTTTTCTAAAAACCATTCACATACTTGCTCATTTTCTTCTGGTGAATAGGTGCAAGTCATATAAGCTAAATAACCTTGAGGAGCTACAATCTGCCCTGAGTTAGCAATAATACGTTTTTGGCGATTTGCGCTTTTATTAATTGATGTAGAATGAAAACATCCAGGTGCTTTTTCACCCTTAGCTAGTAAAGATTGCCCAGTACAAGGAGCATCTACGAGGACTAAATTACTAGACAAAGGAAACATTTCTGCCAAAATACTAGAATCTCTATTTACTACACCACTAGGTTTAATCTGGCAACGTTTCAAGTTAGAAATTAACATACCCAAACGCTTACCAATCACTTCATTACTAATCAGTAAATCAGGTTGTAATGCTTGCCAAGCAAAAACACTCTTACCTCCCGGTGCAGCGCACATATCCAACACTAAAGGTACTGATTGATTGATAGTTAATAAAATAGAAGCAGCAAATACAGAAGAAAAATCCAAACAATAAAAATATCCTTGTTGATGTAGGGGATGTTGACCGGGTTTTTGTCCTAACTGTAACCGATCTACAAATTGGGGTTGCCAAATTGTTGAATTTTCTACCATAAAAGGAGAATCTTCTGGCTTGTTTTTACACCAAATAATACAAGGTAAAAAAGGCTTAGGATTAACTAAAGCATCTATAAATTTTGCTTGTTGATCATCATTATTAAATAAACGACGCGAAACTTTAAGTAATAAATTTGAAGGCTTTTCCATCTTTAATTTTGTGGGTCAAGTATTTGGGGACTTTATCTAATTAGAACAATATTAAAACTGTTACACCAGAACAATGCCATCAAGGTATTTAGCTGCATACTGAAAATATAATGACCACCATTTAGATTGCGTTTGCGAAGCGCGTCCGGCGCGGCTTCTGGCCTTTGGCTAGAAGCTAACCGTGTTTTGACACTTGCTAAACTAACCCATTGCACCGGAGAGGTCATGATCCCAGATAATTTTCCGAAAAAATTACGCCAAGAAGCAAAACTTTGGCGAGATGAAGGACTTATTAGTTCTTCCCAACACCAGCAACTAGCAGACCGTTATCAATTTAATAAAATAGAAGCGGCTGCACGAGAAAGTTCTGGATTAATTGCCGTTGCCGCAGGTGGCTTACTTTTAGGATTAGGCATAATTATCTTTGTAGCAGCAAATTGGCAAACATGGTCAAGAGAAGTCAAGTTTATCTTGTTAATGAGTTGGTTTCTGTCTACTGCTATCACTGGTTTTTATACTTGGAGAGAACCAACACTCAAGAAATCTGAAAATAAAAAGCCACAACGCGGTAAACGTCTACTAGGAGAGGGGTTGTTAATTCTCAGCGCCTTTATTTTAGGGGCAACTTTACTGCTAATGGCACAAATATTCAATATTAGCGGTTCTGCTGCTGAGTTATTTTTGGCTTGGGGGTTCGGTGTTTTAGTGATGGCCTATAGTCTGTCGCTCAATTCTTTAGGTATTTTAGCTATTGTTCTCATCCAAATTGGTTATTGGATAGGACTCAGAGAGTTTTTATCCTCTCCTAATGAGTTGAGTTGGGCGCGGTTAGCAGTGCGACATATGCCTTTGCTTTCATGGTTGGCGTTTGTTCCCTTAGCCTATGTCTGCCGTTCACGGTGGATTTTTGGGTTAGCTGCTGTAGCCTTTACTGTTTCTTTGCAATATAACCTCAACCCATTACCACTGGCGACTTTTTCTTCTAATGTAGTTCCTTGGGTGGCCTCCTTTGCTTTAGCACTCCCGCCGTCATTACTCTGGAGTTATGATGACTTGCTTTTCCCTACGGTTCATTACAGGTTATTTCAACCCCTAGCCCGTAATTTAGCCTTGGTGTGTTTCAGCGTCGTCTTTTACTTGTTATCTTTCCGTTGGCAATGGCAATCTTTTGGTTTTGGTAATTCGGTAACAAATTCCTTGAATGTGTTCCAGTCTCTGCCAATAATTGATTTGGGAATTATCAGCGGATTGGCTGTTTTGCAGTGGTTATTTCTGTTTCGTCATCGTAATAATCCCACCCGCAAGGAAGTATTTTTCACGATCACTGTCATTATCATTTTTCTCAGCTTTATTGTCATAGTACCTTTTTGGCATCAAGCTATTAGTCGTATTCCTGAACTGGGCATTTTTGTTTTCAATGTCCTGTTGACAACATTAGTGTGGGGACTGATTCAAGAAGGAATGAAGTTAAATAACAGATTTTCTTTTTGGTGCGGTATGCTATTGTTTGTCTTGCAAATTATCAGCCGCGTGTTAGAGTACGATACCGATTTATTGTTTAGATCATTGGTGTTTGTATTGTGCGGTTCTGGTCTGATTTCTGGGGGTCTTTGGTTTGAACGTCGTTTCCAGGAACGTACTGCTACTAAGAAACAGTAGAGAAGCTGTTTAGCTAGAATTAACAGATATACTAAATCTCTGCGTTAAAAATCCTATTAGTTATTGGTCATTGGTTATTAACAAGTGACAACTAAACAAACTCTAAGCAATTAATTATCATGACAAATAAATCACCTGAATCGAATAAACCATCTGAATCGAAGCAAACCTTAAGCCCAGAGAAGGAGTTTTCAGAAAAGTTGACTTTTCGGGATTACTTGATAGCTACTGAACAAAAGGCTAATCAGCCGCTACCAATTTGGCGGTTAGTAGCACCTTTAATGGTACAAATTGGCCTAATTCTGGCGGTTCCAACTCAAGCGATGTATACAGATGTTGCTGGTAAGTCGGTGGTTTTGCAAACTCTACCGGTATCTTCTAATAATTTGTTGCGGGGTTCTGCTTTAACGCTTGATTATAATATATCCCGCAGCGCAACTTTGAGAAGATTACCTGGTTGGAGAGATTGGGTAAGACAAAATTCCCTGAGAAACTCACAAGTAACTCAGGGTAGTGTCTTATATTTAACTTTGCAAGAACAACTGTCTTTTAATCGTGATGTTGGTATTCCCAGGGCTTGGCGGCCAGTGCGGGTAAGTAGTAGTCGGCCTCAGAACTTACGCAATAATCAGGTAGCTTTAAGGGGTAATTATCAAGATGGTTTGATTAATTACGGTTTGGAAAACTATTACATTTCTGAAGAACAAAGACAGCAGATTAATAATGATCTGTTGGAAACACAGGAAAGCAGAAATGGGCGGAGATCGCCGATATTGGTAAGAGTGAAAGTCGATCCTCAAGGTAATGCTGTACCTACGAGTATGTGGATAGGCGATCGCAATTATCGCTTTTAGTCTTGGTGGTGTAAATTCCAGGCTGCACCAAAAGCAGCCCCAGCCCCGGCTAATAACCCAGTACTCATACCTTGAATAGTTTTTTCTACTGGGTTTTTAGTCAGACATTCGCTGCTGATTGTATCAGCACTCAAGCACATTTTGCTTTCTGCCCATGCAGAGGTTCCGCCTAAAATAACACCAGATACACTACAGGAAACAATAAGGAGTAACAGGCGCTTACTTTTTCTATCCATAGATGGATGCGTAAAATCGAAGGATGGAATGTGATCATCAACTACTTTACACTCTTTTTGTAATTTAGGAACAGGCTTGCCGATCTAGGGGTCATTCATGAATTACCCCTACTCTATGGGATCATGTTTTTTATGGAGTTCTCTAAATCCTGATTTTGATTACTAAATATAGGAATCCTATTTGATTTTTGACCAGAACTCAGTACATACTGAAAGCCTTCTTTCCTGTTCCCTGTTAAGAGTTCCCTGCCTCCACGAAAAATTCATGAATCAAATCGGATCACTATATTTGAGTTTAGTCAATCTTCAAGTTGAAAGGTAAGCGGGCATAAACTCCTTGAGGATCGTTCATTTTGTTCAAAATTGAAATTTCTTGCTGCAATTTTTCAAATTCTGCCAGAAGCGGATTAGCTGATTTGATTTGAGTTTTTTCAATTCCTAGTTTTGCTTGTGCTTCTTGCAGTTTACGCCCAAAAAAACGTTCTTCTAAGGTTGTTGCTCGCGGATATTCTTGTAATTCCCAATTATTACCTAATTTTGCTGCTTTGGCAGCATATTCAATAGCAACATTTAGACCACCAATTTCATCAACTAAACCGATTTGCTTTGCTGCTGCACCTGACCAAACTCGACCTTGGGCGATTTCCGCTACTTTTTGTTGGGGTAGCTTTCGACCTTGGGCAACTTTATTGATAAACATACTATAAATCCGGTTAACGCTGCGTTGATATAGAGCTAATTCTTGGGCAGATTTCGGACGAGCAACTGTTTGGTTATCGGCATATTTTGCAGTTTTGACTGTATCCCAGGTGATGCCGTTGTTATTTGCTAGTTTTTCACCGTTAAATAGTACGCCAAAGACACCTATAGAGCCTGTAATGGTGTTGGGTTCGGCAAAAATGCGGTTGGAGTCGCTGGCTATCCAGTAACCACCAGAGGCAGCGATATCACCCATTGAGACGATGACTGGTTTGACTTGTCGAGTTAATTTTATTTCTCGTTGTATGACTTCGGATGCTGTGGCGCTACCACCAGGGCTGTTAATCCGTAAAACGACAGATTTGACATCTTGATCTTGGCGGATTTTATTGAAGATTTTAGCAAAGTTATCGCCTCCTATTTCTCCATTTTCCCCTTTTCCATCGACTATTTCACCTTCTGCATAGACGATCGCAATTTTATTTTCTGAGTTGCGTTCTACACCCATTGATTTACCGGGAACTTCGGCATAGTCACTGATGTTAATTTGGCGGAAGCTTTTATCGTCTTTATCACTAGCAGTTATTTTTTTTAGGTCGGTAACTACCTCATCTAGATAGGCTATTTGATCTACCAAACCATTGCTTTTAGCGGTGTTAGCTTCTAGAATAGCTTGACTATCTGCGATCGCTTGCAATTTCTGTGGTTGAATTTTCCGGCTTGTCCCCACAGATGTCCGCCATTCTCCCCACACGTCATCTAATAATTTCTGCGTTTGTTCTCGATTTTCTGGACTCAGTTTGTTGAGTATAAACGGTTCTACTGCTCCCTTAAATTTCCCTACTCGGACTACTTGAACACCTATACCATATTTCTGCAATGCTCCTGTCAAAAACATTGGCTGTGAACTCAAACCGTTGATTTCCATTAGTCCTACGGGATTGAGAACGATATTATTAGCTACCGAACTTAAATAATATTCCCGTTCATTCCAATCTGTGCTGTAAGCGACAATTTTTTTGCCAGATCCACGGAATTTATCTAAAGCTTGACGGATTTCTTTCAGGGAAGCATAGCCGAGTCCACTAGCTGCACCAGATTTTGTCGCATCTATATAAATACCAACAATGCGCGGATCTTTTTGTGCTTTTTCTAAGGTTTCGATAACTTTGCGGAGTGTAATTCTATCTTCGTCTACTCCTGTTAAGGTTTTTTGCAGTAAGTCACTGGAACTAGGTTGACTATCGGTGATTTTCATGGATAAGTCGAAAACCAGCATGGATTTATCTTTGACTTCTGGCCCGTGTCTTTGGAAGTAGTAGCAGCGACAATCAGGAATAATAAGCCTAGAGTACTGATACCAGAAAAAATAGTCAGTCCCAGTAAGCTACCAATTAAACTAGCAAAAGTTTGTTTAAGAAAGTTAGTCATTAGTTATTAGTCATGAGTTATTGGTCTTTAGTCATCAGTAAAAAAACCAATGACTAAGGAAAGACAACCTGTTTACCTTATTGTATGCTGTGCAAACTGTTGGATTGCTTTAACTGATACAAAGTTCTATTACCAGTACAGAATAATACGGTGGTGATTTCGGCAATTAATACTTCTGCTAAGTCTTGCAGGGCTGTTTCTGATACATCTGCTGCTTGTAAGAAGGGCATTGCTAAACCAGCGATATCTGCACCGAGTGCGATCGCTTTGGCAACATCTAAGCCATGACGTAACCCCCCAGAAGCAATTAAGGGGATTTGGGGTAACTGAGCGCGAATACTAGTAATACACTCTGCTGTCGGTATCCCCCAATCCGCAAAAGTCTTACCCAAGCGCCGTTGTAAAGACGTTTCTGCCCTTTCGCTTTCTACCAGCGCCCAAGATGTTCCACCTGCACCAGCTACATCAATGGCTTGTATGCCCACAGATATCAGTTTGTCTGCCATTGTTGCGGAAATGCCGTTACCCACTTCTTTGGCAATTACAGGCACTGGTAATTTAGAGCATAAGTTAGCTATTTTGTCAAACAAACCCCGAAAATTGGTATCACCTCTGGGTTGAATGAACTCTTGCAAAGGGTTAATGTGTAAAATCAAAGCATCAGCTTCTAAAATATCAATAATTCGCAGACATTCATCAACGCCACATTGATAATTAAGCTGCACCGCACCCAAGTTAGCAAACAGCAGCACATCGGGAGCATATTTGCGAATAGCGAAAGTTTCAGCAACTTGGGGTTTTTCCAATGCTACACGCTGGGAACCTACACCCATTGCTAGTTTATATTGTTGGGCGATTTCAGCCAAACGACGGTTAATGATGCCGGCTCGATCTGTTCCTCCTGTCATGGAAGAGATTAATAAAGGTGCATTCAGGCTTTTTCCTAAAAAAGTAGTGCTGATATCAATGTCAGTGCGATCGCATTCCGGTAAGCAACAATGAGTAAAACGATAGCGTTCTAGTCCTGTAGTAACTTGCTGACACTGGACATCTTCCTCTAGACAGATGCGGATATGATCTGCTTTGCGATTTTGCGTTTGTGCCGGGGTGTTGGTAGGAGGGTTCACGGGTAATGATTCCAAGCTTTTCTCTTCATTATTGTGACAGTCCCTAGAAAATTTTCACGAATCAAATAAGATCCCTATGCGAGGCTGCATTCCATTGAATTTTTTACTACCATTTTTTAATTAAATTATTCTCATTTGCATCGCATAGTGATTTAACACTACCAAAACAATACCTATACTTCATTAAAACTTTGTGTCAAGTTAAGTAATAATACTATAGACTTAATTATACAAAACATAGAAGATAGCAGATAGACTGCTCAATAGTTACAGGGTATCAATCGCAATGGATGAGCTAATACTACAAGGCAATCAGGATGTCTCCCATCCTGTTTCTGGACTGGCAAAAATCGCTTTTTTGGATGGTATTGGTAAAGTCCTCAATCCCCTTGACGGAACTCACCTTAGTCTTAATCCATTGCTATTAACCACAATTGAAGCAGTACAAGACTGGTCTAACATAGTACCTGAACCGCTATCATGGGATCATATTTTTGGCTGGCAAAGTTCTACTACTAACATCCTGCAACAAGATATTTACCCCACCCTACAGCAATTTGCACAATCTCCTGATTTTCAGTCACAGATACACTCGATTTTCGGAGATAATCTCAACGCTGGGAAATTAAATGAAATTGCTTCTGATTGGTTAATGGGTAACTTTAGTCTATTGCCACAGATAGAAGTGCTAGACACAACTGTATTTTCCACAAGTACATTAGGCGCTTTTGCTGGAGAAACCAATCAAATCTATCTTTCTGAAAAATTACTTAGCAGCGGAAATACTGAATTAATTAAAGAGACAGTCATAGAAGAAGTTGGACATTTCCTAGACAAACAAATAAATACAGCAGACAGCCCCGGTGATGAGGGACAATTATTTGCAGCAGTCGTTACAGGTAAACAGCTTAACGCAGATCAGATTGCAGAGATTAAAACCGAAGACGATACAACGACAATCTTTGCAGATGGCAGATTTTTAACAGTTGAACAAGCTACATCTACAGTTACCATAACTGCCGCTCCTATAATTACCATTGCTGTCAGTGATGCAACTGCGGCTGAAACCATAGCAGGACAAACCGCAAACCCTGGTAAATTCACACTCAAACGCACAGGGGATCTCACTTCAACCCTAGCAGTTAATTATACCGTTGCTGGGACTGCCACCAATGGTACAGATTACAATCAATTGACTGGTACTGCAACTTTTGGCGCTGGTGCATCTACAACCACAATTGATTTGACTATGATTAATGATGCTATTTTAGAACCAGCAGAAACAGTCATAGTTACATTAAATAGTGGTAACAGTTACAATTTAGGCACAACAACAACCGCTACAGTTAACATTGCTGATAACGATAAACCGACAATAACTATCAAAGCTACTGATGCAAGTGCGGCAGAAACAGTAACAGGACAAACCGCAAATCCTGGTAGATTTACTCTCACACGCACAGGGGATTTGAGTTCATCTCCCACAGTTAATTATACCGTTACGGGTACTGCAACCAATGGGACAGATTACAATCAATTGAATGGTACTGCCACTTTTGCATCTGGTTCATCTACAGCCATAATTGATTTGACTGTGATTAATGATGCTCTTTTGGAAGCACAGGAAACAGTCATACTTACATTAGCGAGTAGTGAAAATTACACTTTAGGAACAGCCACAACAGCTACAGTTAACATTGCTGATAACGACAAACCAACAATTACTATCAAAGCCAGTGATGCAAGTGCGGCAGAAACTGTAACTGGACAAACCACAAATCCTGGTAGATTTACTCTCACGCGCACAGGGGATTTAAGTTCATTATCCACAGTTTATTATACTGTGACGGGTACAGCAACTAATGGCACAGATTACGAAACATTGACTAAAAGTGTGACTTTTGCCGCTGGTTCAGCTACAGCAATAGTTGATGTTAATGTCAAAGATGATGATGTATATGAAGGGAATGAAACAGTTATCGTCACTTTGGTAAATAACGCCAATTACACTTTAGGAACTGCAAAAACTGCCAATGTAAACCTAGTAGATAACGACAAACCGACAATTACCATTAAAGCCAGTGATGTAAATGCAGCAGAAACAGTAGCTGGACAAAGTGCAAATCCTGGTAGATTTACTCTCACACGCACAGGGAATAAAACTGCTGCTTTAACTGTCAATTATACAGTAGCGGGTACAGCAACTAATGGCACAGATTACAACACATTAACTAAAAGTGTGACTTTTGACGCTGGTTCAGCCACGGCGATAATTGATGTCACTCCTATTGAGGATATTGTCTATGAGGGTAATGAAACAGTTATCGTCACTTTGGCAAATAAGGCTAGTTACATTGTAGGAACTGCGAACACTGCTACTGTTAATCTTGCTGATAATGATTCTGCAACAACTGTTAAACCGACTATTTCTATTAATGCTAGTGATGCAAATGCAGCGGAAACAGTAGCTGGACAAACTGCAAATCCTGGTCAATTTAAACTTACAAGAACTGGAGATTTAAGTTCTTCTCTGACGGTTAATTACTCTGTGGTGGGTACTGCAAGTAATAGTGCCGATTACAATAATTTGAATGGAACAGTTACATTTGCTGCTGGTTCATCAACGGCGTTAATTAATGTTACTCCCATTGATGATGCTGCGGTTGAGGGAAATGAAACTGTGATAGTTACTCTCAATTCTAATGCGGCTTATAATTTGGGTGCGGTTAAGACTGCAACAGTAACTATTGTTGATAATGATCCTTTACCTTACATTACTCTAAGTAGTCCTAATGGTGGAGAATTCTTACAATCAGGTTCAACTTATAATCTAAGCTGGACTGACAATATTAGCGAAAATGTAAAGATTGACCTGTTTAAAGGAGGGGTTTTATCTAGAATTTTATTTAGTTCGACGGCAAGTGATGGTAGTGAAAGTTGGACTTTACCATTTGATTTAGTCGCAGGTTCAGATTACTCAATTCAAATTAGCAGTGTTAATAATGCTAATGTTTACGACTGGAGTAATAGCAACTTTACTATTAACACTATTAACAGTGATTGGTACAGTCAGAGTTTATTAGATACTGGACTGATCAGCTTAACTCGTTCTTTAGGAGAAGATGGTAACTTAAGTCGTAACGACATAATTTCTATTTTCCGTGAAACAAAAGATGCTGGTGTGATTGATGCTAATGAATTAACTGATTTGCGTACTATAATCAATAACTCTAGTCGTTTTACAATGACGGATCATGTAATAGTTCTGTCTAATAAAATTGCCTATAGTGTTCCGGCTAACAGTCGCTCAGGTTTCGGTGACTTGTTTGCTGGTAGTAGTTCTACCCAAATGGAAAACCTGATTGGTAAATGGTTCTTAGGTACAGATCGTCCTGTTTTAACCAGTTCTTCTTACATCTATCAATATACCAGTGGTTCTCTGTTCCAAAATGGAATCTCTTATACTGATGTCAATCAAGGAGTAGTTGGTGATTGTTACTTCCTTGCAGGATTAGCAAATACAGCATTTCGTTCATCCAGTACAATCCAAAATATGTTCATTGACAATGGAGATAACACTTATACAGTTCGCTTTTACAAAAATGGTGTAAGTGATTACGTCACTGTTGACCGATACTTACCCACTGATGCCTATGGATATTTTATCTATGCTCATCAAAGTGGAGATAGTTGGGGAAGTTATAATAATGTTTCTAATGAACTTTGGGTTATGTTAGCAGAAAAAGCTTATGCTCAGATGAATGAATCAGGAGGGTTACAAGGTGCTGCTAGTGGCATATACGCTAATAGTTATAGCAGTATCGCTAGTGGCTATGGAGGTGGTGCGATCAAAGATATTACAGGACGTGATACAGTTTATGACTATCTCACAACCAGTGATTTTTCTAATATCGTTAATGCTTTTAACTTAGGACAAATGGTTTATTTTAGTAGTAAATCATCTCCGATTAATACAAGTGTTGTCAGAAATCATGGATACGTTCTTGTAGGATATAACTCATCGACTCAAAGATTCACTCTCTATAATCCTTGGGGAGAAAATGGAGCTTATGACTCAGATTGGGTTCAAAAACCTGGCTATTTAGAAATGTCAATTAGCGAATTAGCTAGTAATTTTGACGGCTGGGAGCAGATAATTACATAATTCGTCGTATAGCTGTAACTGGATATTTCCCCCTCAAGGCTACAGCTATACCCATTAGCTGATATATGAAGTGGGAGAGCCTATTTGGGAAGATGTATCGAGAGCGATCGCATAACTCACATCTTGCACCAACAAAAATTGATGCAACCTCATTAATTATTAAACAGAAAACGTGGATAAAAAGTCCAAAACTTGATTAATCCACGTTTATTATAGCGGTTATCGGTTGAGTGAGATACAAGAACCCCAACCTCCTCCTCCTTCGGATTTACCAGTCGCCTACGGTGGTAAAGCCGCCTACAGCGATGAGGGGGCTATGATGTATTTCATTCATGTGCATACCGCTATATCTATTTCTCAGTTAGTAATTACCGTTAGTAATTACCTGCCTAAAAACCGACTAGCTAATTTCATAGCGTCAGCAATATCAACGTCTCCGTCTCCATCAGCATCTAGGAATTTATTCAGCAACGGATTTCCGCCTGATTGCAAGAAACTCAGCACTAAAGGCACTAATGTAGGTAATAATTGTTGAATCATCCCCACATCTAGACCTGTGCGTTGCGCTGCAATTTCTGCAACTTGTTGTTGAATAGCCGGAGAAAATAGGGTATTTACGGCTTGGGAATCTGGAGAAGTACCTGCAAATTGATTCACCAAGTTTTGGACGGCTTCAGTTCCCTCTGTGGCTTGCTTTTCTTGCAAAGAGGAATGCACCTGTTTCCCAACTACTGTTAAGATTGATTGAATAGTGGCAGTATCTGCACCAGTAGTGTTACTCACTTGCTGAACAGTGTTAGCAATTTTTACTAATTGACCTAAACCACCTTGTTGGTTGGAATTAGTGACTGAGCCTAGAATTTGATCAAAAAGTCCCATTCAGTTTTTTCTCCACTTGTAATGTAATATTTGCCAGAGTTCATACTTTAATAAAGAAAATTTAGTGGAAATTTAAGGTTGATTAAGCGGTAGAGCGATGACAAACTCTGTACCTTGATCTACCTCAGAATTACAACTAATTTTGCCTCTATGTTTTTCTACCACAATTTGATAAGTAATGGCTAAACCTAAACCTGTGCCAATTCCGCGTGGTTTGGTGGTAAAAAAAGTTTCAAATATTTTTTGTTTATTTTCTGGCGTAATTCCTTGACCGTTATCTGCAATTCTTACTAATACCCAATCATTACATAGGCATTCTGTAATAATGGTGATTTCAGGTGAAAATTGTGAATTGCCATAAGATTTTTCTTCTAATGCATCAATAGCATTACTCAAAAGATTCATAAATACTTGATATAGTAAACCCATATAACCAGGAATTTGGGGAATTTCTCCATAGGAGCGAATAACGTTAATACTATGTTTGATACGATTATTTAAAATCAATAATGTGCTATCAATACAAGGATGTAAATCTACTAAGTTAATTGTACCTTCATCTAACCGCGAGAAGTTTTTTAAACTGCGGACAATTTCTCGCGTGCGTTCAGTTCCTATTGTCATGGAACTAAATATTTTTGGTAAATCAGTTTCTAGGAAATCAAAATCAATTTCTTCAGCTATATTTTGCACTTGAATAGGCGGATTAGGAATTGTTTCTTTATAGGTTTTAAGTAATACTAATAAATCGTCAATATAACTTTGTGCATGGACTAAATTACCAGAAATAAAATTAACAGGATTATTAATTTCATGGGCAACACCTGCTAACATTCGCCCTAAACTTGACATTTTCTCACTTTGAATCAGTTTTGTTTGCGATTCTAATTCTTGAATTTCTAAAAGGTGTTTTACTTGTTGAATCAATAAATTTAAAGCATTAGCTAAAGTGCCAATTTCATCTTTTGTGGTTACAGGTGCTTGTAATTCAAAATCAGCTTCTTGGGTAACTCTGTGAGCTATATCTGTGACAGCATTAATAGGACTAGCAATGATTTTACTTGTATATACAGCTAGAGCTATTGCGATCGCAACTGATAGCACCATACTCACAATAATGATCTGTGCTTGCAGTCTGGTAGCCTCTCTATAAGCTAAATCAGCTTCTTTTTGGCGATTTTGAACCGTTTCGGCAAATTTGGATAATTCATGGGCATATTGATAAAAGTTCTGTGCGGTTTGACTTTGATTAAATTGCCAAATTAATTGCTGTGCTTTTGCTAAATCTTCTGGATTAGATCTCAACAGGGTAACTTGCTCAACTAACTGTTTGAGGTTTTGAAAATATGCTTTGATGTCGCTATTATACTTTTTGAGCAAATTCTGCAAATCATCTTGGGAATTGGGTTGACTAAATTTCTCTAACTGGGAAAATAAAATTTCGGCTTCCTGAAGATGAGCTTTTAATTCAGAATTTTTTGAGCGTGAAGCTTGCGACTGACTTAAAACAGGGATTATTTCCTGTTGATCAATCTGAACTTCCAAAAGCTTTCCTTGCAGACTACTTAACAAACTTCCTTCCTGATTGGCCAAGAGCATTTTTGCACCGGCTGCTTGGAAGTAGAGAGCGCCCATTACTAACCCGGCGGCTGTCCCTAAGACTGCAATTCCTAGAGAAAGGGTATATCCACTGACAATTTTTTGTCTAATACTGAGTCGATTAAAGAATTGTCGCAACCAGTTAGAGGAACTTAATTCAGAGATAGACTTCATGGTATAACTCGCCGTTGAACTTTTCGATAAGGTAAATTTTGAGGAAAAATGAAGAATTCAGCAGCCAGTCATTAACAGTGATCAGTGAACAGAGATTAGATAATTTTGGATTTCGGATTTCGGACTTCAGTGCGGTGAGACTGCACGAACAACAAGGTACAGTAAAAGTGAGTCGAAGGATTTTCGATTGATTTCTTGGATAAATCCGGGGACTTTGACCATCAAGGAATCATTGGTCACGGTTTTGAAGGAACATTTGATACAAACTGGATCTTAGTTTAGCAAAATTTGCTTCTTTGGACTCTGGATAAAAACACTCAACCTATTAAGATCAGAAGCATCTGTCTACTTAATACCCTTTCATTTTTGCTATTCATGCCTCTGTCGCGCATAGTCACACTTATTGTTGGTCTGATTATCATTTTGGGTTTAGCCCTATGGTTGATTGATTCGCTTACACGGCTATACTGGCAGTTATCCTATTCTCCCCTATTAGGAAATCTGCTGCTGTTGCTGCTGATTCTGCTTTTGGGAGGGTTGGTTGCTGCTTTTGTCTATTATGTACTGGTGCTGCAATCTGGTGAACAAAAATCACGCCGTAGTCACAGACGAGTTACTCCTAGTCAAATTCCTGCGGCTAAATCTGATGCGGCTTCAAGTACTCTTCAAGCTGTACGTCAGCAGGTAGCCCAAATTCAAGATGAGGTTACTCGTCAAGCTTTATTGAGTCGCACTCAGGAAATTGAAACAAATTTGGCACGGGGGGAAATTCAAGTTGTGGTGTTTGGGACAGGAAGTGCTGGTAAAACTTCCCTAGTGAATGCGATTATGGGGCGGATAGTCGGTCAAGTCAATGCACCGATGGGTACAACTCAGGTGGGGGAAACCTATTGTTTGCGGTTGAAGGGATTAGAACGGAAAATTTTAATTACCGACACACCGGGGATTTTAGAAGCGGGTGTGGCAGGAACGGAACGGGAACAGCTTGCTAGGGCTTTGGCGACGGAGGCAGATTTGTTGTTATTTGTGGTAGATAATGATTTAAGGCGTTCTGAATATGAGCCGCTGAAAGGGTTGGCGGAGATTGGTAAGCGATCGCTCTTGATTCTCAATAAAACTGATTTATATACAGATGACGATACAGAAGCTATCTTGACAAAGTTGCGCCAGCGGGTACGAGATTTTATTGCTAGTAATGATGTTGTAGCGATCGCAGCTAATCCCCAATCTGCACAATTAGAAACCGGCGAAACCTTCCAGCCAGAACCAGAAATTATCCCCCTATTACGACGCATGGCCGCTGTCTTACGCGCTGAAGGTGAGGATTTGGTGGCAGATAATATTCTCCTGCAATCTCTACGTTTAGGAGAAGAAGCCCGCAAACTGATTGATTCTCAACGCCGTCGTCAAGCCGATAAAATTGTGGAGAGGTATCAATGGATTGGGGCTGGTGTGGTTTCTGTCACCCCTTTGCCAGTTGTAGATTTACTTGCCACAGCCGCAGTTAACGCCCAAATGGTGGTAGAAATTGGCAGAGTTTACGGTTGTGATTTAAATATGGAACGAGGACGAGAATTAGCCCTGTCTTTAGGAAAAACCATTGCTGGCTTAGGAATCGTCAAGGGTGCAATTGAATTACTCTCGACTGCACTACAACTCAATGTTGCCACCTTTGTGATTGGTAGAGCCATCCAAGGGGTGACAGCAGCTTATTTAACGCGCATTGCCGGGAAAAGCTTTATTGAATATTTTCGCCATGATCAAGATTGGGGTGATGGGGGAATGACGGAAGTTGTGCAGCAACAGTTTCAGATCAATCGTCGGGATGAGTTTATCAAAGTTTTTATCCAAGAAGCGATCGCTAAAGTAGTCCAACCCTTAAAAGACACCTTTGAGGATCAAGAAGAGAACAGCAGCGAATCTCGTTAGAGTTCTCCAATTAAAAAAATATCCCACAATTTCTTTTGGTGCGGGCATCTTGCCCGCTAATAATACAAGGACGAGCAAGATGCCCATCCCACAAGATTGGATCATCTTTTTTGTGGAGTTCTCTTAGGCAAATTTCGTACATTGTTACCTATTGTATATTCCCTGCCCCCAGGGCATGGTTAATCTCTATCTTTTGAGATATACCTATCGACAATATTTCGGTTTAAATACGAATACTGTTGATTAATGTCCTTAACCTCCTCTATTCCTGAGCTTATAAATCAGATTGCAGCGCTTTGCTAAGGATTAAGGACAATTATCAAATCAATGTTACCCATAACAATGTTTTTCTCTCAATATTAAGAAATATTTCGCTAATAGCGTCAATAATATCGAGAGCCATCGTTTTCAGCCTTTAGATTTACTTATAGAAACAATAGAAAATTAGTAATAAAATTCCCAAATGGCTTGACACCTTGATGTATCCAATTAAGTCGGTGGATAAATAGCGATCGCAAACCGCAACCTAAAAATCACACAAATATTTCACCACTTCTTTATTTTTTGTGAAAACGTAGCCAAACTAACCTTTTTATCCCTCTACAATCTCATTCCTTAAACTCCTAAGATCCCTAATACCTCAGACCCCTGATACCTCAGACCCCTGATACCTCAGACCCCCTAAAAATAAAAATTAGTGTTCTAAGCTTCATTAAGCCTACGTAAAACCACTAAATAAAAAAATTGAGCATCTATGATATTAACGTGAATTTGATGTATTTTATTTCACCTCTTTGCAAACTACCCCAGAAAACAGTAAAAAGCTGTAAAAGCCTATGATGACGTTGTTAATCCATCTCTGTCAAGGGTGATAGACATTTATAAACTTGGATTTAATCTACTCACCTTAATTTAAAGCTACAAATAATTATTTCTCGGTATTCCGGAAACTGCTAGGAAATTCAGAAGAGGTAGGTAACAACTTATGTAAGGCTTTCTCAGTAAGGAACTTATGAGCAACCAAACAGTAAAACAACTTCTACAAGGACGTTATCAAATTGTTCAAAGCCTTGGTGCAGGAGTATTCGGACAAACATACATTGCCGAAGATGTAGACTATCCAGAAAGACCTAGATGCGTAATTAAGCAGTTAAAAATCAATGACTATCAGTCTAATGCTTACTTTGACTACTTAAGGCTGCGTTTCCTCACCGAAACTGAAACCCTCAAGCATTTGGGAAAACATAACCAAATTCCGCAACTGATCACCTTTTTTGAAGAAAATGAGCAGTTTTACTTAGTACAAGAACATATTTCTGGACAGCCTTTGTCCGTGGAATTAAGTCTCAATCAACAGCAGGGAATCCAATGGACTGCAATCGAAGCAATGACATTTCTTGAAGACGCTTTAGGAATTCTCGAATTTGTTCATTCTCAAGGTTTTATTCATTGTGATGTGAAACCAGAAAACTTAATCCGACGCGCTGGTGATCATAAATTAGTGCTAATTGATTTTGGCTCAATTCAGCCAATTGATTTTAGCACTGATGCAGAATTACCCATTTCCCAGATTCCTGTCAGTTCATTGGGTTACATACCACCAGAGCAATTTCTGGGTCAAACACAACCCAATAGTGACATTTATGCTTTGGGTATGATTGTTCTCCAAGCTTTAACAGGATTAACACCTCTACAACTAAAAATTGACCCTACTAATAATGAAATTCCCTGGCGTTGTGAAGGCACTGAAATTGATGAATATTTAGCTGTTTTTATCAGCCAAATGATTCGTTATAATTACCAAGAACGCTTTCAATCTGCCAGCGAAGCACTGTGGATATTAAATCACATAACATGGAAACACCAACCGCAAATTGTTCCCACCCAAGCTCCAACTTCTTTAAAAAAAACTGTTCAAAAGAAAAAGAGTAAATCGGAACCATTATTGGCAGGAATGCGACTGGGGCTAGCACTTAACTCTTTGGTAGTGGGATTAGGTGTATCGGCTCTAGTCAATAATTCACTAGTTTATTCAGAAACAGGAACTTTATCTAAAGCTATAACTGAATATCAATCAGGGGATTTAGAAAAGGCAATTAATATCGCTAAATCAATTCCTCCCTATAGCAACGTATATCCAGAAGCTCAAGATACAATTGCCGAATGGCAAAAACAATGGCACAGTGATACAGAAAATTATCTAGCAGCCGAACAAGCTTTAAATGACGGTAAATTATCAGATGCAATACTTAATGTTTCTCAAATTCCATATACTTCATATTGGCGTTCTAAACGAGAAAAACTAGTTCAGCAAACACAAGCTAACCTGGAAGAACAATCACGCAATTTATTAAATCAAGCTTACGCAAAAGCTGAGAATAGAGAATTTTCCGCTGCTTTAGAATATTTGCGTCAAATTCCTCCCGAAACTTCTGCTGGTACTATAGTTCAACAAAAATTGGCTGAATACAAACAAAAGCAGCAGATAAGAGCAGGTTATTTTTTACATACTGCTTACAAAAAAGCCTTAATGAATGACTTTGCTAGTGCGATAAAATTGCTCAAAAAAGTTCCCCAAGATACTGAAGCTTATCCTCAAGCTCAAATCAAAATACAAGAGTATAATCAAAAGTTAGAAATACGAGGAAAAATTCAAAACATCGTTAAAAATAGCAGAGTTTCTGTCATCAATCAACCTACTATATTTGGACAGATAGACTCAGATGCTAAAATTGCATATTTTCTATCACCAGATGAAGTACGAGAAGTCAATATTAGTACTTAACCAATATCAAGGATACTCACCTAACAATCATATATATGGGTTCAAAAATCCACTAAATTTGAGATTATTTATAAATTTGAATTAGGTAGCCGCAGAATCGGTACTATTATAGAGCGAGATTTTTCTGGTTGCAATTGAGTTTGCACCTGTTTTATAGCATCTATTGCTTGTTGGTAATCAGGCTTGTATTTAATCGCTTGTTCATAGGATGCGATCGCTTCTTGATATTGTTTTAAATTCAATAATGTATTTCCTCTACTATACCAACTTTCATAATGATTTTTCTGATAACGAACTGCTTTATTATATGATGCTAAAGCATCTGCATATTTTTGTAAATTATATTGTGAATTACCTAAATTATACCATACATTATAGTCATTTGATTTTAAAGAAATTGCTTTATTGTAAGATTCAATAGCTTCTGCATAACGTTGACTTTGATGAAATGCCCATCCTAAACTATACCATGCTTGATAGTTACTAGGATTATATTTAATAACTTCTTTAAAAGAATCAATTGCTTCAGAATATCGCCGTAAAGTAATCAAGCTATTACCTCTAGAAAACCAAGCTTGATAATGACTGGGCTTGTACTGTACTAATTGACTATATGCTTTTAAAGCATCTTCATGGCGGTTTAAATTGACTAGAGCATTTCCCCAATTATATAAAGCTGCTTCATAGTCTGGTTTTAATTCTAAAGCTTTGATATATGCTGTTATTGCATCATCATATTGTTTTAAACTCTGTAGCAAAAATCCTTTTTTATACCAAATTTCATAATTGTCTGGTTGCAATTTAATTGCTTGATCATAGGACTTAATTGCATCATCATATTGTTTTAAATTCTTAAAAGCATCACCTTTAGCATTCCATACGGCTGGGTAGTCTTCTTGCATTTCCAAGGCTTTATCAAAAGCAGAAATTGCTTCTGAATAACGCTGTAAATTCGCCAAAGTGAAACCTCTACCAGTCCAGGCTTCTAAATAATTTGGCTGAAGTTGAATAGCTTTATCATAAGCTATTAGTGATTCTTGATATTTTTGTAATTCAAAGAATGCTTGACCTTGACCATACCATGCTTGAAAATAATTTGGTTTAATATTTGCTGCTTTTTCATAAACTGCTAGGGCATCTTCGTATCTTTGTAATTGTAAAAGTGTATTACCTTGTTTATATAATTCTGTAGCATTATTAGTATTAACTTTATTCAAAATATATATTGATGCTGTTCCCCCCAAACCCATTAATAATAATCCTAATGTTAATTTGATAAATATACCTTTTTTGAATTTTTGCGGTTTGATATTTTTAAGATTATTACTTGTAGCAGCCGGACTTAATGCCAGTGTCCCAGAAGATGGTTTATTTAAACCTTGCAATGCATTTAATGCTACAGTTGCTGAAGCATAACGTTGACGAAAATCATAACAAACCATTTTATCTAAAAAATCTGCAAATTCTGATGTAACTGTGGCATGATTTCGCCACATAATTTCATTACTATCATCATCTTTTTCTAATTGATCCGGTGATAATCCAGTTATGGCTTGAATGGCAATAATTCCCAAAGCATAGATGTCACTACTCAACTTTGGTGTTCCTTGTGCTTGTTCTCCAGGCATATAACCGGGTGTGCCAATAGCGACGGTAGATTTCGTTTTACCTGCGGGAATCATGACTTGGGTGGTGATTTCTTTAACTGCGCCGAAATCAATTAAAATTAATTTGTTATCTTGTTCTCTTCTCAGGATATTGCGTGGATTAACATCACGGTGAATTACCTTTTGTTGATGTACAAAGTCTAAAATTTCTAAAATTTCTTGTAACAAGGAAATTACTTGATCTTGATTTAGAGTTTTTCCTGCTGCTAACTCTTGACTCAGGTCATGACTAACGATAAATTCCTGAACAAGATAGAATTCTGCATCTTCTTCAAAGTACGCTAGAAGTTGGGGAATGCGATCGTGAGTACCTAATTTGTACAAAACCTGTGCTTCAGTATCAAATAGCCGTCTAGCTATTTCCAAAGTGGCTGCATTAGTTGACTGGGGCTTGAGTTTTTTGACAACACACTGCGGTGAACCTGGCAAATGAGTGTCATAAGCAACATAAGTTTCGCCAAATCCTCCTCCTCCTAGGTGGCTGATAATTTGGTATCTTCCTACAAGTGTGTTTCCTAGCATCTCGGTTGCTGAATTGAATGCAATATTACCTAATTACATCTTGCCACAGAGGACTGGGGATTGGGTATTGGGGAGATGGGCAGGAACAATTACCAATTATGATCACGGATTTTAGAGTTTTTGATTACCAATTACCAATTACGAATTACGAATTATATGATTCCCATTAGTGATAATATCTATAGTTGGAAAAAGCCGATTATTACTTATTGGTTAATTGGTATTAATCTGTTTATATTTTGCTGGGAACTGAGTTTAGATATTAATGGTAAGTTAGGTTATTTTATCAATAGTTGGGGAATAATTCCAGAGCAAACTCATACAGCATTTACAAATGCAATTTTTTACAATTCAGCAGCGTGGATTGTTGTATTTTGGCGATTATTTTCTCTACCTATATCGCTGTTTTTACATAGTAGTTTTAGTCAATTATTGGGGAATCTACTTTTTTTATGGGTGTTTGGTAAAACTTTGGAAAGAACTTTAGGAAAACAGAGATATTTATTACTTTACTTAGTCACTGGCATTTTTGCTGGGATGATTCAAATTTTTATGGAACCAAAATTAACAATTCCAGTGATTGGTGCTAATGGGGCAATTGCATCTATTTTAGGTGCTTATATTATGAAGTTTCCTAAAATAAATATATATTCAATATTGCCTTTAATTATTGTATTTATTCCTGTGGAGATACCAGCATTTTTTTATTTGTTTTGGTGGTTTGTACAACAGTTATTTTACGGAATTGGTAGTTTAAATATTCCTGGTGGTGTAGCTAATCTTGGTTATTGGGGACAATTTGCAGGATTAGTAACGGGTGCAGCTTTTATAAGAATGGTGGAACGGCGGTAAATTCGTAACTCTGGGATCTTTACCTTATTTTCCATCAAGCGATCGCACCACATTATCCTGTAGGGGTGAAGCATTCGCACAGTATATATGGGCAGAAGATGAGGAAAATCCTACAAATGCTAATTAGCGATCGCTTTATTTGTTGAATTATTAATCAAAAAAACCTCCCAGATGGGAGGGAAAGAAGTAGCGGAGTCAATTTATCAACCTACACCATCACTACAGCACTCGCACCTCCGAAGGCTGCTGCAAGACCGGAAACAACCGCTGTGGCAAATAACCACCAAGCAGCATTAGCCGCAGCTTGGCGCGTTTCCTGGGCTTGTCGCTGTGCTTGGTGTTTCACCTGTTCTAGACGATGTTGGGCTTCGCGCTGTAAACGTTCTGCCCGTTCTAAGACATTATTCCGGGCGCGTTCAACTTGGTCAATAATCCTGTTAATATCTGCTTCTGAGATATCCTCACGGGAACTCAAAATTGCGACTAAAGTTTCCCGGTTGAAGGATGAAAGGCGATCGCGCAAAGCATCAAATCCAGCTTGAGGATCATCAAACAATTGGCGGATATCATGCTTAATTCCATCATAATTAAGTTCCGGGCGATCTAGAGAATTGAGATAATTACGAATATTGGCAAAAATGCCCTCAATCACATCTTGGATACGTCGTTGGACTCCCCGTACTTGTTCTACGAATTGGTCGCGGATGAGGACGATATTATCGGCAATTCTGGCTGCTTCTTCATCAGTCATGTCTTCCCGAATTTTCAACAAAGCGATTATGGTTTCTCGGTCAAAATGTGCCAAGCGATCGCTCAAACTTTCCATCCCCACCCTCGGATCATGCAACAATAAATGTAGATCTCGCTTGATCCCTTCCGGGTTCAATTCTTCCTTACCCGTCAGCCGTAAATACTCTTGCAGATAAGTTTGGAAAGTTTGTACCCTTTGCTGTGTCCTGGTTGCAAGGCGACGTGGCGCACGGACAAAGTTACGAATGGATGTCTGCACATCATCAATGACTTGATTAACTTGTTCCTCACTCAAGTCTTGACGTTGACTCAACAATTGCACCAAAGTATCCCTATCAATATGCGATAAACGACGACGCAGGGCAACCATACCCTCTCTAGGATGTTCAAATAATCTCGTCAAATCTCGCTGAATTCCTTCAGGATTCAATTCCTCCTTGCCAGTATTTCGCAAGTAATCGGCAATAGTAGTAGTCACAGAATCATATTGTTTCCTGGCTTTTTCTGTCACTAGTTGTGGTGTATGGCGGATACTATGCCATGATTCTTCCACCGTATGAATAATTTGATTAACTTGTTCTTCAGTTAAATCTTGGCGTTGACTCAACAGTTGCACCAAAGTATCTCGATCAAACCGAGACAAACGCCACTGAATTGCTGCTAGTCCAGCCTGGGGATCTTCTAAAAGTCTTCTCAAATCAGCACGGATAGCATCAGGATTTAATTGTTCCTTGCCTGTATTCCGCAGATATGACTCGACATTTAACCAAAGGGTTTCTGCTTGATATTTGGCTTGTTGTGCCAGTCCTAAGGATTCTACCAAAACGCGATCGCGCTGCATTTCCAATTCATCCAAAATCGGATCTAAATCCCGTTCTTGAATATCATTGCGTGCTAAGAGAATCTCCCCCATTTGTTCCCGTTGCATTTGTGCCAGTCGTCGGGATAAAGTTTCATGATCTGCCTCTGAATCTGCCAACAGTGGTTTAAAATCTCGCTCAATCCCTTCTGGTGTTAACTCAGTTTTCGCAGTCACCAACAGATAACTTTCTACCCGTCGTTGCAAATCTTGAATAATTTCTCTTTCTTCCTGGGCCGTTACTGTCACTAGCACATTATCCCGCACAGCCATCAATTGGTCAGCAATGTGGGTAATTTGTGTTTGAGTCAACAGTCCCCGTTGTTGGAGAATATTCACAAAATCCTGGCGAGATATTTTTTCTAATTCCCTATGTATTACACCAGGGTCAGCAACTGGATCATAGATCACATCCCGAAATTCTTGAGCAATTCTTTCCTGACTTAGTTGCCAAGCATAGGTGTTACGCAGGTAGTTTTCAATATCTGCACGAATGGGACTATAAGGTTGTTCTGTAACTTGTTTTATGACTTTTTGTCTAGCAGTACCAAAAGAATGCAAAATTTTCTCCACATCCAAATCTGATAAATCAGCCCTACCCAAAACTACCCCAGTTAGTGCCGATATTGCCTGTTGTACCATTCCTGGCTTTTTGTCTGCTGCTTTGGAGGTATGGATTTCAGCCATTAACTGGTCAACTTTAGTATTGAGTTCATCGGTTTTAGTTTGTCCAGGGGGAAGGGATTTGAGATACTCTGTCAACTCACCCAAGCCATTTGTACTTGGTGCTTGCTTACTTACCACCTGTTGCCAAATTTTGTATAAAGTATCAGCAATACGCTTAACTTCCCGTTTAGATAAATCAGTCCGACTGCTCACCAAATCAATAAACTGTTGACGGTCAATGTTGCGGAGGTCTGGACTATGAGCGATCGCTTGAAACTGCGGTTCATTGAGTAATCTTTCAAATTCTCCCCGAATTTTAGATATATCAAGTTCTGGGGGACGTAGCTTTTCTATGTAATCTTCTATATTCTCACGAATACTGGCCGGATCGAAACCAGAAGCAGGTAATGCGATCGCACTCTCCAACTCACGACGCACAGCAGATGCAGCCGCACCAGCCGTTGCTACCACTTGCTGATTCACAGCTTTAGCCCCCAGCGCCGCCGTAGCCGTTCCCATAATCGCCTGAAAACCAGAGGTAGCAGTATTCACCACTGAGCCAATTAAAGAACCTACAGTAGTAGTACTAACCCATACTAGTAATAAAAAGTATGCCCCCCAAATTACTAATCCTAAAATTGCTCCTAAACTCGGATCTAAAATCAACAAACTCAATTTCACAGCCAAGAAACAAGCAATTAATAAAGCTAATGTAACTGTAACTAACGTCCAAACCCCCAAGCCCGTACCGATTTTGCGAATTGTGCCACCAAAACTTTCAATTTCTTCTGATTCTGATGGATGTCCCAAATAGGAAATACCAGCAGCAACCGAAAGATTTGTGAAAACTAATTGGAAAGCAAATGCCAGAATCACCCCAGAGATTAAAGCCACAAAAAAGCGCGGGCCAGAAGTGAGAACCGATGCCTGTGCTGGTGAGACGTTGGCGGGGTTTACAGGTATTTGTGCCATCCACCATAAATGTTTGTACAGTTCCTGCATGATTTATATTTTCCTGCCTCTAATTCAACTTGAGAAATTCAATATTTCGTTAGTATTTGTGTCCAAACACAACTCCTCTAGCTTCTAGAATCAGGGAAAGTAGGCTACCATAGCATCCATCTAAGGTTTGAAGACCTAGTACAACCTTAGAAAGGAATTGAGTCTTTTATTATTGTAAATATATGTTTAAATTATGTCTTTTATAAATAGAAGTCTTGCTATTTTTAGTTATAGATTTTCAGTTTTTACTGAACATAAATCATGGTTCAATTATCTTAGTTTACGTTTATTTATAATTAATAATTTTGTCAACCTCTCAAGGTAGATTTGTTTGCGTTACCAGGTTGATAATTATCTCCCACAAGTAGTGCCTCTAGTTTGTATCTATAGGCATAAAGAAACTTTGTGTGTCAAAGCTACATTAAAGTAAAGCAACCAAATTGTTTTGGATAAAAGATTCAAAACCTCAAATTCACTTAATTTTGGAGATTGCAAATGGAAACTCGCTCTTCTACCGATATACCATCTGTTGCTAAAGCCTATAACGGTGTAGATCGTAACGCTTTTATCTTTGGCTGGAATCCTCAAGCCGAATTGTGGAATGGACGCTTGGCAATGATTGGATTTCTAGCTTACCTACTTTGGGATTTAGTCGGCTATAGCGTTCTTCGTGACGTGCTGCATATCATGAGATATTAACCAACCTAGTTAGCTAGTTAAGGCTGGTAATAGGTAATTGGGATAATTCCTAATCAAACTCCGTTATCTACCTATGATCTTTAAAAAATCCCCTTTTCCAATCAAGAACAGGAAAAGGGGGAATTTTTTTATAATTTGCACAACTTAAAGTAAAAAACGCACCAACATATACAACCCTGAAGTCACAAGTTGCAGCAACATTACAGGAAGACCGTAATGCAAAAAAGTCTTAAAGGAAATTCTTCTCCCATGCTGTTCAGAAATCCCAGCCGCTACAATATTAGAAGATGCACCTACGAGAGTACCATTACCTCCCAAAGTTGCACCAAACATCATGGCATAAAACAATGGTAAAACTTCCGGGGGAAACTGTCCTTGATAATTTTGTGCTAAAACTTCTGCTGGTGCTAATCCCACATTGACAATATATTGTTTTAGCAAAGGAACCATCGCCACAACTAAAGGAATATTAGGAATAACGCTAGATAATATCCCCACCAAAAATAGCAATATTAGCGAACCAAGGAAAATATTTTTGCCCAAAATGGTTCCTAAAATACCTGATAAACTTTGAATCACACCTGTTTTATCTAGTCCCCCAATTAGCACAAAAATGCTCATGAAAAATATTAAGGTACTCCAGTCTACATCCCTTAATATATTGTTAACAGTATCAATGCGGCTATGGTGAGATAACAATAAAGCTAAAGCAGCACCTAACAAAGCTACCGCAGCAGGTGAAATAGGTATTGGTAAAGATTCACCAATTACAAAAAATATCAATACAAAACCTACAATCACTCCACCCACCATTAAAACTCGTGGATGATTGATTTGTGGATGTGGTAATTCCTCCAAATTATCTAGCGTTGTATTCCAAATTTTTTTAAATAAGAATGGTAGGGTAATAACTACAGTTCCAATAGCCAAGACTCCTCCTAAACTCAAGTTCCATAAATAATCTATAAAACTAATATTCACAGCATCACCAACTATATAAGTCGCGGGATCTCCAACTAAAGTTAACAATCCAGCACTATTGGCAATCAACACCATTAAAATCAATAAAGGCACAAAATTTACCCCAATTTCTTGTGCTATTGGAGGAATTAAAGGTGCTAACAGCATGACTGTTGTCGCATTGGGCAAAACGGCACAAATAGGAGTAACAATTCCCACAATACTCAGTAATAAACGCTTACCATTACCTTGCGCTAGGATGACAATTTGTGTGGCTAAATAATCAAATATCTTAGTAGGCTCAAATGCACGCACCAATACCATTACGCCAAAAAATAAACCCAGTGTTCCATAACTATTGCCAATATAACTAACAGCCTCTGGCAAAGTCATAATATTACTAAAAACCAGTAATAATGCTCCCAATAAAGCAGCAATAGTAAGATGTACCCACTCCATCATGATTAAAACAATGACGGTAATAAATATGATTACACTGAAGATAGCTTGCCAATTTTCCACACATTTAACCTCGAAATATTACTGCTTGGATAGTAGCGAAAAAGCCACCTATACTTTAGGTGACTTTTCCATAATTTTAATTAATTGCCAATCACTGTGATTGAGAATAGCAATTATTCATCAATGCAACTGGGAATACCCAAGACAGCACAGGGAAAATTAGTACCTAGCGTCTTAATCATCGGATCATCTACAGATTTGCACCCTAAAAATAGAATATCAGCAGTTTCTGATTCCACAAATTTTTTAAGTTCTGTACCAATTTTGCCAAACCGCAGATGTGATTTAAATGAAACTTGCCATTCTTGAGCTAGAGTTTTTGCTTGCCAGAGAATTCTTTCTGCTTCTTGAAAAAAAGTTCTTGATTCTCCTTGTAATTTTGGTGAAATTTCTATTACCTTTTGTTGAGTTAATACTGATGTAACTGACTTTGATAAATTGCTCGCTGCACACTCTAATGGCAGCTGATTATGGGGAAAATTGAAAATACCAAGATATTGATTGCTGGAGTTTGGTTCTACTACATAAACAGCCTGAACTGTAACTTGAGTATTGGTAGCTAAACTCGTTTGGTGGGCAATCCAACAAGCAATATCTAAGGCTGTATGACTTTGAGGTGAAGCATCATAGCCAACAATTAAGTTAACGGAATTGGTTATTTGATATTGTTGAGAAACCTGGTTTTCAGCTTCTGGTAACAATACCATTTGTTCAACTAGGTCATCACGACCTATCGCACATTGCAAACGTGCTAACATTGGTTTGATTTTCACAGTTTTAACTTCTCTCCCTTGAAACGGATTACAAATGAGAAGCAGGGATGCTAATTTTGGATTTTGGATTTGATCCAAAATCTAAAATTGATTTAGGAAACCCCAATCATAACTGCTATTACAGCCAAGGTTTTGGGGGTTCCTTCCATTGCCGACGGAGTTAGCTGACGGGCTAAGACTGGAAGGTGTCTCTCGTTAGATTAGCCCCAATTTTTGGTTCCTCCGCTTCAAATCTAGCTTTCATGAATTTGAATTAGGCTACCCACTAAAAAGACAATAATACTATTTTATTCTTCTGAAGTAAAGTAGTGGTCTAGAAAATTTAAAGCGTGGTTGCGGAGTTCAAAATATTCTTTAGAATTTCGGATCGCACTCCGATCACGTGGACGCTGAAACGGAACTTTGAGGATTTCTCCGATATTAGCACATGGGCCATTGGTCATTAATACAATCCGATCAGACATATAAATTGCTTCATCTACATCATGAGTAATCATCATTACTGCTTGACGATGATTTTCCCAGATATCTAATACCTGACGCTGCAATTTACCACGAGTTAAAGCATCTAGTGCGCCAAAAGGTTCATCCATTAATAACATTTTGGGGCGAATTGCCAAAGCTCTAGCAATACCTACTCTTTGTTTCATACCTCCAGAAATTTCATCAGGATACTTATCGGCAGCCGCTGTTAAGTTTACCATTGCCAAGTGTTCATTTACAACGCTAATTCTTTCGGCACGATTAGCATTTTTTAGCACTTCATCCACAGCTAAACGAATATTTTCGCGCACGGTTAACCAAGGTAGCAAAGAATAATTTTGAAATACCATCATCCTCTCTGCACCCGGTTTGCGGATTTCTTTGCCATCTAAACGTACTGAGCCAGAGGTAGCTTTTTGAAATCCACCGATAATTTTTAGTAATGTTGATTTACCACAACCAGAATGTCCTATGACAGAAATATACTCATCCTCACCAATTGTCAGATTAACGCCATCTAAAATGACAGCATCACCTTTATCTGGTGTCGGATAAGACTTGACCAAATTTTCAATTTCTAAAAACCCATGATGGGGCTTAACTTCTTGATAAGTATCGTTAGAGAAAGAGGTATATCTCATGATTAAATATTCCTGAATTAGTTGAATTTTGGATGGTAAATATTACTCGTCCCATACTCTGTATGAGAATGAATTCTAGAAAGCTCTAGCTCTAAAGTCCTTGAAGGCGGAGCCTTTGTGATTGCATTTCCAGTCAGAGACTGGGAACGAGATATCCCTTTTTTAGGACATAAAAAAGCGAGTAGGAGCATTTGCTTTGATGGTAAAACTATTTAGATAACCGACAGGATCACTAGGATCAAAGCCTTTTTTATCTATGAATACTTCTGGCGGTTCAACTTTATAATCTTCCTTGGGGCATTGAATTCCCATTTCCGCAGCAATCTCCCGATATAAATCTGTTCTCCAGCCTTTTTGGGCTAATTGAACGGCATTTTTGGGAATTTCTTTGATTTGCCCCCAACGAGCAGCTTGGGTAATTAACCAGATGCTGTGAGAACGCCATAAAAATGTCGAATGATCTCCTGTTGGTTGAGGAATATTTTTAGGAATATCAAAGAAAATTGTGGTATCAGCGGCTTTAATAGTTCGGTTTTTGTCATCAAAACCACCATAGCTGTAATTGCCAATAATTCCCGGAGAAGTCAATTTAGTTAGGGGTTCATTTTTCTGTTTTGGTTTTGCACCCGTAAAGGATATTTCTGTTAGCAATTGAGCTACTTCTTGACGATTTTCGGGTTTACCGCAATACTGACAAGCTTCTATCATTGCCTTTACTAAAGAACGATAGGTTTTGGGATAATTGTTGATGAATGATTCCATCACTCCCAGCAGTCTGTCTGGGTGTCCTTGCCAAACTTCTTTACCTTGAGCGAATGTAAAACCGATACCTTCGTTTCCTTGAATTGCTCTGGTGTTCCAAGGTTCGGCTACCATGTAAGCTTGCATAGCGCCAATTCTCATGTTTGTCACCATTTGCGGTGGGGAAACGATAATTACCCGAAATTCCTTGAAGGGATCTACACCAGCAGCAGCGGATATATAGCGGACAAAGTATTCATAAATAGCAGAACTCAAAACTACTGCCCAAATTTTCTTTTCTGGGGGTTGTTTGTCAAAATAGCCCCGGAAGTCTTTTCCAAAGGCTTCTAAAGCACCATCACCATATTTTTGTTGATATTCGTACCAAGGACGTATCCCAAAGTCCCACATCTCTTTGTTCATGGTCATGGCGTTACCGTGACGATGTATGGTCATGGCTGCACATAAGGGGGCATGACGTGCGCCTTCTGCACCTATGCGGGCGTTGGTGACGGCACCAGAGACGACGGGAGCAGCATCGAGACGACCGAAAATCAGACCGTCGCGGGAGTTTCCCCAACTAGCTTCGCGGTTGAGTGTGACATTTAAGCCATATTTGCGGAAAAAACCTTTTTTCCATGCGATCGCAAATGGCGCACAATCATTTACAGGAACATAACCAACTGTAAGATCAGGTTTTTCTAAATCTTGGGGTCTAACTAAGGGTTCCACAGCTAAAGCTGCTTCTGTCAGTCCTTTAACAGACTTATCTCCAGATATCCCACATGATGACAACGCTAAACCCGCAGTCGTTGCACCTATTCCCTTGATAAAATCTCTGCGATTCCAATTATTTTCACTCATAATTGTCTACAATTTCGGATTTTTCGTGTTGCTGATTGATGGGATGATTTGTTGCTCACGCAGAGGCGCAGAGACACAGAGAGAAATGAAGAGTTTGGCGTTGCATAATTAGAGGATGAAATTAACTTTGAAAACTTTTTTTCTTTGCGTCTCTGCGTGAGACAAAAGATGTAATTGATTTACCTGAAAATCGCCGTAAATAATTCTTTTACTTCACACTTCCCGGACGGTGGGTAACTAATTCTTGAATTTTGCCGACAGCATAATCTAAAACTAAGCCAGTTAAGCCAATTACAAACACTGCCAAAAATACAGAACTGAGATTTAAACGACTCCATTCATCCCAGACAAAAAATCCTATACCTACACCACCTGTCAGCATTTCTACAGCAACAATTACTAGCCAAGCAATCCCTAAACTAATTCGCAAACCTGTAAAAACATAAGGCAAACTGGCAGGCCAAATAATTTTGATAATCTGTCGCCACCGAGGCATTTCCAACACCAGTGCTACATCTAAATAATCTTTGGAAACGCTAGAAACTCCCAAGGCTGTATTAATAATAGTTGGCCAAAGGGAGGTAATGAAAATGACAAAAATAGCAGAAGGATCTGCCAAATTGAATATAGCTAAGGAGATAGGCAACCAAGCAAGGGGTGAAACAGGTTTAAATATCTGAATAATAGGATTAAAAGCCAGCATCGCTGGTTTAGACATCCCAATTAAAAACCCCAAGGGAATTGCTACTAATGCACCTAACCCAAAACCTAGTAATACCCGGCGTAAACTGGCTAATAATAACCAACCAATTCCTAAGTTACCTGGGCCTCTGTCATAAAAGGGATTTAAGATGTAGTCAAGATTAGCAATTAAAGCTTCTGATGGTGTAGGCATCAATTCACGATTAGCAATTGCTACCACCCACCACAGTATAATTATTCCCAAAAAACCGACAACAGGCAATAGAAACTCATCCCGAAAAATGACAGGTTTTGCTTTTTTCCAAGCAAATTTTCCTGCAACCGCAATGGTTGCAGCTAAATTAAGTTGAAAGATCATTTATAACCTCAACAGATTTAAGTGCAGGTACGAAAAATGCGAGCAGTACCAGCCTTGGACACTGATGAGATCAGAACATTAGAAAAATGCTGTCTCTTCAGTCTCCTCTCAATGCTTACGAAGTTAGCTGACGGGCTAGGACTGAGAGATGTCCCTCTATCAGGAATAGTGAGTTTTGAGTGCTAAGTGATGAGTTGAATATTGATTAATTTTTCACTTTTTGCTCTTAAATAGTCACTTTCTGAAAGATACGCCCCAAAATTTGGTTTCTCCGCTCCAGCGTTAACTTATGTGCTGGATTAAGCTGACTTACTCTAAATACACATTAACAGCAAAACCATAACATTAATGTACAGTAAAAGCATCTGTATTCATAATTAATTTTATTACTTTCAGTACTTAATTGTAGTAAGTCTTCTATTGCGTCAGCAATAATTAAATTAGTTTATAGTTGTAGGATGAGTAAGTCTCTGTCTATAGGCATATAGAGAAAAGTAAGTATCAATAATTATGAAATTTATATACTTAGGTATTTTTGTTTAGCATGGTAAAAATATTACTGAATTACTCAATAAACAGATAAATTATTACATACTTTCTCTGCTAAGTAAGTTGTATATAAAATTGTGATTATCAAACATATAATCGTTAAACTGATTACATAATAGACATCCAATTAACTGAATTAAAAAAAATGGATTTTAGTCAATTACTGGCTGAACGGATTGATACAATAATAGATCAATGGGTAATAGCAGTTCATCAAGATAAGCGGATTGAAAGTGCAAATAATCTACCATACAGCAGAATCAAAAATCACGTGCCTGATGTCTTAAAAGCAATGGTTACTGTGCTTTCAACATCTCAGGGTAATGATTATAAAGCTATAGTAACTGCCAGTTGGCAGCATGGATCACTTCGGGCTACACAAGGCTTTAATCCAGCAGAAATTGCTAGGGAATATCATCATTTAAGAACGGTGATTTTTGATACTCTACAAATAGATTTAATGCAAGGAAAGCCGACAGAGATCATTCGGACTATGCGGTTAATTAACGCCGTGATTGATGAAGCGATTGCACGCTGTTTTACTAGTTATGTTGATGAAAGATTACGAGAATTAGAAAATCTACATAACACTTTAGCATTACATAATCAGGAACTAACTCGCTTAGTTAATACTAATCGAGAACATCTCTCTCTACTAGCACATGATTTAAAACATCCCCTAGCTTCGATTATTGGTTACTCTGATTTATTTTTACGTGAACATCGAAAAAAAGCTCACAAACAAGATACTTGTAACAATATTGAACATATTGAACGAGTATTACGTAATGGCCGACACCTGCTACGTTTAATTAATGATTTACTAGAATTATCGCGGCATGATGCTGGAAAAACTAGACTTGAACTCACATCAACTAATGTGTGTGAAATAATTGACAATATATGTGAAGTGTTTGAACCTTTAGCCACTGAAAAAGATTTGATTATCACAGTGAATTGTCATCAAGCTCTCCAACAAGTAATTACAGATGGCTTTCAGTTGCAACAAATTTTTATGAATCTTGTAAGCAATGCGATTCGCTACACAGAATTGGGCAGTATTAATATTTCTTGTCAGATGTTAGATGATCAAAAATGGGGATTTAGCATTACTGATACAGGTATTGGTATTGCACCAGAAAACCAAGAGCAGATTTTTGAACCCTATTTTCGCTACGCTAATAAAAAGTTTCGTCTTCCTGATAGTACTGGTTTAGGTTTGGCCATAGTTTCCCGATTGGTAAAATTATTACAAGGTGAAATTAAGCTAGTTTCTCAACCAGGATTTGGTTCTACTTTTACTGTAATATTGCCGTTGCAAATGGAAATGAAAGAAAGTTGATTTCGCTCAAAGAGACAAAAGGTATTTTTGCAGCTTTGAGTAAAATCAACAATTTTTACTCTAACAACCCGCGTTTTTTCAATTTAGCTAACGCATCTTCAGCAGCATCTTTTTCTGCTTCTTTTTTATTACGTCCCTGTCCTGTTCCACGTGGTTCTTTTTCTCCCTCTACAAATACTTCGGATTTAAACACTGGTGTATGAGACTGTCCACCTATTTGTTCTGTCACATATTTGGGGGGATTTGCGCCAATTTCTCGTTGTACCCATTCTTGAAAGCGGTTTTTGGAGTCTACATTAGAACGAGATACGACAATTTTTTCTGAGACGGAATCAAACAGCGGTTCTACAATAGTGCGAACTACTTCAATATTGGAATTGTTATCTAGATAGTACGCACCAAGAACGGCTTCAAATGTGCTACTTAATAAATTAGGATTTTGATATCCTCCGTCTCGAATTGCACCTTGTCCTAAACGCATTCTGAAGTCTAAACCTACTTCAATCGCAAATTTCGCTAATTGCTTTTCATCAACTAATGCAGAACGACGACGAGTTAATTCATCTTCTTCTTTTTCTGGATAACGTTTATAGAGATATTCACCGCTTAAGAAATTGAGAATAGCATCACCAAGAAATTCTAGACGTTCGTTTTGTTCAGCTTCTCCTGGATGTTCGTTGATATAAGACCGGTGGGTGAGTGCTTGACGGAGGAGTTTTTCGTTATGAAATGTGAGAAGTTTGTGCATTTTTATTTTTTCGTTTTGTAGGTAAGATGAATCTTATTTAAACATGAAAAAACCGCAAGATGCGGTAGTTTTGGTAAAACCCAGATAACTAATATAACTGGGTTTCAAAAGCAAATTCAGGCAGTTAATTTATATTACTCTATTAAAAGCAATTCCTGATTTTGTCTTTGGATTCTACCTGAATCTACAGCATAATCAATAAACTTACTAAAGCTTGTAAATTGCTTACCATTAGGTGTAGAGATTGAGGAAACGCCCTGATATTTCGGGAATAGTTGACGCATTGATCTACCAATGTAGCTGTAGTGTGTAGGTTTACCTTGACTTAACGCATTTTTGACAGTTTCAATCAGATACACTTCAGCTTCATTGTAACTAATTTGAGGATTGATAATGGTGGTTTGAAGTTGAGTTTCTTCACCAACTAATTGAGGTAACTCGTCTATAAAGTGGAAGTTATCATCACCGACCAAATTAATTAACCTTGGACTCTCACTACCTCTTTGAGCGAAGACAATCACTTTTTTATCCATAGCTTTGAGAATGGCAATTAATACAGCAAAATCTCCATCTCCTGACAATAGGATAATCGTTTTTAGAGAAGGATGAAAAGCAACTGCATTATAACATTCATCTTTAAGTTGATTATCTGCACTATTTTTTGATGAGTCTGGAACATCTACACAATTAAAACCAAGTAATTGAAATATATTTTTGGCATCAACTTGATTTTTATGCAGTGAATTATAGTAAAAATTCTTCGATTTTATATTTCCCTGCATTTTCGCAAAATTAAGTAATAAATCACCATATTTTTTGATTGAGAGAACATTTTGAATATCCCCAAAAATGCCAACAGAGTCTTTTTTCTGAACTGTTTGGGTGTTCAAAGATAGATGAGTCATGATCAAACGTCCAATTTTTTAAGTTAACTGGACAGATTCAACAAATTACACATCCATAGCAGTAAAAATACTTGAAGGAAAAACTACATAATTATCTCCTCCTCCAGTAGCTTGTCTATATTAGGCAGTTTCAGTCTCAGTAACAGGATTCAGAGAATACATAGACTTTTGCAAGTAATGTAATCCTTGCTGACAAATTCTGCATTATACCTCCATCTGAATATTTATCCAGATACTTTATTTTTTTCGTGCTAATTGAGTAATTAGCGATGTAATAAAACATCAGGCTAAGTATCCAAACGAAGGTATAATGCAGGACTTATCAGAAAGGAATCCTGCTGCTGAGACAACCACCGCCCTGCGATATATAGTTCTGCTTGAGATAGCATTTATATGTTGGCTGTCTTCTTTATACAATCGCACACTGAATCTGAAATGTCAAGCATTATTATTGTAAATAATTGTAATATCCATAACTTGATATATTCAATTAATCTATTACGCGGATTTCAGCTATCTGAAACGAGAAATATTATAATAATATAGCAATCCTACCCCAATAGTGAGAAAATACGTAGATAAAAATCCTTGTTTGATAAGCATTTGAGGCTTTTTGAACTCTCACGGATCATTTAGGATTGCTATAGATAAAAAGAATAAATTATCAACTCATGTCAGCTAAAGATATTTTTCATGATGCTGTTAGGAAAGGATTAGAAAAAGAGGGTTGGGTGATCACAGATGATCCTTTGAGGATTGAAGTTGGTGATGTGGAAATGTACATTGACCTCGGTGCGGAGGAAATTTTAGCGGCGGAAAGAACAGGAGAGAAAATAGCAGTTGAAATTACGAGTTTCACAGGTACATCCAGTATTTCTCAATTTCATACAGCAGTGGGGCAGTTTTTTAATTATCGTTTTGCATTAGAAGAGAAAGAACCAGACAGAGTTTTATATTTAGCTGTTCCTTCAGGAGTTTATAACGCTTTCTTTCAATTGCAGTTTATCAAAACAGTTGTTGAACGTTCTCAAATTAAACTTATTATCTACGATCCGATTCAGGAGGAAATTGTAGTATGGAAAAACTAGATAACTATCGCAATTATGTAAAACAAGTGATCACAGAATATTCTCAATTAGGTTCACCGAAAGATGAAATTGAACAACAACTGATTTTTGATACTGTTGGTGATCATTATCAGTTGATGTATGTTGGTTGGAAAAACAGACGACGACAACATGGTTGTGTTTTACATCTTGATATTAAAAATGGCAAGATTTGGATACAACATGATGGCACTGAGATTGGTATGGCAGATGAATTAGTTAAATTAGGAGTACCAAAAGAAGATATTGTCTTAGCATTTCATGAACCTTTAATTAGACCATATACTGGTTTTGCTATTGCTTAAATTTAGATATCGTTATTCCACATACCCGAACTCTTAAAGAAGTCGGGTATCTAAATTTTAAAATTTGAGTCCGTTATATATATTCTAAAATGTGCCAGAAATTGCTATGCTACAAATATAATAAATATTAAGGAAACAATGCCTGCGCCTACTATTACCCCGACAATGACTGCTTTTCCCCTGACTGCTGTAGTTGGTCAAGAAGCAATTAAGATAGCCTTGCTGTTAACAGCAGTAGATCCCGCTTTGGGGGGTGTGGTAATTGCAGGTCGTCGTGGTACGGCTAAATCTGTGATGGCGCGTGCTATCCACGCCTTGTTACCACCTATTGAAGTTGTTAAAGATTCACTGTGTAACTGTGACCCGAATCACCCAGAAGAATGGGATGATAAACTCTTAGCTGAGGAAAGACAGGAGATAGAAACGGAAATTATCCCTGCACCTTTTTTGCAGATTCCCCTTGGTGTGACAGAAGACAGGCTTTTAGGTTCTGTGGATGTGGAACAGTCGGTTAAACAAGGTGATACGATTTTTCAACCGGGGTTACTAGCTACCGCAAATCGTGGGGTGCTGTATGTCGATGAAATCAATTTATTAGATGACCAAATTAGTAATCAACTTTTAGCTGTATTATCGGACGGACGTAACCAGATTGAACGTGAAGGGATAAGTTTTCAACATCCCTGTAAGCCGTTGTTTATTGCGACTTATAACCCAGAGGAAGGGGCGTTAAGAGAACATTTACTTGATAGAATTGCGATCGCACTATCAGCAGACGGAGTTCTGGGTTTAGATCAAAGAGTACAAGCAGTTGAGCAAGCGATCGCATATTCCAAGTCTCCCTCAGAATTTCTGCAACAATATAGCGAAGACATCGACTCACTCAAAACCCAAATCATCCTCGCACGGGAATGGTTAAAAGAAGTCACCATTACCCAAGAACAAATTACATACCTCGTTAATGAAGCCATTCGCGGTGGTGTAGAAGGACATCGTGCAGAATTATTTGCGGTGCGAGTAGCCAAAGCCGCAGCAGCTTTGGAAGGACGCAATACTGTCAATGCTGAAGACTTACGTCGCGCAGTAGAATTGGTCATTGTTCCCAGAACAACCATAATTCAAACCCCACCCCCAGACCAACCACCCCCACCTCCCCCACCACCACCAGAAAATCAAGAGGAGTCGGAATCAGAAGAAGAACAAGAAGAAGAACAGGAAGAAGAGAAAGAAGAAGAACAAGAACAGCAAGAACCCCCAGACATTCCCGAAGAATTTATTTTTGATCCAGAAGGGGTAATTCTTGACCCAGAAGTGCTTTATTTTACCCAAATGGCACAACGTCAAGGTAAATCTGGAAGTCGCAGTATTATCTTCTCAGACGACCGGGGACGGTACATCAAGCCGATGATACCTAAAGGTAAAGCTCGTAGAATCGCCGTAGATGCCACACTCCGCGCCGCTGCACCGTATCAAAAAGCACGGCGAGCTAGACAACCAGATAAAAAAGTGATTGTGGAACAGGGAGATATCCGTTCCAAGCGGTTGGTGAGAAAAGCCGGTGCTTTGGTGGTGTTTGTTGTGGATGCTTCTGGTTCAATGGCTTTAAATAGAATGCAATCCGCTAAAGGTGCGGTGATGCAACTTTTAACAGAAGCTTATCAAAATCGTGACCAAGTATCTTTAATACCCTTCCGAGGAGAACAAGCAGAAGTTTTATTACCACCAACTCGTTCCATTGCTTTAGCTAAAAATCGTTTAGAAAGATTACCCTGTGGTGGTGGTTCTCCCCTCGCACATGGTTTAACTCAAGCAGTTCGTGTGGGTGTAAATGCCCAAATGGGTGGGGATATCGGTCAAGTTGTCATTGTGGCAATTACTGATGGTCGTGGTAATATTCCTTTGGCTCGTTCTTTAGGTGAACCCATAGAACCAGGTGAAAAACCAGATATCAAAGCCGAATTATTAGATATTGCAGGCAGAATTCGAGCTTCAGGGATGCAATTGTTGGTAATTGATACTGAGAGTAAATTTGTATCAACTGGCTTTGCAAAGGAATTGTCAAAAGCAGCCGGTGGTAAATATTATCACTTACCGAAAGCGACGGATAAAGCGATCGCAGCAATGACTAGAGGAGCTATAGCGGATATAAAATCTAGTAGATAGTCTGAATCAGGATTTACAGGATTAAAAGATTGACAGGATGAATACAAAGAGATGCTTCAATTTGGTTGCTTAACTACATCTAAATTAAATTTGAAATCCTGTTCATCCTCAAATCCAGTCAATCCTAAGCACTAATGACTCCTGACTCAGCTTGTGGCTGTAAGTAGCAGATTAACTCCTGTATTCCCTTATGCAGATACCGAGTTACTGTCATCGGACTAGCACCAATTTTCTTAGCGGCATCCTTGCGGGTAAGTTCCTTAACAAAAACTAATTCAACTGCCATGCGGGGTTTATCGTCTAACATATTCATAGCCCCTTGTAGCTGTAGTCGTTCTTCCTCTTGTTGTTGCAGCAGAGTAGTACGAGGACAGGGAAGTATATCACCCAAAGTGATTTGATAATCAACGTAGTTAGCCGGAGTAGCGTCTAAACTCAGAGGCATCCGGTTTTGAGCAGCTAACTTGCATTCTTGCCACTCTTGTAGAGAAATATGAAGTTTGTTAGCAATTTCAATATCTTTGGGTGGACGGCTTAGAGATAGCGTCAACTCTTTGCGAATTTTTTGCCCTTCATTGTAAAGTTCTTGCCAACGACGGGGAATTCTGACTAAAGTAGAGCGATCGCGCAAAAAATGCAGCATTTCACCGCGAATATAAGGTATAGCAAAGGAGCTAAACGCATAACCTTGAGTAGGATTAAAGCGCTCAATAGCCCTAATTAAACCAAAATAACCGATCTGTTCTAAATCTTCATAAGGCTCATTACACTGATGGCTAAATTTATAAGCCATTTTACGGACTAAACCCGTGTGTAACTGTACCAGTTGGTTACGAAGTTTAATAGAAGGAGCGCGGTGGTATAAGTGTAATAGCTCTATACCATCATATTGCACAGAGGACTCACTTGCTGCCATATCAATTCCCTTGTAGTAACCCCCTTCCCCGAAGAATGGAGTTGCGTATACTTGATTTCAAACTGTCATTATTTTCCTTAGTCATCGCTGAATAAGCCATCGTTGTTTTACTGAACTTAAAATAAGCTTACGTCAGCTTCTAAGTGAAATCACTTATGAGTCTTCATTTTTCTCTGTTATCTGTAATTTTTCTTTACAACCCTAAAATTTCCTCAGTACATAGTTTTTCATTATGTGATTAAACAGAAACGACTCTACGTAATAATGCTATATATGTGCAGTATTTATCTCTAATAGAGAATAAAAAATCAACTAACACCTGATAATAAATAAAAAACAGGTGATCTCCCCCTTAACACTTCGTTACAAAACTTACTTTTATTTAGTGAATATTACTTAATTATTCAAGAATGACTACTAGATCCGTTATGAGAATAGCAGCAACCCTAATCAATACCTGTGGAAATATCGTTATAAAATGCGTTAAAATTTAAAACCATAAAAATTGTCTTTATAAAATTTTACAAGCACTACTAAAAAATCTCTTTTCTAGATATCCTCCCTAGTCTCTAAACACAACTATTGGTAAGAATGGAGAAGAAGAGGTAATTTACTCAAAAATTTAGTAGTTTTTAGATATGAGCAATACCAGCAATTTTCGTCAAGCTTTCCGTGAAGCTCAAAATCACGCCCTTGTTGGCCCCAATGTCATTGCTAACGCCCTTCCCTTTGTTGGTGGTGGTTTAGTTTTAACTGCATTGGGTACTTATGGCGGTTTGGGAGTGATTCGTTCTAACCCCGAACTATTCTTTCCTACCTTCTTTGGTGCTGTAGTTCTGGAGTTCATCCTCTTCTTTATCGCTCAAAATGTTGCTTCCAAAGGTAACAACAGTGTCGCCCTCCCATTATTAGCAATTTACAGCCTCTTATCTGGATATACCCTCAGTGGGTTGGTATTTGTCGCTTTGAGAACCCAAGGCGTAGGTCTTCAAGGCATTGGTATCGCTGCCCTTGGTTGTGGTGTCACCTTTATTGCAGCTCGTCAAATTGGTTCTAATCTCTCAGAATCAGACGGTATAGCGTTGACAAAAACCGTCTCCTTGGGGGTAATTGCCTTAGTTGTTGTTTGTCTAGTGCAGTTTGGGTTGGCATTATTTGGTGTTTACACACCCACATGGTTAGAAATCGGTATCTCTGGTTTAGGGGTATTTATTTTCGCGGGAGCTTCTGTCGTCGATTTCTACATCTTGCCCCGCACCTATCGAGATGATCAGTACTTGCCCGCAGCTTTGTCGATGTACCTAACCTACATCAACCTGTTTATCTTTATTCTGCGGTTACTCATTGCTATCAATGGCCGTGATTAATTGATTGTTATACTCAAAACGGCTTAATCATTTGATTCTATAGGTAGGGGTAATTCATGAATTACCCCTACACATCTAGGTTTTCCCAATTTTAGAAAAGTCCAAGTTCTAACCGTGTTTAGTATAACAACAGAAACAACACCATTTAACTAAGACTAACCGTGGTTCATCAACAAGAGCCACGGTTTCTCATCATCAAGCTGATTTACACCACAGATTTTAGCTAATTTGTCCAACTTACAGCTAAAATCTAAGACATAAAGAGCGATAAAAATCCAAATCGTTCTCAACTAAAGTAAGTAATATGGATGTCCTAGAACTCAAACGCGAAATTGAAACGTTGTCTGGCCGCCTGGGTAAAACCCAGGACTATCTTTGACGTACCCGCACTCAAAGCCAAAATTCATGACTTGGAACAAATATCAGCCCAGCCAGAATTTTGGGACGACCAAACCCAGGCACAACAAACACTACAAGAACTCAATGACCTCAAAGACCACTTAGAGCAATATTATCGGTGGCACGCCAATTTAGATGATACCAGGGCGGTGATTGAGCTACTAGAGTTAGAAACCGACGAATCACTCTTGCAAGAAGCGGAATCTACCATCACCAAGCTGAACCGTGAACTTGACCAGTGGGAATTACAACAGTTACTTTCTGGCCCCTACGATATTCAAGGCGCAGTTTTAACAATTAATGCAGGTGCAGGTGGTACAGACGCTCAAGATTGGGCATTTATGCTCATGCGAATGTACACCCGTTGGGCAGAAGATCATGGCTACAAGGTAATTTTATCTGAAGAGTCAGAAGGTGATGAAGCGGGAATTAAATCAGCCACCTTAGAAATTACCGGTCGCTACGCCTATGGTTACTTGCGTTCTGAAATGGGTACTCATCGCTTAGTGCGGATTTCTCCCTTTAACGCTAACGGTAAGCGCCAAACCAGTTTTGCTGGGGTGGAAGTAATGCCACAAATAGATAACACCGTCAAGTTAGACATTCCAGAGAAGGATTTGGAAATTACCACAACTCGGTCGGGTGGTAAAGGTGGGCAAAATGTCAATAAAGTAGAAACAGCAGTGCGGATAGTTCACTTACCCACTGGTTTAGCTGTGCGCTGTACAGAAGAGCGTTCCCAACTGCAAAATAAAGAAAAAGCCCTGGCTCGTCTTAAAGCCAAACTGTTGGTAATTGCCAAAGAACAACGCGCCCAAGAAATTGCCGAAATTCGTGGTGATATGGTGGAAGCTTCCTGGGGAAACCAAATTCGTAACTATGTGTTTCACCCTTATCAAATGGTCAAGGATTTGCGTACAAATACGGAAACTACTGCCATTGGTGATATCATGAACGGCGAAATTGATGCTTTCATTCAAGCCTATCTGCGGCAAGAAAATCAACTAGTAGATAGCAATTCCGCATAATTTGGGAATTTGTAAATAGTCATGGCAGTTAAAAGCAGATTTTGCTGTGAGGAGGTACATATCTAGCGGGCAAGATGCCCGCACCACAAGAGTTTTATTATTCAAGTTTGTATCTCATTAATTGACACTCTCAGGGCTAAAGCCGCTGAGTTTCCCACTTACCAAATATTCCTATGAGCAAATATCCCTCGACCGAACCTAAACCCAGCTATGTGAAACTGGCCATGCGAAACATGGTAAACAAAGGTGGTACATCACTCAAACATTTTGCACTGACTGCTGTAGGGCTGTTAACGCTCTTAGTTGGTCTGGCTTACCTAACTCGGTAACTAAGGAGAGTTTCTGCTTGGTGAAAGTTGAATTATATGTAGAAAATTGTTTTGATGAGCCTTCCCCAGTATCAGCAGGTCAGGGGGATACTCTTTTAACAGTATTTGACAATACTTGGGAAAACTGGTTTCATCGCTGGTTAGAAATCCTAACTCCTGATCTTCCACCTGCACCAAGTTATGAAATAGGGCTACGTTTGACAAATGATGCCCAAATTCAGGAACTAAATGCTCAATATCGCCAACAGGATAAACCTACAGATGTTTTAGCCTTTGCTTCCTTAGAGGCAGATTTACCCCAAAGTGAGGAAATGCTGGCTTCTCAACCTTTGTATTTAGGTGATATAATTGTATCTATAGATACAGCAAAAACCCAGGCGCAACAACAGGGGCATAGTTTAACCACAGAATTAGCTTGGTTAACTGCTCATGGTTTGTTGCATCTTCTGGGCTGGGATCATCCAGATGAAGAAAGTTTGATGCAAATGTTAAAACAACAAGTTATATTACTGAATGGGATAAGTATTAATATTGACTTAAATTAGTGGGTGTGGCTCAAATTTTTACTCTTGGTGGCGATTTTGACAATATTATTGTCACTAATTCTTTAGAATTGCGTCAAAGTTAATTAAGCTCTTAAAATTAACCAAGATTCTCACCCTATAATATTGGTATCGTCTGGCCTATGTCCCAAAAAATTTCGCCACCTCCTACACCAAATCGCTTATCAACCCTTGTGTCCAAAGAACGGGAACTTTCCTGGCAGATAGCCTCTAATTTATTTGTTAGTTTTAAGTATGCCTGGGCTGGAATCAGCTATAGTTTTCAAACTCAACGCAACTTTCGTATTCATCTCAGTGTCTGTGCTTTTGCTATTGGTTTAAGCATTTTTTTGCATTTACAATCTGTAGAGATAGCCATAATTGCTATTACTAGCGGTTTAGTTTTGACATTGGAGTTAGTGAATACGGCTATTGAGTCTCTAGTTGACTTAACAGTTAAGCAAACTTACCATGACTTGGCTAAAGTTGCTAAAGACTGTGCTGCTGGTGCTGTGCTTGTGTCTGCTTTGGTATCTTTGTTGGTAGCTGCGACACTATTACTGCCTCCTTTAGTAGCTTTAATTGTTACCACTTTTTAGATTAGTTTTGTATTTCTAGCTTTGAGAATGGCATTTTTGAAATTGGGCAAATACGCCTTCCAAAATGCTGAAATATTATTATGGATAATATTGTTTTCAGGGGACGTAGAAACCCCATCTATTGCTTCGCGAAGGCAAGCTACAACGAAGTAAGATAGGGTAGTTCATATGAAATTAGGTAAAAATTGTGATTATAGTCATTGATAATTACGATAGCTTTACATACAATTTGGTGCAGTATTTGGGGGAACTAGCCCAAGATTTCCCGGTAGCGGCTGAATTGAAAGTTTTTCGCAACGATAAAATAACTGTAGAGGAAATTCGGGATTTAAAGCCTGATGCGATCGTAATTTCCCCTGGGCCTGGTCGTCCAGAAGATGCGGGAATTTCTGTAGATGCGATCGCACAACTAGGATATAGTATTCCCATTTTGGGTGTTTGTTTAGGACATCAAAGTATTGGTCAGGTATTCGGTGGTAAAATCGTTTCTGCCCCAGAATTGATGCATGGCAAAACCTCCCAAGTATCTCATACTGGAGTTGGGGTTTTTCAAGGATTAGAAAATCCTATTACCGCCACCAGATATCATAGTTTAGTGATTGACCGCGAAACTTGCCCCGAAGTCTTAGAAATCACCGCTTGGGTGGAAGATGGAACAATTATGGGAGTACAACACCGGAACTATCCTCACATTCAGGGAGTCCAGTTTCATCCAGAGAGTGTACTGACTTCTTCGGGTAAGCAGTTACTGCGGAACTTCCTGGAACAACTACAGACGAGAGTGTGATTAAATGAAACGACGAGAGTTGATAGGCTATGCTGGGGCAGGTTTGGTGACAGCATTAGTGACTAATTTAGGTTCCAATCTTCCAGCTACAGCCCAATCTAGTGGTGTATCAGTTCAGTGGTTGGGTCATACTTGCTTTCTGTTCACTGGTGGGGGTGTAAAAATTCTCGTTAATCCCTTTCGGACTATCGGCTGTACGGCTGGTTATCGACTCCCCAAAGTTGCAGCTGATTTAGTGCTGATTAGCAGTCAACTGTTAGATGAAGGTGCAGTAGAAGGACTACCAGGAAATCCCAAGCTGATCTATGAACCAGGAGTTTATGAATTTAAAGGTCTTAAATTCCAGGGAATTTCTATAGATCATGACCGCAAAGGTGGCAGACAATTCGGTAAAAATACCGCCTGGAAGTGGAACCAAGGGGGAATTAATATCTTACATTTAGGGGGCGCAGCTGCACCTATTTCCATTGAGCAAAAAATCCTTACAGGTCGTCCCGATGTGGCATTAGTTCCTGTAGGTGGTAGCGCTAAAGCTTACAATGCTGAAGAAGCAAAACAGGCAGTTGGTGTGTTAAATCCAAAGTTAGTAATTCCTACCCATTACCGCACCCAAGCAGCAGATGCAGCTAGTTGCGATATTACACCAGTAGATGATTTTTTGGCTTTGATGCCTGGTGTCAATGTGCGACGCAGCAATGGTGATGCTGTGGCGATTAATTCCAAGGCTTTACCGGAAAATACTGAAATTCAGATTTTAAGTTACAAGTTCTAGCTAAATCGGGTAGAGATTTAAATCAGGTAGGTTGGGTTAAGCGACAGCACAACCCAACAAAAGTCCGTAAATGTTGGGTTTCCTAACGTCAACCCAACCTACACATTTACTAGAAAATCGCCTACTAATAGTTCAGCGATTTCTCAAAGTTTTCAATTTTTTATATAATAGTTCTTCCTCATCAAATTTATAATAGCATATCTAAAACTCAATGTCAACACTGCTATATAAAAGCTAGACAAGTCTAGACATTTACTTCTTAGTTCAACGGGAGTATGGAAGCGGTAAGACTTCAGCATCTGTCGAGATTCTTCCCTCCACTGCGTTCCGGTCAGAATGACAGTTTATGAGTGCGTTCCGGTCAGAATGACAGTTTGTTTCAGGAACATTAACTTCTAATTCCCAATTTCCCCCTAATGCTGCATTTCCCGTTTTCGTTGCGGTTGCGCTAATGGTTGCGTTGGTAATCTTATGTAATTTGTGAATAAATTCTTCCCCTGCATCCCCCTCAGCGACGTTACAACCATAGAGTAATATGCTATTGCTTTGCCAACGCTGTAATAAAGCAGCATATTTACTAATATTGTCTAAATTCAGTTGACTATTTCCTAAATACAAACATCCCGTAGAACCGTGAGAAACGATGTGAATAGAGGTAATTTGGGGATGATTTTGTAAAAATTCGGTAATTTCTACAATTCCGTCTCGATTTGGGGACAGAATAACCGTTTCTACTCCGTCAACAACTCCCGTCTGTAGGGTTTGGTAGTCGGAAACTGAGGAATCAATGAAGATAATGCTAGAGATTCGATTGAGTGAATAGCTGTTCAACATATTTTTTAGTTTTGTACCTGATACCAGAATGTAGTTTCCTGTTGCATTAGGACTATTAGGAGTCTAGCAGTGCTAAACCCCTAACTGCTGATATGTATGCACAAAATTACCTAGTTTCAGGCTTTTGGAATCCTATATTAGTGCGGTGCGTCATATTATTATAAAAAAGTAAAGTTTCTCGCCGTTTTGAGTATAGGTTGGTAATGGGAAAAAACCAATTACCCATCACCAATTACCTATTACCTATTACCAATTTAAGCGGTATACCATTCTGGAGTCAGCTTATCTGCTTCAGTAACAGGAGCTTCAGTTGCTAGAGTACCATTCATAGTCCAGATGGTGTCTGCACTTGTTTGTTGATCACGCCAGTAGATATCGGTTTTGCCATCGCCGTTGAAATCGCCAAGGGATGATGTCAAACCTACGCTATTGCTGGGTAGGAAGGCTTCAGAACTCACTTGTGTACCATCCATCAACCAAGCTGTGTTTGCACCTGTGGTGGAATTATGCCAGAAGATGTCAGTTTTGCCATCGCCGTTGAAATCACCAATGCTGGATGTCCATTCTGCGCCAAGTGTGTTGACAACGCCTTCGGTAACGAAGATGCCATTCATTGTCCAAATCTTGTTTTCACCTGTTTGGGAGTTGCGCCATAAGATGTCTGTCTTGAAATCGCCGTTAAAATCGCCTAGGCTAGTTGTCCAGGATGCATCCTGTGATTGCAAGTTATATGGGGTGGCTTGGCTACCATCCATGAACCAAGCGATATTCTCGCCGCTGGTGTTGTTGCGCCAGAAGATGTCACTCTTGCCGTTACCGTCGAAATCGACAATGGTTGCAGTTAAGGCTACATCTGTGGTTTCGAGAATGGTGGCACTAACTACAGTGGTTCCATCCATTTGCCAAATGGCGTTTTCACCTGTTTGAGCATTATGCCAGAAGATGTCGGTTTTGCGATCGCCATTGAAATCGCCAATGTTCGCAGACCAACCTGGATCTACTCTATCTAAGTTCAGGAAACTAGACACTCTTGCGCCATCCATTAGCACAACAACATTCTCACCTGTTTGTTGGTTGCGTAGCAAGAAGTCGGTTTTATTATCGCTGTTAAAATCAGCAGTTTCATAACTCCAGGTGGTTAAGTCATATTGACCTAAAGAAGCCTGTTCTACGACTCTTGTCCCATCCATCAGGCGAACTAAAATTTCACCGGTTTGCACATTCACCCACAGTTTATCTGTTTTACCATCACCGTTAAAATCAGGAACAATTGCGGCGCTAGTTAGGTAAGGATTAGGGTTGGGGTTGGCGCTACCTACTGGCAATGAGGGTAATGAATCAAGTGGGATAGGAAATATTGAATCTTCTTGTGATTGAGGTGCAGAACTATTAGGAAGTTGCGTATCAAGAGATGTTGTCAAAGCTTGTGATTTTTCGAGAGATTGTAATCCTGATACTGCTAGTTCTTTTGAATATAATCCTGAGCGAGTTGCTGCTTGAAACATGGTGTGTTTTTATGGGTAATTAATATAAAGTTTTAATTTGTTTACAATAAAGATTCTGTAAATAATAAACATTCGGCTAATTCTTTTTAGCAAATGTCATTATTTGCAGATAAATCTCTACTGTTTGAAAATTGCTTTTGTCAAAAATAAAAATAATATCTTAATGATCAAAATAGATTTTTGATATTGTTTATTAATGTCATTGTTTAATCATAAAATCCTGGTTTTTTGACAATTATCTTGATCGCAATTCTCAAGGAGTTACAAACAAATCAAAGATGATGACTATGATGACTATATTTGTGAGTGACAGTAAAAAATGAGATAAAGTAAAAATTGGCTAAAATAACTGAGATAAGTAACTATTAATAGAGATACTTTTAGTTACTAAAGTAAAAAACACTACTATAAATTCAACAGTAAATTAGTTATGCAAACAGAATATCGGCAACGTCGTGACCAGGTAATGGCGAAAATAGGTGCTGGTACAGCCATTTTTAGGAGTGCGCCAACTGCTGTGATGCACAACGATGTTGAGTATAATTATCGTCAAGATAGTGATTTCTTTTACTTGACTGGGTTTAATGAGGCTCAAGCTGTAGCGGTGTTAGCACCTCATCACCCAGAACATCGGTTTGTGCTGTTTGTTCAACCCAAGGATAGGGAAAAGGAAGTTTGGAGTGGTTATCGCTGTGGGGTAGATGCAGCGAAGGAATTTTATGGTGCAGATGCGGCTTACCCGATTGCGGAGTTAGATGAGAAGTTACCCCAATATTTAGAAAAAAGCGATCGCATTTATTATCATCTAGGACGCGATCGCAATTTCAATGACAAAATTCTCAAACATTATCAAAATCTCCTGCGGACTTATCCCAAACGCGGGACAGGGCCAATTGCTATTCAAGATACCATTACTGTCTTGCACAGTATGAGATTGCATAAAAGTGAGACAGAATTAGACATGATGCGAAAAGCGGCAGATATTGCTGTAGAAGCGCACAACCACGCCTTAGAAATTACCGCACCTGGACGTTATGAATACGAAATCCAAGCAGAGATGGAACGTATTTTCCGATTACGGGGTGGAATGGGGCCAGCATATCCTTCTATTGTCGCGGCTGGGAAAAATGCTTGCGTGCTGCATTACATTGAAAATAATTGCCAAATGCAGGAAAACGAATTGCTGCTAATTGATGCAGGTTGTGCCTATAACTACTACAACTCTGATATTACGCGGACATTTCCAGTGGGGGGAAAATTTACAGCAGAACAAAAAGCATTATATGAAATTGTACTAGAATCACAAAAACAAGCGATCGCACAAGTCCAACCAGGAAATGCCTTCAACGCACCCCATAATACCGCCGTCCGCATCCTCACAGAAGGTTTAGTAGAACTTGGTTTACTCAAAGGAGAAATTGACAAATTAATAGAAGAGGAAAAATATAAACCATTTTATATGCACCGCACCAGTCATTGGTTAGGCTTAGATGTTCATGATGTTGGTGTTTATCAACATGGAGAAAACCCCCAACTTCTACAACCAGGACAAGTGCTAACAATAGAACCAGGACTTTATATAGTTCCCGACACCAAACCCGCAGAAGATCAACCAGAAATTGACCCCCGGTGGGTAGGGATTGGGATTAGGATTGAAGATGATGTCTTAGTCACCGCAAATGGACATGAAGTATTAACTGCGGGAGTTCCCAAAGAAATAAAAGATGTAGAAAGATAGTAACTCAGGACTTACGCAAAACAGAACCAAAGTAGGGGTAATTCATGAATTACCCCTACGAAAGAATAAGATTTTCAAGCACATTTTGCATAAATCCTATAACTGAGATGTAAATTTTAGAAATTACCAAATTTTAACTACATCCCTCTACAAATTCAACTTCTGGTAATTTACCTGATCTATACCTAGTTACCCGCTGACCATCAGTTTCAAAAACAACTCTATAATTTTGGTCAGCCTTATCCTTGGGTATTAAAGTTAGGTAATGTCCCTTTTGAATATATTCATGTTGTGTAACTTTAATTTGTCCAGGATAAAGAGATTTAATTCTCGCTTCAGTATCACCAATTTTTGCACCTGAAACTGTAGTAACTCTTGGATCATCTATATCCACCCTAGCAATAACATCACTCGTGACATATTTCTGACGACTTTTAGCATCATCTTTTGTCACCATAAATGATATATCTTTGAGTTCTCCTTCTCCTTGAAGATAGTAACAGCCATCACTTGGAGAAGCGGAAATATATAAACGAACACCAGCAGCACCAGCAGCTTCAGGAAGATTCATCCCTGCTTTTACCGCACCAATACCATTAATAGTCACTTTTGATTGACTGGTTAATTTTGTCTGTGCAGTCACCATTCCCACTGTGAAAATAGAAGTTGTGAGAGTGATAGCGACAATAGTTAATAATTTGCTTTTGCTATTCATAGTATTTTGGGAAATTTGCTATATTTAAATACAATACGAAATTAGATATTTCGTATTTTTGTTTTTTTCAAATCAAATCAAATATTAAATTAAAGCGGAGGTGACAATGACTCTAAGTTTAGTCAGACACCAATTTAACGTTCAGCAATATCATCAAATGGCTGAATCTGGAATTTTAACAGAAAATGACCGAGTAGAATTAATTCGGGGGGAAATGATTGATATGTCACCTATTGGGACGAGACACGCAGGTTGTGTAAATAGATTAGTCAATCTACTGATTCAGCTTCTGGGAAAGCAAATAGTTCTTGCACCGCAGAATCCCATAGAATTGGATGAAACTTCTGAACCACAACCAGATATAGCATTATTGAAACCGCGTCCAGATTTTTATAGAACTTCACACCCCCAACCAGAAGATATATTTTTGTTAATAGAAGTTGCCGATACAACGGTAAAATATGATAGAGAAATAAAAATTCCTTTGTATGCAGAAGCGAATATTACCGAAGTTTGGTTAGTGGATGTTAATCAGGAAATTATAGAAGTTTATCGAAATCCTCTTCAGGGAGTTTATCAAGATGTACAGAAATTTGTAAATAATCAAGTTTTATCAATTTTAGCTTTTCCTGATGTGAATATTAATGTAAGTGAAATATTTTAAATTGCAAACAAAACTGTTGAATTTATAATTGCGTAGGTTGGGTTGACATAAGGAAACCCAACATTTTTATGATTTGGTTGAGTTGCGCTATTCGCTTAACCCAACCTAAAATTTGATCATGAATATTTATTCTATGGGAAAACTAGGAATTAAAGTATCAATTTCCTGCATTAACCGCAATGTTTCTGTTAAAGCGACAACAATTTTTTGATATTGTATAACTTCATCTTCCGATAATACAAGACTGGCGTTTTTTCTATCTTTTAACCATTTATCTAATACTTGATATCCACCAATTTTAAATTCCCAAATGTGTTGAGGAATATCTGTAAAATAATTCTGTTTATTTATATAAACTCTTTGCAATTCTAAATTATACGTAACTTCGCTAACTTGATTATCTTCTATTGCTTGATAGGTTGTAATTAAATTATTGAGTCTATCAGATTTCATCAAATGTAAATTTACTAATTCTTCTCCTTTGATAGCTAATTCATGAAAAAGTTTTTGGTTACTGGTTAAGGGAAGATGAGGAAAATCAATCTTCAGAAATTCTGCGTATCTAGTGCGATAGGTAGGACTATGAAAAATAGCATAAGCATAGTAAAATATTTCTTCTGGAGTTGGTATTTTACCGAGTTTGTTTTTGATGGCTTCTAAGAATTTTGGTGATAAATTAGGAGTTCTTTCTATAAAAAGGTTTGTTTGAGCATTTTCTGTATTGGGGTAAGTATAAAGAGGGAAATAATAGTTATATTCTCTGGAATTAACTGACATTGTATTACCATCACCAATAGTATTGGTTACTAAACAATGTTTAAATCCTATCTCCTTTTGCTGACGAGACAAAATCAAAGCGAAGTTATTTAATATCAAATTATTCATAACCTCTTTTCGGAGTCTTTCACAGAAAACTTCACTAAAAAAAATATATCTTGTATCAAAAGGACGATATAATATAGGATAAATTAATGTTTCAATATCTACTTTAATTAGTAATTGTCTGGCTTTTGCCAAATTATAATTACCAGATTCTTTTAAAGAATACTTGGTTTCAATCTCATCTTGAGTATTATTTAAGTTTAAAAAATCTTTTATACGATTCAATAAAACCTGTTTATCAAAATCAATTACAAAGTGATCTCTATGTGTCTTAATTCCACTAGAATTTATAGGAAAAATATCTGCAACACTCCAACCTTGATTATATTCTGTAGCTAAATCAAAATCTTTCGGTGCAAAGAAGTAATTAGGTGCAGTTGGTTGTAACTCTATCCAATCAACATTATTTAAACTTGCAGATTCTAAAAACAGATATTTATCCTCACGACTTCCCCACAGATCATAATATAACACTTTTGCGATTTCTTTAATTCCATCTCTGGATTTATAAGCAGTAGAAAAATAATCAGGTTCGCTTTTTTCTCGCACAGCAATTAGAATAGATACCCCTTGTTGAATATCAAAAACATTTTGGTCAACATTTCCATCTGGTGTAGTTTCTTTTAATAAAGAATTACCATGTAAATCCATAATATATAATGTATCAAAATACTTTAATAACTCCTCTCTCATACCTCGATGAATTAAACCATTGAGATAGGAATGATTAGTAATAAAACCAATAATTCCATAACCTTTAGGTGTTTTTTGAATTTGATATTGAGCAAAACGAATAAATCTAATATAATCATCATCTAAAGGTTGGATATTCTTTTCTTTTTCTAACCTCACCCTACCTTTATATAATTCCAAAAGTTCCCCAATATGGGTTAATTCAGTAATGGTTTTACCAGCTTTTCCGGTTTTATAAATCCGATTCCAAACTGAACCCGTATATTCAACATCAGCTAAATATCGTTCTTCTTGATTTAAGATTCTTTTGCGTTTACTCGCATTTTGGGAACTAACAGAATAGGGAGGATTTCCTAATACCACCATAACAGGAATTTCGCTTTTTACTTTTCCCGCTTGACTGGATTCTTCAGCAATAATTTGTGTGATTCCTGGAATCAAATCACCTTGTTTTATTCCTGCTTCCAACGCATTAGTTAAATAAACCTTTAATCTTTCTTCTGGTGCAAACTTATAACCTAAATCTTCTAATAATAAACCTAATTTTAAATGTGCAATAGTGTAGGGAGTCATTAATAACTCAAACCCAAAAAGACGATTGACAAGTTTTGCATCTCTTAAAAATGTATTCCATTTATCAATTCCATATTTAGCGACATTATCCCGAATTTGTTTAATAACTGCATATAAAAAAGTTCCTGTTCCTGTTGCGGGGTCAAGAATTGTGACTCGACGATTTCCTAAACCATGTTGTAGATCAAAAATTTCTTCATCCACTAAAATATCATTAACCGCACGCACAATAAAATTAACTACAGGTTCAGGAGTGTAATAAACTCCTCTACTTTTTCTTAATGAAGATTGATAAGCAGCTAAAAATGTTTCATAGAAATGAATAACCGGGTCTTCTGTGCGGGTTTCTCGACCAAAGGTTTCTAAAATATTGGTCATGTCAACTGTATTTAATAATTCTACTAAATTTTCAATTGACTTGTGAATTTTGCTGACACTATCTGTCGCAACAACTATATCAAATAAACCTTTCAAAAAAGGGATTCTATCACTAATATAAATACTTGCGGTTGTCCGGTTAAATGTAAATTGTCCGGGATTTTGTGCATGACTAATTCTCGCAGTAAATAAACCATAAGCAATAGTTTGAGCATACATATCAGCAAATCGTTGATTATCTATATCCAGAATCAATATTGTTTTAAATGTTTCTTTTAATTGATTTAATTGGTCGATGCTTTCTTCTATATCTAAAGCTGATTCAATCGCATTTCTAATAGTTTTAGTATAAGCTGCCATTTCTTGAGCCAAATCATAATAGTTATTAATATCTTTGGCTTTTTGATCAAGAAATAATTGCAGTAATTCTGTGATAGGTTGTAAATCATCAACCAGAATAATCTCATCTTGTTCTAAATCAGCTAATTTTGCAGTTTTTTCACATTCTCCATCGACATACCAACGAAATTCTAGATAATTATTTAAAATCAAATTATAACCAATATTTGATTCTAAATAACGCTTTAGTTGCTCTATTTTTTCTGTTTTACTTAAATCAACATTAATATCCTTAGCTTCTATATATCCCAAAACTCTGTCATTCCTTCTGATAGTAAAATCAGGAATACCTTCTTGATTACCCTTTTCTTCAATTCTGGCATTAATACCAATCATTAAACCTTCAATCAGACGCTGTAAACTAGGGTAATGACTACGTTCTCCACCACGTTTAATATTGTCCTGTAAGTCTTGAATATAGTTATTAAAATCAGTCATAAGTAGCAGGAAATATAGATAATTTAAATTGTAATCCTCTTCAGAAATCTCTTATTACTAATTCTGCAAAAAGCGAAATAGTCTGTTAATTTAAATTTGCGTCTATTTAACACCTGCTGATACTCTGCTAAAATCTCTTCTGAAACTATCCATTGATAATCAGGTTGATTAATAATCCAATTAATAACAGATTCTGGTTTTCTTCCAGATATTGCCGCAGATACTAAAATATTAGTATCTATGATAATTATCATTCTCCTCTCCGATAAGCTGCAATTTCTCCATCAATTTCTGCATCAGTTAAAGGATTATCAGCGTGCAATTCCTGGATTTCTTGACATAATTGACTAAATTCTTCAGCTAATTTTTGTCTGTGGGTATCTGTTTGATAATTCTTCTTTATTTCCTGCGTCATTTTAATTTTATCCTCTAGTAATTTTTGTGCTGTTTCTCCTGAGAGAATTGTAATTATGGCTCTTCAGTAGTTGCTATGCTAAACTAATAATATAGATGCCAATTAAGTAAACATCTAACTCGGAAATTGTCAAAGTTTCTAAACCCATAACTAGAACGTTTGATCAGCTTAAGTTTGTTATTAATTCCTTCTACAGTACCACTAGTTGTTCGGTTATCAAAGTAAGCAATAATTTCATCAAACCAACGAATAATAGTATTGTTACTATTTGGGAAATATTTTTTAGCTTTTGATAGCCACATACCCAGTTTAAAGACTCCCGTATACCAATCACGAGTATTATTAAAAATCGTTCTAATTTTCTCTTTCAGTTCATGCATTACTTTCAATACAGGGGATACATTTTGAACTTGAATAAGTTTGTGTAATTGCTCCTCATTTAAATTCTCTTCATTCTTAAGTAAGGGATATTTACTATTTTTCAGACCTGATAATATTTGTTCATATTTAGATTTTTCTTCTGCTGAATTTGCTTTTTTAATTAACTCTTCTACGCTGCGTTTTTCTTTTTTTCTTTGTGTATCTAGTTCTTTATTTATCTGTGCCATTACATGAAATCTATCTGCTACTACCTGGGCATTTGGCATTAATTCTATGACTAAATTTTTATAGCCTTGCCACAAATCTATACTGACTTCTTCTATTTGTTCTAAAACCTCAAATCCCCATTCCATAAAAGTTTTCTTGATTATTTCTTGCGTACGTCCATTTAATATAGTAATTAGTTGAGATGTATCTAAATCTATTAAGACTGCACAGTAATTACCTTTGCCTTTAATCAGAGCTATTTCATCAAGTCCAAGTCTTTTTAAGTTCAGAGGTTTTAAATTGGGTAATGTTTCGGATGCATCTTTTAGCATCCGTTCTATTTCTTCCGTTGTCACTATACCTTTTGACGCTACACTATGAATATCATTCTCTAAAACTTCTTGTATTGTCTTATGTGCCAGTCGCTTTGTAAAAGTCCTTTTTTTTCTGACAAAATCTAGGTCTTCGCTAAACGGTTTTTTACATACAGCACATTTGAACTGTCGTCTATTAATTTCTAAAAATACTGGCTTTTCTCCAAAAGGTAAGTCTTTAATAATGTGGTGATGGTTTTGATGTAATTTATGGCTTTTTGTGCCACAGTTGGGGCAAGTACCATATGACTTTTTTGATTCGGTTTGTAAAATCATTCCAATCCCACTATGAAGACGATGTGATATGACTTTTACATCATCTAAATCAAGAAGCTCTGTGAGAATTTTAATATCTCTTTTGCCAGTCATAACTCTAACTTTATCTAAAAATACGGTTAATTGTATTTATACTTAACAATATATATTGTTCATATGTCAATACCTGTAAGACTTTTAGTCAGTTTTTAATATGTTTTTTAATAGTATTTTATGCCTACTGCTAATAATTTGGCATAATAGGTAATGAAGAGCCGTAATTATTTGACTTTCTTGATTGAGATGCTGTCTTTGGGCTAAAGTTTTTAAAGCATCGGTAATCACTTCATTAGGTGTTTTATATTTACCCTTAACGGGTGACAAGGTAGCTAAACAGCTTGTTTCATAAGGGATAGAGCCTGAAAGCCACGTTGAAAAAAGAGGCGTTTATGAGGCTTGAGCTCGATTAAGTTCAGAGCTAAATCAGCCCATAATTCCATGCCATAAATCCAGAGTTGTCCGTAGAGAGAAAAGCTAAAATGACTCTGGCGTGGGTACTTGTCCAGATGTTGTTGAATACGTCCGGCATAAGTTTCTATACCTAGTTTTTTCATCCGTTGACCGTGCATAGTAGCCAAACTATAAGCAATGATAATCAATAATACTAAAGCTAAAAAACGTGTTTCATTGACTTTAGTATCCTCTAAATTATAACCACCAGTTTTACTATCCTTAAAGAATTGCTCAATTCCCCATCGGCATCTATAGAGACATAGAGTTTGTTTAAGATTTGGCAGATTTGTCAAGATATACCAAGGTTCTTTTGGTCCTTTATTTCTATATTTTCTCTTCCAATAAACAGCAATATTAAATAAGCCTAATTCATCCCCTTTGCCACATTTAACTTTCTCATAAAACTTCGACATTCCTGGCTTAAATCCTTGATTTTTCAAAACTTTATATTCAAGTCCTGTTTGTTCTTGAAAATAGAGGTTTTTCTTCTGACGTAAAGCAAAGTATACTCCTTGCTCCTCAAGCCATTTAGCGAGCTTTTGGGCTATGAAATTCTCTATCCGCTAACACCACAATTCGACATTTTTTCAACAACTTTATTGCCGTCTTTATCAATCTTTTCTGGGTTTGTAAATTACTGTTTCCAACATGATTTAATGTTTCCCAATATAATGGTAGGGCATGAGTACCCCATACCAATGTTACCATAAATATATTTCTTCCTTTCCACTGTGTTCTATCCAGTGCCACCATCCAATAACCATATTTTTGATATTGCTTTTTTTGAAAATAACGGCGCTGTTCTCGATTCAGTTGTTTTGGTGTTAACGATTGTCTAATCCAATATTTTATCAACGGAAACCATAATAATTTTACGCAGAGTTTCCCTATTGCTAAAAATCTTTGTAGATTGCGTTTCCTGCTTTCATATTGAATTGGTTGGGGAAACAAACTTGCCAATTTTGACAGTTTTACCTGGCGATGAGCTTGTATCAATAGCAACAATATCTCCAGTGTTAAATACTGCTGTTCACTCAAATGCTTTCGGAAAATTGTTTGATATGTACGCCTTTGGCGGGGCGAAGCCCTATGTGGTAACATTTTTTTTGTTTTGGGGGCTTCCTTGCCCCTATTTTTCCCCCCCCTTATTTTCTCAAATTATTGCCACATCTCATCTTCAACCCCCTTGTCACCCGTTAAGATATTTACCAGTTTGTAACTGTTCCTTCAATAACTTTTCTTGTTCTGAATCCAGAATAATTTGGATCATATTTATTCCGTTTTTAGCATTTCTCTATAATTATAACCTTGACAAAGCCGCAATTGTCTGATGAATTCCACGCTCCTATTTTCGGTTTTGTTTCACAAATCGAAAAAAAAAGGGACGGTATCAACCATCCCCATCAATTTCAAATCTAATTAAAAATTACAGTTGCGGTACAAACTGTGACTTATCTGGTACGACTGTGTACTCAGCAACAATCTGACGGAACTCTTCACCGTCAATGGTTTCTTTTTCAATCAACAGATCAACCAAACGATCTGTAACACTGCGATGTTCACGGATAATCTTTTTAGCGTTATCGTAACACTCTTCTGCGATCGCTCTGACTTGAGCATCAATCCGAGCAGCAATAGAATCAGAATACTCTGAACGTGTTGTCCAGTCACGACCCAGGAACACTTCTCCCTGTTGGCTTTCCAGTGAAAGGGGACCTAAATCAGACATCCCAAACCGTGTTACCATTTGTCGTGCCATTCCTGACAACTGTTGCAAATCTCCACCTGCACCAGTGGTAACTTCAGAAGCACCAAAGATGACTTCTTCCGCTGCACGACCACCCAAAGCACCAGTAATTCTGGCTTTGAGTTGAGAACGAGAAATTAAACCTTGTTCTTCGTTAGGCATAAACCAGGTTAAACCCTGTGCTTGTCCTCTAGGAATCAGGGTAACTTTCTGTACTGGGTCATGGTCTTTTAACAAAGTACCCACCAAAGCGTGACCGATTTCATGGTAAGCAATCAAGCGCTTACTCTTGCTGTCTACCAAAGGAGTGCCTTCCATACCAGCTACTACCCTATCCACTGCATCATCAATTTCAAGCAGGGTAATGCCTTCTTTACGTCTTCTAGCGGTGAGAATTGCAGCTTCGTTGAGGAGGTTAGCTAAATCTGCGCCGGTGAATCCAGGAGTACGCCGGGCGATCGCTTCCAAGGATACACTAGGATCTAATTTCTTGTTCCGTGCATGGACTTCTAGAACTTCTAAACGTCCTTTAATGTCGGGTGCGTCAACAGTTACTTGTCTGTCAAAACGACCGGGACGTAATAACGCAGAGTCTAAAACATCAGGACGGTTGGTAGCAGCAATAATAATAATGCCAGTATTACCTTCAAAACCATCCATTTCGGTCAGCAGCTGGTTGAGAGTTTGTTCTCTTTCATCATTACCACCACCGATACCTGCACCCCGTTGACGACCTACAGCGTCGATTTCATCAATAAAGATGATACAAGGAGCATTGTCTTTAGCTTTCTTGAACAAGTCGCGGACACGGGAAGCACCCACACCCACAAACATTTCTACAAACTCAGAACCAGATATAGAAAAGAATGGTACACCCGCTTCACCTGCGATCGCTTTTGCTAGTAAAGTCTTACCAGTACCAGGAGGGCCAATTAACAGCACACCCTTGGGAATCCGAGCGCCAACAGCAGTAAATCTTTCTGGCTGTTTGAGGAAAGTCACAACTTCTTGCAGTTCTTCTTTCGCTTCCTCAATCCCAGCGACATCATCGAATTTTACCCCAGTTTTCGCCTCCATTTGGAAACGAGCGCGGGATTTACCGAAATTCATCGCTTGGCCAGGGCCACCAGGGAGGTTGTTAGAGCGACGGAACAAAAAGAATAAACCAGTAATCAATAATACTGGGAATACAAGATTACCCAACAATCCCCAGATTGCGCCATCATTACGCATGGGATGAGCATCAAAACTGACTTTGTGTTCTTTGAGTTTGTTAATTAACTCAGGAGCATTAATAGGTAAATCTACCCGCCAACGTTGGATGCGGTTTTCGATATCTTGGTCATTAGCTTCGATAATCGCGGTTCTACCACCGTCGTAAAGATCCACATTGGTGACGCGGTCTGCATCTAAGTATTCTAAAAAGCGACCATAAGTCATGCGAGTATTAGCCGCATTCTTACTTGTATCCGCAGGAACATTTGCAAAAGCTCCTTGCCAGAAGAAAAAGCCAATTACCAAAGCAAGCACTGACCAGAGTGCTACGACTTTCCAAGAGAATTTCATCTTTTAATTTACCTCTAGATGCCAATACGACTAATTAGCTTTATTCACCAAATACCCAGTTTCAAAAGTATCAAGTTGTCAACTTCGATCTTTCGTTTTTCCTGGATTGGTGACGCTGCTGTGTAACGGATGTTTATAAATCCATTTTGTTTAATTGGATGTCTGATCACCGTTTGGGGATAACCAAAAGGCTATTAAGTCCCTATGGCAGATCCGTCACGCTTATCAAAAATCTTAATTAAAGTTAACTTAATTCTCATTTTAATACAAATGCAGGATTGTCGAGACAAGGTGAGTTTTTTCCCCGTCCTTCTCTTATCCTCAAAACGAGTGAAACCTTTAACAGTTATAGGTTTAGACTTCAAAAAGCAGATTTTATATTTTTGGCACTCCTGCTCCAGAAGGTATATATCTGGACAAGACTCCGTCTCTTGTGGATGAAACAAATCCAAAATCCAAAATCCAAAATCTAAAATTCGTTGACCTACTTAACTTCTGTGATTTTTAAAGTGTAGGGTAAATATTTTCCTTTTTCGTAGGAACCGACCCAAATTTGGTAAGTTCCTTTCAACCACTCACCCACAATGCCGGGATTTTTACCATGAAAATCATCATTGCACCAAACACCACCAGGGCCTTTAATAATCATGGTGGTGTCCGCTGGACTTTCTACTTGCACTTTTAGGTAATCGAATTTACTTATTAATTTCAGTGTATGATCTGGGGCTTGATCTACAAAGCCAGCGCAAGGGCCTGTTGGGGTTTCTTTCCCACCCACTTCGCTTGCCCTCACTGAACCACCACTCATCCCCCGCACTTTCAAAGGATCGGGTGAAAATTTGGGTTTGATGGTGATATCCCCAAAAATTGGTGGCGCTTCTTGAGCATTAGCAATCTTATCAATTATCGGTGTGATGCAGAGTGTAACTATCATCAATGATAATTTAATTCTTATATTGAGCGCTTTTCTAGGCATTGCATTACATTCATTTCTAAGTAATTTTTAAGACATAGATTTTACATACCAAGTTCCCAGGAGTCAGGGGGCAGCAGAGGGGAATAACTTTCTATCTATTCCCTATTCCCTTCTTACTGTCACCTGTCACCTGTCACCTAAATTATTGCTTGATTTAACCGAGGTTTATCTAAACCGATTTGATTTAGTAATAGCCATGATTGGATGAGATCGGGCCATGTACATCTCCTGTTAAGGCGGCTCGGAGCGATCGCATAACTAAGCCTTTTTTGACTTTTTGCTCTTTCACCACTTGTTTAATTATTTCTTGAGCGCTATCTGCTGACAGTTCTGATTGATTTTCCAAAGCTGTAATAATACCTTGCAGTGTCGCTTTTACCCCTTCTTGCTGGAGTTGAGCCGAACCTTCTTCGGTTAATTCTACCCCATCGGTAAAAAACATTTTGCTCATGGCTACAGCATCCACCAAGCGAGTCAGACTAGCAGCAATTAAACTGACTAGTTGCTCTAACCAAGGACGCTCTCTACCACCCGAAAATGTATATCCAGCAGTTTCCCAGAAAGGTATGAGCAAATCTGTGAGTTGATCTACTGGCATATTATGGACATATTGACTATTCAACCAATCCAATTTATCCCAGTCGAATTTAGCCCCGGCTTTATTCACACGCTCAAAGGTAAATTCTTTGGCTGCTGCTTCCAACGTGAAGATTTCTTGAGTAGAATCTGGAGCCGACCAACCCAACAAGGTCATATAATTAACCAGACCTTCAGCAGTAAAACCCATTTTCTCAAAGTCAGAAATAGAAGTTACTCCATCCCGCTTGGAAAGTTTGCGTCCTTCTTGATTCAAAATTAGTGGTGTATGGGCAAATTCAGGGATTTTTGCACCTAAAGCTTCATACAACAAAATTTGTTTAGCGGTGTTGGCTATGTGGTCTTCTCCGCGAATGACATGAGTAATTTGCATATCAATATCATCGACAACGACGACAAAGTTATACAGTGGTTGACCAATCCCTTCAGCAGAAGCACGAGCGATGACCATATCACCACCCAAATCACTTCCGCGCCAAGACATTTGACCTCTTACTAAGTCATTCCAGACTATTTCCCGTCCGTCGTCAATTTTGAAGCGAATGACAGCGGAACGTCCGTCAGCTTCAAAAGCGGCGCGTTGTTCTGGAGTCAGATTACGGTGACGGTTATCGTAGCGGGGAGCTTCGTTTCTAGCTTTTTGCGCTTCTCTCAGTGCATCTAGTTCTTCTGATGTGGTGTAGCAACGATAAGCTAATCCTTGATCTAGCAGTTTTTGTACTGCTTCTCTGTAAAGATGTAGGCGTTGAGATTGAAAAAATGGCCCTTCATCCCAGTTCAATCCCAGCCAGCGTAGTCCACTGAGGATATTATCGGTGTATTCGGGGCGCGATCGCTCTAAATCTGTATCTTCAATTCTCAGGATAAACTTCCCGCCGTGGTGACGGGCAAATAAATAATTGAATACAGCAGTTCTGGCTGTACCAATATGTAAATTTCCAGTTGGACTCGGAGCAATACGAACTCTAACACTCACAGTTAATTCTCTCTTTCACACAAAAAAACAATTAGGGGCGTATTACAATACGCCCCTTATCTGTAACTTACCACTTTTTAACGGGACTGACGGGGCTCGAACCCGCAACTTCCGCCGTGACAGGGCGGTGCTCTAACCAATTGAACTACAGTCCCTTGCTTTTCGCAACTTAACTATTGTTGCCTTTTTTTTTCTACTTGTCAAGTAGTTGGGAGCTAAAAATTCAGAAATTGATAATTTTTCCTTTTTTTTGCTTCCGCGACTATAACATAGCACATAAATGGCTGTTGATTAACCCTCACGGCAGAAAAAACGAATTACTACAGACTCAGAACTCATCAGAATCAGGATTTACTCAACTGGTTTTCTCAAAATGATGGCTGCGGAGACCGGAGGGATCATGGTGCAACTTACAAACACGACTATTACCCAATTGCGATCGCAATAACTAAGATATAAAGGTTGATTTATAGGAAGCTACTCGAATGGCCCAAAAAAACACCAAAATTTTGCAACAATCAGGAGTCATTCCATATCGTGTAAAAGATGGAAAAATTGAAGTTTTATTGATCACCACACGTAAGCGTCAAAATTGGGTAATTCCCAAAGGAGGAGTGTGCAAGGGAATGAGTCCACATGATTCAGCCGCAAAAGAAGCCTGGGAAGAAGCAGGAGTGATTGGACAAGTGAACACTGAGAAATTGGGCGCTTATAAATATCAAAAAGGTGGTAATACTTATCGAGTAAACTTATTTTTGCTACCAGTAGAGAAAGTCTTAGAAGATTGGCCAGAAGCAGCCCAAAGAGAACGTTTGTGGTTAGAGATTAATCAAGCTGTCATGTTAGTCAAAGAAACTTCCCTGAAAAGAATTTTGAACAATTCCAAAAGCCAAGTAAAAATTTAAAATTTAAGATATAGGAATCCTATTAGATTCCTGCGTGGGATGATGGAATTGTTGCGATCGCTCACTATTTCCGATTTAGAACCTTTTCTAGCTGACCCGACACAGCTTAACAATCAATCTATTGCCTTACAACTAGCCGTGGCCAGTTATTCCCCAACCCCACGCCCCTTGTTAGAAGTCTTAGTTAATAGTCCCCATGCGATCGTTTCTGAAGCTGCACAATTGCACATCAACTGGGCAGGAGAAATCAGTGAAAATGGGCAGAATGCCGTTGAGGAAGTCTTAGAATCGCGCTATTTGGGGCAAAATGACAAATTAGCAGTCGAACTGCTCAAAATCGCTCCCGTTCCCCCTTGCTTCCTCAGTGAGTGGGTTCCTAACCGATATCTCATTCAAGCCCTCAGTAACCCTTATTTACCGCTACGATATCACCTCCAGTTACTAGAACGGTTAGCAAAAGAACCCAGCCTAGAACCACGTTTACAAGTCGCAGAAGATCCTCAAACCCCGTTGACGTTATTAGAATCCTTAGCGGGAGATTTGGAGTTAGCTATTCGTCTCTCTGTGTCATATAATCCCGGTTGTCCACCGGAATTAGTGCGCTTAGTGCAAGAACAGCATGAGATAGCGAGTGATTGGGATACAGATGTAGAACAATTAGCAAATTTAGCAAAAAGTCGTTGGGATTGCATACGTTTAGCAGTGGCAAAAAATCCCTCAACTTCTCAAGAAACCCTGCTGGCTTTGGCAGAGGATAAAGTCTTTAAAATTCGCTTGGCTGTGGCGCAAAATTCTGTCACGTCAGCCCAAGTTTTGGCGGTATTAGCAGCAGATCAGGAAATTCAACCTGCGGTGGCGTGGCATGACGTGGTAGTACGTCAAATAGTTGTAAATAATCCTAGCTTACCTGCTTTAGAACGCTATCGGTTATTAGTTGCTCTTGAGCAAAAGCGGGAAATAGCAGAAGCAAATCAACTCCTTGCCAATCGTCTTAACAGTTCCTATGGTTTAGCACAAATTCTTAAAACTGGAGATCAACAGTTTAAACTCATCGCAGCCAGTAGCAACAAAACTCCAATTCCTATCCTTGAAAAACTAGCAAAAGATCGTGATGCCACCATTCGTCAAGTTGTCTGTCAAAATCCTAACTTACCGCTTTCTGCTCTCTTGAAACTCACCCAAGATGAGAATGTGAATGTCCGCTTGATTTTGGTGCGTAATCGTTCCAGTCAAATAGAAATTTTAAACCGATTAGCTCAAGATGAATCAGAATTAGTGAGGGTAGAAGTTGCACGAAATAAAAACACTCCCGTAGAAATATTAACTCAACTCGCTCAAGATTCGAGCATAAGTGTATGTAAGGCACTAACTGGCAATCAGAATACACCTGTAGAAGTTCTCGAATTTTTGGGAGTAGAAAAGCAAATTGCTAGTGTTTACAATCTTAAAACTCCAGGAAATGCCTTAGCAGCAGTAGTAGAATTTACTCTAAAAAATAGTTATACACAAAAGAAAGAGTTCGAGTATTTGCTCAGAAATCTAGAAGGCTCTCAAATGCCCGCCAGTACCCTCGAAAAATTATCAACGAACACAACTTCATGGATTAGATCAGACGTTGCCCATCATCGCAATACTCCGTTGTCTGCATTGGAAAAAATGATAGATGATACTTATGAACCTGTTCTTTGGGGTATAGCCAGAAATCCTAATAGCTCACCACAATTGCTAGAAAGATTGCTGAATAAAGATGATGAAGAAATTGCTGGTGCAATAGTAGAAAGAGATGAAATTCCTGTCAATTTAATGGCAAGGTTGTTAGAAAATAAGTCCCAATATGTTCGTGAAGTTATAGCATTAAGTCATAATCTTCCTCCAGAATTGATGGCGAAAATAATTGCGACAGAACCAGAAGAAACTGTCTTAATTTCTCTTGCTCGTAACCCAAATCTAACATCAGAACTATTAACTCAATTTATCCAGCATTCTAATGCAAATGTGCGTATTGTTTTAGTCCGCCATCCCAATTTAACCGCAACTCATTGGCAACAATTAGCCCAAGATAGAGCATTGCCAGTCCGCGAGGCTGTTGCTGCTAGTGAGAATGTGCCGAATCAGGTTTTAGAGCTTTTATCAACTGATGAAAAAGTAGAAGTGCGTCGTGCTGTAGCGAAAAATCCTCACACTCCACCTGCGGTGCGTGCTTCTTTGGAAGATTTAGTCAGTAACCCAACTGTACGCCAAACCCAACCCAGTCCTACACTACGCGGTTTGAGCCGGATATACAACCCCCAAACAGATGATTTAGCAACAGTATTATCGGAGTATGTCGAGTCCGATGTTCCTTTTGTGCGTTTGGTGGCTTTGTTGCATCCTCTCACCCCTGCTCAAGTCTTGCAACAGGGAGCGCAATCAGCATCTTGGCTAGAACGTTACGCAGTAGCAGATAATCCAGCGACACCAACAGAAATTAAACAACAGCTTACCGAAGATAGCAATCAAATTGTCAGAGCAGTAGCGATCGCAAGTTTAAATTAAGTATAAGAGGATAAATTCATGAAACCTGAAACTGAGCAACGCTTAGGAACACTGGAAGTGCTTTTGGAAGAAGAAATACGCGGCTCTTCATTACCTATTATGCCAAATTATTAGCAGTAGGCATAAAATACTATTAAAAAACATATTAAAAACTGACTAAAAGTCTTACAGGTATTGACATATGAACAATATATATTGTTAAGTATAAATACAATTAACCGTATTTTTAGATAAAGTTAGAGTTATGACTGGCAAAAGAGATATTAAAATTCTCACAGAGCTTCTTGATTTAGATGATGTAAAAGTCATATCACATCGTCTTCATAGTGGGATTGGAATGATTTTACAAACCGAATCAAAAAAGTCATATGGTACTTGCCCCAACTGTGGCACAAAAAGCCATAAATTACATCAAAACCATCACCACATTATTAAAGACTTACCTTTTGGAGAAAAGCCAGTATTTTTAGAAATTAATAGACGACAGTTCAAATGTGCTGTATGTAAAAAACCGTTTAGCGAAGACCTAGATTTTGTCAGAAAAAAAAGGACTTTTACAAAGCGACTGGCACATAAGACAATACAAGAAGTTTTAGAGAATGATATTCATAGTGTAGCGTCAAAAGGTATAGTGACAACGGAAGAAATAGAACGGATGCTAAAAGATGCATCCGAAACATTACCCAATTTAAAACCTCTGAACTTAAAAAGACTTGGACTTGATGAAATAGCTCTGATTAAAGGCAAAGGTAATTACTGTGCAGTCTTAATAGATTTAGATACATCTCAACTAATTACTATATTAAATGGACGTACGCAAGAAATAATCAAGAAAACTCTTATGGAATGGGGATTTGAGGTTTTAGAACAAATAGAAGAAGTCAGTATAGATTTGTGGCAAGGCTATAAAAATTTAGTCATAGAATTAATGCCAAATGCCCAGGTAGTAGCAGATAGATTTCATGTAATGGCACAGATAAATAAAGAACTAGATACACAAAGAAAAAAAGAAAAACGCAGCGTAGAAGAGTTAATTAAAAAAGCAAATTCAGCAGAAGAAAAATCTAAATATGAACAAATATTATCAGGTCTGAAAAATAGTAAATATCCCTTACTTAAGAATGAAGAGAATTTAAATGAGGAGCAATTACACAAACTTATTCAAGTTCAAAATGTATCCCCTGTATTGAAAGTAATGCATGAACTGAAAGAGAAAATTAGAACGATTTTTAATAATACTCGTGATTGGTATACGGGAGTCTTTAAACTGGGTATGTGGCTATCAAAAGCTAAAAAATATTTCCCAAATAGTAACAATACTATTATTCGTTGGTTTGATGAAATTATTGCTTACTTTGATAACCGAACAACTAGTGGTACTGTAGAAGGAATTAATAACAAACTTAAGCTGATCAAACGTTCTAGTTATGGGTTTAGAAACTTTGACAATTTCCGAGTTAGATGTTTACTTAATTGGCATCTATATTATTAGTTTAGCATAGCAACTACTGAAGAGCCAAATACGCTATTATCTTCCATGTCATGAGGATGGTGCAATTTTAAAACCCTATGCGTGGGATGCAACTATAAAAGGTCAATTCACGCCCTTAAATCTGATTAAATCTGAAGGTTGGATCAGAGAAACAGACCCAGAAGTTGCTTTAGCAAATTGGTCTTGCATAGAACAGAATGGTTTAGGCATCTATGTTTACGGTAAAGATCCAAGAAAAATACTACTAGATGAACATAGTAAAAATCATAGATATCAACAATATTCTAATTTACTCAAGTTCTTAACAAAGAAAATCAAAAAGTTACAGGCTTTTTCTTTCAGCTATAACTCTCATTATTCCCTGTCCGTTGTTGTGGGGAGAGTTCCTGATAGTAAACGCTGGATTTGTCTTTCTTCCACTGTTCCCCAAGAAACACCTAAATTTATTAATAAACTTATTCACTGTTCGCCATACAAAGAAGAAGAAAAACAATCTGATTTAGAAGCAGAAAAATTGTCAAATATTGAGAAGACGATTAATAACATGATTAAAGATTTAGGACAAATCATGATATATGGCTACTATGATGGTGGTTACGGTCATATTCATCGTCATGGTATCGTTTTGGCATCGGGAGATAGTCAAGAAGAAGCAATTAACAATATTTTGTTAAAATCTGGCTTAGTTGAGATTTATAAAGTTGAAAAATTTATAATTCAAGGAGATGGAGGTAAGGGCTTTTATGTTGATGATAGAGATTATAATACAGATCATATTACCCACTTAATCAAGTTCTTAAATACTATGTTTCCTAAATTGTTACTTTATCGCTTTTGTTTTTGGGATTACGAACATCTTTATATTTTAGGAGAAACAGATAATTCCCAACAAGATAGTTTCGCTTCCTGCGTCGGAGTTGCTATTCACAGTCAGTTTACCTACAATCCTTAACTCTACCGTCTACAAGCAATTTTTATCTAATAGGAAGAATATAAAATGAAACCTGAAACAGAACAGACAATTGGAACTTTAGAGCTTTTACTAAAAAAACTACCCGATATTCGTTTACCAGGACATGAAAATGGCAGTTCTATTTATCCTTTTGTATGGGAGAGAAATACCCAAGAAGATTTTAATGTCTTGAATCTTTGTTTGTCTAAAAATTGGTTCAAATTAACTGATGCTGATGTGATCATAACAAGGTTGAAAGAGCTAAAGTATGCCAAGTGTTTTAATAATTTTTCTTTGAATCAAGAGCAAATTAAGGTTTGGGAAAATAGGATAGAGTTATTATGGCAGGTTATTTATAATAATTTAGATAATCTAGAATCTTATCTTTTTACTGTAAGTTATTGGAATGAAGTTGACGTTCCTGTTCCTGGGATTATACTTGGACAGACAAAAGATAAAAATTGGGTGGCAATCGCACCAACGTTTTATGTAGAAACATATATTCCCCAAGAGGTGATTTCTCATTCTTCTATTGCTAAAACATCAGTAATGAAGGTTTCAGGATTTGATAGTTCTAATCTGGAAACACAACTTAAAAAATGCGTTAAAGATTTAGGTTACATTTCCATGAGTGGGGATTTTGGTGGCGGTTACGGTTATTCATATACACATCAAATTGTTTATTCTCTAGCTACAAGTAAGGAGTTAGCGATGGAGCAGGTTTTGCAAAAATCAGGAATACTAGAGATTGGTAAATTCAACGGTTTTTATAAAGATCGTGAATATTTTAATGAATGGTTTTGCGATGATTATGTTAATAACCTTAACAAAAAATATAATCAAGTAAATCAAATGAATCAATTTTTTGAACAGAAATTTGATCAAGCTTTTATGTATCGCATTAGTTCTTGGACAAAAGAGAATATTTATATTGTTGGTGAGAGTAATGATGGGGATTATGTAGGACTTTATATCAAGAGTTCCTTTGTGTATAATCCTTGATTACTTGAGGGTATTTTATATTTTAGGAAAGATAGGCGATTTCCCAAGGGATAGCTTCATTTCACGGCTTGGAGTTACTCTTCATAGTTAATTTACCTCCTACAATCCGTAATGTTTTTTTGAGTTGCGATCGCTTAGAGGATGTTTAAAAAGTCTATGCTTGTATCTATATCCTCCTCAATTCCTCTTAAAAAAGGGGGAATAACCTGCTCAAAGTCATCCTTAAAAAGGAGAATTTCAGGATAGCTGAGAACCTTAGTCTAAATTCAAATCAGAAGACGTTTCATTAATGTATCGTCGAAATTTCCGTTATAATTCTAAAGCATCTATATCACACTAAATCCTATCATGACCGACATTCCCCAAACCGGACAATCAGCACCCGACTTCACCACCCCAGACCAAAACGAAAAACCAATTACCCTATCTGACTTCAGTGAGTGGATAGTCCTCTATTTTTACCCCAAAGATGACACTCCAGGATGCACCACAGAAGCCAAAGACTTCACTGATTTAGCTTCAGAATTTACCACTTTAGGAGCTAAAATCATCGGTGTCAGTCCAGATTCATCTAAAGCACATTGCAAATTTATCGACAAACATCAATTATCAATTACCCTGTTAAGTGACCCAGAACATCAATTAATAGAAGCCTATGGTGCTTGGAGGTTAAAAAAATTTATGGGTAAAGAATATATGGGTGTTGCTCGTTCAACCTTTTTGATTTCACCCGATAAAATTATAGCCTACTCTTGGCCTAATGTAAAAACAAAAGGTCATGCCCAAGCAGTATTAACAAAATTGCAAACATTAGTAATTAAATAATTAAATACCTTATTTCAATCTCATCTTTTTAAACATGAGTTTTTTCTATTCCCTGTTGCCCGTTCCCTATTCCCTCTGAATGTGATCAAAGTTAACGAGTTTTTACAAAACCATAACCTGCTAAAACACATACTTTGTATATATTTTGGGCAAGATGCCGATAATTTGTATCCACAAAGTATTGAAATAATTCCTTAAAAGCTAGATAACATTATATTCAGCGTATTTACTAGCGGAGTTAATCACAATGTCAAAACAGCAAGGTAAAAAAATCTCACCCATCCCAATGCCAGCCGAGATTGGAGTGGTTGATTTGATTAATAATTACTTCACCGCTTACAACTCAGCACGCTTGCGAGAAGCTTGTCAACTACTCAGTCATGATGTATTTACAGACGGGGTTACAGTGGGGGTTAGCCTTTCCGGTGCGATGACACCAGCGGGATTTGGTGTTTCTGCCCTTGCACCCTTAATTCGCAATGGTTTTATTGACTGGATAATTAGTACAGGTGCAAATCTTTACCATGATATGCATTACGGTTTGGGTTTTGAACTCTTTGCGGGTAGTCCATTTTTAGATGATGTCAAATTGCGCGAAGAAGGTACTATCAGAATCTATGACATTATTTTTGGCTATGATGTGCTACTAGAAACTGACGCATTTATTCGCAAAATTCTGCAAGCGGAACCTTTTCAAAAGCGCATGGGAACAGCTGAATTTCATTATTTGCTGGGTAAGTATGTGCGAGAAGTAGAAAAGCAATTAGGTGTCGAACATTCTTGTTTATTAGCCACAGCTTATGAATGTGGCGTACCGATTTATACTTCTTCTCCTGGTGACAGTTCCATTGGCATGAATGTAGCCGCATTAGCATTGGAAGGATCAAAGTTGATATTAGATCCAGCCATTGACGTAAATGAAACAGCGGCTATTGCTTATGGTGCAAGAGAAACAGAGGGTAAAAGTGCGGCTGTAATTATCGGTGGAGGCAGTCCTAAAAACTTTTTATTGCAAACACAACCACAAATTCACGAAGTACTAGGACTAGAAGAACGGGGACATGATTTCTTTGTCCAGTTTACCGATGCTAGACCAGATACAGGGGGTTTGTCAGGGGCAACTCCAGCCGAAGCTGTAAGCTGGGGTAAGATTGACCCAGATGAGTTACCTAGCACCATTGTTTGTTATACAGACAGTACGATCGCTTTACCACTAGTTACAGCTTATGTTCTCAATCAATGTCAACCTCGTACCCTGAAACGTTTGTATGATAGACGAGATGAATTGTTAGGCACATTACAAAAAGACTATCTAGCGGCTAAAGACAAGCCAGCAAGTGCAAGTAATTCACAGCAAGTGGCTACTTATCCCTGCGGTACACCAGTGAGAAAATAATATAGACTATCAACTTAGAATCAAGGTGGGTTAGTAACATCTAAACCCACTCCCAAATTTCATCTTTCTTGACAAACTTATTTATCTCTGCAAACTGCGAGGATCAAGGGCATCGCGCAACCCATCCCCTAGTAAATTAAATGCTAACACAGTCAGAATAATCAAGATTGCTGGTGGCAAAATTAGCCAAGGTTGTAAAACTAAAATAGAAGCATTACTTGCCAAAGAAAGCATATTTCCCCAAGAAGGATCTGGTTGTTGAATCCCTAAACCAATCAAACTCAATACAGCTTCAGCACCAATAAAACTAGGAATTGTCAGAGTAGCTGAAATAACTATATAGCTTGCAGTTTGGGGCAAAACGTGACGCAGAATAATATATATTGGCTTACCACCCATTGCCTGTGCTGCTTGTACAAATTCTCGTTCTTTAATTGATAATACCTGCCCGCGAATGACCCTTGCTAAACCTGCCCAACTAATCACAGAAGTAATGACTACAATTAATAAAAACCGCTGCGTACTAGTTAATTGTGGACTTAACACTCCTGATAATGCTGCCAACAAATAAATACTAGGAAAAGTCATCAGCACTTCTGCCAAACGCATGATCACACTATCAATCACGCCACCAAAATAACCAGAAATCCCACCTATCAATAAACCGAGAGGATAGGTGATAATAATCCCAAAAATTCCAATAAATAAACTAATACGTCCACCATAAAGCAGTCTACTAAATTGATCTCTTCCTTGGTCATCAGTACCCAAAAGGTTAAATTTTGCTTCACCAGTTGATCCAAACAAATGCCAATTCAGAGGAATACCAGGGATAATGGTGACTTCATCCCATTTGGGAGGTAATGGCAAACTGAGTTGAAATAATTTATATTCTGGGCCAGGGACAAACAAACCTAATGGTGAAGACTTTTTGAAATCTACAATTAGTTTCCGTTCCCCTGTTTCTAAATTTGTATCCCCTTGAGTTGTCGGATATATGTGCGGGCCAATAAATTGACCTGTCGGAGAAACCCAGTAAATACGAGTCGGTGGCAGTAGTGAACCATTTAGCTGTGATTCATATGGGTTATAAGGTGCAATAAAATCAGCCCCAACTACTGCCAAATAGAAAACTAACAGCAAGGTTGCCCCAAATCGCGCCAAAGGATTTTTTTTCAGTCTCTGCCACCAATTCATAATTTCTTATCACAAATCAAACAATTTTAGATTTTAGATTGACCCCATATGATAAATAAATTTAGGGGGTTGAGGATTTTCGCTTGATTCCACAGATAAATTTGGGGAATTCTACCATTAAGGAACTATTTAGTTAAAGTCAATGGATCAAGTTAGCAATTTGTTAGTTATTTGATTAATCACTTGTAACTAATTACTATCTAAGCATTTAACTGTTCAGCTAAATACTGAAATCCCTCATTTTGTTTTTCATGTTCGACAACAAAAACATTGGAATAAAGATTGGCTAAAACTTGTTTTCCTTGTTGTGTTAGAGATAGATAATGCAGTCCTTCTTTAATATAAGGATAAACACCATGCCAATAAAATTTGGCGTAGTTTTTGCGTAGATCTCCAGGATTTTGATAGCCTAAAGCTTTATTAATACCCGTTTCTTCAAATTCATAAAACAAACTTGTGATTTTTTTTAAGTAACGCGGATCACTTAATTGACCAATTAAATCAGCAGCACGTACTAATCCTGCAAAATGATTGCTATCTTGATGATCATCTGCGTGAGGCACTGGGAAACGAGTTAATTCAATGTTGCGTTTAATCGCTTCCGAATCTATTAAATAATGTCCACCAAATCGCTCATCAATAAATAGTTTTGCCCGGTCTACATGATAGGGTGTAAGACTAGCATCAGAAGCACCTGAAGGTAGAGAAACCATGTTGCCATTCTGCCCGGTAGCATATAGGCTTTCTGATTCTTTATCTTCACGGCAAACTCCTTTTACATAGCCGATATCGTGACACAATAAAGAAATGATTACGTGTAACCAGTCTTCACTGGAAACACCACCTTCTCGGATGTGTTTACCGCGCAAAATTTCTTGTCCAACTAAGGTAACGAGGACTGAGTGTTCAACATTGTGATATAAGGCATCGCTATTGGCAATATTTTCTAAAGCCATGTTACCTGCCCAAGCGATAATATCTTGATAATCAGTTTTTAAGCCACCGTAAGTACGTTGGTAGCCAGATCTAATTTGATTTACAAAAGCACTAATGATAATTTCAGTTGTATTGAACATACTGGATACTCAGGTATATATTTTGTATAATCGAGTCCGCTTCAATTTCGGCGTGTGGCTTGCACTCACAGAGGATAGCTTTCTCAAAATGAAGATAGCTTTTCAAGTGGATGAAGCGCATGGAATAATGAGGAAGTTAGTATAGTCAGAGACTTTGGTGCTTTAAACCGCCTTTGAATTAAGTTTACATTATCCTTCTCAATTTTTCCTAGCAAATGAGTTAAGTTCATTGTTTAGAGTCCAGTATAGGCTATGAGCAAAGAAAATTATTTTTATTCCCCGTTCAGGAATAAATGCTCCCAGTTGGCAGACCAGATCAGTAAAATCTGCTTTTTATGTTTTACTAAATTTATGATATAATGTTTAATGACACAAATTTGTAATTATTTATCGCGGGTGTAATTCAGTGGTAGAATGTCTGCTTCCCATGCAGAATGTCGTGGGTTCGAGTCCCATCGCCCGCTTTTAAAATTTGATGAATTATCCATACTGTTCAAGTATAGAATTTCTCGGTAAGAGTAAAACTCAATCTTTTTAGGGCTGAGGTAGCTGACTAAAAAGATGAATCGACAAGGTTTCTAGAAATCCTTTCCCTTCTGCCAGCAGGTGATAATTGATTTATCACCTGTTTTGTCAACGCGCTTTTTTAAGAAGGTTATTAATTACGTTGCCACATCTTGATTGTATTGTCAGCACTACCACTAAATATAGTATTTCCGTCAACACTAAAAGCTAAACAATGAATGGTTGATGAATGTTCCTCAAGAGTATTTATTAATTCTTTTGTCTCCACATACCAAATCTTAATTGTTTTATCAATACTACCACTTGCTAAATTTTTACCATCAGGACTAAACGCAACGCTAGTTACAGAATCTGTATGTCCCAAAAATGTGTGAACGAGTTCTCCTGTTGCCAAATGCCAAAGTTTAATGGTTTTATCATGACTACCAGTAGCAAAAAATTTACCATCAGGACTAATAGCTATAGTATTAATTGCATCGGCATGATCGGTCATGCTGATCATTTCTACTCCTGTTTTAATATTCCATATTTTGATGGTTTTGTCACAATCACAGCTAATTAATTTTTTTCCATCTGGGGTAAATACAACAGAGTTAACATAATTTTCATGATTAGTGAGAGTATAAATTAATTTTTCAGTATTTAAATCCCAGATTTTAATAGTTTTATCTAAACTTGCAGATGCAAAGTTTTTACCATCAGGGCTAAAATTAACTGAAGTTACGCAACCTGAATGCTCAATGAAAGTTTTACTTTTAAAGGAATACCATAGTTTAAATGTTTTGTCATAGCTACCACTAGCTATGATTTCTCCATTAGGAGAAAAAGCAACTGAGGAAATATAGTTTGAATGACCATTTAAACTGTTAAGAATTTCACTGTTTTGGACATCCCAGATTTTAATTGTTTTATCAGCACTACCACTTGCAAAGGTTTTGCCATCAGGATTGACAGCAATTGAGAAAACATGATTTGAATGTCCATGTATAGTATTTACACAACTCCATAATGTGGGTTTTTCTATTTGCACAAATGCTAATTGTTTTAATTCATAATTATATACTTCTCTATATTTTTGTAGGATTAACCTTAATTTCTGCAACATTTCGCTTGTCCAAACTGAAGGAAAGTCTGCACTTAATTTAAATAGTTGCGGTTCATAATTTGGGTTAATATTCAAGTAATACCAATCTGCTAAAAATGCTGCTAGTAGCTTGTGTAAAATAACTATAGTATGCCTAATTGCACGCAAGCTCTTAGTTTCATCACTGCCAGAGTCTTCAAGTTGTCCTTTGACTTCTTCCCAATTCCAAGGTTCAAAAGATAAAGATACTGGTTCATGTAGTCCCCAAAATTTGACATTGAAATAAACTTCATGATCTGTGATGTCGGTGTAAATAATTGCCGTTGGGACAGCGGACAAAATGGTTTCTAATTGTTTTACTTCTGCATCAAAAATTGACCGCTCAAAATACTTACCGTAAAATTCTACGGGACAAAAATCGCTGTGAAGAGGGTAATATTTTTCTAAAAAAAGTTTTAATTGATTGCGAATTTCTTTTTTGAGACTATCACGGAAAGATATAGGAAAATCGTCACTAATATCTGGTGGTGGAATTAAAATTAGTAACCGTGGTTTTTTTTGTTCATCTACAAAAATCCTCTGTGCTTCATCACGACTTAAGACACCAGGCCATTTTTGTTGATCGAAAATTCCCTGAATTTCTTTTTGTTTAAGTTCAATTGCCTTAGATGTCGTCTCTCGACTCAAGTTTAGATACAATGAGCTTAATTTACCTCTATCCTCCATTTCTTCCCGTTTTATTTGTATCAACCTTTTTTCTCTTTCATCTGCTGTGAATGTAATTTCTAAATCTGTAGAAAGAGGTATTTGTTGAATTTCCAAAAATTCTTTTTTTCTGGCTTCTCGACGGTTGTAGTAATCTACTTCTGCTTGTATTACCCGCTGATCTTGTCTAACTTTTTGAATTCTTACAGGTAAGTTAATTTTATTTTCTTTAACTAGTGTTTGGTTAATAAATGCAGAAATAACTCGGTTAGTAGTATCAGTGACAAAATCTACAGCAGCACCAACAATATCAAATGTCATATAGGTTATGAGGATCAGTAAATTTAACACTTAGCCAATTTTAGCCGTTAAATTTCTGATTGTGTACGTAAAGACTTAATTCTATTGGTATCAATTTTATTGAATCGCCTGTAAACCTATAAACCAAGAAAGTTTAACCCCCTTACACTAACCAGTAGGGGGTTGAGACTAAGTTTGCTTCTAAATCGAGTAATATAACGGAAAAGATTTAGCGTCTTTGGACTTGACATACACGCGCTCTTGTGCTTCTAGTTTTAACTCATCAAATCGATCGCGTGTTAAATGTGCTGTCATAATTTGCCCGTCATCTAATTTCAGTTCTACTTGAATTTCCCAACCCAAATGAATTACACGACTAACTGTAGCAGGTGCTGTTGTCCCGTTAGCCACTCTTTCCAAAATTACATCTTGGGGACGTAAAAAGGTTTCTGGGTGTGCTGAATTAAAGCCACTGGCCTGAAAAATTTTCGAGCTGCTGGATAAAACATTAACTGGGCCAATAAAACTCATGACAAATGCTGAGGCGGGATGGTCATAAATTTCTGCTGGTGTTCCTACCTGTTCTACCTTGCCTTTATTCATCACCACGATTTCATCTGATACTTCCATTGCTTCTTCTTGGTCGTGGGTGACGAAAACGGTGGTAACGTGAACTTCGTCATGGAGACGACGCAACCAAGCCCGTAAGTCTTTGCGAACTTTAGCGTCTAATGCCCCAAATGGTTCGTCTAATAATAATACGTTAGGTTCTACAGCTAAGGCTCTAGCTAAGGCTACACGTTGCCTTTGTCCGCCGGAAAGTTGAGAAGGATAGCGATCGCCTAATCCAGACAATTGCACTAATTCTAACAACTGGTCTACTCTGCCCTTAATTTTCTTTTGAGGTACTTTGCGAATTTCTAAACCAAAGGCGATATTTTGTCGCACGTTCAAATGCTTAAATAAAGCATAATGCTGAAAGACAAAGCCTATATTTCGTTCTTGTACACTTTGATATGTGGCATCCTTACCTGTCAGTAAAATTTTGCCGCTATCTGGCATTTCTAAACCAGAAATTAACCGCAGCAGGGTAGATTTACCAGATCCAGATGGACCGAGTAAAGCAACCAGCGAACCACTTTCAATTTCTAAACTTACTTGATCAACAGCTTGGAAACTACCAAATTGCTTAGAGACATTCTCAACTACTATGCCCACTGGTTTTATACCTCTGCTACTAATCTACGGCTTATAGGTAGGATTACTGTATATTTATATCATATTCAGAATTGATTGGATGAGAAAAATTCACCATCCACAGCCACCACAATCGAGAACACTGCAATCAGCACCGCTACAATCCAGGGAACTGCAATCAGTAGCACCACATTCTAGAGAACTACAATCAGGAGCCATATTTAGCATTTCTGGACAGTCACAACTTATTTCAGCGCAATTAATTCCTAAATCCACCACATCAAAATTATTTTGACAAGATGATTTAGGCGCAATCGGTTGAGGTTTGTTTTTTTGCTGATCTTCATCTGTTGTTGGTGGTTCTAGTTCTTCAGCTTGGGATTTAAGAATTATATTGGCTTGCTGACAACTTTGAAATCTAGCACGGGACTTGACAAATCCAGCTTTTAAACCTTCTTGAGCAATTACCTGCTTGATGTACCCAGAGCAAGATTCACCACCATACAAGACTCGGTGAGCGCACACAAAGCCTTTATAAGGGGAAATATGTTGTTGATACCCAGTAATTGCAGAAACACCAACTTTTCTAGCCACAGAATCCCACAAAGAAACTTGCATATTTTGTCAGGTGTCGATGAAATAGTTAATTCTTCTAGTTACCATCGACTAATATCTAGTAATAAATCCTAATGACCGTTTTTAACCTTAGTTTTCGTGTCGAAATGTTAAAGAATATTGCATTTATCTTAAAACCTTAAGGGAAAGCGCCAAAACAACCAAAAGTCCGTGATACGATGCTTTCGGTAAATGTGAAGATTGGGAGAAAACCTTTGACACTACGGGTTGCGGTTGTTGGTTCAGGCCCAGCTGGTTCATCTGCCGCTGAGACACTGGCAAAAGCTGGAATTGAAACTTACTTAATTGAGCGTAAGCTTGATAACGCCAAACCATGTGGGGGAGCCATTCCTCTGTGTATGGTGAGCGAATTTGACCTACCAGCAGAGATTATCGACCGTCGAGTGCGGAAGATGAAAATGATTTCGCCTTCAAATCGTGAGGTTGATATCAATCTGATAAATGAAGATGAATATATAGGAATGTGCCGTCGGGAAGTGTTGGATGGATTCCTACGCGATCGCGCGGCCAAATTAGGCGCAACTTTAATTAATGCCACAGTTCATAAACTTGATATTCCCACAAATAACACCGACCCCTATACCATTCATTATGTAGACCATACTGAAACTGGAACTCAGGGAATTGCTAAAACTCTAAAGGTGGATTTAGTGATTGGGGCTGATGGGGCTAACTCCCGGATAGCTAAAGAAATGGATGCTGGGGACTACAATTATGCGATCGCATTCCAAGAGCGCATTCGTCTACCCCAAGACAAAATGAACTACTACAACGACCTCGCCGAAATGTATGTTGGCGATGACGTTTCCACCGATTTCTACGCTTGGGTATTCCCCAAATATGACCACGTAGCAGTCGGCACCGGCACAATGCACGTCAACAAAGCCAGAATCAAACAATTCCAAGCTGGTATTCGCGCCCGTGCTTCCGAAAAACTAGCCGGTGGTGAAATCATCAAAATAGAAGCCCACCCCATCCCTGAACATCCCCGCCCTCGTCGCGTTGTCGGACGCATCGCTTTGGTAGGAGATGCAGCTGGCTATGTTACCAAATCCTCTGGTGAAGGTATTTACTTCGCAGCTAAATCTGGTCGGATGTGCGCCGAAGCCATTGTGGAAGCAGCTAACGGTGGTGCGAGGATTCCCACAGAAGGCGACCTCAAGGTATACCTGAAGCGTTGGGATAAGAAATACGGACTCACTTACAAAGTGTTAGACATTCTGCAAAGTGTATTCTATCGCTCCGATGCTACCCGTGAAGCATTTGTAGAAATGTGTGGTGACATGGATGTACAGAAACTCACATTCGACAGCTATCTGTATAAAACCGTCGTTCCCGCTAACCCCATCACCCAATTAAAAATCACTGCCAAAACCATTGGTAGCTTAATTCGCGGTAACGCCCTCGCGCCCTAAATCTATTGTTGATCCAAATGCAAAAATGTAGAGATGATGCAACAAACGTCTCTACATTTTTTGTTATTTATGACTCAATGTATGGGTGGGTTTTCCTCGCCTTTGATTCTATTTAACCGGAAAAACGCTATAACTTAATTTACCGTAGAAGCAATTCATAAATTGCCCGTACTCGTAGATAACGCTATAACTTAATTTACCGTAGAAGCAATTCATAAATTGCCCGTACTCGTAGATAGGGAATTTAAGATACAATAAATATTATACCTTTGCTAACTTTTATGTGATAGTTGCAATTAAATCCGATCTTGCCAATATTTTGGTTTGCGACTACAGTGCATAACTGCTACAATTAAAATGTATTCATCTTCTATGGTATAGAGTATTCCATAGGGAAATTTACGCACTAAACACCGACGAATATCCTCATCGGTAACTGGATAACGTTTAGGTGATTCAATAATTCGGAAAATGGCTTCTTCAACAGCGTTGATAAAATTTTGTGCTATTTCAATTTCATTTTCTGCATAAAATTGGACTGCTTCTGAGTATTCTGTTAATGCAGCCGGATGGAAGTTATATTTCATTTTTCATTTTTCTAAAATTTGTCTAATTTGAGCTAAAGCTATTTCTCCAGAAATTGGCTCAACGGTATGATTACGTATTTCATCCCGGCGTTTTTTAGCTTCTGTGTTCCAAATATTTTGGATATTTTCATCAATATCAGATTCTAGGCTTTCAATCAGTTTTTCTACTAAAAATACTCTGCTAGAACTGGGTAAAGACAAGGCTTCTTGAATTAATTCTTCAACTGATAGCATAATTATTTATATTCTCTGTAAATTGAATTGAGAATAGCCACAAAGAAAGACTTTATTCACAGACTATTTTATCATTCTTTTCTTAAGGTGGTCTTAGTTTCATTTTATATTCAGATTCCCAATTTATCAAGGATTTCAGGTATAAGCTTACTAAAAACTTTACGCCAAATAGCTAATTCAGAGGAAGGATTCAATATAGAATCTACAATCAGTGAGCTTGTATGTTCATATTTTGCATGAACGATGCTGTTTCTAAAGCTGTACAGCGCATTAGCAAAAGCTTTTTTAGTGTTTGATGGAGTAAGTTGATTGTTACAGGCAAAATCTAAAATTGGAATAGTTACAACTTCTTCAACCAATCCGCATATATTCTCTTTTTCATTAGCTTTAACTAAGTCATGAATTTTCTTGGAGAAGTCTTTGGAGTTTAATGATTGATCTTGTCTGATTTTATCAATTTCATGGTGCTTTCTTAAAAATGCGTAAAATTCTATAATTCTGTAGTAGTAGATACAAGCCGAAAGATTATCTTCAGCAGTTAAAGCATAGCGATAAAGACTTACTGCCTCAATATCTTTATACACTTTAATTTGATCTTCAATTATTGGTTCATTATCTGCTTCTAATTCGTCATCTTCTTCTGATTCATCAGGCTGTTCTAGCCAAAAGTAAGCAAAGGAATAATAGTCTTTAAATGATATTGACCTCAGCTTAATTTTAAAATCTGTAAATATTTGTATGTGATTTAGAGCATTAAGTAAATAAATTTCAAGCTTATCTGGAGGCACATTTAATAATCTAATAGTTTGAATATAATCCCAATCTCCATGGAATTTACTCTCATGTTCATCATTAAATATAACTCTGCTGAGAGGCGTTGAGTCGCCTAAGCTAATCTCGGCATTGTCTATTCTAAAGTTTACAGGGGGAGATTCTTCTAATTGCAAAAAGAACTCATGAAAGCAACCTAGAGAATATCCATGTCTTCCATGAGCCTTGAAATGTGAATTTAGTTCCTCTATTTTCTCAATCTTTAAAGAATAATCACCATCAAAATCTAATTCTTTATCCTCATAAAAACTAAGTTCTAAAAGAGTAAAACATACTTCCCATCGGTTTTGACTCTCAATAAATCTCCATTCAATGCCTGGAAAATCATCTTCTGAGTAATCAAATGTAAAAGGAATCTTAAACATCTCAATATAACCTCACTCAAATATCTATGCCTTTTCTCCGTAGTTTATCTATTAACTATTATCTGAATAGCAGCAGATAGCCTGAAGTACAATTTCAATCAGATAAGGATCTCTACCATAGACTTTTTAGCGAAATATTTCTTTACATTCGCCAAAACAACCCCAAGAATCACTGGAGTGCGGTAGTTATCTATCCAAACCGTAGCATAGATACAAGAGATATTCAGCATTATCAAGAATTTTTCACCAGTCAACGAGTCAGAATAATTTATCTCGATGAATTAGGAGAAACAACATCTTTACCCATTGGTATTGCTACAATAAAACTAATCATCGCTAACGAAGATAACTCCATTACCCAAGCTAGAGAATTAATCACCAGAACTAAACAAGAGATAGATTCTCAATTTCAACAGCAACAAGTATTACAAATCATCGAGACGATTTTAATTTACAAGTTTCCAAGAATGAATAGGGAGGAAATAGAAGCCATGTTTGGATTAAGTGAGTTAAAACAAACTCGATTTTATCAAGAAGCAAAAGAAGAGGGTGAACGCAAAGCTAAATTAGACGCAGTTCCTGGTTTGATCGCATTGGGTTTAACCAGAGAACAAATCGCACAAGTTTTAAATTTAAGTTTGGAAGAAATTAGCGAGATTGTCCAACAACAGAATATCAACACAAAGGACAAATAAAATAGACAAAGACGAGGAATAACACCAAATAGGTGATAAATTTATTCCTCAACACTTTTTAGATACCTCAGTTTTACGTTTTCTGCTGCTAACTTAGTTTCTGCGCTTGTATGACCTGCAAACTACCACCAGCATATAAACATGGTTCACCTACCTCAAACCCATTTTCTGTTAACAAAACAGGTAAATCAGTTTTTAACAACTGCCAAGCAGTCTCCGTTTCAAATAACCAGAAAAATACCGATAAACCAGGCCAAAATATAGGATTTGTTGGTGAGTGAAAATCTACCAACGTAAACACACCCCCTGGCTTTAAAACCCGATAAACCTCTTGAATGATTTTTCGCAGTTGTTCAGTCTGCATCTCGTGTAAAGCGGCACTGGTATGAACGACATCAAATAAATTATCTGCAAAAGGCATATTTTCTGCAAAAGCTTCCACATAAGTAGCATTCGGCACATTTTGCTGCGCTCGTTGTAAAGATAATGGGGAAGCATCCAGCCCTGTAACATTTTGTGATAATTTCACCAAAAATTCTGTCGTCTGACCACTACCACAACATAAATCTAGAATTTGAGTATCTGAGTTTAGTGTTAAGCCTTGTAAAGCGAGTTGACGGAAACGACTTTCACCACCGACGCTTAAGGCGGCTAAACGCGATATGCCATCATATAACCATTGATAGCGATAACTCCAGTCTCTTAAAATAGTTGCCATTGCATCTTTCCTGCCTATAAAGCTTTATATTTAATAAAGATATATTGTTAACATTAGTCAAAAACCTGAAAGATTGGGGGAAAGTAACTGCTATGGGTCGTGTAGGCGTATTATTACTCAATCTCGGAGGACCCGATAAATTAGAGGATGTCGGGCCGTTTTTATATAACCTGTTTTCTGATCCTGAAATTATTCGTCTCCCCTTTCGTTGGATGCAAAAGCCTTTGGCTTGGTTTATTGCTACACGACGAACTAAAACATCTCAAGAAAATTATAAGTATATCGGTGGTGGTTCTCCATTACGGCGAATTACAGAAGAACAAGGGGAAGCACTAAAAGCACAATTAGATGCTTTGGGGAAAGAAGCGAATATTTATGTAGGAATGCGTTATTGGCATCCTTACACAGAAGAAGCGATCGCACAACTGTCTGAAGATAAAATTGAAAGTCTGGTAATATTACCACTTTACCCCCAATTTTCTATCAGTACTAGTGGTTCCAGCTTCCGACTTTTAGAACAACTATGGCGCGAAAACCCCAAACTACAACCGCTGGAATACACCGTCATTCCTTCCTGGTACAAACAACCAGGCTACCTGCAAGCAATGGCAGAATTGATCATTGAGCAACTCAATCAATACTCTGATCCTGATCAAGTGCATATCTTTTTTAGCGCCCACGGCGTTCCTAAAAGCTATGTTATCGAAGCAGGTGATCCTTATCAACAAGAGATTGAGGAATGCACTCAGTTGATAATGCAAACCCTGAATCGCCCCAATGCCTACACCTTAGCTTATCAAAGTCGTGTCGGCCCAGTAGAATGGCTGCAACCTTATACTGAGGATGCGCTCAAAGAACTAGGCGCAAAAGGTGTCAAAGATTTAGTCGTTGTCCCTATCAGTTTTGTTTCAGAACACATTGAGACACTGCAAGAAATTGATATTGAATATCGGGAAATAGCCGAAGAAGCAGGAATTCACAACTTCCGTCGCGCAGCTGCTCCCAACACACATCCGGTATTTATTAAAGCACTAGCAGACTTGGTAATTGAGTCGCTAGAAAAACCCAGCCTCAAACTTTCGCAAGTCACCCAGATGAAAAAAAGGGTGAAAATGTACCCTCAAGAACGTTGGGAATGGGGTTTAACAACCAGCGCCGAAGTCTGGAATGGTCGAATTGCCATGCTGGGTTTCATTGCTTTGATTATCGAGTTGATTACTGGTCAAGGCTTACTACACGCGATCGGACTTTTGTAAAAATAGCAAGGTAGAAATTTTAATTCTTCACAAAATAGAATAAAAATTCCTGGAACTCTATACTTGTCGGTTAAGCTCAAAAAAATGAAATCGCGTAGGTTGGGTTGAACGATAGTGAAACCCAACAAATACTTGTAAATGTTGGGTTATGGCTACGCCACACTTCGTGTTCACAGAGTGTCCCGAAGGGATACGTTCCACAACCAAACCTACAAAAATTCTAAACCCTAAAACTGACCAATAATTCCTTGATGCTACAAACCCCCAGATTTATGCATGGAATTAATGGAAAATCCAAAATCCAAAATCTAAAATTGTCTGACTACAGACGACGATTTTGCCAGTACCACTGATACCACTGTTTAGCGCTATGAATTGCAAACCAGAGTAGGATTAAGGCTATTAATCCTCCTTGCCAGGGAGCATCAACGGCAAACAGTACCAGTAGCACACATAACATATCTTGGAGAAAAACTGCCCACAAAGGCAAGCCTCGTAAGCGATAAAACCAACCTAATTGAACTAGTTGGAGTACCAAAGCCAAGGAACCACCAATACAAGCAATGATCCAGCTTGGCATTGCTGTTGCTGAGGCAACGGCTAAACCCATAATTGCCCCTACGATGGGAGACAAAAATAGCTGAATTTGTTGTACTATTCTTTGCCCACTTAGCCTTTTGGAAGCAAATAGCTCAAATAGTGACCAACTAGTGAGTAAACAGATTAATACATAAGGTGAAATACGTGATAAAAGCGGAACTTGAGACCAGAGGTTGCTGCCTTGTAACAACCCAATGATGAGTAAGGGTGTACCTATTCTCAATCCAGCAGCGGCAGCAGCAGAAAGCGTGGCGAGAACTTCAATCATTGAAATATCCTTAATTACGAATAAAGGAGCAGAAGAGAGTTGTAAATATTTAGTCTTATTGAAAATAATTTTTGTACAACACTGATATTAACTAGTCTGTACATAGTAGATGCATTTTTGATGTTATATATATACAGTTATAATTCATACTTATCATATTTGGGTAGATCTAGGGGCAATTTTAAGTTTTGGACGAGTATTCAGGCTAGAAAATACTCCAAATCTCTAACTTTGCATAAAAGGGGGATGATTTCTGTCACGCAGAGGCGTAGAGACACAGAGAGAATGAGAGTTTGAGGTTTCAATGTCAAGAATCCAGGAGTCAGAATTATTACCTGATTAGAGATAACATTAGAAGCGTGGTTTTTCCCTTCTAGTTCGACTCCTGAATCCTGAAATTTAAATACCCAGTCGTTGATAAACCTGATCTAAATGTCTGAGATGCTGTTGTGGGTCAAAACAGGCATCTATTTCTGTTGGTGACAACTTTTCAGTGACACGGGGATCTTTGCTAATCAAATCGCGGAAATTGCCTTCTGGTTTGTTCCAAGCAGTGTGGGCGCTTTGTTGGACGATCGCATAAGCTGCTTCGCGGTTGAGTCCTTTGTTGATCAAAGTTAGTAAAACTTTTTGGCTGAAAACTACACCACCGTAGCAGTTGAGATTCCGTTCCATGTTCTGGGGATAAACCAGTAGATTTGTCACCAAGTCGGTGATTTCATGGAGCATAAAGTGGGTCAAAATGCAGGCATCTGGTAAAACTACCCGTTCTACAGAACTGTGAGAAATATCTCGTTCGTGCCATAAAGCGACATTTTCTAAAGCTGCACCTGCATGACTTCTGACTAATCGCGCCATCCCGGTGAGTCGTTCGGAACGAATGGGATTGCGTTTGTGTGGCATGGCACTGGAGCCTTTTTGACCTTTGGCGAAAAATTCTTCAACTTCCAAAACGTCGGTTTTCTGGAGATTGCGGATTTCTACAGCAAAGCGTTCAATAGATGCGGCAACTAAAGCTAACTGCTGCACATAATCGGCATGAATATCGCGGGAAATAACCTGTGTGGAAGCAGTATCGGGTTTGAGTCCGAGTTTTTCACAAGCGATCGCTTCTACACGCGGTTCAATGTTGGCATAAGTTCCCACTGCACCGGAAATTTTACCCACAGCAATGGTTCCCCGGAGAATTCGCAAGCGTTCTTGATGTCGCAACATTTCCGCTAACCAACCGGCTAACTTAAAGCCAAAAGTCATGGGTTCAGCGTGGATACCATGCGATCGCCCAATCATGACCGTATAACGGTGTTCTCTAGCCTTGTGGCGAATTGCCTGAATTAAATCTTCTAGGCATTGCAACAATAGATCCAAACTAGCAACCAATTGTAGTGCTAAAGCCGTATCCAGCACATCCGAACTAGTTAAACCCAAATGAATATAGCGTCCCGCCTCACCTACATATTCATTGACATTAGTCAAAAAAGCGATCATATCATGGCGAACTTCTGCCTCAATTTCTAGCACCCGCTGGGGGTCAAAATTCGCCTTGGCTTTAATTTCTGCAACTGCTTCTGATGGAATATAACCCAATTGAGCCTGTGCCTCGCAAACAGCAATTTCTACTTGCAGCCAGGTTTGTAGCTTATAGGCTTCATTCCAAAGATTGCCCATTTCGGGCAAAGTATAACGCTCAATCACATTCGGGCATATAATACAACCGTCATATTTTACATTTTAATTAGGGTATCTCATTTGTTCCTTCCGCTTTTTGCTCATCATAATTTGGCGTTGCTGATTAGTAGGATGATTTTTGTCTCACGCAAAGACGCAAAGAATCAATATTCTGCTTTGTACAAAAGTCTCAATTCATCCCGCATTTATGCAACGCCCATAATTTTTAGGACACCTTAGCTAATTTGACTACTTATCCTTAACTTTTACTTAAAGGCTGGGTGCTAGGATCTGAGTCGTTCTTTCACTCAAGACTAAATTATTCTTATAGATATTTCTCTCAAACCCTATTATTGTCTGCAATCTTGAGAGTGCGATCGCCTTTCCTATCGTGACTTCAGCATTCGACTGAGCGATCGCCAAAATCTACGCGTAGCGTCTCATCTTTGCATAGCATAAGTTAAGCATAAGGCAGCTTAACTAAAAATTAATTAATTTGATTAAGCAAAAACCATACATTCTGCTAAAAAACTTGAAATTATAATTTTGCGTAATCAGAAGATTTACCAGTCTGTTTTAGGAATGCTAACGGGAGTAATAATACGGCTCAGGGTAAGCATCAGACAAATTTGAATTTTTGATTGATTCCATGTATAAATCCGGGGGCTTCTACCATCAAGAAATCATTGGTCAATATTACATCAAAGGATAGTAAAAATGCTGGCTATGCATAGCATAAGAAATGCTGATGAATTGAACCTAAAACTAGAGTCAACCTTGCAAGAACTACCAGTTTGGACAGTTCAAATCGAGCTAAATTATCCAGGAAATGCATTAGCTAAACTTTTTGAGCAAGAGCCTTTACTTCCTGGAATCATCTTGACTAAAAATCAGCAATGTGTAGGCATGATTTCACGACGGCTGTTTTTTGAGCAAATGAGTCATCCCTATGGTTTAGGACTATTTGCTGGTCGTCCTATCGAATATCTATACAATTTTCTGAAGCCAGAGACATCTATCTTACAAGAAGATGTGCTGATTATGGAAGCGACTCAGATAGCATTAGAACGCTCATCGAAAAACGTCTATGAGCCAATTTTAGTCACAGATCAATCTTGTCAGTATGGAGTCCTGGATTTTCATCAGTTACTGTTAGCTTCATCCCATATTCAGGCTCTCACACTGACTAGACTACAAAAAGAAAAAGAACGTGCCAGAGCAGCACACGCAGGATTTCGTGACCTCCAGCACAACTATACCCGACTACTACAAAATGAAAAAATGATTGCGTTGGGACAAATGGTAGCAGGTATAGCCCACGAAATTAATAACCCCATGAATTTTATCTATGGCAATCTCAACTATGCTAGTGAATATGTGCAAGACCTACTCAATATACTGCAATGCTATCAACAAGAACAGCCTTACTCTGATGTAGTGTCACAAGCAAAAAAGCAGGGTATCGAAATGGAATTTATTATGGAAGATTTGCCCAAATTATTATCTTCCATGAAGGTTGGTGCTAGAAGAATTAATGAAATTGTTTTATCTTTACGTAATTTTTCTCGATTAGATCAAGCAGAAATTAAATCTGTTGATATTCATGAAGGTATCGAAAATACATTAACAATTCTCCAACATAATATAAAAGCTAAACCTGATCGTCCAGAAATTTCAGTAATTAAAGAGTATGGCAAGCTTCCTTTAGTTGAGTGCTATGCAGGACAAATGAATCAGGTATTTATGAATATAATAGCTAATGCTATTGATGCTTTGTCTGAAAGTTATAAACTTGCCAATTGCAGTGATGAAATAACCGAAAATAATCCAAAAGATATCAAAATCTTTATTCATAGTGAAGTAACTGATGATAATCAAATCATGATTAGCATTGCTGATAACGGTTTGGGAATACCGGAGGGTATACAAAAACGTTTATTCGATCCATTCTTTACCACTAAACCTGTAGGTAAAGGAACTGGGTTAGGATTATCTATCAGCCATCAAATTGTAGTAGAAAAACATGGTGGTCAACTTTACTGCATATCTAATCCAGGCAAAGGTTCAGAATTCATTATTAAAATTCCCATTTTTCTAGACAAAACATTGCTTTAATGAAAACTTCATACCAAATTGATATGAATTTGCATAGAATTAAGATATCAAGAATAATTGAACGCAGATAAATACAGATGAAGGTTGATAATTCAGTTGATGTCATCATTCTGTACAGAATAACTGGCATAAATATATTGAAATAATGACATAAGATTTTATGCTTATAGCAATTTTTTAGTTTTATAGAGATAATCAAATAACCCTAATTCTGCAAAGTAACAATCTATAATAACTATGTTAAGTAGTTGGCTTTACCTCATGATGGCAATTATTTTTGAAGTCTGCGGCACAACTTGCATGAAATTGTCCGAAGAATTCACTAAAATAGTTCCTTCCATCTTCATATTTTTATCCTATGGACTTTGTTTAACTTTTTTGACACTTTCTCTCAGAAAAATTGAAGTTAGTATCGTTTATGCCATTTGGTCTGGATTTGGTACTATCTTAATTACTAGTATTGGTATTGTCTGGTTTCGTGAGTCTTTCACACTCGTCAAAGCCATGTCTATATTTTTAATAATTGTCGGTGTGATTGGTTTGAATTTAGGTGAATATTTGCAGAATCCTAATAATTAACACTCATTTTTCTAAAATTAGATACTGTTTTAAAACAGTATCTATACTCTCTTTTTGTGGGGTATTAATCGTTAAACGCCATATATCCCCAAAACACATACCAGTGCTAATAATCAAAATATATTCATCCGGTTTCATTGGATTCACAGTCCATTTGTAATACCTAATCTTTTCCCATGTAGCAAAACCTCCGGCAGTCAAAATCCCTTTTTCTCTGATTGAGGGAGGATTATTCATAAATAGTCTTAGTAAGAAATAGCTAACAAAAAGTATCCTTGTCATACTTTCTAAAGGATACATAAATAGCTGTACCTTATTAAGAATAGGATATAAGATCATGAACATGAAATTACCATATAAAAATATCAGCATCCCTTGTCCATGCAGAGGAAGTTTGATTAATAAATGACCTATTTGTTTGCGACTAATTAAAAAATTCACAATTAACCACAGCAAAATAAAGGTTAACAGTACAAATAACAGGTTAGCAATATATTGATATTGAATTGATACTGCATCTGTGATTAGTGTGGCTTCGTTTTCTATCATTGTCTATTACCCAAATTCTATTTTATCGCCCCGCTACGGCTAACAGAATGAATAATGGCAGAAGTTATTGATTAAATTTGTAATAATCCTTCTGGATTCACTGTTAAAAGCGGCCGACGCTGCAAACCTTCACGATGTAAAATTTCATTTGCAGCCAGTAAACCACTACTAACAGCCCGTTCCATTAAACCACAAGGAAAAGGCATTTTTACCCAATCACCAGCAAATAATAAATTAGTCATATTCGTACTACTTTCTGGACGATCTGCATAACTATTAGGTGGATATCCAGAGAAGTTATGTTGATTAACTAATTCCTGGTGTAGCACCTTTGCTTGTTTTAATTCAGGAACAATATCATAAAGTTCTTGTGCAAAAGTATTTAATAAAGCTTCTTGGTTAGGGAACTCTTTTTCTTTGTAACAATAAGCGTGTAATTCTACCACACTACCACCAGTGCGTTGTGACCAATCAATGAATTGTTTTTGAATGCGGTGATAAAGGGTAATGCTGTCAGTTAACCGGTAGCCAGATAAAGAAGTAAAGTTACTATGTTCCCATTCAAAGTCCTGATCAAACCAGAAACGGCACACAGCAAAGGGATCAGCAATACTCAGCTTTTCAACTTGCGATCGCACTTTTTGATCTACATCCCCAGTCATGCGTTTCAATAGTTGTTGTACTCCCGGTACATCAGTAGCTAAAACATAATAATCAGCCGTAATCATCTCTGGTGATGATGACTCTTGATTAACTGCTAATAATTGCAAATTATCATCTTGTCTTTCTACAACTTGAAACCTAGATAAATCTCTTTGAGCAGGGCCTTTAACTACTTTACCTTCAGATGTAAATACCGCACCATGACAAGGACAATGAAATTGACCATCTGCTGCTATTTGCACAGTACAACCTTGATGGGTGCAAGTAAGAGAAATAGCTTCCTGACTACCATTTGAGCAAGCAAATACTTCATCAGCCGCACCAAAATATTCTATTTTACTATCACTGACAATAGAGTTACGCTTTACCCAAAAAGGCACATTATTATTATTGTTACCCACATAATATTTAATTTCTGCAATTTGATTGTTATGAGCAACTATTTCACTCACAGTTGCACCTGTGATAATTTTACCTTGCTGCTGAATTGCTTGAGCGATAGGTTGGACTAAACTTGTCCCCATATCGTCTTTTGTGCCATTAAAAGCCAGTCCTTCAGGATTTCCAAAAAAGTAAAAATGGAAGAACTGCATCAGTTCTCCTACACTCATGGTATCAGGTGCATTTAAACTGGATTTGGCAAAAGGTAAAAAATATAAATCATATAAACCTTGGGGAAATTCTGTTTTTACCCAATCAGCAACGGAAAGATGATCAAAACGCCGATAATTTTTTTCTCGCTGGAAACCTGTAATCGCCTGAAAGACTTGTAAATGCTTGATTTTGGTGAGGTTGATACCCCATTTTAAGCGATTGGGAGATGCGATCGCTAAATCTATAATATTCCAAGGAAAAGCAGAACTACTGGGGCGAAAAACTTCTGGTTGATATTGGGAACCCCGGTAAACAACCGAATAATAATTTAATGACTGAAAATTATCCTTAACTCCCAGTTCAGATACAACATTATTTAAGTTATAATACTGAGGAAAAAAGCCATGAAACCCATGTTCCATCATAAAAGTTTCACCAGCAGCTTTTATCTGCCAACTAGCAATTTTACCCCCCAATTGGGGAGACTTTTCTAAAAGTGTAACTGCAAATCCCCTCTGAACCAATTCATAAGCACAAGCTAAACCTGCTAACCCACCTCCAATTACCACGACGCTTTTATTACTATTTAAACTCTTGGGTAAATTGAGTGTATCTGGCTGAAAAATAGACGGTTTTGGCTTACTAAAACGTGAGTATCCTGTAGCTCCGACAATAGTACTTACACCAAATAACTTCAGCAGTGTACGACGAGAAATAGTAGATGATTCTGGTAAGTTAAATATTTGGCTCATTGGTTATATAATCAACTTTTCACAATGCACAATGGAGTAAAATCAAAGATATACATGGGCAGATTTTTATAGTCAGCCTCAACGGATGTATTTTGACAGAAATTAAAAAATTGTCAAGAGTTGATTGGATAAATTGATCATATTACGCACTCATCAAAACCAGTTTCGTGATCTGACAGCACATCAACCTGCAAAATTTGCAGTCATAAATTACAATATTACTTGACAGTGTAATACATTTACTAATAATTGGCTACTAGGTGTGTAAAATACTTGGCATATCATATAATTCCTGTTGAGGCAACTTACTATAAATCAACTAATCAAAATGAAATATTGGCACGAAACTATAGCTGTCACTCAGCGCATCTTAATTGAACTATTGCGCCGTAGACGCAGCTTAATTTTTTGGAGTATTTTCCCAATTTCTATCTTAATTCTCAACGGATTTATTTTGGCAGAACGGGCAAAACTCACAATGGCTGTAGCTTTTGAAAATGCTGCACCCTCAACCTTGGTAGGCGCAGCACTGTTTTTTAGCTGTTTGGGTGGGAGTGTGGCTACTGTAGTTGCAGAACGAGAACAGCAAACCCTAAAACGCTTGTTTATTTCTCCCTTAAGTGGCACATCTTACTTTTTAGGAATTTTTCTTGCTCATAGCTGCATTGGTATCGGACAAACGCTGTTAGTTTATACCATAGCTGCTTTTTGGGGTGCAACATTTAAAGGTTCCATTTTATTAGGAATTATCATCATTTTATTAAGTATCATTGCTTATGTTGGCTTAGGATTTATTTTGGGTACACAATTAGCTCGACGCATTGAAGATGTTAATGCTTTGGTAGCTGCTTTTGGAGTACCTTTATTAATTTTAGGGGGGGCATTTTTACCAACTTCCTTATTTCCCCAAACTCTGTTAAATATTGCCAAATATAATCCAATATATCACATGAATGAATCTCTATTAGGAGTTTCAGCCAATGGAGATAAAATTGGCGATATTACATCACATTTTTGGTTTTTATTTGTGTTTGCAATAATTATGTTAGTTTGTGGATGGTTATCTTATCGACGGATGTTGATGGTAGAAAGAAGACTTTAAATCAGTTATTAAACCGTTTCCTAATTTCTCAAATAAATCAGGGAAATATCAGAAAAATTATAGGTTGGGGAAGAGTAATTGGGCGATATATTCTGCATTTCTTTTTTCTCGCCAAATCCAATGATTATCCCGACCTTTTTCTCGAATATGAATAATTGCTGCCTCAATCACTTGGTCTAAATCATCTAAACTAGAATAGGATGAACCTATAGAAACTGGCCAGGTAATTTGATGCTTAATCACAGGATAATTTGGTGCAATAATATAACATCCACAAGATCCTGCGTCACTTATCACTCCACTCGCTCGATAATAATAACGTTCTTGATCAAAATCAGTAACTAAAATATCTAATTGTTGTAATGCTTGCAAATAATCTTGGTCTTTCGTGGTATCAACAAAAGTAATGTCTAAGCAATTTTCTAGATATTTGGGTTTTTGATTAATAGGTGTACCAATAACTAATTCTAATTCCTGGGAATGTTGAGAAACGTAATATCGGACTTTTTCTAAAATCTTATTGATAGGCTTATCTTCTCGAATAATTCCTATAATACCAATTTTAATTTTCTCGTCTTGTTTCAATCTTTCTCCTGGTGATAATTTTGGGGTAGCTTCACTGATGATAGGATGGGGAATAACCATCTTAGAAGATGTAGTAAATTTAAACTTGTCGCTGACATAATCATCATCTAATTCTAAAAGAATCACTTTAAATTTAGGATTGAATTCTATAAACTTTTTGAGATAAACAAAACCCCAATATTTTATCTTATTTTCTTGGGCAAATAATTGATTACCATGAATACCTAAAAATACTTGTTTACCTGTAAATACCAACATAGGTAACAAAGTTAAAAGATGTTGATTATAAATTTCCATGACATAAATACTATCAATATCTTGCAGGGATAAAGCTTGTAATCCCATTGAAAAATGGCGATATTCACGTCGCAATTGTAATCCTATTGAATAACTAGGAATCCATTGAGTGAATTTTTTAAACCATTCAGGAATCGGTCTTTCTATAGAGACAAATCCAATTTTATGATTAGACAAATACTGATTAATTAGTAAAAGTTCTCTGAGTCCCTTATGAAAAATTTCCATATTATGTTAATATCCCTTTCCGCTTTATAATTTTTACGGGTTTTACTCAAAGCTACGTTAACAAGTCAGCAATTCTCAATTCAAGATTTAAAGAGTATCTTTTGTCTTAATACGCTCAGAGATTATTGACTCTATTCTCGATAATTAGGCGACTGATTTTTTCACATTATTTCCAAGACTGAATGATCTTACCTACACCGACCTATTGACATCTAAATCTCTAGTATGTATATATAAGTATATTAGTAATATTCCTTAGTGTCTATCTATTTGTCCTTGCTGAAAGTTATTTCTAAGATATTACTTTTAGAGAAAGCTGCTTGTGAATTTGAGTTTTTATTAAAATATCTTAATGAGGTAATTATTAGGCATTTCAAAAATATTTTATTTTAGGACTAGCCCTTTCAAGGTGACTAACGGAAATACGTCATTTCCGTGAGATCATCTTAAATCCTCCGCCCATATTTTGGGTTTAAAGAATTTCTTTTTTTAATATAAAAACCAATTGCTTTACTGAAATCATTAATCATTTATACGAAACTAATTATCGGTCTTTGCCAAGGTTGATAATTCAGCATTCGGAAATAATACCGACATATCCCATTTGGACGGAAAAATTTAATTAAATATTCTTTTTCAACGCGTGACTTAGGAATGATGTGATCTAATTCCATTTCAGCATTGAACCATAGTTGCCAATTTTTTTGCCAAATATAATTTAACATCTCTAAATCTTCATTTGTTTGTGGCAATAAGGGATGTTCAGGAATACTTTCTAACCAAGCTTGTTTGCGAATGACTATTCCTGCTCCTGGAGGAAACATTCTTTTTTTAGTTGACTGATATTTTTCGTTATAGCAATAAGTTTTTTTGCTTTCTATAAATTGTAAAAAAGCGAGCTATTCTTTCAAATCCCGGAGGGGGTTCAACTTCAAATTTTCCATGAATTTGTCCCCCATAAGCACCATTCTTAGTCATATTGTACAAAATACTATTTGGCAAACATCAATGATTTTTTCTCTTGTGAGCAATCTGGGATTAAGTTAGAGGTGGATAATACGAATGTAATGTTTTTTCTTTTGAGAAGAACCACACCTGTATTAATTATGAAATATCTTCTTTCTCCAATGGTAAAAAGGACTCATGAAAATACTTAGGAGAAGCTCCATTTCTCCAGCAGCAACTATATCGGTCTTAATAACATTTCTGTATTTAATCAAGTGAAGCATTATTTTTCGTAAGTCATTTACCATGTAGGCAGGTAAAACACAAAAAAATTGCCAAGGTTTATAGGCAATCATTCTCGTCTGGTATCGACTTAACCCTACTCCTTTAAAAAATTTGATTATATAATCCCTTTCAAAACGAGATTTTGGCATTTTGTGATTAATACTCATGTCCTTATTAAACCAAAGTTCCCAGCCAGCATAGAAAATATATGATAACATTTCTACATCTTCAGACTTTGTTAACAAAGAATTACCAGATACTCCAGTAATCTGTTGGCGTTCAGGAACGCTTTCTAGCCAAGCTTGTTTACGAATGACGATTCCTGCTCCGGGAGGAAACATTCTTTTTTTAGTTGATTGATATTTTTCGTTATAGCAATAGGTTTTATTTCCTTCTAAAATAGCAAAATAGCGAGCAATTCTTTCAAATCCTGGAGGTGGTTCAACTTCAAATTTTCCATGAATTTGTCCCCCATAAGCACCAGCATCTGGATGAGTTTGACCAAATTTATAAGCCTCTGCTACCCAGTTAGGATAGGGTAAATTATCATCATCCAGAAATCCGATTAAATCACTTTTTGCTTCTCGGATAGCGCATCTGCGAGCAAAAGCTAGTCCTTGTTCAGGTTCAAAATAGTATTCAAGAGGGTAAATTTCACTCCAATGAGATAGTTGCTGTTGTACTATCTTGGCAGTGTTATCAGTACTATTGTTGTCAATAATCAGAATTTCCCAGGAAATACCCTCTGTCCCAACTTGCGATCGCAATTTCGCTAGGACATCTAATATGCGATTCTCTCCGTTATAGGTACAGATAGCCACTGTAAAATCAACCATAAGTCCTTTGGGTGTCAATTTTGTGAATTAATCTGCTCTGAATACGCTAGTATCTTGATTAGAAAATTCAGGCTAATACGTAATTATTCTTAGTCATATCGCACAAAATTCTATTTGGCAATCAGTATAAGGCGATATTTCTCTATGGTCACTTTAGGGTAGTTTCTGATGATACACATCTGATACAGGGGAATCCCCATAATTAAAATCAGATGACTACAGATCACTTTCACAAATTTTAAAATTTATGAATTGGAAATATGCTGAGAATTAAAAACTTAAATAAGTCTTACGGTAGCAGAAAAGTTCTCCAGAATTTGCAACTACATATTGACTCAGGAGAAATTTATGGTTTATTAGGTGCAAATGGAGCCGGTAAAACCACAACAATCAATATTATTTGTAATCTCCTCAATCCAGACAGCGGTGCTGTTACAATTAAGAACCAATCTGTTTCCGAAGCAACCAAAAAATTAATTGGGATTGCACCTCAAGAAAATCTGTTGTATAAAACTTTATCTTGTGAGGAGAATCTCAATTTTTTTGCTGCTATTTATGGTTTAGATCGTCAAACACGCCAGAAACAAGTAAAAGCAACTCTCACTGCTGTTAACTTATTAGATAGAGCCAAAAGTCCCGTAGAAACTCTTAGTGGGGGGATGCAAAGACGCTTAAATATTGCTGTGGCTTTAGTACATCAGCCGCAATTAGTAATTCTTGATGAACCGACTACAGGCTTAGATATTGAAGCAAGATATGAAATTTGGGAATTAATTCGCCAACTTAAAAATCAGGGAATGACGATTTTATTAACAACACATTTATTAGATGAAGCGGAAAGACTGTGCAATAGAATTGGGATTTTGAAAAATGGTAGAATTTTAGCTGAGGGTAGTTTATCTGAGTTAAAAACCTTAATTCCGGCTCAGGAAATTATCGTGTTACAAACTACACAAGAGCAAGAAGCGATCGCACTAGCTGATAAATATGGCTTTACAACCCGGCGTTATGGGAGTGATTTAGCTTTTTGGTTGCCAGAAACGCTAGAATTAAAAGAAATCATTGCCAAATTTGACGGTATATCCATTGATTCAATTTCACGTCAGCCTGTGCGGTTAGAGCATATTTATGTAGAAGTAACTCAGAGTAAAGAGTAAAGAGTACCGAGTACTGAGTAAAAAGTTCTAGTTTTTTGCCTATTACCTATTCGCTATCATGGACATTATTGAAATTCTCAAAGCCGACTATCAAAGATTTCCAGTCAATCAAACTTACAGTATTTATGCGCCAGATATTTATTTTCAAGATCCTGTTTTTAAATTTCGTGGTTTAGAACTTTATAAATGGATGATTAAATTTATCCAAACCTTTTTCCTCAATCTGAAAATGGATTTACATAATATTCAACGCCACGAAGACACAATTAAAAGCGAATGGACGCTTAGTTGGAATTCCCCCTTACCTTGGAAACCCCGCATTTCCATATCTGGTTGGAGTGAACTACGTCTCAATGCCGATAGTTTGATAGTTTCCCACATTGATTATTGGCATGGTTCCCGATTAGATGTCTTAAAGCAACACCTATTTTCCTTAAAAACCGGATAATGTAAATAAATGTAAACAAAATTAAAGCAGGACAGAATCATCCATGCGTGTAATTTTAATGACAGGTAAGGGTGGCGTGGGTAAAACCTCAGTCGCTGCCGCAACTGGACTTCGTTGTGCAGAACTCGGCTACCGGACACTAGTTTTAAGTACAGATCCTGCTCACTCTCTGGCAGACAGCTTTGATATAGAATTGGGACATGATGCTCGACAAGTACGCCCAAATTTGTGGGGTGCAGAACTCGACGCGTTGCAAGAATTAGAAGGCAATTGGGGGGCTGTAAAGCGTTACATTACCCAAGTTTTGCAAGCACGGGGTTTAGACGGGATACAGGCGGAAGAATTGGCAATTTTACCAGGCATGGATGAAATTTTCGGCTTGGTAAGAATGAAACGTCACTATGATGAAGGGGAATTTGACGTTTTGATCATTGATTCTGCCCCGACTGGTACGGCGCTACGTCTGTTGAGTTTACCAGAAGTTGGCGGCTGGTATATGCGGCGTTTTTACAAACCTTTTCAGAACATCTCTGTAGCACTTCGACCTCTGGTTGAACCTATTTTTAGACCAATTGCTGGTTTTTCTTTACCAGATAGAGAAGTGATGGATGCGCCTTATGAATTTTATGAACAAATAGAAGCGCTGGAAAAAGTATTAACTGATAATACTCAAACTTCAGTCCGTCTTGTCACCAATCCAGAAAAAATGGTGATTAAAGAATCTCTCCGCGCCCATGCTTATCTCAGTTTATATAATGTAGCAACAGATTTAATTGTAGCTAATCGCATTATTCCCCAAGAAGTTAAAGATCCATTTTTCCAACGTTGGAAAGAGAATCAAGAACAATACCGCCAAGAAATTCATGATAACTTTCACCCTTTACCTGTGAAAGAAGTACCTCTTTATTCTGAAGAAATGTGTGGTTTGGCAGCATTAGAGAGACTCAAAGAAACTCTTTATCCAGATGAAGATCCAACTCAGATTTATTACAAAGAAACAACTATTAGAGTTGTACAAGAGAATAATCAATACAGCTTAGAGCTTTATTTACCTGGCATTCCTAAAAATCAAGTGCAACTAAGTAAAAGTGGCGATGAACTAAATATTACTATTGGTAATCATCGCCGTAATTTGGTTTTACCCCAGGCTTTAGCAGCACTTCAACCATCAGGTGCAAAGATGGAAGATGATTATCTAAAAATCCGCTTTTCTGACATTGTAAAGGTGTAGGCGATAGGCTGAACTACCGCATCTGCGGGACGCTACACGAAATCTGAGCGGTGACAGGTGACAAAAAAGCTTTCAGTTATCAATGACAACCAGTAAGTCTGCGGAATTATACTGAAACTATATAAAGTTTGGTATGGGAAAAGGGTAAAGTTGCAAGGGGAAAGCTTTTTCCCTTTTCTCCTCATGCTTCTGAATATAGTTAAGTTTTTTGTACCTTTCTACTTAGCAATACCTTCGTTAAATAGAAAAAAGTCTTGATTCTTAGATTGGGTTTTGCTTCGCTCAACCTATAAATAAAATGGCGCAGGTATTGATTTAGGTAGGAGTTTTTAATTTTTGTGAAATATAGACTGCCAGATGGAATATTTTAAATTGTTTTTGCCACTTATAGAACTTCTATTTGATTTTTGCACAAACTCAGTACACCTTATATTCCTTGTTTTCTGTTCCCTGTTCCCTACCTCTATGAGTAAATTCAGAAATCAAACCGGATTCCTATATTACCTTTGAATAGTTACCTGATCATCATTTGGCGGAAATTGATCTGATCAGGACATTAAGAATTTTTGCTTCTAATACATGACCGTATACTTACTGTAGACAAAGCTCACAGAAAAATCTTTAAATATTATTAAGATCAAAAATCAATTATAGTAAGATATTAATGATTGTATAAAAAGATGGTTTCTATCCCTCCACCAGACCAGAGGACAGGTATGTCTCAAGAAACCTTACTGCGTCGGATTACAAATCGCATCCGGCAGTCCTTAGAGTTGAAAGATATTATTACAGCTACAACAGCGGAAGTTCAGTCTTTATTTGGCACTGACCGAGTAATGATTTACAAATTTCATGCTGATGGCAGTGGTCAGGTTATTGCTGAATCCATTTATGAAAATCGTTTACCATCCTTATTGGGGTTGAATTTCCCTGCTGATGACATTCCGCCTGATGCGCGTGAAATGTTTATTAAGTCGCGGGTGCGTTCTGTAGTGAACGTTGATACTAGACAGATTGGGCAAAGTCCTCAGCGTGATATAGAAACGGGGGAAATTATCACTGAAGAGATTCTTTACCGTTCAGTAGATCCATGTCATGTGGAATATTTAACGGCTATGGGGGTTAAGTCTTCTGTCGTTGCACCGATTATTCATGAAGATCAACTGTGGGGATTGTTGGTATCTCATCATTCTCAAGCCCGTGATGTGGCAGAATATGAACTAGAAGCGATGCAGATGGTGGTAGAGCAGTTGTCTGTAGCGATCGCACAAAGTCATCTCCTCACCCAAACTCGTGCCAAAGCCGAACGAGAAGCTATAATTAACCGCATCGCTACCCTCCTCCATTCACTACCTACGATAGTCTTACAGCCAGCCTTAGAAGCTACAGTTGCGGCTTTTAATGGTGTTGGGGGTAGGTTATGCATCAGACATAATGCCTTTGACTTCCAACATAGTAGCTTTAAATCTTTAACAAAATGTTTAATTCCTGGTAGCAATTGTTTTCAGCTTTATGTATGCGGACAGCAACCTGTTATTTCTGAACAAAATATATATCCACTATTAGAGCAATATAGCGTCTGGCAGGAACATTACAAATCGGGCCAATACAACATTTGGGCAATTCCTGATATTTATCAAGATTCTAATTTACGCATTGTCCAACTTGCTTTTAAACCCACAAAAATCCGCAGCATTTTAATGATTCCTCTCCACTATCGACAAGAATTAGTGGGTTATTTAAGCATTTTTCGCAACGAAATAGATACAGAAACCCTTTGGGCTGGTAAATTTGATCCAGACAACAGACAACTTTATCCTCGTCTATCTTTTGACTTATGGAGTGAATCTAAACAAGGACAAGCTCAAAAATGGACAGATGAAGAAATTGAACTAGCTAAAGAAATTAGTAAACATTTTGCTTCTGCCATTCAGCAATATGAACTTTACCAACAGGTACAAAGTTTTAATGAAAATTTAGAAAAACAAGTCCATAAGCGGACATTAGAAATGCAAAGGACTGCTGAACAACAACAAGCCGTATTTGGAGTCATTAACAAAATTCGCAAATCCCTTGATACTGATGCAATCTTTAAAACCACCACAAAAGAAGTTTGCCAATTAATCAAATCAGATCGTGTCTCTGTTTATAAATTCAGTGCTGATTGGGGTGGGGAATTTGTCGGTGATTTTGAAGCTGCTAGTCCTAACTGGTTCAATGAATCTAAACTTGGTATTAATACAATTTGGAATGATACTTATTTACAAGAAACTCAAGGAGGAAGATATCGCTTTAATGAAACATTTGCCGTAGATGATATTTACCAAATGGGATTTACTCCTTGTCATGTCGATAATTTAGAACATTTTCAAATTCATGCTTTTGTATTAGCTCCCATTTTTATCAGGAGACAACTCTGGGGGTTGCTTTGTACCTACCAACACACTGGCCCGCGTCAATGGAAAACCTCTGAAGTGAATTTTATTAGTCAGATTGCAGCGCAACTTGGGGTAGCAATTCAACAAGCTGAATTATTGCTAAAAACTCAGCAACAAGCAGAACAACTCACACAAACACTGAATGAACTACAAGCTACTCAAACCCAACTTATTCAAACTGAGAAAATGTCTTCTTTAGGACAACTTGTGGCAGGTGTTGCCCATGAAATTAATAATCCAGTTAACTTTATTTCTGGCAACCTCATTCATATCAATGAATATGCTGAAGACTTACTGAGTATGCTCAATCTCTATCAGCAAGAATGCCCAGAACCAAGCCAAGATATTTTAGAACTGGCAGAAGAATTAGACTTAGAATTTTTGATCAAAGATTTACCTAAAAGTTTATATTCCATGAAAATTGGAGTTGAGCGCATTCGGCAAATCGTCTTATCTTTGCGAAATTTCTCGCGACTTGATGAATCTGACATGAAGGAAGTTAATATCCATGATGGCATTGATAGTACTTTGCTGATTTTGCAGCATCGTTTAAAAGCCAGACCTGAATTTCCTTGTATTAAAATAATTAAAGAATATAGTGATTTACCGTTAATAGAGTGTTATGCTGGACAGTTAAATCAAGTATTTATGAATATTTTGAGTAATGCAATTGATGCATTAGAAAGTTACAAACCATCTACCGTAGAAACTCCCACAGTATGGAACATAACTATTTCTACTAGTATTAAAGAAGTAAATAGCAATCTTAAAAATGTAGTGATTAAAATTAGTGATAATGGGCCAGGAATGCCAGAAACTGTCAGGGCAAGAATATTTGATCCATTTTTCACTACTAAGCCAATAGGTAAAGGTACTGGTTTAGGGTTATCAATTAGCTATCAAATTGTGGTGGAAAAACACGGTGGTTTGTTGAAATGTAATTCGCAACCAGATAAGGGTACAGAATTCTGGATTGAAATCCCTATGAAACATTTGGTGTAACAATTCAGGAGTCACAAGTTTCTCGTTTTCTCGTTCCCATACTCTGTATGGGAATGAATTTCAAAAGGCTCTGCCTTTAGTTATATCAGAGCCAGAGGCTCTGTGATGGCATTCCCAGTTAGAAACTGGGAACGAGATAACGAGATAAAAAAATCTCAATTAAACACATCACTGCTAATTTCTAAGTTGTACAGGCATAGCTAAATAGGTCATTTTTAAGCCTCCTAAAGGTGTAAAAATCACTGGAGTGAGGCTTTGATTTAAGTGCATTTGGATTTCAGTTGATGGTAATTCTTTCAAGCCTTCCATTAAATATTTGACATTAAATGCAATATCTATATCTTCTCCAGATATTTGTGCTGACATTGACTCTGTACCACTACCTACGTCTTGCGCTTCACAAGATAAAGTAATTTCTTGATTAGCGTTATCAATGCTGACTTTGACAATATTATTTTTCTGGTCAGCTAACACTGCAATTCGCTCTAAGGTGCTGATAAATTGTCGTCTTTCCAATGTTACTTGTCGCTCAAATTGACGGGGTATTAGTTGACGATAAGCGGGATATTGTCCTTCTAAAGTGCGGCTGGTTAAACGTTGATTTTGCCAAGCAAATACAACTTGACCTTGATCAAAATATAAGGCTACAGTTTCTTCTGATGAGCTATGAGCTAACATTCTTTGTAGTTCGCGTAATGCTCTGGCTGGTACTGTGACTTCTAGCTGATTGCTACCATCTAGAGGACGCTCATTAGTGGTTTCCAGCACAGCTAAACGATGTCCGTCCGTAGCTGCAAATTCTAAAGTATCTTCTTTAACTGTTAGATGTACGCCGGTGAGAACTTGTTTGGTTTCATCTGCGCTGGTGGCGAATAATGAACCACGTAAGCCTTCAATTAATGCAGCGGTGGTGAGTTGAATGGCTTCGGAATTTTCGATTATTGGTAATTCGGGAAATTCTTCTGCTCCCATTGCGCGGACTTGATACTTGCCGTTTTTGGGTTTGAGGGTGACTATTAAGCCCTCTCCGGTGGAGTCTGCTGATTCGTCATCTAGGGTGATTTCGCCTTCTGGTAGACGTGAGGTGATATCTACAAGTAGTCTAGCAGGAAGTGCGATCGCACCCCCTTCTATTACCTCAGCACTGAAACTGCTACGGATACCCAAGCTGAGATCAAAGGCTGTTAGGCTGACTTGGTTAGTTTGAGCATCGGCTTGTAGCAGTATATTAGCAAGTACAGGATGAGTTGGCCTTGATGGTACTGCACGACTGACGAGTGAAAGGTTGGTACTAAGATCGCTTTGAGCGCAAACTAATTTCATATAGCAGGGAACAGGGAATAGGGAATGGGGAATAGAGTTGAAAAAATAATCCTAACTTATTATCTGGCTCTAGGGACTAGGGATCTAGAGGCTAGTATCTGTGGAAAACTTGTGGAAAAACTGGGATACTTTTCCACAGAGTAATTATACTCAACAGAATTTACTCAGAAAATATTTAAGTTTTCCACAGCTTTTTCCACAACAGGTCGTAGTTTTTCCACAACTGTAGTTAAATTTAATAATTTTTTATACTTTGCTTAATATTCTCGCTGAAATGCTCAAATGTCAAGGCGATTAATTTGGCTGTTGGTTGTGGAAAAAGGCAGCAGGAAGCTGAGTTCGGAGTTCGGAGACGCTACGCGAACGGAGTTATGATTTTTAAGAGCGAGAGAATAAGGGTTTGAGACTCCTACTGGGGGCGAGTTTTCCACAAATTATCTTAGAGCATATTTGAAAAGTTTAGGGACGTATAATTTGTCATTCTGTTCGCGTTCACGTAGTGTGCCGTAGGCATAGCGTGGCGTTAGCCATGTGGAGTCTTACGCAACGAAGAATCTGGAGTTTAGCCCACATACCGAGATGCTTCGTTCCTCAGCATGACATGGAAGGAGACTTTTCAAACACCCTCTTATGTCGAACTCAGGTAGCAGGAAGGTGAAAGTGCAGAAAAGAATTAAACAATTTAGATTCCCAACTTAAAAAAATTAGGAATCTAGCTACTGTAGTCATAATAACTTTCGTAATTCCTCAACACTATTTACGGACTGCTATTTTTTAAACCTCGCTAATAACTCTGCACGAGATAAATTTAAAAGCAAGGGTGTAAATTCTTCCCTGGACATAGCAATTACTTGATCAATAATGTTTACTAATTCAGGATCAATTTCTCCAAAACGTACTTGTAAAATGCTTTCAACCATAGCCCGACGTTCTCTTTGAATCCCTCTATCAATTCCTATTAATTCTCCTTCTTGTCGTCCTTCTTCGCGTCCTTCTTTCCTTTGTTCTTCTTTGAGTTCTTCTAATAATTGTTGATACATTTCTGATAGTTTCATAATCAACTCCCGATCATCCTGATCAATATCTTTTTCTTTATTATTTTGGTTCGATTCCTCGTTAGACATCTTCTCAACTCCTACTTTTGAGAACGACTATTCATGTTGATGCGATCGCTCAATTGACGTAAAGTTTGAATTAAAGTCCGGTCTGTCTCTTGCAATTGGGTAATCTTCTCGCAACTATACATCACCGTTGTATGGTCTTTACCACCAAACTCCTCACCGATTCTCGGTAAACTTAAACCCGTAAGCTGTCGCATTAAATACATCCCGATTTGCCTAGCCCAGCTAATTTCTCGTCTGCGGGAATTACTTTTTAAGTCTTCAATCGAAATATCAAAACTCTCCGCTATCACCTTTAAAATAACCTCTGATGTCACTTCTAGTTTCTGATCAGAAGCGCCTAAAACTGGGGTAATATTTTCCACGGTCATGGCTAAACCCCAAATGGAAATATAAGCTAAAGCCCGAATTAAAGCCCCTTCCAACTCCCGAATATTAGAAGTATAATTACAAGCAATATATTCAACTACATCTCTAGGTAAACGAATATTTTCATACTCAGCTTTTTTCTGCAAAATTGCCATTCTGGTTTCTAAATCAGGAGATTGAATATCTGCAATCAACCCCATTGAAAACCTGGAACAAAGCCGTTCTTGCAAACTAGGAATCTGATTAGGAGGACGGTCAGAAGCAATGACAACTTGTTTTCCAGACTCATGTAAAGTATTAAAAGTATGAAAAAACTCTTCTTGAGTGTATTCCTTACCTTCCAAAAACTGAATATCATCAACCAACAAAACATCAGCAGCCCGATAATGCTCCCGAAAACTTTGCATACTATCATTCCGAATAGCAGTAATTAAATCATTGGTAAACTGCTCAGTCGAAACATAAAATATTTTAGAATTAGGATAAATTTCCCAACGATAATTACCAATAGCTTGCATTAAATGAGTTTTACCCAAACCCACCCCACCACATAAAAATAAAGGATTAAATTCCCTACCGGGATATTCTGCTACTGCTAAAGAAGCCGCATGAGCCATACGATTATTAGCACCAACTACAAACCTTGAAAAAACATACTTGGGATTTAACTCTGTAGTTTTTTGTTGATTTTTGGATACATTGGGAAAAATAGGATTAACCGCTGGTAATTCCCAAGCTACTTCTTGTTTCGCTAATTGAGAAACTTCATCACCTTGAGCAACAGTAATGTAAATTTCTACTGGATAACCCACAATATCTTGCACCACATGAGCGATCGTATTGATGTAATACTTCTGGAGCCAATTGCGGGCAAAAGGGTTAGGAGTACGGATGACTAAACAATTATTTTCTAGTTGCTCTGCACTAGCAGTTTTAATCCAAGTTTCAAAGGTGGGACGAGATAGCTCTAGCTGTAAGCGCTCTAGCACCTGACTCCACAAACTGTCAATGGGAATTTCCAT